>NZ_CP184335.1:10075000-11213491 GCF_054392275.1 Actinomadura sp. ATCC 39365 | reverse complement strand
AGTCTGAGGGGGAGATCGCACACAATGCTAGACGTCAACTTCTTCGACGAGCTCAGGATCGGTCTTGCGACCGCCGACGACATCCGTCAGTGGTCGCACGGCGAGGTCAAGAAGCCCGAGACCATCAACTACCGGACTCTCAAGCCGGAAAAGGACGGACTCTTCTGCGAGAAGATCTTCGGTCCGACCCGCGACTGGGAGTGCTACTGCGGCAAGTACAAGCGCGTCCGGTTCAAGGGCATCATCTGTGAGCGCTGCGGCGTCGAGGTGACCCGGGCCAAGGTGCGTCGTGAGCGGATGGGCCACATCGAGCTGGCCGCGCCCGTCACGCACATCTGGTACTTCAAGGGCGTGCCGTCGCGCCTCGGCTACCTGCTCGACCTGGCCCCGAAGGACCTGGAGAAGGTCATCTACTTCGCGGCCTACATGATCACGCACGTCGACACCGACATGCGTGAGCGTGACCTGCCCTCGCTGGAGGCGAAGATCTCCGTCGAGCGGCAGCACATCGAGCAGCGCCGTGACGCCGACGTCGAGTCCAGGCAGAAGAAGCTCGAGTCCGACCTGGCCGAGCTGGAGGCCGCCGGCGCCAAGGGCGACCAGCGGCGCAAGGTCCGCGAGGGCGCCGAGCGCGAGATGCGCCAGCTCCGCGACCGTGCCCAGCGCGAGCTGGACCGGCTCGACGAGGTCTGGAGCCGCTTCAAGAACCTCAAGGTCCAGGACCTCGAGGGCGACGAGCTGCTCTACCGCGAGATGCGCGACCGCTTCGGCCGCTACTTCAAGGGCGGCATGGGCGCGCAGGCGATCCAGGACCGCCTGATCAGCTTCGACCTCGACGCCGAGGCCGAGAACCTGCGCGAGACCATCCGCAGCGGCAAGGGCCAGAAGAAGGCCCGCGCCCTCAAGCGGCTCAAGGTCGTGTCGGCGTTCCTGAACACGACCAACTCGCCGCGCGGCATGGTGCTCGACTGCATCCCGGTCATCCCGCCGGACCTGCGCCCGATGGTGCAGCTCGACGGTGGCCGGTTCGCGACCTCCGACCTCAACGACCTGTACCGCCGGGTCATCAACCGGAACAACCGCCTCAAGCGTCTGCTCGACCTCGGCGCCCCCGAGATCATCGTGAACAACGAGAAGCGGATGCTCCAGGAGGCCGTCGACGCGCTGTTCGACAACGGCCGTCGCGGTCGCCCGGTGACCGGCCCCGGCAACCGGCCGCTGAAGTCCCTCAGCGACATGCTGAAGGGCAAGCAGGGTCGTTTCCGCCAGAACCTGCTGGGCAAGCGAGTCGACTACTCCGGCCGTTCGGTCATCGTCGTCGGCCCGCAGCTCAAGCTGCACCAGTGCGGTCTGCCCAAGCAGATGGCGCTGGAGCTGTTCAAGCCGTTCGTGATGAAGAGGCTCGTGGACCTCAACCACGCGCAGAACATCAAGTCGGCCAAGCGGATGGTCGAGCGCGCCCGCCCCGTCGTGTGGGACGTGCTCGAAGAGGTCATCACCGAGCACCCGGTGCTGCTCAACCGTGCTCCGACGCTTCACCGTCTGGGCATCCAGGCGTTCGAGCCGCAGCTGGTCGAGGGCAAGGCCATCCAGATCCACCCGCTCGTCTGCACCGCCTTCAACGCGGACTTCGACGGCGACCAGATGGCCGTGCACCTGCCGCTGTCGGCTGAGGCCCAGGCCGAGGCACGCATCCTGATGCTCTCGACCAACAACATCCTCAAGCCGGCCGACGGCAAGCCCGTGACGATGCCCACCCAGGACATGGTCATCGGCCTCTACTGGCTGACCACCCAGAAGGAAGGCGCGACCGGCGAGGGCCGCGTGTTCGGCTCGATCGCCGAGGCGCAGATGGCCTTCGACCGCCGTGAGCTGGAGATCCAGGCGAAGATCCAGATCCGGGTCAAGGACGTCCTGCCGCCGCGCGACTGGGTCGCTCCGGAGGGCTGGGAGCAGGGTGACCCGATCCGGCTGGAGACGACGTTCGGGCGGTGCCTGTTCAACCAGACGCTCCCCGAGAGCTACCCGTTCGTCAACTTCCAGGTGGGCAAGAAGCAGCTGTCCACGATCGTGAACGAGCTGGCCGACACCTACCCCAAGGTCGAGGTCGCCAACTCGCTCGACGCGCTCAAGGACGCGGGCTTCCGCTGGGCGACCCGCTCCGGCGTCACGATCTCGATCGAGGACGTCGTCGCGCCGCCGAACAAGACCGACATCATGGAGAACTACGAGCGCCGGGCCGACAAGGTCCAGCGCGAGTACGAGCGTGGTCTGATCACCGACGAGGAGCGCCGCCAGGAGCTCATCGAGATCTGGACCCACGCCACGGCCGACGTCGAGACCGACATGGTCAACGCCTTCCCGGCGACCAACCCGGTCTGGATGATGGTCAACTCGGGCGCCCGTGGTAACAAGATGCAGGTCCGGCAGATCGCCGGTATCCGTGGCCTGGTGTCCAACACCAAGGGTGAGACGATCCCGCGGCCGATCAAGGCATCCTTCCGTGAGGGCCTGTCGGTTCTGGAGTACTTCATCTCCACCCACGGTCAGCGAAAGGGTCTGGCCGACACCGCCCTGCGTACCGCCGACTCGGGTTACCTGACCCGTCGTCTGGTGGACGTCGCCCAGGACGTCATCGTGCGTGAGATCGACTGCGGCACCGACCGCGCGGTCCCGCTGCACGTCGGCGAGCGCGACGCGTCGGGCAACCTGGTCAAGGCGGAGAACGCCGAGTCCAACGTGCACGGCCGCATCATGGCCGAGGACGTCGAGGTCGACGGCAAGGTCATCGTCCCGGCGGGTGTCGACATCAACGACATCCACGTGACGAAGCTGGTCGAGGCCGGCGTCGAGACCGTCCGCACCCGCAGCGCGCTCGTCTGCGAGGCCAAGATCGGTGTCTGCGCGACCTGCTACGGCCGCTCGCTGGCCACCGGCAAGCTCGTGGACGTCGGCGAGGCGGTCGGCATCATCGCCGCCCAGTCGATCGGTGAGCCCGGCACGCAGCTGACGATGCGTACGTTCCACACCGGTGGTGTGGCCGGCGCCGACATCACCCACGGTCTGCCCCGTGTCACGGAGCTGTTCGAGGCGCGCATCCCCAAGGGTGTCGCCCCGATCTCCGAGGCCGAGGGCCGGGCCAGGATCGACGAGACCGACAAGACCAGGAAGATCGTCATCACCCCCGACGACGGGTCGGAGGAGATCGCCTACCCGGTCTCGATGCGTTCGCGCCTGCTCGTCCAGGACGGTCAGCGCGTGACGGTCGGCCAGCAGCTGATCGCCGGTGCGGTCAACCCCAACGAGGTGCTGCGCATCCTCGGCCCGCGGGCCGTGCAGCTGCACCTGGTGGCCGAGGTCCAGCAGGTCTACCGGTCGCAGGGTGTGTCGATCCACGACAAGCACATCGAGATCATCGTGCGGCAGATGCTCAAGCGCGTGAACGTGCTGGAGTCCGGTGACACCGACCTGCTGCCCGGTGAGCTGGTGGAGCGTCCGCGCTTCGAGCAGATGAACCGTGAGACGGTGGCCGAGAGCGGCTCGCCGGCCGCGGGCCGTCCGGTGCTCATGGGCATCACGAAGGCGTCGCTGGCCACCGAGTCGTGGCTGTCGGCGGCCTCCTTCCAGGAGACGACCAGGGTCCTGACGGACGCGGCGATCCACGCCAAGTCCGACTCCCTGCTGGGCCTGAAGGAGAACGTCATCATCGGTAAGCTCATCCCGGCCGGTACGGGCATGCCCCAGTACCGCAACATCCGGGTCGAGCCGACCGAGGAGGCCAAGGCCGCCATGTACACCGTCGGCGGTTACGACGGTTCCGCGGCCGACTACACCTTCGGCACGGGCAGCGGCGAAGCCGTCCCGCTGGAGGAGTACGACTTCGGTCAGTACAACCGCTAGCAGTTTCGCAGGCGCCGCGCCCGGGTCTCTTTCCGAAGAGGCCCGGGCGCGGCGCTTTTCCGGCCGTACGCGCTGCCGTAGACGGCCTCAGACGCCCTGCGGGGGCCGGGAAGGCCCGGGGGAGCCGGTCCTGCGGCATGACGGCCTGTGGGCCGGTTGCGGGTCTCCCTGGCGAATCGGCACACGTCGGTCCCCAGGGCCGGTATCATTGCCGCGGCGCTTCGGATGGGCTGGATGAGACAGGCCCCGGTGGCACGGAGCGGCAAAGCCGACAGGCGTTGCCGTGCCGTTTTGACGTGTCGGCTGGGCCTGGGTAGTCTTGAGCATCGTGCCCGTCTCTAGCGGGCTTTCGGCTGTGCGCTCATATCCATAGGGAGAGCGTCGGCTGGACTCTCAGGCTCGCAAGTCTCCGTGGCTGTGTCTGTGTGAATAGCGCGACACGCCCGACCGCGGGGGCGCCGAGACGAGGAAAACCAGCAGGTCATGACACCGGCAGAACCTGCGAAATGCAAGACCCAATGACGTAACACCGGCCAAGGCACGAAACGGAGTGGCAGTGCCCACTATTCAGCAGTTGGTCCGCAAGGGCCGGCAGGACAAGGTCTCCAAGACCAAGACTCCTGCCCTCAAGGGGAGTCCGCAGCGGCGCGGTGTGTGCCAGCGCGTTTACACCACCACCCCGAAGAAGCCCAACTCGGCACTGCGCAAGGTGGCCCGCGTTCGGCTCACGAACGGCATCGAGGTCACGGCTTACATCCCCGGTGTGGGCCACAACCTGCAGGAGCACTCCATCGTGCTCGTGCGTGGCGGTCGTGTGAAGGACCTGCCTGGTGTTCGCTACAAGATCATCCGCGGCTCGCTCGACACCCAGGGTGTCCGCAACCGCAAGCAGGCCCGCAGCCGCTACGGCGCGAAGAAGGAGAAGAGCTAACAATGCCTCGTAAGGGTTCTCCTGGCCGTCGTCAGCTCATGTCTGACCCGGTTTACAGCTCGCCGCTGGTGACCGCCCTGATCAACAAGGTGCTCCTCGACGGCAAGCGGTCCATCGCGCAGTCGATCGTCTACGGCGCCCTCGAAGGCTGCAGGGAGAAGACGGGCAACGACCCGGTCGTCACCCTCAAGCGCGCGCTTGACAACGTCAAGCCGACCCTCGAGGTCCGCAGCCGCCGTGTCGGTGGCGCGACGTACCAGGTGCCGGTCGAGGTGCGCGCCGCGCGCAGCACCACCCTGGCCCTGCGCTGGCTGGTGCAGTACTCCCGCGCCCGCCGCGAGAAGACCATGACCGAGCGCCTCATGAACGAGCTCCTCGACGCCAGCAACGGCCTCGGAGCGAGTGTCAAGAAGCGCGAGGACACCCACAAGATGGCCGAGTCCAACAAGGCCTTCGCCCACTACCGCTGGTAACCCGGCGGGTTCGACGAGACGACGAGGACGCGAGTTAAAGTGGCCGCTACGACCGCTCTTGACCTGGCCAAGGTCCGCAACATCGGGATCATGGCCCACATCGACGCGGGCAAGACCACCACGACCGAGCGCATCCTGTTCTACACCGGCATCAACTACAAGATCGGTGAAGTCCATGAGGGCGCTGCCACCATGGACTGGATGGAGCAGGAGCAGGAGCGCGGCATCACGATCACGTCTGCCGCGACGACCTGTGAGTGGATCGGTCACACCATCAACATCATCGACACTCCGGGTCACGTCGACTTCACCATCGAAGTGGAGCGCTCGCTCCGCGTCCTCGACGGTGCCGTCGCCGTGTTCGACGGTGTCGCCGGTGTCGAGCCGCAGTCGGAGACGGTGTGGCGGCAGGCTGACCGGTACGAGGTCCCGCGCATCTGCTTCGTGAACAAGATGGACCGTGTCGGCGCGGAGTTCCACCGCTGCGTCGAGATGATGGTCAGCCGCCTGGGCGCGACCCCCGCTGTGATCCAGCTTCCGTGGGGTGTCGAGGCCGACTTCAAGGGCGTCATCGACCTCATCAAGATGAAGGGGCTCATCTGGAGCGCCGACGCGGCCAAGGGCGAGATGTACGACACCGTCGACGTCCCGGCCGACCACGCCGACGCCGCCCGCGAGTGGCGTGACCGCCTCATCGAGACGGTCGCCGAGAACGACGACGAGCTGATGGAGCTCTTCCTGGAGGGCACCGAGCCCACCGAGGAGCAGCTGATCGCGGCCATCCGCCGCGCCACGCTGAGCAGCTCCATCAACCCGGTGCTGTGCGGCACCGCGTTCAAGAACAAGGGCGTTCAGCCCCTGCTCGACGCGATCGTCGCCTACCTCCCCGCCCCGACCGACATCCCGGCGTTCAAGGGTTACGCGGTCGGCAACGAGGAGAAGGTGATCGAGCGTCACGCGGACCCGACCGAGCCGTTCTCCGCGCTGGCCTTCAAGATCGCCAGCGACCCGCACCTGGGCAAGCTCACCTACATCCGCATCTACTCCGGCACCCTCGACACCGGTTCACAGGTCGTGAACTCGGTGAAGGGCAAGAAGGAGCGGATCGGCAAGATCTACCAGATGCACGCCAACAAGCGCGAAGAGCGCCCGCAGGCGATCGCCGGTCAGATCGTCGCCGTCATGGGTCTGAAGGACACCACGACCGGCGACACCCTTGCCGACCCGGCCAACCCGGTCGTGCTCGAGTCGATGACGTTCCCGGCTCCGGTCATCAACGTCGCCATCGAGCCCAAGACCAAGGGCGACCAGGAGAAGCTGTCCACCGCCATCCAGCGGCTGGCCGAGGAGGACCCGTCCTTCCAGGTCCGTCGTGACGAGGAGACCGGTCAGACGGTCATCTGGGGCATGGGCGAGCTTCACCTGGAGATCCTCGTCGACCGTATGCGTCGTGAGTTCAAGGTCGAGGCCAACGTGGGCCGCCCGCAGGTGGCCTACCGCGAGACCATCCGCCGCAAGGTGGAGAAGGTCGACTACACCCACAAGAAGCAGACCGGTGGTTCCGGTCAGTTCGCGCGGGTGATCATCGACCTGGAGCCGCTGGGCGAGGGCAACGACGGTTACGAGTTCCAGAACAAGGTCTCGGGTGGCCGCGTCCCGAGGGAGTACATCCCCTCGGTCGACGCCGGCGCCCAGGAGGCCGCCGAGTTCGGCGTGCTGGCCGGTTACCCGATGGTGGGCGTGAAGGTTACGCTGACCGACGGTGCCGCCCACGACGTCGACTCCTCGGAAATGGCGTTCAAGATCGCCGGCTCGATGGCCTTCAAGGAGGCCGCGCGCAAGGCGGACGCCGTTCTTCTCGAGCCGATGATGGCCGTCGAGGTCACCACGCCCGAGGACTACATGGGTGACGTCATCGGTGACCTCAACGGTCGCCGCGGGCAGATCCAGGCGATGGACGAGCGGGCCGGCGCCCGTGTCGTCCAGGCGCTCGTGCCGCTGTCTGAGATGTTCGGCTACGTGGGTGACCTGCGTAGCAAGACGCAGGGGCGCGCGAGCTACAGCATGCAGTTCGACTCCTACTCGGAGGTGCCCCCGGGCATCGCCAAGGAGATCGTCGCGAAGGCCCGGGGCGAATAGTTCCGGTCCCTGGTGGGGTGGTGCGAGCCACCCCACCGCCTAGGGGTCTGGGATCTCCCGGGCCCGAGTGTGTAGACGAAAGTCAGTCAGATTCTCAAGGAGAGAACCAGTGGGCAAGGCCAAGTTCGAGCGGACCAAGCCGCACATGAACATCGGCACCATTGGACACATCGACCACGGCAAGACCACGCTGACCGCGGCGATCACCAAGGTGCTTCACGACCGTTACCCCGAGCTCAACAAGGCGACCCCGTTCGACAAGATCGACAAGGCGCCCGAGGAGAAGGCTCGCGGTATTACGATCTCCATCGCGCACGTCGAGTACCAGACCGAGAAGCGTCACTACGCTCACGTTGACTGCCCCGGTCACGCCGACTACGTGAAGAACATGATCACCGGTGCCGCTCAGATGGACGGCGCGATCCTCGTGGTCGCCGCCACCGACGGCCCGATGCCGCAGACGAAGGAGCACGTCCTCCTGGCCCGCCAGGTCGGCGTCCCCTACATCGTCGTGGCGCTGAACAAGTCCGACATGGTCGACGACGAGGAGATCCTCGAGCTCGTCGAGCTGGAGGTCCGTGAGCTCCTGTCCGCGCAGGAGTTCCCCGGCGACGACCTGCCCGTCGTCCGCGTCTCCGCCCTCAAGGCTCTCGAGGGTGACGAGAAGTGGGCCGACAGCATCATCGAGCTGATGAACGCGGTGGACGAGAACGTCCCCGAGCCTCCCCGTGACACGGAGAAGCCGTTCCTCATGCCCGTCGAGGACGTCTTCTCGATCACCGGTCGCGGCACCGTCGTCACCGGTCGTATCGAGCGCGGCATCGTCAAGGTCAACGAGCAGGTCGACATCATCGGCATCAAGCCGGAGAAGACGACGACCACCGTCACCAGCATCGAGATGTTCAACAAGATGCTCGACGAGGGTCACGCCGGCGACAACGCCGCCCTGCTGCTCCGCGGCATCAAGCGCGACGACGTCGAGCGCGGCCAGTGCATCATCAAGCCGGGCACGACGACCCCGCACACCGAGTTCACCGGCCAGGTCTACATCCTGTCCAAGGACGAGGGCGGCCGCCACACGCCGTTCTTCAACAACTACCGCCCGCAGTTCTACTTCCGTACGACTGACGTGACCGGTGTTGTGAACCTCCCCGAGGGCACCGAGATGGTCATGCCGGGCGACAACACCGAAATGCGCGTTGAGCTGATCCAGCCCATCGCCATGGAGGAAGGCCTCAAGTTCGCGATCCGTGAGGGTGGCCGCACCGTCGGCGCCGGCCGGGTCGTGAAGATCCTCAAGTAGCTCGACCGTCGGGGCGGCGGTCGGCCCCGCACTGCAGGGCCGACCGCCGTACCGCGTCAAGGGCCTCGCGTAAAGCGCCGTGATCCAGCAGTCGCTTCGGCCATAGTGACCGAAGTAACTGCCGGATCACGGAAGAAAAGACAGATCAACAGTGTCTGTCTCGTGGGGTCACGCAGGGTCAGACCTGCAGCAACACAGCGGCACAAGGCCGCACGATACTTTTTCAGACGACAGCGAAGGACACCGAGGCCACTATGGCGGGACAGAAGATCCGCATCCGGCTTAAGGCCTATGACCACGAGGTCATCGACAGCTCGGCCAAGAAGATCGTCGAGACGGTGACGCGGACTGGCGCGAAGGTCGCGGGCCCGGTGCCGCTGCCGACCGAGAAGAACGTGTACTGCGTCATCCGCTCGCCGCACAAGTACAAGGACAGCCGCGAGCACTTCGAGATGCGCACGCACAAGCGGCTGATTGACATCATCGACCCGACCCCCAAGACGGTTGACTCGCTCATGCGGCTCGACCTCCCCGCGGGTGTCGACATTTCGATCAAGCTCTGAGGGAACGCACTGACATGGCTAAGACGATCAAGGGCGTCCTGGGCAAGAAGCTCGGCATGACCCAGGTCTTCGACGCGGACAACCGGATGGTTCCGGTGACCGTGGTCGAGGCCGGTCCGTGCGTGGTGACCCGGGTCCGCACCGCAGAGAAGGACGGCTACTCCGCCGTTCAGCTCGGCTTCGGGCAGGTCGACCCCCGGAAGGTCAACAAGCCGCTCGGCGACTACCTGCGTAAGCACGACATCACCCCGCGCCGTTACTTCGCGGAGATCCGCACCGACGACGCGAGCGACTACACCCTGGGCCAGGAGCTGCTGGCCGACACCTTCGAGGCCGGCCAGTTCGTCGACGTGACGGGCAAGAGCAAGGGCAAGGGCTTCGCCGGTGTCATGAAGCGGCACGGCTTCGGTGGTCTGGGCGCGTCGCACGGTACGCAGCGCAAGCACCGCTCGCCGGGTTCCATCGGTGGCTGCGCCACCCCGGGCCGCGTATTCAAGGGCCTGCGCATGGCCGGTCGGATGGGTAACGTCCGCACCACTGTGCAGAGCCTCAAGGTTCACTCCGTTGACGCCGAGAACGGTCTCATCCTGATCAAGGGTGCGATCCCCGGCGCGAACGGCAGCCTGGTCCTCGTTCGCACCGCTGCCAAGAAGGGGGCTGCCAAGTGAGCACCACTATTGACGTCCTCGACGCCAGCGGCGCCAAGGCCGGCACCGTCGAACTGCCCGAAGACGTCTTCGGCACGACGGTCAACGTTCCGCTGATCCACCAGGTGGTCGTGGCCCAGCTCGCCGCTCGCCGGCAGGGCACCCACAAGGCCAAGACCCGTGGCGAGGTCAGCGGTGGCGGCAAGAAGCCGTACCGCCAGAAGGGCACCGGCCGCGCCCGTCAGGGTTCGACCCGTGCGCCGCAGTTCGCCGGCGGTGGCACCGTCCACGGGCCCGTGCCGCGTGACTACTCGCAGCGCACGCCCAAGAAGATGAAGGCCGCCGCGCTCCGCGGCGCCCTGTCCGACAGGGCCGGTGGCGGTCGCGTCCACGTGGTCAGCACGTTGGTCACGGGGGAGACCCCCAAGACCAAGGCCGCCCTGGACGCCCTGCGCAAGATCACTCAGGCTCCCCGCGTGCTCGTCGTCGTCGACGAGGCCGACGAGCTGACCTGGATGAGCCTGCGTAACGCTCCCGAGGTCCACCTGCTGGACGCCGGGCAGCTCAACACCTACGACGTGCTCGTGCACGACGACGTGGTCTTCACCCAGGAGGCGTACGACCAGGTCGTCGCGCGGCTGAGCCAGGGCGGGAAGGAAGACGCCTGATGGAGAAGATCGCCGACCCGCGCGACATCATCATCAAGCCGGTCGTCTCTGAGAAGAGCTACGGCCTGATCGATGAGAACAACAAGTACACGTTCCTGGTGAAGAAGACCGCGAACAAGACCCAGGTCAAGATCGCCGTTGAGCAGATCTTCGGGGTCAAGGTCACCAGCGTGAACACCATCAACCGGACGGGCAAGCGCAAGCGCACCCGCACCGGTTTCGGCAAGCGTCCCGACACCAAGCGCGCGATCGTGAGCCTGGTCGAGGGCGATCGGATCGACATCTTCGGTCAGATCGGCTAGCAGCGCCATAGATAGGAAGCGGACCGAAAGGTCTGCGAGGGACGAGACCGTCGCATTTCGGTGCGGCGGGCTCGCCCATGTAACCGACGAAGGATGAACGAAAAAGATGGGCATCCGTAAGTACAAGCCGACGACCCCGGGTCGCCGCGGGTCGAGTGTCTCGGACTTCTCCGAGATCACCCGCAGCACTCCCGAGAAGTCGCTGCTTGCGCCCCTTCACAGCAAGGGCGGCCGGAACGTACACGGCCGGGTGACCGCGCGCCACCAGGGCGGCGGACACAAGCGCGCCTACCGGATCATCGACTTCCGTAGGCATGACAAGGACGGCATCCCGGCGAAGGTCGCTCACATCGAGTACGACCCCAACCGCACCGCCAACATCGCTCTGCTCCACTACGCCGACGGTGAGAAGCGCTACATCATCGCGCCGACCGGCCTCAAGCAGGGCGACCGAATCGAGAACGGCCCCGCTGCCGACATCAAGCCGGGCAACTGCCTGCCGCTGCGCAACATCCCGACCGGTACCTTCATCCACGCGGTGGAGCTCCGTCCGGGCGGCGGCGCGAAGCTCGGTCGATCCGCGGGCGCCCAGATCCAGCTGCTCGCCAAGGAAGGCCAGTACGCCACCCTGCGTATGCCGTCCGGTGAAATGCGCATGGTCGACGTGCGCTGCCGGGCGTCGGTCGGCCAGGTCGGCAACGCCGAGCAGGCCAACATCAACTGGGGCAAGGCCGGCCGTATGCGGTGGAAGGGCAAGCGCCCGACCGTCCGTGGTGTCGCCATGAACCCCGTTGACCACCCGCACGGTGGTGGTGAGGGCAAGACGTCCGGCGGTCGCCACCCGGTGAACCCGAAGGGCAAGCCCGAGGGCCGTACCCGCCAGGCCAACAAGTCCAGCGACCGGCTGATCATCCGTCGTCGGAGCAAGAGGAAGAAGCGGTAGGAGCAGCCGAAATGCCACGTAGCCTTAAGAAGGGTCCCTTCGTGGACGACCACCTTCAGAAGAAGGTGGACGCCCAGAACGAGAAGGGCACCAAGAACGTCATCAAGACGTGGTCGCGGCGCTCCATGATCGTTCCCGACATGCTCGGGCACACGATCGCCGTGCACGACGGCCGCAAGCACGTCCCGGTGTTCGTCACCGAGTCGATGATCGGCCACAAGCTCGGAGAGTTCGCCCCCACGCGGACGTTCCGCAGCCACGTCAAGGAAGACCGGCGCAGCCGGCGATAGACGCCTTCAGAAGCATTTAGAGGAGTAAGCGATGGAAGCCAGGGCTCAGGCGCGGTTCGTCCGTGTCACGCCCCTCAAGGCCCGCCGCGTGGTGGACCTTATTCGCGGGCTGCCCGCTTCGGAGGCGCAGGCCGTGCTGCAGTTCGCTCCCCAGTCGGCGAGCGAGCCGATCTACAAGGTGCTCAGCAGCGCCATGGCGAACGCCGAGCACAACTTCAACCTCGACCCCAGCACGCTCGTCGTGAGCCGCGCCTGGGTCGACGAGGGCCCGACGCTGAAGCGGTTCCGCCCGCGTGCACAGGGTCGCGCCTATCGGATCAACAAGCGGACGAGCCACATCACCGTGATCGTGGAATCCCGCGAGCCGAAGGGAAGGACCCGATAGTGGGCCAGAAGGTTAACCCGCACGGGTTCCGCCTCGGCATCACGACCGACTTCAAGAGCCGGTGGTACGCCGACAAGCTGTACAAGTCGTACGTCGCCGAGGACGTGGCGATCCGCCGCATGCTGCAGAAGGGCATGGAGCGGGCCGGCATCTCCAAGGTCGAGATCGAGCGCACCACGGACCGTGTGCAGGTGGACATCCACACCGCGCGTCCGGGCATCGTGATCGGCCGCCGCGGCGCCGAGGCGGACCGTATCCGCGGCGACCTCGAGAAGCTGACCAAGAAGCAGGTCCAGCTCAACATCCTCGAGGTCAAGAACCCGGAGATCGACGCTCAGCTCGTCGCTCAGGGTGTCGCCGAGCAGCTGTCCAGCCGTGTCTCGTTCCGCCGCGCCATGCGCAAGGCGATGCAGTCGGCCATGAAGTCCGGCGCGAAGGGCATCCGTGTCCAGTGCGCGGGTCGTCTGGGCGGCGCCGAGATGTCGCGGTCGGAGTTCTACCGTGAGGGTCGCGTGCCGCTGCACACCCTCCGCGCGGACATCGACTACGGCTTCTACGAGGCCCGTACCACCTTCGGCCGCATCGGCGTGAAGGTCTGGATCTACAAGGGCGAGGCTCCGACCAGCCGCGCCGAGCGTGAGGCGGCTGCCGCCGGCGCTCGTGCCGGCCAGCGTCGCGAGCGTGACGACCGTCGCGGTGGCGGCGGCGACCGTCCGCGTCGTGGCGGCGGTGACCGTCCGCGTCGTGGTGGCGGCCGTGGCGACCGCGCCCCCGTACCGAGGCAGCTTCGCAGGCTGCCCCTGAGACCGGCCCGGCTGCGCAGCCGGGTGCTGAAGGGAGCTGACCATGCTGATCCCGCGCAGGGTCAAGCACCGCAAGCAGCACCGGCCTGACCGCAGCGGAGCCGCCAAGGGCGGCACCAGGGTCGTGTTCGGCGAGTTCGGCATTCAGGCTGTTGAGCACTCCTACGTGACCAACCGCCAGATCGAGTCCGCTCGTATCGCCATGACCCGTCACATCCGCCGTGGCGGCAAGGTGTGGATCAACATCTACCCCGACCGTCCCCTCACCAAGAAGCCGGCCGAGACCCGCATGGGTTCCGGTAAGGGTTCGCCGGAGTGGTGGATCGCCAACGTCAAGCCCGGACGCGTGATGTTCGAGCTGTCCGGCGTGGCGGAGTCGGTCGCGCGTGAGGCGCTCACCAGGGCGATCCACAAGCTGCCGATGAAGTGCAAGATCGTTAAGCGTGAAGTGGGTGAGGCGTGATGGCTAAGGGCCTGACCGCCGGCGAGCTGCGAGTGGAGGACCAGGACACTCTGGTCCAGAAGCTCAAGGAAGCCAAGGAGGAGCTGTTCAACCTCCGCTTCCAGGCAGCGACCGGTCAGTTGGAGAGCCACGGGCGGCTGCGCGCCGTCCGCCGCGAGATCGCCCGTATCTACACCGTGATGCGCGAGCGTGAGCTCGGCATCGTCACGGTCGAGAAGGAGACGAGCGATGGCTGAGACCGAGACCACCGGAACCACCGAGGCGAACGACGCGCGGAACTTCCGCAAGGTCCGTGAGGGCCTGGTCGTCAGCGACAAGATGGACAAGACCGTCGTCGTCGCCGTCGAGGACCGCGTCAAGCACCGTCTGTACGGCAAGGTCATCCGCCGTACGACCAAGTACAAGGCGCACGACGAGGCCAACGCCTGTGGCGTCGGCGACCGCGTGCTCCTCATGGAGACCCGCCCCCTCTCCGCCACCAAGCGGTGGAGGGTCGTGGAGATCCTCGAGAAGGCCAAGTAAGGCCTTTCTCGGATATACCGCGCCTCGTGGGGGCCTCAGGGCCCCCATGACGGCGTCCAAGGACGCGAGGTCCTCCGGGCCTCGCGTCGCCTGCGGTGCGGCCCCTTCGTGGACTGTGGCCGTGGGAACAAGACAACGACAGGTTCCGCCAGGCTCAGCAATGAGAACCGGCGCGACTAACAGGAGTTCAAGTGATCCAGCAGGAGTCGCGGCTCAAGGTCGCCGACAACACTGGTGCGAAGGAAATCCTTTGCATCCGTGTTCTCGGTGGCTCGGGCCGACGCTACGCCGGTATCGGCGACATCATCGTCGCCACTGTCAAGGACGCGCTGCCGGGCAGCACGGGCGTCAAGAAGGGCGACGTGGTCAAGGCCGTCGTCGTCCGCACGGTCAAGGAGCGCCGCCGGCCCGACGGCTCCTACATCCGCTTCGACGAGAACGCCGCCGTCATCATCAAGGACAGCGGTGACCCTCGTGGCACTCGTATCTTCGGCCCGGTCGGCCGCGAGCTGCGCGACAAGAAGTTCATGCGCATCATCTCGCTCGCCCCGGAGGTGCTGTAATGCCGAAGCTGCATGTGAAGAAGGGTGACCTGGTTCAGGTCATCGCCGGCAAGGACAAGGGTGCCAAGGGTCACGTCATCGCCACGTACCCGCGCGAGGACCGCGTGGTGATCGAGGGCGTCAACATGATCAAGAAGCACACCAAGGAGTCTCTCCAGGGTCCGCGTGGCGCCAAGACCGGCGGCGTGCAGACGATGGAGGGTCCCATCCACGTGTCCAACGTGAAGAAGCTCAAGGACGAGAAGCCCGCCGACAAGAAGGCCGACAAGGCCGAGGAGACGGGTGAGGACAGCTGATGACCGCCACGACCACTGAGACCGAGCGCCCGACGCCGCGACTCAAGACGAAGTACCGCGAGGAGATCGCGGCCCAGCTTCGCGAGCAGTTCGGCATCGAGAACGTCATGCAGATCCCGGCCCTGACCAAGATCAAGGTCAACATGGGTGTCGGTGAGGCGGCTCGCGACTCCAAGCTCATCGAAGGCGCCGTACGCGACCTCACCGTGATCACCGGCCAGAAGCCGGCCGTCGTCCGGGCGCGCAAGTCCATCGCGCAGTTCAAGCTGCGTGAGGGCATGCCGATCGGCGCGCACGTCACGCTGCGCGGCGACCGTATGTGGGAGTTCCTCGACCGCCTGCTGGCGCTGGCGCTGCCCCGTATCCGGGACTTCCGCGGCCTGTCGCCGAAGCAGTTCGACGGCAACGGCAACTACACGTTCGGTCTGACCGAGCAGGTCATGTTCCACGAGGTCGACCAGGACAAGGTCGACCGCCCGCGGGGCATGGACATCACGGTCGTGACCACCGCGACGAACGACGACCAGGGCCGGGCGCTGCTGAAGCTCCTCGGCTTCCCGTTCAAGGAGGCCTGATCCAATGGCGAAGAAGTCGCTGATCGCCAAGGCGGGGCGCAAGCAGAAGTTCGAGGTCCGGGCCTACACCCGGTGCTCGCGTTGCGGTCGTCCGCGCGCGGTGTACCGCAAGTTCGGCCTGTGCCGCGTGTGCTTCCGCGAGATGGCGCACCGGGGCGAGCTGCCCGGCATCACCAAGTCGAGCTGGTAGATACTCTGGGGGGCGGCTCCGTGTCGTCCCCCGGGGTCCATGTTCAGAAAAAGACAGGACGCTTCGCGTCCATGACCGCGCCGAAGGTCCACCGGCAGAGCGCTGCTTGGCCGACTGGAAACCGCGGCGAGGAAGGCCACTGGCCATGACGATGACCGACCCGATCGCAGACATGCTGACGCGTCTGCGTAACGCGAACTCGGCGTACCACGAGAGCGTGTCGATGCCGTATTCGAAGATCAAGGCGCACATCGCCGAGATCCTCCAGCAGGAGGGCTACATCCAGTCCTGGGCCGTCGAAGACGCCAAGGTTGGAAAGAACCTCGTGGTGGAGCTCAAGTTCGGGCCTACCCGTGAGCGTTCGCTCGCGGGCCTGCGCCGGGTTTCCAAGCCCGGTCTGCGGGTTTATGCAAAGAAGGACAACCTGCCTCGAGTTCTGGGCGGACTGGGCGTCGCGATCATCTCGACGTCCGCCGGTCTCATGACCGACAAGCAGGCCGGCAAGCGTGGCGTGGGCGGCGAAGTCCTCGCCTACGTCTGGTAGAGGGGAGGAACACAGCATGTCGAGAATCGGACGGCTGCCCATCCCTGTGCCCAGTGGCGTAGACATCACGATCACCGGCCAGGATGTCCAGGTCAAGGGCCCGAAGGGCACGCTTTCTCACAAGGTCGCGGACCCGATTACGGTCGGTCGTGACGACGACGGCGCCATCGCCGTCTCCCGGCCCAACGACGAGAACAAGGTCCGTGCGCTGCACGGCCTGTCCCGGACGCTGATCGCCAACATGGTGCAGGGCGTCACCCAGGGGTACACGAAGTCCCTGGAGATCGTCGGCGTCGGTTACCGCGTCCAGGCCAAGGGCCCGACGCAGCTGGAGTTCTCGCTGGGCTTCAGCCACCCGGTCATCGTCGACGCCCCCGAAGGCGTCTCCTTCCGCGTCGAGAAGCCGACCCTGTTCCACGTGGACGGCATCGACAAGCAGAAGGTCGGCGAGGTCGCGGCCAACATCCGCAAGTTGCGCAAGCCTGACCCGTACAAGGGCAAGGGCGTGCGTTACCAGGGCGAACAGATCCGCCGCAAGGTCGGAAAGGCTGGTAAGTAGGCATGGCTCCGAAGACTGCGTTCAGCAAGCACACGGCTGCCCGCACCGTCTCGCGGGCTCGCCGTCACCGCCGCGTCCGCAAGTTCGTCGTCGGTACGGCCGAGCGTCCGCGCCTGGTCGTCAACCGTTCGACCCGTCACATGTTCGTCCAGATCGTGGACGACTCCGTCGGTCACACGCTGGTGAGCGCCTCCACCATGGACGCCTCGCTGCGCACGCTCGAGGCCGACAAGACGGAGAAGGCCAAGAAGGTCGGCGAGCTCCTCGCTCAGCGGGCCAAGGAAGCCGGGATCACCAAGGTCGTCTTCGACCGCGGTGGCAACCGCTACGCCGGTCGCATCGCGGCTCTGGCGGACAGCGCCCGCGAAGGCGGGCTGGAATTCTGATGGCAACTGAGAAGAGGAACCACTGATGGCTGCAGCTCCGCGTCGCGGTGGCGGCACCGGTGGCGAGCGGCGGGACCGTCGTGACGATCGCCGCGGTGGCGCCGCCGACAAGGGCGTCTCGTACATCGAGCGCGTAGTGAAGATCAACCGAGTGGCCAAGGTCGTGAAGGGTGGTCGTCGCTTCAGCTTCACCGCCCTCGTCGTCGTCGGTGACGGCAACGGCCTGGTCGGCGTCGGTTACGGCAAGGCCAAGGAAGTCCCCGCGGCCATCGCCAAGGGCGTCGAAGAGGCCAAGAAGCACTTCTTCAAGGTGCCCCGCATTCAGGGCACCATCCCGCACACCGTGCAGGGCGAGGAGGCGGCCGGTGTCGTCTTCCTGCGTCCGGCGTCGGCCGGTACCGGCGTCATCGCCGGTGGCCCGGTGCGCGCGGTCCTGGAGTGCGCCGGCATCCATGACGTGCTGTCCAAGTCGCTCGGCTCGGACAACCCGATCAACATCGTGCACGCCACCGTGGCGGCTCTGAAGGGCCTTTCCCGCCCCGAGGAGATCGCCGCCCGCCGTGGCCTGCCGATCGAGGACGTGGCTCCGGCCCGGATGCTCAAGGCTCAGCGCGAGGGCATCGCCGAGGCCGCGGCCGCGAAGGCGGTGAGCTAGTCATGGCACGCCTGAAGATCACTCAGGTTCGCTCGAAGATCGGTGGCAAGCAGAACCAGCGTGACTCGCTGCGTTCGCTTGGCCTGAAGCGAATCGGCGATGTCGTCGTCAAGGAGGACCGTCCCGAGATTCGCGGGATGGTGTCCGTGGTGACGCACCTCGTCGAGGTGGAAGAGGTCGACTAGTCATGACTGACAAGGCTCCGCTCAAGATTCACGACCTGCGTCCTGCTCCGGGTGCCAACAAGTCCAAGATCCGCAAGGGTCGTGGCGAGGCTTCCAAGGGTAAGACGGCCGGTCGCGGCACCAAGGGCAGCCACGCCCGTACCACGGTTCCCCTCGGCTTCGAGGGTGGCCAGGTGCCGCTGCAGAGGCGTCTGCCGAAGCTCAAGGGCTTCTCCAACGCGCTGTTCAAGACGACCTACCAGGTCGTCAACCTGGACAGGCTCGGCGAGCTGTTCCCCGAGGGTGGCGACGTCACCGTCGAGGCCCTGGTGGCCAAGGGCGCCGTTCGCAAGAACCAGCTCGTGAAGGTGCTCGGCACCGGCGAGATCTCCGTCGCTGTGAACGTTACGGCTCACGCCTTCTCGTCCGCCGCGAAGGAGAAGATCGCCGCCGCCGGTGGTTCCGTTACCGAGCTGTAGCTCCGCTATGACGAGGCGTGGGGGTTCCGACAATGGGCCCCCACGCCCTTAGTGCGTTAGAGTTCGGCGAGACGGCAGGATTCTGTCCGGCTCGTTTGACTTGAGACTTGACATGGCAGATCCCCGCACCACCGCATACTCACATCGCCATAAAGGCGCGCAGGAGGGACCGTGCTGACCGCGTTTACCCGGGCGTTCCGGACACCGGACCTGCGCAAGAAGTTGCTCTTCACCCTGGGCATCATCGCGCTGTTCCGTCTCGGCTCGGTTCTTCCGACTCCGGGAGTTCACGTCCAGAACCTCGCGGCCTGTTTCGATCAGGCCCGTAACGGAGCCACCGGCAACATCTATGGGATGGTGCAGCTGTTCAGTGGTGGTGCGCTCCTGAAGCTGTCGGTGTTCGCGCTGGGCATTATGCCGTATATCACCGCGAGCATCATTCTCCAGCTGCTCGTCGTGGTGATTCCACGTCTTGAGGCTCTCAAGAAGGAAGGCCAGGCGGGTCAGGCCAAGATCACGCAGTATACGCGTTATCTGACCATCGGCCTCGGCGTCCTCCAGTCGACCGCCTTCATCGCGCTCGCGCGGTCCGGTCAGCTGTTCCCCAACTGCCAGCAGTCCGTCCTGCGTGACCCCGACGACGTCTTCGGCATCGTCACGATGGTCATCATCATGACGGCCGGCACGTCGGTGATCATGTGGCTCGGTGAGCTCATCACCGACCGCGGTGTCGGCAACGGCATGTCCATCCTGATCTTCACGCAGGTCGTCGCGGTCTTCCCGTCCGAGCTGTCCAACATCTTCCAGGCGAACAAGTTCACCTTCGCGGTGGTCCTGGTCGTCGGTGTCTTCATGATCGCGGCTGTGGTCTTCGTCGAGCAGGCGCAGCGCCGCATCCCGGTCCAGTACGCCAAGCGCATGGTGGGCCGCAGGATGTACGGCGGCACCTCGACGTACATCCCGCTCAAGGTCAACCAGGCCGGCATCATCCCGGTCATCTTCGCCTCGTCGCTGCTCTACCTGCCGCAGCTGCTGACCTCGCTCTTCCCGACGTCGAACAACGCGGTCGTCCAGTGGATCTCCCAGTACCTGGTCAGGGGCGACCACCCGGTCTACATGATCACGTTCTTCGTGCTGATCGTCTTCTTCACGTACTTCTACGTGTCGATTACGTTCAACCCCGCTGAAGTCGCCGACAACATGAAGAAGTACGGTGGGTTCATTCCGGGCATCCGTCCCGGCCGTCCGACGGCTGAATACCTGAACTTCGTGCTCACCCGTCTGACCGCGCCCGGCGCGCTCTATCTGGGTCTGATCTCCATGATCCCGATCGTCGCGCTGGCGGTGGCCGGGGCTAGCCAGAACTTCCCGTTCGGAGGGACGAGCATTCTGATCATGGTTGGTGTCGGCCTGGACACGGTGAAGCAGATCGAGAGCCAGCTCCAGCAGCGTAACTACGAAGGTTTCCTGCGGTAGTGCGTCTCGTTCTCGTCGGGCCCCCGGAGCGGGTAAGGGGACACAGGCCCAGTACATCGCATCGAACCTGTCCATCCCGAAGATCTCGACAGGTGACATCTTCCGTGCCAACGTCTCGGGCGGCACGGACCTCGGCAAGCTGGCCAAAACCTACATGGACCGTGGCGATCTCGTGCCCGACGAGGTCACCATCGCCATGGTCCGCGACCGACTGTCCGAGGACGACGCGCAGGACGGGTTCCTGCTCGACGGCTTCCCGAGGAACGTCGCGCAGGCGGAGATCCTGCGCGACATGCTCAAGGACTGGGGTCTGGAGCTCGACCTGGTGCTGGAGCTGGTCGTGGACGACGACGAGGTCGTCCGGCGGCTGGCGGGGCGGCGCACGTGCAGTCAGTGCGGCCGTATCTGGCACGTGGAGTTCGACGACAAGAAGGACGACAAGTGCGACGCCTGCGGCGGCGCGCTGTTCCAGCGGGACGACGACAAGGAAGAGACCGTCAGGCACCGCCTGGAGGTCTACCAGGAGCAGACCGCGCCGCTGGTCTCGTACTACGTCGACGAGGGCATCCTCGTGGGCGTCGACGCGACCGGGCCGGTCGAAGAGGTGACGCAGCGGGCCATGGAGGCGATCCGCCCGTTCCTGGGATGACGCCGGACACGATCTCCTGCGAAGGTGGCACGGATATCCGTGCCACCTTGCTTTTTTGTGTGCGGCTATTGTGGGGGAATTAGGGCTCCCACGAGGCCCGTCAGAAACCCCGGGGGTGCCGAACAATGTTCAAGAGAAACCGACACGGAATCCAGATCAAGTCGCCCGAGCAGCTGGAGAAGATGCGGGCCGCCGGCCTGGTCGTCGGGCGCACGCTCGATCTGCTGAAGCGCTCCGTCGAGCCCGGCATGACGCCGCTCGACCTCGACTCCATCGCCGAGAAGGCGATCAGGGACGAAGGCGCGGTCCCGTCGTTCAAGGGCTACCAGGGCTTCCCCGCGACGATCTGCGCGTCCGTCAACGACGAAGTGGTGCACGGCATCCCCTCGGACGCCCGCAAGCTGCGTGAGGGCGACGTCATCTCCATCGACTGCGGCGCGATCCTGGAGGGCTGGCACGGCGACTCCGCCGTCACGGTGCCGGTCGGCGAGGTCGACCCCAAGCTGACCGAGCTGATGCGGGTCACCGAGGAGGCCATGTGGCGCGGCATCGCCGCGCTGAAGGTCGGCCGCCACCTGTCCGACATCGGCTACGAGATCGAGCGCTACGTCAAGTCCCAGGGCCGCTTCGGCATCCCTCAGGAGTACGGCGGCCACGGCATCGGCACCGAGATGCACATGGACCCGTGGATCGCCAACCACGGCAAGCCGGGCCGGGGCCCGCTGCTGGAGGAGGGCATGTGCCTGGCCATCGAGCCCATGGTGAACCTCGGCACCGAGCGCACCCGCGTGCTGTCCGACGACTGGACGGTCGTGACGATCGACGGGAAGGCCTCGGCGCACTTCGAACACAGCGTCGCGGTGACACATAATGGTCCTTGGGTGCTTACCGCCCTGGACGGTGGCGAAGAGCGCCTGAGTCACCTTCAGCCCTGACCCCCGGGAGTGGTGGAATGGCGAACAGCCCCGAGATGCGTGCCTCGGACGTCGACCGCGACCGGGTCGCCGCCATCCTCCGGGAGCACACCGCGCAGGGCCGCATCACGATGGACGAGTTCAACGAGCGGCTCGAAGAGCTGTACAAGAGCAAGACCTACGGTGACCTGGCCAAGCTGACGGCCGACCTGCCCGACGTCGACCTGCGCCACCGGCCGGCCAAGCCCGAGGCAGTGCCCGCGACGCGCGGCAACCTGCATCCGGGCATGCGGGCGGCCTGGGGCGCCTGGGCCGCGGCCAGCGCCGTCAACTGGGTGATCTGGCTGATCGTGAGCGTCTCGTCCGGCCACATGATCTATCCGTGGCCGCTGTGGGTCATGGGGCCCTGGGGCGCGATCCTGCTGATGAGCACGATCTTCGGGAACGGGCCGAAGCGCAGTTAGCCCCGGAGCCGTATGTGCCGTAATGCACTGTGTGTATTCCTCCGCAGTGCGTGACGGCGCTGGTTCCTAGCGTGAGCCGTGTCGGGAACACGACTCACGGAGGAATCAGATGCGCAAGGTCCTCGCAGCCGCCGCCCTCGCCGGCTCGATCGCCGTCACCGGGCTCGCCGTCGCCCCCGCCGCCCAGGCGGCCTCGTCCGGCGGGTGGGGCACGTTCTACTCGGCCAACCACAAGGCGTCCACGCACGGCAACACGTACCGGTCGCACGGCAAGGTCTACACCCACTGGTACGGCAAGGAGTCCACGCCGAAGTTCGGCTACGTGTGGTTCCGGTACTACGCGAACGGAAGCTGGCACCAGTTCTCCAGGAAGTGGGACGGGAGCCACGACGAGACCTGGTCCGGCCGGGGGATCAAGAAGATCTACACCTGGACGTGCTGGGGCGGCCCGTCCACGTACTGCGGTGACCGGCACCGCGTCTACTAGGAGCACCCGCGAAGGGCCCGCCGGTCCGCCCGGCGGGCCCTTCGGCGTACGGTCGAAGGAGTGCGGGCCGTGGGGTAGACTCTTACATGGTTGTGTCAGGACACCTGGCACGCGTTTCGCGTTTTGGGCTCAGGTGTCGTACACTCCTTAGTCGGCTCACTATGACTTACACGCGTCGGCGGTCTTTGCCGATCGCCGCTCTCTTCGAAGCGTGAGGTCGCGGCTGCTTAGTGAACCGGAGCCTCAGACGACCGATCAGTGAAACGCGAGGGATTTTGGCCAAGAAAGACGGCGCCATCGAGATCGAGGGCACTGTGGTTGAGTCGCTCCCGAACGCCATGTTCCGGGTGCAGCTCGACAACGGCCATAAGGTCCTGGCCCATATCAGCGGACGGATGCGGATGCACTACATCCGAATTCTGCCGGACGACAGGGTAGTCGTTGAACTGAGCCCCTACGACCTGAGTCGCGGGCGGATCGTCTACCGATACAAGTAAGACGTCTGAGGAACACGAAGGACAATGAAGGTAAAGCCGAGCGTCAAGAAGATCTGCGACAAGTGCAAGGTGATTCGCCGGCACGGTCGCGTCATGGTGATCTGCGACAACCTGCGCCACAAGCAGCGTCAGGGTTAGTCGTACGCAAGGTTTCTCCGAGTCCGCCCCGAATTAGGGAGCGGGCTCGACGCATGAGGAGCCCGCGACAGTAATCGCGTCTCACACCTGGGCAGGCGGAGCATTCCGTACCTCTCAGGAGACCCCCGGTCGGAGGCCGGGGCCCTCACCCCGGGCATGGGGAGGGGTAGTGCGGCGCAAGACCTCCGCCCAAAAGAAGGAGAATGCCCGACCATGGCTCGCCTGGTTGGCGTCGACCTCCCCCGCGAGAAGCGGCTGGAGATCGCTCTCACCTACATCTACGGAATCGGCCGCACCCGCGCCCAGGAGATCCTCCAGGCGACCGGTGTCAGCGGCGACCTCCGCGTGCACCAGCTCTCCGACACCGAGCTCGTCCCGATGCGTGACTACATCGAGGCGAACTTCAAGATCGAGGGTGACCTGCGCCGCGAGGTCCAGGCCGACATCCGTCGCAAGATCGAAATCGGTTGCTACCAGGGCATCCGGCACCGCAAGGGCCTTCCGGTCCACGGTCAGCGCACGCAGACCAACGCGCGTACCCGTAAGGGCAAGAAGAAGACCGTCGCCGGTAAGAAGAAGCCCGGTAAGAAGTAGTCCACAGCCGCGGACCGAAGATCTCAGGAGTAATGGCAAACAATGCCTCCTAAGAGCCGTCAGGGTGCCCCGAAGAAGGTGCGCCGCAAGGAAAAGAAGAACGTCGCTCACGGGCACGCCCACATCAAGAGCACGTTCAACAACACGATCGTCTCGATCACCGACCCCAACGGGAACGTGATCTCCTGGGCCAGCGCCGGCCACGTGGGTTTCAAGGGCTCCCGTAAGTCCACCCCGTTCGCCGCCCAGATGGCCGCCGAGAACGCCGCCCGCCGCGCCATGGAGCACGGCATGCGCAAGGTCGACGTGTTCGTCAAGGGTCCCGGCTCCGGCCGTGAGACCGCGATCCGCTCCCTCCAGGCCACCGGCCTCGAGGTGGGTTCGATCCAGGACGTCACGCCGGTCCCGCACAACGGCTGCCGTCCGCCGAAGCGCCGCCGCGTCTGAATTTCCCCAGGAGATATTGAGAAATGGCTCGTTACACGGGCGCGGACTGCAAGCTCTGCCGTCGCGAGAAGACCAAGCTCTTCCTCAAGGGCAGCAAGTGCGAGTCCGCCAAGTGCCCCATCGAGATCCGTCCTTACCCGCCGGGTGAGCACGGCCGCGGACGCCCCAAGGAGTCCGAGTACCAGCTTCAGCTTCGCGAGAAGCAGAAGACCCGTCGTATCTACGGTGTCCTCGAGAAGCAGTTCCGCAACTACTACGAGGAGGCCGCGGGCAAGAGCGGCAAGTCGGGTGAGGTGCTGCTCCAGATCCTGGAGAGCCGTCTCGACAACGTCGTCTACCGCGCCGGCTTCGCCCAGTCGCGTGACGCCGCCCGCCAGCAGGTGCGCCACGGCCACATCCTGGTGAACGGCAAGAAGGTCGACATCCCGTCGTACCGCGTTCGCGAGCACGACATCATCGAGGTCCGCGAGACCAAGCGCAACCTGCTGCCCTACGAGGTCGCTCGGGCGACCGCGGGCGAGCGCACCGTTCCCGCGTGGCTCGGCGTCGTGCCGGAGAAGCTCCGCGTCCTGGTCCACCAGCTGCCGGTTCGCCAGCAGATCGACACCCAGGTCCAAGAGCAGCTCATCGTCGAGTACTACTCCAAGTAGTCAGTGACGTTCTAGTTCGGGTACGGATGTCCGTACCCGAACTAGACTGTTTATCGGAGTGGCGTCATATAGCGGGCGTCACACGACAAGGGGAGAACCCACCATGCTGATCGCTCAGCGCCCGACTCTTCTCGAAGAGTCGATCGACGAGACCCGGTCCCGGTTCGTCATCGAGCCGCTGGAGCCGGGCTTCGGCTACACCATCGGCAACTCGCTGCGCCGCACGCTGCTGTCGTCCATCCCGGGCGCGGCCGTGACGAGCATCCGCATCGAGGGCGTGCTGCACGAGTTCTCGACCGTTCCCGGGGTCAAGGAAGACGTCACCGACATCATCCTGAACCTCAAGGAGCTGGTCGTCTCCTCCGAGCACGACGAGCCGGTCGTGATGTACCTGCGCAAGCAGGGCCCGGGTGAGGTCACCGCCGCTGACATCGCGCCTCCGGCCGGTGTCGAGGTGCACAACCCCGAGCTGCGCATCGCCACGCTCAACGGCAAGGCGAAGCTGGAGATGGAGCTGACCGTCGAGCGCGGTCGCGGCTACGTCTCCGCCGCCCAGAACAAGCAGCCGGGCCAGGAGATCGGGCGCATCCCGATCGACTCGATCTACTCCCCGGTGCTCAAGGTCACCTACAAGGTCGAGGCGACCCGAGTCGAGCAGCGCACCGACTTCGACCGTCTCATCCTCGACGTCGAGACCAAGCCCGCCATGAAGCCCCGCGACGCGGTGGCCTCGGCCGGCAAGACCCTCGTCGAGCTCTTCGGCCTGGCCCGTGAGCTCAACGTCGAGGCCGAGGGCATCGACATCGGCCCGTCGCCGACCGACGCCGCTCTGGCCGCCGACCTGGCGCTGCCGATCGAGGAGCTGAACCTGACCGTTCGCTCCTACAACTGCCTCAAGCGCGAGGGCATCCACACCGTGGGTGAGCTCGTCGCCCGCAGCGAGCAGGACCTTCTCGACATAAGGAACTTCGGGGCCAAGTCGATCGAAGAGGTCAAGCAGAAGCTGCACGAGATGTCGCTGGCGCTCAAGGACTCCCCGCCCGGGTTCGACCCGAGCGCGGTGGCCGGCGGCGGCTACGACGACGACGACAGCGCGTACGTCGAGACCGAGCAGTACTGAGCCTCGTGCGGAGACCCGTCTCCGCACGTGCCCGCACGCGCCGAGTGGCCCAGCCGCTCGGCGCGTGACGAACGTAACGGCCCAGTCGTGGTGACTGCGGCCGGCCCGACTCCGGTACCTGGTACGGCCGGGGCGGGTTAACCCAAGAGGAGAAAGCAATGCCCAAGCCCACCAAGGGTGCACGTCTTGGCGGCAGCCCGGCGCACGAGCGGCTGATCCTGGCGAACCTCGCCACGGACCTGTTCCGCCACGGCAAGATCCGTACGACGGTTACCAAGGCCAAGCGCCTTCGTCCGCTGGCGGAGCGCCTGATCACCAAGGCGAAGAAGGGCGACATCCACAACCGTCGCCAGGTCCTGACCGTGGTCAAGGACAAGGGCGTGGTTCACCACCTGTTCACCGAGATCGCGGTGACGTTCGCCGAGCGTCCGGGCGGTTACACCCGGATCACCAAGATCGGCGCGCGTAAGGGCGACAACGCTCCGATGGCCCTCATCGAGCTGGTGTCCGAGCCGCTGAACGGTGTCACCACCCGCCGTACCGAGGCTCCGGCCGCCGCTGCCGCTCCGGCTCCGGCCGCCGAGGAGACCGAGGCTGCCGAGACCGAGGCGCCCGAGGCCCCCGAGGCCGCCGCCGAGGAGACCCCGGCTGCCGCCGAGGAGGCTCCGGCCGCCGAGGCCGAGGCGAAGAAGGACGAGGCCTGATCTCTCAGGCTGGTTGAATCGGGCCCGGATCCCCTTCGCGGGGGTCCGGGCCCTTTTCCATGAACGCGAAAGGGACGATCTTGCTACGGCTCCGCCTGGATCTGGCATATGACGGGACCGACTTCTCCGGATGGGCGAGGCAGCCCGGTCGCCGTACGGTCCAGGGTGAGATCGAGCTGGCGCTCACCAGGATCCTGCGCCTGGCCGAGCCCGCCGCGCTGACCGTGGCCGGGCGTACGGACGCGGGCGTGCACGCGCGCGGCCAGGTGGCGCACGTGGACGTGCCGGCCGGGTCGCTCGCCGAGCTCGACGGCAACCGTGGACCCCTGGACGTCGATGAGCGGCTCTCTGCGCTCGTCCGGCGGCTGGGTGGGATTCTGCCCCAGGATGTACGTGTTCACCGGGTCTCGGTGGCTCCTGAGGGCTTTGACGCGCGATTCTCCGCGATGTTCCGCCGGTACGCGTACCGGGTGTGCGACAGGGCGGGCGGGGTCGATCCGCTGCGGCGGCACGAGGTGGTCTGGCACAGCCGTCCGCTGGACCTCGACGCCATGAACGCGGCGGCCCGGCGGCTGGTGGGCGAGCACGACTTCGCGGCGTTCTGCAAGAAGCGCGAGGGCGCCACGACGATCAGGGAGCTGCAGCGCCTGGAGTGGACGCGCGAGGCGGACGGCGTGCTGGTGGCCGCCGTCGTGGCGGACGCGTTCTGCCACTCGATGGTCCGGGCGCTGGTGGGCTCGCTGCTGGCCGCGGGCGACGGGCGGCGGCCGGTGGAGTGGCCCGGACAGGTGCTGACGCAGGCCGTACGGGACTCCGGGGTGCACGTCGCGCCCGCGCACGGGCTCTGCCTGGAGGAGGTGGGCTACCCGGCGGCGGACGAACTCGCCGCGCGGGCCGCCGCCACCCGGCGGGTCCGGACGCTCTCAGCCCTTGGTGACGCGGCGCTCCAGGACGAGTGAGGTCTGGTCCCTGAACGCCCCGCTGACCTTGGCCAGCGTCTTGTCCTTGGCGTCCGGGGTGTGGCCGTCGGCGTGGGTGGCGTAGCTGAAGACGATGTACCTGCCCCACACCAGGCCGGCCGCGTAGCCGCCGGCGATCGACACCCGCTCGCCCCCGCTTCCCTCCGCACCCGGCAGCGCGCGGAACCAGACGTTGCGCGAGAGGTTCTTGGCCTGGTCGGTCAGGACGGCGTCCTCCTTGGTCGGCAGCACCGCGATGCCGGTGGTCACGGCGTAGCGGCGCTTGCTGTCGACGTAGGTGGCCCGGATGATCCGGCTGCACTTCCGCTCGCGCAGCGCGTCGGCGAACGCGCCGGTCGCCGCCTTGTCACAGCTCGTCTCCGTGTCGGTCTTGACCCTGGTGAACGTCGTGCCGGCGGCGGAGACCTTCTTCTTCGGGAACGCCTCCATCAGGGACATCTTCTTCGGGTCGGTCTCCTCCGAATTGAGCATGGACGCGCCCGGGACGTCGGCGGGCGGGCTGGTGGACAGCTCCGTGGTGGGCAGCGGCGTGGGCGGGGCAGGGGTGGCGCCCGCGGTCGTGGCGGTCGGCGGGGTGGTGCTCAGCGCGCGGTAGGCGAAGAAGCCGCCGGTCGCGACGCCTGCCAGCGCCAGGGCGCCGAGGGTGACGAGCAGGGCTCGCTTGCTCTTTCCACGGGCCGGGGGCGGTGGCGGCGGGATCTGGAACGGGGGTTGCCTGAACGCGCCGGGTGGGAAGGTGGGCGTGCCGTGGGGCGGGGTGGGGAGGTCCAGGGCGGTGCCGGGCCGCTTCGTCCACAGCTCCTGGTTGAAGGGCAGGTCGGGGAGTTTGTCCTGGGTGGGGGACTGGTCCGCTCGGGGCTCCGGGGAACGCCGGTCTTCGGCCTGCTTGTCGTCCGGGCCCTGCTCTGCCGGGTGGGCGTGCTGTGGGGGCGTGTCGGGAGAGTGGCCGGTTGCGCGTTGCGTCGCCTCGTCGGGCCTCTCGTCCGGATGCCTGTCCTCCGGGCGCTTCTCCTCGGCCGGGGGCATGGGGGGCCATACGGGTACGTCGCCCGGCTCCGGAGGGCGGCCCGTCGGGTTGGTGGGGTGGGGCTCGACGTGGTGGGCCGTCCGCATGGGGCCGGTGGGCTCCTCGCGGGGGTCGGACGCGCGCATGCCCTGGGGCGGGGTGTCCTGGGCCGCCGGGTCGTGCTCCTCGTGCGGCGGGGCGGTGGCGGCGTGCTGCTGGACGGTGGCGGCGGCGTCGCGCTTGGCGGCCTCGGGGTCGAAGTAGTGGGCCGTCTTGGGGATGCCGCCCGGGCGGGTGGCATCGGGGTCGTACGAACCGGCCTCGGGGGTGAAGTGTCCGGCGTCGGGGCCGTGCTGTCCGGGCTCGGAGCCGAACCGTGCGGCGTCGGGGCCGTGCTGTCCGGGCTCGGAGCCGAAGCGTGCGGCGTCAGGGCCGTCGTGCGGCGCGGCGTCCGGGGTGTCCAGGGCGTCGGCGGGGTACGGCGGGTGGCCGGGGGCGTACGGTGCGGCGTCCTGGTCGTACGGCGTGGCGGGGTCGTGGGGGAACGCCGGTGCGGTGGCGTTCGGGTCGGTGTGCCCGCCGGTGGCGGAGGCGCCGACCGTGGCGGTCGACGGGGTGACCGGCGGTTCTGTGCCGCTCGGCGTGCCGGTCTGCGGCGCTGTGGGGCGGCCGCTCGGCGTGCCGATGGGCGGGGCTGTTGGGTGGCCGGGCGGCGTGCCGATGGAGCGGCCGGTCGGGGTGTCGGTCGGTGGGGTGGGGAGCCGGGTGGGCTGCTGGTCGGCTGCTGCCGGGGGCGCTGGGTGACCGGCCTGGGTGGTGGGGAATCGGGCGGTGGGGTCGCCGAGGGCCGGGTCGTCGGTGTCCGGCTCGGCCACGAGTTCGCCTGTGGCGGCGGGCCAGGGGGGCATGGCGTGCGGGTCGGCGACCGGGGCGGGCCACACCTGAAGGCCCGCGGCGGCGGCCGTGAACGCCGGCGGCGGCTCCCACGGCGGCGCACCCGGCACGACCGGTCCTGGCTGCTCCCACGGCGGCGCGCCCGGTACGGCCGGCTGGGCCGGCCAGGCGGGAGGGTCTTCCTCCGGGGTTGCGGCCCACTGGCCGGGGGCGGGGGTCCAGGAGGCGTCGTCCTCCGGCTGCGGGCCCCTGGTGGGGTTGTCTCCGGGGTGCGGATCCCAGCCGGCGTTGTTCTGGGGGTGCGGGCTCCAAGTGGGGGCGTCCCCGCGTTGGGGGCCCCAGGTGGCTTCGGTGGCGTTTCTGGGGGTCCACGTGGGTTGGTCGGGAGTTTGGGGGGTCCAGGGGGGTGTGTCGGTGGTGCCCGCGCCCGGCCCGGTCTCGGTGGACGGCCTGGGGCCCCAGCCGGCTTCGGTGGGGGGTGCCGAGGGGGCGTCCGGGGTCGGTGACGGCTCTGGGCGGCGAGGCGGCCTGGTCGGGAGCTTGGGGAGCCCAGGCGGGCTGGTCGGACGAGCGGGACGGCCCGCCGGGTTCGTCGGAAACCTGGGGGGCCCAGGCGGGCCTCGTCGGGGCGTCGACAGCCCACTCGGGGGCATCGGCAACCCCTGCGGGGTCTGAAGCCGAGACGGGCGTGCCGGCGGCGGAGGCAGGCGTTCCGGAAGGGCCGGGGATGCCGGATCCCGAGGCATGGGGGCCGGAGGCCGGGGTGGGGGGAGTACCGGTGGGCCAGGGGCCGGTGTTTCCGCGGGGGGCCCGGGGGGCGGCGATGGTGTCTTCGTCGGCTCTCGGGCCCTGGGGGGCGCCGCCGGCCTCGGGAGTGCCGAAGGGGGTGGGCGCTCCGAACGGGGCGTGCGGCCCAGGGACGTGGAAGGGGCCGGAGGCTTCGGAGGGGCCGCCCGCGCGGGGGCCGGAGGTCTCGGGAAGGGCGCCGGGCCCGGAGGAGGCGCCTGGGGTGCCGAAGGGGGCGCTGATGGAGGGGTGGGGAGCGGGGGCGGAGGAGCCCGGGGACGGTGGAGTGTCGGGGGCGTCGTCGGCGAACCAGTCGTAGGGGGCCGAGTCGTCGCCGGCCACCTCCCACGGCTGTACGCCGGCGGACGCGTCCGCGGGCTCCGGTGGGGTGCCACCTGGAACCCGCGTCTCGTCGCCGGTCGGCTCACCTGAGGGAGAGAACGCCGACGGGACGCCGCTGCCGATGCGGCCGAAACTCGGCGGTGGCATCGGTGATGCGGTCGTACGGTCGGCTTCCCTGCGATCGTGCTCAGACCCGGGTTCCTGGCCACGCATAGGGCGAGCCTAGCGAGAGTAGCGAGATCGTTATGTCGGTATGGGGGTTCCCCGCGGGATCCGCCGCCCTCTTTAGGGGGTTATCGACCGGGATGCCGGTTCAGCTGAGCGCGCTTCCCGTCATCGAACGGTTGTCCAGAGCCTTGAAGACGGTCGCGTCGCTGAGGTCCTTGATGGCTTCGAGGATGCGCTTCGATTCCTTCTTGTCCGGCTTGCTGCCGTCCTTGTTCTGGAACCACACCATGATCGCGTAGTGGCCGTGGGCCGAGATCTTGGCGCCGCCGCTGCCCGAGCCGAGCATCTTGGTGACGCTGTCCTTGCCGGCCAGCGGCTTGACGTAGTTGCTCGCGTCGCCGACCTTGGCCACCTTGCTGGCGGTGCCGCTCGTCTTGAGGTTGGCCACGCCGATCGTGCCGATCACCTTGCCGGACTTGTCGCGGAAGCTGGCTCGGAGGAACTGGGTGCACTTGCCCGACTTGAGCGCCTTCTGGAGCTTGTCGCCCAGGGCGCCGTCGGTGCACTTCTTGTCCTTGCTGGTGACCGTCATCTCGTACGAACGCCCCGAGACGTTGATCTTCTTCGTCGAGCCGAAGATCTCCTTGACCGTGATCGGGTCGGGGTCGGTCTTGCGCTCGGCCGCGAAGCCGTACTTTCCGGGCGGGGCCGAGGGGAGCGGCGCGGAGGTCCGGGTGGGGGCGCCGGCCGCGGCGGTGCTGGGGCCGTCGGCGTTCCACATCAGCGCCAGGCCGCCGCCGAGCAGGCCCAGCAGCAGGACGCCGCCGATCGCGAACCACAGCGGGGCGCGCGAGCGCCGGCCCTCGTCGTAGGGGCTCCAGCCGACCCGGCTCTGCTGTGGCTGCGGCGACTGCTCGGACTGCTCTGGCTGTCCCGGCTGCGCTGACTGCGCGGACTGCGACGAATACGGCGGCTGACCGAAAGACCCCGACTGGCCGAACGCCCCCGACTGACCGAAAGACCCCGACTGGCCGGACGCCCCCGACTGGCCGAAAGACCCCGACTGGCCGGACGCCCCCGACTGGCCGAACGGCCCAGGCTGGCCGGGCTGCTCGGGCGGCAGGAACTGGCCGGTACGCGCCGACTGCGGCGGCTGCGAAGGCCCGGGGAACGGAGACTGCGAGGACGGAGGCTGCGGGAACGGAGACTGCTGAGTGGTCTCGCCGTCGGCGGCGCGCTCCCTGCGCGAACGGCGGGGACCGCTGTCCATGCCACGTTCCTCATTGCCGTTGGAAACCATGCGGAGACATTACCGTGATGTTCGTCATTGAGTTCCGAAGTCCTGGGTCCACCATGGGCCGTCCGGTCCGGCGGCGACGCCGACGCCGATGGCCTTGAGGGTGCAGTCCAGGATGTTCCTGCGGTGGTCACGGCTGTCCAGCCAGCCGCGTACGGCCTGCTCGGGCGTGCTGTAGCCGTTGCCGATGTTCTCGGCGGCGCCCCAGTGGTAGCCGGCGCGGTCCATGCGGTCCCAGGGGGAGGCGCCGTCGGGGGAGTTGTGGGCGAGCTGGCCGGTGCGCGCCATCTCCAGCGAGTGCTCGCGCGCCGAGCGTCCCAGCCTGCCGTCCACCCGCAGCGGCCCGCAGCCGCGCTCGGCGCGGGCGGCGTTGGTGAGCGTGACGACCCGGGCGGCCATGCCGGGGATCACCTTGGCCTGGTCGCCGCCGCCGGTGAACACCTGGGTGGGGTCGTCGTTGGCGTCGAAGCCGGCGATCTGCCCCTCGGGGGTCTTCGTGGGCTTCGGGGTGGATCTGCCACGCGGCGTCCTGACCGTGCTGGCCTGTCGCGGGATGCGGTCCAGCTCGGGCTGGGCCTTCTGCACGGCGGTGGGGGCGGGACGCGCGGTGGCCGCGGCCGGCGGTGCGGTCTCGTTGAGGTAGATGTGGGCGGTGGGCTCGACGTCGTCGGACAGCCGGCCGAGCAGCACGCCGGTGAACAGCGCGGCCATCAGGCAGGCCAGCACACCCAGGCTGTTCCGGCGCCGCGCGCCCCGCTGGGTTTGCCGGGTGTGAGAGTTCCGCCACATACCGCAGCTAACGATAGAGATGTCGGGTACTGGGAAAGAAGGGATCCCAGGGAAACGAAATGGAACCGTTCTGCTGTCAGGTAGAATCGTGCAGGGTTACCGGTCTTTTGACCTGCGCGCCTGTAGGCGGGTAACCTAATCGTTCGTTGTGTGCATAGGTCCAGCGTGACCGATGCGCGGCGCGTCCGGCGTCATCTCCCATCATCAAGCCCATCGGGCTCGGGAGACGGAAGGTCCGGGCTGCCGTGTGCCCGCACCGACCGACCCATGTAGCTGTCGCATCCGACAGCGCCGAAGACGCGAGCAAAAGAAGGCTACGACCGTGCGCACGTACTCACCGAAGCCCGCCGACGTCCAGCGTCAGTGGTACGTCATCGACGCGACCGATGTCGTGCTGGGCCGGCTGGCCAGCCACGTCGCGAACCTGCTCCGCGGCAAGCACAAGCCGATCTTCGCCAACCACGTCGACACCGGTGACTTCGTCATCGTCATCAACGCCGACAAGATTGCGCTGAGCGGTAACAAGCGTGAGCAGAAGAAGGCGTACCGTCACTCGGGCTACCCGGGCGGTCTGCGTTCCGTCACCTATGGCGAGCTCATGGACAAGCGGCCGGAGAAGGCCGTCGAGAAGGCCGTCAAGGGCATGCTGCCGAAGAACTCCCTCGGCCGGAAGATGGCCAAGAAGCTGAAGGTCTACGCGGGTTCCGACCACCCGCACCAGGCCCAGCAGCCGGTGCAGTTCCAGATCACCCAGATCGCCCAGTAGTAGTTCGAAAGAGTTAGAGGAGAACCGTGGCTGAGCCCACCGGTGTCGAGACGGTCGTCGAGACCGAGCTGGAGGAATTCTCCGGCGAGGACTTCCCGTCCGAGTACACCACCGAGTCCGCTGCCAGCGCTGACGCGCCCGTGCGCAAGCCCGTCACCACGGGTAACTCGTACGGCACCGGTCGCCGCAAGGAGGCGATCGCCCGCGTGCGCATCGTCCCCGGCACCGGCAAGTGGACGATCAACGGTCGTTCGCTGGACGTCTACTTCCCGAACAAGGTCCACCAGCAGATCGTCAACGAGCCCTTCGTGGTCCTCGGCGCCGAAGAGGCGTTCGACGTCATCGCGCGCATCGACGGCGGCGGCGTCACCGGCCAGGCCGGCGCGCTGCGCATGGGCCTGTCCCGCGCCCTGGCGATCCTGGACGTCGACGTCAACCGCCCGCCGCTGAAGAAGGCCGGCTTCCTCACCCGTGACGCCCGCGCCACGGAGCGGAAGAAGTACGGCCTCAAGAAGGCCCGCAAGGCTCCGCAGTACAGCAAGCGCTAAATTGGCGCGCCTTTTCGGCACCGACGGGGTACGTGGGGTCGCTGGTCGCGACCTCACGGCCGAGCTCGCCATGGACCTGTCCGTGGCGGCCGCCCATGTACTCGGTGATGCGGGCGCGTTCGCGGCCACGGGACGTCGTCCCGTGGCCGTCGTGGGCCGGGACCCGCGAGCCTCCGGGGAGTTCCTGGAGGCCGCAGTGGTCGCCGGCCTCGCGGCGTCCGGAGTGGATGTGCTGCGCCTCGGCGTGCTGCCCACCCCGGCCGTCGCCCATCTCACCGCCGCGCTCGGCGCCGACCTCGGCGTCATGCTGTCCGCCTCGCACAACGCGGCGCCGGACAACGGCATCAAGTTCCTGGCCAGGGGCGGCTTCAAGCTGTCCGACGCGGTCGAGGACGAGATCGAGCGCCGGCTCGGTGAGAGCTGGTCCTTCCCCGTCGGTTCGGGGGTCGGCCGCGTGCGCGACGCGTACGGCGAGGCCGACCGCTACATCTCGCACGTCCTGACCACGATGACCGCCGCGCTCGACGGCCTGCACGTCGTGGTCGACTGCGCGCACGGCGCCGCCCACATGGTCGCGCCCGAGGCGCTGGTGCGTGCGGGCGCCCGGGTCGAGGCCATCGGCGCCAGACCCGACGGGCTCAACATCAACGCCGGGCACGGCTCCACCCACCTGGACAAGCTCCAGCAGATAGTCGTGTCCAGGGGCGCCGATCTGGGCGTGGCCTACGACGGCGACGCCGATCGCTGCCTGGCGGTCGACCACACCGGCACGGTCGTCGACGGCGACCAGATCATGGCGGTGCTCGCCGCCGCCATGCACGGCGACGGCCTGCTGTCCAAGGACACCGTGGTCGCGACCGTCATGTCCAACCTGGGCTTCAAGCTGGCGATGCGCGAGACCGGCATCACCGTGATCGAGACCGCGGTCGGCGACCGTTACGTCCTCGAACGCATGAAGTCCGACGGGTTCAACCTGGGCGGCGAGCAGTCCGGTCACGTCATCCTGCTCGACCACGCCACCACGGGCGACGGCCTGCTCACCTCGCTCCACCTGCTGGGCGTGGTGGCCAAGTCGGGCGTCCCGCTGAAGGAGCTGGCCTCGGTGATGACCCCGCTGCCGCAGATCCTGATCAACGTCAAGGACGTCGACAAGGGCAAGGCGTCGGTGCCCGAGCTCATCGCCGCCGTGGCCGAGGCCGAGGCGGAGCTGGGGGAGACCGGTCGGGTGCTGATCCGGCCGAGCGGCACCGAGCCCATGATCCGGGTGATGGTGGAGGCCGCCTCCGAGGAGCACGCCAACCAGGTGGCGGGCCGCCTGGCCGACGTGGTCCGTACGGCCTGCGCCTCCTGACGCGCCTGGGCGGGTACGGCCTCGCGCCGTACCCGCCGGGCCGCTACTCGTCGCCGGTGAGGGCGAACACCCGCAGCCTGCGGCCGGCCCAGAAGACCGCGCCCACGGTCACGACGACCAGCGCCGGCACGGCGAAGCCCATCGCGACCTTCGACCCCAGGAAGGGCGAGTCGGAGATCTGGTCGGCGATGGCCATGGCCCACTCCTGGATGGAGAACTTGCTCGCCCCCTCGATGAAGCTCACCACGGTGACCTCCCAGACGAGGGCGTAGATGACGCCGATCGTGACCGCGTGCTTGGTCACGACCCCGAGGAGCAGGAAGAGCCCGGCGTAGGCGATGCCGGCGATCAGGGCGCCGAGGGCGAAACCGGCCGCGATGCCGTCCTCGCCGCCCACCAGGATCCAGGCCGCCACGTACGTCGGCAGAGCCCCGAACACGGCCATGAGCGAGGCCGCCACCCCGAACTTGGTCAGGGCGATCACGGGCCTGGAGATGGGCTTGGACATCAGGTGGATGACGGTGCCGTCGTCGATCTCCGGCGCGATGACGCCGGTGCCCGCGATGACCCCCAGCAGCGGCAGCATCGCCTTGATGGCGAAGTCCTTCATCAGGTCCACGGCCAGCTTCTGGTCGGCGCCGGTCACCACGCGCAGCAGCACGGCCAGGGCGATCAGGGCCAGCGGGAGCAGCAGGAGCAGGATGATGCGGCGACGCCCGAGCAGTGAGCGGTACGTGATGCCCGCGACCACGGTGTTCATTCAGGTGCTCCTGTTGATCAGGTAGGCGAAGACGCTCTCCAGGTCCTCGTCGGCGGGGGAGACCTGGTGCAGGCGCACACCCTCGTCGCGGGCGACGCGGGGGAGCAGCCGGGCGAAGCGCCGCAACTCGGTCGCCTGGACCTCCAGGCCGTCCGGGCGGAGCGTGATGCCGCCGGCCGACTCGTCGCGGATCAGGGCCGCGGCGAGCTTCCTGTCGTCGCTGGAACGGATGACGAACAGGTGGGGCCTGTCGGTCATCAGGCGCCTGATCTCGCGGAAGTTGCCCGAGGCGGCGTGCCGGCCGGACACCAGGACCTCGATGTGCTGGGCGACCCGCTCGACCTCCTCCAGGATGTGCGAGCTGAACAGGATCGTCTTGCCCGCGGTGCCCATGGCGCGGATGAGGTCCATCAGGTGGAGGCGCTGGCGCGGGTCCATGCCGTTGAACGGCTCGTCGAGCAGCAGCACGGCCGGGTCGTGGACGAGGGCGGCGGCCACCTTGACCCGCTGGCGCATGCCCTTGGAGTACGTCTCCACCCGGCGGTCCTTCGGCTCCTCCATCTCGACCGTGGCCAGGGCCTTGCGGGCGGCCTCGACGGGGTCGGGGAGGCCGTGGAGGCGGGCGGCGGACAGGACGAACTGCCAGCCGGTGAGGAAGCCGTACACGCCCTCGCGTTCCGGGACCAGGCCGATATTTCGGTAGATGTGGTGGTTCTTCCAGACCTGGGTGCCGTCCAGCGTGACCGAGCCGCCGGACGGCGCCAGGAACCCGGCCATCATGTGCAGCAACGTCGACTTGCCGGCGCCGTTGGGCCCGAGCAGGCCGGTGACGCCGGGGCCGATCGTCATGGTCACGTCGTTGACCGCCACCACGTTGCCGTACCAGCGGGACACCTGGGAGAGCTCGATCTTCATCGCGAGGCCGCCTTCCTGTAGCGCAGCGCGAGAGCGGCCAGGCCCACGCCGATCAGCACCACCAGGATCGCCGCGGAGGCGGGACCGTTGGGATACTGACCCTCGGCGTGGGTCGGGGTGCCGAACAGCCACGACTGCACGGAGTCGACCAGCCAGAACGGGTTCATCAACCAGGCCCAGGCGGCCCCCGACTCGTTCCCGGTGTTGAGCATCGTGCCGTAGAGCAGCGCCACCGACGCCGAGGACAGCAGGTAGACCGTGATCACCGAGGCCACCCCCAGCCCACGCCGCGGCGTGAACGAGGCGAGGGCCAGGCCGAACGCCGACAGCAGCAGCGCCAGCACCAGCGCCATGAGCAGCGCGCCGAGGTACTCGCCGGTGGCGGGCGGCCCCGGCATGTCCACGACCAGCTCGCCGATCCACAGCAGCGTCAGCGGCCCGGCGACCAGCAGGAACAGCGCGGCGGTCATCGCGATCACCTTGGCGGCCACGTACTGGAAGACCGAGATCGGCCGCGACAGGTACAGGGGCAGCACGCGGTGGCGCAGGTCGGGGGCGACGACCGTGGGGGCCTGGGAGGCCAGGAAGATGGCCACCACGGCCTGCATGAGGACCGCGAACCCGCTGTAGGGGATGCCGCGCTGCTGGGCCAGCGCCATGAGCGCGATCGACACCACCATGGGCAGCAGCATGATGACGACCAGCGCGAACGGCACGATCTTGCTGCGCGCCGGACGGCCGAGGCCGAAGATGCCGCGCAGGCTGTGGACGGTGAGCGCGCGGGTGGCGTACGCGCCGCCCATGCGGGGGCCGTCGTAGTGCCGGTAGCCGATGTCGTAGATCTCAGACATTGGCCGCCTCCTCCCTGAAGACGTCCTCGATGCGGTGGCGTCCCTGTTCGAGGCGGATCAGGCACAGGTCGAGGTCGACGGCGGCGTCGCGGACGGCGTCGTAGGTCTCGGGCCCGAGCACCTTGACGACCAGCAGGCGGCCCTGCTGGGAGACGGTCTGGCCGGTCTCGGTCAGGCGCCGGGCCAGGGGCTCCAGGCCGTCCTCGACCTCGACCGTGACCGTCTGGGTGGCCTGGGTGAACTCAGAGATCGCCGACGAGCGCAGCAGGCGGCCGCCGTCGATGACGATCACGTGGTCGCAGATGCGTTCCAGCTCGCCCAGCAGGTGGGAGGTGACCAGCACGCTGATGCCGAACTCGGTGCCGATACGCCTGATCAGCGTCAGCATCTCGTCGCGGCCGCGCGGGTCGAGCCCGTTGGTGGGCTCGTCGAGGAAGACGAGCTTGGGGTCGTGCACGAGAGCCTGGGCCAGCTTGACCCGCTGCTTCATGCCGGTGGAGTAGCCGCCGATCGGGCGGTAGCGCTCTTCGGCCAGGCCCACGTGGCGCAGCACGTCGGCGGCGCGCTCGCGGGCGGCCGTACGCGGCAGCCCGGAGATCCTGGCGAGGTGGACGACCAGCTCGGTCGCGGAGACGTCGGGAGGGAGGCATTCGTGCTCGGGCATGTAGCCGACGAGCCGGCGGATCTCGGCGCCCTGCGCGGTCACGTCGAGGTCGAGCACCCGCGCGGCGCCCTGGCTGGGCGGCAGCAGGCCGAGCAGCATCTTGATCAGTGTCGACTTGCCCGCGCCGTTCGCCCCCACCAGCCCGGTGACGCCGGATCCCACGGTCACCGTGAGCCCGTCGACCGCGGTGACGGTGGGGAAGCGTTTGGTCAGCCCCTCGGTGGCGAGGATGTGCATGTGGCGGACCCTACCCGGCGCGGGGTGGGCCTGGCCTCGTTCACACGGATGAACGCTGTCCTACTTGAGGCCAGAATTTCCGCTGGACCAGGAGCGTGGCCGTACCCGAGATGATCATGCCGAGGATGTTCACCGCGAGCTGCGAGACCGACCCCGCGACCTCTGCCCAGTCGCCGAGCCCCAGCGCGACGGCGAGGTAGCCGGCCGCCGGGACCGTGGTGACCGAGATGAACACGCCGATCAGGGCCGAGGACTTGCCCGCCGTCACCGACAGGACGCCCGCCGCCCCCGCCAGCAGCGCCACGATGAACGACCATTTGTCCGGCTTGACGATGAACTGCACCTCCGCGTTCACCTTCAGGTTGCCGATGTCGATCCAGCCCAGCCAGTTGGAGACCAGCGCGCAGGCGAAGGTGATGGCGATGGCGACGGTGAAGCCGATGACCAGGGTCCGCAGAGCGGTGGTGATCAGGCGTCCGCGCCGGCCCAGCAGGCCGAAGCAGATCGCGGCGATCGCGCCGAACTCCGGGCCGAGCACCATCGCGCCGACGATCAGGATGGGCGAGTTCTGCAGCACGCCGATGCCCGCGAGCTGCGTCGCGATGGCCAGGAAGGCCAGGTAGGCCCAGGTGATGCGGGACTCGCTGGAGACCTTGTGGGCCAGCTCCTCCCACACCACCGCGTCGTCGGGATCGCCGGGCGCCTCCTCGACCGCCGCCGTGGCGGCCCTGGACAGCGACAGGTCCACCTGCTCGATGGCGATCGAGCCGACGTCCTCCACCCACTTGAGCCGGCTGATCACCACGTTGGCCGCCTCGCGGGCGGCGTCGCAGAGGACGACGTCGCCCGCCGGCTCGCGGGCCGCCCCGGGCAGCACGATGACGTTGGTGACGCCCGTGCACTCCTGCAGCAACGCGACGGCCTCGTCGGTGCGGTCGGCAGGGATGATCAGTCGCAGATGCAGCACCCCGCCATTGTTGTCCATCGGACATTGACGTTGCGTTGACCGCCGTACGCGAGGCTGCCTCACATGACTCGCTTCAGATGCCACGATCACGGTGAGGACTGCTGGTTCGCCGACATCGACGACCAGGAGTGCGCGGGCCGGTTCGCCGCCTACGTCTTCGACGAGGTGTTCAGGTCCGGCGAAGCCGTACCCGCCTGACCGCGTGGTCGGCGCCCTTCTGCAGGACGAGATCGGCGCGTCCCCTGGTGGGGGCGATGTTCTCGACCAGGTTGCGCTCGTTGATGTCGCGCCACACGTTGACCGCGAAGTCCGTGGCCTGCTCGTAGGTGAGCTCGGCGATGTACTTGAAGTAGGACTTCGGGTCCTCGAAGGCCGTGCGGCGCAGCTTGTGGAACCGTTCGACGTACCAGGTGCGGATGTCCTCGACCTTGGCGTCCACGTAGATGGAGAAGTCGAAGTAGTCGTTGACGGCCAGGGACGTGGGCGGGGCGGGCTGGAGGACGTTCAGGCCCTCGATGATCAAAATGTCTGGATTTTTCACGACCTGGCGGGCGCCGGGGACGATGTCGTACTCCAGATGGCTGTAGACCGGCGCGTACGCCTCGGGAGCGCCCGCCTTGACCTCCGCCACGAACCTGACCAGCGCGCGCCGGTCGTAGCTCTCCGGGAAGCCCTTGCGCTGCATGATGCCCTTGGCCTCCAGCACCGCGTTGGGGTAGAGGAAGCTGTCGGTGGTGATCAGCTCCACGTGCGGGTGCTCGGGCCAGCGGGCCAGCAGGGTGTGCAGCAGCCGCGCCGTGGTCGACTTGCCGACCGCGACGCTCCCGGCGATGCCCAGGATGTACGGCACGCGCGTCCCCGCATCGCCGAGGAAGGCGCTCAGCACGCTGCTGCGCTGCTTGGACCCGGTGAAGTGCAGGTTGAGCAGCCGGGTCAGGGGGAGATAGATGTCGGTGACCTCGGTGAGGTCGATGGGGTCATCGACGCCGCGCAGGTCTTCCAGCTCGTCTGCGGTGAGAGTCAAGGGCGTGTTCTTGCGGAGCTCGCTCCACTGCTCCCTGCTCAGTTCCACGTAGCCGTTGTTCACCTAGGCAGCGTAGCGATGGGGGACAAATGCGATCATGGGCGGGTGCGCCGCGGCGGATATCCACAACCTGTGGATAAAAACGTGGGATTACCAAAGGATGATTCCGGGAAGAAAGACCGGTCCTGACGATCCGGGCGTGCCGGAACCGGCGGGCGGCTACTGTTCCGGACGTAGCCTCCCGGGAGGTCTTGTGGATCGCCGTCGCTTCCTCGCCAACGTGCTGGCCGTGGCCGGGCCCTTCGCCGGGGTCGCCTGCGCCGGGGCCAGGGGCGGCGTGCGGCCCGCCGTCGGCTACGGGCCCTTGAGACCGGTCGCCGACCTGCGCGACGGCAAGGTGCGCCTGCACCTCCCCGACGGGTTCCGGTACCGCTCGTTCAGCGCCGCGGGCGAGAAGTTCTCCGACGGCACCACCGTCCCGGGCAGGCATGACGGCATGGCGGCCTTCAGCGGCCCCAAGGGGAGCACGATCCTCGTCCGCAACCACGAGGTCACCGGCCCGGTCGGCGCGTTCGGCGACAAGGACACCGCCTACGACCCGGCGGCCGGCGGCGGCACCTCGACCCTCCACGTCACCCGCCACGGCGAGGTGATCAGGAGCGGCCCCTCGCTCAACGGCACCATGACCAACTGCTCCGGCGGGCCCATGCCCTGGCGGGCCTGGGTGAGCTGCGAGGAGACGGTCAACGGCCCCGACGTGGGCGACGACCCGTCCGGCGGCGACAACAGCAAGCTCAAGCGCAGGCACGGCTACCTGTTCGAGGTGCCGGTCGGCGGGGTCGCGAGTGCGCGCCCGATCAGGTCGGCCGGCCGCTTCCCGCACGAGTCGGCCGCCTTCGACCCCTCCACCGGAGCCGTCTACCTCACCGAGGACAACTTCTCCTTCCCCTCCGGCTTCTACCGCTACCTGCCGCCCAAGCACCCGATGCGGGAGGGGCGGCTGCTCGACGGCGGCCGGCTGCAGATGCTCGCCGTCAGCGGCGTCGAGCGCGCCGACCTGTCGCGCGGGCAGCGGGCGGGGGCCGCCTACGCCACTCGCTGGGTGGACATCGACGAGCCCGACCCCCGCTTCACCGGCAGGCCGCCGTACGAGGAGGCCGTCCAGGCGGTGGGCCGGCAGGGGCGCGCGGGCGGCGCGGCGATCTTCGCCAGGCTGGAGGGCGCGGTCTTCCACCAGGGCGTGGTGTACTTCGTCTCCACCCAGGGCGGGGCCACCGCGCCGGGTGACCGGCCGCCTCCCGGGTTCGGCGACGGGCGGGGCCAGGTGTGGGCGTACGAGACGTGGAGCGGGCGGCTCAGGCTGGTCTACGAGTCGCCGCGCTCGTCGGCGCTCGACCTGCCCGACAACGTGACCGTCAGCCGGCGCGGCACGCTGGTGCTCTGCGAGGACGGCGACGGCGACAACTTCCTGCGCGGCCTCACCAGGACGGGCGAGATCTTCGACTTCTGCCGCCTCCAGCCGATCCCGGGCGATCCGGGCGCCGAGTTCGCCGGCTCGACGTTCGGGCCGGGCGGCCAGACGCTCTATGTCAACGTCCAGGCCGTCCAGGGGCGGTCGTTCGCCATCTGGGGGCCGTGGGAGCGCGGCCTGTTCTGAGTAGCCTGGGACGATGATCCTGGGTATCGGAGTGGACATCGTCGACATCGCCCGCTTCGAGGCGGCTCTCGAACGTACACCGCAGCTGCGCGAGCGGCTGTTCACCGACATCGAACGGCCGCTGCCGGCGCACTCGCTGGCCGCCAGGTTCGCCGCCAAGGAGGCCGTGGCCAAGGCGCTCGGCGCGCCCAGGGGGCTCGGGCACCTGGAGGCCGAGGTGCGCTGCGACGAGCTGGGCAAGCCCGAGCTGCACGTGTCGGGCAAGGTCGCCGAGGTGGCCTACGGCCTCGGGGTCAAGCGCTGGCACCTGTCGCTCAGCCATGACGGGGGCGTCGCCGTGGCCTATGTGATCGCGGAGGGATAGCTTCGGATCATGCGCGCGAGGGAGTGCCGTCGCGTGGCGGAGCGGCGGGAGCGAAGCGACCAGAGCGGGGAAGGGCGGCGGCATATGGCGACCGAGCAGCCGAACGGAGTGAGGCCATGAGGACCGCCTACACCGCCGACCAGATCCGGGACGCCGAGCGCACGCTGATGGCTCGCCTGCCCGAGGGCACCCTCATGCAGCGGGCCGCCCACGGTCTCGCCGCCGCCTGCGCCGACCTGCTGGGCCGGGTGTACGGCGCCCGCGTCGTGCTCCTGGTCGGCAGCGGCGACAACGGCGGTGACGCCCTCTACGCAGGTGAGCGCCTGGCCCGCCGGGGAGCCAGGGTCGAGGCGGTCCTGGCCGGCGCCAAGACGCACGAGCTCGGCCTGCGCGCCTTCCTCGACGCCGGAGGCCGCGTGGCCGGCCCACCAGCCGTCCGGGACGCCGACCTGATCGTGGACGGGCTGGTGGGCATCGGGGCCACGGGCGCGCTGCGCGAGCCGTACGCCCGGCTGGCCGAGGAGGCGAACGCGGCCCACGGCACGATCGTCGCGGTCGACGTGCCCAGCGGCGTCGAGGCGAGCACCGGGCGGGTCGCGGGCGCGGCGGTGCGGGCGCGGGTGACGGTGACGATGGGGGCGTACAAGACGGGGCTGCTGGTCGATCCGGGCGCCGCGCACACGGGCCGGGTCGAGCTGGTCGACATCGGGCTCGGCCCCTTCCTGCCCGACCCCGACGTCGCGGCGCTGACCCGCGCGGACGTGGAGGACCTGCTGCCCAGGCCGGGCAACGAGTCCGACAAATACCGCAGGGGCGTGCTCGGGGTGGCCGCGGGCAGCGACCTGTACACCGGCGCGGCCGTGCTGGCCGTGGGCGGCGCGCTGCGGGCGGGCGCGGGCCTGGTCCGCTACGCGGGCACCCACGAGCCGGTCCAGCAGGTGCGCGCCCATTGGCCGGAAGCGGTGATCACCCCGCTCGACCGGCCGTCCATCGAGGGCGTGGGCCGCGTCCAGGCGTGGCTGCTCGGCCCGGGGCTCGGCACCGGCGACTGGGCGCACGAGCTGGCCGCCAGAGTGCTGGCCTCGGACGTCCCCGTGCTGATCGACGCCGACGGGCTCACGCTGGTGGCCCGCGACCGGTCGTTGCTGCGCAGGCGGGCGCCCGTGCTGATCACGCCGCACGCGGGCGAGCTGTCCCGGCTGATCGGCGTGAGCCGCGACGACATCGAGGCCGCCCGGCTGGAGCACGCCCGCCGGGCCGCGGCCGAGCTGGGCGTGACCGTGCTGCTCAAGGGCTCGACCACGGTGGTGGCCGAGGAGGCCAGGCCGGTCCGCGTCAACGAGACCGGCACGTCGTGGCTGGCCACCGGGGGCACCGGCGACGTGCTGTCGGGCGTGGCGGGCGCGCTGCTGGCCCAGGGGCTGTGCTGTTACGACGCGGGTTCGGTCGGCGCGTACGTGCACGGGCTGGCCGGCCGGCTGGCCGCCCGCGGCGCCCCGCTCACGGCGGCCGGGGTGGCGGCGGCCGTTCCGGAGGCCATCCGCTCCGTCCACGGCGAACCCCGTCCCTGAGCGGCGCGAACCGCGCTCGACCACCCGTCTGAGCTGCCACACTGGAGAGATGTACTCCTCGATGGCCACCCCCGCCGAGGCGCGGGTCGACCTGTCCGCCATCCGGCACAACGTGACCCTGCTGAAGGAGCGGGCGGGCGGCGCCGAGCTGATGGGGGCCGTCAAGGCCGACGCCTACGGGCACGGGCTGGTGCCCTCGGCCAGGGCCGTCCTGGAGGGCGGCGCGTCCAGGCTGGGCACGGCCTTCGTCGCCGAGGCGCTCGCGCTGCGCGACGGCGGCGTCACCGCGCCCGTGCTGGCCTGGCTGATCACCCCCGGCGAGCCCCTCGACCGGGCCGTGGCCCACGACATCGAGCTGTCGGCCGCCCATGAGGGCCTGCTCGACGAGATCGCGGCCGCCGCCCGGCGCGTGGGCCGTCCGGCCAAGCTGCACCTGGAGGCCGACACCGGCATGAGCAGGGGCGGCGCGCCGCTGGCCGCCTGGCCGGGCCTGCTGAGCAGGGCGCTCGCGCTGCGGGCGGAGGGCGTCGTCGAGATCGTCGGCCTGTGGTCCCACTTCGCCTGCGCCGACCTGCCCGGCCATCCCTCGGTCGAGCAGCAGCTGGAGGCGTTCGAGAGCGCGCTGAAGCAGGCCGAGCAGGCGGGCGCCGCCGGGTCGTCGGTGATCAGGCACCTGGCCAACTCGGCCGCCGTCATGACCCTGCCCGCCGCCCGCTTCGACCTGGTCAGGCCGGGCATCGCCATGTACGGCCTGAGCCCCGTCCCCGAGCTGGGCGACTTCGGGCTGCGTCCGGCCATGACCCTGACGGCCAGGATCGCGCTCGTCAAGCGGGTCCCTCAGGAGTCGGGGGTCTCCTACGGTCACCTCTACGTCACCGACCACGAGACCACCCTCGGCCTCGTGCCGCTCGGCTACGCCGACGGCATACTCCGGCACGCGTCGGGAAGAGCCGAGGTGCTGGCGGGCGGGCGCCGCCGGAAAGTGGCGGGCCGGGTGTGCATGGACCAGTTCGTGATCGACGTCGGCGACGACCCCTTGTCGCCGGGCGACGAGGTGGTGCTGTTCGGTCCCGGCGACGGGGGCGAGCCGACTGCCCAGGAATGGGCGGATACCCTCGGCACGATCACTCATGAGATCGTGACCAGGATCGGTTCCCGGGTGCCACGGGTCCACCAGCATGTGACGGCGGGCACTCCGGAGCGGCCATGAGCGGAGAAGGATCGGGGACATGACGACGACAACACGGCGGCGCAGGGTCGGAATCGCCGGCGCGATCGTCGGAGCGGCGTCGGCCGGTGTCGCGGCGGCGGCTCTGGCCAAGCGCTACGCGGTCGGCCGGATCAGGCTGCGGCACGACGAGGAGGCCAGCGAGCCGTTCGGCGAGCTGCGCGGCAGGGAGCGCACGCTCGTCACCTCCGACGGGGTGGCCCTCCACGTCGAGATCGACGGCCCCGAGGACGCGCCGCTGACGATCGTGATGTGCCACGGCTACTGCCTCAACCTCGAATCGTGGCACTACCAGCGCAAGGAGCTGCGCGAGAACCACCGCGTGGTGCTGTGGGACATCCGCTCCCACGGCCGCTCGCAGCGCGGCACGGCCGACGACAGCACGATCGACCGGCTGGGCCAGGACCTCGCCGAGGTGATCGAGGAGTTCGTGCCCGGCCCGTGCGTGGTGGTCGGCCACTCGATGGGCGGCATGACGATCATGGCGCTCGCCGACAGCCATCCTGAGCTGTTCGGCGACAAGATCCGGGCGGTCGCCCTCATCGCGACCTCGGCGGGCAAGCTGGCCGAGCTGACGCTGGGGCTGCCGGCGATGGTGTCCAAGGCCGTGCACAAGGTGGCGCCGTCCACGGTGTCGCTGCTGGGCAGGAAGGGCGCGCTGATCGACAGGACCCGGCACGCGGGCAGCGACATCGCGTTCCTGATCACCCGCTACATGGGCTTCGGCGACTCCGCGAACGTGAGCCCGACCGTGGTCGACTTCGCCGAGTCGATGATCAGGCAGACCCCCACCGAGGTGTTCGCCGCCTTCTACCCGGCCCTGATGAACCACGACAAGCTGTCCGCGCTGCACGTACTCGACCCGGTCCCGACCGCCATCGTCTACGGCGAGCGCGACTGGCTGACCCCGCCCGACCACAGCAGGGCCATCGCGGCGGCGCTGCCCAAGGCGCAGGTCACCGAGATTCCCGACACCTCCCACCTGATCCAGCTGGAGCGCCCGGGGATCGTCAACGACGCGCTGCGCGACCTGATCAAGCGAGTGGAGTTGTAGTGCGACTGGCGACAGCGGAGGACATGCGGGCCTACGGCGCGCGCCTGGCGGCCCACCTGCGGCCCGGCGACCTGATCGTGCTGTCCGGCCCGCTCGGCGCGGGCAAGACCACGCTCGTCCAGGGCATCGCGGAAGGTCTCAAGGTACGCGGGCCGATCACCTCGCCCACCTTCGTGATCGCCAGGGTGCACCCGTCGTTGCGGCAGGGGCCGCCCCTGGTGCACGCCGACGCCTACCGGCTCGGCGGCGACCTGGAGGTCGACGACCTCGACCTCGACGCCTCGCTGGAGGAGTCGGTCACCGTGGTCGAGTGGGGCGAGGGCCTGGTCGAGGGGCTGGCCGAAGACCGGCTGGAGATCCACATCGACCGCGAGACCGGCGACGACGCCCGCCTGGTGACCCTGCGCGGGGTGGGCGACCGATGGGCCGACACGCCGTCTGATCCGGCCGAAGGCTAAAACCTCCGTCAATTTCCGGCAAAGCTGTCACCCTTGACGTACCTGACCGAAGACATAAATCATGATCGTTGGTCAGGGATTTGCCCAGAATTTCTGGGTATCAGGAGGGGCGACATCCACATTTTTGGTGGATGCTGGGTGCAAGACGGCAAAGTGGGGTGCGGCGGTGCTCAGGGTCAGGCGAGTCGCGTACGCGGGTGCCATCATGGTGGTCGGGCTGACCGGGTGTGCGGCCTCGGCCGAGACCACACCGACAGGCACACCGACGGCCACAGCCACGACGTCCACCACCGCCACCACGACGACCACGGCCACGACCACCCCGACCGCCCCGCCGGCCACCAAGAGGCCGAGCATCGCGGTCCAGGTCAACCCCGACCGGGTCACCGCGGGGGAGACGTCCAAGGTGTGGATCCTGGCCAACTGCCCGCTGCCGTCCGGCGGCCCGGCCCACACCGGCACCGCGACCTCGCGGGCGTTTCTCAACGGCGTCCCGCTCAACCCCGTGCCGGCCGGGTCGGCCACGCCGACCGCGACCAGCAGCCCGGCGAACGGCTCGCCCTGGGTGCGGGGCGAGGCGACGGTCTCCGGCACGGTCAAGCGCGGCTCGTACACCGTCGACGTCAAGTGCGACGGCACCAACGACGTCGGCAAGGCCACGCTCAGGGTGGCCAGGGCCGAGGCCGACCCGACCGGCGTGCCCACCAAGGCGCCCAAGGCGGGCGGCGGCGGCACCTTCGGCCGTGACGTCGACGACGAGTCCTCGATCCCGCTGGGCCCGGCCGGCGCGCTGGTGGCCCTGGTCCTCGTCGGAGGCGCGGTCGTGATGGTCAAGCGGCGCAGCCGGGCTTGACCGATGGCACGTCCAGGACGGGTGGTGCTCGCGGGCGCCGTCACGGGCCTGCTGCTGGTCGCCTTCGGCAAGAGCATGCAGAACTCCTCCACCCCGGCGGCGAGCGTGGTGCCCAAGAGCATCGACATCCCGTCGCTCGATCTTGAGGCCCCGCTGATGAAGCTCGGGCTGAGCAAGGACGGCGAGGTCGAGCTGCCGCCGTACGAGAAGCCGAAGATGGCCGGCTGGTACAGCGGCAGCGCGGTGCCCGGCGAGAAGGGCGCCTCGGTGATCATCGGCCACGTCGACACCAAGACCGCCCCCGCCGTGTTCTACAAGCTCAGGCAGTTGCGCAAGGGCGAGACCGTCAAGGTGGAACGCAGCGACGGCAAGGTCGTCAGCTTCAGGGTGGACGCCATCGAGCAGGTCTCCAAGGACCACTTCCCCGCCCGGCGGGTGTACGTCGACGACGGGCTGAAACTCGTCACCTGCGGCGGAAAGTTCGACTCCGCCAAAGGCGAATATGTCGACAACATCATCGTCTACGCGTCCCGAGCCTGATCATGGAGTAATGAGCACTGACCACAACCCGCCGGCGTCCGGCGCCCGGGTGCCCTGGCACGAGGTCCATCCACTGGTGCGCGAGGCGGTCGAGGGCTTCCTCGGCAGCCGCGTCGTGGAGGCCGTCACCCAGGAGGGCGGCTTCTCGCCGGCGGCCGCGGTGCGCCTGCGGACCGAGGACGGCCGGCGCGCGTTCGTCAAGGCCGTCGGTCCCGAGCCCAACCCCGACAGCGTGCGCATCTACCGCTCCGAGCTCAGGAACGCCGCCGCGCTCCCCGAGTCGGTCCCCGCGCCCAAGCTGCTGACGGCGTTCGAGCTGGAGGGCTGGGTGACCCTGGTCTTCGAGGATGTCGAGGCCGCGCACCCCGCGATGCCGTGGCGGCGCGACGAGCTCGACCGGGTGTTCACGGCCCTGAAGGAGATGTCCGCCGCGCTCACCCCGTCGCCGATCGAGGCTCCCACGGTCGGCGAGCTCCTGGACGACTCCTTCCAGGGCTGGCGCAGACTCCTCGGCGAGGACACCGCCGGGCTCGACCCGTGGGCGCTGCGCCACCTGCCCGAGCTGGCCGAACTGGAGTCCGGCTGGGCGACGGCGGCGGCCGGCGACACCCTCGTCCACGCCGACCTGCGGGCCGACAACATCCTGCTCACGCCCGACCGCGTCTACGTGGTCGACTGGCCGTGGGCCTGCCTGGCCGCGCCCTGGTACGACCAGGTGGCCATGCTGCCGTCGGTCGGCATGCAGGGCGGTCCCGCCCCCCACGAGCTGTTCGACGATCCCGACCCGGCGGTCACCGCCGTGCTCGCGGCCCAGACCGGCTACTTCGTCCGGAACGGCCGGCTGCCGGATCCGCCTGGCCTGCCCACGCTCAGGGCGTTCCAGCGGGCGCAGGGAGTGGTCGCGCTGGAGTGGCTCAAACGGCGTACCGGCTGGGTGTGACCCGTCCGGCGGGTAGGCTAAACAGTCGTGCTGGTCCTGGCCTTTGATACCGCGACGCCCGCCGTCACCGCCGCCCTCCACGACGGCGAGCGGGTGCTCGCCGAGTCCACGACGATCGACGCCCGCCGCCACGGCGAGCTGCTCGTCCCCACCATCGAACGCGTGCTGACCGAGTCGGGCGCCGCCCTGCGCGACGTGACGGCCCTCGTCGCGGGCAGCGGCCCCGGGCCCTACACGGGCCTGCGCGTCGGCCTGATGACCGCCCAGGGGCTCGCGACGACGCTCGCCGTGCCCGCGTACGGCATCTGCACCCTCGACGCGGTCGCCTACGGCAGCGGGCTCGGCGAGCCGTTCCTGGTCGCCACCGACGCCCGGCGCAAGGAGGTGTTCTGGGCGCGCTACCAGGACATGCGCACGCGTGCCGACGGCCCGTTCGTCGACCGGCCCGCCGACGTGCCCGTCGAGGGCCTGCCGGTCGTGGGCGCCGGCGCCGGGCTCTACCCCGACGTCCTGGGCCGCCACGACGCCCCGCCCTACCCCTACGCGGGCGCGCTGGCCGCGCTGGCCGCCGAGCGGCTGGCCGCGGGCGTGCCGCTCGACCCGCCGCGGCCCATCTACCTGCGCAGGCCCGACGCCGTGGTGCCGGGCGCGCCCAAGAGGGTGACGGCGTGAGACTGCGGCCGATGACCGAGGCCGACCTGCCCGCGGTCATGGCGATCGAGCGGGCCACGTTCCCGCTCGACGCGTGGAGCGAGGGCATGATGCGCGGCGAGCTGGCCGACATGCCGCGTTCGCGCCACTACGTGGTGGCCCTGGCCGACGACGAGATCGTCGCCTACGCCGGCATCGCGGTCGCCGCCGACCAGGCCGACGTGCAGACCATCGCCGTGCTGGAGAAGCACCAGGGCACCGGCTTCGGCAGCGCGATGCTGACCGAGCTGCTGGCCGAGGCGCGGCGCAGGGGCGCGCGCGAGATCTTCCTGGAGGTACGCGCCGACAACCCGCGCGCCCAGGCCGTCTACCGGCATTTCGAGTTCGAGGAGATCGGCACCCGCCGCCGCTACTACGACGACGGCACCGACGCGATCATGATGAGAAGGAAGCTGGATGGCTGACGCACCCCTGGTCCTGGGCATCGAGACGTCGTGCGACGAGACCGGCATCGGCATCGTCAGAGGCCACACGCTCCTCGCCAACACCATCGCCTCCAGCATGGACGAGCACGCCAGATACGGCGGCGTGGTGCCCGAGGTCGCCTCCCGCGCCCACCTGGAGGCCATGACGCCCACCGTCGAGGCGGCGCTGGCCGAGGCCGGGCTCAAGTTCTCCGACATCGACGCCATCGCCGTCACCGCCGGGCCGGGCCTGGCCGGGGCGCTGCTGGTGGGCGTGGCCGCCGCCAAGTCGTACGCGCTGGGCCTCGGCGTCCCGCTCTACGGCGTCAACCACCTGGCCGCCCACGTGGCCGTCGACCAGCTCGAACACGGGCCGCTGCCCAAGCCGTGCATCGCCATGCTGGTCTCCGGCGGCCACTCCTCGCTGCTGCTGGTGCCCGACGTGGCCCAAGACGTCATCTCGCTCGGCTCGACCGTCGACGACGCGGCCGGCGAGGCGTTCGACAAGGTGGCCCGGGTGCTCGGGCTGCCCTTCCCCGGCGGCCCGCACATCGACAGGGCCGCCCGCGAGGGCTCCGGCACGGCCGTGACCTTCCCCCGCGGCAAGATCGACGACGGCACGCTCGACTTCTCCTTCTCCGGGCTCAAGACCGCCGTCGCCCGCTGGGTCGAGGCGCGCGAGGCGTCCGGGCAGTCGATCCACGTGCCCGACGTGGCCGCCTCCTTCCAGGAGGCCGTGGTCGACGTGCTGACCCGCAAGGCGTTGCAGGCGTGCAAGAAGTACGACGTGCACGACCTGCTGATCGGCGGCGGCGTGGCGGCCAACTCGCGGCTGCGGGCGCTGGCCCAGGAGCGCTGCGACGCGGCGGGCGTGCGGCTGCGCGTGCCCCGGCCGGGATTGTGCACCGACAACGGGGCCATGGTCGCCGCCCTGGGGTCCGACCTGGTGGCGGCGGGGATCACCCCCTCGACGCTGGAGATCCCGGCGGACTCGTCGCTGCCGATCACGACGGTCCACGTCTGAGCCCTGGCGGCGGGGCGTTCCCCCGCCGCCAAGCGGTGCTCAGTCCTTCGTCCTGGTGGGCCGGAGCAGGGCCTCGGCCAGCGCCAGCATGGTCTCCTCCAGCGCGGCCAGCCGCTTGGTGAGGTCGTCGGTGGCCGGCTGCACGATGCCGCTGACCGTCTCGCTCAGCTCGTCGCGGTCGGGCCGGGAACGCACCAGCTCGGTGAGCGCGTCGGCGGCGGCCGACAGGCGGTCGGCCTGCGCGCCGGCCTGCGACTCGATGAGCTCGCCGACCCGCTCGGGGATGGCCAGGGCGGCCGGGAGCTGGCTGACGTGCTGGTTCATGGCCTCGATGCGGTCGTCGACCGACTCCAGGTGCTCGCCGGCCTGATCGGCGCGGGCGGCCAGGCCGTTGAGGTGCGTGTCGAGGCCGTTGAAGCGGCTGTCGAGCCCGCTGAACTGGCCGTCGAGGGTGTCGAACCGGGTGATCAGGTGCTCTTCCGCCTCGACCAGCCGCTCGTCGATCGACTCCATCTGGTTGTCGAGCTTGTTGAAGCGGCCCTCGCTGCGCACGGCGGTCTCGGCCAGGCGCTGGTCGGTGGCCGACGCGCGGTCGTCGAGCGCGCTCAGGCGGCCGTCGAGGGCGTCGAAGCGGTCGTCGTGGCGGACGAGGTGGCCGTCGATGGTGCCCATGCGCTTGCCGAGGCCGCCGAGCTGGCCGTCGACCGAGGTGAGGCGCTTGTCGACGCCGCTGATGCGGCCGTCGACGCCGTCGAGCCTGGTGTCGATGTCGGCCAGGCACTCGTCGGCCGACTCCAGCCGGCCGTCGAACCCGGTGAGCCGGGTGTCGAGGCCCATGAGCCGGCCCTCGACCCGGTCGAGCCGGGAGTCGACGCCGTCGAGCCGCCCGCTGAGCCGCAGCTCGCTCTCCCCGAGCTGGACGGCGAGGTGCTGGTCGGCCTCGTCGAGACGGGCGGTGAGCCGCTGCTCGACGTCGGCCAGCCGGACCGTGAGCCGCTGGTCGCCCTCGTCGAGCCTGGCGGCCAGGCGCTCGTCGGCGCGGTCGAGCCGCTCGTTCAGGCGCTGGGTCAGCCGCTCGTCGGTCTCGTCGAGGCGGCCGGCCAGGCGTTTGTCGGCCTCGTCGAGGCGGGCGGCGATGTGCAGGTCGGTGTCGTCGAGCCGGCCGGTCAGGCGCTGCTCGGCCGCGTCGATCTTGACGGCGACCTGCTGCGACGTGGCCGCGACGCTCTCGGCCAGCTCGCCGACCACGCTCTCGACCCGCTCGGCGCGGCCCGACAGGTCGGCCACCGACTTGTCGAGCCGGGTGAAACGGCTGGCCGCGGCCTCCATGCTGGAGTTGAGCTGCGTCAGCTTGGCGGCGAAGTCGGACATGTTCTGGGTGATGCCGTCGGTGGTGTCGAGCACCGACTGCAGGCGGTTGAGCGCCTCGTCGACGGCCTCGCCCACGGTGCCCAGATCCGCCCACAGGCTCGGCAGCTCGGCCACCGGCGCGACCCGGGCGTCGACGTGGCCGATCTTCTCCCCGACGGCGTCGACGTGGTCGCGCACGGCCTCGACGTGCTGGGCCAGGCCCTCCGCCCACATCGGCGGCTTGGCGGTGATGTCGTCGAGCCGCCCGCTCACCGCCTCGAGGGTGCCGCTCAGGCCGCCGAGCTCGCGTTCGCGCACCTCGCGCAGCAGCCACTCCATGCCTTCAAGACGCTGGCGGATCTCGTCGAGCACGGCTCCCTGGGTGCGCTGCTCGTAGACATGGTCCTGGGCGGCGCGCGCGAGGAGGTCTCGCATCCTCTCGGAGATGGCGGACTGGCCGCCTGCCTGAAGAAGGGTGGTGTGGTTGGAATGGTCCACCGAAAGGCTCCTTCGCTCGCCGACGGTCTGCCGCGCAGCGGTGGGATAGGTCCGGTTTGCAGATGAAAGGGCGAGTACGCGGGTTACCGCATAAGGGGGAGAACTCCCGCCCGTCCACCTTAGCCTTTCGATCAAGGTCAGGCGGCGTCGAAGTGAAAGATCGTATTTAGCGGAAGAATGACCGCTTTGGATTGTTCAGGCAGGTGGGATGGGGTTGCAGATGATAACTGAAGGCTTATCGAGAATGCGGGTCAGGATAATGACGACCGAGTTCTCGCCGGAAAGCCGGAGATCGGCGCGCAGGCGTTCGATGTCGATCGCGGACGCGCGTTTCTTGATGGTGACATTCCCGATCCGCCGTTCACGGAGAGCCGCGCGGAGCTTTTTCAGCGAGAACGGCATGACCTCGTCCACCTCGTACCCGGAGGCCCACGGGGTGTGCCTGGGCTCGTCGGCGGTGATGTAGGCGATCATGGGGTCGGGCAGGCGTCCGCCGATCATCTCGGCCACCTCGCCCACGAGGTGCGCCCGGATCGCGGCGCCGTCGGGCTCGTAGACGTAGCGGCCCACCGGGCCGACGGCGGCCTGGGCCCCGGTGGCGGCCAGGCTGTGGCCGCCGGGCAGCAGGGTGGCGCGCCGGGCGGGGCCGGTCCGGGAGCCGGTCCAGATGGTGGCCTCCTTGACCTCGCCCTTGTAGGAGACCCATTCGGCCTCCGCGCCCTCGGGGATGAACTCGTACGGGATGCCGGGGGCGACCTTCAGGCAGGCCCGCGGCGCCCGCGCGACCAGGTCGAGCACGACCGGCCAGGGCGGCGAGTAGGCCATGGGATCGAACGTCCGGCCCTTGCCGCTGCGCCGGGCCGGGTCGGCGAACAGCGCGTCGTACTCCTCGGGCCGGACCAGCGCCGCGTCGCCCACGCGCACCCGCACCCGGTCGGCCAGCCCGAGCGCGTCGGCGTTGGCGCTCGCCACGGCGACGGTCAACGGGTCGAGGTCGACGGCGTCGACGGCGCAGCCGGCGCGGGCCAGTGCGAGGAGGTCGCCGCCGACTCCGCAGCAGGCGTCGATCACCCGCCCGCCGCCCATGCGCCGGGCGCGGTGGTCGGCGACCTCCCGGCGGGTGGACTGCTCCAGGCCGTGCGGGGTGAAGTACATGACCGCGGCGTCCGCGCCGAACTTCGCCGCGGCGCGCTCACGCAGCGCCGCCTGCGTCAGCGCGGCGGAGGTGAGCGCCGCGTCGTAGGTGCGGCGCAGCCTGGTCGCCGCCGCGACCGGATCGGTCCCGGCCAGCTCCGCGGCCTCGGCGAGCGCCCGCTGCCCGCGCGGGGTCAGCAGCTCGCCGAAGGCGTCGAGATCCATGTACGCACTCCGCTCACAACTCAGGATCGCTCACAACTCGGGGCCGCTCACAACTCGGGGCCGCTCACGACTCGGGATCGCTCACAGGGAAGTGTCGCCCAGGGACACCAGCAGGCTGCGCAGCAGCCCGGCCAGGGCCTCGCGCTCGCCCTCGGACAGCCCGGCGAGCAGCCGCTCCTCGTTGGCGGCGTGCAGGACGAGCATCTCGTCGGCGACCCTCCTGCCCTCGTCGGTGAGGGCGACCAGCGTCATGCGCCGGTTGTGCGGCGCCGGCCAGCGGTGGACCAGGCCGCGCCGGACCAGGTGGTCCATCCGGTTGGTGAGCGCTCCAGGGCTGACCATGGCCGACGTTGACAGGTCCTTCATGCACATGGTGGCATCGGCGCCGCTGCGCAGCAGCGTGGCCAGCATGTCGAACTCCCACGCCTCCAGCCCGTGCTCGGCCAGGAAGTCCTTGACGCCGCGCTCCAGCAGGCGCGAGGCGCGCGAGACCCGGCCGATCACACCCATCGGGGACACGTCGACGTCGGGCCGTGTCCGCGCCCACTGTCCGAGAATCACGTCCACCGCGTCATCCACGAGGCTCACCCTACCAAAGCTTCGACGTTGAAATGTTTGGGATCGTGCGGTACTGTCCTCAACGTCGAAATGTTCAACGTAGAAATTTTCGAGGTAGGATCATCATGAAGGTGCTGGTGCTGGGCGCGACGGGGTACATCGGCGGCGCGGTGGTCGAGCGGCTGGCCGAGCAGGGGCACGAGGTGGCCGTCCTGGTGCGGCCGGCCGCCGACGGGTCCCGGCGCGTGCCGCGCGTGGCCGACGAGCGTCACGGAGACCTGGCCGACGTCGCGGGGCTGGCCGCCGCGATCACCCCGGACATCGACGCGATCGTGGTCGCCGCCCAGCTCGGCGGCGACAAGGAGGCCGACCTCGCCGCGATCGGCGTGCTCGCCGCGTCGGGCCGGAAGGTGGTCTTCACCAGCGGCGTGTGGGTGCTGGGCGCCACCGCCGACGGGCACGAGGACAGCCCGGCCGACCCGATTCCGCTCGTGGCGTACCGGCACGAGATCGAGCAGCTGGTCATCGACGGCGGCGGCTCGGTGATCCGGCCCGGCGTCGTCCACGGGCGCGGCGGCGGCATCCCCGCCCTGATGCGCGCGCAGGCCGCCGAGCGCGGCGCCGGCGTGTACGTCACCGCCGGCGGCGAGCCGCACACCTGGACGTTCGTGCACGTCGACGACCTGGCCGAGCTCGTCGTGGCCGTCCTGGAGAAGGGCGGCGCCCGCGTCTACCACGGCATCAGCGAGGAGGCCGTGCCGGTCGCCGAGGTGGCCGAGGCGGCGGCCCGGTCCGCGGGCGTCAAGCCGCAGGCCGAGCCCTGGCCGCTGGCCGAGGCGGCCCAGGTGCTGGGAGCGGGCTTCGCCGAGGCGCTGGCGCTCGGCCAGCGCATCAGCGCGACACGCACGCGCGCCGAGCTCGGTTGGAACCCCTCCCGGCCCGGTGTCGTCGCCGATCTGACCGAGGGCTCCTACGTCTGATCGCTCTGAGCAGACGCGTTCGTGTTGACTGTCAAGGCCCTCTTGCATATGTTTCCTGTTGGCACTCTCACCTTGAGAGTGCCAACGTGCGACGAGGCAGGTCTGACACCCGCGACGGCAGGCCCCGCTGGTCGCCTCTTCTAGATCATTCAAATCTGAAGGGGAGGTCCGATCGTGACGACCGCCACCAAGGTTCCCGTTAAGCCGCTCGGCGACCGCATCGTGGTTCAGCCGCTTGAGGCAGAGCAGACCACCGCTTCCGGTCTGGTCATCCCGGACACCGCCAAGGAGAAGCCGCAGGAGGGCAAGGTCCTCGCGGTGGGCCCCGGCAACTGGGATGAGGACGGCGACAAGCGTATTCCGCTCGACGTCTCCGAGGGCGACGTCGTCCTCTACAGCAAGTACGGCGGCACCGAGGTCAAGTACGGCGGCGAGGAGTACCTGGTGCTCTCCGCCCGCGACGTTCTCGCGATCATCGAGAAGTAAGCCGGTTGTGTCGAGCCCCGGGCGCTCTTGAGGGCCCGGGGCTTTCGACGCCAGGAGAGGACTTTCAGCATGGCGAAGATCCTGCAGTTCGACGAGGACGCCCGTCGCGCGCTTGAGCGCGGTGTCAACGCCCTCGCGGACGCCGTGAAGGTAACCCTCGGCCCGCGTGGCCGTAACGTCGTCATCGACAAGAAGTTCGGTGCGCCGACGATCACGAACGACGGTGTGACCATCGCTCGTGAGATCGAGCTGGAGGAGCGCTACGAGAACCTCGGCGCCCAGCTCGCCAAGGAAGTAGCCACCAAGACCAACGACATCGCGGGCGACGGCACCACCACCGCCACCGTGCTGGCCCAGGCGATGGTCCGCGAGGGCCTGCGCAACGTGGCCGCCGGCGCCTCGCCGCTGTCGCTCAAGCGTGGCATCGACAAGGCCGCCAAGGAGATCAGCGACCGGCTGCTGGCCAGCGCGCGCGAGGTGGGCGACAAGAAGGAGATCGCCAACGTCGCCACCATCTCCGCCCAGGACGCCAAGATCGGCGAGCTGATCGCCGAGGCGTTCGACAAGGTGGGCAAGGACGGTGTCCTCACCGTCGAAGAGTCCAACGCCATGGGCATGGAGCTCGAGTTCACCGAGGGCATGCAGTTCGACAAGGGCTACCTGTCGGCCTACATGGTGACCGACCCCGAGCGCATGGAGTCCGTCCTGGAGGACGCGTACATCCTGCTCACCCAGGGCAAGATCTCCTCCATCGCCGACTTCCTGCCGCTGCTGGAGAAGGTCGCCCAGACCAAGAAGCCGCTGCTCGTGGTCGCCGAGGACGTCGAGGGCGAGGCCCTGGCCGTCCTGGTCACCAACAAGATCCGCGGCACCTTCACCTCCGTGGCCGTCAAGGCCCCGGGCTTCGGTGACCGCCGCAAGGCGATGCTCCAGGACATGGCGATCCTCACCGGCGGCCAGGTCGTCAGCGAAGAGGTCGGCCTCAAGCTGGAGCACGTCGGCCTCGAGGTGCTCGGCACCGCCCGCCGCGTCGTCGTCACCAAGGACGCCACGACCATCGTCGACGGCGCCGGCGACCAGCAGGCGATCGAGGACCGCGTCAAGGAGATCAAGATTGCCATCGAGCAGTCCGACTCCGACTGGGACCGCGAGAAGCTGCAGGAGCGTCTGGCCAAGCTCGCCGGCGGTGTGTGCGTGCTGCGCGTCGGCGCCGCCACCGAGGTGGAGCTGAAGGAGAAGAAGCACCGCCTCGAGGACGCGATCTCCGCGACCCGCGCCGCGATCGAGGAGGGCATCGTCTCCGGCGGTGGCTCGGCCCTCATCCACGTGGGCAAGGAGCTCGACGACCTCGGCCTGACCGGCGACGAGGCCACCGGTGTCGGCGTCGTGCGCCGCGCGCTGGTCGAGCCGGCCCGCTGGATCGCCGAGAACGCCGGCCTGGAGGGCTACGTGGTGACCCACAAGGTCGCCGAGCTGCCCGCCGGCCAGGGCCTCAACGCCGCCACCGGCGAGTACGTCGACCTGATCGCCCAGGGTGTCATCGACCCCGTCAAGGTGACCCGGTCCGCGGTGCAGAACGCGGCTTCGATCGCGGGCATGCTCCTGACGACCGAGGCGCTCGTGGTGGACAAGCCCGAGGAGGAGGCTCCGGCCGCCGGCCAGGGCCACGGCCACGGTCACGGCCACTGACCCGCCTGTTTCCCCCGCGCCCGTACGGCCCGCACCGGTTCCCTCCGGCGCGGGCCGTCGGCTTTCAGCCAGACCGTCACGTCTCTGCCGCGTCTGCTGCGATCTCTTGCCTGGGACCAGGGATCAGAACTGGGCTCCCACGGCGTCTTCCCCCTGCCGCCGACGTCTCGGTCTCCTTCTGCGACCGACGGCCCATGGCAGCGAGGTTGCAACGAGAGCACCGACGGCCTGCCGTGCAGTAGTTCCCTGAGGGCGCCGACTCGGTCCCCACCCGCGAGTAACTAGACGCCGTCGCCGCAGAGCTGCCCGTCCGGCCTCGCAAGACGCTGGACCGGGACACCCGGCTGAGCGCCTCACGGAGCTCCTGGCGGCCTGCGCCCGAACCTCGAAGCGGCGAGGTCGGAGTGCGCCTGTCTCCGCAACCTTCGGTCACGGCGTCGTTTGCGCGAGTTCCTCAAGCTGCTGGACGACCTTGTCGATCGGCGCAGAAGCGTCGATCTCGAGCGTGGAGGTGGCCCTGAGCAGCGGCTCGACGTCGGCCAGAGCACGCAGGACGGCTTCACGCTCCTCAGGGCGCTTGCCGAAGGGGTTGTTGGTGCGTGTCGCGATGCGAGCAAGCATGACCTCAGCGGGCGCGCTGAGCAGGACGACGTGGTCGAAGTGCGGGTAGAACCGGCCCTGATTGGACTTGCAGCCGGCCACGAAGAGTGCGCCCTCACCGTGGTTGGTGAGCAGGTCGCTGATGGCCGGCTCACGCCACACCCAATCAGTGGATCCGTCCGACAAGGTCACCCAGTGGCTCCACTGGTCGCTATCAGTGTCAACGGCGCGATGGCCCCGGGCCGCCAGCATCTCCAACGCCGTGGACTTGCCGGTTCCCGACATCCCCGTGACCAGGATCTTCGCCATCGGAGGAGACTACCGAACCGTCCCGACCTCGGCCGGCTTCAGCTCACCCACGTCGGCGATCTGGTGGCGTCGGCCATGGGCTTCCGCAGTCCCCGCAACTCGGACCACGGAAGCCCGCTCGGCTCGCTTGCCGGCCGCCGCCAGTAAGTGATCACAGCGTTGTGACGCCCCTCGGACACACCCCCTTGGGCGGCCCGGTGGCTTTCGCGGGGCGGCGTGGGTCGTCGCCGGCCGGCGGGTCCGGGAGCGGGTGGGACGGGTGCGGGGAGGGGGCTGGTGGGTTTCGGGGGTGAGGAAATGCGGCTGGGGCTGGTGGGGCGGAAGGCGGTGGGGGCGGGGGAAAATGGGGGAAGAGGTGGATTATTGGAGTAAACCGGCAGTGGCGGTTAAGCGTCGGGGTCTGGCAATTGTCGTGCATTTCGGCTTATGGGGTGAAACATTATGTCAGCTTATAAGGCTTAGTGTGGTCGACTGATTACTGTTAGTTATCGTCGCTTCAATGTGACCAATCCGTAGCCGTTCGCCATGGGGACAGGCCCGATCAGTGCGGGCATCATGCCTATCGTGAGCGAGGGAAGCGTCGCCGACGCCAAAATTGGGGTAAGGCTCGCGTCGAGACTTCCGGCACGGACGGATGACTCCGACCTTAGGGAACTGACGAGCCTCGCCGTGCAGGGAGATCGCAGTGCGATCGAATCCCTGCTCGGGGAGTTGCGTCCCATGGTGGTGCGGTATTGCCGCGCCAGGCTGGGCAGGGTTTCAGGGCAATATCACATTGCCGATGACGTAGCCCAGGAGGTGTGCATCGCGGTGTTGTCCGCGCTGCCGCGATACCGGGACATGGGGCGGCCATTCGCGTCCTTCGTGTTCGGGATCGCCTCGCACAAGGTGGCCGACGCGCTGCGCAGCTCGGTGCGCTCGGCCGTGCCCACCCAGGATCTGCCCGACGGGCCCGACGACGGCCCGGGGCCCGAGGAGACGGTGGTCCGCTACATCGAGGTCGAGCACGCGCGCAGGCTGCTGGCCAGGCTGCCCGACAACCAGCGGGAGTTGCTGCTGTTGCGGGTGGTGTCGGGGCTGTCGGCCGAGGAGACCGGTAATGTACTCGGTATGTCACCAGGTGCGGTCCGCGTAGCCCAGCATCGGGCGCTGGCCAGGTTGCGGCAGATGGCCGAGCTGGAGTCGGCTTGACGCCGGAGGACGAGCTCCATGCGCTTCTCGAGGCCGACGACCTGCTCCAGACCGACGAGCTGCTCGACGCGGTCGCGCGGGGCCGGGCGCGGGACTCGTCCGACCCTGCGGTGCGGTGGCTGGGCGCGCTACTGGACGATGTCTCGGAGGAAGTCGATCAGCGGCGCTCCTCCGTGTCGATGACGCCGTCGACATAGCCTCGGGCGTACTCCCAGCTGACGTAGTCGGCGGGGTCGGGGTGGAAGGCCGGCTCGTGCACCTGGGGCTGGCCTTTCTCGATCATCTGGCGAAGGTTGCCGCGCAGCAGCTCCCAGTCGAAGAAGTGCTGCTCGCCGCACTCGGGGCAGTCGAGCACGAGGCCCAGCACCCCCTGCGGTTCGAGCAGGGAGCGAAAGACCTCGACGTCTGCCAGGTCGGTGATGGCCTCGTCGCGCTCGGCCGCGGTGAGTGGCTCGGCGTCGTCGAGAGCGCCCATCGCCGAGGACGGGTCGTTCGGGTCGTCCGCGAACGGGTCGCGGGGGACGTCTTCCAGCACCTTCCCACCATATGACCGAAGCGGCCCCGGCGGAGAGTATTAGCTGAGCCATCCCCGTCTGGCGGCCTCCACGCCGGCGTGGAACCGCGACTGGGCGCCCAGCTCGGCCATGGCGTCGGCGAACCTCGCTCGCACCGTACGGACCGAGACGCCGAGCTGGCGGGCGATGGAGTCGTCGCACACGCCCTGCGCGGCCAGGCGGAGCACCTGGACCATCCCGTCGCCCCTGCGCCCCCAGGGCAGCGGCACGGCGCGGCCCCACAGCTCCTGGAACAGCGAGCGCAGCATGCCGACGACGATCGGCGTGCGTACCAGGTAGAAGTTGTAGGCGTGGTCGGGCAGGTTGCCGCCCCACAGGGCGGGCAGGCCGGCGACCTCGGGCCCGGCCGTCATGAACCAGCTCGGCACCCGGTCGAGCGTGCGCACCCTGCCGCCGGTGTCGAGCAGCCGGGTGAGCTGATCGCGTACGCCTGGCAGGCTCAGCGTGGAGACCGGAATGATCGCCTGAACGGTAAGAAGTTGCCGTTTTTGCGCATCAATCCATGGGTCCGCAAATTTACGAACAAAATCTGCCATTGTGCGCTCATCCGGGATTGCAGTCAACAACTCCATGGGCGGCGATTGCACGGCTATGCCGACCACGCTCTCGTAGAGGACGTCCGCGCCGTTCACCATCTCCACCGGGAATGTCCCGCTCTGATAATCGCGGCCGGCGTCGTAGTCGTGGATCAGGCCGCGGATGGAGCCGAGCGCGGAGTCGATCCTGCGGCTCTCCTCGGCCAGCCGGTCGAGCCGCTCGGCGATGACCCGGCCGAGCGCCGCCGCCGGGTGCCTGGCCAGGTACTCGCCGGACTGCTCGTCGACCACCCCCAGCCTGACCAGGTCGTCGAGCTGACGGCCGACCTTCTCGACGGGGCCGTCCATGGCCTGGGCGAGGTCGGTGCGCGTGGCCCTGTGCAGGCGTAGCAGCGCCGTGTAAAGGGCGGTCTGCGCCGGGTCGAGGCCCAGCGTCTCGAAGGGCTCTGCAACGCGCCTGGGCTGATTACGCATTATGGGCGGCTCCGTCGGGGGGACACGGGCGTGCCGCGAGGATAACCCCGTACCGCCTGCGTGTCCGGGGCTTGCCGTGGAATCGTCGGCGGAACGTGCAACTTCGTGCAATTGCACGTTTTCACATTGCGTCGTGCCGTTGAGTGACGCACGCTTTACCTAGCGTCGGCACCCTGAAGCGGGGTCTTGCGGCAGCCGCCATCAGGACGCGGAGGGGGGTTCGGTGGCGTGAACACGCCGCCAGGCCTGGGTGCCGGTGGCCGGGGGATGGGACGGATCACCGACCGTCCCATCCCCCTGCACTTTGCGCGTTGCGGACGGCGAGGCCGGGCGCACGACGGGGCGTGGGGCCGTCGTGCTCCCGGCTTCGTTGCGTTTTGGAGCCAGGCCCTAGACTTAGGTCAATCAGCGCAGAGGTCAGGAGGGGGCCGAGGCATGTCCAAGTTCACCGAGATGGGTTTGACCTTCGACGACGTGCTGCTGGTGCCCGGCTACTCCGATCTCCAACCAGGTGAGGCCGACACCAGATCTCGTCTGTCACGGGACATCACGCTGTCCATCCCGCTCGTCTCCGCGGCCATGGACACCGTCACCGAGGCCCGCATGGCGGTCGCCATGGCGCGCCAGGGCGGCATCGGCATCCTCCACCGCAACCTGTCGGTCGAGGAGCAGGCCCAGCAGGTCGACCTGGTCAAGCGGTCCGAGGCCGGCATGGTGACCAACCCGGTGACCTGCAGCCCCGACGACACGCTGGCCGACGTCGAGCGGCTGTGCGCGACGTACCGGATCTCCGGTGTGCCGGTGACGGACGTGGCGGGCACGCTGGTCGGCATCGTGACCAACCGCGACATGCGTTTCGAGAGCGACCAGACCCGTCCTGTGCGCGAGGTCATGACCAAGATGCCGCTGGTCACCGCGCCGGTGGGGGTCTCGCGCGACGACGCGTTCGCGCTGCTGCGGCAGAACAAGATCGAGAAGCTGCCCCTCGTCGACTCCGACGGCAGGCTGCGCGGCCTGATCACGGTCAAAGACTTCACCAAGAGCGAGCAGTACCCGCTGTCCACCAAGGACGCCGACGGCCGCCTGCTGGTCGGCGCGGCCGTGGGCGTCGGCGGCGACGCCGAGCTGCGGGCCAAGGCGCTGATCGAGGCCGGGGTCGACGTCGTCGTCGTCGACGTGGCCCACGGTCACTCCAAGGGCCTGGCCGACATGATCGCCAAGCTCAAGGCCAACAGCAAGGTCCAGGTCATCGGCGGCAACATCGCGACCAGGGCGGGCGCCCAGATGCTGGTCGACGCGGGCGCCGACGCGGTCAAGGTCGGCGTCGGCCCCGGCTCCATCTGCACCACCCGCGTGGTGGCCGGTGTGGGCGCGCCGCAGGTGACGGCCATCCACGAGGCGTCCAGGGCGTGCGCCCCGGCCGGGGTGCCGGTGATCGGCGACGGCGGCCTCCAGTACTCCGGCGACATCGTCAAGGCCATCGCGGCCGGTGCCGACACGGTCATGCTGGGCTCGCTGCTCGCCGGCTGCGAGGAGTCGCCGGGCGAGCTGATCTTCATCAACGGCAAGCAGTTCAAGTCGTACCGGGGCATGGGGTCGCTCGGCGCGGTGCGCAACCGCGAGCGCGGCGGCACCTCCTTCAGCAAGGACCGCTACGCGCAGGCCGACGTCGGCGGCGACGACAAGTACATCCCCGAGGGCATCGAGGGGCAGGTGCCCTACCGCGGGCCGGTCGCGGCCGTCGCCCACCAGCTCATCGGCGGGCTGCGCCAGGGCATGTGGTACGCCGGGTGCCGCACGATCGAGCAGATGCACACCGACTGCGAGCTCATGCCGATCACGGCAGCGGGCCTCAAGGAGAGCCACCCCCACGACATCCAGATGACCGTGGAAGCTCCGAACTATCACAGAAGGTAAGTTCATGACTCAGCAGGTGGAGATCGGCCGGGGCAAGACCGGGCGGAGGGCGTACGCGCTCGACGAGATCGGGCTCGTGCCCTCGCGACGCACCCGTGACCCGGAAGAGGTGTCGATCGCCTGGCAGATCGACGCCTACCGGTTCGAGCTGCCCGTCGTCGTCGCCCCCATGGACAGCGTGGTCTCGCCCGCCACCGCGATCGAGATCGGCCGGCTCGGCGGCCTGGCCCCCTCGACCTCGAAGGGCTCTGGACGCGCTACGAAGACCCGTCCCCGCTGCTGGAGGAGTGCGCCGCCCTCGACGCCGCGGCCGCGACCCGGCGGCTCCAGGAGATCTACGACGCGCCGATCAAGGAGGAGCTGATCGGGCGCCGGATCGAGGAGATCCGGGCGTCCGGGGTGACGACGGCCGTCCGCCTGTCGCCGCAGCGCACGGTCCAGTACCACAAGGCCGTGATCGACGCCGGCGTGGACATCTTCGTCATCCGCGGCACCACCGTCTCGGCCGAGCACGTCTCGGGCCGCGCCGAGCCGCTCAACCTCAAGCAGTTCATCTACGAGCTCGACGTGCCGGTCATCGTCGGCGGCTGCGCCACCTACACCGCGGCGCTGCACCTGATGCGCACGGGCGCGGCGGGCGTGCTGGTCGGCTTCGGCGGCGGCGCCTCGCACACCACCCGCAACGTGCTGGGCGTGGCCGTGCCGATGGCCACCGCGATCTCCGACGTGGCCGCGGCGCGCCGCGACTACATGGACGAGTCCGGCGGCCGGTACGTCCACGTGATCGCCGACGGCGGCATGGGCACCTCGGGCGACATCGCCAAGGCCATCGCGTGCGGGGCCGACGCCGTCATGGTGGGCTCGCCGCTGGCCAGGGCGTCCGAGGCCCCCGGCCACGGCTTCCACTGGGGCTCCGAGGCCCACCACCCCGACCTGCCGCGCGGCCGTCGCGTGGAGTTCGGCACGGTCGGGACGCTGGAGCAGATCCTGCACGGCCCCTCCAGCGTGGCCGACGGCTCGATGAACCTGATGGGCGCGCTCAAGCGCACGATGGCCTCCACCGGCTACTCCGACATCAAGGAGTTCCAGCGGGTCGAGGTCGTGGTCGCGCCGATCCAGCGCTGACCGACATCTGGCCGGTGTCTGACCGACGTCTGACCGACGTCTGCGACGGCTCCCGGGGGTTGCGGCCTCCGGGAGCCGAGTGCTTTCCGGGGTTCCCGCCGTCCCGCCGTGTCGAATCGGGCCGCCGCCGTTCGTGTAGGACGCGCAAGGGGACGCACGTGCCGGCGAGGTGGTTGCAGCATGTCCGATCAGGTCGAACGGGCCTTCCGGGAGGAGTACGGCCGCGCGGTGGCGGTGCTCGTCCGCGTGTTCGGTGACATCGACGTCGCCGAGGAGGCGGTGCAGGAGGCGTTCGCGATCGCGTTGCGGCAGTGGCCGCAGGCGGGCCCGCCGCCGAGCCCGGCCGGCTGGATCATCACGACCGCCAGGAACCGGGCCGTCGACCGGTTGCGCAGGGAGTCGGGCCGCCACGACAAGCACGTGCAGGCGGCGCTGCTGCACGCCCGGGACGAGCCCGCCGAGGAGGGGCCCGTGCGGGACGAGCGGCTGCGCCTGATCTTCACCTGCTGCCATCCGGCGCTCGCCCCGCACGCGCGGGTGGCGCTCACGTTGCGGCTGCTCGGCGGGCTGAGCACGGCCGAGATCGCGCACGCGTTCCTGGTGCCGGAGACGACCATGGCCCAGCGGCTGGTCAGGGCCAAGAGCAGGATCCGGCGGGCGGGGATCCCGTACCGGGTGCCGGCGGCGGCGGACCTGCCGGACCGGCTGCGCGCGGTGCTGGCGGTGGTCTACCTGATCTTCAACGAGGGCTACACGGCCAGTTCGGGCGAGCGGCTGGTGCGCGAGGACCTGTGCGCGGAGGCCGTCCGGCTCGGCCGGCTGCTGGCCGAGCTGATGCCGGACGAGCCCGAGGTGTGGGGCCTGCTGGCGCTGATGCTGCTGGTCCGGTCACGCCGGGCGGCGCGCACCGCGGGCGGCGGCGAGCTGGTGCCGCTGCCCGAGCAGGACCGCGCCCTGTGGGACCGCGCGCTGGTCGAGGAGGGGCAGACGATCGTACGGCGCTGCCTGCGGTGGGGACGGCCGGGGCCCTACCAGGTGCAGGCCGCGATCAACGCCGTGCACGGCGACGCGGCGAGCGCGGGGGAGACCGACTGGCGGCAGATCGTCCAGCTCTACGACCTGCTGCTGGCGTTCAGGCCGGGGCCGGTCGTGGCGTTGCACCGCGCGGTGGCGGTGGCCGAGGCGGAGGGCGCCGAGGCGGGTCTGGCGCTGGTGGAGGGGCTGGAGGTGACAGGCTATTACCTGTTCCACGCCGTACGGGCCGACCTGCTGCGGCGGCTGGGACGCGACGGGGAGGCGGCGCAGGCGTACGGCGAGGCCATCGCCCGTGCGGGCAACGAGGTCGAGCGGGAGTTCCTGCGCCGCAGGCGCGCGACGTTGAGGGGGACGTGAGATGGACCGGGTGTGCGTGGTCACGGGGGCCAACCGGGGGATCGGGCTGGAGGTGGCCAGGCAGCTCGCGGCGGCGGGCGACACGGTGGTGCTGACCGCCAGGGACGAGCGTAAGGCCGTCGAGGCGGCGGCCGGGATCGGCGGCGGCGAGGTGCTGGCGCGGCGGCTCGACGTCGCCGACGAGCAGTCGGCGGCCGGGCTGGCGCGGGAGCTGGAGAAGACCCATGGGCGGGTCGACGTGCTGGTCAACAACGCCGCCATCCACTACGACACCTGGCAGCGGGCCTGCGAGGCGGACCTGGGCGTGGTGTCGGAGGCGCTGGAGACGAACCTGCTGGGCGCCTGGCGGGTCACGCTCGCGCTGCTGCCGCTGTTGCGCGGCGGCGCGCACGGCCGGATCGTCAACGTCTCCAGCGAGATCGGCTCGCTGGCCTCGATGGGCGGCGGCACGCCCGCGTACACGGTGTCGAAGACGGCGCTGAACGCGCTGACCAGGATGCTCGCGGCCGAGCTGCGCGAGGACGGCATCCTGGTCAACTCCGTCTGCCCGGGGTGGGTGGCGACCGACATGGGCGGCCCGGGAGGGCGGCCGGTCGCCGAGGGCGCGCGGAGCGTGTTGTGGGCGGCGGACCTGCCCGACGACGGGCCGACCGGCGGCTTCTTCCGCGACGGGCAGCCGCTGCCGTGGTGACGCGTTCGCGGGCGCGAGCTCGTGAGGCGGGCCGTATCCTGCCGTAGCATGGCCGATCTTGTGTACACCCACGTCCTCGACTTCGACGGCGACGTCGTCACCAAGCGGTATGTCGACGGCAAGCCGGGGGCGGCCGAGCGCGAGTGGCGGGCGCTCACCCTGCTGGCCGAGCACGCTCCGGGCCTGTCCCCGCGGCCGATCGCCTTCGAGGACGGCGTCGTGCGCATGACCAGGATCGCCGGCGTGCCCCTGCGCGGCCTGGCCGTCGAGGAGGTGCCCCTGACCGCCATGGCCGAGGCGCTCACCGAGCTGTACGAGGCCGTCCCGCCCGGCGTGCTGGCGGCCGTCCCGGTGCGCCCGTGGCAGGCCGAGGCGCTCGCCGGCCAGGTCAGGGAATGGCTGGACGCCTGGCGGCCGCGCGGCCCGCGGGCCGACCGCGCGGTCAAGGAGGGCCTGCGCTGGCTGGCGGGCCGGCGTCCGGGGGAGTCGGGCGTACGGCCGGCTTTCGGGGCGGGCGACGGCAACCTGGCGAACTTCCTGTGGGACGGCGCCCGCGTGCGCATCGTCGACTTCGAGGACTCCGGCCGCAGCGACCTGGTCTACGAGCTGGCCGAGCTGTCCGAGCACGTCTCGATGTGGGTGGACGGCGAGGTGGAGATCGCCGACCGGTTCGAGCTGAGCGGGCCGCAGGCACGCCGGCTGCGCGACTGCCGCAGGTTGCAGAGCCTGGTCTGGCTGTTCCTGCTCTCGCACGACAGCCCGCGCAATCCCCCCGGCACCTTCGATCGTCAGGTCGAGAGGGTGCTGCGATCATTGGAGGCATGAGACTGGCGCAGGAGGCCGACAGGGCCGCCGTCGAGCAACTCGTCCATGACGCCTACCAGCCATGGGCCGAGATCATCGGGACGCGGCCGCTGCCCATGGAGGCCGACTACGCGGCCCTCATCGGCGCCGGCCGGGTGCACGTCACCGACGGCCTGGAAGGGCTGGTCGTGCTCATCCCCGAGGAGGGCACGCTGCTGGTCGACAACGTGGCGGTCCGGCCCGACCTGCACGGCAGGGGCATCGGCCGGGGCCTGCTGGCCTACGCCGAGCGGGAGGCCGCCCGGCTCGGCCTGCCCGCCCTGCGCCTCTACACCAACGTCAAGATGGCCTCGAACATCGCGCTGTACACCTCGCTCGGCTACGCCGAGATCGGCCGGGCCGACCTCGACGGCCGGTCGGCCGTGGTGATGCGCAAGGAGCTCAGCCGGTGAGCACGCCCAGCAGGTGACTCACCTCGCGGGCCACGGCGTCGCGGCCCGCGTTGAGGTATTTGCGGGAGTCGACCACCCGCTCGTCGTGGGCCAGGTAGTCGCGTACGGCCCGGGTGAACGCCTTGTTCAGGTGGGTGGCGATATTGATCTTCTTCATGCCGTTGCGCACGGCCTCGCGCAGCACGTCGTCGGGCACGCCGGACGAGCCGTGCAGCACCAGCGGCACCGGCACCGCCGCCCGCAGCTCGGCGATGAGCTCCAGGTCGAGCACGGCGTCCTTGGTGGTCATGGCGTGCGAGGTGCCGACGGCCACGGCGAGCGCGTCGACGCCGGTCCTGGCGACGTAGTCGACCGCCTCGTGGGGCTTGGTGCGGGCGCCGGGCGCGTGCACGCCGTCCTTGCCGCCGACCTCGCCGAGCTCGGCCTCCACCCAGACGCCGCGCTCGTGGCACCAGGCCGCCACCTCGGCCGTGGCGGCCACGTTCTCCTCGTCGGGCAGGGCGGAGGCGTCGTACATCACCGAGCCGAGGCCCAGCGTGACCGCCTCCTCCACCAGCGCGCGGTCGGTGGCGTGGTCGAGGTGGACCGCGACCGGCACCTCCGCGCGGCGCGCGACGGCCAGCGCGGCCAGCGCGACGGGTTCGAGCGCGCCGTGGTAGCGCACGCAGTTCTCGCTGATCTGCAGCACGACCGGCAGGCCGAGCGCCTCGGCGCCGGCCACGATCGCGGTGGCGTGCTCCAACTGGATCACGTTGAACGCGCCCACCCCTGCGGGGGACTGCCGGACGATGTCGCCTATTCCGGCGAGGGCCATGACGAGCTCCTTACGTGATGATGATCTGGGGGTGTATGTCGGCGTAGACCTCGCCGTCGAAGTCGCCGGCGACCGGTGCGGCCACGGCGGCCGCGCCCAGCGCCGCGGCCCGCCGCAGCCGGTCGGGCCACGGGGAGCCCTCGACCAGGCCCAGCGCCAGCCCGGCGACCAGCGAGTCGCCGGCCCCGGTCGGGTTTCCGCGCACGGTGTAGGGCATCCGGGCCCGGAACGTGCCCTCGCCGGTCACCGCGAGCAGCCCGTCGGCGCCCATGGAGACGACCACGGCCTCGGCCCCCCGCTCGCGCAGCGCCTGGGCGCCCTCCTCGGGGGTGCCGCCGGGAACCGCCCTGGCCAGCTCCTCGGCGTTGGGCTTGACGACGGCCGGACGGCCCTCCGGGGCGCGCCGCAGCGGGTCGCCGTCGGCGTCGACGATGGCCGGCACGCCCGCGCGGGCGGCGACGGCGGCCAGCGTCGCGTAGACGTCGGCGGGGACGCCGCGCGGCAGGCTGCCGGAGACCACCACCGCGTCGGCGCCGGCCAGCAGCGACGTGTACCGCTCCACGAACGCGGCCAGCTCGGCCGCCGTCACCTCGGGGCCGGGCTCGTTGAACAGCGTGGCCCCATTCGGCTCGGAGACCACCAGCGTGGTGCGGGACTCGGCGGCGATGCCGGTCAGCGCGGCGGGCAGCCCGGCGGCCCGCAGGTCGTGCTCGATCGCGCGCCCCGTGGGCCCGCCCGCCAGCCCCGTGACCAGGACCTCCTGGCCGAGGGCGGCCAGCACGCGGGCCACGTTGACGCCCTTGCCGCCGGCGCGCCGGTGGACGGCGCCGACCCGGTTGACGCCGTCCCAGGCGACGGACGGGACCTCGTAGGTCACGTCGAGCGCGGCGTTGAGCGTCACGGTGATGATCATCAGGGCTCCGAGATCCAGTCGCCGTTCTTCATCACGCCGTCGACCTCCAGCTCGCCGGAGAGCACCACCAGGTCGGCCGCCTTGCCGACGGCGATCGAACCGATCTCCTCGGCCAGGCCGAGCACCCTGGCGGGGGTCAGCGAGGCCACCTGGACCGCGTCCGGCAGCGACATGCCGAGCTTCCGCACGCCGCGGCGGAAGGCGGCGTCCATGGTGAGGGTGGAGCCCGCGATCGAGCCGCCCTCGACCAGCCTGGCCACGCCGTCGGTCACGCGCACCCGCATGGGGCCGAGCACGTAGTCGCCGTCGCCGAGGCCCGTGGCCGCCATCGCGTCGGTGATCAGCACCGTCCGGCCGGGACCGGCCACCTCGTAGGCCAGGCGCAACATCGCCGCGTGCACGTGGACACCGTCGTTGACCAGCTCGACCGTGACGCGCTCGTCCTCCAGCAGGGCGGCGATCGGGCCGGGCGCGCGGTGGCCGAGCTGCGGCATCGCGTTGTAGAGGTGGGTGGCGACGGTGGCGCCCGCCTCGATGGCGGCGATCGCCTGGTCGTAGTCGGCGTCGCTGTGGCCGAGCGCCGCGATCAGGCCCTCGCCGACGGCCGTGCGGATCGTGTCGAGCCCGCCGGGCAGCTCGGCGGCGACGGTGACCATGCGCGCGTGCCCGCGCGCGGCCTTGACCAGCCCCGACAGCTCCTGCGGCGACGGCTCGCGCAGCAGGGCGGGGTTGTGCGCGCCGCAGCGGGCCTTGGCGATGTACGGCCCCTCGAAGTGGATGCCCGCCAGCAGCCCCTCCTCGCACAGCTCGGCCAGCGAGGAGGCGGCCCTGGACAGCTCGTCGAGCGCGTCGGTGACCAGGCTGGCCATCATCGTGGTCGTGCCGTGCCGCCGGTGCAGGGCCACGGCGTCGCGGGCCTTGTCCTGGTCGCCGGTCGGGAACGACCCGCCCGCGCCGCCGTGGTTGTGGATGTCGACGAACCCGGGGGCGACGTGCCGCCCCCGAGGCTCAGGCCGGGGCTGGGGGCCGATCCGTGGCCGACATGCGTGATGCGGCCGTCTTCGATGGTCAGCCACCCTTCGTGCACCCCTTCGGGGGTCACGATCCGGGCATCGGCGAGAGTAAGGCTCATGAAGAAAGGATCACAGATCGCGTGAGGTGCATGGGCTCGTCGGGGTTCAGCCCACGGGCGAAGGCCCGCGCGACCGCCACCCGCTGGGCGCGCACCAGCTCGGCCATGGGGTCGAGGCCGCTCTCGAAGAACGTGCCGCCGGTCGCCTCGACCTGCTCGCGCAGGCCCTCGGGGGCGGTGCCGAGCATCCACGTGACGCGGCCGGGGCCCGCGATGCTGATCGGGCCGTGCCGGTACTCCATCGCCGGGTACGCCTCCGTCCACGACCGGGACGCCTCGCGCATCTTGAGCGCGGCCTCCTGGGCCAGGCCGACCGACCAGCCGTTGCCGAGGAAGCTGAACTGCTCGGCCTCGACGAGCTCGGCGGGCAGCGGCTCGGCCAGGGCCCGCTCGGCGTCGGCGATCGCGCCGGTCAGGTCCTCGCCGAGGCTGGCGCGGAGCATGGCGAGCTGGGTGGTGGCGAAGCGGGTCTGCACGACGGACGTCTCGTCGGCGTAGTCGAGCACGATGACCTCGTCGGCGGCCGTCATGACCGGCGTCTTCGGGTCGGCGGTGATGGCCGTCTTACGGGCGGTCGTCCTGGACAGCAGCTCCAGCACCTCGGTCGTGGTGCCGGACCGGGTCAGCGCGAGCACCCTGTCGTACGAGCGGCCGATCGGCGCCTCGGAGGCGGCGAACGCGTCGGTCTCGCCCAGCCCGGCCTGCTCGCGCAGCGTGGCGTAGGCCATCGCGATGAACCATGACGTGCCGCAGCCGACGACGGCCACCCGCTCGCCGGGCTCGGGCAGCGCGCTTGCGGGCACGTCGGCCACCGCGCGGCGCCAGCAGGACGGCTGGGACTCGATCTCGGCTTCGGTATGGGTGGTCACCGCGTTCCTCCCCGTTGGTGTTTGTTTCTGCCTTTTTTATACAGTAAAAGCGCAGTTTTGTGCAGTGGTCGCTCTCACCTCCCTGCCTGTGCCACGCTTGATCCCGTAGGGATCTCATTGGAGGCTTCGTGTCCCGCTACGACCGCTGGAACGCCATCCTGGAGCTGCTCGCCCAGGAGGGCAGGCTGTCGGTGGAGGAGGCCGCCCAGGCGCTCGACGTCTCGACCGCCACGATCCGGCGTGACTTCGACCAGCTCGCCCAGCAGCAGATGCTCATGCGCACGCGTGGCGGAGCCGTCGCCCAGAGCGTCAGCTACGACCTGCCGCTGCGTTACAAGACGGCCAGGCACGCCGACGAGAAGCACCGCATAGCGGCCGCGGCGGCCGACCTGGTCAGCCCGGGGGCCGTGGTCGGGCTCAACGGCGGCACCACGACCTCCGAGCTGGCCCGCACCCTCGCCACGCTGTCCACGCTGGAGAGCGGGTTCACGATCGTCACCAACGCCCTGAACATCGCCGCCGAGCTGACCGTGCGGCAGCACGTCAAGATCGTGGTCACCGGCGGGGTGGCCAGGCAGCAGTCGTACGAGCTGATCGGGCCGCTGGCCTCGGGCGTGCTCGAACAGGTCACCCTCGACGTGGCCTTCCTCGGCGTCGACGCGATCGACGTCGAGCTGGGCGCCTCGGCCCACCACGAGGGCGAGGCCAGCGTGAACAACCTGCTGATCAGCCGGGCCGCCCAGGTCGTCGTGGTGGCCGACTCCTCCAAGGTGGGCCGGCGGGCCTTCTCCCGCATCTGCCCGATCGAGCAGATCGACACGCTGGTCACCGACGAACGGCTCTCCGACGAGCTCACCGGCCGGCTCACCGAGGCGGGCGTCAAGGTCGTACGCGCCTGAGCCGTCCCTTGCGTTACATGGAACCGGGCGTACGGGTAGGTACTGACCGCAGTCGACGCAAGGGGAGACGATGACGGCGGGTAGGAGCGTGGCCCGGCTCGGGCCCACCGAGCGCGCGGCGGCGCTGGCGGAGATGTCCGCCCAGGAGTTCGACGTGGTCGTGGTCGGCGGCGGCGTGGTGGGGGCGGGCACCGCGCTCGACGCCGCGACCCGGGGCCTCGACGTGGCCCTGCTGGAGGCCCGCGACTTCGCCTCCGGCACCTCGTCGCGCTCGTCCAAGCTCATCCACGGTGGCCTGCGCTACCTGGAGCAGCTCAACTTCGACCTGGTGCGCGAGGCGCTGCAGGAGCGGGCGCTGCTGCTCCAGCGCCTGGCGCCGCACCTCGTCCGGCCGGTGCCGTTCCTGTTCCCGATGACCCACTTCGGCTGGGAACGCCCCTACGTGGGAGCCGGCGTGGCGCTCTACGACACGCTCGGCTTCGCCTCCGGGCTCACCCGCGGGGTGCCGGGGCATCGGCACCTGTCCAGGTCACGGGCGTTGCGGCTGGCCCCGGCGCTGAAGAAGAGCGCACTCACCGGCGCCGTCCAGTACTGGGACGCCCAGGTCGACGACGCCCGTTACGTGATGACCATGCTGCGCACCGCCGCCACGTACGGCGCCCGGATCGCGCCGCGTGCCCAGGTGGTCGGGTTCCTGCGGGAGGGCGAGCGGGTCACCGGCGTGCGGGCGCGCGACCTGGAGACCGGCGCCGAGTTCGACGTACGCGCCCAGCAGGTCGTCAACGCCACGGGCGTGTGGACCGACGACATCCAGGAGCTGGTCGGCGGGCGCGGCCAGATCCACGTACGGGCCTCCAAGGGCATCCACCTGCTGGTGCCGCGCGACCGCATCCACTCCCGCACCGGCATCATCCTGCGCACGGAGAAGTCGGTGCTGTTCGTGATCCCGTGGGGCCGCCACTGGATCATCGGCACCACCGACACCGAGTGGACGCTCGACAAGGGCCATCCGGCGGCCTCCCGGGCCGACATCGACTACCTGCTCGACCACGTCAACGCCGTGTTGTCGGTGCCGCTGACCCGCGACGACGTCGAGGGCGTCTACGCCGGGCTGCGTCCGCTGCTGTCGGGGGAGTCCGACCAGACGTCGAAGTTGTCGCGCGAGCACGTCGTGGCGCATCCGGTGCCGGGGCTGGTGATGATCGCCGGTGGGAAGTACACGACGTACCGGGTCATGGCCCGCGACGCGGTGGACGCGGTGGCGCACGGGCTCGACCAGCGGGTGCCGCGCTCGTGCACCGACCGCATCCCGCTGGCCGGGGCCGAGGGCTACCAGGCGTTGTGGAACTCCCGCTACCGCCTCGCCCACTCCGCCGGCCTGCACGTCGCCCGCATCGAGCACCTGCTCCAGCGCTACGGCTCGCTCATCGACGAGGTGCTGGAGCTGATCGAGCATGATCCGTCGCTGGGCCGGCCGCTGGCCGGGGCCGACGACTACCTGCGGGCCGAGATCGTCCACGCCGCCACCCACGAGGGCGCCAGGCACCTCAACGACGTGCTGACCAGGCGCACGCACATCTCCATCGAGACCTTCCACCGCGGGCTGGCCGTGGCGCAGGAGGCCGCCGAGCTGCTGGCCGGGCCGCTCGGCTGGGACGCCGAGCAGGTGAAGCGCGAGGTGGAGTACTACACCAAACGCGTCGAGGCCGAGCGGCGCTCGCAGGAGCAGGACTCCGACCAGGAGGCCGACGCCATCCGGCTGGGCGCCCCGGAGATCGTGCCCGTGGTCGCGCCGGAGCGCGGGTGACCGTTCCGGCGGACCGGTCACCCGCCCTCACAGCGGGTCAGCGCAGCGGGATCCACGCCTGACGGGCCAGCGTCGTGGCGTCGTTGACCTGGAGGCCGTCCCAGGACAGCGTCCAGAGGGCGTCGCCGATGATGATCGAGCGCTGGATGCCGGGCTGGTAGGCGTAGTCCTTGTCCTGGTGCGTGGGGTGCTTGATCATGCCGAGCTTCGTCACGGCCGAGTCGTCGATCTTCAGCACGAGCGCGCCCGACTCCTTGGGGGTCATCAGCGGGAGCACCGACAGCCCGGTCTTCGGCCAGTACAGGAACGCGTGCGGGTCCCACTCGGCCTCGGAGCCCGACTCCTTCTGGAAGAGCTGCGACAGCCTGCGCGGGGCGGCCGGGTCGCTGACGTCGAACAGCGAGACCTGCGTGCCGAGCGTCCTGCCCTTGTCGCTGGCCTCCTGGCCGATGCCGATCAGCCTGCCGTCCGCGCCGGGGTGCAGGTAGGCCGAGTAGCCGGTGATCTTCAGCTCGCCGGTCACCTTGGGGGCGGCCGGGTCGCGCAGGTCGAGCGTGTAGAGCGGGTCCACCTGCTTGAACGTCACGACGTAGCCCACCGGGCCGATGAACCGGACCGAGTAGATGCGCTCGCCCTTGCCGAGGCCGCCGACCTCGCCGACCTTGGCCATGGTGGCGGCGTCGAGCACGTACACGCTGCTGGCGCTGTTCCTGCCGTCGGCGGAGGTGAGGGTGGTGGCGACGCGGAGGTGGTCCTCGTACTCCGACAGCGAGTACTGGTTCAGCAGGCGGCCGGGGACCTTGCCGGAGGCCACGTACGAGGGGCGCCGGCGGCGCTGATGTCGAACCGGTGGACCTCGGTCTCCTCGGGCGGCGCCGTCGGAGTGGGGTCGGGCACAGGCTCGGAGGTGGCCGGCGTGGCGGGCGTGGCCGGGGCGCTGCTCGTCACGGCCGGGTCGCTCGAGGTGGGCTCGACGGCCGGGGCCGCCCCGTCGGTGGCCGTCGGCACGGGCTCGACCGGCATCGGCTCGGTGACCACCGGGAACCACCAGCGGGGGTTGCTGGCGACGTACAGGCTCTTGCCGCTGCCGTAGACGGTGTCGCCGTCGGCGGCCAGGCTGATGGGCTCGGTGCCGGTCGCGGCGACGTCCTGGGCCAGGTCGATGGTGTGCACGGTGAGCAGCGAGGTGCCGGTGTAGTCGGCGGGGTGGCTGACCCGCTCGCACTTGACCGTGTCCTTCCTGACCGCGCCGGACCCGCCGGTGATCTCGACCGTGGGCAGCCAGGCGGACAGCGGCGCCCGCCGTACGACGTCCTGGTTGGCCTTCTTGCGGTCGGCCTCGGAGGCGTCCGGGCTCTTGGGCTCGGGGAAGGTGATGTCGGGCTGGCTGCGGGTGACGAGCCGGACCGTGGAGCCGATCATCCGGGCGTCCACGTACGAGCCCTGCGCCCGGATCGTGCTCAGCACCTTCGGCTGCCCGGCCAGGTCGACCACGACGTAACGGGTCTCGCCGGGCGGCGCGAAGGACTTCACCATGATGTCGCCGCCGCGGAACAGCACCAGCGCGCGGTCGCCGGAGAGCAGCAGGTCGGCGGGGGTGAAGGTGGGCTCGTCCTTCTTGGTGAGCTTGACCGACGCGGTGACCTTCCTGGTCGCCGTGTCGATGATCCGCAGGGTGCCGTCCACGACCGTGACGATCCGGTTGCCGTCGGTCTTGACCAGGTCGGGCTCGTCCACGCCCGCTTCGTGCACGTTCGTGGTGGAGTGGTCCGGGGTGTTGGAGGTGGTCTTCGCCCTGGCGGTGGCGGCGGTGTCCTCCATGTACATGATCTGCGGGCCGCCGAAGCCCCACGGGCCGACGTTCTCCGCGGCGTGCTCCCGCAGGCCCGACAGCATGTCGTCGCAACTGTCGTAGGCGACCAGGCGGACGGCGTCGAGCGTGACCTTCGGCACGGGCGCCTGGCCCGTGGCCGCCGAGGTGCAGGCCGTCGTGGCCATGGCGAGGGCCGCGGCGGTCACGGCCGTACGGAACAGCGTCTTCATGACCTCCATGACGGCTGCGCGGGCCGGATGGTTCAGGAGCCCTTGGCCGGGTTGGCGGTGAAGACCGGGCTGAAGTCGACGTCGCCGGGCACGTCGAGGATCCTGCGGAGCAGGGTGCCCTTGAGGTCGACGACCTGGATCTCGTCCTTGGTGTTGTTGTCCTGCTCCCAGCAGTAGAGGTGGGTGTCGTCGTACCAGCCGAGCACCTTGTCGCAGTCGGAGGTGAACTTGTGCGTGCGGTCGCCCGACTTGACGTCCCACACGCAGGTGTCGCCGTCGCTGCCGTTGGGGCACTCGGACAGGAGCGACTCGCCCGAGGGGGAGAAGACGTCCTGGGTGCCGGCGGGGAGCTTGCCGACCGAGCGCAGGTCGCGGGTGGCCTTGCCGTCGGCGTCGAAGAAGCGCAGGCTGCGGTTCTTCTCCGGGCCGTAGATGTTGATCACGCCCGCGCCCTCGCCGTCCCAGCCGAAGGCGGTCTTGCGGACGGCGGAGTCGTCCACCATGACGATTCCGGCCTTCTTCGTGGCGACGTCCACGATGACGAAGCCCGGGTAGGTCCAGGTGTCGCCGCTCTTCCGCTCGATGTTGAGCAGGATCTTGGAGCCGTCTTCGGACCAGCTGCGGATGCTGGCGATCAGCGGGCCGCGGACGGTCTTGATCGTGGTGCGCTCGCCCGTCTGGCGGTCGCTGACGATGATGTAGTCGTAGTTGTCGTCGGTGTACTTGCGGCCGCGGGTGGCCAGGTAGCGGCCACCGGGGGAGACGTTCGACTCCCAGTTGCCGGCGTACTTGCGGAACGGCCCGCGCAGCGAGTCCCTGGCGTGGTCGACCCAGTCGTCCTTCTTCTTGTCGTAGATCTCGTAGGAGGTCAGGACGATCGCGTCGGAGGTGTTCTCGTAGAGGCCGATCGCGGCGCCGGGCAGCGCCTTGCGCGGCCCTTCCTTGGGGACGGAGACCGGCGCGACCGACGGCGTGGCGGGCGGAACGCTGCGCCCGGACGGCCGGGCGGACGCGGGCGTCGTGACGCCGCCGTCGGCGGCCAGGGTCGTCCTGTTGTTGGTGATGATCACGACGAGCCCGGCCAGCACGAGTAAGGCGACGCCCAGCGTGGCCCCGATGATGAGCGGCGCCCTGCTCTTCCCGGCTGGCCGCCGGGGCTGGACGCCCGGGTGGGTGGGCTGCGCGTACGGGCCGGGCGGGTGCCACTGCTGCTGCGGGTACGGCTGCGGGCCCCCGGGCACCGGCCCGGTCATCGGCCCGTGCGGCGGCGGCCCGTGGGGCGGTCCCTGTGGCGGTCCCTGCGGTTGCTGCTGGGGCGGCGCCGTCATCGGCCCCGCCACCGGTCCGGTCCTGGGCGGCCCGGCGGGGACGGCCTCGGCGGCGGCCGCGGCGAGGATGGGCGAGTTCGCCGGCATCGGGTGCTGGAGCAGGCGCATGATCACCTGCTCGGCCGTCGGCCGCTGCGCCGGGTCCTTGGCCAGGCACGCGGCCACGACGTCGCGCAGCGCGCCGTCGAGCACGCCCAGGTCGGGCTGCTGGTTGAGGACCCGGTTGATCACCGCGGGCATGGTGTCGCTGCCGAACGGCGCCCGCCCCGACGCCGCGTAGACCATGGCGCTGGCCCACGAGAACATGTCGGCGGCCGGCCCGACGGTGTGGCCCATGATCTGCTCGGGCGGCATGTACGACGGCGTGCCCACGACCATGCTGCTGATCGTCGAGGTCGCGTTGAGCGCCCGCGCGATGCCGAAGTCGATCACCCGCGGGCCGTCCGCGCCCAGGATGACGTTGGCGGGCTTGAAGTCGCGGTGGACGATGCCGGCCTGGTGGATGGCGGCCAGCGCGGTCGCGGTGCCGATGGCCAGCCGGTGCAGCGTGGATCCGGTGCGCGGCCCCTCCTCCTGCACCACCCGCTGCAGCGAGGGCCCTTCGATGAACTCGCTGACGATGAACGGCCGGTCCAGCTCGACGCCGGTGCCGAGGACGGCCGCGGTGCAGAACGGCGCCACCTGCTGGGCCACCTGGACCTCGCGCAGGAACCGTTCGACGCTCACGTCGTCGCCGGACAGGTCGGGACGCAGCAACTTGACGGCGACGTGCGCGCCGGAATGATCTTTCGCGAGGTAGACGACGCCCTGGCCGCCCTCGCCAAGCCTGCCGAGGAGATCCATGCCGGCCAGACTCGCCGGATCTCCCGGGCGTAGCGGAGCGAACGATGGCATAAGAGGATTCTGACCCCACCCCGCGAATCCGCAAAAACTACCCGCCGGTAGCCGAGCGGAATATCCTTCGGGCATGCACGTCACGTCCAGCGGCAAGACCCGGGAGATCACCGCCCCCTTCACCGGCGAGCCGCTCGCCGAGCTGCCCATTTCCACGGCCGACGACGTACGCCTGGCCTACGAGCGAGCCAGGGCCGCCCAGGCCGAGTGGGCTGCCAGGCCCGCCGCGGCGCGGGCCAGACCGTTCCTGCTGCTGCACGACGCCATCCTCGACCGCAGGGACGAGATCCTCGACATCGTCCAGAACGAGACCGGCAAGGCCCGCAAGCACGCCTTCGAGGAGGTGCTCGACGTCGCCGGGTGCAGCCTCTACTACGCGCGGCGGGCGTCCGGCCTGCTCGCGCCGCGCACCCGCAAGGGCATCTTCCCCGGCGCCACCCGGGTGACGGAGCTGCGCCAGCCCAAGGGCGTGGTCGCGCTGATCTCCCCGTGGAACTACCCGCTCTCGCTCGGCGTCACCGACGCCGTGCCGGCGCTGCTGGCCGGCAACGCGCTGGTGCACAAGCCGGACACCCAGACCGCCATGTCCACGTTGTGGACCATCGACCTGCTGGCCGAGCTGGGCATGCCGCGCGAGATCTGGCAGGTCGTGCTGGGCGAGCCCGCCGAGATCGGCGACGCCCTGCTCGACGACGCCGACTACGTCGCGTTCACGGGTTCGACCAGGGGCGGCAGGAAGATCGCCGAGGAGGCGGCCAAGCGGCTCATCGGCTGCTCGCTGGAGCTCGGCGGCAAGAACCCGATGGTGGTGCTCGAAGACGCCGACGTGCCGCTCGCCGTCCAGGGGGCGATCCGGGCCTGCTTCACCAACGCCGGCCAGCTCTGCCTGTCCATCGAGCGGCTGTACGTGCACGCGTCCGTGTTCGACGACTTCGCCGCGCGCCTGGTCAGGCAGGTCGGCAACCTCAAGCTCGGCGCGGGCCACGACTGGTCGGTCCAGATGGGCTCGCTCACCTCGCAACGCCAGCTCGACGCGGTCAGCGCCCACGTGGACGACGCCGTGGCCAAGGGCGCGACCGTGCTGACCGGCGGCCGGGCCAGGCCCGACCTCGGCCCGCTGTTCTACGAGCCGACCGTGCTCACCGGCGTGCGCGACGACATGGACCTGTGCCGCAACGAGACGTTCGGGCCCGTGGTCGCCCTCTACCCCTTCGACTCGGCGGAGGAGGCGATCGAGCTGGCCAACGACACCATCTACGGCCTGAACGCCTCCATCTGGACCACCGACCCGGCCCGCGGCCGCGCCCTGGCCGCCCGCGTCAAGGCCGGCACGGTCAACATCAACGAGGGGTACGGCTCGGCCTACGCCTCCTACGACGCGCCCATGGGCGGCATGAAGGCGTCGGGTCTCGGCCGCCGGCACGGCGCGGAGGGCCTGCTGCGCTACACCGAGTCCAAGACCGTGGCCTCGCAGGCGTCCTGGCTGGGCTTCGAGCCGCCCTTCGACCTGACGTACGAGACCTGGGCCGACGTCCTGGCCGGCACCCTCAAGGCGATGCGGAAGCTGCGGATCAAGTGACGTTCGACGTTCTGGTCATCGGGTCGGGGTTCGGCGGCAGCGTCTCGGCGCTGCGGCTGAGCGAGAAGGGGTACAAGGTAGGCGTGCTGGAGGCGGGCCGCCGGTTCGACGAGTCCACGCTGCCGGCCACCTCGTGGAAGCTGCGCGACTTCCTGTGGGCGCCCTGGCTCGGCATGAAGGGCATCCAGCGCATCCACGTGCTGCGCGGCGAGCGCGGCACCGGCGTGATGGTGCTGGCCGGGGCCGGGGTGGGCGGCGGGTCGCTGGTCTACGCCAACACCCTCTACGAGCCGCTCGACCCGTTCTTCCGCGACCCGCAGTGGGCCGGCATCACCGACTGGAAGTCGGAGCTCGCCCCCACTACGACCAGGCCAGACGCATGCTCGGCGCGGTCACGAACCCCACCTTCACCCGGGCCGACGACGTCATGCGCCGGGTCGCCGAGAAGATGGGCGTGGGCGACACCTTCCACCTGGCCCCGGTCGGGGTCTACTTCGGCGAGGACGGCGTCGACCCGTACTTCGGCGGCGCGGGGCCGCGGCGGCGTGGCTGCATCGAGTGCGGGCAGTGCATGACCGGCTGCCGCCACGGCGCCAAGAACACGCTGGTCAAGAACTACCTCCACCTGGCCGAGCGGGCGGGCGCCCGGGTCTACGCCGAGTGCACGGTCACCTCGGTGCGCCCGCTGCCCTCCGGCGGCTACCGGGTCGTCGCCCGCCGGACGGGGTCGGCGCTGCGCCGCCGTTCGTTCACGGCCAAGCAGGTGATCTTCGCGGCCGGCACGTACGGCACCCAGCGCCTGCTGCACAAGCTGCGCGCCACCGGCGACCTGCCCGGCCTGTCGCCCAGGCTCGGCACGCTGACCAGGACCAACTCCGAGGCCCTGCTCGGCTTCGAGCGCACGTCGGCGGGCGGCGAGAAGCTCAACAGGGGCGTGGCCATCACCTCCTCCATCCACCCCGACGCCGAGACCCACATCGAGCCCGTGCGTTACGGCGACGGCTCCAACGCCATGGGCCTGCTGCGCACCCTGCTCGTGGACGGCGGCCAGCCGAGGTGGCCGGCGCTGTTCCGGGAGATCGCCGCGCGGCCCCTGGAGGCGCTGCGACTGCTCGACCTGCGCCGCTGGTCGGAACGGACCGTCATCGCGCTGGTCATGCAGGCCAAGGACAACTCGATCACCATCCGGCGCACCCGCTGGGGGTTGCGCTCGGCCCGCGGCCACGGCGAGCCCAACCCGACCTGGATCCCGGCCGGGCACGAGGCCGTCCGGCACGCGGCGGCCGAAATCGGCGGGGTGCCCGGCGGCACCTGGCTCGACCTGTTCGACATCCCGACGACGGCCCACTTCCTCGGCGGCTGCGTGATCGGCGACTCGCCCGAGACCGGCGTGATCGACGCCTACCACCGCGTCTACGGCCACGAGGGGCTGCACGTCGTGGACGGCTCGGCGGTGTCGGCCAACCTCGGGGTGAACCCGTCGCTCACCATCACCGCGCAGGCCGAGCGGGCCATGTCCCTGTGGCCCAACGCCGGCGACCCCGATCCCAGGCCCGCCACGGGCTCGCCGTACGTCCGGCTGCCGCCGGTGGCTCCGCGCCGGCCCGCCGTGCCGGAGCGGGCGCCGGGCGCACTCCGTCTGTATACACTGTAAACGTGACCGAACCAGGGACGGCCGCGCGCATCGAGGCCGTGGCCCGGCGCATCCTCCTGGAGGAGGGCGCCGACGCCGTCAGCATGCGGCGCGTCGGCGAGGCCGTGGGCGTCACCGCCATGGCCATCTACCGGCACTTCCCCAACAGGGACGCGCTGCTGCGCGCCGTCGCCGACGCCGCCGCCCGCGAGCTGGCCGAGGCGTGGGCCCGCAGGCCCGGCACGGGCGACCTGGAGCAGCGCATCATGGCGGCGCTCGACGACTTCCTCGACTTCGCGCTCGGCAGCCCCCACCTGTACAACTTCCTCACCTCCGACGCCTGGGCGCGGGCCCGCCGCTTCCCCGACGACTTCCGCGACGGCCAGGGCCCGCCGTTCAGCGTGGTGGTGGCGCTGGCCGAGGAGGGTATGCGCGCGGGGGTGCTGCGCGAGGACGACCCGCTGGAGACCGCGCTCGCGGTCACGGCGAGCACCCAGGGCCTGGTCCAGCAGTACCTGAGCGGCCGGATGAGCATGGCCGAGCCCGACTTCCGCGCCCTGTGCCACCGCACGGTGACCCGGGTGCTCAACGGCGTGCGGAATAAACCATCTGTGCCCCTTTGTCCTTGACGGACATGAAGATTCGTTACGCCGGTGGCCCGACCGCCGTCATCGAGCTGGGCGGCGTCCGGCTGCTGGTCGATCCCACCTTCGACGCGCCGGGCGACCACCCGGTCGGCGCCAGGGTGCTCAAGAAGACGGCCGGCCCCGCCTTCGGCCCCGACGAGGTGGGCCCGGTGGACGCCGTGCTGCTCTCGCACGACCAGCACCCCGACAACCTCGACGACGCGGGCCGCGCGTTCCTCGCCACGGCGCCGCTGGTGCTGTCCACCGCCTCGGCGGCCGAGCGCGTCGGGGAGCCGGTGCGCGCCCTGCCCAACTGGAGCGAGACCGAGGTCGGCCCGCTGCGGGTGACCGGCGTGCCCGCCCAGCACGGCCCGGACGGGACCGAGCACCTGACGGGCGAGGTCACCGGCTTCGTGCTCACCGGCGAGGGCCTGCCCACCGTCTACGTGAGCGGCGACAACGCCTCGCTCGACGTCGTCCGGGCCGTGGCCGCCAGGTTCCCGCGGATCGACGTGGCGCTGCTGTTCGCGGGCGGCGCGCGCACCCCGCTCGTGGACGGCTTCCTGACGCTGACCAGCGAGGACGCCGTCACCGCCGCCGACATCCTGGGCGCGCGGCACGTCGTCCCGGTGCACTTCGAGCAGTGGGCGCACTTCACGCAGGGCAGGGACACGCTGGAGAAGGCGTTCGCGGGGCTCGGCGAGCGGTTCGTGCTGCTCGCCCCTGGCGAACAGGTGGAGGTTTCCTGACCTCGTCCTGACATGGTGGTCCGGTGAGCTGGAGCACGCGCGCGCTCGACGCGCTGGCCGCCGGGCCGCCGACCAGGCTGATCGACTTCCCCGTCCGGGTCCCGGGCGTGCGCCTGCTGCTGAAGGACGAGTCCGGCCAGCCGACGGGCAGCCTGCGGCACCGGCACGCCAGGGCCCTGTTCCGGCGGGCCGTGCTCGACGGCCTGATCACCGAGGGCACCACCGTGGTCGAGGCCACCGGCGGCAACGCGGCGGTCGCGCAGGCGTGGTTCGCCCGGCGGCTCGGCCTGCCCTACGTCGTGGTCATGCCGGGCGCGCACGACCCGGCGCGGGCCCGCGCGGTCGAGGCGTTGGGCGGCGAATGCCGGTTCGTGACGCCGCCCCTGGCCATCTACGACGCGGCCAGAGAGGCGGCCGGCGAGGCCCAGGGCCACTTCCTCGACCAGTTCGGCCGGGCCGCCCCGCACGACCTGGCCGAAGAGCTGTTCGCCCAGGTCCGTCCCGACTGGGTGGTGACCGGCGCCGCCACCGGCGCGACCTCGGCCACGCTGGGGGCCGTGGCCGGGGAGCACGGCTGCCGGGTGGCGGTCGCCGATCCCGACAACTCCGCCTACTTCCCGGGCTGGACCCTCGACGTGCCCGACTACGCCACCGGCATGCCCTCGCGGATCGAGGGCGTCGGCCGTCCGCGCGTGGAGCCGGGGTTCCGGCCCGACCTGGTCGATCTGGTGGTGCCGGTGCCCGACGCGGCGAGCGTGGCGGCGGCCAGGCACATCAGGGAGGTCACCGGGCTGCCGGTGGGCGGCTCGTCCGGCACCGCGCTGTGGGCCGCGCTCGACCTGGCCGGGCGCATGCGGGCCAGGGGCGAGAGCGGCACGATCGTCTCGCTGGTGGGCGACGCGGCCGAGCGCCACCTGGCGACGTACCACGACGACGCCTGGGCCGCCGGCAAGGGCCTCGACGTCGCCGGCCGCCTCACCGAGCTGCGGCAGCGGGTCTGATCCAGCCTTCCAGCCCCGCCAGGAAGTCCTCGAACAGGTGGCGGTGGATCGTGTGCTCGGCCCCCGAGACCACGCGCACCTCGAATCCCTTGCCCCGCAACTCCTCCTGGAACGCCGGCGGCACCAGGAAACTCGGGTCGGCCACCTGCACCAGCGACGGCACGACGGGCGCGGGCGTGAAGTCCATGCCCGACGCCTCGACGAGCGACAGCGCCGACCCGCGGTCCCAGCGCGCGAGCATCTCGACCTCGACCGCCACCTCCTCGGCCGAGAAGCCGGGGTGCAGGGCGGCGATCAGCTCGCCGGTCTCGTCGGTGAAGTCCGCCATCGACTCCAGCGCGCCGCTCTCCGGCGTCGGCAGGCGGAAGGCCGGGTCGGAGTAGACCGCCCGTCCGGGCATGAGCCGTTCGACGGCGAGGCCGAGCGTGAGGCCGCCGAGGGAGTGCCCGATGGCCAGCTCGGGGCGCGCGGGCACCGACTCCGCCAGCGACGAGGCGAACAGCTCGGGCGGATAGGCGTCGGCGCGGGGGCTCTCGCCGTGGCCGGGGAGATCGACGGCGATGACCCGGTAGCCGCGCGCGGCCAGCTCGGGGCCCACCCGCCACCAGCATCGCGAGTCGGCCATGATGCCGTGGACGAGGACGGCCAGGCGGTCGCCCGACCCCCATTCACGAGTGTGCAGCTTCATGCGGCAGCCTCTCCTGCTTATACGTATAAGCAGTTGATACCATCCACCCCGTGAACACGACAAGGGGGGACCGCCCGCCGACCAGCGTCGACGTGGCCAGGGCCGCGGGGGTCTCGCAGGCCACGGTCTCCTACGTGCTCACCGACAACCCCCACGCCCGGGTGAGCGAGGAGACCCGCAGGCGGGTCCGCGACGCCGCCGCCCGGCTGGGCTACGTGCCCGACGCCGCCGCCCGCGCGCTGCGTACGGGCCGCAGCGACATCGTGCTCATGCCGCTGTCGCGGGCCAGGACGGGCCGGCTGGCGCAGCAGGTGTCCGAAGAGCTGGAGGAGGAGTTCAGGGCCCGCGGCTACACCCTCGTCCAGTACGGCGAACGCGCCCTCAAGGGCGTGGCGGCGGCCAGGAGCTGGCTCGCCCTGCGGCCCTCGGCCGTCCTCGTCGAGGCCGCCCGGCTGACCAGGCCCGCCGTGGAGCTGCTGCACGCCTCGGGCGTCCGGGCCGTCATCGGCCTGTCCGACCAGCCCTCGCCCCTGGTGCCGGCCGTGGTGTTCGACCACCGGGCCCTCGGCGCCGTGGCGGCCCGCCACCTGGTCGAACGGGGCAGCCGGCGGCTGGCGGCCGTCGTTCCCCGGGAAGAGGGCATCGACGCCATGGGGCGGGCCCGGCTGGCGGGGGTGCGGGAGGTCGTCCCCGGGGCCGCGCGCATCGACCTGGCCTTCTCCGAGGAGGAGGCGGGGCGGGTCGTCCGCGCGGGCGATCTGCCCGACGGCGTCTTCGCCTACAACGATGAGTACGCGATGCTGCTGATCAGCGCGTTGCAGGACGCCGGTCTGCGGGTCCCCGGCGACGTCGCCGTGGTCGGCGCCGACGACCTGCCGATCTGCACGCTCATGCGGCCCCGGCTGACCAGCGTGCACTTCGACGCCACCGCGAGCCCGGCCGACCTGGCGGGCGAGATCGACGGGATCGTCCGCGGCGTGCGGCCGTCCGTGGCCGGCGAGGTCGTCGCCCGGTTCGAGCCCCGGCTGGTGGCCCGGGCCAGCGCCTGAGGCCGCCGCAGGGCGCGTAACGAGTTGGACGCGCGTCTTGTCAGCCCTTCCCATGCGACCTACAGTCCAGAGCAATCGTCGGTGATACGTATCACCAGTGCTCCGAAAGGTCCCCCATGGCTGAAACTCTGAGTGGCGCGCTCAGGGACACCCGGCGCGTCGGGCCGCTCTACCTGACGCTTCCGCTGGCCAACGTCGCCGTCATGTTCCTGTGGATGAGTGTGGGCGCGTTCGTCCTGCCCGTGCACGTGCAGCGCATCACCGGCGTCAACGACGTGGCCGCGCTGGGCCTGGCCAACTCGATCGGCCCGCTCATGGCCACCCTCGCCAACCCCGTCTTCGGCCAGATCTCCGACCGGACCAGATCGCGCTTCGGCCGCCGTTCGCCGTGGATACTCGGCTGCGTCCTGCTCGGCGTGCTCGCCCTGTTCGCGCAGGCCGGCGCGGGCAGCGTGCTCATGCTCGGCATCAGCTGGGCGGGCGTGCAGACCATCATGAACGGCTACCAGGCCGCCATGACCGCGATCCTGCCCGACCGGGTCCCGCCGAGCCGGTACGGCACCTACTCCGGCCTGTTCGGGCTCGGCACGCCGCTGGCCACGATCGCGGCGGCGATCATGTTCATCGTGTTCCCGCAGCTGGCCGCCGGTGGGGCGTACTACGTGGCGATGGCGCTGCTGCTGGTCGCGGCGGTGCTGGTCGTGGTCGCGACGCCGGACACGTCCTCGGTGGGGATGGCGCGCGAGCCGTTCAGGCTGGGCGCGTTCCTGGCCGCGTTCGTACGGCCGCTGAGGACTCCGGACTTCACCTGGGCCTTCGTGTCGCGCTTCGGCGTCATGCTCGGATATTTCGTCATCTTCACCTTCAACCTCTTCCTCCTTGAGGACTTCATCAAGATCCCCAAGGGCGAGGTGGTCGCCACGATGGGCCTGCTGATGCTCATCGGCCAGGCCGCCACGCTGCTCGCGGTGCTCATGATCGGCCCGATCTCCGACCGCCTCGGCCGCTTCCGGCTGTTCGCGCTCGTCGCCGGGCTGTCCTCGGCGGTGTTCCTGGGCATCCCGCTGGCGATGCCGACGTTCGAGGGCATGATCGTCTACAACGTCGCGCACGGCATCGCGTTCGGCGTCTACCTGGCCGTGGACATGGCCCTGGTGACGAAGGTGCTGCCGGACCCCGGCGACGCGGGCAAGGACATGGGCGTCATCAACATCGCCAACGCCGGGCCGCAGATCCTGGCGCCCGCCCTCGCCGCCGTCGTGGTGGGGATGGGCGGCTACCCGGCGCTGTTCGTCGTGGGCATCGTGATCTCGCTGGTCGGCTCCGTCGGGGTCCTCAAGATCAGGGGTGTGCGCTAGCGTCGGCGGCATGACGGAACTTGACCCCAGATTGCGCGCGATCACCGATTTGATGGTGTCCGAGGCGCGCGAAGGGGGCGGCAGGCACGAGTACGACGGCCAGATCCAGGACCTGTCGCCCGAGGGCGTACAGGCCGGTCTGGCGCGCCTGGGCAAGGGCGACGCGCCGGCCGACCCGCACGACGCCGAGCATCTGCAGATCTTCGAAGAGACCATGCGCACCCAGCTCGGCGAGCTGGAGCTGCACCGCAAGAACCCCCTGATCCACCTGTCCAACCTCGACCTGGCCTGCTACGACCGCGACTACGGCCCCGAGGCCGAGCGCACCGCCGCCAGGGCCGCCCACCTCGCGCAGTGGCCGGCCGCCGTGGACGCCGCGATCGCCGCGCTCGACCAGGTCGCGGCCCCGGTCGCCACGTCCCTGCTGGGCGCGGTCAAGGGCCTGGCCGCGGGCATCACCGACGAGGCCGCGATCGAGGCCCACGGCAGGCTCGTGGCCCACGTGGCCCGCGCCGCCGCCGAGGGCGACCCCGACGCCGCGCTCGGCGGCGCGGCCCTGGTCAAGCTCATGAGCAGCGCCGAGGGCCTGCCGGTCGACCTGGGCAGGCTGGCCGAGCGCGCCGACGCCGAACGCGACCGGCTCATGGGGCTGCTCGCCGAGTCCTGCGCCAAGCTCGGGCGTTCCGAGCGGCCCCTCGACGTCGTGCGCGAGCTGGTCAAGGACCACCCCGACGCCGACGGCGTGATCGAGGCGGCCAGGATCGGCACCGAACGGGCCATCGCCTTCACCCGCGAGAAGGACCTCGTGCCCTACCACGACGGCGAGTGCCTGGTCGGGCTGGCGCCGGAGTCGCGCCGCTGGGCCATGGCCATGATGGCGTGGAACTCGCCGGGCGAGCCCGAGGGGCCGTCCTGGTACCACATCACGCCGCCGGACGCGTCCTGGAGCGAGCGCGACCAGGAGGAGTGGCTGGAGGTCTTCAGCGCCACCACGCTGCCCGCGATCAACGTGCACGAGGTGGCCCCCGGCCACTTCTCGCACGCCCGCGCGCTCCGCCGGGCCCCCTCCGACGTGCGGCGGCTGCTGCAGTCGATGGCCTTCGTCGAGGGCTGGGCCCACTACGCCGAGGAGCTGTGCGTCGAGGAGGGCTACGCGCCCGACGACCCGCGTTTCGAGATCGGCGTCTGGGTGGAGGCCCTGATCCGGGTAACCCGGCTGGCCTGCGCGATCGGCGTGCACACCGGGCAGATGACGGTCGAGGAGGGCGCGCGGCGCTTCGAGTCCGACACCCACCTGGCCGGTCCCGCCGCGCTGTCGGAGGCCCGCCGCGCCTCCTTCGACCCGACGTACGGCCGCTACACCTGGGGCAAGCTGCTCATCCTCGACCTGCGCGAGCAGGCGCGCGAGCAGTGGGGAGCGGGCTTCACGCTCCAGCGTTTCCACAAGGCGCTGTTCGACCTCGGCTCGCCGCCCCTGGGCCTGATCGGCGCCATCCTGTAGCGTCGGGGGAGCCGAGCGAGCGCTAGGGAGGTTCAGGCGATGCGTGAACTGTCCGGCAGGGTCGCGGTGGTGACGGGCGCGGCCAGCGGCATCGGCAGGGCCCTGGCCGTCCGGTTCGCCGCCGAGGGCATGGCGTTGATGCTGGCCGACGTCGATCCCGGCGGGCTGGCCGAGACGGCCGCGCTCGCGCGGAAGGCGTCCGCCGGGCCGGGCGAGGTGCTCACGCAGGTCACCGACGTCTCGGACGCGGCGGCCGTGCAGCACCTGGCCGACCGGAGCTTCGGCGCGCTGGGCGCGGTGCACGTGCTCTGCAACAACGCCGGCGTCCACCAGGGCGGCCGCCTGTGGACCAGGACCGCCGAGGACTTCGCCTGGCTGCTCGGCGTGAACCTGTGGGGCGTGCTGCACGGCGTGCGCGCGTTCGTGCCGCGCATGATGCGGCAGGACACCGAGGGGCACGTCGTCAACACCGTGTCCGTGGCCGGGCTGCTCGCCGCGCCGGGCGCGGGCGGTTACGCGGTCACCAAGTACGCCGCGCTGGCCGCCTCCCAGTCGCTGGCCCAGGACCTCGCCGCCGTGGGCTCCAAGCTCCGCGTGAGCGCGCTGTGCCCCGGCGCGGTCAGGACGCGGATCGACGACTCGGCCCGGTCCCGCCCGGCCGGCCTGGTCACCACCCCGACGGACGACGAGACGGCCGCGCGCGAGGCCGTCGGGGCGGCCATGGCGCGCGGCGTCGAGCCCGCCGAGGTCGCCGCCCTGGTCGTGCGGGCCATCCACGAGGAACGTTTCCTCGTGCTGACCCACCCCGAGTTCGCCGACCGGCTGCGCAGGCAGACCGAGCTGCTGCTGGCCGGCGAGCTGCCCGGCGCTACCAGCGGCGCTCGTGGGCCAGCACGCTCACCACGCTCCCGCGCCGCGGATTGACCAGCAGCCGGACGAAGTCGCCCGGCAGCACGTCCTGGTAGACGCGCTCCTTGGCCCGGTACGCCGGCGCCCGCTCCGACGTGCCGTCGTGCACCGCCAGGTAACAGGTGCGCGAGGAGGACAGGTCGTCGCCGTGCTCGGTCACGATCCAGCGCTTGACCACCCGCCCCTCGACCTCCTGCCGTTTGGGCGCGCCGCCGTCGCGCGGAGCGGGCTCGACCAGGACGCCGCGCCACCCGTCGCCGGTGAAGATCCACTCCTGCCGCGGGTCGACCGGAGCCGGCTCGGGCCCGGCGACCTCGCGGCCGAGCGGCGTCAGCACGAACCCGCGCCCGCCCAGCAGCAGCGCGGCCCCGGCCACGAACGCCCCCGCCGTCGCGATCCAGCCGGGCCACGACACGCCCGCCTGCGAGATGGTGACGTACCAGGGCACGGCGAGCCCGGCGGCCAGCAGCAGCGGCACGAGCATGCTCTGCCAGCGCCGCCGCGCCAGCCCGAGGTCGATGGCGCTCTGCCGGACCAGGGGCACGAACTCGGCGTCGAGGTCGCCGCTGTCCGGCATCAGGGCGGCGACCGGCGCCTGCGGCGCCCCGCCCATCCGCGCGGCCACCCGGTCGAGCACCCATCGCTCGTACGGCCACACCTGCCCCTCGCCCGTCGCGGAGAGCGTGAGCCGGTCGCCCCGGATCGTCAGGAACCCGCGCCTGGCCAGCTCGAAGACCGTGGCGTGGAAGACCTCACCGGCCCGCAGCCCGCGTAAGAGCTCGACGACGGCGGGCGGCGCCGGGGGAGCAGGGGCCGCCGGGGGCGCGGCGGCCCGGCGCGTCGTCAACCCGAACGCGGCGGCCAGCGCGGCGAACCACAGGGCCCACGCCGAGGCCGGCCAGACAAGATCCACCGTTCTGTGTTAGCACGAGTGACGGTGTGAGGCCAGGCGTAATACCCGAGGCCGATACAATGAAGGCACCGCATTTCGCCTTTGGGGGGTTCTCACGGTGTCTGAATTCGACACAGTACTGGTGGTCGACTTCGGCGCACAGTACGCGCAGCTCATCGCGAGGCGGGTGCGCGAGTGCCACGTCTACTCCGAGATCGTGCCGTCGTCGATGTCCGTCGAGGAGATGATGGCCAAGAAGCCGAAGGCGATCATCCTGTCCGGCGGCCCGTCGTCGGTCTACGCCGAAGGCGCGCCGCCCGTGCCGCACGGCCTGTTCACGACCGGCGTGCCCACGTTCGGCATCTGCTACGGCTTCCAGGCCATGGCCCAGGCGCTGGGCGGCGAGGTCGCCCGCACGGGTGTCGCCGAATACGGCGGCACCGCCCTGGAAGTGCTCGACGAGGGCGTCATCTTCCAGGGGCTGCCCGCCGCGCAGACCGTCTGGATGTCCCACGGCGACAGCGTGGCCGCGGCCCCCGAGGGCTTCGCGGTCACCGCCTCCACGAGCGAGACGCCGGTCGCCGCCTTCGAGAACCCCGAGCGCGGCCTCTACGGCGTGCAGTTCCATCCCGAGGTGCTCCACTCCGAGCACGGTCAGGCCGTGCTCAAGCACTTCCTCGACGCGGCCGGCTGCCGTCCGTCGTGGACCATGCTCAACATCGTCGAAGACTCCGTCGAGGCCGTGCGCCGGCAGGTCGGCGACGGCCGCGCCATCTGCGCGCTGTCGGGCGGCGTCGACTCGGCGGTGGCCGCGGCGATCGTCCAGCGGGCCATCGGCGACCGGCTGACCTGCGTCTTCGTCGACCACGGCCTCCTGCGCAAGGGTGAGGCCGAGCAGGTCGAGCGCGACTTCGTGGCCGTCACGGGCGTCAAGCTGCGCGTCGTCGACGCCGCCGACCGCTTCCTGAAGGCGCTGGAGGGCGTCACCGACCCGGAGGAGAAGCGGAAGATCATCGGCCGCGAGTTCATCCGCGTCTTCGAGGACGAGCAGCGCGCCATCATGGCCGACGGCCCGGTCGACTTCCTGGTCCAGGGCACCCTCTACCCCGACGTCGTCGAGTCCGGCGGCGGCACGGGCACCGCCAACATCAAGTCCCACCACAACGTCGGCGGGCTGCCGGAAGACCTCCAGTTCAAGCTGGTCGAGCCGCTGCGCGCGCTGTTCAAGGACGAGGTCCGCAGGGCCGGCGAAGAGCTGGGCCTGCCGCCCGCCATGGTCTGGCGGCAGCCGTTCCCCGGCCCCGGGCTCGGCATCCGCATCGTCGGCGAGGTCACCCGCGACCGCCTGGCGCTGCTGCGCGAGGCCGACGCCATCGCCCGCGAAGAGCTCTCCCGCGCCGGCCTCGACCGGCAGATCTGGCAGTGCCCGGTGGTGCTGCTGGCCGACGTGCGTTCGGTGGGCGTGCAGGGCGACGGCCGCACCTACGGCCACCCGGTCGTGCTCCGGCCGGTGACGTCCGAGGACGCGATGACGGCCGACTGGGCCCGGGTGCCCTACGACGTCCTGTCGCGCATCTCCACCCGCATCACCAACGAGGTGCGCGAGGTCAACCGGGTGGTGGTCGACGTCACGAGCAAGCCCCCGGGCACCATCGAGTGGGAATGATCCCGTGTGCGAACGGCCCGGACCGGCTTACGGTTCCGGGCCGTTCGCATGTCCGGCCATGAGCGGTTAATGCAGGTCAGAGGGTTGGTTATGGTGGAAGGAGGTCGATTCGCCAGACCCGCTGGACCCCGGCCCGTTACGATTGCTCAGCTCGTGGACGCATACCGGAAAGTTTCTTGGGAAAAGTGCGTGAGTTTGGGCCACTTCTTGGCCGTAGTGGGCAGTGGGGCACCTGAGGCGTCGATTCGTTAGAGCTCGGTGCCGGTGACGAAGGGTGCAATTGCCAACATGGCCCATGCGAGTGAGGATGTCCGGCAGCCGTTGGTGTTGCTCGTGGAGGACGATCCGCAGGATGCGCTGATCGTCCAGGAGCTGCTGGAGGACAGCGGCCTTGCCGTCCGGCTGGAGTGGGCGCGTTCGGTGGACGAGGCCCGCAGGGCGCTGGCCCGCCTGCGTCCCCAGTGTGTGCTGCTGGACCTCGGCCTGCCCGACTCCTACGAGTTCTCCGCTTTGTCGTCGGTGCTGGAGGAGGCCGGGGACGCCGCGGTCGTCGTGCTGACCGGCCTGGCCGAAGAGAGCGCGGGCCTCGCCGCGGTGACCGCCGGAGCCCAGGACTACCTGGTCAAAGGTCGGGTCGAGGCCGAATGGCTGGGCCGCACGCTGCGCTACGCCATGCAGCGCAAGCAGGCCGAGCAGGCGGCCGTGGCGCTGCACACCGAACGTATGCGCGCCAAGGAGAACGCCCGCCTGGAGCGCGGCCTGCTGCCGACGCCGCTGCTGCAGGAGATGCCCCTGGAGGTCGCCTCCCGCTACCGGGCCAGCCGCGGCTCGGCCACGCTCGGCGGCGACTTCTTCGACGTCGTCGAGACCGACGACAAGGTCGTGCACGCGGTGATCGGCGACGTCTGCGGCCACGGGCCCGACGAGGCGGCGCTCGGCGTCTGCCTGCGCATCGCCTGGCGGACGCTGGTGCTCAACGGCATGACCGGCGTCCCGCTGCTGCGCCAGCTCGAACGTATTCTCCGGGCCGAGCGGGCCGGCTCGGAGATCTTCGTCACGATGTCCACGGTCGTCCTGGAGCCCGACCGGCACACGATGCGCGTCTGGCGCGCCGGGCATCCCGGCCTGCTGGTGCACGCGGCCGACTCGGTGGTCCTCGCCGACCCGCGGCAGGGGCCCGCGCTCGGCCTGCCCATCGAGGCCGAGTGGGAGGAGGACCTGCTGGAGCTGCCCGAGGGCGGCGGCGTGACGCTCTACACCGACGGCCTCTTCGAGCGCCGGCTGCCGGGCGACACGCCGCGGTGGCTGGGCGAGGAGGGCCTGCTGGAGTTGTCCTCCCGGTGGACGGGCCTGGGCAGCGAGGAACTGCTCGACGCGATCCTCGCCGACGTCGAGGCGGCCGCCGTCCACGACGCGGCGACCGACGACGTCGCCGTCGTGCACCTGCGCTGGAAAGACGAATCGTGAGCGAACAGGCGTCCGTGCTGGAGAGGCAGGCCGTGCAGAAGGTTTCCCGTACGCGTGGCGGCGAGCAGGGCTGGCGGCGGCTGACCGTCCACGGCTGGTTCGTGCTGATGATCGCGGCCGTGTCGGTCCTGGTGGTCACCTGCGTCGTGGTCGCCACCGTGATGCTCGACCGCACCGCGCGGCTGTCGGACCAGGTCATCCTGCGCATCTCGCCGGCCAGGATCGAGGCCGCCCAGTTGCGCAGCACCCTGATCGACCAGGAGACCGGCGTACGCGGTTTCCTGCTGACCGGCAACGAGGACTTCCTGCAGCCTTACACGGCGGGCGTGGCGGACGAGCGGCGCAGCCGCGAACGCATCGCCACGCTCATCGGCGACCGTCCGGAACTGGTCGGCGAGCTGAACGCGGTCAGGGACGCGGCCGACACCTGGCGGCGCGACTACGCCGAGCCGCTCACCGCCGACAAGCGGGCCGACGGAGTCATCTCCGCGAGCCGCATCGAGAGCGGCAAGCACGCCTTCGACGAGATCAGGACGCTGCTCGACCGGCAGGACGACCGGCTGGCCAAGGCCCGGCAGCGCGCCCAGGAGGAGCTGCGGCAGGTCGAGCAGGTGCGCAACCTGGCCTTCGTCGTCATGCTGATCCTGTTCCTGGTGGCCGGCGTCGCGATGGCGGTGCTGCTGCGGCGGGCGATCGGGCGTCCGCTGGACGAGCTGCGCGAAGCCGCCCGCGACATCGCCGCCGGCGACTTCGACCGGGCCATCCCCGCCAGCGGCCCGGCCGACATCCGCGAGGTCGCACGGGACGTGGAGTCGATGCGGACGAAGATCGTCTTCGCCCTCGACGAGTTCCGCAAGCAGCACGTCCTGCTGCGTGAGCAGGCGGCCGGCCTCGACGCCCAGGCCGAGGAGCTGCGGCGGTCGAACGCCGAGCTGGAGCAGTTCGCCTACGTCGCCTCCCACGACCTCCAGGAGCCGCTGCGCAAGATCGCCACGTTCTGCCAGCTCCTCCAGAAGCGCTACGGCGACGTGCTCGACGAGCGCGGCGTCCAGTACATCCACTTCGCCGTCGACGGCGCCACCCGCATGCAGGTCCTGATCAACGACCTGCTCACCTTCTCCCGCGTCGGCCGCCTGTACGACGACCGCAAGCCGGTCGAGCTCGAGGAGTCGCTCGACAAGGCGCTGGTGGACCTGTCGGCGGTGATCGAGGAGACCGGCGCCGAGATCGAGCGGCCCGACCCGCTGCCCAACGTGACCGGCGACCCCACCATGCTCGGCATGCTCTGGCAGAACCTCGTCGGCAACGCGCTGAAGTTCCGCGCCCCCGACCGCGCCCCCCGCATCCGGATCACCTGCGAGCAGCGGGAGAACGAGTGGCTGTTCTCGGTCACCGACAACGGCATCGGTGTGGAGGCCGAGTTCGCCGATAAGATCTTCATCATCTTCCAGCGCCTGCACAGCCGGGAGGCCTACAGCGGCACCGGCATCGGCCTGGCGATGTGCAAGAAGATCGTGGAGAACCACGGCGGTACGATCTGGCTCGACACCGGCCACACCGAGGGAGCCCGGATCAGCTTCACCCTGCCCGCCGTCACCGACGAAGGAGCAACCGCATGACCGTCCAGCCCATCGAAGTGCTCCTGGTGGAGGACGATCCCGGTGACGAGCTCATCACCCGCGAGGCGTTCGAGGACAACAAGATCCGCAACAACCTCCACGTCGTCCGCGACGGCCTGGAGGCGCTCGACTTCATCTACCAGCGCGGGGCGCACGTGGGCGCGCCGCGGCCCGACCTCGTCCTGCTCGACCTCAACCTGCCCAAGTACGACGGGCGGCAGGTGCTGGAGAAGATCAAGGGCGATCCGGAGCTGCGGGCGATCCCGGTCGTCGTCCTGACCACCTCCTCGGCCGAGGAGGACATCCTGCGCAGCTACAAGCTGTTCGCCAACGCGTACGTGACCAAGCCCGTCGACCTTGAGCAGTTCATGGCCGTCATCCGGCAGATCGACGAGTTCTTCGTCACCGTGGTGCGGCTGCCGGGCCGTACCCGGCTGCCCGACGGGCAGGGGCTGGTTTAGTCGTCCTCGGCGGCGGGCGGGGGCGGCCGGCGCAGCGCGCGCCGTGCCGACCGGGCCGCGGCGAGCAGCAGCCGCCCGACGCTCGCCACGAGCAGCGGCACCAGCAGCAGCCCGACGAAGATCGGCGCGGCCATGTACCGGAAGTCCTGGGCCGAGATGTTGGCCAGCACGGCGAGCTGCTGCCCGGCCACGACCGCCGCCACCCCTGCCACATAGCGGTTGCGCAGGGCCAGCGCCCCCAGCGCCACCGCCGCGTACGACAGGTAGGCCCACGAGGCCCCCCGCCAGAACACCCAGTCCCACTGCGGGAGCAGCGCCCCCGCCAGCCACGGCTCGGCCACCTGGTTCAGCTCGGCCGACAACGGCCGGAGCGAGAACACCCCCCGGCCGGCGAAGTCCGGCACCTTGCCGGGCCCCACGTACGTGTCGGCGCTGGGCCGCCGCGAGAACCGGTACGTCATCCCGCCGACCACGTACGGGTCCTGGACCGGGCTCCACGCGATCGCCCCCCGGCACAGGCGGGTGCCGACGATCATCCCGGGATCGTCGGCCAGCAACCGTTCCCACAGGCCGAGCAGCTCGCCCGCGTGCGCGTCGGCGGCCGGCCAGCTGAAGTCGCGACGCCAGATCAGCAGGTTGACCGTGGCGCAGGTGCCGCCCTCCCACCACCTGCTGAGCGGCGCGACCGAGGTCATCAGCGCCTTGTCCTGCTCGGTGAACAGCTCGGGACGCTCCCTGAACGCCACCGCCACGTCGGCGAAGGCCGTGTGGTAGACGTACGTGCTGGACGGCGGCGTGATGCCGAACCGCGGGAACAGCAGGTTCGTGAGCAGCAGCGGAACGGCGGCCGCCACCGTGCCGACGAGCGCGAGCCGTACCCGCCGCGTGGCGACGACCACCAGCAGGACGGCGACGGCGATGCCCACCACCAGGAAGCCGTTCGCGCGGAAGAGCCCGAGCAGCGTCATCAGCACGCCGAGCCCGGCCAGGGAGACCCGCCGGCGTGCGGCCATGCGCGCGCAGACCCCCGCGATCATGATCGCGCAGATCGTGAACGGCACGTCCTTCCACAGCGTGACCGTGAACGCCCCCACCGTCGGCGTCACCGGCGCCAGCACCGCCACCAGCGTCGTGGCCCACCGCGGCGCCCCCAGCGCCACGAGCGACCGCGCCAGGTACGTCAGCGCCCCCGCCATCGCCGTGGTCTGCGCGAACGAGACCGCCCCGAGGTCACCCGTCTTGGTGAAGCTCAGCCACAACAGCGCGTCGTAGGCCACCGAATGATCGCTCACCCACGGCCCGACGATCGTGTGGCTGAGATAGAGCACCGAGTCGCGGCTGAACAGCCCGGGGTAGAAGGCCGCCCACCAGCAGGCGAGCACCGCCTGAATGATCAGGAAGGTGACGAGGGCGGCCCATGGCCTGGGACGTGCGGCGGCGGGGCTGACACTCTCCATGGTTCCAGCACTCAGGAGGGAGACGTGCTCAGAAGTAGCTCACTCCGGAGTCGGGCCCCTTGCCGCGCAGCAGCGTCGGGACGGTGACGAGGGTGTAACCCTGCTTCTTGAGCTCCTTGAGGATCTCGGGCATCGCCTTGACGGTCTGCGGGACCGTGTCGTGCATGAGGATGACGCCGTCGCGCTTGGCCAGCTTCAGCACGGTCGCCTTGATCTTCTTGGCGTCGCGCAGTTTCCAGTCGAGCGTGGTGCCCGTCCACAGGATCTCGGCGAGGTCCTGCTGGTCGGCCATCCGCAGCACGCGCTCGTCGGTGTGCCCGTAGGGCGGGCGGTACATCTTCGGCCGGTGGCCCGTGGCGTCCTCGATGAGGGCCTGGGTGGTGCGCAGCTCTTCGATGATGGCGTTGTCGCCCAGCGTCGGCAGCGAGGGGTGGGAATAGGTGTGGTCGCCGATCGCGTGCCCCTCCGCGGCCTGCTGCCGGGCCAGCGCCGGACGCCGCTCGACCTGCTTGCCGACGAGGAAGAAGGTGGCCTTGGCCCCCTCTTTCCTGAGTGCCTTGAGCAGCGTCGCCGTGTGCTCGCTCGGGCCGTCGTCGAAGGTCAGCGCCAGGCACTTGAGCCGGGCACAGTCGATCTTCGGGGCGGCGGCCGCGGGCGTGGCTGTCAGGGCCAGGGTGGCCGCGAGGAGGGCGTGAATCACCACACGCGACAGCCTAGAACCATCCGGGCCCATCCGCGTCACCGGACATCGACTTGAGACCTGACCCCGGCCTTCCCCCTTGTGGTTCGGGACCCGTCACCTGCCCAGCCTGGCCCGCAGGAACAGCGTCACGCCCTTCAGTGACCTGACCGGGAGGTAGCGCTCGGCGCGCACCACCATCGACAGGCCCGCATTGACCACCGCGGGCGTCCGCTGCAGGTCGCTGCCCCTCGACCGCCGCCGGTGCCGGGCCACCAGCGGACGCAGCAGCACGTTCCAGCTCCACAGCCGGTCCACCTTCAGCCCGGCCTTCTCCACCACGACGGTCAGCGTGTCGCGGCCGTAGCGGCGTACGTGGCCCACGGCGTCGTCGTGCGCCGACCACAACGCCATGTCGCACGGGACGGCGATCAGCGCGTGCCCGCCGGGCGCCAGCACCCGGGCGATCTCCTCGGTGACGAGATGGTCCTCGTGGATGTGTTCGAGCACGTCGAACGCGGTCACCAGGTCCATGCTCGACGACTCGAACGGCAGCGCCCGCGCGTCGGCGTGCACGGCTTTGAGCCCGCGTTCCCTGGCGACCTCGACCGCCGTCTCGCAGTAGTCCGTCGCGGTGGCGTCCCAGCCCGCCTCGACCAGCACCCGGGTGTTCCCGCCGCCGGCCGCGCCGACGTCGAGCGCCCGCCCGGGACGGCCCAGCTCGCGCAGCTCCCTGCGCAGGATCGCCCGGCGCTCCCGGTACCACCAGTGGGTGTCCTCGAGGTCGAGCAGCCGGCGGATCTCAGTGGTTTCCATGTGGTTGGTTCCTTGTGCGGGAGAAGACCCAGCGGTCCAGAGCGGTGAAGCGGATAAGGGTGAGCAGGCCGTACGTGGCGACCACCGCGCTCATCTCCATCAGCCGCCCGGCCCCCGGCGACACGCTGCGCAGGCCGAGCACGGCGGAGGTGGTCAGGAGGTAGTTCGCCAGGAAGAGCAGCGCCGCCCGGAAGTGCATCGCGGTACGCCGTCCGCCCAGCCGGTTGAACGTCCAGCGCCGGTTCGCCTCGGTGTTGACGAACCCGGTGAGCACGAGCGCGCCCAAATTGGCCGGGGCGGGCGCCCAGACGCCGCGCAACGGCAGGTAGATGAGCGCGTACAGCAGGACGGAGAACACGCCGATCGCGGCGAACGAGGCGAACTTCGCCAGCGTCACCGCCCTCGGCCGGGCGACCACCGCGTCGGGATGCGTGGGCCGCAGCTCCGAACGTGTCACCTCGACCTCGGCCCGGCCCGTCGACATCGACCAGGCGACCCTGGCCAGGCCCTTCAGGTCGTCGATCGCCGTCCTGACCACGCGGACGCGCGAGTCGGTGTCCTCGATCCAGTCGACCGGCACCTCGTGCACGCGCAGGCCGTTGTGCTCGGCCAGCAGCAGCAGCTCGGTGTCGAAGAACCAGGCGTCGTCCTCGATCTTGTCCATGAGCGGCCGGACCACGTCGGTCCTGGCCGCCTTGAACCCGCACTGGGCGTCGCTGAACCTGACCCCGAACCCGTACCTGAGCAGCGCGTTGTAGCTGCGCGAGACCACCTCGCGGCGGATCGAGCGCAGGGTGCGGGCGCTGTGCGCGAGCCGGGTGCCGATGGCGATCTCCGAATGCCCGCTCGCCACCGCCGCGACCAGCGGGAACAGCGCGCCGAGGTCGGTGGACAGATCGACGTCCATGTACGCGACGATGTCGGCCGGGCTCTCCCGCCAGGCCGCCTTGAGCGCGGCTCCGCGGCCCCGGATGTCGAGCCGGCGGGCGTGCACCCGGTCGTGCTCGGCGGCCAGCCGGGTGGCGATGGGCCAGGTGTCGTCGGTGCTGCCGTTGTCCACGACCGTGATGCGCCACGGCAGCGGGAACCTGTCCTCCAGGAACGCGGCCAGCGTGCGCACGCAGCCCGGCAGCGCCCGCTCCTCGTTGAGCACGGGGATGACGATGTCGACGGTCGCCAGGCCGGCCGAGGTGTCCAGGACGTTGGGGCTCGGGTCCATGGCGGCACGCGTGTCCATAGGATTCCTGATCGCTTGCGGCGGTAGGTTCACGGAAATGGTGCTGGGGGCGTCCAGCGGGGCGCGTGCCGTTTCTCCTCACCATTCCATGAACGGTGACAAGCTTTACCTGGTCGTGAGCTCGTACACGGAGACGTCGGCGTTGCGGAAGCGCAGTTCGGCGTATGTCTCCAACGCCGGATCATTGCCGGTGAACAGCCATTTGACGCCGTATTTCCGCCGGAGCCTGCGGACGTTCGCCGCCGACGGCTCGCGGAAGGCCGCGTCGTTGTCCGCCAGCCTGGCCTGGTCGGCGAACGGCACCTGGAGGTAGGGGGTCACGAACATCTCGGCGCGCGACAGCGTGCTCTCGGCGTACGCCCAGCCCTCGACCAGCACCCGGCGCTCGGCGAACCCCGAGACCCAGAAGTGCCTGCTGTCGCACGTACGGCGGGGCGCCGGGTTGCGGCAGTGGAGGTCGGTGGCCACCACGTCGCCGGGCGCGGAATGGTCGCGCAGCCACCGTCCGGCCTCCAGCGCCCCGGCCGGGATCAGCCGCTCGCGCTCCCACGGCTCGGGCACGATGTGCACGACCGCCTCCCGCAGCGAGGTCGGCACGGCGTACCCCGCCAGCAGCGCCACCACCGCCAGCGAGAACCCCCTCCGCCGGAACGCCAGCACCACCACGGCCACCCCCGCGAGCACCAGGTACGGAACCAGCACCCGCACCAGCGCCGCACCCGGCGGCACCAGCCGCGAGGCCACGACGGCCACCGCCGCCCCCGCCCCGGCCAGGCCCGCGACCACCGCCCACGGCACCCGCCGCCGTTCCACGGCCGCCACTACCCCGCACACCGCGGCCACCGACAGGTACGGCCGCACCCCCTCCAGGAAGTAGAGCTGCGCATCGGAGGGATGGCCGAGCACCATGATCGCGCCGATGCCCGCCAGCCCGACGCCGACCGGCAGCAGCACCGCCGGGTCCAGCAGCCGGGCCTTCAGCGCCGCCACGCCGCCCCACACGCAGAACAGGCAGAACAGGTGCACACCGGCGAACACCAGCACCGGCCCCCACGGCTCGGCGGCCAGCGCGGGCGGCTGCACGTCCGCCACCACCCCCCACAACGTGCGCATCGTGGCGAACGGCGCCACCACCGTGCCCTGCGCCCCCCGCCCGAACACCAGGAACTGCGCGATCAGCAGGCAGCCGAACGTGATCGCCGCCGGCACCACCCACTCCCACCGCAGCCGCCGGTCCACCGGCAACCGCACGACCAGCACGAACACCAGCCCGGCCAGCAGCAACGGCAGGAACGTCGCCTTCGCCCCCGTCAGTGCCAGCAGCAGCGCCGCCACCGCCGCCCACCCCCTCGGCCGCATGGCGGTGAGCACCAGCACCACGGGCGCGAACAACAACGCGCCGAACGTCTGCGTCGGGCTGGCCCACACGGTGAACATCGACCGCGAGGTGAACACCACGCCCTCCTGCAACACCGGGGCGAACAGGAAGTACGTGACGCCGACCGCCGCCACCCCCGCCCCCCACCGCCCGCCGAGCCGCCGCCCGAGCACCGCCACGAGCACGACCATCGCGAACGTCATCGGCAACGTGGACAGCCGGTAGACCAGCGTCACCGGCTCGATCCCGGTGACCCAGCTCGTGGCCGCCATCTCGGCGTAGACGAACCAGTGGTAGGACAGCCGCTCGCCCAGCACCGACGGCACCGTGGGCGGCACGTGGTTCCTGACCTCGCCGAGCAGCGCCAGGTGGTAGGGCATGTCGACGTACGCGTCGGTGATCGGCACGCGGTAGAGCGACCGGGCGCAGAAGGCCAGCAGGTAACCGGCGACCCCGGCCAGCGACCAGGCGCACCACCAGGGCATCCGTTCGCGTTCTGCCCGGCCCCGCCAGTGACGCCGCAACCGCGGCACCGCGAGGAACGCCGCGACGGCGATGACCGGCCAGCCCAGGACGAGCAGCGGCAGGCCGGCCGCGCGGGCGGGGATGTAGACCAGGACCTCGACCGCGTACCCGAGGGCCAGCCCGGCGGCCGCGTCCTCGGCGAACGACCGGCCGCCGCCGGTGAGGGCCCGCCAGAGCAACGTCCCCGGCAGCGCCACCCCGAGCAGGACGTACGCGGCGAAGGCCACCAGATCGCCTGCCGGAACCCCGCACCACGACAACACCCAGGCGGCCCCGCCCAGCACCACCCCGGCCGGCAGCCCCCCGCGAGCAGCCGCCGCGCCCACCCCGGTGCCCGCCGCTCCCTGACCGCGGCCGCCACCACCACAGCCGTCATCCCACCGCCACCCCCTCATGCCTCCGAGCCCCGCACCCGCCCCGGCGGGACACCTCCGAGGCAGCCCCGGACATCACGGGTGGCTCATCGCCCGACGGCACGATGGCCGTCGGCGGACCCTCGGCGGCCTGCGGAGGAACTTTCGTCATCGGTGCGCCGCCCCGTGCGAGGGCTCATCTGACCACGGTCACCAGTCGCGTGAACTCGCCCGGCAGGTCGACGCCGTCCCACACCCGGTGGAAGCTCAACGCGCTGCCCACCGGCACCATGCGATCGACCCCGCGACCGGCGAGCCCCCGGGCCAGCTCCTCCAGCTCGCCCAGCGAGAAGCCGAAGTGGGTCAGCGTCTGGTCCTTGCGCTCGACCATCGGGATCAGCTCCGCCAGGGTCCGCACCCGCGCGTGCGCGAACGTGCCCGCGCCCAGCCACCGCCGCGGCATGGCGGCCGCCGCCGCCAGCGTCACGTTGGCCAGCGCGTTGCCCCGGAACTCGATCAGGTCCACCAGCCCGTCGGCGGCCAGCCCGTAGACCGAGACCCGCTTCTCCACCGCCATCGCCGCGTCGACGTCCCACCCGCGCCCGGCCAGCACCCGCGACACCTGCTCGGTGAAGTCGCCCCGGGCCGCCTCGCAGTCGCCGTCGGCCCCCACCCAGAACACGGTGCGGGGCGAGGAGCAGGCGGCCTGGTCGAACCAGTAGCTGTCGTTGACGAACCCCTCGGCCGCCGCCACCCTGGCCGCGCGCGGCGCGCACAGCCAGGCCGCCGCGTTCACCACCGCGAACGACGAACGGTCGGGGAAGGTCAGGTCGCGGGCGTGCGGCGCGAGCGGGTGGCGGCGCACCTCGCGTACGGTGTCGTCGCCGCCCCAGATCACCCGCAGGTCGCAGGCGGCCGACAGGGCGGCGGTGACCGCCTCGGCACGCCGGTCGTAGGAGACGATGCGCTGCGTGGCAGTCACCACCGGATCGGCGTCGGCCAGCGCCTCCCCGAGCGTGTCGATGACGACCGCAGCGACCGCCCCCGCGCGCGGCGACAGGCGGACGACGTTGCGGTTGCCCATCAGGGCCGACAGGGCCCAGGAGTAGACGAAGACGGTGTCGACGTTGGCCGGAGGGAGATGGAAGACCAGGCCGCGCGGCACGCGTACGTGCGGGGTGCGCAGCTCTTCGAGGGTGCGGGCCAGCTCGCTGGGCCGCAGGAAGAACCCCAGCGAGCCCAGCTCGGGATGGCGGCGGGCCAGCGCGGGCCGCAGCAGCCGCTTGCCGAACGCCGCCAGGAACGCGCGCATCCGCTCGTCGCCCACCTCAAGGGGCTCGCCCTGCCGCACCTGCGCGACCAGCTCCTCGACGGGGACGGGCGAGCCGCCCGGCGGAAAGCGCACCACGACCCCACCCGCGTCGCCCACCCGCGGGATCCGGGTGGTGATCGATCGATCGGTCATCAGCCGCCCTGCCCGAACGTGTCGCTGCAACCGCGCGCCTCGGCCCGCGGCAGCCTGCCCAGCACGGTGAACCGCTTGCCCGGCCAGTGGCCGTCGTCGACGCCGTGCACCATGCCGAGGTCTTCGGTCAGCAGCGCGTGGCCGGGATAGGAGGTGGGCAGGGTGCTGACCACCTCGATCAGCCCCGGCTCGCCGGGCGGGACCTCCCGCCAGGTGCCGGGGTCGCGGATGACGACGTCGGCGAAGTCGGGGCAGTAGAGCCCGTCGCCGTCGGGGCCCTCCAGGAAGACCGTGCCGATCTGCTCGACCATGCCGTAGAAGTTGTGGACCCTGGTCAGCCCGCACTCGGACGCCAGCCGCCGGCGGAAGGCGTCGTTGTCGACCGCCTGCTCGGCCAGCCGCTTCCAGCCGCCCGAGTGGATCAGCACGCCCTGGGACAGGTCGGCCCCCAGGCCGAGCAGGTAGAGCCAGACCATGAACGTGAACCCGAAGACCAGGAACGGCTCGCCGCCGTGGCGGGCCAGGAACGCCTCGACGGCCGCCGCGTCGACCTCGCCCTGCTCGTCGAGGACGAAGGTGTGGTCTCTGCCGAAGTTCATCATCCCGAGCACCCCGGCCCCCGGGCGCTCAGGGCCGGGCCGCGGACGACCGAGCGGCCGTCGACGATCAGCATCGGCAGCCGCCGCTCGCCCAGCACCGCCCGCAGGGTCGCGGCCAGCATGCGCGGCTGCGCGGCGGCCGCCTCCCGGTCGAGGTAGACCCGGCTCGGCCGCTGCCCGGTGGTGCCGCTGGAGGTCAGGACCCGGAACACCGCCTCGGACGGGACGCTGCGCAGCTCGTGGGTCTTGAACAGCCGCACCGGCAGCCACGGCAGGTCGGCCACCCGCTCGTAGGGCGGATGGGCGCCGATCGCGTCGAGGATCCGCCGGTAGGGCGGGCACGCCCGCCGGTGCCGCTCGGTCAGCGCCGCCAGCTCCCCGGCCAGCACCTCCTCCCGCGCGGCCGCGTCGAGCGTGAACACGCTCACCGCCCGGCCTCCGCGGCCGACTCCAGCGCCCGGTAGTCGATCTTGCCGGTGGGCAGCAGCGGCAGCCGTTCGACGGCGCGCACGTCGAAGCCGCTCCAGTGGAGCCGCAGCTCGGCGCCCAGCCGGCGGGCCAGGTTGCGGCACCCGGCCGCGTCGAGCCCTTCGGCCCACACTGTGACCCGGTCGTCGCCGCTGGTCGCCGCGACCGGCACGGTGTCGCGCAGCAGGTGCTCGACGTCGTCGAGGTTGACCCGTACGCCGAAAATCTTGGCGATGCGCCTGAGCCGCCCGGTGACGTAGAGGAACCCCTCGTCGTCGAGCCGGCCGAGGTCGCCGGTGCGCAGCACCCCGCCCAGGTCGTCGGGCCTGGCCAGGTCGGCGGCGGTCTCGGCGTAGCCCATCATCACGTTGGGCCCGTGGTAGACGACCTCGCCGCCGTCGATCGTCAGCCGCCCGCCGGGGACGGCCTGCCCGGCCGAGCCGGGCTTGTCGGCGAGCCGGTCGGGCGGCAGGACGGTGATGCGGGCCGTGGCCTCCGTCTGCCCGTACATGACGAAGAAGCGGTCGGCCTGGGCGGCGAACAGGGACACCAGCTCGGGGCTGAGCCGGCCGCCGGCCTGGGTGAGCGTGCGGATCGTGGGATGCTCGGCGCGGTCGAAGCGGAGCCTGCGCAGCATCTCGTACTGGTAGGGGACGGCCGCGAGCGAGGTGCACTTGTGCTCGTCGAGGTGTGTCCAGAAGGACCGTTCGAGCAGCCCGGCCTCGGTCAGGACGACCGTGGCCCCCGCGTGGAGGTGGCTGTTGAGCACCGACAGGCCGTAGCTGTAGTGCAGCGGCAGGCTCGTGGGCGCGATCTCGCCGGGCATGATCGACAGCGCCGAGGCGATGGCCGCGGCGTTGGCCGAGACGGCCTCCCGGGACAGCCGCACCAGCTTGGGGTTGCCCGTCGAGCCCGAGGTGGCCAGGAGCACGGCCAGATCGGGATGCGGGTCGGGGCCCGGCCGCGGGCGCCCGGCGGCCCGTCGGCCGCGTGGGTGAACCCCACCAGCGCCGCCGGCCGGAACCGGCTCACCAGGTCGGCCAGGGCCGCGGCCGACAGGTCGGGGTCGAGCAGCGCGATCGGCCTGCCGGTCTGCCAGGCGGCGAGATAGCGCAGCACGGACGCCAGGTTGTTGCGCATGCCGCAGAACAGCGGCCCCGGCCGCAGCCGGGACAGGGCCTCGGCCACGCGGGCGACGCGCCGGGCCAGCTCGTCGCCGGCCAGCCCCTCCTGCTCGCCGGCGACGACGAGCCCGGCCTGCCGGGATGGGAACATCACGACACCAGCCCGCCGTCGACCCCGAGCACCTGGCCGGTGATGTACGACGCGCCGGGCGAGAGCAGGAACGCCACCGCCTGGGCGACGTCGTCGGGCCGGCCGAGCCGCCGCAGCGGGGTCGCCGAGATCGCCGTCTCGCGGTCGTCGGGCCGCAGCGTCTTCAGCATGTCGGTCTCGACGTAGCCGGGGGCCACGGCGTTGACCCTGATGCCCGCCGGGCCCATCTCCCTGGCGGCGGCCAGGGTGAGCCCGATGACGGACGCCTTGGTCGCGGAGTAGGCCGCCTGGTTGGCGCCGCCCGCGCGGCCCATGAGCGAGGAGACCAGCACGACGGCGGGGCCCTGCCCGCGCAGCAGCAGCCGGAACGCCAGTTGCAGCGTGTGGGCCGGAGCCAGGGCGTTGGTGCGGTAGAGCTCGTCGAGGGTCTCGGCGCGGGTCATGGCCAGCGGGCCGGAGGCGTAGACGCCGGCGTTGACCACCAGGGCGTCGAGCCGCCCGTGGCGCCGGGTGATCTCGCGCATGTGGCCGGCGACCGCGGCCCGGTCGGCCACGTCGCCGTGGACGGACCACGTCTGGCCGCCGGTCGCCGCGGCCACCTCGGAGGCGGCCTTCTCGGCGCGCTCGGCGTCGCGGCCATGGAGGACGACGGTGTGGCCCGTGGCGGCCAGGGTGGTGGCGATGGCGCGGCCGATGCCCCTCGTCGACCCCGTGACCAGGGCGACGCGGGCCTCAGACCGCGGCTGCGCCGATTCCATGCTTCTCCAGCAGCTCGCCCGCCTTGGCGAACGAGCTCATGTCGATCATGTCGTCGGTGTCGATCATGATGGAGAACTCGTCCTCCATCGCCGCGATCAACGCCATGTGGGCCAGGGAGTCCCACTGGGGGATGCCGCGGTATTCGAGGCGGTCGACGTGTGCGTCGGCCGGCAGGTTGAGCGCCGTGCGGAAGACGGCCCGCAGGCGGTCGAGATGACTCATAATGTCTCACTCTCTGTCCTCAAGCCACGACGCAGTGTAGCGGGGATTGTGGTGGCGGGAGAAACCAAACCCCCGACGTGAGTAATGGAAGCGTATAACGGCGCGTGGCCGTCGTTCGGGGCTGGGAATGTCCCAAGGGGCGCGCCAACCGCTACAGGGGGAATGATGGACGAATCCAATCACTGGTACGGGCACTCGCGCATTCTGGGCAGGTACTGCGAGCTGCCGGACGAGACGCCGAAGCGAATCCAGGGCTTCCTTCAACACGGATGGAACTATCTCCACGGATTTCCCCCGAACGACCACTGGTGCAGTCCCGGCTATCCCCGTTTCATCTGGTCTGACGTGCTTCGTCGTCGGGGCTGGTCCATGGGCAGGCGCGGCCACTACCTCATCGGCGCGCCCTGGATCTACCTGCTTTACCTGGAGCCTGAGCTCGGCGTGGTCTCCGAACGGAAGGGTACGATCTGGTATCCCTTTCATGGCTGGGAAAAGTCCTCCGTGACCGGAGACCATGCCCTCCTCGCCGACGAAATCCGAAATGTCGAGACCGAACCGGTAACCGTCTGTCTTTACTGGCTGGAATATGCGAATCCGGACATTCGGCGGGCGTACGAATCGAGGGGGTTCAAGGTCATCTGTCACGGCGAGCGCGGCTCCCGGTGGGAGAGCAAGGGGCGCGACTTCCTGCGCCGGCAGCTGATCCAGTTGCGGCGCCACCGCAGGGTGGCCTCCAACCGGCTCGGCAGCGCGCTGTTCTACGGCGCCTCCGTCGGCTGCGAGGTCGCCGTGTACGGAGACCCGATGCAGTACGAGGACGAACGCCCCGAGTACGGCGGCACGGCGCGCCGCATGCGGCTCTGGCCCGAGCTGCACGGCACGCACGTCGATCCCGAGCTGGCCGCCGAGGTGGCGCGGCAGGAGCTGGGATTCGAATATCAGGCGACACCGGAGGAGCTACGGCGAATGTTCGGATGGAAGCGGGTGCCCGGGGGAGCGCCGGCAGGAGGAGGCGCGGCGGGAGCCGGACGTCCCGGGGCCTGGGCGAGGGCGACCGCCTCCGGACGGCCGCTCCACGGGGTGACGTCATGAGCGAGCGTGTGAGCGAGGCGCCCGCGAACGTGCGCCTGATCGGCGGCGAGATGCTGCTGTGGTCGGACCTGTCCAACATGGCCGGCGTCACCGACTGGCGCGGCGCGGCCCTGGAGCTGGTCACGCGCGTGATCCCGGCGACCGGGCGGGTGCTGCTGGTCGGGCCGCACCCGCAGGTGCTGGTCGACGACGTGGTGGACCGGGCCGGCGAGACGGCCGTGCTGCTGCGGTCCTACCCCGACGCCTGCGCCCTCGGCGAACGGCACCCGCGGCTCGAAGTCCACTGCGGGCGGCTCGACCTGTTCGACGCCGACGAGCCGTACGAGCTGGTGCTGGCGCTCGACGGGCTGCTGCGCACGCACTCGGCCGAGGCGCCGGCGGCGGCGTGGATCGAGTCGCTGCACGCGCTGTCGGCCCTCGTCGCGCCCGGCGGGCGGCTGGTGCTGGGCGTGCGCAACGACCTGGGCGTCGACCGGTTCATCGAGGCCAGGCCCGCCGACCGGGAGGGCGGCGACGACCAGTGGGCCCCGCACGGGTTCGACCCGAGCCACCCGAGCGGGCCGGGCGCCCTCGACGGCGCGCTTGAGGGGGCGGGGCTGAGCGTCGAGCGCTGCTACGCGGCCTATCCGGGGCGGCAGGCCCCCGGGCGTTGCTGGCGCGCGAGGCGCTCGCCTTCGACCTGCCGGAGGCGATCACGTTTCCGCTGAGCGCCAAGGGCGGCGACCGCATGCTGGTGGCCGACCCTCTGCGGCTGACCCGGCTGGTGTTCCGCCACCGGCTGGGGGAGGAGCTGGCCCCGCTGTGGCTCGCCGTCGCCACCCGTCCGCCGTCGCCCCCGCACCCGCCGGGCACGGAAAGCACGGAAAGCACGGAAAGCACGGAAGGCGCGGAAGGGGCCGACGGCCCGGTCGAGCTGCCGCTCGGCCTGATCGAGGAGGGGGCCGTCGTCCACGAGCTGACCAGGGGCGGCATGCGGCGGTTGCCCGACGGCGCCGAGCGTCCGGTCCCGGCCGGCCGGGTGGTCGAGGAGATCCTGGTCGAGGCGTGCGCCCGCGAGGACACCAAGGCCGTGCGCGAGCTGCTGTCGGCGCTGGCCGACTGGCTGGAGGCCGACGGCGGCCCCTGCGTGACCGCCGACGGCCTGGTCCACGACGGCGAGCGGTTCGCCGCGATCGTGCAGACCGCCGCGCCGGCCGTGCCGCCCGAGCCGCGCGTGGTGCTGTGCAGGGTCCTGTGGCGGTTCGCCGTACGGCTGCTCGCGGCGGGCCACCATCACCCGTGGCCGTGGCCGCTGGAGGCCGACCAGCTCACGCTGACCCTCTGCGGCATGGCCGGACGTCCCTGCGACCAGGGCGACCTCGACCTGGCCCGCAAGTTCGACGCCGAGCTGGGCCACCCGGCCGAGCACGCCGACCCGCCCACCTACCGTGACCTGCTCGGCGCCCGCGACCGCCTGGCCGACCAGCTCACCGCCGCCCTGGCCAGGATCTCCCGGCTGGAGACCAAGCTCTCCTACCGCGAGCGCGAGCTGGTGAGGGCCAGGTCCAAGCTGAGAAGGACCCAGCGCAAGTCCGCCGCCTACCGGCGCACGCTCGGGTACCGCCTCTCCCGCCGTCTGGCCCGTCCGCGCAAGGTCGCCCGCCGGGTCTTCCGACTGCTGTCCGGCTGACGAGCCGACGACAACGCTGAGGAGTGCATGTGCCGGTTCTTTCGGTGATCGTCCCGTTCCACAACGTCGAGAAGTACATCGGTCCCTGCCTGGACTCCATCTCCGGTCAGACGATGTCCGACCTGGAGGTCATCTGCGTCGACGACGGCAGCCGCGACGACGGTTGCGCCGAGGTCGAGTCCAGGCAGGCGGCCGATCCCCGGATCCGTCTCATCAGGCAGCCCAACCAGGGCGTCGGGCGGGCCCGCAACGTCGGCCTGACCCAGGCCACCGGCCGCTACCTGGCCTTCGTCGACGGCGACGACACCGTGCCGCGGGAGGCGTTCAAGCGGCTGGTGTCCTCGCTGGAGTCCACGGGCTCCGACCTGGCCTGCGGGAACGTCATGCGGCTCTACCGCAACCTGCTCATCCCCTCCTGGGCCCATCGGGAGGCGTTCGCGACGCCGATGAGGCGTACCCACATCACCCGCCACCCGCTGCTGATCCGCGACCGCATGTTGTGGAACAAGGTCTACCGCCGGTCCTTCTGGGACCGGCTGGGCCTGAGCTTCCCCGAGCGCATGTACGAGGACCAGCCCGTCGCCATGGCCGCCCACGTGGGCGCCCGGTCGGTGGACGTGCTGTCCAAGGTCGTCTACCACTGGCGGCAGCGCGACGAGCCCGGCTCCTCGATCACCCAGCGCCGCCTGGAGCCGGGCAACCTGCGCGACCGGCTGCTGTCGGTGCTGCAGACCGCCGACCTGCTGGCCCGCGACGCGCCGGGGCTCAAGCCCGACTTCGACCGCGACACGCTCGACATCGACATGACGGTGGCGGTCGAGGCGGCCGCCACGACCGGGGTGCGGCCCGAGCTGCTCGACCTGATGGTCCGCTACCTCGACGGCGTGTCCCGCGAGTCCTGGCTGAGCGTCCCGTTCGAGCACCGGATCCAGGTGCACCTGCTGCACCGGCGGCGGCTGCAGGAGCTGGCCGTGGTGCACGAGCAGGCCCGCGAGGGCCGGCTGCAACCCCGCGTCAGACCGGCTGGCCTGCTGCGCAGGCGCTGGTACGGCCGCCACCCGGCGATCCCGGCGTACCTGTCGGAGGTCTCCGAGGAGCTGACGCTGACCGCCCGCCTGGTGTCGCTGGAATGGCGGGACGGCGTGCTGACCGGCGCGGGCCGGGCCGCGCTGGGCCGCTTCGACGCCGGCGCGCTGCGCCGGGTGCGCCTGCGCGCCTGGCTGGCCGAACGCGCGACCGGCGAGATCATCCGCCTGTCGGACGAGGTGAGCGCCCCCGTCTGGGAGACCGTCGAGCTGGAGGAGGGCGTCGCGGCGCCCGAGCACGCCTTCCCGTTCGCCTTCGCGGTCGATCCCGCGGTGTTCACGTCCGCCCAGCTCGCCCGGCGCGGCCACTGGGACCTGCGCGTGCAGCTGCGGGGCCACGGGCTGAGGCTCGACGCCAGAGTGGCCGGGCCGCGCTGGCTGCCGCCGCAGGTGCCCGCGCCGCGCCGCAGGTCAGGTGTGTGGCTGGTGCCGGCGCGCGGCTCCAAGGGCGGGTGGGGGCTGCGGCTGCGCAACGCCCAGGCGCTCATCGGCGAGTGCCGCGTGGACGACGGCGACCTGGTGTTCTCGGGCCGGATCAACGACCTCGGCGACGGTGAGCCGGTGGTGCGGCTGCGGCGCAAGAGCGACGGCGAGGAGATGTACTTCCCCGTCGCGCTGGCCGGCCAGGACTTCTCCGCACGCGTGCCGCTGGCCGGCATCGACGAGTGCGTCGGCCGCGAGTCGTGGTGGGAGGTGGTCATCGACCAGGGCCGGCCCATCCGCCCGCTCGTCCGGCGGGCCGAGCGCCAGGTCGCCACCGTGGACGACCGGCGCTTCCTCATCGACCGCAGCGAGGACGGCTGCCTGCTGCTGGCCGAGCGCTGAGGGCCGGCTCCTCAGGCGAGGATCGCGGTGAGGGTCTCGACGACGAGGTCCTGCTCGCCGTCGGTCAGGTCGGCGAACAGCGGCAGCGACAGCTCCTCGGCGTAGTACGCCTCCGCGCGCGGGCACAGCCCACGCCGGTAGCCGAGGTCCTCGAACACCGGGTGCCAGTACGCCGGGATGTAGTTGACCTGCACGCCGATGCCCGCGGCCCGCATGCGGTCGTAGACCTCACGCCGGCGGCCGTCGCGCACCCGGACCGGGTAGAGGTGCCAGCTCGGCGTGACGTAGGCGCGGCGGCCGGGCAGCGTGAGGCCGGGCACGTCGCGCAGCAGCGTGTCGTACCGGGCGACCAGCTCGGCGCGGCGGGCGCGGAAGCGTTCGAGGCGGCGCAGCTGGCTGACGCCCAGCGCGCAGAGCACGTCGGGCAGCCGGTAGTTGAGGCCGAACTCGTGCACCTCCTGGTGCCAGCCGCCGTGGCCGGGGTCGCGCTGCCCGGCCGGGTCGCGGACCAGGCCGTGGTTGCGGAAGCGGGCGGCCCGCTCGAATCGGCCGGGGTCGGCCACCGCCACCGCGCCGCCCTCGGCGGTCGTCACGGTCTTGGTCGGGAAGAACGAGAACGTCGTCAGGTCGGCCACCGACCCCACCGGCCGGTCCTTGTACGACGCGCCGATCGAGTGGGCCGCGTCGGCCACCAGCACCGCGCCGGCCTGCTCGGCGAGCGTGCGCAGCTCGTCGTAGTCGGCGGGATGGCCCGCGTAGTCGACGCCGGTGACGGCCTTCGTGCGGTGGGTGAGCAGCGCGGCGACCGAGTCGGGGTCGATGTTGCCGGTGTCGGGCTGGACGTCGGCGAAGGCCACCCGCGCGCCGCGCAGCACGGCCGTGGCCGCCGTGGCGACGAACGTGAGCGGCGAGGTGATCACCTCGTCACCCTGGCCGACGCCGGCCGCCACGTAGGCGACGTGCAGCGCGGCCGTGCCGGACGTGACCGACACGCAGGGCACGCCGCCGGTCCACCGGGCCAGCTCGTCCTCGAACAGCCTGACCGCGGGGCCGGTGGTCAGCCAGTCGCCGCGCAGCACCTCAGCCACCGCCTCGATGTCGGACTCGATGATGGACTGCCGTCCGTAGGGCAGCATCAGCCGGCCACCATGTCGCGCAGGTCGCGCACGGACAGCCATCGGTCGTTGGTGTCGGAACGGTAGGAGAAGCCCTCGGGCAGCAGCTCGCCGGTCTGTGGCGCCTGGTAGCCCCAGGTCGCGATCGTGGGCTGGACGACGTAGCGGTCGGCCAGGCGGAGGGTGCGGCGGCCGTCGTCGGGGCCGATCATCTCCTCGTGCAGCTTCTCGCCCGGCCTGATGCCGATCTCGTAGACCGGGCTGTCGGGGGCCAGCGCCTCGGCCAGGTCGGTGATGCGCATGCTGGGGATGCGCGGCACGTAGAGCTCGCCGCCCTGCATGAGGTCGAAGGAGTCGACCACGAACCGCACGGCCTGGTCGAGGGTGATCCAGAACCGGGTCATGCGCTTGTCGGTGATCGGCAGGCTGCCGCCCTGCTCGGCCAGGCGCAGGAAGAACGGCACCACCGAGCCCCTGCTGCCCACGACGTTGCCGTAGCGGACGACGGCGAAGCGGGTCTCGTGGGCGGCGGCGTAGTGGTTGGCCGAGACGAACAGCTTGTCGGCGACCAGCTTGGTGGCGCCGTAGAGGTTGATCGGGCTGGACGCCTTGTCGGTGGACAGGGCGACGACCTTGCGCACGCCGCAGTCGATGGCCGCCTCGACCACGTTCTGGGACCCGGCGACGTTGGTGCGGACGTACTCGAACGGGTTGTACTCGGCCGTGTCGACCTGTTTGAGCGCGGCGGCGTGGACGACGTGGTCGACGCCGTGCATGGCGCGGGTGAGGCGGTCGCGGTCGCGTACGTCGCCGATGAACCAGCGCAGGCGTTCGTCCTCGCCGAAGAGCTGCTTGAGCTCGTACTGCTTGAGCTCGTCGCGGGAGAAGACCACCAGGCGGCGCACCCCGAGCGAGTCGAGCGCGTGGCGGATGAACGCCTTCCCGAAGGACCCCGTGCCTCCGGTGATCAGAATGGACGATCCACTGAGAATGCTCACGCGGCCCCCTGAAAATCGCGCTGACGAACTGTGGTCGTTAGAGCTGGCCGGTAGCATAGCGCGACTGGTCAACCACGTATGGTCACACGGGGGAATGTGGTTTTGATGCGTATTGTCGGGATCATCCAGGCTCGGATGGGCTCCACTCGGCTGCCCGGGAAGGTGCTGCGCGACCTCGGGGGGCGTTCCGTCCTGGGCTGGGTCGTGCGCGCCGCGCGCGAGTCGCGGGCGCTCGACGACCTCGTGGTGGCCACGACGACGCAGGCCGCCGACGACGCGGTGGCGGCCGAGTGCGACCGGCTCGGCGTGGCCTGCCATCGCGGTCCCGTCGACGACGTGCTCACCCGGTTCATGGAGGCGCTGGCCGGGCGGGAGGCGGAGGCGGTGATGCGCTTCACGGCCGACTGCCCGCTGCTCGACCCCGTCGTGATCAGGGAGGCGGCGCTGGTCTTCCGCGCTGTCCCGGGCCTCGACTACCTCAGCACGAGCCTGGCCAGGACGCTGCCGCGCGGGCTCGACGTCGAGATCGTCGGCCGGGCGGCCCTGGAGCGCGCCGACGTCGAGGCCACCGGTTTCCACCGCACCCACGTGACCTCCTACGTCTACGCGCACCCGGGCGAGTCGCGGCTGCTCGGCCTCGCCCACCAGCCCGCGGCCGACGACCTGCGGGTCACCCTCGACACCGACGACGACTGGCGGCTCATCGCCCGCGTGGTCGAGGAGCTGGGCGACGCCTGCGTCCCGGTGCGCACGCTGGTGAGCTGGCTGCGGGCCCGGCCCGAGGTCTGCGAACTCAACGCCCACGTGCGCCAGAAGGAGCTGCAGGACGCATGAGCGGGCGGGTGGGCGTGCGCTGCGACGCCGCGGCGGGGAGCGGGGCCGGACATCTGGTGCGGTGCGTGGCGCTGGCCGAGGAGCTGCGCGCGAGGGGCGTCGAGGTGGTCTTCCTCGGCGCGGTCTCCGGTTCGGAATGGGCCATGGACCAGCTCAGGAGCCGCGGGCTGCCGTTGGTGGCCGCCCCCGGGCGGCCCGACCGGCTCGCCGCGCTGGCGTGCGAGCTGCGGCTCGACGCCATGGTGCTGGACTCGTACGAGCTGGCCGAGGGCACCGGCGGGGCGCTGCGGGCGGTGGGCTTCCCGGTGCTGGCGATCGTCGACGGCGACCCGCTGGGCCAGGAGGCCGACCTCTACCTCGACCAGAACCTCGGCGCCGAGGACCGGCCCTTCCCGCTGCCGCGCGACTCCTGGCGGCTCGCGGGCACCCGGTACGCGCTGCTGCGCGACAGCGTCCGGGGGCGGCGCAGGGTGCGGGAGCCGGGGCCGGTGCCGCGGGTGCTCTGCTTCTTCGGCGGCACCGACAGCGCGGGCGTGGCCCCCGCCTGGGCGGAGGCGCTGGCCTGCACGGGCGTGCCGTTCCAGGCCACGCTGGTCAGCCCGGAGCCGTTCGAGGCGGGCGAGGGCATCACCGTCATCCCGCCCACCGACCGCCTGCCCGAGCTGATGGCCGCCGCCGACCTCGTGGTCACCGCCGCGGGGTCGGCCATCTGGGAGCTGCTGCACCTCGGCGTGCCCACGGCGCTCAGCTGGGTGGCCGACAACCAGCTCGTCGGCTACCGGGCGCTGGTGGGCCGGGGGTGGCCGCCGGGCTGGGCCGGGTGGCCGACGCCGAGGCCGTCGGCGTGCTGGCCCGCCTGCTCGCCGACCCCGCGCTGCGGGAGGAGCACGGCAGGCGGGGCGGCGGTCTGGTCGACGGCAAGGGAAGGGAACGCGTCGCCGACGCCTTCCTCGACCTGTGGATCAGATGAGGTCCCAGGTCAGCGGCGTGCCGAGGGGCGCGTCGCGGGTGAAGCGGCGGCCGGTCACCTCGTCGATGGCATCGGGGCGCAGGCCGCCGGCGGGGCGGATCGACCGGACGTTCTCCCTGGTCACCGCCTCGCCCGCGCGTACGTCGCGCACCACGTAGAGCGAGCGGCGAAAGCGCAGCCCCTCGCGCTCGGACTCGCGCGGCCCGAGCACCGGGCGGCCCAGCGACTGCCACGCGCGCTCGCTCTCCTCCACCAGCGCCGCCAGCTCGGGCGGCTCCAGCGAGAAGGCCGCATCGACGCCGCCGTCGGCGCGCGACAGCGTCACGTGCTTCTCGATCAGGCACGCGCCCAGCGCGACCGCCGCCAGCGCGGCCCCGATGCCGGGGGTGTGGTCGGAGACGCCGACCTCGGCGCCGGTGAGCGCGGCCAGCAGCGGCAGCGAGCGCAGGTTGCTCTCGGCGGGGGAGGCGGGGTAGGAGGCGGTGCAGGACAGCACGGCGAGCTGCGTGCAGCCCGCCGCGCGGGCCGCCGTCACCGCCGCCTCGATCTCACCGGCCGTGGCCATGCCGGTGGAGATGATCAGCGGCTTGCCGGTGGAGGCGGCCAGCCTGATCAGCGGCAGGTCGACGATCTCCGACGACGCGATCTTGTACGCCGGCGTGTCGAGCTTCTCCAGCAGCTCCACGGCCGTGGGGTCGAAGGGCGCGGAGAAGGCCAGGAGGCCGTGCTCGCGGGCCCGCTCGAAGATCGGCTCGTGCCACTCCCACGGCGTGTGGGCGCGTTCGAACAGCCGGTAGAGGTTCTCGCCGCCCCACAGCTCGTGCCCGTCGCCCACGCGGAAGGCGGGGCCGTCGGCGTCGACGGTGATCGTGTCGGGCCGGTAGGTCTGCAGCTTCAGCGCATGGGCCCCGCCGGCCGCCGCCGCGTCGACGATGGCGAGGGCCCGTTCCAGGCTGCCGTTGTGGTTGCCGGACATCTCGGCGATCACGAACGGCGGCCGGTCGGCCCCGATCGCCCGCCATCCGATGGACATCATCCCTGTTCCTCCTTGTGCAGCTCTACGGCGACTTGTACAGCTCTACCGCGACGACCTCGCGCGGCACCCCGTCGACTGGCATCCGGTAGGTCGCGACCTCGGCGAACCCGAAGCGCCTGTGCAGCCGCCGCACCGGCTCGTTGTCGGCCAGCACCTCGCCGCGCAGGGTCGTCAGGCCGAGCGGGCCGAACGCGTGGTCGATGGCGGCCCGCTCCAGGCCCACCCACGCCCTCAGCAGCGCCCCGGACCGTTCGAGGCCGTCGAGGTCGAGGTAGAAGCCCCAGGAGGCGCGCTCGCCGCCGAGCTCCGAGTACGTCACGACCCCGGCGCCGGCCCCGTCGTGCTCGTAGATCAGCACCTGCCTGGCCGGGTCGGCGCGGACGGCGGACCACCAGCGGGCGTGCTCGCCCTCCGAGATCTCGTGGCCGGTGAAGCTGGCGGCGCGCACTTTCGGATGGTTGCGCCATTGGCGCATGACGGGCAGATCGCCGTCCTGGACGCGTCTCAGCACCGCTCCCCCTACCATTCGTGCTCGACTCATTGCACAACGTAGCGGATTCCGTGCCGGGTAAAGAGCTCATCAGGGACGGGCATCGAACGCGGAACAGGCGAGGCGGCCACGGCATGCTGCCCTCGACCGCCTTCCACGAAAGCCAAGGAGCGTCATGATCCCCCTGCTCAGTGTCGTCGTACCGGTCCACAACGTGGAGCCGTACCTGACGGAGTGCCTGAAATCGCTGGCCGCCCAGACCATGGAGGACTTCGAGGTCATCATGGTCGACGACGGCTCGATCGACGGCAGCCGGCGGCTGGCCGACGACTTCGTGGCCCGAGATCCCCGCTTCACGCTGGTCGAGCAGCAGAACATGGGGCCGGGGCCGGCCCGCAACGAGGGCGTCAGGCGGGCCAGGGGCACCTACCTGGCCTTCGCCGACAGCGACGACGTCGTGCCGCCGCACGCGTACGAGGTGCTGCTCGCCAAGCTCGGGGAGACCGGCTCCGACCTGGCGTGCGGCGCGGTCAGGCGCATGGTGGACGGCGTGCTGGAGGAGTCGATCCTGCACGAGCGCGTCTTCCGGCGGCCCGTGCTGTGCACGCACATCACCGACAAGAAGGTGCTGGTCAGGGACCGTACGGTGTGGAACAAGGTCTACCGCGCCGACTTCTGGCGGCGGCACGGCCTGCGCTTCCCCGCCGGCATCTACGAGGACGTGCCGGTCGCCATGCAGGCCCACGTCCTGGCCACCAGCGTCGACATGGTGGACGACGTCGTCTACCACTGGCGCCGGCGCGAGGAGGGGGAGACGTCGATCACGCAACGCCGCTCGCAGCTGCCCAACCTGCACGAGCGCCTGGCCGCCATCCGCGCGGTGCGCGCGTTCCTGGACGACGGCGCGCCGGAGCTGCTGCCCGAGTTCGACGCGCTGGTGCTGGAGAAGGACATCATCTTCCTGTTCCAGGCGCTGGAGTCGGCGCGGGAGGCGGGCGAGGACCTGGTGCCGCTGCTGGGGCTGGCCGACTCCTGGCTGGACGAGCTGAGCCCGCGCGCGCTGGCCGGCGCGCCCTCGCTGCGTCGCCTGGAGCTGCACCTGGTCAGGCGCGGCATGATCGACGAGCTGCGTGCGGTGCGCGACTTCCGCCGCAGCCGCGTGGACGGCACCCGGGTGCGCCCCCGCGGCTTCCGCACCGTCAACTGGTACGGCGACTACCCCTACTTCCGGCGGCGACGGCGGCTCGGCATCCCCGACGAGGTCTACGACGCCCGCGACGAGCTCAAGCTGATCGCCAGGGTGGACGACTGCTCCTGGACGGGCGCCGGGTTCCGCCTGCGCGGCGAGGTGGCCATCCACCGGGTCGAGCGCAAGGTGGGCAAGGTGAGCGTGTGGCTGAGCGACGGCCGCCGCCGGGTGCCCCTGGAGGTCCGGCGCGCCGGCCGGTACGGCGTGGTGGCCGACATCGACCCCAGGGCGCTCGAAGGCGGCGGCCCGACCTGGCGGCTCCTGGTCAAGGCCGAGACCCGCGGGCTCGTGCTCAAGGGCTCGTTCAGGGACGGAGACGCGCACGGTGCGTGGCGGTTTTCCCTGCAGGGTTGGTCAAGAAGCGGCATGGACATCCCCCAGTAGTTCCAGACAGTAATCGTCAGACGGCGGTCCGTAGCCATGCTGGGATCCATGAGGACCTATTCGCTGGATGACGTCTACGAGACACGCAAGCGGAGAGACTCCTGGTGGACCGTGTATTTCGTGGATCCGGTCGCCTGCCGGGTCGCCCTTCCCGTCGCCAACCGCACCCGGATCACGCCCAATGGGCTCACGGTGTTCTCGCTGGTCCTCGGCATGGTGTCAGCGGCCTGCTTCGCGCTGGACCAGCTCGTCGCCGGCGCCCTGATGTTCTACCTGAGCTTCACCATCGACTGCGTGGACGGCAAGATAGCCCGGCTCAAGGGCACGGGGACGCCCTTCGGCCTCTGGCTGGACTACGTGGGGGACCGGGTCAGGGTCGTCCTGTGTGCCGGGGGGCTGGCGTACGGGCAGTACGTCCTGACGGACGATGTCCGCTACGTGGTGCTCGGCGCGGCGGTGGCCGTACTCGACCTGTTCAGGTACGTCAACGCCCCGCAGATGAAGCGGGTGCGCGAGGCGGTCAGGGAGGAGCGGGGCGAGCCGGAGCTGCCCGGCGAGGACACCGTCCCGCTGGAGTGTGCGCCCGCGGACCTCGACCTGCACCTGCTCGTGGAGCGCGGTCCGCGCCCCGGTGGCCGCAGGCGGCGGCTGCCTTCCTTCTTCAGGCGCCTCAACAGGTTCCTGGCCAGGCACCGGGTGCGTTCGCACCTGATCAGCGGCATCGAGTTCCATGCCGCGGTCTTCGTGGTCGCGCCGCTCGCGGGGGCGTGGGCGCTGATGCCGCTCGCCATGGCCGCCGGCGTCCTGCTCCTCGCCAACGAGATCTTCCTTGTCTACCGGATGTGGCTCTTCACGCGCAGGCACAGCGTGCCCTCCCAGGAGAGCCGAGAGCACGTTCTCGTCTAAGTTTTCGGGGGTTAGTACGAAATGTCCGACCGGCCAGTCTTCGTCATTGGATGCCCGCGGTCCGGCACCACGATGCTCCAGCTCATGCTCCACTCGCACCCGCGCATGGCGGTGCCACCGGAGACGCGCTTCCTCGTTCCCGCTTATTACCGGCGCCGCACATGGGGCGACCTGCGGGTCCCCCAGCGGCGCAAGGCGCTGGCGCAGTGGATCGCGACCGACCGCAGCACGAAGTTCCGCGAGCTCAAGATCGACAAGGACGAGTTCATCCGGCAGGCCGTGGAGGGGCCGGGCTCGCTCGGCTCGGTCATCGGCACCGCCTTCCGGATGTACGCCGACCGCTTCGACAAGGCCCGCTGGGGCGACAAGAGGCCCAGCTACGTCAAGCAGACCGACCTGCTGCTGCGCCTCTTCCCCGACGCCCAGTTCATCCACCTGATCAGGGACGGCCGCGACTGCGTGGCCTCGCTGAAGGAGATGCCCTGGTACACGCTGGACTCCTTCCACGCGATCTCCACCTGGGCCGAGGCCATCGACGCCGGCGAGCGGCTGCGGCGCACGCTGCCCGACGACACCTACTACGAGCTGCGCTACGAGGACCTCACCGACGACCCGATGACCGAGATGAAGAAGCTCTGCCACTTCCTGGAGGAGGACTTCGCGCCGTCGATGATCTCCCCTCGCGAGGCCGCCGTCCAGGCCGTCCCGCAGCACAAGGTCTGGCACAGCAACACCCATCGCGAGGTCACCCGCAGCCGGGTCGGGAGCTGGGCCAACCGCCTGGACGACTGGGAGATCGCGCTCTGCGAGCACGTCCTGGGCGAGCGCCTCCAGGCCAACGGGTACGAGCTGACCGGCGCGCCCAGGCCGGCCAAGGAGCACGTGACGGCCTGCCAGAAGACCATGCAGAAGCGCAAGGCCAGCCGGTCGCGCAAGGCCATGCGCGACCGCTTCAACCGGCTGCGCGAGCCCAGCCCGGTCGGCGCGCTGCTCACCTCCACGCAGAAGTCGCTGGCCGGCATCCCGCAGCAGCGTCCCGAGGTGACCGTCTAGCGCTCGATGTGCGCGAACAGCCGCTCCCAGCGGTCCAGCACGTGGTCGAGGCGGAACGCCTCGGCCCGTGCCCGGGCGGCGGCCCCCAGCCGCCGCCGCTCCCGCGCCGACCCCATCAGCGCGGCCAGCTCGGCGGCGAACGCGTCCACGTCCCCCGGCGGCACCCGTACCGGGCCCGCCGAGCGCACGCCGCCCGACACGTCGAAGGCCACCGACGGCACCCCGTGGGCGCACGCCTCCAGCAGCACGACAGGCAGGCCCTCGTGCTCGCTGGTCAGCGCCACCAGCGAGGCGTTCAGGTACTCCTCGCGCATCCGATGAGCGGGCACCAGACCGCGCAGGACCACCCGGTCCGCGACGCCCTCCCGGGCCGCGTGCGCCCGCAGCCGCTCGCGTTCCGCGCCGTCGCCGATCAGGTGCAACTCCCAGGACGGCGGCGGCTCGGCGCGGGCGAACGCGCTGATCAGCCGGTCGAACCGCTTGACGCCCTCCAGCCGTCCCACGCCCAGCACCCGCGGCACCTCCAGCGCCGACGTCTCCTGCGGCCAGGCGCCCAGCGGGTTGGGCAGCGTCCAGGCGTTGGGCAGCAGGGCGTGCTCGGAGAAGGCCCAGGCGTCGTCCTCGCTGAGGAAGAGCGCCTGGTCGAGGTCGGGGTAGTGCTTCTTGATCGAGGCCAGGTGCCAGCAGTCGCGGGCGTGGTCGTAGGAGCCGTGGTACTGCCCGATCGAGCGGAACCCGGCGGGCAGCAGCCCTGACAGCCTGGTCACCACCGACGGCGACGTCAGCACCGCGTACCCGGGGCGGACGCCGCGCAGCAGCTCCCTCACCCTGCGGTCGGCCAGGCGCCTGGCCAGCGGCCCCTCCACGCCGAGCGGGCCGCCCACGACGTGCTGCCGGTAACGCGGCCGGTCCACGTAGCGGAAGGGCGCGGCAGCGCGGTGCAGGCCGACGACGTGCACCTCGTGGCCGCGTTCTGCCAGGCCCTGGGCCAGGGTGTGGGTGACCTGCTGGACGCCGCCGAGCGTGTCGGCGTCCAGGCAGGCGAAGACGACGGTCATCGCGTGCGCCCCTCGAAGAAGTCGTCCACGATGCGGGCGGAGGCGTCACCGTGCTCGTCGGCGCACCACAGGGCGCGGAAGGCGGCGTACCTGGCGGCGAAGGCGGCGTGCACCTCGGGCAGGTTCCGCAGCACGTCCACCAGCTCGGCCGTGGTCGTCACGCACGGGCCCGGGGCGATGGCGGGCAGGTCGTGGTAGACGCCGCGCTCGGAGAGCCGGTAGTCGTCCCAGTCGTCGATGAGGAACACCATCGGCCGGCCGGTCACCGCGTAGTCGCACATCACGGAGGAGTAGTCGGTCAGCAGCGCGTCGGAGGCCAGCATCAGGTCGTTGATCTCCGGATAGGACGCGGCCGGCCGCACGAAGTGCCTGAGCCGCTCGGGCGGGTCGTACTTCTCGACCGGATGCGTACGCAGCACCACCACCCACTCGCCGGCCAGCTCCTCGGCCATGAGGTCCAGGTCGGCGCGTACCGAACGGCCGCTCATCCTGTCCCGGTCGCGGTAGGTGGGCGCGTAGAGCAGGACCTTGTGCCCCGGCGGGATCTCCAGCCGGGCCCGCACGTCGCCGCCTGCCTGCGCCCGCACCAGCGCGTCGCAGCGCGGCGTGCCGCACCGGTAGACCTTGCCGTCGTAGCCGTTGGAGGGCAGGAACACCCGCGAGAACTCCGCGCTCGGCGACACCAGCGCGTCCCACCGGGCGACGGCGGCCCGCCACTGCTCGCGCGGCCGGTCGAAGTCGCCGCGCAGGTCGGGGGCGTCGAAGCCGATCGACTTGATGCCCTGCCCGTGCCAGGTCTGCAGGTAGCGGGTGCCGGGCGGCTTCGGATAGTCCAGCGGGAAGCCGTGGCTGTCCACCCAGATCCCGGCGCGGGCCATCGTCCACAGGTAGCGCCAGCTTCCCCGGCGGACCAGCCGCACGTCGGCGGGGAAGTTCTTGCGGCCCTTGGCGACCGACCAGACCGCCTCGATCGGCAGGCCGCGCCGCCGTACCTCCTCGTAGATGGCGCGGGGGCTGCCGTTGTAGCCCTTGCCGACGTCCGACTCGAACAGGGCGAGGTCGTCGCGCCGCGGCACCACCCTGATCAGCAGCTTGTACGCGCGCAACTTGGCGCCCGGCGTGTTGAGCTTCCTGAGCAGCAGCCGCCGCGCCCGCCGCAGCGCCGAGCGGGTACGCGAATGCGTGCGCACGCACAGGTAGGCGGCGTAGCCCTCGGCCTTGACCGTGCAGCCGGGCAGCTCGATCGGCTCCAGGTTGGGGTCCACGATCAGCCGGTCGGTGGTGACGTGGCCGTCGGAGCGGCGCCGGAAGCCGACGTGCGGGTCGCTCCTGCCACAAGGGGCGAAGACGACCTCGCTGACGTAGCCGCCGTCGCCCGAGGGGACCGGCTGGATCGGCACCCGTTCCCGGCCCGCCTCCAGGAAGGCGTCCCACTCGGCCGGCAGCACGCCGAACGGGTCGTAGGTGCGCACGGTCATCCGCACCCGCTCGCCGTTCGTGGCCAGGCCGGTCACCTCGTGCCGCAGCCGGGAGTCGGTGTAGGGCAGCTCGGCCAGGCGCAGCGCGGTGATGTCCAGCCCCGGCGCGGCCGTCGTGCCCCAGTACGTGCGCCCGTCCACCTGCACGGCCGCCCGCGGCGCGGCCCGGGGGCCGGTCAGCGAGCCGGCCGCCACGCGCAGGTCCTCGATCCGGTCGTCCAGGATGAGCCGGCAGCAGACCCGGTCCATCGGCTCGATCCGGTCGAACACCTCGCCGGGGATCTCCTCCAGGTACGGCCGCACGACCGAGGCGAACTCCTTGACCCACACCAGGTCGCGCGCGGGCAGCGGGTTGAGGTAGACCCGCAGGTCCTGCCGCAGGAACCGGTACTGCCGGTGTGGCACCAGGTCCTGCGCGCCGTACCCGCGCAGGATGTCGTCGCTCAGCCGGGCCGCGACCACCCGCTGCCGGACGTTGTCCATCTCGTCGATGCTCAGGGAGATGGACTCGTTCGAGCTCGCCCGGTGCCAGTGGTAGACCACCCACGGCACGATCGCGAACCGGCGGGCCACCGCGTACAGCTCGGTGGCGAAGACGTGGTCCTCGTAGTGGATGTCCTCGGGGAAGCGCAGCACGTTGTCGCGCAGCCAGGCGACGTTGTAGAGCTTGTTGGTGCTGAAGGAGTCGAGGAAGAGCTCTGGCTCCGCGCGGATGCCCTCGACCACCCGCCGCCGGGCGAACAACGACGGGTAGTACGGGCGCAGCCGTCCGTCCCGCTCGAACAGCCGGGAGATCTGCCCCGACACGAAGTCGGCGCCGGTGCGCTCGATCTCGGTGAGCAGGCTCTTGCACGCGTGCCTGGGCAGCTCGTCGTCGCTGTCGAGGAACATGGCGTACGGCGACCTGGCCGCGTCGATGCCGTCGTTGCGCGGGGCGCCGCAGCCGCCGCTGTTGCTCTCCCTGCGCAGGTAGCGCACCCGCGGGTCCTCGGCCATGAGCCGCGCGGCCACCTCGGGCGTGCCGTCCGTGCTCGCGTCGTCGGAGATGATCACTTCCAGGTCGCGCAACGTCTGCCGCAACACCGAACGCACGGCCCTGGGCAGGCGGGCCGCGTCGTTGTACGAGATCACGACGACGCTGCAGTCCGGCATGCCCATGTCCCCCCAGAAATGACCTGCGGGAATGGCACTTCCCCCTGGCGGCGGGAACTGACCGGACTTTATGGGGTTTTTGCTGAAAATCAGCGCATAAGACGACGAATTACCCAGATGAGGATCGTGAGCGCCAGGAGGCCGCCCGCGATCGGCGCGAGCCGCTTGAGCAGCGGCTGCCCGGCGATCTCCATCAGGTCGAGCGCCTCCTCGTCGGGCGTGCGCGAGGTCCGCAGCGTGCCCGCGGGCCGCACGTCCGGCTCGGGGACGGGCACCGCGCTCAGGTGCCGCTCTTCCTCCAGCGGCCGCTGCTCCTGCTCCTGGGGTGCCACCGGCTCCACCATCGGCTCGGAGAGCAGCTGGGCGAGGTTGCCGGCGAACCTGTCGATCAGCTTGGCCCCGACCTCGGCCATGACCCCGCGTCCGAACTGCGCCGGCCGCCCGGTCACGTTGAACGTCGTCTCCACCGCCACCGACGTGCCCTCCGCGGCCGGCGCCATGCGCGCCCTGACCGTGGCCGAGGCCGTGCCGGAGCCCCTGGCCTCCTTGCCCGACGCCTGGATGGTGAGGGTGTGGGCGTCTTTGTCGACGTCCTCGAACCTGGCCGAGCCCCGGTAGGTGACGGTGATCGGGCCGACCTTGACCTTCATCCGGCCGGTGAACTCGTCGCCCTCGAAGATGTCGAGCGTCGCCCCGGGCAGGCACGGCGCGACCCGTTCGACGTCGAGCAGCACCGCCCACGCCTGCTCGACCGGAACCGGGACAGTGAACTCGTGCTCGAACCGCATCGCCATCGATCCGCTCCTTCCGAGGTTGGTTGCGACACTACGTCGGGGCGGGGGCGCCCGGAAGAGGCGCCCCCGCCTCACTCAGGGGGTCCCGGCGGCCGCGCGCACTGCCCGATGGGTCAGCACCCGGGCCAGGTGGCGGCGGTAGTCGGGCTGGGCGTGCAGGTCGGCGGGGGGCGAGGTGCCCTCCGCCGCCTCCGCGCACGCCTGCCGCACCCGGTCGCCGAGCTCGACGCCGCGCAACGCGGTCTCGGCCGCGCGGGCGCGCACCGGGGTCGGGCCCATGTTCGTCAGCGCGACCCTGGCCTCGGCGATCGAGCCGTTGGAACGCCTGACCGCGGCCGCCACGCCGACGATCGCCCACGACTGCGCGGTCCGGTGGAACTTCTCGTAGTGGAAGCCCCAGCCCTCGCCCAGCTTCGGCACCTTCACGCCGACCAGGATCTCCCCGGCGCGCAGGGACGTCTCCAGGTAGTCGACGAAGAACTCGGCGGCCGGGATCTCCCGTTCGCCCTGCGCCGACGCCGCCACGATCACGCCGTCCAGCGCCAGCACCACGGCCGGCAGGTCACCCGCCGGGTCGGCGTGCGCCAGCGAGCCGCCGAACGTGCCCCGGTGCCTGATCGCGGGGTCGGCCACCCTGGCCGTGGCCAGCGCCACCAGCGGGGCGCCGGCGTTCACCACCGGCGACCGCATGACCTCGTCGTGCGTGGCCAGCGCGCCGATGAAGACGTGGTCGCCCCGGTCGTGCACGCCGTTCAGGCCGGGCAGGCGGCCGATGTCCACCAGCTTGGACGGATACGCCAGCCGCAACCGCAGCAGCGGGAGCAACGACTGCCCGCCGGCCAGCGCCTTGGCGTCCTCGTCGGCGGCGAGCTCCGCGCAGGCCGCCGAGAGCGAGTCGGGACGCACGTAGTCGAACGGTGCGGGGATCATCGCCGCGCTCCTTCCAGCGCTCGCCAGACACGCTCGGGCGTGCACGGCATCCGGATGTCGCCGACGCCGTAGGGCCGCAGCGCGTCCACGATCGCGTTCACCACCGCCGGGGTGGAGGCGATCGTGCCCGCCTCGCCGACGCCCTTGACGCCCAGCGGGTTGCCGGTCGCGGGGGTCTCGGTGCGGTCCGTCGTGAACGACGGCAGGTCCGCCGCCGACGGCAGCAGGTAGTCGGCCATGGTCGCGGTCAGCAGGTTGCCCTCGGTGTCGTAGACGGCCTCCTCGAACAGCGCCTGCGCCACGCCCTGCGCGATGCCGCCGTGCACCTGGCCCTCGACGATCAGCGGGTTGACCACCTTGCCGACGTCGTCCACGGCCACGTACGAGCGGATCCGGGTCTTGCCCGTCTCGGTGTCCACCTCCATCGCGCACAGGTGCGTGCCGTGCGGGAAGGAGTAGTTGTCCGGGTCGAACGTGGCGTCGGAGTCCAGCCGCGCCTCCACGCCGTCGGGCAGGTCGTGCGCCTGGAACGCGGCGTAGGCCAGCTCCTGGATCGTCCGGCCCGACCCGGTGCCGCGCACCTTGAACACGCCGCCGTCGAACTCCAGGTCGTCCGGCGAGCACTCCAGCATGTGGGCGGCCAGCCTCCTGGCCTTCTCCCTGACCTTCTCGCACGCCCGCAGCACGGCCATGCCGCCCACGACCAGCGAGCGCGAGCCGTAGGTGTCCATGCCCTTGTGCGCGACGGCCGTGTCGCCGTGCAGCACGCGCACGTCCTCGAACGGCACGCCCAGCGCGTCGGCCACGATCTGGCTCCACGCCGTCACGTGCCCCTGGCCGTGCGGGGACGTGCCGGTGATGACCTCGACCTTGCCGGTCGGCAGCATGCGCACCGAGCCGTGCTCCCAGCCGCCCGCCCCGAAGTTCGCCGCCCCGAGCAGCCGCGACGGAGCCAGCCCGCACATCTCCGTGTACGTGCTGACCCCGATCCCGAGCTGCACCGGATCGCCCCGGTCCCGCCGGTCTGCCTGCTCGGCCCGCAGCTTGTCGTAGCCGAACAGCGACAGCGCCCGCTCCGTGGCCGCCTCGTAGTTGCCCGAGTCGTAGGTCAGCCCCGAGATCGTCGTGAACGGGAACTCCTCGTGCCTGATCCAGTTGCGCCGGCGCACCTCCAGCGGGTCCAGGCCCAGCTCGGCGGCGAGCTCGTCCATCGTCCGCTCGATGCCGAACGTCGCCTCCGGACGGCCCGCGCCCCGGTAGGCGTCCGTGGGCATCTTGGTGGTGAACACGCCCCTGCAGCCGAACTCGTACGCGTCCATCTTGTAGATCGCGTTGAACATGGACGCCCCGAGCAGCGGCACCCCCGGCGTCACCAGCATCAGGTACGCGCCCATGTCGGCCAGCAGGTCGACCTGGAGGCCCCGGATGCGCCCGTCGGCGTCGGCCGCGAGCCGGATGTGCTGGAGCTGGTCGCGGCCGTGGTGCACGGTCAGGTTGCCCTCGGAGCGGGACTCCGTCCACTTGACCGGCCGGCCCAGCCGGCGCGCCATCAGCAGGCAGAGCACCTCCTCGGCGGTGACCTGCAACTTCGAGCCGAACCCGCCGCCCACGTCGGGGGCGATCACCCGCAGGTCGTGCTCGGGGATGCCGGTCACCACCGCGAGCATGACGCGCAGGATGTGCGGGATCTGGGTGGAGGTCCACATCGTGAACGAGTCGCCGTCGGTGTCCACCAGCACCGCCCGCGGCTCCATGGCCGTCGGGATGAGCCGCTGCTGCACGTACGTCCGGTCGACGACGACGGCGGCGCCCTCGAACGCCGCGTCGATGTCACCGGAGGTGATCTTCATGGAGAACGCCTGGTTGCCCGCCTCGTGCACCTTCGGGCTGTCCGGCGACAGCGCCTCGGTCATGTCGAGCACCGCGGGCAGCGGTTCGTAGTCGACCTCGATGGCCTCCAGCGCGTCGGCCGCCCGGTACCGGTCGGTCGCGACCACGCAGGCCACGGCCTCGCCGACGTACCGGACCTCGGAGGTGGCCATCGGCGGGTGGTCGGGGATGACGACGTCGTCGGTCACCGGCCACGCGCACGGCAGGCTGCCCTGCTCGGCGGCGAAGTCCTGGCCGCTGAACGCGGCCACCACGCCGGGCAGGCCGCGGGCCGCCGACACGTCCACCCGGGTGATCCGGGCGTGGGCCATCGGGCTGCGCAGGAACATCACGTGCAGCGTGCCGGGCCTGGAGAGGTTGTCCGTCCAGCGCGTACGCCCCGTCAGCAGCCTGGCGTCCTCCTTGCGCCGGCGCGGCCGGCCCACCTCGTGCACGCCGGCCGGCTCGTTGATCTGGCCGCTGTCGGCGATCTGCCCGGCGACGGCCTCGGGGCTCAGCTCGCTCACTGCGTCCTCACCGCCTGCCCCATCTCCTGCGCGCCGCGCTTCACCGCGCGCACGATGTTGCAGTAGCCCGTGCAGCGGCACAGGTTGCCCTCCAGGCCGTGCCTGATCGACTCCTCCGAGGGCTCCGGGTCCTCCCGGACCAGGTCGATCGCGGCCATGACCATGCCGGGGGTGCAGTAGCCGCACTGCAACGCGTGCTCTTCGTGGAAGGCCCGCTGCATCGGGTGCATCGACCCGTTCGCGCCCAGGCCCTCGACGGTGACGACGTCGCCGCCGTCGGCCTGCACGGCGAGCACGGAGCAGCTCTTCACGCTCCTGCCGTCGAGCAGCACCGTGCACGCGCCGCAGTTGCTGGTGTCGCAGCCGACCGGGGTGCCGGTCCTGCCGAGCCGCTCACGTAGTAGATGGACGAGGAGGAGCCGCGGCTCGACGTCCTCCTCGTACTTGATCCCGTCGACGGTGACGGTGATTCGGGGCATACGTCCTCCCTCAGGAGCAGGGGGAAAGGCGGACACACCCGAAACTACGCCGGTGTTTTTCCCGGTCAAGGGTTACTTGCCGCGGACCACCCGCGCGATGATCGCCACCACCCCCGCGAAGGCCAGCCCCACCACGGTCAGCCCGACCACGACCAGCGCGTCCGTGAGCACGCGGGTCACCACCAGGATGCCGAGCACCACGAACAACGTGCCGCTCAGCAGGGCCATCCAGTCGGTCCTGTGCAGGCGCCGGACCCGCTCGACGTCACGCGCCACGGCGCACCTCCATGTCGCCGAGGCCGCCCCGCAGGTTCAGCACGATCGTGAACTCCTCGTCCTCGGACCTGACCTCGGGCTCCAGCACCTTGTCGAACTTGACGTCCACGCCACCCCTGATCGACTGGTCGACCTTGATGTCGCCGACCTTGTTCATCGCGTGCACCTCGACCCTGGCCGTCGGCGGCACGATCACCGTCAGCTCGCCCACGGAGACCCGGGCGTCGAACGTCAGGCTCGTCCCCGGCAGCGCCTTCAGCTCCGTCAGGTCGAGCCGGCCGTCGCCGACGCCGACGTCGTAGACCTTGCCCGCCTCCGAGGGCTTGGTCAGGTACCAGGTGGAGTCGCCGACGTTGCGCGGCAGGCCGCCCAGCATCAGCCCCACGCCGATGAGCAGCGCGACCGTGGTGCCCGCCGCGACGAGACCGGCGCCGCGGCCCCACCAGGCGGCGATGAGCAGCCCGGCGCCGATGGTGATGAGCACGGCGCCGCCGACGATGGTCGGGTTCACGCCCGCGGCCGACCTGGCCTGGACCGCCACGACGATCCCTCCCACTATGATCGCGAGCAAGATGGTGATGACCCCGATGAACGACTTGGGGCGTCGTTTCTGCGGGGCCGGGGCGGTGGCCGGACGGCCGTACAGGGCGGGGTCGTAGGGCGACTGGCCGGACCGCCTGGCCGGGTCGAGCGGGCGGTAGGGGCCCTTCGGGGCGAAGGGCTCGCCGTAGCCGCTGTAGTCGATCGCGGTCCTGGGCTGGGGGCGGTAGGCGGGCGGCTCCTGCCGCGACGCCGCCTGAGCCTGCGGCCGCGGCTGCTGGGCCTCGACCCGCGTCTTCGGGGCCTCCTCGTCGGGGGCCTGCGCGTCAGGGGTCTCGGTGCCGGGGGTCTGCGCCTGGCGGGTCGCGTCGCGGGGGAGCTGGTGCTCCGCCGTCACGGCGCCGGCGGCCTCCATCGCCTGTGCGGCCTCGATCTTCGACATCTCGGCCTTGCCGGCCTCCGCCTGTCCCGCCTCGGGGGTCTCGGGCCGGTCCGTACGCGGTGTCTCGGCCTGCCGGCCGGCCGACATCGCCCGCAGCCGCGCGGCCACGGCCTCGGCGTGGGCGGCGGCCGTCATCCTGGGAGCCGGGGCCGGCGCGGCGGACTCGGGGTGCGCCGTCGCGGTGTCGCCGAGGCCGGACCAGCCCGGTTCGGCGGGACGTACCGGAGGGGGGCCGCGGGCGGCGCGTAGGACGGCGCCGGCGGCTCCGCGTCGGGGGAGCGCCGGCGACCGAGCCGCTCGGGCATCGAGCGGGCCAGGCCCAGCAGGTCGACGCCTCTGGAGTGGGCCGCGAGCAGCGAGACGGCCAGCAGCACGCCGACCACCAGTGTGCCGGTGTCGAGCCAGACGGTCGCGAGGTTGAGCGCGAGGCCGAACCCGAGCACCGCGGTCAGCAGCGCCATCACGGCCTCGGCGTCGAAGTCGCGGCGGGTCCACTGCTCGATGATCCCCGGCCCGCCGTTGGGCTCCTTCATCAGCAGGAACGCCGCGATGTACAGGAAGATCCCGATGCCCGAACCGAGCAGGAGCACGGCGAACGCCACGCGGAACACCACGGGGTCGATGCCGGTGTGCCGCCCGAGACCGGCGCAGACGCCCATGAGGAAGCGCCCCTCGCTGCTGCGTCGCAGCTCCCGGGGCGGGGCGGCTGGTTGCCTGGGCGGAGCTTCTGTCATGGAACCATCGTGGACCGTCGGGCGGGGTGGTCGCATCCGGGAGACCCCTGACTCGACCCTGGGGGTTGTTCCCTGATGCCCGAAGTGCCCGCGACATGTGACGATGGCGATGTTATGGCAGACCAGAAGACACTTGCCGAGCCCACCGGCGATCGACCCTATCGCCGGATGCTCCGCCCCATGGAGGGCCGCCTGCTCGGCGGCGTGGCCCAGGGGCTGGCGGCGCAGCTCTCCCTCGATCCCGTCGTGATCAGGCTGATGTTCGTGCTGCTCAGCGTCGTGGACGGGGTCGGCATGGTGGCGTACGCCGTGCTGTGGATGATCACTCCGCGTGAGCCGTACGAGGGGCCGCCGCCGCAGCGCGACTGGAGTCAGCTCGCCGCGTTCAGCGCGATCGGCGTGGCGCTGGCCGCGTTCGGCTGGCTGACCGGGGCCTCGAAGGGCGGGATCGGCATGTTGCCGTTCGCCGTCGGCGGCATCGGCGCGCTCATCCTGTGGCAGCAGGCCGACCCCGAACGCCGCAAGAACTGGGTCAGCGGCGCCACCAAGAGCATCCGGACCAACCGGGTGCGCACGCTGCTCGGCGTGACGCTGGTCGTCATCGGCGCGGCCGGCTTCCTGTACGCCCAGGGCGAGCTGGCCCAGGCCAGGCCCGGTCTGCTGTTCACCGTCGTCGTGGTCGGCGGCATCGCGGTCATCGCCGCGCCCTGGCTGGCCGGCCTGTGGAAGGAACTGCAGCTCGAACGGCGCGAGCGCATCCGGCAGGAGGAACGCGCCGAGGTGGCCGCCATGGTGCACGACTCGGTGCTGCACACGCTCACGCTCATCCAGCGCGTCTCCCACGACCCCCGCGAGGTCACCCGGCTGGCCCGCTCCCAGGAACGCGAGCTGCGCAACTGGCTCTACCAGCCCGCCCAGGACGCCGACGCCACCGTGGCCGCCGCCGTCCGCCGGATCGCGGCCGAGGAGGAGGACTCCCACGGCGTGCCCATCGAGGTCGTCTGCGTCGGCGACATCGACCTCGACGCGCAGGGCAAGCTGGCGGCGATGCTCAAGGCGTCCAGGCAGGCGATGGTCAACGCGGCCAAATATTCTGAGAGCCCGGCCATCTCCGTCTACGCGGAGGTGGAGGGCTTGGAGGTGACCATCTTCGTGAAGGACCGCGGCAAGGGCTTCGACCTTGAGGCGGTGCCCCTCGACAGAATGGGCATCAGGGAGTCCATCATCGGGAGAATGGAACGTCACGGCGGCACCGCCAGGGTCCGCACCGAGCCCGGCGAGGGCACGGAAGTGATGCTGACGATGAAGGTGGACAAGCAATGACACGCGTGTTGATCGTCGACGACCACCGGCTGTTCAGATCCGGCGTACGCGCGGAGCTGGGCGACTCGATCGAGGTCGTGGGCGAGGCGGAGGACGTCGAGACGGCGGTCAAGGCCATCGCCGAGCACCAGCCCGACGTGGTCCTGCTCGACGTGCACATGCCCGGCGGCGGCGGCCAGGAGGTGCTGCGCCGCGTCCTCAGCACGGGCTCGCAGGTCCGCTTCCTCGCGCTGTCGGTCTCCGACGCCGCCGAGGACGTCATCGGCGTCATCAGGGGCGGCGCCCGCGGCTATGTCACCAAGAACATCAGCGGCAAGGAGCTCACCGACGCCATCCGCCGGGTGGCCGACGGCGACGCGGTCTTCTCGCCGCGGCTGGCCGGGTTCGTCCTCGACGCCTTCGCCTCCTCCGAGGCGCCCTCGATCGACCCCGAGCTCGACTCGCTGACCCAGCGCGAGCGCGAGGTGCTGCGCCTGATCGCCCGCGGCTACGCGTACAAGGAGATCGCCAAGGAGCTGTTCATCTCGGTCAAGACCGTGGAGACGCACGTGTCGTCCGTGTTGCGCAAGCTCCAGCTCTCCAACCGGCACGAGCTGTCCCGCTGGGCCACCGCGCGCCGCCTGGTCTGACCCTGCTTTCTGGACCGTTACAAGGTCGTTACGGCGATCCGTAGACGAATCAGGCGTCTCAGTAGTCACACATGGAAGGAGAAGCACATAAACCAGGAGTAACCCCCTTGAATCGCGTCCCCCGGTTGCTTGCCATGGTCGCACTGGTCTCGGCTGCGGCCTGTTCGGCAGAAGGCGTGCCAGCCTCGCAGGCCCCGGCGGTCCGGACGACCGCCTCCGTGGGCGTCGCCGCGGCTGCCCACGTCGCGGCTCCGGCCAAGAAGGTCAAGCTCGACATCGCCGACATCACGCCCATGGCGGAGACGTCGGAGAAAGTCGGCGTCGGTTTCCCGATCATCGTCACGTTCGACCGGGACGTGAAGGACAAGGCCGCCGTGGAGGCGCTGCTGGAGGTCCAGGCCGACAAACCGGTCGAGGGCGCCTGGCGCTGGGTGTCGGCCCGCAAGGTCATCTACCGGACGAAGACGTACTGGAAGCCGCACCAGAAGGTGCTGTTCACCGCGCGCCTCAGCCAGCTCCCCGGCAACAAGGCCGAGGACGTCACCCGCCGCTTCGCCGTCGGCAACGCGAACATCTCGGTCGTCGACACCCGCAGGCACCAGATGAAGGTCTACCGGGACGGCAAGATCGCCAAGAAGATCGCGATCAGCGCCGGCCGGGGCGGCCTGCTGCGCAACGGCGTGGACGTCTACCTCACCACCAGCGGCGTGCACCTCACCATGGGCAAGAAGGCCGTCGAGACGATGACGTCGTCCTGGATGGGGGTGACCGACCCGAAGGACCCGCGCTACTACAAGGAGGAGATCCCCTGGGCGGTGCGCATCTCCGACAGCGGCGAGTACGTCCACCAGAGCGCCGGCTACTACCAGTACCTCGGCCGCTCCAACCAGAGCCACGGCTGCGTGCGCGCCACCCCGCAGGGCGCCAAGTGGTTCTACGGCATCGCCCAGCGCGGTGACGTCGTCAAGATCACCGGGACCAAGCGCAAGCTCGACTGGCGCAACGGCTGGAGCTACTGGCAGCTCAACTGGACCCAGTGGAAGCAGGGCAGCGCCCTCAAGCCCTGACCCGGCAACCGACCGGCAGGGCCGCCCCCCAGGCGCCCTGCCGTCGCCCGACCCGCCGTAGGGCGCCCGGCCTCCGGCGAGGGGCGGGCGCCTGTCGGCCTTCAGGGGTCAGAGCTTCTCCAGGGGTGCGTACGCCAGCAGCAGCGTCTTCTCCCCGTCGGCACCGAAGTCGATCTTGACCTTGGTCTTCTCCGCCACCCCGTCCACGGCCACCACCGTGCCGAGCCCCCACTTGTCGTGCGTCACCCGATCGCCGGGCGTCAACGACAGGACCTGCCGCGACCCGCCGCCGCCGCTCCTGGGCGCCGGCCGCGCAGCCGGCTCCCGCCGCGTCGCCGCGCTCCAGGCCGACTTCTCCGGGTCGGTACGCCAGTCGATGAGCTGCCCCGGCACCTCGTTGACGAACCGCGAGGCCGGGTTGAACGACGGCGACCCCCACGAGCTGCGCACCGCCGCCCGCGTGAGGTAGAGCCGCTTCTGCGCCCGGGTGATGCCGACGTAGGCCAGCCGCCGCTCCTCCTCCAGCTCCTTCGGCTCGCCCAGCGACCGGACGTGCGGGAACACGCCGTCCTCCATCGCGGTCAGGAAGACGACCGGGAACTCCAGCCCCTTGGCCGTGTGCAGCGTCATCAGCGTGACGACCCCCTGCCCGCCGTCGGCGTCGGGGATCTGGTCGGCGTCGGCGACCAGCGACACCTGCTCCAGGAACTCCACCAGCGTGCCCTCGGGGTTGGCCTCCTCGAACTCCGAGGCCACCGAGACCAGCTCGTTGAGGTTCTCCAGGCGGGACTCGTCCTGGGGGTCTTCGGAGGCCTCCAGCTCGGCGCGGTAGCCGGTGGCCACCAGGATCTCCTCGGCCAGCGTCGACGGAGGCACGCCCTCGGCCTTGGCGATCAGCTCCTCGAGCATCGCCACGAACTCGCGCACCGCGTTGAGCGAGCGCGTCGCCATGCCGTACGCCTCGTCGGCCCGGCGCAGCGCGTCCCAGAACGAGATGCGCTCGCGCGAGGACAGCGCCTCGATCATGGCCTCGGCCCGCTCGCCGATGCCGCGCTTGGGCACGTTGAGGATGCGCCGCATCGACACGACGTCGGCCGGGTTGGCCAGCACCCGCAGGTAGGCCAGCAGGTCCTTGACCTCTTTGCGCTCGTAGAAGCGCACGCCCCCGACCACCTTGTACGGCAGCCCGGTGCGGATGAAGATCTCCTCGAACACGCGCGAGGCGGCGTTGGTCCGGTAGAACACCGCGACCTCGCTCGGCCTGACGCCGTCCTCGTCGCTGAGCCGGTCGACCTCCTGGGCCACGAACATGGCCTCGTCGTGCTCGTTGTCGGCGACGTAGCCCACGATCTTGGGGCCGTCGCCCTGGTCGGACCAGAGGTTCTTCGGCTTGCGGCCCTCGTTGCGCGCGATCACCGCGTTGGCCGCGGCCAGGATGTTCTGGGTGGAGCGGTAGTTCTGCTCCAGCAGGATCGTGCGGGCGTCGGGGTAGTCGCGCTCGAACTCCAGGATGTTGCGGATCGTCGCGCCGCGGAAGGCGTAGATCGACTGGTCGGCGTCGCCCACCACGCACAGCTCGGACATGTCGGCGCCCGGACGCACGACGTCGCCGTCGGCGGTGCGCAGCTCGGGATGGCCCACCAGCTCGCGGATCAGGATGTACTGGGCGTGGTTGGTGTCCTGGTACTCGTCGACCAGCACGTGCCTGAACCGCATCCGGTAGTGCTCGGCCACCTCGGGGAAGAGCTGGAACAACGTCACCGTGTTCATGATGATGTCGTCGAAGTCCATCGCGCCGGCCTCGGTCAGCTTGAGCTGATAGGCCTTGTACGCCTGCGCGAGCGTCTTCTCCAGGTGCGAGCCCGCCTTGTCGAGCGCGGTCTCGTAGTCGACCAGCTCGTTCTTGAAGTTGCTGACCTGCGCCGAGAACGAACGCGGCGGGTAGCGCTTCGGGTCGAGCTCCATCTCCCTGCAGACCATCGCCATCAGCCGCTGCGAGTCGGCCTGGTCGTAGATCGAGAAGCTCGACGGGAAGCCCAGCCGCTTGGCCTCGCGCCGCAGGATGCGCATGCAGGCGCTGTGGAACGTCATCACCCACATCGCCTTGGAACGCGGCCCGACGAGCTTGTCGATGCGCTCCTTCATCTCGCGGGCGGCCTTGTTGGTGAAGGTGATGGCCAGGATCTCGCCCGGATGGGCGTTGCGCTCGGCCAGCAGGTAGGCGATGCGGTGGGTGAGCACCCGCGTCTTCCCCGACCCCGCCCCCGCCACGATGAGCAGGGGGCTGCCATGATGGATCACGGCCTCGCGCTGCTGGGGGTTGAGGCCGTCGAGCAAGGGGTGGTCAACAGAGACTTGGGTCGGCACCCACCTAGGTTAAGACGCGCCACCGACAAACGGCGCCCGGAATGCCTCCGACGGGGTGCCGGTTGTCCTCCGTACAGGGTCCAGGAAGGGAAGCCATGCTGCCGGAAGCCGAGATCAACCGGGTACTTGTCGTGACCGCGCATCCCGACGACGTCGACTTCGCCGCGGCGGGAAGCGTGGCGCTGTTCGTGGAGCGGGGGCTGGAGGTCACGTACCTGCTCGTCACCGACGGTGACGCCGGCGGCAACGAGCGTACCCTCGACAACTCCGGCATGGCCGAGCTGCGCAGGACCGAGCAGCTCGCCGCGGCCAAGGCCGTCGGCGTGACGGACGTGCGCTTCCTCGGCTACTCCGACGGCCGGGTGGTGCCCTCGCTCGACCTCCGGCGCGACATCGCCCGGGTGATCCGCCAGGTACGCCCCGACCTGGTCATCACCCACCACCCCGACCGCAACTACCAGTTCGTCGCGCCCAGCCACCCCGACCACCGGGCCGTGGGCGGGGCCGCGCTCGACGCGGTCTACCCCGACGCCCGCAACCCCTACGCCTTCCCCGAGCTGCTGCGCGACGAGGGCCTGGAGGCGTGGACGGTCAGGGAGGTCTGGCTGAACGGCGGCCCCACCCCCAACCACTGGGTGGACGTCACCGCGGTCATGGACCGCAAGCTCGCGGCCTTGCAGTCGCACGTCAGCCAGGTCGCCCACGTCGAGGGCTTCACCGACTTCGTCCGGGGCCGCTTCGCCGCGTGGGCCGAGCAGGCCGGCTTCGGCGAGGGCCACTACGCGGAGGGCTTCCAGGTCGTGCCCACGGCCTGACCGCGGCCTGACCACGACCTTTCCGCCCCTGGCTCAGGGGATCGAGCCGGGCGGCACCACCCAGAGCGCGGGCTGCCCGGTGACCTCGGAGATGACGTCGAAGTACCGGTCGTAGTGCAGGATCGTCGCCTGATGCAGCTCGGCACAGGCGGCGATCAGCAGGTCGCCCGGCCCGGCCGCCCGGGTGTGCGACCTTCCGGCGAGCATCGCCTGCACCTCCAGGGCCCTTGGTCCGACCTCCTTGTGCGTGATGGACAGGAGGCGGAAGCCCTCCCGCAGGTAGCGGGCGTCCCGCTGGTGGCCTTTGAGGTCAGGGGCGCTGTAGAGCACCTCCAGTTGCGTGACCTCGCAGACCGCGAGGGTTCTGTCGAGCATGAGCGGTTCGAGGGCCCGCTGGACCGCTGGATGCGGCATGCGGGCCAGAGCGCTCTTGTCGATCAGGTAGACCACTCCGGTGGTCACCACGCATGCTTCATGATCCACGGATCCAGAAGATGCGTATTGTCCCGGGTGCGCCAGTATTTGTAGGCTTCGCGGCGTTTGGCCCTTTCTGCGACCTCCGACAGGGCCGCGTTCACCGTCTCCTTCACGGTCGATGTGCCCAATTCGCGTTGGGCCAGCTGCAGAAGACCTGTGTCGACGTCGATCACCGTACGCATGCAACACCACCTCCGTACCTCCGGGGATATCAGAAATAGTGATCTTGAGATGCGCCCGTCCCGGAGTGGTGCGCCTGCGGGGAGGGCCGTGGCCGAGACGTTAGAGCATCGGCCGCGCCCATTGTGGACCGTTCCAAATGTCGGTGAAGGATCCTCATCTTCCGAGGTGGAAATCTCATCCCGGCCCGGGGGAGAACTCTCAACCCGGCCGCGGTCCGGGATGATTTCAGCGCTTTGCCGAGAGTCTCGCGAAGAGGTAGCCGAGCGAGTTGGTCGCCAGGTGCAGCATCGACGGCGCCAGCAGCCCGCCGCGGCGCCGGAGCTCGCAGAAGAGCACCCCGGCCGCCGCCGTGGACACCACGCTGCCCGCCACCACCCGCGCGACGTCGAGATGGGCGGGCGACTCGCCGGCGGTCAGCGCGCCGAGCGCCGGGTTCGCGCGGGCCATGTCGATCGCCGGGAGGATGTGCCACAGGCCGAACAGCGCCGAGGAGACCGCCGTGGCGGCGGTCGCGCCGTGCCGGCGGGCCAGCATGCCGTGCAGCGCGCCGCGGAACCCGACCTCCTCCAGCAGGACCGTGCCCAGGGGGACCTGGAGCAGGGCCTCCTCCAGGGCGCGGGCGCGCGAGAGCGACAGGGCGCGCTCGTCGTGGAAGAGCGGCCTGGTGCGGGGCACGGCGATGCCCACGGTGTAGACGGCGGCCACCGCGGTCGCCAGCGCGCCGCCGACGGCCGCTCCCCGGGACGCTTTCTCGAACCCGAGCTCACGCCACGACACCCCGTGCCGGCGGGCCATGGCCACGAGCGCGGCGGTGGCGGCGGCGGACGTCAGGGGGGCGAGCCTGGGGGCGATCTTGTTGTTGAGGACGTTGGCGGCGGTGAGGACGGCGATCGAGCGCAACAGCACCCTTGCAGGCTACGTCGCACCACAACCCGACGGCGTCACACCCTCCGGCGGGGGAAGGCATCCGGAGACGGGGGCGTCACACCATCCGACGGTGTCGGCGTCAGGGGACGGGGGCGCCACACCCTCCGGCGGGGGACGGCGTCCGGAGACGGGGCGTCACGCCATCCGACAGGGACGGCGTCGGCGGGCAGGGGGTCGCGTCGTCCGAAGGGAGCCGATGTCAGCGGGCAACGGGGTGTCGCGTCATCCGGTGGGGACGGCGTGGGTCAGGAGGCGGCGGAGTTGCGCCAGCCTGCGGGGAAGCGGGTGCGGCGGCGTTCCTGCGGAGTGAGGCCGCCCCAGATGCCCTCCGTCTCGCCCTCGCGTAAGGCGTAGGAGCGGCACTCGTCGATGACCGGGCAGCGGGCGCAGACCGCCTTCGCGCGGGCCTCCTGCAACGGTGAGGGCGCGAGCGGGAAGAAGAGGTCAGGGTCGCTGGACCTGCACGCGCCTCTGCGCAGCCAGCCGATCTCCTCCAGTGGCATGCCTCCACCGTAGAGGCAGGTCATGATCAGACACATCATCCTCTGGGCTGACCCGCGTGTACATCCTCAGCAGGCGCGCACGCCGTCCTGGTAGCCGTCGGCGAAGGAGGTCTGGCGTTGCTCGGCGGTGCCGTGGGCGGCGGGGTTCAGCCAGTCGTCCGTGGGGTCGCCGGCGGCCTCCAGGCTGGTCATGAGCTCGTCCTCGTCACCGGGCTGGGCGCGCAGGGAGCCTGACCCGACCAGGGCCGACAGGGTTCCGCCGGCGTAGCAGTCGGCCTGGAGCTCGGCCTGGACATTCAGCTCGAAACCGGTCCTGAGCTGGGCCTGGACGGCGTGCCCGAACTCGTGGGGGATGATCACGTACACCGAGCCGTCGCCCATGTCGTTCCACAACGACTCCATCCAGGCCTGGTCATAGGCGATGAAGTGGCCCTCGGGGCAGTAGAAGGCGTTGTTCGGCACGGACGGCTCGCCCCCGCAGGAAGGACCCGAACTCCCGGAGTAAGGGATGAAGTCGGCGATAGGCCGATATGTCATCCCCTGCTGGTCGAAGAATTCCGTCCAGAACGACTCGGTGAGGGTGCGCGCGGCCCGGATGTCGTCCTCGAACGTGTCGGCCCCCTGGACGTCCCTGGACGCGGGCCGGGTGAGGCCGCAGCCGGCGAGCAGCAGGACGAGGGCCAGGACGAGAAGGCGAGGTCGCACGAGGTTCACACGTCCCAAGTGTGCACCGGATCGTTGCCGTGCATGCGGTCGATGTAGTCCAATGTCATGGCGCGTAACGCCTCGTGGCGGTCGCCGCCCTGCGCGCGCACCCGTTCGACCTGCCACGTCGCGCCCGTACGGCCGGTCAGGCAGCGTCCCTCGATGATGCCGAGCAGCCGGTCGGCGACCGGCGTGTGCACCCCCCACGCGGCCAGGCCCTCGCGCGCCATGGGCAGCAGCCGGCGCAGGATCAGCTCGGCCGCCGGCACCTCGCCCAGCCCCGGCCAGTACAGCCGGGCGTCCAGGCCGTGCCGGGCCGCGGCGGCGAGATTGTCCTCGGCGGTGCGGAAGGACATCTGGCTCCAGATCGGCCGTTCGGCCGACGGGAGCACGCGCATCAGGCCGTAGTAGAACGCGGCGTTCGCGGCGATGTCGGCCACCGTGGGCCCGGCGGGCAGGACGCGGTTCTCCACGCGCAGATGCGGCACGCCGTCCACGACCGCGTAGACGGGCCGGTTCCAGCGGTAGATGGTGCCGTTGTGCAGGGTCAGCTCGTGCAGCTGGGGGATGCGTCCCTGGTCCAGCTCGGCCCGCGGGTCCTCCTCCTCGCACAGGGGGAGCAGCGCCGGGTAGTAGCTGACGTTCTCCTCGAACAGGTCGAAGACGCTGGTGATCCAGCGTTCCCCGAACCAAACCCGCGGCCGCACGCCCTGCGTCTTCAGCTCGGCCGGACGGGTGTCGGTGGCCTGCTCGAACAGCGCGATCCTGGTCTCGCGGTGCAGTTCCTTGCCGAACAGGTAGGGGGAGTTGGCCGCGACGGCGACCTGGGGGCCCGCGATGACCTGGGCGGCGTTCCAGTGCGGCGCGAACGCCTCCGGGCTGACCTGGAGGTGGAGCTGGACGCTGGTGCACGCGGCCTCGGGCGCGACGCTGTCGGCGTGGGTGTCGAGGCGTTCCACGCCTTCGATGCACAGGTGCAGGTCCTCGCCGCGGGCGGCGAAGATCTGCTCGTTGAGCAGGCGGTAGCGGGGGTTGGCCGACAGGGTGCCCTCGCTGATGTCCCGCTCGCGCAGCGTGGGCAGGATGCCGATCAGCACCAGGTGCCCGTCCTGGGAGCGGGCGCGCTCCTCGGCGTGGTTGAGCCGCCTTCGTACGTCCGCCTCCAGGTGCAGCGGGCCGTCGCCGGTCAGCTCCCGGGGCTCGACGTTGATCTCGATGTTGAACTGGCCCAGCTCGGTGGCCCAGTCCGGCTGCTCGATCGCGGCCAGCACCTGGGCGTTGCGCATGGCGGCCTCGCCACGGGCGTCCACGATGTTGAGCTCGATCTCCAGGCCGGCGCGGGGGCGTTCGAACTCGAAACGGGACTCGCGCAACATCTGGGCGAAGACGTCGAGACATCGACGCACCTTTTCCCGATATTTCCGGCGATCGTCCCGGCTGAACACGACGACTGGTACGTCCCTGCCCATACCAGGAAATGTCGCACGGCTGGGCCGACATGACCAGCCGGAGATCGACGCGATGTCCCCGCGGGCCGGACCACATGAAGATCATCGAGAGGGCGCGCGACCCCCGTGACATCCCCGTAGGGTTCGGGCATGCGCGTATTGATTACCGGTGGGGCGGGCTATATCGGCAGCACGATCGGGTCGGCGTGCCTCGACGCCGGCATCGAGCCCGTGATCCTCGACAGCCTCGTGACGGGCCGCAGGGAGTTCGCCGACGGACGGGTCTTCTACGAGGGCGACATCGGCGACGGCGCCCTCGTCGACAAGATCTTCGCCGAGCACCCCGACATCGAGGCCGTCGTCCACTGCGCGGCCCTGATCGTCGTGCCCGACTCCGTCGCCGACCCGGTCGGCTACTACCGCGCGAACGTCGCCAAGAGCCTGGAGTTCGCCGACCACCTGCTGCGCAACGGCTGCGAGCGGATGATCTTCAGCTCGTCCGCGTCGATCTACCAGGCCGGCGCGGACCACACCGTGGACGAGAGCTCGCCGCTCGCCCCGCAGAGCCCGTACGCGCGGACCAAGGCGGTCTGCGAGGCCATGTTCGCCGACGTCGCCGCCACCCGGCCGATCCGCATCCTGTCGCTGCGCTACTTCAACCCGATCGGCGCCGACCCGGCCATGCGCACGGGCCTGCAACTGCGCCGTCCCAGCCACGCCCTGGGCAAGATGATCGAGGCGTACGAGGAGGGCGTGCCGTTCGCGATCACCGGCACCGACTACCCGACGAGCGACGGCACGGGCATCCGCGACTACGTCCACGTCTGGGACCTGGCCGCCGCGCACGTGGCGGCGCTGCGCCGGTTCGACTCCCTGGACGCCGACGTCATCAACCTCGGCACCGGCGCAGGAACGACGGTCCGCGAGCTGGCCGAGGCGTTCAACCGGGTCGCCGACCGGCCGATCGACGTGGTCGAGGCGCCCGCCCGGCCCGGTGACGTGGCGGGGGCGTACACGCGCAGCGACCGGGCGCGGCGGCTGCTCGGCTGGGAGACCCGGTTCACCGTCGAGGAGGGCATCAGGCACTCGCTGGAGTGGGCCGCCCTGCGCGACTCCCGCCTCGCCTGACCCGCGCGCCCGGGGCCGGAGGGGCCGGGCACCGCGCCTGTCCCGCCAAGCGGCGACGGGAGAGGCGCGGACCTCGGCACTGGCGGTGCTACTTGGCGACGCTGACGCCGAACGGCAGGTCGAGGGAGGAGATGTCGTCCTTGCCGTTCTCGAACTCGCTGGAGACGTCGTCAGCCGTCGGAGCCTTGATCGACACGGCGCCGCCCCAGCCGGTGAACCGGGTGTCGACCCGCACGCCGCCGTCCTTCGTGGAGCCCGAGCCGGTGATCGCGGTCTGCGGGAACGTGGCCACCAGGCGCACCGGCAGGCCGGCCGCGTTCACGGTGAGCTTCCAGCTGATGACGCTCTTCAGCGCCTTGGCCGTCGGACGCGGGTCGATCGCGCTCGACCGGTACCAGAGCGAGATCTTCCGCAGGTCGCGGACGGTGATCTTGCCGGCGTAACCGCCGCTCACCGGCTTGGCGGTCTTGAGCAGGGCCTTGAGCGTGGCCTGCTCGGCGACGTTCACCGGCTGGCCGAACGTGCCGGTGAGGCCGCCCGTCGGGCCGTGCGGGGCCTTGAACCAGGTCTCGCCCTCGGGCAGGACCTTGCTCCACATGCCGCCGGACAGGTACGACGTGGTGCCGATCCGGATCGTGCGCTCGGGCGTGGCCAAAGCCTTGAGCGTCTCCGGCGCGTCGTCGCCCAGGTCGGACAGGTTGAGGGCGAACTTGGCCGTGATGTCCGAGGCGGCGAGGCCGGACTTGCTGAACTGGAACGTGCCCGTGCGCCGGATGAAGACCTCGCTGCGCGTACCGTCGGAGACGCTGATGCGCTCGCTGAACTTCACCCCCTTGCCGGGGACGAGCTGCTTCTTCACGGCGGCCACGGGGTTCTTGGGCGCGGCCGCCTGGGCCGGAGCCGCCAGCAGCGCGGGGGTGGCGGCCACCAGGGCGGCGGTCGTCGCCAGCGCGACGCCGGTGAGGATTCGCTTCATGTGCGGTTGTGTTCCTTGGTTCGAGGGGGAGTGACGGCAGCTCGGCGGCTCAGTCGAACAGGCCGAGCGAGCTGGTGGAACCGTCGGGGATGGCCTGGCTGAGCCGCTCGGCTCTGGCCCGCTTCTCGGCCACCAGGTCCTTGTAGGTGATGATCTCGTCCACCGGAGGCGCCTTGACGCTGACCCTCGCGCCCCAGCCCGAGAGCCGGGTCTCGACGGTGCTCCGCGAGCCCGGCGTGCCGTTCTGGCCGGTTACGATGCGGTCGGGCAACGCCTGGGAGTTCAGGCCGAGCCGGAAGGAGAACGCCTCGTAGGCGCCGGTCCCGCGCGCCTGCGCGGGGGTCAGCGCACCCTGGCGGAGGCCGTCCCTGAGGCTCCCGGCATGCGCGAGCAGGGTCTTGACCGTCGTGGGCCGCAGCACGTCGACCGGCTGGGCCGAGGTGATGACACTGCCCTTGAGGTGCTCCATGAGCACCCACGTCCTGCCAAAGGGCAGGTCGTCGGCCAGGTCGGCCGCCTGCACGTAGACCTTGCCGCCGACGCTGATCCAGCGTTGCCGGCTGTCGTCCTCGCCGACCGTCCTGAACACGACGTCGGCCGCGACGGGCCCGGACGCGCCGAACTCCACGGAGCCGGCCATGCGGGTGACCTCGTCGTCGCGCGAACGCTTCGACTCGATCCGTGCGGTCTCGGAGATCGTCACCCCGTGGCCCGGCGCGAACTGCCGCTTCAGGGCGGTGACCGGGTCCACGGCCGCCTGTGCGGGGACGGCCGGGATGAGTGCCGCGGCCGTCACCGCGGCCGCGAGCAATCGCTTCATGAGTGTCCTTAGGAGGGGGGCTACCTGACGTTGCCCAGGGAGTTGAGGGAACCGTCCGGGATGTTCTGCGGGACCGTGCTGTCGTCGCCGAGGTCGGCGACGTCGGTCACCTGGTCGGCCGGCGGGGCCTTGACCTTGACCTTGACGCCCCAGCCGGTGAAGCGGGTCTCGGTCGTGCTGTGGCTGGTGCCGAGGATGCCGTAGTCGAGGGTCCAGTCGCTGACGACCCTGGTGACCAGGCCCTTGGAGTTCACGGCGAGCAGGTACGAGACCTTGACCTTGGCGACCTTCTTGTTGACGCTCTGGCCGTAGATCTTGCCGAGTTCCTTCACCGTGACCGAGCCGCGGTAGATCCCGCCCTTGGTGCTCGCGGCGTGGGAGACGAGGGCCTGCAGCACCTTGGGCTCGAAGACGTCCAGCATCTGGTTGGAGGTGCTGATCCGGAGGCCGGTGTCGGGGTAGCGGACCCACTTCTTGCCCTCGGGCAGGCCCTCGCTGTAAAGGCCGCCCTGCGCATATACGTGCTTGCCCAGGGTGATGATCCGGGACGGCATCAGCGACGCGTACACGTCGTCCTTGCCGGTGGCGTGATTACGTACGTCCGAGGCGACGATTCCGGACTTGCCGAACTCCAGAACGCCGGACGTCTTCGTGGCGCCGGTGCTCTTGCCGTCCATCGAGGAGCGGGACGTCTCGGTGAACCGTACGCCGTGTCCGGCGACGTACTGCTTCTTCAGCGCCTTCGCCGGATCCGCGGGCGCGGCCTGGGCCGGGGTCGCGGTCACGAGCGCCGCCGCGGAGGCCAGGGCCAGGCCCGCGATAATTCGCTTCATCCGATTCCTTCAGATCAAGAATGAGGGGAGCAGGAATCCTGCCAATTGAAGATCACGACCATATATCGACAGACGCCGCATAAGGCAGCGAATTGGTGCACTTTCGGTGCACAGAGGGACATGGTGAAGTGAGATCACCGTCACATAGCGGAAGAACCGTGCCCCGATGACCTGTGCAGGTCAAGCTTGGGGCTAGGCTTCACTGGCGGAAACGCCCGGCACGCACCCCTGAGCGTAGGAGCTCGCCGTGAGAGAACGAGGCACGAAGCCGACACGAGCGGCGAGCGGACGCGACCGTCAGCGCAGTTGCCCGGGCCGTCGAACATCAGTCGGATAAGCAAGGACGGACCCTCGTGGACCTGTTCGAACATCAGGCGAAGGAGCTCTTCGCTGACTACGGCATCCCGGTGCCACGCGGCATCGTCGCCAACACCGTGGAGGAGGTGCGGGCGGCGGCTGAGGAGCTGACCGGCCGCGTTGTCGTCAAGGCCCAGGTCAAGACCGGCGGTCGCGGCAAGGCCGGCGGCGTGAAGGTGGCCGACGACGCCGCCGACGCCGTCGAGAAGGCCACCGCCATCCTCGGCATGGACATCAAGGGCCACACGGTCCACAAGGTGCTCGTGGAGGAGGCCAGCGCGATCGCGGAGGAGTACTACTTCTCCTTCCTGCTCGACCGCGCCAACCGTACCTTCCTCGCGATCTGCTCCGCCGCCGGCGGCATGGACATCGAAGAGGTCGCCCACAGCACGCCCGAGAAGGTCGCCAAGGTGCCGGTCTCGGCCCTCGACGGCATCGACCGCGCCAAGGCCCGTGAGATCGCGCTGGCCGGCGGCCTGCCCGAGAAGTCGCTCGACGGCGCCGCCGAGCTCATCGAGAAGCTGTGGTGCTGCTTCGTCGACGAGGACGCCACGCTGGTCGAGGTCAACCCGATGATCCTGTCGGCCGACGGCCAGGTGAAGGCCCTCGACGGCAAGGTCACCCTCGACGAGAACGCCGGCTTCCGCCAGGCCGACCACGAGGCGCTGGCCGACAAGGCCGCCGAGGACCCTCTGGAGGCCAAGGCCAAGGAGAAGGACCTCAACTACGTCAAGCTCGACGGCAACGTCGGCATCATCGGCAACGGCGCGGGCCTGGTCATGTCCACCCTCGACGTGGTGGCCTACGCGGGCGAGGCGTTCCCCGGCAAGCCGTCCCCGGCGAACTTCCTCGACATCGGCGGCGGCGCCTCGGCCGAGGTCATGGCCGCGGGCCTGGAGATCATCCTCTCCGACCCGAGCGTCAAGTCGATCTTCGTGAACGTCTTCGGCGGCATCACCGCCTGCGACGCCGTGGCCAACGGCATCGTCTCGGCGTTCAAGCTGCTGGAGAGCCGCGGCGAGGCCGTGACGCACCCGCTGGTGGTCCGCCTCGACGGCAACAACGCCCAGCTCGGGCGGCAGATCCTGGCCGACGCCGCGCTCCCGCGGGTCGAGCTGGTTGACACGATGGACGACGCGGCCAAGCGGGCCGCCGAGCTCGCTGCGGTAGGTGCGTGAGTCATGGCTATCTGGCTGACCGAGAACAGCAAGATCATTGTTCAGGGCATGACCGGCGGTGAGGGCACCAAGCACACCCGCCGCATGCTCGCCTCCGGCGCGAAGGTCGTCGGCGGCGTCAACGCCCGCAAGGCGGGCATCACGCACGAGGGCCTGCCCGTGTTCGGCACGGTGAAGGAGGCCATGGAGCAGACCGGCGCCGACGTGTCGGTCGTCTTCGTGCCGCCGGCCCACACCAAGGCCGCCGTCAAGGAGGCCGTCGACGCCGAGATCCCGCTCTGCGTCGTGATCACCGAGGGCATCCCGGTCCACGACTCGACCGAGTTCTGGGCGTACGCGGTGGCAAAGGGCAACAAGACCCGCATCATCGGGCCCAACTGCCCCGGCATCGCCTCGCCCGGCGCGTCCAACGCCGGCATCATCCCCGCCGACATCACCACCGCCGGCCGCATCGGCCTGGTCTCGAAGTCCGGCACGCTGACCTACCAGCTCATGTACGAGCTGCGCGACTTCGGTTTCTCGACCGCGGTCGGCATCGGCGGCGACCCGGTCATCGGCACCACGCACATCGACGCGCTCCAGGCCTTCCAGGACGACCCCGACACCGACGCGATCGTGATGATCGGTGAGATCGGCGGCGACGCCGAGGAGCGTGCCGCGGCCTACATCGAGCAGCACGTCACCAAGCCGGTCGTGGCCTACGTCGCGGGCTTCACCGCCCCCGAGGGCAAGACGATGGGCCACGCCGGCGCCATCGTCTCCGGCTCGGCCGGCACCGCCCAGGCCAAGAAGGAGGCCCTGGAGAAGGTCGGCGTCCGCGTCGGCAAGACCCCCTCCGAGACGGCCCGCCTGATGCGCGAGATCATGCAGTCCCGCTAGTCACGCATGGAAAAGCCCCGCCTGGCCGCCGCCATGCGGGGCTTTTCCATGTCCCGGAGGCCGCCGGGGCGGCGCGTAAAGGGCGGGGAAAGGGGGCGAGGCGCGTTCGCGGGGGTGTCACGGCGACAAAGTGGACCCTCTGCGGCGCGTCAACCAAGCGATGGTTGGGAAAGATTGAGAAAATCGCATCTGTGACGGCCATTCTCGACCAGTTGCGTACCGCCCCCAAGTCGGTGCTCGGCAAGCTCCCCGGGGTCTCGACCGACGACGACGAGACGAGGCGGCCGCTACCCGTGTCGGGCATGCTCGCCGCCGCCTGCACGCTCGGCGTCGGCCTGGCCGTGCTCACCACGCTCACCCTCGTCGGCTGGATCGCCGCGCCGCGCGGCACGCTCGGCGCGGGCCTGCCCGGGGTGTTCCGCGCGGCGGCGCAGCTCTGGCTGGCCGCGCACCACGCCGGGTTCGCGATGCCCGGCGGCCGGGTCGGGCTGCTGCCCCTCGGGCTGATGGTGCTGCCCGCCTTCCTGCTCTACCGCGCCGGCCGGTGGATGGCCCGCGACGCCGACCTGCGGCTGCGCCTGCCCGCCCGGCTGCCCAAGAACAGCCCGCGCGAGCAGGCCAACGCCCGCCGCCGCGCGCAGCTCGTGCTGGTCGGCCAGGCCGGCGTCTCGCTGGCGGCCCCCTACGCGCTGCTGGCCGGGCTGATCGCGCTGGTGGCGAGGAACGAGATCACCCAGCCGTTCATCGGCGAGGCGCTGCTCAGCCACTTCGTGCTGGCCTTCCTGGCGGGCTCGCTGGCCACCGCGCGCATGATCGGTCCGTGGCGGATCATGCTCAAGCTGCTGCCCGAACGGCTGCGCGCCGTCGCGGTCGGCACGGCGGTCGCCACCACGTCGCTGCTGGCCTCTGGGCTGGGGCTGGTGCTGGTCGCGGTCGTGCTGAACTTCGGCCAGGTCAGGGAGCTGTCGAACGTGCTCGCGCCGGGCTTCGTCGGCGGCGTGCTGCTGTTGCTGCTCCAGCTCCTCTACCTGCTCAACGCCGTGATCTGGGCCTCCTCCTACATCGCCGGCCCCGGCTTCGCCATCGGCGCGGACACGCTGGTCGCCCCGACCGGTGTCGAGCTCGGCACCGTGCCGAGCCTGCCGTTGCTGGGCGCGCTGCCCGAGAGCGGACCCGTGCCCGCGTGGATGATGGCGGTGATCGCGCTGCCGTTCGCGGCGGGCGCGGTGGCGGGCGTGTTCGTGGCCCGGATCTCGCCCTCGCATTCGTACGAGGCCGCCCCCTGTGGGGCTTCCTGACCGGCGTCTCCACCGGCCTGGTCGCCGGCCTGCTGGCCGCGCTGTCCGGCGGGCCCATCGGCGGCGGCCGGTTGTCGGCGATCGGCCCGTCCCCCTGGGAGGTGGCCCTGTCGGTGGCCCTGGAGGTGGGCGTGGCGGCCGGCATCTCGGCGGGCGTGGCCAACCTGCTGCTGCTCAACAAGAAGGCCCGCGCGCCGCTCGACAAGGCCGCCGCCCCGGTCCGCAAGGCGGGGGCGGCCATCGCCAAGGCGGCCAGCAAGGTGGGCCTGGCCGAGTCCGACCCGCGCCCGCTGCCCGGCCACTGGATGGACGCCACCGAGGCCGACACCCAGGAGATCCCGGTCATCAGGGACGACTGGCAGGACGAGCACGCCTCCGCCGAGGCCGAGACCCTGGCCCAGGCCCGCCCGCGCCCGGCCGAGCCGTCAGGCGACCCGGCCCGCCCGCCGCGCAAGGACATCGTGGACGAGTCCGACGACCGCGGCGGTCACGTCATCTACGTCGACCCCTACGCCTGGGACCGCGACTAGGACTGCATCGCCCCGAGCAGCTGGAGGACGTCGGGCGGCAGCTTGCGCTGCGCGGCGTCCCTGAACTGGGTGAAGCACTCGCCCTGGGCCGAGACCGTGCCGGCGCCCTTCATGCACTCCTGGTAGGCGGAGTATTCGTCCATCAGGTAGAGCTGCATGCCCGTGGCCATCGCCGACAGGGCCAGCGCGATGGAGGAGATGGTGATGCCGCCGACGGCCGTGCCCGTGGGCTTGTGGGCGCTTTTGAGCCGCGGCAGCGCGCGGATGCCGGACATGAGCGCGAACAGGGCCATGACCAGGCCGGCGAGCGGCAGCATGAACGTCATGGCCAGCGCCGCGATGGACAACCAGATCGCACGGCGACCCGCTGAATCGGCGGGCTGCTGACCCGCCGGTGCCTGCACCGGTGTCGACACCTGACCTCCTCTGCGTCGCCGGGCGAGGAACAGATACCCTGTCAGCCCCACCCTGTTTCCATTCTTTGGAGTGTGCGTGTCAAAGGCTGGGCGGCTCGTCGTCCTCGTCTCCGGCTCTGGAACCAACCTACAGGCCCTGCTGGACGCTTCCGCCGACCCGTCGTACGGTGCGCGCGTGGTGGCGGTGGGCGCGGATCGGGACGGCATAGAGGGCCTGGCCAGGGCCACCAGGGCAAATGTCCCGACATTTGTTGAAAAACTGGGTGATCATGCGACTCGGGCGGGCTGGGATGCCGCTCTCGCCGCGCAGATCGCATCGTACGAGCCCGACCTGGTGGTGTCGGCGGGCTTCATGAAGATTTTGGGTGCGCCAACGCTCGACGCGTTCCCCGTGCTCAACACCCACCCGGCGCTGCTGCCGTCCTTCCCCGGCGCCCACGGCGTGCGCGACGCGCTGGCCCACGGGGTGAAGGTGACCGGCTGCACGGTGATGCTGGCCGACGCGGGGGTCGACACGGGGCCGATCGTCGCCCAGGAGGCGGTGCCCGTGCTGCCGGAGGACGACGAGCCGGTCCTGCACGAGCGCATCAAGACCGTCGAGCGGCGCCTGCTCGTCGACATCGTCGGCCGGATGGCCCGCGAGGGCTGGACGGTCAGCGGACGCATCGTCCGCATCGGCAACCAATCAGGAGGGGAAAGCACGTGACTCGCATCGCCATCCGGCGCGCGCTGATCGCTGTCTACGACAAGTCCGGGCTCGAAGAGCTGGCCAGGGCACTCGACGGCGCCGGCGTGGAGATCGTGTCGACAGGCGGCACGGCCGCCGCGATCGCGTCCCACGGGATCCCGGTGACCAAGGTGGAGCAGCTCACCGGCTTCCCCGAGTGCCTCGACGGCCGGGTCAAGACGCTGCACCCGCGCGTGCACGCCGGCCTGCTGGCCGACCTCACCAAGCCCCACCACGTGGCCCAGCTCGACGAGCTGGAGATCGACCCGTTCCAGCTCGTGGTGGTCAACCTCTACCCGTTCCAGCAGACGGTGGCCTCCGGGGCCTCCGACGAGGACTGCGTCGAGCAGATCGACATCGGCGGGCCCGCGATGATCAGGGGCGCCGCCAAGAACCACGCCACCTGCGCGGTCGTGGTCGATCCCGCCGCCTACGGCGACGTGCTGACCGCGCTGGCCGAGGGCGGGTTCACGCTGCACGAGCGCCGCCGCCTGGCCGGCGACGCGTACGCCCACACCGCCGCCTACGACGTGGCCGTGGCCAACTGGTTCGCCGGGCCGTACGCGGGCGGGGAGGAGTTCCCCGAGTTCACCGGCGTCGCGTACGAGCGCAAGGCGACCCTGCGCTACGGCGAGAACCCGCACCAGCGCGCCGCCCTCTACACCGCCGGCTCGGGCGGCCTGGCCAACGCCGAGCAGCTCCACGGCAAGGAGATGTCCTACAACAACTACCTCGACTCCGACGCGGCCTGGCGGGCGGCCTGGGACTTCGCCGAGCCGTGCGTGGCCATCATCAAGCACCAGAACCCGTGCGGCATCGCCGTCGGCGCCGACGTGGCCGAGGCCCACCGCAAGGCCCACGCCTGCGACCCCGTCTCGGCCTACGGCGGCGTGATCGCGGTCAACCGCGAGGTCACCGTCGAGCTGGCCCGGCAGATCGCCGACGTGTTCACCGAGGTCGTCGTCGCCCCTGGCTTCAGCGCGGAGGCGCTGGAGGTGTTGCGGGCCAAGAAGAGCCTGCGCCTGCTGCGCTGCCCTGAGGGGCCGTCCCAGCCGCTGGAGTTCCGCCGGGTCGACGGCGGCCTGCTGCTGCAGGCGGTCGACCGGATCGACGCGGCCGGCGACGACCCGTCGGCGTGGGAGCTCAAGACCGGCGCGGCCGCCTCGCCCGAGCTGCTGGCCGACCTGGCCTTCGCCTGGCGCGCCTCGCGCTCGGTGAAGTCGAACGCCATCCTGCTGGCCGCCGGCGGCGCCACGGTGGGTGTGGGCATGGGCCAGGTCAACCGGGTCGACTCCTGCCGTCTCGCGGTCAGCCGGGCGGGGGAGCGGGCGGCCGGCTCGGTCGCCGCCTCCGACGCGTTCTTCCCCTTCCCCGACGGGCCGCAGGTGCTGATCGAGGCCGGGGTAAAGGCGATCGTGGAGCCGGGCGGCTCGATCCGGGACCAGGAGGTGATCGACGCCTGTGAGCAGGCCGGCGTCACCCTCTACTTCACCGGCACCCGGCACTTCTTCCACTGATCACCGGTTCATCAGATAAAGGGCAACAAGAGATCACTTGTTGCCCTTTATCCGTTTTGGCGGCGAGCATCGGCACTCCCCGGTTACCCTGATTGCCGCCCTGCTGTGCTCATTCCCCCGGAGTTTCCATGCTCGACGTGGCCCTGCATGCTTTCGTGACCATGAACGGCTTCTCGACCAGCCCGTTTGTCCTCCTGGTCCTCGCCTTCATCGGTGCGTACCTCGGCAGCCGGGTCGTCGAGCTCATCCCGTACACCCGCCGGATCATCGAGCGCCGCGAGGCCCGCTTCGCCGAGCGCGACTAGCCGGACAGGCGCCAGGCCAGCCGGGCGGCCCCGGCCAGGCCCGCGCGCACGCCCAGCGTGGTGGGTCGCACCCGGACCGCTCGGACGAACGCCAGCCCCGCCACGTCGTCGAGCGCCCGCTCCAGCGGGCCGAACAGCACCGCGCCGGCCGCCGACACACCGCCGCCGATGACCACGGTGTCGAGCTCGACCGCGGCCGCCGTGGAGGCGATCATGCCGGCCAGTGCCCTGGCGCCGCGCTCGAAGGCCGCCACCGCCACCGGATGGCCGGCGGACGCGTCGGCGGCCAGCGCCCTGGCGTCGCGGTCGCCGGTGGGCGCCCAGCCGTTCTCCAGGGCCCAGCGGGCCAGGTTGGGGCCGCTGGAGTAGCGCTCGACGCAGCCCCGGCCGCCGCACTCGCAGCGCTCGCCGCCGGGATCGACGCTCATGTGGCCGACGTGCCCCGCGTTGCCCGCCGGGCCGAGCAGCGGCGCGCCGCCGATCACCAGGCCGCCGCCGATGCCGGTGGACACGACGACGCCGAGCAGCGACGTGCTGCCCTGCCCGGCGCCCAGCCAGTGTTCGCCGAGCGCCATGCACTGGGCGTCGCCGGCCAGCACCACGGGCAGGCCGGTCAGCCGCCGCAGCTCGTCGCGCAGCGGGAAGCCGCGCCAGCTCGGCATGTTCACCGGGCTCACCGTGCCCGTGGTCAGGTCGAGCGGGCCCGCGCAGCCGACGCCGACGGCGTGCGGAGGCGGGCCCCCGCCGGTCACCTCCGTGACGAGGGCCGCCAGGGCGGACATGACGTCGGCGCGCGGCGTGGGCCGCGTGGCCGGGCGCAGCAGCGAGCCGGCCTCGTCGACCAGCGCGGCGGCGAGCTTGGTCCCGCCGATGTCGACGGCGAGTACGCAGGTCATCCGTGGACGGGGTGGCCGGGCCGGCGGAGGCCGCCGAGGCGTGGCAGGGGGGAGCGGGCGCGCAAGGGGGACCTCCGTGGGGCATGGTGTCGGCGCCCGACACGATATGCCTTTCCTTGATCCATGACAACGATGTCATCGTCTCCCTGTGGACAACGGGCGCCGCCTGCCTCCCATCTGTGGAAAAACTGTGGACGAACGCGCGGCCCGTGCCGGGAAGCCGAGCAGTCATGGAAGGATTGACGGCATGAGCGCAGTGAAACTCGACGGCAAGGCGACAGCCGCCAGGATCAAGGCAGACCTCGCGACCCGGGTGGCCGCGCTCAAGGACCGCGGCATCACGCCCGGCCTGGGCACCGTCCTGGTGGGCGACGACCCGGGCAGCCAGATCTACGTCGCGGGCAAGCACCGCGACTGCGCCGAGGTCGGCATCGCCTCCATCCGCGTCGACCTCCCGGCCACCGCCACCCAGAAAGACGTCGAGGCGGCCGTCGACGAGCTCAACGCCTCCCCGGCCTGCACCGGCTACATCGTCCAGCTCCCGCTGCCGAAGCAGATCGACACGATGGCGCTGCTGGAGCGCATGGACCCGGCCAAAGACGCCGACGGCCTCCACCCGGTCAACCTCGGGCGCCTCGTCCACATGGTCGACGCGCCCCTGCCCTGCACGCCCCACGGCATCGTGCTGCTGCTCCAGGAGTACAACGTGCCGATCAAGGGCGCCGACGTCGTCGTGGTGGGCCGCGGCATCACCGTCGGCCGCTCGCTCGGCCTGCTGCTGACCCGCCGCAGCGAGAACGCCACGGTGACCCTCTGCCACACCGGCACCCAGGACCTGGCCGCCCACGTGCGCCGCGCCGACATCGTCGTGGCCGCGGCCGGCGTGCCCGAGCTCATCACGCGCGACATGGTCAAGCCCGGCGCGGCCGTCCTCGACGTGGGCGTCTCCAGGGTCCACGGCAAGATCGCCGGTGACGTGGCCCCCGACGTCGAGGAGGTCGCCGGTTTCCTCACGCCCAACCCGGGCGGGGTCGGGCCGATGACCCGCGCGCTGCTGCTGTCCAACGTCGTGGAGGCCGCCGAGCGTTCCTGAGTGATCGGGGGATGAAGCCCTGATGGGGGGAATGGGAAGAAGAGCGAGCCCCACCCCCATCACGGAAGGCCGATTCATGGACACCCCGCTCATCGCTGTCGAGGGCACCTACGAGGAGATGGGGGCCGAGGTCGGCCACCGCACCGCCGACCTGGTCGCGCGGAGCGTGGAGACCTACCTGCGGCGGTTCCGCGACAAGTCCGGGCTCTCCTCGGCCGACGTGCTGCGCTGGGGCCAGACCTTCCTCGACGTGGCCAGGGCGTACGACCCGAGCATCGCCGCCATGCTGGAGGGCCTGGCGGCCGGCGCGGGCCGGCCGGTCGAGCACATCGCCGCGCTCAACGCCCGTACCGAGCTGCTCGACGGCACCGGCTACCACGACGACGGCTGCACCGCGCTGGCCGTCCTGCCCAAGTACACCCGCGACGGCCACACCCTGCTCGCCCAGAACTGGGACTGGCATCCCGAGCAGGGCGCGGTCACCTTCCTGCTGGCCACCCGCGACACCGAGGGGTTCGCGGTGCTCACGCTGGCCGAGGCGGGCATGCTCGCCAAATCGGGGCTCAACTCGGCGGGGCTCGGGGTGTGCGCCAACCGCCTGCAGTCCGACCGCGACCACGCCGGGGCGGGGGTCCCGTACCACTTCCTGCTGCGCGGGGTGCTGCAGTCCGACCGCATGAGCCGGGCCCACCGCAAGGTGCTCGACGTGCCGCGCGTCTCCTCGGGCAACCTGCTCATCGCCGACGCCGGAGGCGAGGCCATCGACCTTGAGGTGGCTCCGGGCGCGTTCGGCGCGCTGCTGCCGCGCGACGGCCTGCTCACCCACGCCAACCACTTCGAGGCCGAGCTGCCGCTGGAGGACATGAAGGCGGCCAGGTCCGGCCTGACCCTGCTGCGCCCCGAACGCGTGCGCCACCTGCTGGAGGACATCGCCGCCGAGCGCGCGGTCGGCCTCGAACACGTCGTCGCCGCCCTGCGCGACCACTACTCCTTCCCCGACGGCGTCTGCCGCCACCTCGACCCCGACGCCGGCCCGGCCGAGGAGTGCCACACGGTCTACTCCGTCGTCATGGACCTCGACGCCCGCGAGCTGGCGATCGCCGGCGCGCCGCCGTGCGCCCGCCCGTACGAGCGGTGGGCCCTCGACGAGGTCTTCAAGCCGGACGCCGCCCCCGAGCTCTGCTTCGACCCCGCAGCCGACGGCGGGCGGCGCCCTCCGGCCTGGTGAGCCGGCTCACGGCTGGAAGTCCTGGTCCACGGCCACGGTGACGTCGAGCAGCAGGGGCTCCTCGCGGGCGGCCAGCGACGGGATCACCTCGTCGAGCACGGCCCCCAGCTCGGCGGGGCCGTCCACCCGCCGGGCGGGGCAGCCGAGCGACCTGGCCAGGGCGGCCATGTCCACCTCCGCGAACGGCGGCCAGGGGGCCTTGCCGCCCTGCCGGTCGGCCAGCCGGTCCATGACCGCGTAGCGGCCGTTGGCGAGCACGACGAACAGCGCGCCCACCCGGTAGTGGGCGGCGCTCCACAGGGCGTGCATGCCGTAGAGCGCCGAGCCGTCGCCCACGACCGCGACCACCGGGCGTCCGGGCAGCGCCATGCGCAGGCCGACCGCGGCCGGCACGGCGAACCCGAGCCCGCCCATGGCCGCCGAGACGAAACCCAGCGGGTTCCTGGCCGGGACCAGCCGGTGCAGGTCAGGACGGGACGACGGGGTCTCCTCCAGCAGCACGACGTCACGGGGCAGCCGCCGGGCCAGCTCGCGCAGCACGTACGCGGGCCGCATCGGCTCCCCGCCGGGCACCTCCGGCGCCGGGGCCGGTGGAACGGCCGCCGGAGCGGCGGGCCGGGCCGGCAGCAGGGCCGCCAGTCGCTCGCAGACGGCCCCGGGCGGGGCCAGGACGGCCAGGGCGGCCGGGCTCCGGTGCGCCTCGGCCGGGTCGTCGGTGACCACGGCGACCGCCGTCCCAGGCTCGACCAGCGGCCCCGGCGCGTACGGGTACTGCCGGAACACCGGCGCACCCACGGCCAGCACGACGTCATGCGGCGCCAGCACGGCCCGCAGTCGTCCCCGGTCGGCCGGCAGCACCCCCGCGTACTGCGGATGGTCCTGCGGGAACCCCGCCAGCGCCCCGAACGACTCCTGGAACACCGGGCACGCCAGCCGCTCGGCCAGCTGCACCAGCGGCCCCCAAGCCGCCCCTGCCCCCGACACGATCGCCGGGGACCGTGCCCCGGCCAGCAGCTCCACCAGCGGCGCCAGGCCGGCGTCGGGCACGGCGGCGGGCCGCAGCACCCGGGCCGGAGCCGCCGGGGTCTCGCCGGCGAAGGGCGCGTCCCAGTCGTCCATCGGTACCACGACCAGCGCGGGGCCCCGGTGCGTGACCGCCTCGTGAAAGGCCCTGGCCAGCGCCCCCGGCACGTCCTGCGCCCGCACCGGCTGGTCGGTCCACACCGGGTAGTCGCCGGCCAGCCCGGCCAGCCGCCCGGCGAGGAACGGCTCCAGCGCCAGGTGCCGCCGGTCCTGCTGCCCCACCAGGACGACCAGGGGAGCCCGGTTCACCCGGGCCGTGGCGAGGGCGCCCACCGCGTTGCCCAGCCCGGCCGTGGTGTGCAGCACGGCCAGCGCGGGCTCGGCGTGCCCGATGGCCCAGCCGGTGGCCATGCCGACGACCGAGCCCTCGTGCAGCGCGAGCACGAAGCGCAGGTCGTCCGGCAGGCCGGTCAGCAGCGACACCTCGGTCGAGCCGGGGTTGCCGAAGATCGTCGTCAGGCCGTGCCGCCGCAGCACCTCGAACGCCGCCGCCCTCACTGTGCTCACTGTGCCCCTCTCGCCTGCTGGATCCGCCGGTAGACCTGCCCGCGCAGCTCGCCGAAACGCGGCAGCGACCGGGTGCTGAGCTGGTCGCGGTCGCGCGGCAGGTCGATGGGCAGGTCCTCCATGACCGACGTCGGCGACGACGACAACACGATCACCCGTTGCCCCAGGTAGACGGCCTCGTCGATGTCGTGGGTGACGAACAGCGTGGTCACCTCAAGGTCCCGCCAGAGCCGCCGGATCAGGTCTTCCAGGTCGGCCCTGGTCTGCGCGTCCACGGCGGCGAACGGCTCGTCCATGAGCAGGACCTGCGGCTCGTAGGCCACGGCCCGCGCGATCGCCACACGCTGCTGCATGCCGCCCGAGAGCTGCCACGGATGGGCGCCGGCCACGTCGGCCAGCCCGACCGCCGCCAGCGACCCGGTCACCAGCTCCGCCCGCCGCGCGCGCGGCACCCGCTTCTCCTTCAGCGGCAGCTCGACGTTCTGCCGGACGGTCATCCAGGGGAACAGGCTGCGGCCGTACTCCTGGAAGACCACGGCCATGCGCGGCGGCGGCCCGGTCACCGGCTCGCCCGCCACCCGCACCTCGCCCCCGCTGACCGGCAGCAGCCCGGCCACGCACCGCAGCAGCGTCGTCTTGCCGCAGCCGGACGGCCCCACCACGCACACCAGCTCGCCCGCCGCGACGCCGAACGTGACCGAGCCGATCGCCTCCACCCGGCGGCCTGGGCTCCGGTAGACCTTGTTCAGCCCGGAGATCTCAAGCACGGGCGGCTCCGCTGCCGTGGTACCAGGCCAGGACCCATCGTTCAAGGCGGCCGAAGAGCAGCGAGAGCCCGAGGCCGAGCAGGCCGAGCAGCAGGATCCCGCTCCACATCTCGGCGATCTGGAACTGCCGCTGGAACAGCACGATCGTGAACCCGAGCCCGCTCGAACCGCCGAACATCTCGCTGATGACCATGAGGATGATCCCGATGGACAGCGCCTGCCGCAGCCCGGTCATGATCTGCGGGCTCGCGCCGCGCAGCACGAACCGGCGCAGCCTTGAGGCGCCGCGCACGCCGTACATGCGGCAGGTGTCCGACAGCACCTCGTCCAGCGCCCGGACGCCCTCCACGGTGTTGAGCAGGACGGGCCACAGGCAGCCCGACACGATGACCAGCACCTTCATGGCCGTGTCGATCCCGGCCAGCAACATGATCAGCGGCACCAGCACCGGCGGCGGGACGGCCCTGAAGAACTCCAGCACCGGCTCCAGCGTGACCCGCAGCCGCCGCGACAACCCGATCGGCACGCCGAGCCCCACCCCGAGCAGCCCGGCCAGCGCGTACCCCGCCAGCAGCCGCGCGAGGCTCGGCAGCACGTCGTCGAGCAGCCGCCGGGAGAACCACGTCGCGGCGAAGGCCCGGCCCACCTCGGCCGGGCCCGGCAGGTAGAACGTGCTGCCGCCGACCGCCCACCAGACCAGCACCAGCGCCGCGGGCAGGGCGACCAGCCTGAGCGCCCTCACGCCGCCGCCTCCGAGCGCACGGCCGGATGCCAGGCCAGCACCCGGCGTTCGAGCAGCCGCACGGCCGCGTTGACCACGATGCCCACGCCGCCCGCGAGCACGATCAGCGCGTACACGGTCGGCACGGCGCCGCTGCTCTGCGCCACCTGGATCTCCGCGCCGAGCCCCGGGCTGCCGATCACCAGCTCGGCCGTCACCGCCAGGATGAACGCCACCGCCGCCGCCAGCCGGAGCCCGGTCATCACGTACGGCAGCGCCGTCGGCCACACCAGGTGCCTGATCCGCGACCAGGCCGACAACCCGTACGAGCGGGCGGTGTCGTGGGCGACGGGATCGACGGCGGCGACGCCGTACAGGACCTGGATGAGCACCTGCCAGAAGGCGGCGTACACCACGAGCAGCAGCGTCGAGCCGAGCGTGGCGCCGAACAGCAGCGTGGCCAGCGGCACCAGCGCGACCGACGGGATCGGCCGCAGGAACTCGACCGTCGAGCCGGTCAGCGCCCGCAGCCCCGGCACGGTCCCGATCAGCACGCCCGCCGCGACCGCCGCGCAGAACGCCAGCGCCAGTCCGAGCGCCCAGCCGCGCATGGTCTCGCCGAGCGCGACCCAGAGCCGGGCCGTGGCCAGCTCGGCGGCGAGCGCGCCCAGTATCCGCGTGGCCGGGGGCAGGAACCGCTCGTCCACCAGGCCCAACCGCGGCACGGCCTCCACCAGCGCGAGCAGGCCGCCCAGCCCGGCGAGCCCGTGGAGGAGGTCGCGCCTCACGGGACCAGCGCGGACACGTCGATCCTCTTCGTCAGCACGCCGTCGGCCAGCGCCAGGTCGGCGATGGTCTGCACGGACGCCTTGTTGACCTCGACCGGCCACTTCGGCAGATGGATCTTCGCGATCACCTCGGGCGCGATCTTCGTGTACGTCCCGAGTATCTGCCGCACCTCGTCGGGATGACCGTCGGCGTACTCCAGCGACCTGCGCATCGCCGCGGTGAACCGTTCGGTCAGGCCGGGGTCGGTCCGGCCGGTGGTGAAGTACATGGCGACGGTGAGTCCGGGGGCCGCCTCGGCGAAGTTCCAGGCCACCGGCCGCGCGCCCTGGCTGATCGCCTGGCTGACGAACGGCTCGACCACCCAGATGGCGTCCACCCGGCCGCTGCGCAGGGCGGCGGGCGCGTCGGGGAAGGGCAGCTCGACGAACTCGATGCCGCCGGGGTCGCCGCCCGCCTTGCGGACCGAGGCCCGGATCGTCGTGTCGCCGATGTTCTTGAGCTGGTTGACCGAGATCCGCCGGCCCGCCAGGTCCTTGGCCGACCTGATCGGGCTGTCCGGCTCGACCAGCACCGCGCTGAAGTCCTCGCCCGGCCGCCCGGTCGAGGAGACGCCGTTGGCCACCACTTTCACGTCCAGCCCCTGCTGCTTGGCGGTCAGCAGCGAGGTGGTGTTGGCGAAGGCGAACTGGAACTGCCCGCCGACCGTCCCCGAGATGCTGGCCGCGCCGCCCTGCACGGGGGTGATCGCCAGGTCGATGCCCTGCTCGGCGAAGAAGCCCTTGGCCCTGCCCAGGTGGATGGGCGCGGTGTCGACGATCGCGATCACTCCGGCGTTGACCCGGGCCTTGCCTCCCGCCGTCGTGCCCGGCCGCGGGCCGCCGCAGGCGGCCACGAGCAGGGCGGCGAGGATGATGAGAGCGCGACGCACGGCTGCTCCTAGGTGTTCGCTATGCGCACAGGTATTCTCTGTCCGAACAGCCCCATATGGCGGAAACTACGCCCTTGTCGGCTTCTGTCAAGGGATCACCATGGTCGATCATGTGCAGTCGCTGGCCAGAGGGCTGGCGGTGATCCGCGCGTTCAGCGCCGCGGCGCCCGAGCTGACGCTCAGTCAGGTGGCGCGGGCGACCGGCCTCAGCCGCGCCGCCGCCAGGCGTTTCCTCATCACCCTCACCGACCTCGGCTACGTGCGCAACGACGGCCGGCTGTTCGCGCTCACCCCCCGCGTCCTGGAGCTTGGATACGCCTACCTGTCCGGCCTGTCGCTGCCCGAGGTCGCCGGCCCCCACCTGGAACGCCTGGCCGCCGAGGTGCACGAGTCCGCCTCGGTCGCGGTTCTCGACGGCGAGGACGTCGTGTACGTCGCCCGCGTCGCCACCGCCCGGATCATGAGCGTGTCGATCAGCATCGGCACCCGCTTCCCGGCCTACTGCACGTCGATGGGCCGGGTGCTGCTGTCCGCCCTGCCGCCCGGCGACCTGGACGACTACCTGGGACGGGCCGCGTTACGCAGGCTGACCTCCAGGACCGTCGTGCTGCCCGACGCGCTGCGGGCCGAGCTGGAGCAGGTGCGCCTGCGCGGCTGGGCGATGGTGGACCAGGAGCTGGAGGAGGGCCTGCGGTCGGTCGCCGCGCCCGTACGCGACCACGCCGGCCGTACGGTCGCCGCCGTGAACGTCTCCACGCACGCCGGCCGTACCAGCCTGCACCAGGTCAGGACGGGGCTGCTGCCCGAGCTCCTGGCCACGGCGGCGCGCATCGAGGCCGACCTGGCGAAGGTCTCGGTGACCCGCGCCTGACGCCCGCTTGTCGGTCGCCGGTCGTCCGTCACCGGTTGCGGTAGCGGTCGGTCGCGTCGCGGGTGGCCCGGATCGCCGCCTCGGCCCGGTCGTAGGTGCGCTGGGCCAGGCCGACGAAGATGCAGTCGACGATCAGCAGCTGGCTGATCCGGCTGGCCAGCGCGCCGGGCCGGAAGGCGGTCTCCCGGCCGGCCGACACCAGCGTGTGGCTGGCCAGGTCGGCCAGCGACGAGCGCGGGTTGTTGGTGATGGCCACGATCAGCGCCCCGGCCTCGGCCGCCGTACGGGCCGGGACCAGCACGTCGGGGGTCTCGCCGCTACAGCTGATGGCCACCGCCACGTCGCCGTCCCGCAGCAGCGCCGCGCTGGTCAGGGCCAGGTGGGCGTCGCTGAACGGATGGCTGGACAGGCCGATGCGCAGCAGCTTCTGCGACATGTCGGCGGCCACCAGACCCGAGGCCGCCACGCCGTAGACGTCCACCCGCCGGGCCACCGCGATGGCCTGGACGACCTCGCCGAGCTGGTCGGGGTCGAGCTGCGCCGCCGTGTCCGCCAGCGCGTCGGACTCCGCCCGCGCCACCTTGGCGATCACGTCGGTCAGCGGGTCGTCGGGGGCCAGGTCGCCGGGCACCAGGCGTTCGGGCTGCTTGGCCACGGCGGCGGCCAGCGCGAAGCGCATCTGCGAGTAACCGGCGAAGCCGAGCGCCCGCGCGGTGCGCACGATCGTCGCCTCGCTGGTGCCCGACACCGCGCTGAACTCGGTGATCGTGCTCCGCACGACCAGCCCCGGGTCGTCCAGGATGATGCGTCCGATGGCCTGCGCCGCCGGGGTCAGCGACGGCAGCACCGCGCGCACGGTGGCGACCGGGTTCGCGGGCTCGGTGTTCAACGGGTCAGCCATTCGGCCGCCGCCTGCGCGGAGACGCGGGAGATGCCGTGCGTGGCGACGTGGGCGGCCCCGACGGGCGCGTCGCTGATGCCGGTGTCCACCACGATCGCGTCGGGCCGGACGGCCAGCGCCCGCGCCAGCGCCTCGCGCACCCACGGGTGCCGGGCCGCGTCGTGCACCACGAGCACCACGGGACGGTCGTCGAAGGCGGGCAGCTCGCCGTCGCGGTCGAGGCGCACCCTGGCGGTGTTCGGCAGCCGGGCGGCCAGCGCCGCCGCGATGCCGGTCGGCGTGGCGGGATCGACCGCCTGGTTGAGCCGGGTGTTGACCTCCACGACCAGCGGCCCCCGGTCGAGCACGGCGGTGCCGGTCGTGGTCAGCGCGGCCCTGGCGGCCTCCAGGCCGACGCCCTCGTCGATGTCGGCGCGGGCCTTCTCGCGCAGCTCCGACCGCTCGGCGTACCAGGTGGACAGGGCGAGCACCCGGCCGGCCGCCTCGGCCAGCCGCTCCTCGGCCAGCCGGCCCGTGCGCACCGCCTCGACGACGGCGTCGCGCATCTCGTGCAGGCTCCGCTCGTCGGCCCGGCCGGCGCAGATGGTGTCGACGCCGGCGGCCAGCGCGCGCACCGCGATCTCGCCGGGGCCGAACATGTCGGCCACGGCCTGCATCTCGATCGCGTCGGTGACCACCACTCCGTCGAAGCCGAGCTCGCCCCTGAGCAGGTCGGTCAGGGCGCTGTGGCTGAGCGTGGCCGGCATCGACGGGTCGAGCGCGGGCACGAGCAGGTGGCCGGACATGATCGAGCGCACCCCGTGCGCGATGGCGGCCCGGAACGGCGGCAGGTCGCGCTCGTCGAGCACCGCCCGAGAGGCGTGCACGGTGGGCAGGGCCAGGTGGGAGTCGGTGGTCGTGTCGCCGTGCCCCGGGAAGTGCTTGGCGCAGGCGGCCACGCCCGCGCCCTGCACCCCGGCCACGTACGCGACGGTGTGCCGGGCGACCAGCTCGGGATCGGGCCCGAACGAGCGCACGCCGATGACCGGGTTCTCCGGGTTGGCGTTCACGTCGGCGGAGGGGGCGTAGTCGAGGGAGATGTCGAGTTCGGCGAGCATCCGGCCGATCTGCCGGCCGACCCGCTCGGTCAGCTCGACGTCGTCGGCCACGCCCAGCGCCCGGTTGCCGGGGAAGGAGCTGCCGGCGAGCACTTCGAGCCGGGTGACCGCGCCGCCCTCCTCGTCGACCGCGACGATCGCGCCGGGGTTCTCGGCGCGCACCGAACGGACGAGCTGCTCGCCGATGGAGTTGCGGGCGAACAGGATGACGCCGCCCAGGCCCTCGCCCAGCGCGCGGCGCAGCCAGTCGGGAGGCGACGTCCCTTCGAACCCCGGCTGGAGCACCGTCATCGCAAGTCGGACCAGCTCTGCGCTCATGCGGCATTTTCCTTCACGGTTGTTGATCTGAAGGTAATTTTCTGTCATCGTCGCCCTCGACACAACCATTGTCGAGAGGCCACCCCCCATGCCCAGCAGAAGGACTCTCCTGAAGGGTCTCGCTCTCGCCGCCGCCGCGTCCGCCGTGCCGCTGCCGGCCTTCGCCCAGGCAGACTACGTCCCCCCGCTGCGTCAGATGCGCGGCATGTGGATCGCTTCCGTGGTCAACATCAACTGGCCCTCGAAGCCGGGGCTGAGCGCCGACGAGCAGAAGGCCGAATACCTCGCCTGGCTCGACGTGGCCGTGCAGCGCAAGCTCAACTCCGTGTTCGTGCAGATCAGGCCGACCGCCGACGCGTTCTGGCCGTCGCCGTTCGAGCCCTGGTCGCAGTACCTGACCGGCACCCAGGGCCAGGACCCCGGCTACGACCCGCTCGGGTTCGCCGTGGAGGAGACCCACAAGCGCGGCCTGGCCTTCCACGCCTGGTTCAACCCCTACCGCGTGTCGATGCAGCCCGACCCGGGCAAGCTGCACCCCGATCACCCCGGCCGCAAGAACCCCGACTGGATCCTGCCGTTCGGCGGCAAGCTCTACTACAACCCGGGCATGCCCGAGGTCCGCAAGTTCTGCCAGGACGCGATGATGGACGCGATCACCCGCTACGACATCGACGGCCTGCACTTCGACGACTACTTCTACCCGACCAACACCACTGCTTTCGACGACAGCGCCGCGTTCGCCAAGCACGGCGCCGGCTTCCCCGACCTGGCCTCCTGGCGGCGCAACAACGTCGACCTCATGGTCAGCGAGATGCAGCAGCGCGTCCTGCAGGCCAAGCCGGAGATCGCCTGGGGCATCAGCCCGTCGGGCATCTGGCGCAACAAGGGCACCGACCCGCTCGGCTCCGAGACCAACGGCGGCCAGTCCTACGACAACCTGCACGCCGACACCCGCGGCTGGGTCAAGAAGGGCTGGCTGGACTACATCGCGCCGCAGCTCTACTGGTACATCGGGCAGCCGCCGGCCGACTACTCCAAGCTCGTCCCGTGGTGGTCGGACGTGGCCGCGGGCACGAACACGCTGCTGTGGATCGGGCAGGCGGCGTACAAGGCGGGCGACCCGGCCCAGGCCGCCGAGTGGCAGAAGCCGGACGAGCTGTCCAGGCACCTGACGCTCAACCGCGCCCACCCCGAGATCAGCGGCGACATCTGGTACAACGCCAACGACGTCAAGGTGGACCGGCTCGCCTCCATCACGACCGCCGTCAACGACCACTACCAGCGGCCCGCGCTCGCGCCCGTGCTGCCCCGCCTGGCGAACGGCGAGCCGCCGCGCCGCCCGGTGGTGGCGTACGCGCTGCGCCGCACCGGCGGCGTCGAGGTGCGCGTGGTCGCCACCGGCCGGGACGAGCCGTTCCAGTTCGCCATCTTCCGCTTCCCGGACGAGGCCGGCCAGAACGCCTTCGCCGACGCGCGCAACCTGGTCGCGGTCGTGCCCGCCGACCGCCAGATCCGCTGGACGGACCCCGACGGCAAGCGCGGCGACCACTACTACGCGGTCGCCGTCGACCGGGCCAACAGGACCAGCAAGCCCAGCCGCGGTTTCCGGGTGATCTGAAAGACACCGGTGAAGGAACGCTGACCTCCGGCGCCGCGCGCATGGCTCACCAGCGCGCGTCGCCGGCACGTTCCCTGACCGGCGACGAGCACGGCGCGCGCCACCGGCCTGTCGGCCCGCGGTCGCCCGCCGTCGCCCGTTCCGCGCCCAGCAGGGACGAGCACGGTGATCTCTCGATGGTTCCGACGCTGCCGGAACCCCTCGCCGAAGCCCCGGTCGCGATCTGGCTCCCTCTAGGAAGCCCTCCTACCGGCCGCCGACGGCTGCTGCTCAGCCGCGGCGCCCGCCGACCGCTGTGGTGGCACCACAGGGGTCGGGCGCACCAGCCCGAGCGCGACGACCTCGTTGGCGAGGCGCGTGCGGCGGTTGGTGCCCTCAGGAATCCTGAACTTCTGGTACAGCCGCAGCAGGTGTTGCTTGACCGCGGCTTCGGTCACGACCAGGTCGTCGGCGATCTCGCGCGCCGTCGCCGGAGCGACGAACGCCTCGTCGGACAGCGCCGGCCTGCAGAGCGAGGTCAGCACATCGACCTCGCGCCTGGTCAGCTCGGGCGCCGCCGCCCTGCGCAGCTCGACCTCGGGGGTGAAGTCCTCACGGGGGACTCCACCGATGCGACCCCGCGCCGCGCCGAACGAGACGACGTCGCCGTCGTCAAGGACCCTCCGGGCGATCGGCCTGCCGTTCACCCGTGTGCCGTTGCGGGACAGGCCCAGGTCAACGACGTACAGGTAGGGTCCTCGTCTGACGAACTCGGCATGGAGTCGAGACACACTGGGGTCGGTGAGCCGGATGTCCACACCCCGGCCTCTCCCGACCGTCGTGATCTCGGGGCGCAACGGGACCACGTCGCCGGTGTCCTCGATGCGTATGAACGGCCCCTCCACGGCAGTTCCTCCCCAGGTAGCCCGCCGTAACTATTACTACAGCTCCGGCTTACCCAACCGAGGGGATGCGGAATCGCCTTTGCCGAAAGGAGAATCCCACGTGAAATTGGTCTGGACCTCTGCGAACGGTTTTACCTGCTCACGGGTAGACTTCGGAGGAAGATAAGCGGAGGAAACACTCATGGCGGACAAGCCCACGAAAGGCCTGGCCGATGTCGTAGCCGCGTCCACAGCGCTGAGCGACATCGACGGCAAGGCCGGTCGCCTCTTCTACCGTGGATACGACATCCACGACCTGGCCGGCCGAGCGACGTTCGAGGAGACCGCGTACCTGCTGCAGCACGGCAGGCTGCCCGACCGGGCCCAGCTGGAGGCGTACGGCGCCGACCTGGCCCAGGGCCGGGAGCTCGGCGCGCTGGTCGCCGCGAACGTGGCGGAGATCGCCGAGAAGCAGAAACCCATGGAGGCGCTCCGCTCCCTCGTCTCACTCTCCGGCGCCGACGACCCCGACAAGGACTCCACCGCCCCCGACGCGAACCTGCGCAAGGCGGCCCGCCTGACCGCGCAGCAGCCCGTGCTGGTCGCCCGCTACCACGCCGCGCGCACCGGCGGCGCGGCCCCCGAGGCCGACCCCGAGCTCAGCATCGCCGGAAACTTCCTGCTCCAGGTCACCGGACGCGCCCCCGAGCGGCGCGCGGTCGAGATCTTCGACGAGTGCCTGGTGCTGCACGCCGACCACACGATGAACGCCTCGACGTTCGCCGCCCGCGTCTGCGCCGCGACCCTGTCGGACATGCACTCGGCCATCGTCGCGGCCATCGGCACGCTCAAGGGCCCGCTGCACGGTGGCGCGAACGAGCAGGTCATGAAGACCCTGGAGTCGATCCCGCCGGGCGGGGTGGCCCAGGCCGTGCGCGACAAGCTCGCAGCGGGCGAGAAGATCATGGGCTTCGGCCACCGCGTCTACAAGACCGAGGACCCGCGCGCCACGCACCTGCGCCGCATGTCCGCCGAGCTGGCCGAGGCCGCCGGCGACGACACCTACTACCGGATGTCGAAGGAGATGGAGGAGGTCGTCTTCGAGACGAAGGGCCTCTATCCGAACGTCGATTTCTACGCGGCGTCGGTCTACCACTACCTTGGCATTCCGACGGACCTGTTCACCCCCGTCTTCTCGATCAGCCGCATGTCCGGCTGGACCGCGCACGTGATCGAGCAGCATGCCGACAACAGGCTGATCCGGCCCGACAGTGAATACATTGGCGAGCGCGATCAGAAGTGGAAGCCAATAGAAGAGCGTTGAGCCGAGAGAACGAACGTGAACGCTGGGGACCGTTCCCGCTGATTGTGGCGGGAGCGGTCGCCGCCGTGCTCGTGATCCTGTTGGTGGACCCGCGCTGGGGCGGGTTCGCGCTGGGCGGTGTGCTGATGGTCGCCGCCGCGCTCCGGTTCGCCGGGTTCGACGGGCAACTGGCCGTCCGCGACAAGGTGACGGACGTCATCACGCTGATCGCGTTCGGCTTCCTCATGGCCCTGACCTCGCTCGCGCTGTACAACAACGCGTTCAAGGCCTGGCTCCTGTCCCTTTTGGCCGGTTGACGGGACGGTCCGATAGCCTCAACGCATCCATTCATTGAAGGGGAACCATTCGCATGCCCAAGATCAAGGTGGAGGGTCCTGTCGTCGAGCTCGACGGCGACGAGATGACCCGGATCATCTGGCAGTTCATCAAGGACCAGCTGATCCTTCCCTACCTCGACGTCGACCTGAAGTACTACGACCTGGGGATCGAGTACCGGGACTCGACGGACGACCAGGTCACCATCGACGCCGCCAACGCCATCAAGAAGTACGGCGTCGGTGTGAAGTGCGCCACCATCACCCCAGACGAGGCGCGGGTCGAGGAGTTCGGGCTCAAGAAGATGTGGAAGTCCCCCAACGGGACCATCCGCAACATCCTCGGCGGCGTGATCTTCCGTGAGCCGATCATCATGTCGAACGTGCCGCGGCTCGTGCCCGGCTGGACCAAGCCGATCGTCGTCGGCCGTCACGCCTTCGGCGACCAGTACCGCGCCACCGACCTGGTCATCCCCGGCGAGGGCACCCTGACCCTCACGTACACGCCGAAGGACGGCTCCGAGCCGATCGAGCTCGACGTGTACGACTTCCCGGGCGGCGGCGTCGCCATGGCGATGTACAACCTCGACGAGTCGATCCGCGACTTCGCCCGCGCCTCCATGCGCTACGGCCTGGCCCGCAACTACCCGGTCTACCTGTCGACGAAGAACACCATCCTCAAGGCGTACGACGGCCGCTTCAAGGACATCTTCGCCGAGGTCTTCGAGACCGAGTTCAAGGCCGACTTCGACAAGGCCGGGCTCACCTACGAGCACCGCCTCATCGACGACATGGTCGCCGCGGCGCTCAAGTGGGAGGGCGGCTACGTCTGGGCCGCCAAGAACTACGACGGCGACGTGCAGTCCGACACCGTCGCCCAGGGCTTCGGCTCGCTCGGCCTGATGACCTCCGTCCTCATGACCCCCGACGGCCAGACCGTCGAGGCCGAGGCCGCCCACGGCACCGTGACCCGCCACTACCGCGAGCACCAGAAGGGCAACCCCACCTCCACGAACCCGATCGCCTCGATCTTCGCGTGGACGCGTGGCCTGGCCCACCGCGGCAAGCTGGACAACACCCCCGCCGTGACCGACTTCGCCAACAAGCTGGAGCAGGTCTGCATCGAGACCGTCGAGAGCGGTCAGATGACCAAGGACCTCGCCATGCTGGTCGGCGGCGACGCCAAGTGGCTCACCACCCAGGACTTCCTGGCCGCCCTGGACGAGAACCTCAAGAAGAAGATGTCTGCTTGAGAGAAAACGGCCTCTACCTGCGGCTTCGTCGTACGGTAGGGGCCGTTTCGCATGTCCGGGGCCGGCTGCGGGCCGTCTTTCCGGGGGTTGACGTGCGGGCAGGGGCGATTATGGTCCGTTTAGGAAAGTTTCCTAAGAGAAGCTTCCGTCCCTCGCACGCATCAGGAGGCGTCCTCGTGCTGTCCAGGAAGTGGGCCACCGGCCTGCCCGTCGCGACCCTGCTCACCACCGTGCTGCTCACGGGCTTCGCCCCGGCCGCCCACGCCGTCCCCGACGGCTGCACCTCCAGCGTGAACGGCTCCACGGCCGAGAGCCGCTGCACCGGCGGCACGGGCCAGCACCAGATCGCGATCACCGTCCTGCACGTCAACCCCGCCGTCGGTTACGTCTACAACGTCGGCCCATGGGTCTCTCCCGGCCAGGTCTCCTCGGCCACCATCCCGCCCGGCACGATCATCTCCATCCGCGTCAACAAGCGCTGAGATCCAGCAGGCACCCGCGGGCGGCCGTCGAGAACGGTCGCCCCCGGGCCGCGCAGCGGGGCACGCGTGGCCGGCGGCTTCTTCATCGCCCGGGTGCGGATGTGACGGCCCCCGATCCCTCCTGGAAGGACGCGGTCGGCAGGCCGGCCGGTGTCCTGGTCTCGCCGCCGGTCACGGTGACCGCGTACGGCCCGCAGGACCACGGCTTGAGGCAGGAGGAGGAGGTGGCGTTCGGACCACTGGGCCGGGGCGGCGACTGAGCCGCCACCCGGGGCCACCACTGGAGCCGCCGCTGGGACCGCCACCGGGGCCGGCTCATCCGCTCGCCCGGCGCCAGTCGCTCGCGGTGAGGCGGTACAGGACGTGGCGGCGCAGCCGGTGGCCGGGCGGCAGGACGGGATGGTCGAAGTCCCCGTCGGGGTCATGGACCATCCCGAGACGGCGCATGACGGCGCTGGAGCGCGTGTTGACCGTGGCCGTGAAGGACACCACCTCCGCCAGGCCGAGCCGGTCGAAGGCGAAGCCGAGCGCGGCGGTGGCCGCCTCGCTCGCGTAGCCGTGGCCCCACGACCTGCGGTTGAGCCGCCAGGCAATCTCCGTCGCGGGCATGAAGGGGGCCTCGAACGAAGGCCGGTGCAGGCCGGTGAAGCCGATGAACTCGCCGGTGTCCAGCCTCTCCAGCGCCCAGCGTCCCCAGCCCTGCCGGGTGATCAGGTCGTCGCCGGCGGCGGCGAACGCGTCGCTCTGCTCGCGGCTGAGCGTGGCGGGGAAGTGTTCCATGACCTCGGGGTCGGCGTTGAGCTCCGCGAAGGGCTCGCGGTCGGAAGGACGCCAGGGCCGCAGCAGGAGGCGCTCGGTACGCAGCTCGACCGGCGGCAGATGGGTGGAGTCGATCACCGGTGACATCTTATGCGCGGGGCGAGGTGGGGAAGCTCGTACTCTTGGTCCCGTGTTGAGTAGTAACCGGCTGCGTGTCCTGCTTGAGGTGTTCAGGACGGGCAGTATCGCCGGTGCGGCCAGGGTGCTGAAGTTGTCGCCGTCCGCCGTGTCCCACCAGCTGTCCCGGCTGGAGCAGGAGGCGGGGGTCGGGCTGGTCGAGCGCAACGCCCAGAGCCTGCGGCTGACCGAGGCGGGACGCCGCCTGGCCATCCGCGCCCAGGAGGTCGTCGACATCATCGAGGCGGCCGAGAAGGACCTGCTCGCCCAGGCCAGGGTGGACGCCGGCGAGCTGCGCATCGGCTTCTTCGCCTCCGCCGGGTACCGGCTGCTGCCGCTGGCGCTGTCGCGGTTCGCCTCCCGGTATCCCAAGGTGGCGCTCGACCTGGTGGAGGGCCAGCCGTACGAGCTGCTGCCCGATCTGGAGCGCGGCGCGCTCGACGTGCTGGTGGTCTTCGAGCACGCGCTCGACCCGTGGCAGTGCCCGGAAGGGGTGGAGGTCGTCCACCTGTTCGACGAGCCGCAGCTCCTGGTGCTGCCGACCGGCCACGCCGCCGCCCAGCGGCCCAAGGTGCGGCTGGCGGACCTGGCCGAGGAGCCGTGGATCACCACGTTCGGCGCCGAGCACCCGGTGTCGATCCTTGAGCGGGCCAGCACGCTGGAGGGCTTCTCGCCGCGGATCCGCTGCCGCAGCGACCACTACGAGGTGACGATCGGCCTGGTACGGGCCGGGCTCGGCGTCGCGCTGGTGCCGAGCCTCGGCCTGCAGGGCGCGACCGGGCTGCACACCTGCCGGCTGACCACGCCGAACCTGTTCCGCCGGATCGGCGTGGCCAGGAGGCCGACCAACCCCAACCCGGCCGCCCGGTCGTTCCTGGCCTATCTGCGTACGGCCTCGGCCCAGCTCAGGAACTCGCTGGAGCCTTCGCTGCGCTGAGGCGGGCGGCGACGTCCAGGCCGGCCCGCCGTACGGCGGCGGTCAGGTCGTGCTCGCTGCCCGCGGGGCCGTGGGCGAGGACGGCGTAGGCGATGCGGCCGTCCATGATGCCGACGTCGGACCGGACACCCTCGTCGGTGCCGGTCTTGTTGGCCAGCCAGTCGCCCTCGGGATCGTGCCTGACCAGGGCGGGGACGAGACCATGGTCGGTGTTCTGCCGCATCCAGCCGCGCATGAGCGCCTGCCAGCCGCCCGGACCGGCGAGCAGCGCGGCCAGGCCGGACAGCTCGGCCGCGGTGCCGATCGCGAACGTCGGCGGGTCCTGCGGGGTGCGCGGTTCCCTGATGCGGTCGAGCAGCCTGGTCCGCGACAGCCCGAGGGCCGCCGCGGCGGCGTTGACCCGGTCCAGGCCGATCGTGCGCAGCAGCGCGTTCGTGGCGGTGTTGTCGCTGACGGCGGCGGTCAGCAGGGCGAGGTCGCCGATCGTCCAGGCGCGCGCGGACAGCGACGTGAGCAGCCCGGAGCCGCCGCAGTAGTCGTCGTCGTGCAGCGTCACGGGCATGTCGGGGGCCAGGATGCCGCCCTCGACGCTCATCGCCACCTCGGCCAGCAGCAGCAGCTTGCCGACGCTGGCCAGCGGCAGCTCGGCGTCCTCGTTGACGCCGTGGAACTCGCCCGTCACCAGATCCCGCGTCGCGACGGCGAGCGTGATGTCGTTCACCGCCCGATGATCCTTCCTGGTCTGTCCTCGGTGAGCCTGTTGTCCTCCACGGCGAGCCGTCCGGCCACCACGACGGCCCTGATGCCGATGGGAGGCAGCAGCGGGTCGGCGTAGGTCGCGCCGTCGGCGACCGTCGCGGGGTCGAGGAGCACCAGGTCGGCGTGCGCTCCGTCGCGCACGACGCCTCTGTCCGCCAGCCCGAACCGCTCGGCCGCCATGCCGGTCATCTTGTGGACGGCGGTCTCCACCGGGAACAGCCCCTGGTCGCGGGAGTAGCGGCCGAGCACCCGCGGGAAGGTGCCGGCCAGCCGGGGGTGCGGATGGCCCGGCTTGGGCACGCCGTCCGAGCCGATCATGGCGAACTCGCTCGCCAGGACCCGCTGGACGTCGTCCTCGCGCATGGAGTGGCTGATGATGGTCACCTCGCCGTCCTCGGCGAGCAGCAGCTCGGCCGCCGCGTCCACCGGGTCGCCGCCCAGTTCGGCGATCGTGCGGCCCTCGGCCTCGGGGTGACGGGTGGCGCAGGCGACCGAGATGCGGTCCCAGCCGCCGTTGCCGACCGTGTTCTCCCAGCCCGGCACGCCCGCCTCGATGGCCGCGCGCATCCGGTCGCGCTGGCCGGGGTCGCGCAGCCGGTCGAGCAGCGCCTCGGTGCCGCCGTCGTTGGCCCATGGGGGGAACATCGCCGACAGCGACGTGCTGCCCTCGGTGTAGGGGTAGACGTCGCAGGTGAGGTCCATGCCCTGGGTGCGCAGCTCGGCGATGCGGGGGAGCGTGCGCAGGGTCCTGCCCCAGGCGTGCTTGCCGGCCGTCTTGTGGTGGCTGACGTGCAGCGCGGCCCCGCTCCTGCGGGCGATCTCGACGGCCTCCTCCAGCGCCTCCTCCACGCGGGACATCTCGTCCCGCAGGTGGGTGACGTACGGCTTGCCGTGCCGGGCCGCGACGCGGGCCAGCGCGACCACCTCGGCGGTGTCGCCGTACGTGCCGGGGGTGTAGATGAGGCCGGTGGACAGCCCGGCGGCGCCGGCCGCCAGCGCGTCGTCGAGCAGCGCGCACATGGTGGCGAGCTCGGCGGGGGTGGCCGGGCGGTCCTCGTAGCCGAGCACGCCGGCCCGCAGGGTGCCGTGGCCGACGAGGGAGGTCAGGTGGTTCGAACGGGGGCCCGCTCGTGCGCCGCCACGAACCCGTCGTAGTCCTCAAAAATCGGGATGTCGCCGCCGAAACCGGCCCGGCTCGACCGGCGCAGCGCCGGCACCCGCTCGGGCAGCGCCGGGAACAGGCTCGACCCGCAGTTGCCACAGATCTCCACGGTGACGCCCATGAGCACGGGGGCGGCGGCCAGCTCCCGGCCCGCCTCCCCGAGCAGGGTGACCGCGTCGGAGTGGGTGTGGACGTCGATGAACCCGGGCGCGACCACCAGCCCGGAGGCGTCGATCACCCGCCCCCCGCCGCCGTCGGGCGGGCCGCCCCCGGGCAGCAGGACGAGGCGGTCACCGCGGACGCCGACGTCGGCCCGGCGCAGCGGCGCGCCCGTCCCGTCGGCCACGAGGCCACCGCTGATCAGCATGTCGAGGCTCACGCGGCCGAACCCTCCCTGAGAAGCGAGCCGTTCACAGCACCTGCCCGAGGAAGGCGCGGGTGCGCTCGTGACGCGGCGAGGACAGCACCTCGCGGGGCGGCCCCTCCTCCACGATCACGCCGTCGTCGATGAACACCAGGTGGTCGCCCGCCTCTCTGGCGAAGCCCATCTCGTGGGTCACCACGATCATCGTCATCCCGCTGGCCGCCAGGTCGCGCATGACCTGCAGCACCTCCTGCACCAGCTCGGGGTCGAGCGCGCTGGTCGGCTCGTCGAACAGCATGAGCTTGGGGTCCATGGCCAGGCTGCGCGCGATCGCGACCCGCTGCTGCTGGCCGCCCGAGAGCTGCCGGGGGTAGTGGCCGGCCCGGTCGGCCAGCCCCACCCGGTCGAGCAGCGTCCTCGCGCGCTCGGCCGCCTTCGCCTTCGACAGGCGCTTGACCGTGCACGGGCCCTCCATGACGTTCTCCAGCGCGGTCATGTGCGGGAACAGGTGGAAGCGCTGGAAGACCATGCCGATCTCCTGACGCTGGCGGCACAGCTCGTCGGGCCGCAGCAGGTGCAGCTTGCCGCCCTGCTCGCTGAAGCCCATGAGCTCGCCGTCGACCCACACCCGGCCCGCGTCGATCGTCTCCAGCCGGTTGACGCAGCGCAACAGCGTCGACTTGCCGGACCCGGACGGGCCCACCACGCAGACCACCGCGCCGGCCGGCACGTCGAGGCTGACGCCCTTCAGCACCTCGAGCTGGCCGAAGCGTTTCCTGATCGATTCGATCTTCACCATGCTAGTGGCCACGGCTGAACCTCCTCTCCAGGGAGCGCTGGCCGAAGGTGGCCACGGTGGTGAGCAGCAGGTACCAGGTGGAGGCGACCACCAGCAGCGCGATCACCTCGAAGTTGTCCAGGTAGATGCGCTGGGAGACGGTCAGCAGCTCCGCGCCGGAGATGACCGAGACCATCGAGGTGGTCTTCAGCATGGAGATGAACTGGTTGCCGGTCGGCGGGATGATCACCCGCATCGCCTGCGGCAGCACGACCCTGCGCAGGATCTGCCGGTGCGACATGCCCAGCGACTCGGCCGCCTCCCGCTGCCCGGGATCCACCGAACGGATGCCCGCCCGGACGATCTCGGCCATGTACGCGCCCTCGTTGATGGTCAGCCCGAGCAGCGCCGCCGTGAACGGCGTGATCAGCTCGTTGGCCGGCCACTGGAGGAACATCGGCCCGCCGAACGGGACGCCGAGTCCGATCTCGGGGAAGACCAGGCCGATGTTGAACCAGAAGATGAGCTGCACCAGCAGCGGCGTGCCCCGGAAGAACCAGGTGTAGAGGCCGGCCGCGCCGCGCAGCACCGGGCTGTCCGACAGCTGCATGACGGCGGCGACCACACCGAGGGCGACGCCGATGACCATGGACAGCGCGGTGAGCGCGATCGTGATCCACAGGCCGCCGAGCACCCGGCCGTCCAGCAGGAACTCGGAGATCACGTCCCAGTGGAGGTTGGGGTTGACGATGACGGTGTAGGCCAGCCAGGCCATCACCAGCGCCGCGACCACCGCCGCGACGAGCCGCCCGGGCCTGGGCGGCTTCACCGCCTCGATCGGGAGTTCCATCATGCGCCGGTGTTGATCGTGACCTTGGGCACGGCGTTGGCCGTCGTGCCGTACTTCTCCAGGATCTTGCCGTACTCGCCGCTGTCGATCAGCTCCTGCAGCGCCTTGGCGACGGCGTCGCGCAGGCCGGTCTGCTTCTTGTCGATCGCGATGCCCCAGGGGCCGGCGTCGTACTGCTCGGCCAGGACCTCGTACTTGCCGGTCTCCTTGGCGTACATGGCGGCCACGGGGGAGTCGACGATCGTGGCGACGGTACGGCCGGAGTCGATGGTGAGCAGGCCGGTGGGGGCGTCCTCGCTCTGCATGATCTCCATCTTCTGGGCGCACTTCTCGTTCTGGCGCTTGCCGATCTCCAGGTTGGAGCTGCCCTTGGCCAGGACGACCTTCTTGCCGCACAGGTCCTCGAGGGTCTTGATGCCCTCGGGGTTGCCCTTCTTGACCATGATCGAGCCGCCGGCGTTGAAGTAGTCGACGAAGTCGACGGCCTTGCGGCGCTGTTCGAGGTCGCTGAGCGCGGCCATGGCGATGTCCCACCGGCCGCCCTGCAGGCCGGGGATGAGACCGTCGAAGGAGGCGTTGATGATCCGGGTCTTCAGCCCGAGCCGCTCTCCGACCGCCACGGCCAGGTCGGCGTCGACGCCGGTCATCTCCTGGGTGCCCGGCTTGTACATCTCCATCGGGGGATAGCCTTCCGAGGTCGCCATGCGGAGCTCGCCGGACTTCCGTACGGATTCCGGGACAAGGTCCTTGGCGCTCTTGCCGGTCGAGGAGGGCGGCGTGGGGGCAGCCGCCGTACCCGAGGTGGACCTCCCGCATCCCGCGCCGAGAGCGCAGGCCGCCACCAGGGCGATGACCAGGTGTGTTCGCATGGCATGTCATCGTGGCCAGGCCGTCAGGCGGCACCAAGCCTCGTGAAGGCATGCGACCCTCAGCAACGAATCCGTCGATGCTCGACCCACCGTGCCCTCGCGGTTGTTTACGCTCGCGCTTCATGAGTTTGGACATCTGGCCCCAGACCGCCACATGGCACGACGGGGAGCTGCGGCTCGGCGGGATCGGCGCGGTCGAACTGGCCCGGGTGCACGGCACGCCCGCGTACGTGCTGGACGAGGCCGACTTCACCGCCCGCGCCCGCGCCTGGCTGGACGCGCTGCCCGACGGCGACGTGCACTACGGCGGCAAGGCGTTCCTCTGCCCCGAGGTGGTGCGCTGGCTGGATCGGCTGGGCCTGTCCCTCGACGTCTGCACGGGCGGCGAGCTCGCCGTGGCCATGGCCGGCGGGATGCCGCCGGAGCGGGTCGTCTTCCACGGCAACAACAAGTCGGCCGACGAGCTGCGCCGGGCCGTGGCCTGGGGCATCGGCTGCGTGGTCGTCGACTCCTTCACCGAGATCGCCAGGCTCGCCGCGATCGCCGCCTCCCTGGGCGTCCGGCAGCGGGTGATGATCAGGGTGACGCCGGGCGTGGACCCGCACACCCACGCCTTCATCGCCACCGGCGGCGAGGACTCCAAGTTCGGCTTCTCGCTGAGCGCCGGCGCCGCCGCGCTCGCGGTGGCGCAGGTGAACGCCGAGCCCGCGCTGGAGCTGTACGGCCTGCACTCCCACATCGGCTCGCAGATCTTCGAGCTGGACGGCTTCGGCACCGCCGCCGCCAGGATGGCCGCCTTCGCCGCCGAGACCGGCGTCACCAGGCTCGACCTGGGCGGCGGCCTCGGCATCGGCTACACGCCGGACGACCCCACCCCGCCGACCCCCGCCGAGCTGCTCGCCGTGCTCAGGAAGGAGACCGCGGGCCTGCACCTGGCCGTCGAGCCCGGCAGGTCGATCGCCGGGCCGTCCACGGTCGCCCTGTACGAGATCGGCACGATCAAGGGCCGGTACGTGAGCGTGAACGGCGGCATGAGCGACAACCCCCGCCCCGGCATGTACGGCGCCGCCTACACCGCCATCCTGGCCAACCGCGCCTCCGACGCCCCCACGAGCGCGTTCACCGTGGTCGGCAAGCACTGCGAGAGCGGGGACGTGCTGGTCAGGGACATCGCGCTGCCCGGCGACGTGCGGCCCGGCGACCTGCTCGCCGTACCGGTGTCGGGCGCCTACCAGCGCTCGATGGCCAGCAACTACAACCACGTGCCCAGGCCGCCGGTCGTCGCGGTGCGCGACGGGGAGGCGCGGGTCGTCGTCCGCCGCGAGAGCGAGGAGGACCTGCTGCGGCTCTACCTGTAGACGCGGCCGCGAAGCCGCGCCGGCGGTCAGGACGTGAGCTTGCCCAGGTCGGGGGCGTAGACGGTCATCCAGCTCGGGTGCAGCCGGAAGTAGACCACGTCGTGCTCCCAGTCGAAGGCGTCCGCGCCGTAGAAGTCCTTGAAGTAGGCGAGCAGGGCCGGCCAGTCGGCGGCCGGCTCGCCGTCCTGCGGGTTGAGGACCTCCACCCTGCCGTGGGTGAACACGCCCAGGTCCTCCCCGCGCATGTGGGCGACGCTGGCCGCCGGGCGGGCGGCGAGGTGGCGCGCCTTGGCGGCGCCGCGCGCCGTGCCGAAGTGCCACTTGCCGTGCAGGAAGTGGCCGTCGGCGCCGCTGATCCGCGGCTCGCCCTTCGCCGTCACCGTGGACAGGGCGAGGACGCGCATGCCGGTCAGGATCCCGGTGAGCTGCTCGGCGTTCATGGTGCGCTCGGTGACGATCGAGCGCAGGTGCGAGGTGGAGCGGGAGAGCGAGGCGTCGAGGAGCGCCTGGAGCTCTTCGAGCTCCTGCGGGGTTTCGCGCATTGAGGTCCTTGTCTGTACGTGCGTACCGGCCCGCGATCGGCGCCGGCCGGTGGGACCATGCTCGACCGGAAACCCGACACCCTGTGTCGTGTTTTCCGGAACTCAGGACGAATCTCTGACGCGGGCCGCCTGTTCCTCCTGGACCCTGCGGGCGGTGCGCAGGAAGGCGAGGATCACCGCCAGCTCGTCCGGCCCGTAGCCCTCCAGCGCCCGCGCGCCCGCCTGGCCGACCGGGGCGAAGATCTCGGCCTCGGCGGCGCGGGCCGCGTCGGTGGCGGTGACCAGGACGCGGCGGCGGTTGCCCGGATCGGGCGCGCGGGCCACCATGCCCGCGCGTTCCAGCCGGTCGATGACGGTGGTGACGGCCGCCGGGCTGAGCTTGAGCGCGAGGCTGAGCGCGCCCGCGGCGACCGGGCCCTCGGCCAGGACGACGTCGAGGCAGCGCAGGTCGGTGCGGTTGAGGCGGAGCCGGGCCGCGGCGGCCTCGTCGAAGGCGTCGAAGCTCTGCTGCAGCTGCCGGAGCTCCATGGCGATCTCTCCGATGACGGCACGTTTCGACATTCGAACCTTTCTGGTATCGTACTTTTCGTTAGTCGAAATGACGATATCACTCGGGAGGCACCGCCATGCGCTCGACCACCCTCACCTCGCCCGACACCGCCGAGATCCAGCGCCTCTTCGCCGACTTCATGGCGGCCTGGACCGCCGGGGACGCCCGCGCGTTCGGCGCCCTGTTCACCGACGACTCCGACTACGTCTCCTACGACGGCACGATCGCCCGCGGCCGCCGCGCGCACGAGCTCAACCACGACAAGCTCTTCCGCGGCGTCCTGGCCGGATCGGCGCTCGTCGGCGACCTGGAGTCGGTGCGCTTCCTCACCCCCGACGTGGCGGTCGTGCACGGCACGGCCTCCGTCCTGATGCCCTGGCGGTCCACGCTGCCCAGGCGGCGGTTGTCCCGGCAGACCGTCGTCGTGGTGCGGACGGGCGAGGGCTGGCGCATCGGCGCCATCCACAACGGCCGGGTCCGGCCGGTCACCGTTCCCGAGCCGGGCTCGTTCCCGTCCAGGATGTCGCAGCTGATGGCCCGGGTCGCCCGCCGGTTCGGCCTCGGCAGGGGATGACGCTTTTCGTAATCCCTGACCCTTCCTTGACGAGGTCGCGGCGTGGCGCAGTTGATCATCTGGGTAAGGCCCAACCTGTAACAGTCGTACGCGTCTCGGGGGGTTCGGATGCGACTGGGTATTTTGACAGGAGCGGGGCTGCTCGCGGCCGCCGTCGTCCTGACCGGGTGCGACTCGCCGCCCGACACTGCCAAGATCACCGACAGCAAGGCCGAGGCCGCGGCCAGGCTGAAGCAGAGCAAGGCGGCCAAGATCGCGGTTGCGCGCAAGGTGAAGGCGAACGAGCTGGGCCAGATCCCGGTGCTGATGTTCCACCGGGTCATCAAGAACCCGGCCACCACCGACGACAGGACGCCGCAGCAGTTCCGCTCGGACCTCGAACGGCTGGTCAAGGAGGACTACGTCCCGATCAGCGCGTCGGAGATGGTGACCGGGAAGATCAACGTCCCGGCGGGCAAGCATCCCGTGGTCCTGACGTTCGACGACTCCTCGCCCTCGCAGCTCACCCTGAACGAGATGGGCGTCCCGCAGCCGGACACCGCCGTGGCGATCCTGCGCGAGGTGGCCGCCAAGCACCCGGGCTTCCGGCCGGCCGCCACCTTCTACGTCACCCGCGACATGTTCGGCAAGACCGTGCGCGAGGAGCAGGCCCAGACGCTGGGCTGGCTCAAGGACAACGGCTTCGACATCGGCAACCACACCCGTGACCACGTCAACCTGCACGGACGCTCGGAGAAGGAGGTGGAGGACCAGATCGGCGGCATCGCCAAGCAGATCGACGACCTGACCAAGGTCAAGCCCAACTCCATCGCCCTGCCGTACGGCAACCAGCCGCGCAAGAAGGAGTGGGCGCTGCACGGCAAGCTCTACAACCACGCCGGCGCGTTCCTGGCCGGTTACACGCCCGCGCCGTCGCCGTTCAGCAAGGCGTTCGACCCGGGCGGCATCCCGCGCATCCGGGTCATGGAGAAGAAGGGCGACTGCTCGCAGTTCTGCTCGGCGGCCTGGCTCGACTGGCTGAAGAACAACCCGGACATGCGCTACACCTCGGACGGTGACGTCAGCACGGTCGCGTACCCGAAGTTCAAGAACCCGTACCTGCGCAAGTCCTTCACCACCTGGAGCCTGCCCTACTGACGGACGCGCCCGAGCACCACGCTCACCTCGGCGGGCTTCCACGTCGCCCGGCATGGTGCAGCTGCGCAGCAGGTCGCCCCTTGGGCGAGTGGACGGCGAACCACACTGACCTGAGGTGTCCCGGGGAGCGGCGGGAGGGTTCGCCGCTCTTCATGACGAGACCTTCCGGCGTCCATCCGGCGACCTGCCCGCGGGCCGGGAGGCGGATGGCCGCGCCGCGCGTGGCGTCCACGATCACGCGCGGCTCCCGTCCTTCGTCCACCGCACCAGCTCGGCCTCGACGCTGACGACATGCCTGCGACCAACCAGTCAAGACCACTGTTACAGGGTCCGAATGGACGCTGTGTACGGGCTTTGTGTAAAAACCGGTGAGTCACGAACGGTTAACGGATCCCTGGGAAGTTGCTGAGCGTCGTAAAGTTTGCGTGGTTGGGGTTCAGTGAACGTGGGGAAGACGAATGCCGCAGATCGCGCCGCTGGTGGCCGGCGATCCAGCGCTGCTGGGATCGTTCCGGCTGTCCGGACGGATCGGCGAGGGCGGCCAGGGGATCGTCTACCTGGGCGTCAACGAGCAGGGCGAGCGGGCCGCGATCAAGCTGCTGCACGTGAAGTTCAGCGGTGACACGATCGCCAGGTCGCGCTTCGCCAGGGAGCTGAAGGCGGCGCAGCGGGTGGCCTCGTTCTGCACCGCGCGGGTGATGGAGGCCGACCTCGACGGCGACACGCCGTACATCGCGAGCGAGTACATCGACGGGCGGGCGCTGCGCGACATCGTCGAGGCCGACGGCCCGCTCAGCGGCACCGTGCTCGACCGGCTGGCCATCGGCACGGCCACCGCGCTCACCGCCATCCACCACGCCTCGATCGTCCACCGGGACTTCAAGCCCGACAACGTGCTCATCGCCGCCGACGGGCCGCGCGTGGTCGACTTCGGCATCGCCCGCATCATCGACTCGACCGGCACGATCACCAGCCGCGCGATCGGCACGCCCGCCTACATGGCGCCCGAGCAGATCGCCGGCGACGACATCGGGCCCTTCACGGACGTGTTCGCCTGGGGCGCGACCATGGCCTTCGCCGCCACCGGGAAGGCGGCCTTCGAGGGCAAGTCGATCGCCGTGGTGCTCAACCGCATCCTGAACCACGAGGTCGACGTGGAGATGATGCACGAGCCGCTGCGGGGGGTGGTGCGTTCGGCGCTGGCCAAGTCGCCCGACGAGCGTCCCTCGGCCGACCAGCTCCTGCTGCGCCTGCTCGGGCAGACCGGCACGGCGGCCGGGGCCTCGACGGCGGTGCTCACCAGGGGCGTGCAGGTGGCCGGCGACGACACGACGCCGTTCACGCGAGTGTCGGCCACGTCCATCACCGAACGTCCCGCCACGCAGGCCACCGGCCACCCCACCCGGCCCCCGTCCGGCCCCGCCACCGCACACCCGGCCACGACCGGCACCGGGGCCGCGCACCCGGCCACGACCGGCACCCGGACCCCGCACACGACCGGGTCCGGCGCCCCGCACACGACCGGCGCCCCGCATCCGACCGGCACTCCGCACACGACCGGCACCGGGACCGGTGTCTCCGGGCGTGTGGAGACGGTGCAGTCCGGCCAGGGCCAGGGCCAGGGCCCAGGCCAGGGCCAGGGGCCGGTGGAGGCGAGGCCCGTCGACGAGCCCGTGCCGTCCGGCGGCCGGCGGCGGCTCAAGGTGTGGCTCGCGCTGGCCGCCGCGCTCGTCATGCTGGTGGTCGTGGCCGTCGCGGCGATGGCGAACGGCTGGTCGCCGCTGGCGTTCAAGGGTGAGGTCGTGACCCCCGCGACGACGGGGAAGAAGAACTCGCGGCCCCCTACGTTCGCCTCGGTGGTGGACAAGGTCGCCCAGACCGGAAAGATCATCGTCGGCGTCAAGGGCGACCTGCCGGGCGTCGGCCTGCAGAACGGCGACGACTTCAGCGGGTTCGACGTCGAGGTGGCCAAGCTCGTGGCCGCCGCGCTCGGGGCCGAGGAGACGGTGTTCACCCGGGTCGGCCGGAACGACCGGGCGGCCGCGCTGGCCGAAGGCAGGGTCGACCTGGTCGTCGCCACGTACTCGGTGGACAAGAGCGAGACCAGGTTCGCCGGGCCGTACTACGTGGCCCACCGCGACGTGCTGGTCCGCGCCGGCACCGGCATCGACTCGCTGGACGACCTCAAGGGCAAGAAGATCTGCGCGCTCGACACTCCGACGGTCGGCGAGGTGCAGGACAGGGTGAAGGTCGAGCCCGTGACCGCCGGCAACTACGCGGCCTGCATGGACCTGCTCAGGAACGGCAAGGTCGACGCGGTGCCCGGCGAGGACCTGATCCTGGCCGGGTTCGCCAGCCGGGAGAACATGCGCTACAAGATCATCGGTGCCAAGCTGGACAACGAGCGGTACGCGGTCGGCGTCCGCGACGGCGACGCCAAGACCTGCACCGCGGTCAAGGGCGTCATCGCCGACCTCTACCGCACGGGCACCATCAAGAAGCTCCTGAACAGCCACTTCGGCAAGGTCGACTTCCAGCCCGAGCTGAAGGTGCCCGCGATGGAGCCCTGCGGATGACGAGCGGTAACATCCGAAAGTCCAACGAATTCATCCAGTGAGTTAGGGGAAGGCCATGGCCACGCCCGTCAAGGTAACCGTCACCGGGGCCGCCGGTCAGATCGGCTACGCACTGCTGTTCCGCATCGCGTCGGGACAGCTGCTCGGCGCTGACGTCCCGGTCAAGCTGAGCCTGCTGGAGATCCCTCAGGCGGTGAAGGCGGCCGAGGGCACCGCCATGGAGCTCGACGACTGCGCGTTCCCGCTGCTGTCCGGCATCGAGATCACCGACGACGCCAACGTGGCCTTCGCCGGCGCCAACGTCGCCCTGCTGGTCGGCGCCATGCCGCGCAAGGCCGGCATGGAGCGCGGTGACCTGCTCGGCGCCAACGGCGGCATCTTCGGCCCCCAGGGCAAGGCGATCAACGAGCACGCCGCCGACGACATCCGCGTCCTGGTCGTGGGCAACCCCGCCAACACCAACGCGCTCATCGCCCAGCAGAACGCGCCCGACGTCCCGGCCGAGCGTTTCACCGCGATGACCCGCCTCGACCACAACCGCGCGCTGTCCCAGCTCGCCGCCAAGCTCCAGGTCCCGGTCACCGAGATCAAGAAGATGACCATCTGGGGCAACCACTCCGCCACCCAGTACCCCGACCTGTTCCACGCCGAGGTCGGCGGCAAGATCGCGGCCGAGCAGGTCGAGGGCGAGTGGCTGCGCGAGACGTTCATCCCGACGGTCGCCAAGCGCGGAGCCGCCATCATCGAGGCCCGTGGCGCCTCCTCGGCCGCCTCGGCCGCCAACGCCGCGATCGACCACGTCCACGACTGGGTCAACGGCACCGAGTGGACCTCGGCCGCCGTCGTCTCCGACGGCTCGTACGGCGTGCCCGAGGGGCTCATCTCGTCCTTCCCGGTGCGTTCGGTCAACGGCCGGTACGAGATCATCCAGGGCCTGGAGATCGACTCGTTCTCCCGCGAGCGCATCGACGCCAGCGTGCGCGAGCTGACCGAGGAGCGCGACGCCGTCCGCGAGCTCGGCCTCATCTGAACCAGGCGCGACACCCCGGGCGCGCGTCCCCGGCTCAGCGGGGGCGCGCGTCCGTCGTCGTGAGGGGGAGCGCGGCCGCGCGGGTGCGCTCGGCCCAGCGGGTCACCGGCGGCACGGCGAGCCCGGCGGCCAGGAAGACCCCGCCGAACAGCAGCCAGCCCGGCAGCCCCCAGCCCACGATGACCGTGGTCATGACGGCGGGCACGACGATGTTGGACACCTGCTGGCTCATCCCGTACAGGCCCTGGTACTGGCCGATCGCGTGCGACGGGGCCAGCTCGTACGACAACCCCCACGAGCCGGCGGCCTGCAGCAGCTCACCGAAGACGTGCAGCAGCGCGCCGCCGAACAGGGCGACCACCGCCACCCAGGCCGGTTGTCCGGCGGCCAGGGCCAGCAACACGCACGCCAGCAGCAGGAACACGCCCGAGCGGCGCTGGGCGCGGGCCGCGCCGGCCGCGTCGTCGGTGCCGCGGCTGAGCCGCACCTGCAGCAGCGTGACGGTGACGGTGTTGATCATGGCGACGGCTGCCACCGTCCACGTGGGCGCCGCGGTCCGGCCGGCCACCCAGAGCGGGATCGCGATGGTGAGCAGCCCGTTCTGCATGAACAGTACCGCGTTGAGCAGCGCCAGCACCGCGTACGGCCGGTCGCGCAGCACGATCCAGACCGGCTCGCCCGCCTTGCGCAGGACCGGCGCGACGGGCGGCACGCGGAACGTCAGCGCCGCGCTGCCGAGGTAGCAGAGCGCGCACCCGAAGATCATCCCCAGGTACACGGGACGGCTGTCGAAGTGCAGCGCCGCGCCCGCCCCGAGCCCGCCGACCGACCAGCCGACGTTGGTCACGGCCCGCAGGTACGCGCGCACCCGCACCCGGTCGGCCGCCGGCACCGCGCCCCCGACCAGCGCCGCCCGCGCGGTGCCCTCGCCGGCCTCGGCGAACGTCACCAGGGTGGCCACCACGACGAACCCGGCGAACCCCGACACCAGCGCGTACACCGGCACCAGCAGCCCGCCCGCGGCGGAGAAGGCGATCTGCACCCCGCGCGGCCCGGCCAGGTCGGACAGCCGCCCGGCGGGCAGCCCGGCGGCGAGCCCGACGGCCGCGGCGATCGTCATCCCCAGCCCGATCTCGCCGTCCGACAGGCCGACCGACAGCTTGAAGAACAGCACGCTCACCGTGACGAACAGGCCGCGGCCGAGGGAACGCAGGAGTGTGGCGTACGTGAGCGCGCGCACGGGCCCGCTCTCGGGGAGGAGTGACACGGCGGAACAGGCTACTGGTGCCGGGAAACGTCCTTTTCGTCCGCCCCCGGACAGGAGGGGACGGGCTGGGCGGCCGGCGCGGGCTGGGCGGTCGCGTAGAGCACGCCTGCCGCCGCGGCGAGGCTGCCCAGCAGGATGAGGGCACCAAAGAGCAGCTTCGTGACCCTTGGTGAAAAGCTCCTCACATTTGGGTATCACAGCATACAAACGCCGCCTACATCAGGCGTTCCCGGAAAGTGCCGTCCACGCGTCGGAGACGATGTCGCGCAGCGCCGCCCGCTCCGCCTTCCACCCCAGGTCGCGCTGGATCCGCGCGGACGAGGCCACCAGGACGGCCGGGTCGCCGGGCCGCCGGTCGCCCACGACGACCGGGATCTCGTGACCGGTGACCTCGCGGCAGACCGAGATCACCTCCTGAACGCTGAACCCGGTGCCGCTGCCCAGGTTGTAGATCTTGTGCTCGCCCTCGGCGACCGCCTCCAGCGCCAGCAGGTGCGCCCGCGCCAGGTCGCCGACGTGGACGTAGTCGCGCACGCAGGTGCCGTCGGCGGTGGGGTAGTCGGTGCCGAAGACGCTCACCGAGTCGCGCTCGCCGGTGGCGACCTTGAGCACGTTCGGGATGAGGTGGGTCTCGACCGTGTGGCGCTCGCGGAAGCGGCCGTAGGCGCCGGCCACGTTGAAGTAACGCAGGCTCACCGCGCCGAGCCCGCGGATGCCCGCGTAGGCGCTCAGGGCGGTGTCCACGGCCAGCTTGGAGGCGCCGTAGGGGTTGGTCGGGCGCGTCGGGTCGTCCTCCTCGATGGGGGAGCGCTCCGGCTCGCCGTACGTGGCCGCCGTCGAGGAGAAGACGATCCGGCGCACGCCCTTGTCGCGCATCGCGTCGAGCAGGGCCAGCGTGCCGCCGAGGTTACTGGCCCAGTACAGGCCCGGCTTCTCCACCGACTCGCCCACCAGGGACTTGGCCGCGAAGTGCAGCACGGCGTCCATGCCGTCGAGCGCGTCGTGGGCGTTCGTGATCGACTCGCGCACGAACCGGGCGCCCTCGGGCACCGCGTCCTCGTGGCCGGTGGACAGGTCGTCGAGCACGGTCACCTCGTGCCCCGCCTCGACGAGCTGCGCGGCGACGACGCTGCCGACGTACCCGGCGCCTCCGGTGACCAACAGCCTCATGTGTACTCCTGTTTACATATGTTTGATTTTGTACGGCTTGCCGTTCAGCATACGCGGGAAACCCGCCGAGTACGCTGCCAACCACCATGTTTGACACCCTCGCGGCGAACATCGCCCTGGTCCTGATCTTCATCCTGGTCGGCGGGTTCTTCGCGGGCGCGGAGATCGCGATGGTCTCCCTGCGCGAGAGCCAGGTCCGCAAGCTCGCCGAGCGGGGCCGGAGGGGTGAGCGCGTGGCCAAGCTCGCCCGCGACCCCAACCGTTTCCTGTCGGCGGTGCAGATCGGGGTGACCGTCGCCACGATGCTCTCGGCCGCCTTCGGCGCCGACCGGCTCGGGATGGAGCTCGTCCCGGTGCTCGAACGCTGGGGGGTGCCGCACGCGGTCGCGCCCGTGCTCGGGCTCGTGCTGGTGACGCTGGCCATCTCGTACGTCTCCCTGGTGCTCGGCGAGCTGGCCCCCAAGCGGCTGGCCCTGCAGCGCACCGAGGGGCTGTCGCTGTTCGTCGCGCCCTTCCTCGACCGGATCGCCGCCCTGTCGCGCCCGATCATCTGGATGTTGTCGAAGTCGACCGACCTGGTCGTCCGGCTGCTCGGCGGGAACCCGGAGGCCGACCGGGAGGAGGTCACCACCGAGGAGCTGCGCGACATGGTCGTCGGGCACACCGAGCTCACCGCCGACGAGCGCAAGCTCATCGCCGAGGTGTTCGCCGCCGGCAAGCGCCAGCTCCGCGAGGTCATGCTGCCCCGCACCGAGGTCGAGTTCATGGACGCCGAGACGCCGCTGGCCGAGGCCGCGAACCTGGCCGCCACGCTCCCGCACTCCCGCTTCCCCGTCTACCGCGACTCATACGACGAGGTCATCGGTTTCGTGCACGTGCGCGACCTGCTCGACCCCGAGCTGATCGGGCGTACCGAGCCCATCAGCGCGGTCGTGCCGATCCGGCCGGCCAAGTTCGTGCCCGCCTCCAAGCGCCTGCTGAGCACCCTGAACGAGATGCGCGACGAGGGCCAGCACCTGGCCATCGTGGTCGACGAGTACGGCGGCACCGCCGGCATCGTCACCATGGAGGACCTGGTCGAGGAGCTGATCGGCGACATCAGGGACGAGTACGACGTCGAGGAGGACGTCGTCGTCCTGCCCGCCGGCGAGATCGAGATCGACGGCCTGACCAACCTCAACGACTTCGCCACCGAGACCGGCGTACGGCTGCCCGACGGCCCGTACGAGACGCTGGGCGGGTTCGTCATGGCCATGCTGGGGCACCTGCCCGCCGCCGGCGAGCAGGTGGAGATCCAGGGCTTCGAGCTGACCGTCACCGAGCTGGACGGGCGCCGGATCGCGCGGGTGAGGGTGAAACGCCGGGCCGCCGCCGAGTCGCCGCCCGACCAGGATTCCTGACACAATTGCCAGCTATGGCCAGACCTCGTGTTCTCTCCGGCATCCAGCCCACCGCGGACTCATTCCACCTGGGCAACTACCTGGGTGCGGTCCGTCAGTGGGTCACCATGCAGGAGACCCACGACGCCTTCTACTGCGTGGTCGATCTGCACGCGATCACCGTGCCGACCGAGCCCGCGGCCCTGCGCAGGCGCAGCCGGGTGGCCGCCGCGCAGCTCTTCGCCGCCGGCCTCGACGCCGAGCGCTCGACCGTCTTCGTGCAGTCGCACGTGCGTGAGCACACCGAGCTCGCCTGGATCCTGATCTGCCTCACCGGCATGGGCGAGGCTGCCCGGATGACGCAGTTCAAGGACAAGTCGGCCAAGTTCGGCGAGAGCGCGGCCAGCGTCGGGCTGTTCACCTACCCGATCCTGCAGGCCGCCGACATCCTGCTCTACCAGGCCAACGCCGTCCCGGTGGGGGCCGACCAGAAGCAGCACCTGGAGCTCACCCGCGACCTGGGCCAGCGCTTCAACCACCGCTTCGGCGACACGTTCACGCTGCCCGACCCGTACATCCTCAAGGAGGTCGAGAAGATCACCGACCTCCAGGACCCGACGGCGAAGATGTCGAAGTCGTCCTCCAGCCCGGCGGGCATCCTCGACGTGCTGGAGCAGCCGGGGCCGCTGCGCAAGAAGGTCATGCGCGCGGTGACCGACACGGGCTCGGAGGTGCTGTTCGACGAGGAGAACAAGCCGGGCATCTCCAACCTGCTGCGCATCCAGTCGGCGCTGACCGGCACGCCCATCCCCGACCTGGTCGCCCGCTACGAGGGCCAGGGCTACGGCACGTTCAAGAAGGACGTCGCCGAGGCGGTCGTGGAGACGTTCACGCCGATCCGGGAGCGCACGGAGAAGCTGCTGGCCGACGAGGTCGAGCTCGACCGGCTGCTGGCCGTCGGCGCCGAGCGCGCCGCCGCCGTGGCCCGGCGGACGATGGCCGAGGTCCGCGACCGGGTGGGCTTCCTGCCCAAGGTGTGACGCGGGAAGGGCGGCGGGCCTGCCGCCCTTCCTCCGGTCGTCACAGGCGTGCGCGCTGGTCGAGGGGGCGTACGCGCAGGCGGGCGCGGAGCGCGGCCAGGCTCCGGCCGGTCAGCCGCACACCGCCCGACACGGCGGTCCATCCCGATCGTCCGCGGCTGAACGCCCAGCCGGGGAACTCGCGCATGGCCTCCTCCAGCAGGCGTTCCATGACGACGTCGGCACTCGGCGTTGTGGTCATGGACGCACAGTGCCACTCCGGCCCCTCTCGGTGACGAACCGCGGCGACAGATCTCCCCGTTCGGCCGGAGCGAACTCAGAGTTCGGTGGCCGGCCTCACACGTCGATGTTGTGGCGTTCGGCGAGGAAGCGCACCTCCGGCGCCCACGACGGCCGCGCGCGGCGCACCAGCGAGCGGACCATCTCCCGCAGCAGCAGCTTGTGGTCGAGCTCCTCGGGGCTCTCGCGCTCGATCCGCAGCAGGTAGACCAGGCTGGCGGCGTCGTCGCCCAGGTCTTCGCAGGCGCGGGCGACGTGGCACAGGTGCGTGGTGCGCCGTTCGATGGACGGGGTCCTGCGGATGTCGATGTCGTCGGCCAGCCGCAGCACGGCCTCGGGGTGGCCGGTGTCGTTCTCGATGCTGGCCATGTGGATGGCGACGTTGGTGGGACCGAAGAAGGCCAGGTCGTAGGCGTCGGAGTGGTCGTCGGCGCGGTCGGCGAGCCGGGCGGCGGTGCCGCGCACGGTCTCCCTGGCCTGCTCGTCGTCGCCGCCCCTGGCCGCGCTGATGGCGGCCAGCAGGTGCAGCGCGCCGAGGGCCTTGATGTGCCGTACGTCGCCGTCGGCCACATGGGGTTCGAGGATCTCGATGCCGCGCCGGGCCACGTCGTGGGCGATCTGGTGCATGTCGTCGGAGAGCATCGACTGGCCGAGGTTCCAGTGGGCCCAGGCGAGCATCAGCGGGTCGGCCGACTCCTCGGCGTAGCGCATGGCCCGGTCGGCGGCCAGGTGCGCGAGATCCACCCGTTGCAGGTGCTTGAGCACCCCCTGGCCAGCATGTACGCGTCCGTCGCCGTCCGGTAGGCCGCGGGGGTGCGCTCGGCCACCAGGCTCTCGGCGTCGGAGACCAGCGAGGGCAGCGCGGACATCAGGATCGAGTACCGGCGGGCCGAGGTGAACCAGGCGTTGCGCGCCGCCGCCACGCGTTCGGTCAGCTGCTCGGCGTCGGGCGGTTCGAGGTCGGGCTCCGTGCGGCAGGCGAACAGGGCGCGCTCGATGTCGCGGATCTGCGGCCTGCTGGGCTCGTGGGAGTCGCGGGGGGTCTCGCCCAGGAGCACGGCGGTCCGTACGCCGAGGACCTTGGCGATCTCGCGCAGAAGGGGCAGCGAGGGGGTGCGTTTCCCGTGTTCGATCAGTTCGATGTGCCGGGTGGTGCAGCCGGACTGGGTCGCCAGCGCGGTCGTGCTCATGCCCCTTCGTTCGCGCTGGAGTCGCACCATCTGCCCGGTGCTGATTTCGGTCATGGGCGTGACGCCTCCTGGCTCGGTCCCGACACAGCACAGGCTAGGGTCACGGGAGCGGCCCTGCCATGCGTTCCCCCTGGTCAGGAGGTATGTCGGCAAGCTCCCACGCCTTGGCTTTTACCAGTCTTTGCCCACTATTGGGCTGATCGGGAGTGGTGGTCGCGCAGCCGTCCGAGCAGCCCGACGAGCTGGTCGCGCTCGGGGCCGGTCAGGGGCGCCAGCAGCTCGTCCTGGACGTCGTCCACCAGCCCGTCGAGCCGGGTGAGCCGGTCGCGGCCGCGCTCGGTCATGGAGATGACGTTGCGCCTGCGGTCGGCGGGGTCGGGTGCCCGCTCGACGAGGCCGCGCCCGGCCAGCTCGTTGAGCAGCGCGACCATGTCGCTGCGGTAGATGCCGGTGAGCCGGCTCAGCTCGGCCTGGCTGGCCGGGCCGGACTCGCGCAGCGCGACGAGCACCGCGTAGTGCCACTTGCGCGCGTCGGCGCCCGCGAGCCGGTCGCTGACCAGCCGGTCGGCCTGCATCGCGACGTGGGCCAGCAGCCGGCTCGGCAGGCCGCGCAGGCGGGTGGGGGCGGCCTGGTCGGCGGCGTCGGACATGTCGTGGCTCATGCCGGTGATCGTACCCCGTTGCGTTAGTGGCACTAACGATGTACGTTCGTTAGTGTCATAAACGTTAGTGCGACGAACGAAAGAGGCGTGTCATGCCTGTTGCCGAGGTGCTGGACTCGACCATGTACTACGAGGACCGGGGGGAGGGTGTGCCGATCGTCTTCCTGCACGGCAACCCCAACTCCTCCCACCTGTGGCGCAACGTGCTGCCCGGGGTGGGCGGGCCCGGCCGGTTGCTCGCGCCCGACCTGATCGGCATGGGCCGCTCGGGACGGCCCGACCTGGCCTACCGCTTCACCGACCATGCCCGTTACCTCGACGCCTGGTTCGACGAGCTCGGCCTTGAGGACGCCGTGCTGGTCGGCCACGACTGGGGCGGCGCGCTGGCCTTCGACTGGGCGGCACGGCATCCGGACCGGGTGCGCGGGGTGGCCTTCTTCGAGACCATCGTGCGGCCGATGAGCTGGAGCGAGCTGGGCGAGGGGCCGCGTGCCCGCAGCGAGCTGATCAGGAGCGAGGCGGGGGAGCGGCTGGTGCTCGACGACGACTTCCTGGTGCGGACGGCGTACACGGGCGGGGTGCTGAACCCGCTGGGCGAGGAGGAGCTGCGGCCGTACCTGGAGGCGTACGCGACCAGGGAGAGCCGTCGGCCGCTGCTGCAGTGGGCGCGCTCGATCCCGCTCGACGGCGACCCGGCCGACGTGGCCGAGGCCGTCGAGCGCTACGACAAGTGGCTGGCGAACAGCGACGAGGTGCCCAAGCTGCTGCTCACCTTCGACTCCTCGCCGACCCTGCTGATCCAGGGCGAGGTGCTCGACTGGTGCGCCCGCAACATCTCGGCCCTGGAGATCGAGCACCTGGGCCCGGCGGGTCACCACGCCCCGGAGGACCAGCCGGAGGCCATCGCGGCGTCGATCCGCTCCTGGGCCGACCGCCACGCCCTGCGCGCGGGCTAGCGGAGGCGGGCCCGGGTGCGGCGGGCTGGCGGAGGCCCGGCGGGCCTGGGGGCGGCGGGCTAGCGGAAGCGGCGGCGGCCGACGAGGGTGAGCACCTCGCGCAGGGCGTCGGCGGCGGCTCTGACGTCCTGCTCCGGCACCCCGGCCAGCACCTCCTCGTGCGCTCGCGAGGAGGCGTCGAGGGCCGCCAGGGCCACCCGGTGCCCCTCGGCCGTGAGCTGCACCCACCGGCTGCGCGCGTCGCCCGCGTTGGCCTCCCGCTCGACGTAGCCCGCCGCCGTCAGGCGCTGGAGCACGTTGCTGGTGCCCCCGGAGGTGAGCAGCAGCGCCTTGGACAGCTCGCTCGGCTTCATCCGATGCGGCGCCGGCGTACGGGCGAGCGCGGCCAGCACGTCGAACTCGGCGTAGGTCAGCCCCAGCTCGGCCAGCTCCGCCTTGATCGCCTGCTCGAAGACCAGGTGCAGCCGGGACAGGCGCTTGCTCAGCTCCAGACCGGCGATCAGCGACGACGGCAGTCCGGACTCCACCCAGCGCGGCACCATCGCGTCGATCTCATCCGGTTTCACGCCATCGAGGATACCCATTGCGAGATTGCTTTCTGAAAAGCTTCTGATTAAGCTTTTAGTCATGACAACCTTGCTGATCAAGAACGGCACCGTGATCGACACCGAGCCCGAGCCCGTGGTGCTCGGCCAGGTGGACGTGCGCGTCGAGGACGGCGTGCTCGCCGAGGTGGGCCCCGGGCTGCCCGACGTCCCGGGCGCCGAGGTGATCGACGCGACCGGGCGGATCGTGCTGCCCGGGTTCGTCGACACCCACCGGCACACCTGGCAGGCCGGCATCAGGGCGGTCGCCCCCGACGTCGCCTTCGACGGCTACCTGAGCCGCGTGCTCGGCGAGCTGGCCCCGGCCCACCGCCCGGCCGACGTCCACGCGGGCAACCTCGCCGGCGCGCTGGAATGCCTCGACACCGGCATCACCACGCTGCTCGACTGGTCGCACATCCAGCTCTCGCCCGCCCACACCGAGGCCACCGTGCGGGCGCTGCGCGAGTCGGGGATCAGGGCCGTGCTCGGCTGGTGCCACGGGGGCGAGCCGGGCGGGCTCGTCCGCGAGGGCCTGCGGGTGCACGAGGAGCACTTCGGCGCCGGCGGCGGCCTGGTCACCATGGTCGTCGCCGCGCTCGGGCCGGAGATCGTGGACGAGGAGCACGCGCTGGCCGAATGGCGGCTGGCCCGCGAGCTCGACCTGCCGGTCACCGTGCACATGGGCGTCGGCGGCCCGGCCAGCGCCGCCCGCGGCCTGGCGTTCCTGGAGGCGAACGGCCTGCTCGGGCCGCGGACCACGTACGTGCACGCCAACAGCTACACCGACGACGACCTCAAGCGCGTCGCCGGCAGCGGGGGCAACGTGTCGGTCTCGCCGGTCGACGAGATGACGCTCGGCCTCGGCTACCCGGTCAGCGGGCGGGCCAGGGCGGCGGGCGCGCCGACCGGTCTCGGCATCGACACGGTGAGCTGCGCGCCGGGCGACATGTTCAGCCTGATGCGGGCGGCGTACCTGCTGGAGCGCGGCAGGCCGGACGGCGGAGGCATGGGCTTCACCACCCGCGACGTGCTGCGCATGGCCACCGTCGAGGGGGCCGAGGTGGTGGGGCTGGGCGACGTCGTCGGCTCGTTGCGGCCGGGCAAGCAGGCCGACCTGCAACTGCTGCGTACGGACACCCTCGGCATGGCGGCGGCGCACGACCCGATCGGCGCCGTCGTGCTCAACGCCGACCCGAGCGTCGTGGAAACGGTGCTGGTCGGCGGGCGTGTCGTCAAGCGAGATGGGCAGATGCTCCACCAGGATCTGGCGGCGGTCCTCGCGTCACTGGCAGAATCGGCCGACGCCGTGACGAGGTGATCGTTCGCCTCCGGCGGGGGGTGAGGGCGTGATGGCGAGTCTGAACGAGCGGATCGTGTCGCTGCGCGCCTGGGGCCGGACGACGCTCGACCACTGGCGGGTCCGCAGGCTGTGGATCGACCACCTGGTCAGGGCCGTGCGCCGCTACCAGCTCCAGGGAGGCGACCGGCTGGCCGGCTCGGTCACCTACTTCTCCTTCCTGTCCTTCTTCCCGCTGCTCGCGCTCGGGTACGCGGTGCTCGGCTACACCCTCGACGCCAGCAGCGCGACCAGGGAGGCGCTGGAGACCGCCATCACCGAACGGCTGCCCGGCATGGCGACCGACCTCAACCTGGAGCAGATCGCCGGCGCCAGGACGACGGCGGGCATCATCGGCCTCCTCGGCCTCCTGTACGCCGGGCTCGGCGCGATGGACGCGCTGCGCGCGGCGCTGCGCGAGATGTCGATGACCACCGTGCCGGCCCCGAACTACTTCCTGGGCAAACTGCGCGACCTGGTCTCGGTCATCCTGCTCGGGGCGACACTGGTCGCCTCCACGCTGGTGTCCGGGGCCGCGACCACGGTCACGGACAAGGTGCTCGACCACGTCTTCGGCGACAACTCGCTGCTCAGCACCGAGGCGTTCCGGATCTTCGTGGTGGTGGCGAGCGTCGTGGCCGACTGGGTGCTGTTCGTGATCCTGCTCGGCTGGGTCGCCAAGCCGGCCGAGCCGTTCAAGGTCATCGTCAGGGGCGCGCTGCTCGGCGCGATCGGGTTCGGGCTGCTCAAGCAGGTGGCGAGCCTGCTGCTCAGCACCACGCTCGGCAACCCCGTCTACGGCGCGTTCGCCGCCATCGTGGGGCTGCTGGTGTGGATGAACTTCTCGGCCAGGCTCGTGCTGCTCGCCGCCGCGTGGACGTCCACCACGGGGTTGTGCCCGCCGCCGTCCCCGTCGCCGATCCCGTCGCTCGGCGATCCGCTGGAGGTGCCGGCGGCCGACCCGGGCCCGACGCCCGGCCCCGAGTGCAAGGGCACGACCCCGCACCCGACCTCGGAGCCCTGACCCGGCCCTGACGCGCCCTCCGTCGTCAGAGGCGGGACCTGTTGCGCTTGCGGCGGATGCCGAAGCCGAGCCAGACCAGCCCGAACAGCAGGCCGCCGCCGATGACGGCCGAGCCGACCGTCCGGGTGGAGTCGGTCTGCTTGGAGGCCGCCGTGTCCAGCAGCGGCGGCTGGGCGGCCGGCGTCACCTTCGACACCGGCGCCTGCGGCGTGGCCCGCACCTGCTCGGGCACCGGCTCGACGAGCTGCCCGACGGGGGTCGCCTTGCCCCTGACCGTGAAGCCCCAGTCGAGCAGCTTGGCCACCTCGTCCCAGAAGTAGCCCTCGTGCCGCATGATCGTGACGAGGATCGTGTGGCCGCCGCGGGTGGCCGCGCCGACGAAGCTGCCCTGTGCCTTGGACGTCCAGCCGTTCTTGACGCCGATCATGCCCTGGTAGCGCCAGAGCAGCTTGTTGTGGTTGCTGATCTCGTAGTAGTCCTTGGGCGCCGGAAACTTCGCAGTCTTTGTACTGATATATCGCCGGAAATCAGGGTTGGCGAGGCCGGCACGGGCGATGAGCGCCAAGTCGTACGCCGAGCTGCTCTGCCCGGGTTTGTCCAGGCCGCTCGGCGTCTTGGCCACCGTGTCGTACGCCTGCAGCCGCTTGGCCTCGGCGTTCATGTCGCGCATGGTCTGGGCCACGCCGCCGTTCGTCTCGGCCAGGGCCATGGCCGCGTCGTTTCCGGAGGACATCATCAGCGCCCGGAACAGGTCGTCGACCTTGTACGTCATCTTCGGCGTCAGCCCGACCGCCGTGCCCTCCTGGTTGCAGGCGTTCTGGCTCGGCCGGACCTTGCGGTTCTTGTCGAGCTTCGGCAGCAGCGTGAGCGCCGTGAGCGTCTTGAGCGTGCTCGCCGGCAGGTAGCGGCCGTGCGCGTCCTTCGCGGCGAGCACCTGACCCGTCTCCACGTCCGCGATGACGTAGGAAGTAGCCTTGCTCTTGGGGGGCGCCTTGACGCCTTGGGGTTGCACCAGCCCACGGCTTCCCAGCGCGTCACCGCCGACGGGTGTCGTCGGGGCGGCGGATGCGGTCCCGCTCGTGAGCGTGACCGCGGCGAGAAGTGCCGTAACCGGCACAAATTTCGTCCACATGGCGGTCTCAGCGTAGCTCCGTGTGAATGCCCATGTGGCGACACATTCCCCAGATGATCCGCCTTCGATACTGGAGAGATGACCATGTCACCAAAGATCGCCGGTTTCCTCGTCATCCTCGGCGTGTTCATGATCGTCGAGTGGATCAACCTGGGGTTTAACTTGGCCGACGGACATCCCACCGGCTTCTACGTCGTGCACGGGATCCTGATCGGGGTCAACGTGATCCTCGGTGCGGTGCTGGCGGTGATCGGGTGGCGCGGTCTGCGGGAGGCGGGGATCAGGCGTCGCAAAGAAGGCGGCGGGTGAGCGCGTGCAGCTCGTCGGCCTCCTCGCGGGAGTCGCCGATGGAGGTGAAGCCCAGCTTCCCGTACTCGGGGATGGCGCCGAGCAGGTGGAAGACGTTGCCCGTGCGCCGGTCGGCGTCGAAGCCGATCCCGAGCCGCCGGGCGGTGCGCATGACTTCGCCCGGCGTGCGGCCACGCAGGCAGGAGGAGGAGCAGTTGTCGGTCGCGGTGTAGTACTTCGGCTGGTCCCCGGCCATGAGGAGGCCGGTGGCCGGGTCGTACCTGGCCCCGGTCGTCAGCACCACCGCGCCGTACGGGTGCGTCGTGCCGCCGATCCGCAGGTTGATCTCGCACAGCAGCGCGGCGTACCCGGCGTCGGCCTTGAGTGCGAAGAAGTCCATGCCGAACAGGCCGACCACGCCCCGCTCGGCCAGGATGGCGGCGATGCGCCCGGCAGACTCGCCCACCTCGTGCCGGTACTCCGGGGCGGCGGGGAACGTGCAGCCCTGGTAGACGTCGTTGTTGGGGCCGCCGAGCACCTGGTCGTGCGTGGCCAGCACGGCCGCGTGCCCGCCGGGCGTGATTCGGGCCAGGGCGCTCGGGTAGTAGAGCGGGCGATGTTCGATGAACTCCTCCACCACCGCGCCGCGTTCCCTGATCTTCGTCGTGAAGCTCGTCCAGGTCTCCCCGGCCGCCGAAAATCGGGTCAGCGAGCGGTCGGCCTTGCTGACGATGGCGTTGCCCAGGCCCGAGTAGCCGTCGTTGAGCTTGACGATCACCCGTTCGCCGGGCAGCGAGTCGATGGCCTCGTCGATCGCGATGATGCTGTGCACGTCGCCGAAACCGCGGGCCATGGGCACGCCGGCCTCGTGCCCGACCTCGCGGGCGCCGCTCTTGGAGCCGTAGTAGGCCAGCGCGGTGGCGGGGCCGTAGATGGGGACGTTGAGTGACGCGGCCAGCTCCTCCTCGGTCTCGCTGAGGACGAACGGCACCAGCCAGGTGTCGGCGTCGATCGCCGACCGTAACCGGTCGAGGACGTCGGGTCGGCGCAGCAGCGTCCGGGTGAGGGGTTGCGACCAGGGCTCGTCGAGACTGATGAGCTCCAGGCGCTTGGCGGCGTCGTCCGGGTCGGGGAGGAAGCCGAGGTAGTAGTCGATGATGTCGGGATCGATCGGAGCGGAGGAGAGGTAGATCACCTTGACCCCGGGTTCCCGGAGCGTCAGGAGGAGGAAGAGCAGGCGCTCCTCGTACGATCGGGCTGCCGTGATGCGGCGCAGCTCGTCCTGCGGCAGGGAGAGCGAGGGTACGACCACCAGGGTCCCCTCGCTCGGCTCGAAGATGCTCAACCCGGCATACTTCTCCCCGAACGGGATATTAGTGATCATATAGCGAGTGAAACACGCATTCTTCACAAATGCAGCAAGCGCCAAAGTGTCATGAACATGACAGAAGGTGACAGGATTCGAAATCGGTGAGCACGTTTGGAAGTGGCGACATCGGGTCACCATCTAATGATCCCTTGTGACTATTTTCCTGATCAGGTGGACATGTGCGGAACGTGACCACCTGCGGTTACGGGCATGCCGTCGGCCAACTTTTGGTGTATCTGTCGGCGCGAAGGCGCACGGGAGCGATAAAGTCAGAAGCATCGCCACCGGGCTCACGGCTTACCGCCGTGCACCCGGGCTGCTGCGACCGATGAACGCGAAGCCCGTGCTGACGATCTCGCACCGAAACCTACGGGTGTGGCTTTTGATTCGCCGAACGGCCGCCTCAACCAGGTGGCTGCCGCAGGATGGACTTTTTCGAGAGCGTTATGAGCCGCCGTCCGTGCGTGGGACGCGCGGCCTCTACGGGATGGATGGTGACATATGCGGGGACGTGAGCTGCGGGGAGAACTGGACGCGTTCCTGGCGGAGATCGAGCAGGAGCTGGTGGCGTTCCGTCGTGACCTTCACATGCATCCTGAGCTGGCCTTCGCCGAATACCGCACGACCCAGCGCATCGCCGACCGGCTGACCGCCGCGGGGCTGACGCCGTCGGTGCTGCCGCGTGGCACCGGTCTCATCTGCGAGGTGGGCAGCGGCGACGGGCCGACCATCGCGCTGCGGGCCGACATCGACGCGCTGCCGCTCCAGGACGAGAAGGACGTGCCCTACCGCTCCACCGTCCCCGGCGCGTGCCATGCCTGCGGGCACGACGTGCACACCACCGTTCTGCTCGGCACCTCGATCTTCCTGGCCCAGCAGGCCGCGGCCGGGCTGCTGCCCGGCCGGGTCCGGCTGATCTTCCAGCCCGCCGAGGAACTGCCCGGCGGCGCTCTTGAGGTCATGGCCCACGGCGGCATCAGCGGCGTCGACCGCATCTTCGGCCTCCACTGCGACCCGCGCGTCGACGTCGGCCAGCTCGGTCTGCGGAGCGGCCCGATCACCTCGGCCTGCGACAAGATCGTCGTCAGGGTCTCCGGCCCCGGCGGCCACACCGCCCGCCCCCACCTGACGGCCGACCTGGTCTTCGCCCTGGCCAAGATCCTCACCGAGCTGCCCGCCGCGCTCTCCCGCCGGATCGACCCGCGCTCCTCGCTCAGCCTCGTCTGGGGCCGGGTCGAGGCGGGCTCGGCGGCCAACGCCATCCCAGACGACGGCATCGCCGAGGGCACGATCCGCTGCCTCGACGAGAACGCCTGGCACGCCGCCCCCGACCTGATCAAGGCCCTGCTGGAGTCCGTCGCCGGCGCCTACGGCGTCGAGGCCGTGCTGGACTACACGCGGGGCGTGCCGCCGGTGGTCAACGACGAGGTCAGCGTCGAGATGCTGGCCGAGGCGGCCGAGCGGGCCCTCGGCGCCGGCGCGGTGGTGCCCACCCAGCAGTCGCTCGGCGGCGAGGACTTCGCCTGGTACCTGGAGTCGATCCCCGGCGCCTTCGCCCGGCTCGGCACGCGCTCGCCCGACGGCGTCACGTACGACATCCACCAGGGCACCTTCGACGTCGACGAGAAGGCGATCGCGATGGGCGTGCGGGTGATGGCCGCCACCGCGCTGACCGCGCTGTGGGACGTCGGCCCGATCGACTCCATCAGCAACGCCATGGCCTGAGAGCCGCTCCGACGGCCCGCCGCGTCGCGCGGCGGGCCGTCGGCGGGTCAGGCGAGCCTGCCGAACACCACCGGCAGCCGCAGGGACGAGTGCCCAGGCGACACGGTGACCCGGGTGCCGCCCGGGTAGCGCAGGGTGTAGTCGCGGTCGGTCGAGATGATCACCAGGCCCAGCCGGTGGCCCTTCTTGAACAGGTAGTCCTTGGGCTGGAAGTCCCAGGTGAAGGTGTACTCCTTGCCGGGGCGCAGCGGTTCCGTGCGGTCGGCGCGGTGGCGGTTGCGCACGTCGAGCCATCCTCTGGAGACGATCTTGTACGCCGTCGTCGCCGTGCCGAGCCGCCTGAGCGTCGTGCAGCCCGTGTCACCCGGGACGCCCTCGCCATAGCAGTAGCTCTGGCCGGTCGACTGCAGAGTGCCGTCCGGGCGCACGTCCGTGCCGTAGTCCACCAGCAACGCCGTCAGGTACGGCGAGGCGCCGTCCTTGAACGAGGCCCGTACCGAGACCGTCGGCGTGCCGGAGATCCGCACGTCGGCGGGCAGCTGTCCGGTCAGGTACGCCAACCGGTTCGGGTCGGGCCCGGTCGCCTCTACCAGTTGCTCGGCCGTCCGCGCGCTCTGGTCCACGAAGGACTCCGCGGGCGACAGCGGCCGGGGCAGCAGGCCGAGCCGTTCGCCGGCGGCCGGGTGGAGCGCCACCGTGGTGGTCCCGGGCAGCGGCCAGGAGGCGTGCCGCTGCCACTCGCCGACGCCGATCTCCACGTCGGCCTGCGGCTCGCGCATGATGCCCGAGTCGATGTCCTGCAGCCAGTAGTCGAACCAGCCGTGCAGCTGACGCAGCCACTCGACGGTGCGCAGGTTGAAGGGGTTCATGTGGGTGCCCTGGTGCAGCCAGATCTTGCGCGGCACGTGCCGCTCGGCCAGGGCGTACCACCATTGGGCGAACTGCTTGGTCTTGACGTTCCAGTCGTTGAGCCCGTGCACGAGGAAGACGCTGGCCTTCACCTTGTCCACGTCGTTGAGGTAGTTGCGGGCGTCCCAGAGCGGGCTGTAGTCGCCGGTGACCCGGTCCTGGTTCGCGGTCAGCGCGTCCATCTTGGCGCCGCAGACCTCGAAGCCCCTGTCCCTGGTCAGCACGAACTTGGCCAGGACGTCCAGGTCCTCGCCCTGGTAGCCGCCGGGGGCCGGGACGCCGCCGTTGGCCCGGTAGTAGTCGTACCAGCTGGAGATGGCGGCGATCGGCACGATCGTCTTCAGGCCCTCGACGCCGGTGGAGGCGACGGCGTTGGGCAGGGTGCCGTTGTAGGAGACGCCGATCATGCCGACCTTGCCGGTGGACCAGGTGGCGCTGACCTCGTTGCCGTCGGCGTCGAAGCCGCGGGCGCGGCCGTTCAGCCAGTCGATGGCGGCCTTCGGGCCGGCGGTCTCGTTCCGGTCGCCGGAGGAGGGGCAGCCGGTGGCGCGGGCGCTGCCCACGTTCTCGACCAGGGCGATGGCGTAGCCGCGGGGCACGAAGTAGTTGTCGTAGTAGCCGTCGAAGGGCTCACTGAAGAGCTTGTTCGAAGGTGACTTCAGGGTGGGCAGCGGGATGCCGTTCGCGTCGACGTCCACCGGGTGGTTGGGCACGTCGTTGCCGGGGGCGTAGTAGGGGCTGGCCTCCATGATCACCGGGACCTTGAGCCCCTGGTCGGTCTCCTTGGGGCGCAGGATGTCCATGGCGACGCGGTCGGGCTGCCCGTCGTCGTCGCTGTCGGTCCCGGCCACCTCGACGAACACCGTCTGCTTGACGGCGTCGGCGCGGGAGAAGACGGGCTGGGTGGCGTTGTTCTCGATCTTGAGAGTAGGGGTGGCGGCCGTCGCCGGGGCGGGCCCGCCCAAGGTCACGGCGAGGATCGCGACCAGCGGTACGGCCAGTGTCTTCCAAGGCTGCATACGGGGCTCCGATACGAAATTTCCACCGTTGATCGGAATCTCTGCCATGATCGACCGCTCGGCAAGGGCCCCTTCCATACCAAACTTGGGCAAAACTTTGAGGGAGCCGTCCCAAGTGCCTGAACCCAGATTCAGGTCACGGACGCGCTTGATGTCGATAACGGAGCGGTTGCGACCCTGTGTGCCGGTTTGGTCTGCCCTGGTCAAGCAACTATCTTCCGTGCAGGTGCCGTACGTTTCTTCGCGCCTGCGATGAAGTTCGACGGCGAGGAAATGGAAGGGAGTCGCCTTGCTCGGCAAGCGATTCAGCAGGATTGCCGTCGGCTCGGTAGCCGGCGTCATGCTCATGGCAGTCGCGGCCTGTGGCGGCGAGGGTGGAGGCACCTCGGCGAGCACGCAGCCGAGCTCCGGCGCCAGCAGCGAGGCCCCCAAGGGCGGGCTGAAGGTCGGTCTGGCGTTCGACGTCGGCGGCCGTGGCGACAAGTCGTTCAACGACGCCGCCTACGCCGGCCTGGAGAAGGCCAAGACGGAGCTGAACGCCGACATCAAGGAGCTCAGCCCGGCGGCTGACGGCTCCAACCGCGGCGACCTGCTGCGCCAGCTCGCGGACGCGGGCTACAACCCCATCATCGGTGTCGGCTTCGCCTACGGCGACGACATCAAGAAGACCGCCGCCGAGTACCCCGACGTGCAGTTCGCCGTCGTCGACTCGGCCTCCAACGCCCCGAACGTGACCGGCCTGCTGTTCGCCGAGGAGCAGGGCTCCTACCTGGCGGGCGTCGCCGCCGCGACCAAGTCGGAGGCCGGCCACGTCGGCTTCGTGGGCGGCGTCGAGAACGACCTGATCAAGAAGTTCCAGGCGGGCTTCGTGATGGGCGCCAAGTCGGTCAAGTCGGACATCAAGATCGACATCAAGTACCTCACCCCCGACGGTGACTTCTCCGGCTTCAAGGCCCCCGACAAGGGCAAGGTCGCGGCCGAGAAGATGTACCAGGACGGCGCGGACATCGTCTACCACGCCGCCGGCGACTCCGGCCTCGGCGTGTTCCAGGCGGCGGCCGCGGCCAAGAAGAAGGCCATCGGCGTCGACTCCGACCAGCGCCAGACGGTCAAGGAGACCGACCTTCAGTCGGTCATCATGACCTCGATGCTCAAGCGCGTCGACGTCGGCGTCTTCGAGTTCGTCAAGGCCTTCCAGGGCGGTGCCAAGGGCGGCAGCAACACCGTCTACGACCTCAAGGTCGACGGTGTGGGCCTGTCCACCACCGGTGGCGAGATCGACGACATCAAGGACAAGCTCGACGCTGCCAAGAAGGACATCGTCGACGGCAAAATCACGGTTCCGTCCAAGCCGTAATCTGGGTAGGAACGGACGACCGAGGGCCCGGAGTCCCCACTTCGGGCCTTCTGGCTATCCGCCCCGTCCGCCCCCCATGCTCTAGGAGAGGCGAAATGAGCTCGGACACCCTCGCCGCGGTGCAACCCGCCGTAGAGCTGGAGGGCATCACCAAGCGTTTCCCCGGCGTCGTCGCCAACCACGACATCCGCATCACCGTCGAACCCGGCACGGTCCACGCGATCGTCGGGGAGAACGGCGCGGGCAAGTCGACCCTGATGAAGATCCTCTACGGCATGCAGAAGCCGGACGAGGGCACGATCAGGGTCAACGGCCGGGAGGTCAGCTTCCGCACCCCCAGCGACGCCATCGACGTCGGCATCGGCATGGTCCACCAGCACTTCATGCTGGCCGACAACTTCACCGTGCTGGAGAACATCGTCCTCGGCGCCGAGCCCACCAGGGCCGGCGTGCTCGACACCGGCAGGGCACGGGCCCGCATCGCCGAGCTGGCCAGCAGCCACGGCCTGCGCGTCGACCCCGACGCGCTGGTGGAGGACCTCGGCGTCGGCGACCGCCAGCGGGTGGAGATCCTCAAGGTCCTCTACCGCGGCGCCCGCATCCTCATCCTCGACGAGCCGACGGCGGTCCTCGTGCCGCAGGAGGTCGAGGAGCTGTTCGAGAACCTGCGCGAGCTCAAGGCCGAGGGCCTGACCGTCATCTTCATCTCGCACAAGCTCGACGAGGTGCTGAACATCGCCGACGCGATCACCGTGATCCGCCGCGGCACCACCGTCGCCAGCGTCAACCCCGCCGAGGTGACCGCCCGCCGGCTCGCCGAGCTGATGGTCGGCAGCGAGCTGCCCACGCCGGAGACCCGCGAGTCCACCGTGCGCGAGAGCGTCACGCTGAGCGTGTCGCGGCTGACGATGGAGGCCGACGGCTTCCGTCCCGTCCCCAGGGGCACCTCCGTCGACCTGTACGTCGACAAGCTGCGCGAAGAGGGCAAGCGCCTGATCCTCGACGACGTCTCCTTCGACATCCACGCGGGCCAGATCCTGGGCATCGCCGGCGTCGAGGGCAACGGGCAGTCCGAGCTGATCGAGGCGATCATGGGCATGCGTGCCACCCACGGCACGATCACCCTCGGCGACGTGGACATCAGCGCCTGGTCCACGCTGAAGCGCAGGGAAGCAGGCATCGGCTACATCCCCGAGGACCGCCACCGGCAGGGCCTGCTGCTGGAGGCGTCCCTGTGGGAGAACCGGGTGCTCGGCCACCAGACCAGGCCCCCGGCGCGCAGCGGCATCTGGGTCGACCGGCGCGCCTCCAAGGCCGACACCGAGCGCATCGTCAAGGAGTACGACGTGCGCACCCCCAGCGTGGACACCCTGGCCCTGGCCCTGTCCGGCGGCAACCAGCAGAAGCTGATCGTCGGACGCGAGATGAGCGGCGAGCCGTCGTTCCTCATCGCCGCCCACCCCACCCGCGGCGTGGACGTCGGCGCCCAGGCCGCCATCTGGGACCACCTGCGCAACGCGCGGGCCGCCGGCCTGGCCGTGCTGCTGATCTCGGCCGACCTCGACGAGCTGATCGGCCTGTCCGACACGATCAGGGTCATCCTGCGCGGCCGGCTCGTGGCCGAACTCGATCCTTCCGACGTCACGCCCGAGCGGCTTGGCGGTTACATGACCGGCGCCATCGCCGGCACTGAGGAGACGTGATGCCCGCCGGGCTCAACCGGGCGCTGCTCACCGTCGCAGGCGCCGTCGTCGCCATCGTCCTGGCGATCGCGATCTCCAGCGTGGCGATCATCGCGGCGGGTGCCAGCCCGATCGACGCGTTCGCCGCCTTCTTCGACTTCGGCGAGACCGCGCGCTCGGTGTCCAACGGCATCGCGGCGTTCCTCAACCGGGCGGTGCCGCTGTTCATCGCGGGTCTCGCGGTGGCCGTCGGCTTCCGCATGAACCTGTTCAACATCGGCGTCGAGGGCCAGTACCGCATCGCGGCCATCTGCGCGGCCTACGTCGGCTCGACGTTCACCGCGCCGAAGCCGATCCAGATCCTGGTGATCATCGTGGTCGCGGCCGTCGTGGGCGGCGCGTACGCGCTGATCCCCGCGGTGATGAAGGTGACCCGCGGCGTGAACGAGGTGATCTCCACGATCATGCTCAACTACATCGCGATCGCCCTGGCCTCCTACCTGGTCCGCGGCCCGTTCGCGGGCCAGCGGGCGGCCGGCCAGCTCACCACGACCACGCCGCAGCTGCCCGAGTCGGCCATGTTCCCCAACCTGAACTTCGTCTTCGACTGGTTCGGGCTGCTGGCGCCCACCCGCGGCGGCGGCGTGTGGGGCTTCCTGCTCGTGGCCGTCGTGCTCGGCCTGGTGGTCTGGGTCGTGCTGGAGCGCACCCGCTTCGGCTTCAACGTCAAGGCCAGCGGGCTGAACGGCCCGGCCGCCTTCGCCTCGGGCGTCAACCCGAAGAAGATGGTCATCGCGGCCATGGTGCTGTCCGGCGCGATCGCGGGGCTCATCGGCCTGCCCGAGATCCTCGGCGACAAGGGCGCCTTCAACTCCAACTTCACCGCCGGCCTCGGCTTCCTCGGCATCGCGGTGGCGCTGCTCGGCAGGAACAAGCCCGTCGGCATCGCGATCGCCGCGCTGCTGTTCGCCTTCCTCGACCGGGCGCAGGGCGCGCTGCAGATCGCCGACGTGCCGTCGTCGGTCATCACGATCATCCAGGGCGTCATCGTCCTGCTGGTGGTCATCGCGAACGAGGTGACCAACCGCATCGCCATGCGGCTTGAGGAGCAGCGGGCCGCCCGGCAGCTCGACACGAACAGACCGGTTGAGGTGGCAGCATGAGCAGGGTCGGCAAATACCATCTGGCGCTGCTCGGCGTCGCCGCGCTCATCCTGCTGCTGTCGCTGGTGCGGATCATCTCCGGCCAGGACGACCTGACCTCCTCCGGCACGTTCAACGCGGCGCTGCTGCTCGCGGTGCCGATCGGCCTGGCCGGTCTCGGCGGCCTGTGGGCCGAGCGGGCCGGCGTGGTCAACATCGGCCTCGAAGGCATGATGGTGCTCGGCACCTGGTTCGCCGGCTGGGCCGGATACCAGTGGGGCGCCGTGGCCGCGCTGGTCGCCGGGCTGCTCGGCGGCGCGCTCGGCGGGCTCATCCACGCGATCGCGACCGTCACGTTCGGCGTCGACCACATCATCAGCGGCGTCGCCATCAACCTGCTCGGCCCCGGCATCACCCGCTTCCTGTCCGAGGTCCTCTACGGCGAGGGCACCTCGGCCAGCGCGAAGGGCGCCGGCATCACCACCTCGCCGGCGATCAGCTCGGGTGCGCCAGAGGTGAGCCTGCCCGTTCTGTCGGACGGCCCCGACCTGCTCGGCAAGCTGGAGAGCACCCACTGGTTCCTGCTCTCCGACCTGGCCGGCATCCTGCGCGGGCTCACCCACGACGTGAACGCGCTGATCATCCTGGCCGTGCTGCTGCTGCCGGTGACGTACCTGGTGCTCTGGCGCACGTCGTTCGGGCTGCGGCTGCGGTCGGCGGGGGAGAACCCGTGGGCGGCCGAGTCGCTGGGCGTGAACGTCTACCGGATCAAGTACCTCGCGGTCGTCGTCTCCGGCGCGTTCGCCGGGCTCGGCGGCGTGTTCCTGGTCTTCGTCTCCAACAAGTACGTCGAGGGCCAGACGCAGGGACGCGGTTTCATCGGTCTGGCCGCCATGATCTTCGGCAACTGGCGGCCCGGCGGGCTCGCGGCCGGCTCGTCCCTGTTCGGCTACGCCAGCGGCCTGCAGCTGCGCAGCTCCGGCGAGGCCAACGCGGTCACCACGTTCTTCCTGTTCGGCGCGCTGCTGCTGGTGGTCTACATCGCGCTGCAGATCCGCAAACTGGTCGCGCCGAGCCAGCCGGCCGAGATCGTGGCCAGGGGCGTCAAGGACTACACCGTGATCGCCGCCGCGGCGGCGGGCGCGCTCGTGCTGTTCTGGCTCTGGCGGACCGTGGAGACGCTGCCGGGCGAGTTCGTCTTCATCACGCCACACGTGCTCACGCTGCTCGTGCTCCTGGTCGCGTCGCAGCGTCTGCGGATGCCCAAGGCAGACGGCGTACGCTTCCGTCGGGGGGATCAACATTGAACATCGATTGGGACGGCCTGCGCGCCGAGGCCGCCACGGCCATGCGCAACGCCTACGCGCCGTACTCCAAGTTCCCGGTGGGGGCGGCGGCGGTCGTCGACGACGGCCGGATCGTCACCGGCTGCAACGTCGAGAACGCCTCCTACGGGCTCGGCCTGTGCGCCGAGTGCGGGCTGGTGTCGGCGCTGCAGATGTCGGGCGGCGGCCGGCTGGTGGCCTTCACCTGCGTGGACGGCCACGGCGAGCTGCTCATGCCGTGCGGGCGCTGCCGTCAGCTCCTGTACGAGTTCGGCGGTGAGAACCTGCTGGTGGAGACCGTCGACGGTCCCAAGCGCATGGCGCAGATCCTGCCGTACGCGTTCGGCCCCGACGACCTCAGCAGGAGCTCGTGACCATGGACGCCATCGAGGTCATCCGCGCCAAGCGCGACGGCGGCGAGCTCACCACCGCCCAGATCGACTGGGTGATCGCCGCCTACACCCGCGGTGACGTGGCCGACGAGCAGATGTCCGCCCTGGCCATGGCCATCCTGCTCAACGGCATGAACCGGCGCGAGATCGCCGACTGGACGCAGGCCATGATCCGGTCCGGCGAGCGCATGGACTGGTCGATGCTCGACCGGCCCACGGCCGACAAGCACTCCACGGGCGGCGTCGGCGACAAGATCACGCTGCCGCTGGCGCCCCTGGTGGCGGCGTGCGGGGCGTACGTGCCGCAGCTGTCCGGTCGCGGGCTCGGGCACACCGGCGGCACCCTGGACAAGCTGGAGTCCGTCCCGGGCTGGCTGGCCTCGCTCTCCAACGACCAGATGCTCCACGTCCTGCGCACGGCCGGCGCGGTGGTCTGCGCGGCGGGCTCCGGGCTGGCCCCGGCCGACAAGAAGCTCTACGCGCTGCGCGACGTCACCGGCACCGTCGAGTCGATCCCGCTGATCGCCTCGTCGATCATGTCGAAGAAGATCGCCGAGGGCACCGGCTCGCTGGTGCTCGACGTGAAGGTGGGCTCCGGGGCGTTCATGAAGACGACCGAGAGCGCCCGCGAGCTGGCCGAGACCATGGTCGCGCTCGGGAGCGACGCGGGCGTGCGCACGGTCGCCCTGCTGACGGCCATGGACCGGCCGCTCGGCCTGGCCGTGGGCAACGCGCTGGAGGTCGAGGAGTCGATCGAGGTGCTGGCCGGCGGCGGGCCGTCCGACGTGGTCGAGCTGACCGTACGGCTGGCGCGCGAGATGCTGGCGGCGGCCGGGGTCTCCGGCAAGGACCCGGCCGACGCGCTGCGCGACGGCTCGGCCATGGACGCGTGGCGGCGGATGATCTCCGCCCAGGGCGGCAACCCCGACGCGGTCCTGCCGAGGGCGGCCGAGAGCATGACGGTGACGGCGCCGTCGTCCGGGGTGCTGGCCCGCCTCGACGCGTACGCCGTGGGGCTGGCCGCCTGGCGGCTCGGCGCCGGACGGGCGCGCAAGGAGGACCCGGTGTCGTTCGGGGCCGGGATCGTGCTGCACGCCAAGCCCGGCGACCTGGTGCGCGAGGGCCAGCCGCTGATGACGCTGCACGCCGACGAGACGGCCAGGTTCGAGCGGGCGCTCGACGCGCTGTCGGGCGGCTACGAGGTCGCCGAGTCGGGGCGCGAGCTGCTGCCCCTGGTCATCGACCGCATCGGCTGACCAGCGGAAGCACTCGTGCGCGGCGGCCGGACCCCTGCCCGGGGACGGCCGCCGCCGCTTCTCCCGGCCGCGTACCGGCTAGGTGGTGACGGCGGGGACCTCGGGGACGTCGGTGAAGACGCCCGCGAGCACGGCGCGCTGCGTGGGCAGCGCCTCGGTGTACCGCGCGCGCCCCTCGTCGGTGATGCAGACGAACACGCCCCGGCGGTCGGAGTCGCACGTGCCGCGGGTGACGAGCCCGCTCTTCTCCAGCCTGGCCACGACCCTGGACAGGGCGCTCTGGCTCAGGTGGACCTCTTCGCAGAGCTCCTGGATGCGCAGCTTCCTGTCGTGGTGGACGATCCGGTCGAGCACCTCGAACTCGCTGGGCCCGAGCCCGTGCCGCTCGCCCAGCTCCCGCTCCAGCGCGCACATGGCCTTCGCGTGTTTGGCCAGGACGTAATGCCAGGTCTCGACCACGAACTCCTCGTCCATGTCGCGGAGGTTACCATCTCGGGAAGATTCATGCAACGGCATTAAATGCACTTGCATTAGATGCTGACGCATGTATTGTTCTGACTCATGTCCTCTTCCTCATCCCGTTGGGGCGCGCTCGCCGTGCTCTGTGCAGTGATCTTCCTTGACGCCCTTGATGTCTCCATGGTCGGTGTCGCCCTGCCGGCCATCCAGCATGATCTGGGCCTCAGCACGTCTTCCCTGCAGTGGGTGGTCAGCGGCTACGTGCTCGGCTATGGCGGTCTTCTGTTGCTCGGGGGCAGGACCGCCGACCTGCTCGGGCGGCGCAGGGTGTTCCTGGTCGCTCTGGGCGTCTTCGCCGTCGCGTCGTTGCTGGGTGGTGTCGTGGACGACGGGGGCCTGCTGATCGCCGCCCGGTTCGTCAAGGGTGTTGCCGCGGCGTTCACCGCGCCCGCCGCTTTGTCGATCATCACCACCACGTTTCCGGAGGGCCCGGAGCGCAACAAGGCGTTGAGCATCTTCACCGCCTGCGGCGCGAGCGGCTACTCGCTCGGCCTGGTGCTCTCCGGCCTGCTGACCGAGATCGGCTGGCGGTGGACGCTCCTCATGCCGGTGCCGGTCGCGATCATCGCGCTGATCGCCGCGTTGAAGGTGCTGCCGAAGGGCCAGGAGGAGCGGGCCGAGGGCGGCCACGACCTCGTCGGCGCCGTGCTGATCACCGCCTCGATGTTGCTGCTCGTCTTCACCGTCGTGCAGGCTCCCGAGGCCGGGTGGGCCTCGTTCCAGACGATCGGCTCGCTGGTGGCCGTCGCGGTGCTGCTCGGCCTGTTCGTCCTCACCGAGCTGCGGATGAAGCACCCGCTGGTGCGGCTCGGCATCCTGCGCTCGGGCCACATCGTCCGGGCCAACCTGGGGCTGCTCATCCTGATGGGTTCGTACGTGGCCTTCCAGTTCGTGGCCATGCAGTACTTCCAGAACCTGCTGCACTGGTCGGCGCTCGGCACGGCCCTGGCGTTCCTGCCCGCGGGCCTGCTCGTCGCGGTCAGCTCGACCAAGATGGGGGACTTCGCCGACAGGTTCGGCACCGGCAAGCTGATCGTCATCGGCGCCGCGGCCCTGGCCGGCGGTTACGCGATCTTCCTGGGCATCGACGAGACGCCGAGCCTGGGCGGCATGGTGCTCCCCGGCATGGTCCTGCTGGGCGTGGCGTTCGCCCTGTCCTTCCCCTCGCTGAACATCCAGGCCACCAACGGCGTGGACGACGACGAGCAGGGCCTGGCCTCCGGGCTGCTCAACACCTCCGGCCAGGTCGGCGGCGCGATCGTGCTGGCCGTGGTGACCGCCGTGCTGACCTCGGGCGGCGAGACGCTGTCGATCGGCGCGCTGCGCTCGGCGATCGTGGTCGCGCTGGTGCTGGCCCTGGTCGGGCTGGCGATCTCGGCCACCGGGCTGCGCTCGCGCAAGGCCGCCGCGGTCGAGGCCGAGGACGTGAAGGTCTTCGAGGCCGTCTGACCTCCCTGTGACGGGGAAGAGGGTTCCGCCGGGGGCGGGGCCCTCTTCCTTATTTCTCCAGGGCGCCGATCGGGTCGGAGTAGTCGATCCACTCCGTCGCCGAGTCGCCGAGGTCGGCGCTCTCGCCGGTGCGGACGTTCACCTGGACCAGGTAGACGTCCTCCTGGTCCCACAGGCGCACGAGGACCTTGTCGCGGCTCAGCCAGCGCTCCACCCTGATCACTTCGAGGTCGTCGACGTCCAGGCGGGGGCGGGGGCCGGTGACGCGGCCGGTGCGGGCGTCCATGGTGACCAGGCGGTCGTCGGCCGTCACCAGGGCCAGGGAGCGGCCGTCCGGGGCGAGCGCGGCGCCGTGCTCGATGAGGGCGGGGTCGATCCGGAAGCCCTTCGTGCGGGTGCCGCCGCCGTCCAGCCTCAGCGTGCTGACGGAGGCGTGGCCCGGGACGGCGGTGGTGTCCCGGCGTTCGGCGACCACGCGCGTGCCGTCGTCGTGGACGGCCAGGATCTCGACGTCCTTGCCGCGTACGGTGCGGGTCGTGCCGGTCCGGAAGTCGAGCACCGCGCTGTCGCCGGCGTCGCCGAAGGACAGCGCGAAGTAGCGGCCGTCCGGGGACGACCTGATGTGCGCCTCGCCGTCCCCGGCCGTGGCGTCGATGCCCTTGACCACGCCCGTGGGCAGGTCGTGGACCAGGTAACGGCCCTGCGGGTTCTGGTAGACGAGCCGGTGGCCGTCCTGGCTGAGGGCGAGCGGCATGTACTCGCCGGTGGCCGGGTCGTAGCCGGCCCGCGCGTCCGGCAGCCGCCATTCCGTGCCCGACCGGGTGGTGAGCACCCACTGGCCGCAGGGTTGCGGGGCACGGGCGTCGGCCTAGGCGTCGCGGCAGTAGCCCGGGTAGGCGAAGCGGACCGGGTCGGGGAGCGCGGTGGGCAGCGGGTCGCGGACCTCCTGGCCGGGGCCCCGCGTCCCGGGGTCGGAGGTGGCGCGGGCCATGGTCTCGTCCACGCGGTCGGCCACCGCGGACAGCCCGGCCACGATCGTCGCGACCATCGCGGCGACCAGGCCGAGGGAGGCCGACGTCCACACCGCCACCCGGATCCTGCGTCGCGCCGTGACCCGCCGCAGGACCGTTTCTGCGAGGTCGGTGCGCGGCATCCCGGTGGCCAGGCCGAGCAGCGCGGCCCGCAGGGCCTGATCCCCGGGGGCGCCGTCCTGGGGCGCGGCCGTCGGGGCGGCGGGCTCGGGAGCGGGGGCGAGCGTCCAGAGTGAGGCGGACGCCGCGCCGCTCCCCGGCCGGTCGCCCTGGCGACCCCAGGCCGGGTCCGCCGGATCCTCGGCCGGGGCTGCGGGGTTCCCCGGCGGGGCTGGGTGGTTCTCGAACAGGGTCGGGTGGGTGGTTCGGAGCTGGGCGCGGGCCCGTCGCAGTTCGTCGTCCAGCGCGCCGATCCACAGGCCCGTGATCACGGCGGCGTGCGGCAGGCTCAGCCCGTCGTGGAAGGTGACGACGACGGCCGCGCGGGTTCTCGGGGCGAGCCCGGCGAGCAGGTGACCCTCCGGGGCCGGCCAGGGCGCGCCCGTCGCGCCCAGGAACCGTCCGTACAGCTCGCGCAGCACCGCGTCGGCCGGGCGGTGGTAGCGGATCGCGGACCACCGGCGGCAGGACGAGACGAGCGCCGCGGTGGCCAGCTCGCGCGCCTTGTCCGCGTCGCCCGTCAACAGGTAGGCCGTCCGAGCGAAAGACGGCCCATAAGACGCAAGAAAAGCCGATAAATCGTGGGATTTGCTCACTTGTATGACTCCTTGGAGGTTGATCAGCGTAGAGGGAGTCCCGGCTCCGCGGAAGTGCCAGGAAACCCGGGCCGATCCGACGCCAGGCCGCTTGCAGGCCGGTGGGCTGGGCATCTACCGGGCATGCGCCCGTCATCCCCGGCCGGCGAGCGGCCGTCGCGCCTTCGCCTCGCCGTCCCGCTCGCCTGCCTCGCCGTTCTGACCGCGTGCGGCACCTCCTCGCAGACCGCCCGGCTGGACACCCCCGCGGACACCGGTCCCGGCACCGCCACCCCCGCAGCGCCCCCTCGGACGTCCCCACCAGCACCGCCGAGGTGGACGTCGAGCGCGACGGCCTCGACCCGGCCGTGGTGACCGGCGTCCGGTACGCGACCCACGACGGCTACGACCGGGTGGTGATCGACCTCAAGGGCGACATCCCTGGCTACAAGGTGAAATGGGTGGACGAGTTCCTCCAGGACGGTTCCGGCGAGCCCATGGGCGTCCACGGCGGCGCGTACCTGCAGCTCACCCTCTTCCCCGCCAACGCGCACGACGACGACGGCTACCCCACCTGGAAGGGCGGCCCCGTCTACCGGGCCGGCCTCAAGAACGTCTCCGACGTCGTCAGGACCGGCGACTTCGAGGGGCGCGTGGGCGTCGGCCTGGCGCTCGCCCGCCGGGCCGGCTTCCGGGTGAAGGAGCAGTCCGCGCCGAGCCGGCTGGTCCTCGACGTGGCACACTGAAGCCCGTGGTGAGAAAGATCGAGGGCCCGACCCGCATCCCCGTCCCCGGCGGCAAGATCATCGACGAGCACGTGGGGCGCGTCAACAGCGGCGACGAGCAGGTCTCCATCGCCCACATGACCGCCCCGCCCGGCTGGGCCGAGCCCGCCCAGACTCCGTCGTTCGCCGAGTACACCGTGGTCCTGCGCGGCAGCCTGCTCGTCGAGCACGACGGCGGCACGGTCGAGGTCGGCGCGGGCCAGTCGGTGGTGACCTCGCCGGGGGAGAAGGTGCGCTACAGCGTGGGCCCCGACGGCGCCGAGTACGTCGCCGTGTGCCTGCCCGCCTTCACGCCGGAGAGCGCCGGCCGCGACTGACCGGGCGTCGACCGCGGGTGTGCCGGAAGGGTCGTCCACAGGCGGGCGCGACGTGTGCGGCGGCGGAGGACTGTGCTCATATCATGGCCAGATGAGCCCCACGCTTGACAAGATCCGGCAGGCTCCCAAGGTGTTGTTGCACGATCACCTCGACGGCGGGCTGCGCGCCGAGACGATCGTCGAGCTCGCACGGGAGATCGACTACGGGCGGCTGCCCTCCACCGACCCCGACAATCTGCGCCTCTGGTTCGAGGAGGCCGCCGACTCCGGGTCGCTGGAGCGTTACCTGGAGACCTTCGACCACACGGTCGCGGTCATGCAGACCCGCGAATCCCTGGTCCGGGTGGCCGCCGAGTGCGCCCGCGACCTCGCCGACGACGGCGTGGTCTACGCCGAGGTGCGCTTCGCCCCCGAGCAGCACACCACCATGGGGCTGAGCCTCGACCAGGTGGTGGAGGCGGTGCTCGAAGGGTTCACGCTGGGCTCGCAGGGGCGCGGCATCCGGGTCGGCACGCTGCTGACCGCGATGCGCCACATGGCGCGCTCGATGGAGATCGCCGAGCTGGCCGTGCGCTACCGTGACGTCGGCGTCGTGGGGTTCGACATCGCCGGGGCCGAGGCCGGCTACCCGCCCACCCGGCACCTCGACGCCTTCGAATACCTCCAGCGGGAGAACGCGCACTTCACGATCCACGCCGGCGAGGCGTTCGGGTTGCCGTCGATCTGGCAGGCCATCCAGTGGTGCGGCGCCGACCGCCTGGGCCACGGCGTGCGGATCATCGACGACATCACCGTGGCCGGCGACGGGTCGGCCAAGCTGGGGCGGCTGGCGGCGTACGTGCGCGACAAGCGCATCCCGCTGGAGATGTGCCCCACGTCCAACCTCCAGACCGGGGCCGCCGACTCGATCGCCGAGCATCCCATCGGGCTGCTGCGCAGGCTGCACTTCCGGGTCACCGTCAACACCGACAACCGGCTGATGAGCTCGACGAGCGTGTCTCTCGAGTTCGCCAAGCTGGTCGAGGCGTTCGGCTACGACTGGGACGACCTGCAGTGGTTCACGGTCAACGCGATGAAGTCGGCCTTCCTCCCGTTCGACGAGCGGCTGGCGCTGATCAACGGCGTGATCAAGCCGGGGTTCGCGCAGATCAAGTGGCAGCCGTGAAACACACCTACCGGTCCAAGACCGGGTTCGTGCTGGGCTGCGCCTGGCTGGTCTTCGTGGCGTTCAACGTCTGGGACCTGACGGCCCACTACAACGGCAAGCCGTCCATGGTGGCGCTGGCCGTGCTCGGGGCGATGTCGGCGCTCGTCTACGCGATCGCGGTCCGGCCCGCCACCGTGGTCGGCGAGGAGGGGCTGCTGGCCCGTAACCCGCTGCGCACGACGTTCCTGCCGTGGGCGTCCGTGGGCGAGGTGACGGTCACCCACTCCATCGCCGTCCGTTACGCCGGCGAGGGCGCCGAGGAGCAGGTGCTGCGGTTGTGGACGCCCATGAGCAGCGCCAGAGAGCGGTCCAAGGCGCAGCGGCGCGGCGTGCCCAAGCCCCAGCGGGGTGGCCGGTTCCGGGTCGAGGCCACGGTCAGCAAGGCCGAGCAGGCCGCCGCCGAGGCGTTCACCGGCAAGACCCACGCCGACTTCGTGGGCGACCAGATCCGCGACCGCGCCGAGGCCGCCCACCGCCGCGCGGAGCCGGCGGCCGCGGTGGCACCGGTCAAGGTCACCTGGTCCTACGACTCGATCGCCGTCCTCGTGGTCGCGGTCGCCCTGATCGTGGCCGCCATCGTCATCGCCTGACCGCCCCCGGCCCGAACGCGAGGGCCGAGGGGCAGGGGCCCGGCGGGTGAGGGTCCGGCGGGTCAGGGGGTCCGGCGGGTCAGGAAGCGGGTCATGCCGGCCTGGGCCAGGCCCGCCTGCTCCACCTGCCGGGCGGCCACGGTCTCGGCCTCGAAGGCGCGCTCGACCTCGGCCAGCGGCGGGCGCAGCAGCCCCAGGTGCACGGCGGTGGCGGTGCCCGGCCGGGTCCAGTGGCGCACCCGCGCGATCGCCGTCTCCACCAGCTCCTCGGCGGGCACGAGCTCGTCCAGCAGCCCGGCCGCCAGCGCGTCGGCGGCGCTCAGGCGGGCCGAGTCCAGCACCAGCCGCAGCGCCCGGCCGCGGGCCAGCCGGAGCAGCAGGTGACTGGCCGCGTTCGAGATCGACAGGCCGAGGTGGTTCTCGGGGAAGAAGTACTCGGCGGCCGGGGCGGCGCCGATGCGGGTGTCGAAGCAGAGCGTCCACTCGGCGGCGCCGCCGACGGCCGGGCCGTTGACCGCGGCGACCACCGGCACCCGCGTCTCCAGCACGGCCCTGGTCATGTCATGGAACGACTCGACCTCCGCCTCCAGCGGCTTGCCCGCCGCCTCGGCGATGTCCTCGCCCGCCGAGAACGCCCGGCCGGCGCCGGTCACCACGATTCCCCTGGCGGTACGGCCGTGCGCGCGGACGGCCGCGGCCAGGTCCCGCCGCATGCCGGCGGTCAGGGCGTTCAGCTTCTCGGGGCGGGCGAGGGTGATCACGGCCACCTCGTCGCGTACGGTCACGTCGATCATGCCGGGTCCTCCGTGGGAATGGCGGGGGCGGCGCGGTGGTCGCGGCCGGGGCGGAGCAGGTGGCGCTTCTCGATGCGGGCGGACGGAGTGAGCGTGAACGACTCCACGAACTCCACGTACGCCGGGACCTTGAAGCGGGCCAGGCGTTCCCTGGCGTGGGCGATGACGGCGGCGGCCGTGCCGGCGTCGGCGGCGTGACCGGGGCGGAGCTGGAGGAACGCCTTGGGCAGCTCGCCGAAGAGGTCGTCGGGGATGGGCACCAGGGCCGCGGACAGGACCGCGGGATGCCCGGCGAGCACGCTCTCGACCTCGGCGCACGAGATGTTCTCACCGCCCCTGCGGACCATGTCCTTCAGCCGTCCGGCGTGCCGGATGCGGCCTCGCGCGTCGCGGACGCCGAGGTCGCCGGTGTGGTACCAGCCGCCGCGGAAGGCGTGCGCGGTGGCCTCGGGATGGTTCCAGTAGCCGGTCATCATGGGTGTGCCGCGGACCAGGATCTCGCCTGTCTCCTCGTCGAGCCGGACCTCCTTGCCGGGCGGCGGCGTGCCCAGCGCGCCGGTGCCGACGGTGTCGTCGGCGTCCGGGGCGGCCATCAGGTCGCAGCCGCTCTCGGTGGAGCCGTACAGCTCGCGCCAGGGCGCGCCCCAGCGCTCCTCGAACGCGCGGTGCAGGCCGGGGGCGATGCCCGAGCAGAGCACGAGCCGCATCCGGTTGTCGCGGTCGAGGGGGCTCGGCGGCTGCTTGTGCATCAGCAGGGGCATGGTGCCCAGCACGTACGTCAGGGTCGCGCCGTGCTCACGGACGGCGGGCCAGAAGCCCGAGGCGGAGAACCGGGGGAGCACCACCTGCGGGATGCCGCCGAGCAGGCAGAGCAGGGTGGTCCACTGCGGGTCCATGTAGGAGTACGCCTGGGCGATCAGCAGGACGTCGTCGTCGCGCAGGCGTACGAGGTCGGCGACGACGCGGGCGGTCCTGATCCAGTAGTCGTGGGCGAGCAGGCAGGCTTTGGGGAAGCCCGTCGTCCCCGACGTGTACTGAAAATTGGCGATATTGTCCGCGCTGAGGGATATGTCGAGAGGTGGGCCATCCGTCAGCTCGTCCACGAGGTGCACCACGCCCGGCACCCGCGCGGCGTGTTCCGCGCCGGTCAGGGTGGCGACCGCGCCGGAGTCGCGCAGAACGTGCTCCAGGTCGGCGGCCTGGTACCGCACGTTCACGGGGACGGTGACCGCCCCCGCCTTCAGGACGGCGAACCAGCTCAACGGCCACCACGGCTCGTTGTCCAGCATGACGGCCACCCGGTCGCCGGGGCGTACACCCTGGCCGGCCAGCGCGCGGGCCAGGCGGTCGGAGACGGCGTCGGCCTCGACGAAGCTCAGCGAGGTCGCAGGGAGGGCGGGTGAGGGGGCGGGGAAACGGAGGAACTCGCGCTCGCCGTACGTGCTAGCGGCGTGCCTCAGCAGGTCGGGGATCGTGGTGTGCATCCGGCGGCTCCCACGGGAAGACGGGCAGCAGGCGTCGATCGAGGGGCGCCACGACCGGGCCGGCGGCGCGTACGGCGGCCAGGCCGATCGTGACGAACTCCGCGCACACCTGCTCCAGCGTCGAGTCCCCGTCGGGGCGGTACCACTCGCTGGTGCCGGTGCACATGGACATGAGGGCGAGGCGGGTCAGCTTCTGGTCGGCGACGTGGAAGACGCCTTCGGCGACGCCGTCGGCCAGGGCGCTCTTCCAGTGGCTCTCGTAGGCGTCGCGCAGGGCGATGACCTCGGTGTGGGCGGGCGAGCCGGGGGTCAGGGAGCGGAGCTCGCCGTCCATGACGCGGCTGGTCAGGGGGGTGAGCGCGTGCAGGGCGGTGAGCGAGGTGATCAGCAGGGCGAGGCGGTCGGCGGGACGCGTGGCCCCGGCCAGGACGCGGGCGGTCGAGTCGATCAGCCCTTGCAGGCCGGTCCGCATGAGGTCGGCCAGCAGGGCTTCCTTGCTGTGGACGTGGTGGTAGACGCCGGCGTTGGTCAGGTTCACCGCCCTGGCCAGGTCTCGGATGCCGGTGGCGGCGTAGCCCTGCCGGGCGAAGAGCCGCACCGCGGCCGTCCTGATCCGGAGCAGTGTGTCCACGTCCATGGCGACCTAACGAACGTTCGGTTGCTTGTTACGCTGGAAAATACCCCATGTCCCCAGAAATCGCCATAGGTTGACTCTGACACCGTGTGAGCCCCTACTTCTGGACCGGACATGTTCAGCATCGGAGATTTCGCCCGGCTGGGGCTCGTGTCCGTACGCATGCTCCGCCACTACGACGCCATCGGCCTGCTGCGCCCCGCGCACGTGGACCCGCTCACCGGCTACCGGTCCTATCAGGCCGCGCAACTGGCCAGACTCAACCGGATCGTCGCCATCAAGGACCTCGGCTTCACGCTGGAACAGGTCCGGACGATCCTGGACGAGAAGGTCAGCACCGAAGAGCTGCACGGCATGGTACGGCTGCGCCGCGCCCAGCTGGAGGCCCGGATCAGCGCCGACCTGGCCAGGCTGCGCGGCGTCGAGGCGAGACTCCGCAGCATCGAGACGGAGGGCCACATGAGAACCGCGGAAGTCGTGCTCAAGAAGGTCGACCCGGTACGGGTCGCGCAGCTCGGCGCCAGGGCGGCCAGCTACGAGGGCGAGGACGTCGGCCCGGTGATCGGGCCGCTGTTCGCCGAGATCTGCGCCCGCGTGGAGCGGGCGGACGTCCGCGTGGTCGGCCCCGGCCTGGCCTACTACCGCCAGGAGGACGACGGCTCGGTCATGGTCCACGCCTGCCTGCCGGTCAACGTGGACCCCGATCCGCGCCACGACTTCGGGATCAGGGACCTGCCCGCGATCGGCACGGCGGCCACGATCATCCACCACGGCCCGATGGAGGCCGTCGGGCCGACCTTCCAGGCCCTGGCCCACTGGATCGAGGAGAACGGCTACCGCTCGCTCGACCTGGCGAGAGAGGTGTCGCTGCACTGCCCGGAGGACCGCGCGGAATGGGTGCACGAGCTGCAGATCGAGGTGGCCCCGGCCTAGTGGAGGCGACCGAGCTGGAACATCACCGGGTCGAGCTGACCGGCTACTGCTACCGGATGCTCGGCTCGGGCTTCGAGGCCGAGGACGCGGTGCAGGAGACGTTCGTCAGGGCGTGGCGCACGTACGAGCCGGGGCGGGGGCCGTTGCGCCCGTGGTTGTTCCGGCTCGCCACGTCCGTCTGCCTGGACATGTTGCGCGGGCCGCAGCGGCGGGCGCGGGCGATGGACCTCGGGCCGGCGGCGCGTCCCGGTGACCCGCTCGGCGACCCGCTGCCCGGAGACGCCTGGGTGTGGCCGGTAGCCGACGGGCGCGTGTTGCCGGCCGACCCGGCGGAGCTGGCGGTGGCCAGGGAGAGCGTGCGGCTGGCGTTCGTGGCCGCGCTGCAAGGGCTGCCGCCGCGGCAGCGGGCCGTGCTCATCCTGCGCGACGTGCTGAAGTGGCAGGCCGCCGAGGTGGCGGGCCTGCTGGGGATGAGCGTCGCGTCCGTGAACAGCGCGTTGCAGCGGGCCCGCGCCCGGCTCCCCGCGGTCGCCCCCGAGGATGCCGAGGTCGACGGGAGGCTGCTCGACCGCTACGTCTCCGCCTTCGAGCGGTACGACGTGGACGCGCTGGTCTCGCTGCTGCACGAGGACGCGACGATGTCGATGCCGCCGTTCGCGTGGTGGCTGCGCGGCCGGGAGGCGGTCAGGGCGGTCCTGCTGGCCGCCGGCGCGCCCTGCGCGGGCGACCGCCTGCTGCCGGCCGGGGCGAACGGCGCGCCCGCCTTCGCCCAGTACCGGGACGGGGAGGCGTTCGCCCTGGTAGTCCTGGAGATCGGCGGCGGAGTCGTCACCGGCGTGACCACCTTTCTCGATCCCCGGCTGGTGCCGTCCTTCGGCCTGCCGATGAGTTTCGGCCGGCCGCTCCGTACTGACAGGTGAAGGAGGACAGACACATGCCACAGATCGTCGAACTTCCCGAGCGTCCTTACCTCGGGATCAAGAAGACCATCACGATGACCAGCTTCGGCCTCGTCGGAGACCGGATCGCGGAGATGATCGGCTGGCTCGCCGAGCGCGGGCACACGATGGCCGGAGCCCCGTTCTTCCGGTACCACAGCATCGACATGCCGGAGGACCGGCTGGTGGTGGAGGCGGGCGTGCCCGTCACCGCGCCCATCACCGAGCCCGTGGAGGGCGAGTTCCACGTGGGCACGCTGCCGGCGGGCCGTTTCGTCACCGAGTCCCATCACGGCCACCCCGACCAGCTCTCCGGCGTCATCGAGTCGGTGCTGACGTGGGCCGCCGAGCAGGGCCTGACCTGGGACATGACCGAGAAGGACGGCACCGAGCACTGGGGCTGCCGGCTGGAGCTGTACCAGACGGACCCGCGGATCGAGCCCGACCTGAACAAGTGGGACATCGACCTGCAGTTCCGCCTGGCCTGAGCCGGCCGTCACGCCGCGTTCGCGCGGGGCAGCAGCGAGGTCAGCAGCGCGGCCAGCACGAACAGGGCCGCGCCCGCCAGGCCGATCGCCACGATCCCGCTGAGGAACGCGGCGTGACTGGCCGCCAGCAGCTCGGCGGCCTGCGCCGGGGCGAGCCCCCTGGCCGCGGCCGCCGCTGCCGCCACGGTCTCCCTGGCCGCGCCGGGCACGTGCGCGGGCAGGGCGTGGTGGTAGACGGCCGCCGCGGCCGTGCCGAGCAGGGCCAGGCCGAGCGTCCCGCCCAGGAAGTTGCCCGACTCGGCCAGCGAGGCCGCCGACCCGGCCTTCTCCGGCGGCACCGACCCGACCACGATCCCCGTGCCCAGGGCGAACAGCGGGCCGGTGCCCAGCGCCAGCACGGTGATGGCGGTGATCACCACCGGCAGCCCGGCCTCGGCCTGCGTGAGCAGCGCCGCCCCGGCGGCCGCCAGCGTCAGGCCGCCCATGATGGCGGTGCGGGGGGCGACGCGGCGGGTCAGGGCCGGGGTGAGCGTGGTCCCCAGTGCGACGCCGAGCCCCATGGGCGCGAACCACAGTGCCGACTGCGCCGGGGTGTGCCCCAGCACCGACTGAAGGTACTGGGTGACCAGGAGGCCGGTGCCCGCCATGGCGATGCCCGCCAGCACCAGGGCGGTCAGGATCAGGGTGAGCGGGCGCTGGGTGAACAGGCGCAGGTTGAGCAGGGGAACGTCGAGCGTGAGCTGCCGCCGTACGAACGCGGCCCCGAATGCCACGCCGACCGCGATCGCCGCGAGCGGCGCGCCGGGCCCGGCCGACGCCGACGAGGCGGCCAGCTCCTTGACGCCCCAGACCACCGGCAGGATCGCCAGCATCGACAGCGCGACGCTGGCCAGGTCCATGCGCCCGCCGTCCGGGTCGCGGAACTCCGGCAGCAGCAGCACGCCGCCCACAAGCAGCACCGCGATCACGGGGACGGCCAGCAGGAACACCGACCCCCACCAGAAGTGCTCCAGCAGCAGCCCGCCGACGACCGGCCCGAGCGCGGCCCCGGCGAACTGGCAGGTGGCCCAGGCGGCGATGGCCGTGCCGCGCTGCCGGGCGTCGCGGAACATGTTGGTGATGAGCGCGAGCGTGGAGGGCATGAGCGTGGCGCCCGCGACGCCCAGCACCGTACGGGCGGCGATCAGCATGGCGGGGCTGACCGCGTACGCCGCCGCGAGGGAGGCGACGCCGAAGGCCGCCGCGCCGGTCAGCAGGAGCCGGCGGCGGCCGATGCGGTCGCCGAGGCCGCCCATCGTGATGACCAGCCCGGCGACCATGAACCCGTAGATGTCGATGATCCACAACTGCTGGACGGCGCTCGCCCCCAGCTCCACGCTCAGCCGGGGCAGCGCCAGGAACAGCGCGTTGATGTCGACCGCGACGAGCAGGGTGGGCAGGGCGAGCACCGCCAGCCCGGCCCATTCGCGCCGCCCGGCCCTGGGTTCGGCGGCGGTCTCGGTGAGATGCGGCATGTCGGGAGCCTCCTGGTGTCGTCCGATTCACCAGGAGGTCGGAGCCCGGCTCGCGCGCTCGACGTGCTTTCCGGAAAAGTTTCGCGGGGCATGTCGAGAGGGACGCGCCGGCTCCGACCCCAGCACGACGGAACGCGCACGACCACGAGGAGAGACGATGAAGTTTCTGTTGATCATGCAGGTGAACCAGCAGGTCATGGACACCCTGAGCGAGGAGCAGCGCGACCTGATCATGAGCGGCCACGGCGCCTTCATGAAGACGATCCAGGAGTCGGGCGAGATGATCGGCACGCAGGCGCTCGGCGACCCGTCCACCAGCGTCGTCGTCCGCACCCGCAACGGCCTGCCGGCCGTGACCGACGGCCCCTTCCTGGAGGCCAAGGAGTACATGGGCGGCTACTACATCGTCGACTGCGAGAGCCGCGAGCGCGCGATCGAGCTGGCCGGCATGATCCCCGACAGCAGGATCGAGGGCCTGGCGATCGAGGTCCGGCCGATCATGTTCTCGGCGGGCGCCGACATGTGACCTGCCGGTGGGCCCGCGGCGCGGGCCCACCGGTCTACAGGCCCAGACAGGCGGTCAGGCCGGCCTTCAGACCGTCGAGATCGCGGGCGGCCGACGCGCGCGCCTGCGACACCTCACCGGTCACCGGCACCACGACCTCCAGGTAGCACTTCAGCTTGGGCTCGGTGCCCGACGGGCGGACCACGACGCGCCCGCCGTCCGACAGGTGGAAGCGCAGGCCCTCGGTCGGGGGCAGGCCGCCGTCGCCGCGGCTCAGGTCGTCCACGGCCTCGACCGTGTGGTCGCCCAGCGTGGCGGGCGGGGCGGCGCGCAGGCGGTCCATCGCGCCGGAGATCAGCGACAGGTCGGCGACCCGGAAGCTGAGCTGGGACGTCGCGTGCAGGCCGTACCGGACGGCCTGGTCGTCGAGCAGGTCGAGCAGCGTGCGGCCGTCGCGCTTGGCGGCGGCGGCGACGGCGGCCACGGTCAGGGCCGCGCCGATGCCGTCCTTGTCGTGGACCGGCAGGCCGGCGTCGGAGCCGACGCAGTAGCCGATGGCCTCCTCGTAGCCGAAGACCAGGCCCTCACCCGCCTTGACGATCCACTTGAACCCGGTCAGCGTCTCGCCGTAGCGCACGCCGTGGGCCTGCGCGATCTTGCTCAGCAGGGTCGAGGAGACGATCGTGGTGGCCACCAGCCGGTCGCCGGTGGTGTGGGTGATCACGTGCTCGGCCAGCAGGCCGCCGACCTCGTCGCCGGTCAGCATGCGGCACGTGCCGTCGGGCAGCGGCACGCCGACCGCGCACCGGTCGGCGTCGGGGTCGTTGGCGAGCACCAGGTCGGAGCCGAGCTTGGCGGCCAGCGCGACCGCCAGGTCCATCGCGCCGGGCTCCTCCGGGTTGGGGAAGGCCACCGTCGGGAAGTCGGGGTCGGGGTTGCGCTGCTCCTCCACGGCCATCGGCGTCTCGAAGCCCGCCGCGAGGAAGGCCCCCGTCAGCGTCCCCGAGCCCACCCCGTGCAGCGGCGTGTACGCCACCCGCAGCTCGCGCGCCTCGCCCAGCGGCAGGGCGGTCACCGCGTCGATGTAGTCGTCGACGATGTCCTCGCCCAGCTCGGTGAGCGTGCCTGGGCCGTCGAGGGGGAGCTGGTCGACCCGGCCCACCGCGTCGATGGCGGCCGAGATCTCCCGGTCGACCGGCGGCACGATCTGCGAGCCGTCTCCCCAGTAGACCTTGTAGCCGTTGTCCCTGGGCGGGTTGTGGCTGGCGGTGACCGTCACGCCCGCGTCGGCCCCGAGGTGGCGTACGGCGAAGGCCAGCACCGGCGTGGGCAGCGGGCGCGGCAGCAGCGAGACGTGCAGCCCCGCGCCGGTCAGGACGGCCGCGGTGTCCCTGGCGAACACGTCGGACTTGTGTCGGGCGTCGTAGCCGATCACGACGTGCTTGCCGGCGCCCAGCACACCGGCCAGACCGGCGGCGGCGCGCATGACGGTGACCCGGTTCATCCGGTTGGGGCCCGCACCCAGCTCGCCGCGCAGGCCGGCGGTGCCGAACTCCAGCTTGGCCTGGAACCGCTCGCGAAGTGCGGGCAGGTCGTCGTCCTCCAGGAGGTCGGACAGCTCGGCCCGGGTGTCGGGGTCGGGGTCCTGGGCCAGCCACTGGCGGGCGCGGCGCAGCAGGTCGGCGTCCACGGGCGGGAGCGGGACGTCCCCCTCGCCCTCCGGCGGGATGCCGGCGCTCACAGGCGGTCCACCACCTTGGCCAGCAGCACGCCCATGCGGGCGGCCGTGGCGCGGCCCACCTCCAGGACCTCCTCGTGGTTGAGCGGCTCGCCGGACAGGCCCGCCCCCGGGTTGGTGACCAGGGAGACGCCGAGCACCTCCAGGTTCGCCTCGCGGGCGGCGATGGCCTCCAGCACGGTGGACATGCCCACCAGGTCGCCGCCGAGCGTGCGCAACATCCGGATCTCCGCGGGCGTCTCGTACGTCGGGCCGCGGAAGGCCACGTAGACGCCGTCGGCCAGGGTCGGGTCGATCTCGCGGACCAGGGCGCGCAGGCGGCGCGAGTAGACCTCGGTGAGGTCGATGAAGGTGGTGCCGGTGATCGGGTTGGCGCCGGTCAGGTTGACGTGGTCGCTGATCAGCACCGGGTCGCCGACGTTCTGGGTCTCCGGCCGCAGGCCGCCCGCCGCGTTGGTCAGGACGATCGTGCGCACGCCCGCCGCGGCCGCCGTGCGCACGCCGTGGACCACCGCGTCGACGCCGAGGCCCTCGTACAGGTGGGTGCGGCCGAGGAAGACCAGCGCGTGCCGCCCGGACGGCGTGCGCACGACGCGGATCTTGCCGCCGTGCCCGGCCACGGCGGGGGCGCGGAAGCCGGGCAGATCGGTGAACGGGATCTCGGCCACGGTCTGCCCGATCGCGTCGGCGGCGGGGACCCACCCCGACCCCATGACGAGGGCCACGTCGAAGGTGTCGAGGCCGGCCGCGCCGGTCAGGGCGGCGGCGGCCTCTACGGCCAGGGTGTATGCGTCGTTGCTCACATCTCAGTAGTTTAGGAGCAGCCTGTCCAGAACCCGCACCCCGAACTGCAGCGCGTCCACCGGCACCCGCTCGTCCACGCCGTGGAACATCGAGGCGAAGTCCATGTCGCCGGGCAGCCGCAGCGGCACGAACCCGAACCCGCGCACCCCGAGGTCGGCGAAGAAGGTCTTGTTGTCGGTGCCGCCCGACATGCAGTACGGCACCGCCCGCGCGGTCGGGTCCTCGGCCTTCAGCGCCGCGATCATCGACTCGACCAGCGCGCCGTCGAACGTCGTCTCCAGCGCGATGTCGTGGTGCACGAACTCGCGGCGCACGTTCGGCCCGATGAGCGAGTCGACGGTCTTGAAGAACTCCTCCTCGAAGCCGGGCAGGAAACGCCCGTCCACGACGGCCGTGGCCTGGCCGGGGATGACGTTCGACTTGTAGCCGGCGTCGAGCTGGGTCGGGTTGGTGGTGTGGCGGAGCGTCGCGCCGACGAACCGCACCAGCGGGCCGAGCTTGTCCAGCAGCGGGGCCGGGTCGTCCTCGTCGAACGGCAGGCCGAAGGCGTCGGCGACCTCGGTGAGGAACTGGCGCACGGTCGGCGTGTAGGTCAGCGGCCACTCGTGCCCGCCGAGCCGGGCCACGGCCTTGGCGACCTCGGTGACCGCGTTGTCGGAGTTGAGCATCGAGCCGTGCCCGGCGGTGCCGTCGGCGACCAGCTTCATCCAGGCCAGGCCCTTCTGGGCGGTCTCGATCAGGTACAGCCGCAGCGACGGGTCGACCTCCAGCGAGTAGCCGCCGACCTCGCTGATGGACTCGGTCACGCCCTCGAACAGCTCGGGGTTGTTGGCCGTGAGGTACTTGGCGCCGTACACGCCGCCGGCCTCCTCGTCGGCGACCCAGGCGAAGACGATGTCGCGGCGCGGACGGCGTCCCTCGCGCTTCATCTGGCGCAGCACGGCCAGCATCATCGCGTCCATGTCCTTCATGTCCACGGCGCCGCGGCCCCAGATGTAGCCGTCCTTGACCTCGCCGGCGAACGGGTCGACCGACCAGTCGGCGGCGTTGGCGGGCACCACGTCGAGGTGGCCGTGGACGAGCAGCGCGGGCAGCGACGGGTCGGTGCCCTCGACGCGGGTGACCACGTTGCCGCGGCCCGGCTCGCTCTCGACGTACGTCGCCTCGATGCCGACCTCGTCCAGCCTGGCCATGACGACCTCGGCCGCGGCCCGCTCGCCGGGGCCGCTGCCGTCCCCGTAGTTGCTGCTGTCGACGCGGATCAGCTCCACGCACAGGTCGGCGACTTCCTTCTCGGCAGGTGTCATGGCGTCTTCTCCAGGGTGAGCAGTCCGGATTTGTGCAGGTGACCGCGTTTGTACGCGCGGGTGATGAGGGTCAGGTCGCTGTCGGTGATCTCGTCGAGCCGGCCGAGCACGTCGGTCATGAAACGATAGAGGTCCGCCTCGTGGGCCACCGCCACCTGCACGATGAGGGAGTGGGTGCCCGAGGTGGCGGCGCAGTAGCGCACGTTGGGGTGCTCGGCCAGGCGCCGGCCGGTCTCGCCCAGCCCGTACGGCCGCACCTTCAGCCACAGCATGGCCTCGACCTCCAGCCCGAGCAGCGCGGGCTCGACCTCGGCGCGCGGCAGCAGTAACCGCCGGTCGACGAGCGAGGCGACCCGCCGGCGCGCGGTCGGCACGGACAGGTCGAGCCGTTCGGCGATCGTGGTGAAGGCGGCCCGGCCGTCGGCCGCCAGCAGCTCGGCGATCTCCTTCTCCAGCGGCGACAGGCCGTCCTCGTCGGGCAGGTCGGGGGGCGGCGGCGCGGGGCGCAGCTCGGCGACCTCCCGGTCGGTGAGGAAGGGCGCGTGCCACTCGGCCACGGTGGTGAACGTGTGCAGCACGACCTGGGTCTGCGTCTGGAGCACGCCGTCGATCTCGCTGATGTCGTGGGCCAGGATGGTGTGCAGGTCCTGCCGCGACGGCGGCACCAGCTCGCAGGCCAGGTCGGCGGCCCCGGTCAGCGCGTAGACCGACCGTGTGTCGCGCCGGTCGGTGAGCGATCTGGCCACCTGGGCCGCCGTGCCGGGCCGCACCTGGACGTGCAGGTGCGCGGGGCGGCCGTGGCCGGTGCGCAGGTCGTCGTAGATCGCGGTGACGCGGACGACGCCGTCGGCGATGAGCCGCTGGAGCCGGCGGGCGACCGTGCGTTCGTGCTCGCCGACCACCCTGCCGATCTCGCCCCACGAGGCGCGTGGGCTCACCTGCAGCGCGGCCACGAGCCGCCGGTCGAGAACGTCCACCTGCAACCGCTTCCGTGTCGGGTTTGTAAATAATTGCCCAGACATTTGACTGTTTCGGTCTTCCGAATGCACAGTAAGCCATCACTCCACGTGTCAGCAAAAGGAGCACATGCCGTGTCGACCTCCCCCGTCGTGCAATCGCCGCTCGGCATACCGAAGAGCAGGGTCCGTCAGCTCATGGCGGCCAGTATCGGCAACGTGGTCGAGTGGTACGACTGGTACGCCTACACCTTCCTGGCCACGGTCTTCTCGGCGCAGATCTTCCCCGACAGCTCCGGCAACAGCCTGGTGCCGCTGCTGAGCACATTCGCGGTGTTCGCGGTGGGCTTCTTCATGCGGCCCCTGGGCGGCCTGCTGGTGGGCGCGTTCGCCGACCGGTACGGCCGCAAGTCCGCGATGACCTTCACCATCATCCTGATGGGCGGCGGCTCGCTGCTGCTCGGCCTGACCCCCACCTATGAGGCCGTGGGCCTGCTGTCGCCGGTCATCCTGACGCTGGCCCGGCTGATCCAGGGCCTGTCCGTGGGCGGTGAGTTCGCCGCCGCCACCACGTTCCTCGTCGAGTCGGCCCCGCCGCGCCGCCGCGGGCTGTTCTCCTCCTTCCAGTACGTCAGCACCACCATCGGCCAGCTCATCGCCTCCGGCCTGGCCGCGGTGCTCACCTCGACGCTGGTCAAGGAGGACATGAGCTCCTACGGCTGGCGCATCCCGTTCCTGGTGGGCGCGCTGCTCAGCCTCGTCGGCCTGTGGATCCGCAAGGGCGCCGACGAGACCTCGGCGGTCGCCGAGGAGATCCAGCGGGGCGAGGCCAAGCGGCCGGGCATGTTCGAGTTCCTCAAGCTCCACCCGAGGTCCGCGCTCACCATCGTCGGCATCACGATCGCGGGCACCGTCGCCTACTACACCTGGACCAGCTTCCTGCCCACCTATGCGCAGATCACGGTCTCGTTCGACAAGGCCGAGTCGCTCCAGGTCGGCACGATCTCGCTGGTGTTCTTCATGCTGCTGCAGCCGCTGCTCGGCCTGCTGTCGGACAAGATCGGGCGCAAGCCGATGCTGATCGCGTTCGGGCTCGGCTTCCTGATCCTGCCGGTGCCGCTGCTCGGACTGCTCACCGACTCCTTCGCCAGCCTGCTCGTCGTGCAGATGATCGGCATGGTGTTCCTGGGCTGCTTCACCTCGGTCTCGGCCGCGGTGAACTCGGAGCTGTTCCCGACCCGGGTGCGGGCGGCGGGGGCCGGGTTCCCGTACTCGCTGACCGTGGCGATCTTCGGCGGCACCGCGCCGCTGATCGGCACCGCGCTGCAGAAGGCCGGCAACCCCGGGATGTTCCCGTGGTACATGTCCGCCCTGGCGCTGATCTCCACGCTCGTGTACGTCTTCGTGCTGCGCGAGACCAAGGACGAGCCGCTCCGCTAGGGCGCCGAGGTGCAGGGGCGCTCCCGAAGCTCCTTGACGTAGTCGTCGGGGGCGCCCGCACGCTCGGCCGCGTCGGCCAGGTTGCACAGGTAGCGGGCCGAGGGCAGGCCGCCCTCGTAGCCGTCGAGCACGTAGAACCAGGCGACGACCTCGCCGTCGAGGGTCTGCACCCGCAGCCGCACCTTGTGGTAGGCGCCGCGGACCGCGCCCTCCCACTGGTCGAGCGAGGTCTCCTCCCACTCGGGCACGTCGTAGAGCACGACGAAGACGTGCTCGTCGGGGTCCTCCACGATGGTGGCGATCGAGCTCTCCCACTTGCTGTCGGTGCGGCCGAAGGTCAGCCGCCAGCCGGTCAGCCAGCCGACCCCCCAGATCGGGGAGTGCGGGGCGCGCATGGCCATCTGCTCGGGGTCCATGTTCATCCCGTAGGAGCCGTAAAGCCGTAGATCATTCGGCTTCCCTGATTGATCCGAAAGCCACGCCACGATCCACCCCTCTCGCCGGGTGCCGCTCGTCATCCAGCTATCGCGCCATCCTGCCACGCTGACCCGGCGTGTCGGTCCATCAAGCCGGGCACGGAAGGCCCATGTGTCCCCCATGTCCGCCGGAGCGTGATCCCGTCATGGGCCGGTTGCGGCTTCCGGGGGCACGTGCGGGAGAATGGGACACGTGACGAGGATCGTGATCATTGGTGGCGGGCCGGGCGGCTACGAAGCGGCGCTGGTGGCCGCCCAACTAGGCGCACAGGTCACGATGGTCGAGCAGGACGGGCCGGGCGGGGCCTGCGTGCTCACCGACTGCGTGCCGTCCAAGACGCTGATCGCCACCTCCGTCCGCAAGCAGGCGCTTCTCGACGCGCCCTCGCTCGGCGTGTCGTTCTCCGGCGGCCCCGACGGCGACGCCGGCGTGGTCGGCGTCGACCTGCCGCTGGTCAACAAGCGGGTCAAGGAGCTGGCCCAGGCCCAGTCGGCCGACATCGCGACCCGGGTCGAGGCCGAGGGCGTCGAGATCATCAAGGCGCGGGGGCGGCTGGTCGACCCGCAGGTCGTGCGCGCGGGCGACCGTACGATCAGGGCCGACGTGGTGCTCGTGGCCACGGGCGCGACGCCGCGCGTGCTGCCGGGGGCCGAGCCCGACGGCGAGCGCATCCTCACCTGGCGGCAGCTCTACGACCTGGAGGAGCTGCCCGAGCACCTGATCGTGGTCGGCTCCGGCGTGACCGGCGCGGAGTTCGCCGGCGCGTACCGCTCTCTCGGCGCGGAGGTCACGCTGGTCTCCAGCCGCGACCGGATGATGCCCAACGAGGACGCCGACGGCGCCGAGGTGCTGGAAGAGGTCTACCGGCGGCGCGGCATGAACGTCATGGGCCGCTCGCGCGCCTCCTCCGTCAAGCGCACGGCCGACGGCGTGGTGGTGACCCTGGAGGACGGCCGCACGGCCGAGGGCTCCCACGCGCTGATGACGGTCGGCATGGTCCCCAACACCGGCGGCATCGGCCTGGAGGAGGCCGGCGTGCAGCTCGACCGGAACGGCTTCGTCAAGGTCGACAAGGTCTCCCGCACCTCCGCGCCCGGCGTCTACGCGGCCGGCGACTGCACCGGCGTGCTCATGCTCGCCTCGGTCGCCGCCATGCAGGGCCGCATCGCCGTGTGGCACGCGCTGGGCGAGGCCGTCCAGCCACTGCGGCTGGCCACGGTGGCCTCCAACATCTTCACTGACCCCGAGATCGCGGCCGTCGGCGTGGCGCAGCGCTCGATCGAGGCGGGCGAGATCGACGCGAACGTGGTCAAGCTGCCGCTGGCCACCAACGCGCGGGCCAAGATGCAGGGCTTCAACGACGGCTTCGTCAAGCTGTTCTGCCGCCCCCACACCGGCATCGTGCTCGGGGGCGTGGTCGTGGCCCCGCGCGCCTCGGAGCTGATCCTCGCGGTGTCGCTGGCCGTGCAGCAGCGGCTGACGGTCGACCAGGTCGCCCACTCGTTCGCGGTCTACCCGTCGTTGTCGGGCTCGATCACCGAGGCGGCCCGCCGCCTCATGCAGCCCGAGGCCGCCATCGGCATCTAGCCGTCCCTCTTCAGCGCGCGCGAAGCCGTGCGGGTCGTCCTGACCCGCACGGCTTCTCGTTGTGCGCGCTTGCTTCCGCGCTCATTGGATAGTACTGTTATCCAAGTTTGGATAACGGTACTATCCAATGGGGTGTTCCGGTGACGGTGATCGTTCTTCTGGTGGCCACGCTGGGCTTCCGGCTGCTGGGCGCGCTCGGCGTGCGGCGGTTCGGCACGTGGCAGGTGTCCGCGGCGCACGGGCTGGCCGTCATGGTGGTGATGACGGGAAGCGCGCACTTCGTCCCCGACGGGGTGACCTTCATGCCGAACCACGCCGACCTGGTGCGCATGGTGCCGCCCTTCGTGCCGTTCCCCGCCGCCGTGGTCTACCTGACCGGCGTGCTGGAGCTGGCCGGGGCGGTCGGGCTGGTGCTGCCCGCCACCCGCCGGGCGGCCGGGATCTGCCTGGCCCTGCTGTTCGTCTTCCTGCTCCCGGCGAACATCTACGCGGCGGTCTCCGGCGTGCCCTTCGCGGGCGGGGAGGCCACGCCGCTGTGGGAGCGCATCCCCGAGCAGGTGCTGTACATCGCCGCGGCGCTCTTCGCCGCCTGGCGGCGTGCCGTGCCCGTCCGGGAGGGCGTGGAGGCCGTGCCCGCCGCCCGTTGACCCGTCGTCTTCTTCGCCGGTGAGCCGGTCAGGGCTTCCAGGCCGGGTCGCGGCCGATCAGGCCGAGCAGCCGGTCGAACGGCGGTGCGTCGTCCGGCACCGCCACCGGCGGCCCGAACGCCCCGTTCTGCCGGCCCATCTCCACCGTCTGCTCCGTGAACCCCAGCCCACGGGCGACGGCCTCGGCGTCCGGCTCGTACGCCTGGTCGGTGGCCCTGGCCAGGTCCCAGCCGTGCACGATCATGTCGACCAGCCACAGGTGGGCCACCATGGTCATCGGCAGGCCGCCCAGCGCGGCGCACGTGCCCTCCCACGCCTGCGGCCGCGACCAGGCGGCCAGCATGTGCTCGGCCCGCTCGGGGAAGTCGCCCGCGTACGGGCCCTGCTCGGTGCGCTCCCCGCCGTGCGCCAGCGACGCGAACATCTCCGCCACCCACTCCAGGTGGTTGACCAGCGCCTTGACGTCGAACTCCGCGCACGGCGTCGGGGACCCGAACTGCTCGGGCCGCACCGCGGCCACCAGGCCGGCGGTCCGGTGGGTGGCCCGGGTCATCAGCGGCATCATGTCTTCCATGGCAGCCATGATGTCCCGCCTGCCTCGGGCACGGCTTGTAGAAACGCGACAGCGCGGCTGGGTGAATCCGTACGCGGGGCTGGCCGCCTTCGACTTCGCGCGCCAGGCGCCGCCGCCGGAGCTGGCGGCGTACGTCGACCACTTCTGGGTCGTCACGTGGACCGACCTCGCCGAGCCGTACGTGCAGCGCATCCTGTCGCACCCGACCGTGAACATGACGATCGTCCAGGACTTCCACCGGATCGCGGGCGTGATCGACGGCGGGTTCTCGTACACGATGCGGGGCACCGGCCGCGCGCTCGGCACCCGCTTCCGCCCGGGCGGTTTCCGGACGTTCCTCGGCCGCCCGGTGTCCGAGCTCACCGGGCGGTTCGTGGAGATCGGCGAGATGTTCCCGGCCTCCGGCCCGGCGCTGGTCGGCGGCGTGCTGGCCGAGCCGGACCCGGGCGCCGCCATCGCGCTCGTGGAGGCGTTCCTGCTGGCGCTCGGGCCGGCGCCGGACCCGCCGGCCGAGGAGGCCGCGGCCCTCGTGGGGCTGGTCGAGGACGACGTGACCGTGACCAGGGTCGACGAGCTGGCCGCCAAGGCGGGCCGGTCGGTACGCTCCCTGCAACGGCTGTTCCGGGACTATGTCGGCATCGGCCCCAAATGGGTGATCCGCCGCTTCCGGCTGCACGAGGCCGCGGAACGCGTGCAGCAGGGCCTCGACCTCGCCACGCTCGCCGCCGAGCTGGGCTACACCGACCAGGCCCACCTGACCCGCGACTTCACGGCCGCCGTCGGCATGCCGCCCGCCGCCTACGCCCGCCTCAACCCGCACACCTGACCCCTCCGGCCGGGGTCACCACTCGCGGGTGGCGATCAGCTCCTCGATGTCGGCCTCCGGGAAGCCGTAGGTGGTGGCCACGAACCAGAACTCCTCGGCGATCGCCTCGCGCGCGACGGTCTCGATCTCGCTGCCGGCCTCGTGGAACTCCTCGTCGAGCGCGTTGAACTCCTCCGTCGCGGCATGCGTCAGCGCGTAGAGGGAGGCCAGGTCGCCGGGCCGCTCGGTCTCGACGCGTTCGCACAGTCGCAGCAGGACGGCCCTGCCCTTGTCGACGACGTGGTCGGGGTAGTAGCCGTCGTCGTAGAGGGCCTTGAGGAAGGCGTGGCCGATGACCTGCGGATGCGTGGGGGACAACCCGATCTCCATTTCCGTGCGGACGCGGTCGGACGGCTCGATCATGCCCTGCGCGACCGACAGAATCCGCCGGGTGCGCCCAGGTCAGCGCATCAGCTCGTACGCCGCGTACGCCGTGATCCCGTACGCGAGGTGCGGGACGACGTCGGAGACCCACGCGCCCGCCGGCCACTCGCTCGGGTGGGTGACGTCGAGCAACGTCAGCGGCACGTTCGAGCCGGACATGGCCAGAGCGGTGAGCGCCAGCACCCCGACCGGCCACGACCTGCGCCGCCCCGACAGGAACCCGTAGGCGATGGCCGAGGCGATGCCGGTCGCGTACCCCATGAGCGAGCCCAGCGCCTCCGTGCGGTTGGCGGCCCGGTCGCCGTCGCCGAGGTCGGTGTGCGTCAGGTCGGACAACTTCGCCACGGCCTGCCGCGGCGTGCTGCTCGCGGCCCGTGCCCGGACGAGCATGTCCAGGTAGGAGACGGTGTTCAGCGCCGTGGTGCCCGCCGCTCCCGCGATCAGTCCCTTGACGAGTGTGTGCATGCCCTGGCCGCTACCCCGCCCGGCCCGCCCGTCACCCGCCCGGCGGGCCTTGGGACCGGTGCGCGGTCGGCGGGCCGTACCGTGGCAGGGTGAGCGCCGATGGGATGTCCGCCGCGCTGTCGCCGTACGTGACGACGCTGGCCGCCTACGACCTCGGGCCCGGTTCGGGCGGGGTTCATCGCGGGCTGCCGTCGTCCACGCTGTCGGTCACGATCCCCGAGGACGGCCCGGTCGACATCGCCTGGCTCGGGCGGCCGGGGCCGGGGTGGCGGCTGCGCGCCGCCGTCGCCGGGCTGCACCTCGACGCGGCCGAGCTGCGGCAGCGGGCAGGCACGCGCGGGGTGTGGCTGACGCTCACCCCGCCGGGCGCCGCCGCCCTGCTCGGGGTCCCCGCCTCGGCGCTGGCCGGGGAGGTGGCCGACCTCGCCGACGTCGTCCCGGCGCTGGCCGACCTGCCGGAGCGCCTGGCGGGCTGCCGGTCCTGGGCCCAGCGCCGCGCCCTGGTCGAACGCCGGCTGCTCGCGGGGCTGGCCCGGCACGGCGACCGCGCCGCCCGCCGCACCTCGCGGGCCACGCTCGCGGCCCTGTCCGGGACCGCCCGGGTCGAGGAGGCCGCCCGGCTCCTCGGGTGCTCGTGGCGCCACCTGAGCGGGGCGGTGCGCGGGGAGTTCGGGGTGACGCCGAAGGAGTACCAGCGGCTCGTCCGCTTCGAGGCCGCCCGGCGCCGGCTCGTGGCCGCCGCGCGCTCCGGCCGGACGGCGCTCGCGGAGGTGGCCGCCGCCTCGGGCTTCGCCGACCAGGCGCACCTGACCAGGGAGTGGCGCGCCATGGCCGGCTGCACGCCCACGGAATGGCTGCGCACCGAAGGCCCGCCCGCCCCGCCTCCTCCAGTTCCACACTGACACCCGGGCCTCCGGCGTCCGCCGTGATCCGTGCCCGTTTGTTCAAGACCCCGGCCGTCGCGCGCCTCGACGATGGCCGCATGGACATGCACTTCGTTCCTCGCCTCATCGTGCCCGACCCCGACCGGGCCTCCGCCTTCTACCGGGACACCCTGGGCGCCGAGGAGGTGTTCCGCGCCGCGCCGGGTGACGACGGGCGGCCCACCGTCATCGAGCACCGCCTCGGCAGCGCCACGTTCCGGGTCTCGCCCGCCGTCGCCGACTGGGGCTGGCTATCGCCGGACGACCTGGGCGGCTCCCCGGTGCTCCTGGAGATCGTCGTCGACGACCCGGACGCCGTCGGCGAGCGCATGACCGCCCAGGGCGCGCGGACGGTCGTGCCGATCGAGAACCGGCCCTACGGCATGCGCTCGGGCCGTCTCCGCGACCCGTACGGCCACCTGTGGATCCTCACCGGCGACCTGCGCTGAGGCGCCGGGCGGCGCGGTGGCCCTTTTTTCCCGCTGGTCCGGCCTGTCATGCTGCTCGGCATGGAGGACATGGATCAGGCGCACGTCCGCATCCGGCCCTTCCGCGCCGAGGACCGTCCGGGGGTGCTGGCGCTGGCTCCCCGGCTGGCGGAAGGGGTCGCGGCCTGGCGGGACCCCGGCGCGGCCGTACGGGCGGCGGAGCGGTGGCTCGCCGGGTCCGTCGCCGTGGCGGAGGAAGGACGGGGAGCGGTCTTCGTCGCCGTGCGGGGATCCCGGGTCGTCGGCGTCGTCTCGGTGGACCGGCAGCGGCACTTCACCGGCGACGAGGACGCCTACGTCGGCGAGCTGGCGGTCGCCCCCGAGGCCGTCCGCGCGGGTCTGGGCCGCCGGCTCATGGCGGCGGCCGAGGACTGGGCCCGTGACCAGGGCCTGCGCCACCTCACCCTGGAGACGGGCGCCGCCAACACCGCCGCCCGCCGGTTCTACGCCGCTCTCGGCTACACGGAGGAGAGCGTGCGGCTGGCCCGGTCGCTGGACCGCGCCGTCCAGACCCGGCTGAGCTGAAGCACGCTGCCGGCGAACAGCAGCACGCCCAGCGGCACGTGCAGGGTCGTCACGTGCGCGATGCCCAGCGCGACCTGGGCGCTGACCAGCACCAGGAACCCGGCCGCGTGCATGATCGGCTTCGGCGAGCCGCCGCCCGGCCGCCACGCCAGGATCGCGGCCACCAGGTGCAGCACCGCCACGACGAACACCGTGTACGCGGCGGCGCTGTGCAGCGGCTGCCCGTTGGGCACCGACAACAGCAGCCCGGCGGTGACCGGCGCGGCGAACAGGGCCAGGGTCTGCAGGATGATCGCGACACGTAGCAACATGGGGAACTCCTCGACCGCCGGGTGACGGCGGTCCGCTTCTGGGGCTTGCCTTCGAAAAGTCCGACGACGTGACCGCCGGAAATGTGAGGTGGCGCGGTGACCTCACATCCGGGAGCGCCGTCTCGTCGGACAGACTAGGGCAAAAGCGACTAAGGGAGTCGTCCATATCATGACCACCGCACCCGACCCCGGCCTGGACGCGATCATCAGCGAGCGCAGGCAGCTCATCAACCTCGCCTACCGCCTCCTCGGCTCGCTGGCCGACGCCGAGGACGTCGTCCAGGAGACCTACACCCGCTGGTACGCCATGCCCCCCGGGCAGCAGGCGGCCATCGAGTCGCCGGGCGCCTGGCTGACCAGGGTCGCCGGCCGCATCTGCCTGGACGTGCTCGGCTCGGCCCGCGTCCGCCGCGAGCGCTACGTGGGCGAATGGATCCCCGAGCCGCTGCCCGACCGCACGGAATGGCCCGGCGACGACCCGGCCGACCGGATCACCCTGGACGAGTCGGTCAACATGGCCTTCCTCGTCGTGCTGGAGTCGATGACACCGGCCGAGCGGGTCGCGTTCGTCCTGCACGACGTCTTCCGCTACCCCTTCGCCGAGGTGGCCGAGATCGTCAGCCGCACCCCGGCCGCCTGCCGCAAGCTGGCCTCCTCCGCCCGGCACCGCATCGACGCCGCGCGCACCTCGGTGACGCCGGCGGCCCGGCAGGCCGGCATCGTCCGCGAGTTCAAGCAGGCGTGGGAGGCCAAGGACATCGACGCCCTCGTCGCCCTGCTCGACCCCGGCGTGGTCGGCGTCGCCGACGGCGGCGGCGTGGTCAACGCCGTGCTGCGGCCGATCGAGGGCGCCGGACAGGTGGCCCGCTACGCCGTCGAGATCGCCACCCGGGCGCCGGCCATGACGCTGCTGGAGCGCACCGTCAACGGCCGCCCCGGCCTGGTGGCCCAGCGGGACGGCGTCACCGTGATGGTCGTGGCGTTCGACGTGGCGGAGGGCCGGATCAAGCGGCTGTGGGCGGTGCGCAACCCCGACAAGCTCCACCCCTGGACGGCGGCCTGACCCTCACATTCCCGGACGCTGTGTCGTCGGTCCGCCGAGACACGATCGCCGAAGAAGGGAAGCCGATGTCCACGACGACCGAGCAGGAGAACCTCCAGTCGCGTCTGCCCGATCCCTCCAGGTTCTTCCCCGAGCTGGGGGAGATCGCCGTGGCCATGACCAAGGCCACCCGCAACGGCGCGATCCCGGGGAGCACCGTCGGCCTGGTGCAGCTGCGCGCCGGGCAGATCGTCGGCAGCACGTACCACACGGTCCGGCAGGCCGACCTGCTGCGCCGGGCGGGGGAGCCGGACGAGCGCCTCGCCGCCGTGGCGTCGTGGCGGGACGCCCCCTACTTCTCCGGCGCCGAACGGGTGGCGCTGGAGCTGGTGGAGGCCGTCCTCACCGCGAACCCGGCCGGGGAACGCGTCCCCGACGAGCTGTACGCCAGGGCGGCGGCCCACTACGACGACAAGGCCCTGTGGACGCTCGTCCTGGCGATCAGCCAGATCTGTTTCTTCATCCCCGTCGCCGTCATAGCCAGGCCGATCCCCGGCAGGCCCCCCGGCAAGAACTACACCGGCTGACGCCGGCGGCTACGCGACCGGGGCGGTGGTCCCGGCGAGCAGGCGGCCGACCTCTTCCTGGTCGGCCTTCCTGCCGTAACCGGCGAACTGGAAGGTCTCCTCCTTCAGGAACTCCGCCCAGTGCTCGAGCACGAACGCGCGTCCGGCGGCCACGTCACCGGGCGGGGGAGCCTGGTCCAGGAAGCCCCGCTGCCACGGCGCGAACTCCAGGAACTGGGAGGCGTGGGCCAGGCACGCGTCCAGCTTGGCCGTCAGCACCGAGGACACGTCCACCACCACGTCGGGCCGGTGGACGGGGGCGGAGGCGTAGTCCGTCATGAGCAGGCACACCGGCATGCGCTGCAGGGCCGGCTTGCCCACCTCCAGGTTGCGCGTCATCGCGAACTCGACCGCGTGCGCGGCCAGTTGCCCGGCGGCCCGGTTGTCGGGGTGGCCGCCGCCGTCGGCGTGCAGGGCGATCACCAGGTCGGGCCGCCAGGCGCGGATCTGCGCCAGCACCCGCAACCGCAGCTCGACGGTGGGTTCCAGCATGCCGTCGTGCACGTCGAAGATCTCATAGTCCACCACGCCCAGGGCGTCGGCCGCGCGCCACGCCTCCTCGGCGCGGCGGCGCGCCAGCGGGCCGCGCTCCAGCACGTGGTGCCCGGCGTCGCCGTTGGTGAGCGTCAAAAACTTCACCGCGTGGCCGGCCTGTGCCAGCAGCGCGGCCGTGCCGCCCGCGTAGATCTCGGGCTCGTCGGGATGAGCGGCGATCACGAGGGTTCTCAACATGTGCGTCCTTAGGGGTTGGATTCACCGGTACGACCGGCCGTACCGGCTTGGAAGACCCGCTCGCGGGTCAGGTCCAGGGCGTAGCAGAGAGCGCCGCCGAGCACGGCGTTGCCGCACACGGCGCTGAGGGCGACGGTCACCGGCACCAGCGGCGTCGAGGCCAGACGGTCGGCGACTCGCGCCCTGAGCGGCTCGCCTCCCGCGACGCACAGCGGCCCGGCCAGCACGACCAGGCCCGGATCCAGCACCCCGATCGCGGCCGTCACGCCGAGCGCCACCCGCGCGGCGGCGTCGTCGAGGAAGCCCTGGGGGGCCTCGGCCAGCGTCCGGCTCACGGCGGTGAGCGTGGGGTCGCCGGGCAGGCCGTGCGCCTGCGCCAGCGCGGCCAGCGGCTCGGCGCCGAGCAGCGCGCCGAGCGGACCGCCGTCCTGGCCGTAGCGGCGGCCGGTGGTGACCGGGTCGGGCACGATGACCGAGCCGACCTCGCCGCCACGCCCGGTGACGCCCCGCCAGAGCGCGCCGTCGAGCACGACTCCGGCGCCGACCCCGCCGCCCACCCAGAACAGCACGAAACTGCTGTCGTCGTGCTCCTGGAGCTCGCGGATGGCGACCAGGTTGACGTCGTTCTCCAGGCGGACGTTGCCTGGCAGGTCGTCCAGGCCGGACCAGCCCGACAGCTGCACGGCCTGCCGCAGCCGCCGGCCGTCGGCCTCCACCACTCCCGGCACGCCCACCACGACCTGGTCGAGCCGGTCCAGCTCGAAGCCGGCCGCGCCGACCGTCTCGGCCAGCAGCCGCCGGGCGTCGCCGGTCGCCTCGGTGCGATGGGTGCCGAGCACCCGGCCGGTCAGGTCGGCGACCGACACCTCGATCGAGCTCGTGGTGAGATCGACCCCCGCGACGCGCGCGGCGGAGCCGTCGAGCTGCCACATCTGCGCGGCCGGCCCGGCGTTGCCCGGCTTGAGACCGGCCTTCATGGCCAGCCCGCTGTTCTCCAGCCTGCGCAGCACCTCGGCCGCCGACGCCTTGGACAGGCCCGTGTGCAGTTCCAGCTCGGCGCGGGTGAGGCCGCCGTGCTCGAGGAGCAGGGTGAGCGCGGCGCGCTCGTTGAGCGTGCGGAAGACGGTGGGGTTTCCTGAAGACATTCCTACTTCAGCGCTCCTGATGTCAGCCCGGACTGGATATGTCGCTGGAAGACGATATAGATCAGCACGACAGGAAGCACCGTCATGCTGAGTGCGGCGAACAGTCCGGGCCAGTCGGCCTCGTACCCGGCGATGGTGGAGATGTCGGCCACGCCCTGGGTGATGACCCACAGGCTCTTGTCGCCGGGCAGCAGGACCAGCGGTATGAGGTACTGGTTCCACTGGCCGAGCACGTTGAAGATGGTCAGGCTGACCAGCGCCGGGCGGGCCATGGGCAGCATGACCTGGAAGAACGTGCGGGTGTGCGAGGCCCCGTCGATCATCGCCGCCTCGGCCACCGCGTCCGGCAGCGCCCTGAAGAAGGACGTCAGGAAGAACACCGTGAACGGCAGCGAGTAGGCGATGTAGACCAGGACCAGGCCGACGTGGCTGTTGAGCAGCCCGAGCCCGTCCACCACGAAGAACAGCGGCACGAGCGCCAGGAAGACCGGGAAGGCCATGCCGGAGACGAACAGGAAGTAGACCAGCCGGTTGCCCGGGAATCGGTAGCGGGCCAGCACGTACGCGGCCATCGAGCTGAGCAGCATCGTCCCGGCCACGCCGAAGAAGACCACGATGACCGTGTTGAGCAGGTAGCGGCCGATGTTGGCCCGCTCCCAGGCCCGCGCCCAGTTGTCCCAGCGCAGCTCGCCGGGCAGTTGCAGGGCGTCGCCGAAGATCTCGGCGTTGCTCTTGAACGAGGCCAGCAGGGTCCACAGCAGCGGGGCGATGATGAGCAGCGCCCAGAGGCCAAGAACAGCCTGGATGCTGATTTTTCGGAACATTTCAGTAGACGACCTTCTGGCGGCGGGTCACGCGCAACGTCAGCGCGGCGAAGGTGAGGGTCAGGAAGAACAGCGCCACGCCCATGGCCGAGGCGTAGCCGAACCGGGAGTAGGAGAAGGCGTTCTTGTAGATCTCCGTGGCCAGCACGGTGGTCGCGCCGTCCGGCCCGCCCTGCTCCACCGACAGGACGTTGACCAGCGCGAACCCGTCGAACGCGGCGATCCCCAGATAGACCCAGGCCACCTGGACGGTGTCCCACACCAGGGGCAGCGTGATGGAGAAGAACGTGCGCAGCCGCCCGGCGCCGTCGAGGGCGGCCGCCTCGAACACGTCCTTCGGAATGGCCGCCATCCCGGCCGAGAACAGCACGACGTAGAAGCCGACCGCCTGCCACACCATCACCGCGATGATCGACCACAGCGCCAGGTTCTGGTCCGTCAGCCAGCCGACCGGCTCCACGCCCAGCTTCGCCAGCGCGCCGTTCAGCACGCCGCTCGCGTCCGGCCGGTAGACGGCCTTGAACAGCACCCCGACCACCGCGACCGCCAGCACCTGCGGCAGGAAGAAGATCACCCGGTAGAACCGGGCCCCCGGCGTGCCCGCCGAGTCGCCGAGCAGGTACGCGAAGACCAGCGCGAGCGCGATGGTCACCAACGGCAGCGTGACCAGCAGGACCGCGTGGTTGCGGACCGCCTGCCAGAACGTGTCGTTGCCGAGCATCCGCCGGAAGTTGTCCAGGCCGACGAAGTTCAGGTTCGCCGACACCCCGCGCCAGTCGGTCAGCGCGATCTGGAACGCCTGGGCGTACGGGCTGATCACGAAGACCACGTAGAGGACCACGGGCAGGGCGAGGAAGCCCGCGACGAAGCCGTGCCGCCTCATCGCTCAGACGCTCCTGGTCTGCTTGGCGATCGCGGAGTCCGCCTTGAGCTCGTCGGCCTTCTTCTGCATGTTCGCGCAGAACTGCTCGGGCGTGATGCGTCCGGCCATCACCGAGTTGGTCTGGACCTGCCCGTGGTCGAACAGCTCCTTGTACCAGCCCTCGAAGCGGGCGTCGGTGATGATGTTCGTCCCGGCCGCCTCCTGGGCCTTGGCCGCGCTGCGCACCGCCGAGGTCAGGTCGAGGCCGTCGACCACGCCGTTGACGACGGTGAGGTTCTTGGTCAGCTCGGTGTAGCCGCGCGCGCCCTCCCGCGACAACATCATGCGCAGGTACTCCAGGCCGCCCTGCGGGTTCTTGCCCTTGGCCGCCACGAAGAACGCCTCGCTCACCCCGATCATGATCGCCTCGTACGGCATCGCGTCGGCGGCGGTGATGCTGGGCACCGGGGCGATCGCGTACTCGAACGAGGCCGGCCGGTCCTTGGCCATCTCGTTCTCCAGCCAGGAGCCGCATGGGTAGAACAGCACCTTGTCCTGCAGGTGCTTGACCTGCGTCTGGGTGTGGTCGAGCCCGAAGTACGCCTTGTCGCCGAAGTCGCGCTGCACCTGCGCCCACGCCGCGACGGCCTGCCGTACGGGCTCGGCCTGCCAGGCGCCGTCGGCGAGGTTGTCGATGTCGACGATCACCTTGTTGCCGCCGATCTTGGCGGCGCTGTAGACCAGGTTCCAGAGCTGGTAGAAGGGGCCGACCTGGCCCGGGTAGGCGAACAGCGCGATGCCCGCCTTCTTGGCCTCCTCACCGAGGGCGTTGAACTCCGCCCACGTCTTCGGCGCCTGCCAGCCGCGCTTGTCGAACAGCTTGGCGTTGTACCACAGGGCGCGGTGGGCGACCGTGTACTGCAGCACCCGCGGCACGCCGTCGATCAGCGAGTTCTCGTAGACGCCGCCGACCAGGGTGTCGCGCACCTTCTTGGCCGGGTCCACCAGGGAGGGGGCGTCGAAGAGCGGCGTCAGGTCGGCGAGGTGCCCCTCGGCGACGAGCGACTGCAGGTCGAGGGCGTCGGGGCCGGAGTTGTTGACCACGTCGGGCGCGTCGCCGCTGATGAAGCGGGGGCGCAGCTGCGTGCCGACCTTCTGGGTGGGCACGTGCTTGATCTTGGCGGTCTTGTACGCCTTGCTGTAGAGGGCCTCGTGCAGGTCGGTCGCGTAGCCGTCGCCGTTGCCGCCGCTGAAGATCACGACTTCCAGTTGCCTGGCGGCGTCCACGCCGAGGGGGTTGGCGGCCGAGGTGGGCGCGGCCGAGGTGGAGGCGACTGGAGCGGCGGAGCGGCCCGTGGCGCACGCGGCGAGCAGCCCTGCGCCCGGTCCCGCCGTCAGGGCGGTGAGTCCGATACGTCGAAGAACCTCACGTCGGCTGGGGTTGGTGGACATGGGTGGCCTCCTTGACCGCCAACCGTCCGGATACTTTCCAGACGGTTGGCGGCTGACTTTAGACTTACCGCCCTACGTGCGTCAATACCTCTAGAACTGTGCTCGGAGACGAGCCTTGGCCTCCTCGGAGGCCCCGATGCGGTCCAGGCCGTTCAGTGCGGCCCCGACGATCGGCGGCTGGTCCGGGATCACCTGCTTGGCCAGCGGAGCCCGTACGGCGAACCGCTCCTCCAGCATCGCGACCAGCAGCGGGATGCGCGCGTGCAGCACGCCCCCGCCCAGCACGACCTCCGTCGGCGTCTCCAGCAGGTCCAGCCGGCGCAGGCACACCTCGGCCATCACCACGATCTCGTCGGCCAGCCGGGTGACCAGCTCCAGCGCGATCGCGTCAGCCGACGCTGCGGCCTCGAACACCTTGGGTGCGAGCGCGGTCAGGTGATGCCGCTCGATCTGCCCGAAATGCACCCCGAGCACCACCTCCTCGACCGTCCGCGTGCCGAAATGCGCCTTGATCAGCTCGGCGAGGGCGGTAGGGGCGCCCCGGCCGTCCTCGGCGCGGATGGCGTGCCACAACGCCTCCTCGGCCAGGCCGCCGCCGCCACCCCAGTCGCCGCTGATCCGGCCGAGCGCGGGGAAGCGGGCCACCCCGCCCGTGGGCGAGACGCCGACCGCGTTGATGCCCGCGCCGCACACCACCGCGACGCCGCTGGGCCCGGACGCCCCCGAACGCAGCAGCGCGAAGCTGTCGTTGCCCACGACGACGTCGGCGGCCATCCCGCGGGCGCGGAACTCGGCCGCGAGAGCCTCCTCCTCCACCGGCAGGTCGGCCCCGGCCAGGTAGGCGTAGAGCTGGTCGGCGTACGGGGGAACGGCCGCCGGCCCGAGTGCCCGCCGCACGGCCTGCTCCACGACGTCCACGGCCGCCGGCACGCCGACGGTCTGCGGCTCGAACGGCCCGCCGTCGCCCTGGGCCAGGATCGTGCCGTCGCCCGAGAGCACGACGACGTGCGTCTTGCTGTTGCCCGCGTCCACAGCGATGATCACCATGGCAGGTACCGCTCGTTCGCCGCCAGCAGCAGGCCGGTCAGCTCGTCCGCGACGGCCTCCTGGCCGATCAGCGGATGGGCCAGCAACGCGTTGCGCACCCGGTCCGCGCGGCCGTGCAGCGCCGCGTCGAGCGCCAGCTCCTCGTACGCGGAGACGTTCGCGATCAGGCCCGCGTACAGCGGCTCCACCGGATCGACCGGCAGCGGCGCCGCCCCGGACGCCGACACCCTGGCCGGGACCTCGATGACCGCCTCGTCGCGCAGGAACGGCAGCGTCCCGTCGTTGCGGGTGTTGACCACCTGGACGTCGCCCCGGTCGCCGAGCAGCGAGGCGATCAGCGCGACGGCGGCCTCGGAGTAGTAGGCGCCGCCCCGCTTGTCCAGCAGGTCCGGCTTGGTGTCCACGGCCGGGTCCGCGTACAGCTCCAGGAGCTGGGTCTCCATCGCCGCGACCTCGGCCGCCCGCGACGGCTTGGCCCGCTGCTCGCTCACCACCAGGTCGTGGGCGTAGAAGTAGCGCAGGTAGTAGGACGGGACCACCTGGAGCCTGCGCAGCAGCCCGACCGGCAGGCCGATGTCGTCGGCCAGCTCCTGCCCGTGCTCGGCGAGCAGCCGCGGCAGCACGTCCTCGCCGTCGACCACGACCGACCGCTCCCACGTCAGGTGGTTGAGCCCGACGTGCCCGAGCGCGACCTGCTCCGGCGGCACGCCGAGGTGCCGGGCGAAGCGGCGCTGGAACCCGATGGCCACGTTGCACAGGCCGATCGCGCGGTGCCCGGCGTCCAGCAGCGCTCTGGTGACGATGCCGACCGGGTTGGTGAAGTCGACGATCCAGGCGTCGGGGGCGTGGGCGCGTACCTGCTCGGCCAGTTCGAGCACGACCGGGACCGTGCGCAGGGCCTTGGCGAGCCCGCCCGCGCCCGTCGTCTCCTGGCCGATGCAGCCGCACTCCAGCGGCAGCGTCTCGTCCACGTTCCGCGCGGCCTGGCCGCCCACCCTGAGCTGGAAGAGCACGGCGTCCGCGCCCGCCACCCCCTCGGCCACGTCGGTGGTGGCGATCACCTTCGCCGGGTGCCCGGCCCTGCGCAACATCCTGCGGGACACGCCCGCCACCAGGTCGAGCCGCGTGGCGTCCGGGTCGATCAGGGCGATCTCGGTGAGCGGCAGCTCGTCGCGCAGCCTGGCGAAGCCGTCGATGAGCTCGGGGGTGTAGGTCGAACCGCCCCCGATCACGGCGAGTCTCATGTGCACTCCTCAATTAGGAAACTTTCCTAACCGCCGAACCTACCCGACCTCCTCCGATTCGACTCCTCCCACCCCGTTCCAGGAAATTTCCGCTGACCGTGTAGAGAGCCCGCCGTCGGCTCCGACTCCCTGGTGAAGGCGCCGGACGGGCGCCACGGACAACAGGAGACGAACCAGGATGAGCAAGGTCACGTGCGACATGGGGATGTCCGTCGACGGCTACGTGGCGGGGCCGAACCAGAGCCTGGAGCAGCCGTTCGGCGACGGCGTGGGCGACCGGCTGCACGAGTGGATGCTGCAGGAGCCCGAGCGGCACGCGGAGGTCATCGAGGCCATCACGGCGGCCGGGGCGTTCATCATGGGACGCAACATGTTCGACCCCGGCCGCGGCGCCTTCGACCTGGGCTGGACCGGCTGGTGGGGGGAGGAGCCGCCGTACCACGCGCCGGTGTTCGTCCTCACCCACCACTCGCGCGAGCCGCTGCCCATGAAGGGCGGCACGACGTTCTTCTTCGTCACGGACGGCATCGAGGCCGCCCTCGCCATGGCTCGGGAGGCGGCGGGGGACCGCGACATCTCCATCGCCGGCGGCGCCGCCACCGTCAACCAGTACCTGGCCGCCGGTCTCATCGACGAGCTCCGCCTGCACGTCGCGCCGGTGATCCTCGGCCGCGGGGAACGCCTCCTCGCCGACGCCGGCGACATCACCCTCACCCCGGCGGCCCCGCCCACGGGCACCGACCTGGTCACCCATCTGACATACCGGGTGGTCCGCTAGGCACGGCCCTTTCCAGGTCGGCCCATACGACACGGTGGCCGTGCGGTCCGGCGGTGTGCGTGCCGCTCCTGACCGACAACGCGGCCACCAGGCCGAGGCCGCGACCTGTCTCCCGCAGGGACCCCGCGTCCAGCGGGGCGAAGCGCGGTTCCCGGTCCGCCGTCCCGGGGTCTACCACTTCGAGGCGTACGAATCCGTCCCAGATCCCGAGCAGCACCATGACCCAGTCGCGGTCGGGGCCCGGCGGCACATGCCTGACCGCGTTGGTGACCAGCTCTGAGACGACCGTCAGTGCATCGTCCCGAACCAGCGGATCGACGTCCGCCAGCCAGCGCCGAATCGTCTGCCGGCTTTCTGTGGGGGCTCGGTCGCCGCGCCTCAGCGTCATGCCTTTCCGGCTGGAGACGGTCTGGAGAAGTGACATGAATTCCCTCCAAAGCGAATCCGAACGTTGCTTGCGACAAAAGCGCTGTCGCCTGGGTTCAGCATGAACGGTCGCGCGCGCCCGCAGCGCTCACACCTCGCGAAACCCGTCCGACAAGGTGCGACGCCTATCATGTATTGATTGTCGGAAGGGCGTCGCAGTAGCCTTCGGGAAGGCAATCCCCCTGCAATTGACCTGCGGAGACGCCATGACTCCCGATGTCGGCGACCATTTGTCACCCAGAGCGCGTTTCGCTCAGGACCTCGCGGACCGACGCAAAGCGGCTCGAATGACACAATCCGCGCTTGCGCTGCGCATTCTCTGCCACGAATCACTCGTCAGCCATGTCGAGAAAGGCCGTCGAATCCCCACGCTGGAATTCGCGCGCGAGGTGGACAAAGCGTTCGGCACCGACGGCCATTTCACCGGCCTCCACGAACGCATCTCCCAGTCGCCCGCTCTGGGCTGGTTCGCACGGTGGGTCGAGGAGATCGAACCGCAAGCCGTCATCCTGCAGTCCTGGGATCCGCTGCTGATCCCCGGCATCCTGCAGACCGCCGGCTATGCCCGTGCGATCTTCTCCGCCGCCACCCCGCCGGATCGCGTCGAAGAGCGAGTCCAGGCCCGCATCCGGCGCATGAGAATCTTCGACAGCAGTTGCCCTCCGGCCTTCCTCGCGCTCATCGACGAAGGAGTCCTGCACCGCCCGATCGGAGGCCGCGAAGTCCTGGCGGAACAGCTCCGCTACCTGCTGGATCTCATCTGCCATCCCCGCATCACCATCCAGCTGGTGCCGGTTACCGCCGGTTGCGTGGCGGGCACCATGAGCGCGTTCGCGCTGGCGCGGTTGCGTGACGGTGCGGAGGTGGTCTCCGCCGACTCGGTCCTCTCCGGTCATGTCACTGGAGATCACGAAGCGGTCATGCGCCTCAAGCAGAGGTATGACACCATCAGAGCCGACGCAGAGCCGAAGAACGTCACACCACGGGCGATTGAGGATGCGATCAAGAAATGGACCCAGTAGACCTCGCCGGAGCGGAATGGCGTAAGTCCAGCGCCAGCGGCGACAACGGGCAGTGTGTCGAGGTCGCGACCAACCTCCCGGGGATCATCGCCGTCCGTGACAGCAAGAATCCGCAGGGCCCGGCGCTGATCTTCACGCCTGCGGAGTGGCAGGCGTTCCTGCACGGCGCCAACCAGGGCGAATTCAACATCTGAGGCAGGCGTCTGTCGCTTCGGAATCGGGTTCGTCCGAGGGGTGCGGGGGGCTTGCCCCCACATGGACGCAGCCTGAGCCCACGTCGCGCGAAGCGCGCCCGTCGGCGAAGCCCCTGGATGGCACACGAGAACCGGATCCGTCGTATCGGGTGAAAGGGAGGTGTTCAGCCCGAAGAACGGAGTCGAGAGTTTGACGCAGGACACCGAGGTGGACGACGCGGAGGTGATCAGACGTGCCCGCAGCGACCCCGCCGCCTTCTCGGCGTTGTACGACCGGCACGCCCCCGCGCTCCACAGATACGTCACCCGCCGTCTGGGCGATTCGCTGGCCGACGACATCGTGGCCGAGACGTTCCTGGACGCCTTCCGCCGTCTCGCCCGCTACGACACCGCCCACCACGACGCCCGCCCCTGGCTGTACGGCATCGCCGCCAACCTGATCGGCAAGCACCGCCGTACCGAGATCAGGGCCTACCGCGCGCTGGCCAGGACGGGCCTCGACGCGGTGGCCGAGAGCTACGCCGACCGGGTGGCGGCCCGCGTGTCGGCCGGGGCGGCCCACCGCGAGCTGGCGGGGGCGCTCGCGACGCTGTCGCCGCAGGACCGCGAGGTGCTGCTGATGATCGCCTGGGCCGACCTCAGTTACGAGGAGGTCGCCCGCGCGCTCGGCGTCCCGATCGGGACCGTGCGCTCGCGCCTGCACCGCGCCAGGCGGAAGACCCGAGCGGCCCTGGGCGGCATCGACCCGTCAGCAGTCCACGACACTGCGCCGTCAGCCATCCACGACACCGACGAGGAGGACCCCGGCCGTGGACGATGACCTCACGCTCCTGCGCGAGCTGCGCGCGGACGCCCCAGAACCCGACGCCGACCGCCTGCGCGCCGTGCGCGCCCGAGCCCTCGCCCCGGCGTCGCCGCCGGCCCAGGCCGCGGGCCGGAAGCGGCGCCGGTTCTGGGCGGTGCCGTCGCTGCTGGCCGCCGCGACGGCCGCCGCCGCCGTCGTCGTGGCGGTGAACGGTTCCCACACCCCGGCCCCGGCCCCGCCGGCCGCCATGACCACCATGCCGGTACGGGCCGAGACGGTGCTGCGCCAAGCCGCCCTGGTGGCCGAGGGACGCCGCAAGCACCACGAGCCGCGCCCCGGCCAGTGGTTGTACCGGAAGGATCTGGTCAAGCAGCCCTACGAGGAGCGAGGCACGGTCCAGGAGTACTGGACCCGGTACGACGGCACCCGCCAGGCCCTCCGCCAGAACGGCGGCGCCATGGAATTCCAGGACATCACCCCCGACCCGGACGACGACGACCTGACCCCCCGGCAGTACGCGGCCAAGCTCGCCGACCTGCCCACCGATCCCGCCGCGCTGCTGGACCACGTCAGGGGCGACCGGCACTGGTCGACCCTGCCGAAGGGGACCGAGGCCGAGCGGCCGGACGTGCGGGCGTTCCGCGTGTTGTCGGTCTACCTCGACGCGGGCGTCCCCATGCCGCCGCGGGTCGAGGCCGCCATCTTCCGCGCGCTCGCCGAGCTGCCCGGGGTGCGGGTGGACCTCGGCGTACGGGACGCCGCGGGCCGGGCGGGGATCGGCATCGCCTACGAGCCCGCCGGTTCCGTCCCCGGGGGGCCGATGCGGGACGCGCAGGGCCGGATCGTCTCGCGGTCGTACCTGGTGCTGGACGCCACGACCTACCGCTTCCTCGGCAGGCGCGTGGACAACCTCCAGGACGAGGTCATCGGCGGTGAGGTGACGGCCCGCAAGGGCACCTTCTACGCGAGCGCCGACCTGGCGACGGGCGTGGTGGACGAGCCAGGCCAGATCCCCTGACCACAGGCCGCGCTACGGACGTGCGCCCAGACGGTCGACCCAGCCCATCTCCTCGTACGTGGTCTGGATCAGCGGCTCGGACCGGCCCGGCGCGCGGTACGGCCCAGCGGGTCGGTGACCTCGCCGAGCGACCTGATCGCGGGCTGCTCGGCGAGGTCTCCTCGTCGGCCGGGAGGGCCAGCAGTTGCCGGAGCGTGCCGGGAAGGTTGACACCGGAACGCGAAAAGGGCGCGCCCCCGGAAAGGGAGGACGCGCCCGTCAGGGTCGGCGCAGGTTTACCAGTCGCCGCCGCCGAAGTCGCCACCGCCGAAGTCGCCGCCGCCGCCGAAGTCGCCCCAGCCGCCGCCTCCGCCGCCGCCGAAGTCGCCGCCGCCACCGAAGTCACCGCCGCCGAGGTCGCCGCCGCCGCCGTCCTGGTAGCCCTCGGCGTAGCCGGCGCCGTAGCCGCCGCCGCCCCAGCCGCCGTGGAACATGCTGCCCATCATCGTGCCGATGAACATGCCGGTCATGATGTCGCCGAAGCCGCCGTAGTAGCCGTAGGCGTACGGCTGGTAGGCCGGGCCCGCGTCGTAGTAGGGGCGACGGTGACCGTCGACCATGACCTCGCGCATCTGCGGGTCGAAGCCGCGCTCGACGGCCTCGGCGTCCATCGCGCAGGCCGGCACGTCGCGCACCGCGCCGCCGGGCGGGGCCCAGCGCACGTCACGCGCCGACGGGCCGTGCTGCGGGTTGAAGAAGCAGGGAGCGCGCCGCTCGGGGATCGGCCGGTTGTTGACCTTGGCCTTCACCACGGCCAGCGCGTAACGGCCGTCCTCCAGGGTCTGGGTGACCTCGCGGACCTGGTCGGGCCGCTGGACCGCGTTGAGCTGGACCTTGGCCTTCTCATAGGAGTCGAGCGCCTGCTGCCACTCGGTGATGTGCCCGCCGCCCTGGCCGGCGAGGGTGACGTCGGTGTCGAGCTCGGTGATCTCCTCGCCCAGCTTGGTGACGTCCTCCTCCACGGTCTGCTTGACCGCGGCGAGGTCCTTGGCCTCCTGGATGGCGCGCTTCTTCTTCTTGTTCTTGGAGTACAGGAAGTAGCCGCCACCGCCGACCACCAGCAGGCCGAGCAGGGCCACCAGCGCGAACTGGCCGCCGGCGCCGGGGTTGGCCTGGCTGCTGGGGCTGAGGGCGCCGCTGCGGTCGTTCTTGCCCGCCGCGTCGACCCGGTTCGTGAAGTCCTTCACGCCCGCGACGATGTCGCCCGAGTTGGCGTTCACCGAGAGCTTGACCAGCTGGCCGGCGAGGTTGTCCCGCAGGGCGTTGGACCCGGCGAACATCGTCTCGCCGTCGAACACCACCACCGTCACCTTGGGACGACCGGCGTCGACCAGCGCCTTGCCCAGCGACGAGAGGTACGGCCCAACGGTGGAGTTGTCAAAGGTGCCGTCGGGCAGCGCGACAGCGTAGATCTTGCTGTCGGCGTCCTTCAGCGCGTCGTTGATGTCACTCTGCTGGCTGGAGCTCAAGGGCGAGCCCGACACCACGTAGAGCGGGGCCTTCTTCCAGTTTTGCACCACAGTCTGTGCGTCAGGTGGCGCCGCCGCGTTGGCGGCAGGGGACAGCGCAAGAACGACGAACAGCCCGGCGATCAGAGCCGCGATCGCGGCCCCTGCTCGGCGCAGCGAATGGGTCATTGGCAGCAAGCCTCCTTCGCCCATGAGGACGAACGGGCGGTCGGCAAAGTTCCTCACTGGGCACGTTACCTGCCCGCGACGGCGCGCAGGCACAGGGGAGCGGGCTCAGGCGTCCTTGATCTCGCAGATCGTGGCGCCCGACGTGACGGTCTGGCCGACGGCGGCCGACAGGCCCGTGACGGTGCCCGACTTGTGGGCCGTCAGCGGCTGCTCCATCTTCATGGCCTCCAGCACCACGACCGTGTCACCCTCGCTGACCACGTCGCCGTCGTTCGCGACGACCTTGACGATCGTGCCCTGCATCGGGCTGACCAGCGCGTCGCCGCCGGCCGTCGCGTGCTTCCGCGCGCCGCCGGCGCGCCGCGGCGCCTTGCCCGCGGCGGGCGCGGGGCCGGCCATGCCGAGCCCGGCCGGGAGCACCACCTCAAGGCGCTTGCCGCCGACCTCGACCGTCACCGTCTCCCGCACCGCAGGGGCGCCCGGAGCGGCGGCCACCTCGCCCGCGTACGGCTCGACCGGGTTGTCCCACTCGGTCTCGATCCACCGCGTGTGCACGGCGAACGGCTCGGACGTGAACGCCGGGTCGGTCACGACCGCCCGGTGGAAGGGCAGCACGGTCGGCATGCCGTCGATCTCGAACTCGGCCAGCGCCCGCCGGGCCCGGTCGAGGGCCTCGTGGCGGGTGCGCCCGGTCACGATCAGCTTGGCCACCAGCGAGTCGAACGTCTGCGGCACCGTCATCCCGGCCTCGTAGCCCGAGTCGAGGCGGACACCGGGCCCGGACGGCGTGCGCATGGCGGTCAGCGTGCCGGGAGCGGGCAGGAAGTTGCGGCCGGCGTCCTCGGCGTTGATCCGGAACTCGATCGAGTGGCCGCGCAGGGCCGGGTCGTCGTAGCCCGAGGAGCTCGCCGTCGGCGATCCGGAACATCTCGCGCACCAGGTCGACGCCCGCGACCTCCTCGCTCACCGGGTGCTCGACCTGCAGGCGGGTGTTGACCTCCAGGAAGGAGATCGTGCCGTCCTGGCCGACGAGGAACTCGCAGGTGCCGGCGCCGACGTAGCCGGCCTCCTTCAGGATGGCCTTGGAGCTGGTGTAGAGGATGTCGATCTGCTCCGGCGACAGGAACGGCGCGGGTGCCTCCTCCACCAGCTTCTGGTGGCGGCGCTGGAGCGAGCAGTCGCGGGTGCTGACCACGACCACGTTGCCCGCGCGGTCGGCCAGACACTGGGTCTCGACGTGCCGGGGACGGTCGAGGTAGCGCTCGACGAAGCACTCGCCCCTGCCGAAGGCGGCCACGGCCTCGCGCACGGCGGAGTCGTACAGCTCGGCGACCTCCTCCAGCCTGCGCGCGACCTTGATGCCGCGGCCGCCGCCGCCGTACGCGGCCTTGATGGCGATCGGCAGCCCGTGCCGCTCGGCGAACGCCACGACCTCCTCGGCGCCGGAGACCGGGTCCTTGGTGCCGGCCACCAGCGGCGCGCCGACCTTCTGCGCGATGTGCCTGGCCTGCACCTTGTCGCCCAGCGCGGCGATGGCGGCCGGGGGCGGCCCGATCCAGGTGAGGCCGGCGTCGATGACGGCCTGGGCGAACGAGGCGTTCTCGGCCAGGAAGCCGTAGCCGGGATGGACGGCGTCGGCGCCGGCGCGCGCGGCGACGTCGAGCAGCTTGGCGATGTCGAGGTAGGTCTCGGCGGGGGACTGCCCGCCCAGCGCGTACGCCTCGTCGGCCACCCTGACGTGCAGGGCGTCGATGTCTTGGTCGGCGTAGACGGCCACGCTGCCGATCCCCGCGTCCGTGCACGCGCGGGCCACCCGTACGGCGATCTCGCCGCGATTGGCGATCAGAACCTTCCGCACCGACCTTCGTCCCTTCCTCGTGGTCCTCGTGAGTGCTCAGCGGCCGAGGTACGCGCCGCCGTTCAGATGCAGCACCTGCCCCGTCATGTGCCCGGCTCCCGCGGATGCCAGAAAGAGAACGGTATCGGCCACGTCAGAGGGGGTGCCAGGGCGCCCGTTACGCGTGTTCTGCACGCGGGCCCTGATGCCCTCCTCCGTGAGCCTGCCGCGGAAGAACTCGGTCTCCATCACCAGGCCGGGAGCCACGACGTTGGCGGTGATGCCCCGGGGGCCCAGCTCGGCGGCCAGGTCGGCGGTCCAGGACTCGACGGCGGCCTTGGCGGCGCCGTACGAGCCGGACCCGGTGCCGCGCGCGGCGATCGAGCCGATGGAGACGATCCGGCCGCCCTCGCCCATGCGCGGGGCGAGCGCGGTCGTGACCAGCACGGCGGACAGCAGGTTGGCGTTGAGGTTGGCCCACCACGCCTCGGCGACGTCCGCCAGGTCGCCGGACTGCCCGCGGTCCAGGTTCGTGTTGCCCCCGGCGTTGTTGACCAGGACGTCCACGTGGGCGGGCAGGCTGTCGAGCGCGTCCTTGACGGCGGCCGGGCTCGCGGCGTCGAACGGCACGTACGCCGCCCCCAGCCGCGCGGCCGCCTCCTTGAGCACGTGCTCCCGCCGGCCGGTGATCGTGACGCGGTCGCCGAGGGAGGCGAACGCCTCCGCGATCGCGTAGCCGATCCCGGTGCCGCCACCCGTCACCACGACCTCGCGCATGAGTGGATCACTCCTTAGATCCGAATAATCCTCTGGACGACCATAGCCGCTCGGCATAACGGGGGCGACGGGCGGTGGCCCGCTTTATGGTGAGGGCGCTTTCACCAGTTCCAGGAGGTATGCATGAGCCAGAGTATGCTCGGCGGCAACCCCGCGGAAATGCAGCAGATGGCCAGCCAGTTCACGCAGCAGTCCGAGGCGCTCCGCACCATCATGACCGCGCTCGACCGCGAGGCGGCCAAGGTCGGCACCGCGTGGACGGGCCCCGGAGCCCAGCGTTTCAGTCAGGCCTGGCAGAACTACCGCACGGCCTTCCAGCGCATGACCGAGGAGCTGCAGGAGGCTTCGCGGGTCATCGGCACGTACCAGCGGAACATCGAGTCCGCCACGCAGTGAGCACGGACAGGGGCCCTGGCCCGCCGCCGGGGCTTCGTTCCGTGGCGAGTGGAGCTTTCCTCCCGGATCGGGCAGGCTACGCTCTTTCTTCATGATTGGTCGCGCCTTGGCGGCGAGCGTGCTCGCCCTGCAGTTCGCGGCGGCGCCGGCGCAGGCCGCGCCCGTGAGGTGCATGCCCAAGAAGGCCACCATGGCGATCGCCGAGACGTGGGCGCAGCGGCGGGTCAACGCGGAGAAGGTGTGGCCGCTGACCACGGGCCGGGGCGTCACGGTCGCCGTCATCGACAGCGGCGTCGACGAGACCCATCCCCAGATCCGGCTGAGCGGCAAGGCCGACCTCACCAACACCGGCTTTCGCGACTGCGTCGGCCACGGCACGGCGGTCGCCGGCATCATCGCCGGCCAGCCGCGCAAGGACATCCCCTTCCACGGCGTCGCCCCCGGCGTCAGCCTGCTGTCGATCAAGCAGGTCGCCGGTGACAAGGGTGACGTGGGGCTGCTGGCCAAGGCCATCAAGACGGCCGTGGACGAGCACGCCGACGTCATCAACCTCTCCATCGACGCCCCCGACAGCCCCGACCTGAAGGCGGCCGTCGACTACGCGCTGGGGCGGGACGTGGTGATCGTCGCCGCCGCCGGCAACCTGACCAAGGACGACGGCACGTCGGCCCCCTCCTACCCCGCCGCGTACGACGGGGTGCTGTCGGTGGGGTCGGCGACCCCGGACGGCGGGCGCTCGACGTTCTCCAACCCCAACGCGGTCGCCGTGCTCGGTCCGGGGGAGGGTGTCAGCTCGACCTGGCCGCTCAAGGGGTACCAGTCCGCCCTGAAGGGCACCAGTTACGCCGCCCCGTACGTGACGGGCGTGGTCGCGCTCGTCCGCGCGCGCCATCCCGGGCTGACGCAGCTCCAGGTGCGCAGGCGCATCACGCTGACCGCCGACGGCGCGTCGGGGGCGGGCACCGGCGCCGGGATGGTGAACCCGCTGCTCGCGGTGACCGCGGTGCTGCCGTCGGAGCAGGTGGCCGTGGCGCCGCCGGTGCCGCCGCCGCTGTCCGCGACCGTCGTGCGCAAGGTCGTGCCGCCGGACCAGCGGTCGATGGAGGTCGCGACGGTGGTCGCCGCGGGCGGGTTCACGCTGGTCGGGCTGGCGTTGGCGGCCTGGGTGTTCGTGCCCATGGGACGCAGGCGGCGCTGGCGGCCCGGCTCACCGCCGGATATCGGGAGAATTGACGGTTAACTGTTAAGAGTGACGGCCGAAACTGCTGATGCTTATGGGGCTTATTTGGTTAAATATCTCTGATCATGACGGACTCCTGAAAGGACGGTCATGGTGGAGAAGGACTCCCCCCAGGCAGCAGTACCGGAGCGGATCGGCGATCACGAGATCGTGAGCCTGTTGGGACAGGGCCCGCGTGGCGCCGTTCATCTGGGCAAGGAGTCCGAGGACGCCGATCCGGTCGCGATCAAGACGCTGACCGTCGACCCGGCGGCCGACCCGGACTTCGTGACCCGGCTCAAGGACGTCAGCCGGGTATCCAGCTCGTACGTGGCCCGTACGCTCGACGCCGGCGTCCAGGACGGCCTGCTCTACGTCGTACGTGAGCACGTCGAGGGACGTTCGCTGGCCGAGACCGTCGCCGCCGACGGCCCGCTGACCGGTGACGCGCTCGAACGCGTGGCGGTCGGCATGCTCACCGCGCTGACCGCGGTGCACCTGGCCGGGTTCGCGCACCGGGGGCTCACCCCGAACAACGTGATCCTCACCGGCGAGGGGCTGCGCGTCACCGACATCGAGATCGGCGACCCGGCCGGCGAGATCGGCTACCGCGCCCCCGAGCAGCTCAACGGCCTGCAGTACGGCCCCTACGCCGACGTCTTCGCCTGGGCGGCGACCGTGGTGTTCGCCGCCACCGGCTCCGCGCCGTTCGGTCAGGACGCGCACGCCGTGCTCACCGACGAGCCCGAGGTGGACGGGCTGCCCGATCCGCTGCGCCAGACGGTCCTCGCGGCGCTGTCCAAGGACGTGTCCGGACGGCCCACGACGTACACGGCGCTGCTGCGCCTGCTGGGCGACGACAAGGCCCCCATGCCGGCGGCGCCGATCGAGGGCGTGCCCGTGCAGGCGCCGATCGGCGGCGTGCCCGTGCCGCCGTCCGACCCGGCGGAACTCACCCTGATCGACGGCCAGCCGCCCGTGCCGGGCCAGCCTCCGGTGCTGCCCCTGGCCATCGAAGGCGTCCCGATCCCGAACGGCCCGATGATGAACGGCCCGATCCCCAACGGGCCGATTCCCAACGGGCCGATGATGAACGGCCCGGTCCCGAACGGGCCGATGGGGCACGACCCGATGCAGCCCGGCCCGTTCGTGCCCGGTGTGCCGCCGCAGGGCCCGATGGGGCATGAGCCCATGCAGCCCGGCCCGATGCAGCACCTTCCCATGAACGACGAGCCGGTGCAGGGCGTGCCGGTGCAGTACCCGCCGGTGCCCGTGCAGGCCGCATGGGGGCCGCCGCCCGGACCGCAGAACCCGCCCGTGGAGCCGGCCCAGCCCGCGACGGCCGGTGCGGGCGGCACCGGACCGGCGCGCAAGCCGTTCCCGATCGGCCTGGTCGCCGGCGTGGTCGCGGTCATGCTGCTGTCGGCGATCGGCCTGTGGGGCGCCAGCCGCTACTCCTCCAACGTCACCTTCGAGCCCGCCGCCGCGGCGGGCTCCGCGTCGCCCTCCTCGGGCGCGGCGGCGGCGGCCCAGCAGGCGGTCACCGCCGTGCCCACGCAGCCCCAGCCCGAGGTCACCGCCCCCTGGGCGACCACGCCGTCCCCTGACGACGACGGCGTCGGCCCGCTGGTGCTGCCGAACGACGACACCTCCGCCGACAACCCCCAGGTGCCGGTGCTGACCTCGGTGCCGACGCCGACGGCGGCCCAGCAGCTGACGGTCCCGACGATCCAGCCGACCGTGCAGGAGCGGAAGACCACCAAGGAGCCCGAGCCGACGGCCACGGTCACCAGGACGGTCACGCCGACCCCGTCCGCGACGCAGACGCAGCAGCCGACCGAGACGCCCACCCAGAAGCCGAACGGGAAGCCGACGGAGAAGCCGACGCAGAAGCCGACCGAGACACCCACCCCGACCCCCACGGCGACGCCCACCCCGACGGTCACGCAGCAGCCGACGCAGACCCAGAAGCCCACGCAGCAGCCGACCCAGACGCAGCCCCAGAAGCCCACCAAGGAGCCGGAACCCACCGAGGAGCCGGAGCCCACGGCCGCCCCGTCGAAGCCGAACCCCTACACGCCGACGCAGGTGTGCGGATCCGGCTTCGTGGTCCAGCGGTCGACCTCGTTCACCGGCGGCACGACGTACCAGCTCTACAACAGCGGCACGGGGCAGAACTGCGTGGTCACCCTCAAGTCCGGCCCCGACGTCGGCAAGTCGACCCCGGTCAGCGCGACGCTGGAGGTGCAGGGCGGCCCGAGCAACACCGACCGCGGCAACTACGAGTACTACGCCGGCCCGGTCAAGCTCCTCGCCAAGGGCAAGTGCGTGCGTTACTCGGGCAGCTCGGGTCCGGGCAACACCCAGGTCGACTGGGCGAACTGCGGCTAGGGCTCAGTATCCGCGGTAGCCGGACCCGGTCTTCATGCCCACGACCCCCGGCACCGCGGACACACTGCCGTAGCGCTCGATCGAGTAGCGCACGCCCGCGATGATGTTGTCCACCGGGTTGTAGATGTCCCGGTGGCCGTCCAGGGCGTGGGCGTTGAAGGTCGGGTCGATCGTCTGCATGAGCCCCTTGGAGGGGTGCCCGGCCGCGGCGTTGGAGTCCCACAGGTTGATCGCGTGCGGGTTCCCGCCGGACTCGTGCTGGATGATCATCCAGATGTCGTCCACGTTCATCTTGCCGACCGGGTAGCCCTGCTCCTTGAGGATGGCGACGGCCTCCTCGATCCACTGCTTCACCTTGCCCGTGGGCGCCGGCCCGCCGCCCGCGGGCGGGGGCGGGCCGCTGGGGCCGTAGCCGCCGATGATGGGGCTGCCGCCGGTGCCCGAGTAGGGCGAGGTGTAGCTCTGGGTACGCCGCCAGTCCAGCCGGTGCTCGGCGTCCGGCACGAACCTGTGCTCGCCCTCCTGCTCGCCGGCCGCCTTGATCTTGGCGAAGGTCATCGTGCGCTCGCCCAGCGCGGTGTCGATGGCCTCCTTGGCGTCGGTGACGGCGGTTTTGGCGTCCTTGACCGGCTGCCCGGCGTTCTCGGTCGCCTCGCGCACCAGGCGGGCGATCTCGGCGTTCAGGTCCTCCGGCTTGGCGTCGGGGTTGGCGTTCTTGTAGTTCTGCACGCTGGTGAGCAGGCGGTCGCAGATGCCGTCCACCCGGCGCTGGGAGCTCTCCAGCACGCCGGCGGCGGCGTCGAGCGCGTCGGCGCAGGAGTTGAGCGCGTCGTGCAGGCCCTGGCCGGCCCTGCCGTAGTCCCACATGTAGCGGACGAACGCGTCCGCCGAGTCGCCCTCCCACGCCAGGTCCACGGTGGTGACGGCGCTGCCGAGCTCGCCCGAGCCGGCGAGCACCTCGCCCGCGGCCGTACGCCAGCGCACGGCGATGCCGCGGATCGCGCCGGGGTTGCCGCTCACCTGGTCGGCCAGCGCGGCCAGGGCGGGGCCACCGGGCAGGCCGTTGATCGCCTCCGGTGCGCTCATGACGGGTTGTTCGCCTTCCGCACGTTGCTCTCCACCAGGTCCAGGGCCCGTTCGACGCTCTGGACGAGGCTCTTGGCCTTCCCGCACTCGCCGTCGGTGACGCCCTCCACCCCGTCCACGACGGTCGCGAGGGCCGAGGAGCCGGCCAGCTTGCCGAAGATCGAGGAGTCGACGGCCGTGGCGGGGAACCCGTCGGCCAGGTCGCCGAACTTGTTCGCCACGGCATGGGCCGCGATGCGGCAGTCGTCCAGGGCCTCGAAGTGGATGTCCAGTCCCGCCATCACTCCTCCTCCGCCGGCGGCCAGAACGCGGTCTGCGCCAGCCGCGAGCCGAACCTTCTGTCCACCACGAAGCCGCGTCCCGGAGGCTGCGGCTGGGCGCGTACGTTGCCGAACAGGAAGCCCTCGTCCCTGCTGCCGGACAGGATCACCGCGGGGCTGGCCATGTCCTTGACGCGCTGGATCACCGGGTCGAACATGGCCCGGCCCAGGCCGCCCATGGCCCGCGACATGATCAGGTGCAGCCCGATGTCACGGGCCTGTGGCAGCAGCTCGACCAGCGGCAGCAGCGGGTTGTTGGACGTGGCCACCAGGTCGTAGTCGTCGACCACGATGTACAGGTCGGAGCCCTTCCACCAGTCGCGGGCGCGCAGCTGCTCGGGCGTGAGGTTGGCCGGCGGCAGGCGCTTGAGCAGGGCGTTGCGGGCGTCGTTGACCAGTTCGAGCGCGGCGGCGCTGGAGGCGGCGTAGCCGATGCGGTTCTCGCTGACCGCCGTGTCCAGCAGCGACCGGCGGTAGTCGATCACGATCATCATGGCCTCGCGCGGCGTGTGCCGGGCGACGACGTTCTCGGCGATCACCTTGAGCATGTTGGACTTGCCGCTCTCGGTGTCGCCGACCACGACGAAGTGCGGGTCGGCGTCGAAGTCGATCAGCACGGGCGCGAGCGCGGCCTCGTCCACGCCGATCGCGATCCGCGACTTGCCGGTCTCCTCCACGCCCGGCAGCGACGCGGCGGGCAGCACCGACGGCAGCAGCCTGACCTGCTTGGCGGGCGGGCCCTGCCAGGAGTCCCCGATCGCCTGCACCAGGCCCTGGAGCCCGGTGGCCAGGTCGTCGGAGTCCTGCACGCCGTCGATCCTGGGCAGCGCGCCGAGGAAGTGCAGGCCGTCCTTGGTCAGGCCGCGTCCCGGCACGCCTTCCGGCACGGCCAGCGACTTCTTCCTGTTGATCTCGGACTCGTACGCGTCGCCGAGCTTGAGCTCCACCCGCGTGCCGAACAGGTCCCGGATGCCGGGCCGGAACTCCGACCACTTGCCGGTGGCAGCCACCACGTGGATGCCGTAGCCGAGGCCGCGCGCCGCCAGGTCGGTGATGACCGGCTCCAGCGCCTCGAAGTCCTGCCGGATCGTCAGCCAGCCGTCCACGACGAGGAAGATGTCGCCCCAGCCGTCGCCCTGGAGCGAGCCGTCGGCGACCCGCTTGCGGTAGGTGCTCATGGAGTCGACGCCGTTCTCGGTGAACTCCCGCTCCCGGTCGCGCAGGACCGAGGCGATCTCGGCCACCGTGCGGCGCACCCGGTCGGCGTCCAGCCTGGAGGCCACGCCGCCGACGTGCGGCAGCCCCTCCAGCGAGGCCAGCGCGCCGCCGCCGAAGTCCAGGCAGTAGAACTGCACCTCGCGGGGGGTGTGCGTGAGCGCCATGCTGGTGATCAGCGTGCGCAGGACCGTGCTCTTGCCGCTCTGCGGGCCGCCGGCCACGCCCACGTGCCCGGCCGCGCCGGACAGGTCCAGCCAGTACGGGTCCCGCCGCTGCTCGAACGGCCGGTCGATGATCCCCACCACGGCCTGCAGACGCCCGCGGCCGGTCCACCCGGCCGTGGACAGCCCCAGCTCGGGCGTGACCGACAGCGGGGGCAGCAGGTGCGCGAGCGTGGGCGGCTCGGCCAGCGGCGGCAGCCAGATGCGGTGCGCGGGCGGCCCCTGGCCCACCAGGCGGCCGACGACGATGTCCAGGAGGCTCTGCTGCGCCTTGTTGCTCTCCTCCTGCACCGCGGGGTCCTCGGGCTGCTCCTCGACCATCGGGACGGGCACGAAGTCGGGGCCGTACTCGACGATCTCCCGGACCGTCACCGAGCCGTCGGTGGTGGCGACGTGCCGCGGGTCGACCTGGTGGGGGCCGGACACGTACGCGGCCTTGAACCGGGTCATGCCGGACGTGTCGAACTTCAGGTACCCGTTGCCCGGCGCGGACGGCAGCTCGTAGGCGTCGGCCACCCCCAGCACGACCCGGCTCTCCATGGCCGAGAACGTCCGCAGACCGATCCGGTACGAAAGGTGCGTGTCGAGCCCGCGCAGCCGTCCCTCCTCCAGCCGCTGCGAGGCCAGCAGCAGGTGCACGCCGAGCGAGCGCCCGAGCCGGCCGATCATCACGAACAGGTCGATGAACTCGGGCTTGGCCGTCAGCAGCTCGCTGAACTCGTCCAGGATGACGAACAGCGTGGGCAGCGGGCGCAGGTTGGCGCCCTGCTCGCGGGCCTTCTCGTAGTCGCGCAGGGAGGCGTAGTTGCCGGCCGCGCGCAGCAGCTCCTGGCGGCGCACCATCTCGCCGTGCAGGGCGTCGTGCATGCGGTCCACGAGCGGCAGCTCGTCCTCCAGGTTCGTGATGACCGCGGAGACGTGCGAGAGGCCGTCCAGGCCGAGGAAGGTCGCGCCGCCCTTGAAGTCCACGAGCACGAAGTTGAGGATCTCCGAGGAGTGCGTGACCGCCAGGCCGAGCACCAGCGTGCGCAGCAGCTCGCTCTTGCCCGAGCCGGTCGCGCCGATGACCAGGCCGTGCGGGCCCATGCCGCCCTGGGCGGACTCCTTGATGTCCAGCTCGACCAGCCGGCCGTCGGCGCCGAGGCCGATCGGCACCCGCAGCCGGTTCCGGCCCGCGCGGGGCCGCCAGGTCACCGACGGCTCCAGCCGGGTCGGGTCGCCGACGCCGAGCAGCTCGGTCAGCGTCGTGTTCACCGCCAGCACGTCCTGGGCGTCGCCGCCCTTGGCCGAGGAGGCGCGCAGCGGCGCGAGCTGGCGGGCCAGCCCCTCGGCGCGCAGGTAGTCCAGCGCGTCGGGGTCGCCGAGCCGGTTGGTGTTCTCGCGGCCCGCGTGGTCCAGCTTGACCATGTGGAAGCCGGCGGCGTCGATGCGCAGCCGCAGCGTGCTGCGTTCCTCGACGGTCCCGGCCGAGTTCGACAGGTCGATCACGGTGACGCCGTCGATGGCGTCCGCGCCGAGCTGCGAGTCCTGCGGCACGTGGCCGCCGTCCAGGATGAGCACGTGGTACGGCAGCGCGTCCGGCGAGGCGCCGGGCTTGAAGCGGGCCCGCTCCTTCAGCTCCCCGCCCACCAGGCGGTCGAGCTGGGTCAGGTTCTCGGCCATGAGCCTGACCTGGCCGGCGCCGTCGGTCTCCTCGGGGTGCAGCGCGTGCGGCAGCCACTTGACCCATTCCCAGTGGCTCATCCACTCCTTGCTCGCGCACACCATGATCCGCATGTCGTCGGGGGAGTGGAAGACGGCCATCTGCGCGATCATGGCCCGAACCAGGTCGCGGACCAGGGCGGGGTCGCCGTCCAGCTTGATGCGGGCGAAGGAGTGCAGCGCGACGGCGACCGGGAGGCGTTCGACGGTCGAGTGGGTGCGGATGAAGCGGCGCAGCGCGCCGGCCGACAGGGCGTCCAGGTCCTCGACCGGCTTGGAGTCCGGGGGGATGAGCTGGATGGCCAGCTTCTGGATGCCGGTGCCGAGGCGTACCGTGCTGAAGTCCTCGTCGCGGGGGCGGCGTTCCCACAGGCGCGGGCCCATCGCGGTCCACCACAGGGTGTCGGGGGCCGGGCCGCTCCACTCCAGGGCCTCGCGCTGCTGGATGGCCGCCTTGCGCACCTTCTTGCGGATCTGCGCCAGGTAGCGGAAGTAGTCGCGGCGGGCGCCGTTGAGCCGGGCCTTGCGCTCGCCCGCCTGGCGGCCCATCTGGCCGACCGTCATGCCGACCATCGAGAACGCGAACAGGCCGCTGGCGACGTACATGATGGGGTTGGCGTTGGTGCCCCCGGCGGTGAACATCAGGCCCATCGCCGCCGCGCCCGCCACCATCGGCAGGTACGTCAGCACCGCCATCATGCCTTGCGACTGGACCTCGGGGATCTCCGGTGGGGACTCCAGCAGGATCTCACCGCGCGGCGGCTTCGGGCTGGGGCGGCGCTCCGGGCGCCGTACTACGACGATGCTCACCCTTGTGACAGGCCCTTCTGGTGCTCGGAAGAACCTTCTTACCAGATGTGCCTAACGTCCGAGTTGAGGTCTGAGTTAACTCTGTCTCGCTATGTTGTGTTTGTGACATCGCTGGCCGAAATCCCCCCTCCACAGCAGGGCGCGTTGCACCAGGTGCCCGCTCCGCTCCCGCCGCTGTGCCACGTGACGGTGGTAGGGCCGCGCCGGAGGGCCGACCTGGCACTGCCCGCCGACATCCCGCTGCCGCACGTCCTCCCGGGGCTGCTCAGAGCCATGGGCGAGCTGGGCGGTGACATCGCCACCGCACCCGGCTGGACCCTCCAGCGGCTCGGCGGCCCTCCCTTCGACCTGGGACAGAGCCTCGGCGCGCTGGGCGTGCTGGACGGCGAGATCCTCTACCTGCGCCCGCGCGCGGTGTCGCTGCCGCCGGCCAGGTTCGACGACGTCGCCGACGTGGTCGCCACCGGCGTGCGCGAGGGCAAGGGCAAGTGGTCGCCCGACCTGACCCGCGGGCTCGGCGGCGGCGCGGCGGCCGGGCTGCTCGTCGCGGGCGCCGTGGCGCTGGCCTTCGGCGGCCTGACCCCGCTGGTGACCGCGATCGTGGCCGGGTCGCTCGCGCTGCTGGTCGTCGGCGTGGGGATGGCCATCTCCCGCGCGGTCGGCGACTCGGGCTCCGGCGCGCTGGTCGGGTACGCCGCCCTCCCGTACGCGTTCCTGGCCGGGCTGCTGGCCCCGGCGGCCGGCGGCGGGGTGATGACCGTCGGCGCGCCGCAACTCCTCGGGGCCCTGGCCTGCACCGCGCTGGTGGCCACGCTCGGCGGCACCGCGATCGCGGACGGCGTGCCGGGCTTCCTCGGCACGGCCATCGCCTCGATGGCCGGCGCGGTCTGCGCGGCCGTCGTCATGGTGACCGGGGCGTCGCCCGCGGGCGTGGCGGCCGTGGGCGCGGCCGTCGTGATGGCGCTCAGCCCGCTGGTGCCCGTGCTGTCCTTCCGGCTGGCCCGCGTGCCGCTGCCGGTCATGCCCACCAACGCCGAGGAGCTGCGCGGCGACAACCAGCGGCTCGACAGCGCCTCGGTGCTGGAGCGCACCGGCGCGGCGCGGCGGTACGCGACCGGCATGGTCGTGGGCGTCGCGCTGGTCGGGGCCGGGGCGCACGCGATGTTCGTCGTGGACGGCCGGTGGATCTCGGTGGCGATGTCCCTGGTGCTGGCGTTCACGCAGATCATGCGGGCCCGGGTGTTCCAGGGCGTCGGGCAGCGGTTGTGGCTGCTGCTGGTCGGGCTGGCCGCGCTCGGCGCGGTGGCCGTGTCCGTCGGGATCGGCGTGGGCGGCGTGACCTCGGTGGCCGTGGTGCTCGGGCTGCTGTGGGCGGCCATGGTGGTCGTCGGCATGGGCGTGTGGCTGCCCGGCGGCAGGCCCTCGCCGTTCTGGGGGAGGGCCGCCGACATCACCGAATGGGCGCTGATCGTCGCGCTGGTGCCGCTGGCGCTCGGGGTGCTTGAGGTCTACTCCTGGGTACGCGGCCTGGCCGGTTGACCGGCTCAGCCGTCCGACAGGGCGCGGCGGCGGATGGTCTCCAGGGCGTCGAGGCGGTCGTTCATCTGCCGCGAGAAGCCGTCCTGGAGGTCCTCGAACCGCCGGGTGACGGCCGCGGCCGACAGGCCGCCGAACGACGTGGGCGGGAGCACGTCCCTGAGCCGGCGCGCCTGGTCGTCCTGGGCGGCGCGGACGGCCTGGAGGATCTCCTCGGTCAGCTCGTCCAGCTCCATGCGGCTCGTCCTGGGCGCCAGCCGCAGGTCGTCCAGGCGGCCGCCCGCGTCCACGCGTGCGGTGACCGCGCCGCTGCGGCTCTCGCCCTGGCCGGTGACCTGGCTGAGCTCGTCCAGCGCGCCGGTCAGGTTGCGGACCGAGCGTTCGCTCTCGCTGATCACGCGGTCGAGGTCGTCGGGGTCGAAGTCGATGGGGTCCATGTCGGCACGCCATCGTCCGGAGGTTAACGAACGGGGAGCGGCTGCTGGCCGGGCCTTGAAGTGATCAAGAAAACCGCGCAGGGAGTGCTGCAACAGGGGCAAGGCGCCGCAACAATCGGGCGTCGTGGCAACGAATCGGGAAATCCATATCACTTCGGCGACCATCGGCAAGACGCGGCAACGGGTGGAGTCCGAGCTGAAGAAGGAGATCATCGGCTTCGTCAAGGGCCTGGTCCCGCTCACGGCCGTGGACGGCCTGGGCTTCGGCGTCCTGGGCAACATGATCATCGGCGGCACGTACGAGGCCGTCATGGACCGCGCCGAGGGCCTGATGACGGAGGCGGAGGGCGCCCTGGACGGCTGGTGCGGCGCGCTGACCGTCTGCGAGCGCAACTGGCGCGCGGCCGAGGACGCCAGCATCATCCAGTACCGCGCATGAGCGACCCCTACCTCAACGCCATCAACAAGGGCCGGGGCGGCTCGGGCGGCGGCGGTCTGCTGAAGGCGGTCAACAAGGGCGGCTCGGTCGGGCCGCCGCGAACGCCGTCGATCCCGCTCAACCCGGCCACCGGCAAGTTCGGCCCGGTCGGCGCCGGGGCCGGCGCCGCGGAGTCGCTCAGCACGAGGGTGCTGAACCTGCTGAGGAGCGTGGGCCGGTTCTCGCCATACCTGGTGGCCGTGGCGGGCATCGTGGCGGTGGGCGCGGCCGACGAGTTCGCCATGGCCGAGGCGGCCAACACCTGGAAGTACGGCATCAGCGCCCGCCTCGACGACGGCGTGAAGAACCTCATGCCGCAGATCCTGGCCACGTCCAGGACTGGCTGGATCGCCGCGGACCAGACGGAGTTCGGCCGGGTGCAGGCGCTGTTCCATCAGGAGATCGGCGCGCTGCGCAACTCGTTCGGCGAGATCGGCGGCGTGCTGGACGAGGTGGCCGCCGGGGTCCGCAACTACTGGATGCAGATCGGCTCGACCGTCGTGTCGGGGATCACGCTGCTGCTCGCGGCCCTGCGGATGAAGATCATGCCGGTGCCGCAGGTCGCGGCGGCCGGGATGATCCTGGAGCACCTCGTCGGCACGGCGATGATCAGCGCCGCCGCGGTCATGACGGGTGCGCTGGCGCAGCTGCTCAGGGGTGGCATGCAGGTGCTCGGGACGCTGGTCAGGAAGCAGCACCAGTTCGGCTTCGTGCTGCCGGAGGGCGCGGCCGCCATCGACTTCGGCCGGGCCACGATCAACGCCAAGAACCTGCCCTCCTTCCAGGAGCCCGCCGCGCCAGGCCAGTTGCCCGCCGGCTACCAGAACTTCGACTGGGTCGTCCCCGAAGTGAACACCACGAAGCCTTGATTGTGGTTAACTCGCACGGATGTGCCCTATGGGAGGGATGGTGTCGGTGACGGATTTCGGGGACTTCGGCAACATCGACATGGAGCGGCTCCTGAGCAGCATGGACGAGCAGCTCAGCAAGTCCGAGGAGCTGCAGAAGGCCATGTCCGCCCTGGTGGGCAGGGGAGAGGACGAAGGGCACCTGATCGTCGTCGAGTACACCCAGGAGGGCCTGCGCACCCTGGACATCCAGCCGAAGGCGATGCGGCTGAGCGCGGCCGAGCTGTCGGAGCGGATCCAGGACGCCATCGCGGCGGCGACCGCCGACCTGAACCGGCAGGCCGACGAGCTGCTGACCGAGATGTTCGGCGTGAGCGGCAACCCGATGCGCATGCTGGAGAACCCCGACCGGGCGCTGCGCGAGGTCCGGAAGGCCGAGGCCAGCTACGAACGTGCCTTCGAGGACGTGATGGGAGAACTCGACAGGATCCGCCGCGAACTGGACCTGTGATTGACCAGGGCGTTTGCTGACATGTCGAGAAGTTGTTACATCTTGGCCATTGAGTCCGCTGTTACTCATGGGGCCTTTGGTGCTTATATGGGTAAGCGACCGAAATGATCGTTACGGAGGTGACGAGTGTCCGAATTCTTTGGGGCAAGCCCGAGCCAGATCAAGGTGGCCTCTGGCCACGTGGTGGACACCGCCCAGTACATCGAGGGTCTGAGGGTGTCGGTTGAGACGACCGCCAACGGTCTCCTCAACACCGGATGGCTCGGCCCGGCGGCGGCCAGGTTCAAGAACGCCATGGTCAGCTGGGACAACTCCATGCGGAACGTACGGACCGACCTGGAGAACATCGCCGACAAGATGGGCGTCAACGCGGTCGTCTACTCCGCGGCCGACGAGGACGTCCAGGCCGGTATGGGCCGCGTCGAGTCCCTGATCAACGTCGACATCAAGTAGGAGGGGGACCGCGGTGTCCGCTGAGCTCGACTTCACCAAAGTCAACTTTGGGCACATGGAGCTCGCCCAGGGCGACTTCATCAAGATCCTCGGCTCCTTCGAGAAGGCCACCGAAGACCTGATGACCCGGCTGAAGAACGACCTGGCCGGCCATTGGGAGGGCCCGGACGGCGCCGAGACGTTCTTCCGGCAGCACGAGCAGAAGTGGCAGGCCGCGGCCGCCCAGATGCGCGGGCAGCTGGACGAGCTGCAGAAGGCCGTCCAGATCGCGAACGAGAACTACCGCGCGGCCGAGAACCGCAACAAGTCCATCTGGTACGACGGCTGACGTTCTCTGCTCGGCCACCCGCGCGGTGGCCGAGCCTGGTGAGGGGAGGATCATGGCCGGGCTCGAACCCGAACCGTGGCCGGGGCTCGACGACACCGACGCCGAGCTCTACTACAACGTGGGCAGGATGCGCGCCATCGCCGACGACCTGGAGATCGCCCTGGCGCTCACACAGGGCGCCGGCGGCAACAGGGACGGCGTCACCGGCTCGGTGGAGACCCTCACGAGGTACTTCGCGCTGGGCGAGGAGCACATTGGGCGGTGGCCGGCGGCCAGCGCCCTCGCGCACAGCGTGGGCAGCACCGGCGCGGACCCCGGCGGCCTGGTGTCGATGGAGGGCCGCGGAGCGCTGCTGACCGCCCTGTACCAGGACTACGTCGAGTGCTGCCAGAAACTGGTCAAGGCGATCAGGGACAGCGCCGACAGTTACGCCAAGACGAACCCGGGTCGAGAGTGAGCAGCGTTGGCTGAGCGCAAGGTCGACATCCGTGACAATTCCCGGCGGCCGAAGAGCGAGCCGGTCACCGCGTCGCGGGAACAGATCGAAGGATGGCTCAAGGCGACCTCCGCCATGGAGGTGCACGACCGGGGCCTGTCCTACAAGCAGGTGGCCAAGGTCATCCGCGGGGTGGCCGACGCGCTGCCCCAGATCGGCAAGGATCTGTCCGGCGCCTGGCGGTCGGACACCTCCGCCCAGGCGCAGCGGGCGCTCCAGCTGCTCAACGCCTCCGGGCGCGAGATCGCCGAAGCCATGGACAAGATGTCCGAGGCGCTGATCCTTTACGGGCGCGACTACCTGCCCAAGGCGATCGAGGAGGTCGAGGCCGCCAAGAACCAGAAGACGGCGGTCCCGGCGCCCTCGCCGGGCGCGGCCCCGAAGCCGCCGTCCGCGACGCCGTCGCCGTCGCACACGCCGCCGGTGCTCGGGCCCGTGACCTCGCACAACCTGCCGGAGCCCGGCCCCGGGCCGACCAAGTCGCCCGCGGAGATGCAGGCCGACGTGGCCCGGCGGGCGCTGGAGAAGCTCAACAACCACATCGTCGACCTGTACGACTTCCGGATCCCGGAGAGCGTCGTCGTCGAGCTGCCCGACGTGAAGCCCGCCGAGGCGCCGGCTCCCGAACGTGACATGCCGCTCACCGACCCCTCGCCGTACACGAAGGGCTCGTACTGGACCGGCGGCGGCCACGACAGCGGCGGCACGGGCGGCTCGACCGGCGGCGGCACGCACGGCGGCTCCGGTGGATCGGGCGGATCGGGCGGCTCCGGTGGCTCGGGCAGCGGCGGGACCGGCGGTACCGGCGGCCATGACGGCGGCACCGGCACCGACCCCCGCCCAGGGGACCAGACCCCCGGCGGCGACACCCCGGGCGGCGACCAGCCGGACACCCCCGGGACGGACACGCCCGGCTCCGACCAGCCGGGCGGCCAGGGCACCGGATCAGGGACCGGCGGCTCGGCCACCACGGGCGACGGCACCACGCCACCGGTGCTCGACAACAACACCACCGACGACCGCGCCACCCAGCCGCAGGACGTGGACACCCGCGACCCGCGCGCCACCGAGACCGCCGGTTACCACCCGACCACCACCCCCGGGTACCCCGGCACCCCGAACCAGCCGCTCGTGACACAGCCCGCCTACCCCTCGCCGTCCGGAGGGACGCCCGCGGTGATCGGCGGCCCCGGGTCGTACGTCCAGGGCAGCGCGCCCGCGGCGGCGGCCAGGACGGGCGCGATGGGCGGCGCCGGCATGCCGTTCATGCCGTTCGGCGGCGGCGGCGGACCGGCCCCCGAGGAGGGACAGGTCGAGACCTCGACCCTCCTGAAGGAGGACAACGACGTGTGGAGCCACCAGGAGGGCTCCATCTCACCGGTGATCGGCTAGGGAGGCGGCCATGGCGCTCGAACTGGACAGCAACTGGCCCGGCCTCGACGGGGACAAGGACAACCTCACCAACCGCACGGAGATCAAGCGCATCGCCGGTGAGCTGGGCGAGCTGCTCAAGAAGCTCAAGACACCCTCGCTCCCGCCGGTGACGCAGTTCCTGACCGCGCCGGGGGAGAAGGCCCCCGGGCCGCAGCTGCCCGCGGGTGCCGGCTCGCTGCCCGATCTCCAGCGTTACTGCGCGCTCAGCCAGAACCAGATGGGCGAATGGCCGGCCGCCATGCACTTCGCGCTGGCGGTCAACTCGGCCTACTCCCAGCTGATCGGCGAGTCGGGCTCCACCGGTGGCCTGTACGCCGCCATGGTCGGGCAGGGCGATAGCACGGTGGAGGCGCTGCTCGACATCTCCAAGGCGTCCGGCGGCGCCGAGCAGGCGACCGAGGAAGCCGCCGCGCGGCGGGAGGTCTGACACCCATGGCCGAGCCCAAGAAGCAGACGTTCAAGCTCATCTACAACACCGGCCCGGTCGACACCTCCACCCCGGAGGTGTCGTTCATGGGGAGCATGTTCACCGACACGCTCGACAAGGTCAAGAAGTGGATCGACGCCACCGACCCGGAGTCGGTGAAGCTCGCCGGCCTCTACTACACGCGGGCCGAGACGCTGCTGAACGGCTTCGCCGGTGACCTGAAGACCAAGGCGGCCGAGCTGGCCGAGAACTACACCGGCCCGGCCGCCGTCGAGACGCAGAAGCAGCTCCAGACCCTGCACGCCAGCGTGCGCGAGCTGGCCAGGAAGCTCGGCGAGATGGGCCGCCCGCTCCACGGGTACGGCGAGACGCTGAACTGGGCGCAGGCCAACGTGGTCGAGTCGATGGACCACGACTCGCGTACGGACCGCGACGTGGACTGGGCCGGACGGGTGCCGTTCTACCGGCTGTACCGCGGGGACAAGCGGGCCGTCGAGCACCTCAAGAAGGTCAACGAGCGCATCGTCGAGCACTACAAGCAGCTGCCCGCCGAGGTCCAGACAGCGCTGCCGGACCCGAGCGTCCCCGAGCTCCCGGACTTCAACACCGGCGGCGGGGACGTGCCGGGCGCCCCGGACCTGAACGGCAAGGGCGGGGCGGGCAACTTCCCCGTGTCCTCGTTCGGCCCGGACGCGGTGCCGGGCGGCCCCGGTTACATCGACGGCAAGGTGCCGGGTGACGGGGGAGCGGGCGCCTACCCGGCGGGCCACTACCCCGACGGCTCCGGCACGAACGGCTCCGGGGTGAACGCCGGCGGCGTCCAGGGCTACGACCCCGGTGACAATCCGTACGGCGGGGCCGACTCCTCGGCCCTGAACGGCGGCTCGCTGGGCTCCGCGCCGAACGCGCCCTCGACCGCCGACCTTCCGTCGGGCACCGGCGACGGCAGCACGAAGCTGGCCGGGTACGACCCGTCCATGTCGGGGATGCCCAACGGCGCCTATCCCACGACGTCGACGGGCGGCTCGCCCTACGGCGGCGGCGTGGGATCGGGGGCCGGCGGCGGCTTCGGAGCGGGCGAGGGCGGGGCGGCGGGCGCCGCCATGCGCGGCGCCGGCGGCGGCACCGGCTTCGTCTCTCCCGGCATGATGGGCGGAATGCCCGCTCGTGGCAGCGAGGGCGGGGAGAAGAACGACAACGAGAACTCGACCTGGCTCGCCGAGGACGACGACGTGTGGGGCGGCCCGGAGGGCACCACGCCGAGCACGCTCACCTGAGGCCGCACTGCGTGCCCGCCCGGCGCCCGGAGCCGCCGCACCACGTCTGCGGGCCGATCCTCGCGACCGGCCCGCTACCCGCCTGCAGGCCGTTCCCCCCGGGGGGAACGGAGGCATGGGGGGCGCCCGGAGGCGCCGCCCCGCTCATGGACGCGCGGTCGCGTCAGCCGCAGTGCTCGAAGGGGCTGTCGTACGCGTTCGAGCCGACCGCGCCGCCCCACTTGACGCAGGTACGCAGGGCCTTGGCCCGGACCGGACCGGCGTAGTACTGGTAGCTGCCCGCGTCGGTGCTCCTGGCCTTGCCCTTGACCTCGAGGTAGGCCCGCACGGCCGCCTTGCCCGAGCCGCTGTTGCGCAGGGTGGTGACGCAGTTCTGGCCGGTGGAGGCCGAGTACAGCAGGACGACCCGGCCCTGGTTGCCGAGCGGCGCGGAGTCGATCTGCTTGTAGCCCGCACCGCAGACCTGCTCGGCCGAGTACGGGTTGCCGCCGCCGGTGCTGGGCTTGCCCGGGTTCGCGGGGGCGGGCGTGCCGCCGCCGCCCTGGCAGTTGTTCGACTTCAGCGTCTGGTGGCTGTAGCCGAAGGTGGTGCCGTTGAACCTGGCCGCCGTGATCTTGCCCGACGACGTGCGCTGCTCGTAGTGCAGGTGGGCGATGATGCCCCTGTACTTGGCCGAGGTGTTGCCCACCTGGCCGACCTGCTGGCCCTGCGCGACGTTCGCGCCCACGGAGACCGTGCGCTTCTTCATGTGGGCGTACAGCGACACGCCGCCGTCGGCGTGCCGGATCTTGACCACGTTGCCGAAACCGTCGGCGGTCCGGTACTCCGACATGATCACCTTGCCGGCCGCGGAGGCCACCACGGTACGGCCCATGTCGTTGTTGCCGTCGCCGTACGAGCCGTTGAAGTCGATCTCGTAGCCACCGGTGTGCGCGCTGCTGTCGTTGCTGTCGCCGGTCCAGGTCTCGCCACACGGGAACGGAAGCTGGTGGACGACGGCGGCGCTGGCGCTGGCCGCGCTCGTGCCGGTGAGGGGCAGTGCGGCGATGCCGCACACGCCCACAATCAGGGTCTTGATCCGCATACGGGAAAGGCTGCCATCCTGATCAACGGCGAGTCTAGATCATTCGCGAAGTGTTCACGCTAAAAGTTGATATTTGTCGATATCGTAGCCAGGACTGTGCAAAACGCAGTTTTCGGACAGGGAGGGTGAGATGGGGGCAGGAGAGAACGCCACCCCTGGTCTGGGGCAAAACCCGTACGGGAGCTCCCTCACCGGAGCGACGATCCAGTTCAAGGACAAGAAGATCAGTGAGCTCGGCGGCGACATGGCCGAGCATGAGCCCGGCATGGGCAAGATCGAGACGAACACGAAGGGGATCCACGTCGACTTCCCCGGGTTCGGGATCGTCGGCATCGGACTGTCCTACGCCCACGATCAGATCAAGGAAGGCGCGACCGGCGCGATCAGCATGGCCAGGAGCGCCCTGCGGGACTACAAGACCGCGCTGGAGCAGCTGGAGAAGAACTACGAGAAGGTCGACAAGGACAACGACGGCCTGATCAGCACGATCGGCGACGACAATCCGGCCGGGCCCGGCGGGCCCGAGGGGCCGGGCGGGCCGGGCGGTCCCGACCTGAGCAAGCTCGGCGGTGGCGGCGGCGGCATGCCGCCGATGGACATCCCGGACGACAAGCTGTCGGACAAGAAGTTCCCCGACGACAAGCTCAAGCTCCCCGACGACAAGCTGCCGAAGGACAAGTTCCCGGACGACAAGTTCCCGACGGACAAGCTGCCGACGGACAAGCTCCCGACGGACAAGCTGCCGGACGACAAGCTCTCTAAGCCGGACTACCCCGACCCCAACTCGATCAACACCGACCTTCCGAAGACGCCGTCCATCGCGGACCAGCTCAACCACAACACCGAGATGCCGGACCTCAAGAGCAACGTTCCCGACCCGTCCCAGACCAAGCTGGCCGGGCTCGACCCCGCCGCCCTGAACTCCGCCATCCCCAGCACCGGCAACATCGCGGGCCGCATCCCGACCGAGTTCCCCACGTCCGGCGGCTACGCCGGCTCCTCGGGCAGCAGCGGGACCGTCGCGGGGGCGGGCGCGGCGGGGGCCGGCGGCCTGCGCGGCGCCGGCGCGGCCGGCATGTCGGGCATGCCGTTCATGCCCATGTCGGGCGGCGCGGCCGGCAACGAGCAGAACCGCGAGCGGGAAAAGCCGGAGTACGTACGCGGCGACGAGAACGACTGGCTCGACGACATGGACATCGCACCGCCGGTCCTCGGCGAGTGAGAAAGGGGACGGCGAGATGGGCGAGTACGACAGCGACCGGTGGCGCATCATCACGGCGGCCTCCATGGCCAGCGCGTCCGCCTTGGTGCTGAGCCAGTACCCGATGGCCAGGAACATCGCGCTCCTGATCGGGACGCTCGTGTCCAACCCCGGGGACATCGCCAAGGCGGCCGTGGAGTGGGCGGCGCCCGCCGTCGGCGCGACCGCGGAGCACCTCCCCGAGATCAAGAACGAGCTCGTCAAGCTGAAGACGGTGATCGAGGAGAAGGGGTACTGGAAGGGGCCCGCCTACCTCGTGTTCAGCGAGGCCGTGGACACGTTCGCTGAGCAACTGGACGTCACCTCGACGTACTTCAAGGGCGTCGGCGACGGCATGAACCACATGGCGACGCTCTACCACTGGGCCGTCGAGGTCGCCTGCGTCGTGAGCGTCGCCATGGCGGCCCTGGCCGCGTATGAGGTGGTGTCCTACCTCTTCCCCGTGGGCAGGGTCGCGGCCAAGGTCACGATCAGCACCTTCCTGACGGCGCTCGGCACGGCACTCAGGAACATCGTCAGCAAGAAGGTGAAGTCCGTGGCGATGCTGACCGGCCTCCTCGTCATGGTGAACGGCATGTGCGCCTTCATGACCCAGAACATCGACAAGGGACGTCCCAAGCCCGACTTCGCGTCCACTGCCCTGAAATACGCGTCCCCCACCGAAGAGGGGGCGCCCGGCACCCTGCAGCGGAAGAACGGCGGCATGCCGAGCATGAACCTGCCCGGCAGCGGCCTCATCTAGCCCCGCACCCCGTGCGGCGGCCCCGGCCCGGCGTCCGCCGCCGGGTCGGGGCGCCGCTCACTGGGCCGTGACCTGCACCGGCGAGCGCGCCGCCGTCGGGTCGAGCGCCGGGCCCTCCGGGATCAGGTGGACGAGGTTGTAGGGCACCGGCGTGACGTCCTCGGCGCCGTACCCCAGCTTGTTGATCTGGTCCCCGGTCTGCAGCGGGAACTTCCTGCCCTGGTCGGTGAGCAGGAAGTAGGTCTGCATGAACGCCTTCTGGCCGTCCCCGGGCAGCAGGCCGCCCAGCGCAGCGCCTCCGGCGGGCAGCAGCACCTGGTCGAAGTGCTCCTGGTCGCTCCGGGCCGCGGGCACGGGGATGGTCATCGTCGCGCCGACCGTGATCTTCGCCTGCGCCGAGCCGTTCTGCGTGTCGGCGTACACCGCGCACAGCGCCGCCGAGGACGTGACCGTTCTGGGCAGGCTCGTCGGCAGGCCGCCGACCGTGAGGGTCTGGCGGGAGGTCCTGCCGTTCGCGGTGGCGGCGTCGATGTCGATCGGGACGGCGGCGCGCCTGCCGTACGCGGCCTTGGTCCTCGGGTCGGCGAGCAGCAGCGTCGCCTGGGTCAGGTTGACGGGGGCGAGCCCGTCGGCGAGCAGCACGTACCAGCGGTCGGGAGCCCCGCCCATGCCCTTCACGGTGTAGACCTGACCGACCGCCCCCTTGCCGCCCCCGGGGGCGACGGCGCGCCGGCCCAGGCCGGTGATGGGCGGCGGCATGAAGTCGGGGCCGGGAGGGATCGCGTTGATCCAGGTCGAGGGCACTCGTCTGGGATGCGCGTTGAGCGCGCGCACACCCGTGTCGGTCACCTTCATGCGCCGGTCGTTCCAGACCACCCAGCCCTGCTGGCCGTCCGTGACGACCAGCGCCTCGCCGCCCACGGGTTTGCCGCCGACGTCCTGTCCGCCCACCAGCGTGACGTACGGCCCTCGCGCCCCGGCGGCCTGCGCCGGCTCGGTCACGCAGGCCGACCACGGGCCCTTGACCAGCTTCTCGCGGGCGGGAAGGCTGTCCGGCGCGCCCGCGATGCCCACCAGCGGCCCGCGCGGCAGCGTCGCCAGCGACGCGGCGGAGACGTTGCGCACCTTGAAGTCGGTCGCGTCGAGCAGCAGCAGCGCCGAGACGTAGTTGGCCGTCGGCAGCAGCCGCGCCTGCTCCTGGCTGTAGACGTAGGTGGCGCCGGTCTCCTCCTCGACCAGGAGCTGGCCGGCCTCGGTCAGGTTCGTCGCGCCGCCGGGCTTGAGCAGCCCCCAGATGCCGAACACCGCCGCGATGAGCACGCCCACGAGCACGCCGCAGAACATCGCCACGTTGTGCCGCCGCATGGGGGTCTCCGGCACATCGGGCTCAGCCTGCAGCAACGCCATGCCCAGGCGCTGCTGCATCAGCCGATGAGCCTGGTAGAGGTCCTTCCGGGTCTGCATCTCACCTCTCCCGTTTCGCAGGGATCAGCATAGAACGCTCTTGTGTCATGAACCCCTACGGAAGTAGCAAACCCCAATAGAACGCCCACGGAACGAAGGCCACACCCGCCGCGACGAGCAGGCCCAGCCGTACCCGCTCGCCGGTCGCACGTTCCCGCCGCCACCTGCGCGCCACCAGCGCCGTCGCCACGACGGTGGCCACCGCCACGGCCTGCAGCGCCAGCCAGACGAGCGGCCTGCCGAGGAGCATCGGACCCGGCGCGGCCAGCTTCCCGCCGGTGGAGATCAGATAGAACAGGTAGGCGAACCCGCCGAGCGCCGCCGCGAGCCCTCCGGCGCTGACCACCCGAGCCGCCGCCGTCCCCCTGCCCGGCGTGCCCCGCGCCGCGCCGCGCCCCCGGATCCGCCGGACCACGGCGACCGCCGGATATCCGGCGAACCCGGCCAGGAACAGCGCCAGCACCACCGTCTGCGCGAAGGCCGACTCCCACCACGCCGGAGGCGGCGCCCCGACGGAGTCCTCCGCCTGGACGGGCGCGGGCCCCGACACCTCCGCGACCGGAGCGTGGCCCGAGGTCGCCTTCGCCACCCAGCCGCCCACCAGCTCGGCGTAACCGGGAGCGAGCTCGGGCAGACGCGTGATGCCGCCGTCCGGGGTCACATGAGCCGCGTGATCGGCCTTCGCGAAGAACCGGAACGTGTACCGCCTGTTGCCGCCCTTCTCCAACGCCGCGCGGAACAGCGGCGGCGTCTCGCGGGGCGGGGTCAGCAGGTCGTGCACGCCCCAGATCGCCAGCACCGGCTGCCGTACCGCGGCCAGGACCAGCTCGGAATCGTAGTAAGGCTCAGGGAACATGCCCCCGTCCGCGATCACCCGGTACAGCTTCGGCTCGGCGTGCTCGACCAGCGACCCGCCGACCCCCGCCTTGCGCAACCCGGCCGCCACGGCCCACGACTGCTGCCGCAGGGGCTGCAGCGCGTTGGCCCCGACCACCACCACGAACGCGATGTCCTTGGACTTCGAGGCGGCGAGCGGCGCCACCCACCCGCCCTCGCTGAGCCCCCAGATGCCGACCTTGCCGGGATCGACCCCCGGCTCCTTGCGCAGCGTCGCGACCGCGCCGAGCGCGTCCTCGGCGAGTTGTGCGTACGACCGGTGGAACAGCGAGTAGCCCGCCGAACGCTTGTCGTAGATCAGCACCGTCAGGCCCTGCCGGGCGAAGGCGACGGCCTCCCCCAGCAGCTTCTCCCGGCGCGTGCCCGTCCCCGCCCCATGCACCAACACAACCCCAGCCCGCCCGGCCACACCGCTCGAGCCCTCCCCAGCCGGACCGTTCCGCCCCTCCCCGGCCGCGTCGTTCCGTCCCCACCTGGCCACGCTTCCGGCCTGGGCCGGGTTTCCGGTCAGGCCCGTACTCCCCGTCTGGGCCGCACTCCCGCTCTGGGCTGTACTCCCGCTTTGGGTCGCACTCCCGACCTGGGCCGTACCCCCGGACTGGGCCGCGCTGCCGGCGCCGGAGGGGCTGGTCGCGTTGGCGGACGGGCTGATCACGCTGCCATGCAGCTCCAGCCCGCCGCTGCCGGCGAACGTCACGTCATGGACCGTTAGGTCATCCGGAACCGTCAGGCCGCCGGGAACCGCCGGGCCCGTGCGGTCGAGCAGGACCGACCCGACCCCGGCGGCGACCCGTCCTTCACCGATCGTCGCGGCCTTAGAAACGAGATCGCCGGTCGTTGCGGCGCCCGAAGTGCGGTTGGCGGTCGTCGCGGTCCTCGGGGTGAGGTCGGCGACGGGGGCGGCACGACCCAGTCCGGGCGTACTCAGCCATAACACGGCACCGGCGACGGCGCTGAGGGAGACGGCAGCAGAGGCCGTAAAGACATTTCGCATACTGCCGACAGTAGTCTGCAGAGAGATCTCGGCAAAGACATGTCTGCAGATATCCTTCTCAAGGACTAGCCTGCTCCTCATGAAGGACGATGAGCCCCTGGTGCTCCACGATCCCGACCGGCTCAAGGCCCTGGCCCATCCCATGCGCCGCCGCATGCTGACCCACCTGAACATCCACGGCCCCGCCACCTCCACCACCCTCGGCGAGCTGCTCGGCGCCAAGACCGGCACCACCAGCTACCACCTGCGCCAACTGGAGAAGTACGGCTTCATCGAGGAGATCCCCGAACGCTCCTCCGGCCGCGAACGCTGGTGGCGCCGCGCCAAGCTCCCCAGGGACATCCGCCTCCCCGAGCCCGGCGACCTCGGCCCGGAGGATCAGGCGGTCCTGATCGAGTTCCACCGGATCGGGCTGGAGGAGGACCGCGCCCTGCTGGACCGCCTCCCCGCCGCCTTCCAGGCCGACCCCGACTGGGTGAAGGGCTCCCGAGGGCTCGCCCGCATGACCAAGGACGAGCTCAGGGAGTTCCACGACGCCTATGTAGCCCTGCTCCTGAAATACGGCCACCCCGCGGACGAGGCCCCACCCGACGCCCGCCCCCTGTACGTCCGCATGTACACCCTCCCCGCCGACGACTCCTGACCCCAAACCCACACACCACCCCAGAACCCCCGCGGTCCACACGTGGCGGGGACTCGAAAGGCCGGCGCCGAGCGGCACGGGGCCTGCACGCCTTCCCGTCCGACGAGCCCGGTCCCGGACGCCAGGCATGGGCCTGCGAACCTGCGTCGGCTGGCACGCGGTGGGGACTCGGGAGGGCTGGCTCTGGGTGGGCAGGGACGTACACCGTCCCGTCCGACGGACCTGATCCCGGACGCCAGGCATGGGCCGCCGGACCTGTGCGGCTCACATGTGGGGATGGGGGTGAGGAGTCGGCCTACGAGCCTGGTCCGCAGATTTCGCGAACCGGCTGCCGTACCCACGCGGCACATGGGGGTGGGTGGGGGAACGATGGGGCTGGCTCGGGGTGGGCGGGCATGTACGCCTTCCCGGCCAGCGAGCCTGGTCCCCAATTTCGCGCACCGGTCACCGGTCCCGCTCGGTTCGCGAGGGGGGGCGACGCGGGAGGGGCCACGTGGCGATGGCTGAGTGGTTCGGGGGCGGGAGGCTCGGTGGGCGGCTTGGGTGGGTGGGGTCAGGGGGTGTCTGGGAGGGCTGTTTGGATGGGGGTGATGTTGCCGGTGGTGACCAGGAGGCCGCGGCCCGGAGGGCCGCCACCCGCCCCGCGGGGCAGGCGGATGCTGAACAGGTCGCCGTCGGTCGGGCCCTGGACCGCCAGAAGCACGCCCGTACGGGACTTGCGGGCCTCCGCCACGAACCCGCGATAGGCGACCGCCAGGTCACCGGTGGAGCCGGCGATCAGCAGGCCGTGATCACCGTCCCTGCCCGAGCGGAGCACCTCCTCCAGGGACGTGCCCAGCGGTGAGTCCGGGTTGACCAGCTCGGCGTCGTCCACGACCACGACGTACTGGCCCAGGTCCGCGACCAGTTCGGGGAGGTTGGCGGCGTTCCCGTCCAGGACGGCCACGGCGTCCGGCAGGTCGCGCAGCGGGCTTCGTCTGGGGGCGACGGCGACGACCGGCGTGCCGGCGGCGATGAGCGATCGCGCCGCCGTCACCAGGACGGACGACCGCCCCGACCGCGACGGCCCCGCGATCACCGCGCCCGGCCCGTGGGCCAGCAGGTCGACGCCGAGCGGGGCGAGCGCGTCCCCACCCGCGCCGACCAGCGCCCACAGCGGGGACGGCGGAGTGAACGCCGGATCGAGGTCCATCGTCTGGGACGCGGTGACCCGCATCGGCAGCGCGTCGACGCGCAGCGGTTGTTCGCCCTCGCCGCGCCGCCCCCCACGCCCGGCGGCCTGCGGGCTCGCACTGCGGGCCAGGGCCTGCAGCGCGGCGACCTGGGCGGGGCCCGCGGGGTCGGCGGAGAGGAGGGCGATGTGGTGTTCGGTGATGCCGTGCTCGCCCAGCGACACGGCGCGCCCCGGAGGCATGGACGCGGGCAGGCCCTTGAGCGGGAATCCGGCCAGCCCGTAGTCGGCCGTGTCGGACAGGCGCAGCAGCAGGCGGTCGTCGAAGACCGTCGAGACCTGGCCGAGCAGGCCGGACCGGTCGCTGGTGACCACCGCGCGCAACCCTACTGCCGGGCCCTCGCGCAGGAGCTGGAGCAGGGCTTCGATCAGGCGGCCGTAGTCGTAGCTCTCGAACGCGGCGACGAAGCCCTCCCAGCGGTCGAGCATGAACACCAGCCACGGCAGGCGGTGACCGGCCTGGCGGTACTCGGCGAGCGAGGCGTGGCCCGCCTCGGCCAGTAGTTGCTGGCGGCGGCCCACCTCGGCGCGCAGGCGGCCGAGCAGCCGCTCCACCCGTTCGATCTGGTCGCGGGTGACCACGGCGCCGCAGTGGGGCATCGCCATGACGGGCAGGAGCGCGCCCGAGCCGCAGTCCACCGCGTGGACGTGCACGTCGGCGGGCGACGTCCGGGCCGCGATGGCGCCCGCGATCGTCCGCAACGCCGTCGAGCGGCCGCTACGCGGGGCGCCCGCGATCAGCAGGTGGCCGCCGTTGGCCAGGTCGAGCGCCAGCGGGCAACGATCCTGCCGCCACGGACGGTCGGTCACCCCGAACGCCAACGGCGCCACCTCCCCGAAGCCCCCACCACCCCCCTCGTACGGCGGGCCGGCGAGCTCGGCTTCGAACGAGCCCTCCGAGGAGGCGGTCACCGGCGGAGTGGCGGGCAGGTCGAGCACCAGATGAGTGGGCAGGGGGTCGAGCCACGGGCTCGGCTGGGCCGGGACGCCCGCCAACCGGCCGGCCTCGACGAGCGCGTCGGCGACCAGGCCGAGATCGGTGACCGCCGACTCCTCCGCCGGCTCGGGAGGTGGCGGAAGCGGCCTGCCGAGCGAGCGCCAGTCCACGTCGAGCACCCGAACCCGCCCGACCGGCGCGCCGGCGGACGGCACGCGCGCGGGGCTGCGCCCGCCCACCCTGGCCGTCTGGACGGCGATCGCCGCCCCCACCCCCGACCGCACGTAACACCGGCCAGGGGTGGACTTGGAGATCGCGGCCGCGTCGGGCAGGTCGATGACGTCGGTGGACTCGGCGGGCTCGGTCACCCGCAGCGCGATCCGCAGCGACGTGTTTGCCTGGATGTCGGCCGTGACCACGCCGGCCGGCCGCTGGGTGGCCAGGATCAGGTGGATGCCCAGCGAACGGCCCCGCCGCGCGATGTCCACCAGACCGGCCACGAAGTCGGGCAGCTCGGCCACCAGCGCGGCGAACTCGTCGATGATCAGCACCAGGCGCGGCATGGGCGCCTGGCCGGTGTAGTCGTCGATGTCCTTGGCGCCCGCCGCCAGCAGCAGGCGTTCCCTGCGCCGGATCTCGGCCGCCAGCGAGTCGAGAGCCCGCTGGGTCAGGTGCCCGTCGAGGTCGCTGACCATGCCGACGGTGTGCGGCAGGCGTACGCAGTCCTTGAAGGCCGCGCCGCCCTTGTAGTCGATCAGCACGAACGTGAGCTGGTCGGGCCGGTTGGCCACCGCCAGCGAGCAGATCAGTGTCTGCAGCAGCTCGGACTTGCCCGCGCCGGTGGTGCCGGCGATCAGCCCGTGGGGGCCGTCGAGCTTGAGATCGACCGAGAACGGGCCGTCGGGGCCGACGCCGATCAGCGCCTCGGTCGTGCCATGGGCCCGCCACCGGCCGGCCAGCTCCTTGCCGGAGGGGTCGGGCATGCCCATCAGGTCGAGCAGCCGGACGGCTCCGGGCAGGTTGCCCGACGGATCGTCCCGGCTCACGTCGCGGATGGGGGACAGGGCCCTGGCCAGCCGGTCGCACCAGGCGGCCGAGACCAGGTCGCCCAGCACCGGCCCGATCACGTCGAGCCCGCCGCCGAGCAGGCGTACGAGGCCGTCGGAGCCGCACGCCGCCACCGTCTGGCACTCCTCGGGCAGCAGCCGCTGGTCGTCGTCGATGGCGAGGGTGAACACCCCGGACCGGGGGCCCTGCCGCAGGACCTGGGGCATGTTGGGCAGGCCGCGCAGGATCTGGGCGCCGTCGAGGATCACCAGGACGTCGTGGGGACGGACGTCGTAGGAGGAGAAGCTGGGTTTCTCGGGGCCGCCCAGATCGTCCCAGCCTGTGGGGATCTTGCCGAACTCGGGGATGGCGGTGTTCTGGCGTTCGTCGATGAGCGCGGCCAGCTCGGCGACGCGGCGGGCGGCCGACTCGGGGTCGGTGCCGACCAGCGCCACGCAGTCTTCGCCCGCGCGCGGGGCGCAGTGCGGCAGCCAGCGCGTCCAGCCCCAGCGGCGTTCGCCGTCGGCGCGCGCGGACACGACCACGATGGCCAGGTCGCGCGGGCTGTGCAGGGTGGCGGCCTGGGCGATCAGCCAGCCGGCCAGGCTGGTCGTGGCCCCGCGCGGGCCGGTGACGCCCGCGACGCCGAGCCGGCGCATGGCCAGCGCCACCGGCACGGCGCGGCAGAGCGGCGGCTCGATCGGACCGCCCTGCTCCTCCGACAGGTCGAGGTTGGCGGGCAGGTCGGCGAGGCCGACGCGCAGCCGCAGCGAGTCGGCGTCATGGATGCGCCGCTCCCACAGACGCCTGCGCGGCCCGGTCGCCGTGAGCAGGACCTGGGCCGGGTCGGGGGCGTCGGACCTGCGCGCGGCCTCGTCCGCGGCCCTGGCCCGCTCGACCTCCTCGTCGTAGGCCCGGACGCGTTCGCCGAACTCCTTGAGCGCCTGCTTGTGCTTCTTCCTGCCGTGGCGGCGGTCGCTGACCCACTGGCCGATCATGATGATCGGCGTCATCAGGGCGACGAGCAGGTAGTAGGGGGCGTGCAGGGCGAAGGCCAGCGTCACGCCGAGCACGGCGGGCAGGAGCGCGGCCAGCAACTGCAGCCGCATGCCCTCGGACCTGGTCGGCTCCTTGGGCTTGACGAACCTGCGCTCCGGCTCGGCGCGGCGCAGCCGGGGCGGCCGGTTGTAGGCGAGCCCGCCCTCGCCCCTGGGGGCGAGGTGGGCGTCCTTCGGCTCGATCGAGGTCAGTACGAACACCGAGGACCCGCAGGTCAGCACCGCCTGGTCGGGCCACTCGGCGGGCCCGGTGAGCGCCCTGCCGTCGAGCTCGGGCACGTCGCCCTGTTCGGCGGCGAGCTCGGCCGCCTCCCGCTCGGCGACCCGCGCGGTCAGCTCGGCGACCTCCTCGGCCCACCGCCCCTTCAGCTTGAGCCTGGAGGTCTGCCCGGGGCTCTGCCGGTGCGCCCGCTCGACGGTGATCGCGTCAGGCGTCACCCGCACGGCGACGGCCTCGGCGGCCAGGAGGGGGTCGGCGACGGCCATCGCGCAGGTCGGGTCGGACCCGATAACGTGCACGCCCAGCCCCAGCCGGTGGACCGCCCCCGCCGCCGGGCCGCCGATCACGCGGACCTCGGCCACCCCGCCGGGCTCCTCGACCACGGTGGCGCGGGCCAGGCGCGGATCGAGCGTGACCTTGTCGCCGTCGCGCAGGACGGCCGCCGCCGGCGCCCGCGGATCGAGCGGACGCCCGTCACGCCAGAGCAGCGCACCGGAATCACCGGGGACGTCGGCTGGGACGTCGAGCCGGTCGGGGACGCGCGGACGGGGGATGCGCGCCTCGGCCCGGCCCCGCACCCCGGCCTCGGGCGCCAGGCCGTACGGCGCGCGCGTCCGCGGCAGGTGGACGACCTTCGCCATGGACGTGCGCCCGCTCAGCGCCTCGGTCACCCCGGCCACCGTGGCGCCGCCGTCGCCGTCGATCACGACGTCACGGTCGCCCTGCTCGCCGAGCACGGTGAGCATGATCCGCATGTGCCGTCTCCTCGCTCGACCTCGGGCGCCAAGGTAGCGCCAGAAGCGAGAGTAGGCGTCCCGGTTGACGCCACCGGCATGAGAACGCGGTTCTGTGGATAACCCGCGCGCCTAACGTCACGATCAAGCATGAAAAAACTGTGATTACTGCGACTCAAGATAAAATTGTGACCAGCATGCCGATAAATCGGTATTCGTCAACTTGGTAGAGACAATAGGCATTGATTATTCCGGGTTGACATCACGCCACCTGCGAAACAAGCATGGGTCCTCGCATTCCGCCCACGCCCCACCCGGCCGCCCCACATAATGGGCGTGAATTCCGCATTTCACAATGGGAGCCCCCCACCCATGAGGACCAGTGAAAAACCTGTCGCCGACAACGCGGCGGCGGGGTTGTCCGGCCCGGCCTCGCGCAAGCTCCCCGTGCCCCCACGCGAACGCAAGCCGGCCCTCGCCGCGCTGGCGGTCCTGCTCATACTCGGCGGAGCGCTGGCCACCACGCTGCTCGTGCTGCGCAGCGGCGACCGCGTCTCCGCCATCAGGATCACCCAGCAGGTCGGCGCGGGCCAGAAGTTCGACGAGGGCATGCTCGAAGAGGTGAAGATCGCCTCGGACACGGGTGTCGACTACGTCGCCTGGTCCCGGCGGTCAGAGGTGATCGACAGCTTCGCCGCGGTCACCATCCTGCCGGGCACCCTGCTGACCAACCAGATGGGCAGCAAGGCCAGCGACGAACTGGGCCCGGGAAAGGCGACCGTCGGCCTCGCCCTCAAACCTGGCCAAATGCCCGCCGGCATTCAACAGGGCGACCGCGTCCAGGTCGTGTACGTGCCGAACCGGACGGCTCAAGGGCAAAGCCGCGTACTCGCCGAGAGCGCGCTCGTGTTCAGCACCGGCGACAAGAACCGGACCGGCGGTAATTCCGGGCAGATCACCGTGATCGTCGATTCGTCGGACTCACCGCAAATACTCGCCTATGCCTCCAGCGGAGAGATCGCGGTGGCCGAGCTCCCGGGAGCGCGCTGACGTGGCGCTGATCGTTCTGGCCGCCGACAAGGGCGCGCCCGGCGTGACCACCGCGGCCACCGCCCTCGCGGCGGTGTGGCCGCGGCCCGTGCTGCTGGCCGAGTGCGACCCGGCCGGCGGCGACCTCGCCTACCGGCTGCCCGCCGCCGACGGCGGCGTGCTCAACCCGGGCAAGGGCCTGCTCACGCTCGGCGCGACCGCCCGCCGGGGCCTCGAACCCGCTCAGATCCACCAGCACACGCAGAAGATCATCGGCGGGCTCGACGTGCTGGCCGGGCTCACCCACGGCGAGCAGGCTGCCGGGCTCACCTGGCTCTGGGGCCCGCTGGGCAGGTCGCTGGCCGCCATCCCCGACGCCGACGTGATCGCCGACTGCGGCCGCCTGGGCTCCCACCCCCAGATCGCCGACCTCCTCGCCGAGGCCGAGCAGGTGCTCCTGCTCACCAGGGCGACCCTCGACCACGTCGCCCACCTGCGCGAACGCCTCCAGATCACCAAGGCGCACGGCGTCGTCGTGATCGCCGACCCGCGCAACTACCGGGCCTCGATCGAAGACGTGCGCAGGATCGTCGGTCCCATCGTCCAGTTCGTCCACGGGCTGGCCCACGATGCCAAGGGCGCCGAGCTGCTGCGCGGACAGTGGGGCGGCCGGCTCGACCGGTCCCTGCTCATCCGTACGGCCCGGGACCTCGCCGCGAGGCTGGTGAGCCACCGATGATCGACCATTCCCTCGTCAAGCGTTTCCGCCAGGAGGTTGGCGACCGGCTGGCCCAGCAGCGCCGGATCGACCAGGCGAGCGGCGTCCCGCCGATGTCCGGCGAGGACGAGCGCCAGTTCGCCAGGGCGCTGATCTCGCAGGTGCTGGAGGAGCACGCGCGCAACGAGATCGGCCTCGGCCGCACGCCGCCCACCATCGAGGAGGAGGAGGCCCTCGCGGCCGGCATCCACGCCGCGCTGTTCGGCGTGGGCCGCCTCCAGCCGCTGCTCGACGACCCCGAGGTCGAGAACATCGACATCAACGGCTGCGACCGCGTCTTCGTCAGCTACGCCGACGGCCGGGAGCTCATGCACGACCCGGTCGCCGAGTCCGACGACGAGCTGGTCGAGCTGATCCAGATCCTGGCGGCGTACTCGGGGCTGTCCAGCAGGCCGTTCGACACCGCCAACCCCCAGCTCGACCTGCGGCTGCCCGACGGCTCCCGGCTGAGCGCGGTCATGGACGTCACCGTGCGCCCGGCCGTGTCGATCCGCCGCTCCCGCCTCGGCAAGGTCTTCCTGTCCGACCTGACCGGCAACGGCACGATCAGCCCGGAGATCGGGAGGTTCCTGACGGCGGCCGTCGCGGCCCGCAAGAACCTCATGATCGCCGGATCCACCAACGCCGGCAAGACCACCCTGCTGCGGGCGCTGGCCAACGAGATCCCGCCCAGCGAGCGCCTGATCACCGTCGAACGCGCTCTTGAGCTGGGCCTCGACCAGTTCCCCGAGCTCCATCCCAACGTGGTCGCCTTCGAGCAGCGCCTGCCCAACTCCGAGGGCCAGGGCGAGATCTCCATGGCCGAGCTGGTCAGGCGCTCGCTGCGGATGAACCCCAGCCGCGTCATCGTCGGCGAGGTGCTGGGCGACGAGATCGTCACCATGCTCAACGCGATGACCCAGGGCAACGACGGCTCGTTGTCCACGATCCACGCCAACTCCAGCATGGAGGTCTTCAACCGCATCGCCACCTACGCCCTGCAGGCCGGCGAGCGCCTGCCCATCGATGCCACCCACATGCTCATCGCGGGCGCGATCGACTTCGTGGTCTTCATCGAGAAGCGCAACGACTACCACGTCGGCGGCACCCTGCGCCGCTACGTCTCCAGCATCCGCGAGGTCAACGGCTGCGACGGCCGCGTGTTGTCGAGCGAGGTGTTCGCGCCAGGGCCCGACGGCACGGGCGTCCCGCACGCGCCGGTCTCGTGCCTGGAGGAGCTGGTCGCCCACGGCTACAACCCGGGAGGCTGGTGAGGATGGCGTTCGACCTCGACCCGCTCGCGATGGTGGCGGGCGCGGCCGCCGGCGGCGGCCTCTTCCTGTTCTTCCTCGCCCTGTACGGCCTGCGACGCCGCCCGTCCCAGCCCAGACGACCGCTCGTCAAGATGCTCACCACCCGCACCGCCGTCGCCGCGGTGGCCGCCGGCCTGGTCCTGGTGGTCACGGGCTGGCCGGTCATGGCGGTGGGCACGGTGCTGCTCGTGTTCGCCTGGCGCGGCCTGTCCGGCGGCGCAGCCGAGGAACGCGCCGCCATGCGCCGCCTGGAAGGGCTGGCCGCCTGGACCGAGTCGCTGCGCGACACCATCGCCGGGGCGGCCGGGCTGGAGCAGGCGATCCCGTCCTCCATCAGGGCCGCCGCGCCCACGCTCCGGCCCCACCTGCGGGCCATGGTCGACCGCCTGCACACCCGGATGGCGCTGCCGGAGGCGCTGTCCCGCTTCGCCGACGAGCTCGACGACCCCTCGGCCGACCTGGTGATCGCCGCGCTCATCCTCAACTCCCGGCTGCGCGGCCCCGGCCTGCGCGACGTGCTCGGCGCGCTCGCCGTCTCGGCCCGCGAAGAGCTCGACATGCGCCGCCGCGTCGAGGCCGAGCGCCGCTCGACCAGGCGCAGCGTGCAGATCGTGGTGATCACGGCGCTGGTCTTCGCCGGGCTGCTCATCCTGTTCAACCCCGCCTACGTCAGCGAGTACGGCTCCGCCCTCGGCCAGGCCGTGCTCGTGGTCGTCGGCGGCCTGTTCGGCGCCGGGTTCGCGTGGATGCGGCGGCTGGCCAGGTTCGACAAGCCGACCCGGCTGCTGATGGGGGGAGGCGGCCATGGTTGAGGGCGTGCTGGCCGGCTCGGTGCTCGGTCTCGGCCTGTTCGTGCTGGTACGCGCGTTGTTCCCGGCCCGTCCCGGGCTGGTGGCGCGGCTGCTGGCGCTCGACGCCGTGCGCGAGGACGCCGACGCCCCGCGCATCCAGCTCCTGCTGCCCGAGGAGGAGGTCAGCGCCTTCCGCCGCGGCCTCGGCGCCCGCCTGGCCCGCCTCTACGGCGCCCGCGGCTGGGAGGCCCGCTCGGTCAAGTCCGACCTGGCCCTGCTCGGACGCTCGTTCGAGGCGTTCCTGGCCACCAAGGTGCTGCTCGCCGCGAGCGGCCTGCTGGCCTTCCCGATCCTGCTCGGCTGGCTGGCGCTCATGGGGTGGGGCGTGTCGTTCTCGGTGCCGTTCTGGTCGGCCGTGCTCGTGGCGCTGCTCTTCTTCTTCCTGCCCGACCTGCAGATCCGCAAGGAGGCCGCGGCCATGCGACGCGACTTCCGGCACGTCGTGGGCGCCTTCCTCGACCTGGTCTCGATGAACCTGGCGGGCGGGCGCGGCGTGCCCGAGGCGCTGATGATGGCCGTGTCGGTCAGCGGCGAGCAGCCCAACTGGGCGATGGGCCGCATCCGCGACGCGCTCGGCGGCGCCCGGATCGTCGGCATCACCCCGTGGCAGGCGCTCGGCCAGCTCGGCGAGGAGATCAACGTCGACGAGCTGCGCGACCTGTCGGCCGCGCTCGGCCTGGTGGCCGACGACGGCGCCAAGGTGCGCGCCTCGCTCACCGCCAGGGCCGCCACCTTGCGCCGACGCGAACTGGCCGAGATCGAGGGACGCGCGGGCGAACGTTCGCAGTCGATGCTCGTGGCCCAGCTCCTCCTGTGCGCCGGTTTCGTGATCTTTCTCAGTTTTCCCGCCGCGATGAAGATGTTGGGGGCCTGATGAACCATCCCTGGATCGTCTATCTCACCGCCTACCTGGGGGTGCGGATCCAGCGCGCCCGCACCGCGCCCAGCAGGGGCGCCTCCGCCGTCGAATGGGTGATCATCACGGCCATCATCGCGGGCGTCGCGCTCGGGCTGGCCACGCTGATCAAGACCCTGGTCGAGCAGAAGTCCAGCGAGATCCAGGGCACGTTCGGCGGTGGCGGCGGCGGTGGTGGCGGAGACTCGTGAGCGGGGCGCGACCGTGATCGAGCTGGCGTTGCTGATGCCGGTCATCCTCGCGGTCGCGCTCCTCGTCGTGCAGGTCGCGCTCTGGTTCCACGGTCGCCAGATCGCCGAGGCGGCGGCCAGGGAAGGCGCGCGGGTGGCCAGGTCGGCGCCGTTCGACTCGGGCGACTGGCAGGGCGCGGCCACGGCGAAGGCCACCGACATCGTCAAGGCCGTCGGCCCCCGGCTGCTGGAGAACGCCGCGGCCACCACCTCCGAGCGCGACCCCGACCAGCGCTTCGTCACGGTCACGGGCAGCGCCGTGCAGGTCGTGCCGCTGCTGCCGCCGCTCACGTTCACGATCACGGCTACCGCGGGCGGGCCGATCGAGTGCTTCCGTCCCGACAACGGCGGTGATGACTGCCGATGAAGCCGGGCGAGCGGGGCTCGATGGCCGTGGAGACGGTGATGCTCGCCCCCGTCTTCCTGCTGTTCCTCATGTTCCTGGTCGGGGCGGGGGTGCTGGTGGAGACGCAGGGGCGGGTCAACGGGGCGGCCAGGGACGCCGCGCGGGCGGCGTCCGTGCAGCGTGGTTTCGACGACGCCGGCGCCGCGGCGGAGAGCACCGCCAAGAGCGTGCTCGACGACAAGTGCGGCGCCACCGCCGTGAACCTGGACGGATCCACCTGGGAGGCGGGCGGCCAGGTGCAGGCGGAGGTGACCTGCGAGCTCGACCTCGGCTTCCTGGGGTTCGGCGGCACCAAGCGACTGACGGGCACCGCCGTGGTGCCCCTGGAGCAGCTCGTCAGGAGGGAGCCGTGAAGGCGGGGGAGCGGGGGTCCATGTCGGTCTTCACCGTGCTCTTCTCGGTCGTGGTGTTCCTCCTGGCCGGGCTGCTGGTCGACGGCGGCGCGGCGATCAACGCCCGGCTGCGCGCCGCCGACGTCGCCGAGCAGGCCGCGCGGGCGGGCGCGGACATGATCGACGTCGACCGCCTGCGCACCGGCGGCGAGGTCGCCCTGCTGGACGAGGGCCAGGTCTGCGCCAGGGCCGACGAGATCGTCGCGGCCCAGGGCGGCGACGGCGTGGCCCGCGGCTCCTGCTCGGTCGAGCAGCAGCAGGTGACGGTCAGCGTCTCGGTGCGGTGGGAGGCGTTCTTCCTCGGGGCCCTCGGGTTCCCGGGCTCGGAGATGAACGGCGAGGCCACGGCCGCCCCGGAAGCCAGGTAGACCGATTCCCGCCACTCGGTGGCCGGGGCAACGCACGAGGCAGGACGCTGGACGGAAGAAGGGAGCGGCGATGCCGACGCGAGAGCCGACGCGAGAGCCGGCGCGTTCCCCGGGGCGGCACCAGCCCAGGCGGCCGCCTGCGCGCATCCCGGCCAGGCGCACCTTCGGCGACGTGCTCGCCGGGCTCGCCGCGCTGGTGGCGCTGGTGGCGTTGGTGGGCGGGGTGCCGTACGCGCTGCTCATGTTCGCCGGGCCGCCGGTCACGTCCGAGATGCTCGACCTGCGCTTCTTCACCGCCGAGGCCGGGCCGAGCACGATCCAGGCCGTCCTGGTGCTGCTGGTGTGGCTGGCCTGGTTCCAGCTCTTCGTGTGCGTGCTGGTCGAGGTGTACGCCGGTGTCCGAAGGGTGGGGATGCCCGCCCGCGTACCGCTGTCGGGCGGCACGCAGGCGCTGGCCAACAAGCTCGTCGGCGCGGTGCTGCTGCTGTTCACGGCCGGGGCCATGATCGCGCCCATCGCGCGGATGGCCGCGCCGCCCGCCGCGCCACCGGTGACCGCGGTCGCCTACTCCGCGCCGATCGTCGAGCAGACGCTGGAGACCCACAAGACCAAGAAGGTGTACGTCGTGCAGCCCCCGCACGGGCGGCACCACGAGAGCCTGTGGGAGATCGCGGAGAAGTGCCTGGGAGACGGCCGCCGATATCCCGAAATCTACCGACTCAACCAGGCCAAGGAGCAGCCGGACGGCACCCGCCTGCGCATGGCCGACCTGATCAGGCCCGGCTGGGTGCTCGACATGCCGGACGACGCCAGGAACGTGCACATCGTCCCCACCGGCCAGTCCCGCGAGCAGACGTTGCGCGAGCACCCCGGCGTGGCCCACACCCGCGCCCAGCCCGACGCCCGGCAGCACGCCGCCAAGAAGGCCACGGAGGGCAAGAGCACCGAGAAGAGCGAGAAGGACCAGGCCAGGCACCGCAAGCCCGACGTCCGGCAGGACCAGCCCGAGATCACCATCAGGGAGGCCCAGAGCCTCGACCTGATCGACTACCTGGCCGGGGCGTCGCTGGCCGCCGCCGGGCTGCTGGCCCTGCTGGCCAGGAGGCGGCGGGAGCAGTTGTGGCGCCGGGTGTTCGGGCGCCGGATCGTCCGGCCGCGCGACGACGCCGCCCAGGCCGAGGTCGCGCTCAGGCTGGGCGGCGACGCGCCGGGCGCGCGCATCCTCGACATCGGGCTGCGGCTGCTCGGCGCCGAGCTGGCCGCCCAGCACCGCACCCCGCCCACCGTCTACGGCGCCCACCTGTCCCCGCGCACGCTCGACCTGTGGATCCACCCACCGGACGACGACCCGCCCGAGCCCTGGACGGCCCAGGACGGCGGCCAGGTGTGGCGCCTGCCCGCCCACGAAGGCCGCCTGCTGGAGGAGCAGGCGGGCGGCGCGCCGTACCCGGGGCTGGTCTCGATCGGCACGGACGCGAGCGGCCGGGTGCTGATCGACCTGGAGGCCGCGCAGGGCCTGATCAACATCCGCGGCCCGCAGACCACCGCGGCGCTGGCCGCGCTCGCCGTCGAGCTGGCCACCAACCGCTGGTCCGACCGCATGCGCATCACGCTCGTCGGGTTCGGCGAGGAGCTGACCGCGATCGCCCCCGACCGGATCAGGGCCGTCGGCGGCCTGGCCGAGGTGCTGCCCGAGCTGGAGGCGACCGCCGCGCCGCGCAGGGAGGTGCTCACCGGACGCGTCTCCGGCAGCCCGCGCGAGGCCCACTACCTGCTGTCGGCCGTGGCGCCCACGCACGAGGAGGCCCGCCGCCTGGCGCTGCTGGCCCGCCGGGACACCGCCGGGTACGTCCTGGCCGGCGACGTCCCGCACGCCACCTGGACGCTGGAGATCGGCGACGACGGCCGGGCGCGCATCGCCGAGCTGGGCTTCGAGGTCGAGGCCCAGCTCCTGCCGCGCCGCCACTACAAGGCGCTGGTCGACCTCTTCCGCACCGCCGGACGGCTCGACGGCGAGGCCTGTCCCGAGGCCGAGCCGCTGGAGGGCCTGCACCCGCCCGCCGTCGAGATCAGGATGCTCGGCCCGATCGAGATCGCCGGGCTCGCGCCCCTCGAAGAGGGCCGCATGGCGCTGGCCACCGAGCTGCTGATCTACCTGGCCACGCATCCCGGCGGCGTGCACCCCGTCGTGCTCGGGGGCGTGTTGTGGCCGCGCGGGGTGCAGACCATGGTCAGGGACGCCACCATTGCCCGCGTCGCCGACTGGCTCGGCCCCGAGCACCTGCACGTCGACGAGGCCGGGCGGCTCAGGCTCGGCCCCGAGGTCCGTACGGACTGGGCCCTGTTCCGCGAGCTGGTCCGCCGCTCCCAGCACGACCCGACGGCCCGCACCGTCCTGCTGGAGAAGGCGCTCGGCATGGTACGCGGCCCGCTCCTGGCCAACCGCCCGTCCGGCCGGTACGCCTGGCTGGCGGCCGACGACCTGGAGTACGACGTCGCGGCCGGCGTGGCCGACGCGGCCCACCGGCTGTGCGAGCTGCGGCTGGCCCAGGACGAGCCGGACGCGGCGGTGGCGGCCGTCCGCGCGGCGTTGCTGCTGGCGACCGACGACGAGGGGCTCTGGCGCGACCTGCTGCGGGCCACCCACGCCACCGGGGACGCCGTCCGCATGCGGGCCGTGGTCGAGGTGCTGACCCGCAGGGCCGCCTCCCACCCGTACGGCGGCGGGATGGCCCCGGAGACCGAGGCGTTGATCGAGGAACTGCTGCCCTCGTGGCGCATCCACGTGGTGAGGGAGTCGTCCGCATGAGACGTATGACGGTGGTCGCGCTCGTCCTGCTGGTGGCGGGGTGCGGGCAGGCCGAGCGGCCGTACACGCCGCAGCCGGGCCCGTCCGGGACCGCCGGGGCGACCGCGACGGCGCCCTCGACGGCGGGCTCGGTGCGGCCCTCCGCCGACGCGCCCGGCGTCGAGACGGTCGAGGTCGGCGGCGGGAAGCTGCGGGTCGACATCGACTGGCCCGCCCGGCGCGACCCGCTCATGCGCGTCATCACCGACTGGTACCTCGCCTCCCGCAAGGTGATGGTCTCGGGAAGCGATCGATACCTGAAGGATCTGGATCTCGAACTCCAGGCGGTGCGCCAGGCGTATGACGGAGTACGCCGGTACACCGAGGAGGACAGAAGGGTGAAGGGCGTCGCCAGGCTGTACGGCCTGCGGGTCACGAAGGTCCTGGACAAGGGCGCGCAGGTCGACACCTGCGTGGACGAGTCGAAGGTACGCGTGGTCAGCGCGAGCAGCGGCGAGGCCGTCTCGCCCCAGCCCTCCATCATGCGCGCCCCCTACCTCCAGAGGGCCCTCGCGCACCGCGGCGACGACGGCGTGTGGCGGATCCGGGAACTCCTCTATGACAAGGAAGGATGCGCGCGATGAACCGCGTGATCTCGCTGGCCACCGCGGCCCTGATGCTGCTGGGCCAGCTCGACGACCCCGGCGAGACGGCCGGCAGCCCCATCGAGCACGGCCGGACCAGAGGGATCGAGCTGCGCAACTCCAGGATCGTCATCTCCGGCAACGGCGCCAAGGGCGGCAGCGCGGACGGATACGTCCTCAAGCGCCCCTGCTGGTACGAGCCCGGCATGACGGGCGCCGAGATGCTGAAGTCGCAGGAGGCCCTGCGCGACTACTGGTTCAGGTACACCAAGGACGCGTCCGAGGAGGGGTTCCAGGAGTTCCTCAAGCAGTTCAAGGACAAGGTCGGCAAGGACGGGCGCTGGTGGGGCCCGGCGTACGACGCCTCCGACCCGAAGGGGCAGGTCTGCTTCGCGGCGCTCGACCCGTTCGTGTTCGTGCCGCCGGGCACGACGCCGCCCGCCGGGATCACGATCCGGGAGCTCGCCGAGATCGCCAGGGCGTCCCTGACCGTGCCCGAGCCCACGATCAAACTGAGCCCCGACGCCAAGAGCTACGTCAACCTGCCCACCTGGGTCTGGCTGGAGGGCCTGGGCGAGCGGCGCAGATCGGTGACCGCGGAGATCCCGGGCGTCATGAGCGTGACCGTCGTGGCCACGCTGAAGAGCATCAAGATCGACCCGGGTACGGCGAAGGACCGGGCGGAGGTGCACGAGGAGGGTTGCGGGGCGGCCGGACGCCCGTACGCCAAGGGGGCCTCGTTCGCCTGTGGTGTGCGTTACCTGCGGGCCTCGATCGACCAGCCGCGCGAGGCGTACCGGCTCACCGTCACCACGTCGTGGCCGGTGGAGACGACGGGTGACGCGGTGCCGTTCCAGTTCGCGCCGGTCGAGGTGGGGGCGACCCGGGACGTGCCGGTCGGCGAGATCCAGAGCAACGTGAAGCCCTAGCGGCGGCCGGCCTAGGCGATCACCGCGGCCAGCGGTGCCAGCTCGGGCTGCCCGGCCGCCTCCGCCAGCACCTCCTTCAGCACGGTGTCGTGCGTCGGGCCCGCCGCGGTCAGCAGGGCGCGGCCGTCGGGGGTGACCTCGGAGTAGATGCCGCGCCGGTCGTCCTCGCACAGGTAGCGCTTGAGCAGGCCGCGCTTCTCCAGCCGGGTGACCAGCCGGGTGGTGGCGCTCTGGCTGAGCACGACGGCGCGGGCGAGCTGCTGCATGCGCATGTGCCAGCCGTCCTGGCGGGCCAGGGCGTCGAGCACCGTGTACTCGCTCACGCTCAGGTCGTGCGCCTTCTGCAGCGCCTTCTCCAGCCTGTCCTCGATCTTCGCGTGCAGGGCGGCGAGGGTGCGCCACCCCTGGGCACGCGCCTCCACGGCGTCGTCGGCCAGAGGCATGTGGAACCCCTCCTCCTCGTGCTCGTGACAACGATTAGTCGGCGTCTGCAAATGATGCCTACGCCGTCTAACGTCGCATGAGCCCCATTCTATGCCGCCAACGCCGCCACCCGGCTCGGCTAGGAGATCGGCGTTTGTCCGCTTTCGTGGGCGAGGAGCCATTCCTTGACCGGGACGCCGTAGTAGTACCCGCCGTAGCCGCCCGTGCTGGGCAGGACGCGGTGGCAGGGGACGAAGGGGGCGATGAGGTTCTGGGCGCAGGCGGATCCGGCGGCGCGGGCGGCGGTACGGGGGAGGCCGGCGGCCTGGGCCAGCTCGGCGTACGAGACCGTCGTCCCCGCGCGGACCTCGCGCAGCGCTTCGTGCAGGCGCTTGCGGGTGGGGGAGCCCGGCTGCGAGACCGGGACGGCGTCCAGGGCGTCGAGGTCGCCGTCGAAGTAGGCCCGGACGGCTTCGGCGGGGGCGCCGAGGTCGTCCACCACGTCGAGGCCCTCCGCCTGCAGGACCGGGGTGAGGCGGACGAACATCTCCGCCGGGTCGGCCGTGAAGCCGCCCGCGACGAGGACGCCCTCGCGGGTGAGCAGCGACAGCGAGCCGATCGGCGTCGGCAGGACCTGAGCGGTGATCATGAAGAGCTCCAGAGGTGCAGGGCGGCGTAGGCCCGCCAGGGCCGCCACCGTTCGATGTGGTCGTCGGGGATGCCCAGGGCGGCCATGCGCTTCTTCAGTACGAGGTCGCCCGTGGGCCAGGCGTCGGGGTCGCGCAGGGCGCGCAGGGCGATGTAGCTGGCGGTCCAGGGGCCGATGCCGGGCACCTTCAGCAGCTCGGACACGGCCTCGGCCGGGTCCTGGCCGCCGTCGAGGTCGATGTCGCCGTCGGCGACCCGGCCCGCCAGGTCGGCGAGGGTGGCGATCCTGCGGTTGGTCAGGCCGAGGCCCGTCAGGTCGGCCTCCCGCAGCTCGGCCGCGGTGGGGAAGAGCGGGCCGCCGGTCCTGGCGACGATACGGCCGAGCAGCGTACGGGCTCCGGCCACCGAGATCTGCTGGCCGACCACGGCGCGTACGGCCAGCTCGAAGCCGTCGAACGTGCCCGGCACCCGCAGTCCGGGCCGCGCCTCGACGAGCGGGGCCAGCGAGGTCTGGCCGAGCGCCTCGGCGATGGCGTCGGGGTCGGCGTCCAGGTCGAGCAGGCGGCGGCAGCGGGCGACGATGCGGGCGAGCTGCCGGGTGTCGGCCAGGGCCACGTCGAGCGCGATGTGGTCCCGCCGGGGGTGAGCGTGATCGTCCCGCCCGGCACGACCCTGGAGTACGACTCCGGGCCGGCCACCTCAAGGCCGGGAATGGCACGCGAGGTCAGGAACCCGAACACGCCCGCCACGTCGTACGGCTCGCGGCGGTGCAGCCGCAGCCTCAGCGTGACCGGCCCGGCGACCTCGGGCTCGGGCGGCGCCGCCGGACGTCCGGCCGTGGCGCGCAGCTCGCTGGGCGTGAAGCCGTACGTCTCCCGCATCGTGGCGTTGAACTGCCGCACGCTGCCGAACCCGGCCGCGAACGCCACCTCGGTGACCGGCAGCCCGGTCTCCGTCAGGAGCTGCTTGGCCAGCAGGAGCCGCTTGGTGCGGGCCACGGCCAGCGGCCCGACGCCCAGCTCGGCCACGAACAGCCGGTGCAGGTGGCGTTCGGTGATGTGCAGCCGCCGGGCCAGTCCGGCCACGCCGCGCTCGTCGGCGGCTCCGTCGTCGATCAGCCGCAGGGCCCGGCCGACGAGGTCGCCGCGCAGGTCCCAGCCGGGATCGCCGGGCGACAGCTCGGGACGGCAGCGTTTGCACGGCCGGAACCCGGCCGCCTCGGCCGAGGCCGCGTGCCGGTAGAAGCGCACGTTCCTGGAGGAGGGGGTACGCGCCGGGCAGATCGGCCGGCAGTAGATGCGCGTCGTCGTCACCGCGGTGTAGAAGCGCCCGTCGAACCGGGAGTCCCTGGCGGAGACCGCCCGGTAACAGGAGTCGAAGTCGAGCTCTAGGGGTGACATGCCCCCGAGACTATGCGCGGGCCGCGGGTGCCGACCGGCGGAAATCGGACCTCACCATGAAAACGCAGGTCAGCAGGTCAGTACGGCCGACCGGCGATATTCGGACCTGATCGGCGAAGCGCTGAGAAGTGGATCGGCAGCCAGCTCACCGCCATGATCACCGCACCCGCCCAGAGCGAGGCGCGCACCCCCACCAGCTCCCCGAGCAGCCCCGCCAGCAGCCCGCCGAGGCCGACCGCGCCCATCAGCAGCAACCGCATGGTGGCGGTCATCCGGCCGAGCAGGTGGTCCGGCGTGACGCGCTGCCGCAGGCTCACCAGCAGCACGTTGTTCACCCCGGTACGGAACGTCAGCACGAACCACGCCGCCGCCGCGGCCCACAGCCACGGCCCGGCGTCGAGGAACGGGATCACCAGCGCGGCCGGGGCGGTGGCCAGGCTGACCACCCACACCGCGCGGCCCGTGCCGAAGCGCCGGCCGAGCAGATGGGCCGACGACGACCCGGCGAGCACGCCGAGCCCGCCCACCGCCAGGTAAGCCCCGAGCACCCACTCCGGGTAGCCGAGCCGCCCGACGATGAGCACCGGCAGCAGGACCGAGCAGAGCGGGAACGCCAGGTTCGCCATCGTGCCCTGGACCAGGGCCGCGACCAGCACCCGGTTGCCGAGGATGAACCGCACGCCCTCCGCGATCCGGGCGCGCAGGGACTCCGCGGCCTCCGGCGAGCCGTCCCGGGGGAGGGCCGGCTCGGGGACGCCGCGCAGCCAGGCCGCCGACCACAGGTAGCTCAGCGCGTCCAGCAGCACGGCCAGCGGCGCGCCCGCGACCTGGGCCAGCACCCCGGCGAGGCTGCGTCCGGCGACGTCCATGCCCGCGCTCGTGCCCACGAGCAGCGAGTTGGCCGACGTCAGGCGCTCGCGGCCGACCAGCCCCGGCACGATGCTCATGGACGCCACGTCGAACAGCAGCGACCCCGCTCCCACGAGCACCGTCACCACGTAGAGCTGCGCCATGGACAACATCCCGGCCCACCAGGCCACCGGCACCGACAGCAGCGCCGCGGCCCGTGCGGCGTCCATCGCGATCATCAGGCGGCGCCGCCGGACGCGGTCCACCCACGCCCCGGCGGGCAGCCCGATCACCAGGGCCGTGAGCGTGGCGAGCGCCGAGAGCAGCCCGACCTCGCCCGCGCCCGCGCCGAGGGCGGTCACGGCGAGCAGGGGGAGGGCGACGTAGGTGATCTGGCTGCCGAGCTGGCTGACCGTGCCGGCGACGAACAGGTTGCGGAACGCACGAAGCCGCAAGAGCGGAGCTTCCGCCAAGGTTGCTGACATGTCGGCAGGATGCTGAAATGTCGGGCAAGGCCGCTATCGATTAAGTGACAAGCAAATTCAATGACCCTCGACCTGACGTTCACCGCCCGCGACATCGCCAACATCCGCTTCGCCGTCTCCCCGCTCGGCGAGGTCGTGGCCAGCGCGCGCGTGGTGAAGAACCCGGCCGCGCACCCGCTCCTGCGTCCCTGGGCCGACCAGGTGCGCCGCCGCCTGCATGACGTGGACTGGCGGCTGCTGTCCGACCTGGTCCCGGTGCCCACCATCTCGATCGCCGGCTTCACCTGCACGCCGCCCTCGACGTCCATGCCGGACCTGGAGCTGGAACTCGCCACGATGCGGGGCGCGGCCGCACGGGTCCGCACGGACCTGGACCACATCGGCGGTCCCCGGACGAAACGGGTGCAGGCCCTCTACGACGACCCGGAACAGGGCCTCGAACGCCTGGCCGCGGAGGTGGCCGGCTACTGGGAGGCGGCGATGGCGCCGTACTGGCCGCGGATCAGGTCGCTGCTGGAGGGCGAGATCCTGCACCGGGCCCGGCTGCTGGCCGAGGGCGGCGCCCAGCGCATGCTGGCCGACCTCGACGACACCGTCACCTGGGACGACGGCACGCTGCGGCTGGAGCACCGGTACGTGTCCGGCCGCCGGTCACTGAGAGGGCTCGGGCTGCTGCTGGTGCCGTGCGTGTTCGCCTGGCCGCGGGTCCTGTCGGTCACGACGCCGCCGTACCAGCCGACCGTGCGCTACGCGCCGCGCGGCATCGCGACGCTCTGGGAGCGCCGCGAGGTGAACCCGCCCGAGGCGCTGGCCGCCGTGCTCGGCAGGACGCGCGCCCGGCTGCTGGCCGAGCTGGACCAGCCCGCCTCGACGCGCGACCTCGCCCAGCGTGCCGGGCTCTCCGAGCCCGGCGTCAACCAGCACCTGACGGCGCTGCGCAAGGCCGGCCTGTGCACAGCGCACCGCACCGGCCGGTACGTGCTCTACGCCCGGACGGCGGTCGCCGAGACGCTGCTCTACTTGGAGGAGACCCCCACCCCCAGGTCGAACTCCCGGTAGACGCGCGCCCAGAACCCGTCACGCAGCCAGACCCGGGCCTCCGGGTAGGGCCGCAGCGAGTGCCCGAGCTCCTTCTCCGCCTCGATCAGCAGCTCGGTGTCGATCACCGTCGGCAGGATCGGGCCGGGCAGCAGGTCGCGGATGTTGTCGCGGCCGCGGGTGAGTATCCACTTCTGGGCGACGTGCTCGCCGACGTCCTCCACGCGCGGACGGCTGGGCCCCAGCTTGGCGACCTGGCCGGGCTTGGCGTGCGGCTTGACCGGCGCGCGCCCGGCGAACACCTGGGCGGGCGAGGGAGCCGCGGCGGGCGGGGTGACCGCAACCGGCTGCGGAGCGCGACTGAAAAAGGGCCTCAGAAAATCGGCGGAGATCACTTCCACCGTGTCGGACTCCCACACCAGGCGCTCGGCCTGGTTGGTGCCGTAGGGCGGCTCGACGCCCCACAGGTGGATGCGCACGCCGTACGCCTGCGCCGCCTCGACCGCCGGAACCATGTCCTCATCGCCCGCCAGCAGGATCGTGTCGGTCACCGCGTGATGCCGGGCGAGCGCCTCCAGGTCGCTCCTGATCTGCGCGTCGACGCCCTTCTGCTGGCCGCGGGCGTTGAGGTTGCCGAGGCGCACCTTGACCCACGGGAGCTGCGCGATGACACGCTGGTCGACGGTCGGCACACGGTCGCGGGCGGCGTCATACCAATAGATCCGCAGAAGTTCGCCGGAAATACGTTCCTCTGCATGTTTCTGTAGACTCTGGATGAGCTCATCGGCGGCCACCCGATATTCCTTGCGTTCCTTCGCGCCGAGCAGCACCTCACCTGCCGCAGCGTAGAGATAACCGACATCCACTAGGACGGCGTACTTGGCTGCCACAGGATGCGGCATGAGGTCTGGGATGGCCATGTCGTCCTCCAGGCCGCGGTGTTAGTTGATCGGCTGACTATATACGCCTACTTTCTCTAGATAGTCCCAACTCCCGGGGAACTTGACACCCGATTCCCGGGATCTATCTAGGGTAGTGCGCTCATCCGCCAAGCCGCCTTCCCCGGCAGGCCAGGGTTACGCATACCTCTAGCGGGGTTTCGCCATGTTTGTCTACGGGGTCTCTCGGGTTCGGCGTACGAGCTCCGGCGCGTGGCGAGCACGGCCACCACGGCCGCGATCTCCTCGGGCGTGGCGTCGCCGCGGACTATGCGCAGGTGGTCGCTCATAGAGGAATGTTCCCATGCTTCTTCGGCGGCAGCGAGGCTCTCTTGTTACGCAACGCGCGAAGTGCCCGGACAACTTGGGGCCGGGTTTCGGACGGCCGAATCACCGAGTCCACATAGCCGCGTTCGGCCGCGATGTACGGATTGGCCAAAGTGTCCTCGTACTCGGTGACGAGCCGGGCGCGCTCGGCGTCGGGGTCGTCGGAGGCCGCCAGTTCGCGCCGGTAGAGGATGTTGACCGCGCCCTGTGCGCCCATGACCGCGATCTGGGCGGTGGGCCAGGCGAGGTTGACGTCCGCGCCGAGGTGCTTGGAGCCCATGACGTCGTACGCGCCGCCGTACGCCTTGCGGGTGATGACCGTGACCAGCGGGACCGTGGCCTCGGCGTAGGCGTACAGGAGCTTGGCGCCGCGGCGGATGATTCCGTTCCATTCCTGATCGGTGCCGGGGAGGAATCCCGGTACATCAACAAAAGTCAGGATCGGAATATTAAAGGCATCACAAGTTCGAATAAATCTGGCGGCCTTCTCGGAGGCGTCGATATCCAGACATCCGGCGAAATGCATCGGTTGGTTGGCGACGACCCCGACCGGCTGGCCGTCCACGCGGCCGTAGCCGACCACGATGTTCGGCGCGAAGAGCGCGTGGACCTCCAGGAACTCCCCGTCGTCGAGCACGTGCTCGATCACCTGGTGCATGTCGTACGGCTGGTTGGGGGAGTCGGGGATCACCAGGTCGAGCTCGGGGTCGGGCTCCAGATCGGCGGCGGCGGCGAAGGCCGGGGCCTCGTCCAGGTTGTTGGAGGGCAGGTAGGACAGCAGCGCCTTGACGTAGTCGAGGGCGTCCTCCTCGTCGGCGGCCTGGTAGTGGGCCACGCCCGACTTGGTGTTGTGCGCGCGGGCCCCGCCCAGCTCCTCGAACGTGACCTCCTCGCCGGTCACCGTCTTGATCACGTCGGGGCCCGTGATGAACATGTGGGACGTCTGGTCCACCATCACCACGAAGTCGGTCAGGGCGGGCGAGTAGACGTGGCCGCCGGCCGCGGCGCCCATGATGAGCGAGATCTGCGGGATCACGCCGGATGCGTGCACGTTCCGCTTGAAGATCTCCGCGTAGAGTCCGAGCGCGACCACACCCTCCTGGATGCGCGCGCCGCCGCCCTCGTTGATGCCGATGATCGGGCAGCCGGTCTTGAGCGCCAGGTCGAGCACCTTGACGATCTTCTCGCCGTACACCTCGCCGAGGGAGCCGCCGAAGACGGTGACGTCCTGGGAGAACACGCAGACCTGGCGGCCGTCGATCGTGCCGTGGCCGGTGATGACGCCGTCGCCGTACGGCCGCCGCCTCTCCAGCCCGAACATCGTGGACCGGTGGCGGGCGAACTCGTCGAACTCCACGAACGAGCCCTCGTCGAGCAGCGCGAGCACCCGCTCGCGCGCGGTCATCTTGCCCTTGGCGTGCTGTTTGTCCACCGCCGACGACGAGCCGGCGTGCACGGCCTCGTCGAGCCTTCGCTCCAGGTCAGCGATCTTGCCCGCGGTGGTGTGGATGTCCGGCATCTCCGGCATGGGATCGGCGGCTGCGCTCATGCGCGTTAGGCTAACCCGTCCTCCTAGAGTGGATCCATGACGGATGCGGTTCGCTCCCACGGCCTGTACAAGCGCTACGGCGCGCAGGTCGCGGTGGCCGGGGTCGACCTCGTGGTCCCGGCGGGCAGCTTCGCGGGCCTGGTCGGTCCCAACGGGGCCGGCAAGACGACCACGCTGAGCATGATCACGGGCCTGCTGCGGCCCGACGGCGGCCGGGCCGCGATCGACGGGTTCGACGTCTGGCGCGACCCGGTCGCCGTCAAGGCGCGCATCGGCGTGCTGCCCGAGGGGCTGCGGCTGTTCGAGCGGCTGTCGGGCCGCGAGCTGCTGCTCTACAACGGCCGGCTGCGCGGCATCCCCAAGGCCGACGTCGAGCAGCGCGCGGGCGAGCTGCTCGACGTGATGGACCTGACCGGGGCCGCCGACAAGCTCGTCGTCGACTACTCCACCGGCATGCGCAAGAAGATCGGGCTGGCCGCGGCGCTGCTGCACAATCCGTCCGTGCTCTTTCTCGACGAGCCGTTCGAGGGGGTCGACCCGGTCAGCTCCAACACCCTGACCGAGGTGCTGCGGCGTTTCACCGCCTCCGGCTCGACGGTCATCTTCTCCAGCCACGTCATGGATCTCGTCGAGCGGCTGTGCGACTGGGTGTCGGTGATGAGCGGCGGCCACATCGTCGCCCAGGGGCCGCTGGAGCAGGTGCGCGGCGGCTCCAGCCTCAACGAGGCGTTCATGCGGCTGGTCGGCGGCGGCTCGCGCGCCCACGGCGAGGCCGGGCTGAGCTGGCTCGGCGCCCGCCACGGCGAACAGCCCCCGACCGCACCCCCTGCCGTGCCCCCTGCCGCCGCCGCGCCCCAGGACACGCCGTGAGCGCCTCCGGGACCGCCCCGGAAAGAGCCGCCAGGGCGTCCGCCGTCACGGGGTCGCCCATGGCGACGGCCGCGCTGTTCGCGCGGCTCAAGCTGCGCCTGCTGGTCGGCAACCTGCGCGGCGACGTGCAGCGCAAGCTCGGCTTCGTCTTCACCCTGCTGGCCGCGGCCGGCCTGGCCGTGCTCGGGTTCCTGCTGATGAGCCTGCTCAGGCTGGCGCCCTCCGACGTCGCCGCCGAGCTGGTGATCGTCGCGTTCGCGTTCTTCCTGGTGAGCTGGATGATCGTGCCGCTGCTGGCGTTCGGGCTGGACGACACGCTCGACCCGGCGCGGCTGTCGCTGTTCCCGCTGCGTACGCGCGAGCTGGCCGTCGGGCTGTTCACCGCGTCCGCGACGGGCGCGTGGCCGCTGGCGATGCTGGTCGTCACGGCCGGCGCGCTGGTCGGGCTGCCCACGGGCATCGGGGGCGTGCTGCTCGGCGTGCCCGCGGTGCTGCTGCAGTTCGCGCTCTGCGTGGTCACCTCGCGACTGATCACCACCTCGCTGTCCGGGGCGCTGCGCAGTCGGCGCGGGCGTGACGTGCTGGCCGTGGCCGCCCTGTTCGTGGTGCTGCTGGCGCAGCTGCCCAACCTGCTGATGAACCGCGGCCTCGGCGACCCCGCAGCGATCCTCCACCGGCTGGCCGGCGTTCTGCGCTGGACGCCGCCGGGCATGGCCGCGCACGCCATGGCCGACGGCGGCCTGGTCGGCGTGGCGGAGCTGGCCGCCGTCGCGGTGCTGGTCGTGGTGGTCGCCTGGCTGTGGATCAAGGCGCTCGGCCGTGCCCTGGTCTCGCCGGACGCCTCGACGCAGGCCGCCTCCGTACGCCGCGAACGCGGCCTGACCGACCGGCTCCTGCCCGACGGGCCGCTGGCGGCCGTGGTGACCAAGGAGCTGAAGTACATCAGGCGGGAGCCGAGGTTCCGCGTGGGCTGGTTCTCCTCGGTCGTGGTGACCGTCATCCTGGCGTTCTCGCTGAACAACAGCACCGAAGGGCAGGCGGGGCCAGTGCTGCCGGTGCTGATCACCGGCATGGGCGCGCTGATGATCTCGTTGCAGTCGGGCAACGCGTTCGGCATCGACGGGCGTTCCCTGTGGATGAACGCCGTGGCCTTCGGCTCGGAGGAGGACCTGCGCCGCGACCTGGCGGGCCGCCACCTGGCCAACTGCCTGGTCGCCGCGCCGCTGCTGCTGCTCGTGGCGGTCGTGGCCGCGCTGCTCACCGGCAGCCAGGAGGCCGTCGTGCCGGCGTTCCTGACCGGGCTGGGCGCGCTCGGCGTCGGGCTCGGGGTCGGCTCGGTGACCAGCGTGACGATCCCGTACACGCTGCCCGAGCGGATGAACGCCTTCAGCGGCGCCGCGCCCGGCCAGGGCGGTCAGGCGTTCGCGTCGTCGATGGGGGCGATGCTCGGGATCGCGCTGATGTCGCTGCCGATCGTGCTGCCGCTGGCGTTCGGACTGATGTGGGTGTCGGTGCTCGCGCCCTTCTACGGCCTGCTGATCGAGGTGCTCGGCAGACGCCTCGCCGGCAAGATCGGCTTCCCCCGGCTCCCCGAGTTGCTGGCGGCCGTCTCGAAGCCCAGCTAGGGAGTGGTCTAGTCCAATGGGCGAGACCGCCATGCGGTCGCCGAAAGCGAGTCGATACCCTTCGAAGCATGATTGACCAGGGGCTCGAGCGTCGTAGTGCCGCCGTGACCGAGATGCCTGACGAGCTGCGCCACGACGTGCGCATGCTCGGCAAGCTGCTCGGCCAGGTGATCGCCGAACAAGGTGGCGAAGACCTGCTGGCCGACGTCGAACGGTTGCGCAAAGCCGTCATCGCGGCGCGCAGAGGCGAGATTTCCGCCGACGAGATCACCGAAATGGTCGCCGGATGGGAGATCGAGCGGGCGGTCGCCGTCGCCCGCGCGTTCACTTGTTACTTCCACCTGGCGAACCTGGCCGAGGAGCACTACCGCATCCGCACGCTGCGCGAGCGCGACGCCGAGGGGAGGGTGCAGCGGGAGTCGCTGGCGCAGGCCGTCCACGAGCTCGGCGACGAGCGCGTGCGCGAGCTGCTGCAGGGCCTGGAGCTGCACCCGGTGCTGACCGCGCACCCCACCGAGGCGCGCAGGCGCGCGGTCGTCACCGCCATCCAGCGCATCAGCGGCCAGCTCACCGAGTACAACGCGCCCGGACGCGGCGCGTCCGAGCGGGCCGAGAGCAGGCGCCGCCTGCTGGAGGAGATCGACCTGCTGTGGCGGACGGCCCAGCTGCGCTCCACCAAGCTCGACCCGCTCGACGAGGTGCGCACGGCCATGGCCGCCTTCGACGAGACGCTGTTCCGCATGGTGCCCCAGGTCTACCGCTCGCTCGACGCGGCGCTCGACGCGGGCACCGGCACCCGTCCGCCGCTGGCCAGGCCCTTCATCCGCTACGGGAGCTGGATCGGCGGCGACCGTGACGGCAACCCCAACGTCACCGCCAAGGTCACCCGCGACACGATCCAGATCCAGTCCGAGCACGTGCTGACCGCCCTGGAGACGGCCTGCACGCGCATCGCCCGCACGCTGACCGCCTCCGCCCAGTTCTCGCCCTGCTCGGCCGAGCTGAAGGGCGCGCTGGCCGCGGCCGTCGACGCGCATCCCGAGCTGGTCTCCGAGCTGGCCACCCGCTCGCCGCGCGAGCCCCACCGCCAGTGGCTGCTGTACGTGGCCGCCCGCATCGCCGCAACCCGCCGCCGCGACCTCGACCTCGCCTACCGCGCGCCCGCCGAGCTGCTGGCCGACCTGCGGCTGGTGCAGGAGTCGCTGGCGCGCAGCGCGCCGCGGCAGGCGTACGGGGAGCTGCAGCACCTCCTCTGGCAGGTCGAGACGTTCGGCTTCCACCTGGCCGAGCTGGAGGTGCGCCAGCACTCGCAGGTGCACGCGGCGGCCCTGGAGGAGATCAGGGCCGGCGGCGAGCTGTCGGAGCGCACCGAGGAGGTGCTGGCCACGATCCGGGTGATCGCCTGGATCCAGGAGCGGTTCGGCGTCACGGCCTGCTCCCGCTACGTGGTCTCCTTCACCCGCTCGGCCGACGACATCGCGGCCGTCTACGAGCTGGCCGGGCACGCCCTGGGCGACCGGGCGCCGGTGCTCGACGTGGTGCCGCTGTTCGAGTCCGGCCAGGACCTGGCGAACTCGCCGCGCGTGCTGAGCGGCATGCTGGAGATCCCGCAGATCCAGGACCGCCTGGCCGCGACCGGCCGCCGCATGGAGATCATGCTCGGCTACTCCGACTCGGCCAAGGAGCTCGGCCCGGCGGCCGCCACCCTGCGCCTCTACGAGGCGCAGGAGGAGCTGACCGTGTGGGCCCACGAGCACGACGTCAAGCTGCGCATGTTCCACGGCCGCGGCGGCGCGCTCGGCCGCGGCGGCGGCCCGGCCAACCGGGCGGTGCTGGCGCAGGCGCCGGGCTCGGTCGCGGGCCGCTTCAAGGTCACCGAGCAGGGCGAGGTCATCTTCGCTCGTTACGGGCACATCGCCATCGCCCGCCGCCATCTGGAGCAGGTCACCAACGCCGTGCTGCTGGCCTCCTCGCCCACGGTCGGCGCGCGTACGGCGGCCGCCGCCGAGCGGTTCCGCGGTCTGGCCGGGCAGGTGGCCACGGCCTCGGAGGAGGCCTACCGGGCGCTCACCGAGGCCCCCGGGTTCCCCGAGTGGTTCGCGCTGGTCAGCCCGCTGGAGGAGATCGGCTCGCTGCGGCTCGGCTCCCGTCCGGCCCGCCGCGGCCTGGGCGCGCCGCGCTCGCTGGACGACCTGCGGGCCATCCCGTGGGTGTTCGCCTGGGCCCAGACCCGCGTCAACCTGCCCGGCTGGTACGGCCTGGGCACCGGCCTGGCCGCCGTCGGCTCCCTCGACGAGCTGCGCGCCGCCTACGCCGAATGGCCGCTGTTCAACGCGATGCTGGACAACGCCGAGATGTCGCTGGCCAAGACCGACCGGTCGATCGCCAAGCGCTACCTGGCGCTCGGCGGCCGCGACGACTTCGCCCGCCAGGTGCTGGAGGAGTACGACCGCACCCGCGAGCTGGTGCTGCGGGTGACCGGCCACACGCGGCTGCTGGAGAACCGCAAGGTGCTCTCGCGGGCCGTGCAGCTGCGCGACCCGTACGTCGACGCGCTGTCGCACCTGCAGCTGCGGGCGCTGCGCGCGATGCGCACCGAGGACCTGTCGGAGCAGGAGCGCGAGCGGCTGTCCACGCTGCTGCTGCTGTCGGTCAACGGCGTGGCCGCCGGCCTGCAGAACACGGGCTGAGCACGCGCGGACGGCCCGGCGGGGGGCCGGGCCGTCCGAAGCGCGGGTGATCAGCGCAGGCTGTCGAAGAAGGCCGTGATGTCGGAGGTGAGCGCCTCCGTGGCGGTGTGGGCCGTGTAGTGGCCGCGGGCGGGGGCGGGCAGGGTCTTCCACGAGACGATGCCGTGGTGGTCGCGCTCGGCGAAGCGGCGGATCGACTTGAAGTCGCCCTCGGCCATGGCCAGCGCGGTGGGGGTGGTCGTCGGCTCCTGCGGCTGCTCCATGCGGGCGTTCTCCCAGTAGAGCCGCAGGGCCGAGCCGGCGGTGCCGGTGAACCAGTGGATCGAGGCGTTGGTCAGCACGAAGTCGTCGTCCAGGTCCTCGTCGAAGAGCTGGGCGAGCCAGCCGACGAGCCCGGCGGGGGAGTCGGCGACGGCGTGCGCGAGCGTCTGCGGCTGCTGCGACTGCAGGACGTTGAACGCGCCCTTCTCCTTCCAGAACCAGTCGAGCACGGCCAGCCCGGCCTGGTCCTCCTCGCTCAGCTCGGCGAACTCGGCCGGGTCGCCGGAGGGGAAGGAGAACAGCTGGGTGACGTGCACGCCGACGACGTGCTCGGCGTCGATCCGGCCCAGCTCGGGGGAGATCATCGAACCGCCGTCGTTGCCGACGGCGCCGTAGCGCTCGTAACCGAGGCGGGCCATCAGCTCGGCCCATGCCCCGGCGATGCGCCGGTTGTTCCAGCCGAGCTCCTTGGTGGGGCCGGAGAAGCCGAAGCCGGGCAGCGAGGGGACCACCACGTGGAAGTGGCGCGACAGCGGCTCGATCGCGTCGAGGTACTCGGCGACGGTGCCGGGCCAGCCGTGGGTGAGGATCAGCGGCAGGGCGTCGGGGTTGTCGGAGCGTACGTGGATGAAGTGGATGTTCTGCCCGTCGATCTCCGTCGTGAACTGCGGGTAGGCGTTGAGCCTGGCCTCCTGGGCGCGCCAGTCGAAGCCGGTCTGCCAGTGGGCCACCAGGCGCTTGACCCGCTCGACGCCCACGCCCTGGTCGGCGCCCGGGATCTCGTCGGCGAAGCGGGTCATCGCGAGCCGGGCCCGCAGGTCGTCGAGGTCGGCCTGGGAGATCTCGATGCGGAACGGACGGATGCTCATGAGGGGTCCTCTCGACCGAAAAAGCGGAACGGCTTGTTCTGTTCCAACTATAGCAGAACGGAACGCTTCATTCCACAATCGGCACAAGGCGGTTCCAAGTGACTTCCAAGGATCACTGAGCAGCATGGGGGCTTTGACGAGCGCAGAAAGGGACCCCCTCATGAAAAGGACAGCCTTGCTGCTGGGCGCGGTGATGCTCGGCAGCCTGCTGGCCGCTCCTCCGGCCCAGGCCGCCGCCGCCCCGGCGACCTCGGTGACCCGGGTCAGGGCCGTACCCGCCGGTCAGGCGGGCGAGTGCCCCACGACCGTGGCCTTCTCCGCCACCGTGGCCGCCAAGGGCAAGGGCACCGTGCGGTACCGCTGGGTACGCGGTGACCGCAGCAAGAGCGCCATCAGGAGCTTCCGCGTCAACGGCGCGCGCAAGGTCGTCGTGAGGGACCGCCAGACCTTCGACCGCGACACGACCGGCTGGCAGGCCGTCGAGGTGCTCGGCCGGCGCGGCCTGTCGGCCAAGGCCCGCTTCCGCGTCGCCTGCGCCGGAGCCCCGCAGCGGTACGACGTGGTCAACCCGCTGCCCGCCCAGCCGGACAGACCGCTGGAGGCGGCCGCGAGCGTGCAGGCGAGCCCGCCCCGCCAGATCGGCCGCTGCCCGGCCACCGTGACGTTCACCGCGACCATCCAGGTCTCGCGCACCCCCGCCAAGGTCGGCTACCAGTGGATCGACAGCGCCACGGGCGAGGGCGCGGTGGAGTCGCTGTACTTCGCCGCCGGCGGCCCGCGCAGCAGGCAGGTCACGCTGCCGCTGTCCGTGGGCACCTCCACCGCGGGCTGGAAGTCGGTGCGGATACTCAACGCCGGCGGGCACGACTCCGCGCGGGCGTCGTACGAGGTGACCTGCCGCCTCACGCCGGGCCCCAAGCCCACCACCACGCCCACCCCGACGCCGACGACCTCGCCGACGCCCAAGCCGACCACGACTTCAGAGCCCCCGGCGCAGCAGCCGCAGGCGGCGATCAGCGCCCTGACGCCCGGCGACTACGAGGGCTACTGCGACGAGCCCATCGCCTACCAGGCCACCGGCCGCATCACCCTCCCGGCGGGCCCGGCCGCCAGCGTCGGCTACTGGTGGACCCTCGACGGCACCGAGTGGCAGCACCAGACCGTCAGCTTCCCGGCTGGCACCCAGCCCAGGTCGCAGGACGTCACCGCCGCCTGGAGCCTCGACCAGTCGAAGACCGGCTCCCACAAGCTGGCCCTGACCACCCAGCCCGCCTCGGCCCAGGCCGCCGAGCGCACGTTCGCCCTGTCCTGCACGACCGACCCCAACCCCGCCAAGCTGGCCATCCCCTACATGCTGACGCCCGTCTACCGGGGCGACTGCACCGGCTCCATCGGCATGCGGGCCGACGCCCGGATCACCACCGACCGCGAGGCCGAGGTCCGCTACCGCGTCGTCGTGGACGGCAAGCCCGGCCCGGTCAGGACGCAGGAGGCCAAGCCCAACAGGGCCCAGATGATCGGCGACCTGTTCTACATCTCCCCGAAGGCCACCGGAAGCGGTGTGATCCGCATCGAAGTGCTGAACCACAACAAGCTGGTCAGGGAGAAGCCGTACACGGTGACCTGCGTGCCGGTGGACCCGTCGCCGGGCACGGTGCGGATCAGCGAGTTCCGGCCGGTCCACTACTTCGGCGACTGCGCCGAGTCCCCGTACGTGACCGCCCACGGCGCCTTCCGGGCCGCGCCGGACACCGAGATCACCTGGCGCTGGGTCATCGACGGCAGGCCCACGGAGCCGGCCACGTACAAGACCAACGCCGGCGGCCTGCTCCAGGTGCAGGCGGCCTACTGGAGCCGGGACACGAAGACCTCCGGCGTGGTCCGGCTGGAGGTGCTGAACCACAACAAGCCGGCCACCGAAGGCACCTATCCGGTGACCTGCGAATAGCCCTCACAAGGCAGATCCAACCGGGACACAAGCTGCCTTGATCATCCTGGGGTTCCGTCATCGCGAGGAGGAACCCCAGGATGAGATGGACAGCCCTGCTGCTGGGCGCCGCGCTGCTCGGCGGCCTGCCGGCCGTCACCGTGCCCGCCGCCGCCACCGCGGCGAGCGCGGCGGACGTGCCACAGGTGGTCATCGACGGGCTCACCCCCGGCAACTACTCGGGCACGTGCGCCGCGCCCGTCACCTACAACGTCGCCGGGCACGTCGAGCTCCCGCCCGGACCGGCCACCACCGTGGCCTACTCCTGGCAGCTCGATGACAAGGAGCTGCGCGGCGCCACGCTCTCCTTCCCCGAGAGCGCCCAGCCCAGGTCGCAGGCCGTCTCGGCCACCTGGAACTACAGCACCTCCAACGTCGGCGCCCACCGCGTCCGGCTCGTCGCCCAGGGCGGCACGGCCGAGCAGGGTTTCAACTTCAGCTGCGGCCCGGCCGCGCCCCCGGCGTACGTCACCGTCAGCGGGATGCTGACACCGTCCCGCGTCGGCGAGTGCGCCTCCCCCTTCGGGCTCCGGGCGGAGGCCGTGGTGATGGCGGACCGCGACACCGAGATCCAGTATCGGATCGTCGTGGACGGCGTCCCCGGCTGGGTCCGGTCGGAGCAGGTCAGGGGCGGGGTCAAGGCCCAGATCGGCGACCTGTGGTACAGCTCGGCGCGATCGAGCGGCACCGGCCGGGTACGCGTCGAGATCCTCAACCACAACAAGCCCGTCAAGGAGGAGACCTACCTCTGGTCGTGCCGGGCGGCCCCGTCGCCGGTGCCTTACGTGCGGATCAGCGAGTTCACCCCGATGGCCTACTACGGCGACTGCGCCGAGGCGCCCTGGCTGACCGCGCACGCCGCCTTCCGCGCCCCGGCGGGCGCCCGGATCGACTACCGCTGGCTGATGGCGGGCACGCAGCTCGACACGAAGTCGCTCATCGTGCCCGAGAGCGGGATCCTGAGCGTGCAGGCTCCCGCGTGGCGGCAGGAGTCGAAGCAGTCGGGGAACCTCACACTCGAAGTGCTGAACAACAACCAGCCGACGCTGACCTCGACCCAGCGCGTGGTCTGCCGCTGACTAGGACGTGACGACGCGCTCCTGACCGGCGTAGACGTTGCAGCGCTCGCCGCGCAGGAACCCCACCAGCGTCAACCCGAACTCCCTGGCCAGATCGACGGCCAGGGACGAGGGCGCCGACACCGCGCAGACCGCCGGGACGCCGGCCGCCAGCGCCTTCTGCATGATCTCGTAGCTGGCCCTGCCGCTGACCATGAGCACGTGCTCGGCCAGCGGCAGCCGGTCCGCCAGCGCCGCCCAGCCGACCAGCTTGTCCACGGCGTTGTGCCGGCCGACGTCCTCGCGCAACGCCAGCAGCGTGCCCGACGCCGAGAACAGGCCCGCCGCGTGCAGCCCGCCGGTCTTGCCGAACACGCCCTGGGCCTCGCGCAGCGCGCCGGGAAGGCCGTACAGGACCTCGGGCGTGAGTTCGAGCGAGCCCCTGGGGATCGGCTTGCACCGGCCGTGCAGCGCGTCGAGGCCGGCCGAGCCGCAGACGCCGCACGCGCTGGAGGTGAGGAAGTGCCGGTCGAGCGCGGGCAGGTCGGGCACCGGGCCGTGCAGGCGGACGGTGACGGTGTTGTAGCGGGCCTCGGGCGGCAGGTCGTCGTCCGTGCAGTACGCGATGGCCGCGATGTCGTCCGGCCCGGCCAGGCCCTCGCCGCTCAGGAACCCGGCGGCCAGCTCGAAGTCGTGCCCCGGCGTGCGCATGGTGATGGCGACCGTCTTGCGGGTGCCGTCGCCGCCGGTGAGGCGGATCTCCAGCGGCTCCTCCGTGGCCAGGTCGTCGCGCCGGTCGCGGACGCCGGAGCCGGCCAGCTCCCGGATGCGGACGCGGGTGGTGGGCCCGGGACGCGCCTTCACAGCGGCCGCACGGTGACGAGCGCGTTGTAGTCGGGGATGCGCGCCTGTGGCGAGCGCCGGGCCTCGTCGAGCAGGACGTTCCCCTCCGGCCAGTGGATCTGCAGGTTGCCCGGCATCAGCGGGGCGCGCAGCACCTTGCCCTGGTAGGTGCGCTCGCCCGCGCGCAGCTCGACCGGGGCGCCGTCGGCCAGCCCGAGCCGGTCGGCGTCGTACGGGCTCATCAGCACGGCCTCGCGCGCTGCGCCGTTGAAGCCGTCGAGCCGCTCGTGGACCATGCTGTTGAACTGCTTGCCGCGCCTGGTCGCGACCTTGAACGTGCCGTCGGGGCGCTCAAGGGCGGGCGGCTCGACCACGGAGAAGACGGCCAGCCCGTCGGGCGTCTGGAAGCGGCCGTCGGCGAAGAGGTGGCGGCCGCCGTACTGGACGTTGTCCCCGAACTTCCGCAACCCGGAGATGCCCTGGTAGAACGGCACGACCTGCTCGATCTCCGCACGGATCTGCGGAGTGCCGGTGAACCGCACATGGTCGGCTATCTCCGGACGGGTACGGGCGGCCAGCTCGGCGAAGATCTTCCACTCCGGCCACGCCTCGCCCACGCGCGGCCCCTCGACCTCGGGCGAGAAGATGATCCGCCGCTCGGTGGAGGTCTCGGTCACGCCGCCGACCATCTCGTAACGCGTCTGGGCGGGCAGCAGCAGCACGTCGCCCTCGCCCGGCACGAGCATCTGCGAGGACAGCACGATGTCGATGTGCACCCGCAGCCCCAGCCTGGACAGCGCCTCGCGGCAGTAGGCCGGGTCGGGCAGCACCTCCAGGAAGTTGCCGCCGGAGGAGACGAGCGCGTCGAGCTCGCCCCGGTGGGCCGCGTCGATCATGTCGGTCGCGGTCAGCCCGGCCGTGTCGGGCACCTGGAAGCCCCACAGGTCGGTGAACTTGGCGGCGTTGGCGGACGTGATCGGCAGGCCGCCGGGGAAGCCGGTCGCGTACGCGCCCATCTCGGCCCCGCCCTGGACCCCGCTGTGCCCCCGGATCGGCATCAGCCCGCACTTGTCGCGCCCGAGGAAGCCGCGCGCGAGCGCCAGGTTGACGATCGCCCGGACGTTGTCCTCGCCGTAGGTGTGCTGGGTGATGCCCATCGACCAGACGAGCACCGCCGAGCGCGCCCGGCCGAGCAGCTCGGCCAGCCGGAACATCTGCTCCTTGGTCGCCCCCGAGAGCGCTTCGAGCTCGGCCCACGACTGGGCCTCGACGGCCTTGCGCGCCTCCTCGAACCCGGACGTGCGCCCGGTCACGAACGCCTTGTCCACCCAGTCGTTCTCGATGAGGTGCTTGAGCACGCCGTTGAGGAAGCCGATGTCGCCGCCGACGTTCACGCCGAAGAACTCGTCGGTGATCTTCGTGCCGAACAGCGCGGACTCGGCGTTGGAGGGCACCCAGTACTTGTCCATGCCCGGCTCGCGGTAGGCGTTGACCATGGCGATCCGGGTGCCGGCCTTCTTGGCGTGGTAGAGGTACTTCATCGCGACCGGCTGGTTGTTCGACGGGTTCGAGCCGATGAAGACGATCAGGTCCGAGCCGATCCAGTCGGTGTAGGAGCAGGTCGTGGCCGCCGCGCCGATGGTCTGCTTGAGCGCGACCGTCGAGGGCGAGTGGCAGATGCGGGCGGCGTTGTCGACGTTGTTCGTGCCGAGCGCCCGCACCGCCTTCTGCGCCGCGTAGTAGTTCTCGTTGGGCACCCCGCGGCTGGTCAGGTACGTGCCGAACCGCGCGCCGCGCAGCCGCTCGGCCGCCACCCGCAGCGCCTCGTCCCACGTGACGCGGGTGAAGCCGGGCTCGCCGGCCCGCCGCAACATCGGGTACGGCAGCCGCCCCAGCTCCCGCAGCTCCGCGCTCTTCCGCCCGGCCAGCCCGGAGACGTCGCGCAGCAGCGACACGTCGAGCGCGGGCATGGTGTTGAGCGGCAGCAGGCGCAACCTGATGTTGCACAGGTGGATCTCGTCCATCGTCCAGTCGCGCATGCCCTGCGTGCCGAGCGCGCAGCCGTCGCAGGTGCCCTGGTTGAGTATGCGCCAGGCGTAACGCCTGTTCCCCTTGACCGACCTGAACGCCTTCCACAGCTCCAGGTAGTTGTTCGGCTTGCGCAACCCGAGGCCGAAGGGCCGCCACGATGCCCAGTTGCGAGGGTCAGGACGTCTGCTCATCCCCCCATCTTTACCCCTCATGCGGACTTCGAGACCAGCCGGTGCGGTGCGACGACCTCGGCGCGAGTTCGGCCAAGATAGGGGGATGGCCTCCTCGCGCTACTCCGACCTCGACCGTCCGCCGCTCTCGGAGGCCGCGCTCAACCGCGCGCTCGTACGTCCGGGCGCCCTGTGGACGGGCGTCACCGTCGTCGAGACCACCGGCTCGACCAACGCCGACCTCGCCCCGGCCGCCCAGGCCGGGGCCGAGCAGGGGCGGGTGCTGGTGGCCGAGTCGCAGGTCGCCGGCCGTGGCCGGCTCGACCGCGCCTGGTCGGCGCCGCCGCGGTCGGGGCTGACGTTCTCCGTCCTGCTCAGGCCCACGACGCCGGTTCCGACCCAGGGGTGGCTGCCGCTGCTCTACGGCGTGGCCGCCGCCTCGGCCGTGCGCCGGCTGGCCGAGGTCGACGTGCGCCTCAAGTGGCCCAACGACCTGCTGGTGGGCGAGCGCAAGCTGGCCGGGGTGCTGGCCGAGCGGGTCGACGACGCCGTCGTCATCGGCATGGGGCTCAACGTCTCCCTGCGCGCGGAGGAGGCACCGGTCGAGACGGCCACGTCCCTGGCCATCGAGGAGGCCGCCTGCGTCGACCGCGACCCGCTGCTGCGGGCCGTGCTGCGCGAGGTCGAGAGCCACTACCGCGAGTGGGAGGCGGCGGGCGGCGACGCCGAGGCCGCCGGGCTGCGCGCCGCCTACCTCGGCGCCAGCGCCACGGTCGGCCGCGACGTCCGGGTGGAGCTGCCGGGCGAGCAGGTGCTGACCGGGCGAGCGACCGGCATCGACGGGTCCGGCCACCTCCAGGTGGAGTCCGGCGGCGAGCGCTACACGCTGGGCGCCGGAGACGTCGTGCACGTGCGGGCCGCCCGTTGAGCCGGGGCGTAGCCGCTCGGGCGGGTTGGTGGCAGCATGTGCGGCATGACCCTTCCCGACCACCATCTGACGCAGGGTGAGCAGCGCGTCCGATCCTTCCATCCCCACTGGAAGCGCCTTGTCGGCCCGTTCTTCGCGCTGATCCTCATCGCCGCGGCAGCGGGTGCGGCCCTCTACTTCTTCCCCACCACCTGGGGGGAGAGCGTCACCTCCTACGGCAGGATCGCCGTCGTCGTCATCGCCGTGATCCTGCTGACGATCTTCTCGTTCGTGCCCTACCTGCAGTGGAAGAACACCGGTTACGTCCTGACGACCCACCGGTTCACGATCAGCATGGGCGTGCTCAACAAGTCCACCGACGAGATCCCGATGGCCAAGGTCAACACCGTCAGCTCCGACCAGACGTTCATGGAGCGCATGCTCGGCTGCGGCACGCTGACCGTCGAGTCCGCGGGCGAGCGGGGTCAGATCGTCCTGCGCGACATCCCGCGCATCCAGGACGTCCGCATGGACCTGTTCAAGCTGGTCGAGGACGCGTCCGACGGAGAGATCGACGGCCACTGAGGTTGGCGTAGCCTGCTGATCGTGAACGCCACCCAACCACCCGGCAGGCCGACCGCCGAGCAGATCGAGCGCACGCTCGTCGGCATGCCGGCCCGCCACACCCGCGCGCAGGTCGCGGCCGGGGCCGGGGTGTCGCAGGAGCTCGCCCAGCGCATCTGGCGGGCGCTCGGCTTCGCCCAGTTCCCCGACGACGCCGTGGCGTTCAGCGACGCCGACGTGGCCGCGCTGCGCCGGGTGCGCAGCCTGCTCGACGGCGGCCTGCTCGACGAGCAGACCGTCATCCGCATGGCCCGCGCGCTCGGCCAGACCACCGCCAGGCTGGCGCAGTGGCAGGCCGAGATCGTGATCGGCACGATGGTCCCGGACTCACGCACCGACGCCGACCTGAGCGGCGTCCTCGACACGGCCAAGGCCCTCCTGCCCGACTTCGAGCACCTGCTGGTGCACGTCTGGCGGGCCCAGCTCGCCGCCGCCGGCACCCGCCTGCTGGCCGTCGCCGACGACCAGGACGAGCGGGGGCCGGCCCGCGTGTCGATCGCCGTCGGCTTCGCCGACCTGGTCTCCTTCACCCGCCGCTCGCGCGAGCTGGACGAGCGGGCGCTGGCCTCGCTGGTCGAGGGCTTCGAGTCGCGCGCCGCCGACGTGGTGGCCGCGCACGGCGCGCGGCTGGTCAAGACGCTCGGCGACGAGGTGCTGTTCACCGCGCCCGCCCCGGCCCAGGCCGCGGCCATCGCCCTCGACCTCGCCGACAGCCTGGAGCTGCGCATAGGCATGGCGTACGGGCCGGTCGTGCCCATGATGGGCGACGTGTTCGGCACCACCGTCAACCTGGCCGCCCGGCTCACGGCCATCGCCAGGCCGGGCACGATCCTGGTCGACTCCGAGCTGGCCGAGGGCCTGGCCGGAGCGCCGGACGGGATCGAGGTCCACAAGATCAGGAGGCGGCCGGCAAGAGGGCTCGGCGTGGTCCAGCCCTATGTCTTGCGGAGATCATCCTCCTGACACAAGATGGCTGCCATGCCGTACGAAGTGCAGGGCGTGATCGCCCGCGGTAAGGGCCAGGAAGTTTCGCTGGAGACGGTGGTCGTCCCCGACCCCGGGCCGGGCGAGGCGGTGGTGAACGTGCAGGCCTGCGGGGTCTGCCACACCGACCTGCACTATCGCGAGGGCGGGATCAACGACGACTTCCCCTTCCTGCTGGGCCACGAGGCGGCGGGCACGGTCGAGGCCGTCGGCGAGGGCGTGACCGGGCTGGCGCCCGGCGACTTCGTGATCCTCAACTGGCGCGCGGTGTGCGGCCAGTGCCGCGCCTGCCTGCGCGGCCGGCCGTGGTACTGCTTCGCCACCCACAACGCCACCCAGAAGATGACGCTCAAGGACGGCACCGAGCTGTCGCCCGCGCTCGGCATCGGCGCGTTCCTGGAGAAGACGCTGGTGGCGGCCGGCCAGTGCACCAAGGTGTCGGCCGAGGCGCCGGCCCAGGTCGCGGGCCTGCTGGGCTGCGGCGTGATGGCCGGCATCGGCGCGGCGATCAACACCGGCGGCGTGACGCGCGGCGACAGCGTGGCCGTGATCGGCTGCGGCGGGGTCGGCGACGCGGCGGTCCTGGGGGCGTCGCTGGCCGGGGCGTCCCGGATCATCGCCGTCGACGTCGACGACCGCAAGCTGGAGTGGGCCCGCGGGTTCGGCGCGACGCACACGGTCAACTCGCGGGAGAACGACCCGGTCGAGGCGATCCGCGACCTGACCGGCGGGTTCGGCGCGGACGTGGTGATCGACGCGGTCGGCCGGCCGGAGACGTACGAGCAGGCGTTCCACGCCCGCGACCTGGCCGGCACGGTGGTCCTGGTGGGCGTGCCGACGCCGGAGATGCGGCTGGAGCTGCCGCTGCTCGACGTGTTCGGCCGCGGCGGCGCGCTGAAGTCGTCCTGGTACGGCGACTGCCTGCCCTCGCGGGACTTCCCGATGCTGATCGACCTGTTCCTGCAGAACCGGCTGCCGCTCGACCGGTTCGTCACCGAGACGATCGGGCTCGACCAGGTCGAGGAGGCGTTCGCGAAGATGCACCGCGGCGAGGTGCTGCGCTCGGTGGTGGTCCTCTGATGATCGACCGCGTCATCACCTCCGGCACGTTCTCGCTCGACGGCGGCACCTGGGCGGTCGACAACAACATCTGGCTGGTCGGCGACGCGCGCGAGGTCGTGATCATCGACGCCGCGCACGACGCCGACGCCATCGCCGCGCGGGCCGGCGGCCGCCGGGTCAAGGCCATCGTGTGCACCCACGCCCACAACGACCACGTCAACGCCGCCGCCCGGCTGGCCGAGCTGACCGGCGCGCCGATCCGGCTGCACCCGGCCGACCAGGTGCTCTGGGAGCAGGTGTACGGGCCGGAGGTGGCGTACACGCCGCTGGCCGACGGCGAGAAGATCTCGGTGGGCGGCGTGGCCCTGGAGGTGCTGCACACGCCGGGCCACTCGCCGGGCGCGGTCTGCCTGCACGCTCCCGACGCGGGCGTGCTGTTCAGCGGCGACACGCTGTTCAAGGGCGGGCCGGGGGCGACCGGGCGGTCGTACTCGTCGTTCGACACGATCATCGAGTCGATCGCCGGGCGGCTGCTGTCCCTGCCGCCCGAGACGGTCGTGCACACGGGCCACGGCGACTCCACGTCCATCGGGGCGGAGGCGCCGCACCTGGAGGAGTGGCGGGCGAGGGGTCACTGACCTGCGGGGTCAGGTGATTGTGACGCCTCTAACATAGGCAAGCCTTACCGAAGTGAGCTATCTTAGGTGTGCCTAACCTAAAGGCGTCCCCTTCATGCTCGCTTGAGAGGCCTGTCCCCGGATGTATGTATGCATTTGTCGTGCTGTGACCGAGAACGAGGTCCACGACTGCATCGCCTCCGGGGCGAAGAGCGCGAAACAGATTCGCGACACCACTGGGGCTGGTGGGGACTGTGCCCGTTGTGTACGGAAGATCTGTGCGATCCTGAAGCAGTCTGAAGAACTGACGACCGCATAGCCGCACCGCGACGAGGGGCCCGTTCATGCAGGGCGACAAGCAGATCATCGAACTCCTCAACGAACAGCTGACCGCCGAGCTCACGGCGATCAACCAGTACTTCCTGCACGCGAAGATGCAGGAGAACTGGGGATACACCAAGCTGGCCAAGCACACGCGCGACGAGTCCTTCGAGGAGATGCGCCACGCCGAACGGCTGACCGACCGCATCCTGTTCCTCGAAGGGCTGCCCAACTACCAGCGCCTCGGCACGCTGCACATCGGCCAGACCGTCGAGGAGCAGCTCAAGGCCGACCTCGAGGTCGAGCTGGCAGTGGTCGAACGGCTGCGCCCGGCGATCCAGCTGATGAGGGAGAAGGGCGACATCACCTCCGCCCGCATCTTCGAGGACATCCTCGAGGACGAGGAGGAGCACATCGACTACCTGGAGACCGAGCTGGGCCTGATGCGCAGCCTGGGCGAGCAGCTCTACCTCGCCCGCTACGCCGAGCCCCACTCCGTCGACGACTAGAGCCCCCCGTTCTCTCCGGCCCCGCCGCCCGCACGGGCAGCGGGGCCGTCGTCTTTCCCGCCGCTCCCGGGCCGCTCCCGGGCCGCTCGTGGCGGCCTGACGGATACTGGGGGAGGCGAGCCCAGGACACCTGTGAGGGAGTGGTCTGCATGCTCTATCTCTTCGGCTTCGAGCGCATCGGCGTGGCCGTCGGCGACCTGTACTTCGTCGACCCCGCCCCGGGAGAGCACCAGGAGGGCGCCGAGCACGGCGTGCGCCTGGAGATCCGCAGGCTCGCGCCGGGCGAGCTCAAGGGGTCGATCTACTCGGCCCGTCCCATCGTCGTCGATCAGCTCATCTGGCGGGTCGACCTGCTGGAGTCGGTCGACGGCACGCCGGGCAGCTTCGACCGTACGCACCACCACCCGGGCTCCAGCGGCTGGGAGCCCGACCGGCGGGTGTTCGACGAGGAGCTGTCGGCCGAGCCGCTGAAATGGCTGGGGGAGCGGCTGGCCGACCTCGACGGCGTGCTGCGGCAGTCGGGCGTCGATCCCGCCGAGGTCGGCGCGGACGACGCGGCCGGCCTGCGGGAGACCGCCCCCGAGATCGTCGACACGGTCCGCCGCCTGCTCGACCGGGTACGCGCCGGCGAGCTCGGCACCGCCCCCGCCGGCGGCCCGGCCGATTCCGTCCGGTCGAGCTGGCTCTGAACGGCACGTTCCAGGCATTCCGGCGCCCGGATCGGGGTATCACGCTCCGGGCGCCACGCCCGGCGCCACGCGTCCCGCGGATGCGGGCGTACGTGGTGTGATGGGAACGCCTGGAGCGCTTTGTGTTTTCCCCTCGATAATCGCGGTAATTTAATCACGACTAACCCTTATTTAGCTTCGTTTGCCCAGGTCAATGGATAGGTCAACGACAAGTCAAACCGCGCGCTGTGCCCGGGAAACGATCGCCTAAGGTCCTACGATCGCTTCATGACCTGCGTACTTCTCGCCGAGGATGACACCTCGATCTCCGAGCCACTCGCGCGTGCGCTACGCCGCGAGGGCTATCAGGTAGAGGTGAGCCCCGACGGCCCGCAGGCCCTGGAGAGGGCCCTGTCGGGCGGCATCGACCTCATCGTTCTCGACCTCGGGCTGCCAGAGATGGACGGTCTGGAGGTCGCCCGCCGGATCCGTGCCGAGGGGCACGGCACCCCGGTTCTCATACTCACGGCCCGCGTCGACGAGGTGGACACCGTCGTCGGCCTCGACGCCGGCGCCGACGACTACGTGACCAAGCCGTTCCGGCTGGCCGAACTGCTCGCCCGGGTGCGCGCGCTGCTGCGGCGCGGCACCTCCGAGACCCCGGTCGTGCAGGGGGTCCGCATCGACGCCGACTCCCGCCGCGCCTGGATGGGGGAGAAGGAGCTGCACCTGACGACCAAGGAGTTCGACCTGCTGCGGGTCCTGGTCCGCGACGCCGGCAAGGTCGTCACCCGGGAGCAGATCATGCGCGAGGTGTGGGACACCAACTGGTGGGGTTCGACCAAGACCCTCGACATGCACATCTCCTGGCTGCGCCGCAAACTCGGCGACGACGCCGCCAAGCCCCGATACATCACGACCGTCCGGGGAGTCGGCTTCCGGTTCGAACGCGAGTAGGCGCATGCGCCGTCGACTGCTCTCCTCCACACTGGTCGTCGCGGTCATCGCGGTCCTGTTGCTGGGGGTCCCCCTGGGCGTCGTGGTCAGCCGCCTGATCGTCGACGAGGCGGCTCAGGAGCTCGGGGCGGAAGCCAAGCGTCTCGTGGGCGAGGTCGAGTACGCCCGGGTCCAGGAGACCCCGCTCGACCCGCAGCAACTGGAGCAGAAGTACCCGGGCAGGTACATCCAGATCTGGGAACGCGGAACCCCTCTGCGGGTGACCGTCGTCGGCACCGCGCCGGCGTCGGGTCACCTGATGACGGAGGACGCGCAGACCAACACCGGTGTCTACGTCCGGATAAGTCGTGATCGGGATCAGGTCGAGCGCGACGTCCGGGCCAGACTGCTGCTGATCGTGGCGCTGGCCGTCGCGGCGCTCGCGGTGGCCGTCAGCCTGGCCGTCGTACAGTCACGCAGACTGACGCTGCCCCTGCAGGACCTGGCGAAGATCGCCGAGCGGCTGGGGTCGGGCGACGCGCGGCCGAGCAAGCACCGCTACGGCATCCCCGAGCTGGACCGCGTGGCCCAGGTACTCGACCGCAGCGCCACCCGTATCTCCGACCTGCTCACCCGCGAACGCGAGTTCGCCACCGACGCCTCCCATCAGCTCCGCACGCCCCTGACCGGCCTGACCATGCGCCTGGAGGAGATCGTCGCCGCCTCGAACGAGCCGGAGGTCGTCCGCGAGGAGGGCGAGGCGGCCATCGTGCAGGCCGAGCGCCTGACCGCGGTGATCGACGAGCTGCTCGCGGCGGCCCGTCGCCAGCGCCACGCCCAGGCCGAGCCCGTCGCCATCGACGAGGTGCTCATCCAGCAGATCACCGAGTGGGAGCCGGTCTTCCGCGAGGCGGGCCGCACGTTGCACCTCGACGGCACCCGCGGCCTGAAGGCGATGGCCACCACCGGCGGCTTCGGCCAGGTCATCGCCTCGCTGCTGGAGAACTCCCTGCGCCACGGCGGCGGCACGGTCACCGTCACCAGCACCTGCGGCGACAACTACATCGTGATCGAGGTCGCCGACGAGGGCCCCGGCATCGCCGACGAGATCGCACCCAAGATCTTCGAACGGAACGTCAGCGGCGGCGGAGGCACCGGCCTCGGGCTCACCCTCGCCCGCGCGCTGGCCGCCGCCGACGGCGGACGGCTGGAGCTGGTGCGCCGCCGGCCGGCGACGTTCGCCATCTTCCTGCGCCCGGCCGAGGAGGACAGCAGGAACCGCGTGGTCAGCGGTCCTGCCTGACCTCGGGCAGCTCGACCGGGATCGGCTCGGTGGCCTCCAGGAACACCCACTTCTTGTACGACCAGTAGCGGAACAGCGTGCCGAGGCCGACGCCGGCGAAGTTGGCGATGTTCAGGCTCAGGCCGTCGTGCAGGTGGAGGGTGTACTTGGTGAAGCCGATCACCAGCAGGCCGAACAGCAGGGCGACGCCGTTGAGCAGGAAGAACAGGAAGTATTCGCGGCCGAGGCCGCTCTGCTCGCGGTGGCGGAAGGTCCAGAAGCGGTTGCCCAGGTACGCGAAGGTCGCCGAGATCGTGGTGGCGAGCACCTTGGAGGTGAGGGGGCCCCACTCGAAGCCGAGCAGGAAGAGGTTGTAGACACCCGTGTCGAGCAGAAAGGCGACGGCCCCGATGCTCCCGAATTTGGCCAGTTCGTGAACCAGGGACTCGAACCGCTGGTAGAGGCGCTTGGCAAACTCCACGTCCGCGCTCGGTCCTTTCCCTAGTCGAGACTGACCACCTCAGCGTACCGGCGATGTCGTACGACCGGTGTCAGGGGGCCGAACATACCCCGCAAAGACGACTTCTAAAAATATCGCCTTATGAGCGGCATTTCCGAAAGATCGGCATTACGCTGCCGTTCAGATCGCGGGCCCGCCCGCGATGTCGGACCTGCCGCTCCAGACGGCCGCCCTCCCGGGAGCCACCTGTGCCGCTTCGACTGCTCGCGTTGGCCCTGGCCCTGCTCACCGCGGGCTGTGGCGCGACCGGCGGCGCCCCGGTGCTCCAGGAGGACCGCACGCCTGCCCCGGCAGCCGCGCCACGGGTCGACCCGGCGACCGCCGAGCAGGCGTTCTCGCTGCTGCGGCAGCTCGACGGGGCCTGGCAGCGGCGGGACTGCGCCGCCGTACGGGAGCTGACCACGTGGGCGGAGCGGACGCTGGACGGCCGTGCCTGCGAGGCGACCCGGAACGGCCGTCCAGCCCGTCCCGCCGACCCCGTCTACGTGCTGCCCGACGCTGGCGACTGGTTCGCCGCGCTGGCCCGCGAGCCCTCGCCCGCGTACTACCTGTTCTTCCTGGAGGACGGCCGCTGGCGGCTGGGCGCTGGCCCGGTCCCTGTGCCCGGCGAGCCGGGGCGGGAGGCCGCCGAGGCGCCGTCGGCGCTGGTCAGGCAGGCCCGGCTGGTGCCGCAGCGGCACCTGACGTACCTCACCGACCCGGCCGGGGTGGCGGGCGTGCGCTTCCCGGCGGGGGATCCGCTGCGCGGGCTGCTCAAGGACGTCACCGCGAACAGCGCCGACGTCGAGCTGTTCGGCACGCGTACCCTCGCGATCCCGGTGGCCGCCGGGTCCGTCCTGGTGTTCGACGCCCTGCGGCTCACGTACGAGGGAGGGCGCACGGATCTGGTGGTGATGGCCAGCCTCGTCGGCGCGGGCAACCGGATCAGGACACTCGGGCTGCGCCGGGCACGTGCCGGTTGACAACGGCGAGGTAGTCGTTCCGTCCCGGTAAGCTCACCTCACGTGAGTTCCTACAGTCCCATCGGGCCGGTCGTCGGCATCGTCGGCGCCGGTCAGCTCGCCCGGATGACGCAGCCGCCGGCCATCGCGCTCGGGGTCGAGCTGCGGGTGCTGGCCGCCGCCCCCGGGGAGAGCGCCGCACGAGTGATCGTCGACACCCAGGTCGGAGACTACCGCGACCTGGCCGACCTGCGGGCGTTCGCCCAGGGCTGCGACGCGATCACGTTCGACCACGAGCACGTGCCGACCGAGCACATCAAGGCCCTGATCGCCGACGGCCACGCCGTGCACCCGGGCGCCGACGCGCTCGTGCACGCCCAGGACAAGGCGGTCATGCGCGAACGGCTGACCGCGATCGGCGTGCCCTGCCCCGCCTGGGCCCGGGTCGCCTCGGCGGATGACGTCGCGGCCTTCGCCGCCGAGTACGGCTGGCCGGTCGTGCTGAAGTCGGTGCGCGGCGGCTACGACGGGCGCGGCGTGTGGGTCTGCCGCGCCCCCGACGACGTGGCCGAGGCGTTCGCCACCGGCGTCGAGCTGATGGCCGAGGCGTTCGTGCCGTTCGAGCGGGAGCTCGCGGTGCTGGTGGCCCGCTCGCCCCACGGGCAGGGCGTCAGCTACCCGGTCGTGGAGACCGTGCAGCAGGACGGCATCTGCGTCGAGGTGCTCGCCCCCGCCCCCGGCATGGACCCCGAGGAGGCCGCCGTCGCCCAGCGCATCGGCCTGAAGATCGCCCACGAGCTGGGCGTGACCGGGCTGCTGGCGGTGGAGCTGTTCCAGACCGCGGACGGCCTCGTGGTGAACGAGCTGGCCATGCGCCCCCACAACAGCGGCCACTGGACGATCGAGGGCTCCACCACGTCCCAGTTCGAGCAGCACCTGCGGGCCGTGCTCGACCTGCCGCTCGGCTCGCCCGCGATGACCGCCCCCGTCGTCGTCATGGCCAACCTGCTGGGCGGCGACGACCCCGACCTGTTCAAGCGCTACGAGCACGTGCTGGCCCACGATCCCGGCATCAAGCTGCACTTCTACGGCAAGGAAGTGCGTCCGGGCCGCAAGATCGGCCACGTCACGGCCCTGGGCACCGACCTCGACAAGGTGCGCGCCCGCGCCCGCCACGCCGCCGTCTACCTCATGACCGGGGAGTACACGTGACAGAGCGAATCGGGATCGTCATGGGGTCGGACTCCGACTGGCCCGTGATGAAGGCCGCGGCCGAGGCCGTGGCGGAGTTCGGGGTGCCGTTCGAGGCCGACGTCGTCTCGGCCCACCGCATGCCGGTCGAGATGATCGAGTACGGCCGGCAGGCGGCCTCCCGCGGCATCCGGGTGATCATCGCGGGGGCCGGCGGGGCGGCGCACCTGCCCGGCATGCTCGCCTCGGTGACGCCGCTGCCGGTGATCGGGGTGCCGGTGCCGCTGAAGTACCTCGACGGGATGGACTCCCTGCTGTCGATCGTCCAGATGCCGGCCGGGGTGCCGGTGGCCACGGTGGCGGTCGGGGGCGCGCGCAACGCGGGGCTGCTGGCCGTCCGCATCCTCGGGGCCTCCGACGCCGGGCTGCGCGAGCGCATGGAGGAGTTCCAGGGGCGTCTCAAGGAGCAGGCGTACGCCAAGGGGGAGAAGCTGCGCGCGGAGGCCGCGGAGCTCTGAGCAGGCAACTCAGGGCCGTCCAGGGGGCAGGGGTGTCCTTCCCGGGCGCCTGGTCGGCTCTTTCCTGAGCGCCCGGTTCCTTGTGGTGAGGGGACCCGGGCGCTCGGAGAGGTGCCGCGGTGGCGTTACGGGCGGCCGAGTGCCCGGTAGTGCCAGCCGGCCGAGCGCCACACCTCGGAGTTGAGCGCGTTGCGGCCGTCGACGATGCGCCGGGTCGCGACCACCGCGCCCAGCTCCTCCGGATCGAGCTCCAGGAACTCTTTCCACTCCGTCAGCAGCAGCACCACGTGCGCCCCGCGGACCGCCTCGACGGCCGACTCGCCGTAGTTCAGCTCCGGGTGAGCCTTACGAGCGTTGTCGAGCGCGATCGGGTCGTAGACGGTGACCTGTCCGCCCTGGTGGCCGATCGTCACGGCGACGTCCAGGGCGGGGGAGTCGCGAATGTCGTCCGAGTTCGGCTTGAAGGCCGCGCCCAGCACGCCGACCGTGCACCCGTGGAACGAGCCGCCCGCCAGCTCCCTGGCCAGGTCGACCATGCGGGCGCGGCGGCGCATGTTGATCGCGTCGACCTCGCGCAGGAACGTCAGCGCCTGGTCGGCCCCCAGCTCGCCGGCCCGTGCCATGAAGGCCCTGATGTCCTTGGGCAGGCAGCCGCCGCCGAAGCCGAGCCCGGCGTTGAGGAAGCGCCCGCCGATGCGGTCGTCGTACGAGAGCGCCTCGGACAGCTGCTTGACGTCGGCGTGCGCGGCCTCGCAGACCTCGGCCATGGCGTTGATGAAGGAGATCTTGGTGGCGAGGAAGGCGTTGGCCGCCGTCTTGACCAGCTCCGACGTCGCGAAGTCGGTCACCACGAACGGGACCTCCCCGAGCGGCGCGTACACGTCGCGCAGCACCTTCTCGGCCCGCTCCGAGCGCACGCCGAGCACGATGCGGTCGGGGTGGAGGGTGTCCTCCACCGCGAAGCCCTCGCGCAGGAACTCGGGGTTCCACGCCAGCTCGACGCCGACGCCCGCCGGCGACAGGCGGGCGAGCTTGTCGGCCATGCGCTCGGCGGTGCCGACCGGCACAGTGGACTTGCCGACGACCAGGCACTCGCGGTCGAGAAGCGGTGCGAGCGACTCGATGGCGCTGTCCATGTACGACACGTCCGCGGCGTACTCGCCCTTCTTCTGCGGTGTGCCGACGCAGACGAAGTGCACGTCACCGAAGGCGGCGACCTCTTCGTAGGAGCTGGTGAAGCGAAGGCGTCCGGAGTCGAGCCCACGGCGGAGCACGGGTTCCAGCCCGGGCTCGTGGATGGGGAGCTCACCGTTGTTCAGGCGGCGGATCTTGTCCGCGTCAATGTCGAGGCCAAGGACTTCGAATCCGAGATCCGCCATGCAGGCCGCATGCGTGATGCCCAGGTATCCGGTCCCGATCACCGTGAGGCGATATGGCACGAGCGAGCTCCTTTCGATCGCCAGGCATGCTACCGGCCTTCGCTACCTCCTTCGTGCCACCTGCGTCTGTTCGCAAACCGTACTAGCTGGTAACAAAGTGCTCGGACGTCCTAGTATCTATGCATGAGCTTCCCTCTCTATGCGCCCGCCGAAGAGCACGACATGCTCAGGGAGACGGTCCGCGCCCTGGCCGACGAGAAGATTGCGCCGCAGGCCGCGGCCGCCGACGAGTCCGAAGAGTTCCCCTGGGACGTCTACAAGGCCCTCGTCGCCGCCGACCTGCACGCCGTGCACGTTCCCGAGGAGTACGGGGGCGCCGGGGCGGACGCGCTGGCCGCGGTGATCGTCATCGAGGAGGTCGCGCGGGCCTGCGCGTCGTCCTCGCTCATCCCGGCCGTGAACAAGCTGGGCACCGTGCCGCTCCTGCTCTCGGCGTCCGAGGAGCTCAAGCAGCGTTACCTGGCGCCGGTGGCGCGGGGCGAGGCCATGTTCTCGTACGCGCTGTCCGAGCCGGAGGCGGGCTCCGACGCCGCCGCCATGAAGACCCGCGCGGTCCTCGACGGCGACCACTACGTGCTCAACGGCACCAAGATGTGGATCACCAACGCCGGCGTCTCCGAGTACTACACGCTGATGGCCGTGACGGACCCGTCCGCCGGCGCCCGGGGCATCTCCGCCTTCGTGGTGGAGAAGTCCGACGAAGGGGTCTCCTTCGGGCCCAAGGAGAAGAAGCTCGGCATCAAGGCCTCGCCGACCCGCCAGGTGATCCTGGAGAACGTGCGCATCCCGGCGTCCCGCATGATCGGCGAGCCCGGCACCGGCTTCAAGACCGCCCTCGCCACCCTCGACCACACCCGCGTCACCATCGCCGCCCGGGCGCTGGGCATCGCCCAGGGCGCCCTCGACTACGCGGTCGGCTACGTAAAGGAGCGCAAGCAGTTCGGCCGCCCGATCGGCGACTTCCAGGGCCTGCAGTTCATGATCGCCGACATGGCGATGAAGCTGGAGGCCGCCAGGCAGCTGACGTACCGCGCCGCCGCCAAGAGCGAGCTGGCGATGCACGGCCGGCCGCAGAAGGACCTGACGTTCCTGTCGAGCGCCGCCAAGTGCGCCGCCTCGGACGCCGCCATGGAGATCACCACCGATGCGGTGCAACTCCTGGGCGGGTACGGGTACACGAAGGACTTCCCGGTGGAACGCATGATGCGCGACGCCAAGATCACCCAGATCTACGAGGGCACCAACCAGATCCAGCGCATGGTGATGGCCCGCCAGCTCCTCAAGTAGCCCCTGACGTGCGAGAACCCCGCCCGCCGTTCGACTGGGGCGGGGTTCGCTGTTCTGTGGTCGTGAGCCTGACGATCACTGTTCCGGTGCCTGACGGCCGCGCCGCGAGCTGTGGCGATCCTGGATTCTGGGGTTTTTCGGTCAGACGAAGCCTTCGGCGACGAGGTGTGGGCCGTGTTCGTCGATGATGTGGCGTTGGCCCGATCCTCCGACGACGCGGCACCAGCTTTCCACGGTCAGGCTGCCTTGCTCCAGTCGGTAGCTGAAGCCGCCGTACATGCCGGGGACGGGGAACCAGCAGCCCGGGTGTCGTTGCTCGGTGAGTGGTTCCAGTTCGGGGAGGCGTAGCCGGTGTTCGGTGACCAGGTCGTCGGCGCGTTCGTGGATCAGTGCGTGGAAGTGGCGCTGGATCAGCCTCAGGGTTTCGGCCGGCAGGCGGTGGTGGATGACCGGGGTGAGCGGCGTCAGGAGGTGGGGGTGGCCCTGGCGGGTGGCGATGTCGATCGCCCGTTCTCCTTGAGCCGTGCGGAGCGTGCGCCAGGCGCCGCGGGCGGTCAGCCGGTGAACGACGTCGGCGTCGGCGCCGTGCCAGGCGGCCTGGTGGAGTGGGGTGTATCCGCTGGTGCCGCCGACTCTGCCGACGTTGACCCAGTCGGGATGTTCCTCGAGCAGCTCGAAGACTGTGGACCAGGCGCCGTCACGTGCGGCGTCGGCCAGTTCGTCGCGTCCTTCGACCAGCCGGTCCTTGTAGGTCGACCGCAGAGTGACGCCGTCCCATGTCGAAGCCTTGTCCTGGTCCATGCAGCCCCTGTCCGCTCGGTCACGGAGAAACACCAAGCTACGTCACGACGCGTCTAGGCTGGAGCTGCTTCTGAGGAGGTGGCCGGGGTGACGTTGACCGAGGTGATGGCCGAGCTGGCCGCGCTTGAGGATCCCAAGGCGCGCGAGGTGAACGAGAGACACGGCGACGATCACGGCGTGAACCTCGGCAAGCTGCGTGCCCTGGCCAAGCGGCTGAAGACGCAGCAGGAACTCGCGCGCGGCCTCTGGGAGACGGGTGACACCGCGGCGAGGTTGCTGGCGACGCTGGTCTGCCGTCCGAAGGCGTTCGAGCGGGACGAGTTGGACACGATGGTGCGTCAGGCGCGTACGCCCAAGGTGCGCGACTGGCTCGTGAACTACGTGGTGAAGAAGAGTCCGTACGCCGAAGAGCTGCGGGTGGCCTGGTCCGCCGATCAGGATCCGCTGGTCGCGAGCGCCGGGTGGGCGTTGACCGTCGAGCGTGTGGCGAAGAGGCCGGAGGGGCTCGACCTGGTGGGGCTGCTCGACGTCATCGAGGCCGGGATGAAGGACGCCCCCGATCGCCTGCAGTGGGAGATGAACAACTGCCTGGCGCACATCGGGATCGAGCACGCCGAGCACCGCGCCCGTGCGATCGACATCGGTGAGCGCCTGGAGGTGCTCAAGGACTATCCGACGTCCCCGGGGTGCACGTCGCCGTTCGCGCCGGTGTGGATCGCGGAGATGGTACGCCGGGAGCAGGGCGGGGCGGCGGCTCCTTAGACGATGGGCCCGGTGTCCGTTTTCAGGGCGATTTGAAGGCTCAGGTCGCGCGGGTGTCAGCATGGTTCGCCATGGACATCGACGGCTTCTGGGAACTCATCGAGCGGTCCGGTCGTGCGGCCGGGACGAAGGACGCGCGGCTCGCGTGGATGCTGGAGGAGCTTTCCGGCCGTTCTCCGGAGGAGCTGATCGACTATCAGTGCCAGTGGACGGGCGTTCAGGCGCGCGGTTGCACCATGGATCTGTACGCCGCCCATTGGTTCGTGTTCGGCAGTGGATCGCTGGACGGTTTCGAATACTTCGTGAGCTGGCTCATCAGCCTCGGGCGAGAATCGTTCGAGAAAGTCGCCGACTGCCCCGACCTGCTCATCGAACTGCCTCAGGTGTTACGTCACCTGGATCTCAAGAGGGCGTATTACAGCTCGAAGGGGGTTCGCTCGCGGGACATGCAGCGTCGTCTTGAGGAGGAGTGGCCGGAATTCGAGCTGCTGGCCTACGTCGCGCATGAAGCCTACGAGAGGATCACCGGCTCAGGTTCGGGGGCGTTGTACGAGGCCGTTCATGAGCGCGGTGTTTTCAGCGGCTTCCCTTTGATTCCGGCGCTCGGGAGCGTCCCGGACGGCGAGCAATGGGATTTCGACGACCCGCGGGAATTCGTGCGGAGGTTGCCGCGCACAGCTCGTCATCGAGGGTTGTGAAGGGCGGGAAGGAGTTTCGTCCATCACCCGGGATCCGCGCGGGTCCAGGGCGGAGAGTTCTTCGGAGTGCCGGAAAACGTGACGCGTGTAAAGCGCGATGGCCGGGGCGTTGCCGGGTTTGACGGAAAGTCGCAGGGCCCGGCTCGACGCCGTCCGCCGTCTTGATCGGGACGCCGCCGGCCATCCCGGCCAGTCGTCGGGCATCTCGGCTGCGCAGTTGTTTCGGCCGTGCCCGCCGACGGCGAGGACGGGCAACGGGATTCGCCGCCGGAGGGAGCCGTGTTACGACGTGCGGTCGGTGCCGGCGCTTTCGCGGCTCCAGATCTGCCGGGCGCGGGGGAGGTCCCTGATGGTGCCGCCTTCCGGGATCATGCCCCAGAGGAAGGGGATCAGGTAGGCGGGCGGGCCGCCCAGGAGTGCGGTCAGTTCGTCCTCGGTGACGGCGAGGGTGAACCGGGGGCCCGGTCGCGCGGGGGCCCAGCCCTGTTCGAGTGCGCGGCGGACGCATGCGGCGACGAGCGGCGGGCGGATCGCGATCGTCCGGGCTCCCCGCCAGTTGTCCGGCCGGGCGCAGGGGAGTGACACGAGCAGGACGCGGCCGGGGGCCTCGTCGCGTTCGACGACGAAGGTGAGCGGGGCCGCGGTGCTGCCGTCGCCGAAGGCGGGTCTGTGGCTGACCCGCCAGCGGAAGGCGGTGCCGTCGACCGTGATGAGCCGCGAGCCCTTCCTGGGCATCGTCATGGGCGCCTCCGGGTGCTGCCTTCGCGGCAAGTGCGTGCGGGACGGTCGCCAGCGTAGCCCGCCGCCGTCTGCGGGCAGGTGCGGTCCGGGGGAGGTGTGGACCGGTGCGGGGTCTCCGACCGGTCCTCGGTGTGTTCGCCGTCCATGCGGGTGCGGGGGTGTGCGGTTGCGGGACGTGCCGGGATGCCGGGGTGTGTGGTTGCGGGACGTGCCGGGGATGCGGGGCGGGGTCAGCCGCTGGTGTCCTCCGAAGGGCCTTCCGGCTTCTGGGAGTTCAGCCAGGTGTGCACGGCCGAGGTGCCGGTGATCCAGAGCGCCGCGAAGCCGCCGGAGGCCGTCGCGCCCGCCATGATGGCGCCGGCGACCGTGCTGCCGTTCCCTGTGGCGAGCAGGCCGGCGACGACACCGACGAGCAGCGCGAGCAGGGCGCCGCTGACCGCCGACCAGATGAGGGTTGCCTTGCTCATTCGTGTCCCCTTGCCGTACGGGCTTGTTCGTTGACGTAGGAGTACCAGCGGGGCTCGGGGGCACGTCCGCACAATTGATCGTTCCGGCCATGATCGCGCTTGCCTCGGACGTATTCGGACGACATCGGATGGATTCGGCCGAGAAGGGGTGAAGGGGCGGATGTGTGTGATGCGCCTGGCACCCTGACAAGACCGACTTATGGCACTATGGCTGCTTATCTCAACGCAACGAGAAGGTGGCGCCTGCCCGTCTTCTCGAAATGCCACTTCCACTCTTAAACCGGACAACGGTGTCCGAACCGGGGCGGCTCATGAAAGATGTCGATCAGGGCGAAGATCACCTTGCTGTGCTCGTGACACGTCTGAACAGATTGCGTGAAATCGAATGCGGAAACCCCTCGCTGAAACGGATCGAAAAAGTCGCGCTCGCCCTTTTGGCCGAAGACCCCGAACGAAACAGATGGCGCCGGCCGTTGCCGAAGTCGACCGTGTCCGACCTGCTGAACGGCAGGTCGCAGAAAGTGCCGGATTTCATGCTGATGCGGACCATCGTCGAGGTGTGCCAGGTGATCGCGGTGAAGTCCGGCATGCCCATCGAGTCCGTGGAGGAGCTGACCGCCGAGTTCAGCGCCCTGTGGCAGGCCGCCAAGGCCGAGGCGGGGGAGGCCGCGCGACGCCGGAACGGGTCGCCGCCCGCCGCCCTGACCGGCGGGGACGTCCTGGAGCCCGCGCCCGGTGAGCAGTCGTCCTGGCGGCCCTCGCCCATGGAGCTGCGGGTTCCGCTGCATTGGGGACGTCTGGGCATGTTCCGGCTGCGGTCGGCGGAGAGGGGCGACGCCAGGGCCGCCCACGAGCTGGCCGTCCTGCTGGCCTGCGAGGCGTGCGGCGCGGGTGGGAAGGAGGCCGAGCACTGGCGGCGGCTGGCCACGTACTGGAACCACCGGGCACTCGGCGCGGTACCGGAGGCGGCGGGTTTCCAGCTCCGCGGACGCCGGCTGGTGGTGATGGCCAGGGCGCTGGCCGAGAAGTACGCCGAGGCGGGCAAGCCCAGCTCGACGTACTTCTGGAAGGCCGTGCGGCAGGCGGAGACGTCCGTGCGGACGGTGGAGGCGCGGCAGGAGGCGGAGGTCGGCTGACGCCTCCGAGAGCCCGGCACGCCCCACGGTCAGCGGGTCAGGACGCGGACGTTGCCGTACGTGCTGCGGGCGAGGATGGTCCTGGAGCTGGACTTCGTGCTCTTGATGTCGGAGTGTTCGGAGCCGTCCGCGCTCTCGACCGTCACCCGGTAGGAGTCCTTTGGCACGCGGACGGTCACGCCGCCCTCGCGCGACTTCAGGTCCAGGTCCGCGGGCGGCGCGGCGAAGGCCAGGGAGATCGAGCCGTCCAGGGTGCGTCCGCGCACGCTGGACGACCGCAGCCCGTCGCCCTGGATCGTGCCGGAGTCGGTCAGCAGGCGCAGCTTGCCCGAGGTGTCCTTGACCTCGATGCGGTCGCCGCTGGAGACGTCGACGTCCTGGGTGAGGCCGTTCAGGATGACGCCGTCGGGGGAGTCGATCGTCAGCCGCACCCCGGCCGGGACCCTCACGTGGTAGCGCGCGCCGCAGTCGCCGACGATGAGGGTGCAGTCGGCGCTGAGCCGCAGCACGCCGTCGCGCAGCGACCAGGAGGGGCTGGTGGACGCCTTGCCGCGCGTCCAGCGCCGCACCTCGACGGCCGGGCTGGAGGCGGGCAGCACCCGCACCCCGCCCAGCGAGGACGTGATCTTCAGTTCGGCCCCCGTGAACGGGAACGTCCGGACGGCGGGCACCTCATCGCTGTCGAAGCGCACACTGCACCCGGTGACCGCCAGGATTGCCACGATTACCAGCAAAAGCCTCATGGAAACGATCGTGGCGAAGCGGCGGCGCAGGCCCATCGGCCGTTCGACCGATGGCCCTCCGCCATTCGGCCATTGGCCCCACGGCCCCGACGCGGGCGCGCCGGTGAAACGACAGCCCCGACGCCGGAGCGCCGGTAAACGACAGCCCCGACGCCGGTGAAGCTACAGCGCCGACAGCAGGGCGTGCACGTGCGGCAGGGGATCGCGCCCCAGCGGCCGGACGACCACCGTCCGCGCGCCCGCCGCCCACATGCTCCTGACCTGGTCCGCCGCCTGCTCGGGGGTGCCGGCCGCCATGACGACGTCGTGCGGCGACACGCCCAGGAACGCCGCCTGGTCCCGGACCACGGGATGGGCGAGCCGGTCCGCCTCCTCGCCGATGTGCAGGAAGGTGAAGACGCCCAGCTCGTGGTCGTCGCCCCCGGCGATCCGCTCGACGATGCCGGGCAGCTGCGCCGGGCCGACGCCCTCCGGCACGATCGTGCCCTGCGCGACGCGCCCCGACAGCGCCAGCGAGCGCGGCCCCTTCACGCCCGCCAGGACGGGCGGCGGCACGGCCGGCGGATGCACCAGCGACACGCCGTCGAGGTGCACCGCCTTGCCGTGCAGGGTGACCGTCTCGCCGCGCAGCAGGGCGCGTACGGCCGTGATCGTCTCCTCCAGCAGGGCGAGCGGCGACGGCACGGCGGCGCCCGCCTGGCGCATCCACTCCTGCACGCCGTGCCCGATGCCCGCGGCCAGCCGGCCGGGATGCATCCGGGCCAGGTTGCCGATCTCCATCGCCAGCAACATCGGGTTGCGCAGCGGCGCGGGGGTGATGCCGATGCCGACGCGCAGCCGGGACGTGACGGCCAGCGCGGTGGCCGCCGCGGAGACGCCGCCGGTCCAGCCCAGGTCCTCCACCACCCACAGGTCGTCCACGGCGGTCTCGTCGAGCGCCCGGGCGAACGGGATCAGCTCCTCGGGCGGCAGGTCCCGGTCGAACATCACGCCAAGTCTCACGAAGCCCTCCAGTAGTAGCGGAACAGCCGGCCGACCTCCGAGTATCCGGCACGCAGGAAGGCGTTGGCGGTAGGCGTGTTGCCCACGTCGGTCCCGGCGACGATGCGCCGGACGCCGGCCTCGGCCAGCGTGCGCGTGCCGTGCGCGAGCAGGTCGTCGACGTAGCCGTGGCCGCGGTGCTCGGGCACCACGCCGATGTAGGCGATGGAGTGGTCGTCGGGCGCGACCAGGCCGACGGGCGTGCCGCCGAGGTGGCCGACGACGAACCAGTCGGGCTTGGCCTTGCGGTTGACCAGGTCGTCGTACATCCAGCGGGCCTCCTGCGCGGCGCCCGCGGTGGCCAGCTCGACCTGGGTGTCGTGGTCGAGTGAGCCCTCGGAGATGCGCATGAGCAGGGCGAGCACCTCGTCCGGGTGCAGGTCGCGGGCCGGCCGGTACGTCAGCCGGCCCGGATCCGGCGGCACGTCGGCGCCGGCCGTCCAGGCGAGCGTCAGCCGTTCGACCTCCATGACGAACCCGGCCTCGGTCAGCGCCTCGTGCTCCACCGCGCGGTCCACGACCGGGGTCAGGCCGGGCGGGAGCGAGATGTCGTGCATGATCTTCCCCAGGCCCGTCTCGCGCAGGCCGCGGCGCAGCAGCGCGGCCGCCGCCGCGGGGTCGGGGCCGGGCTCGAACTGCCAGACGATCACCGGGTCCGCGCCCGCGAAGGGGGCCCAGAACGCCAGGCGCGCCCGCCCTTCCGCGAAACACCACTCCGGCCGGGTCCTGCCCTCGGCGAAGGCCGTGGCGAGCTGGGAGCGGGCAGGCTCGGGGAACTCATCGAACAACGTGCGGGCCTCCGGACGTGAGAGGGATCTTCCCGCGAGCCTACGAGCCGACGGCTCCGGGAGGATGTGCCCTCAATGACATCACGTCCATGATCCGGGCCGAACGCCGTCAGGCGGCCGGATCGAGGGCGGCACGGGCCTCGCCGAGCGAGGCGCTGGTCTCGAAGTGCCGGTCGAGATTGGTGATCGTCAGCAGGTGGCGGATCATGCCCGGCCCGAGGACAAGGATCATGCGTCCTCTCATGTTCTGGACGTGGCTGAGCGTCTCCACCAGCACGCCGAGGCCCACCGAGTCGCAGAAGGGCACCTCGGTCAGGTCCATCACCAGATTGAACGGATCAGCCGCCGCCAGCGCCTGATCGAGTTCGGCGCGAAGCCGAGGAGCGCCCGCCACGTCGAGATCGCCGACGACGTGCAGGACGGTACAGGGGTCCTCCCGCCATGACTTGACCACCATGACAATCACGTGCCCTGGCTTTACCTAGTTATGCCTATTTCTTGCATATGTTCTCCATGGCGGTCTTGGTGGTCGGCGTGGCGCTCGGCTTGCTCGCCGGAGTGTCGGGCTGCTTGAGTTTCTTGATCTTCGGCTGGTCGCTGCCGGCGATCACCTCGACGCCCTCGACGTCGGCCTGCCGCAGCTCCGCGCCCGGGATGACGGACGCCACCAGGCGGGCGGCCGCCTCCTGGCCGGCGGCGTAACGGACGAGGGTCTGCTTGTGGTCCTTCTTGCCGGTGTTGCCCGGCTCGCCGGGCACCTTGAACCCGGAGGCCACCAGCGCCGACTTGGTACGCGCCCCCAGCCCCGTGATGAGCGTGCCGTTCATGACCTTGACCGTGACGCTCTCCGGCGGGACCACGGTCTTGACCGGCGACGGCGTGGCCGTCTTGGTCGGCACGGGCTTGGCGAGGTCCTGGTCGGCGTCGATGCGGCGGAACATGTCGCGGGCCGCCGGCCGGTCCCACAACACCGCCGACTCGCCGGTCGGGGCCTTGAAGTCGACGTTCGCGAGCGGCACGTCGGCGAAGCGGACGTCCTCCAGCGAGACGTCGCGCAGCTGGGTGGCCAGCCCGATCAGCCCGTCGTCTGGGTCGACCTTCACCGTGCTCAGCGTGGAGTTGACGAACGCGGCGAGCTTGGCCGGGTTGGCCAGCGTGTCGGCGCTCAGCGCCCGGTTGAGCAGCGCGGAGATGACCTGCTGCTGCCGGTCGATGCGGTCGAGGTCGGAGCGGGCGGTGGCGCGGGTGCGGGCGTAGCCGAGCGCCTGGGCGCCCTGGAGCTGGTGGGTGCCGGCGAGCAGGTTGAGGCCCGTCTTGGGGTCGTTGATCGGGATGGGCGTGCAGACGGTGACGCCGCCGAGCGAGTCGACCACGTCGATGAAGCCGAGGATGTTCACCTCGATGTAGCGGTTGATCTCCAGCCCGGTGGCGGCCTTGACGGTCTGCATGGTGAGCTTCGGCCCGCCGAACTGGTAGGCCGAGTTGATCTTGTGGTCGCCCTTGCCGGGGATCGTCGTCCAGGTGTCGCGCGGCAGGCTCACGACGGTGACGCGCTGGTGGTCCTCCGACAGGTGGATGACCATCATCGTGTCGGTGCGCTGGCCGGACTCGCGGCCCAGCTTGAGCTGGTTCTGCTGCTGCCGGGTCAGGTCGTCGCGCTTGTCGACGCCGACCAGCAGGATGTTCTCGGCCCCCTGGGACTTGGGGGCGGTCACGCCCGCGTCGACCGTGCCGATCTGGCGCGGGGTCGCCCACACCACGCCGGTGGTGACCAGGATGCCCGTGGACAGCAGGCCGGCGACGACCACGTTGCGGCGGCGGGCCTTGGCGCTCCGCACGGGCCTGCGTGGACGGGTGGCAGGAGTGAGCTTGACGCCGCCGTAGGCGTCGCCGCCCACCAGCACGCCGCCGTCCTCCTCGCCCGCTTCGCGCATGCCCTCCTCCTCGGATCCGCCGGGGACACCGGGGCTTTCGATTGCCCTTCTCCCCTGGTCGTACAGTAGCGTGAGCCCCGCCATGAAGCAGTTCCCCGACTCGCCGCACGCGCCCGCGGAGACGCGCGGCTGGCCCCCCATCTCCGTCGTCATGCCGGTCCTCAACGAGGAGCGGCACCTTCGCGAGGCCGTCGACCAGGTCCTCGCCCAGAGCTACCCCGGTGAGATCGAGGTCGTCCTCGCCGTGGGTCCGTCCCAAGACCGCACCCAGGAGGTCGCCGACGCCATCGCGGCGGCCGACCGCCGGGTGACCGTGGTGCCCAACCCGACCGGTCGCACGCCCAACGCGCTCAACGCCGCCATCGCCGCCGCACGCAACGGCATCATCGCCAGGGTCGACGGGCACGCCATGCTGCCCTCCGACTACCTGCGCGTCGCCGTCGAGACGCTGGCCGAGACCGGCGCCGACAACGTGGGCGGCGTCATGGCGGCCGAGGGCGTCACACCGTTCGAGCAGGCCGTGGCCTGCGCCATGACCTCCAAGATCGGCGTCGGCGCCGCAGCCTTCCACGTGGGCGGCACCGCGGGCCCGGCCGACACCGTCTACCTCGGCGTGTTCCGCCGCTCGGCGCTCGACCGGGTCGGCGGCTACGACGAGCACTTCCAGCGGGCTCAAGACTGGGAGATGAACCACCGCATCCGCCAGACCGGCGGGCTGGTCTGGTTCCAGCCGCGGATGCGGGTCACCTACCGTCCGCGGCCCAACGTCAAGGCGCTGGCCAAGCAGTACTTCCACTACGGCCGCTGGCGGCGCGTGGTCGCGCGCACCCACGAGGGCACGATCAACCTGCGTTACCTGGCCCCGCCCGCCGCGGTGCTGGCCATGGCGCTGGGGCTGGTGCTGTCGCCGTTCTTCCCGCTCACGCTCGTCGTCCCCGGCGGCTACGCGCTGGCCATCGTGGCCGGCTCGGCGGTCACCGGCAGCGGGCTCCCGGGCGCGGTCAAGCTGCGGCTGCCCCTCGTCTACGCAGCCATGCACGTCTCGTGGGGCTGGGGCTTCCTCACCAGCCCGCGAAGACTGTCCAGGCCGCCACACTGATCACGAGCCCGCGAAGACCCGCTCGACGGCCGCGTCGAAGCGGGTCAGCGCGTCCGGGTACTCCGGCCCGAGCAGGTAGCTCCTGAGCTTGATCCTGGCTCGGGCCAGGGTGTCCTCACCGTCCAGGAAACCGGCGAGGGCCGCGAGGTCCTCGCCGAGGAGCACCCCCGCCTCGGTGCTCGGGTAGCGCTCGTGGAAGTCGCGCTCGGTCAGCCCGGCGACGTTCGTCACGGCGTACGGCTTCTCGCTGGCCAGGAAGTCGGCCACGACGCTGGAGATGTCGCTGATCAGCAGGTCGCACTCGTTGAAGCAGTCGTACAGGTGCGGACTCTCGCCGGTGACGATCAGGTGCCTGATCTCCGGCGCCCCGCCGGGGCTCGACGGATGCCTGGCCTTCGACTTCGCCAGCTCGGCCGCCTCGATCATCGACACGATCCTGCGGTGCGCCCGCGCGGCGCTCTTGTCGCGGTGGCCGGTCAGCGGGTGCGGCTTGTAGATGATCCGCAGCTGCGGGTCGTGGTCCAGCAGGGCGCGCACGATGCGCGGGCCCATGGTGATCAGCGACGTGTGGAACAGGTCGTCGTTCCAGCCCTCCCAGGTGGGGGCGTAGAGCACGGTCCGGTACGGCAGCCCGGGACCCTCGGTCGAGATGCCCTCGAGCTGCGGGCGGCCGACCTCGTGGATGCTCTCGTCCCGGACGCCCACGCGGGCGCGCCGGTAGCGGTCGCGACCGGCCGGCCCGGCCACCCACACCTCGTCGTACACCCGCGAGAACGGGTTGAACGACGCCTCCTTGTCGCTGTCGCCGTGGTTGAGGAACACGCTGCGCAGGGTCGGGATGCGCAGCATGTGGACGTTGCGGCCGACGTTGGAGACGTACAGGCAGAGCTTGGCGCTGAACAGGGCGCGGAAGCTCATCAGGTCGGCCGAGGACGGGATGCACACCATCGGCAGCGTCGTCGACTCCAGGTGCCTGGCCATGCCGCGCTCGCGCAGCACGACGATGGCCCGCCTGCCGATGCGTTCCAGGGTGGGCAGCCACATCCTGGCCTGGTAGGCGGCGGCCGTCGCGCCCGAGAAGTACAGGATGACCTCCGGGTCGTAGGCCCTGACCTGCTCGCCCACGACCTCCAGCACCCTCGCCCGGTCACCGAGCGGCCGGGTGCGGCGCACGTACGGGAGGAGCGCCAGCACGCCCGCCACGCCGAGCAGCAGCGCCACGCCCGCGCCGGCCGCCCCGGCCGCCGCGCCGAACGTCGCGCCGAGCACCGGCAGGGCGTCGAGCCCGAGGAAGCGCACGCCGCGGTGGCCGCCCAGGAACGGGGGCGGCATCTTGGGGATGCGCAGCGCGGACACGTCGAGGTTGCGGGTGGTCACCGGCATGCTGCTCAGCGTCTGCCGCAGGCGGATGGCCAGGCCCGAGTGCGCGGCCCGCGCGCCGTGCAGCGCGAACAGCCCGGCGGCCAGCGCCACGAACCACGGCGAGTCGGCTCCCGACACCCGCGCCACCAGCAGCAGCGCGGCCGTCTCCCTGGCCGCGAACCGCAGCGTGGTCCCGAGGTGCATCCGGCTGAGCAGCTCGGTCAGCCCGCCGTCCAGGCGTCCCGCGGCGAACTCGACGGCGTAGGAGACCACGGCGACCAGCCCGAACAGCAACGGCGCCGGCCACAGCGCCGACGCCAGCAGGACGGGGTAGCAGCCGAGCAGCGCGCCGATCGCCAGCAGTCTTCTCATGCGACCGCACGGTAACAACCCGCAGGTCAAGGGCCTTCCACGCGAACGTCTACGACATGCCCGGACACGTCAGGAGATGGACCCCCTGATCGCGAAGAGCTGCTCGGCGATCCGCAGGTCGTCCGGATGGGTGACCTTGATGTTGCGCTCGCTGCCGGGGACCAGGTGGATGGGCACCTCGGGCAGGTAGCGCAGCACCACGCCGCAGTCGTCGGTGGCCGGGCGCTCGGCGAAGCCCGGATCGGCCAGGGCCCGCTCGTACGCCTCGCGGATCACCGAGAGCCGGAAGCACTGCGGCGTCTGGCTGCGGCGCAGCCGCGAGCGGTCGAGGACCTCGCCGATCACCTCGCCGTCCGGGCCGGGCACGGCGACCAGGACCGTGTCGGAGCTCGGGATCGCCACGTTGACGGCCCGGTGGGTACGCAGCGCCGCCACGCACTCGGTTATGATCCGCGGCTCCAGAAGGGGCCGTACGGCGTCGTGCAGCAGCACGTCGCACTCCTGCGTGCCCAGCGCCCGCAACGCCCGCCACGTGCTCTCCGTACGGCTCCGGCCGCCCTCCACGATCTGGGTGACCTTGCGGTGGCCGCCGTTCGCCACGATCTCCTTCACCCGGTCGGTGTAGCCGGGCGTCATCAGCACCACGATCTCGTCGATCTCCGGCGCCTGCTCGAACACCGCGATCGAGTGCTCCAGGATCGTCCGCCCGGCTACTTCGATGAGTTGTTTGGGTATCTCATGTCCGACCCGCTGCCCCACGCCTCCCGCGAGGAGCACTCCGACCGACCGCCGCGCTGCATCCATGTCGGCAGCGTAACGGTCCTGTTCCGTGATATCGCGCGCCCCTGTCGCTACGCTGTGTCCACGCACTCCCTACCGGGAGGAGACCTGCGCTTTGCCCGACTCACTCACCCGCGAGGGCACGACCACCTCGGTGGTGCTGCTCGCCACGACCCCGGCGTGCCGGCTCTCCTGCGCCGACGGCACGCTCCTCGACCGGCTGAGCGACCAGTTCGCCGCGCTTCCCGTCCGTGACGTCCAGGTGGTGACCCCCGGTGGCGGGCTCGGGGCCGACCTGCGCGGGGTGGCCAAGATCGCCCGGGTCTCCTCGGGCGCGATCGTGGTGCTCCCCGCCGACCTCGTCGCCCACACCGAGGCGCTCGCGCTGCTGCTCGAACATCCCGCGCGCGACACCGGGGCGCTGGTCTCCCACGACGACGCCGGCGCCCCGATGCGGCCGCCCGTACGCGTCGAGTCCGGCCGGGTGGTCGCCGCCGGCAGCTCGTTCCACACCGTCCCGGAGGCCAACGCCACCTTCAGGGGCGTGCTCCAGACCGGCGAGGCCGACCTGGCGTCCCTGGCCGACATCGCCGAGGAGCTGGCCGAGCTGGCCGACCTGGGCAGGCTCGGCCCGGTCACCCCCGTGGAGGCGGTCGACCTGCTGCTGGTGGGCCTGGTCAGAGCCGGCGTACGGGTGCGCGCCGCCTCGATCGGCCCGCTGCACGCCGACCGCGTGACCGGCCAGCACGCCGCCGACAGCGCCCTGACCAGGCTCGCCGAGGTCGACGAGGCCAGGGTCCGGCTCGACACCTCGGTCAAGGAGGACGACGGCTTCTTCGCCACGTTCTTCGTCTCGACCTGGTCGCGCCACCTGATCAGGCCGGCCGTCCGCCTCAAGCTCACCCCCAACGCCGTCACCGGCGTCTCGATCGGCCTGGCCGCGCTGGCCGCCGTCTGGTTCTCGGCCGGCACCCAGGCCGGGCGGGCGGCCGGGGGCGCGCTGTTCCTGATGTCGTTCGCGCTCGACTGCCTCGACGGGCAGCTCGCCCGCTACACCCGCACGTTCTCCCCGCTCGGCGCCTGGGCCGACGGCATGGCCGACCGGCTGAAGGAGTACCTGGTCTACGTCGGGCTCGCCTTCGGCTACGGAGGGACCGCGATCTGGTACCTGGCCGCCGCCGCGATGATCACGCAGGTCGTCCGCCACTCCATCGACTACTCCTACGCCGGGGCGTTGGCCGACGCGGGCCGCGTCGGCGCGCTGTGGGCCAGGCCCGCCCGGTCGCTGCTGGAGCCGGCCGACGCGCGGCACGCCCACGGGATGCTCGGGCTCGCACAGCGGCTGGAGCGCGACTCGCTCGCCCGCTGGCTCAGGAAGATCGTCGTGCTGCCCATCGGCGAGCGGACGGTGCTGATCGCCGTCACCGCCGCCGTGTGGGACGCCAGGGTGACGTTCGTGGCCCTGCTCTGCTGGGGCGGGGTCGCCGCCCTCTACCAGCTCGCCGGGCGCGTCGCGAGGTCGGCGCGGTGAGGGCCGCCGGGGCGGATGTGCCGAGGGCGGCGGTTCGCCGGATCGGGAGGTGGGCAGCGTGATCTCCGTGCACATGACCCCCGTGCCAGAGAGCAAGGTCGTCGCCTACCGCGACGACGGGCCGCTCTCGCGCGCGATGGGCCTGCTCGTGGCCGGGCAGCTCCCGCCGCTGCCGCCGGTGATCGCCGGCACGTTCGTCACCGGCGTGCTGCTGCTGATCGGCGTGGCCGGGTCCGACGGGCTCGCGGTGTTCGCGCCCGCCGTGACGCTGCTGCTGGCCGGGCCGGGCAGCACCCATCCGCACGACGGCCGCTTCGACTGGCTCGTGCCGCCGATCCTGCGGCTCATCGAGTACAGCTTCGTCGCTGCCTGCGGCTTCGCCCACGGGCTGCCGCCGGTGCTGACCTTCCTGCTGCTCGGCGCGCTCGCCTTCCACCACTACGACCTGGTCTACCGGCTGCGCCAGCGCGTCTACCCGCCGGCCTGGCTCTCGACGCTCGGCCTCGGCTGGGACGGCCGGATGATGGCGGTCTCGCTGGCCGCCCTGGCCGGCTGGATGACCGCCGGGTACGTGCTGCTGACCCTCTACCTGTGGGCGCTGTTCGGCTGGGAGAGTGTCACGTGCTGGCTGGCCGCGCCCCGATCGGGCGCCGAGGCGAGCGAGATGGGAACGCAAGACTAACGCCGGATTACCCGCGAAGGGGCCAAAGGCAACTAACCTTTGGGCACACGTAGTCATGCTCGACCGAGGAGTGCACGTTGCTGGGAATGGTTCTGGCCGCCGGGGCCGGACGACGCCTGCGGCCGTACACCGACACGCTGCCCAAGGCGCTCGTGCCGGTTGACGGCGAAACCACGATCATGGACATCTCGCTGCGCAACCTCGCCGAGGTGGACCTGCGGGAGGTCGTGGTCGTCGTCGGTTACGCGGCGCAGGCCGTGCACGACCGCAAGGAGGAGCTGGAGAGGCGCCACGGCGTCAAGCTCACCCTCGTGCACAACGACAAGGCCGAGGAGTGGAACAACGCCTACTCCCTGTGGTGCGCCCGCGACTACTTCGCCCAGGGCGTGCTGCTGGTCAACGGCGACACCGTCCACCCCGTCTCGGTCGAGAAGACGCTGCTGGCCGCCCCCGAGACGAGCGACGTCCTGCTCGCGGTCGACAACGTCAAGAAGCTGGCCGACGAAGAGATGAAGGTGACCCTCTCCCCGGAGGGCTCGCTGCGCCGCATCACCAAGCTGATGGACCCGGCCGAGGCGTACGGCGAGTACATCGGCGCCACGCTCATCAGGCCCGGCGCGGCCGAGCGGCTGGCCGACGCGCTCAGGACGACGTTCGAGCGCGACCCCCAGCTCTACTACGAGGACGGTTACCAGGAGATGGTCGAGCGCGGCGAGGCGATCCACGTCGCGCCCATCGGCGAGGTCGACTGGGTCGAGGTGGACAACCACGACGACCTGGCCAAGGCTCGCACCATAGCCGTTCGCTACTAGAGGGAGCGCGCATGCCGCTTCTAGCGAGGATGCTGCCGGCGCCCCTGACCATGGAGGTCAGGCGTGGCGCCGTCGCCGAGCTCGGCGCCCTGCTGGCCGACAGCCGCGTGGCCACCTCCGGCCGGGTGGCCGTGGCCGTCGGGCCCGGCCAGGGCGACCACATCGAGCGCCTGATCGCCCCCACCCTCGACGAGGCGGAGGTGTTCAGGGTCAGCGACGGGTCGGTCGAGGCGGCCGTCTCACTCGGCGCCGACCTGCGCAAGGGCGCCTACGAGGTCGTCGTCGGGGTCGGCGGCGGCAAGACGATCGACGCGACGAAGTATGCCGCCTCCCTCGCGGGCATCCCCATGGTGGCCGTGGCCACCAACCTCTCCCACGACGGCATCTGCTCGCCCACCGCCTCCCTCGTCTACGAGGGGGGCAAGGGCACGTTCGGCGTGCCGATGCCGCTGGCCATCCTGGTCGACCTCGACTTCGTGCACAACGCGCCCAAGTCGCTGGTCAGGGCCGGCATCGGCGACGTCGTCAGCAACCTGTCGGCGATCGAGGACTGGCAGCTCGGCAGCGTCGAGCGCGGCGAGCCCATCGACGGCCTGGCCTGCTCGATGTCCCGCACCGCCGCCGAGGCGCTGGTCGGCCGGAGCGACGGCATCGAGTCCGACGCGTTCCTGACCGTCCTGGCCGAGTCGCTCATCCTGTCCGGCATGTCGATGGTCGTCGCCGGGTCGTCGCGGCCCGCGAGCGGTGGAGATCATGAGATCCTTCATGCCGTGGATCAGCTTTTCCCCGGCACCTCCAACCACGGCGAGCTCGCCGGCATAGGTGCCGCCTTCTGCTTCTTCCTGCGGGAGGACGCCGCCAGGGTGGCCCAGGTCGTCGACTGCCTGCGCCGGCACGAGCTCCCGGTCGTGCCCGCCGACATCGGGCTGACCGGCGAGCAGTTCGCCGAGGTCGTCGCGCTGGCGCCGTCGACCCGTCCCGGCCGTTACACGATCCTGGAGCACCTGCGCATGCAGGACTCCGAGATCCGCGATCGGGTGGGGGACTATGTCCGGGCCTTCGGTAGCTGAGCTGCGGCGGGTCGCCCAGCCCGAGGGCCATCTCGACCGCAGGAACGGCGAGCACTGGGCAGGCGTGCTCTACATGCGCCGGCTGTCCATCTACGTCACGTGGCTGACGAGCAAGACGTCGATCACGCCCAACCAGCTCACCTGGGTGATGACGGTCGTCGGGATCGCGGCGGGCTTCGTGCTGGCCCTGCCGGGGCTGTGGGCGGCCGTGCTGGCCGCCCTGCTCGTCCAGGCCTACCTGCTGCTCGACTGCTCCGACGGCGAGCTGGCCCGCTGGACGGGCAAGACGTCGCTGGCCGGGGTCTACCTCGACCGCGTCGGGGCCTACTTCACCGAGGCCGCCGTGCTGGCCGGGCTCGGCTGGCGGGCCTCGGCCGTCCTGCCCGACTGGTACACCGTGCTCGGCTTCGCCGCCGCGCTCGGCGCCATCCTCATCAAGGCCGAGACCGACCTGGTGGAGGTGGCGCGGGCCAAGGGCGGGCTGGGCGCGTCCTCCGAGGCGTCGGCGGTGCAGTTCCGTTCGGGGCTGCTCGGTCTGGGCAGGAGGGTGCTGGCGGCGACGAAGTTCCATCGGATCATGCAGCCGATCGAGCTGTCACTGCTCGCGGTGGCGGCCGCGGTGATCGACCTGGCGACCGGCACGCTCGGGGCCTCCCGCGTGCTCATCGTGGCCTGCGCGATCGCCGCCGCGCTGCAGACCGTGCTCCATCTGATCAGCATTATGGCGTCGAGGCGGCTTGGGTGATCTCATGTCGGAACCGGAGGAGCTTCCCGTCCGTCGTATTGATCGGACGTTCGCCGTTCGGTGGGGGTTCACCATCGGTTCCGATACGCTTAGCTCCACCATTGTCAACAAGATGCAGACCAGCAGACTCGGTGATCATGAAAGAATGCTCCGCTCGTGTCCTCAACGCGTCAGGACGATGACCCGTTGAAGATTTCGTGCGTCATCCTCACCATGGGCAACCGGGTCGCGGAGCTGAACCGGGCCGTCGAGTCCGCGCTCAACCAGGTCGACGGCGACGTCGAAGTGGTGATCGTGGGCAACGGCGCCGACGTGCCCCAGGTGTCGGCCACGCCACCCGAGGGCTCGGCCGCGGTCGTGAAGACGATCCGGCTCGACAACAACACCGGCATTCCCGCCGGCCGTAACCGCGGCGTCGAGGAGTGCTCCGGCGACGTCGTGCTGTTCCTCGACGACGACGGCTGGTACGCCAACCAGAAGGTCGTCGCCCACGTGCGCGACCGGTTCGCCACCGAGCCCGACCTCGCGGTGATCTCCTTCCGGGTGATGGACCCCGAGGGCGGCGTCGGCCAGCGGCGGCACGTGCCCCGGCTGCGCGCGGGCGACCCGCAGCGCTCCTCGCCGGTCACCACGTTCCTCGGCGGCGCCTCGGCCGTGCGGCGTTCGGCCTTCCTCCAGGTCGGCGGCCTGCCGGAGCGGTTCTTCTACGCACACGAGGAGACCGACCTGGCCTGGCGCCTGCTGGGCGAGGGCTACCGGATCGAGTACGACGCCGAGACCGTCATGTACCACCCGCAGGTCCCGCCGACCCGCCACGCGCAGTTCTACCAGCTCAACGCCCGTAACCGGGTGTGGCTGGCGCGGCGCAACCTGCCCTGGCCGCTGGCGTTCCTCTACCTGACCAACTGGGTGGTGCTCACCCTGATCCGCGAGCGCCGTTCGGGGGTCGCGATCAAGGCGTGGTTCTCCGGCTTCTTCGAGGGGCTGCGCACGCCGGCGGGCGAGCGCCGTCCCATGGCCTGGCGCACCGCCTGGCGCATGGTCAAGCTCGGCCGCCCGCCGATCGTCTAGACCGCCTCCGCCTCGCCGAAGGTCATCGAGGCATGGGAGACGGTCGAGGCGAACAGCGCCCGCTTGGGCAGCCCCAGCTCGCTGAGCTCCTTGGCGATGGGGTGGTTGCCCAGGCGGATCAGCGCGCCGCCCGGCCGCACGCGCGTGCCCCTGGCCCGTACGGACCAGGGGATGCGCCGCGTGACGCCCTCCAGATGGGTGAAGGCGTCGAGCGGCGCCATGGCGGCCGGCGCCGGCACGCCGGGCCTGATCAGCAGGTCGAGCACGAGCCTGCCGTCCTTGCGCAGTACACACCGCTTGTACGGCGACCCGAGCCGCAGCTCGATGTCGGCCAGTTCCTTGGGGAAGCCCCAGATCGTCCGCCCCGCCTCCAGCGTGAACCGCTGGTCGACGGGCAGCCAGTGGACGAAGACGCCCGCGCCGCGCAGGTCACCGAGCCCGACCGAGCCGGCCGCCCCCGGCCGCCGGATCAGGAAGGCCATCCCGAACTCGTGGTAGGTGTCGAGGTCGCCCTCGCGGTAGTCGACGAACAGCAGCACGCACACGGCCTTGCCGGGGAACACCTCGGCCACGTCGAGGCCGGAATAGGCGATCACCGCCCGCGCCGCGTCGGCCCGCACCGCGTAGAAGGCGCTGCAGACCTCCGCGTCCTCCACTCGCACAGGCATGCCCACCGTCCGGCCCTGGATCAGATGCGATGCCATGGGTCCAGTACATCAACCCGGAAGCCCGCTGGCCATTCCTACACCGCCAGCGCGTGTTCGGGCAGGCCCGCCCACGACTCGGCCAGCTTGACGAAGTCCGCCGCCCGGTCGGGCCAGTGGTGGCGCAGCCGGGCCTCGGCGTGCCCGACCGCTCCCAGGTCGGCCCGCCGCACGGGGTCCTCCTTGAGGTCCAGGACGGCGTCCAGCAGCGCGTCCACGTCCCGGGGCACCACCAGGCCGCAGCCGACGGCCCGCACCAGCGGGGCGGCCTGCGGGGTGGCGATCACCGGCAGGCCGCGGCCCATGTAGTCGAGGATCTTCGTGGGCGGCCCGGTCACGGTGTCGGCGGCCAGGGACAGCCCGGCCAGCGCGCCCTCGGACATGCGCAGGGCGTGCCGGTTGGGCACGTACCCGAACCAGTCGAGCAGGCCGACACGCTGGGCGTCGCGCAGCAGCGGGCGCACGTCGCGGTCGGCGGCGCCGATGAGGTCCATCCGGATGCCGTGCGGCGCCAGGCGCTCGGCCAGGGCGATCAGCTCGGCCACGCCGCGCTCGGCCGACAGGCGGCCGATGTGCACGACCCTGGTGTCGCCGGGAGGGGGCGGGCTGGGCGACACCAGGGTCGCTTCGGGCACCTCCGCGGAGGTGATCAGGTGGTGCCGTCTTTCCGCGCGGGCCCGCCGCCTGGGCGAGACGTCCTCGCGGACGTCCCAGACGACCGGAGGGCGCCGGTGGGGCAGCGCGCGCAGCAGCCGGTGGTCGTGCACGATCAGCAGGTCGGCGTCCCGCACGCCGCGCCTGAGCGCCGCGCGGGCCTTCCCGTACGGGGCCTGCCGGGCGACGTCGACGGCGGTGAGCCCGACGGCCGGGGTGACGTTGTAATAGGTGAACGGCGCGACGTAGGTCACCTCGTGGCCCGCGTCGAGCAGCGCCCTGATCTGCCGGTGCATGATCCGGGCGTCCTCGGGATGATGGACGGTGGTGGCGACACATGCGCGCATGCGTCGATGCTCCGCGCCTACCAGGTCAAGGGCGTTAACTCAGGTGGAAGGGCCGCTTAACTTCCAGAGGGGCGGCGATAGAGCCAGGTCAGGCGTGGTTCGAGCACCCACTTGAAGACCGTGCGCGTCTCCGGCAGGCACAACACGATCGCCAGGGCGAACGAGCTGCACGCGATGGCGAGCACGCCGAGCGGCCCGTGCAGCCACGGCAGCGCCAGCCAGCCCTGGTCTTTGGCGATCAGGACGGGGATGCCGTGGAGCAGGTAGCAGTAGAGCGTGCGGGTGCCGAGGTCGGAGTACCAGGTCTCGCCGCGCGGCACCAGCGCCAGCACCGCGAAGGACATCGCCAGGGCGCACACCAGCAGCCCGACCTTGAGCAGCAGGCCCATCCACCAGGACAGGTCCATGTCCTGGAAGCTGTTCTTGAAGTAGAACGGCGCGAGCGGCGCCTTGGGCGCGATGACGATGGCCACGGCCGCCGCGCAGAGCAGCGTGACCCCCGAGACGATCTTGATCCACAGCTTGTCGAGCATCTCGAAGTGCTCGGGCTGCATCACCAGGCCGATCACGAAGAACGGCAGCAGGCCGAAGAAGCGGTCCATGCTGAAGTCGCCCGCGATCTGCGAGAACCCGGCGAACATGTAGATCGCGATGGCCACCGGGACCGGATGCTTCATCCGCTTCCACACCGGTGTGGACAACCGCCAGAACAGCAGCGCCAGCAAGTACCAGTTGAGCCACGCCGGATCGATGATCGTGAGGCTCCACTTCTGGCCGAGCCCGGAGCGGACGGCGGCGTAGCCGATCTCCACGATCACGTACGGCACGACGAACGTGTCGACGAGCTTGTTCGTCTTCGCGTTGGAGTTCCAGAAGTTCCTGGACAGATAGCCACTGATCAGCACGAACAGCGGCATGTGGAACATGTAGATGTAGATGTAGAGCGCTCTGGAGGAATGGGCCGAGAGCGTGGGCACCAGCGAGTGGCCCAGCGGCACGAGCGCGATCAGGATGAACTTGACGTTGTCGAGGTAGGGGTCGCGCCTGCGCTTGGGCGGCTCGGGCTCCTCGGCGGGCTCCTGCTGCTCCTCGGGGCGCTCGGCCGTCGCGATGCCGTGGGGGTCGGTCTGGTTGCCCCAGACGGACTCCTGGGGCAGGGGCCAGCGAGCTCCAGTGTTCGCCGGCCCGCCTTCCTCGACGGGGCCGTCAGGGCTCCGCGGGGTCGTGACCGGTGGGGAGAACTTTGTGTCAGACACTGGGGAGCTCAGCTTCGCTAGGGGCCGGGGTGCACGACGCAACTCTGACATTTCATACTTACAACCGCCTTAACAGCGGCCATGTCGCGCTGCGTCGCCGACCCGCAAACATTATCCCGATCTAGTGGTCCCTGTCTCACGAGAGGTCCGGTTCCACAGGGAACTTGGAGCCTCAGGTGCACACGTTCTTCTGGTCGGCGGCGGTGATGGTGCTGTTGTTCACGCTGTCAGGAAGCTTGGTCACCTTGACCGACTTGAAGTCGGAGCCGACGACGAGCTGGATCACCGGGGCGCCCTTGCCGCCCGCGCCGGCGGCCGTGCCGGTCGTGCCGGAGGTGTAGGGCTGGGGGTTGGTCGCGGTGACCTTGCCCGCCGCGGGAGCCGGCTTGGGCAGCACCGCGCCGGACAGCACGGCCGCGTAGTCGGCGCCGGTGGCGGCGCCCTTGGCGTAGTGGATCTCGCTGGAGGGCAGGCTCGCGCCGTCGGCGGCCTGGTAGTTGCCCACGCCGACCACGTTGAAGCCCTGCTTGGCCAGCTCGTCGGCCACCAGGCGGGCCTTGCCCGGCGTGGTGGTGCCGTTGAGCACCTGGACCTTCACCTGCTCGGGCTTCGGCGTGACCTTGGGCTTGGTGGTCGCGCTGGCGCTCGGCGAGGGGCTCGCGACCTCGGTGTCGCTGATGATCGAGGCCCACAGCGCCGAGGCGTCGGGCTCCTTCCAGATCACCCGGTTGGTGTCTTGAGGGTCGGGCAGCCACGGGATCGTGGTGAGCTGCACGCCGCCCGCGGTCAGCTCCTTGGCGCTGGTGGCGATGTCGATGAGCTGCTGGGTGTCGTTGGCCAGCTCGGGGTCCATGGTGACCGAGCCCGCCGCCGCCTTGATGAAGCCGGTCAGCTTGCCGATGTCGGTGAGCAGCTCGCTGCTCGTGGCCTTGGCGATGACCTTGCTCAGGAAGATCTGCTGGCGCTTGATGCGCTGGATGTCGCTGCCGTCGCCGTAGTGGCGCAGGCGTACGTAACCGAGCGCCTTCTCGCCGTTGAGCAGGCTCTTGCCGGGAGGCAGGACGAGATGGGACGCCCTGTCGTTGACGCCGGACTTGAGGCAGATCTCGATGCCGCCGAGGGCGTCGACGATGTTCTTGAAGCCGCTGAAGTCGACCTCGACGAAGTGGTTGATGCGGATCTGGGTGAGCGTCTCGATCGTGGAGATCGTGCACGCGATGCCGCCGGAGTTGTACGCCGAGTTGATCATGTCCCGGCGGGGCGGCATCTCGGCCTTGGTGGTCTCGTTCTTGCACTTCGGGATCTGCACCATCGAGTCGCGCGGGAAGCTGATCAGGCGCGCCTTGTCCCGGTTGGGGGAGATGTGCATGACGATGATCGTGTCGGTGCGCTTGCCGCCGGCATCGGCCGTCCTGGCGAGCTGCTGGCCGTATTTGGAGTTGCCCTTGCCCGCGCGGGTGTCGGAGCCGACGAGCAGCACGTTGAGCGCGCCCGTGTCGCGCGGACGCGGGTTGATGATGTCCTCTTTGACGCTCTTCTGGGTGATGTTGCCGAAGGCGTCGCGGTAGACGGTGTAACCGGTCAGCGCGCCGGCCACCATGACCGTGGTGGCGGCGATGCTGACCCAGGCCAGCACCCGCATCTTGCCCTGACCGCCGCCGCCGTCGCCGCGGTGGCCGCGCGTGGGCCGGTCGTCGGGCGAGGGAGGCGGGGAGCCCGCGGCCCTTCGCGCCATCCGGCTGCCCGGAGCGCTGGGGGCGACCCTGGCGTCCTGGACGGACGCGCTCCTGTAGTCACTCATACGCCCCCTAGCCTCGTTCCTTGCGCCAACGCGCCGGCTTGGTCGCTCCGCGCCACGAGATTAGGTCACGTACGGCGTGCCCGGTGCCATGACCGCCGGAAACGACCGTGACCCGGGCGTGATGTTTCCGCGGCACAGCATACTCAGAGCCGGACATTTCGTGGAATATCATTGCCAAAGTCTTTCCCGCTTTCTGACCGTCTCCGCAGGTCAGGCCGGACACTCAGGGCCCCCGCGAGGCAGGCCAGAGGCACGGCCGGGAGCACGTACCGGTAGTCGAACTCGGCCACGGCGGGCGGTGTGACGAGCAACACAACGGCTGCCGCCCAGGGCACCAGCCACGCCGGCGGACCGGCGTGCCGCAGGCCCCGCGCCCGGCGCACGGCGGCCGCGACGGGCGGCGCGAGCAGGAGCGCCAGCAGCACCGGGCCGGGCAGGCGCACCACGCTCTGGTAGCCCCGCAGCCATCCGGCGTAGGGCTCGACGATCTCCGTACCGATCGCACCCTGCTCGTAGAGCTTGGCATAGTCGGCGCCGACCTGCGCGGGATAGCGGCCAGGTGGTCCGGGCGGGGTCACCGGGAACTCGTAGTAGGCGTAGATCTCCGCGTCGGGGTAGACCGGCCGCCCCCACGCGAACGTGCGGGCCAGCTCGGCCAGCACCGAGCCCGCGTAGTCGAGCGGCTGGCTGGTGACGGCGAGGGTCGCGAACCTGGAGGCCAGGTCGTCGTTCGCCGTCGAGAACGTGATCCCCGGCAGCTTCACCAGCGGGGAGTCCTTGCTCCAGATGTACTCCTGCGACGGCGGACGCAGCTCCGGCGGACGGGGGTCGCACAGCACCCGCAGGTCGGCCGGCGGGTTCATCCTGGCGCAGTCGGCGAAGGACATCGTTCGGGCGTAGAGGAAGACGCCGTTCGCGCCCACCAGGCCGACGCGGTGGTAGGTGGCGTAGAACCAGCCGCCGTAGGCGATGACCGGGACCAGCGCGGCGGCGAGCAGCACCCCGGCCAGGCCCACGCGCCTGCGCAGCACGAACCACGCGGCCAGGACGACGATCAGCGGCTGACCGACGGTCCTGGTCAGGGTGGCGGCGGCCAGCAGCAGGCCGACGGCGGCGACGGTGGCGCGCTTCTCGGTCAGGCTCAGCGTCACGGCGGCCACGACCAGGAACAGGAACAGCGTGTCGGAGACCAGCAGGTGCTCCAGCTCGATCTGGTACGCGTCGAGCAGCACCGGCACGGCCGCGAGCGTGCGCGCCCAGCGCGGGGCCCGGCGCGCGGCCACGTAGACGAGAACGCCGGTGGCCAGGCCGAGCAGGTGTTGCGCGGCGGTGACCGCCCAGAAGCCGTGGAAGGGCTCCAGGAGCTTCATGAACATCGAGTAGCCCGCCGGGCGCACCAGGTCGGGGCGCGGCCGGAAGACGGTGACGACGTAGGTGTAGGAGTCGGGGAACCACAGGGCCGGGCGGTAGCCGAGCATGGCGAGCGCGCGCAGGGCCGCGCCGACCGCCAGGACCCCGGCGAACCAGCCGTGCCGCCGCCACCACCCGGGCTCCCGGACGCGCGCGAACCACTTGGGCTTCTGGACGCGGGCGGGGGTCCCCGCGCGCGGCTCCGGATTCACCCGCTGGTCATCCCGCTCCTCCTGCACCTCGCGTACGCTACCCGCGTTTCCGCGGACGCCGTGACCGCGGTGTTGGATACGCTCGCTCACCGATGGAACGTGATCGATCGGGCCGCCTCCTGGCCGCGTTGTCGGTGTCGCCCGCGCTCGCCCTGGCCGGCTGGCTGCTCGTGGGCCTGCCGCTGCTGCTGGCCGGCCGGTTCGCGCCGCTGCCCGCGCTGCTGCTCGGAGTGCCCGCGGCGGCGCTGCTGTGCTGGGCGGGCACGCGCGGCGTCCTGCGCGGGAGGCGGGGCGCGGGCCAGGGCGTCCAGGCCACGCCCTGGCAGGTGGCCGGGGTCGTGGCGGTGGCCGCCGGGTCGGGCGTGTTCAACGTCGTCATGCATTCCGAGCAGCTGCTCGTCCGGCGCGACCCGGCGACCTACGCCCAGTACGCCGCCTGGATCGCCGGGCACGGCTCGTTGCCGATCCCGGATCAGGCGGCGGCGTTCGGCGGCCACCACCCATCCCTGTACTTCGACAGCGTCGGCACGTACCCGGTGGACGGCGGGGTGGTGCCGCAGTTCATGCCGGGGCCGCCGCTGGTGTTCGCGATCGGCGACTGGCTGGGGGCGCCGTTCGCGGTGCCGGCCGTGCTGGGGGCGCTGGCCGTGCTGACGGTGGCCGGGGTGGCGGCGCGGCTGGCCGGTGGCCGGTGGGCGGTGCTCGCGGCGGCGGCGTTCGCGGTGAGCCTGCCGATCCTCTACACCTCGCGCACGACGTTCAGCGAGATCCCGTCGCTGATCCTGCTGTTCGGCGGGCTGGCGCTGGCCCAGGACGCGATCGAGGCCGAGCGGCCCGGCTGGCGGCAGGGGCTGCCTGCCGGGCTGGTCCTGGGGCTGGCGGTGCTGGTCAGGGTCGACGGGCTGCGCGACGTGCTGCCGGTGCTGGCGTACGCGGGGCTGCTGGTCGCGATGCGGCGCTCCGGCCGGCCGCAGGGCGCGGTGGGGGTGCCGCTGCTGGCGGGGCTGGTGGCGGGGGCGGGGCTCGGGCTGCTGGCGGCGTACGCGCTGGCCCGGCCGTATCTGGAGTATCTGTCCGGGTCTGTTCGGCCGCTGCTGCTCATCTGCGCGGTGGTGCTGGTGCTCACGCCGGTCGGCGTGGCCGCCGCGCCCGCGCTGGCCGGGATCCGGCCGCCGCGGTGGCTGCCGACGGCGGGGGCCGTGCTGGTCATGCTGGTGATGGCCGGTCTGTACGCCCGCCCCTGGTTCCAGACCGTGACCAGGAAGGCCGCGAACGTCGACGACGCCCGCACGGCCGAGTTCATCGCCCAGATCCAGCAGGCGAACGGCCTGCCCGTCCAGGCGGACCGGCTCTACTTCGAGCTCTCGCTCCACTGGGTGACCTGGTACATCGGCATCCCGGCCGTCGTCCTGGCCACGCTCGCGGCGGCCGTGCTGCTGCGCAGGCTGCTGCGCGACGGCCGGCCGTTCGTCTGGCTGCTGCCGCTGGCGGTGATCGGCTGGACGACGGTCACCACGCTGCTGCGGCCCGAGATCACCCCCGATCAGCCGTGGGCCTCCCGGCGGCTGGTCCCGGTCGTGATCCCGGGCCTGATCGTGCTGGCGGTGTGGGGCCTCGGCTGGCTGCGCGAGCGGTCGTGGCCGCGGGAGCCGGTCCGGCGGTGGGCGACGGTCGCGGGGGTGCTGCTGGTGCTCGCGCCGCCGGTGGTGACCTCGATCGGCACCGCGTTCACGCCGGTCGAGCGGGGGGAGGCGGCGGCGGTCCGGTCGATGTGCGCGGCGCTCCCGGCCGAGGCGTCGGTGCTCTTCGTCGAGCGGGTGACCGGCGACCGTTTCACCCAGCTCGTCCGCGGGATGTGCGGACGTCCGGCGGCGCAGGTGGCGCGGCCCCCAGGGCGTGACCTGGCGGCGGAGCCGGAGGTCCGGGCCGCCGTCGAGAGGGTCAGGGCGGCCGGCCGGGTGCCGGTCGTGCTGGCCGCCGACCCCGGTCAGGTGGCGCCCTACGGAACGCCGCGCCAGATCATGGCCCTGGCGACGCGGCAGGACGAACGCTCGCTCGTCGACCCGCCCAATGGCACCTGGTCGTTGCGGGTGAACGTATGGATGGCGGTGGGTTGACCCCGGTCCGGGAAGATCGCGATAGTTCTGGACATGTCTGACACCGACGAGCTGTCGTTCGGCGACGACCGGGAGCCCTGGTTACGGCCCTGGATCAGAGCCCACCAGAGGACGGCGGCGATGATCGTGGCGGCCGTCCTCCTGGTGGCGGCGCTCGGCGGGGGCGGCTGGGCCCTGCACCTGCGCTCGCTCCAGCCCTCACCTCCGCCGGAAGGCGCGCTGCCCGTCGTGGACGGTTTCACCGTCACGCTGTGCACCGAGGGCACCGAGGGCTGCCCGCGCGGCACCGCCGAGCGGGTGCTGGCGCTGGTCCGGCGGATCCCCGAGGCGGTCGCGCCCACGCTGGTGCCCGCCGACGAGATCGAGCGGCGCTGGGCCCAGACGGCGGTCGTCACCGAGGGCCTGACGGGGCTCCGCGCCGGGGGCTGGGTCCCACAGATCGAGGGCGGGGTGCGCGGCCCGGCCGACTACGACGCCGTCCGGCGCGGGCTGGCCGGGGAGAAGGGCGTCCTGCTCCTGCCTCGGATGCCCGACTTCTGGCAGGGCAAGGCCGACCTGACCGTCGTGATGTGCGGTCAGGGGCAGGAGGACGCCGCCTGCCGGACGGTGGCGACCGAGGCGCAGCGCGACGCCGTCGTGGCCCGGCTGCGCGAGCTGGACGGCGTGGCCGAGGTGTTCCTCCAGGACAAGCCGTTCGGGCTGCGGCTGGCCCGGCTCCATCGGGGCGACGCGCGGCCTCTCACGCTCGCCGAGATCCCCGAGGTGCTGTACGTGCGGTTCGACGACCCCGCCAGGGCCAGGGCCGTCGGTCAGGAGATGCTCAGGATGCCCGGCGTAGGATGGTCACAGCTGATCAAGCGAGTGTAAAGCCCGTCGATGTGGACTCGGCTTCCAGCGGGGCAGAGTACCCTCGACCCCCGTGAGCACGCTTGAGACCCCCAAGAGTGGACCTGCCGTGGAAGAAGCGCCGTACGTCACGATCGTCCTGCCCTGCTACAACGAGCAGGACCACGTCATCGACGAGGTCGAGCGCATCACGCGGGCGATGGACTCCAGCGGCTACACCTACGAGCTGGTCGCCGTCGACGACTGCTCGACCGACCAGACCCTGGCCCGGCTCGAAGAGGCCGCGCCCGAATACCCCCACCTGCGCATCCGCGCCTTCCACCGCAATGGCGGCTCGGGCACCGTGCGCCGCATCGGCACGCAGGAGGCCAGGGGCGAGATCGTCGTCTGGACCGACGCCGACATGACCTACCCCAACGAGCGCATCCCCGAGCTGGTCCAGATCCTGGAGAAGGACCAGACGGTCGACCAGGTCGTCGGCGCGCGCACCAGCGAGGAGGGGTCGCACAAGATCCTGCGGGTGCCGGCCAAGTGGGTGATCCGCAAGGTGGCCGAGAAGCTCGCCGGCCAGAAGATCCCCGACCTCAACTCGGGGCTGCGCGCCTTCCGCAAGTCGGTGGCCCGCCCCTACCTGCGGCTGCTGCCGCCCGGGTTCTCCTGCGTCACGACGATCACGCTGTCGTTCCTGTCCAACCAGCACGACGTCTACTACCTGCCGATCGAGTACGCCAAGCGGGCCGGCAAGTCGAAGTTCAGCTTCGTCTCCGACGCCTACCGCTACATCCTGCAGGTGCTACGGATGATCATGTACTTCAACCCGCTCAAGGTGCTCATGCCGCCCGCGCTCTGGCTGGTGGCGATCGGGTTCGTGAAGGGCGTCTGGGACATGGTCCGGCAGCCGTTCTACTTCCCGGCCAACACGGTCATGATCTTCCTGTCGGGCCTGCTGATCGGCTCGGTGGCGCTGCTGGCCGACCTGATCGTGCGGTCGCGGGGGGAATAGCGCGTGCGGATCGCGATCGTCGGCCCGACCCATCCGTACAAGGGTGGCGGGGCGCAGCACACCACCGAGCTGGCGCACCGGCTGGCGGCCCAGGGCCACGACGTGGTGATCGAGTCGTGGCGGGCCCAGTACCCGTCGTTCCTCTACCCCGGGCAGCAGACGATCTCCGAGCCCGAGGGCACGCCGTACCCGCGGACCGCGCGGCGGCTCGACTGGCGGCGGCCCGACGGGTGGTTCGCGGCGGGGCGCCGGTTGCGCACGGCCGACCTGGTGGTGCTGGCGGTGCTGAGCTCCGTGCAGGTTCCTCCGTACCTGGGGATCCTGTCCGGGATCGGGCGGAAGGCCCGGACGGTCGCGCTCTGCCACAACGTGCTGCCGCACGAGCGCAAGCCGTACGACCAGCCGCTGATGAAGGCGCTGCTGCGGCGGGTCGACGGCGTGCTGGCCCACTCCGAGCAGCAGGCCGAGCTGGCCAGGGGGCTCGCGCCGGGCAAGCCGGTCGGGGTGGCGGGGCTGCCGCCGCACCTGCCGTCCACGTCGGCCGAGAAGTCCGGCGGGGTGCGCCGGCGGTTGTTGTTCTTCGGGATGGTACGCCCGTACAAGGGGCTCGACCTGCTGCTGCGGGCGCTGCCCGAGGGGATCTCGCTGACCGTGGCGGGCGAGTTCTGGGGCGGCCTCGACGGGACGAAGGCGCTGATCGACGAGCTGGGCCTGGCCGGCCGGGTGGAGCTGCGGCCCGGGTACGTCCCCGCCGCCGACGTGCCGAAGCTGTTCGCCGCCGCCGACGCGCTGGTGCTGCCGTACCGGAGCGCCACCGCCAGCCAGAACGTCTGGCTCGGCCACGAGCACGGCGTGCCGGTGATCGCCACCCGGGTGGGCGCGCTGGCCGACCACGTGACCGACGGCGTCGACGGCCTGCTGGTCGAGCCGGGCGACGCCGGGGCGCTGCGCGCGGCGATCGAGCGCTTCTACGCCTCGGGCGAGCCGGAGAGGTTGCGGTCGGGGGTCAAGGCGGTCGATCCCGAGCCGTTCTGGGCGGCGTACGCCGGCACGCTGCTCGGCATCTGACGGGCGAGCACGAACGCCACCCCCGCGGCGACCGCGTCGGCCAGCGTGAACGCCAGCCGCGACACGATCGCCACCGCGATGGCCGGAGCGGTGCCGATGACCGGCCCGAGCACCAGCACGAGCGCGCCCTCCCGCACGCCCACCCCGGCGGGCACCACGAAGGCCAGGATGCCGGTGCACCAGGCGAACGCGTACGCGCCGGTCGCCACCAGGTAGAGGTCGGGGCGGCCGGACAGCAGCCAGGTGTGCAGGCCGTAGACGAACCAGCCGAGCGCGGTCCAGGCGACCGCGACGACGACCGTGCGGCCGGGCAGCACGCTCTCCAGCGGCTCCTTGCGGGCGATGCGCAGCGCCAGGTTGAGCCCCCAGGTGAGCACCTTGGGATGCAGGCACACGATGATCATCGGGACGAGCAGCACCACGTACCAGGCCCGGCGGACCGCCTCGTGCGAGCTCAGCGTGGCGGCGGCGATCGAGATGCCGACGCCGAGGTTGACCACCAGCCCGAGCGAGATCGTGGCGAACGTGCGCCGCGGCGGGCTCCCGTGATCGCGCCCGAGGTCCATCATGGCCGCGTACGCCCACACCGCGCCCGGGATGTACTTGCCGAGCTGACCCACGAACATGATCCGTCCGGCCACCCGCAGCGGCAGCCGGGTGCCGAGCCCCGCCATGATCTGCCGCCAGGCCACCAGCATGCAGACCTGCCCGGCCAGCACCGCCCCGAACGCCCCGAGCACCGCCCACGGCGACAGTCTGGCCAGGGCCTGCGTGGTGTCGTGCCAGTTCCGCGCCAGGCCGTAGCCGAGGAAGGCGAGGGCGACCAGCGCGAGCAGGACGCGCAGCAGGCGGCGCAACATCAGCCCAGGCTACGCGGGAGCCCGGGGAGAGCCAGCATGTGGGCCAGGTCAGCCTGCCGAGGCCCGCGGCGCGGGTACTGTTGGGCGACGTGGGCAAGCAACGGGTCGCGCAGCTCGAGTACTCCGAATTCCAGTCGGCCATGCTCGACGAGGACAAACGCCGCCGCAAGGCCGCGAAGATCATCGCCGTGCTGGAGCACTTCCAGGGGCCGCTCGGCGGGCTGACCGTGGGCGACGTCGGCTGCTCGGCCGGGTTCATCGCCGACGAGCTGGCCCAGGCCGGGGCCAAGCACACGCTGGGCATCGACATCGACGTGCCGGGGCTGCGCAAGGCCGCCGACCGGTTCGGCGAGCGGGTGGCGTTCGTCTGCGGCGACGGCACGGCGCTGCCCTTCCCCGACGGGTCGATCGACGTGCTGGTGTTCAACCACATCTACGAGCACGTGGTCGACCCCGACGCCGTGGTGGCCGAGATGCACCGCGTGCTGTCCGACACCGGGGTGCTCTACCTCGGGCTCGGCAACCGGCTCGGGGTCGTCGAGCCCCACTACAAGCTGCCGTTCCTGTCGTACCTGCCGCCCGCGCTGGCCGACCGTTACGTGCGCGCCTTCGGCCGGGCCGACCACTACTACGAGCGGTTCAGGACCCGGCGGGGGCTGCGCCGGATGTTGCGCGCCTTCCACGTCTGGGACTACACGTTCCCGGTGCTGGCCACGCCGACCAGGTTCGCCGGGTCGGAGCTGTTCCCCGGCCTGCCGGGCCGGCTGGTCAAGGCCGTGCTGGCCCGCGCGCCGCGCGAGGTGCTGCGGCTGCTGCTGCCCGTCGTGCCGACGTACCTGTGGGTGGCCACCAAGACCCCGCGCAGGCCCACCGGGCCGGCGCTGCCGCAGCCGCCCGAGCGGGTCCTGCCGCTGTGAGCCTCGTGGACGAGACCGGCGCGAGCGCGATCCCCAAGCGGTCGCTGCCGCGCCGGCTGCTGCGTTTCGGCTTCCTCGCCGTTGCGCTCGCCTTCGGCGCGTGGGCGGTGGCCAGGCAGTGGGACGCCGTGGTGGCCGGGTTCGCCCGGCTGTCGTGGCCGGCGCTGGCCGGGTCGCTCGTCGCCGTGGTCGCCGCGCTGCTCGGGGCCATGCTCACCTGGCGCACGCTGCTGGCCGACCTGGGTTCGCCGCTGCCACTGCGGCCGGCCGCCAAGGTGTTCTTCGTCGGTCAGCTCGGCAAGTACATCCCCGGCGCGGTCTGGCCGGTGCTCGCCCAGATGGAGATGGGCCGCGACCTCGGCGTGCCGCGTCCGCGCAGCGCCGCGGCGTTCTTCCTGATGATGCCCGTCCAGATCGCCAGCGGTCTGCTCGTCACGCTGGTCACGCTCGGCTGGCACCGGTTCGGCTGGGTGCTGCTGTTCATCCCGCTGCTGCTGGTGCTGCTGGAGCCCAAGGTCGTCAACGGCGTGATCGGCTTCGGCCTGCGCAAGCTCAAGCGCGAGCCCCTGGAGCGTCCGCTCACCCGCCGCGGCATGCTCACCGCGCTCGGCTGGGCGCTGGCCGGCTGGACGGCCTACGGCGTGCACTTCTACTTCGTCGCGCCGCAGGGCGGCCTGCTGTTCGCCGTCGGGGCCTTCGCCCTGTCGTGGTGCCTGGGCATCGTGACCTTCGTCGTGCCGGCCGGTGCCGGGGTGCGCGAGCTGGCGATGGTGGCGGTGCTCGCCCCCGTGCTCGACAGCGGCGCGGCCATCGCGGTGGCCCTCTGCTCCCGCATCGTCATCATCATGGGGGACCTGATCTGCGCAGGTATGGCGGGAATTGCCGCACGTCGCGACTCGGTGTGATTTGGCCCACGATTTGGGGGAGGGTGGTCATAAGCTGAATCAAAGAGGGGGGACTTGCCAGGTCCCACGTCGATCTTGAGGGGAGAAGATCCACGTAATGCCTCGAGTGCTCGTCGATGCCGCCGCGGTCCCCGCCGACCGTGGTGCGTTGATCCGGTACGTGGACGGGCTCGTGGCCGCGCTCCACCAGGCAGGGACCGATCTGGTCGTGGTCTGCCAGCGTGCGGAAGCGGAAAGGTACCAGCGGCTGGCGCCTTCGGCCCGTGTCGTCCCCGGCCCCGTCGCCATCACCAACAGGGCCGCCCGGCTCGCCTGGGAGCAGACCGGCGTGCCGCTGCTCGCCCGCCAGACGGGGGCCGAGGCCATCCACGCCCCCTACTACTCCATGCCGCTGCGCTCCGGCCTGCCGACCGTCGTGACGGTGCACGACGTGACCTGGTTCACCGAGCCCGAGCAGCACAGCCCGGCCAGGGCGGCGTTCTTCCGCTCGGCCACGCGTACCGCCGTCCGGCACGCCCGGCGCGTCATCGTGCCGTCCAAGGCGACCAGGGACGAGCTGGTCCGCGTGTTGTCGGCCGACCCCACCCGCATCGACGTCGCCTACCACGGCGTCGACCTCGCCCAGTTCCACCCGCCGAGCGAGGACGAGGTCCGCCGGGCGGCCATCAGGTGCGGGCTGCACGGCCAGCCGTACGTGGCCTTCCTCGGCAACCTCGACCCCCGCAAGAACGTGCCCAACCTGATCCGCGGCTTCGCCGCCGCCGTCAAGCGGCTGGAGACGCCGCCCGCGCTGGTGCTCGGCGGCGGCGTGCACGAGGACGACGTCGACGCGGCCTGCCGTGAGGTCGAGGCCACCGTCCGGGTGATCAGGCCGGGATACCTGCGCGCGCCCGATCTGCCGGGGTTCCTGGGCGGGGCGCTCGTCGTGGCGTTCCCCTCGCGGGGCGAGGGCTTCGGCATGCCGGTGCTGGAGGCCATGGCCTGCGGCGCGGCCGTCCTCACCAGCCACCGCACCTCGCTGCCCGAGGTGGGCGGCGACGCCGTCGCCTACACTGAGCCGGACGCGGACAGCATCGCCGACGCCCTGGGCGAGCTGCTTGCCTCCTCCGATCGGAGGCGGCAGTTGCAGGAGGCCGGGCGGGCGCGGGCTCGCGAATTCACCTGGGAGGCCTCGGCGGAGGCGCATCTCAACTCTTATCAACGCGCAATCGAATAGTTCGCTACTCTCACGGAGTGATGGAGAGCTCTTTGCCAGACCTCGAGGCGATCCTCCTGGTCGGGGGGCAGGGCACACGCCTGCGTCCGCTGACACTGGGCACGCCCAAGCCGCTGCTGCCGACCGCCGGAGTGCCGTTCCTGGCCCACCAACTCGCCCGTGCCCGGTCCTTCGGCGTACGCCGGATCGTGTTCGCGACCTCGTACAAGGCGGCGATGTTCGAGCCCGCCTTCGGTGACGGGTCGGCACTCGGGCTCTCCCTCGAATACATGACCGAGGAGACGCCGCTCGGCACCGGCGGGGCCATCCGCAACGCCGCCGAGGCGCTCACCTGCGGGCCCTCCGACCCGGTGCTCATCCTCAACGGCGACATCCTGTCCGGCCACGACATCGGCGACCAGGTGCGCACCCACTGCGAGCGCGGCGCCGCCGTGACGCTCCACCTGACGGAGGTGGACGACCCGACACGGTTCGGCTGCGTGCCGACCGACGAGTCCGGACGGGTGACCGCGTTCCTGGAGAAGACCCCCAACCCGGTCACCAACCGCATCAACGCCGGCTGCTACGTCTTCACCCGCTCGGTGATCGACTCGATCCCGCGCGGCGAGGTGGTCTCCGTGGAGCGCGAGACGTTCCCCGGGCTGATCGACTCCGGTGAGCTGGTGCTGGGCTACGCCGACCGCACGTACTGGCTCGACGTGGGCACTCCGGCCGCGTTCGTGAAGGGCTCGCGCGACCTGGTGCTCGGGCGGCTCGCCTCGCCGGCGCTGCCCGGCCCGCAGGGCGAGCACCTCGCCCTCGACGGGGCGAAGATCTCGGCCGAGGCCAAGGTCCAGGGCGGCACCACCGTCGGCGCGCGGGCCGTCGTCGAGGCGGGCGCGTCCGTGGTGGGCTCGGTGTTGTGCGACGACAGCGTCATCGAGGCCGGCGCCACGGTGAACGACTCGGTCGTGGGCAAGGGCGCCCGGATCTGCGCCGGCACGGTCGTGCGCGACGCGGTGATCGGTGACGGCGCGGTGGTCGGGCCGGGCAACGAGCTGCAGGGCGGGGTGCGCGTCTGGCCGGGCATCGAGCTGCCCGAGCGCGCGGTCCGCTACTCCAGCGACGTGTGACCCGCCCGCCGGTGCCGCGCGGGTGAGCGACCACCCGCCGCCGCGCGGCAGACTGGACGGGTGATGGAACGCAGGTGGGAGCCCGACGGGCCGCTCGACGTGGAGCTGGCCCTCGGCCCCCACCGGCGCGGCACCGGCGATCCCGCCTGGCGCCGCACCCCCGACGGCTCGATCTGGCGCGCCTGCCGCACCCCCGACGGCCCGAGCACGCTGCGGGTGACCGTGACCCCCGCGGCCGTGCGGGCCCAGGCGTGGGGGCCGGGCGCCGGCTGGTCGCTGGAGACCCTGCCCGCCCTGCTCGGCGCGCTCGACGACGTCTCCGGCTTCCGCGTCCGGCACGACGTGCTGGCGGACGTGGCGCGCAAGCACGCGGGGCTGCGCATCGGGCGTACCGGGCGGGTCATGGAGGCGCTGGTGCCCGCCGTGCTGGAGCAGAAGGTCGTCGGCCGGGAGGCGTGGCGGGCCTGGCGCTACCTGCTGCGCCACTACGGCGAGCCCGCCCCCGGCCCCGCCCCCGACGGCATGCGGGTGCCGCCCGAACCGGTCGTGTGGCGGCAGATCCCGAGCTGGCACTGGCACCGGGCGGGCGCGGAGGCCGTCCGGGCCCGGACGATCGCCAACGCCGCCTGGCACGCCGCCAAGCTGGAGGCCGCGGCCACCACGGAGGAGCTCGACCGGCTGTTGCGGGCCCTGCCCGGCATCGGCGTGTGGACGTCGGCCGAGGTCCGCCAGCGGGCCTTCGGCGACGCCGACGCGGTGAGCGTGGGGGACTTCCACCTGGCCAAGCTGGTCGGCTACGCGCTGACCGGGGAGAAGACCGACGACGAGGGGATGATGCGGCTGCTGGAGCCGTACCGGGGGCATCGGCACCGGGCGGCGGTGCTCGTCTGGCTCAGCGGTCTGCGGCCGCCCGCGCGGGGGCCGCGGATGGCCGCGCGCGACTACCGGTCCTTCTGACATCCAGCCCTGAGTGCGCGTCACGAACTCAGGGGTGCGTACTGTGCCTCTATGAGTCTTGTCAGTGATTCCGCGCTTCGCCGTGCCCTCGCCCGTGCCCGTGACGGCAAGGCGCTCGACCTCACCGAGGCCGTCGTGCTGCTGCACGCGCGCGGCGAGCAGCTCGACGCGCTGCTCGACCACGCCTCCCGCGTGCGCGACGCCGGGCTGAAGGCCGCCGGCAGGGAAGGGGTGATCACCTACAGCAGGAAGGTGTTCATCCCGCTGACCAGGTTGTGCCGGGACCGTTGCGGCTACTGCACGTTCGCGACCGCGCCGCACAAGCTGGAGTCGGCCTTCCTGAGCCCGGACGAGGTGCTGGAGATCGCCCGGCAGGGCGCGGCGATGGGCTGCAAGGAGGCGCTGTTCACGCTGGGGGACCGGCCGGAGGAGCGCTGGCACCAGGCCCGCGAGTGGCTGGACGCGCACGGCTATGACGACACGTTGTCCTACGTACGAGCCATGGCGATCCTGGTGTTGGAGGAGACCGGGCTGTTGCCGCACCTCAACCCCGGTGTGCTGAGCTGGCGTGACCTGCAGCGGCTCAAGCCGGTCGCGCCGTCGATGGGCATGATGCTGGAGACCACCTCGCGGCGGCTGTTCGAGGAGAAGGGGCAGCCGCACTACGGCTCCCCCGACAAGGACCCGGCGGTACGGCTGCGCGTGCTGGAGGACGCCGGCCGCAGCAACGTGCCGTTCACGACCGGGATCCTCATCGGCATCGGTGAGACCGTCGAGGACCGGGCCGAGTCGATCTTCGCCATCCGGAAGGTCGCCCGCGAGTACGGCGGCATCCAGGAGGTCATCGTCCAGAACTTCCGCGCCAAGCCGGACACGGCCATGCGCGGCCTGCCGGACGCCGACCTGCACGAGTTGGCGGCCACGATCGCCGTCGCGCGGCTGGTCCTCGGCCCCCGCGTACGCCTCCAGGCCCCGCCCAACCTGGTCGACTCCGAGTACGCGCTCATGATCCGGGCCGGCATCGACGACTGGGGCGGCGTCTCGCCGCTGACCCCCGACCACGTGAACCCGGAACGCCCCTGGCCGCAGATCGACGACCTGGCGGCGCGTACCGCCGAATCCGGCTTCGACCTGCGGGAACGCCTGACGATCTACCCCGAGTACGTGCGGGCCGGCGAGCCGTGGCTGGACCCGCGGCTGTTCGCGCACGTCGAGGCCCTGGCCGACCCCGGCACCGGGCTCGCCCGCGAGGACGCCGTGCCGCAGGGCCGTCCCTGGCAGGAGCCCGACGGCGGGTTCGCCGCCGCCGGCCGGGTGGACCTGCACGTCGAGGTGGACACCACCGGCCGGGTGAACGACCGGCGCGACGACTTCGACCACGTGTACGGCGACTGGACGGCCCTGCGCGAGCGCCTCGGCCCGATCGCCGCCTCGACGCCGAGCGACGTGCGGCAGGCGCTCAGGCGGGCCGAGGCCGACCCCGCCGGGCTGACCGACGCCGAGGCCGTCGCGCTGCTGGGCGCTGAGGGCGGAGCGCTGGACGAGCTGGCGGCCATCGCCGACGCGTTGCGCGCGCAGGCCGTCGGCGACGAGGTCACCTACGTCGTCAACCGGAACATCAACTTCACCAACGTCTGCTACACCGGCTGCCGCTTCTGCGCCTTCGCCCAGCGCAGGACCGATGCCGACGCGTACACGCTGAGCCTGGACCAGGTGGCCGACCGGGCCGAGGAGGCGTGGGCGGCAGGCGCGACCGAGGTGTGCATGCAGGGCGGCATCCATCCCGACCTGCCGGGAACCGCGTACTTCGACATCGCCAGGGCGGTCAAGGCCAGGACGCCCGGCATGCACGTGCACGCGTTCTCCCCGATGGAGGTCATCAACGGAGCCTCCCGGACGAACCTGTCTATACGCGACTGGCTGGAGGCCGCCAAGGAGGCCGGGGTGGACTCGCTGCCCGGCACGGCGGCCGAGATCCTCGACGACGACGTGCGCTGGGTGCTGACCAAGGGCAAGCTGCCGGCCAAGGAGTGGATCGAGGTCATCACCACGGCCCACGAGGTCGGCATCCCGACGACGTCCACGATGATGTACGGCCACGTGGACCACCACCTGCACTGGGTCAGGCACATCAAGCTGATCAGGCGGCTGCAGGAGCAGACCGGCGGGTTCTCGGAGTTCGTGCTGCTGCCGTTCGTGCACACCAGCGCCCCGATCTACCTGGCCGGCATCGCCCGGCCCGGCCCCACCGCCCAGGAGAACCGCGCGGTGCACGCCCTGGCCAGGATCCTGCTGCACGGCGCGATCCCCAACATCCAGTGCTCGTGGGTCAAGCTCCAGGACGACCTGTGCCGCCAGGTGCTCGGGGGCGGCGTGAACGACCTCGGCGGCACCCTCATGGAGGAGACGATCAGCCGGATGGCGGGCTCGGAGAACGGCTCGTACAAGACGATCAGCGAGCTGCGCGAGATGGTCGAGGTCACCGGCAGGCCGGTACGCCAGCGCACCACCGAGTACGGCAGCCCCACGGCCGAACGGCTGGCCGCCGCGCAGGCCAGCGACGGGGTGTGCCAGAGCGTGAGAAGAATCTTGCCGATGGCGTAGTTATAACAAGTTCTAACAAGGGTTGCGCCCGGTATGGGAGGCACTGGAAGAATCATCACTCCACTGGAGAGAGGTTCATCGTGCGGTTGGGTCGACACCGTGCCGCGCTGCCTCCCGTGCAGCGACGCAGGAAGGCGCTCCAACGTGGCATGCTGGCCGGCCTCGCCGCCGTGGCCGTCGCCGCCGGCAGCCTGTACGTGGTGCTCGGCGGCGGTCCCGCCCTGTGCGTGTCACGAGAGCCTGTTCTGGTCAGCGTGGCCGCCGCCGTGGACGTGGCGCCGGCGGTCATGGAGGCCGCCGGGCGCTTCAACGAGACCAAGGCGTCGGTCGGCGGGCGGTGCGTGCTGGTCCAGGTGACCGAGCAGCCGTCGGCCACCGTGCTGCGCACGCTGATCGGCGACCGGGCCGGCGTGCTGCGCGAACGCCCCGACGGCTGGATCGCCGACTCCTCGGCCTGGATCAGGCTGGCCCGCAGCCAGGGCGCGAGCTCGCTGCCCGCGGGGGAGACCGTGGTGGCCACCTCGCCGCTGGTGTTCGCCACGCGGTCGTCGCTGGCCCGGCGCTTCTCGGTCGGCGGGACCGAGATGAACTGGCGGATGGTCTTCCCGCCGACCGTGCGCGGGCGGCTGACGCCCAACTCCGGCGAGCCGGATGTCGTACGGGTGCCCGACCCGTCGCTGGTGGGCGCGGGGATCGCGACCGTGGCCGCGGCCAGGGACGTCGTGGGCACCGGGCCGGCCGCCGACAAGGCGCTGACCGCGTTCGTCAGGTGGGCGCAGGCCGGGTCGGCGCCCGACTACCGCAGCATGCTCGACGCCGTGGACGACCGCGGGTTCTGGCAGCGGCCGGTGGTCATCGTCCCCGAGCAGTCGGTGTGGAACCACAACCGGGTGCCCTCGCCCGACCCGGTCGTGGCGCTGCACCCGCGCGAGGGCACCATCGACCTCGACTATCCCTACGTCGTCACGGCGGCCGATCCCGACGTCGCGGAGGCGTCCACCGCCTTCGCCGACTGGCTGAAGGGCGGCCAGGCCCAGGAGATCGTCCGGCGGGCCGGCTTCAGATCGGGCGACGGCCGGCTGGGGCCGCTCTCGCCGGGGCCGCAGCTCCCGTCGGAGGCGCCGAAGACCAGGCCGTCGGTGTCGCAGCAGGACATCGACGAGGCGCTGCGCGCCTGGAGCAGGCTGGCGCCGCCGACCAACATCCTCGTGCTGGCCGACACCTCGAAGCACATGGCCGAGCCGCTGAACGGCAGCACCAAGGTGCGCATCGCGCTGGCCGCGGCCAAGATCGGGCTGCAGCTCTTCCCGAACTCCACGCACATGGGCATGTGGGAGTTCGCCGACAAGGTGGGGAACGTCAGGAGCTACCGGCAGCGGGTCGGCCTCGGCCCGATCAGCGAGCCGGAGTCGGGCCAGGTGCTGCGGCGCAGCGTCCTCGACGAGCTGACCAGCACGATCGCCCCCCACCCCGACCTGGACAGCTCGCTCTACGACGCGATACTGGCCGGGTTCCGCAGGATGAGCGGTGACTACCGCGACGACATGAACAACACGCTGCTGGTGATCAGCGCCGGCAAGGACGACGGCAAGGGCGTCAAACTCCCGCGGCTTCTCGAGGCCCTGCGCAACGAGTGGGACCCGGACAAGCCCGTTCAGATCGTCATCATCGCGTTCGGCAAGGACGTGGACCGCGGCAGCCTGTCGCAGATCGCGGCGGCCACGAACGGCTCGCTGCACGTGGCGCAGGAGCCCGGGGAGATCATCGATGTCTTCCTCGGCGCGCTGGCCCGCAGGCTCTGCCATCCCACCTGCAAGCCGGCCGCCTGAGGGGATGCCGGTCGCCCGGCACCCCCTCCGGCCTACATCTGGTGCACGGTGGCGTTCTCGTCACGGTGGTGGAAGCGGGACACGAGCTTGTCCAGCGACCACGCGCCGCTGCCGAGCAGCGCCAGCATCAGGAACGACCACGAGAACATGGCCGCGGTCTCGCCCCCGTTCTGCAACGGGAACAGGCCCTTGGGCAGGTGGACGGTGAAGTAGGCGTAGGCCATCGTGCCCGAGCAGAGCAGGGCGGCGACGCGGGTGGCGAGCCCGATGAGGACGAGGCCGCCCGCGCCGAGCTCGATCACCCCCGCCCACCAGTCGGGCCATTGGCCTACGGACGGGGTCGTTCCGCCGTACGGGCCGCCGAGTACGCCGAACAGAGTGGCGGCCCCGTGGCAGGCGAACAGCAGGCCCACCACGATGCGGAACAGCGACAGCGCGGCGTCACGAAGCTTGGTCATCGGCCGGTCCAGACCGTCAGACCCGCTGCCAGAGCGCCGGGACGTTCGGCGGCTCCCAGCCCGCGATGGCCGTGTGGGGCTGCAGGCACCGGTAGGAGACGCCGTTGTAGGTGACCGTGCTGCCCGTGGTGTAGGCCGTGCCGGCCTTCCAGGTGCCCGAGGCCGTCGTGGTGGGCGTCGGGGTCGGGGTGGGCGTGGGGGTCACGGTCGGGGTCGGGGTGGGGGTCGGCTGGCCGCCCCCGCCGATCTGCAGGTCGATGCAGGAGTAGAAGGCGTTGGAGGTGTCGGAGATGTTCCAGATCGCCAGGACCTTCTGGCGGCCGGAGTAGCCGGAGAGGTTGACGGTGTGGGAGATCGTCGACGGCGGCTGCTGGCCGTTGCCGTTGAAGACCGCGACCCGGTTTCCGCCGATGTAGTACTCGTAGTTGAGCGTGGCGTGCCTGGCGGTGAACGTCCAGGTGAAGGTCACCGAGCTGCCCACCGAGGTGGCCGGCCACGGCTTGCTCTCGTCGGCGAGCTGAGCGAACTGGCCAAGGTTGGCGTTGCAGCTGCGCAGGCCCTTCGGGCCCTCCACGCTCTGTGGCTCGTAGACGATCTGGCCGCAGCCCGACACCTTGCCCTGGGCGCAGAAGGCCTGCCTGCTGGGCGGCGAGTTCACATAACCGTGGGCGAACGCGGGAGAGGTGTTGAACACCGCCGTGGCGATGGTGATCACCGCCACGGCGACTAACGTGAGAGTCCTTCGCATTGAAGTGGCTCCTTTACATGGGGGGATAGTCCAAATGTAAAGGAAAGTTTCCTAACGGTAAACGGTTGGCTTACCAGATTTCCAGACTCTCGTCAGAGGCTCAGCGCGTCACGATGAAATCGCGCGGGTCACGGGGGGCGCGGTCGCGCGGCGGCGCGGCGGCGTGCCCGATCGCCACGCAACCCATCGGATCCCACGACTCGGGCAGGTCGAGCACCTGCCTGACCACCGGCCGGCAGAACATCGTGGACGACACCCACGCCGAGCCCAGCCCCTCGACCGCGAGCTGGATCAGGAAGTTCTCCACGCCGGCGCCCGTCGCCACGACGAACATCTCCCGTTCGGAGGCGTTGCGCCGATCGTCGCGGTAGGTGTGCGAGCCCTCCATCACCAGGCACGGCACGACCAGGTAGGGGGCGTTGCGCAGGACGTCGCCGCGCTTGATCCGCTTGGCGATCGACTGCTCGGTGAACCCGTCGCCGCGCAGGTCCGCGATCCACGCCTCGCGCATGGCGTCGAGCAGCTCGGTGCGGGTCTGCGCCGACTCGACCAGCACGAACCGCCACGGGGTCGTGTGGTGCGGCGCCGGCGCCGCGATGCCCGCGGCCACCGCCCTGCGCACCGCCTCGCCGTCGACCGGCCGGTCGGAGAACTCCCTGATCGTACGGCGGGCGAACACGACGTCGCGGGAGCCGAAGCGGAACATGTCCTCGTCGGCCGGGCGGACGAGCGGCCTGACCCCCGGCCCGTCGTCGTCGGTCACCAGATGGCCGAGCCCGCGCACGATCGCCGCCGGTACGCCGCCGAGCTTGCCCTTGACCAGCTCGGCCGCGCTCGCGATCTCGTCGACCAGCGCGGTGACGGTGGCGCCGAGCGCGTTGCCGTAGGAGTCGGAGGAGCCGCGGAAGTCGTCGAGCGGGCGCACCCCTGCGGCGCCGATCGCCACGTCGGTCAGCCCGTTGCGCCACGGACGCCCGAACGTGTCGGAGACGATCACCCCCACCCGCGCGCCCAGCCCGGCCCTGATCCGCGCCGCGGAGGCGTCGGAGTCCTCGGGCAGCAGCAGGACGGTGCCCGGCTCGGTGTTGGAGGCGTCGACCCCGGCCGCGGCCATGACGAAGCCGTGGCGGGTCTGGACGATCACCGTGTCGCCGCGCCTGGCGACGACCCGCTCGGTCTCCTCCTCGATCGCGCTCGCGCGGTCGGGCGCCTGACGGACGCGGCCCTCGGCCTTGCTGACGATCTTCGAGGTGACCACCACGATGTCGCCGTCGCGCAGGTCGGCGTCCTTGAGCAGGGCGGCCAGGTCGTCGCCCGGCCGGACCTCGCCGATGCCGGTGACGGCGATGACCTCGACCCGTCGCGTGCTCATCGAGCCAGCTCCAGCGCCAGGTCGAGCGCCGTGCGGGCGATGTCGGCCGTCGTCTCGGCGTCGTGCATGAGGATCGGACGGGACACCACGCGCACGCCGTCGAGCGCCACCCCGGAGTCCTCCTCGGCCACCAGCCAGCCGTCGACCAGGCCGGAGCCGTAGAGGTCGAGCACGGCCTGGGCCGTGGTCTCCACCCCGATGGCCGTCAGGCAGGCGTCGGCCATGCCGCGCACGGGCGCGCCGCCGATGATGGGGGAGACGCCGACCACGGTCTTGGCCGCGACCGCCTCGCGGATGCCGGGGACCTGCAGGATCGTGCCGATGCTCACCACCGGGTTGGACGGCGGCAGAATCACCACGTCGGCCTGCTCGATCGCCTCCAGCACGCCCGGCGCGGGCTTGGCCGTCTCGACCCCCACCAGCGCGAACGACTCGGCCGGGACCGAGGCGCGCAGGCGCACCCACCACTCCTGGAAGTGCACGGCCCGCTTGCCGCGCTCGTCGGAGATCACCACGTGCGTCTCGCAGCGGTCGTCGGTCATCGGCAGCAGCCGCACGCCCGGCTGCCAGCGCACGCACAGGGCCTCGGTGATCTGCGAGAGCGGATAACCCGCCTCCAGCATCTGCGAGCGGACGATGTGGGTGGCGAAGTCGCGGTCGCCGAGCCCGAACCACTGCGGCTCGACCCCGTAGGCGGCCAGCTCCTCCTTGACGACGTGGGACTCCTTGGCCCGGCCCCAGCCCTGCTCCTCGTCGATGCCGCCGCCCAGGGTGTACATGACGGTGTCGAGGTCGGGACAGACGCGCAGGCCGAACAGGGTGATGTCGTCGCCCGTGTTGCCGATGACGGTGATCGAGGCGTCGGGTGCGGTGGCGCGCAGGCCGCGCAGGAAACGGGCGCCGCCGATGCCGCCGGCGAGTGACACGATGTGCATGCGTCCCAGTCTTCCATCGGCGTCCGACATCCCCGTGGGGGGAGTGGTTCTGCCCCACTTCGGAGCAACAAAGTTCCAGGTATAGGGGTAAATGGGATGGAAGAGGTTCTTGGGACACCCGCCGCGAAAGTCGGCAATGTGGCAAACTCCCTTCGGGCCAAAGGGTTCGATGGGGGTTACTCATGAGCAAAGTAAATGCCGCCCGACTACGGGAGCCGGCTGCCTGGATCATGCTCGTCACCGGGCTGGTGGACGTCGTCCTGACGATCGGCCACATCCTGATCGGCTCGGGCAGCCCGCTCGGCGGCGGGTTCGCCACCCGTGCCGCCGCGAACCTGCCGGGCCTGACCAGCCCGATCGTGACCGCGCTGCTCGTGGGCGCCGTGCTGCTCGTCACCAGGACGGGCGAGCGCTCGTCCAAGGCCCGGCTCATCGCCTACGGCTCGGCCGCCGGCCTGCTGCTCGCCGCCGTGTTCGGCGCGCTGGCGCTGATCGTCGGGCTGTTCGCCGGAGGCGGCTTCCGCGGCGTGGTGGAGTACGTGCTCACCGGCGTCCCCACGCTCGCGCTGACCGCCGTCGGGCTGGTCTACCTGCTCCCCGAGGTCATGCCCGGCCGTTCCCCCATCCCCACTCTCGACGGGTACGGCCGTCCGACCACCCACTACGGCCAGCCCCAGCAGTTCGGCCAGCAGGACCAGCCCCAGTACGGCCGCCCCCAGCAGTTCGGCCAGCAGGACCAGCCCGCCTACGGCCAGTCCGACCAGCCGCCGCACGGCCAGCCCGACCCCTCCCCCCAGCCCGCGTACGCGCAGCCGCACGCCGCGCCGACCCCCTACGGCCAGCAGCCCGCGCTCGCCCAGCTCCCCCCGGGCCAGGACGCCCAGGCCGCGGCTCCCGACCCCCAGCCCGCCTCCTCCGGCTACGCCCCGCAACCGCCGTCGGGCCAGTTCCCCACGGGCTCGGGCTACGCGCCCCAGCCCCCTCGGGCCAGCAGTCCCCGGCCTACGCGCCCCAGCCCCCGTCCTCCGGCTACGAGCCCCAGCCGCCCTCTTCCGGCTACGAGCCTCAGCCCGCCTCCGCCGGGTACGCGCCCCAGCCCCCGTCCGGCCAGCACGCCACCGTCACCTTCGGCCAGCAGGACCCGCAGGCCCCGTACGGCCAGCAGGACTCTCAGGCTTCCTTCGGGCAGCAGGACCAGCAGGCTCCCTATGGCCAGCAGGACCAGCAGGCCGCCTTCGGGCAGCAGCCGGGTTACGGCGGCGGACAGGCGCCGAGCCCCGGCGCGCAGCCCGGCACCGGCTACGGCCAGCAGCCCCCGAGCTACGGCGGCCACCCCGACCCCGCCACCCCTGGTTACGGCCAGCCCGAGCCGTCCACTCCCGGCTACGGCCAGCCCGCCCCCGCCTTCGGCCAGCCCGACCCCGCCGGCTACGGCCAGCCCGCGCCCTCCGCGCCCGGCTTCGGCCAGTCCGACGCCCCCGGCTACGGCCACCAGCAGGACACCCCCGTCCCGCACGCGGCCGAGGCGCAGTCCCCCTACGCCCCCCAGCCCCCCGAAGCCCAGCCCGCCTACGGCCAGGGCCAGGTCCAGGGGCACGGCCAGCAGCCCGCCTACGGCCAGCCCGAGCAGCCGTCGTTCGGCCAGCCTTCGCACGGCCAGCAGCCCGACCAGCCGCCGTTCGGCCAGGGCTCTCACGGTCAGCAGCCCGACCCGGCACCGTTCGGCCAGCCTTCGCACGGTCAGCAGCCTGACCAGGCCCCCTTCGGCCAGCCTTCGCACGGTCAGCAGCCTGACCAGGCCCCCTTCGGCCAGCCTTCGCACGGTCAGCAGCCTTCGCACGGTCAGCAGCCCGAGCAGTACCAGCAGCAGCCCTACCAGCCGGCCAGGGCCGCGCTTCCCGCCGCGTCCCCTGACCAGCCCCCGCGCCAGCCCGAGTCGCCGTTCCCCCCGGCCCCCGAGCGCCCCTACGCCCAGACCGACCAGTCCTTCGGCCACGCCCAGGGACCGGCCGGTCAGCCGTTCGCGCAGCCGGACCCCGGCTTCCCGCCGCAGGGCTTCGGCCAGGACCAGGGGTACGCCCCGCCCGCCTACACCCCGTCCGAGACGCTCCCCGACTCCGGCTACCAGCCGCCGGCCGGCGAGTACACCCCCGCGCCGTACGTCCCGGCCGACAGTCAGCCCAGTGCGTACGGCCAGTCCGGCTACCCCACCTCCGAGAACCCGTACGCCCCGAGCAACAGCTCCCCGAGCGCCTTCGCCGACCAGGCGTACCCGAGCGGGGAGACCAGCCCGAGCGTCCCGTACCCGCAGGCGGAGCCGCAGCAGCCGTACCAGGACCGCCAGAACGCCTTCGACCAGCAGGGCGGCCAGCCGTTCACCGGCTACTCCGGCCACGAGTACGCCACCCCCGCCTTCCAGGAGCCGGACCCGCCCGTGGACCCGCGCTCCCAGCAGCTCCTGGACGCCTACCAGCAGGCCGAGACCTACCAGAGCTCGACGGCCCCCTCCGGCACCCAGCCCGACCTGCGGGTGCCCGACTACGCCGGCCAGCCGGCCAGGCCGTACGACGACCCGTTCGGCCACCCGCAGCAGGCCCAGCCGTACCAGCAGCAGCAGAACGCGTACGAACCCCAGCAGGGCCAGTACGAGCAGCCCCAGACCTACCGCCCCACCCACCAGGCCCCGGCCGGCTGGAGCGAGGCGCAGGGCGAGTCGACGATGCGGCTCGACCCCTCGCAGCTCGGGGACGCCCTGGGCGCCCAGAACCGCCCGGGTGACGACCCAATCGACCCAACGGCCATATACACGCCCAACGAGCCACGCAGGTAACGGACCGGCAAACGACGGCTAGAGAGAAGGTGGCCCAAAGGGCGGGCGTCTACCCCGCCCTGGTACGGTTCCGACCGCTGACAGCGTTGAACGAACCGGGTCGAAGCCTTGCTGTGCAGGGGGTCTCGGCCTGGTGCGAACACCACATGCCGAGCACACCGGGGCGAGAGTCGGTCTTTCCCCGGATACCGTCATGCCGCTTGACGTCACGTACGGCACGCGCGTGTAATTACAACCATGTTGTTACGCCTTCCCTTGGGTGGGTAGGAGGAAGGCGTCCATGGGGGGCTCCATTGCGGGCGGGCGGCAGGGAGGTGTGCAGTGACCGATCCGGTCATCGCACAGGATCAGCTTGACGCTGAAGAACTCGGATGGCAGGAGCGTGCGTTGTGCGCGCAGACCGATCCGGAGGCGTTCTTCCCGGAAAAAGGCGGCTCCACCCGAGAAGCCAAGAAGGTTTGTCGATCGTGCGAGGTCCGTGCCGAGTGCTTGGAGTACGCGCTCGAACACGATGAGCGCTTCGGCATCTGGGGTGGGTTGTCGGAGCGGGAGCGCAGACGGATCAAGCGCCAGGCCGTTTAGGGGATATGAGCGAAAGGGTCACGCGGTAGCCCGCGTGGCCCTTTTTCGCGTGTGATGTCGCCTGTAGGGTGAGCGCGCCTGATCAACGCTGGAGTCGCCCGCCCATGTCACGCACCCGCGTCACCGCGATCGTCGTCGCCCATGACGGCGGGCGCCGGCTGGGGGACACGTTGCGCGCGCTGGCCGGTCAGAGCCGCAGGCCGGAGCGCATCGCCGGCAACCGTCCGGGCGCGCGGCTGCTGTTCACCGCGCCGGACGGGCCGGGCGAGGTCGGGGTGCAGGAGGTGCCCGCGAAGGGCGCGGCGGGCAGGCCGTACGACGTGGCGGTGCCCGCCGGGCGGACCAGGGAGGTCCGGCTGCGCGCCAAGGGCGAGTTCGCCGTGGTCGTCACGCCCGTGTCGGGCCAGGTCTACGGCGGCCGGGTCATCGAGGAGCGGGAGAAGGACGGCCTGCTCGTCACCGCCCAGCCGCTCGCGCCCGCGCGCGTGTGGACCGTGCTGCCCGTGCTGCCCGCGCCGACCGACAGCGCCCGCGTGGTGCTGCCGGGCTGAGCCACGGGCGAGCCGCGATTCAGCGGCGCTCGTCGTAACCCGGGTCGACGGTCTCGGGGGCGAGGCCGAGCAGCGTGGCGACCTGCTCGACCACCGTGTCGTGCACCATCGCGCCCAGGGTGTCGCGGTCGCGGGCGCGGGCCTCCAGCGGGCGGCGGTAGATCACCACGGCGGCCGGTGACTGGCCGCTGGCCGCGTCGGCCCGGCCGAACGGGATGGGCTCGGTGCCCATGCTCGGGCCGTCGCCCAGCTCGTTGACCGGCGGCACCTCCTCGACCGCGAACTCCACGGCGGACAGCTGTTTGTCCCACCGGGGCCGCAGCCGGTCGACGGCGTCGAGGACGAGGTCGTCGAAGCGCTCGCTGCGGGAACGGGCCATCGGGACGTGGGACGGGGCGAGGGGGCCGCGCAGGCCACGACCGTGGCGATCGCGCCGTCTGGGACCGCGCTTTGGAGTCACCGCCCAAGTGTAAGGGCACCTGCCCGCGAACCCCCGGAACCCCCGCCCGCGTCGCCGCCGTCAGGGAGGGAGGGCGTCGTCCAGCTGTTCGTTCCGGCTCGTCGCCCTCCTCGGTGGTCGATCAAGGAAACGGGAAAGTGCAGCGCGACCGGTGTGGCGTCAACGGCGACGGGGCAAGGTTGTGCCTCAGGCGCGCGCATCGGCGCATGTGGGTGGAAAGCCTGCGACAGGTGTCCGAATTGTGGCGACACGCTCGTTAAGAGCGCTCAGATAGTGGCGCCTCGCACTCTTACCAGATACGGTCCCTCCGTGAGCCCCGTCCGCCGCTGTTCCCGCACCGCTTGCAGCCAGCCTGCCGTCTTCACGCTCACGTACGTATACGCCGACTCGACCGCAGTTCTCGGCCCTCTGGCGACGTACGCCGAGCCACACTGTTACGACCTGTGCGCCGAACACGCCGAGCGGCTGACCGCTCCCCGCGGTTGGGAGGTCGTCCGGCTCCCCACCGACGGCAACTCCCCCAGCTCAGACGACCTGGAGGCGCTGGCCAACGCGGTCAGGGAAGCCGCCAGGCCCACTCCGTCCGGCAGCGGCGAGCCGGTCGGCCAAGGCGTCGAGGTCGGGCGCCGGGGCCACCTGCGCGTTCTTCGGTCGGCCCAGCAGCACCGCGACCGGTAGGCTCGTTTCACACGACAAACGACCTAGGGGCGGAGCTGGAGAGTGGGCGACCTCGCCAAGATCTTCAAAGCGTACGACGTTCGCGGGGTGGTTCCCGACGAGCTCGACGAGCCGATCGCCGAGGCCGTGGGTGCGGCGTTCGTCGAGGTGACCGGAGCCCCGTCCGTCGTGGTCGCCCATGACATGCGAGAGTCCTCCGTGCCGCTGGCCGAGGCGTTCATCAGGGGCGCCCGCTCGCGCGGCGCCGACGTCGTGTTCGCCGGGCTCGGCTCCACCGACCTGCTCTACTACGCCAGCGGCAGCCTGGGCCTGCCCGGCGTGATGTTCACCGCCAGCCACAACCCGGCCCGCTACAACGGGATGAAGATGTGCCGCGGCGGCGCGGTGCCGATCGGCGGCGAGACCGGGCTGGCCGAGATCCGCGACCGCGCGGCCGAGCTGCTGGGCGCCCCCGCCACCCCGGCCGGGTCGCTGATCGAGAAGGACCTGCTGTCCGGCTACGCCGCCCACCTGCGCGCGTTGGTCGACCTGTCGGCGATCCGGCCGCTCAAGGTCGTCGCCGACGCCGGCAACGGCATGGCCGGCCACACGGTCCCGGCCGTGTTCGAGGGCCTGCCGCTGGAGCTGGTCCCGCTCTACTTCGAGCTCGACGGCAGCTTCCCCAACCACGAGGCCAACCCGCTGGAGCCGCAGAACCTCCTCGACGTGCAGCGGGCCGTCGTCGAGAGCGGCGCCGACCTGGGCCTCGCCTTCGACGGCGACGCCGACCGCTGCTGGGTGGTCGACGAGCACGGCGCGTCCGTCTCGCCGTCGGCCGTCACCGCCCTGGTCGCCACCCGCGAGCTGGCCAAAGACCCCGGCGGCACGATCATCCACAACGTGATCACCTCGCTCGGCGTGCCCGAGATCGTCCGCGAGCACGGCGGCACGCCCGTGCGCACGCGCGTCGGCCACTCCTTCATCAAGGCGGAGATGGCCCGCACCGGCGCCATCTTCGGCGGCGAGCACTCCGCCCACTACTACTTCCGCGACTTCTGGTTCGCCGACTCGGGCCTGCTCGCCGCGATGCACGTGCTGGCCGCGCTCGGCGAGCAGGAGCGCCCGCTGTCCCAGGTGGTGGCTGCCTACTCGCGCTACCACGCCTCCGGCGAGCTCAACAGCGCGGTCGCCGACCAGGGGGAGGCGCTGGCGCTCGTCCGCGCGGCCTTCGCGGGCCGCGGCGAGGTCGACGAGCTCGACGGCCTGACGATCACCGGCCCCGACTGGTGGTTCAACCTGCGCGCGTCCAACACCGAGCCGCTCCTCAGGCTGAACGCCGAGGCGGCCGACGAGAGCAAGATGAAGGCGATCAAGGACGAGGTCCTCGCCATCGTGGGAAGGGTGTCACTGTGAAGATCGACGACTGGCTGCTGGAGATCCTGGCCTGCCCGGCCTGCAAGGCGCCCCTGCGCGCCGAGGCCGAGACCGAGGAGCTGGTCTGCACGGACTGCGGTCTGATCTACCCCGTGCGCGACGACATCCCCGTCCTGCTGGTCGATGAGGCAAGGAAGCCGTGACCTGGGAGCCCGGGCGGCTCGATGACCAGCAACACCTCACCGCGGCCGATCCGGGCGGCATGCTGCTCGCGGTCGCGGCCTCGGCCGCCCAGGTGCGCACGGGTCGCCGTGCCGCGGTCGAGGCCGGCGTCGACCGGCTGTCCGCCCAGGGCCGCCCGCGGGCCGTCGTGGTCGCGGGCATGGGCACTGCGGGCCTGACCGGTGACATCCTCGAGGCGGTGTGCGGCAACGGCGTGCCGCTGCCTATCGTGACGCTGCGGTCCTACCAGCTGCCGGGCTGGGTCGGCGCGACCGACCTGGTCATCGCCGTGTCCGCCACCGGCGACGACGACGAGACGGTCTCCGTCGCCGTCCAGGCCGTCCGGCGGGGGTGCGGGCTGCTGGCGGTGTGCCCGCCGGGTTCGCCGCTGGAGGCCGTGGCGGTGCAGGCGTCGGCGATCCACGTCCCGGTGCGGGTCGAGGGGCAGCCGAGGTCCGCGTTGTGGCTGCTGACGGTTCCGGTGATCACGGCCGCGTCCGCGCTGGGGCTGGTCACGGCCGAGCCCGAGGTGTTCGAACGGGTGGCCGCGATCCTTGAGGACATCGCCAACCGCTGCCGTCCCTCCAGCGAGTCCTTCGTCAATCCGGGTAAGTCCCTCGCCATGGACCTGGCCGGAAGCATCCCGATGATCTGGGGGTCCTCGCCGGTGGCCTGCGCGGCGGCGTACCGGCTGGCCTGCCAGCTCAACGAGACCGGCAAGTACCCCGCGGTCTTCGGCCGGCTGCCCGAGGCCGGCCACAACCAGGTGGCGGCCCTGGAGGGGCCGCTGGCCGAGCGGGACATCTTCGCCGACGAGGCCGGGCCGACGCTCAGGCTCGTCATGCTGCGCGACGTCGAGGAGCATCCGCAGGTCACGCGGCAGCGCGAGGCGTCGCTGCGGCTCGCGCACGACCGGGACGTGCCGGTCAGCGAGCTGACCGCGGAGGGCGTGCATCCGCTCGAACGGCTGGCCACGCTCGTCGGCCTGGCCGACTACGCCGCCACCTACCTGGCCCTCGGCCACGCCGTGGATCCGACGCCTGTGGCCACGATCACTGAGCTTAAGGCCAGGATTTCCCAATAGGATCCCATGTCAGGTCTTTGTAGGTGATCTTTATGAGCGGAGACGTCCGGTGAGCGCGAGCGGTGGCACCAAGGCAATCATTGCGGCGCTGAGCGCCAACCTGGCGATCGCGGTGGCGAAGTTCGTGGCGGCGTTCTTCACCGGGTCGTCCTCGATGCTGGCCGAGGGCATCCACTCGGTCGCCGACTCGGGCAACCAGCTCCTGCTGCTGCTCGGCGGGAAACGGGCCCAGCGGGCCAGCGACAAGACCCACCCCTTCGGCTACGGGCGCGAGCGTTACTTCTACGCGTTCGTGGTCGCCGTCGTGCTGTTCACGATCGGCGCGGTCTTCTCGCTCTACGAGGGCTGGCACAAGATCTCCGAACCGGCCGACGTCGAGTCGCCGATCTGGGCGTTCGCGGTGCTGATCTTCGCGATCATCGCCGAGGGCTTCTCCTTCCGCACGGCGGTCAAGGAGTCCAACCCGCTGCGCGGCAAGCAGTCGTGGTTCGCCTTCATCCGCCGTTCGAAGTCGCCCGAGCTGCCCGTCATCCTGCTGGAGGACCTGGGCGCGCTGCTCGGTCTGATCTTCGCGCTGTTCGGCGTGACGATGGCCGTCATCACCGGCGACGGCGTCTGGGACGGCATCGGCACCCTCATGATCGGCGTGCTGCTGGCGATCATCGCGGTCGTGCTGGCCGTCGAGACCAAGTCGCTGCTGCTCGGCGAGGGCGCCTCGCCCGAGGTCGAGGAGCAGATCCGGGCCGCGCTGGAGGGTGCGCCCGAGGTGGCCAGGATCATCCACATGCGCACGCTGCACCTCGGCCCCGAGGAACTGCTGGTGGCCGCCAAGATCGCGGTCGAGCACGACGACACGGCCGGCGAGGTGGCCCGCGGCATCGACGAGGCCGAGCGGCGCATCCGCGACGCCGTGCCGATCGCGCGGGTGATCTACCTGGAGCCCGACCTCGACCGGCTGCGCACGACGGCCGGCTGACGCTCGTCCCGGAGGCCGGCCGCGTACGACGGTCAACCGACGCTTGTCCCGGTGGCCGGCCGCGTACGACGGCCGGCCACCGCTCGGCCCTGAGGCCGACACGCACCACGGCCGGCTGAGGCTCAGCCCCGGGGGCGCAGGAGCCTCAGGGCCTTCTCCTTCTCGAAGTCCAGGGCCCTGCGCGGCACCTGGATGCGGCCGATGCGCACGCCCAGATCGCGCACGGCCGCGGCCACCTGCGGCTCGCTCAGCACGCGCAACGCGAAGGCCAGCTCGGCGGGCGAGACGTCGAACTGTTTCTCCAGCTCCACCCCCTGCGCCACGGCGGCCAGCTCCTCGGGCCCGAATCTGCGGTGCGCGCCGCGCTCACGGACCGGCGGCAGCAGGCCCAGCGCCTCCCGGTATCGGAGCATTCGTGGGGACATGCCGAGCCGCTTGGCTGCTTCCGTGATGCGCATCCTTACATTCTTACGTCAGTTTCGCTGTCTCGGAGATGCGGGGCTGCCCGAGCGCCGCCTAAACTCGTCCGCGACAGCAATCGTGACGCGAGGGGAATCCCGATGGACTTCAAGGTCGCCGACCTTTCACTTGCCGACTTCGGCCGTAAGGAAATCCGGCTCGCCGAGCACGAGATGCCCGGCCTCATGGCGATGCGCAAGGAATACGCGGCCTCCCAGCCCCTCCGCGGCGCGAAGATCATGGGCTCCCTGCACATGACCATCCAGACGGCCGTGCTCATCGAGACGCTGGTCGCGCTCGGCGCCGAGGTCCGCTGGGTCAGCTGCAACATCTTCTCCACCCAGGACCACGCCGCCGCCGCGGTCGTCGTCGGCCCCGATGGCACCGTCGACGACCCGAAGGGCGTCCCCGTGTTCGCCTGGAAGGGCGAGACGCTGGAGGAGTACTGGTGGTGCACCGAGCAGGCCCTCACCTGGCCCGGCGGTGACGCCCCCAACATGATCCTCGACGACGGCGGCGACGCCACGCTCCTCGTGCACAAGGGCGCCGAGTACGAGAAGGCCGGGGCCGTGCCCCCGCCGGCGCCGACGACCCGGAGGAGTGGCACGTCATCATCGACCTGCTCACCCGCACGGTCGGCGAGGACAAGCGCTGGACGCGCATCGCCGAGAGCATCAAGGGCGTGACCGAGGAGACCACCACCGGCGTGCACCGTCTCTACGAGATGCACAAGAACGGCCAGCTCCTCTTCCCGGCGATCAACGTCAACGACTCGGTCACCAAGTCGAAGTTCGACAACAAGTACGGCTGCCGCCACTCCGTCATCGACGGCCTCAACCGGGCCACCGACGTGCTCATCGGCGGCAAGGTGGCCGTGGTCTGCGGCTACGGCGACGTCGGCAAGGGCTGCGCCGACGCGCTGCGCGGCCAGGGCGCCCGGGTCATCGTCACCGAGATCGACCCGATCTGCGCCCTCCAGGCGGCCATGGACGGCTTCCAGGTCACCACGCTGGAGGACGTCGTCGGCATCGCCGACATCTTCGTGACCACCACCGGCAACTTCAACATCATCACCGCCGCGCACATGGCGCAGATGAAGCACCAGGCGATCGTCTCCAACATCGGCCACTTCGACAACGAGATCGACATGGCCGGCCTGGCCAAGCTGCCCGGCATCGTGAAGAACAACATCAAGCCGCAGGTCGACGAGTGGGTCTTCGCCGACGGCCACTCGATCATCGTGCTGGCCGAGGGCCGCCTGATGAACCTGGGCTGCGCCACCGGCCACCCCAGCTTCGTCATGTCCAACTCCTTCACCAACCAGGTGATCGCGCAGATCGAGCTGTTCACCAAGACGGCCGAATACCCGATCGGCGTCTACACGCTGCCCAAGCACCTCGACGAGAAGGTCGCCCGCCTCCACCTCGACGCGCTCGGCGTCAAGCTCACCGAGCTGACCAAGGAGCAGGCGTCCTACATCGGCGTGCACGTCGAGGGCCCGTACAAGCCCGACCACTACCGCTACTGATCGGCTGGGCGGCTCCGGGAGGGGGTCCCTCCCGGAGCCGTGCTTTTTCGCGAGGGGCTGGGCATGGATCTCTGGGAAAGCGGCGAGCGGCAGATCTCCTGGGCCGCGCGCTCGATGCCGGTGCTGACCGCCATCGGCGAGCGGTTCGCGCTCGAACGCCCGCTCGACGGGCTCAAGATCGCGGCCTGCCTGCACGTCACCGCGGAGACGGCCGTGCTCATGGGCGCGTTGAAGGCGGGCGGCGCCGAGATCGCGCTGGCCGCCTCCAACCCGCTGTCCACCCAGGACGACGTGGCCGAGGCCCTGCGGGCGTACGGGATCGCCGTGCACGCGCGGGCCGGGGTCGATCGCGCCACCTACTACCTGCACATCCACCAGGCCCTCGACCTCGGGCCCGACCTCGTGCTCGACGACGGCTGCGACCTGGTGAACATCCTGCACACCGAGCGCACCGACCTGCTCGAAGGCGTGAGCGGAGGGTGCGAGGAGACCACGACCGGCATCATCCGGCTGCGCCAGATGGCGGCCGAGCAGGCGTTGCGCTTCCCGGTCGTGGCCGTCAACGACACCCGTACGAAGCGCATGTTCGACAACCGGTACGGCACCGGGCAGTCCACCCTCGACGGCATCATGCGGGCCACCAACACCATGCTCGCCGGCCGTACGGTCGTGGTGGCCGGGTTCGGATACTGCGGGCGCGGCGTGGCCGAGCGGGCCAAGGGGCTCGGCGCCCGGGTCGTCGTCACCGAGATCGACGCCGTCAAAGCCCTCGACGCCACGCTGCAGGGCTACGAGGTGCGTCCCATGGCCCAGGCGGCGATGATCGGCGACCTGTTCGTCACCGTGACGGGCAACCGGGACGTCATCAGGGCCGAGCACCTGTCCGTGATGAAGGACGGCGCGATCCTGGCCAACGCCGGACACTTCGACGTCGAGATCGACGTGCGGGCCCTCGACGAGATGGCCCGCGAGGTGCACCGGGGGTGCGCCCGAACACCGACGAGTACGTCATGCCCGACGGCAGCCGCCTGCTGCTGCTGGCCGAGGGCCGCCTGGTCAACCTGACCGCCGCCGAGGGCCATCCGGCGGCCGTCATGGACATGTCGTTCTCCGCGCAGGCGCTGGCCGTGGCCTGGCTGGCGGGGCAGCGGGCGGGCCTCCTGCCCGGCGTGTACGACGTGCCGGAGGAGATCGACCACGAGGTGGCCAAGCTCAAGCTGGCCGCCGCCGGCATCGGCATCGACACGCTGACCCCCGAGCAGGAGGACTACCTCCACTCCTGGCGGGTCGGCTCCTAAGGGGGCTAGAGCGCCGCCTGCATCTCCTGCATGCGGCGGATCTCGGCCGTCTGGGTGACGCTGACGTCCGTGGCCAGCTCCTCGATCTTGATGTGCGAGCCCGCGGTCAGGACCCGATCGGACATCTCGAGGGCGCCCAGATGGTGTTTGATCATCAGCTCCAGGAACCGCCGGTCGAAGTCCTTGCCCGTGGCCGCCTTCAGCGCCGCCATCTGCTCGGGCGTGGCCATGCCGGGCATGTCGCCGTGCGCCGCGTGGTGGTCGGGCACCTTCTGGTCCTGCTCCTTGAGCCAGGTGGTCATGAACTGGATCTCCGGGCCCTGGGCCGTCTTGATCCGGTCGGCCAGGCCCTTGAGCTTGACCGAGTCCGCCCTGGTGGGAGCCAGGATCGCCATGTCGAGGGCCTGCCGGTGATGGACGATCATGTCCTGGACGTACGTGATGTCGGCGGCGTTGGCCGTGGGCCCGGGAACGGCGGTGGCCGCCTCGCCCGGGGCCAGTGTCCGGGCCTGCTCACCCGGACGGCCCGGGGCGAGCACCGGCGCGGTGGAGTCGGCCCGCGGCGCCGAGGTCGCGCCTGAGGAGCAGCCGGACAGGGCAATCAGCGTGCCCGCGATGACGATGAGCGCGCCGCGCACTCGGCCTCCTGACTGGCTCGGGACGAGAATGCGGACTCTAGGCCATGTATCGCCCGAGCGAAAGAGGTTGAAACGGAACAAGATTTGACACATTGGACACTGGCCAGGTCCTGGGCCGTGAGCGAGGATGACGGAGATTTATGCCCCCTTTATAGGAGGACCACGGAGTGTTCACCCCCCGCAGGGCCCTCATCCTGGTCGCCGCCCTCGTGGCGGCAACGGGCGCCACACTGCCCGCCCAGGCTGCGGACATCCCGGCTCCCGGCGAGATCGTCATGAGCTCCAACATCACGCACGTCACGAACGTGCCCAAGCCGCAGGCGCTGTCCGACATCCACACCGACATGGCCTTCCAGGGCGACTACGCCTTCGTCGGCAACTACTACGGCTTCTCGATCTACGACATCAAGCAGCCGAAGAAGACGTCGCTCGTGAGCTCGGTCGTGTGCCCCGGCGGCCAGATGGACATGTCCGTCTACGGCAACCTGCTGTTCGGGTCCGTCGACTCCTCGCGTAACGACGACTCGTGCAGCAGCACCTCCCAGAGCGCCTCCGTCAAGGAGTCGTGGGAGGGCATGCGCATCTTCGACGTGAGCGACAAGTCCAACCCCAGGTACGTCAAGTCGGTCGAGACCAACTGCGGCTCGCACACGAACACGCTGGTGCCCGACCGCGCCGGCAAGAACGTCTACATCTACGTCTCCTCCTACGGTCCCAACGCGAACTACCCGGACTGCAAGCCCCCGCACGACCTGATCTCGATCATCAAGGTCCCGATGGACAACCCGGCCGCCGCGGCCGTCATCGCGACGCCGAACCTGTTCCCCGACGGCGGCAACCCCGGCCTGCCGCTGCCGTACCCGAACGGCAAGTCGGCCACCACCGGCTGCCACGACATCACCGCCTACCCCGAGAAGGGCATCGCCGCGGGCGCCTGCATGGGCGAGGGCGTCCTGCTCGACATCTCCGACCCCGAGCAGCCCAAGGTCACCGCGAAGGTGCGCGATGACGTGAACTTCGCGTTCTGGCACTCGGCCACGTTCAACAACGAGGGCACGAAGGTCGTCTTCACCGACGAGCTGGGCGGCGGCAGCCGGGCCACCTGCAACGCGGCCATCGGTCCGAACAAGGGCGCCAACGCCTACTACGACATCGTCGGCGGGCAGCTCGTGTTCAAGGGCTACTTCAAGATCGCCCGTCACCAGGCCGACACCGAGAACTGCGTCGCGCACAACGGCTCGCTGATCCCGGTCAAGGGCCGCGACGTCATGGTGCAGGCGTGGTACCAGGGCGGCGTCTCGGTGGTGGACTTCACCGACTCCGCCCACCCGCAGGAGATCGCCTACTTCGAGCGCGGGCCGGACGAGACCGCTCCGCCGCTCGACGGCGGCTTCTGGTCGGCGTACTACTACAACGGCTACATCTACGGCTCGGACTTCAACCTGGGCCTGGACGTGCTCAAGCTCAACGACCCGCGGACGAACCAGGCCAACAGCGTCAAGATGGGCCAGCTGAACGCGCAGACGCAGGGCTCGTACCCCGAGCACGGGCGCGGCGTCCCCGGCGGCAACTGACCCGACGGCTGACCGCGCCACCGGCTCACTGCGGCGGCGCGAACCCGCCCGGAGTCGCCTTCGGCGGCTCCGGCGCGGGGCCCGGCTGAGGCCGGTCCGGAACTCTCTGCGGATGCGCCTGCGGGTACGGCCCCTGCTGCTGGTACGGCCCCTGCGGCGCATACGGCCCCGGCTGTGGGTACGGCCCCGGCTGCGGGTACGGCGCGTACGGCGTGGGCCGCGGCGCGCCGCCGGCTGTCAGGGCGGCGGCCTGGCGCGCGAAGCGGGCCTCCTCCCGCCGCCGGCGCTCGGCCAGCACCGCGCTCAGGTACGCGTGCGGCGGCACCCCCGCGGGCGCGGCCGGCGACACGAAGGCCGCCGTCTGCGTCGCGATGCGCACCCCCATGTCGTGCTGGACCTGCGGCGTCAGGTCGTGCCAGCGCATCAGGTACTGGCGGGCGGCCTGCGCCACCTCCTCGGGAAGCTGGGACAGCTCCAGGGTGGCGGCCCACGCGGCCAGCGGGGGCGGCATGAGGATGGCCTGCCCGCTCTCGCGCGGTCCCCGGTCGGAGATCACGATGGTCCCGGCGAAGATGTCGCCGAGCCGCTTGCCCCGCTGGGAGACCAGCGAGGAGATCAGCGCGGGCGCGCCGGAGAACATCCAGAACTCCACCAGCCCGGCCAGCCCGCGGAACAGCGCCTGCCGGAAGCGTTCCGGGCTGCCGTCGTCGGCGACCACCCGCAGGCCGAGCGCCAGTTTGCCGAGGCTGCGCCCCCTGCTGAGCGTCTCGAAGAGCACCGGATAGCCGATCATGACCAGCACCAGCAGTACGATCATGGCCGCGCCGAGCATGGCGTCGTCCGTGACGACCGCGAACGCGCCCAGGAGCATGTACGCGCCGATCAGCACGACGAGCTGCACCGTCATGTCGATGACGAACGCCATCGCGCGCGAGGGCATCTGGGCGACCCGCACCTCGACGACGACGGCGTCCCCGGTCACAACCTCTGACATATGTGGAGCCTAACGGCATTGCCGCACTGATCGAGCGGCCACAATGGTCGGGTGGACATCGATGCGTTCGTCACAGCACACCGCCCCGTCTGGGACCGGCTCGACCACCTGGTCAAGAACCGCTCCTCGCTGACCGGCGCGGAAGTGGACGAACTGGTCGACCTCTATCAGCGGGTGTCCACGCACCTGTCCATCGTGCGCTCCTCCTCCCGTGACGCGGTGCTGGCCGGACGGCTGTCGGCGCTGGTCGCCAGGGCCAGGTCGGCGGTGACCGGCGCGCACACGCCCGCCTGGCGGGAGCTGGCCCGTTTCTTCACCGTCTCCTTCCCCGTGGTGGCCTACCGGGCGCGGTGGTGGTGGCTGGCCACGGCGCTGGCCAGCATCGCGGTGGCATGGGTGCTGGGGGCGTGGGTGGCCGCCAACCCCGACGTGCAGGCGGCGATCGCCTCGCCGGACGAGATCGCCCAGCTCGTCGACCACGACTTCGCCGACTACTACTCCGAGCACCCCGCCGCCTCCTTCGCCAGCCACGTGTGGGTCAACAACGCCTGGGTGTCGGCCCAGGTCATCATCTACGCCATCCTGCTCGGCATCCCCATCCCGTTCATCCTCTACAGCAACGCCGAGAACGTCGGCGTCTCGGCCGGGCTGATGGCCTCCAGGGGCAAGCTGGACATCTTCTTCGGCCTGATCACACCGCACGGCCTGCTGGAGCTGACCGGCGTCTTCCTGGCCGCCGCCGTCGGCCTGCGCCTGGGCTGGACGGTGATCGACCCGGGGCCGCGCAAACGGCTGGAGGCGCTGGCCGAGCAGGGCCGGGCGGTGATGAGCGTGGCGCTCGGGCTGGTCGTGGTGCTGTTCGTGTCGGGCCTGATCGAGGGGTTCGTGACGCCGTCCGGGCTGCCCACGGCCGTGCGGGTGGGCATCGGCGTGCTCGTCGAGGCGGCCTTCCTGGCGTACGTGATCGTCTTCGGCCGCAGAGCCCTGCGTGAGAACGAGACCGGCGACGTCGAACGCGCCCCCGACGTCGCCCCCACGGCCTAGAGCCGGCCCGCGGCCTTCAGCGCCAGGTAGGCGTCCGCCAGCGCGGGCGCGATGTCCTCGGGCGGCGCGTCCACGACCTCGACGCCGTGCCGGCGCAGCCTGGCCGTGATGCGCCTGCGCGCGAGCTGGGCCTGCTCGGCCGCCGCCGCGTCGTAGACCTCCTCGGTGCTGCCGCGCCTGGCCGCCATGGCCGCCACCCGCGGGTCGGACACGCCCGCGACCAGCACCAGGTGTCGCGAGGACAGCTGCGACAACACCGGCATCAGGCCCTCGTCGAGCGCCGCCGCGTTGAGGTCGGTGAGCAGCACGACCAGGCAACGCCGCTTGGCCCGGGACAGGACGGCGGCCACCATGCCCTGCCCGTCGGCCTCGACCAGCTCGGCCTCGATCGGCGCCATCACGTTGACCAGCGACGACAGCAGCTCGGTACGGGACGCGCCGCTCACCCACGCGCGCACCGCCCGGTCGTAGGCCAGGAAGTCGACCTGGTCGCCGGCCCTGGCGGCGAGCGCGGCCAGCAGCAGCGCCGCGTCCATCGACCAGTCGAGGCGCGGCCAGCCGGGGGCGGGCCGCGGGTCGGGACGTACCAGCAGCCCCGGGCCCTGCGCGGCGGCCCCGGCCAGGGGCATCGGCGCGTCGCCCACCCGGCCCGCCGACGTGCGGCCGGTGTCGAGCACGATCAGCACGCGCCGGTCGCGCTCCGGCCGCCACGTGCGCACGACCACGTCGTTGCGGCGCGCCGTGGCCCGCCAGTCGATGGACCGCACGTCGTCGCCCACCACGTACTCGCGCAGCGAGTCGAACTCGGTGCCCTGCCCGCGCACCAGCGCCGGATGCCGGCCGTCGAGCTCGCGCAGCCGCGCCAGCCTGGACGGCAGGTGCTTGCGCGACAGGAACGGCGGCAGCACCCGTACCGACCAGGGCGAACGATGGCTGCCCTGGCGGGCGGCCAGGCCGAGCGGCCCGACCGAGCGCACGGTCACCGCCACCGACGACCGGTCCCCGCGCCTGGTCGGGTTGAGCGTGACCACGATCCTGCGCCGCTCGCCGCCCGGCACGTCGAGCTCGGCGACCCGGGGGACGGCCCCGGCCGAGGGCGGCCAGGCGTCCCTGATCCGGCCGCGCACCCGCCTGCGGCCCGGGTTCTCCACGATCAGCTCGACCGTGGCCGTCTGCCCCAGCCGTACGAGCGTGTCGCCCGAACGGTGGAGCCGCAGGGGCCGCACGGCGCCCGCGAACACCAGGTCCACGATGATCGCGGCGGCCAGCAGCAGGCAGACCCCGGCCAGCGCGGCGCCGGGCTGCGGCGCGAGCAACACGACCACGATCCCGGCCGCGGCGAGCAGCCCGGCGCGTCCCGTCAGAGCCATCGACGCCTCCCGGCCCTCTCGCGTGCGTCGGAGCGGGCCATCAGCGCGGGACCGGGACCGAGGCCAGGATGCCGTCGAGCAGGCCGTCGGCGGTCGCGCCCTCCAGCTCGGCCTCGGGCCGGAGCTGGACGCGGTGCCGCAGCGCGGGCCTGGCCAGCGCCTTCACGTCGTCGGGCGTCACGTAGGGACGCCCGGACAGCCACGCCCACGCCCTGGAGGCCGCCAGCAGCGCCGTCGCCCCTCGCGGCGAGACGCCGAGCTGCAGCGACGCCGAGCTCCTGGTCGCACGGGCCACGTCGACGATGTAGCCGAGCACCTCGGGGGCCACGTGCACCTGGGAGACCGCCTCGCGGCCGGCCGCCAGGTCCTCGGCCGTGGCCACGGGCTTGACGTCGGACAGGTCGCGCGGGTCGAAGCCGCGGGCGTGCCGTTCGAGCACCGAGATCTCGTGGTCGCGCGGCGGCAGCGGCACGGTCAGCTTGAGCAGGAACCGGTCGAGCTGGGCCTCGGGCAGCTGGTAGGTGCCCTCGTACTCGACCGGGTTCTGGGTCGCGCAGACCACGAACGGGTCGGGCAGCGGCCGGGCCGTGCCCTCCACGCTCACCTGCCGCTCCTCCATGGCCTCCAGCAGCGCCGCCTGCGTCTTGGGCGGGGTGCGGTTGATCTCGTCGGCGAGCAGCAGGTTCGTGAAGACCGGCCCCTCCCTGAACTCGAACTCGCTGGTCTTCGCGTCGTAGATCAGCGAGCCGGTCACGTCGCCCGGCATCAGGTCGGGCGTGAACTGCACGCGCTTGAAGTCGAGCGACAGGGCCGCTGAGAGAGTGCGCACCATCAACGTCTTGGCCACGCCCGGCACGCCTTCGAGCAGCACGTGCCCCCGGCACAGCAGGGCGATGACGAGCCCGGTGACCACGGCGTCCTGGCCGACCACGGCCTTGGACACCTCGGCCCGCAGCGCGCCGAGCGCCTCCCTGGCCGCCTCGCCCGAGGGGGCCACGCGGAAAGTCTCCTCAGAGTTCACTGACCTGCCTTTCGATGGAGTCCAAGTACCCGGCCAGCGCGACGAGCCCGGCGTCGTCGGCCGGCGGCGGGCCGTACAGTGCGGCGCCGACCACCTGCGGGTCGTCGGCGATCCGCGCCGCGAGGGCCGCGACCAGCTCGTGCGGCCCGGCGCCCTGGGCCAGGCCCAGGCGGGGCGTGAGCCGGTCGACCGTGCCGGCGCGCAGCGAGTCGGCGGCCCGCTGCCTGGCCCTCCTGGCGCGGTAGAGCCTGCCGCGGCCCTCGACCGTCTCGGCGGCCCGCACGACGACGGGCAGCTTCTCGGTCACCACCGGCCCGAGGCGGCGGCCCCGCCAGAACGCGACGAGCGCCACGGTCAGGCAGGTCATCAGGATCGCCCACGGCACGCTCGGGGGCATCAGCTCGTACATCGACCTGCCCTCGGAGCCGGGCAGGTCGAGCGGGGGCGGATTTTCCGGGCGTACCAGCCAGGTGACGGGCCTGCCGGTGCCGACGAGGTTGAGGGCGAGGGCCGCGTTGCCGTCCTCGGGCAGGCGCAGGTTGGTCATGAACTCGCCGTCGCCGACGACCGTGGTGGTGGCGCCGTCGGGGGTGCGGTAGCTGACCAGGGAGTAACCCTCGCCCGCCGGGTAGCAGGCGGCGGCGCCGGGCGGGCCGTTCAGCACCAGGCCGCCGACGTACGCGCTGCCGGCCCGCGCGGCGGCGGGCAGCGCGCACTCGGGAGCGCGGGAGCGCACGCGCGACGGCTCGCGCTCGGTGCTCGTCCCCGGGGCCAGCACGTCGAGGCCCAGCAGGTCGCCGACGATCAGCCGGTCGCCGGGGATCTCGGCGAGCCGGTGCTCGTCGAGATAGGTCAGGTCGGTGACCAGCAGCAACCGCCCGCCGCCCGCGGCCTTGGCGGCGGCCGCCTCGACCGAGTCGACCCGGTCGACCTGGACGCCGCGCGCCCGCAGCAGCTCCGCCAGCGCCTTCGACCCGGCGAGCGAGGTGTCGGCGGGGTCGAGGAAGCGCGAGGGGCCACGCTGCGGGCCGAACAGCACCGCGGCCACCGCGACCAGGACGACGACCAGGCCGAGCAGCACGATCATGCGGCTCGCCCGCCAGGTGGAGCGGGCGGTGGGGGAGGTCGAGGCGGAGGGCCCGGCGGCCCCCGGCGCGGAGGCGGTGACCGGGGCGGTGTTCGCGCTCGGCGCGCTGCCGGCCGCGGCCGGCTCCGAGTTCCAGACGCTCACGACAGCCCGCCCCCACGGCGAGCGGGACGGGCCGCGCCTGGCGCAGCCGCTCGTCCAGGTCGCTCATCGCCTGGTACGCGGCCTGCGTGCCCGGTACGCCGCCGTAGCTGACGTCGTCGAACGAGCGCGCGGCGGCGGCCAGCTCGGCGGCGAAGCCGGGCAGTGCCCTGCCCGCCTCGGCGGCCAGCTCGTCGGCCGTGCGGCCCGGCATGCCGTCCACCAGCGCGCGTTCCTCCAGGTCACGGGCGATGGCGCGGAGGCGTTCGCGGATGGCCTGCGTCCAGTCGCCCTCGGCGGCCAGGCGTTCGGCGGCCCTGCGGTGCTCGGCGGCGTTGAGCACGCGCTCGCCGTAGAGGCCGCCGGCGGCCATGGCGTTCCTGCGGGCGGTCCTGCGCAGCCGCCAGGTGACCAGCAGGATCACGCCCAGGAGGATCAGCGTGATCACGACCGCGGCGATGATCCCGCCGGCCGGACCGCCGCCCGTCACGGCGTCGGTCAGGTCGCCGATGAACTGGACGAAAAGCCGGTAGAGCCGGTCGAACAGGGATTCCTTCTCGTATCCGGGCTTGAGGAGCTCCTCGGCCGCTCTGCGCGCCGCCTCCTCCCGGCCGACCGGGCTCACGACCTGGCTGAGTTGGACGGGTGCCAGAGGTCGTCGGCCGAGGCGTGCACCCAACCCTGGCGCTGCTGCTCGATCGCCGCCGTCTGCAGCACGAGGTCGAACGCCTCGCCGCGCATGCGCCGGTCGGCGTAGAGCAGGCCGGAGACGCCGGCCTGGAAGGGGTAGGAGAACATCGCGCTCAGCGTCGCGCCGGCGGCGATGAACACCGCCGCGACCACGGCCGAGCCCGGCGAGCCGGCGCCGAGCATGCCGATCAGCGTCCCGCCGAACGAGAACGGCACCGACAGCACCCCCGACACCAGGCCGACCAGCAGGGACGTCAGCAGCAGGATGCCGAGCACCCGCCAGAAGTCACCGGTCACCAGGTGCCACGAGCGCCGCATCGCGTCGATCGGCCCCCTGCCCTCCAGCACCACGGCGGGCGCGGCGAACGCGAAGCGCGTGGTGATGAACAGGTAGTACGGGATGAACAGCAGGACGAACAGCCCCATCACGCCGAGGGTCAGCCCGACGCCCTCGGAGGAGGAGACGTTCATCGCCAGCGCCACCACGACCAGCGTGACGACGATCAGGGGCACGACCATCATGACGGCCATCAGTCCGACGACCCCGAACAGCGCCGGGAGCCGGCCCTTGCTGAGGTGCCAGGCCTCGGCGGCGGTGATGTTGCCGCCGAAGACGGCCCGGCCGAGGATGCGCGTCAGCACGCCGGTCAGCACCGTGACCACGACGAACTGGATCGCGTACGAGACCAGCATGCCGCCGTACTGGGCGACGATGCCGTAGAAGCTGTCGAGACCGGCGGAGGCGGCCTGCGGGTCGTCGAGGATGTCGCCCATCGAGCCGAACATGACCGCCTGCCCCACGGCCAGCGGCACCGCGCCGAGCAGGGCGGCGACGGCGGACAGGCCGAGCACGGCCTTGGGGTTGGACCTGATCAGCTTGATCGTGCCGTCGAGGATGTCGCCGAGCCCCAGCGGCCGCAGCGGGATGATGCCGGGCCGCAGCGCGGGCGGCGGCATGTAGCCGTAGCCGGGCTGCTGGTAGCCGGCCTGCTGGTACCCGGGCTGTTGGTATCCGGGCTGGGGATGGCCGGGCTGCGGATGACCGGACTGCGGGTGGCCCGGCTGGGGGTAGGGTGGCTGAGGCCCCGGCGGGCCGTAGGGCGGCGGCTGGGGGGCTTCGCCCTGCGGCTCGTACGGTTGGCCGTACGGCGTCTGCGTGGGCGATCCCGGCGCGGTCCACGGTGAAGCCTGCGGGGCGCTGTAGGGCGGGGGCTGTTCAGCAGACCAGCCTGGGGGCGTCTCGGGCGTGCGTCCGTGACCGTCTGACATATCCCAATCCTGGCACGCTGGGCGGGTGGCTGGTGTCACCGAGGTGATTCGCCGGCTCATCTTGCCCTCATTTATCGGCGAAACGGGGCAAGGAAGGCAGCCGGGGATGGCCGAAAGTCGCTCCGTTACCGCAGACTGGGTTTGTGGTTGCGGGGGGAACCTAAAATTCGCCTTTCGTAGGCCTCATGTCCCACACATGGGCCGACCAAGGGTAACCTTCAGCGATCGTGCGGGTATGTCCCACAATGCGTAGAACGAATGAGGGGCCATGAAAGGTCGCGTGCTGGTCGTCGACGACGACGCCGCTCTCGCCGAGATGCTCGGCATCGTGTTGCGCGGAGAAGGCTTCGAGCCGTCCTTCGTCTCCGACGGCGACAAGGCCCTCGACGCGTTCCGGGATACACGCCCGGACCTTGTCCTGCTCGACCTGATGCTGCCGGGCGCCGACGGCATCGACGTGGCGCGCAGGATCAGGGCGGAGTCGGGGGTGCCGATCGTGATGCTCACCGCCAAGAGCGACACGATCGACGTGGTGCTCGGGCTGGAGTCCGGCGCCGACGACTACATCGTCAAGCCGTTCAAGCCCAAGGAGCTCGTGGCGCGGGTGCGGGCGCGGCTGCGCCGCACCGACGAGCCGACGCCCGAGATCCTGCAGATCGGCGACATCACCATCGACGTGGCCGGCCACTCGGTCAAGCGCGGCGAGGAGACGATCAACCTCACGCCGCTGGAGTTCGACCTGCTCGTCGCCCTGGCCCGCAAGCCGCGCCAGGTCTTCACCCGCGAGGTCCTGCTCGAGCAGGTCTGGGGCTACCGGCACGCCGCCGACACCCGCCTGGTGAACGTGCACGTGCAGCGACTCCGCGCCAAGATCGAGAAGGACCCCGAGCACCCCGAGATCGTCGTGACGGTCCGCGGCGTGGGCTACAAAGCCGGCCCCGCCTAGCCTTCGCCCCGCCCCGCCATGCCCCCGACCAAGAAGCCCCGCCGCCGGACGATCCGCCAGATTCTCGGCGGCGTCCGCCGGAGGGTGCGCCGTGCGGCGGGCCGGGTGCGCAGCGTGTGGCGGCGCTCGCTGCAGCTCCAGGTGGTCACCAGCACGCTGGTGATCTCCGTGACCGTCGTGGTCGTCCTCGGCACGTTCCTGTCCGACGAGATCAACAGGTCCGTGGTCGAGAGCAGCCAGCAGTCGTCGCTCAACGAGGCGTACGCCGACCGGCTGCAGATCGCCGACGCGCTGATCCCGCCCTCCGACGACGGCGCCAAGGCCCCCGACACCGACCAGAAGGTCAACCCGCTCGACGAGGTCATGGACACCGTCACCGGGTCGGGCGAGGACGGCTCCAAGAAGCGCTACGACGTGCTCATACTCAACGAGGCCACGCCCGGCATGTCGCGGGCCTCGGGCCGGGTCGTGCAGGCCGACGTGCCCGCCTCGCTCCGGCAGCACCTGCAGAAGTACATGAACCGGGCCGAGTACGGCAAGACCGAGGCCCAGATCCAGTCGATCAGGTTCGCCGGGCAGAGCCAGGCCACGCTGACGTACGTGGTCGGCGGCGTCGTGCACGAGCCCCTGACCGGCGAGGACTACCAGGTCTACCACTTCTTCCCGTTCAGCGAGGAAGAGGAGCTGCTGTCCAACGTCCGGCTGGCCATCGTCGTGGTGGGGCTCGGGCTCGTCCTGCTGCTGGCCGCCATCGCGTACCTGGTCGCCCGGCAGGTCGTCACGCCCGTGCGGCTGGCCCGCCAGGCCGCCGAGCGCCTGGCCGCCGGCAAGCTGGACGAACGCCTCAAGGTGCGCGGCGAGGACGACCTCGCCCGCCTGGCGAACTCGTTCAACGAGATGGCCGCCAACCTGGCGCTCAAGATCCACCAGCTTGAGGAGCTGTCGCAGGTCCAGCGCCAGTTCGTCTCCGACGTCTCCCACGAGCTGCGCACGCCGCTGACCACCGTCCGCATGGCGGCCGACCTGCTGTACGACGCCCGCGAGGACTTCGACCCCATGGCCGCCCGCTCGGCCGAGCTGATGCAGGCCCAGCTCGAACGGTTCGAGTCGATGCTGGCCGACCTGCTGGAGATCAGCCGCTACGACGCCGGCGCCGCCACGCTCGACGTCGACTCCGTGGACATGCGCGACGTCGTCCACCGGGCCATCGCCGACTCCGAGGCGCTGGCCGAGCGCCACTCCACCCGCTTCGACATCCGCCTGCCGCACGAGCCGTGCATGGTCGAGGTCGACAACCGCCGCGTCGAGCGCATCCTGCGCAACCTGCTGTTCAACGCCATCGAGCACGGCGAGGGCAGGGAGATCGTGGTGACCGTGGGAGCCGACCGGGACGCCGTCGCCGTCGCCGTGCGCGACCACGGGATCGGGCTCAAGCCGGGCGAGGAGACGATGGTGTTCGACCGGTTCTGGCGGGCCGACCCGTCCAGGGCCGGGACCATCGGCGGCACCGGGCTCGGTCTGGCCATCTCCCGCGAGGACGCCACGCTCCACGGCGGCTGGCTGCAGGCGTGGGGGCAGCCGGGCGAGGGCTCGCAGTTCCGCCTCACGCTGCCCAGGCTGGCCGGGGCCGACCTGAAGGGCTCGCCGCTGTCGCTGGTGCCGCCCGAGATCGAGATGCGGCGCACGTGGCGCAGCCACATGACGCCGGTGCTGCTCCCGGCCTCGGGGGACGGAGGCGGCCATGAGGAGGACTAGACGGGTCGGGGCCGCGGTCGCCCTGGCCGCGGCCGTGGCCTGCGCGGGCTCGGGGTGCACGGTGATCCCGGTGAGCGGGCCGTACACGGTGAGCGACACCGGGGGCGGCGATCCGCTGAACAAGCCGTTCCAGCGCATGATCGCCATCCCGCCGCGCGACGACTGGGACCCCGAGCTGCTCATCAAGGGGCTCCAGGCGGCCATGGCGGCCTACCCCGACGACCCCACCGTGCTGGCCAGGTACCTGACGCCCAAGGCCCAGGCCAAGTGGAAGGCGTCCGGGCCGGTGACGGTGATCGAGGACGCGTACCAGGTGGAGTACCCGGGGGAGGGCGACGAGGCGGAGACGTACGGGCTCAAGGGCAAGCAGGTCGCCCGCATCGACCCCGACGACGCGTACGTGCCGCTGTCGGGGAACGCGCCCGAGCGGCTGTTCGTGCTGAAGAAGGACGCCCGGGGCGTCTATCGGGTCGACGACCTGCCGGACGGGCTGCTGCTCACCAAGTCCGACGTGGCGCGGGCGTACCGGCTGACCAACCTGTACTACCTCAACAGCGCCCGCGAGCGCCTGGTCGTCGACCGGGTGTGCCTGCGGCTCAAGCCGACCGAGACCTTCGCCCAGACCATCGTCAAGCGGCTGCTCAAGGGGCCGAGCAGCGCGCTGCGCGGCGCCGTGGGCACCGTGTTCCCCGAGGGCACGCGGGTCGAGTCGGTCGGCACCGGCGAAGACCGCGTCCTGGTCAACTTCTCCGGCCCGCTCCTGCCGCTCGACCTGGGCGAGAAGGCCGCCCTGGTGGCGCAGCTCAAGTACAGCCTGACCAACAACAAGGTCGCCAACAGCCGCACCATCGAGGTGCAGGTCGACGGCGAGCAGTACTGGACCGAGCCGCCCAACCTGGAGGCCCACTGGCTGGACAACGGCGGCGGCACGCCGTACTACACCAGCAAGGGCTCCGTGCACGTCATGAGCAACGAGGGGCCGGGCGTCGCCGTGTCCGGGCCGGCGGGGCAGGGGAACACCGACTTCAAGGCGTTCGCGCTGTCCACGCAGCAGACCGGCGCGATCGTCGCGGCGCGCACCTCCACCGGCATCTCCATCGCCGGGCTCACCCCCGAGGGCCGCTGGCAGCAGGTCATCGAGGGCACCGACCTCACCGACCCCACCTGGCGCCGCGACGGCTCCCTGTGGACCTTCGACCAGCACAACAAGGTCGTCCTGCGGTACGACCCCAACGGCGGGCGCGGCCCCGAGCGCGTCTCGGCCCCCGGGCTCGACGGCCTCGACGTCACCGCGTTCCGGATCGCCAGGGACGGCGTGCGGGTGGCCCTGCGCACCGGCAAGAACACCGTTCAGCTCGGGGCCCTGAGCGAGGGGCTCAACGGGCCCATGCTCGGCAACCTCCAGACGCTGACCTCGACGGAGGTCGAGTACAAGATCGAGGACATCGCCTGGGAGGACGACGAGCACCTGCTGGTCCTCATCCAGAGCAAGGCCGGGCAGATCCTGAACGAGATCGACATCGGCGACGGCGAGACCATCGGGATCCCGCTGAAGGACCGGCTGGCGCGGGTGACGGCGCTGAGCGGGCGGGTGCTCGCGGAGGCGAACACCGACAAGGGCCCCAAGATCATCGAGCTCAACCAGGACCGGCAGGGCTGGACCAGCAAGATCGAACCCAACGCCAAGAACCCGTTCTTCCCCCTGGGCTGAGAACACCTCCTCCCTTCCGCTGAGCTGGGGCGCGTGCCGTGACCCGCGGAACTGTCGGTGGTGCCGGGCATGCTGGGCGGCGTGTTGGCGGGGGTGCTTGATGTGTTCCTGCCGCAGTCCTGTGTGGGCTGCGGCGGTGTCGGGGCGCGGTGCTGCGCCGGGTGCGCGGCCGGGATGGCGGCCGCCCCCGCCAGGCGCGGGCCGCAACCGAGCCCGCCCGGCCTGCCCGAGTGCTGGTCGGCCGCTCCGTACGAGGGCGCGGCCCGCGCGGCGATCCTGGCGTACAAGGAGCGGGGTGCGGTGGGGCTGGCCGGCGTGCTGGCGCAGGTGCTGGCGTTCACCGTGCTCACGGCGCTGGCGGCCGGGGCCGGGGCCGGGTGGGCGCGGGGGCCGTTCGCCGTCGTGCCGGTACCGAGCGCGAAGAGGGCGCTGCGGGTCCGGGGGCACGATCCCATGGGCCGGGTGGCGGTGCTCGTCGCCCGTCACCTGGTCGCGTCCGGCGTGCGGGCCGAGCCGTGGGCGGCGCTGCGGCAGGCTCGGCGGGTGTCCGACCAGGCGGGCCTGAGCTCCACGCAGCGCGCCGCGAACCTCGCCGGGTCCCTCTGTGTGGCCGGGCGCGTGAAAGGCCCTCCAGCGCCGTCTGCGCTGCTGCTGGACGACGTCCTGACCACCGGCGCCTCGCTCACCGAAGCCGCGCGAGCACTGCGCGCCGCCGGCCTCCGGGTGCCGATGGCGGCCACCGTCGCCGCGACACGCCGAAGATCTTGAAATGCTCGGCATCACTGTCGGTAAAGAAAGATCCAATTCTTGGGGACGTCTTGAAGGGGGGATGTCTCTTCCCGGGAAGAAGAGGCAGCACTGCTCAGGCGGCCGGAAGGCGCGTGGCCGCAGGGGTTGGCGTGCGGTGGCACCGGGGTCATTCGGGCGTCCGGAACCTCGGGAAAATCACGGAAAGTGATCCTTTGGTAGAGGCTCAGGCTGACATTCGCCCAGGATGCGGATAGCGTTCTGACATGGCACCCGTCCGGGTCCGTGGTTGCGCAGAGTCGGTGTCCCCGGCTCTGCTAGCCGAGGCCAGCCGCAGGCAAAACGGTCCACGTAAGGCGACTCTTTGTCGACCGATCACGGTGCGGCTTAGGGGTAAGTCCTGCCTTCCCGAGGGTCCAGATGTCCCTCGCCAGAAGAGAAGGGCAGTAGTGGCAACAGAGCTGCGAAATCCTCAGCAGGCGAATGTGGGGTCGAAGACCAGGTCGGCCGGACGGGTGCCACCCGAGAACCCGGTGACGTCGTGGCGGAAGAGGGTAGCGGTGACAGAGAGGCGGACAGGAAACCCCGTCCGGTACGCACATCGTCGGGCGCTCTTGCTCAGTCGTTAGACGAAGGGGGGCTGTTGCATGGACATCATCGTCAAGGGTCGGCACACAGGAGTGAGTGACCGGTTCCGAGACCAGGTGACGACCAAGCTGGCCAGGATCGAACGTCTGGACAACAAACTCATCCGAGTCGATGTGGAGGTGTCCAAAGAACGCAACCCTCGCCTCGCCGACCAGCGCGAGCGCGTCGAACTCACCATCCATTCGAAAGGCCCGGCCATCCGCGCCGAAGCCTCGGCCGACGACCGGTTCGTAGCCCTCGACATAGCCCTCGACAAGCTGGAAGGCCGTCTGCGCAGGCTGGCCGACCGGCGCAAGGTCCATCACGGCAACCACTGCCCGCCCTCGGTGGCGGAGCTCACCGCGACGCTCCCTGACGTCGCCGGCCCGCCGCTCCGGGGAACCAAGTCCGTCCCCGAGCCGGCCGAGTCCTACGAGGACCTGCCGGTGCAGGAGGAGAAGCTCGACGACGACATCGTCCCGATCGAGATGGACGGCGACGGTCCGCTCGTCGTGCGGGAGAAGTTCCACAGAGCGGAACCCATGACCATCGACCAGGCCATGCTCGAGATGGAACTGGTCGGGCACGACTTCTACCTGTTCCGTGACAAGGAGAGCGGCCTGCCGAGCGTGGTCTACAACCGGCGCGGGTACAACTACGGCGTGTTGCGGCTCATAGAGCCCTGATCGCACACCGGAAGATCTTCTCGACCACCCGAGGACCGTGCCATACGTGCCATCATGGCGGTCCGACGGCTCTGGCCCCCCGACGAGGAGGAGACGTGAGCGAGCTCAGTCAGGTTCAGATGAGCGAGCGAAGCGAGGGTACTGACGGGACAACCGCCATGCGGACCGCCGCTACGGCCCCGACCGGGCGTGACAGTGGAGCGGCCGTCCGATGAGCAGGTTCCCCGTGAGCAAGGCAGGCGCAAGACGGACCGAGGAGGGCTCGTGACCGAGTCCGGCGAGGTCCGCACGGCAGACAGCGAGCCGATCCGCGTGCTGATCGTTGACGATCACGAGCTGATCCGGCGAAGCCTGGCGTTGACGCTGGCCGCGGAGCCCGACATCGAGGTGGTCGGTGAGGCGAGCGACGGGCAGGAGGCGGTCGAACTGGCCGATCGCCTCATGCCCGACGTCGCGCTGATGGACGTGCGCATGCCCCGGCAGGACGGGATCGAGGCGACCAAGAGCATCAGGGCGTCCGTCCCGAGCACCCGCATCATCATGCTGACGGTGAGCGACGAGGAGGAGGACCTCTTCGAGGCCATCAAGGCCGGCGCCACCGGTTACCTGCTCAAGGACGTGCAGATCAACGACGTGCCCGCCGCGGTGCGCGGCGTGCACGAGGGCCAGTCCTTAATCAACCCGGCGATGGCCGCCAAGCTCATCAGCGAGTTCGCGAACATGAGCCGCAAGGAGGCCGAACGCCCGCCGCAGCTGCCAGTGCCCCGGCTGACCGACCGCGAGATGGAGGTCCTGCGCCTGGTCGCCAAGGGCATGAACAACCGTGAGATCGCCAAGCAGCTGTTCATCTCCGAGAACACGGTGAAGAACCACGTCCGCAACATCCTCGACAAGCTCCAGCTGCACTCGCGGATGGAAGCGGTGGTCTACGCGGTACGCGAACGCATGCTGGAGATCACCTGACCCCGGCACGAGCCCCAGCGGAGGCCGCTGCCGGCCGCGCCCCCGATCACGTGGTGCGGGCCCGTGGAGGCCGCGCGATCACGTGACTGTATTGCGGGCTCGTGCGGAGGCCCCGCGATCACGTGACTGTATTGCGGGCCCATGCGGAGGCCCCGCGATCACCTGACTGTGGCGCGAGCCCGTGCAGAGGCCGCGCGATCACGTGACTGTGGTGCGGGCCCGCCCAGAGCATGCCGGGCGCGCCGCCGAGCCCGCCCTTCGGGGACGGTGACCCGGCGCGATCGCCACCCCGCGTCACCTGTTCCCCTTCTCCGGCCGTGGCGGGCGCGGCCGTAGGCGCCGGCCCGCCGCCCATCCCCGCTGATCGTCTACGGCCGGGGCGCGGTCAGGAGATGGGCGAGCTCCGGAGGGTCGGTGCGTTCGACGCGCACGGCGTCGCAGCCCACCCACTCGGCGGCCGACCACAGGGCGTCGCGCAGGGCGTCGGCCCACTTGGCGGGGGACAGGCCGGGCTCCAGGTGGACCTGACGGGCGACCAGGGTGGTGCCCTCGCGAGCCGGGTCGACCCGGCCGATCAGACGGCCCCCGGCCAGCACCGGCATCGTGAAATAGCCGTGGACGCGCTTCTCCTTGGGCACGTAGAGCTCAAGCTGGTACTTGAAGCCGAAGACGCGCTCGGTGCGGCCGCGGTGCCAGATCAGGGAGTCGAACGGCGACAGCAGCGTCGTGCGGTGGCGGCCGCGCGGCTCGGACTCCAGCGCCTGCGGGTCGGCCCACGCGTCGGCGTGGCCCCTCTTGGCCGGCCAGCCCGCCACCTTGACCGGCACCAGCCCGGCGGCGCCGCTGAGCAGGGCCTGGTCGAGCATCGCCGCGTACTTGCCCTTGAGCCGCAGGAAGTCGAGAAGGTCGGTACGGTTGGCCACCCCGAGCGACCGGCCCGCGATGGCGGCCAGCAGGACGACGCACTCCTCGTCGGACAGGTCGTCGGCCAGCAGGTCGGCGGGCACGACGCGCTCGGTCAGGTCGTAGACGCGGCGCCAGCCGACGCGGCGCACGCAGGTGATCTCACCGATGTCGAGCAGCCACTCCAGCCCGATCTTGGAGTCGGACCAGTCCCACCACGGGCCGCCGTTCTTGGCGCCGCCGACGTCGGACGTCGTGAGCGGGCCCGAGTCGCGCACCTGCTGCAGCAGCTTGTCGACGCTGTCGGGCACCTCGTGCCAGCGGTAGCGCCGGTCGCGGTAGGCGCGGCGCCGGAAGGCGTAGAGCGGCCAGTGCTCGATGGGCAGGATGCAGGCGGCGTGACACCAGTATTCGAAGCTCTGGGCGGGATCGTGCCAGTAGGCGCGCTCGACCGTGGGCCTGCCCACCGCGCCGAGGCGCGCGTAGGCGACCAGCTCGTGGGAGCGGGCCAGGACGGAGATCGTGTCGAGCTGTACGGCGCCGAGCCGGCGCAGCATGCCGCGCACCCCGGCCTTGCGCGCGTCGGCGCCGATGAGCCCCTGGGCACGCAGGATGACCCGGCGCGCCTCGTCGGCGGTCAGGTCGGTCACGTTCGTCATGCGGCGAACCCCGGACGGCTTTGGGGGACGGTAGAGCTATCCATGGGAGGAATTTAGCGGCGCCCACCGACAGAATCGGCCCGCCCCCGGCACACCCCGGACGCGGAACGCGCCCGAGCGACACGCTGAGCGCGGCGTCAGGAACAGGCCGGGGCGGAGCGAGGGCCAGGCGTACGGAAGCAGGCCAGGTCGGGCGAGGGGGAAGGGGTGGTGGGCAAGCCGGGCTGAGCGAGGGCCGGGGCAGGCGGGCAGGCTGGGCAGGGGTAGGCGAGGTGGGGAGGGGGCGACACGCCGATGTACTGGGGTTGGGGAATTGGATGCCGAGAACAAAGAGTCAGGAGCGGGCCGGGCATGGGAACGGCGGGCGCCCGGTTCGTCGGGGCCCGCCGTGTGCCGGGTGGGTCAGCGGTGGTCTTCGGCGCGCATGCCGACGCGGGGCGCGTCGATCACCACGTCCGTGAAGATGTCGAAGACGAGGGCGAGGATGCCGCCGACGACGAACACGCCGGCGCCGACCCAGACCAGCGTCCAGTTGTCGGCCGTCAGCCCGAAGCCGGCCACGATGGTGCCCACCACCATGACAGTCACGGCCAGCCACGAGGAGGCGCGCCCGCCGTGGTTGCCGAGATTCTCCGTGTGCTCGGACTTCTTCCCCTCAACCATGACTAAATCCTTCCTTTGCCGGATATCCCGCTATTGGTGCGAACCGGCGCTCAACCGGCATACCCTCTGCCTTGGCCCCATTCTCCCAGACGTGTCCGGCGCCCTCGTCGTCACGGTGGCTGTGTCTGGTTGCGGAACCGCCTACGATGGCAACCGGGGAAGTTTGTCTCGGCCTCTCCTCCTGGCGGCGCCGCCGGGGTAGACCTGCGAGGAGCTTTACATAAAGTGGCAGCCATTCTCGACAAGATCCTACGTGCCGGCGAAGGCAAGACTCTGCGCAAGCTCAAGCGGATCGCCGATCAGGTCAACTCCATCGAGGACGACTTCACGAGCCTGTCCGACGCGGAGTTGCGCGCGCTGACCGACGAGTTCAAGCAGCGTTACGCCGACGGCGAGAGCCTCGACGATCTGCTTCCCGAGGCGTTCGCGACCGTGCGCGAGGCGGCCCGCCGCGTGCTCGGCCAGCGGCACTTCGACGTGCAGATCATGGGCGGGGCCAACCTGCACATGGGCAACATCTCCGAAATGAAGACGGGTGAGGGCAAGACCCTGACCTGTACGCTGCCGGCTTACCTCAACGCGCTGGCGGGCAACGGCGTCCACGTCATCACCGTCAACGACTACCTGGTCAAGGTCGGCGCCGAGAACATGGGCCGCGTCTACCGGTTCCTGGGCATGGAAGTCGGCATGATCCTCTCCGGCCAGGCGCCGGACGAGCGGCGCAAGCAGTACGAAGCGGACATCACGTACGGCACCAACAACGAGTTCGGCTTCGACTACCTCCGCGACAACATGGCGTGGTCGCTGGAGGAGTGCGTCCAGCGCGGCCACCACTACGCCATCGTCGACGAGGTCGACTCGATCCTCATCGACGAGGCCCGCACGCCGCTGATCATCTCCGGCCCCGGCGAGCAGTCGGGCAAGTGGTACAGCGAGTTCGCCAAGATCGTTCCCAGGCTGCGCAAGGGCGTCGAGGCGAAGAACCCGGGCGAGGAGAGCACCGGCGACTACATCGTCGACGAGAAGAAGCGCACGGTCGGCGTCCTGGAGGCCGGCGTCGAGAAGGTCGAGGACTGGCTCGGCATCGACAACCTCTACAAGCCCGAGCACACCCACCTGGTCGGCTTCCTGAACAACGCGCTCAAGGCGAAAGAGCTGTTCAAGAAGGACAAGGACTACATCGTCGCCGACGGCGAGGTGCTCATCGTCGACGAGTTCACCGGCCGCGTGCTGCACGGCCGGCGCTACAACGAGGGCATGCACCAGGCCATCGAGGCCAAGGAAGGCGTGAAGATCAAGGACGAGAACCAGACTCTCGCCACGGTCACCCTCCAGAACTACTTCCGCCTCTACGCCAAGCTGTCCGGCATGACCGGTACGGCGGTCACCGAGGCCAACGAGTTCCACCAGACGTACAAGCTCGGCGTGGTCCCGATCCCGACCAACCGGCCGATGGTCCGCAAGGACCAGCCCGACGTGGTCTACAAGACCGAGGACGCCAAGTTCAACGCGGTGGTCGAGGACATCAAGGAGCGCCACGACGCCGGGCAGCCGGTCCTCGTCGGCACGACCTCGGTGGAGAAGTCCGAGCGGCTGTCCAAGGCGCTCAAGCGCCGCGGCGTGGTGCACGAGGTGCTCAACGCGAAGAACCACGCGCGTGAGGCCGCGATCGTCGCCGAGGCGGGCCGCAAGGGCGCCGTCACCGTCGCCACGAACATGGCCGGTCGAGGCACCGACATCATGCTCGGCGGCAACTCCGAGTTCCGCGCCGACCTCGAGCTGCGCCAGCGCGGCCTCGACCCGGTCGAGACGCCGGAGGAGTACGAGAAGGCCTACCCCGAGGCGCTGGAGAAGGCCAGGGCGGCCGTCAAGGCCGAGCACGACGAGGTCACCCAGCTCGGCGGCCTCTACGTGCTGGGCACCGAGCGCCACGAGTCGCGCCGCATCGACAACCAGCTCCGCGGCCGTTCCGGCCGTCAGGGCGACCCCGGTGAGTCGCGCTTCTACCTCTCGCTCGGCGACGACCTCATGCGCCTGTTCAACGCGGCCAGGGTCGAGATGATCATGAACAGGCTGAGCATCCCCGACGACCAGCCGATCGAGTCGGGCATCGTCTCCAAGGCCATCGCCTCCGCCCAGCACCAGGTCGAGCAGCAGAACTTCGAGATCCGCAAGGAAGTTCTGAAGTACGACGAGGTCATGAACCGGCAGCGCAAGGTGATCTACTCCGAGCGCCGCCGCGTGCTGGAGGGCGCCGACCTGCACGAGCAGGTGCGCGGCTTCGTCGGCGACGTGATCGACGGCTACGTCGCGGGCGCCACCTCCGAGGGCTTCGCCGAGGAGTGGGACCTCGACAGGCTGTGGAAGGCGTTCGGCGATCTCTACCCGGTCACGGTCACGATCGACAACCTCGTCGAGGAGGCCGGCAGCCGCGAGGAGCTGACCGCCGAGTTCATCTCCGAGAAGATCAAGGCCGACGCCCTGGAGGCGTACGCCAGGCGCGAGGAGCAGCTCGGGGCGGAGGCCACGCGCAACTTCGAGCGCCAGGTCATCCTGTCGGTGCTCGACCGCAAGTGGCGCGAGCACCTCTACGAGATGGACTACCTGCGCGAGGGCATCGGCATGCGGGCCTACGCGCAGAAGGACCCGCAGATCGAGTACCAGCGCGAGGGCTTCGAGATGTTCTCCGCGATGCTGGAGGGCATCAAGGAGGACTCCGTCGGCTTCCTGTTCAACCTCGAGGTCGAGGTGCAGGAGAACCCGATCGTCGAGGAGGAGGACGCCGCGGTCACCGAGACGCGGTCGATCATCTCCACCGCCCTGCGCGCGCCGCAGCGCCCGACCGAGCTCGAGTACTCCGCCCCCGGCGAGCAGGGCGACGTCGAGCACACCCGGGTGCGCACCACGTCGGCCGAGCGGGCCGCGTACGGGAACGTCGAGCGCAACGCGCCCTGCCCCTGTGGGTCGGGCAAGAAGTACAAGCGTTGCCACGGCGACCCGAAGAACGCCGTCTGACACGCTGAGGCGAGCCTGAGCGGGCCCCCGTCTCCCTGCGCGAGCAGGGGGCGGGGGCTTCGTCGTTTCGCGCCGGGCTGACTAGGGAGCCGGCGGGGCGGGGGGTTCGTGGCCGGGGGTGGGGATGTTCAGGCGGCGGATCAGGAACGCGAAGATCAGATAATAGAGAACGAAATACAGCAGCCCGAAGCCGATGATCAGCCCGAGCCGGTGGGTGTTCGATTTGCTGGCGTTCAGCAGCATGTCTATGGCCCCGCCGGAGAAGGTGAAGCCGAGCCGCGCGTCCAATTCCGCCATCAGGGCCATCGACAGCCCGGTCAGCAGGGCGTGCACCACGAAAAGCACCGGCGCCACGAAAATGAAGGCGAATTCCAGCGGCTCGGTTATGCCGGTGATGAATGCCGTCAGCCCCGCCGACAACATGATGCCGCCCACGGACTTGCGGCGTTCCGGCGGAGCCGCCCGCCACATGGCGATGGCGGCCCCGAGCAGCCCGAACATCATGACGGGGAAGAAGCCGGTCATGAAGATGCCGGCGCCCTGCTCGCCGGCGAAGTAGCAGTTCAGGTCGCCGGCGGCGTTCCGGGTGGCGCCGTTCACGCCGGCGTGGCACTCGGGCAGGGTGAACCAGACGATGGTGTTGAGGAAGTGGTGCAGGCCGACGGGGATCAGCAGGCGGTTGGCCACGCCGTAGATGCCGGTGCCCGCGGTGCCGTGGGCCGAGAGCCAGTCGCCCACGCTGGACAGCCCGTCGCCCACCGGACGCCAGACCAGCCCGAACACGACGCCGAGCGCCAGGGCGGCGACGGCGGTGATGATCGGGACCGAGCGGCGGCCGCCGAAGAAGGCCAGCCACGGGGGCGGTTTCAGCCGGTAGAAGCGCTGCCAGAGCAGCGCCGCGGTGATGCCGATGACGATGCCGCCGAGCACGCCGGTGGGGTTCTGGGCGCCGAGGTTGAGCATCGGCCCCTGAGGGGTGGTGACGACGACCTTGTGGTAGACCGCGCCGTGGCCCGCGTCGTAGAAGAGCGTGCGGCTGACGCGGTCGAACACCAGGTAGCCGACCAGGGCGGCGAGGGCGGTGGAGCCGTCCGACTTGCGCGCGAAGCCGATCGCGACGCCGATCGCGAACAGGACGGGCAGGTTGTCGAACAGGGCGCCGCCGGCCGCGGCCAGGACGTTGGCGACGGGCAGCATCCAGGGCAGGAGGCCGCCGAGGCCGTCCTTGCCGAGCAGGTCGTCCTGGCCGAAGCGGAAGAGCAGGCCGGCGGCGGGCAGCACGGCGATGGGCATCATGAGCGAGCGGCCGATACGCTGCAGCACCGCGAACGTCGCCGACCAGGGCGACGCGCCCATGGTCCTCACCCCCGCTCGGTGGTCCGTCAGCGGGGGAATGCCAGGTTCCTACCACGGCGGGCGTGGCGGAAAACGGGCGCTAGGTCTCGCCGGAGTCGAGGTCGGGCTCGGGTTCCCGGCCCGGCGTCATGATGTCGAACCTGCGGATGAGGAAGGTGAACACGACGTAGTACACGACGCCGTAGATCACGCCGAGCAGCAGGATGCCGGGCAGGTTCTGGGTGTTGGACTTGCTGACGTTCAGCAGCATGTCGAGCAGGCCCGCGGAGAAGCCGAAGCCGAGCTGCCCGCCGATGAGCGTGGTGAGCGCCATCGCCAGGCCGGTCAGGACGGCGTGCGCGACCAGCAGCGCGGGCGCGACGAAGATGAACGCGAACTCGATCGGCTCGGTGATGCCGGTGACGAACGAGGCCAGCCCGGCCGAGAGCATGATGCCGCCCACCGTGGCCCGGCGGTGCGGCGGCGCGGCCCGCCACATGGCCAGGGCGGCGGCGGGCAGGGCGAACATCATGACGGGGAAGAAGCCGGCCATGAACTGTCCGGAGTGCGGGGCGCCGCCGAAGTAGCAGTTCCAGTCGCCGCCCAGCACGTGACCGCCCACCTCGCACTGCGGCACGACGTACCAGACGACCGAGTTCACGAAGTGGTGCAGGCCGAGCGGGATGAGCAGGCGGTTGATCAGGCCGTAGATGCCGGTGCCGATCGGGCCGATGGCGGCCAGCGCCTCGCCGGCGTGCCGGATCCACTCGCCGAGGACCGGCCAGAGCCAGCCGAACAGCACGCCGAGGAGCAGCGCGACGATGGAGGTGATGATGGGCACGAACCGGCGTCCGCCGAAGAAGGCCAGCCACGGCGGCAGCTTGATGCGGTGGAAGCGCTGCCACAGCAGCGCGGTGACCAGGCCCATCACGATGCCGCCGAGCACCTTGGTGGGGTTCTGCATGCCGTAGTTGATGACCTCTTTGATGCCCTGGTCCTGGACCTGGCGGATGGCCACGGTGTCGCGGATGTCGGAGCCGAAGAACATCACCTTGGACACCCGGTCGAACACCAGGTAGCCGACGACGGCGGCGAGCGCCGTGGTGCCGTCGGCCTTGCGGGCGAAGCCGATGGCCACGCCCACCGCGAACAGCAGCGGCAGGTTCTGGAACAGCGCGTCCCCGGCCGCGGCCAGCACCTCGGCGACCTGGCTCATCCACGCGAACCCGGGCACGTCGGCCAGGCCGCCGGGGGCCGGGCCGTTGGAGCCCAGCATGTCGGGCTGCCCGAACCGGAAGAGCAGCGCGGCCGCGGGCAGGGCCGCGATGGGCAGCATCAGCGAGCGGCCCAGCCGCTGGAGCACGTTCATCACGCGTGCGAACGGCGAAGGCCGGGCGGCGGCGGTGGTCTCGTTCACCGGGCGTTCCTCCGGGGGGTGGGAGTCAGGCGTCCGCCGGGCAGGCCGTCCGGGCCCGGCGGAGTGGCCTTAGCCCCGTCTAACGGGCATTTCGAGGATGGTCCGCAGCTGATAGCGGTCAGCGCGGTAGGTGGACACGCCGAGCTCCGCGCAGACGCCGCCGGAGAAGGACCTGCGCTGGAGCAGCAGCACGGCGCCGCCGCGCGGCAGCTTCAGCAGGTCGGCGTCGCTCGGGTCGGCGATGCCGCCGTCGATGGTGAGCTCGCCGGCGTCCATGACCAGCCCGTAGCGGCTCTCCAGCAGCTCGTACAGCGATTTGTCCGACAGGTCGTAATCGGCCAGGTCGGGAGCGAGCTTGACCGGGATGTGTGCCCGTTCGATGGACAGCGGCTCGCCGTCGGCCGTGCGCAGGCGTTCGATGAAGTGCACTTCCTCACCCGGCTGGATCCCCAGCTCCTTGGCCAGGTGAGCGCTGGCCCGCACGATGCGGCGGTCGAGGTCGCGCGAACCCGGGATCATCCCGCGCGCCCTCATGTCGTCGGTGAAGGACGTGAGCTGCAGCGCCAGCTCGATCTTGGGCCTGGCCACGAACGTGCCCTTGCCCGGCACGCGGTGCAGGCGGCCCTCGGAGACCAGGTGGTCGACGGCTTGCCGTACGGTCATCCTGGACAGACCGAACCGCTGGCAGAGCTCCCGCTCGGACGGGATGGCCGCGCCGATGCTGAGCTCGTTGCTGTCAATGAGGTCCAGCAGGATCTCGCGAAGCTGGAAGTACTTGGGCACCGGGCTATCCGGATCGATGTGCGCCACGGATCCTCCCCTCGATCGGCAAAGAAGAAATCTGGATCTGGTGGTGCGGCAGTCTATGGGCAGATTTCTTGTTTGGTGGCCATGGGCTATGGTTCGTACTGGTCTAGTCCGGACTAGACCACATGTCGCGAAAGACGGTCAAGTCCGACACCGTATGAATCGAGGGATGAGCTCAGGATGACCACCAAGATGCGCAGTGAGATCGCCGAGCAGCCGGAAGCGCTGCGGGCCACGCTCGACGCCCTGCTCCCCAGGGTGGGCGAGGTGAAGGCGGTGGGCGAGCAGACTCGCCAGCTGCTGTTCATCGCGCGTGGAACCTCCGACAACGCCGCAGTCTACGGCCGCTACCTGGTCGAGTCCCACGCGGGCCGGATGGGCGCGCTGGCCGCGCCGTCCATCGCGACGACCTACCGGCGCAAGCTCGACCTCGACGGCGTGCTGGCCGTCGCGATCTCCCAGTCGGGCCGTACGGAGGAGATCGTCGAGACCCTGGCCTGGGCCAAGGACTGCGGCGCGAAGACGGTCGGCATCACCAACGGCGGCGAGGACAGCCCGCTGGCCCAGGCGGCCGACGTCGCGCTGTGCACGCTGGCCGGCGAGGAGAAGGCCGTCCCGGCGACCAAGACCTACACCACGCAGCTCGCCGCGCTGGCCGTGCTGGCGCTGGGCCTGGGCGCCGACGTGAACGCCGAGGACCTGCGGCGGGTGCCCGACGCGGTCGAGAAGCTGATCGCCGAGCCGGGCGACCTGGACGCGGTCGTCGAGGGGCTGCTGGACAAGCCGGGCGTGGTCGTCTCCGGACGCGGGCTCGCCTTCTCCACGGCCCTGGAGACCGCGCTCAAGCTCAAGGAGGCCTGCTACCTGCACGCCATGGGCCTGTCCTACGCCGACCTGCTGCACGGCCCGATCGCCGTGGTCGACGCCGACACCCCGGCGCTGCTGGTGGCCGCCGAGAACAGCCCCACGCTGTCCGGCACGGTGGCCCTGGCCGAGCGGGTCGTGGCGGCGGGCGCGGCGGCGTACACGATCGGCGGCGGCGACGCGCTCGCGCAGGCCGGCACGGCCGCGCTGAACGGCCCCGACCTGCCCGAATGGGTGGCGCCGATGGGCCTGATCATCCCCGGCCAGCTCCTCACCGAAGCGCTGGCCCGCCGTCTCGGCATCGACCCCGACTCGCCGCGCGGCCTCAACAAGGTCACGCAGACGGACTGAGCGGGGCACCTCGTTTAGCCTGGTCACGGAGTTGGAACGAGGGAGGACCGGATGGCGGCGGATGTGAATGCGATCATCGCCGGTCTCGGCGGTGCCGACAACATCATCGAGATCGAGCCCTGCATCACCCGGTTGCGCACCGAAGTGCACGACGCGTCCAAGGTCGACCAGGCCGCCCTCAAGGCGGCCGGGGCGCACGGCGTGATGGCCGCGGGCAACGTGGTCCAGGTCGTCGTGGGGCCCGAGGCGGACACGATCGCCAGCGACATCGAGGACATCATCGGCTAAGGGCGAGACCATGACGACTGTTCTCGCCCCGGTCGAGGGGGCGGCTGTGGGGTTGGCCGCCGTGCCCGATCCGGTCTTCTCCGCGGGCATGGTGGGACCGGGAACGGCGATCGACCCGCTGCGGGGGCCCGGCAAGGCCGTAGCCCCCATAGCGGGAAAAATTATGAAACTGCATCCGCATGCCTACGTCATCGTGGGGGACGACGGCAGGGGCGTGCTGGTGCACCTGGGCATCGACACGGTCCAGCTGAAGGGGAAGGGGTTCCAGCTGCTGGCGGCCGAGGGCGACCGGGTCAGCGCGGGGCAGCCCGTCGTGGCGTGGGACCCGTCCGTCGTCGAGGCCGGCGGACGGTCCCCGGTCTGCCCCGTCGTGGCCCTGGACGCCCTCTCGGAGTCGGTGACCGGCATCGTCCAGGGGGCGGTGCACGTGGGGGACGAGCTGTTCACATGGATGTAGACACCGTCGGCGCGGTCCCCGAGATCGGCGTACGGCGCCTCATCGGCACGGTCGTACCGGCAGAAGACGTCACAATAGGCGTGCCCCCAGCCATGCCGGCGCCCGGCCCGACCCCGAGCGGCCGGCCGCCATTCACGCAAGGGTCCAGCTGGTCTGGACCGGGTACAGAAGGAGAGGCTCATGGGTGAGCGCAAGGTCACGGTCGCGGCGGAGGTGGGTCTGCACGCCCGTCCCGCGGCGACGTTCGTGAAACGGGCCCAGCTGGCCCCGATGGACATCAGCGTCGCCAAGGCCAGCGGCGGCGGGGCCCCGGTCAACGGCAAGAGCATCCTCGCCATCATGGCGCTCGACGTCCGGCAGGGCGAGACCGTCGTGATCCGGGCGGAGGGCGACGGCTCGGAGGAGATCCTGGACGAACTGGCCACGATCGCCGGAGCGCCATGAACCTGCGGGGGGTTGGGGTCAGCCCGGGAATCGGGCACGGCCCCGCGTACGTTCTGACCGCCTCTGTGCCCGAACCCCCCGAGGGCAGCACCTACACCGGTGAGGCGGAACAGGAGAAGGAGCGGGCCTCGGCCGCGCTCTCACAGGTCGCAGGCGAGCTTGAGGCCCGCGGCAACCAGGCGGGCGGCGAGGCCGAGGAGATCCTCAAGGCCCAGGCGCTGATGGCCGAGGACCCCGGTCTGGTGGTGAAGGTCAGGACCCTCATCGACCGGGGCCTGGCCGCTCCCCGGGCGGTCTTCGAGGCGTTCACGAAGTACCGGGACGTGCTCACCGGGGCCGGCGGCTACCTGGGCGAGCGGGCCGCCGACCTCGACGACATCAGGGACCGGGTGATCGCCCTGCTGACCGGGCACCCGATGCCGGGTCTGCCGGTCGCTCCCGAGGTGCCGTACGTGCTGGTCGCGGCCGATCTGGCGCCCGCCGACACGGCGCTGCTGTCCAGGCGGGACGTGGCCGGGTTCGTCACCGAGCAGGGCGGGCCCACGAGCCACACCGCGATCATGGCACGGGCGATGGGCGTGCCCGCCGTGGTCGCCTGCCCAGGGGCGACCGGCATCCCCGCCGGCGTCCCGGTCCTGGTGGACGGCACGACGGGCGAGGTGAGCCTGGAGCCGTCCGACGACCACGTGGCCGGGGCGCGGGACGCGGCGGCGGCGAAGCAGGCGGCGATCGGCGCGGCCAGGGGGCCGGGCCGGACCGCCGACGGGCACGCGGTGCCGCTGCTGGCCAACGTCGCCGGCCCCGCCGAGCTGGAGGAGGCGCTGGCCGCCGGGGCGGAGGGCGTCGGGCTCTACCGGACCGAGTTCCTCTTCCTCGACAGGGCCGAGGCCCCGGCCGTCGAGGAGCAGCAGCGGGCCTACCGGGCGGCGCTGGAGGCCGTGCCCGGCGCCACCGTGGTCGTGCGCACGCTCGACGCGGGCGCCGACAAGCCGCTGCGGTTCCTGCCCGCCCCCGCCGAGCCGAACCCGGCGCTGGGAGAGCGCGGGCTGCGCCTGTTCAGGCGCTTCCCCGAGGTGATGGACGCGCAGTTGCGCGCGCTGGCGGCGGCGGCCGAGGACGCGCCGGCCGAGCTGCTGGTGATGGCGCCCATGGTGGCCACGGCCGAGGAGGCCAGGTGGTTCGCCGACGCCTGCCGGGCGCGCGGGTTGTCCAAGGTGGGCGTCATGATCGAGATCCCGTCGGCGGCGCTGCGGGCCGGGCAGCTGGCCGGGGTGGTGGACTTCGTCTCGCTCGGCACCAACGACCTGGCCCAGTACGCCTTCGCCGCCGACCGCCAGCTCGGCACGGTGAGCGGGCTCCAGGACCCGTGGCAGCCGGCGCTGCTCGACCTGATCGCCATGTCCTGCGGCCACGGCAAGCCGGTGGGCATCTGCGGTGAGGCGGCCGCCGACCCGGCTCTGGCGTGCGTGCTGGTCGGGCTGGGGGCGACCACGCTGTCGATGAGGGCGGGGGCGCTGGGGGCCGTACGGGCGGCGCTGGCCGCGCACACGCTGGAGCAGTGCCGGCTGGCGGCGCGCAACGCGCGGGCCCAGGTCACGGCGGCGAACGCGCGCGCGGTCGCGCGCACCCACCTGCCGGGGCTCGCGGCGCTGGGGGTGTGAACGGGCCGTTTTCGGGTCGCCGGGCTCGTACGGGCCGCGGCATGGATACCTTGGAAGGCATGTTCAGACGGATCGGCCCCGCAGGGCTCCTGGTGTTGGCGCTGACCGCGTGCGGCGGCGGCGGTGGCGCCCCGGCGAGCGCGGCCCCGGCAGGCGACGGGGCCACCCCCGCCACCCCCGCCACCCCCGCGGGCAGCACGAAACCACAGAGCCCGCCCCAGGCCGCGTCCGACCCGGTGCTGCGGGCCCTGCGGCGGATGACGCTGGAGGAGAAGGTCGGCCAGCTCTTCATGCCCGTCCTGTACGGCACCGCCGCCGACACCGTCTCCGGCGAGAACCAGGCCCGCTACGGCGCCCGGACCCCGGCCAAGGTGATCGCCCGCTACCACCTGGGCGGCGTGATCCTCTTCCCGGCGAACGTCAGGTCCACGGCCCAGGTCGTCCAGCTCACCAACGGCCTGCAGGAGGCGTCCAAGAAGGTCCCGCTGCTGGTCGGCACCGACCAGGAGAACGGGCTGGTCTCCCGCATGTCCGCGCTGATGACCGACTTCCCGGGCGCGGCCGAGATCGGCGCCACGAAGGACCCGGCGATGTCCAGGGCCGTGGCCAGGGCGACCGGCGAGGAGCTGCGGGCGCTCGGGGTCAACCTCGACTTCGCGCCCGTCGCCGACGTCAACGTCAACCCGCGGAACCCGGTCATCGGCCGGCGGGCCTACGGCAACGACCCGTCCGCGGTGGCGAAGATGGTCGCGGCGGCGGTCAAGGGCTTCGGCGACGCCAAGGTGGCGGCCACGGCCAAACACTTCCCCGGCCACGGCGACACCTCCGTCGACAGCCACACCGGCCTGCCGGTGATCAAGCACACCATGGCCCAGTGGGAGAGGATCGACGCGCCGCCGTTCAGGGCCGCCGTCGGCGCCGGGGTCGACGCCGTGATGAGCGCCCACATCGTCTTCCCCAAGCTCGACCCGTCGGGCGACCCGGCGACGTTGTCCAAGCCCATCCTGACCGGTCTGCTGCGGCAGAAGCTCGGCTTCAAGGGCGTGATCTCCACCGACGCGCTCAACATGGAGGGCGTGCGCAAGAAGTACGGCGACGGCGAGGTGGCGGTGCGCGCGGTGCTGGCCGGGGCCGACCTGCTGCTCATGCCGTACGACCTGGGCAAGGCGTACCAGGCGGTGCTGGCGGCGGTGAAGTCGGGGCGCATCTCCGAGGACCGCCTCGACCAGTCGGTCGTCCGGCTGCTCAGGCTCAAGCAGAAGAGGGGCCTGCTGGCCGCGGCGCCCGTCGCGTCGGCGCAGGAGGCGGCCGGCGTGCTGCGCTCGCCCGAGCACCGCAGGCTGGCCGCCAAGGTGCGGGCCGCGGGTTAGGACGGCCATGGCCGAATCGCGTCGGCCGTTCAAGGGGATTTATCCGTAAATAAAGAGCTGGGCCGGGCAAAAGCCGATTCCGTGGGGTTCTATCCTAGAACCGGATTCGAGCGAGGAGGCGGTCGTGGTCGCAGGGGTGCTCATCGACTGGGGTGGCGTGCTCACGACCAGCCTGACCGACTCCATCGCCCGGTGGCTCGCCGCCGACCGGATCGACGCCGAGCACTACCGCTCGGTGATGCGCGAGCTGGTCGACCACGCCTACCGGGGCGGCGAGGGGCAGAACGTCGTGCACGCGCTCGAACGCGGCGAGCTCGACGGCCCGGCCTTCGAGCGCGACCTGGCCGCGCGGCTGCTCACCGTGGACGGCGTGCCGCCGGTGGCCGAGGGGCTGCTGGAGCGCATGTTCGCGGGCTTCGAACGGGTTGACGCCATGTACGACATGCTCCGCGACGTACGGAAAAATGGTGTTAAGACGTGTTTGTTGTCTAACTCCTGGTCGAACACCTACCCCCGCCACGAATGGGACGGCCTCTTCGACGCGGTCGTGATCTCCGGCGAGGTCGGCATGCGCAAGCCCGAGGAACGCATCTTCCGCCACGCCCTCGACCAGGTCGGACTGCCCGGCGAGCAGTGCGTGTTCATCGACGACATCGAGGCCAACATCCTGGCCGCCCGCGCACTCGGCATCACCGGCATCCACCACCGCGACGCCGACACGACCCTCACAGAGTTGGAGACCGTACTCCGGCTCACGCTGCGACGGGCATGATGGTGCCCTTGCGATTTCGGAAAGGTTCGTGATGCGCGTCTATCTGCCGTGCACCCTCCCCGCCCTCGCCCGCGCGGTCGAGGCGGGGGAGCTGGGGCCGGCCCCCTGACCGGTTACGCGGTGACCCCCGCGCTGACCGAGTGGTACGCCTCGGGCGACACCGAGGAACTGGAGTACGTCGCGCTGACCGAGGCGGCCCGCGCCTCGCTGCGCATGCTGGCCGCCGACCGCGCCGACGGCGTGGCCGCCGCGCACCGGCGGGTGGTGGTCGCCGCCGAGGTGCCCGACGGCTCGGTCTCGGCCGGCGTCGACCTGGAGGAGCGGGCCCGCGTGCGGCTGGCCGCGGCCGTCCCGATGGCGAAGGTGGCCGCGGTGCACGTCGACGACCACGACGCCGTCGGCGACATCGAGGCCGCCGTCGAGGCGCTGCCCGCCGCCGACGACGGCGACGACGACGCCCGCTTCACGGTCGACGGCGCCGAGGCCCACGAGCTCATGTGGTACGCCACCCAGGAGATCCCGGACCTGCTGGGTTCATAGGATCGTCACACCTGTCGAATAAGCTTGCCGGGACATGACAAAACACATCATCTGGGATTGGAACGGGACGCTCTTCCACGACGTCGAGGCCGTCGTCGGTGCCACCAACGCCCTGTTCAAGCCGTACGCGCTGCCTGAGCTGACCGCCGACGGGTTCCGTGCGGTCTACACCCGTCCCATCTGGGTCGCCTACGAGCGGCTGCTCGGCAGGCCGCTGGCCGAGGGGGAGTGGGAGCTGCTGGACGACGGGTTCCACGAGCACTACTTCAGGCTCAGCGCCGCCTGCGGGCTGGCCCCCGACGCCGAGGTGGTGCTCGGCGGCTGGGCCGGCACCCAGTCGCTGTGCTCGATGGCCCCCCACGCCCATCTCGTGCCGATCGTCGAGTCGTTCGGCATCACCCGGCACTTCACCCGGATCGACGGGCTGGTCGGCACCACGGGCGGCGAGAAGGCCGTGCACATGACGGCGCACATCCAGGCCCTCGACCTCGACCCCGGCGAGATCCTGGTGATCGGCGACAGCGTCGACGACGGGCTCGCCGCGCGGCACGTGGGGGCGCGGGCGGTGCTCTACACCGGCGGCATGACCACGCGGGCCGAGCTGGAGGGCACCGGCCTGCCCGTGGTGGACACGCTCGCCCAGGCGCTCCAGTACGCCTGAGGGGACATACCGGATGCGCCGGAGGGCAGCCTCCGGCCGGGCCGGAGCCGTACCCTTGCCGGGAACCCCTCAGGAGGCCGCCATCAACCGCCTTGTGCTCTGGAACGTCGACCTCACCCTGGTCGACGTCGCCATCGTGACCCGGGACGCCTACGCCGAGGCGTTCCGCGCCGTGACCGGCCGGCCGCTGGTCAAGCTCGTGCCGCCGCTCGGCCGTCCCGACTCCGAGATCGTCTTCGAGACGCTGGCCGTCAACGGCATCCCGGCGCAGGACGACCACCTGCCCAGGTTCCTTGCCGCCCTCGCCCTCGCCTTCGCCGACCGGCGCGGCCGGCTGGCCAAGGAGGGCCGGATGATGCCGGGGGCCAAGGACGCGCTGAAGTCGGTGGCCCGGCTCGACGGCGTCGTGCAGTCGGTGCTGACCGGCACGATCAAGGGCAACGCCGTGCACAAGCTCAAGGCGTTCGGGCTGGACAGGTACGTCGACTTCGAGCTCGGCGGCTACGGCGAGGAGGTCTACCCCAAGGCGACGCTGTTGCAGGTCGCGCAGGGAAGGGCCAAGCAGCGGCTGGGCACGCCGTTCACGGCGGCCAACACGGTGGTGATCGGCGACTCCACGCGCGACGTGCAGGCCGCCAGGATCGGCGGGGCCGCCATGATCGGGGTCGCATCCGGGCGGTCGACGGCCGCCGAACTGCGCGAGGCGGGCGCCGACCTGGTGCTGCCCGACCTGTCGGACGCCTCGGAGGTGGTGGCCGCGGTGGCCGGCCTGACCTCCCCGCTGGACCGCAAGGCCGGCTGACCCCCCTCGGTCCCGCCCGGCTGACGCGCGCCTTCGTGCGGCGCGTCAGGGCAGGGCGGCGAGGAAGCGGGCGGCGACGGGGGCCGCCACGGCCGAGCCGGCGCCGCCGCCCTCCACGATCACCGCGAACGCCACGTCCCCCTTGTAGCCGATGAACCACGAGTGCGCGGGCGGCTCCTTGCCCGAGCCGTACTCGGCCGTTCCGGTCTTGCCCGCGGTGCCCGCCGGGAAGTGCGCGCCCTTGGCGGTGCCGTCCGTGACGACGGCGGGCATGAGCTTGCGCAGCGCCGACACCACGCCCCGCTCCAGCGGGCGCGGGCGGTCGTCGGGGACCAGCTCCCTGGACACGATCCGCGGCGGGATCCAGGCGCCCGAGGCGATGGCGGCGGCGACGGAGGCCATGTTGAGCGGGCTGGCCAGCACCCGGCCCTGGCCGATGGAGGCCGAGGCGAGGTCGGTGTCGTCCTTGGGGTCGGGGAACTCGGCCCGCACGGCGGGCACGCCCGGCTTGATCGGGGTGCCGAAGCCGAAGCTCCTGGCCACCTCGGCCAGCCTGCCGCCGTTCAGCTCGGCCACGCTCATCTCGCCGAACGTCGTGTTGCACGAGTGCGCGAAGGCGTCCTGGAAGGAGAGCGTGCCGTAGTCCTTGAAGCCGGCGTTGTGGAAGGGGAAGCCGCCGATGTTCTTCTCGGCCGGGCAGGTGACCGTCCTGCCGGGCTCGACCCCGTCCGCGACCAGCGCCGAGGCGGTCACGACCTTGAACGTCGAGCCGGGCGGGTACTTGCCGAGCAGCGCCCGGTTGAAGCCGCCGGGCTTGTTGACCACGGCCAGGATCTCGGCGGTCGAGGCGCGCAGCGCCACCAGCGAGGCCGGCTTGGTGACGCCTTCCAGCGCCGCGGCCCCCGCCGCGTGCACCTTCAGGTCGATCGTGGTGTTGAACGGCTTGGTGCCGCCCGGCTTGGCCAGCGTCTCGACCAGTTCGTCGCCCCTGTAGAGGCCGATGATCGAGTCGCCGCCCAGGTTGAAACGGTCGGGGTAGGTCTGCTTGATGCCCTCGACCAGTTGCTGCACCGATCCGGGGGCGTCCGCGCCGCCGATCTCGGTGCCGTCGGCGGCCAGGACGCTGGTGGACTCGCGCTTCAGGGCGACCAGGCGCAGCGAGAGGTCCTTCTTGAGCTTGGGGTGGATGGCGGCCGGGGTCCAGGCGACCTTCCACGCGCCGTCCCGCTCGACCAGCTTGAGCCGGCTGCTGTACTTCCAGTCCCGGGGGCCGGTCAGGCTGACGTTGAAGCCCAGGTAGCCGTCGTCGTCCGGGCCGTTGTCGGCGAAGGGGCCGGTCGACCGGGAGCGGGAGAAGGTGGCCTGCTCGACCTTGAGGCCGGTGCGGAAACGCCGGTGCCAGGCCTCGAAGTCGGTGGGCGGGTCCGCGACGAGCCCGCGCATCTTCGCATAATCCTGGGCGGACCAGGCCGAGAGGTATTCGTCGGTCGTCTGCTCGGGTGAGCCCTTCGTACGCAACAGCCACACCGTGGCCCCCGCCGCCACGATCAGCACGACAAGGACGGTCAGGACCAGCGGCCACCTGCGCCGCCGTCCGCGACGTGGTCCCTCCGGCCGGGCGCGCCCGTACAGTGTCCCCGTTTGTGATGCCATGGCCCGAGGACACCAGAGGCGGAGGAGTGTCGTCCAATATTGATATGAGGACTGTAAAGATACAAATCTGGATATAGTGGCTGGTCATGGACTTGGTCCGGCATCTCCGCTACTTCGTCGTCGTGGCGGAGGAACTGCACTTCGGGAACGCCGCGATCCGCCTCGGCATGGCGCAGCCGCCGCTCAGCCAGCGCATCAAACGTCTGGAGGAGGAGCTCGGCGTGCAGCTGTTCGACCGCTCCGCCCGGCAGGTACGCCTGACCGAGGCCGGACGGCTGCTGCTCGGCGAGTCCCGCGAGATCGTCTCCAGGGTCGAGCGGCTGCGCGAGCTGGCCCGCCGCGGCGACGGCGGAGTGCTCAAGATCGGGGTACCGCCCGACCTGGCCGCCTCCGTGATCGCCGCCCTGGTCGCTGGCTTCCGCGCGGTCAATCCGGACGTACGGCTCGTCCCCGTCGAGATCTGGACGGCCGACCAGGTGTCCGCCCTGGCCGAGGGCACGATCGACGTCGGGCTCGTCCGCCATCCGGTCGCCGCCCCCGGCCTGGACTTCGGCCAGGTGCTCGTGCAGCCCCTGGGCGTGCTGCTGACCGGGGACGACCCGCTGGCCGAGGCCGGCGAGGTGCACCTGACCGACCTGGCCGGGCGTGAGCTGCTGATGCCGCCCAAGGAGGGCGAGCCGGGCTGGCACGCCGAGACGCTGGCCGAGTGCCGCCGGCACGGGTACGTGCCCGGCCAGGTGCACCAGGGCGCCGGGCTCGGCCTGGTGCTCGCGGGCCAGGCGGTGGCGTTCGGGCCCAAGGCGGACGTCCCTGGGCTGGCCTGGCGGCCGCTGCTAGGCTCGCCGATCGCGTACCGGGTCTCCACGGCCTGGCACGCCGCGACAGGCCCGAAGAAGGACTGGGTCGCCGAGTTCTCGGACGTCGCCGTACGCACGTTGAAGGAGAGCGCCGGGATGACCGACGAGGGCGCCGCGCCCGCGCGGCGGATCAGCCGGAGGCCGGGGATGCTGGCATGAGCGATCCCGACTACGCGGCGCTGTTCCGGATGGCCGGGGTGACGGGCTGGCTGCACGCCTGCGACATCGACTCCGGGCGGGAGTCCGGCCACGGCGCCGACGAGCCGATGCCCCTGGCGTCGGTGTACAAGCTGCCGCTGCTGGTCGAGTTCTGCCGGCAGGCCGACGCCGGGCGGCTGGACGCGACGGCCCCGACGACCGTGACGTCCGGCCAGCGGGTCTCGGGGCCGACGGGCCTGTCGGCCATGCTCGACGACGTGACGATGTCGCTGCGCGACCTGGCGTACCTGATGATGGCGGTGAGCGACAACACCTCCGCCGACGTGCTGCTCGACCGGGTGGGCATGGACGCGGTCAACGCCATGCTGGACGCCTTCGGCCTCGGCGGCACCCGGCTGCTGCAGAGCGGCCGCGACCTGTACGAGACCATGGAGCTGGACACCGGCCACGGGTGGCCGTACCTGGATCCCGACGACATCTCCCGCATGCGGGCGCTCGACCCGGCGCACACGAACCGCAGCACCCCGCGCGAGATGACCCGCCTGCTCTCCATGATCTGGCGGGACGAGGCCGCCTCGCCGCAGTCGTGCTCCTGGATGCGCGGCGTGCTCAACATGCAGGTGTGGCCACACCGGCTGGCCTCGGGTTTTCCGTACGACGACGTCGAGGTCGGCGGCAAGACCGGGTCGCTGCCGACGCTGCGCACCGAGGTCGGCGTGGTCGAGTACCCCGACGGCGGCCGGTACGCGGTGGCGGTGTTCACCCGTTCGTTCAGCACGGCGGTCATCCAGCCGCGCGCCGACGCGGTGATCGGCACCGCCGCCCGTATGGCGGTGGACCACCTACGGAGGTAGCAAGTTATGGGGGAGGTCAGGTATGACTTTCCACCTGACGGGCGACAGGATGGGGCACATGGTTGCTGAAGGTGCGCTTCTCTGGGAACCGACCGACGAGGTCGTGTCCGCCGCCAAGCTGACCCGCTACCTGGAGTGGCTGGGGCGGTCCGGCGCGAGCTACGAGGAGGTGTGGCAGTGGTCCGTCGACCGTCCTGAGGAGTTCTGGACGTCGGTCTGGGACTACTTCGACGTCATCGGGGAGCGCGGCGACGGGCCGGTGTTGTCGGGGGAGATGCCCGGGGCGACCTGGTTCACCGGCGCCGAGGTCAACTACGCCGAGAACGCGTTGCGGCGCACCGAGGGCACCGCCCTGGTCTTCGTCTCCGAGGACGGCGCCCGCCAGGAGCTGACCCACGCCGAGCTGCGCGACGAGGTGGCCCGCGTCCGCGCCGGTCTGGCCAGGCTCGGCGTCACCAGGGGCGACCGCGTGGCCGGCTACCTGCCGAACATCCCGCAGGCCCTGATCGCCTTCCTCGCCACGGCCTCGCTCGGCGCCGTCTGGTCGGCCGGCTCGCCCGACTTCGGGGTGCCGAGCATCGTCGACCGGTTCCGGCAGATCGAGCCCAAGGTGCTCATCGCGGTCGACGGCTACCACTACAACGGCAAGACCTACGACCGTTCCGACGCCGTGCACGAGATCGCCGCCGAGCTGCCCACGCTGCGCGCCACGGTGTGGATCCCCTACCTGTCGGCGGCCGGCGAGGGCCGGGCGCCCCAGGAGGCCGGGCCGGCCGCCGGGCATGCCCGTTCGGTGCCGCACGGCGAGGTCATCGGCTGGGAGGGGCTGCGGGCCGAGGCGGGGCCGCTGGAGTTCGAACGGGTGCCGTTCGGCCATCCGCTGTGGATCCTCTACTCCAGCGGCACGACCGGGCTGCCCAAGCCGATCGTGCACGGGCACGGCGGCGTGCTGCTCGAACACCTCAAGTCGCTCGCCTTCCACCAGGACCTGGGCGAGGGCGATGTGTTCTTCTGGTACACCACCACGGGCTGGATGATGTGGAACTACCTCGTCGGCGCCCTGCTGGTGGGGGCCACGCCGGTGCTCTACGACGGCTCGGCCACACATCCCTCGCCCGCCGCGCTCTGGCGGATCGCCGCCTCGGAGAAGGTGACGTACTTCGGGGTGGGGGCGCCGTACATCATGGCCTCGCTCAAGGCCGGGCTCCACCCCGACGGGCTGGAGCGGCTGCGCGGCATCGGCTCGACCGGCTCGCCGCTGCCGCCCGAGGGCTTCGCCTGGGTCGCCGCCGAGCTGCCCGGCACGCCGATCGGGTCGTTCTCCGGCGGCACCGACGTGTGCACCGGGTTCGTCGGGGCCACGATGCTCCACCCGATCAGGGCGGGGATCATCCCGTGCCGGTCACTGGGGGCCAAGGTGGAGTCGTACGACCCCAAGGGCGAGCCGGTGGTCGGCGAGGTGGGCGAGCTGGTGCTGACCCGGCCGATGCCCTCGATGCCGGTGATGTTCTGGAACGACCCCGACGGACGGCGCTACTTCGACAGCTACTTCGACGTCTACCCGGGCGTGTGGCGGCACGGCGACTGGATCAAGGTCAACGAGGACGGCAGCTGCGTCATCTACGGCCGCTCCGACTCCACGCTCAACCGGGGCGGCGTGCGCATGGGCACCAGCGAGTTCTACCGGGTCGTGGAGCGGTTCGAGGAGATCGCCGACAGTCTCGTGATCGACACCGGGCAGCTCGGACAGGAGGGCAGCCTGCTGCTCTACGTCACGCTCGCCGAGGGCGCCGAGTTCGGCGAGCAGCTCGAACGCGCCCTGTGCGCGGCGCTGCGCCAGGAGCTGTCGCCCCGGCACGTGCCGAACGAGATCCGCGTCGTGCCCGGCATCCCCCGGACGTTGTCCGGCAAGAAGCTGGAGGTGCCGGTACGCAAGATCCTGCTCGGCACGCCCGTCGAGGAGGCGGCCAACCTCGACGCCATGGCCAATCCGGAGGTGTTGCGGCACTTCAGGCCGTGACGGCGCTGGACGGAGGTGGCGGGGCTCAGGGCTCCAGGCCGAACAGGGGCAGGCAGGCGTCGAGGTTGCGGATCTCGACGTCGGGGGACGGCGACCAGTCCTCGCGGGCCATGCGGAAACGCCGGGTGACGACCGGCTCGCCCTTGCGCGCGTGGACGGTGACGCCGTCCTCGCGGTAGCCGAGCTTCCTGGTCACCGTCAGCGAGGCGTGGTTGTCCTCGAACGCCTCCGTCACGGCGTGCCGCGCACCGAGCCCGGCGAAGGCGAGGTGCAGGACGGCCCTGCGCATCTCCGTGCCGATGCCGCGGCCCTGGAACCGCCGGCCCAGCCAGGAGCCCGTCCTGACCTCGCGGGCGACGGGGAAACTGGTCGCGCTGACGCCCTGGGTGCCGACGACCTGGCCCTCGTGCACCACGACCAGCTCCAGCGACCAGTCGTCGGCGGTGAACCCGGCCCAGCTGCGGAAGTGGTACTGCACCGTACGGCGGGCCCGCTCGGCCGGGGCCGCCTCGGACCACGGGAACATGAACGGCATGAAACCGGCCTCGTGGACGCCCTCGGCCGCCCGGTCGGCCAGTTCGTCGAGGTCGTCGAGGGTGGGGTGCCGCAGTTCCAGCCGCGGCGTGGTGATGGAGAGCTCAAAGAGCGGCCAGTTACGCATATTCCGGCATACTTCCAGCTTTAGCCCCGCGCACGCGACTCGTTTTTTTGCCCTACCCCGAGGAATCCGGGAAAGGTTTTGCGGAACGGTGTGCGTTCCCGGTGTCGCCTTGGCTAAGGTTGGGGCTGTTCGGAGGGGTGAACAGAGGCCGGGCGGGTGAACGCGCAGCTCGCTCCCCGGCCTCTGGAGATAAGGCGGATGCGTCCATGGCGCATCCGCCTTTTCTTCGTTGCGTCGATTTCGCGGATATCTCGCCTCGGTCGACGCTTGCTAAAGCTTTGACCGTGTCGTCGAGCAAAAGCGATATGTCTGTTTTTAGTGGGATTTGCCAGTGTCGTGAATTGTCGGCGATCTGGGTAGGCGTTGACCTATGATCACAAAGATTCGGAGAGCGGTTGTTTTCGCCGCTCTCGGATGTGGTGGGCTTCCCCTCCTGGCCGGTACGCCCGCCGTGGCGGACACGCCGGACAAGGCTGACAGGGCGGACACGCCCGCGGTGGCGGACAGGCCGGACAGGCCGTACAGGGCGGACGCGGCGGACACGGTTGACATAGAAGACAGGGCGTACCGGCCAGACAGGGTGGACCGGCCAGACAGGGTGGACCGGTCGGAAAGGGTGGACCGACCAGAAAGTGTCGACCGGGCGGTCAAGGCGGACAAGGCGGTGCCCGGCGGGGGGATCGTGCTGCGGCCGGGCGACCGCGGCGAGACCGTCAGACGCCTCCAGGAGCGGCTGCACCGGAACGGCTACTACTACGGCAGGCTCAACGGCGTCTACGACGAGCAGACCAAGTTCGGCGTGTGGGCCTTCCAGAAGCACCGGCACCTGCGTCCCCAGGGCGCGGTCGGGCCGGAGGTGTGGCGGGCCTTCGACCGTCCGGTGCGGATGAAGCCGCTGGTCCCGCGCGGCGAGGCGGACCGGGTCGAGATCAACCTGCGCTACCAGCTCCTCATCGTCTACCGCCACCGCCGCCCGGCGCTCATCTCGCACATCTCGACGGGCGCGCGGGTGAACTACTGCGAGAACGGCCACTGCGGCAACGCGATCACCCCGACCGGCGACTTCCACGTCACCAGCCGCGCGCCTGGCTGGACCGAAGGCCCGCTGGGCACGATGTACGACTCGCTCTACTTCGTCGGGGGCATCGCCATGCACGGCTCGTCGAAGGTGCCGCTGCGGCCCGCCTCGCACGGCTGCGTCCGCCTGCCGCTGCCCACCTCGAAGCGGCTGTTCGACATGGTGAAGATCGGCGAGCCGGTCTATGTGCGGGAGAAGTAGGTCAGACGCCCTGCGGCAGGCGGAACAGCCGGTCGGGGTCGTAGGTGGACTTCACCTCGGCCAGGCGGGCGGCGTTGGGGCCGTAGTAGGCGCCGCGCCAGCCGGTCAGGTCGGGGTCGACGTAGTTCACGTAGGCGTGCTCGCCGAAGTGCGGGGTCATCTCGCCGTGCAGCCGGCGCAGCCACGTCCGGTCCGTGCCCTTCGCGTAGTACTGCACGCTGTAGAGCGCGGCCCGGTGCGGGAACGCCGTGGCCGCCGGCTTGACCCGGCCCACCGCGCCGCCGAGTGCGTCCAGCAGCACGGCGTGCCGTCCGCCGCGGGCCACCCCGTCCACCAGGCGGCGCACGCCGTCGGCGGGGAGCTCGGCGTAGGCCAGGTGCGACTTGGCGGCGAACGCCTCCCGCCGCGGCCGGAGGCACTGCGCCACCGGCCGTGACGCGCATCCCGCCATGATCATCATGGCCTCCCGGTACGACGTCGTCCGCACCGACCTCGACGACGGCGTGCCGACCCGCGCGACCAGCGGGGCGAGCAGGCGGTCGAGTGACGCCTTCTGACCCTCGTACGTGCCGACGAGGAGCACGTCCAGGTCGCGTTCCTCGCGCGCCAGGTGCAGCGAGGACCACAGCTTGTCCGGCGCGGACGGCGCCCACGACTGCCAGGCGCGCACCGCGGCCCCGGCCCTGGACCACGGCCAGTGCAGGAAGAACACGGTGAGGTCGCGCGTGGCGTGGGTCCGGAAGGTGAAGGAGACCGCCACGCCGACGTTGCCGCCGCCACCGCCGCGGCAGGCCCAGTAGAGGCCGGAGTGGTGGGTGGCGTCCGCCGTCAGCAGGCGGCCGTCGGCCGTGACCACGCGTACGGACTCCAGGGTGTCGCAGGTCAGGCCGTACTTCCTGGACACCACCCCGATGCCGCCGCCCAGCGCCAGCCCGGCGATCCCGACCGTGGGGCACGAGCCCGCGGGGATGCTCACGCCGTGCCGGGCCAGCCTGTCGTAGACGTCGACCAGCTTGGCGCCCGCCCCGATCGTGGCCCGTCCGGCGGCGTAGGCGACCGTGTTCATCCGGGACACGTCGATGACCAGGCCGGTGCCGGTGGACCAGCCCGCGTAGGAGTGGCCGCCGGAGCGCGGGGTGACCGCGACGCCGCTCGCGCGCGCGAAGGCCAGGCACGCCGAGACGTCCGCCGGGCTCGCGCAGTAGGCCACCCCGCCCGGCGTGATCCGGTCGTAGGCCGGGTTGACCAGGCGGCGGGCGCTGTCGTACCCGGAGTCGCCGGGCAGCACCAGGGTGCCGGCGAGCCGCCCGCGCAGCCGCGCCCAGTCCGGCGGCGGCGCCGACCGCCCGGCGCCGAGCGCGCCGACCAGCTCAGCGCCGCGCGGACCGGGGCCGTGGGGACCCGGACCGGACGGCCGGGCGCCGATGGCCGGTGCGGCGGGCGTCCTCGCGTCGGCGGCGAGTGCCAGCGGCGCGAGCGCGGTGAGGTGGAGAAAGTCGCGGCGGTCCATGGGCGTCCCCCGTCGGTCGTGTCGAACCGATCGATGAGACGCCTGGCCCTCCGGACAAGTTGGTCACAACTACATCACTACCGACATCACCCCGCTGTCCCGCCGAATCCGAAGATGTTCGTGGTGGCCCCCACCCGCGTCAGCCCGGGAGCCTTCCGCAGCACGCCGTCCTTGACCAGCCGCAGCGGCGACGTGGGCGGCTTCGGCGCCTCCCCGCTCGTCTGGACGATCCGCAGGGCCAGCGCCGGGCACATCTCGACCGCCCGCCGCGCGTCCTTGACCATCCACCCCGGCACGTTCCGGAACGACGGGAACCCGTAGTCGTCCAGGTCCACGAACTCCGGCAGCAGGTGCGCGCACAGGCCGTGCCCCTGGCAGCGTGTCCAATCCACCTCAAGCCGGTACTCGGGCTCCACCTCCGGCTCGGGCATCGGCAGCACGCCGCGCACCGGCCGGCCGCACGAGCCGTGCTCCAGGTGCAGCGCGATCTCGCTCTCGAATGCGTCCAGCGCCGACAACACGAACTTGGCCGTGCCGTCGGGATGGAAGCACGCGCCACGCCGCTCGACGGCCCGCACGCATCGGCGCACGGCGTCGACGGAGCCCGTGCCCTCGGCGATCGCGCACAGGGCACGCGCCACGTCGGGCAGCCCCAGACGGCATGGACCGCACTGCCCGGCCGACTCGGCGGCTAGGTACGAGGCCACCCTGGCCGCCTCGCCCAGCGGGCAGGTGGCCTCGCCGAGCGGCACGATGATCCCCGCGCCCAGCGTGGCGCCGGCCAGCTTCATGCCCTCCCGCGAGATCACCGCCGACCCGGCCACCTCGGCCGACAGCCATGCGCCGTGGTAGCCGCCGACCAGCACGCCGTCCCCGGCCTCGGCCTCGCACAGCGCGAGCACGTCGGCCAGCAGGACGCCGGTCGGCGCCTCGATCACCGCGCCGTTGGCCGCGCCGCCGCTCACCGTGAGCAGGATCGTGCCGGGCTCCTTGCTGGTGCCCACCTCGGCGTACTTCTGCGGGCCGTACTCGGCCAGCAGCGCGAACTGGGCGTAGGTCTCGGTGTTGGACAGCAGGGTCGGCAGCCCGTCCACGCCGCTCGTCGCGGCCCGCCGCTTCCTTCCCGGCGGGATGGCCTCCTCGCCGTTCACGCCGCGGACGAGCGCACCGCCCTCCCCGCTGATGAACCTCTCCGCCAGCCCGACCACCCGGATCGGGATGCGGCTCTCCGAACCGCCCGACACGTTCGCGGCCCGGCGTTCGGCCACGGCCGCCGCCACGGACGACTCGGCCACCTCGCCCTCGACCGTGGCCACGACCACCTCGCGGGCGCCCAGCGCCTCCGCCGCCAGGATGGCGCCGTCCAGCACGAGGTGGGGGTTTCGGGTGAGCAGCATGGCGTCCTTGGAGCTGGCCGGCTCGCCCTCGGCGCCGTTGACCAGCACCACGCTCTCGCCCGTGCCCGCCGCGTCGGCCACGGCCCGCAGCTTGCGTGCGAACGGGAAGGCGGCGCCGCCCCGCCCGCGCATGTCGACCTCGTTCACCATGGAGATGAGCTCGGCCAACTCGCGCGGCCGCGGTTCGCCGTGCAGCGTCCGGTGCGCGGGCAGGTCGAGCCGCCGGCAGTGGTCGAGCCCGGCGGTCAGCCGCGCCGGGCCCATCCGCAACACGCGCGGCACCCGGTGCGGGATCATGACCGCCTCCCCGGGGTCGCTCGGCGCGGGCTCATCCGGCCTCCCGGTACCTGCGCCGCGCGTCGGCCAGGCTCACCGGCGCGTCGGCCGCCGCCGCCGCTGTGGCCGCCGCCGTCGCCCGCGGCCGCTCGACGGGCACGTCCGCCGCCACCCCGGCCGTCACGGCGGGCGCCTCGACCCTCTCCGGTACGGCGGGCGGCCTGCGCAGCGTGGCCAGCACCCGCACGATCAGCGCGGACCCGACCGCGGCCAGGCACGCCACGTACGACCAGGCCACCCAGCCGGCGGGCGACCGGCCAGCCGTCAGCCCGTGCATGATCGCAATGGGCCAGGCCAGGTAGGCGGCCGAGTGCAGCAGCCGCCACAACCACGGCGTGCCCCGGACGGCGAAGCGGCCCCTGAGCATCCCCGTGGCCACCGCCACGACCATCAGATCGAAGGCGAGCGCGCCGAAGCCCACGTAGATCCCGGCGACCGGCACGACCGCCGCACCCGGCGGCGCGTGTCCCAGGCCGATCATGAGGACGATGTGCGTGACCAGGTAGGCGAGCCCGATGAGGGCGGTGGCGCGGTGCGCGAGCTGGGCCCTGACCCGGTTGGGCGGGGACAGGAACACGCGTTCGGTGGTGAGCAGGCCGAGCGCGACCGTCGCGGTCAGCAGCACCAGGGCGAACACGCCCGCGTAGAACTCTAGGAAACTCACTCCTCGGCCGAGCAGCGCGACGCCGCGTTCTGTCCTGGCCAGCGCGAACACCGACAACAGGACGGCCGTCAACGAGGCGCTCGCCCCCAGCCGGACATTCCTTGTGTCCAGCTTGGTGGGGGCGTGCCGGGGGTGTCGTCTGTGGAGCATCTATTTCCCTCCAAGGTCGGGTGAGGGTACGACTCGGAAGGCTGATGGGGACGTGTCAGCAGCGGCGACCCCGGTTGATGCACGAGACGACGAACTGCATCAGCCGATCTGGCATGACGTTGGCGAAGTCCGCGTGGTCGGTGACCGGGTTGTGCTTCTGTTCAGGGAACGCGTCCACGGCGAACGACGGACCCTGTGGAACCGTGTAGGCGAGGAGCATGCGCAGTTGCGGAATCGCCCTGGTGCCTTGCGGACAAGCGCCGTTCTGCCCGGGGAAGACCACGTGCGTGCGGTGATTGGCGCTGTCGGTGTTCTGACCGTCCCAGCAGCTGGGGAAATCCAGAATACGAAGAACCTGACTTCCGCGCGGGCAAAGCGGATATTTATCGGGACTTATGCGATTTGTGAATCCTGTGCAGCTCCAGCGGGCGCGGGCGTTCGCGGCGCCGTTCGTCCCCGCCTTGGCATCGCCGGTGATCAGGCGCAGGAACCTCGGCATCGCGACGACCCTGGAGGTCGCGTTGCCGCGGAACTGCAGGCTCACCGTACCGGCGCGGATCACCCGGCCCACGTTGCCGTCGGGGTCCTGGACGTTCGCGTCCACTTTGCGGTCGCGCAGAACCGGCCAGAAGTAAGTGGATTTATCCCCTAGGCGGCAGGTGGTTCCGGCGGCGGCCAGGCTCTCGTCGGTGGAGAAACCGTCCGTGGACAGGTTGCCGACGTAGTCGTGGAGGTGGTGGGCGCCGTTGCTCACGCCGGGGGCCACGATGAAATTGTCGGGGTTGTTGTGACCATTGCGGTTGGTGCCGCATTGAGCGACGAACGTGCCGCGTGAGCCGTTCCTGCCGATGCCGGCGTCCAGCCTCAGGGGCTGAACCTGGCGGATGTCCACGAAGTCGGTGACGAACGGGCCGAGGTCCTTGCAGTCGTCGTCCTGGGAGGCCGTGGGGGAGGGGGAGGCGGTCCGGGTCGGCCGGCCCCGCCGGTCCTGCGACTGGTCACCGGGGTCCTGCGGGTTCTGGGGGTCCTGGGGATTTTGGGGGTCCTGCGGGTCCTGGGGGTTCTGTGAGTTCTGGTCGGGGTTCTGGGGCGCGTCCGGGGCGGCCGTGGGGGCGCGGGGGGAGCGGTCGCGCCGGAACAGGGCGTCGCCGGAGTCCTCCGGCTCCGGCGACCGCGCCGGGTCGCGCAGCACGATCCCGCCGCCCTGCACCTGCTGATCGCCGCCCCGCCCCTGCCGGTCCGGCGCCTGCTGGTCGGGGAACTGCTGGTCGGGCTCCTGCTGATCCGGCGCCTGCTGGTCAGGGGCCTGCTGGTCGGGCGCCTGCTGGTCGGGCGCTTGCTGGTCAGGGGCCTGCTGGTCGGGGGCGCGGTCGCCCCGGCGGCGGGCGTTGTCCTGGCTTGCCTGGGCGGGGTCGCAGTGGTCGGCCCGTGCCGGCGCCACGCCGATGACGGCGGCGGACACCAGGCCGCCCGCCGCCACGGCAAGAGCGGTCATGGCCGCGGCCATGCGCCCGGTTCTCATGGTTGTCAGCCGTTGCATGGTGGGAGGTACGCGGGCTTACACCATCGGGTTCACCCATGACCGGAGATAGTTAGAAATAACTGGAGTTATCGGAGTGGCTGCCGGACGGATAACGAAGGTGTAAAGATGTGCCCCGTGCTAGGTCACCTCGACGGCAGGTTCGAGAGTGCGGATGCCGAGGCGGAACATCGCATCGCGGTGCTCTACCAGGAGTTCGGCGGCCCTCTGCTGCGCCACGTACGCAAATCGACCGGTAACGATCTGCAATGGGCCGAGGACGTCGTACAGGAGACGCTGGTCAGGGCCTGGCGAAACTCGGCAAGACTGCAATGGGAACCGAGCCTTTTATGGGCGTGGCTGCTGACAGTGGCCCGCCGCATCGTTATCGATGGACGCCGACGGAAGAGCGCCCGGCCTCACGAGGTCGAGCCGCCCGAAGTCGACCAGATGTCGGTGCCGGACGGCTCCGAGCGCGCCCTCTCGGCGATCGTCGTCGCCGACGCGCTGCGCAGCCTGTCCGCCGAACACCGCGAAGTCATTGAGCAGACCTACCTCCGAGACCGTACGATAAGTGAAGCGGCGGAGATTCTGGGGATACCGCCGGGCACGGTGAAGTCCCGGCTCTACTACGGGATCCGGGCTCTCCGCGAACAGCTGCGGGACAAGGGGGTAGCCGGCTGATGCACGACGGGGTGGCCGCCTACGTCCTCGGTGTCCTCGACGAAGAGGAGCACGAGGCGTTCGAACGCCACCTCGACCAGTGCGAGCGATGTCAGGCCGAGCTCCTGGAGCTGGCCGAGCTTCCGGACCGGCTCGACGACCTCAAGACCGCCCCCTCGGCCTCCGGCGATGATCCCCCCATGTCGATGTCACGTTGACGTCTATGCCCTTTTCGGGTGATATCGGTACGGCGAGGCACACGCCCGGAACCAGGCCGGGCGTTCAGGGGGAGGTGTTCGGTGGGCATCGACGGTGATGCGCCCGTTTCCCCCGCATCGGTGGTCCGGCGAGGAAGGCGACCGGCAGTCGCCCGTCTCCGCGGACGTACGCGTCTGCACTACTTCCCCTCGCTATGGGAACTAAGAGCCTGGCTATGAACAGCCATGGCAAACCCTCACAAAGGAGTGAGAGCGAAATGCCGCTCGACGAGGCCAAGGATGAGCTGCTGCAAAGAGCCGCGGAAAGTTGCGCGGTCGGCAGCGAGCACATGAGCGCGGAGGAGGCCCTCTCCTTCCTGCGGTTCTACTACCGCCATGTCGCACCCGAGGACCTGCTCGACCGCAACCCCGTCGACGTGTACGGCCCGGCGATGTCCCAGCGGCAGCTCGCCGAGGTACGCCCGCAAGGCCGGGCCGTGGTCCGCGCCTACACCCCCACGCTGGAGGAGAACGGCTGGGACCCGGGGCACTCGGTCGTCGAGGTGGTCACCGACGACATGCCGTTCCTCGTCGACTCGGTCACCATGGAGCTCGACAGGCAGGACATCGGCACCCACCTCGTGGTCCACCCCCAGATGCGGGTGCGCCGCGACATGACGGGCCGGATGCTCGGCCGCGGCCAGGAGGACGTCACCGGCCAGATGCTGGTCGAGTCGTGGATCCACATCGAGATCGACCGCCAGGCCGACCCCGCGGTGCTCAAGCGCGTCGAGGCCGACCTGCAGCGGGTGCTCGCCGACGTGCGGTACGCGGTCGAGGACTTCAGGAAGATGCGGGCCCTGGCCGTCCAGACGGCGGAAGACCTGAGCATGAACCCGCCGCCGCTGGAGCCCGCCGAGGTCGAGGACAGCCTCGACCTGCTGCGCTGGCTCGCCGACGGGCACTTCACGTTCCTCGGCTACCGCGAGTACCGGCTGGAGCACACCGACCAGGGCGAGATGCTCAAGGCCCTGCCCGGGGCCGCGCTCGGCATCCTGCGCGACGACAAGGTGGGCTCCGACAGCTTCTCCGCGCTGCCCGCGGAGGTGCGCGCCAAGGCCCGCGAGAAGCAGCTCGTGATCATCACTAAGGCCAACAGCCGGGCCACCGTCCACCGCGCGACCTACCTCGACTACATCGGGGTCAAGCTGTTCTCGCCCGAGGGCGAGGTGATCGGGGAGCGCCGCTTCCTCGGCCTGCTCACGCACGTGGCCTACAACGAGTCGATCTCCCGGATCCCCGTGCTGCGCCGCAAGCTGGCCGAGGTGCTCAACGCCGCCGGCCACGCGCCCGACAGCCACGACGGCAAGGACCTGATCGAGATCCTGGAGACGTTCCCGCGCGACGAGCTGTTCCAGACCTCGGTCGCCCAGCTCCTGCCGATCGCGCTCGGCGTGCTGCGGCTGCGCGAGCGCAAGCAGGTCAAGCTGTTCCTGCGGCGCGACGACTACGGTCGCTACATCTCCTGCCTGATCTACCTGCCCCGCGACCGCTACACCACCAAGGTGCGGCTGAAGATGCAGGAGGTGCTGCTCAAGGCGCTCGGCGGCAGGTCGCTCGACTACAGCGCGATGATCGGCGAGTCCGTGCTGGCCCGGCTGCACGTCGTCGTGCGCGGCGAGCGGGGCAAGCAGCTGCCCGCGCCGTCCGTCGACGTGGAGGAGCTGGAGGCGCGCCTGGCCGCGCTCACCCGCTCCTGGGAGGACGACCTGGCCACCGCCCTCGACGAGATGACCTCCGAGGAGGAGGCCCCCGCGCTGGCCAGGAGGTACGTCTCCGCCTTCCCCGAGGGGTACAAGGCCGACTTCCCGCCCAAGGTCGCCGTGGTCGACCTGCGCCGCCTGGAGCAGCTCGTCGCCGACGGCGAGGAGGTGGCGATCAACCTGTACGAGCCGTACGACGCCTCCGAGGGCGAGCGGCGGCTGAAGATCTACAAGGTCGGCTCGCCGATCTCCCTGTCGGAGGCGCTGCCCCTGATCCAGCGGCTCGGCGTCGAGGTCGTGGACGAGCGGCCGTACGAGATCGACCGGGACGGCGACGCGAGCACCAAGAACGCCTGGATCTACGACTTCGGCCTGCGCTACACCCCCTCCGGCGAGGTGGACAGGAACGACTTCAAGCGGCTCTTCCAGGACGGCCTGAGCGCCCTGTGGCAGGGCCGCGTCCAGGCCGACAACTTCAACGCCCTCATCCTCCGGGCGGGCCTGACCTGGGAGCAGGTCGAGATCCTGCGGGTCTACGCCAAGTACCTGCGGCAGGCCGGCAGCACGTTCTCCCAGCTCTACATGGAACGCGTGCTGCTGGGCAACGTGCGGCTGGCCCGGCTGCTGGTCCGCCTGTTCGAGGCCAAGCTCGACCCGAGGCGCGGCGACGACGTGCGGGTCGACCTCGTCGAGGCGCTCAACGAGGAGATCCTGGGCGCCCTCGACGAGGTGGCCTCCCTCGACGAGGACCGCATCCTGCGGGCCTACCTGGAGATGATCCAGGCGACCCTGCGCACCAACTACTTCCAGACGGTCGACGGGCAGCGCAAGCCGTACATCTCGCTGAAGGTCGACCCGCAGGCGATCAGCGTGCTGCCGCTGCCGCGGCCGAAGTACGAGATCTTCGTGTACTCGCCCCGCGTCGAGGGCGTGCACCTGCGCTTCGGCAAGGTCGCCCGCGGCGGCCTGCGCTGGTCCGACCGCATGGAGGACTTCAGGACGGAGATCCTCGGCCTGGTCAAGGCGCAGATGGTGAAGAACACCGTCATCGTGCCCACCGGGTCCAAGGGCGGGTTCGTGGTGAAGCAGCCGCCCGCGTCCGGCACCCGCGAGGACGTGCTGGCCGAGGGCGTGGCCTGCTACCGGATGTTCATCTCCGGCCTGCTCGACATCACCGACAACCTGGTCGACGGCAAGGTCGTGCCGCCGGCCGACGTGGTCAGGCACGACGGCGACGACACCTACCTCGTCGTCGCCGCCGACAAGGGCACCGCCACCTTCTCCGACATCGCCAACAGCGTGGCCAAGGAGTACGGCTTCTGGCTCGGCGACGCCTTCGCCTCCGGCGGCTCGGTCGGCTACGACCACAAGGCCATGGGCATCACCGCCCGCGGCGCCTGGGAGTCGGTCAAGTACCACTTCCGCACCATGGGCGTCGATGTGCAGACCACCGACTTCACCGTGGCCGGCATCGGCGACATGTCCGGCGACGTGTTCGGCAACGGCATGCTGCTCTCCCAGCACATCCGGCTGGTGGCCGCCTTCGACCACCGGCACGTCTTCATCGACCCCACGCCCGACGCGGCCCGGTCGTTCGCCGAGCGGCAGCGCCTGTTCGACCTGCCGCGCAGCTCCTGGGACGACTACGACCCCTCGCTGATCTCCGCGGGCGGCGGCGTGTTCCCGCGTACGGCCAAGTCGATCCAGATCACCCCGCAGATGCGCGAGGCGCTGGGCATCGAGGCGGGCGTCAACTCGCTGGCCCCCAACGACCTGATCAGCGCCATCCTGCGGGCCCCCGTCGACCTGCTGTGGAACGGCGGCATCGGCACCTACGTCAAGGCCGGCTCGGAGTCCCACGCCGACGTCGGCGACAAGGCCAACGACATGCTCCGCGTGGACGCCGGCGACCTGCGGTGCAAGGTCATCGGCGAGGGCGGCAACCTGGGCTTCACCCAGCTCGCCCGCATCGAGTTCGCCCTGAACGGCGGCCTGGTCAACACCGACTTCATCGACAACTCGGCCGGGGTGGACACCTCCGACCACGAGGTGAACATCAAGATCCTGCTCGACCAGGTCGTGCGCGACGGCGAGCTGACCGACAAGCAGCGCAACCAGGTCTTCACCTCGATGACCGACGAGGTCGCCGACCTGGTGCTGCGCGACAACCATGCCCAGAACGTGGTGCTCGACGCGACCCGCGCCCAGGCGGTCGACATGCTCCACATCCACGCCCGCTACCTGCGCAAGCTCGAACGCGACGGGCTGGTCAACCGGGAGCTGGAGTTCCTGCCCTCGGACAAGACGCTGGCCGAGCGGCGGCAGGCCAGGCTCGGGCTGACCGCGCCGGAGTTCTCGGTCCTGCTGGCCTACACCAAGCTGGTGGCCGACGCCGAGGTGCTGGGCTCCGAGCTGCCCGACGATCCGTACCTGGCGTCGTGGCTGGTGTCGTACTTCCCGTCGGACCTGCGCGAGCGGTTCCGCACGTACATGGACGCCCACCCGCTGCGGCGCGAGATCATCACGACCTGCGTGGTGAACGAGCTGGTCAACGCCATGGGCACCACGTTCATGTTCCGCTTCGCCGAGGAGACCGGCGCCTCCACGTCCGACATCGTGCGGGCGTACCTGGTGGCTCGGGAGGTCTTCGACCTGCCGAGCTTCTACCGGGCCGTGGAGGCGCTGGACAACGAGGTCGACACCGCCACCCAGATCGCCATGCTGCTGGAGGGCCGCAAGCTGGTCGAGCGCGGCACCCGCTGGCTGTTGGTCAACCGGCGTCCGCCGCTCGACCTGGCCGGGTCGGTCGGCTTCTTCCTGAAGGGCGTCAACGGGCTGTCCGCGCACATCCCCAAGCTGCTCACCGGGCCCGACCTGGCCGCGTACGAGGAGCGCCGCGACTCCTTCGTGGCCCGCGGGGTGCCGCAGGAGCTGGCCGAGCGGGTGGCGGCGATGGTGCCCGCGTACTCGACGCTGGACCTGGTCGAGGTGGCGTCCCTGACGGGCCGTCCGGTGAACGAGGTGGCGGAGGTCTACTTCGACCTGGCCGACCGCCTGCAGCTGGCCCGCCTGCGCGAACGCGTCGTCGCCCTGCCCAGGGACAACCGGTGGAACTCCATCGCCCGCTCGGCCCTGCGCGACGACCTGTACGCCGCGCACGCCTCGCTGACGCGTGACGTGCTGGCCCACAGCACGTCCGGCCTGCCCCCGAGGAGCGGCTGGCCCGGTGGACCGACGGCAACTCGGCCGCCGTGGGACGCGCCCGCCAGACGCTGTCGGAGATCTGGGAGAGCGACCACTTCGACCTGGCGACGCTCTCGGTGGCCCTGCGCGCGATCCGCACGCTGGTGGCCGCCAGCAACCTGCCTCACACGGAGGCGTAGGAACCGCCCGAGGGGGCCCTCACTCGCCGCTGGCGCGGGTGAGGGCTCCGTCGTGGGCGACGACCCGGGCGGCGGCCGGGGCCGACAGCGGGGGCACCGCCGTGGCGTACTGGTGGACCTCGGTGAGCTTGAGGCTGCGGCGCACCGACGAGGTCGAGATGGCCCAGCCCGCCTCCGGCGGCACCGGGATGATGTAGGTGTTGTTGGCGACGGTGCGGGTCGAGGTGTTGCGCGACAGCGAGTACTGGATCAGCGCGCCGCCGTCGGCCGTGCGCAGCGCGTAGACCGGCCAGTTGTCGGCGCTGAAGATCGAGTCGTAGCTGAACCCGTCCTTCTTGGCCTTCTCGCGGTCAGTGGCGATCTGCTTGGCCACCTCCGTCGTGTACGGCCCGTCGGCGAGCAGGCCCGCCGTCACCCCGGCCGACCCGGTCTCGGCCACGCTGGCGTGCACCGGGCCCATGTACTGGGGGCTGATCGTGACGGTCTTGTCGTCGGGCGTCAGGGCCGTGGCGTAGCCGTCGGCGTCGAGCCGCACCCGCGGCAGCTCCTGGCCCGGCAGCAGCTGCGCGGCCGAGCTGAGCAGCCAGTCGTCGCCGCTCTTGGCGAACGTCAGCAGCGTCGGCTGCCCGTTGCGCGTCGCCAGCGCGCTGAACCAGGGCGCCCGCTCGCCCTGGGCGAACCTGGGCACGTAGAGGGTCGGCGAGCCCCAGGCGTAGCGCGGCGGGCGGTCGCCGGTGGACTCGAAGGCGGCCTGCGTGAGCGCCAGCTGCCCGTCGCGGACCAGGTCGGTGCCGAGGAGGAGCCGCCCCGTCACCGGGCTCTCCACGCGCAGCACGTCGTCGGTGGGCAGGATCTCGGCGACCGCCTCGGCCGCCTCCTGACGCGTGACGGCGGGCGGCGGCGCGGTGGGCGAGGGGCTGGCCGCGCCCGTGGCGCCCGCCTTTCCCTGAGTCACCGCCGGGGACGTCTGAGCAGGGCCTGTGCACGCGGTCGCCGCGGCCAGCACGCCGACGGCGAGCGCCAGCATCTTCCCCCGACCGTATGCACGCACCTCGCCATGTTATTCGTGCACGCGAGGGTCGCGTACCCTAGGGAGACGTGGCAGGCATCGATCCGGCAGAAGAGATCAACGAGCTCGCGAACACGCTCCGCAGCATCCAGGACGTGCTCGACCTCGACGCGATGCGCAAGCAGATCGAGGAGCTGGAGCAGCAGGTTGCCGCCCCAGACCTGTGGGACGACCCCGAGCAGGCGCAGAAGGTCACCAGCAAGCTCTCCCACCTCCAGGGGGAGCTCAACCGCGTCGAGGGCGTCGCGCGCCGTCTCGACGACCTGAAGGTGCTCTACGAGCTCGCGGACGAGGAAGGCGACGACGACACGCGCCTCGAGGCCGACAAGGAGCTGGAGTCCCTCAAGACCGACATCGGCGCCCTCGAGGTGCGCACGCTCCTGTCGGGCGAGTACGACGCCCGCGAGGCGCTCGTCACCATCAACTCCCAGGCCGGTGGCGTCGACGCCGCCGACTGGGCCGAGATGTTGCTGCGCATGTACCTGCGGTGGGCCGAGCGCAAGGGCTACTCCACCGAGGTCTACGACACCTCCTACGCGGAGGAGGCCGGCATCAAGTCGGCCACGTTCACCATCAAGGCCCCCTACGCCTACGGCACGCTGCGCGGCGAGCACGGCACCCACCGGCTGGTCCGCATCAGCCCGTTCGACAACCAGGGCCGCCGCCAGACCTCGTTCGCGGGCGTCGACATCGTGCCGGTCGTCGAGCAGACCGACCACATCGACATCAACGAGGACGACCTGCGCGTCGACGTCTACCGGTCCTCGGGCCCCGGCGGCCAGGGCGTCAACACCACCGACTCGGCGGTGCGCATCACCCACCTGCCGACCGGCATCGTGGTCTCCTGCCAGAACGAGCGCTCCCAGCTCCAGAACCGCGCCTCGGCCATGAACGTGCTCCAGGCCAAGCTGCTGGAGCGCAAGCGGCAGGAGGAGGCGGAGAAGATGTCGGAGCTGCGTGGCGCGACCACCACGTCATGGGGCACGCAGATCCGCAACTACGTGCTGCACCCGTACCAGATCGTGAAGGACCTGCGCACGGGCACGGAGGCGGGCAACCCGTCGGCGGTGCTCGACGGCGACCTCGACGGGTTCATCGAGTCGGAGATCCGCTGGATGCGCAGGGCGGAGTCAGGCACCGACTAGGTGCCTGAGCACCAGCGTCGCGAAGAGCAGCACGAGGAGCAGGACGGCGACGAGAGCGGGTGACAGTCCGGCGAAGCCGTGATTGTGCATCCGCTCCCTGTTGGCTCGGCAGAGGGGGCAGCGGCCCTCGATCACGGGGTGGGCGCACTGCGCGCATACGAGGTGTTCACAACTCATGACAGCCCCAAGTCTAGCCGCACAATCGTTTTGTTTCCGTTATGGACGTTCCATGCCAGTCTTCCCCCTAGACTGTCGTCTGGCCAATCGGAACGTCGATCATCAGTAAAGACGGCGCCCCCGATCGGTCGGCGGCGGGAAATGGGCATGTGCCACCCTCGCTTCCGTCCTGACCCCTAGACTGGCATGCCGTGATGCTCTCGTGATCCATTTCGATAATGTCACCAAGGTCTACGCGAACCAGAACCGGCCCGCTCTCGACCACGTCTCCGTCGACGTGGACAAGGGCGAGTTCGTGTTCCTCGTCGGCCCTTCGGGGTCAGGCAAGTCCACGTTCCTGCGTCTGGTCCTGAAGGAGGAGCGGCCCAACTCCGGGGCGATCCACGTCGCCGGCAAGGATCTGGCCCGCCTCTCCAACTTCAAGGTGCCCCACCTGCGCCGCCGCATCGGCTGCGTCTTCCAGGACTTCAGGTTGCTCCCGAACAAGAACGTCTACGAGAACGTGGCGTTCGCCCTAGAGGTGATCGGCAAGCCCAGGCGGTTCATCCGCAAGGTCGTGCCGGAGGTCATCGAGCTGGTCGGCCTGGAGGGCAAGGCCCATCGCATGCCCGACGAGCTGTCCGGTGGCGAGCAGCAGCGTGTCGCCATGGCCCGCGCGTTCGTCAACCGGCCGATGATCCTGCTGGCCGACGAGCCCACGGGCAACATCGACCCCGCGACGAGCATCGGCATCATGAAGGTGCTCGACCGCATCAACCGAACTGGCACCACGGTCGTCATGGCCACGCACGACGCGGCCATCGTGGACTCCATGCGCAAACGCGTCGTCGAGCTGGAAGACGGGAAAATCGTCCGTGACCAGTCGCGTGGCGTTTACGGCCAGGCGTACTGACAGGGAGCGGCAGACAGAACATGCGGGCGAACTTCATCTTCTCCGAGGTCTGGATCGGCCTCCGTCGCAACCTGACCATGACGATCGCGGTCGTCATCACCGTGGCCGTCGGCATGGCGATGTTGGGCGTCGGCTTGTTGATCAACACCCAGGTCTCCATGCTCAAGTCCTTCTGGTTCGACAAGGTCGAGATCTCGGTCTTCCTGTGCACCAAGGGCACCGCGATCCCCGAGTGCAACGGCAAGGCCGTCACGCCGGCCCAGACCAAGGCGCTGAAGGCCCGTCTCGAGGGGCTCCAGGGCGTCAAGGAGGTCTTCTACGAGGACCAGAGCACGGCGTACGAGAACTTCAAGACGGCCTACCAGGCCAGCCCGACGCTCGTCCAGGCCACCAGGGTCGAGGACATGCCGCAGTCGTTCCGCGTGAAACTGGTCGACCCCGACAACTACCAGCCGGTGATCGACGCCGTGAAGGGCCAGCCGGGCGTGTCCCAGGTGATGGACCACAAGCAGCTCATCGGCAAGTTCTTCGACCTGCTCGACAAGCTGTCCTTCTACGCGCTGGCCGTCGCCATCGTTCTGGTGCTGGCCGCGGCGCTGCTGATCGGCAACACGGTCCGGCTGTCGGCGTTCAACCGGCGCCGGGAGACGGGGATCATGCGCCTGGTGGGCGCCTCCAACCTCTACATCCAGCTGCCGTTCGTCATGGAAGGCGTGATCGCCGGTCTGATCGGCGGCGTCTTCGCGGCCATCATCCTGATCGTGACCAAGGTCCTGCTGTTCGAGGAGATCGCCGGCTACTTCGGCAGCGGCATGGCCCAGCTCGGCTGGGACGCGGTGGCCCAGACCATCACGCTCACCATGGCCATCGGCGTCGTGATCTGTGTGCTGGCCTCGTTCGTGACGCTCCGCCGATACCTCAGGGTGTGAGGAATCGCCGGTAAGGTCGAAGCATGCCACGTGAGACCGGGCGGAAGGTCATCGCCCAGAACAAGCGGGCCCGGCACGACTACCACCTTGAGGACACCTTCGAGGCGGGGCTCGTGCTCCAGGGCACGGAGGTGAAGTCGCTCCGCGAGGGCCGCGCCTCGCTCGTCGACGGCTACGCCAGCATCGACGGTGGCGAAGCGTGGCTGCTCAACGTGCACATCCCCGAATACACGCAGGGCACGTGGACCAACCACGCCGCCCGCCGCAAGCGCAAGCTGCTGCTGCACCGCAAGGAGATCGAGAAGCTGGCCGCCATGACGAAGGAGGGCGGCCTCACGATCATCCCCACGGTCCTGTACTTCCAGGACGGCCGGGCCAAGATCGAGATCGCCGTCGCCCGGGGCAAGAAAGACTGGGACAAGCGGCAGTCGCTGGCCGAGCAGCAGGCCAAGCGGGAGATGGCGCGGGCCCTGCGGCACCGCAACCGATGAGAGCGGCGGCACTCTAACCGATGACACGCGCGCGCCGCACCCTTGCCGCGACCGTCACCCTGGCGGTCGCGAGCATGACGCTGACCGGCTGCTTCGAGGAGTCCTCGCCGCACGACGCGGTGCGCGACTTCCTCGTCGGCTGGCAGTCCGAGGACTACGCCCTGGCCGCGGGCCGCACCGACGGCGACCCCGCCAAGGTGGGCAAGGCCCTGGCCAACGCCAAGCTGGAGCTCGACGCGGCCTCGTTCCGCTTCAAGATCAAAAGCGTGAGCATGAACGGCGAGGAGTCCAAGGCCGACTTCCGCGCCGAGGTCGACCTGGGGGAGAACACCCCGCTCTGGGCGTACGACGGCTCGCTGCCGCTGCACCTGGTCGACGGCAGGTGGAAGGTGCGCTGGTCGCCGTCGGTGCTGCATCCGCAGCTCAAGGAGGGCCAGCGGTTCGCGGTCGAGACCAACCCCAAGTCGCGCCAGCCCGTGGTCGACCGGTCCGACGACCCCCTGCAGAACGAGCTCTACGTCTACGTCGTGGGCGTGGTGCCGTCCGCGCTGGGCGACCGGGCCGAGGACGTCGTGGCCAAGCTGTCGGCGATCACCGGCTACGCCCAGGACCGGCTGCTGAGCCGGATCAGGTCCTCGCCGCCCGACAAGTTCGTGCCGCTGGTCACGTTCGGGCGCTCGCGTTACCTGTCGATGAAGTCGAAGCTGGCCGGCATCTCCGGCATCCAGACCGACCCGCAGCCGCAGCCCATCGACCCGGCCGCCCCCAAGCAGATCGTCGGCAAGGTCAGCGCGCTCACCCCTGAGGACGAGCAGAAGCTCGGCGGCCCCCAGCGGGCCGGTGACTCGATCGGCCAGAGCGGCCTGCAACAGGCGTACCAGGACTATCTGACCGGCTCCACCGAGACCAGGGTGATCACCCTCGATCTCAAGACCGGCCGGCAGGTGGCCGAGCTGCAGGAGTGGCCGGGCCGCCAGAACGTCTCGGTCAAGACCACGATCGACAGCCGCGCCCAGGCGGCGGCCGAGCGGGCGGTGGCCGAGACGGCCACCAGCGCGCTGGTGGCCGTGCAGCGCGACACCGGCGAGATCCTCGCGGTCGGCACCAGCGGGCTCAACCAGGAGAAGGACGCGCTGGCGGGCAGGTTCCCGGCGGGCACGGCCTTCTCGATCGTGGCGGCCGACGCGCTGATCAAGAGCGGCGTCAGCACCAAGCAGCGGCTGGCCTGCCCGGCCGAGCGCACGGTGGGCGGCGCCAAGTTCGTGCACACCAGCCAGACCGCCGGGGTCACGTCGTCGTCCACGTTCCAGGACAACTTCGCCAAGGGCTGCGTGACCGCGCTGGCCTCACTGGCCCGCCGGGCCAGCGCCGGCGGCCTGGCCGCGAGCGCCAAGGCGTTCGGCATCGGCAAGCCGTGGCGGCTGCCGCTGAAGTCGTTCAGCGGGGCGATGCCCGAGCTGTCCAGCGACGCCGACAAGGCCAGGGCCATCGCGGGCCAGACGGTCGAGGTCAGCCCGCTGTCGATGGCGCTGGTCGCGGCGGCCGTGGGGTCGGGCACCTGGCGGCCGCCGGTGCTCGTGACCGCGCCCACGTCGCCCGATCCGGCCGCTGAGGTCGTCCCGGCCAAGCAGCCGGCGCCCGTCCCGATGGACCCGAAGGTGCGCACCGCGCTGACCGCGATGATGCGCGCCGGTGCGGCCGGCAGCCCGGCCCAGGCGGGCCGGGGCCGGGTCTACGGCGTGCGCGCGACGGCGGGCACCCAGGACAAGCCGATGACCTGGTTCGTCGGCTGGCAGGGGGACGTGGCGATCGCCGTCCTGGCCAAGAACTACGACGCGGCGGCCGTCGCGGGCAGCTTCTTCTCGGACCTTCGTGACTCCGCGTGAAAATCTTGTGACGGCGAGCAACCGTTCCGGGCGGCGCCTGCGTCTTACTGAATGACTGGGCCCGCTCGGGGGGTTGCGGACTCAGTCGCCGTGATGAGATCAGGACTTCATCTCGGGGGAAGTCCTGCCGTCCGGACCGGCTCGACCCTGCCGGTCGGCCCCCGGGAGCGCGTGCTGCTGTGCCACGCTCCCGGGGGTTTCGCCATGCTGGAATTAAGTTGGCGTTGGGGGCGTTGTCCCCTGTAGATTCAGTGTTGCTCGCCTCTGTGTGATCACGTGAGGCGTGTTGACAACTGCACAGGGGGTGACTGGCTTCGACTTCGATCTTGCAAGCCAGGTGAAGCGGGCCGAGGACTGCGGACATAACCTCGTTAATCCTGTGACCGCAAAACAATAAGTGCCAATTCCAAGCGCACTGAGGTCAGCCAGGGTTCCCTGGCTCTCGCTGCCTAAGTAGCGAAACCTCTGTCAGCCCGGGAGTGCCTTCGGCCCGGTGTCTGGCATCGTTAGAAGGCTCAACCGATCGACCCGGCCACGGGGGAGATCGGGAAATCAAACAGTGGCTGAGCCCGTCGGCGACTCGCCTGTGTGATCGCCGGGGCTGAGAAAAGCACAACAGGCTGCGCCCGGAGAAGCCCTGACTTGGGATTGAAGGACGCGGGTTCGATTCCCGCCACCTCCACGTGATCAAAAGCCTCCGACCTGCCGATTACCTCGGCGGGTCGGAGGCTTTTCGCTGTCCAGGGGCGTGCGCGTCCGAGATTCTCAGAACGTGCGCAGCCGGCGGCGGAGGCGGTCGAGGGCGGTGTGCGGCTCCAGCGGGGGCAGGAGGCGGCGCAGCTCGTCGTCGGTGGCCGGACGGGCGTCGAGCGCGGCCTGGCGCAGCGGCTTCGCGTCCACCCGCAGCCCGCCGAGCACCTGGACGGTCACCGTGCCGCGGCGCACCGCGTAGCCGTGCGTGTCCTCCCGGCGGACGTAGGTGAGGCCGGAGCCGGCGGGGGTGCACTTCTCGGCGAGGTAGCAGACGTCGTCGGCCTGGCTGACGTACAACGTGATGTGCACGCTCTGGCCGCCGTTGCCGGTGTGGTCGGAGGGTGTGTAGACCAGGCCCGGCGGGATGCCCATGAGGTGTGGGGTGTAACCCGGGATGCGGGCCGCGTAGTAGTCGCCGGTCTGCTCCTGGTCGCCCAGTTCGCTGGCGGTGGCCGGGCGCAGGCTCCGGGCGGCCGACCGGAGCAGGTCGTGGGGGACGGCGGTGCTGCCCACCACCGTGACGTACCGGCGGCCCACCCGCACCTGGTAGCCGTGCTCGACCGCGCCCTGCCGGTGGACCAGGCCGCCGGGCTCGGCCGTGCAGGACCCGGTCGGCAGGTCGGCGTCCTGCGCGGTGGGCTGGCCGCACACGGCCGCGCCCGGCATGAGCCGGTCGTGGGCGACGATCCTGACGTACCGGTCGGGTGGGACGGAGGCCGGGTCCGCCGGAGTGAAGCCGGAGCCGCCCAGCCCGCCGCCGTAGTCCCGGTCGTCGGGCCGGTAGCCGGGGACGGCGACCACGTACGCGGTCTCCCGGTGCAGGCCGCCCGCCGCCAGCCGCGCCGCCAGGTCGTCCGGCGGCTCCTGGCGCAGCACGGCCACGCCCGCCCCCAGCAGCGCCACGCTCAGCCCGAGCGCGACCCCTCTGTGGCGCCACCCGCGCAGCAGCGTCCCGGCCACGAGGGCGTACGGAACCCCGCCGAGCAGGGCCGCCGGCAGCATGTCGCGGCTCACCCCGAGGCCCGCGAGGTCGGTCACCACCCATCCGAGGGCCCAGCCGGCGGTGCCCAGGCCCAGCACCAGCAGCGCCCACAGGAGCCGGCCGCCGCGGGTCGCGCCGAGGACGGACACGCCGCGGGTCGCCCTGATCACGATGACCAGGTAACCGAGCAGGGCCGCCACGCCCAGCGCGGCGGCGGCGAGGAACACCGCCTCGCTGCCGGCGAACAGCACGGCCACCAGCACCAGCCACGCCGTCGGCAGGAAGACCGAGCCCGCCGCCCAGGCGCCGGCGAGATGGGCCAGGACCAGCAGCGGCCGCGACGCGACCGCGCCGGGTGGGCGGTCGTTCCCGATGTCCGTGCGCACCCCGGTCTCCGTTCCTCGTGGCAGCCGTCGCCCCTGTGTCGGACGACCGCCGGGCGGCGCGGGTTCGGTCAACGGGACCGTTCGAGAGTGGTCTTGATGTGCCGGTTGCGCATGGTGATGAGGTGGGTCATGTGGCGGCGCAGGACCAGCAGCTCGGCCAGGCGGCCCAGGGGACCGGCGGGTGCGGCGAAGTCGACGACGTCGGTCATGAGGGTGGCGCCCGCCTGCGGAGCCGCCTCGAAGCGGTGTTCGTGACGCCAGTGGCGGAACGGCCCGGACACCTGCTCGTCCACGAAGTACGCGGGCCGCTCCCAGGCGCTGATCGTCGAGGTCATCCGCCAGGTGAGGCCGAAGTGCCTGGCCTGCCAGGTGACCTGGTCGCCGAGGCCGAGCAGGCCCGTGGTGAGGCCCGCGACGGCGCGTTCCGACGAGCCGGCCATGGACGCGGTGTGGGTCTCGACCGACAGCGACGTGTCGAAGAGCACGTCGGGGGGAGCGAAGACCAGGGTCACGGTCTCGAAGCGTGCCATGGCGGCATCCTAGGGATCCCGGCGGGCGCGAGGCCGAGGGGGGATCGGCTGCCGGGCTAGTGGGGGCAGCCGGCGTACTCGTCGAGGCGTCGGAACATGGCGGCCAGCATGAGCGGGAACATCGCGACGTGCGCGACGAGCATCAGGACGCCGCCGTCGATGACGTCGAGCCAGAGCAGCGGATAGAGCGGCACGATCGGGACGAACATCGCCGCGCACATCTCCAGCGTCGGCGGCCAGCGGTGGCCGCGGAAGCGCATCCACACGGCCATGCCCACCGACATGTCGACGGCCATGATCAGGTAGGCGAGCTCGGGCGACTCGTCGTGGGAGACGGACAGGCCGACGGCCGACTGGAGGGCGCCGAGCGCGAACATGCCGACGAACATGGCGACGATCATCTCCACGTAGTGGAGGGCGAACTTCGGCCAGCGGCGTCCGGTCGCAGCGGGGGTGGCGGGTGCAGGGGGCGTCGGTGTCATGGTTCCGACTGTGGCCGGGTGGGGGGGACGGGGAGGAGGGGGCGAAGCCGTACATGTCCGGAAACTTGGGTTCTTTGTCTTCCGGACCTACAGTCGTGACATGGAGTGCCGGCGGGTTGTGGTCGTCGCCTACGAGGCGGCCGAGTTGCTCGACATCGCGTGCGTCACCTCGACGCTGGAGAACGCGAACTGGCACGGCGCCTCACCGTACTACCAGGTGCGGCTGGCCACCCCCGGCGGCCACCCGGTGACCACCGCCGGCGCGCTGGTGCTGCAGGCCCAGCTCGCGCTGGAGCGGATCACCGGGCCGGTCGACACGCTCATCGTCTCCGGTGGCACCGGTCACGTGGACGCCGCCGCGAACCCGCTGGTCGTCGGCCATGTCCGCAGGCTGGCGCGGGAGAGCAGGCGGGTCGCGTCGGTGTGCACCGGCGCGTACGTGCTGGCCGCCGCGGGCCTGCTCGACGGCAGGCGCGCCACCACCCACTGGCGGGAGGCGGCCGACATGGCCGCCCGCTACCCGCGCGTCACCGTGGATCCGGCCCCGATCTTCGTCCGGGACGGCGAGGTGGCCACGTCCGCGGGGGTCACCGCCGCGCTCGACCTCACGCTCGCCCTGGTCGAGGAGGACAACGGCGCCGAACTGGCCAGGACGGTGGCCCGCGGCATGGTCACCTACCTGCAACGGCCGGGCAACCAGGCCCAGATGAGCATGTTCGTCAGCCCTCCGGCGCCCGCCGACGGACTGGTCAGGCGGACCGTCGAGCACATCACCGCGAACCTGGCCGCCGACCTCACCGCGGCCACGCTGGCCGCCGCGGCGGGCGTCAGCGAACGCCACCTGACCCGGCTGTTCCTCAAGCATCTGGGGCAGACGCCGGGCAGGTTCGTGCGGCGGGCCCGTACCGAGGGGGCGGCGCATCTGCTGGCCTCGACCTCGTTGCCCATGTCCGCGATCGCCGCGCGTTGCGGGTTCGGGACGGCCGAGACGCTGCGCCAGGCGTTCGTGGACCGGTACGGCATCCCGCCCTCTCGTTACCGGCTGACCCAGTCGTCCGCGGCCGGTTGATCGGGTTTATCCGGCCCGAAATGAGCAATCCGGGCTAGTGTGTCTGACTTGGGCCTTTTCTGAGCATTAAGGTGATCAGCAGATGCGAAAGACGATCGTGCTCATCGGGGCGGCCGTCGTCCTGTCAGGGTGTGGCATGTTGCCCGGCGGGCAGCCGCAGACCGCCGCGAAGGAGGCGGGCACCACCGCCCCCGCGCCGCCGCAGACCGCACCTCAGCAGACCGCGCCGCCGCAGGCGGACGTGGTCATCGCCACCCGTGCGGCCAAGGTCGGCTCCGGCGGCCAGTACGGCGAGGCCCGCGTCGACATCACCGCGCTCAAGCGCCAGGGCAGGACCGTCACCCTCAACTGGACGATCACCGCCACCGACGGCAAGGTCAACGTGCACAACGGCCTGGGCGGCGGCGCGCTCGACTTCACCGTCTCCAACGTCTCCCTGATCGACCCGGTGAACGCCAAGCGTTACCGCGTCGCCCGCAATGGCACCGGCGCCGACGCCACGTGCGTGTGCTCCGGCACCCAGGGCCAGTTCCTGGAGGCGGGGAAGTCCAGCACGCTGTACGCGGTCTTCGCCGCCCCGCCGCCGGAGGTCACGAAGGTCAACGTCGAGATGCCGATGCTGGGCGTGCTCACCGATGTTCCGCTCTCTTAGCCTCGCGCTGGCCCTCGTCCTGACGCCCACGCCCGCCCCGGTCCCGTCCGATGCCGTGGGCCCGGTGGAGGACCTGGTGCTGCCGGTCGAGGACATCGTCGGCGAGGTCGAGTCCATGGACGGCGCGCAGAGCGAGATCAAGCAGGGCCGTAAGGTGACGGTCGCGCTGACCAGCGACGTGCTGTTCGCGCTGGACAAGTGGCGGCTCACGGCCAAGGCCAGGAAACGGCTGGCGGACGTGGCCGCGAAGGTCGAGGCGGAGGGCGCGGGCGGCCTCGTCAGGATCGAGGGGCACACCGACGACCAGGGGAGCGACGCGTACAACCTGGCGTTGTCGCGGCGGCGCGCGCAGGCCGTGCGCGCGGCCATGGAGAGCCTGCTCGGCGGCGGGAACGTGACCCTCCAGGCGGCCGGACACGGCGAGACGCGGCCCAAGCTGCCCAACCTGGTCGAGGGCAAGCCGGTGGAACGGAACCGGGCGAAGAACCGGCGCGTGGAGATCGTCTTCACGGCCCGGCAGTGACGCACAACTATTTCGCCGTGTTCCGCCTTGAGTGGCGACCCGCCCGGAGGGGCCGTCACTCGGCCTTGAGTTCGCTGAGCGTCACCGTGACGGTCTGGGTGCTGCCGTTGGGCCGCAGGATCTCCACCTTGACCTGGTCGCCGGGCTTGAAGGCGGTGATCTCCTCCGCCAGCGCGGCCATGGTCGTGGTCTTCTTGCCGTTGATCGACAGGATCACGTCACCGGCCCGGATCCCGGCCTTCTCCGCGCCCCCGCCCTTCTCCACGCTCGCCACGCCCACGCCGCTCGGCTGCCCGGTGGCGCCGATGACCGTGCTGCCGCGGATGCCGAGCGCGGCCCGGTGGCTGTTGGTGACCTTGCCGTCCTTCACGATCTGGGCCGCGATGTCGGTGGCCGTGTTGCTCGGGATCGCGAACCCGATGCCGGGCGCGGCCCCGCCGCCGAGCTGAGGGTCGGTGGCGGCGAGTGTCGGGATGCCGATGACCTCGCCGGCCAGGTTCACCAGCGCGCCGCCGCTGTTGCCGGGGTTGATCGCGGCGGAGGTCTGGATCGCGCCGCTGATCGTCGCGCCCGGCGACTCGGGGCTCTGGGGCTCGCTGACGGTACGGCCGAGCGCCGAGACGATCCCGTTCGTGACGCTGCCCGACAGGCCCAGCGGGTTGCCCATGGCCAGGACGATCTGGCCCACCCGCAGCTTGCCCGAGTCGCCGAACCTGGCCGGGCGCAGGCCGTCGGGCCGGTCGACCTTGATCACCGCCAGGTCGCCGGCGCCGAACGCCTTGACCAGCTTGGCCGGGCGGGGTGCGCCGCCGGTGGCGATCGTGACGTTCATCTCGGTCGCCTCGCCGACGACGTGGGCGTTGGTGACGATGTGACCCGCCGTGTCGTAGACGATGCCGGAGCCGAGGCCCACCTTGGTGTTGATCTGCACGATCGACGGCAGGACGTCCGTGATGACCCGCTCGTACGCGCTCTCCAGCGACTGCGGCGCGCTCCCCGGCGCCCCTTCGGAGGCGGTCGGCGAGCCCGGCGTGGTCGTGGCCGGGCTCGCGGTGGCCGTCGAGGTGGACGTCGAGGTGGACGTGGACGGCCCGCAGGCGGTGAGCAGTGCGACGGCTGCCAGTCCGGCGACGATCTCCCTCATGAGGAGGTCTCTGCCCAGCTCAGCGGGAAAGATACGCCTCCCGGACGTCGCGTCTGCTGAGTTTGCCCGTCGGGGTGCGTGGCAGCGACTCCCGGTACTCGATCACCCGGGGGTGTTTCATCCTGGCCAGCCGGGGCGCGCAGTGCCGCAGCAGCTCCGCGGTCAGCTCCGCGCCGCCCGTCACGCCCGGCGCGGGCTGGACCAGCGCCACGACCTGGTGCCCCCACTCGGGGTCGGGCACGCCGATCACCGCGACGTCGGCCACCGACGGATGTTCGAGCAGTGCGGCCTCGATCTCGGCGGGGTAGATGTTGACGCCGCCCGAGATGATCAGGTCGGTCCTGCGGTCCAGCAGGAACAGGTAGCCGTCGGCGTCGAGGTAGCCGATGTCGCCCGGGGTGTAGGCGGCGCCGCGCATGGCCGAGGCGGTCTTGCCGGGGTCGCCGTGGTACTCGAAGCGGTTGATGCCGCCGATGTAGACCGTCCCGGGCTCGCCGGGGGCCGCCTCGCGGCCGTCGTCGCCGATGATCGTGAAGGCCATCCCGTCGAGGGCCCTGCCGACCGTGCCCGGCCTGTCCAGCCATTCCTGGGACGACACCATCGTTGCCACCGCCGCCTCCGTCGAGCCGTAGTACTCCCACAGGACGGGACCGAGCCAGTCGATCATCGCCTGCTTGGTGGCCGGCGGGCAGGGGGCGGCGCCGTGGTAGAGGTGGGTGAGGGAGGACAGGTCGTAGGTCTCCCGGTCCGGCACGGCGAGCAGCCGGTGGAACATCGTGGGCACCATGAACGCGTTCGTCACCCGGTGCCGCTCGATCAGCGCCAGCGCCTCGGCGGCCTCGAACCGTTCCGGGGCCACGATCGAGTGGCCGAACTGCAGCGCCATCATCGCCTGGCCGTAGGGGGCCGAGTGGTAGAGCTGCGAGCACACCAGGTGCACCCCGTCGGACGGCAGTCCGAAGTGCCGCCAGCTCTTGCGCATCAGGATGGGGTAGAGGTCCTCGGGCGTGAGGTCGAGCAGCCGGCGGCGCACGCCCTTGGGGCGGCCCGTGGTGCCGGAGGTGTAGAGCATCATCGAGCCGGCCCGGCGGTGCTCGGGGGCGGTGTCCGGATGGCCGTCGGTCAGGTCGGCGACCGTGAGCGCGCCGGGGGAGACCACGACGTCGGCGCCGCAGTCGGCGACGATGTAGTCGATCTCCTCGGCGGTGAAGTGCCAGTTGACCGGCACCAGGTAGGCGCCGATCTGGTAGGTGGCCAGCATCATGGTGAGGGCGTCGAGCCCGTTCTTCAGCACGGTCACCACGGCGCCGCCCGGCCGGACGCCGCGCGCGACCAGGCCGTGGGAGGCTCTGTTGGCGCGGGCGAGTAGTTCGCCGTAGGTCGCGCCGTCGTCGCCGAGCAGGGCGGGACGGTCCGGGTCGGCGGCTGCGATCTCGTAGAAACCCCTCATGTCCGCAGACCATACAGAATTAGATTCTGCTGGGGGAATAGAGGAATTATCCTGCTCTTCGGTGACGTAACCTCAAGGCCATGGCGGACGTCGGCGACGAGAGATCAGCACAGGACACCCAACCTTTCCGCAAGGTCGTCGTGCCGCCTGCCGAGCAAACGGTCAAGATCCCGCGTCCTCCGCGGGCGGGGGCGTCCCAGCCGATGCAGCCCGCTCCGCAGCCGCCTTCGGGCCCGCAGCCGCCGTCCGGTCCGCAGCCGCCGTCCGGGCCTCAGGCTCTCCGGTCGGCGCCGCCTCAGGCTGCCCAGTCCGGCCCGCCTCGCACGCCGCCCGCTCCGCCGTCCACCCAGCCGCCGTCGGGTCCGCAGCCGCGCCCCTACCCCGGGCCGCCCTCGGGCCCCCAGGCACGCCCGCAGCCCCCGTCCGGCCCGCAGGGCCGCCCGCCGCAGTCTCCGGGCGGGAACCAGCAGCTCCAGGGCGGCGGCCGACAGGGGCCGGGACAGGCACAGGGGCCGGGCCAGGGGAGCGCGCACGGGCCGGGTCAAGGGCTCGTGCAAGGGGCGGGGCAGGGGAGGGCGTCGCAGCATCAGCCCGTGCAGGTGTGGCCGCCGGGAGCGCCCAGGTCGCCGCAGCCGGGCCCAGCCGGTCCCGTGACGCCGGTCGTCACCAAGCCGCACAAGCGCGGCATCGGGGACATCCCCATCCGCGCGATCTATCTGGTGGGCGCCATCCTCGTCACCGTCACGGCGGTGCTGCTGGTCTTCGTCGTGTTCTCCGGCGACGTGCCCACGACCGGCGACCCCGCAGGGACGACGGTCTCCGTCGCCCCCGTGCCGGCCGCGACCGCCACCCCCACCGCCTCCCCGGCCCCCAGCGAGACGCCGGCCGTGCTCCCGTCGGTGCCGGCGAGCAAGGCGTTCCCCACGTTGCCGGGCAAGGCGTCCGTGGTGAGCGGGATCATCTCCGACAAGGCGAGCGGCATCAGCTACCCGCGCCTGGCCGCGCCCTGGGACGCCAAGTCGTTCGCGCCGTTCACCGTCGCCCAGCGCATCGGCAAGGTGGCCGTGCCGCACACCGTGATCGCCTCGGCCATGTTCCCCGGCGACGCCCCGGAGAAGAAGCCCTCCAAGGACGCCGACTACCGCGAGATGGCCGTCCGCGCGGCCCGCTGGGCGCTGCGTACGCAGTATCCGGCGGGCGCCGAGCTGACCTCCTGGACCGGGTCCAGGAAGGTGCCGGTCGGCAAGGGCTGGTCGCTGGGCTACAAGGTCACCTACGTCTCGGCCGGCAAGACGGAGACCGCCCAGGCCATGGTGACGGTCGTCGAGGTGGGCAAGACCAAGCCGGCGATGCTGATGGCCTCGATCCCCGAGAAGAACAAGGCGCGATGGGCTGATCTGAACACACTCCTCCAGCAGGTAAGGCCCCTCTAGGCCAGAAGCATGCTCTAGAATATGGTTCTGGGCATCGGGCACTGTCTTTGACCTGGCTGGAGGATGAGCAATGGCGATCGGATTGAGCGAGGAGCACGAGGCGCTCCGCGACTCGGTGAGCGGCTGGGCCGAGCGGAACATCCCCTCGGAGCTGCTGCGATCCGGGTCGGACGAACGTCCGCCCTTCTGGCCGGGCCTGGCCGAGCAGGGGCTGCTCGGCCTGCACCTTCCCGAGGAGTCCGGCGGCTCGGGCTACGGGCTGCTGGAGGCGGCCGTCGCCGTCGAGGCGCTGGCCGAGAAGCTCGCCCCCGGCCCGTACGTGCCGACCGTGCTGGCCGGCGCGGTCATCCACGCCTCCAAGCGGCACGACCTGCTCCGGTCCCTCGCCGACGGCACGCTGACGGGCGCCGTCGCGCTGTCCGGCTCGCTCACCGGCTCCCGTGCCGACGACGGCTCGCTGGTCGTGTCCGGCACGGCCGACCCGGTGCTGGCCGGCTCGCTGGCCGACGTGCTGGTGCTGCCGGTGACCACGTCCGAGGGCGAGGAGTGGATCGCCGTCGACGCCTCCGCCGTCACCGTCACGCCGGTCCGGTCGCTCGACCTGACCCGGCCGGTGGCCAGGGTGGAGCTGTCTGAGGTCAGCGTGCCCGCCGAGCGCGTGCTCGACGGCGTGGAGAGCCCCGACGTGCTCAACCTGGCCGCGATCCTGCTCGGCGCCGAGGCCGCCGGGCTGGCGTCCTGGTGCGTCACGGCCGCCGCCGCCTACGCCAAGGTGCGCGAGCAGTTCGGCCGCCCGATCGGCCAGTTCCAGGGCATCAAGCACAAGATCTCCCGGATGCTCGTCGCCCTTGAGCAGGCCCGCGCCACCGTCTGGGACGCCACCAGGGCCGAGGGCCGCGAGCTGGAGTACGCCGCCGCCGTCGCCGGGGTGATGGCCCCCGACGCGGCCGTCCAGTGCGCCAAGGACGCGATCCAGGCGTTCGGCGGCATCGGCTACACCTTCGAGCACGACGTGCACCTCTACTACCGGCGCGCCCTCACCCTGCGCGCCCTGCTCGGCTCGTCGGCCGAGTGGGCCGCCTCGGTGACCGCGCTCGCCCTGCAGGGCGTCGGCCGCGAGATGGAGATCGACCTGCCCGAGGGCGCCGAGGAGCTGCGCGAGGGCATCCGTGCGGAGATCGCCGAGATCGCCCGCCTTGAGGGCCAGGAGCAGAAGCGGGCGCTCGCCGACCGCGGGTTCGTCATGCCCCACCTGCCCAGGCCGTGGGGCCGCGCGGCCAAGCCGCTGGAGCAGGTGCTCATCGCCCAGGAGCTCAAGGCCGCCAAGGTCAGGCTGCCCGCGATGATCATCGGTGCCTGGGTGGTGCCGTCCATCGCCGTGTACGGCACGTCCGAGCAGCAGGAACGTTTCCTGCCCAAGACGCTCAGCGGCGAGATGATCTGGTGCCAGCTCTTCTCCGAGCCGGGCGCCGGGTCCGACCTGGCCTCGCTGCAGATGAAGGCGGAGAAGGTCGAGGGCGGCTGGCGGCTCAACGGCCAGAAGATCTGGACGTCGGTCGCCCACGTGGCCGAATGGGGCATCTGCATCGCCCGCAACTCCTCCGAGGGCACCAAGCACGAGGGCATCACGTACTTCCTCGTGGACATGAAGGCGCCCGGCGTCACGGTCCGGCCGCTCACCGAGATGACCGGCGAGAACCTGTTCAACGAGGTCTTCCTGGACGACGTCTTCGTCCCGGACGACCTGGTCGTGGGCGAGGTCGGCGACGGCTGGAAGGTCGCCCGCAACACGTTGTCCAACGAGCGCGTCTCGCTCTCGTCCGGATCGGGCGGCACCGGCGCGTCCGTGCCCGACCTGCTCGGGCTGATCGGCCGGCTCGGGCGCGAGCTCACGCCGGCCGAGGAGCAGGAGGTGGCCGGGGTCGTGTGCGAGGGGCACTCGATCAACGCGCTGTCGCTGCGGGTCACGCTCAAGCAGCTCGCCGGGAACGAGCCGGGGGCCGACGCGTCCGTACGGAAGCTGCTGTCCACCTCGCACGCCCAGCACGTCTCCGAGACGGCCGTCGGCCTGCTCGGCGCCCAGGCCGTGGTGGCCGCCGACATGAAGCTCGGCGACGCCGGCTACTGGAACCGGGCGGTGCTCGCGACCAGGGCCATGACCATCTACGGCGGCACCACCGAGGTGCAGCTCAACATCATCGGCGAGCGCATGCTCGGCCTGCCCCGGGACCCCGAGCCCGGCAAGTAACACATGTGAGGCATCGGCGGCTAATCTCCCTTGTGCCCGGATTGCCGGTCCTGGCACGAGGGAGAGGCGGTGTCACGGTGCGCGAAAGCCGTGCGGGCCGCTGGTGGCCGGCGGCGCTGGGGCTGGGGCTGGCGGTGCTGGCGCTCGGCCCGGCGCTGGGCTGGGGACTGGTGCTCCGGTACGACCTGCTCTTCGTGCCCGATCCGCCCCTGTGGCCCGACCGCGGCGGTTTCCCCCGGGCGGTGCCCAGCGACCTGGTCGTGGCGCTGCTGTCCAGGGCGTTGCCCGTGGAGATCGTGCAGAAGGCGGCCCTGGTCGGCGTGTTCGTGCTGGCGGCGAGCGGGGCGGCGGCGCTGGTGCCGCCGGAGCGCAGGCTCGCCCGGCTGGTGGCGGCCGCGTTCTACGCCTGGAACCTCTACCTCGCCCAGCGGCTCATGCTCGGCCAGTGGGCCCTGCTCCTGGGCGTGGCCGGGCTGCCCTGGGCGATCCGCGCGCTCACCTGGGAGGACGCACGCCCAAGGACGCTTCGGGCGGATTTCGCGCGGTCCGGGCGGTTGGCGGTGGCGTTGTTGCCCGCGGCGGTGGGTGGCTTCCAGGCGATGCTGGTGTCCTGGCTCACCCTGATGCCGATCGCCGTCGCCCGGCGCAGGGTGCCGGTCGCCGCCGGGGTGCTGGTCGCGTTCAGCCTGCCGTGGGCGGTGCCCGCGCTCGGCTCGGGCGCCGTGACCGACCCGGCGGGCGTGGACGCGTTCGCGGCCCGCGCCGACGGGCCCTTCGGCGTGCTGGGCAGCCTGCTCTCGCTCGGCGGCATCTGGAACGCCGAGGCCGGGCTGCCGGGCCAGGAGGCGTGGTGGACGGCGACCGCCCGGCTCCTCCTGGTCCTCGCCGGCCTGTACGGCTACGCCCGCCTCCGCTCGGCCCCCGAGCGGCCCGCCTGGTGGGGCGGCCTGGCGGTGGCAGCGGCCGCCGGGTTCTGCGTCGCCGGGCTGGGCGCGTTCCAGCCGGGACGGGAGGCGCTCAAGTGGCTCATCGCCCTGTGGCCGGGGTTCGGGCCGCTGCGCGACGGCCAGGTCCACCTGGCTCCGCTGGCCCTGCTGACGGCGGTCGGCCTGGCCTCGCTCCTGCGGTCGGGCGCGCTCGCGCTGGTCGGGGTGCTGGCCCCGGTGCTGGCCCTGCCGACGTTCGCGCTGGGCGCGTTCGGCCGGCTGGAGGCGGTGACGTACCCGGCGGAATGGACGGCGGTCCAGCGGATCGTGGACGGTGACCCCGCGCCGGGCGCGCTGGTGTCGCTGCCGTGGGGCGCCCACCGGGCCTTCGCCTGGAACGGCGGCCGGGTGGTGCTCGACCCGGCGACCAAGTTGTTCCGGCGCCGGGTGCTCTGGGACGACACGTTGCTCGTCGGCCTGCCCGGCGGCGGCCGGCTGCGGGTGCGCGGCGAGGACCCGCTGAACCGCCGTACCGGCGACCTGCTGGCCGCCCGCGCCTACGGCGAGCTGCCCGCCAGGTATCTCCTCATGGCCGCGGGCGAGAACGGGTTCCCGTCCGCGCCGCCCGGTTGGAGAACGGTCTTCGACGGCAAAGAGCTGCGCTTGCTGCGGCGTTGACCGGCTGTTTCATGATGTACCGGAGGGTAACTTGCTTTATCACGGTTTGACCAATGTTATGGATTCAAGACGAAACACGTTCTAGTCTCGGCACACCGCGTCACCGGAAGGAAGGGAGAGCTTCGTGTTGCGACTTCTCGTGGCCCTGGCGATAGGAGCCCTGCTGGCGGTCGGAGCCTCCGTCGCGGTGGTCAACGTGGCCTCACCGTCGCTCACCCCGCCCAACCAGCCGCTCTACAACTACGGCACCAGGTGATCCATCCCGCTTGACGCGGGGCCATGCACAGCGAGCACGGAGTGTGGCTCCGCCATGCCCTCATGCCCGCCGACGAGGAGTGATGGTGGTCTTTACCGGTGAGCGCAAGGCGGACACGGCACGGCTGATCGAGCCGCGGACGAGCGACGCGACGGCGGACGAGCGGCCACTCGCGGGCGTCCGCGTGGCGATGCTCAACTTCCGCGAACCCCACCAGTCCACGGCCGGCGGCGCCGAGGAGTACGCCTGGCAGGTCAGCCGGTTCCTGCTGACCCAGGGCGCCTCGGTCGTGTTCGTCACCGGCCGCCAGCGCGGGCAGCGCCGCGCCGAGGTGCTCGACGGCGTCGACCTGCGCAGGATGGGCAACCCGTACCTCGTCTACCTGCTGATCCCGCTCTGGCTGCTGATCCACCGGCGGCGCGTGGACGTCGTCATCGACACCATGAACGGCATCCCGTTCTTCTCCCCGCTCGTCGTCCGCCGCCGCACGCCCGTGATCAGCCTCGTGCACCACGTCCACGACCGGCAGTTCCACGCCTTCCTGCCCGCCTGGCTGGCCCGGATCGGCTGCTTCGTGGAGGGCGAGGTGGCCCGGCTGGTCTACCGTCGCTGCCTGACGATCACCGTCTCGGAGTCGTCGAGGCGCGACCTGGCCACGAAGCTGCGCTGGCTCGCGCCGGTCACCGTCGTGCCGAACGGCTGCGCCGAGCCCGTGCGGAGCGAGCCGCCGGCCGCCGCGGGCGAGCCCGCCCTCGTGTACGCCGGCCGCCTGATCGGCCACAAGCGCATCGAGCGCGTCGTCGACCTGGCCGCCGAGCTCGGCGACGCCTGGCCGGGCCTGCGGGTGCACGTCGTGGGCCGCGGCCCCGAGCACGACGCCCTGGCCGCGCGGATCTCCGGCCGGGGCCTGGACGGCCGGGTCGAGCTGCACGGCTTCCTGCCCGAGCCGCGCAAGAACGCCCTGCTGGCCGCCGCCCGGCTGAACGTGACGGCCTCGGAGTTCGAGGGCTGGGGGCTGACCGTGATCGAGGCCGCCGCGCTCGGCGTGCCGACCGTGGCCTACGACGTGGCCGGGCTGCGCGACTCCGTACGGGACGGCGTCACCGGCTGGCTCGTCCGGGACGGCGAGAGCCTGGCCGAGGTGACCGGCCGCGCGCTGGCGGAGCTGGCCGACCCGCGGCGGCGGGCGGAGGTGGCCGCGGCCTGCCGTACCTGGGCCGGGGAATTTACGTGGGCCCGAACTGGGGCTAGCATGACCGGACTTATCCTGGCGAAACTCCAAGATTGCGGCGGAGCCCCTCAGTGACCCAAGCCTCGCCTGGACCCCCGGGGGAACGCGGGGACTCCACCGTCGAGAGCTACGAGGCCCGGATCAGGCACAGGTTGCGGCTGCTCGCCTCCTGTCTGCTGCTCGGTGCCATCGCGTTCAACACCTCGACCGAGAAGATCATCCCCGAGACGAAGCTCGACATGGCGGTCAACCCGCTGGGCTTCCTCGGCCGGGCGCTGCACCTGTGGGACGGCGCCTACTTCGGCCACCTGCAGAACCAGGCGTACGGCTACCTGTTCCCGATGGGCCCGTTCTACGCGATCTTCCTCAAGCTGGGCATGGAGTCGTGGGCCGTCCAGCGGCTGTGGATGTCGCTCGTGCTGTGCGTCGCCTTCCTCGGCGTGGTCCAGCTCGCCCGCGCGTTCGGCGTCGGCGGCCCGCACACCCGCGTCCTGGCCGGCTTCGTGTACGCGCTCGCGCCGCACGCCCAGGCGCTCATCGGCATCAACTCCTCGGAGTTCCTGCCCAGCGCCGTGCTGCCGTGGATCCTGCTCCCGCTGGTCAAGGGGGCCAAGGGCGAGCTGACGCCGCGCCGGTCGGCCGCGCTGTCGGCGTTCGCCTTCCTGTTCTGCGGCGGCGTCAACGCGGTGGCCGAGGCGGCCGTGCTCGTGGTGCCGATGGTGTACCTGCTGACCAGGCGCGGCGGGCCGGTCAAGCGCCGGCTGATCGCCTGGTGGCTGCCGCTGGTCGCGCTCGCCTCGCTGTGGTGGGCCGTCCCGCTGCTCACGCTCGGCGGCTACATCTTCTCCTTCCTGCCCTACATCGAGACCGCCACCGCGACGACCGGCGTGACGTCGCTGGTCAACGCGCTGCGCGGCACGTCGAGCTGGCTCAGCTTCCTGACCGTGGACGGCCAGACCTGGCTGCCCGACGCCCACCAGCAGTCCACGGTCCCCTGGCTGATCGTGGTCACCGCCGCCGTGGCCGCGCTCGGCCTGGCCGGGCTCACCCTGCGCCGGCTGCCCGAACGGCCGTTCCTGCTGATCAGCCTGCTGTGCGGGATCGCGATCATCACCACCGGCCATCCCGGTACGCCGCACGAGCAGTTCATGGTCGGGCTGCTCGACGGCCCGCTCGCCGCCTTCCGCAACCTGCACAAGTTCGACGCGCTGATCCGGCTGCCCGTCGCGCTCGGCCTCGCCGGGCTGCTCTCACTGGCCCGCCCGCGCCTGCGCACCCCCTGACCGTGCTGGCCGCCGGGCTCGTGACCCTGTCGGGCCTGCCCGTCCTGTACGCCGGCCTCGCCCCCGCCGGCGGCTTCACCGCCATCCCCGACTACTGGCGGCAGGCCATCACCTGGCTCAACCGCAACGCCGGCGACGGCATGGTGCTGGCCGTGCCGGGCGCCAAACGCGGCGAGTACCTCTGGGGCCGCCCCCTGGACGAGCCGCTGCAGGCGCTCTCGCAGGCCCGCTGGGCCACGCACACGATCGTGCCGTGGGGCTCGGCCGGCATCTCGCGGCTCATGGCCGCCGTGGACGACCGCCTGGCCACCGGCAAGGGCTCGCCGGGGCTGGCCGCCACGCTGCGCCGGATGGGGGTTTCGTACCTGGTGGTCCGGAACGACCTGGACCGGGCGACGATCGGCACGGCCTGGCCGGTCCGCGTGCACCAGGCGCTGGAGGACTCGCCAGGCGTCTCGCTCGTGGCCCGGATGGGACCGGGCGTCGGCATCGCCCAGTACGGCCGGGCCGCCGCCTGGCTGGACCAGCCGTACCCGGCCGTCGAGATCTACCGCGTGGCCGGCGCCGCGCCGCTGGTCGGCACCGTGGACGCCACCCGCCCGCTGCGCGTCGGCGGCGCGCCGGAGTCCGTGCTCTCCCTGGCCGAGCAGGGCCTCCTGGACGACGACCGGCCCGTCCTGCTCAACGACGACGCGGGCGTGGTCAAGGTGCCCGCGCACGACACGATCCTGACCGACACGCTGCGCCGCAGGGAGGTCGCCTTCGCCGACCTGCGCCGCAACGCCAGCGCCACGCTCACCGCCGACGAGCCCCTGCGCGGCAGCTCGCCCTCCAACGACCTGCTCGACCCCGGCTGGGCGCGGTACGTCTCCACGGCGGGCCTCACCGGCGTCGCGGGCGTCACCGCCTCCAGCTCCGAGGCCGACGTCGGCGCCGCCGCGGGCAGCCGCGAGCCCGGCCACCAGCCCTTCGCCGCCCTGGACGGCGACCGGCGCACGAGCTGGCGCTCCACCGGCTGGAACGGCGCGGTCGGTGAGTGGCTGGAGGTGACCTTCGCCGACCCGCTGACCATCCCCACGATCCAGGTGGCGTTCGAGAACTCGCCGATCGGCCCGCCGCCCAGCGAGGTCGTCGTGGAGACCGGCGCCGGTTCGCTGCGCCAGAAGGTGCGCGCTACGGCCGACCCGCAGGAGCTGGCCGTGCCGAAGGGGCCGGTCGAGCGGCTGCGGGTGAAGGTCGTCGCCACCGCGTACGAACCGGCCAACCGCCTCGGCGGCCGGGTCGGCATCACCGAGCTCGGCATCCCTGGCGTCCGGCCCGGACGCTCGATCGTCGTGCCCGACCCGCGCGAGGACACCGGTGAGCCGGCCACGATCGCGGTCGCCAGGACCGGCGACGTGCCCGGCTGCGTCCGGGGCTCGGCCGCCTGGAGCTGCGCCAAGGGCCACGAGGTGCTGGGCGACGACGGCAACGGCTTCGACCGCGCCTTCGTCACCGGCAAGGACGGCGCGTACGGCATCTCGGGCCGCGCCACGGTCACCGACCGCGCGACGATCGAACGCCTCAGCACGCTGCCCGGCGACTCCCTGAGCGTGCGCGCCTCCTCCACCGCGGTGGACAGCGGTGCGGCGGGCGGCCGCTGGGCCTTCGACGGCGACCCGAAGACGGCCTGGTTCGCCGACCCGCTCGACCCCAGGCCCACGCTGAACGTCGAGCTGGCCCGCGAGAAGAAGCTGTCGCAGATCCGCGTCATCACGCCCGACTCCTACCTGGGCGCCCCTCCCGTCCGGGTGACGATCCGCGCGGAGGGCGGCGTCCGGCAGAGCTGGGTCGGCACGGACGGGCTCGTCCGCTTCCCCGAGATGACGGCCAGGAAGGTCGCGCTGGAGTTCGGGGCGTCGGGCGGCCGGCCGATCGAGATCAGCGACGTGGCCTTCCCCGGCGTGCGGCCGCTCGGCGCGCTGACCGGCTTCAGGCTCACGCTGCCGTGCGGCTTCGGGCCGACGCTCACCATCGACGGCAACGAGGTGCACACCGCCGTCACCGGCGGCACCCTGCACGACGTGGTCACCGGCCGGCCGGTGACCTTCGAGACCTGCGAACGGCTCCAGCTCGTGGCCGGTCCGACCCGGCTGTCCGTGCGGCCGGGGGAGTCGTACCGGGTCGAGTCGGCCGTCGTGCGGCACGAGCCGGGCAGCCCCGCCGCCGGGCCCACCGTCATGCGGCGCACGCCGGTCACCAAGTGGGCGGCCGGCGAGCGGGTCGTCCAGGTGAACGTCCAGGACGACGCCTACCTGGTGGTCAACGAGAACTTCAACGCCGGCTGGAAGGCCACGCTGGGGGCCGCGGCGCTCAAGCCGGTCCGGCTCGACGGCTGGCGGCAGGCCTGGTTCCTGCCCGCGTTCACGGCCGGGACGGTGACGCTCACCTACCAGCCGGACGAGCCGTACCGGGCGGGGCTCGCCGCGGGCGGGGCGCTGGCGCTGCTCGTCGCCGGGCTGGCCCTGGTGGGCAGGGGCCGGCCGGGACGCCATCTGGCGCCCGTCCTGGCCGCCCGGCCGCGGGTCCGGCATGTCGCGGTCTTCGCCGTGGCGCTCGGCTACTGGGTCGGCGGCCCGGCCGGGGCGGGCGTGGCCGGGGTGGCGTTCGTGCTGAGCGCCTGGTCGCGTCCGCTGCGGGAGGCCGAGCACCTGCGCGGGCGGCGGCGCTGGACCCTGCTGCTCGGGCCGCCCGGCGGGCTCGCGCTCTACCTGGCCGCCACGGTCGCGGTGGCGCTCGGCGCGGGCGGCCTGTGGGCGCAACTGCTCTGCCTGCCGCTGCTCGGACAGCTCCTCGTCGAGGTGGCGGCCAGGCGCGCGCCGGTCAGGCAGACCACCGTACCGATCACCGTCGCCGCAGGCGGCCCGACCATGACGAGTGTTCCGTGACCGACACGATCAAGCCGCGTCCGGGGACCGTCATCACGGTTCCCGGCCCGGTGGCGCGTGCCGCCCGCTGGGTCCGCCGCCACGGCGTCCTGCTGGCCGGGCTCGTGCTCATCGCCGCCGCGGTGGCGGGCAAGGCGGCCGTCGTCCAGGAGGCGTACTTCAAGGAGGACGACTACGAGTTCGTGGCCAGGGCGATGGAGAGCGACCTGTCCTTCGACTACCTGACCCGGATCCACTTCGGCCAGTTCATGCCGGGCGGCTTCCTGGTGGCCTGGCTGGTCTCCCGGCTGCATCCCTTCGACTGGGGGTGGGCGGCCGGCACGGTGCTGGCGCTGCACGCCCTGGCCGCCCTGGGCGTGCTGCGCATGTCGCGGGTGGTGTTCGGCCGGCGGCCGGCGACGCTGGTGCCGCTGCTGGTCTTCCTGCTCGCGCCGGTGACCGTGCCCGCGCTCGCCTGGTGGGCGGCCGGGCTCAACACCGTGTTCCTCCAGGTCGCGCTGCCCATGGCGGTCGCCTCGCACTGGCATCACCTGCGGACGGGCCGGCTGCGGCACGCCGTGGCCGCGGCGCTGTGGGTGCTGGTCGGGCTGCTGGGCTTCGTCAAGGGGTTCGCGCTGCCGCTGCTGCTGTTCGCCCTCACTGCGATCTACCACGGCGGCCTGCGCGCCGCGCTGCGCCGCCACCTGGCCGCCTGGGCCATGTACGCCACCGTGCTGGTGGCCTTCGGCGCGCTCTACGTCCAGCGGTCATTGTCGGCGCCGAACACCGGGGCGCTGCCGATCTTCGACCAGGCCCTGGGCTTCCTGTGGGAGCTGCTGGGCAAGACGTTCGCCACCACCGTGCTCGGCGGGCCGTGGCGGTGGTTCGCGGGCGGTGACTGGGGGGTGGCCTCGCCGCCGCTGCCGCTGGTGGTCGCCTCCCTCGTCGTCCTGGCCGCGCTGGTGGTGGTCACCAGCCGGTACCGCAGGCGGGCGATCCTGGCCTGGGCCACGCTGCTGGGCTACCTGCTCGTCGCGGACGCGCTGCCGGTGTTGTGGGGACGCGTGCACCTGCTGGGCTCGTTCGTCGGCACCGACACCCGGTACGTCGCCGACGCCGTCCCGCTGCTCGCGCTGGTCGTGGGCCTGGTGCTGCTGCCGCTGCGCGGCGAGGAGGAGCCGTACCGCAGGGCGCTGCCGGCGCGGGAGCGGGTGACGGGGGCGGCCGGGGCGATGCTCGGGCTGTTCGCGGGCGCGTCGCTGGTCACGGTGACGCTCTTCGCCGGGTACATGGGGGCCGAGCGGCGGCACGACTACATCGAGACCGCCCGCGCCGAGCTGGCCAGGGCGGCCCCCGACAGCGTGATCTACGACCGGCTGGTGCCGACGGAGGTGCTGCCGAACTCGTACCGGGCCTACAGCCTGACCTCGCGGGTGCTGGGCGCGCTGGCCACGCCCGCGCTCAGGGCCAGGATGCAGGCGCCGCCCGCCGCGCTCGACGGCCTGGTCTTCGACGACCAGGGCCGGCTGCGGCCGGTGGACGTGCAGGGCATCCCGCTCGTGCCCACGACCCGCGACCGGTGCTGGCCGGTGACCGGCGGGACCGTCCAGGTGCCGCTGGACAACCGCGTCACCCGGGTCGAGGGCACCCTGGTCAGGCTGGGTTACGCGGCCCGGTCCGACACGACGGTCACCCTGTGGATGGGCGACCGCGCCACCGACCTGAAGCTGCGCGCGGGCTTTGGCCGGGTCTTCGTGCTGGCCGTGCCCGGCGCGGACCGGATCGTCGTGCACGACGTGCCGCCCGGCCTGTGCCTGGGCGACGTGACGCCGGGACAGGCGGTGCCCCGGCCGTGACCGCCCCGAGCCGAAGGAGCCTCGCGCTGGTGCTGGCCGCCGTGGGGGCCTTCCTGCTGACGCTCATCCCCCTGAGCCGCCTGTACGTCTACGACCGCGTGCTCAAGGCCCCCCTGGAACAGCAGAGCATGACCAGGGCGACCGCCGGGTCGGCCACGTACGTGGACCCGGCGACCATGCGGCAGACGACCGGCGACCTGGTCCAGACCCGGTGGCTCATCGGCGACGTGCTGGCCGGCGACGACGACCGCGCGGTGTGGGGCGAGTCGGTCTCCCTGGCCACCCGCGACGGCCACCGCCTGGACTACCACGAGCGCCGCCTGGCCTTCGACCGGCGTACCGGCGAGATCGTGAACTGCTGCGGCGAGTACCTGGACGAGGACGTCTCCGTCCGGCAGACCGGGCAGGCCTTCCGCTGGCCGTTCAACGCGGAGCGCCGCGACTACCCGCTGTTCGACCTGCGCCTGCGCCGCCCGGTCACGGCCGCCTTCGACGGGGTCGAGCGGGTGCGCGGCGTCGAGACCTACCGCTACGTCCAGCGCACGCCGCGCCAGCTGGTGCCCGGCGAGACGCCGCCGCTGCCGCGCCGCCTGCTGGGCCTGCCCGGCAAGGGCGACGTCGGCCTCGGCCGCTACGCCGAGATCCGGCGCACGTACTGGGTCGAACCGGTCAGCGGCCTGCCCGTCAGGACGCTGGAGGAGGTGACCGAGACGCTGGTCACCGCGGACGGCCGGGGCCGCCTCACCGCCCTCGACGCGGCCTTCCGCACCGCCGAGCCGGACGTGGCCGCCGCCCTGGCGACGGCGGCCGCCTACCGGCGCTGGATCCTGCTGCTCGGCACGGTGGCGCCGATCGGCGGCGGCCTGCTCGGCGCGGGCTGCGTGGTGGCCGCCCTGTGGTTGTCGCGGCGGCGCTCACCTGCGGCGCAGGACGAGGAGCAGGTTCCAGGTGACCAGCTCGCGGATGCCAGGTAGGTGGACGACGTGCCTGGCCCAGCGTGGGTGGTAGCGGGGGACCGCGTCGAGGACCTCCACGTCGCGCCGCCCGCGCGCCCAGGCCAGCGGCTTGGCCACGCCGATGGCGTACATGCTCTCGCCGTAGACGTTCTTGGGTGGCTTGCCGTGGGTGCGGGCGTAGCGGCGGGCGGCGTAGTGGCCGCCGAGATAGTGCCAGGGGGAGGTCTCGTGGCCGCCCCAGGGCGAGAACCAGATCGTGTACGACAGGTAGACCACGCCGCCCGGCCGGGTCACCCGGACCATCTCGTCGGCCATCCGCAGCGGGTCGGGCACGTGTTCCAGCACGTTGGAGGAGAAGCACACGTCCACCGAGCCGGTGGCGAGCGGCAGGTCGAGCGCGCTGCCGAGCACGGCGTCGCGGGGCGGCACGCCGTCGCGCAGGCGCATCTCACCGGCGTCGCAGTCGACGCACAGGGGCCGCGCGCCGACCGCGCGCAGGGCGTCGGCGAAGTAGCCGGGGCCGCCGCCGATGTCGGCCACGGTCGCGCCGGCCAGGTCGGTGTAGGTGGCGAGCTGGGCCACCGTGTCCCTGGCCAGGGTGCCGTAGAAGAAGTCGGGGTCGCTCTGCTCCAGACGGAAGGCGCGCAGCAACCGGACGGATCTGCCGAGATCCGCTCGGAACGGTTCGGTGTCCACGGCGCGGAGCTTACTGCAGTGGAGGGATACGTCCATGGCTGAAGACGTCAAGCGAGCCGAGCCCTTCCAGATCACCATCCCGGCGGTGCGCACCGGGCCGGTCATCGGCGTGGGCCTGCTGATCGTGCTGATCTCGCTAGTGTTCCGGGCGAGCCTGCTCAGCAAGGCCTACTTCGTCGAGGACGACTTCCTCTTCGTGGCCGGGGCCGGCGACAGCGGGCCGACCTGGGAGTACCTGATGAGGGTGCACAAGGGGCACCTCATGCCGGGCGCGCTCGGCCTGGTGTGGCTGCTCACGTCGGTCGCGCCGTACAGCTGGGCGCTGGTGTCGTTCGTGACCGTCGCGATCCAGGGGGCCGCCTCGGTCATGTTCCTGGTGCTGCTGCGGCGGCTGTTCGGCGACCGGGCGGCGGTGCTCGCCGCGCTGACCGTCTACGCGTTCGCGCCGCTCACCGTGCCCGCCATGAGCTGGTGGTCGGCCGCGCTCAACGCCGTGCCGCTGCAGCTCGCGCTGATCGCGGCGCTGGCCGCGCACGTCAGGTACGTACGCGAGGGCAAGGGCCGCTGGCGGGCCCTGGCCTGGACCGCCGTCGGGATGGCCTTCTCCACCAAGGGGGTGTTCATCCCGTTCGTGGTGCTCGGCGTCAGCAGCGCCTACCTCGGCCGGGGCCTGTGGGCCCGCGCCCTGCTCGCCGAGCTGCGCAGGCCCGTCTGGTGGGCGCACGGCCTGCTGCTGGCCGGGTACGCGCTGCTCTACTGGCTGCGCCGGGACACCGCCGGGGCCGACGCGCTGACCGGCCCGAAGGCCGAGGTGGTCCCGGGGCTGCTGCGCAGGCTGCTGGGCGAGACCTTCCCCACGGGGGCGGTCGGCGGCCCGCTGCGCTGGGGCGGCGTCACCTCGACCGGCGGGCTGGCCGATCCGGCCCCGGTGACCGTGGCCGTGGCGTGGGTGGTGCTCGCGGCGCTGGTCGTGGTGACCTGCGTGTACCGCAGGCGCGCCTGGCGGGCGTGGGCGATCCTGGCGGCCTACGTGGTGGTCGCCGACGCGGTGCCCACCGTGATCGCGCGGGCCACCGCCTGGGACCTGGTCGGCGCCGAGACCCGGTACGTCGCCGACGCCGCCGTGCTCTTCGCGCTCTGCCTGGCGCTGGCCGTCATGCCGGTGGAGGACGAGCCCGACGCCGTACGCCGGCCGGCGCCGCCGAGCATGCCGGCCGTCGGCGGCGCGCTGACCGCCGTCTTCCTCGTCGTGTCGCTGATCTCGATCAACACCTTCGGCGACACGCTCACCGGCGACCGGGTCAGGACTTATCTGGACAACGCCAGGGCCTCGCTGGCCGCGGCGGCGGGGGAGGCCGACATCTACGCCCGTCCGGTGCCGCCGGAGATCGTCCTGCCGTGGAACGGGGAGCGCCGGATGACCTCGTACGTGCTGGCGCCGCTGGTCGACGCCGAGACCAGGGAGCGCATGCGCGACCCGCGGCCCTCGTCGGAGCCGTACGTGCTGGACGACACGGGCAAGCTCGTCCTGGTGGGGCGGGTGGTGCCGTTCTTCGACGCGGTCAAGGGCCGCAGGTGTTACCCGGCGGGCAAGGAGTTCCCGGTCGAGTCCTTCGGCGGGCCCGGCGTGGTGGTGGCCATGTCGTACGTCAGCCCGCGGCCGGTGCAGGTCGTGGTGGAGGTCGGCGAGGCCCAGCGGGCGGCCACGCTGCCCGCGACCGGCGCCATGGGCGCGCTGTTCTACGTGCCGCACGACGGGCCGGGCAAGGGCATGCGGATCACCGCGGCCGGTGCGCAGGGTCAGGCGTTCTGCCTCAGGGCGGTGGCCTTCGGCGAGCCGGGCCCGGCGGCGCGCTGAGGCACCAGGCGGATCAGCCGCCTGGCGGGCTCCTCCACGTAGCGGTGGGTGAGCCCGGCCATGGTGACCGTGATGGCGGTGACGGCGACCAGGTTGACCAGGAGGTTGCCGGTCCACGGCCGCTGGCCGGTGAAGTCGTACCAGAGGTAGAGGATGACGAACTGCCACAGGAAGACGCCGTAGGAGATCTGGCCCAGGTAGCTCATCACCCGGCCGCCGAGCAGCTCGTGCACCCGCGTGGGCCGTCCGGCCGCCAGCGCGGCCGGGGCGACCAGGCAGAAGGTGACGAGCGTGTAGAGGCCCTGCTCGGTGAACGCGGTCCAGATGCTGCCCAGGCCCACCGCGCGCGGCCCGGTGAGCGGCGTGGCGGCGATGAGGTAGGCCAGGCCCGCGATGACCCACAACGTGCCCCAGGAGGAGGCCAGCGCGGCGCTCAGCCGCCGTGCGCGGCCGTCCTCGGCCCTGGCCCAGACGGTCAGCACGGCCAGCGCCATGCCGGGCACGAAGAACGTCCAGGAGCGCGGCAGCCACACGTTCATCCAGGGCCGGTAGTCGGGGAAGTACTCGAAGACCGTGTACACGTACGACAGCGCGCCGAAGGCGGCCAGGCCGATGAGCAGCCGCCGTCCCCTGGTCCGCAGGTCGGGATCGCCGCGCAGGGCGAATCTGCGCAGCACCGCCGCCATCAGCGGGAGCGTGAGGTAGAAGGTCAGCTCGACCGCGAGGCTCCACATCTGGCCGAGCCCCTTGGGGCCGAGGCCGTACCACCAGGGGGTGATGTCGTAGGTGTGCACGAGGAACAACATCTGCGCCCACGTCCAGGGGTCGGCCCGGTGCGCGTCGCCCCACAGCAGCAGCGCCACGGCGACCACCAGCCAGTACGCCGGCATGATCCGGAAGAAGCGTTTCCACAGGTAGCGCCGCGTGTCCGGAGCCCGGTCGCCGAGCAGCACCTCCGCCGCCCACGGCCGGTACAGCAGCAGGCCGGAGAGCGTGAAGAAGATGGGCACGCCGATCTCGCCCCTGGACAGCACGCCGCCCAGGAACCCCGGGTCCAGCGCCGTCCCCGCCTCCATGGACACGTGGAACAGCAGGACGGCGAAGGCGGCCACGGCGCGCACGCCGTCGAGCGAGGTCTGGTGTCCTGAGACCACCGGCACCCCGCTCGAAGTAGAACCTGTTTCGGTCACGTTTCCGCATCCCTGGTGACGTCGGTCACTCGTCGCAATAACATACCGGCGAGTAGGTAGTTCGTTTCAGTACTTAACCACCCAAACAGGCGTCAGTGCACCTGCGCACATGGAGGGTCCATGAACCGGGTCGTCGTTGGCAGCGTCCTCATCGCCGTCGGGGCATTCCTCATCGTTCTGGCTCCCCTGGTACGTCTCCAGGTCGCGCCCGCCTTCATGGCCGCCAAGGGCGACCAGTACAGCATCAGCAAGCTGCACGCGACGGGCGCCCAGTACTTCAGCATCCCGGACGGCAAGGTGCTGACCGCCGACCTCGACATCATCGTGACCACCCGCGGTGACGTGAAGGAGGCCAACGACGACCGCGTCGTCTGGGACGAGTTCACCGCCGTCAACGACGTCACCAACAGCAAGCCGGGCATCAACTTCAGCGAGCGGCGCAGCGCCTTCGACAAGCGCTCCGGCGTCGGCCTCAACTGCTGCGGCGCCAGCATCGACAAGGCCCCGGTGCAGCTCCAGGGCCAGATCTACAAGTTCCCGTTCGACGTGGAGAAGAAGACCTACCAGGTCTTCAACGCCAGCGCGGGCAAGGCGTTCGACGCCAGGTTCGTCGGCGAGGAGCAGGTCAACGGGCTGGCCACGTACAAGTTCGAGCAGACCGTCCCCGAGACCAGGACGCAGACGCTGAACGCGCCCGCCGCCTGGTTCGGCATGGGCACCTCGGGCGACGTGCAGCTGAACCGGTTCTACTCCGGCACCGTCACCTACTGGATCGAGCCCACCACCGGCGCGCCCGTCAGGCAGGAGCAGGTGCGCAACGAGGTGCTCAAGAGCCAGGACGGCATCGAGCGCTCCAAGGCGTTCGTGGCCACCGCCAAGATGACCGACGACACGGTCAAGGGCCTGGTCGACAGCGCCTCCGAGGGCAAGAGCCAGATCAACCTGATCAGGACCACGCTGCCGATCGTGCTCGGCGTGGTCGGGGTCGTCCTGCTCCTGGGCGGCCTGCTGCTCGCCCTGCGCGGCCGCCGGTCCGCATGAGCCAGGGCGTGGTCGCCCGGCCCTGGTCGCCCGCGCCCGCGCTGGCCCTGGTCAGGGCGGCCCGGCCGCGCCAGTGGCTGAAGAACCTGCTCGTCCTGGCCGCCCCCATGGCGGCCGGGGTGCTCGGGCAGCCGGGCCGCCTGCTCGCGGCGCTGCTCGTCCTGGCCGCGTTCTGCCTGGCCGCCAGCGGCTCCTACCTGCTGAACGACGCCTCCGACGTGGAGGCCGACCGGCTGCACCCGCGCAAGCGCCGCCGGGCCGTCGCCTCCGGCGCGGTGTCGGTGCGCACGGCCCGGGTGGCGGGCGTCGTCCTGCTGGTCCTCGGGCCGGCGGTCGCCGCGCTCACCGGCGGCTGGCAGGCGCCCGCGGTCGTCGCCGGGTACGTCGCCCTGACCCTGGCCTACACGACCTGGCTCAAGCACCAGGAGGTCGTGGACCTCATCGCGGTCGCCGGATGCCACGTGATCAGGGCCTACGCCGGCGCCGTCGCCGTCGGGGTGCCGGTGACCGGCTGGTTCCTCGTGGTCGTCTCGCTGGCCGCGCTGCAGCTCGTGGCCGGCAAGCGCGAGGCCGAGCTGCGGTCGCGGGGCGTGTCGGGGACGCGGGCCACGCTCGCCGCCTACCCGGCCGCGTACCTGACGCACGTGCGGATCATGGCGTCCGGGGCGATGATCGTCACGTACTGCCTGTGGGCGCTGAACGCGCACGAGAACGTGTTCTACGGGCTGAGCATCGTCCCGTTCCTGCTCCTGGTGCTCCGGCACAACCTGCTCGTCGAGCGGGGCGGCGGCGAGGAGCCCGAGGAGCTGGTGATCCGCGACCGGCCCACCCTCGTCTTCGCCGCCGCGCTGGTCGTCCTGGTGGGGCTGGGGATCTACGCGTGAGCACGTTACTCACCGGCTGGGGCCGCACCTCGCCCACGCCCGCCGTGCTGCGGCGCCCGCGCTCCCTGGCCGAGCTGCGCGACCTGGTGGTGGCCGCACCGGGCCGCGGTGTCGTCGCCCGCGGGCTCGGCCGCTCGTACGGCGACGCCGCCCAGAACGCCGGCGGCCTCGTCCTCGACTGCACCGGCCTGGACGCCTGGAGCTTCGACGAGCGCACCGGCGTCGTGACCGCGGCCGGCGGGGTCAGCCTGCACGAGGTGATGACGGCGCTGGTGCCCCGCGGCTGGTTCGTGCCCGTGAGCCCCGGGACCAGGCACGTCACGGTCGGCGGGGCCGTCGCGGCCGACGTGCACGGCAAGAACCACCACCGCGACTCCTCCTTCGGCGCGCACGTCCGCTCCCTCACCCTGGTGACCGCCGACGGCGCCGCCAGGGTGCTGCGCCCCGGCGACCCGCTCTTCCGGGCGACCGTCGGCGGCATGGGGCTGACCGGGGTGGTGGCCGAGGCGACGTTCGGCTGCGTGCCCGTCGAGACGGCCCGGATGCGGGTGGACGTACGGCGCACCGCCGACCTGGACGAGACGCTCGACGTCATGACCCGCACCGACGACCGCTACCGCTACACGGTGGCCTGGATCGACCTGCTGGCCCGCGGCCGCCGGATGGGCCGCAGCGTCCTGACCAGGGGCGACCACGCGCCGCGCGACGCGGACAAGCAACCGCCGGTCTTCGCTCCGCGCCCCCGGCTGCACGCGCCGCCGTGGGTGCCGGACGGCCTGCTCAACGGGCTCAGCGTGCGGGCGTTCAACGAGGTCTGGTACCGCAGGGCGCCGCGGAGCGCGACGATCACGCAGGGCATCGCGCCGTTCTTCCACCCGCTCGACTTCGTCGAGGGCTGGAACCGCATGTACGGCTCGCGCGGCTTCGTGCAGTACCAGTTCGTGGTGCCGTTCGGCGCGGAGGAGACGTTGCGCGGCATCGTCGGCTCGTTGTCGGCGCACGGGACGGTGTCGTTCCTGACCGTGCTCAAGCGCTTCGGCCCCGGTTCGGGCGGGTTCCTGTCCTTCCCCGTGCCCGGCTGGACCCTGGCCCTGGACATCCCGGCCGGTCAGCGCGGCCTGAGCGGGCTCCTGCGCGGCTTCGACGAGCGCGTCGCGCAGGCCGGAGGACGGGTGTACCTGGCCAAGGACGCGCGGCTGCGCGCCGACATGATGGCGGCGATGTACCCCGAACTGGAACGATGGCGGAGCATCAGGGACGAGGCCGACCCGGAGGGCCTGTTCCGCTCGGACCTGTCCAGGAGACTACGACTGTGACCACCACTTCTGACGCCCGCCGCGCAGCCGCCGCTCCGGGGCGGAGGGCGGCGTGAGGAACGCGCTCGGGGCCGTGGACAGCGTGCTGCTGCTGGGCGGGCGGAGCGAGATCGGCCTGGAGATCGTCCGGCTGCTGGTCGGGCTGGGCGCGACCAGGGTCGTGCTGGCCGCCAGAGGCGAGCTCACGCCGCCCGCGGACCTCGCGGCCGAGGTGCACGTCCTGCCGTTCGACGCGCTGGACGTGGGGTCGCACGCCGCCGTCCTGGCCAGGGCCGTGAAGCTGGTGGGCGACCTCGACGTGGTGATCTCCGCGTTCGGCGTGCTCGGCAGCCAGGACGACTACGACGCCGACCCGGCCGCCGCCGCCGAGGCCGTCGCGGTGAACTACGGCGGCCACGTCTCCGTGGACCTGCACGCCGCCAGGGTCCTGCGCGAGCAGGGGCACGGCACCCTCGTGGTGCTCTCGTCGGTCGCCGGGGCCCGGGTGCGCAAGGCCAACTTCGTCTACGGCTCGGCCAAGGCCGGGCTCGACGGGTTCGCGCAGGGGCTCGGCGACGCGCTGCACGGGTCGGGCGCCCGCGTGCTGATCGTCCGTCCGGGTTTCGTGATCGGCCGGATGACGAAGGGCCTGCCGCCGGCGCCGCTGTCCTCGACGCCCCGCCAGGTGGCCCTGGCCACCGTGCGCGCGCTGCGAGAGGGCGCGTCGTCCGTGTGGGTGCCGCGGGCGCTCGGCCCGGCGTTCGGCCTGCTGCGCCTGCTGCCCCGGCCGCTCTGGCGCCGGCTGCCGCGCTAGAACGCGTTCCAAGCCGGAAGCCGCCCGACAAAAGGTTCTAGAGTAGAACGCGTTGCAGTTTAGCCGTGGCGCGGCTTATCGTCGGGCCATGCGGACACGGGTCACGGACATGTTCGGAATCGAGCTCCCGATCTTCGCCTTCAGCCACTGCAGGGACGTGGTCGCCGCGGTCAGCCGCGCGGGCGGCATGGGAGTGCTCGGCGCGCTCTACTTCACCCCGGAAGAGCTCGAAATGGAGCTCAAGTGGATCGACGACCACGTCGACGGCAAACCGTACGGGGTGGACGTGGTCATGCCCGCCTCCTACGAGGGCGCCGACTTCGCCCCCGAGGAGCTGGTCGGCCGCCTGCAGGCGATGATCCCCGAGGGGCACCGTGCGTTCGTCGAGAACCTGCTGGGCAGGCACGGCGTGCCGCCCCTGTCGTCCGACGCCGACCCCGGCCGGGTCCTGCTCGGCTGGACCGACGCGACCGCGCGTCCTCAGGTCGAGGTCGCGCTCCGCCATCCCATCGCCCTCCTGGCCAACGCCCTCGGCCCGCCCCCGGCCGACGTCGTGGAGCTCGCCCACCGGCACGGCGTCAAGGTCGCCGCCCTCGCCTCGACCCCGCGGCACGCGCTCAAGCAGGTCGAGGTCGGCGTGGACGTCGTCGTCGCCCAGGGCACCGAGGCCGGCGGCCACACCGGCGAGATCTCGACCATGGTGCTCATCCCGCAGGTGGTGGACGCCGTGGACGTCCCCGTCCTCGCGGCGGGCGGCATCGGGAACGGCCGGCAGATGGCGGCCGGCATGGCGCTGGGCGCGGAGGGCGTCTGGACCGGCTCCCTCTGGCTCACCGTCGAGGAGGCCGACACCCCAGAGGTGGCCAGACGCCGCATCCTGGAGGCCACCTCGCGCGACACCGTGCGCTCCCGGAGCTGGACCGGCAAGCCCGCCCGCCTGCTCAGGAACGAGTGGACCGAGGCGTGGGAGTCGCAGGAGTCGCCGGGCACGCTGCCGATGCCGCTGCAGTTCATGCTGGTCTCGGACGCCCTGCGCCGGATCGGCCGCTCGGACGCCTCGGAGCTGGCCACGTTCCCCGCCGGGCAGGTCATCGGCCTCACCAACCAGGTGCGCTCGACGAAGGACGTGGTGTTCGGGCTCGTGGAGGAGTACGCCGAGGCTCTGGAACGCCTCGACCGCATCACCCGGGACTGATCGCCCGGCTGTTACCGTGGGGACGTGTCGGTCTTGTACGTGCCGTACCACCTCGACGAGCACCAGCCTGATCTCAACGTGCCGCTGCCCGATGGCGTGCCCGTCGCCGAATTCGCCGTGGAGCTGCCCGGCGAGGACGTCTGGTCCCGCCTCGGGCGGCTCTACGACGCCGTCGCCGCCACCGTCGAGCGGACCGTGCGGGCGGGGGAGAGGCCCGTCGTGGTCTCCGGCGACTGCACGGTGTCGATCGGCATGACGGCGGGCCTGCAACGGGCCGGGCTCGACCCCTCGATCGTCTGGATCGACGCCCACGGCGACCTCCAGACGCTGGAGACGACCACGTCCGGCTACCTCGGCGGCATGGCGCTGCGCTTCCTGCTCGGCTACCGCCCCCGCGACGTGGCCGACCGCCTGGCCCTGCGCCCGCCGCCGGAGGACCGCGTGCTGCTCGTCGACGCCCGCGACCTCGACCCGCCCGAGGCCGGCTACCTGGCGTCCTCGGGCGTGACCCGGTCGAGCCTCGACGAGGTGACGCCCGAGACCCTGCCTCCTGGGCCGCTGCTGCTCAACCTCGACCTGGACGTCCTCGACCCGTCCCGCCTGCCCGGCCTGCGTTACCCGGCGGCCGGCGGGTCCGACGTCCCGGCCCTGCTGCGGGCCGTGCGGGTGGTGCTGGACAGCGGCCGGCTCGCCGCGCTCAACCTCGCCTGCACGTGGCATCCGGGCCGGGACGATCCCGGCGGCGTCCGCGAGCACCTGGTGGCGACGATCCTGGCCGGCCTGCGGGACTGATCCTTCCCGCAGGCCGCGGCTCTCCGCCGGCTCTCCGTCAGCCGAACATGCCGGGCACGTAGTCGCCCGCGGGCTGCTGGATGGCGACGTTCACCCGGTTGAAGGTGTTGATCAGGGCGATCAGGCACACCAGCGCCGCGAGCTGCTCCTCGTCGTAGTGCTTGGCGGCGTTCGCCCAGACCTCGTCCGGGACGCCGCCGGCGGCGTCGGCGATGCGGGTGCCCTGTTCGGTCAGCTCCAGCGCGGCCCGCTCGGCCTCGGTGAACACCTTGGCCTCCCGCCAGGCGGCGACCAGGTTGAGCCGGATCTGGGTCTCCCCGGCGTGCGCGGCGTCCTTGGTGTGCATGTCGGTGCAGAAGCCGCAGCCGTTGATCTGGCTGGCCCGGATCTTCACCAGCTCCTGCGTGGCGTGCGGGAGGCTCGAGTCCATGATGACCTTGTTGGTGCTGATCAGGTGCTTCATGACCTTGTTCGCGACCGGGTTCTCGAAGAGGTTCAGACGGGCTTCCATGACGCGCTCCTTGTCGTCGTCGACTGCTTCCACCTCTCGGACGGGGCAGCCGGACGGGATGTGACAGGAACGGATGTGACGTGAGTCTCTCCGGCCGGGGGGTTGGGTCAGTGCCCTTCGTAGCGGGCCGGGCGCTTCTCGCGGAACGCGCGGGTGCCCTCCTTGGCGTCCTCCGAACCGATCACCGGCCAGCCCAGCTCGTCCGACACCTTCAGGGCCTCGGGCTCGGGCATGCCCAGGGTGTCCCGGTACGTCCGCAGGATGGCCTGGACCGCCAGCGGCCCGGAAGCGGCGATGTCCGCCGCCAGCTCCCGGGCCGTCGCCAGCGCCCGCCCGTCCGGCACGACCCGGTTGACCAGCCCCATCGACAGGGCCTCGGCGGCGGTCACGGAACGGCCGGTGAGCAGCAGGTCCATGGCGTGGCAGTACGGGATCTGGCGGGGCAGCCGGACCGCGCAGCCGCCCATGGGGAAGAGCGCACGTTTGGCCTCGAACAGCCCCAGGGTGGCCGATTCCGCCACCACCCGTAGGTCCGTCCCGACCAGCAGCTCCGTGCCGCCGGCGACCGCGTACCCCTCGACAGCGCTGATGATCGGCTTTGTCGGCAAGTCCTCCCTTAAAAGCCCTTTCCAGTGAAAATTCGGGATCTGGGCGGCTCTTGCTTGCACGTCTGGATCGGTCGAGGGTTGGCCCATGGCCTTGAGGTCGGCCCCGGCGCAGAACGTGCCCTCCGCCCCGGTCAGGATCGCGACCCGGATCGAGGGCTCGGCCGACGCGTACGCCCACGCCGAGGCCAGCCCGATCAGCATGTCCGAGGAGAGGGCGTTGCGGGCCTCCGGCCGGTTCATCGTGACGGTCAGGACGTGGCCGTCGCGTTCCACCCGGCAGTGCGGGGTGCTGATCGGCAGAAGCTCCATGTGCGCCTCCCAAGTCCCAGAAGCTACAGAATCAAGCGCTTGCTACGAACTTTACCCGCGGGATACGCTCCCCACAGCAAACGAGAACAAGTTCCTGTTTTGCTACGCCTGAGCTGAGGAGATCAGATGGGCACGCTCGGTTTCTGGAGGCTGGCGCAGGCGGATCCCGAGTGGATCGCGGCCGTCGACCCCGACGGCACGGAGCACCGCGCGGGTGACCTCCTGGCCCGTTCGAACCGCCTCGTCCACGGGTTACGCGAGCTCGGCCTGGAGCCGGGCGACGGAATCTGCGGCCTGGCCCCGAACGGCGCGGACGGCCTCGTCCTCTATCTGGCCGCGCTCCAGGCCGGCTGGTACTACACGCCGATCAACTGGCACCTCACCGGCCCGGAGATCGGCTACATCGTGTCCGACAGCGAGGCCAAGGCGTTCTTCGTCCACCCCCGCTTCCTCCAGGAGGGCGCCAGGGGAGCCGAGGCGATCGAGCCGCACCGCCGCTTCCTCCTCGGGGACGGCGGCCAGGACGGCTTCCGCCCGGCGAGCGAGCTGACCGCCGGGCAACCGGACACCGCGCCGCCCGGCCGCACGGCCGGCGCCACCATGCACTACACCTCGGGCACCACCGGCCGGCCCAAGGGCGTCAGGCGCACGCTGAGCGGCCTCGACCCCGACGACGGCGCCGAGCTGATGACCTTCCTGCTCGGCCTGTTCGGCATCACGGCCGGGCCGCCCAACGCGCACCTGGTCACCTCGCCCAGCTACCACACGGCCGTCACCCAGTTCGGCGGCAGCGCCCTGCACATGGGCCACACCCTCGTCTACATGGACAGATGGGACGCCGAGGAGACGCTCCGGCTGTGCGAGCGCTACCGCGTCACCAACTCCCACATGGTCCCCACGCACTTCAAGCGTCTGCTCGCGCTCCCCGAGGCCACCAGGGCCAAGTACGACCTGTCCTCGCTCAGGTGGATGATCCACGCCGCCGCCCCCTGCCCGGTCCCGGTCAAATGGGCGATGTTCGAGTGGTGGGGTGACTGCATCTACGAGTACTACGCGGCCACCGAGGGCGGCGGCACCCTGGCCACGCCCGAGGGTTGGAAGACGCACCCGGGCACGGTCGGCTCCGCCTGGCCGATCAGCGAGCTGCTGATCGCCGACGACCAGGGCGAACCCGTACCGACCGGCACGCCCGGGACGATCTACATGAAGATGATGGGCGTGCCCTTCGAGTACAAGGGCGACCCCGCCAAGACCGCCGCGAACCGGCTCAAGGACTACTTCACGGTCGGCGACATCGGATACCTGGACGAGGACGGCTTCCTCTTCCTCTGCGACCGCAAGGCCGACATGATCATCTCCGGCGGGACGAACATCTACCCGGCCGAGATCGAGAACGAGCTCATGATCCACCCCAAGGTCGCGGACGTGGCCGTGTTCGGCATCCCGGACGACGACTGGGGCGAGCAGATCAAGGCCGTCGTCGAGCCCGCGCCGGGCGTCGCGCCGGGGCCCGAGCTCGCGGCCGAGCTGATCGCCTCGCTGGAGGGCCGGCTGGCCCGGATGAAGTGGCCCAAGAGCGTCGACTTCATCGCGGAGATGCCCCGGGAGCCCAACGGCAAGCTGCTCAAGCGCAAGCTCCGCGCACCGTACTGGGAGGGCCACGACCGTGCCATCTGACGATCCGCTGGTCGCCCAGCACGTCCTGGAGTTCCCCGGCGGCTACACCCGGACGACCGGGCCGGTGATCGGGCGCTTCCTCACCGAGTTACGCGGCCGCCGCATCGTCGGAGTGCGCACGAAAGAGGGCAAGGTGCTCGTGCCGCCCCTCGAATACGACCCCGCCACCGGCGACCCCGTCACCTCCGAGTACGTCGAGGTCGGCCCGGCCGGCACGGTGACCTCCTGGGCCTGGGTGCCCGAGCCCCTGGAGAACCACCCGCTCGACCAGCCTTTCGCCTGGGCCACGATCCTGCTGGACGGCGCCGACACCGCGCTCGTGCACGCCGTCGCCGCCGACGGCCCCAAGGCGCTGTCGAAGGGCTCCCGGGTCTGGCCGGTGTGGCGCGACCGGCCCACGGGCCACATCACCGACATCTCCCACTTCGCGCCCGAGGTCACGAAGATCGTGTCCAACGTGCGGGCCGAGTACCGCCTCCAGGCGGGCGGCTCGCTCCGCGTCTTCCTGGAGGGCGTCGAGCGCGGCGTCTTCCTCGGCGGACGTTGCGAGCGGTGCGACCAGGTGTACGTGCCCTACCGGATGTCCTGCCCCCAGTGCGGAGGTCTCATCCCGGAGACGCTCGAACTGCCCGACACCGGGACGATCACCACGTTCGCCATCAACAACCTGCCGGATCCGCGCGCGCCGGAAGTGCCGTTCGTCTCCGCCTACATCCTGCTCGACAACGCCGACATCCCCATGATCGCCCTGATCGGCGACGTACCCGCGCACGAGGTGCGCCAGGGCATGCGGGTCAGGGCCGTCTGGGTCCCCGAGGAGGAGCGGAGCAAGTCCATGGCGAACATCCGCTGGTTCGCCCCCACCGGCGAGCCCGACGTGGAGCTGTCATGAGAGAGGTCGCGATCGTCGCGTTCGCGCAGACCGTCCACACCGACCACGACACCGGGCTCACCGAGCCCGAGCTGATCCTGCCCGTGATCAGCGAGGTCAAGGAGCGGACCGGGCTGACCAGGTTCGGCTTCACCTGCTCGGGGAGCTGCGACTACCTGGCCGGGGCGCCGTTCTCGTTCGTCAGCGCCCTGGACGCGCTCGGCGCCTGGCCGCCCGTCTCCGAGAGCCACGTCGAGATGGACGGCGCCTGGGCCCTGTACGAGGCGTGGGTCCGCCTCCAGCACGGCGACATCGACTCCGCCCTGGTCTACGGCTTCGGCAAGTCGTCGCTCGGCGACCTGCGCACCATCATGACCCTCCAGCTCGACCCCTACTACCTGGAACCCCTCGGCCTCGACCAGCTCTCCCTGGCCGCACTCCAGGCGAACGCGCTCGACGCGGACAGGAAACAGCTCGACGAGATCGTCCGCAGATCCAGGGCGGACGGCAGGAGCAACCCGTACGCGCTCGACCTGCCCGAACCGGACGGCGAGGAGATCGCGGTCGAACCCCTCAGGAAGACGGACGTGCCTCCCGTCACGGACGGCGCGGCGGCGATCGTGCTGGCCACGGCGGAACTGGCCGGACGGCTCACCAGCCGCCCCGCGTTCGTCAGGGGCATCGCCCACCGCATCGAGCCCCACTACCTGGGCATGCGGGACCTGGCCCGGTCGGCCTCCGCGGCCGACGCCGCACGGGCCGCCGGGGTCGGCAAGGGCCCGGTCGAGGTGGCCGAGCTGCACGCCCAGTTCCCGCACGAGGAGCTCATCCTGCGCGAGGCGCTCGAACTGGGCGGCGACACGGTGATCAACCCGTCCGGCGGCCCGCTCGCCGCCAACCCCGTCATGGCCACGGGGCTCATCCGCATCGGCGAGGCCGCGCGGCGCATCCTCGACGGCGGCGCGAGCCGCACCGTCGGGCACGCCGCCGGCGGCCCCTGCCTGCAGCACAACCTCGTCACGGTCCTGGAGGCGTGAATCATGGGCAACCGGTGCGCGGTGATCGGGGTCGGGCAGACGCACTACACCACCAAGCGCAGGGACGTCTCCATCGCGGGCCTGGTCCGCGAGGCGGCGCTGCGGGCCCTGGAGGACGCCGGGCTGACGTTCAAGGACATCGACGCCGTCGTGGTCGGCAAGGCGCCCGACCTGTTCGAGGGCGTGATGATGCCCGAGGCGTACCTGGCCGACGCGCTCGGCGCGGCGGGCAAGCCGATGATGCGGGTGCACACCGCGGGCAGCGTCGGCGGCTCGACGGCGCTGGTCGGCGCGAGCCTGATCCAGGGCGGCGTGCACGATCGGGTGCTGGTGGTGGCCTTCGAGAAGCAGTCGGAGTCCAACGCCACCTGGGCGCTGTCCACGCACCTGCCCTTCAGCGCGTCGCTCGTGGTCGGCGCGGGCGGCTACTTCGCGCCGCACATCCGCGAGTACATGCGCAGGTCCGGCGCGCCCGGCCACATCGGCACGCTGGTCGCCGTCAAGGACCGGCTCAACGCGCTGAAGAACCCCTACGCCCACCTCAGGATCCCCGGCATCGACCAGAAGATGGTCGAGTCCACGCCGATGCTCTGGGAGCCGATCCGCTACCTGGAGACCTGCCCGTCCAGCGACGGCGCGTGCGCGATGGTCCTGGCCGCCGAGCACAAGGTCACCGGCACCCCCGCCTGGGTGCACGGCACCGCCATGCGCTCGGAGCCCATCTTCCGGGCCGGCCGCGACACCGTCAGCCCCCAGGGCGGCAAGGACTGCGCCGCCGACGTCTACCGCCAGGCCGGCGTCACCGACCCGCGCCGCCAGATCGACGTGGCCGAGGTGTACGTGCCCTTCTCCTGGTACGAGCCGATGTGGCTGGAGAACCTGGGATTCGCGGCGGAAGGCGAGGGCTGGAAGCTGACCGAGTCCGGCGCCACGGCCCTCGACGGCGACATCCCCTGGAACGCCTCCGGCGGCGTGCTGTCGAGCAACCCGATCGGGGCCTCGGGGCTGATCAGGTTCGCCGAGGCCGCGCTCCAGGTGCGCGGCCAGGCCGGCGAGCACCAGGTGGACGGCGCCCGCACGGCGCTCGGCCACGCCTACGGCGGCGGAGCCCAGTTCTTCGCGATGTGGATCGTCGGACGGGAGAGACCCTGATGGAGTTCAACCACGCGGACCTGTTCGAGGCACTCGCCGACGCGATCGGCGACCGCACCGCCGTCATCTGCGGCGACCGTCGGCGCACCTACGCCGAGCTGGACGCCGAGGCCAACCGGCTCGCCCACTACCTCGCCGACCTGGGCGTACGGCCGGGCCAGCACGTCGGGCTGCACCTGTACAACGGCGTGGAGTACCTGGCCGGCCTGCTGGCCGCGCTCAAGATCCGGGCCGTGCCGATCAACGTCAACTACCGGTACGTCGAGGCCGAGCTGCTCTACCTCTACCAGGACGCCGACCTGCGCGCGCTGGTCTACGACGTCGAGTTCGACCCCCGCGTGGCCGCCGTCGCGCACCAGGCGCCGCTGCTGGAGCACCTGATCGCGGTCGGCGGCGAGTCGTCGATCGCCTCGGCGGTGCCGTACGAGGCGGCGCTGGAGCGCGGCAGGCCGGAACGCGGCTTCGCCCCGCGCACCGGCCAGGACGTCTACATCATCTACACCGGCGGCACCACCGGCATGCCCAAGGGCGCGATGTGGCACGTCGAGGACCTGTTCATGGCCTTCGGCGGCGGCAACCCGTACGGCGACCCGCGCACCACCCCGCAGGAGGTCGTAGACGAGGCCGTCAAGGCCACCCCCATGATCATGATGGCCACCTCGCCGCTCATGCACGGCGCCGCGCAGATGGCCACCTTCATCAGCTGGTGGGCGGGCGGGACGATGGTGCTCGTCCCCAAGTTCGAGGCCGGCGAGGTGTGGCGGGCGGTCGAGCGCGAGCGCGTGCTCACCATGAGCATCACGGGCGACGCCATGGCCAGACCCCTGGCCGAGGCGCTGGAGACGGGCACGTACGACCTGTCGTCGCTGTTCGTCGTCAGCTCGACCGGCGCGATCCTGAGCGGCGCGGTCCGCGACCGGCTCCAGGGCCTGCTGCCCGACGTCATGATCGTGGACAGCTTCGGCTCGACGGAGTCCGGCTACACCGCCTCCGCGCTGCCCGGCTCCACGCCCGAGACCGGGCTGCGCTACCAGCCCAACCCGTCGGCCAGGATCAGCGTCCTGGACGAGCGGGGACGTCCCGTTCCGCCGGGTTCGGGGCAGATGGGGACGGTGGCCAGGTCCGGGCGGGTGGCGTTCGGCTACTACAACGACCCGGACAAGTCGGCGCGCACGTTCGTCACCGACCCCGACGGCACCCGCTGGCTGCTCACCGGCGACCTGGCGACCGTGGACGCCGACGGCACCGTGCACGTGTTCGGCCGCGGCTCGCAGTGCATCAACACCGGCGGCGAGAAGGTGTTCCCCGAGGAGGTCGAGGCCGTGCTCAAGGGCCATCCGGCGGTGTTCGACGCGGTGGTGACCGGCGTGCCGGACGACCGGTGGGGGAGCAGGGTGGCGGCCGTGGTCGAGCCGCGTCCCGGCGTCGAGGTGACCGCCGCCGAGCTGGACGCCCACTGCCGGGCGTCGTTGTCGGGGTACAAGGTGCCGCGTTCGTACGCGTTCGTGAAGGAGATGGTGCGCTCGCCCGCCGGCAAGGCCGACTACCGCTGGGCCAGGGAAACCGCCGAGGCCGCCACCTCCTGACCATCCTCAACGCACTCCTGCCCGGCGTCCTCGCGCCGCCCCGGGGGCTAGGTCGTGCGTAGCTCGGCTTCCACCTGGGCCGCCTCTTCGCGTCTGCCGGACTTCTCCAGCAGCCGCAGCCGGCCGCGCAGCACGTCGCGCAGCAACTCGGTGAGCTCGCCGGTCCCGCGGTTCGCGCCGTCCGCGCCGGTGCCGCCGGTGGTCAGGAGGCCGCGCAGCAGGCCGTGCGCGACCCGGAGGGCGGTGTCGGCCGCGTCGTCCCTGCCCAGCTCCTGCTGGCAGAAGCCGAGCCGGGCGTGGGCGACGGCGGCGGCCGGCTCGTCGTCGATGACCTGGGCGCCGCGATGGAAGACCAGGCTCGCCTCCAGCGCCCGGCCCGACTCCATCAGCGCGTCGCCCAGCATGAGCATGGCGCGGGACAGGACGCCGCCGAGCAGGGGGTTCGCGGGCGCATGGCGTTCGAGCGCGGCGACGGCCTCGCGCAGCGGCCTCACCGCCGCCGCCGGCTGCTCGCGCAGCCGGAGCGCGGCGGCCAGCGTCAGCCCGGCGCCCGCCCGGCTGACGTGCAGCGCCTCGGCGTTCATGCCCGTGGTCAGCAGCTCGTCGTAGATCGCGATGGCCGCGCGGGCCCGCTGCTCGGCCTCCGCCGCCGCGCCGGGCCGCAGCAGGGGCAGCAGCTCCGAGCTCTGTGCGAGCGAATCGGCCAGGATCGCCCGGTACGTCAGCTCGCCCGGCGCCCGCCTGGCCAGCCGGATCAGCTCCTCGGCCAGCGCACCCGCCTCCCGCGCCTCGCCCAGCATCATGTGGCACCTGACCAGGCGCTGGGTGGCCAGGGCATGCCTGAGCGTGCGCGGCGGAAGGCCGGTGACGGCGATCCTGGCGTACTCGGCGGCCTCCTCGGGACGCCCGGCGGCCAGCAGGTCGTCGGCGACCGTCCCGGCCACCTCGGCCGCCGCCGCGGGCCGGGCCAGCCGGACGTGCAGCCGCATGGCCTCCACCAGGTGGGCCAGCGCCTCCTGCGTCCTGCCGGACGCGCGCAGCACCTGCCCGCGCACCTGGATCGCCTGCGCGCGCACGCCGAGCAGCCCGGCCTCGCCGCCCCGCGCCTCCGCGGCGCGTTCCTGCTCGGCCAGCGACCAGGTCACCGCCTCCAGCGCGGCCTGCGGACGGTCGAGAACGGCCAGGGCCGCGCCGAGCTGGGCGTACGTGACGGCGGCGACGGCGGGCTCGTCCAGCTCGTCGCAGAGGTCGGCGGCGCGTTCGGAGTGGGCCAGCGCCTCCACCGGCCGACCGGCCTCCAACAGCCTGACCGCGTACCTGTTCAGCGTCTCGGCCAGCGCCCTCCCGTCCTCGGACAACAGGTCCACGGCCTGCTCGAGGACGGTCAGGTCGGCGTCGCCGAGCGCGGCCAGCGCCAGGCCCAGGGTGTGCCGGTGGCGGGCGTCGAACGCGGCCAGGCCCTTGTGGACGCGTACGGCCGGAGCCGCTGTCGCGCCGCTGAGCATGAGGCAGCGGCCGAACCGCTCGTGGAGCAGCGGGTTCTCGCTGACCGGGGCCTCGCGCTCCAACGCCTCGGCGAACGCCGTCAGCAGCGGCAGCAGCCTGGCGGCCGTCCTGGGGGTGGCCGCGCGCAGATGGGCGGACAGCTCGTCCACGACCGTGGTGAGCACGTCGGGGTGGGGCAGCGGGCGTACCCGAAGGATCTGGGCGTACAGGTCGGTTCCGGCGGACGGGCCGTGACCGGTCACGCGGAGCCGGGCCAGGCGGGCCAGCGCTCGTACGTGCACGCCGGCCAGGTCCCGGGTGAGCGGGCCCTCCTCGGACATCAGGGCGATCCCCTTGGCCAGCTCGGCGGCGGCGAGGTCGCGTTCGTCCAGGTCGGCGTGGCACAGGCCGCTGAGCTCCAGGCAGGTGGCGGTGAGCAGACGGGTGCGCTCGGGCGGCTCGGGCACGAGGATGTCCAGCGCGCGGGTGACCGATTGGAGCGCTCCTGACAGGTTCCCGGCGGCCAGCCGGAGGCCCGCGTGCAGACGCAGCGCCCCCGCCAGCACGACCGGGGGCTCCAGCCGCTCGGCCACCAGCCCCTCGCACACCGCGACCAGCCGCTCCGCCTCGCCGTCGGCGGCCTCCAGGCGGCCCGTGGCCTCCAGCGCCACGACCTCCAGGGTGAGCAGCTTGGCCAGCTCCTGCTGCACCACGAAGCTGACCTCAGCCTGCGGCCCGCACGCCTCGACGGCAGCCCGAAGGTACGGCACCGCCTCCCGATACCGCCCCAGTCCCACCAATGCCCGCCCAACCGCCCCCACCACCGCCCCACCCACGACCGCGCCACCCAACATCCCCCCACCGACTCCACCCCCTCCGCGCCCGCGCCGCCCGCGCCCGCGCCGCCCGCGCCCGCGCCGCCCGCGCCCGCGCTGCCTGTGCCTGTGTTGTCCGTGGCGGTTGCTTCCGTGCCGTTCGCCATGGCCTGAGGGTGGTTCGGTGCCGTGTGGCGTCGTAGCAGGTCGGCGGCCTGGGTTGCGAGGAGGAGCCCGTCGCGGGCGCGTCCCGTTTCGGCCCAGGCGCGTGCCAGTGCGGCCTGTGCGGCGGCGTACGCTTGCACCCGCTCGGCTTGCGGCCGGTTCACGGTCTGTGGTCCGTTCGCGGTCTGTGGTCCGTTTGGGAATTGCGGCCCTTCCGCGGCCTCAGGCCGTCCTGCCACCTGCGGCCCTTTCACGCCATGTGCCTCTCTGACGCCCGCAGACCCACCGGCGCCCTGCGGCTCTCCTGCGACGCCAGGCCCTGCCGCGACCTGCGGTCCTTCCAGGCCCACAGGGTCGTTCGCGGGTACAGGCCCGTCAGCGGCCTCCAGGGCGGCGCGGCGGTCGGCGAGGTTTCGTTCGGCTCTGGCCACGTCGGGTGGCGGGGTGATCAGGGCTGTCATCCAGGGCTGTTCGGGTTCTCCGGCGGCGGCGGTGGGGTCGGTCGTCGACTCCTGCCAGGCTCGGATCTCCTCCCGATGTCGCCGGTAGGACGCGTCTTCGGCGCTCAGGGCGTCGTACAGACCGGCCGCTGCCTTCAGGTGGGCTCGGGCGTCGGCGGGGCGGTCGAGTTCGGCCAGGCACAGAGCGAGCAGGTGCCTGGAGCGGGCCTTGGCGGCTGTGTGCCGTTCGTCCAGTTCGGCGGCGAGGATCGCGGCGTCCTGGAGCGGGTCGAGCGCCTCGCGGGGGCGCGCGTCGGTCAGCAGCAGTTCGCCCAGGTCGAGGAGCTGGGCGGTCAGGGCCGGGCGGTGCTCGTCGGGTTCGAGCGCGACCAACGAGCGCAGGTTCCGCACCGCCTCGGTGGCGAACCGCTCGGCCGGGTCCAGGTCGTCCAGCTCGCGGTGGAGCCTGGCCAACAGGCTCGCGGCCTCGGCCAGCATCAGCCGCAGGCCGGGCTCCTCGCCTGCCAGGCCGCGCAGCCGTACGACGGCCTCTGCGGCGGGGGCGACGGCCTCGGCCGCCCTGCCGTGTTCACCGAGCCACCTGGCCAGCAGGCACAACCGCTGAGCCAGATCCCTGTCGGTCGGCGCCGCGCCCGCCACTGCGGCGGTGGCCGCCACGGCAAGACAGGCGGCCAACTCGGGCAACGCCCCGGGCTCGGGACCAGGGGCGGGGGCAGCGAATGGCGGGACAGGCGCGGGCGCCCGCCTGACGACGCCCGGAATGGCGGGCGGTCCGGCGTCTGGTGTGGTGGCCGGTCTGGTGATGCCGGGCTGTCCGGCGCCGGGCGTGGTGGCCTGTTCGAGGCTGGGTGACGGGGCTTGTCCGGCGGGGGGTAAGGGGGCTTGGCAGGGGGTGGGGGGCTGGTTCAGGGGAGTGGGGGTGGCTGGAAAGGTGTTCGCGGTGAGGATGTCGGCCAGGGTCGTGGCGATCTCGACGGTGCCGCCCGCCGCCGCGAACGCCTCCACCGCCTCGGCCGTCCGCCCCGAGTCCAGCAGCGCGCACGCCAGGTTGTGGTACGCCTGCCCAGCCCGTCCCGCGTACCGGGGGCCGTCCTCGGCCAGGATGCGGAACCGGGTCGCCGCCTCCTGGGCGGGCCTGAGCGCGCTGCCGGACTCGCCCGCCAGCAGCAGGCACGCCCCCAGGACGAACAGCGCCTCCGCCTGACCGGCCGCCTCCTCGTACGGGGCAGCGGCCGCGAAGATCTCCACGGCCTCGGCGGCGGCCACCACCGCCTCGCCCACCCGGCCCACGGCCGACAACCGGGACGACAACCGGGCCAGCGCCCCCGCCAGCGCGGTCCGCCTGCCACCTGCACGGAAGTGCCGTACGGCCAGCTCGGCCAGCGTCACCTCAAGAGCCCGCAGCCCGAGCTGCGGCTCGGCCCGGGAAGCGCCCCATGAATCCGTCCGGGAAGCCGCCTGCGCATCCATGCGCAGCTCCGCCTGCGGTCCGCGGGGCAGCGCGGCCACCGCCGCGATCGTCGCCCGGTCGGCCGGCAGCTGCGTGAGCGCGGCGTTGAGCAGGTCGCCGAGCCGGGTGGCGGAGTTCGCCGCCGCCTCCGCGACCAGCGCCCCGATCCTGGACGTCACCAGCGAACGCAGCGCCCGCCCCACCTCCGCCCGCTCCGCGCCCAGGCGGAGCACGTCGAGCAGGCGTGCCAGGTGCCCGGCCGTCCGCCGCTCGTGGTCGTGCACGGCCAGGACCAGCGCGTCCAGGTCCTCGGTCTCGGCGAGCGCCTGCTCGGCCACCAGGTCCGGCCCGAGCGGGCACAGCCGGTCGACGCCGGGGAAGACGCGTCCCAGCCAGTCGGCGACGACCGCCGCGGCCTGCGGGTCGCCGTGCAGGGCGGGCACGGCCGACAGCAGGCCGGGCAGCTCGGCGGGGGTGGGGGCGGTGAGCGTGAGCAGGGCGACGGACTGCCGGGCGGTGGTCTCGTCCACCTGGTCGCGGCCGGCGGGCCAGACGGTGGCCCACTGGTCGCGTTCGCGGTCGAGGAAGCGGCTGAGCAGCTCCTCGCCGACGGTCACCACCGCGCGCGTCGGGGTCCCGCTCCGGCCGCCGGGACGGAAGGCGTTCCAGGACGTCCCGGGGCGGGGCTCGGGCGCCGTCCGGTAGGGCGGTGCGCCGATCCCGCCGCCCGGCAGGGCCCCCGGGACGGCGGGCGCGGGCAGCACCTCCGACTCGCCGCCGCGCAGCCGCAGCAGGGCCGCCAGGTGGACGCGGAGCGGCAGGCCGTACTCGGGGTCGTCCAGGCGTGGGGGCGTGGGGAGCGCGGCCCGGCTCGGCGCGAACGCCTTCATGGCCGTGAACGCGTGCTCGGTGCGCTCGTTCAGGGTGAGCGGATGCTGGTTGAGCTGCACGGTCGTGGTGTTGACCCGGCGCAGCCAGCCGCCCGCCGCCGTGTCCACCCGCCGCCACCACTCCGCCTCGCCGGGCTCGCGGGCCAGCAGCAACACCCGTACGCGGGGGTTGTGCCCGTGCTTGGCCAGCCGCCGTACCAGCTCGCCCACCAGCGGAGCGGACGGCTCCGGCGACGCCACGACCACCAGTGAGGGCCGCACCGCCTCCAGCGACACCGCCGCGCGCCCGGACAGGGCGGCGAGCGCGGCGTCCATGGCCAGGAAACCGGCGTCCCAGCCCGCTTCCCGCAGTTCCTCGCACAGCTCCCCGGCCAGCCGGGTACGGCCCGTGCCGCTCCGCCCGGTCACCACCGCGACCGACAGCTCGGCGCGCTCCCCGGCCCAGGCCCGCAGGGCGGCGAGCTGCCCGTCCCGCCCGGAGTACGGCACCACGGCGTGCCGCGGCAGCAGCAGCCGCCAGTCCGGGCAGTCGGACGGCAACGGCTCCCGCGCCGGCGACAGCAGCCCGGACAGGACCACCCGCCCGTCACCGGCGGACACGCCCTCCAGCGAACCCGGCGCAGCCCCGGTCAGCTCGCGGAACCGTTCGTCGCCCAGCAGCACGCCCACGGGCACCGAGTCGAGCCGCCCACGGGCGTGCCCGGCGGCCGAGGCCGTGACGACGGCGGCGACCTGCCCGGCGGGATCGGCCAGCAGCGCGGCCCCGGCCAGGCCCGCCCACACCTCCATGGGAGGCGGCGGGCCGGGCACGTCCATGCCGAGCGTCCGCGACGCCGGGCCCGTGGGGGCGGCGGCGGTTCCGGACAGCACCCGGACGTCCCTGAACCCCGACCGCCGCCGCGCCTGCGGGAACCCCATGGCCAGGCACGGCACGCGTTCCCCGGCCAGGGCGGCCCACCGGACGTGGCCGATGCCCGGCACGTCGGCCCAGGGCGGTCCGGGCACCCGCAGCAGCGCCGCGCCGTGCCCGCGCCAGACCTGTTCGGCCGCCGCCCACCGGGACGACCAGGGCGGGCGCACCTGGCAGGGCGCCCCGGGGTCCACCACGAGGGACGAGGTCAGCACGAGATCCGTGCCGATCACATGGCCGGTCCCGGTCACGCCGACCACGTCGTCGTGCCCCGAGTAGACCTCGACGACTCGTTCGAGGCCGAGGCGGTGCGGTGGCGCGTCCATGGGTCCGCCTAGCTGCTACGTCCCGGCTTTTCGTCCCCCGATCGATCTCACTATCGCATTAAGAGCGGGAAATTTCGCGGCTTGTCATGCCTTCTCGGTTGTGAGCCAGGCGGCCAGCCCGAGGTACACCAGGCCGCTGCCCACGTCGAGCCGCCGCCGCGCCCGTACGGACCCGCGCAGCCGTCCGGCCAGCGTGGACGACAGCAGCGCGTACATGCCGTCGCTGGCCATCCCCAGCACCAGCCACAACCCGCCGAGCATCAGGATCTGCGGTCCCACCGGCCCCGCTGCCGGGACGGTGAACAGCGGCAGGAAGGTCAGGAAGAACACGGCCGTCTTCGGGTTGAGCACGTTGACCACGAACCCCTCCCAGAACAGCCGCCGCCTGGACTGCACCTGCAGCTCGACGACCTCCTCGGACTCCCCGCCGCGCTTCATCAGCTTGCGCAGGCCGAGCCAGAGCAGGTACGCCACGCCCACGTACTTGACGACCGTGAACGCGGTCGCCGAGGCCGCGATCAGCGCGCTGAGGCCGAGGGCCGCCGCGCCGATGTGGACCAGCGAGCCGGTGTGCACGCCCAGCACCGAGACGAACCCGGCCGACCGGCCCTGGGAGACGCTGCGCGTGACGATGTAGAGCACAGCGGGGCCGGGGACCAGCAGCAGTCCCATCGTGGCCACGCAGAACAGCGCGATATGCGTGATGTCCGGCATGTGTTCATCGTAAGGAGGCCGTCAACGGCTTTCCCCGGCGGGCGGCAGGCTCGCGCCGAGCGCTTCGAGCAGGGCGCCGGTGGCCGGCGGGTGTGGCGGCTCGCCGTAGACGGCGGCGTAGACGTGCCTGGTGGAGCCGGGCACCTGGGTGGCCTCGACGTCGGGGTTGCGGTGGGCGGTGAGCGCGAGGCCGGGCAGCACGGTCAGGCCCATGCCGGCCGCCACGAGCGCCTGCACGGCCACGATGTCGTCGCTGGTGAAGGAGATGCGCGGCTCGAACCCGGCCTTGGCGCAGATGTCGAGCAGGTGGCTGCGGCAGCGGTCGCAGCCGGCGATCCAGGGGGAGTCGGCGTGGTCGGCCAGCTCGCCGCCCGGCTCGGGGGAGACCAGGTAGCTGGGGTCGTCGAGGAGGTGGATCAGGTGCAGGCCGGCGTCCTCGGGGGCGGTGTCGTCGTACCGGAACATGACGGCGACGTCGACCCGGCCGGCGCGCAGCAGCCTGAGGGCCTCGGGCGGTTCGGTCTCGGTGAGCTCCAGGCGCAGCCCGGGATGGGCGGCCGCCAGGCGGCGGACGGCGGACGGGATGAACGTGCCGAGCGCCGACGGGAAGGCGGCCAGCCGCACGCGGCCCTCGCGCAGGCCCACGTGGGCGGCCAGCTCCTCGGCCGTGGCGTCGATCCGGCCGATGATGTCGGCCGCGCGGTCGGCCAGCAGCCGGCCCGCCTCCGTCAGCCGGATGCCGCGCCCCACCCGCTGGACGAGCTTGGCGCCGGTCTCGGCCTCCAGCCGGGCCAGGTGGTGGCTGATGGACGGCTGGGAATAGTGGAGCTCCTTGGCGGCCGCGGTGAGCGACCCCTTGCGGGCCACCGCGACGAGGACGCGGAGCCGGGCGACATCGAGCATTCATCAATCGTATCTATCAATAGGCCAGAAGACTTCTGTTGGACCTATCGATCGCCATGGGCCACCGTAGAGAGGGAGGACAAATTGCCGCATTTTCCCTAGGGGGACACCGTGAACATGGTCGCGACCACCACCAGGCCAGGGCTCGACGTTCTGGTGTCCGGCATCTCCGAGATCGTGGCCAGGAAGCTCGGCGCCCGCGAGACCGCCTTCGCCGTCGCCGACGTGCTGCGCGACCGGCTGCCCGGCATGGACATCCTCACGCCCGAGGAACGCCTCGGCACGCCCGACCGCTATTCCTCCCACCTGCTGCACGCCCAGGACGAGTTCTCGATCGTGGCCGTCGTGTGGCGTCCCGGCCAGTACACGGTGATCCACGACCATGTGTCCTGGTGCACGTTCGGCATCCTCAGCGGCATCGAGCACGAGACGCTCTACCGCGACATGGGCGACCACCTGGTGGAGATCGGGCGCGCCGACAACCGGCCGGGCGAGGTCAGCGGCTTCGCCCCGCCCGGCGACATCCACATGGTGCTCAACACCAGCGACGAGGTCGGGGTGTCGCTGCACGTGTACGGCGCCGACGTCGGCAAGCTGGGCAGCAGCGTGCGCCGCGTCTACGAGCTGCCGGTGCGCTGACGCCTCACCTGATGCGGCCGTGGAGCAGCTCGACCAGGGTCTGGTGGGTCTGCTCGATCGGCCGCTCGGGGTAGAGGGCGCGGCGCTCGATGGCGACCGTCAGGACCATGCCGAACAGGGCGGTCGCCGCCGTCTCCACGTCGAGGTCGGCGCGGATCTCGCCGCTGGCCGCCGCCCTGCGCAGCACGCCCGCGTACACGCCGAGCGCGCTCTCGCGCAGCCGCGCCACCGCCTCCTGCCAGGCGGTGCGCCACATCTCGGCCAGCAGCACCCGGGCGAACGGGCCGTGCTCCTCGAAGAAGCGCAGCTGGCCGAGCACGACCGAGTCGAGGGCGGCCACACCGCTCTCGCCGGTGTCGGCGGCGGCCAGCGCGCCCGCCAGCCGCTCGATCGAGTGCTCCAGCAGCGCGGAGAACAGGCCCTCCTTGCTGCCGAAGTTGTAGAACACGGTGCCCTTGGCCACCCCGGCGCGCTCGGCGATCGCGTCGACCGTGGTGGCCGCGTAGCCCTGCTCGGCGATCAGCTCGACCGCCGCCGTGAACACCTTCGCCCGGGTGTCCTGCCTGCTCACAGCGACAGCTCGGGGTGCAGGCGCTTCATGGACCAGACGCGGCCGCGCTCCACCGCGAGGGTGGTCAGCGCGAGCCCGAGCACGAGGAATGCGGACAGCACGCCGCAAGCCTGCCACACCACGGTCAGATCGCCGCCACTGATCAGCCTGCGCAGCGCCGAGACGACCCAGCTCATCGGCAGCCACGGCGAGATCGTCTGGAAGAAGCCGGGCGAGGTCTCGATCGGGTACGTCCCCGCCGCCGAGGTGAGCTGGAGCATCAGCAGCGCCAGCCCCACCACCCGGCCGGGCGGCCCGAGCAGCGCGTTGACCGCCTGCACCACCGCCAGGAACGCGGCCCCCGCCAGCAGCAGCAGCCCGATCACCCCGAGCCAGTGCGCCGCCTCCAGGCCGAGCGCGAAGCGCAGCACCGCCGCCAGCACCCCGACCTGGGCCGCGCCCAGCGCCACCGCGGGCAGCCAGCCGGCCAGCGCGATGCGCACCGCGCCCTGGGTGCCGGCCAGCCGCCGCTGGTTCAGCGGCTTGAGCACCATGAACGTGATCATCGCGCCCACCCACAACGCCAGCGGCAGGAAGAACGGCGCGAACCCGGTGCCGTAGTTGGGGACCTCGTTGTCGACCGTCTTGGCCAGCCGCACCGGGTCGCTCATCACGTCGGCGCGCGCGGCCCGCTGCCGGGCGTCGTAGTCGGGGATCTTCTCCGCGCCCTCGCCGAGCCCGCCCGCCAGGTCCTTCGAGCCCTTGGCGAGCTGGTCCATGCCCTTGTCCACCTGGCCCGCGCCGTCGTGCAGCCGGCCGACCCCGGTGCGCAGCGTGCTCGCGCCGTCGCTGAGCTTGACCAGCCCGCCGCCGAGCTGCCCGAGGCCGCTGGTGACCTGGGCCGAGCCGTCGTGCAGCTTGGTCGCGCCCTGGTAGAGAGTGCCCGCGCCGGTGCCGGCCTTGGCCAGGCTCGCGTCCACGGTCGCCGCGCCCGCGGCCAGCTTGGCCAGGCCGTCGTCCAGGGCGTTCACCTGGGTCCTGACCTGGTCGACCTTGGGGCCGATCTGCGGGGCCACGGCCGCGATCTTCCTGGCGTTCCTGGCCAGCTCGCGGGCCTGGGCGGACAGGGCGGAGGCGCCGCCCGTGCCGCCGGTGCCCGCCGAGCCGGCCTGCTCGGCGGCGCGTTCGGCGGCGTTGGCCGCGCTGCGCAGCAGGGAGCGCACCTCGGGGTCGGCGTCCGCGCCGAGGCGGTCGAGCGCGGCCTGGGCCTGGGAGGCGGCCTCGCGGGCGCTGCCCGCCGCGCGGGTCGCGCCGGCGCCCGTGCCGGAGCCGTCCGCCAGCCGGTCGGCGGCGTCGGCCACCTGCTCGGCGGCGTCGGCGACCTTCGGGCCCCACTCGTTCAGCACGGGCACGTACTTGTCGGCGAGCTGGTTGACCGCGCGCGTCTGGGTGTGGACCTGGTCGGCCGCCTTCCTGGTGCCCTTCCGCAGCTCGGAGGTCCCTTCGCTGCGCAGCTTGCGCAGGCCGTCGCGCAGCTCGCCGATGGCCTGCTGCGCCTTGCCGATGCCGCCGGTGACCTGGGCCGAGCCGTCCCGCAGCTTGCCGGTGGCGGTGTTGGCGCTGTTCAGGCCGACGGAGAGCTGCTGGGCGCCGTTCTCGGCGGTGCCGAGGCCGGAGTTGAGCCGGGAGACGCCGTCGCCGGCCTTGACCGCGCCGTCGTGCAGCTTGCCGGCGCCGTCGGCGGCCTCGGTGGTGGCGTCGTGGATGTCGCCGATCGAGACGAAGACCTTGTCGAAGTAGTCGTGGATGGCCGTGCGCTCGGCGGCGGCGCGCACCTCGTTGAAGACCGCGTCGGAGATGCTGCCGACGATGTAGCTGCGGCCGGTGTCCACGCGCAGGCCGAGCTGGGCGGGGGTGGGGGTCGTCGTGTCGTCGGACGGGGAGGCCAGGCGGGCGCTGAAGTCGGCGGGCACGGTGAGCGACAGGTAGTAGCTGCCGTCGGCGACCCCGTCGGCCGCCTGCCGGGGCGTGGCCTCGTGCCAGGCGAACGTCCTGCGCTCGCGCAGCTCGTCGGCCAGGTCCTGGCCCGCGTGCAGGGTCTTGCCGTCGACCGTGGCCGGGCGGTCCTCCATGACCAGCGCGACGGGGACCCGGTCGAGGTTGCCCTGGGGGTCCCAGAACGACCACAGGTACAGTCCGGCGTACAGCAGCGGCAGCACGATCACCGCCGCCAGCGCAGCCCGGGTCAACCGGGACCGCAGCATGCCCTTCATCACAGCTCCACGAGGTGGTCGTAGCGGGCGGGCGGGCGCACGCAGGTCGCGACCACGGCCGTGCCGAGGCCGGCGCCGAGGTCGCGCAGGAGGTCCCAGAGCTCCCGTACGCGGTCGTCGGGCAGGCCCGCGTCCACGTTGTCGGCGAGGATCACCGCGGGCTCGTCCAGCAGGGCCAGGGCGACGCCGAGGCGCACCTGCTGCTCGCGGTCCAGCTCGCTCACCGGCGTCGTGTCCGGCGCCGCGAGCCCCGCCCGCTTCAGAACTTCCTGGTACGGCCTGCGCCTGCGCTCCCGCAGGTGCTCCTTGACCGTCAGCGCCCTGTCGAGATCCGTCACGCCGTCCACCAGCGCGAGCGCCGCCGCCTTGCGGATGGCCCGCGGCCTGGTGTGCCCGGCGACGGAGAGCGTGCCCGTCGTCGGCTTCATCCGCCCGGCCAGCGTGAGCAGCAGGCTCGTACGCCCGCTGCCCGCCGGCCCGGCGACCGCCGTGAGCGTCCCGGGGCCCGCCTTCAGCGAGACCGCCGGGTACACCCCCTCGATCGACAAGCCCTCCGCGACGATCACCACAACCCCATCTCTTGAACTGACTGGTCAGTACAAAAGATTACCTCGTGATGCGGTGCGTCACACTGTGAGATACGCCTCGAACCGCTCGGCCAGCTCCTTCGGCCGCGAGAGCATGACCATGTGACTGCCCCCGATCTCGTCGGGCATGACACCGAGCCGTTCCCGCACCACCCGCCGCATGAACTCGGGTGGGAAGAACCGGTCGTCCCGGCAGAGCAGGAACCTCGTCGGCACGTCGGGCCATGCCGCGCCCGGCCACGGCTCGACGGACGACTTCTCCGCCTGCGGACGCCCCCGCGACAACTCCTCCTCCGCCAGCTCCTCCGGGACGTCGTGCATGTACTGGGCGATCGTGTCCAGGTCGTCGGCGCCCTGGTAGCCGGTGTTGGCCCACCAGTCGCCCGGCGGCTCGCCCGGGACCGGGATCATGGCCGTGACCAGCACGAGCAGCTTGACGGGCAGCCGGTCGCAGACCAGCGGGCCGACGAAGCCGCCCCACGAGTGGGCCACCACGACCAGCTCGTCCGCCTCGCCGACGGCCCGCGCCACCGTGTCGGCGTAGTCGGCCAGGCCGGCCGACTCGTCCTCGATCGGCAGGTCGACGGCCACCGTGCGGTGGCCCCGGGCGCGCAGCTCGGCCTCGACCAGGTGCCAGTCCCAGGCGGAGCTGCCGCCGCCGTGGATCAGCGCGAACGTCGCCATCCGCCTCACCCCCGCGCCGTCGTGCCGGAAACGCCCCGCGGTGCCTCGCTCATGGCTCTTGCTCCCATCGTCGGTGTCCCTGAAGTCGGTGCTTCGGGACGCAGTATGGCGAGCGCCTGAGACAGAAAAATCTCGCAACTTTTATTGCGCAATTTTCCTTTCGCATCTAGCGTGAGGGCATGGCAAGCCACGATCGGCCCCGCGTCCAGGACGTCGGCACGCTCAAGGCGCTGGCGCACCCGCTGCGCATGAAGCTGTACCGCGCGCTCAAGGTCGCCGAGCTCGCGACGGCCTCGCAGCTCGCCGAGCAGGTGGACGAGGCGGTCTCCCTGGTCAGCTACCACCTGCGCAAGCTGGCCTCGCACGGCCTCATCGAGGAGACGGAGGGCGGCCGGGGCGACGCCCGGGAGCGCTGGTGGCGGACGTCGGCGGAGAGCTTCTCCACCCGCAACTCCGACTTCCGCGACAGCCCCGAGGGCGTCGTGGTCCACCAGACCCTGTCCCGCCTGCACGCCCGCCAGCTCGCCGAGATGTACGACGGCTACCTCGACGCGCAGTGGGCCTGGAGCGAGGCCTGGCAGGACTCGTCCTTCGGGTCTGAGTTCCTGCTGTCGCTGACCGCGCGGGAGTTGCGCGACCTCAGGCAGGAGATCGACGACGTGGTCGTGAAGTGGACGGCCCGCGGCAAGGCGGCCGGCGAGGCGGGTGACACCGAGGGCCGCGAGAACGTGGCCGTGCACTTGTACGGGTTCCCGTTCACGACGTGAGGAGAGCAGGATGAATCCCGACTTATACCTACTTGTCGAGCGAGTACGCGGGCAGGAGCTGCGCGCCGCCGCCCAGGCCCCCCGCCGGACAAGCCGAACAGGCCTAACAGGCCGGACTCACCCGGGGACGGTCGCCCGCGCCTGGGAACGGCGGCTGGGCTGGGCTCTGGTGGAGACCGGCCTGCGCCTGGTCTGCCGCGGCACGACCAGGCCCCGCCGCCTGGCGGACCACCACGCCTGACCCGCGCCGCCGGGCGTTCTGATCAGGCCACGCCGCCGGGCGTCCTAAGCCGGAGCGGTGCCGTTCAAACCCTTCAGGACCGCGCGTTCGACCGGCGTCGGCGCGGTGCCGGTGAGGTCGAGCAGGCCGGTCGGCACCAGCGGCGGCTGGGCCATGAACCGCGGCACGCTCCCGTGATGCGGCTGGGCCGAGTGGATCAGGAACGGATGGCACAGGAAGACGTCGCCGGGGGAGCCGGTGACGGTGACCTCCCGGCGCCCCTCGCTGAGCGGCACGGCCTCCCCGCACAGCGGGAACCATTCACGCCCTTCGTCCCCGGAATCGGCGAGCAGGGCGGGCACGTCCAGATGTGAGCCGACGCGTACCCGGGTGGGGGCGTCGTCGGGGCCGACCTCGGAGAACAGGAACAGCATGAGGAGGGCCCGGCCGCGCGAGCGCAGGTTCACCCGGTACTCGCCGGCGTCACCGGCGAAGCTCGCCTCCAGATGCCAGCCGTCGTCGCCGGGCTCCTTGTCGCTGGGGAAACGCAGCGGGAAGGTGCCGAGGCCCATGGGCGCGGTCCATCTCCCGGCGCCCACGAGCTGGTCGTAGGCCTCGTGCAGCTCCTGCGTGTTGGCCGCCGCGCGGAAGGACGGGGTCGCGATCCAGCCCAGCCGCACGACCGGCTCGGTCCAGCTCGACGGGTCGTCCGGATCGCAGCCGCTGGCCGCCCACAGCTCGGCCCGGCACTGCTCGGCCGTCTCCCGGGGAACCGCGCCGGGAAGCCGGACGAACCCGTCCTCCACGAACGACTCGACCTGCTCGTCGGTCAACATGCGCAGCCCTTCCTGACGGATTCCGGAACGTCGTGCAGTCTGACGAACGACGGCCAGGAAGGGCAACGCAATTTCCGCCCGGGGCGGAGCGGCGAGGGGGCCTACAGGGTGAGGGTCAGACGCCGAGCGCCGACGGCAGGCTCAGCTCCTGGAGGAACAGCGCCTCGGCGGTGGCCACCCGGCGCAGCTCGTCGAGGTCGACCCGCTCGTTGGGAGCGTGGATGGCGGCGTCCTCGTCCTCGGCGCCGAACAGCAGGATCTCGGCCGCCGGGTACTGCTTGAGCAGCGTGTTCACCAGCGGGATCGACCCGCCCGCGCCCACGTCGCGCGGCGGGCGGCCGAACGCGCGCTCCATCGCCCGGTTGAGCGCCGCCCGCGCCTTGCCGCCGGAGTCGGCCTGGAAGCCGGACCCGACGGTGAAGTCGTCGAACGACACCTGCACGCCCCACGGCGCCACCTGGCGCAGGAACTCCACCACGGCGTTGACCGTGGTCTTCGGGTCGCCGGACGGAGGCACCCGGACGGTCACCCGGGCCCGCGCCGCCGGCTGGACCGCGTTCACGGCGCCCGACACGCTCGGCACGTCGAGGCCCGTGACGGTGATGGCGTACGAGGCCCACAGCCGGTCGGCCAGCGAGCCCGAGCCGACCAGCGAGACGCCGTCCGCCACGCCGGCGGTCTTCCTGAACTCCTCCTCCGAGGGCCCCTGGCCGAGGAAGCTGCCGCGCGGCAGGCCGGGCACCCGGATGTCGCCGTTCTCGTCGTGCAGCGCGGTCAGCATGCGCATCAGGGCGGCCAGCGCGTCGGGGGCGGCGCCGCCGAACGAGCCGCTGTGCAGGGCCTCGCGCAGCGTGCGCACCTCGATGGTGAAGGCCGCCATGCCGCGCAGCGACGTCGTGACCGCCGGGTCGCCGACGCGCGGGTTGCCGGTGTCGGCCACCACGATGGCGTCGGCCCGCAGCAGCTCGGGGTTGCGCTCGACGAAGGCCTCCAGGCGCTCGCCCGCGTACTCCTCCTGGCCCTCGATGATGACCTTGATGCCCACGGGGAACCGGCCCTGGAAGGCGCGCAGCGCGGCGATGTGGGAGATGATGCCCGACTTGTCGTCGGCGCAGCCGCGGCCGTACAGCTTGCCGTCGATCAGGGTGGGCTCGAACGGCGGCGTGCGCCAGGCGGCCAGGTCGCCGGCCGGCTGCACGTCGTAGTGCGCGTACAGCAGGACGGTGGGCGCGCCGGGAGGGGCGGGGGCCTCACCGTAGATCGCGGGGAAGCTGCCTTCGACCGCGACCTGCTGGACGTGCGGCAGGCCCGCCGAGCGCACGAGCTCCTCCGTCACCGCCGCGGCGGCGAGAACCGGCTCCTCAGGGTGCCCGGGGAAGGCCACGGAGGGGATGGCGGCGAGCCGCTTGAGCTCCTCGATGGCTCGGGGCATCGCGGCGGCGACGGCGCTCTCGATCTGGTCAGGAGTCACGGGACGGTCCCCCGGGGGTCGTTCTGGGCAGTTTGGTCTCATTGGATCACAGAAGGTTCCACAGTATGGAAACAGGCATGACCCGCGCGTTAATCTACCTGCGGATTTCGTTGCTGTTACACAACGGTTCTGCGGATCTCGATTTTCTTGCATAGTGCTGCGACCGATTCGCTTGGCAAACCGCAGGTGAAGATGCACACTGTGGAGAGTTCGACACGAGGGAAGATAACCATGACGCAGCCGGAAAACGACGTCCTGAAGGCCGCGCAGGACAACCTGTGGTTGCACTTCACGAGGCACAGCGCCTACCAGGAGAACGAGATCCCGACCATCGTGCGCGGTGAGGGGTCCTATATCTACGACATCCACGGCAAGCGTTACCTCGACGGCCTGGCCGGGCTGTTCGTGGTCCAGGTCGGGCACGGGCGGGGCGAGCTGGCCGAGGCCGCCGCCAAGCAGGCGCAGGAGCTGGCCTTCTTCCCGTTGTGGTCCTACTCGCACCCCAAGGCGGCCGAGCTGGCCGCCCGCCTGGCCGAGCAGGCGCCGGGCGAGCTGAACCGGGTCTTCTTCACCACCGGCGGCGGCGAGGCCGTCGAGACCGCGTGGAAGCTGGCCAAGCAGTACTACAAGCTCGTCGGCAAGCCGCTCAAGCACAAGGTCATCAGCCGCCAGATCGCCTACCACGGCACCCCGCAGGGCGCCCTGTCGATCACCGGCATCCCGGCGTTCAAGCAGATGTTCGAGCCTCTCGTGCCCGGCTCGGTGCGCGTTCCGAACACGAACTACTACCGCGCCGACGAAATCAGTGGCATCCCCGGCATGTCGCCGGAGGAATACGGCATCTGGGCGGCCGACCGCGTGGCCCGCGCCATCGAGATGGAGGGCCCCGACACGGTGGCCGCCGTCTTCGCCGAGCCCGTCCAGAACGCCGGCGGCTGCTTCCCGCCGCCCCCCGGCTACTTCCAGCGCCTGCGCGAGATCTGCGACGAGTACGACGTGCTGCTCGTCTCCGACGAGGTCATCTGCGCCTTCGGCCGCCTCGGCACCATGTTCGGCGGCCAGAAGTTCGACTACGTGCCCGACATCATCACCTGTGCCAAGGGCCTGACCAGCGGCTACTCGCCCATCGGCGCCATGATCGCGCACGAGCGGCTGTTCGAGCCCTTCAAGCAGGGCGACAACATGTTCGCCCACGGCTACACCTTCGGCGGCCACCCCGTGTCGGCCGCCGTGGCCCTCGCCAACCTCGACATCTTCGAGCGCGAGGACCTGCTCGGCCACGTCACCAAGAACGAGCCCCTCTTCCAGGCCGCCCTCGACGACCTGCGCGACCTGCCGATCGTCGGCGACGTGCGGGGCTCGGGCTACTTCTGGGGCATCGAGCTGGTCAAGGACAAGGCCACCAAGGAGACGTTCAACGCCGAGGAGTCCGAGCGGTTGCTGCGCGGATTCCTGTCCAAGGCGCTGTTCGACGCCGGACTCTACTGCCGGGCGGACGACCGCGGTGACCCCGTGATCCAGCTCGCGCCCCCGCTGATCGCGGGGCAGAGGGAGTTCGACGAGATCGGATCCATCCTGCGGGGTGTGCTCTCGGAAGCGTGGGCGCGCCTCTAACACCCTCCCCACCCGGTACGACGAAGTGCCGGTCTCCGAAAGGATCCCTACGATGAAGATCGGCGTCCCTGCCGAGGTCAAGAACCACGAATACCGTGTGGCGGTCACCCCCGCCGGTGTTCACGAGCTGGTGCGGAACGGTCACGACGTCACCGTCCAGCGGGGTGCCGGCCTCGGCTCACACATCACCGACGAGGAGTACCTCGCCGCGGGCGCGAAGATCCTCGACAACGCCGACGCCGTCTGGGCCGGGGCGGACATGGTCCTGAAGGTCAAGGAGCCCATCGCCGAGGAGTACCACCGCCTGCGCGAGGGTTTGATCCTGTTCACCTACCTGCACCTGGCCGCCTCCCGTCCGTGCACCGACGCCCTGCTCGCCGCCAGGACGACCGGCATCGCGTACGAGACCGTGCAGGTGGGCCACACGCTGCCGCTGCTGGCCCCGATGTCGGAGGTCGCGGGCCGGCTCGCGCCGCAGGTGGGCGCCTACAACCTCATGCGCTTCAACGGCGGCCGGGGCGTGCTGCCCGGCGGGGTGCCCGGCGTGGCCCCGGCCAAGGTCGTCGTCATCGGCGGCGGCGTCTCGGGCCTCAACGCGGCCCAGATCGCCGTCGGCATGGGCGCGGACGTGACCGTGCTCGACACCAACATCGACCGGCTCCGCCAGATCGACGCCATCTACCAGGGCCGCCTCAAGACCCTCGTGTCCACCTCGTACGCGATCGAGCGCGAGGTCCTGCAGGCCGACCTGGTCATCGGCGCGGTGCTGATCCCGGGGGCCAAGGCCCCGACGCTGGTCTCCAACGACCTGGTCGCACGGATGAAGCCGGGCTCGGTGCTCGTGGACATCGCCATCGACCAGGGCGGCTGCTTCGAGGACTCGCGGCCGACCACGCACGCCGAGCCGACGTACACGGTGCACGGGTCGATCTTCTACTGCGTGGCCAACATGCCCGGCTCGGTGGCCAACACCTCCACCTACGCCCTGACCAACGCGACGCTCCCGTACGCGGTCAAGCTGGCCAACCTGGGCTGGCGCGACGCGCTGAAGGCCGACCAAGGCCTCGCGGGCGGTCTGAACACCCATGACGGCCTGCTCACCAACGAGCCGGTCGCCCAGGCGCTGGGGCTGGCGTACACGCCGGTCGCCGACGTTCTCTGATTCTCTCGCGGGGGCGCGGCCGGCGGTCGCGCCCCTAACACACCCCCAGGCGGCGCCGCAGGTCACGGGCGGTGGCGAGGACGTGCTGGATCTCGCCCGTGCCCGGCCACGGCGCGCTGCCGGGGCGCAGCAGCGTGCCGCGCACCGACGCCAGGTGCTCGACCGCGCTGCGGTGCACCCCGCTCCGCTCCACCAGCCAGCCGATCACGTCGGAGTGGTCGTGCAGCGGCCTGGTCACCAGGTCCCAGGTGCCCAGCACCTCCGTCAGGTCGGGCACCGACAGCGGCACGCCGCCCCTGCGGCCGGTGGCCGCCGCCGCCAGCTCCGCGCGAGCGGCCAGCTCGGGCTCGGCGGTCCGCGCCCACGCCTGCGGCGGCGGGTCGGCCAGCCACTCCTCGGCCTCGCCCAGCTCGCCGGCGACCGTCAGCAGCCCGCCCAGCTCGACCGCCGCGCCGTGGTGGCCCGCCTGCGCCGCCTGGCGGAACCAGTGGCGGCCGCCGGCCAGGTCGCCGAACTCGGCGATCAGCAGCAGGCCGTAGTTGAAGGCGGACTCGGCGTCGCCGCCCGCCGCCGCCCTGCCGAACCAGTGGCTGGCGGCCGGGGTGTCGCCGAGCTCCACGCAGACGAACCCGGCCATTCGCTGGTCCTCCAGCCGTCCGGCCGCGGCCGCCCGCTCGTACCAGGCGCGGGCCGTACGCAGGTCGCCGCGGGACAGGGCGATGGCGCCGAGCCGGGAGGCGGCGCCCGGGTGCTCGTTCTTGGCGGCCAGCCGGTAGTAGGCCTCGGCGCCCTCGGGGTCGCGGCTGGCGTGCAGGTAGAGGCCCATGCAGTGGGCGGAGTCGGCGTGGCCGCCCCTGGCGGCGTACTCCCACCAGCGCACGGTCTCCTCGTCCTCGCCGGCGGAGTAGGCCAGGAAGCCGAGGTCGTGGGCCGAGGCCATGTCGCCCTCGTCGGCCGCCCTGCGGTGCCACTCGCGGGCCACGCCGGTCTCGCCGGTGTCCTCGCACAGCAGCGCCAGCCGGCGGGCCGCGGCGCGCGACCCGGCCAGGGCCGAGCGTTCGAACCAGGCCCTCGCGGCGCCGGCGTCGCCGCGCTGTTCGAGCAGGAGCGTGGCCAGGTTGGCGGCGGCCTCCGCGTCGCCGGTGGCCGCGGCGGTCTCGTACCAGATGACCGCCTCCTCCAGGCTGCCGTGCTTCTCGTGCCAGACGCCCAGGTTGTAGGCGCTGTCGACGTTGCCGCCCGCGGCCGCCAGCTCCCACCAGAGCCGGGCCGCCGCGCGGTCGCCGCGCTGGGCGTAGAGCTTGCCGAGCCGGTGGGCCGCCTGGGCGTCGCCCTGCTGCGCGGCCACCAGCAACTCCGGCTCGTCACCCACCCGTGGCGCCGGAACGGCCGGCGTCGCCACCTCTCCCTGCCACCAGGCCATGGCGACAGAGTGGCACGTGATCATACGATCGCGAACCGTAATCGCCGACAACGGCCCTAGGAGAACCTGATGAACCCGGAATACATCCCCATCCCGCACACGTAACGCAGCGAGCCGGGACGGTGGGGCGGCAGCCGTACGGTGGCGGGCAGGGCCACGTCGCGCCCGTCGATGGTGACGGTGCCCGTGCAGCCCTGATCGACCAGTTTGAAGATGACCTCGACCGGTACGTTCGCCGGAACGGACACGGCGGCGGGCCGGTAGCCCTCACGGGTGGCATAGACCGTGACGGTCCGGGCGGCGGGCCCCGCGGCGGCCGGCGCGGCCTCCCCCGTCCAGCCGCCCAGGTTGAGACCGGCCACGACGGTCCAGAGCCCGGCGCCGACGGCGACGACCCCCGCGAACCTGGCCAGCCGGGTGCGGGAGATGCGCCGCAGCACGTAGCCGAGCAGCGCGAACGCCGGCGCCGTGCCGACCACGAACCCCGCCATGGCCGCCGCGCCCGACAGCGGCGAGCCGCTGGAGACGGCGAGCATCTCCATGCCGATCGTCACCCCGCAGGGCACGAGGACGGTGGCCGCCCCCAGCAGCGGCGCCTTGTAGCCGGACGGCCGGACGGGCTCGGCGCACGCGTGCCCCCCGCCGCGCATGAGCCGGATCGCGAACACGATCACGGCGCAGCCGGCCGCGACCAGGAGCACGGCCCGCGCCCGCGGCGGCAGGCCGACCGCCGAGCCGAGCAGCCCGAGCAGCGCCCCCACCAGCGTGTACGCGGCCAGCCGGCCGGCCAGGAACCAGGCCACCAGCGCCGGGTCGCGGCCGGGACGGTGGCCGACCAGGCCCACGAGCAGCCCTCCCTGGGCGGCCGTGCACGAGGCGGTGCCCGCCACCAGCCCGGCTGCCACGCCCCCGGCGAACAGGGTGACGGACTCCACGCTCAGCCCTCCCCGCTCGCTCGTGATGCTTTCGGGGGAAACATAACGCGGCAGGCTGGATGCGGCCAGTGACAGTTCTTGTACCCTAAGTGATGTTTAGGTGGTTGCGCCCTTGAGCACGGACATCTTCTCGAAGAACTCGTCGTCGCCCAGCTCGCCGCGGGCGTACCGCTCGGCCAGGATCTGCTCCGCCGACGCGGTGGGCCGGTCGGGGACGGGCGCCGGGCGACGCCCCCACCAGCCCTTGCGGCGGGCCGTGACGGCGAGTGCGATGAGCGCGACCCAGAACAGGCCCCAGAAGACCGGGAAGACCGGCCAGAAATGCGGATGCATGACTTCCTCCTTCGTCCTGCCTCCAGGGTCCGCCTTCCGGCGGCGCGGCGAATCGCCCGCCGGGAGCCGCCGCCGCTGCGCCTGGGGGAGTGCTCAGGCGGGCCCGGCGTACGCCTGAGGCGGTAGCGCGCCGGCGCGTCTCGTCATCCGAAGGACGGGTGCGCGCCGGGCCGCCGGGCCTCGATGAGGAACCTGGACGAATGGGCGACGAACGGGCCCTCGGCCTCGATGAGCTCGTGCAGCTCGCGCAGCCTGTCGCCGTAGCGGCCGACCGAGAAGCCCGGCACGATCCAGATGACCTTGCGCAGGAAGTAGATCACCGCGCCGATGTCGCGGAACTCCATCCGCAGCCGCTCGGCCCGCAGGTCGACCACCTCCAGCCCGGCCGCCTCCGCCTCCGCCACGGCCTGCCGCGGGTCGCGGGCCGAGCCGTCCTGCGGGCCCATGAAGAACTCGGTCAGCTCGAACACGCTGCGCGGGCCGACCTGCTGCGAGAAGTACGCGCCCCCGGGACGCAGCACCCGGGCGATCTCCGCCCACCAGGTCGCCACCGGATGGCGGCTGACCACCAGGTCGAAGACGCCGTCGCGGAACGGCAGGCGCGGCTCGTCGTCGTCGGCCACCACCTGCGCCCCGCGCGGGCGCAGCCGGGCGGCGGCCAGCGCCAGATTGGGCGGCCACGACTCGGTCGCCACCGTCACCTTCGGCAGCGTGGGCAGCCCGGCCAGGATCTCGCCGCCGCCGGTCTGGACGTCGAGCGCTGCCTGCGCCGCCGCCATCCGCCCGGCCAGCAGGCGGGAGTAGCCCCACGAGGGCCGTTCCTCGGTGGCCCGGCCCTCCAGCCAGGAGAAGTCCCAGCCGGCCACGGACACCGTGTCGGCCTCTTCGACCAGGTCATCGTATGTACGCCGCATCCTTCGACCATGTCAGCGCCCCGGCCGCGGGTTCAACCGGATTTCTCCCCGTGTCGCCGATCAGGCGACACGGGCGCGGACGGCCGCGCGGTCGATCCCGAGCTGGTCGATCAGCCGGGCCACCGGGTCGTGGCGGTCCCGCTCCAGGAGGGCGAGCAGGAGGTGGCGGGGCGCCTGCGGCCTGGTCTTCCGCCGGGTGGCCCCGATGGCGGCGTTGACCACCGCGCGGGCGCTCGACGTGAGCGCGGTGCCGGGGATCGGCGGGTGCCGGCGGGGCGTCGCGCGCGGGGCCTGGCCGAGGTCGAGGCCGATCGAGCGCAGCGCCTCGCGGTCGAGCTCGTCGAGCGCGGCGCGCGCCCCGGCCAGGTCCACGCCGAGCGCCCGCGCCGGCTCGGCGGCGGGATCGTGCAGCAGGCCGAGCAGCAGGTGCTCGGTGCCGAGCCGGCGGTCGCCGCGCTGCCTGGCCTCGTCGAGCGCCGCGCTGACGACGGCCGCGAAGGGGCTCTTCTCCTTGCCGAACATGGCGATCCTCACTTTCCGTATCTGGCGTGCACGGACTGCCGCGACATGCCGAGCGCGTCGCCGATCTGTTCCCAGGTCCAGCCCTGCTCCCTGGCCGCCGCCACCGACGCCGCCTCGACCTGCTCGGCCAGCCGGTGCAGCGCGCCCACCGCCCGCAGGCCCAGGGCGGGGTCGTTCGACCTGATGCGTTGAGACAGCTCTTCCATGTCCACGTTGTCAGGCTAGATTGACAGTGACGATTTTGTCAATCTAGCCTGACAGGCATGGACGACGTGATGATCGTGGGAGCGGGCCCGGTCGGGCTCATGCTCGCGGGCGAGCTGGCGCTGGCCGGCTTACGCCCGATCGTGCTGGACAAACGCCCGGAACCGAGCGAGCTGCCCAAGGCCAACGGGCTCGCCGGGCAGATCGTGGAACTGCTTGGCCACCGCGGCCTGCTCGGCCTCCTCGCCGAGGGCAGCGGCTTCGCCGGCCCCGCCCCGGGGTTCCCGTTCGGGCAGGTGCCGCTGCGGTTCGCCGGGCACGACGACATGCCGCTGCGGCTGCTGCTGATCCAGCAGCCCCGGCTGGAACGGCTGCTGGCCGAGCGGGCCGCACGGCTCGGGGCCGAGATCAGGCGCGGCCACGAGGTCCTCGGGCTGGCCCGGGACGAGGAGGGCGTCACACTGGAGCTGTCCACCGGCCGGGCCCGCGCCCGGTACGTCGTCGGCTGCGACGGCGGGCACAGCACCGTCCGCGCCCTGGCGGGCATCGGCTTCCCTGGCACCACCGACGACGAGGTGCTGCGGCTCGGCCACTTCGCCCGGGACGGGCAGGGCCCGTTCGAGGCGCCGCGGGTCGAGGGCCTGGAACCCGGCTGGAACCGCACCCCGGCCGGCCGCCTGCTGCTCACCTCGCTGCGACCCGGCGTGCTCATCGCGGGCGTGCGCGAGCGCGGCACGCTGCCCGGCGGCCCGGTGACCCCGGACGACTTCCACGCGGCCGTACGCCGGGTGATCGGGCGGGACCTGCCGCTGGGCGAGCCGATCTGGCTGTCCGGCACGGTCGCGCAGGCCAGGCTCGCCGAGCGTTACCGGGCCGGGCGGGTGTTCCTGGCCGGGGACGCCGCCCACCTGTTCCCGGCGGGCGGGTCGGCGCTCAACGTCGGCCTGACGGAGGCGGCCAACCTGGCCTGGAAGCTGGCCGCCGTGCTGCTCGGACGGGTGCCCGCCGGGCTGCTCGACACCTACGAGGAGGAGCGCCGTCCGGTGGCCGCGCGGGCGCTCGCCCAGACCCGCGCCCAGGCGGCGCTGGAACGGGCCCCAGGCGAGGACGGCGACGCCCTGCGCGCGCTGCTCGGCGAGCTGTTCGCCCACGAGCAGCCGCTGCGCCGGCTCGCCGCGCTCCTGCACGGCTCCGACACCCGCTACCCGCCCGCGCGGGGGCTGGAGCACCCGCATCCGCTCGCCGGCCGGTTCCTCCCCGACCTGGAGCTGAGCACGGCGGCGGGGGAACAGCGGGTGGCCGGGCTGCTGCGGGCCGGCAGGCCGGTGCTGCTCGACCTCCGCGACAGGCCGGACCCGGCGCCGCCCGGCGACCCCGGCGACGGGCCGGACCCGGCGCTGCCCGAAGGCGGCTGGATCGACGTGGTGCGGGCGCGGTGCGCCGAGCCGCCCGCCGACGTGCTGCTCGTCCGCCCCGACGGGTACGTGGCCTGGGCCGGGACCGGCGGCCTGGCCGAGGCGGCGCGGGCGTGGTTCGGCGCCGGACCGTCCGCCGTCAGAGCCACCCCGGCTTGACCAGGCCGGACTCGTAGGCGATGACCACGAGCTGGGCGCGGTCGCGGGCGTGCAGCTTCATCATGGCCCGGCTGACGTGGGTCTTGGCCGTGGCCGGCGACATGAACAGCTTGGCGGCGATCTCGTCGTTGGTCATGCCCGTGCCGACCAGGGAGAGCACTTCGCGCTCGCGTTCGGTGAGCTGGTCGAGGCCCTGGCTGGCGACCGGCTCCTTGGCGCGCGAGGCGTACTCGGCGATCAGCCGCCGGGTCACGCTCGGCGACAGCAGCGCCTCGCCCGCCGCCACCACCCGCACGGCCTGGATGAGCTCGGCCGGCTCGGTGTCCTTGACCAGGAAGCCGGACGCGCCGCCGCGCAGCGCCTCGAAGACGTACTCGTCCAGCTCGAAGGTGGTCAGGATGATGATGTGCGGGCCGGGCGGCATCAGGCGGGTGGCGGTCAGGCCGTCGGTGCCGGGCATGCGGATGTCCATCAGCACGACGTCCGGGGCGTGCTCGCCGGCCAGGCGCACCGCCTCCGCGCCGTCGGCCGCCTCGGCCACCACGGTCATGTCGGGCTGGGCGTCCAGCAGGGCCTTGAAGCCCGCGCGGACCAGTGCCTGGTCGTCGGCGAGCAACACCTTGATCACGTTGGGTTCTCCTCGGGTAGGGGCAGACGGGCCTCGACCTGGAAGCCGCCGTCCGACGGGCCGGCGACGAGCGTGCCGCCCAGGGCGGAGGCGCGCTCGCGCATGCCGGGGATGCCGTTGCCGCTGCCGTCCTCCGACAGCACCGCGGGCTTGGTCGCCCCCGTGTCGGCGACCACGATGACCAGCTCCGCGGCGCCGTACTCCAGGCGCACCGACACCCGCGAGCCGGGCGCGTGGCGGGCGGCGTTGGTGAGCGACTCCTGCACGATCCGGTACGCGGCCCGCTCGACCTGCGGCGGCAGCGGCCGCGACCCCACCCGCCTGAGCGAGACCTCCATCCCCGAACGCTGGACGAGGTCGTCGAGCCGGTCGAGCCCGGCCGTCGGGGAGCGCGGGGCGCCCTCGCGCAGCACGTTGAGCACCGAGCGCATCTCGCCCAGCACCTCCTTGGACGCCGTCTTGATCGTGGCCAGGGCGGAGCGGGCCTGCTCGGGGTTGGCGTCGATGAGGTGCAGCGCGGTGCTGGCCTGCACGTGGATGAGCGAGATGTTGTGCGCGAGCACGTCGTGCAGCTCCTGGGCCATGGTCAGGCGCTCCTCGCTGGCCTGCCGCCTGGCCTCCTCCTCGAGGATGCGCTCGCGCTCGGCCCGGCGTTCCCTGACGATCCTGACCAGCTCGGCCACGACCATGAACAGCATGATGAACGCGAGGATCGACAGGCTGTGGAACAGGTCGCGGTTGCCCACCCACCAGGCGTAGCTGAGCAGCGAGGTCACCGTCATGGTCGCCATCGTCCAGGCCATCAGCCGTCTGCCCCCTGTGACCAGGAGGAACAGCAGGACGCCGGGGCTGAGGAAGGCGGGGCCGTAGGCGTAGCCGCCGATGAGGAACAGGTCCATCGCGGCGAGCGCGACGGAGACCGTCAGCAGCGGGAACCGCCTGCGGAAGAGGATGGCCAGCGGCCCGACCAGCAGCAACGCGTACGCGTACGGGTCGAGCTGCTCCCTGAGGAGACGCTGGCCCCACGTCGCGCCCTGGGCGATCACCAACTGGGCGACCGCCACGATCAGGGCGAGATAAGGGTCGAAACCGGACTTCGTGCGCACGCCACCACGCTAGGCCACCGGCGGCGCGCACGACATCATCCCCTTGTCCGAGGGGGCCCTACCACGACGGGCGTAGCTGGGTCATCGTGGACACCATGCGCCGTGTGATCTTCTCCGCAGCAGCAGTCCTCATCTCACTCCTGCCCGCCGCGCCCGCGTCGGCGGGCCCCCAGCAGAAAGCCCCGGTCGCCGAGGGGTACGGAGGCGCCGTCGCCACCGTCGACCTCGACGCCAGCAAGGCCGCGATCTCCGTGCTGAGACGCGGCGGCAACGCCGTCGACGCGGCCGTGGCCGCCGGAGCCGTGCTCGGGGTGACCGAGCCGTACTCGGCCGGCCTGACCGGCGGCGGCTTCATGGTGTTGTACGACGCCAGGCAGCGCAAGGTCGTCACCATCGACGGCCGCGAGACCGCCCCGCGCGCGATGACCGCCACCAGCTTCGAGGGCATCCCGTTCGACGAGGGCGTCACCAGCGGCCTGTCGGCGGGCGTGCCCGGCACGCTGGCGCACTGGGACCTGGCCCTGCGCCGGTTCGGCACGCTCTCGCTCGGCCAGGCGCTCCAGCCCGCCATCGAGGTGGCCTCCCGCGGCTTCGTCGTGGACCAGACGTTCCACGACCAGACGGCCGCGAACGCCGGCCGCTTCAAGGACATCACCTCGACGGCCCGCCTCTACCTCCCGAACGGCGCCCCGCCGCCGGTCGGCTCGGTGTTCCGGAACCCGGAGCTGGCGAACACGTACCGGGAACTGGCCCGGCGCGGCCCCGGCTGGCTGTACGGCGGCCGGCTCGGCGCGGAGATCGTGGCCACCGTGAAGAAGCCGCCGGTCACCCCCGGCAGCACCCGCAACGTCAGGCCCGGCCTGATGGAGCTGTCGGACCTGCGGGACTACCGCGCCCTCCTGCGCGAGCCCACCAAGATCTCCTACAACGGCATGGACGTCTACGGCATGGCCCCGCCGTCCTCGGGCGGTTCGACCGTCGGCGAGGCGCTCAACATCCTCGAAGCCCTGCCCAAGGTGGGCCTGCACGAGTATCTGGAGGCGTCCAGGCTGGCCTTCGCCGACCGCAACGCCTACGTCGGCGACATCCCGGGCGTGCCGCTGCGCGAGCTGCTGTCCGACGGGTTCGCCAAGGAGCGCGCCTGCCTGATCGGTGACAGGGCCCTGACCAGCCCGGTCGCCCCGGGCAGCCCCGACGGCACGTACGGCGCCTGCACCACCCCGACCGGCAGCGCGACCCCGATCGCGGACGAGGGCCCGGAGACCACGCACATGGTCGTCGCCGACCGCTGGGGCAACGTGGTCGCCTACAACCTCACCATCGAGTCGACCGGCGGCAACGGCATCGTGGTGCCGGGCCGCGGCGTGCTGCTCAACAACGAGCTGACCGACTTCACCTTCGGCCCCGCCCCCGGCGACCCCAACCTGCCCGGCCCCGGCAAGCGGCCGCGCTCGTCGATGGCGCCCACGCTGGTGTTCGACCACGGCAGGCCGGTGCTGGCCGCGGGCTCGCCGGGCGGCTCGACGATCATCACGACCGTGCTGCAGATCCTGGTCAACCGGTACGAATTCGGCATGAGCCTCCCCGATGCCCTCGCCGCGCCGCGGGCCACGCAACGCAACACCGCCCAGACGCAGGCCGAGCAGGCGTTCCTCGACAAGTACCGGACCGAGCTGGAGGCCAAGGGGCACGGCTTCGTGCTGAACCCCGAGATCGGCGCGGCCACGGCGCTGGAACTGCGCGGCCACGGCCTGGTCCAGGCCGTCGCCGAGCCCGTACGGCGAGGCGGCGGCAGCGCCCTGGTCGTGAACCCGCGCTGAGCGCGCACGGCGGCGGCCCCCTCGTGGGCCGCCGCCACTCGCCGGCTTGACTCCGGCATGAGGGAATGTTTGCCCAGGTCACAGGGTTGTAACGGGCATCGCGACGCGCCATGCCGCCGGGCGGGAACCGCTGGCCGCAGCTCGTCAGCCGCCGTCGCGGCATCCCGACAGACACCCGTGGGCGGCTCCGGCCTGCCCCCAGGAGGAACCCTGTGAAGCCGAACGCCAAGAAGCTGTACGCGAGCGCCCTGCTGGCCGCCACCGCCGCCGTGTCGGGCCTCGGCCTGACGTCCGCCCCCGCCCACGCCGACGGCCTCACCTACGGCCAGGACGTCTCCCACTACCAGCCGGACCACGACTGGGCCGCCAGCGGCGCCGCGTTCGGCATCGTCAAGGCCACCGAGGGCGCCACCCGCGTGGACGCCTCCTTCGCCCGCCACTGGGCCGACCTGGGCGCGAAGGGCAAGGTGCGGGGCGCCTACCACTACGGGCACCCGTCGAACGACCCGATCGCCGAGGCCGACCACTTCCTGTCCGTGGTCGACCGGCAGCCGGCCGCCAGGGGCGACCTGCTCGCGCTCGACCTGGAGACGACCGACGGCCGGTCGGTGACCGAGGTCAACGCCTGGGCCAAGAAGTGGCTGGCGCACGTCCAGGCCAGGACCGGCGTCACGCCGCTGTTCTACAGCGGCTGGAACTTCGCCGACGAGTACGGCCACGGCCTCCAGCGGTACCCGCTGTGGGTGGCCCGCTACGGCAAGGGCCCCGGCCAGGTGACCGCCCCCGCCGACTGGAAGACCTGGACCATCCACCAGTACGCCGACGCACCGGTGGACCAGAACGTCTCCGCGCTCACCCCCGTCCAGCTCAAGGCGCTGGGCCGCAGGTGACCCGCCGTCCTCAGTAGATGAGCTCGTACGCCTCCGGCCGCACCTTGCGCGTACGGGCCCAGTACTCGAAGGTGAAGCCCGGCCAGATCGTCCGGTTCACTCCGTGCTCGTCCAGATACCAGGAGCGGCAGCCGCCCGCGTTCCACACGAGCGGGTCCAGGCGCGCGTGCAGCCGGCGGTTGAAGGCGTCCTGGGCGTCCTTCCGGACGTCCAGCGCCCTGGCCTGGCTTCTGGAGAGCAGGCGCAGGCACTCGATGACGTAGCGGACCTGCGACTCGATCATGAAGACGACCGAGTTGTGCCCGAGGCCGGTGTTCGGGCCGAGCAGGAAGAACAGGTTCGGGAAGCCCGCGGTGGTGATGCCGTGGTAGGTCTCTATGCCGTGCTGCCAGGCGTCCTGGATCTTCAGGCCGTTCCGGCCGGTGATGCGCTGGTCCTGGAGGGCCTCCACGACCTTGAAGCCGGTGCCGTAGACGATCACGTCGGCCTCGTGCTCCTCGCCGGTCGTGGTCACGATCGAGCGGGGGCGGATCTCGGCGATGCCGTCGGTGACGAGGGTGACGTCCGGACTGGTCAGGGCCGGGTAGTAGTCGCTGGAGACGAGCACGCGCTTGCAGCCGATGGTGTAGTCGGGCGTCAGCCTGCGGCGCAGGGCGGGGTCGGGCACCTGCGCCGCCAGGTGCTTGAGCGCCAGCAGCTCGTGCGCCTTCATCAGGCGCGGGTGCACCGCGAAGCCGAGCGCCCGGCTCTCCAGCGCCCAGTAGACGGCCCCGCGCAGGGCCCGCGCCATGCCGGGCAGGGCCGGGACGCGCCGGGCGGCGGGGGAGAAGGCGAAGTCGGGCTTGGGATGGATCCACGGCGGCGTGCGCTGGAAGACGGTCAGCTCGCGCACCCGGGGGGCGAGCTGGGGGACGAACTGGACGGCGGACGCGCCGGTGCCGACGACGGCGACGCGTTTGCCGGTCACGTCGACCGAGTGGTCCCATTCGGCGGAGTGGAAGGAGGGGCCGGCGAAGGATTCCCTCCCCACAATTTCTGGAAATTTCGGGATATGGAGGGCGCCGATGCCGGAAACGATGGCGTTCGTCCGCATGGTTGCGCCGTCGTCCGTGGTGACCGTCCAGTTCCGGCGGTCGTCGTCGTACTCCAGGGACGTGACGTGCTTGTTGTAGCGGATGTGGGGGGTTACTCCGTACTTGTCCGCGCAGGTGCGTACGTAGTCCCAGATCTCGCCCTGCGGGGCGAACATCCGCGACCAGCCGGGGTTCAGCTCGTACGAGTAGGAGTACATGTGCGACGGCACGTCGCACGCGCACCCGGGGTAGGTGTTGTCCCGCCAGGTGCCACCGAGGTCGGCGGCCTTCTCCAGGATCACGAAGTCGTGGTAGCCCGCCTCCTTGAGCTTGATCGCCATGCCGATCCCGGCGAAGCCGGTGCCGATGATCACCAATCCTGGCTCAGCCACTGAACCTCCTGAACTCCGCGTGGGCGGGCGAGCCGGCGATGTAGTCCAGCGCCTGGCGCAGGTCGCCCTCCTGGCTCGGATGGAAGCCGGGCCGCAGGTACCGCGGCGCGGCCAGGGCCAGGCAGCGCAGCGTGGGCACGCGGCCCTGCCTCGACCGGTGGAGGACGTGCGTCCACTTGGCGGTGATGCGCCCGGCGACGAGCGGATCGTTGGCCATGAGGAAGCGGGCGCCCCGGTGGAGCAGCCACACGAGCAGCGGCCCGGCCAGCGCCATCGTCCGCACGCGGCGGGCGTAGCCGCCGTCGAGGTGGGCGAACACGTCGAAGGCCACCTCGCGGTGCTCGACCTCCTCCGCGCCGTGCCAGCGCAGCAGGTCCATCATCACCGGGTCGGCGCCGGCCTCGTCCAGCGGGCGGGCGTCGAGGATCCACTGGCCCAGCACGGCCGTGTAGTGCTCGATCGCGGCGATCATCGCCAGCCGTTCCCGCAGCCAGGACGCCCTGGCCGCCGGTGGCGCCGTCCCGTCGCCCAGCAGCCGCCCGAACAGCCACTCGACGTTGTCCACGTACGGCGCCGGGTCGAGGCCCTGCTCCTTCAGATGGTCGAGGACGTGCTGGTGGGCGACCGCGTGGGTGCCCTCCTGTCCCATGAACCCCTTGACCCGCTCCTTGAGCCCTTCGTCGGCGATGAGCGGAAGCGCCTGCTTGAAGACGTGCACGAACCAGCGTTCCCCGGCGGGCAGCAGCAGGTGCAGGGCGTTGAGGGCGTGCGTGCTCGTAGGGTCGCCGGGCACCCAGTGCAGCGGCGTGCTCTCCCAGGAGAAACGCACCCGGCGTGGCTTGATGTCCGCTGTATTGGACATGTTGTCCAATGTAGTCAGTCGTCAGCCGCCGGTCCAGTCCGGATGAAACCCGTCACACCGACTGGCCGGTATGTCCGGCTTGTGCGGAGACGACAAAGACCCGCCACGGCGTCGGGGCGGGTGGGGTGACCGTATGCGGTTGGGTGCTAGCGGAGCAGCAGGAAGGCGGCGACGCCGATGATCACGATCGCCACGGCGACCGCGAGGATCGGCACCAGCGGCGACTTCTTGGGGGCCGCCGCGGCCTCCTGTTCCTGGCGCTGAGCGAAGGCGCGGAACTGCTGGGTGTTGCCCGCGGGATCGATATGCTGGTCAGACATGGCCAGCAGCCTAGCGCCATGACATGGTCCGTTTGCACCCCTTTGCCACTACCTATAGGCATGGGCTGATGAGGGGACCACTCCCCCCGGCGGATAGCTTTGGGGCATGCTCCGGACCCTGCTCTCACCCCGCGTCGTGGGGCTGCATCTGCTGACGATCGGGGTCCTCGTCGCGTTCATCCTGCTCGGCCGGTGGCAGCTCGGCGTGTTCCAGGACTCCGGCAGGCCGCACGCGGCCGTCGATCCGGCCCCCGTGGGGGTCGCCACGCTGGCCCAGGTGGGCGGGCAGATGGAGGGCGAGGCCGTCGGCCGCAGGGTCGCCGCCGAGGGCACGTACGAGGCCGCCCGGCAGCTCCTGGTCGCCGACCGGCGGCCCGACGTCGACGCCCCCGGCGGCAACGTCTCACGCGGCCACGGCTACTGGGTGCTCACCCCGATCAGGCTCGACGACGGCACACTGATGCCGGTCGTGCGCGGCTGGACGGCCAAGGCGGACGATCCGGGCGTCGCCGCCGTGCCCCAGGGGCGGGTCACGGTGCAGGGCCGGCTGCGGGGCCAGCAGGGCACCGACAGCGTGCAACGGCGGGCAGAGGGGCTGCCTCCGGGGCAGGTGCAGACCGTGTCCACCGGAGAGCTGATCAACCTGTGGACCGGCCAGAAGCTGCGGACCGGCTTCATGGTGGCGCAGCCGCCGTCCGGCTCGCTCACGCAGGTGAAGATCCGGCCGCCGGAGGTCGGCGGCACGCTGACCTGGCGTAACCTGGCTTATGCCGCAAACTGGTGGATCTTCGCTGGATTCGCCGTCTTCATGTGGTTCCACTTCGTCCGCGACGCCGTACGGGCGGATCGGGACCGCGACAAGTCCCCCGAGATGGTTCTGGAAGGTTAACGGTGGAATCGGCTCTCAAGCCCTTCCGGGTGCTCGCCTACGTGGTCGGCGTCATGCTGCTCATCCTGTGCGTCGCCATGGTGCTGCGCTACGGCTTCGGCGCCGCGGAGCTGTCGAAGATCGTCGCGCCCATCCACGGCGGCCTGTACATGATCTACCTCATCACCGTCATGAACCTGGGCATGAAGGCGCGCTGGAGCTGGCCGTACATGCTCGGGGTCATGCTCGGCGGCACGGTGCCGTTCCTGTCGTTCTACGTGGAGCGCAGGGTGCACAACCGGGTGCGCACCGAGCTGAGCGCGGCGAGGGCCTGACGGCCCCCGCCGCGGCCCGCGGGCCTCAGCCGCCGATCCCGCGCCTGCGGGCCCGCTTGAGCCGCTCGCGCTGCGACGGGTCGAGCATGAGGTAGCCGACCACCGGCGCCGCGACCGCGCCGAGCACCACCAGCAGGGTGATCCAGCCCGGCAAGAAGATCAGCGAGAGCAGAACCGCGGCGCCTGCGCCGATGACGTACTTCTGAATGGGCGACATCCCTGGCTTCCTCCGAACGCGGAGCCCGCGCCCCGCCTCTCCCACATTCTGCGTCGCCCGTCCAACGAGTGGACCCGTGCCTGAGGTTCCATGACGCGATGTATCTCAATTGTTGCGGGACCAGAGGGTGAGGTGGATCGAGCCGTATGTGCGGGTCTGTCCTGGGACGAGCGTTCTTTTGAGGGTGCGGTAGCGCTCGTCGTCGGCGTACTTCGTCCCGATCCTGGGGGAGATGAGCCAGACCCGGTCCACGCCCTTCAGGGCCGCGTCCAGTTCGGCGGCCGTGCGCGGGCCGGGCGCGCCGGGCGCGCGGGTCAGGTCCGTCAGGCGGTCGTACGGGGCGCCGTACACGGCCACGAACAGCCGGAAACGCTGCGGCACGAACAGCACCCGGTCGCCCGGACGTTCCTCCGCGGCCAGCGTGGCGGCCAGCGTACGCAGGTCGTCGGGACGGGCGGCGGGCTGCCTCATCGCCGCCTGCGCGGGGAACACCAGCACGGCGAACAGGACCAGGACGGCGACCGGCACGGCCCGCCACCGCACCCCCGCCACGCCGATCCCGGCGAGCAACGCGAGCAGCGGGACCGCGAAGAGCACGTAACGCGGATGGTAGACGGGCTGGACCTGGGAGATCGCGAACGAGAGCGCCACCGGCAAGACCGCCCACACCGCCACGGCCGGGACGCGTACGGCTCCCCACAGGGCGGCGGCGAACAGCACGACCGCCCCCGCCCCCGCGACCTCGCCGGGGAAGGCGGCCAGCTCGGTCCAGCCGGGGGTCCTGAGCCAGAACACCTGGGCGTCCCGCTGACCGGCGGCCAGGAGGAGCAGCGGCACGAGCGCCGCTCCCGCCGCGCCGACCGCGACCGATGACCGCACGACGACCGGCGGCCGGTTCGCGGTGAGCCGGCGGCGGAGGGCGGGCAGCCAGGCGGTGAGCAGGTGGGCGGGGACGAGCAGCAGGGCGTACAGGTGCAGCCAGCCGAGCAGGGCCACGCTCGCGCCGTAGGCCGCGCAGACCGCCGCGCCTGGGCGGTCGAGCAGCTTGACCAGGAGCCACGTGGCCAGCACGGCGACCGCGCTCACCAGGGCGTAGGAGCGGGCCTCCTGGGCGTACCGGGCGGCGATGGGGGTGAGGGCGTACAGGAGGCCGGCGTACAGGCCGGCGGGGGTGCCGGCCAGGCGGCGGCCCAGGGCCGCGACCCCGAGGGCGGCGGCCGTGAAGGCGAGCACCGAGGGCAGGCGGACGGCGATCTCCGGCGGCCAGGGAAGGGCGGCGAAGGGCCGCAGGAGCAGGTAGTAGAGGGCGTGGACGGCGTCGAGGTCGGCGAGGAAGCGGCGCAGCTCGCCGAACGGCATGCGCGCGACCAGCGCGCTGACCGACTCGTCCCGCCACAACGACGGCCCGGAGAGCCCCCAGAACCCGGTCGCCGCGGCGACGGCCGCGGGCACGACCGGCCACCACCGGCCGGCGTCCCGCGTGGCGACACCGGCGCCGGCGGGGCGCGGCAGGACGGGCGCGCGGGTCATCGGCGCGGGCCCATGACCGCCCGGAACTCGTGCCGGAGGGCTTCGGGGGCGGGACGGTCGGCCGGGTTGCCGGACAGGAGGCGCACCAGGACGGGAGCCAGCGCCCCGGCCCGCGCCAGCGACGCCCCCGGCGCGGGCGGCACCCCCTCCACGGCCATGAAGAGGGTGGCGCCCAGGGACCACAGGTCGGCGGCCGGGCTCGCCACCCCCTCCGGAGCCGTGTACGCCGGGACGGTCCCCGACCGCAGCGGGGCGACCAGCGTGGCTCTCCCCTGGTCGGAGATGAGCACGCCGCTCGGCTGCACCGCTCCGTGATGGCCGCCCCTGGCCTGGAGCTGGTCGAGCAGGGCGAGCCCGATCTCGGCCACCTCGGCCGGCGGGAGCGGTCCAAGGGCGCGGACGACCTGGTCGAGCGGCTGGTCGAGGGCCAGCCTCTCCAGCGTCTCGCGGACCACCTCCACCGGCGGCGACCCGGCGGGGTGCAGCATGGCGCGGATCAGCGACCGCAGCGGGTCGGCGCCCTCGGCGGGCACCTGGCCGGGCGGGCGGCCCTCGACGGCGAAGTGCAGCGTGGCGGCCAGCGACCACAGGTCGGCCGAGGGCCGCATGCTGAGGCTCGGCACCCCGAACCCGGTGAGCACCGCCCTCCCGGTGCCGGTCAGCAGCACGTTCCCGGGGCTGACCTGCCCGTGGACGATCCCGGCCGCGTGCGCCACCGACAGCGCCGACAACACGCAGACGCCCATCCTGGCCACCTGGACGACGGGCAGCGGCTGCCGCGCGCGCACGGCCTGCTCCAGCGACACCCCCGAGACGAACTCCATGACCAGCCAGGGCGTCCGGTCCTCGACCAGCACGCCGAGCACCCGGGCGATCGAGGCGTGCCGCAGCCCGGCGGCCCTGCGCGCCTCGTGCAGCGCGGACTCGCGCAGCTCGGGCGGGACGCGCAGCTCTCTGACCGCGACGTCGCGGTGTTCCGTCTCGTCGAAGGCCAGCCGTACGGACCCCGCGCCCAGGGGGTTGAGCAGCCGGTAGCGCCCGGCCAGCTTCCTGGTCTCAGCCATGTCGAGTGCACGATAGCGCTCGCCCGGCCCGCCCGGCCATCACGCGGTCCGGCCGGTCAGCCACGCCTCGTGGGCGTCGTGCAGCCTGCTCCAGAGCCGCTCCTCGTCCTGCTCGGTCAGGTCGTCGAAGGTCAGCGAGAACACGTCGGCGAGCGCCGCGAAGTAGTCGCGCGCCGTCTCCAGGGTGATCGAGTGGCTGCCGGAGCCGACGCGGGTCAGGACGAGCCCGCGCAGCGTGTCCACGCCCGACGCGTCCCGCCTCTGCACGACGGCGGTGCGCACGAACCCCGACGACGGCGACGTCGACAAATGGTTGTGCATATCAACGAAGGCGGACATCTCCGTTGGGGTCCGCTCGAAATCCATCCCTACGAACGAACCGCTCGGGTCATGGTCGAACCGCCACCCGCCGGGCGCGACCTGCGACGGCCGCAGGACGTACGTGAACGGCCCCTGCCGGTACGCGCCCGCGACCAGCGGCAGCGGCTCGTGCACGCCGTCCCCGAGGCCGAGGTCGGCCAGCCACTCGCCGCCCGGGTTGTCCTGGCTCGGCAGGCCGCGCACGGTCAGCACGAGGTGGTTGCCGGTGACGCCGGGCTCGCTGCCGGGGTTCTGCACGCCGCCGACGTGCCTGGTCACGTCGTAGCCGAGGCTCCTGATCAGCTCGGAGAAGGCGCCGTTCAGGTGGTAGCAGTAGCCGCCGCGGCCCCTGATGATGCGCTCGGCGGACTCGACGGGATCGAGGGAGGTGGGGCGGCCGAGCCAGATCTCCAGCGCCTCGTAGGCGACCTTCTCGACGTGCGCGACGTGCAGCGCGCGCAGGCCCTCGGCGCTCGCGGGGGCGCCTATCAGGTGGGACAGGCCCAGACGGCTGAGGTAGCCAGCGGTGTTCACGCGGCAAGTCTGCACCAGATGTGCACAAATTATGGAGTGTCGTCTGCACGGCGCACTTCTAGGCTTTCGTACGTGGCAGAGCAGCGGTGCGTCCTCGTGGTCGAGGACGATGTGACGATCGCCCTGGCCGTACGGAACAGGCTGGCCGCCGAGGGTTTCGACGTCCGGGTGGCGGGCGACGGGCAGGACGCCCTGGTCCAGTACGGGAAGGCGGAGCCCGACCTGGTGATCCTCGACCGGCTGTTGCCCGGTCTGGACGGGCTGGAGGTGTGCCGCAGGATGCAGGCGTTGCGCCCGGTGCCCGTCCTCATGCTGACCGCGCTCGGCGAGGAGACCGACGTGCTGGTCGGGCTGGGGGTGGGGGCCGACGACTACCTGGCCAAGCCGTTCAGCATGCGCGAGCTGGTGGCCAGGATCCACGCGCTGCTGCGCCGGGTCGAGCGGGCCGCCCAGCTCGCCGTCGAGGACACCGTGATCAGGGTCGGCGAGGTGGAGATCGACACGGCCGCGCGCCGGGTGTTCGTGGGCGGGATCGAGGCCCAGCTCACCAGGACCGAGTTCGACCTGCTGCGGCGGCTGGCCGAGCGGCCCGGGCAGGTCTTCGAGCGCGACCGGCTGCTGTCGGACGTGTGGGGCTTCTCCGAGGCCGCCGCGACCAGGACCGTGGACAGCCACGTCCGCGCGCTGCGCCGCAAGCTCGGCTCCGACGTGGTGCGCACCGTCCACGGCGTGGGTTACGCCCTGGTCCGGCAATGAGGCCGCTCGACTTCCTCGGCCGCATCAAGGTCAAGCTGGGCATCGTCATCGTGCTGGCGGTGGGCACCGCGTTCGTGGTGAACGAGGTGGGGCTCAACGCCGGGTTCACCCGGGACGTCCGGATCGTGGTCGCGGTCATCCTCGCGTTGATCATGGTCCAGGTGCTGGCCATGGGGATGACCAAGCCGCTGCGCCAAATGGCCAGGGCCGCCCAGACGATCGCCAAGGGCAGCTACGGCCTGCGGGTCAGCGCCACCTCGCGGGACGAGGTGGGCGAGCTGGCCAGGGCGTTCAACGCGATGGCCGCCGACCTCGGCGAGGTGGACCGGCAGCGGCGCGAGCTCGTCGCGAACGTCAGCCACGAGCTGCGCACCCCCATCACCGGCCTGCGCGCGGTGCTGGAGAACGTCGTGGACGGTGTCTCCGCGCCCGACCCGGTCACCATGAGGACCGCGCTCGCCCAGACCGAACGGCTCGGCCGCCTGGTCGCCCAGCTGCTCGACCTGTCCAGGCTCGACTCCGGTACCCGGCTGATCGAGCCCGAGGCCGTCGCGCTGGCGCCGCTGGTCGAGCAGGCCGTGCGGGAGGCGTCGCTGGCCCGCGAGGACGTCACGATCGAGGCGTCGGTGCCCGGCGGGCTCGGGGTGCGGGCCGATCCCGACCTGCTGGCGCAGGTGCTGGCGAACCTGCTGGACAACGCCGTACGGCACAGCCCTCCCGGGGGCGTGGTGACGGTGGCGTGCGGCGCGGAGCGGGACGGGGCCCGGGTGGTGGTGGCCGACCAGGGGCCGGGCATCCCGGAGACGGCCAGGGGGCGGGTGTTCGAACGGTTCTCCCGGCTGGACGCCGGACGTGCGGCCGACTCCGGGGGCGCGGGGCTGGGCCTGGCGATCGTCAAGGAGGTCGTGGAGCTGCACGGGGGGTCGATCCGCATCGAGGACTGCGCGGGGTGCCGCATGGTCGTCGATCTACCAGGAAGGACGACGATGACGGACACACCGTTCCACATGGGGGCGGACCGGGGGCGCGACGACCGCCTGGGGGACGCGCTTCCCCCGGCCGACGCACCCCTGGCAACCGGCGACGGCCACCCCCCACCCGCCGTCCCAACCCCGGCGCCCCCGCCCACCACGACGGCCCCCGGCACCCCGGCGGCCCCGGACACGACTGCGGATCCAGACACGACAGCAGGCAACGGCATCACGGCAGGCCCCGGAACGACGGCGGGCCACGGCATCACGGCCGGTCAGGGCGCGATGGCGGGTCAGGGTGCGGTGGCGGGTCAAGGCGCAATGGCAGGTGATGGCGGGGTCGCGGGTCAGGGCGCGATGGCAGGTGATGGCGCGGCCGTGGGTCAGGCCGCGATGGCGGGTCTGGGCGTGGCCGCCTCGGAAACACCGGTCCGGCCGGCCACGGCCGAGGATGCGCCGCAGCCCGCCCCGGCAACGACGGGCCCCGGCCCGCTCGCGGCGTCCGGCACACCGCGAGGGAGCGGCTCGCCCACAGGGCCCGGCTCGCCCCCAGGGTCTGGAGCAGCCACAGGGTCCGACATTCCCGCGGGGGATGGCGCTCCCGCAGGGGCCGGCGCCCTCACAGGTGGCATCTCCTCAGGAGTGGGCATCCCCACAGGCGGCATCCCCACCGGGTCCCCCATCCCCGCAGCGTCCGGCGAGCCCGTAGGGGCCGGCGTGCCCGTAGGGGCCGGGGTGCCCGCGGGGTCGGGGGCGTCGACGCGGCCCGGGGTGCCGGTGGGGGCCGGAGGGGCGGCGGCGGCCGGGGCGGTGCACTCCGCGCCGGCGGGTGCGGCTCCGGGGGCGATGGGGAGTGGGGGGCTCGCCAGGATGGTCGGCGGCGGGATCCTCGGGGTGATCGTCGGCTTCCTGGGCGGCCTGTTCGCGGCCGTGCTGGTCTCGATGACCCTCGGCGACGGCCTCGCGCTCGTCACCCTCGTCATGGTGACCGCCATGGGCGGCGCGCTCGGCATCGCGCTGGGCGCGGGCTCGGCGCGCAGGACGGCGGCCTACCAAGCCGCCTACCAGGGCGCCACCCACCAAGGCGCCGTCCACGAGGGCGGCACCTACCAGGGTGCCGTCCATCAGGGTGCCACCTACCAAGGCGCCTACCAGGGGGCGGGCCGGGGCCCGGCCGGGGGCGAGGGGCCGGCTGGATCCCAGGCAGGGGGCGGGGCCGGGGGCGGCCAGGTGTACGTGCCGCCGCCGCTCTTCCCCAGGCCCGAGCTGCCCGCCGCGCCGCGCTGGCTGCTGCCGGCCGCTGCCGGCGCGGGCGTGTTCGCCGCCGTCGCGCTGCCCGACGCGCAGGTCGGGCTGGGGATCGTGCTCGTCGCCATGGTGCTCGGCGCGGCGGCGCTGCCGGCCGCGCTGCGCAGGATGACCCCCTGGACGCTGGCGTTCGGGATGACGGCGTACTGGCTGATCTCCATGGCGGCCGTGCGCGACGCGGACTGGCTGGTCGCGATCCTGCTCATGGCGGGGGCCGGGCTGGGCGCGCTGGCGGTGTCCGGGGCGGGGGCGGGATGGCTGGGCGTGATCAGGGGCGGCATGTCCGTGGTGCTCGCGCTCGGTCCGGTGCCGTGGTTCCTCGCCGGGCCGTTGCGGAAGCTGACCGCCAGGCGGCGGATCCTGCCGGTGCTCGCGGGGCTCGGCATCACGGTCGTGCTGGTGCTGGTGTTCGGGCTGCTGTTCGCCTCGGCCGACGCGGTGTTCGCCTCGTACGTCGAGCGCCTGACCAGCACCCCGGCCTGGGCCGACTCGGTGCCTTCGCGGATCTTCGTCTTCGGGTTCGTCGCCGTGCTGCTGGCCGCCACGGTGCTGGTCGCGCTGCGGCCGGTGATCGACCCGGTCGGCCCGGAGCACAAGTTCGGCGTGAGCAGGAGCGTGTGGCTGGTGCCGCTGGTCGGGGTGAACCTGCTGTTCTCGGCGTTCGTGGCGGTCCAGATCAGGGTGCTGTTCGGCGGCGACGGCTGGGTGCTGAGGACGGCGGGCCTGACCTACGCCGAGTACGCCAGGCAGGGGTTCTTCCAGCTCGTGGTGGTCAGCGTGTTCGTGCTGGGCATCGTCGCGGTGGCCGGGGGGCTGCTGCGGACCGAGCGCGGCGAGCGCTGGCTGCTGGCCGTCATGCTGGGCGTGTTGTGCGGGCTGACCATGGTGGTGCTGGCCTCGGCCCTGCACCGGATGAGCCTCTACACCGACGCCTACGGCCTGTCGCGGCTGCGGATCTCGGTGCAGGCCACGGTGTGGTGGCTGGGCGCGCTGTTCGCGCTGGTGCTGCTGGCCGGGGCGGTACGCCTGGCGGGCCGCGGCTCCGGCTGGCTGCCGCGCACGGTCGTCCTGGTCACCGGGCTCGGCCTGGGGGCGTTCGCGATGGTGAACCCCGATCTCCAGGTCGCGCAGACCCAGGTCGAGGTGCGCGGCGTGACCAACATGGACTCCGACTACCTGGGCGACCTCGGCGCGGAGGCCGTGCCCGCGATCGACCGGCTGCCCGAGCCGCAGCGCAGTTGCGTGCTGGCCGACGTCGTCCGCGCCAACGGGCTCGACCGCCCCGACCCGTGGAACGGCTGGAACCTCGCCCGCGCCCGTGCCAGGGACCTGCTGGCCGAGCGGCCCGTCGCCCGCCCGATCACGTGCCCATCGGCGTCCTCACGCGGCTCTGATTGAATCTTGGTGTGAGGTTCGACGTAGTCATCAGCGGCGGCCGGGTGCTCGACGGCACGGGCGCGCCGCCGTACCGGGCGGATGTGGGGATCGCGGGCGACGAGGTCGCGGCGGTCGGCAGGCTGGGCGGCGCGCAGGCGGCGACGGTGATCGACGCGACCGGCCGGTTCGTCGCGCCGGGCTTCGTCGACTGCCACGCCCACGGCGACGCCGCCGTGTTCGACCCCGCCGTGCAGCTCGCGGCGTTGCGGCAGGGGGTGACCACGTTCGTCCTGGGGCAGGATGGTCTGTCCTTCGCGCCTGGGTCGGCCGAGACCGTCGCCTACGCCTCCCGCTACTTCGCCGCCGTCAACGGCGCCCTGCACGAGGGCCCGCTGAGCGTGGCCGAGCTGCTCGACGGCTACGACCGCGCGGTGGCGGTGAACACGGCCTACCTGCTGCCGCACGGCACGATCCGCTACGACGTCCTCGGGCCCTCGCCGGAGGCGGCCTCGCGGGCGGAGCTGGGCGCGATGGTCGAGCGGGTCGAGCGCGGCCTGTCCGAGGGCGCGGTCGGGCTGTCCAGCGGGCTGGAGTACCTGCCGGGCCGCTACGCCGACGCCGCCGAGCTGGCCACTCTGTGCGCGCCGCTCGGCGGCCTGCCGTACGTCACCCACATGCGGGCCTACGGCGCGAACGCCGGGGTCGGCATGGCGGAGGTCGTGGACATCGCCGGTCGGTCGGGCGCGGCCGTGCACGTCTCCCACCTGCACGGGCCGGCCGACGTGCTGCTGCCGCTGGTCGGCAAGGCGCATGACGAGGGCGTCGACCTCACCTTCGACACCTATCCCTACCTGCGCGGCAGCACGATCCTGGCCATGGTGGTGCTGCCGCCGTCCGTGCCGGGCGCCGACACCGACGCGGCGCTGGAGATGATCGCCTCGCCCGAGCTGGACGACTGGTGGGCGGGGCTCGGCGAGGTCTACCCCCGGCTGACCGTCTCCCACGCGCCCGGCCTGGAATGGGCCGAAGGGCTCGCCCTGCCGGACGCCGCCGAGCGGGCCGGCATGACGCCCGCCGCGTTCTGCCGCCACCTGCTGGTGGAGACGCGGCTGGAGGCCGGGTGCGTCTCGGCCCGTCCCGACGAGGGCCCGGCGGGGGAGGAGTCCGTACGCCGGATCCTGCGCCATCCCTCCCACACCGGCGGCTCCGACGGCATCTACGTGGGCGGTCATCCGCATCCGCGCGGGTTCGGGGCCTTCGCCAGGTTCCTCGGCCGGCACGTCCGCGAGCTGGGCGACTGGACGTGGGAGCAGGCGGCCGTGCACCTGGCCTCCCACCCGGCCCGGCGGTTCGGGCTCGACCGGCGCGGGCTGGTACGCGGCGGGTACGTCGCCGACCTGGTGGTGTTCGACCCGCTCACGGTGTCGGACCGGTCGACGTACGCCGATCCGCGCACCCCCGCGCACGGCGTGGACGACGTGCTCGTGTCCGGCGTACGGGTGCTGACCGGCGGCGAGCTGACCGGGGCCCGTCCCGGACGGGCGCTTCGATCACGCTGATCCCGCCTGGGATAAGGTCAGACGCGGATAAAAGGGGGATGTCGTGCAGGTGATCCTTGGGCAGTCCGTCCTCGACGGCGAGCTCGGCTTTCCGCTGATGATCGTGCACCGCGACGCGCTGGAGCACAACGTGGCCACGATGGCGGCCTTCGCCCGCGACCACGGCATGGAGCTGGCTCCGCACGTCAAGACGCACATGTCGCCAGAGATCTCCGCGATGCAGCTCGAAGCGGGCGCCTGGGGGCTGACGGTCGCCACGACCCGGCAGGCCAGGATCGCCCGCGGCTACGGCGGCGACCGGATCATGGTGGCCAACCAGGTCGTCGACACCGCCGGGCTGACCTGGGCCGCCGGAGAGCTCGACCGCGACCCCGCCTTCGACTTCCTCAGCTTCGTCGACTCCGAGGCCGGAGTGGACATCCTCGCCCGGCACGCCTCGACCCGGCCGTTCCGGGTGCTGGTGGAGCTCGGGCACGAAGGCGGACGAGCCGGCTGCCGCACCCTCGACGAGCTGCTGAAGGTGGCCGCGTACGCGCAGGAGACGCCCGGCGTCGAGCTGGCCGGCGTCGCCGGGTACGAAGGGGCGCTGAAGAGCGCCGACGAGGTCCGGCGCTACCTGGGCGGGCTGCAGGAGGCCGTCGAGCACGTCCGCGTGCGCAACCCGATCCTGACGATCGGCGGCAGCCAGTGGTTCGACGTGATCGGGCGCGAGCTGGTCACCACGCACGCCAGGATCCTGCTGCGCAGCGGCGCGTACGTCACCCACGACGACGGCTACTACCGGGAGCGCACGCCGTTCAACCGGATCGAGGGCGAGCTGCGGCCGGCTCTCGAGGTGTGGGCGCACGTGTTGTCCACGCCCGAGCCGGGCCTCGCGATCGTGGGCATGGGCAAGCGCGACGCGCCCTACGACGAGGGCCTGCCGGTGCCGCGCCGGAGCGGCGTCACGATCACGAAGATGCAGGACCAGCACACCGTCGTCCGGGCCGACGGGCTCAAGCCGGGCGACCTGCTGGCCTTCGGGATCTCACACCCGTGCACCGCGTTCGACAAGTGGCGCGTGCTGCCGTTGGTGGACCGGGATTACCGTGTCGTCGGCACGATTCACACCGATTTCTAGGGAGATTCCGTGAAGAAAGAGCTCAAGACCACCGAGGGCGCCGCGCCGGTCGGGGCGTACTCCCAGGGGCTCGTGGTGGGCGACTTCGTGTTCACCTCCGGCATGGGCCCGCTCGACCCGCACACCGGCGAGATCGTCGGCGACGACGTGGCCGCCCAGACCCACCAGGTCATGAAGAACCTCGGGGCCATCCTCGCCGCCCACGGCCTGGGCTTCGACGACGTCGTGAAGTCGACGGTCCACCTCCAGAACGTGAAGGAGGACTTCGCCGCGTACAACGAGGTGTACAAGTCGTACTTCACCCAGCCGTACCCGGTGCGGACGACGGTGGGCTCGCAGCTCATGAACATCCTGGTGGAGATCGACTTCGTCGCGCACAAGAGCGCGTAAGGTCTGCACGTGGACAGTTCGGTATACGTCTTCGCCGAGGACCTGCACGGTGAGGGCGTCGAGCGGGTGCTCGACAGGATCAGCGCGTACGGCGTGGGCGGGGTCACGGTCGGCGCCGTCCACCACGCCGCGCGCGACGTCACCCCGCACGGACTGTCCCGGCTGACCGTCAGGCACGACGGCGTGCACTTCACCCCGCCGGCCGAGCTGTTCGACGGGCTCCGGCTCGCTCCCGTGCCCGGCCACGTCCACGCCCTCGACGGGCTGCGCGAGGCGTGCGCCGGGCGCGGCCTGAAGCTCCACGGCTGGACGGTCTTCCTGCGCAACGCCACGCTCGGCAACGAGCACCCCGACGTGACCGTGCGCGACTGCTTCGGCGACCGCGGCTCGCTCGTCGACCTGTGCCCGGCCCATCCCGACGTGCGCGAATACTCCGTCGCGCTGGCCAGGGCGGTGGCCCGGCTGGGCGTCGAGAGCGTGGTCGCCGAGGCGCTGCACTTCACGCCGGTCGAGCCGCAGCGCTCCTTCGTGCAGCTCGGCCCCATGGACTCGTTCCTGTTCGGGCTCTGCTTCTGCGACCACTGCATGCGCCGGGCCACCGACCTGGGCGTGAACGCCGAGGTGGCGCGCGAGGAGTGCGCGCGGATCGTGGGCGGCGTCTTCGACGGCGACCCGGCCGCGCAGGGCGAGGTGACCAGGGCGGCGCTCACCGCCTACGCCGGGCCCGAGGTGGTGGCGTACGCGCGGGCGCGCTCCGAGACCGTCACCACGCTGGTCTCCGAGGTGTCCTCGGCGGTCGCCGAGGAGGGCTCCAAGCTGGTCTTCATCGACTCGACGGGGGCGGTGAAGGGCTACCGGGACGGCCTGCCGACGCCGGGCCTGGCCGCCCACGACGCCTGGCAGCTCGGCGTGGACCTGGTGGCGCTGGGCGACCTGGTGCCCGCCTTCGGCGTGCTGGCGTACGCGCGGGACGCGGCGCGGGTGGCCGACGACGTGGGCGCGTACCTGCGGTCGGTGGGCAAGGACCGCGAGGTGCGCGCGGTGCTGCGGCCCGGCTACCCCGACAGCGACTCGACCGACCGCCTGGTGGCCAAGGCCAGGGGCGCGAAGGCGGCGGGCGCGCTGGCGGTCGACTTCTACGCCTACGGTCTGGTGCCGCACCCGGTGCTCGACCGCATCCCGGCCGCCCTGGCCGCCGCCGGCTGACCCACCAGGCCCCACATCACGCGCAGCCGCTCAGAAGGCGTCGAGCAGGGCCGAGACGGCCTTCTCGGCGTAGCCGCCGGGCAGGGGCAGGCCGCGGAAGACCGTGCGCATCCACACGGCCCCGGCCAGCAGATCCATGATCAGCAACGGGTCGGCCGACGCGCTCAGCTCACCCCGCCGCACCGCGCGCTCGAACACCACGCCTTCCCGCGCGAACCGGTCGGCGAAGAACCGGCGGGCGTCGAGCTCGGGATGGCGCACGGCGGCGGCCAGTGCCGCGACCGCGATGTCGCTGCCGGGCGGCTCGGTGAGCAGCCGCCCGACCTGCTCGACCAGCGCCACCAGGTCACCCCGGAACGACCCGGTGTCCGGCGGCTCGATCGCCAGCACGTCCGACTCGACCAGCGCGGCGCCCAGCAGCGCGGCCTTGGACGGCCACCACCGGTAGATCGTCGTCTTGTTGACCCCCGAGCGCTCGGCGACCCCCTCGACGGTCAGCCCGTCGTAGCCCTTCTCCGCGACCATCCACAGCGTCGCGTCGAAGATCTCCTGCTGCTTCCTCGGCGCCATAGGTCATTTTCTCCCGGCGAACGCCATGGCCACGCCGAGCCCCAGGTAGACGACGCCGCTGACGTACCGCAGAGCCTTGGCGCCCCTGGTCAGGCGGGCGCCGAGGGTGCCGGCGGTGAGGGCGTACACGACGTCGGAGACGAACCCCAGGAGCAGCAGCGTCAGGCCGAACACGACGATCTGCAGCGCCGGCGAGCCGGCGCCGGGGTCAACGAACTGCGGGAGGAAGGCCACGAAGAACAGCGCAACCTTGGGGTTGAGCACGTTGACCAGGACCCCTTCGAGGAACACCTTGGACAGCGGCTGCACGGGCGGCGTCCCGGCCTGCGCGTCCTTGGCGGTGAAGGCGCGCACGCCCAGGTAGACGAGGTAGGCCACGCCGACCCACTTGACGACCGCGAACAGCGTGGCCGACCGCGAGATCACGTACGAGAGCCCGGCCGCGGCGGCGGCGATGTGCACCAGCGTCCCGGTCTCCACGCCGAGCGCGCTGGCCAGCCCGGCGGCCCTGCCCTGGGCCGGGCCCCTCGCGGCGATGTAGAGGTGGTTGGGGCCGGGGACGACCACCAGGGTGAGCGAGGCCGCCGTGAAGAGCACGAAAGTCGTCAAGGAGATCACGAAAGAGCAGCGTAGAGTGGGGCCGGTATGACGATGAGGGCCAATTCCGCGGCGGTCGGGCGGACCAATGGAATGTCACAGGCGCGTGGCACACTTGCTGGCGTGAACGGTCTTCTCGTCGGGCGCTCGGCCGAGCTGTCCAAGCTCGTGCGTGTGCTGGAGTCCGCGGCCGACGGCACGGCCGGGGTCGCGCTCGTCGGCGGCGACGCGGGGATCGGCAAGACACGCCTGGTCGGTGAGCTGGTCGCCGAGGCGCGCGAGCGCGGCTTCCACGTCATGGTCGGCCAGTGCGCCGAGCTGGGCGACGCGCTGCCCTACCTGCCGCTGGCCGACGCGCTGCGCGGGGCCGAGCCCGGCGTGCGCGAGGCCGTCGCCGCCCATCCCATGCTGGGCCAGCTCCTGCCGGGCCGGGAGAGCGGGGCGCCGTCGGCCGGGCTCACCCAGCAGCGGCTGTTCGGGTCGCTGCTCGGGCTGCTGGCCGACGTCCAGCCGGTGCTGTTCGTGATCGAAGACCTCCACTGGGCCGACCGTTCCACCCGTGACCTGCTGGTCTTCCTCAGCCGCATGCTCCAGAGCGAGCGCGTCTGCGTGGCCGGCACCTACCGCACCGACGACCTCCACCGCCGCCATCCGCTGCGCGCGGTGCTGGCCGAGCTGAAGCGGCTGCCGTCGGTGACGAACGTGGAACTCGGCCCGCTGGAATCCGGCGAAATGTCGGACTATGTCACCACTTTGGGGCGGGTCGACGCGCAGGAGCTCGGGCTCATCGTCTCGCGCGCCGAAGGCAACCCGTTCTACGCCGAAGAGCTGTTCGCGGCCATGTCCGAGGGCGACAGCCTGCCCGACGGGCTGGCCAGCCTGCTGCTGTCGCGGGTCGAGGTGCTGTCCGAGGCCGGGCAGCGGGTGCTGCGCGCCGCCGCGGTGGCCGGCCGCCGGGTGGAGGACGACCTGCTGCGCGAGGTGGCGGGGCTGCCGCTGGCCGAGTTCGAGGAGGCGGTCAGGGAGATCGTCTCGCGCGGCCTGCTCAAGGTGCAGGGCCACGGCTACGCCTTCCGCCACGCCCTGCTGCAGGAGGCCGTCTACACCGACCTGCTGCCCGGCGAGCGCACGAGGCTCCACGCCGACTTCGCGCGCCTGCTCACCTCGCCCGCCGAGCTGGCCCACCACCACCTCGCCAGCCACGATCTGGCCGGGGCGCTCGCGGCCTCGGCGCAGGCGGGCCGCGAGGCCGAGCGGCTGGGCGCGCCCGCCGAGGCCCACAACCACTACGACCAGGCGCTCGGCCTGTGGGACCGCGTCGAGGGCGCCGCCGGGCTGGCCGGGGAGAGCCGGGTCGTGCTGGCCTTCCGCAGCGCCGTCGCGGCGGCCGACAGCGGCGACAACCACCGGGCGGTCCACCGGCTGCGCGCGCTGCCCTCGACCTCCGAGGTCGAGGAGCGGCTGGCGTACTACCTCTTCGAGACCAACGACCCGCCCGGCGCCATCGCGGCGGCCGAGCGCGCGGTCGAGAGCGCCGAAGACGAGCCGAGCCTCGCCCGTGCCCTCGCCACGCAGGCCCGCACGCTGCTGTGGACGCCGCGTCACCACGAGGTCGAGCCGCTGACCGCGCGCGCCCTGGACACGGCCCGCGCCTGCGGCGCCGTCGACGCCGAGGTGGGCGCGCTGCTCACGCTGGCCAGCTACGTCGAGCAGCGGGGCGACGTCGCCCGCGCCCATTCGCTGGTCGAGAGCGCCTCCGCCCGGGAGACCGGCGATCTGGCGATGGACCTGCGGGCCCGCTTCCACCACGCCCGCATCCACTACGAGCAGGGCCTGCTGGCCCAGGCCGCCGAGGTCGCCGACGACGGCATCAAGCTGGCCGTCCACACCGGCCTCAACTGGAGCACCTACGGCACCGACCTGCGCTTCCTGCGCCTGCTCATCCACTACGTCGCGGGCGAGTGGGACGCCGCGGAGGCGGTGGCGGCCGGGTTCGGCGCGCGGGTGGGCACGTTGTCGGAGGCCATCCTGTCGTCGTTCGCCCTGTTCATCGAGGTGGGGCGGGGGTTGCCCGCGGTCGAGGCGCGGCTGGGGTGGTTGCGCCCGTTCTGGCACGACCCGCTGGCGACGTACATGTCGCGCGGCATGGCCGCCGAGCACGCCCTGTGGAACGGCGACCCGGCCGCCGCGCTCGACCACGCCCACGCGGCCATGGCCACGCTCGACGAGGGCGAGTCCGGCACGCTGCGGCTGGCCGCCGTCAGCCTGTGGGCGATGGCCGAGCTGGGCACCACGGAGGGGGCCGACGACCTGCTGGCCCGCGCCCGGTTCGCCGCGACGAAGGGGCCGACCGGCGACGGCGGCCACCTCGGCCCCGAGGGGCAGGCGTGGGCGCTGCGGGTGGAGGCCGACTGGCATCGCCTCCACGGGCGGCTCGACGTCGCGCTGTGGCGTGAGGTGGTCGCGGCGTTCGACTTCGGCTTCGTCTACGAGGTGGCCAGGGCGCGCTGGCGGCTGGCCGAGGCGCTGCTCGCGGCCGGTGAGCGGGAGGCGGCGCAGGAGGAGTGGGCCCTGGCCAAGGAGGCGGCCGGCCGGCTGCGGGCCGCGCCGCTGGAGGCCGCGCTGCTGGAGTTCGGCAGGCGGGCCCGGTTCGGCGGCGGGCAGGCCGAGGGCGGGCTCACCGCGCGCGAGGTCGAGGTGTTGCGGCTGGTCGCCGAGGGGCTGACCAACAAGGAGATCGCCGGGCGGCTGTTCATCGCGCAGAAGACGGTGAGCGTGCACGTCTCCAACATCCTGGGCAAGCTGGAGGTCTCCACCCGTACCCAGGCGGCCGCCGCCGCCCGCGCGCACGACCTCCTCTGATCCCCGGCTCAGGCTGCCGGGCTTCCTCGCCCGCGCTGCCGGACGGCCGATGGCGGGACAGGCAGGGGTGAGTCCGTACATCTGGGACGCCACGTGCGGCCATTTGGGGCGATGTTTGCGGTTCGCCTCGTAGCGTCCGAGATCGGGACCTCTCACCGGAGAGCGATGGCGGGCCCGGCCGGCGGCTCGCGTCGACCCGTCCTGTCGTGACAGGTCGGCCCGATGCGCCGACCCGTCCTGCCTCGAAAAGGAGCAGTCATGCCCATTCTCGCCACGTCACTGCCCGCCCTGGCCGCCGCCGGGCTGACCGTACTGGCTCCGGCCGTCGTCCCGGGGGCCGCGCACGCCGCGGCCGTGATCTCCTGCACCGTGTCCGGCCAGGCACAGTACATTCCCGGGGCGCAGCGGCTGCTGCACCCTGACCGTTCCGTCAGCCGCCGGGAGCCGTGGAACTGCGTCGACCGCAGCGGCGCGGGCGTCACCGCGGCCCGGCTCAGAGCCAGCTTCAACGGCGTGAACCCGAGCTGCGGCGGACGCACCATCACAAGGGGGCGCCCGTCCGGCGAGGGCAACGCCTTCGACCGCGTGTTCGGCAACCGCGACGCCGAGAACCGCAGCCTGTCCAACCGCATCGTCTACAACCGCGAGGGCCACAGCCTGGCCGACCGCATCATCCACGACCAGGACGAGCGCAACCTGGCCGACCGCATCGTCTACGACCGCGAGCGCTGGGGGCAGTCCGACGGCGTCATCCGCGACCGCGCCGCCGCCGCCGGGACCGCCGCGCCCACGGGCACCGGCACGGTCACCATCGACTGGACCATCAGGGGCACCAGGCAGACCAGCAAGGCCGCCGCGCGTATCGTCGAGATCGTGCACGACACGGCCAAGGTGTCGGGGACGATCCAGTCCGGGCCGTTCAGGGGCAAGACGTTCACCGGCCGGTTCGACACCAGCCTGGTCGGCGGTTCGGGCACGTGCGCCTCGGGCTCGTCCGGCAGCGTGCTGCACGCGGGCTTCAAGGGGCAGTTCAACGTCGGCTGACCCAGCCGCCTCACCGGGCGCGACCGGTGCCTGGCCCGTACGGGCGGCCAGTGCGCCGGTCCCGTCCGGCCGCGCCTCTTGGTAAGTTGTCCTGAGGTGTGCCGGGAAGTCTGGTCGGCGATTCCGTCGTCGATCGTGGAGTTCTCCTTGAAGGCTTTCCCGGGTGGCCCGCCGTGACCGTCACCGCGTGGCTGGCGGTCGCCGTCTTCCTCGTCTCGTACACGCTGATCGCCACCGAGAAGGTGCACCGGGTCGCCGCGGCGCTCGGCGGCGCGGGGATCATGCTGGTGCTGCACGCCACCGACGGCGGCGCGGCCTTCTTCGACGAGCACACCGGCATCGACTGGAACGTCATCTTCCTGCTGCTCGGCATGATGGTCATCGTCGGCGTGCTGAAACAGACGGGCGTCTTCGAGTTCCTGGCCATCTGGGCCGCCAAACGGGCCAGAGGGCGACCGTTCCGGCTCATGGTGCTGCTGATCCTGATCACCGCGGGCGCGTCGGCGCTGCTGGACAACGTGACCACCGTGCTGCTGATCGCGCCGGTGACGTTCCTGGTCTGCGAGCGGCTGGCGCTGCCGGTGGCGCCGTTCCTCATCGCCGAGGCGATGGCGTCCAACATCGGCGGCACCGCCACCCTGGTCGGCGACCCGCCCAACATCATCATCGCCAGCCGCGGCGGGCTGACCTTCAACGACTTCCTCGCGCACCTGGCCCCGCTGATCGTGGTGCTGATCGTGGTCTTCATCGGGCTGTGCCGGGTGATGTTCCGCCGGTCGTTCAGTTACGACCCCGAGCTGGCGGCCGAGATCATGACGCTCGACGAGCGCGAGGCCATCGCCGACCGCAGGCTGCTGTGGCAGTCGCTGACCGTGCTCGCGGTGGTGATGGCGGCCTTCGTGCTGCATCCCGTGCTGCACTACGAGCCGTCGGTGGTGGCGCTGCTCGGCGCGGGCGTGCTGGTGGCGCTCACCAAGGTGACCACCGAGGAGGCGATCGCCGAGGTCGAGTGGCCCACGCTGGTGTTCTTCGCGGGGCTGTTCGTCATGGTCGGGGCGCTGGTGGAGACCGGGGTCATCGCCCAGGTCTCCCAGGCCGCCGCGCAGGCCACGCACGGTCAGCTCGGGCTGACGACGATGGTCCTGCTCTGGGCCTCGGCGGGCCTTTCCGCCATCGTGGACAACATCCCGTACGTGGCCACCATGAGCCCGATCGTCGCCGACCTCGTCCAGGCCAACGGCGGCGAGGGGCCGGCGCAGGTGTTGTGGTGGGCCCTGGCGCTCGGCGCCGACCTCGGCGGCAACGCCACCGCCGTGGGCGCGGCGGCGAACGTGGTCATCCTCGGCATCGCCGCCCGCAACGGCACCCCGATCAGCTTCTGGCAGTTCACGAAGTACGGCCTGATCGTCACGGTGACGACGGTCGCGCTGGCGACGCCGTACCTGTGGCTGCGTTACCTGGTGTGACGCAGGTCATGTCACACCCGGGGGCCGCGAAGGCTCTCAAAGGACATGATGCCTGGAATGACGGACGTTTTCGGCGGCCACAGGGAGCTGCTGTTCTCCATCGTCTACAACATGCTCGGCAGCGTCTCCGACACCGAGGACGTGCTCCAGGACACCTGGCTGGCCTGGTCGTCGAGGAACCCGGACGAGATCGGCAACCCCCGCGCCTACCTGGTGCGCATCGCCGTGAACCAGGCGCTCGCGCACCAGTCGGCGCTGCGCCGCCGCCGCGAGACCTACGTCGGGCCGTGGCTGCCCGAACCGCTGGTCACCGATGCCGACGGGGCGGAGGACGTGGTACGGGGCGAATCGGTGTCGCTGGCCCTGCTGGTGGTGCTGGAGACGCTGACCCCGCTGGAGCGGGCCGTGTTCATCCTGCACGAGGTGTTCGCCTTCCAGCACACCGAGATCGCCGGCATGCTCGGCCGCAGCCCCGCCGCCGTACGCCAGCTCGCGCACCGGGCCCGCGAGCACGTCCAGGCCCGGCGCCCGCGCAACCGGGTGGACGCGCACGTCCAGCAGGAGGTGACCGAGCGGTTCGTGGCCGCGGCGTTCGGCGGCGACCTCGACGCGCTGATGGAGCTGCTGGCGCCGGAGGTGACCCTGTGGGCCGACGGCGGCGGCAAGTCCGTGGTGGGCGGGCCGCGTCCGGTCCGGGGCCGCGACAAGGTGGCCCGGCTGCTCGTCGCGCGCACCGCGCAGCCGATGGAAGGGCTGGACATCCAGTACCGGGAGACCAACGGGGATCCCTCGGCGGTGGTGTTCGTGGAGAACGCGCCGTTCGCCGTCATGGTCGTCGATCTGACCTCCGACGGGTCGCAGGTTCGCGACATCTACACGGTCGCGAACCCCGACAAGCTCTCCCGGGTGCGGAAGGAACCGGGAACGGACCCGTCCTAGCCGACGGCCTCGGGCACCGGGCTCTCGACGGGCGCGGCGGCGGCGCGGGCACGCAGGCCGAACGCGGTCACCAGCACGGCCGCCACCGCGGCGGCCACCGGGACGGCCAGGGCGGTCCGCAGCGAGTCCAGGGTCGGCGCGGCGCCCCCGCCGAGCGCGGCCACGTTCACGGCGGTCACCGCCGACAGGCCGAGCGCGGTGCCGAACTGCATCGCCGTGTAGAGCAGGCCGCCGGCCAGGCCCTGCCGGTCCTCCTCCACGCCCTCGGTCGCGGCCATGGTCAGCGGGCCGTAGGTCAGCGAGAAGGCCAGGCCGAGCAGGAGCATGGTGGGCAGCATGGCGGCGTACGTCCAGTCGGGGCCGACCGGCAGGAACAGCGCGTACGCCAGCGCCGACAGCACGATCCCGCCGAACAGCACGCGGGCGTTGCCGAACCTGTTCACCAGGCGCGGCGTGAGCGTGGGGGCCAGGACGGTGTCGATGCCGATCACCAGCATGGCCAGGCCGGTCTGCAGGGTGCTCCAGCCGCGCACCTCCTGAAGGTAGAGCGTGGCCAGGAACTGGAACCCGGCGAACGAGGCCAGGAACAGCAGCGCGCCCAGGTTGGCCCGGACGAGCGGCCCCGAGCGCAGGATGTCCAGCCGGACCAGCGGGTTGGACGAGCGGCGTTCGATCAGCACGAACAGGGCCAGCAGCAGCAGCCCGGCGGCGAACACAGCGATGGTGGTGCCGGAGCCGTCCGCGGGCGCCTCCAGGCGGACCACGCCGTACACGAGCAGCAACATCGAGCCGGTGATGGTCAGCGCCCCGGCCAGGTCGAACGAGCCCCGCGCCCGTTCGCCGGAGTCCTTGACCAGCGGGACGGCGGCCAGCAGGATCACCGCCGACAGCACCACGGGGGCGAAGAACACCCAGCGCCAGCCGATCGAGGCCAGCAGGCCGCCGGCGACCAGGCCGAGCGAGAAGCCGCCCGCCGCGGTCCCGGCGTACACGCCGAGTGCCTTGGTGCGCTGCGGGCCCTCGGGGAAGTTGCCGGTGACCAGCGCCAGCCCGGCGGGCGCCATGAACGCGGCGGCGACCCCGGTGACGAAGCGGGCGACCAGCAACATCCACCCTTCGGTCGCGAACCCGCCCAGGCCGGAGAAGAGCAGGAACACCGTCAGCCAGGTCAGGAACATGCGGCGGTGGCCGAGCAGGTCGGCGGCCCGGCCGCCCAGCAGCATGAACCCGCCGTAGCCCAGCACGTACGCGCTGACCACGCCGCTGAGCGTGCCGGTGGACAGGCCGAGGTCGGCGCGGATCGACGGCAGCGCCACGTTGAGCATGGCCACGTCGATGCCTTCCAGGAAGACGGCCCCCGCCAGGACGAACAGCGCGCTCCACGCGCGTGCCCCCATGCGGTCGTTCGAGGGAGACGAGGGAGACATGGTGCATTCCTTCCATAATGGTCGGTTCCTTCTTGTAACCAGCAGCATTTTTGGTCACCATGAGGAGCCATGGAAGACGGAACTTCGATGTCCCTCGGTCACTGCGGGGATACCGACTACGACGTGCTGCAATGGGACCAGCGGGAGGACTGCGAGGTCAGGCAGATCCTCGACCGGATCGCCGACAAGTGGTCGCTCCAGGTGATCGCGCTGCTCGACCGGCGCAGCCTGCGCTTCACCGAGCTGCGCCGCATGATCGAGGGCGTGAGCCAGCGCATGCTGACCAGGACCCTGCGTCACCTGGAGCGCGACGGCCTGGTGAGCCGTACCGTCCACCCGACCGTGCCGCCCCGCGTGGACTACGCGCTGACGCCACTCGGCGGCACGCTGCACGCCACCATCCGCGCCCTGGTCACCTGGACCGAGGAGCACCAGGGCGAGATCGCCACGGCCCGCGCCGCCTACGACGTACGGGTGGCGGCCGAGCAGGCGGCGGCGGCCGAGGAGGAGGCCGGGCGGGAGGCTGTCGCGCGCGGCGTGCTCGCGGGCCTGCGCTGACCGACCTGGTGGAGGCGGGCCCGCGAGGACGGGATCAGCGCCGGCCGGCCGCGAACTCCCCGATGGTCACCGGACGACGCCCGCCGACGCGCTCGATGCTCTCGGTGACCCGGTAGAGCGGGTGGTCGCCCGAGCCGATGAAGCGGAAGATCGCCCACAGGTGGGTCAGGTGCTCGACGGCGTACGGGTCGCGGTACACGTCGTGCGCCCGCCGCTCCCACTCCTCGGGCGGCAGGTCCGCGTAGCGCACGCCGAGGGCGTCGGCGGCCTCGGCGGCCGTCGCCATCTGGCCGGTCACCAGGCACACCGGGTCGGCCGGCGCGGGGTCCAGCAGGAGGCCCGCGCCCACTCGCGCCACGTCGGAGGCGGCGACGAGCGGGATCAGCGTGTCCGGCGGGCCCAGCGGGAGGGCCAGCTCGCCGTACGCGTCCGCCACGACGGCCAGGTTCTCGAAGAAGACCGCCGCGCGCAGGTGCACCGCGCCCACCCCCGCCCAGTCGAAGACCTGCTCCGCCAGCCAGTGGCGGCGCATGCGCGGCGTCCCGGCCTCGGGCTGGGCGTCGAGCTGGGAGACCTCGACCACCCGCTCGACGCCCTCCTCCCTGGCCGCCGCCGCGAACGCGCTCGTCGCGTCGAGCAGCCCGGCCGTCACCGGATACGTGAAGTACGCCCGCCGCACCCCGCGCATCGCGGACCGCACGTCCCTGATCTCGCGCAGGTCGCCGACGACGACGTCCGCGCCGAGCTTGCGCAGCTCGCCGGCGCGCTCGTCGTCGGAGTGCACGAAGGCGCGCACGGCCTGGTCGCGCTGGAGAAGCTGCTCGGCGACCTGCCTGCCGGTGCCGCCCTGGGGGCCGCCGGCCGCGCCCGTGACCAGGATCATCGTCCGCTCCTTCCCGGCAGGGTGAGCCTGAGCAGCCCGAGCGCTTCGAGATCGCGTAGGAACGGCTCGGCGGGGAACGCCTCGGCCGGGGCGAAGACGCCGGCCCCCGGCCCCTGCCCGCCGGCCAGCCGCACGGCGGCCTCGACCGAGGCCAGCGCGCTGAGCCGCCACAGGTCGCGGCCGGTGATCCGGCCGGCCGCGCCGCCGTCCGCGGTGACGACCTGGACGGCCACGGTGAACTCCGAGCCCGCCCTGGTCTCCGGGTCGACGGCCTCGCCGGTGAACGCGCCCTCCTCCTCGAAGGTGTGCGCGGTGAGCTGAGCCTCGACCCAGCGGGCCGGCACGTGCCTGGGCACGGTGACGACCTCCGACGACGGGATCGGCGCGATCATCGTGCGCGGGCCGAGCGGCGGTGGGAAGGGGAAGACGGCGTTGCGCGGCTCGACGTACCCGACGTGCTGGGCGCCGTCGCTGAAGGTGATGCGGCGGGTGTCGGCGAACAGCAGCTCGGCGGTCTGCCGTGCGCCGGTGGTCAGCCGCCAGCCGGACACGGCGTACGCGCTGGTCACCCGGTCGATGCCGGTCAGTCCGGCGGACACGGCCGCGGCCAGCAGGTCGCCCATGCCGCCGTAGAAGCTCATGGCCGTGATCATCGTGATGCCCGCGGCCGCGGCGGGCGCGGACATGGTGTCGAACATCCATTTGGTGTGGTGCTGCTCAAGGGCGTGGTCGACGTAGTGGCAGCCGGACGCCGCCGCGGCGCGGGCCACGGGCTGACCGGTGTCGGTGAAGGGCCCGGCGCAGTGGACCAGCACGCCGGCCTCGGCGGTGAGGGCCCGCAGGGCGTCGGTGTCGTCGAGCGGGGCCTCGTGCACGCGGGCTCCGCCGAGCTCGTCGGAGACGGCCTTGAGTCTGGCGGCGTCGCGGCCGGCCAGGATCACCTCCAGGCCGCGGGCGCGTAATTCCGTCGCCACCAGGCGTCCGGTATGACCACTCGCTCCGTAGACGGCGATGGGTTCTGAGGACACGATCGGCCTCCATGTTCCATACTTCTGGTACGTGATTCGAACATACGTACTAGGAGTATGGAAGTCAATGAGCCGCCGTACCCAGGCAGAACGCACGGACGAGACGACGGCGCGGCTGGTGGGCGCCGCGCGCCGGCTCTTCGGCGAGAACGGTTACGCCGACACCTCGATCGACGCCGTCGCCGCCCGCGCGGGGGTGACCAAGGGGGCCGCGTACCACCACTTCGGGGGCAAGCCGGCGCTGTTCCGGGCGGCGTTCACCGGCGAGCTGGCCGAGGTCGCGGCGGCCCTGGAGCACGCCGGCGCCCAGGAGGACGACCCGCTGGCGGCGCTGCGCCGGGGCCTGCGCACCTTCCTGGAGCACTGCCTCGACCCGGGCTTCCGGCAGATCGTGCTGCTCGACGCGCCCTCGGTGCTGGGCTGGGAGACCGCCCGCGAGATCGAGTACGACCACCTGCTGCGCGTCCTGCTCGGCGGCCTGCGCAGGGCCGCCGAGAGCGGGCGGATCGAGGGCGGGAACGTGCCCGCCCGCGCGCAGCTCGTGTTCGGCGCGGTCTGCGAGGGCGGCATGCTGCTGGCCCGCTCCGCCGACCCGGACGCCGACCTGCCGCTGATCGCCGCCGAGCTGGACCGGCTGCTGTCGGCGCTGCGGCCGTCAGTGGCGGGTTGAGTGGCGGGGGGCGTGGGGCGGCGCGTGGCCCGGCGCCGCCGGGGTGGTCGCGGGGCCGGCCGAACCGGCGGGGGCCTGGCTCGCGTTCTGCTTCACGGGCACGAACACGCGCACGGGCCCGGCGTCGCGGAAGGTGAAGGTCATGGGCACCGAGGTGCCGCGTACGCCGGTGACCGTGCCGAGCGGCTGGTCGTTGACGCCCACGGGCTCGCCGGGCCGGATTTCGGCGGCGGCGGCGCCGGAGAGCTGCACCGAGCCGCCGCCGTCGACGGTGACCTGCTGGAGCTGGTCGGGCTTGTGGCCGTCGTTGATCAGCACGGCGTAGAGTGCCTGCTCGGCGGCGGGCGAGGACGGGGTGGCCGCTTGGCCGGCAGCGGCCCGGAGGTGGGCGTTGCGCACGTGCAGGACGCCCTTGGCGTCGGCGTTCCCGCCGTCGTTCTGCGGCAGGTGCTGGCCCGTGTCGTATCCGGCGTTCGTGCAGCCCGTGACGCCCAGGGCCAGGATCGCGGCACAGATGATGGGACGCTTCACGACGCCCTCCCCGTTCGATACTCGACGTCACCGTTCCGTTACCCGCGATGATGGAGGCGAACCCCTTGGGAAAATGCCGATTTTCCTACCGGAAGTGTGGGAGAATGGAGTATGGGCTTGGACCGGACCCGCTCGCCGAGTGAGCGCGCCGAGACTCCGCTGACCGCCGCGATCATGGCGGGCCGCTGGATCCGCACCGCCGCCGTCGACGACGGCAGAGGCCGCCACTGGCGTGCCAACCCCGACCCCCGCGGCAGGTCGGCCGCCGCCGGCGACTCCGCCTCCCTGTACGCGGGCGCGGCCGGCATCGTGCTGTTCTTCCTGGAACTGGCCGCCGCCACCGGCCACGAGGCGTACCTGGACGACGCCCGCAGAGGCGCCCGCTACCTGGCCGCCACCTGGCGCGAACGCGCGGACCTGACCCTCTACCACGGCCTGACCGGCACGCTCGTCGCGCTCGTCGAGGCCGGCTGGGCCTTCGGCGACGGCGTCTTCGAGGAGGAGGCCGTCGCGGTGGCCGACACGATCGTCCGCGCCGCCCGCCCGCTGGACGGCGGCCCCGGCTGGACGCGCGAGCCCGCCCAGCGCGGCGACGGCGGGATCGTGCTCGGGCTGCTCCAGGCCGCCGCCGCGCTCGGCGTGCGCGGCTACGAGGAGACGGCGGTGGCGGCGGGCGAGCGCATCGCCGGGCTCGCCGTGCCCGGTCATCGTTTCGGCGACTGCGCCGACCTGCCGCTCGACGCCGTCACCCCGGGCTTCCTGTCCGGCACGGCGGGCACCGCCTTCCTGCTGGCCAGGCTCTACGGCGTCACGGGCGAGCGGCGTTTCCTGGAGGCGGCCGCCCGCGGTGCGGGCTTCGTGCGCGAGGTGAGCGCGGTGGCGGGCAGGTGCGCCGTCGTCCCGCACCACGTGCCGCAGGGGCGCGAGCTGCACTACCTGGGCTTCTGCTCGGGCTCGGCGGGCGTCGCGCGGATGTTCTACGAGCTGTACCGGGTCACCGGCGACCCCGGCCACCTCGACTGGGTCGAACGGCTCGCGCACGGCGTCGTCGAGAGTGGCGCCCCCCTCCGGCAGACCGACGGCTTCTGGAACGTGGCCTGCCAGTGTTGCGGCGCGGCCGGGCTGCTCGAACTGTTCGTCGGCCTGTGGGCGGCGACCGGCGACGAAGCCCGCCTCGCGCAGGCCCAGGTGCTCGCCGGGCACCTCATCGGGCGTGGCGACAACCACGACGGCCAGGGGTTCCGCTGGTACCAGGCGTACCGGCGGCTGCGGCCGGGCGAGGTGAGCGCGGACACCGGGTACATGGTCGGCGCGGCCGGCATCGGGGCCGCCCTGCTCCACCTCGACGCCGCCATGCAGCCCCGGCAGGCGCGCCGGGTCATCCTGCTGCCGGACAACCCCTTCCCGGCGATCCCGGTGCCGCCCGCCAAACTTCGCGATTCATCCCAATAAGGTATTCCCTTTAAAACCAGTAGGGAATATTGACTTGAGGCTCGCGGCGGCCTAGCGTCGTTGGCATGAGCCAGGGCACTCTCCTGACCAGGCGCCCGCACGTGGACTTCGGCCACGTCGCCAGCGCCCAGTGTCGTTGATCACGGACCAGCAGCCGCCCGCCTTCCCCTGAGCGCTCCAGCGTGGCCGACGCCGTCCACGCCTCCGCTGACGAACCCCTCCGTGCCCCCTTCCCGGCGCTCCCGGCCCGGCCGCCGGGAGCGGCGTGAGCACGCCCTCTCTCCCGTGAGGAGCCTTTCCGTGATCGCAATCAGACCCGTCCGCCCGTACCGAGCGGAGGCCGGCGCATGACCGACACCCTGCCCGACCAGCAGGCCGTCGGCGCCGACGTGTTCCGCCAGGCGCTCGCCGTGCACGCCAGCGGAGTGGTGGTGATCACCGCGCAGAGCGAGGGCATCCCCGTGGGGCTCACCGCCACCTCGTTCTCCTCGGTCAGCCTCGACCCGCCGCTCGTCTCCTTCTACGTGGACCAGTCCTCCACCACCTGGCCGTGGTTGCAGGGGGCCGACCACTTCGCGGTCAACATCCTGGCCAGCGACCAGGCCGAGCTGGCGGCGCGGTTCGCGCGCAAGGGGGTGGACAGGTTCGCCGCGCCCACGCGGTGGCGGGCGGGGCCGCTGGGCGCGCCGCTGCTCCAGGACGTCTCCGCCCACCTGATCTGCCTGCCGTACGAGACCGTCGAGGTCGGCGACCACGTGCTGGTCGTCGGCCTGGTGGCCGAGGCGGCCACGCACAGCGCCGGCCGTCCGCTGCTCTACCACCAGGGCCGGTTCGGCCGCTTCCTACCCCACCAGGAGAACCTGTGACCGCCACCACCGGCACACCGGTCTACGCCGGCCCGCTCGACCGGATCGCCTACGGCCGCTACGGCCCCGGCCGCCTGCACCTGTCGGCCGGCTGGGACCGCCCGGTCTACCCCTTCCAGGACCGCGTCACCGCCGACGGGACCAGCGGCTACCGCGCCGAGCCCGGCCGCTACCACCTCTACGCCGCCTGGACCTGCCCCTACGCCCAGCGCGTCGCGATCGTCCGCAAGCTCAAGCGCCTGGAGGACGTCGTCTCGCTGTCGTACGTGGACGACGAGCGCGACGGCCGGGGCTGGGCCTTCAGGGAGCGCAGGGGGCCCGACCCGGTCAACGGGTTCGCCTTCCTGGAGCAGGCCTACGACGCCACCGAGAAGGGCTACCCGGGCCACATCTCGGTGCCCGTGCTCTGGGACAGGGCGCGGCGCAGGATCGTCAGCAACAACTTCCCCGACATCACGATCGACCTGGCCACCCAGTTCGAGAAGTGGGCCGACACCTCGGTCGACCTCTACCCCGAGCACCTGCGCGCCGAGATCGACAAGCTGAACGCGTGGATCTACCACGACGTCAACACCGGCGTCACCCGGGTGGCCCCCGCCGGCACCGAGGCCGCCCGCGAGGACGAGCGCCACCGCGTCGTCTCGGCCCTGGAACGCCTGGACGAACGCCTGGCCGAGCGCCGTTTCCTGACCGGCGACACGATCACCGAGGCCGACGTGCGGCTGTGGGTGACGCTGGCCAGGTTCGACGCGCTGCACAACCGCGAGCACCTCATCAGCGAGCGCGAGCTGCCCGACTTCGAGCACCTCTGGGGCTACGCCCGCGACCTCTACCAGCGCCCGGCGTTCGGCGAGACCATCGAGGGCCTGCCCGCCGCCTGGGACACGCCGCACGGGCGGGGCCGGTGACGCGCAGGAGGCAGGTGCACCTCGCCGCGCACTTCCCCGGCGTGAACAACACCACCGTGTGGTCCGACCCGCGATCGGGGAGCCAGATCGACTTCGCCTCGTTCGTCCACCTCGCCAGGACGGCCGAGCGCGGCACGTTCGACTTCTTCTTCCTGGCCGAGGGGTTGCGGCTGCGCGAGCTCAAGGGCCGCATCCACGACCTGGACGTGGCCGGCAGACCCGAGGCGCTGACCGTGCTCAGCGCCCCGGCCGCCGTGACCTCGCGGCTCGGGCTCGCGGGCACGGTCAACGCCACCTTCAACGAGCCGTACGAGCTGGCCAGGCGGCTGTCCACGCTCGACCACCTGAGCGAGGGCCGGGCCGCCTGGAACGTGGTGACCACCTCCGACGCCTTCACCGGCGAGAACTTCCGCCGCGGCGGCTTCCTCGACCCCGCCGACCGGTACCGGCGGGCCGAGGAGTTCGTCCGGTTGTCGCGCGAGTTGTGGAACTCCTGGCAGCCGGACGCCGTGCTCGCCGACCAGGGCACGGGCCGCTTCCTGCGGGAGGGCGCGATCGGCACGGTCAGCCACCGGGGCAGGCACTTCACCGTCGAGGGCCGGTTCACGCTGCCGCGCTCCCCGCAGGGACACCCGGTGATCATCCAGGCCGGCGACTCCGACGACGGCCGCGAGTTCGCCGCCGCCCACGCCGACGTGGTGTTCACCCCGCACGGCGGGCTGGAGGACGGCAGACGCTTCTACGCCGACGTCAAGTCGCGCCTGGCCCGGTACGGCCGCGAGCCCCACCAGCTCAAGATCATGCCCGGCGTGACGTTCGCGCTGGGCGACACCGACGAGGAGGCCGCCGAGAACGCGGCCAGGATCCGGCGGCAGCAGGTCGGGCCGCAGACCGCGATCGCGTTCCTGGAGCAGGTGTGGGGGCGGGACATGTCGGCCCACGACCCCGATGGACCGTTCCCCGACGTCGAGCCGGACCTGTCGCGAGGCGTCTCCCAGGGACGGGTGCCGATCAAGGACCGCGCCGAGGTGGCGGCCAAATGGCGGGCGCTGGCCGCGGAGAAGGGACTGAGCATCCGCGAGCTGGTGATCGAGGTCACCGGGCGGCAGACGTTCGTCGGCACCCCCGAGGGCGTGGCCCGGCAGATGGACGAGCACGTGCAGGCCGGCGCGGCCGACGGCTTCATCCTCGTCCCGCACCTGACCCCCGGCGGGCTGGACGAGTTCGTCGACCGGGTGGTGCCGGCGCTGCGCGAACGCGGCGTCTTCCGCGCCGAGTACACCGGGACCACCCTGCGCGAGCACCTGGAGCTGTCATGACGCTGCACCTGGCCGTGGCGCTGGACGGCGCCGGCTGGCACCCCGCCGCCTGGCGCGCGGCCCCCGCCCCGCGGCTCTTCTCGGCCGGCCACTGGGCGGGGCTGGTCGCCGAGGCCGAGCGCGGGCTGCTCGACTTCGTCACCATCGAGGACGCCCTGGGCCTGCAGTCCACCCGGCCCGACGGCCCCGACGACCGCACCGACCAGGTACGCGGCCGGTTCGACGCGGTGCTGCTGGCGGCCCGGCTGGCGCCGCTGACCACCCGGATCGGCCTGGTGCCGACGGCCACCATCACGCACACCGAGCCGTTCCACGTGGCCATCGGCATCGCCACCCTCGACCACGTCAGCGGCGGCCGGGCCGGCTGGCGGCCGCAGGTCTCGGCGCGGGCGAGCGAGGCGGCCCACTTCGGCCGCCGCCGGTTCGCCCCGCTCGACCTGGTGCTGAACCGGCCCGGCGGGGTGGACCTGTCGGCAGACCCGCACGTCCGCGCCCTGTTCGCCGAGGCCGCCGACGCCGTGGAGGTGGCCCGGCGGCTCTGGGACAGCTGGGAGGACGACGCCGAGATCAGGGACGTGGCCACCGGCCGGTTCGTCGACCGCGGCAAACTCCACCACATCGACTTCGAGGGCGGCTTCTTCTCGGTGCGGGGGCCGTCCATCACGCCCAGGTCGCCGCAGGGGCAGCCGGTGGTGGCCGCGCTGGCCCACGCGCGGCTGCCGTACGAGTTCGCGGCGGGCGGCGCCGACGTCGTCTTCGTCACGCCGCACTCGGCCGAGCACGCGCGGGAGATCGTCGAGGAGCTCCGGGGGCTCTCCGGCCACCTGCGGATCTTCGCCGACCTGCTCGTCTTCCTGGGCCCGGACGCGGCCCGGCGCAAGGCGCGGCTCGACGAGCTGGACGGTGCCGAACTGACCTCCGACGCGGCGATCTTCGCCGGCGGCGTGGGGGAGCTGGCCGGCCTGCTGCTGGAGTGGCGGCGGGCCGGGATCGAGGGCTTCCGGCTGCGGCCGGGGGCGGTGCCGTACGACCTGGAGCGGATCAGCCGGGAGCTGACGGCCGAGCTGCGCGGGCGCGGGGCCTTCAGGAGCGGGTACGAGGCCCGGACGTTACGCGGGCTGCTCGGCCTGCCGCGCCCGGCGAGCAGGTACGCGGAGGTGTCATGAAATTTCTGGGCATCACATTGATCGTCCACAGCGACGGCCGGTCACCCACGGAACGATTCCGCGAGGTCGTCGAGAACGCCGTGCTCTTCGAGGAACTGGGCTTCGACGGCTACGGCGTGGGTGAGCGGCACGAGCGGCCCTTCATCTCCTCCTCGCCCCCGGTCGTGCTCAGCCACATCGCCGCCAGGACGTCCAGGATCAGGCTGTTCACCGCGGTCACCACGCTGAGCCTGCTCGACCCGGTCCGCGCCTACGAGGACTACGCCACGCTCGACCACCTGTCCGGCGGCCGGCTCGAACTGATCGTCGGCAAGGGCAACGGCGCGGCGCAGGCCAGGCTCTTCCACGTCACCGCCGCGGACCAGTGGGAGCGCAACCGCGAGTCGTACGAGCTGTTCCGCCGCCTGTGGCGGGAGGACCGGGTCACCTGGCAGGGCCGCTTCCGCCCCGCGCTGACCGGCGCCGAGACCTGGCCGCGCCCGCTGCAACGGCCGATCAGGGTCTGGCACGGCAGCGCGACCAGCAAGGAGTCGGTCGAGCTGGCCGCCCGGCACGGCGACCCGCTGTTCTCGGCCAACGTCACCAACCCCATCGAGCCCTACGCCGAGCTGATCGACCACTACCGCGAACGCTGGGCGCACCACGGCCACGACCCCGCCGACGCCCTGGTCGGGGCGGGCAGCGCGGGCTACTACGCGGCCCGCACCTCGCAGCGGGCCATCGCCGAATACCGGCCGATCTTCCAGGCCCGCCTGGAGACGTTCCGGCGGGCCGGCGTGCAGCCGGTCTTCCCCACCCTGGAGGACGCCATCGAGCGCGGCTCGATCCTGGTCGGCAGCCCGCAGCAGATCATCGACAAGGTGCTGCGCTACCACAAGCGGTTCGGGCACGAGGTCATGCACCTGCCCGCCGACGCCGACGGCCTGACGCCGGGGCAGCACCGGGAGACGCTGGAGCTGTTCCAGGCCGAGATCGCGCCGGCGCTGCGCGCGGAGATCCCCAGCCGCCCGTTCCCGAGGAGCGCGTCATGAGCCTGTCCATCCTCGACCTGGCCCCCATCAGCTCGGGCGGCACCGCGGGCCAGGCGTTACGCGACACGATCGAGCTCGCCCGCCGCGCGGAGCAGCTCGGCTACGCCCGCTACTGGCTGGCCGAGCACCACTTCGCCCCGGGCGTGGCCGGCTCGGCCCCCGCCGTGCTGATCGGCCTGGTGGCGGCGGCCACCTCGACGATCAGGGTCGGCTCGGGAGCCGTGCAGCTCGGCCACCGGACGCCGGTGTCCGTGGTCGAGGAGTTCGGGATCATCGATGCGCTGCATCCGGGCCGGCTCGATCTGGGGATCGGGCGCTCGGGGCGGCGCGGGGCCGAGCCGGCTCCCGCACGTCCCGCGAGCAAGGAGGCCAGGGTGGTGGACGGGCTGCTCATTCCGCCGCCCTTCGACTGGTCGCGGCTGGCCAGGATCCCCCGCCTGGCCTTCCAGGCCGGCCTGCTCCAGCAGCCCGGAGCGGTGACGCCCGACTTCGCCGACCAGATCGACGAGGTGCTGGCCCTGCTCGACGGGACCCACGAGGCGCACGTGACGCCCGGCGAGGGGGCCGACGTGCAGGTGTGGATCCTGGGCAGCAGCGGCGGGCAGAGCGCCCGGGTCGCGGGGGAGCGCGGGTTGCCGTTCGCGGCGAACTACCACGTCAGCCCCTCCAGTGTGCTGGAGGCCGTGGAGGCGTACCGCGAGGCGTTCAAGCCGTCGGACGAGCTGGCCGAGCCGTACGTGATCGTGTCGGCCGACGCGGTGGTGGCCGAGGACGAGGCCAGGGCGCGCGAGCTGGCCTCGCCGTACGGGTTGTGGGTGCGCAGCATCAGGACGGGGGCGGGCGCGATGCCGTACCCGACGCCGCGGGAGGCGGCCCGGCACGTCTGGTCCGAGGCCGACCGCGAGCTGGTCAAGGACAGGATCGACACCCGGTTCGTCGGCACGCCGCAGGCCGTGGCCGAGCGGCTGCGCGTGCTGCGCCGGGTCACCGGGGCCGACGAGCTGCTGGTCACCACCATCACCCACGACCCCGCCGACCGCGTGCGCTCCTACGAACTGCTCGCCGAAGCCTGGGCGCGCCCGTGACCCGGAAACGCCTCTGACGCTCGGACCGAAACCCCTGGTGGTTTCGGTCGCGCGCATGCTGTAGCCTTTTCCTACTTTTTAGGTATGTTTTGTCTGAAAGGCAGTACCCCCATGTCCTCATCCAGCCTGCGCACCGCAGCCGTCATGCTCGCCGTCGTTGGGCTCCTCGGCGCCTGTGGTGGTCAAGGGGGTGCTGCCGGCGCGGCGCCGTCCAGCGGTCAGCCGGTCTACGGCGGCACGCTGACCTATCTGGAGCACCAGCCGCCCACCTGCCTCTACCTGCCGGCCGCCGGCTTCTATCCCAACGGCGGCATCCTCCACCAGATCACCGACAAGCTGACCTGGCAGAACCCGCAGACCCTGGAGATCGAGCCCTGGATCGCCACCAAGTGGGAGGTGAACGACGACGCCACCGAATACACCTTCCACCTGCGCCAGGGCGTGACCTTCAGCGACGGCAGCCCGCTCGACGCCGCCGCCGTCGCCGCCAACTTCGACGTGTACGGCCTCGGGAACACCGAGCTCAAGCTGCCGGTCGCCGAGTTCGTCAACAACTACGAGCGCAGCGAGGTCGTCGACCCGCTGACCGTGAAGTTCCACTTCAAGAAGCCCTCTCCCGGCTTCCTCCAGGGCACCTCGGTCATCGGGGCCGGGCTGGTGTCGAAGAAGACCATCGCGCTGCCGTACGAGCAGCAGTGCCAGCTGAAGAACATCGTCGGCTCGGGCCCCTTCACGCTGAAGAAGCAGATCGTCGACAAGGAGGTGGACCTGGCCGCGCGCAAGGACTACGACTGGGCGCCGCCGTCGTCGAAGCACCAGGGGCGGGCGTACCTGGACGAGATCAAGATCATCGTGACGCCCGAGGACAACGTCCGGGTCGGCGCGCTGACCTCCGGCCAGGCCGACTTCGTGCGCTACGTCCAGGCGTACGACGAGAAGACCGTCAAGGACGCCGGCTTCCAGATCTACGCCGAGCCGACCAGGGGCGTGAACAACGGCCTGTACCTGCGGCCGTCCAACAGCATCCTGAAGGACCTCGACGTGCGCAAGGCGCTGCAGGCGGGCACCGACGTCAAGGAGGTCGTCGACACCCTGTTCACCGCGAGCTACCCGCGGGCGACCTCCGTGCTCAGCCACCTCGCCCAGGGCTACCTCGACCTGTCCAAGGACCTGGCCTACGACCCCGCCAGGGCGAACCAGCTGCTCGACAAGGCCGGCTGGACCAAGGGCGCCGACGGCGTGCGCGAGAAGGACGGCGTCAAGCTGCGGCTGGGCGTCTTCGTCGCCGGCCCGCAGCCGCTGTCCAAGCAGACGCTCGAACTCGTCGGCCAGCAGTGGGCCAAGCTCGGCGTGCAGTTGGAGATCCGCCCCGCCGACGCCGGCACCCAGGCCGTGGACATCAAGGACGCCGAGAAGACCGCCGTCGCGCACAGCATGGTCGGCCGCGCCGACCAGGACGTCATCAAGAGCCACTTCCACAGCCAGAACCGCGACGTCATCCTGTCCAAGGACAAGAAGCTCGACACCCTGCTGGAGGAGGAGTCCGCCGAGCCCGACAACGCCAAGCGCAACGCCAAGGTCGCCGAGATCCAGCGGTACGTGATCGAGCAGGGCTACGCCATCCCCCTCTTCGAGGAGCCCCAGGTGTACGGCGGCGCGCCGTACGTCAAGGGCGTGGCCTTCGAGGCGGTCGCCCGGCCGTGGTTCTACTCGGCCTGGAAGTCCCAGCAATGACCAGGTATCTCCTGACGCGGGCCGGGCAGGCGGTGCTCGTGCTCTGGGCCGCCTTCACCGCGAGCTACGTGCTGCTGCAACTGCTGCCCGGCGACTCGATCCTGATCAAGTTCCAGAACCCCGAGCTCGGCCTGTCGCCGCAGCAGATCGCCGACATCCGGGCGTACTACAGCGGCGGCTCGCCGATCGGCGAGTACCTGCGCACCCTGACCGGATTCCTGACCGGCGGCTTCGGCTACTCGATCGACACCGGCACCCCGGTGGTCGAGCGCCTGGGCGAGGCGTTGCCCGAGACGGCCCGGCTGGCCTCGGCGGCGTTCGCGCTGGCGGTGCTGCTCGCCGTGGTGATCGCGTTCGTGGCGAGCTACAGCAGGACGTCGTGGCTGCGCGGGGCGCTGCTGTCGGTGCCGTCGCTGTTCATCTCGGTCCCGGCGTTCTGGCTGGGGATCCTGCTGATCCAGGTCTTCTCCTTCCGGCTGCGGCTGGTGCCGGTCATCGGGGGCGGCGAGCTGCAGCAACTCGTCCTGCCGGTGCTGACGCTGGCCGTGCCGATCTCGGCGCCCATCGCGCAGGTGCTGGCGCGCGGCATCGACCAGGTGTACGCGCAGCCGTTCGTGCCGGTGATCGCGGCCAAGGGCGCCACCCGCTGGTGGATCCTGTGGCGGCACGTGGCGCGCAACGCCGTCCTGCCGACGCTGACCGTGGCGGGCCTGACGTTCGGCGAGCTGATCGCGGGCTCGGTCGTGACGGAGACCGTCTTCGGCCGCAACGGCATCGGCCGGCTCACCGAGCAGGCCGTGACCGCCCAGGACACGCCGGTGATGCTGGCCGTCGTGGTGCTCGCCGCGGCGGTGTTCGTCCTGGTCAACTTGGTGGTGGACGTGTTGTTCCCGGTGCTCGACCCGCGGCTGAAGGCGGCGTCGTGAGGGCGGGCCTGATCCTGTCCTGGACGGTGATCGCCGTGGCGCTGCTGTGGGCGGTCGTCCCGGGGCTGTTCACCGGGTACGACCCGATCGCCGGCGTGCCGGTCGAGAAGCTCCAGTCGCCGAGCGGGCAGCACCTGTTCGGCACCGACGCCGTCGGCCGTGACGTGTTCGCGCGGGTGGTGCACGGGTCCGTGCACTCGTTGTCGGGGGCGTTCGTCGCCGTCGCGGTCGGCCTGCTGCTCGGCACGCTGCTCGGGCTGCTGGCCGGCTCGCTCGGCGGGGTGCCCGACGCCGCCGTCATGCGGGTCGTCGACGTGCTGCTGTCGGTCCCCGGCCTGCTCCTGGCCCTGGTCGTGATCATCCTGCTCGGCCCTGGGACGGTGAACGTGGCCGTCGCGGTCGGCGTCGGCTCGGTCGCCGCGTTCGCCCGGCTGTCGCGCTCCGAGGTCGTCCGGGTGCGCCGCACCGACTACGTCGAGGCCGCGTTCGGCAGCGGCGGCCGGCTCACCGCCGTGTTGTGGCGGCACGTGCTGCCCAACTCCCTCGGCCCCGTCGTCGCGCTGGCCGCCCTGCAGTTCGGCGTGGCCATCCTGGCGATCTCGACGCTCGGCTTCCTCGGCTACGGCGCCGAGCCGCCGACCCCCGAGTGGGGCCTGCTCATCGCCGAGGGCCGCAACTACCTGGCCACGTCCTGGTGGCTGACTACGCTGCCCGGGGCCGTGGTGGTCGCGGTCGTGCTCGCCGCCGGCCGGATCAGCCGGTCCATCGCCAAGGAGTCCTCGTGAGCCTGCTCGACGTCCGCGACCTCGCGGTCTCCTACGACGGCCGTCCGGCGGTCCACGGCGTCTCCTTCACCGTCGAGCCGGGCGAGGTGGTCGCGGTCGTCGGCGAGTCGGGGTCCGGCAAGACCACGACCGCGCACTCGATCATCGGCCTGCTGCCGCGCAACGCCTCGCTCGACCGCGGCAGCGTCCTGCTGGGGGAGAACGACCTGGCGACGTGGTCGCCGCGGCGGATGGAGTCCGTGCGCGGGGCCCAGATCGGGCTGGTCCCGCAGGACCCGTCCAACTCGCTCGACCCGGTCAAGACGGTCGGGGCGCAGATCGCCGAGGTGCTGCGCATCCACAAGCGCGGCGACCGGGCCGCCGTCCGGCGCCGGGTCGTCGAACTGCTCACCCGCGTCGGCCTGCCCGACCCCGAGACGCGGGCCCGCCAGTACCCGCACGAGCTGTCCGGCGGCATGCGCCAGCGTGTGCTGATCGCCATCGCCGTCGCGCTCGAACCCCGGCTGATCATCGCCGACGAGCCCACCAGCGCCCTGGACGTCACCGTGCAGCGGCGCATCCTGGACCTCATCGACGACCTGCGCGCCGAGTTCGGCACCGCCGTGCTGCTGGTCACCCACGACCTCGGCGTGGCCGCGAGCCGCTCGGACCGGCTGGTCGTCATGAAGGACGGCCGCGTCGAGGAACAGGGCCCGACCAGGGGCGTCCTGGCGGCGCCCGGCGCGGACTACACCCGCAGGCTGCTGCACGACGCCCCCGCGCTGTCGGCCCGCCCCTTCCGCGAGCCGGTGGCGGCCGAGCCCGCGATCGTGGTGCGCGACCTGGTCAAGGAGTTCCGGTCGGGGCGGCGGGCGTTCCGGGCCGTGGACGGCGTCTCGTTCGAGGTGCCGCGCGGCACCACGCACGCGCTCGTCGGGGAGTCGGGGTCCGGCAAGACCACCACCGCGCGCATGGTGGTGCGCTTCGCCGAGCCCACGTCGGGCACGGTCACCGTCGCCGGGGCCCCCGACGGCCGCGGCTTCCGCCGTCACGTCCAGCTCGTCCACCAGAACCCGTACGGGTCGCTCGACCCCCGGCAGGCGGTCGCCGACATCGTGGAGGAGCCGTTGCGCAACTTCCGGCTCGGTGACCGGGCCGCCCGCCGGGCCCGCGTCGCGGAGCTCCTCGACCAGGTGGCGCTGCCCGCGGACGTGTCGTCGCGCAGGCCGCGCGAGCTGTCGGGCGGGCAGCGGCAGCGGGTGGCCATCGCCCGCGCGCTGGCCGCCGGACCGGAGGTGCTGGTGCTCGACGAGGCCGTCTCGGCGCTCGACGTCACGGTCCAGGCGCAGATCCTCGACCTGCTGGGACAGCTCCAGCGCGACCTCGGCCTGACCTACCTCTTCATCTCGCACGACCTGGCGGTGGTGCGGCAGATCTCGCACACCGTCTCGGTCATGAACAAAGGACGCATCGTGGAATCAGGATCCACCCGGCGGGTCTTCACCGACCCGGCCGACGACTACACCCGCGAGCTGCTCGCCGCCATCCCGGAGCCGGTGCGATGAGGCTCGGCTTCTTCACCCGGGTCCTGGACGAGGCGCCCCCGGCGGAGCGCTACCGGCTGGCCGCCGAGCAGATCGCGCACGCCGAGTCGCTCGGGTTCGACACCGCCTGGGTGGCCCAGCACCACTTCGACGGCGAGGAGGGCGGGCTGCCCGCGCCGCTGGTGTTCCTCGCCCATGTGGCGGCCCGTACCAGCCGCATCCGGCTCGGCACCGGCATCATCACGCTGCCGCTGGAGCACCCGGTGCGGGTGGCCGAGGACGCCGCCGTGCTCGACCTGCTCACCGGCGGGCGGCTGGAGATCGGGGTCGGCAGCGGCGGGACGCCGTCGTCGTTCGGCCCGTTCGGGCACGACAGCGGCGACCGCGCCGCCCTGTACGCCGAGCACCTGTCGATCCTGCTCAGGGCCTGGTCGGGGGAGGACCTGGGCGGCGGCAACCGGCTCTACCCGCCCGCGCCCCGGCTGCCCGGCGCGATCTGGGAGGCGACGTTCTCGGCCTCCGGAGGAGCGCGCGCCGGACGGGCGGGCAACGGGCTCATGCTCTCGCGCACGCAGCCCCGACCCGCCGACGACCCGCAGGCGACGCTGGCCGACCTGCAACGGCCGATCGTGGACGCCTACTACGAGAACCTGCCCGCGGGCGTCGTCCCGCGCATCGTGGCCTCGCGGACCGCGTTCGTGGCCGACAGCCGCGCCGAGGCGCTGCGCTGGGCCGAGCGGGGGCTCGGGCGCGGCCGGCTGCCGTGGGAGCTGCCCGGCGGCGACCTCGACAGCCGCATCGCCGCCTTCGACGTGCACGTGGGCACCCCGCAGGACGTCATCGACAGCCTGCGCGCCGATCCGACCCTCGAACGGGTCACCGACCTGGTCTTCCAGGTGCACTCGGTGGACCCGCCGCACCCGCTGATCCTGCGTTCGACCGAGTTGCTGGCGACCGAGGTCGCACCCGCGCTCGGCTGGCTCCCCTCCACCGAAATGAGCTCCACATGATCAACGACGTCATCGACCACCTGGCCGGGATAAGACCGGGCTCCCGCCTCGACAAGCTGCGCGACCTGCGGCCGGCCGCCCGCGAGCACGCCCAGCGCGGCTTCGACGCGCTCTTCACCCCCGACGAGGAGGGCGAGGTCACGCTCGTCGAACGCGACACCGTCGCGGCCTTCGTGGCCGGGCTGCACCGCGACGCCGTCGTCGCCGGCTTCTACGCCGACCGGCTCGCCGAGCTGGCCCCCGGCCTGCTGAAGGCCGTCGAGACCGAGGTCGAGGCGGGCGCCACCACCGGCCCGTACGGGGTCTACCCCGCGCCGCTGGCCGCCGAGAGCGACGAGGGCCTGCGCTACCGGGTACGCAATCCGGACCAGCTGGGCGTCCGGCTCACCGCCGCGTTCGAGCACGCGCACCTGCTGGTGTTCCGGCCCCGCGAGGCGAGCGGGCAGGCCCTGGAGGCGCTGGCCGCGGCGGGCTGGAGCCCGACGGGCGTGGTGACGTTGTCGCAGCTCGTCGCCTTCCTCGCCTTCCAGGTCCGGGTGGTCGGCGGGTTGCGGCTGCTCAACGCGGAGGTGGCGGCGTGAGCACCGGCTTCACCCAGGAACAGCTGGGCTGGCGGCCCTGGCTGCCGCCGCTCGCGCCGGAGGAGCTGACCGAGGCCCACCACGAGGCGCTGGTGGACCGGGCGCGGGCGTCGTCGCCGTACTTCCTGCTGCTGGCCCGCGACCCCGAGATCCTGCACGCGCGCACCAAGACCGACAACGACATCTTCTACAACGCCGACGGCGGGCTGCCGCGCGCCGAGCGCGAGCTGGCCGCGACCGCGACCTCGCGGCGCAACGGCTGCGTGTTCTGCGCGTCGGTGCACGCCCGCTTCGCCGCCCACCACTCCAAGCGCCCGCAGGACGTGCAGCGCCTGCTCGACGAGGGGGTGGACGCGCCGCAGGACGGCACCTGGCGGGCGGTCGTCGACGCCTCGGTCGCGCTGGCCGCCACGCCCGTGGAGTTCGGGCCCGAGCACATCGCGGCGCTGCGCGCGGCCGGGCTGGACGACCTGGCGATCAGCGACACCATCCACGCCGCCGCCTTCTTCAACTGGGCGAACCGGCTCATGCTCTCACTCGGCGAACCGGAGGACCACCGATGACCGACCGTCACCTCGACCACCTTGTGTATGCCGTTCCCGACCTGCTCGCGGGGGTCGAGGACTTCGCCGCGCGCACCGGCGTGCGGCCCGTCCGGGGCGGCAGCCATCCCGGGGGCACCGCGAACCACCTGGTGCGCTTCGGGCCGACCGCGTACCTGGAGATCATCGGGCCGGACCCGGAGTCGGAGGTGCGGCCGAGGGCGTTCGGGCTGGCGACGCTGACCGAGCCGCGCCTGGCCGCCTGGGCCGTGCATCCGCAGGACCTGGACAAGACCGTGGAGCTGGCCCGCGAGCGTGGCTACGACCCCGGCGACGTGCAACCGCTGTCCCGGCGCACCCCGTCCGGCGAGCTGCTGGAGTGGCGGCTCACCCGGCGCGAGGACCCGGCGGCGATCCGGCCGGTGCCCTTCCTCATCGACTGGGGGACGACCACCCACCCGGCCGCCACGGACCTGCCGCTGCTCGGCCTGGTCTCCTTCGCCGCCGTCCATCCCGACCCCGCCGCGCTCCGCCGCGACCTGGCCGCCCTCGACGTGACGCTCGACGTCACCGAGGGGCCCGAGCCCGCCCTGCGGGCCGTCATCGACACCCCGCTCGGCCACGTGACCCTGAGCTGAACCCCGTTCGAGAGAGAAAGACCCATGAGCACCCTTCGCGAGTACCTGTCGCACAAGCGCGCCGCCCTGCTGGCCCGCCGGGAGGCCCCGGCGGCCGGTCCGGTGCCGCTGCACGCCCACGTCACGGCCGAGGGCCGCAGCGGGATCCGGCGCATCAGGATCAGGGACTTCCAGATCATCAGCGACAGCGGCCCCGACTTCGCCGGCTACGACCTCGGCCCCGGCTCGCCCGAGCTGCAGGCCGGTGTCCTGGGGAGCTGCGTGACGCACATCTTCCTGATCAAGGCGGCCGAGCTGGAGGTGCCGATCGACTCCCTGGAGGTGGACGTCCGCGCCGAGTACGACCCGAGGGCCCAGCTCCCGGGCGACCAGGGCGTCCCGGTGTACCCGCACAACTTCCGCTACGAGGTGCTGATCGGCTCGCCCGCCTCCGACGAGCAGCTGGCCGGGCTGCACGCCGAGGTCGAGCGGGTGTGCCCGATCCTCAACCTGATCCGCAACCCGCAGCAGATCAGCGGCTCGATCGTCCGGGTGGCGGATCCCGCGCAGCTGCCCGTCGCGTAGCAGGTCAGCGCCGGGTTCCGGCCCGGCGTGAGTGGCGCAACCTCACCGTTATCCCCTTTTTCCTACCTGTGAACTAGGTTGAAGGCATGGAACCGGTGGCGCTCGACGATCGGCGGCCTCGGGCGGATCGTGCCCGCCAGGTCGCCGACCTGCTGAGAAGACAGATCATCCAGGGCAGCTTCCCCCAGGGACAGCTCCCGCTGGAGGCGGCGCTCGCCCGCGAGTTCGGCGCCTCGCGCAACACCGTGCGCCAGGCGCTCGACCTGCTCCGCGCGGAAGGGCTGGTCGAGCGCTGTCCCGGCGTCGGCACGACCGTCGCGGCCGAGAAGTACCCGCACGGCCTGCACCGCCTGCTGGGCCTGGCCGAGACCCTCCACGAGCACGGCCGGGTCGTCAACCAGGTCCGCACGATGACCCTCATCGAGCCGCCCGCTCCGGTGAGCCGGCGGCTCGGCCTCGCCCCCGGCGAGCAGGTCGTCTACCTCGAACGGCTGCGCAGCCTGAACGGCCTGCCGCTCTCGCTCGACCTCACCTACCTCGTCCGCGACGCCGGCGAGCCGCTGTTCGCCGCGGACCTGGTCAACAACGACATCTTCGTGCTGCTGGAGCGGATCGCCGGGCAGCCCCTCGGCATGGCCGAGCTCACCCTCGAAGCGGTCAACGCCGACCCCCACACCGCCGCCGCGCTCGGCACGCCCCGCGGCGCCGCCCTGCTCATGGTCGAACGGCTCACGCACCTGGCCGACGGCCGGCCCGTGGACCTGGAGTTCGTGCGCTTCCGCGGCGACCGGCTCACGATGCGCGGGCACCTGCGCAGAACCCCGGAGGAGGAACGGTCATGACCCTGGTCAACCAGCGCGTCGAGGTCCCCGTGACGATCGACGAGGCGCTGTGCATCGACGGCTGCACCCTCTGCGTCGAGGCGTGCCCGCTGGACTCCCTGGCGATCAGCGAGGTGACCGGCAAGGCGTACATGCACGTGGACGAGTGCTGGTACTGCGGGCCGTGCGCGGCCAGGTGCCCGGTGGACGCGGTCACCATCGACATCCCCTACCTGCTGCGATGAAGGAAGCGCGATGCTGCGTAAGGCTCTGACGACGGCCGCGCTGACGGCCGTCGCGCTGACTGCGGCCGGCTGCTCGGTCTCCGGCGCGACCGGCGGCGAGGACCGGATCAGGATCGTCGTCGGCTACCAGTCCAAGACCATCAACACCGTGACCGCGGGCACCCTGCTGCGCTCGCTCGGCTACCTGGAGAACAGGCTCGGCCCAAGGTACGCGGTCGAATGGCAGGACTACGACACAGGCGCGCCCATCACCGCCAAGATGGTCGCCGGGAAGATCGACATCGGCTCGATGGGCGACTATCCGCTGCTCATCAACGCCGCCCGCACGCAGGCCGTCCCGGAGGCGCGCACCGAGCTGGTCTCCATCACCGGCTACAACCTGCGCGGCGGGCTGAACATGGTGCTCGTGCCGCCCGCGTCCAAGGCCAGGACCCTGGCCGACCTCGCCGGGGCCAAGGTCTCGGCCAGCGTCGGCTCTGCCGGGCACGGGACGCTGGTCCAGGCCCTGGAGAAGGCGGGCGTCACGGACGTGGAGACGGTCAACCACCAGCCCGCGGTCGGGGCCGCGCAACTGGAGTCGGGCGGCGTGCAGGGGTACGCCCAGTTCGTGGCCTGGCCCGGCCTGCTCGCCTTCCAGGGCAAGGGCCGCCTGCTGTACGACGGCTCCGCGCTGGACGTGCCGACCTTCCACGGCGTGGTGGTGCGGCAGGCGTACGCGAAGAAGTATCCGCAGGTCGTGGACGCCTTTCTCAAGGCCCAGATCGACGCCACCCGCTACCTGCACGAACACCCGCTGGCGGCGGCCGAGTCGGTGGCCGCCGCGACCGGGCTCCCGCCCGAGGTGGTCTACCTCTACAACGGGCGGGGCGGCATCGCCACCTTCGACGTCACGCTGAAGCAGCGGCTCCAGGCGGCGCACGAGCACGACGTGACCTACCTCAAGCGGATCAGCCCTGACTTCTCCGGCGTGGACGTCGCCTCCTTCGTCGACGACACCTACCTGCGCAGGGCGTACGGGCCGGCCTACGACGCCGACCGGGCCTCGACCGCCAACTCGGCCGCCGTCACCGGGAACGACGCCGCCTGCGGCATCCCGGCCGGCGATCCGCGGACGGCCTCCGAGCTCTGGCTGACCGGCGAGCGGGACACCCGTCCCGCGGCCACGCCGACGTGCCTGCTCCGGCAGGTCGCCGGGGCCGGGGGGAAGGTGCGCGCGGCGTACGTCCCGGACGCGGCGACCGGCACCCGGTGGTTCGCCGACCGCTCGGTGTGGCTGGAGGACCCGGCCGCCGCCCCCACCGGCCGTCTGCTCCCGTTCACCACCCAGGACGGCGCCGACGCCTACCGCGCGGCCCACCCCAGGACCCGGCCCGTCACCTACGAGGCCGCCCTGAAGGCCGCCAGAAAGGCCGGCGACCCCCGATGACCAGCACAGAAACACCGCCGGCCACCCCGCCCGCCGCCCTGCCGGCCGCCGTGGGCGCGCCTGCTGAAGCGGGCGCCGTCGTTCCCCGGAAGGGGCCCGGCCCGCGGGGCGGGAGAGGGGCGCGGTGGGCGGTCAGGGCCGCCTCGGTGGCGGTGGCCGCGGGGGCGTGGCAACTGCTCACCGTCACCGACGCCCGCCTGTGGCTGCGCTTTGACCGGCTCCCCAGCCTGGACGAGATCGCCGCCCAGGCCGCCCGCCAGCTCGCCACCCGCACCTACTACCTGGACCTCCTGCAGAGCCTGATCAGGATCCTCACCGGCTTCGGCCCGGCCGCCGTGGCCGGGATCGCCGTCGGCGTGCTGGTGGCCAGGTCGCCGAGGACGGGCGACGTGCTCGGCCCGCTGCTCGAAGCCGTCCGCCCCATACCGGCCATCGCGCTGGTCCCCATGGCGATCCTGCTGTTCCCGGCCGACGAGCAGGGCATCGTGTTCATCACGTTCACCGCCGCCTTCTTCCCGGTCATGGTGAGCACCCGCCACGCCGTGCGGGCGTTGCCCACCCTGTGGGAGGACGCGGTCAGGACGCTCGGCGGCCGGCGCCGTCACGTGCTGGTGAACGTCGTGCTGCCCGGGGTGCTCCCCGGTGTCTTCGGCGGGCTGTCCGTCGGCATGGGCGTCGCGTGGATCTGCGTGATCTCGGCCGAGATGATCTCCGGCGAGTTCGGCGTCGGCTACCGCACCTGGATGTCGTACACGATCGTCGACTACCCGGCGGTCATCGTCGGAATGGTCACCATCGGCCTGCTCGGCTGGCTCACCTCGGCCGCCGTCGAGCTGGCCGGGCGCAGGGCGACGCGGTGGCTGCCGCGCGCCGGAGGAGGCCGGTCATGACGCTCGGCATCACGCTGGAGTCCCTGTCGCTCGGGTACGCCCGCGAACCGGTCCTGCGCCAGGTCGACCTGGCCGTGCGCCCCGGCGAGGTGCTGGTCGTGGTCGGCGCGTCCGGGTCGGGCAAGTCCACGTTGCTGCGGGCGCTGGCCGGGCTGCTGCGCCCGTACGCCGGCCGGATCGTGGCCGGCGGGACGGAGATCGCCGCCACCTCGCCCGACCGATCGATGGTCTTCCAGGACGACGCCCTGCTGCCCTGGCGTACCGTCCGGCGCAACGTGGAGCTGCCGCTGCGCATCCGCGGGCTGCCCAGGCGCGAGCGGCGGGCGGCGGCGGAGGAGTGGCTGGCCCGCGTCGGCCTGGCCGGGCACGGCGACCGGCTGCCCCGCGAGCTGTCCGGCGGCATGCGCCAGCGCGTGCAGCTCGCCCGCGCGCTGGCCGGGACGCCGCGCGCGGTCCTGATGGACGAGCCGTTCGGCGCCCTCGACGCCCAGACCCGCGCCGGCATGCAGGCGCTCCTGCTCGACGTGCTGCGCGACACCCGCGCCACGGTCGTCTTCGTCACCCACGACGTGGACGAGGCGCTCCTGCTCGCCGACCGGGTCGTGGTGCTCGGCCACGGCGGCGTCCGCGCGGTGATCGACGTGCCCGGCCCCCGCGAGCCCGGCGCGGACCGGGCGGCCCTGCGTGACCTGATCCTCAAGGAGTTGTGAATGGAGATCCCCCCGATCGAGGACCGCCTGCACCTGGAGTGCGAGGTGCTCGTCGTCGGCGGCGGCACCGCGGGCACCATGGCCGCGATCACCGCCGCCGAGCGCGGCGCGCGGGTGCTGCTGCTGGAGAAGGCCCACGTACGGCACAGCGGCGCCCTGGCCATGGGCATGGACGGCGTCAACAACGCGGTCATCCCCGGCAAGGCCACCCCCGAGGACTACGTCGCCGAGATCACCAGGGCGAACGACGGCGTCGTCAACCAGAAGACCGTCTACCAGACCGCGACCAGGGGTCACGCCATGGTCCGCCGCCTGGAACGCTACGGCGTGAAGTTCGAGAAGGACGAGCACGGCGAGTACGCCGTCCGCCGGGTCCACCGCTCGGGCAGCTACGTCCTGCCGATGCCCGAGGGCAAGGACGTCAAGAAGGTGCTCTACCGGGTGCTGCGGCAGCGGCACATCCGCGACAAGGTGCGCATCGAGAACCGGGTCATGCCGGTCAGGGTGCTCACCTCGCAGGGACGGGCGGTCGGCGTGGCCGGGTTCGACACCCGTTCCGGGCGGTTCGTCACCGTGAGCGCGGGAGCGGTGATCCTGGCCACCGGCGCCTGCGGCCGGCTCGGCCTGCCCGCCAGCGGCTACCTCTACGGCACCTACGAGAACCCGGCCAACGCCGGGGACGGCTACGCCATGGCCTACCACGCCGGGGCCGAGCTGAGCGGCCTCGAATGTTTCCAGATCAATCCGCTGATCAAGGACTACAACGGCCCGGCCTGCGCGTACGTGGCCAACCCGTTCGGCGGGTACCAGGTCAACAACCGGGGGGAGCGGTTCGTCGACTCCGACTACTGGTCGGGCCAGATGATGGCCGAGGTCTCCGCCGAGATCGCCTCGGCCAGGGGGCCCATCTACCTCAAGCTCTCCCATCTCCCCGACGAGACCGTCAGCGCCATCGAGGGCATCCTGCACTCGACCGAGCGCCCCACCCGCGGCACCTTCCACGCCGGGCGCGGCCACGACTACCGCACCCACGACGTGGAGATGCACATCTCGGAGATCGGTCTGTGCGGCGGCCACTCGGCGTCGGGCGTGTGGGTGGACGAGCACGGCGCGACCACCGTCCCCGGCCTGTACGCGGCGGGCGACCTGGCCTGCGTGCCGCACAATTACATGATCGGCGCGTTCGTCTTCGGCGACCTGGCCGGGGAGCACGCCGCCGCCCATCACGGAGCCCCCGGGGCGCCCCTGCCGGAGGACCAGGTGGCCGCCGCCCACGAGCTGGTCTACCGGCCGCTGCGCAACCCGGACGGGCCGCCGCAGCAGCAGGTGGAGTACAAGCTGCGCCGTTTCGTCAACGACTACGTGGCCCCGCCCAAGACGGCGGCGAAGCTGGAGATCGCGCTGGAGTCGTTCGAGCGGATGCGGGCGGAGATCGCCTCCATGGGCGGGCGGACGCCGCACGAGCTGATGCGCTGCGTCGAGGTGGACTTCATCCGCGACTGCGCGGAACTGGCCACGCGCGCCTCGCTGACCCGTACCGAGAGCCGGTGGGGGCTCTACCACGAGCGCGCCGACCTGCCCGGTCGCGACGACGCGGGCTGGCTGTTCCACCTCAACCCGCGCAGACGCGCGGACGGCGCGACGGAGTTCGTCAAGCGGCCCGTCGAGCCCTACCTGGTGCCCGTCGAGGAGTTCGCGCCCGTCGCCGCCGAGCCGGTGACGCTGGAGGTCGCGGCCACCGCCGCCGTGCGACGGGCGCCGCGGGCACGTCGCGGACGCGCCGCCGTCGGCCGTTCGCCGCGCATCCTGGAGCTGAACCGGCTGGCCGAGGAGCAGCCGTCCGCCGAAGACCTCGCCCCCTACCTCGCCGACCCCGACCCCAAGGTGCGCAGGGCCGCCATCGCCGCCCTCACCGAGACCGTGCCGGACGGGACGGGCGCCGCCCCGGCCGCCGCGCTCGCCGACCCGCACGGCACCGTGCGCAGGGCCGCCGCGACCGGCCTGGTGGAGCTGGTCGAGGTGCTGCCGGCCACCCCGGAGCTGGGCCGCGCGCTGACCGGCGCGCTGACCGGCGGCGACGCCCTGGTCCGGGCCGCGGTCCTGGACGTGCTGCGCGCGTTGCGGCTCGGCGGCACGCCGGTGTTCGCGGACGCACTCGCGGACGGCGACCACCGGGTGCGGATCGCGGCCGTCCGCGGGCTGGTCTCGCTGGACGAGTCCGGCCTGCTGGCCGGGGCGGCGGGCGATGCCTCCCGGGAGGTGCGCGTGTGGGTGGCCAAGGGCATCGGGGCGGTCGGGAAGCCGTCCGCGGCGCTGGCGGTGCTGGCCGGGGACGGCGACCCGCTGGTGCGGGCCGCCGCGCTGGAGGCGTCCGGCGCGGTGGGGGAGCCGCTGGAGCGGGAGGCCGTACGAGGGCTGCGGGACCCGGCGTGGGAGGTGCGGGTGGGGGCGGCACGCTGCCTGGCCGCCGCCGGCCCGCGGACGGCGGCGCCGCCGCTGGTGGCGGCGCTGTCGGACGGCAACCTCGACGTGCGCAAGGCCGCCGTGCTCGCGCTGGCCCCGTGGGCGGCTGCGCCCGACGTGGCCGCCGCCCTGCGGGACGCGCTCGCCGACACCGACGCCGACGTGCGCGCCCACGCGGGCAAGGCCCTGTCCCGGCGGTGACCACACCGCCCGACCGGCCCTGTCCGCAGGGGAACTCCGCCCTGGTACCAGGGGAGCTCCGGTCCCGCCCCCGAGGGCGGGGCCCTCAGCCGGTCGTGAAGCCGGAGAACAGGGCCAGGGCCAGGGCCAGGGCGACGACCACGTTCACCACCGTCGCGGCGGCGAACACGGCGACCGGCCGCCACCCGGCCGCACGCAGCGCCGCCACCCGGAACTCCAGCCCGATGCTGACGAACGCCAGGATCAGGAACCAGGTCCGCAGGTCGTTGGCGACCCCGACGACCGCCTTGCCCTGGCCCGCGGGGACCGTCGTGAGCCACCAGGTGGCGATCACCGACGCGGCGACGAACCCGAGCACGAACTTCGGGAAGCGCCGCCAGAGCTCCGCCGCCCCGGGCCGCTCCGCGTCCGGCCGCCGCTCGACCCGGAAGGCGAACCAGGCGGTCAGCGCGACCACGACGACGCCGATGAGCGCGTTCTGGGTGACCTTGACGATCGTGGCGATGGCCAGGGCGTCCTCGCCCGCGATCGTGCCGGCGGCGGTGACGGCGGCGGTGGTGTCGATGTTGCCGCCGATCCAGGCCCCCGCGACCTCGGGCGGGAGCCCGAACGCCGAGGCCAGGGCGGGCAGGACGAAGATCGACGGCAGCGCGAACGCGATCACCAGGCTCGCACTGTAGGCGAGCTGCTCCTTCCTGGCCTGGACGGCCCCCGCCGCCGCGATGGCCGCGCTGACCCCGCAGATCGACACGGCCGACGACAGCAGCGCGCGCAGCCGGTCGTCGAGCCCGAGCCGCCCGCCGAGCCACCACGTGAACAGGAACACCGTGCTGATCAGCACGATCGCCTGGAGCACGGCCGGCCCGGCGGCGGTCACGATCACCTTGAGGTTGATGGAGGCGCCGAGCAGCACCAGCCCGGTCTTGATGAAGAACTCGGTGCGGAACCCGCCGGCCAGCCGCTCCCGCAGCCCGGTCGCGGTGAGCAGCGCGTTGCCGAGCAGCCCGAGGGCGATCGCGTAGACCGGGAACTCGACGGCCTTGGCGAGCCCGGAGTCAGGGAACCAGCCGGGCACGCCCTTCTCCAGGAACCGGGTCGCGGCGGCCAGCACGAGGACGACCAGGACGCCGAGCGCCGTCCCTCGCCAGGTCGCGCGGTCGGCGGTGACGGTCGCGGCGCTCATCAGGGCACCAGCCCGACGGGGATGACGCCGGTGAGGACGAGGACGAGCAGGACCAGGCCGACGGCCGTGGCGGCCCAGTCCTCGTTGATCGCGACGCGGCTCTCGCGTCCGGTGGGGGATTCGCCGGTGCTCATGGGCGTGCCTTTCAGGTGGGGGATGGGAGGTGCGGGCGGGGCCCAGCCAACCCCGCCCGCACTGGCTTCGGCCGATCCGCGAGGCCCCGGCCACGGCGACGTTCGTGGCCGGGGCAGCCCCAGGGAGGGTCAGGCGGCGATCGGTGAGTAGGTCGCGGCGTCACCGCTCAGCGCGGTGCTGGTCCGGCCGTCCACGCCGACCGGCACGTCCCCGGCGATCGTGACCCGGTGCAGGCGGCGGGGACGGTCGCCGAAGTCGTGCACCACGCGGTGCTGGGTGGCCCGGTTGTCCCAGATCGCCACGTCACCGGGCGACCAGCGCCAGCGGACGGTGTTCTCCACCTCGGTGACGTGCTCCTGGACCAGCCGGATGATCGAGCCGGAGGTGTGTCCCGACAGGCCGCTCAGCCGCTTGGCGAAGTCGCCGAGCAGGATCGAGCGCTCGCCGGTCTCCGGGTGCACGCGCACGACCGGGTGCTCGGTCTCGAACAGGGTGGAGGCGAACACCTCGGCGTGCTCGCGGGCGCGCTCGTCGATCGTGGCCGTGCGGACGTAGTCGTACTGGTTGGTGTGCACGGCCCGCAGCCGGTCGAGCAGGTCGCGCAGCTCGGCGGGCAGGTTCTCGTACGCGCTGACGGTGTTGGCCCACAACGTGTCGCCGCCCGCCTCCGGCACGATGACCGCGCGCAGCACCGAGGCCAGCGGCGGCCGGTCCACGAAGGTCACGTCGGTGTGCCAGCGGTCGACCTTGTGGCCGTTGCTGTAGTCGAGGTCCAGGATGTGGGCGTTGCCGTGCAGCGCGGGCACGGTGGGGTGGGCGGCGGTCGGCTCGCCGAGCAGCCGGGCGAAGCCGACCTGGCTCTGCTCGTCGAGGTGCTCCTGACCGCGCAGGAAGATCACTTTGTGGGTGAGGAGGGCCTGGCGGAGCTCGGCCACGACGTCGGGGTGCAGGTCGGGCGCGAGCCGCACACCGGTGATCTCGGCTCCTATACGGCCGGCGACGGGGGTGATGGTCAGGGATGGCATGGTGTCCTTCCTTCCGTACGCCTCCACCGTAAATAAAAACCAACTAAATTGGTAGGGCTTGACGGAATAAGATCGCCGTGCTGGGGTGAAAGGCGTTCACGACGCCAGAAAGGCCGCGACATGCCTGTGGAGTTCCTCGGTATCGGTGGCACCAACGACGGCTCGGAGACCTCGCCCCGCTCGGGCCCCTCCTTCGACAAGCAGTACACGCTCCGGCTCGCGCGGGCCCACCAGGAGCACGGCTGGGACCGGGTGCTGTTCGCCTACGGCTCCGGCTCGCCCGACCCGGCCCAGGTGGCCGCGTACGTCGCCGGCCGGGTCGAGGGCCTGGGGATCCTGCTGGCCCACCGGCCGAACGTGTCGTACCCGACGTACGCGCTCAAGACCTTCGCCACGCTCGACCAGATCAGCGACGGCCGCCTGACCGTGCACTTCATCACCGGCGGCAACGACCACGAGCAGGGCAGGGAGGGCGACGTCCTGACCAAGGACGAGCGGTACGCCAGGACCAGGGAGTACATCCGGATCGTCAAGAAGGGGTGGACCTCCAGGGAGCCGTTCGACCACGAGGGCGCCCACTACTCCTTCCGGGACTTCGTCTCCGACGTCTTCCCGGTCCAGCGGCCGCGGCCCCAGGTCTCCTTCGGCGGCTCGTCGCCCGCGGCGTACGCGGCCGGCGGGGCCGAGGCCGACGTCTACTGCCTGTGGGGCGAGCCGCTGGCCGAGACCGCGCAGCAGATCGCCTCGGTCAGGGAGGCGGCCCGCGCGGCCGGACGGGCCGACGTGCCGCGCATCCAGGTGGCCTTCCGGCCGATCATCGCGCCCACCGAGGAGCTGGCCTGGGAGAAGGCGCACCGGATCCTGGGCGAGCTGCGGCAGGCCGGGGCGAACCCGCGGCGGCGTCCCGGGGGCCCGCCGCAGAACGCCGGGTCGCTGCGGCTGCTGGAGGTGGCCGCCAGGGGAGACCGGCACGACCGCGCCCTGTGGACGCCCACCGCGGCGGCCACCGGCGCCGCCGGCAACTCCACCGCCCTGGTCGGCACCCCGGAGACGGTGGCGCGGGCCCTGCTCGACTACTACGACCTGGGCGTGGAGATCCTCTCGGCGCGCGGCTACGCGATCCTGGACGACGCCGTCGACTTCGGCCGGCACGTCATCCCGCTCGTCCGCGCGGAAGTGGCCCGGCGCGACGCCGCCCGCGCCGACGCCGCCCGCGAGGGGGCCGCGCGTCAGGGCCGTGACGACGACGTGCGTGCGGGCCATGGCGTTGCATGACACGGCCGAGGCCGTGCCCGCCGCCGGGCGGGAGGAGCCCGCGCCGAAGGTCGTGACCGCCCGCCGCCCGTCCCGGACGGTGGCCGCGCTCGCCGTGCTGGTGCTGCTGGCGATGGCGGCCAACGCCCTGGTCACCAACCCCGCCTGGGAGTGGGACGTCGTCGGCACGTACCTGTTCGCGCCCTCGGTCCTGCGCTCGGTGCTGCTCACGCTGGAACTGACCGGGCTGGGCATCGGGCTCGGGTTCGCGCTCGGCACCCTGCTCGCCCTCATGCGCCTGTCGGCCAACCGGCTGCTGGCCTCGGTGGCCTGGGGGTACGTGTGGCTGTTCCGCTCGGTGCCGCTGATCCTGCAACTGCTGTTCTGGTACAACCTGGCGCTGCTGTACCCGAGGTTGTCGTTCGGGGTGCCGTTCGGGCCCGCCTTCTTCGACGTCGGCACGATGGACCTGATCGGGCCGGTCACCGCCGCCGCGCTCGGGCTCGCGCTGCACCAGGCGGCCTACGCCGCCGAGATCGTCCGCGGCGGCCTGCTGTCGGTCGATCCGGGGCAGCGCCTGGCCGCGGCGGCGCTGGGCGTGCCGAGGGCCCGCCGGTTCTTCCGGATCATCCTGCCGCAGGCCATGCGGACGATCGTGCCGAACGCCGGCAACGAGATCGTCAGCCTGGTCAAGGGCACCTCGGTGGTCTACATCATGGCCCTGCCCGAGCTGTTCTACCAGGTGCAGGTGATCTACAACCGCAACGGCAGGGTGATGGCGCTGCTGCTGGTCGCGACCGTCTGGTACCTCGTCCTGACGACCACGCTCTCGGTCGGCCAGCACTTCCTGGAGCGCCACTACGGCAGGGGCCGCTCATGATGGTGGAACTGGCCGGCGTGCACAAGAGCTTCGGCGCGCTGCACGTGCTCAAGGGCATCGACCTGCGCGTACGTCAGGGCGAGGTGGCGGTGGTGCTCGGGCCGTCCGGCTCGGGCAAGTCCACCCTGCTCCGCGTGATCAACCACCTGGAGAAGGTGGAACGCGGGACGGTCACGGTCGACGGCGAGCTGCTGGGCTACCGGCGCGCCGGCGACCACCTGTACGAGCTGCCCGAGCGCGAGATCCTCCGCCAGCGCACCAGCATCGGCTTCGTCTTCCAGAACTTCAACCTCTTCCCGCACCTCACCGTCAGCCAGAACATCGCCGAGGCCCCGCTGTCGGCCCAGCGCCGGCCGCCCGCCGAGGTGGCCGCGCTGACCGCCCGCCTGCTCGACCGGGTCGGGCTGGCCGGCAAGGCCGCGGCCTACCCGCGCACGCTCTCCGGCGGCCAGCAGCAGCGCGTCGCCATCGCCAGGGCGCTGGCCCTGGAGCCCAAGGTGGTGCTGTTCGACGAGCCCACCTCCGCCCTCGACCCGGAGCTCGTCGGCGAGGTCCTGGAGGTCATGAAGGACCTGGCCCGCAGCGGCACAACCATGATCGTCGTCACGCACGAGATCGGCTTCGCCCGGGAGGTGGCCGACACCGTCGTGTTCATGGACGAGGGCCGCATCGTCGAGCGCGGCCCGGCCGCGCAGGTCCTCGACGCCCCGCGCCACGAGCGCACCCGCGCATTCCTCGGCAAGGTCCTCTGATCACAAGGAACCCCCATGCGTCTCACCGCCGTGCCCGCACTCCTGCTGATCCTGTCCGCCACCGTCACCGCCTGCGCGGCAGAACCCGCGGCCGAACCCGCGCTCGTCCCCGGAGCCGGCGAGGGGGCCGCGGTCGCCGGCCGCGCCATCGACACCGGCCCCGACCAGAAGCGGGTGCGCACCGGCAAGGTGGCAAGCATCGCCGCCCGGGTGCCCGCCGAGATCGCGCGGGACGGCCGGCTCACCGTCGGCTTCAGCGTCCAGAGCTCGCCGCCGCTGGTCTTCCCGGCCAGTGACGACGTCACGCTGATCGGCGTGGAGACCGACCTCGCCCAGCTCGTGGCGGACGTGCTCGGCCTGGAGCTGGAGCCGGAGAGCTCCTCCTGGGAGAACCTGTTCCTGGGGGCCAGGTCCGGCAAGTACGAGGCCGTGTTCAACAACGTCACCGTCACCGAGGAGCGCAAGGACGTCTACGACTTCGCGACGTACCGGATCGACCAGCTCGGCTGGCAGGTTCCCGGCTCCAGCCCGATCAGGAGGATCTCCGGGCCGGCCGACGTGGCCGGGTTGCGGGTCTCGGTCGGCTCGGGCACCAACCAGGAGAAGATCCTGCTCGACTGGGACGCCCAGAACCGCAGGGCCGGCCTGAAAGCGGTCGAGATCCTCTACTACCAGAAGTACGGCGACGTGCTGCTCGCCCTGAAGTCGGGGCGTGTGCAGGCGTACTTCGGCCCGAACCCGACCATCGCCTACAACGTCGCGGTCAGCGGCGGCTCCAGGATCGTGGGCACCGCCTCGGGCGCCGGGCCGGGCCTGCAGGGCCTCATCGCGGCGATGACGAAGAAGGGCAACGGCCTGGTGGGGCCGGTGCACGACGCGCTGGCCACGGTGATCGGGAACGGGACGTACCGGCAGGTGCTCGACCGGTGGGGGCTGGGCAACGAGGCGGTCCCCGAGTCCAGGGTCAACCCGCCGGGCCTGCCGAGGCAGAGCGGTTGAGCGCGCCCGCCTTCGAGGTCCGTCTGGTCGCGCCGGACGATCCCGCCGTCCGGCCGCTGCTGGCGGACCTCGCGCTGGAGTACACCAGCCGGTACGGCGCCAACGACGAGCTGAACCGGTACCCGGCCGAGGAGTTCACGCCGCCGGACGGGGCCTTCCTCGTCCTGGTGGTGGGCGGCGAGACCGTGGCGGGCGGGGCGTTCCGCCGCTACGACGCCGACACGGCCGAGCTCAAGCGGGTATGGACGCATCCCGGCCACCGCAGGCGCGGCCTGGGCGCGGTGGTCGTACGGGAGCTGGAACGCGAGGCCGCCCGCCGCGGCTACCTGCGCATCCACCTGACCACCGGCCCCCGCCAGCCCGAGGCCGTCGCCCTGTACCTGGCCGGCGGCTACACCCCGCGCTTCGACCCGGACGACCGCCCGGCACGCGGCCCGCTGCCTTTCGTGAAGAGTCTGTGACCCAGCGTGGGATTGACGAGCGCCCTCCCTTCCTCCTATAAACACTCTAAAGCCACTAAATAAGTGGGAAATAGGGAGAAGAGATGAACGCTCGCAGGGTTCGCGTAACGGTGGCCACCCTGGCCGCCCTGGCGCTCACGACCATGGCGGCCGCCTGTGGGGGCAGCGGCAGCCCTGCGGACAGCGGCGCGAAGAGCGGGGGAGCCGGCGCCACGCAGGTGCGTCTGGGCTTCTTCCCCAACATCACCCACGCCACCGCCCTGGTCGGCGTGGAGAAGGGCATCTACGCCAAGCACCTCGGCACCGCGCCGAAGACCAGCACGTTCAACGCTGGCCCGGCGGCGATCGAGGCCGTGTTCTCCGGCGCCATCGACGCCACCTACGTCGGCCCCAACCCGGCCATCAACGCCTGGTCGAAGTCGAAGGGCCAGGCCATCAAGATCGTCGCCGGCGCGGCGTCCGGCGGCGTGTTCCTCGTGGTCAAGCCCGGGATCAACACGGTGGAGGACCTCAAGGGCAAGAAGATCGCCACCCCGCAGCTCGGCAACACCCAGGACGTCGCGCTGCGCTACTGGCTGACCGAGAAGGGCATCAAGACCGACACCAAGGGCGGCGGCGAGGTCTCGATCGTGCCCCAGGAGAACTCCCAGACCATCCAGACCTTCGCCACCGGCGACATCGACGGCGCCTGGGTGCCCGAGCCGTTCGCCAGCCGCCTGATCAAGGAGAGCGGCGGCAAGGTGCTGGTCGACGAGCGCGACCTGTGGCCGGACAAGCAGTTCGTGATCACCCACCTCATCGTCCGCCAGGAGTGGGCCAAGGAGCACCCCGACCTGCTCAAGAAGCTGATCGAGGCGCACGTCGAGGCCAACGACGTCATCGCGAAGGACCCGGCCGGCGCCGCGCAGACCGCCAACGCCGCCCTGCAGAAGCTGACCGGCAAGGCGCTCAAGCCCGAGGTGCTGGACAGCGCGTTCAAGAACATCACCTTCACCAACGACCCGATCGCCTCGTCGCTGGTGGGCAGCGCCGAGCACGCGACCAAGGTCGGCCTCCTCGACCCGGTCGACCTGAACGGCATCTACGACCTCAAGGTCCTCAACGAGGTCCTCGCCGCCAAGGGCCAGCAGGCCATCTCCGACAAGTAGGAGGCGCACGCGATGTCCGCTCCGCTCACGGAGCAGGTCACCGGCCGGGTCGACGGGCAGAGCCCCGCGATCCGGCTGGAGGCCGTCTCCAAGCTCTACGGTCAGGGCCGGACGGCCCTGCAAGCCCTCGACCAGGTCTCGCTGTCGGTGGCGCCCGGCGAGTTCGTCTGCCTGCTCGGCGCGTCCGGCTGCGGCAAGAGCACGCTGCTGTCGCTGGTCGCCGGGCTCGACCGGCCCACGGCCGGCCGGATCGACGTGGACGACGCCCGCGTCGCGCTCATGTTCCAGGAACCCGCGCTGTTCCCCTGGCTGACCGTCTCGGCCAACGTCGAGATGGCGCTGCGCGCCAAGGGCGTGAGCAAGCGGGAACGCCGGGACCGGGCCGCCGAGTTCCTCGACATCGTCCACCTGGGCGGGTTCGGCAGGAAACGGCCGCACGAGCTGTCCGGCGGCATGCGCCAGCGCGTCGCCCTGGCCAGGGCGCTCGCCCAGGACGCCGACGTGCTGCTGATGGACGAGCCCTTCGGCGCCCTGGACGCCATGACCCGCGACCTGCTGCACGACGAGCTCGAACGCATCTGGCGGGAACGCGCCCTGTCGGTCCTGTTCGTCACCCACAACGTGCGCGAGGCCGTCCGGCTCGGCGACCGGGTCGTGCTGCTGTCCAGCCGGCCGGGGCGGGTGGTCGAGGACTTCCCCGTCGCGCTGCCGCGGCCCCGCCGTACCGACTCGGGGGAGGTGGCCGAGCTGGCGGGGGAGATCACCGGCCGCCTCCGCCAGGAGGTCCTGCGCCACGCCCGTCAGGAGGAGCCCGCATGACGACGACGGACACCCACGCCCAGCAGCTGGCCGGGCTCGACGCGCTGGAGCTGGGCACCGGCCACCGCGCCGGCCTGGCCTCCCGGCTGTGGGCGGGGTTGTGGCCGATCGCCACGGCCGTGCTCATCGTGCTGGCCGTCTGGCAGGCCGTGGTGTGGGCGGGCTGGTGGCCCGAGTACGTCTTCGCCGGGCCGGTCACCACGCTCGCCGAGCTCGGGCACCGGCTCGGCGACCCCGAGTTCTACACCGCGCTGGCGGTCACCATGCGCCGCGCGGTCACCGGGTTCGCCCTGGCGATCGCCGTCGGGCTGGTCGTCGGCGCGCTGGTCTCGCGGATCGGGCCGCTGCGCCGCGCCACGGGCTCGCTGATCACCGGGCTCCAGACGATGCCGTCCATCGCCTGGTTCCCGCTGGCCATCCTGCTGTTCGGGCTGTCGGAGAGCGCGATCCTGTTCGTGGTGGTGCTGGGCGCGGCGCCGTCCATCGCCAACGGCCTGATCACCGGGGTGGACTACACGCCGCCGATCCTGCTGCGCGCCGGGCACATGCTCGGCTTCCGCCGGATCGCGCTCTACCGGCACGTCATCCTGCCGGCCTCGCTGCCGTCGTTCCTGGCCGGGCTCAAGCAGGGCTGGGCGTTCGCCTGGCGCTCATTGATGGCCGGTGAGCTGCTGGTCATCATCGCCAACCAGGCCTCGCTGGGCGAGCAGCTCCACTACGCCCGCGAGCTGGCCGACTCGCCCGGCCTGCTCGCGACCATGATCGTCATTCTGGTCATCGGCATCGTGGTGGACCGCGTCTTCGGCCTGGCGGACGGCGCGCTGCGCCGCCGCTGGGGCCTGCACCAGGTGAGCACCTGAGCAGTAGACGGCCATGCGGATCTCCGCCAGAACCCAGTACGCCCTGCGCGCCGCGGCCGAGCTGGCCGCGGCGCCGCCGGGCCCCATGCCCGCCGAGAAGATCGCCACGGCCCAGGGCATCCCCCGCAAGTTCCTCGACAACATCCTGCTGCAGCTGCGCCGGGCGGGCCTGCTGCACAGCCAGCGCGGCCCCGACGGCGGCTACTGGCTGGCCAGGCCCGCCGGCGAGATCACCCTCGCCGACATCGTGCTGATCGTCGAAGGCGTCTCCGAGGGCGGCGACCACGGCGGTTATCCCGGTGTGGCCAGCCCGCTCGCCGAGGTGTGGAGCGCGCTGCGCGACCACGAGGAGATGATGCTGGCCGACATCACGCTGGCCGACATCGCCCGCGCGAGCGTGCGGCTGGGCGACGAGTCGCGCTGAGGGACGTCCCCCGGCCCGTGGCTAGCCCGCCACCCCGTTCTCCCAGGCCCACGCGATGATCTCGACCCGGTTGCGCACGCCCAGCTTGTCCAGGACGGCCGAGATGTGGCCTTTCACGGTGCTCAGCGAGATGTGCAGGGCGGCGGCGATCTCCTGGTTGGTGCGTCCGGCGGCCACGGCGCGCACCACGTCGGTCTCCCGCTCCGACAGCGGGCGCACCGCTCCCGTCGCGCGCGGCGCCCGCCTGGCCAGGCCGGCCAGCAGGCGCGGCGTGATCGACGGCGAGATCAGGGCGTCCCCGGTGCTGGCCGCCCGTACGGCCTCGGCGAGCAGGGCCGGGCCGGCGTCCTTCAGCACGAACCCGGCCGCGCCGCAGCGCAGCGCGTCGTAGACGTACTCGTCCAGGTCGAAGGTGGTGACCACGACCACCGGCAGCGGGTCGGGCACGTCGGCGCCGGCCAGGGCGCGGGTGACCGCGATGCCGTCCATGCCGGGCATGAGGATGTCCACCAGGCAGACGTCGGGGCGTACCCGCCGGGCCAGCTCGACGGCCTCCGCGCCGTCCCGGGCCTCGGCCACCACGCGGATGTCGGGCTGGTCCTCCAGGATCAGCCGCAGGCCCCGGCGGACCATCGCCTGGTCGTCGGCCAGCAGCACGCCGATCGTCAACGCCGCCTCCTTGGTGGCCCCGTCAGTGGCAGGGTGGCGTGGACCGACCAGCCGCCCTCCGGCCGGGGGCCCGCGCGCAGGGTGCCGTCGAGGGCCTCGACGCGTTCGCGCATGCCGATCAGGCCGTAGCCGCCGCGGCTCCGGGACGGCGGCGCGGGCGGCGCGTCGTCGGCGACCTCGACCACGACCGCGCCGTCCCGCCCCGTGATCTCGACGGTGACCGCGCGGGCGCGGGCCGCGTGGCGGGCGACGTTCGTCAGCGACTCCTGGACGATCCGGTAGACGGTGCTGGTCACCTCCGGCGGCCAGCTCTCCGCCTCACCGGGGGCGCGCAGGGTCACGGGCGGGCCGTCGAAGCCGCCGACCAGGTCGGTGAGCCGGCCGGGCGGGCCTGGCACGTCGTCGGCGGCCTCGCGCAGCAGGCCCACGACGCGGCGCAGCGCGGCCAGGGCTCCGGCGCCGGCGTCCTCGATGTCCTCCAGTGACTCCTCCAGCGGGCCTGACCCCCTGCGGGCCAGCAGCCGGGCCGCCTGGGCCTGCAGGACGATGCCGGTCAGGTGGTGGGCCGCCACGTCGTGCAGCTCCCTGGCGAGCCTGCGGCGCTCGTCGTGACGGACGCGCTCGGCGGCCGACAGGCTGCTCGCCGCCAGCAGCCGCAGGCCGCCGCCGACGCCCAGGGCGGCCAGCCAGCCGGCCAGGTTGAGCCCGACCACGGCCCCGCTGTGCGCGCCGGGCACGCTCGCGGCGGCGACCGCGAGCCCACCGGCCGCGACGGCGCAGGCCGGCCATGCGGGAAGCGTCCTGACCGCCGACCCGACCAGCACGGACAGGCCCAGCGCCATGGCCGGTCCGGGCTCGTTCGGCAGCCCGGCCCACGCGGCGACCAGGACGGCCACGGCCGCCACCGCCAGCCCGCCCACGGCCGTCCACATCGGGGCCAGGCGGCGCGCCAGGGCCAGCGCGCACACCGCCGCCCCCGCCGCGCAGTCGAACACCCAGTAGCCGCCGCCCCAGCTGCCGGCGATCAGGCCAGCCCAGAAGACCAGCACGGCGACGGCCGCCACCGCCAGCGCGGCCTGCGCCGTCACGGCCGCGGCCCGCCGCCCGCCGGGCCAGGCGAGCTCCGGCCGGTTCCGCACGTTCACGCACCCAGGCTAGGGAGGCGGGCCCGCCCGGCACACCGGCCGAAAGTACGGTCGCCCCGGCCCGAACCCTGCTTTCGACCCTCCCCGCGCCCCGCCGCCCGCCGCAGGATGAGGCTTCATGCCCTATGACGACCCGCGGCCCGCCCGCGCCCTGCCCCAGGACAAGACCCCGCCCGCCGCCCCCGGGCGGTCGCGCATCATCGCGCTCGACGTCGTGCGCGGCTTCGCCCTGTGCGGGATCCTGCTCGCCAACGTCCAGCCGATCTCGCACGTCGGCACCGACCCGGTCACCGCGCAGCCGGCGACGCTCGACGACACCGCCCGCTGGCTCGGCCTGCTCGTCGAGCAGCGCTTCTTCCCGATCTTCTCGCTGCTGTTCGGCGTCGGCTTCTCGCTGCTGCTCGACTCCGCCGCCGCCCGCGTGCCCCACCCGCGGGCGTTGCTGCTGCGCAGGCTCCTCCTGCTGGCCTGCATGGGCCTGGCCCACATGTTCCTGCTGTGGCGCGGCGACATCCTGACCGTCTACGCGGTCGTCGGCCTGGTGGTGCTGCTGCCCTCGACATGGTTGCCGCGCTGGGCCGTGGCCGGGCTCGCCCCCGTGCTCGTCGTCGCGGCGCTGGTCGCCTTCGGGGGCGGCACGATGCTGGTGCCCGGCCTGTTCCTGCTGGGCTCGGCCCTCACCAGGTACGGCGTGATCGACCGGATCGAGAGCTCCACCCGCGTCCCGGCGCTGCTGGCGCTGGGCTTCGCCGTGGCCACCGTCCCGGCACTCGCGTGGCAGGCGGGAACCACGGCCGTCCCCCTGCCGATGGCCACGTCCGGGCTGCTCATGGCCGGTCTGTACGTGTGCGTCCTGCTCGTCCTGCTCAGGACCCCGCTGCGCCCGGTGTTGCGGGCCGTCTTCGCCCCGCTCGGCCGCATGGCGCTGACCAACTACCTGAGCGCCACCGCCCTGGTCCTGCTCCTCGGCAAGGTGGCCGGCGGCCCGCCGGAGAGCTGGACGCTGAGCACGATCGTGGGGATCGCCGCCGTCATCCTGGCTCTGCAGTGGGTGTGGTCCACCCTCTGGCTGCGCCGGTACCGCTTCGGCCCGCTGGAATGGTTGTGGCGCTGGGCCACCTGGGGCCGCCGTCCGGCCCAGCGGGCCCGGTGAGGCCGTAGGGAATTCTGGGACGAACCTGCAACCCTCCGCCCGGCCGGCCGCGTTGGGAACGGGCGAAGGGAGATCACATATTGGACGCTCATGACGGCTTCCGCGAGTTCGTCATCGCCCGGCAACAGGCGTTGATGCGGACCGCCTACCTGCTCGTGGGCGACCCTCACCTGGCCGAGGATCTGCTCCAGAGCGTGCTGGTCAAGGTCGTCAAGCACTGGCACAAGCTGGCGCGGGACGGCAATCCGGAGGCGTACACGCGTAAGGCGCTGGTCAACCAGTACATCTCGTGGCGGCGCCGGCCGAACCCCGAGCTGCCCAGCGCCGACCCGCCCGAGCGTGCGGTCACCTACGACGATGACGCGCTCGACCGGATCGTGCTGCGCCAGGCGCTGGACAGGCTGACGCGCAAGCAGCGCGCGGTGATCGTCCTGCGCTTCTGGGAGGACCTCACCGAGGCCCAGACCGCCGACGCGCTCGGCTGCGCGGTCGGCACGGTGAAGAGCCAGACCCATCACGCGCTGGCGCGCCTGCGCGCGCTGGCCCCCGACCTCGTGGACTCGCGAACCGCTCAGGAGGCGGCCCGATGACCAGACTGCGTGACGCACTGAACGGCATCGCCGAGGAGGCACCCCCGGTGAACCTGGCCGACCTGGCGGTGGCGGGGTACCGGCGCAGACGCCGGGCCTCGGCGACGCTGGCGGCCGCCGCGACGATCGCGGTGCTGGCCGGGGGGACGGCGACCGTGCTGGTGGCCGGGCCCCGGCGGGCGCAGTCCGCCGCCCCGCAGGCCGCAGCCGTGCCCGTGCTGCCCGCGGGGAAGGTGGGGACGCTCAGCCACGCCTACAGGCAGAGCTGCCTGCCTCCCAAGGGCAAGAGCGCGCAGCCCGGCTGCCTGGACGGCGAATGGCGGGTGGTCACCGGCGACGGCAGAACGTACCGGGTGCCCCAGGCGCTCGGGACGACCGCCCGGAACGACCGCGTGCCGGTCGCCGTCAGCCGCGACGGGCGCATGTTCGCCTACTACGACAAGGACGCGGGGGCGCACGTCGTCCGGGACATGGTGACCGGCGCGGAGACGGTCTCCGCCGCGAAGGTCGAGGAGGGACGCCTCGGCATGGGCTCCATGCTGGTGGTCTCCGACGACGGCCGCCATCTGGCGTTCGACCCGCGCGAGGGCAGCAAGAACCCCGGCCTGCTGATCGACGTGCGGACCGGCAGGACGGTGTCCGTCCCCGGCGTGTACGAGCCGGTCGCCATCAAGGACGGCGTCGCCGAGCTGGTCCGCTACCGCAAGACCGACCTGCTGTTCATGCCGGTCACCGGCGGCGGCAGGCCGGTGCGCTTCGACGGCGTCTTCATCATGTTCAGCGAGCTCGCCCCGGACGGCCGCACGGTGGTCGCCTTCGAGTTCCCGCCCGGCAAGAGGGCCCAGCCGGAGTACATCACCCGCAGGCTCACCGTGCTCGACACCAAGACAGGCCGCGCCCTGCGGAAGGTCACCGTGAAGGGCCTGCCGAAGGGGGCGGGCATCGACGACGCCACGATCTGGCAGAGCCCGTCGGAGGTCACGCTCGCCGTCGTGGCCGGGAAGGAGACCCGGGCCTACGCGGTGGACGTCCGCACCGGCAGGACCAGGCTGGTGACCAGGTATCCCGGCCGCTTCAAGGGAGAGCTGGCCATGCCCGGAGCCGCCGGCGGGCTATGAGGCTCCCGGGAGCGCTGCCCGTACGGAGGCCAGGCAGCGCTCCACCACGGGACGCGGGTCGAAGGCGTAGTCCCCGGCCCCGAACAGCTCGAACGTCATCGCTCCCCGATAGCCCCTGCGGTCCAGCGCCGCCAGGTAGTCCGCGAGCGGCAGCTCGCCGTCCCCCCAGGCCAGGTGCCCGGTGGGGGAGCCGTCGATCAGGTGCACGTGCCTGACCCGGTCGCCGAGGGCGTCGAAGTAGTCGTCCACGCTCTCCCCGGCCGCCGCCATGGCCACGGTGTCCAGCACCGCGCCCAGGTTCGGGGCGCCCACCTCGTCGATCATGCGGGCCAGCGTGGGCGCGTCGTTGACCAGGTTGGACTCCACCCGCTGCAACGCCTCCAGCACGCACGACACGCCGAGCGTCCCGGCGTACGCGCAGATCTCGCCGATCGCGTCGGCCGAGCGCCGCCAGGCGCCGGCGACCGGCTCGTCCTCGAAGCCCCGGCCCGGGGTCAGCAGCAGCAGCTCGGCCCCCAGCTCGGCGGCCAGTTCGGCGGCCCGCCGGAACATCGCCACGCTCCCGGCCCGCAGCCGGCTGTCCGGCGAGGCCAGGTTGACGGGGTAGGCCACCTGCTCGGGCGTCAGGCAGCGGACGGTGAGCCCCCGCCGGGCGGCGCGCCGGCGGATCGCCCGCGCCTCGGCGTCGCTCAGCCACGGCACGTGCAGCTGCGGCGCGACGCCCCACAACTCCAGGTGCTCGCGCCCGAGCGCGGCGGCGTCGTCGAGGAAACGGTCGAGGGGCAGGTGCTGGTAGGCGAAGTTCGAACCGGTGATCTGGCGCAGTGACAAGGACATCTGGCTCACTTCCCGACCCCGTCGGCGAGGCCCTTGACGATGTAGCGCTGGCCGAGGAAGAACAGCAGCACCACGGGCAGCGCCGCGATCACCATTCCGGCGAAGACGACGGGGAAGTCCGTGCCGTGCTTGCTCATCAGGCTGGTCAGGCCGACCGGCAGCGTCTGCACCCCGGCGCCGCTGGTGAAGACCATCGCGAACAGGTACTCGTTCCAGGCGAACAGGATGTGCAGCAGCACGGTCGAGGTGAGGATCGGCTTGCACATCGGCAGGATGATCCGCCAGAACGCGGTCCAGCGGCCGCACCCGTCCATCTCGGCGGCCTCGTCCACCTCGCGTGGCAGGTCGATCATGTACGCCCGGATGAGGAACGTCGTGAACGGGATCCGGAACGCGGTGTAGAGGATCAGCAGCGCCCAGAAGCTGTTGTACAACCCCATGGCCTGGAACATCTTGACCAGCGGCACGAGCGCCACGGTCGGCGCGAGCATGAGCCCGCCCAGGATGCCCATCGTGACGAACCGGTTGAACGGGATGTTCACCCGGGTCAGCCCGTAGGCCGCCCACGCGCTGACGAACACGGTGGCGACCGTGGAGGTGAGCGTGACCAGCACGCTCGTCGTCAGGTAGTCGCTCACCCCCCGGTTCCACGCCTTCTGGTAGCTCTCGAAGCTCCAGCTCGACGGCAGCGCGAACGGGTTGCCGAACAGCTCGCTGTTGGACTTGAACCCGTTGAGCACCATCCACAGCAGGGGATAGAGCACGACCACCGCGAGGCAGAGCAGGAACGCCCAGAGGAACACGCGCGCGATCACGCCGAGAAAGCCGCGGCGACTCACCATTCCACCCTTCTCTTACGGGTGACCCACATCTGTCCCACGGCGATGCCGAGCGTGATGACGAAGATCACCGTCGCGATGGCGGCGGCGTAGCCGAAGTTGTTGCGCACGAAGCCGCTGCGGTAGAGCCAGGTGCCCAGGACCTGGCTGGAGTTGTCGGGGCCGCCGCTGGTCATCACCATGACCTCGTTGAACACCTGGAAGGCGCCCGAGACGGTGACCATCATCATCAGCCCGGTCATCTCACGCACGAGCGGCACGGTCACGTGGAAGAACCGCCGGACCGGGCCGGTGCCGTCGATGGCGGCGGCGCCGTAGATCTCGCGCGGGATGCGCTGGATCGCGACCGCGAACAGCAGCGTCGAGTAGCCGAAGCCCTGCCACTGGCTCATCGCGATGATCGCCGACATGGCGGTGCTCTCCTGGCCCAGCCACGCCTGGGCCAGGCCGTCCAGGCCGATCGCCCTGAGCAGGTGGTTGAGCGGGCCCAGGTTGGGCTCGTAGATGAAGTAGAAGAGCAGGCCGGCGACGGTCATCGAGATCGCCGACGGGATGAAGTACACCGCCCGCAGGCCGCGCTGCCACCGCTCACTGCGCACGCCCTCGATCAGCGCGGCCAGCAGCAGCGCGCCGAACACCTGGAAGACGATCGAGACCACCGCGTACAGGACGTTGTTGCCCAGCGAGGACCAGAAGACCGGGTCGTCGATCAGCTTGCGGTAGTTGTCGAGCCCGACGTACTCCTGGGTGCCGCTGTAGATGTCCCATTTGAGGGTGCTGAACTGGAAGTTCTGCACCAGCGGCAGGTAGACGAACACCACGACCAGCGCGAGCGCGGGAGCCACCCACGCCAGGCCGAGTGCCCGTTGACGTATGGCACGCACCGGCATGCTCTCCCTCCGGCCGCCCGGCCTACTTCGCCGACTCCGACGCCTCGCGGACGCTCGCCAGCACCTTGTCGGGGGCCGAGCCGCCGCTGATCAGCGCCTCGCCGCCGGCCAGCCAGGCGTCGGCGACCTCGGGCACGGTGACGGTGTCGAGCCACGCGGCCAGCCGCGGCGCCTTGTTGACCTGCTCCATGCCCTCGTAGACGGCCTTGCTGGAGGTCTCGGGGCTGACCGCGCCGACGACCGTGCTGGGCTGCCCGTACGGGGGCGCCGACAGGGTCTTGGCGTTCTGCGTGGAGGTCACGAACTTCATGAAGTCGACGGCCAGCGCGGCCCGCGGCGACCTGGCGTTGATCAGGTAGCCCTCGGGCGCGCCCTCGATGGTCTTGGGGTCGCCGGCCGCGTTCTGGGGGACCGGGAGCTGGAAGATGCCGAAGTCGTCCGGCTTGAGGCCGTTCTTGTCGGTGGCGTTGTCGAACTCCAGGACCTCCTGGTAGTACATGGCCGCCTTGCCGTCGTGGAAGGCCTGCTGCGCCGAGCTGTAGAGCACGCCGTTGGTGCCCTTGCCGGTGTCGGTGCAGGTGTCGACCAGGGTCTTGAACCGGTTGAGCGCGGTCACGTAGCCCGGGTGGTCGAGCTTGGCCGTCTTCGGGCTGAAGTCGGCCTGCAGGACGTCGGCCGGCACGTCGTAGGCGAAGAGCTGCTGGAGGTAGTGCAGGGCGGGCCAGCCGTCCTTGTTGCCGAAGGCGATCGGCTCGTAGCCCGCCTTGCGCAGCGCCGCGCAGCTCCCGACCAGCTCCTCGAACGTGCCGGGCACCTTGACGCCGGCCTTGTCGAAGGCGGTCTTGTTGTAGCCCATGAACTTGCCGTTGCCGTACAGCGGGATGCCGTAGTACTTGCCGTCGTAGGCGAAGGCCGACAGCGAGCCGGGGCTGAACGTCCTGCCCCACTCGGTGTCCGGGCCGATCACCTTGCTCAGGTCGGCGGCCCGGCCGCCGCGGACGAAGTTCTCCGCCCAGTTGCCGCTCCAGGTGAAGAAGACGTCGGGCAGCGCGTCGGAGGCGGTCAGCGTCTTGGTCTTGTCCTTGATGCTCTGGTCAGTCTCCTGGATGAGCTCGACCTTCACGCCCGGGTGCTGCTTCTGGTACGCCGCGGCCAGGTCCTCGAAGTACGGCTGCAGCGGGTCGCCGGCGAACTTGGTGAGGATGCTCAGCGTGCCGGAGAAGTCGGGCGTGGCGGACAGGTCGGCGGCGGGGGCCTTGGCCGCTCCGTCGCCGCCGCCGGAACAGCCGGCCAGGGCGAGCGTCCCGAGGAGCGCCGCGAACGACGTCATTGCGCGAGGGCGCATGGGCTTCCTTTCTCTCGGAGGGAGAGGGGGACCTGCCGGTCCGCGGTGGGGGTGTTGGCTGACTGTACAGATGAACTGATACCGGTACCAGACCACAAAGCAAGATTTTCTTTCCGGGCGGCTTCCGGCGGGCTTGTTCGGCGGTTAAACAGCAGGCCGTACCAGGTTCTCGCAGGCGGGGTGTTGACGCGTGGCCGGATCCTGTGTCAGCGTGACCTCCGCGTGATACCGGTATCAGGCCGCTGGGCGGCGCCGGCCCGCAAGCTTTCCCGAAAGGACGCGAAGATGCTCGGATTCAACGAGCCGGAATTCCTGTCGCAGCTGGCCAGCACCGTGGCCCTGCGCCCCCAGATCGAGGAGCTCGTCGATCGGCTCGTGGACCAGGGGTTCGACACCCTCCTGCTCGTCGGCGCCGGCGGCACGTACGCCCAGATGTGGCCCTACGAGCACCTGGCCAGGCGCAGCTCGACGCTCGACGTGCGCGCCGCGATCGCGGCCGAGCTGGTCGTCTCGGGCGACGCCCGGCTCGGCGAGCGCACGGTCGCGATCTTCACCTCGGTCTCCGGCACCACCGAGGACAGCCTGCGCGCGATCGAGTACGTCAAGGACAGGGGCGCGTACACGGTCGGTTTCACCGGCTACCCCGACTCGCCGATCGCCAAGGCCGTGGACGCCGTGCTGGTCTCGGAGCCGAAGGCGTGGCCGTTCGACCAGCAGATGTTGCTGTTCATGGGCCGCCTGCTGTCCCGCCGCGGCGAGTTCGAGGGCTACGAGAAGCTGGCCGACGAGCTGGCCGGGCTGCCCGGCGTGCTGCTGGAGGTGGCCCGGCAGGCCGAGCCGGTGGCCGCCGCGTTCGCCGAGGCCCACAAGGACACCGACTACCACTTCCTCATCGGCGGCGGGAACCTGTGGGGATTCACCTACCTGTACTCGATGTGCATCCTTGAGGAGATGCAGTGGCTGCGCACCACCAGGGTGCACAGCGCCGAGTTCTTCCACGGCTCGCTAGAGCTGCTGGAGGAGGACACGAGCGTGCTGATCTTCCAGGGTGAGGACGAGACGCGCCCGCTCACCGACCGCGCCGAAGCCTTCGCCCGGCGCATCTCCAAGGACGTCACCGTCTTCGACACCCGCGACTACCCGCTCGACGGCATCAGCCCCGAGTTCCGCGGCCTGCTCGCGCCGCTCGTGCTCGACACGGTGCTGGGCCGGGTCAGCAAGCACCTGGAACGCGTCCGCGACCACTCGCTCGACCTGCGCCGCTACTACCGGGTCATGGACTACTAGGCCGCCGCCACCTCCGCTCCCGCTCCCGCCCGCCGGGGCGGGAGCGGGAGCGGCCCGCCCATCCCGAACACCCCGGCACAGGAGAAACATGAGAGTCCTCGGCTTCGGCGACAACATCGTCGACCGGTTCGTCGATCGGGGCATCGACTATCCGGGCGGCAACAGCGTGAACGTCGCCGTCTACGCGGGCCGCCTCGGCGTCGAGGCCGCCTACCTCGGGGTCTTCGGCGACGACGACCTCGGCGGCTTCCTGCGCGAGGCCGTCGCCGCGCAGGGCGTCGCGGTCGACCGCTGCGTGGTGCGTCCCGGCGAGAGCGGCGTGTCCCGGCTGCGCGTGGACGACGGCGACCGGGTCTTCCTGGGCTGGAACGGCGGCGGCGTCACCGTGCGGGAGCCGCTGGCGCTGACCGGCGACCTGCTCGCCTACGCCGGCTCGTTCGACCTGGTGCACTCCAGCGTCTACTCCGGCAGCGAGGACGCGCTGCCCGGGCTCGCGGGCCTGCGTCCCCTGGTCAGCTTCGACCTGTCCAGCGAGGACGACTACCGCGCCCCCGCCTACCTGGACCGCGTCTGCCCGCACGCCGACCTGGTGCTCCTGTCCTGCTCCCACCTGGACGAGGCGGGCACCCGCGACCTGCTGGCCCGCGCCGTGGCGAGCGGCGCCCGCCTGGCCCTCGGCACCAGGGGCGTGGACGGCGCGATGGCCTACGACGGCCACGACCTGGTCGCCGCCCCCGCCCGGCTGGTCGAGGACCCGGGCAAGATCGTCGACACCATGGGCTGCGGGGACGCGTTCCTGGCCGGGTTCGCGGTCTCCCTGCTGCGCGACGGCTGGCGCAAGGGCGCCGCGCCCGGCCCCGGGCCGGTCCTGCGGGCGCTGCTGGCCGGCGCGGAGACCGCCTACGACCAGTGCTTCGTCGAAGGCGCCTTCGGCTTCGGCAGGCCCGCCCCGCGCGGCTAGCATGGGCGTGCCCGCGACCCCCAGAAACGAGGAACCCGTTCGATGGCAGCCGACCGGAGCCAGTCGGGGCGGCCGACGATCTCGGAGGTGGCCGCCGAGGCCGGCGTCGGCCGCGCCACCGCGGCCCGCACCCTCGGCGGCTACGGCTATGTCAGCCCGGAGCTGCGCGAACGGGTGCTGGCGGCGGCCGAGAAGCTCGGCTACCGCACCAACGCCCTGGCCCGCAGCATGTCCACCGGGGTCAGCCACACGCTCGGCGTGATCCTGGCCGACATCGGCAACCCGTTCTTCGCGGGCGTCATGCGCGGCATCTCCGACGCCTCGCGCGCCCGCGGGTTCGACACGATCGTGCTGAGCACGTACGAGCGGCTCGACGAGGAGGTGGCGGCCACCGACGTGCTCATCGACAAGCGGGTCGACGGCGTCATCATCGCCTCGGCGGCCGTGGGGCGCGACGAGGTCAAGCACATCAGGGCGGCCATGGGCCGGGGCATCCCGATCGTGCTGGTCGACCGCGCGGTCGCGCCGCTCGACCTCGACACGGTCGTCATCGACAACCGCGGCGCGGCCCGCGAGGCGGTCGAGGTGATGATCGCGGCCGGCCACCGGCGCATCGGGTTCGTGTGGGGGCCGTCCTCGATCGATCCGCCGGTGACCAGGCGGGCGCTGCTGGAGAAGGCCCGCAACGTGTGGACCGACGGCGAGCGCCTGCGCGGCTACCTCGACGCGCTCGACGACGCCCGCATCCCCTTCGATCCCGAGCTGGTCATGACCGGCCCGAAGACCGAGGAGTGGGCCACCCAGGAGGTGGCCCGCATGCTGGCGCTGCCCGACCGCACCACCGCCCTGTTCTGCACCGAGACCGACGCCGTGACCGGGGCGCTGCGGGCCGTACGCGCCGCCGGGCTGTCCTACCCGGCCGACATCTCGCTCATCGGCTTCGACGACAGCGCCTGGGCGGCCGTCATGGACCCGCCGCTGACGATGATCGAGCAGCCGGTCCACCAGCTCGGCGCGAAGGCGGCGGAGGTGCTGCTCGACGTGCTCGACGGGGCCGAGCCGCGGCACGACGTGCACACGCTGCGCTCGCGCCTGGTCACCCGCGCCTCGGTCGCCCCGCCGCCGTCCTGAGCGGGCGGCCGGCGGTCAGGGATGGGTGACCTGGGGCGAGGTGGTCACCACCTCGCGGGTGGGGCGCGGCGCGGGAGGGGTGCGCGGACGGCCCGCCGCCACGAACACGACCGCCGACAGCAGCGTCATCGCGACCACGATGACCAGGATGAAGGCCATCTCCCGGCGCGTCACCGGGCAGCGGCGGCGCCGGGCCGGTTTGGCGTTGAGCGCGTCGATGCGGCAGGCGAAGTCACGGTCCTGCCAGCGCAGATCCTGCTCGATCTCGGCCAGGATGCGGCGTTCGCGGTCCGACAGGCTCATGGCCGCCGCTCCCGTCCCGCGACGCCGTGGGCGGGGGCGGGCGGTGAGGTCAGCGGTTCGGTCATGTCGTTCTCCGTCGCTCCCGGTCAGAAGTAGCCCCCGTCAGGGCGGCCCGGTCGGGGTCGGCCCTGGTCAAAGGGCGTCCCGCTGGTGAGGCGCGCCTTCGTGGCGGCGCGCTCTGGCGGGTCGCCGGCGGCCCCACAGGCCCGCGATTTCTCCGTACCCGGCGGCGCAGGCTCGATGCGGTGTCTTACCGCGCCCGGTATGAACCGTTACGCCCGGTGTGCGATGTCGGCCTAAATCCAGACATTTCCTTCACCTGGCGTCGATTTCCGGCTTACCGGACCTCGGCCGTGCCGGTGGTCAGCGGTCCGGCTTCTCCACCAGCGGGGTGTCCACCAGGTGCTCGATCAGGAACCAGGTCTGCAGCTCGTTCGTCCTGATGACGTCGGAGACCAGCAGGTCGTTGGTGCCGTCGTCGCCCATCTCCTGCGCCCGGTTGGCCGCGTCGTGGGCGGCCACGAGGATGGTCTCGTGCGCCTCGATCAGGCGCGAGAGCATGGCGGGCACCTCCTCGCAGCCGTTCGGCGGGCGCGGGATCACGGTGATCTCGGCCACGTGCCGCGGGTCGCCCACCGCGACGCCGCCGAGGGTCTGCACGCGCTCGGCCATCTCGTCCACCAGCGCGATCTGCTCCGAGGCGTGTTTGTCCAGCAGTAGGTGGAGCTGGTAGAACGTCGGGCCGCGCATCAGCCAGTGGTGCTTCTTGTACAGGCTGTAGAGGATCTGGGTGTCGGCCAGGATCTGGTTGAGGCGCTGGCAGGAGTACTCGCGCGCGTCGCGGGAGAGGCCGAGCGGGAACATCCGCACGGTGCCGTACTCCTGGATCTCCACGCCGTTCACGTGCAGCCACGGCTGGCTGTCGGGCTTCGAGCGGGTCGGCTTGGCGGAACGCTTGGTGGGCACGTACATCTCCTCAGATAGTCGGAACAATCGCCCGGAAACCTCCCCTCCGGCGCGCCAAGCGCCCCCACGAGCCCGCACAAGAGCCGGTCAACATCCGGCGCCCGCGACCGTTTGCCCGCAGGTCAGAGGGGTAGCCGGAGCGATGGGCGCGGGGAGCCCCGTGCCCGGTCCGCCGGGAGGGGGATGACCATGCGACGCAAAGAGCCCGAGGACGAAGAGACGCCCGCGGCCGACCTCGAAGGCCCCAGCGACGAGGAAGACTACGACGAGGAGCGCGAGCGCTTCGAGCACATGAAGGAACTGAACCCGGACGACTTCGAGTGACCGCCCGCGCTCGCCGACAGGACGGGGCCGGCGCGGGTCGGAAGGTCAGCCCAGGTCGATGAGGGCCAGGCCGGTGGCGGGGTCGTGGCGGCGCCGAAGGTAGCGCGGGGACTGCGTGACGATCACTTCCAGCGTCGGCCACACCTGGCCGGCCAGCAGGTGGCCGCCACGGGTCGTGCCGTCGGGCAGGCCCACGACCACATGGGCGTGCAGGTGGGGCCGTACGTCGTCGTCGGGCATGGCGAAGTCGCCGATCAGCGAGAGCACCTCGGTCTGGCGGTCGACCGGGATCGGGTCGTAGCGGAGCGCCTCCGGGTCGAAGAAACCCAGCGTGACCTGCCGGAACCCGCCGATGCCGGTCAGCCGGGCGGCGCGGACGCCGTTGGCGGTCGCCCACTCCGTCAGGCTCTCGACCACCTCGTCACCGGGGTCGAGGACCACCGCGTACGTCTGCTCCTCGACGGTGGAGAGCCGCTTGCTGCGCATGACGATCTCCTGCCCGCAGGGCGCGCGGGCAACCCGGTCACTTCCAGACGGCCTTGGCCAGGATGTTCCCCAGCCCGGGGGTCTTCCACTGGTCGACGACCAGCACCTTCTCCTTGCGCAGGTACCAGATGCGCTGGGTGAAGGACACCGGGGCCGGCTTGCTGGTCTTCGTCTGGCAGCCCAGCCGCCACTCGGTGAACCGGGCCCGGTGCCCCGCCCCCACCTGCACGGTCGCGGCGCGGGACGGACGGACGGGCGGGACGCCCTCGAAGTAGCGCCGGTCCGGGACGCACTCCACGACCCCGGTGCTGGGGTGGTACGGCTCGCCCGGCCGGTACGTGCCGCCCTCGGAGGCGTAGGAGATGGCCCGCGGCCCGCCGAGGGAGAAGCCGGGGCACTCCATCGCCCGCTTGGAGCAGGCCCCGGTGACCACGTCGAGCCCGCCGACCGGGTCCTTCTTCACCTTCCAGGAGACCGGTATCTGGATGGTGAACCCCCGGAACGACACGGGTTTGGTGGCCTGCGCGGGCGTTCCGGTCAGGACGAGCGCCGCGCTGAGCGTCAAGGTCATGAGCACGGCGGCGATCCTAGGTCCTGACGCCGATGGAATGTCAAGCGCCGATGAACGGGAAAAGATGACCGCAACTTTGCCGGCGATCACCGCATCCAACCAGCCGTGAACGCGTTGACCCCCGACGATCCGCAACGCCTGGGCGGCTACTGGCTCGCCGGACGGCTGGGCGCCGGCGGTCAGGGCGTCGTCTACGAGGCCTACGCCGAGGACGGCGCCCGGGTGGCGATCAAGGTGCTGCACGGCGACGAGGCCGGACGGCTGGCCAGGGAGGCCGAGGCGGCGCGGCGGGTCGCCTCGTTCTGCACCGCCCGCGTGCTCGCCGCCGAGCTGGACGGCCCGCGCCCGCACATCGTCAGCGAGTACGTCGCCGGGCCGAGCCTGCGCCGGGCGGTCACCGACGGGCGCCGCTTCCTCGGCGGCGACCTGCACCGCCTGGCCACGGCGGTGGCGACGGCGCTCACCGCCATCCACGAGGCCGGCGTGGTGCACCGCGACCTCAAACCGGACAACGTGCTGCTCGGTCCGGACGGCCCGCGGGTCATCGACTTCGGCATCGCGCGGACCGCCGAGATGTCGCTGACCGCGACCGGCCTGGTGACCGGCACGCCGACGTACATGGCGCCCGAGGTGTTCGGCGGCCAGCGGGCCGGCGCGCCCGCGGACGTGTTCGCCTGGGGCTGCGTCGTCCTGTACGCGGCCACGGGCGCCGATCCGTTCGAGGCCGAGAGCCTGGGCGGGGTGATGCACCGGGTGTTGTCGGCCACGCCCGACCTGGCCGCGCTGCCGGACTCGCTGCGCCCGCTGGTGTCGGCGGCGCTGAGCAAGGAGCCCGGCCGGCGTCCCGAGGCCCGCCAGCTGCTGCTCGCGCTGGTCAGCGGGGACGGCGGGCTCGACACCGCACGGCTGCTCGAACGCGGGCGACAGGCCGCCCACGTCGCCGGGACCGCCGCCGACCCGGCGCTCGGCACGCTGGCCGAGGACTCCTACGCGCTGCTGGCCCCCGCCGAGCGGGAGCTGGCGCCCGAGGTGTTCCTGCGCCTGTTCACCGTGGACGGCATGGGCGAGCTGGCCACCCGGAAGGCCGCCCTGGACGAGCTGGTGGCCGGCCGTCCGGCGGCCGAGGCGCCGGCGGTCACCAGGATCCTGGAGGTGTTCGCGTACCTGCTGGGCCGCGACGGCCGCGAGGTCTGGCTCGCCCGCCCGGCCCTGCCGCACGCCTGGCCGCGGCTGCGCCGCTGGATCGAGGCCAACAGGGAGGGGCTGGCCGTCCACGGCCCGATCCTGGCCGCCGTCCGGCGCTGGGACGAGGGCGGCCGCAGGGACGGCGGCCTGTTCCACGGCACGATGCTGGACGAGGCCCTGAGCTGGGCGGCGACCGCCCGCCGCGACATCAGGTTGTCCCAGGCCGAGCGCGACTTCCTGGAGTCCTCGGCGCGGCTGGCCAAACGCCGGGTCCGCCGTGCCCGGCTGCTGACGCTGAGCCTGGCGGGGCTGCTGGTCGTCGCGCTGGCCGCGGGCGGCCTGGCGGTCCAGCAGAGCAGGCTCGCCGCCGCCCGCGCCGACGAGCTGCAGGACCGCCTGACGACGTCGGAGTCCACACGCCTGGCCGCGCGCGCCGAGGCGACCAGGCGCAGCGATCCGGTGCTCGCCGGGCTGCTCGCCGTGGCCGCCTGGCGGTTGCGGCCCACGCCGCAGGCCAGGGCGGCGCTGACCGCCGCGCTCGCACAGCGCGAGAGCGGCATGTTCCGCGACCCGGCCGGCGCCCGCAGCACCCTGCGGGCGCTGGGCGCCGACGGGCGCACGCTGCTCAGCGTCGGCCAGGACCAGGCGCGGCTGTGGGACGTGCGTACCGGCAGGCGCGTCGCGCTGATCTCCGGCCTGGGCCTCGGCCGCGAGCGGGTGTCCGACATCGGGCTGTCCCCCTCGGGCCGGACGCTGGTCGCCGCCACCACGCGCCGCGCCCGCGCCTGGGACGCCGGCACCGGCCGCCCGGTCGGCACCTGGCCGGTCCACCGGAGCAGGGACCTGGTCGAGGGCTGGCAGGACGTCATCCGCCGGCACGAGGGCCGCAAGGTGATCGTCAAGCCGGGCGACAGCGAGCAGTGGGACGTCACCGACCCCGCCGCCCGGCACGGCACGCCGAGCCCCGACGGCCGGTGGCTGGCCACGTCCGGCGAGGGGACCCTGACCCTGAGGCAGACGAAGGAGGGCTGGACCGAGGAGGTCGGCGAGGGCAACGAAGGCGTCTGGAACAAGGGCGATCCCGTCTTCGACCACACGGGCCGGTTGCTGGCCACCGTCACCGACGCCACCGTCCAGTTCTGGCGACTGCCCGACAGCCACCTGCTGAGCGCCGTCCCGGTGCGCGGGGACATGGACGCCGGCACCCGACCGGCCGCCGCCTTCGACGGCACGACCTTCCGCTACCTCGTCGGCGACCAGGTGTTCGCCGTGGACGTCGCCGATCTGCTGACCGAGCCGGTCGAGGGCCCGCCGTACGAGCGGGCCGACCTCGGCGAGGACGGCCTGCACCTCGTCGTGGACGGCGCACTCCGAAAGGTCGGTGGCGGGACGCCCGGCCGCCTGCCCGCCGCGCGGACGCTCGCCTTCAGCCGCGACGGGCGCAGCCTCGCGCTGCTGTCCGGCCACGACGTCAGCGTCCTGGACACCGCGACCAGGCAGCCCGCGGGCGGGTTCACCGCGGGCGCCGGACGGACGCAGCCCGAGCTCGTCCGCTTCAGCCCCGACGGCGGCCGGCTCGCCGTCGTGCTCGACGGCCCGGGAACCGGCGAGGACGCGGTCGAGCTGTGGGACTGGCGGGCGCGCCGTCGCCTGTGGAGCACACCCCTGAGCCAGGTCGTGGACCTGGCGTTCGCGCCCGACGGCGGCCGGCTGGCGGTGACCGGCCTGGACGTGCGGGTGCTGCGGGCGGCCGACGGCCGGATCGTGGGCTCGCCGTTCAGCGTCTTCGGCAAGGACGTCCTGGGCTCCTGGGTGCGTTTCACCCACGCGGGGGACGGTGTGGTCGTGTTCGACTCCCGCGGCCGGCTGAGCACGTGGGACGCGGGCGGCCGGCGGCTGACCGAGGGGACCGAGGGCTTCTCCTTCATCGGCACGCCGGCGTACTCGCCGGTCGAGGATCTCGTCGCGGTCAACGCGGGGCAGGGCCGCGTCCGCCTGATCGACCCGGGGACGGGCGGCGACCTCGGCCTGTCCGCCGACCCGGGCGGCGGCCTCGAACGTGACGAGGGCGAGCTGCTGTCGATCGCGTTCGCCCCCGACGGCTCGCACGTCCTGACGGTGGACGCCGGCGGGACCGTCGGGCGCGTCCCGGCCGCCGCCCAACTGGTGGCGAGGACGGTCTGCGCGCGCGCCGGGCGGGCGCTGACCGAGCGCGAGTGGCGGACGTACGTGCCCGCGCTGCCCTACCGGCCCGTCTGCGGCTGCCGCGCGGGCCCGGGTCAGGGTCCCTCACCCGGGATTGTCAAAACGCCGTCGCCGGAGATGTACTGCCGTCCGGAAAGCCGATCTTTCGGTTCGGCCACGAGGGAGGCACGGTGGACTTCGCGATCCTCGGCACGATCCGGGTCAACGGCCCCGGCGGGCGGGTGCACCTGAGCCGCAAGCAGCGGGCCGTGCTCGGCGTCCTCCTGCTCCACCCGAACGCGACCGTCTCCAGGGAACGCCTGATCTCGGCCGTCTGGGACGACCCGCCGCGCTCGGCCCTGGCCAACATCCAGACCTACGTCCACCAGCTCCGGCGTTCCCTGGAGGGCAGCGGCCTGCTGGTGCGCACCGAGGGTTCGGGCTACGCCTGCGAGGTCCCGCCGGACAGCCTGGACCTGCTGGTGTTCGAGGACACCCTGCGGCTGGCCCGGCGGGAGCGGGCGGCGGGCGACCTGGCCGCGGCCGAGCGCGCCTACGCCGGGGCCGTCGCCCTGTGGCGCGGCGCGCCCGCCGAGGACGTGCCGCTCACCGGCGCGATGGCCCCCCGACTCCTCGAACTGGAGGAACGCCTCGCGGTGGCCCGGTCGGAGTGGATCGACGCCCGGCTCGCCCTCCGGCAGGACGACCTCGTCGCCGAGCTGCGCGCGCTCATCGCCGCCCACCCGCTGCGCGAGCGGCTGTGGGAGCAGCTCGTGATCGCCCTGCACCGCGGCGGGCGGCGGGACGAGGCGCTGGAGGCCTTCCGCGAGGCCCGCGAGCTGCTGGTCGCCGAGCTGGGCCTGGAGCCGGGCCCCGAGCTGCGCCGCCTGCACGCCGCGCTGCTCGCCGGCGACCCCGACCTCGACCGGTGGCCGGGAGCGGACGGCCCGCGCTTCCCGGCGGCCGACCAGTGGCCCGCGGCGGCCGTCCCGGTCCAGCCGTTGTGCCAGCTTCCCGCCGACACCGCCGACTTCGTCGGCCGGGAGCCGGAGATCGCCGAGCTGCTGCCGCTGTTACGGGCGCGGCCGGACCGGCTCAGCCCGCCGATCGCGATCCTTTCGGGGCTGCCCGGCATCGGGAAGACCACGCTGGCGGTGCACCTCGCCCACCTGCTGCGCGCCGACTACCCGGGCGGGCAGCTCTTCGTCCGGCTCGGCCAGGACGCCCGCGGCCCGCGCGACCCCGGCGAACTGCTCGACGTGCTGCTGCGCTCCCTCGGCCTGGACGGCGCCATGATCCCCGCCTCGGCCGAGGAACGCGCCGGGCTGCTCCGCCAGCGGCTGGCCGACCAGGCGGTGCTGGTCGTGCTCGACGACGCCGTGGACGAGGCGCAGCTCCGCCACCTGCTGCCGGGCACGCCGCGCGGCGCGGTCCTGGTGACGTCCCGCTCGCCGCTGCCCGCGCTGGAGGGCGCGGTCCGGCTCCCGCTCGACCTTCCCGGCGAGCGGGACGCCCGGCTGCTGCTCGAACGCGTGGCCGGCCGCGACCGGATCGGCGCCGCGCCGGACGCCGCCGAGGAGATCCTGCGTTCCTGCGGCCGGCTGCCGCTGGCGCTCAGGGTCGCGGGAGCCCGCCTGGCCATCCGCCCGGTCTGGCCGGTACGCGAGCTGGCCACCCGCCTGGCCGGCCACGACCTGGACGAGCTGGTCGTCGGCGGCCTCGACGTGCGGGCGACGTTCGAGCCCGGCTACGCGGCGCTGCCGGAGTGGGCCAGGCACGCCTTCCGCCTGCTCGGGCTGGCCGGGCTGGACAGCGTCGCCGAGTGGACCACCGCCGCCCTGCTCGGCCTGCCCGCGCGGGAGGCCGACGCCGTCCTGGAGACGCTGGTCGCGCGCGGCATGCTCACCTCCACCGAGATCGACGTCGCCGGCCAGCCCCGCTACCGGCTGCACGACCTGCTGCGCGTCTACGCCAGGGAGCGCGCCGAGGCGGAGGAGCCCGCCGGGCAGCGGCACGCCGCGCTGACCCGGCTCGCGCTGGAAAGCCTCCGCAGGACCAGGGCCGCCACCCGCGGGCTGCCCATCCCGCTGTCCCCGCCCTACGAGCGCGGCGAGCCCGGCCCCGGCACGCCCGCCGGCACGGTGTGGTTGTCGGCCGAGCGGCGCACGCTGGTGCTCGCCGTCACCACCGCCGCCGAGCTGGGCCAGGTCGCCACCGCCGCGGAGCTGGCCCACCACCTGACCGGCTACCTGACGATGGAACGTTTCCTGGCCGACGCCGAACGCGTCCAGCACGCGGTGATCGCGGCGGCCACCGCGGCCGGCGACGAGCGCACCGCCCTGCGGTCCAGGCTGCTGCTGGTCAACATGGACATCGAGCGGGGCCGCTACCCGGCCGCCGACGCGGCGTGCGGGGAGCTGCTGGCCGCCTTCGAACGGATCGGCGACTCGCACGGGGCCGCGTACGCGCTGATCAGCCGGGCCGCCGACCGCCACGGTTCGGGCCGGCTGGACGAGGCGCTGGCCGACGCGTACGCGGCGATCGAGCTGCTGGCCGCCCACGACGACGCGGCCGGCCTGGCCTACGCCTGGACGTGGCCGATCTGGATCCACATCGAACGCGGCGAGCACGACCAGGCCATCAGGATCGCCCGAGCCCGGCTGGCGGAGGCCGGCGAGGACGACCACGGTACCCGCGGCAACCTGCTGCGCGCCCTCGGCACCGCCTGCTACCAGGCGGGCGAGACGGCCGAGGCGGTCGCGTGCTATCGCGAGAGCCTGCTGGCCGCCCAGGCCGTCGGCGACCGGGTCGAGATGAGCAAGGTGCTGCGCAGGCTCGGCGAGGCGCTGGGCGCGCTCGGCCGGTTCGAGGAGGCGGCCGAGACGCTGGCGGCGAGCCTGCGGCTGTTCGTGGAGTGCGGCGACGTCCTGGGCGAGGCGCTGAGCGGGCACGCACTCGGCGTCGTCCGGCTGCGCCAGGGCGACCCGCGCGAGGCGCTGCGGCACCTGGCCGCCGCGCTGGACCGGCTCGGCCGCGACGGCCCGCAGGTGTGGCGGGCCCGCACGCTCACGGAGATGGGCCGGGCCCACGCCCGCCTCGGACGGCACGAGGAGGCGGCCGCGGCGTGGCGGCACGCCCTGACCCTGTTCGGCGACAACCCGGAGGGCCGCCAGGTCGCCGCCTGCCTGGAGGGACAGCCCCGCGACGAGCCGTGACGGGGTGCCGCCGCCGGCTCAGTCCTGAAGCCACCGCACGACCGGGGCCCCGGTCGCACCTGCCAGCCGGGCCGCGCGGCGGGCCTGACCCGGGGTGGCCCCCTCGCCGACGAGCGCGCCGCCGTCGTCCAGCGCGGCCCACACCCCCTCCGGCGCGCCGGAGGGGACGTCGAGCGCCCGGTTCACCGCGGGCCGGACCGGCGCGGGCGTGCGCCGGGCCCGCCACCGCCGCCAGTACAGCCACTGGACGAAGATCAGCGGGCCGAGCGCGGTCAGCAGCGGGATCGGCCGCCCGCCGCCCAGCACGACGGCGATGGAGACCGCCAGCAGCACCGCCTCCAGCCCCGCCGCCCACCACGCCGCCGCCTTCCCGTACGCCCTGACCGCCACCGCCGGCCAGATCGACAACATCAGGCAGTCCCCGAGGCCGATCAGCGAGGGGTTCTCGCCGTAGGAGGTGGCCAGCACGGGGGCGAACGGCAGCCCCTGCATGCGCTGCACGAAGTCGAGGGTCAGCGAGGACAACCCGGTGGCCAGCGTGTCGTAGACGGTGAGCGCCACCGCCAGCGCGGCCACCTGGCCGGGCGTGACCGCCGCCTGCACCCACAGGTTCACCGCGCCGACGACGAGCAGCATCAGCAGCACGTCGTTGACCACCAGCACCCCGGCCGGCCATCCGGCGAGGTAGGCGGCCACGTCGGCGGCGCACAGCAGCAGCACCGCCGCCGTCGCCCACCGGCCGCCCAGGACGGGCGCGAGCGTGAGCTGGCCCAGCGTCAGCACCACCAGCCCGAAGACCGACACCACCACGCCGGTCGGCAGGTGCAGGTACGCGAACGGCATCACCACCAGCGCGGCGACCATGACCGCGATGTCGGACCCCACCATCCGGCCGACCGGCGGCCTGGCCATGACGTAGCGGCCCAGGTAGCCGGCGGTCAGCGCAACGGTCAGGGCGACGAGCGCGTACAGCGCCGGCACGTACGGGGTCATCACAGTCCTCGCTCGAAGCTGAGCTCCAGCAGGTCGGCGCGGAGCCGGCACGCGGTGGGCAGGTCCTCGGCGGTCTCGACCAGGACGATGCCGTCCAGGGGCAGCCCGTGCGCCCGCTCCTCCAGGCGGCCGAGCAGGCCCGCGTCGCACTTGCCGGCCACGACGTACAGCAGGGAGCCCTCCAGCGACCAGCGCGTGGGCAGCGGCAGCGAGTGCTCGGCCTGCAGCACGTCCAGGACGTCGCGCGTGGTGAGCCCGCCGGGGGACACCCGCCCGAGCACGCGCGAGGTCGCGGGCAGCGCGGCCAGCGCGCACGACGGCCGCTCGTCCTCGCGCAGGACCCTGACCAGGTCGCCGGTGACGTACCGGAGCAGCAGGGTGGTGTCGCGGTAGGTGGAGTACGGGGTGACCACGATCGTGCCGACGGCCCCCGGTTCGGCGGGCCGCAGGGTGACGGGGTCGAGGATCTCGACCAGCCCCTGGTCGGCCGGCAGGTGCAGGTGGCCGTCGGCGCAGACCCGGCCGCCCACGGGGGCGATCTCGGTCATGGAGTAGCCGTCGCGGACCTGCGCGCCGAACGTGTGCTCCGCGCGCACGCGCAGCGCGTCGGTCAGCACCTCGCCGCCGGACCAGATCGTGCTCAGGCCGAAGTCGCCGGCCTGCCAGCCGCCCCGCTCGGCCTCCTGGACCAGCGCCGCCAGGTAGGAGGCGGTCACGTTGAGCTGGGTGATCTGCGGGTGTTTGCCGGGCACGTGCATCGGGGTGGCCAGCCGGTCGAGCGCGACGGCCGGATCGACGGCGCCCAGGTGCACGAACCCGGCCCCGGTCCGCGTGACGGCCCGCTCGGTGAGGATCTGGGCGATGGACCGCGAGCTGATCGCGTTGGCCCACAGGTCGGCGGAGCGCAGGTTGCCGGCGAGCATGAGCGCCAGCGCCGACATCGAGGACATCAGCTCGATCTCGTACGCCGAGAACCACACCATGGTCGGCGTCCCGGTCGTCCCCGTCGTGTGCGCGAGCACGACCGGGCGGGCGCGGTCGGAGACGAAGGCGGCGGGCATGCCGCGCAGGTCGGCCTTGGAGGTGGGCGGGATCGTGGACAGCGTCGCGGGCGTGATCGAGCCGGGGTCCACGCCGTTCGTCCCGAACCAGCGCCGGTAGTAGGGGCTCTCGGCGGCCGCGTGGCGGACCGTGCGCCGCAGCCGCCGCCGGGTCAGGTCCTCCTGGAGCTCGGGGTCGCTGCCCGCGAGCATGTCGTCGGCGCCCTCGCCCGGGGACCCGAACGTCTCCAGGGTCACGCGCATGTCGTCGGCCAGCGCGTTCACGTCCCGCAGGCGGAACCTGCGGCCCGACATCATCGACCAGGCATAACCGAGCTGGCGTACCGCGGTGCCGAACACGCGTCGTCCTTCCACTCGTGGGGGGTGGCCCCCGGGAGACCCGGTCCCCCGGGGGTTCACGCGAGGGTGATCAGCCGTTCAGCACGAAGATGGCGGTGGACAGGGCGCTGACGGCGTACTTGGCGTAACGGCGAGCGGTCTTGACCATGAGGATCTCCCTGGTTGCTCGGGGCGCACGGGTGGCGCCCGCTGAGATCCAAGGATGTGCGGGGGCGCAAGAGAGCCACTACAGGGTCACTACAAGGGGGCCTCGCCTCACACCAGCGTCAGGTAGTGGGCCAGCTCGGCGGCGGAGTCCGTGGCGATCCCGACGTGGCCGTCCGGGCGCACGAGCGTGTGCCGCACCCCGCCGTACGGCTCGGCCGGCGCGTACGCCCGCACCTGCGGGCCGCCCGGCACGCGGGGCGCGGGATCCGGCGACAGCAGCGTGAAGTGCGGGCCGCGCAGCAGGTCGAACAGGCGCGCCCGGGAGCCGTCGGCCAGCCGCAGCGGCCCGTCGGGCACCCGTTCGCCGCCCGCGCGGGCCAGCGAGCCGCCCCGGTAGCCGACCCGGAGCTGGTAGGTCTCCTCGTCCCGCCGGTACGACTTCCGGTCGTGCAGGTCCGTGCTGAGGCCGAGCACGCGGGCGGCGATCGGGCGGCGCTCCTCCTCGTAGGTGTCCAGCAGCGACGCCGGCCCGCCGGTCAGCGCGCGGGCGAGCTTCCAGCCCAGGTTGTAGGCGTCCTGGACGCCGGTGTTGAGCCCCTGGCCGCCCGCCGGGGAGTGCACGTGGGCGGCGTCCCCGGCCAGCAGCACGCGCCCGGCGCGGTAGGCGTCGGCCAGCCGGATGTTGACCCGGTAGAGCGAGGACCACAGCAGCTCGGTGACGCGGGCCGCGCGCAGCATCGAGCGTTCGGCGAAGAGCCGCTGGAAGCCGGCCAGCGTCAGGTCCGGCGTCGCGCCCGGCCTGAGCGGCGCCATGAACTGGAAGGCGTCGGTGCCGGCCATGGGGTAGAGCGCGACCATCCCCCTGCCCGGCCGCACCCAGGCGTGGATGTGCTCGCGGTCCAGCCCCTCGACGCGCACGTCCCCGAGGGCCATGCGCTCCTCCTCGCGGGTCTCGCCGGTGAACCCGATGCCGAGCGCCTTGCGCACCGTGCTCCTGCCGCCGTCGGCGGCGACCAGGTAGCGGGCCCGCAGGGTCGCCCCGGTGCCGAGCCGGGCCGTCACGCCGTGCGCGTCCTGCTCGAAGCCGGTCAGCTCGACGCCGTGCTCGACGGCGCCGCCCAGCTCGGCCAGCCGTTCCCGCAGCACCGCCTCGGTGCGCCACTGCGGGTGCATCCGCACCATCGGGTACGGCACCTGCTCGCTCGCCGCCGCCGGCCGGTGCATGCGGCCCTGGTAGACCGGCAGCCGCCCGATCCTGACCCGGATCGGCGGGTAGGGCGTCGTCCCGGCCAGGACCCGGTCGACGATCCCGAGGTCGTCGAAGATCTCCAGCGTCCGCGGCTGGAGGCCCTTGCCCTTGGAGCCCGCCGAGGGCGCCGCCGCCCGCTCGACGACGCGGTGGGCGATCCCGCGCCTGGCCAGCTCCACGGCGAGGGTGAGGCCGGTGGGACCGGCGCCGACGATGAGCACGTCCGTCTTGTCCGTCATGGGGCGACCGTGCCAGGCGCCGCTGCCAGATCTCTGTCAGCGCCCTGCCGGAGGTCACGAGCAGGGCGGACGGTAGGGCAGGTCGTCGAAGTAGCGCCGCCACTCGGCCCGGGTGAGCGGCATCCCGGCGGCCTCGCAGACGCGCGCGGCCACCGACTCCGGCCGCAGGTCCCACAACCGCAGGTCGTGGCCGGCGGCCGAGACGAGGGTGTGGTCGTCGGCGTACAGGACGGTCCGGAGGTCGGGGTGGGACAGCTCGGCGATCGGGCGGCGGGAGCGCAGGTCCCACAGGCGGGTGGTGCGGGAGGCGTCCGTGGTGGCCAGGGCGGCGCCGTCGGGGCTGAACCCGGCGATCAGGACGGTGCCGCCGTGCCCGCGCAGGGCCGCCGGACGGGGGGCGCGGCCCGGGTCGGCGATCCTCCAGACGCGGGCGGTCCGGTCGTGGCCGGTGCTGACCAGCACGTCGCCCTTCGGGCCGAAGCGCACGCCGGCCACCGCGTCGGCGTGCTCCTCGTGGTGGGCGACCTGGTCGAGGGCGCGGCGGCGCACGTCCCACAGCCGGACGCCGCGGTCGGCGCCGCCGCTGGCCAGCAGGCCGCCGCCGGGGCTGAAGTCGAGCGCGCCGACGTCGCCGAAGCCGTCGCGGGCGGCCAGGCGGCGCGGCGGGCCGGTGACGTCCCAGAGCAGCAGCCGGCCGCCGTGGTCGCCGGTGGCCAGGACGCGTCCGTCGGGGCTGAGCGCGGCGACCGCGAGGCCGCGCACCGGCAGCCGGACGTGCCGGGCCGGGCGGTAGGGGTCGCGGATGTCCCACACGGTCACGGCCACGCCGCGCTCGACGGTGGCCAGCCGGCGGCCGTCGCCGCTCAGCGCCGGATCGGCGGCCGGTGGAACGTTCCAGCGCGACAGCAGCACGCGGTGGCGGGGGTCGCGGACGTCCCACAGCGCGCCGCCGCGCGCGCCGGTCGTGGCCATCAGCGTCCGGTCCCGGCTCAGCACCAGCCCGGTCACCGGGTCGGGCAGGCGCACCGGATGGCGCCACTGGTAGAAGGCGCCGGCCGCCGACCCGGTGGCCAGCGCCTGACCGTCGGCGGTGAAGGCGAGGCCGAGCACGCGGTCGGGGTGCGGGAACGAGGTGACCTCCGCGCGGGTGGCCACCGTCCACAGCCGGACCGCGCGGTCGTCGCCGGCGGCGGCCAGGACGGTGCCGTCCGGGCTGAACGCCAGGGCGCCGGCGGGGTCGCCGTACCGGACGGGCCGGTCGCAGCGGCGGGCGCGCAGGAGGCAGAGCCAGGTGCCGCGGCCGGGCGCCGACCAGGCCAGCGCGCCGCCGTCGGGGCTGATCGCGAGCGCGGCGGGGCCGTCCTGGAGGCCGGTCGCGATCGTGTCCGCGGGGGAGGCGGGCCGGGCCGGGTCCCACAGGCGCACGCTGCCGTCGTCGTGGCCGGTGACCACCGTGTCGTCGCCGACGGCGAAGCGGGTGACCTGGGCGGAGGCGCGTACCGGAGGCAGGGCGACCGGGCGGCCGGCGAGCCTCCAGCGCCGGACGCCGTGCGCGGCGGCGGCGAGCACCGTGCGGCCGTCCGGTGTGAACGCCGCCGTCGCCGCGCCGGGCAGGGCGGCGACGTGCCGGGGGCGGGCGGGGTCAACGACGTTCCACACCTCGACGCCGTGCCGGGTGGCCGCGAGCAGGACGCGGTCACCGCCGGAGGGCCGGAAGGCGAGCGCGCCGACCGGACCGGCGGCGCGCGGCAGGGTGGCCAGCGGGGTGCGGCGGCGCGAGTCGGTGGCGTCCCACAGCTCGACCACGCCGTTGTCGGCGCCGGTCGCGAGCAGGGCGTGGTCCTGGCTGTAGGTGATCGCCCCCAGCCGGTCGCCGGCCGAGCGCAGGCGGGTGGCGTACGGCTCGGCGGTGTCGAGCAGCGTGCCGCGGGTGCCCGGGGTGTCGGCCAGGCCCTGGGCGGCCACCGCCACCTGCATCGCCAGCGCCGGGTCCGTGGCCCGCAGCGCCCGCGCCTGGACGGCGGCCCGCTCGGCGAGCGCGGTGACGCGGGCGGCGCTCGCCCGGCCGCTCTTCTGCCACGCCAGCCCCGCGCCCGCCCCGGCGACCACCACCAGCACCACCAGCGCCACCACCAGCCCGCGCACCCTCCGCCCGACCGGACACGCCCTGGCGCCCCCGCCGGAGCCGGAGGCGGGAGCCGCGGGCCCTCCGCCAGAGGAGGAAGCCGCCGACTCGGGATCGGGAGAGGCGGGAACGGGATCCTCCCGGTCGGAGCGGGGAAGGGCGGGTCTCTCCCGGTCGGGAGAGGGAGAAGCGGGCGCGGGGCCGGGGGCGAGAGGCGGCGCGGTGACGTGCCGGTAGGCGGCGTGGGTGAGCGTGTCGCCGTCGCGGCGGTGCCAGGTGGCGCGCATCGCGTGGGACAGGCGCGGCAGCGCGTCGGCCGCCGCCGGGGCGTCGTCGCGTACGCCCAGGTCGTGCAGGATCGTCTCGGCCAGCTCCGGCTCCAGGGACAGCCCCGCGACCCGGGCCGGTTCGGTGATCGCGCGGCGCAGCTCGTCGCCGGTCATCGGGCCGAGCGGCAGCGACCGCGTCCGCAGCGCCTCGACCAGTGGCGGAAACCCCAGGCACCGCTCGTAGCAGTCGGCCCGCATCCCGATCACCACCGGCAGCCCGCCCGCCGCGAGCGCGCACAGCTCCTCGACGTACGCCTCCCGCCCGGACCCCGCCCGAGCCGTGAACAGCTCCTCGAACCGGTCGACCACCAGCAGCGCGCACTCCGCCACCGGCCGCCCCCCGCCCGGGACCGGCGAGCCGGGCGTACGCCACAACACCCCGGCACGGCCCCCGCCGGCGAACCCGCCAGGACGGCCGGCACCAGCCCCGCGGCCAGCACCGACGTCTTGCCCGACCCCGCCGCCCCGGCCAGCACCACGGGACGGGCGGCGCGCGGCTCCCCGAGCAGCCCCACCAGCTCGGACACGACCCGCTCGCGCCCGAAGAACCACCTGGCGTCCCCGGTCGTGAACGGCCCCGGCGGCCAGGGGCACGGATCCCGCGCGCACCGGTCCCGCTCGCTCCCCAGCCCCGCGCCGAACCCGTCGTCCATCCCGCTCCCGTCACTTTGTGAAGTTGATCGGGGACTCAGGGTACGCGGGCCCGCCAGGCGGCGTACGCCGGTCGGGAAGGCGGCATCGCCCGGACCGGCGCGAAGCCGGGGACGGTCAGCGCTTGCGGCCGACGCCCGCGCAGTAGACGGCCTCGCGGTCGGCGTACAGCGTCTCGGGGACGGGACGCCAGCGCGGCAGCGGCACCACGCCCGGCTCCAGCAGCTCCAGCCCGTCGAAGAAGCTCGTGACCTCCTCAAGGGTGCGCAGCGTCATGGGCGCCCCGCCGCTCTCGTTCCAGTGGCGGACGCCCTCTTCGAGCTGCCTGCCGACCACGCCGTGGGAGACGGCCAGGTGGCTGCCCGGCGCCATCGGCTCCAGCAGCTCGGCGATGATCGAGCGGGCCAGGCCGGTGTCGGGAAGGAAGTCCACGACGCCGAGCAGGGTCAGCCCGATCGGCCGGTCGAAGTCGAGGTGCTCGGCGGCGGCGGCCAGGATCTTGCCGGGGTCGCGCAGGTCGGCGTCGACGAAGGCGGTCGTCCCCGCGGGCGCGGCCCGCAGCAGCGCCCGCGCGTGGGCCAGGACCATGGGGTCGTTGTCGACGTACACGACGTGGCTGTCCGGGGCCACCGCCTGGGCGACCTGGTGGGTGTTGTCCGCCGTGGGGATGCCGGTGCCGATGTCCAGGAACTGCCGGATGCCCGCCTCCCCGGCCATGTACCGCACCGCGCGGCCGAGGAACTCCCTGTTCGTACGGGCCAGCACCGGCAGGTCGGGCACGGCGGCGAGGATCTGCTCGCTCACCATCCGGTCGATCTCGTAGTTGTCCTTGCCGCCCAGCCACAGGTCGTAGATGCGGGCGGGGCTCGGAACATCGGTGTTCAGCGAACGTTCGCTCATCGCGACGCCTTCCGGACGAAAGGGGCTACGGGGGAGATCGTAGCCCCAAGATCCCTTCAAGGGGACTCAGAGCAGGCGGCGCTGGATCGGGTCGGCCATGGCCGTGGTGACGATCCACTCGACGACGGCGGCGTCGGGCGGGTCGTCCTCGCGGCCGGCGAACAGCAGGTGGGCGCTGCCGATCAGGGTGAGCGCCAGGGCGTCGACGTCGGCGTCGACCGCGATGCGGCCCATCTCGCGCTCGGCGGCGAGGTAGGCGGCGATCATGGTCGTGGCCTCGCCCAGGAGCGGGATGCCCGCCGACCCGGCCTGGCGCAGGCGGGCGCGCAGGCCGTCGCGGGAGATGACGAGGCTGACGACGGCCACGGCGACCGAGCCGAACAGCTCCAGCAGCGCGAGGGTGAGGTTCCCCGCGACGGTGCCGGTGCCGGCGCTCGCGCGCAGGGCGGCGGACTGGGCCTCGACGCGGCGGATGCGGTCGGTCACCAGCTCGGCGAGGAAGGCGTCGAAGTCGGCGAAGTGGCGGTGGAGCACGCCCTTGGCGCAGCCCGCCTCGGTGGTGACCGCCCGGCTGGTCAGAGCGTTGGCCCCGTCGCGGAGCAGGACGCGCTCGGCGGCGTCGAAGAGCTGTTCGCGCACGTCGCGGAGGGCTACGCCTGTGGGCACCGGGCCGGTCTCCTTCCTTCGCGAATCCTGTTCAGAGTAGACGAGTGGGCACGTGCCCATTAGAGTGGGCGCATGCCCACTCTACCCCCGAGAACGAGCCGCACCTGCACCGGCGGATGGCCGAGTCCTTCGGCGCCGACGCCGACCGCTACGACCGCACCCGCCCCCGCTACCCCGAGGAGATGGTGACCCGGATCGCCGGGTCGAGCCCCGGCCCCGACGTGCTGGACGTCGGCATCGGCACCGGCATCGCGGCCCGCCAGTTCCAGGCGGCCGGCTGCCGGGTGTCCGGCGTGGACGTGGACCCGCGCATGGCCGACCTGGCCCGGCGCGACGGCATCGAGGTGGACGTGTCCGCCTTCGAGTCCTGGGACCCGGCCGGCCGGACGTTCGACGCGGTCGTCGCCGGCCAGACCTGGCACTGGATCGACCCGGTCGCGGGCGCGGCCAAGGCGGCCCAGGTGCTGCGGCCCGGGGGCAGGCTGGCGCTGTTCTGGAACGTCTTCCAGACGCCGGACCTCCTGGCCGACGCCTTCGCCGAGGTCTACCGCCGCGTGCTGCCCGACCTGCCGGCGCTCGGCCAGGCCGGCCCCGCCGTGGGCATGTACACGTCGCTGCTCGACAAGATCGCCGACGGGGTCCGGACGGCGGGCGCGTTCGGCGAGCCCGAGCGGTGGGACTACGCGTGGGAGCGCGTCTACACCCGGGACGAGTGGCTGGCGCAGGTGCCCACGCACGGCCCGGTCACCGGATTGCCGCCGGAGCGGCGCCGCGAACTGCTGGCGGGCATCGGGGCCGCGATCGACGCGGTGGGCGGCGCCTTCACCGTGCACTACGACGTCCTGGTGCTCACCGCCGTCCGGCGGGCTGAGTAGCCGTTACTCATGCGGTCATGCGAGCGCGCGCGGACGATCCTCCTCAGGGCGACACCCCAGGAGGAACCACCGTGAGCGCCACACATGACATGAGAACCGGGCGGAAAGGGCCGGCGCGGTGGCGCGGGCGGCTCACGTTCGCCGCGATCGGCGTGCTGGTCGCCGCCTTGATCCCGGCGCTGGCGACGCCGGCGTCGGCGGCGGTCCCCGGCTTCTCGCTGACCTTCTCCATCGACTATCTCCGCCAGATCGAGGACCCGGACAGCGGAGGCGTCGGCGACGGCGACTACTACCCCAAGGTCAGGATCGCCGACGGCCCGCTCGAGACCGGCCCGCGCATCGAGGACGACGAGTTCGAGCCCCTCGGCCTGCCCGAGGCCCCGGGCGGCTGGGTCTTCACCAAGTCCGACCTGCCCGGCGACCAGCCGACCGTGAACATCACCGTCGCCCTCTGGGACTATGACGGCGGCCTCAACACCAACGACGACCGCATGGACATCAGCCCCCAGAACGACGACCTCGACCTCGACCTCGTCTACGACGTGCGCTCGGGCACCCTGTCGGGCGACGGCGTGCAGTTCGGCACGCCGTGCGTCGACTCCCAGGGGCGGGAGAAGGGCCAGACGTGCGCCGAGGGCGACGGCGACCACGGCTTCCCCAGGGACAACGACGGCAGGAAGACCAGGATCGGCTTCACCGTCTCCACCGTGATGCCCGACACCGACCACGACGGCATCCCGGACCTCGTCGAGCTGTCCGGGATCCGCGACAGGAACGGCGGGGTCATCGCCGACCTCCCGGCGCTCGGCGCGGACCCGTGCCGCAAGACGATCGTGCTGCAGGCCGACTACATGGCCGACGCCAGGCACTCCCACCGGCCCAAGCCGGACGCGATCACCCTGGTCAGGAACGCCTTCGACGCCGCGCCGGTCAAGGCGGAGAACCCGTGCCCGTACCCCGGGACGCACCGGGACGGCGTCGACTTCGTCTACCTCCAGGGCGCGCAACTGCCCGAGCAGGCCGCCATGGGCCTGGCCGACGACAGCGACTTCCGCGACGCGCGCACCGCCGACTTCCCCGCCGAGCTGGCCCGGTACGCGCACTACGCGATCTTCGCCCACGACCTCGTCGTCACCACCGCGACCGGGAGCTCGACGTCGCCGGGCACGTCGGGGCAGTGCTGCGAGCCCACCAGGGACAACAACAAGGACTTCATCGTCACCTTCGGCTCGTGGCGGACGATGTGCGTGGCCGACTTCGGCGTGGACTACGGCGGCGACGGCCGGCTCCAGACCACCCCGGCGGGCGACGACGTGGTGATCGGCACCCAGATCCACGTGGGCCCGGACCGTACGTGCGACACCACCGGCGCGGACCCGACCGACCGGCAGGTGCTCACCGTCGGGACCGGCCGGGACGACGCCGAGGTCGGCACCGTCCAGGACCAGGCCGGGACCATCATGCACGAGCTCGGGCACGCCCTGGGCCTGCGGCACGGCGGCGACGTCAACGACCAGTGGAAGCCCAACTACCTCAGCGTCATGAACTACTTCTTCCAGTCGGGCATCCCCACCGGCCCGCCGCCGCTGCTGGTCAACCAGCTCAGGGACTGGAAGATCGGCGCGATCCGGGTCGGCTACTCCAGCGGCGGCCTGCCCCCGCTCACCGAGGGCACGCTGAACGAGTCCGCCGGCATCGGCGACGGCACCGACCACACCTTCTGGTGGACCGACAACCTCGCCAACCCCACCAGCACGTTCCGGCCGCTGCGCTCGGCCGCCGGCAACGCGCCGATCAACTGGAACGACAACACCGCCCCCGGCACCGGCGCCCCGCTCATCGACACGGGGACGGTGAACGTGGACATCAACGCCAGCGGCGGCAGCACGACCCTGCGCGACCACGACGACTGGGCCGCCGTCAAGTACCGGGCCGCGCTCTCGCCGGACGCCAAGGGCTGGGCCTGCAGCAGCTTCCCCGTCTCCGCGCCCACGTGCAGCGGCTCGGGCAGCGGCTCGGGCAGCGGCTCGGGCGCCGAGCCGGAGAAGGAGCTCGACTTCACCACCGCCGTACGGCAGGAGATGTCCTTCTTCAACCTCTACGACCCCGACATCGTCACCGCCAAGAGCGTCGACAAGCCTGACGCCGAACCCGGCGACACCCTCACCTACCAGGTGAAGCTGGACAACGTCGGCACCGGCCCGGCGGCCTCCGTCGGCGTGACCGACACCCCGCCCACCGGGCCGGCTCAGACCCGCCAGGTTCCCTACCTGGGCGCCGGACGGTCCACGACCGAGACGTTCACGTACACGGTGCCGTGCGACACGGCCGACGCGGCCGTCCTGACCAACACGGCCACCGCCACCGCGACGGACACCGCCGACGGCCCCGAGGCCGACACGGGCGACAACATCGCCAAGGCCGCCACCACCGCGCACGCGCCGCGGCTCACCCTGACCAAGACCGCCCCGGCCACGGTGAACGCCGGAGAGGCGATGACCGTCGGGCTGCGGGCGGCCAACGTCGGCAGCGGCAGGGCCACCGACGTCGTCCTCACCGACACGCTGCCCAAGGAGGTCTACTACAGCAGCGCGCTCGACCGCGGCAGCGGCCCCCGTCCCGGCACGGTCACCCGCAACCCGGACGGCACCACCACCCTGACCTGGACGCTCGGCCCCCTCGACGGCGGCGCGGACGTGTCCGTCGGGTTCACGGCCCGGCCCGGCCTGCTGTTCACGAAGGGCGCCGAGCTGCCCGACACGGCGGCCGCCGCGTACCGGAACGCGGGCGGCTGCGTCTACGAGCCCGCCACGGCGTCCGCCACGACGACGGTCACCGAGGTCGCCCCCACTCGCGACCCGCGCTCGCACGGCTACTGGAAGACGCACCAGGAGGCTCGCACCGCCGAGTTCCTGGCCCGCGTCCAGGCCACCGACCAGCGGTTCGACACCGGGCAGGACGGCGAGCTGGCCGACGCCGAGGCCGTCGCCGCGCTCTCGGCCGGCGGCCCGCAACCCGGTCCGGCCCGCTTCCAGCTCCTGGCCACGCTGCTCGACCTGGCGGCCCGGCAGGTCAACGCGAGCACCCGGCTCGACTCGCCGCTCGTCCGGCGGCTCGGGGTGCGCACGGTCGGCGAGGCGGTCAGGTACGCCTTCGCCACCCTCGACCTGCCGCCCGGCGGCGCGGCGGCCGGGCGCTACTCCGACACCACCTCGATGCTCGACGAGATCGTGAACAACCGGAGCGAGGTCTACTGACCCCCGCCAGGACGCCGCCATGAGGGCGCCGCGGCCGGCTCAGGCCGGTTGCGGCGTCCGCGGCTCGGCCCTGGCCGGGGCGTAGAGGCCGAGGCGGCGCAGGGCCGGCGCGGTCATCATGGTGGTGATCAGGGCCATCAGCACGAGCACCGTGAACGTGCCGGGCGAGATCAGCCCCATGCCGAGCCCGGTGCTGAGCACGACGATCTCGGTGACGCCGCGGGCGTTCATGAGCACGCCGAGCCCGAGCGCGAGGCGTCCCGGCATGCCGCCCGCCCAGGCGATCACCCCGGCCGCGCCCAGCTTGCCGAGGACGGCGGCCACCAGCAGCACCGCCCCGCCCAGCAGCACCACCGGATGACCGAACGCCAGATGCACGTCGGTGCGCAGCCCGATCGAGGCGAAGAACACCGGCAGCAACATCGCGCGGTTGAGCGAGCCGAGGCGTTCGGGCACCGCGCCGAGCACGGGCGCGTCGCGAGGGAAGGCGACCCCCGCCAGCAGGGCGCCGAAGATCGCGTGCACGCCGATGGCGTCGGTCGCCGCCGCCAGGGCGAAGATCAGGCCCAGGACCAGCGCGAGCGCCGCCGGAGCGGGCAGCCGGCGGGCGGCGTGCCGGGCCGCCAGGGCGGCGAGCGCGGGGCGTACGACGAGGGTCACGGCGAGGACCAGGGCGGCGGCCAGCCCCAGCGAGGTCAGCACGCCCGCCGGGGAACCGGCGTGGGCCAGGGCGATCACCGCGGCCAGCGCGCACCAGGCGAGCACGTCGGCCAGCCCCGCGCACAGGATCGCCAGCGAGCCCAGCCGGGTGGCGGTCAGCCCGGCCTCCTGGAGGATCCGGGCCAGCACGGGGAACGCGGTGACGCTCAACGCCGTCCCGGCGAACAGGACGAACGCCGTGCCCGACGCCGACGGCCCGGCGAGCGCACCGGCGAACGGGACCGCCGCGACCGCTCCCAGGGCGAACGGCACGGCCGTCATCGCCAGCGCGGCGACCCCCACGACCACGCGCTGCCGGCCGAGGGCGGCCGGGTCGAACTCCCGCCCCACCGTGAACATGAAGACCGCCAGCCCGGCCTGGGCCAGCAGTTCGAGCTGCGGCGCGACCCAGCCGGGCAGGATCAGCGCGGACACCCCGGGTGCCAGCGAGCCCAGCGCGGACGGCCCGAGCAGCAGCCCGGCCACCATCTGCCCCACCACGGACGGCTGGCCCGCCCGGCGCGCCAGGACGCCGCCCAGCGAGGCCAGCCCGCCGATGACCGCCACGGCGAGGAACAGCCGCAGGATCGACTGGGCGGGCGGCACCCCGGCGTGCGCGGCCGGCGCCGCCGCCTGCCCCGGCTGCTGCGCGCCCGGCCCGAACACCAGCAGCATCGACACGCCCGCCACGGCGATCAGCAGCAGCGCGACCGCCAGGCCCCGGGCCGGGGCGGGCAGCAGGGCCTGTTCGGTGTCGTCGAGCGGGTCGTGTCCGCGCATGGTCGCACCTTCCTGCCTACTCCGCGATGGGCTCCCGGCCCCTCGGCGGCCGGCTCAGTCGGCGGCCGGGAGCGGCCGGGCCGCCCGCCGGCCGATCAGCAGCAGGGCGCCGACGGCGGCGACGATGCCGACGGCGATGACGGGGATCAGGGCCTGGTAGCCGATCTCGCCGGCCACCAGGCCGAACAGCGGGGGACCGAGCAGGGAGCCGAGGCTGCCGGCCTGGGCGATGACGCCGTTGCCGACGTCGGCGTGGTCGAGGCGTTCCAGGACGAGGGGGAGCGCGGCGAAGACCAGGGCGCCCAGGAAGCCGTTCTCCATGGAGATGACGCCCGCGCCGGTGAGCGCGCCCCCGGCGGAGCCGCCGGCGTACAGGATCCAGGCGGCCGGCACGACGAGGAAGCCCGACAGGGCCAGCACGCCGACCCGTACGCCCCTGCGCAGCAGGACGCCCACCGCCAGCCCGCCGGCCACGCCGAGCAGCGAGATCACCGAGGTCAGCGCGCCCGCGGCGGCGGCCGAGCGGCCGTACTGCTCGATGAGCAGCGTGGGCAGCAGCACGATCACCGGGATGGTCACCAGCGCGGTCAGGCAGAAGGCCGCGGCCAGCACGCCCGGCCAGGTGAGCGCCCGCGCCCGGGGCACCGGCCCGGCCGCCTGCGCCCCGTCGGCGCGCGGCAGCCGCGCCCACGTCACCGCGGCGATCAGCAGCGTCAGCCCGGCGATCAGGCCGGTCCAGCCGCGCCACCCCAGCGCGTCGCCGGCCGCGCCGCCGGCCAGCGTGCTGGCCCCCAGCCCGACCGGGACGAACGTCGCCCAGACCGACAGGGCGGTGCCCCTGTCGCGCTCGTGGGCCAGGCGCAGGATCAGCGCCGGGCAGGAGATGGTGACCAGGACGTAGCCGACGCCCTCGACGCCGCGGGCGATGAGCAGCCAGGCGAAGTCGTTCGCCGCCATGCTGGCCGCGCCCGCCGCCGCGATCAGGACCAGGCCGGTGACCAGCGACCGCCCGGTGCCGAAGCGGCGGACGAGATACCCCGCCGGCAGGCCGACCACCGCCCCGACGCCGACCACCGCCGAGATCACCCAGCCCAGCTCCGGCAGCGACAGCCCGAGCTGGGCCGCCATCGCGGGCCCGACCGAGGAGAACTTGCCGAGGCTCATCGCGCCGACGACCCCCCGACGTAGACGAGGAGGATCGTCAGCCAGGGGGAGCGTCGCGGGGACGCCTCCGTGATCTTTGCCGCCGACCGGGGGTCCATGAGTCTCCTTCGCACTGCGCTCCGCGGGCCAGGGTTCCCACGTCCGATCTTCGCCATGCCGGCGGCGCCGATCAACCCGCTTCCCCCGTGGCGAAGATGCCGATGCCCGACTCGGTGACGTTGACCGCCCCGGCCGACAGCAGTGCGTCGATCGTCTCGGGCACCTCCCGCCTGGGCAGGACGCCCTGGAGGACGACCATGGTCCCGTCCGCGAGGTCGGCGCCCGCGCGCCACGACTGGCCCGGCATCGCGGGCACCACCTCGGCCAGCCGGTCGGCGGGGGCACGGACCGTCAGCAGCACGTGGGCCGGGCCCACCCAGGCGGCGCGCAGCAGCAGGGCGACGTTCCTGATCACGCCGCGCCTGGCCGGGTCGGCGTAGGCGGCCGGGTTGGCGACGAGCTGCGCGCCGCAGGTCCGGACGGTCTCGATGACGCGCAGGTCGTTCTGGCGCAGCGAGTGGCCGGTCTCCACGACGTCCATCATGGCGTCGGCCAGCTCGGGGATCTTGGCCTCGGTCGCGCCGTAGGACACGACCACCTCGGCCCGCCGTCCCGCCTCGCGGAAGAAGCGGCGGCCGATGTTCGGGTACTCGGTGGCCACCCTGACCCCGTCGTCGAGGTCGGCGGCGCTGCGGGCGGGGTGGCCGGACGGCACCGCGAGCACCAGCCGCCACGGCCGCTCGGTGTTCCTGGAGTAGTCGAACGACTCCACCACCTCGACCTCGGCCCCGGTCTCCTCCACCCAGTCGGCGCCGGTCAGCCCGAGGTCGAAGGTGCCGTCCCCGACGACCAGGGGGATCTCGCGCGGCTTGTAGAAGGCCACGTGCGACACGCCGGAGTGGTCCACCGTGCCGCGGTAGGAGCGGTCCGAGCGCCGCCGTACGGGCAGCCCCGCGGTCGCGAAGAGCTCCAGGGCCCGCCGCTCCAGCGAACCCTTCGGCAGGGCGAGCGAGATCATGGTTTCCTCCTGACGGGCACGGCGGGACGGCGGGGGCGCGAGCATCACACGTGCAGCAGCCGGTCGATGCCGACGACGGGCGGCTCGGGCAGGCAGGACGGCCGCACCTCGATCTCGCCCACCACGAGGTCGTCCGGCCAGGAGTCGACGATGGTGGCCACGCAGCGGGCCACCGACCGGGTGCTCATCTTGTGCGGCGAGCCGTCGCCGTCGAGGTTGGCGATGGCGCCCGGCGAGACCAGGCAGGCGCGCACCCCGTTGCGGCGCTCCTCCAGCAGCAGCGTCTCGACCAGCGCCTTCAGCCCGGCCTTGGTGGCGCTGTAGGCGGCCCCGCCCTCGAAGTACCGCGTCCCGGCGTGGCTGCCCATCGCGACGAACATCCCGCCGGCGGCCCGCAACGCCGGCAGGACGGCTTTGAGCAGGTGGAAGCAGGCGCTCAGGTTGATCGCGACCAGCCGCTCCCAGTCCTCCGCGCGCAGCTCGGCGATCGGGTCGAGCACCCGGTCCACCGCGTTGGACACGCAGACGTCGAGCCGGCCGGCCGAGCCGAGCACCTGGGCGGTCGCCTCCGCGATCTGCGCCGGGTCCGACAGGTCGCACCTGTGCTCGCCGAGCCAGTCCTCACCCGCGAGCGAGCGGTTCAGGGAGAAGACGCGGTAGCCGCGCTCGCGCAGCTCCTCGGCGATGGCCCGCCCGCTGCCCCGGTTGCTGCCGGTGACCAGCGCGGCCGGGGTCTCATGTGATGACATCGAGGACGCGGCTCCACTGGTTCACGATCTCCTCGCCCGCCACGCCGTCGCGGAACAGGTCCTTGTCCAGCGGGGAGCCGTCCTGGTGGCGCAGGCGCATGCAGTCCTGGGAGATCTCGGAGATGACGGTCAGCCCGCCGTCGGAGGTCCGGCCGAAGATGAGGCAGAAGTCCCACACCTCCAGCGGGCGCAGCCAGGACCGCAGCACGTCGTTGACGGCGAGGGACAGCTCCCGCATCTCCTCCACCGGCAGGTCCAGCGCCCGCAGGTAGTCCTCGCCGATCGGCTGGTCCTCGGGGTCGGTCCGGTAGTCGAACTTCACGACCGGGCGCGGCAGCGGGGCGCCGTCCTCGAACAGGCCGGGGTACTTGCGGGTGGTCGACCCCGTGGCCCGGTTCTTCACGATCACCTCGAACGGCGGCGCCGGGCAGTAGTCGGCCACGTACGAGTCGGCCGAGACCCGTTCCCGGAACGCGCACGGCACGCCGGCGTCGGCCAGCCGGGCCGCCGCCCTTTCGTAGAAATCGAGCCGGAGCGGCCCGGTGCGCTCGACGATTTCATCACGGTGGTACGTGAAACTGCGCAGGCTGGGGATTATCTGCACCAGGCACCGCCCGTCGGGCAGCAGCCACAGACGCTTACTGCGCCCGACGATATCCGGCTCTCCCCGGCCGGCCGGAGTTCCCGGCTCTGATCCGTTATCCACGCCGCCTCCATCCGCCGACAATGGCCCACACAACTTGATATTGCGGGCACCTCGTTGTCAAGGCGGCGTGACCCTGGAAAAAGGAGCACTTGACGTGGCTCTCGCGGTCTTGATATGTCGTCCGCCCTCGCCGGGAGCACTGGAAGAAAGAGTACTTGACGGGTCCCGGCGACCGGACGGTACTGTCTTCAGAAATTGAAATTCCGATCTTAATTAGAATCCCAATGGGGGGAGGATCGTTGTCGGAATATGAGCGCATAGCTCACTCGAAGATCACGCGTAAGTTCAGGTCCGCGGGGCAGCAGCTCTTGTTCTCGCGGGGGCGGCGGGGCGAGGTGTCCGACGCGAACGGCGTACCGTACATCGATTTCGTCATGGGTTATGGCCCAGTGATAATCGGCCACGCGGACGCCCAGTTCAACGAAATTCTCTGCGGTTATCTCGGCAACGGAGTCATGCTGCCGGGCTACACCACGTTCCACCAGGAATACCTCGACCGGCTGCTCGGCGAGCGGCCCGGCGACCGCGGCGCGTTCTTCAAGACCGCCTCCGAGGCCGTCACCGCCGCCTTCCGGCTGGCCGCGATGCGCACCGGCCGGCTCGGTATCATCCGCAGCGGCTACGTCGGCTGGCACGACTCCCAGATCGCCGACTCCCTCAAGTGGCACGAGCCGCTGCACTCCCCGCTGCGGGACAAGCTGCGCTACACCGACGGCATGCGTGGCGTCGGCGAGTCCGAGCCGGTGGCCAACTGGGTGGACCTGCGCCTGGAATCCCTCGCCGAGCTGCTGGAACGGCACCGCGGCCGGCTGGGCTGCTTCGTCTTCGACGCGTACCTGGCCTCCTTCACCACGGCCGACGTGCTGCGCCAGGCCGTCGCCATGTGCCGCGAGGCCGGCCTGCTCACCGTCTTCGACGAGACCAAGACCGGCGGCCGGATCTCGCCTCTCGGCTACGACCACGACAACGCCCTCGGCTCCGACCTGATCGTGATCGGCAAGGCGCTGGCCAACGGCGCCCCGCTGAGCATCCTGGCCGGCGACGCCGACCTGCTCGCGCTGGCCGAGAAGGCCCGGCTGAGCGGCACGTTCTCCAAGGAGATGATCGCCGTCTACGCGGCGCTGGCCACCCGCGACATCCTGGAGAAGCCCGTCGGCGACTCGCCGGACGGCTGGACCGAGCTCGGCCGGATCGGCACGCAGGTGGCCGCCGCCTTCACCGCGGCCGCCGCGGACGCCGGGGTCGAGGCCCTGGTGGGCGCCCGTCCGGTGCTCGGCGGCGGCATGTTCGAGCTCGTCTACCACGACGTGGAGCTACTGGGCGACAAGGAGCGCCGCGAGGCGCTGCTGGCCGAGCTCGCCGGGGTCGGCATCCTGCTGCTCGAAGGGCACCCGTCCTTCGTGTGCCTGGCCCACCGCGACATCGACTGGGGCGACCTGCGCGACCGGGTGCGGCAGGCGTTCGAGGCGTGGACCGCCCCCACGGGGGCCGGCCGTGGCTGACCTCCTGCGCCTCGCCCTGGTCGGCTGCGGCCGCCAGATGCAGCAGAACCTGTTCCCGTTCCTGCAACGCATCCGCGGCCACCAGGTCGTGGCCTGCGTCGACCCCGACCTGTCGCTGGCCGCCGACGTGCAGTCGCTGGCCGGCGGCGCGACCTGCGTCTCCTCGGTGGACGAGCTCGACCTGGAGATGGTGGACGCCGCCGTGCTGGCCGTCCCGCCGGAGCCGTCCTACCTGCTGGTCCGGCAGCTCGCCGAGCGCGGGGTGGACTGCTTCGTCGAGAAGCCGGCCGGGCCGTCCACGCCCGCGCTCCAGGACCTGGAGCACGTGGTGCGCCGCAGCGGGCGGCACGTCCAGGTGGGCTTCAACTTCCGCTACGCCGAGACCCTGCAGCGGCTGCACGAGCTGAGCGAGGAGATCCGGGCCACGCCGTGCTCGGTGACCATCGACTTCTACAGCCGCCACCCGTCCGCGCCGCAGTGGGGGGTGGACACCACCCTGGAGGCGTGGATCCGGCACAACGGGGTGCACGCCATCGACCTGGCCCGCTGGTTCGTGCCGTCGCCGGTCGTCCAGGTGGACGCGCACGCCATCGCCAGTGACGCCGACCGGTTCCAGATCAACCTGTTCCTGCGGCACCACGACGGCTCGCTGTCCACGCTGCGCATGGGCAACCACGTCAAGCGGTTCATGGTGGGCGTCACCGTCCAGGGCATGGACGGCAGCCGGTACAGCGCGCCGTCGCTGGAACGGGTGACGCTCGAACTGTCCGACGGCGTGCCCCACGGCCAGGAGCTGCACGCCACCCGCAACCTGGACCACGGGTGGGGGCGCAGCGGCTTCGGGCCCGAGTTGCAGGCGTTCGTGGACGCCTGCGCGCAGCGGTCGGCCGAGCCCCAGACGGGCGGCCGTCCCCCGGTCAAGGGCGTGCCGTCGGTCTCCGACGCGCTGGCCGCCTCCGCCCTGTGCGACCGGGTGATGGCCGAGCTCAACACCGCCGCGACGAACGGCTTCGGCCTGCTGACCGGGTCCGTCCGGGCCTCGGCCTAGGCCGGGCCGTCGACGAGGAGGGGGAGGCATGACCGAGCGGGCGCGACCGGCCGCGGGCGGGCGGCCGGTCGCGTCGCCGGATCCGGCCGGGTCACCTGATCCGGCCGCGGCGCGGGGGTGGGCCGGTGGATCGCCGGTCATCTGCGCCGGCACCGGCCGTCGCTGCTGCTGTTCACCGTGGCCGCCGCGGCGGCGAGCCTGTGCTCCACGCTCGTCCCCGTCCAGATCGGCGCAGCGTTCGCCGAGGCCACCGGCCCGCGCCACGACCTCGGCGCGGTCGGGGTGGCGGCGCTGGCGGCCGCGCTGCTGGCGGCCGGCCGGTTCGTCGCCGACCTGCTGTCGAACGGCTCGATGGAGGTCGTCGCCCAGCGCGTCAAACGGGACGTGCGCGACGAGCTGTACCGCAGCCTGCTGACCAAGCGCATGGCCTTCCACGACCAGCAGCGCATCGGCGACATCCTGGCCCGCGCCATCAACGACGCGAGACTGGTCGACTACATGCTCAGCCCCGGGGCGGCCACCGCCGCCAACGGCGTGCTGGCCCTGTTGGTGCCGATCCTGTTCATCGCCTCGCTGGACCCGCGGCTGCTGCTGGCCCCCGGCGTGCTGGTCCTGGTGTTCGCCTACGCGCTGCGTTACCACCTGCGCCGGCTCTACCCGCTGGTCATGCGCACCCGCGAGACCTTCGCCGACCTCAACGAACGCTTCTCCACCACGCTGTCGGGCATCGCCACCGTCAAGGCAGCCACGCAGGAGGACTTCGAGCGGCACGCCCTGAGATCGGCCGCCGCCGCCTACCGGGACGCCTTCGTCCGGCGCGGCCGGGCGCAGGCGGTCTACCTGCCGGCGCTGAGCTTCGCCCTCGCCATGGTGACCGGCTCCCTGCACTCCCTCTACCTCTACTCGCAGGGGGAGCTGGCGCTGTCCCAGGTGGTGACCTACCTCGGCTGGCTGCTGCTGTTCGCGCAGCCCGTCACCATGTCCGAGCAGGCCGTGCCGGTCATCCAGGAGGGCTTCGCGGCCGCCGCGCGCATGCGGCAGATCATCGAAGGCGCCCCCGGCGAGCGCGAGGACACCCGCGGCAGCACGGCCGCCGTCGAGGGTGCGATCACCTTCGACCGGGTGTCGCTGCGCCACGAGGGCCGGGACATCCTGCGCGAGGTCTCCTTCCACCTGCCCGCCGGCCGCACCCTCGCCGTCGTCGGCCCCACCGGCAGCGGCAAGAGCATGCTGATCAAACTGGTCAACCGCATGTACGACGCCACCGAGGGCCGGGTGCTGATCGACGGGCGGGACGTGCGCGAGTGGGAGCCGGGCGCGCTGCGCCGCCAGATCGGCCACGTGGACCAGGAGATCTTCCTGTTCTCCAAGAGCGTCCTGGACAACATCGCCTTCGGCGCCCCGCACGCCGCCGGGTACGAGGACGTCCTGCGCGTCGCCAAGCAGGCGTGCGCGGACGAGTTCGTCCAGGGGATGGCCGACGGCTACGCCACCGTGCTCAACGAGGGCGGCACGACGCTGTCCGGCGGGCAGCGGCAGCGGCTGGCCATCGCCAGGGCCCTGCTGACCGAGCCGCGCATCCTCACCCTCGACGACGCGACCAGCGCCGTGGACGCCCGTACCGAATCGGCCATCACCGAGGCGATCGAGCGCGCGACGGCGGGCCGCACGACGGTGCTGGTCTCGCACCGCCCCGGCCAGATCCGCCGCGCCGACCTCATCCTGCTGCTGGACGGCGGCCGGGTCGTCGACCAGGGCTCGCACGACGAACTGATGGCGCGCTGCGCGCTCTACCGGGAGATCTACAGTGGCTGACGCCCAGGATCGGCGGCGCCCGTGAGCGACCTGTTCGCGGGCCTGCACGCCGACGCCTACGACCGCGTGTACGGCAACCGCCGCCTGCTGGCCCGCATCCTGCGGCAGTTGCGCGCCCACCGCGCCGGCATGATCGGCTCGGCCCTGCTCGTCGCGGGCTCGGTGCTGCTGACCGCCTCCGTGCCGATCGTCGTCTCCCGCCTGATCGACCAGGCCGGCGGCGGCAGCGGCCCCGGCCTGCTGCTGTGCCTGTTCGTGGTCGCGGCGGCGGTGCTGGCCTGGGCGATGAACTGGGCCCGCCAGGCGATCACCGCGCGGCTGGTGGGCGGCATGGTCTACCGGCTGCAGTGCGAGGCCGCCGACGCCGCGCTCGCCAAGGACGTCGCCTTCTACGACGAGAACTCGGTCGGCAAGGTGCTCAGCCGGGTCACCGGCGACACCGAGGGCTTCGGCTCGGTGCTCACCCTCACCCTGAACCTGATCAGCCAGCTGTTCCTGGTGGTGCTGCTCGGCGGCGTGGTGTTCTGGATCGACCCCGGCCTCGGCCTGGTCATCCTGGCGGCGCTGCCTTTCCTGCTGGGCACCGCCCTGGCCTTCCGCCGGGTGGCCCGCACGGCGGCGGCGGCCACGCGGCGGGTGATGGCCAAGGTCAACGCCAACGTGCACGAGACCATGCTCGGCATCGCGGTCGCCAAGAGCTTCGGCCGCGAGCGGGCCGTCCACGACGACTTCGACGACGTCAACCGGCTGTCGTACCGCGTCTACGTCCGGCAGGGCCTCATCTACGCGGTCATCCTGCCGGTCCTGACGCTGCTGGCGGGCCTGGCCACGGCGGTCGTGCTGTACCAGGGCGGCCGGTTCGCGGCGATCGGCAGGCTCTCGGCGGGCGAGTGGTACTTCGCCCTCCAGGCGCTCGGCATGCTCTGGCAGCCGGTCACCCAGGCCGCCTCGTTCTGGAGCCTGTTCCAGCAGGGGCTGGCCGCCGCCGAGCGGGTGTTCGCGCTGATCGACAGCGACCACGCCGTCGTCCAGAGCGGCAACGCGCCGGTGACCGCGCTGACCGGCGAGATCGAGGCGCGCGGCCTGCACTTCCGGTACGGCTCGGGCGCCGCCGTGTTCCGCGACTTCGACGTGCGCCTCGCGGCCCGCGAGACGGTGGCGGTCGTCGGGCACACCGGCGGCGGCAAGTCCACGCTGGCCAAGCTGATCGCCCGCGCCTACGACTTCCAGGGCGGCGAGCTGCTGGTCGACGGCCGCGACATCCGCGGCCTGGACCTGCGGGCCTACCGGCGGCGGGTGGGGGTCGTCCCGCAGCACCCGTTCATCTTCGCGGGCACGCTCGCCGAGAACATCGCCTACGGCCGCCCCGGCGCCGGCCGCGACGACGTCGTACGGGCCGTCGAGCGGATCGGCCACCGCGTGTGGGACCGCAGCATGCCGATGTCCCTGGACGACCGCCCGGCCGCCGGCGGGCAGGGCGTGTCGGTCGGGCAGCGGCAGCTCATCGCCCTGGCCAGGATGTTCGTCCGCGAGCCGGACATCCTGCTGCTGGACGAGCCGACCGCCAGCGTCGACCCGCTGACCGAACGCGGCATCCAGGACGCGCTGGCCCGGCTGTGCGCCGGGCGCACGGTCGTGGTGATCGCCCACCGGCTGTCCACCATCCGGCGCGCCGACCGCGTCCTCGTGCTGCACGGCGGCGAGATCGCCGAGCAGGGCCGGTTCGACGAGCTGCTGCGCCGCGACGGCCCGTTCGCCGCGCTCTACGCCACCTACTACGCGCACCAGGAGACCGCATGACCTGCGCCCCCCATCCGGCGGAGTTCGAGCCGATCCAGCGGGAGGCGTCCGCCACGGGCGTGCGCTGCGTGGTCGGCGCCGTGCTGTTCAACCCGCTCGGCGAGGTGTTCCTGCAACGGCGGGCGGCCCACGTGCGGCTCTTCCCCGGCTGCTGGGACATCGTCGGCGGGCACGTCGAGCGGGGCGAGACGCTGTGCGCGGCGCTGGCCAGGGAGATCGAGGAGGAGACCGGCTGGCGGCTGCTGCGGGTGGGCGGCCTGGTGGACGTCTTCGACTGGACCGGCGGCGACGGCGGCCTGCGGCGCGAGATCGACGTGCTGGCCACGGTCGAGGGCGACCTGACCCGGCCCGCCATCGAGCAGGACAAGTTCGACGAGGCCCGCTGGCTGGACGGCGACGCCCTGCGCCGCCTGGCCGCCGAGTCGCCCGGCTCGGGCATGGTCGAGCTGGCCCTGCGCGCGCTGGCCATGCGGCCGGTCTAGGGCTCCGGTTTGCGTACCGCGTCCAGGGCCTGTCGCAGGGTGAACCGGCCGGCGTACAGCGCCTTGCCCACCACCACGCCCTCGACGCCCAGCGGGGTCAGGGAGGAGACGGCGCGCAGGTCGTCCAGGCTGGAGATCCCGCCGGAGGCCACGACGGGCCGGCCGGTGGCGGCGCAGACGTCGCGCAGCAGCTTCAGGTTGGGGCCGCCGAGGGTGCCGTCCCTGGCGATGTCGGTGACGACGTACCGGGCGCAGCCTGCCGCGTCGAGGCGGGCCAGGGTCTCGTACAGCTCGCCGGCGTCGCGGGTCCAGCCGTGGCTGCGTACGGTGGTGCCCCAGACGTCCAGCTCGACGGCCACCCGGTCACCGTGCCGGTCGATGACCTCCGCCACCCACGCCGGACGCTCCAGCGCGCCGGTGCCGAGCACCACCCGGCCGCAGCCGGTGGCCAGCGCCGCCGCCAGGCTCGCGTCGTCGCGCACGCCGCCGCACAGCTCGACCGGGATGTCCAGGGCGCCGACGACCTCGGCGATCCGCGCCCGGTTCGAGCCGGTGCCGAAGGCGGCGTCCAGGTCCACCAGGTGCACCCAGTCGGCGCCGGAGTCCTGCCAGGCCAGCGCCGCGTCGAGCGGGTCGCCGTACCAGGTCTCGGACCCCGACTCGCCGCGCAGCAGGCGGACGGCCCGGCCGCCGCGCACGTCGACGGCGGGCAGGAGGGTCAGGCATGTGGACACTCGTCGTTTCCTCTCCCGTGAACCCCCCTTTTCCATCATCGCGAACACTGGTCAGGAATCGAAGTCAACCTTCGGCCACCACCATGGTTCACTTGCCGCCGCCCGGCCGGACGGGGACGCTTGCCGGTGCGCGCCGCACGCCCAGTCGCCGGGGGCCGGTCCCCCTGTTCCGAGGAGGACTGCATGGTCTCGCTCGCGCTGCCCAAGGGCACGTTCCTGGAGCGTCCCGTCCTCGATCTGTTCGCCGCGGCCGGGCTGGAGGTGCGCCGGCCGTCCGAGCGCAGCTACCGGGCGAGCATCGCCTACGACGGCGGCGTCGAGGTGGCCTTCCACAAGCCGCGCGAGATCCCGCTCGCCGTGGAGAGAGGCGTCTTCGACTTCGGCGTGACCGGCACCGACTGGATCGAGGAGACCGGCGCGAAGGTCGAGCTGGTCGAGGCGAGCGGGTGCGTGCCGCCCTGGCGGCTGGTGCTCGCCGTCCCCTCCGGGCATCCCGCCGTGGACGCCGCCGGCCTGCCCGCCGGGGCCCGGGTCGCGACCGGCTTCCCGAAGATCTCCCGGCAGTACTTCCAGAGCGTGCCGCTGCCCGTACGGATCGTCCCGTCGTTCGGCGCCACGGAGGCGAAGGTCCCCGAGCTGGCCGACGCCGTCATCGAGACCGACGGCCCCGGCTCCGCCCTGGACGAGCACGACCTGCGCGTCGTCGCCACGTTGCGCACCTGCTTACCGCAGGTCGTCGCGAGCCCCGCCGCCTGGCGGGACGCCCGCAGACGCGCCGCGATCCAGCGGGTCGCGCGGCTGCTGGCCTCGGTCGACGGGGGAGCGGCCCACGTGCTGCTGACCGTCCGCACCACCACGCGCGACCTGCCACGGGTGGCCGGGTCGATGCCGGAACGGTCCTGGCGGGCCGGCACCGGCCTGACCGAGAACCTGGTGGTCGTGCAGGGGCTGGCGGCCCGGCGCGGCCTGGCCGAGACCATCGGCGGCATCCTGGCCGCCGGCGCGCTCGACGTCATCGAGTCGCGCGTCGGGAAGGACGTCACGCCGTGAGCCGCCGGATGATCGTGTGCGACCTCGACGGGACGCTCCTGGACTCCCGCGGCCAGGTCTCCGAGCGCACCAGGACCGCCGTGCGCCGCGCCCGCGCCGCCGGGCACGTGTTCGTCATCGCGACCGCGCGGCCGGTCCGCGACACCCGTCCGGTGGCCGCGGCGCTGGACCACGCGGCCGTCGCCGTCTGCGGGAACGGCTCGATCACCTTCGACTTCGGCAGCGAGGAGGTGGTCGACTACCGCCCGCTGGACCGGCAGCCGCTCGCCGCGACGCTGGCGCTGCTGCGCGACCGTTTCCCCGGCGTGCGCCTGGGCGCCGAGTGCCGCCTCGAACTGCTCCTGGAGGACGCCTTCCACCTGCCCGAGCCGCTGGCCCGCGACGCCCGGCGGGTGCCCCGCCTGGAGGGCGAGATCGACCGGCACGACGTCGGCAAGCTCATGGTCCAGCTCGAAGGCGCCGCCCGCCAGTACTACGAGACCGTGCGCGGGCTGCTGACCGGCTGCGAGGTCACCATCTCGGCCGACGTGTTCTGCGAGGTCATGCGGTCCGGCGTGACCAAGGCCGCGGCCCTGGAGTCGATGGCGTCCAGGCTCGGCCTGGGCAGCGCCGACGTGATCGCCTTCGGCGACATGCCGAACGACCTCCCCATGCTGACCTGGGCCGGAACCGCGGTGGCGGTGGCCAACGCCCATCCCGCCGTGCTCGGCGCGGTGGGCGAGGTGACCGCCTCCAACGACGACGACGGGGTGGCCGCGTGGCTGGAACGGCACGCCATGGCCGATTTCTCAGAGAAGTATTGACGCTTGTCTGACGACTATTCATGATGGTCGCTGGAGCCGGGAACGCACCGGCCAGGATCGGCCTGCGGAGGCAGGCCGCCAAGGCCCGCGCCGGGCGCGGGCGTCCCGTCTGAGAGGTGCCCCAGTGCCCCGATTAGCCGTTGCCCCTGTGTTCGTCCGCGTCCTCGCACTCTTCGCGGCGTTGTGCTCGCTCGCCGCCTGCACCGCCGTCAGCCCCGCCGCCGAGAAGAAGGGCGCCACCTCGGTCGGCGTGGCCTTCAGCCGCGGCGGGCGCGGCGACAGATCCTTCAACGACTCGGTGGGGGCCGGCGTCGACCGCGCGAAGGCCGAGCTGGGCGTCTCGGCCAAGGAGCTCAGCCCCAACGCCGCCGGGTCCGACCTGGAGGAGATCCTGCGGCTGCTGGCCCAGACCGGCCACAACCCGGTGCTGGCCGTCGGCTTCTTCTACGCCCAGCCGCTGGCCAAGGTCGCCCCCGCCTTCCCCCGCACCCAGTTCGTCATCATCGACGACGCCACCGTGAAGCTGCCCAACGTCACCAACGTGGTGTTCCGCGAGGAGCAGGCCAGCTACCTGGTCGGCGCGGCGGCCGCGCTCAAGTCCGCCAGCGGGAAGATCGGCTTCGTCGGCGGGGTGCAGACGCCGCCGCAGGAGAAGTTCCTCGCCGGGTACGCGGCCGGCGCCCGCGCGGTGAAACCCGGCATCCAGCTCTCCAGCGTGTTCATGTCCCAGCCGCCCGACTTCAGCGGTTTCTCGGCCCCCGACAAGGCCCAGGAGGCGGCCCGCGGCATGTACGACGGCGGCGCCGACGTCGTCTACCACGCCGCCGGGGCGTCCGGGCTCGGCGTCTTCCAGGCGGCCAAGGCGGCCGGCAAGTGGGCGATCGGCGTCGACGTCGACCAGCGCAAGACGGTCGATCCCGGGCTCGCCGGGGTGATCCTGACCAGCGCCACCAAGCAGCTCGACGTCGCGGTCCTGAGCATCGTCCGGGACGCGGTGGCGGGCCGGCCGATCGCCGGGGTGCGCGAGTTCGGGCTCAAGGAGGGCGGGGTCGGCTACGCCACCAGCGGCGGCGAGCTCGCCGACATCCAGCCGAGGCTGGAGGAACTGCGCAAGCAAATCGTCTCGGGTGAGATCAAGGTGCCCGCCAGGCCGGCGGAGAGCCGATGAGCCGGGCGCGGGCGGCGGGCCGGGAAGCGCTGCGCGTGCTCGCCGTCCCGGCGCTCGCGCTGCTGATCGCGCTCACGGTCGCCACCGCGCTGCTGGCCGCGGTGGGGGCCGCGCCGGGGCGGACGTACCTGACGATGCTGGAGTTCGGAGTCCGGCCGGACTCGCTCGTCTCCGCGGTGAACCGGTCGGCCGTCTACTTCTTCGCCGCCCTCGCCGTGGCCGTCACCTTCCGGATGAAGCTGTTCAACATCGGGGTCGAGGGCCAGTACCACGTGGCCGCGCTGTTCGCGGCGGTCGCCGGGTCGGCCGTGCGGCTGCCGGGCCCGCTGCACCTGGCGTTCGTCTGCCTGGTCGCCGTGCTGGCCGGAGCCCTCTGGGCCGGGATCGCCGCGGTGCTCAAGGTGTGGCGCGGGGTCTCCGAGGTGCTGTCCACGCTGCTGCTGAACTACGTCGCCACCGCCGTCGTCGCCTACCTGCTGGCCGAGGTCTTCGCCGCGGGCAGCACCTCCGGCTCGACGCAGGAGCTGCCGCCGTCGGCCCGGCTGCCGCAGCTCACGCTGCCGTCGGGCGACCAGCTCGGCTCGGCCACGCTGGGCGCGGTCGTGCTGGGCGTGGCGGTGCACGTGCTGCTCACCCGCACCCGCTACGGCTACGAGCTGCGGGCCGGCGGCCTGAACCCGGTGGCGGCGCGCGTCCAGGGCATCGACCCGCGCCGGATGATCCTCGTCACGATGTTGTTGTCCGGCGGCCTGGCGGGCCTGGCCGGGCTGCCCGACCTGCTGGGCCAGACCTACCGGTACGGCATGGACTTCCCCTCCGGCGCGGGCTTCACCGGGATCGCCGTGGCCCTGCTCGGCCGCAACACGCCCGCGGGCATCGCGCTGGCCGCCCTGCTCTTCGGGTTCCTGGAACGGTCGGCGCTGATCCTCGACATCGAGGGCATCCCCAAGGAGATCGTCACGATCATGCAGGGCGTCATCGTGCTCAGCGTCGTGGTGGCCTACGAGGTGGCGCGGCGGATGGAACGCAGGCGGGCCGAGCGGCTCGTACGGGAGCAGGCGTCCCCGGCGCTGGAGCCGTCCGTATGAGCGCGGGACGGTACCGGTGGTGGCGGGCCGCGCTCGTCCTGTTGCTGGCGATGTCGGTGGTCAGGGTGTTCACCGGCGCCGACGAGCTCACCGGGTCGGGCGTCGTGGGGGCGGCGCTGCGGCTGGCGGTCCCGATCGGGCTCGCCGGGCTGAGCGGCCTGTGGAGCGAGCGCGCGGGCGTCGCCAACCTCGGCATCGAGGGCATGATGATCATCGGCACGGTCTGCGGGGCCTGGGCCGGGTACGGGTTCGGCGTCTGGGCCGGGGTGCTGGCCGGCACGCTCGGCGGGGTCGCGGCCGGGCTGCTGCACGCGGTCGTCACCGTCACCTTCGGGGTCGACCAGGTGGTGTGCGGCATCGCGATCAACATCCTGGCGGTGGGCGTGGCCCGGTTCATGTCGGTCATCGCCTTCAGCGGCCTGCCGGGGGCGGGGGCCACCCAGTCGCCGCCGGTGAGCGGGTCGATCGGCACGGTGAGCGTGCCCGTCCTGGCGGGCGGCGGGGGCACGCCCGACCTGCTCGGCGGGCTGGAGCGCGGCCGGTTCTTCCTGGTGTCCGACCTCGCCGGGATCGTGCGGGGGTTCCTGCACGAGGTCTCGCTGCTCACCGTGGTCGCCGTCGCGCTGGTCCCGCTGAGCTTCGTGCTGCTCTGGCGTACCGCGTTCGGGCTGCGGCTGCGGTCGGCGGGCGAGCACCCGGCGGCGGCGGACTCGCTCGGGGTGCCGGTGCTGCGGATGCGGTACTACGGCGTGCTGGTCTCCGGCGGGCTGGCCGGGCTCGGCGGGGCCTACCTGGTCACCGTCTCCTCGACCGTCTACCGCGAGGGCCAGACCGGCGGCCGGGGCTTCATCGGGCTGGCCGCCATGATCTTCGGCAACTGGCGGCCGTCCGGCACGGCCGCCGGGGCGCTGCTGTTCGGTTACGCCGACGCCCTGCAACTGCGCCAGGCCAGCGCGGTGCACGTGCTGCTGCTGCTCGGGGCCGTGCTGGCCTGGGTCGCCGCCGTCGCGCTCGTCCGTACGCGGCTGCGCCTGGCCGCGACGCTGGCGCTGCTCGGCGCCGCCGCCTTCGCGGTCTTCCAGGGCACCGACTCGGTCCCCACCCAGCTCGTGTACGCCACGCCGTACCTCACCACGCTGCTGGTGCTGGTCACGGTCGCCCAACGGCTCCGCATGCCGGCCTACGTCGGCATCCCCTACCGGCGAGGAGACGCGTGATGACCATCGACCGGGAGCCCCGCCTGATGGGGTACGCCGACCGCTGGTCCGCGGCGCCCGGTGAGCGGCTGGCCGTGCACGCCTCCGGCCCGGACGGGGACGCCGACGCCGCCCTCGTGGACCTCGTCCGGGAGAGCGACCTGACCCCGGCCGTGCCGGTGACGATCGCGCCGCGGCCGCTGCGGCCCGGCTCCCGGCTGGAGACGGCCTCGGTGCCGACGCCCGCCAGGGGCGGCCTCGCCCTCTGGATCCGGCCGAAGCGGCTCGGGCCGCGCCAGGTCGTGGCCCGCCTGGGCGCCTCGGAATGGCGGCTGCTGCTCGCGCTCGACGAGGAGGGCAGGCCCGAGGCCACCGTGCTGACGCCGTCGGGGAGCATGGGCTGCCGGCTGCGCTCGGCCGTCCCGGCGGGGGAGTGGTCACTGCTGGCCGTGGCGTGGGAGGCGGCGCCGCTGATGACCGTCCTGCATCTGAACGACTTCCGCACCCCGGGCGTGAGCGCCGGGCGGGCCCGCCTGCCGCTGCCGTCCCCGTCGGGCGAGCTGCTGATCGGGGCGGGCGACGAGCATCCGTACGCGGGCCGGATCGCCCTGCCCATGCTGACCGAGGGCCCGCTCGCCATGCCCGGCCGCGTTCCGCTGACCGACCTGACCACCGGTCCCGAGCTGGTCAAACACCTCGGCCCCGAGCTGCTGGCCCTGTGGGACCCGTCCGCCGCCCCCGGCGCGCCCGTCGTCCCGGACGTCAGCGGCAACGGGCACCACGCGAACGCCGTCAACCGGCCGCTGGCCGGGCTCGCCGGGCCGGGCGGCGGCGCCCGCACCGCGCTCCAGGTCAGCCCGGAGGACCTCGACGACGCCCGCTGGCCGGTGACGTGCGAGCTGACCGTCCCGCCGGACGCCGGCTCCACCGTGCTCGGCGTGCGCCTGCGGACCCGGGGGCAGTCGTGCGTGCTGCCGGTGGTCGTGCGCCCGGACGCGACGCGCAGGAGCCCGGTCGCGGTCGTCCTGCCCACGTTCACCTACCTCGCCTACGCCAACCACCGGCAGTCCAGCGAGGCCGAGTACTTCGGCGACTACCGGCAGGTCACCGACCGCGTGATCACGCTCTCCCCGGTGGACGCCTACCTCAACGAGCACCGCGAGCTCGGCCTGTCCCTGTACGACCAGCGGCGCGAGGGCGGCCACGTCACCCACTCCTCCAGACGCCGCCCGGTGCTCAACCTCACCCCCGACTACCGCTGGTGGATGACCGGCGCGCCGCGCCACTTCGCCGCCGACCTGCTGCTGCTGCGCTGGCTGCGCTCGGCCGGCTTCGCCTTCGACGTGCTGGCCGACGAGGACGTGCACGAAGGCGGCGCCGGCCTGCTGTCCGCCTACCGCGTCGTCCTGACCGGCAGCCACCCCGAGTACGTCACCGCCCCCGAACGCGCGGCCTTCGGCGCGTACGTGTCCGGCGGCGGCCGGCTCATGTACCTGGGCGGCAACGGGTTCTACTGGGTGACCGGCGTCGACCCCCGGCACCCGCACGCCATCGAGGTCCGCCGCGGCCACGTCGGCGACTGGTGGGACGACGAGCCCGGCGAGGACGTGCTGACCTCCACCGGCGAGCCCGGCGGCCTCTGGCGGCATCGCGGCCTGGCGCCGCAGGAGCTGCTCGGCGTCGGTTTCGCCGCCCAGGGCTGGGGGCCCGCCCCCGGCTACACCCGCCTGCCCGACAGCTACCGGGAGGAGGCGTCCTGGGTGTTCGAGGGCGTCGGGACCGACCCGGTGGGCTGCTGCGGTCTCGCGCTCGGCGGGGCGGCGGGGGACGAGATCGACCGGGCCGCGCCCGAGCTCGGCACCCCGCCGGACACCCTGGTGCTCGCGACCTCCGCGGGCGGCCACGGCCACCACTACCGGCCCCCTACCGAGGAGGCCGGGCTGGGCGCGCAGGCCGTACGCGCCGACATGACCCTGCGACTGCTCGGATCAGGCGGCGCGGTGTTCGCCGCCGGATCCGTCAACTGGGTGACCAGCCTCGCCTGCTGTGACGGTGACATCAGGCGAATCACCCGGAACGTCCTGTCCCGATTCCTGCAACCCGCAGCTTGTGAGGAGGAGTGACGTGACCACCGCGAGCGCGAGGCACCTCGACTACCCCTATCCCCGCACGTCGGCCGAGCTGACCGACGAGATGTTGTCCATGCCCGCAGAGGAACTGGCGGCCATCGCCCGCCATCCTCTGACCGTCTTCCCCGACACCACCGAGCTCTACTACCGGCTGGCCCGGGAGATGGCCGACGAGTTACGCGCCCGCAACATGCGCGGCGAGCCCACCCGCTGGATCCTGCCCGTGGGCCCGAAGGCGCAGTACCCGATCCTGGCGCGCATCTGCAACGAGGAGCGCATCAGCTGGGCCGACGTGTTCGCCTTCCACATGGACGAGTTCCTCGACTGGCAGGGCCGGCCGGTGGACCCCTCGCACCCCTTCAGCTTCCGCGGCTATTGCGACCGCAACCTCTACCAGCTCCTCGACCCCGACCTGCGGCCCCACCCGGGCAACGTCGTCTTCCCCGACGTGTTCGACCCGGACGCGTTCGGCACGCGTCTGCGCGGCGAGGGCGGCGCCGACACCTGTTACGCGGGCTTCGGCTACCGGGGGCACCTGGCCTTCAACGAGCCGCCGTCCACGCGCTGGCACCAGTACACCGCCGCGGAGTTCGCCGCCTCGACCACGCGCGTCGTCCCGCTGCTCGACGACACGATCGTGGCCCACTCCCACCGGGTGACCGGCGGCTACACGCAGGCGATCCCGCGGATGGCGATCACCGTCGGCATGTCGGAGATCCTCTCCGCCCGCCGGCTGCACCTGATCACCGACGGGGGCGCCTGGAAGCGGTACATCGTCCGGGTGCTGCTGCTCACCACCGAGCCGGACGTGCTGCTCCCGGTGACCTTCGCGCACCACCACCCCGACGTGCGCGTGACCGTCGACGCCGACAGCATCGCGCCCTGCGCCCTGGGGCTGGGCTCGTGACCGTCGTCGCGGTCGGGGCCTACATCGTCGACCTCTACATGTTCGGCGACCACCTGCCGGAGCCGGGCGAGAGCGTCAACGCCGCCGACTACGCCACCGCGCACGGCGGCAAGGCCGCGAACGTGGCCGTCGCCGCGGCCCGGCTGGGCGCGCCCGCCCGGTTCGTCGGCTGCCTCGGCGACGACGCCGCCCGGCCGGTGGCGCTGGCCGAGCTGCGCGCCGAGGGCATCGAGGTCGGCGAGTGCACCACGGCCGTCGGCGTCGCGACCGGGCGCAGCTTCGTCTACGTCGACGCGGGCGGCAGGCAGATGGTCATGACCTGGCCGGGGGCCGCCGACCTGCTGCCGCCCGCCCAGGCGGCCGCGGTCGCCGCCGGCCTGCCCCCGGGTCCGTGCTCGTCCTGCAGGGGGAGATCCCGCTGGAGATCTCCTACGCCGCCGCGACGGCGGCCCCGCCGGGCGTGCGCGTCCTGCTCAACCCGAGCCCGGCGGGACCGTTCCTGGAGGGGACCGGGAAGGAGCTGCTGGCCCGGGCCGACCTGCTGGTGCTCAACGAGGGCGAGCTGTCCGCGCTGGCCGGCGAGACCCCCGGCGACCTGGACGACCTGCGCGGCAGGACCAGGGGACGCACCGTCGTCGTCACCCGCGGCGAGCACGGCGCCGAGATCGCCGACGACGGCGGCACTATGCTGATCGACGTCCCCAGCGTGCGCGTTGTGGACACCACCGGCGCGGGTGACGCCTTCACCGGCGCCCTGGCGGCCGCCCTCTGCGCCGGCGCGGGCCTGGTGCGCGGCGTCCGGCTCGCCTGCCAGGTGGCGACCGTCTCGGTCACGCGCCGGTTCTGTGCCCCCAGCTACCCATCGGCCGCCGAGCTCGGCATCGCCCCGCTCCGCGGTCCGTCCGTGCAGGAGAGACCCGCGTGACACGACGTCATCCCACCCTGGCCATCCAGATCCGTGACCGGCTGCACGCCCTGATCGTCGAGCAGGGGCTGCGCCCCGGTGACAGGCTGCCGTCGGAGAACGAGCTCATGACCCTGTTCGACGTCGGGCGCACCAGCATCAGGGAGGCGTTCAAGCTCCTGGAGCAGGAAGGGCTCATCCAGGCCAGGCACGGCGACGGCCGCTACCTCACCTCGCAGCCCAGCCTGGACCGGCCGCTGACCCGCCTCGAAGGCGTCACCGAGATGCTGGCCAGCCGCGGGTTCACCGCCGACAACACCGTCCTCGACGTCATGGCCACCGAGCCGGACCGCCACCAGCGGGAGCTGCTGCAACTGCCGCCCGGCGAGGCCATCGTCCGGCTGGAACGCCTGCGCAGGCACCGGGACGACGCGCTGCTGTACTCGATCGACCTGTTCCCGCGCTCGCTCATCGGCCGCCCCCTGGACGAGGTGGACTGGACCGGCTCGCTGTTCCAGCTCCTCACCGAGCACGGCCACACCATCGCCTACGCCGTCGCCCAGGTCCGCGCGGTGACCCTGAGCCACGCCCAGGCCGAGCGCATCGGCACCCACGAGGACGGCGGCGCCTGGCTGCTGCTCCTCCAGACCCACCACGGCAGCGCCGGACGGCCGGTGCTGTATTCGCAGGACTACCACAGGGGCACCGACTTCTCCTTCCACCTGGTGAGACGCCGCGACTGAGTGAGCCGCCGCCGCGTACCGACCGACCGCCGTTCGCCGACGCAGAGAGGATCATGCGATGAGTGCCATCACGCTGGAGGCCGCCCAGCCGATCCCGGCCTCCCCTTCCAGCCTCCGGGCGAGGTGCTCCAGGCTGTCCGTCTTCTGGCTCGCCGAGGACGAGGTCTCCTTCTACGGGCTCCCGCCGCTGCTGATGAAGGTGTCGAACGTGGCCGGGGTCGCGGTCGTGCGCAGCTGCGCGGAGGCCCGGCTGCTGCTGGCCGGCGAGGACTTCGACGTGGCGGTGATCCCGCTCGCCGTACTGCCGGACGTGCTCGGCGGACGCCCCCGCCGGGCCCGCCCGCAGATCCTGGCCATGGTGCGTCAGGGGGAGGAGCTCGCCCCCTGCGTCGCCCAGCGGTACGGGCTGGCCGGTTGCCTGCTGTGGGACGAGATCAATGTCGCCGGCTTGTCGGGCACCTTCGATCGGCTGCTGCGCGGCGACGCGCCCGTCCCGTCCAGGGGCGCCCCCGACCTGCTCGGCCGCCTGACCGAGCGCGAGCACATGGTGCTGGCGCTGCTGCTGCGCGGCATGAGCAACCACCAGATCGCCCGCTCGATGGGCATCTCCATCCACGGCGTCAAGCGCCACATCTCGAACCTGCTCGTCAAGTTCAACTGCTCCAACCGCACCGAGGTCGCCCTGGTCGCCCAGCGTCTCGGCCTCGACCCCGCCTCCCGCAACCCGCGCCACCTGAGCAGCACCCGCACGTAGCACGTACGACGAACCATCCCCGAACGGTCATCGAGAAACGGAGTGACAATGGACGTCCCTCTCATGGAACTCAGCGGCCGCGCCCCCGTCGTCAGGCTGCATGACATCGAGGCGGACATGGCCGCCGCCACCGACGCCATCAGGTCGCAGCTGACCGGATGGGGCTTCATGGCCGCGGAGGTGCCCGGCATCGGCGAGCGCGTCGAGGCCATGATGAACGAGTTCGCCGCGGCCTGCCGGGCGACCGGGCCGAGCCTGTCCGACTACGCCTACGACGTCGTCCCGCAGCTCGCCGTCGGCGGCACGCACGGGTTCTTCCCGTACAACTCGGAGATCCCGCGCCTGGCCAACGGCGTGCCCGACCCGAAGGAGTTCATCCACGTCAGCGGCGCCATGATCGGCGACCAGCCGCCCGGGGCGGGTGACGTGCTGCGGGCCTTCCCGGCGTTCGGCACCCGCGCCGCCGAGGTGTTCGACATCGCCTTCCGGCTGATCTCGCTCTTCGGCGAGGTCGTCCGGGGCATGATGCCGCCCGGCACGCCGGAGCTGGACCTCTCGCACGACGCGACGAACCTGCGGGTGATCCACTACCGGGACGTCGGCGACCGCGAGGTGCTGGCCCACGAGCACTCCGGCATCCAGATGCTCGGCCTCCAGCTGCCCCCGTCCGACCAGGGCCTGCAGTACGTGCTGCACGACGGCACCTGGGTCGAGCCGGTGATCGCCGGGACCGACGTCGTGCTGTGCAACATCGGCCGGATGCTCACCAGCGCCTCCGACGGGCGGTTCCGGCCGTCCACGCACCGGGTGCACACCAAGCCGATGCCGGCCGGCTACGAGCGCCTGTCGTCGGTGCTCTTCGCCTACCCGCAGCACAAGGCCCGCCAGTGGAAGATGGTGGACGGCGAGCTGATGTCGCTGAACGCCACCTGGGGCGACTTCATCGACAGCCGCTTCCAGGGGCTCGGCAAGCAGTCCTGACCACCCGGCCTCCTGGCGGCCGGGCGGCCGTCAGGAGGCGGTGGCCCGGACGGCCGCCCGGATCACGTCGGCGACCTCCTTCGGCCGCGACACCGCGACCGCGTGCGAGGCGCCGGCGACCTCCACGGCGGTCGCGCCGGCCCGCTCGGCCCCGAACCGCTGCACGTCGGGGTTGATGGCCTGGTCGGCGTCGGCGATGACGGCCCACGACGGCTTGGCCCGCCAGGCCGCCGTGGCCGCCGCCTCGGTGAACGCCCCGGCCGCCAGGGGCCGCTGCGCCACCGCGAGGACCCGGGTGACCTCGGCCGGCACGTCGGCGGCGAAGACCTGGGGGAAGGCGTCGGCGGCGATGGTGAACTCGACGGCGGCGCCGCCGTCCGGCAGCGGGTAGGCCGCCTGCCGCAGGCTCGCGCCGAGCGGCGGCTCGGGGAAGCGGCCCTGGAGCTCGCCCAGGCTCTCGCCCTCGTCCAGGACGTACGCGGCGACGTAGACGAGGCCGACGACGTTCTCCGCCGCGCCGGCCACGGTGATGATCGCGCCGCCGTACGAGTGGCCTGCCAGCACGACCGGGCCGTCGATCTGGGCCACCACGGAGGCGACGTACGCCGCGTCCGAGGCCAGGCCGCGCAGCGGGTTCGGCGGGGCCACCACAGGGACGCCGTCCCGCTGCAACTCGGCGATGACGCCGGACCAGCTCGCCGCGTCGGCGAACGCGCCGTGCACGAGGACGACCGTCGGGGTGGTGCTCTCCGTCATGGGAAAAACTCCTTCTCGGGGCAAGAGGGGACCGGTCGGCCCCGGTAGCGATCCAACAGCCGGGCCGCTCGCGCGCACGAGGCGGAAACGTACTTCTGCCTGTGGTTCCGCCTCGTCTTTCCCCAGGACGGTCGCTTGGATGGGTGACGGCCCCCCTGCTTCCCACCCCTTCTTCCTGGAGCGATCATGATCAAGCCCGTCCTGGAACCCGCCGCTCAGGCGTTCGCCGAGGCCACCGCCGAGCCGCCGTACCTCTTCCAGCTCCCGCCGGAGGAGGGCCGCAAGGCCGTCAACGAGGTGCAGTCCGGCCCGGCCGAGCTGCCCGCCGTGGACGAGGAGTGGGTGACGGTCCCCGGCGGACCCACCGGCGAGGTCAGGGCCCGCATCGTGCGGCCGGCCGGCAGCACCGGCGACCTGCCCGTGATCATCTACATCCACGGCGCCGGCTGGGTCTTCGGCAACGCCCACACCCACGACCGGCTGGTCCGCGAGCTGGCGACCGGCGCCGGCGCCGCCGTGGTCTTCCCCGAGTACGACCTGTCGCCCGAGCACCGCTACCCGGTCGCCATCGAGCAGAACTGGACGGTCGCCCGCTGGATCGTCACCGACGGCGCCGCCAAGGGCCTGGACGCCACGCGCGTCGCGGTGGCCGGCGACTCCGTGGGCGGCAACATGACCGCCGCGCTGACCACCATGGCCAAGCAGCGCGGCGGCCTGTCGCTGCGCCGGCAGGTGCTGTTCTACCCGGTGACCGACGCGTCCTTCGACACCGAGTCCTACCGGCAGTTCGCCGAGGGCTACTTCCTGCGCCGGGACGGCATGCAGTGGTTCTGGGACCAGTACACGACCTCGGACGCCGAGCGCGCCGAGATCACCGCGTCCCCGCTGCGGGCCACCGTCGAGGAGCTGACCGGCCTGCCGCCGGCGCTGGTCATCACCGGCGAGGCGGACGTGCTGCGGGACGAGGGCGAGGCGTACGCCGCCAAGCTGCGCGCGGCCGGGGTGCCCGTGACCGCGGTGCGCTACCAGGGCATCATCCACGACTTCGTCATGCTCAACGCGCTGCGCGGCACGTACGCGGCCGAGTCGGCGATCGAGCTGGCCACCGGCACGCTGCGCCGGGCCCTGCACGAGAGCTGACCTCCCGCGCCATGCCCTCCGCCTACGACCTGGACCAGGTGCGGCACGCCAACGCCACCGGGCGGGTCCCGGTCGTCTTCGTCCACGACCCGTGGTTGCTGGCCGGGAGCTGGGAGCCCTGGGCCGAGGTGTTCGGGCAGGCGGGGTTCGTCCCCGTCATCCCGGCCTGGCCCGAGGACGGCGACGCCGCCGGGCATGCCGCCGGGCACTTCGCGGGGCTGATCGGCGGGCTGGTGCGCCGGCCCGCCCTGGTCGGCCATGCCGCCGGCGGCCTGGTCGCGCAGATCCTGGCCGGGCGCGGGCTGGCCTGCGCCTGCGTGGCGATCAGCCCGGCGCCGTTCCACGGGGCGCTCACGTACGGGCGTTTCCGGCACGCCGTGGCCAACGCCGTCGGCGAGGAGGAGGCCAGGCGGCTGTACGAGACGTACGCCGTCCGGGCGGCGGAGGCGGGCGCCCCGCGGGGCCTCGACGGCACCGCGCCGGACCGGGGGCCGCTGCTGCTGGTCGCCGGCGAGATGGACCGCACGGTCCCGTGGGCCGCCGCGCACGCCTCCTACCTGTGGCAGGCGCGCAACCGGCACCACCTGACCGAGATCGTCGAGCTGCCGGGGCGCGGGCACTCGATGACGGTGGACAGCGGCTGGCGCGAGGTCTGCGGCACCGCCCTGACCTTCATCGAACGGTTCGTGGACCCCTGACCGGCCCGCTCAGCGAGCGCCTTCCGGATCCGGGATCTTCACAGCGGTCTTGAGGGCGGTCTTCACGGGGGCCAGGCGGGCGAGCTCGGCGGTCACGCGGGCCGCCCGGACGGCGTCGGCGGAGGCCTCGTACAGCTCCAGGGCCTCCTGGAACGCCTCGCGCGCCTCCTCCCGCCGCCCGAGCGCGACCAGCGCCCGGCCCAGGTTCGTCAGCGTCTGGGCCGTGGCCCGGTTGATCGGGCGCTTGCGCAGCTCGACCAGCGCCTCGCGATAGTGGTCGGCGGCCTCCTGCCAGCGGCCGAGCGCGAAGTAGCCGTCGCTCAGCAGGTCCAGCGCCGCCCCGACGGCGTGGGCGACGATGACCGGCGTGCCGCCGAACGCCGGGTCGCGCAGCCGTTCCAGCAGCTCCAGCCCGTGCCGTACGGTCTCCTCGATCCGGCCCAGCCGGCGCAGGCCGTTGCCGACGCTGAGCATGGCCTGGGCGTACCCCTCGGGGTCGCCGGCCTGCCGGAAGCACTCCGCCGCCCGCCGCGCGTGCTCCAGGCCGGTCTCCGTGGCGCGCCGGTCGTCGTGCCCCCACAGCGCCCAGGTGGCGTAGGTCAGGGCCCAGCCCTGCTGGCGCACGTCCCCGATCTCGCGGGCCAGCTCCAGCGCGCGCAGCGCGGTCCGCTCGCCCTCGTCGTAGCGGCCCTGGCAGTACGTGCGCGCCCAGGACAGGTAGTTGAGGTGCACCGCCTCCTGCGCGCGGTCGCCCATTTCGCGGGCCGCCCCGGACGACATCTCGAACACCTCGGGCCAGTGCCCCCAGTGCATCCACAGGTCGGAGAACCAGTGCATGGCCTCGGCCACCTCGACGACCCGCGCGTGCTCACCGGCGCGGGCCGCCTGCCGCAGCGCGGCCAGCCACGCCGCGCCCTCGGCCTGGAGCCATTCCTGCGCCTGCCGCGCGCTGTCCAGCTCGACCAGCGAGCTCCAGCCGGACGGCGGCGCGCCGTAGTCCGGCTCGAACCAGCGCCCGGCGACGGTCGCGACCTCCAGCAGCCAGTCGTCCATCCGCCGCCGCGCCTGCCGCTGCGCCGTCATGGGCTCCTCGTCGGACAGCCGGGCGCGGGCGAACAGCCGGACCAGGTCGTGGAAGCGGTAGCGGCCGGGGTACGGCGACTGCAACAGCCCGAGATCGACCAGTTCCTCCAGGGCGTCCTCGGCCTCGTCCGGGCCCAGCTCGGCCAGGACCGCCGTCATCGGCACCCCGAAGTCCGGCGCGGCGGCCAGCGCCAGCCGCCGGAAGCCGCGCCGCGCGGACGCCGACAGCTGCCGGTACGACAGCGCGAAGGCCGCCGCCACCGACAGGTCGCCGGCGGCCAGCGACTCCACCCGGCGTCCCTCGTCGCCGAGCCGGGCGGCCAGGTGCCCGGCGGTCCAGCCGGGCCTGCTCTGCAGCCGGTTCCCGGCGATGCGCAGCGCCAGCGGCAGGTTCCCGCACAGGTCGGCCACCTGCGCAACCCCCTCCGGGTCGGCGTCGGCGCGCTCGGCGCCGACGATCTCGCGCAGCAGCGCGGCCGACTCCCCGGCCGCCAGGTGCGCCAGCGGCACCTGGTGCACGCCCTCCAGCCCGGCCAGCGGGCGGCGGCTGGTGATCAGCGTCATCGCCGGCCCCTCGGCGGGCAGCAGCGGGCGCACCTGCGCCTCGTTCGCGGCGTTGTCCAGGATGACCAGGCAGCGCCGGTCGCGCAGCAGGGCGCGGTAGTGGCCGGCGCGGTCCTCCTCGTCGGCCGGGATGCGCCGCTCGGCCACGCCCAGGGCGTTGAGCAGCCGGGACAGCGCCGTGCACGGGTCCAGCGGGACCGGGTCCATGCCGCGCAGGTCCAGGTAGAAGCGGCCGTCGGGGAACAGGTCGGCCAGGTGCGCGGCGGCGCGCACGGCCAGGGCGGTCTTGCCGATGCCGGCCGCCCCGGAGACGGCGGCGACGACGGCGGGCGCGTCCTCGGCCGTGCGGGCGGCCAGGTCGCGCAGCAGGCGCAGCTCCCGTTCGCGGCCGGTGAAGTCGCCCACGCCGCGGGGCGGCTCGCAGGCGCCCGGCGCGGTGTCCTGGCGTGGGCGGCCGGCGCGGGCGGCGTCGGACAGCGCCGTGCGCCGCGGCTCGTCCAGCCGCAGCGCCTCGGCCAGGGCCTCGACGGTGCGTCGTTGCGGGCCCCGGCTGGTGCCGCGCTCCATGTCGCCGATGGCGCGCACGCTGACGCCGGAGGCGTGGGAGAGCTCCTCGATGGTCAGCCCGGCGGCGTGTCTCAGGCTCCGCAGCATCGTGCCGAACGACTCCGCCACTCGTCCCCCTCAGAATTACGAGCGGCGAAATCCCCCGGAACGCCGCATACCCACCTTATCTGCCGGAAAAGGGGCCGAGGTGCTGGTCGATCGAGGTGTACGTCACGGTCCAGAAGTCCTCGAAGACCTTGGGCGCCACCGGCGACGTCATCGCCACCTGGGTGAACAGCACGCCCACCAGCCCCTCCGACGGATCGGTGTAGGCCGTGGTGCCGAGCCCGCCGGTCCATCCGAACCGGCCCGGCCGGGTGTAGAGGCGATCGGCCCGGGTGTCCACCTGCACCCCGAACCCCCAGCCGCCCGACCCGAGGAACGTCTCGGCGCCCGCCTTCTGGGCCGGCGACAGATGGTCGGCCGTCATCAGGGCGACCGAGGCCCGCGACAGGATCCGGCCGCCGTCGTGCCGCCCCTGCGCCAGCAGCATCCGGCAGAACGCGGCGTAGTCGGGGGCGGTCGAGAGCAGGCCGGGGCCGCCGCCGCCGGACGGGAAGGGCGGCGGCTCGTCCCACACGCGCGGGTCGGGCCTCGGCGTCACGCCGCCCGAGCCGTCCGGCTGGTAGGAGCCCGCCAGGCGGTGGAGCTTGCCGGCGGGCAGGTGGTAGCCGGTGTCGCGCATGCCCAGGGGCGCGAAGATGCGCTCGGTCATGAAGTCGTGCAGCGGCTTGCCCGCGGCCCGCGCGATCAGCACGCCCAGGACGTCGGCGGCCGTGTGGTAGAGCCACCGCTCGCCCGGCTGGTACATCAGCGGCAGCGCGCCCAGCCGTTCGAGCCACTCGTCCGGGCCGCTGCCGGGCCCGTCGGGGCCGCGGTCGATCCGCGGGTCCCGCATCGCGCGCACAATGGGCAGGTCGTCGCCCGCCACCAGGAGCTGTCCGGTGCCGAGCCGGAAGGTCAGCAGGTCGCGTACGGTGATCGGCCGCGCGGCGGGCACCGTGTCGTCCAGCGGCGCGTCCAGGGCGCGCAGCACCCGGCGACCGGCCAGCTCGGGGACCAGGTCGTCGATCGGGTCGTCGATCCGCAGGACGCACTCCTCCACCAGGATCATCGCCGCCGCCGCGGTGACGGCCTTGGTCAGCGACGCGATCCGGAAGATCGAGTCGGCCTCGACGGCCGCCCCGCCGCCGCGCTCCAGCGTGCCCACCGGCACGACGTGCGTCTCGCCCCGATGATGGACGAGCCCGACCAGCCCCGGCACCTCGCCCCGCGCCACGACCCCGCCCAGCACGCCGAGCGCCCGCTGTTCCAGTACGCTCATCGGTCCTCCTGAAGTGACGTGTCGTGACAATGACCGGAAGTAACCGGAAAACTCATCGTCATGGCGTGTCCATCCGGGCGGGCCCCGTTCGTGGATAGGGCGTACGGCGGCCCCGCCGTACGCCGACCGCGAAGGGGAACACCGTGAAGTACATGCTGCTGATCAACGCCGGCACCTCCGACGAGCAGGAGCCGGGCGACTTCCAGGAGTGGATGGCCTACGACAAGGCCGTCCGGGAGGCGGGCATCCGGGTCGCCGGCGAGTCGCTGGCCGACCTGGTGACCGCCACCACCGTACGGGTGAGCGCCGACGGCACGCCCACCGTCACCGACGGCCCGTACGCCGAGACGCGCGAGGTCCTGGGCGGCTTCTACGTGATCGACGTGCCGGACCTCGACGCCGCCCTCGACTGGGCCGTGCGCTGCCCGGGTGCGCGCGGCGGCGGCTCGGTGGTCGTGCGCCCGGTCGCCGACTTCGATGCGTGAGATCGAGGCCGTCTTCCGTGAGGAGCGCGGCCGGCTGCTGGCCGCGCTCGTCCGCCGCTTCGGCGACCTCGACCTCGCCGAGGAGGTCACCTCCGACGCCGTCGAGGCGGCGCTGAGGCACTGGCCCGCCGAGGGCGTGCCGCCCAATCCGGGCGCGTGGCTGATGACCACCGCGCGGCGCAAGGCGGTCGACCGGCTCAGGCGCGAGCAGGCGCTCGCCACCCGGCTGGCCGTCCTGGCGGCGGAGGCCGAGCGGGCCGCCCCCGAAGCGCCTCCCGGCGAGGACGGCGGCCTGCCCGACGAACGGCTGCGGCTCTTCTTCACCTGCGCCCACCCGGCGCTGCCGGCCGAGGACCGCGGGGCGCTGACGTTGCGCTGCCTGGCCGGCCTGACCACCCCCGAGGTGGCGCGGGCCTACCTGGTGCCGGCCCAGACGATGGCCAAGCGCATCGTCCGGGCCAAGAAGAAGATCCGGGAGGCGCGCGTCCCGTTCCGCGTGCCCGAGGCCCACGAGCTGCCGGAACGGGTGCCCGGCGTGCTCCAGGTGATCTACTCGATCTTCACCGAGGGCTACGCGGCCAGCTCCGGGCCCTTCCTCCAGCGGCTCGACCTGGCCGAGGAGGCGATCAGGCTGGCCCGGATCCTGCGCCGGCTGCTGCCCGCCGAGCGGGAGGTCGCCGGGCTGCTGGCGCTGCTGCTGCTGGTGCACGCGCGGCGCGAGGCCCGAACCGGGCCCGAGGGGGAGCCGGTGCTGCTCGGCGAGCAGGACCGCGCCCTCTGGGACCGGGCCATGATCGACGAGGGCTCGGCGCTGGTGGTGACCGCGCTCAGCGGCGGGCCGCCCGGCCCGTACGCCGTCCAGGCCGCGATCGCGGCGCTGCACGACGAGGCCCCGGACCTGGCCGCGACCGACTGGCCGCAGGTCGTGGCCCTGTACGACGTGCTGCTCGCGCTCGACCCCTCCCCGGTGGTGGCGCTGAACAGGGCGGCGGCCGTGGCCATGCGCGACGGGCCCGAGGCCGGGCTGACGCTGCTGGAGGAACTGGCCGGGACGCGGCGGCTGCGCGACTACCACCCCTACCTGCTGGCCCGCGCCGACCTGCTGCACCGGCTCGGCCGGTTGCCCGAGGCCGCCGAGGCGTACCGCGCCGCGCTCCGGACGGCCGGGAGCGCGCCCGAGCGCGCCCACCTCCGCCGCCGCCTGGCCGCGCTGGAGGAGGCCGGGCACGAGGTTTGAGCACCGCTCTGACCAGGGAGAACTGCTGCGATGGGTGGAGCAGACGGTGACCGCTACCTGCCGATCGCCGAGCACGGCCTCATCGGCGATCTGCGCAGTGTGGCCCTGGTCGGCACCGACGGCACCATCGACTGGTACTGCTGCCCGGCCTTCGACTCGCCCAGCGTGTTCGCCGCGATCCTCGACGCCGACCGGGGCGGGGCGTTCGAGCTGGCCACCGACGTGCCGGCGCGGACCAAGCAGTTCTACTTCCCCGACACCAACGTGCTCATCACCCGCTTCTTCACCGAGAGCGGGGTGGGCGAGATCCAGGACTTCATGCCGATCATCGGCGAGCCGGGCGGCAGCGGCCGGCAGCGGCTGATCCGCCGGGTGCTCTGCGTGCGCGGCTCGCTGCCGTTCCACACGCGGGTGGCCCCCCGCTTCGGCTACGGGGCCGACCCGCACGTCGTGCGCGAGGTCGACGGCCTGACCGTCTTCGAGTCCGCCCAGCTGACGCTCGCGCTGAGCGCCACCGTGCCGGTCGAGTGCGACGGACGCGACGTGCGGGCGTGCTTCACCCTCGTGGAGGGCGAGTCGGAGGTGTTCGCGCTCGACCGGGTCGAGGCCGAGATCCCGCCCCTCGGCTGCCCGCACGTCGAGGCGGAGGAGGCGCTGACCGCCACGGTCGCGTTCTGGCGCAAATGGCTGTCGGCCTCCCGCTACCGGGGCAGGTGGCGGGAGATGGTCCACCGCTCGGCTCTGACGCTCAAGCTGCTGACGTACGCGCCGACCGGCGCGATCGTCGCCGCGCCGACGACCAGCCTGCCCGAGCTGATCGGCGGCGAGCGCAACTGGGACTACCGCTACCTGTGGGTCCGCGACGCCGCCTTCTGCGTCTACGCCCTGCTCCGGCTGGGCTTCACCGGCGAGGCCGAGGCGTTCATGTCGTTCCTGACCCGGCACGTCAGCCTGCGCCCCGCCGGCCCCAACGGCCCCCTCCAGATCATGTACGGCATCGACGGCCGCACCGACCTGCCCGAACGGCAGCTCGACCACCTGGAGGGCTACCGCGGCTCGGCCCCGGTACGCATCGGCAACGCCGCCGCCGGCCAGCTCCAGCTCGACATCTACGGCGCCCTGCTCGACTCCGTCTACCTCTACGACAAATGGGGCAAGCCCATCTCCAGCGACCACTGGGACGCCGTCTGCGCCCTGGTCGACTGGGTCTGCGACAACTGGGACCAGCCCGACGAGGGCGTCTGGGAGACCAGGGGCGGGCGCAAGAAGTTCCTGTACTCCCGGCTGATGTGCTGGGTCGCCATCGAGCGCGCCATGCGCATGGCCGCCCGCCGCGGCCTGCCCGCCGACATCCCCCACTGGCGCGGCGCGCGCGACGACCTCTACCGGCAGATCATGGCCCACGGCTGGTCGGACGTGCGGCAGGCGTTCGTCCAGCACGAGGACGGCGACGTGCTCGACGCGGCGCTGCTGATGATGCCGCTGGCCAAGTTCGTCTCGCCCACCGACCCGAAGTGGCTGTCCACCCTCGACGCGCTCACCGCCGACCTGGTGTCCGACTCGCTGGTCTACCGCTACGACCCGGACGCCAGCCCCGACGGCCTGCGCGGCCAGGAGGGCACGTTCTCCATCTGCTCCTTCTGGTACGTCGAGGCGCTGGTCCGCGCCGGCCGGGTGGAGGAGGCCCGCCTGGCCTTCGAGAAGATGCTGACCTACGCCAACCACCTCGGCCTGTACGCCGAGGAGATCGGCCGGACGGGCGAGCAGCAGGGCAACTTCCCGCAGGCGTTCACCCACCTGGCCCTGATCAGCGCCGCCTTCAACCTCGACCGCGCCCTCGGCTGACCCCGGGGATCCCGAGGCGCGGCCCGGGGGTATCGGGGGAGCAGCCGGAAGCTCATGATCGGTGTCACCCCCCGACCGATGGGACATCTCATGCTGCGACCGATCCTTGCGGCACTGGCCCTGCTCGTGGCCGTGCTCGTCCCGCTCCCGCCCGCCGCCGCGACCCCGGGCGCCGGCTGGTCCCCCTGCCCGGAGGACCCGGCCGCCCAGTGCGCCCGGCTCACCCTGCCCGTCGACTGGGCCGACCCCGGCGGCCCGACGTTCGACCTGGCCGTGGCGCGGCGTCCCGCCACCGATCCCGCGGCCCGGATCGGCTCCCTGGTGATCAATCCGGGCGGCCCCGGCAACTCGGGCGTGGACGCCGTCCTGCGCGACGACCTGCGCCTCAGCCCGGAGCTGGCGGCCCGCTTCGACGTGGTCGGCTTCGACCCGCGCGGCGTCGCCCGCAGCCATCCGGTGCTCTGCTCGCTGCCGCTGGCCCGGCAGGCCCCCGACCCGCTGACCCGCGACCAGGCCGGCTTCGACCGGCGGCTGGCGTACAACGCCCGCTACCGCGAGGACTGCCGGGCCCGTACCGGGCCGCTCTACGACCACGTGGACAGCGCGTCCGTCGTCCGCGACCTGGAGGCGCTGCGGGCGGCGCTCGGCGAGGAACGCCTCACCTTCTACGGCATCTCCTACGGCACCCTCATCGGCCAGCTCTACGCGGAACGTTTCCCCCGGCGGGTCCGCGCGCTGGCCCTGGACAGCAACATGGACCACAGCCTCGGCACCACCGAGATGCTCGACACCGACACCTGGACCACCCAGGACTCCTTCGACGCGTTCGTCTCGTGGTGCGCCACGGCCCCCGCCTGCGTGCTGCGCGGACGCGACGTGCGGGCCCTGCTGAGAGACCTGCTGGCCCGGGCCGGACGCGGCGAGCTGCGCCTCCCCGACGGCCCGCTCACCCCGTCGGTGCTGCTCCATCTCGTGTTCAGCACCTTCTACGCCCCCGACTGGGCCGGCCTGGCCACGTTCCTGCGCGACCTGGACGCCGGCTCCGCCGCCGTGCCGCCGCTCGCGCCGCCCGACCCGGACCAGGAGGTGTTCAACGACGTCACGCAGGTCATCTGCCAGGACTACCTGCTCCCCGTACGCGACCAGCGGGCCTTCGAGCGGCACCTGCGGCGGCTGGCGGCCATCGCGCCCGACATGCGGATGAGCCCGATCTCGGTCTCGCTCACCGTCGCCTGCCTGGGACAGCCCACGCCGATCCCCGACCCGCAGCACCGGCTGCGCGTCTCGGGCACGCCGCCGCTGCTGCTCGTCAACGGCCTGCACGACCCGGCGACCGGCTACCCGTGGGCGCTGAGCACCGCCCGCCAGATCGGCCGGGAGGCCCGGCTGCTGACGTACGACGGCTGGGGCCACGGCGCCTACGGCCGCAGCCCCTGCCTGACCGGGGCCGTGGACCGCTACCTGACCACCCTGGCCCTGCCCGCCGCGGGCGCCCACTGCCCGGCGGTGCCGCCCGCGCGGGGGCTCACCGCCGGGCCCGGCCGTCCGGCGGGACCGGTGCCGGGTCTGCCCGGCTGGACCTGGCGCTCCTGAGGGTTCAGGACTCGCCGGACAACACGGCCGTCCCCAGGGACGCGCCGGAGATCACCCTCGCCGCGGTCGTCGTGGACGAACCGGAGCCCAGTTCGGTCAGGGCGGCCCGGTCGAGGGCGTGCACGGTGAACTGGTAGGTGTTGACCGACCAGGGGGAGCACGGCCCCTGGTAGCCGTACAGGCTCGCGCTGCCGCGGTAGTAGATCTGCCGGGCTCCGGCGGGCGCCGCGGGACGGTAGGCGTGCTCGACGTTCTGCGGCAGCGAGGTCACGCCCGCCGGGATGTCGTAGATCACCCAGTGGATGAGGTTGTTGTTGTCGAGGTCTCTCATGACCAGGGCGTAGCCGCGGGTCCCGGCCGGGCCGCCGCTCCAGGTCAGGGGCGGTGACTCGTTGCGCCGGCCGGGGTCGGTCTGGCCGCCGCTGGTGCACTCGTGCACCTTCGGGATGATCCCGCCCTGGGTGAAGGCGGTGCTGGTCAGGGTGAAGGCGGTGGCGTGCGCCGGCGCCGCGGCGGTCGTGGCGGCGGTCGTCGCGGTCGTCGCGGCGAGCAGGGCGTGCAGCACGATTCGTCTGACGGTCACAAAGGGCTCCTGAGGGGTTCGGTGCGCCGTTCGTTCGCGTCTGCTGTTCGTGGGGTGTGCCCGCAGTGTAGGCACCGCGGGGCCGCCTGCGCCACCACCGCGAACGGCACACCCCCATGGATCCTGTCCGCCATGAACCGATATCAGGCTGAGTCGTCCGGTTTCTTTGTGATGCTGATGGGAAGCAATGGCGCTGTCAGGCCGGGGGTCACTCCTCCCCCACGAGGGGTGACGACGCCCGGCGCGGCAGAACGGGAGTGTGAAGCGTGGAAGTCACCGGCATCATCTCCGCCCTCATCATCGGGCTCGTCATCGGCGTCATCGGCCGGCTGGTCGTGCCGGGCCGTCAGAGCATCCCCATCTGGCTCACGATCGTGATCGGCATCGTCGCGGCCCTCATCGGCACCGCGATCGCCGCCGCGGTCGGCGTCGCGGACACCCGCGGCATCGACTGGATAGAACTGGTCATCCAAGTCGTGCTCGCCGGTCTGGGGGTGGCCCTGGCGGCGGGACTCTACGGCAGACGCGGCGTCCGGTAGAGCGGGACGCGCCGGGATCCCGGCGGTCGGCGAACGCGCCGCCCGCCGGGATCCCGCCGTTCCCGCCCCCTTGCGGGCAGACGTTTTCGGCATGACCGGAACCGGGGCCGGACGGAGATCGTTGTGCGGGGCGGCTGCACACATTCGATCTTCGACAGGGAGAACAAGCCGTGGTCTTCAAACGCATGCTGGGTGCCTTCGGCGTCGGCGCGCCCTCGGTGGACACCGTTCTGGCGACCCCGCGCGTCCAGCCGGGCGGCACGCTGTCCGGCGAGGTGCGGCTCAAGGGCGGCGACTTCGACGCCGAGATCGAGCACGTCACCCTCGGCCTGGTCGCCCGCGTGGAGTTCGAGCACGGCGACGGCGAGCACGCGGGGGCGGGGGAGTTCTTCCGCGTCCAGGTGTCGGGGCCGTTCCTGCTGCGTCAGGGCGCGGAGCGCACGATCCCCTTCGAGGTCGGCGTGCCGTGGGAGGCGCCGATCAGCCAGATCGGCGGGCAGCCGCTGCACGGCATGGCGCTCGGCGTGCGCACCGAGCTCGCCATCGCCAAGGCGGTCGACAAGGGCGACCTCGACGAGGTCGCGGTCGAGCCGCTGCCCTCCCAGCTGCGCATCCTGGAGGCGCTGCTGCAGCTCGGCTTCGCGTTCAAGTCCGCCGACCTGGAGGCCGGCCGCCTGTACGGCGTGCGCCAGGAGCTGCCGTTCTACCAGGAGATCGAGTTCTATCCGGCGGGCCGGTACGCCGGCGTGCTCGGCGAGCTCGAAGTGACCTTCGTGGCCGATCCGGCGGGGCTGGAGGTGGTCCTGGAGGCCGACAAGCGCGCCGGCCGCTACTCCGGCGACGCGATCGGCCGCTTCACCGTCAGCCACGCCGACGCCCTGCGGACCGATTGGGCCGCCGAGCTCGACCGCTGGCTGTCCGGCCTGGCCTCGCACGCCCACGCGGGCTTCGCGCACGGCGACCACCACGGCGACCACCACGGTCACCATGGTCACCACGGTTACGGCCATCACGAGCAGCACCACGGCGGGCCGGGCTTGGGCGCGGTGGCCGCGGCCGGCGCCGCCGGCGTGGTCGGCGGCCTGGTGGCGGGGGAGATCGTCGAGGAGATCTTCGAAGGCGACGAGGACGAGGGCGGCGACGGCGACTGGTGACCCTTGACCGGTGATCCGCCCGTCACGGGCGGGTCACCCGCTTCCGCTGCACCGCGAAGCGAGGTCTGTGCCGTGGAGCGGGCAAAGTGGCAGAAAAAGGAGCTTCTACTCCTTTCCACTCTCAACGTATAGCGCACCGGGGGGCTTGCGGCAAGACCCCCGTCGTGGCGCAGAATCGTCCGCCGAGGCCAGAAGCCTTGCCACGCGAAGACCGACCTCGTAGCGGAGCCACATACATGAATCCCCTGACCACCGGCGTGTTCGACCTGCCCGGCAACCTCGCCGCCAAGGCCGACCCGGCGCTGATCGCCGTCGACGAGCGACACTTCGCGGCCCTCGCCGAGAGCCTGGAGCAGTCGATCGCCGACCTGTCCGCCCGCCTCGACGCCGAACGCATGGCCCCCGGCGGCAAGGGCCGGCAGGCGCTCGACCGGGACCTGGAGATCCACCGCCTGTCCGCCCGCCTGCGTACGCTGCGCCGCTTCGGCCTTGACCTGTGCCTCGGCCACATGGTCACCGCCGACCACCCCGAACCGGTGTACATCGGGCGGCTCGGCCTCACCGACAGCGACGGCCGCCGCCTGCTGCTCGACTGGCGTTCGCCCGCGGCCGAGCCGTTCTTCGGCGCCACCCACGCCAACCCCATGGGCCTGGCCAGCCGCCGCAGGTACCGCTGGACCCGCGGCCGGATCAGCGACTACTGGGACGAGGTGTTCACCGCCGACGGCTTCGAAGGCCACGCCGCGCTCGACGACCAGTCCGCCTTCATCGCCAGCCTGGGCGGCAACCGTTCGCCCAGGATGCGCGACGTGCTCGGCACCATCCAGGCCGACCAGGACGCCATCATCCGGGCCGGCTCCCGCGGCGCCCTCGTCGTGGACGGCGGCCCCGGCACCGGCAAGACCGTCGTCGCCCTCCACCGCTCGGCCTACCTGCTCTACTCCGACCCCCGGCTCGGCCACAACAAGGGCGGCGTGCTGTTCGTCGGCCCGCACCAGCCCTACCTGGCCTACGTCGCCGACGTGCTGCCCAGCCTGGGGGAGGACGGCGTGCGCACCTGCACCCTGCGCGACCTCGTGCCCGAGGGGGCGGCGGCGGCCCCCGAGCGGGACCCGGAGGTGGCGCGGCTGAAGGCGTCCGCGGACATGGTGAAGGCGATCGAGCCGGCCGTCAGGTTCTACGAGAACCCGCCCGCCAAGGGCATGACGGTCACCACGCACTGGTCGGACGTCTGGCTGAGCGCCGAGGACTGGGCCGAGGCGTTCCAGGCCGCCGAACCCGGCACCCCGCACAACGAGGCCCGCGACCAGATCTGGGCGGAACTGCTCACGATCCTCATAGACAAGCACGACCCGCATGACCAGCACGGCGATCAGGAGGTTTCGCCGGAGCTGCTGCGCAGGTCGCTGCGCGCGAACCGGGAACTGATGGCCGCCTTCAACCGCGCCTGGCCGCTGATCGAGCCCGCCGACCTCGTCGGCGACCTGTGGACGGTCCCCGCCTACCTGCGGCTGTGCGCCCCCTGGCTCGCCCCGGACGAGATCCGGCGGCTCCAGCGCGCGGACGCCCAAGCCTGGACGGTCTCCGACCTGCCCCTCCTGGACGCGGCCCGCCAGCGCCTCGGCGACCCGGAGGCGTCCCGCCGGCAGCGCAGGCAGCAGGCCGCCCTGGCCGTCCAGCGCGAGCGCATGGCCCAGGTCGTGGACAACCTGATCGAGGCCGACGACGACGGCGAGGGCCTGGTGACGCAGCTTCGCCGGGCGGACCTCCAGCGCAACCTGGTGGACGAGTCGGAGCTGCCCACCGTGGAGCCGGACCTGCTCGCCGGGCCGTTCGCGCACATCGTCGTGGACGAGGCCCAGGAGCTGACCGACGCCGAATGGCAGATGTTGCTGCTGCGCTGCCCGTCCAGGAGCTTCACCATCGTCGGCGACCGCGCCCAGGCCAGGCACGGGTTCACGGAGTCGTGGACGGAACGGCTCGGCCGGGTCGGCATCGACCGCGTCGAGCTGGCCGGCCTGAGCGTCAACTACCGGACCCCGGCGGAGATCATGGCCGAGGCCGAGCCGGTCATCAGGGCCGCCCTGCCGGACGCCAACGTGCCGGCCTCCATCCGGGAGAGCGGCGTCCCCGTCACGCGCGGGCCGGTCGCCGAGCTGGGCACGATCCTCGACGCCTGGCTCGCCGCGAACCCCGAGGGGATCGCCTGCGTGATCGGGGACCCGGCCTTCCGGGAGCGGCCCCGGGTCCGGTCGCTGACGCCGGAGCTGTCGAAGGGGCTGGAGTTCGACCTGGTCGTCCTCGTCGATCCGGACCGGTTCGGCGAGGACGGCGAGGGCGTCGAAGGCGCGGTCGACCGCTACGTGGCGATGACCCGGGCGACCCGGCAGCTCGTCGTCCTGACGACCCCCTGACGGGGGCCCGCCGCCGGGTGCGCCAGGCCGCCGCCGTCCGTCGTCACGCACGCGCCCTGGCGGCGGCGGGGCCGGCCGGGGCGTTCGGGCGGGTGACGCGGCGGCGCCGGGCCGGCAGGCCGAGCATCGGGTTGGCGACGCCCCAGGCGGCGCTCTTGCAGACCAGCTCCTTGTAGACGGCGGCGACCCGCCCGGTCAGCACGGTGGGCACGGCGCGGTCGTCGGCGGTGACGAACTGGATCAGGCCGTTGCTCCGGCCCAGCGAGACGCACTGGTTGAAGTAGCGCAGCGAGGTGTTCGGCAACTTCCCGCCGGTCAGCCGCGCCGCGATCGAGTCGGCGGCCTGCCAGGCGGTCGGGATGCCCGAGGCGCACGACATCCGCAGCGGCTTGTCGCCGGGGCCCATCGCCATGGCGGCGTCGCCGACGGCGTACACGTTCGGGTGCGAGACCGAGCGCATGGTCCCGTCGACCACGATCTGGCCGGTGCCGGTGACCTCCAGGGTGGTCGCCCGCGGGATCGGGTGCACGGCGAAGCCGGCCGTCCAGACGGTCACCTCGGCCGGGATGGGCTCGCCGTCGGTGGTGACGCGGCCGGCCTCGACGCCGGTGACGGCCGTGTGCTCGTGCACGCTCACCCCGAGCCCGGCGAGGACCTTCCGCACGTGCGCGCGGCCCTTCGGCGAGAGCCAGTCGCCGAGACCGCCGCGGGCGGCGAGGGCCACGTCCAGGTCGGGACGGGCCTCGGCGATCTCGGCCGCGGCCTCCAGCCCGGTGAGCCCGCCGCCGACGACGACCACGCGCTGACCGGCGTCGAGCCGGGCCAGCCGCTCGCGCAGCCGCAGCGCCCCCGGGCGGCCGGCGACGTCGTAGGCGTGCTCGGCGGTCCCGGGCACGCTCTCGGCGTTCCAGCCGCTGCCGAGCGCGTAGACCAGCGTGTCGTAGGCCAGCTCCGTGGCGCCGTCCGCGCCGGTGACGGTGACGGTCCCGCGGTCGGCGTCGAGGCCGGTGACCGTCCCGAGCCGCAGCTCGACGCCGGTGCCGGCGAACATCTCGCGGAACGGCCGGGGCCTGAGGTCCTGCCCGGTCGCCACCTGGTGCAGGCGGACGCGTTCCACGAAGTCGGGCTCGGCGTTGACGAGGGTGATGGCGACGTCCTCGCGGCTGAGCCGCCTGGCGAGGCGGCCGGCGACGACGGCTCCGGTGTAGCCGGCTCCGAGGACGATGATGCGGTGCTGCATTTCCTCGCTCCTGTCTGACGCGGGTTCGCCACCTGAACCGGACGGTCCGCGTTTTCCTGACAGGATCACGATGTGAAGCGCGTCACACCGTGCCTCAGAAGACTCTGAACAGCGGCTCCCCGTGCTCGGTGGCCGCCCAGCGCGTGGTCGCGCGGTCCAGCTTGTCGGGGTTGACCTGGTTGCGGAACGCGGCGATGCCCTCGCCGGTGACCTCCAGGCACATGACGCCGACGACCCGGCCGTCGATGACCGCCACGACGGCCGGCTCCCCGTTGGCGGTCCAGGGGTAGATCTCGGGCGAGCCGCCGATGATGGCGCGCTTGGCCTTGCCGGGCTTGACCAGGCCCCACAGGAACTTCGCGACCGCGACGGCGCCCACGAACGCCTTGGCACGGGCCGGGACCTTGCCGCCGCCGTCGCCGATCGCGACGGCGTCCTGGGTGAGCAGGCGTACCAGCGGCTCGGTCTGCCCGCTGGTGGCGGCGGCCAGGAACTCCTCGACGATCCGCCGGGCGGCGGCCTCGTCGACCTCGGTGCGGGCCCGGCCGTCGGCGACGTGCTTCTTGGCACGGTGGAAGATCTGCTGGCTGGCCGACTCGGTGATGTCGAGGATCTCGGCGATCTCCCGGTGGGAGTGGTCGAAGGCGGCCCGCAGCACGTAGACGGCCCGCTCGTTGGGGGACAGGCGTTCCATCAGCGTGAGCACGGCGTACGAGACCGATTCGCGCTGCTCGGCGGTCTCGGCCGGGCCGAGCATCGGGTCGCCGGCGAGCAGCGGCTCGGGCAGCCACTCCCCGACGTACGTCTCGCGGCGTGCCCGCGCGGAGCCGAGCTGGTTGAGGCACAGGTTGGTGAGCACCTTCGTCAGCCACGCCTCGGGCACCTCGACGTGGCCCGTGTCGGCGGACTGCCAGCGCAGGAACGTCTCCTGCACGGCGTCCTCGGCCTCCGCGGCCGAGCCGAGCAGGCGGTAGGCGATGGCCTCCAGGCGGGGTCTGGCGGCCACGAACCGGTCGACGTCGTCCACGGTCAAAGGCATGGCCCGATCCTAGAACGTCCCCTTATGCGGCGGAACTCCGGTTAAGCTCCCTTTCCCCCGGCGCTCTTGCCCGAGGTGGGTGTTGATCGGCGACGGTCCCGGGTAGAAGCGGCCGATGTTCGACGACTTCACGACCGGCATGATCGACGTCGGCGAGACCGAGCTGTTCGTCCGGTACGGCGGCTCCGGAACGCCTGTCCTGCTGCTCCACGGCCATCCCCGCACCCACGCGACCTGGCACCGCGTCGCGCCCCTCCTGGCCCCCCACCACACGGTGGTCTGCCCCGATCTGCGCGGGTACGGCCGCTCGGGCAAGCCGCCCACCACCCCCGACCACGCCCCCTACTCCAAGCGGGCCATGGCCCGCGACATGGTCGCCCTCATGCGCTCGCTGGGCCACGAACGGTTCGCCGTCGCCGGCCACGACCGCGGCGCCTACGTCGCCCACCGCCTGGCCGCCGACCACCCGGACGCCGTCACCCGCCTGGTCGTGATGGACGGCATCCCCATCGGCGAGGCGCTGGCCAGGGCCGACGCCCGCTTCGCGGCGTCCTGGTGGCACTGGTTCTTCCTCGGCCAGCTCGCCAAACCCGCCGAACGCGTCATCAACGCCGACCCCGACGCCTGGTACAAGGGGAGCGCCGAGCAGATGGGCCAGGAGGCGTACGAGGACTACCGCCGGGCCATCCACGACCCGGACACCGTCCACGCGATGTGCGAGGACTACCGCGCCGGCCTGACCGTGGACCGCGCGGCCGACGACGCCGACCGCGCCGCCTCCCGCCGCCTCACCTGCCCCACCCTGTTCCTCTGGACGTCCAAGGACGACATGGAGGACCTGTACGGCGACCCGCTGGCGATCTGGCGCACCTGGGCCGACGACGTGACCGGCCACCCGATCGACAGCGGCCACCACGTGGCCGAAGAGGCCCCGGACGAACTGGCCGCCTCCCTGCTCGCGTTCCTGCGCCGCTGACCCCGAACGCGCCGCCCCCGCTCAGCCCGCGGCGACCCCGGACGGATCCGCGCGCAGGGCCAGGAGCCGGTCCATCGCCTCCTGCCGCGGCAGGCCCGCGCCACGCCGGTACGCCTCCTGGTAACCCGCGTCGCCGAGCCGCCCGGCCAGGACGGGCACCAGCCGCCGCAGATCGGGGTCGCCCTCGTCGAAGACGCCCCTGATCACGTGGCTCATGCCGAGCGCCGATGCGGCCCCCGCCGCGTCGCCCTCCAGCCCGAGCAGCCTGGCCATCAGCTCCGCGGCCCGGGCCATGGCGTTGGCGTTGGTGTGCCCGAGCACGCCGCGCATCGCGCGGGGCAGCAGCTCGCGTGCCCGGTCCGCCGCGCCCTCGGTCACGAGGACGGCCATCCGGGAGGACACGATCACGTCGCCGTTCAGCTGGGGCGGACCGGGCAGCCGGTGGACGACCGTCTCCAGCTCGTCCACGGCCTCATGGGCCCGGTCCAGGTCACCGGCGTGGCGGTGCACCTCGGCGAGCGGGAACAACATGCTGGCCTCCAGCCGCCGGTGGCCGTGCTCGCGAGCCACGCGTCGCGCGGCGTGGACGTCGTGCAGCGCGCCGTCCAGGTCGCCGCCGCGCATGCGGTTCTGGGCGAGATGCGACTTGGTGATGAACAGGTGTTCCTCGGTGCCCAGCTCGGCGGCGATCGCGACGGCGCGCTCGCAGGCCGCGACCGCGCGTTCGTGCTCGCCGCGCAGGCCGTGGACGCGGCTCTGCCGTACCAGGCTCATCACCAGGCCCCAGCGGTCACCGACCTGCTGGAACAGGCGCAGCGCCTCGTCCCTGTGGCGGGCGCCGGTCTCCTGGTCGCCCTGCTCCGTGAGCAGGAAGTCGTAGGCCCAGCGGGCGCTGGCGCGCACCCACGGGTCGGGGGAGTCCAGGGCCTCCAGGTCTCCGGCGTCCTGGGTGGTGAGCCTGGACAGGCGGAGCAACGGCAGCGCGTTGTGGAACTTCGTCACCCCGGGACGGCTCAGGTTCTCCTGGACCTCCGGCCCGCCCCGCCGGCCCGCCGTCGCCCGCACCACCTCGAAGGCGGTGCGGGCGTCGGCCGGCAGCTCGTCGCCGAACGCCAGCACCTCGCCCAGGAACGCGTCGGACTCGGTGGACATCCCGCGCATGCCCCAGTACCAGATCATGGACCTGACGAACCGGGCCGCCGTGGCCGCCTCGCCCGCCCCGATGGCGGCCCGCAGCACGGCGACCAGGTTGTCGTGCTCGGCGTCGAAGACCTCGACGGCGCGCAACTGGTCCCCGGTACGCAGCAGCGGCTCGTTCTCCTCGGCCAGCGCCAGGAAGTACGCGCTGAAGCGGTCGCTGATCGGCGGCTCGGCGAACTGGGCCGCCGCATAGGCGCGGACGGTCTCCAGCATCCGGTACCTGTCCCCGACCTGCTGGATCATGGACTTCTCGACCAGCGCGCCCGCGACGTACACCACGTCGGCGGCGGGCAGGGACGCGTCGGAGCAGATCGCCTCCAGCGCGGCCAGGTCGGCTCCGCCGGGGAAGGCGGCCAGCCGGGCGGCCAGCACCCGCTCGGGCTCCTCCAGCAGGTCCCAGCTCCACTCCACCAGCGCGAGCAGCGTGCGCTGGCGCGGCAGCGCGGTCCTGCTGCCCGAGGTGAGCAGGCGGAAACGATCGTCCAGGCGCTGGGCGATCTGCGTCACGCTCATCGCCCGCAGCTTGGCCGCGGCCAGTTCGAGCGCCAGCGGCATGCCGTCCAGCCGGCGGCAGATCTCCACCGTGGGCCCCAGCGTGGCCCCGTCGAGCGCGAACCCCTGGCGCACCCTGCCCGCCCGCTCGACGAACAGCCGCACGGCGTCCGACTCGGCGGCCTCGGCCAGATCCGCGTCCGGCACGGGCAGGCCGAGCGGGCCGAGGTGGCACAGGGCCTCGCCGTCGATCGCCAGAGCCTCCCTGCCGGTGGCCAGGACGCGCAGCTGCGGAAGCCGGCCGAGCAGCTGCTCGGCGAGCTCGGCGGCCGCCTCCAGCAGGTGCTCGCAGTTGTCCAGCACCAGCAAGGCGGGGCCGACGTCGAGCTGGGCGGCCAGCCGGGCCGGCGCGGGAGCCTGCGGCTTGAACCCGCCCTCGAACAGGCCGCCGCAGGCGCTGAGCACCGCGTCCGCGATCTGGTCCGGCCGGGTGACCCCGGCGAGCGAGACGAACCACGCCCGTTCCCCGACGTGCTCGGCGGCCTCCAGCGCCAGCCTGGTCTTGCCCGCGCCGCCCGGCCCGACGATCGTCACCAGCCGCGCCTCGGCGAGCAGCAGGGTGAGCTCGCCGAGCTCACGCTCCCGGCCGACGAAGGTGGTGAGCCTGGCCGGGAGCCGGCTGGACGCGGCCTGCGGCCGTACGGCGGGCCGGCTCAGCTCCCCGCGCAGGAGGGCGAGGTGGACCGCGCGGAGCTCGGGCGAGGGGTCGATGCCCAGCTCGTCGCCGAGCCTGCCGCGGACCTCGTCGTACACGGCCAGCGCCTCCGACTGGCGTCCGGCGGCCGACAGGGCGCGGATCCGCAGTTCGGCCAGGCGCTCGCTCAGCGGCCGGGCGACGGCCGCGACACGCAGGTCGGCCAGCACCTCGGAGTGGCGGCCGAGCCGTACCTCCGCGTCGAAGAAGTCCTCGGCGACGGTGGCGCGCAACTCCTCCAGCCGCGCCGCCACGTTACGGGCGAACGGGGCCTCCAGCACGTCCGCCAGCGCGTCGCCGCGCCACTGCTCCAGGGCGGCGCGGAGCAAGGAGGAGGCCTCCCGCGGCCGGCCGGCCGTGAGCTCCCGCCTGGCCTGCCCGGCGAGCTGCTCGAACCGGTGGGTGTCCACGTCCTCGGGACGCAGCGGCAGCCGGTATCCGCCGGCCACCAGCTCCACGGACTCCGGCCCGCCCAGCGTCCTGCGCAACCGGGAGACCAGCCCGTGCAGCGCGTTGACGGCACCGGCCGGGGGCTCCTCGCCCCAGATGCAGTCGATCAGGGCGTCCGCCGACACCGGCCGACCGGCCTCCAACGCGAGCCGCGCCAGCAGCACCCGCAGACGTACGCCGGGAATGTCGATCGGGGAGGCGTCGTCGGACGCGGCCGCAACCGGGCCAAGGAGGGAAATCTGCACCCGGCCACCTTCCCACCCACCCCTCCCCGAACAACCGCCGCCCTCCGCCAGCCCGCCCTCCGCCGCACGGTCCGAACCACCGGTCACCGGCGGCGAATCGGTGACGAGCGGTTCCTCCAGGACCGAATGTGAGTGAGCATGATCCAGTCGTTGTGGAGTGGGAGGGCACATGGTCGTGTTCGCGTGTGCGGGATGCGGTGCCGTGCTGACGGCGCGGCTGTCGCGGGTCGCGCTCCCCGCCCATGCTGATCAGCAGCTCGGCCACGAGTTGCTGCCGGCGTTCCTGGAGCCTGGGACGTACGCGGTGAATCCGGAACCTTCGGGACCGCCGTGGCGGCTGTGGGAGGAGGTGGGCGCGGACGAAGCGGAGACCCGCGGCGTGTATGCGCCGGTGTCCGCCCTGTCGTACGGGCCGCCCGGAACGGTGGGGGTCGCGCCGGGCGATGTTCGCGGAACCGTGCTGATACCGGAGCGGTGCGACGGCTCCTGCTTCGGGCTGGACGGTCGTGACGGTCCGAATCTGGCGTGCGAGAGGTGCGGGCAGGCGGTGGCGACCCGCATTGACGACTGCACGCTCTGGCAGGTGGTGTGGCTGGACCCGCGCGTCGTGCGTCCGGTCAGCGTCGAGGGTCCCGCTCGCCGGGTGACCGGCTGGGAGATGCTGCGAGAGGAGCATCCGGGCACGCCACCGATCGAGCAGCCGGGATGGTGGAGCCCGGTGTGGACGGCGGCCGTCGGGGCGGCGCTGGCCCAGCTGCTCGCGGTGTCGGGTGGCAAGCGGGTGGCCGTCCCCGACGGACCAGCCGCCGAGGCGTTTCGCAGGGCGATCGACATCTTGCTCCCGCCGGGACCGCCGACACGGGACCTGGTCCTGGCCGGTCCGGGCTTGTCCGTCACGGTCACGGACATGGCCCTGGTGCCGCGGCATCCACAGACCGGTGAGGTGTGGCCGGCTGGCGCACAGGCGGTGGTGCCGCTGGCTGCTGACGTGTGGATGTACATGGCCTTCCACGACGATCGGCGGCTCGTCCCGGCGGCGGGCGGGATGCCGGACGAGGTCCGCCGCGATGATCCGCCACCGCTGTTGCCGTGGAATCCGTTCCGACCAGATTGGGACGTGTTCCTCAGGACATTGGCGCGCCTGCCGGAGGTCCGTCAGCCGTGGTTACGCGCCATCTATGACCAGGTGCGCGACCGCCGATACCGACAGCCGTTCTTGTAGATGATTTTCGGGTGGCGTCCAGCAACGGTGGGCCTCAGGCCGGCCCTCTGAAGAAGAAGAAGGTGCCTCACGCGTCGGTGCTGTCCGCAATATGCAGAGAGCCTCCTGCTGAGGTGGTGTGCAGCGGGTGCGAAGAGCGGTACGGGCTTCAACTCGCGGCGGTCGTGGAATGCTCTGCGTTGTGATCGCCCCCCGGCGAGGAGGTTTCTCGTGTTCCGCAAGATCGTGCGAGCCTTCAGCCAGCCCCCTGCGGACGAACGACAGGCAGCCGAGGACGACGCGTGCGCCTACGGGACACAATTACTCACAGAAGCCCGTGAGGAGCTCAACCGGGCGGACACCAAAGCCCAGGTCCTCCTCGGCATCGTCGGCATCGGCCTCGGCGCCGTCGCAGGCGGCCTGCTCGCGGGAAGCTGGTCACCCTTCGAGCTGTCCAACGCCGTCGAGTGGTTGTGGTGGGCAGGGGCGGCGGCAGCTCTGGCGTCCGTGGTCGTGCTCGCCGGTGCGGTCTATCCGCGCCTGGATCGGCGGAAGGGAAGCCACGCCGTCATGTACTACGCCGATGTCCTGCACCTCGACTCCGCGGTGGCCGTCGGCGGCGCTCTGATGCGGTCATCGGCACTCGACCTGGAGCGGGTCGCTGATCAGCTGTACCGGGTCAGTCGCATCGTGGGGCGGAAGTATCGCCTCATCCGCTGGGGGTTCTGGCTGCTCTTGGGGGGAATGTCGGCCACGGTGAGCGCGGCGCTCATCGACGTGGTGCTCACCGGTTCCCCGCCGTGACCGTGCAGGCGCAGGCATGACGCCTGCACGGTGGGTCACGCTCTGCCTTCCAGCAGGGTGTCGTCCTCCAGGGGCGGAACGGGAAGACCGAGGAGTTCCAGGGTGCTGCGCAGCACCGATTCGTTCCGGACGACGAAGTCCAGCATGTCCACCTTCTCGTAGCTCTGCATGATCTTGTCGACTGTGTCGAGCAGCTTCTGCGCGCCCTGCTGCCGCTGCTTGTCGAGATCCGCGATGATCTGCGGCAGTTGCTCCGGAGCGGCAGCCAGTTGGATCGCGTGCACCACGCGGGCGCTTCCCTCCACGGCGGCGAGAAACTCCTGCCACTTCTGCCGGACCTCGTCGGTGCTGCTGATGTGCAGCAGGGCCGCGGCGGCGTCGGATCTGATGCCGTGCAGCTTCCTGTGGCTGTCGCGGTTGAGCTGGCGGACCTCGTCGGGAACGTTCACCTCGGCGCGGACCGTCCACCTGTAGACGCCCGTCATCGCGCCGGAGATCGATTGGAGTTTCTCGTTCGCGGCCCGCTCTGCCGCACCCGCCTCGGTGATGTCGAACTGCCGGGTGATCACACGTACCTCCTGGCACGCGCGCTGGAGAACCGCTTCGGCTTCGGGCACTTCGTCGTCGAGGAGAGCTCGGGCCGACTTCCCGGCCGAGGTCGCGGTCCGGAGCAGGGTGACGGAGAAGTCGTAGGCGTCGCCCTTGGCGGGCGCGGTCAGAACGAACGGCTCGATGTCGACAGGCGGTTCGGCCTCGGGCTCGTTCAGCTGGACGTGGTAGAGCATGGGGGCCAGCCATTTGTGCATGGGATCAGCTCCTTTGAACGAGTTGACGCAGGTGTTGGTAAAGATCGGCGGCGATCTCGCCCTGGCGCCGCCAGAGCCGGAGGTAGAGCAGGGCCCGCTTGGCGTTCCGTCCGTCGGTCAGGCTGAAGATCTGGTCCGTGATCTCCCGTACGGTGGGCCGTTCGTCGTAATGGCGCAGCCATTCGCTCAGCAGCAGGTCCCAGGACTCGGGTACGACCAGGCGGCCATCCTCCTCATGGCTGAGCGCGTTGCGCCAGAGCGTCACCAGCGAGGGGTGGGGGTCGAGCCGGCTCAGGTGCGGCCGTTCAGGGCTCGGGACGGGTAGCGCGGTCAGCCGTCCGAAGGCGAGGGCGGCACTGCGATGACCTGCGGGCCCTCCTTCGTCGACCCAATCGGCGAGGCTGTTCAGGATGGTGTGCGCGGTGTCCGTGCGATACAGATAGGCGACGGACTGGGCCACGTCCTGGTGGAACTTGTCCCCCCTGGTGAGGACCAGGGTCCTGAACGCGGCGAGGGCTTGGTCGGGGGCGGAGAGGCCGACGGACGAGGCATAGGCACGGATGGCGATCGCCTTCGTCACGTCGTTGCCCTGGATCATCGAACGGAGGTGGAGGTGAACGCGGCGGGTCATCGACGGGTCTTCGGCGGCTGCCTCCAGCGCCAGAGCGGCGAGCTGGTGGTCCCGCATGCGGCGGGACCGGCTCCACACCTGCAGGAACCGCTTGTCCACAAGGGCGAAGTCGAAGGTCGCGAGCTTCCCGACCGCGTGCCCGACCTTGATCCTGGTGTGCGACGAACCCTCGCCGCCGAGCCAGTGCAGCCAGTCGACCAGCGAGTCACGGATGGTCGGCTGGTCTTCCCAGATCACCCGCAGCATGACGGCCGCGAGCTGAGGACGTCTCAGCCTGATGCTCCGCCCGCCACCGGGCCCGGCGGGTGTGGCCTCGGCGTCCACGTAACGCAGCCAGAGAGGGAGCTTCTCCCAGAGCTGGACCGGTTTCGGCGAATGATCACGGCGCCACTTCTCGTCGAGCCGTTCGGCCAGAGCCAGCGCCGCACCGGAGATCTCCGCCTCGGGCAGCCCATGGAGCACGGCGATGCTTGTCATGAAGCACCGGCCCAGGGTCGGCCTGCGCTTCTCCAGGTCTTCGCCGACCTTCGCGCGCATCCGGTGGAACCGCCGGTTCAGCATGCCCTCGATGGACGCGCCGGCCTCCAAGGTGGCGGCCACCTGCTTGGCCAGTTCGACCACCTGCCAGGGGGCGGAGTGGGCACGAAGCTCCTCCTCCAACAGCCGCCGATCGTCCGGGGCGAGCCGCGTGCCTGAGGCCTGAACGGACAGGTGCCTGGCGAAGATCCGGGCGTTCGGCGGGGCGTCGTGCTCGATCACGGGGGCGACGGTGGAGCTGATGTGCCCCGGCACCAGGACGATCACCCTGCAGTCCGCGTTGACGCCGGCCCGCTTGAGGTTCGTGGTCACCTTGTCCACGGCCTCGGGCGTATCGACCAGGTCGAGCAAATAGCCGTGTCCCGATTCCAGTTTCCACTCGCGGGGGTCCGGCGTGCTCGCTCCGCGCGGACTGATCCAGCTCGCCCTGCCGCACCAGTCGAGCAGCGCCGCCGCGGCCGTGGTCGCCTTTCCGGTCTCCGCCGGGCCGCCGAGCAGGACGAGGCGTTCGCTGTCGAGCAGCCTGCGTGTTTCGGCCTGCGACCGGGTCGGTACCAGCGTTCGCCGTAGTTCCTCGATCTCGTTCTCCGTCAGCTCGTGAATCGTCGCGGTCGGTTGGGCCCCTCCCTGATTTACGTGGATGTCGCCTTGGGCGAACCAGACGTTCCCCTTCTTGACGCGGTTGTGCACGCGGCCGAACAGATCCCGAGTGCCGGCGCTGGGCCGCTCGTCGGCGAACAGGTCGTCCAGGCTCTGCTCACGTTCCAGCCACTCCTGTCCAGAGGCGGTCATCTCGTTGCGGATCGATTGGTTGTCCGGCTCCTGGGGTGCCTCGTCCGCTTCCTCCAGAACGGCGGCCTCGATCGCCGGAACTTCCTGCTGCGAGGGTTCGGATATCGGTTCCTCAGGTGGAGAGTCGCTCATTTCTCCCTCCGCTTCGGTTCACGAGTGACGTGCATGTCTCCCTGCGCGAAGAAGATCTCGCCCTTCCTGACCCGGTTCTTGATCGACCCGGTGCTCGGCGGCGGTGATGAGGGGTTGTTTCCGGGCGGGGGAGACTTCGGAACCTCCATGTCATGGACGTCGAAGTGCGGGACGTACAGGTATGCCGTGTACTCCTGTTTCTTCTCCGCCACCGCGACCTCCAGGAACTCCGACGGCCTCGGCCGCCCCGGCCCCTGCGACACGTAGTCGCGGAAGACCTCACGCGAGACGATCAGCGCCAGGTCGGCGTCGCGGAAGGTGTCGAGGGCGGTCCGGATCGGGGCCGAGTCGCGCAACCTCGCGGGCTGTACCGCATGCTGCCCAGGCCAGCCGGCCGCGCCGTCCAACTGCAGCGGTCCGACGTGAACGGCCAGCCTCATTCTCATCCGGGCCCAGGTGGGATCGGAGCGTTGACTGTTGTGGGCCGCGATGGCCAGGTCCAGCTCGGTCAGGAACTGGTCGAGGAGGAGAGGAATCGTGACGAAGGGGCCCGGCTCGGCGGGAAGGCGGACGGTCAGCGAGTCACCGCCCACCTGGCGCTCCCACGCCCCATGGTCCAGCTGGACGCGGTCCGCCGCAGTCTCGATGGTGCTGACCAGTCCGAACTGAAGGTTTCGCTGCTGGGCGTCGGTACGGCCGCCGTAGTTCTCGATGTCCGCTGTGAGCAGGACGCGGTAATCGTGCGTGACCATGGCATCTCCAATGAGCGGGTGGGCTCAACAGTGCGGCACCACCCGGCGGGAGAAGCCTTAGAAATATGGCTTGGCGAGGATCGGCAGGTCGGCGAGCGCGGTCAGCCCCGCCAGATCTTTCACCACGACGTCGCGGTGCCCTCGCCGGATGACCCCTTCCGCGGCCAGTTCGCGCAGCGCCTTCTGCGCCGTGATCTCCTTGGCGCCCACCAGCATGCCGAGCTCGGCTCTTGTGAGCGGTACGCCGATGCTCACGCCGTCGTCCATGGCGCAGCCGTGCCGCGCGACCAACGCGATCAGCACCCGTGCCAGGCAGATCTTGGTTTCGTAGCCGGCGAAGTCGAGGCGTCGCTGATTGGCCCAACGGAGGCGCTCGGCCACGACCTGCGTCAACGCCAGTGCCGCCGCCGGCCGCCGGGTCACGAAAGAGCGGAAGACCGGGCCTTTGACCTGTTGGAGAACTGCGCGTCCGCAGGTGGTCACGGTCGCCGACCGTGGCGACCCGTCCATGGCCGCCATATCGCCCACGACGTCGCCCGACACCCGGATCGCCAGGGTCGCCTCAACGCCGTTCTCAACGCCCCCGGTCACCTTGACCAGCGCATCCAGCAGAATCCACACCGATGTGCCGCGATCTCCCTGCCTGATCAGCACGTGTCCGGGCGGGAGCGAGCACAAGGTTCCCAGCCCGAGGAGCTCCGAGCGGAGCTCATCCGTCAGCCGGTGCATGAAGGTGCCGATCGGCCATCGGTTGGAAGCCAAGTTTCCTCCAGTAGGCGATGTCCCACGCATACGCCGGCTGGGCCACGTCGGCAAGGGAGTCAGGCGTTCACGGGCGTTCTGTCCCGTCGATGGCCTTTGCGGCGGTGGTTCACATTTCTGAAGGCGCGTCGATTCAAGTGGCGTTTGTCGTGGACGGTGGCCAGGAGTCGTCGGTCGAAATGCCATGCCGCTTTGGTTCGGCCGTTCGGGGGAGGCTGGAAGAGCAGCGTCGCTTGGCGGCGGCACATGAGAACTCCAGGGTGGCGCGTATCGCCATGGGCGCGTGCACGGGATCACTTGGGCTGCTTGCATCTCTGGCCAGCCTGGTGCCTACTAATGACGATCGGGATCCGGCTATGCCGGACTACAGCGATCCGGACGCGGTGATGATAGCGACGACCGCATCTGGTTTCGCCCTCTTCTTTTTCGTGTCGGCCATCATGTTTCTCTGGCGGAGCAACGCGGCTGTTGTCTTACCGCTGCTCTTGCTCGCCGGCGAAACGTATCGATTCGTTACCGTGGTGCCTCATTACACAGGCTGATTCGGGTCTCCTGTGGGAATCGCATTGCGGGCGCAGCGGTACATGGTCGAGCGACAGGCTCACATGGCAGGCGCCTTCGCGCGGGGACGCCTGCCACGCGTCCGCCTGATCCACGAGCACACCTGGCTCCTGGAGTGCGACCGTACGGCGCCCGGACCGTCGCCCCGCGGCCGGGCGCGCTGCCGCGGACCGAGGTCAGGGCAGGCGGTTGCGGTAGACCTGCCTGGCTCGCTCGTACAGGGCCAGGTGGTCGTCCAGCTGGGCGGGGGTGTCGAAGCGGCCGAACTCGCGCAGGATCGATTCCAGCCGGTCCAGCCAGGCCAGGCACCAGCGCACGTCCGCCTCCCTGGCCACGTGGCCGCCCGCGACGTCAAGGTACACAGGGCTGGTGTGGGCGTATGCGCCGCGCCGGTGTTGGGAGCGCGGATGCGGCCCGCCGGTTGCCACGGCCACCACGTACGTCGGTTCGTCCGCCGTCATCGTGGCCACCAGCCGCCCGGGAGGCCCCTGCGCGAGCACGCCCGCAGCGGTACGGATCTCCAGTTGCTCGACCTCCGGCCCGATCGTGGAGACCGCGATCTCCAGTTCCTGTCCCGGCGGCAGCTCCAGCGTGTCGCCCGGTCCGTGCCCGTTCACCGTGAGCTCCAGCCACGGCCCGGTGGTGGCGAACGTACGGCCGAGCAGGATCGCCTCGGCGTAGGACTCGGCGGTGAGGGGGCCGGCGACGTTGGCGTACACACGCTCCCAGCCGGGCGGGGCGGAGGCGGTGCCGCGGCGGCAGAACGACAGCACGGCGTCGGTCCCCGCCGTCACCGCCAGTCTGTTGCCCGCGCCGATGAGACGGCGGTACACGGCCGCCGTGGCCAGGACGGAGGAGTGGTTGAGCACATCGAGGGAGTCGATCAGGCCCAGTGCGGCATCGGCCACGATCTCCCTGGCCGCGCAGGACCGCCCGCGATCGAGTACGACGTCCGGCGGGTCGTCGTCACCGAACGCGGTGTGGAACGGGTGCCCGTAGGAGACGATCCCGCCGAGTGCCTTCAGCTCCTCGCACGCCGCCGCGTTGGGCGGCCAGTCCGCCGTACCGAACCCCGAGTGGTAGCGGCTCGGCAACCCGCGCAGCCCGAACGCCGTGCAGTGGCCGAGCACGTCGTTGCGGTACTCGACGCCGATCCTGGCCACGTGCCGGTCGTCGGACCACGGCAGGTCCTTGCCCACCCACTGCTCCAGCGCCTCCACATCGTAGACGCGCTCGCTCGCCACGTTGCCCGCCACCAGGTTGAGCACGTGGAGGTCCTCGCCGCGCTGCGCGGCGGCGGCCAGCTCGGGCGCGGCGGGCTCCTCGCCCATCCAGTTGAGGTGCACGTGCAGGTCGCCGCCGTACCAGCCGCGGGCGGCCGCATCGTACAGCCGTTCGGGCGCCAGCTCCACCAGCGTCTCCGCGCCGGCCTGCGGAGTCGTGGTCACTTCGGCGGTGTCGTACTCCATCCCTCTGGTCACGGTCACGGTGACGGGTTCGGCGGGTACGGCGACCACGAGGTCGTCGCCATGGAAGAACGGCCGGCGGTGCGCGTCCAGCTTGGGCGGCGCGCCGCCCGGGTACCAGCCCTGGCCGTTCGCGCTCGTCACGCTCCACCGGCACGGGAACCCCGCGCGCAACCGCACCCTGGCCGCCGCCACCCGCCTGCTCAGCGGCGCCAGATCGACCGGCTGCCCGTCGACGAGGACGGACTCGGCGACCTCGACCACCTTGGCCCCGCGCGCCTCCACCGTGTACCGGGTGCCGTCCACGATCACGGTGACCGGTTCGTCCCTGCTGGAGTCGAGCAGCAACGCCGTACGACACGGTTCGCCCTCCAGCACGATCCGCGTGACGGCCTCCACCGCGCAGCCGCCGGGGGTCAGGCGCAGCACCGGCAGGTTGTCCACGACGTCGCCGCCGAGCGCGTCACGCACCACCCGGTCGGGGTCCACCTCGCCGAGGTGATCCTCCAGCTCGGCGGCGGGCACGTCGGGGTAACGTTCGGCCAGTTGGCGCAGTCCGGTGTTCCAGAAGTCGTAACGGCGATCGAGGAAGACGGTCGCCCACGCCTGGACGACGTAGGACAGAGACGGTTCGCCCCCAGCAGGGGCCGTGCGCGTCGCGGAGCGCGCGGTAATCGGTCAGGGCAGCGGATACGAGGCCCGGAAGTAACGCATCGTCACACATTGGACACTCCTTGGAGGGGACCCATCGTCATGCTGACAGGGATCTCCCGCTGTGTCCCGCTTCGCTGGGAAGGAAGAAGGTCCTGACCTCGCAGCGATCGGCGCGACGAACCCAACATGTCCACCGGCGCCGCATCGTCGATCGAGGCCCATGCGGCCCCGGCAAGGGGGCGCCTTATCCGTCCATTGGCGGCTTTCTCAGGTGCCACCATGCGGCTGCCGGCCTTCAGGCTGGCTGGTGTCGACCTCGCCGGATCGGCCAAGCGCCCGCCACCCGAGGTTGGCCCACAACCAGTGGGCTACAACGAGAACGGGCGGGACTCCGTGAGACTGGAGGCCCGCCCGCATCTGTGATGTTTGCCCTGGTCGGCGGCCTGAGCCGCTGATCAAGATTGTGTGCCCCCTGTAGGATTCGAACCTACGCACCCGGCTCCGGAGGCCGGTGCTCTATCCCCTGAGCTAAGGGGGCGACGAGTGATAAGGCTATCAGCATCCGGGGACCACTCGGCACCAGATAACGCTCCTTGAACGCATCCCGCGAAAACCCCACGTGACCGGCCCGCTACGGGCTAGCTTTGCGCCCGTGAGCGACGTTCTTGGCAAAGTACTGGTCGTGGATGACGACGAGGTCATCCGGCAGCTCATCGCGGTCAACCTGAACCTCGAGGGGTTCGAGGTGTCGACCGCCACCGATGGGCAGGACTGTCTGGATCGCGTGATGGACGTCATGCCGGATGTGATCACGCTCGACGTGATGATGCCCTGCCTGGACGGGTGGGCGACGGCGGAGAAGTTGCGTACGGAGGAGGCGACCAGTCACATCAAGGTCGTCCTGATCACGGCGCGGGCGCAGGACGACGACCGGAGGCGGGGGCTGGGGATCGGGGTCGACGCGTACCTGACCAAGCCGTTCGATCCGGCCGAGCTCATTCAGGTCGTGCGGGAACTCGCTTCCGGGGCGCCGAGTTGATGGGGGTGTAGAACGGCGCCGGAGTGGTGTGCCGGAGGTGGTGGGAGCGGCGGAGATGACGCCGCTCGGGCCGGCTCCGGGTGCACGTCGGCGGCGACGACCATCGACGTGAGAGGCGCGACGTGCGTAGTTCGATCTTCGGCAACCTGGCCGGCCAGCCGCTTCCCGGCGGGTTCGCGCTGGAGAACCACAAGATGCTGCGGGTCCAGTTGCCGCACGAGGTGCTTGCCAAGCAGGGGTCCATGGTCGCCTTCCAGGGGCAGATGGACTTCGACTACGAGGGCGGCGGGCTCGGCAGGCTGCTGAAGAAGGCCGTGACGGGGGAGGGGGCCTCCCTGATGCGGGTACGCGGCCAGGGGCTGCTCTATCTGGCCGACAACGCCGACGACATCCACCTGTTCTACCTGGAGAACGAGGGGCTGACGGTCAACGGGCGGAACCTGCTGGCGTTCGGGCCGGAGCTCAAGTGGGACATCCAGCGGGTTCAGGGCGCCGGGGTCGCGGCCGGTGGGCTGTTCAACACCACGGTGACCGGCACCGGGTGGGTGGCGGTGACCACGCACGGCACGCCGGTGCTGCTGGACGTGGCGCGGATGCCGACGTTCGTGGACGGGCAGGCGGCGGTGTGCTGGAGCACGGGGTTGCAGGTCGGGGTCAACCGCACGGTGAAGGTCGGGGCCCTGATCGGGCGGGGCAGCGGCGAGGCCATGCAGCTGGCGTTCCGGGGGCAGGGGTTCGTGCTGGTGCAGGCCAGCGAAGGTGCGCCGGTGGTGCAGACGTCCTGAGGACCTGCGGTTCAGAGGCTTTCCGGGCGTGGACAGGTAATTAGCTTATTGCCATACTGGCTCGGTGGATGTGGATCTGGTCAAGGCGCTGGCCAGTGACAAGCGGCTGCTCATCCTTGAGTGGCTGCGCGACCCCGAGCGGCACTTCGGCCCCCAGCGCGACGGCGACCTCGTACGCGACGGCGTCTGTTCGCTGTTCATCGCCGAGAAGCTGGGCGTGAGCCGGCCCACCTGCGGCGAGCATCTCAAGGTGCTGGCCCAGGCGGGGCTGATCCGGGGCACGAAGATCAAGCAGTGGGTGTTCTACCAGCGCGACGAAGGCCGGATCGCCAAGGCCAAGGAGATGTTGAGCAGTGACTGGTGACGCGACTGACGCCTACGAAGGTCCCGACGCCTACGAAGGGGTCGAGGAGGATCGGCGGCCGGACGCCTATGAACGGCTGATCGCCGACCTCGACGCGGGCGGGGCGCGGTACCGGGTGATCGACCATCCGGCGGAGGGGCGTACCGAGCAGGTGAGCGCCCTGCGCGGGCACGGCGTCGAGCAGGCGGCCAAGTGCCTGATCGTGATGGTCAAGATCGGCAAGAAGCGCACCCGGCACGTGCTGGCCGTCGTGCCGGGCGACGCGCGGCTGGATCTGCAGGCGGTCAAGGGATTGCTGGAGGGCACGTACGTGGCCTTCGCCGACAAGGACCGGGCGGAGGAGCTGGCCGGCAGCGTCAGCGGAACGGTGTTGCCGTTCAGCCATGACCCCCGCCTTGAGCTGGTGGTCGATCCTTCGCTGCTGGAGCTGCCGGAGATATACTTCAACGCCGCGCGCCTCGACCGCTCCTTGGCGCTCGCCACCGACGACTACGTACGGCTGGCCGCGCCCCGCGTGGCCGGCATCGTGGCGGCGGCGGTGCCGGCCGCCGGTTAGCCACCGGCGGGCGGTGGGGGGCGGTCCAGAAGGACGGGACCGGGCCGGGGGAGTGGCGGACGGCGGTGACCCGCGGGACCGTACCCTAAACGGATGTAGCCTTCACGATCGCGAGCGGGCCGGGCGCGTGGTGCAGCATGGCCTGGCTGACCGAGCCGATGAGCATGCCCTTCAGCGTGCCGTGGCCCCGGCTGCCGACGACCAGCAGGTCGGCGCCGGCCGCCACCTCGCGCAGCACCTCGACGGGATGGCCGTGCACGACGTCCTCGATCACCTCCACGCCGGGATGGCATTGCCGGGGTATGGCGAGGAAGGTCCGCAGGGCCTCGCGGGTCTCGCGTTCGGCCTCCGGATCGGCGGGCTCGAATCCCGAGGGACGCGGCCAGGCGAAGGCCTCCACCGCGCGCAGCCTGGCGCCGCGCAGCTCGGCCTCGGCGAAGGCGAACTTCAGCGCGCGGAGGCTGCCCTCGGAACGGTCGACGCCGACCACCAGCTCACCGCGCGGAACGGCGGGCGGGTCGCGGACCAGGACGACGTCCGTCTGGGCGTGGGCGGCCACACCGTGGGCGACCGAGCCGAGCAGCAGCCCGCGTACGCCGCCCAAGCCGCGACTGCCGACGACGAGCAGGTCGGCCTGCTCGGCGGTCTTGATCAGCGCGGCGCGGGGATCGCCGGGCACGAGTTCCGTGGTCACCTCGGCGCCCTCTTCGCGGGCCCGCCGTTCGGCGGCCGCGAGCACCTCCTTGGCGCCGTCGCGCATCCACTTCCCCACCTCCGCGTACCGGCCGGAGATCGGGTGGCAGACCCAGTCGGGCACCACGTGGGCCACGGTCAGCGACACCCCGCGCAGCACTGCCTCCTTGGCGGCCCAGTCGACGGACAGCAGTCCGGTCGGCGAGCCGTCGACACCTGCGACGATCATGGTCAGGCCACGTAACATTCCACTTCGGCGCGGCGATAGGCCAAGCCCTGTCTGGTGGACTCGTCGATGCACGCGCGCTCGGTCTTGCTGAGGAGCAGTTCGCCGCAGACCGTCACGCCGGAGTACGTCCGGCAGTCGAGTGAACGGTTGCGCCGGCCGATTCGGTAGTTGTCCTTGACCGCCTGCCTGCACTTCTGGCGCAGGGCCTGTGTGTCGGCGTAGCGGCACTGGGCGGTCAGCGTCCGGTATTGCTGCTTGCTCACTTCCTGCTGCTCGATGCCGTCCCCAGAGGCGGCAGCCGGTCCGATCGTGGTGAGAGCCACGATCGCGGCCACAGCGGCGATCTTCATCATAGTTCCCCTGAGGGAGTCCGTACCGCCAGGGGCGATCGCCAAACCTTAGGCTGATCGCCATGCTGACGCTCCGGTACGACGAGCCCGCCCCCAGCTGGGAAGGACACGTCCTTCCGATCGGCAACGGAGCGCTCGGCGCCTGCGTGTTCGGGACGCTTGCGACCGAGCGCGTCCAGCTCAACGAGAAGTCGTTGTGGACCGGCGGTCCGGGCAGCGCGGAGCCCTGCGGATCCGGCAACTGGCCGACGGACCGTCCCGGTGCTCTGGACGCGGTGCGGCGGGTCATCGACGAACGGGGTTCGATGGCGCCGGAGGAAGTGGCCGAGATCCTGGGAAACCCGGCCTACAGCACGGTGGGGCACATCCCCGGCTTCGGGGCGTACCAGAACTTCGGCGAGTTGCTGCTCGACGTGACCGGCGGTTCCTCCGGCGGCTACCGGCGCACGCTCGACCTGGAGACGGCGGTGGCCGCCGTGACGTACGAGGACGCCGACGGCGTGGTGCTCACCAGGGAATATTTCGCCTCGTACCCGGCGGGCGTCATCGTCGGCAGGCTGACAGCGGGACGCCCGGGACGGGTGGGGTTCACGTTGCGCTTCGGCAGCGCGCATGACGGCGGTGAGGACGTGACCGCCGAGGCCGGACGGCTGCGCGTCCGGGGCGTGCTGGCCGACAACGGCCTGGTGTACGAGGGCCAGATCCAGGTACTGACCGAGGGCGGCACCCGCACGGACGACGGCGACCGCGTCGTGGTGACGGGCGCCGACAGCGCGGTGTTCGTCTTCTCGGCGGCCACCGACTACGCGCCCGTCCACCCCGGCTACCGGGGTCCGGACCCGGCGGCGCGGGTCACGGCGGCGGTGGACGCGGCGGCGCGCCGGCCGTACGCGGAGCTGCGGGCCGAGCACGAGGCCGACCACCGGGCGCTGTTCGGCCGGGTACGCCTCGACCTCGGCCGGCGCCTGCCCGACCTGCCCACCGACCGCCTGCTGGCCGCCTACCAAGGCGCCGGCACCTCGTCCGACAGGGCCCTGGAGACGCTGTACTTCCAGTACGGCCGGTACCTGCTGATCGCCTGCTCCCGCCCCGGCTCGCTGCCGGCCAACCTGCAGGGGGTGTGGAACGCGTCCAACTCGCCGCCGTGGGAGTCCGACTACCACACCAACATCAACCTGCAGATGAACTACTGGCCCGCCGAGCCGGTGAACCTGGCCGAGACGGCGGTGCCGTACCAGGAGTTCGTGGCGGGGCTGCGCGCGCCCGGTCGAGAGACCGCGCGGTCGATGTTCGGCTCCGCGGGCTGGGTGGTGCACTCCAACACCAACCCGTTCGGGTTCACCGGGGTGCACGACTGGCCCACGTCGTTCTGGATGCCGGACGCCGCCGGCTGGCTGGTGCGCCAGCTCTACGAGCGCTACCTGTTCGGCGGCGACGAGAACTACCTGCGCGGGCACGCCTACCCGGCGATGCGCGAGGCCGCCGAGTTCTGGCTGGCCAACCTGTGTACCGACGGGCGTGACGGCAGCCTCGTCGTCTCGCCCGCGTACTCGCCCGAGCACGGCGACTTCACCGCGGGCGCGGCCATGGCGCAGCAGATCGTCCGGGACCTGTTCGCCTGCACGGCCGAGGCCGCGCGGACGCTCGGCGTGGACGCCGAGTTCGCCGGACGGCTGCGCGCGGCGGCCGACCGGCTCGATCCCGGGCTGCGGGTCGGGTCGTGGGGGCAGCTCCAGGAGTGGAAGGCCGACCTCGACGACCCGTCCGACCGGCACCGGCACGTCTCCCAGCTCTACGCCCTGCACCCCGGGACGCAGCTCACCGCTCCCGAGCACCTGGCCGCGGCGCGCACCACCCTCGAAGCCCGCGGCGACGGCGGCACGGGCTGGAGCATGGCCTGGAAGGTCAACTTCTGGGCCCGGCTCAAGGACGGCGACCGCGCCCTGAGCATGCTGAGCGGGCAACTGCGGTCCAGCACGCTGCCCAACCTGTGGGACACGCATCCGCCGTTCCAGATCGACGGGAACCTCGGCGCGACCGCCGGGGTGGCCGAGATGCTGCTCCAGAGCCACGCCGGCGTCATCGAGCTGCTGCCCGCACTGCCGGCCGTCTGGCACGCGGGCTCGTTCGACGGGCTGCGCGCCCGCGGCGGCTTCACCGTCGGGGTGACCTGGGCGGACGGCGTGCCGGTCGAGGTCAGGCTGGCGTCGGCGCGCGGTGGGACCGCCCGGCTGCGCGGCCCCGGGTTCGCGCTCGACCTGGAGACTAGGGCAGGGGAGAGCTGCGCGCTGTCGCCAGCACGCTGAACCACGTGCGGTGGGTGACGTTCGTCTCGTGCCAGGCGACCGCGAACCCGGCCGCGTCCAGCACCGCGAGCAGGTCCCCCGCGTCGCGGTGGACGAACCAGCGCTCGTACTCCGTCCGGTACGGCACCGGCTCCCAGCCCTCGCTGTCGCCCAGGGCGGTGATCAGCGCGAGCACCCCGCCGGGGCGCAGCGCCGCGTGCCAGGCGCGCAGCGTCGGCTCGGTCTGCTCGGACGGCACGTGCACGAGGGCCGCGGCCGACCAGATGCCGTCCAGGGACTGCGGCGACAGCGGCGGCCGCCGCAGATCGCCCAGAACGGCGGGCACGCCGCGCCCGGCGGCGAGCCTGGCCATCTCGATCGACAGGTCCACGCCCACGGTGGTCAGGCCGCGTCCGGCGAACCAGGCCGACTCGCGCCCCGGGCCGCATCCCAGGTCGGCGACCGTGGCTCCGGCGGGCAGGGCTGAGGCGAACCGGTCGCGGACGGCCACGATCGAGGGTGACGGATCGGCGACCTGCTCGTCGAACTGGCGCGCGATGCGGTCGTAGGTGGCGGTCGTGTGCGCAATGGGATCAGACATCCCCTTGATCCTGCCACGCGCGGGGTTATGATCGCGGTGACCAACGCGGGAGCCCGGTACGGACCGGGCTGAGAGGACGGCTGTCAGCCGCCGACCGCCAGAACCTGCTCCGGATAATGCCGGCGAAGGGAGTTTGCGCGATGAGCGACGCGCGCTTTTCCAAGATCCACATCGGTGACCTCCAGGTGCCGATGCGCGAGGTCAGACTGTCGAACGGCACCTCGGTGCGGCTCTACGACACCTCGGGGCCGTCGCGTACCGACCGCTCGGCGTGGGGATCGCCGGTCACCCAGCTCGGCGCCGCGCGGCGCGGCGTGGTGACCAAGGAGATGGAGTTCGTGGCCGTCCGGGAGGGTATGACCCCCGAGTTCGTCCGGCAGGAGGTCGCGGCCGGCCGGGCGGTCATCCCCGCCAACGTCAACCATCCCGAGTCCGAGCCGATGGCGATCGGCCGGAACTTCCTGGTCAAGATCAACGCCAACATCGGCAACTCCGCCGTCACCTCCTCGATCGAGGAGGAGGTCGAGAAGATGACCTGGGCCACCCGGTGGGGCGCCGACACCGTCATGGACCTGTCCACCGGGCCGAACATCCACGAGACCCGCGAGCAGATCATCCGCAGCTCGCCCGTCCCGGTCGGGACCGTGCCCATCTACCAGGCGCTGGAGAAGGTGGGCGGGCGTCCGGAGGCGCTGTCGTGGGAGGTCTACCGCGACACCCTGATCGAGCAGTGCGAGCAGGGTGTCGACTACGTGACGGTGCACGCGGGCGTGCGGCTGGCGCACGTGCCGCTGACCGCCCGCCGCAAGACCGGGATCGTCTCGCGCGGGGGCTCGATCATGGCCGCCTGGTGCCTGGCCCACCACCGCGAGAGCTTCCTGTACGAGCACTTCGAGGAGATGTGCGCCCTGCTGGCCCGCTACGACGTGACGTTCTCGCTGGGCGACGGGCTGCGCCCCGGGTCGATCGCGGACGCCAACGACGAGGCCCAGTTCGCCGAGCTGCGCACGCTGGGCGAGCTGACCAAGATCGCGCACGCGCACGAGGTGCAGGTGATGATCGAGGGCCCCGGCCACGTGCCCATGCACAAGATCAAGGAGAACGTCGACCTGCAGCGCGAGCTCTGCGACGACGTGCCCTTCTACACCCTCGGCCCGCTCGTCACCGACATCGCCCCCGGCTACGACCACATCACCTCGGGCATCGGCGCCGCCATGATCGCCTGGTACGGCACCGCCATGCTCTGCTACGTCACCCCCAAGGAGCACCTCGGCCTGCCCAACCGCGACGACGTCAAGACCGGCGTGATCACGTACAAGATCGCGGCGCACGCGGCGGACCTGGCCAAGGGGCACCCGCAGGCCCAGGCGTGGGACGACGCCCTGTCGGACGCCCGGTTCGAGTTCCGCTGGGAGGACCAGTTCGACCTGTCGCTCGACCCGGACACCGCCCGCGCCTTCCACGACGAGACCCTGCCGGCCGCGCCCGCCAAGACCGCGCACTTCTGCTCGATGTGCGGCCCTAAGTTCTGCTCGATGAAGCTCAGCCACGAGGTGCGGGCGGGCATGGCCGACAAGGCGGCCGAGTTCCTCGGGAAGGGCGGCTCGATCTACCTCTGACCTGCGCGGTCAGCCCGGGAGCGTCTCGCCGCCGATCGGGGCCAGCACCTCGCCCGTGTAGTACGAGGACAGCCGGTCGGCGGCGAAGAACACGTACGAAGGGGCGATCTCGTCGGGGTCGGCGGCCCGCTTCATGGGCACCTGCGCGCCGAACTTCTCCACCTTCTCCTCCGGCATCGTGGCCGGGATCAGCGGCGTCCAGACCGGGCCGGGGGCGACGGCGTTGATCCTGATGCCGCGCTCGACCAGGTTCTGGGCCATGGAGTAGGTGAAGGCGTTGATCGCGCCCTTCGTCGCGGCGTAGTCGATGAGGGTCTTGTTGCCCCGCAGGCCGTTGATCGAGGAGGTGTTCACGATCGCGCTGCCCTCCCGCAGGTGCGGCAGCGCGGCCTTGGTGACGCGGTAGTAGCTGTGGATGTTGACCGCGAACGTGTGCTCCCACTGCTCGTCCGTCAGCTCCTCCAGGGAGTCGACGGGCGCCTGGTAGGCCACGTTGTTGACCAGGACGTCCAGGCCGCCCAGCTCGGAGACGGCCTGCTCCACGACCGTCGCGCAGTGGTCGCGGTCGCCCAGGTCGCCGGGCAGCAGCACGCAGCGCCGTCCCTCCTGCTCGACCAGGCCGCGGGTGTGGTTGGCGTCGTCGTGCTCGTCGAGGTAGGCGATGGCGACGTCCGCGCCCTCCTTGGCGAACGCCACCGCCACCGCCCGGCCGATGCCCGAGTCACCGCCGGTGATCAGCGCCTTCTTGCCCGCCAGCAGGTCCCTGCCCTCGTAGCCGCGCATCTCGTCGCGCGGCTCGGGCGACATCTCGTCCGTACGGCCCGGGTACGGCTGGCTCTGGGGTGGTGGTGTCTCCGACATGTCCGGCGATCTTCCCCCGACGGGGTATCGATAACGTCATGCTTCGCCCAGATCACCCCTTTACGGCCAGCTACAGCTGTCAGCCGGCGATGGCCGCGCGCCGGAACAGGTCCGCGGGCATCTCCTCGTCCAGCCTCCAGGTGACGGCCATCGGGCGTTCGCCCTTGTGCTCGACGTAGCGGGCGGTGCCGTGGAAGACGTACGGCTCGGGGTGACGATGGTCGTTCTCCGTGCGTTCCCTGGTGAACAGCAGGACGTGGCTGCCGGTGTGCTCATGCCTCTGGTAGCGCAGGCCGGTGGCCGACCCCGCGCCGGTCCGGTTCTGGGACTCCCAGTGGAAGAGCTCCGGGGTCAGGGCGTAGTCGCGGTACATGGTCTGCGGGGAGAACTCCTTCTCGTTCTTGCGCAGGGTGACGAAGAGGGCGTCGCAGCGGGTGGCCGGGCACCACGCCACGCCCTCCCGCATGGTGGCGGGCACGGAACCGCCGAGGCTCGCCCAGCCCAGAGCGGCCAGGACCTCGTCGGCCGAGTAGTGGCCGTTGAGCTCCAGCGGCACGCCGGCGAGTGTCGCGGGAAGGGGCCTGGTCACATGGCGCGGGCGCTCCACGCCGTAGGCGAGGACCTCCAGGATCTCCGCGCACAGGTCCGGCTCGGCGCGCAGCCGGTCCAGGCCCTCGTCGTAGGAGGCGAAGCCGCCGCCGTCCCGCCAGAAGGAGAAGAACAACATGCGGGCGAACGCCTGCGTGGCCGGCGGGCAGTCGTCGTAGCGGGGCCCGCCGGGACGCAGCAGGTCGGCGTAGGCCGCGGCCCGCGGGCGGTCGTCGACGTGGAGCAGCGCGCGGATCCGGCGGCCCAGCGCGTTCTCCAGCGCGGAGGCGGGGGCGGTGACCAGGCCGGACCGGCGCAGCAGGTCGGTCCAGTAGCGGCGGTTGCGGTACAGGTCGTCGATGTCGCGACCGCTCGCCTCCAGGTACTTCACCAGCGACGTCTCGGCGAGCGACCGGATCTCCTGCGTGACCATGGTGACCGTCGCGCTCAGATGGATCCGCAGCTCGTCGAGCAGGCGGTCTTTGGTGACCCGGTCCAGGACGATCTGCGAGCCCGACGGCAGGAGCGGGAAGTCGTTCCTGACCTGCGTCTCCAGCCGCCCCCGGACGAAGCCGGTGAGCGCCTGGAACCGGTTGCCGAAGCGGTACTCCTTGCGGTGCTGGCCGACGAAGTCGAGGACGGTCAGCACGTCCTTGTCGGGGGTGCGGCGCAGGCCGCGGCCGAGCTGCTGCAGGAAGACGGTGGCGCTCTCGGTCGGCCGCAGCAGGAGCAGGGTGTTGACGTCGGGCACGTCGAGGCCCTCGTTGAACAGGTCCACGGCGAACAGGAAGGTGACCTTCCCCTCCCGTAGGGCCTTCAGCGCGTCCTTGCGCGACTGGTCGTCGGTGCCGCTGTCCACCGCCCGCGAGGGCAGCCCCGCCCTGGTGAAGAAGTCGGCCATGAAGCGCGCGTGACCCACCGAGACGCAGAATCCGAGCCCGCGCACCGCCGCCAGGTCGCTGGCCTTGTCCAGGAGCGCGTTGAACACCAGCCGCGCCCGCGCGGTGTCGCCGGTGAGGACGTTGTCCAGCGACGCGAGGTCGTAGGAGCCGCGCGACCACTTCACCGTGCTGAGGTCGGTCTCGTCGTTGATGCCGAAATAGTGGAACGGGCAGAGCAGGTCGGCGTCGAGGGCGTCCCACAGGCGCAGCTCCGAGGCGATGCGCCCGTCGAAGAACTCGTCCTGCACCCAGGTGCCGTCCGCGCGTTCGGGGGTGGCGGTCAGGCCCAGGAGCTCCTTGGGCCGCAGACGGTCGATGATCTGGCGGTACGTACGGGCGGCCGCATGATGGAACTCGTCGATGACGACCACGTCGAAATGGTCGGGGGCGAAGGTGTCGATGATCCTGCTGAGGGACTGCACCGAGGCGAAGACGTGCTGCCACTGCCGGGAACGTTCGTCGCCGACGTGCAGCTCGCCGAAGTCCGGGACGGCCAGCACCTGCCGGTAGGTGTGCATGGCCTGGGCCAGGATCTCCCTACGGTGCGCCACGAACAGCAGAGTCGGCCGGCGGCCGAGACGCCGTTGCAGGTTGCGGTAGTCGAACGCGGCGACGACGGTCTTGCCCGTGCCGGTCGCGGCCACGAGCAGGTTCCGGTGCCGGTCGTGGACGGTCCTTTCGACATCGAGGTCCTCCAGCATCTCCCGCTGGTGCGGGAAGGGATGCGGGACCAGGGCCGGGATGTCGAAGAGCCGTTCACCGCTCCGCGACCGGGACAGCGCCTCGTCCAGCCGGCCGCCGTCCGTCTCGGGGTCGTACGGCTCGAACTCGGGACGGTTCCAGTAGGAGTCGAAGGTCGCCTCGAACTTGTCCAGCAGCCGGGGTGTCGTCACCGACGACAGGCGGACGTTCCATTCCAGCCCATCCAGCAGGGCCGCGCGTGACAGGTTCGAACTGCCGACGTACGCGGTGTCGAAGCCCGTACGGCGGCGCAACAGCCACGCCTTCGCGTGCAGCCGGGTCGAGTTCTGCTCGTAACTGACGCGGACCTCGGCGCCGAAGTCGCGGACCAGCCGGTCGAGCGCCCGGCGTTCGGTCGCGCCCATGTAGGTCGTGGTGATGACCCGCACCGGCACGCCGCGCCGCCCCAGCTCGGCCAGCGGACGTTCGAGGATGCGCAGCCCCGACCACTTGACGAACGCGCACAGCAGGTCGACCCGGTCGGCGCTGGCCAGCTCGGTGGCCAGCTCGTGGGCCAGGTTGGGGTCCTCGCGGGCGTTGGTGAGCAGGGCCGCCTCGGAGAGCGACGTCAGCGGCCTGGCGGGGGCGGCCGCGCCGGGTTCGTTCCTGACGACGGACAGCAGGCGGGCGGGCCCGTCGGAGACGACCTCCACCTCGGCATCCGCGAGCAGGCCGAGCAGCCGGTTGGCCAGCCGCACCTGCTCCTCCGGGTCCTTGAGCGCGGCGAACGCCCGGGTGGCCGTCTCGCCCAGGAACCGGCCCAGCAGGTGGCTGACCTCCTCCTTGTCGACGGTGGAGATCTCGACGAGGTGATCCGCGTCCTGCCAGCCGGCCGCGCGCTCCTGGAGTCTGCGGGTGAGCAGCGAGTCGTACAGGCCGGGGACGGGGGTGTCGGGCACGGGTCGCTGCCTCCTGTTTCCTGGCGCCTGGACCTCGGATCCTGGATCGGGAGGATCAGCGTAGATCGGGCGCCGGCGGGGGCGCAGGTGATCAGGTGAGCTTGAGGAGGCCGGAGTCCACTATGCGGCGGCCGAAGGGGCGGGCGAGGTCGGCGAGGCGTTCGCAGTCGGGTTCGCCCAGGGCGCCGTAGGCGGGCATGGCCAGGGTGTCGGTGCGGGTTTCGAGGTGGTGGCGCAGGGACTTGCCTTCGGGGGTCAGGTCGTTGCCGGGGGTCAGGAGGCCGCGGGTGCGGAGGGCGGTCTCGGCGTGCGCCCACTGGTCCGGGGGCCAGGCGCGGCTCATGGTGAGGAACGGCTTGGCGACCTCGCCGCTGGCCGCGTGCAGGACGAGGGCTTCGAGGCCGGTGATGCCCTCGGCCAGCAGTGTCGCCACGTGGCCGTCGCCGCGGAACTCGCGCAGGAGGGTCTGGGCGTGCCAGAGCTGGAGGAGGGGGTCGTCGGGCCAGGGGAGGGCGGCGTGGGCGGCGAACAGGGGGCGGCCCTGGGGGTGGTCGCAGGCGGCCTCGGCGGCGCGCCTGGCCAGGGTGAGGACGGGGACGAGGTCGGGAAGTTCGTGGACGGCGGCCCGGCGGAGGGCCTCGGCGGCGGCTTCGAGGCGGGCTTGCAGGACCTGGGCGGGGGTGACCCTGTCCCAGGGGAGGGAGCGGCGTACGAGGTCGGGGTTGAAGTTGTAGAACGTGGCGATGACGAGGTCGGCGGGGGCGGGGCCCAAGGGGGCGGAGCGTGAGGTGAAATATCCGGACATGCCGGTGAGGCCGAGGGCGGCGTACCGGGTGGTTGCCTCGGGGACGAAGTAGATCATCCCGTGGACGGGTTCCAGACGGCGCCAGGCTCGGCGGGCGGTCCGGGTGAGCTGCTGGTCCATGGTCAGGTCGGGCCTTTCGCGAAGGGCGACGGCGGGGGAGCGCCTTATGGGGTGCGGGGAGGCGGCTCGTGGTCAGTCGGTTGGGGGGGGATTGGAGGGTGGTGATGAAGTTGGACATTCCGGCTAGCCATCTGTCCGGGGCCTCGGCCTTGCGGCGGTAGAAGTCGGCCACCTCGGGGTGGGGCAGGATGTGGAACCGTTCGGCGGCCAGGCCGTCGATCACGGCGGTCGCCACGTCGGCGGGGTCGAGGATCGCGCCCGAGGCCCCCACGGCGCGCGCCGTCAGGTGGTCCTCCTCGACGCCGCGTTCCAGCATCCCGGTACGCACGCCCTGCGGGCACAACACGCTGACCTTGATGCCCTGCGCGGCGTAGTGGATGGCCACCCATTCGGCGAAGGCGATGGCCGCGGCCTTGGTGACGGCGTACGGCGCGTCGCCGGGGCAGCTCACCAGGCCGGCCGCCGAGCAGGTGTTCAGCAGGTAGCCGCCGCCGCGGGCGACCATGCCGGGGACGACGGCGCGGGCGGCGTGCACGTGGGCCAGGACGTTGACCGCGTACAGGGAGGTCCATTCCTGGAGGGGGGCGTCGAGGCCGGAGCCGCCGATGATGCCGGCGTTGGAGCAGAACACGTCCACGGGGCCGAAGGGGGTGGGCTCGGCCAGCGCGGCCACGTCGGACTCGACGGAGACGTCCGCGCGTACGGCCACCGCTCGTTCGCCGATCTCGTCGGCCACGGCTCTCGCGCCGGGCTCGTCCAGGTCGGCCAGCACGATCCCGGCGGCTCCCTCGGCGGCGAAGCGCAGGGCCATCGCCCGTCCGATGCCGCCGGCCGCGCCCGTCACGACGATCACCTTGTCCCGCACCCTCATGAAGCCCTCCTGACCGACCAGCCGGTATCAGAACATGATTCTAATGACGACGGGCTGGATGGGAAGGGATGAGAGCTTCCTCATCCTGGCCTCAGGATGGTCTCCTCCGAGCGGCAGACGCTCTACCTCATGAAACGCGTGATGCTCATTCTCGTAGCGCTGACGGCGGCGGGGTTCCTCTCGGCCGGGTGGGTACGGGCGGCCGACGACGGGCCCGATCTGGGGGAGTCCGTCACGGTCTCGACCTCGCCGGGGACGTCGGCCGGCGACGTACGGCCGTTCACGTCGCCGGGAACCGGGGCCGAACCCGTCAAGCCACCCGCGCCGAAGCCCGGAGGCGGCGATGATGATGGCGACGAAGACCACCATCGCGCCTGGGCCGGCGGAGACGACGATGACGACGCGCACGAAGACGACGACGATGACGATGACGACCGCGACGATGACGATGACGACGAAGGTGACGATGGCGACGACTGAGCGGGGAGCCGGATGCGGGTGAGTGCCCGCGCCCGGATCGTGGGCTGGATGCTCGCCGTCGTCGGCCTGGCCCTGACGGTCTCGATCTTCGCGACCTGGACCGTCCTGCTCGCCCGCCTCGACGACCGGATGAACCTTGAGTTCACCAACGAGGCCGAGAAGCTGCGCAGGTACGCCGCCACCGCCCATGATCCCCGTACCGGCCGGCCGGTCTCCGACGTGCGGGAGCTGCTCACCGGCTACCTGGCGATCAACGCGCCCGACCGCTGGGAGACCTTCTTCACCATGGTGGGCGGCCGGGCCGACCGGATCACCGCCGTCACGCCCCCGGCCCGGCTCGACACCGACGAGAAGCTGGTCAAGGTGCTGGCCGCGGCCACCAGGCCCGCCTATGGCGACACCGAGAGCGTCGAGGGCACGGTCAGGTACGCCGTCATCCCGGTCAGGGTGGCGGCCGACCCCCGTCCCGGCCATTTCGTCGCCGCCGTCTTCTACGACCGCCACCGGGGCGAGATCGTGGACGCGGTCGGCGTGCTCGGGCTGTCGGCGCTGGCCGCGCTGGCCCTGGCGGGGGCGGCGGGATGGTTCGTGGCGGGGCGGGTGCTGGCCCCGGTGCGGCTGGTGAGCCAGACGGCCGAGCAGATCAGCGACTCGGCCGACCTCACCCGCAGGCTCGCGGTGACCGGCGACGACGACGTGGCCGCGCTGGCCGCCACGTTCAACCACATGCTCGATCGTTTGGAACGTTCCTTCGCCGTTCAGCGGACGTTCGTGGACGACGCGGGGCACGAGCTGCGCACCCCCATCACGGTCATCCGCGGGCACCTGGAGCTGATGGGGGACGACCCGGCCGAACGGGCGGAGACGCTCGCCCTGGTCACCGACGAGCTGGACCGCATGAACCGGATCGTGGACGACCTGCTCACCCTGGCCAAGGCCGAGCAGCCCGGCTTCCTCGCGGTCGAGGAGGTCGAGCTGGCCGACCTGACGGTGAGCGTGGTGGCCAAGGCCCGGCCGCTGGGCGACCGGCGGTGGCGGGTCGACCAAGTGGCCGAGGCGCGGATCCCGGCCGACCGGCAACGGCTCACGCAGGCGCTCATGCAGCTGGTGGTGAACGCCGTCCGGCACACCATGGACGACGATCTCATCGCGGTCGGGTCGGCCGTGCGGGACGGGCGGGCCGAGCTGTGGGTGCGCGACAGCGGGCCGGGCGTCGCGCCCGCCGACCGGGAGCGCATCTTCCGCCGGTTCGTCAGGGGCGCGGGACGGACGGGCGGGCACGACGGGGCAGGACTGGGGCTGGCGATCGTCAGGTCGATCGCCGAGGCGCACGGAGGCGGTGTGAGAGTGGCGGACGTCCCGGCGGGGGGCGCTTGTTTCGTGATGACGTTGCCGCTGGCCAGGGCATGAACCGGATCCTGATCGCCGAGGACGAGAGCAGGATCGCGGCCTTCCTGGAGAAGGGCCTGCGCGGGAACGGCTTCGTCACGGCCGTGGTCACGGACGGCGTCGCGGCCTACGACCTGGCCGGTTCGGGCGGGTTCGACCTGCTGCTGCTCGACATCGGGCTGCCGCTCAGCGACGGGTTCACCGTGCTGCGGCGGCTGCGGGAGTCGAAGGTGGCCATCCCGGTGATCATCCTGACCGCCCGGGGCGGCGTGACCGACACGGTCGCCGGGCTCGAAGGGGGCGCCGACGACTACATCGCCAAGCCCTTCGCCTTCGAGGAGCTGCTCGCCCGGGTCAGGTTGCGGCTGCGGGCCGACCGCACGCCCGAGCCGACCGTGCTGCGGGTCGGGGACCTGGCGCTCGACCTGCGGACCCGGCGGGCGCACGTCGGCGACCGCGTGGTGGACCTGTCCACCAGGGAGTTCGCGCTGGCGGAGATCTTCTGCCGGCATCCCGACCAGGTGCTGACCCGCGAGCAGCTGCTCAGCCACGTCTGGGGCTTCGACTTCGACCCCGGCTCCAACGTCGTGGACGTCTACGTCCGCTACCTGCGCAGGAAGATCGGCCCCGACCGCATCGAGACCGTGCGCGGCACGGGCTACCGGATGAGAGCCGCCTAATGGGCGCCTCACGGCTCCCTCACCGGCGAGCCGCAGGCTGGTGGACATGAGAACGAGGGGCAAGACACCGTGACGGCCGGACTGGCGATGGACCTGGCGGCGATCACCGTCCTCGCCTACGGCCTGTACTACCGGCGACACCACCGGCGCGACCTGCTGTTCGCCTACGTGGCGCTGAACGTGGGCATCTTCGCGGTGGTCTCCCTGCTGCTGGTCCAGCGGGTGGACCTGGCGGTCGGGTTCGGGCTGTTCGGGGTGTTGTCGATCATCCGGCTGCGGTCCAGCGAGATCACCCAGCAGGAGATCGCCTACTACTTCGTGGCGATCGTCCTCGGGCTGGTGAACGGCATCGCCTCCCAGCTCCCGCTGACCGCGCTGCTCCTGGACGGCGTGCTGCTGGCCGTCGTGCACGTCGCCGACCACCCCCGCCTGCTGGGCCGCACCAGGCAGCAGGTCGTGACGCTGGACGTCGTGCACGCCGACCACGAGCTGCTCAGGGCCGACCTGGAGAGCCGGTTGCGGGGCCGCGTCCTGCACTGCGTCGTCACCCAGGTGGACTACGTGCGCGACGTGACCGTGGTGGACGTGCGCTTCCAGATCGCCGAGGTGGCCCGATGAGGGACGCGGGCGCGCTGATGGCCGGCGTCGCGGCCGGGCTGCCGCCGGTCGGGCTGGACGACGTGCCGGAGCTGATGAGCCGGGTGGACCGCAAGTACGTGGTCAGCGTTCCGGCCATGGCCGAGCTCGTGGCCGAGCTGGGCGACCGGCTCTCGGTGTTGCGGATCGGGGCGTTGCGCCAGTTCCGCTACACCTCGACCTACTTCGACACGCCTGACCTGCTGACCTTCCGCCAGCACCGGCAGGACCGGCGGCGCCGCTTCAAGCTGCGCACCCGTACGTACCTGGACGGGGGCGGGCGGTGGCTGGAGCTGAAGCTGAACGGCGCCCGCGGCAACACCGACAAACACCGCATCCCGTACGACGCCGCGCCGGCCGGCGAGCTGACCACCGAGGCCATGGAGTTCGTCGGCGACACGCTGAGCAGCGAGCTGAGCGTCGTCGTGCCCGACGAGCTCGGGCCCGTGCTGTCCACCGACTACCGGCGGGTCACGCTCGTCGACCGGGCCGGGCAGTCCCGGCTGACCTGCGACACCGGCCTGCTCTGCCACGACGGCGGCCGCCGGGTGCCCGCCCGCCGCGACCGGGTGCTGCTGGAGTCGAAGTCGGCCGACGGGCGGGCACTGGTGGACCGGGTGCTGCGCGGGCTGGGGGTGCGGCCGGTCAGCGTCAGCAAGTACTGCCTGGCGGTGGCCGCGCTCCGGGGCGTCCCGGCCAACCGCTGGCAGCCCGTCATGCGGGGATATCTTGCGCTATAGCGGCAGGCCGCCGGTCGCCGCGCTCGTCGAACCGGTCGCCTGGTAGGCCGCGATCGTGCGCTCGGCGATGCGCATCTGGTGGATCTCGTCGGCGCCGTCGGCGAACCGGGCCCAGCGGGCGTGCTGGAACATGCTCGCCAGCGGCGTGTCGGTGGAGTAGCCGAGCGCGCCGTGCACCTGGATCGCCCGGTCGACGATGCGGTTGAGGCTGTTCGCCACGAAATGCTTGGCCATCGACACCTCCGTACGGAAGTCCTCGCCCCGGTCGATCTTCGAGGCGGCGTGCAGCACCATCAGCTTGCACTGGTACAGCTCCATGGCCGAGTCGGCGATCAGCCACTGCACGCCCTGCTTCTCGGCCAGCAGCGAGCCGTGGCTGTAGCGGTTGAGCGCCCGGTCGACCATCATGTCCAGCGCCGTCTCGGCCTGCGAGATCCACCGCATGCAGTGGGCGAGCCGCGCCGGGCCCAGCCGGTACTGGCCCAGCCGGTGGCCGTTGCCCCGACCGCCGAGGATCGCGCTGTCGGGCAGCCGCAGGTCCTCGATCACGATCTCGCTGTGGCCGGTCGAGCCGTGCATCGTCTCGACCTCGCGCACGTCCTTCCAGCCCGGGTTGGGCAGGTCCACCAGGAAGGCCGTGTTCGCGCCGCGCGAGCCCTCGGGCACGTCCTTCTCGGTGCGCGCGATGAGGATGGCGAAGCTCGCCCGGCGGGCGTTGGAGATGAACCACTTGTGGCCGTTGATCACCCACTCGTCGCCGTCCTTGACCGCCTCGGTGCGGATCAGGGTCGGGTCGGACCCGGCGACCTCGGGCTCGGTCATCGCGAAGCATGACATCTGGACGCCGTCCAGCAGCGGCCGCAGGTACTTCTCCTTCTGCTCGTCGTCCGCCCAGTGGAGCAGCGTGTGCATGTTGCCCTCGTCGGGGGCCTGGCAGTTGAGCACCCACGGGCCGATGCGGGTCTTGGCCGCCTCCGACTGCACCATGGCCAGCTCGACGTGGCCGAGGCCCATGCCGCCCCACTCCTTCGGCATGTGCGGCAGCCACAGCCCCTCGGCCTTGGCCCGGCGGCGGAGCTCGAAGATCGTGCGGAGGTAGGCGTCCCGGTCGCCCTCCTCCACGCCGGACATCGCGGGGATCACGGTCTCCTGGACGAAGGACCTGACCCGCCTGCGGATCTCCTCGTGCTCGGGGGCGAGAGTGAAATCGATGGCCATGACTCTCCTTCGGCAATTTCACCGATAGTACTATCGGTGAAATCACACACAAGTCCCGTGAGGCGATCGTGACCAGCACACCGCTCAGCAGGAGCGAGGCGAAAGACCTGACCCGGCGCAGGCTGATCAGGGCGGCCCTGACCATACTCGACGCGGAGGGCGAGACCGGCCTGACCACCGGCAAGGTCGCCAAGGCCGCCGGCATCGCTCAGTCCAGCTTCTACGTGCACTTCAAGGACATGCAGGAGCTGCTGCTGGTGCTCGCCGAGGAGGGCGGCGACCGGCTGCGCGGCGCGATGCGGGAGGCCCGGCGCAGGGCCCGCGAGGCGCCCGGCGACCTCGAACGCCACCGCGACACCTTCCGCATCCCGCTGGAGGCGATCTGCCGCCACCCCGAGCTGCTGCGCATCCAGCTGCGCGCGCGGCACGACCCGTCCTCCTCGCTGCGCGACTTCGCCGCCCGTACGGCCGCGGCCTACCGCGAGCACCACGCGGCCGACCTGGCCGCGCTGGGCTACACGGCCGATGACGAACGGGACCGGCGCCGCCTGGAGATGATCGCCGAGGGAGTCAACGCGGCCACGAACGCCCTGGCCATGGGCCATCTGGAAGGCCGCTACCCCGACCTGGACGAGTGCGCCGACATCCTGGTCGCGCTGTCCAGGGGCGCGCTGCGGCTGCTCAGGCACGAGTCAGGCGGGACGGCGGAGCGGGGTGAAGGCCCAGGTCATGCGGGGCTCGACGGCCCAGCGGAACAGCCCGCGCACCCAGGGCGTGCACAGCAGGGTGGCGGTCAGGACGCCCAGCAGGAGTGACAGCGGCAGCCCCAGGCCGAGCCGCTCGGCGCCCTTCACCACGAACCCGTGCAGCAGGTACGCGTACATGGTGGCCGAGCCCAGCCCGCTGAACCAGGTGCGCCGGGCCGGCGTGACCGCCAGGAACGCCGCCACCAGCACCGCCCCCGCCGCCAGCAGCCCCAGCCTGATCGCGGTGCCGGTGAGGTCGTCCACGCCGATGGCCGCGTTGGAGTGCCGCCACCTGATCCACTCGGTCGGCACCCGCTCGTGCACCAGCAGCGCGACCGCGAGCCCCAGCCCCAGCACGCAGAACCCGGCCAGCCGCATGGAGGGCCGCCGCAGCCGGGCGAAGTGCTCGGGCCGCAACATCAGGCCGAGCACGTAGAACGGCAGCAGCGCGAACGTGCGGTTCATGGCCAGCTCGCCGGGCAACCGGTCGAGCCCGGTCAGCAGGGACAGCACGACCGCGACCGCGAGCGGCCACTTGAGCTGCTGCCACACCGGCGTGGACAGCCGCCACAGGAACAGCGAGAGCAGGAACCAGGTGAGGTAGTACGGGTCGAGCAGGCTCAGCTCGAACTTGCCGTACAGGATCGGGCGGGGGAGCGAGTAGGCCAGCTCGAAGATCAGGTAGGGAACGGCGAGGGTGGAGATGAGTTTGCGCGCCTTGCCCCCGAAAAGGTGAAATTTCGTGACAAGTAGCCACTAAGCACGATGAATAGCGGCATGTGGAAGACGTACACGTAGAAGTACAGGGCGTGGGCGAGCGGCGCGTCGCGCTGGTCCTCGATCAGGTGACCGCACACGACCAGCACGATGGCCAGGTACTTCGCGTTGTCGAAGAACGGGTCCCTGGCGGTGGCGGGCCGGGCGATGACGGGGGCGTTCACAGACTCCGCACCCTAGCCGCGGCCCGCCGAACCGCCGGGAAACCGGGAATGAGGGCTTACCGAAGAGCGGGTGTCACGCGCGCTCCCCGATCATCGTCTCCACGGCGGCGGCCAGCGCCGACGCCGACGGCCCGTCGAGCCGCCCGTCGGCCACGACCGTGACGACCCGTCTGGCCAGCGTGTCCTCGACGACGAGCGGACGGTCCCACGCGAGCGCCTGCCCGACCCCGGGATACTCCGCCACCCGCACGAACCAGGGGTCGTCGCCGCCCTGCACGAACACCAGCGTCCAGTCCCGCCCGTCCGGCCCGGTCCCGGCCATGGCCACCCAGCGGCCCCGGCTGCCGTGCACGGCCTGCTCCTCGCCGGGGAAGGTCACCCGGCCGGTCGAGGCGCCGGGCGCGCGCCAGAAGAACCCGCCGTAGCCCGCGCCGGCCCGGCCCTTGGTGGCCGAGCTGTTGACCTCCAGCGGCGAGCCGGTCAGGTTGGTCAGCGTGAACGCGAGGTCGAGGGCCCACGCGCCGCCGACCGGCCGGGCGGTGACCGTGCGCCGCTCGCGGGCGATCAGCCGGTCGCCGGGGCCGATCCACTCCAGCTCCTCGGTGAAGCCGTCGTCGGCCAGCCGGGTGAACGCGACGTGCCGTTGCCTGCCGTGGTCGTCCAGCCAGCCCGGTCCCCGGCCCCTGACGTAGGTGCGGCCGCCCCAGAAGTTCGCGCCGCCCAGGTCGGCGATCGCCACGCCGGCGCCGAGGTGGTGCACGTGGTCGTCGGGACGCACCTCGGTGACGGTGACGCCGCCCAGCGTGCGTACCGGATGCAGGTACGGCCGCGGCGAGTCGGTGACGGGCAGGTCGGGCCGCCACTCGTAGGCCGCGACCGGCGTGTCCGCCACCCGCAGCTCCACCTTCGTCCACGGCGCGCCGAGCTCGGAGTAGAGCGCCAGTTCGGCGGCGCTGCGCGCGGTCAGCTCGGCGATGCCGGGCAGGAACCGGCGGGTGACCGTGCCGCCGCCGTCGCGCTCCACGACCTGGTGCCGTTCGGCGATGGGCAGCGGCTCGGGGGCCAGCCGCACCGCGTCCAGGACCTGGGTGAACGTCTCGGTGCGGGAGAGCGGGACGAGCAGCTCGGCCCCCGTGCGGATGTGCGCGACCAGGTTCTCCAGCAGCCCGTCGCGCTCGTGCACGGTGGTCCGCACCGAGCCGTCGGCCCGCTCGACGCGCAGCTCGTCCAGCGTGTACGTGAGCGTCGCCCGCCCCGCCTCCCCGTGCACCACCAGGTACGGCTCGCTGCGGCCGGTCGCGCACAACGACACCGCGATCGTGATCACCGGCCCGCCCGCGATCCGGACGCGCAGGCAGGAGGTGTCGTCGGCCTCGATCGGATGGGCGTGGTACAGCTCGGTCTCGACCGCCTCGACCGGGCCGTCCACCAGGGCGAGCGCGGTCGCGACGGCGTGCGCGAAGGGGTTGGTGAGCGCGCCGTCCACCACGTCCGCGCCGTGCAGCCTGCGCCGTCCGGCCCAGGACGAGCGGGTGAAGTACGACGAGGGCCGCTCCCACGCGCCCGCGCCGCCGATGCCGCGGATGCGGCCGAGCGCGCCGCTCGCCATCAGGTCGCGCAGCGCCGGGACCGCCCGCGAGCCGAGGCTCTGGAAGCCGACCTGGCAGGCCAGCCCGGTCTCGGCCACCGCCGCGGCGATCCGTGCGTGCGCCTCGGGGCCGGCCGCGGGAGGCTTCTCCAGCAGCACGTGCGACCCGGCGCGCAACGCCGTGACCGCGAGGTCGGCGTGCGTGTGGATCGGCGTGCAGACGATCGTGATCTCCGCGCCGGTGGCGGCGATGAGCTCGCCCAGGTCCGCCGACTGCGGCAGGGGGCCGCCGTCAAGTTCCACCGGCCGCACGTCGCAGATCCCGGCCGGCTCGACCAGGCCGGTGGCCGCGAGCCTGCGCAGGTTGTCCAGGTGGTGCCGCCCGTGCCCGGTCGCCCCGGCCAGGACGACCTTCACGGGGTCCGTCCTCACGTCCATCGCAACCCCAGTCCCGCGTGGCCGCCCACGCGCAGCACGCCGTCCTCGACCTGCACCGGGTACGGCTCGGCCAGCAGCCCCAGGCGGGCGAACGAGGCGTCCTCGACGTCCTCGGCCAGCGGCGGCAGCGGCAGCGCCAGGGCGAGCTGCCCGGACACCTCGCCCAGCAGGTGCGGATGGACCGGCACGTCGAACGCCCTGGCCAGCTCGGCGATCCGCAGGAACGGCGTGACGCCGCCGACGCGCACCACGTTCGGCTGGACGACGTCGCAGGCCCCCGCGGCGAGCAGGTCGCGGAAGCCGTAGACGGTGTAGACGTTCTCGCCCACCGCGACCGGCACGTCGGTCGAGCGGCGCAGCTCGACGTGCGCGGCCACGTCGTCGGCGGGCAGCGGCTCCTCGATCCAGTGGAGGTCGAACTCGCGCAGCGCGGACAGGGCGCGCCTGGCCCGGTGGAGGTCCCACCGCTGGTTCGCGTCGATCATCAGCAGCCGGTCGGGCCCGATCACCTCGCGTACGGCCGCCACCCGGGCCACGTCGTCGGCCAGGTCGGGACGGCCGACCTTGATCTTGACGCCGCGGTACCCGGCGGCCACCCAGCGCCGCGCCTGCCCGGTCAGCTCCTCCAGGGAGTAGTGCAGGTTGACGCCGCTGCCGTAGACCGGGACCTGCTCCCGGCGCCGGCCCAGCACGTCGGCCAGGCCGGAGTCGCCGCAGCGCAGGTCCCACAGCGCCAGGTCGATCCCGGCCAGCGCCACCGTGGTGATCCCGCCGGGGCCGGCCTCGCGCAGGTGCCGCCACAACCGGTCCCACACCAGCTCGGGATGGGCGGGCAGGCCGATCAGCGCCTCGCGCAGGTCGTGCTCCAGCAGGGCCCGCACGGCGTGCGCGCCGATCTGCGGCGTCCAGGAGAACCCGGTGCCGGTGCGGCCGTCCGCCAGCGTCACGTGGCAGACGATCACGTGGTTGGCCGGCACGTCCGGGCCCCACGGGCGGGGCAGGGGGACCGTGCGCAGCTCGGTCCGCAGGCCGGTGATCACGAGGCCGCCAGGGCGAGCCCGGACCTGATCAGCGCGTCGAGCTCGGCCAGGTGGTCCTCGGTCACGTCGACCAGCGGCGGGCGCACCGGGCCGACGTCGAGGCCGCGCAGCCGTACGCCGGCCTTGACCAGGGCCACCGGGTAGCCGGGCACCTTGTCGCGCAGGCGGACCAGCGGCGCGTAGAACTCGGTCAGCAGCCGCTCGTCGCCGTTCAGGTACGCCACGGCGATCTCGGGGGCGAAGGCGAAGACCGCGCTGGAGTACAGGTCGACGCCGATGCCGCGGTAGGCGGGCATGGTCAGCTCGGCGGTCGGCAGGCCGTTGAAGAACAGGAAGTCCGGGTGCTTCTCGCGGACCGCGAGGACGGTCCGCTGCATGCGGTCGATGTCGCCGAGCCCGTCCTTGAGCCCGATCACGCCGGGGACGCCGGCCAGCTCGACCACGGCGTCCGGGGCGAGCACGACCGGGCCGCGCTGGTAGACGATCACCGGCAGCTCGGCGGCGACGGCGGCCACGTACGCGGCGAAGCCGCTCGCCGGACCCTGCGTCAGGTAGGGAGGCATGAGCAGCAGGCCGTCGGCGCCCGCCGCGCGGGCCGCCCGCGCCTGGTTCAGCGCCGCGCCGATCGGGCCGCCCGCCCCGGCGAACACCGGCACCCGCCCGCCCACCACCTCGGCCGCCACCCGGACGGCCCGCGCGTGCTCCGCCTCCGACAGCGCGGAGAACTCGCCGGTGCCGCAGGCCACGAACACGCCGCCGGGGCCGTGCGCCATGCCCTGCCGGATGTGCTCGGCCAGCACCTGCTCGGCGAGCGCGCCGCCGGCGTCGAAGGGGGTGACGGGGAAGAACAGCACACCGCTGAGGTTCATTCGGATTCCTTGAGTTCGGTTCGCCAGCTTCGCTTGGGCTCCCAGCCGAGCAGGCGGCGCGCCTTGTCCGTGGAGAAGGCGGGAGCGGTGCCGGTGAGGGCCGCCGCCAGCTCCTCGGTGCCCGGCACCGCCTGCGGGAGCAGGTCGGCCAGCGGCTTCCTGGCCAGGGCGTCGGCCGCGCCGGCGAAGAAGACCTCGCCGCCCGGCAGCTCGGGCAACGCCGCGACCAGCACGGCGAACAGCTCGCCCGCGTCGCGCGCGTCGATGTAGTTGAACAGCGAGACGCCGCCGATCTCCGGCTGGTCGAGCCGCTCCCTGACGGTGTGCCCCGACTGCGTGGGCGCGCCCGCCCACTCCTCGGGCGGGATGACGAAGCACGGCCGGACGGCCGCCATCCTCGTCCGGCCCGCCCGCGCGAACGTCCGCATGGTCTGCTCGGCCACCAGTTTGGACAGGTTGTAGGCGTTCCAGGGCAGCGCCGGGTGCTCCTCGTCGATCGGCAGGTACGACGGCCGCCAGCCGCCGGGCGCGCCGTACCCGATCACCGTGGGGCTGCTGGCCACCACCACGCCGGACACGCCCAGCTCCACCGAGGCCGCGCAGACGTTGAACGCCAGCCGGGTGTTCACCTGGAAGATCACTGACTCCGGCCGGCTGAACGGCGTCGCGATGGCCGCCAGATGGATCACCGACTCCGGCCGGAACCGGGCGACGACCTCGTACGCCTGGCCGGTGTCGGTGAGGTCGGCCGGTGACGTCGCGGCGGCCTCGACCGGCGTGCCGGGGGCCTGGTCCACGCCGATCACCTCGTGCCCGGCGGCGGCGAGCGTGGTGACGACGCTGCGGCCGAGGCGTCCGGCGCTGCCGGTGACGAGCACTCTGCTCACCGTGGGGGACTCCTTCAGGACTGCAAACAGTTGCATCAAACCTATGGGCCAAGCAGGGCGAGGCGTCAAGAGCTGATTTTCGACCATGGCCTCTAGCTGGGAATATGCTCGAACGATTGAAGGGTGGTCGCTCGGCAAGCGCTTTCAACGTTGCCACGGTGCCTGCAAGCGGTTGCGTTAGGGTGAGTGGCTGTGACAGTGACGATTCGTGATGTGGCCCGCGCTTCCGGAGTGCACGTATCGACCGTGTCGCGGACGTTCTCCGCGCCGCACATGGTGAACGCCGCCACCCGGACCAGAGTGCTGACGGTGGCCGAGGAGCTGGGGTACCGGCCCAACAGGGCGGCCAGGGCGCTCACGACCGGGCGTACCCACAACCTGGGCCTGATCGTGGCCGACATCGCCAACCCCTTCTTCCCGCCGCTGATCAAGGCCGCGCACGCCGCGGCCCGGCAGCGCGACTACCACCTGTTCGTGGCCGACACCGACGAGGAGCCGGCCGCCGAGGAGGAGCTGATCCAGGCGTTCTCCAAGCAGGTGGACGGCGTGGTGCTGTGCAGCCCGCGCTCGTCGAACAAGGTGCTGGAGCGGCTGGCCGAGCGGGTGCCGCTCGTGGTGGTCAACCGGCGGCTGCGCGGCGCCGCCACGGTGCTGATGGACGTCGGGCACGGCGCGCGGCTGGCGGTCGAGCACCTGGCCGGGCTCGGGCACCGCCGCGTGGCGCTGCTGTCCGGCCCGGCGGGCTCCTGGACGAGCGGCGAGATCCGGACGGCCGCCGAGCGGGTGGCGGGCGTCGAGCTGGTCGTCCTCGGGCCGAACGCGCCCACCGAGCAGGGCGGCCTGGCCGCCGCGTCCGCGGTGCGCGAGGCCGGGGTGAGCGGGGTGCTCGCCTACAACGACCTCATGGCGATCGGCCTGGTCGAGGGACTGGGCGAGCTCGGGCTGAGCGTGCCGGCGGACGTCAGCGTGGTGGGCATCGACGACATCGTCCCGGGGCGGCTCAACCGTCCCAAGCTCACCACGGTCGCCATGCCCACGGCGGCGGCCGGGCGGCTGGCGGTCGACCTGCTGATCCAGGAGGTGAGCGCCACGACCTCGCTGGAGACCCGGCTGGTGGTGCGGGAGTCGACGGCGCCGCCCAGATGACCTGCAAACGGTTGTACTAAATCGCAGCAATATTCGTCCTACCTCTCGGCGGTAAGCGCTTGTCACCAGGGAAAACGCCGTGTCGATATATCGATAACGGCGATGTAACGTCTGCAAAGGGTTGACGGAACTTTCCCGGCAGCTATAGGAAAGCGCTATCCATTCACATCTCGCCGGAAGGTCCGTGATGACGAATGAGTTCCGTCATGGCTGACTCGGTGGCGGTGAGACTCCCGGACGCCGCGACCCCGCCCGAGCGGGGAGACCGTCGTGCGTCCAGACGTTCCCGCCGCGAGGCGCGGGCCGCCTACCTGTTCCTGGCGCCCTGGTTCGCCGGTCTGCTCGTCATCACGATCGGTCCCATCGTCGCCTCGCTCTACCTGTCGTTCACCGACTACAACCTCCTGGAGGAGGCCAAGTGGGTCGGCTTCGACAACTACGTCAAGATGTTCACCGAGGATCCCCGTTACCTGAACTCGCTGAAGGTGACGACGATCTACGTGGTCGTCTCCGTGCCGCTGCAACTGGCCTTCGCGCTCGCGCTGGCCCTGGTGCTCGACCGCGGGCTGCGCGGCCTGTCGCTCTACCGGTCGATCTTCTACCTGCCCTCGCTGCTGGGCGGCAGCGTGGCGATCGCGATCCTGTGGCGCAAGGTCTTCGGCGCCGAGGGCCTGGTCAACGCCGTGCTGGCGGTCTTCGGGATCCAGGGGCCCGGCTGGGTCAGCGACCCCGACACCGCCCTCGGCACGCTGATCATCCTGCACGTCTGGACGTTCGGCGCCCCGATGATCATCTTCCTGGCCGGGCTGCGGCAGATCCCCGCCAGCTACTACGAGGCCGCCGCGGTCGACGGCGCCGGCGTGTTCCGCCAGTTCCGGTCGATCACGCTGCCGCTGCTGACGCCGATCATCTTCTTCAACCTGGTGCTGGAGATCATCAAGTCGTTCCAGTCGTTCACGCAGTCGTTCATCGTGAGCGGCGGCTCGGGCGGGCCGGCCGACTCCACGATGTTCAACACGCTCTACCTCTACCTCAAGGGCTTCAAGAGCTTCGACATGGGCTACGCGGCCGCCATGGCGTGGGTCCTGCTGCTCATCATCGCCGGTCTCACCGGGGTGAACTTCCTCGCGTCCAAGTATTGGGTCTTCTATGGCGACACCAAGTAGGCCGCTGCCCGTCCTGTTCCGCCCGTTCAGGGGCGGCCGGGTGGTCAAGCACGTGCTGCTGATCGGGTTCGGCCTGGTCATGCTCTATCCGCTGCTGTGGATGATCTCCAGCTCGCTCAAGCCCGAGGAGCTGATCTTCCGGCAGCCCGGCCTGTGGCCCAGCGAGGTCACGCTGGAGAACTACACCGAGGGCTGGGCCGCGCTGAAGCACCCCTTCGGCTACTACCTGTGGAACTCCGCGGTGATCACCGTGCTGTCGGTGGTGGCGAACCTGGTGGCCTGCTCGCTGGCCGCCTACGCCTTCGCCCGGCTGAACTTCCCGCTCAAGAAGCTGTGGTTCACCATCATGCTGGGCACGATCATGCTGCCGCACCACGTGCTGATCGTGCCGCAGTACGTCATGTTCTCCAAGCTCGGGCTGATCAACACGATCTGGCCGCTGGTCATGCCGAAGGTGCTGGCCACGGACGCGTTCTTCGTGTTCCTGATGGTGCAGTTCATCCGCTCCCTGCCCCGGGAGCTGGACGAGGCCGCCGAGATCGACGGCGCCGGCTACTGGCGCACCTTCGTCCGGGTGATCATCCCGCTCTGCACCCCGGCGCTGGCCACGACGGCGATCTTCACGTTCATCTGGACGTGGAACGACTTCCTCAGCCAGCTCCTCTACCTCAACAACCCGGACAACTTCACCGCTCCGGTGGCGCTGCGCACCTTCCTCGACGCCAGCAGCGACTCGTCGTGGGGCCCGATGTTCGCCATGTCGATCGTCGCGCTCGGGCCCATCTTCGGCTTCTTCCTGGCCGGCCAGAAGTACCTGATCCGTGGTGTGGCCACCACGGGACTGAAGTAGTTCCCCCACCCCCCGACACAGACGAATCCCACAGGAGGTAGAGCCGTGAGCTCTGGCAAGAAGACGTGGTCGGCGGCCCTGCTCGCCACCGCCGTGCTGGCGGTCACCGCGGCCTGCGGCAGCGGCGGCGACGACGCCGGCGGGAAGGTCAAGCTGCGCTTCTCCTACTGGGGCAGCGACGCGCGGCAGAAGATGACCGAGGAGGCCATCAAGAAGTTCGAGGCCAAGAACCCGGGCATCGACGTCGAGGGCGAGTTCTCCGACTTCGCCAGCTACTACGAGACGCTGTCCACGAAGGTCGCCGCCAGCGACGCCCCGGACGTCATCACCCTGGAGATCCGCGGCCTTCGCGAGTACGCCGACCGCGGCACGCTGGCCGACCTGACCGGCAAGGTCCAGACCGCCGACATCGACCCCAAGCTGCTCGGCACCGGCGGCATCGACGGCAAGCAGTTCGCCGTCCCCACCGGCGCGAACGTCTTCTCGGTGGTGCTCAACCCGGCCCTGGTGGAGTCGGCCGGGCAGAAGGTGCCCGACGACACCAAGTGGACGTGGAAGGACTACGTCGACCTCAGCTCGAAGATCACCGCCAAGGGCGGCGGCACGGTCTACGGCACCCAGCTCAACTGGAACCCCGCCTTCCTGCAGATCTTCGCCGCCCAGCGCGGCGAACCCTTCTACCAGGGCAACAAGATCGGCGTCACGCCCCGGACGATCGTGGCCTGGTGGCAGGTCATGCTGGACACGATCAAGGCCAAGGGCAGCCCCGACGCCGCCAAGACCGCCGAGGTCGGCGCGACCAGCGTGGACCAGTCGCTGCTGGCCACCAACACCGGTGCGTCCGGCATGTGGTGGAGCAACCAGCTCGGCGCGGTCGCCAAGGCGTCGGGCAAGGAGATGAGCCTGCTGCGCCTGCCCAAGGAGGAGGGCGCCACCAGCGGCGGCATGTTCCTCCAGCCGGCGATGTTCTACACCGCCTCCGCCAAGAGCGGGCACGCCGCCGAGGCCGCCAAGTTCATCGACTTCATGATCAACGACGCCGAGGTCGGCGGGATCATCCTCAGCGACCGCGGCCTGCCCGCCAGCTCGAAGGTCCTGTCCGCGGTCAAGGACAAGCTGCCGCCCGCGGACCAGAAGACGCTGCAGTTCGTCGACTCCATCAAGGGCGAGCTGGCCGACCCGCCCGCCGCGCCGCCGAAGGGCGCCAGCGCCCTGGAGGACATGCTCAAGCGGTACACCGAGGAGGTCATCTTCGGCCGGATGGCCCCCGACGCCGCCGCCCAGAAGTTCCTGACCGAGGCCAACGCCGCCCTCGGCGGCTGAGAGGACGACCATGAGGTACGCGTTCGTCGGGCTCGGGCACCGCGCGCAGCTGTACGTCGACGCGCTGCTCGGCGAGTGGCGCGACACCGGCACCGTCGTCGCCCTGTGCGACACCAACCGGACCCGCATGGACTACTACGCCGAGCGGATCGGCCACGAGGTGCCGTGCTTCGCCCCCGCCGAGTTCGGCAAGGTGCTCGAACTCGCCGACGCGGTCGTGGTCGCGACCGTGGACGCCGCGCACGCCCGCTACGTGTGCGCGGCCCTGGACGCGGGCCGCGACGTCATCGTGGAGAAACCGCTCACCGTGGACGCCGAGAGCTGCGCGGCCATCGCCGAGTCGGCCCGGCGGAGCACCGGAAGGCTGATCGTCACCTTCAACTACCGGTACTCGCCGCGCAACTCGGCCGTGCGCCGCCTGCTCATGGACGGCGCGATCGGCGAGGTGACGTCCGCGCACTTCGAGTGGACGCTCGACACCATCCACGGCGCGGACTACTTCCGCCGCTGGCACCGCGACCGGGCCGGCTCCGGCGGCCTGCTCGTGCACAAGTCCACCCACCACTTCGACCTGGTCAACTGGTGGCTCGGGGCGGCGCCGGAGACCGTCTTCGCGCAGACCTCGCTGCGGTTCTACGGCTCGGCCAACGCGCGGTCGCGGGGGCTGGCCGACCGTCCAGAACGCGGCCGGGGCGCGCCCGGCCTCGGCAGCGACCCGTTCATCCTGGACATCGCCGCCGATCCCCGGCTCAAGCGCCTCTACCTGGACGCCGAGCACGAGGACGGCTACGTCCGGGACCAGGACGTCTTCGGCGACGGCGTGACCATCGACGACAACATGGCGGTCCTCGTCCGGTACGACAGCGGGGCGCTGCTGACGTACTCGCTGAACGCCCACGCGCCCTTCGAGGGCTACCGGGTGGCGTTCAACGGGACGGCGGGACGGCTGGACCTGGAGGTGGTCGAGCGGGCCTGGACGCCGCCGCACGCGGCGATCGACCCGAGCGCCGCGTCCAAGGAGCACGCCGCCGGGGCATGGGAGCGGCTCACCCTGCGCCCCCACTGGGCGGAGCCGCGCGAGGTGCCGATCGAGTCGGGCGCGGGCGGCCACGGCGGCGGCGACCGGCTGCTGCTGGACGACGTGTTCCGCGGCGCGACCGGCGACCCGCTGGCCCGGCAGGCGGGCCACCTGGACGGCATCCGCAGCGTCCTGACCGGCGTCGCGGCCAACCTGTCGGCCGCCTCGGGCGCCCCCGTGCACCTGGCGGACACCGGCACCCGCCTTGCCTGACGGGTCCACCCCGGCTGTGTTCGGTGAACTGGCCGAGGTCGTCGGCGGGCAGTGGCGGCTGTTCCCGTCCCTGCCGGGGCCGGAACTGCGCGCGGCGGCCCGGCAGGCGATCGGGGTGCCCGCCCTGACCGCCGGGGACGTGCGGGTCGAGCGCACGTGGACCGACGGCGGCCTGCACGGCGAGGAGCTGTCGTGGACGGTCGGGTTCGGGCCGCGTACCAGGGCGTACCTGCTGAGACCGCGCGACCACGGCGGCCCGCTGCCCGGCGTGGTGGCGCTGCACTGCCACGCGGGCATGAAGTGGGCGGGCAAGGAGAAGATCGCCGACGGCCCGGAAGGGCCGTCGCCCGAGGTGCGGCGGCTGCGGCGGGACGTCTACGGCGGCCGCGCGTTCGCCGGCGAGCTGGCCCGCCGCGGGTTCGCCGTCCTCGCCCACGACGTGCTCACCTGGGGCAGCCGCCGCTTCGCGCTCGACGTCCCGGAAGGGGAGGGCGGCCTCGCCGACCGGTACGACCGCGCGGCGGCCCGGCACGAGCACGTCGTGGCCAAGCACTGCGCCCTGCTCGGCACCTCGTTCGCCGGGGTGGTGGCGGGCGAGGAGGGCCTGTCGCGGCTGGGCGACTGGCCCGACCTGGTGGCCGCCCGCGCGCCCGCCCCCTCATGATCCAGTACGCCCTGCGCGACGAGCTGTTCCCGCAGGCCGGGATGCGCCGTGCCCACGCCCGCATCGGCGCGCGCTACCGCGACGCCCCCGGCCGCTACGAGGCCGTGTTCGCGCCGGCCCCGCACGGCTTCGACGTGCCCATGCAGGAGCGCGCCTTCGGCTGGCTGGCGCGGGAGCTGGTCAGCCGCCCGCCTTCCACCGGGCGATGAGCTTGTCGTAGTCGAGCGTGGCCGGCTCGCCGCGCTCGTCGGCCAGCTTCGGCGCGGGCGCGCCCGGCTGGTCGAACCAGTACTGGGCCGGACGCTCGGGGTTCAGCTTGGGCGCGCACTGGCCGCCGTAGCCCTGGCGTTCGCGCGACAGGCGTTCCAGCCGGGCCAGGATCTCGTCCTGCTGCCTGGCCAGGTTGTCCATCGACTGCTGCGGGGTGGTCTCGCCGGTGACGGCGGTGGCCACGTTCTGCCACCAGAGCTGGGCCAGCTTGGGGTAGTCGGGCACGTTCGTGCCGGTCGGGGTCCACTGCTTGCGGGCGGGGGAGTTGTAGAACTCGATCAGGCCGCCGTACCTGGCGGCGTTGTCCTTGAAGTAGTCGCTCTTGATGTCGGAGTCGCGGATGAAGGTCAGCCCGGTGATCGACTTCTTCAGCGACACCGTCTTGGACGTGACGAACTGGGCGTAGAGCCAGGCCGCGGCCCTGCGGTCCTTCGGGGTGTTGTTGAGCAGCGTCCACGAGCCCGCGTCCTGGTAGCCGAGCTTGTTGCCGTCCTTCCAGTAGACGCCGTGCGGGCTGGGCGCGATGCGCCACTTGGGGGTGCCGTCGTCGTTGACGACCGGCAGGCCCTTCTTGGTCATGTCGGCCGTGAACGTGGTGTACCAGAAGATCTGCTGGGCGATGTTCCCCTGCGCCGGGACCGGGCCCGCCTCGCTGAAGTTCATGCCGGCGGCCTCGCGGGGCGCGTACTTCTTCAGCCAGTCCACGTACTTGGTGAGCGCGTACACCGAGGCAGGGCCGTTGGTGTCGCCGCCGCGGGTGACCGACGAGCCCACCGGACGGCAGTTCTCCACCCGGATGCCCCAGTCGTCCACCGGCAGGCCGTTGGGGATGCCGGGGTCGCCGTTGCCCGCCATGGACAGCCAGGCGTCGGTGAAGCGCCAGCCCAGCGAGGGGTCCTTGCGGCCGTAGTCCATGTGGCCGTAGACCTTCCGGCCCTCGACGGTCCCGTTGCCGTTGACCTTGTTGCTGAAGAAGTCGGCGATGTCCTCGTAGGCCGCCCAGTTGACCGGCACGCCCAGGTCGTAGCCGTAGGCGTCCTTGAACTGCTTCTTGATCGCCGGGTCGGTGAACCAGTCGTAGCGGAACCAGTAGAGGTTCGCGAACTGCTGGTCGGGGAGCTGGTAGATCTTCTTGTCGGGGCCGGTGGTGAAGCTGATGCCGATGAAGTCGTTCAGGTCGAGGGTGGGGGAGGTGACGTTCCTGCCCTCCCCGGCCATGTAGTCCGACAGCGGGAACACGTACGTGCCGCGCGAGTGGGTGCCGATGAGGTCGGAGTCGTTGACGTAGGCGTCGTAGATGTTCTGGTCGCCCTGGATCTGCGTCTGGAGCTTCTCGATGACGTCGCCCTCCTGGATCAGGTCGTGCTTGACCCTGATCCCGGTGATCTCGGTGAACGCCCTGGCCAGCTTCTGCGACTCGTACTCGTGCGTGGTGATCGTCTCGGACACCACGTTGATCTGCATGCCCCGGTACGGCGCCGCCGCCTTGATGAACCAGTCCATCTCCGCCAGTTGCCGGTCCTTGGACAGGGTGCTCGGCGTGAACTCCTCCGACACCCACCGCTGCGCCGCGGCCCTGCCGTCGGCCTCCTTGAAGTCGCTCTTCGGCTGCTCCTCGCCGCCGCCCGTGCAACCGGCCGCCACCAGGGCCAGCGCCGCCACGACCGCCGCCGCGACACCCACCGCATGCCTCATCGCCTGGCTCCTCTTCCTCTCAGCCCCATATCCCGATCACGACCACGACCAGCAGCGCGACGCCGAGCGCCGCCCACATGGACAGGTCGGTGACTGCAATCCACAGGGCCAGCACGACGGCCGCGCTGATCAGGCCGATGTACAGCCGGTCGCCCCGGTCGGTCTCGATCCGCAGGAACCCCCGCCTGGCCACGGGCGGCGAGACCCGCGCCCAGACGGCCATCACGCACAGGAGCAGCCCCAGCCCGGCGAACACCAGGGCCGTGGGGGCGGTCCACACCATCCACTGCACGGTCAGACCCTCCCCAGGGCGAACCCCTTGGCTATGTAGTTGCGCACGAACCAGATGACGACGGCCCCCGGGACGATGGTCAGCACGCCGGCCGCGGCCAGCAGCCCCCAGTCCACGCCCGCCGCGCTCACCGTCCGCGTCATGGTGGCCGCGATGGGCTTGGCGTCCACCGACGTGATCGTCCTGGCGATCAGCAGCTCCACCCAGCTGAACATGAAGCAGAAGAACGCGGTGACGCCGAGCGCGGACCGGATCATCGGCAGGAAGATCCGGACGAAGAAGCGCGGCAGCGAGTACCCGTCGACGGCCGCGGTCTCGTCGATCTCCCGGGGGATCCCCGACATGAAGCCTTCCAGGATCCAGACCGCCAGCGGCACGTTGAACAGCATGTGCGCGATCGCCACGCCCAGGTGCGTGTCGAACAGCCCGACCGCCTGGTAGATCTGGAAGAACGGCAGCAGGAACACCGCCGGCGGCGCCATCCGGTTCGTCAGCAGCCAGAAGAACAGGTGCTTGTCCCCGGCGAAGCGGAACCGCGAGAACGCGTACGCCGCCGGCAGCGCCACGACGAGCGACATGACCGCGTTCATCGAGGTGTAGACGATGGAGTTGAGGTAGCTCGAATACCACGACGGGTCGGTGAAGAACGTGACGTAGTTGTCGAAGGTCACCCGCTGCGGGATCAGCGAGAAGCTGCCCAGGATGTCCTCGTTCGGGCGGATGGACATGCCGAACATCCACAGCAGCGGCAACATCAGCGTGGCGGCGTACAGCCAGAAGACCGTGCGCGCCCACGGCAGCCGGTGGCGCGTGGAACTCACCTCCCCGCCCTGGTCAGCACGGTGAAGAAGACGTAACAGGCGATCTGCACGAGCAGGAAGTACAGCAGCGAGAACGCGCCCGCCGGGCCCAGGTCGAACTGACCGACGGCGATCTTCGACAGCAGGATGCTCAGGAACGAGGTCGCGTTCCCCGGCCCGCCCCCGGTCACCACGAACGGCTCGGTGTAGATCATGAAGCTGTCCATGAACCGCAGCAGGATCGCGATCGTCAGCACCCCGCGCAGCCTCGGGAGCTGGATGTGCCGGAACGTCGCCCACGCCGACGCGCCGTCGATCTGCGCCGCCTGGAAGTACGGCTCGGGGATCGACCGCAGCCCCGCGTAGGCCAGCAGCGCCACCAGCGGCGTCCAGTGCCACACGTCCATGACCAGGACGGTGATCCAGGCGTCGGCCGAGTCGAGGGTGTAGTTGAAGTTGACGCGCAGCACGTTGTTGACCACCCAGCCGCCGAGCCCGATGTCGCCGCGGGCGAAGATCTGCCAGATCGTGCCCACGACGTTCCACGGGATGAGCAGCGGCAGCGCCACCAGCACCAGCGCCGCCGACACCCAGACCCCACGGCGCGGCATGCAGACCGCGATGGCCACCCCGAGCGGGACCTCCACCAGCAGCACCTGCGCCGAGAACAGCAGCGTGCGCACGAGCGCCGCGCGCACCTCGGGGTCGCGGGCGATCTGCCGGAACCAGTCCAGGCCGACGAACACCCGGTCCACCGGGCTGAAGACGTCCTGGACGGAGAAGTTCACGACGGTCATCAGCGGGATCACCGCGGTGAAGGCCACCGACACCACGACCGGCAGCACCAGCAGCCAGGCCCGGTTGTCCCGCGGACGGGGATCGGCGCGCGGCCCGGCGGCCCCGGCAGCGTCGGCGGCGGGCGCGGCGACGGCCGGTTCGACCTCGCCACCCGCCTGGCTGCCCGCGACGGCGGTCCGGTCGCTCACGCCTGCCCCCTTCCGTCCAGGGGTGCGAGCGAGCCGCACCTGACCTCGTCGCGGAACAGGAACGTCCGGTCCGCGGGGAAATGCAGGAACTCGACCGTGCCCGGCGTCCAGGACGAGCCCGCCTCGGTCCTGGCGATCACCGGATGGCCGCCGACCTCGGCGCGTACCAGGTCGTGCGAGCCCATGCGGTCGATCCCGGTCACCCTGGCCGCCACGCCGGGCCCGACGGGCGGCCCGCCGACCTGGACGAACTCGGGCCGCACGCCGATCCGCACCGGCCCCGGCGGCAGCCCGACGCCCACTGTCCCACCCACCGCACCGACCTCCGAGCGTCCGATCCGGACCACGTCGCCGTCGATCTCGGCGGGCAGCACGTTCATGCCGGGCGAGCCGATGAAGTGCCCGACGAACTCGTGCGCGGGCGACAGGAACAGCTCGGCCGGCTCCCCGGCCTGCACGATCTCGCCGTCGTTGAGCACGACCACCTCGTCGGCGAAGGTCAGCGCCTCGGTCTGGTCGTGGGTGACGTAGACCAGGGTGTGGCCGGTGTCGCGGTGGATCTCCTTGAGCTTGCTGCGCAGCGTCCACTTCAGCGCCGGGTCCACCACGGTCAGCGGCTCGTCGAGCAGCACGGCGGCCACCTGCTCGCGCACCAGGCCGCGGCCCAGGCTGACGATCTGCTTGCGGCCCGGGTCGAGCCGGCGCGCCCGGCGGCGCAGCACGTCGTCCAGGCCCAGCATGGCCGAGACCCGCAGCACGCGCCGGCGGACCTCCTCGGCCGGAACCTTCCTGTTGCGCAGCGGGAAGGCCAGGTTGTCGTAGACGGACATCTCCTCGTACAGGACGGGGAACTGGAAGACCTGCGCGATGTTGCGGCCGGCCGTGGGGACCCCGGTGACCTCGCGGTCGTCGAACCAGATCCGGCCCACCGTGGGCCTGAGCAGCCCCGAGACGATGTTCAGCAGCGTCGTCTTGCCGCAGCCGCTCGGGCCGAGCAGGGCGTAGGCCCTGGCACTGCGCCAGGTCCAGGTCGTCGGCCTGAGCGCCCAGGTGCGGCCGCCGTCGTAGCTGTGGCCCACGCCTTCCAGGCGGATGTCAGCCATGCCGTCCCGCCCCCGCCGCCGGGGCGACCGGTAATCGGCCGCCGGCCTCGTCGAACACGAAGATGTGCCGCGGGTCCACGTACGCGGTGGCCGCCTGGCCCGGCGTGAACTGGCGGGTGCCCGGCAGGTGGGCCACCAGGTGCCGGGTACCCGCCAGCAGCAGGTGCAGGAACGTCGCGCCGCCGGTCACCTCGGCCAGCCTGATCTCGGCGGGCAGTTCCAGCACGCCGGGGCCGGTCCTGGTGATCGTCACCTGGTGGGGGCGGATGCCCAGCACGACCCGCTCGCCGGAGGTGGTGGCGTGCGGTGCGGGGAAGGAGGTGCCCATGACCTCGATCCGGCCGTCCCTGACCGTGCCGGGCAGCAGGTTCAGCGGCGGGTCGCTGAGCGTGGCCGCGACGGCGAGCGTGGGCGGCTCGGCGTACATGGTGGCCGGGTCGCCGACGTGCCGCACCCGGCCCTCGCCGAGCACCACGGCGGGCGCGGCGAAGGTCAGGGCCTCGTTCGGGTCGGCGGTGGAGTAGAGCACGACGCCCGGCGAGCCGGTGAACATGCGCTTGAGGTCCTCGCGCAACTGCTCCCTGAGTTTGAAGTCGAGGTTGGCCAGCGGCTCGTCGAGCAGCAGCACGTCCACGGGTCTGGCCAGCGCGCGGGCGATCGCCGTGCGCTGCTGCTGGCCGCCCGACAGCTCCGCGGGCCTGCGGCCCAGCAGGTCGCCGAGGCCCATGACCGCGGCCACCTCCCGCACCCGCCGGTCGATGCCGTCCTTCCGGTACGACCGGTCCAGCCGCAACGGCGAGGCGATGTTCTCGTAAACGGTGAGGGACGGGTAATTGATGAATTGCTGATAGACGAAGGCGATCGAGCGCTTTCGCACGGAAATCGAGGTGACGTCATTTCCGTTGACCAGCACCCGTCCCGAATCGGGCGGCTGCAACCCGGCGGCGACCCGCATGAGCGTGGTCTTTCCCGAGTTCATCGGGCCGACGAGGGTGGTCAGTCCGTGCGGTAGTTCCAGGTGGATGTCGTCGAGCCAGGTCTCCCCGCGCTGCCGTACGCGGACGCCATCGAGGATCAGCGTCACAATGCCCGGTCCTCTCTCCCGGAGCTTGCCCTCCATCTAACATGATCTGATTCTTTGTGCAAAGAGGGCAGTTGTTGTGACAGTTGTTCGTCAGTTGACGGGAGTTATGGGATTTGTCAAGGAGAGAATAGTTTCGTGACCAGACTGTGGAGGTCGCGGCGCTCGGCGTCCGTCAGCGGGGCGAGCGTCTGGCGTTCGACGTCCGCTACCACCGCGCGGGCCCGTTCCAGGGCGTCCCGGCCGGCGGCGGTCAGCGAGATCCGGTAGCGGCGGCGGTCGGCGGGGTCGCGCTCCCGGGCGGCCAGTCCCTCGGCGATGAGGCCGTCCATCAGGCGGACCATGTCGCTCGGGTCGAGGCCCAGCCGGTCGCCGACCTCCCGCTGGGCGGCCGGGCCGAAGTCGTCGAGCGTGGCCAGCGCCGCGAACTCCCACAGGCTCAGCCCCGTGTCGGCGGTGAGCCGCGCGGCCAGGGCACGCCGGTTGGCGACGCCGACCTTGTGCAGCACGAAGGTGGTCGTCCCGAGCAGGGTGGGTGGCAGTTCCATCTCATCGAGAAGTGTAGGTTGTTCCCAATAGTTGGTGATGACCCACTAATTCGGAGGATCAGGATGGACGCCCTCTACCCTCGGCTGCTGGTGCGCGACTTCCCGGCGAGCGTCGCCTTCTACCGGGCCGCCCTCGGGCTGGAGCCGGTGAAGGTGCTGACGGAGGCCGCCTACGCCAACTGGGACATCGACGGCCAGGCCGGACTCGTGCTCTTCGGCCGCGACCACGTCGCCGAGGTCGTCGGCACGTCCGGGCTGCCGGCGGCGGGCGCCCAGGACACGGTGATGCTGGTGATGCGGGTCGACGACGTCGACGGCGAGGCCGACCGGCTCGCCGGGCTGGGCGCCACCGTCGCCGCGCCGCCCCAGGACCGGCCCGCCTGGGGGCCCGGCCTGCGCACCGCCCACCTGCGCGACCCGGAGGGCAACCTGATCGAGCTCCAGTCGTACTGAGCGCGGGCGGGGGTCAGGGCAGGATGGCGTCCACGTAGCCGCCGTCCACGCGCAGGGCGCCGCCGGTGGTCGCCGAGGCGAGCGGCGAGCTGAGGTAGACGACCATGTTGGCGATCTCCTCGGGCTCGATCAGCCGCTGGAGCAGCGACTGCGGACGGTGCTCGCGCATGAACGCCCGCTGCGCCTCCTCCCACGGCAGCTCCCGGTCCACGAGCTGGTAGACGAACTCCTCCACGCCGCCGGTGTGCGTGGGCCCGGCGATCACCGAGTTGACCGTCACCCCGCTGCCGGCGGCCTCCTTGGCGAACCCGCGCGAGACGGCCAGCAGCGCCGTCTTGCTCATGCCGTAGTGGATCATCTCGGTGGGCGTGACGATGGCCGAGTCGCTGGCGATGTACTGGATCCGGCCCCAGCCGCGCTCGATCATGCCGGGCAGGTAGGCGCGCGTGAGGCGCACCGCCGACAGGACGTTGACCTCGAAGAAGCGCCGCCACTCCGCGTCGTCGATCTCCAGCGCCGGCCTGGCCTCGAAGATGCCCAGGTTGTTGACCAGGATGTCCACCTGCGGCAGCGAGCCGAGGACCCGCTGGAGCCCTTCGTCGGTGGAGACGTCGCCGGGCGCGGCGACCAGGCCGCGGTGGTCCAAGCGCTCGATGGCCGATGCCACCGAGCGTTCGCTGCGGCCGTTGACGCCGACGCGTGCGCCCGCCCGTGCCAGACCGGTCGCGATGGCCGACCCGATGCCCTGGGTCGAGCCCGTGACCAGCGCCGTCTTCCCGCTGAGGTCGATGCTCACCATGACTCCATTGTCCGTGCCGCCTCGCGGCCGACCGGCCCCGGGGCACTACCGGCCGCGGATCGGGTAGATGCCTACTCTGGCCGCTACGTCGAGGGGAGCATGGGTGCGCCGGTTACGGTGGCTGGTCGTGATGGTGGTCCTCGCCGTCCTCGTCGTGGTCCCGGCCGGACCCGGCGCCGGCGACGACGGGTGCCCGCCCAGGGACACGCGGGTGATCTCGCCGTACGCGATCACCGGATACTGGGTCATGCCGCGGGCCGACGTGTGCGTCACGCGGCGGACGGTGGAGGCGATCCACTCGCTCGGCGGCGACACGCTCGTCACGTTCGGGCCGCGGTTCGACGCCGGGCCGATGGAGGCGGAGTTCGCCGCCTGCCGGGTGGACGGACGGCCCTGCGCGCGGGTGCCCGGCAAGCGGATCCGGCACGTCTACACGTACGTGACCAGCGAGGAGTTCGGGCGCTCCGTGCTGCGCTGTCCGGGCCTCGACCGGCGGATCGAGAGCGGCGGGCGGATCTTCTACCGCGTGTCGCTGGCCGCGTCGTGCGCCGCGCGCGTCCAGGACCTGGTGCTGGTCTCCACCGACGGCGACGGGCTGGGCAACCTGGTCGAGGAGGCGGCGGCGTACGGGATGAGGGTGTTCCCCGGGCTGCCCGCCGCGCCGCAGCGGCGGGGCAAGCCGTGGGAGCCCGACCTCGCGCACCTCGCCGCGCTGAACGCCTTCACCACGCGGGTGCTGGCCGGCTACCGGGAGCGGTTCGGCGGGTCGGTCGCCTTCGGCGGCGTCTACCAGTCGTTCGAGCTGGCCATGCGCGAACGGGGTCCGCGCGACCCCGTCCTCGCCCTGTACGCGGCCCAGCACGCGGCGGTCGCCGCCGCGCTGCCCGGCCGGAAGATCCTGGTCAGCCCCTACATCGACGCCCGCAGGGGCCGCGGTTTCCCGCCCGGCCAGGTGCCCGGCGGGCTGGCCGACATCGCCGCCACCCGGGCCGGCGCGCCCATGGCCGTCGCCGTGCAGGACGGGCGGGGCACCGGCAAGGTCCCCGTGCACGGGATCGAGGAGGGCGGGTCCATGGTCGCCTCCCGGCTCGTCCCGGTGGTCGGGCGGGTGCGCAACGCCGACGGCTACTACGGGCCCACCAGGGACTACATCGAGGCGGCGGCCAGGAGCGTGCCCGCCGGGGTCGAGCTGTGGGTCAACGTCGAGGGCTTCGAGCCCGCCCCCGCGGACGGCGAGTGCGGGCGGGTCGAGCCGCTGCCGTTGCGGGGGCGTACCAGCAAGGCCCGGCTCGACCAGCAGATCATGGCGACCGGCGGGCACGCCGCGAAGATCATCTCCTACGGCTGGGAGCCCTTCTTCACCTGCCAGGCGAGCCCGTCCACCCCTTCGCTGGCCGACGACATCGCGAACGGCGGGCGGCAGCCGATCATCGTGAACGCCTACCGCGAGGAACGGGACGGACGGCCCGGGATCACCGTCGAGGGCTACAACCTGCGCGGCGGCACCCTGCACTTCACCTCGCCCGGCGGCCGTGCGGTCGGCGTGGCCCAGCGGTGGCACGGGCCGGGCCGCCCCGAGTCGGCGTGGGCGCCCTACGTCCCGCCCGGCCCCTGGACCTCGGTCACCGCCACGAACGCCGCCGGCCGGACCAGCACGAGCGGGTACGTCTTCCGCTAGCGCTCGCCGCTTCCGCCAGGGTTCGCCGCCTCGGCGGGGTTCGCCGCTTCCGCTAGGGTTCGCCGGCGAAGCCGCGCAGCATGGCTTCGAGCGCGAAGACGAAGCGGCGGTCGGTCCCCGAGGCCACCTGGGCGCGCCGCGCCCGGGTGGCCTCGGCCAGCAGCGGGGTCTCCAGCAGGTCCGGCTCGGGGATGTCGCGCATCGCGGTGCCGGCCGCGGCCCGCTCGGCGGCACCCCCGGCGGCACCCCCGGCGGCCAGGACGGCGACGTGGCCGACGACGAACCCGGTCACGGCGTAGAGCATGTCCAGCGCGCGGTCCGGCGGCAGCCCCGCCGCGCGCAGCACGCGGAGCCCCTCCTCCATCAGGCGCAGGTTCCCGGGCGTGATCGCGGGACGGCTGACCACCAGGGGGAGGACGTTCGGATGCGCGAGCAGGGCGCGCAGCAGCGCGTGGGCGTACTCGCGCAGGCCCTCCTGCCATGAGGCGGCCTCGGTCAGCAGCGGCGCGGCCTGCGTGACGACCTGCTCGACCAGGCCGTCGAGCAGCGCGTCCTTGCTGTCGACGTGCTGGTAGAGGGACATGGCCTCGACCCCGAGCTCCTGGCCGATGCGGCGCATGGACAGCGCCTTCAGCCCTTCGCGGTCGGCGAGCGCGAGAGCCGCCCGCAGGATGGCCTGCCGGGTCAGTCCGGCGTTCTGGCCGCGGGTGCGCTTCGGGGACATGGTGCCCTTTCTCGATTCTTACGTGGTAAGTATAGTAGAAACATACTTTGTAAGAATGTTGACCGGAAAGGATCCATGTCATGACAGGGAAGCCGCGCGGAGCCCTCGCCCTGCTGTGGGGCGGCGCCGCGCTCACGGTGCTCGTCACCCTCTTCGCCTTCGCCTACCGGTCCGGGCTGGCCGAGTACCTCAGGGCCGGCTATCCGGAGCTGGGGCCGGGCAGGATCGACGAGGGGGTCACCACGTACACGGTGATCCTCTCGGTCGTGGGGGCGCTCGGGCTGGCCGGCTGGCTCGTCACCGTCCGGGCGGCGGGCGCGGGCGGGGGTGGGCCCGCTGGCTGGGGGCCGGGCTGTTCGTGGTGGCGTCGTGCTTCGCGCTCGCGGGCCTGACCGTCCGGGACACCAACGGCGAGGTCGGCCTGGTGCCGCTGCTCGGCTGGTTGCAGGTGCTTCCGCTGGTCCCGGGGCTGGTGGCGGTCGTGCTGCTGTGGAGGAGGGTGCGGTGACCCGGGTCGCCCACTGGCCGGCGGCGCTCAAGCGCCTGATGTACCGGGGCGGGCGGCCCAACGCGCTCATGCGCGCGATGAACCGGCTCGACGCGCTGACGTACGCGTCCCGGTGGCTGCCGCTGCCCCAGGGCGCCGTGCTCCAGGTGGTGGGACGCCGCAGCGGGGCCCTCACGTCGGTGCCCGTCGCGGTCGCCGGGCTTGAGGGCGGCGAGTACCTCGTGTCCATGCTCGGCCCGGAGGCGAACTGGGTGCGCAACGTCCGGGCCGCCGGTGGCCGGGCCGTGTTGCGACGTCGCGGGCGGGCGGCGCCGATCAGGCTGGTGGAGGTCCCGGTCGAGCGCCGCGCCGAGATCCTGCGCCGCTACGCCGCCGTCGCACCCGGCGCGCGGCCCCATCTCGGCCTCGGCCCGAAGGCGCCGCTGGACCGTTTCCGCCGGATCGCGGCTGGTCATCCCGTCTTCCGCATCCTGCGGTCGGACGGCTCCGCCCCGGACGGCCACGGGTCAGCTCAGGGCTGAGACGAGGATGTCGGTCAGGGTGGCCGCCTGGCTGCCGTCCTCGTCGAGGTCGGGGTCGAAGATGGTGAACTGGATCCCGGCCGCCCCGGGCAGCGCGAGCAGCCCGCGGAGCAGACCGGCGAGCTGGTCGCCGGTCAGGCCGCCGGGGGAGGGCGAGTCGACGGCCGACACCACGGACGGGTCGAGCACGTCGGCGTCCACGTGGATCCAGAACCCGTCCAGGTCGTCGCGCACGAGCACGCGCTCGGCGGCCTCCAGGGGGATGTCGTTCCCGGCGACGTAGGCGATGCCGTCGTCGGCGAGGTCCTTGACGTCCTCGTCGTCCCGGACGCCGAGCACGATGACGTCCTCGTCCCGGACGTACGGGCGCAGGCCGTCGATGTCGGTCAGGTAGTCGTCGCCGCGGCCGGTCACCAGGGCCAGGTCCTCGCCGGCCGCCGCGCCGACGTGCGGCGAGTTGCCGAGGTGCCGGAAGTCGGTGTGGGCGTCGAGGTAGGCCACCCCGTAGCGGCCCGTCCGGCGCAGGGCGAGCACGGAGCCGAGCAGGATCGAGCAGTCGCCGCCGAGCAGGACGGGGAAGCCGTCGCCCTCCCTGATCCCGGCCACGCGGTCGGCCAGCCGCCGGGTGTAGGCGGCGATGGCCGCGCCGTTGCGCACGCCGTCGCCGGGCTTCCAGGTGGCCACGTAGCGGGGCGGGACCAGCGCGCCCGCGTCGGCCGCGCCGATCCGCGCGACCAGCCCGTTGTCCCGCAACGCCCAGGGAGCCTTGTAGCAGCCGGGGATGACATCCTCGGCGAGTGGACGCAGGCCGAGGTTGGACGGCGCGTCGAGGACGGTCAGTTTTCTGTCAGGGGTTATAGTGCTCATAGTCGTGACAGTAGCAGGAGGGTGAGGGATGCGCCAGTTCACCGAGACGGGTCTCGTGGCCGTCGACCTGGCCAACACGTGGGACGAGTACCTGGACGATCCCGAACGGCTGCCCGACGTGGCGGAGCTGCGCCGCTTCTGCCGCGAGCTGGCTGAAGACGACCACGGGCTCGGGGAGGAGGACCTGCGGGAGGTCAGGGAGGTGCGCGAACGGCTGCGCGCGGTGCTGGCCGCCGAGCCCGCCGGCCGGGCCGGGGCACTGGCGGAGTGGGTGGCCGGGCTGCCGGCGCGGGCGGCGGTGGAGCACGCGGGCGGTGTGCCCCGGCTGCGGCTGGTCGCGCCGGACGGGGCGACGGCGGCGGGCAGGCTCGCCGTACGGGCCGTCACCGAGCTGCTGGAGATCGCCGCGGCAGGCGACTGGGAACGGCTGCGCCAGTGCGCGGCCACGCCGTGCACCGACGCCTTCGTCGACCGGAGCCGGCCGGGCAAGCGGCAGTTCTGCTCGACCCGCTGCGCCAACCGCGCCCACGCCCAGGCCTCCCGCGCCCGCCACCGCTGACGGCGGGAGCGGGCGCGGCGCCGCGAGGGGGTCAGGCGAACAGGGTGCGGCCCCAGTAGTCGCCCGCGTCCTGGACGCCGGGCGGGCAGGCGAACAGGCCGCTGGAGACGTGCTTGATGTACTCGTTGAGCGCGTCGTGCCGGGCCAGGTTCATCTGCACGGGCACGAACTGCTTGCGCGGGTCGCGCTGGTAGGCGATGAAGAACAGCCCGGCGTCCAGGCGGCCGAGGCCGTCGGAGCCGTCGACGAAGTTGTAGCCGCGGCGCAGCAGGTGGGCGTTGCCGTTGTTGCTCGGGTGCGCCAGCTTGACGTGCGAGTCGTCCTTGATCAGCGGCTGCCCGTCGGGGCCCTTGGCGGCGAAGTCCACGGCGTCGAACTCGGCCTTCTTGCCCAGCGGCGCGCCCTCGCCCTTGTCCCGGCCGAAGATCTGCTCCTGCTCGGCGAGCGAGGCGCGGTCCCAGGTCTCGATCGTCATGCGGATCTTCCTGGTGACCATGTACGTGCCGCCCGCCATCCAGGCGGTGCCGTCCGAGCCGCCGGCCCACAGGTGGTCGCGCAGCAGGTCGGCGTCCTCCAGCTTCATGTTGTTGGTGCCGTCCTTGAAGCCCAGGAGGTTGCGCGGCGTGGCCTGGGCCCGCGACGTGGACGACGTACGGCCGAAACCGAGCTGCGACCAGCGCACCGAGACCTTGCCGAAGCCGATCCTGGCCAGGTTGCGGATGGCGTGCACGGCCACCTGGGGGTCGTGCGCGCACGCCTGGACGCAGATGTCCCCGCCCGAGATCTCCGGGATGAGCTGTTCGCCGGGGAACTTCGGCAGGTCGGCCAGCGCGGCCGGCCGTTTGTCCGCCAGCCCGAACCGGTCGTCGAACAGCGACGGGCCGAACCCGATCGTCAGCGTCAGCCCCGAGGCGGGCAGCCCCAGCGCCTCTCCGGTGTCGTCGGGCGGGGCCTCGGCCGCACCGCCCACCGCGCCGAACGCCCCGGCCTCCTTGCCCTGCGTCAGCCGGGCCGCCGCGGCCGTCCACTCCTGGAGCAGGTCGACCAGCTCGGCCTTCTTGTCGGTGATGACGTCGAAGGCGACGAAGTGCAGCCGGTCCTGGGCGGGCGTGACGACGCCCGCCTGGTGCTGCCCGTAGAACGGGTACGGATCGGACGTCGAGGCGGCGTGCGCGACCGGCGGCTCCTCCAGCAGCGACCTGGTCGTCACCGCCCCCGCCCCGAGCACGGCCGCTCCCGCGGCCCCGAGCCCGAACAGCTTGCGGCGGCTCATCCGCCCGCCGGCCTGCGACATCGCCCCCACCTCCCGTTACTTGGCGATGACCGGTGCGATCTTACTGATCGGCTCGGCCAGCGCGTTGATCGCGTCGGACAGCGCCTTCAGCTCGGCCTTGGACAGCTCGTCGTGCAGCTTCCAGCCGTCGCCCTTCTGGTGCGCGCCCAGCGCGGCCTCCGCGGCGGCGAACTTCTCGTCCAGCGTCTTGACCAGGTCGGGGGAGCGCTGCTCCAGCACCGGGCGCAGCGACTGCACGGCGGCCTTGGAGCCCTGGAGGTTGGCGTCGAAGTCCCACAGGTCGGTGTGCGACCAGATGTCCTCCTCGCCGGTGATCTTCCCGGAGGCCACCTCGTCGAGCAGTTCCTTGGCGCCGTTGGCCAGGTTGAGCGGGGTCAGCTCGGCGGCGTTGGACTTCTGGACGATGGTCTTGACGTCGGCGATCAGCTTGTCGGCGACCGGGCCGTCCTTGCTGATGTCCTTCTTGATCCACAGATCCTTCTCGATCCGGTGGAATCCGGTCCACTCCTCGCCGTCGGCCAGGTCGGCCTCGCGGGCGTCGATGGCCGGGTCGAGGTCGCCGAAGATCTCCGCGACCGGCTCGATGCGCTCCCAGTACGTCCGCGAGACCGGGTACAGCTCCTTGGCCTTGTCGATCTCGCCGGCCTTGACGGCGTCCACGAACTCCTGCGTCTTGACCAGCAGCGTGTCGCTCTGCGACTTGATGTAGCGCTTGTAGCTGGCGACGGCGTCGGCGAGCTGGGCGTCGGAGGTGAGCGCCTTGTGCTCGCCGGTCACCTTCAGCGCGTTGCGGATGCCCTTGCCCACCATGCCGGGCTTGCAGACCGCCTCGTACGCGCCGGCCGGCAGCTCGGCCACCAGCTCCCTGGTCAGGCCGGGCACGATGTTCTCGACCTCGGCCATCACCCGGTCACCGGGGGCGTACACGTAGAACTCGGTCACCTTGGATCCGCCGTTGGTGATCGTGAACGTGCTCGTGCCCGCCGCGATCTCGGCGGTCGCGACCTTGCACTCGGTGTCGGACGCGGCCACGGTGATCTTGCCGGGCGCGGCGGCGGGCCCCTTGGCGGCCTCCGTGGCGGTGGTGCCCGAACCGCACGCGGTCAGGCCCGCGAGGGCGAGCGCGCCGAAGGACAGGCTGATGGCGGTACGCATGATGCTCCTGTTCAGGCCGCGGGTGCGGTGGAGGCGGGAGTGGTCTTCACCCGCTGTGGCAGCAGGAAGAGGAAGAGAGTGGGCACGAGGTAGACGATCCAGGCCACGGCCTCGGCGATGCTCGGCTGCGGCGTGATGTTGAGCATGCCGGAAAGCAGTGCGCCGTACCAGGAATCGGCGGGCAGCACGGCGCTGATGTCGAAGGCGTAGGAGCTCAGGCCGGGCAGGATGTTGGCCTCCTGGAGGTCGTGCACGCCGTACTTGAAGATGCCGGCGGCGACCAGGATGAGCAGCAGGCCCGTCCAGGTGAAGAACTTGGTGAGGTTGATCTTCAGCGCGCTCTTGTACAGCCCCCAGCCGATGACCACCGACGTGAGCAGGCCGAGCGCGATGCCGAGCAGGGGGTCCATGGTGGCGGTCGCGCCCTGGACGGCGGCGAAGAACAGCAGCGCCGTCTCCAGCCCCTCGCGGGCCACGGCCAGGAAGGCCATCACGACCACCGCGAGCGAGCCCATCTGCAGCGCGTCGGAGAGCTTGCCCCGCAGCTCACCGGAGAGCGCGCGGGCGGTGCGCCGCATCCAGAAGATCATCCAGGTGACGAAGGCGACGGCGAGCAGCGAGGTGATCGCGTCGAACAGCTCCTGCCCCATGTGCCCGAGGTTGGCGGCGGTGAAGGTCAGCAGCGCGCCGAAGCCGACGGACAGCGCGACCGCCGCGGCGACGCCCGTCCAGACCTGGGGGAGCTTGTCCTTCCTGTCGCTCTTGACGAGGAAGGCGATGAGGACGGAGACGACGAGCGTCGCCTCCAGTCCCTCGCGCAGTCCGATGAGGTAGCTGGCGAACACCGTCACTCCTGCTGGCTGAGGAAAGGCTTACCTAAATTAGGGCAGCCGAAGCATACCTAGCGCAAGCAGTGATGGCGATAGTTTGCCCGGTGGTGTGACGCACCCGACTGTATGAGCGGTTTGTCACCCGGCGAGATTGCCGGCCAGCAGGTCGAGCAGCGGCTCACGCCGTACGCACTGCTCCAGCGTGAACGAGTCGGCCAGGGCCAGCAGCTCGTCGTCGCCGAGCCCCCTGAACAGCCCGGCGTACTCGGGCAGCAGGGCCTGGGCGAGGAGGATGTGCCTGATCAGGTCGTCGGTCTGGTAGCGGGCGCCCCACGGGTAGGGCGCCCAGTCCGGGAACTCGGTCTCGACCAGCCGGTGCAGCGGGGCGAGCACGTCGGCGCACTCCTCCATGGTCGAGCCCCACCGGTCCGCGCCGAGCCGCCGCTTCTTGCCGATGAACGCGCCGAACCTGTCCAGGTACGCCCCCGACGCGTGCACCAGCCCCTGGAGGCCCACGTCCTTGTACGTCCAGAGCGACCAGCCCGCGTCGTGGGCGTCGTAGATGTCGAGCTGGTCGCGCAGGACCTGGTAGCGCTGCGCGTCCCGGTCCGGGTCGCCGGTGTAGACCGGGCCGAACTCGCCCACCCACAACGGCGTGCCGGTCTCGCGCTGGAACCGGGACCGCCGGGCGAAGGTCTCCTCCAGCCGGCCGCGGTCGCACCACTCGCCCCTGGTGAGCCCCGGGTACGGGCCGCCGTGGGCGAACCCGGCCAGGGCGTAGTCGTGCATGACGAACACCGTGTTCTCGTACATCTCCCGGAACATCGAGAAATCGGTGGCGTAGGTGTTGCCGTCCAGGAACAGGACGTGGTCCGGGTCGGCGGCCCGTACGGCCTTGACCAGCCGGTCGTAGAACGGGCCGACCACCTTGCCCGAGACGTCGCCCGGCTCGTTCACCATGTTGTACCCGGCCACCCAGGGATGTCCGCGGTAGTGGTCGGCCAGCGCCTCCCACAGGTGCACGGCCCGGTCCTGGAAGTGCCGGTGCTGCCAGAGCGCCGCCACGTGCGTGGGGTTGTCGCTGTGCCAGTGCTGGTTCTGGGAACCGGGCAGGGCGTGCAGGTCGATCACGCTGTAGAGGCCGCGCTCGCCCAGCAGGCCGATCACCCGGTCGAGGTGCCGGAAGCCCCTCGGGTCGATCTCCATGGGCCGGTCGTCGGACTCCCAGTGGTGGTAGTTGACCGGGATGCGCACGCAGTTCATGCCCAGCCCGGCCAGCAGCCCGGCGTCGCTCCCGGTGAAGAACGAGGTGAGCAGCCGGTCGAAGAAGAGCTCGGCCCGCTCCTCGCCCAGCACGCCGGTCACGGCCGCGCGCATCGAGGTCTCGTTGGCGGGATAGCCGGTGATGAAGTTCTCCATGTTCATCCAGCCCCCGAGACCCACCCCCCTGAGCCGTACGGGTGTGCCTTCGGGGGTGAGGAGCCGGCTTCCGGAGACGTGGAGCATGTTCACCCTTTCGTCGCACCCGCGGTGAGCCCACCGACCAGGTGACGTTCAGCGATGGCGTAGAACCCGAGCGCCGGCACCATGGCCAGGATCAGGTAGGCGAGCACGCGGGCGGTGTCGGTGGCGTACTGGCCCTGGAACTGCTGGATGCCGAGCGGCAGCGTCCAGCTCGTCTCGTCGCTGAAGACCACCAGGGGCAGCATGAAGTTGTTCCAGCTGCCCACGACGGCCAGCACGGAGACCGTCGCCATGGCCGGGCGGGCCATCGGCAGCAGGATCCGCCAGAAGAACCCGAACGGCGAGCAGCCGTCGATGATCGCGGCCTCCTCGATCTCGCCCGGGATGCTCCGGAAGAACCCACGCAGGATGATGATCGTCAGCGGCAGCCCGAAGGCGGCCTGCGTCAGGATGACGCCGAGCGGGTCGTCCAGCAGCCCGAACGTGCGCAGCAGCACGAAGATCGGCAGGATGGCCACCGCGAACGGGAACATCAGCCCCGCGGTGAACAGCGTGAACAGCGCCTCCCTGCCCCGGAAGGCGAACCTGGCGAAGACGAACGCGGCCAGCGCCGCCAGCCCGACCATCACCACGGTCGTGGCGACCGCGATGAACGTGCTGTTCCACACCTGCCGCCAGAACGACCCCGAGCCGAGCACGTCGGTGTAGTTCGCGCTCACCCAGGGATCGGGCAGGCCGAAGGGGTTGCCCGACAGCTGGCTGTTGCTCTTGAACCCGCCGAGCAGCGCGTACCCGATCGGCGCCAGGACGAACGCGCCGACGGTCCAGGCGATCGCGTGCAGGGGCAGGGTGGGACGGCGCCGCCGCGCGGGCGGCCTTCCGTGGTTCATCGGCGGCCTCCCATGGACGTCGTCGCGCCCTCCAGGTCCCGGCGCAGCACCATGCGCTGGTAGACGAGGGCGAAGACGAGGCTGAGCGCGAACATCACGACGCTGATCGCGTTGGCGTAACCCACCTGGGAGCGCTTGAAGCCGAACTCCATCATGGTGACGGCCATCGTCTCCGAGGAGTGCGACGGGCCGCCCCCGGTGAGGATCCAGACCAGGTCGAACAGCTGGATGGTGTAGATGACCGACAGGAACACGCTGATCCGGACCGTCGGCCCGAGCAGCGGCAGCGTGACGTGCCGGAACGTCTCCCACGACGTCGCGCCGTCGATCTGCGCGGCCTCGATCAGCTCGTTCGGGATGCCCTGCCGTCCGGCCAGGTAGATCATCATGTGGAAGCCGAAGTACTTCCACGTCATGACCAGGAAGAGCGCGGGCATCACGGTGTCCGGATCGGCCAGGAACTCCGACTCCAGCCCGAACACCGACAGCAGCTGGTTCGCCATCCCGCCGTCCGGCGCGAGGATCAGCGAGAACAGCACGCCGGTGATCACCTCGGACAGCACGTACGGGGCGAAGAACACCAGCCGGTAGAGCGCCCGCCCCCGGATGCGCTGGTTCAGCAGCATCGCCACGGCCAGCGAGAACGGGAGCTGGACCAGCACCGACAACAGGACCAGGACCGCCAGGTGCCACAGGTCGGTGGCGAAGATGCCGGAGGACAGCAGCCTGGTGAAGTTGTCCAGCCCGACGAACTCGGTGGGCAGCCCGCCGAACCCGTTCCACTTGAACGCGCTGGCGTAGCCGGCCACCAGGATCGGGGCCACCACCAGCAGGAGGAAGAGCACCAGCGCGGGCAGCAGGAACAGCGCGATGGTCACCGCGCGCCCGCGCCGCCGCCCCGCCGGGGCGGGGGCCGGAGGCGCGACCGCCTCCGGCCCGCGGGTCAGCGTCGTCATTCGCTCTTGGCCACTTCGCTGATGTCCTGGCCGATCTGCTCCGGCGTCCTGGTCCCGGCGATCAGATCGGCCACGCTGTCGTTGACCTGCTGGCCGACGGCCGGCGGGTAGGCCTGGTCCAGGTAGAGCTGGTAGCCGGAGGCGCCGGCCAGCAGCGTCGCGACCTGCTTGAGGTTGGCGTCCTTGACCGCGCTCTCCTCGCCCTTGAGCACCGGCAGCACGCCGCCCGCCGCCACGGCCTTGGTGTGCTGGTCCAGCTGCGTCATGAACTTCACGAACTCCACGGCCTCCTGGGGCGCGTCCGCGCCCACCGACAGGCCGTTGCCGCCGCCGAAGGCGTCGCCGATCGAGCCCTTGCCGCCCTCGACCGCGGGGAAGGGGAAGAAGCCCAGGTCGTCGCCGAGGCCCTTGCCCGCGTCCTTCTGCACGGCGGGCGCCCACTGGCCCATGAGCTCCATGGCGGCCTTGCCGTTGGAGACCGTGGCCGCCTGCCCGTCGGGGGTGCCGTACCCCGCGCCGAGGAAGCCCTTCTGGAACGGCTGGAGGTCGGCCAGCGCCTTGACCTGCTGCCCGGCGGCCACGAAGTCGGGCTTGGTGAAGTCGTGGTCCACGCCCGCCTGCGTGAGCGCGGGCAGGCCGGCGATGCGCATCGCCAGATAGGCCCAGTAGTAGTGGCCCGGCCACTTCTCCTTGCCGGCCAGCGCGATCGGGGTGGCGCCGGACGCCTTCAGCTTCTTGACGTCGTCGAGGAACTCCGCCCAGGTGGCGGGCGGGGCCGAGATGCCGGCCTTGGCGAAGAGCTTCTTGTTGTACCAGAAGCCGACCAGCCCGATGTCCGTCGGCAGCCCGTACGTCCTGCCGTCGAACTGGTACGCGCTCAGTGCCGCGGGGGTGAACGTGCCCAGCACGGAGGCGACGTCGCCCGAGACGTCCTTGACCAGGCCGGCGTCGATCTGCTGCTTGAGCACGCCGCCGCCCCACGTGACGAAGACGTCGGGGGCCTTGCCCGACTGGGTGATCGTGGTCAGCTTGGCCTTGTAGGCGTCGTTCTCCAGCACCGTCGCCTTGATGGTGACATTGGGGTGCGCGGCCTCGAAGTCCTTGGCCCGCTGCGCCCACAGGGACTTCAGCGGCTCGGCGGTGGACAGGTGCCACCATTCCAGCGTCACCTTGGCGGGCTTCTGGCCGGGCTGCGAGCCGCCGGGCTGCCCGCCGCTGTCGCCACTCCCGCCGCTGCCGCATCCGGCGACGAGCAGGGCGGTGGCCATGAGGATCAGACCGCGTTTCATCCAGGGGTCCCTTCATCGGGCACGAGCGGTATGAAAGTTTCGTGTAGCCCCCGATAATTTCGTTGGTCGGAGCATAGATATGTGCTGCGCAGGGCGTCAATAGCTGTCGTGGGAGCGGTTCCAGTCCGAAACTTTCGGATACACTCCCGAACGTGTCAGGTAAGAGGCGCGTGACGATCGCACTGATCGCAGAAGAGGCCGGGGTCTCCATCCCCACGGTCTCCAAAGTCATCAACGGCCGGCCCGAGGTGGCGCCGGCGACCCGTCACAAGGTCGAACGGCTGCTCCAGGAACACGGCTACCAGCGGCGCGTCAGCCAGGACGACACCCCCGCCGGCCTGGTCGACCTGGTGTTCGCCGAGATCGAGTCGCCGTGGGCCATGGAGATCGTGCGCGGCGCGGAGAGCGCGGCCCACGAGGCCGGGGCCAGCGTCGTCATCTCGGTGCTGCACACCCACGCCGGTCCCGGCCGCGACTGGCTCGAACGGCTGGCCGCCCGCCGCACCGACGGCGTGGTGATCGTCGCCTCGCGCCTGTCCACCGGCGTGCAGGCCCAGCTCAGCGCGCGATCGCTGCCGTTCGTGGTGGTCGACCCCGAGGGGGAGCCGGCCCCCGGCATCGTCTCGGTCGGCGCCACCAACTGGAACGGCGGCCTCGCCGCCACCCGCCACCTGCTCGAACTCGGCCACCGCCGGATCGGCATGATCAGCGGCCCCGCCGACATGCTGTGCAGCCAGGCGCGCGTCGACGGCTACCGGGCCGCCCTGGAGACGGCCGGCGTGCCGCTCGCCCCCGAACTCGTCCGGCGCGGCACCTTCCTCGTCGACTCCGGCCACGACCAGGGCCACGAACTCCTATCGCTGGACGAACCGCCCACGGCCATCTTCGCCGGGTGCGACCTGATGGCGTTCGGCGTGTTCGAGGCCGCCCGCCAGCGGGGGTTGCGCGTTCCGGAGGATCTGAGCGTCGTGGGCTTCGACGACCTGCCGCTGTCGAAGTCGGCCTGGCCGCCGCTGACGACGGTCCGCCAGCCGTTGCAGGAGATGGCGGCGCTGGCCACCCGTACGGTGCTGGGGATGGGGAAGGGCGAGGTGCCGGAGTCGAAACGGGTGGAACTGGCCACGGAACTGATCGTCCGCGAGAGCACGGCCGCCGTGGAGTGACGGGTGGCCGGAACTGCCCGCCTGAAGCGGTGGGCCCGGCCCCAGCGGTCTTCGCCCTCCGGGCTCAGGCGTCCCCCTCTGGCGCCTCCGGCGCACCCCCCGCGCCTCCGGCGCCCTGGCAATCCGCCCTTGACCTGCGAGGCAGCGGGCGCCTCACGCCCGCTGTGCCTCTGTAGCCGAAGCGGCCCTGCGTCACGACAATCTCTCGGGCAACAACGTGAACGCCACCACATGACGCGGTCGCACCAGCGAGAAGTCGCGTCGGTCAAGGGTTGCTATGGCCTGCATCCAGAAGAACAGCGGTCACACTGAGCGATTGAACCGCTCGGCCAACAGATCTTCGACACGTTCCGAAAGATTGCCCTCACCGGAGGCGCCGATCCCGGCGATCGAGAGCCGACGACGTACCGGCGTGTCGTCTTCGCCCGACATGTCGGCGAGTTCCGGGTCGGTCTTGACCAGTCGCAGGAGGTGCCGCGCCTGGTCGGACGACAGCCGATCGACCAGGTGATGCAGCTCCTCATGCGCATGTCCGGCGCTCATACCTGCGAGTGTACGTCGGCGGATGCGCCGACAGCCAACCCCTCGCCCAACTGGCCCGAGCGGTCTTCGCCCTCCGGGCTCAGGCGTCCTCCCTCCGGCGCCTCCGGCGCCTCCGGCGCCTCCGGCGCACCCCCGCGCCTCCGGCGCCCTGACCATCCGCCCTTGACCTGCGAAATCTCTTCAGATCCGCCGCTCGGCGGCTCTGGTCGCCTGAGCGGCAGCTCGTCGCCCGGTCGCCGAGCCCGTCCCTCCGGCCGTCTCAGAGGAATGGCGGGATGCCGAGGCTGTCCAGAAGGCGCCACATGCCGCTGGACGGGTCCTGATCGAGGAGGCCGCAACGCGGTTCGGGGCCTCGCGGATGGGAGCACTTGCCGGAAGCGCAGCGCCTGTCCAAGGTCCGCGCGCTGTCGAACGCGGTTCGGAGGCGTGGCATGAGGTGATCGGCGCGGGCTTTGGTGATCCTCTTGTCCCTCGGCCCGAACCCCGCGAAGCCAGGCCGCTGCGACAACAACTGGTGAATCTAGTGGTTACGGCCGTCCTGCGGTTGGTCGTAGAGGCCGTAGTGCAGGTAGAGCCAGAAGTCGAAGGACGGATGGGACATGGCGACTCTGATCTTGGAGTGTTCCTTGAGCGCGTTCAGGGCGTCGTCCAGGTCGCCGTGCTGGTCGCGGTCGAAGAGTGCCCAGATCTCCGCGTACTGCTCGTTGTCCGGTCGAAGAGCGTCTTCCTCGGCCACGGTCAGGGCGCGCTGGGCGACTTTCCACGGCTTCATGTCGTCGGGCCGGTACTTCGGCATGTCGATGCGGAACGAGCACTGCCGGGAGAACGCGTTCTGCAGCATCGTGAGGTAGTCGTACTCGGTCACCGCGCCTTCGGCGACGGCGTAGAAGATGCGATTGGCGGCGCGGGGCGGCGGCTGGGCCGTCAGGCTGGAGCCGCGTTGGCGCTTCTTCCTGACCCTGTCGGGGCTCATGCGAGGGCCTCTCCCGCCTCGCGTGCCAGCTCACCGGGGGCGACCCGTGGCACGCCGCCGAAGCGGCCGAGCAGCCAGCCGCGTTCGAGGTTCTCGTTCGGACGGGGCGGTGGACGAAGGCTCGACAGCGGATACAGCTCCGTCGAACCCCTGGGGTCCTTCTCCGCCATCCAGACCACGTCACGGTCCAGGATCCGTTCCCCGCCCGCGAGCGGACGCAGCAGCGACGCGTCGTGCGTCGTGAACACCATCTGTGCCCCTCGCGCGTTGACCTCGGAGTCCTCGAACATCCTGATCACCTCGGCCGCGAGTGCGGGGTGCAGGCTGGCGTCCAGTTCGTCCACGAGCACCGTGGTTCCCTGCTGGAACGCCTCCAGCAGGGGCCCCAGCATCGCGAACCAGGCGCGGGTGCCCATGGACTCGTGCGCGAAGTCCAGAGAGGCCGTGTGATCGCCGGCGCGGTGGAGCAGCCGGACGTCGCCGCGCGCCAGGGCGTCGTTGTCGAAGCCGACGATGCCGAGGTCGGCCCGGGTCAGGAGGCGGCCGACCTGATCCCTGAACCGTTCGTCCGCAAGGGCCCTGGCCTTGGTGAACTCCTGGCGCTGGGGCAGGTCCTGTTCGGGGCTGATCAGCCACAGATTGTCGCGGAACCACTCGAACACGGGCAGGAGTTGCTCGTTGTTCCACTCGGCGGCCACCGTGAGGAAGAGGGAGTCCGGGCGGGTCTTCCGCGCCAGGTCCTGCTTCCCGCCACGCAGCCCTTCCCCCGCGAAGCGGAAGTCGTCGCCGTCGCGGTCGAACCAGACCTGACGCCGGCCCTTGGGGTAGGCGTGCAGCCATTCGGCGTGGACACGTTCGTCGTCCAGCTCGAATCCGTAGGTGTAGCGGACACCTGCCAGTTCGAGGTCGATCTCGACGAAGGAGTCTTCGTCCGCGCAGCTCGGATCGAGCGCGAAGGGGATCCGGCGAGTCGGCTTCTCCTCGCTGATCCACGCCACCGAGTGCAGCACGGCCTGCCGCATCAGCCGCAGGCCGGCGAGCGTGTTGGTCTTTCCCGAGGCGTTGGCTCCGTAGATCCCGAGGACCGGGAGCACGGACAGGGGTCGCCCTCCCTCCCGGACCGGGATGGGGCGGGCGGTGCCGTCGTTCAGCTCCGTCGCGATCAGTGAGAGACGCTGATCGTCACGGAACGACAGGACGTTGGCCAACCGGAAGTTGAGAAGCACGGCGTCTCCCTTGTCGGGATCGCCATACCCATTTGAAGCCGTCTGGCGTGCGTTTCATTCGCCAGAAGGCGTCAAGTGGCTTCTTGCCACCTACGATGCTCGTCAGAGGAACAGGTTCTCCGGGTCGTGGGTGGTTTTGAGGGTGGTGAGTCCGGTCCAGGTGGACGGGGTGTACGCCTCGGCGGCCAGGGCCGGGGCCTGCGGGCCGGCCAGGAAGTTGCGGAAGCGGAGGCCCGTGCTGGACGGGTCGGCGGGGTCCAGGGGTGGTTTCGGGTTCGTGCCCGCGAAGGCGATCGTGGTCAGGCTGTAGGCAGCCGTGCGGTGGTCGATCGCGTTCGGGACGTCCGGGGCGGCGGCCAGCGCGCCGCCGAGGCGGCGGATCTCGACCATCGCGAAGTCCGGGTCGGCGCGGTCGAACAGGCCGGCGTCGAGGGTGTGCAGCATCAGGGAGAGCTCGCGGTAGGCGGCGGGTTCCGTGGGGTCCTCGTGGACGGCGGCGATCTCGGTGTAGGGGCGGTCCCTGACGGTGTCCTCGGCCGGGTTCAGGGCGCGGAGAGGCGCGATCAGCTCCTCGGGCGTGAGGTACGAGGAGGCGGGGTTCGAGCGGGAGGGGTTCGAAGGGGAGGGGAAGGACGAGGGGGTGGCGTGGGCGAGGCGGATGGCGGTGAGGTGGGCGTGGGGGAGGCGGAGGAGGGCGATGGAGCTGTTCATCGTGTCCGGCAGGTCGCGGCTCCACTCCAGCCAGGCGGCCAGCAGCTCGGACGCCCGTTCGGCCGGGAAGCGCAGCATGCCGCCGTGGAAGCGGGGGACGGCGGCCAGCTCCAGCTCCATCGCGGTCACCACGCCGACGCCCGGCCGGCCGCCGCGCAGGGCCCAGAAGAGGTCGTGGTTCTCGTACGGGCTCACCGTGCGCAGGGTTCCGTCGGCCGTGACCAGTTCCAGGGACCTGACCCGGTCGGCGGCCCAGCCGAACGTGCGGCCGAGCACGGGCAGGCCGCCGCCCAGCGTGTAGCCGACCGCGCCGACCAAGGGGGAGGAGCCGTTCGGCGGGGCGAGGCCGTGTCCGGCGGCGGCGTCGACGACCTGGCCCCAGCGCACTCCGGCCTCGACGCGGGCGGTGCGGCTGGCGGGATCGACGGACAGGCCGGTCATCCTGCGGGTGTTGATCAGCAGGGCCCCGTCCACGGGGGTGGACAGGCCGTGGCCGGTCGCCTGGACCGCCACCCGCAGCCCCGCCGACCGGGCGTGGTCGATCGCCTTCCGGACGTCGTCCGCGTCCCGGGCGCCGACGACCACGGCGGGGCGGACGGGGCCGGCGACGGTGTTGAATCGGGCCGTCTCGTCGTTGTACCCGGGATCGCCGGGGACGAGGACCGGGCCGTTGAAGTGGGAGAACACGGGAGCCAGTCGATCGCGGAAGCGGCCGGGGAACCAGACGGGGTTCGTCCGGACTGTCATCACCGGTCGTGATGAATCGGCCGGTGGGCCAGTAGGGTCGGGTGGCGTGAACGAGGAGCTGGAGGGGCTGGCCGTACGGCTGCGGGAGTTCGCGCGGGCCCGCGACTGGGAGAGGTTCCACACGCCGAAGAACCTGGCGATGGCGCTGGCGGGGGAGGCGGGGGAGCTGGTCGCGGAGTTCCAGTGGCTGACCGCCGAGGAGTCCGCGAACCCGGACCCCGACACGCTCGCCCGCATCCGCGCCGAGCTCGGCGACGTGACCCTGTACCTGGTCCGGCTGGCCGACGTCCTGGGGGTCGATCTGGTGGCGGCGGCGACCGCCAAGCTGGCCGACAACGAACGCCGCTACGACGCGGCCGGCTACCGCGGCTCGGCCAGGAAGGCGCCGCCGTCCGGCTGACCGGGCGTACGAACGGCATGCCAGGAAGAGCCCGGCGACGGCGAAGGACCGCCGGCCGGGCCGGCGGTCAGGGGACGAGAGCGCTCAAGGGCGAGAGGGCGAGAGGGCGAGAAGGCGCAAGGGCGAGAAGGCTCAGGGCGTCGGGCGGTGGCCGCGGAGGGCGAGGAGGGCGAAGACGGCCAGCCCCGCGAAGACCACCGCGCTCACGGCCCCCACCGTGTTCAGCCCCGCCGTGAACGCCGCCCGCGCCAGGTCCAGCAGGCCGGGCAGGTCCTTGGCGGCGGTCACCGCCACGCTGATGCTCTCCCGCACTGCCTCCACCGGCAGGTGCTCGGGCAACTGACCGCGGTAGACGGCCGTGCCGAGGCTGCCGAGCGCGGCCACCCCGACCGCCACCCCGAACTCGCCGCTCGTCTCGGTCAGCGACGCCGCCGACCCGGCCTTCTCGGCGGGCGCGGCCGTCATGATCACGCTGTTGCCCGCGCCCATCGGCAGCGCGATGCCCGCCGAGGCCAGGACCAGCCCGGTGACGACGAGCCCGGTCCCGCCGGCGCTCGGGACCTGGGTGTGCAGGAACAGCCCGACGGCGCCCAGCGCCAGCCCGGCGGCCATCACGTACGCGGTGCCGATCCGGGCGGCGAGCCGCGGCGCGACCGACAGGGCCACGATCATGGCCAGGTTCTGCGGCACCAGCCACAACCCGGCGCCCAGCGGCGACAACGACTCGACGGTCTGCAGGTACTGGGTGGTCATGAGCGTGGTCCCGGCCATGACGATCCCGCCGAGCGACATGATGCCCAGCGTCGCCGCGAACGCGCGGTTGCCGAACAGCCGCAGGTCCAGCAGCGGGTTGGCGAGGTCGCGCTGCCGCCTGACGAACATCACGCCGAAGGCCGCCCCGGCGGCGACCGCGGCCAGGGGCACGGGCTGCCAGCCGCCGCGCGCGACCTCCTTGAGCCCGTAGACGACCGGCAGGATGGTCGCCAGGGACAGGGCCACGCTGGCAAGGTCGAGGCGGCCGGCGTGCGGGTCACGGTACTCGGGGAGCAGCAGCCGTCCGGCGACCAGCACGGCCGCCATGAACGGCACGCCCATCAGGAACGCCGACCCCCACCAGAAGTGCTCCAGCAGCAGCCCGCCCACCAGCGGCCCGACCGCCATGCCGAGCATGAAGCAGCCGTACCAGAGGCCGATCGCGGTCCCCATCTGCCGGCCGTCGGTGAACATCGTGCGGATCAGCGCCAGCGACGACGGCAGCAACGTCGCCCCCGAGACGCCGAGCAGCGCCCGGGACACGATGAGCATCTCCGCGTTCACCGAGTACGCGGCGGCCACCGAGGCCGCGGCGAAGGCCACCGAGCCGATCAGCAGCAGCCTGCGCCGCCCGATCCGGTCGCCCAGCGTGCCCATCGTCACCAGGAACCCGGCCAGCATGAACGAGTAGATGTCCAGGATCCACAGCTGCTGCGGCGCGGAGGCGCCGAGTCCGGCGCTCAGGTGCGGCAGCGCCAGGTAGAGCACGCTCAGGTCGATGGAGAGCAGCAGGGCCACCGAGGCGAGGACCGCGAGCCCGGTCCATTCACGCCGTCCAGCGAGGGTGCCGGTCTTCATGTCGTTTCCCCATTCCGTTGGCTTCACTGTTGGTTTCACGGTGCCGGAGGGCGCTTCCGGTGCGCTTCTCGTGGACTTACGGCGGCACATAAGGTGACGGACATGCGTTTTGGGGTGCTGGGGTCGCTGGCCGTGTGGACCGACGCGGGGGAGCCCGTGACGATCCCCGGGCTCAAGGTCCGGGCGCTGCTCGCCGACCTGCTCGTCCACGAGGGCCATCCGGTCTCGGCCGACCGGCTGGTGGAGGACCTGTGGGGCGAGGAGCCGCCGGGCAACCCGGCGGGCGCGCTCCAGGTGCGGGTCTCCCAGTTGCGCAAGGCGCTCGAGGACGCCGAGCCGGGCGGCAAGAACCTGGTGGTCTCGCGGGCGCCCGGCTACCTGCTGCGCGCCGATCCGGGTGCGCTCGACGCGGCCCGCTTCGCCGACCTGCTGGCCCGTGCCGAGGCCGCCGACAGCCCGCGGACCAGGGCGGGGCTGCTGGCCGACGCGCTGGCGCTGTGGCGGGGGGCGGCGTACGCCGACTTCGCCGACGAGGAGTACACCAGGTCGGCGATCGTCCGGCTGGAGGAGCAGCGGCTCACGGCGCTGGAGCAGCGCGCCGAGGCCCGGCTCGAACTGGGCGAGCACGGGCTGCTGGTGGGCGAGCTGGGCGATCTGGTGGCCCGGCATCCGCTGCGGGAGCGGTTGCGCGCCGTGCACCTGCGCGCCCTGTACCGGGCCGGACGGCAGAGCGACGCCCTGGCGAGCTTCGCCGAGCTGCGCGAGCGCCTGGCCGACGAGCTGGGCCTCGATCCCGGCCCCGAGCTGGTCGCGCTGCACCAGGCGATCCTGGGCCAGGACCCGGCGCTGAGCCTGCCCGCCGAGCGGCCCACCACGAACCTGCCCGCGTCCGTCAGCAAGCTCGTCGGCAGGGACGAGGCGCTGACCGAGATCTGCTCGCTGGTCACCGCCGAGCGGCTGGTGACGCTCACCGGCACCGGCGGCGTCGGCAAGACCAGGCTGGCGCTGGAGGCGGCGCACCGGCTGCTGGACGGCTTCGCCGACGGCGCCTGGCTGGTCGCGCTCGACGGCGCCACCCACTCGCCCGCCGAGGCGATCATGTCCGCCCTGGACATCCGGGAGGACCCGTCGGGCGGCGACGTGCGCGAGCGGCTGGCCGCGGCGTTGCGGCCGAGGCGCGTGCTGCTCGTGCTGGACAACTGCGAGCACGTGGTCGAGCAGGTCGCCGAGCTGGTCGACGCGCTGCTGGCCGCGGCGCCGGGTTTGACCGTCCTGGCCACCAGCAGGGAGCCGCTCGGCGTGGACGGCGAGGTGTTGTGGAGCGTCCCGCCGCTCGACCTGCCGGCGGGCACGGACCTGACGGAGATGGCCCGCTCGGACGCCGTCCGGCTGTTCGTCGCCAGGGCCGCCGCCTCGGCCCGCGGGTTCGCCCTGGAGGCGGGCAACGCCCAGGCGGTGGCCCAGCTCTGCCGGCGGCTCGACGGCATCCCGCTGGCCCTGGAGCTGGCCGCGACCCGGGTGCGGGCGCTGGGCGTCCAGGGCGTGGTGGACCGGCTGGACAACCGGTTCAGGCTGCTGGCGTCCGGACGGCGGGGCGCGCCCGCCCGGCAGCAGACGCTCACCGCCGTGATCGACTGGAGCTGGGACCTGCTGTCGGACGAGGAACGGGTGGTGCTGCGCCGCCTGGCCGTGCACGCCGACGGCTGCACCCTGGAGTCGGCCGAGGCGGTGTGCGCCGAGCCGGGGCTGGACGTGCTCGACCTGCTGGCCCGGCTGGTCGACCGCTCGCTCGTGGTCGTCGCCGAGAGCACGACGGGCGTCCGGTACCGGCTGCTGGAGTCGGTGTCGGAGTACTGCGTGGGCCGCCTGGCCGACGCCGGCGAACTGGCCGACGTGCGCCGCGCCCACCTGCACCACTACCTGGAGCTGGCCGTGGCGGCCGAACCCGGCCTGTACGGCGGCGAGCAGCGCGACCGCCTGCTGCGCCTGGACGCCGAGTCGGCCAACATGCGGGCCGCGCTGGACACCGCGATCGCCGAGGGGGCCGCCGACACCGCCGCGCGCCTGGTCAACGCGCTGGCCTGGTACTGGTTCCTGCGCGGCCGGCTGGCCGAGGGCAGGCGCTCGCTGGATGCGGCGCTGGCCGTCGCGGGGCCGGACGGCCCGGCCAGGCGCCGGGCGGCGGCCTGGCACGCCGGGTTCGCACTGCTCCTGGGCGAGCAGGTCGCATGGGAGCCGCTGCTCGAACGCGTCGCCGACCCGGGCGAGCGAGCCAGGGCCGAGCTGTTCGCCGGCATGAGCGTGCCCGACATGGTCACCGGCCAGGAGCTGACCGGACGGGCGCTGGCCGCCTGCCGCGCTTCCGGCGACACGTGGGGCGTCGCCGTCGCGCTGGCCAGGCAGGCGCGCGACGCGTTCACCATGCGCGACACCGAGGCGCTGGAGCGCGACGCGGGGGAGAGCGCGCGGCTGTTCGGCGAGCTGGGCGACCGCTGGGGCATGTTGCAGGCCACCGAATGGCTGGCGGGCGCGGCCGAGATGGCCGGCGACCACGAGCGGGCGCGCCGGCTGTTCGCCGAGGGGCTGCGCATGGCCGAGGAGCTCGGACTGTGGCCCGAGGTGGCCGGGCGCATCGCCTGGCTGGGCTGGACGGCGCTGCACGGCGGCGCCTACGACCAGGCCATGGAGCTGTGCGGACGGGCGCTGAAGCTGGCGCTCGGCCAGGGCTACAAGATGGGCGAGACCATGGCCGAGATGGGCCTGGCCTTCGCCGCGCGCCGCGCCGGGCTGCTCGACCTGGCCGAGTCGCATCTGAACCACCTGCTGGAGGGCCTGCCGCGCGACCCCGCCGTCGAGCCGCCGCTGCACCTGCCGGACCTGCTGGTCGAGCAGGGCCACCTCACCGAGCTGCGCGGCGACCCGGCCGCGGCCCTGGAGCTGCACCGGGAGGCGCTGGCCGCGGCGGTCAGGGTCGGCGACCCGCGCACGGCGGCGGCGTGCGTCGCGGGCGCGGCGTCGGCGGCCGGGCCGACCGAGCGGGCGGCGGTGCTGCTGGGGCTGGCCGCCGCGGTCCGCGAGCAGATCCAGACCCCGGCCAACGCCTCCGAACGCGAGGAGGAGGAGCGGGTCACGGCCAGGGTCAAGGACGCGCTCGGCGAACGCGCCTTCGCCGCGGCGTACGAGCGGGGCGGCACGTACAAGCTGGACGACGCCCTCGGCCTGTTCTGAGGATCAGCGTGTGAGGGGTCAGCGTGCGACATGCTCGGCCAGGCGGTCGAAGAACTCGTCCCAGCCGGCCCTGGCCTGCTCGGCGTGCTCCTGGTCGGTGTTGACGCCGAACTGGTGGAAGCGCATCTCGGTGCCGCCGTCCCGGTCGAGCAGGTCGAGCGTCACGACCGAGGCCGGGCCGTCGCCGGGGTTGTCGGGGTCGCCGGTGGTGAACACCAGCCGGGCGGGTGCCTGCACCTCGCGGTAGGAGCCCTCCAGCGTCGCCTCGAACCCCTCCTCGCCGACGAGCGTCGCGCGCCACCGGCCGCCGGGACGGGCGTCGAGGGTGATCCGGCCGACCGGCGTGGCCAGCATGCGCGGGCCGAACCAGCGGGAGAAACGCTCGGGCTCGGTCCAGGCGGCGTAGACGTCCTCGCGGGGGGCGTCGAAGGTACGGACGATCTCGTACTGCGCGGTCTGCGTCGTTGTCATGCCTCTACGATGCGGGAGCGGCCTTACGGTCCTCTTCCCGCGGCCTTACGGTGATCTGCCGCACCGGCCGCAGGGACAGCAGCGCCAGCGAGCCGGCGACCGCCACCAGCGCGGAGAAGCCCAGCACCTCGCGGGAGCCCACCAGGGCGGCCACCGGCCCGGCCAGCGCCTGGCCGACCGGGAGCGACATGGTGGAGCCGCCGATCTCGTACGCGCTGACCCGGTTCAGCGCCTCGGCCGGCACCAGCGTCTGCACGCTCGTCGCCCACATCACCGACCAGAACGCCCACCCGGCCCCGCCCACCACGTGGCAGGCCATGATCACGCCGAGCGGCAGGCCGGCCGCGAAGCTCAGCGGTTCCAGCGCGAACAGGAACATGCCGATCCCGCCCGCCGCCAGCACCGAGCCCAGCGGGATCAGCGGCCCGAACAGGGTGATCCCGAAGACCACCCAGATCAGGATGACGCTCCACATCCACGTGCGCGACCGGAACTCCCGCCAGCCCTCCCGCAGCCGCACCAGCACCGGCTCCTCGCCGGAGCGCGCCACCCGCACCCGCATGAGCAGCAGGCACGCCGCGCTGACCGCGAACCCGGCCGAGTCGGCGGCGAACACCACGCCCACCCCGGCGAGCCCGACCAGCGCCCCCGCCAGCCCCGGCCCGAGCAACTGCATGATCGCCTCGGACATGCGCAGGGTGGCGTTGGCCCGCTGCACGTCGGCCGCGATCCGCGAGATGGTGCCCGCCACGCCCGGCGTGTACATGGCCGCCGCCGCCCCGGCGACCGCCGACAGCGCCACGACCTGCCACAACTCCGGCCGGCCCAGCCCGAACAGCGCCGCCGTGCCCGCCTGCGTCGCCGTCCTGGCGAGGTCGGCGCCGACCATCATGCGGCGGGGCGTGAACCGGTCCATGAGCACGCCGCCGAACAGGATGAGCCCGGCCATCGGCACCATCCAGGCGGCCAGGGCCAGGCCGACGCCGGTGGCGCCGTACCCGGCGTCGTGCATGCCGAGCGCGGTGGCCACCGGCATCATCGCCGAGCCCAGCATCGACACCGTGCGGGCGGTGAAGAAGAGCACGAAGTCGCGCGTCCACATGGACGGCCATCATGCCCTAATAAGTAAACCTTCCTATCAGATGGGGGCTGTTGCGCCCGGCGTCCCGGCGGGCGGGCGCGGCGGGGGCGCATGTGGCACTGTGGAGGGCATGCGGATCATCCGTGCCGGCACGGTGCTCACCGGGCGTCCCGGAGAGGTCATCACCCACGGCGAGGTGCTGATCGACGGCTCGCGCATCGTCTCGGTGGGCCCCCGCGGCAGCGCGGGCCAGGCCCCGGAGTCACTCGACCTGCCCGATCACACCTTGCTGCCCGGCCTCATCGACGCGCACGTGCACCTCGGGTTCGACGGCACGGTCGACCCGGTGACCGGACGCAGCGCCGTGAGCGACGGCCACCTGCTGCTGCGCATGGCCGAGAACGCCCGCAAGCTCGTCTCCGCGGGCGTCACCACGGCCCGCGACCTCGGCGGGCGCGGCTTCCTCGACCTCACCCTGCGCGACGCGATCGAGGGCGGCCTCGCCGTCGGCCCCCACCTGATCGCCGCGACCCGGCCGATCACGGTCACCGGCGGCCACTGCTGGTACATGGGCGGCGAGGCCGACGACGAGCCGTCCGTCCGCCGGGTGGCCAGGGAGAACCTGCGGGCCGGCGCCGACTGCCTCAAGGTGATGGCCTCGGGCGGCGAGATGTCGCCCGGCTCGGTGCCGAGCTGGCGGGCCCAGTACCCGGCCGCGCTGATCAGGGCCGCCGTGGAGGAGGCCGCGACGCGCGGCAAGACCGTCGCGGCCCACGCCCACGCCCCCGAGTCGATCGGCAACGCGCTGGAGGCCGGGGTCACCACCATCGAGCACTGCACGTTCCACACCCCGGCGGGCCCGGCCTACGACGCGCGGCTGGCCGACCGCATCGCCGGGAGCGACACGTACGTGTGCCCGACCGTGCACGGCCAGTTCTGGAACCTGCGCGCGCTCGTCGGCGCCGAGCCGATGGACCGCTGGCTGGGCAACCTCGCCGCCATGCGCGAGGCCGGGATCAGGCTCGTCGCCGGGACCGACACCGGGTTCGCCATCGCCGGGCTCGACAAGCGCACCGACGACTACGTGTCGGGGCTGGAGGTCTTCGCCGAGGCCGGGTTCGGCAACGCCGAGATCGTCGAGCTGGCCACCGTACGCGCCGCCGAGGCGTGCGGAGTCGGGGCCGAGACCGGCAGCCTGGAGGCCGGGAAGCGCGCCGACGTCATCGCGGTCCGCGGCAACCCGCTCGACCGCCTGGCCGACCTGCGCGCGCTCGACCTCGTGCTGGTGTCGGGGCGCTCGGTCAGCCAGAAGCACGTGGACACCGTGACCTCGTCCGTCGGCTGAGCAGGGGGAGGCGCCCGGCCGCGCCGGCTCCTGGCGTGGCTCGCCCCCAGCCTGTCCGCCTGACGGGACGCCGGGCGCTAGGCTGCCGCGTGTGGAGTTGAAGGATCAGGTACGCGAGCTGCGCGCCCAGGGCAGGTCTCCCAAGGAGATCGCCCGGGCGCTCAAGGTGTCGCCGTCGGTCGTCGCGCCCCTCGTGCGCGCCATCGCCGCCGAGAACGTGACGTCGGCCGAGCCCGAGGTGGTCGGCTGCTGGATGAACGTCGGCTGGAGCGCCGGGCTGGGCGTCGACCCGTCCAAGGGCTGGGTCGACGAGGCCCCGGAGTCCGGCGCCGGCGGCATGGTGTGCGTGCTGGTCGCCCGGCGCCACACCTGGGACCGGATGACGGTCTGCGGCTACCTCGCCGACGTCTACTGCCTCGGCATCAAGAACACCATCGGCCCCGACGTGCTCGACGATCGCGACCTGCGCAGGTTCCGCGAGTACTTCTTCGGCGAGTACGCGGGCTACCAGGAGGTGCCGATCGAGCTGGCCCAGCACCTGGTCTTCGGCTCGATCGACCACGCGCGCACGCTCGGCTTCGAGCCCCACGAAGAGTTCGCGCCCGTCAGCGACCTGCTGGGCAAGTGGGAGGGCGGCTCGGCCATCACCTTCGGCCGCGACGGCAAGCCCTTCTACACCCCGGGCCCGCACGACGACCCCGGCAAGGTCCTGCGCATCCTGCGCCGCACCCTCACCGACGACCAGTTCGACTACTTCATCGAAGACCCGTCACCCGCATCGTCACGTTGAGGCGCCCGGCGGCCAGGCCCGTGGCCGGGTCGCCGGTGCCCGGGTAGACCTTCGGCACGCCGTGGTAGGCGAAGCGGGACGCGCCGCCGAACACGAACAGGTCGCCCGAGGCCAGCTCGACGTCGGTGTACGGCTTCCCGCGCGTCTCGGTGTTGCCGAAGCGGAACAGGCACGTGTCGCCGACGCTCAGCGACACCACCGGGGCGTCGGAGCGCTCGTCCTTGTCCTGGTGCATGCCCATCCTGGCCTGGCCGTCGTAGAAGTTGACCAGCGCGGTGTCGGGGTCGTAGCCGTCGTCCGGGCGGCCGTAGGCGTCGGCCAGCGCGCGGCGGCCGAGGTCGCCGAGCCACGCGGGGAACGCGGCGACCCGCCGCCCGTTCACGTCGTGGGCGAGACGCGTGTACCGGTACGGCTGCCAGTGCCAGCCGACGCACACCGTCCGCACCGACATCACGCCGCCGCCGGGCAGCACGGTGTGCCGGATCGGCACCGGGCCGGTCGCCCACGCGCGGCAGGCGCGCACCAGGTCCTGCTGCTCGGCGAGGGACAACCAGCCGGGGACGTGCACCGCGCCCGGGGCGACCTCCCGCATGGGCCGGGGGATCACGATGGTTCCCGGAAAATCAGGTTTCGTCCTAGTCGCCATGTTGTGCCGTCGGTGTCGGCTCCGCGCATGCCTTCCAGTGTCCCAGGAGCGGCCAGGGCGACCGCGCGGGCCGTGGCCGCCGAACCGTACGTCCGGCGGGGATCCCAGTCGGTGCTGCGGCGCAGGCGCTCGCTCATCCCGGCCCATCCCGCCGGCGCGCCCGCGACCACCCAGGCGTCGGGTTCCCCCGCCGTGAACCGCCTGGCCTGGCGCAACCAGGACGCCGCCGTCTCCGGCCAGGCGACCACCGCGAGCACCGTCCCGTCCCAGGCGTCCGCGAACGCCCCGGCCAGGCGGGCGCCGTCCCGGCCGTGGCCGACGACGACGGCCCGCGCCCGCGGGCGCTGGGCCCGGACGAGGGTGAGCAGCGCGTCCAGCTCGGACGTCGGCTCGCCGGTCATGTCGCGTCGTGGAGGACCAGGCCGAGGGTGTGCCGCAGCCCCGAACGCACGGTGCTGACCCCGTGCCGCACCGGCGAGGCCGACCAGCCGCGCGAGGAGCGCACCGGCCGGTCGCGGGTGGTGAAGATCAGCCCGTGACCCTGCGGCAGCGCGGTCACCGTGCCCCGCGACTGGGCCCTCGGCCGCTGCTCCACCAGCAGGAACTCGCCCCCCGTGTAGTCCTCGCCGGGCCGGTCGAGCCCGATGACGACCTGCAGCGGGAACACGAGGTCGCCGTACAGGTCGCGGTGGAGCGCGTTCCAGTCGTTCTCCCGGTAGCGCAGCAGGATGGGGGTCGGCTTGGTCTGTCCCGCCGCGTGGCACATGTCCAGCCACTCGCCGAAGTCGTCCGGCCAGGGCGCGGGCTGCCCCAGCCGGGCCGCCCAGTCGCGGGCGATCGGCAGCAGATACGGATAGAACGCCGCCCGCAACTCCTCGACCAGCGGCGGGAACGGCCGGCGGAAGTACCGGTACTGGCCGGAGCCGAACCGGTGGCGGGCCATGTCGACCGTCGAGCGGAACCGGCCGGCCTCGTCGTACAGGCCGGAGATCTCCGCGCACTCCCCGGGCGAGAGCAGCCGGGGCGTCAGCGCGCAGCCGTGGGCGTCGAGCTCCCCGGCCAGCCGCTGCCAGTCGGCCCCTTCGACCCGCGGCGTCATGACGACACGCTCCAGAGCTGCGGCTGCAGGACGCCTTCGAGGGTGAGCAGATCGCACTTGCGTTCCAGGCCGCCCGCGTAGCCGGTCAGCGCGCCGTTCGCGGCGACCACCCGGTGGCAGGGGACCACGACGAGCAGCGGGTTCGCGCCGATCGCGGCGCCGACCGCCCGGACCCGGTCCCGCGCCACGCCGGCGCGGGCGGTCAGCTCGCCGTAGCTCGTGGTCGTCCCGTACGGCAGCGCCGCCACCTCCCCCACACCCGCTGCTGGAACGCCGTCCCGCGGGCGGCCAGGGGCAGGTCGAACGAGGTACGCCCGCCCGCGAAGTACTCGCCGAGCTGCCGTTCGGCCTCCCCGAACGCGGCCGGCTCCCGGCGTCCGGGCGGCGCGCCCACGTCGAACGACACGCGGGTCAGCCGCCCGGCGCCGTCGCCGACGAGGAGAATCTCGCCCAGCGGACTGTCGATGATGGTGTGGATGTCCATACTCTCTACAACACCGGCGCGCCCGCGGAAGTCAGCGGTTTTCGGACGTCGTGGCTGGATGGGAGAGGAAGTTCATGGCCGAGTCGCGAGAGCACACCTTCACCGGCACGCGGGGGCTGAACGTCGTCCGCGAATGGCCGCACGACCGGCCCCGCTACATCGCCCTCCTGGTCCACGGATACGGCGAGCACATCGGCCGCTACGAGTACGTCGCCGACCGTCTCGTCCGGCACGGCGCCGCCGTCCACGGACTCGACCACATGGGCCACGGCAGGTCGGCGGGCGAACGCGTGCTCGTCGAGGACTTCGAGGACGTCGTCACCGACGTGCACACCGTCGAGGAACGCGCCAGGGCCGACCATCCCGGCGTCCCGGTCGTGCTGATCGGCCACTCCATGGGCGGCATGATCGCCGCCCGGTACGCCCAGCGCTACGCCGAGGGCCTGACCGCGCTGGTGCTGTCGGGCCCGGTGATCGGCGAGTGGGAGGTCATCCCCGCGCTGATGGCGCTCGACGAGCTGCCCGACATCCCCATCGACCCGGCCACGCTCTCCCGCGACCCGTCGGTGGGGGCGGCGTACGCGGACGACCCGCTGGTCTGGCACGGGCCGTTCAAGCGGGCCACGGTGGAGGCGTTCGCCGCGATGCTGGACACGATCGCCAAGGGCGGCACGTTCGGCGCCCTGCCCACGTTGTGGGTGCACGGCGAGGACGACCAGCTCGTACCGCTGGCCGGCAGCCGGACCGGGGTGGAGGCGGTCAAGGGCAGCGACCTGACCGAACGCATCTACACAGGCGCCCGCCACGAGGTCTTCAACGAAACCAACAGGGACGAGGTCATCGACGACGTCCAAACCTTCGTAGACCGAGCACTGGACAACCGGTAGCGGGGGGGCTGCTGGCAGCTGGGCAGCCAGTAGCCAGGGCGGCGCGTGCGTGGCTTGCTGGGCGCTGGCCTTCCGGCAGCCGGGGGTCTGTGCGGTGGGTTGCTGGGCGGCCCGCAACCGGCAGTGACGCGAGCCGTTGGCTGCCGGGTGCGAGGCAGCTGGTGGTCAGGCGTGGCTCGTGTGCTGGGCGCCTGGAAGCCAGCGGTGGCTCGTGTGGTGGGCTGCCAGGGGCTACTGGGCGACCGGTAGCCAGAGGTGCCCCTTGCCGTGGGTGCGGCTGAGCTCGATCTTCCAGCAGCCGGGCTTGGGAAAGACGAGCCCGGTGCCCCATTCGTCCCCCGGCCGGTGCCAGGACGACCCGCCGTGCTCCTCGGGTCCCCAGGCGAGGCGGGCGGCGGTGCCGTCAGGAAGGGACGCCCTGACCGTCAGCGGCCCTTCCCCGGTCATCCGCCACACGATCTTGGTGGTCTGCTTCCGGTGAAGCGGCAGCCCGGACACGAACAACAACCCCCACACCTCGGCGTCCGCCGACACCCCCCGCACCTCCGGAAACCCACCCCCTCCGACCACCGACGCCCCCCGACACCCCACCCCCGCACTCGGGCTCGGGCTCGGGCGGGCGTCGATGCTCAGGGTGGGGGTGGGGCTCAGCCTTGGGCCAGGGAGGGGGCCGGCGTCGGTGCTCAGGCCGGGGCCCGAACCCGGGGCCGGGGTGGCGCCAGGGAGCGGGCTGAGGTCAGCGATCGGGTCAGGGGCGGTGCTCCCGCCGTGGGCGGCGTTCAAGTTGGGGGCGGTGCTCCGGCCGGGGGCGGCGTTCAAGTTGGGGCCGGTGCTCCGGCCGGGGGCGGCGTGCGGGCCGGGGGCGGTGTTCGGGTGTGGGCCGGTGCTCCGGCTGGAGGCGGGGTTCGGGCCGGAGGCCACGTTCGAGGGCGTGTCGGGGGTCGGGCTTGGGCTCCCGGCCCCGCCTCCGCCCGGTGTGATCCCCCAAGACGCGCTCACCGAGGCACCCGCGCCGCCCCTCTCGCCTCCGAACGAGGACCCGGCGCCACCACTCGCCCCCGCCCCCTTCCCAGAACCCCCGGCCGCCGCACACCCGACCCCCACCACAAGCGCCGCCACCGAGAACACCGCCATCTTCCTCATGCCCTCACTTACCCCCCACCCGCCCAAAAGGTTCCAACGGGACACGCAAGCCCACGGCATCCGAGATCCCCGCGTCCCCGGCGTCGCGGCGGTCCAAGAGCACCCGGCCCGACCATCGGCACCCGCCCGTGCCGGTCCAGGACGATCCGCCCCGCCGCACCAGAAGCCCCGCACTCGCGCCCATCCGGGCGTCCCCGGACAGCGTCATCGTGCGGCCGTCGCCGCGTCGGGACGGACGGGGGCCGTGTGCCCGCCGAACGTGACAGACCCCCTCAAAAGGAGCACCTACTGAACCACCTCTCGCACAAGGGTCGATTAACCATATGGTGTCCGGTAGAAGTAGGTTTTGTCAGAAGGAGGTTCAGTGATGGACAGGTTCAAGGCGCGGTTCGAGGTCGTGGACGAGCGGTTCGGCTTCGACGGTGGCGACGAGTACGTGGAGGTGCTGCATCGGGGCAGCCGCAAGGCCGAGGGCCCGGCCTACTTTCCGGCCGGGCGCTACCTGGTGTGGAGCGACATCCCCAACGACCGGCTCCTGCGCTGGGACGAGACGACCGGCGCCGTCGGCGTGTTCAGAAGCCCGGCGGGCAACGCCAACGGCAACACGGTCGATCGCGAAGGCAGGCTGGTCACCTGCGAACAAGGGGCGCGCCGGGTGACCAGGACCGAGCACGACGGGTCGATCACCGTGCTCGCCGACAGCTACCAGGGCAAGCGGCTCAACAGCCCCAACGACATCGTCGTCAGGTACGACGGCACGATCTGGTTCACCGACCCGCGCTACGGCATCACCGGCTACTACGAGGGCAGCCCGGCCGAGAGCGAGATCGGCGCGGACCACGTGTACCGGCTCGACCCGGAAAGCGGTGAGCTGACCGTCGTCGCCGACGACTTCGTCCGCCCCAACGGGCTGGCCTTCTCTCTTGACCAGAGCCGGCTGTACATCGTGGACACCCGCGAGCGGCACATCCGGCTCTTCGACGTCGGCGACGACGGCACGCTGTCGGGCGGCAAGGTCTTCGCCGAGGAGTGGTTCGACGGGATCAGGCTCGACTGCTACGGCCGCGTCTGGGCCGCCGCCCTCGACGGCCTGCACTGCTACCACCCCGACGGCGGCCTGCTCTGCAAGCTCCTGCTGCCCGAGTCGGTCTCGAACCTGACCTTCGGCGGCGCCAAGCGCAACGACCTGTTCATCACCAGCTCGGCCGGTGACCTGTACTCCATCCGAGTCACCTTCGCCGGGGCCGGCGACCGCTAGGGCCGGCACGGACCGCGGATGCGGCAGACGGTTCGCGGGCCCGCCGGACGGGCCCTTCGCCCCGATCGGCAGACGGTTCGCGGCCCACCGGACAGGCCCCTCCGCCTCCGACGGACGCTGAGTCGCACAGGGCGGCCACCGGCGGCCGGAAGGCCGGCCCGTCCGCTCTACCTACCGGACACGAACGGCATCCTGCCCCCAGGGCGATGATTTTCGGCCTTCCACGAGGTCTGTATGAATCGAGGAGGCGACATGGACGAACGGGCAAGGGCGTTGACGGCAGGGGTGGCGTTGCTGGAGCGGGCCATCGACTACACCTTGGGCAGCCTGCGCGTGGTGAGCCCACACGTGCTGTGCCGGCCCACCCCGTGCTCCCGCTGGAACCTCCAGGAGCTCCTGGACCACATGCAGGACTCCTTCGAGGCCCTGAACGAGGCCGCGCTCGGCCACATCGCCCCCGCCCGCAGGCCCGTGCCGGTCGGCGGCCCGGCGCCCGGCAACCCGGCGCTGCTGCTCAGGGACGGCGCGACGGAGGTGCTCGGCACGTGGGCGGGCACGATCGAGGCCGGGATGGTCGCGGTGGGGAACGTGCCCATGACCACTCCGATGGTGGCCGCGGCGGGCGCCATCGAGATCACCGTGCACGGCTGGGACATCGCGCGGGCCTGCGGTGAACACCGCCCAATCCCGCACGCCCTCGCCGAAGAGCTGCTGGACCTGGCCCAGCTCTTCGTCACCGACGAGGACCGCCCGTTCCGCTTCGCCGCCCGGCTGCGGCCGCCCCCGCTGGGCACCGCCCAGGACCATCTCCTCGCCTACCTCGGCCGCCACCCGAACTGACGGCAGCACCGGCCCCCCACCCGGCGGCGGCACCCCGTACGATCGAAGAGGGACACCGGGGCCCGGCATCCGTCCGGCCGGTCGCGGGCCAGGCGCCTCGACCAGGTCGGCCAGCGTGATGGCGACGACCGTTCTTCGTGCGGCCGTCGCCATCACCCCGAATCGCGGCTCGCCCTGCTCCCGGAACTGAGCCGGGGACGGGCGTCAGGCGTCTTCGTCGGCCGCCCCGACGACCTCCAGGACCTGATCCCCGTATTTGGCGAGTTTGTTCTCCCCGACCCCGTTGACCCTGCTCAGCTCCGCCAGTGAGGACGGCGCCAGCGTGGCGATCTCCCGCAGCGTGGCGTCGTGGAAGATGACGTACGCGGGCACGCCCTGCTCCTTGGCGACCGCGCCCCGCCAGGCCCGCAGCCGCTCGAACAGCGGCGCGGCCTCGGCGGGCAGCTCGGCGGCCGGCTGGCCCTTCGCCCCGGACGACCCGGACGACGACCCGGACGACGACCTGGACGCCCGGGACGCCGGGCGGGCCGTGTCGCGGCGCAACGGCACCTCCCGCTGCCCGCGCAGCACGTCGGCGCTGGCGTCGGTGAGCACCAGCGTGCCGTGGTCGGACTCCACCGCGAGCAGGCCCTGCGCCAGCAGTTGCCGGGCCACGCCGTGCCACTCGGCGTTGCCCAGGTCGGTGCCCACGCCGAAGACGGTCAGCGAGTCGTGGCCGTGCTGGAGCACCTTGGCCGTCTTCTTGCCGAGCAGGATGTCGACCACCTGCCCCACGCCGAACTTCTGGCCGCGCTCCCGCTTCAGCCGCAGCACGGTGGACAGCACCTTCTGGGCGGCGATCGTGCCGTCCCAGGACTCGGGCGGGCTCTGGCAGGTGTCGCAGTTGCCGCAGGGCTCGGCGCCCTTCTGCCCGAAGTAGTCGAGCAGCATGACCCGGCGGCAGCCGGCCGTCTCGCACAGCGCCAGCATGGCGTCGAGGTGGAGGACCTGGCGGCGGCGGTGGGCCTCGTCGCCCTCCAGGGCCATGCGCCGGTGCTGGACGACGTCTTGCAGGCCGTAGGCCATCCAGGCGGTCGCGGGCAGGCCGTCGCGCCCGGCGCGGCCGGTCTCCTGGTAGTAGCCCTCGACCGACTTGGGCAGGTCGAGGTGGGCGACGAAACGCACGTCGGGCTTGTCGATGCCCATGCCGAACGCGATGGTGGCCACCACGATCAGCCCGTCCTCCCGCAGGAAGCGGGACTGGTGGGCGGCGCGGGTGCGGGCGTCGAGCCCCGCGTGGTAGGGGACCGCCGCGATGCCGTGGTCGGCCAGGAACGCGGCGATCTTCTCCACCGACGAGCGCGACAGGCAGTAGACGATGCCGGAGTCGCCCGGGTGCTCGGTGCGCAGGAAGTCGAGGAGCTGCCGCTTGGGGTCGCTCTTGGACGTGATGCGGTAGTGGATGTTGGGCCGGTCGAAGCCGGCCACGAAATGGCGGGCCTGGTCGAGGCCGAGCCGGGTGGAGATCTCGGCGTGGGTGGCCGGGGTGGCGGTGGCGGTCAGCGCGATGCGCGGCACCTGCGGCCAGCGCTCGCGCAGCTCCGACAGGGCGAGGTAGTCGGGGCGGAAGTCGTGGCCCCACTGCGCCACGCAGTGGGCCTCGTCGATGGCGAACAGCGAGATCTCGCCCTTGGCCAGCAGCCGCATCGTGGCCTCGACGCGCAGCCGCTCGGGGGCGAGGTAGAGCAGGTCGAGCTCGCCGGCCAGGAACTCGGCCTCCACGAGCTGGCGCTCGTCGAAGTCCTGGGTGGAGTTGAGGAAACCGGCCCGCACGCCGAGCGCGCGCAGCGCGTCGACCTGGTCCTGCATGAGCGCGATCAGCGGCGAGACGACGACCCCCACCCCAGGACGCACGAGCGCCGGGATCTGGTAGCACAGCGACTTGCCGCCGCCGGTGGGCATGAGCACCAGCGCGTCGCCGCCGCCGACGACGTGGTCGATGATCTCCTGCTGACCCGCCCTGAACGAGTCGTAACCGAAGACGCGGTGGAGAGCCTCGGTGGGGGTATCCATGCGGCTACCTTACGTGGTCGTCGGCCGACGTTCCGTCAGTTCCGCCGACGGCGGACCGCGGGTCTCAGGTCGGCTCGGCGGGCAACGCGGCCTCTCGCTCCGGCGCCCGCCCGTACCGATCGTAGGCCACCAGCGAGAGCGCTCCGAGCACGCAGGCCGCCGCCACCGAGGCCATCACCGCCGGGTATCCGGCGACCTGCGCCACCGCCGCCGACAGCAGCGGGGCCACGGCCTTGGACATCGTGACGGGCAGGGCGAGCGCGCCGCTCAGCGTCGCGTACGCGGCCGTGCCGTACCGGTCGGCCAGCAAGGCGGGACGGGCGATCGTGGCCACCCCGAACCCCAGCCCGAACAGCACCACCCCCGCGATCGCCCCCGCCACGCTGTCACCCGCCAGCGGCAGCAGCAGCGCCGCCACCCCCTGGACGGCGAACATGGCCGCCGTGACCAGCGCCACCGGCCACCGGCTCTGCAGCCCCGTCGTGACCAGCCGCCCGGTCACCGACAACACGCCGAGCAGCCCGGCCACGCTCGCCGCGAACAACGGCGGATGCCCGAGCGCGATCAGGTACGTCACCAGCAGCACCCCCATGACCGCCACCGCGCCCGTCTGGGCCAGGAAGGCGGCCACCAGCAGCCAGAACGGCCGTTCGCGCAGCGCCGAGCCGACGATCGCCCGACGCCGGGCCGGCGGCGCGGACGCCCCCGCCCCCGCACGGCCAGCGCGTGCAGCGGCACGGCCGTCAGCGCGTACCCGGCGGCCAGGACGACCAGCGCCTGCCGCCAGCCGTACCGGTCCACGAGGAACCCCGTCAGCGGCAGGAAGATGCTGGAGGCGAACCCGGCCACCACCGTCACGGCGAGCAGCGCGCGCGCCCGCCGGGCCGGGTCGAACCAGGCGACGATCACCGCGAAGGCCGCCTCGTAGAGCACCATGGCCGAGGCGATCCCGAGCGCCGCGCACACCAGGTAGAGCTGCGTCACGGTGCGCACCTGCGACCAGGCGAGCACCGCGAGCCCGCCCAGCAGCGACCCGGCCGTCATCAGCGCGCGCCCGCCGTGCCGGTCGAGCCAGCGTCCGACGAGGGGGGCGACCAGCGCGGAGACCAGCACCGACACCGTGATCGCGCCGGTGAGCTGGGCGACCCCGGTCCGCAGGTCGCGGGCCATCGGCGGGATGAACACCGAGAACGCGTAGTAGAGCACGCCGTAGCCGGCCGTCTGCGTGATCGCGAGCGCCCCGACCACGCGGGCCGGCGACCTCGGACCGGGTACGGCGATCACGCCCTGGTTCGTTCCCGTTCACCAGCCGGAAATACGGTGACAATGGTCACCCTGCGAGCGAGTAGCGTCGAACGCATGAGTCTTTCCTACGTGGTGACCGGCGGCGGGCGTGGCATCGGGAAGGCCGTGGTCCAGCGGCTCCTGGGGGAGAAGGACACCGTCGTCGTCATCGACCGCGACGGCGGCTCGCTGTCCTGGACGGGCCCCCGCGTCATCCCCGTCGTGGGCGACGCGGCCGACGACGAGCTGGTCTCCTGGGCCGCCGACCGGGCCGAGGAGGCCGGCACGCTGGCGGGCTGGGTCAACAACGCGGCGATCTTCCGTGACGCCTCCGTGCACGACGCCCCGATCGCGGAGGTCAGGCAGCTGATCGCGGCCAATCTGGACCTGGCGCTGGTGGGCTGCGCGGTCGCCGTCCGCCGCTTCCTCGCGGCGGGCACGCCGGGCGCGATCGTCAACGTCACCTCCCACCAGGCCACGCGGGCGGTCCCCGGCAGCCTGCCCTACGCCACCGCGAAGGCCGCGACCGAGGGCCTGACCAGGTCGCTGGCCGTCGAGTACGGCCGGTACGGCATCAGGGTCAACGCCGTCGCGCCCGGCTCGGTGGCCACCGAACGCTACGAGGACTTCCTGGCCTCCAGGACCGCGGACGAGGTGGTGGACGTCGAACGCGAGATGGCCAGGGTGCACCCCCTGGGCCGGGTCGCCTTCCCCGGCGAGGTGGCCTCGGTCGTGGCGCACCTGCTCTCGCCGGACGCCTCCTTCGTCAACGGGGCGACGATCCCCGTGGACGGCGGCCGGACCGTCCTCGGGATGGACCCCGAAGCCAGGGAATGAAAACCATTGCCATCCGGTTGAGAGGGGCATGAAGAAGAACCTGCACCCCTCGTACCGTCCGGTCGTCTTCCGCGACCCGAGCGCCGGCTTCGCCCTCCTCACCCGCTCGACCCTGACGAGCAGCAGGACCGTCGAGTGGGAGGACGGCAGGACCTACCCGGTCGTGGACGTCGACGTGTCGTCGGCCAGCCACCCGTTCTACACCGGCCGCAGCCGCGTCCTCGACACCGAGGGCCGCGTCGAGCGCTTCAACCAGCGCTACGGCAAGAAATGACAGCCAAGGCTTGACCCGCCCCCGTACGTTCCGCGCTTCCGGCCGGAACGGCCGGGGGTTTCGGCATGTCACGCCAAGGAGGCGCCGGGCGGGCATGCTGGGGCTACTGGTGGGTACAAGGCTTTCACCGGCGTGGGAGCAATGGTGATCGCGATGGGTCTCTCTGGAAGGGAACGCCGCATCCTCGCTGAGATCGAGCAGGGCCTCGAACGGGACGACCCCGAGCTGGCCCGGCGCGTGGCGGCAATCAACAGGATCGAGTCCGACGGTATCGACTACCCGCAGGCCTACGGTGACCGGCTACGAGTGTGGGCGCTGACCCATGTCTGGATCATCTTCGGGGTGGCCGCCGCGGTGATCCTGCTGCTCCTGCTGGCCGTGCTCACCACCTGACCGACCGTGCTCACCACCTGACCGGGCGTGCCCGCCACGTGACGGCCCGGCGCGCCGGCGCCTGAGCACCGCCAGGTCCACGGCGGCCACCACGGCCACCGCGGCGGCCAGGGCGGCCTCCCAGACCCACACCTGCTGTCCCGTGGCCATCGCGCGGGTCACGAAGAAGACCGCCGCGGCGACGGCGGCGACCAGGGCGATCCACGACAGCACCCGCCTCGCCCGCAGCGGGCTGCGCGCGGTCACCGGCTCGGTGCCCGCGCGGTTGCGCAGCCACATCCCGCTCTCCCCTCAGGCCAGGCACCGCAGCGCGGCGGCGACCCGCGGGTTCAGCCCGTCGGTCGGCAGCCGCCCCACGGTGGCCTCCACGAACTCCGGGTACGACAGCGACGCGCTGCCCCCGTCGACGCTCACCCAGATCTGCTCGGCCGTCTGCTCCACCTGCGCCCGCGAGTCCTGCTCGGCCAGCACGAACCGCCCGACGGCGACCCGCCAGAACGTCCGGTCGTCGATCTCCTCCTGCGCCACCGGCGCGCCGACGTCGTCGGCGTGGGTGGCGTACTCGGAGTCGTAGTGGAAGGTCTGCAAGCCCACCGGGTACGGGCCCGCCATCGTGTCGATCAGCGCGTCGGGGCCGAGTGCGCGCATACGCTCGCGCGTCTCGCCGTTCTTGGCGCGCCACTCCTGGAGCACCTCCTCGACGGGCACGTCGCGGCGCTGCCGTACGGACCACTCGTTGAAGTCGTTGAACCCGGTCACCCCCTCGGCGGCCACCCGGGTCAGCAGCTCCTGCACGGTGCCGTCGAGACAGGCGTGGTTGTACGCCTCCTCACCCGCCAGATGGGCCAGCACGTCACGGACCGACCACCCGTCGCAGCGGGACGGACGCGCCCAGCCCGACTCGTCGAGCCCGGCGAAGAACCGGTCGAGCCGGGCCGCCTCGGTGTCGAAGATGTCGAACGGGTCGAAGTCTCTGAGCAGCTCCTCAGCCATACATCCGGACGTACCCCTCAGGCCCCGACTTTCACTGCCAGTGACCCCAGTTCCGCCCTGGCCCGCTCGTACTCGGCGCGGCACGACGGGACGCGCTCGGCCGGCACCCAGCCGCCCTTGGCGATGCGGGCGTACTTGGCGGGGTCGGCGCCGTACAGGAGGCAGGCGAACGTGGCGGCGGCGGCCGTCCCCGACAGGTGGTCGGCGTGGGTGTGGGCGGCCAGCAGGTGGCGGGCCTCGGCGGCGGCCACCACGTGGCCGCCGTCGCGCGCCGCGAGCGTCAGCGCGGCGAACCGGTCGGCCTGCGGCTCGTCGGCGGGCAGGCCGTTGAGCGCGGCCAGGGCGTGGCCGAGCTGGTGGTGGTAGAGGGCGGCCAGGGCGCCGTCCACGCGGGTGGCGGTGGTGCGCCGGTCGGCCTCCTCCGTCTCGGAGATGCCGGTGAGCGTGCGGTCGATCTTGGCGACCAGCGAGTAGCAGATCGTGATCCGCCGCCGGTCGCCGTTCCAGGTGGCGCGGGGGGCGTCGCAGCCGCGGGCGACGACCTGGACGCCGCCGAGCCGGGTGCGCAGCACGCCGCTGTCCTTCAGGAGCTTCCTGGCGTGCTGCTCGCGGGCCGTGCCGGCGGGTTCGTAACGGACCGAAGGGGCCGCCCCCAACGTGCTCGTCAGGCTCAGGACGAGGGCGATCAGGGGGTGGGGCATATGGGGGCTCCTGTCGGATCGACGCTGTGTCCGCGAGACGGCGGGCCGCCTCCTTTGCAAATGGGACAGTCCATGCGGCGATCCGCTGATCGATAAACCTCGCCGGCGGCAAAAGAATCAGGAAATGCCGGAGGCCCGGCTCCCACCAGGGGAACCGGGCCTCGGCGATCAATCAGCGGTGGTGCCAGGAGCGGTAGACCTTGACGTAGTCGCGACGGCTCTCGGAGCCGTTGAGCTCGTCGTCACCCTCGAAGACGGCCTTGAACGTGCCGCTCTTCCAGGCGCGGGTCTTGGTGGCGAACTTGCCGCCCCAGGAGGTCTTGGCCGAGGCGACCCACTTCCAGCCGCTGGAGCCGTTGGCGCGGTAGTAGACGCTCACCTTCTCGCCGCGCAGACCCTCCCAGCCTTCGTCATCGACCTGAAGGCGACCGGAGAAGTAGATCGAGCGGCCCTGACGGACCTTGTAGGGGTCGGCCGTGAAGCGCGTGATGCGGGTGTCGGCCTTGCCCTTCTGGATCTCGACGGCGAAGAACGCCGAGTCGGTGGCGACCTGCTTGTTGTCCTTGTCGAAGGCCACGGCGGTGGCCTTCCACTTGCCGGCGAAGTCGCCCTCGGTGAACGGGACGGCGAAGCGCCAGCCCTCGAGGTCCTTGACGTCCTTGGCACGGAAGGTGCGGACGTCGCCCTCCGGAGCCACGCTCAGCGTGACCTTCTTGACGTCGGAGCTGGCCCCGATGTCGAAGTACGCGGTGGTCTCGCTGCCGGCCTTCACCACGACCGGGTTGGGGGTGATGTCGCGGATCTTGAGTTCGGTGGCGTGCTTGGTCGCGGTGGCGGAGGCGGCGCCCGCGCCGGAAACCAACATGGCCCCGCCGACGAAGGCGGTGATGATTCCTACTGCGATCTTTCTCATGAGGGTGCTGATTCCTCTCCCCGTATCGACTCGAAGCCGGCGCCGGGGCGCGCCGACTTCCTCTACTACTTAGAGGCAGAGGTTGGGGAAAAGGTTCGCTAAAGATACAGAAAATATTTGATCACGGTCCTAACCAGGACTTATGCGAAAAAATCAATCCGCGCAGTCGTGACCAACTACAGTCTGGCTCATGACGGACGTCTACGCGCTCGGTGAGCCGCTCGGAGTGGTCTCCAGCGGCCGGGTGCGGCACGAGAACGAGGCCAGACTGGACGTCTGCGGGCCCGAGTTCACCCTGGTGATCGCCCTGTCCAGGCTGGGCCACCGCTGCGCGTACGCCGCCCGGGTGGGGGACGACGAGCTGGGCGCCAGGGCGCTGACCGTGCTCAGGGGCGAGGGCGTGGACGTCGAGGACGTGCGGGTGGTCGAAGGGGCGCGTACCGGGATGGTGCTCAGGGAGGCGCGCGTCGGCCGCGAGCCGGTGACCGCCCAGTACCGCACCCGCTCGGCCGGGTCCCGGCTGTCGCCCGGCAACGTGCCGATGGACCGGGTGGGCGCCGCCAAGATGCTGTACGTGACCGGCGTCACGGCGGCCCTGAGCAGGGACGCGCTCGACGCCGTGCACGCCGCCATGAGCGCGGCGCGGACGGCCGGGGTGATGATCTCGTTCTCCGTCGATTACGTGCCCGAGTTGTGGCCCTCGGTCCGGGAGGCCGAGGAGGTGCTCGGCGAGCTGGCCTGCCAGTCCCACCTGCTCTTCCTCGCCCAGGACGAGCTGGACCTGGTCAAGCCCGCTCTCACCCCCGAGCGCGAGGTCGTGGTCGACCGGGGCGCCAAGGGTGCCAGCGTGCGCGCCGACCGTATGCGTTACGACGTGGCCGTCCCGCAGGTGCCCGTCGTGGACATGGCGGGCTCGGGCGAGGCGTTCGCGGCCGGTTACATCAGCGCCGCGCTCGACGGCCTGACGCCGCAGGAACGGCTGCACCGGGGTGCGCTGCTGAGCGCGGCGGCGATGGCGAGCGTGAGCGATTGGCAAGGCTTGCCGTCCAGGGCGGAGCTATGACGCAGGATTTCGCAACCGGTTGACGTGATTGCGCAAACATTTGACTGGCGATTGTCGTGCGGCACCCCGCATTTCTTCCGTCCGGTGCGCCGAAATTGTCGGGAAGGACGTCCTGGGCGGGAGTGGGAAGGGGCAGCTGTGGCTACGTAAGTGATCGCAAGCGCTTGCGCGGAAGGCCGTATAGTTTGCGCATGACGCGACGACTCGCAGAGGTGGCGAAGAAGGTCGGGGTGAGCGAGGCGACGGTCAGCCGCGTGCTCAACGGCAAGCCGGGTGTGTCCGACGCCACCCGCGAGGCCGTGCTGACCGCGCTCGACGTGCTCGGCTACGAACGTCCCACCCAGTTGCGCGGCGACCGGGCCCGCCTGGTCGGCCTGGTGCTCCCCGAGCTGCAGAACCCGATCTTCCCCGCCTTCGCCGAGGTCGTCGGCGGCGCGCTGGCCCAGCAGGGTTTCACCTCGGTGCTCTGCACCCGCACGGTCGGCGGCGTCTCCGAGGCCGACTACGTCGATCTGCTGCTCCAGCAGCAGGTCAGCGGCGTGGTCTTCGCCGGCGGCCTCTACGCCCGGGCCGACGCCTCGCACGACCACTACGAGCTGCTGCACGAGCGCAAGCTGCCGACCGTCCTGGTCAACGCGGCCGTCGAGCGGCTGGACTTCCCGCAGGTCTCCTGCGACGACGTGGTGGCCGCCGAGATGGCCCTGTCCCACCTGCGCGCGCTCGGCCACGAACGCGTCGGCATGGTGCTCGGCCCGAAGGACCACATGCCCTCCCGGCGCAAGCTGGAGACGTTCCAGGCCCGGGGCGGCGACCCGCGGCTCGTCGAGCACACGATGTTCTCCCTGGAGGGCGGGCACGCGGCCGCGTCCAGGCTGGTCAAGCAGGGCGTGACCGGCGTGATCTGCGCCAGCGACCTGCTCGCGCTCGGCACGGTCCGGGCGGCCAGGCGGGCCGGCCTCGACGTGCCGGGGGACGTCTCGGTCATCGGCTTCGACGACTCGGCGCTGATGAACTGCACCGAGCCGCCGCTGACCACGGTCCGCCAGCCGATCGACGCGATGGGCCGGGCCGCCGTCGACCTGCTGGTGGCCCAGATCGACAAGGCCGTGGTGCCCGCCGACGAGCTGCTGTTCGAGCCGGAGCTGGTGGTCAGGGCCTCGACGGCGCGGGCCCGCGGCTGACCTCGCCCGCACGTGCGCCCGGCCGCTACTTCCCGTACATTCGGGCAAATGTGGATCGAGCGGGCCAGGGGGCTCTACGAACGCGGGATCTACGCAGGGGACGACGCCGCGCTCGCCGCGTCCGACCGTGAACTGGACGCGGTCGAGGCCGCGTTGTGCCTGGCCAGAGGCCGGGTCCTGCACGTGCGCTTCGTGCAGGGTGGCGAGGCGGACCCGCGCGAGCTGGCGCTGTTCGAACGGGCCGGCGCGCTGTTCAAGGCGGTCGGCGACCGGCGCGGGGAGGGGGAGTCGGCGTTCTGGGAGGGCTGTTACCACCAGGTCGTCGATGGCGATCTCGACCGCGCGCTGCCCCTCTTCCGGCGCGCCGGGGAACTGGCCGCGGAGACGGGGGACCTGGCCACGCTCGCGGAGGTGCTCAGGCACCAGGGGATCGCGGCCCACCGGTCCGGGCGGCTGGACGAGGCGCGCGAGAGGCTGACGGAGTCGTCGCGGCTGCGCCGGGAACTCGGGTCGCCGGCCGGGGTCGCGTCCAACCAGGTCGGGCTGATCCGCATCGCGGTCGCCCAGGGGCGGCACGACGAGGCCCTGGCGCTCGCCGACGAGGCCCGCGCCCTGGCCGCGTCGTGCGGCGCCGACCGCGTCGCCGCCCACGTGGAGGAGGCCCGCGCCACCATCCCGACCTGACCCCGGCCTGGCCAGACCTTGACCCGACCTGCCTCGGCCCTGACCCCCGCCTGCCGCGCGTCACGCGCACAGGCAGCGGACGAACTCGCGTACCAGCGCGCGCACCGACGGCCTGCGGTCGTCGCGCCGCCAGACGATGGCCAGCCTGCTCGGCGGCAGCCCGGTCACCGGCCGGGCCACCACGTCGTCGCGCCGGTAGAGCTCGGCGTTCCCGGCCGAGACCAGCGCGACGGCCCGCCCGGACGCCACCACCTCGAACGCCTCCTCCGCCGTCTCCGCCTCCGCCCCGACCAGCGCCGGGCCGGTGCGCCGGTCGGCGGCCAGCCAGAAGTCCCGCATCGGCCCCGCCGTGCGCGGCAGCGCGACGAACGGCTCGCCGGCCAGCTCGGCCAGCCCGACCTCCGTCCGCCCGGCCAGCCGGTGCCCGGCGGGCAGCGCCACCCACCGCTCCTCGGTGCTCACCACCGTCCAGTCGTAGGCGCCGTCGTCGGGGACGGGCAGCCAGGCGACCGCGACGTCCACCTGCCCGTCGCCCAGCCCCACGGTCGGGTCGCCCCAGGTGATCTGGCGGAAGCGCAGCTCCCACCCCGGCAGCGCCTCCACGATGGACGGCACCAGCCCCCGCCCGATCCGCGTCTGGAACCCCACGGTCAGCGTGCGCTCCTCGCGCGCCGAGGCCACCGCGCGCCGCGCGTCCTCCCACTGCTCGATGATCTGCCGGGCCAGCGGCAGCAGCGCGGCCCCGGCGGCGGTCAGCGCCACGGTCCGCCGGTCGCGGTCGAACAGCCTGGCCCGCATGGACAGCTCAAGCTGCCTGATCTGCCTGCTCAGCGAGGGCTGGGAGATGAACAGCCGCTCGGTGGCCGCCCGCGTGAAGCTCAACTCCTCCGCGACCGCCACGAAATACCGCAGATCCCGGATATGGGCATCCATAGCAAGAAGCTATAACAGCCGGTCTTGGACGCCCGCGAAGTCCCCGCCGCACGATGGAGCTCCACCGATGAAGGAGCACGCAATGAGTGAGTTCGCAGGCAGGATCGCGCTGGTCACGGGGGCCTCGCGCGGCATCGGACGGGCCGTGGCGCGACGCCTGGCCGCCGGCGGCGCCCGTGTGATCGTCCACTACGCCACCAACGACGACCTGGCCAAGGAGACGGTCGCCGAGATCGAGAACGCCGGCGGACAGGCGTACGCGGTCAAGGCCGCCTTCGAGGACGGCGTGGACGCCCTGTTCGACGGCCTGCGCGACGACCGGCTGGACATCGTGGTGAACAACGCCGCCATCCTGGGGGGAGTGCTGAACTCGGTGACGCCCGAGCAGTTCGACCGGGTGTTCGCGGTGAACGTGCGGGCGCCGTACTTCGTCATCGAACGGGCGCTGCCGCTGCTGAACGACGGCGGCCGGATCATCAACGTGTCCTCGGCGGTCGTCCGCATCGCGCTGCCCGATGTCGTGTACTCGATGACCAAGGGCGCGCTGGACACGCTCGGCTTCACCCTGGCCCCGCTGCTCGGCCCACGCGGCATCACCGTCAACACCGTCTCCCCGGGCGTCACCGAGACCGACATGAACGCCTGGCTGCGCGAAGACCACGACGGCGTCGCCGAGCGGCGCGTCACCGAGGTCACCGCGCTCGGCCGCATCGGCCGCCCCGAGGACATCGCCGACGCCGTGGCGCTGCTGGCCCGGCCGGACGCCCGGTGGATCACCGGCCACGTGCTCGACGCCACCGGCGGCTACTTCCTCGGCCCGGCGCAGGGCGTCGTGCCGGTCTGACAACGGGCCCGAGCACGGGCCCGGTCAGCGGGAACGGCCGGTAGGGTCGCGCAGCCAGCCGTCGAGGACGGCGCGGGCGGCGGCCCGCTCCTCAGGGAAGCGCAGCGCCCTGGCCAGCGTCCACAGGACGGCCTGGAGAGCCCGCGCCTCGGCGAACACCGCCAGGGCCGGGTCGCCGGGGTGCACGGCCTGACCGCCGCCCGGCAGCCGGGCCGCCAGTCCGGCGCGGGCCTCGGCGAGCCGGGCCGACACCGCCGGCTCCAGGTCGGCGGCGAGCACCCGGAGCAGGTGCCCGGGCTCGTCGAGGACGGGCCCGAGGCGCGGCAGCGCGCCCGGATAGCCGCGCAGCGCCTCGTGCAACTCGCGCAGCGCCCGCCCGAACACCTCGGGCGTCACCGGCCGCGACCCGTCGTGCTCGACGTGCCGCCAGAACGACACCGGCGCCCCGTCGCGCTCGTGCACCCGCGCCGGCAGCAGGTCGCTCGGCGGCACGACCGGCGCCCCCAGCTCGTGCAGGAACGACACGACCGCCAGCTCCCGGCGCATCGCCTCCTCGGGCCGGAGCCGGGCCAGGGCGGTGACCGTGGGCACCCGCGCCACGACCGGCGCCGGCCGCAGGTGGATCCGCAGGTTGTAGGAGTCCTTCAGCACGACGGGCTCGCGCACCGTGACGCCGTGCTCCTCGGCCACCGCGACGGCGGCGGCCACGGCCTCGCCGGCGGAGATCACCCGCGCGGCCCCGGCGGGCTCAGGCCGACTCACGGACCACCAGCTCGGTGGGCAGGATCACCGGTTCCCGCGAGCCGCCCTCGAACAGGCCGAGCAGCAGCCGGACCATGGCCGCCGCCTGCTCGGCGATCGGATGGCGCAGCGTGGTCAGCGGCGGCTCGGTGTACTTGGCCGCCTCGATGTCGTCGAACCCCACCACCGCGACGTCGTCGGGCACCCGCCGCCCGGCCTGGCGCAACGCCTGCAACGCGCCGACCGCCATCAGGTCGTTGCCCACGAACACGGCGTCGAGCGCCGGGTCGTCGCCGAGGAGCTGGCGCATCGCGATCGCGCCCGACTCCCGGGTGAAGTCGCCCACGGCCACGATCGAGCGGCGGTCGGAGTCGCGCAGCACGTTGCGGTAGCCGGTCAGGCGGTCCTGGCCGGCGATCATGTCCTGCGGGCCGGCGATGGTGGCGATCCTGCGCCGCCCCGACTCGACCAGGTGCCGGACGCCCGCCTCGGCCCCGCCCACGTTGTCGTTGTCGACGAACGGGATGTCGACCGGCACGGCCGGCCGCCCGTACGAGACCACGGGCACGCGCAGGCGCGACAGCGCGGCCGGCAGCGGGTCGGCGCCGTGCATGGAGATCAGCATGACGCCGTCGACGTGGCCGCCGGAGATGTACCGCTCCACCCGGGCGTGGCTCTTGGGCGAGGACGCCAGCATCAGCACGACCTGCTTGTTGACCGCCTCCAGCTCGTAGCTGGCCGACCTGATCGCCGTGGAGAACATCGGGTCCTCGGAGAAGACCCGGGTGCCCGGCTCGCTGACGACCAGGGCGATCGAGTCGGTGCGCTGGGTGACCAGGCTGCGCGCCGCCGAGTTGGGGATGTAGCCCAGCTCGTCGATCGCGCGCTGCACGGCGTCGCGGATGTGCGGCGCGACGGTCGTCTGGTTGTTGACGACCCTGGAGGCGGTCGCGCGGGAGACGCCCGCGCGGGCGGCGACCGCCTCCAGCGTCGGGCGTCTCATGACTGCACCAAGAGGGAGAGCACGGAAAAAATCTACAGGCCGTTCCTGCTGATCACGTCGCGGTACCACAGAGCGCTGTCCTTGGGCACCCGGGCCTGCGTCGCGTAGTCCACGTGCACGATGCCGAACCTGCGCCGGTAGCCCTCGGCCCACTCGAAGTTGTCCAGCAACGACCACACCAGGTAACCGCGCAGGTCGGCGCCCGCCTCGACGGCCCGGTGCAGCTCGCGCAGGTGCCCGTCCAGGTACGCCACGCGCTCGTCGTCGTGCACCCGGCCGTCCTCGACCAGGTCGTCGAAGGCCGCGCCGTTCTCGGTGATCATGAGCCCGACCTGCGGATAGTCCTTCGAGAGCCGGACGAGCAGCCGGGACAGGCCGTCGGGCACGATCGGCCAGCCCATCACGGTGACCGGGGCGTCCGCCGTGGCGAAGCGCACGTCGTCCGAGCCCGGCCAGGCGGCGTCGGCGGGCAGCCCCGGGCCCGACTCGACCACGCACGGGTTGTAGTAGTTGACGCCTACCAGGTCGATCGGCGCGTTGATCAGCTCCAGGTCGCCGTCGTGGACGTGCGCGGTCCCGCCGTTGCGCGCCGCCGCCGCGAGGACCTCCTCCGGGTACCTGCCGTGCACCGCGGGGTCGAGGAACTGCCTGGTCAGCAGGGCGTGGACCCGTTCGGCGGCGGCCGCGTCCGCCTCGCCGGCGACCGCCGTGGGGTCGTTGACCTGGGCCGGGGTGAGCACCGGCGCGGAGTTGACCACGAGCATGATGCTGCGCGCCCCCGCCGCGCGCAGCCCGCGCGCCGCCAGGCCGTGGCTGAGCAGCAGGTGGTGGGCCGCGCGCATGGCCTGGCCAGGGTCGCGGCGGCCGGGCGCGTGCACGCCGTTGCCGTAGCCGAGGAAGGCCGACACCCAGGGCTCGTTGAGCGTCGTCCAGTGGGTCACCCGGTCGCCGAGCCGGTCGTGCACGGCCTGGGCGTAGTCGGCGAAACGGTAGGCCGTGTCGCGGTTCGTCCAGCCGCCGTGGTCTTCGAGGGCTTGGGGAAGGTCCCAGTGATAAAGCGTGACATAGGGCGAAATTTCGGCGGCTAGTAGTTCATCTACGAGCTTGTCGTAGAAGGCCAAGCCGCGCGGGTTGATCGGCCCCGTCCCCTCCGGCTGCACGCGCGGCCAGGCCACCGAGAACCGGTAGGCCCGCAGCCGCAGCTCGCGCATCAGCGCGACGTCGTCCTTGTACCGGTGGTAGTGGTCGCAGGCCACGTCGCCGGTGTCGTCGCCGGCGACCTTCCCGGGGGTGTGGGAGAAGGTGTCCCAGATCGAGCGGCCGCGCCCGTCCTCCTTGACCGCCCCCTCGATCTGGTAGGAGGCCGTGGCGGCTCCCCAGACGAATTCCTCGGGAAACTTCATCCCTTAACAGCTCCTTGCATGATTCCACCGATGATTTGCCTGCCGAACAGGGCGAAGACCGCCACGAGCGGCAGGACGCCGACCGCCGTGCCCGCCAGGCCCAGCACGTAGTCGTTGACGTAACCGCTGGCCAGCGTCGACAGAGCCACTTGGACGGTCGGGTTGTCCGGGTTCAGCACGACCAGCGGCCAGAAGTAGTCGTTCCAGGCCGACATGAACGTCAGCATGCCGAGCACGGCCGCCGCCGGCCGCGCGGCGGGCAGCACGACGTGCCAGAACAGGCCCCACGTCGTGCACCCGTCGACCCGCCCGGCCTCCAGCAGCTCGTCCGGCAGCGCCCGGGTCAGGTACTGGGTCATGAAGAACACGCCGAACGCGTTGACCAGCGCCGGCACGATCAGCGCGTAGTCCGTGCCGGTCCACTCCAGCTTCACCATGAGCAGGTAGAGCGGGATGATGCCGAGCTGGGCCGGGACCATCATGGTGGCCACGGTGATCACCAGCATGGCGTTCCTGCCCCGGAACCTCAGCTTGGCGAAGGCGAACCCGGCCAGCGTCGAGAAGAACATCACCGCGACCGCGATCGAGCCCGCCACGATGACCGAGTTCAGCAGCGCCAGCCCGAAGGGCACGGTGTCGAACACGCGGGCGACGTTGTCGAAGAAGTTCCCGCCGGGCAGCAGCGGCGGCGGGACCTCGGCCAGCGCCGAGTTGTGCCGCGAGGCCACCACGACGCTGTAGTAGAGCGGGAAGGCGGAGAAGAAGGCGACCGCGATGAGGGTCAGGTAGCGCAGTCTCATGTCGTGCCGCCCTTCACCCTGCGGCTGATCAGGAAGTTGATCCCGGCGGCGACCACCACGACCAGGAACATCAGCCAGGACGCCGCCGAGGCGTACCCGAAGTCGAACCTGGTGAAGCCCTGCTCGTAGACGAACAGCGCGAGCGTCTGGTACTGGCGGTCCGGGCCACCGCTGGCCGCGCCGCCGCCCGCGCCGCTGCTCTGGCCGAACAGCAGGGGCTCGGCGATGATCTGCATCGCGCCGATCGTGGAGACGATGACGACGAAGATGATCGTGGGCCGGATCATCGGGATGGTGATCCGGCGCAGCTGGGTGAAGCTGCTCGCGCCGTCGAGGGTGGCGGCCTCGTACAGCTCGCGCGGTACGGCCTGCATGGCGGCCAGGAAGATGAGCGCGTTGTAGCCGGTCCAGCGCCACATGATCATCACGGAGAGCGCGATGTGCGAGGTCGCGGTGCCGGCCGCCCAGTCGATCTTCCCGATGCCGACCCACGACAACACCCAGTTGATCAGCCCGAAGTCGCGGCCGAAGAGCTGGCTGAAGATCACCACCACGGCCACCACGCTGGTGACGTTGGGCAGCAGCATCGAGATGCGCAGCAGCGTCTGGAAGCGCAGCCGCCGGTTCAGCAGGTGGGCCAGCCAGATGGCCAGCAGGAGCTGCGGCACGGTGGACAACACGCCGATGGACAGCGTGTTGAAGGTGGCGTTCCAGAAGTAGCCGTCGGCCAGCAGCGTCTGGAAGTTCTTCGCGCCGACGAACGTGTGCTCCTCCGACAGCAGGGTCCAGTCGTGCAGGCTCACCCAGGCCGTGTAGACGAGCGGGAACAGCCCGAAGGCGCAGAAGAGCAGGAAGAAGGGGGCGACGTAGGCGTACGGCGACACCCTCACGTCGAGGGTGTGCCGTACGCCACGCCGCCGGTGCCGGGCCGGCGCCGACAGCGGGAGCGTACTCATTTGATCTTCTGGACGTCCTGGAGGACCTGCGCCCACGCCTCGTCGGGCGTCTGCTTGCCCTGCTCGACCCGGCCGAGCCCGTTGCCGATCGCCACCCGGACGTCGGCCTCCTTCGGGCCGAGGTGCTGCGGCTTGAGTGCCTTGGCGGCGTCGGAGTAGATCTTGCCGATGGGGGCGTCGCCGAAGAACGGCTTGGTGAAGTTCTGGATCGAGGGGTCGTCGTACAGCGCCGGGATCGACGGGAACGTGCCCTCCTCCTTGAACACCTTGGCCTGGTTCTCCTTGGAGGTCAGGAAGTCGATCAGCTCGGCCGCCTCCTTCGGGTGCTTGCTCTGCTTGGGCACCATCAGATGCGAGCCGCCGCTGTTGCCCGAACCGCCCGGCACGGTCGCGATGTCCCACTTGCCGGAGGCGTCCTTGGCCTGCTCCTGGATGAACCCGGTCATCCAGGCCGGGCAGATGATCGTGGCGAACGAGCCCTTGGCGAAGCCGGTGTTCCACGGCGGGGTGAAGGCGGCCAGCTTGGCGGTCAGGCCCTCCTGGGTGAGCTGGTTGGACAGGTCCCACGCCTTCTTCACGTCGGGGTTGCTGTCCACGATGATCTGGTCCTGGGCGTCGTACAGGCCGACGGGGGCCTGGTTGACCATGGCCCGGAAGATCTCGCCGGGGGAGTCGACGAACTTGGCGCCGGCGACGTCCGCGGCGCCGAACTTCTTGCCGGTCTCGATGTACTGCTCCCAGGTCGGCCAGAGAGCGCTCACCTCGGTCCGGTCGCTCGGCAGCCCGGCCTTCTTGAACAGGTCCTTGCGGTAGCACATGGCCAGGCCGCCGACGTCGGTGCCGAGGCCGAGGAGCTGCTGCCCGTCCTTGCTGAGGCCCTGCTGCCATTTCCAGTCGAGGTAGTCGCCCTGCCGCTTGTCCAGCCCGTACTGCTTGAGGTCGACGAACTTGCCGGGCTGGGAGGTGAACGTGCTGACGTAGCCCACCTCGACGGCCTCGACGTCACCCGCGCCGGCGTTCGTGGCCAGGCGCTTGACCAGGTTGTTGTGGTGGTCGTTGAACTGGGTGACGGCCTCCGTGATCTCGATGTTCGGGTGGGTCTTCTTGTATTCCTCGTAGAGCGGTTTGAAGCCGAAGTCGCCGAAGAGGCCGATGGACAGCTTGATCTTCTCGCCGGGCTTGGCGCTCGCCTCGGTGGCGGGGCTTCCGCCGCCGCCACCGCAGGCCGTCGCCAGCGCGAGCAGGGACGCGGTGAGCACGGGCAGGGCGAGCCGCCGGACACGAGGGGTCATGGAAACCCTCCTGGGTAGAACGGGGGATGTGAGAGAGCGCTCTCTCGCCAGATTCGCGGCCCATACGCCACCCTGTCAACGGTGTCCGGATAACGATCGGCGTTACCGAGAGAGCGCGTTCAGGGCGGGCGGGGGGGCGGGTGGGGTAGGGTGCTGCAACGTCTCCGACCGGATCGAGGAGCAGCCCGCCTTGACGAGCGACCTTCCGCCCGAGACCCTGCCGGTTCCGCGTCCGGGCGCGACCGTCACGCCCGTCGTCAGCCGGCTCGACGACGAGCACGACGCGGTCACGTTCCTGTGGCGCGGCCCCGCCCGGGAGGTGCGCGTCCTGGCCGGCAGGCTGCGTCCCGACGGCGCCGACGCGCTGCTGGAGTGCGGGCCGGACCTCTGGAGCCGCACCTTCCGCGTGCGGCGCGGCTGGCGCGCCTCCTACCACCTCCAGGTGGACGGCGAGCAGGTCGCCGACCCGCTCAATCCCCGCCGGTGGCGCGGCTTCTCGATCGCCGAGACGACTCCGTCGTCACCGTGGCTGGTCCCCGGCCGGCGCCGCCACGAGCTCGTCCGCGAGCCCGTCGGGTTCCGGTACGAGCCCGCGCTCCCGCCGGTCTGCTCGCTGGTCGCGCTCGACGGCGAGGAGTGGACCGAGGACCTGCCCGTCGTCCTCGACAACCTCATCGCGGCCGGCCGCATCCCGCCGGTCCGGGCCTGGCTGGTCGAGTCGGGCCCCGACCGCACGGCCCGGCTCACCTGCGACCCCGGCTTCGTGGACGCCCTGCCCCACGACGGCTTCACCGTGATCGCCGGCCAGAGCCTCGGCGGGCTCACCGCCGTCTACGCCGCCCACCGGCATCCCGGCAGGTTCGCCGCGGCGGTGTCGCAGTCGGGCTCGTTCTGGTGGCCGGACGGGCCCGAGCCCGAATGGCTGACGGGCGAGCTGGCCAGGGGCCCGGTGCCACGCGTGCACCTCCAGCTCGGCAGCCTGGAGGACGACGACATGCACGGCCCGACCGAACGGCTGCGGGCCGTGCTCGGCGCGGCGGCGGACTACCGGGAGTTCGCGGGCGGCCACGACCGCTACTGCTGGCGCGACCGCCTGGGGGATGCCCTGATCGCCGCCTTCGCCGGGTTCCGGAGCCCTACGACCGGGGGCTGAGCACGCGGCCCACCATGCGGGCGTACATGCGGCCGGGGCTCGGCGCCTCGGCCAGGAAGCCGGGGAGCATCGGCAGCTCGACGGCAAAGGGGGCCAGCCGCTCGTACAGCTCGTCGGCGTCGGCGGGACGGTTCTCCGGCTGCTTCTCCAGCAGTTCGGCCAGGAGCGCGCCCAGCTTGTCGGGAAGGCCGGGGATGGCCGGCGGACGCTCCTTGACCTGCTGCTCGAACACCACGTAGTCGGTCGGCCCGGTGAAGAGCTGCCGCCCGGTCAGCATCTCGTGCAGGACGCAGCCGAGCGAGTACAGGTCGCTGCGCGGCTCGGCCACGCCGTGCTGGATCTGCTCGGGGGCCATGTACGCCGGCGTGCCGAGGATCTGGCCGATCCGGGTGAACGTGGTGACGTCGGCGTCCCGGAGCAGCGCGAGCCCGAAGTCGAGCACCTTGACGCTGCCGTCGGGGCAGAGCATGAGGTTGGTCGGCTTGAGGTCGCGGTGGCAGATCGCCAGGGCGTGGGCCGCCGACAACACCGCGCACGCCTGGGCCGCGATGGCCGCCGCCCACGGCACCGGCAGGGGGCCGTGCTCGCTGACCACGTCGGCCACGGTGACGCCCTCGATGAACTGCATCACCTGGTAGAGCCGCTGCTCGTGGGTGCCGAAGTCGTAGAGCACGGGCGCGCCCGGATGCTCCAGCCTGGCCAGGATGCGCGCCTCGCGGATGAACCGGCGTTCCAGCTCGTGGTCGGGGCCGCTCGGCAGCCTGAGCAGCTTCACCGCCACCCTGCGGTCGAGGTGGCGGTCGTGGCCCGCGTAGACCGCGCCCATCCCGCCCTGCCCGAGGGGGAGGTCGTCGAGCTCATAGCGGTCGCCGATGACCATTCGCCCCTCCACGCAGCCTTTCGGGAAAAACTACACCGTCAGGACTGCGGGTGCAGATGGCCGTCGGCCAGCCCGTCGAGGCCGAGCCTGATCAGGGTGCGGCCGAGGGTCGAGGTCTCGCGCAGCGCGTCCTCCAGCACGGCCAGTTGCCTGAACGCCTCCCCGTACGCCTTCTGCTCCTTCAGCGACAACCGCGGCACGCGGGTGCGGCGCACGTCGAACCTGCTGGACCCGGTGGTCACCCGGCCGCCCGCGGCCCGCAGGAAGCCTGCCAGGAAGTCGGGGTCGAGCCGGCGGGCGTCGACCCGGTAGAGGGTCAGGTGGGGGCCGAGCACCGCGCCGCCGTCGGCGATCACCCGCACCCCGGAGTAGGAGGCCACCACGTCGCCGGGACGGATCACGATCAGGCCGGGCTGCATGCTGGTCAGGCCGGAGGGCGCGCTGCCGCGCAGCACGTCGTCGGCCGTGAGCACGGCCACGTCGCCCCCGTCGGCGGCCATCTTGGGCGGCGCCTGGGACGTGCTCACCAGGCCCTCCTTGATCAGGTCGCCCAGCGTCGTGGACGGCTGGTCGAGCGGCTGGTCGAGCACCTTCAGGTCGGGCGGGACGGCCGCGGCGGCCAGGAAACGGTCGCGGGCCTGCGCGAAGGCCCGGCCCACGTCGTCGCGGCGCTGGTGGCGGGCCGGGGTCATGTCGACCTCGTCGGCCAGCAGGTCGATGATGCGCACGGTCTGGTCGGAGCGGTCGTCGAGGTAGGCCAGCCAGGCGGGCTCGACCGGCGCCAGGTCGGCCGTCGCGTCGAGGATGAGCACCTCCGACGGCGGCCGCTCGCCCGCCCTCGGCCGGCGCAGCAGCCACAGGTCGGAGCCCGGCAGCGCCACCACCGCGCGCAGGGCTCCGGCGCGCAGCAGGTTGGCCCTGATCCGGCGGCCCGCCTTGCGGCTCGCGGCGGCCGGCGGCATGAGCACGGCGACCAGGCCGCCGGGCCGGACGTGGGTGAGGCAGTGCTGGACCCAGGCCAGCTCGGGCTCGCCGCGCGGCGGCAGGCCGTGCTCCCAGCGCGGGTCGCCGGTCAGCTCCTCGTAACCCCAGGCCCGCTCGTTGAACGGCGGATCGCACACCACGGCGTCGGCCTTGACCTCGGGGAAGCCGTCGAGCCGCATGGAGTCGCCGGCCACGATGTCGGCCTGGATGCCGCGCAGCCGCAGGCGGGCGGCGGTGATGGCGGCCGAGGTCTCGCTGAGCTCCTGCCCGAGCACCCGGGCGGGCCGGCCACGGCCGGGCGGCGGGTCGTCGCCCTCGGCGGGCGCGGGGCCGCCGGGAACGGCCTCGGACCGTTCCGGCGCGCCGGGCGGCGGCAGGAGCAGGGTGCCGACCCCGCAGGCCGGGTCGAGGACGGTGGCGCCGTCGGCGCGGACGAGCCGCAGCATCAGCTCGGCCACGTCGTGGCGGGTGACCGAGAGCTGGCGGGAGTGGGCCTCCAGGTAGCGCTCGCAGAGGAACTCGTAGGCCGTCAGCGCGCCGTGCCGCTCGGCCAGCTCCGACACGAGCCCGGCCAGCTCGGGCTCCAGCTCGCTCTCACCGCTGGTCAGCAACGTTCCAGCCTGGGCGACCAACCGGCCCAGCCGCAGATCGCCGGCGGCTTTCAGGCGTTGCCACACCCGATCTCCCAGCGAGACCTGGTAGGACTTCCCATAGCGGCGCAGCCAGGACTCGACCTGCCGCAGCGAGAACAGCGGCTGGTTCGCGGTTCCGCCGATCGGCTGGGGGAAGTCGTCGTGGCGGCGGCGCCAGTTGCTCACCGCGGCACGCCCGACACCGGCGAGCCGGGCGATGTCCCCGGCGTTCACGGTCGGGTCGTGGCTCATGAGGCCACAGTAGTTCACAAGAGTCTTCAGCGCATCTGCTTGTGAAGTCTTTCAACCAATGATTTACTGCTGGGTATGAAGCACAACATCCGCTATGCCGCCGGATCAGACGTGGGCCGCCGCAGGGAGCAGAACGAGGATTCCGGCTATGCGAGTGGCCGGTTGCTCGTGGTTGCCGACGGAATGGGCGGGCACGCGGCCGGCGAGCTGGCGAGCTCGGCGGCGATCGCCGTCATGCGCGAGCTGGATGCCACGCTTCCCGAGACGGGCTCGGACCTGGAGGCGGCCCTGGAGGGCGCCGTGCACGAGGCGGCCCGCAGGCTGGTCGAACTGGCCGACATCGACCCCGCCCGCCGGGGGATGGGGACCACGGTGACCGCCATGCTGTGGGACGGCTACCGGTTCGCCCTTGCTCATCTCGGTGACTCCCGCGGATACCTGCTTCGTGATGGTGCGCTCTATCAGATGACCAAGGATCACACACTTGTGCAGTCGATGGTGGACGAAGGGCGGATAACAGAGGATCAAGCCGCCGTGCACCCCCGGCGTTCCATGGTGCTGCGCGTCCTGGGCAGCGAGGGCCGGGCCGAGCCGGACATGGCGCTGCGCGAGGCCGAGCCTGACGATCGTTACCTCCTCTGCTCCGACGGGCTCACCACCGTGCTCGGGCCCGAGGTCCTGCACGAGGTGCTGACCACGGTGGCAGACCCGGCGGCGGCCGTCCAGCGGCTCATCGACCTGGCGAACGAGGGCGGCTCGCCCGACAACGTCACCGTGATCGTGGCCGACGTGGTGGCGCCGGGCGCGGGCGAGGTGAGCGTCTACCGCGTGGGCGCTGGGACCTGAGGAGCGGCGCACCACCCGCCTCAGCAGTCACATGCGTCCCAATGCCGAAATTTGGGCCCATAAATAGACACTTTCTGAATGATTCGAGCAAATTCGCGATGGCGCTACTACAGTCCATCGTGATTTGTCGGTTTTTCGGGGAGGAGTCACCCTGGACCCGATCGCGGACGCGCTGCTGAAGCAGGTACGGCAGGAACTCGGTTACAAGGAGAAGAGCGGCCAGACCACCAAATTCGGCCAGTGGTACGCGGATCGCGTCGCGGACACCCAGTACCGCGACGCGCCCTGGTGTGACATGTTCATCGCCTGGGCGGCCGACAAGACCGGCCTCGGCCCGTACGTCGGGCAGTTCGCCTGGACGCCCTCCCACGCCGCCTGGTTCATCAAGCAGAAGGCGTGGGCGCAGCGGCCCGAGCCCGGCGCGCTGGTCTTCTTCGACTGGGGCGGCGGGAAGAGCTACAAGGGCGTCGACCACGTCGGGATCGTGGAACGGGTCGAGGGCAAGAAGATCCACACCATCGAGGCCAACGTCGACCGCGTCTGGCTCAAGCGCAAGGTCAGGGACACCGACAAGGTCGTCGGCTACGGCCTTCCCCGGGTGGTCAAGGCCACGGCCGACCAGGCGGTCGAGATCCGTTCGACCGAGCGGCCGTTCGTGCCCGCGCCGCGCACGGACGTGGGCCGGTCCTCGCCTCTCGACGTCCTGGGCACGCCGCCCGCGTTGCTGGTCGCGATGGTGCTGGTGACCGTCGTGCTCTCCTTACGCGTGACCGGCCGCCGTCGTGGCGTCCACCGTCGCTTCGGCTGGCTGCGGTTCTGGAACGCGCCAGAGGGCCGCGGCGCCGGGCGGACGAGGGACGGCGAGGAGTGGGCGCCGCGCGTGACCGTGCTCACGCCCGCCCCGCCGCCGCGCGAGACCGCCGGGATCCGCGTGGGCACCGCTCCCTCCGCCCCGACCGCCTCCGCCCCGACCGCCTCCGCCCCGACCGCCTCCGCCCCGACCGCCTCCGCCGCGGTCCGGCCCCGGGCCGTCCGGGCGGTGGCGCCCGAGGTGCCCGCCCCGCGTGACGGCCGGACGGGCGCGGGACGACCGGCCGCGGGCCACGTCCCCGCCAACCGCCGCAAGCCCTACACCCCCAAGAACTGAGGCCGGGGGATCAGGAGGTGAGGTCGAGGACCACCTTGACGTCGCCGGGCTCGTGGGCGAAGGCGTCCTTCGCCCGGGTGAGGGGGACGCGGCGGGTGACCAGGCGTTCGAGCCAGCTCCGGTCCGCCTGGGCCAGGGCGGTCGCGGCGTCCCGGAAGTGGCGGAGGTTGGCGTTGACGGTGCCGAAGACCGCGTCGTTCTCCAGGACGATGTCCCGGTTGATCTCGCTGACGTCCAGCCGGTGGGTGCGCCCGCCCGCCCCGAGCCCGGCCAGGCAGACGATCCCGGCCGCGGACGTGCAGGTCAGCGCCTCCATGACGAGCTGCCCCACCCCGGTGCCCTCGATGATGATGTCCGGTTTGGCGTCGGTGAAGGCGTCCAGGTTGTCACCCACGTGGTACGTCGCCCCCAGGTCGGCCACCAGCGCGGGCTTGGCCCCGCCCGCCGTCCGGTCCAGGACGTGCACCTCCAGCCCGCGCTGCCGGCCCAGCAGCGCCGCCAGCAGCCCGATCGGCCCCGCGCCGGTCACCAGCACCGTGCGCGGCTCGAACCAGGCGCGCGAGCCGATCCGCTCGATGTGCTCCCACGCCTTGGCCACCACGGACGTCGGCTCGACGAGCATGCCCACGCTCTCCAGCGACGGGTCCAGGCGTACGGCGTACCCGGCCTTGACCGCCCACTGCTCGCTGGCGTAGCCGTCGATCTCCTTGATGCCGCGCTCGGTGTAGCGGCCGTTGCGGCACATGTCGAACTCGCCCCGCGCGCAGGCCCCGCACGGCTCGGGGTCGGGCCGGCGCACCACGCCCACGACCAGGTCGCCGGGGGAGAAGGCGGACCCGTCGGGCACCTGGAGCACCCGGCCGAGCGACTCGTGGCCGATGACCATGCGGCTCCTGCCGGGCGGCGCCCAGCCGTACTCGGCCGCCGCCAGCTCCCTGTCGGTCCCGCAGACCCCCAGGGCCAGCCCCTGCACGAGCAGCTCCCCGGGCCCCGGCTCCGGCTCGGGCACCTCTTCCACCTCGAGCGTCCCCTGCCGGCCCGGCTCGAACGTCAACGCGCGCATCGGCGTCACCCCCTGGGGCAGTCCTTACCCAGACCGGAAGGAGCTACGAGGACGTCCTACTATCGAAATAGTTGGACGTCCTAGTATCTTCGCAGGAGGGCCCCCTCGCAAAGGAGTGATCAGGCGTGCACGTTCCGGCGTACCCTGTCCGTTTCGTGACCGCCGCGGCGCTGTTCGACGGCCACGACGCGGCGATCAACATCATGCGGCGCATCCTCCAGACGCAGGGGGCCGAGGTGATCCATCTCGGCCACAACCGGTCCGTGGACGAGATCGTCACGGCCGCCGTCCAGGAGGACGTCCAGGGCGTGGCCATCAGCTCCTACCAGGGCGGCCACGTCGAGTTCTTCACGTACCTGGTCGAGCTGCTGCGCGAGCGCGGCGCGGGCCACGTCAAGGTGTACGGCGGCGGTGGCGGCGTGATCGTCCCCGAGGAGATCGAGCTGCTGCACGAGAGGGGCGTCACGCGTATCTTCTCGCCCGAGGACGGCCAGCGGTACGGCCTGCCCGGCATGATCAACAAGCTGATCGAGGAGTGCGACCACGAGCTCGGCGACCCGCCGTCGGTCGAGGCCGTGCTCTCGGGCGACCAGGCGGCGCTGGCCCGCGCGATCACCTTCATGGAGTCCGGTCGCGCCTCCGCGGAGCTGGCCGAGGGGCTGAAGGCGGCGGTCGCCGTCCAGGAGCGTCCGGCGCGGGTGCTCGGCATCACCGGCACGGGCGGTTCGGGCAAGTCCTCGCTCACCGACGAGCTGGTCCGCCGGTTCCGGGTGGACAACGACGACAAGCTGCGCATCGCCATCCTCGCCATCGACCCCACCCGCCGGCGCGGCGGCGGCGCGCTGCTCGGCGACCGCATCAGGATGAACAGCCTGGGCCCCCAGACCTACTTCCGCTCGCTGGCCACCCGCGGGGCCGCCAACGAGGTCCCGGCCTGCCTCGACGACGTGGTCACCGCGTGCCGCGCGGCCGGCTACGACCTGGTGATCGTGGAGACCCCCGGCATCGGCCAGGGCGACGCCGGCATCGTCCCGCACGTCGACGTGCCCATCTACGTCATGACCCCCGAGTTCGGCGCCGCCTCCCAGCTGGAGAAGATCGACATGCTCGACTTCGCCGAGGCCGTCGTCATCAACAAGTACGAGCGCCGCGGCGCCGAGGACGCCCTGCGCGACGTACGCCGCCAGCTCGTGCGCAACCGGGAGGCGTTCGGCCAGTCGCCCGAGGACATGCCGGTCTTCGGCACGATCGCCGCCCGCTACAACGACGCCGGCGTCACCGCCCTCTACCAGCACCTCAAGGGCCTGCTGCTGGAGGACGTCGGGCCGGGGCTGCTGCCCGTCGTGACCGAGCGCACCTCCAAGGCGGCCGCGGCGATCGTCCCGCCCGCCCGGGTCCGCTACCTGTCCGACATCGCCGACTCCGTCCGGACCTACCACGCCGAGACGCTGGCCCAGGCGGAGGTCGCGCGCCGCCGTCAGCAGCTCGCCGCCGTACAGGAGCTCCTTGGCGGCGCGGACGAGCGGCTGGCCGGGCTCGCCGAGCAGGCCGAGGGGGAGCTGAGCGAGGAGAGCCGCCGCCTGCTCGACGGCTGGCCCGCGGTCAAGGAGGCGTACCGCAGCGACGAGCTGGTGGTGAAGATCCGCGACCGGGAGATCCACACCCCGCTCTGGCGCGAGACGCTGTCCGGCAACCGCATCCCGCGGGTGGCCCTGCCGCGCTTCAGCGACCACGGCGACCTGCTGCGCTTCCTGCGCTCGGAGAACCTGCCCGGGTCGTTCCCGTTCACCGCCGGGGTGTTCCCGTTCAAGCGGGACGACGAGGACCCGACCAGGATGTTCGCCGGCGAGGGTGACCCGTTCCGCACCAACCGGCGCTTCAAGCTGCTGTCGGAGGGCCAGCCCGCCACCCGGCTGTCCACCGCCTTCGACTCGGTCACCCTGTACGGCCACGACCCCGACCTGCGCCCCGACATCTACGGAAAGGTCGGCACCTCGGGCGTGTCCATCGCCACGCTCGACGACATGAAGGTGCTCTACGACGGGTTCGACCTGGCGGCGCCCAACACGTCGGTGTCCATGACGATCAACGGCCCGGCGCCCACGATCCTGGCCTTCTTCCTCAACGCCGCGCTCGACCAGGCCCTCGACCGCTTCCGCGCCGAGCAGGGCCGCGAGCCCGACGAGCAGGAGGCCCGCGACCTGCGCGCCCGTACGCTGGCCACGGTCAGGGGCACGGTCCAGGCCGACATCCTGAAGGAGGACCAGGGGCAGAACACCTGCATCTTCTCCACCGAGTTCTCGTTGCGGATGATGGCCGACATCCAGGAGTGGTTCATCCAGAACGGGGTCAGGAACTTCTACTCGGTCTCCATCTCCGGTTACCACATCGCCGAGGCGGGGGCCAACCCGATCAGCCAGCTCGCGTTCACGCTGGCCAACGGGTTCACGTACGTGGAGGCGTACCTGGCCAGGGGGATGCGGATCGACGACTTCGCGCCGAACCTGTCGTTCTTCTTCTCCAACGGCATGGACCCCGAGTACAGCGTGCTCGGCCGGGTGGCGCGCCGGATCTGGGCGGTGGCCATGCGCGAGCGTTACGGCGCGGCCGAGCGCTCCCAGAAGCTCAAGTACCACATCCAGACCTCGGGCCGGTCGCTGCACGCCCAGGAGATGTCCTTCAACGACATCCGCACCACCCTGCAGGCTCTGATCGCCATCTACGACAACTGCAACAGCCTGCACACCAACGCCTTCGACGAGGCCGTCACCACCCCGTCGGCCGACTCGGTGCGCCGGGCGATGGCGATCCAGCTCATCATCAACCGCGAGTGGGGCCTGGCCAGGAACGAGAACCCGCTGCAGGGCTCGTTCATCATCGACGAGCTGACCGACCTGGTCGAGGAGGCCGTGCTGGCCGAGTTCGAGCGGCTGTCGGACCGGGGCGGCGTGCTCGGCGCGATGGAGACCGGCTACCAGCGCGGCAAGATCCAGGACGAGTCGATGCTGTACGAGATGCGCAAGCACGACGGCTCCCTGCCGATCATCGGCGTCAACACCTTCCGCAACCCCGGCGCCGAGCAGTCCGACCCGCACAAGCTGGAGCTGGCCAGGGGCACCGAGGAGGAGAAGCAGTCGCAGCTCGACCGCCTGCACGCCTTCCACGAGCGCAACCGGCCGCAGGCGCCCGCGGAGCTGTCGCGGCTGCGCGAGGTCGCGATGTCCGACGGCAACGCGTTCGCGGTGCTGATGGACGCGGCGCGGGTCTGCTCGCTCGGCCAGATCACCGAGGCCCTGTTCGAGGCGGGCGGCCAGTACCGCCGCAACGTCTAGGGGAGATCGCGCCGCTAGGATCGCTGGTCGGGGAACATCGCTATCAGGAGGCTTTCATGTCCGACGTCACTTTCAAGGGCAACCCGATCACCGTGGGCGGCGCCTTCCCGAAGCCCGGCGACGCCGCGCCCGCCTTCAAGCTGGTCGGCACCGACCTGTCCGACCGCACGCTGGCCGACTTCGCCGGCAAGACCAAGGTGCTCAACATCTTCCCGAGCGTCGACACCGGCGTCTGCGCGGCCTCCGTGCGCCGCTTCAACCAGGTCGCGTCCGAGCACCCCGACGCGGTCGTGCTCTGCGTCTCGGCCGACCTGCCCTTCGCCCAGAACCGGTTCTGCGGCGCCGAGGGCCTGGACAAGGTGACCATGCTGTCGCTCATGCGGGGGCGTGAGTTCCTCGCCGACTACGGCGTGGCCCAGGAGTCGGGCCCGCTGGCCGGCCTGGCCGCGCGCGCGGTCGTCGTGCTCGACGCCGACGACAACGTGGTCTACTCCGAGCTGGTGCCCGAGATCACCCAGGAGCCCGACTACGAGGGCGCGCTGTCCGCGCTCAAGTAACCCGCGCTCAAGCGGCGCCGAGGCGCTCACGGAACTCGGCGGCCAGCTCCAGCAAATGGTCGTCGTCGGCGGCGGTGTGCTGGAGGTCCAGGATGACCTCGTGGACCCCGGCCTCCGCCGCCTGCGACAGGTACGCCGCGATCTCGGCGACCGTGCCGCTCCGCGGCGGGGTGCCGTCGCCGGTGATCAGCGGGTTGGAGCGCAGGATCATGCGCAGGGCGTCCGGGTCGCGTCCGGCCCGCTCGGCGCTTTCCCTGACCGTTTCCCACATCGACAGGAGCACGGGGAGGGGCAGCGCGGCCGTCAGCCAGCCGTCGCCCCTGCGCCCGATCCTGCGCAGCGCGTCCGGGGCGAACCCGGCCAGCAGCAGCGGCGGGCGGCGGGCCGGCTTGGGGTCGATGTGACTGGGCGCGATCGTCCACAGCTCGTGCTCGAACGTCACGGGGTCCGCGCCCCAGATCGCCTCCAGGGCGTCGAGGGTGGCCTCGTAGCGTTCGGCCCGGCCCTTCCAGGGCACGCCCACGGCGGCGTACTCGTCGGAGGACCAGCCGAGGCCGAGTCCCGCCGCCAGCCGGCCGCCGCTCAGGTGGTCGATCGTGGTGAGCGAGCGGGCCAGCACCGGCGGGGGGTACCAGCAGGCGTTGAGCGCGCTGGTGCCCAGCCGTGCCGAGGAGGTCACGGACGCGGCCACCGCCAGCACCGCGAACGGGTCGAGGGACACCCGATGGGCCTCCGGCACGCTGCCGTCGCCCCCGGGATAACGGTCCTTGGGCCGCAGCGGCGTCAGCAGCCGGTCGCCCGCCCACAGGCCGGCGAACCCCATCGCCTCGGCCTCGCGGGCCACCCGCGTCACACTGCTCAGCGCGGCGAACCTGCCGTACTGCGGGACGGCGAGGCCGAGGTCCATGGGCTGGTCCTAGAGCTTCCTGGCCACGCCGCACACGATGAGCGACGACTCGGGGCGGTCCATGAAGTCGATCGTGTCCGCCTGGTCGGGATGCCACTCGGGCAGCCACACCAGACCGGGCTCCACCAGCTCGAACCCCTCGAACAGCTCCCTGATCCTGGCCCGGCTGCGCAGCGCCAGCCGCGCGGTGGCGTTGCGGTAGACCTCGGTGCCCGTGCTGACCGCGTCGGGACGGGCGTCGCTGGTGCCGTGGGACATGACCAGGTAACTACCCGGCGCCATGACCTCACGCAGGGTCTTGAGAATGCCCTCGGGATCGTCGGACTCCTCGATGAAGTGCATGATCGCCACCAGCAGCACGGCGACCGGCCGGCTGAAGTCGATGGTCCGCAGCACCTCGGGGTCGCGCAGGATGTCGCCCGGGTTGCGCAGGTCGCCCTCGACCACCGTCGTGTCCTCGCCGTGGCCGGTGAGCAGCGCCCTGGCGTGCACCAGCACCACGGGGTCACGGTCGACGTAGACGACGCGGGAGCCAGGGGCGACCTTGGCGGCCACCTCGTGCACGTTCCCCTGGGTCGGCAGCCCCGTGCCGATGTCGAGGAACTGCCTGATCCCCGACTCGGCGAGGTGGCGTACGGCGCGGCCGAGGAAGGCGCGGTTGGCCCGCGCCGCCGCCCGTACCTCGGGCGCCACCGTGAGGATGCGCTCGGCCGCCTCGCGGTCGACCGGGAAGTGATCCTTGCCGCCGAGGTAGTAGTCGTAGAGCCGTGCCACGTTCGGCGTGTTCGGATCGAAATCCGATGCCTCGTGCTCCAACCGTCGAGCCCCCGATCACAGAGTTTTAACGATCTTTACCGGGATTCTACGGACCTATACCGACATAAGAGTGGTGCTACGCATATTTCCGGAAAACGCAACCTAAGGTGGTGCCGTGGTCCACGATGACACAGGGATCCCTGTGGAGGTACCCCAGACCGTCCGGCGGATCGTATCGCTGGTGCCGTCGCTGACCGAGTCCGTGGCGGCGACCGTCCCCGAGGCGCTGGTCGGAGCGACGGACTGGTGCACGCATCCGGCCGATCTGGACGTGGCCCGGGTCAGGGGCACCAAGAACCCCGACCTCGACGCCGTCCTGCGCCTGCGCCCCGACGTCGTCCTGGCGAACGCCGAGGAGAACCGCGCGCCCGACGTCCAGGCCCTGCGCGAGGCGGGCGTGGCGGTGTGGGTGACCAGGATCGAGACGCTGGAGCAGGCGTTCGCCTCGCTGGAGCGCATGTTCGCGCACGCCTGCCGTACGGACCGCCCGGCCTGGCTGTCGGCCGCCCGCCAGGCGTGGGGAGCCCCCGCGCCCGGCCCGCGGCGCACCGCGATCATCCCGATCTGGCGCCGCCCCTGGATGGTCGTGGGCCGCGACACCTTCACCGGCGACGTGCTGCGGCACCTCGGCGTGGACAACCTGTACGCCGCCCACCCCGACCGCTACCCGAAGATCCCCCTGCCCGAGCTGACCGGCCACCGCCCCGACCTGGTCGTGCTGCCCGACGAGCCCTACGCCTTCAGCGCGGACGACGGCCCCGAGGCGTTCCCCGGCCTGGCCTGCGCGCTGGTCAGCGGCCGCCTGCTGACCTGGTACGGCCCCTCGCTCACCGAGGCCGCCACCGCCCTGCCGCGCGCGCTGGCCTGATCAGCCGACGGCGGCCAGCGCGCCGTCCACGGCCGCGGGGGAGAGCACGTGCTCCATCACGATCACCGCCATGCCCACGATCCCGGCCCGGTCGCCGAGCCTGCTGGTGACGATCTCCAGGTTGCGCGTCGTGTACGGCAGGCTCCGCCGGTAGACGATCTCCCTGATCCCGGTCAGGTAGTGCTCCTGCGTCCGCGCCATGTCCCCGGCCAGCACCAGCACGCCGGGGTTGAGCAGGCTGACCGCGGTGGCCAGCACCACGCCCAGCGTGCGGCCCGCCTCCTGGACGCGCGCGATCGCCGCCGGGTCGCCGGCCTGCACCAGGCGCACGACGTCGCGGCTGGTCTCCCGGCCGAGGTCGGCCGCGAGCGCGTGCCCGCTGGCCAGGGAGGCCACGCAGCCGCGGGAGCCGCAGGTGCACACCCGGTCGTCGGTCTCCCGGATGCGGACGTGCCCGATGTTGCCCGCGGCCTCCTCGACGCCCCGGTAGATCTGCCCGTCGAGGACGATGCCGGTGCCGATGCCGGTGGAGACCTTGACCAGGATCAGCGACTCGGTCTCCCGCCAGGACGACCACCACTCGCCGAGGGCCATCGCGTTGGCGTCGTTCTCCACCAGGATGGGCACGTCGTACGTGCGCCCGACGGCCTCGCTGATCGGGTGGTCGTCCCAGCCCGGCATCAGGAACGACCTGATCACCCGCCCGTCGGTGTGGTCGACCGAGCCGGGCAGGTCGAGCCCGATGCCGCACACGTCGCCCGCCGGCCGCCCGGTCCTGTCCAGCAGGCGCTGGAACGCCTCGCGCACCCACGTCAGCACGGGCTCGGGCCCGCGGTCGATGCGCATCTCGGCGCGTTCCTCGGCCATCGGACGGGCGGCGAGGTCGGTGAGCGCCACCCTGGCGTGGGTGGCGCCCAGGTCGGCCACGAGGATCAGCCGCCTGGCGGCGTCGATGTCGAGCACCGAGGGCGGCCGGCCGCCGCCCGAGGCGCCGACGCCGGACTCGTGCAGGTAGCCGGCGGCGATGAGCCGGTCGACCCGGTCGGTGACGGTCGACCGGGACAGGCCGGTGAACTCGATCAGGTCTTTGCGGGTACGGCAGGAGCCATCGCGGATGAGCTGGAGGATCTGCCCTGCCGTCAGCATGTCTATCCCTTCTCCGCTCCTGCCGTGAGGCCCTCCGTCAGCAGGCGTTCACTGGCGAAGAACACGATCACGATGGGCAGCGTCAGCACCACGGATCCTGCCATCAGCACCGTCGTGGGGATCTCTATGCTCCCCGCCAGCTGCGAGAGCCCCAGGGAGACCGTCCAGCTCTCCCGCCGCTCCACGAGGAACAGCAGGGCGAACAGGAACTCGTTCCACGCGATCATGAACGCGTAGAGGCCGGTTGCCATGAGCGCGGGCTTGGACAGTGGCAGCACCACCCGCCAGATGGTCGACAGCCGCGAGCAGCCGTCGATCGCGGCCGCCTCCTCCACGCTCTGCGGCACGGTCTCGAAGTAGTTGCGCAGCATGTATACCGTGACGGGCACGGTCTGCGCGATATAAACCAGGATCAGTCCGACCAGAGATCCCCTGAGGCCCAGCATGGTGAACAGCACGAACAGGGGGATGGCCAGCACGATCGCCGGGAACAGGTAGACGGCGAGGAACAGGAAGTGCACCTGCCGCCGGCCGAAGAAGCGCAGCCGCGCGACGGCGTAGGCGCCCGGGATCGAGATCAGCAGCGTGGCGGCCACCGAGGCGACCGCGACGACCGCGCTGTTCCTGATGAACGTGAGGAACCCCTGGGTGGTCAGCACGTTCACGTACGTGTCCAGGGTGAAGTGCCGCGGCCACACCGAGCCGGGCTCCAGGATGAGCTCCTGGATGTCCCGTACGGACAGCGTCACCATGTACAGGAACGGCAGCCCGGTGACGGCGAAGAGGAAGACGATGACCACGGGCCGCAGCGCCGCGAACAGCGCGCGCTCGAACCTATCCCTGCTCACGATCGCCTCCCGAGAAGAAGCGCAGGTACACGGCCAGCAGGACGACGAGGACGACGGCCAGCACGATCGCCTGCGCGGCCGAGGCGCCGATGTCGTCGCGGGCGGTCAGGAAGTTGTAGACGCGCACGCTGACCACCTCGGTGCCGGCGCCGCCGCCGGTCAGCAGGTAGACGTCGTCGAACTTGGTGAAGGTGAACACGAACCGCAGCACCGCCAGCAGCGCCACGATGCGCCAGAGCTGCGGCATGATCACGTGCCGGAAGCGCTGGGTGGGGGTGGCCCCGTCCACGACCGCGGCCTCCTCCAGCTCGGCCGGCAGCGCCTGCAGCCGGGCCAGGATGAACAGGAACGCGAACGGGAAGTACCGCCACGCCTCGAACGCGATCACGGTGAACAGCGCGACCGGCACCTTCAGCCCCAGGAGGTCGCCCTGGGCCTGGGTGAGGAAGGCGATCGGCTCCTTCAGCCAGGTGTTCACGATGCCGTACTGGGGGTTCAGCATGGTCTCCCACAGGAAGGCCACGGCCACCACCGGCGCCACGTACGGGATCAGGATCGAGGCCCTGACCAAGGTGCGGCCGGGGAACCTGGCGCGCAGGGCGAGCGCGGTGACCAGGCCGATCGCGATCGACAACGCCGTGCCGGCCACCGTGTAGACCAGGGTGTTGAGCAGCGACGCCCAGAAGCCCGGCTCGGAGATCACGTACGTGAAGTTCTCCAGCGTGTAGTGCCCGAAGACGCCGGCCCGGCGGATGTTGATCAGCCGTACGTCCTGGAAGGCCAGCATGATCGCCCACAGCAGCGGCAGCACCACCACGACCAGCGTGATGACCAGCGTCGGCGAGATCAACGCCAGCCCGGCCCGCCCTTCCCGCTGCCGCAGGGTGCGGGGTGCGCTCATTGCCGGATCCCGCGCTTGATGGTCTCCACGTCCTTCTTGGCCTGGGCGGCGGCGGCCTGCGGGGTCAGCGAGCCGTCGGCCACCTGGCTCAGGGCCTTGGGGACGGGCAGCTCGCCCATCGTGGCGCCGACCAGCTTGCCCTGGCCCTGCGGGATGCCCCAGCGGGCGAAGGTGTCGGGGCTGCGGCGCAGCGCGTCGAGCACGTCGGCCGGGTAGACCTCCGACAGCGGCTTCTTGGCGTCCACGCCCGCGGGCAGCTTCTTCCACCTGTCCTCGAAGCCCTTGCGGGTGGGGAACTTGCCCTCGGGCGCCATCCCGATCCAGCGCTCGTAGCCCTCGTCCATCATGTACGTGACGAACTTGGCGGCCGGATCGGTGGCCGCGCCGCGCAGCACCGCCCAGGAGACGATCTCGCCGTACTGGGCGGGCGCGCTCGCCCCGGGGCCCTTCAGCGCCGTGACCACGCCGGTGTTCTTCGCCAGCCACTCGGGGTCGCCGCGGCACTCGGCGCAGCTCGGCAGCGCGTCCTTACGCAGCCCCGCCAGCTCGTCGAGGATGAACGACGACCAGATCATCATGGCCGCCTTCCCGGAGAAGTACGTGGCCCGGGTGGAGTCGACGTCCTGTTTGCCCTTGACTGAGTAGTTCTTCGCCAGTTTCGCGTAGAAGTCGAAGGCTTTCACGCACTGTGGGCTATCTAGCGTGATATTTCCGGAATTGTCGACTAGTTGGCAGCCGTTCGCCAGCGCCACGTGCTCGAAGCTCTGCGCGGTGAAGGAGTCCTTGGGCGCGATCGCCAGCGTGACGCCCGCCACCCCACCCGCGTTCAGCTTCGCCGCCGCCGCCTCCAGCGCCTCGTAGGTGTCCGGCGGCGCCAGCCCGGCCTTGTCGAACAGGTCCTTGCGGTAGAGCAGGAGCTGCGCCCACCCGTCGCTGGGCACGGCCAGCAGCCTGCCGCCCGAGGAGTCCAGTTCGAGCGCGCGCGGCGAGAAGGAGTCCTTGCCGAGCCCGTCCACGATCCGGCCCGGCGTCTCGGTGTCCAGCAGGTCGTTGGCCTCCAGCTCGCGGACGGAGGCCAGTGGCAGCGCGCCGATGACGTCGGGGAGGTCGTCCGCGGCGGCGGCGGCCGTCACGGTCTGGCTGAACTGGTCCTCCCCGACGCCGACCAGGTTCACCTTGATTCCGGTCTTCCTGGTGAACTCGGCGATGATCTGGTTCTGCACGGCCATCCGGTCGCCGAGGTTCTCCTCGGTCCAGACGGTGATCTGTTTCGCGCCGGACTGCTGCTCGCCGCCGTCGCCGCAGGCCGTGAGGGCGGCCGAGGCCAGCAGTGCGACGGAGAGGACGGCGGTGACCCTGTTCGGCATGGCACGCTCCTCTGGTTGGGGATATGCCGCACTTACCCGTAGAAATGGGGCAGGCACCTGGCGTAGGCGAGAACGAGACCGGTCCAGACCCTCGCCGTGCCGCCGCCGCACGTCATCAGGGCCGTCGGTAAAAGATTCGTCGGCGTTCCGGCAAATCTTCCCCAGAACCGATCACGGACGCCCACCTCGAAACGATCTGGTCTGATGTCATTTCGGTCATCCGGATGCTGCCCGGACAAGCACTTCTGGCGCTTCCGGATCAGGTGGACAGACGGGGCGTGACATGTCGGTAAGGTCTCTTTCCAGAACGCGCCCGCCCGGAAACCTGGATTCCATCGGCCGCGATCGACGGAAGTCGTAGACTTACGAGTGTTTCGAGCGCAACTATGGTGTGCAAACAAACACTAAATCTCTGACTTTTGTTTGATCAAAAAGCGTAAGTGTGGGGTATGCGCGTCATCACCTTCCAAGAGCCAGGCCGTGTCAGCGTCAGCCTGGAGTCGCCCGCCGAACTCGTGCCGGGCTCCGTCCGGGTGCGGACCCTGTATTCCGGGGTCTCCGCGGGCACCGAGCTGACCGCATATCGCGGCACCAATCCCTACCTCACCCGCAAGTGGGACACCGAGCGCCGGCTCTTCCTCGAAGGCCAGACGCACGCCTACCCCCTGTCCGGCTGGGGCTACCAGGAGGTCGGCGAGGTGGTGGAGGCGGCCCCCGACGTCGCCGAGCCGCCCGTCGGCAGCCTCGTGTGGGGCATCTGGGGCCACCGCGCCGAGGCGGTCGTCCCCGCCGAGAAGCTGGCCGGCCACATCCTGCCGCCGGGGGCCGACCCCGTCGCGGGCGTCTTCGCCCGGGTCGGCGCCATCGCGCTCAACGCCGTCCACGCCGCCGACGTGCACCTGGGCGACCAGGTCGCGATCTTCGGCCAGGGCGTCATCGGCCTGCTCGCCACCCGCATGGCGGTGCTCAGCGGCGCCCGGGTGGTGGCCGCCGACGCCATCCCCGACCGGCTCGAACTCGCCAGGAAGTTCGGCGCCGCCGAGACGTTCGACGTGCGGTCGGGCTCGGTCGCCGAGTTTCTGCGCAAACGCATCGAGGGCGCCGACACCGCGATCGAGCTCAGCGGCAACCACCTGGGCCTGCAGGAGGCCATCAGGAGCGTGCGCAAGGGCGGCCGGGTCGTGGCGGCCGGCTTCTACCAGGGCGACGGCATCGGGCTGCGGCTGGGCGAGGAGTTCCACCACAACCAGGTGCAGCTCGTCTCCTCCCAGATCGGTGGCGTCGCCTCCTGGCTGGCCCACCGCTGGGACGTCGAACGCCTCCAGCGCACGTTCATGGAGCTCGTGCACCGGGGCGAGGTCGAGGTCGGCGACCTCGTCACCCACCTCGTGCCGGTCGAGAAGGCGGCCGAGGCGTTCGACCTGATCGACAAGCACCAGTCCGAGGTGCTCCAGCTCGTCTTCACCTTCGAGGAGTCACGATGAAGCTCGCCGCCCAGGAGCAGCTTCTGCCCGGCCGCAGCCTGCAGGAGAAGTTCGCGTTCGCGGTGGAGGCCGGGTTCGACGCGATCGAGCTGAGGGGGAAGGGCGACTTCCACTTCGCCGGCCGGCTGACCGAGCTCAAGCGGGCGCTGGCCGACGGCGTCGTGATGCCGACGGTGTGCGTCGAGATGCCGCACTTCATCGGCGACTTCGACCCGGCCAAGCGCAAGGACGCCATCCAGCAGCTCAGGTCGCAGCTCACAGTGATCGCCGAGCTGGGCGGCATCGGCGTCATGACCCCGGCCTCGTGGGGCCAGTTCTCGCTTCGGCTGCCGCCGTTCGAGCCGCCGCGCACCGCCGCGGACGACCGCGAGGTGCTGGCCGAGGCGCTCGGCATCCTCGGCGAGCACGCCCAGCGCAACGGCGTGCTGATCATGCTCGAACCGCTCAACCGGTACGAGAACCACATGGTCAACACCCTGGCCGACGCGGTCTCGTACTGCTCGATGGACTCAATCAGGATCGTCGGCGACACCTACCACATGAACATCGAGGAGGACGACCCCTGCCGGGCCCTGGCGGAGGCGGCCCCGTACATCGCGCACATGCAGATCAGCGAGTCCAACAGGAACCAGCCCGGCACCGGGCACCTCGACTGGGGCGCGCAGCTCGCCACGCTCGACGCCGTCGGCTTCGACGGCTACCTCGCCCTCGAGTGCCGGCTGCGGGGCGAGCCCGAGATCGTGCTCCCGCAGACGGCGGCCTTCATCAGGAAATTCCTATGATCCTTCGCGACGCCGTACGCGTGCTCGTCGCCAACTGGGACGGCAGCTACACGGTTCCCTCCCGTCGTCTGTACCCCCACCAGTGGAGCTGGGACTCCGCCTTCATCGCGATCGGCAACGCCCGCTGGTCGCCGCGGCGGGCCAGGTCCGAACTGCTGTCGCTGTTCGGCGCCCAGTGGGCCGACGGCCGGGTGCCGCACATCGTGTTCAACCCCGTCGTGCCCGAGGGCGCCTACTTCCCCGGCCCCCAGTTCTGGGGCGCCCGCGCGCCGTCCGGCTCGGCGACCTCCGGCATCGTCCAGCCACCCGTGCACGCGCTGGCCGCCTGGAAGGTGCACCAGGCCGAGCCCGACCCGGCGTTCCTGGCCAGGATCTACCCCAAGCTCGTCGCCCAGCAGGAGTTCCTGCGCGCCTCCCGCCGCTCGCCCGAGGGCCTGATCTCGATCGTCCACCCGTGGGAGTCGGGCATGGACAACAGCCCGGCCTGGGACCTTCCGCTGCGGGCCGTCGAGGCCGGCGCGACGGGCTTCGTCCGCAGAGACCTCAACACCGTCAGCGCCGACGAGCGCCCCACCGACCGCGACTACGAGCGGTACGTCGCCCTCGCCGGCGCCTACCGCGACAGCGGCTACCAGCGGGCCGGCTCGTTCGAGATCGAGGACCCGCTGTTCAACGCCGCGTACGGCGTGGCCGAGTCGGCGCTCGCCGAGATCGCCGAGGTGTGCGGCCGCGACCCCGAGCCCCACCGGCGCGAGGCCGCCGCCGTCACCGCCGCCATGGTCGACCACCTCTACCAGGACGGCCACTTCCGCCCCCGCGACCTGCGCACCGGCCGGCTGATCCGCTCGGGCAGCGCCGCCGGCCTGGTGCCGCTCATGCTTCCCGGGCTGCCGCTGGAGATCGCCGAGGCGCTGATCGGCACGGCCGTCGACAGGTTCTCCCTCAAGGACGGCGTGCTGCCCAGCCACGCCCCGGCCACGGCCGAGTTCGACCCGGCCCGCTACTGGCGCGGGCCGAGCTGGATCAACCTGACCTGGCTGGTCTGGCAGGGGCTCCGGGACCGCCGTCCCGACCTGGCCGACCTGCTCGCCGAGGGCATGATCCACGCCGTCGCCCACTCCGGCTTCCGTGAGTACTTCAACCCGTTCACGCTGCGCGGCCACGGCTGCCGGGACTTCAGCTGGTCAGCGGCCCTCATCCTCGACGTCGTGGCTGAGCACGGCCTGGACGGCCTGCCGCCGTCGGGCCGCGAGATCGGTCAGAAGTTCGGGAGCCTCCCCGAAGCCGACGACGTCGGTGACCACGTGCTCGCGTAGCAGCCTCCCGCGCTCCCTGAGCAGGCCGATCGTCTCGTGCGAGAGGCGTTCCCGGTCCCAGGCGTGCGCGAGGCCGCGCGGCACCCGGCCGATCTGGGCGCAGCGCAGTGCCAGCCCGTTGTGGTGGAACTCCTCGCCCAGCCGCACCTCGTCGGCGCCCTGGGTGTAGAACGCGAGGTCGATCAGCGTGCCCTGCGGGCGCAGCAGCCGCAGCCCCAGGGCCAGCGCCCGCGGTTGACCGCGGCACTGGAAGACCAGGTCCGCGCCGCGGTCGCCCGGGGCGTGCCGCCAGCGGCGCTTCAGCGTCACCGCCGGGTCGTCGTCGGGGGCGGCCAGGACCTGCGCGCCGATCGCCTCGGCCACCGCGAGCCTGGCCCGGGTCTCGTCCACGACCACCACCTCGGCGGCTCCGCAGGACAGGGCGAAGGACGCGGTCAGCAGCCCCACCACGCCCGCCCCGACCACCGCGACCCGGCGGCCGCGCACGCCGTCGCCCAGGTGCTGGACGGCCGGGCCGTGCAGGTCGGCGGCCGCGTGCAGCAGGCCGTTGGCGCAGATCGGGCCCATGTGGGCGACGTAGATGCCGAGCAGCGGGTCGAGGTCGCCGGGCAGCACGACGAACCGGTCGGTCATCGGGTCGGCCACGTACGCCGTGCGGTGGCCGTAGGCCATGGCGACCTGCGCGCCCTCGGCCACGGCCCGCGTGCGGGTCTCGGCGACCACGCCCACCTGCATGTAGCCGATGCCGCGCACCGGGTACGCCACCGACGGCGTGCCCGGCAGGAACAGCCCGAGCGCCGGGTCCCAGGTCGAGGTGAGGTAGGGGTTGGCGCCCTTGAGGTAGGTCAGCTCGGTGCCCGCCGAGACGCCGCTGTGCGTGGTGGCGACCATGAACCCGCCGTCGGGCAGGCCGGCCAGCTTCTCCTCGACCAGGCACACCTCGCCGGGCGCCTCGATGCTCAGTGTCGTGCTCGTCGCCTCAGTCATCCAGCATCACCGGCCTCCGTTCCGCCGCCGAGCGCGCCAGCGCGATCGCCAGGCGGTGGGTTCGCAGGGCTTCGCCGTACGGCGCGCGCACGTCGGCGTCCTTCCCGCGCACCGCGTCGATGAACGTGCGGTCCACGAGGGTCTTGGCGTGGCCGCCGTCCTCGACGGCCTCCTCGCCGTCCACGAGCAGCCGGGTCTCGCTGAGCTCCAGCGCGATGCCGTCGGCGCACACCTCCAGCCCCACCCGGTGCTTGCGGCGCAGCAGGCAGGAGGTGGCCAGCAGGCCGGTCGCGCCGCCCGCGAAGCTCATCACGGCCGAGGTGGCCCGGTCGATCTCGCCGTCCACCACGTTCCCGGCCGGTACGGCGTGCACCATCGACACCTCGCCCACCAGCAGCCTGGCCAGGTCCAGGACGTGGACCGCCTGCTCCAGGATCTGGCCGCCGGACATGTTCGCCTTCAGCCACCAGCCGACCGGCGGGACCTTGTCCAGCCAGTGCCCGAGCGCGAGCTGGACGGGACGGCCGTCGAGCCGTTCCCTGGCCCGGTCGACGATGTCGAGGTAGCGCCAGTGGTGGCCGACGGCGGACGGCAGCCCGCGCCGGTCGATTTCGGCCGCGATGTTTTCTGCGGTTTTGAGATCGAGAGAAAGGGGTTTTTCCACAAAAATCGGGAGATTACACGACAAGACGTCGGATTCGGGGTTACCGTGCGCGAAAGGAGGCACACAGACGTAGACAGCGTCGAGACCGCCGGCCTCCAGCAGGCCGGCATGGTCGCCGTAGGCGGGGGCGCCGTGCGCGGAGGCCAACGCCTCAGCCTTGTGGAGATCGGTGTCGGCCACCCCGGCGATCGTCACATCGGGGAAGCCGGACAGGACATCTGCGTGGCGAGCGGCGACATTTCCGGCACCAATGATGCCGACATGGGTAATTGGGGACACAACCCGACATATGCCACGTCTAGGGGTTAACAAACAACGATGTTCAAAGGCGCATAGATCGGGCAGGGGTCGTGCCCCTATGAGATGGGGCTGACTGCATGGAGACAGATGTGCGTGCTTTGGCCAGGGCCCAGGAGTGGTGTGGCCCGCATTCCAGTACGGCTTCCGAATGGCCGGTGGATGCCTTAATCGCGGCCAAGGGCAACACAACGGTGAGCGTCGTCCTGCCGGCGCGCGACGAAGAACGCACGGTCGGGGACATCGTCACCGTGATCAGACGTGAACTGGTGGAGCAGGCGCCACTCGTCGACGAGATCCTCGTCGTCGACTCCAACTCCACCGACGCCACGGCGGAACGGGCACGCGCCGCGGGCGCGCGCGTCGTGGCGCAGAACGAGGTGCTGCCCCACCTGCCGCGCATGTCGGGCAAGGGGGAGGCGCTGTGGAAGGGCCTGGCCGCCTCCCACGGCGACATCGTCGCGTTCGTCGACTCGGACCTGCTCAACTTCGGCTCGCACTTCGTGTCGGGGCTGGTCGGTCCGCTGCTGGTGAACTCGGGCACCCATTTCGTCAAGGCGGCGTACGAACGGCCCTTCACGGGCGAGGACGGCGTGCCCCGGCGCGGCGCGGGCGGCCGGGTCACCGAGCTGGTGGCCAGACCCCTGCTCAACCTGTTCTGGCCGGAGCTGGCGGGCTTCCGCCAACCCCTCGGCGGCGAGTACGCCGCCCGGCGCGAAGTGCTGGAACAGGTGCCCTTCGTCACCGAGTACGGCGTGGAGCTCGGTCTCCTCGTCGACCTCCTCCAGCTGGTGGGACTGGACGCGATGGCCCAGGTGGACCTGGGCTCCCGCGCGCACGGCCACCAGTCCGTGAACGCGCTCGGCCGGATGGCCGGGCAGATCATGCTCACCGCGTGGTCCCGGCTGGAACGCCAGGGCCGCGTGGTGTCCTCCGAATCCCCGGCTCACACGCTGCTGCAGTTCGGCCTGGACGGGCGGGCCGGCCTGGTGGACGTGGGGGTGGCGGAACGGCCGCCGCTCGCCTCGCTCATGCTGGAGGAGGACGTCGCGTGAAGGTGCTGATCAACGCGGGACCGTGGCTGGCGGTCCCGCCGCCGGGCTACGGCGGCATCGAGAACGTGGTCGCAACCCTGGTCCCCGCGCTGCGCGAACGCGGCGTCGAGGTCGTGCTGGCCTCCGTGGCGTCGAGCACGCTGGAGGCCGACGAGCTGATCGCCGTCTACGACGAGGGCCAGTTCGCGGAGTTGCAGAAGCCGTACAACCAGGTCATGGGGATCGCGCACGCGCACCAGGCCAGGGTGGCCGCAGAGTTGCGCGCCCGCGACGACATCGACCTCGTCCACGACCACGTGGAGGTCGTCGGGCCGGCGGTGCTGGCCGCGCTGGGCGGGCCGCCGGTCCTCCACACCCTCCACTGGGACCTGCGCAAACACCCGGCGTTCTACGGCGCCTTCCCGCGCTCGATCGCGGTCAACGGGGTGTCGGACTCCCAGCTCGCCCGCGCCCCCGAGGCCCTGCGCGCCGCCTCGCTGGGCTCCGTCCACCTGGCCACGCCGCTCGCCGGCCAGGACGTCCGCGCCGAGCGCGGCGAGCACCTGGTGATCATGGGCCGGATCTGCGGGCTCAAGGGCCAGCACGTGGCCGCCCGGATCTGCCAGAAGCTCGGCCTGCCGCTGGTCGTGGCCGGCCCGGTCTGCGGCCGGGACAGCCAGGCCGAGCTGGACGTCGTCCTGCAGGATCCCTACCATCCGCTGCACAGCCATCCCGACGTGCGCTACCACCTCGACCAGGTGTCCCGCTACCTCGACGGCGACCTGGTCAGGTGGATCGGCGCGGTCGGCGGCCAGGAAAGGGACGAGCTGTACGCCTCGGCCCGCGCCGCGCTCTTCCCCATCCAGTGGGACGAGCCCGGCGGCACGGCGGTCGTCGAGGCCCTGGCGCTCGGGGTGCCGCCGGTGGGTCTGCGCCGCGGCTGCCTGCCCGAGATCATCGACCACGGCCGTACCGGCTTCCTCGCCGACACCGAGGAGGAGCTGGCCGAGTACGTCCAGCGGGTGGACGAGATCGATCCGGAGGAGTGCCGCCGCGAGGCCAGGCGCCGCTTCTCGCCCGGCGTGATGGCCGACCGCTACCTGGACCTGTACGACCGGGTCCTGCGCGCGGACTGATAGACATGTCCGGTGATTCGCGTACTTCTGGCCGAGGACCAGGCCGTGATCAGGCACGCGCTCGCGACCCTGCTCGGCCTGGAGGCCGACTTCGAGATCGTGGCCGCGGTCGAGTCCGGTGACGCCGCCGTGGCCTCGGCCGCCGCGCACCGGCCGGACGTGGCCGTGCTGGACATCGACATGCCCGGCACCCTCGACGGGCTGGCCGCCGCGGCGGAGATCCGGGCCAGGGTGCCCTCGTGCCGCACGCTCATGCTCACCGCCTACGGCAAGCCCGGCCATCTCAAGCGGGCCCTGGCCGCCCAGGTGGACGGCTTCCTGCTGAAGACGGCGCCGCCGGAGGACCTGGTCTCGGCGATCAGGGAGGTCACCCGGGGCGGCCGGGTGCTCGACCCGTCCCTCGCGGTCACCGCCTGGGACCTGGCCGACAACCCGCTCACGCCGCGCGAGGCCGACGTGCTACGGCTGGTGGCGGGCGGCGCCGAGGCCCCCGACATCGCCCGCCGGCTGCACCTGACCGCCGGGACCGTGCGCAACTACCTGACGGCCATCGTGGCCAAGCTGAACGCGCGCAACCGCACCGACGCCGTGCGCATCGCCACCGAGGCCGGCTGGATCTAGCGGAGCGCGCGCGTCGAGCCGGAACCAGCCGTCCTCGGCGGCGGTCGTGAGCCGGCCGCCCAGCGTGGCCAGGCGGGTGGTGAGGTTGCCCAGCCCGGACGAGCCGCGGCGGGGGACCGCCGTGGCCGCGCCGTCGTTGCGGACGAGCAGCCCGACCTCGCCGCCGGCGGCGGAGGTGGAGATCACACAGGCGCGCGCGGCGCTGTGGCGCAGGACGTTCGTCACGGCCTCGCGCAGCACGGCGCTGAGCACGGTCTCGACCTCGGCCGGCAGCTCGGGGTGCGCGAGCCGCAGGGTGGCCTCGACCCCGGCCGCCGCCAGCACCTTCCCGGCCGACTCGGCCTCGGCGGCGAAGGACAGCTCGCGCTGCTCGCCGGTGACCGAGCGCAGGTCGTGTCGGGCGTGCTCGGCCATGGCGACGACGTTCTCCAGCTCCCGGACGGGGTCGGGCAGGCGGCGGGCCAGCTCGCAGGTGAGCAGGATGGCGGCCAGGCTGTGGCCGAGCAGGTCGTGCAGGTCGCGGGCGGCCCGCAGGCGTTCCTCCACGACGGCGGAACGCGCCAGGCTCTCCCTGGCGGCGTGCAGCTCCTTGGCGAGCTGGGCCAGGCGGAGCAGGCTGTAGACCACCACGCCGGTGGTGAGCGTGCTCACCGTGATGTTGACGCGGCCGGGCAGCTCGTACAGGGAGGCGACGGTCCAGACCGCGGCCAGGATCGCGGCCGTCAGCGGCCAGGCCGTCCGCGGGCGGAAGGCGAGCAGCACCGGACCGGCGAGGAAGCCCGCCGCCCCCAGCCAGATCGGCCCGAACACCGGGATCGGGGCGAAGGTGAGCGCCGCCATCACCCCCAGCGCCACCATGTGGCGGCCGGTGACCGAGCGCAGCTGCATGACGACGATCACGGCCAGCGCCGCGACCGCGGGAGCCAGCAGGCCGGCCGGGATCTGCAGCAGCGCCTTGACGCTGAACCCGACCAGCACGGCGGCCAGCAGGACCACCGAGACGTCGGGCGGCTCGCGCCGGGCCGCCGCGGGCGGGCGCGTGGCGGGCAGCACGGCCTCCACCGTGTACCGGCCCTGCCCGGACAGGCCGCGGGTGAGCGTGCCGCCCGCCGCCGCCACCTGGCGCGTGAGCCCCGCCGGGTCGGCGAGCCCGCCGGCGTCGTCGTCCTCGGCCGTGCGGCGGCCGTCGTCGGCCACGCGCAGGTGTACCTGGGCTCGTTCGGGCTCCTCCCAGGTCTCGATCACGCACACCGTGGCGGTGCCGCGGCGGGCGACGTCCGTGACCGCCTCGCGCAGCACCGAGGCGAGCAGCGCGCCCGCCGGGCCCAGCGGCTCGGTGTGGGCGGCGCGCACCTCCACGCCGACGCCGGCCGCCTCCAGCAGGGCGCGGGCGGTGGTCAGCTCCGGGGCCAGGGACATCGCGCGGTAGCTCGCCGCCGCGGCGCGCGCGTCCGCCAGCGACTGCCGCGCCGTCGCGACCACCTCGCCGAGCGTCTCGGCCGCGTCCCGTGGCGCGGCCAGCGCCCGCCGCGCGCCCGCTCCGATCGTGGCCAGGCCGCGCCCGAGGCCGTCGCTCAGCTCGGCGGCGATGCGCAGCCGCTCCTCGGCCACCGCCGCCGCGGCCAGCGCGGGACGGGTGGCCTCCATCTCGGCCACCCGCTCGACCAGCCGGATGAGGCCGAACACGACCAGCGACACCAGCACCGTGGTGATCGCGAGGTCCGTCGTGGAGACCGCGTCTCCCGCGTTGCGCCAGTGGTGGATCACGACGCCGCTGAAGGCCACCGCGGGCGCCAGCGCCCACCAGCGCGTCACCAGCAGCGACCCGGCGAGGAAGCCGAGGATCGCGACGGACGCGCCCTGCCCCAGCGTCACCGCGTAGACCAGCACCCCCTGGACGGCGAGCAGCCACCCCTTCCTGACCCGCAGCGTGAAGGCGCACTGCGCGGCCAGCACCGGCAGCGCCCCCCAGGCGCCGGCCACCACGTAGACGCCGGCCAGCGAGGCCAGCACCACGACGACGATCAATCGGGCGACACGCACGCCCAGAAGCTTAGGAGAACCCCCGCGGCAGCACGGTGACCGGGCAGGACGACGACCTGAGCACCTTCATCGCCAGCTCGCCCAGGAACACCCGGTGGGGCTGGGCGTCCTCGCCGGCGGCGCAGACCAGCAGCTCGCCGGGCAGCCACTCGACGTCCTTGAGCGCGGCCTGCACGTCGTGGCCCTCGGCCACCTCCGACTCGGCCTCGATGCCGGTGCTCTCCCAGGCCAGCCGTACGGCCAGGGCGAGGTCGTCGCGCAGCTTGCCCTGGTCCTCGGTGCGCAGGTCGAGGGTGATCAGCCGGAGCGGCACGTCGAGCCGGAGCGCCGCCTGGGCCACCCGCTCGACCGCCGCGTCGCACTGCGGCCGGTGGACGTAGGCCAGGGTGAGCCGGGCGGGCTCGTCGGGCGGCACGTAGCCCGAGGGCGCCAGCATCACCGCCTCCGGCGACAGGTGCAGCAGGTGGTCGGCGGTGCTGCCGACGGCGATGCGGCCGTACTGGCCGCCGCTCGCCGAGCCGACCACGATCAGGTCGGCCCTGATCCTGCTGGCCAGCACCGACAGCCCGCGGCCCGTGCCCCGGCTCTCGAACGCCATGTACTCGGCCGGGACGACGCCCAGCTCCTCACCCGCGTGCGCCAGGTTGGCCTGGGCCTCGACGGCCAGCCCGGGGCTGCCCGGGGGATAGATGGACGCCACCGTGAGCTCGCCCCCGGTCAGCCGGGTGATGGCGGCCCCGAGCGCGAGGGCGTCCCGCCCGCCGGGGTCGTTGCTGTAGCCGACGATCACGTGCTCTCCGATCACGTGTCCCCTCTTACCCGCTCTGAACTGGGAATACGCGGTCTCTGCCGATGCGTTTGAAACGATTGGAGGCGTAAAAACAGTGAAGATCACCCTTGACACCCGTTTCAACGGGTCCCTCGGCCCGGTCACCCTTCGTGAAGCGGTTCAGCATCTCAAGGCGCACGACCTGACGTGCACCGTCCCCGCCGGCATCGTCGAGCAGAAGGTCACCGTCTTCTCCGACTGCGTGGAGCGCGGCTTCACCCCGCTGCGCAGCGAGATCATGGCCGCGTACTACGTGGCCGAGCGGGACGCCACCGCCGAGGCGTTCGACCGCGGCCTCATCACCGAGGGCGAGCTGGAGCAGAGGCGCGCTCTGCTGGTGCGCCAGTATCTTGGGTAAGGACCGGAATCGCCCTTTCGGTCGAAGCATTTGACGATCAAAGTTCATAAGGTCGTGTCCACTACCCGTTCACGGATTGGACACCTGTGTACCGCGACATCGTCGACTTCGCTCTGACCACGCCCGGGTGGCTGCACGCCCTCGCCGAGTTCGGCACGGACGCCGGCCTTTTCATCTTCGCGGCGCTGTTCCTCGTGTGCTGGTGGCGGGCCCGCCAGGCCCCCGCCCGCGACCTCGCGCTCGCCATCGCCGGGCCGGCCGGGGTGGTGGGCGCGTACATCGTGAGCGAGGGCGTCAAGCTGCTGGTCCGGGAGGACCGGCCGTGCCGCGGCGGCATCGCCACGATCGCGGCCTGCCCGCCCTCCACGGACTGGTCCTTCCCCAGCAACCACACCGTGATCGCCGCCGGGGCGGCGGGCACGCTCATCCTGGTCTGGCGCGCCCTGGCCTGGGTGGTGCTGCCGCTGGCCGCCCTGATGGGCTTCACCCGGGTGTTCGTCGGCGTGCACTACCCGCACGACGTGGCCGGCGGCTTCCTGCTCGGCCTGGTGCTCGCGCCGCTGTTCGCGCTGCTGCTGGTCGGCGCGGTCACCCCCGCGGTCAGGCTCGCGCGAAGCCGTCTGTCGCCGCGATGAGCCGGTCGACGATGCCGGGCTCGGTCGCCGCGTGCCCGGCGTCGTGCACCACCTGGAAGTCGGCCTCGGGCCACGCCTTGTGCAGGTCCCAGGCGGTGGCCATGGGCGTGCAGGCGTCGTAGCGGCCCTGGATGATCACGGCCGGGATGTGCCGGACGCGGTCGACGTCCCTGATGAGCTGCTCGGGCTCGAACCAGCCGCCGTGGCGGAAGTAGTGGTTCTCGATCCTGGCGAACGACACCGCCATCTTGTCCTCGCCGAACTCCGCCACCAGGCTCGGGTCGGGCAGCAGCGTGATCGTCGCGCCCTCCCACTGGGACCACGCCTTGGCCGCCGCGAGCCGGGCCGCGTCGTCGTCGCCTTCGAGGCGGGCGCGGTAGGCGGCCATGAGGTCGCCGCGCTCCTCGACGGGGATCGGCGCCAGGTAGGACTCCCACAGGTCGGGGAACAGGTAGCTCGCGCCCTCCTGGTAGAACCAGTGCAGCTCGTGCGGGCGCAGCGTGAAGATCCCGCGCAGCACCAGCTCGGTCGTGCGGTCGGGGTGCGTCTGGGCGTAGGCCAGCGACAGCGCGCTGCCCCACGACCCGCCGAACACCTGCCACCGCTCGATGCCCAGGTGCTCGCGCAGCCGTTCCATGTCGGCCACCAGGTGCCAGGTGGTGTTGGCGGCCAGTGACGTGCCCGGCGTGCTGGCGTGCGGCAGGCTGCGCCCGCAGTTGCGCTGGTCGAACAGGACGATGCGGTACAGCTCGGGGTTCCACTGCCGGCGGTGGTTGGCGCTGCACCCGGCGCCCGGCCCGCCGTGCAGCATGACGGCCGGCTTTCCGTCGGGGTTGCCGCAGACCTCCCAGTAGATCTGGTTGCCGTCACCCACGTCGAGCAGGCCGGACTCGTAGGGTTCGATGGGCGGGTACAGAGTTCTCATGTCTCGCGATCCTGCCATGGAGCAGGAGCTCGCCGAATTGTGCCGGTCTGAGCCTAGAGTGATCGTATGGACCTGGTGACGATCGACGACATCCGCGCGGCGGCCGGGCGGATCAACGGAACCGCGGTGCGCACGCCGCTCCTGAGGATGGGCGAGGCGTGGCTGAAGCCCGAGAGCCTCCAGCCGGTCGGGTCGTTCAAGATCCGTGGCGCCTACAACGCGCTGGCCGCCCTGCGTCCCGCCGGCGTCGTCACGCACTCCTCCGGCAACCACGGCCAGGCGCTGGCGTTCGCGGCGGCGGAGTTCGGCGTGCCGTGCGTGGTCGTCGTGCCCGAGGGCACCCCGGCGGTCAAGGCGGCGGCGATCGAGGGCTGGGGCGCCGAGCTGGTGGTCGTGCCGCCCGACCAGCGCGAGGTGACGGCCGAGCGGCTGGCCGGCGAGCGCGGCCTGACGCTGGTGCCGCCCTACGACCACCGCGCGATCATCGCCGGGCAGGGCACGATCGGCCTGGAGATCGTCGAGGACCTGCCGGACGTCGAGGCGGTGCTCGTGCCGGTCAGCGGCGGCGGGCTGGCCGCCGGCGTCGCGGCGGCGGTCAAGGCGCTGCGGCCCGACGTCCGGGTGTACGGCGTGGAGCCCGAGCTGGCCGCCGACGCCGCCGAGAGCCTGGCGGCCGGGCACGTGGTGGCCTGGGAGACCACGCGCACGTTCCGGACCATCGCCGACGGGCTGCGCGTGAACCGGGTGTCCGAGCTGACCTTCGCCCACCTGCGCGAGCACCTCGAAGGCATCGTCACCGTCTCGGAGGACGAGCTGCGGGTGGCGATGCGGCACATCGCGCGCACGGCCCGGCTGGTGGCCGAGCCCAGCGGCGCGGCGACCACGGCCGCCCTGCTGTCGGGCCGCGTCCCCGCCGGGCGCACGGTGGCCGTGCTGTCCGGGGGGAACGTCGATCCGGAGCTGTTCGCCCAGGTCTACGCCTGAGCCCAGGCGTGGCGGGTGAGGAACCCGCGCTCGCCGGTGGCGTACTCGTGGAACGCCTGCTGCACCTCGGCCAGCTCGGGCACCATCGCGCGGACCATCGTGCCCTCCTTGTACTCCAGCTCGTAGCCGGGGGAGACCTGGAGGAAGTGCCGGCCGAAGTTCACCAGGGCGACGAACGGGTTCTGCGGCGACAGCGTGGCCAGGACGTCGTGGACCAGCCCGAGGTCGGGGTCGTGCACGACCATCCCGTCGCCGGTGTGGAGCTGCATGCCCTCGTACACGCCGAGCGGGGCCACGTTGTGCACCAGGTCCCGCTGGGGGTCGTAGCAGACCAGGCCGTGCGCGCGGGCGGTGGTCAGCACCTGGGCCGAGCTCTCGTCCATCGTGTCCAGGTCCATCGTCACCAGGACGTGCCCGGGGTACAGGGTGACCTGCCCGGGCAGCTCCTTGGCGACGTCGGGCACGTCCCCCTCGACGGGGTCGCTCCGCTTCACCGCCAGATACGTGGTCCGGGCCTGATCCCTGCTGATCGGCACGGGCTCGTCCCAGACCATCAACTCAACGCTCATCGGTCCATCTTGCCGAACGACCACCGTGCCGGTGCGCCACTGGGGTCAAGAGTCCGTGATGTACGGTTCAGCGCGGTTTCTCGGACTGGGGCACCAGCTCCACCGTGCAATGGGCACACCGACTGGCCTCGGCCGGGATGTCGGACAGGCACTCGGGGCACTCCTTGGTCGTCGCGGCCTTGTCCCGGTCGAACAGGTGGATCAGCCGCGTCATCGGGGCCACGACCAGCCAGTAGACGACCGCCGCGATGACCAGGAAGGTCAGCAGGTGGTTGAGGAAGTCGCCGTACTTGAACTGGCTGCCGTTGATCGTGAAGGAGTATTCGGCGAAGTTCGGCTGCCGGCCGCCGGTCACCGCGCCGATGAGCGGGGTGATGAGATCGGTGACCAGCGCCTGGACGAGCCCGCTGAAGGTCGCCCCGACGATGACGGCGACGGCCAGCTCGACGATGTTGCCTCGGAGTAAGAACTTTTTGAAACCGCCCATGGAGTCGGCATATTGCCGGGGGCCGCGGCCTGAAACCCCGATGGCCCCCGACAGAGCCCGATGGAGAACGTCGTGGCCGGTCAGACCTGGGGCGCGAGCCGTTCGAGATCGAAGCGGCCGTGCCGCACGCCGTCGAGGAACGCGGTCCACTCGTCGGTGGTGAACGACAGGACGGCACCGCTGGCGTCCTGACTTCCCCGCACCCAGACCCGGTCGGCGAGCATGGTGACCTCGACGCAGTCGCCATTGTTGCACCGTTGCCAGCGTGCCTGGTCAAGGGCAGGTGGGCGTTTCATCCATTACCTCCTGAAGGCGGCTGTAGAGGTATTGAGCCGAAGGTGATTTTACCTTGACAGCCGAGGATGACCAGGCGACAAAAGGGGCAGTGGCGAACGCCAGTGCCGGACAAAACAAAAGGCGGGCGTCCGTGAGGACGACCGCCGGAAAAAGCGCCGCGCGCTCAGTCGGACTGACGTATTCCACGCAGGAACGCGTCCCATTCCCGGGCGCTGAAGGTGAGGACCGGGCCGGCCGGGTTCTTGTTGTCCCGCACGCCGATCTCACCGGGGGACAGCAACGCGACCTCGACGCATTCTCCGTTGTTGCAGCGCGAGGCGGCCCGCCACCGCGGACCCGCCTGGACGTCAGGGTGGTGGGACGTCATTGTCTCCCCCTCGTGCATCGACAATGGGCGCGGCGGCGGTCGGACCTCGCCGGGCGCGCTCGGACGGTTCGCTCGGACGCCGGCGATCTCACGTGGAGAGCGAAAGCGTCCCAATGGATGAACAGTAGCACCTGGCACTTGCCACGAGAACGAGGCTCTGATGTGTCGGAGGCATCATGCCAGGTGACCGGAAAAACGAGATGATCCTGTGACGGAGCGCTAAGCGAAGTTTGCGGCCATCTCGGTAATTCGCCGCTTCGATTCCTGGATGCCCAGGGCCTCGGCCCGCAGATGGTCGATGATCTCGCGAAACCGCCGGACCACCTTATCGGCCTCCAGGTAGAAAAGGCCCATTTGATGTTCCACGAAAATGGTGTCGGCGATGCCGGAGTCATGGTCGAACTCCATGAGCCGGAAGGTGCTGTCGAAGCCCACGTGCGCCCCCGCGGTGAACGGGATCACCTGGATGGTGACGTGCGGCAGCTCGCTCAGCTCGATGAGCCGGTCGAGCTGTTCACGCATGGTCTGCCGGCTGCCCACGTGCCGGTAGAGCACCGACTCGTCCAGCAGGACCCAGTAGCGCAGGGTGTCGGGCCGGTGCAGCCACTCCTGGCGCTTCATCCGCACCCTGACCCGATCGTCGAGCACGTCGGGCGCGATGCGGGGCAGCCAGCCGCGGATCACGGCGCGGGCGTAGTCCTCGGTCTGGAGCAGGCCGGGCACGGTGGTGATCTCGTACTCGGTGATGGCGCTGGCCTCCGCCTCCAGGCCGAGCATCTGCCGCAGCTCGCGGTTGTCGTAGAACTGCCACCACTCCTTCTGCCTGGCGTCCTTGGCCAGCGTCATGAGCTGGGCGGACTCGGCGGGGGAGACGTCGTACAGGCGGCACAGGTCGCGCACGTCACGCAGGCTGACGCCGCGCTGGGCGGTCTCGATCCTGCTGATCTTGGCCGGGGAGCACAGGAGGAGCTGGGCCACCTCGGCGATGCTGAGATTCTTCTCGTTGCGCAGCTCGCGTAAGCGCATCGCCAGTTGCCGCTGCCGGAGCGTCGGGTTGGGGATGGTCATCGCCGCACACTCCCTTCCCGCGCGGTGGCCGGTTGCCCCGGAGCGTACCCCCGGGTTCGATTTCGAAGGCATGTGCGGTAGGTAATCGTCACCGGCACGTTCCTATGGCAAGTGCCAATTCGGGGTGGGTTTCCGGCGTCGGAGGGTAAAAGTCAGCCAAGCCGTAAGAGAGGGGGATGCCCTGGGGCTGATTTGATCAAACCACCAGAGATCGAAATGCCGCGTTCATTCCCTGACGCGATGGCTCACCAGAGGCCGTCCGTCACATAAGGCTGGGCCGACGGGGGCTCGTCGGCCCGGCTGCGACGATCATTCGCTACTGCCAGAGCGAGGATCGACCGTCCTGATCGCGGGGGATCGGGGACGCAGCGTCGCGTCACCCCGATCGTGGGTGCGGATCCGGTGCGCGGGGGCCGCGCACCGGATCCGTGAACCACGCCACACCCCCCACCGGGCCGAACACGTGAGCCGCCTTCGGCACCGCGCCGTCGGAGGCGGCTCACTCGATTTTTCGGAGTATTCCGGACGGACGCGTGGGAAGGAACAGGGTGGCCTTGTCCGGCGGAGCGGGGGAACGGAACATGGGGAGAGACCGCAAGGGAGCCTCGATGATCGAGATCTGGCCTGGAGACCCCTATCCTCTCGGGGCGACCTACGACGGCGCGGGCACGAACTTCTCGCTCTACACCGAGGTCGCCCATGCGGTGGAGCTGTGCCTGTTCGACGAGGACAACGTCGAGTCGCGGGTGCCGCTCACGGAGGTCGACGGGTTCATCTGGCACGGTTACCTGCCCGGCATCGGCCCCGGGCAGCGTTACGGCTACCGGGTGCACGGGCCGTACGAGCCGGCGCGCGGGCTGCGCTGCAACCCGAACAAGCTGCTGCTCGACCCGTACGCGATGGCGATCGAGGGCGGCGTCGACTGGCACGAGGCGGTCTACGGCTACCGGTTCGGCCAGCCGGACACGCGCAACGACGCCGACTCGGCCCCGTACGTGCCGCGGTCCATCGTGATCAACCCGTTCTTCGGGTGGGGGCACGACCGGCCGCCGGCGACGCCGTACCACGACACGGTGATCTACGAGGCCCACGTGCGCGGGCTGACGATAAGCCATCCCAAGATCCCCAAGCACCTGCGCGGCACGTACGCGGCGCTCGGCCACCCCGAGATCCTCGACCACCTCACCAAGCTGGGCGTGACGGCGCTGGAGCTGATGCCGGTGCACCAGTTCGTCACCGACCACATCCTGGAGCAGCGCGGCCTGTCCAACTACTGGGGCTACAACTCCATCGGCTTCTTCGCCCCGCACAACCGCTACTCCAGCACCGGGCAGCGCGGCGGGCAGGTGCTGGAGTTCAAGGCGATGGTGCGCAGCCTGCACGAGGCGGGCATCGAGGTCATCCTCGACGTCGTCTACAACCACACCGCCGAGGGCAACCACCTGGGCCCGACGCTGGGGTTCAGGGGCATCGACAACAGCAACTACTACCGCCTGGTCGAGAACGACAAGCGCTACTACGTCGACACCACCGGCACGGGCAACAGCCTGCTCATGCGCTCCCCGCACGTCCTGCAGATGATCATGGACTCGCTCCGCTACTGGGTCATCGAGATGCACGTCGACGGGTTCCGCTTCGACCTCGCCTCCACCCTCGCCCGCGAGCTGCACGAGGTCGACCGGCTGAGCGCGTTCTTCGACCTGGTGCAGCAGGACCCGGTGTTGTCGCAGGTCAAGCTCATCGCCGAGCCCTGGGACGTCGGCCCCGGCGGCTACCAGGTCGGCAACTTCCCCTCGCGCTGGACCGAGTGGAACGGCCGCTACCGCGACACGATCCGCGACCTGTGGCGCGGGCAGGCCGCCACGCTGCCCGAGTTCGGCTCCCGCTTCACCGGGTCGAGCGACCTGTACAAGGACGACAGCCGCCGCCCGGCCGCCTCCATCAACTTCGTGACCTGCCACGACGGCTTCACCCTGCAGGATCTCGTCGCGTACAACGACAAGCACAACGAGGCGAACAAAGAGGGCAACCGCGACGGCACCGACGACAACCGATCGTGGAACTGCGGCGAGGAGGGCCCGGCGAGCCTGGCCATCGAGTCGCTGCGCGAGCAGCAGAAGCGCAACTTCCTCACCACGTTGTTCCTGTCGCAGGGCGTGCCGATGCTCTCGCACGGCGACGAGCTGGGCCGCACCCAGAAGGGCAACAACAACGGCTACTGCCAGGACAACGAGCTGACCTGGGTCGACTGGTCCGACATCAGGGAGAACTGGCTGCTGCTGGAGTTCACCCAGGAGCTCGCGGCGCTGCGCAAGAAACATCCGGTCTTCCGGCGCAGGAGGTTCTTCTACGGCAGGCCGGTACGCGGGCTGAGCGACATCGCCTGGCTCACCCCGTCCGGGGAGGAGATGACCGACAGCGACTGGAACGTCGGCTACGCCAAGTCGCTGGCCGTCTTCCTCAACGGCGACGCCATCACCGAGCCCGACCGGCGCGGCCGCCCGATCAGGGACGACTCCTTCCTGCTGCTGTTCAACGCCCACCACGACACGATCAAGTTCACGATCCCCCAGGACTACGGCGAGATGTGGCACACCGAGATCGACACCGCGATGCCCATCAGGCTCGACGTGCGGATGGTGCGCGCGGGCGAGGCGATCGAGGTCCCCGGACGCAGCGTGCGGGTGCTGCGCCGTGTCTAGGCCGGCCTCGACGTACCGGGTGCAGCTCACCCCCGACTTCGGTTTCGCGCAGGTCGCCGAGATCGCCGGCTACCTGCGCGACCTCGGCGTCAGTCACGTCTACCTGTCGCCGGTGCTGCAGGCCACGCCCGGGTCGCGGCACGGCTACGACGTCGTCGACCACTCCAGGATCAGGGAGGAGTTCGGCGGGGCCACCGGCTTCCGCGAGATGGCCCAGGAACTGGCCGCGCACGACCTGGGCATCGTCATCGACATCGTGCCCAACCACATGAACACGATGAACGCCCAGTTCTGGTCGGTGCTCAAGGACGGCCCCGACTCGCCGTACGCCGGCTGGTTCGACATCGAGTGGGTGGACGGGAAGGTGGCGCTGCCGGTGCTCGGCGACGACACCGAGCCGGTGGTCGACGGCGACGTCCTGCGCTACCACGAGCACGCCTTCCCCCACCCGGGCCACTACCGGCTGGTCGACTGGCGCGAGGGGCCCGGCTACCGGCGCTTCTTCGACGTGTCCTCGTTGATCGGGCTGCGCGTGGAGGATCCGTCGGTGTTGTTCGCCACGCACGAGGTGATCTTCTGGCTGCTCGACGAGGGCCTGGTCGACGGCTTGCGCATCGACCATCCCGACGGCCTGGCCGACCCTCGCGGCTACCTCGACCGGCTGCGCGAGCGGACCGGCGGCCCCTGGACGGTCGTGGAGAAGATCCTCATCGGGCCCGAGCGGCTGCAGCCCGACTGGGCCTGCGACGGCACGACCGGCTACGAGGTGCTCAACCGGATCAACGGCCTGTTCGTCGACCCCTCGGGCAAGGAGCCGCTGGTCCGGCTGTTCAGCGAGCTGACCGGGCAGCCGGACGACTACCGTCCGGTCATGACGCAGGCCAAGCGCGAGGTGCTCGACCTGTTCTTCGGGGCGGAGGTCGACCGGCTGGCCAGGGTCACCGGCTGCGAACCGGCCGCGGTGTCGGAGCTGCTGGCCGCGATGCCGCTCTACCGCGCCTACCTGGTGCCGGGGGAGGAGCCGCCGCCCGAGTCGGTGGAGATCGTCGAGCTGGCCGCCGCCGAGTGCTCGCCCGCCGTGCGGCCGCTCGTCCAGCAGGTCCTGTACGGTTCGCCGGAGGCGATCGTGCGTTTCCAGCAGACGTGCGGGCCGGTCATGGCCAAGGGCGTCGAGGACACCGCGCTGTACCGGTGGTTCCCGCTGTCGTGCCTCAACGAGGTGGGCGGCGAGCCGGACGTGTTCGGCGTCTCGGTTGAGCAGTTCCACGACTTCTGCGGGGAGATGTCCCCGTATACGATGACGACCCTGTCCACGCACGACACCAAGCGGTCGGAGGACGTGCGCGCCCGGTTGTCGGTGTTGTCGGAGATGCCCCGGGAGTGGGCGTCCGTGGTGTCCGAGTGGTCGCGGGAGCTCTCGTTCGACCCCCACCTCGACTACCTGGCCTGGCAGAACCTCATGGCGGCCTGGCCGATCTCCGCCGAACGCCTCACCGACTACCTGCTCAAGGCGGCTCGGGAGGCCAAGACCGCGATCTCGTGGGTGCGCCCGGACGCCGGCTACGAGCGGCGGCTGCGGGAGTTCGCGCAGGCCGCCGTGCGGCTGCCGGTGGAGGAGTTCACCGAGCGCATCGAGCCGTTCGCGATGTCGAACTCGCTCGGGGCCAAGCTGGTGCAGCTCATGATGCCCGGGGTGCCCGACGTGTACCAGGGCAACGAGACCACCGACTTCTCGCTGGTCGATCCGGACAACCGGCGGCCCGTGACGTACCCGCGCAAGCCCGAGACCTCCTGGGACGCCGCCAAGCTCCTGGTCACGACGCAGGCGTTGCGGCTGCGCAGGCGGCTCGGGGGCGCGGCGCCGTACCTGCCGCTGCGGGCGGAGGGGGAGGCGGCCGAGCACGCGATCGCCTTCGCCCGGGGCGAGGGCCCGCGGGCGGTGGCGGTCGCCACCAGGCTGCCGGTACGCCTCGCGCGCCGCTCCGCGGTCGCCGGCCACTCGGTGTGGGGCGACACCACCTTGACGCTGCCCGGCGGATCCTGGCGCGACCTGCTCACCGGCGAGCCGCACTCGGGAACGGTTCCGCTGGCCCGGCTGCTCGATCAGTACCCCGTCTCACTGCTGGAGCGACATGATCTTTGAGGTCTGGGCACCGAAGGCCACGGCTGTCGAGGTCGACGTTCTGGACGGACGCCGGCCGATGTCCCAGGGGGAGAGAGGCTGGTGGTGGGCCGAGGTCGCCGAGGCCGGCCACGGCACCTGGTACGCCTTCGTCCTCGACGGCGGCGGGCCCTACCCCGACCCGCGCTCCCGGCGGCAGCCGGAGGGGGTGTTCGGGCCGAGCGCGGTCTACGAGCACGACCGCTTCACCTGGTCCGACCACGACTGGAAGGGCCGCGACCTGCGCGGCTCGGTGATCTACGAGCTGCACGTCGGCACGTTCACCGGCGAGGGCACGTTCGCCGCGGCGATCGAGCGGCTGGAGCACCTGGTCGAGCTCTGCGTGGACTTCGTGGAGATCATGCCGGTCGCCCCCGTCCCCGGCGGGCGCAACTGGGGGTACGACGGCGTCGACCTCTACGCGGTCAACGAGACGTACGGCGGGCCCGACGGGCTGAAGTCGTTCGTGGACGCGTGCCACCGGGCCGGGATCGGCGTCATCCTGGACGTGGTCTACAACCATCTGGGGCCGTCGGGCAACTTCCTCCACCCCTTTGGTCCGTACTTTTCCGGCTTTGCTGGTAGCTATTGGGGTGAAGCGGTCAATCTGGACGGGCCGGGGTCCGACGAGGTCCGCCGGTACTTCATCGGCAACGCCGTCCAGTGGCTGCGCGACTACCACATCGACGGGCTGCGGCTGGACGCCGTCCACGCGCTGCACGACCGGCGCGCCCGCCACCTGCTGGCCGAACTGTCGGAGGAGGTCGACGCGCTGGCCTGCTCGCTCGGCCGGCCGCTGTCGCTGATCGCCGAGTCCGACCTCAACGACCCGCGCATGGTACGCCCGCTGGAGGCCGGCGGCCTGGGGATGACCGCGCAGTGGAACGACGACGTCCACCACGCCCTGCACACCGCCGTGAGCGGCGAGAGCCACGGCTACTACGAGGACTTCGCCGACCCGTCGGCACTGGCCAGGGTGCTGACCCGAGGCGTGCTGCACGACGGCGGCTACTCCAGCTTCCGCGACCGGGCGCACGGGCAGCCCTTCACCGGCGTGCCCGGCCATCGGCTGGTCGCCTGCCTGCAGAACCACGACCAGATCGGCAACCGGCCCGGCGGCGACCGGCTGCCCGTGTCCGCGCTCAGGCTGGGGGCCGGGTTGCTGCTGACCTCGCCGTTCACGCCGATGTTGTTCATGGGGGAGGAGTGGGGGGCCCGCGCGCCGTTCCTGTTCTTCTCCGACCACGTGGAGCCCGAGCTGCGGGAGAGCGAGGGGACGCGGCGCGAGCGCGAGTTCGACGGCTTCGGGTACGCCTGGGACGCGCCCGACCCGTCCGACGAGGAGGCGTTCCTGCGTTCCAAGCTGGACTGGAGCGAGTTGAAGGAGGAGGAGAACTGGTCCCTGCTGTGCTGGTACCGGGACCTCATCGCGCTGCGCAAGGCGCTGCCGGAGCTGTCGGACCCGCGGCTGGACCGGGTGCGGGTGGAGGCCGATCCGGAGGGCAGGTGGCTGGTCATGTGGCGCGGGACGGTGTGCGTCAGCGTCAACTTCTCGCCGGAGACGCTGACGTTGCCACCGGCGGGCGCCACCCTCCTGCTGGCCTCGGACGACCCGGTCGCCGCCGGCCCCGACGGCCTCCGCCTCCCCGGCCAAACCCTGGCCATAACCCGCACCACCCCCTGACCCCCGGGCTCCGCCTCCCCCTCCACACCACCCCCTGACGGCCTCCCGCCTCCCCGGCCAGACCATCGTTCCATCTCCCGCGCCATCCCCTGGCCGGGCGGTGCTGCGCAGGTGTCTCCCGGGGGTTGTCCACAGGCTGGGGGCCGGTCGGCGGGGTTGTCCCCAGAACGGGGTTCGGCCGCACCGGGGCGGGCCGGGTTCCGGATCCTGGGTGCCTCACCACGTTTCGAAGGCGAGGCACCTCATGAAGATCGTTCTGCCGCTCCCCGCCATGCTGACCTCACTGTTCGTCGTAGCCGTGGAGCACCTGCCGTTCGACGTCGACACCTTCGTGCCCTGGCGCGTCCCCGGGCCGTACCGGAAGGCGGCCCGTGACGCGCTCGACACCCCGCCGTCCCTGACCGTCACCCATGCTCCCGCCCCCTGGCGACCGGCCGGGCTCACCCTCACGGGCGACGAACGACGGCGGCTGCGCCGAGCCGGGCAACACGTGCTGGTGTCCACCACCGCGCCCCCACGCCGCCTGCCCGGCAACGTGCAGACCGCCAGAGCCGTGGCCCGCGCCCTCGCCCGCCAGTGCGACGGCCTGCTGATCGACCCGTCGACCGCCTCGGCCGTGCCCGCCTGCCCGAGGTCGCCGGGCGAGCCAGGAGACTTCCGCCTCGGCGACGACTGGCTCACCTGGAACGTGCAGATGCGCGACGACGCCACCTGCCCCCCATGGGACCCGTCCGAGACGGCCGCCTGCGACTGCCTGCGCGTCACCTCGCGCGGGCTGAGCCGCTTCGCGCTGCCGGAGATCACCCTCGACGGCGCCGCCTGCGCCCACAGCCTGTGCGCGACCGCCCTGCTCCGATCGGTGGCCCATCGCCTGGTCGCCGACCAGCTCGCCCATCTGCGGGCGCACCCGCTGGCCACCTGCCACGAGATCGACGACCTGCTCCGGATCCGGCCGTCCGGCGCCCTCCGGGGCGTCCCGCCGTTCGGCGTACGGCTGACCCCATGCGACGCCGACCTCGGCGAGCCGGGTAGCTCGAGCGCCATCCGTCGCCTGAAGGTGGGCCCCGCCCCCGGCTGCGGCCGGCTCACCCGTCTCAAGGTGGGGCCGCCGTCCGGCTTCACCGGCTCGGTCAACGACTGGCTCCGCACCACCTGCAGCCTCGACCTGACCTCCGTCGACCACCCCGCCCGCCCGGCCCTCGCCGCCTGACCCCCGCCCCCGCGAGACGGTCAGACCCCTGGAGCACGTACGTGCCTCCCCGCTCATGAGCACGTTTCACGCCCCCGGCGAACGTCGTCGGGGCGCCGGTCCAGTGAGAGGCAGGTGGTCAGCGGTGCAGGATCCGGGTGAGGGCCTGGTCGAGCGTGGACATGGGGTCCGCCGTGGGGCGAGGGGCGCGCCAGGCCACATACCCGTCGGGCCGTACCAGGACGGCGCCGCCTTCCCGCACCCCGTACCGCTCCCGCCAGCGGCCCTCCACGTCCACCAGCTCGTCGTCCACCAGGATGCGGGTGAGCTGCACGCCCAGGCGCTCCTTGACCACGCGGCCGGCGTCCATCCAGACCTGGCCGCCACTCTTGTCGGCCAGCAGGACGAAACCCGAGCCGAACAGGTCGATGGTCGAGATGCGCTGCCCCTCCCAGTCGAGCACGACGTGCGGGGCGCGGCTGCCGGGGCGGCCGCTCGGGGTGCGCGGGTCCTCCAGGAGCGAGCCGTCGTCGCCGGGCTCCTCCAGGACGGCGGCGGAGTGGTACCGGTAGCCGAGCATCGCCTGCAGGAAGTCCTCCAGGGGCTCGGGGTAGTCGGAGCGCTCGTCCACGGGCATCCGCACGCTGAGATTGGCGAGCTGGGCGTCGGCGGTCAGGGCGCCGATCGGGCGGCGTTCGGCGTCGTAGGTGTCCAGGAAGCCGGGGCCGGCCTGCCCGCTGATCACGAGCCAGAGGCGCCAGGCGATGTCGCAGCCGTCCTGGAGGGCGGTGCTGCCGCCCTGGCCGCCGGTGGGCGGCATGGTGTGGGCGGCGTCGCCGGCGAAGAAGACGCGTCCGGCGCGGAAGGTGTCGGCCACGACGTGCGCCAGGCTGAACGTCGCCGTGTCCAGCACCTGCACGTCCAGGTCCGGGATGCCGGTTCCGACGCGGATGAGCTCGACGCAGCGTTCCTCGGTGAGCGCGTCGGTGCCGCCGTCCGGGGAGGGGGCCTGGTTGATGCCGAGCACGTGCGCGCCGACGCCCGTGCCGGTCACGATGACGCCGGTGAACGCGTCGTTGTGCAGGTACCAGACGATGACCTCGCGCTCGTTCACCAGGCCGGTCAGGTCGGCGTCGAACATGATCGAGCGCATCTGCACGAGATCACCCCTGCCGGAGGTGGGCACGGCCAGCCGCTCGCGCAGCGTGCTCCGGTGGCCGTCGGCCGCCACCACGTAGTCGGCCCGTACGATGCTCTCTTCGCCGTCGGCGGCCCGGATCACGGCGGTGACGCCGTCGTCGTCCTGGTCGAGGGAGATCAGCTCGGTGGAGAAGCGCAGGTCGGCGCCGAGCTCGTCGGCGTAGGCACGCAGCACCCGCTCGACCTCCGACTGGGGGGCGCCCACGCGGGGCACGGGGGTGAGGTCGGCGAGGGCGTCGAAGTCGCCCGAGTCCTCGAAGATCATCTGTGGGTCGGGGTCGGCCAGCGTTTTGGCGATCGCGATGCGCATGGAGTCGCCGATGCCGATCCAGATGTCGGCGAACGTCTGCTCGATCCCCGGAAGCGGCCGCAGCAACTCGACGGCTCGCGGTCCCATGCCGAACGCCTTGGGCTGGATGGACGTGCTCGGGTGCCGCTCGACCAGAATGACGGGCACTTCGCGCCAGGCCAGCAGCGCGGCAGCGCTCAGGCCCGCGTACCCACCGCCGACCACCAGCACGGGCACTCGCTCTTGTCTCATTGCCTCCACCTCCGGGCACACGTAGTATCGCGTTCACTGATCAAGCGACACGATATGTCGCGTTTACGGAGACGGTCAAGACATATCGCGAATCCCGCCATTCATCGGAGCTCTCAGACCACCTGGAAGCACGACGCCTCCTGGGCACGGGGTCAAACGGCCGGCGTCCGCCCCGCCCGCGAGCCGAGCAGCGCCGACATCGCCAGGACAGGCTTGCAACACGTCAAGACGACCTTCAGCGCCACGCCCCTGCTACGGGCCTCCGCGCCACGTGTTCGCTCCGGGGCTCCGCGCTACGTACCCGCTGCGAGGCTCCTCATCACGTGCCCGTCACGGGAGGCTTTCCGCCCTGTGCTTGCTGCAGTGGCTGCACGCTATGTGCCCGTTGCGGGGCTCCTCACTATGTGCCCGGATGGGGGGGCAAGCCGGGCATCCGCAGACTGCGGGCTTCGCGTTGCGAGGATGCGGCCGAGAGCTCCCACGCGGTGCGGGCTGTCGCTGGTCGACTGCCGCCTTCCCGGCCAGCCACATGCCGATGGCGTACGGCCTCTGGGCGGGCGGTCAGGTGTTGAGGTGCTGGCTGGGGGCGGCTTCTGGGGGAGCGGCTTGGGGCTGAGGTGTTCTGCTTGGAAGCTTGGCGGCGGGGAGGTGGGTCAGGGCAGGTGGCGTTCGAGGCTTTGGAGTTTGGTGGTCATGCCGTCCGTCACACCCGGGCGGAGGTCGGCCTTGAGGACCAGGCTGACTCTCGGGGCGACCTCGGAGACGGCGTCGACCGCGCGCCTGACGACGTCCATGACCTCGTCCCATTCGCCCTCGATCGTGGTGAACATCGCGTCCGTGTGGTTGGGCAGGCCGCTCTCGCGGACCACCTTGACGGCGCGGGCGACCGGTTCGGCGACCCCTTCGCCGACGCCCAGCGGGGTGATGGAGAAGGCCACGATCATGGCGACAGATCCCTCGGAGAGCGGAAAAAGCCTGGACGAGACGATCGTAGCCGGGAGCGAAGAGCCACGACGCGGGTGGGGCGTCGTGGCTGATCGCCGTACGTCAGAGGTCACGACGCGGTGGGCGCCGTGGCCGGCGCCGTGCGACGGAGCCGCAGCGCAGATGGTGCGCCGTGGCCGGTCGCCGTACGTCCGAGGTCACGACGCGGATGGTGCGTCGTGGCCGGGTTGCCGTACGTCCGAGGTCACGATGCGGATGGTGCGCCGGCCGGTCGCCGTACGTCGGAGGTCACGGCGCGGGTGGGGCGCCGTGGCCGGTCGACGTACGTCACGTCACGTCACGTGTGAGAGGTCACGCGTGGTCGTGGTCGTGGTGGTCCTCGTCCTCGTCCTCGCTCGGCCCCTCGGACGGCTCCACCCCGAGAACGGCCTCGCGCGGCTCGATCTCGGTGATGTGGTCCACGAGCTGCAGCACGTGGTCCGGCTCGATCAGCCACTGGAGCGCGGAGGCGCCGGTCTCGTCGGAGTTGACGAGGTCGGCCTGCTCGGAGCGCTCCTCGTCGCTGAGGTCGGCGTCGGGATGCCGGATCTCGGCCAGCGCCGCCGCCTGCAGCGCGTTCACGTCGAGCACCTCCACGGTCAGCTCGACCGTAAGGCGCAGGTATTTCGGTTCATCACTCATGGCGACGATGCTAGGGCAGCTTCCACTCGACAGGTGCGGCGCCTTGCTGGGTGAGCAGCTCATTGGCGCGGCTGAACGGCCGCGAGCCGAAGAAGCCGCTGCGCGCCGACAGCGGGGACGGATGCGCCGACTCGATGCGCGGCACGCTGCCGAGCATGGGCGCGAGGTTGCGGGCGTCGCGACCCCACAGGATGGCGACCATCGGCTTGTCGCGGGCCACGAGGGCGCGGATGGCCTGCTCGGTGACCTGCTCCCAGCCCTTGCCCCGGTGGGAGGCGGGCTTGCCCGGCATGACGGTCAGGACCCTGTTGAGCAGCAGCACGCCCTGCTCGGCCCACGGGGTCAGGTCGCCGTTGGCGGGGCGGGGGAGGCCGAGGTCGGACTCCATCTCCTTGTAGATGTTGAGCAGGCTCCCGGGCAGCGGCCGCACCTCGGGCGCCACCGAGAACGACAGCCCGACGGGGTGGCCGGGCGTGGGGTAGGGGTCCTGACCCACGATCAGCACCTTGACGTCGTCGAAGGGCTGGTTGAACGCGCGCAGGACATTGGGGCCCGAGGGCAGGTACTGCCTGCCCTCGGCGATCTCGTTGCGCAGGAACTCACCCATCAAGGAGATCTGCTCGGATACGGGCTCAAGAGCCTGAGCCCATCCGGCTTCGACGACTTCATGCAAAGGACGACCGGCCATGGCCGTGAAGCTTATCTAGGTCTGGTACGGCTTGCCGCCCAAACGGACGCGCAGGCCGTACCGGAATGATCACAACGACGGCTTGCCGGGCTGGAAGAGCCAGGCGTCGAAGAGGGCGTCGAGCTGCCTGCCGGACACGCGTTCGGACAGGGCGACGAAGGCGGCGGTGTCGGCGTTGCCGTACTTGTGGTCGTTCGCCCAGGTGCGCAGGATCGTGAAGAACGCGGTGTCGCCGACGGTCCGGCGCAGGACGTGCAAGGTCGCCGCGCCGCGGTCGTAGACGGGGTCGTGGAAGAGGGCGGCGGCGCCGCCGGGGTCGGCGGTGGGCGTCTGCCAGAACTCGTCGTCGGCGGGTCTGGCGTAGACGCCGTCGAAGGACGTCTGCACGGTCCGGCTGCCGATCTTCTCCAGCCAGAGCCATTCCGCGTACGTCGCGAAGCCCTCGTTCAGCCAGATGTCCCGCCATAACGTGGGCGTCACCGAGTCGCCGAACCACTGGTGGGCCAGCTCGTGCGCGAGCAGCGACTCGCCGGGCACCACGGGGTAGATGGGCCGGGTCTGGGTCTCCAGGGCGTAGCCGACGTTCGGCTCGTGGTCCACGATCCCGCCGGTGGAGGAGAATGGGTAGGGGCCGAAGAGCGAGCTGAAGTAGTCCAGGACGGGGGCGTGACGGGCCGCGAAGTCGGTCGCCGTGCCGGCGAGCTTGGGATCCACGGCGGTGATCACCCGGTAGCCGCCGGACCTGGTGTCGGTGAGCTGGAACTTGCCGATCGACACCGTGGTCAGGTAGCTGGCCATGGGTTCGCGGGCGTCCCACACGTAGGTGGTCCGGCCGCCGGCCGATGTCCTGGTCACCAGGTCGCCGTTGGCCACCGCGACCCTCGTGCTGGGCACGGTCACCGCGAACCGGTACGTCGCCTTGTCGGACATGTGATGGTTGCCGGGGTACCAGGTCATCGCGCCCTGCGGCTCGTTGGCGTTGAAGACGCCGTCGCTGGTCCTGATCCAGCCGTCCCTGGAGCCGTCGGGGTCGAGGACGTGGGTGGGCCTGCCGTCGTACCGGACGACGACGGAGAAATGCTGCCCGGAGGCCGGCGCGGCGGCGGGGGTGACGACCAGTTCGTCGCCGCTGCGGGTGAAGGCGGCGGGCCTGCCGTCCACGGTGACCGAGCGTACGGACAGCGAGCCGGACAGGTCGAGGTCGAAGCGGCTCAGCGCCTGGGTGGCGCGGGCGGTGACGGTGGCGACGCCGGTCAGGACGTTGGAGGAGGGGTCGTAGTCGAGGGCGAGGTCGTAGTGGCCGACGTCGTAGCCGCCGTTCCCCTGACCGGGGAAGTACGGGTCGCCCGCCCCGGGCGCGCCCGGGGTGCCGCCGAGCGCGGCGGCGGGGGTGAGGGGGAGGGAGATGAAGGCTGCTGCGGCGAGGGCGAGAAGACGCTTCATGAACAATCATCGGAGGTCCGGAAGGACGTGTTACGGGCGCCCGCCTGCCCCCTCGGGAGGCGGGCGCCCGCCGGGAATGGCCTACTTGACGGAACCGGCCATCATGCCCTGGACGAAGTACCGCTGGAAGGCGAAGAACAGCACCAGCGGGATGATCAGTGACAGGAACGCCCCGGAGGAGAGGATGTCGACGTTCGATCCGAACTGCCGCATCTGGGACTGCAGGGCCTTGGTCATCGGCTGGTTGTCGGTGTTGGCGAACACGAGCGCGATGAGCATGTCGTTCCACACCCACAGGAACTGGAAGATGCCCAGCGAGGCGATGGCCGGCTTGCCCAGCGGGAACACGACCTGGGCGAAGATCTTCCACTCGGGTGCGCCGTCCATCCTGGCGGCCTCCAGGAGCGAGGCCGGGATGCCGACGAAGAAGTTGCGCAGCAGGAAGATGGCGAACGGCAGGCCGAACGCCGTGTGGAACAGCACCACGCCGGGGATCGTGCCGAAGATCCCGACACCGCCGTAGAAGGCGGCGACGGGGATCAGCGCGATCTGGATCGGCACGATCAGCAGACCCACCACGACCAGGAACGCCGTGTCCCGGCCGCGGAACTCCATCCACGCGAACGCGTACGCCGCCATGGCCGCGATGCCGATCACCAGGATCGTGGTCGGCACGGTGATGGCCACCGTGTTCCAGAACGACGAGGTGAAGCCGCTGGCCAGCAGGTTCTTGTAGTTGGCCAGGGTCAGCTCGGCGGGCTTGGTGAAGATCGTCCACCAGCCCTCGGCGTTGTTCACCTTCACCGTGCGCAGGGAGACGACCAGCAGGCCCAGCGTCGGCACCAGCCAGAACAGGCCGAGCACGATCATGACCACCTGGACGGCCCCGCCACCGAGGCGGTCCACGATCCTGCTCGCCACGCCCCTGCGCGGCGCGCCCGCCTCCAGTCCGTGAGACGCGTTCACGGTCGCGGTCGTCATGTGTCTTCCCTTCTGAACCGGCGGATGTTCATGATCATGAAGGGGAGGACCAGGATGAGCAGGAACACCGCGAGTGCGCTGCCGAGCCCCTGGTTGTTCCCGCCGCCGAACGACACGCGCCACATCTCCAGCGCGACCACGTTCGACTGCGGCTGAACCGAGGCAGGCGCGATGATGTAGACCAGGTCGAAGACCTTCAACGTATTGATGATCATCGTCACGAAGACGACGAGCAGCACCGGCGACAGCAGCGGCACGGTGATCCGCCGGAACACCTGCCACTCGGTCGCGCCGTCGATGCGGGCGGCCTCCAGGGCGTCCCGCGGGATGGCGGCGAGGCCGGCGGCGATCAGCACCATCGCGAACCCGGCCCACACCCAGACGAACGCGCCGATGATCGCCGGCGTGATGAGCGTCTGGCCGAGCCAGGTCAGGCCGCCGTAGCTGGCCTGGAAGTTCGACTCCGGCAGCCGTACGACGTAGGAGCCCGCGGGCAGGCCGTCGAAGCGGAACGTGCCGTCGTCGGCGGTCGTGGCGGTGCCCGCCACCTTGCCGTTCTGGACCGCCTCGACGGTGATGCCGGGCAGGCCCTTCTCCGTGGGGTCGACCGCGCCGCTCTGGCCGCCGCCGCCCTGGGTGAAGTCGAACCAGACGGTCCCGGACAGGCCGTCGCCCGAGGGGGCGCGGGCGGTCTGGGCGTTGGACGGCATGGTCTGCGGCTTGACGCCGACGATCGGGATCAGCACCGGCCGGCCCGCCTGGGCGGGCTCCTTGGTGACGACCGCGCCGTTCTGCTCGGTCACGGGAGACTCGTCGCCGCCGCGCGGCCGGGCCTCGGGGTAGCCCTTGGAGGAGGAGAACGTGTCGTGCACGGTGGTGAGCACGGCGTTGGCCAGGCCCTTGTCGGGGCTCTCCTCGTACACCAGGCGGAAGATGACGCCCGCGGCCATCAGCGAGACCGCCATGGGCATGAACACGATCAGCTTGAACGCCGTCGCCCACTTGATGCGCTCGGTCAGCACCGCGAAGATCAGGCCGATCGTGGTGACCACGATCGGCGCCACGACCACCCAGATGAGGTTGTTGCGGATCGTGACGAGCATGCCGTTGTCACTGAAGATCGTTGCGTAGTTGCCCAGCCCCACGAACCCGCTGCCCGAGGCGTCGAACAGGCTGCGGAAGATGGAGTAGACGATGGGGTAGACCACCCAGACGCCGAGCAGCAGGGCTGCCGGCAGGAGGAAGGCGATGGCGACCGCCGGCGATGGGCCGAGGCGTCGTCTCGTACGGGGGGTTTCAGCCGGTCCTGCGGAAGGCCCGCCCGCGATCTTCGCGGGCGGGGCCGCCGGGCCGTCCAACCGTTCGGTCACGGCCTTACCTCTTTACTTCCAGGCCTTCTTGGCCTCGGCCTCGAGCGCCGCCTGGGCGCCCTTGACGTCGCTCGGGTTGCGCAGGAAGTCCTGGAGGACCTTCCACTCGCCCTTGCCGTCGGTGCCGCCGAAGGCGCTCGGGGCCAGGTCCGACATGTCGTAGCGGACGGCGTCGCCGGCGGAGACGATCGTCTGGCCGAGCTGCTTGGTCAGCTCGTCGGGGTAGTTGTCGGGGGAGACGTTCTTGTTGGGCGACAGGTAGCCGGGGAGCTTGGCCCAGATCTCGCCGCCCTCCTTGGAGGCCAGGAACTGCACCAGGGCCATCGCGCCGGGGGAGTCCTTCATGACCACGGCCACGTCGCCGCCGAGCACGACCGGGGCGGTGTCGCCGGCCTTCGGGAACGGGAAGTACTTGGCGCCCTCGCCGACCTTGGCGCCGTCCTGGGTGGCCTGGGTGGCGACGAAGTCGGCCTCGATGACCATGGCGGCCTTCTTGTTGCCGTAGACCTTGGTCACGCAGGTCGGGAAGTCGGTCTGCAGCGCGCCGGAGGCGCCGTCGAGCACGAACTCCTTCTTGCCCGCGATCTGCGCGATCTTCTCCAGGGCGGTGGCGACGCTGGCGTCGGTCCAGGGGATCTCGTGCTTGGAGAGCTTGTCGTAGTTCTCCGGGCCGGCGCTGGACAGGTAGACGTTCTCGAACAGGTCGGTCAGCGTCCAGCCGGAGGCGCCGCAGAGGGAGAAGGGCGGGGTGCCGGAGTCGGCGATGGTCTGGCCGGCCTTGATCAGCTCGTCCCAGGTCGTCGGCACCTGGACGCCGGCCTCCTCGAACGCCTCGGAGCGGTACCAGACCAGCGACTTGTGCGCCGCCTTGATGAGCACGCCGTACACCTTGCCGTCGGCGGAGCCGAGCTCCTTCCAGTACGGCGTGTAGTTGGTGTCGATCTCCTGGGTGACCTCGGCGGACAGCGGCTTGAGCGCGTCCTGCTTGGCGTACTGCTGCACCAGACCCGGCTGCGGCAGGATCGCGACGTCCGGCGGGTTCTTGCCCTGGATGCGCGGGCCGAGGTAGGCGCCGGTGTCCTCACCCGTGGAGGCGTAGGTGACGGTGGCGCCGGTCTTGTCGGAGAAGGCCTTGAGCACCTGCTCGAAGTTCTTCTGCTCCGCGCCGGTCCACTTGGCCGCGACCTCCAGCTTGACGCCCTCGAGCGTCTTGGCGCCGGCGGCGGAACTGGCCGGCGCCGACTCCGAGGCGGTGGGGGTCGTCGTCGTCGGGGCGTTGCCGCAGGCGGCGACGGCTACCGCGAGCCCTGCCAGGACTACTGCTGCTCTGGCTTTACGCATGGCTTGCCTCACTGGGTTCTGATGATCTCTTCGAGTTCGGACTTCATGGAGGCCGCGACGTCGTCGGCGGACTCGTTCTCGGGGTCGGCCAGGGCCTTGGCGACCGAGCTGGCGATCACCAGGCTCACCTGGTTGTAGTTGGCGCTCACCGGCCGTGGTTTGGCGGCGAGGATGCTCTCCTTGAGCACCGGCAGGTACGGGAACCGCTTGATCAGGGCCGGGTCGTCGTACAGCTCGGTCCACACGGGCGGGAAGGAGCCCTCGGTGAGGACGCGGCGTTCGTTCTCCAGGCTGGTGAAGTAGCGGATGAACTGCTGTGCGGTCTGCTGGTGCTTGGAGTAGGCGCTGACGGCCAGGTTGATCCCGCCGAGGGAGCTGGATCCCTGACCGTTGAGTCCGGGCAGCCGGGTCACCGCGAAGCGGTCGCCCAGCTTGGCCCTGGCCGGGCCGTAGGCGTGCGGCCAGTTGCGGGCGAAGGCCAGCTTCCCGTCCTGGAAGGCCAGCCGGGTCTCCTCCTCCTTGAAGGTCAGCGAGTCGCCGGTGATCCAGCGTTCCCGCAGCCCTTGCATCAGGAAGTCGAGCGCGATCTTCCCCTTGGCCGGATCGAGGGTCACTTCCGTGCCGTCGTGGTTGAGAATCTGCCCGCCCGCCGACTGCACTGCCTCGGAGAAGTTCACGGTCAAGCCTTCGTAGGCCAGGAGTTGGGCTGCATAGCCTCCGATGTCCCGCTTTTTCGTTACTTCTCGCGCTTTATCGCGAAGTTCCGCCCAGGTCTGCGGCGGCTTCTTGATGAGATCGGTCCGGTAGTAGAGCAGTCCCGCGTTGCTGGTGTACGGGACGGCCCAGAGCTTGCCCTTGTAGACGGCCGTGTCCACGACGGGCGGCAGGAACCTGTCGAGCGGGAACAACCCGCGCTCCAGGGGGATGATCCAGCCGTTCTCCGCGAACTCGGCGGTCCACACGACGTCGAGCCCCAGCACGTCGTAGCGGTTGCTCTGGGCCTGGAGGTTGGCCACCATCTGGGCGCGTTGCTCGTCGGCGGCCTCGGGCAGCTCCAGCAGCGTCACCTTCTCGGCCGGGTGGGCCTGGTTCCAGCGGTCCAGCAAGGGTTGCAGGTACGCCGTGGTGTCGCGTCCGGTGGCGAAGGTGATCGGGCCTGTGCCGCCCGTCCCCTTCTCGCCGCTGCCCTCGTCACCCGCCGCCGTGCATCCGGCCGCCAGCACGACGACCAGAACGAACGAAAGCGGGCGCAGCACTCTGTTTCCTCCACAATCAGCGGGGTTACATACGTGTTAGGTAGATGCATTCATGTTATGCACACCTGTAATCTGATGGTCAACGGATACCTACGTAACGCTCACGTAACACAAAGCGGGGAGGTGAGGCGTGCGGCTTCACCTGCTGGCGCTCCTGGCCAAGGAACCGGCCCACGGCTACGAGCTCAAACAGGCCCTTGAACAGACGTTCGGCAGCGCCTACCCCTCCCCGAACATCGGGCAGATATACGTGACGCTCGGCCGGCTGGAGAAGGACGGGCTGGTCAGGGCCGTCGACGTCGAGCAGTCCAACCGGCCGAACAAGAAGGTCTACTACCTGACCGCCAAGGGCCGTGACCTGCTCACCATCTGGGTCGACGAGCCCACCGAAGGGCCCAGGGTGCGCGACGAGTTCTTCATGAAGCTCGTGCTCGCGCCGCTCACCGGCATCGCCGACCGGATGGCGCTGATCAGTCGCCAGCGCCGCCACTACCTGTCGCTCATGGGCGACCTCAACGACCTGCTCTCCCGTACGGAGCCCACCGACCGGGTGGCCCTGCTGCTGATCGAGGGGGCCATGCTGCACCTCCAGGCCGATCTTGACTGGCTGGAGCGATGCCAGGAGGATCTGGCATGAGCTCGGTCCTAAAAACGGTCAATCTGGTCAAAATCTACCAAGATGGCGCAGTGCCGGTGCCGGCCGTGCGCGGGGTGGACCTCCAGGTCGAGCCGGGCGAGTTCGTCGCGGTGATGGGGCCGTCCGGCTCGGGCAAGTCCACGCTCGTGCACATGCTCGGCGGCCTCGACGCGCGCACCAGCGGCGAGATCTGGCTCGACGGGCAGCGGGTCGACACCCTCTCCGAGAGCGCCTGGGCGCTGCTGCGGCGCAAGAAGGTCGGCTTCGTCTTCCAGTTCTTCAACCTGGTCGCCAACATGACCGTCGGCGACAACGTCGAGCTGCCCGCGCTGCTGGCCGGGGCCTCGCCCAAGGTGGCGCGCGAGCGGCGCGAGAGCCTGCTCGGCGCGCTCAACCTGGCCGACCGCGCCGCGGCCTCGCCCGCCCAGCTCTCCGGCGGCGAGCAGCAGCGCGTCGCGCTGGCCAGGGCCCTGGCCAACAAGCCCAGCCTGCTGCTGGCCGACGAGCCCACCGGCAACCTCGACAGCCGCAACACGCGCGACGTGCTGCGCCTGCTCAGCGACGTGCACAAAGAGGGGCAGACGATCGTCATGGTCACCCACGACGCCCGGGTGGCGGGCCTGGCCGACCGGCTGGTGTCGCTGTTCGACGGCGAGATCGTCGACGACGGCCGCATCGCCCGCCGCCGCACCCGTACCGCCGGCGAGGTGATCGACCTCCGATGAGCACCACCCTGGCCGGAAGCCGGTGGATCAAGGCCGACCTGCGGGCCAGGAAGGGCCAGGCGGTGCTCACCGTGCTGGTCGTGGCCGGGATCGTGGCCGCCCTGATCACCGCGGCGACCCTCCTGGAGGACGGCACCAACCCGTGGCGCAGCCTGTCGGCCCAGACCGACGGCGCCCACGTCTGGGTCTACACCGACGACGACCCCGACGTCGCCCTGGGCGGCATCGACGGCGTCACCGGCACCGCCGGCCCCTACCGCTCGGCCCCCGTCACCGTGGCGCAGGAGGGCAAGAAGGAGCCCGCGTCGCTGCGCGCGATGCCCGCCTCGCCGCCCCGGGTGGCCCATCCCGTGCTGGCCGAGGGCAGGTGGCTCGACGGCTCGCAGCCCGACGGCGTGGTCGTCGAACACTCCTTCGCCAGGTCGCTGGGCCTGGCGATCGGCTCCCCGTTCACCGTCATCGCGCTCAACGGCGAGCGCCACACGCTGTACGTACGCGGCATCGCCGACTCCGCCGACCAGGGCTTCTACCCCGAATGGACCCCCGGGCTGGCCTGGGTGCTGCCCGCCACGCTCGACCGCGTCGAGCCCATGCTGGGCCGCAGCGAATGGGTCACCGGGCTGCGCCTGTCCGACCCCGACGCCAGCCAGGTCGTGGCCCAGCGCGTCGTGGTGATGCTGGAGGACAAGCTCCAGCGCGTCTACACCTGGCGCGAGGTCAGGGCCGCGATGGAGCTGGACAACCGGCTGCTCGGCACGCTGCTCGCGCTGTTCGGCGTGGTGGGCATGGTCGCGGCGGCGCTCGCGCTGGCCAACGCCGCCGGCGGCCGGGTGCTCGGCCAGCTCCGCGACCTGGCCACGCTCAAGTCGATGGGCTTCACCGGCGGCCAGGTCGCCCTGCTGCTCCTGGTCGAGCACGGCGCGCTCGGCCTGCTCGGCGTCGGTCTCGGCGCGCTGGCGGGCTGGGGGGCGACGGCGGTGGTGCTCGGCACGTACTCGGCCGCGCCGATGCCGGTGCTGGCCATCGTGGCGGGCACGGCGCTGGTCGTCCTGGGCGCGGTGGGGGTGCCCGCCTGGCGGGGCGCGCGCACGCCGCCGATCCCCGCCGTGCCGGCCTCGCCGCCGCGCGGCCACCTGTCCCGGCTGGCCCGGCTCGGCCTGCTCGTACGCCTCCCGCCCGCCCTGATCCTGGGCACCCGCGACGCCTTCACCAGGCGCGTGCCGGCGTTCCTGACGGCGTTCGGCCTGGCCGTGCCGATGATGATGATCACGATCGGCCTCGGCGTCTGGGCCACCCTCGACAACTTCCTCAGCCACCCCGAACAGGTCGGCCAGCACGCCAGCCTGTACGTGCGCCCCGGCAAGCAGATGGAGTCGGCCGAGGCCCAGCGCATCGCCGAACGCGACCGCGACGTGCGCTCGGTCTACCCGGGCACCGACGTGAACGCCCTGGCCCCGGGCGAGGCCCGTTCGGTCCGGGTACGGGCGGTCGGCAGCTCGACCGCCCCCTACCCGTTCCCCGTCGTGGAGGGCAGGGGCTACACCGAGCGCGGCGAGGCGGTCGCCGGGCAGGGGCTGCTCGACCTCCTGGGGGTCAGGATCGGCGACCGGGTGCGCCTGACCGTGGGCGGCTCGCCGCTGATCGTCCGGATCGTGGGCCGTACCGTCGAGCCCGACCTGGACGGCGAGGTGCTCTCGGTGGGCCTGGACAGCCTGGCGGCCAAGGACTCCGTGCCGCCCCAGTACTACGCGCTGGCGCTGCGGCCGGGCGCGGACAAGGCGGAGGTGCGGGCCCGGCTGCTGGCCGAGTCGGCGGAGGGCCTCGACGTGCAGGCCGCGGTCAACCCGGCCGACCGGCTGTCGATCATCAGAGTGGTGATCGTGGCGCTGATCGCCGTGCTGGCCCTGATCGGCCTGGCCAACCTGCTCACCGCGAGCGCGATCGGCCTGCGCGACCACGCCTTCGACCTGGCTGTGCTCAAGGCGATGGGGCTGACGCCACGCCAGGTCATGGCCACGCTGGTGACCGGTACGGGCCTGCTGGTCGTGCTCGGCGTCGGCGCCGGCACGGCGGTGGGGGCGTCCGTGGTGGTGGGACTGATCGACCTGCAGGGTCACACGAGCGGCGTGGGCGCGGGCATCGGCCGCGCGCCCTCGCCGGTGACGCTGGCGTTGGCCGTGGTGACGGCCGTGGGCACGGCCCTCGCGGTGGCGCTCATTCCCGCCCGCCGCGCGGCCCGTGCCCAGGTGCCCGTCACTTCACGCTGATCCCCCCGGGGGCTGTGCTCAGTCCCCGGGCTTCAGCGCGAACCAGTAGAAGCCGTGGCCCGGCAGGGTCAGCAGGTAGGGCAGCTCACCGATCTTCGGGAAGCGCACCCCGCCGCGGGCCTCGACCGGCACCATGCCCTCGAACCTGCGCAGGTCCAGCTCGACGGGCTGCGGGAACTTCGACAGGTTGTTGACGCAGAGCATCACGTCGTCGCGGTCCTCGCGCACGTACGTGAGCACGCACGGGTTGGAGGACCACATTTCGGTGTAGGCGCCGAGGCCGAACACCGGGTGGTTCTTGCGGATCTCCAGCATGCGCCGGGTGAAGTGCAGCAGGGAGCCCTCGTGGCGCTGCTGGGCCTCCACGTTGACCGCCTGGAAGCCGTAGATCGGGTCCATGACGGCCGGCAGGTAGAGGCGGCCCGGGTCGGCCGAGGAGAACCCGGCGTTGCGGTCGGGGCTCCACTGCATCGGCGTGCGGACCGAGTCGCGGTCCTCCAGCCAGATGTTGTCGCCCATGCCGATCTCGTCGCCGTAGTACATGACCGGCGAGCCCGGCAGCGACAACAACAGCGCCGTGAACAGCTCGATCAGGTCCCGGTTGTTGTCCAGCAGGGGCGCCAGGCGACGCCGGATGCCGAGGTAGGCCCGCATGCGCGGGTCTTTGGCGTACTCCTTGTGCATGTAGTCGCGCTCTTCCTCGGTCACCGTCTCGAGCGTGAGCTCGTCGTGGTTGCGCAGGAAGATGCCCCACTGTGCCGTGTCGGGCAGCTTGGGGGTGCGGGACATGATCTCGGAGATCGGCTCGCGGGTCTCCTTCTTCACCGCCATGTAGATGCGCGGCATCAGCGGGAAGTGGAAGGCCATGTGGCACTCGTCGCCGCCGGTGGTGGGGTCGCCGAAGTACTCCACGACGTCCTCGGGCCAGCCGTTGGCCTCGGCCAGCAGCACCCGGTCGGGGTAGAGCCGGTCGACCTCCGAGCGGATCTTCTTCAGGTACGCGTGCGTCTCGGGCAGCCCCGAGCACGCCGTGCCCTCACGCTCGAACAGGTACGGCACCGCGTCGAGGCGGAAGCCGTCGATGCCCAGGTCGAGCCAGAACCGCAGGACCTCCAGCATGGCCTCCTGCACCGCCGGGTTGTCATAGTTCAGGTCCGGCTGGTGGTGGAAGAAACGGTGCCAGTAGTACTGCTTGCGCACAGGGTCGTACGTCCAGTTGGACTCCTCGGCGCCGATGAAGATGATCGGCGCGTCCGGATAGCCGGTGGGCTCGTCGGACCAGACGTAGAAGTCCCCGTAGGGCCCCTCCGGGTCATGCCTGGAAGCCTGGAACCACGGGTGCCTGTCGCTGGTGTGGTTCATGACCAGGTCGGTGATGATCCGCAGGCCCCGCTCGTGCGCGGCCTCGATCAACTGCACGAAGTCTCCCAGGTCGCCAAAATCCGGAAGGATCTTCATATAGTCCGAAATGTCATAACCGCCATCGCGCAGCGGGGACTCGTACAGCGGCAGCAACCAGAGGCAGTCGACGCCGAGCCATTCCAGGTACCCGAGCTTCTCGATGAGACCGCGCAGGTCGCCCGTGCCGTCACCGTTGGAGTCCTTGAACCCCCGGACGAGAACCTCGTAGAACACCGCCCGCTTGTACCATCGCGGATCTTCCGAGACGAAAGCCTCAGAGATCGACTCCGGTGATGGGGATGCGTTGATCATGATGTCGCTCACAGGAAGAGATGTGGGCAGGACGAAGTCACCGGTTACCCCGGCGTTCTTAGCTGGTGACCGCGCCGCGTGGAGTCGTCATCCCTGCGAACTCCATGCCCTCGAACGAGACCGGATTTGTGATCTGGTGCCCGTTTGTTGCGGCGCTTACGGGCCGAACACTACCAGCCCGGTGGCTTTCCGGAACCCGCTTCTGCTGTGCGACGTGTAATACCCGCGAGATCCGTATGTAATCGCCCTGTTACCCAGAGTTCACTAAAAAGGTGCGGTGACGTCCGGGAGGTCGTTCTCGAAGTCGTTCAGCCAGAGTCCGAAAAGCACCAGTCCGCGCACCCAGAAACGGTCGTTCCAGCCGTTGAACCGGGTCAGCGCGTCGGGCCCGCCGGCGATCACCTCGTGCAGCTCGTCGGAGAGCATTCCGGGCACGCGCCGGGCCACGACTTCGAGCATCCCGTGGGAGTAGGCCCGCGCCGGCGCGGCCGTGGAACGCAGGGGCACCCGCTGGAGCGGCTGCTTGACCACGTTCGTGGAGGGCAGCGCGGCCACCCTCGGGTTGGCCGCGTGCAGCACCTCGCGGTAGAAGCGGCCCTTGTCCTTGCGCGCGACGCCGACGCTGAGCGCGGCGTCGAAGAAGGCGGGGTGGATGAAGGGCGCCGCGAACGACGCCTCCGGGCCCACCAGGTTCACCGCCGAACGCGCGATGCCGCGCACGGTCCTGGTGTGCAGCACCGACAGCGGCAGCTCGGCCCGGTGGCCGTGGAGCATCGAGGTGGCCGCCGCGAACTGCTCGCGCACGGTCTCCTCCATCCACTGCGCGGCGGCCTTGGACAGGAACGGCTGCGCGGGTGCGCCCAGCGACAGCGAGCCGAGCAGCGCCGCCGACCGCTCGGCCTGCGTCCTGGCCTCCAGCGCGGCGCCGCTGACCATGAAGTTCTTCAGCAGCGGGCCGCCGGCCAGGCCGTCGACCAGGATGCGGCCCGCGCCGTGCACCTCCTTGGCGAACGGCGCGTACCAGGCGTGGTGCGGCGTCAGGTACTCCAGCCGGCGGGCCACCTCGGCGGCGTCGCCGGGGTAGGCGGCGGCGTCCTGGGTGACGACCCGGTGCGGGATGCCCAGCTCGCGGGTGATCGCCCTGGCGAAGGCGATGTCGGTGTCGGTGCCGTCGTCGGGGCTGGTGGTCCACGACTCGACGTCGGCGCCGCGGGCCACGGCCACGCTCGCCAGCAGGCGCGAGTCGTAGCCGCCGCTGACCGGCACGAGCAGCTTGCGGCCGTCGTAGTCCTCGTAGACGTGGTGGAGCAGCTCGACGATCTCCTCGGGGCTGGTCCACGCCTCGTACGGCTCGGTGCGCAGCCAGCGCGGCAACCGGCGCTCGGTGGCCAGGCGGCCGTGCTCGAACACCAGCGCGCTCGACCCCGGCAGCCGCCTGACCTCCCGGTACGGGGTCGCCTCGCCCAGCGGGAACGTCACCTGGATGATCGAGGCCCGGGCGGCCCAGTCGATCTCGATGGCCACCAGGCTGAGCAGCGGCTGGATCAGCGAGGAGAAGTAGACCGCGTCGCCCTGGCGCACGTAGTAGACGTCGACCAGGCCCAGAGCGCCCGCGTGCAGCGCCACCCGGGCGCCGTCGCCGATCAGGCCGGGCGTCTCGTACGTCTCCGCGACCGTGATCCAGTCCTCGGCGGCGGCCGGCTTGCGCTCGCCCCACGAGAACGCGAACGCGCCGCCCGCCCGGTGGTACGGCGGCAGCGGCGTCGAGCTGAACAGCGCGGCCTCGTCCGTCTGGAGCGCGGGCCGCACCTTGGGGCCCGCGGCGGTGAGTTTGCCCAGTATGGAGGTGTCGATCCGGCCGAGAGCGCCGCATACGTAGGGTCGCACGTTGAACTGCACCGGATCTCATCCCTTCGAGACGCTTCCTGCAAAAGAGTATCCTTTGCCGGGCTAAGAGAGCGGAGGTCCGGTTGTCTACCGAGCTGGAAAGCACGCGTCGGGCGTTGCGGGAAGCTGTCGCGCAGGCCGAGCGCGCGGCCGAACTGGCCAGGCTGCTGGACGCCGCGCAGTCCAGGCTGGCGGCCGCCGAGGAGAGCGCCGAGGAGGCCAGGAAGCTGGCCGAGCAGCTGAGCGAGGCCGAGGAACGGCTGGAGGCCGAGCGGGCCGCGGCCGACAGGCTGCGCAAGGAGCTGGCCGAGCAGCGCTTCCAGGCCGAGGTGGCCAACTGGAAGCTGTCCTCGATCAAGGTCGCCCGCTGGAACCGGCTCGGCGACGCCATCAAGAGCGGCAAGAACAACCCGATGCGCCTGGCCAAGGGGCTCAGGGGCGCGGCCAGGCCGGTCAAGCGGCCCAGCGCGCCCAAGCGGCGGCCGGTGGCCGTCCAGGGGGTCAAGGAGGCGCGTCCCGGGGCGTCGTTCCAGGCCACCAGCACGACCAGGACGCTGGGCGGGGCCTCGTTCAAGCTCAAGCCGTACCGGATCCCCACCGGGCCCAACACCCGCCCGCACCTGACCGCCGCCGTCGTCGCCGATCCGCACGTCGAGGCGCTGCTGCGCTACGAGTGGCGCCAGACGACCGGGTTCACGCCGCGGGACTTCGCCCGCGTGCTGCCGCTGGAGGTGCCCCACCTGCTCGTGGTGGAGTCCGTCACGCAGGGGCCGTGGCTGGAGGAGCTGACCGGCGAGCCGGGCGAGGGGCTCAGGGCGCTGCTGGCCTGGTGCGCCGAGCGCGGCATCCGTACCGTCTTCTGGCACACCCAGGGTGACGTGGCCGACTACGCCGCCGCGGCCGAGCTGTTCGAGCACCGCTTCACCAGCGACACCACGGTCCCGTGGCCGCGCCTGCACTTCGGCGTGCAGCCCCGGGTGCACAACCCGCTGCCGCTGGCCGGCGGGCGGGTCGACCGGGTGCTCACGCTCGACCAGCTCCTGCCACCGCACCTGGCCTATCCCGACGTGCTCACCTCCTACCGCTGGCCGGCCGCGGCCGAATGCCCGCCCGGCACGCCGCAGTGGCGGCTGGCCGAGATCGCCGCCTGCGGCACGCCGATCGGCACCGAGCCGGACTCGCGGCGGGCGCACGTGGCGCTGCGCCGGGCGTACGGCACCGGGACGATGACCGAGCGCGTGGACGAGCTGCTGGAGGCCATCGGCCTGCCCGGCGCCCGCGCCACCCTCGACACCTCCGTGCTGCTGCCGATCCTCGACCCGTCGCTCATGGAGCACGCGCTGGCGCAGGTGGCCAGGCAGTCGGGCGTGGCCCAGGTGATCGTCATCGGGCCGCCCGAGGCCGAGCTGCGCGCCCGCGACGTGCTGACCGACGCCGAGGTGCTGTACCGGCGCCCCCACCCCGCCATGAGCGAGGGCGCGATGCTGGCCAAGGGCCTCGACCTGTGCGAGGCCGACCTGGTCGCGGTCATGGACCCGCGCGACGTCTACGGCCCGCACTACCTGTCCGACCTGCGGCGGGCCTTCCTGTTCAGCACGGCCGACATCGTCGGCAAGGCGGCCTTCTACGCCCACCTGCGCAAGCCCCAGGCGACCCTGCTCAAGCAGCCCGAGGCCGAGTACGCCTACCTCCCCGAGATCGCCGGGGCCACCCTGCTCGCCCGCAGGAACGCCCTGCGCGAGCTGGGTTTCGCCGACCTCACCGAGGGCTGGGACGAGGTCATGATGCGCCAGTGCCGCACCGACGGCGTCAAGGTCTTCTCCGCCGACCGGTTCGGCTACGTGCGGGTGCGCGACGAGGACCGCTGGCTGCTGGGCGCGGCCCAACTGGTCGAGTACGGCTCGGCGGAGCCGCACGCGCTGATCTGACGCCTACGCTGAGGCGATGACCGACCTGCTGGCCGAGGCGCTGGAGGAGGTGCTGGGGGAGCCGCCGGCGCCCGAGGGCACGTGGGAGCGGGAGGCCGTCTACGTGTCGGCCGCCGCGCTGCGCCGCCGCGTCCCGCCGGCCGAGCTGGCCGCGCGGGTGCGGGCGGTGGAGGGGGTGGCCGGGGCGCAGGCGCGGCCGAACGGCTTCCTGCGCATCGTCGTGGACGTGCCGGGACGGCTGGTCGAGTCGCTGAACCCGCCGGACCTGCCCGAGCCCGGCTGGCCCGACTTCCCGCGCACATGGGACAACCCCGGCTTCGTCGTCCGGTACGCCCATGCCCGCGCCTGCGCGGTGCGGCGGTGGGCCGGGGAGCTGGGGGTGCCGCGCACGGGGTTCCGGCCCGAGCTGCTCGACGGGCCCTACGACCGCCGGGTGCTGCGGGTGCTGGCCGAGCTGCCCGGACGCGCCGTCAGCCGCGACCCCGGCTGGGACGCCTTCGCGGTCCGGCTGGCGCTGGCCTACCACGACGCCCACGAGCACGCCCCCGCCGTCCCGATGGGCGACGAGCCGGTCCGGCCGGTGCACACGGCCCGGTTGCGGCTCGCGGAGGCCGTCCGGGGGGTACTGGTTGGGCCGGAAAGATTGTGATGGATCGTAAAATATCCGGCTAAAGCGCGAAAAATCGTGAATATTTTGCTTGTGGACCTTGATCGCGTCTCGATACGTGGGCAGCGGTCCTGGAAGGGGTGGCGGTTCCGATAGCCTCGATCGGGTGAGCTTCGTCCATCCAGCCGGGGACCGGCACGCCGAGATGCTGCCCCACGAGCGCCCCCCGATGGCGCCCGCCGACCTCAACCGGATCGACCCCACGATCTGGCCCCGAACGTCGACCCGGACCGACGGCACACTCACGGTCGGCGGCGTCGACGTGCGCGACCTGGCCCGCGAGTTCGGCACGCCGCTCTACGTCCTCGACGAGGCCGACGTACGCTCACGCATGCGCGACTACGCCACGGCCTTCCAGGGCTCCGAGGTCCACTACGCGGGCAAGGCGTTCCTGTGCAAGGAGATCGTGCGCTGGCTGGCCGACGAGGGCCTCGGGCTCGACGTCGCCAGCGGCGGCGAGCTGGCGGTGGCGCTCAGCGTCGGCTTCCCGCCCGAGCGCATCACCCTCCACGGCAACAACAAGTCCAAGGCCGAGCTGACCCGCGCCCTGGAAAGCGGCGTCGGGCACATCGTGGTCGACTCCTACGAGGAGATCGCCCGCCTCGGCTACCTCGCCGAGCAGCTCGGCAAGCGGCCCAAGGTGATGATCCGGGTGACCACCGGGGTCGAGGCCCACACCCACGAGTTCATCGCCACGGCCCACGACGACCAGAAGTTCGGCCTGTCGCTCAACACCGGCGCGGCGGCCGAGGCCGTGCGCCGCATCCTCGCGCTGCCGCAGCTCGACCTGGTCGGCCTCCACTCCCACATCGGGTCGCAGATCGTCGACACCGCCGGGTTCGAGGTGGCCGCGCGGCGGCTGGCCACGCTGCTCGTGCAGATCAAGGACGAGCACGACGTCGTCCTGCCGGAGCTCGACCTCGGCGGCGGCTACGGCATCGCCTACGTCGACGGCGACGAGGCCCCCGACATCAAGGAGCTGGCCGACGGCCTGCGCGAGATCGTCACGAAGGTCTGCGCCGACGCCGGCCTGCCGGTGCCGCGCCTGACCGTCGAGCCGGGCCGCACCATCGTGGGTCCCGGTGGCATCACCCTCTACGAGGTCGGCACGGTCAAGGACGTCGAGGGCCTGCGCACGTACGTCAGCGTCGACGGCGGCATGAGCGACAACGTGCGCACCGCCCTCTACGGCGCCGAGTACACCGCCACCCTCGTCAGCCGCGCCAGCGACGCCGAGCCCATGCTCAGCCGCCTGGTCGGCAAGCACTGCGAGAGCGGCGACATCCTCGTGCGCGACTGCCACCTGCCCGCCGACCTGGCGCCCGGCGACCTGGTCGCGGTGGCCGCGACCGGCGCCTACTGCCGCTCGCTGGCCAGCAACTACAACTACCTGCCCAGGCCCGCCGTGGTCGCCGTCGCCGACGGCGCGGCCCGGGTGATCGTGGCGGGCGAGACCGAGGACGACCTGTTGAGGGGGCAGCTGTGAAACCGCTGAAAGTGGCTCTGCTGGGCTGCGGCGTCGTCGGCTCGCAGGTCATCAGGCTCCTGCACGAGCAGGCCGACGACCTGGCCGCGCGCATCGGCGCCCCGCTCGAGCTGGCCGGCGTGGCCGTGCGCAGGCTCGGGCGCAAGCGTGACATCGAGGTCGACCCGGCGCTGCTGACCACCGACGCCGAGTCCCTGGTCACCCGCGACGACATCGACATCGTCGTCGAGGTGATCGGCGGCATCGAGCCGGCCCGCACGCTCATCGTGGCCGCCCTCGAACGCGGCAAGTCGGTCGTCACCGCCAACAAGGCCCTGCTGGCGGAGGACGGCTCGTCCCTGCACGAGGCGGCCCGCCGGGGCGGCGGCGACCTCTACTTCGAGGCCAGCGTGGCCGGCGCGATCCCGCTGCTGCGCCCGCTGCGCGAGTCGCTGGCCGGCGACCACGTCAAGCGCGTGCTCGGCATCGTCAACGGCACCACCAACTACATCCTCGACAAGATGGACACCACGGGCGCGTCCTTCACCGACGCCCTGGAGGAGGCCCAGACGCTCGGCTATGCCGAGGCCGACCCGACGGCCGACGTCGAGGGCTTCGACGCCGCCGCCAAGGCCGCGATCCTGGCCGGCCTGGCCTTCCACAGCCGGGTCACCGCCGACAAGGTGCACCGCGAGGGCATCACCGAGATCACCGCGACCGACGTCGCCTCCGCCAAGGCCATGGGCTACGTCATCAAGCTGCTGGCCATCTGCCAGCGCTCCGACGACGGCCGTTCGTTCGGCGTGCGGGTGCACCCGGCGATGATCCCGCGGACCCACCCGCTCGCGGGGGTGCGCGAGGCGTACAACGCGGTGTTCGTGGAGGCCGAGTCGGCCGGGCAGCTCATGTTCTACGGCAAGGGCGCCGGCGGCGCGCCGACGGCCTCGGCCGTGCTCGGCGACCTCGTGGCCGTCGGCCGCAACCGGCTGGCCGGCACCCACGGGCCCGAGGAGTCCACCTACGCCGACCTGGCCGTCCACCCGATGGGCGACACGGTCACGCGCTGCCACGTGGCGCTCGACGTGGCCGACAAGCCGGGCGTGCTGGCGCGGGTGGCCGACCTGTTCGCCAAGCACGACGTGTCCATCCAGACCGTCCGCCAGGAGGGGCACGGCGACGACGCCCAGCTCGTCATCGTCAGCCACCGCGCCACCGACGCGGCCCTCACGGCGACCATGGAGGGGCTGCGCGAGCTCGACATCGTCCGCGCGGTCGCCGGCGTGATGCGCGTGGAGGGCGACGACTGACGCCCGCCCCGCCCGGTCAGCGGGCGGGGAAGGCCAGGTCGCGGACGCGGCGTACGGCCCGTTTCAGGACCGTGCGGTTCTGTTCGCGGGCCAGCCGCATCGCCTCGCGCCGCCAGCTCTCGGCCTTCTCCCGCCAGCGGGAGGCGTCCCTGCCGTTCTTGGCGGCCTCCCGGCGCAGCTGGGCGATCTCGGCGCGCAGAGCGGCGACGCGCTTGCGGTGGAGGGTCAGGTCCTTCTCGTGGCGGGTGGTGAGCAGGGCTAGCTCGGCGACCGGCGGCCGGCGCGGCGGATAGACGTCGGGGCGGCGGCGCAGGCCCCACGACGCGCCGTCGGCCCATTCCAGGCCGTACAGGGTGTCGATCAGGTCGTCCGGGTGGTCGTCGGGGGTGGCGACCAGGGCGGCTCTGGACAGGGCGGCCGTACGGTCGAGGCGGGCGGCGACCACGCCCTCCGGGGTCTCGTCCAGGGCCAGGCACAGGCTGCCGAGGTCGTGCTCGTCCAGGTGGGCGATCAGGCGTTCGAGCGTGCCGGGGGAGAGGGTCCAGCCGGGCGGCACGGTCAGGCGGAAGGGGGCCGTCGTGCCGGCGGGTGGCCCAGGAGGCGGTTCGGTGGCCAGCCGCACTCGTGGGTCGTGCTCGAAGGTGGCCTTGAGCAGGCGCAGGTCCAGGTCGGGGTCGCGCAGGGGCGAGCGGCGTCCGGTGGGCAGCGCGGGCCAGGGGCCCGTGAGGGTGAGGCGCACGTCGGGGACGGAGGAGGCGAGCAGGGCGTCCGCGGTGGCGCGGGTGTCCTCGTAACCGCCCGCCGTCACCACCGCCTCCACGTACGGCACCAGCCACTGCCGCCCCGGATCCGTCCGCAGATACCGCCGGTAGGGAACCCGGTCGGCCACGTAGGGGTCGTTGTACCGCTTCAACGCGGCGACGTCGCGCATCGCGGTCGGCAGGCCGACGTGCCACGCCCGCGCCTGCGGGTCCGGGACGAACACCGCCCCCGCCTGCACAAGCCGGTACCCCAGCTCGGTGTCCTCGGCCAGCACCAGCGAGGTGTCCAGGCCGCCGATCGAGCGCAGCAGCGCCGCCGGGTACGACGCCGTGGCCCCCACGTGCACGCGGGCGGCCGTCGCGCCGGAGGCCGTACGCAGGCCGTCGTGGTCGTGGATGATCTTCTCGGCCCAGTCGTGCCGGTGCGGTGACAGCGGGAACAGGCCGTCCTCGGTCCCCGCGTCCAGGGCCTGGACGACCTGCTCCGGCGTGGGCGGCTGGCCGGCCGAGGTGAAGTCGATCCAGCCGAGCACCACGACGTACGGGGCCAGGTGATGCCACCGGAGCTGGGCCTCGACGTGCCGCCGGTGCGGGACCATGTCGGCGTCCAGCACGAGGACGACCTCGCCGGCGGCGGCGTCCAGGCCCGCCTGCACGGCCCAGGCGCGCCCCCAGCCGCCCGGCGGGCTGGAGATCAGCTTGGTGCCGCCCGGGGCCAGGTCGGGCAGGCGGATGGGGGTGGCGCTGCCGTCGTCCACCACGATCACGTCGAGCAGGTGCGCCGGGTAGCTCTGCGCGGACAGGGCGGCGAGCGTCAGGTCCAGGGTCTCCTGGCGGTCGTGCGCCGGGATGACGACCGTGACGGCGAGCTCCGGCTCCCAGGCCCCCAGCTCGGGAGGGTCGAGGACGCCGAAGTCGTTGCCACGGATGCGCGGGACGGTCATGGGCGGCTGCTCCCCTCCAGCTCCATCAGGGCGTTCGGGCGGAACCCGCGCCACTGGCGCCGGTTGCGGCGCAGGAACGTGCCGATCGGCTCCTGCCAGGTGTGGGCGGAGGCCGGGCCGCGGCGCAGGATGTAGCCCAGGCCGTGGGTGCGGTAGATCTGGCCGCCCGCCGCCTGGAGGGCCTCCTGGAACTGGGTGTCCACCGAGCGGCGCAGCGGCCGGAAACCGCCCACGGCCTGGAACGCCGAACGCTCCACCAGGATCGTGCCGCCCGCCACGAAGCTGGTGATCTGCTCGGTGACCTGGCTGCGGTGCACGGTGACGTCGATCGAGGCCAGGTAGACGAACTCGGGCACCGTGCCGACCACCTGCGCCCCTGAGTAGGCGTGGGCGAGCAGCAGGTCGGCCAGGAAGTCGGGGCCGTACCAGTCGTCGTCGTCCATCTTGAGCAGGAACGAGCCGGAGGCCCTGGCGGCGGCCTCGTTCAGCACCTCGCCGAAGACGGCCGCGGGGTCGGCCTCGTACACGGTCAGCGGACCGCCGAAGGCGGCCAGGGCGGCGGCGACGTCGGGGTGCTCCCGCGGGACGCCGTGCAGCGCGAGCACCACTTCGAGCTGGGCGTCGCGCTGGCGGGCGATCTGCCGCAGGGCGAACGGCACCATGTCGGCGCGCCGGGTGGCCAGCAGGACGGAGGTGAGCGGGGGAGCGGGGGCGGGCGCGCCGAGCTGCTCCCATCGGGCGGCCACGCCATGGGTGCGCAGGGCGGCCCGGCGCAGCCGGATGCTGTGCTCCTCGCGCCGCAGCTCGTCGGACAGGTCGGGGGCGGCGGGCAGCAGCGTGACCAGCTCGTCCCCGAGAGCGCCCGCCCAGCGCGGCACGGCTCCGGTGGCCAGCGGCACCCCGGCGGCGGCCAGACCGGCCAGCACCCGCACGGCCGCCAGCGGGCCGCTGTGCGGATGTTGCCAGCTCACCTCGACGCCGCGGATCTGCCGGAGCCTGGCCACGTCGGCGTCGGTGACCCCGCCCGACTCGGCGAACGTCGTCACGACCTTGCCGTCGAGCAGCACCGACCAGCGGCCGTCGCGCTCGGTCAGCGCGGCCATGCCCCGGGACGGGGTGGTCACGAAACCCTGGGGGTTCACCAGCCGCTCGTCCACGGGCGGGACCATCGACGGCTCGCCGAGCACGTCGGGATCGGCCAGCGGCGACCCCGCCCCGCCGGGACGTCCGATGCTCTCCCAGCTCGCGGCGACGATCGTGGGCCGTTCGACGGGCGCCTGATCCCCGGCCCAGCCGATCCCGCCCGGCTCGCCGGACGCGCCCGGCGTCAGGGCCGGGGACGCGTCCGGGGCGCGGCCGTCGCCCGGCGGGCGCAGGGCGTCGCCGGCCAGGCCGCGGAGGGCGTCGTCGCCCAGCGTGCGGAGCACGACGTCGCTGCCGGGCGCGCCGACGCGTTCGGGGACCGGGCCGCTCACCTCGGCGGGCGTGGCGTTCGGGTCGCCGGGACGCCAGTCGGCCGAGCCGATCCCGGCGATGCCGGCGGCGGGTGCGGCGATCACGTCCAGGCGGTGCCCGGCGAAGGCGCGGGCGGTGGCGGTGACCGTACGGCCGGCGGGCGTCGCGGCCGAGAAGCGGGCGTCCACCACCCACACCCGGCTCCTGGGCTGGTACACCCGCAGGTCGGTCAGCGACCGCCAGCGGTGCGCGGGGGTCGGCGTGGGCACGGGGGCCGGGTGTGAGGCGGGGGCGTCGAGCACGCACACCACCACCCGCCCGGCCAGCGGGAGCAGCTTGTGCAGGGTCGCCACCCTGCGCAGGTCGGCGGGCGTCCTGGCGAGCACGAGGACGTGGTCGGCCGACTCCGGCTCGGCGGGCGGCTCCAGCAGGTCCCGGTCCAGGTCCACGGCCCGGCCCGCGCCGTCGGCCGGGAAGGCGTGGCCCTCGAGGCCGGCCAGGAACACCCGGGCCTCCGGCAGCTCCGCCAGCAGCGCGGTGACCGTCCGCCGCTCGGCGGACGATTGATCGGCGATCATCCGGCGCTCCGCAGGTGCCGGATCAGGGAGCTCAGCGGCCCGGGAGCGGGGTCCTCCTCGTCCTGCGCGCGGGACAGGCGCTCGACCTCGGCGGCGAGCCGGTCGACCTGGGCCCGCAGCTCCTTGGTCTCCGCCAGCCGCCGGGCCGCCAGCGCGCGCCACTTGGCCGGGTCGCCGCCCAGCGGCGGAGGCTCCGCGGCGGTGCCGAAACCGTGCTCGCCGCCCTCGACCCACAGGACGCCGAACAGCTCGTCCACCAGGTCGTCGGCGGCGCCGTCGTAGCGCGCGGCGCGGGCGAAGGCGGCCGTGCGCTCCAGCCGGGCGGCCACGACCCCGTCCGCGTCCTCGGCCAGGGCGACGCAGAGCAGGCCGAGCAGGTCCTCGTCGGCCAGTCGCACGAGCCGGGCGAGGGTGTCGGCCCCGAGGACCCATCCGGCGGGCAGCCGCAGCAGGAACGGGGTGGGGGCGACGCTGACCGGTTCGCTTTCCGCGAACGTGACGCGCGGCTCGTGGGCGTACAGGTTGTGCAGCAGCCGCAGGTCCAGCAGCGGGTCGTCGAGGCTGGACCGGCGCTCGCCGGTCAGCCGGCCCCAGGGGCCGACGACGGTGACGGCGGCGTCGGGCAGCGTGCCCGCCAGCGCCGCGTCCACGCTCGCCCGGGTCTCCTCGTACGTGGTGGCGCTCACCACGACCCGCACGTACGGCACCCGCCAGTGGCGCCGGGGATGGCTGCGCAGCCAGCGCAGCTGCGGCACGAGGTCGCCCAGGTAGGACCAGTTGTGCCGGTGGACCTCCTTCTCCCGCGACATCACCGTGGACGGCCCGACGTGCCACGCCCTGGCCTGCGGATCGGGCACGAACACCGCCCCCGCCTGGGCCAGCCGGTACCCCAGCTCGGTGTCCTCGGCCATGTTGAGCGAGGTGTCCACGCCGCCCGCCGCGCGCAGCAGCTCGGCGCGCACCGATGTGGAGGCCCCCGTGTGCAGCAGGTACGCGCTCGTCCCCGCGTCCTTCAGCATCCGGGTCGACTCCAGGGTCTTGCGCGTGTACTCCGGCTGCGTGCCCTCCTCGCCCGGGGCCGTCACGAACCGGATGTCGCCGATCACCACCGCGTGGTCGAGCAGGTGGTGCCAGCGCATGTGCGCCTCGAGGTGGTCGGGGGCCAGGATCATGTCGGAGTCCAGCCAGTGGATCACCTCGCCGGTGGCGGCCAGCTGCCCGGTCTGCCGGGCCGCGCCCCGTCCCCAGCCGTCGGCCACTCGGACGACGCGGGCTCCCGGCAGCTCGACCGGCGGCGTGCTGCCGTCGTCGGCGACCACGATCTCGACGAGCCCGGCCGGATAGGTCTGCGCGGCCAGCGCGGACGCCGTGCGCTCCAGCGCCTCCTGGCAGTCGTAGGCCGGGATGACCACGGACACGCGCAGCTCGGGCGTCCAGTCCCCGATCGCGGGCGGGCGCAGCACCCCGTAGTCGTTGTGCCGGACGCGGATCATGCCAGGCCCTTGGCCAGCGCGCGAACCTCCTCGCGCAGCTCCTCGACCTCCCGGGCCCTGGTCATGGCGTTCACCCGGTCCTCGCCGAGCGAGGCGAGGATCGCCCCGATGTCGTCGGCCCGCCGCGCGGCCGACTCCTCGACGGCCTGGACCAGCAGCTCCAGCCGGGATTCGAGGTTCTTGACCGCGGTCGTCGTACGGGCGAGCTCGGCCTCCTGCTTCTTCATGCGCAGGTCGATCCGGTGCGCCTTGCCGTCCACGCGGCGGACGGTGAGCAGCAGCAGGGCGAGGGCGGCCAGCGTGACCGCGAACGCCGCGACGGCCGCCGCCGCACCGAGGGTGAGCAGGCCGGCCAGGACGAGGAGGGCGAGCACCCCGGCGGCCACGACTGCGAGAAGTGCGGCGGCCGCTGCCAATCGGCGGGGCGAGAGCATCCGCGCAAACCTTTCATAGTCACGACTAGTCGGGCATAGGAGGATGGGCGGGATTTTTGCCACCCTAATAAACCCTGACCTCTACCGTGCCATAAGTTCCTGGAGGAAAACTGGGAACCCGCTGCCTCGGGGCCCACGCCGCCCGCCATGCGAAAGCTGCCTGTCTGTCTACTGACGTGTAAAAACGGGCGTAAGGTAGGCGCCGATCCCGTCCGTCCGGTCAAGGAGCATCGTCCATGTCCGTCACCCCCTGCGGCTTCACGCGTACGCCGGGCAAGGGGTTCGCCCGGCTGCACTGGGCGGACGGCTGGCAGGTGGACGGCGGATCGCCCGACGTGCCCGAGCTGCGTTCCCGGCGGGGGCTGGAGGTCGACTGGCCCGCCGCGCCGGTGCCGCTCGACGGTCTGACGGAGCTGGCCGGCGCCGGGATCCCGCTGACCGCCCAGCATGCCCCGGCGTGGGTGCCGGGCGACCTGGCCTCGCTGCTCACCGACCGCGACTGGCTCGCCGAGCCCGCTGACGGCACCGCGCGCTCCCTGGCCGACCTGCGGCGGGAGGAGCACAGCGTACGGCTGCGGCGGCTGGTCCACCGGCCCGCCCGCGCGACGGTCAGCATCGTGATGTCGACCAAGCGGCCCGCCCTGGTCGGCGCGGCGCTGGCGCAGATGGAGCGGCAGCGGGGCGTCGAGGCCGAGGTCCTGCTCGGCCTGCACGGGGTGGCCTTCGAGCAGGTACGCGCGGCCGTCGAGGCGTGCTCGCTGCCCGTCAAGTGGGTCGAGGCGGCCCGGACGGTGCCGTTCGGCGAGGTGCTGAACCGGGCCGCCGCCCTGGCCTCGGGCGACTACCTCGCCAAGTGGGACGACGACGACTGGTACGGCCCCTGCCACCTGTCCGACCTGCTCATGGCCCGCTCGTACGCCGATGCCGACGTGGTGGGCACGACCGCCGAGTTCTTCTACCTGGAGCCGTTGCGCGCCACGATCCGGCGGACCACGTTCGCGAGCGGAGCGGCGTACCCTAGCGAGGTTTGGGCGGATCATGTAGCCGGAGGCACCATTTTGCTCCAAAGCGCGAAATTTCGGGAAATTGGAGGATTTCCCGCTCTCCCGCGTGCGGTCGATCTGGAGTTCCTGAAAGCGGCGCAAAAGATCGGCGCGCGCACCTATCGCACGCACGGCCTCGGCTACGTCCTGCGCAGGGGGCTCACCGAGGAGCACACCTGGCAGCTGCCCCTGGCCCATTTCGTCAGGATCGCCACGAACCAATGGCACGGCTTCCGGCCGAGCCTGCTGATGGAAACCGCATGAACAACGGCCAGAAGCCGCCGGTGCGCGGCAACGACTACCGCGTGCTGCGGCCCGGGGCGGACCTCACCCCGTCGCTCACGGTCAGCGTGATCATCCCGGCCTACGGCGGCCAGGACAAGCTGGACCTGGTGCTGGCCGGCCTCGCCCGCCAGACCTACCCGGCCGCGCTCACCGAGGTCATCGTCGTGGACAACGGCAGCGTCCCGCCCCTGCGGCTGCCCGCCGTCCGTCCCGAGGGCACCCGCCTGATCGTCTGCGACCAGCCCGGCCGCGCCAACGCCCGCAACGCCGGCCTGGCCGAGGCCACCGGCGACGTGATCCACTGGCTCGACTCCGACGTCGTCCTCACCCCGGGCGCGATCGAGGCCCACATGCGCTGGCACCACACGGCCCCCTACCTGGTCGTGACCGGCTACATCAGGTTCACCGACGCGGAGCTGCCCGCCGAGCTCCCCGCCGACCTGGAGGAGCACTTCGAGCCCGCCGAGCCGCACACCTGGATCGTCGACCTCGTCGAACGCACCGACGGCCTCACCGCCAACCCCCAGCGGCCCTTCAGCCTGCACGTCGGCGGCGCGACCTCGGTCGGCGCCCGCCTGATCGAGGCCGCCGGCCCCATGGACGACGAGCTGATCCTCGGCCAGGACACCGAGATGGGCTACCGGCTGGGCCAGGCGGGCGCGGTGTTCGTGCCCGAGCCACGAGCCCGCGCCTACCATCTCGGCCCGACCATGCGCATGCGCGACAAGGAGTCCATCGACCGGGTGAGCCACGCGTTCGTGGCCGACCGCATCCCGGCGTACCGGTGGTTGCGCTCTCATCCGTCCCGCCAGTGGAAGATCCCGTACGTCACCGCCGTCGTGGACGGCACGGCCGGCTACGACAGCGTGCGCGCGACGGTGGACGCGCTGCTCGCCGGGACCGTTCCCGACCTGTCGGTGCTCCTGCTCGGCCCCTGGGACGAGCTGGACCGCGAGCGCCGCTCCCCGCTCAAGGACCCCGGCCTCGACCTGGCCCTGGTCCACGGCCACTACCTGCACGAAGGACGGGTGCGCCTGGTCACGGCCGAGGAGGTGGACCCGGCCACGCCGTTCGTGCTGCGCCTGCCGACCGGCTGGATCCCCGGCGAGGACACCCTCGCCCGCCTGCTCGACCTGGCCCGCGACGAGGGGCTCGGCCTGGTCGCCGTGCTGCTGCGGGAGTCGTCGCAGGGCGTCGTGGCGGCCCGTCTGGAACGCTGCTCGGCCTTCGCCAGGGCCCGCATGGTGGCCGCCGACCACCCCGGTGACCCCGGCGACCTCGACGACGTGGTGGACGCCGTGTCCGGCGTGTCCTGGGTCGAGGGCGAGACCTACGGGTTCACCACGGAGGCGGCGCCGCTGATCGGGCGGCGCGGGGCGTACCGGGCGCGACTGGAGGCCCAGGCCGAGATGGAGCGGCTGGCGGCGGAGGCCGACCGCCTGCGCGCCCAGGTGACCAAGTGGCGGGACGAGGCCACGCGGTGGCGCAGGACGGCCGTCGAGCTGCGGCGCGACGTGAGCACCCTGCGCCGCCAGCTCGCCGCCGCGAACCGCGCCCAGCAGAGCCTGCGCACCCTGCTGTCGGCCACGATGAAACGAGCGCTGGGCCGCCGCCTGCGCGGCTGACCCCGTCCCCCGGAACGTCCCCCCGGACCGTCCCTCGGACGCGGTCAGTTCGGGCGCAGGGCCGACTTCAGCCGCCTGAACAGGGTGTTCTCGGCGGACTCGGCCGGGACCGCCACCGTCGCGGGGATGGTGACCGGCTCCGGCTGCGGCGGCGCGGGCCAGTAGCGGTCCGGCGGCTCGTGACGTACGCCGTGCGTGGTGTCGATGACGTCGTCGAGGTCGGCGCCGGGACCGGCCAGCAGCAGCGCCCGGCCCAGCGCGGAGGTGCGTTCGAGCCGGGCCGTGCGCCCGTCGGGCAGGTCGACGACGAGCACCCCCGCCAGGTCCTTCTGCACCGACTCGACCATGCGCTCCAGCGTCGCCCGGTGCAGCGGCACGTCCACCGGCCCCCGGTAGCGGAACGGCGTGGGCGCGGGCGTCGGGGCGGCCTCGTCGATGAGCCGGATGCGTTCGTCGTGCGCGAACAGGTCGCGCATGAGCCGCAGCTCGAAGCACGGGTCCGACAACACCGCGCGCCGCCCGTCGTCCAGCCGCGACCACGGGCCGACCAGCGTCAGCACGACGTCCTGGAGCTTGCCGTCCAGGGCCGCCGTCACCGCGCGCCGCACCACCGACTCGGAGGTGTCGGTGACGTCCAGCACGATCTCCACGTACGGCACCAGCCACCGCCGGCCCCGGTCCTTGCGCAGGTCCCGGCGGAGCGGGATCCGGTGCGCCAGGTACGGCTCCACCGCCCGCACGGCCCGCTCCCGGTCGCGGTGCTGCGCCGGCAGCCCGAGGTGCACCGCCTGGGCGGCCTGGTCGGGCACGAACACCACGCCGTGCATGGCCAGCCGGTAGGAGAACTCGGTGTCCTCGCCGCGCACCACGGTCGGGTCGAGCCCGCCCACGGCGTCGAAGACCTCGCGGGGGAGGGCGAAGGTCGGCCCGGTGCACACGTGGTACGGGTTGCGGCTGCTGCGCAGCCCGTCGGTCTTCTCGATCGTCGCCTCGGTCGAGCTCGACACGGCCGCGGCCAGGTCGAACACCTCGTCCAGGCGCCCGGCGCCGAACACCTGCCGCGCGGTGACCGGCGGCGCCTCGACGAACTTCTTCATCCCGATCGTGACCAGGTAGTCGGTCACGTGATGCCAGCGGGCCAGGGCCTCGATGTGCTCGCGGCAGGCGACCATGTCGGCGTCGAGCCGCTGGATGATCTCACCGTCGGCGGCCTTGGCGCCGGTGTTGACCGCGTTGGAGATGCCCCAGCCGTCGCGTACCGGGACGATCCTGGTGTTGACCGGCCGGATCTCCGGCAGCCGGACGGGCGGCGCACTGCCGTCGTCGACGACCAGGACCTCCATGAGATGGTCCGGATATGTCTGCGCGGCCAGCGCGGCGAGCGTCAGGTCGAGCTTGTCCTGCCCGCCGTGCGCCGGTATCACCACGCTCACGGACAACCCCGGCGACCAGGCCCCGAGCTCCGGCGGCACTACTGGTGAATAGTCGTTCTGCCTCAAAGCAGGACGCGCGTTCATGGTGACCCCCTGCCGAGACCCTATCGGGAGATGCTGAGAATTTCCTGAATAATGGCGCTGTCCAACGACCTGTCCACTCAGTGGACTCGGCTCCGCGCCCGCGCCGCGCACCCCGTACACTCGGTGGCCAACACCGCAGGTAGGGAGTCATCATGGGCAGGTCGTGGCGTGGCCTCATCGAGGAGTACCGAGAGCGTCTTCCGGTCACCACGAAGACGCCCGTCGTCACGCTCCTCGAAGGCGGCACCCCGCTCGTCCCGGCGCACCGCGTGTCGGCGCTGACGGGATGCGAGGTCTATCTCAAGGTCGAGGGGGCCAACCCCACCGGCAGCTTCAAAGACCGTGGCATGACCATGGCCATCAGCAAGGCGGTCGAAGAGGGCGCCAAGGCGGTCATCTGCGCCTCCACCGGCAACACCTCGGCCTCCGCGGCGGCCTACGCCGTACGCGCGGGGCTGACCTGCGCCGTGCTGGTGCCGAAGGGCAAGATCGCGATGGGCAAGCTGGCGCAGGCGCTCGTCCACGGCGCCACGCTGCTGCAGGTCGAGGGGTCGTTCGACGACTGCCTGGAGATGACCCGCAAGCTGTCCTCCAGCTACCCCATCGCGCTGGTCAACTCGGTCAACCCGTTCCGCCTGCAGGGCCAGAAGACGGCGGCGTTCGAGATCGTCGACACGCTCGGCGACGCCCCCGACATCCACTGCATCCCGGTGGGCAACGCGGGCAACATCTCGGCCTACTGGATGGGCTACCAGGAGTACGCCGACGACGGCGTCTCGACGAAGCGTCCGCGCATGTTCGGCTTCCAGGCCAGCGGCGCCGCGCCGATCGTCGAGGGCGCCCCGGTGACCCACCCCCACACGATCGCCACCGCCATCCGCATCGGCAACCCGGCGTCCTGGAACCTGGCCACCGCGGCCCGCGACGAGTCCGGCGGCGTCATCCAGGCGGTGACCGACCGGCAGATCGCGGCGGCGTACAAGCTGCTGGCCCAGGAGGAGGGCGTGTTCGTGGAGCTGGCCTCGGCGGCGAGCGTCGCGGGGCTGCTCCAGGCACACTCCCAGGGGCTCGTGGAGGCCGGGCAGCGCATCGTCTGCACCGTCACCGGCAACGGCCTGAAGGACCCCGACTGGGCCATCTCGGGCGCGCCCGCGCCGGTGGTCATCCCGATCGACGTGCACGCCGCCGCCGCGGCACTCAACCTCGCCTGAGGGGTGCACGGGGAGTGAGCGAACGACGAGGGAACCGTGAACCAATGACGACGGTGCGAATCCGGGTGCCTGCCACGTCGGCCAACCTGGGGCCGGGCTTCGACGCGCTCGGCCTGGCGCTCACCCTCTACGACGACGTGGAGGCCACGCTCACCGCCGAGCCCGGCGTGCGCGTGAGCGTGGAGGGCGAAGGCGCGGGCGAGGTCGACCTCGGTGAGGGACACCTCGTCGTCCGGGCGATGCGCGAGGCGTACGCCCGCATGGGGGCGCCGCAGCCCGCGGGCATCGCCCTGCGCTGCGTCAACCGCATCCCGCACGCCCGCGGCCTGGGCTCGTCCTCGGCCGCGGTCTGCGCCGGCATCCTGGCCGCCCGCGCGCTGAGCGACTCCGTCCTGTCCGACGACGAGGTCTTCGCGCTGGCCACCGAGATGGAGGGCCACCCCGACAACGTCGCTCCGTGCCTGGCCGGGGGCCTGACGGTGGCCTGGACCGACCACGCCGGAGCACCGCGTATGGTGAAGCTGGCCCCCGACGAGAGGGTCCGTCCGGTCGCCGTCGTCCCTTCGACGCGGCTGTCCACGGAGACCGCTCGGGGGCTGTTGCCGAAGGACGTGCCCCACAAGGACGCCTCCTTCAACGCCGGCAGGGCCGCGTTGCTGATCGCCGCGCTGACCTCGCGGCCGGAACCAGAGCTGCTGCTCGCCGCCACCGAAGACCGTCTCCACCAGCCCTATCGCGCGCCTGCCATGCCGGAGAGCGCGCGTCTGGTAGAACGTCTGCGTGCAGTCGGCGTGCCCGCGGTCGTTTCGGGGGCGGGTCCCACGGTTCTTGCGTTTTCGTCACCGGATACGCAGGATTTGATCGCGCCAGAAGTGGGTAATGACTGGCACATCCAGCAAATGGACGTCGACCCGGTTGGTGCGAACGTTCAGTTCCCCGAGACACGCTGATGCCTCTTTAGACCTTCAGGGAATAGCCGTGTGCGCTGGTGATGTTAGGCTGATAGCCGCACCAGATGCCCCCTTGGTGGGTGCGTGCTTGTCAGCCATACATCGCTGCATCATGCTTCACGTCGCGAGGCGTGAGCAGCGCGGCTGTCTCCCCGGAATCCGTTGCCTCCGGTTGGCCCACACCCGGTTGGCCCAACGTGAGGCGGCGACGACGGGGACCTGCGCGTTCGACGCACATCGACATCTGGTTGGCGACAGCAATCTGGGGGGTGTCAGCCACGCGCCACGGTCCTGTGGCGGCCTGGACGAACCCCTCCCCAAGAGTGGCGGCCGTCCGCGACAGCCGAAGATCGCAACGTGCACCCCGACCCGGTCTGTCCCGCCGGGTCGCAAGCACCTCCGGGACGCCCGGCAGAACAAAACCGGCGCCCGACCCCTGGGAAGGACCTTTTAGTTGAGCGACACCACCGAACTCCTCTCCGACGCACCAGGCTCTCAGCCCGCGTCCGGCGACACCCCCACCCGCGCCGCGGCCAAGCCTCGTGCGCGTCGCTCCGGCACCGGCCTGTCCGCCAAGGTGCTGCCCGAGCTGCAGAAGATGGCCGCTGAGCTGGGCATCAGCGGCACCGGGCGCATGCGGAAGAGCCAGCTCATCGCGGCCATCCAGGAGAAGCAGGGTGGCGCCTCCGGAGACGGCGCTCCGGCGGCAGCCGCGGTTGAGGCGGCGCCCGTCCTGACGGAGGCCGCGCCTCCCGTGGCCGAGCGGCCCACCCGTACGCGCAGGGAACGTTCCCGCACCAAGCCCGCCGACGAGGCCGCACCGCAGGCCGCCGAGCCGGTGGCCGCGGCCCCTGAGCCCGTGGCCGCGCCGGCCGAGCCGGCCGTCGAGCAGCAGGCCCAGGTCGTGGACGCCGGTCAGGCCGACACGCGGGGCGAGCGCGAGAGCCGTCGCGAGCGGCGCAGCCGCGGCGAGCGCCGTGAGCGTGGCGAGCGCAGCGACCGCGGCGAGCGCGGGGAGCGCAGCGACCGCGGTGAGCGCAGCGACCGTGCCGACCGTGCCGACCGCGGTGAGGGCGGCCGTGCCGAGAGCAGCCGCGGCGACCAGCGCGCCACGGACGCCGGCGGCAGGGGCGACCAGCGCGGTGACCAGCGCGGTGACCAGCGCGGTGACCAGCGCGGTGACCAGCGTGGCGGCGACGACGACGACCGGCGTGGCCGCAGGGGCCGCTTCAGGGAGCGCAACCGCGGCCGCGGCCGTGACCGCTTCGACAGCACCGAGCCCGTCATCGGCGACGACGACGTGCTCATCCCGATCGCCGGCATCCTCGACATCCTCGACAACTACGCGTTCGTCAGGACCAGCGGCTACCTGCCGGGCAGCAACGACGTCTACGTTTCGCTGGCCCAGATCCGCCGCAACGGCCTGCGCAAGGGCGACGTCATCACCGGCGCGGTGCGCCAGCCGCGCGACGGCGAGCGCCGCGAGAAGTTCAACGCCCTGGTCCGCCTCGACACCGTCAACGGCATGGACCCGGAGCAGGCCCGCAACCGGCCCGACTTCAACAAGCTGACGCCGCTCTACCCGCAGGAGCGCCTGCGCCTGGAGACCGAGCCGAACATCCTCACCACGCGGATCATCGACCTCGTCTCGCCGATCGGCAAGGGCCAGCGCGGTCTCATCGTCTCGCCGCCGAAGGCCGGCAAGACGATGGTGCTGCAGGCGATCGCCAACGCGATCACCCGCAACAACCCCGAGTGCCACTTGATGGTCGTGCTCGTGGACGAGCGTCCCGAAGAGGTCACCGACATGCAGCGGTCGGTGAAGGGCGAGGTCATCCACTCGACCTTCGACCGTCCGGCCGAAGACCACACCACGGTCGCCGAGCTGGCCATCGAGCGCGCCAAGCGCCTGGTGGAGCTGGGCCACGACGTGGTCGTCCTGCTCGACTCGATCACGCGACTCGGCCGCGCCTACAACCTGGCGGCCCCGGCCTCCGGTCGTATCCTGTCGGGTGGTGTCGACTCCACGGCGCTCTACCCGCCGAAGCGCTTCTTCGGCGCCGCGCGCAACATCGAGAACGGCGGCTCGCTGACGATCCTCGCCACGGCCCTGGTCGAGACCGGGTCCAAGATGGACGAGGTCATCTTCGAGGAGTTCAAGGGCACCGGCAACATGGAGCTCAAGCTCAACCGCTCCCTGGCCGACAAGCGCATCTTCCCCGCGGTCGACGTCGACGCGTCCGGCACGCGTAAGGAAGAGATCCTCATGGCCAAGGAGGAGCTGCAGATCGTCTGGAAGCTGCGGCGGGTGCTGCACGCCCTGGACATGCAGCAGGCTCTGGAGCTTCTCCTGGAGAAGATGAAGGAGACCAAGTCCAACGCCGAGTTCCTTATGCAGGTGCAGAAGACCACGGTGAGCAACGACCGCGACTAGCGGCCACGCGCCTGAAGGGGCGGCGGGGAGGTTCTCCCGCCGCCCCTTTCGCGTGCGCGGGCAGGTCGCGGGGTGGGGTTAACCCCACCTGCGGATCGGACGTCTGCTCCATTCACCCCGTCCGCGGTGCCGGGCAGGCTGGAGGCATGCGATCGGTGAGGCTGAAGGACAGGGTGCGGTTCGGGCCGAAGGGGCCGTTAGGGGTGCTGGTGGACCCCATGACCTGGCGGGCGGCTCCGTACCTGCTGGTCAGCGCAGGGTTCGGGATGGCCTGGTTCGTCGTGGTGGCCCTGGCGACGACGGTGGCGGTGCCGCTGGTGGTCGTCTGGGTGGGGCTGCCGCTGACGATGGCGACCGTGCTGATGTGGCGCGGCGGGGCGATGCTGGAGCGGCGGCTGATGGGGGCGGCGTTCGGGGTGCGGATCGCCGACCCGTACCGGAGGAGGCCCGAGGGCGGGCTGCTCGCGCACCTCACCTGGCTGCTCGGCGACAAGGCCACCTGGCAGGACCTCGGCTACCTCCTCATGCTGCTCCCGCTGGGCCTGGTCGAGTCCGCGTTGTCGCTCGCGCTGTGGACGGCGACGGCGACGTTGCTGCTCGCGCCCCTGGCACGCGTCCTGTACGTCCTGAGCGACGGGCGCACCGGCCTGATCATCGACGACTGGGCGGGCGTGCTGGTCGCGGGCGCGGCCGGCGTGGTGCTGCTCGTCGTGACGGCATATCTCGTACGGGGCATGGCCTGGCTGCACGGCACGCTGGCCACGGTGCTGCTCGGCGGCAGCGAGGAGGAGCGGCTGCGGGCCAGCCGGGCCAGGGGGATCGACGCGGCCGAGGCCGAACGCCGCAGGATCGAGCGCGACCTGCACGACGGCGCGCAGCAGCGGCTGCTGTCGGTGGCGGTGGACCTCGGACGGGCGCAGGCCAAGTTCGACACCGAGCCGGAGGAGGCCAGGACGCTGATCGTCCAGGCCCACGCGGGCACCAAGGCGGCCATCGCCGAGCTGCGCGACCTGGCCCGCGGCATCCACCCGGCCATTCTCACCGACCGCGGGCTCGACGCGGCGCTGTCGGGGCTGGCCGCGCGGGCCCCGGTGCACGTGGACGTCTCCGTCGAACTGACCGAACGGCCGCCCGCCGCGGTGGAGAGCATCGCGTACTTCATCGTCGCCGAGGCCCTGACCAACCTGGCCAAGCACTCGGGCGCGACGGAGGCGTCGGTGGCGGTGTTCGGGGACGACCGCGGCGTGGTCGTGGACGTGTGGGACAACGGCATCGGCGGCGCCGTCGTCACGCCGGACGGCGGGCTGTCGGGCCTGGCCGACCGGGCGGCGACCATCGACGGCGTGCTCGTGCTGCACAGCCCCGTCGGGGGGCCGACGATCGTCCGTGCGGAGCTGCCCTGCGAATGGTAGTCATGTGCACATGCGCGTGGTCATCGCCGAGGATTCCGTACTGTTGCGCGAGGGGCTGGCGCGGCTGCTCGCCGACGGCGGCTTCGAGACCGTCGCGGCGGTCTCCGACGGGCCCGCGCTGGTGGCCGCCGTCCACGAACACCAGCCTGACCTGGCGATCGTCGACGTGCGCATGCCGCCCACCCACACCGACGAGGGGCTGAAGGCGGCGCTGAGGGTCCGCGAGGCCAGGCCCGACTTCCCGATCCTGGTCCTGTCCCAGTACGTCGAGGAGCGCTACGCGGGCGAGCTGATCGGCAAGGCCGTCGGCTACCTGCTGAAGGAGCGGGTGGCCGACGTGGCCGAGTTCATGGAGGCGGTGCGCGAGGTGGCGGCGGGCGGCACGGTGATCGATCCGGAGGTCGTCGTGCAGCTGCTCAGCCGCAGGCGCAGGGGCGCGCCGCTCGACCTGCTCTCCCCCGGGAGCGCGAGGTCCTGGCCCTGATGGCCGAGGGCCGCTCCAACACCGCGATCGCCTCCAGGCTGGTCGTCACCGAAGGGGCGGTGGAGAAACACGTGTCCGGCATCTTCGCCAAGCTGGCCCTCGGGCCCGCGCCCGAGGACCATCGGCGGGTTCTCGCCGTCCTGACGTATCTGGGTCGCTGATACGGCCTGCACCCGGGGTTGGGGATGCGGGCCGTACCCGCTACCTCACGTCCACGAACTCCTGCGGCGACAGGGAGGTGCGCGTCTTGCTCGTGCCGGGCACCTTGACCTGGAAGTAGCCGTCCTTCTTGCCCTTGAAGGTCTTGCTGTACTTGCCGGTCGAGGTGGCCTTGGCGTACCCCATGAACTTGTACGTCTTGGTGCCCTTGGTCTTGAAGTACACCTCGACGATCTTGTTCTTGTACGCCTTCGTGCCGCGGTAGACCTTGCCGTAGACCTTGAACGCGCGGCCCTTGGTGACCTTGTTCGGGGCCGAGATCGTCACCCTGGTCTTGGCCTTCTTGGACGCGCCGCCGGTCGGGGCGACGACCGAGAAGGACGCCTCGCCCTTGAGCGTCTGGCCGCCGCGGGTGGCGTACACCTCAAGGGTCCAGTCGCCCTCGGTGGTGTCGTCGGTGAAGTACGTGACGCCGCGGTAGTAGCTGTCCGACTCCTTGGCCAGCTCGCCGAGGTCGTAGTACTCGCTGGTGGTGTCGCTGACGAGCTTGGCCGAGACCGTGCCCGCGTCCTTCACCGACGCCTCGACCGTGACCTTGGTGTCCCTGCCCTTGACGAGCTGGACGGGGTCGGGGGTGACGTTCGCGCCGGAGATGCCCTGCTTGCCGGAGACCTTGACGGTGAACGGGGTGGAGTAGCTCGAGCCGCCGCGGGCGACGTTGACAGTGAGCTTCCAGTCGCCCGCCGGGTCGTCCTTGGTGATCGTCCACTTGCCGGTGACCGTCTTCTCGGTCGCCGGCGACGGGGTGGGGGTCGGGGTGGTGGTGGAGGTGCTCGGCGTGAAGTCGAACGACACCGTCCTGGCCGACTTGCCGGGCGGCTCGATGGAACCGGTCACGCTGGTGACGGTGCCCGGGTTCTTCAGCCTGAGCGTGACGGTGGCGTCGACGTCCTTCTCCAGAGGGATGTACGCGCTCGCCGACGCGTCCCCCGCGAAGTCGTCCGCCAGCGCGTAGGCCGAGGCCGACGCGCCGGTGGCCGAGAGACCGGCGCCTCCGAGGAGAACGGCGGCCCCCGTGGCGGCCGCGAGGAGCAGCCGCACCCTTCTCTTCATCAGTTGGATGATCCTTTGGCTAAGTCCCATTTGTGGGAAAAGTGATGGTTTGTGCGAGGGAGCCTAGTGTGGCGCGTGTGGCCGCGTCATGAAGATCGCGGGAATGCCCCATGGCCTGGGCAGGTTGCACGATCTGGCACACTGGTAGCTGACCATTTTGCGGTTCCGGTTCACGCCATGCGTGAAGGCGACCCGGCGGCCGCAGCCCGAAAGGACAGCCATGAAGCCCGACATCCACCCCGATTACCACGTGACGCAGGTCTCCTGCTCCTGCGGTAACACGTTCACGACCCGCAGCACCGCGAAGAACGGCGTCATCCACGCCGACGTGTGCTCGGCCTGCCACCCGTTCTACACGGGCAAGCAGAAGATCCTCGACACCGGCGGCCGGGTGGCTCGCTTCGAGAAGCGCTTCGGCAAGAAGGCCACGGGCAAGTAGCTTCACCGACGCCGACCCGGCCGCACCACGTGCGCCGGGTCGGCGTTGTTGGTGAAACGGCATTCAACCCACTGAAGGACCCACGGTGAACCTCGACGAGTTGCTCAAGGAGTATTCCGAGCTGGAGCTGCAGCTTGCCGACCCCGCCGTGCACGCCGACCAGAACAAGGCCCGCACACTCGGCCGGCGCTACAGCCAGCTCACCCCGGTCGTCACCACCTACCGGGAGCTCGACGCGGCCCGCGAGGACCTGACGGCGGCCAAGGAACTGGCCGGCGAGGACGAGGCGTTCGCGGCCGAGGCGGCCGAGATCGAGGAGCGCATCCCGCAGCTTGAGGAGAAGCTCAAGCACCTGCTCATCCCGCGCGACCCCAACGATGACAAAGACATCATCATGGAGATCAAGGCGGGCGAGGGCGGCGAGGAGTCCGCGCTGTTCGCCGGCGACCTGCTGCGGATGTACCTGCGCTACGCCGAGCGCCTCGGCTGGAAGACCGAGATCATCGACACCCAGCCCTCCGACCTCGGCGGCTACAAAGACGTCACGGTCGGCATCAAGGCCAAGGGCGACGAGGGCGTGTGGTCCAGGCTCAAGTTCGAGGGCGGCGTCCACCGCGTGCAGCGGGTGCCCGTCACCGAGTCCCAGGGCCGCATCCACACCAGCGCCGCGGGTGTGCTGGTCTACCCGGAGGCGGAGGAGGTCGACGTCCAGGTCGACCCCAACGACCTGCGCATCGACGTCTACCGCTCCAGCGGTCCCGGTGGCCAGAGCGTCAACACGACCGACTCGGCCGTGCGCATCACCCACCTGCCCACGGGCGTGGTCGTCTCCTGCCAGAACGAGAAGAGCCAGCTCCAGAACAAGGAGTCGGCGATGCGCATCCTGCGTGCCCGCCTGCTGGCCGTGGCCCAGGAGCAGGCCGACGCCGCGGCGCAGGCCGAGCGCAAGTCGCAGGTGCGGACGGTCGACCGTTCCGAGCGCATCCGCACGTACAACTTTCCCGAGAACCGGATTTCCGACCACCGCGTAGGCTTCAAGGCGTATAACCTCGACCAGGTTCTCGACGGCGAGCTCAACGCCGTCACCCAGGCACTCATCGACGCCGAGATGGCGGAGAAGCTCGCACAACACTCATGACATTTCTGCTGGACGAGATCGCTCTCGCCACCGCCCGGCTCGCCGAGGCAGGTGTGCCTTCGCCGCGCACCGACGCGGAGGAGATCGCGGCGTTCGTCCACGGCGTGCGCAGGAGCGAGCTCCACACGGTCAAGGACTCCGACTTCGACGCGCTGTTCTGGGAGGGCATCGCCCGGCGCGAGGCGCGTGAGCCGCTGCAGCACATCACCGGCCACGCCTACTTCCGCTACCTGGAACTCGCGGTCGGCCCCGGCGTGTTCGTGCCGCGGCCGGAGACCGAGGTCATGGCCGGGTGGGCGATCGAGACCCTGCGCGCCATGGACGTGACGGCGCCGCTCGTCGTCGACCTCGGCACCGGCTCGGGGGCCATCGCGCTGTCGATCGCCCAGGAGGTCGCGCTCGCCGAGGTGCACGCCGTCGAGGTCGACCCCGCGGCCTACACCTGGGCCAAGCGCAACATCTCCGAGCTGGGCCAGGGGCGTACGCACCTGCACCCGGAAGACCTCGCCGAAGCCCTTCCCGAGCTCAACGGCAAGGTCGACCTGGTGATCTCCAACCCGCCGTACATCCCGCCCGGCGCCATCCCGCGCGACCCCGAGGTCCGCGACTACGACCCCTCCAGGGCCCTGTACGGCTCCGGCGACGACGGCCTCGGCGAGGTGCGCGCGGTCGAACGCACCGCCCGCCGCCTGCTGCGACCCGGCGGCTGGGTGGCCGTCGAACACGCCGACGAGCAGGGCAGGGCCGTCTATCTGACCTTCCCCGAGGACAACGGCTGGCGCGACGTCCGCCTGCGCCAGGACCTCACCCGAAGGGACCGCTTCGTCACGGCCAGACTCGGCCAGGACTAGGATGCACGCCGTGGGAAGACGCTTTGACTGCTCCGACCTCGACCAGCGCGCCGAGGGCCTGATCGAGGCCGCCACCGCCGTGCGCCGCGGCGAGCTGGTCGTGCTGCCGACCGACACCGTCTACGGCATCGGCGCCGACGCGTTCATGCCGCCGGCCGTCACCGCGCTGCTCGACGCCAAGGGGCGCGGCCGCGACATGCCGCCGCCCGTGCTCGTGGGCACCGTCAGAGCCGCCACAGCGCTCGTGGACGACCTCGGGCCCTACGGGCAGGATCTCATCGACGCCTTCTGGCCCGGGCCGCTCACGCTGGTCTGCAGGGCCAACAGGGCCCTTTCCTGGGACCTGGGTGACACCAAGGGCACGGTCGCCGTCCGCATGCCGCTCCACCCGGTCGCCCTCGACCTGCTCAAGGAGACCGGCCCGATGGCCGTCTCCAGCGCCAACCGCTCCGGCGCCCCCGCGGCGACGACGGCGGAGGAGGCCGAGGAGCAGCTCGGCGACTCGGTCGCGGTCTACCTCGACGGCGGCAAGACCACCGACAACACGCCCTCGACCATCCTCGACCTCACCACGGCGGTGCCCCGGATGTTGCGCCGCGGCGCGATCCCCGTCGAGAAGCTGCGCGGCATCATCGGCTACGTCGCCACCGACGACTGACGTATACCGTCTTTTTATCCCGGCTGCGGCGATGCCACGGCCGCGGTTACCGTGAGTCCCGGAACGGCGACACGTCCGGGAGTGGCCCATGGGCAAGTTCGACGGCATGGATCCGCAGCTGGTCCGTGACCTGCTGACCGAGGTCAAGCACGCGTCCTCGACGCTGCGCACGGCCGAGGACCAGGTCAGGGCGGTGCTCAGCCGTGCCGGGCTGTCCGCGCGGAGCACTCACCGTCCGGTCCAGGTGGCCGACTCCGCCGATCACATGGTCAAGGACGTCAACACGCGGCTGGCCGTACTGGAGAAGCGCGCCGACGGGAAGCTGGGCGACACGTCGAAGACGGGCGGCGGCGGCACGGCCGACGAGCCCAAGGAGTCGCGGGGCACCCGCGACGACAAGTACGGCAACCCCCGCGCCGACGACCCGCCCAAGCACACGAACCCCGCCACCCCCGAAAACCCCGCCGACCCGAAGCCCACCCACCCCTCCACCCCGAAGGACCACGACCCGAAACCCACCGAGCCACCCCCGAAAACTCCCGACACCAAGCCCACGGACCCACCCGCACCGAAAGACCACGACCCCAAGCCGACGGACCCGCCTGCGTCGAGGGACCACGACCCCAAGCCGACGGATCCGCCCGCGTCGAAGGACCACGACCCCAAGCCGACGGACCCGGCGACGCCGAAGGACCCCGACAGCACGACCGGCGACGACGGTGCCAAGGCCGACGGGGACGGGAAGGCGTGCGACGGCGCCGACAAGGACACCGGGACCAGCGGAAACGACACCAGGACCGACGACCGGACCGGTGAGCGGACCGGCGACCGCACGGACGGACGCAGCGACGGCCGGACCGGCGACACCCCGGCCGCCGACGACCCCAAGGCCGCCGACCAGGACAGCAGGCGCGACCGGGGCGCAGAGGCCGACACCGGCACGGCCGACGTCCCCGCGAAGGACCAGCCGGACGACCCGCACAAGCCCCAGGTCGTGGTGGTCGACGGCGTGAAGGTCCTCCAGGTCCCCATCGACCCGCCCACGGCCGAACAACTGGAGTCCCTGCTCAAGAACGTCGACAACGTGCAGCCCATCGACATGCCGACCGTGCACGCCGATGGCGCCGCGGCGACGACGGGCGGAGGCGAAGGGCTGTCGGTGCCGGCAGGAGAGGGCGGCACCGACCCCTCGACCACCACCTCAGGCACCACCGGCCACCACCACGGCACCGCAACCGCCACCGGCCACCCCTACGGCACGTCAGAGGGCACGGGCGCCCACTTCGGCACCGCCGGCGACACGACCTCCCACAACGGCACCCAAGGTGACGCGGGCAACGCCCACGGCACTCACACCGATGGCACCTCCTCCACCGGAACCCGCTCCGACGCCACTACAGGTACTGGCACCCAGCCCATCGGCGACACCGGCCGGGCCGACGGCGCAAATGGCCACACGGACACCGGCACAGGCCGAGCCGACGGCTCCGGCGGTGGCGCGATCAGCGACAACGGCCGCTCTGACGGCGGTGTTACCGACACCGGCCGTACCGACGGCGCCGCCTGCGCCGACGACAAGGCCACGAACGGCAACCGCACAGACGCGGGCACCGCCGACGGCAGCCGTGATGCCGGTAGTGGCACCGGGGACGGGCGTGCTGATGGCGGCGCGCATGGCGGACGTGCTGAGGGCGGTGCCGCGAATGGTGGTCGTGACGTCGGTGGCGGTTACGGCGAGGGCGGGCGTGCCGATGGGGGCACGGGTGGTGGGCGCGCCGATGTAGGAACCGGTGCTGGCGGGGTCGATGCCGGTCGCGCTGACGGTGGTGCGGCGGACGCCGGTCGGGCCGGTGCGGACGGTGGTGGGGCTGGGCGTGGTGACGGTTCTGCTGGGGTGCGGATTCCGCCTACGGCGCCTGGGGGAGGGGCGGCCGTATCTGGTGGAGGAGACGTATCGGCTGGTAGTGGCGATGCCGGGGGGCGCGGTGCGGCCGTTCACGACGCCGGGGGGCATGGTGTCGGGAGTCGTGGCGATGGTGGGGCACAGGGTTTGGACGGTAGGGGCGTCGGTGGAGGGTGGGTGAGTGAGGGGGACGGGGTTGTGGCTGTGGATGTGTCCGCGGCCGGGCCGGAGGCGATCAGGACGTTGATCGACGACGTTCGCGACGTTCAGCCGCTCGACATGCCCTCCGTGGAGGTTCCGCCCGGTGAGTACGGCAAGGGTGAGTGGGCGCCCAGGGACATCAGGCCGGACGGTCCATCGGGTGAGGTCGATCCCGGGACGTCGGGAAGGAGCGTGTGATGTACGTCGACCCGCCCGCCCCCAGGCCCAGGAGCAGGGACGAGATGCCGCCCGTCACCGCCGCGGGCCCGCTGGACAACCAGCCGCTGGCCTACGAGTTCAACCCCGACTACGAACGTCTCGTCACCGCCTGGAACACCGTCCTGCCCATGCTGGAGAAGCTCAGCACGGCCCTCGACAAGGCGTACGCGCTGGCCAAGAGCCCGCAGACCTGGGACGCGCCGGTCGGCGATCGTTATGTGCAGGACATCCGGGAATGGCGGTCCAAGCTGGCCCTCTACCGTCACGCCGTGCTCACCGCGATCAGTGACGAGGCCGACGACACCCCGAGGTGGATCCCCAGCCAGACCGGCGCACCACACGCCTTCCCCTGACCTCCGCGGTCCCTGACCTCCGCGGTCCCTGAGCTGCGGGGTCGCGGTCCTCTGGCATTCGCGGGCGGCGGCCCTCCCGGGACGGTTACCTGGGCAAAACGGACATGCGGTCGTACAGTGGAGAAATGGGTGGGGAGCCGTACTACGGGCCCGACTTCGGGCGGTTGCGGCGGCAGGATCCGGAGCTGGCGCAGGTGCTGCTCGACGAGCTCGAACGGGAACGCGCCGGCATCCAGCTGATCGCCGGCGAGAACTTCACCTCCCCCGCGGTCATGGCCGCCCTGGGTTCCACCCTCACCAACAAGTACGCCGAGGGCTACCCCGGCAGGCGCTACTACGGTGGCTGCGAGGTCGTCGACCGGGCCGAACGCCTGGCGGTGGAGCGGGCGCGCAGGCTGTTCGGGGCCGAGCACGCCAACGTCCAGCCGCATTCCGGCGCCAGCGCCAACCTGGCCGCCTACGCCGCCCTGCTCCAGCCCGGCGACACCATGCTCGCCATGGCGCTCCCGCACGGCGGCCACCTCACGCACGGCTCGAAGATGAACTTCTCGGGACGATGGTTCGACGTCGTCTCCTACGGCGTGCGGCGCGACACCGAGCTCATCGACCACGACGAGGTGCGGGACCTGGCGCTGCGACACCGGCCCAAGGTCATCGTGTGCGGCGCGACGGCGTACCCGAGGTTGATCGACTTCTCGGTCTTCCGCGGCATCGCCGACGAGGTGGGCGCGTGGTTGCTGGCCGACGTGGCGCACCCGATCGGGCTGATGGCGGGCGGGGTGATCCCGTCGGCGGTGCCGTACGCGGACGTCGTGACGCTGACCACGCACAAGGTGCTGCGCGGGCCGCGCGGCGGCGCGATCCTGTGCACGGAGGAGCTGGCGGGCAAGATCGACCGGGCGGTGTTCCCGTTCGTGCAGGGCGGGCCGCTGATGCACGCGGTGGCGGCCAAGGCGGTGGCGTTCGGGGAGGCGCTGCGGCCGGAGTTCGCCGAGTACGCGGGGCGCGTCGTCGCCAACGCCCGCACGCTGGCCGACGCGCTGGACGGGGAGGGCATGCGTCCGGTCACGGGCGGGACGGACACCCACCTGGCCCTGATCGACCTGCGTGAGCTGGGCGTCTCGGGCGCCGAGGCCGAACGGCGCTGCGCGGCCGCCGGCATCACGCTCAACCGCAACGTCATCCCGTACGATCCGGAGCCGGCGGCCGTCACCTCCGGGATACGGGTGGGCACGGCGTGCGTGACCACGCAGGGCATGGGCCCGCGGGAGATGAAAGAGGTGGGAAGTCTGCTGTCGACGGCCGTGCGCGAACCGGCCGTCGCGCCCGAGGTCAGGGAAAGAGTGGCGGCGCTTCTCGCCATCCATCGGCCATATCTCAGCGAATATTAAGCTGGTCTGTGTCGGTTTCCGGTCACAGCTGGCCGGAGCATCCGGGAAACTAGGTCCGTGCGCGAATACCTGTTCATGGCGCTCATCTCGGCAGCGGTGACGTATCTGCTGGTGCCGCTGGTGCGCCGCTTCGCCATCCGCATCGGCGCCATGCCCGAGGTCCGTGAGCGCGACGTGCACACCACGCCGACGCCGAGGCTCGGCGGCCTGGCCATGTACGGCGGCCTGGTGGTCGGCCTGCTGGTCGCCAGCCAGCTGAAACACACCGGCGAGGCGCTGTCGGAGTCCGACGGCAGGGCGGTCACCGCGTTGATCGTCGCGGGCGGCCTGATCACGCTCACCGGCTTCCTCGACGACTGGTGGGGCATGGACGCCTTCATCAAGCTCGGCGGGCAGATCGCGGCGGCGGGCGTGCTGGTCTACTTCGACCTGCGGCTGCTCTACATCCCGCTGCCGAAGGACTGGGGCGGCTCCACCAGCCTCGACTACACGCTGAGCACGATCATCACCATCATGATCGTGGTGGTCACCATCAACGCCGTGAACTTCGTCGACGGCCTCGACGGGCTCGCGGCCGGCATCGTGTGCATCGCCGCCATGGCCACGTGGGCGTACTCGATCCTGCTGGCCCAGAGCATGAGCGTGGGGAACATCACCACCACGGCGGCCATCGCGGCCGTGCTCATCGGCACGTGCCTGGGCTTCCTGCCGCACAACTTCCATCCGGCCAAGATCTTCATGGGCGACACCGGGGCGATGCTGATCGGGCTGGTGCTCGCCTCCTCGATCGTCACGGTGACGCCGCTCGACCCGGCCGCCATCGAGGACATGAACAAGGTCCCGGTGCTGCTGCCGCTGATGCTGCCGGCGGCGGTGCTGGTCCTGCCGCTGATCGACCTGATCACCGCCGTGGTCCGGCGCACGTCCCACGGCATGTCGCCGTTCGCGCCCGACCGTGGTCACCTGCACCACCGGCTGCTGGACATCGGCCACTCGCACCGCCGTTCGGTGCTGATCATGTACGCGTGGGCGTTCCTGTTCGCCTTCGGCATGGTGGCGATGTCGCGCGAGGGCGTGCCGGTGCTGCTGTTCGTCGTGGTCATCGTGCTGGCGCTGGCGGTGCTGGTGCTGATGGCGGCGCCGCGCTGGCGGGGGAGGGGCGGCGCGCACGCCGCGACGCGCAACAAGCAGCCCGACGACGACGGCCCGCCCACCGGCCCGATGCCGCCGATCGGCCCGGAGACCGAGGTCAGGCGGCAGATGCCGCCGCAGGGCGGCCCTTCGGCGCAGGAACGCGCGAGCGCCGAGGGCAAACCGGTCATTCCTGCATTTCCGAGTCGTCCGTGATCGGGAACTAGAAACGGCAGGTAAAAGCGGTCTTCCGTGAGCTTGTGATATCTTTCACGAGCAGGGACCTCCAGACACACATGTTCTGGAGGTAGCAAACGCTCGCTTGACAACATGCTGATGGAGCACCGATGCAGGCCAACGACGTGCGCGTACTCAAGAGCGCCGCTGTTCCGACCTTCGCGGTCGGGGTGGTCGCGGTCATCGTGGCGTTCCTCCTGGCGGGAGGCAAGGGAGCGCTCGGCGCGGCCCTCGGCACCTTGCTCGTCGGGGTTTTCTTCAGCATCAGCGTGGTAGCGGTCTCCTATGCCGCCCGCGTCTCCCCGCAGATGATGGCGATCGCGGCCATGGTCAGCTACCTCGTCAAGGTCGTCGCCATCATGGTGGTGCTCTCCGCCTTCCGTGAGACCACCGTCTGGAACACCCAGGCCTTCGCGTGGTCCGTGGTCGTGTGCACGCTTGTCTGGACCGGATTCGAGGTCCGCGCGTTCATGAAGACCAAGATGCTCTACGTCGACCCCGATGCCTCGGTCCCCGGAAAGGGTGACTCATGAGGCAGGTAAAGGGATGGGGTCCGATATGACTAGTCCTCTACTCGCCTGCTATCGTCGGGGCCGCGATGAGCGCACAGGAACGCCGACCGGAACACGACGGTCGCGACTTCTCCGATGCCATGTGGTCAGTCCCCAGCTATCTGCTCGCCGGGATGGCGGTCTATGGCGGTCTCGGGTGGTTGCTGGACCGGTGGCTCGACATGTCCGCGTTCTTCCCCATAGGCGTGGTCCTTGGGGTCGTGCTCGGCGGCTACGCGGTCTACCGGAAGTTCGGTCGCTAACCCGACGCAGCGATCGCCTCGCTGAGGAAACCCTTGTGATCCACTACGACGTTGAAGGGAACGCCGCGTGATTGCGCTGACGGTCCTCGCCCCCGAAGACAACTTCCGGGCGCCATCGCCCGATGAGCTGTTCAATTCGTTCACGCCGATCATCCCCGGGGTGACCTGGTTCACCAAGCCGGTGCTGCTGGCGATGCTCAGCGCGCTCGTGGTGATCGCCGTGTGCTGGGTGGCCTTCGCCAAGCCGAAGCTCGTGCCGAGGGGCACCCAGAACGTCGTCGAGTACGGCTACATGTTCGTCCGCGACCAGATCGCCCGGCCGTTCCTCGGCAAGGACGCCGATCGGTGGATGGGCCTGCTGGTCACGCTCTTCTTCCTGGTCCTGTTCTGGAACATCCTCGGTGTGATCCCGCTCGCGCAGTTCCCGGTGGCCTCGCACATCGCCTTCCCGGCCGTGCTCGCGCTCTCGGTCTATGCGATCAAGGTCTACCTGGGCGTCAAGCACCAGGGCGGCATCGGTTACTTCAAGAACATGATGTTCCCGCCTGGCCTGCCCAAGCCGATCTACTTCCTTCTGGCGCCGATCGAGTTCCTCTCGAACATGATCATCGCGCCGTTCACGCACGCTGTCCGACTGTTCGCGAACATGTTCGCCGGTCACATGCTGCTCGCGTTCTTCAGCATGGTCGGCTTCTGGTTCCTGTTCGAGAAGCTGACGCCCTTGGGCGCACCCGTCGGCGTGGTGGGCGTGCTCATGACGATCATCCTGACCGGGTTCGAGATGTTCATCCAGTTCCTGCAGGCGTTCCTGTTCGCGATGCTGGCGGCGATGTACATCGGCGGCGCGCTGCACCCGGATCACTGAGAACCACATACCGGAATATCCATGACCGGTGGGACTCCCTTCACCGGCCGTCCAGTAAAGGAAATAGCAATGAGCGTTCTCGCTGAGGTCTCCGGCAACGTCACCGCCATCGGTTACGGTCTCGCCGCCATCGGCCCCGGCATCGGCGTCGGCATCATCTTCGGTCAGGGCGTGCAGGCCATCGCGCGTCAGCCCGAGGCTTACGGCCTGATCCGCCAGAACATGCTCCTCGGCTTCGTCCTCACCGAGGCCCTCGCCCTGATCGGTCTGGTCGCGCCGTTCATTTTCCAGGCCATCTAAGACCAGAAGAATCCCTGACGAAAGGCTGCACCCATGATTAAGGCAGCTACGCTCCTCGCGCAGGAGGAGGGTGCGAACCCGCTCCTTCCGCACACGTTCGAGCTCGTCGTCGGTATCTTCTCGTTCCTCGTCGTTCTCCTCGTCGTCGGCAAGATTCTCGTACCGCGTATCCAGAAGACGCTGGCCGAGCGGACCGACGCGATCGAGGGTGGCATCAAGAGGGCCGAGGAGGCCCAGGCCGAGGCGCAGAACCTGCAGCGGCAGTACGCGCAGCAGCTCGAGGAGGCCCGCCGCGAGGCCGGCCGGCTCCGCGAAGAGGCTCGCGAGCAGGCCGCGCAGATCAAGGCGGAGCTCCGCGAGGAGGCGCAGGCCGAGGCCCGTCGTCTCGTCGAGGCCGCGCACGCCCAGATCGAGGCCGACCGCGCCGCCGCGTTCGCGCAGCTCCGCACGGAGATCGGCCGTCTGTCCACCGAGCTGGCCGGCCGCATCGTCGGCGAGTCCCTCGAGGACGAGGTCCGCCAGAGCCGGATCGTGGACAGGTTCCTCGACGAGCTCGAGAGCAGCAACGCGCAGGCGGTGCGCTAATGAGAGGTCTGAGCAGGACCTCGTTGGCAGAGGTCGAGGAGCGCTTCAACGCGGTCGCGGGCAGCGCCGACCTCGGCGCGCTCTCCGACGAGTTGTTCGCCGTCGCGGATCTGCTCGACCGCGAGCACGGCCTGCGCCGCGCGCTGTCCGACCCGGCCAGGCCCGCCGAGCAGAAGGCGGGCACCATCCGCGCCCTGCTCGGCGGCAAGGTCTCCGAGGCGGCCATCGCCACGACCGAGGCCGCGGTCTCGGTCCGGTGGTCGCGCGCGGGTGACCTGGCCGACTCGCTCGAACGGCTCGGCGTCGTCGCCGCGGCCGCCGAGGCGGAGGGCCAGTCCAGGCTCGACGACGTGGAGGACGAGCTCTTCCGCTTCGGCCGCATCGTCGCCGCCAACCCCGACCTCCGACGCGCGCTCGCCGACGCGGCCGCGCCCGCGGAGGGCAAGCGGCAGCTGCTGAGCGACCTGCTCGGTGGCAAGGTCGCCCCCACCAGCCAGCGCCTGATCACGCAGCTGGCGGTGCACCCGCGAGGGCGTAGCCTGGAGACGGGCTTGGAGGGGTTCGGCCAGCTCGTGGCCCAGCAGCGCCAGCGCCTGGTGGCGGTCGTGCGCAGCGCGGTCGAGCTGTCCGACGCGCAGAAGCAGCGACTGGCCGACTGGCTGCGCACCTCCTACGGTCGCGACGTGCACCTGAACGTCGAGGTGGACAAGCGAGTGCTCGGTGGGTTCTCGGTCCGCATCGGCGACGAGATCATCGACACCACGATCGTGGGACGAATTGAAGAAGTCCGCCGCCGGTTGGCCGGCTGAGGCGCAGTGAGCGCCGAATGAATAGGGAGACAGAGTAGAGATGGCGGAGCTTACGATCCGGCCGGACGAGATCCGGGACGCGCTTGAGCGCTTCGTCCAGGCGTACGAACCGGAAGGCGCCGCGCGCGAGGAGATCGGGACCGTCGTCGACGCCGGCGACGGCATTGCCCATGTCTCCGGCCTTCCCTCGGCGATGGCGAACGAGCTGCTCGAGTTCGAGGACGGCACGCGCGGCCTGGCCCTGAACCTCGACCCCCGAGAGATCGGCGTCGTGGTCCTGGGCGACTTCAGCAAGATCGAGGAAGGCCAGACGGTCCGCCGGACGGGCGAGGTCCTGTCCGTGCCGGTCGGCGACAACTTCCTCGGCCGTGTGGTCGACCCGCTCGGCAACCCCCTCGACGGCAAGGGCGCGATCGAGTCCGAGGGCCTGCGCGCCCTCGAACTCCAGGCCCCCTCGGTCGTCCAGCGGCAGCCGGTGAAGCAGCCGCTGCAGACCGGCATCAAGGCGATCGACGCCATGACGCCGATCGGCCGCGGCCAGCGCCAGCTGATCATCGGTGACCGTGGCACGGGCAAGACCGCCGTGGCCGTCGACACCATCCTCAACCAGCGCGACAACTGGCTCTCGGGCGACCCCGAGAAGCAGGTGCGCTGCGTCTACGTCGCGGTCGGCCAGAAGGGCTCGACGATCGCCCAGGTGCGCTCCCGTCTCGAAGAGGCCGGCGCCCTGGAGTACACCACGATCGTCGCCGCCCCGGCCTCCGACCCGGCCGGTTACAAGTACATCGCCCCCTACACCGGTTCGGCCATCGGCCAGCACTGGATGTACCAGGGCAAGCACGTCCTCATCATCTTCGACGACCTCACCAAGCAGGCCGACGCCTACCGCGCCGTCTCGCTGCTGCTTCGCCGCCCGCCGGGCCGCGAGGCGTTCCCCGGTGACGTCTTCTACCTCCACTCCCGCCTGCTGGAGCGCTGCGCCAAGCTCTCCAACGACATGGGCGGCGGCTCGATGACCGGTCTTCCGATCATCGAGACGAAGGGCAACGACGTGTCGGCGTTCATCCCGACCAACGTCATCTCCATCACCGACGGCCAGATCTTCCTGGAGACCGACTACTTCAACGCCGGCATCCGTCCTGCCATCAACGTCGGTATCTCGGTCTCCCGAGTCGGTGGCTCGGCGCAGATCAAGGCGATGCGCAAGGTGGCCGGCACGCTGCGTCTGTCGCTGTCGCAGTACCGCGACCTGGAGGCCTTCGCGGCCTTCGCCTCCGACCTGGACGCGGCCTCCCGCGCCCAGCTGGAGCGCGGTCAGCGCCTGACCGAGCTGCTCATCCAGCCGCAGTACTCGCCGTTCTCCGTGGAGCGTCAGGTCGTGTCGGTGTGGGCGGGCACGACGGGTGAGCTCGACGAGGTTCCGATCGAGGACATCCGCCGCTTCGAGCAGGAGTTCCTCGACTACCTGCAGAGCAGCCACAAGGGCATCTTCGACAGCATCCGCGAGACCAACGAGCTGACCGACGACGCGGTGACCAGCCTCAAGGACGCCGTCACGGAGTTCAAGAAGGGCTTCACCACCTCCTCGGGTGAGCTCCTGGTCAAGGACGAGCCGGTGGCGCCGCTCGAGGCCGACGAGGTCGGCCAGGAGAAGATCAAGAAGGTCGTCCGTCCGGCGACGGAGAAGTAGCTCATGGGTGCCCAGCTAAGGCTGCTGCGGCGGCGGATCAGGTCGGTCAAGTCGACCGCCAAGATCACGCGCGCCCAGGAGCTCATCGCCTCCTCGCGGATCGTGAAGGCGCAGATGCGGATGCAGGCGGCGCTGCCGTACGAGCGTGAGATCACTCGCGCCGTCACGGGCGTCGTCAGCAACGCGGCCAGCGTCGATCATCCGCTGACCGTGGCGAAGGAGAACCCCGCCAAGGCGGGCGTCCTCATCGTCACCAGCGACAGCGGGTTCTGTGGCGGCTTCAACGCCAACGTCCTGCGCGAGGCCGAGGCCCTGCGCGGGCTGCTGGAGAGCCGTGGCCTGACGGTGGTGCCGTTCGTCACCGGCCGGAAGGGTGTCACCTGGCACACCTTCCGCAACCGTACGATGGGCGGCCAGTGGGTCGGCTTCTCCAGGAAGCCGGCCTACGCCGACGCCAAGGAGATCGCGCAGACGCTGATCGACTCCTTCAAGGAAGAGGCGGGGATCGACGAGATCCACATCGTCTCGACCGAGTTCGTCTCGATGCTGACCCAGAACGTCGTGGTCAAGCGCGTGCTGCCGCTGGAGGTCGAGGAGACCGAGGCGACGGCCGGCGAGACGATCCCGCCGTACTTCGAGTTCGAGCCCACCGCGGGCGACGTGCTCGAATCGCTGCTGCCGCGCTATGTGGAGTCCCGCATCTTCACGGCGCTGCTGCAGTCGGCTGCTTCGGAGGAGGCCGCGCGCCGCCGCGCCATGAAGTCCGCCACGGACAACGCCAACGAGCTGATCCGCGTGTTCACCATGCAGATGAACCAGGCTCGCCAGGCCGAGATCACCCAGGAAATCAGCGAGATCGTCGGTGGCGCCAACGCGCTGGCTGACGCCGCAGCGGGGAAAGAGTGAAATGACTGCAGAGGCTGTTGAGACTGTTGAGCCCACGTCGGCCGGTGCCGGTCGTGTGGCCAGCGTCAAGGGGCCCGTCGTCGACGTGGAGTTCCCCGTCGAGGCGATGCCCGACATCTACAACGCGCTCAACGTCGAGGTGACCCTCGGCGGCGAGACCAAGACCCTGACCATGGAGGTCGCCCAGCACCTGGGTGACAACCTGGTCCGCGCCATCTCCATGCAGCCCACCGACGGCCTGGTCCGCGGTACGGCCGTCACCGACTCGGGCCACCCGATCTCGGTGCCCGTCGGCGACATCGTCAAGGGCCACGTGTGGAACACGCTCGGCGAGTCGCTCGACGTGCCGACCGCTTCGCTCCAGATCACCGAGAAGTGGGGCATCCACCGGCCGTCCCCGCCCTTCGACCAGCTCGAGTCCCGTACCGAGATGCTGGTCACGGGTATCAAGGTCATCGACCTGCTCACCCCGTACGTGCAGGGTGGCAAGATCGGCCTGTTCGGTGGCGCCGGTGTGGGCAAGACGGTTCTCATCCAGGAGATGATCCGCCGTGTCGCCCGCAACTTCGGTGGCACCTCGGTGTTCGCCGGCGTCGGCGAGCGCACCCGTGAGGGCAACGACCTCTGGCTGGAGATGGATGAGGCGGACGTCCTCAAGGACACCGCTCTCGTCTTCGGCCAGATGGACGAGCCGCCGGGCACCCGTCTGCGGGTGGCCCTGTCCGCGCTGACGATGGCGGAGTACTTCCGCGACGTGCAGAAGCAGGACGTGCTGCTGTTCATCGACAACATCTTCCGCTTCACGCAGGCGGGCTCGGAGGTCTCCACCCTCCTCGGCCGCATGCCGTCCGCGGTGGGTTACCAGCCGACGCTGGCCGACGAGATGGGTGTGCTCCAGGAGCGCATCACCTCGACGCGCGGTCACTCGATCACCTCCATGCAGGCGATCTACGTGCCCGCCGACGACATCACCGACCCGGCCCCGCACAACGCGTTCGCGCACCTCGACGCGCAGACCGTGTTGTCCCGGCCGATCTCGGAGAAGGGCATCTACCCCGCGGTGGACCCGCTCGACTCCACCTCCCGGATCCTCGACCCGCAGGTCGTGGGCGAGGAGCACTACCGGGTGGCCCAGGAGACCAAGCGGATCCTGCAGAAGTACCGCGAGCTCCAGGACATCATCGCGATCCTCGGTATCGACGAGCTGTCCGAAGAGGACAAGGTCACCGTGCAGCGGGCCCGCCGGATCGAGCGGTTCCTGTCGCACCCGATGTACGCCGCCGAGGCGTTCACCGGCCAGCCGGGCGAGAACGTCCCGCTGGACGAGACGATCGCCTCCTTCAAGGGCCTGTGCGCCGGCGAGTACGACCACCTGCCCGAGCAGGCGTTCTTCATGGTCGGCGGCATCGACCAGGCCGTGGCCAAGGCCAAGGAACTCGAGCGTCGCTGATCGCCCTACGGTAGTGGCACGGGTGGGAGAGCCCGTGCCGCTACCTGATCGGAAAGGAACCTGCTGAAGTGGCGAAGCTACGCGTAGGGGTTGTCTCACCCGAGCGTGAGATCTGGTCGGGCGAGGCCGACATGGTGATCGCCAAGACCGTTGACGGCGAGATCGGTATCATGCCGCAACACGCACCCGTGCTCGGCGTCCTCGTCGAGGGCGGCGTGCTGCGCGTCAAGCGGGAAGGTGAGCCCGAGCTCGTCGCGGCCGTTCACGGAGGGTTCATCTCCGTGGCCGATGATGAGGTGTCGGTGCTCGCCGAGGTCGCCGAGCTCGGTTCCGAGGTCGACGTCGCGGCCGCCCGAGACGCTCTCGACCGGGCTCAGGCCTCGATCGAGGCCAACCAGGAGGACGCCGACGCGGCGATCGAGGCGAAGCGGGCCAGGGCCCGGCTGCGCGCGGCGGGCGAAGAGGTTTAATACATACAACGGGATTCAGGGGGGCGGCCATGGTGGCGACGGTTTCGGTTTTGTTGTTGCTGCTGGTCGCCCTCGTGGTCCTGCGAGGGGTGACGCTCGCCCGTTCGCGCGGCAGCGTACCCTGTCGGCTGAAAGTGGGCAGCCGAGGGTGGCAGAGCGGGGTGGCCCGCTACGCCGACGGTGAGCTCCACTGGATTCCGCTCATGGGCGTCCGACTGAGGCCGCGCCACGCGATCGCGAGGCGCGGCCTCGTCGTTTCCGCCCGGCGTGAGATCGACGGCGGCCTCTACGCCGTCGACTGCGGCGGCACGACGCACGGGTTGTCGCTGGCGATGAGCGCCGACGCCCTGACCGGCTTCCTCGCCTGGCTGGAGTCGGCGCCGCCCAGCGCGTACCTCGACGTCGCCTAGCGGGTGCCGCCGGGCTTCCAGAGGATCTCGTTGCCGCCGTGGGCGACCCGGCAGGCGATGAAGAGCAGGTCGGACAGCCTGTTGAGGTATTTGGCGGTCAGCGGGTTGACGTCGTCGTGGGCCTCGAGCGCCGCCCACGTGGTGCGCTCGGCCCTGCGTACGGTCACCCGGGCCAGGTGCAGCGCGGCCGTGGCTGGGTCGCCGCCGGGCAGGATGAAGCTGCGCAGCGGCTGGAGCTCGGCGTTGAGCCGGTCGCACTGCTCCTCCAGCCGGTCGATGTAGGACTGCTCCACCCGCAGCGGCGGGAACTCCGGCTCCGCCACCACCGGTGTGGCCAGGTCGGCCCCCACGTCGAACAGCTCGTTCTGGATGCGCACGAGAAGCGCCACGAGGTCGGCGGACAGGGTGCCGTGGGACAGGGCCAGGCCCAGGCAGGCGTTGGCCTCCTCGACGTCGGCGTAGGCGGCCAGCCGGGTGTCGGTCTTGGCCGCGCGGCTCATGTCGCTCAGGTTCGTGGTGCCGTCGTCGCCCGTACGGGTGTAGATGCGGGAGAGGACGACGGGCTTGTCCTTGTCGGCACGCGTCATGAACCCAGCGTAATGACAAATGTCATCCGAACGGGACGCGCTTTCCATGTCACGTCCATGATTTCCGCGACTACCAGCGCTAACGCCGCCAAAGCCACAATTTACCCATGACGAGAGAGAGGACCTGATGCTCGAGATCAGCGAGCTACGCAAGCGCTTCGCGGGCGGTCCCGACAACCCCGGCGGCAAGGTCGCCCTGGACGGGATCAGCTTCACGGTACGTCCGGGCGAGATGTACGGCTTCGTGGGCGCGAACGGTGCGGGCAAGACGACGACGATGCGCATCGTCATGGGCGTGCTCCAGGCCGACTCCGGCGCGGTGCGCTGGCGGGACCGGGCGCTGGGCTACGACGACCGCACGCGGTTCGGTTACATGCCCGAGGAGCGTGGGCTGTACCAGAAGATGCGGGTCGCCGAGCAGATCGAGTACTTCGGCCGGCTGCACGGGCTCACCCCCGCGGCGGCGAAGAAGGCCGCCGACGAGCTCATCGAGCGGCTGGGGCTGACCGAGCGCAGGGGCGACGCGGTGCAGACGCTGTCGCTGGGCAACCAGCAGCGCGTGCAGCTGGCCGTGGCGCTGGTGCACGACCCCGAGGCGCTGGTCCTGGACGAGCCGTTCTCGGGGCTCGACCCTCTCGCCGTGGACGCCCTGGCCGGGGCGCTCCAGGAACGCTGCAGGAGCGGCGTGCCGGTGATCTTCTCCAGCCACCAGCTCGACCTGGTGGAGCGGCTGTGCGACTCGGTGGGCATCGTCTCCGGCGGCCGGATGGTCGCGACGGGCACGGTGGCCGAGCTGCGTGCCGCCGAGGGCGACACCTTGCGCGTGGAGGTCCGCGACCCCGCCGCGGGCTGGGCCGACGGCCTGCCGGGCACGGTGACCGTCCACGGCGACCTGCACACCCTGCGGACGACCGAGGGCGACGACCAGGAGATCCTGCGCCGGGCCATGAAGGCCGGCCGCGTCGAGCACTTCGGGGTCGAGCAGCCGACCCTCACCGAGATCTTCAAGGAGGCCGTGGCGTGAACGGACTGATGCTGGTCGCCCGCCGCGAGATCGTCACACAGGTGCGCACGAAGACGTTCCTCGTCGGTCTGCTGGTGACCGCGCTGCTGGTGGCGGCCGTCTCCTTCGCGCCCAAGATCATGGGCGGGAACGACTCGTACACGCTGGGCACGGTCAACTCCCAGCAGCTCCCGCTGAAGGCCGCCGCGCCGGACGCCGAGTTCGAGTGGCGCTCGTTCCCCGACGAGGCCGCGGCCAAGAAGGCCGTGCTGGCCGGTGACGTGGACGCGGTGCTGGTCAACGGCGACAAGGTGCTCACCGACGGCGAGATCGACAGCAAGCTCGGCGTGCTCATGCAGAGCACCAACCGGGAGATGCGGCTCGGCGCGGCCGGGGTGACGATCCCGCCGCTGCAGGTGGTCTCCGTGGGCGCGGACACCCGCTACCAGGCGGCCAAGACCGGTATCGCCGTGGTGCTGGTGCTCGTCCTGTTCATGCTGCTCATGGGCCAGGTCATGATGGTGGCCATGGGCGTGGTGGAGGAGAAGGGCAGCAGGATCGTGGAGATCCTGCTCGCGGCGGTGCGCCCGTGGCAGCTGCTCGGCGGCAAGATCGTCGGTCTGGGCGTGCTCGGGCTGATCAACCTGCTCACCATCCTCGCCGTCGGCCTGATCGCCACGTCGGTGTCGGGGTTCGCCTCCGACTTCCCGCCGGGTCTGCCGGGGCTGGTGGTCGCCGTCCTGGTCTGGTTCGTGCTCGGGTACGCGTTCTTCGCCACGCTCGCGGCCGCGTTCGCCTCGCTGGTCTCCCGCCAGGAGGAGGTGAGCAGCGTGATGTCGCCGCTGACCATGCTCATCATGGCCACGTACTTCGTGGCCTTCTACGCCACCAACGATCCCACGGGCACGCTGGCCACGGTGATGTCCTACATCCCGCCGTTCTCGTCGATGATCATGCCGGTCCGCATGGCGGCGGCCGACGTGCCGATGTGGCAGGTGGCGGCGTCCATGGCGGCGATGGCCGTGGCCGTGCTGGCGGTGTTGTCGTTCGGCGCCAAGGTCTACGAGCGGGCGGTGCTGCGCACGGGCGCCCGGCTGAAGCTCGGCGACGTGCTGCGCGCGGGCTAGATGGACGCGATCACGCGGGCGCGGCGGCTGACCCGCCGGATGCTGAACTCGACGCTCGTGATCATGTGGATCTTCCTGATCGCGTCGACGGTGTTCAGCCTCGGCTCGGCGGCGGCCGGCTGGCCGCGCCTCGTGTTCGCGACGATCGCGGCGCTCGGCTTCACCTGGCTCTACGTACGCGTCGTCGCCGCGGTCATGGAGCGCCGGTATCCCACGAAGGAGGTCGTGTGGACCGGCGCTCTGGCGTTCCTGGCGGCGCTGCTCGGCGGGGCCGACCCGATGGGCTGGGGGTTCGTGCCCATGGTCTGGCTGTCCGTGGTGGTGATCGGGCTGCCCCCGCGCAGGGCGTTGGCGCTGGGCGCGGCGACGTGCGCGGCCTGCGTCGGGCTCGGCGCGCTGTCCGTGCTGAGCGGGACGGGCCTGCTGGCGCTGAGCGGTGACTCCTTCCTCGTCTCGTTGCTCGTCATCGCCGCCCTCGACGTCGTGTGGGCTGTGGCGCTGCCCTGCACGAACAGGATGTGGGCCTGGATCTGGTCGCTGGCCGTGCAGGCCCACGAGGGCCGCGAGGCGCACACCCGGCTGGCGCTGGCCGAGGAGCGGCTGCGCTTCGCCAGGGACCTGCACGACCTCGTCGGCCACCAGCTCTCCGCCATCGCCGTCAAGACCGAGCTGGCCGTACGCCTGGCCGACGCCGACGGCAAGGCGGCCAGGGACGAGATGGCGGAGGTGAACACGCTGACCCGCAAGGCCCTGCGTGAGCTGCGGCAGGCCGTGCGCGGCTACCGCGAACTTGACTTGACCGCTGAGCTGAATAGCGTGAAGGGAGTGCTCGAAGCGGCCGGCGTCCGCTGCGAGGTGCGCCTGCCGCACCGCGAGCTGCCCCAGGGCGTCGCGCCGGTGTTCGCCTACGCGGTGCGTGAGGCGGTCACGAACGTGCTGAAGCACAGCGACGCGACCTTCTGCGACATCACGCTGCGATTCACCGACCAGGAGGCGGAACTGGCGGTGCGCAACGACGGCGTGGCCCGCAGGCAGGCCGCCGACCTGGGCAGCGGGCTGACCGGCATGGGTGAGCGGATGGCCGCCGTGGGCGGGCGCATGACGGCCCGTCCCACCGACGACGGACAGTTCCTGCTGACGGCTGTCGTGTCACTCCCGATAGATGGGTAGGGGAGGAGAAGCGGGGGTTTCGATCCCGGCGACCACACGCCGTGTGCGTGATTGAGGAGGTGGCATGCGCGTCCGGCGCAATCCACGAGGCCAGACGGTGCGGATCGGCGCCCGGCTCGACGCCGGCACGTCGGCCGGCGTGCGTGAGCGGCTGCACGCCGCGCTCGACGCCGGCGAGGGCGACCTCATCCTCGACCTCTCCAAGCTGGAGATGATCGACGCCACCGGGCTCGGGGTGCTGGTCGGAGCGCATCGGCGCGCGATCAGCGTGCAACGCCGCCTCGTTCTTCGGGGGTGCCCCCGCGGATCATGCGGATCCTGGCGGTGACCCGGCTGAATCGGGTCCTGCACGTCGAGGTTCCCGCGGCCGCGGTGGCCTGAGGTCACATATCGGGGGCCGGGCGTCGATCAGCCGTCGCCCGCGCCCTTTCACGAGCCGAATATAGAGGGAATGTAGATTTCGGCTGGACCTCTATCACGGGCGTGGCCACTCGGAAAGAACTGTGAAAGTGATTATTCTGTGACCCCATCACTGCGGGTAATCGGTGGGTCACGACGGACTGAGGCTGCGGATGAAGATGTGCACCGCCACCTCGACCAGATCGTCGATGTCCGGCTGCTGGTCGGCCAGTATCCATTCGATCAGCAGCTCTTGCAGGGCGCCAATTACGCCAAGTGCCACCAGCCGCCGATTCAGTGAGCGGGCCTGCGGGAAATCCGCCGACGCCTCCTCCACGAGCCGGGCGAAGGAGTCCACCGCCCGCTGACGCGAGGCTGTCAGGACGTCACCCGACCTGCGCACCTCCAGGTGCATGATGCGGGCCCGCCGCCAGTCGGCGGCGGCGAACTCGATATAGGCGCGAATCCCCGCCTTGACTCTTCCGTCAAGCGTGCCCGGCGCCTCCTGTAACGCTTTGGCCACAACCGCGAGGCTTTCCTCCACGCACCGCTCGTGCAGCGCCTGGAGCAACTCCTCGCGGCCGCCGAAACATTCGTAGAAGGCGCGGTTGGAGATCCGCGCCTCCGAGCACAATCTTTCGATGGTCGTCGCCGCGAAACCTGGTTTCGCGTATAGCGTGTAGGCGGCCGTCATCAGCCGCTCGCGTCTGTCCGCCAGCCTTTGCTCAGCCGACATTCCCCGGTAAGACCGGTTCACATTCCACCCGTCCAACATGATCGTGGCCCCCAGAGCACACAATTATGGACGGATGATCGGATTTGGGAAAGAGCGCGATGATTATCTTTTACGTCGCCCGTGCAAGAACGTGACAAGCCTGATCAGTCGCTCAAGCTCGTCGGGCCCTCTCCTGAACGAGGTCAGGTTCATGCCGGGCAGGGCGAAGCGCTGGCGGGAGACCGCCTTCGGCCTGGTGAACTCGCGTAGACCGTCGGCTCCGTGGATGCGGCCGAACCCCGAGTCGCCGATCCCGCCGAACGGCAGCGCGGGCACCCCGGCGAAGGAGATGACCGAGTTGACGGCGGTCATCCCGGTACGCATCGCCCGCGCGAGCTGCGTCGCCCGGCGCGCGTTCCGCGAGAAGATCGTGCCGGCCAGCCCGTACGCCGAGGCGTTGGCCAGCTCCAGCGCCTCCTGCGCGTCGCGGGTGCGCCGGACGGTGATCGTCGGCCCGAACGTCTCCTCGCGCACGGCCGGGGAGTCCTCGGGCACGTCCGCCACGATGACCGGGTCGACGAACGGCGCCCGTACCGAGCCGGGGCCGCCGGTGACCACTTTTCCGGACTTGGTGGCGTCGTCGATGTGCCGCCGGATGATGTCGATCTGGGCGGGCATGGTGATCGGGCCGTAGTCCTGGCCGGCCTTGACCTGGGCGGCCCGCTCCGACAACTCCCGCATGAACGGCTCGTACACCGCGTCCACCACGTAGACCCGCTCGACGCCCGCGCAGGTCTGGCCCGCGTTCGACATCGCGCCCCACAGGCAGGCGTCGGCCGCGGCGGGCAGGTCGGCGTCGGCGTCCACGATGAAGGCGTCCTTGCCGCCGCACTCGGCCACGATGGGCGTGAGGTTCTCCGCGCACGCCGCCATGACCCGCTTGGCGGTGGCGGTCGAGCCGGTGAAGGCCACCTTCCGCACCCGGGGGTCGGCGGCCAGCGCCGCGCCGGTCTCGCCGAGCCCGGTCACCGTCTGCAACACCGGCTGCTCGGGCACCGACTCGGCGAACAGCTCCGCCAGCCGCACGCCCACGCCGGGGGTGAGCTCGCTGGGCTTGAACACGACCGCGTTGCCGGCGGCCAGCGCGTACGCGATGGACCCCATGGGGGTGAACACCGGGTAGTTCCACGGACCGATCACGCCGACCACGCCGAGCGGCAGGTATTCCAGGGTGGCGGCCAGGTTGAGCCCCAGCATGCCGGTCGCCACGCGGCGGCGGCCCAGCACCTTGGCGGCGTTGCGGGCCGCCCAGTCGAGGTGCGTGACGGCCAGCACGATCTCCAGCGTGGCGTCGCCCACGGGCTTGCCGGTCTCCTCGTGCACCAGCGCGGCCAGCTCCCGCAGGCGCCGCGTGATGACCGCCTTGTAGTCGAGCAGGCGGCGCCTGCGCTCGCCGGCGGGCAGGGCCGCCCACCACTCCGCGGCCGTCTCGGCCCTGGCCACGGCCTCGTGCACGGCCTGGGCGTCGTTCTTGGGGTGACTGCCGACGACCTCGCCGGTAGCCGGGTTCAGTGAGTCGAACGTCAGCGTGGTCATGGCGTCACGATAAACCGGTAAGCCGTCGCTTACTAGCTCCGGGGTGGGCGCAGCATCCCCCACACCGGCGGCCCGTCCGGCAGCGTGAACCGCTCGGTGACCGCGAACCCGAACCGCTCGTAGAAGGGCACGTTCGACTCCTTGCTGCTCTCCAGGTAGACGGGCAGGTCGCCGCACCTGGCCAGGCCCGCGCGCAGCAGCGCGCCGCCCACGCCGGTGCCCTGGAGCTCGGGCACGGTGCCGAGCTGGGCCAGGTACCAGTAGGGGCCGCCGGGCTTGTGCCGGGCGAACTCCTCCTCCAGCAGCAGGCCCTGGCGCACCCGGTCGCCCATGGCCGCCAGCAGGCCGGGCACGGCCGCCTCCGCGTCGGGCCGGTGGTCCGGCGGGTCCCACAGCGCGACCCCCGCCACGGCGCCGCCCCCGCTGAGCGCCGTGTCGGTGAACGCGTGCATGTGCCGGGCGATCGTGGCGAACATCCCCGCCGCGCCGCGGCCGCCGGGCAGCAGCCATCCGACCACCGGATCGTCGTGGAAGGCCCTGGCCAGCGCCCCGCCGGCGGCGTCGAAGTCGCCGGACTGCCTGATCTCCACCGGTCAGCCCTCCGCGAACCACGAGCCGTGGAAGCCCGCCGGCACCCGCCTGGGCAGCCGCACCGACGCGACGCCGGACAGGTCGCTCGCGTCCAGCACCAGCAGCTCGGACGACTCCCCGGAGGTGACGATCGACAGCAGCCACCCCTCGTCCTCGCCCGTGGCCCCCTCGGCCGGCACGAACACGGCCTCGCCGGTGGCGCCGCCGGTCTTCCTGACCTGGGCGGAGCCGTCGCGCAGGTCGTACTTGACGACGGCGTCGGCGCCCACCGTGTAGAGGTGGCGGCCGGGCCGGCCGAGCAGGTCCTCGTTGAACGTGGGGAACTCCACGCCGCGGTCGTCCAGCGCCTCCTCCGTGGCCGTGCCGGTGGCCGGGTCGAGGGTCCAGCGGTGCAGGGCGGCCGCGCCGGCGGCGCCCGCGTGCCGGGCCGGGTCGGCGGTGCCGCCGATCTGCTCCCAGACGGCGGACCACGCGCCGGGGGAGTAGCGGGCGGCGTTGAGGACGATGCGCCCCCGCTCGTCCTCCCAGGCGTTGCCGACGTGGAACACGTAGCAGGGGTCGACGTCGAACCAGCGGGTCGGGCCGCCCGTCCGGGGGTGACGCCGATCCTGGCGCCGTAGTCGTCCTCCCAGGCGTACGGCATGCCGCGGCGGTTCAGGTCGAACACCACCGGCAGGTCCAGCCAGAGCAGGTGATGTTCGGTGACGGCGAAGTCGTGCATCATCGTCGGCCCCGGCACCTCGATCTCCCTGCTCTCCACCAGCTCGCCGGCGGCCGAGAGCCGGTGGTAGGTGAGGAACGGCGGGAAGTACCCGTAGCCGAAGAAGTGCAGCTCGCCGGTGAGCGGGTCGTGCTTGGGGTGGGCGGTCATCGCGGTGGTCAGCCGTCCGCCGAAGTCGCACGGGCCCACGGTGGCCAGCTCGGGCGTCACCTCGTGCGGCAGGCCGTTCTCCACCAGCGCCAGGATGCGTCCGGCGTGCCGGACGACGTGCGTGTTGGCGGTCACGGCGGCGAGATCGACGCCGGTGTCGGAGACGAACGGCGCGTCGTCGGTGAACTTGCTGGTCCGCACCCACCGGTTGCGGTACCACTCGGCCCGCCCGTCCCGCAGCCGGACGCCGTGCAGCATGCCGTGCCCGGCGAACCAGTGGCCGGGATCCTCGCCCGGCCGGGGATTGGGCCCGTTGCGGAAGTAGCGCCCGGTCAGCTCGGCGGGCAGCGCGCCCGTGACCTCCAGGTCGTGCGCCTCGATCTCGTCGGGGACGGGCGCCAGGTCGCCGCTGAGGTACGCGGGAACGTCCATGAACACTCCAATCTCGATAGGTCGAAACTAGAACGTCCATGAGAGACGTGTCAATACTGGAATGTCAGGCCATGGGAAGTCCCGGCCCGCTACGAGGCCGGGAGCGCTAGAAGAGGGTCGGGTTCTCCGGCTCGATGCCGCGCAGGGCGGCGTAGTCGAGGGTGACGCAGTCGATGCCCCGGTCGGTGGCCAGCACGCGCGCCTGCGGCTTGATCTCCTGGGCCGCGAACACCCCGCGCACCGGCGCGAGCAGCGGATCGCGGTTGAGCAGCTCCAGATAGCGGGTGAGCTGCTCGACGCCGTCGATCTCGCCGCGCCGCTTGATCTCGATGGCCACCGTCGCGCCCAGCGCGTCGCGGCACAGGATGTCGACCGGCCCGATGGCCGTCATGTACTCGCGGCGGATCAGCGAGTAGCCCTCGCCCAGGGTCGTGATGTGCTCGGCCAGCAGCTCCTGGAGGTGGGCCTCCACGCCGTCCTTGATCAGGCCGGGGTCGACGCCCAGCTCGTGGCTGGAGTCGTGGATGATCTCCGCCATGGTCAGGACCAGCTTCTCGCCGGTCTTGCCGTGGGTGACCGTCCAGGTCTCGCCGTCCTCCTTGAGCTTGCACGGCGGATTCATCCAGTTGAGCGGTTTGAAGGCGCGGTCGTCGGCGTGAATGCTGACGCTCCCGTCAGCCTTGATGAGGACGAGCCTCGGCGCCATCGGCAGATGCGCCGTGAGCCGTCCGATGTAATCCACGCTGCACCGCGCGATGACCAGCCGCATGACGGTCAACCTTAGCGGCTCTGGAAAACTGGTCGCATGGCGTTTGAAACGGTGGGAGTTGTCGGGCTCGGCACGATGGGCGCCGGGATCGCCGAGGTCTTCGCGCGTGCCGGGCTTCGGGTGATCGGTGTCGAGGCCGACGCCGAGGCGCTGGCCAGAGGGCGCGGGCACGTCGAGCGCTCCACGACCAGGGCGGCCGACCGGGGCAAGCTGACGGCCGGGCAGCGGGCCGAGATCCTGGGGCGCATCACGCTGACCACCTCGCGCGAGGACCTGCGCGAGGCCGACCTCGTGATCGAGGCGATCCCCGAGGTGCTCGACCTCAAGATCTCGCTGTTCCAGGACCTCGACCGCGTCTGCAAGCCCGGGACGGTGCTGGCCACCAACACCTCCTCGCTGCCGGTCACCGCCGTCGCCGCCGCCACGGGCCGGCCCGAGCGCGTGGTCGGCATGCACTTCTTCAACCCGGCGCCGGTGATGCGGCTGGTCGAGGTGGTGGGCACGGTGGTGACCGCGCCGGGGGTGGTCTCGGAGATCTGCGAGCTGGCCGGGCGGCTGGGCAAGACCGCCGTACCGGCGGGCGACCGGGCCGGGTTCGTGGTCAACCGGCTGCTGCTGCCCTATCTGAACCACGCCGCCGTCCTGCTGGAGCTGGGCATCGCCACGCGCGACGGCATCGACGACGCGATGCGGCTGGGCGTGGGGCTGCCGATGGGGCCGTTCGCGCTGCTCGACCTGATCGGGCTCGACACCGCGTACGAGGTGATGGAGGTGCTGTTCGAGGAGACGCGCGACCGCCGGCACGCGCCCTCGCCGCTGCTGCGCGAGCTGGTCACCGCCGGGCGGCTCGGCCGCAAGAGCGGCCACGGCTTCTACGGGCCGCAGGAGCCGCCCAAGGAGCCGGAGAAGTCCACGATCATCACGTTCGGCATCGACGGTCCCGACGTCCACGGGCTCGGCGAGCGGTTGTCGGCCTCGGGGTTCAGGCCGTCCGACGCGCCCGACACCGTGCTGCGCTGCACCGACCGTCCGGTGATCGAGCACGCCGTACGCCTGTCCGACCCCACCAGGATGGTCGGCGTGCACGTCGTCGGCGACAAGGTGGCCGAGCTGGCCGGCACCGCGCTCACCTCGCCCGGGGCCGCCAAGGCGGCGCGCGACCTGATGCGGGTCGCCGGTCTGGTGCCCGTCTCGTGCAAGGACCGGGCCGGGTTCGTGGCCGACGCCCTGCTGTTCCCCTACCTCAACGACGCCGTCCGCATGTACGACGCCGGCTACGCGTCCATCGCCGACATCGACGCCGCCATGCGGCTGGGCTGCGGCTACCCGGCCGGCCCGTTCGAGATGCTGGGCTACCTCGGCCTGGCCAGGGTCCGCGACGGCCTCAGGGCCCTCTACGCCGAGTACCGCGAGCCCGCCTTCGCCCCCGCCCCCTGCTCGACCAGCTCGTCACGGCCGGTGTGAGCGAGTTCCCCCGCTCATGAGCCCCCGCCGCGCCCGCCGGAGGGACGACTCCCGCCCTCTCGGCCTTCCCACCGGCAACGACAAGGTGGAGGAATGGCCGGACGGCGACTGGAAGGTGCGCATGCTGACGGGCGCGTCCTCGACCAAGACCTACCGCTGCCCCGGCTGCGACCAGGAGATCCTGGGCGGCAGGCCGCACCTGGTCGCCTGGCCCGACTGGCCGGGCGGCGACGAGGAGCGCCGCCACTGGCATCCGGCCTGCTGGCGCAAGAGACTCGACCGCGGCCCCGGCCGCAGCCGCTACTAGGAGGACCCCCGTGGAGATTCGCGCGGCCACCGTGCTGCCCGCCAGGCGTGAACCGATCGAGCTGCAGACGGGCGACGGCCTGACCCTGGTCGGCGAGCTGGCCCGGCCCCTCGACCGGCCGCCCGTGGCGACCCTGGTGACCCTGCACCCGCTGCCCACCCACGGCGGGTTCATGGACAGCCACGTCTACAAGAAGGCCGCCAACCGGCTGCCCGCGCTCGCCGACCTCGCCGTGCTGCGCTTCAACACGCGCGGCACCAGCTCCGAACGCGGCACCTCAGGGGGCGCGTTCGACGGCGGCGAGGGCGAGCGGTTCGACGTGGCGGCGGCGCTGGAGTACGCCGAGTTCAACGACCTGCCGCGGGTGTGGGTGGTGGGCTGGTCCTTCGGCACCGAGCTGACCCTGAAGTGGGCCCACGACCCCCTGGTCGAGGGGGCGATCCTGCTCTCGCCGCCGCTCCACAGGGCCACCGACGACGACCTCGACGCGTGGGGCCGGTTCGGCCGGCCGCTGGTGGCGCTGGTGCCCGAGTTCGACGACTACCTGCGTCCCGAGGAGGCCAGGCGGCGCTTCGCCAGGGTGCCGCAGGCCGAGGTCATCGGGGTCGACGGCGCCAAGCACCTGTGGGTGGGCGAGCCCTACGTCCGGATCGTGCTGAACGAGATCGTCCGGCGGGTCAATCCGGAGGCGTACCCGCTGCCGACGGACATCTGACGGTCACCTCCAGCCCGCCCTGCGGCCGCGCGACCACCTCCAGCGTGCCGTGATGGGCCTGGACGACGGCGGCGACGATCGACAGGCCGAGCCCCAGCCCGTCGCCGACCGTCCGGCGGCCGTCCGCCAGCCGCTGGAACGGCTGGAGCAGCGTCGTGACCCGGTCGGGCGGGATCACCGGGCCGCTGTTGGCGACGCTGAGCGTGGCCAGGCCCGCCCTTACGTCCGTGGTCACCGAGATCCAGCCGTCCGGGACGTTGTGCCGCGCCGCGTTGTCCAGCAGGTTCGCGACCAGGCGTTCGAGCAGGGCGCGGTCGCCGGAGGCGGGCGCCGGCCGCAGCGCCGCCTCGACGCGCAGCGGTGAGTCCGGCCGCCGGTCGAGCGCCTGACCGGCGACGGCGGCCAGGTCCAGCGGCTCCCGGTGGTCCAGCCCCTGCTGGCTCCTGGCCAGGACGAGCAGCGCCTCGATGAGCCGTTCCTGGTGCCGGCCGGCCGCCAGCAGCCGGTCGAGGACGTGGCGCAGCTCGGCGGCGCCGGCGTCGGGGTCGGCCAGCGCGACCTCGGCCATGGCGCGTTGCAGGGTCAGCGGGGTGCGCAGCTCGTGGGAGGCGTTGGCCACGAACCGCCGTTGCGCGGTGAAGGCGGCCTCCAGCCGGTCGAGGAGGTCGTCGAAGGTGTCGGCCAGCTCCTTCAGCTCGTCGTCCGGGCCGGAGGCGGCCAGCCGCCGGTCGAGCCGGTCGGCCGTGATGCGCCGGACGGTCGCCGTCATGTCCTGCAGCGGACGCAGCACCCGCCCGGCCGTCAACCGGCCCAGCAGCACCGACGCGAACGCCATGACCACCAGGGCGATCACCGAGTTGACCAGCAGCCTGCGCAGTCCGGCCGCCTGCTGCTCGGCCAGGTACGCCACGTCCACCCGCGGCTCGGGCACGACCTGGCCGGGCCCTCCGGGCAGGACGGGCGCGGCCGGCGCGGCCGGGAACGGCGAGTGCGCGACCAGCAGGTAGATCAGGGCGACCAGCAGCAGGCCGGCGGCCAGGAACAGGCCGCTGTAGAGCAGCGTCAGCCGCAGCCGTACGGTCCGCCGCACGCCGGGACACCTCCGTCCGGGTCCGGTGCCCGGCCCGCGGGACGGGCGAGGCCGGCCATCCGGTACCCGGCCTGCGGCACGGTCTCGATCAGCGGCGGGTCGCCGAGCTTGCGGCGCAACCGGCTGACCGTGACCTTCACGGTCTGGGTGAACGGGTCGGCGAACTCGTCCCATCCGCGTTCGAGCAGCTGCTCGGCCGAGACCACCGCGCCGCCCGCCGACAGCAGCAGCTCCAGCACCGCGAACTCCTTCGGGCTGAGCGCCAGCCGGCGCCCGTCGCGGGTGGCCACCCGGGTGGCCGGGTCGAGCCGCAGCCCGCCGTGGACCAGCACCGCGGGCAGCGCCGGACGCGCCCGCCTGGCCAGCGCCCGGATCCTGGCCACCAGCTCGGCGAACGCGAACGGCTTGGGCAAATAGTCGTCGGCCCCGATGCCCAGCCCGCTCACCCGGTCGTCGATGGTCCCGGCGGCGGTGAGCATCAGCACGCGTGCCGGATGGCCGCCGGCGGCCAGGCTCCGGCACACGTCGTCGCCGTGCAGGCCGGGCAGGTCGCGGTCGAGCACGACCACGTCGTAGTCGTTGACGGACGTGCGTTCCAGCCCGGCGTGCCCGTCCAGCGCCACGTCGACGGCCATGCCCTCGCGGCGCAGGCCGGCGGCCACGGTGTGGGCGAGCTCCTCGTGGTCTTCGACGATCAGCACCCTCATGGTCCGCCCAGCATGCCCAGAGCGGGGTTACAGCGGGGTAACCGCCGTCGTTCCCGGGCGGTAACCGAGGGTGGGGTTCGCTGTGAGCGTCGGACGAAACGGAGGAGTCATCATGAAGGGTTCGACCATCAGGCGGGTGGTCCTGGCCGCCCTGGTCTTCGCCGCCGTGGCGGGCGGGGCGGCGGCGTCGTACGGGGAGACCGGGCCGGGCGACGGCGGGAAGGCGTTCACCGCCTGCGTGCGCGCGCACGGGCTGCCGGACTTTCCCGGGGTCACCGTCTCCGAGGACGGGCTGATCAACCTCAGCATCGACGGCGAGCGGGTGGACGCGCTGTCGGAGAGGTACGGGGCGGCGGTCAGGGCGTGCGAGTCGCTGCTGCCCCGCGGGGCGAGACTGCCGGCCGCACCCGCGGCGCCCGTCCTGTCGTGATTTGGGGCGGTACGGGCATGGCGCGGGCCGGGCAAGATTTGTAGAATCTTGTTCGGTTCCGAGCGAGGAGGCACTGTGGGCGCGTTCGACCTGTCCGGCAGGACGGCTCTGGTCACCGGGGCGTCGAAGGGCATCGGGCGGGCCATCGCGCTCGCCTACGCCGCGGCGGGCGCCGACGTCGCCCTGGTCAGCAGGTCGGCCGAGACCCTCGCCGAGGTGGCCAAGGAGGTCCAGGCGCTCGGCAGGCGGGTCGTCGTGATCCCGGCCGACCTCACCGACCGCGCGGCCGCCGCAGCGGCCGTCGCCGCCTCCATCGACGGGCTCGGGCACCTCGACGTCGTCGTGAACAACGCCGGCGGCTCGAACTTCCTGGTCGAGTTCAAGGACCTGCGCCTGTCCGGCTGGGACAAGCTGATGCGGCTCAACCTCGACTCCGCCATGGCCGTCTGCCATGCCGTCGCGCCCCACCTGCTGGGCCGCGGCTCCGGTTCGGTGATCAACGTGGCCTCGGTGGCGGCGCGCGGCGCACCGCTGCTCGCCCCGTACGCCGCCGCCAAGGCCGGGCTGGTGGCCCTGACCAAGACGCTGGCGGCCGAGTGGGCGCCCGCGGGCGTCCGGGTCAACGCCCTGTGCCCCGGCTGGACGGCCACCGACCTCAACCGCAACCTGTGGGAGGACGAGACCGCCGCCGCGGCCACGGTCGCCGGCGTGCCCATGCGGCGCTGGGGCACGCCGGAGGAGATGGCCCAGCCGGCCGTGTTCCTGGCGGGGCAGGCGTCGGCGTACATGACCGGGCAGGTGCTGTTCGTCGACGGCGGGGCCACCGCGATCGGCTGAGCCCTCGTGTGCCGGGGGCCTCAGACGGCCCCGGGCTCGCCCGGCGGCTCGAACACGAGGACGACGTACGTCTCGAAGGACCGGCTGCCGTTGCCCGCCACGCGGCCGGCGCCCATCCTGGTGGTGCCCGCCCGGACGAGCCGGCCGAAGTCGCCGGTGACCTCCGGCCGGCCGTGGCCGCCCGCCCGGTCGTGCCAGGCGGCGACGGCGTCCCCGGCGGTGGCGTCCCCGGCGTGCCAGAAGAGGCTCTCGCCGGTGCCCGCGCGCAGGCCGTCGTGCCCGGCGCTCAGGCCCTCGTGCTCGGAGCGTGAGGCGGCCCTGGACCTGGCGTACTCGACCAGCAGCGGGTCCATCGTGAGCGGGGGCGCGTGGTGCTTGGCCCGGTGGGCGTTGACCTCGTTCAACGCCTCCTGCAGGAAGGCGTTGTTGGTGGCGTCGGGGAGGGCGGGACGGGTTCCGGCCATCGCTATCACCTCGCCAGGATTGTGCGTGCTGGAACCACCGCAGGGCAATGTCCGGAAGCGGTCGGGCTTATCGCGGTATACCGGCATAGGTCAATAAGTGAATGTCTACGTGAACCGGGCTACCGTGTGGTCCGTGCAGCTCTACACGAGATCGGCCGGGAGCGGACTCCCGGTTGTGCTGCTTCACGCGTTCCCGCTGTCGTCGGCGATGTGGCTGGCCCAGCGCGAAGGGCTGTCGACGGTCTGCCGGGTCATCACCCCCGACCTGCGCGGGTTCGGCGGCTCCCGGCTGGGCGACGACGAGCCCTCCCTCGATCTGATGGCCGACGACGTCGCCAGGCTGCTCGACGACGAGGGCATCGACCGGGCGGTGGTCGGCGGGTTGTCGATGGGCGGCTACGTGACCATGGCGTTCTGCCGCCGGCATCCCGACCGGGTGCTGGGCGTGGTCCTGGCCGACACCAAGGCCGCCCCCGACCAGCCCGCCGCCAGGGACAACAGGGAACGCATCGCGCGCGCCGTGCTGGAGGAGGGGGAGCGAGGTGCTGGTCAGCGAGGTGCTGCCGGCGCTCATCGGGCCCACGACCAAGGAACGCAGGGCCATGGTCTTCGGCCGGGTCAAGGGCCTGGTGCAGTCGGCCCCGCCGGGGGCGGTGGCCTGGGCGCAACGGGCCATGGCCGCGCGTCCCGACTCCTTCGGCACGCTGGGCGGGCTCAAGGTGCCCCTGCTGATCGTCGTGGGGGAGGAGGACGAGCTGTCACCTCCCGCCGACGCCGAGGCCATGGCGCGGGCCGCGCCCGAGGGCAGGCTGGAGGTCATCCCCAAGGCCGGTCACCTGAGCGCGGTGGAGCAGCCGGAGGCGTTCAACGCGACGGTGGCCGAGTTCCTCAGGACCGAGCTTGGCGGGGCAGCACGATCTCCCGGATGATCAGCGCGATGGCGGCGGCCACCGGGATCGCCAGCAACGCACCCACGATGCCGAGCAGGGCGCCGCCGAACAGCGCGGCGATCACCGTCACGGCGGGCGTCACGTCCACCGAGCGCTTCATCACCCTGGGGTAGATGAAGTAGTTCTCGACCTGCTGGTAGACCACGAAGAAGATGGCGCAGGCGATGCCGGCCGGCAACGACTGCAGCAGCGCGACCCCGGTGACGAGCACCGCCCCGATCGTGGCGCCCACCAGCGGGATCAGGTCGGTCAGGGCCACGACGAGGGCGAGCGCGAGCGCGTACTGCACCCCGGCGATCGACAGGAAGATCCAGGTCAGCACGCCCGCGATGACCGAGATGAGCACGTTGCCCGCGACGTAGCCGCCGATGCCGGTGAGGATCTGCTCGGTGATGGCCGACGTGCGCGGCCGGCGCGAGGCCGGGACGAGCTTGAGCAGGTACTCCTTGATCGTGTGCAGCGAGCCGAGGAAGTACAGCATGAGCACCAGCAGCGTCACCGTGGTGAACACGCCGTTGAGCACCACCAGGCCCGCGCCCATGATGCCGCTGGCCAGCGCGGGCCCGAGCGTGCTGGTCACGAACTGGCGCACCTGCGCCAGCACGTGGTACTCGGCCTCGATCTGGCGGACCGTCGGATGGTTGCTCAGGTCGGTGATGTAGCCGGGCACGGCCGCGATGAACTCCGACAACTGCTGGCTGACCGGCGGCACCACGGCCAGGCCGAACAGCGCGAACGCCACGACCACCCCGGTGAACACGATCGAGATCGCCGGCCGCCTGCCCAGGCCGCGCCGCTGCAACGCCTCGACCGCCGGGTTGAGGCCCACGGCCAGGAACATCGCCACGACGATGAGGATGATCGTGCTGAGCGACTTCTCGATCATCTGGGCGAGCGCGATGGCGGTCAGCACGCCCAGCCCGCCCACCAGCCCGAACAGGAACGGCCCGCGGGCGAACGGCTTGCCCGGCAGCCCGTACGGCGCCGCCTCCTCGGCGGGCCCGGACTCCTGCGGCGCCTCGGCCTCCTCGGCGGTCCTGGGCTCGGTTTCTGCGGACACGGCGGGCTCCTAGGGGGGACGGGAGGTGTCGGTGAAACAGAAAGAGAGCCTAGCGACCCAAGGTCACCAGACTCTCTTCCCAGCCGTTCGCTGCCCCCGTGTGCGGTCTCCCGTCTAGCCCGCCGTCACTCCTGCCACCACTCCGCGTCGTCCTCGCTCTTGGCCTCGACCTTGGGAGCGGGCGTCGTGGGCGGCGCGACCGGCTCGGCGGCCGGTGCGGCGATGGCCGGCTTGGCCGGGGCCGCGGCGACCGCGGGCTCCGGCTCCAGGCCCGGCAGGGCGGCGCCGCCGAGCAGCTGGCGCAGCTGGGCCAGGTGGCTGGTGATGCTGTCGCGCTGCCTGGTCAGCTCGTCGACCTGGCGCTGCATCGTGGTGCGGGTGCGCTCGGCGTCGTTCTTCGCCTCGGTGACGATCGTCTCGGCGCTGGACTTGGCCTCCGCCATGACCGTCTCGGAGCTCTTGCGCGCGTTCGCGACGAGCTGCTTGGCGTGCAGGTCGGCCTCGCGGCGGGTCTGCTCGGCCTGCTGGGTGGCCTTCGTGGCGCGCGACTCGGCCGTGGCGGCCCGCTGCTCGGCCTCGGCGACCATCTTCTGCGTGTTGGCCTGGGCGGTGGCGTGGCGCTCGGCCTCCTGGCGCTCGGCCTCCTCCCGGCGGGAGGCGAGCTGGATCTCGAACTCCGCCTCGTCCTGGGCCCGCTTGGCCTCCGACTCCTCCAGCACTCGCTGAGCCTGTGCGCGCATCTCGTCGGCCTGCCGCTTGGCGGTGGTCAGCACCTCGTCGCGCTCGCGCTTGGTCGAGGCGCGCAGCTGCGCCACCTCGCGCTCGGTGGTGGTGCGGAGCTTGGCGATCTCACGCTCGGCGTCGGCCCGCTTCTCGGCCACCTCGTGGTCGGCGGTGGCCCGCAGCTTGGCGGCCTCGCGCTCGGTGGTGTTGGTCAGCTCGTCGGCCTCGCGGCGGGCGGTGGAGCGGATCTCCTCGGCGTCCCGCTCGGCGGTGGAGCGCATGTCGTCGCTCTCCCGCGTGGCCTGGGCCCGCTTCTCGGCGGCCTCGGCCTCGGCGGCGGCCCTCAGGTCGGCGGCCTCGACCTTGGCGGCGGCCTTGATCTCGTTGGCCTCGGTCCGGGCGGCCTGCACGAGCTCGGTGGCCTGCTCCTCGGCCAGGCGCAGCAACTGCTCGATGCGGGCGCCGAGACCGGAGTACGTCGGACGCTCCTGCTCCTGCAGCTGACGCTGGGAGTCGGACAGATCGCGCTGCAGGTTGGTGACCTGCTCCCGGGCCTGGCGTAGCTCCAGGTCGAGCTGCTTGAGGTGGTCGTGTACCTGGTGCCGGTCGTAGCCCCTGAGCACGACGTCGAACTCGCGTGCCGGGGCGTCCTCGAAGAAGTTGTTGAGCTGGGCGTCGATGTCGGACTGCATGGAGGCTCGATCCTGGGTTGTCGAGACGGCTACACGGGCCGGACGGGGGGTTCGGGGCAGCCGAGCCAGGAGCCTGTGCCTCGCGGCAGGCTCCCTGTCCGGTGGGAAGCCAGCGTACTCCGCTGGTGCCACCTTCGGGCCCCGTCCAGCTTTCTGCGTGACTAGTTACTTATGAACGATATTTCCGTTTGCTAGCGCGAGGCCGCTTGGACCAACTCGGTGAGCATTCCTCCCACATCTTTGGGGTGCAGGAACGCGATCTGCGACCCCATCGAACCGTGACGCGGACGTTCGTCCAGCACCCTCACGCCCTTCTCGTTGATCTTAGTCATGGCCTCGGCGACGTCGGAAACCCCAAATGCCACATGGTGGACACCTTCGCCCCGTTTGGCGAGGAATTTTCCTACGGGCGAGTCGTCGGAGAGCGGTTCCAGCAGCTGGATGTAGGAGCCCCCGCCTTCGCCGTCGGCGATGTGCAGCATCGCCTCCTTGACGCCCTGCGCCTCGTTGACCTCGCGGGCCACGACGGTCAGCTCGAACGTCTCCGAGAAGAAGGCGATCTTCGCCTCCAGGTCGTGGCAGGCGATCCCGATGTGGTCGATGCGCATGAACATTGTGTGGCCTACCTCCATAGCGGGCGAGCTCCTACTCGTGGGTATGGTGTCAAAGAACCCCTCGTGAGCACAGGAGGCCGCCGCCAATGTCCAGTTCCGTCATCGTCGCCGGAGCTCGTACCCCCATCGGCAAGTTGCTCGGCGCCCTGTCCGGGCTGTCCGGCGTAGAGCTGGGTGGCATCGCCATCAAGGCCGCCCTGGAACGTGCCGGAGTGGCCCCCGAGGCCGTCGAGTACGTGATCATGGGCCAGGTGCTCCAGGCGGGCGCGGGCCAGATCCCCTCCCGCCAGGCCGCGGTCAAGGCCGGCATCCCGATGACCGTGCCCTCGCTGACCGTCAACAAGGTCTGCCTGTCGGGCCTCGACGCCATCGCCCTGGCCGACCAGCTCATCCGCGCCGGCGAGTTCGACATCGTGGTCGCGGGCGGCATGGAGTCCATGACCAACGCTCCCCACCTGCTGCCGGGGCTGCGCAAGGGCGTCAAGTACGGCGGCTCCGACGTCGTCGACTCCATGGCCCACGACGGCCTGTTCTGCGCCTTCGACCAGTGCGCGATGGGCGAGTCGACCGAGCGGCACAACGCCCGGCTCGGCATCGCCCGCGACGAGCAGGACGCCCTGTCGGCCCGCTCCCACCAGCTCGCCGCCGCCGCCACCAAGAACGGCGTCTTCGAGGAGGAGATCGTCCCGGTCGAGATCCCGCAGCGCCGCGGCGAGCCGGTGATCGTCCGGGAGGACGAGGGCATCCGCGGTGACACCACCGCGGAGACGCTGGCCAAGCTGCGCCCGGCCTTCGCCGCCGACGGCACCATCACCGCCGGTTCGGCCTCGCAGATCTCCGACGGCGCGTGCGCCGTGGTGGTCATGTCGAAGGCCAAGGCGGAGGAGCTCGGGCTGCCGTGGCTGGCGGAGATCGGCCGGCACGGCAACGTGGCCGGGCCCGACGCGTCCCTGCAGTCGCAGCCGGCCAACGCCATCAAGCACGCGCTGTCCAAGCAGGGGCTGAGCACGGACGATCTCGACCTGATCGAGATCAACGAGGCCTTCGCCAGCGTGGTCCTGCAGTCGGCCAAGGAGCTCGGCGTGCCGCTGGACAAGGTGAACGTCAACGGCGGCGGCATCGCGCTGGGGCACCCGATCGGGGCCTCGGGGGCGCGGATCGTGCTGACGCTGGCGTACGAGCTGAAGCGGCGGGGCGGCGGCCTGGGGGCGGCCGGGCTGTGCGGCGGGGGCGGGCAGGGCGACGCGCTGATCATCCGCGTGCCCTGACCCGTCCGGGCCCACCCGGTCGCTGTCGTCGGGTGGGCCTGTTCCCCTGCCCCCTGTGCGCGGTCGCCGGTCAGGGCGCGGTCAATGAGCCGCGCCCTTGCCCGTGTGCCGCCCGCCCGCCGGGACCAGCTCGCACACGCCGTCGGTGCACTGACGCTGCATGCGTCCCATCGAGACGAGTTGCACCAGCGCCATCACCCAGCACGCCGGGCACCCGCGCAGGGCGATCGCGCCGGGGACGGCGAGCACCAGGCTGACCGGCCCGGTCCACGGGATCAGCGCGACCGCGGCGATCAGCGCGCCGAAGCCCAGCGCGCCGCGGGCCAGGTGACGGGGCAGTGACGTCCCCGGGGTGGGCTCAGTCATGGAGGGCTCCTTGGGACAGCAGGCCGTGCACGGTCGCACGGGCGCGGTGCAGGCGGGACTTCATCGCGGGGACGCTCAGCCCGAGGGCGTCGGCGACCATGCGGCCGCTGAGCCCCTGGACGTCCCGCATGATGAGCACCCGCCGCTGGTCGGCGGGAAGTGCCGCGATGGCCTCGGCCACCCGCGCGGCCTCCAGCCGTTCGAACATCTCCTCCTCGGCCGACTGCGCGGCGGCCGAGGAGGGCGCGGGCGGTACAGGACGCAGTATCAGGCGGGCCCGCCTGATGCATTCGTTGCGGATGATCCGGAACATCCACGAGGCCAGCGCTCCGGACGCGCGCAGGGTGCCGATCTTGCGGTACAGGACGATCAGCGCCTCCTGGGCGGCGTCCTCGGCGTCCTCCGGCGTGGCGCACAGCGTGTGGGCGAAGCGCCGCACGTGCGGGTGGGCGCCCGACACCAGCGCGGCGATCGAGTCGGCGTCGCCGGCCCGGGCCGCGTTGATCAGCTGCTCGTCCGACCACGCGCGCCCGTCGCCGGGCGGCTCCGGGGCCGCCCGGCCGGGCCCGGCGGGCCCGGCCAGGCGCTGCGGGTCAGCCACGTTCCTTGCTCCTTCGCCGCAGTACGACCACGCACGTGCAGATCAGTACGGCCGCAGCCCCGGCCGCGATGGCAATCACCATGATGGTCTCCCATTGTCTCGTTCCGTTGTACGGACATGAGAGGCACCGACCCCCGAAAAGGATTCAGGAGACGCGGGTGAAGTCGGCCGTCCAGTTCGTCTCCCAGGTCGTCCCGCCGTCGGGGGAGAAGCGCTGCTCCCAGCGGCACGACTCGGCGGTGATGTCCGACCAGACGTAGGCGACCTTGATCGGCCTGCCGTCGTACACGTCGTCGCAGGTGAACAGGCCGACACCGGTGTCGTCGAAGCGGCCCACGACGGGCGGCAGGGACATGCCGGTGGCGCTGCCGGCCCAATAGAGCGCCCACGTGTCGGCCGCCTTGTCATGCAGGCGGAGGGTCACCCCGGCGGAACCCTCGCTGGGGAAGGTGACCTCGTCGATGTTGCCCGCACCGTCCAGGACGCTCCAGCACCTGGTGTGGCCGGTGAACTCGTACCATTCTTCGCTGCCGGCGAGCGCCTTGCGCAGCCGCCGCTGCCGTGAGGTCCAGGTGCCGACGAAGAAGTCGAAGCTGTTGTCCATGCCCGGGACGGTATGCGGCGATCCCTGACATCTTCCGTCAGTGTCCTCGCGCCGTACGAGCCCCCGCGACGTACGGCGCGAACGCGCGACACCCCGGTCCCACCAGGAACGGGACCGGGGTGTCGCTGACGCTGCGCTCGGGCCGGCCAGGAATCCGGCGCCGGACGCGCCCCCCTAAGGGGGCATCTCAGCCCGGCCGCGAGGGAGGCTGCGGCCGGGCTGCTTGTGGGCGGTCATGAAGCCAGGAACTTGGCGAAGACCGAGCGGTGGCGACGCTCGGAACGCTGTCCCTTCAGCGCTTCCCGTACGCGCCGCTGCTCGGCGGCGGCCTGACGGAGTTCGGCGGCGTGGTGCTGCATGACGGAGTACTCGAGTTCGGCGTTCATCCGATGCTCCTGCTGTTCGTGTTCCTTGTTCCCTGCACTCTTAAGACTCCTCCTAAGGCCCCTCCCGCCACATCGGGCGGATGTCCTATCTGCCGGGGTCCGGGCAGGTAGGGAGGTACTTAGGCAGGCGCGCCCAGGGACTAAGGACGCCTCGGCATACCTAGGCGGGAACGCGGACGGACCGCGCCACCCGAGGTGGAGCGGTCCGTGGGCAGGGTAAGGAGGCCCGTCAGGGCTCGTCGGTGAACTTCACGGTCACCTTGGCGAACCCGAGCGACTTGAGCATGCCGGTGAGCATCGACTTGGTGTTGGCGTCGGCCCGCGCCCGCAGGTCGCTGGCCACGGCCGCCTCGGTGATCTTCTTCTCCGCCAGCAGGTAGAGCTCGCGCTGGTCGCCCGGGGAGCCCGACAGGAAGTCCTGGACGCGGTCGAGCAGGCCGCGCTGCTGGGCGAACACGTACGAGCGGCTGTTGTCCAGGTTGGGCTTCTCCAACTGGGCGCGCGGGAGCCGGACGGTGGCCTCGGTGCGCTCCTTGTTCACGGTCACCGCGCCCGCCCCCATGGCCGAGAAGTCGACGTAGGCGTCGACGCCGCCCGCGCCCACGAACAGCGTGCGGGTGCCCTTGACCGCGTCGGGCAGGAAGTTGGCGTCCTTCTCCAGGTCGACGACGACCTGGAAGGTGCCCGTGGCCGCCTCGAACCGGCTGAGGTCCTTGATGGACTGCAGCAGCACCGGCTGGCTGCGGTCGACGGTCTGCTCCCCGAACGGGTTGAGCCAGGTCCAGGCCAGCCGGCCGCCCACCACGAGCAGGACCGCCAGGACGAGGAACCCCGCCGCATATCGCCACCTGCGCCGCCGCCGGGGAGCCAGGTCCGGCGGCGTCGTCTGGGAAGTCGTCATGGGGCATGACTACCCGCTCGTCGATCATCAGTGCCACCCGTAGGGTGACATCTTCGTCCTCAGCCGGTGGTGCGCGGGGTGCCGGGGTCGGGATAGACCGGGTAGACGTGGCTGCTCTCGGGCGTGGCGCCGGTGGGGGGCGTGATGACGGCGGTGGGGGCCGGACCGCCGCCGAAGTGCGTGCTGGACAGGCGGCACGCCTGGAAGTCGCTGTAGAACATGCGCAGCCACTCCCTGCGCTGGTGCTCGTCGAGGCCGGAGAACCAGGACGCGGCGTACTGGTGCTCGGGCAGCGGCCCGCCGGGCAGCGGCTCGCCGCGCAGCCAGGCCATCACGATCTCCCGGTAGCCGTCGGCCGGCGTGCCGGGGCAGCGGGCGGCCAGCGCGTCGATGTACTCGTAGGCCGCCTCCTCGGCGAACCCCGCCGACAGGTCGGGCACGTGGATCGGCGCCAGGCCGTTGGAGGGCTTCAGCGGCTCGTCCAGCGGCCGCTGCTCCACCCGCGTGAACGCGGCCGGCGTGCCGGCCAGGCGCGAGGCGATCTGCGTGAACACCGCGCCCAGCTCGGTCTGCCCGGCCCGCATCCCAGGGTGCAGGCAGACCGTGATCGGCCACTCCTGGCAGGCGTAGGCGATGTCCTCGGCCGCGGCCGGCTTGGGGTGGGCCAGCATCCGCGACACGCCCATGCCCGCCGCCAGCACGGCCAGCAGCGCGCACGCCAGCACCAGGGCCTGCCTGGTCACCAGCGCCGCCCAGCCGAGCAGCAACGCGCAGGTGATGCCGAGCAGCCAGATCGTCTGGTCGAAGAACGGCGCGCCGCCCAGCCCCTGGAACAGGTCGTACGGCTCGCCCGTGCCCGGCACCAGCCGGTCGGCCAGCCCCCGGTCGTCGGCCAGCCAGGAGAAGGCGACGTAGCAGGCCAGTCCCGCGATCGGCGGCGTGAGCGCCTTGGGCACGACCCAGCCGGCCACCCACCCGATCACCGCGTAGAGCGCCAGGCCCGCCATGCCCATGCCCAGGCCGGACAGGCTGAGCCGCCCCGCCTGGTCGGTGAGCACGGTCTTGACCGCCAGCACCAGCACCGTCGCGCCGAACGAGCCCAGCACCACCACCACGATCGCCAGCGGCGCCTTGAGCGCCCGCCAGGTCGTGAGCGACCGCCCGCGCAGGGCGCGCCGCTTGCGCAACGCCACCCAGGCGGCGAAGGCGGCCGCCACCGGCCCGGTCATCCGCAGCGAGCCGATGACAGCGGCCAGGATGTTCTCCCACGCGTCGACGCCGGGTATCAGGACGTTCCACGCCGCGACCAGGCCGAGAGCGAGCAGGACCGCCACTGTCACGGCCGCGCTGTGCTTCAGCTCCTCGCGTGTAACGCCCGAGTGCTCACGCACCCTGTATCCCGTTGATGTTCACCAAGCACCCCCCGTGCCCTCGGCAAAGCGGAAGAATGCCAGCCCAGACCCGTCCCCACGGCAGATGGACTTGGCTTCCGCGTCACCTTACGTGAGAGAACCATAACGGAGCGTGATGATTGACGGTCGGATTCTTGGTCAAGCGGTGAAGCCTGTCGCTCCAGGTAGCCCGACGAAACCGGGACGAGAGGCACGCTACCGTAGCGCTGTGTCCCAGCCGAAGCCGCTCAATCTGCCGTTCGATCCCATCGACCGCGCCGCGGAGAGCTGGCGTGCCCGCTTCGGGCCTTCCTCCGCGATGGCCGCGGTCACCTCGATCATGAGAGCACAGCAGATCCTGCTGTCGCAGCTCGACTCCCTGCTGAAACCCCACGACCTCACCTTCGCCCGCTACGAGGCCCTGGTCCTGCTGACCTTCAGCCACACCGGCTCGCTGCCGCTGTGGAAGATCGGCGAACGGCTCATGGTCCACCCCACCAGCGTCACGAACACGGTGGACAGGCTGGAGAAGTCCGGGTTCGTCTGCCGCCTGCCCAACCCCCGCGACGGCCGCGGCGTGCTCGCCGAGATCACCGCCAAGGGCAGGGAGGTCGTGCGCCGGGCCACCGACGACCTGATGGCCGCCGAGTTCGGCCTCACGATGTACGCCGAGGACGAACTCCGCCAGATCTTCGACCAGCTCCGCACGCTGAGGGTGGCGGCGGGTGACTTCGCGGGCCCGTCCATGCGGCAAGATGAGGAGCATGGCGGACTTCTCTAGGCCCGGGTCGCTCTACGGAGCTGTGGACCTGGGCGCGCGCAAACAGGCACTGGAGGCCCAGGCCCGGCGGGAGGCCGCCGGTCCCCAGGGGGCCACCTCGGCCTCGGTCGTCGACGTGACCGAGGAGACGTTCACGACGGACGTCATCGACCGGTCGATGACCGTGCCGGTGGTGCTCGACCTGTGGTCGCCGCGGGCGCCCGGCAGCGCCCAGCTCAGCCCCGTGCTCGAGAAGGTGATCGGCGACCTGGGCGGCCGGGCCGTGCTGGCCAAGGTCAACGTCGACGCCAGCCCCCAGATCGCGCAGGCGCTGCGGGTGCAGGCCGTGCCGACCGTGCTGGCCATCTTCCAGGGGCAGGCCGTCACCGGCTTCCAGCAGGTGCTGCCCGAGCAGGAGGTGCGCCGCTGGCTCGATGAGCTGATGGGCGCGGTCGAGCAGTTCTATCAGGCCAACCCCGACGCCCGGCCGCCGGCGGCCGAGGAGGGGCCGGAGGCGCCCGCCGGGCCGCCCGCCGACCCCGACCTGGTGGCGGCCGAGCAGGCCATCGACGCCGGCGACCTCGACGCGGCCGAGGCGGCCTACCAGCGCCTGCTGGCCCGCGTCCCCGGCGACGAGGACGCCAAGATGGGCCTGGCGGGCGTCGGCCTGATCAAGCGCACCTCCGCGGCCGACCCGGCCGACGTGCAGCGGCGCCTCCAGGACCCGTCCGACGTCGACGCGCAGCTCCTGGCGGCCGACCTGGAGATGCTCTCCGGCGCGGTCGACGAGGCGTTCGAGCGCGTCGTGGCCGTGGTCAAGCGCACGTCGGGCGACGACCGGGACCGGGCCAGAAAGCACTTGCTCGGACTTTTCGACGCGTTGCCGTCAGACGACCCATCTTTGGCAAAAGCGCGTAGAGCATTGGCGAGTGCCCTGTTCTAACCTGGAGGTATGCGGGTCGTCACGATCTCCGCGGCCTACGGCACGGCCGGCAGCCACATCGGCCCGGCCGTCGCCGAGCGGCTCGGCGTGCCCTTCGTCGACCGTGCCATCCCCAGCGCCGTGGCCAAGGAACTCGGCTGCACGCTGGAGGAGGCGCTGGCCCATGACGACCGCGCCGAACACGGCCTCGGCAGGCTGCTGTCGGGCGCCATCCGGCTGCCCACGGTCACCTTCGGCGGCGTGGACATGTACGTCCCCGGTGCGATGCCGCTGCCGCCCGAGGAGTTCGTCCGGCGCACCGAGCGCATGATGAAGGAGATGGCCCTGGCCCAGGGAGGCGTCTTCCTGGGCCGCGCCGGCGCCCTGGTGCTGGCCGACCATCCTGGCGCCCTGCACGTCAGGCTCGACGCGCCGCTCAAGCGCCGGGTCCGCCAGACGGCCACGCTGAGCGGCACGAGCGAGCGCGAGGCGCGGGCCGTCATCGAGGACAACGACCGGGCCAGGACGGCCTACGTCCGCCACTTCTACCGGGCGGATCCGGGTGATCCGTGCCACTATCACCTTGTGCTCGACAGCACGACGATTCCCGTTCCCGCGTGTGTCGATCTCATCGTCACCGCAGCGACGGCACTGGGTTGACCTGATGCCCCCTATCCTTGGATGACTTCTTGGTCAGTCCCGAAGGAGCGATTGACGTGGCGACCGTCCCGAGTGTGTCGTACTCCATAACCGTGCGTCTCGAGGTGCCCGCAGGCGGCAAGGCCGTGAGCCAGCTCACCCACGCCGTAGAGTCGGCCGGAGGCGTGGTGACCGCCCTCGACGTCACCAACGCGGGCCACGAGAAGCTGCGCATCGACGTCACCTGTGCCGCCCGCGACACCGACCACGCGCAGGCCATCGTCGACCAGCTGGAGGCGGTCGAGGGCGTCGTCATCCACAAGGTCTCCGACCGCACGTTCCTCATGCACCTCGGCGGCAAGATCGAGATGAAGTCGAAGGTGCCGCTGCGCAACCGCGACGAGCTGTCCATGGCCTACACCCCGGGCGTGGCGCGCGTGTCGATGGCCATCGCCAGGAACAAGGAGGACGCGCGGCGCCTGACGATCAAGCGCAACTCGGTGGCCGTGGTCACCGACGGGTCGGCGGTGCTGGGGCTGGGCAACATCGGGCCGGAGGCCGCGCTGCCGGTCATGGAGGGCAAGGCTGCCCTGTTCAAGCGGTTCGCCGGCATCGACGCCTGGCCGATCTGCCTCGACACCCAAGATGTCGACGAGATCGTCCGCACGGTCCAGCTCATCGCGCCCGGGTTCGGCGGCATCAACCTGGAGGACATCGGCGCGCCGCGCTGCTTCGAGGTCGAGCGCCGGCTGCGCGAGCTGCTGGACATCCCGGTCTTCCACGACGACCAGCACGGCACGGCGATCTGCGTGCTGGCGGCCCTGACCAACGCGCTGCGCGTGGTGAACAAGTCCATCGAGAACGTCAAGATCACGATGGCCGGCGCCGGCGCGGCCGGGAACGCGGTGCTGCGGCTGCTGCTGGCCGCGGGCGCCCGCAACGTGGTCGTCTGCGACTACCTGGGCGCCGTGCACAAGGGCCGCGACGACCTCGACGACTCGCTGCGCTGGATCGCCGAGCACACCAACGCCGACGGCTACGCGGGCGACCTGCGCGGTGCGGTCAAGGACGCCGACGTGTTCGTGGGCGTGTCCGCGCCCGGCATCCTGACCGGCGACGACATCGCGACGATGGCCAAGGACTCCGTGGTGTTCGCGCTGGCCAACCCCGAGCCCGAGGTCTCGCCCGACGACGCGCGCGAGCACGCCGCCGTGGTGGCGACCGGCCGCTCCGACTACCCCAACCAGATCAACAACGTGCTGGCCTTCCCGGGGGTGTTCCGCGGGCTGCTCGACGCGCAGGCCGGCGGGGTGACGCAGGAGATGCTGCTGGCCGCGGCGGGCGCGCTGGCGGCCGTGGTGACACCGGAGGAGCTGGGCCCCAACTACATCGTGCCGAGCGTCTTCCACCCCGACGTGGCGACGGCGGTGGCCGCCGCGGTCCGCGAAAGCGCCGGCGGCCGGGCCCGCGGCTTCACCGAGGCGTGATCCTGCGGGGGCCAAGGCAGGCTCGGCCCCCGCACCCAGACGGCCCACAGAGCGCACCGTCACGGCGGCGCGCCGGTGAAGGGTCAGAGGGCGTGACATGGAGGGCCGTCAGCCGAAGTCCGGCGGGTGGCTCTACCACGCGAAGCCGTAAAGACAGAAAGCGCGAAAGGGCCGTGAAGCCGGAAAGGCTCCCGCCTACCGGGTGACGGCGGGGATCAGGCGGTAGCTTTCCTGGAAGACCAGGTTGTGGGCGTCGGCGGCGGCGATGGCGCGCAGGGTGGTCAGCTGGCCCGCCGCGTCGGAGTGGTCGAAGACGTTCAGCGGCCAGTCGCCGACCGTGTTGCCGCGCAGGTGCGGGTGGTGGAAGTCGGCGCCGTAGTGGGCCACGATCGCGATCGGCAGGATGTCCTTGTCGCGCTGCTCCGGCCACGTGAGCGACCACATGGCGTTGAGCCCGCCCTCCTGAGACCTGGTGAGCCCGCTGGCCACCACCTGCCCCGTGCCGAGGAGCAGGTCGGCGTTGAACTCGTCCAGCGTCGCCCGCGCCACGGGGTCGAGCAGCTCGACCGCCGTGGCGAACAGGCGTTCCTTGTCCTCCCGCGCGGTGACGCCGCCGTGGACGCCGTCGCGCAGGTCGGTGAAATGCCTGATCAGGGCCTCGTTCATGGCAGTGCGCATGCCTACCCCCTTCCCCCGGGACAGGGGCGACACCCCGTGCGGCGGCGATCCGCCGCACGGGCACGCGCGGGTCAGGCGGCGAACGGCGCCGGACGCCGGTCGCGGATGCTCAGCTCGTAGATCTTCTCGTAGCCCATGGCCATGCCGAGCGCGTCGAAGTTGCGCTTGACGTGCATGCGGCAGTCGGCCGGGTGCAGGCCGCCCGCGGCCTCGACGGCCTCGGCCAGGTCGGCGGGGTCGTCGCAGACGTAGCCGGTGATGCCGTCGACGAGGACCTCGCCCACGGCGCCGCCGCGCAGCGCGACCACCGGGGTGCCGCTCGCCATGGCCTCGATCATGACCATGCCGAACGCCTCCTCCTGGCGGCTGGGGAACAGCAGGCAGTGGGCGTCGGCCAGCAGCTCGCGCTTGCGCGGGCCGTCGGCCTCGCCGACATAGACGGCGTCGTCGCCGAGCCGGGGACGGATGTGGCGGTCGAAGTACTCGTGCTCGGACGGCTCGTTCAGCCGGCCGGCGAGCAGGATGCGCCGGCCGGCCTGCCGGGCGGCGTCGATGGCCAGGTGGGCGCCCTTTTCGGGGCTGAACCGGCCGAGGAAGAGCGCGTAGTCCTCCTTGTGCTCGCGGAGGGGGAAGCTCTTCAGGTCCACGCCGTTGTGCACGGTGCCCAGCCAGTTGAGGTCGGGGGCCTGCATGCGCTGGAACGTCGAGGTGGACACCAGGCCGACGGAGTCGCCGAGCCGGCGGTAGCGCTCGGCCTGCTCACCCGAGGCCGGGCCGTGCACGGTCGTCACCGTCGGGATCCGGGGGTTCAGGGCGGTCACCGAGCCGGCCGGGGAGTGGTCGTGGACGACGTCCACGTCCAGGTCCGCCGGCCGGACGTCGGGGACCGCCGCCCTAGGGGCGGGTTCGTCGAGCGGGTGGGAAGGCGGCTCGGTGTAGGCGGCCAGGACGTGCGGGGACGTGCCCGAGCGGCCCGCGCCGATCAGGGTGACCTGGTGGCCCAGTCTGAGCAGGGACCGCGCGAGGTCGTCCATCATGACCTTGACGCCGCCGTACGAGCGGGGCGGGTTCTCGAACCTCGGGGGAGCCACCATCGCGATGTGCAGCCGGGACTTGGCGGACATGACGTCACCTCCGTAGGGGCGGCAGAAGAGGGTTCAGCCGGTAGGCGCTCCGACGCCTCGATGCGACCCGGGGGCCTCGGCGACGGATGCGACATTTCGGATTCCCCGTACCGGCCGCTTCGAACCTGTGATCTGCGGTGACGTTCGTCGCAGCCGCGGCGGCGGGGTGCCGCCGCGGCCCGGGTGACGATCAGGCGAGGAGCTGCTCGATGCGGGTGCGGACGTCGGGCGTGTCGAGGCCGCGCACGGTGAGCGTGGTCCGGCGGCGCACGACGTCGTCGACGGTGGCCGCCCACTCGTGGTCGCGGGCGTAGACGGCCTGGGCCCAGATGTCGGGCCCGTCGGGGTGGATGCGCTCGCCGAGCGAGGGGTCGTCGCGGATGAGCCGGGCCACGTCGAAGGCGATCGTGCCGTAGTGGGTGGCCAGGTTGCGGGCGACCAGCGGGTCCATGCGGGCGCCCGGCTCGCGTTCGGTCCACAGGCGCATGGCGACGGCGTCCGGGCTGGCCAGGCCCGGCAGGGGCACGGCGGGCAGGATGTCGGCCAGATCGTCGCCGAGCGGCCGGCCCGGCAGGCGGGAGAGGGTCTCCAGGACGTGCCTGCCGATGTGCCGGTAGGTGGTCCACTTGCCGCCCGCGACCGACAACATGCCGCCCGCGCCCCTGGTCACCACGGTCTCCCGCTTGGCGGCCGACACCTGCCCGGGGCCGCCGGGCAGCACGCGCAGCCCGGCGAAGGCGTAGGTGATGTCCTCGCGGCGGAGCTGGCAGTCGCGTACGGCGTGGCCGGCCTCGTCGAGGATCTGGGCGATGTCGGCGTCGGTGGCGCGCACGTCGGCCGGGTCGCCCTCGTACGCCTCGTCGGTGGTGCCGAGCAGCAGGTGGTCCTCCCACGGGATGGCGAAGGAGACCCGGTACTTGTCGATCGGCGTGGTCAGCGCGGCCTTCCACGGGTCGTGGCGGCGCATGACGAGGTGGGCGCCCTTGGAGAGCCTGATGCTCGGCGCGGCGTGCGGGTCCTCCATCCGGCGCAGGTGGTCCACCCACGGGCCGGTGGCGTTGAGGACGAGCCGGGCGTCCACCCCGAACTCGGTGCCGTCGAGGCGGTCGCGCAGCTCGGCCCCCGTCACGTTGCCGGTCACGTTGCCGCCCGACTTGCGCAGCCCGACGACCTCGGCGTGGTTGAGCACGACCGCGCCCGCGTCGACGGCCGCGCGCACGGTCATCACGGCGACGCGGCTGTCGTTCATCTGGTGGTCGCCGTAGACGGCGGCGGCGCGCAGGCCCTCGCTGCGCAGCGCGGGGACGCGGGTCATGGCCTGGTGCGGCGTGATGACCTTGCCCATGCCGTCGCCGAACACCGACAGCGCGGAGTACAGGAAGACGCCGGCGCCGAGCTTGGCCGCGCCGTGCGGGCCGCCCTTGTAGATCGGCACCAGGAAGCTGAGCGGTTTGACCAGGTGGGGCGCGATGTCGGCGGCCAGGGCACGGCGTTCGCGGTGGTTCTCGGCGACCAGCTTGACGTTGCCGGTCTGCAGGTAGCGCAGGCCGCCGTGGACCAGCTTGGACGACGCGCTGGAGGTGGCCCCGGCGAAGTCGCCCGCCTCGACCATCGCCACCCGCAGCCCGGCCTGCGCGGCCATCCAGGTGATGGAGGTGCCGAGGATGCCGCCGCCGATCACCAGCAGGTCGTACGTGGCGCGGGAGAGCTCGTGCCGGATCTCGGCCCGGTCGGCGCCGATGGCGATGTTCATGACGTGCTCCAGTCCTACTGTTCGACCCAGTCGAGGGTGCGGGCCACGGCCTTCTTCCAATTGCGGTACTCCCGCGCGCGGACCTGTTCGTCGATCTCCGGCCGCCACTCCGACGCCTTGTGCCAGTTGGCGCGCAGGCTGTCGAGGTCGGGCCAGTAGCCGGTGGCCAGGCCGGCGGCGTACGCGGCGCCGAGCGCGGTGGTCTCGGCGACCATCGGCCTGATCACGGGGACGGCCAGCACGTCGGCCAGCGTCTGCATGAGCAGGTTGTCGGCCGTCATGCCGCCGTCGGCGCGCAGCGTGGTCAGGTCGAGGCCGGAGTCGGCGTTCATCGCGTCGACGACCTCGCGGGTCTGCCAGGCGGTGGCCTCCAGGACGGCCCGCGCGATGTGGCCCTTGGTGACGAACCCGGTCAGCCCGGCGATCACGCCGCGGGCGTCGGAGCGCCAGTGGGGTGCGAACAGCCCCGAGAAGGCCGGGACGAAGTAGCAGCCGCCGTTGTCGTCGACGGTCTTGGCCAGCGTCTCGATCTCGGCGGCGCTGGAGATCAGGCCCAGGTTGTCGCGCAGCCACTGCACCAGCGAGCCGGTGACGGCGATCGCGCCTTCCAGCGCGTACGTGGCCGGGCCGTCGCCGATCTGGTAGCCGACGGTGGTCAGCAGGCCGTGCCGGGAGACGACGGGGTCCTGGCCGGTGTTCATCAGCAGGAAGCTGCCCGAGCCGTAGGTGCTCTTGGTCTCGCCGGGCTCGAAGCAGGTCTGGCCGAACAGCGCCGCCTGCTGGTCGCCGAGCGCGGAGGCCACCGGCACGCCGGCCGCGGTGTGGCCGTAGACCTCGGCGGACGGGCGGATCTCCGGCAGCATCGCGCGCGGCACGCCGAGGGCGGCGAGCAGGTCGTCGTCCCAGCTCAGCGTGTGGATGTTCATCAGCATCGTGCGGCTGGCGTTGGTCACGTCGGTCAGGTGGCGGCCGGTCAGGTTCCACAGCAGCCAGCTGTCCATCGTGCCGAACAGCACCTCGCCGCGCTCGGCCCGCTCGCGCAGGCCGTACGCGTCGAGCAGCCAGCGGATCTTCGGCCCGGAGAAGTAGGTGGTCAGCGGCAGGCCGGCCTTCTCCTTGAACAGCCCCTCGTGCTCGGCGAGCGTGCGGGTGAGCGCGTCGGTCCTGGTGTCCTGCCACACGATCGCGGGGCAGACGGGACGCCCGGTCTCCCGGTCCCACAGGACGGTGGTCTCGCGCTGGTTGGTGATGCCCAGCGCGGCGATGTCGAGCCCCTCGGTGGCCTCGGCCATGACGGTCCGGACCGACTGCCAGATCTCCTCGGCGTCGTGCTCGACCCAGCCCGGCTTGGGGAAGATCTGGCGGTGCTCGCGCTGGGCGACGGTGACGATGTTGCCGGCCTGGTCGAAGACGATGCACCGGCTGGACGTGGTGCCCTGGTCGATGGCTGCGATGTAGTGCGGTCGAGGCACGAGGTTCCTCGCTTGGGAGTCGGGGTTCGACATTGTCGAACGATGTGAGCGATGTTACGTGTTCGCCCCGGTGTTGTTCAACCGGTCATCTGGCCAGATCGCGGGTGATCGCGCGGGCGGCGTCGCGGACGTAGGAGACGTACTCCATGGTCAGGGCGCCGTCGGCGGTCAGCCGTTCGACCGCCCCCGGATGCCGATGGCGCCCACCACGAGGCCGCGCGGGTCCTTGATCGGGGCGGCGATGGCGACCTCGCCCTCGGTGAGCTCCTCCATCTCGGCCGCCCACCCCCTGGCCCGGACCTGCTCCAGCTCCTCCTCCAGCTTGGCGGCGTCGACCAGCGTCCGGTCGGTGTACGCCGGCAGCGGCGGGGCCGCGAGCGACTCGCCGTACGGGTCGTAGGCGAGCAGCACCTTGCCGAGCGCGCTGGCGTGCGTCGGCAGGTAGGTGCCGACCTGGAGGGTCTGCATGCTGTCGTCGGGGCGGAACACGTGGTGGATCACCAGCACGTGCCCCTCGTGCAGGGTGCCGATCCAGGCGCTCTCCCTGCTCCGCCCGGCCAGGGCGTCGGCCCAGTTGATCGAGCGGGTGCGCAGCTCGTTGACGTCGAGGTAGCTGCTGCCCAGATGGAGCAGCGTGGCCCCGAGACGGTACTTTCCGGTCGCCGCGTCCTGCTCGACGAAGCCGACGCGGACCAGCGTGCGCAGGATGCCGTGGAGCGTGCCCTTGGGCAGGCCCAGCGCCCTGGCCAGCTCTGCCACGCCGAGCTGGCGGGGGCCGGATGCGAGCAGCCGCAGGATCGCGGCCGCCCGTTCCACCGATTGAATCGTCTCTCCCACGGCGGCCACCCTAGCGCAGATCAGTTCGACATTGCCGAACGCTTGCGGGAAATCAGCACCCCGCCGAACGTCAGCGCGGCGTTGACGAGCACCGCCACGATCACTCCCTGGAGCACGGTGCCCATCGCGGCCGTGGCCACGGCGCTCATGACCGGGATGCCCATGGTGATGCCGACCTGCTGGGTCATCGTCGCCAGGCCGGTGGCCAGGCCCTGCTCGGAGTCCGGCAGCCCCGACGTGGCCGTCACCATGAACCCGACGATCGCCACCATGTTCCCGATCCCGCCCGCGAACGTGGCCGCCAGCAGCAGCCAGATCCAACCCGGGCCGGTGCCCAGCAGCGCCAGCGACGCCGTCGCGACGGCCTGGAGCCCGAACCCGGCCGCCAGCGCCCGGCCCCTGCCGAGCCGGCCGAGGACCCGGGGCGCGAACACGCCGCCGAGCACGGTGCCGAGCCCCAGCACCCCGAACGCCAGCCCGGTCGCCAGGGCCGAGTAGCCGAGCACCTTCTGCAGGTAGAGGGTCATGAGGAAGACGAGGGACGTCTCCGTGGCGAAGGCGATCAGGCCGGCCAGGTTGCCCCAGGTGACGTTGGGCCTGGCCAGGATCGAGACGGGCACCAGGGGCGCGGCGGCGCGGCGCTCGACGTACAAGAAGGCGACGAGCAGGGCGGCGCCGGCGGCGAGCGCGCCGAGGCCGAGGGTGTCGGCGAAGCCGTGCTCGCCGGCCCTGGTCAGGCCGAAGACCAGCGCGAGCAGGCCGGCGGTCACGCTCACCGCACCGGGCAGGTCCATCCTGGGCCGCTCGGCGGGACGGCTCTCCTTCAGCACCATGGGCGCGGCGACGACCACGGCCAGCGCGACGGGCACGTTGACGAAGAACGCCCACCGCCAGCTCAGCAGCTCGGTCAGCAGCCCGCCCAGGATCGCGCCCGAGGTGAACCCGGCCGACATCAGCGCGCCGTTCAGGCCGAGCGCCCTGGCCCGCAGCGGCCCCTCGGGGAACGACGTGGTCAGCAGCGCGAGCCCGGCGGGTGTGACGACGGCGGTGGCCAGGCCCTGGGCGACCCGGGCGACCAGCAGCATGCCCGGTGAGACGGCCAGGCCGCCGGCCAGCGAGGAGACGCCCAGCAGCACCATGCCGGCCACGAACAGCCGGCGCCGCCCGAACAGGTCGGCGATCCTGCCGAACAGCAACGTGAACCCGGCGGCGGCCAGCGCGAACGCCGTGGCCACCCACTGGAGGTCGGCCAGCGCGAAGCCGAGACCTGAACCGATCACCGGCAGCGCCACGTTCAGAATGGAGAAGTCCACGGCGAGCATGAACTGGGACCCCAGCAGGAGCACCAGAACGAGCCGTTGCGCGGACGTCATGCGATCGGATCGGGGCCGATCGGCGAGTACGGTCATGCCATCCCCCTAATGGGACATGAGTTCCGTTAAGATGCGGCACGACGATAGCACGAAAGGGGCATTAATGGAACAAGAGTCCCGTTTGGCGGGGACTGTGCGGCCAGGGGGCCGCACCGCGCGCGTGCGCGCGGCCGTGCTGGAGGCCACTCAGGACGAGCTGGTCGAGCACGGCTTCCATGGGCTGACCATGGACCAGGTGGCGGCCAGGGCCGGCGTGGGCAAGACCACGGTCTACCGGCGCTGGGGCAGCAGGGCCGGGCTGGTGACGGACCTGATGACCGAGCTGGCCGAGCAGTCGTCACCGCACGCCGACACGGGATCCATCGAGGACGACCTGCTGGCCAACGCCGTGGCCGTCGTGGGCGCGGTCACCGACCACCGGCTCGGGGCCACGTTCCAGGCGGTGATCGCGGCGGGCACCTCCGACGCGCAGGCCGTCCAGGCGTTGCGCGCGTTCTACCTGCGGCGCATCGAGGAGTGGGCCAAGGTCGTCGACCTCGCGGTGAAGCGGGGTGAGCTGCCCGAGGGCACCGACGGGATGGAGGTGATCCGGGCGATCTCCGCGCCGCTCTACTACCGCCTGCTGGTCACCAAGGAGCCGGTGGACCAGGAGGTCGCCCGGGACGCGGCGCTGCGCACGCTGGCCGCGGCGCGGGCGGGCGCGTTCGTCCCGCGGGACGCCTAGCGCCGCCTGGGCCGTTGCGGGGGCGTTCGCGGAGCCAGGGCCTTTGTGCCGGTTTCCGCGCGGGCGGGGTCACAGGGGGCCGTCGGGGACCGAACGGGGCCAGACGGAGCCGTACCACCACATGATCCCGCCCATCACCACGAGCCCGGCCGCCGTGGCCAGCTTGCCCCACAGGTCGGAGGGCGGCCCGGTGTACGGCAGCCGGCCGTGCCTCCGCTCCCGCCCCCAGGTGCAGTCGTTGCGCACCCGGGTGGAGTCGATGAGCGTGTCGGGATGGGTGTCGGTGACCGAGAACGCCTCGATCTCGCGGGTGGTGCCCCGGTCGATCCGGACCGTCCTGACCACCTGCTTGCGGGCCGGGATCGAGCCGGTCGCCACGCTCCTCGCGTCCACCCGCAGGTCGAACCGGGCGAGCTGGGGGGTCTGGTTGCGCAGCGTGACCCGTACGGACCCCGAACCGCACCCGAGCCGGTCGGTCGTCATCGTGAACGGGTCACCCCGGTCGGGCAGCGGCCACGCCTGTGCGGACGACGGGAGCAGCAGCGCCGCGCCCACGGGAAGTGCGGCCAGGACGAGGCGTGTACCGATGCGCATGTGCTCCTCCCGAGCCCCCGCAAGCGTGATCTTTGCTACAGATCGTGCCCATAAGAGCACAGAAAGTAACATGGTCGAGCCGGGGGAGCGGAAGCCCGCCACACCCCTCATGATGGAGGTATGGCGGAAGCGATCTACGTCGGCGGTTTGTTGGTGGCGACGCCGCTTCTTGACGACCCCAACTTCCGGCGTAGCGTCGTGCTGATTCTCGAACACGACCACGACGGCGGCACTCTCGGCGTGGTGCTCAACCGGCCGAGCGACATCTCGGTCACGCAGGTGCTGCCGGTCTGGGACCCGCTGGTCACCGGGCCGCCGGTGCTGTTCGAGGGCGGCCCCGTGCAGACCGACAGCGCTCTCGCCCTCGCGGCGGTCCCGAGCGGGCAGGAGCCGCTCGGCTGGCGCCGGCTCCACGCGGGCACCCCGGCCGTCTCCCGCCTGGGCACGGTCGACCTCGACGCGCCCCCCGAGATCCTCCAGGGCGAGATCGCGCAGATGCGGATCTTCGCCGGATACGCCGGCTGGACCTCCGGCCAGCTGGAGAGCGAGATCGCCGAAGGCGCCTGGTACGTCGTCGACTCCGAGGCCGGCGACACCTTCCACGGCGACCCCGGCTCGCTCTGGCGGCACGTGCTGCGGCGCCAGCCGGGCGAGCTGGCCTTCGTGGCGACCTGCCCCGACGACCCCACGATGAACTAGGCCGCCGGGCGGGTGTCCCAGCCGGGCCGCAGCGACGCCTCGGCCAGCGCGACCGCCTCGGAGATACGCGAGACGAGCTCCGGCATGGTGGTCTCCCTGCGGGGGCACTCGAAGCCGATGCGCATGGTGGACATCGCGAACGCCACGATCAGGTACGTCAGCTGATCGTCCTCGGGGGCGACACCCCTGCGGGCGGCGACGGCCTCGGCCAGCCGGCTCTCCGTCATGGCGCCCCGGGCCACCGACTGACCCACCAGGTGCGGATATTTATCGAATAGTTGCCGCAGCTTCAGGAACCTCTCGGTGTCCTCCGGCGTTGACCCCTGCATGTCGTCCACCATGGCCCGCAGGCCGTGCATGAGCGACGTGAACGGGGGCTCGTCCGCCGGACGGGCGGCGAACTCCTCCAGCAGGATCTCCTCGCCGTGGTCGTGGAACCACAGAACGAGATGGTCCTTGCTGGTGAAGTAGCGGAAGAAGGTGCGGGGGGAGACTTCGACGACCCCCGCTATCTGCTCGATCGTGGTGGACTCATACCCTTGTTCGAGGAACAGGTCGAGCGCCGCGTCGAGGAGCGCGAGGCGCGTCTTCTCCTTCTTGCGTTCCCGTAGACCCACAGCAGACACCCCTTCGCCACGTTTCTGTCACAGTGTGCCAGAAGTCATGCGGCGTCTTTTTAAAATCGTTTGTCATAAGTCATCGTCTGACATACCCTACCTGAGGCTTACGAGACCTATGCCGCAGTTGAGCGGTATGTGACTGAGGGGGACCTTATGGCTAACGCGAAGGCGGTCGTCGAACCGTCGTCGCCCGGCCTCGGTAAGACGGGGACAGGTGGCGGAAACCCGTGGCTGGTGCTGTTGGCGGTCAGCCTCGGCGTCATCATGGTGATGCTGGACGGCACGGTGGTGGGCATCGCCAACCCCGTCATCCAGATGGAGTTGAAGGCGTCGCTGTCCGATCTGCAGTGGGTGACCAGCGGTTACCTGCTCGCGCTGGCCGTGTTCCTGATCACGGCGGGCAAGCTCGGCGACCTGTTCGGGCACAAGCGCGTCTTCCTGATCGGCGTGACCGGCTTCGCTCTGTCCTCGATCGGCATCGGTCTCAGCCAGGAGCTGGCCGACATCGTTCCCGGCGTGTCGCCGGTCGGCGCGCTGATCGGCCTGCGGGTGCTGCAGGGCCTCTTCGGCGCCCTGCTCCAGCCGGCCGCCCTGGCCCTGCTGCGTGGCGCCTTCCCCGGTGAGAAGCTGAACCAGGCGATGGGGGCTTGGGGTGCGATCATCGGCCTGTCCAGCGCCGCCGGCCCGATCGTGGGCGGCGTGCTGGTGGAGAAGGTGAGCTGGGAGTCGGTCTTCTTCATCAACGCCCCGGTGGGCATCGTCGCGCTGATCATGGGCATCTTCCTGATCAAGGAGAACCGCGTCCAGACGTTCGCCAGGATCGACTGGCTCGGCGTGCTGCTGCTGTCCGGCGCGATGTTCTCGCTGGTCTGGACGATCATCAAGGCCCCCGAGTGGGGCTGGGGCGACTCGACGACGCTGACCTTCATCGGCGCGTTCGTGGTGCTCATCGCCGCGTTCATCTTCTGGCAGAGCAGGGCCAAGCAGCCGCTGGTGCCGCTGTCGCTGTTCAGGAACGCCTCGATCTCGATCGGCACCCTGCTGATGATGATGGTCGCGTTCGCCATGTTCGGCGCGATGTTCTTCCTGGGCTTCTTCTTCCAGGGCGTGCACGGCCTGACCCCGCTGGAGGCCGGTCTGCGGATGTTGCCGATGAGCGCGGGCATGATCGTGGCCTCGCCGCTGGCCGGCATGGCGATCGGCAAGCTCGGGCCGAAGATCACGATGGCCGCCGGTCTGCTGATCACCGCGTGCTCGATGTTCCTCATGTCGCGTCTGAGCATCGACGCCTCGTTCATCGAGAGCGGCCTGCCGTTCGTGCTGCTGGCCTTCGGCCTCTCGCCGGTGTTCGTCGGCGCGACCGAGATCATCGTGGGCAACGCGCCGGTCGAGCTGAGCGGTGTCGCGGGTGGCGTGCAGCAGTCGGCCATGCAGGTCGGCGGCGCGCTCGGCACCGCGATCCTGGGCGCCGTGATGGCCGGCGAGATCGCCGACACGCTGCCCGGCTACCTCGGCCCGGCGGCGCAGGCGATCCCGCCCGCGCAGCTCCCGCTGCTGGAGAAGGCCGCCGCGTTCGGCGCGGCGCCGCCCGGGCTGCCGCAGGTGGTCACCGACGCCGTGCACCACTCGTTCATGGACGGCATGCACCTCGCCTTCCTGGTCAGCACCGGTGTCGCGGTGCTGACGGCCCTGCTGACGCTGTTCGTCAAGGCCGGGCGGAAGAGCGAGGGCGCGCCGGTCCACATGGGCTGACCGCTTCCCGCCGGAACGGCCCCCGCCTGCGTGGCGGGGGCCGTTCCGCTGTCCAGGGCCCGATCAGCTGGGGGTGACGGTCAGGACGACGCGGCCCGAGGTCTTGGTGGTGACCGTCAGGATGCGCTTGGCGGCGTTCCAGGCGACCGTGCCGCCGTCCACCCGGGCGCCGTTCGGGAAGCCGCGCTCGGGCAGGTAGATCTCGGTGGGGCCGGTCTCGTTGGCGTCGAAGACGACCTGGAGGCGGTTCTCGCCGTAGGTCACGCTGACCGGGACGCCGCCGATCGCCCTCGGGTACGCCCTGACGTACGCGCCCGGCAACGCGGTGGCCTTCCCCTTCACGTCGTACGGCCCCCACGGGTCGGCGTCCCGCGACCAGTAGGCCATGCCGGTGCCCACCTCGTCGCTGAGCCCCTGGACCTTCCGCACCAGGTCGGACGCGCCGGGCCTGGTCATGTCCAGCCCGAACTCGCCCAGCAGGACGGGCGCCCCCATACGCTCGGCCGTCCGCGCGATGTTCTCGCGCCACCAGCCCAGCGTGCGGTCGGTCCACTCCTTGGAGCTCGCGGTGTAGTCGTCCCCGAGGTCCAGGGGCAACGGGTAGACGTGCGGGGCGAAGGCGATGCGCGGCGGCCCGCCGCGCGGGTCGTCGAAGCGCGGCAGCGACGACGGCAGCCCCCAGTTGACGCCCACGGCCTGCGGCTCAAGGAAGATCCAGCTGTCCTGGTCGACCGCCCTGATCCGGTCGATGCTCTTGCGGTAGAGGGTGGCCAGGGGGCCGGTCTCGAACGTCGCGCCCTGGACCGAGCCGCCCCACGGCTCGTTCATCAGGTCGTACCCGAGAATGCCGGGCACGTCCTTGAAACGCGCCGCGACCGCCGCCCACGCCTTGGCGTAGTGGTCCATCAGCTCGGGGTGCTCGCCGGTGGTGTTCCAGAAGTGGTCGAAGGCCCGGATGACGCCGGGCTCCAGGTAGTACATCTCCCAGGTGAAGTGCTCGGTGGCCACCGGCAGGCCGTCGGTGTGCGTGGCCCAGCCGGGCGCGCCGTTGCCGGCGACGCCGGTGGGGGTGATGCCGTTGCCCCAGAGGTCCTGGTGCATGTCGAGCATGACCTGGTAGCCGCGGTCGGAGTACCACCGCACCCGCTCAGCCACCTTGTCCAGATATTTCGTGTCATAGGTGCCGGGGGAGGGCTCCACGGCCCGCCACTGGATGAGGAACCGCACGAAGTTCGTGCCCATGTCCCGGTACTCGCGGTCGATGTCGTCCGGGGTCAGCTCGGGCAGGGCGTCGGGGGCGCCCTTGGCGCTGCCCGCCGTGTTGAAGCCGTGCAGGATCAGCGCCCGTCCCCGGTCGTCGGTGACGTAGCGGGGCGTGGACGGGGGAGCGTCCCTGGTCGCGGCGGCGACGGCGCCTCCGGCCAGCAGGACGAGCACGGCTGTCGTCGCGAGCAACCTGGCACGCTTCATCTGATCTCCGCGGATGCCGGGAAATGGGGTCTTCCATCAGAATCATGGACGCGGCTAGCCTGCCGAACATGAGCCTTGTTCGCAATAGCCTGCCGGCGATCGTCGCCTTCTTGATCGTCCTGGGGTTCGGTCTGTTCGGCGCGGTCCTGGTCACGAGGGTCGGCTACCTGGCCGTGCCGTCCGCGATCGGGGCCCCGTACGCGCTGCCGGGCCTGCGCGTCGTCCCCCTCGGCGAGACGACGTGGCTGCTCACGCTCGCCGACACGGTCCTGGCGCTCGCCCTGGTCGGCGCGGTGGCGGCCACGCGCGGCGGCTTCTGGCGCACCTGGGGCCGCTTCCTGGTCGCCGCGGTCGTGGTGAACCTGCTGCGCGCGGCCCTGCTCGCCACGGTCGCGCAGGCCGGGATCGGCGCCTATCTGGGCTATCTCGGCGGCGGCCTGGCCGTGGGGCTGATCTGGGGAATCGTGCTCGGCTGGCTTCCCGGACTCGCCGCGCTGCCACGCCGGCGCGGAACGCGGGACCGCTCGCCGGCGGGCATAAACTCGATGGGGTGAGCACGAAGATCCTCCCAGAGCAGGAGACCACGCCGCGCACCTCTCATGGGGACGGCGACCACGAGCGCTTCGCCCACTACGCGGACAAGCACAAGATCACCGAGAGCATGGTGACGGGCACACCCATCCGCGCCCTGTGCGGCAAGATCTGGGTGCCCAGCCGGGACCCGAAGAAATACCCGGTCTGCCCCGAGTGCAAGGAGATCTACGGAGGTCTGCCGTCGGGCGGCGGTGAGGGCGACGACAAGAAGCAGTGAGTGTTGCTGAAGCCCAATCCCCTCGGGTAAGGCTACGGTCGGTAATCTGACCAGCCCATACCGTCACGGGGGGATTGCATGGCCCGGCGCGCGACCGCCGTCTCGTTGGCATGCCTGCTGGCGGCCGGGCTCGCCCCGCCGCTCCCGCTCGACGCCGCGCCGGCGTCGCCGTGCCTGTCGTCGGCCGCGCGCCTGACCGCGCGCTCGTCCCCGGGCGTGCCGAGGGCGACCGGCCCGCGCTCGCCGCTCCCTGAAGACGTCGCCAAGGTCATGGCCGAGCTGAAGGTCCGGCTGCGCGGGGTGGCCGTGCCCACGCGCATCACCGTGCCGACCCGGGTGGTCGTCCTCACCGACGGCCGCCGCAAGGTCTCCGAGCAGGCGGTCAAGGCCCAGATCGACGTGCTCAACGCCGCCTACGCCGGCCGCAACGGCGGCGTGGACACCGGCGTGCGCTTCAAGCTGGAGTCCGTCTCCGTCAAGGAGAACGCGGGCTGGTTCACCGACCCCGTCGGCGGCGAGAAGGACATGAAGACCCGCCTGCACCAGGGCGGCGCCCAGACGCTCAACCTCTACATCGCCCAGCTCAGCGAGCTCATGCTGGGCTTCGCCAGCTACCCCTACTGGTACGCCGGCGCCCCCGCCCTCGACGGCGTCGTGATCGACTGGCGCAGCCTGCCCGGCGGCCCGATGACCAACTACGACAAGGGCTACACCGGCGTCCACGAGATCGGCCACTGGCTCGGCCTGTTCCACACCTTCGAGAACGGCTGCGACGATCCCGGCGACGGCATCGCCGACACCGCCCCCGAGGCCCGCGCGACCGAGGGCTGCCCCGAGGCCAAGGACACCTGCGCCCACGCCGGCTCCGACCCGATGCGCAACTACATGGACTACACCCATGACCGGTGCATGTCGGAGTTCACCCAGGGCCAGGCCAACCGCATGCACGAGATGTGGACGGCGTACCGACGCAGCGCAGATGCGTAGTTTGGGGGCAATTACGATGTGTAGGTGACAGCACCGAAGGCAATCGACGCTCCCGACACCTCACCCCCGATCCTCGGGCCCCGATACCGCACCGCCACCTTGGGGATCCTTCTGGTGGTCACGCTGATCGCCTTCGAGGGCATGTCGGTCGGCGTCGTCATGCCGGCGGTCTCGAAGGACCTCGACGCGCTCAACCTCTACGGCATCAGCTTCTCCGCCTTCCTCATCGCCAGCCTGTTCGCCAACGTGGTCGCCGGGCTCTGGTCGGACCGGCGCGGCTACCCGCTGCCGTTCCTCGTCGGGGTGGTGCTGTTCGTCGCCGGGATGGCGCTGGCCGGCGCGGCGGACGCCAAGGAGCTGTTCCTGGTGGCGCGGGCCGTCCAGGGGCTGGGCGCCGGTTCCTCGATCGTGGCGCTGTACGTGATGATCGCGCGGGTCTACCCGGCGGTCGTGCGGCCCAAGGTCTTCGCGGCGTTGTCGGCCGCCTGGGTCGTGCCCTCGATGGTCGGGCCCGCCGTGGCGGGGGCCGTCGCGAAGGAGTGGGGCTGGCGTTTCGTCTTCTACGGGATCATCCCGCTGGTGGTGCCCGCGCTGGTGATGCTCGTCCCCGCGCTCCGGATGGCCTCGCCCGGTGAGGCCGAGGAGAGCCCCCGCGGGCCGCGTTCGCAGCCGCTGGCGATGACGCTGGCCGCCACCGCCGCCGCCGGCGGCGCCGGCGTGCTGCTGTGGGGCGTGGACGAGCTGCACAAGCAGCCGGTGATCGGCGCGGCCGCCACGCTCGGCGGGCTGGGCTTCCTGGTCTACGGCCTGCACCGGCTGCTGCCGCCGGGCGCGCTGCGGTTCGGGCGCGGGCTGCCCACGACCGTGCTGCTGCGCGGGTTCTTCTCGGCCGCCTTCTTCGGGGTCAACTCCTTCATCCCGCTGGTGCTCACGTCGGTCAAGCTCTTCGACGCAAGGGCCGCCGGGATCGCGCTGACCACGGGCGCGCTCGGCTGGTCGGCGGGCTCGTTCCTGCAGAGCAGGCGGACCGCCGAGCCGCACCGGCGGATCAGGCTCGGGGCGGTGTGCGTCACGGCCGGGATCGTGATCGCGCTGTTCGCGGCGCTGCCCGCGGTGAGCGGCTGGATCGCGGTGCCGGCCTGGATCGCGGCCGGGTTCGGCATGGGCCTCGGCATGACCACGGTCAGCGTCACCGCGCTCAGGCAGTCGCCGGTCAGCGAGCAGGGCGCCAACTCCGCGGCGCTGTCGGTCACCGACATGCTGGGCTCGGCCCTGACCGTGGGCCTGGGCGGCGCGGTGATCAACTTCATCGGGCACGGCTCCGGGCAGATCGCCACCGGATTCGTGGTGATCTCGGTCCTCATGGCGCTCATCGGGCTGGCCGCCACGTTCCTGGCCGCCCGTACCCGCTGATCGTGTGATTCTGCCCCTCCCGCCACAGCGATCACGGATCGCCAGATCTTCGTCCCGAGGAGTGATAGGACAACGGGACGAGGAGGTGTCATGGAGGATGATCACCGGGTCTGGCCCCCCGCTTCCGGGCCCCGGCCCCGGCACCGCCGCACTCCTCCCGAGGACGCGGACTTCCCGGACGACTCCGACAGCGACGACAGTGACGACGAGGACGACCAGGACGACGAGGAGGCCCCCTGGCCGCCGCGCCGGGGGCGCGACCCGTACGAGCGGCCGGCGTGGAACCCGCGGATCCGCAGGACCGTCCCGCTCGACCCGCCGGCCGCCGCCGATCCGCTGCCGCCCTCGGCCCGCCGCCACGCCACCCCCTCCGAGCCGCTGCCGCCCTCGGCCCGCCTCTACGGCACCCCCGCCGACCCCGGCCCGCTGGAGCAGGCGCCGCGGCGCGGACGGCGTCCGGCGGGCGTCCTGGTCGCCCTGGTGGCGACGGCGGGGCTGGTCGCGGGGGCGAGCGCGGTGGCGTCCCGGCTCACCGAGCCGCCGCCGCGGCCCGACCGGCTGAGCGACGCCGTGGCCGGCGTGTCGCTGCGGCTGCCGCCCGGCTGGAGCGCCGGGACGGTCCCGCCGGTCACCGGCTTCACGTCGGTCGCCAGGGACGGCAACGGCGCGCTGGTCATGGCCAGGCGGGTCGCCGAGCCCGTGCCGAACGTCAGAAAGGCCGCGGGGGAGGCCGCCGAGCTGTACTCCAGGCTGCTGCTCAAGGGCGACAAGGTCACGGTCGTCGACGACCGCGACATCCCGCAGGGACACACCCGCGCCCTGCGCGCCGAGTACCAGGACGTCGTCAACCGGCCCGCGTTCCTGCGCGTGATGCTTCTCACTCGCGCGGGCCGCGCCGTGCTGCTCGTCGGCCTGCTCCAGCCCGAGGCGGCCACCGGCAGACAAGCGCTCGACGCGGTGATGACGAGCTTCAGATAAGCCACATAGCACGTAGGGAAGACCTTGGCCAGAATCCTCGATGCACGGCACGTCTTGTCGGTGAGCCCGATTACTCTTGGGTCACTGTGAGAGAGCGAAGCACACGAACCCCAGAGGTGATGCGGTGAGCACCTTCGCCGCGTCCCACCTTTCGCCTTCCTATCCAGACCGCGCCGCGTGGGGCACCGCGCCCAAGCTGCGTGCCTGGCAGCAGCAGGCGTTCGACCTGTACTTCAGGCGCGAGCCGCGTGACTTCCTCACCGTGGCCACCCCCGGCGCGGGCAAGACGACCTACGCCCTGCGCATCGCCAGCGAGCTGCTGGCCAACGGGGTGATCAGGGCCGTCACCATCGTCACGCCCACCGAGCACCTCAAGCGCCAGTGGGCCGACGCCGCGGCCCGGGTGGGCATCGGCATCGACCCGGAGTTCAAGAACAGCCAGGGCACGACCTCGCGCGACTACACCGGCGTGGCGGTGACCTACGCGCAGGTCGCGATGCACCCCGCCCTCCACCGGGCGCGCACCGAGGCCCGCAAGACGCTGGTCATCTTCGACGAGATCCACCACGCGGGCGACGCCAAGTCGTGGGGCGACGGCGTGCGCGAGGCGTTCGAGCCCGCCACCCGCCGGCTCCAGCTCACCGGCACGCCGTTCAGGTCCGACGACAACCCGATCCCGTTCGTCGGCTACGAGGAGGACGCCGAGGGCGTCAAGCGCAGCGTCTCCGACTTCTCCTACGGCTACGGCCCGGCGCTCGACGACGGCGTCGTCCGTCCGGTGATCTTCCTGGCCTACTCCGGCGAGATGAAGTGGCGCACCCGCGCGGGCGACGAGATCGCCGCGACGCTCGGCACCCCGCTGACCAAGGACCAGCTCTCCCAGGCGTGGCGGGCCGCGCTCGACCCCAAGGGCGACTGGATCCGCCAGGTCATGCAGGCCGCCGACCGCCGCCTGACCGAGATCCGCCGGGGCGTGCCCGACGCGGGCGGCCTGGTGATCGCCACCGACCACGAGACCGCCCGCGCCTACGCCCGCCACCTGCGCAACATCACCGGCGAGGGCGCGACGGTGGTCCTGTCCGACGATCCGGGGGCGTCCAAGAAGATCAAGCAGTTCGCCGCCTCCCACGACCGGTGGCTGGTGGCCGTCCGCATGGTCTCCGAGGGGGTCGACATCCCGCGCCTGTGCGTGGGCGTCTACGCCACCTCGACCTCGACCCCGCTGTTCTTCGCCCAGGCCGTGGGCCGGTTCGTGCGCGCCCGCAAGCGCGGCGAGACCGCCTCGGTCTTCCTCCCCTCGGTGCCCACCCTCATGGGGCTGGCCAACGAGATGGAGGTCGAGCGCGACCACGTCCTCAACAGGAAGCCCCCGGAGGACGGCCTCGACGACAGCCTGCTTGAGCAGGCCAACCGGCAGAAGGACAACCCCGACGTCCTGGGCGACGAGCTGCCGTTCGAGACGATGGAGACCTCGGCCACCTTCGACCGCGTGCTCTTCGACGGCGGCGAGTTCGGCACCGGCGCGGAGATCGGCTCGGCCGAGGAGGAGGACTTCCTCGGCCTGCCCGGCCTCCTGGAGCCCGACCAGGTGGCCACCCTGCTCCGCAAGCGCCAGTCCGACCAGCAGGCCGCCAAGCGCAGGCAGAGCCCGGCCGAGCAGCCCAAGGAGACCCTCGCCCCGCACGAGCAGATCGCCGAGCTCAGGCGCGAGCTCAACGGCCTGGTGGGCGCCTGGAACCACCGCACGGGCCAGCCCCATGGCGTCATCCACGCCGACCTGCGCCGCACGTGCGGCGGCCCGCCGATCGCGCAGGCCACGGCCGAGCAGATCCAGGAGCGCATCGACGCCATCCGCCGCTGGGCCACCCAGCGGCGCTAGCCGCGCCCCCTTCGCCGGTTCCCCGCGAACCGGCGAAGGGGCCCGGCGGGGGTCCGGCGGGGGACCCTGCACATTTGGCCACAGAGCAGTGACCTTCCGTTAGAAGGCCGGCCAGAACGGCAACAACCCTCTTGGCTGTCTTGGGATACCAGAAGGATCTTGCCCATGTCGTCTGAGGCCCCCGGCAGGTCGACGCTCACCGTCACTTCCGGCCTCTCCCGAAACGCCGTCATCATCAGGCTCGAAGGCGAGCTCGACGTCTATGCGATCCCGACCCTGCGCGAGCACATGCAGCGCGTCTGGGAGCTGCCGGCCAAGCCGTTCCTGATCCTCGACCTCGGCGCGGTCGCCTTCTGCGACTCGATGGGCATGAACGAGCTCGTCGAGGTCATGCAGCGGTGCGAGTCGAGGGGCACCAGGCTGCTGCTCGCGGGGGTGCACGGGGTGATGGCGCGGGTGTTGTCGATCACGGGGCTGCGGCACGCGTTCGAGGTGTTCGCCAGGTTCGACGACGCCCTGCGGCTGGCCGTGGCGACCCTCTAGGGGGCTCTAGAGGCCGGCGGGGGCCGGGATCCTCTTCCCGGAGCGGCCGTCCACCGGGATGTAGCGCTCGTTGCCCGGCAGCGGGACGGTCAGCGCGGCCCGGCCGTCCTTGACGCGGACGGGAAGCGTGCGTACGCCCTGATGGTCGCCGCTCAGCGGGCCCTCGTGCACCCACACCAGCAGCCGGCGGCCCTCGGGACGGGCGATCACCTTGGCCGTCGCGCACTCGCGCGGCGCGGCCGACCACGACAGCACGAGCTGCCGGCCGACCTTGGCCCACTGGGGGATCGGGGTGCGCTCGTCGCAGGCGGGCAGTGCGGGCGCCGACGGCATGTCGTGGGCCACGACGGCGGGGCCGCGGCCGGCGGGCACGTCGCCCATGGCGACCGTCGCGGCCTCCAGCAGCGCCAGCGTCACGACCGCCCCCACCCGCGCCCCCGGACGGCCCTTGACGAGCACCCAGAGGGCGAGAGGGGCGAGCAGCAGCCAGGCCACGCCCAGGGAGATGGCAAGCATGAGGAACCTCGCACAGGATGAAGAGATATGACTCTACGTACTACTTCGACTGCGGAGAGGTTAGGTCATCCTTGAATATCACATGACCGCAGGGTTGCGCACTGTGTACCGTCCGTGATCACGGACGGCCGTGGCGCACTCCCGGGTCGTCCCGGGCGGGGCCGGTCAGCCCGTCTTGGGCGTGCCGTCCAGCTTCACGCCCGCGGCCTCCATCTGGGCCATGGCCGACTGCGTGGTCGCCGGGGAGACGCCCGCGGTGAGGTCGAGCAGCACGCGCACGGCCAGCCCGTTGGCCGCCGCGTCGAGCGCGGTCGCGCGCACGCAGTGGTCGGTGGCGATGCCCACCACGTCGACCTCGGTCACCCCGCGCTCGCGCAGCCAGTCGGCCAGCGGCGCGCCGTCGCCCGAGGCGCCCTCGAAGCCGCTGTAGGCGGCCGCGTGGGAGCCCTTGCTGAAGACCTCCTCCACCTCCGACACGTCGAAGGAGGGATGGAAGTCGGCGCCGGGGGTGCCGGCCACGCAGTGGGCGGGCCAGGACGTGACGTAGTCGGGGGTGTCCGAGAAGTGGGTGCCGGGGTCGACGTGGTGGTCACGGGTGGCCACGACGTGGTCGTAGCCGTGCTCGCTCAGATGGCGGGTGATCGCCGCGGCCACCTCAGAGCCGCCTGCCACGGCCAGGCTGCCACCCTCGCAGAAGTCGTTCTGCACATCGACGATGATCAACGCGGTGCCCATAAGAGCACGATACGTCAGACGAACTCCGTGGGGATCGCCGCGTACCCCCTCCCGAGGTGCAGCGCCTCCTGGGGGAGCAGCGCGACGGCCTCCGCGTGGCGGTCACGGGCGGCGGAGAGGGGCTCCCGGCCGACGACCTCGCCGTCGCGCACCAGCTCGTGCAGCAGGGGGATGCCGCCGTCGGGGACGACGCCGCCGGTCGTGATCAGCTCGGTCTCGACGTGCCCGCCGGCGTCGAGCAGCCGGTACGCCTCCTTGCGCCCTCCGCGCGACGGCTTGCCCACCGACCGCTTGGCCACGGCCTCCAGCCGGCCCGCCCCCGTCTCCCGCGCCACCAGCTTGTACACCAGGGCCGCCGTGGGGACGCCGGACCCGGTCACCAGGGAGGTGCCCACGCCGTAGCCGTCCACCGGGGCGGCGGCGAGCGCGGCGATGGCGTACTCGTCGAGGTCGGAGGTGACCACGATGCGGGTGTCGAAGGCGCCGAGCGAGTCGAGCAGCTCGCGCACCTCCTGCGCGGCGGCGGCCAGGTCGCCGGAGTCGATGCGGACCGCGCCCAGCTTGCTGCCGGCCAGCTCGACCGCCGTGCGCACCGCCTGCTCCACGTCGTAGGTGTCCACCAGCAGCGTCGTGCCCACGCCGAGGGAGGCGATCTGGGCCTCGAACGCGTCCCTCTCGGAGTCGTGCAGCAGGGTGAACGCGTGCGCGGCCGTGCCCGCCGTGGGGACGCCGTACACGTGGCCGGCCATGAGGTTGGAGGTGGAGGCGAACCCGGCGATGTAGGCGGCGCGGGCGGCGGCGACGGCGGCGTACTCGTGCGTGCGGCGCGAGCCCATCTCGATGAGCGGGCGCTTGCCGGCGGCGTTGGTCATGCGGGAGGCGGCAGAGGCGATGGCGCAGTCGTGGTTGAGTATCGACAGCGTCAACGTCTCCAGGAGCACGGCCTCGGCGAAGGTGCCCTCGACGATCATGATCGGGGAGGCGGGGAAGTAGAGGTCCCCCTCGCGGTAGCCGTAGACGTTCCCGGAAAACCGGTAATCGGCGAGAAACGCCAGAGTCGATTCGTCGACCACCTCCTGCTCGCGGAGAAAGGTGAGTTCTTCATCACCGAAACGGAAGCGTTCGAGCTCGTCCAGGATGCGGCCGGTGCCGGCCACGACCCCGTACCGGCGGCCGCCCGGCAGGTGTCTGGCGAACACCTCGAAGACCGCGCGCCGGTGCGCCGCGCCGCTGCGCAGCGCCGCCTGGAGCATCGTCAGCTCATAGTGATCTGTGAGCAACGCAGTGCTCATGGTCATTCTCACGACTCGAAGACTACGACCCAGATAGGGCAGACTCGGGGATGTGGGTAGCACCGCTCCAATCACCGTCGAGCGTCCGTCATCGGACGTCCGGCCCGATCTGCCATGGGTGACCATCGTCTGGAACGACCCGGTCAACCTCATGTCCTACGTGACCTATGTCTTCCAAACCGTCTTCGGCTACACCAAGGAGAAGGCGGAAAAACTGATGCTGGACGTCCACCAAAAGGGCAAGGCGGTCGTGTCCAGTGGCACGCGCGAAGAGATGGAACGCGATGTGCAGATTCTCCACTCCTACGGCCTGTGGGCGACGGTCCAGCCGGATTCGGTCAAGTGAGGCGGCGTCGGTGAGTTCGGGGTTCTCGGCCGGGCGGAACGGTTCGGTCATCGCGCAGTTCGAGGCCGCGGAGGTCTCGCTGTTGCGCTCGCTCGTCTCGATGCTGCTCGGCCTGGTCACGCCGGGGGAGACGAGCGACGATCCGCTGGAGCGGGCGCTCGGCATCGGGGCGGCCCAGGCGCCCACCGATCCGGTGCTGGCCCGGCTGTTCCCCTCGGCGTACGAGGACGAGCAGGAGGCCTCGGAGTTCCGCCGCTACACCGAGGCCACGCTGCGCGACGGCAAGCGCGCCGACGCCCAGACCGTCCTGGACACCGCGCGCCCGGGCGGCGCCGAGCTGACGCCGGAGCAGGCCCAGGCGTGGCTGCGCTCGCTCAACGACGTCCGCCTGACCCTCGGCACCAAGCTCGACGTGACCGAGGAGATCCACGACGAGATCGCCATGATGTCCGAGGACGACCCCCGCTACCCGGCCTACGTCACCTACGACTGGCTGACCTACCTCCAAGACAGCCTGGTCCGCGCCCTCTGGTAGCTTCCGGGCATGCTCACGATCTCGCAGGAACTGGTGGACAAGATCGTCGCGCACGCGCGGGCCGACCATCCGGACGAGGCGTGCGGGGTGATCGCGGGCCGCGACGGCGTGCCCGAGCGGTTCGTCCCGATGGAGAACGCCGAGCGTTCGCCCACCTTCTACCGGTTCGACTCACTGGAGCAACTGCGCGTCTGGCGGGAGATGGACGACCGCGACGAGGAACCCGTCGTGATCTACCACTCCCACACCGCCACCGAGGCGTACCCGTCGCGCACCGACGTGTCCTACGCCTCCGAGCCGCAGGCCCACTACGTCCTGGTCTCGACCAGGGACGAGAACGAGGTCGAGTTCCGTTCCTACCGGATCCTCGACGGAGTGATCGAGGAGGAAGAGGTAAGATTCCTCCCATGATGGTCCGGCCGGTGCAGAGCTACCTCTTCGCGCACACCCCGGCCGTCGTCGTCTACGACTGTCGCTGATCTGGAATCCGTACCAAGCCATCGGTGTTGCCGCCGATGGGACGACGACCAGATAAGAGGAGAATGACCGCGATGGCCATCGAGGTTCGCATTCCCACCATCCTGCGCACCTACACCGACGGCGCCAAGGCCGTCGACGCCGAGGGCGCCACCCTCGACGAGCTGATCAGCAACCTTGAGTCGCGCCACCCCGGCATCAAGGACCGCCTGGTCGACCAGGGCAGCCTGCGCCGCTTCGTCAACGTCTACCTCAACGACGAAGACGTGCGTTTCCTCGGCGGCCTCGGCACCCCGGTGTCCGACGGCGACACGGTGACCGTGCTGCCCGCCGTCGCCGGCGGGTGACATGCGGTTCGACTCGCTGATCGACTCGGTCGGGCGCACGCCGCTCGTCGGGCTGCCCCGGCTGTCGCCCTCGCCCGAGGTGCGCGTCTGGGCCAAGCTCGAAGACCGTAACCCGACCGGGTCGATCAAGGACCGGCCGGCGCTGTGGATGATCGAGCAGGCCGAGAAGGACGGCCTGCTCACGCCCGGCTGCACGATCCTGGAGCCCACCAGCGGCAACACCGGCATCTCGCTCGCGATGTCGGCCAAGCTCAAGGGCTACCGGCTGATCTGCGTGATGCCGGAGAACACCTCCGAGGAGCGCCGCCAGCTCCTGCGCATGTGGGGCGCGGAGATCATCTCCTCGCCCGCCGCGGGCGGCTCCAACGAGGCCGTCCGCGTGGCCAAGGGCCTGGCCGCGGAGAACCCGTCCTGGGTGATGCTCTACCAGTACGGAAACCCGGCCAACTGGCGCTCCCACTACGAGACCACCGGCCCGGAGATCCTGGCCGACCTGCCCACGGTCACCCACTTCGTGGCCGGGCTCGGCACGACGGGCACGCTCATGGGCGTCGGCCGGTTCCTGCGGGAACGGGTGCCCGGCGTGCAGATCGTCGCCGCCGAGCCGCGCTACGGCGAGCTGGTCTACGGCCTGCGCAACGTCGACGAGGGCTTCATCCCCGAGCTGTACGACGAGTCCGTGCTGACCACCCGCTTCTCCGTCGGCTCGGCCGACGCGCTGCGGCGCACCCGCGAGCTGCTGGCCGCCGAGGGCATCTTCGCGGGCGTCTCGACCGGCGCCGCGCTGCACGCCGCGCTGGGCGTGGCCGGGAAGGCCGTCAAGGCGGGCGAGCGGGCCGACGTCGTCTTCGTGGTGGCCGACGGCGGCTGGAAATACCTGTCCACGGGCGCCTACGACGGCACCCTGGAGGAGGCGGAAGAGCGCCTGGAAGGGCAGCTCTGGGCCTGACGACATGAAGAAGGGGGCGGCCGGTCCGGCCGCCCCCTTCTTCCATGGTCAGTTGAACAACACCCGCAGCGAGAAGTCCGCCTCGGTGGCGCTCTGCTTCCCGCTCAGCCCGACGGCCCGCAGGACCTGCGCGTTGGCCTTGTCGTCGCCCTCCATGCTCTGCAGGTAGAGGTGCTCGACCTTGTCGAGGTCCACGAAGAGCGCGAAGGTCGCCTCGCCGGCGTCGGGGATGGCGGTCTGGAACGTCTCGGAGTCGCCCAGCGTGCCTTCCTCGGCCAGCTTCTTGGCGTACTCCTCGCTCGTCGCCGCCGTGAAGACGCCGTCACCGGGCACCTTGGCGAGCTGCGGAGCGGGCTGCCCACTGGCCGCCAGCGCCTTCTCGATCTTGCCGACCACCGCCTGGGCCTTGGCCGGATCGGTGACCACGCGGACGCCCGCCTTGATCTGGTCGCCGTCCAAGCCCTGGCTGTCCACCGCGACCGTGAAGTTCTTGCCGAGCACCGTGGCCAGGTCGCCGGGCAGGTCGAGGCCGAACTTGGTCTTGGCCTGGTCGAGGAGCTGCCGGACCTCGGCGCCGCCGCCGGCCGCGGCCGACTTCTGGATCTGGGCCCACTGGCTGGTGATCATCTGGTCCAGGCCGGAGATCGACAGGGCCCCGGCGGTGCCGGCGGGCAGCGTGCCGAGGGCGGCGGGCTGGAGGTCGTCCGAGGTCACGCCCTTGGCGCCCCTGACCAGGCCGGCCAGCTCGACGTAGGCGCTGTCGAAGCGCAGCGCGCCGGCGAACCGGGCGTCCTTGATGGGCTCGATGCTCGCGGCCTGCTCGGCGGGGATGGGGGAGAGCTTGGCCAGCGCCCCCATGTCCGCCCAGAACGACAACACGCCCTGCTCGCCGACGTCACCCATGTCGTCGTTGAACTCGCTGTTGTCGGCGAGCGTGGCCTCGCCCTTCGCGTACTTGTCGGCCAGCGCCTGGGTCGAGGACAGCAGCGCGTAGTCGTCGCGGAAGGCGATGCCGTACTTGTCGCCGTCCATGAGCTTGGCGATGCCCGCCTTGGCCTGCGCCTGGTCCTTGACCTGCACGGCCACCGCGAAGTCGGGCTCGGACTTGCCGGAGGGCACGGCGGCGAAGCCGACCCTGCTGCCCAGCCACGGGTCCACGTCCTTGGCGAAGTCGACCTTCTTCTCGCCGGTCTCGTTGACCAGGTTGAACAGGGCCTGGCGGGGGTCCTCGCCGGTGAAGGAGCCCTTGGTGACCGTGAACTTCCTGGCGAGCTGGAACAGCGCCAGCTTCTGGTTCGCGGCCGGGTCGAGGTCGAGGCGGGCGTAGGCGATCGCGTCGGCGGGCAGGACCTCGTTCGGCTGCGTGCCGCCGCCGCCGATCGCGCCCACGGCCCACACCGCGCCGCCGCCGAGCAGCACCACCGCGAGCGCCGCCGCGCCGGCGATCAGCCAGCCCTTGCGGCCGCCCTTCTTCGCCGGCTGGGGCGGGCCGAAGCCGTCGGGGCCCTGCTGCTGCCAACCCTGCTGCGCGTACTGGTCCTGCTGCTGCCAACCCTGCTGGTGCTGCTGGGCGTACGGGTCCTGCTGGTGCTGCTGGGCGTACGGGTCCTGTTGCTGCCAACCCTGGTGCTGCGCGTGCTGGTCCTGTTGCGGCCAGGTCTGTTGCTGCTGCTGCTGTTGCCGGCCTTGCTGCGCCTGGCCGCCGTACGGGGCGCCGTAGGCGGGCTGCTGGCCGTAGGCGGATTGGGGGTTGTAAGCCGGCTGCCCGTACGAAGCTCCCTGCCCCGGCTGAGGGGCCTGCTGACCATAGGGCTGCTGGTACGGCTGCTGCTGCGGCTCCTGCGGCTGGTCCCAGCCTCCTCGGTACGCCGTGGTGCGCTCAGGATCCTGGCCAGGTGGGGGATTATTCGCAGACATCACTCAACTCACAATGTGGACTTTTGACCACAGAGAAGGTAGCTGATGTTGCTAGATGGCCGCTTGCAATGTGCTGAAGTCGGGATTAGGCCCGGTTCAGCTCCTTTTTCAGCACATCGAGGTGAACTTCGCCGCCTGTCCAGTCCGTCACGCAGGCCCAGGGCACGAACGTGCACCCGGCGTACACCGTCCGCGCCAGCGTCTTGGACAGCCAGGGGGAGCGGCCCTGACGGTCACGGGTGAGCCCGAGCAGGACGGGCGCCCGCCGCCCCGAGACGACCAGCCCGTAGACCGTCTGGCTCTGCTGGATCTCGCCCCTGTGCCTGTGGGCGCGGATGTCGACCACGTGACCGACCCAGATCCCGTTGGAGTCCCACACCGACTGACCGATGAGTTCGGTGACAGTTGCCATGATCGAACTGTCCCATCCGGGTGGTGTTTCCGCAGGTAGGCGCGCTGATATCGGAACGGCGTGGTGCGAACGCCGCAGCCCCGCGTAAAGTGGGGGGACTACTAGAATATAGTTCCGTACGGTGAAGGCAGGGCGGGATGACCAAGTTCGACGAGGCCACACAGGCGATCAGGGTCGACGAGACCACCTATGACGTGTGCCTCGACCCCGGATACTCCATCGGCGGCCCGCTCAACGGCGGCTACCTGATGGCCGTGGTCCTGCGCGCCGCCGTGGACGCCTCGCCGTTCGAGCACCCGGTGAGCACCACCTCGCAGTTCCTCAGATCGCCGGTCGCCGGCCCCGCCCAGGTCCGGGTCGAGCCGCTGAAGTCGGGCCGCACGGCCGCCTTCGCCAGGGCCACCCTCGTCCAGGACGGCGTGCCGCAGATCGAGAGCCTGATCACCACCGCCACCCTGGCCGGCGCCGACCCCGTCTACACCGACGCGCCCTCGGTCGTCATGCCGTCCGTCGAGGAGTGCGTCAAGCTGCCCGACCCCAAGCCCGAGAACAACATGACCCTCAACGCCCAGATGGACATGCGCTTCGACCCGCCCACCATCGCCTGGCTGGCCGGGGAACCGACGGGCAGGCCGGAGTCGCGGGCCTACTTCAGGATGGCCGAGCCGCAGGACGCCGACCCGTACGTGCTGGCCCTGGCCGTGGACGCGCTGCCGCCCGTGGTGTTCTCCGCCGGCGCCCGCGGCTGGGCGCCCACCGTCGAGCTCACCTGGCACCTGCGCGCCCTGCCCGCCCCCGGCTGGCTCACCCTGATCGGGAGCGGCCGGCTCATTTCGGACGGCTGGTTCGACGAGGAGGTCGAGGTGTGGGACTCCGCCGGCCGGCTCGTGGCCCAGTCGCGCCAGCTCGCCAGGGTCGGAAGGGGCTGATGTGAGCAACACGACAGTCGCGCCTTCATCAGGTGTGAGCATTCTTACGCGGTGTTGATCGAGCAGGTCGCCTACCCTCTAGAACGTGCCGGACGAGAGTATTGGGATCTTCGACAGCGGGGTGGGCGGCCTGACGGTCGCGCGCGCGATCATCGACCAGCTCCCCCACGAGTCGATCACCTACGTGGCCGACACGGCCCGCCAGCCGTACGGGCCGAAACCCATCGCGGAGCTGCGCGCCTACGCCCTTGAGGTGATGGACCACCTCGTCGAGCAGGACGTCAAGATGCTCGTCATCGCGTGCAACAGCGCCAGCGCCGCCGTGCTGCGCGACGCCCGCGAACGCTACGACGTGCCGGTCGTCGAGGTGATCCAGCCCGCCACCAGGCGCGCGGTGCGCGCCACCCGCACCGGCCGGGTCGGCGTGATCGCCACCCAGGCCACCATCACGTCGCTGGCCTACCACGACGCCTTCACCGCGGCCCCCGACGTGCAGCTCACCGGAGTGGCCGCGCCCCGCCTGGTGGAGTACGTCGAGCGCGGGGAGACGATGAGCAAGGAGCTCATCGACGTCCTGGCCGAGTACCTCGATCCGATCAGGACGGCCGGCTGCGACACGCTCATCCTCGGCTGCACCCACTACCCGCTGCTCACCGGCGCGATCTCCTACGTCGTCGGCGACGGGGTCACGCTGGTCTCCAGCGCCGACGAGACGGCCAAGGACGTCTACCGGATCCTGCACGACCGCGGACTGGCGGCGGGAGGCGAGGCCACCCCCGGCACCGCTTCCGCGCCACCGGCGACTCCCAGCTCTTCGCCCGCCTCGGCAGGCGGTTCCTGGGCCCGGAGATCGACGTGGTCGAAGTCGCGCCAGTGGGGGGTACTACCTTTAGCGGGAGGCCCACATGAAGGTGACCATCGTCGGATGCTCGGGCAGCTACCCCGGCCCCGACAGCCCCGCGTCCTGCTATCTCGTCGAGGCCGAGGGGTTCAGGATGCTGCTCGACCTCGGCAACGGGTCGCTCGGCGCGCTCCAGCGCCATATCGGCCTCTACGACGTGGACGCCATCTGCCTGTCCCATCTGCACGCCGACCACTGCCTCGACGTCTGCGGCTACCACGTGGCCCGTACGTACGGGCCCGACGCGCCGTACCCGCCCGTGCCGGTCTACGCGCCCGAGGGCGCCCCGGCCCGGCTCGCGGCCGCGTACGGGATGCCGGACGAGCCCGGGCTGGAGACCGCCTTCGACTTCACGCCGCTGTCGCCCGGCTCGTTCGAGGTGGGGCCGTTCGTCGTCACCGCCGGCCTGGTGAACCATCCGGTCGAGGCGTACGGGTTCCGGGTGGCCAGCGACGACGTGTGCATGGCGTACTCGGGGGACACCGGGGAGTCGGCGGAGCTGGTCAAGCTGGCCGCGGGGGCCGACCTCATGTTGTGCGAGGCGTCGTTCGTCGAGGGGCCCGACCTGCCGCCCGACCTGCACCTGACCGGCCGTCAGGCGGCCGAGCACGCGGCCAAGGCCAACGCGGGCAAACTCGTGCTCACCCACCTGGTGCCGTGGAACGACAACGCAAGAGTGCTGCAGGACGCGTCGAGGGGCGGTTACGCCGGGCCGATCGAGCTGGCCCGCAGCGGCGCGGTCTACGACCTGGCCTGAGCGTCGTCGAAGTCACGTAATCGGGGCAGCGGCGAGAACAGCAGCGGCACGAACGACATGACCCGGCCGATCATGAACACCCATAAGGCCGTCCGCACGCCGAACTGCTGGGCGACGATCCCGCCGAGCAGCGCGCCCAGCGGGACCGAGGCCCACGTCAACGACCGGAACGAGGCGTTGACCCGGCCCAGCAGCCGCTCGGGGACCGTCGTCTGCCGGTAGGTGATCTGGCCGACCGCGCCCAGCGCCGAGCTCCACGACAACGCGATCGAGGTGACGGCGAAGAACGCCACCCGCCAGTCGGCCTGGGTCATCGGCAGCAGCAGGGCGAAGGGCGCCGGCACGGTGAGGGAGAGCCAGGTGACCCTGGCCGTGCCGACCTTCCTGGCCAGCAGCGCGCCGAGCAGGCCCGCCGCCACGCCGCCGAACCCGCCGGACATGAGCAGCACGCCGATGAGGCCGGGCGCCAGCCCCACCTCGTCGGCCAGGAACAACACCGACAGGCCGAGCACCGCGCCGACCGTCAGGTTCGCCAGCACCGAGGACGCGGCGAACATGCGCATCAGGTGGTCGCGCCACACGTAGCGCAGCCCCACGCCGATGCCGCGCAGCAACGGCTCGGGCTCGCCCACGGCCGGCGGCTTGTCCGGGGTCTTGATGGTGCTGAGGAACAGCGCCGACGTCAGCGAGCCCAGCGCCGTGGCGAGCATCGTGAACGGCGCGCCGACGAGCTGCACCAGCAGGCCGCCGAGGCCAGGCCCGCCCAGGAAGCCGCCGGAGCGCACCACCTCCAGCTTGGAGTTGCCGTCGCCGAGCTGCCCCGCGCTCACCAGGCTGGGCAGGTACGTCTGGTCGGCGACGTCGTTGAACACCTGCGCCACACCCGCGAGGAAGGCGACCGCGAACATCATGCCGATCGACAGCACGCCCAGTTGCGCCGCCAGCGGAATGCTCGCCAGCAGCACGAACCTGACCAGGTCGGAGACCACCATCACGCGGCGCCGGCGCATCCGGTCGACCCACACCCCCGCGGGCAGGCCGAGCACGAGGAACGCGGCGGTCTGCAGCGCGGACAGCAGGGCCACCTGGGCCGGCTGCGCGTGCAGCGTGACGACCGCCACCAGCGGGAGGGCCACGCGCGAGATATTCGCTCCCAGTTCGTTCCCTACGTGCGATGTCAGGAACCGGAGGAAGTCAGGGTTTCGCAACACCCCCGTTGTCATTGCGTAAGGATCCATGTGTCGGACACATTTGGTCAAGAGTGTCGTGCCGCGGAGATAGGGTGATCTGCATGTCCCGACAGGATGGCCGCAACCCCGACCAGCTACGCCCCATCACCATCACCCGGCAGTGGCTGGCGCACGCCGAGGGTTCGGTCCTCGTCGAGTTCGGCGGCACGAGGGTGCTCTGCGCGGCGTCGGTGCAGGACAGCGTGCCGCGCTGGCGCAGGGGCAGCGGCCAGGGCTGGGTCACGGCCGAATACGCGATGCTCCCGCGGGCGACCAATACCCGTAATGACCGGGAATCGGTCCGCGGCAAAATCGGCGGGCGCACGCACGAGATTTCCCGGTTGATCGGAAGATCACTTCGCGCGTGCGTCGATTACAAAGCTCTCGGCGAAAACTCCATTCTGCTCGACTGCGACGTGCTGCAGGCCGACGGCGGCACCAGGACCGCCGCGATCACCGGCGCTTACGTCGCCCTCGCCGACGCCGTCGCCTGGATGAAGGCGCGCAAGATGTGCCCGGGAGACCCGCTGATCGGCTCGGTCGCGGCCGTGTCCGTCGGGGTCGTCGGCTCGGTCCCCATGCTCGACCTGTGCTACACCGAAGACGTCGCCGCCGAGACCGACATGAACGTCGTGATGACCGGCGAGGGCGCCTTCGTCGAGGTGCAGGGCACCGCCGAGGGTGTGCCCTTCGACCGCGCGGCCCTCGACCAGCTGCTCGACCTGGCCGCCGCCGGGTGCGAGGAGCTCACCCTGATCCAGCAGGAGGCGCTGAGCGCATGAAGATCGTGCTCGCCACCCGCAACCCGGGCAAGATCGCGGAGCTGCGGCGCATCCTCGCCGGGTTCGAGATCGTCGGGCTCGAGGAGTTCCCCGAGATCGGCGAGGTCGCCGAGACCGGCGTCACCTTCGAGGAGAACGCGCTGCTCAAGGCGCACGCCGTCGCCAAGGGCTCCGGGCTGCCGGCCGTGGCCGACGACTCCGGGCTCTGCGTCGACGTGCTCAACGGCATGCCCGGCGTCTTCTCGGCCCGCTGGTCCGGCCGCCACGGCGACGACCAGGCCAACCTCGACCTGCTGCTCGCCCAGCTCTCCGACGTGCCCGCCGAGAAGCTGTCGGCGCACTTCGCCTGCGCCGCCGCGCTCGCGCTGCCGTCCGGGGAGCACCGGGTGGTGGAGGGCACGCTGCCCGGCCACCTGATCACCACCCCGCGGGGCACCAACGGCTTCGGCTACGACCCGATCCTGGTGCCGCTCGGCCACGACCGCACCACCGCCGAGCTGTCTCCCGACGAGAAGGACGCCATCAGCCACCGGGGCCGTGCCTTCCGTGCGCTGGCGCCGATCGTGCGTGACATCGTCGGCTCGTAACCACCGCGTAAGAACCTGCTGACCGTGGGCGACGTAACGTCGTACCGTGCAGAAGAACGAGAGGGTGCCCGCCTGGGCCGGCGCCCTGGCGGGGCTCACGGCGGGTGCGCTGGCGCTGGGGATCGCGCAGCTTGTCGCCGGGTTCGCCGGTCCTGAGACCTTTCCGGTGGTGGCGGTGGGGGACACCGCCGTCGACCTGACACCGGCGCCGGTGAAGGACTTCGCGATCAACACGTTCGGGGAGAACGACAAGACCGTCCTCATCGGGGGCGTGCTCGTGGTGCTCGCCGGGATCGCGGCCGTCATCGGGGTGCTGGCGCGGCGCCGGCTCGCGTACGGGTACGCGGGGCTGGCCCTGTTCGGGGTGGTGGGGGCGGCCGCGGTGCTCACCCGTCCGGGGGCCGGGGCGGGGGACGTGCTGCCGACGGTGGTCGGGGTCCTGTGCGGGGGGCTGGTGCTGGGGTGGCTGCTCCGGCGCGCGGGCGGTGGTCGCGGCACGGTCGCGACGGCCCCCGAGGCCGGTGGCGGGGTCCCGGCCGCTGAGGCCGGTGGCGAGGCGGCGCCTGGGGGCGGCGGTGACGGCGCGGTCGCCGAGGTCGGTGGTGCGGGGCCGGTCTCCGAGGTCGGTGGTGACGGTACGGTCTCCGACGAGGTCGGTGGTGCGGGGGCGGGCGGCGAGGGGGCCGTGGAGCGGCCTGCCGTGATGCGGGCCGGGGCGGGGGAGCGCGGCTTCGACCGGCGGCGGCTGATCACCGGTGTGGCGGGCGGGATCGTGGTGGCGGGGGCGTCGGCCGTGCTGGGCCGGCAGCTCGGCGGGCAGCGGGAGCTGGACGCGACGCGGGTGAACCTGGCGCTGCCCAGGCCGGCGACGCCCGCCCGGCCCCTTCCCGCCGGTACGGACTTCCGCATCCCCGGCCTGTCCCCCTTCATCACGAAAAATCGGGACTTCTATAGGGTTGATACGGCGCTCGTCGTCCCCCAGGTGGACCCGCGCACCTGGACGCTTCGCATCCACGGCATGGTGGACAGACCGGTCGAGATCACCTACGCCGAGCTGCTGAACCTGCCGCTCACCGAGGCCGACATCACCCTGACCTGCGTCTCCAACGAGGTGGGCGGCCCGTACGTAGGCAACGCCCGCTGGCTGGGCGTACGCATGGCCGACCTGCTGCGCCGTGCCGGGCTCCAGCCGGGGGCCGACATGCTGCTGTCCACCTCCGACGACGGCTTCACCTGCGGCACGCCCGTGGACGTCGTGATGGACGGCCGCGACGCCCTCTTCGCCATCGCCATGAACGGCGAGGCGCTCCCGTTCGAGCACGGTTTCCCCGTACGCCAGGTCGTGCCCGGCCTGTACGGGTACGTGTCGGCCACCAAGTGGGTGGTGGACGTGAAGGTGACCCGGTTCGACCGGGACCAGGCGTACTGGACGCCACGCGGGTGGGCCGCCAAGGGGCCGATCAAGACGGAGTCGCGCATCGACGTGCCGAAGAGCGGCGACTCGCTGAAGGCCGGGCGCACGACCATCGCCGGGGTGGCGTGGGCCCAGCACACCGGGGTGGACGCCGTCGAGGTGCGGGTCGATCGCGGCGAGTGGCGGCAGGCGCGGCTGGCCGCCGTGCCGGGGCCCGACACCTGGCGGCAGTGGGCGCTCGACTGGGACGCCACGCCCGGGGAGCACACGATCGAGGCGCGGGCGACGGACGCGGCGGGTCGCACCCAGACCGAACGGCAGGCGCCGCCCGCGCCCGACGGCGCCAGCGGGTGGCCGGCCCTGACGGTCCAGGTGGCCTGATTCGCGGACGTTTGCGCAGGTAAAGCCGTTGGCCCAGACGGATAATCTTCCCCACTTCCCCCTCTCGGACGCGACGGCGGCCCTACGATCGGTCGTCCAAGCAGGACAGGAGGCAGGACGTGGTCCGCGAACGCAAGTCGAGCGTCCGAGGGGTCCTTCCGGAGGGGCAGTACAACCCGGTGGTGGGAGAGGGGGTCCGGTGGCTCGACTACGAACGTGCCGCCGAGGACGTCCCCGGCGAAGCACCCGCCACGACCGAGGTGCCCTCCTCCCGTGAGGGCTCGACCCCCTTAACGCCCGCCGCCTCCCGCGCCCCCGCCGAGGAGCCGCCGCCGTCCGGCCTCCGTACGCAGGCCCCTGCTCCCTCCCACCCGACCCCCGGCCCGCCGCAGCCTCCGTCCCTGGTGTGGTCTCCGCTCTGGACGTGCTCACCGGCCTCGCCACCCGCCCGGCCCCGGCCCGCACCGACACGCCGTACGGCCTGACGTTCAGCCTGAACACCCTCAACCGCCTCGCCACGGCCCTCCCGGACGAGCGGGAGAGCGCACATCCCGGCCGGCCGGACGACCGGAAGGCGCCGACGGGCGTGCCGGACGGCCCGTCGCCACGTTCCGCCGAGGCGACCACCTGCGCCGACGGCGGCGGGGCGACCGGCGCGGCGACCGGCGGGCAGGCCGCCACAGTGCCGAACCCGGACGTGCCGAACGCCGACGTGCCGAACGCCGGGGAAGCGCACGCCGGCACGTCCGGCCACCGGGAGGGACGTCCTGACGCGTCCGACGACCGGGAGCTCCCGCAGGCGCGGGCATCGCGCACGACGGCCCACCCGGCCGCGGCCCGCGATCCGCACGGAGCCCCACCCATGCCGGACGAGGGGGAGCCGGGGGAGTTCCCAGGGGGCGGGACCGGCGGGCCGGAGAGCCCCGGGGACGCGCTGACGCCGGGTTTCGGGGCGGCGGTCAACGGGATGCGGCGGCTGGAGTTCGGGGAGAGGGACGGGGCCCGTGGCGCGGACGGACGGCATCCGCTGGAGGCCCGGATCGACCGGGCGAGGAACCGTGCCGCCGTCGACTGGTTCGAGGGCGAGCGGCGGCCGCCGAGGCTGGCCGACTGCCGGCCGTACGGGCTGCCCGGCGGGTTGGCACAGCCGGACCCGCAGGTGGAACGGGAGCTGAGGCAGGCGCTGGAGCCCGGTGCCAGGTTCCCCGATCCGCGCGGCACCTGGGTCCGGCTGATCAACGGCGGCGGCCCGGCCGACGACCCGTTCCGGGCCTCCAATGCCGCCGACTGCGCCCTGGCCGTGTTGTCCACCTGGCACGGCGAGCCCGCCACCGCTGCCCCCCGGCTCCCCGAGTACGACGGGATCGGCCGGCCGCTGCTCACCGGCGAGAAGGGCGGAGCGGTCCGGATCGAGCGGTGGACCGGCCGGCGGTTCCAGTACGCGGGCCAGGGGCGGCACGCCTACCCCATGATCGCCCGGCGGCTGCTGGAGGCCGGGCACGGCGCGAGCGCGGTCATCGTGGTGCGCTGGCCGGGCGGCGGGTCGCACGTCTGGAACGCGGTCAACTCCGGCAGCGAGGTGATCTGGATCGACGCCCAGCGTGGGCACATGTCGGTCGAGCCGCCGTACGCGACGGTGACGGGGGTGTTCTGCATGATCCTCGACCGGCAGGGGCGGCCGCGATGAACATGGACCAGGCCAGGGCGCTGGCGGAGGAGTACGTCAACGGGACGCGCCCGCCGGACGAGCCGCTGTCGGTGGGCCTGTACGGCTTCCACGACGGGTACGTCGCCTGGATCCGGGAGCTCGACCCCGACGACCCCACCACCCTGCCGGACACGGTCGGCGGGGCGTGCATCGTGATCGACAAGGCGTCCGGGGAGGTCGTCGTCCGGCCTCTGCTGGATCCGGAGACCGTCGCCGAGCTGTGGCCCGGCCGCACCCCGCGCTGACCGCGTGACGCACGGGAGGCCGGGCGCCGCCCCCATAGGGCGCCCGACCTGTCGTCACGTGCGTGGCCGCGCCCCCATAGGGCGTCCGACCTGGTGGCACGTGCGTGGCCGCGCGGCCTCGGCGTCCCCCACGACACCCGTCCCATGAGACCGCGCAGCCCCTGCGCGTACCCTCTATCCTGATTTTTCGCTTTTATTCGCTTTTGCCATGGATCACCCCGTAGCCAACGAACCGACGATCGACGCCCTGGCCGCCCGCCGGGCAGGCACCACGGCGGCCAGCACGCCCGCCAGCCCCGAGAGCACCACGAACAGCGCGATCTGCCCGAGCGGCGCGGAGAAGACCGCCCCGGGCAACATCGCCCGTACCGCGGCCCAGCCGAACACGCCGCCGAGCACCACGCCGACCAGCGCCCCGACCAGGCCGAGCAGCAGCGCCTCGACCGAGAGCATCCGCCGCAGCTGCGGACGGGTCAGCCCGAGCGCCCGCAGCAGCGCCGACTCCCTGGTGCGTTCGTGCACCGACAACGACAGGGTGTTGGCGATGCCGAGCAGCGAGATCAGGATCGCCAGCCCGAGCAGCCCGGTCACGATCATGAGCAGCATGTCCAGGGTCTCGTCGAACTGCCCGCGTACCTCGGTCGAGCTGGCCATCTGGACGGTGGGATGGGCCGCGATCGCGGCCCTGACCACCTGACGGGCCTGGTCGGTCGCGACGCCGTCGCGGATGTTGATCATCACGCGGGAGTCGGGCACCCGGTCGTAGTAGGTGTCGAACGGCCGCTCGGCGACGGTGAGCGGGGGAAGGGTGGAGTTCGTCCCGGCGAGGACGGCGACGACCTTCAGCGGCACGGACCCGGCCAGCTCGGTCTTGACCGTGACAGTGTCGCCGACCTTGACGCCCAGGGCGGAGGCCGCGTAGTCGAGCAGCGCGACCTGCCCGGCCGACAGGCCCGCCATCGAGCCGGACAGCACCTCGGGGGCGACGGTCCCGTGGTAGGTGCCGATGTCGAAGCGCCGGTCGCCCACCTTGCCCGGGGTCTCGCGGATCTGCAGCACCGAGGCCAGCTCGGGACGGCCGCGCAGCTTCTCGGCCACCGACCTGGGCACCCCGCTGTCCTGCACCTGGCCGGCCAGCATGTAGTCGACGGGGAACTGCTCGTCGAGCTTGTTCCACACGGTCAGCCGGGTGGAGGCGCTGAGCACCGAGATCAGCGTCATCAGCGTGACGCCGATGGTGAGCGCGACCGTGGTGGTCGCGGCGCGCCGGGGGTTGCGGGCCGAGTTGTCCAGCGCCAGGCGTCCTGGCACGCCGAACAGCTTGGCCGGGATCCAGCCCACCACCGCGCTCAGCGGCCTGACCAGCACCGGCCCGAGGATCAGCACGGCCAGGAAGACCAGCGCGCCGCCGGCCATCACGACGAACAGCGTGCTCGTCTCGCCCGCCGGCAGCCCCGCCACGCCGAACGCGGTCATGCCCGCCCCGGCCAGCAGGAACAGCCCCGCGAACACCGAGCGCAGCAGGCCGGTGCGGAAGTCCTGCTCCTCCGGCTGGGCGCGCAGCGCCGCGACCGGCGGCACGCGGGTGGCCGCCCGCGCGGGCAGCAGGGCCGCGAACAGGGTGACCACCAGGCCGACGGCCAGGCCGATCCCGATGGTGGCCGGCGTCAGCGCGACCGCCGCGTCCGTGGGCATGGGGGCGTCGAACGCGGCCAGCAGCGTCAGCGCGAGCACGGCCAGCCCGTACCCGGTGAGCAGGCCGAGCGCGGAGGCGAGCAGCCCGACCGCGAACGACTCCAGCACGATCGAGCCGAACACCTGCCCGCGGGTCGCGCCGATGCAGCGCAGCAGCGCCATCTCCCGGGTGCGCTGCGCGACCAGGATGGTGAAGGTGTTGTAGATGACCAGCGCGGCCACCATCATCGCCACCGCCCCGAACAGCAGCAGGCCGATGGTCAGCGTGCGCATCGACAGCCCGGCCGAGGCCGCCAGGTCGTCGGCCAGCTCCGTGCCGGACTTGACCTCGTAGGCGTCGCCGAGCGCCGCGGCCACGGCCTGCTTCAGCCCGGGGGCCGAGCCGGCGACGTCGATCTCGCGGTAACCCTTGGCGCCGGTCATGCGCTGCGCGGTGGCCGCGGTGAAGCCGACCGCGCCGGTGAAGGACAGCTCCTGGTCCACCCCGGGATCGAGCAGGCCGACCAGCCGGAACTGGTGGCGGGCCTGCTTGCGGTCGAGCACGGTGATCGTGTCGCCGAGCCGCAGGCCCTGCGACTTCGCGGTGTTCTTGTCCAGCACGGCCGCCTGGTCGTCGGTGCCCGGGCCGGTGCCCGCGACGATCGAGGTGCGGTCCAGCGGGCCGGGGACGATGGACAGGGCCGTGGTCGGGCTGCTGCCGACCGCCCTGCCGTCCTTGCCGAGCAGCGGCGCGGGGTCGCGGATCAGGCCCTGCGCCTCGGTCACGCCGGTGAGGGCGCGCACCCGTTCCAGGGCCTTCTCCGGCAGCACGCCGTCGCGCTCCTTGGGCAGGACGGCCACGTCCACCTTGTCGGCGTCGGCGGTGACGCGCTGGGAGAAGCCCGCCTGGATGGTGTCGTTCAGCACGAACGTGCCCGCGATGAAGCCCACCCCCAGCGTGATCGCCAGCGAGGTGAGCAGCAGCCTGAGCTTGTGCGCGCGCAGCCCGGCCAGCGCCGTCTTCAGCACCTCAGCCCTCCAGCTTCACGAGCGTGTCCAGGACGGCCTGCGGCGACGGCGAGGTGATCTCGGTGACCAGCTCGCCGTCGCGCAGGAACACCACCCGGTCGGCGTAGGCCGCCGCGACCGGGTCGTGGGTGACCATGACGATGGTCTGGCCGAGCTCGCGGACCGAGGTGCGCAGGAAGGACAGGATCTCCGAGCCGCTGCGCGAGTCCAGGTTGCCCGTGGGCTCGTCGGCGAAGATCACCTGCGGCTTGCTGATCAGGGCCCTGGCCACGGCCACGCGCTGCTGCTGGCCGCCGGACAGCTCGGTCGGCCGGTGCCCGAGCCGGTTCCGCAGCCCGACGGTGTCGATGACCCGGGCGAACAGCTCCTCGTCCGCCTGCCGGGCGGCGATGTCCAGGGGCAGCCTGATGTTCTGCTCGGCGGTGAGCGTGGGCAGCAGGTTGAACGCCTGGAAGATGAAGCCGATCCGCTCCCGGCGCAGCAGCGTGAGCTGCCGGTCGGCCAGACCGGTCAGCTCGACGTCGCCGATGTGCACCGTGCCCGAGGTGGCGGTGTCCAGGCCGGCCAGGCAGTGCATGAGCGTCGACTTCCCGGAGCCGGACGGGCCCATGATCGCCGTGAAGGCGCCGGTGGCGAAGGCCACGTCCACGCCGCGAAGGGCGTGGACCTGGGCGTCGCCCTGGCCGTACACCTTGGTCAGTGCCTTGGCCACCACCGCGGGCGGTGCCGCGCGCCAGGACTCGGTGAGGGTCACTTTCACTCCTTGTCGCAATTTCTCGTCGCGACCAACGTTAGGAGTGGAAATTTCAGGAATTGTGGGGCCTGAGGAGGGACTTCGTGTAGGACCTCAGACGACCCCCGTCAGCCTTTCGGCCGATGCGAGGGCACGACGAGCCCCGCCTCGTACGCGTACACGACCACCTGGGCCCGGTCCCGCAGCCCCAGCTTGGCCAGCACCCGGCCGAGATGCGTCTTCACCGTGGCCTCGGCGACCTCCAGGCGGCCCGCGATCTCCATGTTCGACAGGCCGCGGGCCACCATGAGCAGCACCTCCCGCTCGCGCGGGGTCAGCTCGGTCGCCGCCGGCAGCTCCTCCACCGGCAACTGGGCGGCGAAGCGGTCCAGCATGCGGCGCAGCGTGCGCGGCGCGACCACGGCGTCGCCCGCGTGCACCTGCCTGATGGCGTTGACCAGGTCGGCGGGCGGCACGTCCTTCAGCAGGAACCCGGCCGCGCCCGCCTTGATCGCGGCCAGGGCGTACTCGTCGAGGTCGAACGTGGTCAGGATCAGCACCTTCGGCCCGTCGATGTGCCTGGTCGCCTCGACGCCGTCCATGCGCGGCATGCGGACGTCCATGAGCACGACGTCCACCTCGACGCGGTCCAGCAGCTCCAGGGCCGTGACGCCGTCGGCGGCCTCGGCCACCACGTCGATGTCGGGCTGGGCGCCGAGCACCATCTTGAACCCGGCCCGCAGCAGCTCCTGGTCGTCGACCAGCATCACCCTGATCATCATGCCGCCCTGGCCGCCGGGAGGCGGGCCAGCACCTCGAAGCCGCCGCCGGTCAGGGGACCGGCCGAGACCGCGCCGCCGTACATGCCGACGCGTTCGCGCATGCCGATCAGGCCGTGCCCGTCCGGGCTGCGCGGCGCGGCGGCGCCCCGGCCGTCGTCGGTCACCCGGACGACCAGCTCGGGCCCGCCGTAGTCGATCTCGACCCGCGCCTGGACGTGCGGGCCGCCGTGCTTGAGCGCGTTCGTCAGCGCCTCCTGGACGATGCGGTAGACGGCGAGCTGCTGCCCTTCGGGAAGGTCGCCCGGCACGCCGCCGATGCGCAGGCTGGCGGGCACGCCGGCGCCGCGTACCAGCTCTTCGAGCTGGCCCAGGCCGGGCTGCGGGGTGTAGTCGGTGCCGTCGTCCTCGTTCTCGCGCAGCACGCCGACCATCCGGCGCATCTCGGCCAGGGCCGCCCGCCCGGTCTTGGAGATGTTCCGTACGGCCAGCCGGGCCTGCTCTGGGTCGCTGTCGAGGGCGAAGCCCGCGCCGTCGGCCTGCACCACCATCACACTGACATTGTGCGCCACCACGTCGTGCAGCTCCCTGGCGATCCTGGCGCGCTCGGCCGCCGCGGCCATCCTGGCCTGCTGGTCGCGTTCGCGCTCGGCCCGCTCGGCGCGTTCCTCCAGCCCTTCGAGGTAGCGCCGGCGGGTGTTGGCGTACAGGCCGGCGAGCCAGATGGTGACGACGAAGATCGAGCCGCTGAAGAACATGCCGAAGGTGGCGACGGACCAGTTCACCAGTGCCAGGAACACCCCCAGCTCGGCCACCAGCCCGGCGGCCAGCGCCCACCGGAACGCGCACTCGGAGGCGACCGTCCACAGCGCCACCATGACCGCGAGGTTGGCGGGCAGCGGGTCGACGTGGGCCAGCCACTGCCCGAAGGAGGCCAGCGAGATCACCGCGTACGCCGCCAGCGGCCTGCGCCGCCACAGCAGCGGCGCTATCAGCAGCACCGAGAGCGCGACGTAGCCCGCCACGCCCAGGTACCGGCTGCCCCCCGCCGGGGTGAGCGAGGCGTAGGGGATCGCCAGAAGCAAGCTGAAGACGGCGAGGGGGGCGACCCGCAGGACGCTCACCAGCCCGCCGTGGCGCCTCGACCACGCCCGTACCCTGCCGAACACATCATCACGATATGTAAGCCACGCCGGGGATTTGTCCGCCTAGAGGGGGAAGTCCGCGTACGACCCAGGTCTTACATGGGTCTTACAAGGGACCAGGCATGGTGGTACATGGGAGCGCCCCTCGCGGGCGAGTAAAGGGAGATCGTGATGGCGGATCATGATCGAGACGCGGGTCGCGCGGTGAAGAGGAAGCACCGCGCGACCCGGCCTCCCGGACGGCGCGACCCTCGCAGCCGCTGCGTGTGCGGGCGGGGGGGACTCGAACCCCCACAGTGTCTCCACCAACAGGACCTAAACCTGCCGCGTATGCCATTTCGCCACGCCCGCGATCCCGCCGAGGCGGGCTGGGAACAGCTTAGCGCTCCGGCCGTGGCCGGGCAGCCTTCCGCGACGACCGCGGGCCCCCTGTCGGCGGGCCCGCGAGCCGGGGTCAGGCCAGGCCGAGCTTCTTCTTGAGCGAGGCCACGTGGCCGGTGGCCTTCACGTTGTAGAGCGCCTGCTCGATCTTGCCGTCGGCGTCGATGACGAACGTCGAGCGGATCACGCCGATCATCTCCTTGCCGTAGAGCTTCTTCGGGCCGTACGCGCCGTACGCCTGGTGGACGGCGAGCTCCGGGTCCGACAACAAGGGGAAGGTCAGGGCGTCGCGGGCGACGAACTTGGCCAGCTTCTCCGGCTTGTCCTTCGACACGCCGAGGACGACGAAACCCTCATCGGTCAGCTGGCCGAGGTTGTCGCGGAAGTCGCAGGCCTGTTTGGTGCAGCCGGGCGTCATGGCGGCGGGGTAGAAATAGAGGATCACCCTCTTGCCGCGAAGGCTGTCGAGGGCGACGGTGCCGCCGTCGGCGGTGGGTAGCGTGAACTCGGGCGCGGCGTCGCCGGGCGCGAGCTTGGTCTCTGTCATGGGCCCTCCTGAGTTCCTCCGGCAAACCTACCGGCCCGGCCGCTGTGCCGTACGGCACGCCGACCTGACAGACTGATCACGACCAGAACGGACGGAGCTCGCGACGGACTACGTAGCGGGCGCGACCACGCGTACGGTCGAAAGGAGAGCCATGGCTGACACCGATCCCGACGAGTTGGAGCGGCGGATCGCGCGCACGCGCGCGGAGTTGGCGCAGACGGTCGACGCCATCGCCGACCGGGTGAGCCCCAAGCGGGTCGCCGAGCGTACGGTCGCCGATGTCAGGAGCCGGGCGGGCCACTTCGTGGCGTCCGTGGGGGACGCCCTCGGGGTGACCGCCCGCCCGGTCGACTACGGCGACAAGCCCGAAGGGGTGTGGGAGGACGAGCAGCCCAACCTGGCGCCGGTGCTCATCGGCGTCGGCGCGGTGCTGGTCGTCGGCGCCGCGATCGTGCTGTTCCGGCGCAGGCGCCGCCGGCGCTGAGCGCGTGCCGGGGCCTGGGTCAGAGGAACGTCCTGCCCTCGCCCCGGTACGTCGGCACCGACTCGGTCAGGGTGTCGCCGTCCACGAGGTGCAGGGTGTCGAAGCGCTCGCACATCTCGCCCGCCTTGGCGTGCCTGAACCACACCCGGTCACCGACCCGCAGCTCCTGGGCCGCCTGGCCCAGCAGCGGGGTCTGCACCTCGCCCGCGCCCTCGTCCTGCGCGTACCGCAGGCCGGCGGGCAGGTACGGCTGCGGCAGCCGGCTCGGCCCGGGAGGGCCGGAGGCCAGGTAGCCGCCGCCCAGCACCGTCACCGTGTCCGGCCCGGGACGACGGACGACCGGCAGCGCGAACAGGGCCGCCGGACGCCCGGTGAAACGCCGGTAGAAGTCGAACAGCCGCGGGTGGAAGAAGCCCGATCCGGCGGCGACCTCCGTGATCGCCTTCTCCCTGACGGTCGTCTCGATCGAGCCGGTGCCGCCGCCGTTGACGAACTCCAGGTCGGCGACCTGGCGCACGGCGTTCACGACGCGGCCGCGGCGGACGACCAGCTCGCGGGCCGAGCGCGCCTGCATGACCCGGACGACCCGGGCGAAGGCGGCGTTGCCCGGCGGGTCGTCGCCGACCCCGGCGATCTGCGCCTCGTAGGCCATGAGCCCCACCAGGCGCAGCCCCGGACGCTTGGCGATGGCCGTGGCCAGGTCGGCGGCCTCATGGGGCTCGCGCACGGGGGAGCGGAGTGCGCCGGCCCGGAACTTGCCGCCGAGGGTGACGTAGCCGGCGTCCAGGTCGAGGGAGAGCCGCAGCTCGGCCCTGGGATGCACGCCTGACACGGCCTTCTCGACGAAGTCCAGCTGCTCGCGGGAGTCGACGGTGATCGCGATCTCGGCGGCGGCCCGCGGGTCGGCGGCCAGGGCGGCGAGCGCGTGCCGGTCGGCCGTGGGGTAGGCGACCAGGATGTCGGTGAAGCCCTGACCGGCCAGCCACAGGGCCTCGGGGAGGGTGAAGGCCATGATGCCGCGGAAGCCGTCCATGGCCAGGATGCGTTCGAGGACCGCGCGGCTGCGCACGGACTTGCTCGCCACCCGGATCGGCTTGCCGGCGGCGCGGCGTACCAGGTCGGCCGCGTTGGCCCGCATGGCCGCCAGGTCGAGGATCGCGAAGGGCGGTTCGAGCGCGGCGGTGGCGCGGTCGTAGCGCCGGCGGTCATCCATGTCAGCAGGGTAACGGCATATCGGGTGAATGAATATGAGTGGGGTTCATATTCATTCCTGGAGCCGGGAGAGGTTCACTTTCCTTGGTGCGGCCGTAATGATCGGGCAAACGGGCGGCGAGGGCGCGGTCGCGGCCCCTCCGGATCCATGTACGTCTGTCGTTGTGATGACCACGCTTCAGCAGATGGTGCCCGCAGCCATCACCGCCCAGCACCACACCGGGCTGCGCAGGGCGAGAAGGGCGCTCAGACCGGCGCGTGCGCTGCCCGGCGCCCTCGTCGCGCTCGTCCTGGCCGCCGTGCTCGGCGCGACGACCGCCGAGGTGGTGACGTCGCTGCTCGGCAAGCCGCTGGGCTGGGTCCCGGTGAACGAGGCGATCGAGCTGGCCGGCGCGCGGACGTGGCCGCAGGTCTCCTCGGCCGCGCTGCTCACCGCCGGGGCCGGGCTGCTGATGCTGCTGCTCGCGCTCGTGCCGGGACGGTCCAGGACGGTCCCGGTCGAGACGTCCGACCCGCTGATCGTCATCGGCATCACCCGCGCCGGGCTGCGCCGCACCCTGCGCGCGGCCGCCCAGAAGGTGAACGGCGTGGACCGCGCCCGGGTACGGCTGCGCCGGCGCACCATCGAGGTCACCGTCGTGACCGGGCCGGAGAGCTCGGGCGCGATGCTCCGGCAGGTCGGCACGGCGGTCGGCGACCGGCTGGCCGGCGTCGGCACGCTCGGCACCGGCGAGGTCGTCGTCCGGCTGCGCAGGAAGGGCGTGTGATGCGGCAGTACACGGGCAACCGCGTCGGTCTGGCCCTGGTCGGCCTCGCCCTGCTCGGCGCGGGCGGCTACGGCTGGCTGCGCGGCCAGGGCCTGCTCTTCGACCTGCCGCGCAACGCCAAGGTGCTGCCCGCCGAGATCGCCCGCACGATGGCCGCGGACCCCTGGACGTTGTGGCTGCTGGCCTTCGCCATGCTGATCCTGGCCATGCTCGCCGTGCGCTGGCTGCTGCTGAGCCTGGGCTGGGGCCGCCGGGGCGCGGCCAGCGGCACCGGCACGGCCATGCTGTGCGTGGGCCTCAAGGGCGTGGACGGCCTGGGCCGGGCGGGCGTACGGGTCGCCGACAACGGCCTGCGCGTCGCCCTGACCTGCCCCTCCGACGCGGACGTCGGCGCGGTGGTGACCAAGCTCGACCAGGACATCGTCGGCCGCATCCGCCGTGAGGTGCGCGACGACGAGACGCCTGCGGTCGTCCGCGTCCACGTCCGCCGCCAACCGGCCGAGCGCCGCTGACCAGTCAACCGGCTGCTCGTAGCTGAAGGAAGAAGGCGCGACTCGGCGCCTTCGCCGTCGAATCCGATCGGGAGGTCGTCATTCACCGCATCATCGGCGCGTTCGCCGCCGCAACCCTCGCTCTCGCCCTGACCGCACCCGCCGCCCACGCGGAGACGGGCGACGGCTTTCCGCTGATCCCCTGCAGGATCGGGGAAGACGGCCAGATGCAATGCGTCGGGGATCACCTGCCCGGCCTGCTGGCCCACGCGCTCAGCCCCGCGGTCGGCCTGATCTGCGTGAACAGCCACACCACCACGGTCATCTGCCGCTCGTCCGCCTGACACCCGGCCCGCCCGGCCCCTCCTGCGCGGAGGGGCCGGGCGGGCCGCCGCGTCTCTACTCGTAGTGGTAGCGAGCCTGCAGGACGACGATCTCGTCGTGTACGACCAGGTACACCAGGCGATGCTCGTCGGTGATGCGCCGGGACCAGGCGCCTGCCAACGCGTACTTGAGGGGCTCGGGCTTGCCGATGCCCTCGTAAGGATCGCGCAGGACATCCTCGACAAGCCGGTTGATGCGCTTGAGTACCTGCCGGTCGGCCGTCTGCCAGTGGACGTAGTCCTCCCAGCCCTGGCTGGTGAACGCCACCTTCACTGAGCAGCCTCGTCGCCCAGCAGTTCGTGCCGCTCATGACGCCCTTGGATCGCTTCCTGATAGGACTCGATCAGCCGGCGGGCGTTGGCCGGGGCACGTAGCAGATAGGCCGTCTCCTGCAGTGCTTCGTACTCCTCTGCGGCCACCAGGTAGGCGCTGCCGCTCTTGGACACGATCTCCACAGCGGTGCGGTCGTCGTTGACTTCTTCGATGAGCGGGAACAGGCGACGGCGAGCTTCGCTGGCGGTGATGGACATGAGCGCCTCCTCCGAGTGGTACAACTCTACGGTACCACTCGGAGGAGGGTCAGCACTCGATGACGTTGACGGCCAGGCCGCCGCGGGAGGTCTCCTTGTACTTGTCGAGCATGTCGCGGCCGGTGTCGCGCATGGTCTTGATGGCCTTGTCCAGCGCCACGTAGTGGCGGCCGTCGCCGCGTAGGGCGATCCTGGCGGCCGTGATGGCCTTGTTGGAGGCCACCGCGTTGCGCTCGATGCACGGGATCTGCACCAGGCCGCCGATCGGGTCGCAGGTCAGCCCCAGATTGTGCTCGATGCCGATCTCGGCGGCGTTCTCCACCTGCTCGGGGGTGCCGCCCATGACCTCGGTCAGCCCGGCCGAGGCCATCGAGCAGGCCGAGCCCACCTCGCCCTGGCAGCCGACCTCGGCGCCGGAGATCGAGGCGTTCTCCTTGAACAGCACGCCGATCGCGGCCGCCGTGAGCAGGAAGCGCACCACGCCGTCGTCGTCGGCGCGCGGGACGAACCTGGTGTAGTACGTCAGCACGGCCGGGATGATGCCCGCGGCGCCGTTGGTGGGGGCGGTGACGATGCGGCCGCCGGCGGCGTTCTCCTCGTTGACGGCCAGGGCGAACAGCGCCACCCAGTCCATCGCCTGCAGCGGGTCCTTCTCGGCCGACTCGGCCTGCAGCCGCCGGTGGAGCTGGTTGGCCCGGCGCTTGACCTTCAGCCCGCCGGGCAGCACGCCCTCCTTGGAGATGCCGCGCCGCACGCACTCCGACATCACGCGCCACAGGTTGAGGATGCCCGCGCGGATCTCCTCCTCGGTGCGCCCGAACGCCTTCTCGTTCTCCAGCATCAGGGCGGAGATCGACAGGCCGGTGTTCGAGCAGTGCTTGAGCAGCTCGTCGCCCGAGGCGAACGGGTAGGGCAGGACGGTGTCGTCGGGCTTGATGCGGTCGGCGCCGGTGGCCTTCTCGTCCACGACGAAGCCGCCGCCGACGGAGAAGTAGACCTTCTCGCGCACGGTCTCGCCCTGCTCGTCACGGGCGGTGAAGCGCATGCCGTTGGGGTGCTCGGGCAGGGAGATCTTGCGCTCGAAGACGAGGTCCTGGCCCACGACGAAGGGGATCTCGTGCTCGCCGTAGAGGTTGACCGTGCCCGAGGCGCGCATCTCGGCCAGGCGGGCGTCGACGGAGTCGACGTCGACCAGCTCCGGCTTCTCACCGGACAGGCCGAGCAGCACCGCCTTGTCGCTGCCGTGGCCCTTGCCGGTCAGGCCGAGCGAGCCGTACAGGATGACCTCGACGCGGGCCACGCGGGGGAGCAGGCCGTCGTCGTGCAGCCCGCGGGCGAACTTGTGCGCGGCGGCCATCGGGCCGCCCGTGTGGGAGCTGGACGGTCCGATGCCGATCTTGAAGAGGTCGAAGACGCTGATCGCCATTGATGGGCGCCCTTCAGTTCAGGAAGTGCCGGGGCCCGTCGCGGGCCCCGGCGTTGGTGTCAGGACTCGCCTGAGGTGAGCGCCGTGTACTCCTCGGCGGACAGCAGGTCCTCCGCGTCGCCCTCCATGCGGACGCGGAACATCCAGCCGTCGCCGTACGGGTCGCTGTTGGCCAGCGACGGGTCGTCGGCCACGGCCGCGTTCACCTCGACGATCTCGCCGCCGACGGGGGCGTAGATCTCGCTCACCGACTTGGTGGACTCCACCTCGCCGACCGAGTCACCCGCCTCGACGGTCGAACCGACCTCGGGGAGCTGCACGAAGACGACGTCACCAAGAGCCTCGGCGGCGAAGGCCGTGATGCCGACGGTCACGGTGATGCCGTCGTCCACGCCCGACACCCACTCGTGCTCCTTGGTGTAGTTCAGGTCGTCAGGGATGTTGCTCACTTGTTCCTCCTGTAGAAGGGCAGCTCGACCAGGTCCATAGGTTCATGGCTGCCCCGGATGTCCACGGCCAGACCTGTGTCGGCCCCGGCGTCCACGTAGGCCATCGCGATGGGCTTGCCCAGGGTCTGGGAGGGCGCACCGCTGGTGACCTCGCCGACGACGGCGCCGTCGCGGGTGACCGGGTAGCCGTGACGCGGCACCCGGCGGCCCTGGGCGACCAGGCCGACGAGGCGGCGGCGGGGCTGGTCGTCCTTGACCGCCTCCAGTGCCGCCCTGCCGACGAAGTCACCGGGCTTGTCGAATTTCACCACTCTGCCCAGCCCCGCGTCGAACGGGGTCAGGTCGGAGCTCAGCTCGTTGCCGTAGAGCGGCATGCCGGCCTCCAGCCTGAGGGTGTCGCGGCTGGACAGACCGGCGGCCCTGAGCCCGTGCGGCTCGCCCGCCGCCTCCAGGGCGCGCCAGAGCGGCACGGCGTCCTGGTTGGCGACGAACAGCTCGAAGCCGTCCTCGCCGGTGTAGCCGGTGCGGGCGATGAGCGCCTGGCGGCCGTCGACCACGCCGGGCAGGCCCGCGTAGTACTTGAGACCGTCGAGGTCGGCGTCGGTGAGCGTGGCCAGGATCTCCTGGGCCTTCGGGCCCTGGATCGCGATGAGGGCGTACTGCTGGGAGCGGTCGTCGACCGCCGTGTCATACGACTTAGTACGATTTTTCAGCTCATCAGCGACCTTGTCGGAGTTCGAGGCGTTGGCCACCACCATGAACTCCTCGTCCGCCAGCCGGTAGACGATCAGGTCGTCGAGCACCCCGCCGCGCTCGTCCACGATCATCGTGTACCTGGCCCGGCCGGGCGCGAGCGCCGACAGGTGGCCGACCAGGGCGTAGTCGAGGGCCTCTCCGGCCTGCGGACCGGTCAGGAAGATCTCGCCCATGTGCGAGAGGTCGAACAGCCCGGCCGCCTCGCGGACGGCTTTGTGCTCCGCCGACTCGCTGCCGTACCGGAGCGGCATGAGCCATCCGGCGAAGTCGGTCAGCGTGGCGCCTAGGGCCTCGTGGACGTCTCGTAGCGGCGTAGGTCGGGACATTTGTCGCACCTCAGGACAGGATTGGATGCCAGCATCCTCCCCCTCTGTCATGGATGCCTGAGAGCTTCGCCCGAGTTTTACCGGACTTTCACCTTCGGCGAGGCCCGAGGGCCTGCTTTCCAGAGGTCACCTCCCCGTAAGAACGCCTTACAGGGCTGCCGCGCGGTCCTTTGCCTTGAGAGGTTCGCGGGGAGGGCTTGCTCCTTCAGGGACCCTGACCGGCTGTCAGGGTGCTCTCCCGCACGGTTTCGCCGGTGATGTCCGTCAGCCTAGTGCCGTCATGGGGGTGTTGTCGCGCTTCGCCCCCTGCCTTCCGCAGCATCCGCGACATCCCGCACGCAGCGAAAAGCGGCCGCGGCCCCGGAGAGGCGGGGTCGCGGCCGCGTTGGTGGCCGCGCGCGAGCCGGTCATGGCAGGTCAGCTCGCACGCGGCAGCTCGGGGCGGGCCGGTGGCGACCGGCCCGCGCGTAGATCAGGCCCTGTGGATCAGGCTCTAAAGGTCAGGCCCGAGGATCAGGCCCGCGCCCAGAGGGCGGGCACGTTCGGCGGCTCCCAGCCCGGCAGGCTGGTGTGCGCCTGGAGGCAGCGGTAGCTGACCCCCTGGTAGGTGACGACGTCTCCGGCCGTGTACGACTTGTAGGCCGTCCAGGTGGTGCCCTGGCCGTCCCCTCCGACGGTCAGGGTGAAGGACGCGGAGTGGTCCGCCGTCGCCCCGTCGCCGTTGATCCCTATGGTGTACGTCCCCGCCGCGGCGCCGCTGGTGGTGGCGATCGTGACGGTGGACGACTGACCGGCCTGCACCGTGGACGGGCTGAAGGAGACGGTGACCCCGCTCGGCACGTTCCCGGCGGAGAGCGCGACGCTCTGCGCCTGGCCGGACGTGACCTGGGTACTGACCGCCGCGGTAGCCGACTGACCGGCCTGGACCGATGCCGACGACGGGGTCACCGAGATCGAGTAGTCGTTCTCCGTGGGCGTGCTGGTGCCCACGGCGAGCTTCCATATGGCGTACGCGATGGCGTCGGAGTTGCGGTCGAGCGCCGTGGTGTTGATGGCACTCGGGTAGCTGTCGCAGGCGCTGTGGTAGCAGCGGTCGAACGGCTGCCCGGCCGAGCCGCCCCACTTGGCGGCCTGGGCCGAGCTCTTGACCGCCCCGGCCCCCGTGGCCAGGCCGCCGACCCGGACGCCCGCGCTCTTGAACGAGGCGTGGTCGCTGCGGCCGTCGCCCTCCCTGTCGCCCTCGGTCTGCAGGCCAATGGTGGCGAAGTAGTCGTTGAAGGTGCGCTGGATCGCCGCGTCGTCGTCGTAGACGAAGTAGCCGGCGTTGGTCGAGGCGATCATGTCGAAGTTCAGGTACACCTCGACGCCGCTCGCGCCGCCGTTCTGCACGTAGTACCTGGACCCGACCATGCCCGCCTCTTCGGCGCCCCACCAGCCGAACCGCACGTGCTTGGTGAGGGTGGGCCTGCGGGCGGCGAGGGTGAGGGCGTTCTCCAGGAGCGCGGCCGAGCCGGAACCGTTGTCGTTGATCCCGGGGCCGGCCGCGACGCTGTCGAGGTGGGCGCCGAGCATCACGGTCTGGTTGGCCGGGCCGCCCGGCCAGTCGGCGATCAGGTTGCTGCCGCCGCTGAAGCTCTGCACGCGGGTGGTGAAGCCGGCCGCGTCGAGCTTGCCCTTGATGTAGTTCATCGAGGCGGTGAAGCCCGGCCTGCCCGAGGCGCGGTTGCCGCCGTTGCTCGTGGCGATGGACTGCAACTGGCTCAGATGCGCCGTCACGTTCGCGACGGGGATGTCGGGCGCGGGGTCGGCGGCGGCGCCGGCCGGTCCGGCCGGCGTGGTGAGGGTCAGGGCCAACGCGGCGGTGGCCGCGGCGCCCAGCCTGAGCATGGCGTTCACGATCTGTGGCTCCTCAAGGGGGTTGGGCGGCCACCCCGGCGTGGCCGCCCAGGTGTTGCGACTTAGACCGGCTGCCAGAGGGCAGGGGTGTTGGGCGGCTCCCAGCCCGGCAGGCTCGTGTGAGACTGCAGGCAGCGGTAGCTGGTGCCCTGGTAGGTGACGGTCTGTCCGGCTGTGTAGGCCGTGTACGTCTGCCACGTGGTGCCCTGGCCGCCGCCCACCGTCAGGCTGAAGGAGGCCGAGTGGTCGGCGCTCGCGCCGTCGGCGTTCAGGCTGATCGTGTACGTGCTGGGCGTCACGCCGCTCGTGGTCGCGAACGTCACCGTGGACGACTGCCCGGCGGTGATCGTGGACGGGCTGAAGCTGACCGTCACGCCCGCGGGCACGTTGCTCGCCGACAGGGCGATGCTCTGCGCCTGACCGGCGGTGACCTGCGTGCTGACCGTGGCGGTGGCCGACTGACCGGCCTGCACCGAGGCCGACGACGGGGTCACGCCGAAGGAGTAGTCGTTCGGCGAGCTCTGCCCGATCTGCAGGTTGTAGGTGGCCTGCCGGTCGACGTCGGCGCCGTCGGCCGTGATCGCGATCGAGTGGTTGCCCTGCGGGCTGCCCGCCGAGGTGGTGATCGTCAGCGTGGAGCTCTGCCCCGCGGTGATGGTGGCCGGGCTGAACGAGGCGGTCACGCCGGTCGGCAGGGTGCCGGTCCGCAGGGTGATCGACTGCGCCGAACCGCCGGTCACGGTGGTGCTGACCGTGGTCGTGGTGCTCTGGCCCGGAGTGACGCTGCCGGAGGCGGGGTTCAGGTTGACCGAGAAGTCGTTGCTGCCCTGGGTGCAGCTCGGCTCGCCGGACTGGGCCCGTACGCTGACGCCGTCCCAGGCGTTCTTGACCACGTTGAACTCGGTGCAGCTGCCCGGGTACAGGGTCTTGGCGGCCTGGAGGGTGGCGACCCTGGCCTTGGCGTGCGTCCACGGCTGGGTCTTCGTGTTCAGCGCGGACATGAACACCTCACCGGCCTTGCGGATGCCGATGCCGGTGATCGCGGCGCCGTTGTCGCAGCGCGTGCTCGCGGGCTTGCCCGAGGGGTTGGTGCCCTCGGCCACGAGGTAGAACCAGTGGTTCTGCGGGCCGGCCGCCGCGTGCACCTCGGTGTTCGGGATGGAGGCGCTGTAGCAGTTCGGGTGGCTGAGGGCCGACGGGTTGTACATGTTGCGGATCGGCCCGGACCCGGAGAGGTTGACCTCTTCGCCGACCAGGTAGTCCGGCGGGTCGTTCGGGTTGTTGGCGTACGCCTCGGTGAGCGCGCCGAAGATGTCGCCGGTGGACTCGTTCATGCCGCCGGCCTCGTTGCCGCTGCCCGAGCCGCCGCTGGTGAACTGGAAGATGCCGTGGCCGAACTCGTGGCCGACCACGTCCATCGACGTGAGCTGCTGGGAGTTGGCGGAGTTGTGGCCGAAGGAGCCGTACTGGCCGTTCCAGTAGGCGTTGACGTCGGCCAGGCCGACGCGGGCCGGGTAGCCGCCGCCCTGGCCGTTGATGCCGCTGCGTCCGAGCCAGGCGCTCAGCATGTCCCATTCCCGCTGCGCGGCGTAGAGCGCGTCGACGCAGGCGGTCTCCAGGTTCGTGCCCGAGCCGTTGCCCCAGGTGTCGGTGGTCTTCGTGTACGGCGAGCCGTTCTGGCCGCCGCACTGGACACCGCTCCTGCGGGGGTCGCGCATCGTGTACGAGGGGCTGGTGTCGATGGTGACGGTGCCGACGTAGTAGCTGTTGCCGGTGCCGTCGCGCACCTCGTCCCACTCGTCGATGACCTTGCCGGTGAGGGCGTCCACGTACACGTGGAGCTTGGTCTCGTGACCGGTGGCGTTGGCGCCGGTGACCAGGACCTCGTAGGCCAGCCGCGGGGTCTTCGTGGCGGCGTGCACGGACAGCACGGGCGTGGCGACGGTCTCGACCCTGGCCACCTTGGCCCTGGCCGTCACGGCGGCCTGGGCCGCGGTCACCTTCGCCTTCGTGCCGATCCCGATCTTCGTGCGCTGCCCGGTGGCGACCGTGTCGACCACCGCGCCGGAGGCGTCCGTGGCGACGACCACGTCGCCGCCGTAGACGGGCAGGCCCGCGTGGTTACGGGCGTAGGTCAGGTACTGCAGGCCGCGGACGCCTTCGACAGTCGACGTCAGCGTGAACGTGTCCTGCTCGGATGCCAGCAATGCCGCCGAGTCGGCCAGGATCGCGTTGTGTGCGGTGGCGATCGCGTTCCTGCGCTCGTCGGGGCTGGGAGGATCGGCCACCTGCGACGCTTGGGCTGTGGCGCTCGTGGCGCCCACCAGCGAGCTGGTGGTCAGGGCTAGCGCGAGCATTGCGGCAGCCCCCAACCTGAGTTTGGGGTTCACTCTCTGGCTCCTCAGGGGGGTGTGGAGTGGAAGAGCCCCGGCCGGCTGGGGATGAACACAGGGTGACACCGGGATGGCGCGACCCGGTACCCAACAAGTTTCCTATAACGTGGTGGTATGGCCCTCTGAACTGGGATTTCACGCGATTTCAGCGCGTAGAAAAGGTAAAGAAGCTTTCCAGTAACGGTCTCAGCAGGCCGCCGTGAACGCCTCGAAGAGCGCCGGCCCGTCGCCCGCCTCCGGGTGCCACTGGACCGCCACCGCGAACCCGCCGGAGTCGAGCTCCACCGCCTCGATCGTCCCGTCGTCGGCCGTGGCGGTGACCGTGAGGCCGGGGGCGAGCCGGTCGACGGCCTGGTGGTGGTAGTGCGGGACCGCCACCGGTTGCGTGCCGAGCGCCTCGGCCAGGCGGCTGCCGGGGACGGGCGTGACCGGCAGGTGGCCGAACTCGCCGGGCGCGGGGGAGTGGCCGGTGTGCCCGGTCACGTCCGGCAGGTGCTGGTGCAGGGTGCCGCCGAGCAGCACGTTGAGCACCTGCAGCCCCCGGCAGATGCCCAGGAACGGCAGCCCGGCCGCCAGGGCCGCCGCCAGCAGGGCGAACTCGGCCTCGTCCCGGAACTCCCGGACGTAGCCGGTGCGCTCGTGCGCCGTCCGGCCGTACCTGGCCGGGTCGACGTCGCCGCCGCCGGCCAGGACGAGACCGTCGAGCCGCCCCACGACCTGGGCGGGATCGCCGGCCGGCGGCAGCAGCACGGGCTGCCCGCCGGCCTGGACGATCTTCTCGACGTACATGTACGGCAGCAGCGCGACGGGCAGGTCCCAGACGGTGAACCGGGCGGGCTCGACGTACGTCGTGACACCGATGACCGGACGGGTCACAGCGGCGTCACGTACGCGCCGGAGATGCCGCCGTCCACCAGGAACTCGGCCCCCGTGATGAAGGAGGCGTCGTCACTGGCCAGGAACGCCACGGCGGCGGCGATCTCCGACGCCTCGGCGAAGCGGCCCACCGGAATGTGCACCAGACGCCGCTGGGCCCGCTCGGGGTCCTTGGCGAACAGCTCCTGCAGCAGCGGCGTGTTCACCGGCCCCGGGCACAGCGCGTTGACCCGGATGCCCTCGCGGGCGAACTGCACGCCCAGCTCGCGCGACATCGCCAGCACGCCGCCCTTGGAGGCCGTGTACGAGATCTGCGACGTGGCCGACCCCATCACCGCCACGAACGACGCCGTGTTGATGATCGACCCCTTGCCCTGCCGCCGCATGTACGGGATGGCGTGCTTGCAGCACAGGTACACGCTGGTCAGGTTCACCTCCTGGACGCGGCGCCAGGCGTCGAGGCCGGTCTCCAGGATCGAGTCGTCGTCGGGCGGCGAGATGCCGGCGTTGTTGAAGGCGATGTCCACGCTGCCGTAGGTCTCGTGGGCCGTGGCGAACATCCGGACGACGTCGTCCTCGCTGGTCACGTCGGCCTTGACGAAGAGGCCGCCGACCTCGGCCGCGGCCTTGGCCCCGGCGTCCTCGTCGATGTCGACGCAGACGACCTTCGCGCCCTCCTGCGCGAACCTGCGCGCCGTGGCCAGCCCGATGCCGCTGCCCGCGCCGGTGATGACGGCCACGCGGTCCTGCAATCGCTGCACTGTACTTACTCCCAGGATATGAAGACGTTCTTGGTCTCGGTGAAGGCCGTCAGGGCGTCCGGGCCCAGCTCCCGGCCGAGGCCGGACTGCTTGAAGCCGCCGAACGGGGTCCAGTAGCGCACCGAGGAGTGCGAGTTCACCGACAGGGCGCCCGACTCCACCGCGCGGGCCACCCGCAGCGCCCGCCCGACGTCGCGCGTCCAGATGGACCCGCTCAGCCCGTACGGGGTGTCGTTGGCGATGCGCACGGCCTCGGCCTCGTCGGTGAACGGCACCACCGACACGACCGGGCCGAAGATCTCCTCGGTGAAGGCGCGGTCGGTGACCTTCGAGGTGAGCACGGTCGGCGGGAACCAGTAGCCCTTGCCCTGGGGGCAGTCGCCCTGGAGGTAGGGCGTGCCCTCGACGAAGCCGCGGACGCGGTCCAGGTGCTCGGCGCTGATCAGCGGGCCCATCTCGGTGGACTCGTCGAGGGGGTCGCCGACCTTGACGCCGCGCACCGCCGCCGACAGGCGCTCCAGGAACTCGTCGTACACCTCGGCCTGGACGAGGATGCGGGAGCGGGCGCAGCAGTCCTGGCCGGAGTTGTCGAAGACCGCATAAGGGGCGGTTTTTGCCGCTTTTTCGAGGTCCGAGTCGGCGAAGACGATGTTCGCGGACTTGCCGCCCAGCTCCAGCGTCACCCGCTTGACCTGCGCCGCCGCCTTCGCGGCGATCTCCTTGCCCACCTCGGTCGAGCCGGTGAACACGATCTTGGCCACGCCGGGATGCTCGACCAGCCGGGCCCCCGCGACCTCCCCTGTTCCGGGCAGCACCTGGAGCACCCCCTCGGGGAGGCCCGCCGCCAGGGCCAGCTCGGCCAGCCGCAGCGCCGTGAGCGGAGTCCATTCCGCCGGCTTGACGATCACCGTGTTGCCCGCCGCCAGCGCCGGGGCGACGCCCCACGACATGATCAGCATCGGGAAGTTCCACGGCACGATGACGCCCACCACGCCCAGCGGCTCCTGGAACGTGATGTCCACGCCGCCGGGCACCGGGATCTGCTTGCCGTGGTTGCGCTCGGGGGCGGCGGCGTAGAAGTGCAGCACGTCGCGGACGGCACCGGCCGCCCAGCGCGCGTTGCCGATCGGATGCCCGGCGTTGTCCAGCTCCAGCCGGGCCAGCTCCTCGCCGTGGGCGTCCACCAGGTCGGCGAAGCGGCGCAGCAGCCGGGCCCGGTCGCCCGGCGCCACCTCCCGCCAGCTCCGGTACGCCTTCGCGGCCCGCTCCACCGCCCGGTCGACCTCGGCCGCGTCGGCCATCTCGACCTCGGCGACGACCTCTTCCGTCGCCGGATTAACGATCCTCATGCCTACCGTCACATTCGCTCGAAACCACGGAACAGCTCCCAGTCCGTCACCGCCGCGTCGAAGGCGGCCAGCTCCACGCGCGCGTTGTTCGCGTAGTGCTCGACCACGTCGTCGCCGAACGACTCCCTGGCCAGCTTCGACCCCTCGAACAGGGCGAGCGCGTCCCGGAGCGTGTGGGGCACGGTCTCGGCGCCGGAGTCGTAGGCGTTGCCTCCGAAGGCGTCCTCCAGCGGCAGCTCCCGGTCGATGCCGTCCAGCCCGGCCGCGATCAGCGCGGACACCGCCAGGTACGGGTTGACGTCCCCGCCCGGCACCCGGTTCTCCACCCGCAGCGAGGGCCCGTGGCCCACCAGCCGCAGGGAGCAGGTGCGGTTGTCGACGCCCCACTTGACGGCGGTGGGCGCGAAGCTGCCGGGCACGTATCGCTTGTAGGAGTTGACGTTGGGCGCGTACAGCAAAGTGAGCTCGCGCATGCGGGCGAGCTGCCCGGCGATGAACCGCGCGCCGAGCGGCGAGAGCCCGTACGGCCCCTCGCCCGCCATCACCAGGCCGCCGTCGAGGCCGCGCAGCGAGATGTGGATGTGGCAGGAGTTGCCCTCGCGCTGGTTCGGCTTGGCCATGAAGGTGATCGAGCGGCCCTCCTGGGCGGCGATCTCCTTGGCGCCGTTCTTGTAGATCGAGTGGTTGTCGCAGGTGCGCAGGGCCTCGTCGTAGCGGAAGGCGATCTCGTGCTGGCCGAGGTTGCACTCGCCCTTGGCGGACTCGACGTACATGCCGGCGCCCTCCATGTCGCGCCTGATGCGCCGGAGCAGCGGCTCGACGCGGGCGGTGCCGAGGAGGGAGTAGTCGACGTTGTAGAGGTTGGCGGGGGTCAGGTCGCGGTAGGCGCGCCGCCAGGCGTCCTCGTAGCTGTCGTCGTAGACGACGAACTCCAGCTCGGTGCCCACGTACGCGGCCAGGCCCCGGTCGGCCAGGCGGGCGAGCTGGCGGCGCAGGATCTGCCGCGGCGAGGCGGTGACCTCGCCGCCCTCCTCCCAGGCCAGGTCGGCCATGACCAGGGCGGTGCCGTCCTGCCAGGGGACCCGGCGCAGGGTGGACAGGTCGGGCTTCATCGCGAAGTCGCCGTAGCCCCGGTCCCAGGAGGACATGTCGTAGCCGGCGACGGTGTTCATGTCCACGTCGACCGCGAGCAGGTAGTTGCACCCCTCGGAGCCGTGGTGCAGCACCTCGTCCAGGAAGTAGCGGGCGGAGAGCCGTTTGCCCTGCAACCTGCCCTGCATGTCGGCGACGGCGAGCAGCACCGTGTCGATCCGGCCGGACGCGACCTCGCCCCGCAGTTCCTCGACGGACAGGAATCCGTTGCCCGCTGGTTCGCTCACCCTAGGTCGCTCCGATCTGCTCTGAAGCGCTTTCCCGTTGATTGGGCTAGTCTCAGACCATTGATGTGCATGCCGGGATCGCTTGTCAAGACCTGAGGACACCTTGGACGATTCGGCGCGTTTGATGACAGTGCTGCGGCCGGTGAAGGCGGGAAACGCCTTCGAGGAGACCGTGGAACGGCTGCTCCAGGCGATCAAACTGGGCGTGGTGGCGTACGGCGACAAGCTGCCGCCCGAGCGCGAGCTCGCCGTGCGGCTGGGCATCAGCAGGGTCACCCTGCGCGAGGCGATCCGCGCCCTTCAGGACGCGGGCTACCTCGACGTGCGGCGCGGCCGGTACGGCGGCGCGTTCGTCACCTATGTCCCGCCGCGGCCCGACGCGGGCGACCTGCGGCAGGCGGTGGCCGACATGGGCATGGCCGAGCTGTCGGACGCGCTGACGTTCCGGCTGGCGGTCGAGTGCGGGGCGGCGCAGGTGCTGGCCGCGGCCGACCTGGCCCCCGGTCAGCGGGAGGTGCTGCTGCGCCGGCTGGCCGAGCTGGACGCGGCGCCCCTGGAGGACTACCGGCGCCTCGACACGGCCTTCCACTTGTCGATCGCCGAGCTGACCGGCTCGACGCTGCTCGCGGCGACGTGCGCAGACGCCCGCTCCCGGGTGAGCGACCTGCTGAACGCGATCCCGATGCTCCAGGTGAACATCGAGCACGCGGCCGCCCAGCACCGGGCCATCGTGGACGCCATCCTGGCCGGCGACCCGGACGCGGCGCGCCGGGCGATGGCCGAGCACCTGGAGGGCACGGCGGCCCTCCTGCGCGCCTTCCTGGCCTGAGCCTGGGCGGGCCTTCAGGCCGCGGCGCCGCCCGGGGCGCGGACCTGGAAGGTGTGGCGGGTGCCGTCGGGCCAGGTCAGCGTGATGTCGTCGGCCGTCACCGCCGTCGGCACCGTCAGCGCCATGTCGTCAGCCGTCACGGCCGCCGTCGGCACCCCGGCGGGGTCGCCGCCCAGGACGGCCGCGCTGACCGCCCAGCCGTCCGCCGCCACCCCCTCCAGCACGGGCACGGCCGCCGGAGCTCCGAAGGCGCTGCCCTCGGGGTCGCCGGCGACGTACGCCCGGCTGTAGCCGCGCACCGCGACCAGCTCGGAGACCAGCCCGTCGCCGTCCCGGACCCGGGCGCCGGGCCCGCCGGCCGGGTCCGCGGCCGCGACGAGCGCCCAGCCGCTCTGCCGGACCGCCGAGCCGGGCGCGACCCGATGGACGCGCACCTCGACGGCCCCCTGATCACGCTCAGGCTCTCCACGCCGCCGCTCGCCGACGCCGCCCACGCCAGGTCGCCCGCCGAGCCCGCCCCCGAGGGGTGATCGTGCCGCGCCCGGCGACCGTGCCGTCCGGGCCGACCACGCCGAAGTGGTTGTCGGGGACGCCCATGGTCGGCGCCGTGCGGGTGGAGTAGGCGTAGCGGTCGTACAGGGGGTCGCCGGGGTGGTGCTGGCTGCCGTGGTTGAGCAGGCGGGCGACGTCGCCGGTGTGCTGGACGACCAGTCCGGGGCCGGGCAGCGCGGCGAGCCCGGTGGGGCCGGGCTCCTCGGGCGCCGTCCACACCGGGTGGCCGGCCGGCAGCAGCAGCCCGAGGAACGCCTTCGACGCCCAGTACGGCGACGCCGAGCCGGAGTAGGACTGCAGCGAGGGCTCGTGGGGGCCGTGCCAGCCCAGCGTGAGCAGCCCCTCGGGGGAGAGCGCGCCCTCGTCGAGGAAACGGCGCAGGACGCCGGAGGCGATGCGGCGGGTCTGGCCGGGGGACAGCGGGGTGGCCTCCAGCAGGGCTCCGGCGAAGAGCGAGGTCGCCGAGGCGAAGCGGTAGGTGAGGGAGCGGCCCTGGTAGAGCATGCGGCCGTCCTGGTCGAAGGTGAGCGCGTAGCTCTCCAGGAAGCGGCGCAGGCGGGGCCCGGGGGAGCCCTGGCCCGACAGGTGGGCCAGCAGGGCCGGGTAGAGGTGCATGGCCCAGCCGTTGTAGTGGTCGAAGGAGCGGTTGTCGCCGTCGGCGTACCAGCCGTCGCCGGCGTACCAGGGCTCGATGCGGGCCAGGCCGCGCGCCACCGCCGCGCCGGCCTCCTCGGCGTGCAGGCCGACGGCCGACAGGAAGCCGCCCACCATGGCGGGGAACAGCCACCAGTTGTTGTCCACCGGCTCGTGGCGCAGGGCCGCGGCCAGGTAGGCGGCGACGCGTTCGCGGGTGGCGGGGGACAGGCGGTCCCACAGGCTCTCGCGGGTCAGCCAGAGTGACAGGGCGATCGAGGCCGCCTCGACCATGGGCTGGGTGCGGTCCTCGATCGGCTGCCAGACGCCGGGGCCGGACTCCAGGCCGCGCGCGTACGGGGCCAGCAGCTCCTCGGGGCCGCCGCCGGCCACGCGGAAGGCGGCCAGCAGGAAGGTGCGCGCGTACCCCTCCAGGCCGTCGCAGCGCGACCAGCTCTCGCGCCCCGGCAACGTGATCACGGCGCCGTCCGGGGAGCGGTACGGTTCCACCGCGGCCAGCAGCCCGTCGGCCACCGCCTCCCAATGGGCGCGGGTCCAGCCGGTGTACGGGCTGAGCGTTCGATCCTCCGGGGGAAGCGGGAACATGCGGCACTCCAAAGGGACGTCCGGTCTCGGGCGGGACCTTAGCATCCTGATCGAACGAAAGCATCCGTTCAAAAACGAAAGCACTTCCCGCTAGGATCGTAGGGTCGAGTCAGAAGGAGTCGCGGTGTTCGCCGAACAACGTCATGAACTGATCCTGCGCGAGGTGCGCGAGCGCGGTTCCGTACGCCTGGCCGAGCTGGTCGACCGGCTCAACGTCTCGATGGTCACCCTGCGCAGGGACGTCGAGCACCTGGCCGGCCAGGGCCTGGTCAACCGCGTGCACGGCGGCATCACCCGGCCCGAGTCAGTGCCCGCCCCCACCAGGGAGCGCTCCCTGACCCTCGGCATGCTGGTGCCCTCGGCCACCTACTACTACCCGGCGGTCATCAGGGGCGCCCGCGAGCAGGCCGAACGGCTGGGCGCGCGGCTCGTCCTCGGCGTCTCGCGCTACGACGACGAGGAGGACCGCACCCAGGTCAGGCAGCTCGTGGACGGCGGCATCGAGGGCCTTCTGCTCACCCCGAGCAGGCAGCCGGACGCCTCGCACGAGGGCTGGCTGGCCGAGCTGGGCGTGCCGGCGGTGCTCGTCGAGCGGCGGGCCGAGCTGGGCGGGCCCGCCTCGCTGCTGGACGCGGCGGCCTCCCACCACGCCCACGGCGCCTTCCTCGGCGCGCGGCACCTGGCCGAGCTCGGGCACCGGCGCCTGGCCATGGTCTCGCGGGACAGCCCGACGGCCCCCCGGGTGCGGCACGGGTTCCTCGCCGCCGTCCGCGACCTGGGGCTGGCCGAGCCCGTCCACCTCGACGTCGCGCAGGAGGGGCCCTCGCGCGAGCAGGTGGCCGGCGTGGTCGCGGCGATCAGGGGCGGTGTCACGGCCATGCTCGTGCACAACGACGAGGACGCGTTGCTGCTGGTCCAGCACCTGCGGGCGGCCGGGGTGCGCATTCCCGAAGAGGTGTCGCTGGTCGCCTACGATGACGAGGTGGCGGCGCTCAGCGACCCCCGCTCACGGCCGTCGCGCCCCCCAAGGCCGCGGTCGGCCGCTGTGCCGTCGACCTGCTGGTGAGCCGGATCCAGGAGGGCCCGCGGCGCCCTGCCCAGCACGTGGCGCTGCTGCCCGAGCTGAGGGTCCGGGAATCCACGGTCGCGCCGCGTCCGTGAAGTTACGCATCCATTTCGTTATTGATCGATTTGTGGCCTCTCTCTAGACAACCGATCGAGTATGAGCGAATGATGCCTTATCGATCGAAAGCGATGAGGAGCCATCGATGGGACGCAAGAGCGCCGGCATTGCCGGACTGCTGGCCGGTATGAGCCTGCTCGCCGCCGCGTGCGGCAGCACGGAGCCGGCGCAGCCCGCGGGTGAGGCGGGCAAGCCCGCCCAGGTGACGTTCTGGGGCTGGGCGAAGGGCACCCAGCAGGTCGTGGACGCCTTCAACAAGTCACACAAGGACGTCCAGATCAAGTACGAGGAGATCCCCTCGGGCAACGCGGGCGGCTACGCCAAGTTCTCCAACGCCGTCAAGGCCGGCAACGCCCCCGACGTCATGTCCGTGGAGTACCCGCAGCTCCCCGACTTCGTGAACCAGGGCGCCCTCCAGGACATCTCGGCCGACGTGGCCGACGTCAAGTCCAAGTACCCGGCCGAGGTCTTCAGCCTGGTCGAGCTGGGCGGCAAGGCGTGGGCGCTGCCCATGGACGCCGCGCCGCAGGTGTTCTTCTACCGCAAGGACCTGTTCGAGAAGAACAAGATCGAGGTCCCCAAGACCTGGGACGACTTCCGCGCCGCCGCCGAGAAGGTCAAGAAGGCCGACGGCAAGTCCCGCATCGCGACCTTCTTCCCCGACGACCCGAGCGTGCTGGCCGCGCTGTCGTGGCAGGCGGGCGGCAAGTGGTTCGGCACCGAGGGCGACGCCTGGAAGGTGACGATCAACGACGAGCCCAGCAAGAAGGTCGCCGAGTACTGGCAGGGCCTGGTCAAGGACGACCTGCTCAAGGTCCAGCCGTCCTTCAGCCAGGAGTGGAACGCCGCCTTCGAGGACGACACCCTCTGGGGCTACGTCGGCGCCAACTGGGGCGCGGGCGTCATGAAGGGCAACCACGCCGGCCAGTCCGGCAAGTGGGCCATCGCGCCGATCCCGAACTGGGGCACCCCGGCCAGCGGCATGCTCGGCGGCACCACGTTCGGCGTGAGCAAGGGGTCGAAGAACGCCAAGGCCGCCGTCGAGGTCGTCAAGTGGCTGACCGGCTCGGAGGAGGCGTGGACCGCCCGCCTGTCCTCGGGCACCTCCAGCGGCTTCCCGGCCATCGCCGACCTCGTGCCGGTCGCGGCCAAGAGCTTCGACGCCTCCTTCTACGGCGGCCAGGACATCTACGCGCTGTTCTCGGAGTCGTACAAGACGGTCCAGCCCGGCTGGACGTGGGGCCCGAGCATGGTGCAGACGCTGACCACGTTCAAGGACGCGCTCGGCAAGGTGTCCAGCGGCGAGACCACCATCCCCGGCGTGCTGGACACCGCTCAGACGGCCACCGTCGGCGAGATCAAGAGCCGCGGCCTCAACGTCGCCCAGCAGTAGCACGACGCGCGCGGCGGAGCGCCGGCTCCGCCGCGACCCACCGAAAGGCAGCTTGTGACTCCTCCAGTAGGAAGCGGTCGCGGCGGCGAGGGGTGGCGGCGGCGGGGGGCGATCCTGCTGTTCGTCGGGCCGTTCTTCGCCCTGTTCGCGGCCGTGATCGTGGCCCCGCTGGCCTACGCGGTCTACCTCAGCCTGTTCAGCGAGAAGTCGTCGGGGCTCGGCTTCGGCGGCGCGGAGACCGTGTTCGTCGGGCTCGGCAACTACCTGGACACGCTGAAGGACTCCGCCTTCACCGACGGTTTCCTGGTCATCCTCGGCTACTGCGTGCTGTACATCCCGCTGATGATCGGCGGCGCGCTCACGCTGGCGCTGCTGCTGGACTCCGGGCTGGCCAGGCTGGGCAAGTTCTTCCAGCTCGCGCTGTTCATGCCGCACATCGTGCCGGGCGTGATCGCCGGGCTGATCTGGCTCTACCTGTACCTGCCCGGCATCAGCCCCATCGTGGACCTGCTCGGCGACGTCGACTTCCTCGGCGGCGACCACGTGCTCGGCTCGGTGGTCAACATCGCGCTGTGGGAGTGGGTGGGCTACAACATGATCATCTACTTCGCGGCGCTCCAGGCCATCCCGGCCGAGGTCGTCGAGGCGGCCAGGATGGACGGCGCGGGCCCGCTGCGCGTCGCCCTCCAGGTCAAGGTGCCGCTGATCCGCGGCGCCGTGGTCACCACCGTGCTGTTCACGATCATCGGCTCGCTGCAGCTGTTCACCGAGCCGATGGTGCTCGACAACGTCAGCGACGGCGTGGTCAGCACCTGGACGCCCAACATGTACGCCTACAACGAGGCGTTCGGCAACAACGACTACGGCCAGGCCGGCGCGGCCTCCATCCTGCTCGCGCTGCTCGCCGCCGTGCTGTCCTACGCCGTCACGAAGTGGGGGAACCGCCGGTGAAGTGGATGTCCCGCGCCACGGTCAACGTGCTGCTGATCATCTCCGCGCTCTACACGCTGCTGCCGCTGACGTGGCTGCTGTTCGCCTCCACCAAGTCGCTGTCCGACCTGTACTCGACGCCCGGCTTCTCCTTCGCCGGCTTCAACCTGTTCGAGAACATCAGGGCGGTCGCGCGGGAGGGCGACGGCGTCTTCTTCCGCTGGTACCTCAACAGCGTCCTGTACGCCGGCGTCGGCGCGGCGGTCAGCTCGTTCGTCACCGTGATGTGCGGCTACGCCTTCGACAAGTACTCCTGGTTCGCCAAGGAGAAGATGTTCGGGCTGGTGCTGCTCGGCGTGCTGGTGCCGACCACCGCCACCGCCGTGCCGCTCTACCTGCTGGCCTCCAAGGTCGGCGTGGTGAACACGTTCTGGTCGGTGTTCGTGCCGGTGCTGGTCCATCCGTTCGGCGTCTACCTGGCGCGGGTGCTCTCGTCCGGGTACGTGCCCGGCGAGGTGCTGGAGGCGGCCAGGTCCGACGGGGCCGGCGAGCTGCGCACGTTCGTGTCCGTGGCGCTGCCCATGCTGCTGCCCGCGTACGTGACGATCTTCCTGTTCCAGTTCACCGCCATCTGGAACAACTTCTTCCTGCCCCTGGTCATGCTGAGCGACCAGCAGCTCTACCCGCTGAGCCTCGGCCTGTACGGCTGGGAGAAACAGGGCAACGCCTTCCCCGAGTTCCACAGCCTCGTGATCACCGGGTCGCTGCTGTCCGTGGTGCCCCTGCTGCTGGTGTTCGTGTCCCTGCAGCGGTTCTGGAAGGCCGGGATGACGGCGGGCAGCGTCAAGTGAACGAGCTCTCGGGGGAGAACATGAACAAGCCGGTGACGGTCGTCGCCATGGCCGCGGGGGTCGCCGAGCGCATGCTCACCGGCGAGGTGCGGGCCCGGCTGGCCCGGGTGGCCGACGTCCGGGCCGAGGTCGCCGCGTTCGACGGCGCCGACCTGTCGCAGGCCGAGGTGCTGTTCACCTCGTGGGGGTGCCCGCCGGTGACCGCCGAGGTGCTGGCCCGCGCCCCCCGGCTGCGGGCGATCGTGCACGCGGCCGGCTCGGTCAAGCACCACGTCACCGACGCCTGCTGGGAGCGCGGCATCGTGGTCTCCTCGGCCGCCTCGGCCAACGCCGAGCCGGTGGCCGAGTTCACGCTCGCGGCGATCCTGTTCGCGAACAAGCGGGTGATCGACATCGCCCGCGCCTACCGGGCGCGGCGGGCCAACGACGACTGGGACGCCCGCTTCCCCGGCTTCGGCAACTACCGGCGGGTGGTCGGCATCGTGGGGGCCTCCAGGATCGGGCGGCGGGTGATCGAGCTGCTGCGGCCGTTCGACTTCGAGGTGCTGGTCAGCGATCCGTACCTGGCGGAGGACCTGGGGGCGCGCCGGGTCGGGCTGGACGAGCTGGTCGCCCGCTCCGACGTGGTCAGCCTGCACGCGCCCGACCTGCCCGAGACCCGCCACCTGATCGACGCGGGCCGGCTGGCCGCCATGCGCGACGGCGCCACGCTGATCAACACGGCCAGGGCCGCCCTGGTCGACCAGGACGCGCTCGTCGCCGAGCTGACCTCGGGACGGCTGTACGCGGTGCTCGACCACACCGAGCCGGAGTTCCTGCCCGCCGAGTCCCCCCTCTACGACCTGCCGAACGCGCTCGTCACGCCGCACGTCGCCGGCTCGCTGGGCGGCGAGCTGGCCAGGATGGCCGACCTCGCGCTCGACGAGCTGGCCCGGCACGCCCGGGGGCTGCCCTTCGAGCACGGGATCGAGCCCGCCACGCTGTCCCGGTCCGCCTGAACCCCTCTGAACTGCTCAGAGTTCGCCTGAAACACCCCCGGAGAGGAAACATGCGCCTTCAGTTAGTCGCGGCCCTGGTCGTGGCGGCCGGACTGGTCGCCACCCCCGCGGAAGCGGCCGCCGCCAGGAACTTCTTCGTCGACTGCCAGGCGCCGGACGGCGGCTCGGGGCGCAACGCCGCCGGGCCGCTGAACAGCCTGGACGCCGTCAACGCCGTCACCTTCCGCGAGAAGGACACGATCAGGTTCAGGGCGGGGACCGTCTGCGCCGGCCGGCTCGAACCCGTCGGTTCCGGCACGGCCGCGCACCCCGTCGTCTTCACCTCCTACGGCGAGGGCCCCAAGCCGATCATCCAGGGCGACGGCGGCGAATGGGCCGTCCACCTGGTGGACAACAGTTACGTGACGCTGGAGAAGCTGCACATCACCAACCCGGCGGCCACCACGGCCAAGCGGACCGGCGTGCAGTACAACTCCACGACCCCCGAGCCGAAGGCCGGGCTGGTCCTGCGGGACCTGGAGATCTCCGACGTCGCCGGCTGGGGCAACAAGACCGGGGCGAACGGCTCCTGGTTCTCCTACTCGGCGGGCATCAGCATCCAGGCACTGCCCGAGGGCAAGGTCGGCTACCTGGACGGCATCACGATCACCGGCAACTACGTGCACGACACGGGCGGCGGCGGCATCAAGATCAGCCGTAAGGGCACCGACTACCACCGGAACGTGCTCATCGCCCGCAACACCATCCGCGCGGTCGGCGGCGACGGCATCGTGGTGCACGCCTCGGACCGGCCGCTGGTGGAGCAGAACCTGTTCGACGAGGGCGGCGCCGGGAAATACCCGTACGTAGACGGAAATTTCGCGGGAATGTGGCCGATCAACTCTGTTGACCCGGTGTTTCAGTTCAACGAGGTGACCCGGCAGCGGCCCACCATCTTCGACTCCACCGCCTGGGACTGCGACGGCGGCATCAAGGGCTCGTGCGTCTACCAGTACAACTACTCGCACGACAACGCCGGCGGCTTCTACCTCGGCTGCCAGAGCTGCACCGAGTTCCCCAACTACAAGGCCACCGCCATCCTGCGGTTCAACATCGCCCAGGACGACTGCCGCATCGCGGGCAACGCCTCCGGTGACAACACGAGCCCGCTGTGGCTGTACAACAACACGTTCTTCTGCCCGTCGCAGAAGCTCGACGTGGCCGTGCCCACCGGGAACTCGAAGATCGTCAACAACATCTTCCACGCGCCGTCCGGCACGCTGCCCTCGGCCCCCGGCATCGGCTACGACTCCAACGTCTACCACGGCGGCGTGGCCGTACCGGCGGCCGACGCCCGCGCGGTGACGGCCGACCCCGGGCTCGCCGCCCCCGGCACCGCCGACGGCGCCGCCGACGTGGACGGCTACAAGCTGCTCGAAGGCTCGCCCGCGCTCGCGTCCGGCGCGGTCGTGGACGGCCTCGGCGACCGCGACTACTTCGGCAACCAGGTCGCCGGCACGGTCTCGCGCGGGGCCTACAACGGGCCCGCCACCGCGCCGGTCGTGTCCGGCTCGATCGAGGAGGCGTACAACAACGTCGCGGTCAGCTCCGACCTCAACCCGAACGTCGGCGGCTTCTCCACCAGCGGCCGCAGCTACTCCGGCCAGGCGCTGGAGAAGGCGGGCCTGACGCCGGGCCGGACGGTGAACGTGCTCGGCGCCGACTTCGTCTGGCACCCGCGCCCGTACGGCACGACGGACAACGTCAAGGCCGCCGGGCAGACGGTCGCGCTGTCCGGGCAGGGCGCCAGGCTGGTCCTGCTCGGAGCAGGTGGGCTGAAGGCGCGCGAGGGCGTGTTCAAGGTCACCTACACCGACGGGACGACCGAGGACAGGACCGTCAGGTTCGGCGACCAGTGGGACGCGACCGCGCCCGCCGGGGGCGTGCTCGTGGCCCGCGCCGAGTACCACAACATGACCCAGACCAGCTACAAGAACCCGGCCACCGGGCAGACGCGCGAGTCGGGCGTGTCGGTGTTCGGCTACGCGGTGCCGCTCGACGCGTCCAGGACGGTCGCCACGGTGACCTTCCCGGCGGGCAGCCCGCTGGCGAACGCGGGGTTCCACGTCTTCGACATGAAGATCGCGAGCTGACGCCATGACGAGCACCCCGGCTCCCGGCCGGCCGCGCCGGGCGTCCGGCCCTCGTCCGGGGTTCCCGGCGCGCGGGCGGGTCCTGTGGACGGCTCTCGCCCTGGCCGGGGTGCTCGTCGTCGGCATCGCGGTGCTGGGGAGGGAGGCCGGGGGCGGCGTACCCGCGCGGGCGGCGTCCGCGGGCGTGGCGGAGGTGCTCGGGATGCGTCCCGGGGACACGGTCGTCACGTTCGAGGGGGAGCCGGTGAGCGGGGCCGAGGTGCTCAGGGCGGCCGAGACCGTGCGCGCCGAGGTGATCTCCGAGTTCGCCGCCCAGGGGCTCGGCCCGGGTTTCTGGGACCGTCCCCGCGACGGCGTCACCCCGGCGCGGCGGCTCAGGGAGCGGGCGGTGCGGGCCGCCGTGCTGGACAAGGCGCGGCGGATCTGGGCCCGCGAGGCGGGCCTGCTCGCCGACGTCAGCGAGCAGGGATTTCAGCGCGAGCTGGCCGCCGAGAACGCCCGGCGCGCGCAGGCCGCGCGCTCCGGCCGCCCGATCCCGGGCGTGCCCTCCTACGACCAGTACACCTACGCGCAGGTGCGGGCCGCCGAGCTGGACTCGGCGCTCGGCAAGCTGCACGCGGCCACCCTCGACCTGTCCGAACGCCGCCTGCGCGACCGGTACGCCAGCACCGCGGCCCCCGGCGCGCCCCCTTTCGACCAGGTACGCGACAACCTCAGGCGGCAGCTCGTCATCGAGGGCTACGAACGGGCCCTCCAGGCGAGAGCCGCCTCATGAGCGCTCCCACGGCGGACATACAAGGCTGTTCCGGCTCGTACCATCGACTTCTAAGGTCATGGGGAACTGGTTCCAGAGCAACATCGTCACCACGGGACGGCTGCCGCTGTTCTGTTACTTCGTCACGCTCATCGTGGCGTTCATCGCCACCCGCATCAACGTCCGCCTGATCAGGGCCAAGGTCGGCTGGTTCCGCAACGTGAACGTGGGCGAGATGCACATCCACCACGTCGTGTTCGGCGTCGTGCTCATGCTCATCGGAGGCGTGACCGGGCTCATCGTCAACGGCGCCACGCAGGCCGGGCAGGTGGTCGCCGCCTGCGTGTTCGGCGTCGGCTCCGCCCTCGTGCTGGACGAGTTCGCGCTGATCCTGCACCTCCACGACGTCTACTGGGAGGAGGAGGGGCGCACCTCGGTGGACGCGGTCTTCATCGCCGTCGCCGTGACCGGCCTGCTCCTCATCGGCCTGCGCCCCCTGACCTGGGACTACGGCACGCCCGTCAACCCGGCGGCGCTGATCGTGGCCAACCTCGCGCTGGCGGTGATCACGCTGCTCAAGGGCAAGATCTGGACCGGGATGGCGGGGCTGTTCCTGCCCTTACTGCTCCTGGTGGGCGCCGTGCGCCTGGCCCGGCCCGGCTCGCCGTGGGCCCGCTGGTTCTTCCGCGGCGGACGCTCGCCCCGCAAGCTGGCCACCGCCGTCCACCGTGAGGAACGCTGGCGGCGGCCGGTCATCAGGGCCAAGATCGCGTTCCAGGAGTTCCTGTCGGGGCGGCACGACCTGCCCTCCAGCCGGCGCGGCCGTCGGCATACTTGACCCATGACACCGCTCGCGCCCCCCGCCGCGCTCTGATGCGCTTACCGCCGTTCCCCGAGCGCCTGCTGCGGGCCCTGTCGCCGGCCGGCGAGCGGCACGGGCTGCTGCTGGCCGGCGGTCACGCGCTGCGGGTCCACGGCTTCACCGACCGCCTGGTCGACGGCCTCGACCTGGTGACCGCCGCCGAACGGCCGCTGCCGTCCGCCGCCGGCGACGTCGTGGCCGCGTTGCGTGCCGGCGGGCTGGTCGCGGAGGTCGCCGAGAGCACCGCGTGGGCGGCCCGCCTGACCGTCACGGACCCGTCCACCGGGCACGACGCCGAGATCGCCCTGACCCGCGAGGCGCTGCGCGAGCCGCCGGTCGTGTGCGACGGCCTGCCGGTGGCGGCCCCGGCGGACGTGATCGGGCTGCGGGTGCGCGACCTGCACGAGAGAGGGCTGCCCGCCGACGTCGCCGACGCGGCCTCGGCGGCGCACGCGTTCTCCTTCCGCGACCTCGAACGCCTCGCCGCCGTCCACCTCGACGACTTCTCGCCGCAGGAACTGCTCATGCGGCTGGAGTTCGTCGAGCTGATGAGCGACGAACGCTTCGAGGCCCACGGCCTGGACGAACGGCACATCGAGGACATCCGCGCCTTCGCCCGGGAATGGACCGAGGACATCAAGCTGCGCAGGGCCGACGACGGCGACGCCGACTACGACGACCCCGACCTGCCCGAGGTCGACTGATCCGGCACCGGCGCGAGCACCGGGCGCTTGCACACCCGGCCGTCGCCCGACGAGCGGCCCCGCAGGCGCCGGGCGATCCACGGGCCGGCGAACGAGCCCAGCCAGCGTGCCTCCGCCGCCGCCGTACGCAGGCGGCCGGGCGGTGGCAGCACGGGGAGCGGCAGGTTCCAGCTGTCGTCGCTGCCGGGCAGCTCCAGCGCGTACGCCACCGACGCGGCGAACCTGGCGTGCCCCGCCGGGCTGGCGTGCAGCCGGTCGGGGCTCCACAACCGCGCGTCCGTCACCGCCGTGTCGGGGAAGGTGTCCACCAGCGTCACGCCGTGCCGGGCGGCGGCCTCGCGGACGCGGGCGTTGAGGTCGAGCACGCGCGGCAGCAGCGGCCTGGCCAGCGGCGCGATCCTGCCGATGTCGGGGAACGTGACCGTCACCACCCGCGCGCCCGCTCCGGTCAGCGCCGCGAACATGTGCTCCAGGTCGGCCGCGACGGCGGCGGCGTCGAAACCGGGACGGATGATGTCGTTCATGCCCGCCATGACCGTGGCCAGGTTGGGACGGAGCTCCAGCGCGACGGGAAGCTGCTCGGCGCGGATCTGGGCGGCCACCCGGCCGCGCACCGCGAGGTTGGCGTAGAGCAGGCCGGGATTGCCGCCGGCCGGGTGCTCGGCGAGCCGGTCGGCCCAGCCGCGGTGGCCGAGGACGTCGTCGCCGTCGCCGAGGCCCTCGGTCTGGCTGTCGCCGAGCGCGACGTAACGGGTGTAGGTCACGGGTTCTCCTCAGGGATGCGGGCGGCGCGCTCGCCGAGCGTCCGGGCGGTGCTCAGGCACCAGTCGCGCATCTCCCGCTCCAGGCGGCAGCCCGCCAGGCAGGACAGGTACGGGCCGACCCGCTCGCCCTCGCGCAGGAACGACTCCTCGTCGCGGTCGCCGCGCAGGCGCCGCAGGGTCTTCTCGAAGAACGCGAGCTTGGCGGCGGCCTCCCCGGCGCGGTCGAGGAGCTGGGCGATCAGCGGCGCCGGGTCGAGCCGGTCGGCGGCGTGGACCTTGACGGCCAGGTCGTCGCGGAGCAGCAACGGTTTGGCCGGGGCCGCGGCGAAGGCGGCCAGCTCGTCCAGACCGGCCGCGGTGACCGAGAACAGCCGTTTGTTCGGACGGCCGCGCTGGACCACCTCCCGGCCGGTGACCAGGCCGTCGGCCTCCAGCCTGGTCAGCTCGGCGTAGAGCTGCTGGGGGGCGGCGTACCAGAAGTTGGAGACGCCCACGTCGAAGATCTTGGTGAGCTGGTAGCCGCTGTACTCGCCGTCGAGCAGCGCCGCCAGCACGGCATGCCGCAACGCCATCAGCGATGCTCAAGAACATGACTACTCATGGACATGACTATAGGGCCGCCGCCGATCCCGGTGCCAGAGGGGGGCGATCGCCCGTGCGCCTCCTCCCCAAGGAGGAGGCGTCAACGAAAGTTGACATACTTTGGTCGTCAATCTAAGTTGACCCTGGCGCGGCGGTGCGGATCGCGCTGCGCCGTTCGTTGGGAAATTTCGAGAAATGTCGTGAGGGGAGTTGGGGTGCTCAAAGAGCTGCTGGCCTACATCCGGCCGCACCGGAAAGTCCTGATCGCGGGCGGTCTGCTCGGGTTGATCGGCTCGGTGGCGGGGCTCGCGATGCCCCTGCTGGCCAAGTACGTCGTGGACGCCTTCGGCGAGGACCAGTCGCTGGCCGCGCCGCTGTTAGGGCTGACCGTGGCGGTGCTCGTCGGAGCCGTCGTCTCGGCCGGGGGCAACTACCTGATGGAACGCACCGGCGAGGGCGTCGTGCTGGGCGCCCGGCGCAGGCTCGTCGACCGGATGCTCCGGCTCAGGGTCGCCGACGTCGACCGGCTCAAGCCCGGCGACCTGATGTCGCGGGTGACGAGCGACACGACGCTGCTGCGCGCGGTGCTGACCAACGGGATCGTGGAGTCGATCAGCGCGGTCTTCATGCTGGTCGGCGCGATCGTCATGATGGCCACCATGGACGGCGTGCTGCTGCTGGTCACGCTGCTCGTGGTGGTGGTGATCGGCGGCCTGGTCGCGCTCATCATGCCGCGGATCCAGCGGGCGCAGACGCAGGCCCAGGAGGCCGTCGGCGAGATGGGGGCCGTGCTGGACCGGGCGCTGCAGGCATACCGGACGGTCAAGGCCAGCGGCGCGGAGGAGCGGGAGATCGCGGTCGTGGGGGAGGCGGCCGAGCGCGCCCGCGACCGCGGGCTGCAGGTGGCCGGCTGGACGTCGCTGGCCGGCGTGGCCACCTGGATGGCCGTGCAGATCGCCTTCCTGTGCGTGCTGGCCGTCGGCGGGTCGCGGGTCGCGTCGGGCGTGCTGGAGGTCTCGTCCCTGATCGCGTTCCTGCTCTACCTGTTCTACCTGGTGCCGCCGATCGGGCAGCTCGTCCAGGGTGCCGTCCAGCTCCAGAACGGGCTGGCCGCGATGCGGCGCATCAAGGAGATCGAGGACCTGCCCGGCGAGCCGGTCAGCGCCGCCGTCCCGGCCGGGAGCACGCCGGTGGGCCTGCGGTTCGAGGACGTCGTCTTCCGGTACGGCGACGACCGTCCCGCCGTGCACGACGGCGTCACCTTCGAGGTGCCCGCGGGCGGGCTCACGGCGTTGGTCGGGCCGTCGGGCGCGGGCAAGTCCACGGTGTTCGCCCTGCTCGAACGCTTCTACGAGCACCAGGACGGCCTGATCTCCATCGGCGGCCGGGACATCCGTGACTGGCCGCTCGGCGAGCTTCGGGGCGCGCTCGGCTACGTCGAGCAGGACGCCCCCGTCCTGGCCGGCACGCTGCGCGAGAACCTGCTCTTCGCCGCCCAGGACGCCACCGAGGACGAGCTGCGCCGCGCCGTCACCCGCACCCGGCTCGACGACCTGGTCGCCCGGCTGCCCGAAGGGCTCGACACGGCGGTGGGTCACCGCGGGGTGCTGCTGTCCGGCGGCGAGCGGCAGCGGGTCGCCATCGCCAGGGCGCTGCTGCGCAGGCCCAGGCTGCTGCTGCTCGACGAGGCCACGTCCCAGCTCGACGCGGTCAACGAGCTGCGGCTGCGCGAGGTCATCGCCGAGGTGGCGGCCGAGACGACCGTGCTGGTCATCGCCCACCGGCTGTCCACCGTGACGAACGCCGACCGGATCGTGGTGATGGAGGCGGGCGGCGTACGGGCGGTCGGCACCCACGCCGAACTCGTCGCGGGCGACGACCTCTACCGCGAACTCGCCGCCACCCAGTTCCTGGTGAGCTGAAGGCCGCAAAGTGGTCCGCTGGGCGTTTTGGGACCGTAGGCGCAGGCTTCGCCTGTTGCCTGCGGTGGTCCGCTGGGCGTTTTGGGACCGTAGGCGCAGGCTTCGCCTGCTGCCTACGGTGGTCCGCTGGGCGTTTTGGGACCGTAGGCGCAGGCTTCGCCTGCTGCCTGCGGTGGACCGCTGGACGCGGTCCACCGTAGTCTTCGGGTGACAAAGGTGAATGTGTTCATTCAGGAGGGTCACCATGAGCCGCAGCGTGCGCGCACCGCGAGGCACTACGATCACCGCGAAGGGGTGGCCGCAGGAGGCGGCGCTCCGCATGCTCCAGAACAACCTGGACCCCGAGGTCGCCGAGCACCCCGAGCAGCTGGTCGTCTACGGCGGCTCCGGCAGGGCCGCCCGCGACTGGCCCTCCTTCGACGCCATGGTCAGGACCCTGACCACCCTGGAGGGCGACGAGACGCTGCTGGTCCAGTCGGGCCGCCCGGTGGGCGTCTTCCGCACCCACGAATGGGCCCCCCGGGTGCTCATCGCCAACTCCAACCTGGTCCCCGACTGGGCCAACTGGGAGGAGTTCCGCCGCCTGGAGGCGGCCGGCCTCACCATGTACGGCCAGATGACCGCCGGTTCGTGGATCTACATCGGCACCCAGGGCATCCTCCAGGGCACCTACGAGACGTTCGCCGCGGTCGCCGCGAAGCGGTTCGGCGGCACGCTGGCCGGCACGATCACCCTCACGGCCGGCCTCGGCGGCATGGGCGGCGCCCAGCCGCTGGCCGTCACCATGAACGGCGGCGTCGCGATCTGCATCGACTGCGACCCCCGCTCGGTCACCCGCCGCATCGAGCACCGCTACCTCGACGTGCAGGCGGCCTCCCTGGAGGAGGCGCTGCGGCTGGCCTACGAGGCCCGCGACGCGCGCCGCCCGCTGTCCATCGGCGTCGTGGCCAACGCCGCCGAGGCCCTGCCCGAGCTGCTGGCCGCGGGCGCCGAGATCGACATCGTCACCGACCAGACCTCGGCGCACGACCCGCTGATGTACCTGCCGGTCGGCGTCGCCTTCGAGGACATGGGCGCCGAACGCGACAAGGACCCGGCCGGCTTCACCGAGCGCGCGCGCACGTCGATGGCCCGGCACGTCGAGGCCATGGTCGGCTTCAAGGACGCCGGGTCCGAGGTGTTCGACTACGGCAACTCCATCCGCGGGGAGGCCCAGCTCGCCGGGTACACGCGGGCCTTCGACTTCCCCGGGTTCGTGCCGGCGTACATCAGGCCGCTGTTCTGCGAGGGCAAGGGGCCGTTCCGGTGGGCCGCGCTGAGCGGCGACCCGGCCGACATCGCCGCGACCGACCGCGCGATCCTGGAGCTGTTCCCCGACAACGAGCCGCTGGCCAGGTGGATCGCGCAGGCCGGCGAGAAGGTGCACTTCCAGGGGCTGCCCGCGCGCATCTGCTGGCTCGGCTACGGCGAGCGCAACGTCGCGGGCGAGCGGTTCAACGACATGGTGGCCTCCGGCGAGCTCCAGGCGCCGATCGTGATCGGCCGTGACCACCTGGACAGCGGGTCGGTGGCCTCGCCGTACCGGGAGACCGAGGCCATGGCCGACGGCTCGGACGCCATCGCCGACTGGCCGCTGCTCAACGCCATGCTCAACACCGCCTCCGGCGCGGCCTGGGTGTCCATCCACCACGGCGGCGGCGTGGGGATCGGCCGGTCCATCCACGCCGGGCAGGTCACGGTCGCCGACGGCACCGCGCTGGCCGGGGAGAAGCTCAACCGCGTCCTCACCAACGACCCCGGCACGGGCGTGATGCGGCACGTCGACGCGGGTTACGAGGAGGCCGCCGAGGTGGCCGAGGCCCGTGGCGTGCGCATCCCCATGCGCGAGTCCTGACCCCGCCGTCGCCGTCCCCCGCCCGGCGCGGGGGATGAGAATGCCGGTGGAGGAGTGTTGGAGGTGGCGTGGCTGACGGATATCACGGTGGACTCGGCGTGCTGCTCGACGGCCGGAGGTTGTCGCCGGTGCAGCGCAGGATCGCCCACTACCTGGGCGAGCACCTCGACGAGGCGATCTTCCTGTCCAGCGTCGAGCTGGCCGAGCGGGCCGGGGTCAGCCAGCCGTCGGTGACCAGGTTCGCCATGGTGCTCGGCTTCGCCGGCTATCCCGAGCTGCGCCAGGCGCTGCGCCCGCTGGTGCTCGGCGGCGGCGTGGTCGCGCCCCAGGAGAGCCTGCTGCGCAACGCGATCGACAGCGAGATCCGCAACCTCGCCGTCGTCCGCGAGCGGCTGGCCGCCCTCCCGCTCAAGGAGCTGGGCGAGCAGCTCGCCGCCACCGAGCCGCTGCCGGTGCTGGGCCTGCGGGTCTCCTGCGGCCTGGCCACCACCTTCGCCTACTACGCCAGGCGCATCCATCCCGACGTACGCCTGCTCACCCATGGCGGCTCCGAGCTGGTCGAGGGGCTGCACGCGGCGCGGCGGGCGGGCGCGGAGTGGGTGGTGGCGGTGGTGCTCCCGCGTTATCCGGCCGAGGTCGTGCAGGCGCTGGAGTACGCCGGGAAGCTCGGCCTGCGCGTCGCCGCCATCACCGACAAAGCGGACTTCCCGGCCGAGGTCGTGCTCGACGGCCCGGTCGGGGACCGCCTGGTGTTCGACTCCCACGCGGCCCCCCTTGCCCTCGCCATGGCCCTGGTCGAGGCCATGGCCGACGCCGCCCCGCTGCGTACCAGGGCCAGGCTGGAGGAGTACGAGCGGATGACCGACGAGGCCGGCACGTTCCTACCCGGCGATCCTGCGTAGCGACCGCATCGACCAGATCGTCGTGAGCACCGCGAGCACGATGAACAGCGCGAACGCGATCGGGATCGACGGGTCGCCGAGCCGCCCGGCGAACAGCGCCCGCCCGGCCTCGACCGCGTGGTAGAGCGGGTTGACCGGCGCGATCGCCCGCATCCAGCCGGGCGCGAACGCGATCGGGATGAACAGCCCGGCCAGCAGCATGATCGGCAACATGAACAGGTTGAGCGTCTGCGACATGCCGTTCTCGTCGCGCACGGTCAGCGCCAGCCCCTGTGACAGCCCGGAGGCGAACAGCCCGGTGGCCGCCATGAGCGCCAGCACCAGCACCAGCTCGACGCCGCCGATGCGCACGCCCATGGCCACGGCCACGACCAGCACCAGGACCGCCTGGCACACCAGCACGACCATGTCCTTGGCCACCCGCCCGAGCACGATGGCCGGCCGCCAGGCGGGGCTGACGGCGTACCGTTCGAGCGAGCCGTTGCGCAGTTCGGCGATCAGGCCGAACCCGGAGAACAGCGAGCCGAACACGGCGATCATCATCATCGACGCGGGCGTGAACATGCGCAGGGCGTCGACCGTGCTGCGGCCCGGCGTCAGGTCCTTGAGCAGCGGCGCGAACATCAGCAGGTAGAGCACCGGCTGCAGGATGCCGAACAGCGGCCAGACCGGGTTGCTGAAGGACTTCTTCAGCTCGTAGCCGGTGAACAGGGCGATGTGGCGGATCATGCGGCGGCTCCGGTGTCGCGCAGGGACCGGCCGGTCTTGGCCAGGAAGACGTCGTCGAGCGTGGAGCGGTCGAGCGCGATCGAGCGCAGGCCGATGCCCTGCTCCTCGAGGACGCGCAGCAGCGCGGGCAGCGTGTGCTCGCCGTCGTCGACGTAGACGCGCAGGGCGTCCTCGTCCAGGCGGACCTCGCGGGCCAGGGGCCTGAGCGCCTCGGCGGCCCGCTCGGGCTCGGCCAGCCGCAGCGTGACGACGTCGCCGGAGACCTCGCGCTTGAGCTCGCCGGGCGTGCCCTCGGCGACGATGCGTCCGTGGTCGACGATCACCAGCCGGTCGCAGAGCGCGTCGGCCTCGTCGAGGTAGTGGGTGCTGAGCAGCACGCTCGTGCCGGCCTCGCGGAGCTGCCTGATGCGGTCCCAGAGGTTCGCGCGGTTCTGCGGGTCGAGGCCGGTGGTGGGCTCGTCGAGGAAGAGCAGCGGCGGGGCGTGCACCAGCCCCAGCGCGATGGCCACCCGCCGCTTCTGGCCGCCGGAGAGCGTACGGCCGGGCCGGTCGGCCATGTCGGAGAGGTCGAAGCGGTCGAGCACGTCGGCCGTCGCCTGCTTCGGGTCGGCCACGCCGTGGATCTTCGCGGCCATCATGATCTGGGCGCGGGCGCTCGTGGTGTCCTCCACGCCGCCCGCCTGGCTGACGTAGCCGAGCCGGCGGCGCACGGCCTGGGGCTCCTTGCGCAGGTCGTGGCCGGCGACGACGGCGGTGCCGGAGTCGGGCGTGATCAGCGTGGCCAGCATGCGGATCGTCGTGGTCTTGCCGGCGCCGTTGGGGCCGAGCACGCCGAAGATCTCGCCCTTCTCCACGTCGAGGTCGATGCCGCGCACGGCCTCGACGGTCTGCGAGCCCTTGCGGCTCCTGGTGGTGAACGTCTTGCGTAACTCACGTGCCTCAATGATCATTTTTCTCCTCAGGGCAGTTCGTCCTTCTCGACCCGGCCGATCGCGCCTTCGACCCAGTCGAGCTGGGCTTGGAGCATGGCCTGGGTCAGGCGGAGGTTCTCGTCGAGGTGCCGGGGCTCGCCGTAGCGCTGCTTGGTGCCGTAGGCGTGGTCGATGGTCTCGATGTTCAGTCGCAGTTGCCGGATCCTGCCATGCAGGGCGTCGAGAATCTCCTGTTTCTCCAGCCGGTTCATGAACGTCAGCGCGACCTGGAAGGGGTCGACGACGGGTCTCACCTCGGACCAGCCGTGCATGAGCAGCCGGTGGAACTCGTAGCGGCCGGCCTCGGTCAGCTCGTAGACGACCTTGCCGCCCTTGCCGGCCTCGACGACCATGAGCAGCCCCTCGTCGGCCATCTTGCCCAGGCCGTGGTAGATCGACCCGAAGGCGACGTTGGCCCAGGTGTCGGCGCCCATCATCTCCAGCCGGCGGCGTACGCCGTAGCCGTTCATGGGGCCGTCGAGCAGGGAACCGAGGATCAGGATGCGCGTGGACGCCGACATGTGCTCAAGTTTGTACTCAAATTTGAATGCTCGTCAAGGTCATAAACTCGGCCCCATGACTGAACGACCGACTGCGCTGGTCACCGGCGCTTCCCGCGGTGTGGGCGAGGCCGTGGCGCGGGCGCTGGGCCCCACGCATCACGTCATCCTCGGCGGCAGGGACGAGTCCGCGCTCGCCAAGTTGGCGGGCGAGCTGCCCGACGCGCGGTCCTGGCCCGTCGAGCTGACCCGGCTCACCGAGGCCGACGTCAGCGGCGTCGAACGGCTCGACGTGCTCGTGCACAGCGCCGGGATCGCGCTGCTCGGCCGGATCGCCGACCAGCCCGTCGGCAACTGGCGCACGACCATGGAGCTCAACGTCGTCGCGGTCGCCGAGCTGACCCGGCTGCTGCTGCCCGCGCTGCGCCACGCCCGGGGGCACGTCGTCTGCGTGAACTCCGGCGCGGGGCAGCGGGCCAACCCCGATTGGGCCTCGTACGCGGCCAGCAAGTTCGCCCTGCGCGCCTTCGCCGACGCGCTGCGCCTGGAGGAGCCCGAGCTGCGGGTCACCACCGTCTATCCGGGCCGGGTGGCCACCGACATGCAGCGCGGCGTACGCGAGCAGGAGGGCGGCGCGTACGAACCGGACAAGTACCTCACTCCGCAGAGCGTCGCGCGGGCCGTGCTCGCCACGATCAACGCCGGACCCGACGCCCACCTCACCGAACTGACCATCAGACCGAGCGCGGGCCCGGCCAGCTGACAATTGAATGGATCCATTCACTACAGTGGACCCATGCTTGAACCACTCGCGCACATAGGACGAGATCCCCGCTCCGGCGGATACGTGAGAGACGCCTGGTCGGCCGCCGACATGGAGCTACGCGGGTGGTTCGCGGGCGAGGCCGCGCGCCGCGGGCTCGACCTGCGGGAAGACCGCAACGGCAACCTCTGGGCCTGGTGGGGCGACCCGTCGCGCCGGCCCGGCGTGGTCACCGGCAGCCACCTCGACTCCGTGCGCCACGGCGGCGCCTACGACGGCCCGCTCGGCGTGGTGTCCGCCTTCGCCGCCGTCGACCTGCTGCGCGAACGGCAGGTCACGCCGGGCCGGCCGATCGGCGTCGCCTGCTTCACCGACGAGGAGGGGGCCAGGTTCGGCGTGCCGTGCATGGGCTCCCGGCTGCTCACCGGCGCGCTCACGCCGGAACGCGCGCTCGCGCTCACCGACGACGAGGGCGACACGCTGGCCGACGTCATGGCGCGGGCCGGCCGCAAGCCGGAGACCGTGGGCCCCGACGCCGAGACCCTGGCCACCGTCGGCACGTTCGTCGAGCTCCACGTCGAGCAGGGCCGCGGCCTGGTGCACGAGGGCCGCCCGGTGGGCGTGGCCAGCGCCATCTGGCCGCACGGCCGGTGGCGGTTCGACTTCCACGGCAGGGCCGACCACGCGGGCACCACCCGGCTGGCCGACCGCGACGACCCGATGCTGCCCTTCGCCCGCCTGGTGCTGGCCGCCCGCGAGGCGGCCGAGCGGCACGACGTGGTGGCCACGGTCGGCAAGACCCGCGTCTCGCCCGGCAACGCCAACGCCGTCCCCGGTCTGGTCACGGCCTGGCTGGACGCCCGAGGCCCGGCGGAGCCCGCGGTCCGCGCCCTGGTCGGGGAGCTCTCCGCGGCGGCCGGCGCGGACGTGCGCGAGGAGTCGTGGACCCCCGAGGTCGCCTTCGGCGCGGCGCTGAGGGACCGGCTGGCCCGCGTGGCGGGCGGCGACACGCCCGCGCCGATCCTGCCGACCGGAGCGGGCCACGACGCCGGAATCCTGGCCACGGCGGGCGTCCCGAGCGCGATGTTGTTCGTACGCAACCCCACCGGCGTGTCCCATTCCCCCGAGGAGCACGCCGACCAGGCAGACTGCCATGCGGGAGTGGTGGCACTCGCGGACGTGCTGGAGGATCTGTGTCGCTGACCTACTGGTGCGAGCAGGCCTGGTTGCCCGACGGGGTCGCCCACGGCGTCCTCATCGAGGTCGAGGGCGCCCGGATCGCCAGGATCGGGCGGGGCGAGCCCGGCTCGGCCGAGCGGCTGTCCGGCCTGACCATCCCCGGCCTGGCCAACGCCCATTCCCACGCCTTCCACCGGGCCCTGCGCGGCGCCACCCAGCGCGGCAAGGGCGACTTCTGGACCTGGCGCGACCAGATGTACGAGGTCGCGGGCAAGCTCGACCCCGACACCTACTTCCAGCTCGCCAGGGCCGTCTACGCCGAGATGGCGCTGGCCGGGGTGACCTGCGTGGGCGAGTTCCACTACCTGCACCACGGCCCCGGCGGCCGCCCGTACGAGGACCGGAACGTGATGAGCCACGCGCTCGTCCAGGCCGCGCGCGAGGCCGGGCTGCGCATCACGCTGCTCGACACCTGCTACCTGTCCGGCGGCATCGGCGTGCCGCTGTCGGGCACCCAGCTGCGCTTCAGCGACGGCAGCGCCGACGGCTGGGCGGCCAGGGCCGACGAGCTGGCCGCCGCCTACGAGGGGCAGCACGACGTGGAGATCGGGGCCGCCGTCCACTCCGTGCGCGCGGTGCCGCCCGACCAGATGCCGGTGGTGGCCGAGTTCTCCCACCGGCACGGCGCCCCGCTGCACGCGCACGTCTCCGAGCAGCGCGCCGAGAACGCCGCCTGCGCCGAGACGTACGCCGCCACGCCGGTCCAGATCCTGCACGAGCGCGGCGTGCTGGGCCCGCGCTCGACCGCGGTGCACGCCACCCATCTGACCGACTCCGACGTGGAGCTGCTCGGCCAGTCGGGCACGTACATCTGCATGTGCCCCACCACCGAGCGCGACCTCGCCGACGGCGTCGGCCCGGCCAGGGCGGCGGCCGACCGCGGCACCCCGATCACGCTGGGCTCCGACGGCCACGCCGTGATCGACCTGTTCGAGGAGGCCCGCGCGGTCGAGCTCGACGAGCGGCTGACCAGCGAGCGGCGCGGCCACTGGAGCGCCGCCGACCTGCTCACCGCCGCCACCGGCGCCGGGCACACCTCGCTCGGCTTCGCCGACGCCGGCCGGCTCATCCCCGGGGCGTGGGCCGACCTGGTGTCGGTCCGCCTCGACTCGGTGCGCACGGCGGGCATCGGCGGGCTGGAGGCCGTGGTGTTCGCGGCCACGGCCTCCGACGTGCACTCGGTGGTCTCCGGCGGCCGCCGGGTGGTCGCGCAGGGCCGTCACGAGCTGGGCGACGTCGGGCACATGCTCTCCGAGGCGATAGGAAAGGTGCGATGACCACCACGCTGATCGACGGGATCGGGCTGCTCTACACCGGCGACCCCGAGCGCGAGGAGATCACCGACGCGGCGCTGGTCGTCGAGGACGGCCTGGTGGCCTGGGTCGGCCCCGCCGCCCGGGCGCCCGCCGCCGACGAGCGCCTGCACGCCGGTGGCCGGGCCGTGCTGCCCGGGTTCGTGGACAGCCACGCCCACCTGGTGTTCGCCGGCGACCGTACGGCCGAGTTCCAGGCCCGCATGTCGGGGCAGCCGTACACCGGCGGGGGCATCAGGACGACCGTCGCCGCCACCCGCGCGGCGAGCGACGCCGACCTGGCCACGCACGCGCGCGCCCTGGTGGAGGAGATGCTCGCGCAGGGCACCACCACCGTGGAGATCAAGAGCGGCTACGGGCTCTCCGCCGAGCACGAGCGCCGCTCGCTGGAGATCGCCACCACCCTCACCGACGAGACGACCTACCTGGGCGCGCACGTCGTCCCCGAGGGCGCCGACGCCGACGACTACGTCCGGCTGGTGACGGGCGAGATGCTCGACGCCTGCGCCCCCTACGCCAAATGGGTCGACGTCTTCTGCGAGCGCGGTGCGTTCGACGGCGACCAGACCAGGGAGATCCTGAACGCCGGGATCAAGGCCGGGCTCCAGCCCCGGGTGCACGCCAACCAGCTCACCGAGGGGCCCGGCGTGCGCATCGCCTGCGAGCTGGGCGCGGCCTCGGCCGACCACTGCACCCACCTGTCGGCGGCCGACGTCGACGCCCTCGCATCGAGCGGGACGGTGGCGACGCTGCTGCCGGGGGCCGAGTTCTCCACGCGCTCGCCCTATCCCGACGCCCGGCGGCTCCTCGACGCGGGCGTCACGGTCGCGCTGGCCACCGACTGCAACCCGGGCTCGTCGTTCACCTCGTCCATGCCGTTCTGCGTGGCGCTGGCGGTGCGCGAGATGGGGATGACGCCGCTGGAGGCGGTGCGCGCGGCCACGTACGGCGGGGCCCGCGCGCTGCGCCGCACGGACGTAGGGTGGCTGCGGCAGGGGGCCAGGGCGGACCTGGTCGTGCTCGACGCCCCCTCCTATGTCCACCTGGCGTACCGACCCGGTGTTCCCCTTGTCCACCAGGTGTTTCAGGCCGGTCTCCTCCTTTAGGAGGACGTCCAAGACCCTCCCTCTGACGTAGCTGTTTAGGGAATCTTTGCTTCCGGCCGGACGTTGGCCGGATATAGGACGCAGCTGCGGAACGAGGTGCCAGGGGATGGCAAGGCCTACGGGGAGTCGCACGCAGGAGCAGCACGTCGCTGATCGCGACCTGCTGGGGACGTATCTGGCCGAGATCGGCCGGGTCCCGCTGCTCACGGCGGAGGAAGAGGTGGAGCTCGCCAAGCGGATCGAGGCGGGCCTGTTCGCCGAGCAGCTCCTTGACAGCGGAGGCTCCGAGCCGCGCATCGGGGACGCGGCCGACGAGGAGCTGGAGCGCCTGGCCGTCTCCGGCCAGCGCGCGAAGGACGAGTTCATCCAGGCCAACCTGCGCCTGGTGGTGGCGGTGGCCCGGAAGTACTCGGGCCGGGGGATGCCGCTCATCGACCTGGTCCAGGAGGGGAACCTGGGCCTGGTTCGAGCGGTCGAGAAGTTCGACTACCGCCGGGGGTACAAGTTCTCCACCTACGCGACATGGTGGATCAGGCAGTCGGTCGGACGGGCCATCCACGAGCAGGCCCGTCCGGTCCGGCTGCCGACGCACGCCGGCGAGCAGATGACCCGGCTGATGCGGGTGCGCCGCGACCTGCTGGCCGAGTTCGACGCCGAGCCGACCGACGGCGACCTCGCCGAGATCCTCGACCTGCCGATCGAGCGGGTGCGCGAGCTGCGCCGCTGGGCCTCCGACCCGGTCTCGCTGCAGCTCGGCGTGGGTGACGAGGACGAGACCGAGCTCGGTGACATGATCGCCGACGAGACGTGGGCCGATCCCGAGCAGCAGGCCATCGACATCCTCGAGCGCGAGCGGCTCGACCAGTGGCTCACCGGCCTGGAGGGCGACACCAGCGAGATGCTGCGCTGGCGCTACGGGCTGGTCGACGGGCGCGAGCACACGCTGACCGAGGTGGGGGAGCGCTACGGCATCGGCCGCGACCGCGCCCGCCGCATCGAGCGCGACGCCCTGGCCCGGCTGCGCCGCATGGCCAACGCCGCCGCCTGACCTTTCTCCACTTCTTCGGCCCCGCCGCCCGGCCTTCCGGGCGGCGGCGCCGTTTCCGGGCTCTGAGGGCCTTCTACGGCCTGAGGACGCGGCGCAGGAACTCCTCCACGGCGGCCTCGGCCGTCTCCGTGTCGCCGCCCCTGGCGACCAGCAGGGCGCTCTCGTTGACGGCGGCCAGCAGCATGTGGGCGTGCAGGTCGACGTAGTCGTCGGGGACCGCGCCGGTCGCCTGCAGGGCCGCCTTCAGCATGCCGAAGGAGTACCGCTCCTCCATCGCCCGCCAGCTCTCCCACCCCAGCACCGCGGGCGCGTCGATGAGCACGATGCGCCGGATCACCGGATCGCCCGCCAGTCTGACCCAGGCCAGCGCGCCCGCCAGCAGCGCCGCCGCCGGGTCGGCGATGCCGCGCACCGCCTTGGCGATCTTGACGCCGATGGCCGACTCCGTGGCCTCCAGCACCGCCTCGAACAGCGCGTCCTTGCCCGCGTAGTGGTGGTACAGGGCCCCGCGGCTCAGCCCTGACTCCTGGAGCACGGTCTCGATCGACGTGTCGTCGTAGCCCCGCTCGGCGAACAGCCGCGTGGCGATGGCCAGGACCTTGTCGCGGGTGGCCGCGCCGCGCTCCGCCTTGAGGTTCATGCCCTCACTCTAGACAAACCGACCAACGGTCGGTAATTTTCTAGACCGACAGTCGGTCTGTAATCGAGAGGGAGTCGGCATGGACGGCATCAACTACGTGGACGTGGGCCAGGGCCCGGTGACCCTGTTCGTGCACGGCGTGGGCACCAGCTCGTACCTGTGGCGCAACGTCATCGCCGAGCTGCGCGACGAGCGCCGCTGTGTGGCCCTGGACCTGCCCGCGCACGGCGGCAGCGAGCCGCGCGAAGACCTGTCCATCCCCGCGCTGGCCGAGGCCGTGGAGGAGCTGTGCGCCGGGCTCGGCCTGGCCGAGGTGGACCTCGTGGCCAACGACACCGGCGGCGCCGTCGCCCAGGTCTTCGCGGTACGCCACCCCGGACGGCTGCGCTCGCTCACCCTCACCAACTGCGACGTGCACACCAACACCCCGCCGGAGGCGTTCAAGGACACCGTGGAGCTGGCCGCGAGGGGCGAGCTGGCCGGGCTGGTGGCCGCCGTGCTGGACCACCCGGAGCTGCTGGCCGGGACCGCCCTGGGCGCCGGCTACGAGCACATCGACGACCCCGCCGAGCTGGTGGACGCCTACCTGCGCCCGATCCTGGCCAAGCCGGGCGGCGGCCGCGCCTTCGAACGCCTGCTGGCCTCGATCGACGCCGCGGACATGGTCGCCATCGAGCCGCAGCTCACCGTGCTCGCCGTGCCGACGCTGGTCGTGTGGGGCACCGGCGACGTGTTCTTCGACGTGAGCTGGGCCCGCTGGCTGCGCGACACGATCCCCGGCGTGCGGGAGGTCGTCGAGATCGAGGGCGGGCGGCTGTTCTTCCCCGACGAGCGGGCCGCCGAGCTGGTCCCCCACCTGCGCCGTTTCTGGGGCCGGCCCTAAGCTCTCGATCATGTATGTCGAGACGTTGCGCCGCTATCCGGTGAAGTCGATGCTGGGCGAGGAGATCGCCGAGAGCGAGGTGACCGAGCGCGGCCTGGCCGGCGACCGGGCCCGGGCGGTGCTCGACGTCGCCACGGGGAAGATCGCCAGCGCCAAGAACCCGCGGCTCTGGCGCGACCTGCTGACCCTCGAAGGCGCCGCCGTGCCGGGCGACGAGGAGCTGTCGAAGCTGCTCGGCCGCGAGGTGCGGCTGATCGACGTGCCGCCGGAGGGGGCCGAGCTGGAGCGGTCGGTGCCCGAGCGGGTGCTGGCCGAGGGCATCGAGGCGGAGGTGCCGTACACGGTGGGCACGCTCGGCGGGGCCTCGCCGGAGGGCACCTTCTTCGACTTCGCGCCCCTGCACCTGATCTCCACCTCGACGATCGACCGCATCGGCGAGCTCAGCCCGCGCGGGCACGTCGAAGCCCTCCGCTACCGGCCCAACCTGATCATCAGGACGGAGGCGGCGGGCTTCGCCGAGAACGACTGGGTGGGGCGCGAGCTGCACGTCGGGGACGAGGTCGTGCTCCAGGTCATCGTGGCCAGCCCGCGCTGCGCGGTGCCGACGCTCGCCCACGGCACGCTCGGCCGCGACACCGAGGCGCTGCGCGTGGTGGCCCGGCACAACAGGGTCCAGGTGCTGGAGGCCGGGCTCCAGGCGTGCGCGGGCGTCTACGCGCGGGTGTTGCGCCCCGGCCGGATCGCCCAGGGCGACCGGGTCAGGCCAGCGGGCTGAGGTGCTTCTCCAGGTCGTCGAGGATCTTGCCGGCGGCGGTGACGCCGATGCCGGTCATCCAGATCTCGTCGTCGACGTCGTGGGCGTGGCCGGCCTTCACCGCGGCCAGGTTCTTCCACAGCGGGCCGCCGGTCACCGTGGCCTGCGACTTGGCGGCGGCCTCGCCGTAGGCGCTGTAGAAGACGGCGTCGCCGTCGGCCTTGGCGATGTTCTCCTGGCTCAGCTTGCCGAAGCGCTTGTCGTCCTGGTCGGCCAGGCGCTGGGCCTCGGGCCGCTGGACGCCGGCGTCGGCGACCACGATGCCGCTGAACGACTCGGGGCCGTACATGCGGATCTCGGTGGGCATGAAGCGCACGATGCTCACCGAGAGCTTCGAGAACTTCCCGCCCAGCGCCTCGGCCCGCTGCTCGTACGCCGACAGCAGCCCGGACGCCTGCTCCTTCTTGCCCAGGGCCTCGGCGTCCAGCAGGAAGTTCTCCTTCCAGGTGATGCCCACCTTCTCGGTGAACACGGTCGGCGCGATCTTGCTGAGCTTGTCGTAGAAGGCGGCCTGGCGGAACTTCGAGCCGAGGATGAGGTCCGGCTTGAGCGCCATGATCGCCTCGATGTTGGGCTGCTGGAGCGTGCCGACCGGCTTGGTGGCCGACAGCGCCGGGCCGAGGTACTCCGGCCAGGTCTGGTTCTCGCCCGCCTGGGCCGCGCCGACGGGGGCCATGCCGAGGGAGACCATCGTGTCCAGCTTGTCGGTGTCGAGCACCACGACCCGCTTGGGGGTCATCGGCACCTTGGTCTCGCCCATGGCGTGCTTGACGGTCCGGGTGGGGCCGGCGTCCTCCGTGCCGGTCGAGGTGCCGCAGGCGGCCAGGGCGAGGACGGGGAGCAGGGCCAGAAGCCGGAGACGCATGAGGGATTCCTTGATCTATTAGGTTAGGCAACCCTAAGTATCTCATGGCCGGATCGGCGCGTGTGAAGGGGCCGAAACCTACCCGAAACACCGTGCCGGCGAGATTCACCGGCGCGAAACACTGCAGGTCGAGCCACGAAACCCCGGCCGAACACGCTGTGGCAACACGTCACACGTAAGGAGGGTCGCGTCGTGAAGATCGATAGCGGCACCACAGCCTGGATGCTCGCGGCCACCGCGCTGGTGTTGCTGATGACTCCGGGTCTCGCGTTCTTCTACGGGGGCATGACCAGGGCCAAGAGCGTCCTGAACATGATGATGATGTCCTTCGGCGCCATCATCACGGTCACCGTGGCCTGGGTGCTGTTCGGGCACTCGCTCGCCTTCACCGACAACGGCAGCTCGCTGCTGAACAACGTCGTCGGCGGCTTCGACGCCCTGGGCCTGCAGAGCCTGGTGGAGACGGCCACCAAGGACGACGGCACCGGCATGCCGAGCCTGGTCTTCTCGGCCTTCCAGCTGACGTTCGCCATCATCACCGTCGCCCTGATCAGCGGCGCGATCGCCGACCGGGCGAAGTTCGGCGCGTGGATCCTGTTCAGCGTGGTCTGGGCCACCGTCGTCTACTTCCCGGTCGCCCACTGGGTGTGGGGCACCGGCTGGCTCAACACCATGGGCATCGAGGACTTCGCCGGCGGCACCGTCGTCCACATCAACGCCGGCGCCGCGGCGCTGGCCCCGGCCCTCGTGCTCGGCAAGCGCCAGGGCTGGCGCAAGGAGCCGATGCGGCCGCACAACCTCACGCTGGTCCTGCTCGGCGCGGGCCTGCTGTGGTTCGGCTGGTTCGGCTTCAACGCCGGCTCGGAGCTGGCCGTGGACGGCACCGCCGGTCTGGCGTTCATGAACACCCAGATCGCCACGGCGGTCGCCGCGGGGGCCTGGCTCGTCGTGGAGAAGATGCGCGACGGCCACGCCACCAGCCTCGGCGTCGCCTCCGGCGCGGTCGCCGGCCTGGTCGCCATCACGCCGGCCTGCGGCTTCGTGGACCCGTGGGCCGCGATGGTCATCGGCCTGGCCGCCGGGGCCGTCTGCGCCTACGCCGTGGGCCTGAAGTACCGGCTGGGCTTCGACGACTCGCTCGACGTGGTCGGCGTGCACCTGGTCGGCGGCGTCATCGGCGCCGTCTCGCTCGGCTTCCTGGCCGCCTATCCCTTCCTCGACCAGCAGAGCAAGGGCCTGTTCTACGGCGGCGGCCTCGGTCAGCTCGGGCTGCAGGTGCTCGGCCCGGTCGCCGTCGGCGGCTACTCGTTCGCCGCCACCTGGATCGTCGGCAAGCTCATCGACAGGACCATGGGCTTCCGCATCTCCGCCGAGGACGAGCTCACCGGCATCGACGTCACCACGCACGCCGAGACCGGGTACGACCTCGGCACGGTCTACGCCTCCGGCGTGACCACCCCGAACGGTCCGCTCACCCCGGCTCCGGCTCCCAAGAAGGTGGAGGCATGAGGCTCATCACCGCGATCATCAAGCCGTTCAAGCTCGACGACGTCAAGGCGGCGCTGGAGCAGTTCGGCATCAAGGGCATGACGGTCAGCGAGGCGAGCGGCTACGGCCGCCAGCGCGGCCACACCGAGGTCTACCGCGGCGCCGAGTACCAGGTGGACCTGGTGCCGAAGGTGCGCCTGGAGGTGCTGACCGAGGAGGACGACGCCGAGGACGTCATCGACGTCATCGTCAAGGCGGCGCACACCGGCAAGATCGGCGACGGCAAGGTCTGGTCCGTGCCCGTCGACACGGCCGTGCGCGTACGCACCGGAGAGCGAGGGCCGGAGGCCCTGTGAGAGGAGAGGCGCGCTCGTACGCCGCGGCCCGCAAGGAGCGGACCGCGGACACCGACCGCTGGCTCAAGGACCTCTTCAGGACGGCGAGCGACGGCGACCAGGTCTCCCTGGTCGCCGTCGGCAGCCTCGGCCGCGGCGAGCCGGCCCCCGGCAGCGACCTGGACCTGGTCCTGCTGCACGACGGGCGGGCCGACGTGGCGCGGATCGCCGAGCGCATCTGGTACCCCATCTGGGACTCCAGCGTCGGCCTCGACCACTCCGTGCGGACCGTGACGGAGGCCGTGGCCGTGGCCAGGCAGGACCTCAAGGCCGTGCTCGGCCTCATCCAGGCCAGGCACGTCGCCGGCGACCCCGAGCTGACCAGGAGGGCCAGGGAGGCGGTGCTGGCCGAGTGGCGGGCCGACTCGCGGCGCAGGCTGGGCGAGCTGCGCGCGTCGGCCGACCAGCGGGCGCAGGTCAGCGGCGAGCTGGCCTTCCTCCTCGAACCCGACCTCAAGGACGGCCGCGGCGGGCTGCGCGACGTCCAGGCGATGCAGGCCGTGGCGGCGGCGTGGGTAGCCTCGGCGCCGGGACCGCGGGCGCGCGAGGCCCACGAGTTCATCCTCGACGTGCGGCACGCGCTGCACGTCGTCACCGCGCGCGGCGCCGACCGGCTGGTGCTCCAGGAGCAGGACGCGGTGGCCGGGCTGCTCGGCCTGCTGGACGCCGAGGCCCTCATGCGCCGGCTCGCCGAGGCGGGCCGGACCGTCTCCCACGCCTTCGACGCCACCTGGCGCACCGTTGACAGGCTGCTGTCAGGGCCGGTCCCGCGAGGGCGCCGCCCGCTGGCCGACGGCGTGGTCGAGCACGGCGGCGAGGTGGTCCTGGCCAGGGGCGCCGACCCGCGCAAGGACCCCGTCCTGGTGCTGCGGGCCGCCGCCGCGGCGGCCGACTCGGGGCTGCCGCTGGCGCCCGCCACGGTTTCCGTCCTGGCTGCTCAGTCGGCTTCGATGCCGGTGCCGTGGCCCGAGGAGGCGCGCGACGCGCTGGTGTCGATCCTCGGCGCGGGACGGGCCGCCGTGCCGGTGTGGGAGGAGCTCGACCAGGCGGGCGTCATTGTCAAGCTGCTTCCTGACTGGGAACGCGTACGGCACCGTCCGCAGCGCAACCCCATCCACCGCTTCACCGTCGACCGGCACCTGATCGAGGCCGCCGCGAACGCCGCCGGCCACGCCCGCGAGGTCTCCCGTCCCGACCTGCTGCTGATCGGCGCGCTCCTGCACGACATCGGCAAGGGCTGGCCGGGCGACCACTCGGCGACGGGTGAGGTCGTGGTCCGCGACATCGCCCGGCGCATGGGGCTGCCCGCCCATGACGTCGAGACGCTGGCCACCGTCGTACGCCACCACCTGCTGCTGCCCGAGACCGCCACCCGCAGGGACCTCGACGACCCGGTCACGATCGAGAAGGTCGCCGCCACGGTCGGCTCCCGCGAGGTGCTCGACCTGCTGGCCGCGCTGGCCGTCGCCGACGGCAACGCGACCGGGCCGGCCGCCTGGAACGCCTGGAAGGCCGGGCTGGTCGCCGACCTCGTCCGCCGCGTCAGGTCCGTGTTGTCGGGCTCGCCGCCGCCCAGGGCGCCCTCGATCCCGCCCGAGCAGGCGGCGCTGGCCCGGCACGGCGGCGGCGCGGTCCGCGTCAACGGCGGGGCGGTCACCGTCGTCGCGCCCGACCGGGCCGGGCTGTTGTGGAGCGCCGCCGGGGTGCTGGCCGCCCACCGGATGGTCGTGCGCTCGGCGTCGGCCGCCTCGGCGGGCGGCACGGCGGTCATCGAGTTCGCCGTCGTGCCCGAGTACGGCTCGCCGCCCGACCCCGCCACCCTGGAGGCCGACCTCCGTCTCGTCCTTGCCGGCCGTCTTGACATCGAGCAGCGGCTGGCCCGCCGGAGCCGGTCCGTGCGGCCGCCGCGGGTACCTGTGGCTCCACCTCGGGTGACACTGGTCGACGACGCCTCCGCGACGGCCACCGTGGTGGAAGTCAGGGCCCATGACAGGCCGGGGCTCCTGTGGCGCATCGGACGGGCGTTCGGTGAGTGCGGTCTTGACGTGAGGGCCGCCCGCGTGGAGACTCTCGGCGCGGAGGCGGTGGACGTCTTCTATGTCGTGGACCGCGCCGGTCGCCCCCTCAGCGACAGCGCGCAGCGAGTTCAAGTCCGCGATCAGGTGCTGGCCGCACTGCGATAACCAACAGTGAACAACTGTCGGTCACATATGTAACGATTGTGTCCGAAATGCCTGTTAAGTCGGATGCTGCGGATACCTTGTGGACGGCTTGAACACCCGTCGTTGAACGGGACGATTGAGGGGTAGCGAAAGCAGTGATCACGGGGAACTCCGACAGCGGCCATGCCGCGAGGCGGGACCGCGGGAAGCGGTCGCTGCCTCGCATCGGCCTGCGGAACTGGCGCGTGAGATGGCGTCTGACGGCGCTCATCCTCGTGCCCACCATCGCCGGCGTCGTGCTCGGGGGAGCACGTGTGGTCGGCTCGGTCCAGAGCATCGGCGACTACGACCGCACGGCCACCGCGGCCGAGCAGGCCGGCCGGATCCGGGACCTGGTCCAGGCACTCGGTCTGGAGCGTGACACGGGGGGCTGGATCGGCGCCTATCCCAAGTTGCGCAAGTCCAAGGCCGGCGAGCTCGGCGAGTACAAGGCCGCGGTCGACAAGCTGGTCACCAGCGTCCGCGCGGACCTCGACACCATGGACGAGTCCTACGGCGAACGCGTCGTCAAGGCCGCCGGCCAGGCCAAGTACGACCTCAACCGGCTGGCCAAGATCCGCGCCGAGGGCCAGGCCGACACCATCCGGTACGACTTCCTGACCGACACCCTGCTCAAGCTGCACGACGAGCTCTCGCTGCTGTCGGACGACTCCCAGATCATCGGCCACTTCCGCGCCCTGAGCGCGCTCGCGCAGGCCAAGGAGGAGATGTCCCGCCAGCGCGTGCAGCTGCTGAAGAACTCCTACAACGTCGAGCGCGTCGACGCCAAGGAGGTCGAGCGGTTCATCGCCTCCAACGCCCGTGAGCAGAGCGACATCACCACCGTGGGCGCCGAGGCCGGCGTCGAGATCGGCCTGCAGCTGTCCAAGCTGCTGACCGGCAAGAACGAGTACGTCAACGTCCAGCTCACCAAGGCCCGCGCGGTCACCCTGGCCAGCGGCCGGGCGCCGGGCGTGCGGATCGCCGACAACCTGATCTCCTCCCGGTCCAACGCCCGCGAGCAGTGGTTCAACGACAACAAGGTCGCGATCGGCGTCCTGCACGAGATCGAGAAGGACCTCGCCGACAAGGTGAACCTGCGCAGCCAGGAGCTGCGCGAGTCCGAGATCCGCAACGCCATCATCGCCGGCGTGCTGATCCTGGCGCTGCTGCTGATCGTGCTGCTGCTCACCGTGGCCATCGCCCGTTCGATGGTCGGCCCGCTGCGCCGGCTGCGCACGGAGGCCCTGGAGATCGCCGGCTTCCGGCTCCCCGACGTGGTCCGCCAGCTCCGCGTCTCGGGCGAGGCCAGCACCGAGGTGCGCCCGATCGAGGTCGAGGGCCAGGACGAGATCGGCGAGGTCGCGCGGGCCTTCGACCAGGTCCACCGCCAGGCCGTGCGCCTGGCCGGTGAGGAGGCCGAGCTCCGCAGCAACATCAGCTCGATGTTCGTCAACCTCTCGCGCCGCACCCAGACGCTGGTCGAGCGGCAGATCTCGCTGATCGACGGCCTGGAGAAGGGCGAGCAGGACGGCGGCCGGCTGGCCGACCTGTTCAAGCTCGACCACCTGGCCACCCGCATGCGCCGCAACTCCGAGAACCTGCTGGTCCTCGCCGGCCACGAGGCCACCCGCCGGCGCAGCCAACCGGCCAAGCTGGTCGACGTCGTGCGCGCCGCGCTGTCGGAGGTCGAGGGTTACGAGCGCGTCCAGGTCAAGGTCCACCGGGCCACGTCCGTGCAGGGCAGCGCCGCCAACGACCTCGTCCACCTGGTGGCCGAGCTGGTCGAGAACGCCATCCAGTTCTCCCCGAGCAACTCCCAGGTCCTGGTCTCCAGCAGCCTCATCGAGGGCGGCGGCGCGCTGCTGTCGGTGAGCGACTCCGGCATCAGCATGACCGAGGAGGAGCTGGCCGAGGCCAACCGCCGCCTGGCCGAGCCGCCGGTCGTGGACGTGTCGGTCTCCCGCCGCATGGGCCTGTTCGTGGTCGGCCGGCTGGCGCTGCGCCACGGCATCCGGGTGCAGCTGCGCAAGGGCGAGGGCGCCGGCCTGATCGCCATGGTGCTGCTGCCGCCCACGCTGATCGCCGACAACATGCAGCAGCCGCTGCCGCAACGCCCGGCGTTCGGCGGCGGCACCGTGCCGCCGCCCACGCCGAACGGCTCGTTCCGGTCGTTCGGCAGCTTCGACTCGGTCGAGGCGAACGGGGCCAGGCCGGCTCCGGGCGACCCGGCCAGGTTCGGCACCGGACCCTCGGCGCCCTCTGCGCCCTCGGGTGCCTTCGACAGCGCCCCCGCCGGGCCGCCGTCCTTCGACAACCCGCCACCGCCACCGCCACCGCCGGCGCCCAGGCACGGGCTCGGGGCGTTCAACTCCGACCCGGGCCGTCCGGTCAACGGTTTCACGGCCGACACCGACGGCGGTTCCTACCGGCGGCAGCCGTCCTCGTTCGACTCCGGGGCCTACCCGTCGCTGTCGTCGGGCACCGGCTCGTTCCCGTCGTACCCGGCGAGCGGCGGGACGTTCCCGACGCCGCCGCCGTACGCGACGAACTACGGGACGAACGACGTACGCCGTCCCGATCCGGCGCCCTCGGTGGACGTCTCGCCGATGGAGCCGGAGCAGGAGGAGTTTCTGCCGATCTTCGCGTCGGTGGAGTCCGCGTGGTTCCGCAGGCCGCCGGGGGAGTCGGCGCCCGAGGCGCCCTCGTCCGGTGAGAACGGCGGTGAGGCGAGGCCCGCGCAAGCCGTACCCTCTGGGGAGGAAGCGTGGCAGACGGCCGCGGACGCCGGTTGGCGTGCGGCGGCCAAAGCCAGCGAGCCCAGCCTCGGCGGCGTGACCGCCGCGGGGCTTCCCAAGCGCACCCCCAAGGCCAATCTGGTCCCCGGCACGGCCAGCCAGCCCGCTCAGCAGCAGGCTCAGCAGTCGCCGCCGCCGGCGCCACCGGTCTCAGCAGACCGGATGCGCAGCCGCATGGCCAGCTACCAGAAGGGTGTGCAACGGGGCCGCCAGGAAGTACGTGGACAGGAGGAACAGAGTGAGTAAGCGTCCCGCTGGGGAGGATGCGTGACAACGCTGAGCCATGAGGCCAACCGCTTCGACTGGCTGATCACCGACTTCGTGCGCAACACTCCGGGGGTCGCGCACGCCGTGGTCGTCTCGGCGGACGGCCTGTGCCTGGCCGCCTCCGAGGGTTTCCCGCCGGACCGGGCCGACCAGCTCGCGGCGGTCTCCGCCGGTCTTCTGAGCCTGACGGTGGGCGCGTCCAGGGTGTTCGAGGGCGGCGCGGTGTCGCAGACCGTCGTCGAGATGCAGCGCGGGCTGCTCCTGGTCATGGCGATCAGCGACGGCTCCGTGCTCACGGTGCTGGCGGGTCCTGATTGTGACATGGGGCTGGTGGCGTACCAGATGACGCTGCTGGTAGACAGAGCGGGACAGGCGCTCACGCCGGCCCTGCGCGCGGAGCTCCAGGCCGCCAGGACCCGGTGATGTGATGGAACTGATGGGAGAGGGCCGTGTACGGCAGTGACGGGACCGGGGACGACGAGCCCCTGTTCCGTCCTTACGCGGTGACCGGCGGCCGTTCCGAGCCGCGGTATCACCTCGCGATGGAGACGCTGATCTCGTCGATGTCGATCCCGGACGACGAGATGGCCATGCTCACCCCCGAGCAGGAGGCCATCATGCAGCTCTGCAGGACGTTCCGGTCGGTCGCCGAGATCTCGGCCCTGCTCCGCGTCCCGCTGGGCGTGGCGAGGGTGCTTGTGGCGGACATGTCAGACGAAGGTCTCGTCCGCCTGCACCAGCCGCGCCTCAGCCAGGGACAGCCAGACCTCAACATGCTCGAAAGGGTGCTCAGTGGACTTCGCAGGCTCTAGCCCCGGGCTCACTTCGACGAAGATCGTCGTCGCTGGTGGGTTCGGCGTCGGCAAGACGACGTTCGTGGGGGCGGTGTCCGAGATCCTCCCGCTCACCACGGAAGCGGTGATGACCGACGCGTCCGCGGGCATCGACGACCTCGGGTTGACGCCGAACAAGCAGACCACGACCGTCGCCATGGACTTCGGCCGGCTCTCGCTCGACCGCGACCTGATCCTGTACCTGTTCGGCACGCCCGGACAGCACCGGTTCTGGTTCATGTGGGACGACCTGGTCCGCGGCGCCATCGGCGCGGTCGTGCTGCTCGACACCCGCCGCCTGGCCGACAGCTTCCCCGCGATCGACTACTTCGAAGAGGCCAAGCTGCCGTTCGTGGTGGGCATCAACGGCTGGGACGGGCAGTTCCCGCACACCGACGACGAGGTGCGCGAGGCGCTCGCGCTGGGCTCGCACGTGCCGATCGTGCGCACCGACGCGCGCAACCGCGAGTCGGTCAAGACGACGCTGATCTCGCTGGTCGAGCACGTCGTACGGCTGCGCGCGGCCCCCGTCCGCTAGCCGCCGACCGCCCACGGGACGCTCTCCAGCGAGTTGAGCACGGGCACCAGCGCCCGCTCCTCATAGTCGAAGTGGCTCTCCAGCTCGGCGGCGACGCGTTCGATCGCCGCCGGGTCGCTCGCCGCGCGCAGCTCCTCGACCAGCGCCGCGATCACCTCGTGCTCGCGGCGCAGCCGGTCGAGCGCCTCCTTCAGCTCCGGGCGCGTGCCCTCCAGGTACGGGAACGCCACCCGGTCCTCGCCGGAGTGGTGGAAGCTCAGCGCGTCGCAGAAGGTCAGGCAGTGTGCCCGCAGGTCGTCGGTGACCGCCCCGCCGGCGCGCAGTGCCGCCAGCTCGCCCCTGAACCAGTCGTGCACCTTGACCAGCTCGTCCCCGAAGGCCCGCACCCGCTCGTCCATGTCACTATCCTTTGCCCAGACGACGACAAATTAGCTTTGCGAACAAAGCTAATTTAGACAGCAAGGTATTGGCGATGTCAACCGACGGCTTGAGTGTGGACGAAGGCATCAGGACGCTGCTGCTCCTGATGCCGCGCATGGTGGGCCGGGCCAAGCGGCTCAAGGTGCCCGAGGCGCTGCAGTCGTTGTCGCTGGCTCCCCGGCACCTGTCGTTGCTGGCCTACCTGCTGTTCGACGGCCCGACGACGGTCAACGAGCTGGCCGGGCGCCTGGAGGTGGCGCCGGCCACGGTGAGCCTGATGGTGGGCGAGCTGAGCAGGAAGGGCGTGCTGGAACGCCGCGAGGACGACGCCGACCGGCGCCGCACGATCGTCAGCATCGCCCCGGCCCACCAGGAGGCGATCACCGAATGGCTCGGCTACGGCGCCACGGCCTGGCGGGCCGCGCTCGCTCCGCTGACGCCGCAGGAGCGGCAGACGTTCGTGCGCACCCTGCTGGCCTACGAGCAGGCGCTGTCAGCCCGCTGACCGGCTGTTGACCAGCACCTCGACGCCGTCGAGCACGCGCTGGAGGCCGAACTCGAAGGCGTGCTCCGGGCTGTAGGCGGCCTGCAGCGCCTCCCCGGCGGCCTGGCCGACGCGCGAGGCCGTGGGGAACATGGCGGGGTCGGAGATCCGGCTGAGGAAGGGCGCGTGCGCGGCCCACCACTGCATATCCGTCATGCCGGTCAGGCTCTCGGCCTGGGCCGCCTCCACCGCGCCCCTGGCGGTGCCGTGCACGAAGCCGGTGACCAGCGTGATCACCGAGTCCATCTCCAGGTCGGTCAGGCCGATGCCGTCGACGGCGCGCAGCTCGTAGTCGTACTTGGCGGTGACGTTGGGGCCGAGGACCGGGCGGCTCGACGCCACCTGGAGCAGCCATGGGTGGCGCAGGTAGAGGGCGAAGTTCTCGCGGGCGATCAGCTCCAGCCGGGCCCGCCAGCCGCCCGGCACGTCCTCGGGGCGGGCGGTCTCGCCGTAGACGGTGTCGAGCATGACGTCGAGCAGCTCGGGTTTGCCCGGCACGTACGTGTAGAGCGACATCGTGCCCACGCCCAGCTTCTCCGCCACCCGGCGCATGGACAGCGCCGCCAGCCCCTCGGCGTCGGCCACGTCGATGGCGGCGCGGACGACGCGCTCGACGCTCAGCTCCGGCTTGCCCTTGCGGCTGGCCCGTTCGCTCGTCCGCCACAGCAGCGCGAGGCTGCGGGCCGGGTCGCCTTTACCCGGGTACTCAACTGTCACCCTCGTACGGTACACCGTACGGTTGCACGCGTCGATCGTATGTTGTACGGTACGCCGTACGATTCGACAGGGAGGTGGCCATGTCCGCAGTGCTCGCCCAGGGCCTGCGCAAGACGTACGGCTCCAAGACGGCGCTGGACGGCATCGATCTCGACGTGCCCGCGGGCACCGTCTACGGCCTGCTCGGGCCCAACGGCGCCGGGAAGACCACCGCCGTCCGCATCCTCACCACGCTCCTTCGCCCCTCGGCCGGCCGGGCGGAGGTGGCCGGGTTCGACGTGACGGCCGAGCCCCGCCGGGTCCGCGCCGCCATCGGCCTGGTCGGCCAGCAGACGGCCGTGGACGAGATCCTGACCGGCAGGCAGAACCTGGAGCTGTTCGGCCGCCTCTACCACCTGAGCGCGTCGGCCGCCCGCGCCCGGGCCGCCGAGCTGCTGGAGCGCTTCGGCCTGACCGGGCACGACGGCCCGGCCAAGGAGCTGTCCGGCGGCCTGCGCCGCCGGCTCGACCTGGCCGCGAGCATGATCCTGGCGCCGCCCGTGCTCTTCCTCGACGAGCCCACCACCGGTCTCGACCCGCGCAGCCGCGCCGGGATCTGGAACGCGGTGCGCGAGCTGGTCGCGGGCGGCACGACCGTGCTGCTGACCACCCAGTACCTGGAGGAGGCCGACCAGCTCGCCGACCGCGTCGCGGTGATCGACTCCGGCCGGCTGGTGGCCGAGGGCACGCCGGAGGAGCTGAAGTCCAAGCTCGGCGGCGACCGGCTCGACATGGTGATCAACGACCCGGCGCGGCTCGACGAGGCGGCAGCGATCCTCTCGGGGGCGTCGGCGGGCCCCGCCGAGATCGACCGGGACACCCGGCACGTCAGCGCCCCGGTGGCCGACCGCGTGAGCGCGCTCACCCGGGTCCTGCCCGCGCTGTCGGCGGCCGGCATCGAGGCCGCGGACGTCGCGCTGCGCCGTCCGACCCTCGACGAGGTCTTCCTGAACCTGACGACCGCGGGAGGCGATCGATGACCGCACTCAGATGGGCGCTGGCCGACGGCTGGACCGTCACCCGCCGCGACCTGATCCACTGGGCCAACCAGCCCATGACGGTGGTCTTCGGGGTGCTCTTCCCCGTGGTGATCACCCTGGCCTTCGGCTACCTGTTCGGCGGCGCGGTCGAGGTGCCCGCGGGGGCCGACTACTTCGCCTTCCTCATGCCCGGCATGTACGGCATGACGATGCTCTTCGGCCTGAGCTCCACCATGATCGCCGTGTCCTCGGACGTCTCCAAGGGCGTCACCGACCGTTTCCGGTCGATGCCCATGGCGCCCTCGGCCGTGCTGATCGGGCGGGCCGTGGCCGACCTGCTCAACTCGGTCCTGATCCTGGGCGGGCTGCTGCTGTGCGGCCTGGCGGTGGGCTGGCGGCCCGCGTCGGCCGGGGGCGCGCTGGGTGCGATCGGCCTGCTGCTGCTCCTGCGCTTCGCCCTGCTGTGGGCGGGCATGTACCTCGGCCTGCTCACCCGCGAGCCGGGCGCGGTGGTCGCGATCCAGACGCTGGAGTTCCCGATCGGGTTCCTGTCCAACGCCTTCGTCGCGCCCGGCACCATGCCCGGCTGGCTGGGCGCGATCTCGGAGTGGAACCCGCTCTCCTCCACGGTCGCCGCCGCCAGGCAGCTGTTCGGCAACCCGGGCTGGGGCGGCGACTCGTGGGTGGCCCAGCACGCCGTGCCGATGGCAGTGCTGTGGCCGGTGGCGATCACCGTCGTCTTCTTCGTGCTGTCCGTCCGCCTGTACCAGCGCCTGGACCGGTGAGACCGGCTCAGGCGTGGCGGTGGAAGGCCGTGGTGTCGGGGGCGAGGGGGGTGTTGCCGAGGATCAGGTCGGCGGACTTCTCGGCGAGCATCATGACCGGGGCGTAGATGTTGCCGTTGGTGACGTACGGCATGGCGGAGGCGTCCACGACGCGCAGGCCGTCCAGGCCGTGCACGCGCATGGACCCGGGGTCGACCACGGCCAGGTCGTCCACGCCCATCTTGCAGGTGCACGACGGGTGCAGGGCGGTCTCGCCGTCCTTGGCCACCCAGGCCAGGATCTCCTCGTCGGTCCGTACGTCCGGGCCGGGGGAGATCTCGCCGCCGTCCAGGCCGGCCCAGGCGGGCTGGGACAGGATGGCGCGGGCGTGCCTGACGGCCTCCACCCACTCGCGGCGGTCCTGCTCGGTCGAGAGGTAGTTGAAGCGCAGCGCGGGCTTGTCGCGCGGGTCGGCCGACCGGATCCGCACCGAGCCGCGGGCGTCGGAGTACATCGGGCCGATGTGCACCTGGTAGCCGTGGCCGCCGGCCGGGGCCGAGCCGTCGTAGCGCACGGCGATCGGCAGGAAGTGGAACATCAGGTTCGGGTACGCGACGTCGTCGTTCGAGCGGATGAACCCGCCCGCCTCGAAGTGGTTCGTGGCGCCGGGGCCGCGCCGCAGGAACAGCCAGTCGGCGCCGATGAACGGCCGCCGCCACATCGCCAGCGACGGCTGCTGCGAGACCGGTTGCGTGCAGGCGTGCTGGACGTAGACCTCCAGGTGGTCCTGGAGGTTCTCGCCGACGCCCGGCAGGTCGTGGACCACCTGGACACCCACGGACTCCAGGAGCGCCTTCGGCCCGACCCCGGAGAGCTGGAGGAGCTGCGGGGTGTTGATCGCCCCGCCGCACAGCACGACCTCGCGCGCCTCGATGCGCTCGCCGCCGCACTGGACGCCCACCGCCCGCGTCCCCTCGAAGAGCACCTTCTCCACGTGGGCCCGCGTCCTGACCGTGAGGTTGGGACGGCGGCGCACCGGATGCAGGTAGGCGCGGGCCGCGCTGAGCCGGCGGCCCCGGTGGACGTTGCGGTCGAAGGCGGCGAAGCCCTCCTGGCGGTAGCCGTTCACGTCGTCGGTGAGCGGATGGCCGGCCTGCTGGACGGCCTCGAAGAACGCCTCGAACAGCGGGCCGCGGGCCGGGCCGCGCTCCAGCTTCAGCGGGCCGTCGCCGCCCCGGAAGGGCGAGCCGGGGTCGGCCAGGCAGTTCTCCATGCGCCTGAAGTAGGGCAGGCAGTGGGCGTAGTCCCAGCTCTCCATGCCGGGATCGGCGGCCCAGCGCTCGTAGTCGAGCGGGTTGCCGCGCTGGAAGATCATCCCGTTGATGCTGCTGGAGCCGCCCAGGACCTTGCCGCGCGCGTGGTAGATGCGCCGGCCGTTCATGTGCGGCTCCGGCTCGGACTCGTACTTCCAGTCGTAGAACCGGCTGCCGATGGGGAACATCAGCGCGGCCGGCATGTGGATGAAGACGTCCCAGAGGTAGTCCGGCCGGCCCGCCTCCAGCACCAGCACGGACACCGACGGGTCGGCGCTCAGCCGGTTGGCCAGGGCGCAGCCGGCCGAGCCGCCGCCCACGATGACGAAGTCGAAGCTCAACGCGGGATCCAGTCCTTCCACACGATCTTGTTCTCCTCCACCCACTGCCGGGCGGCCTGCTCGGCGGACTTCTTCCCGTTGATCATCTCGGCGGCCACGGCGTTCTGGTGGTCGTTGGTCCAGGTGAAGTTGCGCACCAGCTCGTACGCCTTCCCGCCGCGCTCGGCGAACCGCCTGCTGACGATCTTGTCCAGCAGGTACGGCGGGTAGTCGCAGGCGACCTTGGCGGGCACGTCGTCGCACCCGACCGCGTACGGGGGCAGGTTGACCTTGACCAGTTTGACCTTGGTGAACAGCCATTGCGGCTCGTAGAAATACATGAGCAGGGGCGTGCGAGTGCGGGCCGCCGACTGGGCGGCCTTGATCAGCGCGTCCTCGCTGCCGGAGTAGACGACCTTGTAATCGAGGCCGAGGTTCTTGATGAGAACCTCGTCGTTGGTGACGAATGTCGGGTCCCCGTCGAGCACCTGACCCAAATTTCCGGTTTTGGAGGTCCGGAATAGGTGCGCGTACTTGTTCAGGTTCCGGTAGTCGGTTATGTCGGGATATTTCTTGGCCATCCACTCGGGGACGTACCAACCGATCACGCCTTTGTTACCGGTGAGGCCGGCCGACAGCGCCACCTTCTTCTGCTCGATGTACTCCTTCTTCAGGTCGTTGTGTCCCCAGTTCTCGACGATCACGTCGACCTTGCCGGATTCGAAATCGCGCCAGGAATCGCTCTCGTTGTTCTTGCGCGTGTTGACCTTGTAGCCCAGCTCGTGTTCGAGCAGGTAGGCCAGCACGGCGGCCTGGGCCTCGTACCCGACCCAGGCGTGCACGTCGATGTTGACCGTGCCCTTGGCCGCGACCCCGGTCTCGGGGGCGCCGCCGGAGCAGGACGTCAGGAGCAGGGCCGCGAGCAGCGGCCCGGCCAGCTTCTTGGTTCGCATGAGAGGTCTCCGCGACCGCGTCTTCGCCGGCCCAGCCGGCGGGCGGCCGGCGAAGACGCGGTCAAGAGGGGTCACTTGGGGAGCCAGGCCTGCCACTTGGCGGTGTTGGCCTCGACCCACTTCTTGGCGGCCTGCTCGCCGGTCAGGCCGTTGTTGGTCATGTCGTTGGCGACCGCGTTCTGGTCCTCGTTGGTCCAGCTGAAGTTCTTGACCAGCTCGTACGCCTTGCCGCCGGTGTCGGCGAACTTCTTGCTGACGATCTTGTCGAGATCGAGCTCGGCGTAGTCGCAGGCGACCTTCTTGGCGTCGGCGTCGCAGCCCTCGGTGTACGGGGGCAGGTTCACCCGGGTCAGCTCGACCTTGTCGAACAGCCAGTGGGGCGTCCAGAAGTAGAACAGCAGCGCCTTCTTCTGCGCCTGCGCCTGCTCGGCCGCCTTGAGCAGGGCCGCCTCGCTGCCGCCGGTCACCACCTTGAAGTTCAGCTTCAGGTTCTTGACCAGGGCCTCGTCGTTGGTGACGTAGCTCGGGTCGCCGTCGAGGAGCTGGCCCTTGCCGCCGGACTCCGACGTCTTGAACAGGTCGGCGTACTTGTTCAGGTTCTTGTAGTCGGTGATGTCCGGGTACTTGTCGGCCATCCACTTGGGCACGTACCAGCCGATGACGCCCTTGTTGCCGGTGGAGCCCGCCGCGAGCGCGACCTTCTTCTCGTCGATGAACTTCTTCTTCAGGTCCGGATGACCCCAGTTCTCGATGATGACGTCCACGTCGCCCGTCTCGAAGCCCTCCCAGGCGACCTGCTCCTTGATCTCGGGCAGTTGCACGTCGTACTTGAGCTCGTTCTTCAGCAGGTAGGCGACGACGTTCGCGCTGGCCTCGTAGCCGACCCACGGGTTGATCGCGATCTTGACGGTGCCCGTCGTCGCCGCGCCGGAGGCGGCGCCGGCCGACGGGGCGGCGGAGCTGGGGGAGGAGGTCTCCACCTTGGCGCCACCGCCGCAACCCACGGCGGTGAGGCCGACAACGAGCAGGCCTGCGAGCAGGCGAATCTTCATGTGCGCTTCCTCTTTCGGGGGAAGGGCGCCTGTCGGCGCCCTGCGTGATGCGGTCGAGCATGACTCCGAGCAGGACGGTCGCGATGCCCGCCACGAAGCCCATGCCGAAATCCGTGCGCTGGGAGAAGCCGACGACCACGTCGTAGCCGAGCGCGCCCGCCCCGACCAGGCCGCCGACGACGACCATGGCCAGCGTCATCACGATGCCCTGGTTGGCGGCGAGCAGGATGGCCCGCCGCGCCATCGGGAGCTGCACCTTCCACAGGAGCTGGCCCGGGGTCGAGCCGGCCGACGCGGCCGCCTCGACGACCGTGCCGGGCACCCCTCTGATGCCGTCCTCGACCAGGCGCACCACGGGCGGCACCGCGTAGATGACCGAGGCGAAGATCGCGGTGAACCGGGTCGTCTCGAACAGGGCCAGCGCCGGCAGCAGGTAGACGAACGCGGGCATGGTCTGGGCGGCGTCCAGCAGCGGGCGCTGGACGGCCGAGTAACGCGGCGAGCGGGCCGCGGCCACCCCCAGCACCAGGCCGACGACCAGGGTGACGAGCACCGCCACCGCGACCGTGGTCATCGTCTGCATGGCGTGCTCCCACACGCCGAGCAGCGCGATCGCCAGCAGGCAGCCGAGCGCGGTCAGCGCCGGGCGTACCCCGCTCACCCGCCAGGCCAGGGCCAGCACCGCGAGGGCGACCAGCCACCACGGGGCGGAGGTGAGCAGGCCCTCCAGCGGGTTGAGCAGGAAGGCCGAGGTCAGATCCTTGACGAACGTCGTGACCGGGTACCAGGTCGTCTCCGCCCAGCGGACGGCGTCGTTCACCGCGCCGGCGAAGGTGACCGTCAGGCCGTCGGGCCAGCCGGCCGGCAGCGCGAGCCCGGCCGCCACTCCCGCGCCCGCCAGCGCCGCCGCGACCACCAGGTCCGGCCGGCCGAGCGCCGCGTGTGCCTCGCGGCGGGCCACCGACATGAGCATGCGGTCGAGCACGACGGCCATGACCACGATGGCCAGGCCCGCCGGGAGCATGATGCCGACCTGGGCCCGCGACAGGCCGCGGATGATGTCGCCGCCGAGGCCGGGGGCCGAGATCAGGTTGGCGATCACGACCATGGACAGCGCCATCATGATGGTCTGGTTCACCGCCAGCGCCATCGTCGGGCGGGCCAGCGGCAGGTGCACCTTGAACAGCGTCTGACGGCGGGTCGCGCCGAGCGACGCCGACGCCTCGACCGCCGTGGCGGAGACCCCCTCGACGGCCAGCGCCGTGATCCGGATCGCGGGCGGGATCGAGTAGATCATCGTCGCGATCGCCCCGGCCGGGGCGCCGATGTGGAAGAACAGCACGAGCGGCGCCAGGTAGGCGAACGTCGGCATGATCTGCATGACGTCGAGCACCGGCGTCAGCACCCGGCGCACCCGTGCCGACAGCCCGGCCCAGACGCCGAGCGGCACGCCGACCGCCAGCGACAGCAGCACCGAGGCCGCGACCAGCGCCAGCGTGTCCACGCTCGACTGCCACAGGCCGAGCACCCCGAACGCGCCCACGCCCGCCGCCGCGAGCAGCGCGATGCGCCAGCCGCCCGCGAGCCAGGCCAGCGCGGCCAGGACGCCGATGAGACCGGGCCAGTTCAGCGCGGTGAGCACGGTCTGGGAGAAGGTGTAGACGCCGTCGACGAACAGCCGGACGTAGTTGAGGAAGTACAGGAAGAGCGGGCTCTCGTTGCGGTGGTCGTCGATCCATTCACGCAGCTCGGTGACCGCCAGGAACTGCGGCGCCTCCTTGTCGTGCGGCAACGTGCCGGTGCCGCGGAAGACCAGGTACGCCACGGCGAACAGGATTGCGACCCCGGCGGGACCGGCCCATCTGGGGATCTTGAGCCTGGTGGGGGCGCTGACCGCGGTGGTGCTCACGCGCCTGCCCTTACCGCGGCGTCCGCGCCGGCGAGGAAGGACAGCAGGTCCACGCGGTCCACGACGCCGGTCAGCTCGTCGCCGTCCATCACCCGGATCGGGCGGGAGGAGGCCGAGGCCGCGGCGATGGCGTCCTTGACCAGGGTGGTGGCGGGGAGCTGGGGGCCGTCCAGCGGCTCGCCGGGCTCGGGCGCGCGGCGGATCCAGCGCAGCGTCAGCACATGGCTGCGCGGCACGTCGCGGACGAAGTCGGCCACGTAGTCGTCGGCCGGCGCGCCCACCAGCTCCTCGGCCGTGCCGAGCTGCACGATCGAGCCGGCCCGCATGATGGCGATGCGCTCGCCCAGCTTGAGCGCCTCGGACAGGTCGTGGGTGATGAACACCATCGTCTTGCCGACCTCGCGGTGGAGCCGGATCACCTCGGTCTGCATGTCGCGCCGGATCAGCGGGTCGAGCGCGCTGAACGGCTCGTCGAACAGCATGACCTGGGGATCGACGGCCAGCGCGCGGGCCAGGCCGACGCGTTGCTGCATGCCGCCGGAGAGCTGGTCGGGGTAGGAGCCGGCGTACCCGTCGAGGCCGACGAGGGTGAGGATCTCGGCGGCCCGCGCGTGCCTTTCGGCCTTGGGGGTGCCCTGGATCTCCAGGCCGTAGGCGACGTTGTCGATGACCTTGCGGTGCGGCAGCAGGCCGAAGTGCTGGAAGACCATGCTGACCCGGTGGCGGCGCAGCTCGCGCAGCTTGGCGGGGGAGGCGCGGCCGACGTCCTCGCCGCCGATGCTGATGCGGCCGGCGGTGGGCTCGACGAGCCTGGTCAGGCAGCGTACGAGGGTGGACTTGCCGCTTCCCGACAGGCCCATGACGACGAAGACCTCGCCGGGGCGCACCTCGAAGCTCACGTCACGGACGGCGGCGGTGCAACCGGTCTTCTCTCGCAGAGCGGCGGGGTCGAGGTGTCTGTCCTCGCTGTCCAGCACCTTTTGCGCCCTGGATCCGAAGATCTTCCAAAGCCCTTCGACGCTGATAGCCGCGCTGTCGGGAGAATCCCGCACCCTCGCCTCCTCGATTGCCGGGGCTCAACATATGCGGTGAATAACGCAAATCTCAACGCTGTGACCTGGGAGAGACCTGGCTGCTCCTCCCGTGTTATGCGCCTGGAACGCGCTAAACGCCCATACCCGGACATATGAAGGTATAGGGGGTTATTTCTGGTTGGACAGACGGCGAGATGGGGCTCCAGCTTTCGTCCCACTGGGCACAGAAGTTGAATTTCGCACCGATATGTGCGGGTGGCCACCTCCGCTTAGGATGTGTTCCAATTACCCGCACTTGCTGATTTCTCTCAAGGGCCACAGCCCTGACAAATACGCCGATTCGGGCGAGGTGCGTTCGGTGACAACACAGCTGGGCGAGCGACAGGCCGTCGAAGGCAACTGGCGCCTGCGCAATTGGCGCGTACGTGCGCGCCTGGTCGCCCTCATCCTGGTGCCGACCGCCGCCGCCGTGCTGCTGGGCGGCGTCCAGGTGCTGTCCTCGACGGGCGCCGCCGCCGACTACGACCGGACGAACCGATTAGCCGTGCTGTCGGAGCAGGTGGGCGACCTGACCCACCAGCTCGCCGGTGAGCGGGCCAAGACCGCCTGGTACATCGCCAGGAACCGGCCCATGAACGGGCTCGGCGGCGTCCGGTCCCAGATGGACCAGGTGGACGTCGCCATCAGGGAGGTACGCGGCACCGCCCAGCAGATCCTGGCCGACGTCGAGGGCCGTACCGCCGACCAGATCGAGAACATGCTCAGCCGCCTGGACGACCTGACCTCGCTGCGCGAGCAGGCGATGGACGCCGACCTGCTGCCCGGCCCCGCGGTCGACCTCTACACCACGGTGATCGGCGAACTTCTCTCCATCCACACCGAACTGATCAAGGGCAGCTCCGACGACGAGCTGTTCCGCCAGACCCGCATGCTGGACGGCCTGGCCAGGGCGAAGGAGAGCGTCTCCTACCAGCAGGCGCTGCTCACCACCGTCCTCGTCGAGGGCACCTTCGGCCAGGACCAGCTCAAACGTTTCCTCGGTGAGCTGTCCGCCGAGACCGCCGACCGCAGGGGTTTCGCTTCCGAGGCCACCGCCGACGAGCGCCGCTTCTTCGACGAGACCGTCAACGGCCGCAGCGCCGACCGCATGTTGTTCCTGCGCGAGCTGGTGCTCATCAGGGCCTCGGCCTCGCTGCCGCTGCGCGGGCTGGACCTGGCCAAGCGCGACGACGCCAAGGAGTGGTTCGACGCCTCCAACGTCGTCGTGGACTCCATGCGCAAGGTCGAGCAGCGCCAGGCCGCCGGGATCGTGGCGCGCAGCGGCACGCTCAGCGCCGAGGAGCAGCGGCGGGCGCTGGTCATCGCGGGTGCGGTGCTCGCGCTGCTCGTCGCCGTCCTGCTGATCACCACCGGCGTGGCCCGGTCGCTGGTCCGGCCGCTGCGCAGGCTGCGCGGCGAGGCGCTGGAGATCGCCGGGCGCCGCCTGCCGGACTTCGTCCAGCACCTGCGCGAGTCGCGCGACGGCGCGGTCGACGCCGAGGTGCCGCCCATCGGCATCTTCTCCAAGGACGAGGTCGGCGAGGTCGCCCGCGCCTTCGACGAGGTGCACCGCGAGGCCGTCCGGCTGGCCGGCGACGAGGCGCGGCTGCGCTCCAACGTCAACGCCATGTTCGTGAACCTGTCGCGGCGCAGCCAGACCCTGGTCGAACGGCAGCTCACCCTGATCGAGCGCCTGGAGCGCGGCGAGCGCGACGACGAGCGCCTCGGCGACCTGTTCAAGCTCGACCACCTGGCCACCCGCATGCGCCGCAACAGCGAGAACCTGCTGGTGCTGGCCGGTCAGGAGGCCGCGCGCAAGTGGAGCGAGCCGGTCGAGCTCATGGACATCGTGCGCGCGGCGCTCGGCGAGGTCGAGAGCTACGACCGGGTCAGCGTCCAGGCGCAGTCGGACGTCGCCATCGCCGGGCAGGCCGTCACCGACGTGGTGCACCTGCTGGCCGAGCTGGTCGAGAACTCGGTCTCGTTCTCCTCCAAGGACACCAAGGTGATCATCTCCAGCAGCCGCATCGACGGCGGCGGGCTGATGGTCTCGGTGACCGACAACGGCATCGGCATGACCCCCGAGGAGCTGGCCGAGGCCAACTGGCGGCTGGCCAACCCGCCGGTCGTGGACGTGTCCGTGTCGCGGCGGATGGGCCTGTTCGTGGTCGGGCGGCTCGCGCTGCGGCACAGCATCAAGGTGCAGCTCCGCCGCCAGGACATCGGCGGGCTGACCGCGATGGTGCTGATCCCGGAGATGCTGCTCGCCGCCGTCCCCGGCTCGATGGCCGGGCACCTGCACGGCTCGATGGCCGCGGCCGCGCACACCCCGGCCATGACCGCCATGGGCCGCCCGGACCAGGCCCGCGCCGAGTCCTTCCCGAACGCCGAGCCCTTCCGAAGCGCCGAGCCCTTCCGAAGTGCCGACACCTTCCAGAGCGCCGAGCCCTTCCACAGCGCCGAGCCCTTCCAGGGCGCCGAGCCGTACGCGCCGCCCACGGCACCGATGCCCGCCTACGGGCACCCGTCGTTCGACCCCATGCCGTCCGCGTCCGAGTCGTCCTGGTTCACCTCGTCCTCCTCGCAGTCGGTCGAGCAGCCGCAGCCGCAGCCGTCCGCGTCCGGCGCGTCGTACCCGTCGTTCGCCACGGGGCCCGAGCCGGCCGGGGCCGAGCCGGCGGCCGGGAACGAGTTCCTGCCGATCTTCGCCTCGGTCGAGGAGAGCAGCTGGTTCAGCAAGGCCGCGCCGACCGCCGACCGGCGGGACCCGGCCTGGTCATCGCCCGCCGACCAGGGCTGGCAGGCGGCGAACACGACCGCCGAGCCCGCCAGAGGCGGCACCACGAACTCCGGCCTGCCCAAGCGCACGCCGCGAGCGAATCTGGTGCCGGGTACCGCGGTTCCCCAGCCGCCGCCCGCGCCGGTTCCGCCGCCGTCCCCCGACCGGCTGCGCAGCCGGCTGGCCAGCTACCAGCAGGGCGTGCGCAAGGGCCGAGCCGAGCTAGAGGAGGACTGATGAAGGAACTGAGCCAGGGGGCCAGGGACATCAACTGGCTGGTGAGCGCGTTCGTCGAGGAGGTGCCCGGCGTGGCCCACGCCGTGGTCGTCTCCGCCGACGGCCTGCCGATGGCCTTCTCCCGCGGCTTCCCCAAGGACCGCGCCGACCAGCTCGCCGCCATCGCGGCCGGGCTGGTCAGCCTCACGCAGGGGTCGGCGCGGGTCTTCGAGGGCGGCGGCGTCACGCAGACCCTGGTGGAGATGGAACGCGGGCTGATGCTGGTGATGTCGATCAGCGACGGTTCGTGTCTGGCGGTGCTGGCCGCGCCGGACTGTGACATGGGCCTGGTGGCGTACCAGATGACGATTCTGGTGGAACGCACGGGGCAGGTGCTGACCCCTGCCGTACGGGCGGAGTTGTCATCCGCGCGCCCCTGGTGATGGGAGTGGACGTTGGCATCGTGGCATGACGGGGAGCCGGAGCCCCAGCGCAGCTCGCTGGTGCGCATGTACGCCGTCACCGGCGGCAGGACGGCGCCGCGCACCGGCCTGGCCATGGAGGCGCTGGTCTCGTCGGCGACCTCGGCCCGGCTCGGCATGACCTATACCCGCGAGTACCGCGCGATCAGCGAGCTGTGCCGCCAGGTGCGCTCGGTGGCCGAGATCTCCGCGCTGCTGGCCGTGCCGCTCGGCGTCGCGCGGGTGCTGGTCGCCGACATGGAGGCCGACGGGCTGGTCAAGGTCTACCAGCCGCAGCTGGAGGCCGGGCTGCCGGACCGCAGGCTGCTCGAAAGGGTCCTGAGTGGACTTCGCCGGCTCTAGCCCAGCGCTCACCTCAACGAAGATCGTCGTGGCGGGCGGGTTCGGCGTGGGGAAGACCACGTTCGTCGGCGCGGTGTCGGAGATCGTGCCGCTGACGACCGAGGCGGTGATGACGGACGCCTCGGCCGGCATCGACGACCTCGCGCACACCCCGGGCAAGTCCACCACCACGGTCGCGATGGACTTCGGCCGCGTCTCCCTCGAACGCGACCTGATCCTCTATCTCTTCGGCACGCCGGGCCAGCACCGGTTCTGGTTCATGTGGGACGACCTGGTGCGCGGCGCCATCGGCGCGGTCGTCCTGGTCGACACCCGCCGCCTGGCCGACAGCTTCCCCGCCGTCGACTACTTCGAGGAGGCCGGGCTGCCGTTCGTCGTCGGCCTGAACGGCTGGGACGGACGGTTCCCGCACATGGAGAGCGAGGTGCGCGAGGCGCTCACGCTCTCACCGCAGGTGCCCATCGTGCGCACGGACGCGCGTGCCCGCCAGTCGGTCAAGAACACCCTGATCACCCTGGTCGAGCACGTGATCGGCGCCCGCCCCTACTGAGCGTTCCACCAGTACGCGGCCACCAGCTCGGCCACCAGCGTCTCGGTGAGCAGCGCCACGTCGGGGTCGTCGTCGTGCGCGTAGCGGATCGCCGCCGCGGCGTCCTTCACCTCGCCGCCCACGGAGATCACCGTGGAGCCGCGCTCGCGCACCCAGTCCATGGCCTGCTCGTCGTAGCGGGAGCCGGGGAAGAGCAGCGCCCGGTAGTCGAGGGTCTTGGTGAGGTAGACGTCCACGTGCGACCAGTCGCCCGCCTCGCAGGCGTCGGCCGCGCGGCGCGGGCCCTCGCGGAACATCAGCGCCGACTGCTCGGCCGACGACAGCCGCTCGACGGGGGCGATCGTGTGGACGCCGTCGGGCCCGTCCAGGAGCTCCATGGTCAGCGGGAGCCATTCGTCCCGGCGGTCCAGGAGGTCGCGGGTGGCCTCGGCGGCCCGGGTGAGCAGCGCGGGCAGGTCGCCTCCCGCGCCGGTGAGCCGGGCTTCGAGCGCCAGCAGCAGCGCCAGCGTGTGCTGGAACGTCCGGCAGGCCACGCCGCCGCGCTCCTCGCCCGCGCCCATGGGGACGACCAGGTCGGCCGCCTCGGTGACGGGCGAGCCGGGCACGTTGGTGATCGCGGCCACGTACGACGGGCCCCCGGCGTAGCGGGCGAGGGCGTCGAGGGTCTCGCGGCTGCCGCCGGTGGCCGAGATCGGCACGACCAGCGTGTCCGGCCCGGCCGGGTAGGTCGCCGCGGCCGAGGCGTAGTCGGCGTAGGCGTCCACGCCGGCCGCGCGCAGGCGCAGGGCCGCCACCCCGGCGGCGTACCGGGAGCTGCCCATGCCGAGGAACAGCACCCGGCGCACGCCCTCGGGCAGCCCGGCGAAGGGATCGGCGGCGCGCAGCCCGTCGGCGAGGGCGGCCAGGGCGGCGGGCTTGGCCTCCAGGTCGGCCAGGTAGAGCTCGGGATTCACGGCAGATTCTCCTCGGGGTACCAGGTGCGCAGCACGCCCATGGGGGCGTAGCGCCAGCGGGGCAGGTGGCGGGCGGCGTAGATCAGCTCGCGGCACTCCTGCTCGACCTCGAACGGGCGGATCAGGGTCTCGTCCAGCAGGTCGGAGCGGCCGAGGCCGGACAGGCGGCCGCGGTAGGCGTCCAGCAGGCCGGTGCGGGCCCGCGCCGCCCAGGCCGCGGCGTGGGCGGGCGGGGTGCCCCGGCGCTTGACGGCGACCTGGGCCACGTGCTCCAGGCTCGTGGTGAGCTGGGCGACGTCCCTGGCGGCCGGCTGGCGCACGACGGTGTCGGCCACGGTCGGGTTGCCGTCGAAGTCGATCACGGCGTACCCGTCGCGCCACCGCAGGACCTGGCCCACGTGCAGGTCGCCGTGGATCCTGATCACCGGGCCCGCGAAGCCCGCGCGCAGCGGCTCCAGCTCGCCGGCCAGGACGCCGGCCCGCGCGGCCAGCCACTCGCCGTCCTCGCCGCCGGTGAGGGCCAGCGCCTCGGCCAGCGCGTCCGCGGCCCGCGCCGCCGGGTCGGCCTGCCGCGCGGACGAGCCGCCGGGCAGCGTGGACAGCGCGACGTGCAGGTCGGCGGCCAGCCGGCCGAGCTCGCCGGCGAACTCCGTGCCGCCCGACTCGGCCTCGTCCACGCACCACTCCCAGCCGTCGCGCGCCTCGGGCAGGTAGCCCGTCACCAGCGCGAGCAGCTCCTCGCCGGTGTCCGACGCGCGGGTCAGGGCCAGGTACGGGGGCGCGGTGCCGGTGAAGCCGACCTCGACGAGGTGGGCGAAGATCTCGGGCGTCGGGTGGGGGAGCGGGACCGGCGGGGCCAGCCACTTCACCACCATCCGCTCGTCCACCACGACCGAGTGGTTGGTCTGGTCGACGTGCGGCCCGAACCCGCGCTCGGCGGCCGTCGCCGCGAGGACGGGAAGGTCATGGAACCGGCGGACGGCGAACGGGTGCGGCGGGTCGTGCGCCAGCGCCCGCAGCAGGCTCGTGGACAGGCCGTGATCCCGGTCGGAGACGGGCTCCGCCGCGAGGGCGGCGAGCCGGGGCGCAATTGAATCCCAGTTCAACAGATTGACCATGGTTCCCGATCGACGTGTGGAAGGAAGTCTCGCTCATGTTGATTACCGCTGCAACTTCGCCCTCTTCGGGGCCCGTCATCGCATTAGGGGAAAAGCGCCTGCGCCGGTCAGGAGGGTACGGTCCCGCCCCCGGTGCTCGCTCCGGGCCGCCCCTGTCTCCGTGCGCGAGCACGGTCCGCGCGGTGTCACCGCGACCGATGACCCGCTCTGGGCTGATCCGGATCGTTCGCCCGTTCGCTGAGCACCCGCCAGGGATTGCGCGCTCCCGAGCCGATAGATTACGGCTGGGAGAGATGGCGCGAAGAGCGCGGCCCAAAGGCGGTCCGTACGCGAGGTGAGAGGTCCCTCACGGACCGGGATGAGGCGACTCCGTTATTGAATCTCGATTCAACACTCTGATCAAACTTCCTGGTAGCAATGTCGGGAAAAGTCTTGCTCATGTTGATTTCTGCTGCAACACTCCTGCTCTGGTCTGCCGTGTCCAGTAAGGTCGCGCGACCCCTCAATCCTCAGCACCAGAAGGAGTAGCGGCCGTGTCCCGTAACCGGTTCACCCGTCGTCTTCCGGCCGCCGTGGCGGTGGCCGGCCTCGCGCTAGCCGTCGCGGCGTGCGGCGGTGGGTCGTCGAGCAGCTCAGACGGCACGACCGCGGCAAAGGCCGAACAGCTCCAGCCCAACGCCGACCTGACCAAGCAGTCGCTCCAGGTGACCGTCTGGCCGGGTTACACCCCGGAGGAGCTGCCCGAGAAGGTCAAGCAGCAGCTCAAGGTCAAGGAGATGGGGATCACCAACCACGACACCAACGAGCTGGCGATGGCCAAGCTGACCGCCTCCGGCGACAGCGGCATCGACGTGGCGTTCGTGTCCGGCCAGTACGCCCAGGCGCTCAACGCCCAGGGCCTGCTGGAGCCCATCCACGCCGAGCTGATCCCCAACCTGGCCAATCTCTACCCCGAGGCCACTCAGCTCTCCTACGACAAGGGCAACAAGTACTCGGTGCCCTACACCTGGGGCACCACCGGCATCTGCTATCGCAGCGACCTGGTGAAGACGCCGCCGACCAGCTGGAACGACATCCTCAAGCCCGCCTCCTGGGCCGAGAAGAAGGTCACCATGATGACCACCGAGCGCTGGCTGGTCCTGCCCGCGCTCAAGGCGCTCGGTTACTCGGTCAACACCGAGAAGGACGAGGAGATCGCCAAGGCCAAGGAGCTCCTGGTCTCGCAGAAGCCGCACCTGCTGCGCTACGACGACACCACCTTCGGCGACCGGCTGAAGTCCGGCGAGGCCATCATGGTCGAGGCGTGGGACGGCTGGTGCCCGACCACGGACGAGAAGCAGAACATCAAGTTCGTGGTGCCGAAGGAGGGCAGCGACCTCTGGGTGGACACCATGGTGATCATGAAGTCCTCCAAGAACAAGGAGGCGGCCCACGCCTTCATCAACATGATCCTCGACCCGGAGATCCACCGCTGGGCGGCCGAGAACATCAACTACAAGGTCCCCAACAAGGCCGCCATGGACAAGGTGACCATCCCCAAGGGCTCGCTGCTGGACATCAAGCCGGCGGAACTGCTCAACGGTGAGTCGATCATCGACCTGGGACAGGCGTCGACCAAGTTCAGCCGCCTGTCGCAGGAAGTCACGGCCGGATAGTCGTTGGTGCAGTGAGATCCGAGGTCAAGGCCCGGCCGGTGTCCCGTACGCGGGGTCGCCGGCTGGGCGCGTTCGTTTTCCTGTCGCCAGGTCTGACGTACCTGGTCGTGCTCCTCCTCGTGCCGCTGGCGCTGGTGCTCAGCTACACCGTCTTCCAGCGGGGGCGCTTCGGGGGCATCGTCTACGAGTTCACGCTGGAGAACTTCCAGCGCCTGTTCGACTCCCTCTACCTGAACGTCGTCGGCGACTCGCTGAAGATGGCGACGATCGCCACGCTGATCGCGTTGCTGCTCGGCTACCCGACGGCGTACCTGATCGCCCAGCTCCCGTCGAAGTGGAAGACGATCGCCCTGGTGGCGATCGTGCTGCCCTTCTGGACGAACTTCATCATCCGCGTCTACGCGTGGATCATCATGCTCAGCAGCCAGGGACTGCTCAGCAACCTGCTGGGCAAGGAGATGGAGCTGCTGTACACCCAGGGCGCGATCGTCACCGGGCTGCTCTACTCGTACCTGCCGCTCATGGTGCTGCCGTTGTACTCCTCGATCGAGAAGCTCGACCCGCAGCTGCGCGAGGCGTCGGCGAACCTCGGGGCCTCGGCGTTCACCACGTTCCGGAAGGTGACGCTGCCGCTCACCCTGCCCGGCGCGCTGACCGGGGCGATGTTCGTGTTCGTGCCGAGCTTCGGCAACTTCGTCATCCCCGAGATGCTCGGCGGCAACAAGTCCATCATGGTGGGGAACCTGATCCGCAACCAGTTCCTGGTCGCGCGCGACTGGCCGTTCGGCTCGGCGCTGGTGCTGGCGCTGATCGCGGTGCTGATCCTGCTGCTGCTGGTGCAGGCGTGGGCGGCCCGCCGTGCGTAGACCCAAGCTGCTGTACGTGCCCTTCTGGGCGACCTACGCCTTCCTGTACGTGCCGATCATCGTCCTGGTCGTCATGTCCTTCAACTCCGGCAAGTCGGCCTACACCTACGAGGGCTTCAGCCTCAAGTGGTACGGCGAGCTGGCCGCCGACGAGAAGATCCGGGAGGGCCTGGTCAACACGCTGATCGTGGCCCTCGGCTCGACGGCGATCGCCACCGTGCTGGGCACGCTGCTGGCCGTCGGCCTGGCCCGGTACACCAAGTCGAAGCTCCTCGACGCGATCTCGCTCATGCCGGCCGTGCTGCCCGACCTGGTGCTCGGGATCGGGCTGCTGGTCCTGTACGCCCTGATCAACACCTTCCTGGCCCAGTGGGACGCCCAGTTCGCGCTCGGCCTGCCCACGGTGACCATCGCGCACGCCGTGTTCTCGATGGCGTTCGTCGCGGCGGTGGTGCGCACCCGGCTCACCAACGCCGACACCTCGCTGGAGGAGGCCTCGCGCGACCTGGGGGCCGGGCCGGTGGTCACGTTCATGAAGGTCACGCTGCCGCAGCTGGTGCCCGGGATCGTCGCCGGGGCGCTGCTGGCGTTCACGCTGTCGCTGGACGAGTTCGTGATCGCCTTCTTCACGATCGGCAACGCCGAGCCGACGCTGCCGATCGTCATCTACTCAATGGTTCGTTTCGGGGTGACCCCGAAGATCAACGCGCTGGCCGCGATCCTGCTCCTCGTGAGCTTCACGGCGGTGATCGCCGGGCAGCGGATGACCAAGATCGGGAAATCACGTGCTCAGGATTGACGGGGTCACCCGCAGGTTCGGTGACGTCACCGCGCTCGACGGCGTCTCGCTGGAGATCAAGCAGGGCGAGTTCTTCGCCCTGCTCGGGCCCTCCGGCTGCGGCAAGACCACGCTGCTGCGCATCATCGCCGGGTTCGAGTCGCCGGACGCCGGCACGGTCACGCTCGACGGCGAGGACCTGCTGTCCAAGCAGCCCAACCGGCGGCCGATCAGCCTCATGTTCCAGTCGTACGCGCTGTTCCCGCACATGACCGTGGCCAAGAACGTGGCCTACGGCCTGGAGCGGGAGAAGCTGCCCCGGCAGGAGATCAAGCAGCGGGTCGGCGAGGTGCTGGAGACCGTGGGCCTGTCGGCGCACGCCTCCCGCAAGCCCGCGCAGCTGTCCGGCGGCCAGCGGCAGCGGGTCGCGCTGGCCCGTTCCATCGTCAAGCGGCCGCGGCTGCTGCTGCTCGACGAGCCGCTGTCGGCCCTGGACAAGAAGGTCCGCGCGGACATGCAGCTGGAGCTCAAGCGGCTGCAGAGCGAGGTCGGCATCACCTTCGTGGTCGTCACGCACGACCAGGAGGAGGCCATGTCGCTGGCCGACCGCATCGCGGTCTTCGACAGCGGCAGCGTGCGCCAGGTGGACGCCCCCGTGGCCCTGTACGAGCGCCCGCGCTCGCCGTTCGTGGCCGACTTCGTCGGGGCGAACAACCTCTTCGAGGGCGTCTGCACCGGCCTGGACGGGATCAAGAGCGAGGAGTTCGGCATGCTGGCCGGCACGCCGCTCGAAGACCTGGCCGCCGACTCCAAGGCGCTGCTCGCGGTGCGGCCCGAGAAGATCGAGCTGGCCGACGAGAGCGCGGCGAGGGGCCTGAAGGGCAGCGTCCTGGACGTGAGCTTCTACGGCGGCGTCTCGCACATCTCGGTGGACGTGCCGGGACGGGCCAAGCCCGTGCTCGCCGCGGTGCAGGGGGCGAGCACGGTGCAGCCGGGCGCCAAGGTGAAGGTGCGCTGGGAGGCCCAGGACGCCGTCATCATGGCGGTCGATCAATGAGCCAGGTCGTTGCCCGTCGCCGCCCGCGCGTACGACAGGATCAGCTCGGCCGCCTCGTCGGGGCCGATCAGCGGGTGCCTGGCGGTGATGCGGTAGCCGTAGGCGTCCTCCAGGGCCACCAGGTTGCGCGCGATGGTCACGGAGTCTGCCGTCAGCCGGAAGACCCCGAGCGCGGCCCCGGTGTCCAGGATCGCCTGGTACATCGACACCTGGCGGTCGTACAGCGAGGTGAGCAGCACGCCGTAGACCCGGTTGCGGCCCGCGGCGCCGCCCAGCTCGTTGAGCAGGCGGACGTCGGGGTCGAGCGGCCCGGTCGGCAACCCCGACCGGATCGTGACGACCAGCTTCTCGACCGGGTCGGTGAAGTCGGCCAGGCGGCGCATGCGCAGCTCGTAGAACCGCTCCATGCCCGCGTGCTGCGCCTCGACCAGCAGTTCGCCCAGGTCGGGGTAGTGGTAGAGCACGGCTCCGGAGGTCAGACCGGCCTCCTCGGCGACGTGCGAGAGCTGTACACCGTCGATGCCGTGGCGGATGATGGCCCGGCGCGCGGCCTCGATCAAGTCGATGCGCCGGTCACTACGGCTTTTGCGCTGGGCCACGACCACCACCCCCCGTGCGTTTGGTCACCATTCAGATCGGCCGTGACCATAGTGCACTTAACTTGCGCTTCACGCTAGATGAGTATTTGAATTCCTCTTCAATTTGACGAGTTCCCCCGGAGTTCACGATGTCCCTCACCATCCTGTTCATGCCAGAGAGCGCGTACGGCCCCACGAACAACTGCATCGGCGTCGGCGACATTCTCCGCCGTCGCGGGCACCGCGTCGTCTTCGCCGCGGAGTCGTCCTGGAAGGGCAAGCTCGAAGCGCTCGGTTTCGAGGAGGACCTCGTCGACCTGGCCCCGCCGCCCGAGAACGCCGAGGAGCAGGACGCCGGCCAGTTCTGGAAGGACTTCATCCGCGAGACCGCGCCGGAGTACCGCAAGAGCACGCTGGAGCAGCTCGACACCGTCACCAAGCCCATCTGGGACTCCCTCATCGACGGCGCCAAGTACTGCGAGCCGCAGCTCAAGGCCATCATCGAGCGCGTGAACCCGGACGTGATCGTCGAGGACAACGTGATCACGTTCCCGGCGCTGCTCACGGCGGGCAAGAAGTTCGTCCGGATCGTCTCCTGCAACCCGCTGGAGGTGCGCGGCGAGAACGTCGCGCCGGTCTTCTCCGGCCTGCCCGCGGGCGACCGCTCCGACTGGGCCGCCTTCCGCGCCGAGTACGAGCGCACCCACCGCGAGATCTGGACCGCCTTCAACGAGTGGTGCGTCGAGCAGGGCACCGCCCCGCTGCCCGACCTGGACTTCATCCACGAGGGCGACCTGAACCTCTACGTCTTCCCCGAGATCCTCGACTACACCGACGCCCGCCCGCTCGGCCCGAGCTGGCACCGGCTCGACTCCTCGGTGCGCGAGACCGACGAGGACTTCACGCTGCCCTTCGAGCGCAACGACGGCTCGCTGATCTACTTCTCGCTCGGCTCGCTCGGCTCCTCCGACGTGGAGCTGATGCAGCGCGTGATCGACATCCTGGCCGGCACGCGGCACCAGTACATCGTCTCCAAGGGCCCGCTGCACGAGGAGATCAAGCTCGCCGACAACATGTACGGCGCCGAGTTCCTGCCGCAGACGAAGATCATCCCCCTGTGCGACCTGGTCATCACGCACGGCGGCAACAACACCACCACCGAGGCGGCGCACTTCGGCAAGCCGATGATCGTGCTGCCGCTGTTCTGGGACCAGTACGACAACGCCCAGCGGGTGGATGAGCTGGGCTACGGTGTCAGGCTTTCGACCTACACCTTCACCGACGAGGAGCTGACCGGCGCGGTGGAGCGCCTGCTCGGCGACACCGAGATGCGCGCGAGGCTCGCCGCGGCGGGCGAGGAGATCCGCCGCCGCGACGGCCTGCGCAAGGCCGCCGACCTGATCGAACAGCTCGGCCAGTAGGGATTTCGAGGACTTTCCATGCGTGAACTGATCAACCCCGCCACCGGCCTCCCGTGCGCCGAGATCCCGGACACACCGGTGGCGGACGTGGCGGCGGCCGTCCGGACCGCCCGGGGCGCGTTCGAGGAGTGGGCGCAGACCACCCCCGCCGAGCGCCAGCGGCTGCTGCTGCGCCTGGCCGACCTGGTGGAGGCCGACGCCGAGGAGCTGACCCGGCTGGAGGTGGAGGAGACCGGCAAGCCGGCGGCCGTGTTCAGGGACGGCGAGCTGCCCTTCGCCGTCGACAACCTGCGCTTCTTCGCCGGCGCCGCCCGCTCGCTCGAAGGGTCGGGCGCCGGGGTGTTCAGCGCCGGTTACACCTCGGTGCTGCTGCGCCGTCCGGTCGGGGTGGTGGGGTCGATCGCGCCGTGGAACTTCCCGTTCGTCATGGCGGTGTGGAAGGTCGGCCCGGCCGTGGCCGCCGGGAACGCCGTGGTCATCAAGCCGGCGCCGCAGACGCCGCGCACGACGCTGCGCCTGGCCGAGCTGTTCGCCGAGGCGGGCGCGCCCGAAGGGCTGGTCCAGGCGGTCACCGGCGACGCCGAGGTGGGCCAGGCGCTGGTCACCGACCCGGGCGTGGACATGGTCAGCGTCACCGGCTCGACCGGCACCGGCCGGGCGGTCATGACCGGCGCGGCGGCCACGCTCAAGCGGGTGCACCTCGAACTCGGCGGCAAGGCGCCCGCCCTGGTCTTCCAGGACGCCGACCTGGCCGAGATGGCCCGCGGCGTGGCCATGGGCGCCACGTACAACACCGGCCAGGACTGCACCGCGGCCACCCGCGTCTACGTCGCGCGCGAGATCTACGACGACGCCGTGGAGGCCATCCGGGCGACTCTCGCCGGGATCACCGTGGGCGACCCCTGGGACCCGGCGACGGACATCGGCCCGCTGATCTCGGCCGCCCACCGCGAGCGCGTGCACGGCTTCGTGTCGCGCTCGGGCGGACGGATCGTGCACGGCGGCGCTCCCGTCGAGGGGCCCGGGTTCTACTACCCGCCGACGCTTGTGACCGATGTCGCACAGGACAGCGAGATCGTCCAAGGCGAACTTTTCGGACCGGTCCTTGTGGCGCTGCCGTTCGACGGCGAGGACGAGGCCGTCCGGCTGGCCAACGACACCCCATACGGGCTCGCCTCGTCGGTGTGGTCGCGCGACGTCGCGCGGGCCATGCGCGTGTCCCACCGGCTCGACGTGGGCGTGACCTGGGTGAACGATCATCTGCCGATCGCCAGCGAGGCTCCGCACGGCGGCGTGAAGGGCAGCGGGTTCGGCAAGGACATGAGCCAGGAGGCGGTGCAGGAGTATTCGGTGACACGTCACCTGATGGTCAAGCACGCGGCACCCGTGGAGCGGGATTCGTTCCGGCCCGCCTGAAAACGTGTACGGCGATATGACGCCCAAAGTGTCGCTTTGGGTGCATTTAGTGGGAAATGTACGGTTGGCCGTCTGGTACGGACTGTGTTCCAATTACCCAGCCGGACAGAATCCCATGCGCCACACGCGTGTCTGATTTCTTTCGAGCACGTACCGGCGAGAGGTAGCGAGAGTCAGTGAGGACGGAAAACCCCAGGCACACGAGGTCAGGGGAGTACACAGGCGGAAGGTTCCGGCTGGGGAACTGGCGTGTGCGCTCGAGGTTGATCGCGCTGATCCTCATCCCCACCATCGTGGGCGTGCTCCTCGCGGGCGTGCAGCTCGCCAACGCCATCGGGACGAGCTCCGAGTACCGCCGGCTGACCCAGGTCGCCGAGCTGGTGCAGCGCATCGGCGGGCTCAACCACGAGCTGGCCAAGGAGCGCACGCTCACCGCGTGGTACGTCACCGACCAGTCGAAGGCGGGGCGGTTCGTCCAGCTCAAGACCCAGCGGGCGGCCGTCGACGCGGCCAAGAAGAAGGTGCTGGCCTCGGCGAACGCCATCGACGCCGCGCACTCGGCCCGTATCCGCGACGGTGTGGACAACATGCGCCGGTGGCTCACCGGCCTCGACAGCCTCCGCACGTCGATGGTGGCCGAGGGCGTGCCCCCGCGAGCCGCGATCACCACATACACCACGATGATCGGCGTCTTCTCCGCGATCCAGGGCGACCTGGGCGACGGCGTGAACGACGACGACCTCCAGGGTGACGTGGCCGCCCTCGGCTCGCTGCAGCGGGTCAAGGAAGAAGTCTCCAGGCAGCAGGCCATTCTCATGATCGCGCTCATTGAGCGTGAGCTGGACTACGACGACCTGTCGGAGTTCCTCGGCTCGTGGAGCCGCCAGCAGGCCGAGCTGACCGCCTTCGAGCGGGAGGCCGCCCCGGCGGACCTGCGGGCGTACCAGAAGGGCATGCGCGGCCCGGACATCGACCGCGCCGACGCCATGCGGCAGCGCGCCCTGGCCCAGGTCCGCGAGTACAACCGGATCCGGGACCTCGACGTCACCTCCGCCCGCGACCTGAGCCGCTGGTACGACAGCACCACCCTGGCCGGCAACACCATGCGCAAGGTCGAGGACGCGCTGGCCACCAAGATCGTGACCAGGGCCCGCGAGCTGAGCGACACCGAGCAGCGCAACGCGATCATCAGCGGCGCGACCATCCTCGTCCTGCTGCTGCTCGTCCTGATCATCACCACCCGGGTGGCCGGTTCGCTGGTCCGCCCGCTGCGCCGGCTGCGCGCCGAGGCGCTCCAGGTGGCCACCACCCGGCTGCCGGAGACCGTCCGCATCCTGCGCGAGTCCGGCGAGGGCGCGCAGGTGCCCGAAGTGCCCTCGGTCGGCGTCAACACCCGTGACGAGATCGGTGAAGTGGCGCGGGCCTTCGACGAGGTCCACCGCGAGGCGCTCCGGCTGGCCGGCGACGAGGCCAAGCTGCGCGCCAACGTCAACGCCATGTTCGTCAACCTCTCCCGCCGCAGCCAGACGCTGGTCGAACGGCAGCTCCAGCTCATCGAGGGCCTGGAGCAGGGCGAGGAGGACGAGCAGCGGCTCGCGAACCTCTTCCGCCTCGACCACCTGGCCACCCGCATGCGCCGCAACAGCGAGAACCTCCTGGTCCTCGCCGGCCAGGAGGCCGCGCGCAAGTGGAGCGAGCCGGTGCCGCTGGTCGACATCGCCCGCGCCTCGCTGTCCGAGGTCGAGAACTACGAGCGGGTCCAGATCAAGATCCCGTCCGGCACGCTGATCGTCGGCCCGGCCGTCACCGACGCCGTCCACCTGCTTGCCGAGCTGATCGAGAACGCGATCTCCTTCTCGCCGCGCGAGAGCAAGGTCGAGGTCTCCAGCGTGGCCGCCGACGGCGGCGTCATGATCTCCATCAACGACCTGGGCATCGGCATGAGCCCCGAGGAGCTCGCCGAGGCCAACTGGCGCCTGGCCAACCCGCCCGTCGTGGACGTCGGCGTCTCCCGCCGCATGGGCCTGTTCGTGGTCGGCCGCCTGGCGCTGCGCCACGGCATCCGCGTCCAGCTCAGCATGCGGGAGACCGGCGGCCTGAGCGCGCTGGTGATGATGCCTGACATGCTCATCAGCGGCGGCGCCGGCATGCCGCAGCAGCCCGGCAGCCAGTACGAGGCGTTCACCACGTTCGACCCGAGCCAGTTCGGCGTCGCCCCGCCGCCTGCCGAGGCGAGCCAGAACGGCGCCCCCGTCTCCGCGCCGGACGCGGCCGACCGGGTGCTGGACACGCAGTGGCCGGGCTCGCTGCCCGCGCCGGGCACCGGCAACTGGCCGTCCTTCGCCGACGAGTCGGCCCAGGAGGAGACCCGCTGGGGATCCTTCGGCGAGGAGCCGGGCCGGGACGAGCCGCGCTGGCCGTCGTTCGCCGAGGAGCCCAAGCCGTCCTTCGGCGAGGAGCCGAAGCCGTTCTTCGCCGACGAGCCCAAGCCGTTCTTCGGCGAGGAGCCGAAGCCGTCCTTCGGCGACGCGCCCAAGCCCTTCTTCGCCGACGAGCCGCCCGCGGCCCAGCCCGAGCCGCAGCCGCAGGCCCAGTCCCCGTGGGGCGAGCAGCGCTGGCCCTCCTTCGCCGAGCAGCCGCCGCCGCTGCAGGACGACGAGCCCCGCTGGCCGTCCTTCGCCACCGAGCCGCCGCAGAGCGGGACGGAGGAGCCCCGCTGGTCCTCCTTCGGCTCGCCGTCCTTCGGCGACACCTCGCTCGGCCAGTCGGCCTTCGGCGACGAGCCGCCGCGACGGTCCCTGTTCGAGTCGGTCGACCGGCCGGGCCCCTCGGCGTTCGGCGAGGAGCCCTACCGGGCGGCGTTCGGCGACCTTCCGGGGTTCGGCGCGGAGGAGCCCAAGCCCGCCGACCAGTTCGAGCAGAGCCGTCCGGGCGCCTACGGCCCGTTCGGCCAGGGCGACTACTCCTCCCAGGACCTGACCGGCCCGCTCCCCGTGGTGCGCACCTCGCCCCTGGAGGAGCAGAGCGAGGAGTTCCTGCCGATCTTCTCGTCCGTCGGCTCGGACTGGTTCCGCAGGCCCGACCCCGAGCAGCTGCGCCAGCAGGAGCAGGAGCCCGAGCACGAGATCACCGCCGTGCACCCGGCCGTGCCCGCCGAGCCTCCGGCGGCCGCGCCGCCCGCCGCCCCGGCGGTGGGCCGGTCCGGGCTGCCCCAGCGCAAGCCCGGCCAGTCGGGCGCCGGCGCGTCGTGGTCCTCGCCCGCCGACTCCGGTTTCCAGGCGGCCCAGGCCGCCGCGCAGCCCGCCCAGGCCGGCACGACGTCCTCGGGCCTGCCGCGCCGGGTGCCGAAGGCCAACCTCGTGCCCGGTACGGCCAGTCTCGCCGAGCCGCAGCCCACGTCACCGCCGCCGCAGATCTCGCCCGAGCGGTTGCGCAGCAGGCTCTCCAGCTTCCAGCAGGGAGTGCGGCAAGGCCGCGCGTTCACCCGCGGCGAAGAGAATGAGGAGGACAAATGAGAGAGATGAGCCAGGGAGCGCGTGGCATCAGCTGGCTGATCACCGACTTCGTGAACAACGTGCCGGGCGTCGCGCACACCGTCGTGGTGTCGTCCGACGGCCTGCCGCTGGCCTTCTCGGAGGGTTTCCCCAAGGACCGGGCCGACCAGCTCGCCGCGGTCGCCTCGGGCGTGATCAGTTTGACGCAGGGCGCCGCGCGGGTCTTCGAGGGCGGCATGGTGACCCAGACCGTCATCGAGATGCAGCGCGGGCTGTTGATGATCATGTCCATCAGCGACGGGTCCTGTCTGGCCGTCCTGGCGGCTCCCGACTGTGACATGGGCCTCGTGGCGTACCAGATGACGCTGCTGGTCGAGCGGGCCGGTCAGGTGCTCACCCCGGCCGTACGCGCTGAGCTGCAAGCGGCCCGCCCCCGCTAGCGGGCGGTGACAGGAGATCATGGTGTCAGGTCAGGGTTGGGCTGGTGATAGCACTCCGCCGCATCCGGCGGCCCCTCGTCCGCAGAAGCCGAGCTCCCTGGTACGGCCTTATGCCGTGACCGGGGGCGCACCGCGCCGCGGATGAAGTTCGCCATGGAGGCTTTGGTGTCCTCCGTGACGTCGGAATACCAAGACATTTCCCTACTGAGTCCGGAGTATCAGGCGATCATTCAGCTGACCCGGAACGTCCGGTCGGTTGCCGAGATCTCCGCCCTTTTACGCCAGCCCCTTGGTGTGGTCCGGGTGCTGATCGCCGACATGGCGTCGGAGGGCCTGATCCGCGTGCACCAGCCTGCGCTGGACGCGGGAAAGCCGGACCTCAACTTGCTCGAAAGGGTGCTCAGTGGACTTCGCAGGCTCTAGCCCCGGTCTGACCTCGACGAAGATCGTCGTGGCCGGGGGCTTCGGCGTGGGGAAGACGACGTTCGTGGGAGCGGTCTCGGAGATCCTGCCGCTCACCACGGAAGCGGTCATGACGGACGCCTCGGCCCACGTCGACGACGTCTCGCTCACGCCGAACAAGACGACCACCACCGTGGCGATGGACTTCGGACGTGTGTCGCTGGATCGCGACCTGATCCTCTACCTGTTCGGCACCCCCGGACAGCACCGGTTCTGGTTCATGTGGGACGACCTCGTGCGCGGCGCGATCGGCGCCGTCGTCCTGGTGGACACGCGCCGTCTCGCGGACAGCTTCCCCGCCATCGACTACTTCGAAGAGGCCAAGCTGCCCTTCGTGATCGGCATCAACGGCTGGGACGGCCAGTTCGCCCACGCGGAGGACGAGATCCGCGAGGCCCTGTCCGTCGGCGGTCACATCCCGATCGTCCGCCTCGACGCCCGCCAGCGCGACATGGTGAAATCCACCCTGATCACGCTGGTGGAGCACGCGCTCACCCGCCACTCCCACACGCCGGTATAGCCGGACGCGCACCGGGCGCGCGCATCCCGATCCGCGCGCGCCCGTCGACGTGTCGGCGGCGCGGTGACCCGCCGCCGACCTGCGCCGATGGACGGGCCTCGGGTGGGGAACGAATGACGGCATGTCCACACCTGAGAGCGAGGCGGACCCCGCGGCGGTCGTGGTGGCCGACGCCGAGGGCATCGTGGTCGGCTGGACCCGCGCGGCGCAGCAGCTCTTCGGCCACCGGGCCCCCGACGTGCTCGGCCGCGGCCTCGGCCTGCTGCTCGCCCCGGACGACGCGCGATCAGCCCTGCGGGCCCCGGACGGCCGGACGTCCTGGCTGCTGACCGTCCGGCCGGTGGCCGGCGGCGGCGGCCGGCCGGTGCTGGAGTCGCTGATGAGCCGCACGCCCGTCGGCATGGCGATCTGGGACCTCGACCTGCGCTGCGTCTGGCTGAACGAGGCCGCCCGGCGCCTGCGCGTGGTCTTCCCCCACTACGAGGTGGGCCGCGCGCTGACCGATCCGCTGCCCGGCGCCGACACCCGCACGGCCGTGGAGGCGATGCGCAGGGTGCTGGCCGACGGCGTCCCGCAGGTGGACCGCGAGGCGCGCTGGACGTCACCCGACCGGCACGTCGAACGCACCCAGTCGACCTCGCTGTTCCGCCTCGAAGGCGTGGACGGCCGCCCGCTCGGCGTCTACTCCGTCGCCATCGACATCAGCGACAGCCGCGCCCGCGACCGCCTGGCCCTGCTGCGCGCGGCCAGCGTACGCGTCGGCAGCACGCTGGACGTCTGGAAGACCGCCCAGGAGCTGGCCGACCTGGCCGTGCCGGCGCTGGCCGACTACGTCACCGTGGACCTGGCCGAGCCGGTGCTGCCCGACGCCGTGCCGTTGCAGCGGCTGGCCGCCACGGCGGTGAGCGTGCCGGTGTTCCGCCGGGCGGGCGTGGCCTCGATCCACGAGGGCGTGCCCGAGTCGCTCTGGCCGCGCGGGCAGGCGGTGTTCGTGCCGCCGTCGTCGCCGTTCACGGCGGTCCTGACGTCGGGACGGGCGCACTTCGAGCCCGTGCTGGACACCTCGCCCGGCACCTGGCTGGACCAGGATCCCGAGCGGGCCAGGGTCATCCGCGCCACCGGCATGCACACGCTGATCATCGTTCCGCTGGCGGCCAGGGGAGAGGTGCTGGGGGTCGCGGTGTTCGTCCGCACCGACAATCGGGAGCCGTTCACCAGGGACGACCTGCTGCTCGCCGAGGAGCTGGGCACGCGGGCGGCGCTGAGCCTGGACAACGCGTGGCGCTACACCCGCGAGCGCAGTGCGGCGCTCGCGCTCCAGCGCGACCTGCTGCCGCGGAACCTGACCGGCGGCGGCGCGGTGGACCTGGCCACGCGCTACCTGCCCGCCGACGTCCACGAAGGGGTCGGCGGCGACTGGTTCGACGCGATCCCGCTGACCGGCGGGCGGGTCGCCCTGGTCGTCGGCGACGTGACCGGGCACGGCATCAACGCCGCCGCCACCATGGGACGCCTGCGCACCGCCGTGCGCACCCTCGCCTACGTGGGCCTGCCCCCGGACGAGCTGCTCGCCCACCTCGACGCCCTGGTCGTCCGGCTGGCCGAGGAGGACGCCGACGCCGGCGGCCTGCCACCCGACCCCACCGGCGCCACCTGCCTGTACGCCGTGTACGACCCCGCCACCCGGCGCTGCACGATGGCGGCGGCCGGCCACCCGCCTCCGGCGATCGTCACCCCCGACGGCGCGGTCACCTTCCCGCGCCCGCCCACCGGCACCCCGATCGGCCTCGGCCTGGGCGACTTCCGCCCGCTCGACCTGGAACTAGGGCCCGGCAGCCTGGTCGCGCTCTACACCGACGGCCTGATCGAGACCCGCGAGGCCGACATCGAGGCGGGCATCGACCGCCTGGCCGCCGCGCTGACCGCAGCCGTGTCCGCAGCCCCCACGCTGGACGACTTCTGCACCTCGGTCATCAGGGCCATGACCGGCGACCGGCCGCCGGAGGACGACATCGCCCTGCTCGTGGCCCGCACCCGCGGCTGAGGCCGGCCCGCCCGCGCGTCAGACGGTGGCGGCGTGGCCGCGCACCAGACGGCCGACCTCGGCGCGAAGGTGCACGAAGTCGGGGTGCTCGCGGGTGGTGATCTGGTCGCGCGGCTCGGGCAGGTCGACCTTGAGGTCGCCGACCACGTGTGCGGGCGCCTTCGACAACACCACGACGCGGTCGCCGACGTAGACGCTCTCGTCGATGTCGTGGGTGATGAGCACGATCGTCATCTGGTGGTGGCCGCGCACCTTGAGCACGAGGTCTTCCAGGTCTTCGCGGGTCTGGGCGTCGACCGAGCCGAACGGCTCGTCCATGAGCATGAGCGAGGGCCGGTAGGCCAGCGCCCGCGCGATCGCCACCCGCTGCTGCATGCCGCCCGAGAGCTGGAACGGGTACTTCTTCTCGGCGCCCTGGAGCCCGACCGACTCCAGCGCCTCCTGGGCGGCCTCGCGGCGCTGCTGCTTGTCCATGCCCCTGCGGCGCAGCGGCAGGGCCACGTTGTCGGCCACCGACATCCACGGGAACAGCGAACGGCTGTAGTCCTGGAAGACCACCGCCAGGTTGTCGGGGGTCTGCCGCACCAGCTCGCCCTCGACCCTGACCTCACCGCCCGTCGGCCTGATCAGCCCGGCGATGGATCGCAGCAGGGTCGACTTCCCGGCCCCCGACGGCCCGACGATGCACAGCAGCTCGCCCGCGGCGACGCTCAGGTTCAGCCCTTCGATGGCGTGGTGAGCGTTGGGGCCACCGCCGCCGTACACGTGGGAGAGGTTCTCTATCTCGAGCATGGATGTCCTAGGGGGCGAGGCCGCGAGCGGAGGACCGACTCGGGAAGCCGGAAATGTCGGTATGGCTCTACGGTGTCGGATCTTACCCTTGAGTCTTCACGGCTGTCATGGGATGCGTACGCTCCACGACTCCCGCTCGTTCAGCGCCCGGACGTCGGCGTCGGAGATGCGCCGCTGCGCCCCGGCCATGGCGGCCAGCTCGGCCTCCGTCAGCACGTCGGCGATGTCGGCGAACCCGTCGGGCGCGCGCTCGGTCACCAGCCCGATCGTATCCTCGATGGGCAGCGCCCGATGCGCCACCACCAGCGCCGACGTGGGCGGACGCCGTTCCTCCTCGTACGCCTTGAGCGCCGTGACCGGGTCGCCGGACGTCGCCAGGCACCGGGCCAGCACCCGCGCGTCGAGCACCGCCTGCGAGCCGCCGTTCGAGCCGATCGGGTACATCGGGTGCGCGGCGTCGCCCAGCAACGTCACCCGGCCCTCTCCCCAGACGGGCAGCGGGTCCCGGTCCACCATCGGGTACTCCAGGATGCGCGGGGAGGCCGCGAGCAACCCCTGGACGTCGGCCGGCCGGTACCGCCAGTCCGCGAAGTGCGCGGCCACCTCCTCCAGCCGGCCCGCGCGCGACCAGTCGGCCTCCGCGGCGACGCCCGGCTCGGCCACCTTGACCTCGGCCACCCAGTTGACCAGCCGGGGGTTCCTGGCCGAGACGTGGTAGGTGACGAACTTCCCGGCGCGGTTGGAGCCGCCCACCAGCACGGTGGCGCCGTCCAGGATGGGGTCGGCCTCGGCCACCCCGCGCCACATCCTGATGCCCGACCACAGCAGCGGGTCGCCCGTCGGGTGCAGCAGCGCCCGTACCGTGGACTGCACGCCGTCCGCGCCGACGAGCACGTCAACCCGTTCCTCCACGAGCTCGCCGCCCTGCCGGAGCCGGACGAGGACCTCCTCGCCGTCCTGCTCGAAGCCCTCCAGGCGGACGCCCGTCCGCACCGGGCCGGCCCGCTCCTCGACCGCGGCCAGCAGCGCCATCTGCAGCTCGCCCCGGTGGATGCTGTACTGCGGCCAGCGGTAGCCGGCCGAGCGCCCGCGCGGCAGCGCCAGGATCACGTTGCCGTGCCGGTCGGCGAAGGTCATGAAGGTCGTCTCCACGCCCAGCGCGGCCAGCTCGCCGGCCAGCCCCAGCTCGGTCAGCTCCCGTACGGCGTGCGGTTGCAGGTTGATCCCGACGCCGAGCGGCCTCAGCGTGGCGGCCGCCTCCACGACCACGCACTCCAGCCCGGCCGCCGCCAGGCTGAGCGCGGTGGTGAGCCCGCCGATCCCGGCGCCCACGACCATCGTCCTCACGTCGCCCCCAGTGGTCTCGATCCGGTCCCACGTGTCCCTGACGGGGAACATGACGATAAGTTTCTCGCCCTTTGCAGGCCGAAGACCAGACTTATCCCACTAACCTCGTTCCTATCTGGGTGTGAGGTGTGTGATGCGCGGATTCAGTGACGGGGAGTTCGCCTACCTGCTCGAGCACGACCTGGCGCGGCTCGCCACGGCGGGGCCCGGGGGAACGCCGCACGTCGTGCCCGTGCGCATCCATCTCCAGCCGGACCGCGGCATGATCGCGGTCGGCTCCCGCCTGCTGCCCGGCGGCGTGCGTCCGCGGCGGTACCGCCGTGACGTCAGGGACAACCCCGAGGTGTCGCTCGTCGTGGACGACTTCACCGAGGACGGGCCGCGCGGCGTCCTCGTCCAGGGGGTCGGGCGGGTCCATGCCAAGGGCGGCGAACGGCTGAAACCCGGGTACGAGCCCGTATGGGTGGAGATCATGCCGCTGGCCGTCGCGTCGTGGGGCATCGACTCGGGCGCCTACGAACCGCCGCGCAGCCGCCCGGTCGCCGCCGGCACGTTCACTGCTCCGTGAGCCGCTGCGCGCCGAGGTGCCAGGCCAGCACCCGCCGCTCGGCCACCAGGAACAGCTCGTTGAGCAGGTAGCCCAGCACGCCCAGCAGCACGATCCCGGCCCACATCGCGGGCAGGTCGAACGTGGAGTACGCGGTGGTGAGCTGGAACCCGATGCCGTTGGAGGCCCCCGGCAGCAGCTCGGCGAAGACCATGACGATCAGCGACAACGACAGCGACAGCCGCAGCCCGGCGAACATCTTCGGCAGCGCCGACGGCAGGACGACCCGCAGCAGGCGTTCGGTCCTCGACAGCCGGAACACCCGCCCGGTGTCCAGGTGCAGCGGATCGACCGCCCGCGCGCCGTCGGCGGTGTTGAGCAGCACCGGCCACACGACGCTGAACATGATGAACGCCAGCTGCATGCGCAGCCCGAAGCCGAACACCACCAGGAACACGGTGACCAGCGCGGGCGGCGGGATCGCGCGCAGGAACTGCAGCACGCCGTCGAGATAGTCGTAGACCCGCGCCGACAGCCCGAACGCCAGCCCGAGCACCACCCCGGCCACCGCACCGCCCGCGAACCCGCCCGCCATCCGGCCCAGGCTCGGCAGGACGTCGTCCACCGCCGCGCCGGTCAGGAACAGGCTGCCGGGCGGGCCGGAGAACCACATCTGGTGCATCCGGGCCACGATCGTCGTCGGCGGCGGGAAGAACGAGCTGCCCGCCAGCCGCGTGCCCGCCTCCCAGGCCAGGACCAGCACGACCAGCACGGCCACCCGGAACGCCGTGCCGCGCGTGCGGTCGCGCGCCGACGGCCCGCGCCCGGCCCCGGTCACGACCCCTCCGTCAGCCGGGCGTGGTGCCAGCGGAAGGCGCGCTGCTCGGCCGCCACCAGCAGCGCGTTGACCAGCACGCCGAACAGCCCCACCCAGAACACCCCGGCCAGGATGTCGGTCATCCTGGCCGGCACCGCGATCCCGGCGAAGAAGATGAACACGCCGATGCCCTCCCCGCGCCCGGCCACGATCTCGGTGCTGACGGTCAGGATGAGCGCCACGGACGCCGCCAGCCGCACGCCCGTGGTGATGAACGGCGCCGCCGACGGCAGGCTGACGCGCAGCAGCACCGACAGCGGGCCGAAGCCGTAGGAGCGCAGGGTCTCCTTGGCGACGGGGTCGACGCCGCGCAGGCCGTACATGGTGTTGTAGAGGATGGGCCACACGGCGGCGTAGAGCACGAGCGTGACGCGGAGTTGCAGGCCGGTGCCGATCACGAGGGCGACCAGCGGGATCAGCGCCACCGACGGGATCGGCCGCAGGAACTCCACCACCGAGCGGGTGGCCGCGTCGATCACCGGCACGCTGCCGAGCAGCAGGCCGAGCGGCACCGCCACCAGCACCGCGAGGCCGAGCCCGAGGGCCCAGGCCAGCAGGCTGGTGCGGGCGTGGGTCAGGAAGGCGGGATCGGCGAGCAGCGCCACGCCGCGCCCGACGATCCGCGTGGCCGGCGGCAGCACCTCGGCGTCCACCAGCCCCGACCGGCTCAGCAGCTCGACGAGGACGGCGAAGCCGGCCGCCCCCGCCGCCCGGCGCGACCACCGCGTGGCGGCGCCGGCCGGACGGCGGACGACGCCCGTGGCAGTGCTGCTCACCCCGACGTCGTCGGCGACATCAACGTCTTGACGTCGATCTCCTTGCCCAGCCACTTGGCCTCCCACATCCAGTCGGCCACCCGCTGCAGCCGCACCGGGTTGTCGGAGCTGGAGAAGTAGGGGAAGGTGACCGTCGCCGCCGTGGACGCGTCGATCTGCGTGAAGTTCGGCAGCACCTTGGCCACCACCTCACGGTTGTTCTCCATCAGCTTGGCCGCGTTGTGGATGGCCCGCTGGAAGGCCGCCGCCGTCTTCGGGTTCTTGTCGTACCAGTCCTGGGTGCTGATGTATCCCGAGATCGGGAACTCCGCCGCCGGCCCGGAGGCCGGGTCGAGGATCTTGCGCGCGCCCATCGACGAGGTCGCCGCGGTGACCTGCGGCTCGCCCAGGTAGGCGGCGTCGATCTGGCCGCTCTTCCACGAGGCCATGATGTTCTGGAACGTCACGGGGACGTACTTGATCGTGCCGGGGTCGATGTTGTTGGCCTTGAGCACCTGGGTGAGTGCGAGCTCCTGGAAGTTGTGCAGGACGTTGACGTTGATCGTCTTGCCCGCGAGGTCCTTCGGCGTCTTGATGGGGGAGTTGGGCAGCGCCATGATGCTGAGCGAGTCGGGGGCGGCCCGCGAGCCCTCGGCGAGCACGTGGATCTTGATCGCCCCCTTGTCGTGCGCCTGGAACATCGACACGTAGTTGCCGAACATGGCGTCGATCTCGCCGTTGACCAGCATGGGGATCGCCTCGGGGGCGGCCTGGACGACCTGCGGGGTGACGTCCAGCCCTTCCTGCTCGAAGAGCTTCTGGTCGATGGCGACGTAGATGGCGGCACTGTCGATGGCGGGCAGGGTGGCGATCTTGAGCTTCGTCTTCTCCAAGGCGCCGCCGCCGCCGTTCGCGGAGGCGGAGGGTGGTGCGCTGGCGGTGGTTGAGCCGCCGGTGCTGCACGCTACGGCGCCTAAAGTCACAGCGAACCCGATGATGGCGGCCTTGGCGGAGCGGCCAAGCCTCATGTCAGGGACTCCCTTCAAGACGTGGAGCCGGGGGGACCGGGTGGCTGAACTGCCCCCGGGGCTGAGTGCCTGACGAACAAGCAGGAAACGACCGTAGCACCACATTGGCAGTCATTATCAAGAAAATGACTCTTGTGGTTGCAATGTCCGTTTGCCGCTCTATCGTAAATAGAGGCGTGAGATGTCTTTGTCCGTTTTGGGAAAGAGGGTGGCGACCGGGGCATCTGTTACTGGTGGGACTAGCTGACCTGGATCGTTCCGCGGGCGGAAGGGGGCTTGCGGAACACGTTTCGGCTGCCCGTTTTTGCAGGTAAACGGCGGTCTACCAATTTTGTCACAATTTTTGGACAATCCGGGATATATGCCTCAGAGGAGCACTATAGGTGGTTGGTCCTGACCGGCACCTGTGCTCAAATGGCCCTCATCTCGATTGTACATATTGCCCCACGTGCATTTACCTGCATGGTCTTCGAGAATTCCCCTCCGGGGCGAGAGGTTGCGAGGCAAGTGAGAACGCAGAGCGCTGAAGCTTCCGCTGACCGCGAGCCGCACGGGCACCAGAAGCGACGGCTGCCCAAACCTGCTTCTAACAGGTTCGGATTGGGCAATTGGCACGTACGATCGCGCCTCGTTGCGTTGATCGTCGTGCCCACGGCTGTCGCGGTGGGTCTGGGCGGGCTGAACGTGATCACCTCCCTCAGGGACGCCAACACCTACCAGACACTCAGAGAGGTGGCCGAGCTCAGCGAGCAGCTCGGCGCCGTCACGCACGAACTGGCCTTCGAACGGGACGAGACCGCTCTCTACATCGCCCAAGGCCGTCCGGAGAGCCGCGCGGCCCAGCTCCGCACCACCTACAGCGGGGTCGACAACCTCATCGACGAGGCCAAGGTGCGGGCCGGCGCCCTCACCGACACCCACGCCGACTCCGTACGCCCGGTGCTGCGCCGCCTGGAGGAGATCCAGACCCTGCGCGACACCGCCGTCAAGGGCAAGATCCAGCCCCTGCCGATGATCCAGAAGTACTCCCAGATCATCGCCACCCTCCTGCAGTTCCACGACCAGGTGGGACAGGTCGCGGTGGACGACGACATCTCCCACAGCGCCAGCTCCATGGCGGCCATCGCGCGCGCGAAGGAGCAGGCGTCCAAACAGCGCGGCATCCTGGCCAGCGCCCTGGACAAGAAGAGCTTCGACAGCGGCGAGCTCGACGCGCTCTCCGACGCCAAGGCGCGCGAGGAGAGCGAGGAGACCCTGTTCGCCACCCTCGCCAGCCTCGACCAGCTGGAGCTCTACCGCGACACCGTGGTGGGCAGGGACGTCGACCAGACCGACCTGTTCCGGCTGCGCGCCATGGCCCAGTCCGTCGAGGCCAAACCCCTGAGCATCGGCGTACGTCCGGACAAGGACGTCGGCACCTGGTTCGACGTCAGCACGGGCAAGATCGACGCCCTGCGCAGCGTGGAGAAGTCGCTGGCCTCCTCGGTCATCCTGCGGGCCCGTGCCCTGGAGGAGGCGGCCAACCGGTCGGCGCTGATCTCCGGCGTGCTCATCATGATCCTGCTGATCGTGGTGCTGATCATCATCACCTTCATCGCCCGCTCGCTCATCAGGCCGCTGCGCAGGCTGCGCGGCGAGGCCCTGGACATCGCCGGCAAACGCCTGCCGGAGACCGTGCGGCAGCTCCGCGAGGCGGGGGACGGCAAGGTCGGGCCCGTCCCGCCGATCGGGGTGGACACCCACGACGAGATCGGCGAGGTGGCCCGCGCCTTCGACGAGGTCCACCGCGAGGCGGTGCGGCTGGCCGGTGAGGAGGCGCGGCTGCGCTCGAACGTCAACGCGATGTTCGTGAACCTGTCGCGGCGCAGTCAGACGCTGGTGGAGCGGCAGATCACCCTGATCGACGGTCTGGAGCAGGGTGAGCAGGACGAGCAGCGGCTCGGCAACCTGTTCAAGCTGGACCATCTGGCCACGCGTATGCGGCGCAACAGTGAGAACCTGCTGGTGCTGGCCGGTCAGGATCCGCCGCGGCGCTGGAGCCAGCCGGTCAAGATGGTCGACGTCGCCCGCGCCTCCCTGTCGGAGGTCGAGAGCTACGAGCGCGTCGTGCTCCAGGTGCCCGACGGCGTGTCGGTCGCCGGCCAGGCCGTCAACGACGTCATCCACCTGCTGGCCGAGCTGGTGGAGAACGCGCTGTCGTTCTCGCCGCGCGAGACCAGGGTGGCGGTGTCGGGCAGCAGGATCGACGGCGGCGGCGTGATGTTGTCGATCACCGACTCCGGCATCGGCATGACGCCCGAGGAGCTGGCCCAGGCCAACGACCGCCTCACCGACTCGCCCAGCGTCGACGTGTCGGTCTCGCGGCGGATGGGCCTGTTCGTGGTCGCCAGGCTGGCCCACCGGCACGGCATCAGGGTGCAGCTGCGCCCGCACAGCTCGGGCGGGCTGACCGCCATGGTGCTCGTCCCGGAGAACATGCTCGGCACGCAGCCGCCCGGGTTCGGGGGCATGCAGCCGGCGGCGGCCGAGAGCACGTCCGGCAGCGAGCCGTACGTGGGGCCGCACGCGGCGCCCCCGGCCACCGACTGGCCGCCGGTCTCGGCTCCTCCCGAGGCCGACTGGCCCGCCGCCGCCTCCGCCGGGGCCGACTGGCCGCCCGCGCCGCCCGCGCCGGGAGCCGACTGGCCGCAGACGCCGCTCACGCCGGCGGCCGACTGGCCGCAGGCGCCGCCGGCCGCCGGACAGGACTGGCCGCGGCCCACCTACCAGATGGGCCCCGCGCACCCGTCGTACCCGTCGAACCCGGAGGCGGGGGGCAACTGGCCGCAGTGGCCGTCCGACGGCTGGCCCTCCGACCCGCACGGCGGCGGCTTCGACAGCCACGACATCTGGTCGCCGCCGCGCAACAACGGCGATCGCGGGCTGCCCAAGCGTCCAGCGGCCGAGCCGCCGCCCCCTGGAAGCAGGACGGCCTCCAGCGCCGGCGGCCCGACTTCCCCGAGACCGAGTCGGCGGCCACCGGCCCGATCCCGCCCGTGCCGCCCGCCTCCGCCGGGGACGACTACCTGCCGATCTTCGCCGCCGTCGAGTCGGCCTGGTTCGGGCGTAACGAGGGCGGCTGGGGCTCGACGAAGGCCGACGCCGGCTGGAGCGCGGCCGAGGCGGTGGCCGAACCGGCCCGCGACGGCACGACCGCGGCCGGCCTGCCCAAACGGGTGCCCAAGGCGAACCTGGTGCCGGGCTCGGCCGACACCGCCGCCTCGCCCAAGGGCGTGTCCCCGATGCCCTCGGTCTCGCCGGACCGGGTGCGGAACAGGTTGTCCAGCTTCCAGCAGGGCTTCCGGGCGGCCCGCGACGACATCACCGAGGGCAAGGCGTTCCAGCCGGGCCCTCGCGGCTCCTACAACGGTGAACCCCACAACAGTGAAAGAGAGGAGGGCGCATGAACGACCTGAGCCACGCGGCGCGCGGAGTCGACTGGTTGATCACCGACTTCGTCAGCACGGTCCCCGGTGTGGCACATGCGGTGGTCGTCTCGTCCGACGGGTTGCCGCTTGCGGCCTCGTCGGGTTTTCCGGCTGACCGGGCTGACCAGCTGGCTGCGATCGCGTCGGGGCTGGTGAGCCTGACGCAGGGTGCGGCCAGGGTGTTCGAGGGTGGTGCGGTCAACCAGACGATCGTGGAGATGCAGCGGGGGCTGATGCTGATCATGTCGATCAGCGACGGCTCGTGTCTGGCGGTCCTGGCGGCTCCGGACTGTGACATGGGGCTGGTGGCGTACCAGATGACCTTGATGGTGGATCGCGCCGGTCAGGTGCTGACCCCGGCGGTGCGGGCCGAGCTGCGCGCCAGCCAGACCAGGTGATGTAGGTGACGGACCAGAGATGGAACAGCGGCGGCTGGGCGCCTCCGCCCAAGCCACAGCCCCAGTCGCAGCTGCAGCCCGACCCCGCCTCACCCGTCCGCCCGTACGCGGTGACGGGTGGGCGGACGGCGCCCAGGGTCAAGCTGGCGATGGAGGCCCTGGTGTCGTCGGCGACCGCCGAGCACCGGGAGTTCTCCCACATCACGCCGGAGTACCAGGCGATCAGCCAGCTGTGCAGGCAGGTCCGGTCCGTGGCCGAGGTGTCGGCGCTGCTGCGGATCCCGCTGGGCGTGGTGCGTGTTCTGATCGCCGACATGGCGGCCGAGGGCCTGGTCCGCGTGCATCAGCCACAGCTGGACGCCGGCAGGCCGGACGTTAATCTGCTCGAAAGGGTGCTCAGTGGACTTCGCAGGCTCTAGCCCCGGCTTGACTTCAACGAAGATCGTGGTGGCCGGCGGCTTCGGCGTGGGCAAGACGACGTTCGTCGGCGCGGTCTCGGAGATCATGCCGTTGACCACCGAGGCGGTGATGACCGACGCCTCCGCGGGGATCGACGACCTGGGCATGACGCCGCTGAAGTCGACGACGACCGTCGCGATGGACTTCGGCCGCGTCTCGCTCGACCGTGACCTGATCCTCTATCTGTTCGGCACGCCGGGCCAGCACCGGTTCTGGTTCATGTGGGACGACCTGGTGCGCGGCGCGATCGGCGCGGTCGTGCTGGTGGACACCCGCCGCCTGGCCGACAGCTTTCCCGCGCTCGACTACTTCGAGGAGGCGCAACTGCCGTTCGTGGTGGGTGTCAACGGCTGGGACGGCCAGTACCCGCACAGCGACGCCGAGGTCCGCGACGCCCTCACGCTGGCCCCCCACATCCCGCTCGTCCGGCTGGACGCGCGCTCCAAGGACTCGGTCAAGAGCGCGCTGATCCACCTGGTCGAGCACGCCCTGTCGATCAGGATGGCGGTGCCGGGCTGGAGCGGCGGCAGCTGATCCGGCGCGCCGCCGCCCCTCGCGCTCAGCGGGGCCGGGCCTCGATGAGGCTGGCTCCCGCGCCCAGCTCGACGACCTCGGCCAGGCGCAGGTCCGCCCGGTCGAGCAGTGCCGTGTACTGCTCCCGGCTGCGCTCGGCGCCGCCGTCGAAGATCGCCAGCATCCGCATGTCGATGTCCTTGCCCAGGTGCGGCGCCTCGTCGTCGGGCAGCACCACCTCCAGCACCAGGACGCGGCCGCCAGGGTTCATCGCCCGGCGGACGTTGCGCAGGATGGTGACCGCGTCCTCGTCGTCCCAGTTGTGCAGGACGCTGGCCAGCAGGTAGACGTCGCCGCCGGCCGGGACCTCGGTGAAGAAGTCGCCGGTGACGACCTCGCTCCGCGCACCCAGCCCCTCGGCGGCCAGCAGCTCCCTGGCCCGGTCCGCCACGTGCTCCAGGTCGAACAGGATGCCGCGCATGTCCGGGTTGGCGTGCAGGACCGTGGCCAGGATGTGGCCCTTGCCGCCGGCCACGTCCACCATGGTCGCGGTGGCCGGGAAGTCGTACCGCTTGGCCAGGCCCTCGGTGAAGGGGATCGCGCGGGCGGTCATGTAGTCGTCGAACAGCTTGCCCGCTCCCGGGTTGGCCGCCAGGTACTCGTACAGGTGGCCGTAGCGGGCGGCGAAGGCCGAGCCGCCGCCGCGGACGGTCGCGGGCAGGTTGCCCATGGCGTGCCAGAAGCCCTCCTCGCCGAGCATCCGGATCGACGAGCGCACCGAGTCGGGCACGTCCGACCGCAGCGCCGTGCCGCGCTCGGTCAGGTCGTAGATGTCCGGCCCGGCGCCGCGGACGACGCCCATCCCGGCCAGCTCGCGCAGCACGCGGCGCAGCCTGGGGGCGTCGGCCTCGCAGCGGGCGGCCAGGTCGGTGGTGCTGAGCGGACCGTGGGCGAGATGGTCGGCCAGGCCGAGCTCCGCCATGGTCAGCAGAGCGGCGAAGCGCGAGATGTCGGCCACGGCCCCCCAAAGGAGGTCATCCGAGTGGGGCATGGGGTCCTTCCAGAAGTCAGACGTTGCGGTTGGCCTGCCGGTGCCACACCAGCAGGCGGCGCTCGGCCAGCACGAACAGCGAGTTCACCAGGTAGCCGAGGATGCCGAGCAGGGCGATCGCGGCCCACACACCGGGCCCGTCGAAGCTGCGCTGGGCCTGCAGGAGCTGGTAGCCGATGCCGTCCGTGCTGCCGAACAGCTCCGAGATCACCATGAGGATCAGCGCCAGCGACAGGCTCAGCCGCAGCCCGGCGAAGATCTTCGGCGAGGCGGCGGGGAGCACGACCACGCGCAGGCGCTGTGCCTTGGACAGGCCGAACACGGTGGCGGTCTCGGTGTAGGTGCGGTCCACGGCCCGGACGCCCTCGATCGTGTTGAGCAGCACCGGCCAGATCACGCCGAACACGATCGTGGCGAGCTGCATGCTGAGCTGCGCGTACTCGGTGCGCGCGAACAGCGCGACGAACAGCGGCAGCAGCAGCGGCGGCGGGATCGCCCGGCCGAACTCGAACAGCGCGTCCACGTAGTCGGTGGCCGCCTTGGAACGGCCGAGCGCCACGCCGAGCAGCACCCCGAGCAGCGAGGCCAGGATCCAGCCGCTGAACATGCGGCCGAGGCTGGGCAGGATGTTGCCGATCGCCTCTTCGGTGAGGAAGAGATGGGAGACGGGCCCGGAGAACCACATCTGGTACATGCTGGTGACGATGGTGAGCGGCGGCGGGAAGTCGCTGTCGTCGATGAGCCGCCCGAGCAGCTCCCAGACGACCAGCACGACCGGCACCACCCACAGCCTCGACAGCCGCCTCACGATTCCGACGCTCCCATCCGGACGCGGTGCCAGCGGAACAGCCGCCGCTCGCCGGCCAGCAGGACGAGGTTCGCGAACACCCCGAACGCCCCGGCCCAGAACGTCGCCGCCATGATCAGGTCCATCCGGTTGCCGCTGCCCGCCTGGATCGTGTAGACGCCGATCCCGGCCGTGCCGCCGGCCAGCAGCTCGGCGCTCACAGCGAGCACGAGCGCGATGCCGGCCGCGATCCTGATGCCGGTCGCGACGAAGGGCGCGGCGCTCGGCAGGCTGACCCGGGCCAGCACGGCCAGGCGGCCGAAGCCGAAGCTGCGCAGCGACTCCTTGGCCAGCGGGTCCACGTCCTGCATGCCGTACAGGGTGTTGATCAGGATCGGCCACATGGACGCGTACACGATGACCGAGACCTTCATCAGGCCGTCCACCGGGATCAGCAGGATCGCCAGCGGGATGATCGCCACCGAGGGGATCGGGCGCATGAACTCCAGCAGCGGCCGGATCGCCCGCTCCACCGGCGGCACCGCCCCCAGCAGCACGCCCAGCGGCACGGCCACGACGATGGCGGCGAGCAGGCCGAGCGCCCAGTTGGTGAGGGTGGTGACCAGGCCGTCCACGAACACCGGGTCGGCGAGCAGGCGCACGGCTTCGTACAGGATGACGGAGGGCGCCGGGAAGATCACGCCGTCGCTCAGCGCGAAGCGGATGACCAGCTCACCGGCGATGAGGAACCCCGCGGCGCCGGCGGCGCCGCGGAGCAGACGCGCGGTGTTCATCAGCTGGCAGGGGCGGCGATGACCGACTTCACGTCGACCGGGCTGGTGAGGTACTTGTACTCCAGCATCAGGTCGGCGACCTTCTGCAGCCGGTTCTCGTTCAGCTCGCTCGGGTACGTGCCGAGCGTGATCACCGAGGCCGTCTTGGCGTCGATCTTGGTGTACTTCGGCAGCGTCTCCTCGATGACCTTGCGGTCACTGGAGGCGAGCTGCTGCGCCTTGGCGATGGCCCGCTGGAAGGCGGCCAGCGTCTTCGGGTACTTCTGCACCCAGTCCTCGGTGGCCATCCAGCCGGCGATGGGGAAGTCCTCCGTCTGGCCGGTCATGGTGTCGGCGAGCTTGCGGAAGCCGAAGGCGCTCTGGTTGGCGGTGATGAAGGGCTCGGTCATCCAGCCCGCGTCCGCCTGCCCGGTGTTGATCGCGTTGCCCTGTTCCGGGAACGGCTTCTCCATGAACTTGACGTCGGTCTCGGCCAGACCGGCGACCTTGAGCTGCGTCTCCACGGCCAGGGTGGCGATGTTCTTGACGTTGTTGACGTAGACCGTCTTGCCCTTCAGGTCCGCCACCGTCTTGATGGGGGAGTCCTTGGGCACCATGATGTTGAACGTGTTCGGCGCGGCCTGGTACATGTCCGCGACCAGCTTGATCTTCTTGCCCTTGCTCACCGCGAGGAAGGTCGAGACGTAGTTGGTCTGGGAGATGTCGAGCGCGCCGCTCTCGATCTGCGGCAACGCCGCCGCGCCGCCGGTGATGGTGACCGGCTCGACGGTCAGTCCCTCTTCCTTGAAGAAGCCCTTCTCGTTGGCAAGATAGACCGACACAACGTCGGGCACGGGGAGGGCGCCGACCTTGATGGTGGTCTTCTCCAGGCCCTTGCTGTTGGCCGAGCTCTTCGCGGTCTCGCCGCCGCCTCCGCCGCAGCCGGCAAGGGTGAGCGCCAGAGCCACGCCGACGACAATGGCGTGACCGCGCATAGTGCGTGTCATGGGGGGTTCTCCTACCAGGGGGAAGTTCCGGAGATCGGCACGGGATGCCGGGCGTGAAGCGTACCGGAGCCGTCTTCGGATCTACAGCGCTATGCCGCGTATATGTAGGTTTATCGCGAAAATATGACAAATCAGCGTTATAGATGTAAATCTAGAGATTAAGTACGTTTAGTGGTGATTTGTCCGTATTGGGACGGTGGTTGCGCTCCGTGTGCGGTGGCATGCGACGTGAAGGGAGTGCGATGTGGAACGGTTGAAAACCACCGAAACGTTGGCCTAAGTATGAGGTTTGTGCTCAAATTGGGCCTCGAACTTGCCTGCGATCACTCGTCCGCGTGACGAAGCCGCTGATTCCCCCTGAAGCAGGCCATGGCGAGAGGTTGCCACCAGTGAGGACAACAACGACCGGCTCCGGTCGTGGCAGGGCTCCGGACGCCCCGGAAAAGGCCGCGGACGGCGAGGTGCAGCAGGCCCACCCGCCCAAGGCGGGCAGCCCGTTCGCCCTGCGCAACTGGCGCGTGCGTACCCGCCTCATCGCCCTCATCGCCATTCCCACGCTCGTAGCCGTCGTCCTCGGCGCCCTGCGGGTCACGACGTCGATCAGCAGCGCCCAGCAGTACCAGGACATCAGCAGCGTGGGGACCCTGGTCGCACAGCTCGGCGAGCTCTCCCGCGACCTCGGGCTCGAACGCGACCTGGCCACCCGCCACGTCGCCACCAACCGCGGATCCTCCGACGAGCAGCGGTTGAAGAGCCAGCACGAGATCGTCGACAAGCGCATCGCCGGCACCCTGGAGGCGGGCAAGAAGTCCGAAACGGCGCTGTCCGACCTCGGCAGGAAGTCCCTCGACCACATCCGGATCCGGCTCGGCCAGATCCCCACGATGCGCAAGGCCGTCGCCGAGACCAAGCTCGGCCCGCTGCCCACCAGCGAGAAGTACTCCGAGGTCATCGCCGAGCTGCTGCAGCTCTACGACGAGCTCGGCCAGGGCTCCACGGACGAGGAGATCATCGCCACCAGCGCGGCCCTGCGCGCCGTCGCCCGCGCCGAGGAGGAGGCCTCCAAGCAGCGCGGCCTGCTGACCAGCGCCCTGATCAGAGGCTCGTTCGAGGAGCCGGAGTACAACGCCTTCCTCGACGCCCGCTCCCGCCGCAGCAGCGAGCGCGACTCCTTCCGCGCCGTCGCCACGCCCGCGCAGCGCCAGTTCTACGACAACACCGTCGCCAGCCTGAAGATCGGCCGCGCCGAGTTCTACGCCAGCCGCGCGGTGCTGCTGCACAACGCCAACCAGTCACTGCGCCGGCTCGACACCTCGACCACGGACGACACCGACCAGTGGTTCCAGTCCATCACCGAGACCGTCGAGCGCCTGCACACCGTGCAGAAGTCGCTGTCGGAGCAGATCGCCACCCGAAGCGCCGACATCGCCAGCAGCGACCGGCAGCTCGCCGCGATCAACATCGGCGTCGTGGTGGGTCTGCTCGTCCTGGTGCTCGCGATCACCGCCCTGATGGCCGGCTCGCTGGTACGCCCGCTGCGCCGCCTGCGCTCGGACGCCCTGAAGATCGCCGGCCAGACGCTGCCCGACCTGGTCAGGCAGCTGCGCAACACCGACGTCAGCCCGGAACAGCTCCAGGTCCCGCCGATCGAGGTCAACTCCAAGGACGAGATCGGTGAAGTCGCCCGCGCCTTCGACGAGGTCCACCGCGAAGCCGTCCGGCTGGCCGGTGAGGAGTCCAGGCTCCGCTCGAACGTCAACGCGATGTTCGTGAACCTGTCGCGGCGCAGTCAGACGCTGGTGGAGCGGCAGATCACCCTGATCGACGGTCTGGAGCAGGGTGAGCAGGACGAGCAGCGGCTCGGCAACCTGTTCAAGCTGGACCATCTGGCCACGCGTATGCGGCGCAACAGTGAGAACCTGCTGGTGCTGGCCGGTCAGGACCCGCCGCGGCGCTGGAGCCAGCCGGTCAAGCTGGTCGACGTCGCCCGCGCCTCCCTGTCGGAGGTCGAGAACTACGAGCGCGTCGTCCTGGAGGTCCCCGAGGGCGTCTCCATCGCCGGCCAGGCCGTCAACGACGTCATCCACCTGCTGGCCGAGCTCATCGAGAACGCGCTGTCGTTCTCCCCGCGCGAGACCCGCGTCCCCGTCTCCGGCAGCAGGATCGACGGCGGCGGGATCATGCTCTCCATCAGCGACTCCGGCATCGGCATGACCGGCGACGAACTGGTCCAGGCCAACGAGCGCCTGACCGACGCCCCCACCGTGGACGTGTCGGTCTCCCGCCGCATGGGCCTGTTCGTGGTCGCCAGGCTGGCCCACCGGCACGGCATCAGGGTGCAGCTGCGCCCGCACGGCTCCGGTGGCCTGACCGCCATGGTCCTCATCCCCGAGACGCTGCTCGGCGCGCAGCCCGTCGCGGTCGCCGGCGCGGGCGGCAACACCGCCGCCACGACCTCCCGCGAGGACGCCTTCGCCGCCTCCCAGCCCGCCGCCGGGGCCCAGCAGTGGCCCAGCGCGTCGGGCTTCGGGCTCGCCCCCGGGCACCCGTCCTACCCGTCGTACCCGTCCGAGCCGGCCGGCGGGTCGTGGCCGTCGGTGCCGAGCTCGCTGCCGTCCTCGATGTCGTCCTCCATGCCGTCCGCGATGCCGCAGTGGCCCTCGACGGAGTCGACGAACACCGGCTCCGACTGGCTGCCGGACTCGTCGTCCGACGTCTGGGTGTCCTCGCGCGGGCCGGTCACCGGGGAGCACGCGCCGCCGCAGCGCGGCCTGCCCCCGAGGAGCCCCGCCCCTGGTCGGCTCCGCCGCAGGAGACGCCGTCCGCGTCCCCGTACGACTACCCCGAGACCGAGTCGGCGGCGACCGGCCCGATCCCCGTCGTCAAGCTCCGCCTCCGGCGGGGACGAGTACCTGCCGATATTCGCCGCGGTGGAGTCGGCCTGGTTCGACCAGGGCGAGCCGAGCGCCACCTGGGGCTCGGCCAAGGCCGACGCCGGCTGGAACGCGGCGGCGTCCGTGGTGGAGCCCGTACGCGACGGCTCGACGGCGGCCGGGCTGCCCAAGCGGGTGCCCAAGGCCAACCTGGTGCCCGGATCGGCGGACACGGCGTCCGCGCCCAAGGGCGTGGCTCCCATGCCGTCGGTCTCGCCGGACCGGGTGCGCAGCAGGTTGTCGAGCTTCCAGCAGGGCTTCCGAGCAGCGCGTGACGACATCAGCGAGGGCAGGACATACCAATCCGGTCCTAGGAACGACAGTAGGGAGGAGGGCGCGTGAATGACCTGAGCCACGCGGCACGCGGAGTCGACTGGTTGATCACCGACTTCGTCAGTACCGTCCCGGGGGTCGCGCACGCGGTGGTCGTGTCATCCGACGGGTTGCCGCTCGCGGCGTCGTCGGGTTTTCCGGCTGACCGGGCTGATCAGCTGGCTGCCATCGCGTCGGGACTGGTGAGTCTCACGCAGGGTGCGGCCAGGGTGTTCGAGGGTGGTGCGGTCAACCAGACGATCGTGGAGATGCAGCGGGGGCTGATGCTGATCATGTCGATCAGCGACGGCTCGTGTCTGGCGGTCCTGGCGGCTCCGGACTGTGACATGGGGCTGGTGGCGTACCAGATGACCTTGATGGTGGATCGCGCCGGTCAGGTGCTGACCCCGGCGGTGCGCGCGGAGCTGCGCGCCAGCCAGACCAGGTGATGTAGGTGACGGATTCCTGGAACAGCGGCGGTTGGGAGCCCCAGCCGCCGGTCAGCTCGGACCCGGCCTCGCCGGTGCGCCCGTACGCGGTGACGGGCGGACGTACCGCGCCCAAGGTCAAGCTGGCCATGGAGGCCCTGGTCTCGTCGGCTACGGCCGAACACCGGGAGTTCTCCCACATCACGCCGGAGTACAAGGCGATCAGCCAGCTCTGCCGTCAGGTGCGGTCGGTCGCCGAGGTGTCGGCGCTGCTGCGGATCCCGCTCGGTGTGGTGCGTGTTCTGATCGCTGACATGGCGGCCGAGGGCCTGGTGCGGGTGCATCAGCCGCAGCTGGATGCGGGTAGGCCGGACGTCAACCTGCTGGAAAGGGTGCTCAGTGGACTTCGCAGGCTCTAGCCCCGGTCTGACCTCGACGAAGATCGTGGTGGCCGGCGGCTTCGGCGTGGGCAAGACGACGTTCGTCGGCGCGGTCTCGGAGATCATGCCGCTCACGACGGAGGCCGTCATGACCGACGCCTCCGCGGGCATCGACGACCTGGGCATGACGCCGCTGAAGTCGACCACGACCGTCGCGATGGACTTCGGCCGCGTCTCGCTCGACCGCGACCTGATCCTGTACCTGTTCGGCACGCCCGGACAGCACCGGTTCTGGTTCATGTGGGACGACCTGGTCCGCGGCGCCATCGGCGCGGTCGTCCTGGTCGACACCCGCCGCCTGGCCGACAGCTTCCCCGCGATCGACTATTTCGAGGAGGCGCAACTCCCGTTCATCGTGGGGATCAACGGCTGGGACGGCACGTACGCCCACAGCGACGCCGAGGTCCGCGACGCCCTCACGCTGGCCCCCCACATCCCGCTGGTGCGCCTCGACGCCCGCCAGAAGGACTCGGTCAAAAGCGCTCTGATCAACCTCGTCGAGCACGCGTTGACCGTCCGGATGGCTGTGCCAGGCTGGAGCGGCTAGGAGAGCGGATAGGCTGAAGTCTTGACGTACATTCGCTTCGAGGACTGGCCAACCACGTGTTCGAGACGCTTTCCGACCGGCTGACATCGGTCTTCTCCTCCCTCCGATCCAAGGGTCGGCTGTCCGACGCCGACATCGACGCCACCGCCCGCGAGATCCGCATCGCCCTGCTCGAGGCCGATGTCGCGCTCCCGGTGGTCAAGGCGTTCGTCGCCCAGGTCAAGGAGCGCGCCCGCGGCGCCGAGGTCTCCCAGGCGCTCAACCCGGCGCAGCAGGTCGTCAAGATCGTCAATGACGAGCTGATCGAGATCCTCGGCGGCGAGACCCGCAGGCTCCGCTTCGCCAAGACCGCGCCGACCGTCGTCATGCTCGCGGGTCTCCAGGGTGCCGGTAAGACCACCCTGGCCGGCAAGCTGGCCCGGTGGCTGCGCGAGCAGGGCCACGCGCCCATGCTGGTCGCCGCCGACCTCCAGCGGCCCAACGCCGTGCAGCAGCTCCAGGTCGTGGGCGAGCGCGCCCAGGTCGCCGTGTTCGCGCCCGAGCCGGGCAGCGGCGTCGGCGACCCGGTCGACGTCGCCCGCCGCTCGATCGACGAGGCCAGGCGCCTCAACCACGACATCGTCATCATCGACACCGCCGGTCGCCTGGGCATCGACCAGGAGATGATGAAGCAGGCCGCCGACATCCGCGACGCGGTCCGCCCCGACGAGGTCCTGTTCGTGGTCGACGCCATGATCGGTCAGGACGCCGTCACCACGGCCCAGGCGTTCATGGACGGCGTCGGCTTCGACGGCGTCGTGCTGACCAAGCTCGACGGCGACGCCCGCGGCGGCGCCGCGCTGTCGGTGCGGCACATCACCGGCCGCCCGATCATGTTCGCCTCCACGGGCGAGAAGCTGGAAGACTTCGACGCCTTCCACCCCGACCGGATGGCCTCCCGCATCCTCGACATGGGTGACATCCTCACCCTGATCGAGCAGGCGCAGAAGACGTTCGACGAGGAGCAGGCCGCCAAGATGGCGGGCAAGCTCACCTCGGGCGAGAACTTCACGCTCGACGACTTCCTCGAGCAGATGATGATGGTCCAGAAGATGGGCCCCATCAAGAACCTGCTCGGCATGATGCCCGGCATGGGGCAGATGCGCGACCAGCTCAACTCCATCGACGACCGCGACCTCGACCGCATCGCCGCCATCATCCGCTCGATGACGCCCGGCGAGCGGCAGGACCCGAAGATTATCAACGGCTCCCGCCGCGCCCGCATCGCCGCCGGCTCCGGCGTCACGGTCAGCGCGGTGAGCAACCTCGTCACGCGCTTCTTCGAGGCGCAGAAGATGATGAAGCGGGTGGCCGGGGGCATGGGGCTGCCGGGCATGCCCGGGGGCGCGGGAAGGCGTCCAAGGCGCAGAAGAAGGCCAAGAAGGGGCGGCGCGTCAGCGGCGACCCGCGCAAGGCGGGTCTGGAGAAGTCGGCGTCCCCGTCGCCCGACGGCGAGGGCGGTGCGCCCAAGGCCGGGGGAGTGCTGGGGAACCTGGGTGGCAAGCTGCCGCCGGGCCTCGAACTGCCGCCGGGCTTCGACCCGTCGAAGCTGAAGCTGCCCGGGCAGTAACAGCCGACCGGGGCGGGCACCCCACCTGGCACCGCCCGCCCCTGCCTGCCCGATCCGTCCGCCCTGCCCTGCCTGTCTGCCTGCCCGGTCCGTCTGCTCTGCCTGCGGCGTCTGTCTGTGGCGCCTGCTTGTCGGGCGCGTGCTTGTCACGTGACTGTTTGTCGCGTGCGTGCCTGTCGGTGTCTGTTCGCCGTGCGCCTGTCCGTCGCGCGACGCGGAACCGTGTCCTGTGCGCGGGCCACGTCGGGGCCTCGCCCCGCACCGGAAGGCCTGGGCACCCAGGCGCGCCTGCACCGATGGGCCCCTGCACCGGCGGCCCTTGCGTCGGTGGCCCCTGCACCGGTGGTCCTGTGCCGGCGGGTTTGGTGCTGACGGTCTTCGCGCCGGCCCCTCATGCGCCGGCCCCTCATGCGCCGGCCCCTCATGCGCCGGCCGTTCTTGCGTCGGCTCTTCATGCGCCGGCGTTTTCGTGCCGGTCCTTCTCGCGTCGGCTTCATGACGGCGGATCGTGCGTCGGGGCTGCGTCGCCGTCCTCGGGCGCGTTCGTGTTCGCCCGAACGGGTGTGCGCCCGGGACCATGGTCGGTCACCGGGCGCGCGGGTCTGAGGCCGTTCAGCACGCTCTAACGGCAGAGGAGCATCCACTGCAGAGCGGGATCCATGAGGAGCCACCCTGAGGCGGCCGTTGCGGGCATCCACATCGGCAGGCCGGTGAGCGGCGACTTCTGGGTCAGCCAGGCGTCCTCGGGCGCCGGGCCGAACTCGCCGCCGTGGTCGGCGGGCCATTGATGACCGCTGGGGTCGCCGTGGTGGTGCGGGTTGTGCGGCCACCCGCAAGGGGGCCAGTAGCTCTCGTGCGGGTTGTGCGGCTTGTGTGGCCTGTGAGTGCAGTCATGCGTGGGCGTCGGGCTCGGCGTGGGCGTCGGAGTCGGGATGGGCGGCGGAATCGGCGTCGGCGTCACCGTCGGTGTGGGCGTCACGGTAGGCGTCGGCGTCACCGTTGGTGTGGGCGTGACCGTGGGCGTCGGTGTCACGGTGGGCGTCGGTGTCACGGTGGGTGTCGGTGTCACGGTAGGCGTGGGCGTCACAGTGGGCGTGACCGTGGGTGTCGGGGTCGGCGTCGGCGTGGGCGTGGGCGTGGGCGTCGGCGTGGGGGTGGGGGTCACGGTGGGCGTGATCGTGGGTGTCGGGGTCACCGTCGGGGTCGGTGTGGGCGTCGGCGTGGGGGTGGGGGTGGGGGTCACGGTGGGCGTGATCGTGGGTGTCGGGGTGGGTTGGTTGGGGACGCAGTTGACTTCCACCCGGCCGATGGTGACCTCCGTGAGCGGCCCCTCGTAGACGACGTTCCCCTCGGCGTCCCGCAGGAGGGCCGAGATCGAGATCGTCATGTCCGCCTCGGCGGAGGTCGCGTCGTTCGTCGTGGCGTTGTCGGTCCTGACCACCGTCAGGATCCCGTCGTACACGCCGGGATACCCGAGCTGCGCGCCCGTCGCGGGCACCTCCGTGGTCCCCTGCGCCACGGGCACGCCGAGCACCGTGATGGTCCCCGGCGCCGCCTGTACGGACGACATCGCCGGAGCCGGCGGCGTGCACCGCGCGTGCGTCTCCACGTTGCCCGTGACCAGCAGCGGCTCGGACGCGTCCGAGTTGAGCTGAAGGGTGTTGACGACCAGTTGGGCGCTGGCCTCCCAGACGTCCGGCGCGTCGAGGCCGTCGGCCTGGAGTTGTTGGTTGGCCAGGTCGGCGAACTCGGTGACCCCGTCGGGGTCGCTCCAGTCGCCGGTGTCGGTGCCGGGGTCGGGCCCGACGGACGCCGTGCCCCAAATGCCGGAGAAGCCTGGCTGGCCCAGTTCCGGGATTTCGGTGATGGTCAGGCCGATACCGTTGGCATTGGCGAACTCGCCCGCCGCGGCGGTGGCCGTAAGCCCGAACAAGGCGCCGGTGAGCAGGACGGACGCGCCGGCGGTGAGCAGCCGCGCGCGCGTGAACAGCGGATTGGTCGTGGTGGTCACCCACCCATTCCGCAGGGAAGTTGATCAAGTCGGGCGAGGTGACACGCGGCCCTTGCCGAGCCTTTGCCGCGGCCTGCCGGGACAGGTCGAAGGCACTGTCCGCGGTCTGGCAGAATGACATGTTGGAACACCGTGACCAGGTGGGTGCCCTCTCATCTCCCGCCGGCCACGCCTGTCCCTGGAGCGTCGTCTCATCGTGCCCCACTCGATGAGGTGCCGTTCACCCACGCTCGAATGCAGGAGAGACCACACCAGTGGCAGTCAAGATCAAGCTCAAGCGGCTCGGCATGATCCGCAACGCTCAGTACCGAATCGTCGTCGCCGACAGCCGCACCAAGCGTGACGGCCGGGCGATCGAGGAGATCGGCCTGTACCACCCGAAGGAAAACCCTTCGCGCATCGAGGTCAACGCCGAGCGTGCGGCCTACTGGCTGGGTGTCGGCGCGCAGCCGACCGAGCCGGTGCTCAAGCTGCTCAAGCTCACCGGTGACTGGCAGAAGTTCAAGGGCGAGGCCGCCCCGGCGCCGCTGCTGGTCGCCGAGCCCGCGCCCGACCGTCACGCCCTCTACGAGGCCGCGGCCAAGGAGGCGCTGTCCGGTGGCGACACCGGCACGGCCGCCACCACGGCGCCCAAGCGTGCCAAGAAGAAGGAAGAGGCTGAGGCCGCCCCCGCCGCCGAGACCCCGACCGAGGGCGAGGGCTGACGTGCTCGAGGAGGCTCTCGAGCACCTCGTTAAGGGCATCGTCGAACATCCAGACGATGTCCGGGTCCGCGCTCGCCGCATTCGCAGCGGGCGCGTCCTGGAGGTCCGGGTGCACCCCGAGGACCTGGGCAAGGTCATCGGACGCGGCGGGCGCACCGCCAAGGCGCTGCGCACCGTTGTGAACGCCCTGGCCGACGGGAAGTACGTACGGGTCGATCTGCTCGACCTGGACGAAGCAGTCCGTTAGCGTCAGGAATTCGCGCCCTCATCGGTCCTGAAAGGTCCGATGGGGGCGCTTGCGTTAGGAGAAGGTGGGTTTACGTGCAGCTGGTCGTCGGCCGGATAGGCCGTCCGCACGGTGTACGCGGCGAGGTGACCGTGGAGGTGCGCACCGACGATCCCGAGCTGCGCTTCGCCGAGGGCATGGCCGTCGCGACCGACCCGGCGAGCGCGGGGCCGCTCGTGGTCGAGAGCCGTCGCTGGCACAAGGACGTGCTGCTGATCGCGTTCGAGGGGGTCCACGGCCGAGACGCGGCCGAGGAGCTCCGGGGCACCATGCTGGTCATCGACTCCGCCGAGGTGGAGTCGTCGGACGACCCGGACGAGTTCCACGACCACCAGCTCATCGGGCTGGCGGTGGAGACCGTGTCGGGCGAGCCCGTCGGCGAGGTCACCGACGTGCTGCACCACGGTCAGGACCTGCTGGTCGTACGCCGGCGCGGGCAGGACGACGCGCTCATCCCGTTCGTGAAGGCCCTGGTGCCCGAGGTCGATCTGACGGGCGGGCGCCTGGTCGTCGACCCGCCAGAGGGCCTGCTGTGATGCGCCTCGACATCATCTCCATCTTCCCCGAGTACTTCGCTCCGCTCGACGTCTCGCTCATCGGCAAGGCGCGCGAGCGCGGCACCCTCGACGTACGCGTCCACCAGCTCCGCGACTGGGCGCACGACGTGCACAGGACGGTCGACGACACGCCGTACGGCGGCGGTCCCGGCATGGTGATGAAGCCCGAGGTCTGGGGCGAGGCCATCGACTCGGTGATCGGCGACGGCGCGCCGCGGGTCATCGTGCCGACGCCGAGCGGGCGGCCGTTCACCCAGGAGATGGCCCAGGAGCTGGCCGCCGAGCCGTGGCTGCTGTTCGCCTGCGGGCGTTACGAGGGCATCGACTCGCGGGTCATGGCCGAGTACGGCGCCCGGCTGCGGGTCGACGAGGTCAGCATCGGCGACTACGTCCTGGCCGGCGGCGAGGTCGCGGTGCTGGTGATGGTCGAGGCCGTCGGCAGGCTGCTGCCCGGCGTGCTGGGGAACGCCCAGTCGGCCGTGGACGACTCCTTCGCGCCGGGTTCGATGCAGAACCTGGTCGAAGGCCCGGTCTACACCAAGCCGCCGGTCTGGCGCGGGCACGAGGTTCCCGCCGTCCTACTGTCCGGACATCACGGAAAAGTCGCCCGATGGCGACGGGACGAGGCGCTCCGGCGTACGGTGCGGAACCGGCCGGAACTGGCGGCGGCGCTCGATCCCGAGACGCTCGACAAGCACGACAGGAAGCTGCTGGACGAGCTTTCGTTTCGCGTCCGGCCGGAAGATGTGGCAAACTGAATCGCTGCCGACCATCACACGGTTGGTCCGTCATGCCCGGGTAACGGTCCCGGGTTCATCAAATCAGCAAGCGTGTCCGCCGCGAGCTTCGGCCGGGTGGACCTCCGCGTGCTCGCGAGGACTTGAGGACAGCTCTCATGCACACGAAGATCCAGGAGCTCGAGAAGGCGACCCTTCGGAGCGACGTCCCGGCGTTCCGCCCCGGTGACACGCTCGAGGTCCACGTACGAGTCGTCGAAGGCAACCGCTCCCGTATCCAGGTCTTCAAGGGCTTCGTGCTGCGCCGGCAGGGCAGCGGCGCCCGCGAGACCTTCACGGTCCGCAAGGTCAGCTACGGCGTCGGCGTCGAGCGCACCTTCCCGGTGCACAGCCCGGTCATCGAGAAGATCGTGCTCGTGACCCGCGGTGACGTGCGTCGTGCCAAGCTCTACTACATGCGCGACCTGCGCGGCAAGGCCGCCCGCATCCGCGAGAAGCGCGAAGCCACGCCCGCGAAGTAACCCCAATCTTTTCCGAAAGGCCCGTGCACCGCACGGGCCTTTCGGCTTTGCGGGGCCATTTCCTTTATGTGGAGCGACTCGTGCGTGGGTGTAACGTCGGTCGAGGCTTGTCGAGCCGTTCCATCATCTAGGCTCGTCAGCGATGACAAGCGAAGACCAGGAGTACGGCGCCTCGCGCCGCCCTGTCGAGGACGAGGTGGACGTGGTCGCCGAAGAGACTCAGAAGCCGGCAAAGGGCGATAAGGAGAAGAAGGGGTCGTTCTGGAAAGAACTCCCCGTTCTTGTCGTTGTGGCCCTCGTGCTGGCCCTGATCATCAAGACGTTCGTGATCCAGGCCTTCTACATTCCGTCGGAGTCCATGGAGAACACCCTGCTCAAGAACGACAGGGTCCTGGTCAACAAGCTCGTCTACCACACCCGTGACATCGAGCGCGGCGACGTGGTCGTCTTCTCCGGCGTCGACTCCTGGGACGGCGAGTTCGAGGTCGAGGAGCCGTCCAACCCGATCGCGGCCTTCTTCCGCTGGGTCGGCACGGCCTTCGGCGTCGTCCCCGGCGAGAAGGACTACATCAAGCGGGTCATCGGCGTGGGCGGCGACCACGTCAAGTGCTGCGACTCCAAGGGCCGCATCACGGTCAACGGCACGGCCATCGACGAGGAGAGCTACCTCTATCCGGGCAACGTGCCGTCCGACAGGTTCTTCGACATCACCGTGCCGCCCGGGCGGCTGTGGGTGATGGGCGACCACCGCTCCGTCTCGCTCGACTCCCGCTCGCACACCGGTGACCAGGGCGGCGGCTCGATCCCCGAAGGTCAGGTCATCGGCCGGGCCTTCGTGATCGTCTGGCCGTTCAACCGGGCGGGCGTGCTGTCCATACCCGACACCTTCGCGCAGCCCGCGCTCCAGGCACTCGGAGGCGCCGTACCGCTGGTGGCCGGGTTCGGGCTGGCCGTACCCTTGGTCCTGGTTCGTCGGCGCCGGTTGGGGAGGAAGCGCTGATGGCCGTCACCAAGAAGGCGGAGGGCGTGGCCAAAGAGAAGAAAAAGGGCGGTTTCCGGGAGACCGTCCTGCTGCTGGTGCTCGGCGTGGGCATCGCGCTGTTGCTCCAGGCGTTCGTGATCGGGTCGTTCTACATCCCGTCGGAGTCGATGGAGAACACCCTGCTCATCAACGACCGGGTCTTCGTCAACAAGCTGGCGGGCGATCCCGAGCGCGGCGACATCGTGGTCTTCAAGGGCTGGCGCACCGGCGAGGACACCATCAAGCGGGTCATCGGCGTCGGCGGCGACAAGGTGGTCTGCTGCGACTCCAAGCACCGCATCAGCGTCAACGGCACGCCGCTCGACGAGGAGTCCTACCTCTACCCCGGCGACTTCGGCGGCGGCGACAAGTTCAGCGTCACCGTCCCGGCCGGCAAACTGTGGCTGATGGGCGACCACCGCACCGCCTCGGCGGACTCGCGCGCCCACATGGACGAGCCCGGCGGCGGCTTCATCTCCGTCGACGACGTGATCGGCAAGGCGGTCGTCCGCTACTGGCCGCTGTCGCGCGGCTACCTGTTCTCCACGCCCGAGACTTTCGACAAGGTCAAGTAAGGGGCTTTCGGTCGCGGTTTGCGGCGAATGGGGCGTACGCTTCGAGTGTCATGACAGTTGCGTTCCGCCCTCGACCGAGCGTCGTCCGGCGCGATTCCGGACTCTACGCCTATGAGCGGGCGCTGGCCCGCCGTGGGCTGACCCCGATCGCCGGGGTCGACGAGGCGGGCCGCGGCGCCTGCGCCGGGCCGCTGGTCGTCGCGGCCGTCGTCCTGCGCAGGGAGATCGGCGGTCTCGGTGACTCCAAGTTGCTGTCCCCGCTGGTGCGCGAGCGCCTGTACGACCGCGTCATCGCCACCGCCCATGTGGGCGTCGTGGTGATCCCGGCCGCCGAGATCGACGCCCGGGGGCTGCACAGGAGCAACATCTCCGGAATGCGGCGGGCTGTGGCGCAGTTGCCATGTGATCCGGAGTACATCCTCACGGACGGCTTCCCGGTGCCCGGCATGCCCGCGCCGTCCCTGGCGGTGTGGAAGGGGGATCAGGTGGCCGCCTGTGTGGCGGCCGCGTCGATCGTGGCCAAGGTGACGAGGGACCGCCTGATGGTCGAGCTGGATCGAAGGTTCCCTCAGTACGGTTTTGCTGAGCACAAGGGGTATGTCACGCCAGGACACCGTTTGGCACTGGAGAGACATGGCCCGTGCCCCGAACACCGTTACTCCTTCGTCACGGTGGCCAGGGGCATGGGTGAAAATGAGATGGGGGCCGGGGTTGCCTGAGCAGGCGAACCGGGGGACCGGTACGACAGGAGGACCGCGATGAGCGCAGAGGATCTCGAAAAGTATGAGACCGAGATGGAGCTGCAGCTTTACCGCGAATACCGTGATGTCGTCGGTTTGTTCACATACGTCGTCGAGACTGAGCGTCGTTTCTACCTGACCAACTCGGTCGACCTCGACGTCCGTACGGCGGAGAACGGCGACGTCTTCTTCGATGTGAAGATGCAGGACGCCTGGGTGTGGGACATGTACCGGCCGGCGCGGTTCGTGAAGAACGTGCGGGTGGTCACGTTCAAGGATGTGAACGTGGAAGAGCTGGCCAAGGCCGACCTGGAGATGCCCAAGGAAGGGTTCTCGGGGTAGGGCCGCGAGGGCGCCGTCGAGGCGGGGGGCCGATGGGCGGCGGGTGTGGTTGGTGCGTCCGGCGGCGGTTGCGCTTGTGCTCGCACCTGGAGTTCCAGGGTTCTGGTGTTGCGCGTGACGCCGACGCCGGGGTACTCGTTGTTTCGAGTGGGCTCAAGGTCCCAGGAAGCGCTGTTGCCGGTTGACCAACCCTGACCTCATCGGCCCGATGCCCTGCACAATGCGCGTACCTGCGCACCTAAGCACTGCCCACCTGCACATGCTGAGCACCGCCTGCTGCACGCTGGGCATCGCTGCTGCCTGCTGGGCACTGTCGGCATAGGTTGGGCGCCATCAGCGCACGCTGAGGTGTCATCCGGCCTGCGGTGAGTCGTCGTCGAACGCAAGGCGCGGGTCGTCTCGCATGCGGGACGCGGTAGCCGGCTCAGGGTAGCTGCGCCTGGCCCGAGATGATCGTTGGCGGCCAGCTCAAGATGGGCGTCAACTGGCCCACAGCGCAGGCGTCTGCCCCCTCCCGGCACCTGCGACCCGGCACCTGTGACCTGGCACGTGCGACCCGCCGGGTGCGCCCCGGTACGTGCGACCCGCCCGGTGCGCCATGCCACGCGCCGCATCCCTTCCACGTGCTGCCCGCCACGTGCTGCCTCCCTGCGACGTGCTGCCCGGCACGTGCCGCCTTCTGCCACGTGCCGCTTCGTGCGGTGCGTTACGCGGCCTGCCAATGCCGTCGCTGTCAGCCGTCTGCATCGCTTCAGGGGGCCGCGGAGGTCCGTAGGGGGCAGGGGGCGCCAGTGGGTCGCAGGGCTCCGTAAGGCCCGTGGTGCGACACCGCCTCCTGCGCTGTGCGAGCGGTCGGCTCTCTCGCGCCGCGGCGACCCGTCCCCGCAGGACCGTCACGCCGCACATTGCGCCTGACCACACAACGCCTCGTCCCATTTCCCCGGCATGGGAGCACGGGTGTCGCGGGTGTGGCCCTCGATGACCGGCAACGGGCCCCCGTTGCGAGGAGTTATCCACAAGCCGCCAGCCACCTCTCCCGGCTATCCCCAGAATCCCGTTCGCCTCCTTCTGATCTCCCCGCCATCCGCCAAGGTCGGTGACCGAACACCGCACCGACGACGGACGAAGGGACGCCACCCATGGCCCCGAAAGACGAGCTCGGCAAAGAAGGCGAGCACCTGGCCGCGATCTACCTCGAAGCCAAGGGGATGACGATCCTCGAACGCAACTGGCGCTGCCGTCGCGGCGAGATCGACATCATCGCCATGGACGGTCAGGTCCTGGTGGTCGTCGAGGTCAAGACCAGATCGAGCAGATCCCACGGCACAGCCTTGGAATCGGTGAACCACACCAAACTGGCGCGGCTCCGCATGCTGGCCGCCAAATGGCTGTCGGCGCAGTCCCGGTCCTTCGAAGCCGTGCGCATAGACGTGATCGCCCTTGAGCGCTTCGCGGGCAACTTCGCCCTGCGCCACATACGGGGGGCGATCTAGATGGCCGTGGCCCGGACCCGGAGCGTCGCGCTGGTCGGCGTGAGCGGCCGCAGCGTCGAGGTTGAGGCCGATGTGGGCAACGGCCTGGCCGGCATCCACCTCATCGGCCTGCCCGACACGGCGCTCAGCGAGGCCCGCGACCGGGTGCGATCCGCCGTGGTCAACAGCAGCTACCCATGGCCGGACGCCCGCATCACCGTCAGCCTCTTCCCCGCCAGCCTCCCCAAGCGCGGATCCCAGTTCGACCTGGCCATCGCCATGGCAATCCTGGGAGCCGCCGGAGTCGTCCCGGCGGAACGCATCGCGGAGCCCTTCTTCCTGGGCGAGCTCGGCCTCGACGGCCGCATCAGGCCCGTACGCGGAGTGCTCCCGTCCATCCTCGGTGCCGCGGCCGCGCACGAAGACGCCACGATCATCGTCCCGTCGGAGAATGCGGGGGAAGCCGGCCTGGTCCCCGACGTGAACGTGGTCCCGGTGGCTCACCTGCGCCAGCTGGTCGAGTGGCTCCGCAAAGGCGACAAGCCACCCGAACCCGAGGTCGATGCCCGCGTCGACACGCCCACACCCGTGTCCCAGCCCGCCGTCGACCTGGCGGACGTCGTCGGCCAGCCCGTGGCCCGCCGAGCGTTGGAAGTCTGCGCCGCGGGCGGCCACAACCTGTGGATGGTGGGCCCGCCCGGCACCGGCAAGACCCTGCTGGCCGAACGCCTTCCCACCCTCCTGCCGGACCTGGAGCTCGACCACGCCCTGGAGGTCACGGCCATCCACTCCGTCGCGGGGTTGCTGCCGCCCGACAGTCCCATGATCAACCGTCCTCCGTTCGTCAGCCCCCACCACACGGCGACGGCGGCCGCCATCATCGGTGGTGGCAGCACGGTCGTCCGTCCGGGAGCGGTCTCCCTCGCGCACAGGGGCCTGCTGTTCATGGACGAGGCCCCCGAGTTCCCTCGTCACGTCCTCGACTCGTTGCGGCAACCGCTGGAGTCGGGGCGCGTCACGGTGTCCAGATCCGCGGCGTCGGTCACGTTCCCCGCCCGGTTCATGCTGGTGCTTGCCGCCAACCCGTGCCCCTGCGCCCAGGCCGACGACCAGGTCGGCGCGACCTGCCGCTGCTCGCCCACCACAAGGCGCCGATACCTGGGCCGGCTGTCCGGCCCCCTCCTCGACCGCATCGACATGAAGGTCACGGTCGCCCGTTCGTCCAGGCGTGAGCTCCTGGCCGACCGTCACTTCGTCGAATCCAGCGAAACAGTGGCCGAACGTGTCCTGTTGGCCCGCGAGCGCGCCGTGAAACGCCTGGCCCACACCCCTTGGCGGACGAACGCCGAGATTCCTTCCTCAGTCCTCCACGCCGAATTCCGTCCGTCCGATGCGGCGATGAAGCCCATGACCTCCTGCCTCGACTCGGGCTCCCTCACCGCTCGCGGCCTCGACCGCACGCTGCGCGTCGCCTGGACCCTCGCCGACCTCGCAGGCAAAGACCGCCCGCAAGAAGACGAGACCACCGCAGCCCTCGGCTTCTGGCTCGGAGTACGACCGTGACCCCGGCCATCTGCTTGCACACGAACCCGCCCATGAAGATCACCAGGAGGCCCCTGTGATTAGTCCAGAGCATGAGGCACGTGCGGCCCTCATGCGAGCCGCCGACGTGGGCGACACGGCCATGGGCCGTCTGGTGGCGCACCTCGGTGCGTCCGGAGCGGTGGAGGCGATCCGCGAGCGGGCACTGCCACCGGCCTTCACCGCCCAGGAGTCCCGGCAGGAACGTCCATGTGACCTGTCGGGGCGGCTGAACGCCTGGTTCCTCCGGCTGGCGGCGTCGAAACCCGCCGCCGATCTGGAGGCCGGCGAGAAGCACGGAGCCAGGCTGATCGTCCCCGGTGACCCCGAATGGCCCACGCAACTGGACGATCTTGGCCCGAGCCGCCCCCTCGGCCTCTGGTTGCACGGCACGGCCGATCTCCGTTTCGCCTGTCTGCAGTCCGTGGCAGTCGTAGGCGCCCGAGCCGCCACCCAGTACGGCCTGCACATCGCGGCCAACTTCGGCATCGGCCTCAGCGAAGCGGGCTGGTCCGTCGTCTCCGGCGGCGCCTACGGCGTGGACGGTGTGGCCCACAAGGGCGCCCTGCTGGCCGACTCGCCCACGGTGGTCGTGCTCGCCTGCGGAGTGGACATCTGCTACCCGAGCGGCCACCAGACTCTCTTCGCCCAGGCCCGCGAGCAGGGCGTCGTGATGAGCGAATGCCCGCCCGGCGTCCATCCCACCCGCGCCCGCTTCCTGATCAGGAACCGCCTCATCGCCGCCCTGACCAGAGGCACGGCCGTCGTGGAGGCAGCCCTCCGCAGCGGTGCCCTGAACACCGCCGGCCACGCGCTCACTCTCAACCGGCACCTGGGTGCCGTGCCCGGGCCTACGACGTCCGCGTTGTCGGCCGGCTGCCACAAACTCCTGCGCGAACGCAAGGCGGTCTGTGTCACCACTCCGGAGGAGATGATCGAACTCGTCGGCGTCATGGGCGACGACCTGGCCCCACAGACCCGACCGCCCATCGTCCCCCGCGACGGTCTCAGCGAATCCACCAAGAGAGTCCTGGACGCCATCCCCACCCGCGGCGGCGCCGGTCCGGCATCGATAGCGGTCTCCGCAGGCGTCAGCATGGACATCACACTGAGCGCCCTGGGCGGTTTGGCCGCAGCCGGATACATAGAACGAGCGGGCGGCGGTTGGCGCCTCCGCAAAACCACATCCAGCTACCCGAAAGCCCCCGAAGCCATGGCCCTGACCCCACCCTCGCCCAACGAAGCCCCAGTCACAGACCCTCCGCCACCTGCCGAAGACGACACCCCGCCTCCACCCCACCCCGAAGAACTCGCCACCCCTACCTGACCGACTCTTCCGACGTAGCGGCATGCACCCCGCCGATGTGACAGCCACCCTGACCCAGGTGGCGAGTTCATGGGGTGAGATGGTGGGGGAAGGGGGCATGAGGTCGATCGAAATGACTGACATATGGCCAGCACGACGCGCAACCAAGCCGCAGCCGGCGTCCCCGCCGTGCCTTGCCCGGCCGCTCGGACGGATGCTCGGACGGTTGAGCGCACACCGCTCCCATGGCGACTCCGAGGCACGGGGCGACACAGCAGTGACACAAGTGGCAGATGTTCGCGCGGACAGTGGGTGAAGCCTTGAACAACGACCTGAACGACAGCCTGAACCGCGACCCGAATCACGACCCGAATCACGACCTGAACCCCGACATGAACGCCGACCTGAGTCGTGACCTGACCCCCGACCTGATCCCCGATCTGAACCGTGACTTGACTGCCGACGAAGTGCTTGCCGAGTTCGAGAGGTATCTGCGGTTCGAGCGAGACCTTTCCCCACATACAGTGCGTGCCTATCTCTCCGACATCACCGCCCTCCTCGACCACCTCCGTGGACGGCTTGACGGCCTGGACATCAGCGAGTTGCGAGGTTGGCTGGCCGACCAGCACAGTGCAGGCAAGGCAAGAGCCACGCTGGCCCGCAGGACGGCCTGTGTCCGTACCTTCACCGCGTACTGCCACCGCCGGGGTTGGCTGGCCGCCGACCCCGGCCTGTTGCTGGGCAGCGCAAAGGCACCCCGTCCCTTGCCTGCCGTGCTCGACCAGGAGCAGGCGCAGACCGTCCTGAACGCGCCCCCTCCACCGGCGACCCCAAGGACTTGCGAGACCAGGCTCTCCTGGAGCTCCTGTACGCCACGGGTGTGCGCGTGGGTGAGCTCTGCGCGCTCGACGTCGATGACGTGGACCGGGACCGGCATGTCATCAGGGTCCTGGGTAAGGGACGAAAGGAGCGTTCCGTGCCGTTCGGGCTACCAGCGCTTCGAGCTCTGGACCGATGGTGCATCAACGGGCGTCCCATCTGGGTTCGGGAACGCTCCGGACCGGCTCTCTTCCTCGGAGTCCGTGGCGGCCGGATCGACGCCGGCACCGTACGACGGGTGGTGCACGCGCGACTGGCCCAGACCGAGGGCGCCCCGGACATGGGTCCGCACGGACTGCGGCACACCGCGGCAACTCACCTGCTCGAAGGGGGAGCAGACCTGCGAAGCGTCCAGGAACTACTCGGTCACGCCTCCCTCAACACAACCCAGATCTACACCCACGTCTCGATCGACCGCCTCCGCACCGCCTACCGCCAAGCCCACCCCCGCGCCTGACCACAGACACCAGAACGTCGTTGTCTCCCATGACAACCCCTCGCTGCCCGCTGAGGCTGAGCGGCAAGGGCCACAAGACGTCGCAGCAAGCGCCTACGAAGGCAGAGGGCCCGGCCGAGCCCGCCTCCCACCGATGCCAACGACCCATGACCTGAAGCCACGCCGGCCTGAGAACCCGACGGTGTGTCGACACGGCAGTGGCGTTGATGCGTGAGGCGTGTGAAGGCGCGAGAGGCAATGACGTGAAAAGCATGCTCCTGCCGCGGAGGTCGTGATGGATCACACGGTGCGGAGCGAGAGATTGGCGGCGACCACCTAACCGACGGTTGTCCTGCCGGACGGGAGCGCGCGGCAGGTGTGGGAGGCGTGGGTGACGTGCAGCGCCTTGGTTGAGGACCTGCTGCTCCTGACTGGCGCCGCTTCGCCGGACATTCCAGATCACCCGCCGTCATCCCAAAGCACGATGCGTCCGTATCCGGCCCCCTCCGCGGAGAAGTGGAGAACGAAGGGTCGCGCACGACAGCGTCGCGGACGGTAGAGGAACGAAGCCACTCCGGCGTTGGAGGGCGTATTCGAGGGCATGGTCTCCCGCCAGGGCCAGCCCTCGCCTGGGTGAGTCACCCGCCCCGCCAGCAGACGTGGGCTCCGGCGCAGGTTCAGCCCCCCGCCAGGGTCAGTCCCCGCAGGGGTGAGTCTCCCGCCTCGCCGGCGGGCGTGGGCTCCGGCGCGGGTCCAGTCCCGTCGGGGTGCGGCCCCCCTGCTGAACGAGCTTCCTCTTGCGGCGGAGAGAAGCGTTTCGCATACATGGGAGCGGTGGCCATGCGGCGGCTGTGTTGACTTACGGTGGCCGAGAGATGCGTAGTCGCCATTCACATGGCGCAGTTGCAGTATGCCGCTACAGGCAACCACGACACTCATGGCGCTGGCGCTCTATGCGCTGTATGTAGGCCGCAACTTGGTGGTGTCGGCGGTTGAGGGTTTGCAGAGGGAGTTTCTGAGGGCGGCTTCGGGGAGGTCAGGAGGAGCGTCGTGAGGGTGGGGTGGGGCGTCTGTGGACCCCTTCCGATCTTGGGGGTTTGCGGTGTTGGGCGCTTCTTGAGCCGTAGTGCTTCTTGTGGGGGCGTCGGCGGCGGCGTAGGGCCGTGATCAGGACGGCGGCGCCGAGGAGGGTGCCCAGTCCGATTGCTGGGGCTGCTGGCAGCGAAGCCCCACGTGTCAGGAGTCGGAGGACGGCTGGGAGGCGCCTGGCGGGGCCGCGAGTCGGGTCATGTCGCTGCTCGGGAGTTCTGGCTGATTCGTTGCGGAGGGGAAGGTCGCTGGAACGCATCTCCGGGCGCGAGGGGGTGACTTCAGGGGTGACGAACGGGGGCTCGATGGGTGGCTCTGAGGTGAGGGCAAGTGCCTGCAGGACGGTGGAGTAGGGGGATGGGAGCGCGTTCCGAGGGGCCGAGGATGAGTCATGGTGCGCGAGAACTGTGAGCAGGGGCGGGGGTAGGGGGACGAGAAGCGGGGGCGGAGGAGGCACGGGGGCGCTGGAGAGCAGGTTCCGCGCCAGCGGAACAGCCGGGGTCGGGAGCGGAAGTAGGGACGGGTTCGGGCGGTAGAAGGCGGCGGACAGGCTGGTGAGCAGGGGAAGGGTGGGTGGGGTTGATGTGCTGCGTGCAAGGGCCTGCGTGGGGGCGAAGGAGACGTCAAGGGGTGCTTCGGAGGGGGCGATGCGGACAGCGAGAGGCGCTGCGGAAGGCTCGAAGGGGTAGGCAAGGGGGGCTTCGGAGAGTGTGTTGGGGGCCGGAGGCAGCAGGGGCGGGGTGATCGGGGGCGTGGCGGATTTAGGCCAGATGGGGAGGAGGCGGATGGGGGCGTGGCCGAGGAGAAGGAGAGGGTCCAGGTAGCGGGCGCTTTGGATCAGGCCCCAGTGCAGGCATGACTCCTGGCAGTGGCCCTGTGCGGCTTGTACGACACCCAGACGGCTGCCCATCGTGATCGGCTCACCCCGCTTCACTGATGCGCTGATCGGCAGGTACGTCGTTCGGAGGCCGCCTGGGTGGTCGATGGTGACGACTCCTCGTCCGCCTACTGGGCCTGCGTAGCGGACGGTGCCAGAGCCTGCGGCCAGGACAGGGGTGTCGGCGGGGGCGGCCAGGTCTACGCCTCGGTGTCCGGCCAGCCATGGAGCGGAGGGCGGGGCGAAGCGGCGCAGGATGCGGGGGCTGCCGTCGAGGGGCCATCGCCAGGCAGGTGGGGCGGCCTTCGCCGGCGGAGCCGGGGTGGCGATGGCCGTGAGCAGGATCGCCGTCGCGAGCACGACCAGGTAGATCACGGCACGGCAAGCCACGTTCCGCATGCGGGGTCTCGGCGGTGGTGGTGCTGAGCGAGGGGGCATGGCGGGGAGGCGTGGACAAGGAGGCATGACCGGGAGGCGTGGGCGAGGGGGCATGGCGGGGAGTCTTGCCGGGAGCGGCCTGCCGAGGTCGAGGCGAGTGGAATTCTGTGGACAGAGGAAGCGGCGGGGAGTCTCCTGTGGACAACCAGCCTTGTGCCGGGCTGCGCCGCCCGGTGGAAATCCGATGGACGAGGTCATCCGGGCGATGCAAGAGTCCCACCGTGAGCCCGACCGCAGCTTCCCTTGCACCCGTCCCGCTGGCCGACGGCCTCGTCCTGCGGCGGGCACGGCCTCCGGACCTCGATCAGATCAGCGAGCTTCTCACCGAACGTGGCGACTCGGCCGACGCCCTCGACCACCGGCTGGTCGTCTCAGACGCCGACGCCGGCTGGCCCGCCTGTGCCGTGGTCGTGGACGGAGACCGGGTCGTGTCCACCGCGACGCTCCTTGACGAGGAAGTGCGCATCGGCGGCATCCGCCTACCCGCCGGCCAGGTCGAACTGGTCGCCACCGACCGCGAGTACGAAGGACGCGGACTCGTACGAGCGCTCATGCGATGGGCGCACGAGCGCTCCGCCGCCCGCGGTCACGTCGTTCAGGTGATGATCGGGATCCCGTACTTCTACCGGCTGTTCGGCTACGAGTACGCCATCGACATACCGTCGGCGCTGACCGTGCACACGTCGCCGGCCGGTGAGGGCACACCCGCACTCCGCGCCGCCCGGCCCGCCGACATCCCCGCCATGGCAGCTCTGCAGGACATGGCTCAGGACAGGTTCGACGTGGCCATGCCGCACTCGGCCGCATGCTGGCGATGGCTGCTGGACCACCAGGCGAGCACCTCCTGGGTCCTGGAGCACGCCGGCACCGTCGTCGCCACCGGACGCACCACGCCCCCCGACGACGACGAAGTGCTGCTGGCCGAGGCCGCCGCCGCCAACGAGACCGCGGCCCGCGACCTGCTGCGTGCCGTCGTCGCTCAGTTCCCCGGGAGCGAGCTGAAGGTCGTCCATCGGGCCGGATCCGTGACTGCCGCCGCCTGGCAGGAGTACCTCGAACACGAACCGCGGAAGCGGGCGGAGCAGTACTACGTGCGCATTCCGGACGTCGCGGTGCTGCTCGACCGCCTGCGGCCGCTGCTCTGGCAGCGCCTCACCGCAGAGGGGACGGACCACACCGGCGATGACATCGTCATCTCCACCTTCGGCGCCCATTACCGGATCCCCGTCGGCGCCGATGGCCTCGGCGAGGTCGTCACCGGCGGCCCGATGCAGAGACCCGGATCCGTGAAGGGCATCGGAGTGGCACCCGACCACCTGCCAGCCTTGTTGTTCGGCCCGCACGGGATAGAGGGGCTGACCCGGATCCGGCCCGACGTCTACACCGGGGAGGAAGAGCTGTTCCAGGCGCTCTTCCCGCCGCTCACCGCGGATCTGCTCAGCTACTACCTGCCGTATTAGGCCTGTTCCAGCTTCAGGTCACGGAGCTCGGTCGTCTGACCGTGCAGGCAGCTGAACGGCGTGATCTGCCGCGATATGGCCGAGTGCTGCGGCTCCTGGTCGACCGTCAACGGCCGCTTCCAGCGATGGGTGCTCACGGGTGGCTTCAGAACGTTGACGAAGCAGGATAGGTCGATCTTTGTCTGGCCGGGGGACGGGCCGCCCCGGTGACGGTGACCCGCCGACGCCGAGGTGGAGGCGTCCACGAGAGGCCGGGGGAGTCGTAGGCCGTGAGGGGGTCTAGCTGCATGCCGTAGCCGGTGCAGACGCTGTGGGCGTACGTGCTGGTGGGCGGCGTGGGGGCGGCGGAAGCGGGACGTCTGTGGTCCGTATGGGGGGAGTGTGGGGTGAGGTGGCTAGATGACTGAGTGGCGCTTGGATTCGATCAGGTGGGTCAGTGCCTGGGGGAGGGGGTTCTGCGGGGGCGGAGGCGGGATGTGGGTGGCCTGAGGGCGGTTGGGGCGTAGGGGAGAGAGCCAGATCCAGAGGCTGCTCAGGGCGATGCCCGCCGCGCTGATGAGGATGACCGGGCGAAGGCCCATGAACTCGGCCAGTACGCCGCCGGTCAGGCCGCCGACGGCCAGGACGCCCTGTACGGCGAAGGTCATGGTGGCGTTCACGCGGCCGCGGAGGGCGGTGGGGGTGTCGCGGAGGGTGATCACGCCCATGCAGGTGGAGAAGGCGACCACGATGACGCCGGTCAGGACGCCCGTCAGGCCGAGGACCGTGAGCTTCACCCAGAGGGGGCCGGTCAGGAGGCCGACGGCGAGGATGTCCAGCGGGAAGAACAGGACCGCGACGAGCAGGATGCGGTTCTCGCCGTAGCGCTTGGACAGGCGGGAGGTGAGCCAGGCGCCCAGAAGGCCGCCCACGCCGCTCAGTGCCGTGAGGAAGCCGATCATTCCCTTGGGGATGTCGAGCGTGTTGACCATGTAGAGCATGTAGACGGCGATGTACGCCATGGCGAAGAAGTTGATCGTCACGCCGGCGCCCAGGACGGCTCTGAGTGTGGGGTGGGTGAGGCTGGTTCGCAGGCCCTCGACGATGTCGCGCCACATGCTGGACGAGCGGGTGGGCTCGTTGTTCTCCGGGGTGCGGATCGAGCGGAGCAGGAGGGCGGAGGCGAGGAAGGACAGCGCCTCAGCCAGTACGGCGAACGGCGCGGTGAGTGTCTGGACCAGGATGCCGGCCAGGCCGGGGCCGCTCACGGAGGCCACCGAGTACGAGGCCTGGAAGCCGGCCATGGCCTCGGTGCGCTGCGACGGGTCCACGACCGCGGCTATGTAGGGGAAGTTGGCGGATTTGAAGATGACGCCGGCCGTACCGATGACCAGGGCCACGATGACCAGCCAGGGCACGGTGAGGACACCGAGCAGCCAGGCCAGCGGGACGGTCGCGGCGGCGGCGCAGGAGACGAGTTCGCAGGCGATCATCAGCGGGCGGTGCCGGGCGAGGCGGTCGGCGATGGCGCCCGACTGGAGGCCGAACAGCAGGGCGGGCAGCGGGGCGGCGGCGGTCAGCAGCCCCATCTCGGTGGGTGAGGCGGTCAGCAGTGTGATGGCGGTCAGGGGGACGGCCAGCTTGGAGACCTCCGAGCCGGTGATCGAGATCGTGCGGGCGCTCCACAACAGGCGGTAGTCGCGCTGTTTGCGAAGGGGGAGTGGGGGCGTCGTGTCCATGCTGGGGGTCTCCGGTGGCGAGTTCGGGCCGGGTGGGGCTTGAAGAGGTGCCGGTTGGGAGGAGCGTGGGTGAGGGCGGGAGATGTGAAAGGAAGACTTCATAAGTATGAAGGGATCCCTTCAGAGTTGTAAAGGGAATGCTTCATATCTCCCGCCGGGTACCTTTGGCACATGACGCAGGACATGGAGGGGCTCAGCGATCCCAAGATGATGCGGGCGCTGGCTCACCCGGCGAGGCTGTTGATCCTCAACCGGCTCGGCGTGGAGGACAGTGCGACCGCCACCGAGGTGGCGGAGATCGCGGGGATCACGCCCAGCGCAGCCAGCTATCACCTGCGCATGCTGGCCAAGTACGGGTTCGTCGAGGACGCCCCGCCCAGAGGGGACGGACGCGAACGGCTGTGGAGATCGACGCACAAGCCGTTCAGCGTGGGAGTGCTTCCGGACGACCAGCCGGAGGTCCGTGACGCCAAGACCCTGTTGATCAAGGCGTTCCGCAAGGAGGCCGGCGACGAGGCCGACCGGGCCCTGGCCGGGATCGAGCACGACACGGACGAATGGCGCGACGCGACGCGCTTCAGCCGTACCCGGATCAGGGTCGACGCGAGCGAACTGGGACGGCTGAGCGCGGAGATCGAGAAGCTTCTGGAGCCGTACATCGCTCACCAGCGCAGCCAGGAGGACGCGCCGAGCGGGGCCAGGATCGCGGAGGCGCAGATCAACCTCTTCCCGATCGCACCCAGGACGTCGCCCGGGTTGCCCACGGAGGACCACGATGTGGGGTGAGCCGTACCCGGTATGTCGGTTTGACCTCCGACGGTCAGCCTGGGGCGGTGTGGGAGGTAGACTTTTCGATGGCCTGTGGCAACAGGCCGACTTCGCATGCCCCGTTGCGGACCGCACCCTCGGTCCGGGCTTCGGCCCGGCTGGAGCGGTTTTGGGGCATCAGGGCGGTAGACAACGCGCTGCCGCGGCACAACCGAGAACTGCGCCCATCCGCAGGGCGCCCAGACCTGGAGGACCATCACATGGCCCCCGTCGTCACCATGCGACAGCTGCTCGAGAGCGGCGTTCACTTCGGCCACCAGACCCGTCGGTGGAACCCGAAGATGAAGCGCTTCATCTTCACCGAGCGCAACGGCATCTACATCATCGACCTGCAGAAGTCGCTGTCGTACATCGACCGTGCCTACGACTTCGTCAAGGAGACCGTCGCCCACGGCGGCACGATCCTGTTCATCGGCACCAAGAAGCAGGCTCAGGAGGCCATCTCCGAGCAGGCCGCGCGGGTCGGCATGCCGTACGTGAACCAGCGCTGGCTGGGCGGCATGCTCACCAACTTCTCCACCGTGCACAAGAGGCTTCAGCGTCTGAAGGAGCTCGAGGAGCTCGACTTCGACAACGTCGCCGGCTCGGGGCTCACCAAGAAGGAGCTCCTCATGCGCCGTCGCGAGAAGGACAAGCTCGAGCGCACGCTCGGCGGCATCCGTGACATGGGCCGCGTGCCCAGCGCGGTGTGGGTCGTGGACACGAAGAAGGAGCACATCGCGATCAGCGAGGCCAAGAAGCTTGGCATCCCGGTCGTCGCGATCCTCGACACCAACTGCGACCCCGACGAGGTCGACTACCCGATCCCGGGCAACGACGACGCCATCCGCGCCGTCGGCCTGCTCACCAGGGTCGTCGCCGACGGTGTCGCCGCCGGTCTGATGGCTCGCTCCGGCGCCGCCCGCGGTGACGAGAAGCCGGCCGCCGCCGAGCCGCTGGCCGAGTGGGAGCGCGAGCTCATCGAGCAGGGCCAGGGCCAGGCCGCCGAGGCCGCTCCCGAGGCCGCCGCCGAGGAGGCCCCTGCTGCCGAGGCTCCGGCTGAGGAGGCCCCCGCTGCCGAGGCTCCGGCCGAGGAGGCGCCCGCCGCCGAGGCCGCTCCGGCTGCCGACGCGACCCCCGAGTCCGAGCCGCAGGCCTGAGACACGGCCGCCGGGCCCGGGCGTGAGGCCGGGCACGGTGCAGGCGCCGGCTCCGCGCCGCAGGTCGTCATCGACCGCGGTGCGGGGCGGGCATCTGGCCGATCGAGGGTGAGCGGAAACCAGGTCCTGCGCGGGCCGAGGTTGTGAAAGGCCGAGGTCCTGCGCGGGCTGAGGCTTGATAGGGCAAGGTACGCGTCTCGACTGGGCAAACGGCCGAGCCGGGACGGCAAGCCGGGCAGGACGGCACCCCGCGGAGGCGATAAGCCAAGGCAGGGTGACCATCGGGCCAAGGTGGTAAGCCAAGGCAGGTCGGCAGTCGGGCCAAGGCGGTAAGCCGAGGCCGGGGCATCGGAAACCGAGGCGGTGAGCCGAGGTGGATGACCATCGGGCCGGAGCGATAAGCCGAGCCTGGCTGGGCAGTATGCCGAGCGAGGCGGAGCGGAGCTCCACCGGCGGAGCCCGTCCTGCTGAGCGGAGACCTGGGCGCAAGCTCGGGCCCGAGCGGAGTCTGCGCCCAGGCCGGACGAAGCCCGAGCCCAGACCAAGCCCAGGTACGAGCGAAGGTCACGGTGGAAGCCGGACGGGCCAGGTGAAAGCCGGGCCAGTCAGGCGAAAGCCAAGGGCCGGGCAGAAGCCCAGCCGGTCGGACGGGAGTTCGACGGGTCGGATGGAAGTCTGGCGGGTGGGACGGAAGTTCAACCCGGTCGGGTGGAAGTCCGGGCCGGTCGGGCGGAGGTTCGGCGGGTCGGAGTTCAGCCGGTTGGGTGAGGGCCGGGTCGGTCGGACGGGAGTCCGGCTGGTCGGGAGGGAGCCCGGCGCAAGGGCGTCCTTCGAACCGGTCCCGGGCACGACTGTCCGAGCACGACCTGGCACCACCGTCCGAGCACAGCCCGACACGACCCGGCACCACCGCTTGAGACCGCGCAAGACCGAGGCAGAACGCACGACCCGCGCACGACCCGCGCACGACAAGGCCCCGGTACGGCACGCGCTTGCCGTACCGACCAGGGGCGGGCGCCCAGGGCGTCCACTCCGATCCACGACGACGACGAAATCCCACAAGGAATAAGAGCAATGGCTTCCGTGAACATGGCCGACGTCAAGCGGCTTCGCGAGATCACCGCTGCCGGCATGATGGACTGCAAGAAGGCGCTCGAGGAGTCCGACGGCGACTTCGACCGCGCCATCGAGCTCCTGCGCCTCAAGGGCGCCAAGGACGTGGGCAAGCGCGAGGCCCGTACGGCCTCCAACGGCCTCGTCGCGCTCCAGCAGGACAGCGACTCCTCCGCCGCTCTTCTCGAGCTCAACTGCGAGACCGACTTCGTGGCCAAGGGCGAGCGCTTCCAGGAGCTGGCCGCCGGTGTGGTCGCGCACATCCTGGCGAGCAAGCCCGCCGACGTGGCGACGCTGCTCGACTCCTCCTTCGGCGGCAAGACCGTCAAGGAGCACCTGGACGAGGCCAACGCCGCGCTCGGTGAGAAGATCGAGATCCGCCGCTTCGCCGTGCTCGAGGGCGGCTACATCGGTGCGTACATGCACAAGACGGACCCGGCGCTGCCGCCGGCGGTCGGTGTGCTCGTGCAGCTCGACAAGCCGAACGCCGAGGTCGCCAAGGACATCGCCCAGCACGCCGCGGCGATGGCCCCGCAGTACCTCAAGGCCGAGTCCGTCCCCGCCGAGGTCGTCGAGAAGGAGCGCAAGCTCTTCGAGGAGATGACCCGCGAGGAGGGCAAGCCCGAGGCCGCCATCGGCAAGATCGTCGAGGGTCGCGTCAACGGCTGGTACAAGGACTTCACCCTGGTCCAGCAGGCCTTCGTGAAGGACAACAAGAAGAGCGTGGGCAAGTACGCCGAGGAGAACGGCGTCGAGGTGCTCGCCTTCGTCCGATTCAAGGTCGGCCAGGCTTAGGCTTGAGCGAACTGCCTGCCCAGAGTTCCACCCAATGAAGGAGGCCGCCGCCGTGCAGGACCACCGGGAGTCAGCCCACGAATCCACACGGACGGCGGCTTCCTCATCACCCAGCCCGCAGGGTCCACTGAGGTGGAAGCGGGTGATGTTGAAGCTGTCAGGCGAGGCGTTCGCCGGAGACGACCCACTGGGCATCGACCCGGGCGTCGTCGACCACCTGGCCGACTCGATCACCGAGGCCGTGCGCGAGGGCGTGCAGGTCGCGGTCGTGGTCGGCGGGGGGAACATGTTCCGCGGCGCCACTCTGTCCCAGGGCGGCATCGACCGTGCCAGGGCCGACTACATGGGCATGCTCGGCACGGTGATCAACTGTCTGGCGCTCCAGGACTTCCTGGAGAGGCGGGGCGTCGAGACCCGCGTCCAGACCGCCATCACCATGCAGCAGGTCGCCGAGCCCTTCCTGCCGCGCCGCGCGATCAGGCACCTGGAGAAGGGCCGCGTGGTCATCTTCGGGGCGGGTCTCGGCTCGCCGTACTTCTCCACCGACACCGCGGCGTCGCAGCGGGCCCTGGAGATCGGCGCCGAGGCGCTGCTCAAGGGTACGCAGGTCGACGGGATCTACGACTCCGACCCGCGCAAGAACCCCGACGCGGTCCGGTTCGACCATCTTGACTACGGCGAGGTGCTGCTGCGCGACCTCGCGGTCATGGACGCGACCGCGATCAGCCTGTGCAAGGACAACGATCTGCCGATCGTGGTCTTCGACCTGATGGGCGAGGGCAACATCCTGCGAGCGGTACGCGGTGAGAAAATCGGCACGCTGGTGAGTCCCGCAGGCAAATGAGGGAGCTAGCCCGACACCGCCAGCTAGTAGACAGGGAGCCGCTGTGATCGACGAAACCCTCCTCGAAGCCGAGGAAAAGATGGACAAGGCCGTCTCGGTCGCGAAGGAAGACTTCGCGACCATCCGGACCGGCCGGGTCACCCCCGCGATGTTCAACAAGATCAATGCGGAGTACTACGGCACTCCGACACCGGTGCAGCAGTTGGCCTCGTTCCACCTGCCCGAGGCGCGCATGGTCATCATTCAGCCCTTCGACAAGAGCGCGATGGGCGCGATCGAGAAGGCCATCCGCGACTCCGACCTCGGCGTCAACCCGACCAACACCGGCGACGTGATCCGCGTGACGTTCCCGGAGCTGTCCGAGGAGCGCCGCAAGGAGTACATCAAGGTCGCCAAGAACAAGGGCGAGCACGCCAAGGTGTCGATCCGGAACATCCGTCGTACGGCCAAGGAGGCCCTCGACAAGATGATCAAGGACGGCGAGGCGGGCGAGGACGAGGTCCGTCGCGCGGAGAAGGAACTCGACGACCTCACCCAGAAGCACGTCGCCAAGATCGACGAGCTGCTCAAGCACAAGGAAGCCGAGCTGCTCGAAGTCTGAGCGGCACGCCTCGCGGCCCTCGCCGGAAGGCGGGGGCCGTGGCTATGGAGAGTGTCTGTGGAAGAACGTACGGCCGGCACCGGCCCGGACGGCGGCAGCCGTACCGGAAGGAACCTGCCGGCCGCGATCGCGGTGGGTGTGGGGCTGGGTGCGCTGGTCCTCGGTACCCTCTACACGATCAAGGAGCTCTTCCTCCTGGTGATCGTGGTGTGCGTCGGCGTGGGCGTGCTGGAGCTGACCAAGGCGTTCGCCACGCGCGGGATCAAGGTGCCGGCCGTCCCCGTGCTCGCGGGGCTGGTGGCGATGCAGGCCGGGGCGTACTGGGGCGGGCCGTTCTGGCTGCTTGGGGCGTTCGCGGTGTTCGCGTTCGTGCTGCTGGTCTGGCGGATGTTCAGCGACGGCACCGACGGCTACGTGCGCGACGGCACGGCGTCGGTGTTCACGTTGTTCTACCCGGCGATGCTGGCGGCGTTCGCGGCGTTGCTGCTGGCGCCGCCCGACGGCCGCGACCGGGTGCTGATCTTCATCGCGGTGACCGTGGCCAGCGACATCGGCGGATACGTCGCGGGTGTGCTGTTCGGCAGGCACAAGATGACGGTCATCAGCCCGAAGAAGACCTGGGAGGGTTTCGCCGGGTCGGTGATCGCCTGCACGCTGGTCGGCGGCTGGCTGGTGACCTGGCTGCTGGACGGCCCGCTCTGGCTGGGCGCGCTGATCGGGGCGCTGGCGGCGCTGCTGGCGACCGTGGGCGACCTCATCGAGTCGATGATCAAGCGGGACCTCGGCATCAAGGACCTCGGCACGATCCTGCCGGGGCACGGCGGCCTGATGGACCGCCTCGACTCGCTGGTGACCACGCTGGTGCCGGTCTGGCTGCTACTGACGCTGTTCCTCTAACGCCTCCGTCGTGACGGGCGTGAGCCACAACCATCGAACGGCCTCCCCGCCGAACGCGAACCCCGACATGTCCGGCATGTCGGGCGGGTCGGCCCGCATGAGGACCCCCGAGTACTGCGACCCCAGCGGGAACGTCGAGGGCTCGTGGTACCACTTGGCCGTGTGCCCGTGGCCGAGCCAGGTCACCGAGTGCCATGGATACTGGGCCAGCCACACCAGCAGCAGCGCCGCGTCCCGGGGGTCGTCGTGGGTGGCCACGGCCAGCTCGATCCGGGCGTAGGCGTCGGGGCGGTCGATCCACTGCTCGACGGTCGGCATGCGCTGGCAGCTCATCCCCACCGTGGACAGCACGGTCGGCTCGCGGCCCTCGTACGGGGGGCGTTCGGTGATGCCGACGGTCGGCAGGCGCTCGCCGCTGGCGTCCCAGTAGCGGCCGGCCGGGCCGAGCACCCGGTCGAGATGGCCCATGACGAACTGCTGGAACGACGGCCACGACCCCTCGCCGTGCCGCCAGCGCCAGTAGGACGTGGCGTTGGAGATGCGCGGCCGCAGCCCCTCCAGCGCCTCTGACAGCGCCCACGCGAACGGCGACTCGCCCACGGCGTCACGGGCGTAGCCGGGCATGCCCCTGCTCATGTCGGCCCAGCCGGGGATGACCGCGAGCAGGTCGTCGTCCTCGTAGAGCGCGACGCCGTCGCCCTCCTCGAACCACAGGGCGGACAGCTGGCCGAGCGGCCTGCGCCCCTCGGGGTGCGTCGTGTTGCCCCTGGGCATCAGCGGGGGCAGACCGGAGTTGATCCGGGCCAGGTCGACCACGGACGGGGCCGGCCGGTGGTTGGCCAGCCAGACCGCTCCGTGGACGGCGCCCTCGGGCGAGCACAGGTAAGCTACCGAGGAGTCCTCGTCCCGCTCGACCACGAGCGTGCGGCTGCCGTAGGGGTTACCGGCGGCGAGGACGACCTCGTTCCCACCCTCGCCAGATGCCGACCGGAAAATCGCCATACGAGATGACTGTAGATCGGGCGGTGACCCTGACGCGAGCCGTACCGTGATCAGGAATGCCTCCTCCGCGGCCGGCGTTCACTAACCTGGCCGGTGAGAAATCCCGGAAGCCCGACCAGAATCCCGAAAGCCCAAGCAGAATCCCGGAAGTCCCCCCAAGCAAAGGCAGGAACGTGTCCCAGCAGCCAGGCCAGCTCACCTTCGTCGCACCCCGACGGGCCAAGCCCGCGCGGCACCTGGCGGACCTGTCCATGGCCGAGCGCCGGGCCGCGGTCACCGAGCTGGGGGAGAAGGCGTTCCGCGCCGACCAGCTCTCGCGCCACTACTTCGAGCGCCACACCGCCGACGTCGCCGAGATGACCGATCTGTCCGCTGCGGCCCGCGACAAGCTGTCGGCGCTGCTGCCGACGCTGCTCACGCCGGTCAAGGAGCTGACCACCGACGGCGGCACGACCCGCAAGACCCTGTGGCGGCTGTTCGACGGCGCGCTGGTCGAGTCGGTGCTCATGCGCTATCCCGAGCGGGTCACGATGTGCGTGTCGTCGCAGGCCGGTTGTGGCATGAACTGCCCGTTCTGCGCCACCGGCCAGGCGGGCCTGACCCGGAACATGTCCACCGCCGAGATCGTCGAGCAGGTGGTCTCCGGCGCCCGCGCGCTGGCGGCGGGCGAGGTGCCGGGCGGTCCGGGCCGGGTGAGCAACATCGTCTTCATGGGCATGGGCGAGCCGCTGGCCAACTACAAGCAGGTGATCGGCGCCGTGCGCCGCATCGTCGACCCCGCGCCGCACGGTCTCGGCATCTCCGCGCGCGGGGTCACGGTCTCGACCGTGGGGCTGGTGCCCGCCATCGGCAAGCTCGCCGAGGAGGGGCTGCCGGTCACGCTCGCGCTGTCCCTGCACGCGCCCGACGACGAGCTGCGCGACACGCTCGTCCCGATCAACACGCGCTGGAAGGTGGCCGAGGTCCTCGACGCGGCCTGGTCGTACGCGGCGAAGACCAAGCGCCGCATCTCCATCGAGTACGCCCTGATCAAGGACGTCAACGACCAGGAGTGGCGGGCCGACCTGCTCGGCAAGCTGGTCAGGAACAAGCTCGTGCACGTCAACCTGATCCCGCTCAACCCCACGCCCGGCTCCAAGTGGACGGCCTCCCGGCCGGAGGACGAGCGGGCGTTCGTGCGCCGGCTGGAGTTCCACGGGGTGCCGGTGACCGTGCGCGACACCCGGGGCCGCGAGATCGACGGCGCCTGCGGCCAGCTCGCCGCGGCCGAGTAACCGGCGACCGCCCCTAGCAAGGCGGCGATCGCCCCTAGCAAGGCGGCGGTCGCCGCTCGCCTACCTCGTGGCGGTCGAGCGGGCGGCGAAGGTCTCGACCAGGTCGGCGATCATGGCGGCGCCCCGGCTGTTGAGGTGCACGGTGTCGGTGGTGAGCCGCAGGCCGCGGCTGCTGGAGATGGCGTCCAGGCTGCGGCCGAGCAGGAAGTGCTGCATGGCGGCGGTCTGCGCCTGGTTGCTCTCCGGACGGTAGTGGGTGCGGGGCGAGGTGCCTTCCAGGTCGGCGGTCATGCGCTCGTTGAGCGGCAGATAGGTCACGCCCTGCTCGGCGGCGACCGTCCTGACGATCTCGGCGAACTCCTGGGTGCGGCGCACCGGGACCGAGTCCAGGTCCTCGCCGATGACCGGCGGGGACAGCAGCGCCACGCGGGCCATGGTCTCGTTCTGCAGGCGGGCGGCGATGGCCGTCAGGTTGGCGGCGTACGCGGCGGCTGTGGGAGTCTGCGTGAGCTTCCAGCGCTTGCGCAGGGCCCTGGCCCGCTTCTCGCTCAAAGTGGCGTTGGCGTCATTGGTGCCGATGAGCACGGTGACCACGTCCGGATCCTGCAGTGCGACGTCGTCGAGACGCTTGAGCAGCTCGGACGACGGCTCGTAGTTGACACCCGCGTTGATCACAGTCTCGCCGGGCAGCCGGTCGCGCAGCATGGCCACATAGTCGACGCTCACTTGTCCGCGGGTGATGCTGTCACCCAGGCAGATCACCTTCACCGTTGCCTCCTCAGGAGTGAGTGAACGCTTACTAACCTACCCTACGGCGCCTCCAGGCATACAGGGCGAGTCCCGCCAGGCACCACGCCAGGGAGATCGCGGACAGTTGGGGCAGCTGGTCCAGCAGCTCGTCGGCGCCCGCCGTACGCATCCAGACCACCAGCGGAACCGTCAGCCAGTACGCGGGGGACGCGCTGAGCAGCAGCATCACCAGGTAGCCGAGCACCAGCGACATGATCGAGACCGCGGGGGAGCGCAGCACGGCCCGGCTGGTGAGCGCGCCGAGCGCCGTCCCGGCGAGCACCGCCAGGGCGTGCAGGACGAGGGCCGCGCCGAGCACGTCCCGGCCGGGGCGCTCGCTCAGGCCGAGCAGGACGGCCCACGCGAGGCCGACGCCGGCCAGCACGGCGCCGGCGACCAGGCTCGCCACCAGCCCCGCGGCCACCTCCTTGCCGCGCCCGCCCGCGGTGACCGCCGACAGCTCGCGCTGCCGGTCGGGCTCGGTGTCCAGCAGGCTCCGCGTGGCCCAGGCCAGGATGGGGATGATCAGCACGGCGCCGTCGGCCAGCACGGCGGCCTCCGTGCCCCTGGGCGCGCGGCTGCCGTAGACGATCGCGAGCATGGCGAGGGTGAGCAGGAGCGCCTGGTGGACGCGGTGCGACCGCACGTAGGCGGCCAGCCGGAAGACGGCCAGAGCGATCACCGGCGCTCCTCGGTCAGGCGGACGACGGCCAGGGCGATCAACCGGACTCCTCGGGCGGGTCGGGATGGGTGTGGTCGAGGTCGGAGATCCGGTAGCCCTGGTCGCGCATCCTGGCCAGGAAGAGCGGGAGCTCGTCGGCGGGCAGGGTGACCGACACGGTGGTCAGCGGGCGTTGCGGAGCAGGGGGCACAGGGGCCGCGGGGGCGGCCTCCTTGAGGCGGCCGTCCACGATCGACCACGAGCGCAGCCCGGGAAGGCCGCGCAGGCCGCCCTGGTGGTCGCTGGCGACGACGATGCCCCCGCGCCCGGTGACCTCGGTGACGATGGCGGGCAGCGTCTCGCGGGCGTCGGCGTCCAGGCCGGCGAAGGGCTCGTCCAGGATCAGCAGGCCGGGGTCGGCCATCAGGGCCTGGACCAGGCCGACCTTGTGCGCGCTGCCCTTGGACAGCTCGCCGAGCGGCAGGCCGAGGAGGTGGCCCATGTTCAGGCGTTCGGCCCAGGGCCGCCACCGGGCGCCGCCGCGTACGGACGCCATGTGCGTCAGGTAGGAGGTCACCGTGAACGGCTGGGCCGTCGGGAAGCGGTCGGGGGCGAAGCCCACGACGCCGGGACGGTCGGTGACGTGGCCCCGCGTCGGCCGCGCGAGCCCCGCGAGGAGCCGCAGCAGCGTGGACTTCCCCGCCCCGTTGACCCCGGTCAGCTCGATCGCGTCGCCCGGCGCGAGCTGCGCGTCGGCCTCTTCGAGGATGAAGGGCTGACGTCTTCGGTAGCGAAAAGAGACCTGTAACAGTCGCATGGTGCTGTAACGGTATATGTCAGGGCGCAGGGCCGTGATAAAGGGCCTCACAATGGAGAAACCCCCGGCACATCTCAGGAGGAGTGGGCTTGAACCGCTTTCCACGCGTCATGGGTATGCGTTCAGGCTATGACCCCGTGGAAGTCGACGCCCTGATCGCGCGCATCGAGTCGACTTTGGGCAGGGGCCCGCACACGGTCGAGCCCGTCACCGCCGACGAGGTCCGCACCGCGACCTTCCGCGCCAAGCGCGGCGGCTACCACGAGACCGCGGTGGACTTCGCGCTGGAGGCGTTCGTCGTGGCCCTGGAGACCCAGGCCAGGCGCCCGGTACGGCTCGCCATGGCCGAGCCCACCGGGGAGCTGCTGCGCGAGGAGTGGTTCGAGACCCAGGCGGCCCGGGTCGAACGCGTGGCCTTCCGCCCCGGCCGCATGGGCACCGGCTACAACGAGGACGAGGTCGACGCCTTCCTCGACCGCATCGTGGCCACCCTGCGCGGCACGACCGAGTTCGCGGTGACCGCGGAGGAGGTGCGCCAGGCCCGGTTCTCGACCGTGCTCCTGCGCGCCGGCTACCTGATCGCCGACGTCGACTCCTTCCTCGAAGGCGTCGCCGAGATCCTGGAGAAACCCCGCTAGGCCGACCAGCCGGCCCGAGCTCCGCTACGCCCGTTCGACGGCCGCGAGCAGGCCGCGGAGGTCGGGCAGGACCACCCGGACGACCTCGGGCCCGGCGGGCCGCTCGCCGTGCCGGTTGATCCACACCCGGCGCACGCCCAGCCGCTCGGCCGGGATCATGTCGTGGAAGTGGCTCTGCGCCACGTGCACCCACTCGGCCGGCTCGTACGCCCTTCTGAAGTGCTCGAAGTGCGCCTCGTCCGGCTTGTAGGCCCCGGCGTCCTCGGCGGTCACCACCGCGTCGAACGGCACGGGCAGCCGCCGCAGCGTCTGGGCGATCAGGTCGCGGTCGCAGTTGGTCAGCAGCGCCAGCCGCCGGCCCGCCGCGCGCAGGGCCGACAGCTCCGCCCCGACCTCGCCGTACACCGGCCAGTAGGGCAGCGTGGCGGCCAGCAGCGAGGCGTCGTCGTCGTTCAGCGGGACTCCGGCGTCGGCGCAGGCGCGGCGCAGCGCCTCGGCCATGACGTCCCGGTAGCGGGCCCGTGGCGTCTCGGCCTCGACCGCGCTCTCGTGCCGCAGGTACGCCGCCAGCAGCTCGTCCCCCCTGCCGGGGGCGATCAGCTCAAGGCTGGTGCCGATGCCGTGCCGCCAGTCGACGAGGGTGCCGAAACAGTCGAACGTGATCCATCGCATAGGTCACATGATGACCCTTCCGAGCACCTGGTCGAGCGCCCGGCCGATCTCGCCCTCGACGGCCGGTCCTTCGGACCGCCAGGCCACGTAGCCGTCCGGGCGGACCAGGACGGCGGTGGCGTCGCCGTAGCGTTCGGCCCAGGCGTCCTCGACGTCGAGCACGTCACCGCCCACCTGGTGCACCCGCACGCCGGGCCCGGCGGCCCGCGCCCAGTCCGCGCCGCCGGGGCCGCACAGCAGGACGAACGTGTCGTGGAACAGGTCGTGGACGCCGATGCGCACGCCGTCCCGGTCGAGCCAGAGGTGCGGGGCGCGGGTGCCGGGACGGGCGCCCTGGGCCACCGAGTCGCCGAACACCGTCTCGTGGGTCGCGCCGACCATGGCCGACGAGCGGTAGCGCTGCCCCAGGATCGCCACGACGTGGTCCAGCGGGTCGTCCTCGGGGTTGGGGCCGAACCTGGCCGCCTGGCTGCGTACGGTCAGGTCGGCCAGCTCCAGGGCGACCGGGCGGCGCTCGGCCTCGTAGGTGTCGAGCAGCGCGTCGCAGGCCCGGCCGGCGAGCACGGCGGCCAGCTTCCAGGCCAGGTTGTGCGTGTCCTGGACGGCCGAGTTGGCGCCCAGCCCGCCGGCCGGCGGCCAGACGTGCGCCGCGTCGCCGACCAGGAAGACCCGTCCCTCGCGGTAGCGCGTGGCGACGCCCACCGCCTCCTCCCACGCCGCCCTGCTGACGATCTCCACGGGCAGGTCGCGGCCGATCAGCTCCTTGGCCGAGGCGACCAGCCGCTCGTCGGTGAAGTCGTCCGGCGACTCGGCGGCGGGGTCGTACGCCAGGGCCATGCCCCAATGGTCCGGCAGCGCGTGGGAGACCATCGCGCCCGAGGCCGTCCCGCCGGGCGCGCCGAGGATCCAGAACAGCGCCCGCTTGGTGACCAGCTCGGACAGGTCGGCCCTGAAGACGAAGGACTGGTAGGCGCGCAGGACGCCGAGCCCTTCGCGGGCGATGCCCAGCCGCTCCCTGATCGTGCCGCGGTAGCCGTCGGCGGCGATCAGGTAGCGGGCGCGCAGGGTCCGGCGCTCGCCGGTGCGGGTGTCCTCGGTCACCACCGTGACGCCGTCCGCGTCGGGCTCGATCGACCTGCACGTGGTGTCGAAGCGCAGGTCGGCGCCCCGGGCGCGGGCGGCCTCGGCGAGGATCGGCTCGACCGTGCTCTGGTCGGCCAGGCCGTACTCGCCCGCGGTCAGCTCGGGCAGCGCCCGGGAGGAGCCGCCCTCGAAGATCCACTGCCACTCGCCGGCCAGCGTCGTGCAGCGGGCCACGCCCGCTTCCTCGTCGAAGGGCCGCCCGGCCTCCTTGACGGCCTGCTCCAGGCCGAGCGGCCGGTAGATCTCCATCGTGCGCGGGGTGATGCCGCGCGCCCGGCCCAGGAGCGACACGCCGGGGTGGCGGTCGACGAGCACGCAGGGCACCCCGTGGTGGGACAGGAACAGGGCGGAGGTGAGCCCGGCGTAGCCGCCGCCGACGATCAGCACGGGGATCTCGGTCATGACGCCCTCTGGGCGGTCTGCTGTGGTCATGGGCTTGATAGTTGCATTGCAACTAGTATCAAGTCAACTAGTTTCGCTGAACGATAGGGTGAGCCCATGGCGCTCGACCGCGGCTCGCCGCTCGCTTTGACCGTGCTGACCCTGCTGAACCACCAACCCCTGCACCCGTACGGCATCCAGCGGTTGCTCAAGCAGTGGGGCAAGGACCTGGTGGTCAACGTGGGCCAGCGGGCAGGGCTCTACCGCACGATCGACCGGCTGGACGAGGCCGGGCTGATCAGGGTCAGGGAGACCGGGCGCGACCAGCAGTACCCGGAGCGCACGGTCTACGAGATCACCGACGAGGGCCGCGAGCGGCTGCTGACCTGGCTGGACGACATGCTCAGCCGTCCCAAACAGGAGTTCCCGCAGTTCCCTGCGGCGCTGGCGAACGCGATGCTGCTCGGCCCCGGCGGGCTGTCCGACGCGCTGGAGCGGCGGGCGGCGGCCGTGGAGCGCACGCTCGCCCAGCTGGAGTCGAGCCTGGCCGAGGAGGACCTGCCGCGGGTCACGATGCTGGAGTGCGAATACCTGCGCGAGGTGACGGCGGCCGAGGCCCGCTGGCTCCGCGCCGTCATCGCCGACCTGCGCGAGGGGCGGTTGGAGTGGTCACGCGAGCAGCTCGAACAGGTCAGCTCGGCCCGGGAGTGATCAGGTGCGGGCGCGGCCGCCGCAGCAGCGCTACGAGCACCGAGGTCACCGGCGCGGCCAGGAACGCGCCGGTGATGCCCGCGATCACGCTGCCCACTGTGATCGCGACCAGGATGACCGCCCCCGGCAGGTCGAGCGCCTTGCCGTAGACCTGCGGCGCCAGCACGTGCCCTTCGAGCTGCTGCACCGCCACCGTCACCGCGACCACGATCAGCGCCACCAGCCACCCCTTGGCCACGAGTGCCACCACGGCCGCCAGCAGCCCGGCCATGAACGCCCCCACCACCGGCAGGAACGCCCCCACGAACGTCAGCACGGCCAGCGGCAGCGCGATCGGCACGCCGAGGATCCACAGCGCGAGCCCGATGAAGAAGCCGTCGACCACGCCGACGATCGCCACCCCGCGGATGTAGCGCCCGATCACCCCGAAGATCAGCACGCCGGTGTCGCGGCAGCGCGTCTTGGCCCCCTCGGGCAGCAGATCGACGATCCAGGCGAACAGCCGCTCGCCGCCGTGCACGAAGTACACCGACAGGATGACCGCGAGCACCGCGCCGACGACGATCTCGCCGGCCGTCCTGACCCCGGCGATGGCGCCGCTGGTGATCTGCCTGCCCTGCTTGGACAGGTACTCCCTGGCCTGGGCGAGGAGCCGCTGGTCGTCGAGTCCGAACCGGGCGGCCAGGCCGTGCAGGTCGCCGAGCGCCTTGCCCAGGCTGGTGCGCATCTCGCTCAGGCTGTCGACCGTGGGCGGCACCAGCAGCGCGATCAGCGCGCCGGCCAGCAGCAGGCCGCCGACGAAGACGATCGTGGTGGCCAGCGCCGGCCCGAGCCCGCGGGAGGTGAGCCAGCGGGCCGGCGGGTGCAGCAGCGCCGTGAGGAAGACGCCGATGATCACGGACATGACGACCGTGCGCAGGTGATAGAGGCAGAAGAAGGCGACCGCGATGATCGCGATCCACCCGAGCGCCCGCCACGGCCTCATGCCCAACCCCCTATCGTGCCTGGTCAGTGGCCTTCCCGGCGGTGATCGAGGGCAACCCTGGTCAGGACGGCGGACTCAGGTGCGCGCGCTGCGACCGCTTGGCCTCCTCGTACGCCGCCCGCTCGGCCGGCGCGCCCACCCCGGCCACGGGCACGTCCCACCACGCCTGCGAGGAGGGGACGTCGTCGGCCATGGGGTCGGTGCGCACGTGCACGACCGTCGTCTCGCTGGACGAGCGGGCCTCCTCCAGTGCCTTGCGCAGGTCGGCCAATGACTCCGGACGCAGCACGGCCGCGCCCAGGCTGGCGGCGTTGGCGGCCAGGTCGACCGGCAGCGGCCCGCCCGTACGGGAGCGGTAGGACGTGCCCAGGCGGCGCGCGCCCACGCTCTCCGACAGCCGCCCGATGGAGGCGAAGCCCGAGTTGTCCACCAGGACGACGACCAGCTTGACGCCCTCGGCGACCGCGGTGACCAGCTCCTGCGCCATCATCAGGTACGACCCGTCGCCCACCAGGACGAACACCTCGCGCTCCGGCACGGCCAGCTTGACGCCGACGCCGCCCGCGATCTCGTAGCCCATGCAGGAGTTGCCGTACTCGACGTGGTAACCGCCGGGGCCGCTCGGCCGCCACAGCTTGTGCAGGTCGCCCGGCATGGAACCGGCCGCGCACACCACGACGCCGTCCGGGCCCGCCGCCGCGTTCACGGCGCCGATGATCGCCGCCTGCGACAGCGGGGAGCCGTCGAGCGCGTACGCCCGGTCCACCTGCGCGTCCCACTCCCGGGAGAGCGCGGCGGCCCTGGCCGTCCAGGCGTCGTCGGAGCGCCGGCCGGCGACGGCCGCGACCAGGTCGGCCAGGCATTCGCGGGCGTCGGCGACCAGTTGCAGCCCCGACAGCTTGGCGGCGTCGAAGGCGGCGACGTTGACGTTGACGAACCTGGCCTCCGCCGCGAAGAGCGACCTCGACGCCGTGGTGAAGTCGCTGTAGCGGGTGCCGATCCCGATGACCACGTCGGCCTCGCGGGCCAGCGTGTTGGCGGCGGTGGTGCCGGTCGCGCCCACCGCGCCCACCGCCAGCGGATGGCCGTGCGGCAACGATCCCTTGCCGGCCTGGGTCTCGGCGACCGGGATGCCGTGCGCCTCGGCGAAGGCGGCCAGCTCGGCGGTGGCCCGGCTGTAGATCGTCCCGCCGCCCGAGACGATCAGCGGGCGGGCCGCCGACCTGATCACCTCGGCCGCCCTGGCCAGCGCGGCGCGTTCGGGTCGCGGGCGCGGCACGTGCCACACCCGGCGGGCGAACAGCTCCTCGGGCCAGTCGTACGCCTCGGCCTGCACGTCCTGCGGCAGCGCCAGCGTCACCGCGCCGGTCTCGACCGGGTCCGTGAGCACCCGCATGGCCGCCGTCAGCGCGGACGGGAGCTGTTCCGGCCGGTTGAGCCGGTCCCAGTACCGCGAGACCGGCTTGAAGCAGTCGTTGACCGAGATGTCGAACGAACGCGGGTCCTCCAGCTCCTGGAGCACCGGGTTGGCGGCACGGGTGGAGAAGACGTCGCCGGGCAGCAGGAGCACGGGCAGGCGGTTGATCGTCGCGCCGGCCGCGCCGGTGATCATGTTGGTCGCGCCGGGGCCGATCGACGTCGTGCAGGCCAGCGTGGCCAGCCGGTCGGCGGCCCGGGCGTAGGCGGCGGCGGTGTGCACCATGGCCTGCTCGTTGCGGGCCAGGTAGTAGGGCAGGTCGTCGCCCGCGGTGGCCAGCGCCTGGCCGAGCCCGGCGACGTTGCCGTGGCCGAAGATGCCGAAGCAGCCGCCGAAGAAGCGGCGCTCCTCGCCGTCCCGCTCGCTCCACTGGGCGGCCAGGAAGCGCACGACGGCCTGCGCGACGGTCAACCGGGTCATGCGTGCCCTCCGAACGGCAGTCTCGGGTCGATGTCCTGGCCCGACCAGGACGAGCGGATCCAGGCGTGACGGGGATCGTCGCAGAACGCCATCGAACGCTCCTCCGCCGGCCCCGCCAGCACGTTGAGGTAGTACAGGTCGTAGCCCGGGGCGGCCATGGACGGCCCGTGGTAGCCGTAGGGCACCAGGACGACGTCGCCGGAGGAGACCTCGGCCAGCGTGTCGATCTGCCCCCGCTCGGAGGAGTAGACGCGCTGGTAGCCGGGGCCGTCGCCGGCGACCTCGAAGTAGTAGACCTCCTCCAGCACGGCCTCGCCCGGGTTGGGGGTGTCGTGCTTGTGCGGCGGGTAGGACGACCAGTTGCCGCCCGGGGTCAGCACCTCGACGGCCATGAGCTTGTCGCAGTCGAACACGCCGGGGGCGCAGAAGTTGTTCACCTGCCGGCTGGCCTGCCCCGCGCCCCTGATCTCCACCGGCACCCGGGCGGCGGGCACGTGGCGCGGCGGCAGCGACCGGGTCGCGCGGGCCGACGGCAGCGCGATGCGTCCGCCGCCGCTCAACGTGACCTGGACGCCGATCGGCAGATACGCGAAGTCGCTCGGCCCCTCGAACACCGACCCGCGCCCGGCCAGCACGAACGTCTCACCGCCGACCTCGACCGTGCACGACCCCGACAGCGGAAGGACGATCATCTCCTCCGCGCCGGTGCCGAACGACAGCGGCGTGCCGGTCAGGTCCGCCACGCGCAGCCCGGAGTAGGTCCAGCCGGCCAGCGAGGGGGTGATCTCCACCGACCAGGGGCCGCTGGCGGCCTTGCCATAGGGCAGGTAGGTCATGCGTGTGCCTCTCGTACCAGGGCGGCGGCGCCGTCCACCGCCGTCGCCACGTCGTCGTCGGATGGGTAGAGCAGGGCGCGGCCGACGACCAGGCCGAGCACGCCGGGCAGGGCCAGCGCGCGGTGCCAGTCGGCGTAGGCCGTGCCGATGTCGGGCGGGTCGCCGCCGAGGAGCAGGGTGGGCAGCGTGGTCGCGGCCATCACCCGCTCCATCTCGGCCACCACGGGGATCTTCAGCCAGGTGTGGGCCGAGGTGGCGCCGAGCGCCCGGGCGACGCTGATCGAGCGGATCACGGCGTCGGGGGACAGGTCGTTGCGCAGCACGCCGGACTCCGAGCGCGCCGCCCAGAACGGCTCCACCATGGCCACCAGCCGCCTGCGGGCCAGCCCGGTCACCGCGTGGGCGCACGACTCCAGGGTGGCGGCCGTCGCGTGGTCGCCGGGGTCGATGCGGCACAACATCTTGCCGCCGTCGAGGCGCATCGTGTCGATGGCTTCGGGGTCGAAGCCGGTGAAACGGTCGTCCAGCTCGAACACCGAGCCCTGCAGCCCGCCCCGGTTCATCGAGCCGAAGGCCAGCTTGCCCTCCAGCGCGCCCAGCAGCAGCAGGTCCTCCAGGACGTCGGGGGAGGCGAGGATGCCGTGCACGCCGGGCCGGGCCAGCGCCGCCTGGAGGCGGTCGAGCAGGTCGTGCCGGCTGCCCATGGCCAGCGGGCGGTCGCGTACGGACAGGGCGCCCCTGGCCGGATGGTCGGCCGCGATGATCAGCAGCCGCTCGTCCGGCCCCGGCATCCGGCGGCGCTGCCGGCGCGCGGCGGCCTCGGCGATCTCCTCGGGGCGGGTCGCGCGGATCCGCGTGAGCCACTCGTAGCGGGCGGTCCTGGGCAGCGTGAGGTCGCTCACGTGGGCACCTCGTTCAGCAGCTCGTGCACCTCGTCGGTGGTGGGCATGGCGTCGGCGCAGGCCAGGCGGGCGGCCACGAACGCGCCGGCGGCGCCCGCGAAGCGGATGGTGCGCTCCAGCGGCCAGCCGCGCAGCAGCCCGAGGCAGACCGCGCCGCCGAACGCGTCCCCGGCCCCGATGCCGTTGACCACCTTCACCTCGACCGGCTCGGCCACGACGGTCTCGGTGGCGGTGCGGGCGAGGACCCCGTCCGGGCCCATCTTGACGATCGCCACCTCGACCCCGGCGTCGAGCAAAGCCTGCGCCGCCGCCTCCGGCTCGCGCACGCCCACGGCGTTCTCCACCTCGTCCAGGTTGCCGACGGCCACGTTCGCGTGCGGCAGCGCCTCGCGCGCCGCCGCGCGGGCGGCCGCGCGCGACTCCCACAGCGCCGGACGGTGGTCGAGGTCGAACACGGTCCAGCCGGCGGTGCGGGCCGACAGGGCGGCGGCGTGCGCCGCGCGGCTCGGCTCCTTGCTCAGGCCGGTGAGGGAGAACCAGAACAGGCCGGTCGCGCGGATGGCGTCGAGGTCGAGGTCGCCGGGGGTGAGGCGCAGGTCGGGCGGGTGCTCGCCGCGGTAGAACCAGATGGGGAAGTGGTCGGGCGGGAAGATCTCGCAGAACGTGACCGGGGTGGCCGGGCCCTCGATGACGCTCACGTAGGCGTCGTCCACGCCGAAGTCGCGGATGGCCCGTCGTACGTACGCGCCGAAGGGGTCGGCGCCCACCGCGGTGATCACCGCCGAGCGCAGGCCGTGACGCGCCGCCGCGACGGCGACGTTGGTCGGGCTGCCGCCGAGGAACTTGCCGAAGGTCTCGACGTCGGCCAGCCCGACGCCGGTCTGCAGCGGATAGACGTCGACGCCGCAGCGGCCGATCGTGATCAGGTCGTACAACGCACCTCCAGAGGACGCACCTTACCTCGACACTATGGCATATTGTCATGACATAAGGATGTCCGCTATGTTGTTGATGATCCTTCAGGACGGGCCCCCGTCACCTCACTTCTGTAGTGTCGGGCGGTGAGGAGGTTCGCTCATGTTCGTCCCCAACGGCGTCCATCACGAACAGCACACCACCAAGCTCTCCTTCCGCCCCGCCTCAGGCAAGGGCGGACCGGCGTGAAAGGCCACTGGAGCCTCGACGACCGGCTGGAGCGGTCGTTGCGCGAGGTCCCCTTCGAGGTGCCCGCCGGGTCGGAGTCCGTCACCGTGCGGCTCGACCATGACCGGTCGCAGGGCGTGCTCGATCTCGGCTGCGGCTCGCCCGGCGGCTTCCGCGGCTGGTCGGGAGGGGCGCGCACGGAGTTCACGATCGCCCGAGACTGGGCCACCCCCGGCTACCTGCCCGGCGTCCCCGAGCCCGGCACCTGGCACGTGTGGCTCGGGCTGCACCGCGTGCCGCCGCAGGGCCTCGACTTCACCCTGGAGATCACGGCCGGGCGCACGGCCCCGCCGGAGCCGGTCGCCGCCGACCCGCCGCCCGGCGAACGGCCGCCGCGCAGGGACGTGCCCGACGTCGGCGGGCTGCGCTGGTTCGCCGGGGACTTCCACGCGCACACCGTCCACAGCGACGGCGCGCTCACCGTCGCCGAGCTGGCCGAGCTGGCCCGCGGCCGGGGCCTGGACTTCCTGGCGGTCACCGACCACAACACCGTCAGCCACCACCCCTGGCTGCGCGCGACCGACCGCGGCGTCACGCTCATCCCCGGCCAGGAGGTCACCACCGACCGCGGCCACGCCAACGTGTTCGGCGAGGTCGGCTGGGTGGACTTCCGGCGGCCCGCGGGCTCCTGGACCGAGCACGCGGGGCGTGCGGGCGGCCTGATCTCGATCAACCACCCGCTGGGCGGCGACTGCGCCTGGCTGCTGCCGGTCGACGAACGCCCGAGGGTGGCCGAGGTGTGGAGCTCCGGGTGGTGGGACCGCCGCTGGGGCGCGCCGCTGGCCTGGGCCGACGCCTGGCGCGACGACGTGGTGGCGATCGGCGGCAGCGACTTCCACCGGCACGGCAGCGACGGGCTCCCGGGCGCGCCGACCACGTGGGTGCTGGCCGAGGAGCCGGGCGCGGTGCTCGACGGCGTACGCGCCGGGCGCACCGCGGTCTCGGCGGGACCGGACGCGCCGCTGCTGCTCCGGCTGGGCGACGAGCTGCTCGCGCTCGACGCCGACGGCCTGGTGCTGGTCCGCCCCGGCGGCGCCCGCCAGGTCGTACGCGGCGAGCGGGCGCTGCTCCCCGCCGTCGAGGGACGCCACCGCCTGGAGACCTACGAGAACGAGGTGATCGCCCTATGCGAGTGAGGAGAGTCGCGAACGCGCCGGTGAGCTTCGGCGTGTTCGAGCTCAGCGACGCGCCGCCACCCCTGGGCCCGGACGAGATGGTCCGCGCGCTGGCCGAGGCCGGTTACGCGGGCATCGACTCCGGGCCCATCGGCTATCTCGGCACCGGCCCCGGCCTGGCCGCCCGGCTGTCGGCGCACGGCCTCCTGCTCGCCGGCGGCTGGGTCGACCTGCGATACGGCGACGCCGAGGCCTACCGGCGGGGGCTGCCCGCGCTGGAGGCCGCGCTCGACGTGTTCGCCGCCGCGCCCGAGGCGCCCGCCCTCTTCGCGCCCCGGCCCACGCTGGCCTGCTCGGGCTCGCCCGAGAGGTTCGCCAGGCCCGGCGGGAGCGCCCCAGGGCTGCCCGCCGCCGACTGGCCCGGGTACGCCGCCCGCGTCCAGGACGCCGCCGACCGCTGCCGCGAACGCGGCCTGGAACCCGCCTTCCACCACCACCTCGGCACCTACGTCGAGACCCCCGACGACGTCGAGCGCCTCCTGGAGCTGACCGACGTCCAGCTCTGCCTGGACACCGGCCACCTGCTGCTGGCCGGCGGGGACCCGGTCGCGGCGCTGCGCGCGTGGGCCGGCCGCGTCGGGCACGTGCACGTCAAGGACGGCGACACCAAGATCCTGGCCGCCGCCCTGGACGACGGCGCCGACCTGCGCGAGCTGATGGCCAGGGGCGGCTTCACCCGCCTGGGCGACGGCGAGCTCGACCTGCCCGCGGTCGTGGCGGCGCTCGACGCCATCGGCTACGAGGGCTGGATCGTGGTCGAGCAGGACACGATGCCGGGCCGTCGCCCGGTCGCGCGGAACATCGCCGACCAGGCCGCCAACCGCGAGCGGCTGAGGGAGCTGGGCCTGTGAGGATCGCGCTGGTCGGGTGCGGGGCCGTCACCCAGGCGGTCTACGTGCCGCTGCTGTCCAGGCGGCGGGACCTGTTCGAGGTGAGCGCCGTCTGCGACCTGTCGCGCACGCTGGCCGACGTCGTCGGCGACCGGCTGGGCACGTCCCGGCGCTACACCTCCCTGGCCAAGATGCTGGCCGACGGCGGTTTCGAGGCCGTGGTGGTGCTGGCCTCCGGCTCCCACGGCGAGACCGTGCGCCGGGCGCTGGCCGCCGGGTACGCCGTGCTGTGCGAGAAGCCGCTCGCGCTGACCAGGGCGGAGGTGGCGGCGCTGCCCGAGGGGCGGCTGATGGTCGGCTACATGAAGCAGTACGACCCGGCCGTGCGCCGGGCCGTCGCGCTGCTGGAGGAGCTGGGCGGCCCGGCGGCCGTCCGGTCGGTCGAGGTGACCGTGCTGCATCCCAGCGGGGAGTCGCAGCTCGCGTTCGCGAACCTGGCGCGGGCCGGCGACGTCGATCCCGGCGTGCTCGGCTCGTTGCGCGAGGCCGAGGACACGCTCGTCTCCCGAGCGCTGGGCCAGGCCGCCCCGGAGTCGCTGCGCAACGTCTACGCGGTCTCCCTGGGCTCGATCTGCCACGATCTGTCGCTGCTCAGGCGCTTCACCGGATCGCCGCGGGAGATCGCGCACGTGGACAGCTGGGGGCCGGCGCCCGGGTCCGTGGAGATCTCCGGGCCGCTGCCCGTGGCGGGCCGGTTCCACATCCGCTGGCACTACCTGGACGGCTACCCCGCCTACCGCGAGACCGTCGCGATCCACCACGACGGAGGCACGCTGGAGCTGGTCTTCCCCACGCCCTACCTGATGAACGCGCCCACCACCCTCACCGTGGTCTCCGGGGCCGAGACCCGCGCCGAACACCGCCAGGTGACCGAGGCGTTCGAGGTACAACTGACGGCCTTCCATGCTTATGTGAACGATGGCAGCTCGCCGCTCACCGACGCGGCCGGCGCACTGGAGGACATCGTGACGGCTCAGCGGATCGCCGCCCGCTACGCCGTCCAGCATCGGCTGCCCATCGGAGGGGAGGCGGCGGCATGGACATAGTGGTCGTACCGCACACGCATTGGGACAGGGAGTGGTACGAGCCCTTCCAGCGCTTCAGGCTGCGGCTGGTGGACCTCCTCGACGAGGTGCTCGACACCATGGAACGCGAGCCCGCCTACCACTTCACCCTCGACGGCCAGCTCGCCTGCGTGGACGACTACCTGGAGGTACGCCCGGAGAACCGGCACCGCGTCGCGGCGCTCGTCGAGTCCGGGCGGCTGGCGGTGGGTCCGTGGCAGATCCTGCTCGACGAGTTCCTCTGCTCGGGCGAGAACATCGTGCGCAACCTCGAACTCGGGCTGGCCGGTGCGGACGGGCTCGGCGGCGCGATGCGGGTGGGCTACCTGCCGGACATGTTCGGTCACACCGCCCAGATGCCGCAGATCCTGCGGCTGGCCGGTCTGGAGCACGCCTGCGTCTACCGCGGGGTGCCGTCGTCGGTGACGACCGACGCCTTCGCCTGGGTGGCCCCCGACGGCACGGCGATCCGCACCCAGTACCTGCCCGAGGGCGGCTACGGCAACGGCGCCCACCTGTTCTCCGACGCCAAGGGGCTGGAGGAGCGGGCGGCGGAGTTCGTCGCCACCATGCGCGCCTGGCACGGCCCCGAGGGCGAGCTGCTGGCCATGTACGGCACCGACCACTCGGCCCCCGTGCGCGGGTTGCCGGAGATGGTGGCGGCCGTCGGCGCCCGCATGGACACCTTGTCTGGATATATCGAGAAATTCTCGGGTGACACCGCGGGGCTGCCCCAGGTCGTCGGCGAGCTGCGCTCGCACGCCCGCGCCAACATCCTGCCCGGCGTCATCTCCGTCCGCGCCGCCGTCAAGCAGGCCATGGGCCGGGCCGAGCGCATGGTCGAGCGCTACGCCGAGCCCCTGGCCACGCTCTGGGGCGGCCCGTGGCCCGGCCGCTTCCTCGACATGGCCTGGCGGCGGTTGGTGGAGGCCAGTGGCCACGACTCGGTCACCGGCTGCGGCGTGGACGAGACCGCCCAGCAGGTCGCCGCCCGCATCGCCGAGGCCGAGCAGCTCGGGCAGGCCGTCCGCGACATGGTGACCGCGCGGCTGGCGGCGGCGGTGCCGGCCGACGGCGTGCTCGTCGTCAACCCGACGCCCGCCGTGCGCAGCGGCGTGGTGATCGCCGACGTGGCCGGCGGCAGCGGGCCGCTGGTGGGCCCCTCCGGCACGCCGGTGCCCACCCAGCCCCTGGAGTGCGGGCCGGTGCTGCTGCTGGACGAGCGGATCGACCCCCTCACCGTGCTGGGCTTCGTGCACGGCACCGAGCTGTACGGCCAGCACGTCATCGGCTGGAAGGTGTTCGACGACATCCTCCTCATCACCGTGGGCAGGGAACCGCGCGGGCCGTTCGACCAGGCCGAGCTGCGCCGCGCGCTCGACGGCGTGACCTGGGTCCGGGTCGAGGCCGAGCCCCGGTCCACGGTCGCCGCCTTCGTCGAGGTGCCCGCGCTCGGCCACACGAGCCTGCGCCCCGGCCCGCCCGAGCCCACGCACCCCGCTCCGCTGGCGGAGGTCCGCAACAACGGCCACCACCAGGACTGCTGGCTCTCCTCCGACACCGGCGTCCTGCCCATCAAGGTCAGCTCCACGGTGATGGACAACGGGCTGTTGCGGGTCGAGATCGAGCCCGACGGCACCCTCGGCCTGTTCGGCGAGGACGGCCGGACGATCACCGGCGTGGGCCGCATCGAGGACGGCGGCGACTCCGGCGACACCTACAACCACGCGCCCCCCGCCGACGACCTGGTCGTGTCCGAGCCGATCTCGATCGACACGGAGATCGTCGAAGGCGGCCCGCTCGTCGCCGCCGTGGAGATCACCCGGGTCTACCTGTGGCCGGCGGCGGGCGAGCCCGTCCCCAACACGCCGGAGCGGCCGCCGCCCGCGCGTACCGGCGCGACCGAGGACGTCGTGGTCACCATGCGGGTCGAGCTGCGGGCGGGCGAGCCGTTCGTCCGGCTGCGGGTGTCGTTCGACAACCGGTGCGCCGACCACCGGGTGCGGCTGCACGTGCCGCTGCCGAGGCGGGCCGACCATTCGCTGGCCGAGGGGCAGTTCGCGATCGTGCGGCGGGAGCTGGAGGCCGAGGGCGGCTGCGGCGAGACCCCGCTGCCCACCTTCCCCGCCTCCGGCTGGGTGGCCGCCGGCGGCGTCGCCGCGCTGCTGGAGCACGTCACCGAGTACGAGCTGCTGGACGACGGGTACGAGCTGGCGCTCACGCTGCTGCGCTCGGTCGGCTACCTGTCGCGCAACCACAACGCGCTGCGCCCCGAGCCCGCCGGTCCGCAGCTGCCGACCCCCGCCGCGCAGTCACGCGGGCCGCACACCGTGTCGCTGGCGCTGATGCCGTACATGGACTGGCGGGACGTGCCGCCGCAGGCGGAGACGTTCCGGCACGACCTGCTGGTCGTGCCGGGCAGCGGCGATCGCGAGCTGAGCCCGCCGCCGGCGGCGCAGGGGTTGTCGGTGTCCGGCCAGGGCGTGACGATGAGCTCGCTGCGCCGCCGCGACGACTGGCACGAGCTGCGCCTGGTGGCGCTCACCTCGTCCGGCACCGAGGCCGTGGTGCGGGGGGCCTTCACCCGGGCCAGGCGGGCCGGCCTGACCGGCAGCCCCGGCGAGCCGCTGGAGACCGAGGACGGCACGCTCAGGCTGCCGCTGAGACCGTGGGAGATCGCCACCGTCCAGCTCCGCTGACCCGGAGCCTCAGCACAGGCCGAGCTGGCGGGCCGCGCGCACGGCCAGCCAGACCTCCGCGAACGCCGCGCTGGACGACAGGTCGCGCCCGCTCAGCGCGGCGAACCGGCGCAGCCGGTAGGCCAGCGTGTTGGGATGGACGTGCAGCGCCGCCGCCGCGTCCTCGACGTGGCGGTTGCGCTCCATCCACGTGCGCACCGACAGCAGCAGCCGCGAGTCGTGGGCCTCGTCGTAGGCCAGCACCTCGCCCAGCACGTGGTCGACCAGGGCCGACAGCGTCGAGGGGTCGTCGGGCAGCCAGCGGCCGGTCGTGTCGTCGCCGTAGTGGACCAGCGCCTTGCCCGACTCGGCGGCGTGCGCGGCCGCCCACACGGCCTCGCGCTGGGCCACCCGCAACGACTCGCCCGGCGGGAACGGCCGGCTCACGCCCGCGCTCACCCCGGGCACGGCGGCCACCGCGGGCCCCAGCTCGGGCGGCCCCAGCAGGTAGTGGTCGTCGCCGCGCCGCAGCAGCAGGTGCGGCAGCTCGCCCACCGCCCTGCGCAGCGCGTCGTCGGGCGCGTGCCGCACGACGAGCAGCACCGACCCGGTCTCCAGGGGCAGGCCCATCCTGGCCAGCCGGCGCCGGGCCGCGGGCGGGTCGAGCACGTCCTGGAGCAGCTCGGCCAGCGTCTCGGCGCCCTCTCTGCGCAGGGTCTCGCGCTCATGCCTGACCATGGCGACCTGGAGGGCGGCCACGGTGGCGATGTGCTGGACCACGGCCAGCCCGGCGGGCCGCGCACCCTCCCGCTCGAAGGCCACCAGGAACCCGGCTGGGCCGCCGGGCGCCGGCACCGGCAGCGCGAAGCCGCCCGGGATCGTGGGCGGCGCGTCGGGCTCGGCGGGCAGGACGTCGAGCGCGGGCACCGGCACGCCGGGCAACAACGGCCGGCCCTGCGGGGTGCACAGGTAGACGTCGTAGCCGGACAGGCGTTCCAGGCGCTTGAACAGGGTGACGGTGTCGAGGTCCTCGGCGGCCAGCCAGCGCAGCGCGCCGAACACCTGGAGCTGGGCGCCCAGCCGGTGGCTGGCGTCCTCCTGCAGCGCCGCCGCCACCTCCTGCGAGACGGCGATGAACGGCACCGCGAGCGGCACCTCCAGCACCGGCATGCCGCGCTCCTCGGCGGCCTCGAAGAACGCCTGGTGCAGCGGCGGCACGTGCAGCTGGGCCGACAGGGCGAGCGCCGAGACCCCCGCGTCGTCGAGGCGTTCGAGGTAGGCGCGCTGCCGGGCGGCCGAGCGCGGCAGGCCGAGACCGGTCGTCATGATGACCTCGGCGCCGAGCAGCCAGGGCGTCGGGTCGGCCAGCTCGCTGACGTGCGCCCACGAGACCGAGCGGGACAGCCCGGCCTCGCCGGCGAGCACGCGGAGCTGGAGAGCGGGGGAGCGGAGAAGGTCTTCGACCGTCAGCTTGTGGTCAGCCACAACACACACCGTATTACTTTGTGGGAGTAACAATTGCCGCAGGTCAGAAGCGTGACGAACACTGACGAGCATGCACATCGGTCCCGTCGACTCCTCCCGGGTCCCGCGTTTCGCCGGGCCCGCCACCTTCGCCCGGCTGCCCCGGCTCGACCAGGTCGAGCGGGCGGACGTGGCCGTCGTTGGCGTGCCCTTCGACGCGGGCGTGTCCTACCGTCCGGGCGCCCGGTTCGGCCCCGCCGCCGTACGGGAGGCCAGCCGGTTGCTGCGGCCCTACCACCCGGGGCTGGACGTCTCGCCGTTCGAGCGCGTCCAGGTCGCCGACGCCGGTGACATCGCGGCGAACCCGTTCGACATCGGCGAGGCCGTCGAGACCATCGAGGCCGCGGCCGACGAGCTGGACGCCCGGCTGGTCACCATCGGCGGCGACCACACGATCGCGCTGCCGCTGCTGCGCTCGGCGGCCAGGAAGCACGGCCCCGTGGCGCTGCTGCACTTCGACGCGCACCTCGACACCTGGGACACCTACTTCGGCGCCGAGTACACCCACGGCACCCCCTTCCGCCGGGCGGTCGAGGAGGGCCTTCTCGACACCGAGGCGCTGAGCCACGTCGGCATCCGCGGCCCGCTGTACGGCAAGAAGGACCTGGAGGACGACCGGCGGCTCGGGTTCGGCATCCTGACCGCCGCCGACGTGCTCCGCCGCGGCCTGGACGAGGTCATCGACGTGCTGCGGCAGCGCGTCGGCGACCGCCCGCTCTACGTCTCCGTCGACATCGACGTGCTCGACCCCGCCCACGCCCCCGGCACCGGCACGCCGGAGGCCGGCGGGCTCACCAGCCGGGAGCTGCTGGAGATCCTCCGCGGTCTGGCCGGCTGCCGCCTGATCGGGGCCGACGTGGTCGAGGTGGCCCCCGCCTACGACCACGCCGAGATCACCTCGGTCGCCGCCTCCCACGTGGCCTACGACCTCGTCAGCCTGCTGGCGATGCAGGAGAAGACATGAGCATCACCGAGATCGAGACCTACGGCGTCGAACGCATCCCCGACGCCGACCGCACCGCCGGGCCGTTCGACCTGTTCCGGGTCGCCTTCGGGGGCGCGAACACGTTCGCCACCTGCGTGCTCGGCGCCTTCCCCATCCTGTTCGGCCTGTCGTTCTGGCAGGGGCTCGCGGCCACCGTGCTCGGCCTGGTGGTCGGGGCGCTGATCCTGGCGCCGCTGTCGCTGTTCGGGCCGCTCAACGGCACCAACAACGCCGTCTCCTCCTCGGCCCACCTGGGCGTGCACGGCCGGGTCGTCGGCTCGTTCCTGTCGCTGCTGACCGCCATCGCGTTCTTCTCGATCTCGGTGTGGTCGTCGGGCGACGCGCTGGTGGGCGGTGCGCACCGGCTCGTCGGCCTGCCCGACACCGACCTGTCCTACGGGGTGGCCTACGCCGTCTTCGCCCTGCTCGTCCTCGTGGTCTGCGTGTACGGCTTCCGCTTCATGCTGTTCGTCAACAAGATCGCGGTCGCGGCGGCGTCGCTGCTGTTCGTGCTCGGGCTGTTCGCCTTCGCCGGGGACTTCGACCCGTCCTATCCCGGGACGCTGGCGGCCGGCGACCCGCTGTTCTGGCCGTCGTTCATCGGCGCGGCGCTGATCGTGTTGTCGAACCCGGTGTCCTTCGGCGCCTTCCTGGGCGACTGGTCCCGCTACATCCCGGCCTCGACCCCGCGCTCCCGCGTGATGGCGGCGGCCTTCCTGTCGCAGCTCGCCACCGTCCTGCCGTTCTTCTTCGGGCTGGCCACCGCCTCGATCATCGCCGCCAAGGCCGCCGAGTACGTCGACCCGGCCGCGCCCAACTACGTGGGCGGGCTGCTGGCGATCTCGCCGGCCTGGTACTTCGTCCCGGTCTGCCTGATCGCGCTGATCGGCGGCATGTCCACCGGCACCACCTCCCTGTACGGGACCGGGCTCGACTTCTCCAGCGTGTTCCCGCGCTTCTCCCGGGTGCAGGCGACCGTGTTCATCGGCACTCTGTCGATCGTGTTCATCTTCGTCGGGCGCTTCGCGGCGAACCTGACGGCCAGCATCTCCACGTTCGCCACGCTGATCATCACCTGCACCGCGCCCTGGATGGTGATCATGATGCTCGGCTACGTGACCCGCAGGGGCTGGTACGACCCCGACGCCCTGCAGGTCTTCAACCGGCGGCAGCGCGGCGGGCGGTACTGGTTCACCCACGGCTGGAACTGGCGCGGCCTCACGGCGTGGCTGCTCGCGGCCGCCGTGGCGCTGATGTTCGTCAACCTGCCCGGCCAGTTCGTCGGGCCGCTGGGCGACCTGGCCGGCGGCGTGGACGTCTCGCTGCCGCTGGGCCTCGCGGTCGCGGCCGTGCTCTACCTGACGCTGCTCGCGCTCTTCCCCGAACCGCGCGAGGTGTACGGCCCGCGGGGCCCGCGCCTGGTGCGCTCGGCCGATACGCCGATCCTGCCCATCGTGGACGCGGCAGAATCGATGGCGTGATGGAACTCGTCGACCTGTCGGTGCCCGTCGAGACCGGGATGCCCGTCTACCCGGGCGATCCCGAGGTCTCGGTCGCCCCCGCGCTCACCGTCGCCCGCGACGGCGTCAACGTGCTGGGCCTGCACCTCGGCTCGCAGTCGGGCACCCACGTCGACGCCCCCTTCCACATCGACGACGCGCTGCCGGCGCTCGGCGAGCTGCCGCTGTCCCGCTTCGCCGGGCCCGCCGTGGTGGCCGACGCCCGGGGGCTCGCGCCCCGGTCCCCGATCGGGGCCGGGCTCCTCGACGGCCTGGCCTGGCCGTCCGGCGGGGACGCGCCCATCGTGCTGGTCGCGACCGGCTGGTCGGCCCACTGGGGCGGCGAGTCCTACCAGGGCCACCCCTTCCTCACCGAGGACGCCGCCACGCTGCTGGTCGAGCGGGGCGTGCGCACGGTCGGCATCGACGCGCTGAGCGTCGACCCCACGCCGGCCGACGACTTCCCGGCCCACCGCGTCCTGTGCGGGGCGCACGCCGTGATCGCCGAGAACCTGACCGGCCTCGACCGGCTGCTCGACGCCCAGGCCCGGGGGCGGCCGATCGAGGTCTGGATGATGCCGCTGCGGCTCGACGGCGCCGACGGCGCGCCCGTGCGGGCCGTGGCGCGGATCGGTTAGCGCGTGCCCCAGGAGTACGACTGCTTGCGCAGCTTCAGGTACACGAACGACTCCGTGGCCCGGACGGCGGGGATGGCGCGGATCTTGCTGAGGATCTCCAGCAGGTGCCCGTCGCCCTCGCAGACCACCTCGACGATCACATCGAAGGAGCCTGCCGTGAGCACCACGTAGTCGATCTCCTCGATGGCCGACAGCTCGTCGGCCACCGACTCCAGGTCGCCCTCGCAGTTGACCCCGATCATCGCCTGGCGGGGGAAGCCGAGGGTGAGGGGGTCGGTGACCGCGACGATCTGCATCACCCCGGCGTCCTGCAAACGCTGGACGCGCTGACGGACCGCGGCCTCGGAGAGCCCGACGGCCTTGCCGATCGCCGCGTAGGGCATGCGCCCGTCTGACTGGAGCTGCTCGATGATCTGCTTGGAGAGATCGTCGAGCACGACGGGCCCGGAACTGGCGTTGTTTCGTCGTACGCGGGGCGGCGTCGTCATGTCAGAGGAATCCTCCTAGCGGTCCGGCGTTACGGGGGCGTTCCCGCTCGATTGCCGTCCTGGTGCGACATGTTGTCAGTTCTTGGCGGTGTGTCAAGCGAATTCGTAGCAATTTGATATCTTCACCACGAAATCCCTTGTCCAGATGCATCTGCTCTGTAAGAGTCGCGGCATCTCAGCCACCTCAACGAGGAGGTCGTGCATTGACCACCCGTCTGCAGAACTTCATCAACGGTGAGTTCGTGGACGCCCAGAGCGGCCGGTTCTCCGACATCATCGACCCTTGCACGGGAGAGGCCTACCTTCAGGCCCCGGTCTCCGGTGTCGAGGACGTCGACGCGGCCTACGCCGCGGCGGCCGCCGCGTTCGAGTCGTGGGGTCGGACCACCCCCGGTGAGCGGGCGAACCTGCTGCTCAAGGTCGCCGACGCGATCGACGCCCGGGCCGACGAGATCAACGAGGCCGAGTGCCTCAACACCGGCAAGCCGCGCGCCCGCATGGCCGAGGACGAGACGCCGGTCGCGGCCGACCACTTCCGCTTCTTCGCCGGCGCCGCGCGCACCCTGGAGGGCCCCACGGCCGGGGAGTTCCTCGCCGAGCACACCAGCGTCATCAGGCACGAGCCCATCGGCGTCGTCGGCCAGGTCACCCCCTGGAACTACCCGATGATGATGGCCGTGTGGAAGATCGCCCCGGCGCTGGCCGCCGGGAACACGATCGTCCTCAAGCCGTCGGACACCACCCCGGCCTCCACGCTCAAGCTGGCCGAGATCGTCGGCTCGGTGCTGCCGCCCGGCGTCTTCAACGTCGTCACCGGCGACCGCGAGACCGGCGCGCTGGTCGTGGGCCACCCGACCGCCGCCATGGTGGCGATCACCGGGTCCGTCGGCGCGGGCATGGCGGTCGCCAAGAGCGCCGCCGACGACCTCAAGCGGGTGCACCTGGAGCTCGGCGGCAAGGCGCCGGTCGTGGTCTTCGAGGACGTCAAGGACCTCGCCAAGGCCGCCGCCGACATCGCCACCGCCGGTCTCTACAACGCCGGCCAGGACTGCACCGCGGCCTGCCGCGTGCTCGTCCAGGAGAGCGTGCACGACGAGTTCGTGGCCGCGCTGACCGAGGCCGCCGCCGCGACCGTGACCGGCGGCCTGGACAACGAGGAAGCGCTCTACGGTCCGCTCAACAACGAGAACCAGCTCACCAGGGTCCAGGGCTTCATGGACCGGGTCCCCGGCCACGCCAAGGTGCTCACCGGCGGCAACCGCGTCGGTGACAAGGGCTGGTTCTTCGCCCCGACCGTCGTCGACGGCCTGCGGCAGGACGACGAGATGGTGCAGAACGAGGTCTTCGGCCCCGTCATCACCGTCCAGACGTTCACCGACGAGGCCGACGCGCTGGCCAAGGCCAACGACGTCAGGTACGGCCTGTCCAGCTCGGTGTGGACCTCCGACCACGGCCGCGCCATGCGCATGTCGAACCGCCTCGACTTCGGCGTGGTCTGGGTCAACACGCACATCCCGTTCGTCTCGGAGATGCCGCACGGCGGCTTCAAGCACTCCGGGTACGGCAAGGACCTGTCGGTGTTCGGTCTGCACGACTACACCAGGGTCAAGCACGTCATGCACTACATCGGCGAATAAGGACGAGCCCTGGACATGACCGAGCTATCCGCGATTCAGCTTGAGGACGTCGTCAAGGAGTACCTCTCGCACGGCGAGGTCGTCCAGGCGGTCAAGGGTGTGTCGCTGGACATCGCCGAGGGGGAGTTCTTCTCCCTCCTCGGCCCGTCCGGATGCGGCAAGACCACGACCATGAGGATGATCGCCGGCTTCGAGGAGCCCACCAAAGGGCTCGTGAGGCTGCACGGCAAGGACGTCACCGACGTCCCGCCGAACAAGCGCGACGTCAACATGGTCTTCCAGTCCTACGCCCTGTTCCCGCACATGAGCGTGTGGGACAACGTGGCGTTCGGCCTGAAGCAGCGCAAGACGCCGCAGGAGGAGATCCGGCGGCGGGTCGGCGAGATGCTGGAGATCGTCGACCTGACCGGCCGGGAGAAGCGCCGACCGCGCGAGATGTCCGGCGGTCAGCAGCAGCGCGTGGCGCTGGCCCGCGCGCTGGTCAACCGGCCGCGGGCGCTCCTGCTCGACGAGCCCTCGGGCGCGCTCGACCTCAAGCTGCGCCAGGCCATGCAGATCGAGCTCAAGCGCATCCAGCGCGAGGTCGGCATCACGTTCGTGTACGTGACGCACGACCAGAACGAGGCGCTGACCATGAGCGACAGGATCGCCGTGATGAACGACGGGCTGGTCGAGCAGCTCGCGAGCCCGCGGGAGATCTACGAACGGCCGGCCACCGCGTTCGTGGCGGGGTTCATCGGCACCTCCAACCTGATCACCGGGACGGTGACCGGCGGGGTGCTGGGGATCGGCGGCGGCCGGGTGCTGGTGCCGGGCCACGAGGGCGACGTGACGGTGACCGTCCGCCCCGAGAAGATCACGATCTGCGCGGACGAGCCGGGAGCCGGGCTGAGCGCCGTCCCCGGGACCGTCACGGAGATGGTCTACCTGGGCACCTCCAACAGTTACGCGGTGAAGCTCGCGGACGGGGCCGACATCACCGTGTTCGAGCAGAACGCGCATGACGCGACGGCGACCGCGGAGCGGGGCGACTCCGTGTGGCTGTCGTGGGAGGCGCAGCACTCTTACGTGATTGGAAGTTGATAGCACCCCATGAACCCCCGCCAGATCACCCCCGCCCTCCTGAGGGGCATGACCCAGCCCCGCACCCGCCGCGACTTCTTCCGTGTCACCGGCCTGTCCGCCGCCGGCCTCGCGCTCGCCGCCTGTGGCGTCCAGGGCCAGAAGGCCGCCCCTCCGAAGGCCGACGCCGTCCAGGACTACTGGTCCAAGCAGAGCAAGCACGGCAAGCTCGTCTTCGCCAACTGGCCCGAGTACATGCCCGAGGACCAGGCCCCGCTGAAGAAGTTCACCCAGACCACCGGGATCTCCGTGGAGTACAAGGAGGTCATCCAGGAGAACGCGGAGTTCTTCGGCAAGGCCGACCCCGTGCTCCGCGCCGGCCAGTCGCTCGGCTACGACATCATCGTGATGACCAACGGCGTGCAGCTCCAGCACATGGTCGAGCTCGGCTACATCGTGCCGCTCGACCACAGCCGGATGCCGAACTTCCTGGCCAACGCCGGCGACAAGTACAAGGAACGCGCCTACGACCCGGGCAACCAGTACACGATGCCCTACTCCTCGGGCGTGACCGGCATCGCCTACAACACCAAGTACGTCAAGGACGACATCACCAGCATCGAGGCCCTGTTCGACCCCAAGTACAAGGGGCGGGTCGGGATGATGGCCGACGCGCAGGAGATCGGCAACTTCGGGATGTTCGCGCTGGGCGTCGATCCGGAGAAGTCGACCGAGGCCGACTGGAAGAAGGCCGGGGAGAAGCTCAAGCAGCAGCGCGACGCGGGAATCGTCCGGAAATATTACGACCAGAGCTACATCGACGCCGTCTCCAAGGGCGACGTCTGGCTGACCATGGCCTGGTCGGGCGACATCTTCCAGCGGCAGCTCGCCGGCGAGCCGGTCAAGTTCGTGGTGCCGGCGGAGGGCGGCACGATCTGGACCGACAACATGCTCATCCCCAAGGGCGCGGCCAACCCCGTGGACGCCCTCACCCTCATGGACTACCTGTACCAGCCCGCGGTGGCCGCCGAGCTCGACGAGTTCATCCAGTTCGTCACCCCGGTCCCGGCCGTCCAGGACCTCCTGCGGGAGAAGGCCAAGACGGCCAAGGGCGAGGACAAGAAGGCCCTGGAGGACATGGTGGACAGCTCGCTCATGTTCCCCTCGGAGGCCGACTACGCCAAGCTGCGCACCTACACCAAGCTGACCACCCAGCAGGAGCAGGTGTTCAACTCCATCTTCCAGTCGATCACCCAGGCATAGCCATGAAACGGCTCACCCCCTACCTGCTCGCCCTGCCGAGCTGGCTGTGGCTGGCGATCTTCCTGGTCGTGCCCATGGTGGCGATGGCGTCGGTCTCGCTCCAGACGGGCAACGCCATCGACGGCTACGCGATGACGTTCAGCTTCTCCAACTACGCCGACGCGCTCGGCAGGTACAGCGACCAGCTGCTGCGCTCGCTCCTGTACGGCGGCCTGGCCACGGTGGCCATGCTGGTGATCGGCTACCCGGTGGCGTACTGGATCGCCTTCAAGGGCGGCAGCCGCAAGTCGGTGTACCTGTTCCTGCTGCTGCTGCCGTTCTTCGTGTCGTTCGTGCTGCGGACGATCTCGTGGAACTTCCTGCTGGCCGACAACGGCATCCTGTTCGGGACGCTGAAGGGCTGGGGGGTGCTGCCGGAGAGCTTCCACGTGCTGGCCACGACCGTGGCCGTGGTGGGCGGGCTCACGTACAACTTCCTGCCGTTCATGATCCTGCCGATCTACGTGGCCCTGGAGCGGGTGGACCCGCGGGTGGTGGAGGCGGCCCAGGATTTGTACGCCACCCGCGCCGGGGCCTTCCGCCGGGTGGTGCTGCCGCTGTCGCTGCCCGGCGTCTTCGCCGGGGTGCTGATGACGTTCGTGCCCGCGACGGCCGACCCGGTCAACGCGCAGATCCTCGGCGGCACGGCCAACACCATGATCGGCAACATCATCCAGACCGAGTACCTGACCAACCTCGACTACCCGACCGCCTCGGCGCTGTCGTTCACGCTGATGGCGATCCTGCTGGTGGGCATCTTCGTCTACGCCCGCGCGCTCGGCACCGAGAACGTCCTTGAGGCGGCGGCGCGATGAGCGGCGAGCGAGCAATGAGCAGGGGCGCGCGGGGCAGGTTCGGCGACCGCCTGCTGCACGTCTACACCTGGCTGATCATCCTGTGGCTGTCGTCGCCGATCGCCGTCATGATTCTGTTCGGCTTCAACGACAAGAAGAGCAAGTCGAACACGAGCTGGCAGGGCTTCACCCTCAAGTGGTACGGCGAGCTCTTCGAGATCTCCGACCTGACCACGGCGCTGCGCAACTCCATCGTGATCGCCCTGGCCAGCACCGTGATCACGGTCGTCATCGGGACGATGCTGGGCCTGGCCGTCGGCCGCCACCGCTTCCGCGGCCTCGGCGCCACGAACTTCCTGGTCTTCGCCGCCATCTCCACGCCGGAGCTGGTGATGGGGGCCTCGCTGCTGTCGCTGTTCGTCTCGGGCAACGTGCCGCGCGACGGCAACACGATCATCGTCGCGCACGTGCTGTTCTCGCTCTCCTTCGTCGTGGTGACGGTCAGGGCGCGGGTCATCACGCTCGACCCGTCGCTGGAGGAGGCGGCCAAGGACCTCGGCGCGACCGCCTGGGGCACGTTCCGGCAGGTGACGCTGCCCTCGATCATGCCGGGCGTGCTCGCGGGCGCGATGCTCTCCTTCGCGCTGTCGATCGACGACTACGTGGTGACGAGCTTCGTCAACGGCTCGACCGTCACCTTCCCGCTGTGGATCGTGGGCGCGGTGAAGACCGGCATTCCACCGCAGGTCAACGTGATGGGTACGCTCATCTTCGGGATCGGTGTGCTGATCGCCGTGGCGAACGCGGTGGCCGCCAGACGCCGCGCCTAGGATCTGCTCCAACAGGCTTTCCCCCGCGATCCGGCGGGGGGATTGGTGTATTCCGACCAAGAACAGGGAGGCGAGATCGGATTTCGGCGGGGGGAACCCGCGCGTGATCACATCATGCTTTTGGATCCCGCAATCATCAAAGAACATCTAAGACTTTCGTAGGGAAGTGGGATTTGTGGATCCGCTGAAGGCGCTGGCTGACGCGGAGCGCAAGCCGTACTGGCTGGACAGCCCGGCCAGACCCGAGCCGCGCGCGCGGCTCATCGGAAACACCGACGCCGACCTGGTCGTCGTCGGCGGAGGCTTCTCGGGGCTCTGGACGGCCCTGATGGCCAAGGAACGTGACCCTTCACTGGACGTGGTCCTGCTCGAAGGGCGCAGGATCGGCTGGGCGGCGACCGGCCGCAACGGCGGGTTCTGCATGGCGACCCTCACCCATGGCCTGGCCAACGGCCTGGAACGGTGGCCGGAGGACATCGGCCGGCTCGAACGCATGGGTGTCGACAACCTCGACGAGATCGAGCGCACGCTGGAGCGGCACGGCATCGACTGCTCCTTCGAGCGCACCGGCGAGCTGCACGTGGCCACCGAGCCGTGGCAGCTCGACTCGCTGGGCGAACACCTGGACCTGATCTCCGAGCTCGGCCTCGACTACGTGCCGATGGACGAGCGGCAGGTGCGGGCCGAGGTCAACTCGCCGACCTATCTGGGCGGCCTGTGGGAACGCAGCGGCTGCGCCATGCTGGACCCGGCGCGGCTGGCCTGGGGGTTGCGCGAGGCGTGCCTGCGGCTCGGCGTACGGGTCTTCGAGCGCAGCCCGGTGCGTTCGCTGCGCGACGACGGCACGACGATCACTCTGCGGACCCCGTACGGGTCGGTGACGGGCCGCCGGGTGGCGCTGGGCACGGGGGTCTTCCCGCCCCTGCTGCGCAGGCTCAAGCACTTCGTCGTCCCGGTGTACGACTACGCCCTGATGACCGAGCCGCTGACCGCGGCCCAGCTCGCCGAGGTGGGCTGGCACAACCGGCAGGGCGTCGGCGACTCGGGCAACCAGTTCCACTACTACCGGCTCACCGACGACAACCGCATCCTGTGGGGCGGCTACGACGCGGTCTACTACAACGGCGGCCTGGTCAAGCCGGAGTACGAGCAGCGCGACGAGACGTTCGTCAAGCTCGCCGAGCACTTCGCCACCACGTTCCCGCAGCTGTCCCAGGTGCGCTTCACGCACCGCTGGGGCGGCGTGATCGACACCTGCAGCCGCTTCAGCGCCTTCTACGGCACGGCGCACGGCGGCCGGCTGGCCTACGCCGTGGGCTACACCGGCATGGGCGTCGGGGCCACCAGGTTCGGCGCGAACGTGATGCTCGACCTGCTGTCGGGGGAGGCCACCGAGCGGACCGAGCTGCGGATGGTCAAGGAGAAGCCGGTCCCGTTCCCGCCCGAGCCGGTCCGGTCGGGGGTGATCCAGTTCACCCGGTGGTCGATCGCCCAGGCCGACCAGCATCAGGGCAAGCGCAACCTGTGGCTGCGCACGCTCGACAAGATGGGCCTCGGGTTCGACTCCTGATCCGGTGTTCCGAGGGGGCGCCGGGCCCGCCGGCCGCGGGCCTGGCGCACACTTGTCACCATGAAAGTCGAGTTCGCCGCCGACGGCGTGCCCCTGACCGGTGACCTGCGGACGCCCGAGGGCACCGGTCCCTGGCCGGGGCTGGTGCTCACCGGGCCGTTCACCGGGGTGCGCGACCAGGTCACCGGCCTGTACGCCGAACGGCTGGCCCGGCGCGGCTACGTGACGCTGTCCTTCGACCACCGCAACTGGGGCGAGTCGGGCGGCGAGCCGCGCGGGCAGGAGGATCCGCAGGGCAAGCTGGCCGACCTGCGGGCGGCGGTGTCGCTGCTGCGGTCGCGCCCCGAGGTGGACGGCGACCTGATCGGCGCGGTCGGCATCTGCCTGGGCGCGGGGTACGCGCTGAGGTTCGCCGCCTTCGACCCGCGCGTACGGGCGTTCGCGGGCATCGCCGGGGCCTACAACAACCCGTACACGATGCGGTCGGGCATGGACTACCAGGCCGCGCTGGCCGGGTTCGCCGGCGTCCTGGAGCGGCAGGACCGGGGCGGCCCGGTCGAGTACGTGCCCGCCGTGGCCGAGGAGGGCGAGGCCGCGATGCCGGGCGACGAGCCGTTCGCCTACTACGGCACCGAGCGCGGCGCCTCCGCCTCGTGGCGGAACGCGGTGACCCGGGCCGGGCTGCGCGAGCTGATCACCATGGACAACATGATGGGCGCCGACTTCCTGTCGCCGAAGCCCGCCCTGATCGTGCACGGCGTGATCGACAGGTTCTGCCCGCCGGAGGGTGCCGAGGAGGCGTTCAAGCGGCTCGACCAGCCCAAGAGGCTCGTCTGGGTGGACGCCAAGCAGCACATCGACCTCTACGACCGCGAGCCGTACGTGTCGCAGGCCGTGGAGGCCACGGCGGACTTCCTCGCCGAGCACCTCCGGCCGGGCGGCTCCGGAGCCTGACGTTACGCTGGGTGGTATCGCACGGAATGGGGGGATTCATGCGTGCCATCCAGTTCACCCGCTTCGGCGGCCCGGAGGTGCTCGAAGAGGCCGAGGTGCCCGACCCGGTGGTGGGGCCGGGCCAGGTGCTGGTCGACGTCGAGGCCGCGGGGCTGAACTTCGCCGACGTGCGGCAGATCTCCGGCCACTACTCCGCTCCCGACCGCCTGCCGCACATCCCCGGCAGCGAGGTCGTCGGGCTCGACCCTCGGGGGCGGCGGGTGATGGGCTTCACCGCCAACGGCTACGCCTCCAGGGCCGTCCTGGACGAGGGCGACGTCGTGGTCGTGCCCGGCTCGCTGCGGGCCGGCGAGGCGCTGGCGCTGCTCGTCCAGGGGCTCACCGCCTGGCACCTGCTGCGCTCGTCGGCGCGGCTCAGGGAGGGCGAGAGCGTGGTCGTCCACTCCGGCGCGGGCGGCGTCGGCAGCCTGGCCGTGCAGCTCGCCAAGGTGTTCGGCGCCGGACGCGTGATCGCCACCGCCTCCAGCGAGGACAAACGCTCGCTCGCCCTCGACCTCGGCGCGGACGCCGCCGTGGACGGCGCGGCCGACGGGTACGCCGAGCGCGTCATCGAGGCCAACGGCGACCGGCCGGTGGACGTCGTGCTCGACGCCGTGGGCGGCGAGGTCTTCGACGCGGCGCTGACCGTGCTCGCCCCCTTCGGGCGGCTGGTGAGCTACGGGTCGTCGTCGGGCGAGCAGGCCAGGCCGGTCGAGGTCGGGCGGCTCACCGCGGGCAACCTCGCCGTCCTCGGGTTCTGGCTGCGTCCGCTGCGGGGGCGGCGGGAGATGGTCGGGCCCCCGCTGGGCGAGCTGCTCGCGCTGACCGCGGCCGGCCGGCTGAGGCCGCTGGTGGGCGGCGAGTACCCGCTGGCGGAGGCGGGCCGGGCCGTGGCCGACCTGGCCGGACGGCGAACTGTCGGAAAGGTGGTGCTCCTGCCTTGACGGGCAGGGTGTGACCATTGCCGCCACTGGGCAGAAGGTGATCAAAACCCCCGAGACGTGACGATCACGGGGGTTTGCGAGTGTGGTGGAGATGGCTGGCCGTCGCAGTGGTCTGGGGGCTCGCGACCGGGTGTGCGGCCGGACGGCTGCCCGAGGTGCCGGGCGTGCGGAAGGCGCCGGTGAAGGTCGGCCGATGCGTCCTGAAATTTCAGGATAAGAGGGCTGGAAGGGCGGCCCGCGACCGGCTCGCGCACGACATCGAGCAGTACCTGTCCAGACGCCCGGGACGGGTCGCCTACAGCATGCTGGAGCTCGACAGCGGCATCACCCTGGGCCGCGGTGAGCACCAGCACGACATGATCACCGCCAGCGGCGTCAAGGTGGACATCCTGACGGCGCTCGTGCTCGGCCGCGGCGCCCTGGGCGAGGAGGAACGCGACCTGGCCGAGCGCATGATCACCGAGAGCGACAACGGCGCCGCCGACGCGTTGTGGGGCCGGGTCGGCGGCGCGATGGGCGAGTTCTACCGGCGGATGGGCCTGACCGAGACCGTCCCCGGGCCCGGCGTCTTCTGGGGCGGCACCAACACCAGCCCCGCCGACCGCATCCGCCTGCTCCAGGTGCTGGTGAAGGGCGGCGAGGGCCTGTCCGACCGCGACCGCGACCTCGTGCTCGGCCTGATGGGACGCGTGGTCAAGGACCAGTCGTGGGGTGTCAGCGCGGCCGCCCGCCCGGTGGACCGGGTGGCGTTGAAGAACGGCTGGACGCCGCGCCCGTTCATCCACAACACCTGGGCGGTGACCAGCTACGGCCGCGTCGTCGGGCCGGGGCGCGACCTGCTGCTGGCGGTGCAGACCGACGAGCAGCCGGGGGAGGGGGCGGGCATCGAGACGATCGAGGGGGTGGCCAGGATGATCGGCACCCGCCTCGACGAGCTGTCACCGACGATGATCCGGGCCTGCCCGTGGAACCCGGGCGCCTGACGGTGACCGTCCCGGCCGCACCAGAGGGTCCGGTCTCAGACGACCGTGCCCGCGGTGCCGTCCACGGTGACGGTCTGGCCCGTACGGAGGCGTTCGACGGCGTGCGGGACGCCGACGACGGCCGGGATGCCGTACTCGCGGGCCACCACCGCGCCGTGCGAGTTGGACCCGCCCATCTCCATGACCAGCCCGCCCGCGGTCAGGAACAGCGGCGTCCAGCCGGGGTCGGTGGACGGGCAGACCAGGATCTCGCCGGGCTCCAGTCGCGCGCCCACGGGATCGAGCACCACCCTGGCCACGCCGGTCACCTGGCCGGGCGAGGCGGGCGAGCCGGTCAGCGCGCCCTCGGCCGGCTGCCCGGAGGCGACGGCCTCGGGCTCGGTGCCGTCCGACAACAACAGCCGGGGCACGTGCCGGCGGCGCAGCTCCCGCTCGTGGCGCTCGCGCCGGACGGCGACCCGCCCGCGCAGGTCCCGGCCGGACTTGGCCTCCGCCAGGGTCAGGAAGAACACGTCGCCGGGCGCGTCGAGCAGCCCCCGGCCGGCCAGCTCGCGGCCCACGTCGAGCAGCTGGGCGCGCAGCGCCGCGAAGATCCGCACGATGAGGAACTTCGGCAGCTCGCGCACCCCGACCAGCTCCCTGGCCCGGCCGAGCGCGAAGCGCGCCACCCGGCCGCGCAGGCCGCCCACCCGCCCGGCCAGCTCCTCGACCATCGCCTCGGCCTCGGCCGCGCCCTTCGCGAACAGCACGTCGGGGGCCAGGGCCGGATCCTCCAGGCGCAGGTAGTTGGCGAGCATGCCGATGACGTGCGTGGGATCCTCCGACCAGCGGGGCAGGCCGAGGTCGATCTCGGCGACCGCGCGGTGGCCGTACTCGTCGAGGAAGGCGCGTACGGGGGCGGGCAGGGGCTCGCGGGCCAGGAGCTCGGGCGGCTCGGTCAGGAAACGGGCGGCCACGTCCGGGTCCTCGCGCAGCCGCCGGGCCAGCGCCCACAACGCCAGGTCCATCTCGGTGGTCACGTTCCTGGGCGCGCCGCGCAGGACGGTCTGCAGCTCGCCAGGGGCGACCCTGCCCTTCAGCAGCCGCGCGGCCAGCAGCAGCATGGGCAGCGCGGCGGCGGCCACCGGGAAGACCCGCGGCGCGATCGGCACGACCTGGCCGATCAGCGTCCTGGCCACGTGGTCCACGCGTTCCGTCAGGCTCGCGCCGGGCGGCGGGGCGAGCCTGGCGAGGTGGGCGTCGGCCTGCCGGCGCGCCCGCCGCTCCGCGCCCGCCGGATCGGCCAGCGCCCGGACGAACGTGACCGGCAGGCGATGGCGCACCATGATCGCGGCCAGCCGACGGACGAACGGCCAGACCGAGTGCCGGGTGACGCCGAGGCGCGGGTCGTCGAACAGGCCGCGCAGCAACCGCGCCGACCTGGCCTCCATGACGTCGAACACGCGCGGCACGATCGCCCGGCCCACCCTGCTCCGCAGCACGCCCGTGACGTCGATGAACAGCCGCCCGCCCGCCTCGGCGAAGGCCGGCGCGCCGGCCAGCGGCGCGGCCACCGGGAAGCCGAACAGGCCGGACACCCCGGCGGACACGGCCCGCGCCGCCGCCATCCCCATCGGCGTGAACGGCCGCAGGACGCCCTGGGCGACGCTGAAGCAGAAGTAGGCGCGCAACCCCTCGCCCCGGTGCCCGGCGGGCAGCGGGAACAGCGTGGTGATGGGCCTGGCCTGGGTCAGCCAGAGCGTGCCCGCCTGGTCGAAGGCCCATTCGAGGTCCTGCGGCACGCCGTAGAGCTCCTCGACCCGCGTGCCGAGCGCGGCCAGCTCGCGCAGCTCGCCGTCGGTCAGGCACGGCTCGGCGGAGGCGCCGGCCGCCTCGTGGACGACGCCGCCGTCCGGCAGGGGGCGCACGGCCAGGCGTTTGTCGCCGATCCGCCGCTCCAGGACGCGCCCGGTGTCCGGGTCGACGAGGAAATGGTCGGGATTGACCGCGCCCGACACCACCGACTCGCCGAGGCCGGGGGCGGCGTCGACGACCGCCCGCCGGCGGCGTCCGGTGACGGGGTCGGCGGTGAACAGCACGCCGGCCGTACGGGCATCCACCATGCGCTGGACGACCACGGCCAGGCTGACCGCCCGGTGGTCGATGCCGTTGGACTCGCGGTAGGCGACCGCGCGGTCGGTCCAGAGCGAGGCCCAGCAGCGGCGTACCGCGTCGAGCACCGCCTCCGGCCCGGTCACGTTGAGGTAGGTGTCCTGCTGGCCGGCGAAGCTCGCGTACGGGAGGTCCTCGGCGGTGGCCGACGAGCGCACCGCCACCGGGTCGCCGGGCAGGGTCTCGGCCAGGGCTTCCGTCACGGCCCGCGCGAGGCCGGCGGGGATCGTCGCGTCGAGGATGTGCTTGCGGGCGACGGCCGCGTCCGTCACGTCGCCGAGGCCGGCGGTGATCGCGCGGTACGCCTCCGTCGTGACGCAGAAACCCGGCGGGACGGGCAGCCCCGCCCTGGTGAGGACGCCGAGGTTGGCCGCCTTGCCGCCCACCAGCGCGAGCATCGAGCCGTCGATGTCAGGAAATTTCAGGATCGCATCCATGTCACTGCCTCCAGACTTCCGACGGTAAATCTCAACATCGTTGAAGTCAACGATAAATGAATTAAGTCACCCGTTTCCTGCAATAGGATCGGCTCTCGTCGCGTTTGACTGAAACGAACTGATTGACCGCTCGGCGGCCGGCACCCGCCGGTATCTACCCCGGTCGAAGCCCACCTCCGACGGTGTGCTCCCCCGGGGAGGACTCCGTCATGATCTGGACGGAGACCCTTGAAGTCCTATCTCGACGTGCTGGCCACCCCCGGCGCCTGGCGGTTCCTCGTGCCCGCGCTGCTGGCCCGCGTGCCGTTCGCGATGACCCAGATGGGCATCCTGCTGCTGGTCCAGTGGTCCACCGGCTCCTACGGCGCGGCCGGGATCACCGCCGCCGCCTCCGCCGTATTCCAGGCCCTCATCGGCCCCCAGACGGGCCGCCTGGCCGACCGGTACGGTCAGGCCCGCGTACTGCTTCCGCAGGTGGCCCTGCACGCCGTGGCCATGGGCGGCCTGCTGGCCCTGGCCGCCGCGCACGCCCACCTCGCGCTGCTGGTCGCCATGGCCGCCCTCGTCGGCGCGTCCGGACCGCAGGTCGGCTCGATGGTCCGGGCCCGCTGGGCGCACCGGCTCGGCGGCACCGGCAGGCTGAACACGGCGTTCGCGGTCGAGTCGATCACCGACGAGCTGACGTTCACGCTCGCCCCGGTGCTGCTGGTGGGGCTGTCCACGGCGTACTCGCCGGTGGTCGCGCTGCTCGGCGGGCTCGTGCTGATCCTGGTGGGCACGGTGGTCTTCGCCGCCGTCCGGACGGCCGCGCCCGAGCCGGTGCCGGTCAGGATCGCCGCCTCCAAGGGCGTGCTGCGGCGGCGCGGCGTGGCGCTGCTGGCCGCCGCGTTCCTGGCCATGGGGTCGGTCTTCGGCAGCCTCCAGGTCGGCGTCACCTCGCTCACCACCGCCCTGCACGCGCCCGCCGCCGCCGGGCCCGTCTACGGCGTCTTCTCCGGCGCCAGCATGCTCGGCGGCCTGCTGTACGGCGCGGTCCGCTGGCGGTCGTCCGCCCGCGTCCGGCTGGTCGCCGGGCTGGCCCTGCTCGCGGTCGCGACCAGCGCGTTCACGCTCGCCGGAGCCGTCCCCCACATGTACGTCGCCGCCGCCCTGGCCGGCCTGGTGATCGCCCCCGTGGTGATCACCGGCTACACCCTGGTCGAGGGCCTGGTCGCGGCGGAGGTCCGGACCGAGGCGTTCACCTGGCTGAACGGCGGCATCGCCCTCGGCATCGCTGCCGGGTCGTCGGTCGCCGGGCAGCTCGTGGACCACTTCGGCGCCTCCCTGGCGTTCGTGGTCGCGCCGGTGGCCACCGGGGTGGCCGCGCTGCTCGTGCTGGCCAGGGTGGGCAGCCTGCGCCCGCTTGCCGGCGGCACCGCGGCGGACGTCCCCGCGCTCAGTGAGGGACCGGCGACTCTTCCTGGATGACCTTCGGCACACCGCGCAGCCCGGCCAGCGCGAGCACCGCGACCACGGCCAGCAACACCGCCGTGACCAGCGTCGTCACCTGCATCCCTGCCACGAACGCCGTGCGCGCCGCGCGCATCAGCTCCCCGGCCGCCTGCGGGGGCAGGGTCGCGGCCGTGGCGGTGGCCCCGGCGATCGACTCCCGCGCCGCCTCGCCGGGCACCCCGGCGGGCACCAGCAGGTTCGCGCGGTAGACGCTGTTGAGCACGGTGCCCAGGACCGCGATGCCCAGCGCCCCGCCCAGCTCGAACGCCGTCTCCGACACCGCGGCCGCCGCCCCCGCCCGCTCCTTGGGGGCCGTGGCCAGGATGTTGTCGTTGTTCACGGTGAAGGTGAGCCCGATTCCCAGCCCGCCGATCATCATCACGGGCAGCAGGGTGAGATAGTCCACCTCGGTGCCGAGCATGGCGTACCGGACGAACGCGCCGGCGTTCAGCGCCAGGCCCAGCGCGACCACGCCGTTCCTGCCGAGCCGGCCGATCAGCCGGGCCGCGAGCACCCCGCCCACCGCGCCGCTCAGGCCGCCGGGGATCTGCGCCAGCCCAGCCTGCAGCGGTGACCAGCCCAGGACGAGCTGCAGGTACCAGGCGAACAGCAGGCTCATGGCCGACAACGCGAAGATCGCCAGCAGGTTCGTGCCCACGGACGCGCTGAACGCCCGCCGCCGGAACAGCCGTACGTCGATCAGCGGCGTGGTCAGCGTCTTCTGCCGCCGGACGAACAGCACCAGGCACACCGCGCCCGCCACGGCCGCCCCCAGCACGTCGGCGTGCGCCAGGCCCTGGTGGGCGGCCTCCTTGACCGCGTAGACGGCCGTCACGACACCGGCGAACGACAGCGCCACGCTGAGCCCGTCGATCCGTCCGGCGGCGGGGTTGCGCGACTCCGGCAGCAGCAGGAAGCCGCAGACCAGCACCAGCGCCATGATCGGCACGTTGAGCAGGAACACCGACCCCCACCAGAAGTGGTCCAGCAGCACACCTCCGACGACCGGCCCCAGCGCGAACCCGGCCGCGCTCATCCCGCTCCAGAGCCCGATGGCCGCGGTCCGCTCGCGCGGGTCGGCGAAGACGTTCCTGACGATCGAGAGCGTGGACGGCATGATCATCGCGCCCGCCACGCCCAGCAGCGTCCTGGCGGCGATCAGCAGCTCGGGGTTCGGGGCGTAGGCGGTCACCACCGAGGCCGCGCCGAACCCGGCCACGCCGATCAGCAGCAGCCGCTTGCGGCCCACACGGTCGCCGAGGTTGCCCATGGTGACGAGGAGGCCGGCCAGGGCGAAGCCGTAGATGTCGCCGATCCAGAGCAGTTGCGTCGAGCTCGCACCGAGGTCGGCGACCAGCCGGGGGAGCGCCAGGTGCAGCACGGTGAGATCGACCGAGAGCAGCAGCGTCGCCAGGCAGGCGATGGCCAGACAGGCCCATTTGCGCGTCATGCCGTCCACGGTGGCGGGGGCGGCTGACGGCCCGCCTACCGTTCGCTGACCGCCCGGCCGAGGGCCTCGTCGATGCGGTTGCGGATGTCCTCGGTGCTGAACCAGTCGTCGGGGCACTCCGCGCGGGCCTGGGCCAGCAGGGACAGTGCGGCGTCGCGCTCGCCACCGACCAGCGCCACCTCGGCCATCCCGAGGTGCGCCCAGGCCAGCATGTCCATGGAACCCACGCGACGGGCCAGCTCGGCCGCCTCCTCGAAGTCGGCCCGCCCGCCCAGCGGCTCGCCCATGCCGAGCAGCGCGTCGCCGCGCCGGCACAGGGCCTCGGCCATCTCCGCCCGCGCGCCGAGCTCGCGGGCCAGCGTCAGCCCCTCGTCCGACAGCGCGTACGAGGCCGCGTAGTCCCCCTCGCGGGAGGCCAGCTCGCCGAGGCCCGACAGCACCAGCACCGCCCCCCAGCGCTCGCCGATGGCCCGGAAGGCGGCCAGGGCGTGCCGGAAGGAGGCCAGCGACTCCTCGATCCGCCCCAGGATCTGCAGCACGAACCCCGCGCCGCTGTACGACAACGCCCGCTGCCAGGGCGGCAGCCCCTCGATGTGGGCCTGCAGCTCGTGGTAGATCTCCTCGACGTCGCCCGGCGGCCCGGTGAACATCGACCGCATCATCATCAGGAACTCCACCCGCTCCGGCAGGTGGGTGATCGGCAGCAGCTCGTGCACCTCGGCCAGCCGCTCGCGCACGACGTCGTCGGCCACGCCCGTCCACGCGGTGACGAGCAGGCACATGACGTACTCCTCCTCCATGCCGGCGGGGCCGGCGTCGCCGATCCTGGCCAGCAGCGCGGCGGCCAGACCGGCGATGACGCCGCGGTGGCCGCGCATCCACCAGTAGCAGGCGCTGTGCGCCAGCAGCCGCAGGCCGGTCTCCGGCTGCCCGGACGCGGTCGTCCAGCGCACGGCGGCTTCGAGGTCGTCGCTCTCCTGGTCGAGGCGGGCCAGCCAGGTGAGCTGGTCGGCGGTCCGCAGCAGCGGGTCGGCGGTCAGGACCAGGTCGAGGTAGTAGGCGGTGTGCGCGTCCCTGATCGCGGCGGTCTCGCCGGACTCGGCCAGGCGTTCGGCGCAGAACGCCCGGATCGTGTCGAGCATGCGGTACCGGCCGCCGACGTACTCCACCAGCGACTTCTCCGCCAGCGAGAACAGCACCTCCTCCGGCAGCCCGCACACCCGCTCGGCCGCCTCGGGCGTGGCGCCGCCGACGAACACGCTCAGGCGGGCGGCCAGGCGCTGCTCGGCGTCGTCCAGCAGGTCCCAGCTCCACGCGACGACCGCGCGCAGCGTCTGGTGCCGGGGCAGCGCCGTACGGCTGCCGCGGGTCAGCAGCCGGAACCGGTCGTCCAGGCGGGCCGCCACGTCGGCGACCGACAGCGTACGGAGGCGGGCCGCGGCCAGCTCGATGGCCAGCGGCAGCCCGTCGAGCGCCCGGCAGATGCGCACCACGTCCGCGGCGTGGTCGGCGTCCACGGCGAACCCCGGACGCACGGCGGCGGCCCGGTCGGCGAACAGCCGGACGGCGGCGTACTCCAGCGGGTCGTCCGGCTCCGGCGGCGGCAGGCGCAACGGGGACACCGGCAGGATCGACTCCCCGGTGATGCCCAGCGCCTCGCGGCTGGTGGTCAGCACCCGCAGCCCGGGGCAGGAGGCCAGCAGCGCGTCGGCGAGCTCGGCCACGGCGCCGACCAGATGCTCGCAGTTGTCCAGGACGAGCAGCAGGTCGCGCTCGGCCAGCGCGGTGAGCAGCCGGGTGACGGGGCCGACCGCGGCGCGCTGGGGCGCGGGCAGCAGGGCGTCGCGGATGTCGAGCGCGACCAGCACCGCGCCGGGCACCCCGGCGGCGCCGGCGACGTGGGCGAGGGGCACGAAGCACACGTCGCCCGGCTCCTGGGCGGATGCCTCCTGCGCCAGCCTGGTCTTGCCCGCGCCGCCGGGGCCGATCAGCGTGACGAGCCTGCTGTCCCGCAGCCGCGCGCCCACCTGCGCCAGCTCCTCCGCCCGGCCCACGAAACTGGTGAGCTGCGCCCGCAACCCCTGCTTGAGCCCCCCGCCCGGCGACACGGCGGGCCCCACGGGCTCGGGAAGGGACGGGGTACCCAGCGGCTGGACCGGCGCCGAGGCCGGTGCGGAGGCCGGCGTCGAGGTCGGCGCGGGACTCGGCGCGGGACTCGGCACGGTGATCGGCACGGCTGTCGGCACGGCTGTCGGCACGGTGATCGGCGGAGTGAGGGACGGGTCGGCGCGCAGGACGGCGAGGTGCACGGCGGCCAGCTCGGCGCCCGGCTCGATGCCCAGCTCCCGGTCGAGCAGCCGCCGCGCCTCGTCGTAGACGGCCAGCGCCTCGGCCCGGCGGCCGCTGCCGTACAGGGCGCGCATGAGCTGGGCGCGCAGGCGCTCGCGCAGCGGATGGGCGGCGGTGAGCCGGCGCAGCTCGGCGACCAGGTCGCGGTGCCGCCCGAGCTCCAGGTCGGCCTGGAGGCGGTCCTCGACGGCGGCCAGCCGCAGCTCCTCCAGCCCGGCCGCGGCGGACACCGCGTGCGGCGCGTCGGCGAGCGGCGCGCCCCGCCACAACTCCAGCGCCTCGCCCAGCAGCGCCGCCGCCCGCCCGGCGTCCCCGGCGGCCAGCGCCCGCCGACCGTCCAGGGCCAGGAGCTCGAAGCGGCGCGCGTCCACGTCGTGCGGGTCGGCGACCAGCCGGTAGCCCGCCGGGTGGAACTCGACCAGGTCCCGGCCGAGCGCCCGGCGCAGCCTGGACACCTGGGACTGCAGCGCGTTGGCCACGCCGTCCGGCGGGTGGGGGCCGTAGAGGTCGTCCACGAGCCGGCCGGCGTCGACGACGCGGCCGGCGTTCAGGGCCAGCAGGGTCAGCAGGGCGCGCACCCGCGGCCCGCCGAGCGCCACCGGCGCGCCGTCCTCGTCCAGCACGCTGGTGGGTCCGAGGATCTCGAAGCGCATGCCCCGATTATCGGGTCTGCGGGAGGAGCGCGGCGATTTCTCCGTACGTCGGCAGCGCCGGGGCCTCCTTGCCCTGCGCGCCCAGCACGGCGGCCAGGGCGCCCTGGAGCGCGGCCCGGTAGAGCAGCGAGCCGGTGCTCACCCTGGCCACCCCCACCTCGGCCAGCCGGTCCAGGGTGGGCCCGCCCGGCTGGTAGAGCACGTTGAGCGGCAGCCGCGTACGCGCGACGACCTCGGCGATCTCCGCCGGATCCGAGAGCCCGGGGACGAAGATGCCGTCGGCGTGCTCGTAGGCGTCCACCCGCTCGCGCCAGTCGCCGGTGCCCAGCCAGTGGGTGTCGGTGCGGGCGTTGACGAACACGCCGTGGCCCGTGGCGGCCTCGATGATCCGCCGGTGCAGCTCGACCGGGCGCAGCGTGCCGTCGGGACGGCCGTCCTCCAGGTTCACGCCCGCCACCCCGAGCGCGGCCAGGCTCGCCACCAGGTCCGACACCTCCTGCGGGTCGTCGCTGAAGCCGCCCTCGATGTCCACCGTGACCAGCACGTCCAGGTCCTTGACCGTCTCGGCGAGCTCGATCGTCTCGGCCCTGGTCGCGCCGGCGGCGTCCGGCTTGCCGTGCACGGCGGACACGCCGAGGCTGGTCGTGCCGATCGCGGGGAAGCCGTGCGCGGCCAGGATCGCGGCCGAGCCGTAGTCCCACGCGTTGGGCAGCAGCAGCGGGTCGCCCGGCTTGTGCAGGTCGTGGAAGTTCATCGGCGGGTCCCTTCGAGGAGCGCGTCGAGCACGCCGGCGGCCAGCGCGAGGGCGTGGGCGGGAGCGGGGCACGGGCGCAGGCCGTCCCCGAACGTCAGGTGGGGGGCGGGGTCCCGGGAGGCGTCGAAGCGGTCGGGGTCGGCGAACACCTCGGGATCGCGGTTGGCCGCGACCAGGTCGATCGTGACCTCCTCGCCGGTGCGGGTGTCGAGCCTGCGGCTGGCCTTCAGCGGCGGGTCCTGCCTGAGCGTCTCGCGCAGCACCGCCTCGGGGTCGTCGCCCGGCACGGCGTGGGCGAGCGCGTTCTCGATGAGCGCCTCGGTGGCGGCGTGGCCCTGGAGCAGCAGGGTGACGGCCGGCAGGTCGGTCAGGCCGAGCAACTGGGCGACGGCGGCGTCGGCCTGCGGGCCTCCCTCGCCCGACAGGTAGCCGCTCGCGGCCGCGGGCACGGCAGAGGTGTCCGGCACGCCGAGCGCGGCTCCCAGCACGGCCGTCGGCACGCCCCGCCAGTCGCCGCCGCGGTCGCGCGTCGCGGACCTGGCGGCCGTCCGCAGCGCGGCCGGGTCGAGGGCGGACAGGCGCTCGACGACCAGACGGCGGCGTTCGGCGTGCGTCTCGCCGGTGCTGAAGCGCGACACGTGGGCCCGCAGCCAGGCGAGCGTCCCCGGCTCGCCGTCCTGCGGGACGGGCGGCGGCACGTACCGGCTGTCGGACAGCACCGCCCGGGCTTCGGCGTGGTGGGTGATGAGCATGGGTCCACGCTAGGCCGCCGACCGTTCGACGGCGGACGAAGTATGGTCGCGCCGCCGGTCACGCCGCCAGCCGCTGGGGGCTCTCGGGCTGCGCGGGCGCCCCGGTGGCCCGCGTGCCCTGCACCCGTACGGCGGCGCGGCCCGGTGCGCAGGCCAGCGCCATGGCGACGACGAGCACGATCTCGGCCAGCACCAGCCCTCGTTCGAGCAGCCCGTAGTAGGCCTCACCGCCGATCAGCGAGGAGGTGACGGCGGCCGGGTGGGCCGCCAGGTACGCGACCAGCGTCAGCCCGGAGGTCACGCTCAGGGCCTTGACCGCGCTCCAGCGCGCGCCCGCCGCCCGCCCTCTGGCCAGGGTCCAGCCGGCGACCGGCAGCGCGGTGAAGACCACGGCGGCCGACCAGCGGTGGATCTCCCCGCCGAGAGTGCTGATGTCTGACATGCCGGGATCGGTGGGGAAGATGGCGCTGAGCATCAGCCCGGCCGCCCCCGCCAGCAGCAGCACCCGGGTCGCGGCGGTCCGTCCCGGCTCCCGGGCGGCCAGCCCGTACGCCAGCGCCAGGCAGGCGGCGGCCAGCGCGAGCGTCCCGGCCAGCACCGGCAGCATGCCGCCGGGGACGAGCGCGTAGTCGCTGATCAGCGGCTGCTCGGGCAGGGTCACCTGCGCGTAGCCGAGGGCGGCCACCGCGGTCACGGCGCCGGCCACGGGAGCCAGCACGGCACGCCAGGTCATCGGGCCACCTCGTCGTAGATCTGCTCGAATCGGGCGAGCGACACCTGGTCGTCGTGGGTGAGCGCCAGCGCCCGGCTGGCGTTGCCCAGGCGGGCGCGCAGGTCGTCGTCGGTGAGGACGGCGGTCAGGTGCCTGGCCAGTGCGACCACGTCGCCCGGCTGGTAGAGGTAGCCGTTGCCGTCCACCAGGTGCGGCAGGGCCATCGCGTCGGCGGCCACGACGGGCAGGCCGGACGCCATGGCCTCCAGCGTGGCGATGCTCTGCAGCTCGGCGACGCCCGGCATGGCGAACACGTCGGCGGCGGCGAACGCCTGCGGCATGCTCTCGTCGGGCACGAACCCGACGAAGAACACCCGGTCGCCCACCCCGATGCGCTTGGCCAGCTTCTCCAGCTCCATCCGCTGGTTCCCGCGGCCCACGAACGCCACCTGCGCGTCGGTCTCGTTGAGCACGAGGGGCAGCGCGCGGATCAGCTCGTCGAGGTGCTTCTCCTCGTCCAGGCGGCCCACGAACAGGGCGGTCGGCCGGTCGGGCAGCGCGAACCGCCGGCGCGCCCACGACTTGGGCTCGGCGTGCGGGTGGAACCTGCCCAGGTCGATGCCGCACGAGACGGCCTCGACGTCGCGGGAGAAGCCCTGGTCGGACAGGAGCTTGGCGGCCAGCGGGGTCGGCGTGGTGATGTGGTCGGCGCGCTTGAAGATCCGGCTGAAGTCGCGCCAGGCCAGCCGGCCCGCCCTGGCCCGCAGCGCCTCGGGGACGTGCCCGAACTGGAAGAGGTTGTCGGGCATGAAGTGGTTGGTGGCCACGACCGGCACGCCGCGGCGCCGGGCGGCGGCGATGGCGGCCCGGCCGACCACGAAGTGGCCCTGGGTGTGCAGCACGTCCGGGTCGATGTCCGCGACCAGCCGGTCGAGCCTGGTCGGCACGGTGACCCGCATGGTCGGGTGCACCAGCAGCGGGGCCGAGCGCAGCCGGTGGACGATCACGCCGTCCACCACGTCGGCGCTGGCCGGGCCGGCCTCCGACTGGCACACCACGTGCACCTCGTTGCCGCGCGCGGCCAGGCCGGTGGCCAGGCGGTGGGTGAAGTAGGCGGCGCCGTTCACGTCGGGGGGATAGGTGTCGGTCGAGATCAGGACCCGGCGGGGACGTTCGGGGGCGGGGGCGAGCTGGGCGTGGTCGGTGACGTTGCGCAGGGGCATGGCCATGACGGTGACTCCGCTTTCACAAGGGGGGACGGCTGGGGGAGGGCCGATGGACGAACAGGGGGTTTCGGTCAGGGGAGGGGATCAGGCGATGTCGTTGCGCGCCTCCAGCGGGGACGTCCGGGCCAGGGCGACCGTGCCCGCCGCGGTGAGGGCGGCGGCCGCGATCGGCGCGAGGCCGGACGGCAGCGGCTCGCCGAGCAGCAGTGCCCCGAAGGCCACCGCCGTGAGCGGGTCGGCGATCTGCAGCGAGGCGAAGGAGACGCCGAAGTGCCCGACGGCGTAGGCGCGCTGCAGCATCACCAGCGCCAGCAGCAGCGGGACCGGCAGGGCCAGCAGGTACCACCAGTTCCAGCCGCCGTCCACGAGCACCCGCATGAGCGTGGCGGTCGCGCCGTACAGGACGCCGGAGCCCGTGGCGAGCAGCGCGGCCCGGCCGGCGGGGGAGGCGGCCTTCGAGCCCGCCCACAGCAGCACCGACGCGACGCCGGCCACGGCGAGCAGGGTGAGTACGCCCGTGGGCGCCAGGTACGTCGGCCCGTCGGACTCGGGCACCAGCAGCACCAGGCCGATCAGCCCGGCAGCGACGACGCCCGCCGCGGCCAGCTCCTTGCGCGAGGGCCGGCGGCCGTGCAGCGCGGCGGCGATGGGCAGCGCGAACAGCAGGCTGGCCACCCCCATCGGCTGCACCACGGTCAGCGGGCCGAGCCCGAGGGCGACGATGTGCAGGCCGCCGCCCGCCACGATGGAGGCGCCGCCGAGCAGCCAGCGCGGCCTGCGCAGCAGGGTCAGCAGCGCGGGCTTCGCCGAGCCCGCCGCCTCGAACTGCTGCAGCGCGGCCCCGAGCGCGAAGAACAGCGAACCGACCAGCGCGATCGCCGCGGCCAGCACACTCATGCGCACTCCTTTCAGACGGATGGTTGCCGGACAGGGTCAAACGGACGTGTCCACCGGAAGGCGTTCCGGGGAAGGCTGGGTGGCGCGCCGCTTCCTGGCCCACCGCACCAGCTCGACGAGCCCGGTGATCGACAGCGCGATCCCGAGGCCCAGCAGCAGGCCCTTGATCGGGTCGTTCTCGAAGGCCATGCCGCCGAAGAAGCCGATCAGCCCGGAGTACACCGCCCACGAGCCGGCCGCGATGGCGTCGAAGAACGTGAACGAGCGCAGCGGATGCCCCACGGCGCCCATGGTCAGCGTCGTCGCGGTCCGCCCGCCGGGGATGTACCTGGCCACGACCAGCACCAGCCCACCCCGCTCGGCCAGCGCGCCACGGGCCCAGACGAACGCCTTCTTGCCCCGCAGCCGCCCCGCCGACCTGTTGCCGATGAGGTACGACACGTGGTCGCCGGCGAACGCGCCGAGCGCCGAGACCAGGATCACCAGGGCCAGGTTGGTCTGGCCGGAGGCGGCGAACACCGCCGCGGTGATGACCGACGTCTCGGCGGGCACGATGGGGAAGAAGCCGTCGAGCAGCGCCAGGGCGAACAGCGCCACGTAGAGCCATGGCGATGACATCACCTGCTGGACCAGGTCGAGAATGGCGTGCGACATATGCGTGGACTCCGATCGTCAGGGCACTCACAAAGCCTGTCGGTGTGAGCGGACCGGGGACATCGGGGATGCCCCCGGTCGAACGCGGGCCCGTCCCCTAGGAGGGTCAGGGCCGCCTACCCCATGAAGGTAGAAATTCCGCAGGTCATGCCACATCGGCCCATCGGCACGCGCCACCCCCTACTTTCGTCAGGGGCGGACGTGCGACTTCCGCGTGACACCAACGATCAAACCGGTTGCGAGCTCCAGAAACAGGAGAGGAGGTATCCGCCTTTCAGGGGGGGTTAGCCCCACCGTGATCGCTGTACCAGGCACCACCCTGACTTTCGTCAGGGGCGCCGCATGACCTTCGGGCGGGACGGGCCCGGTCCGGCGGCGGATACCGTCGGTGCGTGAACCGTCTGCGTCGTGAGAGCCGCCGTCAGGTCGTCCTCGACCTGCTGCTGTGGGTCGTGCTGGGCATCTTCGTGACCGCCATGGGCCCCGACCCGTTCGCCGATCCGGCCGGGTTCGCCATGGTGACGCCGCCCAGGGTGGGGCTGGCGGCGCTGGCCGTGCTCGTGGGCCGGGCCTGGCCGCTGGCGGCGCTGGTGCTGCTGCTGCCGCTCGGCCCGTGGACCTTCACCGAAGGCTTCGCGACGGTCGACCTGACGTGGCTGCTGCCCCGGCGCAACGTGAAGATCCTGCCGCTGCTCGCGACCTCGCCGTTCATCATCTGGTACGCCTACCTCACCGGCCGGCGCATGACCCGGTTGTGGCCCGCGGGGGCCGTGTTCTGCCTGATCACGGCCGTCGGTTGCGGGGTCGTGCTGGCCCATGGCGGTGACCTGGCGCTGTGGGTGTCGATGGGCACCGGGCTCGTCGGCACGTACCTGGTGCCGTACCTGCTGGGGCTGCTCCGGCGGGGCGTGCTGCAGCAGCGGCGGCAGGCGCGGCTGTCGGTCGAGGCGCAGGCGCGGCTGCGCGAGCGGGCCAGGATCGCCCGCGAGATGCACGACTCGCTCGGCCACGACCTGGCGCTGATCGCGGTCCGCGCCGGCGGGCTCGAACTCGCCCCGGGGCTCGGCCCGGCCCAGGTCAAGGCGGCCGGCGAGCTGCGCGTGGCGGCGGCCGACGCGACCGAGCGGCTGCGCCAGATCATCGGCCTGCTGCGCGAGGACGCCGAGGAGGCCCCGCTGTCCCCGGTGGGCGAGGACGTCGCCGAGCTGGTCGGCCGGGCCAGGGACTCCGGCATGTCGATCACCCTCGACCTGGCGCCGGGGGCGTCGTCGGAGCTGGCGCACGCCGTCGTCCAGGAAGGGCTGACGAACGCGGCCAAGCACGCGCCGGGGGCGCTGGTCGCCGTGTCGGTCGCGCCGCACCGGGTGGTCGTGCGCAACGGCCCGCCGAGCTCGCGTCCCAGCGCCCGGCGCGGCGGGCTGGGCCTGGCGGGCCTGCGCGAACGCGTACGGCTGGCCGGCGCCACGCTGACCGCGGGCCCCGACGGCGACGGTTTCCGCCTGGCCGTCGAGCTCCCCCACGAGGGGGAGGCGGATCCCCGCCGCTCGGGAGGGGGCCGGCCCGCCTGAGGCGCACGATCGGGGCATGACAGAACAGCGAGCGGGCATCGGCCGGCTCACCGCCGCGATCGTGGCGGTCGCCGCCACGCTGCCCTACCTCACGATCAAGACGCTCTGGCTGACCGGCGACTCCGTCGGCGTCTCCGACCCGGCGCTCATGGACAACGGGCAGATGCTCGGGATGAACGCGCTCACCTTCGCCATGGAGGCCGCCGGGCTGCTGCTGGCGCTGGCCTTCACCATGCGCTGGGGGATGCGGCTGCCCGCCTGGCTGGTGCTGCTGCCGCTGTGGGTGGGCACCGGCCTGCTGTCGGTGCTGGCCGTCACGACCCCGCTGATCATGCTGATCGGCGGCCTGGCGATCTTCAGCGGCGGCCCGATCCAGACCTGGGTCTATCTGGTCGTCTACGGCGGTTTCATCACCCTCGGCGTCGCCCTCATGACGGCCTTCGCCCTCTACGCCCGCGACCGCTGGCCGGCCGTCTTCGCCACCCCGGTCAAGCTGCCGTTCCCGAGCGCGACCAGGTCGTTCCAGGAGGTGGTGGCGTGGGGCGCGCTCCTGGTGGCGACCGCCGTCGCGGTGCTGCGCGTCGTCATGGCGTTCGACGGGGCCGTCCAGGCCGTCCAGAACGGGCTGAAGGGCCTGCTCGCGGTGGGCGGGGCGGCCGCGCTGGTGGCCCTGGTCAGGCGGCGCGGGAACGGCCCGTTCTGGCGGCCGCTGGTGCTGGCCTGGCTGGGGTCGGGCTCGCTGTTCGGCTGGGGGCTGTTCTCGATGATCGTCAGGTCCACGGGCGGCCCCCTGGCCTACGGCGGCACGGGCGTCGCGGACTTCGCCGAGCTGTTCGGCATGCTGACCGGGCTGGTGATGGGGATGTGTGGAGCGTTCCTGCTGGCCGAACGGTCAGGCGTGGGCCACGTGCAGCCTGGCCAGGACGCGCTTGAACGCCAGGATCGAGAACGTGATCGCCAGCCCGCTGATCACGGCCACCGCTGAGGTGCGCAGCACCATGAACGCGCCGAGCGAGCCCTCCAGCTTCTCGTAGACGGCCAGGAAGATGCTCAGCGTCGAGTTGGCCAGCAGCACGAACGCCCACAGCAGCGTGATCCTGGCGAAGAACCTGCGCACCCGCTCGTGCTTGAGCACGGCCGACGGCAGGTGGATGTAGTCGAGGGTGAGCTTCTGCACCAGCGGCCGGTTGAGCCGGACGGAGGCCAGGAAGACCATGCTGATGCAGATCGTGCCCAGCTCCGGCTGGATGAAGAACCACATCCAGGTGCCCGTCCAGAACGACACCAGGGCCCGCACCGTGATCGCGAACGCGGCCAGGAACATGGTGGCGGGCACCTTGACCCCTCTGACCAGCCGCCAGGCCACGCCGAGGTACACCCAGGAGACCGTGGCCACCAGGGCCCACTTGAAGCCCAGCACGACCATGGCGAGGTAGAACACCAGCAGAGGGGCGACCACGCCTTCGAGCAGGCGGGGGGCCGCCTGACGGGCGAGCGCGGTCAGACGGGGGAGTGCGACCGGATGGTGGTTCAAGGCTGCTCCGCAGATAGGCCGACGATCAGCGTCTACCCGGGCTTCGGGGGTCCAGGCTTGCCGGATGGACCGGTCGGCGTCACCGCCGGGTGCGACTCCGAAGGCCGGTGGCCTACCGTACCGGAGCCCGGCGAGTAGGACTGCCGCTTTTGCCGCGTTCCATCTGTTCCATACGAAACCAGCTCACCCTTGAACCTGGCTTTCAGCCGAGTGACGCCGTGGCGAGCTTGGCGCCGAACCCGAGGAACAGCGCGCCGACGCCCGAGGTCAGGCCCGCGCTCAGCTTCTTGTGCCGGCGGAACTGGCCGGCCAGGAACGTGCCGGAGAAGATCAGCGTGGTGAGGTAGAGCACGCTGAAGATCTGGATCACCGCGCCCAGGATGAGGAACGACAACCAGGGCGCGCTGTACCCGGGGTCCACGAACGGGATGAAGAACGACAGGAAGAACAGGATCGCCTTCGGGTTCAACAGGCTGATCGTCAGGGCCTTGCGGAACGGCCGGGCCTGCCGCAGGGGGGCCGCCCCGGCGTCGTCCGCCGCCGCCGGACCGGCCCGCCAGGCCCGTACCGCGCCGCGGATCATCTGGAAGCCGAGCCAGGCCAGGTAGGCGGCGCCGGCGTACTTGACGACGGTGAACAGCACGGGCGTCGCGCGCAGCAGGGACGCGGCCCCGGCGGCGGCGAGCACCATCAGGACGGTGTCGCCGAGGAACACGCCCGCCGCCGCCCGGTAGCCCTGCCGGACGCCGTGCCGGGCGGCGAAGCTGAGGACGTACAGGGAGTTCGGGCCGGGGAGCAGCACGATGAAGAAGGCGCCGACGACGTAGGTCCAGATGTCCGTGATACCGAAGAACACGCTTAACGGTATCGCGTGATATATGCCGATTTAGTCGGCCGGGGCCTGCACTTTGCGGCGCCGATGCCTATTGACCCAGTAGGGATACTCGTGAATATCTGGAGTCATGGCTCTCTGGACCCCCGACCCCACGTTCTACCCCTCCCCACGCGACGCCGTCGAGGCCCCCGTGGAGAAGCTGGCCTACGTCGCCGCCTTCGACCGGTCGGCGAACCGTCCGGACGCGCTGGCCGTGCTCGACACCGACCCCGCCTCGCCGGCCTACGGCACGGTCATCGGCTGGACCGACCTGCCCGGCACCGGCGACGAGCTGCACCACTTCGGCTGGAACGCCTGCAGCAGCGCCCTGTGCCCCAACGCGCCGCACCCGCACGTCGAGCGGCGCTACCTGGTGGTCCCCGGCCTGCGCTCCTCGCGCATCCACATCTACGACACCAAGGACCGGGTCAGCCCCGAGCTGGTCAAGGTGATCGACGCCGAGTCGCTGGCCAGGCGGGCGGGCTACTCCCGCCCGCACACCGTCCACTGCGGCCCCGAGGGCCTGTACGTCTCGGCGCTCGGCGGTGCGGACGGCGCCGAGGGCCCCGGCGGGATCGCCGTGCTCGACCACACCTCCTTCGAGGTGCTCGGCCGGTGGGAGCTGGACCGCGGGCCGCAGTACCTCGCCTACGACTTCTGGTGGCACATCAACCACGACGTGCTGATCACCTCGGAGTGGGGCACCCCGTCCATGATCGAGGACGGCGTGGTCGGCGAGCTGCTGCTCGGCCGCAAGTACGGCCACAAGCTGCACTTCTGGGACCTGCGCAAGCGCCGGCACGTCCAGGAGGTGGACCTGGGCGACCAGCACCAGATGCCGCTGGAGCTGCGCCCCGCCCACGACCCCACCCGCCTGTACGGCTTCGTCGGCGTGGTCACCAGCGTCGAGGACCTGTCGGCCTCCGTCTGGTTGTGGTTCCACGAAGACGGCCGCTGGCAGGCGCGGAAGGTCATCACCATCCCCGCCGAACCGGCCGACCCCGCCCTGCTGCCGCCGGTGCTGCAGCCGTTCGCCGCCGTGCCGCCGCTGGTCACCGACATCGCCCTCTCCGTGGACGACCAGCGCCTGTACGTCTCGTGCTGGGGCACCGGCGAGCTCAAGCAGTACGACGTGTCGGACCCGTACAAGCCGGTCGAGCTGGGATCCCTGCGGATCGGCGGCATCACCCGGCGCACCCCGCACCCCGCCGAGCCCGGCCTCCCGCTGCGCGGCGGCCCCCAGATGGTCGAGGTGAGCCGCGACGGCCGCCGCGTCTACCTCACCAACTCCCTGTACGGCTCCTGGGACGACCAGTTCTACCCCGAGGGCGTCGGAGCCTGGCTCGCCAAGGTCGACGCCGCCTCGTTCACCTTCGACACCGCCTTCTTCCCCCACGGCGACGCCTTCCGCGGCCTGCGCCCCCACCAGGTACGCCTCCAGGGCGGCGACGCCTCCTCCGACTCCTACTGCTACCCGTGACCATGCCCGCCATGAGCACCGCGACGGTCCTGCTGCTCGGGGCCTTCCACGGCCTGAACCCGGCCATGGGCTGGCTCTTCGCGGTGGCCCGCGGCCTGCAGGAGCGCAGCCGCGACCTGCTGCTCCAGTCGATCCCCGTGATCGCCCTGGGCCACCTGGCGTCGGTGGCCCTGGTCGCCCTGGTGGTGGCCGTCACCGGCTCCCTCGTGACGGGCGCGGCGCTGCCGGTGGCGGGCGGGCTGGTGCTGGTGGCGTTCGGGCTGTGGCGGCTGCTGTCCACCCGCCACTTCCGGTGGGTGGGCATGCGCCTGTCGCTCGCCCAGCTCGCCGGCTGGTCGTTCCTGATGTCGTCGGCCCACGGCGCCGGGCTCATGCTGCTGCCCGTACTCACCGGGCTGCGCGCGGAGGGCCACACGGGGCACGCCGTCTCAGGAGGGCTGGCGGTGGCGGCCCTCCACACGCTGGCCATGTTCGTGGTGGCCGGCGTCGTGGCCCTGGTGGTCTACGAGGTGCTCGGCCTGACGATCCTGCGCCGCGCCTGGTTCAACGTGGACCGCATGTGGGCCACCGCCCTGATCGCCGCCGGCCTCCTCACCCTCCTCCAAGCCTGACCCGAACACCTCGCCGAGACGGTCGGCGTGGACGGCCCGGTCGATCCAGGTCTCGAGGACGGCGATGTCCGTGCAGGCGGTGACCCCCTCCCGCACATCATCGGGCACCTCCAGGCCTCGCCCGTCCAGCAGCCGCAAGAGCCCCCTGGCCATGCCCCTGGCCATGCCCCTGGCCATGTCCCTGGCCATGGCCTCCGCCCTGCCTTCGGCGCGCAGCATCTCGGCGTACTCGGAGCGGTAGCGGTACGTCATGGCCGCCCGTCAGCCCTGTTCCGGTTGCTCGTCGTCAATCCCGAAGATGTCGGAGAGGCTGGTGGCGTGGACGGCCCTGTCGATCCAGGAGTCAATGACAGTGGTGTTGGTGCAGGAGAGGATGCGCTCACGCACGACGTCGGGGACCACTACGCCACGACGGTCGAGCATCCGAAGCAGCGCGTTGGCTTCGCCCTCGGCTCTGCCTTCGGCGCGCAGCATCTGGGCGTACTCGGACTGGTAGCGGTAGGTCTTGGTCGCCATCAGGTCTCTCCAGATTCGTCGGGCGTCGGTGTTTCCGAGGCCTACTTCGGTTTGTTCGGCGATGTGTCCCGCGCTGGTGGTGTCGGTGGTGTCCAAGGCGTCTGCCAGGACTTCCAGTATGGCAGCGACCTCCTTGGAACGGGCGTGGGTCAGCGCCGAGAACATGGTGAGCACCACGTCGTTCACCGCCGCGGCGAGGTCGTCGATCACGGGGATGTTGTGCGGGCCCACGACGACCGCGCGGACGGACAGCGTCGGCCAGTCCGGCAGGCCGATCGTCTTCGGAAGGGCGGCCCAGCCGGCGGCCGCCTCATCCTGGCAGATCACCAGCAACGTCACCGGGCAGCCGAACTTGACGTGCACGTGGCTGATGTAGTGCGCCCAGGCGGCGGTCTTGCGGTCGTCGGGCTTGGACTGTGACTCGGTGATGACCGCGTGCTGTCCCTCCAGGGACGTGAACATCATGATCGTGTCGGCGCGCCGCTCGATCGGCTTGATCTCGGTCAGGTCGGTGTCCACCACCGCGACCTCGGTCGGTGACGGGAAGGGGATGTCGAGCACCTTGAAGACGCTCGTGCAGAGCTCTGGATTGTCACGGAAGACGCGGTGCAGCGCCTCGTGCTGGGAGGAGATCACGAGCGGAACGTTAGCGGTCGATGACGCTGTGTGTCCGTGAAAAAAGGGATGGCAGGCGCGTGACGGTGGAAAGAGTTCATCCCTGGGAGGAAACGGGCGGGGGAAAGGTCTCTGCCGGAGCATGTGCGCAGGCAGGGCAGGATGTGGTACGTGCGGATATCCATCCTGGGACCGTTGGAGGTCGAGGGCGACGGGGGACCGGTCGTGGTCGGCGGTCCCCGGCTGCGGGCGCTGCTGGCCGTGCTGGCGCTCGAAGCGAGCCGTACGGTCACGGCGGAGCGGCTGATCGACGTGCTCTGGCCGCACGAGCCGCCCGCCAACGCGGCCAACGCGCTGCAGACGCTGGTCAGACGCCTGCGGGCGGCGCTCAGGCCGGACGAGGTGATCGACAGCCGCCCCGGCGGGTACGCCCTCGCACTCCCCGCCGAGCAGGTGGACGCGCTGGCGTTCCGGCGGCTGGCGGGCGAGGACGCCGACCGGGCGCTGGCGTTGTGGCGTGGGGCGGCGCTGGCGGATCTCACGTCGGTCCCGTACCTGGCCGACGCGGCGATCGCCCTGGAGCAGGAGCGGCTGGCGGCGGTCGAGGCCAGGGCCGAGCGCCTGCTGGCCGCCGGGCGGCCGGTCGAGCTCGCCGCCGAGGTGACGGCGCACCCGTTGCGCGAGCGGCTGGTCGGGCTGGCCATGCGCGGGCTGGCCGCGTCCGGACGGCAGGCCGAGGCGCTGGAGCTGTTCGAACGCACCCGCCACCGGCTGGCCGACGAGCTGGGCGTCGACCCCTCCGCCGAGCTGCGGGCCGCGCACCTGGCGGTGTTGTCGGCGGAGCCGCGCCCGGTCGCGTGGCCGAGGAGCCGGCCGAAGGGCAACGTACGCAAGCCGCGCACCAGCTTCATCGGCCGCGAGGCCGAGCTCGGACGGCTCACCGGCCTGCTCCGCCACGACAGGCTCGTCACGCTCGTAGGCCCCGGCGGCGCGGGCAAGACCAGGCTGGCGACCGAGGCAGCCCTCCGACTGGCCACCGAACCCCGCCCCGAACCCCGCCCCGAACCCCGCGCCGAGGCGGCCCTCCAACCCTCCACACCGCGGACGGCAGGGGAGCCCGGCGGCCGGCGGGTGGCCGCGGCGTGGATGGTGGAGCTGGCCTCGGTCAGCGACCCGGCCGGCGTGCCCGGTGCCGTGCTGGACGCGCTCGGCCTGCGTGACGACCGCCCCGGCTACCGCCCGCCCGAGGCGGCCAAGGACGTGGTCGAGCAGGTCGCCGAGGCGCTGGGCGAGCGGCCCGCGCTGGTCGTGCTGGACAACTGCGAGCACGTGGTGACGGCCGCGGCCGTGCTGGTCGAGCGGCTGCTCGACGAGTGCCCCGAGCTGCGGGTGCTGGCCACCAGCAGGGAGCCGCTCAACGTGCCGGGCGAGCGGCTGCTGCCCCTCCCGCCGCTCGAACCGCCGCCGGTCGGGGCAGGCCCCGCCGAGGCGGCGGCGTACCCGGCGGTGCGGCTGCTGGTCGACCGGGCGGCGGCGGCCCGGCCGTCGTTCGCCGTGGACGAGGGCAACGCGGCGGCCGTGGTCGCGCTCTGCCGCAGGCTCGACGGCATGCCGCTGGCCATCGAGCTGGCCGCCGCCCGGCTGCGCACGATGACGCCGCGCCAGCTCGCCGACCGGCTGGACGACAGGTTCAGGCTGCTCGACGGCGGCAGCCGTACCGCGCTGCCGCGCCAGCAGACGCTGCGGGCGGTCGTGGAGTGGAGCTGGGACCTGCTCGACGAGCGGGAACGCGTGCTGGCCAGGCGGCTCGGCGTGTTCGCCGATGGCGCGACCCTGGAGGCGGTCGAGGAGGTGTGCGGCGGCACGGCCGACGTCCTCGGCGCGCTGGCCGACAAGTCCCTGGTGCGCCTGTCGCCCGAAGGCCGCTACTCCATGCTGGAGACCATCCGCGCCTACGCCCTGGAACGCCTGGCCGAGGCGGACGAGACCGCCGAGTACCGCGACCGGCACGCCCGCCACCTGCTCGACCTGGCCGAACGCGCGGTGCCCGAGCTCCGCACCGCCACGCAGGTGGAGTGGATCGAACGGCTGGCGGCGGAACGCGACGACTTCGCGGCGGCGCTGCGCTGGCTGATCGACCGGCGCGACGCCGGGCCCGCGCTGCGGCTGTGCGGGGCGCTCAACTGGTACTGGTGGATGTGCGGCTACCGCCGGGAGAGCGCGGTGTGGGCCAGGCAGGCGCTCGACCTGGCCGGGGACACGCCGCCGCCGGGGCTCGCGGCGGCGTACACGTCCTGCATGTTCGCCTACGGCGTCGACGTGTTCGGGACGATCAGCAACGACCGCGCGGCCATGCTGGAGCTGTCGGGCCGGATGGAGGAGCTGGTGGAGCGGGCGGTCCGGGAGGGGCCGGTGCACCCGCTGCTGCTGATCAGCAGGGTCGTCATGGCCGCGGGGGCCGGCCAGGACGAGCGGGCGGCCACGCTGATCGGCGACTACGCCGGCAGCGACGACCTGTGGTTGTCGTCCGCCGCCCTGATGATCGGCGGCCGGATGCAGGCGGGGGGAGAGCGGGAGCTGGAACGGGCGGTCGAGGGGTTCAGGCGGCTCGGCGACCGCTGGGGGCTGAGCGAGGCGCTGCTGGGTCTGGCCGACCTGCGGGCCGAGCGCGGCGCGAACACCGACGACCTGATCGCCGAGACCAGGTCGCTGACCAGCGAATGGGTCAGCGACGACGAGTCGATCTCCACCCTGATCCGGGTCGCCCAGCTCCGCCTGCGGGTCGACGACCTGGACGGCGCGGGCGCCGACCTCGCCATGGCCAGGTCCCGGGTGGGCGAGGAGACGTCGCCGTGGACGCTGGTGCTGCTCGGCCTGGGCGAGGCCGCGTACCAGGCGCAGCGCGGCGACCTGGACGGCAGCCTGGCGATCTACCGGGACATGGACGGCGTCGTGGCCGCGGCTCCCCGGGTGCCGCAGCTCACGGCGGTGTACCTGACCTCCTACGGCCGGGCGCTGGCCCGCGCCGGCGACCTGGAGGCCGCGCTGGCCCGGCACCGGCAGGCGCTCGACGTCCTCGGCGACGTCAGCCCGGACCGGCCGCTGCTGTCGATGACGCTGGCCGGGTTCGCGCTGGCGGCGCAGGCCGCGGGCGACCAGGAACGGGCGGCGGTGCTGTTCGGCGGGGCGTCGGCGGTCGTCCCCCAGGACACCTCGCCCGACACCACCGAGGGACGCGCGGCGGCCAGGAAGGCACTCGGCGACGAGCTCTTCGAACGCCGTTTCGCCGAGGGCGCCGCCCTGTCACCGGCCGAGCTCTACTCGATGGTCGGCAGCACCACGTAGGAGGGCGCGGTCACCGCACTTTCCTGTTGTAGGCACGAAGGGCGAAGGGGGCGAAGAGGGCGAGCAGCGCGGCGGCCCAGCCGAGCGTGATCCACACGTCGGACGCCGCCAGGCCGCCCACCAGCAGACCGCGCAGCGCGCCGGCCAGGTGCGAGACGGGGTTGACGCCCATCCACCAGGTCAGCCAGCCCGGCAGGTCGGTGGCGGGGATGAAGGCGCTGCTGCCGAACGTGAGCGGCAGCAGCACGGCGGTGGCGATGCCCTGCATGGAGGCGACCGACTTGGCCACCAGCCCGATCCAGGCCGACCCCCAGCTCAGTGCCGTCACCATGAGCAGCACCAGGCCGATCCCCGCCAGCGCGCTCAGCGGATCGGTCCGCACGCGGAAGCCGACGGCGTACCCCACGGCCAGAGACATGGCGACGGTGATCAGCAGGGTCAGCAGGTCGGCCATGATGCGCCCGGCCAGCGGCGCCGACCTGGCGATCGGCATGGTCCTGAACCGGTCGAACACGCCGTTGCCGATGTCGGTGGCCAGGTTCATGCCCGTCGTGATCGTCGCCATCAGCGCGACCTGGACGAGCACGCCGGGCAGCATGTACGACACCGCGCCCGCCCGGTCGCCCCCGGCCGCCCCGCCGAACAGGTAGACGAAGATGACGATCATGAAGACGGGCTGGAGCAGCAGCCCGGCGAGCTGGCCGGGGTTGTTCTTCAGCGGGATCAGGCTGCGCCAGGCGAGCGTCAGCCCCTGGGAGAGCGCGGTGGTCATGAGCTTGCTCCGGTGAGTGTGCGGAAGACGTCGTCGAGGGAGGGCAGGCGCAGGGCGTGCTCGGCCAGCACGATCCCGGCGTCGTCCAGCCGCCTGAGCAGGTCGGGCGGCGCGGCCAGGTCGTGCACGGGCACGCTGAGCAGCCCGTCCACGGCCGTGGCGCCGAGGATCGAGCCGGCCTTCTCCAGGTCGGCGGCGTGCAGCGGCCGGACGTCCAGCCGGTGCCCGCCGGCCAGCGACTTGAGCTCGGCCGGCGTGCCGCTCGCCGCCACCCGGCCGCGGTCGATGACCAGCAGGTCGTCGGCGAGCTGGTCGGCCTCCTCCAGGTACTGGGTGGTCAGCAGGACCGTCACCCCGTCCGCGACCAGCTCCCTGACCACGTCCCACAGGTCGCCGCGGGCCCGCGGGTCGAGGCCGGTCGTCGGCTCGTCGAGGAACAGGATGCGGGGCCGGCTGACCAGGCTGACCGCCAGGTCCAGCCGTCGGCGCATGCCGCCCGAGTAGCCGGCCGCCGCCCGGCCCGCCGCCTCCTCCAGGCCGAACCTGGCCAGCAGCTCGGCGGCCCTGGCCCTGGCGGCCGGCCTGGACAGGCCGAGCAGGCGGCCGACGAGCACGAGGTTCTGGGTGCCGGTCAGCTTCTCGTCGACCGAGGCGTACTGGCCGGTCAGGCCGATCAGCTCGCGGACCCGGCGGGCCTGGGTGACGACGTCGTGCCCGCCGACCGTGGCGTGGCCGGCGTCGGGGGCGGCGAGGGTGGCCAGGATGCGGACGGCGGTGGTCTTGCCCGCGCCGTTGGGGCCGAGCACGCCGAGCACGGTGCCGGTCCTGACCCGCAGGCCGACGCCGTCCAGCGCGGTCTTGTCGCCGTACCGCTTGACGAGCCCTTCCGCTTCGATCGCGTATGTCATGCCCCTACGGTCGCGGGGGGCGCTGGCAGCGCTCTGGCAGCTACCTGTCAGCCGCCGCCAGTGGCTGGACCCGGTGCGGCACGACGGTCGACAGCGCGATGACGGTGGTGCTCCGGCGCACGCCCGGGATCGTCAGCATCCGGTCGATCACCCGCTGGACGTGCTCGTTGTCACGGCCCGCGACGCGGCACCAGACGTCGCCCTGACCGGTCACGATGCAGGCTTCGAGCAGCTCGGGGATGGACTCCAGGGTTTTGGAGATGTGCTCGCGGGCGGCCTGCTCGACCTCCAGGGTGGTGAACGCCTGCACCGGGTAGCCGAGGGCGGCGGGGGACAGGTTCGGGCCGTAGTCGATGATCACGCCGTCCGCGGCCATCCGGTCCAGCCTGGCCTGTACGGTCCCCCGCGCCACCCCGAGCAGCCGGGCGATCTCCAGCAGCCCGCTGCGCGGCCGGTCGGCGACCAGGCGCAGGACGCGTAGGTCCAGATCGTCGAGCCCGCGGCGACGTGCCGGCATATTCGCCTCCCAAAAGCCGATTCGGCTGTCAGATCGGCAGCATACGGCGAGCGGTGTTGTCACAGCCGCCAGTCGTGCCGAGACTGCGGATCTTATGGAGCACCAGTTTCCGTTCGTCCCCTACCGGCCCGAACGCTACGACGCCGACGAGATGATCAAGCGCGGGGAGGAGTTCCACGCGCTGGCCGACCGGCGGCGCAGCGTGCGGTTCTTCAGCGACGAGCCGGTGCCGTACCGGTGCGTCGAGCTGGCCGTACGGGCGGCCAACACCGCGCCGTCGGGCGCGCACCAGCAGCCGTGGAAGTTCGTGGCGATCGGCGACCCGGAGACCAAGCGGCGCATCCGCGAGGCCGCCGAGGAGGAGGAACGCCGCAACTACGAGGGCGGCAGGCTGCCGCAGGAGTGGCGCGAGGCGCTGGCCCCGCTGGAGACGACCTCCGACAAGGGCTACCTGGAGGTCGTGCCGTGGCTGGTGGTGTGCTTCGCCGAGAAGTACGGCGTGCGCCCCGGCGGCCGCAAGGTCAAGCACTACTACGTCAACGAGAGCGTGGGCATCGCCTGCGGCCTGTTCATCACCGCCCTGCACGCCATGGGCCTGTCCACGCTCACCCACACCCCCAACCCGATGGCCTTCCTCAGCGAGATCTGCGAACGCCCGGCCAACGAGCGGCCCTACATCCTGTTCCCCGTCGGGTACGCCGCCCCCGACGCCGAGGTGCCTGATCTTGCCAGGAAACCGCTGGAAGAGGCCCTGATCCGGTTCGACGGAAAATTGGGCCTTTCCTAGGGCACCCATCGTCTTCACTCTCAGTTCAGGCGCGGGTCAAAACCCCCAGTCCCGCGCGGGCGAGGAGGACGAGGTGAAACGCCGATTACTCATCCTGCTGGCGGTCCTGAGCATGGTCAGCCTCACCGGCATGACCGGCGCCGGGGCCGGCGCGGAACCACCGGCGAACAAGCAGTACCGGGTCTCCGGCCCGGCCGACGCGCGGCAGCGCAGCGCCGTCGCGGCGACCGGCGCCGCCATCGAGGACGTGCAGCCGAACTCGGTGCTGGTCACCGCCACGCAGGCCGAGATCGCGGCCATCAGGCGGCTCGGCTACCGGGTGACGGAGGCGCCGCGCCCGGCGCCGCCGGACGCCGTCGGGACGTTCGACTTCCCGCCGTCGGACTCCGGCTACCACAACTACGCGGAGATGACGGCCGAGATCAACACCATGGTCGCGGCCCATCCGGGGATCATGAGCCAGAGCACGTTCGGCACCTCGTACGAGGGACGGCCGATGCGCCTGGTCAAGATCAGCGACAACGTGGGCACGGACGAGGCCGAGCCCGAGGTGCTGTTCACCGCCCACCAGCACGCCCGTGAGCACCTCACGGTCGAGATGGCGCTGTACATCATGCACCTGCTGGCCGACAACTACGGCACCGACGCCAGGATCACGAACCTGGTCAACACCCGCGAGATCTGGATCATGCCGGACCTCAACCCGGACGGCGGCGAGTACGACATCGCCAGCGGCACCTACCGTTCCTGGCGCAAGAACCGGCAGCCGAACTCCGGCTCATCGGCCGTCGGCACCGACCTCAACCGCAACTGGGCCTACCAGTGGGGCTGCTGCGGCGGCTCCTCGGGCACGACCTCCAGCGAGACCTACCGCGGCGCGAGCGCCGAGTCGGCCCCCGAGGTCAAGGCGGCGGCCGACTGGGTGCGCAGCCGGGTCGTCGGCGGCGTGCAGCAGATCAGGACGAACCTCGACTGGCACACCTACAGCGAGCTGGTCCTGTGGCCCTACGGTTTCACCTACAACGACACCGCCCCCGGCCTGACCCAGGACGACCGGGACGCCCACGCCACCCTCGGCCAGAACATGGCCGGCACCAACGGCTACACGCCCGAGCAGTCCAGCGACCTCTACATCACCGACGGGACGATCGACGACTGGATGTGGGGCCAGTACAAGATCTTCAGCTTCACGTTCGAGATGTACCCGGTCGGCGCGAGCCCCGGCTTCTATCCGCCGGACGAGCAGATCGTCCCGCAGACCACCCGCAACAAGGAGGCCGTGCTGCGCTTCCTGGAGTACTCCGACTGCGTCTACCGGATCATCGGCAAGGAGTCCCAGTACTGCGGCACCGGCACGCCGCCGGTGACGGTCTGGTCCGACACGTTCGAGACGGCGACCGGCTGGACGGCGAACCCGTCCGGCACCGACACCGCCACCACGGGCGCGTGGGAGCGCGGCGACCCCGAGGCGACCACCTCCTCGGGCGCCAAGCAGCTCGGCACCACGGTCAGCGGCACGAACGACCTGGTGACCGGCCGCCTGGCGGGCACCGCGGCCGGTGACTACGACCTCGACGGCGGCGTCAGCTCGATCCAGTCGCCGCCGATCACGCTGCCCTCGACGGGCACGCTGAGCCTGTCGCTGTCGTGGTACCTGGCGCACGGCTCGAACGCCTCCAGCGCGGACTACTTCCGGGTCCGCGTGGTCGGCGGCACCACGACCACCGTGTTCCAGCAGGCCGGTGCGGCCACGAACCGCAACGGCGCCTGGGCCGTGGCGTCGGCCGACCTGACCGCCTATGCGGGCCAGACGGTCCGCATCCTCATCGACGCGGCCGACGCCTCCGGGGCCTCCCTGGTGGAGGCGGGCGTGGACGACGTCAAGATCACTCAACAGCCCTGACCCGACCACCGCGCCCTCTCGCTCCGGACCCCGGTCCGGGCGAGGGGGCGCTGCCATTGGCTCCGGCACCCCGCGTTTCGGCACGTCACGGGCCGTCACGTGATTGGGTCTTGTAAGCACAGGGTGTCAAGGCTACGATCGCGACAACTCTTAGGAAACTTTCCTAAAAGAAATCATGGATCGGATGGCCCATGACCCGCTCGCCGCCCGCATGACTCGCCGCTGAGCTGCGGAGACATCCGCCCGAACGACCTCTTCTCCCACGCCCCCGGCGCTGCGGGCGTGCACACCCCCCACCTTTTCCCAGCCGCTGGAGCGGTCACGCGGTCCGGCCGGACACGCCGGCCCTGACTGCCGTTGCAAGCTCCGCGCGCGCCTGTCGTTCCACCGGCCTGCGCCGACACCCCCGAAAAGGCCCGTGTCTCACCTCCACGGGCCCGTGCCGTACGGCTTGCGCTCTCACCCCCGGTGCAAGCCGTACGGCACGCCAGAAGAACGGAAATCGACAGTGAGATTTCGCGCGATCCTCTTAGCGCTCGCGACCCTCGCACTGAGTCTCCTGGCACTGCCCGCCCATGCCGCCGCCGCCACCGCGACCTTCGTCAAGGTCGCCGACTGGGGGTCCGGCTTCGAGGGCAAGGTCACCGTCGTCAACGGCACCACCGCCCCCCTGGTTTGGAACGTGCAGTTCGACGTGCCGGCCGGGTTCTCCATCCCGTCCGCCTGGGACGCCGTCCTGACCAGGAGCGGCCAGCACTACACCTTCACCGCGCCGAGCTGGGCGGGACCGCTGGCGGCCGGGGCGAGCACGAGCTTCGGCTTCAACGGCGCCCCGGGGAACTTCCCCGGCATCACCGGCTGCACGCTGAACGGCTCCTCGTGCGGCGGCACGACCGTGGAGGTCCCCGGCAAGCCCGGCACGGCCACCGCGACCAGCACGGACACCAGCATCGCCCTCTCCTGGGGCGCCTCCGCCGGCACGGTGACCGGCTACCGCGTTTACGAAGGCAGCGCCGTCAAGGCCACCGTCACCGGCACCACGGCGACGATCTCCGGCCTCGGGACGTGCCAGAGCCACACCTACACCGTCAAGGCGTACAACTCGGCGGGCGAGTCGGCCGCCGGCGACGCCGTGACCGCGACCACCACGGGCTGCGGCACCGGCGTGCCCGGCAAGGCCGGCCCGATCACCGTGACCGGCACGTCCCAGACCGGCGCCACGGCCGGCTGGCCGGCGGTCGCCGGAGCCACCGGCTACAAGGTCCGCCTCAACGGCTCCCAGGTGGCCACCGTCACCGGCACCTCCCACACCCTCACCGGCCTGACCGCCTGCACCTCGTACTCGCTGACGGTCACCGCGTCGAACGCGACCGGCGACGGCCCGCCCAGCGACGCCGCGACCTTCACCACCCCGGGCTGCACCACCGACCCGCTGCCCAAGCACTTCCTCACCGGCTACTGGCACAACTTCGTCAACGCCGCGACCGAGCTCAAGCTGTCGGCCGTGCCCAACGAGTACGACGTCGTCGCCGTCGCCTTCGGCGAGGCCACCTCGACCGCCGGCGAGGTCGTCTTCTCGGTCGACCCGGGCCTTTCCACCGCGCTCGGCGGCTACACCGACGCCCAGTTCAAGGCCGACGTGCAGGCCCTGCACCAGCGCGGCAAGAAGGTCATCCTGTCGGTCGGCGGCGAGGCCGGCCGCGTGCAGGTCTCCAGCGGCGCGGCCGCCACGAAGTTCGCCGACACGGTGTACGCGCTGATGCAGAGCTACGGCTTCGACGGCGTGGACATCGACCTGGAGAACGGCCTCAACGCCACCTACATGGGCCAGGCCCTGCGGGCGCTGCGCGCCAAGGCGGGCAGCGGCCTGATCATCATGATGGCCCCGCAGACCATCGACATGCAGTCGACCGGGATGGAGTACTTCAAGCTCGCCCTGAACATCAAGGACATCCTCACGGTCGTCAACATGCAGTACTACAACTCGGGCTCCATGCTCGGCTGCGACCAGTCCGCGGCGTACTCGCAGGGGACGGTCAACTTCATGACCGCCCTGGCCTGCATCCAGCTGGAGAACGGCCTGCGCCCCGACCAGGTGGCACTGGGCCTGCCGGCCGGGCCCGGCGCCGCGGGCGGCGGCGTCGTCTCGCCCTCCCTCGTCAACCAGGCGCTCGACTGCCTGGCCAAGCGCACCAGTTGCGGATCCTTCGTGCCGCCGCGCGCCTACCCGGACATCCGGGGCGCGATGACCTGGTCCATCAACTGGGACGCCAGCAACAACTGGTCCTTCTCCAAGACCGTCAAGCCGCACCTTCAGGGAATGCCATGAGATTACGTAGCAGACTGATCAGCTCGGTGGCCGGCCTGGCCATCGCCCTCACCGGGGCCGGCCTGGCCACGGGCGTCCCCACCGCCTACGGCGCCGCCGCCCAGCAGCAGCTGGCCGCCGCCTGGGCGCCGTGGACCGCCTACGCCACCGGCGCCGCCGTCACCTACAACGGCGTGGACTACGTGGCCCTGCAGGGTCACACCTCCCAGCCCGGCTGGGAGCCGCCGAACGTGCCCGCGCTGTGGAAGCAGGGCAGCGGCGGAGGCGACCCCACCCCGCCGTCGGTGCCCGGCAACCTGCGCTCGACCACCGTCACCGCCACCAGCGCCGGCCTGGCCTGGGACGCCTCCACCGACAACGTCGGCGTGACCGGCTACAACGTCTACCGCGGCGGCACCCAGGTCGGCACCGCGACCGGCACGACGTACACCGACAACGGGCTGACGGCCTCGACCACCTACAGCTACACGGTCCGGGCCCGCGACGCCGCGGGGAACCTGTCCGGCGTCAGCAACGCGCTCAGCGTCACCACCCCCGGCGGCAACGGCGCGCCCGGCCAGCCCGGCACGGTCACCACGACCGTGACCGACACCAGCATCGCGCTGTCGTGGGGCGCCTCCTCCGGCACGGTGACCGGGTACCGCGTCTACGAGGGCGCGACCCAGAAGGCCGAGGTCACCGGGACCAGCACGACGATCTCCGGGCTGAGCGCGTGCCAGAGCCACACCTACACCGTCAAGGCGTACAACTCGGTGGGCGAGTCGGCCGGGCGTGACGTCTCGGCGACCACGACCGGTTGCCCGACCGGCGGCAAGATGCCCGGCGCCCCCTACCTCTACACCGGCTGGGGCGACCCGCCCTCTCCCACCACGGTGATGAGCGCGACCGGCATCAAGTCGTTCACGATGGCCTTCATCCTGGCCAGCAACGGCTGCAACCCGGCCTGGGACGGGCAGCGCCCGCTGTCCGGCGGCCAGGACGCGCAGGCCATCTCGGCCATCAAGGCGGCCGGCGGCAGCGTGCAGGTGTCCTTCGGCGGCTGGCAGGGCAACAAGCTCGGCCCGAACTGCTCCACGCCCGAACTGTTCGCCGGCGCGGTGCAGAAGGTCATCAACGCCGTCGGCCCGGCCGTCGTCGACTTCGACATCGAGAACACCGACGAGTTCGAGAACCTGACCGTCCAGGACCGCATCCTGAACGCCCTCAAGATCGTCAAGGCGGCCAACCCGAACGTCAAGATCGCCGTCACCTTCGGCACCGCGACCACCGGCCCGACCTACTACGGCACCCGCCTGATCAACCGCGCCAAGGAACTGGCGGTGCCGATCGACAACTACACGATCATGCCGTTCGACTTCGGCGGCGGCGCCAACATGTACCAGAACACCGTCAACGCGGCCGAAGGGCTCAAGAACGCCCTGAAGACCGCCCAGGGCTGGACCGACGCGCAGGCGTACGCCCACATGGGCATCTCCGGCATGAACGGCCTGTCCGACCAGCAGGAGCTCACCAACCAGAGCACCTGGACCCAGATCCGCGACTACGCCAACTCCCACGGCCTGACCAGGCTCGCGTTCTGGTCGGTCAACCGCGACCGCCCCTGCCCGGGCGGCGGCGTCGCGGAGAACTGCAGCGGCATCGCCCAGGACAACTGGGAGTTCACCAAGATCACCGCTGGTTTCTGACCCGCTGAGGCGGCCCGCCACCCCCGGTGGCGGGCCGCACCGGCGCGCGGTCCGCACCCCCCGAAAGGACCCGCATGAGACCCCGCACGAGACTGCGCGGACTGGCGGCCACGGCCCTGGCCGCACTGGGACTCACCGTCCTGCACGCCACCCCGGCCGCCGCCGCGAACATCCTGTCCAACCCCGGCTTCGAGTCCGGCCTGAGCGGCTGGACCTGCCCGGCCGGCGCGCAGGCCGTCACCACTCCCGCGCACGGCGGCGCGCAGGCGCTCCAGGCCACCCCGCAGGGCTCCGACCTCGCCCGCTGCCAGCAGACCGTCACCGTCAAGCCCGGCACCGCCTACCAGCTCTCCGCCTGGGCCCAGGGCTCCTACGTCTTCCTCGGCGCGACCGGCGCCGGCGTCAACGCCAGCACGTGGGGCACCCCCGGCAACCAGTGGGGCCAGCTCAGGACCTCCTTCACCACCGGCGCCACCACCACCTCCGTGACCGTGTACGTCAACGGCTGGTACGGCCAGAGCGCCTACACCGCCGACGACATCGTCCTCGACGGCCCCGGCGGCCCGCCCGACACCGAGGCTCCGACCGTCCCCGGCGGCGTGGCCGTCGGCGGCCCCACCGGCACCAGCCTGACCGTGACCTGGTCGCCCTCCACCGACAACTCCGGCTCGGTGGCCCGCTACGAGGTCTCCAGGGACGAGGCCGCCCCCGTCGCCGCCACCACGACCAGCCACACCGCGACCGGCCTCACCCCCGACACCTCCTACGCCTTCCGCGTCAGGGCCTGCGACGCCGCCGGCAACTGCTCGGCCTACTCGCCCCCGGTCAGCGGCCGCACCTCCAAGGACACCGTCCCGCCCGCCGGCGACATCAGGTACGCCCCCTACATCGACATCACGATGACCAGCCCGTCCCTGGTGGGCGCGGCCAACGCGACCGGCGTGAAGAACTACACGCTGGCGTTCGTCCTCGGCGACAGCAGCGGCTGCAACCCTGCCTGGGGCGGCACGATCCCGCTCGCCGACACCCGGATCGTCAACGACGTCAAGGCCCTCCAGGCCCAGGGCGGCCAGGTCGTCGTGGCCAGCGGCGGCGCGGTCGGACCGTACCTGGAGCACGCCTGCGGCACCTCGGCGGCGCTGCTGGCCGCCTACAAGAAGGTGCTCGACACCGTCGGCACCAACCACCTGGACATCGACGTCGAGGCGAGCATCGACGCGAACAAGGTCAACACCGCGCTCAAGCAGCTCCAGACCGAGCGCGGCACGGTGATCAGCTACACGCTGCGCGTGCAGGGCCGAGGACTACGGCGTGGACCCGTTCTCGTTGCAGATCCTCCAGGACGCCGCCGCCAAGGGCCTCGACGTGATCGTCAACCCGATGCTGATGAACTTCGGCTACACCGGCAACTGGGGCGACGCGATGACCGCCGCCGCCCAGGCCACGCTCGGCCAGATGAAGGGCGTCTGGCCGGCCAGGAGCGACGCCCAGCTCAGGCGCGCGCTCGGCGTCACCCCCATGATCGGCAAGAACGACACCGGCATGACCACCACCCAGGCCGACGCGCGCAAGCTCCTGACCTGGGCCAACAGCAACCACATCGGATTCGTCGGCTTCTGGTCCGCCGCCCGCGACAACGGCGGCTGCCCCAACGGCCAGGTCTCCCCGACCTGCAGCGGGATCTCCCAGTCCAGCTACGAGTTCACGAACATCTTCAAGGGGTTCACCGGATGAGCGGCATCTTCAGGTGGCGCACCGCCGTCGCGGCGGTCGCGCTCGCCCTCGGCACGGCGGGCCTGTCCGCCACCCCCGCCCTGGCGGCCAACATCGCCGTCAACCCCGGCTTCGAGGACGGGCTGACCGGCTGGACCTGCAGCGCCTCCTCCGGCGCCGCCGCCGTCACCTCGCCCGTCCACGGCGGGACGAAGGCACTCAAGGCCACCCCGGCGGGCGCCGACCTCGCCCGCTGCCAGCAGCAGATCAAGGTGCAGCCGTCGTCGTCGTACACGCTGTCGGCCTGGGTGCAGGGCGGCTACGTCTTCCTCGGCGCCACCGGCACCGGCGGCACCGACCCCCAGACGTGGGGCTCGCCCGGCTCGGCCTGGACGCAGCTGCGCACCACGTTCACCACCGGCGCCACCACCACGTCCGTGACCATCTACCTCAACGCCTGGTACGGCCAGAGCGCCTACACCGCCGACGACGTCGTCCTGGACGGCGCGCCCGGCGGCGGAGGCGGCGGCGACAACCAGGCTCCGACCGTCCCCGGCAACCTGACCGTGGGCGGCGCGACGAGCAGCACGCTCACCGCCACCTGGTCGGCCTCCACCGACAACGTCGGCGTGGACCGGTACGAGGTCTCCCGCGACGGCGGCACCCCGGCCGCCGTGACCGCCACCAGCCACACCGCCATCGGCCTGGCCGCCTCCACCTCCTACCGCTTCAAGGTCCGCGCCTGCGACGCCGCCGGCAACTGCTCGCCCTACACCGCCGAGGCCACCGGCACCACGACCGCCGGCGGCGGCGGGGGAGGCGGCCTGCCCAAGCGCGTCCTGGTCGGCTACCTGCACGCCTCCTTCGCCAACGGCTCCGGCTACATCCGCATGGCCGACGTGCCCGCCGAATGGGACGTCATCAACCTCGCCTTCGGCGAGCCCACCTCGGTGACCTCCGGCGACATCCGCTTCCGCCAGTGCCCGGCCGCCGAGTGCCCGAACGTCGAGCCCGAGGCGGACTTCGTCGCCGCCATCAAGGCCAAGCAGGACCAGGGCAAGAAGGTGCTCATCTCCATCGGCGGCCAGAACGGCCAGGTGCAGCTCACCACCACGGCCGCCAGGGACAAGTTCGTCGAGTCGGTCGCGGCCATCATCGACAGGTACGGCCTGGACGGCCTCGACGTGGACTTCGAGGGCCACTCCCTCTACCTCAACCAGGGCGACACGAACCTGGCCAACCCCACCACGCCCGTCGTCGTCAACCTGATCTCCGCGCTGCGCGCGCTCAAGAGCCGCTACGGCGCCAAGTTCGTGCTCACCATGGCGCCCGAGACGTTCTTCGTACAGCTCGGCTACCAGTTCTACGGCCCCGGCCCGAACGGCTCGGCCGACAGCAGGGCCGCCTCCTACCTGCCGGTCATCCACGCCCTGCGCGACGACCTCACCCTGCTGCACGTGCAGGACTACAACTCCGGCCCGATCACCGGGCTGGACAACCAGTACCACACGATGGGCGGCCACGACTTCCACGTCGCCATGACGGACATGCTGCTGGCCGGCTTCCCGATCATGGGCAACCCCAACAACGTGTTCCCGCCGCTGCGCCAGGACCAGGTGGCCATCGGCCTGCCCGCCTCGCCCAACGCGGGCAACGGGTTCACCACCGTCGCCGAGGTCCAGAAGGCGTTCGACTGCCTGGCCAAGGGCAGCAACTGCGGCAGCTACAAGCCACGCGGCGTCTACCCGAACCTGCGCGGCCTGATGACCTGGTCGATCAACTGGGACAAGTACAACGCCTTCGAGTTCTCAAGGAGGCACCGGGCCTACCTCAACGGCCTGTGAACGGCCGGACGAGCTGGGTGGGCTTGAGCGGCACCCCCAACCCCGGCGGACGGTAGGTCGGCAGCGCCTCGCCGTACTCGTGCATCCAGGCGTGGTCGACCATCAGGCGCATGCGCCCGTCCGCCGGCGTGCCGTCCGGGTCCGCCCGGGACGTCCGCCCGGCCAGCCGGGCCACCGCCTCGGCCACCAGGCCCGCGTCCGGCGGCGCGAGGTCGCACTGCTCGTCGGGGCCGATGAGCAGGTCGACCTCCGGCGGCAGCGGGTAGATCGGCCGGGGGATGGCCAGCACGCGCGGCGAGGGAGCCATCGGCCACCCGTCGCGCACCGCCTCCAGCAGCACCGACCGCGACGTGCGGCGCGCGAACAGGCCCTCGCACAGGGCCCAGCTCAGCGCGCCCACGTCGGCGCGGTCCTCGCCGCAGGCGTGCAGGCACAGGTACGGCACCAGCGGGATCCCCGCGCCGCCCGCCGGCTGCGCCCACCCGCTGCCGCACCCGGTCAGCACCAGCAGCGCCAGCATCGCCCGGTAGGCGGTGTCGGCGTGCGGCGTCTCCAGCCGGCCCGGCACGATCATGCACCGCCCGCCGGTCTTCTCCGCCGTCACGCCCAGCTCCCGCGCCGTCTTCACGGTCCGCGAGGCGGCCACCCCGGTGTAGATCTCCTGCCAGCCCGGCGTGTACGGCTCCCGGTCCCCGTACCCCTGCGGCCACACCCCGGGCAGCCCGTCACGTGCCACGCCGTAGGCGGCCAGCAGCAGGTCGAACACCGTGGTCACCAGCTCGCCGCCGTCCCTGACGACCGGCACGCCGCGCCGCAGCACGCCCGGCCCGAAGTCGAAGCGCGGCAACAGCACCTGCACCGCCTCGCCGCCGTACACGCTGAGCCGGTCGCAGGCCCGGCCGAGCAGCCCGCCCGGCACGTACGCGTCCTCGCGCTCGCGCAGCCGCACCAGGAACGGCAGGTCCGTCCGCTCCATCGCGTGCGCGGCGAACGGCGGCCGGTCCAGGAAGAACTCCTTCAGCAGCACGTGCCCCATCGCCATCGCCAGCGCGCCGTCCGTGCCCGGCCGCACGACCAGCGTCTCGTCCGACAACCGGGTCGGATGGGTGCCGATCGCCACCACCTTCTGGCCCTTGTACCGCCCGGCGATCACCCAGGGCGTGTCCGCCGTACGCGCCAGCCGGTTGTTCTCCCCCCACAGCAGCACGTACGCCGCCCGCGCCCAGTCCTCGGCCCCCGGCCCCGTGAACCGCGGCCCGAGCACCTGCTCCGACGCGCACGGATGCTCCGTCAGCAGCGCGCCGCCCAGCCCGTCGACCACGCCCGCCAGCGGCGACGTCGCCAGCGCCGCCACCCGGTCCGCGCCGTGCTCCGACGCCGTGTGCACGATCGCCGCCGCCGCCAGCTCGGCCGCCGTGGCGTCGTCCAGCGGGACCCGCCGCTCACCGCGCCGCGCCTGGTAGACCTGAGAGTTGCCTGTGAGTTTCGCCCAGGCCGCGACCGGGTCACGGACCCCGTCCCTCACCTCGAAATAGAGCCTGACCAGTGCCTGGTTGACCTGCGATCCCCCCATGGAAAAAGTTCAACACAGACAGTCATGTTCTATCGCGTTACGTGTCCGCATGTCGGGGATAAGAATTGGAAGCCCAGGTGGCGGCACTCAGATTGTTACGGCAGGCTAGGGGCCGCCATGGATTACGCAGTTCTCACGGGGGTCGTCCTCGTCACCGGTGTCGTGCTCGCCGTCGTCGCACAGTGGCGCGACTGGCGGCCGCCGCTCTACGTCGCCGTGCTCGTCGGCATCGCCGTCCGCGTGCTGATCATGTACACCTCCGCGATCGACTCATGGCAACCCGTCGACTTCATGGAGAGCTTCAAGCCCGCCGGCGAGGCGGTGCTGCAGGGCAAGGACCCGGTGCTGGCCAGCGAGGGCGGCTGGCACTTCCTGCCGACCATCCCCTACGTCTACGGCATCCTGCTGTGGCTCGGCATCCCGTGGGAGTACGCCGGCCGCCTGGTCACCGTCGTCGCCGACATCGTGCTGGTCCCGCTGGTCGCCAAGCTGGCCGGCGGCCCCAAGGCGTCCCTGCGCGCCTTGCAGTACGCGCTCAACCCGCTGGCCGTGCTCATCGCCAGCGTCCACGGCCAGGTCGAGCCGGTCGCGCTGGTGTTCGGCGTGGCCGCGTTCGTGGTCGCCCGCGGCCCCGGCGCGCCCGACCGTCCCGGCGCCACCATCGACGCCGACGGCCTTCGTGCCGTGGCACGCCGCCCTGTCGCCATGCTGCGCCGCGCCCTCATGCCCGGCTCCGACGATCGCGCCGACCTGCGGCGCGCCATGCTGGCCGGGCTGCTCATGGGCCTCGCGCTGTGCGCCAAGAGCTGGCCGATCTGGCTGGTGCCCGGCATGCTGCTGCTCCTGCCCCACCTGCGCGCCAGGATCGCCGCCCTCGTCATGACCGGCATCGTCCCGGTGTTCTTCCTGCTCACCTCGCCGATCTTCGCGGGCACCACGCTCGACGAGATCCCCGCCGTCATCCGTACCATCCAGGACATCCGTCCGATCGTCGGCGAATGGGGCTACACCCCATGGTTCACCGGCGGCGACTGGGCCCTGATGCCGGGGCTGGCCTCGTTCGGCACGAAGCTCATCTACGTCAGCGTCATCGGCGTCCTGCTGCTGTGGCGGCGGGCCGACCCGATCGACCTGACCACGGCCATCCTGCTCGTCTTCATGGTCATGACGCCCCGCCTCGGCGCCCAGTACCTGCTGTGGTTCATGCCGTTCCTGGTGGCCAGGCCGACCAGGTGGGCCTGGCCGGCCATCATCGGCGTCTCCTTCTGGGCCGCCTTCGGCTACCTGTACATGACGCAGTTCAGCACCAACGACTGGTGGTACCTCCACCGCGACTGGTCACGGGCCTCCATCGTGCTGCTGCCGGTGCTGCTGCTGGCCATGCCCTGGGCCCGTCGCGTGTCGACGGCCCAGGACAGAGTCGCCGCCGTCCCGCCGAAGATCACCTCAACGGCGGTCTAGCCGCCGCCACAAGGCCACCCACTGGTCAGGATGCACGTGGCCCACGACGGCGTCGCGGGCCACGCCCGCCTCGCCGAGCGCCGCGTCCACCCCCCGGTAGTGCGGCCGCAGGGAGGCGCGCACCGAGCCGCCGACCCCGCCGAAACCCAGCTCGACCAGCTCCAGGTAGCTCCCGCGGTCGCTCACCAGCGGCTCGGGCCGCCGCCGCAGGCGCAGGATCGCCGAGTCCACCGACGGCACGGGACGGAAGCTCTCCCTGCCGATCGTGTCGCCGAGCCGCCAGTCGAACCACGGCCACGACGACACCGTCACCAGGCTCCACCGGCCGTAGTCGCCGGTGCGCTTGCGCGCGTACTCCCGCTGGGTGAGCAGCGTCGCCGAGGTCAGCTCCCGCGCCCGCAGGCACCAGTCGACGATCCTCGACGTGATCGAGTACGGGATGTTGCCCACCACCGCGAACGGCTCACGCGGCGCCCGTGCGGCCGTGAAGTCACCCCTGACCACCTCGATCCGCGGATCGTTGCGCGTACGCGAGGCCAGCCGCCCGGCGAGCCGGGGATCGAGCTCGTAGCCGACCACGTGCGCCCCGGCCTCGGCCAGCGCCAGCGTGAGCACGCCCGGCCCCGAGCCGGGCTCGAGCACCAGCCCCTCCGGCGCCGCCGCCTTGACCATCAGCTCCACGGCATGCCGGTCGGCCAGGAAGTTCTGCGAGAGCTCACGCCTGAGCCGGTCGGCGGGCGTACGACCGCCGCCGCCGTTCCTGACGTTCTTCTGGGTGTGTGAATAGTTTCCGTGCGCGAAGTTCTGCGCCACAGCACTGCCCTTTCGGGTCCTCGAGATGAACAGGTCTCGAAGGGCCCTGGGCGCGCCGGCGGACGCGCGGTGTCAGCCGTCCGCTAGCGGGCCAGAGCCCGGCCGCGGCGGATGCGGATGAACACGGTGCAGAACATGGAACACATGCCGCCGACAGTAGGCCGGACGGCGTCACCAGGGCAAACGATTAATGTGATGCGCGGGCACGCCCGGTTCGTCACCCTTGGACGCATGCAGGCAACGGTCACCGTCACCCCGGCGCAGCTTCCGGAGGTGCTGCTGCACGTCGCCGTGGTCCGCCCGGTCTTCCTGTGGGGCGCGCCCGGCATCGGCAAGAGCTCGCTGGTACGCGAGTTCGCCGGCTCGCTCGGTCTCGACTGCGTGACCCTGCTCGGCACCCAGCTCGCCCCCGAGGACCTGATCGGCGTGCCCGAGCTGGTCGGCGGGCGCAGCCGGTTCGCGCCGCCGGAGTCCATCGCCCGCGACGAGCCCTACTGCCTGTTCCTCGACGAGCTCAACGCCTCCGCGCCCGAGGTGCAGAAGGCGTTCTACTCGCTGATCCTCGACCGCCGCATCGGCACGTACGAGCTGCCCGCCGGCTCGGTCGTGATCGGCGCCGGCAACCGGGCCACCGACAACGCGCTGGCCCGCCCGATGGCCTCGGCCCTGATCAACCGCCTGGTCCACGTGCACCTGCGCGCCTCGGCCGACGACTGGCTGAAGTGGGCGGCGGCCTCCGGCATCCACCCCTGGATCGTCGACTACCTCGTCCAGCGTCCCGACCACCTGTGGAGCCCGCCGCCCAAGACCGAGGAGCCGTTCTCCTCGCCGCGCGCCTGGCACATGCTCTCCGACGTGCTCACCTCCTACGGCGACGACGTCGGCGACGAGACCCTCGCGATGCTCGCCTTCGGCACCCTCTCCACCGCCCACGCCTCCGCCTTCCGCGCCTACGTCAGGACCGTCCGGCACGCCTACGACCTCGACGCCGTGCTCAAGGGCGAGGCGCCCTGGCCGCGCCGCCCCGAGGAGCGCGACCTGCTCTACTTCCTGGCCGAGACCTTCCGCGCCCGCCTGATCAAGGAGCTGCCCGCCGACAAGCGCGGTGCCTCGGCCCGCGGCCGCGACCTCGGCTTCCGCGCCAAGACACTGCTCGTCGAGCTGGCCGAGATCTCCCTCGAATGCGCCCAGCTCGTCATCGCCAACGACGCCGACGGCGCGCCCGCGCTGCCCACCTGGTTCCTCGTCGAGATCGGCAGAGACGTGCCCCGGCTCATGGCGGCCCGCGCGTGAGCCGCCGCAAGCCCAAGGCCGACCCCTGGCGGGCCGAGGTCATGAACGGCTGGGCCGCCGTCAACCGCCACCCGCTGTTCGCCGGCCTGCACGGCACCCTGCTGGAGGCCGCCGACGGCCGGCTGCCGCCCGAGACGTGGGCCGTCGTCAGCGAGGACGGCGACGTCAGCTTCCACCCCAAGCGCCGCGCCCCCGCCGCGGAGTGGGCATGGGTCTTCGCCCACCTGCTGCTCCACCTGGGCTTCGGCCACGCCGACCCGCGCGTCTGCGCCCCCAAGGACGTCGACGGCGACCTGCCCGACCCCGCCTACCACGCCGCCTGCTGCGTGGCGGTCGAACGTTTCCTGCGCACCGTCAAGATCGGACACTGCCCCGCGCCGCTGCCCGACGAGCTGCCCGAGGAGGACGAGGTGACGCTCTCCGAACGGTGGCGCAGGGTCGGCGTCCCGCCCCGGTTCCAGCCGCTCGGCCCGGCCGACTTCCACATCGGCACCGAGGAGGACGCCGAGCACTTCGACTTCCAGCGCGGCTTCGCGATCGGCGTCGCCTGGTCCGCCACGTCCGCGCTCGACCGGGCCGGCGCGCCGCGCACCCCCGTCGAAGGCCACGTCAAGGGCCCCTGGGACGGCGCGCTGCGCTGGTTCATGTCGTCGTACCCGCTGCTCGGCGCGCTGGCCGCGGGCATGAAGATCGTCTCCGACGCCGAGCTGGCCAGGGCCTGGGACATCTCGATCGCCGCCGTCAGCGCCGAGGCGGCCGAGATCTACGTCAACCCGCTGGCCACGCACACCGAGCCCGAATGGCGTTTCGTGCTCGCCCACGAGATGCTGCACGCCGCCCTGCGGCACGGCGAACGGGCCGGCATGCGCGACCCGTACCTGTGGAACGTCGCCTGCGACTACGTGATCAACGGCTGGCTGGTCGAGATGGGCGTCGGCGAGATGCCCGAAGGGCTGCTGTTCGACCAGTCGCTCGGCACGATGTCCGCCGAGGCCGTCTACGACCAGATCGCCGGCGACCTGCGGCGCATGCGCAAGCTGGCCACCCTGCGCGGCCGGGGCATGGGCGACGTGCTCGACCGCCCGGCCCGCCAGGCCCGCGGCTACGTCGACCTCGACGACTACTACCGCAACGCCCTGTGCACCGGCCTGGCCTACCACCAGTCCAGCGGACGCGGCCTGCTGCCCGCCGGGCTCGAACAGGAGATCCGCGCGCTCGAACAGCCGCCCCTGCCCTGGGACGCCCAGCTCGCCCGCTGGTTCGACGAGCACTTCCAGCCCGAGGAGTCGCGCCGCTCCTATGCCCGCGCCTCCCGCCGCCAGGCCGCCAGCCCCGGCATCCCGCGCCCCGGCCGGGTACGGCCAGAGGAGGTCGTACGCAGGAAGACGTTCGGCGTCGTCCTCGACACCTCCGGCTCCATGGACGTCAAGCTGCTCGGCAAGGCCCTCGGCGCCATCGCCTCCTACGCCGCCGCCCGCGACGTGCCCCGGGCCAGGGTCGTCTTCTGCGACGCCACGGCCTACGACGCCGGCTACCTGCCGGTCGAGGAGATCGCCGGCCGGGTCAGGGTGCGCGGCCGCGGCGGCACGATCCTCCAGCCCGGCGTCAAGCTGCTCGAACGCGCCGACGACTTCCCGCCCGACGGCCCCATCCTGCTGATCACCGACGGGCAGTGCGACGTGCTCCGCATCCGCCGCGAGCACGCCTTCCTGGTGCCCCAGGGCGCGCCGCTGCCCTTCCGGCCGCGCGGCCCGGTCTTCTTCATGAAGTGACCCGGACGCGTCCGATTCCGACAAGAGCCGTCCGCGCCCTCCACGGTAGCGTCGCCGGACACGACCCTCTCGACGGAAGCGCGGACATGGACACACTCGACCGAGCAGCACAGTTCCTGCGACTCCACGGCAGGCTCATCGACAGACTGAGGTTCGAGGCCCTGTTCGCGGACGGCTCCCGCGCCCGCGTGCTCGACGCCCTGCGCTGCTACCAGAACGCCGACGGCGGCTTCGGCAACGCCCTGGAGCCCGACCTGCGCGGCGCCGCCGGCCAGCCGCAACCGGTCGAGGTCGCCTTCTGGATCCTCGACGAGCTCGACGCCTTCGACTCGCCGATGGTCGCCGCCGCCTGCGACTACCTGACGGACATCACGGCCGCCGGGGGCGGGGTGCCGTTCGTGCTGCCGTCCGTCCGCGACACGCCGCGCGCACCCTGGTGGCAGACCCCCGACGACCCGCCCGGCGACCTCAACCCCACCGCCGTGCTCGCCGCGCTGCTGCACAAGCACGGCGTCACCCACCCCTGGCTCGGGCCCGCCACCGACTTCTGCTGGTCGCGCATCGCCGGGCTCACGCACACCACTCCGTACGAGGCCCGCGCCCTGCTCGTGTTCCTCGAACACGTCCCCGACCGGGAGCGCGCGCAGGCCGAGTTCGCCCGGCTGCGCGAAGCCGTCCTGGCCACGGTCACCTTCGACCCGCACGCCGAAGGCGCGGTCCACCACCCCCTCGACTTCGCGCCCGCGCCGTCGGCCCTGCCCCTCTTCGACGCCGCCACCCTCGACACCCACCTGGACGCCATGGCCGCCGCCCAGTCCCCGGAAGGCGGCTGGCAGCCGAACTGGAACGCCTGGACCCCGCTGGTCGCGCACGAATGGGCGGGCTACCTGACCGTGGCGCACCTGAAGACCCTGCGCGCGTACGGCCGCCTGCCCGCCTGAACGGATTCTGTCGGCGGGGTCGCGTACGTTGGAGGCATGTACGCGGAACGGCCCCCGGGCGACGCTCTCGCCGGCCGTGTCGCCTGCGTGTGGCACCAGGTCAGCGAGGGCGACACCACGCAGCTCGTGGTGCCCGACGCCTGCGTCGACCTCATCTGGGGCCCCGGCGGCCTCTTCGTGGCCGGCCCCGACACCGGCCCGGTGCCGACCCCGATGGCGACGGGCGACGCCTACGTCGGCATCCGGTTCAAGCCCGGCGCGGCGGGCGCCGTCTTCGGCGTCCCGATCCACGAGCTGCGCGACCGCCGGGTCCCGCTCGCCGCCCTGCCCGCCCTCGCCGTCCCGTCCCGCCTGCTGTCCGACGCGACGCCCGCGCCCGACATGGCGGCGCGGCTCGCGGCCATGCGCGCCGCCGTCCTGACCCGCCTGCGTGAGACCCCCGCCCCCGACCGGGCCGCGCCCGCCATCGCCGGGGCGCTGCGCATGGGCCGCAGCGTGCGCGACGTCGCCTGGGCCATCGGCCTCAGCGAACGCCAGCTCCACCGCCGCAGCGTCGCCTCCTTCGGCTACTCGCCCAAGACCCTCCAGCGCATCGTCCGCTTCCAGCGCGCGCTCACCTTGACCCGCGCGGGCGTCCCACCGGCGGAGGCGGCGGTCCGCGCCGGCTACGCCGACCAGGCCCACCTGTCCCACGACGTGAAGCGGCTGAGCGGCGTCCCGCTGGGCCGCCTGCTCTCACCCGTCCGGCATCTTCCCTGACACCAGCGCCTGCGCCCACTTCGCGCTCGGGTCGCTGTCGATCAGCACCGCCCGCGCCAGCAGGCTGAGCGGGATCGCCAGGATCGCGCCGAGCGGCCCCAGCATGAACGTCCACACGATCAGCGACAGGAACGTCATCGTGGTAGAGAGCCCCACCGCGTCCCCCAGGAACTTCGGCATGATGAACGACTGCGTGACCACGTTGATGACGATGTAGGCCACGACGACCAGCACCATCGTCTTGACGCCGCCGTGCAGGAGCGCCAGCAGGGCGGGCGGCAGCAGCCCGATGACGAACCCGATGTTCGGGATGTAGTTGGCGATCAACGCCAGCACCCCCCACAACAGCGGCAACGGCACGTCCAGCAACGACAGCACGATGACGTCGAGAACCGCGTCGATCAGCCCGAAGACGGTCGAGACGATGAGATACCGCCGCGTCTTGTGCGCGAACGTCGCCAACGCCGTCACCAGCTGCGGCCGGTTCCCCTCGCCGGTGGTGAGGATCCGCGCCGTCACCGGCGCGTCGAGGCACATCGCCAGCAACAGCACCACGATCAGGAACAGGCTCGACAACACGCCGATCAGGCTCCCGAGCAGGCTCTGCGCCAGCCCCAGCATCCGGCCGGGGTCGAACGCCTGCACCGCCTTGGCCAGCACGTCGTT
>NZ_CP184335.1:8162500-10072500 GCF_054392275.1 Actinomadura sp. ATCC 39365 | reverse complement strand
AAGTACCGCCTCGCAAGAGGAGTGGGAACGAGGTTCGTGGGGCTTGGACCGGGTCTGAACACACTGTTGGGTCCTGAGGAAACGGACTGTTTGTTCGTTGTGACCTCAGTACAGGGCCACTGAAGCGCCGGATGGTTGTCTGGTGTGGATGTGGTTGCTGTTTGTTGTTTGAGATTTGCATAGTGGACGCGAGCATCTTTGTGGCCAAGTTTTTTAGGGCACACGGTGGATGCCTTGGCATCAGGAGCCGATGAAGGACGTGGGAGGCTGCGTTAAGCCTCGGGGAGTCGCCAACCAGACGTTGATCCGGGGATGTCCGAATGGGGAAACCCAGCACCAGTCATGTGGTGTTGCCTCCGCCTGAATGTATAGGGCGGTTGGTGGTAACGCGGGGAAGTGAAACATCTCAGTACCCGTAGGAAGAGAAAACAACAGTGATTCCGTGAGTAGTGGTGAGCGAAAGCGGATGAGGCTAAACCGGGCGTGTGTGATAGCCGGCAGGCGTTGCATGTCCGGGGTCGTGGGACCCTCTGGTGGTTTCTGCCGAAGCCACAAGAAGTGATAAACCTTTGAGGTAGTCGAAAGCTCTGGGAAGGGCTGCCGTAGACCGTGAGAGCCGGGTAGGCGAAATCTTGAAGGCTTCTTGAGGGGATCCCAAGTAGCACGGGGCCCGAGAAATCCTGTGTGAATCTGCCAGGACCACCTGGTAAGCCTAAATACTCCCTGATGACCGATAGTGCACGAGTACCGTGAGGGAAAGGTGAAAAGTGCCCCGGTGAGGGGTCGTGAAATAGTACCTGAAACCGTGTGCCTACAAGCCGTAGGAGCTTACAGGAGCTTGTCTTCTGTGTGATGTGACTGCGTGCCTTTTGAAGAATGAGCCTGCGAGTTATGGTGTGTGGCGAGGTTAACCCGTGTGGGGGAGCCGTAGCGAAAGCGAGTCTGAATAGGGCGTTTGAGTCGCATGCTGTAGACCCGAAGCGGAGTGATCTACGCATGGGCAGGTTGAAGCTCAGGTAAGACTGGGTGGAGGACCGAACCCACCAGGGTTGAAAACCTGGGGGATGACCTGTGTGTAGGGGTGAAAGGCCAATCAAACTCCGTGATAGCTGGTTCTCCCCGAAATGCATTTAGGTGCAGCGTCGCGTGTTTCTTGCCGGAGGTAGAGCTACTGGATGGCCGATGGGCCCGACAAGGTTACTGACGTCAGCCAAACTCCGAATGCCGGTAAGTGAGAGCGTGGCAGTGAGACTGCGGGCGATAAGGTTCGTAGTCGAGAGGGAAACAGCCCAGATCACCGACTAAGGCCCCTAAGCGTGTGCTAAGTGGGAAAGGATGTGGAGTCGCAGAGACAACCAGGAGGTTGGCTTAGAAGCAGCCACCCTTGAAAGAGTGCGTAATAGCTCACTGGTCAAGTGATTCTGCGCCGACAATGTAGCGGGGCTCAAGCACACCGCCGAAGTCGTGGCATTCAGCGCCTTGTGTGCTGGATGGGTAGGGGAGCGTCGTGCAGCCGGCGAAGCAGCAGAGTGATCTAGTTGTGGAGGCTGTGCGAGTGAGAATGCAGGCATGAGTAGCGAATCGAGGGTGAGAAACCCTCGCGCCGGATGACCAAGGGTTCCTGGGGCAGGCTAATCCGCCCAGGGTAAGTCGGGACCTAAGGCGAGGCCGACAGGCGTAGTCGATGGACAACGGGTTGATATTCCCGTACCCGCTTTAACGCGCCCATATCGAACCTCGTGATGCTAAGAGTCCTTAACTCGCCTAAAGCCTTCGGGCTTGGGGTCAGAGTGAACGCTCGATCCGATCGGGTAGTAGGTAAGCGATGGGGTGACGCAGGAAGGTAGTCCAGCCCAGGCGATGGTTGTCCTGGGGTAAGCATGTAGGGCGGAACGTAGGCAAATCCGCGTTCCATATAGCCTGAGATGTGATGCCGAGCCGATTGTGGTGAAGTGGATGATCCTATGCTGCCGAGAAAAGCCTCTAGCGAGTGTTGTGGCGGCCCGTACCCTAAACCGACTCAGGTGGTCAGGTAGAGAATACTAAGGCGATCGGGTGAACTGTGGTTAAGGAACTCGGCAAATTGCCCCCGTAACTTCGGGAGAAGGGGGACCTCTGCTGGTGATGAGTCTTGCACTCGGAGCTGGTGGGGGTCGCAGTGGCCAGGGGGAAGCGACTGTTTACTAAAAACACAGGTCCGTGCGAAGTCGTAAGACGATGTATACGGACTGACGCCTGCCCGGTGCCGGAACGTTAAGGGGACCGCTTAGTTGTGGTGACACAGCGAAGGTGAGAACTTAAGCGCCGGTAAACGGCGGTGGTAACTATAACCATCCTAAGGTAGCGAAATTCCTTGTCGGGTAAGTTCCGACCTGCACGAATGGCGTAACGACTTCCCCGCTGTCTCAACCGCAGACCCGGCGAAATTGCACTACGAGTAAAGATGCTCGTTACGCGCAGCAGGACGGAAAGACCCCGGGACCTTCACTACAGCTTGACATTGGCGTTTGGAGCGTCTTGTGTAGGATAGGTGGGAGACTGGGAAGCTCGGACGCTAGTTCGGGTGGAGTCATTGGTGAAATACCACTCTGGTCGTTTTGAACGTCTAACTCTGGTCCGTGATCCGGATCGAGGACAGTGTCTGGTGGGTAGTTTAACTGGGGCGGTTGCCTCCTAAAAGGTAACGGAGGCGCCCAAAGGTTCCCTCAGCCTGGTTGGCAATCAGGTGTTGAGTGTAAGTGCACAAGGGAGCTTGACTGTGAGACTGACGGGTCGAGCAGGAGCGAAAGCTGGGACTAGTGATCCGGCATCGGCGTGTGGAAGCGGTGTCGCTCAACGGCTAAAAGGTACCCCGGGGATAACAGGCTGATCTTCCCCAAGAGTCCATATCGACGGGATGGTTTGGCACCTCGATGTCGGCTCGTCGCATCCTGGGGCTGGAGTAGGTCCCAAGGGTTGGGCTGTTCGCCCATTAAAGCGGTACGCGAGCTGGGTTTAGAACGTCGCGAGACAGTTCGGTCCCTATCCGCTGCGCGCGCAGGAGACTTGAAAGGAGCTGTCCCTAGTACGAGAGGACCGGGACGGACGAACCTCTGGTGTGCCAGTTGTACCGCCAGGTGCACGGCTGGTTGGCTACGTTCGGAAGGGATAACCGCTGAAAGCATCTAAGCGGGAAGCTCGCCTTGAGATGAGGTCTCCCACCACGTTTGTGGGTAAGGCTCCCGGTAGACGACCGGGTTGATAGGCCGGAGGTGGAAGCACAGTAATGTGTGGAGCTGACCGGTACTAATAGGCCGAGGACTTGACCTCAAAGCTTTTGCTCGCGTCCACTAGGCAATTCTGAGACAGCAAACAGTTCTGTTTGTTTGTTTCATAGGGTTACGGCGGTTATGGCGGGAAGGAAACACCCGGTTACATTCCGAACCCGGAAGTTAAGCTTCTCTGCGCCGATGGTACTGCACTCGGGAGGGTGTGGGAGAGTAGGTCACCGCCGGACAATCTTTCGAAGAGGCCCCACACGGTTCGTGTGGGGCTTCTTCGCGTTCCGGGGGAGGGTTCCGGGTTGGGGTTTCGGCTTCGGTCGGGGCCCCTTTCTGCATGTCCGGAGTATTTCAGGGCTCGTGGGGGCGATCGGGGGTTCCGCTCTGGCTTGCGTCCCTGGCCCCGGCCGGCGGCTGAGCCGGTCGTTGACGTGCAGTGCGAAGAGAGGGGTGTTGGGGTCTGTTTTCGCGAACCGATCGTCGACACCCCTCGTCATGAGCGCACTCCGTGCTGGAGGGGATTTGCCTGCGGCTCACTCCAGCCCATGAGGTGATTGTGAGGCGGGGGTCAGCTCTGTTTGGGTGGCGAGAAGGTCTCGATGGCCTCGTTCAGGACTTTGGTGAGGGTTTCGCTGCCGGTGTGTCCAGAGTCGGCCACCACGTGCAGTTCGGCGTCGGGCCAGACCTTGGTCAGGTCCCAGGCTGTCTGGAGAGGGCTGCCGAGGTCCAGGCGGCCGTGGATCAGGGCGCCGGGGATGCCGGCCAGCCTGTGTGCGTTGCGTAGCAACACGTCCTCTTCCAGCCAGGCGGCGTTGGCGAAGTAGTGGGCGCAGATGCGGGTCATGGCCATGACGGCGTCGTCCGGCCGGTTGCTGTAGGCGTTGGGTGTGCCGTTGGCCTCCTGGGAGATCACCGCGTCCTCCCAGGTGACCCAGTCGTGGGCGGCCTTCTCGCGTACCTTCGGGTCGGGGTCGGACAACAGTCGCGAGTACGCCGCCAGCATCTTGAACACGTCCCCGTCGCTGTCGGCCTCGGGCACGCCCTGCACGAACCGTTCGTGCGCCTCCGGGAAGAACCTGCCGACGCCCCGGTAGAGCCAGTCGGTCTCGGAGCGGCGGGTCATGGTGACCGCGGGGATGACGATCTCCGAGACCCGTTCGGGGTGGGCCTCGGCGTAGGCCAGGATCAGTGTCGAGCCCCACGATCCGCCGTACAGCAGCCAGCGGTCGATGCCGAGGTGCTCGCGCAGCAGTTCCATGTCGGCGATCAGGTGGTGGGTGGTGTTCGCCGACAGGTCGGTGGCCGGATCGGCGGCGTGCGGGCGGCTGCGGCCGCAGTTGCGCTGGTCGAACAGGACGATGCGGAAACGTTGGGGGTCGAATCTGCGGCGGGAGCCGGTCGAGCAGCCCGATCCTGGCCCGCCGTGCACGACGACCGCGGGCTTGCCGTCCGGGTTGCCGCAGACCTCCCAGTAGATGAGGTTGCCGTCGCCGACATCGAGCATGCCGTGCTCGTACGGTTCGATCGAGGGATACAAGGGGGCTCCTACCGGTGGAGGATTGGGGTGCGCCGGGCGCGGCGGGTACGCCGGGGTACGGCGCAGGCTGATGGGCCGCGATTATGCAAGCGCTGTTATATTAGCACTGTGACATCTTCGGACCCCACGGCGATACCCGACCCCTGGCACTCCCTGCACGAGCTCCTGGCGGCCATGGACGCTGAGATCGAACAGGTCTACCTGGAGCGCGGCCTCGACGGGGTGCGCACGCGGTTCGCCTATCCGCTCATCCGGCTCGCCCACGCAGGGCCGCTGACCATTCGCGAGCTCGCGAAGTCCCTGAACCGTTCGCACTCTGCGATCAGCCAGACCGTCGCGGCCATGCGCAAGGAGGGGCTCGTCACCTCGGAGCCGGGGCCCGACGCCCGCACCCGCCGGATCGACCTGACCGAGCGCGGTCGGTCGCTGGTGCCGTTCCTGGAGGCGGAGTGGCGTGCCACCCACGAGACGGTCGCCGAGCTGGACGGCGAGCTCCCGTATGCGATGACGGCCGTGGTGGAGGAGGTGCGGCGGGCGTTGGAACGCCGGTCGATGCGGCAGCGGATCCTTCATCATCTCGTCGAGCCGCCGCGATGAGGTCGCAGGGCTGACATTCGCCAGAGAGTCGGCCGCGCGGCGGCCCTGATGGGCGAGCTGGGTGTCTCGTCCGCCGTCCGGCCGGGTGAAGCCGGGCCGGACGCGGAGCGGATGGGCGGCAAGGAAGGTGGTGCCGGGTCGTTGGGGCTGAGTGGCGGCGCGAGCGTGGGCCTGGCGATCGGGGATGTTGTACGCCGGGATGGCGGTTGGGCAAGGTCAGGGGTTGTTCATGGTCCTGACAATCTCGCTGGGATACCCATCGTAATCGGGTAACTCTATTAGCGTGACCGCTTCTCCCCCTTCCAAGCAGTCAGCGCGTCGTAGCCGTCGGCTGCTGGCGTGGACGTTCGCGTCGATCTCCGTCGGGTTGGTGGCCGCGGGGGTCGTGGGGTTCTTCGCCGAGCCGTTACAGCTGGACATGCTGGACAAGCGGGCCAGCGTCGTCAGCATGTTCGTGGGTGTCGCGGGGTTGTTCATCGCCGGGGTCGGGTTGTGGGCGCAGCTTCGGGCGGTCATGGCGCCCACCGGTGGCGGCGAAAGTGGTCCGGGGGGCGAGGAGGCCGGGCGGGCTGGTGCCGGTTCTGGTGGCTTGGGGCCCGTCGGAGCTGGTCAGGGCGTTGTCGGTACGGACGCCGCTGGGGCCGGTGCGGGTGGACCCGGTGGTGGGCCTGGCGGCGTTGGAGCTGATGGAGGTGGTCACGGTGGCGCCGCCGGTGGGGCGGTCGGTGGGGCTGCTGGTGGGGCGGTAGGGAGGGCCGAGGGGCAGCGGTCGATCGTGGTCGGGCGGCAGGAGTCCGGGCTGGCCATGACCGGGGACAGGTCCACGGCGGTGACCGGGGGGCATGTCGAGGTCATCGGGGACGTGCATCTGCCGTCGCGGCCCCAGGTGGCGACGCGGCCCGTGCAGCTGGCGCCACGGCCGCCGCAGCTCGTCGGGCGGGACGAGGCCGTGGCGGAGCTGCGGGAGCGGCTGCTGGCGAGCGAGGTGCGGCCGGCGGTGGTGGCCGTGCACGGGCTCGGCGGCGTGGGCAAGACCAGCCTCGCGCTGGAGTACGCCTATCGCCACCAGCACGACTACGAGCTCGTCTGGCAGTTGCCGGCGGCCGAACCTGCGGTGTTGTCGGCGGCGTTCGCCCGGTTGGCGGCTCTCATGGGATTACGGGAGCTGGGCGCGGACGCGGCGGACCCGGTCGACCAGGTGCACGCCGCGCTGGCGGCGCGTACCGAACCGTGGTTGTTGATCTTCGACAACGTGCCGGAGGCCGAGGCGGTGCGGGCGGTGTTGCCGCCGGCGGGGCCGGGGCACGTGCTGATCACGAGCCGGTCCGGGAGCTGGCCGCGGGATCGCGGGCTGGAGCTGCCGGTGCTCGACCTGGAGTCGGCGGCGCTGCTGATGCTGGCGAGCACGGGGCAGGACGACTCCGTGGCGGCGGCGGCCGTGGTGGCGGAGCTCGGGGCGTTGCCGCTGGCGCTGGAGCAGGCCGCGGCCTACATGTCGGAGACGGGGCTGGAGCTGTCGGAGTACCTGGATCTGCTGCATCACCAGCGTGCCGAGTTGCTGGCACAGGGGCAGGCGTGGGGGTATCGCGAGCGGGTGGCCTCCACGTGGCAGTTCGCGTTCCGGCGGCTGGCCAGGACGAGTCCGCAGGCCATCGCGCTGCTGCGGCTGCTGTCCTGCTACGCGCACGAGGCGATCCCGTACCATCTGCTGCTCTCGCCGCTGACGCGGTGGGCGCCGCGGGAGCTGTTCCGGGCGGACGTGCAACGGCGGCGGGCCTACGGGCGGATCCCCGGGCCGCGCACGCGCGTGCTGCGTGACGTGCATCCGAGTGTGTTGCTGATGATGCGGGCGCTGCCGCGGGACACGCTGAGGATCAACGCGGCGCTGAGCGCGTTGCGGGGGCACAGCCTGATCGGTCCGCCCGTGGACGGGACGGTCACGGTGCACCGGCTGGTGCAGGCCGTCACGCTCGACCAACTTCCGCTGCGCGCGCAGCGCCGGTGGCGGGAGGTGGCGGCGGTGCTGGTGGAAGCCGTACTGCCCGACAATCCGGGGCAGAAGGCGCGGTGGGCGCGGTACGCCAGGCTGCTGCCGCACATCCGGACGGTGCTCGGGCCGACCTCGCCCGGAATGGACAAGACGGCCCAGTATCTGGGGGCCAGCGGCGACTACCGTACGGCGAGGTCGTTGTTCCAGGAGATCGCCGACGCGCTCGCGGTGGCGCTCGGCCCGGAGGAGGTCGCCACGCTGACGGCCCGGCACGAGCTGGCGCTCTGGACGGGCGAGGCGGGCGACCCGGCGGGGGCGCGTGACCAGTACCTGGAGCTGCTTCCCGTCTACGATCGGGTGCTCGGTCCCGAACACCCGCACACCCTGACGACCCGGCACAACCTGGCCCAGTGGACGGGACGGGCGGGCGATCCGGTGGCCGCCCGCGATCAGTACGCGGCTTTGCTGCCCGTCCGGCAGTGGGTGTCGGGCCCCGAGCATCCGGACACCCTGACCACGCAGGCGAACCTGGCCCAGTGGACCGGGCAGGCGGGGGACGCGGCCGCGGCCCGTGACCAGTACGCGGCGCTGCTGCCGGTGCGGGAACGGGTGCAGGGGCCCGAGCATCCCTCGACGCTGATCAACCGGCACGAGCTGGCCCGGTGGACCGGTGAGCTGGGGGACGCGCTGGCCGCCCGTGACCAGTACGCGGCGTTGCTCCTGGTACGGGAGCGGGTGTCGGGGCCGCATCATCCGGACACGTTGACCGTCCGGCATGAACTGGCGCGGTGGACGGGGGAGTTGGGGGAGGCGGCTGCGGCGCGTGATCAGTACGCGGCTTTGGTGCCGGTACGGGAGCGGGTGCAGGGGCCCGAGCATCCGGACACGCTCACCGCCAGGGCCAGCCTGGCCCAGTGGACGGGGAAGGCGGGGGACGCGGCGGCCGCCCGTGACCTGTACGCGGCGCTGCTTCCCGTCCGGGAGCGCATTCTCGGGCCCGACCATCCGGACACGTTGACGATCCGGCACGAGCTGGCGCGGTGGACGGGGGAGCTGGGGGAGGCGGCTGCGGCGCGTGATCAGTACGCGGCTTTGGTTCCGGTACGGGAGCGGGTGCAGGGGGCCGAGCATCCGGACACCCTGACCGCCAGGGCCAACCTCGCGTACTGGACGGGGATGGCGGGGGACGCGGCGGGGGCCCGCGATCTCTGCGCGGCGCTGCTGCCGGTCAGGGCTCGCGTGCTGGGGGCCGGGCATCCGGCCACGGTGACCACCAGGGAACAACTCGCCCACTGGACGGCCCACGCCCACCCATGAAGGCCGGCCAGAAGGCGCGCCCCGCGCCCCCTTGTGGGAGCAGAGGGGGTGGGGCCCGGCGGAGGGAGAGCCGGGGCGGTGGGGGGTGCTTGGTGGGGTGGGGAGCCGGGGCGGAGGGGGCGAGCCTGCCCCTCGCGCCCCGGCGGCTACTGGGGAAGGACGAGGAGGGCGTCGCCGACGCCGCGCTCCACGCCGTCCGATGGCCGGTTGACCAGCTTGTTCGACACCACCATCGCGGTCGAGCCGCCGCCGTCCAGGTTGATGGCCTGGACCGCGCCGAGCCAGCGCATGAACTGGGCGGCCTCGTGGAAGTTGGCGCCGATGGTCACGCCGGGCTGGCGGCCGTCGATGGTGGCCAGGATGAGGCTGCCGTTCCTGGTGACGCCGAGCAGGGTGCGCGGGTGGCGGCGCAGGATCATGTTCACGGAGTCGTGGCCGTCGCGCTTGGCGGTGATCTTCACATGGCCGTTGCGCACCAGGCCGACGCCGCCGGCGATGACGTTCAGGTCGGGGGTCAGCTTGAGCGCCTTGCGGGTGCGCAGGTCGGTGACCTTCGTGTCGATCCTGACCGTCCAACCCTCCCAGGCGTGCTCGTCGAGCCATTCGGCGGCGCTGCCCTGGCCGTGCAGCACCCGGGCGCCCTTGGCCACGGCGGCGCCGCTCGCGCGTACGGTGACCGCCTTGCCGTTGGCGTCGAGGACGACGTCGGTGCCGCCGGTCGGGGTCTTGGCGCCGTACTCCTCGGTGTAGAGCACGGCCTCGTCCGTGGCGGCGGCGCGGTTGACGCCGTTGACGGCGAGCTTGTCGCCGTCCTGGGAGGTGGCGGTGACGGCGGTCTTCAGCTCGGTAATGCGGACGCTGCGGCCCTGGAGCACCACGGCGGAGCGGCCCGGCACGGCCTCGCTGAGCAGCCGGCCGGCGACCACGGAGGCGCCGACGGGCTCGCCGCGCAGGTTCTTGGCGGTGTGGATGTTGAAGAAGCCGCCGTTGACGCCGACCACCGCGTTGCGCGCCTTGGCCATCGAGGAGACCGTCTCGCGTGCGGCGACGCTGGTGCCGAGGGAGGCGGCGTAGGAGCCGCGGAACGTCCGGGAGTCGATCATGACGACCTTGGCGTCCCAGGGGCCGGTGGTCTTCAGGCCGTCGTCGCCGAGGTAGTCGACCTTGACCTTCAGCCCGGCTTCCTTGAGCGCCTTGGCGGTCTCGTCGGCCTTCGCCTTGTCCTTGAAGGACCACAGGCCCACGCGGACCATGTAGACGGTCTGGGAGGGCGCGTCGGCCACGCTCGGCCGGATCACCTTCTGCAGGCTCGGCGCCTCCCCGGCCGCCTCGACCTCGGCGACCTTGGCCTGGGCGGTCTCCAGCGCGCCGTAGTCGCGGCCGCTCGGCATGAGCACGGTCACCGTGTAGCCGTCGGTGGAGCTGCCCGCCTTCACGTCGTACAGGTCGATGCCCTGCGTCACGGCGGTCAGCGTCTTGGTGGCGGCAGGCCGGGAGCCCAGCGGGAAACCGGCCGACGGGAACTTCACCGCGAGCTGCGCCGCCGAGGCGGGCAGCGTGGTGACGGTGATCGTGGCGGCTATGGCCAGGCCGCCGGCGATGGTGCGTCGAGACATGAACTCTCCAGAGGGCGGAAAAGGGACCGAACCATCCTGACGAGATCAAGGTCGCGGAGTCAGCCGAACGCGCCAAACTGCTCAAGAGGTTACGAGATTGACACCCAGCCCAGATAACATTGAGCTATGACCCGCATCAGCATGTGGTGGCGGCCGGCAGACGGCCGCTGATTTCCCATGCTGGGCCGTCCTGGTGGCGGCCCCTTTCCGAGCGTGCGGGCTCCCCTCAGGCGGCACACCTGAAGGAGAGACCCATCGTGAACGACGTCGTCCTGACCGGCGACCGTCCGACCGGACGCCTGCATCTGGGCCACTATTTCGGCACCCTCGCCAACCGGGTGGAACTGCAGGACCGTTACCGGACGTACGTGCTGATCGCCGACTACCAGGTGATCACCGACCGCGACCTGCCCGGCGAGATCCAGCGCAACATCACCGAGGTGCTCCTCGACTACCTGGCCGTCGGCCTCGACCCGGGCAAGGTCACGATCTTCCAGCACAGCGCGATCCCGGAGCTGAACCAGCTCCTGCTGCCGTTCCTGAGCCTGGTGTCGGTGGCGGAGCTGAGCCGCAACCCGACGGTGAAGGACGAGATCGCGCACAGCGCCCGGCGCGCGGTCAGCGGCCTGCTGTTCACCTATCCGGTGCACCAGGCCGCCGACATCCTGTTCTGCAAGGGCACGCTGGTGCCCGTGGGCCGTGACCAGCTTCCGCACGTGGAGGTGGCGCGGCTGGTCGCGCGGCGCTTCAACGAGCGGTACGGCGAGGTGTTCCCGCTGCCCGAGGCCATGTTGGGCGAGCGTCCGCTGCTCATGGGCCTGGACGGCGGCAAGATGAGCAAGAGCCGCGGCAACGCCATCGCCCTGGCGGCCACCGAGGACGAGACCGCGGCCCTCATCCGCAAGGCCCGCACCGACTCCGACCGCCTGATCACCTTCGACGAGGTGCACAGGCCCGGCGTCGCGAACCTGCTCACGCTGGCCGGGCTCTGCCTCGGCCGCCCGCCCCGGGAGATAGCCGAGGAGATCGGCGACGGCGGGGCCGCCGCGCTCAAGGCGCTGACCACCGAGGCGGTCAACGAGTTCCTGCGCCCGATCAGACGGCGGCGGCGCGAGCACACCGAGGCCGACGTCCGTCAGGTGCTGGCGCAGGGCAACGAGCGGGCCCGGGAGCGGGCGGTCCGCACGCTGGCGGCGGTGCGTGCGGCGATGGGGTTCTAGCGGGGCTGCCCGGACTGCCGGGACTGGTACACCTTGCGCAGCGTCTCGTGCACGATCCACGTCGTCCGCGCGCCCTCGGCCAGCAGGCACACGTCGCCGGGGCCGACCTCGATCGTGGTGCCGCCCTCGACGGCGATCGTGGCGCGGCCGGACAGCACCACGAAGATCTCGTCGGTCTCGACGTCGGTGACGACGCCGGGGGTGATCTCCCAGATGCCCCTGCCGTCGCCGAGCTCCAGCGACGACGTGGCCGGGTCGCCGGCGACGATCTGCTCGGGATCGAGCTCGTCGGGGGTCAGCCGCACGTCGTGCACGGGCACGGCGAACGCGCCGGCGGTCGCGATCATGCGGCCGAGGTCTTCGAGGTCGGGCATCAGGACATCAGACATGTTGCTCATTTCACCAGGTCGGCGAGGCGGGCGCCGTCGAGTGCGTAGGCGGTGAAGCCGTTCGCGCCGGTCATCGTATCGGCGGCGACCAGCGCGTTGACGATGGCCTCCTCCGTGGCCTCGATCGCGGCGTGGAAGAGCGGGTCGAGGCGGGCGTCGGCCAGCACCCGCACCTCGAACACGCCGGAGCCGCGGTCGTCGAGGGCGTTGGAGGGCAGGCCGCGGTTGCCGGTGGCGAAGCAGACGAAGCCGTCGCCGCTGCCGCTCTCGCCGGCGCCGCCCGTCCTGGCCACGCCGAGACCGGCGCGCTGGGCGAGCTTGCGGCACTGGTGGGGCAGGAGCGGCGCGTCCGTGGCGATTACGGCGATGATCGATCCCGCGCCCTCGGAGCCGTCGGGCAGCCCCGGGCGGGGCACGTCGTCCATGACGATCGGGCGGCCGTTGACGGTCAGCCGGTCGCGCCTGCCGTGGTTGGCCTGGACGAGCACGCCGACCGTGTAGTCGCCGGTCACGCGGGACGCGGTGCCGATGCCGCCCTTGAAGCCGTGGCACATCATGCCGGTGCCGCCGCCGACCGAACCCTCGGGCACCGGGCCCGCCGAGGCGCCGTGGTAGGCCCGTTCGACGTGCTCCTGGCGGACGTGCCGGGCGTCGATGTCGTTGAGCCGGCCGTCCCAGGTCTCGGCGACCACCGGCAGCGACCACGCGCTCCGGCCTCGGCCGCCGATCTCCAGGGAGACCAGCGCGTCGCGCACCACGCCGACGGAGAAGGTGTTGGTGAGCCCGATCGGCGAGTGCAGCAGGCCGAAGTCGTCCAGGTAGGGCAGGCCGGTCATCTCGCCGTTGCCGTTGAGCCAGTGGTAGCCGGCGTACACGGGGGAGTCGTAGGCCGAGCCGGGGCCGGGGCGGACGACGGTGACCCCCGTACGGGCGGTGCCCTCGGTCAGCGTGGTGTGGCCGACGAGGACGCCGGGCACGTCGGTGATCGCGTTCAGCGGACCGGGGACGCCGGCGCCGATGACGATGCCATGATCACGAGCTCTCAACGGTTCTCCCTGCGGAACGACTCCAGCGCCAGCAGCGCGACGTGCAGTGACAGGCATGACTCGACGTCGTCGAGGTCGGTGTCGAGGATGCGTTCGAGGCGGCGCAGGCGGTCGTAGAAGGCGGGCCTGGACAGGTGGGCCTTCTGGGCGGCCACCGCCTTGTTGCGGCCCGCGTCGAGGTAGGTGCGCAGGATCCGGGTGAGGTCGCCGCCGCGCTGGGCGTCGTGCGCCAGCAGCGGGCCCAGCTCGCGCTCGGCGAACGTCTGCAGTCGCGCGTCGTCGCGCAGCAGGTGGAGCAGGCCGCGCAGGCGCAGGTCGGGCAGGCGGTAGAAGACGCGGCCGTCCGGCTGGCGCACGGCCACGTCGGCGACCTGCTCGGCTTCGAGGAAGCTGCGCCGTACGTCGCGGATGGACTCCACCACCGACCCCGCGGCCAGGACGAACGCCGAGCCGGGCCGCCACAGCATGCGCAGCCGCTCGGCGAGCGCGGTCAGCGCGGGCTCGGCGCCGGTACGCGGCGGGAGCGGCAGCAGGACGCCGACCCGTTCCTGGTCGAGCGCGCCCACCAGGGCGGGCAGACGGGCGTCGCGGCAGGCGGCGGCGGTGGCCTCGGCCAGCTCGCCGAGCTGTGCCTGCCCGTCGAGCGCCTGGTCGACGGGCTCGGTCGGCCTGATGACGACGCTGATCAGCTTGCGGCCGGTCAGCGGCACGCCGACGGCGCGGGCGCGAGCGGCGGCCTCGTCGGGGTCGGCGTAGGCGTGGGTCAGGATGCCGGTGATGATCGTGCCGTGGGCCTGGCGTTCCAGGGACTCCTGGTGGCGTTCGAGCAGGCGGCCGAGGGCCAGCGTGGTGGCGGCGCGTTCGGCCAGCACCATCTCACGCGGCGTCGGCGGCGTCTCGCAGATCAGGATCAGCCGGCCCCAGTCCTGGCCGCGCGCGCCGACGGTGGTGACCAGCCAGCCGGAGGCGGGGTCGTAGGCCGTGCGCTCGGCCGGGGCCACCCCCGCGACCTGCTCTCCCACCCGGCCAGCAGCGCGCCGGCGTCGCGGCCCGCGGACTCGCAGGCCAGCACCTGGTGGGCGAGGTTCTCCAGCAGCACCGGGCGGCCGGACAGCCGGGCGGCCTGGGTCAGCACCTCGGCGGGCGAGGCGCCCTCGACCGACAGCTCGGTGAACACCTCGTGCAGCTGCTCGGAGGCGCGCAGCTCCTCGAGCTGGATGTCGATGATCCGGGCGTGCACGGACTCGGTGATCTGCACGAACGGCGTCTCGCGGGCCAGCACGATGACCGGCAGGCCGTGCTCCTCGGCGGACTTGACCACCGCCCGCGGCAACTCGCGCAGGAACCTGCGGCCCAGCTCAACGATCAGCCCGGAGGCCCCCACGGAGGCGAGCTCGCCGACGTAGTCGGCGAGCTTCTCGGGGTCGTCGGGCAGCGCGACGCCCGTGGTGAGCACCAGCTCGCCGCCGCGCAGCAGGTGGGCGATGTCGGCGATCTCGCCGACGTGCACCCACCGCACCTTGGTGTCGAGCCGGTCGGCGCCCGCGACCACGCGCGGGCCACCCCGGCGCACGGTCTCCAGGGCGAGGACGTCGGCGATGGTGGGTAGCACGGGGCGAGCCTAGCCGATCAACCTGTAAGAACGGTCATACAACCATATACACACTGTCACAGATTGAACTCCTCCTCGCGGTACTCACCTTGGGGTTCGCGCACCCGCAGCTCCACCCGCCGGATCTTGCCCGAGATCGTCTTGGGCAGCTCGGCGAACTCCAGCCGGCGCACCCGCTTGTACGGCGCCAGCTCCCGGCGGCAGTGCTCGAAGATCGACCGCGCGGTCTCGGCGCCGGGCTCGAACCCGGGGGCCAGCATCACGTACGCCTTCGGCACGGCCAGGCGCACCGGGTCGGGGGCGGGCACGACGGCGGCCTCGGCCACCGCGGGGTGCTCCAGCAGCACGCTCTCCAGCTCGAACGGCGAGATGCGGTAGTCGGAGGCCTTGAAGACGTCGTCGGTCCGGCCGACGTAGGTGATGTAGCCGTCCTGGTCGCGGGTGGCGACGTCGCCGGTGTGGTAGAAACCGTCGCGCATGGCCTCGGCGGAGCCGCCGACGTACCCGGCCATCAGGCCCAGGGGGCGGGGGTCGAGCGGCAGGCAGATCTCGCCGTCGTCGCCGGGCTCGCCGGAGATGGGGTCGATGAGCACGATGTCGTAGCCGGGCAGCGGGCGTCCCATCGATCCGGGCTTGACCGGCTCGTCCGGTACGTTGCCGATCTGGGCGGTGGTCTCGGTCTGGCCGTAGCCGTCGCGGATGGTGATGCCCCACGCCTTGGCGACCTGGTCGATGATCTCGGGGTTGAGCGGCTCGCCCGCGGCCACGGCGGTGCGCAACGGCAGCTTCCAGGCCGTCAGGTCCTCCTGGATGAGCATCCGCCACACCGTCGGGGGCGCGCAGAACGTGGTGACCCGCTCTTCGCGCAGCACCTCCAGCAGCGCGCGGGCGGCGAAGCGCTCGTAGTTGTGGATGAGCACGGTCGCCCCGGCGTTCCAGGGGGCGAAGACGTTGCTCCAGGCGTGCTTGGCCCAGCCGGGGGAGGAGACGTTGAGGTGCACGTCGCCGGGGCGCAGGCCGATCCAGAACATCGTGGACAGGTGGCCGGCCGGGTAGGAGGCGTGGGTGTGCTCGACCAGCTTGGGGCGGGAGGTCGTGCCGGAGGTGAAGTAGAGCAGCAGGGGGTCGCCGGCCAGGGTGGGGGCGTCGGGGGTGAAACGTTCGTCGGCGTCGTACGCCTCGTGGTACGGCAGCCACCCGTACGCGTCGCCGACCGCGATCCTGGTGAACTCGCCGACGCCGAACTTGCCCGCGTCGGCGGCGTTGGCGATCACGTGGGCGACCTGGCCGCGGTCGAGGCGTTCGCCGATGTCCTTGGCCGTCAGCAGGGTCGTGGCCGGGATGACCACCGCCCCGAGCTTCATGGCCGCCAGCAGCGACTCCCACAGCTCGGTCTGGTTGCCCAGCATGAGCAGCACGCGGTCGCCCCGGCGCACGCCCTGCTCGTGCAGCCAGTTGGCGACCTGGTTGGAGCGGGCCGACAACTCGGCGAAGGTGTGGGAGACCCGGCTGCCGGGGTTCACGATGGTCAGGGCCGCGGCCTGCGGCGTCTCGGCGGCCAGCACCCCGTCGAACCAGTCGAGCGCCCAGTTGAACCGCTCGGCCCGCGGCCAGCGGAAGTCACGTCGGGCGGTGGGGTAGTCGGCGCTCAGGAGAAGATCGCGGGCGGCGCGGAAATCGCTCATGCCCCGGATCCTGCTACGTCACCAGCCGCCGCTCAAGGCCGTCGAGCACCGACACGAGCCCGAAGTCGAACGCCGTGGCCCGGATGACCTGTGGATCCTGGTACGCCTCCATGGCCAGGCTCTCCAGCATGTCGGGGAAATCGGCCGCGGCCTTGGCGACCATGCCGCGCATCTCGTCGGCGTCGTAGTCGGAGTCGTTCGCGGTGGCGTCCCAGGCGATCTCGGGCAAGGTCATGCCGTAGACGAAGGCGGTGACGGCGGCCACGGCGTAGTCGACGTCGAGGCCGTGGAACCCGGCCGCCCTGAAGACCTTCCGCATCCGGTCGGAGGCCGACAGGGCGTGCGGGCCGAGTGCGGGCACCCGGCCGAGGAGGTCGGCCGACCACGGGTGCCGCAGCATGACCGCGCGCATGCCGTAGGCCATGGCGGAGGCGGCGTCGCGCCAGCCCACCTCCTCGGCGTCGGGGACGGTCATCTCGGCCCAGACCTGGTCGTAGGCCAGTTCGAGCAGTTCGTCCTTGTTGGCGACGTACCAGTAGAGGCTGGTGGCGCCGGCGCCCAGCTTCGCGCCGAGCTTGCGCATGCTCAGCCCGGCCATCCCCTCCTGGTCGAGCAGCTCCAGCGCGGCCCGGACGATCTCCTCGCGGCTGCGGCCCGGGGCGGCGGCCTTGCGGGGCTCGCGGAACCAGACGGAGGTGAACTGCTTGCCGGTCATGCCTCCAGGATAAATGCTCTCGCACAGTGTGCGAGAGTTGTCGTACGCTGTGCGAGTGACCTCGAACGCTGTACGAGACCCCCGTCGCTGGTGGGTCCTTGTCGTGCTCTGCCTCTCGCTGCTGGTCCTCACGGTGGACGGAACCGTGCTGAACCTAGCGATCCCGTCCCTGATCGAGGAGCTGGGCGCGACGCCGTCCGACATCCAGTGGATCCTCGACGCCTACGTGCTGGTCTTCGCCGGCCTGCTGCTGACCGCCGGAAGCCTGTCCGACCGGTACGGCCGCCGCCGCTTCCTCGTCATCGGCCTGGCTTTCTTCGGCGGCGCGTCGGCGCTGGCCGTGCTGGCCTCCGAGCCCTGGCAGGTGATCGGCGCGCGGGCCCTGATGGGGGTCGGCGGCTCGATCCTGATGCCTTCGACGCTCTCCATCCTCATGACCGTCTTCGAGGAGGACGAGCGGCGCAAGGCCATGGCCATCTGGGGAAGCGTGGCGATGCTCGGCGTGATCGCCGGCCCGACGCTGGGCGGCTTCCTGCTGGAGCACTACTGGTGGGGCTCGGTCTTCCTGCTCAACATCCCGATCGCGGTGCTGGCCATCGTGGCCGCGTTCGCGCTGATGCCCGAGACCCGCAGCGCCGGGCGGCGGATCGACCCGGTGGGCGTGGTGCTCTCGATCGTCGGCCTGAGCTCGGCCGTCTACGTGATCATCGAACGAGAGTGGAACGTGGCCCTCATCGCGGTGGCGGTGGTCTCGCTGGCCGCGTTCGTCATCTGGGAGCGGCGGGCCGAGCACCCGATGCTGCCGCTGCAGCTGTTCCGCAACCGCAACTTCAGCGGCGCGTCCTTCTCGATCCTGCTGATGTCGTTCGGCGCGGGCGCCGTGATGCTGATGCTGACCCAGTACCTGCAGTTCGTGCTCGGCTACGGCGAGCTCCAGGCGGGCCTGGCCATGCTGCCCCAGGCGGTGGCGGCCGTCGTGTTCAACGGCGTCGGCGCGGCGCTGGGCAAGAAGGTGTCCAACCGGGTGCTGATCTCGGCCGGGCTGGTGATCATGGCCGCCGGGTTCGTGGTGATGGCGCTCACCACCGGCTACCTGCCGCTGATGGGCGGGCTGGTGCTGATGGGCGCGGGAGCCGGCCTGGCGGGTCCCTCCGCCTACGCCTCGCTGATGGGGGCCATCCCGCTGGAGCACGCGGGAGTCGGCTCCGCGCTCAACGACACCGTGCAGCAGGTGGGCCTGGCCATGAGCATCGCCGTGCTCGGCAGCGTGCTGGCCGGCGTCTACACCGCGGAGATGCCGCTCGACGCGCCCGCGGCGGCCCGCGAGTCGATCGGGGTCGCCGAACAGATCGGGCTCGGCGAGGTCGCCGACCGGGCCTTCACCGTGGCCGTGCACCTCGGGTCGTGGGTCGGGGCCGGGTTCAGCCTCGCCGCCGCGCTGCTCGCGCTGGTCGTGCTGCGCCCGGCCGTGCCCGTCGCGGCTCCCGAGCCGGCCAAGGTCTAGCGGACGCGGGGCTCACGCATGCTCTCCAGGCTGTCCAGCTTGTGCGTGCGCTCGTCGTGGCCGATCTGCCGGAGCAGGTCGGCCACCGAGCGGTAGCGGCCGTACTCGTCGGCGTACGTGCCGGGGTCGGGCACGAAGTCCAGGTCGGGGTTCTCGGCCACGAACGTCATGTACTCGTGCTCGGCGTGGTCCTCGAACTCGGCGTTGAGCCGGTAGCTCCAGTCCGGCCGGACCACGAACAGCACCCAGGACACGTGGTAGTAGAAGAACGCGATCAGCCATGGCGCCGCCTTGTGCAGCAGCCAGTTCTGCCGCTGCCCGGTGCGCTGCACCAGGTCCTGCATGATCAGCAGGTGCCACTGCTCGTTGTCCTGGTCGGCTCGGGCCTCGACGATGCGCTCGAAGACCCTCCTGGCCAGGGCCGACCGTCCGGCGTGCCGGTGGACGGCCCAGTAGCCCATCCGCTCCCACGCCTGGTACGGCACCCGCGCGATGATCTCCAGCATGGCGAACTTCGTGTAGGAGCCCTTCCGGCCGTACATGAGGTCGACGGGCTTGAACATCATCCGGGCCAGCAGGCTGTAGTTCATCCGCGGAGTGTCCAGCGTGTCCTGCTGGGCGCGGCGGAGCTGGTCGCGGTCGAGCTTGGGCGGCCCGGCGGGCGCCTCGGGGCGAAGGTCGATGGTGACGGTCATCTCGGTCTCCTCGGTTCGTCGATGATCCGATGGTGGCCGAGCGGGGCCCGCCGGGTCGTCGCCCGCCAGTGGTCAATCGTGATGCCTCTGACGGCGTACCGGGAGGCCGGCGCGTACGCCTCCAGGCGCACGGGTGATCCCCTAGGGGGAGGACTTACAGTTTGTAAGGTGATTTGACCCCCCGCCGACAGCCTGCCGCTGCCAGGAAGCCCTGGGGGACGGGATACTCGGTAGCATGTCGGAGCTTCTCGCGCGCCACCGGGCAGTGATGCCGAACTGGCTGGCCCTCAACTACAACGAGCCCATCGAGATCGTCAGCGGCAAGGGCAACCGCGTCATCGACGCCGATGGCAAGAGCTACCTGGACTTCTTCGCCGGGATCCTGACCAACATGATCGGGTACGACGTGCCCGAGGTGCGGGACGCCGTCGAGCGCCAGCTCGCCACCGGCGTGGTCCACACCAGCACGGTCTACCTGCTGCGCGGCCAGGTCGAGCTCGCCGAGAAGATCGCCCGGCTCTCCGGCATCCCCGACGCCAAGGTGTTCTTCACCAACTCCGGGACGGAGGCCAACGAGACCGCCCTCCTCCTCGCGACCTACGCCCGTAAGACCGACCAGGTGCTCGCCATGCGGCAGAGCTACCACGGGCGCAGCTTCGGCGCGGTCAGCGTCACCTCCAACCGGGCGTGGAAGAACAACTCGCTCTCCCCGCTCAACGTGCACTTCCTGCACGGCGCCGACCGGCACCTCACCCAGTTCAAGGGCCTGTCCGACGCCGACTACATCAAGGCGTGCGTGGACGACCTGCGCCACGTGCTGGCCACCTCGGTCTCCAACGACGTGGCGGCGCTGATCGCCGAGCCGATCCAGGGCGTCGGCGGCTTCACCATGGCCCCCGACGGGCTGTTCGCCGCCTACAAGGAGGTCCTGGACGAGCAGGGCATCCTGCTCATCTCGGACGAGGTGCAGACCGGCTGGGGCCGTACGGGCAGCGCGTTCTTCGGCATCCAGAACCACGACGTGACCCCCGACATGATCACGTTCGCCAAGGGCCTGGGCAACGGCTTCGCGGTCGGCGGCATCGTCGCCCGCGGCGACCTGATGGACGCCCCGCACGCCGTGGGCCTGTCCACCTTCGGCGGCAACCCCATCTCCATGGCCGCCGCGAACGCCACCCTCGACTACGTGCTCGACCACGACCTCCAGGCCAACGCGGCGCGGACCGGCGACATCATCATCGGCGGCCTCAAGGAGGCGGCCGAGCGCCTGCCGATCGTCAAGGACGTGCGCGGCAAGGGCCTGATGTTCGCCGTCGAGCTGGAGAGCCCCGCCCAGGCCGTCCGCTTCATGGAGGAGACCAAGAAGGCGGGCCTGCTCGCCGGCAAGGGCGGTCTGTACGGCACCGCCATCCGCATGGCCCCGCCCCTCACCCTCACGGTGGAGGAGGCCGCCGAGGGCCTGGGGATCATCGTCAACGCACTCGAAGTCATCAACGCAGAGGCAGCAGCTCAGTGAAGTCGGTCACGCACTGGATCAACGGAGCTCCGGCGGACGGCGACAGCCGCACGGCGGAGATCTTCAACCCGGCGACCGGGGAGGTCAGCGGCCACGTGCGGCTGGCCTCGGCCGCCGACGTGGACGCCGCGGTCGCCGCGGCCGTCGCGGCCTTTCCCGCCTGGCGCGACGCCTCGCTGGTCAAGCGGGCGCAGGTGCTGTTCCGGTTCCGTGAGCTGATGTACGCCCATCGGGACGAGCTGGCCGGGCTGATCTCGGCCGAGCACGGCAAGGTGCACTCCGACGCGCTGGGGGAGGTGGCGCGCGGGCTGGAGGTGGTGGAGTTCGCGTGCGGGATCCCGCATCTGCTCAAGGGTGGTTTCTCCGAGGGTGTCTCGACCCGGGTGGATTCGTATTCGATGCGGCAGCCGTTGGGGGTGGTGGCGGGGATCACGCCGTTCAACTTCCCGGCGATGGTGCCGATGTGGATGTTCCCGGTGGCGATCGCGTGTGGGAACGCGTTCGTGCTGAAGCCGTCGGAGCGGGATCCGTCGGCGTCGTTGCTGATGGCGCGGTTGTGGCGGGAGGCGGGGCTGCCCGACGGGGTGTTCTCGGTGGTGCAGGGCGACAAGGTGGCGGTGGACCGGTTGCTGGAGCATCCGGACGTGGCGGCGGTGTCGTTCGTGGGTTCGACGCCGATCGCCCGGTACGTGTACGAGACGGGCAGTGCGCACGGCAAGCGGGTGCAGGCGCTGGGCGGGGCCAAGAACCACATGCTGGTGCTGCCGGACGCGGATCTGGATCTGGTGGCTGATGCGGCTGTGTCGGCGGGGTTTGGGTCGGCGGGTGAGCGGTGCATGGCGATCTCGGTCGTGCTGGCCGTGGACCCGGTGGGCGATGAGCTGGTCGAGAAGATCGTGGAGCGGGTGGGCAGGCTGGTGGTCGGCCCGGGCGATGATCCGCGTTCGGAGATGGGGCCGCTGGTGACGGCGGCGCATCGGGACAAGGTGGCCTCCTACCTGGATCTGGGCGTCGAGGAGGGTGCCAAGCTCGTCGTGGACGGGCGGGAGAGCGAGGTGCTGGGGGGCCGGGGCGAGGGCTTCTGGCTGGGGCCGACGGTGCTGGATCATGTGCCGGTGGGGTCGCGGACGCACATCGAGGAGATCTTCGGTCCGGTGTTGTCGGTGGTGCGGGTGTCCTCGTATGAGGAGGGCCTGCGGGTGATCAACGAGGGTGTGTACGGCAACGGCACGGCGATCTTCACCAACGACGGCGGGGCGGCGCGGCGGTTCCAGAACGAGGTCGAGGTGGGGATGGTGGGGATCAACGTGCCGATCCCGGTGCCGATGGCGTTCTACAGTTTCGGCGGGTGGAAGTCATCGTTGTTCGGTGACACGCATGTGCACGGCACCGAGGGGGTGCATTTCTACACGCGGGGCAAGGTCGTGACCTCGCGCTGGCTGGACCCGTCCCACGGCGGCGTGAACCTGGGCTTCCCCACGAACGGGTAACTCACGTCTGTGGCCGGGAGGGACCGGCGTCCCTCCCGGTCCCGTCCCCGGTAAGCTCCAGCGCAACGGACAAGGGGGGACATCGTGAGACGCCGTCGCATATCCGCCGTGGCGCTGGCCGCGGCGGCGCTGGTCGCCGGCACGGGAGCGGTGTCCACGGCCGCCGGGCAGGCGGCTCAGCCGGCCGCCGGGCCCAGCCCCAAGCCGACCCCGTCGGCCACGCCCTCGCCCACGGCCACCCAGAGCGACGGCACGCTGCAGATCCTCACCTACCGCGGCTACGCCGAGTACGGCGGCGTCAGCCCCAAGGCCAACTGGGTCGGCTCCTTCGAGAAGGAGACCGGCTGCCGCCTGGCCCGCGTCGACACCGTCCGCACCGCCGAGGAGATGGAGCGGGCCGTCGCGGCCGCCGAGCGTCCGTACGACCTGATCTCGGCGGGCCCGGCGCTGGCCGGCGACCTGATCACGCGCAAGCTGGTGCAGCCGATCGACCCGGCCAAGGTGAGCGGCTACGACGACCTCGACGAGCGTTTCCGCGACATGGTGAAGGTGTCCGGCAAGGTCTACGGCGTGCCGTTCCTGTGGGGGTACCACGAGTTCATCTACGACGCGGCCAGGGGCAAGGGCGCGAGCATGAGCCAGGTGTTCGCCTCCGACCGGGCCGCGCTCCGCGACACCCCGCTGACCATCGCCGACGCCGCGCTGACCGACGCCACCGTCAAGGACCCGTACGAGCTGAGCCAGGAGCAGCTCGACCGGGCCATGGCGCTGCTCGGGCAGCAGAAGGGGCGCACCTACTGGCGGAAGCCGATCGACCTGATCAAGGGCTTCGCCACCGGGTCGCTGGATTACGCGCAGGCCACACCGTACTATCGCCTGCTGCTGCAGAAGGCCGGCAAACCGGTCCGGACGGTCGGCGCCAAGGCGGCCACCGGCTGGCTCGACTCCTGGATGCTCGGCGCCAACCTGCCCGACACCACCTGCGCCTACCGCTGGCTGACCTGGATGACCGCGGCCGACGCCCAGCGTGACGCCGCCGCCTGGGTGGGGCTCGCGCCGGCCAACGACAAGGCGTGCAAGGGCCGCGCCAAGTCGATCTGCGACCTCTACGGCGCCGACGACCCCAAGCGGCTCGACCGGATCGCCTTCGCCGTCCGGCCGCCGGGCGGTTGCCGCGGCGAGGACGGGGAATGCACTGATTATGCCGTCTGGGGGAAACGGTGGGCCGAACTCGCCGAGTAGGTGAGATCTCCGCCTCCGCTCGACCCCATCGCGGGCGTGCCTTCCCCCGGGTGCGCCTGCAGAGACGCCCCGGGCCTTCCCCCTGTCCCGGGGCGTCTCGCCGTTTCCGGGGCGGCGAACGTCCTGGTTCCAGGACGTCTCGCTGTTCCGGGCGCAAGAACGTCCTGGTTCCGGAACTCTCCAGCGCGAAAATTCGACTGAATGACCAGTCAGTGAGTATGTTCTTCCCATGAGAATCCTTCTTGTCGGCGCCGGAGGCGTCGGCTCCGCCGTGGTGCCCATCGCCGCCCGCCGCCATTTCTACGAACACATCGTGGTGGCCGACTCCCAACAGAGCCGGGCGGCCCGCGCCGTCGCCGCCGTGGACGACCCCCGCTTCACCGCCATCCAGCTGGACGCCTCCGACCGGGCCCAGGTCACCGCGGCGCTCCGGGAGCACCGATGTGACGTGCTGTTCAACGCGGTCGATCCACGCTTCACGATGCCGCTGTTCGAGGCCGCCCTGGAGGCCGGGGCCCACTACCTGGACATGGCGATGTCGTTGTCGAAGCCGCATCCGCGCGAGCCGTACCGCAAGCCGGGGGTGAAGCTGGGGGACCGGCAGTTCGAGCGCGACGGCGAGTGGCGCGGCGCGGGCCGGCTCGCGCTGGTCGGCATGGGCGTCGAGCCGGGGCTCGCGGACGTGTTCGCCCGCTACGCCGCCGACCACCTGTTCGACGAGATCGACGAGATCGGCATCAGGGACGGCGCCAACCTGGTCGTGGACGGCTACGACTTCGCGCCCACGTTCTCCATCTGGACCACGATCGAGGAGTGCCTGAACCCGCCCGTCGTCTGGGAGGACGGGCAGTGGCGCACCACCGAGCCGTTCAGCGAGCCCGAGGTGTTCGACTTCCCCGACGGGATCGGGCCCGTGGAGTGCGTGAACGTCGAGCACGAGGAGGTGCTGCTCGTCCCGAGGTGGATCCCGGCGCGGCGGGTGACGTTCAAGTACGGGCTCGGCGAGGAGTTCATCGGCGTGCTGAAGACGCTGCGCAAGCTGGGCCTGGACAGCGCCGACAAGATCAGGGTGGGCGGGGCGGAGGTGGCGCCGCGCGACATGGTCGCCGCGAGCCTGCCGGACCCGGCGACGCTGGGCGCCCGCATGCGCGGCAAGACCTGCGCGGGTACGTGGGTCAAGGGCACCGGCAAGGACGGCTCGCCGCGCGAGGTGTACCTGTACCACGTGGTGGACAACGAATGGTCGATGCGGGAGTACGGCTCCCAGGCCGTCGTGTGGCAGACGGCGATCCATCCGGTCGTCGCGCTGGAGCTGGTGGCGACCGGGGTGTGGAAGGGCGAGGGCGTGCTCGGCCCCGAGGCGTTCGACGCGGTGCCGTTCCTCGACCTGCTGCGCGAGTACGGCTCGCCGTGGGGCCTGCGCGAGGCGGCCGCAGCTTGATGGCCGGTTTGGCGGCCGCGGCCTAACGGCCCGGGAAGGCCACCACGGTCGCCATGGGAGCGGGCAGGAGCGCCTCGGCGCATTCGGTGCAGGCGAGCACGGAGGAGTTGTCGGGCAGTTTGCCGACCCGGACCCGGGGCCGCGGCCACCTCTTGTGGCACACCACGCAGGCGTCGCCGTCGCGCTGGGCCGGAGTCAGGCCCTCAGGGTCGAACGTCAACATACTCCGTGCCGTTCTGGCGGGACCCCAGTTCATCACGCTCCCAGCTGCCATCGCCCCTCCGCATGTCCGGATCCGTTATAACCCTGACCGAGGCCGTGATCGTCTAGCTGAGCGTCAAGCCAGGGTGAATTCTCTACCCGAGTGACCTGCGTTACACACACAAAATCGGGCATCCAGCCGCAAGCTGGATGCCCGATTTTTCGGTCTTTGCTATAGAGCGGAGATGGCCTTCTCCAGGATCCCCAGGCCCTCCTCGAGCAGGTGCTCGGGCATGACCAGCGGGGGCAGGAAGCGCAGCACGTTGCCGTACGTGCCGGCGGTCAGGACCACCAGGCCCTCGGCGTGGCAGCGCTTGACGATCGCCTGGACGGCCGCCGGGTCCGGGTTCTTCGTGCCCGGCTCGACCAGCTCGATCGCGATCATCGCGCCGCGTCCGCGCACGTCGCCGATCGCCGGGAACCGCTCCTGCAGCGACCGCAGGCGGGGGAGCATGATCTCGCCGATGCGGCGGGCCTTGGCGACCAGGTCCTCCGACTCGATCGTCTCCAGGACGCCGAGCGCGGCCTCGCAGGCCAGCGGGTTGCCGCCGTACGTGCCGCCCAGGCCGCCGACGTGCACGTGGTCCATCAGGTCGGCGCGGCCGGTCACGGCGGCCAGCGGCAGGCCGCCCGCGATGCCCTTGGCGGTGCAGATGATGTCGGGGACGACGCCCTCGTCCTCGCAGGCGAACAGGTCACCGGTGCGCGCGAAGCCGGTCTGGACCTCGTCGGCCACGAACACGATGCCGTTCGCCCGGCAGAACTCGGCGATCCGCGGCAGGAAGCCCCTGGCCGGGACGATGAAACCGCCCTCGCCGGCGATCGGCTCGATCACCACGGCGGCCACGTTCTCCGCACCGACCTGCTTGTTGATCTGGTCGATGGCCTGCGCGGCGGCCTCCTCCGCGCAGTTGTCCGCGCCCGTCGGCCAGCGGAACGGGTAGGCCAGCGGCACCCGGTACACCTCGGGCGCGTACGGGCCGAAGCCGTGCTTGTACGGCATGTTCTTGGCGGTCATGGTCATCGAGAGCAGCGTGCGGCCGTGGTAGCCGTGGTCGAACACCACGACGGCCTGCCTGCCGGTGGCGTGCCGGGCCACCTTGACGGCGTTCTCGACGGCCTCGGCGCCGGAGTTCACCAGGAAGGTGCGCTTCTCGTGGTCGCCGGGGGTCAGCTCGTTGAGCTTCTCGCAGACCTGCACGTACGACTCGTACGGGGTGACCATGAAACAGGTGTGGGTGAAGTCGGCCGCCTGCTTCTGGACGCGCTCGACGACCTTCGGCGCGGAGTTGCCCACGTTGGTCACGGCGATGCCGGAGCCGAAGTCGATCAGAGAGTTCCCGTCGGCGTCCTGGAGGATGCCGCCGCCGGCGCGGGTGACGAAGACCGGCAGCGTGGTGCCGATGCCGGAGGGGACGGCGGCCTGCTTGCGGGCCAGCAGCTCCTGCGACTTGGGGCCTGGGATCGCGGTCACGACGCGCCGCTCCTGGGGAATGCTCATGGGCTCGACGCTACGTCGGGCTCCGACCTGGACCGATACGTCGATATGGCACACTGGGGGTGCTCGCCTTTGCCGGAATGGACAAACTCGTATGGCACCTTCGCTGCGCACCGTGGTGCGACGGATGAAGTTGCGTCAGCTGGCGGGCGCGGCGGCCTCCGGAGCGCTCGACGCGGAGGTGCGCTGGGTGGCGGTCAGCGAGCTGGAGGACCCGACGCCGTTCCTCGAGGGCGCGGAGCTGCTGCTGACGACGGGGATCCGCCTGGAAGGCGACTTCTCCGGATACGTAGCCCGGCTGGTGGGCCGCGAGGTGGCCGGGCTCGGCTTCGGCGTCGGGCTCTCCCACGAGCACGTCCCGCCCGCCCTGGTCGCGGCCGCCGACGAGGCGGGGCTGCCGCTGTTCGAGGTGCCGCGCGAGACGCCGTTCATCGCCATCGGCAAGGTGGTCAGCGAGCTGCTCGCGGCCGAGCAGTACGACGAGATCACCCGCGCCTTCGCCGCGCAGGGGCGGCTGACCCGGGCGGCGCTGCGGCCGGAGGGCATGCACGCGGTCATCGACCGGGTGGCCAAGGAGATCGACGGCTGGGCCGTGCTGCTCGACGAGACGGGCGAGGTGCGGCACGCCACGCCGGGGGCCGACGTGCCGGTCGTGGTGGCCGAGCTGCGCCGCCTGCGCGCCGGCGGCCCGGGAAGAACCCAGCCCGACCGGACCGCCGGGGCGGAGCGCGCGCTCACGGGCGTGCCCGTCGCCCCGGGGGCCCAGGCCGAGCGGGCGCGCGGCGCCGTACCGGTGGCGGAACGGGCGCGTGGCGGGAGTCAGGGCGGTGAGCGGGTGCCGGCGAGTCTCGCGTTGTCCGGGCCCGACGAGCACGTCGTGATCCAGCCGCTCGGCGGCGGTCCACGGCCGCGCGGCTTCTTCGCGGTCGGCGCCCGCAGGCCCTTCTCACCGGTGACCCACACGGTGATCAACGCCGCCGGCTCGCTGCTCACGCTCGCCATGGAGCAGGGCAGGGCCCAGCGGGAGGCCGGCCGGCGGCTCCGCTCGGCCGTGCTGGAACTGCTGCTCGGCGGGGCGGTCGAGCAGGCGCGGGCGGTGGCCGGCACGCTCGGCGCGCGGCTGCCCGGCGAGCCGCTGGTGGTCCTGGCGGCGGGCGCGGCCGCCCTGGAGACGCTGGAGCCGCACGGCTTCACGGCGCTCCTCGACGACGGCAGCGGTCACCGGGGCGGTAGCAGTGGCGGTCACGGCGGCGGTCACGGCGGCGGCAGCGGCAGGGGGAGCGGCGGTGGTCCTCAGGGCGGTGAGCAGGTGAGCGTCTGCCTGGTGTCCGAGGGGGCCGCGGAGAAGGCGGCGCGGGAGGTCGAGGGGCCGGCCGGGCTGAGCTCGCCCTGCCGCTACGACGGCCTGCGCGACGCGCTCGACCAGGCACGCCGCGCGCTGGCCCACAGCGACGGCGGCACGGTACGGTTCGCCGACCTGGCCGGACAGGGCCTGCTCGCACTGCTGGACACCGACGCCCTGCACGCGTTCTCCGGCGCGCTGCTGGCCCCGCTCACCGCGTACGGCTCCCGCGCCGACCTGGTCGAGTCGCTGCGCGCCTACCTCGAGAGCAACGGCCACTGGGACGCCGCCGCCCAGCGGCTCGGCGTCCACCGGCACACGCTGCGCTACCGCATGCGCCGCGTCGCCGAACTCCTCGGCCGCGACCTCGACGACCCGGGCGTACGGGCCGAGCTGTGGCTCGCCCTGGAGGCCTCCCGCCGCTGACTTGCGGGTAGCTTCAGCGGCCAGGGGCCGACGGCAGGCTGTCCTTGTCCACCAGGTAGCAGCAGATCGTGGCCAGGGTGACCGCCTCGTACGTGCGGTCGTCCCGCAGGTGGCCGGCCCGTTCCAGGCTGATCGCGCCCTGCGCGGCGGCCCAGAGCGCGTCGGCGATCTTGCGCGGCTGGGTCGGCGTCACGTAGCCGGCGGAGATGCAGTCGGCGATCACCCGGTCGAGGATGTTCAGCGCCGCGCGGGCGAGCGTCCTGGCCCGCTCGCTGGGCTCGAAACCGGGGATGGCCTGCTCGAACATCAGGCTGTAGTAGCCGGGCTCGGACAGGCACGCCTGCCGGTAGGCGGGGCCGAGCGCGGTCAGGTACTCCAGCGGGTTGCGCCGCTGCGGGACCGCTTCGAGAAAGCGGCGGAAACGCTCGAAACCCTCCAGATACAGCGCCTCGGCCAGGCCCTCCCGGTTGCCGAACATCGTGTAGATGACGGTCGTCGTGCAGCCGGCCTCGGCCGCGATCCTGCGCATGGTCAGACTGTCGGGACCCTCGCTCTGAAGCAGGTTCACCGCCACGTCGAGCAGGCGGGAACGGAGTTCGTCGTGGGTGGCGCGCTCGCCCAGCAGGTAGGCGCCCTGCAGGCCCAGCGGGGTCGAGGTCATGCGACCTCCCCAGCGACCAAGGAGCTCAGTGTCCTTGTGACCTCACGTTGCTCGGTCACGGGGCCCACGCCTTTCTGATCGGGGGCCCACCGCGCTGGAGACCCGCACCCGATGACTTAGCCATGGCGGAGATCGCTCAAACCACTCCGCATGGTAAACATCCCGAATTGGGTCTACTTCTGTTACATCATGGGTATACACCAGGGCTTGTACTTAACGGTGAGCGCTCATGGGAGTCTTGTGCACCGTGGTGTAAATCCCCGGTCTCCCGCTTGGCATAACGTCGTGGGTATGGACGTGCGTACCTTCTGGCTTGCCGGCCGGCCCGCCACCGGCGAAACCGATCTCACCGTGACCAACCCTCATGACGGTCGTGCGGTCGGCCGGTACTCCGTACCGACCGATGCCCAGGTCGAGGAGGCCGTCGCGGCCGCCCACGCGGTCTCGCGCGAGGCCGCCGCCCTGCCCGTGCACGTACGTGCCGAGGCCCTGGCGCACGTCTCGCGCAGGCTGGCCGAGCGGGCCGACGAGATCGCCCACCTGATCACCGCCGAGAACGGCAAGCCGATCTTCTGGGCGCGCGGCGAGGTCAACCGCGCGATCTCCACGTTCCGCTTCGCCGCCGAGGAGGCCCGCCGCTGGTCCGGCCAGGTGCAGCGGCTCGACACCGAGCCGGCCGCCGCGGGCCGCCTCGCCTACGTCTCCCGCGTGCCCAAGGGCCCCGTGCTGGCGATCACCCCGTTCAACTTCCCGCTGAACCTGGTCGCCCACAAGGTCGCGCCCGCCATCGCCGTCGGCGCCCCGATCATCGTCAAGCCCGCGCCCGCCACGCCGCTGTCCTCGCTGGTCCTCGGCGAGATCCTGGCCGAGACCGACCTGCCCGCGGGCATGTTCTCGGTGCTGCCGGTGCAGAACGAGCGCGCCGCCGCCCTCGTCGACGACCCCCGCCTGCCCGTGGTCTCCTTCACCGGCTCCGCGCCCGTCGGCTACGCCATCGCCGACCAGGTGCCGCGCAAGCACGTGACCCTGGAGCTGGGCGGCAACGCCGCGGCCGTCGTGCTGGCCGACGCCGACCTCGACTGGGCCGCGCAGCGCATCGCCCTGTTCTCCAACTACCAGGCCGGTCAGAGCTGCATCGCCGTCCAGCGGGTGATCGTCGAGCAGCCGGTCTACGACGCGTTCGTCGAGCGTCTGCTGCCGGCCGTCGGTGGGCTCGTCACGGGTGACCCGGCCGACGAGAAGACCCAGGTCGGGCCGCTGGTGTCGGAGGCCGCCGCCGAGCGGGTGGAGGAGTGGGTGCGCGAGGCGGTCGCCGCCGGCGCCCGCGTCCTGGCCGGCGGCACCCGCGAGGGCGCCACGGTCGCGCCGACCGTGCTGGCCGACGTCCCGCACGACGCCAAGGTGGCCTGCGAGGAGGTCTTCGGGCCGGTCATGATCCTCCAGCCGGCCGCGTCGATCGACGAGGCGTACGCCATGGTGAACGACTCCAAGTACGGCCTCCAGGCCGGCGTCTTCACCCGCTCCCTGGACGCAGCCTTCAAGGCCAACCGCGAGCTGGAGGTCGGCGGCGTGATCATCGGCGACGTGCCGTCGTACCGGGCCGACCAGATGCCGTACGGCGGCGTGAAGGACTCCGGCATCGGCCGCGAGGGCCTGCACTCGGCCATGGAGGACCTGACCTACGAGAAGGTCATGGTGCTCACCGGCCTGTCGCTGTAGCTCCCGGCCCGCCCCGCGCCTCCCCGGCGCGGGGCGTTCGTATGTCCGGCGCCGCCGTCAGGCGCGTTCGGCCGTGGCGTAGACCGTCCTGGCGGCCTGGCCGAAGTACGGGCCGTACATGGTGTGCTGGTCGTCGCTGTACTTGAAGCTGCTCAGCGAGGTGATCGTGCCGCGGCCGGTCATCGGGTCGAAGCCGGACAGCCAGGGGCCGCCGCTCGACCCGGCGGTCATGGCGCACCCGAGCCCCTGGTCGTGCGTCTGCTTGTACGGGTCGTCGCGCAGCCGCCCGGCGCAGTAGACGAGCTGGTCGCCGTCGTAGGGCGGGTCGGCCGGGTAGCCGAAGCCGTAGGTCTGGCCGCCGCGCCTGGCGTTGAAGGCGATGTCCTGGGTGCCCACCACGTCGGCGACGTGCCGCCCGCCCGAGGTGGCCAGGGCGACCATGCCGACGTCGTGGTTGTCGTCGCCGGAGCGCGACCAGGGGGCGGAGACGAACATGCGGCGGGCCGCGTACTGGCCGTAGGGCTGCTCGCCGCCCCTGCCGTAGCCGGGGACGAACGTCCAGTTCTCGGCCCACTCGCCGGCGCCGTCCTTGACGCAGTGGCCGGCGGTGACGACGAGGTCTTTGCTGGCGCTGGTGACCGTGCTGGCCGAGCAGACGAAGTCGGCGCCCGCCAGGGTCAGGAACACCCGCCCGGTGGTCCTGGTCACGGCTCCGCCGGTGCTCCAGCGCGCGCCGATCGTGCTGGCCTGGGGCCTGGACGACGCCTGGCGGCGGCGGCCGACGTTGATCTCGGTACGGCCGCCGGACACGCCGGGCTTCGCCTGCGCCCCGCCGCGGCCGGTCAGGCCGCTGAGCAGGCCGTCGCCGTCGGTCACGGAGTCGAGCAGACCGATGGGCAGGGCCGCCGCCATGCGTTGCGGGGTCCAGTAGCCGAGCACGCGCCGCTGCTCGGCGTCGCTCCGGGCGGCCTCGTGCTCGACCACCAGGCTCGGCCGGGCCGCGGCGTGCTCGACGGCGGGACGATCGACCAGGTGCTGGCCGGGGACCGCGCCGAGGATCGCCGGTCCCGTCAGCCCCACGATCAGCGGGGCGGCCGCAAGCAGGGAGGTGCTCAGGGTCATGGCCCCCGAGTGTGCACCACGAGGTGTGTTCTTGTGGCTACTTTCCGTAAATTGATCAGAGTGTGCCGGTGGTTTGCGCCGCCTGGTAAACGGCCTGTGCTTCGTTTCCGAAATACGGGCCGAACATCCAGTTGGGGGCGAAGTTGTATTTGAAGCTGTTGACCGAGTTCTGCGTGCCGAGACCGGTCGACTCGTCGAAATTCAGCATCCACGGGCCGCCGCTGGCGCCGCCGGTCATGTCGCAGGTCAGGCCGAGATCGTCGGAGAGCAGGAAGTCGTCGAACGTGCGGCCGCTGCAGTAGATGAGCTTCGAGCCGTCGTAGGGGGCCGCGGCCGGGTAGCCGAAGGAGTACATCTGCCGGCCACGCGGCTGGTTGAAGGCCACGCCCTGGCCGCCGACGACGTCCACCAGGCTCTTGCCGTCCACCTGGGCCACCACGGCGGCGGCCACGTCGAAGTTGACGTCCTCACTGGCGTTCCACTGGGGAGTGGTCAGCAGCCTGGCGGCCGGCCAGGTGCCGAAGGGCCGCTGGCCGGCGGCGTAGCCGGGCACGAACACCCAGTTGGTGTGGAAGGCGCCGCCGAGCTTGACGCAGTGGCCGGCGGTCAGCACCACGCTCCTGTTCGCGCTGGTCACCGCCGAGCCCGAGCACGAGGCGCTGCGTCCCTGGTAGGTGAAGAAGACCCGGCCGGTGGTCTTCACCACGGCGCCGCCGCCGCTCCAGGGGGCGCCGGAGCTGTTCGCCGACCGGAGCTGCCGTCCGTCGCCCCGGCCGCCGGTGGGCGGCGCCTGCCAGGGGGTGCCGCCATCGGGCTCGCCGGGCTCGGCCGCCGCGCCGCGGGCCGCCTTCCCGCCGTTCTTGGGCGCGGGCAGGTCGAGCGGCTGCGCGCTCTCCATGCGCGCCTCGGTCCAGTACCGCGTGACCTGCCGCTGCTCGGACGTCGAGTCCGCGGCGGCGTGCTGGGCGGGACGGGGTGCCGCGCCGGCCTGCGCCGCGGTGCCGGGGAGCAGGGCGATGCTCCCGGCGGCGAGGGTGAGGACGGAGAGCAGGGCAACTCTGCGGTGCATTACGTAACCTCCCGAAACCGGAGCTGGGGCTTGGAAGGTAGCCGCCCAATAATCGGGATTTCTCGAGATATGCGCATCCCGATATAGCGATATTTGGACATAACTGGTCTGGGTTATCGCCTGTCACTCGGGAGCCGGGATCGCGGCTGTCGGCCCCTCACGTGCGCGTCCGCGTCCGGCAGCGGGGACAATGGACAGGTGCATGCAGAGACCCTCCGCTCCGTCGTCGTGCTCGGCTCCACGGGCTCGGTCGGCACCCAGGCCCTCGATGTCATCGCCGCCGACCCCGCCGGGTTCAAGGTCGCCGGGCTGGCGGCCGGGGGCGGCAGGGTCGAGGAGCTGGCCGCGCAGGCGGCCGCGTTCGGCGTCGAGGTCGTGGCGGTGGCCGACGCCGCCGCCGTCCCGGCGCTGAAGGAGGCGCTGGCCGCGCGCGGGGCGTCCCCCGTCGTGCTGGGCGGCCACGAGGGCGTCGCCGAGGTCGCGGCCTGGCGGTGCGACACCGTGCTCAACGGCATCACCGGCGCGCTGGGCCTGACGTCCACGCTGGTCGCGCTGGAGGCCGGCCGCACGCTCGCGCTGGCCAACAAGGAGTCCCTGATCATCGGCGGGCCGCTGGTCAAGCGGCTGGCCGCGCCGGGGCAGATCCTCCCGGTCGACTCCGAGCACTCGGCGGTGCAGCAGTGCCTGTGGGCGTCCGGCCCGGGCGGCCACGACCCCGCCGCCGTCAAGCAGCTCGTCATCACCGCCAGCGGCGGCCCGTTCAGGGGCATGAAGCGCGAGGAGATGGCCGACGTCACCCCCGAGATGGCGCTGGCCCACCCCACCTGGTCCATGGGCCCGGTCATCACCATCAACTCCGCCACCCTGGTCAACAAGGGGCTGGAGGTCATCGAGGCCCATCTGCTGTTCGACATCGGCTTCGACCGCATCGAGGTCGTGGTCCACCCGCAGTCGGTGATCCACTCCATGGTCGAGTACGTCGACGGCTCCACCATCGCCCAGGCCAGCCCGCCCGACATGCGCCTGCCGATCGCGCTCGCGCTGGCCCACCCGGCCCGCGTGCCCGGCGCCGCCCGGCCCGTCGACTGGACCAGGGCCCACACCTGGACCTTCGAGCCGCTCGACGACGCGGCCTTCCCGGCCGTCGCGCTGGCCAGGCACGTCGGCGCCGAGGGCGGCACCGCGCCCGCCGTCTACAACGCCGCCAACGAGGTCTGCGTCGAGGCGTTCACCAGGGGCGGGCTGCCTTTCCCCGCGATCGTCGACACGGTCGCCAAGGTCGTCGAGGAACACCGCGTCACCCCGGCCTCCAGCGTGGAGGAGGTGCTGGCCGCCGACGCCTGGGCCCGGGCGCGTGCGGCCGAACTCACAGCCGGGCAGTCCTTCTAGCTACCTAGACTGGGTAGCGTCGTCACACCTAAGGGTAGAAATGTCTTCTGTAGCACTTGGCATCCCGACGGTCCGCCCCAAGCCGCTCGCCGAACGCCGGCACTCCCGCCAGATCATGGTCGGCAGCGTTCCCGTGGGCGGCGACGCGCCCGTCTCCGTCCAGTCGATGACGACGACGGTCACCGCCGACGTCAACGCCACGTTGCAGCAGATCGCCGAGCTGACGGCGTCCGGCTGCCAGATCGTGCGCGTGGCCGTCCCGTCGCAGGACGACGCGGACGCGCTGCCGATCATCGCGAGGAAGTCCCAGATCCCGGTCATCGCCGACATCCACTTCCAGCCGAAGTACGTGTTCGCGGCCATCGAGGCGGGCTGCGCGGCGGTCCGCGTCAACCCGGGGAACATCAAGAAGTTCGACGACAAGGTGGGCGAGATCGCCAGGGCGGCCGCCGACCACGGCGTGCCGATCAGGATCGGCGTCAACGCCGGTTCGCTCGACCCCCGCCTGCTCCAGAAGTACGGCAAGGCCACGCCCGAGGCGCTGGTCGAGTCCGCCCTGTGGGAGTGCTCGCTGTTCGAGGAGCACGGCTTCAGGGACATCAAGATCTCGGTCAAGCACAACGACCCGGTCGTCATGATCAACGCCTACCGGCTGCTCGCCGCCAAGTGCGACTACCCGCTCCACCTCGGCGTCACCGAGGCCGGCCCCGCCTTCCAGGGCACGGTCAAGTCCGCCGTGGCGTTCGGCGCGCTGCTGGCCGAGGGCATCGGCGACACCATCCGCGTCTCGCTGTCCGCGCCCCCCGTCGAGGAGGTCAAGGTCGGCGCCCAGATCCTGGAGTCGCTGGGGCTGCGCGAGCGGGGGCTGGAGATCGTCTCCTGCCCGTCGTGCGGCCGGGCCCAGGTCGACGTCTACACGCTGGCCGAGCAGGTCCAGGCTGGCCTGGAGGGGCTCAAGGTCCCGCTGCGGGTGGCCGTCATGGGCTGCGTGGTCAACGGCCCCGGCGAGGCGCGCGAGGCCGACCTCGGCGTCGCCTCCGGCAACGGCAAGGGGCAGATCTTCGTCAAGGGCGAGGTCATCAAGACCGTGCCCGAGTCGCAGATCGTCGAGACCCTGATCGAGGAGGCCCTGCGGCTGGCCGAGGAGATGGGCGTGGAGGTCGACCTCGACGACGACGCCGTCTCCGGCCCTCAGGTGACCGTGGGCTGAGTGCCTCCGGGGGCCGGTGACCCGGTGCAATGGCCTCATTACAAACTGGCAAGCCTTTCTCCATACCCAGCGTCATGACCCCGTCGCCCGCGGGAGCATCACAGGGCCATGACGAGGGGGAGGGGCTGGGTGAAGCGCGTATTCAGTGTTGCCGTCGGCATCGCGGTGCTGGTCGCCGGGGTTGTCAGCGCGGACGGTGTGGCGTCGGCCGGCAGAGGCGCGGCTCGGGGGGCGCAGCAGGTGGTCTGGGGGGCGTGCCCGGCGAAGGAGGGCAAGACGGTCCGGGCCGACCTGGAGTGCGCCACCGTACGCGTGCCGCTCGACTACCGCGACCCTTGGGGCCAGTCGATCAAGCTGGCGATCAACCGCATCAAGGCCAAGGTGTCCAGGGACGGCAACCATCTCGGCACCCTGCTGATCAACCCGGGCGGCCCGGGAGCCTCGGGCCGTGACCTGACCGAGTTCGTCTCGAACGGGCTGCCGAACAGGCTCGGCGAGCGCTACGACGTCGTCGGGTTCGACCCGCGCGGGGTCGGCGGCAGCGAGCCGTCGCTCCACTGCGTGGACCCCGACACCTACTACCGGGCGCCGCGGCCCGACGCGGTGCCGCACACGGCCGGCGACGAGAGCAAGCTCCTGGCCAGGGCCAGCGAGTACGCCACCCGCTGCGGCGACCTCTGGGCCTGGGTGTTGCCGTACCTGACGACCGAGAACTCGGCCAGGGACATGGACACGATCAGGGCGGCGCTGGGCGAGGAGAAGATCAGTTACCTGGGCTACTCGTACGGCACCTACCTCGGGGCCGTCTACGCGACCCTGTTCCCGCAGCGGGTCAGGCGGCTGGTCATGGACAGCACGGTCAACCCCGAGGGCGTCTGGTACCGGTCGAACCTGGGCCAGGACGTCGCCTTCGAACGCCGCCACCGCGCCTTCCTCGCCTGGACGGCCCGGCACAACGACGTCTACCGGCTGGGCGGCACGCTGAAGCAGACCTCGTTCGCCTACTACGCGATGCGCGACCGGCTGCGCACCCGTCCGGCCGGCGGCGTGGTGGGGCCGAGCGAGCTGGACGACACCTTCACCCTCGGCGGGTACACCGACCGGGTGTGGCCGGAGTTCGCCCGCGCCTGGTCCGCCTACGTGCGCAAGGGCGACGTGCAGCCGCTGGTGGAGGCGTACAACCGGCGCGGCAAGAACGACGCCGAGGACGAGAACGGCTACGCCGTCTACCTCGGCGTGCAGTGCCGCGACGCCGCGTGGCCGCGCGACTGGGCCAAGTGGCGCACCGACATGACCCGGCTCCACCACAGGGCGCCGTTCCTGACCTGGCCGAACGCCTGGTTCAACGCGCCGTGCGCGTTCTGGCCGGTCAAGGGCGGCACGCCGGTCGAGGTGCGCGCCGCGCCGAAGCTGCCGCCGGTGTTGTTCCTGCAGTCGCGCGACGACGCCGCCACGCCGTACCGGGGCGCGCTGGCCATGCACCGGCGTTTCCCGCGCAGCGGCCTGGTGATCGACGAGGGCGGCAACCACGGCGTCTCGCTGGCCGGCAACCGGTGCGTGGACGGCCACCTCGCGGCGTACCTGGCCGACGGCACGCTGCCGGCCCGGACGGCGTCCTGCGCGGCCCTGCCGGACCCGGCCCCGGCCGCTCATATGGCCGCGGGAGGCGTGCAGGGTCACGATCGGCTCACCGACGTGCTGTCCCGGTGAGCTATTCGGGGGACGTTCGCGTAGTCTGACCATGTGATGCTGCGTACATCGGCGTCGCGCGTGCTCGACGACAGCGACCGGGACGAGGTTCTCGCCCTGCTTGACTGCGATCCGGTCGCCAACGTCTTCGTCTCCTCCCGGGTGCGGGCCGTCGGACTCAATCCGGCACGCCTCGGGGGGCAGATGTGGGGGTTCGGGCCGCGCGGCGGGCTCGTGTCGCTCTGTTACGCCGGCGCGAACATGGTGCCGGTCAACGCCGGCCCCGAGGCCGTGCACGCGTTCGCCGACCGTGCCCGCAAGCAGGGGCGCAGGTGCTCGTCCATCGTGGGCCCCGTCGAGGCGGTGTCCCTGCTGTGGGAGCGGCTGGAGCCGCACTGGGGCAGGGCGCGGGCCATCCGGTGGGCCCAGCCGGTGATGGCGACCTCCAGCAAGGCTCCCGTGCCCGCCGATCCGCTGGTGCGCCGGGTGCGGCCCGAGGAGTTCGACATCGTGCTGCCGGCGTGCGTGGCGATGTTCACCGAGGAGGTGGGCGTCTCGCCCAACCTCGGCGACGGCGGCGCGCTCTACCGCACCCGGGTCGCCGAGCTGATCCGCATCGGCCGCTCCTACGCGCGCATCGACGACGGCCGGGTGGTGTTCAAGGCGGAGGTGGGCGCGGTCACGCCGTACGCCTGCCAGATCCAGGGCGTGTGGGTGGCCCCCGACCAGCGCGGCAAGGGCCACGCGGTGGCGGGCATGGCGGCGGTCGTGGAGGCGGCGATGAGCTGCTTCGCCCCCGTCGTGTCGCTCTACGTCAACGACTTCAACCACTCGGCGCGGGCCGTCTACCGCAAGGTGGGGTTCCGCGAGGTGGACACCTTCATGTCGGTGTTGTTCTGAGGGCGCGCGGCTAGAGGCGCACCAGCTTGTCGAACAGCCGGGCCAGCTCGATGGCGGGGTCGGCGGTCAGGCCGGCGTGCACCGGCCCGGTCTGGACGATCGTGCTGCGCGGCGCGGTCAGCCAGCGGAACCGGCCGCCCAGCGGCTCGCCCGCGAGAGGGCCCGGCCGGTCGCCGCAGGCCCGCTCGTAGGCGCTGAGCGCGTGGCGCACGCCGTCGAGGTCGGCGCCGGGGTCGAGGGCTCGCAGGCGGGCCGGGTCGAGGTGCACGCGCGCGCACAGGTAGTCGCGCGGCTGGCAGTAGAGCAGCACACCGGCGTTGATCAGCTCGCCGCGCTCGACCTTCGGCATGACGCGGATCACCGCGTACTCGTAGACGTCTCTGGTCACCGGCTGCCTCCCCGCCAGAACTCGCCGACCGAGCCGGGCCCAGGCGCCCTGCGTTCCTTGTCGGGGTCGCGCAGCAGCCACTCGCGCGGCCCGTGCGCCCGGCTCAGCAGATGGTCGATGTAGGCCTCCCGTACGGCCTGGGCGGAGTCGAAGCCCGGCTCGCCGTCGAGCCATTCGTCGGGCACCAGGGCCGTCACCTCGCCGAGCAGCTCGCGGGTGATCCGGCCGGCCAGGTGGTCGCCGGCGGCGAGCACGTCGGCCGCGAACGGCGCGAGCACGTGGTCGCCGGTGTCGAAGGCGCGCTGCGGGTCGGCCGTACGCCAGTTGTGGTGGAACCACAGGGCCGCGCCGTGGTCGATGAGCCAGGTGTCGCGGTGCCAGACCAGGAGGTTGGGGTTGCGCCAGCTCCGGTCGATGTTGTGGATCAGCCCGTCGAACCAGACGACCCGGGAGGCGAACGCCGGGTCGGGGATCCAGCCCAGCGGGTCGAACCCGAGCGCGCCGGGCAGGAAGTCGACCGCCAGGTTGAGGCCGGTGCTGGCCTTGAGCAGGTCCTGGACCTCCTCGTCGGGCTCGCGGACGCCGAGCTGCCGGTCGAGGTCGATGAGCTTGAGCTCGGGAGTGCGCAGCCCCAGGCGGCGGCCCAGCTCGGCGGCGATGATCTCCGCGACGAGCACCCGCCGGCCCTGCCCCGCCTCGCGGAACTTCACCACGTACGTGCCGAGGTCGTCGGCCTCGACGACGCCCGGCAGCGACCCGCCCTCCCGCAGCGGGGTCACATATCGGGTGGCTGCGATCTTTTCCAGCACGGGACGAGGCTATCGTCCCCCTGGCCCCCACCCGTAACTCCGGGCCGGTTCAACGCGCCGGTGGCCGGACAGGACGGGCGAAGGGGGCGAACGGCTGCTGCAACGAGGCCTCGACGGCGGTGAACGCGTAGTCGAGCATGGCGTGCTCGTAGGCCGCCTTCGCCTCGGCGAGCGGGCGGCCCTCGGCGACGGCCGCGGCCAGACCCGCGCTCAGGGTGTGGGCGTCGCACAGCGCGACGTTCGCGCCTTCGCCGCGTCCGGGGCTCATGCTGTGCACGGCGTCGCCGAGCAGGGTCACCGCGGGCTCGTCCCAGGGGCGCACGCGCCGGGCCGAGTGGGTGTGCACCAGGAACGTCGCCTCGGTGTCGGCCCGCTCGACGATCCGGCGCACGCCTTCGTGCCAGCCGGCGACCGTGGCGAGCGCGAGCCGGTGCAGGGCGGTGGGGGAGGTGTCGTCCGGCCGGGGGCCGGGGGCGGTCAGCGTCCAGGAGAAGTAGCCGGGGACGTCGGTCAGCCGCAGGCCGGGGGCGTGCCGGGCGGCGGCCTCGGCCACCGGCGCGCAGGGGCGGCAGGTGGCGACCGAGATCGCGGTGTGGTCCGGCGCGGTGACCCGGTTGAAGGTGTCGACCAGGTCGGGAGGCGTGGCGGCCAGCAGGTCGGGGGTCAGGACGGTCCTGCCGTACAGGGCCCAGTCGAGCCGGTCCACGACGGCGTCGGGGAGGAGCTGGGCGCGGACGCGGGAGCCGACGCCGTCCGCGCCGGCGAGCAGGTCGCCGTCCAGGGCGGAGCCGTCGGCGAGGTGGGCGCGGACGCGGGCGCCGGGCAGCGGCTCGTACCGGGTGAACTCGGTGCCGAAGCGGACGTCGAGGCCGGACAGCAGGATCTCGCGCAGGGTGAGCCGGTTGACGCCGAAGCCGTCCAGGCCGGGGAGCTGGGGCGGGACGTCCTTGGAGAACTTGGGGACCAGCCGGGTGTCCAGGAAGGTCATGCGGGTGGCCGGGCGGATGGAGGTGGCCACGGCCAGGTCGTACAGGCCGGGGGGCAGGCACGCGCGCAGCGCCGCGGCGCCGGTCTCCTTGAGGCTGATGCGGTAACCCTGGGGGCGGTGGCCGGCCGAGGGGTCGCGCTCCAGCACTGTGGCCCGGAAACCGGCTTTGCGCAGGCCCTGGGCCAGGGATAAGCCGCCGATGCCGCCTCCCGCGACGATGACGTGGGGAGAAGTGTCCATGGATGCGACGATAGACGATAGCTGTCGCGACAGTAAATGCTTGCGGCAGCTATTCTGGTGGCGTGACCGACGATCGCGTGCCGCCGCCGTTCGAGCTGGTGCTGGGCGGCGGGTCGCTGCTCGTGCAGGTGGGGCGGGAGCTCAACACCGAGACCGAGCGCCGCCTGGCCCCGCTCGGGCTCACCGCGCAGCAGGCGGCGCTGCTGCTGCACGCGGCGGGCGGCCGCAGCACGCCCGGCGTGCTGAAGGGCCGGCTCGGCACGGACACGGCGGGGATGACCCGGCTGCTGGACCGGCTGGAGGCCAAGGGGCTGCTGCGGCGGGTCCGGCGGCCCGAGGACCGGCGCTCGGTCGTCATCGAGCTGACGGACGAGGGGCACGCGCTGGTGCCGCGCCTGCCGCCGATCTTCGGCGGGGTCAGCCGCCAGGTCTTCTCGGGTTTCTCCGGGGAGGAGATCGAGCAGGTCACGGGCATGCTGCGGCGGATCATGGCCAACCTGGCGGAAGGGGGATCGTGACCGGGACGCGCGTGCCGCGTTCCCGGCCACGATCGTCGAGGGTTCCGGGGTTCCGGGGTTCCGGGCCTTCGGGTCAGAGCTTGGCGATGACCTCCTCGGCGAAGCGTTCCATGGTGGCGATCTTGAGGTCGAGGCTGTCCTCGCCGTACCGGGCCTTCTCCTCGGGGGTGGCCAGCCACCAGGGGGCGGCCATGGTGGCGGTCACGCCCTTGGCGGCGAAGCGGCGGTAGGTCTCGGCGTCCGGCAGCACGGCCAGCGGGGCGACGATGTCGAACGGGCTCGTCCTACCGTTCTCGTCGAGGTGCCGGCGGAGGGTGTCGAGCACCGGGTCGAGCTGCTCCTCGGTGTAGATGCGGTTGCCCAGCCAGCCGTCGCCGAAGCGGGCGGCCCGGCGCAGCGCCGCCTCGCTGTCGCCGCCCACGTAGACGGGCACGGGCCCGGCCGGCGTGGGGGAGATCGACAGCGGCGGCAGGCCGTCCAGCTCGACGGTCTCGCCGGACCACAGGGCGCGCAGCGTGGGCAGCATCCGGTCGAGGCGGCGGCCCCGGGTGCGGAAGTCCTGGCCGGTGCCGGCGAACTCCTCCTCGCACCACCCCACCCCGACCCCGAACGACACCCGTTCCCGCGACAGCACCGCCGCCGTGGAGACCAGCTTGGCCACGGTGAACAGGTCGCGGGCCGGGGCGATGTAGACGTTCGGCGAGAAGCGCAGCGTCGTGGTCGCCGTGGCCATCGCGCCGATCGTCACCCACACGTCGGGCCAGTGCGTCTCGGCGCTCCACCGGGGCGCGCCCGACCGCGAGTACGGGTACCGCGAGGCGAAGTCGGCGTAGAACAGGTGGTCCGACAGCGTGAAGGTGTCGAACCCGCAGCGCTCGGCCGCCCGCGCGAGCTCCACGAACTGGTCGGTCGGGACGAACGACGCCCCCAGCCACATCTTCATCGGAACTCCGGCGCGACCTTGGTGGCGAACATCTCCAGGTTCCGCTTGACCGTGTCCAGCGGGAGCACGCCCTGCTGCCCCTGCATGTACAGGCCGAACCACTCCAGGTCCGGCATGCGGTCGAGCATGCGCTGGATGCCGCGCTTGACGTCGTCCGGGGTGCCGAACAGCGCCATCTCCACGTCGTTCATGCGCTTGGCGTCGCCCTTCTCGGGGGAGATCGGCTTGTGCTTCTCGTCCTCCTTCTTGCGCAGCACCTCCAGGTAGCCGAACGGGCCGAAGAAGGCGGCGAAGTCCTTGGGGATGCTGCGGCCGAAGGTGTTGATCGCCTCCTCGGTGGTGTCCGCGATGCCGACGATCTTCAGGATGCCGGTGTGCTCGCCCAGCTTGTAGTGGCGGCCCTGGCGGGCCGACTCCTCCTGGTAGAGCTTGGCCTTGGCGGCGTGGTCGTCGGGGTTGGGGGTGAACATCCACGGCAGGATGTCCTCCTGCGCGGCCCTGATCACCGACCGGTCGGAGATCGTGAACGGCTGCCACAACTCCGGGTGCGGGTTCTGGTACGGCCGGGGGCAGACCGAGATGGCCTGGATCTTGTCGTCGTCGGAGACCTCGCCGGGCGCCCCGAATGTCTTGGTCCATTCCATCGCGGGCCAGCCCTCGATACCGTCGTAGGGGTACGGCACCTCGTAGTCCAGCACGTCGGACTTGTAGCGGAGGGTCTCCTGCGTCCAGGCCATCTTCATGATCTTCAGCACCTCGCCGAAGACGTCGAAGTTCCGCGTGTCCGAGGCCGAGCCGTCGGAGCGGGCGGCGGCGGCCTGCCAGCGCTGGCCCAGGACGTTCATCCAGCGGTTCTGGTAGCCGCGGGCCACGCCGAGCCGCAGGCGGCCCTTGCTGAACTGGTCGAGCAGCGCCACGTCCTCGGCGGCCCTGATCGGGTCCCAGGCGGGCAGCACCATGCCGAGCGGCGCGAGCAGGATGCGCTCGGTCCGCGCGGCGAGGTCGGTGAGGAACATCAGCGGATTGACCGAGAACTCCATCCCCTCGGAGTGGAAGTGGTGCTCGGTCATCATCAGCGCGTCGAACCCGATCTGGTCGGCGTGGACGGCTATCTCCCGCACCTCGTGCAGCAGCCGCTGATACGACTCGGTGTCGCGTCCGATGGGACGCCGTGCCTTGGCGTTCTCCTCGGCCGCGTATCCAGAGCCTGGAATCTGCGGGTTCAGGAAGATAGAGAACTTCACCGGGAACCTCTTTCCGCGGACGTCGCCTTGCAAGCTACCCTGGAAATCTTAGCCGAGCAATCGCTTGGTTGACATGAGGAGGCCGTATGAGGCTGGGTGTCACGATGTTCGCCACGGATCTGGCCATGCCGGTCCAGGACCTCGCGGCCGCGGCCGAGGAGCGCGGGTTCGACTCGCTCTACCTGCCCGAGCACACCCACATCCCGGTCAGCCGCCGCACGCCGCCCGCCGGCGGCCGGGACGAGCTGCCCGAGGAGTACAAGCGCACCCTGGACCCGCTGGTCGCGCTCTCCTTCGCCGCCGCCGCGACCCGGCGGCTGCGCGTCGGCACCGGCATCCTGCTCGCCGCCCAGCGCGACCCCATCGTGACCGCCAAGGCCCTGGCCACGCTCGACCACCTGTCGGGCGGGCGCGTGGTGGTCGGCGTCGGGTTCGGCTGGAACGTCGAGGAGATCGAGAACCACGGCGTGCCGTACGCGCGGCGGCGCGAGGTCGCCCGGCGCAACGTGCTGGCCATGCGGGCCTTCTGGCGGGAAGAGGTGGCCGCCGTCGAAGGGCTCGAACCGTCCTGGTCGTGGCCCAAGCCCGCGCACGACCTGCCCGTCTACCTCGGCGGGGCCGCCGGGCCGAAGCTGTTCGCCCACATCGCCGAGTACGGCGACGGCTGGATGCCCATCGGCGGCAAGGGCATCAAGAACGCGCTGCCCGCGCTGCGCGAGGCGTGCGAGAAGGCAGGGCGGCCGATGGCCAGGGTGATCCCGTTCGGGACGCTGCCCACCAGGGAGAAGCTGGACTACTTCGCCGGGCTCGGCATCGAGGAGGCCGTGGCCACCCTGCCGAGCGGCCCGGCGGACGTCGTGCTGCGCGCCCTCGACGGCTACGCCGCGCTGCTGTAGGCGGTGCCATAATGACGCCCTATGTCCGAGCTCCGTGCTGATGATCCCCGCCGGCTGGGGGAGTACCGGCTGTCGCGCAGGCTCGGGCAGGGCGGCCAGGGCGTCGTCTTCCTCGGCCACTCGGCGGCCGGGGCGCAGGTCGCGATCAAGCTGCTGCACGCGAGCGTGTCCAAGGACGCCGACGTACGGCGCAGGTTCCTCGGCGAGGTCGAGGCGGTGCGCCGGGTCGCGGCCTTCTGCACCGCCCAGCTCCTCGACGCCGACCTCGACGGCGACCGGCCCTACCTGGTCAGCGAATACGTCGAAGGGCCCTCGCTGGGCGAGCACGTGGTGGCCGGTGGGCCCCGGCGCGGCGGCTCGCTCGACCGGCTGGCCATCGGCACCGCCACCGCCCTGGGGGCGATCCACCGGGCGGGGGTCGTCCACCGCGACCTGAAGCCGGGCAACGTGCTGCTCAGCCTCGACGGGCCGCGGGTGATCGACTTCGGGGTGTCCCGGCTGATGGACGCCGCCGCCACCACGACCAGGTCGCCCATCGGCACGCCGGCCTACCTGTCGCCCGAGCGCATCAGCGGGGAGCCGGCGGGGCCGCCCGCGGACATGTGGGCGTGGGGGCTGACCGTGGCGTACACGGCCGGGGGTCGGCACGCGTACATGGCGGACACGTACCAGGAGGTCCTGGCCCGGATCCTGTACGGCAAGCCGGACCTGCGCGGGTTGTCGGGGCGGCTGCGGGAGATCGTGGAGGCGTGCCTGGCCCACGACCCGCGTGACCGGCCGGACGCCGAGGAGACGCTGCGCGCGCTGCTCGGCCAGGACGGCGGAACGGGCGACGTCCTCCCCTCCGGCGCCCGAGCCGCCGTCCCCACCCCACCGCCCCCCTTCCCGCGTACCACCCCCACGACCACCCCCACCACAGCGCCCCGGCCCTCTCCGGAAGGGACGCCCGCCACAGTGCCTTGGCCCTCTCCCGAGGGAACCCGCGCCCCCTGGCCCACCCCGGAAGGGACGCCCGCCGTCGCGCCCGGGGAAGCGTCCACCTCGCCTCTTGAAGGGACGCCCGCCGTCGCGGCCGGGGGAGCGTCCGCCACTCCACCCAAGGGGACGCCCGCCGTCTCGGGGCGCAGGATCTGGCGGGTGGTTGTGGCGGTGGCCGCGGTGGTGATGGGGGTTGCCGGTTTCGTGTTCTGGTTGCGCGCGTCCCAGGGCCCCACCCTGGACGGCACCTGGACGGGGTCGGCCGAGCACCCCACGGCCGGCCGGGTCTTCCCGGTCGAGCTGCGCCTGCGCGCCGACGGCGGATCCACCATGCGCTGGGGCGCCGACCTGCACTGTTCCGGCCGGCTCGCCCCCACCAGGAGCGCCGTCGTGTTCGACCTCGGCCAGGTCAAGGGTGAGTCGTGCCACGCCGGGACGGTCCGCATCGTCCCCTCGGACGACCCCAACCGGTTCCTGGTCAAGGTGACCCGGTCCGACACCGGCGCCGTCGTGTACTCGGGCCGGCTCTCCCGGGCCTCCTGACCGGCTGTGTCACGGTCAGGCGGCGATTGCCGTGCACACTGTTGACTGTACGCCGCCCGTTGCCTTCAGTGGAGAGCAAGAAGGGGTGGCGGCGAGGGGAGGCGCCCCGTGCCGACGGCGCAGCCGCTGAGAACGGGGGACCCGCACAGACTCGGCGAGTACGAGCTCGCCGGGCGACTGGGCGAAGGCGGACAGGGCGCGGTGTTCCTCGGTTCGCGGAGCGGCGAGAGGTACGCGGTCAAGCTGCTGCACGGGCCCGTGGGGGACGAGCAGGGGGCGTTCCTGCGGGAGGTGGAGCTGGCCAAGCATGTGGCGAGGTTCTGCACGGCCCAGGTGATCGACGCCGGGTTCGACGAGGGCCGGCCGTACATCGTGAGCGAGTACGTCGACGGGCCCTCGCTGCACCGGGAGGTCTCGCTGACCGGCCCGCGGCACGGCGGCGCGCTGGAGCGGCTGGCGGTCGGCACCGCGACCGCGCTGGCCGCGATCCACCGGGCGGGCATCGTGCACCGGGACTTCAAGCCGCAGAACGTGCTGCTCGGGCCCGACGGGCCGCGGGTGATCGACTTCGGCCTGGCCAGGGCGCTGGACGCGGCGGCCACGGTGACGAACAGGGGCGTGGGCACGCCGGCGTACATGGCTCCTGAGCAGATCACCGCCTCGGCCGTGACCGGGGCGGCCGACGTCTTCTCCTGGGGCGCGACGATGTGCTTCGCGGCCAACGCGAGCGCGCCGTTCGGGCAGGACTCGGTGGCGCCGGTGCTGCACCGCATCCTGACCGCGCCGCCCGAGCTGGGCCGGCTGGACGGGCGGCTGCGGGTGCTGGTCGCCGCCTGCCTGGACAAGGACGTCAGGAACCGGCCCGCCAGCAGGGAGCTGCTGCTCGCGCTGCTCGGCGAGCCGGACTCGCCGGACCGGGGGTACGGCAACGTGCCGCTGGTCCCCGGGCAGCGTCCGCCCGTGCCGCTGGCCGAGCCCGAGGTCACCGGCGTGGCCGGCGCCTACCATCTGCGCTCGCGGACGGGCGCCGGCCCGGAACCGCTCACGTCCACCGGCCCGACGACCCCGCCGGGCCCGACGGCGCCGGTCGCGGCGACCCCGCGAGGCCCGAGAGCGCCGGACGAGATGGGCCCGCCGGACGGGCTGAGGACGCGGGCCGGGGCGGGCGCGCAGGACCACCGGGGGCGCGGGGCCGGGTGGGTGCAGGCGGTCGTGGCGGTGTGCGCGGCGCTGCTGGTGACCGCGGTGGTGCTCACCGTGATCGTGCCCGCGCTCGACGGCCACCGCTCCGGCCAGGCGTCCGTGCTGCCGTCGGCGCCGCCGAGCCCGGCGGGGTCGGCGCGTGCCTCCTCGCGGCCGGGCGGGAAGCCGGCGGAGCGGGAGCGCGTGTCCACCGTCGCGCCCGCCGTCGAGCCCACCGGTGGGCCCATCGGCGGGCCGACGGTCGGGCGGCCGGTGACCACGGTCGTGGTCCCGCCGCTGACGGGCCTGGACCGGGCCGACGCGGTCAAGGCGCTCAAGCAGGCCGGCCTGACCGTCGGCGCGGTCACCAGGACCGACTCGCCGCGGGAGATCGGCCGGGTGCTGGACAGCCGTCCGGCGGCCGGCACGGTGGTGGACCGGGGCGGCACGGTCGCGCTGGAGGTGTCGGCGGGGGTGCCGGTGCCGTCCGTCGTCGGGCGGCGGCGCAAGGCGGCCGAGGCGGCGCTCACCGCCGCCGGGCTCGCGGCGGGGACGGTCACCCGGGCCTGCTCCGACCAGCCGGACGGCCAGGTCCTCGCGACGCGGCCGGAGGCCGGCGCGCGGCTGCCGGGCGGCGGCACGGTGGCGCTCACGGTGGCCCGCCAGGGCGTCGAGGTGCCGTCCGTGGTGGGGCGGTCCCGCGCCGACGGCCGGGCCGACCTGGTCGCGGCCGGCTTCACGGTACGGTCCCGCGCCCAGGTCGTGGACGACGACGCCAAGGCGGACACCGTCCTGACCCAGAGCCTGAACCCGGGCACCTGCGCCGCGCCCGGCGACGTGGTGGTGATCACGGTCGGCGTCACCGGCCAGTCCGGCGGCCCCGGCCCCGAGGAGCCCACGCAGACCCCGACCGGCCCCGCCACCGACCCCTCGACCGGTCTGTAGCCGCCCCACCGCGCACGGAAGCGGTGGGACGGGGTCTCCAGGACGAGCAGCAGGCCGGCGTTCGCGGTCCCGTCAGAAGGCCAGCGCGGACTCCAGCATGACCGCCGTGACCTGGTCCTCGGGCAGGTCCATGGTCTTGACCACGCCCCACTGCAGGGCCCCGAGCAGCGCCCAGCACCTGACCCTGGCCTCGGGGCCCGGGTTCTCGCCGGCGAGCTTGGCGAAGATCTCGTCCCTGAACGTGCCGACGACCGCGCGCTCGGAGCCGGGCGGCTGGCTGTCGTCGGCCGCCAGGTCCTCCATGAACAGGCGGATCACCGCGCGGTGCCGCACCGCGAAGACGGCCAGGGCCTCGACGAACGCCTTGCGGTCGGGGTGGTCGGTGTCGAGCAGCGTGATCATCTCGGCCGCGGCGGGCGAGAGCAGTTCGGAGGCCAGCCGGTCCTTGGGATGGAAGTGGTAGGCGACGGCGGTCTTGGTCAGCCCGACCGCGGCGGCGATGTCGGCCAGCGAGGTGCCCGCGTAGCCGCGCTCGGCGAACAGCTCGCGCGCGGCCGCCAGGATCCGGGAGCGGGTGTCGTCGGGTGTGGTCATCGTCTCATTTCCCACGGGATCCGGAATTTCCGATGTCCTCCGTTTTATCGTAGTCCTGTACGACCGTACAGGACGGCCGTCGGGCAGAGGCGAGACGATGACGCGGTTTCTTGGTCGGCTGGGTGGCTGGTGCGCGCGGCACGGGCGGATCGTGCTGGCATTATGGGTGGCCCTGGCCGCGGGGCTGATGGGCGCGAGCCTCGCGCTCGGCAGCCCGGTCAGCAACGACGCCTCCATCCCGGGCACCGACGCGCAGCGCGCGCACGACCTGATGAAGGAGGGCTTCGGCCCCGGCTACGCCACCGGCGGAACCGTGCAGCTCCTCCTCTACACCGCGGACGGGAAGCTCACCGACGGACCGCGCAAGCAGGCCGTCGAGCGCTCGGTCGCCGCGATGCGCACGATGCCGCACGTCGTCCAGGTGGACACGCCCTACCGGATGGGCGGCATCGCCTCGAACCTGCAGATCGGTGTGATCACCGTCAAGATGCAGGGCAACGACCCCGACAAGGTGGGCGAGGACACGCAGGCGCTGTCCGACGCCGCGGCCCCGGCCAGGGACGCCGGCCTGGAAGTGGTGGCCGCCGCCGACTCCAACCCGGCGAGCAAGGAGATCAAGACCGGGCCGAGCGAGATCATCGGCGTGGTCTGCGCGCTGCTCGTGCTGGTCTTCGCGTTCGGGACGCTGGTCGCCGCGATGGTGCCGATCTTCGCCGCGCTGGTCAGCGTGGCGACCGGGCTCGGCGTGATCGGCCTGCTCGGCTACGTCGTGGACATGCCCAAGCAGGCCGGGATCATGTCCACGATGATCGGGCTCGGCGTCGGCATCGACTACGCGCTGTTCCTGCTGTCGCGCCACCGCAAGCTGCTGGCCGACGGCGTGCCGGTCGTGGAGTCCGTACGCCGGACGGTGGCCAGCTCGGGCGGGGCCGTCGTGTTCGCCGGCGGCACGGTGATCATCGCGTTGAGCGCGCTGATGCTGGCCGGGTTCCCGCTGCTGAGCACGCTCGGCTGGGTGACCGGCATCTCCGTCGTCTTCGCCGTGCTGACCTCGGTCACCCTCGTGCCCGCCCTGCTCGGGCTGCTCGGCCACCGCGTCAACGCGCTCAAGGTGCCGCTGGTGCGCGGGCGGTCGTCCACCCGCGGCGGTGGCGCCGGCTGGGCCGGGCTCGGGGCGTGGGTGGCGCGCCGGCCGTGGCGGGTGCTGATCGGCAGCGTCCTCGTGCTCGGCGCGCTGGCCGCGCCCGCGCTCGCGCTGAAGCTGGGGCCGCTGGACGAGGGGTACGCGGCCAAGGACTCGACCGGGCGGCGCGCGTACGAGCTGATGGCCACGGCCTTCGGGCCCGGCAGCAACGGCCCGCTGATCGTGGTCGCCGAGCTGCCGGAGAAGGTCTCCGGCGCCGGGGACGCCACCGTGAAGCGGATCGCCGACGAGGTCGCCCGCGTCGACGGGGTCGCCCACGTGTCCGACCCGAAGGTGAACGACTCCGGCCGCTCGGTCCTGCTCCAGGCGATCAGCGACTACGCCCCGAGCGACCCTAAGGCCGCCGAGGTGGTCAGGGAGGTCAGGGCCATCTCGATCCCGGACGTCCAGGTGCACGTCGGCGGCAAGGTGGCCGGGCTGACCGACGCCGGGGACCGCATGAACGAGCGCACCCCGCTGGTCATCGGCGTGGTCGTGCTGCTCAGCGCGCTGCTGCTGCTGTTCGCCTTCCGGGCGCCCGTCGTCGCGGTCAAGGCCGCCGTGATGAACCTGGTGTCGCTGGGCGCCGCGTTCGGCGCGCTCGCGCTGGTGTTCTCGATCGGCCTCGGCAGCGGCCTGGTCGGCATGGACGCCCCGATGGACTCCTCCTACCTCCAGACGCTGTTCTTCTCCGTGCCGATCGAGAGCTACGTGCCGCTGATGCTGTTCGCGGTGCTGTTCGGCCTGTCGATGGACTACGAGGTGTTCCTGCTGACGGCGGTGCGCCAGGCCCACGCCCGGCACGGCGACAACAGCCGGGCGGTGGCCGAGGGCCTCGGCTCGACCGGCCGGGTCATCACCTCGGCCGCCCTGATCATGGTGGCGGTGTTCGTGGCGTTCATCGCCTACCCGGACGCGATGGTCAAGACCTTCGGCGTCGGGCTGGCCGTGGCCATCGCGGTGGACGCGACCGTCATCCGCGGCTTCCTCGTGCCGGCCACGATGGTGCTGCTCGGCCGGGCGAACTGGTGGTGCCCGCGCTGGCTGGACCGGCTGCTGCCGAACCTGTCGGTCGAGGGGCACGAGGACGACGAGCCGGAGCCGCGCCGCGAGCGCGCGCAGGAGCCGGTGGGCGCCGGGCGCTGACCCCGCCGGCGGCCGGTCAGTCGGGGTCGTCGAGGTGGCAGGCCGGCACCCACCCGACGACGCCGGTGGCCGCGTCGGTGCCGTGGTGCCACAGGGTGCTGTCGAACGCGTCGTCGCAGCGGAACAGCTCGTGCTCCTCCGACCTGTCGGAGTCGAAGCCGTCGCCGGGACGGCCCACGCCGAGCTGGGCCGCGCCGCCCTTCGGCTCGCTCCAGATGACCACCTCGCGGCTGCGGAAGTCGTAACGGTAGCGGGCCTGCGCGGGGCCGGCGCCGCCCACGGTCACGACCGCGAGCAGGCCGGCCGCGACGGCTCCTCTGGCGAGCATGCGGACCTCCATCACTGTGGGCGATTATCCGCTCACAGTACGCTCCCGTGCGACCTCGTGCCCGGCACGCCGCCAGCCGATCAGGCCGCCGTCCAGCGGGCGGGCGTCGAGACCGTGCTCGCGCAGCAGGCGTACGGCCTGCGGGGAGAGCACGCAGTACGGCCCGCCGCAGTAGGCCACGACCCGGGCGTCCGCCGGCAGCTCCGCCAGGCGGCCCGCCAGGTCGTCCAGGGGCACCGAGATCGCGCCCGGCACGTGCCCCTTGGCGTAGGCGGCGGCCGGACGGACGTCGACGACCACCGTGCCGGGATCGGCCAGCCTGGCGGCCAGCTCGTCGGCCGTGACGCCGGACAGGTCGCCCAGGTGCTCCCGTACCGCCTCGCGCAGGCCGGACAGCCGGTCGTGGGCGAAATGCTGGAGGTCGCCCAGGAAACGCGAGACCTGCTCGTCGGCCAGCCGGTAGCGGATCCGCGTGCCGTCCCTGCGGCTGGTCACCAGATGGGCCGCGTGCAGGTGCTGGAGCTGGGCCGAGGTGTTCTTGAGCGGCACGCCCGCCGCCCGCGCCAGCTCATCGACCGTGCGCTCGCCCTGGTCGAGCACGTCGAGCAGGCGCAGCCGCACCGGGTTGGCCAGCGCCTTGCCGACGCGGGCCAGGTGCCGGTAGATGGGCTCTTCGGGGAAACCCGTCATCAGACCGCGTACTGGTCGTGGCGGAGCCAGAGCTCGGTCCACTCCTCGGGGGTGAGCTCGCGGCCGGTGTGGGTGATCTCGGCCAGCTCCTCGAAGTACGCCTCGCGCGGCGCGCCCGGCGTGAAGAGCACCAGCATCGAGGCCGGCTCGCCCGAGGCGTTGCGGAAGGCGTGCACGCCGCCCTCGGGCACGTGCAGGAAGTCGCCGGGGCGGCCGTCGGCCCACTTGTCGCCGTCGTAGAGCTGGACGGTGCCGGTCAGCACGTAGAACGACTCGGTGATGGTGCGGTGGAAGTGCGGGGACGCGCCGCCGGGGCGCGGGCCCATCTCCCAGCGGTACAGGCCGTAGGCGCCGTTCGTCGAGCCGCCCGTGCCCAGGTAGTGGACGCGGGTGCCGGTCGCCATCGACAGGTCGGGGCCGTTGGCCGCCGGGCGCAGGGTGGCGCTGATCTCGCCGGTCTCGGCCAGGTAGCGCTGCTCGGGGTACGACATGGGACAACCTCCACTATTCCAAAGAAAATTAGAATAGCGCCTCAGAACGTGATGACCGTGCGGGCGACCGTCCCCTGGCGGACGTGGGCGACGGCCTCGTTGATCTGGTCGAGGGGGAGGCGTTCGGTGATCAGGCCGTCGAGGTCGAGCCGGCCGCCGAGGTACTGGGCGGCCAGCATGGGCAGGTCGCGGTGCGGCGCGGCGTCGCCGCCCTGGGTGCCCATGAGGCGGCGGGAGGAGAACAGCAGGCCGGTGTCCAGCGCCATGGGGTGGCCCTGGGGCGGGCTGCCGACCATGACCGTGGTCCCGCCCGGCTGGGTGGCGGCGAAGGCCTCCGCCAGCACGCCGGGGACGCCGGTCGCGTCGAAGGCGTAGTCGACGCCGCCGCGTACCAGCGCGCTCACCTGGCGCGGCAGGTCGCCGGCGGTGAGCAGGTGGGTGGCCCCGAAGCGCTCGGCCAGCTTGAGCTTCGCCTCGGCCACGTCCGCGGCGATGATCGTGGTGGCGCCGGCGAGCACCGCGCCCTGGATGACGTTGAGCCCCACGCCGCCGCAGCCGACCACCAGGACCGAGGCGCCCGGCGGCACCTCGGCCACGTTCAGGACGGCGCCCACGCCGGTGATCACGCCGCAGGCCAGCAGGCACATGGCGGCGAAGGGCGCGTCCTTGGCGATCCTGACGCACATGGCCTCGGTGACCACCGCGTACTCGGCGAACGAGCCGATGCCGATGAAGCGGCGGGTCTGCAGGCCGTCGAGGGTGACCCTGGGCGGGCCGCCCATGATGGTCGGCAGCCGCTGCGGGCCCGAGCACAGGTGGAAGCGGCCGGCGCCGCACTGGCGGCAGCGCCCGCAGGGGCCGCTCATGGCGATGATGACGTGGTCGTCCGGCTTGACGGAGGTGACGCCCGCGCCGACGCTCTCCACCACGCCCGCGCTCTCGTGCCCCAGGATGAACGGCGGCGCGCTCACCACCGGGCTCTTGCCGTCGATGGCCTTGAGGTCGGAGCCGCACACGCCCGAGGCCATGATCCGGACGCGCACCTCGCCGGGGCCGGGGTCGTCGATCTCGACGTCGCGGATCTCCATCGGGGCGTGGAACCCGGTCAGCACGGCCGCGCGCATCAGCATGCGCCCACGCTAGCCCGGCGCGCCGCCTGCGAGCAAGCGGTTGCTCGGTCAGCCGTTGACACCCCTTCCCGGCAAATCTACGCTCAGCGAAACCAAGCGAGCGCTAGGCCGAGTCGCGAGGAGAACAACATGGTACGGCGGGGCGCGGCGGCGCTCACCCTCACGCTGCTCGTCGCCGGCTGCGCGGCCCAGCAGACGGGTGCGGCCCAGTCGGGCGCGGGAGTGACGGACACCACCATCAAGATCGGCGGCGTGCTGACCAAGACCAGCGCGAGCGGCTACTCGACCAGGGACGCCGAGATCGGGGCGAAGGCCAGGTTCGCCCGCGCCAACGCCGAGGGCGGCGTGCACGGCCGGAAGATCGACTTCATCGGCGCCGAGGACGACGCCCAGGACGCGGCCAAGGGCGACGCGGCGGCCAAGAAGCTCGTCCAGAAGGACCAGGTGTTCGCCCTGGTCCCGGTGCACGCCCCGAACTTCGGCGGCGCGGCCTTCCTCGAACAGCAGGGCGTCCCCTGGTTCGGCTGGGCCACCGGGCCGCAGTGGTGCGGCACCAGGACCGGGTTCGGCTACAACGGCTGCCTGGCCCCCAAGCAGGGCGCCGGCTCCCAGACGTGGTGGGGCAGGCAGATGGCCGACCTGCTCGGCGGCGCCGCCGGCAAGAGCGTCTACGTGCAGACCAGCGACTCCAGCGGCAGCAAGTACGGCGGCACGACCATCTCCCAGTCGTTCACCGCGGCCGGGTTCGAGCTGGCCGGCGTGAACTCCGGCCTGCCGGCCGCCGCCCCGCCCCCCGACTGGCTCCCGTACGTCAACAAGATCATGACGTCGGACGGCGGCAAGGCGCCCGACGTCGTCGTCTCGGTGATCGCCGGCACCAAGTTCAACGTCGGGCTCTACGCGGCGCTCAAACGGGCCGGGTACAAGGGCGTGCTCACCGACGCCACCAGCTACGACCTGGCCATCCTCAAGGACCCGGCCGGCGCGCAGGCGCTCGAAGGCGTGATCGCCGCGCCCATGTTCGAGCCGTTCGAGTCACCGGCGCCCGAGATCGCCCAGCTCAAGAAGGACGTCGAGCAGGTCGCCCCCGGCACCGCGCTCACCCAGCACCTGGCGATCGGCTACTGGGCCGCCGACATCTTCCTCGACGTCCTCAAGCGCACCGGCAAGGACCTGACCAGGGAGAAGTTCCTGGCCACCGCCAACGGCGACTACCTCTACGAGAACCCCGGGTTCGGCCGCATCCGCTACCCGAGGGACCACAGCGAGCCCAACGGCTGCGGCGCCCTGGTCAGGCTGGAGGGCGGGGCCTTCCAGGTGGCCAGGAGGATGGCCTGCTTCGACAACGTGCCGCTGAAATGATCCTCCAGTACGTGCTCAGCGGCCTGGTCACCGGGGCCGTCTTCGCGATCATGGGCTCCGGCCTGACCCTGTCGTACGCGGCGACCGGGGTGTTCAACTTCGCCCACGGCGCCGTCGGCTTCCTGGCCGCCCTGGTGTTCTACGAGCTCACCGCCGCCGCCGGGCTGCCCGCCTGGCTGTCGGCGGTGGTGGCGGCCGGGCTGTTCGCGCCCGCGCTCGGCTACCTGCTGCACCGGGCCATGTTCCGCGGGCTCGCCCAGGCGGGGGAGACCGCGCAGATCGTCGCCACCATCGGGCTCACGATCGCGCTGCCCGCGCTCGGCCTGCTGGCCGTGGAGCTGGCCGGGCTGCCCGCCACGGACGCCACCTCGCTGCCGCGCGGCGTCGGCCCCCATCCGGCCCTGACGTTCGACCCGCTCGGGGTGCGGCTGGACACCGACCAGCTCATCACCTTCGCCTTCTCGGCCGTCGCGGCGGCGGGGTTGTGGGCGTTCCTGCGGCACACGCCGTACGGGCTGCGCATGCGCGCCTCCGTGGACCGCCGCCGCCTGGCCACGCTCCGGGGCATCGACGCGGACGCCACCTCGGCGCTGGCCTGGATGCTCGGCTCGGGGCTCGCCGGGCTGGCCGGGGTGCTGGCGGCGCCGGTGCTCGGGCTGGACGCGACGGCGTACACGGTGCTGCTGTTCGCCTCGGCGACGGCGGCGGTGTTCGGGCGGCTGCGCTCGATCCCCTGGACGTTCGCGGCCGGGCTCGCGCTCGGCGTCGTGCAGAACCTGGTCGCCGGGTACACCGACTTCCTGGAGGAGGTCACCGGGCTGCGCACGGCCGTGCCGGTGATCCTGCTGTTCGCCGGGCTGCTGCTGCTGAACCGGTCGCGGGAGCGGGTGGCGGGCAGCGCCGCCGAGGACGTCCCGCCGCCCGACCACCTGGCCGGGGTGCCGGCCTGGCGCAGGCGGCTGCCGTGGGCGGCGGGCCTGGCCGCGCTGGCGGCCTTCGCCCTGCTCGGGCCGGAGTACTACGTGGGCGTCGCGGCCCAGGGGCTGGTGCTGGCGCTGATCTTCTGCTCGTTCGTGGTGGTGACCGGGATCGGCGGCATGGTGAACCTGGCGCAGGCCGCCTTCGCCGCCATGGCAGCGCTGACCTGCGGGTGGGCGTTCGCCTCCGGGCTGCCGTTCGTCGTGGCGATCCTGCTGGGGGTGGCCGCCGCGGGGGCCGTCGGGCTGCTGGTGGCGCTGCCCGCGCTGCGGCTGGGCGGGCGGGTGCTGACGCTGGCCACGCTGGCCCTGGCGCTGCTGGCCGACCAGGTGCTGTTCCAGGTGGACGCCTTCAGCAACGGGACCATCGGATGGGCGCTGCCGGCGCTCGGGCTCGGCTTCGCCGACACCTCCGACCCGCGGGTGCGGGTGGCCGTGCTGCTGGCGCTGATCGGGCTGGTGGCGCTGCTGGTGCGCAACCTGGAGCGGTCGGCGTCGGGGCGGGCCGTCCTCGCCGTACGGTCGGCGCCCGCGGCGGCCGTCACCTCCGGGCTGTCCGCGCCGCGCGCCAAGATCGTGCTGTTCGTGCTGGCGTCGGGCATCGCCGGGCTCGGCGGGGTGCTGTTCGCGATCTCCAAGGGGTCGGTCACGGCCACCGACCTGCCGGCGTTCGCCGGGTTCGTCTGGCTGGCCGTGGTGGTGCTGCAGGGCGTGCGCAGGATCGGCGGGGCGGTGCTCGGCGGGCTGGTCGCGGTGGCCGTGCCCGAACTGCTGGCGACCTGGGACGTGTCCGCGCACGTGGGGTCGATCCTGTTCGGCGCGGGCGGCATGATCCTGGCCCGGCATCCGGACGGCGTGCTCACCCAGCTGGCCGAGGCCCGTGCCCGCCGCCGTGCCCGCCACCGTGCCCGCCGCCTCCCCGGCGCTTCTCCCGCCACGCCTTCCGCGGCTGCGGCCGAGGTGGTCGCCGGCGTCGTGCCCCGCCGGGCCGCGACCGGCGGCGGGCCCGGCGGGCCGCTGTTCGTGCTGGAGGACGTCGTGGCGGGCTACGCCGACTGCACCGTGCTGCGCGGGGTGCGGCTGGAGGTGCGGCCCGGCGAGGTGGTGGCGCTGCTCGGCGCGAACGGCGCGGGCAAGTCGACCACGTGCGCCGTCGCCGCCGGGGACCTGCCGGTGACCGGCGGCCGGATCCTGCTCGACGGCGTGGACGTCACCGCCTGGCCGGCGCACCGGCGGGCGCGCGCCGGCGTCCTGCTGGCCCCCGAAGGGCGGGGCGTCTTCCCCGGGCTCACCGTGGAGGAGAACCTGCGCACCTGGCTGGACGATCCGGGGCCGGTCTACCGGCGCCTGCCGCAGCTCGCGGCCCGCCGTACGGTGGCCGCCGGCGCGCTGTCGGGCGGCGAGCAGCAGCTCCTCACGCTGGCCCCGGCCCTGGTGCGCCCGCCGCGGGTGCTGATCGCCGACGAGCCGTCGCTCGGCCTGGCCCCGCTCGTGGTGCGCCAGGTGTTCGACGTCTTCGCCGAGCTGCGCGACCGGGGCGTGGCGCTGCTGCTGGTCGAGGAGAAGGCGACCGAGGCGCTGGCCGTCGCCGACCGGGTCGCGTTCATGCGGCTGGGCGCCGTCACCTGGACGGGCCCCCGCTCGGAGGTGGACGGCGACCGGCTGACCGCCGCCTACCTGGGGGTGAGGTGAATGCTCGCGGTGCAGGACGTGTCCGTGGCCTTCGGCGGCGTCAGGGCACTCGACGGCGTGTCGTTCGAGGCCGGGACCGGCCAGGTCTGCGGCGTGATCGGGCCGAACGGCGCGGGCAAGACCACGCTGTTCGACGTGGTGTCCGGGCTGCGCAGGCCGGTCGCGGGCCGGGTCGAGCTGGACGGACGCGACCTGACCGGGGTGTCCGCGCTCCGGCGGGCCAGGGCCGGCGTGCGCAGGACGTTCCAGCGCACGCAGGTGTTCGGCCGGCTCACCGTGGCCCAGAACGTGCTGGCCGCGCTCGACTGGCACGGCGGTGGCGGCGGGTTGGCCGCCGACCTGGCCGGGTGGCCGGGACGGCGGCGGATCGAGCGCGAGCGCGGCGCGCGTGTGGCCGAGGTGCTCGACCTGTGCGGGCTCACCCCGCTGCGCGACGCGTACGCCGCCGCGCTGCCGGTCGGGCAGCGCCGGATGGTCGAGCTGGCCCGCGCGCTGGCGGACCGTCCGCGGCTCCTGCTGCTGGACGAGCCCACCTCCGGCCTGGACGCCGCCCAGACCGCCCGGCTCGGCGAGGTCGTCAGGGCCCTGGACACCACCGTGCTGCTGGTCGAGCACGACATGGGCTTCGTCATGGAGATCTGCGACCGGATCGTCGTCCTGGACCTGGGCAGGGTCATCGCCGCCGGGACGCCGGCGCGGGTCAGGGACGATCCGGTGGTGCGGGCCGCGTACCTAGGCTGAGTGCCGTTCGGTGAAGGACAGGATGCGGCGCCAGGCGTCCTGGCAGATGTCCTCCCACTCCTTGAACGAGCGGTCGAAGAAGGAGTGGGGTGCGCCCTCGTAGACGTGGGTCTCGTGCGCGGTGCCCACCCGGTCCAGTGCCGCGGTGTAGGCGTCGAACTCCTCCGGGCTCGACACCTTGTCGGCGCCGCCCCTGAGCAGCAGCAGCGGCGCGCCGGGGCCGGTCTTCGGCTCGTCGATGAAGCGCAGCGCGCCGTAGAAGCCGATGCTCCCGGCCAGGCCGTTGCCCTCCGCGCCCTGACGCCACGACAGGGCGCCGCCCATGCAGAAGCCGACCGTGAACACCGGGCCGCCGGCGGCCAGCTCGGCGGTCGCCGCCGCCGCGTCGGCCTGCACCTGGTCGAGCTCGAGCCGGTCGACGTGGGGCATGTAGTCGAAGTCGTCGCCCCGGTCGTCGGTCCCGGCGGTGCGGCCGAAGTAGTCGATCGCGATCGTGCGGAACCCGGCCTCGGCGAAGCGCACCGCGAGGTCGCGGTAGAACGGGTGCAGGCCGCGCACGTCCGGCATGATCACCACGCCGCGGCCGTTCGGCTCGGCCGGGTCGGCCCGGTAGGCCATGAAACGGGTGCCGTCGGCGGAGGTCAGGGTGATCTGCTCGTGCGCTGCCACCTCGCCCCGGATCGGCGGGGCGGGCGGCCGGCTGTCGGTGGAATGACACATGTGCCCAGCATGCCCAAGGTGATCGCCCCTCATCCACCTTCGCCCTCAGTACGGCGGCGCCGCCCGGAACGCCGCCAGCAGGTGGGCCCGCACCCGCCCCACGGCCGGCCTGGCCGGCGCCCCCGACCGTACGGCCAGGTAGCCGGTGTTGATCGGCGGCTCCGCCGGCTCGGCCAGCACGACCAGCGTGCCCTCGGCCAGGTCACGCCGGCACAGGTACACGGGCAGGACGGACACGCCCATGCCGGCCCGCACCGCGCTCAGCACGCCGCGCAGGTCCGGGATGACGACCTGCGCGGCCATCGACGGCCGCCGCCCGAAGACGGCCCGCCAGTAGCGGCGCACGATGGGCAGGTCCTCGGCGTAGGCCACCACGGGGACCGCGGCCAGCTCCTTGGGCCCGACCCGGCCGGGCGGCAGCGCGCGGGCCACGGACGGCGCCGCCACCAGGACGAACTCCTCGTCGTAGACCGGGTCCGCCTGGACACCGCGCACCCGGGGCCGGATCGTGGACAGCACCAGGTCGAGCCGTCCGGCCGCGAGGTCGGCCAGCAGGTCGTCGGCCAGGCCGAGGGTGGTGCGCAGCCGCAGCCCGTCGCGTACGAGCGGGGCGAGCATCGGCATGACCTCCTCGCACAGGAACTCGGCCGGGCCGCCCAGGTGCACGGCCTCGTCCGAGGGCAGCTCCGAGCCGGCCACCTCCTCCAGCGCGTCGAGGGCGGGGGCGACCCGGCGGGCCAGCTCGTCGGCGGCGGGGGTGGGCGCGACGCCGCGCGGCAGCCGGTTGAACAGCGGCCGGTCGAGCGTCGCCTCCAGCGTCTTGACCTGGGCGGTCACCGCGGGCTGTGAGAGGCCGAGCGTCTGCGCGGCGGCGGTGATGGAGCCGGTCCTGTGGACGGCGAGGAAGGTCCGCAGCAGGTCCAGCGAGAGAGGGGACATATCAGTATTCTGATGCCACAACCGATGTTTCGCTATTTGCTGCTGATGGGGCTTCCCAGCCATGCTCGAACGCATGAGCAAGCGCATCCTGATCGTGTTGACCAGCCACGACGACCTCGGCGGCGTGGAGCGTACCGGATACTACGTCCCCGAGGCGGCCCATCCCTGGCAGATCTTCACCAAGGCCGGCTACGAGGTGGACGTCGCCAGCATCGCCGGCGGCCGGCCGCCGCGCGACGGCCACGACCCGGACGACCCGGCGCAGGCCGCCTTCCTCGCCACCGGCCTGGACGACGACACCGCCATGCTCTCCGGCGTGGACGCCTCGGCCTACGACGCCGTCCTGTACGCCGGCGGCCACGGCACCATGTGGGACTTCCCCGCCGACCCCGACGTGGCTCGGGTCGGCCGCGAGATCTACGAGCGCGGCGGCGTGGTCGCGGCGGTCTGCCACGGCCCGGCCGCGCTGGTCGGCCTGACCCTGTCCGACGGCTCCCACCTGGTGGACGGGCGGCGGGTGGCCGCCTTCACCAACAGCGAGGAGACCGTGCGCGGCGTGGCGGGGGTGGTGCCGTTCCTGCTGGCCGACGCGCTGACCGAGCGCGGCGCCCGGCACGAGCCCGCCCCCGACTGGCAGCCGCAGGTCGTCGTGGACGGCCGGCTGGTCACCGGCCAGAACCCGGCCAGCGCCGCGCCCCTGGCCGAACAGGTCGTCGCCCTGCTGGGCTGACCCCGATCGACCTCGACTGAGGTCGCCGGACGGCGGGTGTCGCGCGCGCAACGGCAGCCGGATGGCGGTTGCCGCACCCTCGCGCGGGGTCCGACCATCGAGGGGTACGGCAAGCCCCCTCCGTGGAAGGAAGTCCTCATGGCGTTCCACCCCAACCTCGATCCCGACCTGCGTGCCGCCCTGGAGAGCGCGCCGTTCCCGGCGTTCGACGTGACGGCGCTCGACGCCGAGGAGCTGGCCGGGCACCGGGCCCAGATCCACGCGATGCTGGCCGCCACGCCGCCCGCCGAGACCGAGGTGCGGATCGAGGACCGTCATGTTCCCGGCCCCGACGGCGAACCGGACATCCGGGTCCGCGTCTACCGCCCCGCGCAGGACGGCGCCGGCCGGCCCGGCCTCTACTGGATCCACGGCGGCGGCATGATCGTCGGCATACCGGAGGTGGACGAGGCCACGATGATCGACTACGTCGAGCGGCTCGGCGTCGTCGTGGTCTCCGTCGACTACCGCCTGGCGCCCGAGCACCCGCACCCCGCGCCGGTCGAGGACTGCTACGCGGGGCTGGTGTGGACCGCCAAGAACGCCGAAGAGCTGGGCATCGACCCGGCCAGGCTGGCCGTCGGCGGGGCCAGCGCGGGTGGGGGGCTGGCCGCCGGGACCGTGCTGCTCGCCCGTGACCGGGGCGGGCCCGAGGTGGTCCTCCAGCTGCTGGTCTGCCCGATGCTCGACGACCGCAACACCACCCCGTCGAGCCTGGAGTTCACCGAGGCCGTGGTCTGGGACCGGGCCGCGAACCTCTACGGCTGGTCCGCCCTGCTCGGCGACCGGGCGGGCGGGCCGGACGTCCCGCCGTACGCGGCGCCGGCGCGGGCCGAGGACCTGTCGGGGCTGCCGCCCGCGTTCGTCGACGTGGGCGAGCTGGAGGTGTTCAGGGACGAGGACATCGACTACGCCCAGCGGCTCGCGCGGGCCGGGGTGTCCACCGAGTTCCACCTCTACCCGGGGGCGTTCCACGGGTTCGACGTCATGGTGCCGGACACCCCGCTGAGCAGGCGGGCGCGGGAGACCCGGCTGGCCGCGCTCAGGCGGGCGTACCGCCTGTAGCGGTGGGGGTGTTCGCCAGGAGGCGCAGCAGGGCCAGGGCGAGGTGGGCGCGCAGGCGTCCGGCCGGGTCGGCGAGGGAGAAGCCCAGCACCGACTCCGCCCGCGTGATGCGGCCCGCCATCGAGCTGTGGTGCAGGTGCAGCCCGGTGGCGGCGGCGCGGACCGATCCGGCCGAGCACAGCGCGCGCACCGCGAGCAGGTGGTCCTCGCCCAGCCGCGCCATCACCCGCACGTCGGCCAGCTCCGCGACGGCCGGGCCGGGCAGGTCGGCGAACAGCGCGAGCGCGCCGAGCTCGGTCCAGCGCACCACCCGGTCGTGCGGGCCGGTGAAGCGCAGCGCCGTGCGGGCCTTGGCCCACGACTCGGCGGCGTGCGACCCGGGCAGCTCGGGGCCGATGCCCACGCGGGCGCCCTCGGGCAGCTCGCCCTCGACGGTGGTGGCCACCAGCACGGCCTGGGTGTCGCCGATCCGCGCCGTACGGACGCGGTGCCCCATCGCCCGCAACCCGGCCGCGAGCGGGTCGTGGGGGAAGCAGGCGTCGTGGTCTGGAGCGGGTCGGTGGGCAGGGCGAACGCCATGGCCTGGAGTGGGGTGGAGGGGACGAAGCCGAGCAGCCGCAGCGCCCGTGCCCGTTCCGCCTCGCCGGTCTCGGCCGACAGCACCAGCTCGACCAGCGCCGGGTCCTGGCCCTCGCGGGCCTGCGCGGCGGCGCGTTCCAAGGTCAGCTCGGCGGCGGCGGCGAACCGTTCGAGCACGATGTCGTCGAGGCCGTGGGGGACGCCCTCGCGTTCCATCCACACGCTGCCCAGGCCGCCGCTCAGCTCCCTGGCCCGCGCCCCCTCACCGGCCTTCTTCCCGGCCCCTGGCGTCTCCGCGTCGGCGGCCCGGCCGTCCGGGCCCGTCCGGAGGCGCCGGCCGCCGGTGGCGTCGTGCAGGCCGACCGGACATCGCGCCAGCCGCGCGGTGGCCGCGAGCAGCACGGGCACGGTCACGTGGTCGCGCACCAGCGAGTCGAAGTAGGCGATGACCCGCACCGCGCTCTCGGCGTCGGTGTCGAGCGTGGACAGCCGGAGCAGAAGACCCTGCACGACGTCCAGACTAGGCCGACGGGCGGCGGCCTGGCCAGTAGACCAAGCGTGCGCTAGTTTGGTTGCGTGGATCTCGACTTCTCCCCGGCCGAGCTGGACTTCCGCGCCGAGGTTCGCGACTGGCTGGCCGCCCACGTGCCCGAGCGGCTCCCGCCGATGGACACCGACGAAGGCTTCCGGGCCCACCGCGCCTGGGAGGCGCTGCTGGCCGGCGAGCGGCTGTCGGTCGTCTCCTGGCCCCGCGAGTACGGCGGCCGGGCCGCGTCCCTGATCGAATGGCTGATCTTCGAGGAGGAGTACTGGGCCGCCGGCGCCCCCGCCAGGGTCAGCCAGAACGGCATCTTCCTCCTGGCCCCCAGCCTCATGCGGTTCGGCACCCCCGAGCAGCGGCGGCGCTGGCTGCCCCGGATGGCGACCGCCGAGGACGTGTGGGCGCAGGCCTGGTCCGAGCCCGAGGCCGGCAGCGACCTCGCCGCGCTCACCGCCCGCGCCGAACGCACCGACGGCGGCTGGCTCCTGTACGGCCACAAGACCTGGAGCTCCCGAGCCGCCCACGCCTCCCACGGCTTCGGCCTCTTCCGCACCTCCGGCGCGCGGCACAAGGGCCTGACGTACTTCCTGTTCCCCCTGGACGAGGTCGCCGTCCGGCCGATCGCCCAGCTCGACGGCCTGCCCGGGTTCGCCGAGCTGCACTTCGACGGGGTGTTCGCGCCCGACTCCATGGTGCTCGGCGAGCCCGGCGACGGCTGGCGGATCGCGATGTCCACCACCTCCTCCGAACGCGGCCTGACCCTGCGCAGCCCCGGCCGCTTCCTCGCCACCGCCGACCGCCTCCTCGACCTGGCCCGGGACGCCGACCCCGCCCTCGCCGACCGGGCCGCGCGCTGCTGGACGGCGGCCGAGGCGTACCGGCTGCACACCTTCGCCACCGCCCGCCGGATCATGGCCGGGGCCGAGATCGGGGCGGCGGCCAGCATGGGCAAGGTGTTCTGGTCGGAGCTGGACCTGCGCATGCACGAGCTGGCCATGGAACTGCTCGGCGACCGCGCCGGCGGGACGGCCTGGCTGGACGGCTTCCTGTTCTCGCTGGCCGGGCCGATCTACGCGGGCACCAACGAGATCCAGCGCAACATCATCGCCGAGCGTGTCCTGGGCCTGCCCCGATGACCCCTCTGGAGTCGCCCTCATGCACTTCGCCTTCACCGACGAGCAACTCGCCCTGGGGGCGACCGTACGCGACGTGCTGCGGGCGCACTGCCCGCCCGGCGCGCTGCGGACCGAACGCCGTCCGGCCTGGGACCGGCTCGCCGAGCTGGGGTTCTTCGGGCTGCTCCTGCCGCCCGAGCTCGACGGGCTCGGGCTCGGGCTGACCGACGTGCTGCCCGCCGTCGAGGAGACCGGGCGGGCCTGCCTGCCGGGGCCGGTGGTCGAGACGGCGGTGGCGGCGGCGTTCCTGACGCCCGGGTTGTCCAAGCTGGCCGCGGGCGGGGTGTGCGTCGGGGTGCTGCTGCCGGGGGAGGCGTACATGGCCGACGCCGATCTCGCCGACGTGCTGGTCGTGGCGCGGGCGGGGGAGGGGGTGCGGGTGCTGCCGGGGCACGAGGCGCGGCTCACCGCCGTGCCGGGGGTGGATCCGTGCCGGCCGATGTTCGACGTCGCCTTCGATGCGCCGGGACATGATGATCCCGGCGCGGACCGGGTGGCGCTCGCGGCGCGGGCCGTCGCGGTGGCGACGGCCGCCCAGCTGGTCGGGGTCGCGCGGGAGCTGCTCGCGGTCTCGGTGTCGTACGCGGGGGTCAGGAGGCAGTTCGGCGCGGCGATCGGGTCCTTCCAGGCCGTCCGGCACCGGCTCGCCGACGTGGCGGTCGCCGTCGAGTTCGCCGCGCCGCTGGTGCACCGCGCGGCGCTGTCCGTGGACCGGGGCGCGCCCACGGCCGGACGGGACGCGAGCGCCGCCAAGGCCGCGGCGGGCGAGGCGGCGACGCTGGCCGCCCGGGTCGCCCTGCAGACCCACGGCGCGATCGGCTACACCGAGGAGCTGGACCTGCGGTTCTGGCTCGCGCGGGCCTGGTCGCTGTCGGCCGCGCACGGCACCACCGCCGCCCACCGCCGACACGTCCGCGCCTGCCTGCGCACCCGCGACCTGCGGAGGTACCCGTGAAGTACGGCGTGCCGCTGGGGCTGCTGCACCCGGACGCCTGGAAGGACGTGGCCGTGGCCGCCGACGAGCTGGGGTTCGAGTCGGTGTGGCTGCCCGAGCACCTGGTGTTCGCCACCGACCTGTCGCTCGCGGTCTACCCGGGCACCGAGGACCCCGGCATCAGGCCGACGACCCCGCTGTTCGACGCCCCGGCCTACCTGTGCTGGCTGGCCGGGCTCACCACCCGCGTCCGGCTCGGCACCGCCGTGCACCTGCTGGCCCTGCGCCACCCGTTCGTCTCGGCCCGCGCCTTCGCCACCCTGGACGTGGTGTCGGACGGACGGGCGATCTGCGGCGTGGGCGCGGGCTGGTACCGCGGGGAGTGGGCGGCGGCCGGGCTGCCCTTCGAGACCCGCGGCGCCCGCCTGGACGAGGTCATCGAGGTCGTCCGGCGGCTCTGGACCGAGCCCGTGGTCGCCCATTCCGGACGGTTCTACCGGTTCCCCGAGGTCGCCTTCGAGCCCAAGCCCGTGCAGGGGCGGCTGCCGGTGCTGGCCGGCGGGGAGTCGGCGGCGGCGCTGCGCCGGGCGTCCCGGCTGTGCGACGGGTGGATCAGCATGCCGCACACGATCGAGTCCATCAGGCCGCAGGTGGCGCGGCTGGGGGCGGGGGTGCCGGTCACGGCGCACGCGTACGCGCTGGGCTCTCCCGGGGAGGTGGCCGCCTGGGCGGAGCTGGGGGTGGAACGGCTGATCGTCCGGCCGTGGACGCGCAGCCGGGACGCGGTCACCCGCCTGGCCGCCTTCGCCGCCGAGTACGACGTGGCCTGACCCCGCCCGGTCGTTCTCAGGCGGGCTGACGCCCCCAGTCGGGGGTGCTGACGATCTCGCGGGTGGGGGTGCGGTGACGGCGGCCGCGCAGGGGGGCGTCCTGGACGAAGGCGTCGACGGTGCTCGTGCCGCCGGACTCCTGGTGCAGGCTCCGCGGCTGCTGCGGGACCGTCGTGGCGGCGCGACGGTGCCGGCGGCCGCGCGGGACGGAGTCGGCGGTGAACTCGTCCATGAAGAAGACGTGCTCGGAGGCGTAGGTGTCCGGGAGCGGCTCGCTGCGGCGCCGACGGCCCTGGTAGGTCGCGCCGATCCCGGACGCCTGGGCGGCCCGCGGCGTCGTCCTCGTCCGGGCGGCCACCTCGGCCCCGGGACGAGGGCCGGGGGAGAAGGCGCTGAACGTGCTCGTCGCCGGGGGAAGCGAGATCGGCACCATCGGGCCGGTGTCGAACATGGGCTCGAAGGGCGCCGTGTCGGGGGCGGGCCGGAACGAGGCGCTGTCCAGCCGCCGCGGCGGGGCCGTCCGGTCGGTGAACGCCTCGAACGCGTCCACACCGGCCGCGAGCTCCGCGCCGCCCGCGTGGTCGAACTCGGGGACGGGCGCGGCGAACTCGACGGTGCGGCTCCGGCCGGCCTCGAAAGAGCCCGCGGCGAGCTCGAAGCGGTCGCCCTGACCGGTCTCGTGAGAGGCGGCCGCGCGTTCGGAGCCCGTGCCGGAAGGGGTGGTGAGCTCGAAGGGCTCGGCGGTGGTCCGCCGCGGGGACGGGCGGGTGTGTTCGTGGCGCGTCTCCGCGGGACGGCGGCGACGCCGGTGGCGTGAGGGGGCGGCGTGGGTGCCGCGCCTGGAACGCGTCCCGGGAAGAGGCACGGCGACGGGCACGGGAACGGGCAGAGCGACGGGCACGGCGATGCCCGCGACGACGCCCGCAGAGGTGCTCTCCGCCGAAGTGACGCTCAGCGCGGCGGTGCGCAGGGTGACGCCTTCCCCTGTGGAGAGGCTCGGCGCGGAGGCGGCGCGTACGCGGGCGGTCTTCGCGGCGGTCGCCGGGCGGAGGCGGCCCTGGCGGGTCTTCGCCAGGGCGACCAGCGCCAGGGCGGCGATCAGCGCGGACCCCACCAGCGACGGCGAGCCGATCGTGGACAGCGAGCCGGGCGAGGAGGCGTCCACGAGCGCGGGAAGGGGCTCGGCGGTGGCCGACGTGGTGTCGGCGGTCGTCGCCTTGGCGTGCTTGGACTTCTGTCCCGACCTGCCGGCCGCCGCCGTCGGCACGGGCGCCGCCCCCGTCGCGGGCGAGGCGGACGCCGAGGGCGCGGCGGGCGACGCCGGAGTCGAGGACGCCGTGGTCCTGGCCGGCTCGTCGGACTTGGCCTTCGGACGCGCCGCGAGCGGGACCTCGGCGGCGCGCTCCTGCTCGACGTGCGGGATCAGGGAGCTGAGCGAGTCGGCGGGGAGCTGGAGCGTTCCCACGTCGGTGCCGGGCCTGGCGGGCGTCGCCGCCTGCTCGTCGGCCCGCTTCTGGGCCGCCTCCTCGTCGAGGCGGGCCTTGATGCGCTCGGGGTAGCCGTAGCCGACGACCTTGCTGGTGTCGCGCTCCTTGCGCTTGGCGACGCCGCCGTCGATGTTGCCCTCGATAGTGAAGATCGTGTCGCCCTCGACCCGCGTGACGATGCCGACGTGGTCGATGTTGTCGATCTTCCCGGTGCCGCTCCAGTCGTAGAAGACGAACGCGCCGGGCTTGGGCGTCTTCCCCCAGGCTCCCTGGGCCTTGAACCATTCGGCGTGCCGTACGGTCCAGGCGAACTGCCCGATCCACTCCTGGTAGCCGAGCTTGTGCGCGGCCCAGGAGAGGTACATGTCACACCAGGGTGCGGCGGAGTAGTCGGCGTCGAACTCGACGGTCTTGCCGTACCAGTCGCCGAACTTGGTGTACGCACCGGCCTTCTCGGAGTAGCCGAGCTGGCTTTCCAGCAGGTCGATGTACTTCTGCATCTCGGGCGTCATGGAAGTATGGGGGAACCTTCCGGTCAAGATCCGGATTTATCCGCACATGCTGGAGTACACGGGGGTAACCCGGGACATGTGTGGCAAAACCGGAAACCTGTAGTCTTCCGTGCGGTGCGAGGTTACCGCTTCGTGACCAAGGTCAAGCACACCCCAAGAACAGGTAAAGACATCACCGGGCGCATAACCGCAGCTCAACCGAGCTGTCGGGCGCGCCCAAGGTGGGTGATTTAACAGGAAAAGTGCCGCGTGTCGTGCCGGGGAGCCTAGTAACCGGCCCCTGTCAGCAGCCCTCCGTCCACCGTGAACTCGCTCCCGGTGCAGTAGCTGGCCCGGTCCGAGGCCAGGAACGCCACCACGTGCGAGACCTCCACCGGCTTCGCGAACCGCTTGATGACCATGGACTTCACGAACGCCTCCGCGTCCACCTCGGCCATCAGGTCCGGGTTCACCGCCATCGCCGTGTTGATCGCCCCCGGATGCACCGAGTTCACCCGGATCCTGAACCTGGCCAGCTCCCGCGCCGCGGACTTGGTAAGCCCGCGCACCGCGAACTTCGAGGCCGCGTACGCCGACAACCCCTCCGCCCCGACGAACCCCTCGATCGAGGAGATGTTCACGATGGCGCCGCGCCCGGCCGCCTTCATGGGGTCGATCACCGACTTGACCCCCAGCCAGGTGCCCTTGAGGTTCACGTCGATCACCCGGTCGAAGTCCTCGGGGGCCATGTCCTGGATGCGGCCGTAGGTGAGGATGCCGGCGTTGTTCACCAGGACGTCCAGCCGGCCGTGCAGCTCCGTGGCCGTGCCGACGGCCCGCCGCCATTCGTCCGGGCTGCGCACGTCGTGCCGCACGTACGTGGCCCCGGTCTCGGCGGCCAGCGCCTTGCCCTCCTCCTCCAGCACGTCGCCGAAGACCACCCGCGCGCCCTCCTCGAGGAACAGGCGCACGTGCGACTCGCCCATGCCCCTGGCCCCGCCCGTGATCAGCGCGACCTTGCCGTCAAGCAGTCCCACGACTACCTCCTGCCGCGACGGCCGCCGCGGCCGCCTCCATGGAGCGGTAGACGGGGACGCCCGCCGCCGCCGCGATCCGCCGTACCTCGTCCTCCACGCCCGCGGGCGCGCACTCGCCGTTCCTGGTCACGAGCGTGATCCTGACGTGCGGCAGCGCCTCCTGCGCGCCGGCCAGGGCCCGCGCGTAGGCGTACAGGGGCTCGGCCGCGTCGCCGTAGGTGAAGAAGCTCTGCACGTTCACGTGGGCGACCACGTCCGCGTACGGCTCCCGCCGGACGATCGCCTCGATCACCTCCGGCACCAGCCCGGGACGCCCGCGCGGGCCCACCGGCACCTCCAGCGGGTTGCCCGCGGCGGCCAGGCCGAGCCCGTCGAGCGCGCCGTCCGGCAGCGGGGCGAGCCGCACGCCGGCCCGGTCGAACGCGTCGGCGGCCAGCACCCCCGCGCCGCCGCTCGGCCCGATCACCAGCACCCGGTCGCCGTCCGTCACGCGGGAGCCGTGCGCCTGGAAGAAGGCCAGCACGCCGATCAGGTCGTCCTGGGAGGAGACCAGCGCCGTGCCGGTCTGGGCCGCGACCGCCGCCCACATCCGCAGGTCGCTCAGCATGCCGCCGGTGTGCGAGAGCGCCGCCCGCTGTCCCTGCGAGCTGCGCCCGCCGACCAGCAGCGCCACCGGCAGCCCGGCCGCGCGCAGCGCCTCGTGCAGCTCCCGGCCGCCGCGCGGGTCCTCCAGGTAGAGCCCGACGGCCCGCGTCTCGGGGTCGCGGGCCAGCCAGGACAGCAGTTCGGCGGGGGTCACGTCGGCCGCGTTCCCCACGGTGACGACCCGGCTGAACGCCAGCCCGCGCCGCTCCCCGACCTTGATCACCTCACCCGCGAGGCCGCCGCTCTGCGAGATCAGCGCGACCGTCCCCGCCGGTCCGACGCCGCCGCCGACGAACGTCTGCCGGCCGCGCGGGCAGTACACGCCCATGCAGTTGGGGCCGAGCAGCCGGGTGCCCGCCGCGCGGGCGGCCTCGGCCAGGTCGCGTTCCAGGTCCGCGCGTCCGGCCTCGCCGAACCCGCCGCTCATCACCTGCACGTACGGAATGCCCGAGGCCTGCCGCACGACCTCGGCGCACCGCTCGGCGGGCACCGCCACCAGCGCGTAGTCCACGTCGGCGGCGGCCAGCGACGGCACCGCGGGCACCCCCGCCACCTCGGCGGCCGACGGGTGCACGGCCACCAGCGGCACCCCGGCGGCCTGGTAGAAGTCGAGGAACATGTTCCCGAAGTTCGGCCTGCTCGCCGAGGCGCCGACGACGGCCACCGCGCGGGGCTCGAAGAGCGGCAGGAAGTCCGCCGGCTCGCGGACGGCGGGCGGGCGCGCCCGGCCGGGCAGGTGGCGCGCGTCCACCGCGGTCACGCCGGAAGGGGTGGCGATGACCGGGTTCAGCTCGAACTCGCCCAGTTCCAGCCGTTCCCACAGGCCGCCGGGGCCGCCGACCGTCATGAGCAGCTTGACCACGGCGTCCACGTCCACGGGCGGGCTGCCGCGGTGGCCGCGCAGGAGGGCCGCGCCGCGCAGCTCGTCCAGCATGAGCCGCGCGTCCCGCTCGGAGATCGGGCAGAGGCGCAGCGCCGTGTCGCGCATCGCCTCCGTCCAGACGCCGCCCAGCCCGGTCAGCAGCACCGGGCCGAACCCCGGGTCGCCGACCAGCCCGACGATCAGCTCCACCCCGGCGGGCGCCTGCTCCTCGACCAGGAACCCCTCCACGTCCAGCCGGGAGCGCATCTCCGCGGCCGCCGCGGCGAGGCCGTCCGCCCGCAGGCCGAGCCGTACGGCCCCCGCCTCCGACTTGTGCACCAGCCCCGGGCCGAACGCCTTCAGCACCAGCGGCTCGGCCAGCTCCCCGGCCGCCGTGAAGTCCAGGTCGCGCACCACGACCCCGCGCGGCACCGGCACCCCGGCCTCCGCGACCAGCTCCTTGACCTCGTGCTCGCGGGGGACGTCGTGGCTTTCCCCGTCGCCGTGGACGTCCCCGCTCCCGTGCTCCTGGGCGCTCACCCGAGCAGGTGCCCGTGCTGCTCGCGGATCCGGCGGCGCAGCAGCTTGCCGGGGCCGCCGGAGGCGTCCTGCGAGTGCGGCAGCTCGCCGGTCACCACGATGTGGTCGGGCCGCTGGTGCGGCGGCAGCGTGTCGGCCAGGGCGAGCGACAGCTTGGCGGCGTCCAGCGACTGCCCGGCGCGCGGCACGACCGCCAGCAGCACCCGCTGCTCGGCCGCTCCCTCGGGCACGCCCACCGCGCCGGCCTCGGCCACGCCGTCCAGGGCCGAGACGGCCTCCTCGATCGTGGCCGGCTGCGTCCACTGGCCGTGCTTGAGTATGGAGTCCTCGCGGCGGCCGAGGACGCGCAGCACGCCGTCGGCCGACAACGTGCCGAGGTCGCCGCCCACGTACCACTCGCCGCGCAGGACGCCGTGGTCGTCCGTCCCGTCGTAGCCCGCCATGCGGTGCGGCCCGGCCAGGTTGATCTCGCCGACCTCGCCGGTCACGGCGGCGCCGGACGGGCCGGTGATCCGTACGGCGTTGCCCGTGCGCGCCCGCCCGGACGACCCGAGCGGCGTCGAGCCGTCGTCCACGCGGCCCATGCACGTGTACGGCGCCTCGGTCTGCCCGTAGTAGGAGTAGACCCCGGCCCCGGGCAGCCTGGCCTTGATCCGGTCGAGCATGGTCGCGGTCAGCGGCTCGCCGCCCAGCATGATCACCTGGATCGACGACAGGTCCACGCCCTCGTGCTCGGACGTCCCCAGCAGCGCCGCGTAGAACGACGGGATCTGCGACACGTGCGTGACCCGTTCGCGCGGCACCACGCGCAGGAAGTTCGCCGGCCCCCAGTCCTGCTCCAGCACCAGGCGCATGCCCGCGTACAGGGCGGGGCCGACGATGGCCGGGAAGCCGATGCCCCAGATGATCGCGCCGGTGCCGAACACCGAGTCGGGGCCGCGCGGCACGTCCAGCCAGATCTGGGCGGTCGCCAGGGAGGAGGCGTGGGTGTGCACGACGGCCTTGGGCAGGCCGGTCGTGCCGGAGGTGTAGTAGAGGGCCAGCGGGTCGTCGTGGAAGCCGCCCAGCGGCGGTTCCTCCTCCTGGCCGCCGGTCAGCTCCCCGGCGTCGATCCAGGTGGTGACCTCCGGGAGGGCGTCCCTGATGCCGTCGACCAGCTCGGCGACCGTGGAGTCGTACACGAAGGCCGTGCAGCCGGAGGCGGCCACCACCGCCCGCAGCGTCTCGGCCGGCCAGTACGGGTTGAGCGCCGCCGTCACCGCTCCGATCTTGGCCTGGGCGAGGTAGACCTCGGCGACCAGCAGCGTCTCGTTGAGCAGCGCCGCCACCCGCTGCCCGGCGGTGATCCCGGCCGCCAGCAGCGCGTTCGCCCGGCGGTTGACGGCCCGGTTCAGCTCGTCGTAGGTGAAGCTCCGCTCGCCGCAGTACGTCAGCGCCACCCGGTCGGGCGTGCGCAGCGCTCCCGCGGTCAGGATCGCGTGGCCGTAGTTGCCGTAGGGTGATCGCGCCATGGGGGTGCCTCCAGGTCAGAGGGGCGAGTAGAGCACGAACGTGTTTCCTGAGGGGTCGCGCAGCACGGCCCGCCTCTCGTGCGGCCCGTCCTCGGGCGCGCGCACCACCTCGGCCCCGCGGGCCGCCATCTCGCGCACCGTCACCGCCACGTCGTCCACCTTGTACGACGGCGCCGCCGACGCGGTGACGTGCTCGGCGGGACCGGCCAGCGCCACGGTGACGCCGCCGCCGTCCAGCGCGGCGAACCTGTCGCCGTCCCTGAACTTCACCGGCAGGCCGTAGAAGGCGATCGCCTCGTCCAGGTCGGCTACGGGGATGAGCACGTTGCCGAGCTTCACACGGGCCTCCAATGCGGCAGATCGTCCACGAACGTCACCCGCACCGGCATCCCGACGCGGACCTCCTCCGGCGCGCACCCCACGACGTGCCCGAACGCGCGCACACCCTCGTCCAGGTCCACCCACGCCGGCACGTACGGCTCCCGCCCCCGGTAACCGGGCGCGAACGACCGGTGCACGACGGTGAACGTGTGGACCGTCCCCGTGCCCCTGGCGGGCTCGGCGGCCAGCTCGCCGCCGCCGCACGACGGGCACGACGGCTCGGGCAGGCAGCCGCGGCGGCCGCAGGACACGCAGCGCTGGATCACCAGCTCGCCGCGCGCCCCTGCGGCGCCGGTGGGGGAGGTGTCACCGCTCATCGCTGCCAAGCTAGCGCACGCTTGGTTACCCGACAAGAGCCACCGCCTCCCCGAACCGGCCCACCGCGCCCGCCCCCTGCACTGCGCGCTGCGCCCTCCTCATGGCCCTGCTCCTAGCGGCCTTCCCGCTCCTGACCGCCGGGCACCAGCCCGCCCTCCCCTGAGGGGGAGTCCGCCGGGGTGGGCGGGAGGGCGGCCGCCGGGGACGTCATCCCCGGCGTGGGACGTGCCACGGGCTGCCCGCCGGCCGGCGACGTCGCCCCCGGTGCCGGGTGGTCCACGGGCTGCCCGCCGGTCGGGGACGCGGTGCCGGTCGGGGTGGCCGGTCCCGAGCGGGTCGGCGGTGGGGTCGGGCAGGCGGGGCCGTCCACCGGGACCTCGCTCACCTGCGGCCCGTTGACCGCCGCCGGCTCGGTCATGACGACGATCCCGAGGTAGGCCCGCACCCCGCAGTCCACGCTGCCGGGATCGTGCCGGACGCCGCTGGTGTAAGCGGTGCTGCCGCGCAACGTGAGGGTCTCCCGCCGCACGGTGGTGACCGGCCCGTCGCCGAGCCGCCGCGTGTACGCGATCCGCAGCCGCACCGGCCCGGTGCCGTCCGCGGACACCCTGATCGCACCCGCCGAACCGCTCCACCGCGCGATGCTCGCCTCCCGCACGGCGGGCGGCGGCAGGGCGCTCCCGCTCTGCGCCCGCGTCGGCATCGGCGGCGGAATCGGCGGCGCGGCACTCGTGGGCGCGGGCGGGCCGGTGGAGACGTGCGGCCCGCCGGTGGGGGCGGGCGGGGGCGCGCTGCCGCGGGACGTGGCGGGCGTGCTCCTGCGGGGCGTCGGCGTGTGGGCGTCGACCGGCGCCGGGTTCAGCTCGCCCGACGGCTTCGGCTGCGGCATCAGGATCGTGCCCGCCCCCGGCGACAGCCGTCCGCCGGAGATCACGAGCGCGATCGCCACGGCGACCACCGTCGCGCCCGCCACCCACAGGTGCGGCGGCAGCGCGGGCAGCCGGACCGCCCGCCCGCGGATCCCGGCCAGGGTGCGGGCGTCCCGCTCGGTCCTGGCCGCCAGCGGGAAGCGCAGCGCCAGCAGCGTGGCCAGCTCGGCGAGCCGGCGGCGGCCCCGCTGCTCCCAGTCGGGCCCGTACCCGGCGACGGCGTCCTCCTCCAGCTCGGCGGCGAACTGCCGGGCCGAGGCGTACCGGGCCGCCGGGTCCTTCGCCAGCCCGCGCCTGAGCAGGTCGCGCAGGGCGTCCGGGACCACCTCCAGCGGCACCGGGTCCGTCAGGTGCAGCTCCCGCAGGGCCGCGACGTCCTGCTCGCCGTCCCCGCCCTCCTTGTACGCCCGGTAGGGCGGCCGCCCCCTGACCGCCTCGAACAGCACGCAGGCCGCCGCGTACAGGTCGGCCGGCGGCCCCGCCCGTCCCTGCGTCCACAACTCCGGCGACATGTACGCCGGGCTCCCCGCCGGCACCCCCGGCTCCTCGGCGTGCACGACCACGCCGAAGTCGGCCAGCTTGCTCGTGCCGTCCGCCTGGACCAGGACGTTCTCCGGCTTGACGTCCCGGTGCGGCACGCCTTTCTCGTGTGCGGCGGCCAGGGCGGCGAGGATGCCCTTGAGCAGCACCAGGGCCGCCTCCGGGGGCGTCCGGCCGTGCTCGGCCAGCAGTGTGCGCAGTGAGACGCCGTCCACCAGCTCCATGACGACGGCGGCCCGCGCCGGGGTCTCGACGTACTCGTAGATGCGGACCACGCCGGGGTCGTCGATCTCGACGAGCTGATGGGTGTCGGCCCTGAAGCGGTCCATGAACTCGGGGTCCCTGCGCAGGGTGGCGTTCAGGTACTTGATCGCGACGTAGGCGCCGGTGGACTGGTAGGTGGCGAGGAACACGCGGCCGGTGCGGCCCGCGCCGAGCTGACGAACTTCACGGTAACCAGGGACCAAGTCCAACCCCCATCAGGCATGCCGTCGTGCATTCGACGGTCTCACCCGGGGTGTGGGTTGTCACGTCTGGAGAAATTTCGCCGTTTGTGATGAAAGGTGAGGACGTGGGGGCGGTGTTATGCTGTGACGAACCCAAGCAAGCGCTCGGCTAAATAACGGAGGGTGCGGGTGGAGCGGTCGGCCGTGCTGGTGATGGAGCTGCAGCGGGGGGTCGTCGGCGATCTCACGAAATTTCCGGATTTGGTGGCGGCCTGTGCCCGTCACGACGTCGTCCCCAACGCCGCCCGCGTCCTGCGCACGGCCCGAGCGGCCGGGCTCCCGGTGATCCACTGCACGGCCGCCTTCCGGCCGGACCGGGCGGGCTCGCACACCGGCAACTGCCCGTTCATCGTCTCCCTGCTCAAAGATCCCGCGCACATGCTGGAGGGCACGGCCGCCGTGGAGGTGCTGCCCGAGCTGCGCGAGGACGGCGACCTGGAGAGCCGGCGGCACCACGGGTTCTCGCCGTTCACCGGCACCTCGCTGGACATGACGCTGCGCTCCCTCGGCGTCTCGTCCGTGGTCGCGATGGGGGTCTCGCTCAACCTGGGCATCCCGGGGCTGGCGCTGGAGGCGGTCGACCTCGGCTACCGGGTGACGGTGGTGCGGGACGCGGTGGCCGGGATCCCCGAGGACTACGCGCAGGCCGTCCTGCGCAACACGATCGGCCTGCTGGCCACCCGCGTCGCCGCGGCCGACCTCGTCCGGGCGTGGACGTGATGGACGGCCTGCGCCTCGACGGCCGCGTCGCCGTCGTCACCGGGGGAGCGGGCGCGATCGGCACGGCGGTCGCCACCGACCTCGCCGCGCTCGGCGCCCGCGTCACCGTCGCCGACGTGGACCTGCCGGGCGCCCGCCGGACGGCCGCGGCGCTGGCCGGGGCGCGGGCGCTGGCCGTGGACCTGGCCTCGCCCGCCTCCGTCGAGGCGTTCTGCGCCGAGGCCGGGCCGGTGGACGTGCTCGTGCACAACGCCGGGGTGTCGGTCGTGCGGCCGTTCACCGCGAGCGACCCGGCGGACTGGGACCTCATGTGGCAGGTCAACCTGCGCGGCCCGATGCTCATGACCAAGCTGCTCCTGCCCGGCATGACGGCCAGGGGCTGGGGACGGCTGGTGTTCGTCTCCTCCGACGGCGCCAGGGCCGGGTCGGGCGGCGAGGGCGCGTACGCGGCGACCAAGGCGGGCCTGTTCGGCCTGGCCAAGACGCTCGCCCGGGAGGCCGCGAGGGGCGGGGTGACCTCGAACGTCGTCTGCCCAGGGCCGACCGACACCCCGATGCTCCGGCGGATCTCCGAGGCCGAGCCGGGGCTCGTGGACAAGATCGCCAAGGGGATCCCGCTGCGCCGGCTGGGCACGCCCGCCGACGTCGCGGGGCTGATCGCCTACCTGTGCACCGACCGCGCCGCCTACATCACCGGCCAGACGCTGTCGGTGAGCGGCGGCGTGACCATGCAGTGACGCGGGCCATGGGGTCACAGGGAGCGGTAGACGGCCTCGATCAGGCGCAGGCCGCGCAGGTTGCCGGTGAGGCTGTCGGCCATCCGGTTCATCACGTACCCGAAGGCCAGGTTGCGGGCGGGGTCGCCCAGGCCGAGCGAGCCGCCCATCCCCGAGTGGCCGAACGCGGTCGCCGACGGCATCGGGAACGTGAACGACGGGCGCATGTAGCCGAGCCCGAACGCGGTGTCCATGAACAGCACGCGGTCCGGGCCGCTGACGCGGGGCCGCAGGGCGTCCTGGAGGGTCGCGGGGCTCAGCAGGTCGCCGCCGACCAGCGCGCGGTAGAACCCGGCCAGACCCTTGGCGGTGGTGACGACCCCGGCGGCGGGCCATCCGGCGCGCAGGATCACCGGGTTGTTCGCGCCGCCGTCGAGCAGGCGGATGGCCGGGTTGCCGAGCGCCCGGTTCATCAGACTGCCCGGATCGAGCACCGCCCGGCTCATCTCGCCCAGCAGATCCCGCCCCCACCGGTGCCGGGCCCGGTCCCGCCGCCGGAGGGAGCCGGGGTGTCTGGAGTACGGTTCTCGGGGTCGGGGCGAGGGCGGGCAGGGGCCTTGAGGCGGGCGGCGCGGGGGATCACGTCGTCGGGCGCGCCGACCCAGAGGTCCAGCCCCAGCGGCTCGGCGATCTCCGCCGCCACCAGCTCGCCCACCGACTTCCCGGTGACCCGCCGCACCACCTCCCCGGCCAGGAAGCCGTACGTCAGCGCGTGGTACCCGTGCGCCGTCCCCGGCTCCCACAGGGGTGTCTGGCCGGCGAGCCGGGCCGCGATGGCGGACTGGTCCTCGAACTCCGCCACCGGCACCGGCGTCTCGATCACCGGCAGCCCGCAGGAGTGCGTCAGCACGTGCTCGACCGTGACCGCGTCCTTGCCTCCGGCGGCGAACTCCGGCCACACGTCGGCGACCGGCGCCCGCACGTCCACCAGCCCCCGCTCGGCGAGCCGCAGCAGCACGGTGGCCGTCACGGCCTTGGTGCACGAGTACGCGAAGGCCGGGGTGTCCGCCTCCCAGGCCCGTCCCGTGTGCCGGTCGGCGACGCCGTCCCACAGGTCCACGACCAGCTCGCCGTCGAGGTGGACGGCCACCGCGGCGCCCAGCTCCTCGCCCTCGGCGAAGTTCCGCTCGAACGCCTCGCGCACGCGGGAGAACCGGGGATCGCAGTACATCAGACCTCCGCAGGAAAGGGAGCGCTTACTTGGTGCACGAGCCTAACAACTGGGGACGATTCGGCCCAGACGATCAGCGAGGCACCCTCAACCTGCTGACCCCCGCCGTCGTCCTGGAGGCCCTGCGCAGCGCCGTCACCGGCGAGGTGCTGAGCCTGGCCATGCCGATCAGGGGAGCCACCTCCTCGGCGGCCCCCACGACCGTCCCCCACCTGCGGGGCCGTCCGCTGCCGCAGCACTTCATGTCCGTGGACGGCGGCGACTACGCCGCGGGCGCGCGGCCGGTCGGCGACGGCCTGCGCGTGGCCGACGACGCCCTGTTGGTGAGCCACCACGGCACCACCACCCACATGGACGCGCTGTGCCACATGTGGACCGGCGACCGGCTCTACAACGGCCATCCGGCCGCCCGCGTCCGCTCCTACGGCGCCACCAGGTGCGGGATCGAGCACGTCGGCGGCGTGGTGGCCAGGGGAGTGCTGTTCGACGTGCCCCGGCGGCTCGGGCTCGACCACCTGCCGGCGGACTTCCGGATCCCCGCCGGGCTGCTCCAGGAGATCGCCACGCCGCGCCCCGGCGACGTCGCGGTGGTCCGTACGGGATGGCCGCTGGTGTGGCAGCGGTCGCGCGAGGAGTACTGGGCGGGGCAGCCGGGATTGTCGGCGGAGGCCGGCGCCTGGCTGGCCGCCCAGGACGTGTCGGCGGTGGCCTGCGACAACGCCGCCGTGGGCGGCCTGAACGAACGTCAGCTCGCCGACGAGTGCGCCGCCGACGACCTGCACCTCATCCTGCTCCACCGGCACGGCGTCCACCTGGTCGAGATGTTGTGGCTCGAAGAGCTGGGCGCGGCCGGGCGGACGGAGTTCGTCTTCGTGGCCGCACCGCTGCGCATCGAGGGAGGCACCGGCAGCCCGATCACCCCGCTCGCCGTCCTGTGAGCGCGCCCGGTCACCAGGTGACGGGCAGGCTCCTGACGCCGTACACCGAGGCGTCGTGCTTGACCGGCACCTCGGCCGCCGGCACGGCCAGGCGCAGGCCGGGGAAGCGCTCGAACAGCGCCCGGTAGCCGATCCGCAGCTCGATCCTGGCGAGCTGCTGGCCGAGACACTGGTGCACGCCGTGCCCGAAGGCCAGGTGGCGGCGCGCCTCCGGACGGTCCGGGACCAGCCGGTCGGGGTCGGCGTACACGGCCGGGTCGCGGTTGATCACGGGCAGGGACAGGGCCACGGTCTCCCCCGCCCTGACCGTCACGCCCGCCACCTCCACGTCCTCCAGCGCGGCTCTGGACGGCGCGCCGAGATGCAGGATCGACAGCCAGCGCAGCAGCTCCTCGACCGCGCCCTCCTCGTACGCGCACCCGCGCTCCAGCAGCGCGAACACCCCCAGTGCCAGCATGTTCGCCGTGGTCTCGTGGCCCGCCACCAGCAGGATCACCGCGAGCCCGGCGAGCTCGTCGTCGTCGAGCTCGCCGGTCAGGTCGCTGATCAGGCCGCCGTCCGGTTCCAGGCGCCTGCGGCGGACCAGGTCGCGCAGGTACCCGGTCAGCTCGACGAGCGCCCCCGCGCCGTCCGCGCCGAAGGTGACGAGCCGGGCGCTGAGCTCCTGGAACCGGCCGTGATCGGCGTACGGGACGCCGAGCAGCTCACAGATGACCAGCGACGGGATCGGCAGCGCGTACGCCGTCACGAGGTCGGCCGGCGGCCCGGCGGCGGCCATGGCGTCGAGGTGGTCGGCGGCGATGCGTTCGATCCGCGGTTCGAGCAGGCGCATCCTGCGCAGCGTGAACCGGCCGGTGAGCAGCCGGCGGTAGCGGGTGTGCCCCGGCGGGTCCAGGGCCGCGAAGAAGCCCGGCGGGGCGGGGACGCCGAGCCCGGCGGGGCCTCCGGGCGCGGCCCGGTGCTTGAGCTCCTGCCGGGCGCTGAACCGGGGGTCGCCCAGCACCGCGCGGGCCGCCTCGGCCGTGGTGGCCAGCCAGCCGAGATGGCCGTCGGCGAACTCCAGCCGGCTCATCGCCGGAAGGCCCGCCAGCCCGGCCGGGGGGTCGAAGGGGCATTCCGCGGGACGTTCGATGGGAAGTCGCATAATTCTGAGAGTAAACTCTCAAATAAGAGTTGCCTAGCAATATCTGTTGATGGTGGCCCTGTGGTTCGAACGGGTCCGCAACCCGGCCATGGACGGCCCCGCCGAGCTGGACAAGGCGCTCGCCCACCTGGAGGCCGGGCTTCCTGTGCGGCCCGGCCCGCACCGGGCGGCCGGGCTCGCGGGTCAGGCGCCCGGGTAGTTGCCGCCGCCGTACGCGGCGTCGAGGGCGTCGTAGTCGGGGGTGAAACCCTGCTTGGGGATGGCGTCGGCGAACACCACCTCCCGCGGCCTCTTGTACGCCGCCAGCTCACCCCGGACGTGCGCGACCAGGTCCTCCTGCGTGGCGGCGGCGTCCGGCCTGAGCACGACCACCGCCTTGACCGCCTGGTGCCAGCGGGGGTCGGGCACGCCGATCACCGCGGCGTCGGCGACCGCCGGGTGCGTCCTGAGGGCGCGCTCGACCTCGGCCGGGTAGATGTTCTCGGCGCCCGACTTGATCATGCGGAGCCGCGGGCCGATGAAGGTGATGGTGCCGTCGGGTTCGCGGCGGCCGAGGTCGCCGGTGTGATGCCAGCCGTACCGCGACTTCTCCGCATTTAAGTCGGGTCGGGCGAAATATCCGGAAAAGAGGGTCTTGCCCCTCGCGCAGATCTCGCCCACCTCGCCCACCGGCACCTCCACGCCCTCCGGATCCAGGAGGCGCACCTGGACCAGCGGCGACGGCCGTCCCGCGAACCCCGCGCCGCCCTCGGCCAGCCCGAGGAAGGTGAGCATGCCGCCCACCTCCGTCTGCCCGTACCCGCCCATCTTCGAGCGGCACCAGGGCGAGTCGTCCACGGTGATCATGTCGTCCCACTCGGCGGAGTGGGCGACGAAGCGCAGCGAGGACAGGTCGTACTTGCCGCCCGCGTTCGCCGCCGCGACCGCGTCGATCATCGGCCCGAACAGGAACGCCTGCGTCACCCGCTCGGCGTCGATGAGCCGGCAGACCTCCTCGGCGTCGAAGGCGGGCGTGAACACGTTCGTGCCGCCGATCTGGAGGGTGGCCAGGCAGAACATCATCGTCCCGACGTGGAAGAGCGGCCCGTCGTTGAGGAAGGTGAACCCCGGCTCCATCTGCCGTACGACGAGCAGCGTGGCGCTGTGGGCCACCAGGGCGGCGCTGCTGAGCAGGGCGGCGCCGGGCCGGCCACCGAAGGCGGCGGTGTAGAGGGCGAGCACCGGCTCGGCGTCGTCCACCTGCGGGAACTCGCGCGGCGAGCCCCCGGCGACCAGCTCCTCGTACGCCTCGCCCGCGCGCACCCACGTCGCCTCGTCGGCCAGCTCGGCGGCGGTGTCGGAGTGCTCCCAGACGACGACCCTCGGCGCCAGGTCGGCCAGGACGAACCGCAGCTCGTCCGCCGACTGCCGCCAGTTGGCCGGGCAGAGCACCGCGCCCAGGCGGGAGCAGGCCAGCAGCAGCTCCAGGACGGCGTGCGAGTTCTGGCCGAGCCACATCACCCGGTCACCGGCGGCCACGCCGCGCCCGGCCAGGGCGTCGGCCAGCCGCGTCACGCGGGCGTCCAGCTCGGGGTAGGTGAGCCGCACGTCCCCGTCCACCACGGCGGTGGCCCGGGGGCGGCTGCGGGCGTGGTCGGCCAGGACGTCGGACAGGGTGAGGCTGTGGATCATCGTCATCCTCCTGCGGGGGCGAAGGCCGGCATGACCTCGGCGGCGAAGAAGCGCATGACCCGCTTCATGTCCTCCAGCGGCATGGGCCTGGTGCTGCCGAAGTCGCACAGGAGGTTGCTGAAGCCGGCGTCCCTGAGCAGCGAGATCTGCTCGATCACGCGGGCGGGGTCGCCGATGACCTCCAGCTGCTCCCAGCGGAAGTCCGGCGAGACCGAGCCGCCCTTGAGGTAGCGGTCCTGGTAGTACTCGAAGCCCTGGGCGGCCTTGCCGGTCCTGGGGTCGATGGGCGCGCTGCGCTCGTTGAAGATGCGCGAGCGGTCGAAGGAGGCCTCGAACCTGGCCTGGTCCTCGCGGGCCCGCTCCAGCGTGGAAGCGACGTAGACGCTGCGGGCCACCACCAGGTCGGCGCCCGCCGGGTGGCCGGCCCGCGCGGCCGTCTCGCGCCAGGTCTCGGCCGCCCTGACGACTTTGCGGAACGTCGCCGCCGGGTCGGCCAGGACGGGCAGGCCGCGCTCGGCGTACATGGTGACGGTCTCGGGGGAGACCGCGGCCACGTGCAGCGGCGGGTGGGGTGACTGCAGCGGCCGGGGCGCGAGCGAGACCTCGGCGCCGGTCCGGTAGAACTTCCCCTCATGCCGGTACGACTCCCGCGTCCACAGCCCGAGGATCACCTCCAGCGCCTCGTTGAACCGGTCGCGCGCCTCGGCCAGGTCGATCCCGAAGCCCTCGAACTCGAAGCTCTGGTACCCCCGCCCGATCCCCAGGTCGAGCCGCCCGCCGGAGAGCACGTCCACCTGCGCGGCCTCCTCGGCCACATGGATGGGGTTGTGCAGCGGCAGCACCACGATGCCGGTGCCGAGCCGGAGCCGGGAGGTGCGGGCGGCGGCGTGGGCGAGCATGGTGAACAGGTTGGGCGCCACGCCGTAGTCGCGGAAGTGGTGCTCGGCCAGCCGCACCCCGTCGAAGCCCAGCTCCTCGGCCAGCTCGATGAGCTCCAGATGGTAGTCGTAGACGTCCTTGAAGCTCTGCCCGTCGAAGCGGTGGAAGAGGTGGAAGGTCGAGAACTTCATGCGGCGGCCTCTCCGTATGTAAACCAAGCGCTCGCTTGGGAGCGTATCACGCCGGCTGCCGCTCCAGGGCCACCTCCTGGGCCGCCGCGCGCGGCCGCAGCACCGGCGCGAGCAGCGTGAGCGCCACCAGGATCCCGGTGATCAGCGCGAACGCCGCCGGGTACGACACGCCGTCGGCCACCCATCCGGTCACCGCCGGCGCGGTCAGCCCCGACAGGTACGTGATCGTCGCGACCCCGGCGACCCCCTCGCCCGGCGTGGGCCCCGCGTTCCCCGCCGCCGCGAAGACCAGCGGCACGATGACCGCGACCCCCAGCCCGACCAGCGCGAACCCGACGATGCCCAGCGCGGGCGTGCGGGCCAGGACCACCAGCACGCCGCCCGCGACTGCGACGATCCCGCCCGCCCTGACCGCCCGCACCGGGCCGGTCAGGCGCACCATGCGGTCGCCCAGCAGCCGGGCCCCGGCCATGCAGAGCATGAAGATTGTGTAACCCGCGGCGGCCACCCCGGGCCCGGCGTCGGCGACGTTGGTGAGGTAGACCGCGGCCCAGTTGGAGCTGGCGCCCTCGGCGAACGTGCCGCAGAAGCCGACCACGCCGATGGCCGCGATGGCCCGCGAGGGCAGGGCGAAGCGGCGCGGCGCGGGCCCGGCGGCGGCCCGCGGCCCGTCGGGCAGCAGCCCGCGCCCGGCGATCCCGCCCGCGACCACCAGGACGGCGGCGACGACCCCCAGGTGCAGGCGGGCGTCGATGCCGGCGTGCGCGGCCAGGGTGCCGAGGCCGCCCGCCGCCAGGCTGCCGACGGCCCACATGCCGTGCAGGCCGGAGATGACCGGCTTCTTCAGGTGCCGTTCGAGCGTGACGCCGTGGGCGTTCATCACGACGTCGCACATGCCGGCCGACGCGCCGTACAGCAGGAAGATGACGAACAGCCAGACTGGGGCGGGGGCGAAGGCGGGCAGGGCCAGGCCGCCGCACCACAAGGCGAGCAGCGCGCGCGTGGTGGCGCGGCTGCCGAACCGGTGGGCCAGGCGACTGGCCAGCGGCATCGCGGCGAAGGCCCCGATCGAGGGGCAGAGCAGTGCGAACCCGAGCATGCCCGCGCTCAGGTGGACGTGCTCCTGGAGCCACGGGATGCGGGTGGCGAAACTGCCGGCGACGGCTCCGTGCGCGGCGAAGACGGCCGCGATGGCGCGATGAGGGCTCATGGCCAGAAAAACTATCAGGCAACCTTCCTGATGAAAAGAGCTATCAGGGAGCCTTCCTGACTATTATGGGCGGCGTGAAGACCGCGACCCCGTCCATGGCCCGTGCGATCAACGACCGGCTCGCCCTCGACCTGCTGCTGGAGCACGGTCCGCTGACCGCCCCGCAGCTTCGTGAGCTGACCGGCCTGTCCAGGCCCACCGTCTCCGACCTGATCGAACGGCTCAGGGGCGGCGGCCTCATCGAGGAGGCCGGCGAGCGCGGCGAGGACCGGCGCGGCCCCAACGCCCGCCTCTACGCGCTGGTCGCCGGCCGGGCCCACGTCGCCGGGGTCGACCTGCGCCGCACGGCGATCAAGGTCACGGTCGCCGACCTCACCGGCCACGTGGTCGGCTCGGCCGTCCGCGAGATCTCCGGCGACCTGGTCGGCCTCGTCGCGGCCACGGTCGCCGAGGCCGCCGCGGGCCGTCGGCTCGACAACGTGGTCATGGGCGCGCCCGGCCTGGTCAAGCCCATGGACGGCGAGCTGGCGGTGGCCAACGACGTGCCCGGGTGGCGGCCCGGCCTGGTGGGCGCGGTGCGCGAGCGGCTGGGCGTGCCCGTCGTCCTGGAGAACGAGGTGAACCTGGCCGCCGTCGCCGAGCTGCGCACCGGCGCCGCCCAGGGCAGCGACGACTTCGTACTGCTCTGGCTGGACGACGGCATCGGCGCCGCGGTCGTGCTCGGCGGGCGGGTGCGGCGCGGCGCGTCGGGGGGCGCGGGCGAGATCGGCTTCCTCGACGTGGAGGGCACGCCGTTGTGCATCCTGCTCCAGAACACGACCCGGCCCGAGGAGCTGGCGCGCCGGGTCGCCAAGGGCGCCTTCGCGTTCGTCACCCTGCTCGACCCCGGCCTGGTGGTGCTCGGCGGGGCCACCGGCCAGGAGGGCGGCGACGAGCTGGCCGAGCAGGTCGCCGTCCGGCTGCGCGAGCTGTCGCCCGCGCCCACCGAGGTCAGGGCCACCCGGGTCGGGGGCAACGCGGTGCTGGAGGGGGCCGTGCTGACGGCCCTCGACACGGCGCGGGACAACGTCTGGTGACCCGCGCCGCGTCAGAAGGCCCGGCTCAGCGGACCCGGCCTACTGGACGGCGGCGGGCTCGCGCAGCGGCAGGCGCACCTCGAACCAGGTCTCGCCCGGCACCGAGCGCACCTTGAGCTCGCCGCCGTGCCGCCCGGCCACGATGCGGTAGGAGATGTCCAGGCCGAGCCCGGTGCCCTCGCCCACGCTCTTGGTGGTGAAGAACGGCTCGAAGATCCGGTCCTTGATCGCCTCGGGCACGCCGGGGCCGGTGTCGCCGATCTCGACGATCGCCTCGTCCTCGTCGTGGGCCGTGCGGACGGTCAGCGTGCCCTCCTCGCCCATGGCGTCGAGCGCGTTGTGGATCAGGTTCGTCCACACCTGGTTGAGCTCGCCCGCGTAGCAGGGGATGAGCGGCAGCGTGCGGTCGTAGTCGGTGACCACACTGACGCCGGGCGGGGTCTTGCCGCGGAAGATGGCGATCGTGCTGTCGAGCAGGTCGTGCACGTCGATCATCTGGAACGGCGCCCGGTCCATCTGCGAGTACTGCTTGGCCGAGCGGATCAGCGAGGTGATGCGCTCGGTGGCCTCGGTGACCTCGTTCAGCATCTGGGAGATCTCGACGGCCTCGGCCAGCCAGTGGAGGGCGGCAGGGGTGTGCTCCTCGCCCACCTTGCCGCGGATCTTCTGCAGGTACTCGGCGGTGAAACCGGCGTTGACCAGCGCGGGAGCCAGCTCCCACGCGTCCTCGACGCCGACGTCCTCCAGGGCCTCGCCCAGCTCGTCCTCGGCGTCGGAGATCTCCAGCGGGGAGCGCTGCGGCTGGTTGCCCAGGTTGCTCGTGCACGCCTCCTGGGCCTCGATCAGCGTGCGCAGCTTCTCCGGCGGGATGCCGGCCTCGGCCAGCTGGGCGAGCTGGATGCGGGACGCCTTGATCAGCGAGCGCAGCTCGCTCACCGCGCGCACGGCCGCCGCCGCCGGGTTGTTCAGCTCGTGCGTGAGCCCGGCCGTGATCGTGCCGAGCGCGGTCAGCCGCTGCCGCCGGTCGATGATCTCCCGCTGCATACGCCCGCCCGACATCATGCCGTCGAGCAGGTGCATCGCCATCGGGAACCACTCGGCCACGATGTAGGCGAACTTCTTGGCGGGCAGCAGGAAGATCCGCGAGGGCGCGGTCGCGCGCAGCGTGTGCTGGTAGGTCTCCGGCGCCCGGTCGCCCAGGTACGCCGAGGTCGCGCCGCCGTAGACGCCGGGCTGGGAGGCGCGCGGCATGGCGACGGTGCCGGCGCTGACCGTCTCGTTGATCATCTGCACCTCGCCCTCCAGCAGCACGGCGAAGCACTCGGCCGGCTCGCCCTGCCGGACGATGTCCTCGTCCTGGGCGAACGAGCGCACCCGGCCGCTGGCGGCCAGCTTGCCGAGCTGCTCGTCGGTCAGCCGCTCGAACAGGAAGAGCTTGCGCAGTTCGTCGATGTCGACGGTGTCGGTCATTGCTTCTCCAGATAACGATGCACCAGCGCGACGGCCATCGCGCCCTCACCGACGGCGGAGGCCACCCTCTTGATCGACTCGGCCCGCACGTCCCCCGCGGCGAACACGCCCGGCACGTTGGTCTCCAGGTAGTAGGGCTCGCGGCGCAGCGCCCAGTTGCGCGGACGCCGGCCGCCCTGCACCAGGTCGGGCCCGGTGAGCACGAACCCCTTGGCGTCCCGCTCGACCGTCTCGCCCAGCCACGACGTGTACGGCTCGGCCCCGATGAACACGAACAGGTACTGGGCGTCGACCGTGCGCTCCTCGCCCTTGGTCGACAGCGTGAGCCGTTCGAGGTGGTCGTCACCGGCGCCGGCGACGACCTCGGTCAGGAGGCTGACCTCGATGTTGTCGATCGCGTTGATCTGCTCGATGAGGTAGTGGGACATGGACTTCTCCAAACCATCACCCCTCACCAACAAATGGACCTTGCGCGCGAATCCCGCCAGGTAGACGGCCGCCTGCCCGGCCGAGTTGGCCGCGCCGACGATGTAGACCTCGTTGTCCTTGCACGCCGGCGCCTCGGTCAGCGCGGCGCCGTAGAAGACGCCCCGGCCGACGAAGTCGTCCAGGCCGGGCGCCTCCAGCCGCCGGTAGGTGACGCCGGTGGCCAGGATCACCGCGTGGGCGGCGATCTCCCCGCCGTCCTTGAACCCGATCACCCGGGCCTGCCCGCGCGGCTCCAGATGGGTGACCTTGCGCGCGCTCAGCAGCTCGGCGCCGAACTTCAGCGCCTGCCGGCGCGCCCGGTCGGCGAGCTGCTGCCCGGACACGCCGTCGGGGAAGCCCAGGTAGTTCTCGATCCTGGAGCTCTGGCCCGCCTGGCCGCCCGAGGCGTGCGCCTCGACCAGCACCGTGTTCAGCCCCTCCGACGCGCCGTAGACCGCCGCGCCGAGGCCGGCGGGCCCGCCGCCGACCACGATCAGGTCGTAGAAGTCGGTGGCCGGCGTGGTGGACAGCCCGACCGCGGTGGCCAGCGCGGCCTGGTCGGGGGACTCCAGCGTGGTGCCGTCCTCGGTGACCACCAGCGGCAGGTGACAACCCTCGCCGGCCGCCTTGACGAGCTGCGCGCCCTCGGGGTCCTCGGCCAGCATCCACTGGTAGGGCACGTGGTTGCGGGCCAGGAAGTCCCGCACCTGGTACGAGCGCGCCGACCAGCGGTCGCCCACCACGCGCAGCTCGGGACGCGCCGTCCGGTCGGTCCGCATCCAGGCGTCGAGCTGGCCGTCGATCACCGGGTAGAACTTCTCCTCCGGCGGGTCCCACGGCTTGAGCAGGTAATGGTCGAGGTCGACCACGTTGATCGCCTGGATAGCGGCGTCGGTGTCGGCATAGGCGGTCAGCAACACCCGGCGCGCGTACGGGTACATGTCCATGGCGGCCTCGAGGAACTGCACGCCGTTCATCTGCGGCATCCGGTAGTCGGCCAGGATCGCCGCCACCTCGTCGCCGCGCAGCCGCATCTCCTTGACCGCCTCGATGCCGTCGTGGGCCGCCTCGGCGCGGACAATCCTGTACTCATGGCCGTACCGGCGCCTGAGGTCACGCGCCACCGCCCGCGACACCCCCGGGTCGTCGTCAACCGTCACGATGACCGGCTTGTCCATTCCCCTACCTTCTCCCCAATGGTCCCTAAGGGAAGGATGTCATGCACGCGTGGGTTGGTGAGCACTCGCTCATATCATGGGCGGATGAGCACCCGTGAGCGCATCCTCGACGCCGCCGAGCAGGCCATTCGGGAGTTCGGCATCTCGGGCGCGACCACCAGGCGCATCGCCCAGGCGGCCGGCTGCTCCGAGGCGCTGCTCTACAAACACTTCGCCGGCAAGGAGCAGATGTTCCTCTCGGTCCTGCTCGAACGGCTCCCCGCGCTCGCCCCCGCGCTGGCCCGGCTGCGGCTGAGCACGGGCGAGGGCGACCTGGCCGACAACCTCACCCGCTTCGCCCTGGCGGCGCTCAAGTTCTACACCGAGGCCGCCACCATCGCCTCCGGCATGCTGGCCGACCCCTCGCTGCTGGCCCGGTTCAAGCACATGCTCGCCACCACCGGCACCGGCCCCCACCTGCCGATCGGGGCGCTGGCCGAGATCCTCGACGCCGAGCGGGCCGCGGGCCGCGCCGACGCCGGCCTCGACCCCGGCGCGGCGGCCGCCCTGCTGATGGGCGCCTGCTTCCACCGGGCCAACCTGTCCTACTTCGTCGACCCGGCCGACAAGGACGAGGAGTGGGCGGCCGGCGTCGTCGCCACCCTGCTCAGGCGATGACCCGGCCGGCGCCGCCGTCGACCAGCATTGAGACGCCGTTCACGTACGAGGCCCGCTCGCTGGCCAGGAACGCGATCACGTCCCCCACCTCCTCGGCCTGCCCGACCCGCCCGACCGGCACGGCCCGGCCGCGCTCCTCGACCAGGTCGTCGCCGCCCGACATGCCGCGCAGGCGTTCGGTGTCGATCGCCCCCGGCAGCACGTTGTTGACCAGCACGCCGTCGCCGCCCACCTCGCGGGCCAGCGTGCGCACGAGCCCGGCGACGGCCGGGCGCATGGCGTTGGACAGCGCCAGCCCGTCGATCGCCTCGCGGACGGACGAGCTGGTGACGGTGACGATCCGGCCCCACCCCCGCGAGCGCATCTCCGGCAGCACCGCCTGGATCAGCCGGACGGTGCCGAGCAGGTTGCGCTGCACCGCGACGTCCCAGTCCTTGAGGCCGACCTCGTCGGCGCGGCCGGTGGGCGGGCCGCCCGCGTTGGCCACCAGGATGTCGATCGGGCCGAGCACGTCGCGCGTCTCGTCGGCCACCCGCTGAGCCGCCGCCGGGTCCTCCACGTCGGCCAGCACGGCGTGCACCACGTGGCCGAACTGCTGCAGCTCCACCACCGCGTCCGCGAGCCGTTCGGGGTTGCGCGCGCTGACGCACACGTCGCAGCCCTCGCGCGCGAGGCTCTTGGCGGCGGCCAGGCCGATGCCCGCGCTGCCGCCGGTGACCAGGGCGACCTTGCCCGAGATGCCGAGATCCATAAGCCGACTATAGTGACGGGCCGATCAGTCCGGCCGCACCCGGGTCAGCTTGTCCGGGTTGAGCATGCCGTAGAGCCCCTGGATGCGGCCGTCGCGCACGTCGAGGGCGATGAGCTGGTCGGTTCCGGCCACGTGTGTCCACAGGGCGGGGCGGCCGTTGGCCTCGACGAGACGCGCCCGGCTGAAGTCGTAGCGGGCCAGCAGGCCGCCGATGAAGGCGCTGACCTTGCGCCGGCCCAGGATCGGCCGCAGGGCTGCCCTGACCTTGCCGCCGCCGTCGTTCCACATGACGACGTCCTCGTGCAGCAGTTCGGTCAGCGCGTCGAGGTCGCCGCCGCCGGCCGCCTCCATGAACTTCGTCAGCAGCCTGGCGTGGTCCTCGTTCGTCGGGGTGAACCGGTCGCGGCCCTGCGACACCCGGACCGAGGCGCGGTGGTGCATCTGCCGGGCGTTGGCCACCGACGAGCCGACGATCTCGGCGATCTGGTCGTACGGCAGCTCGAACGCCTCCCGCAGCACGAACACCGCCCGCTCCGGCGGCGACAGCTTCTCCATCAGGTGCAGGGTCGCGAACGAGACGGTGTCGCGCAGCTCGGCCGTGTCCAGCGGCCCGGCCTCGCCCGTCGCGACCGGCTCGGGCAGCCACGGCCCGGTGTACGCCTCCCGCCGCACCCGGGCCGAGCGCAGCTGGTCGAGGGCCAGCCGCGAGACCACGGTCAGCAGGAACGCGCGCGGCTCCCTGATCCGGCTCCTGTCGGTGCCCTCCCACCGCAGCCAGGCCTCCTGCACGACGTCCTCGGCGTCCCACATGCTGCCGAGCAGGCGGTAGGCCAGGCCCAGCAGCATCGGGCGGTATTGCTCGAAGTCCACGTCCGGCATCATGCCCTGTCACCCGGCCGGGCGACTCGGCGGGGCGGCCCGGTGGAATGGCACGGTGGGTGGTCAAGGCGGGCCGGGCGTGATGGGCTGGGGGCGTGGCCAGAAATCTGATCCTGTCAGGAGGGCTCTTCCACGACTTCGCCGCCACGTCGGCCGTGCTCGCCGACGTGCTGGGCGAGGTGGGCGTCGAGTCCGAGATCACCGAGGACATCGCGGGCGCGCTGAGCGAGCCGCCGGAGGTGCAGCTCATCACCGTCAACGCGCTGCGCTGGCAGATGGGCCAGGAGCGCTTCGCCGACCTGCGCGGCGAATGGCGCTTCGCGCTGCCCGCCCAGGCCCGCACCACGCTCCTCGACCACCTCGACCGGGGCGGCGGCCTGCTGTGCCTGCACACGGCCGCGGTCTGCTTCGACGACTGGCAGGGCTGGCCGCGGGTGCTCGGCGGTTGCTGGAACTGGCCCAAGTCCCACCACCCGCCCCTGGGCTGGACCGGCGTGCGGGTGCACGGCGCCGCCCACCCCATCGTGGCGGGCCTGCGCGACTTCGACCTGGTGGACGAGGTCTACAGCGACCTCGACGTGCTGCCGGACGTACGCCCCCTGGCCTCCTCGAACGGCCAGCCGCTGGTGTGGGCGCGTCCGGTGCGCCGCGGCCGGGTGGTCTACGACGCGCTGGGGCACGACACCAGGTCCTACGACAACGAGATCCACCGGACCCTGCTCCAGCGGGCCGCCTCGTGGCTGCTGAAACGGCCGGTGGGCGACACCGGCTGACGTGTCCGGTTCGGACAAGACCCGAGCTCGCGCGGCGGGCACGATGGCCCTATGAACGTCAATCTCTCGGCGGTCGCCGGGTTCCTGGCCACGCACGCGCGGGTCCTGGACCGGCGCCGCTTCCACTTGCTCATGGCAGAGACCGGCCCGGCCTCCGTGCTCGACGCCCTCGACGCCTACCGCAACCCCGACGGCGGCTACGGCTGGGGCCTGGAGCCCGACCTGCGCTCGCCGGAGAGCCAGCCGGGCGCGGCGCTGCACGCCTTCGAGGTGTTCGAGGAGATCGGCCCCGACACCGCGCCGCAGGCCGTCGCGCTGTGCGACTGGCTGGAGTCGGTGACGATGCCCGACGGCGGCCTGCCGTTCGCGCTGCCGCTCACCCTGGCCGACGGCACCGCGCCCTGGTGGGCGGGCGCGGACACGAGCACCTCGTCGTTGCAGATCACGGCCGTCTCCGCGGCGGCGGCCCACGGCGTGGCCGCCCACGACCCGGCCGTGGCCGCGCATCCGTGGCTGGAGCGGGCCACCCGCTACTGCCTCGACGCGATCCAGGCGCTGGACGAACGGCCGCACGCCTACGTGCTCTCCTTCGCCGTGCGCTTCCTCGACGCCGTCTACAGGACGCGGCCCGAGGCGGCCGGGCTGCTCAAGCGGCTGGCGGCCCACATCCCCGAGGACGGGCGGGTGCCCGTGGAGGGCGGCACCGCGGAGGAGCGGCTGCACCCCCTCGACTTCGCGCCCTACCCGGGGCGGCCGGCGCGCGAGCTGTTCGCGCCCGAGGTGATCGCCGCCGACCTCGACCGGCTGGCCGGGACGCAGCAGCAGGACGGCGGCTGGGTCGTGGACTACGCGCAGATCTCGCCCGCCGGCGCGCTCGAATGGCGGGGCGCGGCCACCGTACGGGCCGTCGAGATCCTGCGGCGCAACGGCGTGCTCTGACCGGCCCTGATCGGCCCTGATCGGCCCTGACCGGCTCCGACAGGCTGCGACCGGCCCTGACCGCTAGCGCTGCCCCACCCGGCGGGCCGACTCCGACTCCTGGGCCATGCGGCGCAGCGTGTCGAACGCCTTGCCGTACAGGACGGTGCCCAGCACCAGGGCCTCCACGGCGGCGTCGCGCGGCCCGTCGAAGGGGATGGTGTCCATCTCGACCTCGGTCACCAGCTTCCTGACGGCCTCGACGTACGGCCTGAGGTCGACGCGCAGGCCGAGCTGGCGCATGCGGACCACCGTCTGCGCCAGCTCGTCGCGGGTGGGGGCGTCCTCGGCGACGGTCCAGCCGAGCTCGTCGAGCAGCCGGTCGACCTCGGCCCTGGCGGCCCGCCACTCCTCGTCCTGCTCGGGCTCGACGACCGGGCCGAGCGCGTAATGCGCGATCCCCAGCATGTGATGGATGGGCAGCGTCTCGTCGTCGACGGCGGCGATGACCTGCTTGATGGCGGCCACGGGGAGCCTGCCCACCTCCAGCAGGGCCCGGATCAGGCGCAGCCTGCGCAGATGGGACTCGTCGTACTCCGCGCGGGTCGCGGCGGTCTGCTCGCCCTGGTGCAGCATGCCCTCACGCAGGTAGTACTTGATCGTGGGGATGGCGACACCGGATCGGGCGCTCAGTTCTGAGATGCGCATCGATAGATAATAGCGCTATCCAGAGCGGGCGACGTGGCGGGCCGCGCTCACCACCTCGTGCACGTCGGCCTGCCGGTTCCACAGGAAGACCGCCTCCAGCGGCGGCACGTCCTCCTTGATGGGGACGAAGGTGAGCGCGTCGGGCACGGTGCTGCCCTCGTGGACGCACAGGCTGTAGCCGGCCCCCGCGCCCACCATGTCGATCACCAGGTCATGGGTGGCGGCGGCCGGGCCCAGCCGGGGATGCAGCCGATGCCGGACGAACCCCTGCAGGAACCGCCGGGCACCGGCGACCGCGTCCGACTCCGGCATGATCAGCGGCTCGCCGGCCAGGTCCGCCAGCGACAGCGCCTCCTGCCCGGCCAGGGGGTGGTCGCGGGGGAGCAGCGCGCGGACCGGGAAGCGGTGGACGAGCATGCGGGCCACGCCCCTCGGCAGCGAGCCGGGGGCGTAACCGAGGCCGGCCTGCAACGTGCCGTCGGCGATGGAGACCATCTGCTCGGCCGTGCTCATCGGCGCGATCCGCACTGGCACGTTCTGGAGCTGCGCGAGCAGGCGGGCGGCCACGTCGGCCAGCCCGTCGGCCACGCCCAGCCGGGCGGTGCGGCCCCTGCCGCGGGCGGCGGCCACGGCTCGTTCGTAGGCGTCGAGCGCGACCGTGGCCTGGGCCAGGAACGCCTCGCCCGCCTCGGTGAGCCGCACGCCGCTGGACGAACGGCTGAACAGCTCGACGCCTATCTCCTTCTCCAGCGCCCTGAGCTGCTCCGACAGCGTGGGCTGCGCGATGTGCAGCGCGGTCGCGGCGCGGCGGAGGCTGCCGGCGCGCGCGATCGCCATCGCGTATCTGACGTAGCGCAGATCCATCTCTCACCTCGGGGTGATGATGATGGGCTATCGGCTGATCACATCTCCGTATTACAAGACGGGGCAGCCCGCGTGAAGACATCCAGTCACGGCTTATGCCTTCCCGCTGCTCAGGACCTCGCCCAACCTGGCGGCGAAGGCCTTCGGACGGAAGACGCCGCCGTTGTGGCCGCCCGGAAACTCCGCGTACGGCACCCCCAGCGCCTCGGCCAGCAACACCCCGCAGCGGTACGGCATGATCGGCCCCGTGCTCACCCCCACGGCGGGCACCACGCGGTCGGCGACCGACCTGAGCGCGGCCAGGTCCAGCCGGTGGCGGCGCACGGCCGGGGCGTCGTGGGTGAGGAAGAACTCCAGGTTCGCCTGCCGCTGCCGGCCCGGCCGGGGCAGCACGGCGTCCCGCTCGCGGTCGGCCGGGTCGATGCCCGCCATGACCACGAACTTGGCCAGCGCGGCGAAGGCCCCCTCCGTCGCGAACGTCTCCTCCACCTCGCCCTGGGCCGCGTCGGCCGCCGCCCGCTCGGCCTCGGGCAGCAGCTGGACGGCGGGCGGCTCGTGGGCGACCAGCAGCCGCACCTGGCCGGGGTGGCGGGAGAGGTGCTCCAGGGCGATCAACGCGCCGATGCTGCTGCCGTAGACGTGGGCGGGCTCGGTGGTGAGCGCGGCCAGCAGCCGGTGGACGTCGTCGGCGTGGGTGGCCAGGGTGGTCGGCCGCGCGGGGTCGTCGACCGTGCTGGCCGACAGGCCGCGCCGGTCGTAGGTGAGGACGGTGTAGCGGTCGGCCAGCCCGTCGGCCAGCGCCGCGCTCGCCCGCGAGTCGCCGTCGCCGCCCGCGACGAGCAGCAGGAGTGGGCCGGTGCCGCGCAGCTCGTAGTGGAGGCGGGCGCCCGGAACGGTCAGCATGCTCGTCCTCGATTCCCTCGACGTTGCGCTACAGGTATACACGTCCCTATACCGAGCAAGCGCTTGTCTAGGCGTGTTATCGTGATCGCCGAGCTGGAGGGGGCGGGATGCAGTCCTTCGCCGGGTGCGCGGCCGTGGCCGGGATCGGGATGACCGCGCTGACCAGGCAGTCCGAGCGCACCGAGCTGGAGCTGGCCGCCGAGGCGTGCCGGGCCGCCTGCGCGGACGCCGGGATCGCGCCCGGCGACGTCGACGGGCTGCTCAGCTACCACATGAACGACTCCGCGCCGGTCGTCCAGGTCGCTCGCGCGCTGGGGATCGAGCGGCTGCGCTGGCACAACGACATCTCCGGCGGCGGCACGCAGGCGGCGTCCGTGCTGGGGGACGCGGCCATGCTGACCCACGCTGGCGTGGCCAGGAACGTCCTGGTCTTCCGGGCGCTCAACGGACGGTCCGGCACGCGCATGAACACCGCCTCCACCGGCCCCCTGGAACGCCACACCTACGGCCTGGCGGGGCCGATCCCGCTGTTCGCCATGGCCGCGACCCGCTACCTGCACGACACCGGGCTCACCGCCGAGCACCTGCACGCCGTGGTCGACCAGTCCAGGCGCAACGCCGCCGCCAACCCGCGCGCCCTGCGCCGCGAGCCTCTCGACCTGGCCGCCTACCTGGCCAAACCGTACGTCAGCACGCCGCTGCGCACCGCCGACTGCTGCCTGGAGACCGACGGCGCGTGCGCGCTGCTGGTGAGCGGCGTCCTGGACGGTCCGCGCATCCGGGCGGTGGTCCGCGGGGGCGGGCCCGGCTGCTCCTCCATGGACCGCTCGCCGGACGTGACGGCCGTCTTCTCCGCGCACGTCGCGCCGCTGTTGTGGGCGGCGTCCGGGATGCGGCCCTCGGACGTCCGGGCGGCGCTGCTCTACGACGCCTACTCCTGGCTGGTGCCCCGGCAACTGGAGGACTTCGGGCTGGCGGCACGCGAGGACCTGGGGGCGTACCTGCTGGAGCGGCGGCACGCCTGGGTGAACCCGCACGGCGGCCTGCTCTCGGAGGGGTACGTGCACGGGCTCAACAACGTGGCCCAGGCGGTGCGGGAACTGCGCGCCGGGCGCGAGACCGCCCTGGTGACCGGCTTCGGCGGCAGCTACGGCAGCGCGGCCCTGCTCACGCGGTGAACGTCAGGGAGTGAACGTGAACGCGGCGTGCGAGCTCCTGCCGTCGTCGCCGGGCAGCACGCCGCGGGCCGCCAGCCAGGCCGCCGCGCCCGCCGCGTCGCGCGCCGTGCGCACCCGCTCGCCGGACAGCCGCGCCAGCACGGCCCGGCGCACCGGCCCCTCGCTGGTCAGCACGCTGCCCGCGAGCACGACGTCGCCCGAGACGTGCACCCTGCCCAGGGTTGCCACCAGGCGGTCGGCGGCCTCCTCGGCGACCTTGAGCGCCATCGGGTCGCCGGCCTCGGCCGCCCGGCTGACCAGGGCGGACAGCGCGGCCAGCCGCATGTGATCGGCCTGCGCGAGCCGTACGAGCCGGTCGGCGACCGCCCGCGGCGACCCCGGACGTTCCTCGCCCAGGAAATGCTCCACGACGAGCGTGACCAGGCTGCCCGGCTCGCCCGTCGCGCCCCGGTCGAGGGCGGAGACCACGGCCTTGGCGGCGGCGCGGCCGATCCAGAAGCCCGAGCCCTCGTCGCCCAGCAGCCAGCCGAGCCCGTCGGCGATCGTCTCGATGCGGTGGCCCGTGACCCTGGCCGCGACCGCGCCCGTGCCCGACAGCAGCAGCGAGCCGTCGGGCTCGGCGGTGCCGGCGGCGTAGGCCACGGCCACGTCGCGCTCGATCAGGGGGCCCGCCTCGATGCCGTGGTCGGCCCACACCCGGGCCAGCTCGGGGACCAGCGTGTCGACCTGGCCCGCGACCCCGGCCAGCGAGGCCACGACCTGGCCGCCGTCGTGCGACCCCAGCGCCTGGCCGAGCGCCGTGCCGATCGCCGCCACCGCCTTGTCCAGGCCGTGCGCCGAGGGGTTGCCGGCGCCCGCCCGCGCGTAGCCGACGCGGGTGCCGTCGAGGGTGTGGACGGAGACGCGCGTCGAGGTGGCTCCCGCGTCGACACCGACCACCAGCGATTTGGTCACGGTCGAATTCTGGGGGTTGACGTGACCGGGAAGCAAGAATAATTTTCGCCAGAAGACCGAGTATTCGGAAGGAATATTCGTGACTTCAGGAGCCCTCGGGCGCGTCGAAACAGAACTGCCCGGCCTGCCGGAGGCGTTGCGCCGGGTCGGCGAGGTGATACTCGGCGACCCCGCCGAGGCCGCGCGGTCGACCATCATCGCGCTGGCCGAGCGGGCGGGCAGCTCGCCCGCCACCGTGACCAGGTTCTGCCGGGCGTTCGGCTTCTCCGGCTACGCCGAGCTGCGGGTCGCCCTCGCCACGGAGACCGGCCGGGCCGCGCAGGCCGGCTGGGGCGCGGGCGTCGGGCACGAGATCGGCCCCGACGACCCGCTCGACTCGGCCATCGAGGTGATGGCCGCCGCCGACGCCAGGCTCATCCAGGACACCGCCGCCCAACTCGACCTCGCCGTGGTGGCCCAGGTCGCCGACGCCGTCGTCAGGGCCCGCCGGGTGCTGCTGATCGGCGTCTCCACCAGCGGGAACGTCGCCACCATGCTCGAAGGCAGGCTGCGCCGCATCGGCATCCCGTGCTGGAGCGCCGGCGACGCGCACGTGGCGCTGTCGGAGGCGGCGCTGCTCGGCGCGGACGACGTCGCCATCGGCATCAGCCACCGGGGCCGCACCCGCGAGGTCATGGAGGCGCTGGCCGAGGCGGGCAGCCACGGTGCGACCACGGTCGCCGTCACTTCCTTCGCCCGCTCGCCGCTGGCCGAGCTGGCCGGTCTGGTGCTGACGACGGCCAGCAGGGAGACCACGTTCCGGCTGGGCGGGCTGGCGGCCGTGCACTCGCAGCTCTTCGTGCTGGACGCCGTCTACGTGGCGGTCGCGCAGCGCACGTACGAGCGCACCAACGAGGCGTTCGAGCTCACGATCAGCGCGGTGGAGAGCCACCGCGTGGAGAGAGGCTGACATGCGGTACGCGTCCACGGCCCTCGCCCTCGCCGGACAGGTCGCCGAGAGCCAGGCGGAGCCGGTGCGCCGGGCCGCCGCCCTGATCGTCGCCGCGCTGCGCGCCGGCGGGGTGGTCAACGCGTTCGGGTCGGGGCACTCCGAGGCCATCGCCATGGAGATCGCCGGACGGGCCGGCGGCCTGGTGCCCAGCAACCGCCTCTCCCCGCGTGACCTCGTCCTGTACGGCGGCCGGCCGCCGAGCGTGCTCACCCCGGAGCTGGAACGCGACCCGGCCGTCGCCCACGAGATCTACGACCTGGCCCCCGTCGAGCCGCAGGACGTGTTCGTCCTGGTCTCCAGCTCCGGGGTGAACGGCACGGTCGTGGAGCTGGCCACGCTGGTCAAGGAGCGCGGCCACCCGCTCGTCGCGATCACCTCGGTCGCGCACAGCACGCGCATGACCTCGCGCCATCCCTCGGGCGGCAAGCTCATGGACCTGGCCGACGTCGTGCTCGACAACGGCTCCCCGTACGGGGACGCCGTCCTCGACCTGCCGGACGGCGGCACGTACGGCGCGGTCTCCACGATCACCTCGGCGCTGCTGGCGCAGATGGTGGTCACCGAGGCGGTGGAGGAGCTCGTCGCCCTGGGCGAGCGGCCCCCCGTCTACCTGTCGGTCAACGTGACCGGCGGCGACGAGCACAACAAGGCCCTGGAGAGCCGATACGCAGGGCGAATACGACGAGGATCATGAACATCTAGGAGCCATCAATGTCTGACACCCCCCATATCAGTCGTCGTCAACTCCTGCGCGGCGCGGCCCTCGTCCCCGTCGCGGGGGCGTTGGCCGCCTGTGCCACCCCGGCCGCCAAGCCCACGGCCACCACCTCGTCCGCGCCGGTGGCGACCAGCGCGGCCAACCCGTTCGGCGTCGCGGACGGCAAGCCGCTGGAGGTGTGGATCTTCGACGGCGGCTTCGGCCAGGACTACGCCAAGAACATCCACGAGCCGCTGTTCACGGCGAAGTACCCGAAGAGCGAGATCAAGCACAACGCGACCAAGGAGATCACCAAGGTCCTCCAGCCGCGGTTCGCCGGCGGCAACCCGCCGGAGGTGATCGACAACTCCGGCGCCAACTTCATGGACTTCGGCGCCCTGTCCCAGGACGGCCAGCTCCAGGACCTCACCGCCCTCCTCGACGCGCCGAGCTGGGACGACCCCGCCGTCAAGGTCAGGGACACCATCGACCAGTCGTTCATCGACATCGGCACCTACGACGGCAAGTTCAGCGTGCTGGGTTACGTGAACTACATCCACGGCATCTGGTACTCACAGAAGGTGTTCAGGGACAACGGCTGGGAGATCCCCAAGACCTGGGACGAGTTCGTCAAGCTCTGCGAGACGATCAAGAAGTCCGGCAAGATGGCGCCCTTCACGTACGCCGGCAAGTTCCCCCAGTACCTGTACGAGCCGCTGCTGACCATGGCCGCCAAGATCGGCGGCAACGAGGTGCTGGTCAACATCGACAACCTGGAGGACGGCGCCTGGACCACCGAGGCCATGAAGACCGCCGCCACGGCCTGGGCCGAGGTGGGCGCCAAGTACCTCATGGAGGGCACGACCGGCCTCGACCACGTGCAGACCCAGACGGCCCAGAACAAGTACAAGGTGGCCATGCTGCCATCCGGGTCGTGGCTGGAGAACGAGCAGAAGAGCACCACCCCGCCCGACTTCGAGTACGGCATGTTCCCGATCCCCGACGTCACCGGCTCCGACAAGATGCCGTACGGCACCCTGCACACCCAGCCCGGCGAGAACTTCATGGTCTCGGCCAGGAGCGCCAACCCGCAGGCGGGCATCGAGTACCTGCGCGGCATGTTGTCGAAGAAGGCGGCCGGCGACTTCAGCGAGATGGTCAAGACGGTGACCGCGGTCAAGGGTGCGACCGAGGGCCGTACGATCTCGCCCGGCGTCACCAGCGCCTCCAAGGCCGTCGCCGACGCGGGCGCCAACACCGTCTACTACCGCTGGAACACCTGGTACGGCCAGCTCAAGGACGAGGGCATCGCCGCCACCGGCGAGCTGATGTCCGGCGGTCTGACGGCGGAGAAGTACCTGGAGCGCATGCAGAAGAAGGCCGACGAGATCAAGAACGACTCCTCGATCAAGAAGTTCAAGCGTTGATGTTGTTCAACAGGTATCGCCGCGGGCTGTTCATCACCGCGTTCCTGGCAGCCCCGGTGATCCTCTACCTCGTCTACGTCATCTCGCCGCTGCTCCAGGCGTTCCGCATCGCGATGACCGACTGGCGCGGCGTCACGGCCACACCGAACTTCATCGGGCTGGACAACTTCGTCCGGCTGTTCAAGGACGGCGTCTTCTGGAAGGCCGTCAGCCACAACGCCATGCTGCTCGTGCTGCTGCCGCTGCTCACGATCGTCATCGCGCTGTTCTTCGCCTTCCTGCTCAACGTGGGCGGGCGCAAGGGCTCCTCGGGCATCGCGGGCTCGAAGTTCTACCGCGTGGTGTTCTTCTTCCCGCAGGTCCTGGCCGTGGCCGTGGTGGGGGTGCTGTTCCAGCAGGTGTTCCGGCCCGACGGCAGCGGCATGCTGAACGGGCCGCTGATCGCGCTCGGCGCCAAGCCGGTCGGGTTCCTGTCCGACCCCGGCGTGGCCTTCTGGTCGGTGCTCGGCGTGCTGGTCTGGCAGGCGGTCGGCTTCTACGTCGTGCTGTTCTCGGCCGGGCTGGCCTCCATCCCGCGCGACATGTTCGAGGCGGCGCAGATCGACGGCGCGGGCCGGTTCAGCCTGTTCTTCCGCATCACGCTGCCGCTGCTCTGGGACACGATCCAGGTGGCCTGGGTCTACCTCGGCATCCTGGCGCTCGACGCGTTCGCGATCGTGTGGGTGATGACCGACCAGCACGGCGGCCCCGACTGGTCGACCACCGTCATGGCCGCCGAGATCTACCGCAACGCCTTCCAGTACTTCCGCTTCGGCTACGCCTCGGCCCTCGGCATCATGATGTTCTTCTTCACCGTCGGCTTCGCCATCCTCTCGCTGCGCCTGTCACGCCGCGAACGAATCGAGTACTAGATGACAACGACGACCACGTGGACGGTGGCGAACTCCCGCAAACTGGCCCGTCAGGAGCGCCGGCGACGGCTCGGGCCGATGGCCGTGCTCTCCCACGTCGCGCTCCTGGTGTGGACGGTGCTCGTCGTGGTGCCGATCCTGTGGACCTTCCTGGCCTCGGTGAAGAGCGAGGACGAGATCTTCGGCGAGGCATGGGGGCTGCCGGCCAAGCTCAACTGGGACAACTTCGCCCGCGCCTGGGAACAGGCACACATCGGGCAGTACATGCTCAACAGCGTCATCGTCGTCACCTTCAGCGTGGCCGGGACGATGCTGCTCGGCTCGATGGCCGCGTACGTGCTGGCCCGGTACCCCTTCCGCGCCAACCGGCCGATCTACCTCCTGTTCGTGTCCGGGCTGGCCTTCCCGGTGTACCTGAAGCTGACGCCGCTGTTCTTCGTCGTGCAGAACATGGGGGCGGTGCCGCTGGTGGGGCCGTACATCGGGTTGAACACGCACGCGGGGCTGGTGCTGGTCTACATCGCGTACTCGATGCCGTTCACGGTGTTCTTCCTGACCGCGTTCTTCCGTACGCTGCCCACGGCGGTGGGGGAGGCGGCCATGGTGGACGGCGCCTCGCACACCCGCGTGTTCTTCCAGATCATGTTGCCGATGGCGCGGCCGGGCATCATCAGCATCACGATCTTCAACGTGCTCGGGCAGTGGAACCAGTACCAGCTTCCACTGGTGCTGCTCCAGGACCGGGACAAATGGGTGCTCACGCAGGGGATCGCCGACATCTCCACGTCGGCGGGGTACGACCAGGACTGGTCGGCGCTGTTCGCCGCCCTGACGTTGGCGATCCTGCCGATGCTGGTCGTCTACACGGTGTTCCAGCGCCAGATCCAGTCCGGCCTGACCTCTGGAGCCCTCAAGTAGGGGGACGTCGCCTTTGGGTCGATGGTCCTCGCCGATGGGCGCTTCGCGCCTCGGGAGCTCAGGCGGTTCTTCCTGAGGCGCCTGGCGGCGCAACCCCCGCGCCTGGCGGCGCCATGGTCCGGCCCGCTCACGGCCGGCCACCGGGTTGCCTCTGAGCCCTATCACCGTCGGCATGGTGTCGCCTGGGACGGGCGCGAAGGTCGTTCCGGTCCCACGAGACATCGACGACAACGGAATCCAGGTCAATCGATGTGAGGATGCCTCTGCTCCAGATAGTCGTTGAGCTGTCGCCACTGGGTCGGATGGATGTCGAGCGTGTGCAGTTCGCCCGGCTCGACCCAGCGCACGTCGCTCGCCTCGTCGTTGGCCTCCGGACGGCCGCCGACCGGGCGGGCGATCAGCATCACCTCGTACTCCTGGCGGACCTCGCCGTCGGTGTAGGCCACGATGTGGCCCGGGTCGGAGTAGACGCCGAGGAGGCCGGTGGGCTCGACGCGGACGCCGGTCTCCTCCTCCGTCTCCCGTACGGCGCACTGTGAAGGGGTCTCGCCGATCTCCATCTTGCCCATCGGCAACGCCCACTGACCGGTGTCGCGCCGGCGCTGCATGAGGATGCGGCCGGCGTCGTCCACGGTCACCGTTCCGCAGGCCGGCACCAGGCTGTTGGCCTTGGGGGCGTCCGGGTCGTTCCAGTACTCGACTCGTCCCATGGGGAATGCCTCCTCAGACTTCCGCGCCGGACCACGGAACGGCTCCGGCCCAGACTCGCTCGAAGGATGACATGTAGTGCTCGGCCATCGTCCCCCCGTCGAGGCGGTGGAAGTGGAAGTTCGGGTTGGCGGAGGCTTGTTCGCCGTACGCGTGCGGGTTGACCAGGATGTCGTCGTCGTAGCGGAACAGCGAGGCGTACAGAGTGGTCGCGTGCAGACGAATCTCGCAGCCATCCAGGTCCGGCAGCGTCCGGTAGTAGGTCAAGGATGAGCGGATCTTGGCGGGCAGCGTTCCGCCCAGCCCTCCCTCGCGATCTCGCGTCTCCACCGACTGCGCGTCGGGGTCGCCGAAGCACAACCTGATCGCGACACCGCGCTGTGCGATCCCGGTGAGCAAACGGGCGATCCTGGGTTGTGTCTGAGCGTAGAAGGTTCCTGAGAAGACGAGAACGTCCACCCGCTCCTGAGCGTCGGTGAGGAGTCGAAGCCACAGCTCACGAGGCACGCTGGCACGGTCGGGAAAGACCTCCACGAGTTCGGACCGGTTCGCCCTGCCGCGGCGAGCCCCGCTGCTCTCCAGCACGTCGGGCCACAGGTACGTCTCGTCGGCGGTCAGCAGCTTCGCCGCCGCCCACCTGTGCCTCCGGTGCGGAACACGGCCGGTGTTGATCCAGTGTTCGACTGTCTTGGGCTCGACGCCGCAGGTCTCGGCCAGGTCCTCCCGGGCCACACCATGACGGAGCATCGCTGTGCGTAGGCGCTCGTTCACGCATCCAGTGGACGCGAACGTCCGGGACGTTTCAAGGCCGTCCTGGGACGTTTCCGTGTGCCGTGACACGTCCAGGCAACGGGCTGCGGCGAGGTTCAAAGGTCCCCTCCATCTGGCTTCACTTGGCGTACCGGGACCGGCATCACTGGAGGCAGGTGGATGAACCCACAGCAGGAGTCGAGGCACCCACTTCCGGGGCCGGAAAGAGCGGCACGGCGAGTCGCTCTCCGCTGCGCGGAACTGCGCAGGTCGCATCAGAGCGCCGCGCTCACCGTGGGAGCGTGGGCATGAGCCTGACCTTGCAGGAAGTTCTCGGCAGGTTTCCCGGGTGGCGGATCATCGACGTGACCGGCGGCTGGGTCGCGTTCCGCGTCCCCCTCGTGTCCAGGGACAGCGGGCTCTCGAACGTCCGCTGCGGGGCGACCCTGGCGGAACTGGCCGGGAACCTCCAGGCCGAGAGCAGGCTCCACGAGTCGCGCTCACCCACGACGAGCAACTGATCAGACGGAGGCCGGCCGGGCATGCCATGACTGTCCCGCCGCCCCCGAAGCAGTCGTTCTCAGAGTCTTTCTGGCAGGAGGAGCAGCGAATGGATCGCTATGACGGAGGCGTCGACCGCGCCCAGAGGCAGGTTCGCATAGGCGGCGACCAACCTGCTCATACCTCCGCCCGCAGGATCTCCTCGGCGCGTTCCGCGAAATCAGGCTCTGCCTCGAGCATCCCGATGAACGGCAAGTCCCGCACCGCCTGCTGATCGTCGAGCTGATCCCGGACCAGACGGAGCAGAGGCGCGACCTTCTCTTCGGGCAGCCGGTCCACCAGGTGATGAAGTTCTCGCGCATCACGCTCATGCCATCCAGCCTACGAGACATGAGCGTCCTGAGCCTGGGACACCCTTGTCCTGGCGGGAAGGCCGTCCCGTCGAGCTCCGGCTCGCCGGAGGTGAGGCCGACCGGGCAAGCGGCACCTCGTCGATGACGGCGCCGAAGCGCATTCTGATCGCGACGCCGCGCCGCCGGCCTAACCCTGGGTGACGGCCTTGTGGACGTCGCTGAGGAAGCGTTCGATGGTGGCCTGTTCCGTGGTGTCGTACCGGTCCATGAGGGCGACGATCTCCTGGATGAGCGGGCCGAAGAAGCTCCAGCCGAGCGTGACGGCGCTCTCGTCGACCTTCAGCAGCACCCGCCGCCGGTCCCGGGTGTCGCGTTCCCGGCGGACGTGACCGAGCCTCTCCAGGCGGTCGATCACCGCCGTGGTGCCCGCGGAGTTGAGGCCGAGGTGCGTGCCCAGCGTTCCGGGGGTGGCGGGGGTACCGGTGCGGGCGGCGTCGAGGAGGCAGATGAGGGCGCGGACGTCGGTCGGGTGCAGGGCGTGCGCGGCGGCGAACCGCTCGCCCATGCGGTCGAGTTCCACGGTGACGGCGCGCAGCAGGTGGACCAGCCGCATCCCGGCGTCCTGATCGTCCACGTTCCCGGCATCCTCCAGCGGCGACGTCATGCCACCAGTATGGCATTATCTCGCCCAACGAGATTGTTGTTGAGCAAGCTATTCAGTGAGGTACGGCATGTCCGACTTCCTCTTCGCGTACGACGCCGTCCTCGAACGCTGGCCGGTTCCGGTCGAGCCGATCGACCTGCCCTCGGCGTACGGCACGACCCGGGTGAACGCGTGCGGCCCCGCGGACGGCCCGCCGCTGGTCCTGTTGCACGGCGGCGGCACCACGGCGGCGATGTGGTTCGCCAACGTCGCCGAGTTCGCCCGCCGCCATCGCGTCTACGCCGTCGACCGCATCGGCGAGCCGGGACGCAGCGTCCGGGGCGAACGACCCCCGCGCAACGTCCAGGACCTGCTCGGCTGGCTGGACGGCGTGCTCGACGGCCTCGGGATCGACAGCGCCGCGGTGTGCGGACACTCCTACGGCGGGTGGATCGCCCTGACGTACGCACTCCACGCGCCCCGGCGGGTCCGGCGGCTCGTCCTCCTCGACCCGACGCAGTGCTTCGGCGGGTTCCGGGCCGAATACCTGGCCCGCGCGCTGCCCACCCTGCTGCGGCCGACGGCCTCGCGCGCGCGGGCCTTCCTGGAGTGGGAGACCGGCGGCGCGCCCGCCGACCCCGCCTGGCTGCGGCTCTACGGCCTGGCCGCGGAGTTCCCGGACACCAAGATCGTCACCGGGAAGCGGCCCGAGCCCGGATCGCTGCGCGCGCTCACCACGCCGGCCCTCGTGCTCGTCGCCGGACGCGGCAGGGCGCACTCCCCGCACCGCGTCGCGTCGGCCGCCGCCCGCCTGCTGCCGGGCGCGCGGACCGCGGTGCTGCCGCACCTGTCCCATCACGCGATGCCGTGGCACGAGCCCGCCGACCTCAACACCCGCGTCGTCGATTTCCTGGACGGACGAGCCGTCTGACCCGACGTCGGCGCCCACGCGGAACCGCGCCCCTCGCAGGCTCGCAGGGCGTCCCTGCCGGAGGCGCGCGAGAGCGCCCGCCCCGCCACGCCGGAGCCTAGACTCCTGGGCATTCCGCGACGCAGCAGGCCGTGAGGGGACTCCCATGTCATCCGCACCCGAACAGGAATCACTCGCCGCCCTCGCGACCCGTCACGGGCCGCGGCGAGCCACGGCCCGCCCGGACATGCACGTCTACCTGCGCCGATTATGGGAACGCCGGCATCTAATGGGTCATGTTCGGCCTCGTCCTCGGCGGACAGGAGCACGTCGAGAACTACGCGGCGTTCCTCGTCACGGGGATGTTCGCCTTCACCTACAGCCGGCGGTCGGCCTCGGCGGGGGCCAGGTCCGTCTCGGGGAACCTCTCGCTCATCCGCGCCCTGCACTTCCCCCGCGCCGCGCTGCCCCTGGCCTACACCCTTCAGGAACTGCGGCAGTCGGCCGGTGGGGGCCGCGCTGCGCGACGTGAACCAGCTCCTGCCGTTCGTCCTGCGGACCTGGCTGTACGCCTCCGGGGTCTTCTACTCGATCCAGTACAAGATCGTGGGTTATCCGGACCCGGTCACCGGCAGGCCGGTCGGCGGGGTCGGGCGGCCGCAGTGGGTGGCCGACGTCATGTACCTCAACCCCGCCGCCCTCCACCATTGAGTTCATGCGCGACATCCTGATCCACGCGTACAGCCCTCGCCCGCTCGTCTGGCTGAGCTGCGCGTTCTGGGCGGTCGCCGGACTGATCTCCGGGCTCTGGTACTTCTGGCGGGCCGAGGACACGTACGGGCGCGGGTGAGGGCCGGAAAAGGGTTCGCGCGCGGGGGCGTGCTCTGGTTTGCTCCCCTTCATGACGTCTGCGTGGGTCGGCGAGCGGGTGCGCCTGAGGGCCATCGAACCGGAGGACTGGGCGGCGTTCCTCGCCTTCGACGAGGACACCGACGCGGCCAGGAACGGCTGGCGGGTGCCTCCGCCCCGCTCGGCCGCCCAGGCGCAGAAGTGGGCCAGGGAGCTGGCCGAGCAGGAGTCCGACATGGACGAGCTGCGCCTGGTGATCGCCGACGCCGGCGACGGCCGGCCGGTCGGCATGCTCAACACGCACGAGGTCGAGCGTGTGCACGGCACGTTCTGCTACGGCATCTCCATCGGCACGCCCCACCACCGCAAGGGCTACGCCAGCGAGGCGATCGTGCTGCTGCTGCGCTACATGTTCGCCGAGCGCCGCTTCCAGAAGGCCGAGGCGTGGGTCTACAGCTCCAACGACCCGTCGCTGGCCCTGCACCGGCGGCTCGGCTTCGTCGAGGAAGGCCGCCGGCGCAGGAGCCGCTTCGCCGCCGGGCGCTACGACGACGGGATCCTGTTCGGGATGACGGTCGAGGAGTTCACCGCGCTCTACGGCTGAAGCTCGGTCCGCAGCCGCCGGGTGGCCTCGACGACGTGCGCCAGCGAGGCTTCCACCTGCTCGTACGTGCGCGTCTTCAGCCCGCAGTCGGGGTTGACCCAGACCCGCTCGGCCGGCAGCGCCGCCAGCGTCCTGCGCAGCAGGTCCTCGACCTCGTCCGCGCCGGGCACGCGCGGGGAGTGGATGTCGTACACGCCGGGGCCGAGGCCGCGGCCGAACGCGCGCACCGCGCCCAGGATGCGCGCCCCCGAGCGGGCCGACTCGATCGTGGTGACGTCGGCGTCCAGGCCGTCGATGGCGGCCAGGATCTGGTCGGCGTCCGAATAGCACAGGTGGGTGTGGATCTGGGTGCGGTCGGCCGCGCCCGAGGTGGCCCGCCGGTAGGCCGCCACCGCCCACTCCAGGTAGTCGGCCTGCGCGGCCCGCCGCAGCGGCAGCAGCTCGCGCAGGGCGGGCTCGTCCACCTGGATGATCGACACTCCGGCCGCCTCCAGGTCGCGCACCTCCTCGCGTACCGCGTCGGCCACCTGGAACACCACGTCCCGCAGCGGCAGGTCGTCGCGGACGAACGACCAGGCCACGATCGTCACCGGCCCGGTGAGCATGCCCTTGACCGGCTTGGCGGTGAGCGACTGCGCGTAGGAGGCCCAGCGCACGGTGATGGGCGCGGGACGGCCGACGTCGCCGTGCAGGATCGGCGGCCGGGTGCAACGCGACCCGTACGACTGGACCCAGCCGTTCCTGGTGACCGCGAACCCGTCCAGGTGCTCGGCGAAGTACTGCACCATGTCGTTGCGCTCAGGCTCGCCGTGCACGAGCACGTCCAGGCCGAGGCGTTCCTGCACCCTGACGACGTGCTCGATCTCGGCCTCGACGCGCCGCTCGTAGTCCTCCTCCGACAGCGTGCCGGCCACCACGGCCGCCCGCGCCGCGCGCAGCTCGCCGGTCTGGGGGAACGAGCCGATGGTGGTGATCGGCAGCACGGGCAGGCGCAGGTGGGCGTCCTGGGCGGCGGCCCGTACCGCGTACGGAGCCCGCTCCTCCGGCGCGGCCGGCGCGGTCAGCGGCACCGAGGGCCCGGCCGGGACCGGCCCCCGGAAGTCCGACCGGGCCAGCGCCACCACCTCGGCCACCTTCTGCTCGGCGAACGCCAGCCGTTCCCGCAGCGCCGGATCGAGGTCGGGCTCGGCGTCCACGTCGTAGGGCACGTGCAGCAGCGAGCACGACGTGCTCACCGTCACCCGGTCCGCGCGCACGCCGCCGAGGGCGGCCAAGGCGCGTTCCGGCGAGGTGCGCCACACGTCGCGGCCCGACACCACACCCGCGACCACGGTCTTGCCCGGCAGGTCGGGCACGGCGCCGCCGCGCACCAGGTCCACGCCGATCGCCTCGACGGGCGTGCCGGCCAGCACCGGCAGCGCGGGCCCGAGGTCACCGAAGTAGGAGGCCACGAACAGCCCCGGACGGACGGCCGCCGACCCCAGCCGGTCGTAGGCCAGCCGCACGGCCGCCAGTTCCTCGGGCGTGCGGTCGCCGACCAGCGCCGGCTCGTCGAGCTGCACCCACTCGACGCCCTCGGCGGCCAGCGCCGCGAGCAGCTCCTCGTAGCAGCCGAGCACGTCCTCCAGCCGCTCGGGCGCCCCGGCCAGCAGCAGGAACGTCACCGGCCCGACCACGACGGGCCGCGTCTCGTAGCCGAGCGCGCGGGCCTCGCGCACCTCGGCGAGCGGCTTGGCGGCGTCCAGCTTGAAGACGGTCTCCGGGCCGATCTCCGGCACGATGTAGTGGTAGTTGGTGTCGAACCACTTCGTCATCCGCAGCGGCGCCAGGCCCTCGGTGCCCCTCGCCATCGCGAAGTAGGGGTCCTCGGCCGCGCGGTAGCGCTCGGGCACCGCGCCCAGCAGGACCGCGGTGTCCAGCACGTGGTCGTACAGGGAGAAGGTGTTGGACGGCAGGCCCGCAAGGCCCAGCTCGGCCAGCCGGCGCCAGGTCCGCTCCCTGATCTCCGCGCCCGTCCGCTCCAGCTCCGCCCGGCCGGACCGCCCGTCCCAGTACGACTCCAGGGCCCGCTTCAGCTCCCGTCGCGGCCCGATCCTCGGATACCCGAGCACCGTGGACGTGGGGAATGGCGACATCTCAGCTCCTCGATCACGTCGGTCAGATGCGGGAATCGTGTCCGGCGGAGCGGAGGTGGTGCATCATCGATAAGTGCTGCTTATGCTCAAGGAGATCCACTGCTTCCTCCTGGTCGCCGAGCGGCTAGGGTTCTCGGCCGCCGCCGCCGACCTGGGCATGTCGCAGCCCGCCGTCAGCCAGGCCATCAACCGGCTCGAACGCGCCGCCGGGGTCAGGCTCTTCGAGCGCAGCGCCCGCGAGGTGCGGCTGACGGCCGAGGGGAAGGGGCTGCTGCCGTACGCCAGGCAGGTGCTCGAATCGGCTCAGACGTTCACCGCCGAGGCCGCCAGACTGGCCCGTCCGACCATTCACCTGGCTTATCCACCGATGGTGGGCACGCTCGCCGCGCGCATCGCCAGGCGGCTGGCCGGGCGCGCCCCGGCGATCGGCGTGGAGCTCGTCGCGGCCGGACGGGGCGCCGCGGCCCGGGCACTGGGCAGCGGGGAGGTCTCGGCCGCGATCCTGGCCACGCCGGCGCCCGCGCAGTTCGTCACGGCGGCCCGCTTCCACGTGACCGTCGACCATCTGGCCGTCCCGCTCGGGCACCGGCTGGCCGGGCACGGCAGGGTCACGCCGGACGACCTGGGCGGGCAGGTGCTGCTGACGCCCGGGAGCCGGCCGTGGGCGGGGCTGCCGGGGCGTTCGCGGATGGTGGCCGACGACGACTTCGCCGCCGCGCTCGATCTGGTGGCCGCCGGGGCGGGGCTGCTGCCGATCCCGCAGCTCCTGGTCAGATCCGTCAGGCGGGACGACGTGCGGTTCGTGCCGCTGGAGGCGGGGGAGCTGCGCATCACCTACGCGCTGGCCTGGGCGCGGGAGCGGGTGACGCCGGAGCTGATGGCGCTGGTGCAGGCGGTGCAGGACGCGCTCTGGACCCGGTGAGGCCGGGTGAGGCCGGAAAGGGAGGGGCTAGCTGACGGGCAGGTTCTTCAGGGCCTCGCGGCGGCTCAGGCCGGAGATGCCCTTGGCGCGGACGTACCGGATGACTTCGTCGGGGTTGGTCTTGGCGTACTCGCGTAAGGACCAGCCGATGGCCTTGCGGGCGAAGAAGTCGGTGTCGGACAGGCTGGGCTCGATGCAGGCGTACAACAGGGCCGTGTCGGTGCGGGACCTGAAGCGGTTCTGGCACAGGATCGCGGTGCGGCGCTTCCACAGGTCGGCGTCGGCCGCCCACTCCAGCATGAGCCGGCGCATGGTGTCGGGGTAGGCGGCCAGCAGGCCGCCGACGCGGTGGGTGGCCAGCTCGTCGACCAGGTCCCACCAGGCGCCGGTGACGATCATCTCCTCGTACATCGGCACGGTGTAGAGGGTCTGGAAGTCGCGGTAGTAATGGTGGCCGGTCAGCTCGACGGCGGCGTAACGCTCCTCGCGGTATTCGGCCTCCCGCCACAGCGAGAGCACCGCGCGCCGCCACTCGGGCGCGGAGTCGATGCGGTGGCCGGCGAACACCCGCCTGAGCGCCGCCCGCCTCGGCGTCGCCTGCACGCCGAGGAAGGGCATCTCCGACTTCATGTACGCGCGCATCGGCTCGGCCTTGTCCGGCTCGGCGACCTCCTCAAGGGCCAGCCGCACCGCCTTGCCGAGGCTCATCCCTGACGCTGGGTCGTGCGCTCGCCGGTGGCGAGCCCGTCGAACAGCACGGTGATGTAGTGCTCGGCCAGCGCGGTGGTGTTGAGCCTGCCGCCGGGACGGAACCAGCGCACGGCCACCCAGATGGTGTCGCGGATCATCCGGTAGGTCAGCTTGGGGTCGACGTCGGCCCTGAACAGCCCGGCCGCCTGACCGGCCTTGATCTGGGTCACCCAGATCTGCTCGACCTCGTCCTCGGCCTTGACCAGGTAGTTGAAGCGCTCGAACTGGCGCAGGTAGTTCCAGTCGTTCTGCATGACGGTGATCGCGGCGCGGTGGGGCTCCAGCGTGCCGAAGCCGATGCGGACCATCTCCGACAGGACCGTGCGGGCGTCGGAGTTGTTGTCGACGGCGGCGCGGTAGCGGGCGATGAGGTCGTCGAGGAAGGTGGACAGCACCTCGTCGACGATCGTCTCCTTGGAGTCGAAGTGGTGGTAGAGGCTGCCGGACAGGATGCCCGCCTCGTCGGCGATCTCGCGTACGGTCGTGGCCTGGAAGCCCTTGCGCGCGAAGAGCTCCGCGGCGAGTTTGACGAGGTGGTCGCGCCGCTCTGAGGCCGCCCCGGTGGAGGAGGCACGCTGGCGCTTCGCCGGTGACGTGGTGGTGCCGGAGTTCTTTCGCGTGGTCACGTTTCCCATTATGAGCCCTCAGACAATCGCTTGTTCACACGTCAGGCCCAGCTCGTAGGGCATTATCTTGCTTACCAAGCGCTTGTTAGGATGCGGAGATGAACGAAGCTTACATCGTCGCCGCCGTCCGTACCCCCGTCGGGCGCAGGAACGGCGGGCTGGCCGCGGCCCACCCGGCCGACCTCGGCGCGCACGTGCTGCGCGAGCTGATGGACCGCGCGGACGCCGATCCCGCCGCCGTCGAGGACGTGATCTTCGGCTGCGTGGACACGATCGGGCCGCAGGCCGGGGACGTCGCGCGTACCTGCTGGCTGGCCGCCGGGCTGCCCGAGGAGGTGCCGGGCGTCACCGTCGACCGCCAGTGCGGCTCCTCGCAGCAGGCCCTGCACTTCGCCGCCCAGGCCGTGCTGTCGGGCACCAGCGACCTGGTGGTGGCGGGCGGCGTGCAGAACATGAGCATGATCCCGATCTCCTCGGCCATGCTGGCGGGCCGGCCGCTCGGGCACGAGACCCCGTTCGCCGGGTCCAAGGGCTGGGCCGCCCGCTACGGCACGGCGGAGGTCTCCCAGTTCGCCGGGGCCGAGCAGATGGCGGTGGCCTGGGACCTGTCGCGCGAGGACATGGAGCGCTACGCCTACGAGTCCCACCGCCGCGCGCTGCGGGCCGTGGACGAGGGGCGCTTCCGGCGCGAGATCGTCCCCTGGGAGGGCGTCGCCGACGACGAGGCTCCCCGCAGGGACACCACGCCGGAGAAGATGGCCGCGCTCAGGCCGCTGGCCGAAGGGGGGCGGCTCACGGCGGCGCTGGCGTCCCAGATCTCCGACGGCGCGGCGGCGCTGCTGGTCGCCTCGCCCCGGGCCGTACGCGACCACGGGCTGACCCCGCGCGCCCGCGTGCACCACCTCTCGGCGCGCGGCGCGGACCCGATCATGATGCTCTCCGCGCCCATCCCCGCCACGGCCCACGCCCTGGGCCGGACCGGCCTGGCCGTCGACGACTTCGACGCGATCGAGATCAACGAGGCGTTCGCCTCCGTCGTGCTGGCCTGGCTCAAGGAGACCGGCGCCGACCCGGCCCGGGTGAACCCCAACGGCGGCGCCATCGCACTCGGCCATCCGCTCGGCGCGACCGGCGCGGTCCTGACCGTGAAGCTGCTGCACGAACTGGAGCGCACCGGCGGCCGGTACGGCCTGCAGACCATGTGCGAAGGCGGCGGACAGGCGAACGTCACCGTCATCGAACGCCTCGGCTGAAAGGCGCGCCGCGCCAACTGAAGTGAGCATTTCCGGCAATGGTTGAATAAGACACGGAAGGAACCGGGCTGACATCAGAAAATGCCTCTAGCAAATAGGAAACTTTCCTATTAGATTTCGGGTCATGCCCCTCAGCGGTGACCTTCTTCGCCTCGCCGACGCCGTCCTCCTCCCTGGTTTCGCGGGACAGATGCCTCCGGACTGGATCCGCCGACGACTCGGCGAGGGACTGGCCGGTGTGGTGCTGTTCTCCCGCAACATCGCCGACCCCGCGCAGGTCGCCCGGCTCACCGCCGCGCTGCGCGCGGAGAACCCCGCGGTGCTCGTCGGCACCGACGAGGAGTCCGGCGAGGTCACCCGGCTGGAGGTGAGCACCGGCAGCAGCCGTCCCGGCGGGTACGCGCTCGGCGTCGTGGACGACATCGGCCTCACCGAGGCCCTGGCCAGGGACATGGGCGGCGAACTGGCGGCCGCGGGCATCACGATCGACTTCGCCCCTTCCGCCGACGTCAACTCCAACCCCGACAACCCGGTCATCGGCCTGCGCTCCTTCGGGGCCGACCCGGCGCTCGTCGCCCGGCACACCAGGGCGTTCGTCCGCGGCCTGCAGTCGGCCGGGGTGGCCGCCTGCGCCAAGCACTTCCCCGGCCACGGGGACACCACCGTCGACTCCCACCACGGCGTGCCCGTGGTGGCCGACGCCGGCATCGAGGAGGCGCTCTTCCCGTTCCGGGAAGCGATCAAGGAGGGGGTCAGGTCGATCATGACCGGCCACCTGCTCGTGCCCTCCTACGACGCCGAGCTGCCCGCCACGCTCAGCCCCAAGGTCCTCACGGGCCTGCTGCGCGAGGAGCTGGGCTTCCAGGGAATGATCATCACGGACGGCATAGAAATGGCCGCGGTGTCGGGGGCGTACGGGATCGGGGGCGCCTCCGCCCGCGCCATAGCCGCGGGGGCCGACGCGATCTGCGTGGGCGGCGAGCGGGCCGACGAGGCCACCGCCGTCGAGGTCCGCGACGCCATCGCCGCCGCCGTGACCGAAGGACTGCTGCCCGAGGAGCGACTGGCCGACGCCGCACGCAGGGTCCGCGAGCTGGCCGCCTGGACCACCTCCTCGGGCAGCCCCGTACCGGAGGACGGCTACCTCGGGCTCTCCGCGGCCCGCCGGGCCGTCCGCGTCACCCGCAGGTCCACGGCCCCCGTGCTGCCGCTCACCGGGGCGGCGCACGTGGTCGAGCTGACGCCCGAGATGAACCTGGCCATTGACAAGGGCACCCCGTGGGGCGTCGGCGAGCCGCTGGGACGGCTGCTGCCCGGCACCGCCGTCACCCGGCTGGCGGCCGGGGACACCACCGGGGCCAGGCTGGAGCGGCTGATCGGCGAGGCGGCGCAGCGCCCGCTGGTGATCGTGGTCCGCGACGCGCACCGCTACGCCTGGCAGGGCGAGGCGCTGCGGCACCTGCTCAGCGCCCGGCCGGACGCCGTCGTCGTGGAGATGGGCCTGCCCGCCCGCTCCGACCTCGGCGCCGTGCACATCGCCACGTACGGGTCGGCGCGGGTCTGCGGCCAGGCGGCGGCGGAGGTGCTCACCGGTACGCTGTGACACCGTGATCCTCGACGGCGAAGACCTCTCCCACAGCCGCCCCGCCCTCCATGACGACGGGCCGCACGTCTTCCGCGGCTGCGACCTGACCGAGGCCGACCTGTCCGGAGCCGCGCTGGCCGGCGCCCGCTTCGAGTCCTGCGTGCTCGACGGCGCCGACCTGCGCAAGGCCGACCTCGACGGCGCGGTCTTCGCGGGCGGCGGCGGCATGCGCCCGAGGTTCAACGACGCCGACCTGATCGACGCGACGTTCACCGACGTCGACCTGTCCTCGGCCCAGTTCGGCGGCGCCCTGCTCACCGACGCCTCCTTCCAGGGCTGCCGCATGATCGGCGCCGCGCTCACGGCCTCGCGCGGCACCGGCTTCAAGGTCGCGCGGTGCAACCTGACGCTGGCCAACCTCGGCGGCTGCTCGCTGCGCGGCGAGTTCATCGAGGGGGTGCGCTTCGACGACGCCGACCTGTCGGGCTGCGACTTCACCGAGGCCACCCTCAGCGACTGCCGGCTCATCGGCACGCGGCTGCTCAACACCACGTTCGCCAAGGCCGACCTGCGCGGCGCCGACCTCGGGCAGCCCGACGACGCCAAGCTGCGCGCCTTCGCCGGCGCGATCATCAACCAGGCCCAGGCCAACGCCATCCTCGCCGCCCGGGGCATCACCGTCGTGTGAGCCAGGCATCGGGTGAGCCAGGCGTCGGGTGGGGCAGGCATCGCGTGGGTCAGGCGTCGGGTTGGTCAGGCCAGGCGCCTGCGCGCCTCCTCGGCCTCGGCCATCACCCGCCCGATCAGCTCGGCGCACGACGGCAGGTCCTCGATCACGCCCACCACCTGGCCGGAGGCCATCACCCCGAGGTCGGCCCGCCCGTCCACCATCGCCGCGCGCAGCAGCACCGGCGTGTTGGCCGCCTGGAGCACCTGCGCCCAGGTCAGCTCCCGGCCGCGGCGCATCCGGCGTCCCTCGCGGACCAGCGCGCCCCACGACAGGCCGGACAGCCGACGGAAGCGGGCGCCGTTCAGCACCGCGCGCAGCAGCCGCGAGCGTTCCAGCGAGGCCACGAACGGGGTGCTGAGCACGCGGTGCGGCACGCCGTCCACCCTGGTCGTCACGACGGTCTCGCGGGCGGCCAGGTAGACGTCCTTGACCGCGCCGGGCACCGGGGACTCGCGGGTCAGCAGGAACCGGGTGCCCATGGCGATCCCGCACGCGCCGTAGGCCAGCGCGGCGACCAGGCCCCGGCCGTCGAAGAAGCCGCCCGCCGCGATCACCGGGATGTCCACCGCGTCCACGACCTGCGGCAGCAGCAGCGTGGTGGCCAGCGGGCCGGTGTGCCCGCCGCCCTCGCCGCCCTGCACGATCACCGCGTCCACGCCCCACGCGGCCACCTTCTCGGCGTGCCGGCGCGCCCCCACCGACGGGATCGTGACGACCCCCGCGTCCTTGAGCCGGGCGATCAGCTCGCGCCGGGGCGCCTGGGCGAACGACGCCACCCGCACACCCTCCCTGATCATCACCTCCACCCGCTCGGCCGCGTCGTCGGCGTCGGAGCGGATGTTCACCCCGAAGGGGGCGTCGGTCCGCTCCTTGACCCGCCTGACCGCCGCCGTCATCTCGGGCACCGACATGGTGGCGGCGCCGATCACGCCCAGCCCGCCCGCCGCCGAGACGGCCGCGGCCAGCCGGGCGCCCGCGACGTACCCCATGCCGGTCTGGACGACGGGATGGCGGCAGCCGGTGAGCTCGGTCAGCGCCGTCCTCATCCGGCCACCTCGCGGTCGCGCGCCCGGCCGGGATCCAGCCGGTCCAGGACGGCCAGCTCGACGGCGTCCGGCTCCCGCGTCGTGGGCACCTCCGGCGGGACGACCAGGTCGAAGCCGGTGGCGGCCAGCACGTCGGCCACGCTCACCCCCGGATGCGTGGACACCAGGCGCATCGAGCCGTCGGGTGTGGCAAAGTCGAGCACCGCCAGGTCCGTCACCACCCGCCGCAGCTCGTACGCCCCCCGGTCGGTGCCCAGCCCGCTCACCATGTCCACCGCGGGCACGAACACCCGCCGCGAGTGCCGCGGGATCCAGTAGCTCGTCGGGTCGCACCGCGTGTTCCCCGGCGCCCCGCGCACCCCGAGGAGCTGGGCCTTGGGACGGGCCCAGTCGCCGATGCAGGAGATGTTGCTGTTCCCGTGCCGGTCGATCTGGCTCGCGCCGAGCATCACGTGCCGGCGGCCGTTCAGCACCAGCCACAGGTGCTCCCGGAACGGCAGCCACCCCTCCACCACCTCGGGCGCCGCTCCCAGCGCGGGCACGTCGCCGGTGAGCAGGCAGACGCCGTCGGAGGTGAGCAGGCCGGGCTCGAACGTCAGCCGGGCCAGCCGCGCGGCCAGCACCGTGACCGCCCCGCCGATCCCGGCCGCCAGGATCTCCCCGTCGCCCCTGAACGCCTCCGCACAGGCCAGCACGCAAACGTCGGCCCTGCTCACCTCAGTTCTGGTCATCGACGCCGCCCTCCACGTACCGCCGCTGCCGTTCCTCGTCGCGCCCGTAGTCCGGCTCGCAGGAGGTGAACCCGGCCCCGCCGGGCGCCTCCACCACGCCCGTCACCATCGACCGGCTGATCAGCAACGACTGCACCGGCCCCTCCTTCAACAGGTCGGCGGTGTCCACCAGCCGCTCGCAGGACACGTAGCAGCGCCCGGCCGCCTTGGCGTACAGGTCGTCGAAGTACGGGTCGGGGCCCAGGTACTGGGCGTTCCCGCGGACGTCGGCCCGGTTCAGGTGCACCAGGGCCACGTCCATGGTCAGGGCGGGCACCGCGACCAGCTCCTCCCCGTCCCCGTACGGCGAGCGCACCGTCCGCAGCTCCGGGTTGACCCGCAGCACGCCGGACCCCAGCCCCGCCCGCGTCGGCAGGAACGGCAGCCGGTGCGCCGCCGCCAGCAGCCCGAACATGAACATGCCCTCGTCGTACTCGGTGAACTCGACCGCGCCCGCCTGCCTGGCCGCCCGGAAGTGCGGTTCGAGGGGGATGGAGTCGAGCGTGACGAACGGCGCCACGACCCTGCGCACCTTGCCCGCCGCGCACAACATGCCGACGTCCGGGCCGCCGTAGGAGACGATCGTCAGATCCCGGACGGACGTGCGCAGCAGGCCGCCCACCAGCGCCATGGGCTTGCGCCGCGAGCCCCAGCCGCCGATCCCGACCGTCATCCCGCTCTCCACCGAGGCCGCGACCTCCTCGACGGACATCACCTTGCTCATCGGAACCGCTCCCTGTGCTCGTCGCCCATGCCCATGAGGTTCAGCTCGAAGGTGAAGCCCTGCTCGAAGCGGTAGCTGCGCCGCACGTCCACCGGGTCGATGCCGTTCAGCGACTCCTTGGCGCGGCGGATGACGTACGGGTCCTTGGCCGCGATCTGCCCGGCCACCTCCATCGCCGCCTCGCGCAGCTTGTCGGGCGGCACCACCTCCAGCACCGACCCGAACGCGTGCAGCTCGGCCGCCGTGACGTTCCGGCACGTGTAGACCATGGCCCGCATGAGGTGCTGGGGCACCAGCCGGGCCAGGTGCGTGGCGGCCCCGAGCGCCCCGCGGTCCACCTCGGGCAGCCCGAAGTAGGCGTCCTCGCTCGCCACCACCACGTCCGCGTTGCCGGCCAGGCCGACGCCGCCGCCCAGGCAGTGCCCGTGCACGGCGGCGATCACCGGCACCTCGCACTCGTAGACGGCCGCGAACGCCTCGAAACACTGCCGGTTCGCGCCGACGAGCGCCGTGTGCCCGGGGTCGGCCCGCATCTCCTTGATGTCCACGCCGGCGTTGAACCCGCGGCCCTCGGCCCGCAGCACCACCACCCTGGTCGCCGGGTCGCGCCCGGCCGCGCGCACCGCCGCCGCCAGGTCGGCCCAGCCCTGGACGGTCAACGCGTTCACCGGCGGCACGTCCACCACGACCTCGGCGACCGGCCCGTCCCGCAGTGTGATCCCCATCGCGCTCCCTGGTCGCACCTAACGCTTGCTTGGTACGGTAGCACCCGTGACGGTCACTTACGACTACACGGGCAGGTCCGTGCTGGTGACGGGCGGCACCCAGGGCATCGGCGCGGGCATCGCCCACGCCTTCCGCGCGGCCGGCGCCGACGTGACGGTCTGCGCCAGGAAGGACCCCGGCCCCCTGGACGGCCTGCGCTTCGTCCAGGCCGACGTGCGCGTCCCGGCGGACGTCGAACGGCTGGTCGCCGGGTTCGACCGGCTCGACGTGGTGGTCAACAACGCCGGCGGCTCGCCGCCCGCCCCCGTGTCGGGCACCTCGCCGCGCCTGCACGCCCGCGTCATCGAGCTCAACCTGACCGCCCCCCTGCTGGTCTCCCAGCGGGCCCACCCGCTGCTGGCCGCGGCTCGCGGGGCGATCGTGATGATCGGCAGCGTCAGCGGCGCGCGTCCCTCGCCCGGCACCGCCGCGTACGGCGCCGCCAAGGCGGGCCTGCACCACCTGGCCCGCTGCCTGGCCGCCGAATGGGCCCCCGAGGTCAGGGTCAACTCGGTCGTGGTCGGCCTGGCCGACACCACGGCGGCCGAGCGGTACACCGGTCAGGGGCGGGCGGACGCCACCATCCCCGCGGGCCGCCCCGCCACGCCCGCCGACGTGGCCGCGGCGTGCCTGTGGCTGGCCGCCCCCGGCTACGTCACCGGCGCCGAGGTACGGGTGGACGGTGGCGGCGAGATCCCCGCCTGGCAACACCTAGCTTCTGACGATATTTCTTGATATCTGTGCATGATCCCCTTGGGAGGTCTTGTGGGCATTTGCGCTGGCCGCGTGGTGATCGTGACAGGCGCCGGACGCGGCATCGGCAGGCAGCACGCCCTGGAGTTCGCCCGGCAGGGCGCCCGCGTCGTGGTGAACGACCTCGGCACCGCCCGCGACGGCGGCGGCGCGTCGTCCGGCCCGGCCCACGAGGTCGTCGCGGAGATCGAGGCCCTCGGCGGCCGGGCGGTGGCCAACTGCGACGACGTGTCCGACTGGGCCGGCGCCGCCCGGCTGGTGAAGACCGCCGTCAGCGCGTACGGCCGGCTGGACGTCCTGGTGAACAACGCCGGCTTCCTGCGCGACCGCATGCTGGTCTCGATGACCGAGCAGGAGTGGGACGACGTCGTCCGCGTGCACCTCAAGGGCCACTTCCTGCCGCTGCGGCACGCGGCCGCGTACTGGCGGGAGCGCTCGAAGGCGGGCGAGGAGGTGTCCGGCAGGGTGGTCAACACCTCGTCGGGCGCGGGCCTGCTGGGCAGCGTCGGCCAGGCCGGCTATTCGGCGGCCAAGGCCGGTATCGCCGCGCTCACCCAGGTCGCCGCCGCCGAGCTGGCCCGCTACGGCGTCACCGTCAACGCCATCGCGCCGGCCGCCCGCACCCGGATGACCGAGGAGGTGTTCGCGGCGACCATGGCCAGGCCGCGGGCCGGGTTCGACCCCATGGACCCGGCGAACGTCGCCCCGCTCGTGGTCTGGCTCGGCTCGGCGGCCGCCGCGCACGTGACGGGCCGGGTCTTCGAGGTGGAGGGCGGCACGATCGCGCTGGCCACCGGCTGGCGCCACGGCCCCGCCGTGGACCGGGGGGCCCGCTGGTCGCCGGAGGAGGTGGGCGAGGCCGTCGCCACGCTCCTGGAGGCCGCGCCCGCCCCCGAACCCGTCTACGGCGCGGCCCCCTGATCCCCGCCGGCTAGCGGACCAGCCCGGGCACGGACGACTGGCCGTCCCCCCGCAGCGCGAACAGCTCGGTGGCACGCCCCGAGGTCACGTCCACCGCGTAGACCCTGGCGACGGCGCGGGGGTCGTCGTCCGGATAGGCCAGCATCGTCACCTCCTGGGGGGACGTCCAGCCGCCCAGCTTGGCCGGCCGCAGCCCCTCGGCGAGTCCCGACGGCCTGACCCGGCGCTCCTTGCCCCCCGTGACGTCGAAGACGACGATCGTGCCGTCGCGCTGCACCATGGGCTCCCGGTTCCGGTCGAGGGTCGTGCCGACGCGTGCGATCGTGCGCCCGTCCGGGGCCAGGGCGCTGAAGTCGTAGGTGTGCTCCGGAACCGTCACCGGGTCGCGGCCGAGCACCCGCAACGACGTGGTGTCCTCCTTGGCACTGGCCAGCACGACCGGGCCCGTCCCGTCCGCCACGCTCACCGGCCACGAGCCCTTCGGCAGGGGGGTCGCCGTGCCGCGCTCCACGTCCACGAGCCGGGGCACGCCCGCCCCCGCCACCACGAAGCGCAGGCCGCCGGGCGAGAGCCGCAGCGCGTACTCGGCGGCGAAGTCCTCCGCATCCTGCTTCAGCGGCGACGTCCACACCTGGCCCCCGGCCAGGTCCCGGACGACGATCGCGTGCCTGCCGGGGCTGTAGTAGGCGATCCTGCGCCCGTCGGCCGTCGCCTCGACCGGCCCGTTCTGCGGCCCGTCGGCCAGCTCGTACGTGGCGCCGTCCCGGGTCACCAGCCGCCACGGGCAGGCCGAGGCGTCGTCGCGGCACATCGGCCGGTAGAACTGCTCGACCGGCGCGACGCCCTCGGCGGGCAGTTCGAGGGCGGTGGCCGTCGGCGGGGTGAGCACGATCGGCGGCGCCGGGCGTGCCTCCCGCAGGAGCACCGCGCCGCCGCCCCCGATCACGCAGACCGCCGCCGCGACGCTCACGGCCAGGCGGGCCGCGCGCCTGCGCCGGGCGCGCAGGACGGCCCGCGCGGCCAGGTCGACGACCGGCGCCTGCTCGGCCAGCGCCCGCAGGTCCTCGCGCAGCGTCTTCATCGGTACACCTCCATGGGGGTGAGGGCACGCAGCCGGGACAGCGCGTAGTGCGTCTGGCTCTTGACCGTGCCGAGCGAGACGCCCATGAGCCGGGCGGTCTCGTGCTCGGTGCGGTCCTCGTAGAAGCGCAGCACGATCACCGCGCGCTGTTTCGGGGTGAGCCGGCCCAGCGCGTCGAGCAGGGTCAGGCGGCGCACGGTCGCCTCGTCGTGCGCGTGCCCGCCGGTCTCCGGCAGCTCGGCGGCGGGCAGTTCGGGCCGTCTGCGCCGGCGCCAGGAGATGGTCTGGTTCACCAGGGCCCGGCGCGCGTACGCCTCGGGGTTGCCGTCCTTGGCGAGCTTGCCCCAGTGCGAGGCGACACGGGTGAGGACCGTCTGCAACAGGTCCTCGGCGAGATGGGGGTCTCCGGTGAGCAGGTACGCGGTCCGCATCAGCGACTGCTGACGGGCGCGTACGAACTCGTGGAACCCTCGTAGCGGTCCATGTAGGAAATCAACTCCACCGAGGGCCCGAGGGTTGGAAGAAGTCGTCAGCGCATCGACGACCGGGCGGTGGGACGCAGGCGCAGCCGCACCGGCGGGGCGGTCAGGCGGGCGTCCAGCATGGGCAGGTCCGCCCGGCGCTCGTCCTCGGGCCGGGCGAACCGGGTGAACCACACGAACACGTTCTCCCCGGTCCGGACGGGCAGGCGGGGGAAGGTGTTCTCGGCGTGCTCGCTCTCCAGGCAGCCGACCGGCGGCGTCCCGGCCTCGGCCAGCGCGGGCGCGACCCGCCGGGCGAAGAACTCGGCGAAGCCCGCCCCGACGTGGCAGATCGTCGCGACGTACAGGGCGTCCGGCGGCTCGGCGGCGCCCGCGGGCGGCCGTTCCCAGGAGGGCAGCTCCGGGCCGGACGGGCGGAGCAGGAGCACGTCGTCGGAGTCGATCATCGTGGCGTTGGCGGCGTCGCGGTGCGCCCGCCAGACCGGGCCGTCGTAGAAGCCCTCCAGCGCCGCCCGGCGCGCCTCCATGTCGGGGAAGGCGCGCAGCCAGGTGAAGGTGTCGGGCGCGTCGGGATCGCGGAAGGTGCCCGCGATGCGCATGCCGAGCTCCTCCTGCGGCTCGACGAACTCGCGCTCGAACAGCGTGATCAGCGTGTCGCGCCGTCCGGGGTGAAGGGTGTACCGCCGTAGTTCGTAGATCATGCCCGGACGTTAGGGCGGGGTCGCTGCCATCTCATGTCAGGGTAGGCGGCGAACAATGTTCTGATCACTCTAAGCTACCGAACGGCAACGCAGAGTTATATAGTCGCATTGACCTTGATCCCAATGGGTCACAGAAGGTCAAAAAGGGGGCGGCGGTTGCCCAGGGCCCTGGCGCCCGCCGTCCTCGCAGGGGTCCTCACCGGTGAAGGAGCAGAAGTGATCAAAAGGCTGTGCGCCGCAGGTGCCGTGCTGGCCGCGGCCGGCGTCGCCATGGCGGCCGTTCCCGCCCACGCTGACACCTGGTCCGACAACTGGAGCAGCAACAGCGACTCGTCGCAGTCGGGCAACAACTTCGGCGACGTCTCCGCGGCCAACCGCGGTGGCTGGGACTCGACCAACGTCAACAACATCAACGGCGTCGCGACCACCGCCACCGACGGCGGCATCGCGGTGACCTACATCTTCTACTGACCTCCGTACAGCTCTGAGGAAGGGACATCGACATGATGAAGAAGCTCTGCGTGACCACCGGCGCCGTCGCCGCGGCCGCCGCCCTGACGCTCCTGTCCGCCCCGGCCCACGCCGACGTCACCGCGGGCAACTCCAGCTCCAACCATGACACCTCCCAGTCGGGCAACAACTTCGGCAACGTCGTGAACGTCAACGTGAGCGGCACCGACGCCACCAGCGTCAACAACGTCAACGGCAACGCCACGACCGCCACCGACGACAGCCACGCCGGCACCAGCGTCGACTCCTAGCCGGACCCGGGGGCGCCCTCCGGCGCGGAGAGGGCGTCCCCGTGCGGGCCGGGTCGAGGCGGCCCGGCCCGCTCCCACTACCATCCCTGGATGACGAACTGTGCATATGTCACCTTTGATGACCCAACCGGCCTCGACGACGAGCGCGACCTCGCCCTCTCCCACTGGCAGGCCAACGGCATCGAAGGCCGCGCCGAACGCTGGGACGACCCCGCGGCCGACTGGAGCGCCTACGACGCCGTCGTGGTGCGATCGGCCTGGGACTACATCGACCGGCGCGAAGAGTTCCTGGCCTGGGCCCGCCGCGTCGAGTCCGTCACCAAGCTGCTCAACCCGGCCGTCGTCCTCGAGGGCAACACCGACAAGACCTACCTGAGAGACCTGGGCGTGCCGACCGTGCCCACCCATTGGTCCGCCCACGACCTGCCCGACTGGCCCGAGTACGTCGTCAAGCCCGCGATCTCCGCCGGAGCCCGCGACACGACCAGGACCACCGACCGCGACAAGGCCGCGGAGCTGGCCGCCGCGCTCGAGGCCGCGGGGCGGCAGCCGATGGTCCAGCCCTACCTCGACATGGTGGAGTCGGAGGGCGAGACCTCCCTGCTGTACTTCAACGGCCGCCTCAGCCACGCCGTCCGCCGCCATCCGATGCTGGCGGCGGAGGCGACCCTCGACTACAACGCGCGGGCCGAGCTCCGCACCCCGGCCCCGGACCAGGTCGACCTGGCCGAGAAGGTGCTAGCAGCCATTCCCCACGCCCTTCTCTACGCCAGGATCGACCTGGTCCGGCTGTCCGACGGCACGCCGGTGGTCATCGAGCTGGAGCTGACCGAGCCGTACCTGTTCCTGCGGTACGCGCCGGACGCCGCGGCGAACTTCGCCAGGGCTCTGGGGGAGCTGGTCTGATCAGCAGGAGATCCCGCCGTCCACCGGGATGACCGTGCCCGTCAGGTACGAACCCGCCCGCGAGGACAGGAAGACGGCCGCGCCCGCCATGTCGTCGGGCCGGCCGATCCGTCCCAGGGGCACGGTCGAGGCGATGGCGGCGCGGGTGGAGGGGTCGTCCAGGGCGAAGGCCATCATCTTGGAGTCGAACGGCCCGGGGGCGATGGCGTTGACCGTGATGTGCTCCTTGGCCAGCTGCCTGGCCAGGTGGCGGGTCAGCATGTGCACGGCCGCCTTGGTGGAGGAGTAGGCGTAGCTCTCCAGGGCGGGCACCCGGATGCCGTCGATCGAGCCCACGTTGATCACCCGGGCCGGGTCGTCCGGGTCGGCCGCCTCGCGCAGGTTCGGCAGGAACTGCTGGGTCAGGTAGAAGACGCCCTTGACGTTGATGTCCCAGAGCTTGTCGAAGGCGTGCTCCGGATACTCCTCCAGAGGCGCGCCCCAGGTGGCGCCGGCGTTGTTGACCAGCACGTGCAGCGGGCCGCCCACCGCCGTGACCAGCGTGTCCACCCCCTCGGGCGTGGACAGATCGGCCTGGACGGCCGTGCAGCCCAGCTCGGCGGCGGTCTTGTCGACCTCCGCCGCCTTGCGTGCCGATATGACGACGGTCGCGCCGGCCGCGACGAACCCGGCGGCGATCATGCGGCCGATGCCGCGCGAACCGCCGGTGACGACGACCGTCTTGCCTTCCACCGAGAACAGACTCATGTTCCGGAAGCATGCCATACCGACTGGTCGGTTACTAGCTGCCCTCGTCCTTCACCCAGAGTCGCAACAGCCCCCGGAAGTGCTCGGTGAACCGCTCGCGCTCGGCCGCCGGGTACGTGGCCGCCACCGTGTCGACCAGCAGCCGGTCGAACTCCGGCCCGGCCACCCACTCCAGCACGATCTCGTCGATGTGCGCCAGATGGGTCCGGCAGAACTCCTCGTACCGGTCCACCTCGAAGTACCGGTCGGCCAGCTCGCGGTACCGGGCCAGCCGTTCCCCGTAGTCGCCGGTGACCTCGAAGTAGTCGTGCGTCTCCAGGTCGATGCGTGGCCGGCGGCGGGTGGCCACGCAGAACACGCTCCACTTCACCAGCGCCTTGATCGCCCAGGGGAAGTAGTAGTGCAGGCTGGTCAGGGCCACGTCGGGGCAGGCGTTGGCGTAGTCGATCGGGTGCACGTCGGAGCCCTTGACCAGCGTCTCGCAGGAGTTGAACTCCCAGCGGAAGAACGCGTTCACCAGCCGCCCGACGGTGACGACCTCCTCGCCCACGGACGGCGAGAGGAACTCGTGGTCCACGGCGTACCGGGCGTGCATCGGCTCGTCGGGGCGGAAGCGCATGACCATGGTCTCCGCGCCGATCGACAACGACCTGGCGAAGGCGTCGTACCCCTCGACGGACTGCTGGAGGTGCATGAGCATCTCGCCGCTCTCGTCGTAGGCGCGGTGCAGCTCGTCGCGGTCGCGGACGCGGGAGACGCCCCGCCAGGCGCCGCCGTCGTACGGCTTCATGAACAGCGGATAGCCGATGCGCTCGGCGACCGCGTCGAGGTCGAAGGACTGGTTGTAACGCTCGGCGGTGTAGGCGTAGCGGGAGTTGTCCACCGGGTTCTTGTACGGCACCAGCACCGTCTCCGGCACCTTGAGCCCCAGCCGCATCATCGCGCAGTAGGCCGCGTGCTTCTCCATCGACTGGAACGTGAACGGGCTGTTCAGCAGGTAGACGTCGTCCATCATGGCGATCTTCTTCAGCCACTCGCGGGGGTGGTAGTACCAGTACGCCAGCCGGTCGATCACCAGCTCGTGACGTGGCTTGGCACGCAGGTCGAACGGCTCGATCGTGATGCGCTCGACGTCGAACTCGCCCACCCCCTTGATCGGCCCCAACCGGCGTAACACGGTCTCGAACGCCGCCGGCCAGTCCTCCTCGGTCCCCAGCAGCAGCCCAATGAGATGACGCACGATGCTCCTCCGCGGCCGCCGCGAGGGCTCACACTCCGGGCAGGCGACCGTTCCTGAACAGGTCGACGAACCGTTGATGGTCTTCACGAGCCTGTGCCCCATATCGGTGGGCGAAATCCACCAACATGCCGATGAATCCGGATTGATCGCCGTTGATGACTGCCACGATCGCCTCCTCCGTTGAGAAGTCCACCAGGTCGTGACTGGACTCGTCGTCGGCCACCGAGTGCATGCGCGCCACCGCCCGTCCCAGGTCGCGCATGATGGAACGCAGCTCGTCCGGCTCGTTGACGTCGTCCCAGTCGAGGTCGGCCGAGTACGGCGACACCTCGGCCACGAGCTGGCCCACCCCGTCGAGTGAGGCGTACCCGAGCCAGGGGTCGGCATATGCCTGTAGCGCCCGCTGCGACTCGGCCGTGCGGTGGCCCTGGTGCAGGAAGTAGGAGGCCGCCTTCTCGTTGTCGACGTACCGGGCCACGGCCGGCACCTGGGCCTGCTTCATGTAGAGGATGACGTCGTTCTCCAGCGCCTGCGAACGCCCCTCAAGCAGCAGGTTGTACGACGGCAGCCCCGCCGACCCGATCCCCACGCCCTTGCGCAGCGCCACGTCCTTGACGACGTGCTCGACCGGGTTGGACGGCGTGGGCAGCGTGCCGAGGTAGCCCTCGAACGCCGCCAGCACCCTCTCCCGGGCCGCGGCGTCGACCTCCTCCCGGCCGTCCATGAGGGCGAAGCGCCGGTCGTAGTCGTCGATGACGGTCTCCACGTCGAGCATCGCCACCCGCGTGCTGAGCCGCGCCGTCTGCAGCACCCGGTGCAGCACGCCGCCGGTGGTCTCCAGGGTGAGCGAGCCGATGGCGTCGTCGCCGCCGGTCGCGATGCCGTGCAGCTCGGCCAGGTACGCCCGCGCGAACTCGGTCACCAGCGCGCTGATCGTCTCGTCCGACAGCGCCTTGGCGTAGCCGATCAGCGCCACGCTGGCGGCGAAGCGCTTGAGGTCCCAGACGTAGGGGCCGACGTAGGCCTCGTCGAAGTCGTTGACGTTGAAGACCAGCACCCCGGAGGCGTTCATGTACGTGCCGAAGTTCTCGGCGTGCAGGTCGCCGTGGATCCAGACCCGGCCCGTGGGCTCGTCGAGGTAGGAGCCGTCGGCGAAGTCGCCGGTCAGGTCGGCGTAGAACAGGCCGGCACTGCCCCGGTAGAAGGCGAACGGGGAGGCCGCCATCTTGCGGAACTTGCGCCGGAAGGCGGCCGGGTCCCGTTTGATCGACTCGCCGAACTCGCTGATCAGGACGTCGAGCAGGAAGGAGGAGCGTGTGCCCATGACACGGACGGTAGCCCGCCGGATCCTCGCCGCCTACCCCGAATTCTCCCTGACAGGGCCAGGTCAGGGATGTTGCGAGGACACCGAGACGGTCTCGCCCGTCATGTACGAGGAGTAGTCGCTGGCCAGGAAGACGATCACGTTGGCCACCTCCCACGGCTCGGCCGACCGCCCGAACGCCTCCTTGGCGGCCAGCTCCGCCAGCAGCTCCTCGCTCGTCACCTTCGCCAGGAAGGGATGCACGGCCAGTGACGGCGCCACCGCGTTCACCCGGACGCCGTGCTCGGCGACCTCCAGCGCGACGCACCTCGTCAACGCCATCACCCCGGCCTTGGCCGCCGCGTAGTGCGCCTGCCCGCGCTGCGCCCGCCAGCCGACCACCGAGGCGTTGTTCACGATCACGCCGGAGCCCTGGCCGATCATGTGCCGGACCGCCGCCCTGGTGCACCGCATGGTGCCGTTGAGGGTGACGTCGAGGACCGTGTGCCACTGGTCGTCGGTCATCTCGGCCAGCGGGGCCGTACCGCCGAGGCCGGCGTTGTTGATCACCACGTCGAGCCGGCCGTGCGCCTCCACCACCGCGTCGAACAGCGCCAGCACCTGCGGCTCCGACGTCACGTCGCACGGGACCGCCAGGGGCTTGACGCCGGTCAGCTCGGTCAGTGCCTCGGCGGCGGCGGCCAGGCGGCGCTCGTGCCGGTCGGACAGGACGATCGTCGCCCCCTCCTCCGCGCAGCGCCTGGCGGTGGCGTAGCCGATGCCCGCGCCCGCGGCGGCGGTCACCAGCGTGACCTTGCCGTCGAGCAGACCGTGCGACTTCGGATAGGGCGGTGCCATCCGTGCTCCAATCAGCGGGGGAGTCCGAGAGTGCGCTCGGCGATGATGTTCCGCTGGATCTCACTCGACCCGGCATAGATCGTGTCCGCCCGGCTGAACAAATACAAGCGCTGCAGGTCGTTCAGACCGTCCGCCGCCACGAGCCCGGCCTTCCCCTGGACCTCCTGCGCCAGCTCGCCCAGCCGGCGATGCCACTCCGACCAGTAGAGCTTGGCGATCGACACCTCCGGACCCGGGTCCGGGCCCAGCATCCGCAGGGCGTTCAGCCGCATGATCTCCAGCTCCAGCCACGACCGGACGAGCCGGTCGCGCAGCACCGGGTCCTCGGCCGCCCCGGTCCGCCGGGCGGTCGCGATCACCTCGGCCAGCTCCCGCCGGAACCCGATCTGCTGCCCCAGCGTGGACGCGCCGCGCTCGTGGCCCAGCGTGGCCATGGCCACCCGCCAGCCGTCGCCCGGCGCCCCGAGCAGGTTCCCCGCCGCCGTGCGCGCGCCGTCGAAGAACACCTCGTTGAACTCGGAGGTGCCGGTGAGCTGCCTGATCGGACGTACGGTGACGCCCGGCCCGCCCATCGGCACGAGCAGGTACGACAGCCCGCGATGCCGCTGCGAGCCCTCCTCGGTCCGGCACAGGACGAAGCACCAGTCGGCGACGTGGGCCAGCGACGTCCACACCTTCTGCCCGGTGATCACCCACTCGTCGCCTTCGAGCCGCGCCCTGGTCTGGACGTTCGCCAGGTCGGACCCGGCCTCGGGCTCGGAGTAGCCCTGGCACCACAGCTCCTCGCCGAGCTGGATCGGCGGGAGGAAGCGGTCTTTCTGCTCCTCGGTGCCGAACTCCAGGATGGTCGGGCCGATCAACCCCTCGCCGATCAGGCCGACCCGGGCCGGGGCGCCGGCCCTGGCGTACTCCTCGTAGAAGGCGACCTGGTCGTCGAGAGAGGCGGCCCGGCCGCCGTACCGCTCGGGCCAGCTCAGGCAGGTCCAGCCCGCCTGGCCGAGCCGGCGTTCCCAGGCCAGGCGCAGGTCGTGCCCCTCGTGCTCCCTGCCGGGGCCGCCGAGACCGCGGACGTGCGCGAACTCGCCGGACAGGCTCTCCTCCAGCCAGGCGCGGGCCTGCTCACGCAGGCTCAACAAAGCCCCCGTAGCCGCCCTGGAAGAAGACCAGGGGGCCGCCGTCGGCGTGCGTGTCGAGCTGCAGCACCCGGGCCACCACGATCATGTGGTCGCCGGCCGGGTGCTCGGCCTCGATCACGCAGTCGAGCCAGGCCAGCGCGCCTTCCAGCACCGGGTTGCCGCCGGGGGAGCCGGTCCAGGCCAGACCGGCGAACTTGTCGCCGCCCTTGGCCGCCATCTGCGCGCAGACCGGCTGCTGGTGCTCGGCCAGCACGTTCACGGTGACGACCTTCGCGCCGCGTACCCGGGGCCAGCTCGTGCTGGTGTGGGCCACGCAGAAGGCCACCAGCGGCGGGTCGAGCGAGACGGACGTGAAGGAGTTGGCCGCCAGGCCGCACGGCTGGTCGTTCGCCGGGTCGAGGGCGGTGATCGCCACCACGCCGGTCGCGAACCTGCCGAGGACCTGACGGAACCGGCGGCTGTCGACCTGGCCGTTCCCGTTGTGCTGTGTTGGGCCGGGCGGCATGGCGGCTCCGTTGCGAGTCCTGCTGCGCTGGTGGGGCGCCGGAAGGCCGCGACAGCCGTCCGGCGCGATGAGCCGGGCAGCGTGTGTGCTCATGGGGTCCGCCTCCTCGTCACCGACTGCGCCCATCATACATACCAAGCGCTTGCTTGGACACTAGGTCCGTCCCGGAAACCCTGTCAATCCGTCCGGAGCGTGGCCCGGCGATCCGGCCGCCGCTCGTTCCTCGGGCTGCCGGATCGCCGCGGTTGACATGGGGAAAAGGGTGGGCATAGCGTGATCTATGTGCCCAAGCGCTTGCTTGATTTCCGGGATGTGACCGCCATCGCGGGGGTCGGTTACACCCCCTTCACCAAGAACTCGGGCGTCAGCACCCTCACCCTGGCCTGCCGCGCCGTCCTGGCCGCCCTCGACGACGCCGGCCTGCCCCCGGACGCCGTGGACGGCCTGGCCACCCACCGCGTCGGCGACTCGGCCCCGCCCTCCCTGGTGGCCCCCGCCCTCGGCCTGCCCGACCTCGCCTGGCACCTCGACCAGTTCGGCGGCGGCAGCGTCTCGCACGCCGTCATCGGCCAGGCCGCCCTGGCCGTGGCCACCGGGATGGCCGAGACCGTCGTCTGCTACCGCGCGATCAACGCCCGTTCCGAGTTCCGCATGGGCGGCACCGGGCGTGGCGTGCCGGTCAGCCCCGAGGTCCAGTACCAGGCCCCGTACGGCTACTTCGCCCCGCCGCAGCAGTACGCCATGTACGCCCGCGCCCACATGCTCCGGTACGGCACCAGGTCCGAGCACTTCGGCCGCCTCGCGGTCACCCAGCGCGCCAACGCGGTCAAGAACCCGCGGGCCCTCATGCGTACCCCCATCACGCTGGAGGACTACCTGGCCAGCAGGTGGATCGCCGAGCCGTTCCGCCTCCTGGACTGCTGCCTGGAGACCGACGGCGCCTGCGCCCTCGTCGTCACCACCGCCGAACGCGCCCGCGACCTGCGCCGCCACCCCGTCCTGATCTCGGCGGCGGCCTGGGGCGGCGGCACGTCCCACCTGTCGGGCACGGGCCCGGCCGACCCCACGGTGACCGCGGCCGCCGCCCTGGCCCCGCGCCTGTACGCGCAGGCCGGCCTCGGCCCCGGCGACGTGGACGTGGCCGAGATCTACGACTGCTTCACGTACTCGGTGATCGTGCAGCTGGAGGACTACGGCTTCTGCGCCAAGGGCGAGGGCGGCCCGTACGTGGAGTCGGGCGCCACGGCCCCGGACGGCGAGCTGCCCGTGAACACCCACGGCGGTTTCCTGTCGGAGGGGTACGTGCACGGCGTCAACCACGTCGCCGAGGCGGTCGCCCAGCTCCGGGGCGAGGCCGGCGACCGGCAGGTGCCCGGCGCCGAGGTGGCGCTCTCGACGGCCCAGCCCGGCTACATCCTGCCCGCCACCTCCGCCCTGATCCTCAGGAGGTCCTGACCGATGACCCACGGTCCCCGTCCCGAGCCCGACCGGGACTCCGCCGAGTGGTGGGAGCGCCTGGCGCGGGAGGGGTTCGCGGTGCAGCGCTGCGACGGCTGCGGCACCGCGCGCTTCCCGGCGCGGGCCTTCTGCCCGTCCTGCCGGGGCGAGGCGTGGCGGTGGCTCCCGGTGCCGGCCGAGGGCGTGGTCGAGAGCTGGATCGTCAACCGCCGGCCTTTCATGCCGGGGGCGGGGGAGCCGTACGTCGTGGTGATGGTCCGGCTGGACGCCGTGCCCGGCTGCCTGGTGCACGGGAACTGGCGCGGCGCCGCCCCCGAGCCGCTGCCCGGCCAGCGCGTACGAGGGGTGCGCACGCGCATCGACGACCGGCTGACCCTGCTCGACTGGGAGCCCCTGACCGGGGACGCGGATGCCCATTCGCCCGAGCGCACATCCTCCCGCTGATCGGTCCAGATCCGGACATTCGATTCGTACCGGAAATTCCCACCAGTCCCACCATTGCGAAGGTGCCTACAGGTTGGCCCCTGAGGGTTGATGATGAAGCTGAGGCGTCAACCATGGAGGCGACCCGGACGTGGCGGCGTACGTGTGCGGTAGCGACTCGGCGACAGACGTGACACCGAGGTCACGACCGCTGACTCCTGCCGCCGGCCCGGGCCTGGCTCGGATGGCGCGCAGCCCTCCGGGCACGGGGGGCGGTACGGCGGCGCAAGAAGGTCCCTCTCGGAGGAAGGCGCGTCCTGGCGGGCGTGGGGGACCCGCCAGGACGCGCTTCCTGCCCCGTGAACGGCGACGCCAGGACTCCGGCGAGGGATGGAGTCCTAGGCCGCGAGTTCGCTCACGGAGTCGGTGGGGGTGTGCGAAGGCACGTGCCGCCGGTGACGAACGGTGCTGCGTCGAGCCGCACCGACAGGGTCATCGATGGGGTGCGTGACGGGGGCGCCACCCTCCTCGTTCCAGACAAAGGATCCGTCTATGCACCACACGGTCAGTTCGGTCGACACCGAGAGCACGGACATTGCCTTTCCCTTGCTCTGGTGCTTGTGGGAGAACCCGTCGCGCCGCAACGCGTAACGCAGTAAACGAGTTGCTTCGCGGGGGTCCTGCCAGGGCAGGAACGGCGTGTCCGAGTGAACCGGCAACACTTGGCCTCCACCCCCTCACCGGCCTTTAGATGGATTTGTACCAACGAATGGATGATGGGCCGGTCGAGGGGCTTCGGTCAAGGGGTTGTGGCCTGCTAGAACCAGATCGTCTAAATTGTTGGAACAAAAGGGGTGAAAGTGGCAAGGTCGGTGCTGTATCAGCAGGTGGCGGCGGAATTGCGTCGAGCCATCTACTCGGGTGTCCTCGGCCCCGGGGCGCAGCTGCCGACCGAGGCACAGCTCATGGAAGACCACGGGGTGAGCAGGAACACCGTCAGGCTGGCTCTCGGGGAGCTCGTCAACGAGGGGCTGGTCACGCGCACGCCGAGGCGCGGCACGGTGGTCCGCGACCGCAGGCCGCTGCTCATCTACCCGCAGCGCGAGCTGGAGCCGCAGCCCACCGGAGAACTGAAGGAGGCCTTCGCCTACGCCGTTGCGCAGGAAGGCCGGGCGCCGAGCCAGTACATTGAAGTGCTGACGGTTTCTCCCGTCGAGGAGATCGCCAGCAGGCTCGAGCTGGCCGACGGAGAGCTGGCGGTCGTGCGTCGCCGCCTGCGGTTCGTCGACGGCCAGCCGTACAACACCAACGACTCCTACTTCCCCCGTGATCTGGTCGCCGACTCCGAGATCGCCAGGCCCGGAGACATCGCGCGCGGGGCGAACAGGGTCCTGGAAGAACTCGGCCACGCGCAGATTCGCGTCGTCGACGACATCTGGGCCCGCATGCCCAACCAGGAGGAGGCCGAGCGCCTCCAACTCGAACTCGGCACGCCAGTCATGGTCTACGTCCGAGTCGGATACGACGGGGCCGACATGCCAGTGCGTGTCGCTGTGTCGGTGCTGCCCGCCGACAAACATCTGATCAGATACGAGCTCGATCGTCGCCGCTGACGGGCTCGGTTGAAGGGGTGATCCCGCCGGCCGGGCGCAGCGAGAAAGCCGCCTCGCTGGCCTAGGGGAGTCGTGCATACTCCCCTAAATCGCCATTTATCCATATATATCGGGTTGAGGACCCATATCGCCCCTGCGCGACATTGCGTCATCACGCTGTGTGTCGGCATGGGCACCCAACGCATCGAAGGGCTGTATTATGCACACAAACACCCTCCTTCACCCGCTCGCACTCCGGCGTGCGGAGCCCGCGGACCTTCCCGGCGTACTCAGGCTTCTCGCGGACACCGCCGAGTGGCTGCACACGCAGGGAGTGCGGCAGTGGCCGCGGCAGGGATTCGGCCCCGAGCGGATCGAGCCGCTCATCGAGGAGCGGGTCCTGTACCTGCTCGACGACGAGCTGCGCTATCTCGACCCCGACGTCCAGGCCCCGCCCGTGGCGACCATCGCCCTCGACGGCAACGCCGACCCGGAGTTCTGGACCCCGTCCGACGACCCGGGGGCCGCGCTCTACGTCCACAAGCTGGCCGTGGCCAGGCCGTGGTCCGGCAGCGGGCTCGGCGACGCGCTCCTCGACTGGGCCTGCTCCTCGGCCCGTTCCGCCGGGCTGCCCTGGCTCCGGCTCGACTGCGCCAAGGCCAACCCGCGGCTGCAGGAGTACTACCGCATGCGCGGCTTCCGGCACGTCCGTACGGTGGACCTGCCGCACCGCTCGTCCGGGGCCCTGTTCCAGCGGCCGTCGCGCGACCTGTCCACGACGGCCTTCCGTGACCTGACGGTCGCGGAGCTGATCAGCGCCTAGCGAACCCCTCTGGCCGGATCCGGTCCGGAAGAGGGCCGGGTCCGGCCGGTGGTCGCGCGCCGCCTCATGTCAGGCGGCAGGTCACCTCGTTGGCCATGTTGTTCGAAGGCTGCTCGGCCACGGCGTCGCGGCCCTGGAACTTCCACTGGCACACGGTCGTCGCGGTGATGCGCGCGCCGCCGAAGCACCACAGGTTGTCCCAGGTCCCGCCGCCCATGCTCTGGCCCTGCGCCTTGCAGTACTCCTGGACGTCGGTGAAGGTGATCGTGCCCTGGGACGGCGGCGGCGGGTCGTCGTCGGGCGGCGGCGTGCTCTTGGCGGGGCGGCTCGTCGGCTTGCGGGCCGGTTCCCTGGTGGCGGTGGGGGCTTCCGGTGCGGGGTCGGCCGGGCTGGTGCGGGGCTTGTGGGTGGCGGCGGGCGTGCGCGTGGGGCCGGCGATCCTGGTCGCGGCCGCCTTGGACGTGGCCTTGGCCGACGACGACTGCGCCGAGCCCTCGGGGGTGGGCGTCGGCGCCTCCGGCGTGGTGACGGCCGGTGAGGAGACCGGCGCGGACGCGGGTGAGGACACCGTGGGGGCCGCCGCGCCCGCCGTACGTTCGCCTGGGGCCCAGGCGAGGTAGCCGGTGGCGGCGGCGACGAGCATGACCACGCTCACCGCACCGACGATCAGCGGCCGCCTGCCCGCACCCCCGCCGGAGCGGCGGGAGACGTGAAGGGGCCGGGAGCGGCAGGCCCGTGAGGGGTTCCGGAAGTGATCGGGGGCGAGGCGGGGACGGCGCGTAGGCGTTCGACGAGCTGGGCGGCGGTGGGACGCAGCGACGGGTCCTTGGCCAGGCACGCGCCCACCAGTTCCCGCAGCACCCCGTCCAGCCGCCCGAGCTCCGGCTCCCCCTGGAGGATCGTGTGCAGGACGCGCGGGATCGAGTCGCCAGGGAAGGCCCGCTGCCCGGTGGCCGCGTAGACCATGGTCGCGCCCCACGCGAACAGGTCGGCCGCCGGCCCGACCGCGTCCCCGGCGATCTGCTCGGGCGCCATGTACGCCGGGCTGCCGATCGGCTGGCTGCTGACCGCCGACTGGCTGAGATCGAGCGCCCTGGCGATGCCGAAGTCGATGACGACCGGCCCGTCCGGCCCGAGCAGCACGTTGGCCGGCTTGAAGTCGCGGTGGACCACCCCGGCCTGGTGGACGCCCGCCAGCGCGGTGGCGGTGTTGACCGCCAGCCGCTGGAGGGCGGCCGCCCCGCGCGGCCCGTTGTCGCGTACGGCGCTCTGCAGCGAGGGCCCGTCGACGAACTCGCTCACGATGTACGGCCGCCCGCCCAGGAACCCCGAGTCGAGCACCTGCGCCGTGCAGAAGGGCGCCACCCGCCTGGCGGTCTCCACCTCCCGCAGGAAGCGCCGCCGGGCCTGCTCGTCGGCCATCAGGTGCGCGTGCAGCAGCTTGACCGCCACGCGCCCGCCGCCGCCGTCCCGGCCCACGTAGACGACGCCCTGGCCGCCGGCCCCGAGCCGCCCCTCCAGCGTGTACGGCCCGACCGCCCCCGGATCCTCGGACGACAGCGCCAGCACCTCGGGCACCAAGCCTCCAGCCAGTCGAGTGGGGCCAAGATCGTACCGCAGCGGCCCCAATGGGCACGTGCGTTTCCGGCGCAAGTGGACAGAGCGCCATATAACCTCTTTGCCATGACCGGATCCCTCCTTGAGGTGATCGCGCTCAATGTGCGCGACGCCGTGGCCGCCGAGCAGGGCGGCGCCGACCGCCCGGAGGTCGTCGCCGACATGGCTGCCGACGGGCTCACCCCCGCACCGGAGACGGTCGCCGCGATCGCCGCGGAGTGCCCCCTCCCCCAGATGGTGATGCTCCGCTGCGCGGCCAACTTCACCGCCGACCCCGACGTCCTGGACCGGCTGCGCCGCGACGCCAAGGAGCTCGCGCAGGCCGGCGCGGCCGGGTTCGTGTTCGGCTTCCTGGACGGCGCGGGCGTGGTCGATCTGGCGGCCACCGAGGCGCTCATCCACGCCGTCTCGCCGCTCCCGTGGACCTTCCACCGCGCGGTCGACCACGCCGCCGACGTGCAGGCGTCCTGGCGGGCCGTGCGGCTGCTGCCCAACCTGGCCACCGTGCTCACCTCCGGCTCCCCTCAGGGGGTCGGCGCGGGGCTGTCCACGCTCAGGTCCAGGGCCGAGGCCGGCGACGGGTCGATCATCCTGGCCGGCGGCGGGCTCAAGCCCGCTCACGTGCCCGACCTGCTGGACTACGGCATCCGCGCCTTCCACGTGGGCTCGGCCGTACGGGCGAGCTGGACGGACCCGGTCGAGTGGCGGCTGGTCCGGCAGTGGCGCTCCCTGGTCGAGCGCGACTGAGCCCCTCAGGGCCCCAGGGATCCCCGGGCCGCCCGGCTCAGGGGAACAGGGCCGCGTCGGCGCGGCGGAGGGCGGCGGCCAGCGTCCTGACGGTGGCCGGCTCGTCCATGACGCCGCCCCCGGCCGCCCGCCGCTCCTCCCAGGCCCGTACGCGCTCCCGATAGGAGTCGTAGTGGGCCAGGTGGAAGGCGTAGACGGTGGCGAACCTGCTGACGAGCTGCGCCGGATGCATGTCCCAGCCCTGGTGGAAGCCGTGGGCCAGGGAGTGGCCGACCAGCCGGGCGTGCCTGCCCCACAGGGCGTGGACGTCCTCCGCCCGGTCGGAGGCGGGCCCGGCGGCCAGCGAGCCGTCGGACAGCTCGACGCCCGTGCCCGCGAACGCCGTCTGCATCACGTGCCTGGCGTGGTCGCAGGCCGGATGGTCGAGCCGCTGCTCGTGCGGCGGCAGGCCGATGGCGGCGGTGTAGTCGAACACGCCGAAGTGCGCCGCGGCCAGCCGTCCGCCGAGCGTCCCGGGCAGCTCGGCCCGCAGGAAGGGCAGCGTCTGCGGAGCCTCCACCTGCATCTCGAAGCGCAGCCCGGACAGGCCGAGCCGCGCCTCCAGCCGTTCCAGCACGCCCGCGAACTGCCCGAGGTACGCCTCCATCAGCACCTTCGGGAACGTGACCGTGAACCCCGCCGGCAGCTCGCCCGCATGCTCCAGCACCCCGGCCAGGAAGCCGCCGAGCGTGCGCACCGACCTCGCCGGGTCGCCGTCGGCGAACGACTTCACCCGCAGCCCCCACCGGCGCGGCAGGGTCCCGGCGGCGTGCAGACGGGCCACGGCCCGCGCGGCCTGATCGGCGTGCCCGTCCTCCTCCTCGTACGGGCGCACGCCGTAGCCGTCCTCGAAGTCGATCCGCAGGTCCTCGACCGGCTCGCGGGCCAGCTTGCCGAGCACCCGGTCGCGCACGTCGGGCGCGAACGCCTCCAGATGCGCCTCGGCCAGCGAGAGCGCCCGCCCTCCCCACTCGGCGACGGTCGAGGCGGAGAAACGGTCGGCGGGCACGTAGACGGTGTGGACCGGCTGCCGGCCCGGCTCGGCCATCGGGTAGCGGGCCTGCTGCACCGCGTACACCTCGGCGAAACCGGGCACGGGCTCGTCGGGCACGTACGGGCTCATTCCAGGTGGGCGCAGGCGCGGAGCATGGTGTCGACGCCGACCAGCTTGACGCGTTCGCCCCGGCCGAGCGATCTGGCCAGCTCGCCCTCGGCCCGTTCGATGGCCAGCCAGTCGTCGTAGGTCACCGGCCGCACGCCCCGCTCGGCCAGCAGCGACTCGACCGTCGGCCGCGACATCCGCTCGCCGCCCTCCAGGGACTCGCCCTCCAGGTCGGCCAGCAGCGTGCGGACCGTCTCGGCGGCGTCGGACTTGTTGGTGCCGATGACGCCGGTCGGCCCGCGTTTGAGCCAGCCCGCCACGTACTCGCGCGGGCGCACCCGGCCCGCCTCGTTGGGCACGGTCATGGTCCGCTCGGAGAACGGCACGCCGGGCAGCGGGACGCTCTGGTAGCCGACCGAGCGCAGCACCATGCCGACGGGCAGCGTCTCGTACTCGCCGGTGCCGACGACGCGGCCCTCCTCCGACAGGCGGGTGCGTTCGAGCCGGAGCCCCTCGACCCGGTCGGCGCCCAGGATCTCCACCGGCCGCAGCCAGAAGCGCACGTCGAGGCGGCGCGGCCGGCCCACGGGCTCGCGGCCGGCCCACGACTGCAGGACCTTGATGTTGCCCTGGACCTGGCGCGGGAAGTCGGCGCCGAGGACGGCCGCCTCGTCGGGGCGCACGCAGACGTCGGCGTTGACCAGCTCGCCCAGCTCGCGCAGCTCCTTCAGGGTGAACTTGGCGTGCTCGGGCCCCCGCCTGCCGACCATGTGGATCGCCTTGACCTGGCTCTGGCTCAGCCGGTCGAGCACGTCGTGGGGCACGTCGGTGTGCCGCAGCTCGTCGGCCGTCTTGGCCAGCACACGGACGACGTCGACGGCCACGTTGCCGACCCCGATCACCGCGATCTCGGAGCTGTCCAGCGTGAAGCGCCCTGGATCGACGTCGGGGTGGCCGCAGTACCAGTTGACGAAGTCGGTGGCCGCCACGCTGCCCGGCAGGTCCTCGCCGGGGATGCCGAGCCGCCGGTCGACCATCGCGCCCGTGCAGTAGACGACCGCGTCGTAGACGCCGAGCAGGTCCGCGACGGAGACGTGGTCGCCCAGCGTGACGCCGCCGAGGAAGCGCACCTGGGGCAGTTCGAGTACCCTGCGCAGGTAGTTCGCGATCGACTTGATCGAGGTGTGGTCGGGCGCCACGCCGTACCTGACCAGCCCGTACGGCGTGGGCAGCCGTTCCAGGACGTCGACCAGCACAGGCTCGGCCGACTGCTTGACCAGCGCCTCGGCCGTGTAGATCCCGGCCGGGCCCGACCCGATGACCGCCACGTGCAACGCCACGCTGCCTCCTCATGCCGGTGAAGGTGCGACGCGGAGGACGCGTCCCTAGAGGTGCAACCGGCCCGTGTGCTCGATGTATCCCCGGTCGCCCGCCGGTGAACCCGTCTTCCGTGAATACCCGTCCAACCGGATTCTCGCTCACGAGGCCCCTCATGGCAGCCCCTGAAACGCCGCTATCCGGGGACGGCCCGCGAGCGGAGGGCGAGCTTGTCGACCTTGCCGTTGACGTTGACGGGCAGCGCGTCCACCACCTCGACGCGCTTGGGCACCTTGTAGTTGGACATGTTGGCCTTCGCCCAGGCCAGCAGCGCGCCGGCGGTGACGCGGGCGTCCGGCCGGGGCACCACGTACGCCACGCCGGCCTCGCCGGAGACCGGGTCGGGCACGCCGACCACGGCGGCCCGGGCCAGCGAGCCCTCGCGCAGCAGGAGCGCCTCGACCTCGGCAGGGGAGACGTTGAACCCGTTGACGATGTAGAGCTCCTTCTTCCTGTCCACGATGGCGAGGTTGCCGGCCGCGTCCAGCACGCCGACGTCGCCGGTGTGCAGCCAGCCGTCGGCGTCGATCACCTCGGCCGTCCTGCCGGGCTCGTCCCAGTAGCCGCGCATGACGCCGTAGCCGCGTTGCAGGATCTCGCCGCGCAGGCCGGGCGCGACCTCCTTGCCGTCGTCGTCCACGATCTTGACCTCGATGCCGGGGACGGCCCTGCCGGTGGTGTTCGCGATCACGTCGATGGGGTCGCCGGCCCGCGTCATGGACACGACCGTGCCCTCCATCAGCCCGTACGCGTTGATCATCCGTTCCAGGCCGACCCGCTCGGCCAGCCGGGTGATCAGCGTGGCGGGCACGGAGGCGGCTCCGCAGATGGCCACCCGCAGCGAGGAGACGTCCCAGTCGGCGCGGTCCAGCTCGTCCAGGATCCGGGCGAACAGGGTGGGCGGCCCGGCCAGGATCGTCACCCGCTCGGAGGAGATCAGCGACATCAGGGCGTCCGGCGAGAACACCGGGATCGGCAACATCGTGGCCCGGCGCAGCACGCACGCGACGAGCCCGGCGTTCAGCCCGAACCCGTGGTTGAACGGCGCGATCACCGGATAGCGGTCGTGCTCGTCCAGCGTGACGATCTCCGCCCAGTCCCAGTAGCCGCGCAGGACCTGGGCGTGGTCGAGCATCACGCCCTTGGGCGTGCCCGTGGTGCCGGACGTGGACATGATCTCGCACAGGTCGCCGGGCCCGACCGCCAGCGCCCGTTCCTCGCCCGCCCGTACGGTCACCCCGCCCGCGTCCAGGTCACCGGCCGCGCGTACGGCCACCCGGGCGTCCATGGGCGGCAGCAGGCCGGCGAGCGGCGGATCGCCGACGATGACGACCTTCACCCCGGTCCGCTCGATCAGCCCGGCCGCCTCGATGCCCTTGTACCGCGACGACAACGGCACGAGGACGGCCCCCGCGTCCCAGACGCCGAACGCGTGCCGCACCCAGGACGCCGAGTTCGAGCCCCAGATCGCCACCCGGTCGCCCGGCTCGACGCCGAGCGCGATCAGCCCGCGGGCCACCTCGGCGGCTCCCGTCCTGAGCTCCGACAGCGTGACGCGGGCGGCGCCCTCGACGACCGCGACGGCGTCCGGATGGCGGGCGGCCTGGTCGCGCAGCATGCGGGGGAGCGTCCCCCAGTCGGGCATCGATGCCATCGGCTACTCCGTCGCGCTAGCTGACGAGGGCCCTGTCCCGGCCGAGATGGTGGCCGCGCCGGTCGTCCACGGTGCCGGGCGCGGGGGTCTCCAGGACGTCCTGGGCGATCCGCACGTCGATCGAGATCGGAGTCAGGGCGCGCACGGCCTGCTCGATCCTCGACCGCCACATCGGGTTCCTGACCAGGCTCTCCCGGCCGAACGAGACGGTCAGGGCGGCGGCGTCAAGGGTGCCCTGGCGTTCGACCGACAACTCCCAGCCGGTCACGCCGTCGATCTTCGACAGCGCCTTCTCGACCCGCGGCAGCGCCAGCCACACGCCCCTGACCAGCACGTGCTCGCCGACCGTGTGCGCGGGCGCGGGCAGCCCGGCGCCGCCGGCCCTGGCCACCAGGCCGGTCCTGAGCACGGCGTCGCCCAGCGTGGAGTGCCCGGACGGCGTGAGGACCAGCTCGGCCAGCGCGTCCTCCTGGCCGGCCAGGTCGTCCTTGGTCAGCGAGGCGAGGCCCAGAACGCCGTCCGCGAGCGGGGTGAGCGGCGCGTCCTCGGCGGTCCTGAACGCGAGGGCGGCCCCGCCGAACGGGCTGGCGAGCACTTCGGTGACCGCGCAGCCGAACTCGCCCGCCAGATGCCCCATCGTGCGCCTGGAGGCGATCTCGCCGGTCAGGACGATGTGTTCGAGCCCGAGGTCGAGCGGGTCGAGGAGGAACTCCAGGTGCAGGCGGGCCAGCAGGTCCATCGCGCCCGTCGGGGTGCTGACCAGCGTGGTCGCGCCGAGCGCGGTCAGCGCATGGTGCAGGCGCAGGCGGCCGCGCGGCCCGACGGCGGCGGCGGCCCGCGCGACCTGCGCGGCGGCGGCGGCCCACAGCGCGCCCGCGGGGTCGGCGAGCGCCACCACGACCCGGTCGCGCCCGCCGACCCCGGCCGCGCGCAGCGCCGCCGCGGTGAGGCCGGTCGCGGCGGTGGCGTCCTCGGGGCCGAGCGGGAACACGCTGGACAGGTCGGGCGCCACGAGCAGCAGCCCTTCGGCGGAGCGTGCGGCCGAGGCGAGGTCGTCGCGGGTCAGCCAGCGGGCGGCGGTCAACGGGCCACCTCGTTCATGAACAGCGTCATCGACTCGCACACCCTCTCGTGGGCCAGCCCGCCGACCTGCGCCTGGATGATCAGGTCCGTGGCGCCGGCCTCGGCGATCCTGGCCAGGGCCTTGCGCGAGCCCTCGACGTCGTCCACCACGACCATGAGGTGCTCGCGCAGGGTGGCCATCGCCTCCTCCGGCGGCATCCCGGCGGCGAGCTGGCCCAGCACACGGTGGGTGGCGTGCCGGGCGTCGTAGTAGTCGGGCGGGGTGACCAGGTTGACCTGGCGGCGGATGTACCACAGGACGGCGTCGGCGGCGGTGGCGGTGGCCTCGTCCCGGGTGGGGGCGGCGAACCAGGGGATCATCAGCGCCACGCGCCGGGAGGCGGGGTCGAAACCGCTCTCGGCCAGGCACTCCCGATATCTCGCGATGTCGGCGGCGACGTCGTCGATGCCCTTGAGCATCGTCATGCCCAGCAGGTTGTAGCCGTGCCGGGCGGCGGCCAGGTAGCCCTCCAGCGAGGTGGAGGCGACCCACACGGGCGGGTGCGGCTCCTGGACCGGACGGGGGTAGACGGCCACGTCGGGGATCTCGAAGAACTCGTTCGACCTGCTGATCGGCTCGCCGTCGGCGTGCCAGATGGCGAGGGTGGCCTCCAGCGAGTCCTCCCAGATCTGCCGCGACTTCTCGAACGGCCGCTGGAAGGCCTGGTACTCCAGGGGGAGGCGCCGCGTCCGGTGCCGAACTCGACCCGGCCGCCGCTCAGCACGTCGAGGGTGGCGACCCGCTCGGCGGTGCGGATGGGCGACTGGAACGGCAGCAGCACCACGCCGAGCCCGAGATGGATGCGCTCGGTGCGCTGGGAGATGGCCGCGAGGACCAGATCGGGGGCGGAGGAGTGGGAGAAACCCCTGGTGAAGTGGTGCTCGACGAACCAGGCCGTGTCGAACCCCAGCCGATCGCCGAGGACGACCTGCTCGATCACGTTCTCGAACGCCTGTCGCTCGACCTCGCGGGTGCGGCCGCGGACCTCCAGTTCGTACCCCAGGCTGATCCGTAGGGACGTCATCGCGCCTCCGGCGAAAGTAGTAAACCAAGCGCTCGCTTGGTAGAGAGTATCAGGGCCGAAGACTTGCGGGAAGGGCGCGCCGCCGATCAGAGTGGTTGCTCGTGAGGCGAAAGCACGCGCTGCGGCGGTCGAAGGACGGCACGTTCCACGACCACGGGGACGACGGTCCCTCGCTCCCCGACGCTCGCGGTTACGAGGCTTTCGGCCGGGTCATGGCCGCCCTCGCGACCGAGGCCGACGTCATCGAGTCGTGCCGCGACCTGACGTGGTGGCGCGGCGCCGACCGGAGCTGGCACATCGAGTGGCGCGACGGGCCGTACGCCTCGGAGGTGGCCGCGCTGCTCGCCGGCCAGGTGGGCGACGCCGGCGGCGCGCCGCTCACGGCCGCCGGCCCCGCGGGCGCGGGCTCGGCGGTGCTGGAGGTGATGGGGGTGCGCTTCGAACTGCGCGCGATCGACCCCATGGGCCGGGCCCGGGTGCGCGCGCGGCCGGGGTTGTGGCGCCTGGCCGAGGCCCTCGACACCACCCGCCGCACCAACACCCGCCATCCGTGGGAGGAACTGCTCGGCGGCTGAGCCGTCTCACGCCTCGCCGAAGACGTGCGGGGCCAGGCGGGCGCGGTGCGTCCGCGGCGGGCACAGGAGCTGGGCGTCGGACGTGGCCCGTTTGAGATACCGGTGCGCCGGATGCTCCCACGTCACCCCGATGCCGCCGTGCACCTGGATGTTCTCGCCCGCCGCCGTCAGGTAGGCCTCCGTGCAGTACGACCCCGCGACGGCGGCGAAGACGTCCGCCCTTCCCTCCGGCCCCGCTCCCGCCTCCGCCGCCGCCCGTGCCGCCGAGCGGGCGGACTCCACGAGCAGCAGCACGTCGGCCAGCTTGTGCTTGATCGCCTGGAAGGAGCCGATCGGCCGGCCGAACTGCCGCCGCGAGCATGCGTACTCGGTGGCCATCTCCAGGCAGCGTGCCGCGCCGCCGGTCTGCTCGGCCGCCAGGGCCGCGATCCCGAGGTCGCGTACGCGGGCCCACGACGTCCCCGGGCCCAGCCGCCGTACGGGTGCGCGGTCGAAGGCGAGGGAGGTCAGCGGCCGGGTCTCGTCCATGGTCGGGTACGCCGCCCGCCGCGTCGGCACGGCCTCCACCAGGTGCCCGCCGGCGTAGGCGAGCACGATCTCGCCGTCCAGCGCGTACGGCACCGCGCCCGAGAGCCGGTCGTCCGCCAGCGTCAGCTCCCCGTCGCCCGGCAGCACGACGGTCGCCGTCGCCGCCCCCGAGGCCAGCTCGGGCAGCAGCCGGGCGCGCGCCTCCTCGTCCCCGTCGGCCATGAGCGCCCCGACGGCCAGCACGGCCGACTGCAGGAACGGGTGGGGTGACAGCGCGCGTCCCAGTTCTTCGGCCACGGCCGCCGCCTCGGCCGGGCCGCAGCCCGCGCCGCCGTACCGATCGGGGACGAGCAGCCCCGCCACGCCCACCTCCCGCGCGAACGCCTGCCACGTCGCGTCCGGCCGGTCGGCGAGGTAGGCGCGGACGACGGCGCCGAGCTCATTGGAGAGGGTCACCCGAGCATGGTAAACCAAGCGATTGCTTGCCTTAGATACGGATGACCGAAATTTGCCTTTTTTGGATGGATACATAATCTGGATGCGGTCATCCCTAGACATTTCCGGGGGAGGGATTGACCAGGGAATGAAGATGAACCACACCGCGATCGAGTACGCCGACTTCGCCGAATGCGACCGGCGTCTGCGCCGCATGGAACACCACGTGCTGGCGGCCTTCCTGGCAGGACTGGCCGTGGGCCTGATCGGCATGTTCACCGCCGGCAAGGGCCCGGAATGGTTCGGCCAGCTCTACGACCCGTACGCCTACCTGACCCTCTCGCTGGTCGTGGGCGCCACCGCGTCGGGGTTCGGCTGGGCGCTGCTGACCACGTTCCTGGCGGCCGTGTCCACCGTGGTCGCGGCCATGGGCGCGGGCGCGCTGCGCGGTGTGGACGGCTTCGACGTCATCGGCGGCGGCGTCGCCGGGCTGAACTGGACGGTCGGCCTGCTCGTCGGCCTCGGCCTGCTCGCCTACGTCACCCGCAGGCGGGACCGCTGGGGCGACCTGGCCGCGGGTGCGATCGGCGCCCTGCTGATCGCCGACGTCGTCGACCGCGCGACCCCCGGCTTCATCGACAGCGAGCAGTCGTTCTGGCCCGGACCCGCCACGGTGGTCGCGCTGCTGGCCGTGGCCCTGGTCGTGGTGCTGCGCAGGAACCGGCGGGCCCGCGTGCGCGCCCTGGCGGTCTCGGCCGTCTTCGCCGGTCTGTTCACGGTCTGCCTGGGCGTCTTCGTGGGCGGCTGGCTGCCCCTCTCGGCCTGAGCGGGCGTACCGGCCGCCGATCGCCGTGAGCCCGGTGATCCGGGCCTTCGCTCGTACGCGCCCGGTTAACGCCGCGCGGCGCGGCCCCCGAGTCGATAGCCTGTAATCCTTCAGATCCAGGCCCGAGCAAGGAGTAGCCGTGTTGCTGCGCATGTCGTCGTTGTTTCTTCGCACCCTGCGGGACGACCCGGCAGACGCGGAAGTGCCGAGCCACAAGCTCCTCGTCCGCGCCGGCTACGTCCGCCGCGTGGCCCCCGGCATCTACTCGTGGCTGCCCCTCGGCAAGCTGGTGCTGGAGAACGTCACCAGGATCGTCCGCGAGGAGATGAACCGGATGGGCGGCCAGGAGGTGCTCTTCCCCGCCCTGCTGCCCCGCGAGTACTACGAGGCCACCGGCCGCTGGACCGAATACGGTGACACCCTGTTCCGGCTCCAGGACCGCAAGGGCGCCGACTACCTCCTCGGCCCCACGCACGAGGAGCTCTTCACCGACATGGTCAAGGGCGAATACTCCTCGTACAAGGACTACCCGGTCACGCTCTACCAGATCCAGACCAAATACCGCGACGAGGCCAGGCCCAGGGCCGGCATCCTGCGCGGCCGCGAGTTCCTCATGAAGGACTCCTACTCCTTCGACCTCGACGACGACGGCCTCAAGCGCTCCTACGAGCAGCACCGCGAGACCTACATCCGCACGTTCGAGCGGCTCGGCATCGAGTACAAGATCGTGTTCGCCACCTCGGGCGCGATGGGCGGCTCGGCCTCCGAGGAGTTCCTGGCGCCGACCCCCACCGGCGAGGACACGTTCGTCGCCTGCCACTCCTGCGGCTACGCGGCCAACGCCGAGGCCGTCACCACCACCGCGCCGCCCGCCCGCGACCTCGACGGCGCCGCGCCGATGCGGGTCCTCGACACGCCCGACACCCCGACCATCGAGTCCCTGGTGTCCTACGTCAACGAGCGCCACGGCCTGTCCGTCACCGCCGCCGACACGCTGAAGAACGTCGTCGTCAAGGTCACGACCCCCGGCTCCGACAAGGTCGAGACGCTGATCATCGGCGTGCCCGGCGACCGCGAGGTCGACTTCAAGCGCCTGGAGGCCGCGCTCGCGCCCGGCGAGCCCGCCATCTTCGAGGCCGCCGACTTCGCCGCCCACCCCGGTCTCGTCCGCGGCTACATCGGCCCGCAGATCCTGCGCGAGCTCGGCATCCGCTACCTCGTCGACCCCCGCGTCGTCACCGGCACCTCCTGGGTCACCGGCGCCAACGAGCCGGGCAAGCACGCCGCCGACGTGGTCGCCGGGCGCGACTTCGTCCCCGACGGCACGATCGAGGCCGCCGAGGTGCGCGCCGGCGACCCCTGCCCCCGCTGCGGCTCCCCGCTGTCCATCGACCGGGGCATCGAGATCGGCCACATCTTCCAGCTCGGCCGCAAGTACGCCGACGCCGCCGGCCTCGACGCGCTCGGCCCCGACGGCAAGCCCGTCCGCATCACCATGGGCTCCTACGGCATCGGCGTCTCGCGGGCCGTGGCCGTCATCGCCGAGCAGGCCCACGACCAGCTCGGCCTGGTGTGGCCGCGCGAGGTCGCGCCCGCCGACGTGCACATCGTCGGCACCGGCAAGGAGAACCAGGTCGAGGCCGCCCTTGAGCTGGCCGGCGAGCTGGAGGCGCAGGGGCTGCGGGTGCTCGTCGACGACCGCGCCCAGGTCTCGCCGGGCGTCAAGTTCAAGGACGCCGAGCTGCTGGGGCTGCCCACGATCGTGGTGATCGGGCGCGGGCTGTCGCAGGGCGTCATCGAGCTGCGCGACCGGGTGACCGGCGTCAAGGAGGAGATCCCCCTCGCCGAGGCCGCCACCCGCATCCTGGCCGCCTGCCGCTGACCCCACACCGCCGCGGGCCGGGCGACTGCCCGCCCGCCCGCGGCCCGCTGCCCGCACCCCTTCGGAGCCGGGCCGTTGTCCCGGCTCCGGCGACGGGGCGGGGCCACTGTTCGTCTCCGCGAGGGGGACGGTCTGCTGTCTCGGCTTCGCGACGGGGACGGTCTGCTGTCCCGGCTTTGTGAGGGGAACGGGCCGTCGTGCCCGCCTTCCGTTGGTGTCGTCAGCCGCCGGAGCCGGAGGGCGCCGGTGTCGGGGGCGACGTCGGGGGCGGGCTGCTGCCCGGCATGCCCGGGAAGGCCGCGGGTGGTGCCGGCTGGAAGGCGTAGGCGCGGGTCGCCGACTCCTGCATGGCCAGGGCGGCGTACTTGCGCAGCGCGGGGTCGCCGGCCGCGGCCAGCTCCAGATAGGCGGCCGTGATGCCGTTCTCCAGCTGCACGGCCAGCCGGGCGGCCTGCGCGGCGCCCGTGGGCACGTACGGCAGCGCGTAGGAGGGCTCCGACTCGTTCGGCTTTTCCCCGCGGCCGGTGATCAGATTGCGGAGCTGGTCGCGGCGGGCCCGGTGGGCCTCGTACGCGGCGCCGGTCAGGTCCCGCAGGGAACCGGTCGTACGCGCCCCCAGGAGCCCGTAGGCGAACACGGCGGCATGCTCGGCGGCCAGAGCCTTGCGCAGCCTCCCGACGTCGTCCCCGTCCACCACGGCGCTGTCCACCACGGCGCTGTTCACCACGACCCCGTTCATCACGTTCCCGTTCACGACGACTTGGGCAGCGACACGGCGTGGACCGCCTCGCACGCCCCGATGCTGGCGAGGAGCTGGGCCACGCCGGGGGACAGGCCGGCGAGCTGACGGGGCCGCTGCGCCGCGGCGCGGCGTTCGACGTCCCGCAGCCGTGACAGCGTGGGCTTGGGGGACTTCGACGGCGTGGCGCCGGGCGACGCGCCGGGCGAGGCCGGCGAGGAGACAGGCGGAGAGGCGGGCGGCGTGCCCGCGGGCAGGTATTTGCGCAGCTCGGCCAGGTGCGCCTGGTGCCGGGCGCGGAAGGGCTCCAGGGACTCGGCGCCACCCGCGATCAGCGCCGAGTAGAGGGCGACCGTGCGCTCCTTGTCGGCGACCACCTGCCGCAGCAGGACGGTCTCGGGCGAGTCGGGCGCCGGGGCCGCGGGCCCGGCCGGACCCGAGGCGCTGCAGGCCGTCAGGGCGGCCGCTCCGCCCGCCAGCACGGCTCGCCTGGAGAGGTGACGCGGGCGCACGGGCTTGGACCTCCGGTGACTACGGACCCGGTGACGAGGGACCCCAGTGACCGGGGCGCCGCCGGCGACGGCTCCAGGTGACTGCGGACGCAGATAGCATCGTACGGGCTGGTGCCCGGGAACGCCGTCAGGCGACGCTCCGCCACTCGACCACGACGAGTGGCGCTCTCTCCGTGCCTCCGTACAGATAGGGTGTCAACTGTCGTCGCTGGCTGCGCAGCCAGACGGCGGAGAGCCAGTGGCGAGGTCCGCCCGGCTGAGACATGACAATAGGGGAGGTCGATATGGGCAGCGCATCATCCCGCGACCACCTGATGAAGCTCCTGGAGCCTGTGGTCGGCGCGGAGGGCCTCGATCTGGAGGACGTCACGGTCACCCAGGCGGGCAAGAGGCGGTTGCTGCGCGTGATCGTCGATCGCGACGGCGGCGTGAGCCTCGACGACATCGCAGACGTGAGCCAGGCCGTCTCCACCGCACTCGACGAGGACGACGTGATGGGGCAGGCCGCCTACACCCTTGAGGTCTCCTCTCCGGGCGTCGACCGCCCGCTCACCGAGCCGCGCCACTGGCGGCGTGCCGCCAAGCGGCTGGTGAAGGCCGAGATGAGAGACGGCACCGTGGTGGAGGGCCGCATCCTGGCGGCGGACGAGAGCGGCGTCGACCTCGACGTCGCCGGCTCCGCCCGCCGGCTCGATTACCAGGACCTGACCCGAGGCCGGGTACAGGTGGAGTTCCGCCGGATCGACGACATCGACGACGTCGACGGCGACGAAGGCTAAGGGGGAAGCCTCGTGGACATCGACATGAGCGTCCTGCGCAGCCTGGAGCGGGAGAAGGACATCTCCTTCGACCTGGTCGTCAAGGCGATCGAGGACGCGCTGCTGATCGCCTACTTCCGCACCGAGGGGGCGGCGCCCAAGGCGCGCGCCGAGCTCGACCGCGGCAGCGGCCACGTCACGATCTGGGCGGCCGAGCTCGACGACGAGGGCGACGTCGTCAGGGAGTTCGACGACACTCCGGGCAACTTCAGCCGGATCGCCGCGACCACTGCCAAGCAGGTCATCCTGCAGCAGCTCCGCGACGCCGAGGACGAGATCAACTTCGGCGAGTTCGCCAGCCGCGAGGGCGAGCTGGTCTCGGGCGTGATCCAGCAGGGCAAGGACCCGCGCGTGGTGCTGGTCGACCTCGGCAAGATCGAGGCCGTGCTGCCGCACGCCGAGCAGGTCCCGGGCGAGGACTACGTGCACGGCGAGCGCATCCGCGCCTACGTGGTGCAGGTGAAGAAGGGCCACAAGGGGCCGTCGGTGACGCTGTCGCGCACCCACCCCGGCCTGGTCAAGAAGCTCTTCGCGCTGGAGGTGCCCGAGATCGCCGACGGCACCGTGGAGATCACCGCGGTGGCCCGCGAGGCCGGCCACCGCACGAAGATCGCGGTCCGGTCGCGCAAGCCGGGCGTCAACGCCAAGGGCGCCTGCATCGGCCCGATGGGCTCGCGCGTCCGCAGCGTGATGACCGAGCTGCACGGCGAGAAGATCGACATCATCGACTGGTCCGAGGATCCCGGTCAGTTCGTCGGGAATGCGCTGTCCCCGTCCCGTGTTTCCCATGTCGAGGTTCTCGATCTCGAAGGACGGGTCGCACGGGTGACGGTCCCCGACTACCAGCTTTCGCTGGCCATCGGCAAGGAAGGGCAGAATGCCCGGCTTGCCGCCAGGCTCACCGGATGGCGCATTGACATCCGGCCTGACACACAAGCCGAGGATGCCGCCGGTTCCGTAGATGCGTCAACACGGTAAGCTGGAATATGGTGGCCACGCGGCCCCACAGCGCACCTGTGTGGGCTGCAGGGTTCGCACGGCTAAGTCCGAGCTGCTCCGCCTGGTGCGGATCGAGGACCATCTGGTCCCTGATCTGCGAGGACGGCTTTCTGGCCGCGGTGCATCGCTGCATCCGTCCTTGAGCTGTCTGGAGCTCGCCGAGCGTCGCCGAGCGTTCCCGCGCGCGTTCCGCGTGCCGGGGCCGCTTGACGTCTCGCGTGTGCGGGCACACCTGGAGGAGGAATCACGAAATGTCATGTAGGACGCCGAGTTGATGGGCGGAGTCAGATTGCTATGAGCGCCTGATGAGCACGCGGCGATGAAGACGTCAAGTTAACGACGGTCCGGACGGCACAGCCAGCCTCCCGGGCCGAGTAAGGGAGTGCAGTGGCGAAGGTCCGGGTATACGAGCTCGCTAAGGAGTTCGGCGTAGAGAGCAAGGTCGTCATGGCCAAGCTCCAAGAGATGGGAGAGTTCGTCCGTTCGGCGTCCTCGACCATCGAGGCGCCGGTGGTCCGCAGGCTCACCGAAGCTCTGGGCGCATCGAAGGGTGGGCCCTCCAGGGGCGGCGGTTCGTCGTCCAACAGGCCGCAGCCGCCCAAGGCTGCGCCCCGTCCGGCAGAACACCAGGCCGGCAACGGCGCCGCGGAGGCGCCGACCCCTACCCCTCCGCGTCCTGGCCCGGCTCCGAGGCCCGGCCCGCGTCCCGGCCCCGCGGCTCCCGCGGGCGGCGCGCAGCCGCGTCCGCCGGTGCCGATGCCCCACCAGCCGCAGCAGCAGCCCGAGGCTGCGCGCGGCGAGGCCTCCGGGGCTCCGCAGGCCCGCTTCGAGAGCGCGGCCGGTTCCGGCGCGCCCGCGCGTCCGACTCCGGGGCCGCGTCCGGGTCCCGCCGCCCGTCCGGGTCCCAAGCCCGGTCCGGCGCCGCGTCCCGGGCAGCCTTCCGGTGGTGGCGGCGGCGGTCAGCAGCAGGCTCCGCGTCCGGGTGCGCCCGCAGGCGGCGGCCCGCGTCCTGGTCCCGGTCCCAAGCCGGGTCCGCGTGGCCCGCGTCCGGGTAACAACCCGTTCTCGTCCAACGCCAGTGGCATGGGCCAGTCGCGTCCGCCGCGTCCCGGCGGCAACCGCGACGGTGGTGGCCCCGGTCAGCGCGAGCGTCGTGAGGGTCCGCCGCGTGACGGCGCGGGCCCCCGTCCGCCGCGTCCCGGTGGCGGCGGCGAGGCCGGTCCGCGTCCCGCGGGTCCGCGTCCCGGTCCGCCCGGTGCGGCCGGTCCGCGTCCGGGTCCCGGCGCCGGTGGTCCGCGTCCCGGTGGGCCGCGTCCCAACCCGATGATGATGCCGCAGGGTCGTCCTGCCGGTCCGGGCGGTGGCCCGCGTCCCGGTGGTGGCGGCGGTGGCGGTCGTCCCGGCGGCGGTGGCGGCGGTGGCCGTCCCGGCGGTGGCGGCGGTCGTCCCGGTGGCGGCGGCGGCTTCGCCGGTCGTCCCGGTGGCGGCGGCGCCGGTCCCCGTACCGGCACCGGTGGTCCCGGTGGCGGCGGCGGTGGCTTCGGCGGTCGCCCGGGTGGCGGCGGCCGCGGTCGCGGCGGTGGCACGGCGGGCGCGTTCGGGCGTCCCGGTGGCCGTCCCGCGCGTGGTCGTAAGAGCAAGCGTCAGAGGCGCCAGGAGTTCGACAACATGTCGGCGCCGGCGATCGGCGGTGTGCAGGTCGCTCGCGGCAACGGCGCGACGATCCGCCTGCCGCGCGGCGCGTCGCTGTCCGACTTCGCCGACCGCATCGGCGCGAACCCCGCCTCGCTCGTGCAGATCATGCTGCACCTCGGCGAGATGGTGACCGCGACCCAGTCGGTCAACGAGGAGACGTTGCAGCTCCTCGGCGCCGAGCTCGACTACAACATCCAGGTCGTCAGCCCGGAGGAGGAGGACCGCGAGCTTCTCGAGGCCTTCGACATCGAGTTCGGCGAGGACGAGGGCGACGAGGCCGACCTGGCCGCGCGTCCGCCGGTCGTGACCGTCATGGGTCACGTCGACCACGGTAAGACCAAGCTGCTCGACGCCATCCGCAAGACCAACGTGGTGGCGCGCGAGGCCGGTGGCATCACCCAGCACATCGGTGCCTACCAGGTCCCCGCGGTGCACGAGGGCGAAGACCGGAAGATCACCTTCATCGACACCCCGGGTCACGAGGCGTTCACCGCCATGCGTGCCCGAGGCGCCAAGTCCACCGACATCGCGGTGCTGGTGGTCGCGGCCGACGACGGTGTGAAGCCGCAGACGATCGAGGCGCTCAACCACGCCCAGGCGGCCGACGTGCCGGTCGTGGTCGCGGTGAACAAGGTCGACAAGGAGGGTGCCGACCCCAACAAGGTCCGTGCCCAGCTCACCGAGTACGGCCTGGTCGCCGAGGAGTACGGCGGCTCGACCCTGTTCGTCGACATCTCGGCGAAGAACGGCACGGGCATCGACAACCTCCTCGAGGCGATCCTGCTCACCGCCGACGCCGAGCTCGACCTGCGGGCCAACCCGACGATGGACGCCCAGGGCATCGCGATCGAGGCCCACCTCGACAAGGGCCGCGGCCCCGTCGCGACCGTCCTGGTCCAGCGCGGCACGCTGCGCGTGGGCGACTCGATCGTGTGTGGCGAGGCCTTCGGCCGCGTCCGCGCGATGCTCGACGACAACGGCGACGCGGTCGAAGAGGCCACGCCGTCGCGTCCGGTCCTGGTGATGGGTCTGACGGCCGTTCCCGGCGCCGGTGACAACTTCATCGTCGTCACCGACGACCGCATGGCCCGCCAGATCGCCCAGCAGCGCGCGGCGCGCAAGCGCAGCGCCGACATGGCGAAGTCGAGCCGCCGCCTCACCCTCGAGGAGCTGTTCAGCAACCTCGAGAAGGGTCGCGTCGACGAGCTCAAGCTCATCATCAAGGGTGACGTGTCCGGTTCGGTGGAGGCCCTGGAAGACGCCCTGCTCAAGATCGACGTCGGCGACGAGGTCAGGCTCCGTGTCCTGCACCGCGCGGTCGGCGCCATCACCGAGTACGACGTCAACCTGGCCGTCGCCGACGACAACGCGGTCATCATCGGCTTCAACGTCCGCCCGGAGCCTCGGGCGCGCGACCTGGCCGAGCGCGAGGGCGTCGACATCCGCTACTACTCGGTCATCTACCAGGCGATCGAGGAGATCGAAGCGGCGCTCAAGGGCATGCTCAAGCCCGAGTTCGAAGAGGTTCAGATGGGCACCGCCGAAGTCCGCGAGGTCTTCAAGGTGCCGAAGATCGGCAACGTCGCCGGTTCGCTGGTCCGCTCCGGCACGATCGTCCGCAACAGCAAGGCCAGGGTGATCCGCGATGGCGTCGTCATCGCCGACAACCTGACCGTCTCGTCCCTGCGTCGCTTCAAGGATGACGCGACCGAGGTCCGTGAGGGCTTCGAGTGCGGCATCGGTGTCGGTTACAACGACATCCGGATCGACGACACGATCGAGACGTTCGAGATGCGGGAGAAGCCGCGGGCCTGACCCGCGGCCGGGCGCCCGGCGGAACCTCCGCCGGGCGCCTCTCGCACGTCCGGGCCCCCTTCCCACCGCAGTGGACCGGTCGTGCTTCCACCCCACCAGGCCAAGCGGTGGTTTCACACGATGTATGTGGGTGCTCTGACCCTGGACATCCTGCTCGGCGACGTGCGTTCGCTGAAGCAGAAGCGCTCTGTCGTCCGGCCTCTGATCGCCGAGCTGCAGCGACGTTACCCGTCCATCGCGGTGGCCGAGACCGGTCACCTTGACCTGCATCGCAGGTGCGAGGTGGGCGTCGCGGTGATCTCCGCCTCTGCGGGTAACTGCAAAGAGGTGATGGACGCCTGCGAGCGGATGGTGGCCTTCCGCCCTGAAATCGAGTTGCTGTCAGCCAGACAGCGCCTCTACAACGACGAAGATTGAACGACAGCACGGCCAGGTCGTGCGTGAGGGGGAGCGAACATGGTGGATGCCGCACGAGCGCGCAAGCTCGCCGACCGCATCCAGCAGATCGTCGCCGAGATGCTGGAGCGCCGGATCAAGGACCCGCGCCTGGGCTTCGTCACCGTGACCGACACGCGGATCACGGCTGACCTGCGTGAGGCGACGGTGTTCTACACGGTGTTCGGCTCCGACGCCGAGCGGTCCGACAGCGCGGCCGCCCTCGAGAGCGCCAAGGGCATCATCCGCGCCGAGGTGGGCCGCCAGACCGGCGTGCGCTTCACCCCGACGCTGGCGTTCCGGCATGACCCGCTGCCCGACAGCGCCCGCCAGCTCGACGACCTGATCAACGCCGCCAGGGCGCGGGACGCCGAGGTGGCGCGCCGGGCCGAGGGCGCGGCCTACGCCGGCGAGGCCGACCCCTACAAGAAGCCCGATGAGGGTGAGGACGACCAGGCGTGACGTCGCACGTGCGCGCCCGAGCCGAGCAGCCCTCCCAGGAGGCCACGGGGATCCCCGAGGCCGCCTGGGAGCGCGCGGTCCAGCTCATCGGCCAGGTCGACGAGGTCGCCCTGGCCTGTCACGTGTCGCCCGACGGCGACGCGCTCGGCTCGATGCTGGCCGTCGGTTACGTGCTGCGCTCGATCGGCAAGCGGGTCGTGGCCTCCTTCGGTGACCAGTACTTCGCGGTCCCGCGGATCCTGCGGTTCCTGCCGGGGCAGGAGATGTTGTGCCCGCCGGCCGACTACCCCGAGGCGCCGGCGTTGATGATCACCTTCGACTCCTCCACGTTCGAGCGGCTGGGCCTGCTCAGCCCCAACGCGGCCAGGGCGGAGGAGGTCATCGTGATCGACCACCACCCGTCCAACGCCGGGTTCGGCACGCACAGCCTCATCGACCCGCAGGCGGCGGCCACGGCCATGCTGGCCGAGCAGCTCATCTACCGGCTCGGCGGCAGCCTCGACCGGGACATCGCCACCTGCCTGTACACCGGCCTGGTGACCGACACGGGCTCCTTCCGCTACGCCTCGACCACGCCGGCCGTGCACCGGATGGCGTCCCGGCTGGTGGCCACGGGCCTGCACACCGACGAGATCGCCCGCGAGCTGTGGGACCGTTCGCCGTTCGGCTACCTCAAGGTGCTGGCCAGGGCGCTCGACCGGGTGCAGCTGGAGGGCTCGATGGTCTGGACGTACGTGCCGCGGGTCGACCGGGCCGCGTACGGGCTGCCGTACTCGGAGATCGAGGGCATGATCGACATCGTCCGGCGCACCGACGAGGCCGAGGTCGCGGTCGTGCTCAAGGAGGACGACCACGGCGACTGGCAGGTGTCGACCAGGTCCAAGGGCGGGGTCGACGTGGCGGCCGTGTGCGCCGCGCTGGGCGGCGGCGGGCATCACAACGCGGCCGGGTTCACCTCCTACGACAGCGTGGAGGAGACCATGGCCAAGTTCAGACGAGAGCTGGGGAAGGCTGGATGGCCGAGAGCGGTCTGATCATCGTCGACAAGCCGGGCGAGTGGACCTCGCACGACGTGGTGGCCAAGATGCGGCGCATCGCGGGCACCCGCCGCGTCGGGCACGCCGGCACGCTCGACCCGATGGCCACGGGCGTGCTGGTGATCGGGGTGGAGAAGGCGACCCGGCTGCTCGGGCACCTGGCGCTGACCGAGAAGGTCTACGAGGCCACGATCCGGCTGGGCGTGTCCACCAACACCGACGACGCCGAGGGCGAGACCGTGGCCACGGCGTCGGCGGCGGAGGTGGGCGCGGCCGAGGTGCACAAGGGCGTCGAGGCGCTCACCGGCGCCATCATGCAGGTGCCGCCGCAGGTCAGCGCCATCAAGGTCAACGGGCAGCGGGCGTACAAGATGGCCCGCGCGGGCGAGGAGGTCGCGCTCGCGGCCCGGCCCGTGACCGTGTACGGCTTCGACGTGCTCGACATCAGGGCCGCCGGCGACGTCATGGACGTCGACGCGGTCGTCACCTGCTCCAGCGGCACCTACATCCGGGCCCTGGCCCGCGACCTGGGGGCCGCGCTCGGCGTCGGCGGCCACCTGACGAGCCTGCGCCGGACCCGGGTCGGCCCCTACGACCTGTCGCTGGCCCGGAGCATCGACCAGCTCGCCGAGGAGTGCGTGGTGCTGCCCATCGGCGAGGCAGTCTCGGCGGCGTTCCCGCGCCGGGATGTGACCGCCGAGGAGGCGCGCGTGATCGGCCACGGCGGCCGGCTGCCCGCGGTCGGGCTCGGAGCCGGGCCGATCGGCGTGTTCGGGCCGGAGGGCGAGCTGCTGGCGCTGGTGGAGGAGCAGGGCCGGATCGCCAAGCCGCTGGCCGTGTTCGCGGGCTGAGCGCCGCCGCCGGGCCGGCCGTGTTCGCGGCCAGGGCCCGCCGTGTTCGCGGCCGGCCCGCGGGCCCGTCGTCAGGCGGGTTTGCGGGCGACCAGGATGTCGCGGACGATCGCCTGGTCGACCCAGTGCTCGAAGTCGGGGTAGTCCATGACCTCCAGGCCGGCGCCGGTGAGGATCGCGGCCAGCTCGGCGCTCTTGCCGCCGTAGGTGTTCCAGGAGATGCCCATCGCGCCGCCGGGGCGCAACAGCTCGGCCCAGACCGGCACGGCCTGCCTCAGCAGCTCCAACGGGCTGCGGGACAGGCCGCCGCCGCCCTTGCTGCCGTGCTGGACGCCGTAGGGGGCGTCGGTCACGACGACGTCGAACGTGCGGGGCTTGAAGAACTCCCGGCTCTTGAGCGTGTCGGCGTTGACCACGGCGAGCTGCTGCACGTCGCCCGCCTTGACGGCCTCCTTCGACAGCCCGAACGTGACGTTGAGCCGCCGCCCCACCAGCGCCCGCGCCCGCCGCACCGGCACGGTCTCGGCGGTGTGCTTGAGCCGCTTGTTGCGCAGCCAGGTCTTGATGAACGTCGTGTACGCCTCGAAGTCCTTGCCGTCGACGTCGAGGCCGTAGGCGTCGTAGCCGTACATGAGGGCCTGGTTGAGGGTGGTGCCGCGGCCGCACATCGGGTCGAACACCGACAACCTGCCGGACATGGGCCGGTCGGAGGCGAGCACGGTGACGTTGAGCAGCAGCTTGGTGAAGTGTTCGTTGGTCTTGCCGGCGTATTTCTGGATGGTCAGCAGGTCGCTGCTCAGCCGGTCGAGCGGGCGCATGGCCAGCGGGCGCAGCAGGTCGCCCTCGACGCCGAAGACCGCGTAGACGGAGGAGAGGTTGGACAGCAGCGCGACGTCGGGCTCGGAGAGCGGCTCGGCGGTCTCGAACGTGATGTACGGGACGCCGCCGATGGTGGTCTCCGCGCTGCTCAGCACGGTGTTCTCGATGGCGTGGTCGCTGAAGACGGCCAGCTCGCCCCTGGTCAGGCGTGGGGAGCTCTCACCGTAGACCCGGTTGAAGGCGGGCAGGATCAGGAGCGCGTATCGAGGCATGATGGCTCATCCTACTTGCGGGAATACCGCGCTCCGCCCCTCGATTGGAGGTGAGCGGGAGGTGCATGGCAGGCTTGTCTCGGATTGATCTGCCACGAACGAATGGGGCCTAGCGTGCGGGGTTCGAGAAGGTCTGTGGTGACCATCGGCGTGTACGACGGGGTCCATCGCGGGCATCGCAAAGTGATCGAGCGGACGGTCGAGCTGGCCCGCGAGCGGGGGGCGCGCAGCGTGGCGGTCACGTTCGAGCCGCATCCCGACGAGGTGGTGCTGCCGGGCACCCGGCGGGCGCGGCTGACCACGCTCAAGCGGCGCGCCGAGCTGCTGGCCGAGCTGGGCATCGACGACGTCGAGGTGGTGGAGTTCACCCTCGACCTGTCCCGGACGAGCCCCGACGACTTCGCCCAGGGCATGCTGAGCGAGCGCCTCGGAGCGGCGGTGGTCGTGGTCGGGGCGGACTTCACGTTCGGGCACCACGCCGTCGGCGACGTCGAGACGCTGCGCACGCTGGGCGACAAGTACGACTTCGAGGTCGAGGTGGTGCCCCTGCTCGACGGCATCTCCTCGACCTCCGCCCGCGAGCTGATCGTCGCCGGTGACGTCGAGGGGGCCGCCGCCGAGCTGGGCCGTCCCCATCGGGTGGAGGGCGTGGTGGTGCGCGGCTACCAGCGGGGGCGGCAGCTCGGCTTCCCGACGGCCAACGTCGAGACGCCGCAGCAGACGGCCATCCCGGCCGACGGGGTCTACGCGGGGTGGCTGGAGTGCGTCCCGGTGGCCAACCTGCCCGCGCCGTACGAGGGCGAGCGGTGGCCGGCGGCGATCTCGGTGGGGACTAACCCGACGTTCGAGGGCGTGCCGCGTACGGTGGAGGCGTACGCGCTCGACCGCGACGACCTGGAGCTCTACGGGGTGCACGTGGCGGTGGAGTTCGCCGCCCGGCTGAGGGGCAACACCCGTTTCGAGTCGATCGAGGCGCTGATCGACCAGATCCACGCCGACGTCGACGCCGCCCGCCACATCACGTCGTGACACCGGGCGGCGACGTCAGCAGTCGCGGGCGTGAAACGCTTGACTCCGATGGTAACCTTGCATGTCGGCTCTGTAACGGTGGCGCTCTGCGCTGCTCATGACGGCCTTCACGCGGCGACTGTAGGCACGCACGGTCGTTCGCACTCTCATCTCATTCGCGCGTGTCCGTAGATCGAAGGAGAGCCGTGTCCCTCGACACCGCTGCCAAGAAGACCATCATCGGCGAGTACGCGACGACCGAAGGCGACACAGGTTCGCCCGAGGTGCAGATCGCGCTGCTCAGCAAGCGCATCAGCGAGCTCACCGAGCACCTGAAGACGCACAAGCACGACCACCACAGCCGTCGTGGCCTGCTTCTGCTCGTCGGTCGCCGGCGTCGTCTGCTGAAGTACCTGCAGAAGGTCGACATCCAGCGTTACCGTTCGCTCATCGAGCGACTCGGTCTGCGCCGATAACATGAAAGGGAGCGGCGTAGGACGCCGCTCCCTTCTCATATGGCTCCGCCCATGTGGGTAGGGGCACACACGACCGGCGCGTCGTGGCGGCGAGCCGCCGCGCCGTCGGCGTACAACTGAATATCCGAGACACACAGCCCCCGCGTCCGATTCAGCACCATGCGACCCGCGACGCCTGCGGGCCGGTCCTCGGTAGTGGCTTCCGGTAAGAACGACCGGGCGCTTCGATCGAAGACCGGCGCTGCACCTTCTATGGGGAGACGCGCTGATGGATCGCCGCCACCGTGCCACCGGGCACGACGGATGGGCGGCAATCTGACGAGCGGGTCCTTTCATAGGCACGAGGGTGCCGGTGAGAAAAGAGGGCGCGGGTGACCGACCACAAGGAGGTCCCCCGTGGAGGGTGTCCACACCGCTGAAGCCGTCATTGACAACGGCTCTTTCGGCACGCGCACGGTCCGGTTCGAGACCGGCCGTCTCGCGCGCCAGGCGGCGGGTTCCGCCGTCGCCTATCTCGACAACGACACGATGGTGCTCTCGGCCACCACCGCGTCCAAGGCTCCCAAGGAGAACTTCGACTTCTTCCCGCTCACGGTCGACGTCGAGGAGCGCATGTACGCCGCGGGCCGCATCCCCGGCTCGTTCTTCCGCCGTGAGGGTCGTCCGTCCGAGGACGCGATCCTGACCTGCCGCCTGATCGACCGGCCGCTGCGCCCGTCGTTCGTCAAGGGGCTGCGCAACGAGATCCAGGTCGTCGCCACGGTCATGGCGCTCAACCCCGACCACCTCTACGACGTGGTCGCCATCAACGCCGCCTCGCTGTCCACGCAGCTCGCCGGGCTGCCGTTCTCCGGCCCGATCGGCGGCGTGCGGGTCGCGCTGATCGAGGGCCAGTGGGTGGCCTTCCCGACGCACCCCGAGCTGGAGCGGGCCACGTTCGACATGGTCGTGGCGGGCCGCGTGCTCGACGACGGCGACGTCGCGATCATGATGGTCGAGGCCGAGTCCACCAAGGACACGCTCAAGCTGGTCGCCGAGGGCGCGGTCGCGCCGACCGAGGAGACCGTCGCGCAGGGCCTTGAGGCCGCCAAGCCGTTCATCAAGGTGCTGTGCGAGGCGCAGTCCCGCATCGCGCAGGTCGCCGCCAAGGAGACCACCGAGTACCCGGTCTTCCTCGACTACCAGGACGACGTCTACAACGCGGTCGAGGCCGCGATCAAGACCGAGCTGGCCGCCGCGCTGACCATCGCCGGCAAGCAGGAGCGCGAGAGCGAGCTCGACAAGGTCAAGGCGCTGGCCGCCGAGCGGCTGCTGCCCGAGTTCGAGGGGCGCGAGAAGGAGATCTCCGCCGCGTTCCGCTCGGTGATGAAGAAGCTCATGCGCGAGCGGGTCGTCAAGGACGGCGTCCGCATCGACGGCCGTGGCACCAAGGACATCCGCGCCCTGTCGGCCGAGGTCCACGTGGTGCCCCGGGTGCACGGCTCGTCCCTGTTCGAGCGCGGCGAGACCCAGATCCTGGGCATCACCACGCTGAACATGCTGCGCATGGAGCAGAACATCGACACGCTCAACCCCGAGCGGACCAAGCGCTACATGCACAACTACAACTTCCCGCCGTACTCCACCGGTGAGACGGGCCGCGTGGGCTCGCCCAAGCGCCGCGAGATCGGTCACGGCGCGCTGGCCGAGCGGGCGCTCATCCCGGTGCTGCCCTCGCGCGAGGAGTTCCCGTACGCCATCCGCCAGGTCTCCGAGGCCCTGGGCTCCAACGGCTCGACCTCGATGGGCTCGGTCTGCGCCTCCACGATGGCGCTGCTGGACGCCGGTGTGCCGCTCAGGGAGATGGTCGCCGGCATCGCGATGGGCCTGATCAGCGAGGGCGGCAGCTACGTCACGCTGACCGACATCCTCGGCGCCGAGGACGCCATGGGCGACATGGACTTCAAGGTCGCCGGCACCAAGGACGTCATCACCGCCCTGCAGCTCGACACCAAGCTCGACGGCATCCCCGCCTCCGTGCTGGCCGCCGCGCTGAAGCAGGCCAAGGGCGCCCGTCTGGCGATCCTCGACGTGATGCAGGAGGCGATCGACTCCCCGGCGGAGATGAACCCGACCGCGCCGCGCATCATCACGATCAAGGTTCCGGTTGACAAGATCGGCGAGGTCATCGGCCCGAAGGGCAAGATGATCAACCAGATCCAGGACGACACGGGCGCCGAGATCACCATCGAGGACGACGGCACGATCTACATCGGCGCCACCGACGGGCCCTCCGCCGAGGCGGCCCGGTCGGCGATCAACAGCATCGCGAACCCGCACATGCCCGAGGTCGGCGAGCGTTACCTGGGCACGGTCGTCAAGATCGCGGCCTTCGGCGCGTTCGTCTCGCTCATGCCCGGCAAGGACGGCCTGCTGCACGTCTCCCAGATCCGCAAGCTGCACGGCGGCAAGCGCATCGAGAACGTCGAGGACGTCATGGGCGTCGGCGAGAAGATCCAGGTCGAGATCGCCGAGATCGACGGCCGGGGCAAGCTCTCCCTCGTGCCCGTCGAGGTCATCGAGAAGGAGGCCGCCGAGAAGGAGGCCAAGGCCGCGACCGGCGACGAGGACGGCGAGGCTCCCGCGCCCGAGGCCGACTCCGCCGCCGCCGAGGACAAGCCGGAGCGGCCGCGCCGCACCCGGACCCGCGTGCGCACCAGCCGCCCCAACGAGGGCGACGACCGCAACTCGTGACCGGGCAACCACAGTTCTCGGCACCCCCGAAGCAGGAGGCCTCGTGATGACCACCACGCTGCACCCCGGAAAGGACGGAGCCGGGGTCGTCAGGCGCACCGTCCTGCCGGGCGGGCTCCGTGTGGTGACCGAGACCATGCCGACCGTGCGTAGCGTCGCGGTCGGCATGTGGGTCGGCATCGGCTCGCGTGACGAGGCCCCCGAGCACATGGGGGCCACGCACTTCCTCGAACACCTGCTGTTCAAGGGCACGCCCACGCGGGACGCGATGGAGATCTCGGCCTCCATCGAGGGCATCGGCGGCGAGATCAACGCCTTCACCGCCAAGGAGTACACCTGCTACTACGCGCGGGTCCTCGACGAGGACCTGCCCGTGGCGGTCGACGTGCTCGCCGACGTGGTGACCAGCTCGCTGGTCACCGAGGAGGACGTCGAGTCCGAGCGCGGGGTGATCCTGGAAGAGATCGCCATGCACGACGACGACCCGTCCGACGTGGTGCACGAGCAGTTCGCCGCCGCGCTCTACGGTGACTCGCCGATCGGCCGGCCCATCCTGGGCACGGTCGACTCGATCAACGCCCTGGGCCGCGAGCGCATCGCCGAGTACTACCACCGGTACTACCGGCCGCGTACCACGGTGGTGTCGGTGGCGGGGAACGTGCGGCACGAGGAGGTCGTCGAGCTGGTCGCCCGCGCGTACGAGCGGGCGGGCGCGCTGGAGGGCCCCTACGAGTTCGCCCCGCCGCGCACCAGCGGGCCGGGCGCCGAGACCCGTTCCGGGGTCAGGGTGCTGGACCGGCCGACCGAGCAGGCCAACCTGGTGCTCGGCACGACCGGCATGTCCCGCACCGACGACCGCAGGTTCGCGCTCGGCGTGCTCAACGCCGCGCTGGGCGGCGGCATGTCCTCCCGGCTCTTCCAGGAGATCAGGGAGAAGCGCGGGCTGGCCTACTCGGCCTACAGCTACACCTCGGCCTACGCCGACACCGGGCAGTTCGGGATCTACGTGGGCTGCCTGCCCTCGAAGATCGACGACGTGCTCAAGATCTGCCGCGACGAGGTGTCCCGGGTGGTGGCCGAAGGCATCACCGCCGACGAGATCATGCGCGGCAAGGGGCAGATGCGCGGCGGGCTCGTGCTCGGGCTGGAGGACACCGGGTCGCGCATGTCGCGGATCGGGAAGAACGAGCTGGTCTACGACGAGCTGATGTCGGTGGACGAGGTGCTGGCGCGGATCGAGGCGGTCACTCCCGACGAGATCGGCGAGGTCGCCCGTGACGTCCTGAGCCGGCCGCTCACGCTGGCCGTCATCGGGCCGTACGGGGACAAGGACTTCTCGGACGCCATCGCCTGAGCGGTCCGCCCCGGCTGGGGTTCTTTTCGAGGGGGAGAGCGGGGTTCCGCTCTCCCCCTCTCGGTTCGGGGGGTGCTTGGGAGGGGGTGGCGGGCGTAATAGGGTTGGGGGCGTGATCAGGGTTGGTGTGCTGGGCGCGCGTGGTCGCGTGGGCGTCGAGGTGTGCAAGGCGGTCGAGGCTGCGGACGACCTGGAGTTGGTGGCCGCGCTCGACAAGGACGATCCCGTCGAGGGGCTCGAAGGCGCCGAGGTGGTGGTCGACTTCACCCATCCCGACGTGGTCATGGGCAACCTGGAATGGGCCATCGCCCACGGTGTGCACCCGGTGGTGGGCACCACGGGCTTCGACGCCGGTCGGCTGGAGACCGTGCGCGGGTGGCTGGAGCGGTCGCCGGGCGTCAACTGCCTGATCGCCCCCAACTTCGGCATCGCGGCCGTGCTCATGATGCACTTCGCGCAGCAGGCGGCCCGCCACTTCGAGTCCGTCGAGATCATCGAGCTGCACCACCCGAACAAGGCCGACGCCCCTTCGGGCACCGCCCGGCGTACCGCTGAGCTGGTGGCCGAGGCGCGCGGCAAGGCCGGGCTCGGCGGGATGCCCGACGCCACCAGCACCGCACTCGACGGCGCCCGCGGCGCCGACGTCGGCGGGGTGCACGTGCACGCGGTGCGCCTGTCCGGGCTGATCGCCCACCAGGAGGTGCTGCTCGGCGGCGACGGCGAGATCCTCACCATCCGGCACGACACGATGAGCAGGTCGGCGTTCACGCCGGGCGTGCTGCTGGGCGTGCGCCGGGTGCGCGAGCTGCCCGGCCTCACCGTGGGCCTGGAGCCCCTGCTCGACCTGTGACCGCTGCACGACGTGCCCATGACCGCAGCGGACCGGGGTCATGGGCACGTCGTGAGGAGAGGGTCCCGGCTCCGCACAGCCGGGCCTACGATCATCAACACTAATACCAGCGGCGTGGTCCACCCGAAACATGAGACCGTGTCGTCATGGTGCGATGGGCGGACCCGGGCGAGCTTGCCGGGCTGATCTCCGTGGAACTGGCCGCCGACAAGCTGTTCGAGCAGGCCGGCATAGTCTTCCCGGCGGGCACGACCATGGTCGAGGACGTGACGGACGCGGCCTCGGTGCTGGTCGAGGGCGACCCGCCGGCCGGGTTCGCGATGATCGGCTGGGTCGACGGCAACCTGCATCTCGACCAGCTCGCGGTGCACCCCGACCACATGCGGCAGGGCATCGGCGGGCGGCTGGTGGAGGCGGTGGCCGACCACGCGCGGGCGGTCGGGGCGCCGGCGGTCACGCTGACGACGTTCCGCGACGTGCCCTGGAACGCCCCCTGGTACGAGCGGCACGGCTTCGCGGTGCTGCCCGAGGCCGAGTGGGGTCCGGAGCTGCGCGCGCTGGTGGAACACGAGCGAGAGCTGGGCATCGAGGTGGCGCCGCGGGTCGTGATGCGCCGATAGCCTGGGCGGGTGAGCCGGTTTCGTGATGAGTTGTGGCAGGTCGTCGGCGGTGTGTACGACCAGATCCTGGCCCACCCGTTCCTGTCGGGGCTGACCGACGGATCCCTGCCGCGCGAGGCGTTCCGCCACTACGTGGTGCAGGAGGCGCACTTCCTGCCCGACTACGCCAGGGCGCTGGCGGCCTGTGCGGCTCGCTCGCCGGAGCCGTCCGGCGTGCAGCGTTTCGCCCGCGACGCCGCCATGACCGTCGAGGTCGAGCACAGCCTCGTGGTCGAGCTGCTGGCGGCGTTCGGGCTGGACGAGGCCGACGCGCGCAAGACGCCCGCCGGGCCCACGACGGTCGGTTACACGTCGTACCTGGTGCGCACGTGCTCGCTGGGCACGTTCCCGGAGGCGCTGGGCGCGATCGTGCCCTGTTACTGGATCTACGCCCGGGTCGGCGAGACCCTGCTCGGCCGTTCCTCTCCCGACCCGCTCTACGCCTGGTGGATCGACACCTACGGCGGCGAGGGCTACCAGGAGACCGTGGCGGGGGTGCTCGACCTGCTCGACGGGCTGGCGCCGGGCGGCGAGGAGCGGCTGCGGCTGCTCGACCGCGCGCTCACCACGGCCCGCTACGAGTGGATGTTCTGGGACGCGGCCTGGCGCCGGGAAGGCTGGCCATGCGGCTGAGGGACCTCCTCCAGGCCGGCCAGCTCGCCCTGAAGGTGCTGACCGGGCACGACCTGCTCGACCGGCGCGTACGCGGTGTCGCCACGACCGACCTGCCCGACCCGGCCATGTTCGTCAAGGCGGGCGAGCTGGTGCTCACCGAGCTGACCTGGCACACCGGCCCGGCCTCCTCGCGTGACTTCGTCGCGAACCTCGGGGACGTGGCGGCGCTGGTCGCCGGCACCGCGCTCAAGGTGCCGCCGGCCGACCTGATCGACGCCTGCGCCGAGGCCGGCCTGCCGCTGCTGACCCTGCCGGTGGACGTGCCGTTCAGCCAGGTCACCGAGCACGTGCTGCGGGCCCTGATCGCCGAGCTGGGCACGCCGCCGCGGCCCGCGTACGCCGCCCGCAGGCGGCTGGCCAGCACCCTGGTCGACGGCGGCAGCCTCACCAAGCTCGTCACGGCGGTGGCGGGCGAGCTGGACGTGCCCTGCTGGGTGCTCTCGCCCACGGGCCGGGTGGTCGTCGGCTCCCAGCCGCTTCCCGCCGCGGCCCGGCTGCGGCTGGCGCACACGTTCCTGACCGCGCGTTTCCTGCCGGGGATGGTGACGCAGGAGGACGGCACGGCGCTGTCGGTGTTCCCGGTCAGCAAGGGGGCGCCGCACCGCATCGCCAACTGGTTCCTGGCGTACGCGGGCGAGCAGGTGCAGGGGGAGAACGAGGACCTGGTCGTCGAGCTGGCCGCGCTGGTGGCGCTGGAGCGCTCGCGGCTGGAGGCGGCGCAGCGCATCGAGCGGCGGGTGCTCGACCAGCTGCTGACGCTGCTGGAGTCCGGCGACGCGGCGCTGCCCGGCGTGGTCTCGCGGCTGCACACGCTGCACGTGGAGACCGAGCACGGCCTGCTGGCGGTCGCCCTGTCGGCGCGGCTCGACGGCGGCGGCGACGAGGTCGCCGTGCCCGTGCTGGACGAGCTGCTGCGGCCGCTGGCGCCCGGCATCGTCACGGCCACCGGCCCCGCCGAGGCGGTCGCGCTCGTCCCGCTGGCGGGCAACACGGCCGACGAGCTGACGGCCCACGTGCTCAGGGGCGCGCGCACCCTGGAGGCGGGGCTCGGTCAGGGCCGCATCACGCTCGGGATGAGCAGCGTGACGACCGGCCCGGCGGCGCTGAGCAGCCTGATCGAGGAGGCCAGGCACGCGCTCACGCTGGCCGGCCTGAGCGGCGACCGGGTCAGCGTGATCACCGGCGACGACGTCAGCTCCCACCGCACGCTGCTGGCCGCCATCCCGGGGGAGCTGCGCCGGGCGTTCCGGTCGCGGCTGCTGGGGCGGCTGGAGTCGTACGACGCGGCCAACCAGACGGATCTGCTGGAGACGTTGCAGGCGTACCTGGAGGAGTCGGGCTCGTGGGCGGCCACGGCCGAGCGCCTGCACGTGCACGTCAACACGCTGCGCTACCGGCTGCGCCGGATCGAGGAGCTGACCGGCAGGTCGCTCAACTCCTGGGACGAGCGGGTCGACTTCATGCTGGCCCTCAGGATGCGCTGAGGATGCCGGCCCTCAGGATGCGCCGAGGCGCGCCCGCACCTCCTCCACGCCGGGGTTGACCAGGGCGGAGCCGTCCGGGAAGACGACCGTGGGGATGAGCCAGGAGCCGCCGTTGAGCTCGGCGATGTGCTCGACGGCGCCGGGGGTCTCGTCCACGTCGATCTCGGTGTACGGGATGCCGGCGCGGGACAGCTGCGCCTTCAGCCGGTGGCAGTGACCGCACCAGGGAGCGCTGTACACGGTGATCATGTATTTCCGATTCGTTAGGTGGGTTTGACTGGTGGCACAGGCGCCGAATACTCTCGTGTGCCAACTGGAGTTTACCGGTAGACACTGCAGCTAGGCGGGTTGACCGGTCGTGTGAAAGTAGGGTCCCCCGGTGGCCGATCTGCCTGTTTCCCGGCGTTCCGTCCTGCGGTCCGCCGCCTTCGCGGGGGCACTCGCCGTGCTGCCCGGCCTGCTGTCGGCGTGCGGGCCGGCCGAGCCCGCCGGGACGGGCGCCAAGAAGAGCCTCGACGTCCTGCGCGTCGCGCTGCCCTCCTCCATCGGGTCGCTGGACGCGGCCAAGGAGGCGGGCATCATGAACTACGTCGTCGCCCTCCTCGTGCAGGAGTCCCTGGTCGGCGTCGGCCCGGACGGCAGCCTCCAGCCGTCCCTGGCCGAGTCCTGGACCAGGAAGGACGCCACCACCTACGTCTACAAGCTGCGCAGCGGCGTGACGTTCTCCGACGGCAGCCCGCTCACCGCCGCCGACGTGGTCGCCAGCCTGAACCTGCACGCCAAGAAGGGCTCGACCACCGCCTTCGCCTACGCCTACGCCAACGTGGACACGATCGAGGCCACCGGCGACGCCGAGGTGACGATCAAGCTCAAGAGCCCCGACGCGGCGTTCGCGTGGGTGCCCACGCCCGGCACGCTGCTGGTGACCAGCGCGAAGTTCATCCAGGCCACCGGTGAGCGCATCGGCACGCCGGAGGGCAAGCTGCTGGGGACGGGGCCGTACAAGGTGGCCGAGTTCGCCCCCGACTCGCACGTCACGCTGGAGCGCAACGACGCCTACCGGGGCGGCAAGCCGGCCTTCAGGCAGATCAGGATCGACTTCATCGCCGAGGAGTCCACGCGGCTGCTGGCCATGCGCGGCGACAACGTGGACGTCGCGCTCAACGTGCCCGCCGAGCAGATCGACCAGTGGAAGGCGGTGCAGGGCGCGCAGGTGCTGACCGCCGCCGACCGTTCGCTGGTCACGCTGGCCTTCAACACGGCCAGGAAGCCCTGGGACGACGTGCACGTGCGCCGGGCCGTCGCGCACGCCGTGGACCGGGAGGGCATCGTCAGGAGCGTGCTGCGCGGCCACGGCAAGGTCGCCACCGCCATCCCGGACCCGGCCCAGTGGGGCGGCGTGCTGGACGAGGCCGGGGTCGCCGCCCTGTACGCGTCCATCCCCCAGTACGGCTTCGACCTGGCCCAGGCCAAGGCCGAGCTGGCGAAGTCGGCCACGCCGCAGGGGTTCGCCGACACGCTCACGTACCCGAGCAGCGGCCCGCAGCTCGGCCGGGCGGCGCTCACCCTGGCCGAGAACCTCAAGACCATCGGCATCACGCTGGAGGTCAAGGAGGTGCCGCTCGAACAGTGGATCGCCGACCTCGGCAAGCACGGCTCCGGCGTCTACCTCGGCTGGTACTTCGCCACCACCGGCGACCCCGCCGAGTACGTCCAGCAGCTCCTGCACGGCGGCGCCACCGGCGAGAACGGCACCAACATCGCCGAGTACGACAACGCCGAGGTGACCGGCCTGCTGGACAAGGCCAAGGCGGGCACCGACGACGCCGCCCGGGGCAAGCTGCTCGGCCAGGCGCTGGTCAGGGCGGCGGCGGACGTGCCGTACCAGCCGCTGTGGTGGGGCGAGGCGGCCACCGCGTTCGGCAAGGCGGTCGCCGCCGAGGGCTTCGGGCCCTACTTCTTCGTCGGCCCGTGGGCGACGAAGGTGGCCGCACGCTGATGACCGACGCCATCCACGGGCACCGGGCGGCCGGGACGACCGACCCCATCGACGTGCACCAGGCGCTGGCCGGGATGCGCTATCCCGAGTCGGTGTCGCTGCACCCCGACGGCGACCGCGTCGCCTGCGTGATCGACGGCGTCGCGTACGTCGTCGCGCTCGACGGCGCGCTCGACGGCGCCATGGAGGCCGCGGGCGACTGCCACGGCCTGGTCCGCTGGCTGCCCGACGGGCGGCTGCTGCGCACGCCGTCGCCGTCCGAGCTGGCCGTCGACGGCTGGCGGGCCCGCGTGGACGGCGAGATCGAGGACCTGGTCCCCGGCGACGACGGCACCGTCCTGGTCCGGCTGGCCGACCCCGGCAGCGAGCGCGACGGCAGCCACCTGGGCCTGCGCGTGCACGACCCGTCCGACCCCTTCGTCCTGACGCCGGGCGGGCGGCTGCGCCGCCTGGCCTGGTTCGAGATCGGCGACGACCGCCCGCGCGAGCTCGCGCTGCCCGGCCTGACCGTGTGGGACGCCGACTGGCGCGGGCGCCGGGCCCTGGCCGTGACCTCGCCGGACGAGACGCCCGCCGGGTACTACCGGCCCCGGCTCGACCTGGTCGAGGACGGCGAGGTGCGCACGTTGCACCGCACGTCCTGGCAGCTCGCCCGGCCCCGGCTGGCCCCGGGCGGGCGGGCCGCCGTGGTGGTCGAGGGGCTGTCGATCGTCTCGGGCCGCGTCCTGCGGGCCGACCTGGTCACGGGGGAGGTCGCGTACCTGGGCGACCTGGACGACGTCACCGACCTCGGCTGGCTGGACGACGACACCCTGTGGTTCACCGGCTGGTCGGGCACCGGCGTGCACGGCGGGGTGCTCAGCGCCGCCGACGGCCGCGTGCTGAGCCGCTGGACGGCCCGGGGAACGCTGGGCGGCCGCGACGGCCAGCCCTCGCTGTCCGTGGACCGCACCGGCACGGTGGCCGCGGCCTGCTGGGAGAGCCCCGAGCTGCCGCCCGAGGTCGCCGTGGCCGTCCTCCGGGAGGGCGACTGGCGCCCGGTCACCGCGCTCAACGCCGGGCTGGCCGGGCTGGCGGCGCACCAGGAGGAGATCACCTGGACGGGCCGCGACGGCCTGCCGGTCAGCGGCCTGCTGCTCACCACCCCCGGCGCCGGAGAGGGCCCCAGGCCACTGGTCGTCATGGTGCACGGCGGGCCCACCTGGTTGTGGTCCAGCTCGTTCGCGCCCGCCGAGTCCAACCAGCTCGCCGTGCCGCTCGCGCACGCCGGCGCCGCCGTCCTGCTGCCGAACCCCAGGGGCAGCAGCGGCCGCGGCCAGGACTACGCCCGCGCGGTCATCGGCCAGGTCGGCGCGGCGGACCTGGACGACGTGCTGGCCGGCGTGGACCACCTGGTCGCCGCCGGCGTCGCCGACCCGGACCGGACCGCGGTCATGGGCCTGAGCTACGGCGGCTACCTGACCGCCTGGGCCGTCACCCGCACGAGCCGCTTCCGCGCCGCCGTCGTCATGTCCGGCGTGAGCGACTGGCTGAGCTTCTCCACCGCCAGCAACCTCGCGGGCGGCTTCGACACGCTCTACCACGCCGGCGCCGACCCGGCCACCAGCGAGGGACGCGAACGCCTGGCCGCCCGCTCACCCGTGCACCACGCCGCGAAGGCCGCCACCCCGACCCTGATCCTGCACGGCGAGCGCGACCGCACCACCCCTCCCGGCCAGGCGGAACAGCTCTATCGTGCCTGGTCGGCGGCGGGCGTGAGCACTCAGCTGGTCCTCTACCCTCGGGAGGGTCACGAGCTGGTCGAGCCCGCCCACCGCAGGGACGCGGCGGAGCGCGTGATCGGCTGGCTGACCGGGGGCGGGGTGTTGTGATGGGCTGGGCCGGGTTCCTGCTGCGCAGGTCCGCGGGCACCGCGGCCGTCGTGCTGCTGCTGTCGGCGGGCGTGTTCGGCCTGCTCTACCTGGCCCCGGGTGACATCCAGCAGACCCTGCTCGGCACCCGTCCGGCCACCGCCGACACGATCGCCGCCCTGCGGGCCCGCTACCACCTCGACGACCCCGTCGCCGTCCAGTACCTGCGCTGGCTCGGCGGCGTGCTCGGCGGCGACCTCGGCACCTCGATCAGGACCGGCCAGCCGGTCGCCGCGATGCTCGGCGAACGCCTGCCGCGCACGCTCGTCCTGACCGGTTACGGCACGCTCCTGGCCGCGCTGGCGGGGCTGCCGCTCGGCGTGCTGGGCGCGCTGCGCAAGGGCCGGGCGAGCGACCGCCTGGTGGTGACCGCCGGGGTGGTGGGGCTGAGCGCGCCGCCGTTCGCGGTCGGCCTGCTGCTGCTCGTGGTGTTCGCGCTGGGGCTCGGCTGGTTCCCCGTCTACGGCACGGGGGAGGGGTTCGCGAGCGAGCTGTGGCACCTGACGCTGCCCGCCGTCGCGCTGGCGGCCGGGGCGGCCGGGATGCTGCTGCGCTTCAGCAGGGCCGCGCTCGTCCGCGAGCTCGACCAGGACTACGTGGTCTTCGCCCGCGCCCGCGGCCTGAGCGCGCCCGTCGTGCTCGGCTACGCCGTGCGCAACTCGCTGGTGCCCGTCCTGACCGCGGCCGGGCTCGTCGTCACCGGCATGCTCGCCGGGACCGTGCTGGTGGAGGTCACGTTCGCGCGGCCGGGGCTCGGGTCGCTGCTGGTCGACTCGGTCACCTTCAAGGACGTGCCCGTGGTGCAGGCGCTCGCGCTGCTGCTCACCCTCCTGATCGCCGCCGTCAACCTGCTGGTGGACGTCGCCTACTCGGTGGCCGACCCGCGCGTGCGGCTCGGCGGGGGCGCGTCGTGACCGCGGGCCGTACGCGCGGGCGTGCCCTCATCCGCCGGTTCCCGATCGCGGTGCCGCTGGCCCTGGCCGTGCTCGTGGCCGTCGTGGCCGCCGCCGCGTTCGCGCCCTGGCTGGTCCCCGGCGCCACCGCCCAGGACCTGATGACCGGCATCTCCATGCCCGGCCCAGGCCACCCGCTCGGCACCGACGACCTGGGCCGCGACGTGCTGAGCCTGCTCGTCGCGGGGGCCCGCACCGCCGTGCCGGGGGCGTTCGCCGTGGCCGTCGGCTCCATGCTGATCGGCAACCTGCTCGGCCTGGCCGCCGGGTACTTCGGCGGCTGGACGGACACCCTGGTCATGCGCGGGGCCGACCTGATGTTCTCGCTGCCCGCGCTGCTGGTCGCGATCGTCGTGGCGGGCGTGCTCGGCGGCGGCTACGGCCTGGCCGTGGCCGTGCTGGTCGTGCTGTTCGCGCCCACCGACACGCGCGTGGTGCGCGGCGCGGTCCTGGAGCAGCGGCACCGGCCCTACGTCGAGGCGGCCCTGCTCAAGAACCTGTCGTCCTGGCGGATCATGACCCGGCACATCTGGCCGAACATCGTCCCCGTCAGCCTGGCCTCGGCCTTCCTGAACTTCGCCTTCGCCCTGGTCTCCCTGTCGTCGTTGTCGTTCCTCGGCCTGGGCGTGCCGGCCGGCTCGCCCGACTGGGGGCGCACGCTGGCCGACAACCGCACCCAACTGCTGGCCAACCCGTGGGCGGTCATCGCGCCCGGCCTGGCCGTGATCGTCACCGCCGCCGCGCTCAACCTGGTGGGCGACTGGCTGCACGAACGTTTCGAGCGGAGGGGCCGGTGACCATGCTGCGGGTGGCCGACCTGACCGTACGGCAGCCGGACACCGGCCGTACGCTGCTGTCGCAGGTGTCCTTCGAGGTCGCCGCCGGCGAGTCGGTGGCCATCGTGGGCGAGTCCGGCTCGGGCAAGTCGCTGACCGTCCGCGCGCTGCTCGGGCTGCTGCCAGCCGGGCTGGAGTCCACCGGCCGGGTCGAGATCGACGGGCGGCGGGTCGACGACGACCCCAAGGCCAGGCGGCGGCAGCGCGGCGGCACGGTCTCGCTGCTCATGCAGGACCCGTTCACGCTGCTCAACCCCCTGCGCAGGGCCGGCAAGCAGATCGCCGACGGCCTGCCGGAGGGCGCCGACCCCAAGACCGAGGTGCCGCGGCTGCTGGCCGAGGTGGGCCTGCCGGGCGAGGTGGCGGGCCGCTACCCCTTCCAGCTCTCCGGCGGCATGCGGCAGCGGGTGGGCCTGGCCTGCGCACTGGCCGCCGCGCCGCGGATCCTGCTGGCCGACGAGCCGACCACCGCCCTCGACGCCACCACGCAGCGCGAGGTCCTCGCCCTCATCCGCCGTATCCAGCGCGAACGGGATATGACGTTCCTGCTCATCACCCACGACCTGCGGCTGGCGTTCTCGATGTGCGACCGGGTCGTGGTCATGTACGCGGGCCGGGTCATGGAGGTCGGGTGCGCCGCCGAGCTGCGCGAGGAGCAGCGGCATCCGTACACGCGGGCGCTGCTGGCCGCCGAGCCGCCCGCCGACCGGCGGCTGCCGGTCATCCCGTCCGTGCCGGGCTCGGTGCCGGCCCACGACGCGGTGGCCGGGCGCTGCGGGTTCGCCGACCGGTGCGCGCACGCGGGGAGGAGTGCCGCGCGGGCGTCCCCGCCCTGGTGCCCGTGCCGGGCGCGGAGGTTCGCCTGTCGGCCTGCGTACGGGCCGCCGCGCTGCCCGAGGCGCCGCCGCCCCCGCCGGGCGTGCCGTCGCCGCCGCGTACCGCCGCCGCGCCCCTGCTGGCGGTGACCGGCCTGCGGAAGACGTACGCGGGCGCGTCGCGCCCGGCCCTGGCCGGCGTGGACCTGACCGTGGCGCCGGGCGAGGTCGTGGCCGTCGTCGGCGAGTCGGGGTCGGGCAAGACCACGCTGGCCCGCTGCGTCACCGGCCTGGAACGCCCCGACGCGGGCGTCGTCACCCTCGACGGGCTCGACTGCTCCGACCACACCCGCATGTCCCGCCAGGCGGTGCGCCAGGCCCGCCGGACGGCCCAGATGATCTTCCAGGACCCGTACTCGACGCTCAACCCGGCGCGTACCGTCGGGGCGACGCTCAAGGAGGCGCTCGCCGCCGAGGGACGCCCCACGGACGTCGGCGCGCTGCTGCGCCTGGTGGGCCTCGACCCCGCACTCGCCCGCAAGCGCCCGGCCGGCCTGTCGGGCGGCGAGCGGCAGCGCGTGGCCATCGCGCGGGCCGTGGCCGGCGAGCCCCGCCTGCTGGTCTGCGACGAGCCCGTCTCCGCCCTCGACGTCTCGGTGCAGGCGCAGGTGCTCACCCTGCTCGCCGGGCTCAAGGAACGCCTGGGCATGGGCCTGCTGTTCATCACCCACGACCTGGCCGTCGTCCGCCAGCTCGCCGACCGCCTGTACGTGCTGCGGGCCGGCGAATGCGTCGAGACCGGCGACGTGGACCAGGTGCTGGACGCCCCCGCCCACCCCTACACCCGCGAGCTGCTGGCCAGCGTGCCCGACGGAAGCAGCCGCTGGCCCGGCTAGTCGTAGGAGATCAGCGTGAGCATCCGGCAGCCGCGCTCGCCGGTCGAGTAGACGTGGTCGACCTCGGCCCCGAACCGCACCGCGTCGCCCTCGCCCAGCCGCACCGACCACGTGTCGCTCTCGACCGTCACCTCGCCGGACACCACGTAGGCGTGCTCCACGGACCCGTGGCCGTGGGCGCTCCTGGCACTGCGCGTCAGCGGCGGCAGCTCGCCCTCGGCCAGCTCGAACCGCCGCCGGTCGGCCGCCGCGAACAGGCCGCGCACGGTCGTGTCGCCCACGGCCACCGGCAGCCCCTCGCTCCTGCGCAGCACCTCGGGCTCGGCGAGCCGGGTACGGGTCAGCTCGGCGAAGGTGAGCTCCAGCGCGCCCGCCAGCCGGGTCAGCACCTCGATCGTCGGATTGGCCACGCCGCGCTCGATCTGCGAGATCAGCGCCTTGCTCACCCCGGTCAGCTCGGCCAGCTCGCGGACGCTGAACCCCCGGGCCAGCCGCGTGCGCCGCAGGTTGCCCGCCAGCGCGCCGCGCACCCCGGCGGCCTGCCCGTTGGTGACCGCGAGTTCCTGCCGCACGTGGTGAGTCCTTCCTGTCCCGGCGTCCACCCCCATCATGCCCTGCGCGTCAGGCCACCTTGTCCAGGAAGCCTGTCACCGCGGAGACGAACGCGGCCGGGTCGTCCACCCACGGGAAGTGGCCGGCGCCGGGCAGCGTCACCAGCGTGGCGTCGCGGAACAGGGCGGCGAAGGGCCGCGCGTAGAGGCGGCAGGGGTGGACGTCCAGGTCGCCGGTCAGCAGCAGCGCCGGCGCGTCGAGGGCGGCCAGCCCGGCCCTGACCTCCTCGGGCGTCACGGGGGACGGCGCGTAGAAGCCGTCCGCCGCGGCCTCGCCGCACTCCTCCTCGGCCCCGGCGGAATGGGCCGCGGCGCGTTCGGTCCAGTGGCCGTAGAAGAACCGGTGGCGCTCCACGCCCTCGTCCGCCAGGAACTCCGCCAGGGCGGCGGCGTACCACGGCTCGTGCGCGCGCAGCTCCAGACCGGCCTGCCAGTCCTCCTCGGTCGGCGTGCACCCCACGGCGACCGGCGAGGGCGCGACCAGGCACAACGATCTGAGGCGGGCCGGATGCAGCCCGGCGTACCGGACGGCCACGTTCGCGCCCGCCGAGTGCGCCAGCAGGTCCATGCGGTCCAGTCCCAGGTGCTCCCGCAGCGCCTCGACGTCCTCGGCCAGCCGGTCCCAACGGTACGTCCCGGGGTCGGCCGGGATCGCCGAGTCGCCGGTGCCCCGGCCGTCCAGCCGGATCAGCCGTCGGGGCAGGCCGCCGAGGTCGCCCAGGTAGTGGGAGGCGCGGCCCGGGCCGCCGGGCACGCACACCAGCGGCTCGCCCGTCCCGGATACGTGATAGGCCAGCTCGGTCCCGTCGTGGGCGAGAAAGGAGGGCATGGGGCGATTATGCCGGGTGACCGTGGTCGTCGGGCGGCGGATCCTCGAACCGCGGCCGCTGCGGCGGGCTGCCGCTCACCGACCGGACGATCGTCGCCGCGACGTGGTGCACCTTGACGTTGCGGTCCTGGGAGACGTTGCGCAGGATCTCGAACGCCTGGTGCGCGGTGCAGCGGCGCTGGGCCATGACGATCCCGATCGCCTGGTCGATGACCGGACGGGTGCCGAGCGCCTCCTTCAGCTGCGCCGACACCTCCCGCGTACGGGCCGCGCCGATCGCCACGTCGAACAGCACGCCGATCGTCGCGGCGCTCACCTGCGCCGCGACGTGCGTCGGCGCGGCGAAGCCGGCCGCGCCCGCCGAGTAGAGGTTGAGCGTGCCCAGCAGCCGCCCCTGGGAGGTCAGCGGCTCGGCGTGCAGGCTGCGGATGCCGTGCGGCTGCGGGCGGAAGGAGCCCCAGCGGGCGTCGGAGGCCGCCAGACCGGCCGCCGTGACCGCCCGCCCGGCCTCGATCGCGTCGAAGCTCGGCCCCCGCCCGGCCGCCGACTGCAGGCCGTCGAGCATCCCGGCACGGGCGTGCGCGCACGCCGCCGAACGGATGCCGCGTTCGGTGCATAACGTCACGCTGACCAGCGGAGAGTCGGGCATCGCGCGGGCGGCGACGACGACACTCCGCACCAGTGCCCGTTCGAACTCGTCGATCCCGGCCGGAACAGCGGTCCTGTTCAACAAATCCCTCGCGCTCGGCTGCGGCTCACGCCTGCGACCAGACAGCCTGCCCCTCCAGCGGGGTTCTAAGCGGGCCCCGCCGGAGGATTCCCGGGATTCCTCAGGCGAGGTAGGCGTCGACCTCGGCCAGGTAGGCGTCCTTCAGGTGCCGCGGCAGCCAGGTGATCTCGAACGCGTTGCGCTCCAGCCGGGCCAGCTCCTCGCGGGTGAGCTGCAGCTCCTCCTGCAGCGCCACCAGGTTCTCGCCCACGTACCCGTTGAAGTACGCCGGGTCGTCGGAGTTGATCGTCACCCGCACGCCGAGCTCCATGAGCTTGCGGATGCCCTCGGCCTTCATGGAGTCGGTGACGTACCCGTTGGAGATCGGGCAGCAGGTCAGGCCGATGCCGCGGGCCAGCACCAGGTCCACCAGCCGCTGGTCCTCCAGGATGTTGACGCCGTGGTCGATCCGGTCGACGCCGATCTCCTCGATCGCCTGCCGGATGTGCTCGATCGAGTTGTCCTGGTCGACGTCGCAGTGCATGGTCAGCAGGTAGCCCTCCTGGCGGGCCCGCTCGTACACGGCGGCGAACTTGGCCGGCGGGTTGCCCTTCTCGTCGGAGTCCAGGCCGATGCCGACGATCCACTCCTTGTACGGCAGCGACTCCAGCAGCGTCGCCATCGCGTACTCAGCCTGGAAGTCGCGCAGGAAGCACATGATGAGCTGGGCCCGCACGCCGAGCTGCCGGTCGGCGTCGATCAGCGCCCGCCGCAGCCCGCGGATCACCACGTCGAACGGCACCCCGCGCGAGGTGTGCGCCTGCGGGTCGAAGAAGATCTCGGCGTAGCGCACGTTCTGCTCGGCGGCCTTGCGCAGGTAGGCCATGGCCAGGTCGTAGAAGTCGGGCTCGGTGCGCAGCACCTGCATGCCCTCGTAGTAGACCGTGAGGAAGGAGGGGAGGTCGTCGAAGGAGTAGGCGGCCCGCATCTCCTCGACCGACGTGTAGGGCAGTGCGATGCCGTTGCGCCGGGCCAGGTCGAACTTGAGCTCCGGCTCCAGCGTGCCCTCGATGTGCAGGTGCAGCTCGCACTTGGGGAGACCGGCGATGAAGTCCTTCATGATCAAACCTCCGTGAGGATGGGGTCGACGACCTCGAGCCGTACGCAGTCGACCAGCCCGAGGTCGGTGACGGCGTAGTCGGGGATCGCGGTGATCGACAGGAAGAACAGGTACATCAGCGGCGCCGGCAGCGTGCAGCCCAGCTCGCGGGCCAGGTCGTCGAGCCGCTCCTCCAGCACCGCCATCTCGGCGGCGGGCAGGTCGGAGACGATGCCGCCGACCGGCAGCGGCAGCAGCGCCCGCACCTCGCCGTCCACCACCACGGCCTGGCCGCCGCCCTGCTCGGCGACGGTGTTGACGGCCAGCGCCATGTCCTCGCGGGAGGCGCCCACGCAGATGATGTTGTTGTCGTCGGGCGCCGCGCTGGTGGCGATCGCGCCGGCCCGCAGGCCCATGCCGCTGACCATGGCGACCGGCTTGTTGCCGGTCTTGCCGTAGCGCTCGACGACCGTGACGAGCAGCGCGTCCTGCTCCACGGACGGCTCCACGACGCCGTCGGTCACCGGCAGGGTCACGTCGCGCCTCCTGCGCACGAAGACCTGCTCGGTGAACCCGAGGGTCAGCACGGTCGCCTGGTCGCCCTCGGCGCGCAGCAAGAGGTCGTCCGCGGTGACCGGGGCGATCGGGAACGGCCGGACCGGACCGCGCTCGGGGGCGGGCGTCGGCGTGACCATCCGGCCGTCGCGGGCGGCGGGCACGCCGTTCGCGATCACCTCGCGGACCCGGAAGTCCGTCAGCGAGTCGACGATCAGCACGTCCGCGAACCGGCCGGGGGACAGGCTGCCCACCAGGTGGTCGATGCGGTACATCTCCGCGCAGTTCACCGTGGCCATCTGGATCGCCGTCACCGGGTCGACCCCCGCCGCGACCGCCATCCGGACGAGCTTGTCCATGTGGCCGCCCGCCAGCACGTCGGCGGCGTGCACGTCGTCGGTGCAGAACGCCAGCCTGCGGGAGCCGGCCAGGGCCACGGCCTTGATGTTCTCGTCGAGGAAGTGGGCGACGGACGACTCGCGGATGATGCCGTACATGCCGCGGCGCAGCTTCTCCAGCATCTCCTCGTGCGAGTACGACTCGTGGTCGAGCCGCACCCCGGCCGCCGCCAGCCCGCTGATCCGGCGCGGGTCGGACAGCGGCGCGCAGCCGAACACCGGCAGCCGCCGTTCCCGAGCCAGGTCGAGGGCCTCCATGACGGCAGGATCGGAGTGTTCCACCATCTCCTGGACGGTCTCCCAGATCCCCACGCATTCCGGCCACTCGTGGGCGATCCTGTGCTCAGCCGGACCGAACGGATGCCCGACGGTCGACTCCGGCACGGTGTAGGGCGCCTTGGCGGGTGCACCCCACCAGATTCGCATGCCGGTCGCCGCCGACTCGTCCAGGAAACGCCGTACGCCCGGCAGACCCTCGGCCACGAGGATCTGGTCCAGTCCCGACACCACGCTCGTCGTGCCGAACGGCACCACCAGGTCGGCGAAGCTGGTGACCGACAACTTGCTGCACTCGATGTGCAGGTGCCCGTCGATCAGGCCGGGCACCAGGTAACCGCCGCGGGCGTCGATGACCTCGGTGTCCGGGCCGCGCTCCAGCACCGGCTCGACGGCGGCGATCCGGCCGCCCACGATGCCGATCTCGGCCGGGTACAGCTCGCCGGTCAGCACGTTGACGAGCGTGCCGCCCGCGATGATCGTGTCCGCGGGCCGCCGCCCGTACGCCACGTCCAGCAGGTCGCGGTCCATCATGCCTCCACAGTCCGTACGGCGGGCCGCGGGACGAGCAGCGCGTAGGCCGCGCCCGCCACCAGGAAGCCCGCGAAGATGCTGAAGTCGCTGCCGCCCGTCGCCTCCGACAGCGGCCCGACGAAGACGGCCGAGTTGATCCACAGGGCCGCCGCCACCATGCCCAGGACCTGCGCGATGATCGCCGGCCACCGGACCTGGCCGGGCGCCTGCTCGTCGAACAGCGCCTCGGCGTCGTAGCGTCCCCGCCTGCGCAGCCAGTCGGTGATGTAGACCCCGGCCCAGGGCGCCAGCCAGATGATCAGCAGCGCGAGGAAGTTGTTGAGCATGGTGTTGAAGCTGTTCGAGGTGACCGCCACGAACGTGATGATCACGCAGAGCACGAGGTCGCCGACGACCGCCACCCAGCGCTTGACCTTGATCCCGGCCGCCTGCAGGTTCAGCCCCGAGGAGTACAGGTCGGTGGTGTTGACGGCGAACAGCGACACGATCGCCAGCAGCAGGTACGGCACCACGAACCACTGCGGCAGCGCGCCCGGCAGCCCCGAGATCGGGTCGGTGTTGTCCTTGACCACGGTCGCCACGGCCGCCCCGAGCACCATCAGCAGCACGTACGGGACGAACCCGCCCAGGGCCGCGTACCCGAAGACCGCCTTCCTGGAGGAGTTCGCCGGCAGGTAGCGGGAGTAGTCGCCGCCGAGCGGCCCCCACGACAGCCCGCCCGCCGACATGATCATCGCGATCGCCATCGTGAACGTGGCGAAGTCCGCCGACCCGCCGCCGCCCCCGAGCTCCACCTTGGGCGCGATCAGGATCGCCATCAGGCCGAACAGCACGACGAACACCCAGGTGAAGTACTTCTGCGCCTTCATCACCGCGGCGTGCCCGATCAGCGGCAGCACGAGCTGGATGGCCGCGGCCACCAGGATGACCACGACCTTGAGCCCGAGCCCCTGGTCGCTCACCCCCGCCTGCTCCAGCAGCGACAGCGCCGCGAACGTGATGAGCACCATGCCGCCGGCCTCGAAGCCCACCATGTTGAGCCAGCCGAAGAAGCTGAGCACGCGGGCGCCCTTGGGCCCGTAGGCGGCCCTGGAGACCGCCATGGTGGAGGTGCCGGTGGCCGGGCCCTGCAGGCTGGTCAGGCCGACCAGCGGGAACGACAGCAGGTTGCCGATGACGATCGCGATGACCGCCTGGGTGAAGCTGAGCTGGAACGCCGCCACGATCGTGATGCCGTAGACGAGGGTGAAGATGCCCATCGTCGTCCCGGACCAGAGGAAAAGCAGGTCACGCGGGCGGCCGTACCTTTCGCCGGCCGAGACCAGCTCGATCCCGCGTTGTTCCATGGCCCCTCCTGAGGGTCGCTGGGTGTGTGCGCACACAGTGAACCGTAGGGGGGTGACCTGGTGATTTATTCGGACATACGAGCGTGCTGGGGGCCAGTTGTGCCCCGGCTACAAAGTGATCGCCAAGGACTGCCGTACCTGGTTACAAGGTGATCGCCAAGCCGACCGCCGTACCTGGTTACAAGGTGATCGCCAAGCCGACCGCGAACAGCAGGCCGTACGCCATCTGCAGCTTGCCCGTCTGCTGCAGGACCGCGATCAGCGCCGGCCCGACGGCCTTGCCCAGCACGGTCCTGATCGGCGTGACCGCGAGCGGCGCGGCCAGCGCCGCGAGCGCCGCCCACGGCGTGACCGCGATCATCGCCAGCGCCACCACGAACGGCACCACCTGGCACAACACGTACAACGCCCGGGTGCGCTCGGCGCCGAGCACCACCGCCAGCGTGCGCTTGCCCGACGTGCCGTCCGTCTGGACGTCGCGCAGGTTGTTGACCACCAGCATCGAGCACGACAACAACCCCACCGGGATCGAGGCCAGGAACGCCGTCCAGCTCAGCTGCTCGGTCTGCACGTACGCGGTGCCCATCACCGGGACCACGCCGAAGAACACGAAGACCGCCAGCTCGCCCAGCCCGCGGTAGCCGTAGGGCCGCTTGCCGCCGGTGTAGAACCAGGCCGCCGCGATGCACGCGACCCCCACCAGCAGGATCCACCACGCCCGCGTCACGACCACCAGCACCAGCCCGAGCACCGCCGCGACCGCGAAACAGCCCAGCGCCGCCGTCAGGACCTGCCGGGGCGTGGCCGCCCGCGAGCCCACGAGCCGCATCGGGCCGACGCGCTGGTCGTCGGTGCCGCGGATGCCGTCGCTGTAGTCGTTGGCGTAGTTGACGCCGATCTGCAGGGACAGCGCCACGAGCAGCGCCAGGACCGCGCGCCACCAGACGAATCCGCCGTCGCCGATCGCCACGCCCGTGCCGACCATGACGGGGACTACGGCGTTGGGAAGCGTGCGCGGGCGCGCGCCCGCGATCCACTGACCGGGGGTTGCCATGCTGTCGAAACCTCTAGCTGATATCCGTGGTGAGCCTGACCATGCGGATCGGACGGCCCATGTCGAGGACACGTTCGGCCATGTCCTCGCCCCAGCCGGCCGACTCCAGGAAACCGAGCACCGCGTAGTTGTCGGCGAACACCCAGGTGACGATCTGGCGGAAGCCGTCCTCACGCAGGTAGTCGACGGTGGCGTTGAGCAGGCGGCTGCCGTGGCCGCGGCGCACGAAGTCGGGATCGACCAGCAGCGTCAGCATCTCGGCGACCCTGCTGGGATCCAGGTCGGGATCCTCGGCGGGGGCGTGCGAGGCCAGCCCCACCACCCGCTCGCCGCCGCGCGGGGTCGTCAGCGCCGCGCTGCCGCCCGCGCCCAGCGCGGGGAAACCCTCGGTGTCGAGGATGGTCTCCACCGCGACCAGCACCCGGTGCGAGGGGCCGGGCGGGGCGACGATCGCCTCGTCCCACTGACGCAGCCACATCTTCTCGGCCGCCGGCCCCGTCATCTGCTCGAGTGGGCCTTCCGGGAGGAACTCCCGATATCCGTAGCGCCAGGCGCGGATCTGAGTATTCGCTACCTGGAGAACATCCTCGCGCCGGGCCGCCCGGACGCCTACGTCTGCCATCTCGGCCCGCTCCTTCGCCTGCCGTTCGTGCCACAAGGCACGAGTTACACCGTATCGGTGTTTGAGCCTTGGAGACGACGCGAACCCCGCTTCCCCGCCCGGTAAGCGCGTGTCTTGGTGTTGTCACCGCATACCCGCATCGAACACCATGAGCGCGAACGATTCCCGGCCGCGTCGATGAACACCCGCCGACACGTTCCCCCACCGGCCTCCGCCCGCCGCCCACCCATCCGCGCGTGTCGATCCACGGCCGCCGCCGGAGATGACGGCGACCTGCGGCAGCGATCGCGGCCGGGCATCCGATCACCGGACCTGTGCGTCCAGCGCCCGTCCGAGCCGCCGCACCCCCTCGGTCAGGACCGTCAGGTTGGCGGCGGCCATGTGCGTCACCCTGATTCGCGGGCCCGGCGGCTCCGACGGGTAGTACATCCGCCCGGGGCTCACCTGCGTCCCGTACCGCCGGGCCGTCTCGACCAGGGCGTTCTCGTCCACCTCCGCGGGCAGCCGCAGCCACAGGTGCAGACCGCCGATCGGCAGCAGATGCACCTCCGCGCCGGGGGCATGGGCAGCCAGCGCCGCCGCGAGCGCGTCCCGCCTGGTCGCGATCTCGGCGTGCACCGTGTTCAGATGCCTGCCCCACGCCGCCGAGCCCACGAACTCCAGCGCCGTCTCCTGCAACGGCCGCGCCACGAAGAACGACTCGACGAGCTGGCTGGCCCGCAGCCGGTGCGCGGCCGGCCCACGGGCCACGACCGCGGCCACCCGCAGGCTGGGCGACAGGATCTTGGTCAGTGAGCCCACGTTGACGACCGTGCCGTGCGCGTCCATGGAGGCCAGCGACGGGGGAGCGGCGGGGGACAGGTAGCGGGCGTAGTCGTCCTCGATCACGAACGCCCCCGCCGCCCTGGCCACCTCCAGCACCTGCGCGCGCCGCTCCAGGGGCAACGTCGCGCCGGTGGGGTTGTGCAGGGTGGGCTGGCAGAAGAACACCCGCGCGCCGGTGACGGCGAACGCCTCGGCGAGCAGGTCCGGCCGTACGCCGTCACGGTCCATCGGCACGGCCGTCGCCCGCAACCCGGCCGCCTTGGCCGCCGCCAGCGCTCCGGGATAGGTGGGCGTCTCGACCAGCACCGGCGTACCGGGGGCCGCCAGCGCCCTGAACGCGTGCGTCAGCGCCGCCTGGCCGCCGCTGACGATCAGCGTGTCCGCCGCCGTCACATCGCCCCCGGCCTGGCGGGCGAACCAGCCGCGCAGCTCGTGCAGGCCGGTCAACGGCGGCGTCGCCCAGACGTCCGGACGGCGCACCGCCCGCGCGGCGGCTGCCGCGAGCTGCCTGTCCGGCCTCAGCCCCGGGTTCAGGTAGCCGCCGGTCAGCGGCACCACCTCCTCGGGCGGCTGCGCGAGCAGCGCCGCCACCGGCCCGTCGTCCACGACCCGGTCGCCGAGGGCGACCGTCTGCCAGGACAGGTCCAGGGGGTCCTGGCCGCGTACGACCGGCCGCGGCGCCACGAACGCGCCGCTTCCCGGACGCGACACCACCCGCCCCTCGGCGGCGAGCTGGCCGATGGCGCGCGAGACCGTCACGGGGCTGACGTTGTGCCGCCGCATGATCTCTCTGCTGGACGGAAGCCGCGCGCCGGGCCCGAGACGGGTGGCCTCTTCGCGCAGTATCGCAGCAATCTGGGCGATACTGCTATCGTTGGTCATGAAGGACAAGGATAGCGCTACCGCCAAAAACGCAGTAGCACCCCCTCCCGCCCCCCACCCCGCAACGGCCCCCACCCCGCCTCCTGCCACCGGTTCTTCCGCCCCTGGCTCTCCCGCCACCCCCAACAAGCCGGCCGCCCCTCAGACCCCGGCCACCTCTTCCAGCCCCTTCACCAGGACCAGCACCTCACCCTCCACCTCCCCAGCCCCTGTCATCGAGCCCGCCACCTCTCCCGCCTTCTCTCCGCCCCCCTCGACCGGCGTCACCCCCTCGACCGGTGCCATTTCGAACGGCGCCGCCACCTCGAACGGACCTGGCACTTCGAACGGACCTGGCACTTCGAACAGGCCCGCCACTTCGAACGGACCCGCCACTTCGAATGGGCCCGCCACTTCGAACGACGTCGCTCCCTCGAACGGCGCCGCCACCCTTCGCGACGCCCTCAAAGGGACCGGCGGAGCCGCCGCCCGCGCCCGGCAAGGGACGATGCTGGCCTTCCTGGGCGTCCTGGCCTTCTCCGGCAGCTTCCCCGGCACCGTCTACGCGATGCGCGGCTTCGACCCCTGGCTCGTCGCCATCGGCCGCGCCGCCGTCGCCGGCGTCATCGCCCTGGTCTGCCTCAAAGCCGCCCGCCTGCCCCTCCTCCCGCCGCGCCGCCACTGGCCCGCGTACGCCGTGATCTCCCTGGGCGTGGTCTTCGGCTTCCCGGTGTTCAGCAGCCTCGCCCTCAACCTGGGCGCCAGCACCTCCCACGCCGCCGTGGTCATCGCCCTGCTCCCCGCCGCCACCGCCGCCTGCGCCGTCGTACGGGCGGGCGAACGCCCCCGCCCCTTGTTCTGGGCCGCCTGCGCCGCCGGCGCCGCCGCGATCACCGCCTTCACCCTCACCCGAGGCCAGGCCGGCGCCGCCTGGCCGGACCTGCTCCTGGTCGGCGCCCTCCTGTCAGCCGCGCTCGGCTACACCGAAGGCGGCCGCCTGACCAGGACGACCCCCGGCTGGCAGGTGATCAGCCACACCCTCGTCCTCTCCCTCCCGCTGACCGCCGTGATCACCGCGGTCCTGACCCTCACCACCCCCATCACGCCGACCGCCCCCGCCCTGGCCGGCTTCGCCTACGTGGCGCTGATCTCGATGTTCCTCGGCTTCATCCCCTGGTACGCCGGCCTGGCCAGGGGCGGCATCGCCAGAGCCGGCCAGACCCAGCTGGCGCAGCCGCTGCTGACCCTCATCTGGGCCTGGGTCCTGATGGGCGAACGCTTCGGCCCGGCCACCGTGGCCGCCGCGCTCGCCGTCCTGGCCTGCGTCGCCGTCACGCAGCGCACCCGCGCGTAGGGAAGAGACCTGGCACGACGACGTACGCACCGGGCCGCGGCGAAGCTTGCATGGCGTGACTCTGCCACGCAGGATGGCAGGGGAGGTGTCACGATCATGGCGGACCTCACGATCCCGGAAGGCGGCTTCTGGCCCGCGCCGGAGATCCCGCAGCCCAACATCTATCCGATGGAATGGCGCGTGGAGACCGAGAAACTCGCGGCCATCTACGAGAAGTCCAAGCGCAAACTCTGGAACCCGGCCGACCTCCCATGGGACGGCCTGAACCCGGACGACTTCACTCGCGAACAGCGCCTGGGCATCATGTACTGGTTCGCCGTGCTCGCCAATTTCGACGCCTCGGGACCGGCCGTGTTCGCCCGCGCAACCATCCAGGCTTTCGAGAAACACGAGGAAGACCCGGTCAGGAAGTGCTTCTTCTCCATCACCCGCGACGAGATGAACCATGAGGAGTGCTGCCAGCGCACCATCGCCCGGCTCTGGCCCGGCGGCCCCCTGAGCTGGACCCCCGAAGACGATCTCGAAAAGGCCGCCCACAACAACGTCGGCTGGCTCTACCACAACGGCGGCCGCTACTGGAACGGCTACACCAGCGCCGTCGGTAGATACTCGCTGCCGGTCCTCTTCACGAGTTTCATGATGGGCGAGATGGCCGCGTCCACGCTGTTCAGGGGCATGGCCACGGGCACCCGGCATCCGGTCTTCGGCGAGATGTTCCAGCGCATCGGCCTCGACGAGTCCCGCCATCTGCAAATCTGCATGACCATTCTGGAAAACGAATGGCCGGGTCTCACCGACGAGACCCGCAGCCTCATCACCCGCCAGCTGCGAGCCGGTTTCGTGTTCCTCTCCATGATTCTCTGGGAGCCTCCGGAAGGTTTCTGGGAACTCCCGCCGTACTTCCTCGACAACCACCGCGTCCTGATGGACCACGCCAGGGAAGCGGGTCTGGGCGTGCTCTCGTACGAGGAACAGAAGGAGAACTGGCGCGTGGCCATGGCGAAGGTCCGCGCGATCGTCGAACGATGGGGCATCGCCTTCCCCGCCATTCCGGAACTGGACCTGGAAGGCGTCGAGGTGAACGTCATCGACCCGGAGGAGATCATCCCGGTCTTCTAGGATGCGCGTATGTGGCCCCGCATCGACGGACGCAGAGTCCTCGCCCTCGGCACGCCCGGCAAGGTGCGCACCCTGCTGACCGACCTCACCCTCTCGGGCGCGAAGACCGCCACCGCCGGACTCCTGTCCCTCGACTACGAGGCGGAAGGCGAAGAGGTCGAACACGTCGGCGAACACCTGATCCTCGTGGACGACGCCAGCGAGAAGGCCGCCACCATCGAGATCACCTCAGTGGCGCTGGTGCCGTTCGCCGAGGTGCCGTGGGAGTTCGCCGAGGCGGAAGGCGAAGGATTCACCTCGATCCAGCACTGGCGGGAGGTCCACCAGCGCTACTGGTCATCCTTGGGCCACGAGGTGAGCGACACCTCCACAATCGTCTGCCTCCACTACCGTCTACTCCCCACATAACCCCCGACCACAAACAGCCAGCCCCCAAACGCCCCCCACCAGCCGCACCACTCTCAGCCCCACACCACCGCCTTGGGGGAGTACGGCCCTCAACCGCCCGTACACACCCCTGGGCCAAGCACCGTCCCTCAGTGCCGCACCTCACGCCACCGCCTTGGCGGAGTACGGCCCTCAACCACCCGCGCACACCCCTGGCCACGGCCCCTGGGCCAAGCATCCGCCCCTCAGTCCGCTCCCCACACCACCGCCTTGGGGCAGCGCGGCCCTCAACCACCCGCGCACACCCCTGGCCACGGCCCCTGGGCCAAGCATCCGCCCCTCAGTCCGCTCCCCACACCACCGCCTTGGGGCAGCGCGGCCCTCAACCACCCGTACATCCCCTGATCATGCCCCTGGGCCAAGCGTCCGCCCGCGGACACGAGCCCCCGGACACGAGCCCCGCCGCAAAGGCGAGGCGGCCCGCGTCGCCGTCACTCCCGCACCGACCCCCTCAGCGAACCGCCCCACCCACCCACCTCCCGCACACTCCCGCCTCCGTCGTCTCCTGTGCCGTCGTCTCCTGTGCCGTCGTCCCTCATCCCAGCCTCGGTGCCCCCGACGAACGTCCCCTTCCCTTTCACCGTGTGGACGAGCTGCCGCCGACGCAGCTCCCGCACCACGTTCCGGACGGTTGACCGCGCCACGTCGAACTCGGCCTCCATGGCCAGCTCGCTCATCACCGCCTCGCCGGCCAGCAGCTCACCTCTCAGAATCTGGCCCTCGATCATCTCGGCAATCTGCACATAGATCGGCACCGGGCCGTCTCGGTCGAGCATGCTCATACCTTAGACGTCTGGATACAAGCAGATGAGTGAATCTCAATCCTGGGGCCACGACTCTTCGGGTGACACGTAACTCCCACGTTGCGGCACGGTGTAGATCCACCCTTGCTCCCGCAACAACGCCATGGCCCGCCGCACCGTCTCCCGCGCCACGTCGTACTGCTGCACCAACGCTGTCTCACCCGGAATCGCCCGCTTGGGCAGGAAGTGCCCCGCTCTGATCTGCTTGGCCACATCGGCAGCAATCTGCCGATAGAGCGGCACTTTCCGCTGCTTACGCGGCGCTTCATGAGGTGCGCCGACGAACGTTCCCTCGCCCTGGACCGTGTAGATGAGCCCTTCCTCGCGCAACACGTGGATGGCCCGGCGGGCCGTCGTCCGCGCGACCCCGAACTCGTGCTGAATGTCGGCCTCGCTCGGCACGGGATGCCCGGACGCGAGCCCCTCGACCCGCAGCCGAAGGATCTCCGCGATCTGTACGTAGATGTGGGTGTCGCCGTCGTAGTCCAGCACACCGGCAACATAGACGAAGGTGTACGAGCCCTCCCATATCCTCCTGCCTGGTCAGACAGAGTCATCTTTCCGAATAGACGAGCGGATACAACCAGACGTATTCTCTTGCCATGGCCGTCCTCTCCCTGGACTACGAACGCTGCATCGGCATCCACCTCCCAGAACCCCGCCCAGGCCGCACAGCCATCCGCTGGTATCCCGCGAGCTCCCCCTACGAACGCGTACGGGTCCGGGGATACACCTGCCACTGCCAGCCCACGATCTACGAGCTCTGCCAAATCGGAGGGCAGCGCTTCATTCGCCGAACCCGTACGAATGACAGAATCCCGATCGCGGAGGAGACCTTCCGGGGCTCCGCCCTCAGGACCCAGCGGCTCTGGAACAGTCTGTTGACCGGCAACGCCCGATAATCCCGGGCACCCACTACACCTGTACTCCACGTCGGCTCATCCTCTAGAGGAAACCCGCCCCCTGAGCCGCTACCTACAGCAGCACGACCCCGCGTTGCCTGCCCGCTTGAGGCAACCTACCGGGAGAGCCTGACAAAACCAGCCCTCCCGTCGAGCACAACTCTCAAGCTCCCTGTGCCTCTGAAGCGCGGCTCTGCGGCCCTACGCAGGCCCGCCCCCTGTAGGCGTTCGTCTCGCGGCACGAACACTCTCTACAAACGCGCGGTCGCCTAAGTGGCCGGCAGTGACAACCAATGACGATGGCGACACCGCTGCAAAATGCACAGATTGCTCACCAGGGCTTCCCGGGTGCCCTCGTCCGTGAGTATCTCCACACGCCATCCCGGGCGACGCTCGGCACCCTCCGGTCACCGTACTGAAATTTCGCCAACGAGCTGTCATTCAGCTCGATTTTCCTGATTAAGAGGGACACGCTGGCATTCCATCCAGAACCGACTCGAGAAGAGAGAAGTAGGAGTCACAGTTCCAAAACGACTTTGCACGCCATCTCGAAGGAGGCACACTGTTCCTCGCGGCCATCACGTTGGCTCCTTCGTTCTCGGACAAGGCCCTAGAAGGAGTACGGGATGGCCGTCACCATTTCCCGGTGCCCCCCTAGCTGATCCGCTCAAACCAGCTCCGAAGCCCACCTCCAGCGTCATCGCCATCAAATGTTGGAGCAGTCGAGCGATCCCAACCAAGAGCCCCCGACCTGGACCGGAGGCTCAAATGCCGCCTACGCATCATCTTTCGCCAACAGGCGATCCAGTCTGAGCCCAAGGTCAGTGAGCTGGAACCGTAGCCCCTCAAGCATCGTCAACGTCTCTGCCAGGCTGGCCTTGCAGCTCTCGTCAAACCGTTCCCGAAGGCGTGCGATCTCGAAGTTGAGGATCTCAAAGTCCCGACCGACCCCTGAGCGAACCTCGACGATCTCCGCCCTCGCCGTAGCCAGCCCTGCCAACACCGCATCTCGCTCACCCGAGCACGAGCGAGCCTCCAGCGCTTGCAGACGGAGTTGTAGATCGAGGATCTCCACCTCAACGTTCACGTGCCCCTACCCCTTACCAGTGGACGACGAGGGAGCTCGCCAAAGTCGGCCGGCCCCCACTTGCTGCGAGCACATATTGGCAAGTCGTCCGTGCCTGAAGCGATCCCCGACAAGCAATCCGGAGTGGTTTTCTTCCTCCGCCGACTCGCGCTTTTCCGGTGAACGTCCACATCCGCCCGGCTTGTCGGAGGAAATAAGACCACCTCGGTAAGGAGGATCAACCTGCCGCCGCCCCCCCAGCAAGGGGCTGCCAGCCAAGCCCAAGCGCCTAAGGGGGGCGGCCGGATCGAGAGTGTCATGATTCAGTCCCACCCGCCCGGCCATCGAAGCATCCAGAAATGCGGGTGTGGCCCAGTCATGTCCTGTCATTACCGGCATGTAGGCGGACTAGATGAATGAGTCCAAGGCATAGCTGCGGAGATAGGGCGAGGATGTCCATTCTCGGGTTGTGACGACCGAACTGGACACCCTCGCAACCGCACTCTATGTGAGGGTCGACGATCTGCTGAAGAGTGCGCCGGAACTGGCCCCGTGGCGGCCTCGAGTGGGCATCGTGCCGAGGTTGAGTGAGGCCGAGCTGGTGACATTGGCGGTGCTGTCGGCCTTGCTGGGCTACCACTGTGAGCGCCGCTGGCTGCGGTACGCGCACGCCGAACTGCGCGGCATGTTCCCCTGTCTGCCGCAGCAGTCGGGCTACGGCAAGCGGCTGCGCAAGTCGATCCCCCTGGTAGCGGCGGTGATCCGGTTCCTGGCCTGCGACACCTCGCTGTGGAGTGATGAGGTGTGGGTGGCCGACTCCACTCCGGTGGAGTGCGGCCGCTCGGCGGAGACCGCGCGGCGCAGCGCCCTGGCCGGGTGGGCCGAGTACGGCTACTGCGCTTCCCACTCCCGCTACTTTTGGGGGCTGCGCCTGCACCTGGTGTGCACCTTGGGCGGATTGCCGGTGCTGTTCGCGCTGAGCGGCGCCAAGGCCGATGAGCGCGAGGTGCTGCTGGGCATGCTGGCCACCGCTCCCCGGGTACTGGCCGAGTATCGGCGTCCGACGCTCATCACCGACCGGCAGTTCTACGGCCGTGTCTTCGAGCGGGAGCTGGCCGAGGGCGGGGTGCGGCTGCTGCGCCCGGCCCGGGCCGGTGAGCCCGAGCGGGCCGACACGCAGCTGTTCAAGCCGTTACGCCAGACCATCGAGTCGATCAACCAGACCTTCAAGGGCCAGCTTGACCTGGAACGACACGGCGGACGTACGCCGGCCGGCGTCATCGTCCGCATCTTCGTCAAGGTCTTGGCCCTGACTGCGGCGATCTGGCACAACGACCACACCGGCCAGCCGATCAAGAGATCACTCACCCGCTACGACCACTGATCACCCCGACCCCTTGGACTCAACCGTCTAGGCGGAAGAAGCCCGGTAATCTCCAGCCGATAGCCTGATATGAGATGGCGGTCTCCCGAAAACAGGGGCCACAGAATGAGCTGAAAGCTTAGACGTCACCCTGCTGACTCGATCACCTCCGACCTACAGGCGAGCCGTTGATGGCAAGCGGCGGGCCGGTAACCGCAGCGAGCCAAGCTCAGTCTCGTCCGCAGGACCACACACAGCCCTCGTGATCACTGTCTTGTACCCAGGGTCACCAGCACGCCACGAGACCTCCCGCCCCCTCGTCTAGCTCGGCCACACCATGCTGCCCGGCGCCCAAAGTCCCCACCGGGGCGTGCAGGCCGCTACCGCACTCGCCACGCCTCTTGTCCACATTGGCGTTGACCTGTCAGCAGCGGACCAAGTTCGCTCGCCCACGACAGTGCCCCTCCGAGCGGAGACGCCCGCGACCGCGCGGGTCGATACCCCTCAGAGGCAACGCTCACGATGCTGACTGCCGGGAGGCCAAGGCCCTGTCTGACATGCGAACCTACGCCGCCCATCCCGGCTACATCGCGACAAACTCAACGGCAACAGCGGCCCATCCCAACGGCAAGCAGCGGCCCCACAGCCGTTCCCAAGGGCGCCGACGCGGTCATCATCCTGGCGACATCGGCGCCCGCTACGGCCGATTCGTCGACTGCACAAGCGCGACTCCGCGGCCTTAACCCCGTCATTGGCCGCAGAGCGATCTGCTACGGACAACACCAGGATGGCCCACCTGTCGTCCGGCAGCGTGGCGAGTTGGCGATGATCGGCCTGACGCTTGATGTTGGCCGACGGACTCGATTGCTCCCATATGACGCGCCACGCCGCGTCTCCTGCCGACCCTCGATCACAAACAAGCCGATCAAGTCGGGACGGCAGGCACCCTACCCACACAACCAACAGGGGCCAGCGAGCACCAGCCCCCTCATTTCAACCCTTACGTTTCCCCATCCTGATCACCTCGGTCAGGCGGAGTTCCAGGCTCGCCAGCACCGGATCTCTCTGCTGTACCGATCCGGACCCCGCCTCGCGCGCAGCCCCAGCCGACGAGCCGACATCGTAAGTCATGACAGAACCAGGATGCACCACAACATCCCTGTTCATGTGGCTGCCGATGCCTTGCGCGGCCTGCACATCCCTGAGCAGCCGCCCCCAGGTCCCGTCCGCCGCCCAGCGGCGCTGCCGTTTGTAGACGGTGATCCAACATCCGAACCGATCCGGGAGGCTGCGCCAAGGCGACCCGGTTCGCGCCTGGTACAGCACCCCGTTGATCAGCATGCGCTGGTCTCCGTGCCGCCGGCGTCCAACGTCGCCATCAGGCAGCAACGGCACCAGCCGTTCCCACTCCGCATTCGTCAGGTCCGTATGGCGCATTTATCCCTATCCTCGACTGCTTTCTGCTCTCAGCCTCGTCACCAGGACAATAAGGACGGCCATCGCAAGTCTCCTTCGAATAGCAACGATTCAAGGGGTGAAGGAGTCTTGCAATGGCCGCAGGAACCAGTGTGCCTTCTCCGTCATAGCCTGCGCAGCAGTTCGGCAAGGATTGGTCAAAATTTTCGAGCAACCGTGACAGGGACGTAGACCATCCACGACTATTGCTCATGACTACCGTCTTGCGCTCAACAGTCGCCTGTCATACGAACAGCCACCATGCTAGAGACAATGGACAATTGGGCTCATAGCCTCTCGAGTAGCTTGAGCCTTGAACATGGGCGGTATGTCTCGGCGCCACCGCGCTAGGCTTCCGTGGCGGGCGGGTGCAGATGCGGGCTTCCGTGTGCTGCCAGCCATCGAGAAGATCCAGAGGCCGCGGTCCGTTCCTACTGTCGGCCCCTCGCCCCACGAAATCCGTTCGCAACAAAGAAGAGCGTGGTCCCGTGCTTTCCCGGATGCGCGGGACCACGCTTGGGCGAGTCTGTTGGCCGGCCGACGTCCGTTGCGGCCTCAACTCGTGCCATTAGGCTCTCATGGCCGCCTCATACGTTTCTCCTGTTCGACGCTTTAAGAGCAAGGTTCCTTTTGGGCCCCCGCGTGCGAACTTCCGTCGAGGTCCTGGATGAAGGTGATTCACAGGGAGATTCGCCTCCAAGCCGCATCCGTGATGATCAGATGGTCGAGGAGACGCAGCCCGACCGTTCGGGCGGCCTCGGCGAGGCGGGCCGTGACTTCCAGATCGGCCTCGCTGGGATCGAGAGAGCCTCCAGGGTGATTGTGGGCAACGCCGAACATGGCGCCACCGGTGGTGAGCACAAGGGAGATCGTCTCCCGCACGGGCACCGTCGTGTGATCGGCGCCGCCCTCTGTCAACACCGAACGTTTCAGCACGCCACCCCGCGTATCGCACACCACCACGACGAAGCGTTCATGCCCGAGGCCACGCAGTAGGGGCGCGCAGACCTCTGCCAGGTCGGATGTGCTGGCGATGCGCATCCGCGCAGGTTCCGACGCTGCACGCCGTACGAGATGAAAGGCAGCCGCCACCCGCGCGGCCTTGGCCGGCCCTATGCCTCGCAGTCTGAGCAGCCGATGCGGATCGGCGCGCCCGAGTGCGTCGAGGTCGCCGCAGTGTTCGATGACTTGACTGGCCAGTTCCAGCGCGCTCGCCCCGCGGAAGCCGGAGCCGAGCAGAACGGCCAGCAGCTCTCGGTCGGCAAGCACCGCCGCGCCGCTCGACATGAGCCTTTCTCGCGGCCGATCGCGCTCGTACAGATCTTTGACTCGCATTCGCAACCTCCGCACCCGTTCTATCAACGAGGACCGACAAACTCAGACGCCGAATTCCAGTCCGATAAAGGATGCAGTGGGCGATATATCGCGCTTGAGCTACGTCGATGGCGGCCGTAGGTCGCGATTGAGAGGAATGGCCGCCTTCGCAATGCCGTGACGCGAACCGAACCAGCGGACGAGTGACCTTGCGTGGCGTAATGCGCAGGATGTTCTCCGAGTGCCTTATGGTTGCCTGCCGGAACGCGTGATTTGCTGGCGTCGATGTTGACCCTGTTGACGGTGGCGGGCGCTCAAGGTGCTTGCCCGGGGCGCCTGACAGCGCCCCTTACGATCCCGCCGCAAGCTCTCTACCGCCCTTGTTCGCTGTCGAAAGAGCAACAGAATGCTCGGGTATTCGATGTCAGCCTAGAAAAGGCAGGTCGGAACCTGGGCGGCCATTGTTCGTCATCCAAGCCCATGATGTCGAAGGGGGCGTTAATGGTTTCGCTGAAGATTCGCCCGCCGAAGCGACAATTATCGCGCTAATTCCGATATGGGCGGCGCGACTCACTGACGTCGGTTCGGAGATCTCACCGAGCGCGAGCCATACGATCCGCCCGAGGCTTCATCCTGGGACATGTGTGCGACACCCGCTGTCGGCAGCTGGGGCGTCTCGTCGGCTCAAATCGTGCTTCGGCGGTCCGACGTCGTCGCCCGGCTGCTCGCGGCCTCGAGGCCATCACATCGTCGGTCAGGAAGACGACGCATTCGCGGATATGCCTCGCCCGATGCGACGGAACGGCGCTCGTGGCCGTCAGCTCAGCCGGCTCACATCCGGGATTTCAGCACGTCGACCTCGCAGCCTGGCGAGAACGGGTCGAAGCCGTGCTCGATCAGCCATCTGATCGCCAGCAGGCTTCGCGAGGACCACCATCCGCGGATCACGTCGAGGTCGACGTCGGCACCGTAGCCGGCGATGACGTCGCCCAGGCGTTCCTCATGTCCGAGCGTCAAGATGGCGAGGTCGAACATGGCGTCGCCCTGGCCCGCCTCGGACCAGTCGATCACGCCGGTGACCTCGTCACCGTCGACGAACACGTGCGTGATCTGCAAATCGCCGTGCGCGAACACCGGCTTCCATGGCCGGAGCGCAGCCTCGGCAACCTCGCGATTGCGCGTGACCAGGTCGGTGGGAAGGACGCCGTTCGTGACGAGCCACTCGCATTCGGCGTCGAGACGCGATGTGACCTCGTCCAGGCTCTGACCGGGCCATGGCGGCAGGGGCGCGTCGTGCAGCATCCGTACGGCGGCACCCACCGCGGCCCATGCCGCCGGCGACGCGACAGATGGCTCGCCCAGACGGCCGAGTGCCGTCCCTGGAACAGTGGCGAGCGCGAGCACGGGCGGTTTGCGCCACAAAACCTCTGGCGTCGGGATCGGCGCCATGGCCATCGCTTCGACCTCGACGTCGGTGCGTGTCTGATCGGCGTCGATCTTCAGGAACACGTCGCCGGCACGCAGGGTCGCGCGCTCGTTATGCGCGACGACGACCTCGATCTCCTCCACGTCGGCCATTATCGCGAGGATGACCATCGACGTCGCCAGGTTTTCGCGTGCGACTGCACGGCTGATCGCGTCCCACTGCCCGGAGGCCTGTGCAGGACACTGACCACTGAGGGATCAAGCGAGTGAGGCGTTCCTCGCCTGGAGGCGCAAGTCGCGATCAACAGCGAATCGCCCGGCTTGATCTACGAACAGTGAAGCCTGTGCAGTGGCGTGGACGCCCGTCGCCAAGGCTGATCGGAAGCCGGCGAGAATCCTGGTCCGCAGCTCAGGCTTTCAACAGGCTCTTGACCTGGTCTGATGCGAACTCTATGCCGAGGGCGTGGGTGATCTGCTGCCGGAAGAGAAGTTGTCATGTTCCGAGTGCCGGGAGATCGCCTTCGGAGCCTCATGGCGCGTAGTTCCCCTATGTGGGCTCCATGAGGGGGGGCGCGTCTTACCGCGCTCACCGGCCAGATCAGTAGGCGGATGGCGATCCGGCTTGTGGCCCTTCGGTTCCTCGAGGTATCGCTTCCCAGGGGGACCTTTGCGTGGGTACGCGAGGCTCCAGGCGGCGAGGCGCGGCGCCACCCGGAGCCCAAACCGGTCAGACGGGCATGCTGTACATCACTCTGAAGCGATCACCCGGAATGACGATGTCGCTGGTTTCGACAGGACGTTCGCCAGCCCAGTGCGTACGTTCGACATGCAGAACGTGAACCCCTGCCGCCAGATCGAGCGCATCGCTCTCGGCCGGTTGAGGCACCCGGGTGTGGATGCTCTCGACGACCTCAGTGATCTTTATGCCGTGCGCGTACATCCTCGCGACCAAGCTGCGGCGTTCCTCCTCGGTGTGGGCGACGAACGCCATCGGCTCGTAGGCGGTGACAAGTTGGATCGGCTTGCCGTCGCCTCGAAAGACGTAGTGCGTTCTGGTCAGCGTGGAATGTTCGTCGATGCGTAGACGTCTGGCGATGTCGGGGCTGGCGTCGGCCGGTTCGCTGTGCCAATCCCACGTCACGCGCCTGCCTTGGGACTGCAGGTCGGACGCGAACGGCGCGGGGTGGTCAAGGAAGCGCCATCGATGCAAGGGGGTCAAATTTGGACGGTCCCTGACGTAATGGCCTGAACCGACACGGCCGATAATGAGACCCTCACCCGCGAGAACACGTAGAGCGTGACGGGCAGCGGTCTCACCGACCTGATACTTACGGGTCAGTTGCGCCCGTGAGGGAATGGGCGCGCCTGGGGGGAGGGTGCCGTCGAGGATCTGCCGCCGGATGTCTTCGACGACACGCAGGTAGACCGGATCTGAGGTGGCCACTAGTCCATCCCTGGGGGTTCGTGTGAGGCGTTGCCCCATGTTGCCGTATTCGACAGGTAACCGACCGTCATCGATGACTGCTGGAGCCCCAACTTTGCGATGGTGGAAAATTATGGGAGAAACCCTGTAACGCTGATGTAAGGGACACCGATTCTCCGGTAGAGGTCGTCGATGTGTGTACCCCCGAGCACATATCGGCGGCCTCTTCCAATGCGCACCCTCGAGTGCGGCCGTCGAGGCATGCTCGCGCAGCTCATTCGGTACGTTGAGCTCTGGTTCCTGTCTTTTCGTGGCATGTCGCAACCAGCCTGCCGGATCCACGGTTGGGGACGCGCCGACAGTGGAGCACTGAGAGAAGAACCTGTCGGATGGGAACGAGGACAGCGCCAAGCTTCCCGTTCATGCGCGCGACTGCCGTTACGGCAACAACCACGCGTGCTCGCTGACGCGGAGAGTGACGGGCGGAGCGGGGCGCACGTGATCAGCCACTGCAGCGGTCCCAGCTGTGGGTGCTCAGCGGACGAGAGGGCAGCCGAGGAGGCCCCCGGACCCGCAGGGCCGTCATCACCGGCCATCAGCACCCGCAAGGTCGTCGGCACCCGCAAGGTCGTCGGCACCCGCAAGGTCGTCGGCACCCGCAGGGCCATCAGCACACGCAGGACGATCAGCGCCTGGAGAGCAATCGGCGCCTGGAGTGCCGTCAGTTCCTGGAGACCGGTCAGCGCTGACGGGAGTTGTCAGTCGGCGAGATTGCCCGCGGCTCAGTTGCTCTCGCCGAGGGGGTGCGGAGCGGTGCAGCGCTGGAGTGCCCCCTCTGATTGGTGGCTGGTGACAGCGGGTGCACTTTCGTGGCGCATCCCCCTTGGGAGGCGGTAAGCATCAGACGGAGTGGTCTTCTGATATCCCAAAGAAGTGGCTGTGTTGTAGAGGACCACCTTCTCCCTAGGTTGTGTGCTTCCGCCTTCGGCTTAGTCGCCGGCCTGGTCCGTCCTGTGGGCTGGCTGTCTGAGGCCGTGCCCGTAAGGAGACCATGTGATCAGCATTGGCAAGCTCATGCCGTCCGACCGGGATGCGTGGGAGAGCTTGTTCCGGGCGTACATCGACTTCTATCAGCGAGTCGAACCGGACGAGATGTACGGCCGGGCCTGGCAGGAGTTCCAGGCAGACACTCGGATGCACGCCTTCGGCGCGAGGTTGGACGGGCGGCTCGTCGGCATCACCCACTTCCTGGTCCATGCCAGCACCTCGGCCCCTGACGCCGACGTCTGCTATCTCCAGGATCTGTTCACGGATCCAGATGTCCGGGGCAGGGGAGTGGGACGCAAACTGATCGAGGCTGTCGCGGACTGGGCTCGGGATGGCGGCTGCTCCCGTGTCTACTGGAACACCCACGAATCGAACAGCACCGCGCGCCGTCTCTATGACAAGGTGGCCGAGAACAGGGGCTTCATCAGGTACCAGATCGAACTGTCCCGGTAGGGGGCGCCGGGTGGTGGCTGATCTTCCCTCTTCGGTCCCGTCCAAGGAAAGGTGGGTGTGGACGGAGATGATGGGGACTCGGCTGCCCGCGGGATGATCGCGAGCGAAGTAGATCGGGTTACCCCACGCGGTCATCCTTGTCACCTTGCTCCTCAGAACGCCTGCGAATGAGGGCAAATGGCTCCGTCGGGCAGGCAAAGCGGGGTGGCGACGTCCAACGTTTTTCCGAATCCAGGTAGCGTTCGCACTATGGCATCGCCAACTGGAACCGCCGAAGCGCCCTTCGGTCGCATGCTGACCGCGATGGTCACGCCGTTCACCTCTGACGGCGACGTCGACTACGAAGGCGTACGACGCCTGGCCACCTACCTGGTGGACGAGCAGCGCAACGATGGCCTGATCGTCAATGGGACGACAGGCGAGTCGCCCACCACCTCGGACGATGAGAAGCGACGGATCGTCAGCGCCGTCCTGGAGGCCGTTGGCGACCGCGCCACCGTAGTGGCGGGAGTCGGGACGAATGACACACGCCACACCGTCAAGCTCGCGAAGCAGGCGGCGGAGGTGGGTGCCCACGCGCTGCTGGTGGTGACTCCCTACTACAACAAGCCCCCGCAAGAGGGGCTCTACCAGCACTTTACTCGCGTGGCCGACGCCACTGAGCTCCCGGTGATGCTCTACGACATCCCTGGTCGCAGCGGCGTGCCGATCAAGACCGAGACGTTGATCCGTCTGGCGCAGCACGACCGCATCGTGGCCGTGAAGGACGCAAAGGGCGACCTGTTCGCCGCCAGCCAGGTTATGACGGCGACCGATCTCGTCTTCTACTCCGGCGACGACCTGCTCAACCTCGCCTGGCTGTCCCTTGGCGCCGCAGGGTTCGTCAGCGTCGTCGGACATGTCGTGGGCTCCGAACTGGCTCGCATGATCGAGTTGCACAAGAGCGGTGACGTGAAGCAAGCGCTGGAAGTACACGGTCAGGTGGCCCCTGTAGTGGACGGGATCATGCTGAAGGCCGGTGGCGCGATCATGGCAAAGGCGGCGCTGAGCTTGGTGGGTGTGCCGGCGGGACCGGTACGTCTGCCGCTCGTGGCGGCGACAGAGAAGCAAATCGCCGAGCTGCGTGCTTGCCTGGTAGCCGGCGGGGTGAAGTTGACAGACGCATAGGAACGGGGAGGAACCGGGAGTTTTGAGAACACGATTTGACCATGGGGGCCGGGCATGAGCCATCCGCATCCTGAGCTTGGCCCCCGCCGGAGCTGCCTTACGGCGGCCTGCGCATCGTCGCGCTCGGCGGGTTGGGGGAGATCGGCAGGAACATGGCCGTCTTCGAATACGACGGCCGACTGCTGATCGTCGACTGCGGGGTGTTGTTCCCCGAGCCCGATCAGCCGGGCGTCGACCTGATCCTGCCCGACTTCGAATACATCAGGGACAGGCTCGACGACATCGAAGCCGTCGTGCTGACCCACGCCCACGAGGACCACATCGGGGCGGTACCTTACCTTCTGCGAGAGCGGCGCAACATTCCGCTCATCGGATCCAAGCTCACCTTGGCTTTGATCGAGGCCAAGCTGACGGAGCACCGGATCCAGCCGACCAAGGTCGAGGTCGTCGAGGGCGAACGGCACATCTTCGGGCCCTTCGACTGCGAGTTCCTCGCGGTGAACCACTCGATCCCCGACGCGCTGGCTGTGGCGATCAGGACGCCCGCCGGCATCGTCCTGCACACCGGCGACTTCCGTATGGACCAGTTGCCGAGCGACGGCCGGCTCACCGACCTCGGCGGCTTCGCCAGGCTCGGCACCGAGGGCGTCGACCTGCTGATGTCGGACTCCACCAACGCCGAGGTGCCGGGGTTCGTCACCAGTGAGCGGGAGATCGGGCCGGTCATCGACGAGGTGATCCGCACGTCCGAGCAGCGCGTGATCGTGGCGAGCTTCGCCTCGCACGTGCACCGCATCCAGCAAGTGATGGATGCCGCGGCCAGGCACGGCCGCAAGGTTGCCCTGGTGGGCCGATCGATGGTCCGGAACATGGGCGTGGCTCGTGATCTGGGCTACCTCAAGGTGCCGCCGGAGTTGATCGTCGACTCGCGCGACATCGAGCAGTGGCCGCCGGAAGACGTGGTGCTGGTCTGCACCGGTTCCCAGGGCGAGCCCATGGCGGCGCTGTCGCGGATGGCCAACCGCGATCATCCGATCCGCATCGCCGAGGGTGACACCGTGTTGCTGGCGTCGTCGCTGGTGCCGGGGAACGAGACCGCGGTCAACAAGGTGATCAACGGACTCACCAGGTGGGGCGCTCGTGTCGTGCACAAGGGCAACGCCAAGGTGCACGTCTCCGGCCACGCGGCCGCGGGCGAGCTCCTTTACGTCCTCAACCTGACTCGCCCGTCGAACTTCATGCCGGTTCACGGCGAATGGCGGCACCTGCGGGCGCACGCCAAGCTCGCCGCGCTGACCGGTGTTCCCGACGACCACATCGTGATCGCCGAGGACGGCGTCGTGGTGGACCTGGTCGACGGCAGAGCGAGGATCGTGGGAGCGGTTCACGCCGGGTACGTCTATGTCGACGGCACCTCGGTGGGCGAGATTACCGACACCTCGCTGAAGGACCGCAGGATTCTCGGCGACGAAGGGTTCATCTCGGTGGTCGTCGTGGTCGACTCCGCCACCGGCAAGCTCACCGCCGGCCCCGAGATCCACGCACGAGGATCCGGCATCGATCCGGCGCAGTTCGAGGAGTTCATTCCGCAGATCGAAAGAGCTCTTCAGGACAAGGCCGCGGATGGCGTGGTCGACATGCAGGAGATCCGCCGGGTCGTGCGCCGCACGGTCGGCCGTTGGGTCAGCGACACGTACCGCCGCCGACCCATGATCATTCCCGTCGTGGTCGAAGTCTGAGCCACTGAGCGGTACGGCAGGCACCTGAGCCTGCCGTACCCGCAGTTGGGAAACGAGACGGCAGAGGATGCCTCTCAACAACAAGGTCCATGGAGGGGGCATCTCAAGCGTCCCTCCTGCGTATGAGCCAGATGGCGGTCAGCAGGGGAAGAACCGCGTACAACACCAGCACGGTGGCGGCCGCAGGCGGAGACAGAAGTGACCCGTACACCGATGTGGTGATGATGTCGCCGGTGATCTCGCGGGGAAGCGCACCGATCATGATCGAGCCCAGCCGTTCACTCCAGGGCTCCGGGATGTTGCCCACGATCATCGGGATCACATAGATCAGACCCACCAACAAGGCGATCGCACCAGGGGCGGATCGCAGAAGCGCGCCCAATCCCAAGCCAAGCAGCGCGAAGACCACAACCGTGGCACTGGTAACGAGCAGGAACGGAAGCCTGTCCGCGAACGAGGTCAGGTATGCGCCGGAGAATCGGTCGCCAAGCACCCAACGCGAGACGAAGTACGTCCCGAACACCGCCACCGGGCCAATGACCAAGCTCAATACGCCGACCACGGCGGCCTTCGCAGCGAGAAGCGGCCATCTACGGGGGACGGCCGTCAGACTCGTCCTGATCAAGCCGGTGGTGTATTCAGATGTGACGGCCAATGTGCCCAGAACGCCCATGCAAAGCTGCGGCACGATCACCAGTACCTCCTCCAGATCCGCTATCCGGGCAGTCGGACGCTGCTCAGCAGGAGCGTTGTCGTACATGCCGGCCGCCATGGAGGCCAAGGCGAGGCCCAGAAGGATCGTGCCGAGACTGATGCTGACGATGAGATAGGAAGAGCGGACCGAACGGACCTTCAGCCACTCTGAGGTGAGAACACTCATACGTCCCTCCGCTTGAGCAAGATGAAACCGGCGACGAACGCGATCACCGGGTAGGCCAGGAGGACCAGGAGCGCGGCCCAAGGTGGAAGAAGGCCGTCTCCAAGCCGGGACGAGAGGCGATCGCCGACCAGTTGGGGAACCAGGTTCGGCAGCAGCAGCGATGCGGCACGCGTGTTCCACGGCGCAGGTAGGTATGCGGCAACACCGGGCAGGACGAACAGCAGAACCACGACCGATATGAGCGCGCCAGCCGTCGACCGCGTGGCTATGCCCAGGCCGAGCCCCACCAGAGCCAGCGCTGTCACCGAGATCCCCGCGGCTAACAGCATCGGCACGTCGTCGGCCAGCGGAGTCTCGTTGAAGCCCAGCCGATGGTCGTGGGCGATCAGACGGCTCGCCGAATAGGTGACCAGAAGGATGACGTGAGCCGCTGTGAACGTGGCCAGGCTGACGACGACGGCCTTGGCCAGAAGTAAGGTGCTGCGCCGGGGAACGACGGTAAGACTGGCGCGAATCATGCCTGTCGCGTATTCGGACGTGACCGCCAGTACGCCGAGCACGGTGAGGCTCATCTGAAGGAGCGGCAGGAGTCCTTGTTCCGGCGCGGCTGCCTGCAGCGTCCCTCGATCTTCGGCGAGGTCGCTGACATAGAGCGTCCAGAGCACGCCGAGCACCGCCATGAGAGCCGCTGCACCCATGGCATGCCAGGTGGAAGTCACGGACCGGAGCTTCAGCCATTCGGCCAGCAGAGCCGCCCTCATCTCGCCGCCCCGAACTGGACGCTGTTCGCCGTCAGAGCCATATAGGCGTCTTCCAGCGAGGGATAGCGCGCCGTCAGCTCGTTGACCGTGGAGTGCGCCACCAGCCGCCCCCGGCCGAGGATCACGATGCGTTCAGCGGTCAACGCCATCTCGCTCATCAGGTGACTGGAGAGCAGGACGGTCCTGCCCTCGGCGGCCAGTGACCGCATCAGGTCGCGGATCCAGCGCACTCCGTCGGGATCGAGGCCGTTGACGGGCTCGTCGAACAGCAGCACACCAGGATCGCCGAGCAGCGCAGCGGCGATGCCGAGTCGCTGCTTCATGCCGAGGGAGAAGCCGGCCACGCGTTTTCGTGCCACATTCGCCAACCCGACCTGCTCAAGCACCTCGGCCACGCGTGTGGCACCGATGCCGTTGGTGGCGGCCAGGCAGAGCAGATGGTTGTAGGCGCTGCGCCCGCCATGGACCGCACTCGCGTCGAGCAGCGCCCCCACCTTGAACATGGGCTTGCGAAAGGAGGCATAGCGTCGGCCGTCGACCAGCGCCTGGCCGGAGGTCGGCGCGTCCAGGCCGAGGATCAGGCGCAGTGTGGTGGATTTGCCGGCGCCGTTGGGGCCGAGGAAACCCGTCACATGGCCCGGCTCGACCTTGAAAGACAGATCGTCCACGGCGAGCGTGTCGTCGTAGCGCTTGGTGAGGTGCTGAAGTTCGATCACGCTGAAGAAGATGCGGCATGCCGGGCCGGCGGCGCATCAGACCACGGTTCGAACTTCAGGGTCAGACCCAGGGCTGACGTGCTCAGCTCGGCGAGAGGCTACCGTTCAACGCGTGAACGAGAACGATCCCTTCTTCGCCAGGCGCTGGAGCCGCGGTCAGCTGATCGTGCTCGATCTGATGGCGGGGCTGGGGTTCGCGTTCGTGTTCGTCACAGCGGCGGTAGCCGCGCCCGGGGTGCCACCGTGGTTGAAGATCGCCCTCCCGTGCGGGCTGGGCCTGCCTTTGGCGGTGCGAAGGCTGTGGCCTCTGCCTGTCTTCTGTTTCACGCTGACGCTCGCCATCTTCGCAGTTGCAGTTGACGTGGTGGGATACGCCTGCATCGCACCCGCTTATGCGATCTACATCGTGGCGACGTCCGACAGATTCGGGGCCGTGCTGCCGTCCTCGGCCATCGGTGTGGTCAGCATGACCAGTGTGTTCGGACTGGTGGTCGCAGGTGGCGCGCCGGGCGGGGGCACGCCCGCTTGGCTCGTGCACATCGATCGACCGCTGGTCGGCATCGCGGCGCTCGGCGGAGCCTGGACCATAGGGAGGGCCGTCCGGGAACGCAGGTTGTACGCCGCTCGTGAGGCCGGGCGAATGGCCGAGCAAGCAGTGACGCAGGAACGGTTACGCATCGCGCGGGAACTGCACGATGTCGTTACTCACAGTGTGGGATTGATCGCAGTCAAGGCGGGTGTGGCCAATCACGTGCTGGCGACCAGGCCGGAAGAAGCACACGACGCCTTGCGTGTGATCGAGACCGCCAGCCGGAGTGCTCTGGTGGAGATGCGCCATCTTCTAGGCATGCTGCGTTCGACCCAGCTGGCAGATCTTGTTCCCGTTCCGGGTATCGCGGGCCTGGAGGGCTTGGTGGAGCAGGCCAGGCAAGCTGGAGTCGAGGTCGCGCTTGACCTCCGGATCGGTGGAGATGAGGCCGGCCAGGAAAGGACAGGTCTGCGGGGTAAGGCTGAAAACGCGCCACTAGGGCGTCCAAAGACGGGCCCTCGCGAAGTAGGCGGGCCTCTTGGCGGGGAACAGGCCACGCGTTCGGACGATGACCGTGCGCCGGATGAGGGCCTGTTCGGGGGAGCCGTCGCCGCGCATGGAGTGGAGGAACGACGAGAAGGTGGGGCGGCGGCGGGAAGACGGTTGCCCGATGGGGTGGAGTTGTCCGTCTATCGCATCGTGCAGGAGGCGCTCACGAACGTGGTCAAGCATGCCTCACCGACTCGCTGTCAGGTCTCTGTCGTAACGGATGGGGGCGAGGTGCGGATCGAGGTGGTGGACGAGGGCCCAGGAAGGCGTGTGTCGCCCGGGGGCGGCTCCGGCCACGGACTGATTGGAATGCGGGAGCGGGTCATGATGTACGGCGGAGTCTTTGAAGCGGGAAGCCTGCCTCGACGAGGGTTTCGTGTCTTCGCACGTCTGCCGTATCAGGAGGTCTCATGATCAAGGTGGTCATTGCTGACGATCAAGCTCTGCTCAGGGGGAGCTTCACGATGTTGGTCGACTCCGAGCCGGACATGACAGTGGTGGGCGAGGCATCAACCGGTGCTGAAGCAGTGGCAGTCGTCTTGGAGCATCGGCCCGATGTGGTGCTGATGGATGTTCGTATGCCGGACATGGATGGCATCGAGGCGACTCGGCGTATTGGCGATGTGTCGCGGGTTCTCGTGGTGACGATGTTCGATCTGGATGCGTACGTCTACGACGCTCTTCGGGCCGGTGCGAGTGGATTTCTACTTAAGGACACGCCGCCGGCGGACCTGCTCGCTGCCGTTCGTGTGGTTGCGAGCGGTGAGGCTTTGCTGGCGCCAACGGTGACGCGACGCTTGATCGAGGAGTTCACGAAGACCCCAGTGGCGCAGCGGCCACAGGGGCTGGACAGGGTGACGGAACGAGAGAGGGAAGTGCTGCTGTTGATCGCTCGTGGGCTGTCCAACGAGGAGATCGCTGACCATTTGCGGTTGAGCTTGGCCACCATCAAGACGCATATCGGCCGCTTGCGCACGAAGTTGGAAGCTCGTGACAGAGCGCAGTTGGTTATCGCGGCCTATGAAAGTGGGCTGGTTTCCGCGAGACGGTGACGCAAGAGGGCCTGGATTGCCCCGTGCTCGGTGCTCTCTGGTCGTCGGGGATCTTCGCAGGATGCGGACTTTGTAGGGCCGGAGGACGGGACTGCGGGAAGCCGATTTGTGCGTATCGGACGGTCGCTTGCCGCCGGTCGTCTGGAGGAAGTGAGTACTCCAGTCGCACTTCGTAATCTGGGTCTGTTGGAGGGGCGGGCGGAGTTACGGCGGCGGGTTCAGGCTGTTACGGGAGCCATCATCTATCGGATGCGTGGCCATCGACCTTGATGGATTCTCGGCTGGTTGGGGCCTTATCGGGCTCCCGGCCGACCGAGGCGAAGGGTGGGCCGGAGTTACCGAGCACGCTCGATCAGGGCTGCGCCGCGAAGACCTGGGCGACGGCTCGCCGCTGAAGGCGCTCTCGCTTTTGGTTCAGGGTTGGCGGTGCCGGGGCGATTCGCGTCATCCGCGCCTGGGACGGCGGATTGGGCCAGGAGGTGTAATCATCGATCAAGCCGGCATCGACCAGCGGCAGGGGAAATCGTGTTCCGCCGTGGGCGAGCCGGTGTCATTCGGAGGGGTTCTGCTGGAGCCGGGTGATCTCGGTCCTGGGATGTCCCAGGTATGCCCGCTCCGGGCGAGACGCGGCTGGAGTCGTTGGCCGTTGGCTTGAGGGGGCAGGACGCCAGGCGGCGGCGAGCAGCGGCAGCGCGGACACGCAGTCGGCGCCGGCCGCCCTCGGTGAGCCAGGGGGCGCAAGCAGCATGGGTGCGTACTGAGGGGGACATGCTGAGGCGCGTTACACGCTTAGTTTGACCGTGATGAAGGCGGTTGCCCCTTCGGGGAGGAGGGGACTTGGTGCCCGCGCGCCGTGTTCCCGCCTGCTGGCAGCAGCACCTGCCCAGCTCATGGATCTTCGGTGCGGACATCGCTGGCGCGTTCGTATGGAAGTGTCCGACCTGAAGGGGCGGCCCGCGCGGGCACAGGTGTAGGGGTTGGTGGTGCCCGCGCGGGCCGGAGTGGAGGAGCCGGTAGGTGCCCGCGCGGGCAAAATGGAGGGGGATTCTAAGTGCCCGCGCGGGTGTCTATGGGATCCGATATCGGATCGATCTGTCCTACTTTGAACAGGTTGGTGTGGAAACTGTTCAGTGTTTTGGCTTGCTCAGGGTGAAGATTACTAGCCGGTGGCCTAGTTGTGGGAGTGAATTCTTATCTTGATGCTGACGGAATGGCGAAGGTGGGCGGTTCGGTGGGAGCGGATTAAGTGCCTACTTTGCGTCTTATGGGGAATTGCTGCAGGCTTGAGGGGATTATCTGACGGGGTTTGCGGCTTTTGAGGGCTATGGGTTGCGTGGGCTGGAGCGAGGAGGGTGCTCTGGGGAGGGGTGGGGTTCTCTGCGGTTTGCGCTTCCGTCAGGGCTCGTGGCCACCTTCCGTCCTCGGTCCAGCGCTTGTACCGTTCGTAGCAGGTTTGCCATGTGCCGTAGCATTCTGGGATTTCTCGCCAGGTCGATCCGGCTCGAAGCGCCACAGAATTCCGTTCACTACTTGCCGATGCCCACGCCAGGGGCGGCCGGGGCCTGCGGTAGACAGAAGTCGGGGGCGATCCGGTCTCGTGCTCTATCGGTCAAGTCGCTATGTGTTGCCACGGCTCAGTATTTAAGCGGGATTCGAGCGGAGTGGTAAGTGACTCCTTGGGGGCGTTCTTCGACTGGAAGTGTGTGAATGGGGGCGGGAACGGTAAAAGGCCTGGCTATTTGGTCGATAGGTCGCCGATTATCAAGGCTGATATTGTTTGTGGGTCTGCGGGGACTTTGTGGTATATGGCGTGTGGCTGCAAGAATTCCCCGTGGCTCAATTGGAGTGCGTACGGGCAAAGGTGGAGTGCGCTGGCTGTGCGTGTTGAGGGAGACGCGCCTCTGCTGGTGCGTGATGGGATCTGTTCTGATGAGGGCGTGACTGCTCAAATTGAGAGGCTTTCCGGCTTGGGGAAAGCGTGCCGGCCTTGGTGTAGCGCGAGGGGGCTGGCGCTGGACCGGTTGGGAGTGCAGGGCGCTCGCCGTGGTGGTCTGCACTTCAGAATCTGAGTGCGCTCGGTGTGGACAAGTAGTTGTATTCGAGCTGTGCTTCTGATCCAAGTTCAAGTCCCTTGGCGGTCTCCGGTGGTGGCTACAGGAATGACTGCTGATGGCTGGCGTGTCTCCGTGAGTTGGTTGGGGGAAGCTTCGTCGACCCTCAGGTGGCAGCGTTGAGTGGCTTGAGGTCTGTGCTGTGCGGCGTGCCTGATGGCTGCTGCATGGTGCGGTCGCAGGCAGGTGAGGATTCGGGCTGAGGCTGTGGCGAGGGCACGGTCTCAGGGGCCTGGGGGAGGGCGGGCTGAAGAGGACGAGAGGGATGCCCTCTCGGTTCTCGTGGTGGAGGTGGACGAAAAGTAGATTTGTTCTATGACTGATGTACAGGTGGTGTTTCGGAAGTACGGCGGGGCGTTGCACTGGAACCATCCGGGCACGGTGCTCGGAGATGATCAACATGGGGTTTGGGTGGCCGTGCCAGGAGGGACGGTTGCGCGCAAGGGGGATGGGCCTGCCATCACCTGGGACAACCACGCGATCATGCTGTTCCCGCGGGATGCCTGGTGGGCGGCATCGTTCAATGCGGCACCGCACCGCACCGAGGTCTATGTGGATGTCACCACGGTTCCCGAGTGGCGGGATGACGAGGTCACCATGTTGGATCTCGATCTCGACGTGATCAGGAAGCGGGATGGGCGGCTCATTCTCGACGATGAGGACGAGTTCGCTGAGCATCAGGTGGTGCTGGGGTATCCGCCGGAGTTGATCGCTGGGGCGGAAGCGAGCGCGCGGTGGCTGATGGATGCGGTCGGGGCTCGTAGAGGGCCGTTCGGGGGAGCGCACGTGAAGTGGCTTGCGATGATGGAATGAGTGTCGTCGGTTCGGATGGTGGGTTGAGCGGGGCGGCAGGCTCGGGCTTGCCTCGGTGGCTGATACGGCGGGGTGTGTTGGGCGTCGCGTGAGGCGGCTGGCACTGCTCAGGCGAGTGGCCGGAGTCCGGACTGTGATGGTGACGGGTGGCCTGGGGAGTGCCTGGTCTGTGGTGTGAACCTTGCGCCCGTCGGGGTGTGGCGGGTTGCCCGCCATGGCTTGCTGCTGGGTGGCGGCTGGTTGCGGCTTCCTTTGCTCGCGCTGCTGGTAGGTGAGTGTTCGCCTGCATCTGCGGTAAGCGTCGCGGCGGGTAGTCGGTGATGGTGGCAGGGCTGTTTGTGACCTTCGCTGAGCGGTCGATCACGCTAGGTGGTTGATCATCGCTTGGGGCATTCGTTCCCAGGGCGAGCTTTCAGCGACCTCGTGCGGGCTTTCCGTTGTGTGGACGTGAGCGCTGGGAGATCGACGTGCTGCTGGTGCATCGCTGCCCTCTGCGACGGTGGCTCGTTTCGTGGCAGGGGCATCGCTGGTGAGGAGTGGGGGCCGCTGAGTTGTTGTCTCTCCTTCTGGGGGGTGAGGTGCCGGGCCATGGCTTGGTGCTACTTCTCTAGCAGTTCCGTGTATCGGTGACCTAGGCGGCAGCCCTGTTGGTTATGGGGCATGGGACTCGCTGTGGGCTCCACCGTTGGTGGCCTCTTGGGGGCTCAGGGCTCGCCGTTGACTTGGTTCGGAACGATGATCGTCAGTGGTTCGTGGTCGGGCTTCGAGGGGACCGGTGCAGACCATTGGAACGGGGTTATTGGAGGAGACGGAGCGCGGTTGCGATGGCCGAGAGGCGGTGGGGGGACGCAAGGCCTGCGTGGTAGAGGTGAAATTCTGAGGCGCCGGCGTTGGCGTAGATCTTCAGTTGTTCGGCCAGGGCGGCTGCGTCGGCGGGGCGCGGTGGGAGGGCCAGGACGTAGGCGCCTACTCGTTGGCCAGGCGTGCACAGGTTGGCGAGGGCTGTGAGGCGGGCGGCGTCGGTGCGGGTGTCGCCCCAGCAGTTGCCCACGAGGACGTCCAGGGTTGGGTCCCCCGAGGGGAGGGCGGCGAAGGCGCCGGTGGCCCAGGGGTTCGGGTCGGCGTGCAGCGTGATGGGGATGGTCGGCGCTGTTCGCCGGGCGGCTGAGACGAGACGGCGGCGGAGGGAGGCTGACAGTCGCACCCGGGTTGCCCTTATCTCGTCGGCCAGGGGGCCGAGGGCGAGTTCCATCGTGTCGATGTGGTGCCGGGGGGTTGGATGGCCAGAGGTGTCCGAGGCCGTGGGGGTGCGGACTGTGGTGCTCTGAAAAGGCCGAGCAGCGCTTTCGGTGTCTACGCCCCGGGTGCCTGACGCTGAGCCGCTGGCTCGGGGCGCCGAACTTTGGGTCTGTAAGGCTCGGGTCTCTGAGGGCGGGGTGCCAGGGGCTCGGGTCTCTGAAACTTGGTTACCGGAACTCGAGGCCCCTGAGGGCGGTGTCTCTGAGGTTGGCCGACCGGAAGCTGAGGTATCCGAAGCCAAGGTCTCCGAGGCTGGCGTCTCTGAGGCTGAGGGCCCCGGAGTTGGGGTCTCTGAGACCGAGGGGCCCGGGGTTGAGGTCTCTGAGGCTGAGGGGTTCGGAGTTGGGGGCTCCGAGGTTGAGGGCCGCGAAGTTGGGGTTCCCGAGAGTGGGGTGCCGGGGCGTGCGGAGGGGGATTTCGGGGGGCGGGAGGTTGGGAGGACGGCCTGTGCGCTGTCTGAAGCTGTAGAGGGCGCGCATTTGGTGCGCGAGGCCGCGGGGGTGTCGGTTGTGGGCGGGGAGGCCGCGGTGGGGGTGTCGGGAACCGAAGTGGCGCTGGTTGGGGTTTCGGGGGCGAGGGCGGGGTTGGTTGGGGGTTGAGGGGCGAGGGCGGGGTTGGTTGGGGTTGCGGAGGGGGGTGGGGGGTTGGTTGGGAGGGTGGTGAGGGTGGGGGAGAGGTTGGCGGTGTCGATGATTGTGCGGACTCTTGTGGCGGTTTCTGGGGGGTACTGGGGGGCGCAGGTGGTGCAGAAGCACAAGGAGAGGAGGTCGGCGTCGGTGGGGGTCCAGTCGGCGCCGGAGGTCTTCTCGTGGACGCCCTGGTGCCCGAACCCCATCGGTCCGCACGCCTCCAGGATCAGGCCGTCCGGTTCGGCGAGGGTGAGGATCTCCGTGACGAGGGTCTCGCAGTACGCCAGGACGTCCTCGTGAGCGGGGCAGAGGGCGTACGGGTACGGGTCGCCGAAGGCGTTGCGCACGGTCAGGTCCGGGAACCGGGTTCCCAGGTAGGAGTTGTGCGTGAGGACGGTCCAGGCGTGGACCTTGAGGCCGGCCTTCCGTAGGGCCGTCTGGGCTTGGAGGTAGGCGTCCGGCGGGGTCCAGGTGGGAGCGGCGGGGACCAGGCGGGACCAGGCGTGGGGGCGGATCGGCAGGTAGAAGGCGGGATGGGCAACGTCCAGGACGCGGTGCGCCGGGTGGTACGGGGTGGCGGCGCGGGTGGAGTGGTAGCCGGCGGCAAGGGCGATCGTGTCCACGCCCAGCTCGGCCAGGCGGGTGGGGGCGGTCGGGTCGCCGACGACGTCCCAGGGGTAGACGTAGGCGACGTTCACCAGCGGGGGATCTTCGCGGAGAAGGCGGGTTCCATGCGGCGCATGTAGGTCGTGTCGTCGCGGGCGCGGATGCCGCAGGTCTCGTACTGCTCGTGCATGACCGCCAGCGCGTCGCGGTCCAGTTCGACGCCCAGGCCCGGCCCGGTGGGCACCGGTACGGCGCCGTCGACGAAGCGCAGGCTGCCGGGGAGCACCACGTCCTGGCCGTCCTGCCAGGGGGTGTGGGTGTCGCAGGCGAAGGTGAGGTTCGGGGTGGCGGCGGCCAGGTGGGTCATCGCGGCCAGGCTGATGCCGAGATGGGAGTTGGAGTGCATCGACAGGTCCAGGCCGAAGGTGCCGCAGAGGGTGGCGATGTGGGCGGACCGTACGAGGCCGCCCCAGTAGTGGTGATCCAGCAGGAGCACGCCGATCGCGCCGGCGGAGATGGCGGGGGGCAGGTGTTCGGGGGTGACGACGCACATGTTCGTGGCCAGCGGCATCGGGACGGCCCTGGCGACCTCGGCCATGCCCGCGATGCCCGGCGTGGGGTCCTCCAGGTACTGGAGGGCGCCGTCGAGTTCGCGGCCGACGCGGATGGCGGTCTCGACGGTCCAGGCGGCGTTGGGGTCGAGGCGGAGGGGGATGCCGGGGAACGCCTCGTGCAGGGCGCGGATGCCGGCGATCTCTTGGTCGGGCGGGAGGACGCCACCCTTCAGCTTGATCGAGGAGAAGCCGTGCTCCTTGATCAGGAGGGCGGCCTGCGCCACCAGGGCCGCCTCGTCGAGGGCCGGGCCGAAGCGGTCGGGGTCCGCGCCGGGATGGCCCGCCCACTTGTAGAAGAGGTAAGCGCTGTAGGGGACGGCGTCGCGGACGCGGCCGCCGAGCAGGTCCACGACGGGTACGCCGGCCGCTTTGCCGCGGATGTCCAGGCAGGCGACCTCGAAGGGCGAGAAGACCCGGTCGACGCTCTTCTCCTTGGTGGCGACGCCGGTCAGTCCGTGCAGGTCGGTCACGACGTCGCCGACGGTGCCCGCGATGCGGGCGTACATCTCGTTGGTCGCGTGGACGTCGAGCCCGAGCAGGACCTGCGCGCACTCGCGGACCTTGGTGAGGTGACCGAGGTCGCCGTAGGTCTCGCCCAGTCCGGAGATGCCCTCGTCCGTGACGATCTCGACGATGGTCCGCAGGGCCCACGGCTCGTGGACACCGGCGGCGTTCAGGAGGGGCGGATCCCGGAAGGCGACGGGGGTGACGTGGATCTGCCGGATAATCATTTCAGAACCGCCGTCCATATATATGAACAATAGCCAGATTTGTGGACAAGTTGCCGCAACTGTAAGAATCGGGCGGAGAACGTGTCAAGACTCCGAAGGGCCACTCCATGATCTACGGATACGACCCCAGAACCGGTGAGACCGTGGGCAGCGGCCTGCCCGAGACCGACAGCGCCGGGGTCGACTTGATCGTCTCCGCGGCGACGGCGGCCGGCGCCGCATGGCGCGCGACCCCGGCGGACGAGCGGGCGGCGGCGTTGGAGGCCGTCGCCGACGCGCTCACCGCGCACGTGGACGAACTGTGGCAACTCGCCGACCGGGAGACCGCGCTCGGAGAGGTACGGCTGCGGGGCGAAGTGGCGCGTACGGCCGGACAGTTCCGGCTCTTCGCCCAGGTCGTCAGGGACGGCGGTTACCTGGAGGCCGCCATCGACCACGCGGACCCGGCGCTCACGCCGCCACGGCCGGACGTGCGGCGCATGAACCATCCGCTGGCCGGGGTCGTCGCGGTGTTCGCGGCGAGCAACTTCCCGTTCGCGTTCTCGGTGGCCGGTGGGGACACCGCCTCGGCGCTGGCCGCGGGGTGTGCCGTGGTGGTCAAGGCGCATCCGGGGCATCCGAACACGTCCGAGCGGGTGGCGAAGATCGTACGGAATGCCCTGCCCTATCCGGACCTGCTGGGACTGGTGCAGGGGATGCAGGCGGGCGCCGACCTGGTACGCCACCCGCGCGTGGTCGCGGCCGGGTTCACCGGGTCGGTGGCGGGCGGCAAGGCGATCCAGAAGCTGATCGACGAGCGGGAGACGCCCATCCCCTTCTACGGGGAGCTGGGCAGTGTCAACCCCGTGGTGGTGCTGCCGTCGGCGCCGGCGCAGGAGGTGGCGAGCGGGTTCGCGGCGTCGCTGACGCTGGGGGTCGGGCAGTTCTGCACGAACCCGGGGCTCATGTTCGTGCCCGAGGACGACGAGTTGCGCAAGGCGCTGGTCGCGGCGGTCGAGAGCACCGGCGGCGGCCCCCTGCTGGCCGAGCGGATCAGGGACGGGTATCTGGGTGGGCTCGGCCGGCTCGGCGAGCTGCCGTTGCTGGCGGAGGGGAAGCCGGGGGAGGGGGCCTGGGCGGTGGCGCCCAAGGTGTTCACGACCGATCTGGAGTCGTTCGGCGAGCGGCTGCCGGGGATCGCGGAGGAGTGCTTCGGGCCGGCGGCTGTTGTGGTGACTTATCGGGAAATTTCGGAGCTGAGGAGGGTGCTGGAGCGGCTGGAGGGGTCGCTCACGGCGACCGTTCATGGCGGTGATCCGGACGAGGCCGAGGAGATCGTCGAGGTGCTCGGCCGGAAGGCGGGGCGGCTGGTCTGGAACGGATGGCCGACCGGGGTGGCGGTCTGCTGGGCGATGCATCACGGAGGGCCGTGGCCTGCCTCGACGTCGGCGTACACGTCGGTGGGGGCGACGGCGATCGGGCGGTGGGTGGCGCCGGTCGCGTACCAGGACTGGCCGGAGGCGCTGCTCCCGGACGAGCTCAAGGACGCCAACCCCCTCGGGATCCCGCGCCGGGTGGACGGCCGTCTCCAGACGGCGTGACAGGCCGCTCGCGGTCCTGGAAAGCGGCTCACCGTGAGGGGGCTCGCTCGGAGGGGAGTCGCCCTTGAGCGGGGCTCGCCGTGAGGGGTGGGGCTCGCTCGGGAGTGGACGGGGTTGTCTTGAAGGGGCGGGGCTTCTCAGGGGGTGGGCTCGCCTTGAGGGCTGAGGATCGCCCTTGAGAGGGGTTCGCTCGGAGGGTTTGGCCTCGCCTTGAAGGACGACGCTCTTTCGGAGGGCTGAGGTGGGGCGCCTTGACGGGTGGCGCTTGTTCGGAGGGCGGAGGTGGGGCGCCTCGAAAAGGACGCTCGTTCTCAGGGGCGGGACGCGTTGAGGTGGGGCTCGCCTTGAGGGATCGTTCGGAGGGGGCTCACCTTAGGGGGTCTGATGCAGGGTGGGCGTGCTTTGGAGCCCCGAGTGGGCGGCGCTTCTCGGAGGAGGGTGGCGCGACAGGTCGGCCGGGGGCTGAGGGATGGCAGGGCGTGTTGTGATGGCGGTGGCGGCTGATAGCCCCCGGCGTCGGCTCTAGTTGGAGTGGCACCCGGGGTCAGGACGCGGCTAGTTCGAGGCCTTTTGTGGTGAGGTGGCGCAAGGTGGCCAGGTGGTCGGGGGTCGGGTCCGTCAAGGGGGCGCGGACGCCGCCCACGTCCAGCCCCCGCATCCGTACGCCCGCCTTGACCAGCGAAACCGCGTACCCCGGCACCAGGTCCCGCAACTCCACCAGCGGCAGGTAGAACCCGGTGAGCAGCCGTTGCACGAGCATCTCGTCCCCGCCCGTCACCGCCTTGTGGAAGGCCAGCGCGATCTCGGGCGCGAAGGCGAACACCGCGCTGGAGTACAGGCTCACCCCGAGCCCCCGGTAGGCGGGCACGGTCAGCTCGGCGGTGGGCAGTCCGTTGAAGAACGTGAAGTCCCGGGCGGGCGCGGCCGCCCGGACGGTCAGGATGATGCGCTGGAGCAGGTCGAGGTCGCCCAGCCCGTCCTTGAAGCCGATCACGTTCGGCAGGGCGGCGAGCTCGGCCACGGCGGCGGGGGAGAAGCGCGCGTTCCCCCGCTGGTAGACGACGACCGGCAGGTCGGTGGCCGCCGCGACCTCGCGCACGTACCGCACCAGTCCCGCGGGCGGGGCGCTGACCAGGTACGGCGGCAGCAGCAGCAACCCGTCGGCCCCGCTGTCGGCGGCGGCCCGCGCGGCGGCCCTGGCGGTGGGCAGCGGCCCGCCCGCGCCGCCGAACACGGGCACGCGCCCGCGCGCCGCCGCCACCGACGTGGTCATGACCTTGGCGTAGTCGGCGAGGTCGAGGGCGTTGTACTCACCGGTGCCGCAGGCGGCGAACACTGCTCCCGCCCCGGCCGCGACCCCGGCGGAGACGTGCTCGGCCAGCACCGGCTCCGAGACGGCGCCGTCGCCGTCGAAGGGGGTCACGGGAAAGAAGAGAACACCATCCAGCCGCATCGGCAGTCCTTCCAACGAGGGGGTCTAGCGGATGCCCTCCCTGCGCAGAGTGGCAGCCAGCTTGCGGGTGTGCTTGATCACCGCTTCGGTGATCCGCTCGATCTCGGCGGGCGGCAGCGCGGCCGGCATCGAGCAGCTGATCGCGTCTGTGGCCGGGATGCGGTAGTCGACCGCCACGGCCACGCAGGCCACGCCGCGGGTGCCCTGCTCGCGTTCGAGGGCCCAGCCGCGGGTGCGCACCTGGTCGAGCTCGCCGGTCAGCTTGGTCAGGTCGGTGATGGTGTGCTCGGTCAGCGCCCGCAGCGGGTCGGGCAGCAGGGCCACGACCTCGTCGTCGGTGAGCTGGGCGAGCAGCACCTGGCCGAGCGCGGTGACGTGGGCGGGCAGCCGCCGGCCCACCCTGGGGATCACGTGGCCGGCCTCGCGCGACTCGCGGGTGGCCAGGTAGAGGACGTGGGCCTCGTCCCTGCGGGCGAAGTGCACGGTCTGGCCGATCTCGTCCCGCAGGTCCTCCAGGGTCTCCTGGGCGAAGCGCAGGGCCGGGTCCTTGTCGAGGTAGGCGGTGCCGGTCAGCAGGGCGTGCGGCCCGATCCCGAACGCCGACCTGGTCGTGTCGGTCTCGACCCAGTTGAGCTCGACGAGGGTGCGCATGAGGGCGTGGAGGCTGCTGCGCGGGAAGCCGGTGCGCCGCTGGAGCTCCGACAGCGTCATGGGGGCGGAGGACTCCGCCAGGGTCTCCAGGATGCGTACGGTCCGCTCGGCGGACTTGACCAGCTGTGGCTCCATACTCGTCCCATCTCGGCGGCGGCTTCAGGGTGTCAGGATATGGGATCCCGTCCAGATACATGGACATCAACCCTTGATCGCGCCACTTGTCAGACCCCGCATGAACTGCCGCTGGAACGCCAGGAACGCGATGATCGACGGCAGCAGCGCCAGCAGGGAGGCCGCGAGCAGCACGCCGATGCCGACCTCCTCGTCGGAGCGGAGGGAACGCAGGGCGATGGGCAGGGTCCAGGTGCTGGAGTCCGTCGAGACGATCAGCGGCAGCAGGTACTGGTCCCAGATCATGGTGAAGCCGAAGACGCCGATCACGCCGAGCGCCGGACGGCACAGCGGCACGATGATCGTCGCGAAGATGCGCAGCTCGCCCGCGCCGTCGATGCGAGCGGCCTCCTCCAGCTCGACCGGCACCTCCTTCATGAACTCCGTCATGACCAGGATCGAGAAGCCCCAGGCGCCGACGGGCAGGATCATCCCGGCGTACGTGCCGATCAGGTTGAGGTGCAGGACGGGCAGGTCGGCGAGGACGAGCGACAGCGGGATCGCGATGATCTCCTCGGGCAGCATCATCGTGGCCAGCATGAGCAGCATCACCACGGTCATGCCGCGGAACCTCCTGCGCGCCAGCGAGTACGCCGCGAACACGCTCACCAGCAGTTGCAGCAGCAACCCGAACCCCACGACGACGAAGGAGTTGACCAGGTACAGGTAGACGTTCTTCTCCCCGGCCTGGACGAAGTTCTCCAGCGTGAGGTCGTCCGGCCACAACGAGAAGGACGTCGGGTCGAGCGTCCTGCTGAACGCGCTGACCAGCAGCCCTATCAGCGGCCCGGTGAAGACCAGGACCATCGCCGAGTAGAGCACCACCTTCCCGGCGGTGGCCGCCGGCCCCTTGCGCGCCTCCAGGCCCAGGGCGCTGTCGAACCTCATGTCGCCTGCCTCCTGCGCAGCGTCTGCACGACCAGGGTGAGCGCCAGCGTGGCCAGGAACAGCACGATCCCGCCCGCCGCGGCCACCCCCAGCTCGTTCTTCTGGAAGCCGAGCTTGTAGATCAGCGTCATCAGCACCTCCGACGAGCCGTTGGGGCCGCCGTTGGTCAGGACGTAGACCTCGACGAACACCCGCAGCCCGCGGATGGCCGCCAGCGTGAACAGGATCCAGAACACCGGCCGCAACGCCGGCAACGTGATGTGCCGCAGCCGGTGCCGGGTGGCGGCGCCGTCGACGGCGGCGGCCTCGTACAGGCTGCGGTCCACGCCGACCAGCCCGGCCAGGAAGATCATCATGTCGTACGGCGTCCCGCGCCAGACGCTCATCATCATGATCGACCAGAGCGAGGAGTCCTCGCTGCCCAGCCACGGTTGCGGATCGACGCCCGCCCAGCCGATGACGACGTTGAGCAGGCCGGTGTCGCCCGGATGGAACATGATCCGCCACACCTCGGCCACCGCCGCCATCGTGGTGACGACCGGGAGGAAGGCCGCGGTCCTGACGAACCACAGGTAACGGGCGGGCCCCTCGATGAGCAGCGCGAGCACGAGCCCGAGCAGGAGCGAGCCGACCGTGGTGCCGAGCGCCAGCACGAGGCTGTGCCAGACGGCCGAGACGAACGCGTCGTCCGCGATGATCGTGCGGTAGTTGTCGAGGCCGACCCATTCGTCGGAGGCGTACTGGACCTTGTTGAAGCTCTTCCACAGGCCCAGGGCCATCGGGATGAACTTGAAGTAGAGGAACAGCAGCAGGGCGGGCGCGAGGAACAGCCAGGCGACCAGCGTTCCGCGCCGCCGCGCCCGCCCGGCGCGGCGGCGCGGGGCGGCCGTCGTGGCCGGCGTCCCCGTGGCGGTCGCGGTCATGACGCTTTCTGACTCCGCAGTTCCTGGTTCAGCCTGGCGGTCAGCTCGGCCATCTTGGCCTTGACGTCGGCGCCGCAGTCGGCCCACACGGTGTTGATGACGTCGGCCGAGTCCTGCCGGATGGGCGCCCAGTTGGGCACCGGCGGCGCGTAGACGGCGTGCTCGTAGGACTCCTGGAACACCTTCCAGCGCGGGTCCTGCCGCTCGGCGGCCAGGTCGACGCCCTTGTTCACGGGCAGGCGGACGATGGCGCCGTTGGCGTCCTTGTTCATGCCGATCCGCTGGCCTTCGGGGGAGATCGCGAACTCGGCGAACTTCTTCTGGGCGTCGGCCATGTCCGAGCCGACCATGAGGTAGACGTTCTCGCCCTCGCCGAGGGTGCCGGGGCCGCCGGACGGGCCCTTGGGCACCGGCAGCACCTCGATCCTGTCGGTCCCGACGCTCTTGACGAACCGGGCCAGCACGTACGGTCCGACCAGGTAGATGCCGCCCTGCCCCTTCTCGAACACCTCGTGGGTGACGGTGGTGTCGTTGCTCACCGCGCCCGGGTTGACCGTCTTGGCCGTGCAGAACTGGTCCTGGAGGTACTTGACGGCCTCGACCGTCCTGGGGTCGTCCGTCATCGCGGCGAACTTGCCGGGTCCGGTGGGCTTCACGAAGTCGCCGCCGTTGGCGTAGACGAGGGAGGAGGCGTACCAGGAGGCGTAGCCGCGTTTGGTGCCGGCCGGGATCACGAAGCCCGTGGTGTCCTTCTGCCCGTTGCCGTCCGGGTCCTTCTCGGTGAAGGCGCGGGCCAGCGCGGCCAGGTCCGCCCAGGTGGCCGGTGGTCGCATGCCGACCTTCTCGCGCCAGTCCCTGCGCACTATGAGGGCGAAGGCCTGTGCGGAGAAGGGCGCGCCGTAGAACTTGCCGTCGGAGCCGGTGGCCGCCTTCCAGGCCAGGTCCGAGAGTTGGTCGCCGCCGGCCAGCCGGCCCTTGTCGACCTCCTGCAGCCAGCCCTGCGAATGCATGTTGCCGAGTTGGGCGGTGTCGTTGATGACGATGTCGGGAAGCGCCTTCTGGGCGGCCTGCTGGTTGAGTTTCGTCTCGAAGTCGTCGAAGAGCGCGACGACTTTGGTCCTGACGCCGGCGGCCTTGGTGAATGCGTCGGCCAGTTTCACCGCCGTCTTCGCGGAATCGGAGTCGGGCGGTTGCCTGATCCAGATCTCCAGCGTGTCGTTCTTGCCCGATCCCCCGGAACCGCAGCCCGTCAGCGTTGCGGCCAGGGCCGCGGCGAGCGCGGCCCCCAGCAAACGGCGTGACATCAGACCGCCTCCCGTTCACATACGTGGACACGTGTCGTGTGCATGAACTCGTTCCTGTGACGGTAACTATCGCGGCACAAGGCGGTCAATATTCAAGTATGTGAATTTGAATCAGAATTGTGTACAACGGTTGGCATGCGCATTCTGATGACCGGCGCCGCGGGAAAAGTCGGCACGCTGCTCCGTCCCCGGCTCGCCCGTCCAGGCCGTACGCTGCGGCTCTCCGACCTCCAGCCGGTCGAGCCGGGACCGGACGAGGAATGGGCGGGCGCCGACCTGGCCGACCGCGCGGCCATGGCCGAGGCCATGAAGGGCGTGGACGCCGTCCTCCACCTGGGCGGCCAGAGCCGCGAGCGCCCGTGGGAGGACATCGTGCACGCCAACGTCCACGGCGCCCAGGTCCTCATGGAGGCCGCCAGGAACGAGGGCGTCCGGCACCTGGTGCTCATGGGCAGCCACCACGCGGCCGGCTTCCACACCAGGCCGCGGGACGGCTCGGACCTGCCCGACTACGCCTTCCCGCGCCCCGACACCTTCTACGGCGTCAGCAAGGTCGTCATGGAGGCCCTGGGCAGCCTGTATCACGACCGGTTCGGCATGAACGTGACCGTGATCAGGCTCGGCACCTGCAACGAGGGCTCGGCCGACACCCGCGGCCTGGCCACCTGGATCTCGCCCGGCGACCTCGCCCGCCTGGTCGAGGCCGCGCTGGTCGCGCCCGGCTACCACGTCGTCTGGGGCGTCTCGGACAACGCCCGCCGGTGGTGGTCGCTGCGGGAGGCCCGCCGCCTCGGCTACGAGCCCCGCGACGACTCCGAGCCGCAGGCCGCCGCCCTCGTCGCCGAACAGGGCGAGCCCGACCTGTCGGACCCGGTGCACGACCGCGCCGGCGGGGTGTTCACGCTCAACGAACTCGGCGGTTCGTGGTAGGCAAACGGTTGCAGAAACCTTGACGCCAGGACCGTCGAAGGTCAAGGCTTGGCTCTGGCAACCGTTTGCAAGGAGGACGGCCATGACGGTGACGATCAAAGACGTCGCCCGCGCCTGCGGCGTGCACGTGTCGACCGTCTCGCGCACGTTCTCGGCGCCGCACCTGGTCAATCCTGCCACGCGCAACCGGGTGCTGGCCGCCGCCGACGACCTCGGCTACCGGCCCAACAGGGCGGCCAGGGCGCTGACGACCGGGCGCACGTTCAACCTCGGCCTCATCGTCGCCGACATCGCCAACCCCTTCTTCCCGCCGCTGATCAAGGCCGCGCAGGCGCAGGCGCGAGGGCGCGACTACCACGTCTTCGTGGCCGACACCGACGAGGATCCGCGGGTCGAGGAGGAGCTGATCCGCACGTTCGCCAAGCAGGTGGACGGCGTGCTGCTGTGCAGCCCCCGGCTGTCCAACCGGATGATCGAACGCCTGGCCGAGGACGTGCCGTTCGTGCTGGTCAACCGGCGGATCAAGGGCATGCCCGCGGTGCTGATGGACGTCGGCAAGGGCGCCAGGCTCGCGCTGGAGCACCTGGCCGGGCTCGGCCACCGCAGGATCGCCCTGCTGTCCGGCCCGCCCGGCTCGTGGACCAGCAACGAGATGCAGGCCGCCGCGGCCGAGATGCCGGGCCTCGACCTGCTCTTCTTCGGCCCCAACCAGCCCACCGGGTCCGGCGGCCTGGCGGTGGCGCCGGAGGTGGCCGCCTGCGGGGCGACCGGCGTGCTGGCCTACAACGACCTCGTCGCGCTCGGCCTCATCGAAGGGCTCACCGCGATGGACATCGAGGTGCCGGGCCGGATCAGCGTGATCGGGTTCGACGACATCCTGCCGGGACGGCTCGGCCGGCCCAAGCTCACCACGGTGACGATGCCCGCCGCGGTGGCCGGGCGGATGGCGGTCGACCTGCTGCTGCAGTCAGAGGGCGAGGGCGCGGTGATCAACCTGGACACCGACCTCATCGTCCGCGAGTCCACGGGAAGGGCCCACTCATGATCTTCGGAACGCTGCCGTCGGGTGAGACCGTCGAGCGCGTGGAGCTGTCGTCAGGACGGCTGCGCGCCGAGGTGCTGACCTACGGCGCCGTCCTGCGCTCGCTGGAGGTCTCCGGCCGCGACGTCGTGCTCGGCCTGGACACGCTGGCGGACTACCGCACCCGCAGCCGCTACTTCGGCGCCGTGGTCGGCCGCTACGGCAACCGCATCGCCGGCGGCCGCTTCACCCTCGACGGCCGCGAGCACCGCCTGCCGGTCAACAACGGCCCCAACAGCCTGCACGGCGGCACCGAAGGCTTCGACAGCAAGGTGTGGACGATCACCGCCCGCACCCCCGCCTCCGTCACCCTCGAACTGACCAGCCCCGACGGCGACCAGGGCTACCCCGGCACGCTCACCGCCGCGGTCACCTACACCCTGGAGGACGACGCCCTCCGCCTCGACTACGCCGCCGAGACCGACGCGCCGACCGTGCTCAACCTCACCAACCACTCCTACTTCAACCTGGCCGGCGGCGGCGACGTGCTGGGCCACGTGGTCAGGCTGGACGCCGCCCACTACCTCCCCGTGGACGACGGCAAGATCCCAACCGGGGAGCTCGCCCCGGTCAAGGGCACCCCCTTCGACTTCACCGAGCCGCACGCGGCGGGCGAGCGGATGGGCGGCGCCTACGACCACTGCTACGTGCTCGACGGCGACATCGAGGTCAGCGCGGGCGGCCTGACCATGTGGGTGACCACCACCGAGCCGGCCGTGCAGTTCTACACGGGCGGCATGCTCGACGGGGTGGCCACGCCGTACGGGCCCTTCGCCGGGTTGTGCCTGGAGACCCAGCACTTCCCCGACTCGCCGAACCAGCCGCACTTCCCCTCCACCGTGCTGCGGCCCGGCGAGCGCCACACCTCCTCGACCACCTACCGCTTCACGCCCTGACCCCGCGCAGCTCCGTCGCGGCCTTGATGACCAGCAGCGCCACGTCGTCCTGCGACGGCTCCTGGGCGAACGTCTCGACCGCGTGCCGCACGCGTTCGGCCACCGCGTGGGCGCTCAGGCCGCGGCAGGTGGACAGCAGCGCCGACAGGCCGTCGTCGTCGTCGAGCAGCCGGTCGCCGTCGCGCCGCTCGGTCACGCCGTCGGTGACGCACAGCAGCACCTCCTCCGGCGCCAGCTCGAACGTCTCGACGTAGAACCTGGCGCCGGCCTCGACGCCGAGCAGCAGCTGCGGCGCGGCCACCGTGTCGACCACGCCGTCGGCGCGCAGCAGCAGCGGCGGCGGGTGCCCGGCGGACGCGATGGTGCACAGTGCGCCGCCCTGGGGCAGCGGGATCAGCTCGCCGCACAGCAGGCTCAGGAAACGGCCGTCGTCGCCCTCCTCCAGCAGGGCCTGGTTGAGCCGGTCGAGGATGTCGGCCACCGTGTAGTGCTCCTTGGCCAGCAGCCGGACGGCGTGCCGGGCCAGGCCGGTCACCGCGGCCGCCTCGGGGCCGCTGCCGCACACGTCGCCGAGGGCGAAGCACCAGTGGTCGGAGACGGTGAACAGGTCGTAGAAGTCGCCGCCCACGTCGGCGCCCTCCTCGGCCGGCTCGTAGACGACCGCCGACTCCAGGCCGGGCATGGGGGCCACGCGCATGGGCAGCAGGCTGCGCTGCAACACCCGGGAGGTGGTCGCCTGGCGGGCGTACAGCATGGCGGTGTGCAGGTTGAGCGCGACCAGCCGGCACAGGTCGGCCAGCAGGTCGGCCAGCTCCAGCGGCAGGGTCGGCTCGGCGCGGCCGATCACCAGCGCGCCGTGCGACCTGCCCTGCGTGAGCAGCGGGAACGACAGCACGGTCTCGGGGCCGACCGGCCAGCTCACCTCGTTGAGCGCGGTGCGCGGGATCGCCGGCAGCGACCTGCGCAGGTTGGCGTTGTAACGCTCCTCGCTGTGCCAGACGTGGGCGAGCCTGGTCATGCCCGCCAGATCGGTCAGGTAGACCGCCGCCCACGTCGCGATCTTGGGCACGACGAGCTGCGCGGTCAGCGCGGCGATCAGCTCCTCGTCGTGCACCCCGGCCAGCAGCTCGCCCGCCTCGGCCAGGAAGGACAGCCGGCCCCGGTGGGCGCGCTCGCGCTCGGCCAGCCGCTCGCGCTGCACCGGCACGGCCACCTGGTCGGCGATGTGCTGCAGGCTGACCGTGAGCTCCTGGTCGAAGCGGCCCGGCTGAGCCGCGGTCACCACGATGTAGCCGGTCACCTCGCCGCCCACGCTCATCGGTGCGCACGCCAGCGACCTGGCCCGCAGCTGCTGGGCCAGCTCGACGTCGCCGGCCAGCAGGTCGTCGATCATCGACGGTGTCCTGCCGTCGGGGCCGAACACGCCCGCGGCCAGCACCCCGACCAGCCCCGCCGTCGCGCCCGCGCCCGCCGCCACGCCGAACCGGTCGCCGCCCTCGGCGGCCAGCAGCACGTACGCCGCGTCGCCGCCGCTGCTGGTCTGGACGATCCGCGCGATGGTGTCCAGCAGCTCCGCGAACGGCATGTCCCGGTCGAGCAGGTCCTTGATCCGCCGCCCGGCCTCCCTGCGCAGCGGCGCGGCCGGCGGCGTCAGCACGTAGCGGTGGTCGCCGGCCACCATCATCCAGACCGACCGCCGGTCGTCCCGGCCGCCGCGGCTGCGCACGTGGGAGACGTAGACGGGGATCAGCCGGCCGTCGAGGTGGCGCATGCGCGCCTCGCCCCGCCAGCGGCCCAGGGACAGGGTGCCGGCCAGGGACATCGCGTACGGGCCGTGGCCGCGCCAGGCCACCAGGTCGGCCAGCGGCCTGCCGACGGTCTGCTCGCACGTCCAGCCCAGCAGGTGCTCGGCCTCGGAGTTCCACGACAGCACGGTGCCGTCGCCGTCGGCGAGCAGCACCCCGACGTGCAGGCCCTCGATGGGCGCGGCCACGGTGGCGGGCGCCAGGCCCGGTGTGCCGACCATGACCTCCTGGTGGTCGGGCCCGTCGGTCAGCTCCATGCGGACCCACACCCGTTTGGCGGTCCTGGTGTAGGTGACGCCCCAGGCGTCGGCCAGCATGGCGGCCAGCGCCAGCCCGCGCCCGGACGTGCGCGCGGGGTCGGTGGACATGGCCTCGGGGGTCGGGACCGTCCTGCCGGGCCGGTGGTCGTCGACCTCGATCTCCAGCCTGGCCGGGCTCGCCGCGACGTCGAGGCGGCAGGTCAGCTCGATGCCGGTGCCCGCGTGCAGCACGGCGTTGGTGACGAGCTCGCTGGTCAGCAGCACCGCGTCCTCCGTCAGGTGGCTGAGGCGCCACTCGCCGAGCACCTGGCGGATGAAGCGGCGCGCGTGCGCCGGGGCGTGCGGAGTGCCGTCGAAGGCTGTGCTCGACACTCTGGTCGTGTCCACTGTGCGTCCTAGAACATCACTCGTTGTGGCAGTTCGGTCACAGTCAGAGTGTCAGATGGGTGCCGTTGATACCTCCGGTTGTGAAGAAGGTGCTCCCGGCTGGCGCACGTCCCGGAGAAGGCCGACCAACGGCGCCGCGGCGGCCGTCACGACCGCGCAGGCCAGGAAGAGCAGGAAGTAGTTGGGGCCGGGGGCGAAGGGGTCGCTGCCGACGCCGAGCAGCACCGGCGCGAGCGCGGGCGCGACCGCCGACGGCAGGTGCCTGGCCATCGCGAACGCGCCCAGGAAGCGCCCGGCCTCGCGCTCGTCGGGCAGCACCTGGGTCACCATGCCGAGGTCCACCGCGTAGTAGACGCCGGTCGCCGCCCCCGAGACCACGGCGACCAGCACCACGACGGCCACGCTCGCGGTCGCCGCCTTGAACAGCAGCATGGCGGCCAGGATCACGGTTGCCCACAGGACGAACGGCCGCCCCCTGCCGATCCTGGCCGCCCAGCGCCCGCCGAGGTAGGCCAGCAGGCCGGACAGCAGCGTGCTGACGATCGTCGTCAGGCGCGGGCAGCACCAGCAGCGCCGAGGCCAGGCTGCGCACGCTCACCGGCCGCCGCCGGGCCGGATCGAGCCGCCGGTCCGGCAGCGCCACCCACAGCACGAGCGCGGCGGCCACGGCCAGCGCCCCGCACACCGCGAACGCCGTGACCAGCGAGCCCTTGAACACCTGGGCGACCACCATCGCGGGCACGACGCCCACGATGTTGCACATCGAGAACACCCCGGCCACCCGCGTCCGGCGCTCGGCCGGGAACTGGTCCACGACCGTGGCGGTCAGGCCGGCCACCATGGCCTGGTAGCCGCAGACGGCGACGATCCAGCCCAGCGCGACGAGGGGGACGGAACCGGCCGTCGCGAGCAGGAGCAGGCCGGCCAGGCCGGTGAGCGAGCCGCCGAGGATCCAGGGGCGGCGCATGCCGTACCGGCCGGCGGTCCGGTCCGACAGGTGGCCAGAGACCGGGTTGGCGATCACGGTGGCCACCCCGCCGAGGGCGGTGACCAGGCCGAGCGTGGTCTCCTTGCCCGCCGGGGCGATCTCCTGGATCTTCAGCCCCAGCCCGAGGACGAGCGGCAGCGCGCCGGCGGCGGCGTAGCAGAGCTCGGCCAGCCCGATGGCGGCGACCAGGCCGCGGCGCGCGCGTACCGGCTGCTGGGTGAGCGTCATGGCAGCAGGGCGGCGCGCAGCCGCTGGATCCGGGCGGCGGTGAGGCCGTGGGCGAGCAGGAACTTCTCGGCGCCGCCGAGTTCGTCCAGGGTGGTCAGGAACGTGCGCATCGCGCTCTCGGGCGCGTCGAGCAACGCGGCCGGCACGCCCCCGGCCGCCCCAAGGGCCTCGGACAGGCCGAGCAGGTCGAGGATCAGGGCGACGACCATGCCGGTCCGGTCCTTGCCGGCCGCGCAGTGCACGAGCGCGGGCAGCCCGTCGGCGATCTCGGCGACCACCTCGGCGAACCAGGCGGCCCGGTGGCGGAGGAGGGCGGCGTACAGGTCGCCGAGGTCCAGGTCGGCGGGCAGAGCCGCAGGCCGGCGACCAGCCGGGCGTCCTCGGGGGTGAGCGTGTGCGGTTGCGCCGAGCGGTAGAGCACGCCCGGACGCAGGGAGGTCGCGGTGGCGACGTCCCGGAGGTTCAGGAGGGGCATGGGTCATATATATGAGTGGACGGTCCGCGGGAAGGCTGCCCGCACGTGGCCGGAGGATGAACCCTGCGGCACCTTTAAGGTGTTCACGTGCCACGACAAGCCCGCTACCGGGAGATCGCCCAAGTCCTCGGCAGGTCCATCGAGTCGGGCGAGCTGGCGCCGGGCGAGCGCCTGCCGACCGAGGACGCGCTGGCCGAGCGCTACGGCGTCCACCGGCTGACCGCCCGCCAGGCGATGGTGGAGCTGCGCAAGGCCGGCCTGGTCGAGACCCGGCAGGGGCTCGGGAGCTTCGTCAGGCGGGCGCCGCGCCGCATCGAGGTCTCCGTCGACTCCGAGACGCGCCGGCATCGTCCTTCGGACATCGCGGGCATGGCGGGCGTGTTCGGCGGCGGCGAGCGGGTCGTGGAGCGCGCGGAGGTGGCGCATGCCGTGGCGGCCGGGCACCTGCGGCTGCCCGGCGGCGTCGTGCACGAGATCACCACCCTGCTCCGCAACGCCGAGCGGCCCTGCGTGCTCAGCCGCTACCGCCTGGCCCCCGAGCTGGCCGGGCTGCGCCTCGACGCCAAGGCGGGCGTGCTCGCCTCGCTGGAGGCGGCCGGCCACGCCTACCGCTACGCCTGGCACGCCATCTCGGCCGAGCCCGCCGACCTGCACGACCAGAGCATGCTGGAGATGCAGGCGGGCGAGGCGGTGCTGGTGCGGGAGGGGCTGCTCACGCACGACGGGCAGCCCCTGTGCCATGTCGAGCGGCGCTGCCGCGGCGACATGATCTCGTTCGTCACCCGATATGACTGAGCAGGACCTCGGTGTCCAGCTCGTAGACCGGCGGCGCGGCCGACAGCGGCACGAGCGTGGCGAGCGCCCCTGACGGGCCGAGGTCCACGCGGGTGAACGCCTGCAGCGGCAGCGCCCGCGTGCGACCCGCCGGGGGCATGGTGTCGGCGGCGTAGGCGCTGCCGGGGCCCACCCATACCGGGATTCCGGCCAGCGTGCCGGCGCTCGCGCTGTGCGTGTGACCGGCCAGCACGAGCCGCACGTCCGTCCCTGCCAGCACGCGGGCCAGCCGTTCGGGTTCGCGCAGGCCGATGCCGTCCATGAGGGGCAGCACGCTGGGGATCGGCGGGTGGTGCAGCACCAGCACGCTGCCGTCGGGCGCGGGCGTGGCGAGCGTGTCCGCCAGCCAGGCGAGCTGGTCGTCGTCGAGCTCACCGTGGTGGCGGCCGGGCGCGGAGGTGTCCAGTGCGACCAGCCGCAGGCCGCCCGCCATCGTGACGGCGTCCCAGGGGCCCTCCACTGCGCGCGGGCGGGCGGCGGCGTTCAGCCCGGCCAGGCCCGCGCGGAAGGCGGCGCGCTCGTCGTGGTTGCCCATGGCGGTCACGACGACCGCGCCGAGCGCGCGTGCGGCCTCCCCGACCACCTCCGCCGGCAGCCGGTACGAGGCCAGGTCCCCCGACAGGACGACGGCGGAGACGTCCAGCGCGGCCCGCAGGGCCCCCACCGGGTCCGCCGAGCCGTGCAGCGGCCCCTCCGGTACGACGTGGACGTCGGTGTGATGGATCAGCGTGTACGTCATGACTGTGACGATGCACGGCGCTACTGAACGTGATCAGTCATCTATGTGAGTAGAGTAGGACATTTCGGGCGCACGGCGCGTCTCCGCGCGTGCGACGCCGTCTCCGACGTACCTTTGGCATCATGGCCACCCGTACGCCGAAAAGCGCATCGAAGGGGCCGGCGAAGCGGTCGACCTCGCCTCGATCGACCCCCGCGAAGCGGCCGGCCACGGCGGCGGGGCGACCGAGGGCGAAGGCCGCGAGCTCCGGCCGCAAGTCCTCCGTGACCCATCCCGACCCGATCAGCTGGGTCTTCACGATGATCGGCAAGCTGATCGTCGGGCTGTGGATGCTGCTCGCCAACGGCATCGGCAGCACCGCCCGCGCGCTCGGCAAGAACGCCCGCGAGCTCGACCCCGCACACCGGCGCGACGGCGTGGGCCTGTCGGTGCTGGCCGGCGCGATCGTGCTGGCCGCGATGACCTGGCGCAACGCCGAGGGCACGGTCTCCGGCGTCGTGAACACCGTCGTGCACGCCGTGTTCGGCTCGCTGGCCTGGGCGCTGCCGCTGCTGCTCGGCCTGCTGGCCTGGCGCTACCTGCGCCACCCCGACCAGAACGCCGACACCGGCCGCATGGTCATCGGGTGGAGCGCGCTCATGGTCGGCGTGCTCGGCGTCATCCACGTGGCCAACGACACCCCCTACCCGGCGGGCCAGGGGCAGGGCATGGACAAGGTGTCGGCCGCCGGGGGCATGATCGGGTTCATCGTGTCGGCGCCGCCGATGAGCATCCTGCCGTCCTGGATCACGATCCCGCTGCTGCTGCTCCTGTCCGGGTTCGGCGTGCTGGTGATCACCGCCACGCCCGTCCACCGCATCCCCGAGCGGCTGTCGGAGCTGCGGCACATGTTGTTCGAGCGGCACGCCGAGCCGCTCGCGCCGCGCGAGCCCGCCAAGCGCCGGCCGCGGACCAAGAAGGCGGACGTCGAGGGCGCCGAGACGGTCAAGCCGTACGACACACCGGTCCTCGCCGAGAAGGACAAGCTGGCCGACCACTCGCCGGAGATCGTGCCGGGGCTCGTCGACGGGCCCGCGGACGAGGAACCGTCCGTGCCGGAGCGCAGGCCGGAGCCGCCGGAGCCCACGCCCGCGCCGCGCAAGGTCGAGCAGCTCGTGCTGTCGCCGCAGGCGGGGCCGTACAGCCTGCCCGACCTGCAGTTCCTCAAGCCCGGCACCGCGCCCAAGCCGCAGACCAAGGCCAACACGACCGTGGTCAACGCGCTGACCAGCGTGCTGGAGCAGTTCACCATCGACGCGCAGGTGATCGGCTTCACCCGCGGCCCGACGGTCACCCGCTACGAGATCGAGCTGGGCCCGGCGGTCAAGGTGGAGAAGGTCACCGCCCTCACCAAGAACATCGCCTACGCCGTCAAGTCGGCCGACGTCCGGATCCTGTCCCCGATCCCCGGCAAGTCGGCGATCGGCGTCGAGATCCCCAACGCCGACAAGGACCTGGTCGCGCTCGGCGACGTGCTGCGCTCGCAGGTGGCCCAGGCCGACCACCACCCGATGATCGTGGGCCTGGGCAAGGACGTCGAGGGACGTACCATCGTCGCGAACCTCGCCAAGATGCCCCACCTGCTCATCGCGGGCGCGACCGGCGCCGGCAAGTCGGTCTGCGTCAACGGCCTCATCACCAGCATCCTCATGCGCTCCACCCCCGACGAGGTGCGCATGGTGCTGGTCGACCCCAAGCGCGTCGAGCTCAGCGTCTACGAGGGCATCCCGCACCTCATCACGCCCATCATCACCAACCCCAAGAAGGCCGCGGAGGCCCTGGAATGGGTCGTGGGCGAGATGGACCGCCGCTACGACGACCTGGCCGCCAGCGGCTTCCGGCACGTCGACGAGTTCAACAAGGCCGTGCGTGCGGGCAAGCTGGTGCCGCCGCCGGGCAGCGAGCGGGTCTACCAGCCGTACCCGTACCTGCTGGTGATCGTGGACGAGCTGGCCGACCTCATGATGGTGGCCCCGCGCGACGTCGAGGACTCGATCGTGCGCATCACGCAGCTCGCCCGCGCGGCCGGCATCCACCTGGTGATCGCCACCCAGCGGCCCTCGGTCGACGTCGTCACCGGCCTGATCAAGGCCAACGTGCCGTCCAGGCTGGCCTTCGCGGTGTCGTCGCTGACCGACTCGCGGGTCATCCTCGACCAGCCGGGCGCCGACAAGCTGGTCGGCCAGGGTGACGCGCTGTTCCTGCCGATGGGCGCGAGCAAGCCCATCCGGATCCAGAACGCGTACGTCTCGGAGAAGGAGATCGCCGAGATCGTCGCGCACTGCAAGGAGCAGATGCAGGTCGAGTACCGCGACGACGTGGCCGCCGCGCCGGTCAAGCGGGAGATCGACGAGGAGATCGGCGACGACCTCGACCTGCTGATCCAGGCCGCCGAGCTGATCGTGACCACCCAGTTCGGCTCGACCTCGATGTTGCAGCGCAAGCTGCGCGTCGGCTTCGCCAAGGCCGGACGCCTGATGGACCTGCTGGAGAGCCGCAACGTGGTGGGCCCCAGCGAAGGCTCCAAGGCCCGCGAAGTGCTGGTGAAACCGGACGATCTGCCCGGGTTGCTGGCCGACCTGCGTGGCGAATGACCCCAATGCACAGGTCCACGGCGATAACTGATTGAATATGAACCACTACGCACTGTCGTGGTGGGGAGGCGTTCGCTGTGCAGGAACAGAGCATCGGGGCCATGCTGGCAGCGGCCAGGCAGGCGGCGGGAATGACGGTCGCGCAGGTCAGCGCGGCGACCCGGATCCGAGAAACGATCATCAACCGGATGGAGCAGGAAGACTACGACCAGTGCGGGGGGGCGTTCTACGCCCGCGGTCACGTCAAGGCCATAGCCAAGGTCGTCGGGCTCGATCCCGAGGCGATGGTCCACCTGTTCGACCAGCAACACGGCGGGGCGCCGCAGCCCGTCCGCGCCGCAGCCGTGTTCCAGGCCGACCGCACGCTCGCCCTGCGCGAGCGCCGGGGCCCCAACTGGACGATGGCGCTCGGCGTGGCGCTGGCCGTCGTGGTGGTGTTCGGCACGGTGCGGGTGCTCGGCGGCGCGAGCGACCAGGTGCGCACGGCCGACGTGCACGCCATCACGCCCAAGCCCAGCGTGCCGCCGAACACGCCCATCACCGAGGGGCCCCGCGCCGCGGCGGCCAAGGGCAAGCCGGGCAAGAACATGGTCACCCTGAAGATCAAGGCCAGGCGTACGTCGTACGTCAACGTGCGCGACGGTCAGGGCCGGATGCTCTTCGCCGGGATGTTGAAGGCCGGAGACAGCTCGACCTGGCAGGCCGCCGAGAAGGTCAGCCTGCTCCTCGGTGACGCCGGAGCGGTGTCCTTGCAGGTCAACGGCAAGAAGGTGGACAAACTCGGGGGCCGGGGGGAGATGGTGAGCCGCTCGTTCGGCCTCGACGCGACGCCTCCGCGGTAGTCCGGCGGGGAGGCCGTGCATCAGGTGGTGGCCAACTCCCGATACCGTAGTGTTCACCATGTCATCCCGCCGAACCGCATCGCTGATCACCCTGGGCTGCGCGCGCAACGAGGTCGACTCCGAGGAGCTGGCCGCGCGACTCGAGGCTGCCGGCTGGCAGCTGGGCGACGACGACCCCGACGTCGTCGTCGTCAACACGTGTGGCTTCATTGACTCGGCCAAGAAAGACTCCATCGACACGCTGCTCGCCGCCGCCGACTCCGGGGCGAAGGTGGTGGCCGCGGGTTGCATGGCCGAGCGCTACGGCAACGAGCTGGCCGAGGCACTGCCCGAGGCGAGCGCCGTCATCTCCTTCGACGACTACACCGAGATCGGCGGCCGGCTCGACGACGTGCTGGCCGGGCGCCCGCTCAAGCCGCACACGCCGCGCGACCGCCGCACGCTGCTGCCCATCTCGCCGGTCGAGCGCGGCAGCGCGCCCAAGACCGGCATCCCGGGCCACGGCGAGCTGCCCGACGGGCTGGCGCCCGCCAGCGGCCCGCGCGTGCTGCGCAAGCGCCTCGACGAGAGCCCGGTCGCCTCGCTCAAGCTGGCCTCGGGCTGCGACCGGCGCTGCACGTTCTGCGCCATCCCGGCCTTCCGCGGGGCCTACGTCTCGCGCAACCCCGACGAGCTGCTCGCCGAGGCCGACTGGCTGGCTCATCGCGGCGTGCGCGAGCTCGTCCTGGTCTCGGAGAACTCCACCTCCTACGGCAAGGACCTGGGCGACCTGCGGGCGCTGGAGAAGCTGCTGCCGCAGCTCGCCGCCGTGCCGGGCATCGACCGGGTGCGGGTCAGCTACCTGCAGCCCGCCGAGCTGCGGCCGGGGCTGATCGACGTCATCACCGCCACCGAGGGCGTGGCCGACTACTTCGACCTGTCCTTCCAGCACGCCAGCGGGGGCGTCCTGCGCCGGATGCGCCGTTTCGGCGACCCCGAGCGTTTCCTCGGCCTCCTGGAGAGCGTGCGCAAGGGCGCTCCCGAGGCGGGCGTGCGCTCCAACTTCATCGTGGGCTTCCCGGGCGAGACCGAGGAGGAGTTCGGCGAGCTGGTCGGCTTCCTGGAGCAGGCCAGGCTCGACGTGATCGGCGTGTTCGGCTACTCCGACGAAGACGGCACGGAGGCGGCCAACCTGCCGGGCAAGCTCGACCAGGAGGTCATCGACGAGCGCGTGCGCGTGCTCACCGAGCTGGCGGAGGAGCTGACCGCCCAGCGCGCGGAGGAGCGCATCGGCACGGAGGTCGACGTTCTCATCGACGACGACCTGGGAGACGGCGGCTACGAGGGCCGGGCCGCCCACCAGGGCCCGGAGGTCGACGGCTCGGTGACGGTCCAGGGCATCGGCCTGGTCAAGGGACAGATCGTGCGCGCGGTCGTGGTCGACGCCGAGGGGGTTGACCTGATCGCGCGCATCAAGGCCAGTCCATGACCAGGGACGAGCGCCGCGTGGTAAGCCCGTGGAACATCGCCAACGTCCTCACGGTCCTCCGGTTGGCGCTCGTCCCCTTCTTCGTCGCATGCCTGTTCCTGCCCGGCACCGGCTGGCGGCTGGCCGCCCTGGGGGTGTTCGGGGTCGCCTCGATCACCGACCACCTCGACGGCGAGCTGGCCCGCCGCTACGGGCTGATCACCGATTTCGGCAAGATCGCCGACCCGATCGCCGACAAGGCGCTCACCGGGGCGGCGCTGGTGTGCCTGTCGATCCTCGACGAGCTGCCGTGGTGGGTCACCATCGTGATCCTGGGCCGCGAGCTGGGCATCACCCTGCTCCGGCTGGTCCTGCTGCGGCACGCGGTCATCCCGGCCAGCTACGGCGGCAAGGTCAAGACCGTGCTGCAGATCGCCGCCATCGTGCTCTACATCCTGCCCGGGGTGCCCGACCCGCTGCGCTGGGTGGTGATGGGTGCGGCCCTGGTCGTGACCGTCGCGACGGGCGTCGACTATCTCGTACGGGCGGTCAAGCTGCGCCAGGTCGCCAGACGGGCGCGTGGGGAGTGATCTGAGCGATGGCGGACGTGGCCGAGGTTCTGGCCCTGCTGGTGCGGCACGACGCCACCGTGGCGGTGGCCGAGTCGCTGACCGGCGGGCTCATCGGGGCCGCGTTCACGTCGGTCCCGGGGGCGTCCAAGGCGTACCGGGGCGGGGTGATCTCCTACGCCACCGATCTCAAGCGCGATCTGCTGGGCGTGCCCGGCGAGCTGCTGCGGCGCGAGGGGGCCGTGCATCCCGAGGTGGCCGCGGCGATGGCCGAGGGCGTCGCCCGGGTGTGCGGGGCGGCGTACGGGCTGGCCGTGACGGGTGTGGCCGGCCCCGAGCCGCAGGACGGAAAGCCCGTGGGCCTGGTGTACGCCGCGGTCCACGGCCCCGGCGGGGAGAACCTGGTGCGTGAGTTGAGCCTTGAGGGGTCGCGCGAACGTATCCGGGTAAGGACGGTGGACGAGGCAGTCGATCTCCTTGCAGGTGTGCTGAAGGCCAACAAAGGGGAACATTCCGGATGATTACCGTGTTACGTCCCGAGCGAACATGCGAAGCACGGTCTGACGCGGTGTCGGTGGATACGGGTACGGTGGAGCTGTGAGTGAGGTCCGTGAGCCAACTGCAAGCACCGAGCGCCCGGCAGGCGGGCCTGATGAGTCGCGCGACCAGGCACGAGCGGCAGACCCGGGGAGGCGACGCCCCATGATGACGGCGAGGAGTATGTACGAAGCCAAGAAGACCAATGTGCGGCACGATCCGATCGCGCGGGGCGTGGTGAAGACATCCACGCCGGGGAGGGAGCGACAGATGATTCTGCTGCGTCAGCTGCTCGGTGACGTGCTGAGGCGGTTGCGGGTGCGTCAGGGGCGCACGCTACGCGAGGTGTCCACGCTGGCGCGTGTCTCGCTCGGTTATCTTTCCGAGGTCGAGCGTGGCCAGAAGGAAGCCTCGTCCGAGCTGCTCGCGTCCATTTGCGGTGCCCTCGGAGTGCCGCTCTCGCAGGTGTTGCGTGAGGTTTCCGACCAGTTCGCGCTGGCGGAGCTCCAGGCCGCGCCTGTTCTGGCCGACATGCCCGAGCACGAGCGCCTGCCCCTTGCCGAGACGGTTCCCGGTTCGATCGGCGACACCGTGTTCCCCGAGGTCAAGGACATGGTGGCGGCCTAACGCGGCTGGCAGCCACCACACCACAGGATCAGCCTTTCCTGTGGCTGTGCCCCCATCTCCCCGCGGCTGATGCGCGTGCCGCATCGGCGACAGGGTCTCCCTGCCCTGCCGTAGACCCAGGTCTGGTTCGCCGGGCGGCGATCACCTGTCGTCACCGTGCCGCCATGCCCCTTGTTGGCCTCCAGCAGCCGGTGGGCCAGCGTGACGAGCCCTTCGAGATCCTCGATCTCCCCGACCTTCTTCCACGGCCAGACCCCGCGCAGGAACAGGGTCTCGGCGCGATAGATCGTGCCGATCCCCGCCAGGTTGCGCTGATCGAGCAGCGCTTCGCCGATCGTCCTGTCCGGTGCCGCTCGTAGCCTTCGCACGGCCTCGCCCGGATCCCAGTCGGCGCCCAGCAGGTCAGGCCCCAGGTGCCCCACCAGCCGCTCCTCGTCGGCGGTCGTGACCAGGTCGACCATGCCGAGCTTGATCCCCACCGCCTGCCACTCCTCGTTGGCCAGGATCAGCCGCACCTGGTCGCCGCCGGCCGTGCGCCGCCCCGCGGGCATGACCCGCCAGCTTCCGTCCATGCGCAGGTGGGTGTGCACGGTCAGGCCGCCCTCGACCCGGGTCAGCAGATGTTTGCCCCTGGAGACCGTGGTGAGCACCGCACGGCCGCTCAGGTCCGCCGTGGCGTGCCGCGGGACGCGGAAGTCCGATCTGGTCAGCACGCGGCCGTCGAGCGCGCCACGCAGGCGCGCCGCGGTGCGGTAGACGGCGTCTCCCTCGGGCATCCCTCCAGTCTAGGTACCCGCCTCCCGGCCGGGGCGGCGGCGGCCACGGGCCCGAGGGCGCCCGCCATGCCCGCCGCCATGCCCGGCCAGAGGGTCAGTCCCAGGCGGCGGGGTCGGCGGCGAGCTGGCGGACGCGCTCGGGAAGGCTGCCCGTGGCGACCTGTTCGAGCGTGACCTCCTCCAGGATGGCGCGCTCGGTGGCGCGCAACGCGATCCACACCTGCTGCAACGACTCGGCCGGACCTCGGTAGCCGACATGTTCCGGACGTTCGCCGCGCACGTTGGCCAGCGGCCCGTCCACGGCCCTGATCACGTCGGCGAGCGAGATGTTCGCGGCGGGCCGGGCCAGCACGTAGCCGCCCTCGGGACCCCGCTGGCCGCGCACGAGGCCGGCGCGGCGCATCTGGAGCAGGATGTTCTCCAGGTATTTGGGAGGCATGTCCTGTTCCTTGGCGAGCTCACCCACGGTAGTCGGACCCGCGCCGGCTGCGGCGAGTTCAGCGGCGGCACGGAGGGCGTAGTCGACACGAGCGGAAAGGCGCATGTTCTCGATTATCCCTCCTGGTCAACACTGGTTAGGCGCAAGGTCGTCAGAACGGGCAGGTGATCCGAATACGGCAACCGCGGCGCCTGCGCAGAAATCGCGGTCAACCCCTCGGTGAGCAGCACGTGGTCGATGCGCTCCTTGGGGGCGTCGGCGGGCGAGGTCGGCGGGTCCCCGAACGCGGTCAGCGGGTCGCTCAGCCCGGCCGCCTTCAGCACCTCCATGGCCGGATCGGTGGGCCGGGTGTTGAGGTCGCCCGCCAGGATCACCGGCCGCCTCACCTGCTCCCCGGCTCCGGCGGCGCGGTGCCCGGCCTCGTCGGCGTCCCGGCCGGCGGCCAGGGCGCGGGCGATCGCGGCGACCTCGGGCGCCTGGCCCTCGGGGGCCTGCAGATGGGTGTTGACGATGCCCACCTCCTTGCCTCCCACCTCCAGGACGACCGTCTGGGCCTGCGCGCCCGTGGGGTAGTCGTGGGCGCCCAGAGGGTGGGAGTGCACCTGCTTGACCGGGAGGTTGGTGAGCAGCGCGTCGCCCCACACCTGGTCGGCGGCGGGCGCGAAGTGGTAGCGCATGCCGAGGCCGCGGGCGATCCTGGCCAGGTCGTCGTGGCCGCCGTTGAGCAGCCAGCCGCGGTCCACCTCGCTGAGCAGCACGACGTCGGGCTTCTGGGCGGCGGCCCACGCCGCGATCTTGTCGAGCGACAGGCGGCCGTCCAGTCCGTAGCCCATGCGGATGTTGTAGGCGATCAGGGTGAAGGTGTCGCCCTGCTTGGCCCGTACGGGCGGCGCGGACGGCGCCCCGAGCGTCAGGAGCCCCACCAGCAGGACGGCGACGGGCACCGGCAACCAGCCGATGCGGACCGGCGCGCCCGGCCGCGGCGAGTGCCGGACCAGGGCCGTGACCACGCTGAGGGCGGCCACCAGCACCGCCACCGCCACGAGGACCAGGCCGTTGGGGAAGCCGAGGTTCATGTCGTAGGCCGCGTAGTAGACGAACAGCCCGACGAAGAAGACCAGCCCGCCGCCGAGCACGGCCACTCCCGGACGTCGTCCGGCGGGGCGGTCCGGCCTCGCGGTCCCGGCGAGCAGGGGGCCGAGCCAGCCGATCAGCAGCACGGTGACGTAGGACGCCGACAGGGCGAGCGCCGCCGCGGAGGCCACCAGCAGAACCCCGAGGATGACGTCGAAGACCGGCGACAGCGGCGGGTGGGCGGCCTGCACCACGACCATGACCAGGACGACGGCGAGCAGGCCGGTGCCCGCCAGCACCACCCACAGGTCGGTAGGGCTCTGCTCGGGTTTGGCCCAGCCCGTGGCGGCCACGCCGGTCAGCAACATCGCCGGGCCGAGCAGGAACCACGTCAGCGTGGGCGCGCGGTCCACCTCGGCGGCCGGCGGGCGGAGGAGGCTCAGGAAGGCGGCGCAGACCGAGAGCACCGCCAGCCACGGGACCAGGCCGTCACGCCAGACCAGATCCACGCCGTCCAGCAGCAGATGGACGATCAGCGACAGGCTCAGGCCGCCCATGACGCCGACGGGCACCGCCCGGCGCGGGACGGCGTGGGTGCAGCCGTACAGGAAGACCAGGCCCGCGGTGACGCCGGCCGAGGCGACATAGAGCTGGCTCACGCCCGCCTGCAGCAGGATCCTGGCGAGGACCAGCGCCGCGGCGCCGCCGAGCAGAGCGTGGCGCGGCTTGGCTAACAGCGCCAGGAAAGGCAGGATGAACCAGGCGGCGGCGTAGAGACCCATCAGCTCCGGCGGCGTCTCGCCCGCCCGGCCGAACAGGGTGATCAACGACGGGAGGAAGACTCTCAACACGTCCAGCAGCAGCACGAGGCCGAGCGCGAGCATGATCGCCGGGCCGCGGGGGATGGTCATGAGGCATCCTCGTGTTCGGCTCCGATGATATGCAAGAGCTGGGGCGCTAAACTTCCAACAACCTTTTCGAATTGACGGTGGGAATCAGCGTGGAGCGTCGTCCTGGTGTGCCCAGACTTCTCCGGGAGATCAACGATCGGGCCGCACTGGAGCTGTTGCTGGCCACCGGCCCCATGACGAGGGGGCAGATCGGCGACCTGACCGGTCTGTCCAAGGTCACCGCCTCCCAGACGCTCGCGCGGCTGGAGGAGCGCGGCCTGGTCGAGGTGGTGGGCGCGCAGGCGGGCGGCAGGGGGCCGAACGCGGCGCTCTACTCGGTCATCCCCTCCAGCGCGTACGTGGCCGGTCTGGAGGTCGGGCCCGAGCTCATCTCCACCGCCGTCGCCGACATCCACGGCCGCACGATCGCCGAGGTCACCGTCGATCCCGGCGGCCACGACGACCCGGTGGCCGCCGTGCACGGCGCGATCGTCAAGGCGTGCCGCAGCGCCAAGGTCAGCCTGGCCAAGCTGCGCGGCGTGGTGATCGGCACCCCGGGCGTGGTCGATCCGCGCAGCGGCGACGTGCGCTTCTCCTTCGACCTGCCGGGCTGGCACGAGGGCATCCACGAGGCGCTCGCCGGCGACCTGCGGCGCGAGGTGACGATCGAGAACGACGTGAACCTGGCCGCCATCGCCGAGTACGCCGACGGCGCAGCCAAGGGCGTCGACGACTTCGTGCTGGTGTGGGCGAGCCGGGGCCTCGGCATGGCGGTCATGCTGGGCGGCAAGCTCCACCGGGGGCGTTCGGGCAGCGCGGGGGAGATCGGCTACCTGCCGGTGCCCGGCGTGCCGCTGCCGGAGGACATCCGCACCAAGCCGGGTCGCCTGCCGTCGCTGGCGGGCGGTCTGCAGTCGCTGGTGAGCGCCGAGGCGGTGGCCGAGCTGGCCCGTGGCTACGGTTTCGCGGCCGAGAGCGCCGGCGAGTGCGTCGAGGTCGCGGTGGCGGCCGGGTCCCGCGGTGAGCCGATGCTCGACGAGATCGCCCACCGGCTGGCGCTGGGCGTGGCGGCGGTCTGCGTGATCCTCGACCCGGGGCTGGTCGTGCTGGCCGGGGAGGTGGGCCACGCCGGGGGATCCGCGCTGACCTCCAGGGTGGAGGAGGCCGTGGCGCGGATCTGCCCGGTGCGGCCGCAGGTGGTCACCACGGCGGTCGCCCACGCCAACCCGGTGTTGCGCGGCGCGGTGCTGGCCGCCCTGGACCAGGCGCGCGAGGAGCTCCTCGCGCCCTGATCCGGCGGGCCGTGGCCGCCCGTCTCAGGCGGTGATCAGTTCCACGGCGGCCTGGGCGTTGGCCCTGGCCGCCCCGTACGTGGCGATGTAGGCGGCGCTGTCGGGCCGCCAGACGGGCAGGCCCATCTCGATCACCGTCGTGTCCTGGCGGGCCGCCACCAGAGCGGAGACCAGTTCCTGGCTCGCCTGGTAGCGGTGGGCGTCCTTCACCACGATGACCAGTGACCGGTTCGCGGCCTTGGCCAGCAGGGCGGGGACGTCGGCGGCCGCGGGCTCGACGCGGACGATCTCGGCGTCCGGCAGCCATGGGCCCACACCCCATGGCACGTTCCCCACGGCGATCGTGGGCGGGGTGTCCACCTCGATCACCAGGGGTTCCACCAGGGGTTCCGTCTCGCCGGTCAGCTGCACGGCGCGGCGGGCGGCGTGCAGGCCGACCCCGTTCTGCTCGGCCGCGATCACCTCGGGCGTGCCGAACCAGGCCCGCAGCGCCCCCACGCGGTCGGCCGCCTCCTCCAGCCTGGCGGCCGGCAGGCGGCCCTCGGTCACCGCGGCCACGATCTCCCCGATGACCCGCTGGACGTCGTCCTCGCCGGGGATCGGGCCGAGGCAGATCAGGTCCGCCCCGGCCGCGAGCGTGAGCACGGCGCCGTTGGCCAGGCCGACGCTCTTGGTGATCGCGTGCATGTCCAGCGCGTCCGTGATCACCACGCCGTCGTAGCCGAGCTCGCCCCTGAGGAGCCCGGTCAGAGCGGCGGGTGACAGGGTGGCCGGAGTGTCCCCGGTCACCACCGGAACCGCCACGTGGGCGGTCATCACGGTCTTGGCGCCGGCCTCGATGGCCGCCCGGAACGGCGCGAGCTCGCGGGCGCGCAGCACGTCCAGGCCGACGTCCACGACGGGCACGGCCAGGTGGGAGTCCACCCGGGTGGCGCCGTGGCCGGGGAAGTGCTTGACGCAGGCGGCCACGTTCACCGACTGCAGCCCGTTGACCGCCGCGACCGTGTGCCTGGCCACCAGCGCCGGGTCGGCGCCGAAGGACCTGGTCCCGATCACCGGGTTGTCGGCCTCGGTGTTGACGTCCGCGCTCGGCGCGAGGTCCAGGTTGATGCCGCACGCGGCCAGCTCCGACCCGATCGCCGCGTAGACCCGGCAGGTCAGGTCCACGTCGTCGACCGCCCCCAGCGCCGCGTTCCCCGGGTACGGGCTGCCGACGTGGTAGGCCAGCCTGGTGACGTCCCCGCCCTCCTCGTCGAGCGAGATGACGGGCTCGGCCGAGGCGCGCAACGTCGTGGTGAGCGACCTGACCTGGTCGGGCCCGGCGACGTTGAACCCGAAGAGCGTCACGCCGCCCAGGCCGTTGTCCAGCTCACGCAGCACCCAGTCGGGCGCCGTGGTGCCCTGGAAGGCGACGAGCAGCGTGCCGGCCGCGAGGCGACGCAGCCCCCGATCACTCTGACTCATGGCTCCTCATCACTTGAATGACGGCACGATCGGGTACGGCCCGGACCAGTCCGAGCCGTACGAGGATCAGTGCCTGTTACCCCTTCACGGCCCCGGCGGTGAGACCGGCGACCATGCGGCGTTGTACCAGCAGGAAGAAGACGACCACCGGAAGGGTCATCAGGGTGGAACCGGCCATGATCGCGCCCCAGTCGACGCCCTTCTGGCCGAAGAAGTACTGCAGGGCGACCGGCATCGTGTAACCCTCGGAACCCGACATCAGGTAGAGGGCGAACACCAGATCGTTCCAGGCGGTGATGAACGAGAAGATGCTCGTGGCCACCAACCCCGGCGCGACCAGCGGGAACAGCACCTTCCAGAACGTGGTCAGGCGGCTCGCGCCGTCGATCCAGGCCGCCTCCTCCAGCGTCCGCGGCACCGCGGCCACGAACGTGCGCAACATCCAGATGCCGAACGGCAGCGTCAGCGCGACCTGGGTGATGATCAGCCCGAGGAGCTGGTCACCGAGGCCGACCCGCTTGACCATCATGTACAGCGGGATGAGCAGGCCCTCGGCCGGCAACATCTGCACGATCAGCAGGATGACCAGGAACGTGCCACGCCCCTTGAAGCGGAAGCGGGCGATGGCCGTGGCCGACAGCAGCGCGAAGACCGAGCCGATGAGCACGGTGCCGAGCGCCACGATCGCGCTGTTGCGCATGTAGAGCCAGATGGAGTTGTTCGCCACGCCCTCGGTCAGCACCCGCGCGAAGTGGTCGAAGGTGAAGTGCGTCGGGAACGGGATGAACTCCGTCGTGAAGATCTGGTCGTTCTCCTTGAAGCCGGTGGAGACCATCCAGTAGACGGGGAAGACCGCGTAGAGGAAGACCAGCACACCGGCCGTGTTCAGGAGGATCTTCCCGAGCTTCTTGCGGGCCAGCGCGTTCACATCTCCTCCTGCTTCACGATCTGCCGGACGTACGCGACGGTGATGATGAGCAGGATGATCGTCAGCACGATGGAGATCGCCGCGCCCGTGCCCAGCTTCTGCGGGGGCTTGAACGCCTCCGCGACCGCGTACATCGACAGGTTGAAACCGTCGCGGTTGGTCGGGCCGTTCATCAGCACGTAGAGCTGGCTGAAGACCTTGAAGTCCCAGATGATCGACAGGATCGTCAGGACGGCGAAGACCGGCTTGAGCAGCGGCAGGGTGATCTTCCTGAACGTCCGCCACGCCCCCGAGCCGTCGACCTTGGCCGCCTCGTACAGCTCGGACGGGATGCCCTTGAGACCCGCCAGCACCGAGACCGCGATGAACGGGAACCCGGCCCACACCACGCACACGATCAGCGCGACGTAGAGCGGGAAGGTGTCGTTGAGCCAGGGGGTGCCCGTCCAGTCCTGCTGGCCGGCGGGTGGCGCGGCCAGCCAGTCGGGCAGCAGGTTGAGCAGCCAGTTCACGATGCCGGACTCGGCGTCGAAGAGCGAGCGCCAGATGACGCCCTGCGCGACCGGCGGCACGGCCCAGGCGAACATGCACCCGATGACCACGAACAGGGACATCTTCTTGCCGAGCTTGTTCAGCAGCACGCCGACCGCGGTACCCACGATCAGGGTGAGGCTGACGGCGACGAAGGCGAACACCACGGTGTTGCGCAGAGCCGACCAGAAGATGTCGTTGGAGAGGACCTTGTTGAAGTTGTCCAGGCCCACCCATTCGGCCGGCTTGCTCCCCCTGATCTGCGCGAGCCCGACCTTCTGGAAGGCCATCACGCCGAGCTGGAACATCGGGTAGAGCAGCAGACCCGCGATGACCAGCAGACCGGGGATGAGCAGCACGTACGGGATGCTCCATGTGGGCATCCCGGTGGCCTTGACGGGCCCGCCGCCCTTCTTACGGCGGCGCCCCGGGGCGGGGGACGAGCCCCTGCCCCGGGTGACCGTAGTCGTGTTCGCCATCGTTACTGGTTCAGGATCTCTTCGAGTTCCTTGTTGGCGTCAGCGAGAGCCGTGGTGGTGTCCTTCTTGCCCTCGATGACGGCGCGCGCCGCGTTCTGCAGCACGGCCTTGGTGGCGTCGGCCTCGGCCCAGTTCGGGTCGGCCGGGAACGCCTTGGCCTTGGCGAAGGCCTGAGCGAACGGGCCCTGGGCCGGGTCCTCGTTCAGCGCCGCCAGGGTGTCGGGGTAGACCGGCAGCAGGCCGCCTTCCTTGGCGTAGCGGTCGGCCCAGGTCTTGCTGGTGGCGAGCTTGATGTACTCCTTGCCGAGGTCGGCCTCCTTGGTGCCGCCCCACAGCGCGATGTCGTTGCCGCCGAAGAAGGACGGAGCCAGGCCGCCGGTCTTGGCGGGCAGCGGGAAGAAGCCGAGCTTGTCGCCCTTCAGCTTGCCCTTCGAGTCCTCCTCGATGCCGGGCAGGTCCCAGCCGGCGGTGAGGTACATCGCCACCTTGTTGTTGGCGAAGCGCTTGCGGATGTCGACGGTGTTCAGCGTCAGGTTCGCCTTGCCGGACAGGCCGCCGGTGACCAGACCGGTGTAGGTCTCGAAGCCCTTCTGGAAGCCGGGGTCGGTCAGCTTGCCGACCCACTTGTCGCCCTCCTTGACGGCGAACTCGCCGCCCTCGGACCAGGCGAACGCGGCCAGCAGGTGGTTGGCGTCGGAGCCGCCGTTGAAGGCGAAGCCGTCGACGCCGGCGCCCTTCTCCTTCTGGATCTTCTTGGCCGCGGCGACGAGCTCGTCCCAGGTCTTGGGAACCTCGATCTTCAGGTCGGCGAACCAGTCCTTGCGGTAGAGCACCGCGCGGGCGCCGGCGCCCCACGGGATGCCGTAGATCTCGCCGTCGACCGTCTCGTAGCCGTAGAGGTTCTCGGGGATCTGGGCCCGGTCGCCCTCACGCGCGATGTCGGTGATGGGGGTGAGCGCGTCCTGGCTCTGCCACATCGGGACCTGGTCGTTGCCGATCTCGGTCACGTCCGGGCCGGTGCCGGTCGCGGCGGCGGCGAACTTGTCCGCCACCTGCGGCCACGGGATCCACTCAAGCTTGACCTCGGCGCCGGTCTGCGTCTTGAACTCGGCGTTGAGCTCTTCCATGTACTTGGCGGCGGCAGGGTTGCTGTCGCCCAGACGCCACACGCTGAGCGTCTTGCCCGCGAACTTCGGGCCACTGGAAGCGGGGGCGGCCGCGCTGGACGACGGCTTCGGCTCCTCGCTTGACCCACAGGCGGCCAGGCCCAGGGCCAGGGCGGCCGTGGTGACCGTAGTGGCTGTGATCTTCGCGATCCTCACAGGGTTCTCCCTTCCCGGGTGCTGGCCTACGGTCCGCACCAGGCTGATCGTCAAATGCCGAACGACGCTGTTAAACTAACAAGAAACTTTCTTAAAAGAAACGCTCGTTAGCCATTCGTGACGAGAGGGGTGCGGTAATGAGTCGAAGCCCGGGGATCCCCCGGCTGCTGCGCAGGTTGAACGACCGCTCGGCACTTGAACTCCTCCTCGCGGACGGTCCGCTGACCCGCGCCGAACTGGGGGAGCGAACGGGGCTATCCAAGGTAACCGCAGGTCAGCTGCTTGCTCGCCTCGAAGAGCGGGGGCTGGTGGAGGTTGCGGGCGAGCGTGCCGGCGGCCGGGGGCCGCACGCCGCCCTGTACGCCGTGGTTCCGTCGAGCGCGTACGTCGCCGGGCTGGAGGTGCTGCCCGACAGCCTCACTGTCGGTGTGGCGGACATCACAGGTAAAATCGTTGTCGAGGTGACGGTCAACCCGTCCGACGCCCGCGACCCGGTCAAGGCGGTCCACTCGGCCGTGCAGCGGGCCTGCGCCACGGCCAGCGTCGAGCTCTCCCAGCTCCGCTCCTTCGTCATCGGCACCCGGGGCGTCGTCGATCCCCGCAGCGGCGACGTGCGCTGGTCCTACGACCTGCCCGACTGGCACGTCGGCGTGCTGGCCAGCCTGCGCCAGACCCTCGGGGTCTCGGTGACGATAGAGAACGACGTCAACCTGGTCGCCCTGGCCGAGAGCCGCTACGGCGCCGCCGTCGGCCACGACGACTTCGTGGTCATCTGGGCCGGCGTCGGCCAGGGCCTCGGCGTCATGCTCGGCGGCCGGCTGCACCGCGGCATCACCGGCGGCGCGGGCGAGATCGGCTGGTTGCCGGTGCCGGGCGAGCCGCTGCCGGCCGACGTCTCGCAGCCGCAGTCGGGCTCGTTCCAGCGCCTGGTGGGCCACGACGCCCTGCGCGGCCTGGCCGGCGAGCACGGCGTGATCGGCTACACCGTGCCCGACCTGGTCCGCAACGGCGACGAGGACTACCTGGACGAGGTGGCGGGCCGCCTGGCCGTGGGCGCGGCGGCCGTGGCCGTCGTGCTCGACCCCGGGCTGATCGTGCTCAGCGGCGACGTCGGCCGGGCCGGCGGCGAGCGGCTGGCCGCCAAGGTGGAGGAGGCCGTGGCCCGCGTGTGCCCGAGCCAGCCGACCGTGGTGACCACCAAGGTGACCGGCAACGCGGTGCTGCGCGGGGCCATGGTCGCGGCCCTGGAGCAGGCCCGGGAGCAGGTTTTCTCCGACACTGTGTGAGAATTTCTGCCCATGTGGCAGCTCGACACCGACGTAGTCCTCATCTCCGATCCGCGCGTCTCGGCGATCCCCGTCCGGGAGTGCGGTGAGCCGCTGGCCGACGTACGCGGGCGGTTGCGGGTCGACACGCGGATGGCCGACGACGACGGCGCGTACGCGCACCTGCGCGCGGGGCTGCTCGACCGGCTGGAGCAGGCCGAGAGCTCGTTGCCCGACGGCTTCCACCTGCTGATCGTCGAGGGATACCGGCCCATCGCCACCCAGCGGCGCATCTTCGAGGGCTACCGCGCCGAACTCCTGACCACTTACCCCGATATGACGCCCGCCGAGTCCTATGTCGCGGCGAGTCGTTATGTGTCGCCCGTCGAGGTCGCCCCCCACACCGCCGGCGCCGCCGTCGACCTGACCCTGTGCGCCCCCGACGGCACCGAGTACGACATGGGCACCCAGGTCAACGACAACCCCGAGGAGAGCGGCGGCGCCTGCTACACGGCCGCCGCCGGCATCCCCGCCGAGGCCCGCGCCCACCGCAAGATCCTGGCCGCCGCCCTGGAGCCCGTGGGCCTGGTCAACTACCCGACCGAGTGGTGGCACTGGTCGTACGGCGACCGCTACTGGGCCATGTCCACCGGCGCCCCCGCCGCCCTGTACGGTCCTGCCCCCTTCTAGCCAGGTTTTCCCCCGGCAGCGGTACGGGCACAACCTGTGGCGGAGGCTCTTCGGACTCCCCAGCGAGGTGTGCATGGTTCCGTTGATCGGGATCGAAGAGGAATACCTCGTCGTCGATCCCCGCACCCGCCACGTGTCCCCCCGGGCGGCCGAAGTCCTGGCCGCCGCGACGGACATGCTCGACGTGGCCCACGAGATCACCCGTTTCCAGGTGGAGGCCCGTACGCCGCCCTCCGCCGACCTCAGTGAGCTGGGCTCCCAGCTACGGGCAGCACGGAAGGAGGTGGCCGAGGCGGCCCGGTCGTGCGGCCTGGCGGTCGTGGCCAGCGGCATCCCGGTGCTCGGCAACGTCATGCCGCCGCCGCTCACCGACGACCACCGCTATCAGCAGGGCAAGGAGCTCTACCGGGCGTTGCAGGACGAGATCAGCATCTGCGCGCTGCACGTGCACGTCGACGTACCGGACGAGGAGATCGCCGTCTACGTCGGCAACCATCTCAGACCCTGGCTGCCGACGCTGATCGCGCTGGCCGCCAACTCGCCGTTCTTCGTGGGCCGCGACACCGGCTACGCGTCCTGGCGGGTGATCAGCTGGGGGCGGTGGCCGGTGTCCGGGGCGCCGCCGTTCTTCCCGACGTTCGGCGACTACGAGCTGGCGCTGCGGGCGCTGTCGGAGTCGGGCGCGCTGATGGACCCCAAGACGGTCTTCTGGGACACCCGTCCGTCGCCGAGGCTGCCGACGGTCGAGATCAGGGTGGCCGACGTGCCGCTCGACGTGAGCGACAGCCTGACGATCATCGGCCTGATCCGGGCCCTGGTCGTGACCGCGTTGCGGGAGGTGGCGCGCGGCGACCGCGGGCTGCCGATCCCGTCGGAGGTGCTGCGGGCCGCCTACTGGCGGGCGGCCCGGGACGGCCTGGTCGGCGACAGCCTCGACGTGCGGCACGGAACGCTCGTGCCCGCCACGGTGATGGCCCGCCGCCTGTTCGGTCACGTGAGCGCCGCGCTGGCCGAGGCCGGCGACCTGACCTTCATCGAAGAGGGTCTGGAACGGCTGCTGAGCAAGGGCTCCGGGGCGGCGCGTGCACGCCCGGGGCAACGACCTGACCGACGTGGTGGACGATCTGATCGAGGCCACCGTCGCCTGACCCGCCCGTTCAACGCAGCTACAGCGCAGTTTCAACGCAGCGCGAGCACCGCCGCAACGCCGAGGCCGAAGGTCACGACGACGCCGCGCAGCACGTTCGGCGGCATGAGCCGGGCCACGCGGGTGCCGAGGAAGCCACCCGCCAGGCTGGCCGGCGCCACCACCGCCACGGCCTGCCACTCCACCGGGCCGAACAGCGCGAACGCCACTACCGACACCGTACTGACGACCAGCGACAACGCGGCCCGTACGGCGTTGACCCGGTGCAGGTCGTCGTGCAGGAACATGCCGAGCACGGCCAGCAGCAGCACGCCCATCCCGCCGTTGAAGTAGGCGCCGTAGCAGCCGCCCAGGAACACCCCGGCGTACACCAGCCTGCTCGGAGGCTGCCCGGCCGCGCCGCCGAAGCGGTCCTTGAGCCACGGCTGGGCCAGCAGCGCGAGGCTGGCGAAGGTCACCAGCCACGGCACCAGCGAGTCGAACAGCCGGCCCGGCGTGAGCAGCAGCAGCGAACAGCCCGCCACGGCGCCCGCCACGGTGGCGGCCGACAGCGCCGTCACCCTGCGCCGCTGCCCGCGCAGCTCGGCACGGTAGCCGACGACACCGCCCAGGTAGCCGGGCCACAGAGCCACCGCATTGGTCACCGACGCCGTGACGCCCGGGTAGCCGAACGCCACCAGCGCCGGGAAGGAGATCAGCGTGCCGCCCCCGGCCAGAGCGTTGACCACCCCCGCCAGCACCCCGGCCCCACCCAGAAATCCAAGCTCACCAACCGTCACCACCCCACCCCCAATCGGGACGCGCGGTCGGTGGTGGTTCTCGCCTCCGGTCGGCGGGTGTGGGTCGGTGGTGGGGGCGTCCCTGCCTCTGGTCGGGGCGTGCGGTCGGTGGTCGTCCTCGCCGTCAGCCGGGACGCGCGGTCGGTGGGTGTCGGTGGAGAGTGGGGTGCGAGGGCGTGGTTGGTCATCGGCCTGCTGCGTAGCCCTGGGCGCCGCGGGGGTTGGCGGCGGCCCGCAGGAAGGCGCCGTCGCGGGCCACCGCGCTCAGCCTGCCGAGCGACCACGGACCCTCGACCTCGACCTCGTGCCCCCGCCGCCGCAGCTCGGCCACCACCCCCGGGTCGAGCCGCTCCTCGACGTGCAACACCCCGGGACGCGAGCCACGCGGGAAGAACGAGCTGGGAAAGTGCGCGGAGTGGAACATGGGCGCCTCGATCGCCTCCTGGAGGTTCAACCGCCCGTGCACGACGGCCAGGAAGAAGTTGACGCTCCACTGGTCCTGCTGGTCGCCGCCCGGGGTGCCGAACGCCAGCCACGGTCTCCCGTCCCGGGTGGCGAACGACGGCGAGAGCGTGGTGCGCGGGCGCGCGCCGGGCCGCAGCGAGGCGGGCAGCCCCTCCTGCAACCAGAACATCTGCGCCCTGGTGCCCAGACAGAAACCCAGCTCGGGGATCGTGGGGGAGCTCTGCAACCAACCGCCGCTGGGCGTGGCCGAGACCATGTTCCCGAACCGGTCCACGACGTCCACGTGACAGGTGTCGCCCCGCACCGCGCCGTCCGGCGTCACCGTCTGCTCGCCGGCGCCGGTCATAGTGCGCGGGCGGCCGGTCGGCGGTGCGTCGTGGCGGGCGACCGTCGGCTCGCCGATCCCCGGACGAACGGGCGCGGAGGTCGCGGGGGAGACGGCCGCCGTGCCGGGCGGGAGGAGCGGCAGCCGCGGCTCCCGGCCGCCGGGCGCGCCCGGCCGCAGTTCCAGACTGGCCTCGGCCCCGATCAGCCGCCGCCGCTCCTCGTTGTACGCCGTGCTCAGCAGGTCGGTCAGGGGCACGTCCGTGTCGCCGTACCAGCCTTCGCGGTCGGCGAAGGCGAGCTTGGCCGCCTCGGTCACCAGGTGCACGTAGTCGGCGCCCAGGAAGTCGACGGCGTCGAGGTCGAACCCGGACAGCAGGGCGAGCTGCTGCAGGAAGACCGGCCCCTGCCCCCAAGGTCCCGTCTTGTACACGGTGTGCCCGCGGTAGTCGAAGCTCACCGGCTCCTCGACCGTGGCGGACCAGCGGGCGAGGTCGTCCCCGGTGAGCAGGCCGCCGTGGACCTCGCCCGAGCTGTCCCGCCAGGCGGTGCCGGTGCTGAAACCGGCGACGGCCTCGGCGACGAAACCCTCGTACCAGGCATGTCTGGCGGCGGCGAGCTGACCTTCGCGGGTGGCCGACGCGGCCTCGGCCTCGGCGACCAGCCTGCGGTAGGTCGCCGCGAGCACCGGGTTGGCCAGTTTCGAACCGGGCGCCGGGACTTGGCCGTCCGGCAGCCAGGTGGCCGCCGACGTGGGCCAGTCGCGTCTGAACAGCTCCTCGACCGTCCCGATCGTGGCGGCGATCCGGTCGAGCACCGGCACGCCATGCTCGGCGTAGTGGATCGCCGGGGCCAGCACCTCGGCCAGCGACCAGGTGCCCCAGCGCTCCAGCAGCAGCATCCAGCCGCCGAACGCGCCCGGCACCGTCGCCGCCAGTAGACCCGTGCCGGGGACGACGTCCAGCCCCATCGCGGCGAAGCGCTCGACGGTCGCGGCGGCGGGGGCCACGCCCTGGCCGCACACCGCCGACACCTTCTGCTCCTCCTCGCTCCACAGCAGGATGGGCACCTCGCCGCCGGGGCCGTTCAGGTGCGGTTCGGCGACCTGGAGCACGAACCCGGCGGTCACCGCCGCGTCGAAGGCGTTGCCGCCGCGCTCCAGCACGCCCATCCCGGCCGCCGAGGCCAGCCAGTGGGTGCTGGCGACCATGCCGAAGTCGCCCGTCAGCTCGGGCCTGGTGGTGAACAACGGTCTCTCCTCCGGGGGACGGTTCAGGAGACTGTATACAATCCCCGCATCTCACCCCCGCCGCGGGGTGCCGGTTGCCGCCTGTGCGTCCGGGTGGTCCGCGTCGTTCGGGTGGTCGGTGTCGTTCCGGTTGTCTGCGCCGTCCGGGTGGTCCGCGTCGTCCGGGTGGTTCGCCGTACGGGTCACGGCCGCGAGGAACGACCGGCGGGCGGCGGCGACGTGCGCGACCGCCCTGGCCTGGGCCTCGTCCTCGTCGCCCGCCGCGATGGCCTCGCACAGGCTCAGGTGCTCCGTCCAGGAGTGCGGCCCCCGGGCGGCGGCGGTCTGGCTGAAGACCCACTGCGCCCGCAGCACCATGGGCCTCATCATCAGATTGAGGTAGGAGTTGCCCGCCGCCTCGCCCACAGCCAGGTGGAAGGCGGTGTTGAGCTCGGCCACCTCCGCCGGTCGTCCGGCGTCCACGGCCTCCCTGGCCGCGTCGAGCACACGGCGCAGCCGCGCGACGGCCTCGGGCCCGCGTTTGCGCGCCGCCAGCCGGGCGGCCAGGCCCTCGACCGCCATGCGCACGTCGAAGAGCTCCTCGCCCTCCTCGGCCGTCAGCCGCGCGACCCTCGCGCCGACCCGCGGGACCACCTCGACGAACCCCTCGGCCGCCAGCACCCGGATGGACTCGCGCACGGGGTTGCGCGACACGCCGAGCAGCGCAGCCAGCCGATCCTCGACCAGCCGTTCCCCCTGGGCCAGCTCGCCGGACAGTATGCGACGACGCAACTCCTCGGTGACCTCGCCCAGCAGCGTCGTACGGGCGGCGCCCCGCATCACATCAGCCATATGGCCGCCCATCGTATACAAATCCGTGGACAGCCGATCAATCACCGCCGACTGGTCAGGCGCGTAGGCGCAGGCCCCGCGGGGTCGGATGGAACCCGGCCGCCTCCAGGGCAGCCGCCAGCGGCGATTCCACGATGGACGCGCCGTCGGCCCGCTCCACCGTCAGCTTCCCGAGCGCCCCGTCGCGCACGGCCAGCGCCAGCGCGTCGACCGCCGGTTGCAGCCGCTCGTCGTCGGCGAACGACAACAACGTCTTGCCGCCCCGCTCCACGTAGAGGACGAGGTGGCCGTCCACGAGCACGACCAGCGCGCCCGCCTTCCTGCCCGGCTTGTGTCCGACGTCGCCGGGACGTTGCGGCCAGGGCAGCGCGGCACCGTACGGGCTGGCCGGGTCGGCCGCGGCCAGCACCACGGCCCGCCGCCCGGACGCTCCCCGGCCGCGCTGACCGAGCATTCCGGCCTCTCCGCCCTGGTCGAATCCGCCGCCACCGGCCCGCGAGCTCCGGCCGCCCTCCCCGCCGCCGAACCCTCCGCCGCCGAACCCGCCGCTGCCGGACACGCCGCCGCCGGGCTGGCCGGTCTCCCAGGCGGGGACCTCCGGCGGAGAACCGAAGCCCTCGTCCGGCGCACCCCCGGTCGGTGCGACGCTCGGAGCCATGGCACGCATACGGTCGACCGCGCCCGCCAGCGCGAACTGCGCACCCCCCAGCCCTTCGACGAAGTACCCCCGGCGGCACCGCCCGCTCTCCTCATAGGCACGAAGCACCTGGTAGACGGGCGTGAACCCGCCGGGCAGCCGTTCGGAGGTCACCGCCCCGCGCGTCACCACGCCGTGCCGTTCGAGCAGCACCTCGGCCTGCGCGTGCGCCCGCTGCGTCGCGTCGTCGGCGGGACCGGGCAGCAGCCACCACCGCCCGGCCACGGTCGGCGGCCCGCTTCTCGACGGCAGCACGGCCCGGCGCCGCCGCGTCGTGGCGGGCCGGTGCGCGGGACGCCCGGTGCCCAGCGTGGCCCGCAGCGGCGCGAGCGTGTCGCCGGAGACCCGGCCCGACCACACCAGATCCCACAACGCGGAGACCAGCGTCGCGTCGTCGAGTGCTCCGCCCTGGGCCCCGAGCTGGTCGGAGATGCCCCGGAAGAACAGCGCGCCCCCGCCGCGCAGCAGGTCGAGCACGCGCTCGTGCAGCGGCGTCATCGTGATGTCGGCCGGCTCGGGCAGCAGCAGCGGCGCGGTGTCGGCGAAGTAGAGCGACACCCATCCGTCGCCCCCGGGCAACGACCCCTGCCCCACCCACATCACCTCGCCCGACGAGGTCAGCTCGTCGAGCAGCGCCGGATGGTAGCCGGGCACCCGCGAGGGCAGCACCAGCGTCTCCAGGGCCGACGCCGGCACCGCGGCCCCCTGCAACTGCTCGACGGACCGCACCAGCGCGTCCATGGCCCGGGCCGCCCCGGCACGCGAGCCGTCGGACGACGACGTGCCCGAACCGGTGATGCCGTGCCAGGCGGGCAGGAAGCGGGCCAGCGTCTCGGGCGCGACCGGCTCGACCTCCTTGCGCAGCCGGGCCAGCGACCTGCGGCGCAACATCCGCAGCACCCCGGCGTCGCACCACTCCTCGCCCCGGCCGCCCGGCCGGAACTCCCCGTTCACGACGCGCCCCGAGGCGGCCAGCCGGCGCAGCGCGTCGGTGACCACGGCCGCGCCCAGCCCGAACCTGGCGGCGGCGGTGCCGGCGTGGAAGGGGCCGCGAGTGCGGGCGTGCCGGGCCACCAGGTCGGCCAGAGGGTCGGGCAGCGGTTCCAGGAACACGTGCGGCACCCCCACGGGCAGCGGCACGCCGAGCGCGTCGCGCAGCCGGGCGGCGTCCTCGACGGCCGCCCATTGCTCCTCGCCCGCGATGCGCACGCGGATGGCCCGGCGCGCGCGTTCGAGCTCCTCCAGCCAGGACGGGTCGCCGCCGCGCACGCTGACGTCGGGCGTCAGCAGCGGCCCGTGCGAACGCAGCAGGTCGGCCAGGTCTTCGGCGTCGCGCAGCGGCCGGTCGAGCCGGGCCAGCTCGCGTTCACTGCTCACGATCACGTCGGGGTCGAGCAACTCGCGCAGGTCGGCCTGGCCGAGCAGCTCGGCCAGCAGCGTGGTGTCCAGCGCCAGGGCCTGCGCGCGGCGCTCGGCCAGCGGCGCGTCGCCCTCGTACATGAACGCGCCGACGTAGTGGAACAGCAGCGACGCGGCGAACGGCGAGGCCTGCGACGTCTCGACCTCCACCACCCGGATCCGGCGCGCCGCGATGTCGCGCATGAGCTGGACCAGCCCCGGCACGTCGAACACGTCCTGGAGGCACTCGCGCATCGTCTCCAGCACGATCGGGAACGAGGCGTACTGGGAGGCCACGCCCAGCAGATGGGCGGCCCGCTGGCGCTGCTGCCACAGCGGGCTGCGCCGGCCCGGCACGCGGCGCGGCAGCAGCAGCGCCCGCCCCGCGCACTCCCTGAACCGGGAGGCGAACATCGCCGACCCGCCCAGCTCCTCGGTGACGATCTGCTCGATCTCCTCGGCGTCGAACGCCGCCACGTCGGTGGGCGGCTCGGCCAGCGTGTCGGGGATGCGCAGCACGATGCCGTCGTCGGAGTGCACGGCCTGCACGTCGATGCCGTAACGCTCGCGCAGCCGCCGGTTGATCGCCAGCGCCCAGGGCGCGTGCACCCGCGCGCCGTAGGGGGAGTGGATCACCACCCGCCAGTCGCCCAGCTCGTCGTGGAAGCGCTCGACCAGCAGAGTACGGTCGTCGGGCACGTAGCCGGTGGCCTCGCGCTGCTCGTCGAGGTAGGCCAGCAGGTTGCCGGCGGCGAACTCGTCGAGCCCCGCCTCCCTGATGCGGTCGGTGGAACCCTGCTTGGCCTGCTCCCGCAGGAACTGCCCGATCGCCCGACCCAGCTCGGCGGGACGCCCGGCCGTGTCGCCGTGCCAGAACGGCAGCTTCCCCGGCTGGCCGGGAGCGGGCGAGACCAGCACCCGGTCGGCCGTGATGTCCTCGATCCGCCACGACGTCGCGCCCAGCACGAACACGTCGCCCACCCGCGACTCGTAGACCATCTCCTCGTCGAGCTCGCCCACCCGGGACGCCTTCTCGCCCACGAGGAACACGCCGAACAGGCCGCGGTCGGGGATCGTGCCGCCGTTGGTCACGGCCAGCCGCTGCGCGCCGGGCCGCCCCTGGAGGGTGCCGGTGACGCGGTCCCAGACGATGCGCGGCCGCAGCTCGGCGAACTCCTCGCTCGGGTAGCGGCCGGCCAGCATGTCGAGCGTCGCCTCCAGCGCGCTGCGCGGCAGGGTGGCGTAGGGGGCGGCCCGCTTGACCACGGTCTCCAGCTCGTCGACGGTCCACTCGTCGAGCGCGGTCATGGCCACGATCTGCTGGGCCAGCACGTCGAGCGGGTTACGCGGGTAGCGCAACTCCTCGATCTGCCCGCCGCGCATGCGCTCGGCCACCACGGCCGTCTGGACGAGGTCGCCCCGGTACTTGGGGAAGATCACGCCTCGGGAGACCGCGCCCACCTGGTGGCCGGCCCGGCCGATGCGCTGCAGCCCGCTGGCCACGCTCGGCGGGGCCTCCACACACGCCACCAGGTCGACCGCGCCCATGTCGATGCCCAGTTCCAGGCTGGAGGTGGCGACCACGGCGGGCAGCCGCCCCGACTTGAGCGCCTCCTCGATCTGGGCCCGCTCCTCCTTCGACACCGAGCCGTGGTGGGCCCGGACGATCTCCGTCACCACGCCCTTGCTCGCCCCCGCCTGCGCCATCGTCTCGGCGGGCATGCGCCTGGGCGGCGGCGGGGGCTCCCGGTCGTACGGCGGCGTCTCCTGGTCCTGTGGCGGTGTCTCCCAGATCGACAGGTCGATCGCCTCCGGCCCCTGCCGCCGCGTGTAGGCCAGCTCGTTGAGCCTGGTGCACAGCCGCTCGGCCAGGCGCCTGGAGTTGGCGAACACGATCGTCGAGCTGTGGGACTCGATCAGGTCGAACAGGCGGTCCTCCACATGGGGCCAGATCGACCGCCCGGACGACGGCTCGACCTGCTCCGGATCGGGCGCGCCCGCCATCTCCGTCATCTCCGTCATGTCCTCGACCGGGACGATGACCTCGATCTCGATGCGCTTGTCGGACGGCGGCTGCACCACCGTCGCCGGACGCGTGCCGCCGAGGAAGGCCGCCACCTCGCTCACCGGCCGCACGGTCGCCGACAGCCCCACCCGCTGGGCCGGACGCTCCAGCAGCGCGTCGAGCCGCTCCAGGCTGAGCGCCAGATGGGCGCCGCGCTTGGTGGCCGCGACCGCGTGCACCTCGTCGACGATCACCGTCTCGACGTCGCGCAGCGCGTCGCGCGCCTGGCTGGTGAGCAGCAGGAACAGCGACTCGGGGGTGGTGATCAGGATGTCGGACGGCTTGGCGGCGAACCGCCTGCGCTCCTCGGCCGGGGTGTCGCCGGAGCGGATGGCCACCGAGATCTCCGGCACGGGCAGCCCGAGCCGGCGCGCCGTCTGCCTGAGCCCGGCCAGCGGCGCGCGCAGGTTGCGCTCGACGTCGACGGCCAGCGCCTTGAGCGGCGACACGTAGAGCACGCGGGTGCCCGGCTTGTGCCCCTTCGCCACACCCTCGCCCGGGGCCTGGTCGGCCGCCCGCGCCGCGAGCCGGTCGAGCGACCACAGGAACGCCGCCAGCGTCTTGCCCGACCCCGTGGGGGCGACGACCAGCGTGTTGTCGCCGCGCGCGATCGACTCCCACGCGCCCTCCTGGGCCGCCGTGGGCGCCTGGAAGGCGCCGGCGAACCATTGCCTGGTCACCTGGGTGAAGTGGTCTAGCGAGCTCACCAGCACATACTGCCTCGCGCCACCGACAGAAAACGCATTGGAGCGGCGCCGGGTGATTGAGCGGGGGTCAAGGCGGACATACAGCGACCGTGACCATTGATTATGCCGCCGTCGAGACCCGACGCGCACAGTTGCGACATCAGTACGCCTTACCGCACCGGCCGTCGAGCAGCGCCCGTGGCCTGCATCACGTGGCCATGTTGTCGTCCGACGTGGAGCGGACCATCAAGTTCTACCAGGAACTTCTGGAGTTCCCGCTGACGGAGATCATCGAGAACCGCGACTACAAGGGTTCGAGCCACTTCTTCTTCGACATCGGCAACGGCAACCTGCTCGCGTTCTTCGACTTCCCGGGGCTCGACCTCGGCCCGTACCAGGAGGTGCTCGGCGGGCTGCACCACGTGGCGATCTCCGTCGACCCCGCGACCTGGGAACGGCTGCGCGGCAAGCTGGAGATGGCCGGCGTGCCGCACCAGATCGAGAGCGGCGCCTCCATTTACTTCAAGGACCCCGACGGCGCCCGCCTGGAGCTGCTCGCCGACCATCTCGGTGAGATGTACGGTGCGCGAGTTCTATGACTGTTCGTCCCGGCTCAGCGCCGTGACGCCCTGCGCGTACGCGGCCTGCCCGCACGCGGCTCCTGCCTGATTCCCGCGTGCCGCTCCGATCGCTGTCCCTTCTCCTTCTGGACGGTCTGCCGCATCGCGAGTAACAGCCGGCGGCGCCGCGCCCTGTTGGCCTTGGTCCTGGCGGTCTTCGGGGGTGAAGACTTGGGGGTCTTTGGCATGCGGATGTCTTACCCACACCTGACGCGATTCCATACTTGGTCCATGCGCCTGACCGAGTTCTGGAGACGGATGAACGCCCATTTCGGCGAGACCTATGCCGAGTCGTGGGCCCGCGACTACGTGATCGCCCCGCTGGGCGGCCGTACCGTGATCCAGGCGCTGGCCGACGGCGAGAGCGCCAAGACCGTGTGGCGGGCCGTGTGCCAGGTGGAGGACGTCTCGTCCGGGCTACGCTGAGTCCAGCGTCCGGCGAAGGGCGTCCGCCGTGGCCTCCAGGTCGTCCGCGTTGCCCTGGCCGCCCGGCGACCACAACAACGTCCAGCCCCCGCTGGAGGGGGGTGGCGAAGATGATCGTCTGGCGGCGCGTGCGCGGATGCCACACCCACAGCACCGGATCGTCGCCGCCGACCATGCGGCTGACCAGCCCCTGATGGGGCAGCAACTCGGCGAGCGCCTCCAGAAGGGTGCGCCGTTCCCCGGTGTAGCCACTCGCCACTTCGCCGCCTCCCAGCCGATCCCCTGCATGGGAGTCTCCCCAGCTCACGGCGTATGACAACACGTCGGCGGCAACACGCGCGGAAGATCGGGAGCGTCCTCGCCTCCCGTGTCCCACCTGCCACCCGCGCCCCGGTGTCCGCGCTCTTCGGGCCGTTGGGGAGAGCGTCAATGACGTCTCCCCGCGCGGCTCAGGTCCGCGTTCTGCGGGAGGGGCCGGAACCGCGTTCTCGGGGACGGGCCGGATCCGCGTGTTCCGGGACGGGCCAGATGGCGCTCGTCCGCGAGGGCCAGGCGTTCGTCGGACCCGGACCCAGGCAACCGCCCATCCGGGCGCACCCCATCACATCCGTCCGCCGCGCCCGATCCCACGGCCACGACCCCCCGGGTAGACCCCACGGCCAATCGGCCGGCAACCACCATGAACGCGAGCGGCGTCCGAGCACCGGCCTCGCCCTCCTCTGACACGCCGCATGCATCCCAGCAGCGTGTTCGTGATGTGATCGAACAGCCGTTCGGCTACGATGAACTTGCCGAAGCCGGCCACGCCTTCCCCGACCGTCTCAGAAAATGTCGGTGGCAGGCCGTAGCTTTCACTCGACTGATCGGACCACGACCCTCCAGAGGGAGCTCCCATGGCTATCAACGACCGCGAGAAGGCCCTCGAGACCGCGCTCGCTCAGATCGAGCGGCAGTTCGGCAAGGGCTCCGTCATGCGACTGGGCGACGACGCCCGAGCCCCCATCGAGGTGATCCCCACCGGGTCGATCTCCCTTGACGTGGCCCTCGGCATCGGCGGCCTCCCGCGTGGGCGAATCGTCGAGATCTACGGCCCCGAGTCCTCGGGCAAGACCACGATCGCCCTGCATGCGGTGGCCAACGCCCAGCGGGCCGGCGGCATCGCGGCGTTCATCGACGCCGAACACGCCCTTGACCCCGAATACGCCAAGAAGCTGGGCGTCGACACCGACGCCCTGCTGGTCTCCCAGCCCGACACCGGTGAGCAGGCGCTCGAGATCGCCGACATGCTGATCAGGTCCGGCGCGGTCGACATCATCGTCATCGACTCGGTGGCCGCCCTGGTGCCCAAGGCCGAGATCGAGGGCGAGATGGGCGACAGCCACGTCGGCCTCCAGGCCCGCCTCATGTCCCAGGCCCTGCGCAAGGTCGCCGGCGCGCTCAACAGCACCGGCACCACCGCGATCTTCATCAACCAGCTCCGCGAGAAGATCGGCGTCATGTTCGGCAGCCCCGAGACCACGACCGGTGGTAAGGCGCTCAAGTTCTACGCCTCCGTCCGCATGGACATCCGCCGCATCGAGACCCTGAAGGACGGCACGGAGGCGGTCGGCAACCGCACCCGGGTCAAGGTCGTCAAGAACAAGATGGCCCCGCCCTTCCGCGTCGCCGACTTCGACATCCTCTACGGCGTGGGCATCTCCCGCGAGGGCGGTCTCATCGACATGGGCGTCGAGCATGGCTTCGTCCGCAAGTCGGGCGCCTGGTACACGTACGAGGGCGACCAGCTGGGCCAGGGCAAGGAGAACGCCCGCAACTTCCTGAAGAACCACCCCGACATGGCCAACGAGATCGAGAAGAAGATCAAGGACAAGCTCGGGGTCGGTCCGAAGCTCGACACGCCCGCCGAGCCCGCCGCCGCCGTCCCGGCTCCCGCCGCCGCGCCCTCGGGCCGTGGCTCGAAGTCCACCCCCAAGCCGGGTGACGTCTGATCGGTCGGCGCATGAGTGACAGGGATCCGTCGCAGGCGCCCCGTTCCCATGACTGGGGCGCATGGCCCGACCTCCCCGCCTCGGGGGAGCGCAGAAAGCGCGGACCCCGCGGCCCCCGGGCCACCCCCTCCGACCCGACGACCACAGCCACCAGCTCCGAGCCGCCGACCTGGGCCACCCCGTCCGCTTCGGGGGCCCAGGCCACCCCGTCCGATTCGGTGACCAGGGCCACCCCGGCTGAGCCGGTAACCGGGGCGACCGCTCCCGAGCCGGTGACCCGGGCTGCCGGCCGCACGTCCTCGGGCAGGGGCTCACGTGGCGCCGACCTGGCCCGGTCGGCCGCTGACGGCTGGCCGTCGGTAGACGAATGGCACGAACAACGCGCCCGCCTCCGAGCCGCCGCCTCCGAACCCTCCGCCTCCGAACCCTCCACCTTCGAACCCTCCACCTCCGAAGACGACCGCCCCTCGACCGTCCACACCAGGGCGGATGACCCGGCTGCCCACGACGGGCTGGACGACGCGGCCGATCACGCTGGAGCCGATGGCGTGGAGGGCGCGGCCGTCCACGATCAGGCGGACGACCCGGCCGTTCTCCATGAAGTGCGCGATGCGGCCGTTCCCCATGAAGTGGACGACGTGGCGGTTCGCGACGATACGGACAGCGTGGTGGACGATGTGGCCGTCCATGCTCGGGTGGATGACGAGGGCACGTCGGGGTGGCGTACGGGCGGGCGGGCCAATGTCGCGCCCCCGGCGTGGGGCCCTGGCCGGCAGATGGCCGCGCCGGCCTTCCACTGGCCGGGCGACCCCCGCCCCCAAGCCGACGGGAGCCTGAACCATGAGGCTGAGGTCGGGCTGGGTGCTGGGGCGGGCGTCGCGCCTAGCGATGAGGCTGACGTCGGGCTGCGCAAAAGGGCGGACATTGCGCCGGAAGGTGACGCCGGTGTTGGACTGAGGTCCCGTAAGGGCGCTTCCGGAAGACGGAAGAAGAAGGCCCAGGTCGACGAGGGTTTCGCCGGAAGCTCCCTGGATGAGCTGAGCAATCATGACGGTGAGGGTGCTGCCGGGCCTGCTGAGCGGCGTACGAGCAGGCGGAGGGCTCGAGATGGTGAAGGTTTCTCTGAAAGCCCTCTGAATGAGCTGAGTGGCCATGATGGCGAGGATGCTGCTGACGTTGCTCAGCGGCGTACGAGCGGGCAGGGAGATCACGAGGGTGAAGGGGACGCGGGGGCGCCGCCGGCTGGCCTGAGTGGTCAGGACGGCGGCGGTGTCGCTGAGGAGTGCCTGCAGGAGCGGGAAGATGCGCACGAGTCCGGCGGCGTTGGCGGAAGGTCGGAGAGTGAGGCTTCCTCCGAAGAGAAGCGCGGCGCCGATGAGTGGCATTCTGAGGTGCTGGCCGGAAGCAGCTGGTTCGGCGATGAGCAGGACACGGGTGGGAAGAAGCGTTCAGGCAAGGGGCGCCGGACAGGCGGCCGGGGCACTGGACGGGGGAGCGGCAGGGCGAGCGGACGCTTCGGGAGAGGCACGACCGGCCGTAGCGGCCCGTTGTCCGATGGGCCGCCATCTGACGAGCCGTCGCATGACGGGCCATCGCATGACGGGCCATCGCATGGCGGGCCGCTGCCTGATGGGCCGGACGTCGGCAGTTCCGCTGCGGCGGCACCTGCGGCGGACCCGGAGTCCGTTGCGCGGGCCATCTGTCTTCGGTTGCTCACCATGGCTCCCAAGACGCGGGCGCAGCTCGCCGAGGCTCTTCGCAAGCGGGACGTACCGGATGAGGCTGCTGGAAAGGTGCTGGATCGGTTCGTCGAGCTCGGGCTGATCAATGACGAGGCGTTCGCGGAGGCATGGGTCGACTCCCGGCACCACGGCCGGGGCCTCGCGAAGCGTGCGCTCGCGGCCGAGTTGCGCCATCGGGGTGTGGACACCGAGACCGTGAAGGAAGCCGTGGAGCGTCTGGACTCCGACCAGGAGGCCGAGACGGCCCGACGGCTGGTGGACCGCAAGCTCGCCTCCACCCGATCCCTCGACTCGCAGACCCGTACGCGGCGTCTGGCCGGCATGCTCGCGCGCAAGGGGTACTCGTCGGGGCTGGCGTACCGGGTGATCCGGGAGGCCCTCGAACAGGAGGGCATCGACCTGGAGGACGACTTCTCCTGATCCCGAGCTTCCTCCGCCTGACCCGCCACCAGGTCAGTGGTCCCTCACGCTCGGGGCTCAGAGATATGGAGGGGGCGTGGGTCTGTCGCCGGGGCCGGCCCGTCTCCTGCTCGGGGCTTGGGGGAGGGCCTGGAGGTCTGCTGCCGGGTTCGGAGCTCGGGGAGGCCCAGGTGGTTGTGGGGCTGCTGCGGGGTTCGGCGCTTCCCATGCTCGTGGCTCAGGGAGGCGGAGGGGTGGTGGGTTTGCCGCCGGGCAGGTAGTAGCCGTTCTTGCCTTGTGAGCGGGTGCTGCGGATCTTGTTGTTGTCCAGGCGGATCCAGGCGATCTTGTCGATGAGGTTGTTCACCGTGTGCTCCTGTCGGGGTGGGTGAGCCGGGCGTCGGGCGTTCGAAGAGTTTCTCTCGCGGGTGACGGGGGCTGGGGGGACGTCGGAGCCCGACGGTTTCATGGCCGGTGGTCGCCGGGGGCGGGTTGTGGGCTTTGTCTGGGCCATGGGGATTGGAGAGGTGAGGGTGGGGGACAAATGGGGGTGATCGTGGGTTATGTGGTTGATTGGGGAGCTGCGGGCCCGTAAGACACGCTTGAGGACGCGTTTGCTTGCTCGTGACCTGTTCGACGCATAACCTCGACGGCAGTGAGGAGTTACTCCGCGCAGCGCGGATTGCCATACCGGTGAACGACGGACGAACGAGCTCGGTTGATCGAGGCAGGCGAGGTGTCGGCTATGGGGGCCGATGCCCGGTCCGCCTTGGCCTGACATCGGCCCTGGAGACGACGCCGACCGGGCTTTCCGTGGCGCGCACGTGACCCCTCCCGTTTTGGGTCCGCGTTATGAGGTGTTGACGACGCGAGGAGGGCGGGGCGCGCATGCAGCCGCTTGTCGTGGTGCTGATGGTTGCGGTGCTCGTGCTCGCGTTCGGGATGATCGTGGCGCTGCTCGTCGTCATACGCCGTACCTCTGGCGGTTTGCCCCGGAAGGCCGAGCCGAGCCCTGAGCAGGTGGAGGCCGTACACGCGGAGCTTGAGGAGGCGCGGGAGCGGGCCGGAGAGATCCGCGCCAAGGCGGAGAGCGACGCCGAGGAGATCCTGCGCAGGTCGGAGAGTGCCGCCGAGAGCGCCGCGCAGATGCGGCGGGAGGTCGAGGAGGAGAGCCGGACCCTGAAGTCCGAGCTCAAGGAGCTCCGGACCGATCTCGAACGCAGGGAGGCCCGGCTGGCCGAGCGCGAGCAGCGGCTCGACGAGGAGGCCAGGCGGCAGTCCGAGCGAGACAGGAAGCTGGCCGAGACCGAGGTCGAGCTGGCCGACCGGCGCGAGGAGCTGCTCCAGGTCGAGGACGAGCGGCGGGTGATCCTGGAACGGGTCGCCGGGCTGACCGGGGAGCAGGCCAAGTCCGAGCTGGTCAAGGAGATCGAGAACCAGGCCAAGCGCGAGGCGGCGCTGATCATCAGGGAGATCGAGGGCGAGGCCCGCAAGGAGGGCGAGAAGCGCGCCACCAAGATCGTGACGCTGGCGGTCCAGCGGGTGGCGGCCGAGCAGACGGCCGAGTCGGTCGTCAGCGTGCTGCATCTGCCCGGTGACGAGATGAAGGGCCGGATCATCGGGCGCGAGGGGCGCAACATCCGGGCGTTCGAGTCGACCACCGGTGTGAACCTGATCATCGACGACACGCCGGAGGCGGTGTTGTTGTCGTGTTTCGACCCGGTGCGCAGGGAGACGGCGCGGCTCACGCTGGAGAAGCTGGTGCTGGACGGGCGTATCCATCCGCAGCGCATCGAGGAGGCGCACGACCGCAGCCGCCAGGAGGTCCAGGACCTCTGCGCGCGCGCCGGCGAGGACGCCCTGGTCGAGCTGGGCATCACGGACATGCATCCCGAGCTGACGCTGCTGCTCGGGCAGCTTCGTTACCGCACCTCCTACGGTCAGAACGTGCTCAAGCACCTCATCGAGTCCGCGCACATCGCCGGGATCATGGCGGCCGAGCTGAAGATGAACCAGCAGCTCATGAAGCGGTGCGCGCTGCTGCACGACATCGGCAAGGCTCTCACGCACGAGGTCGAGGGCAGTCACGCGCTGATCGGCGCCGAGATCGCCCGCCGGTACGGCGAGCAGGAGGACGTGGTACACGCCATCGAGGCGCACCACAACGAGGTCGAGGTCCGTACGGTCGAGGCGGTGCTCACGCAGGCGGCCGACGCCATCAGTGGCAGCCGTCCGGGGGCGCGCAGGGAGTCGCTGGAGGCGTACGTCAAGCGGCTGGAGCGGCTGGAGGAGATCGCGCAGTCGTACGAGGGCGTGGAGAAGGTGTTCGCCATGCAGGCCGGGCGGGAGATCCGGGTCATGGTCAAGCCGGACGCGATCGACGACATCCAGGCGCAGGTGATCGCCCGGGACGTGGCCAAGCAGGTGGAGGAGGAACTGACGTACCCGGGGCAGATCCGGATCACGGTGGTGCGCGAGTCCCGCGCCACCGAGTTCGCCCGCTGACCCCAAGAAGGCCGCCCGCCGGTCCGACGGTGGCTCGCCCGTTCTGAGGAGCGTGCCCACTGCAGGGGGCTTGTCCGTTCTGAGGAGCGCGGCCATCCCAGGGGGCTTGCCCATTTCAGGAGGCCCACCCATTCCAGGGGGCTTGCGCGTTCTGAGGAGCGCGGCCACTCCAGGAAGCTTGCCCCATTCCAGGAGGCCCGCTTGTTCCGAGCAGCGGGAAAAGGGGCGGGACAGGGGAGGAGCGCCTGATGGCGCAGGTCAGGCCGATGCGGGAGTCTCCGATGGGCGAGGTGGGTGCGAGGGCGGCGCGTCGGCGGGCGCGGGGAGGTGCGCCCGCCGGGGAGGCGCCGCTCGCATCGTCAGGCCAGGCCAGGCCAGGCGGATCCGGAGGGTCGTATCGTCAGGCCAGGCGGATTCGGGGGTCGAGGAGTCCGTAGGCGATGTCCACGACCAGGTTCGCCACCACTACGGCGGTGGTGGCCAGGATGACGACGCCCATGATCACCGGCAGGTCACCGCTGATGAACGCCTGCACCACCGCCTGCCCGATGCCGCCGAGCCCGAAGACCGACTCCGTCACCACCAGACCGCCGATCAGCGTGCCGATGTCCACGCCGAGCTGGGTCACCACGGGGGTCAGCGCGGCGCGCAGGCCGTGCCGGTAGATGACGCGGCCTTCGGGCACACCCTTGGCGCGGGCCGTACGGATGTAGTCCTCGCCCAGGACGTCCAGCATGGAGCCCCGGGTGAGCCGGGCGTACGAGGCCGCCTGGACCATCGCCAACGTGATCCAGGGCAGGATCAGGTGCCGGGCCCATTCGCCGGGGTTCTCGGAGAAGGGCACGTAGGAGTCGGGCGGCAGGATCGGCGCGCCCGCCATGGTGAGCTGGAAGAAGAAGAAATACAGCAGCAGCAGACCGACCACGAACGTCGGCATCGAGACCCCGGCCAGGGCCAGCGTGGTCAGGGCGCGGTCGAGGAACGACCGTACGCGGGTGGCGCTGAGCACGCCGGCGCCGACGCCGAGGCAGAGCCACAGGACGGCCCCGCCGAGCACCAGCGAGAACGTCGGCGGGAAGTCCTGGGCCAGCAGCTTGCCCACCGATTCGCCCGAGAAGTACGACTGGCCCAGGTCGCCGTGCAGGAGCCGGCCCAGGTAGTCGAAGTACTGGACGATGGTGGGACGGTCGAGGCCGAGGTTGTGGCGGATCAGGTCGACCTGCTCAGGGGTGGCCTGGCGGCCGGCCAGCGTACGGGCGGGGTCGCCGGGGGCGACGAAGAACAGGAAGAACGTGCCCAGGGAGACCAGCCACAACACCAGCACCCCGAGCAGTGTCCGCCGCAGCAGGAACCGTCGCAACATCAGCCCTCCACCTCCTGAAGCAACCCCGGCATCCCACCCCGGTCATGAAGCAGCGGCATCGGACCCCCCAGCAGCGGCAGCGGATCCCCCGGTGGCGGCAGCGGATCCCCCAGCGGCGGGCGCGGACGCCGGAGCAGAGGCCGCGCGCCGGTTCCGCCGTCGCCGGCGGCTGAACAGCCGTTCCATCCGGGGATCGATGGCGTCCCTGATCCCGTCGCCCACCAGGTTGAACGCCAGCGTCGTGATCAGCAGCGAGGCCGCCGGGAACCCCAGATACCAGTACGCCACCCGGTAGAAGCCCTGGGCCTCGCTCAGCAGGTTCCCCCAGGACGGGGTAGGGGGAACGATCCCGAGCCCCAGATAGGACAAGGTGGACTCGAACACGATCGCGGCCGGCACCAGCAGCGTGGTGAGCACGATGACGGGGGCCAGCAGGTTCGGCAGGATGTCCACGAACATGATCCGCGCGTCGCCGGCCCCCATGGACCGGGCCGCCTCCACGTACTCGCGTTCCTTGAGCGACAACGTCTGGCCGCGCACCACGCGGGCGATCGCCGCCCAGGAGTAGAACGAGATCACCCCGATCGTCGCGGTCAGCGAGGGCCCGGCGATGGACACCACCGCGATCGCGAAGATCAGGTACGGGAACGACAGGACCACGTCCATGAGCCGGGACAGGATGGTGTCGATGACGCCGCCGTAGTACCCGGCCAGCAGCCCGATGACGACCCCGATCAGCGCCGCCACGCCGGTCGCGACCACGCCGACGAGCAGCGAGACGCGCGCGCCGTACAGGACCCTGATGAACAGGTCGCGGCCGAGGCGGTCGGTGCCGAACCAGAACTCGCCGTTGGGCCCGACGGGCAGGCCCTGGTCGGTGATGCCGGTGTCGCGGAACTGCTCGTCGGGGTCGTGGCCGTTCCAGGCCGAGATGAGCGGCGCGGTCAGGGCCAGCAGGCACAGCAGCACGACGACGATGCCCGAGATCAGGGCCACCCGGTCCGACCTGATCCGCGCCCAGGCGAGCTGCCAGGGGCTGCGTCCGGCGATCGTGCGGTCGGCGACGACGTCGGGGCGGATCTCCGTGAGAGTCATGCGGTCCTCCCGGCGGTCAGGTCCTCGCCCGCCTCGACGGGGTAGTGGCAGGCCACCAGGTGCTCCTGGGGCACCAGCAGCGGTTCCTCGGCCGAGCAGCGTTCGCGTGCCTTCGGGCACCGGGGATGGAAGCGGCAGCCGGCGGGCGGGTCGATCGGCGAGGGCACGTCGCCGGTGAGGATGATGCGGTGCCGCCGTTCGGCCTCGTCGGGGTCGGCCACGGCGGTCGCCGACAGCAGCGCGTTCGTGTACGGATGGCGGGGCACCGCGTGCAGCTCCTCCGCGGTGGCCAGTTCGGCCACCTTGCCCAGGTACATGACCGCGATCCGGTCGCTGACATGCCGCACCACCGACAGGTCGTGGGCGATGAACAGGTACGTCAGCCCGAAGTCGTCCTGGAGGTCCTTGAGCAGGTTGAGGATCTGGGCCTGGATGGACACGTCGAGCGCCGACACCGGCTCGTCGCAGATGATCAGCCGGGGCCGCAGCGCGAGCGCCCGCGCGACCCCGATGCGCTGCCGCTGCCCGCCGGAGAACTCGGCGGGGAAACGGTTGTAGTGCTCGGGGTTGAGCCCGACCCGTTCCATCAGCTCCTGGACGGTCCGCCGCAGCTCCTGGCCGCTCTGCACCCGGTGGATGACGAGCGGGTCGGCGATGATCGAGCCGACCCGGCGGCGCGGGTTGAGCGAGCCGTACGGGTCCTGGAAGATCACCTGGATGTCGCGCCGGTAGGGCCGCATCCGGCGCCGCGGCAGGTTCGTGATGTCGGCGCCGTCGAAGCGCACGCTGCCGGAGGTGATGGGATGCAGGCCGGCGATGCACCGGGCCAGCGTGGACTTGCCGCAGCCGGTCTCGCCGACCAGGCCGAGCGTCTCGCCGGGCGACAGCGACAGGCTGACGCCGTCGACGGCTCTGACCTGGCCGATCGTCTGCTTGATCAGCATGCCGCTGGTGATGGGGAAGTGTTTGACCAGGTTCTCGACTTCGAGCAGCATCAGGCCTCCTCCGCCGTGCCGTGCACCGCCCGTTTGCGCAGCGCCTCGGCCTCCGCGCCGAGCCCGATCGCCTCGTGCGGCAGCCAGCACGCCGAGGCGTGCCCGCGCGCGCCCGTGATGGAGGCCAGCGGCGGCCGTTCGGCGGAACAGACCGGCATCACGTACGGGCAGCGCGGATGGAAGGCGCACCCGGACGGGATCGCGATCAGGCTCGGCGGCGAGCCGGGGATGGGCCGCAGCCGTCCGCCGCGGTCGCCGGTGCTGCCCGGGATCGACTCCAGCAGGCCCTTGGTGTACGGGTGGTGCGGTTGGTAGTAGAGCGTGCGCCGGTCGGCCCGCTCGACGACGAGCCCGGCGTACATGACAAGCACCTCGTCGGCCATGCCGGCCACGACGCCGAGGTCGTGCGTGATGAGGACGAGCGCGATGTCGAACTCGGCCTGCACCCGCCCGATCAGCTCGAGGATCTGCGCCTGGACGGTCGCGTCCAGAGCCGTGGTCGGCTCGTCGGCGACGATGAGCTTGGGGTTGAGCGCGAGCGACATGGCGATCATCGCCCGTTGCCGCATGCCGCCGGAGAACTGGTGGGGGTAGTCGTCCACCCGGCGGTCGGGGCGCGGGATGCCCACCAGGCCCAGCAGTTCGACGGCCCGTTTCCTGGCCTCCGCGCGGCGGGTGCCGGGATTGTGGACGCGGATCAGCTCCTCGATCTGCCAGCCGACCTTGTAGAGCGGGTGAAGGCTGGTCAGCGGGTCCTGGAAGACCACGCTGATCTCCGCGCCGCGGATGCGGCGAAGCTGCTCGTTGTCGAGTCCGAGCAGGTCGACGCCCTCGAACAGGGCCGTACCGGAGATGTCGGCGTCGGGGGTCAGCCCGAGTATCGCCTGGGTGCTCACGGTCTTGCCGCTGCCGGACTCGCCGACGATCGCCAGCGTCTGACCGCGGTCGACGGTGAACGACAGCCCCCGCACCGCCTGGACCACGCCGTCGGAGGTGGGGAAGGACACCTGGAGGTCGGTTACCTCAAGCAGGCTCATATGTCTCCCTCGCGGCCGTCCCGCGGGCCCGCCTGCCGGCGCGCCCGCGGGACGCCGGTCGTCAAGGCGTGTTGGGGTTCAGCCAGAGGTTGGTGACGTCATAGACCTGGTACGACGGCAGGTACAGGGCGTTCTGCACCCGCTTGTTCTTGTAGAGCGGCGTGTTCTGGTTGTTCAGCGGCACGATCACCGCGTCGCCCAGCACCGTCTGGTCGGCCTCGTGCCACAGCGCCGCGGCCTTGGCCTGGTCGGTCTCGGCGAGCGCCCGCTTGATCAGGTCGTCCACCTTGGGGTTGCTGTAGCAGCCGTAGTTGCTGGTGCCGGGGTTGCAGTTGGTCTGGAACAGCGGCTGCATGACCGCGCGGCCGTTGGTGCCGTACCAGTCGGGGATCCAGCCGGGGGCCGACAGGTCCCATTCGCTGTTCTTGGCGTGCGAGGGCGTCTGCAGGTAGGTGTAGTAGTCGCCCTGGCGCAGCGGCAGGCCCTTGACGGTGATGCCGCACTTCTTCAGGTCGGCCGAGTACGACTGGAAGTTGGCCGGGTGGTTGCCCGCGTTGCGGAAGGCGCCGATGAGGGTCAGCCCGTTGGGGTAGCCGGCCTCGCTCAGCAGTTGCTTGCACTTGGCGGGGTCGCCCTGGTCACCAGGCGTCGGGTACGGGTTGTACTCCTGGTAGCCGATGTTGCCCGGTGGGATGACCGTGTGCAGTGCGGTCGCGACGTCCGCGCCGCCGTAGATCTTGGCGATGGCGGTCTTGTTGATCGCGTACTCGATGGCCTGGCGGACCTTGAGCTTGCCCATCGCCCCGCCGGCGTTCTTGCTCTGCAGGTTGAACACCACGTACGGGTTCGTCACCGCGCCGGGGAAGATCGTGAAGTTGGGGTCGTTGCTCTTGAGCTGCGGGATCTGCGAGGTCGGCACCGGCAGGTCCCATGACAGGTCGGCGCTGCCGGCCTCGATCTGCTGCTGGACCGCGTCGGGCTCGCCGACGCCCATCTTGACGTCGATGGCGTTGACGTACTGGTGCCTGATCGGGTCGGACTCCTGCTTCCAGGCCGGGTTCTTCTCCAGCCGGATCGACTTGGTGGCCACGTACGAGGCGATCTTGTACGGGCCGTTGGAGATCACGTGCTGGCGGAAGGTGGCGTCGTCGGGGACGTACTGGTCGTACTCCTGCGGTGCGGCCGAGGCGAAGTTCAGGGCCAGGATGTTGAGGAAGTCACCGGCCGGCTGGGTCAGGGTGAAGACGATCGTCTTGTCGTCCTTGGCCTGCACGCCGGCGATGTCGTGGCCGTTCTGGAAGTCGGCCAGGGCCTTGGCGGTGGGCTTGGCCTTCTCGAACGCCTTGATGTAGGCGTCGCAGTACTCGGCCATGCCCTTGATCGTGCTGGTGTAGTAGCCGGGCGCGCCGGAGCCCGCCACCGGGTTGCAGATGCGCTTGAACCCGCGGACGAAGTCGCCCGCCGTCACCGGCCGCGGCGGCTGGGTGTCCCACTGCACGCCGTCGCGCAACTTGATCGTGTACGTGAGCTTGTCGGCGCTCAGGCCGCCGTTCGCCTCGGTGGGCAGCTCGGTCGCTATGTCGGGCAGCACCTCGTAGCCCTTGGTGGTGTCGGCTCCCGCCGCGACGCCCTGGAGGGCGTACAGCTGGCGCGAGTAGCCGCGCATGATCGCGATGGTGACGACGTAGTAGATGCTGGTCGGGTCGAGATGGTCGACGTCGCCCGAGCCCACGAGCCTGAGCGTGCCGCCCGAGACGGCGCTTCCCGAGCTCTGGCTCGCGGCGGGGGGCGGAGCGGATTTGCTGGTTCCGTTCTGCGTCGCGCAGGAGGTGGCGAGCAGAGTTGCCGCCGCCACCGTGATGATGCTGAGATGGCGCAAGCTGGCCATCTGGCCTCCCTCGTGCCGAGATGGGGGTGTTGTTGGCTGGCACAGCTGGGGCGCGTGTCGTGGCCGCGACGCGCGCCCCACGTTTACTGAGACGAGCAACCCATGCCGGAGGAAGACTGTCGAGGTCGGTTACGTAACTGTTTGCGACTAGCGACTGGTCGGTAATGCTGATTCAGTACGGGAATTGTCTGGAGATCGCGACATTAACTGAATAGCTGCTGGTAGAAAGCCAGCTCGGCGGCCAGGGCCGCGACCCGCGTCTCCAATCGGCGAAATCCGTGGGATTCGCCGTCGAAAGCGAGATAAGTGCAGGAGACGCCGCGCTCGGACAATGCGTCGGCGAAGGCCGTCGACTGCTCGGGCGGCACCACCGGGTCGTCGAGCCCCTGCAGCAGCAGCATCGGGCAGGACACCCCGTCGACCAGGCCGAGCGGCTCCCTGGAGGCGTAGACGGCCGGGTCGTCGCCGACCAGCCACTCGACGTAACGGGACTCGAAGTCGTGGGTGTGCGCGGCGAGCGGCGCGAGCGCGCTGACGCCGTAGTAGGACACCCCGCCCGCGAACACGCCGGAGCGGCAGCAGGCGGCCATCACCGTCCAGCCGCCCGCGCTGCCGCCGCGCACCGCGATCCGGGCCGGGTCGGCCAGCCCGGAGTCGGCCAGCCACTGGGCGGCGGCGACCGTGTCGGCGACGTCGACCAGCCCCCACTGGCCGCGCAGCCGCTCCCGGTAGGCGCGACCGTAGCCGGTGGAGCCGCCGTAGTTGACGTCGAGCACGCCGATGCCGCGCGAGGTCAGGAACGCCTTCTCCAGGTCGAGCGCCGTGTCGGCGTGGGCGGTCGGGCCGCCGTGCACGAACACCACGAACGGCGTCGGCTCCTCGGCGACCTGGTGCAGGAAGGCGTGGACGGGCCGCTCGCCCGGCACGACCACCGGCCGCGGATCGGGCTGCCCGGACAGGTCGGGCAGGCGCTCGTCGGCCCCCGCCAGCGGCTCGGCCCGCCCGGAGGCGACGTCGACCCGCACGACCGAGCGCGGCAGCCGGGCGGCGTGGCCGACGCCCGTCACGGACATGCCGTCGGCGGCGAGGGCGGCCTGCCATCCCGTGTAGGGCAGGTGGAGGTCGTGGAGCGCTCCCGTGGCCGGGTCGAGCACGCCCAGCCGCAGGTCACCGCGCCCGTGCAGGACCGCGAGCCGCCCGTCGGCGAGCACGGTGTACGGCGCGCCGCCGAGCTGCCACGGCGGCTGCGTGAACTCCTCCTCGGCCGGGCACAACGCCCGCGGCGCGGCGCCGTCGAGGCCGCACTCGTAGAGGTTCCACCAGCCGGAGCGGTCGGAGACCAGGTAGAGGGTGGCGTCGTCCTTCCAGGCGGGCGACAGGACGGACTCCGCCTCGCCGCCCAGCACCGTGCGGGTCTGCCCGTCGCGCAGCCGGACGACGCGCAGCTCCGTGCCGTCCCAGGGCATGCGGGGGTGGTTCCAGCAGACGTAGGCCAGGTGGGCGCCGTCGGGGGACGGGACGGGCGAGGCGTAGAAGTCGTGGCCGGACGCCCGCTCCCGGGGCTCGCCGCCCTCCAGCGGGATCGACACGACGGAACGGGTGATCTTGCCGTGCTCGCCGTGGCGCTCGCGCACCGCCCAGACCTCGCCGTCGCGGACGGTCAGGTCGGCGTAGCGGGAACCCTCGGCGGTGAGGGGTTTCGGCTGGCCGTTTTGCCCGAGAATGTACAGGCGCTGGTCGGCCAGACCGGCGAAGACCACGTCGCCGCCGGGCGTCACCGCATAGGGACGGCCGCCGTACTCGTGGACCCTCGTGCGGGCGCTCCAGGGGGCGGGCAGCAGGTCACGGCAGGTGCCGTCGGGCTCACGGCGGACGATCGCGGTGCGGCCGCCCTCGCCCGGACGGTCTTCGGTCCACCACACCCGGCCGCCCTGGGCGACGGGCCAGCCGGGCCGCAGACCGGCGGCGGCGACGTCGCGGGCGGAGATGGCGGACGGCCAGAAAGGCATACCCGCATCCTGCCCGAAGATCCGGGGCCGTGGGGCGCGATCAAGAACATCTCTCCTGCGGCGGCATCGAGGTGGGCAGGTTGAGCCCGGTGTCGCCGAACCACTTGCGCAGCAGCCGCGTGGCCGTCCCGTCCCGCCACATCTCGACCACGGCCTGCTCGGCGGCCTCGCAGGTCACGATGTCGCCCTTCTTCAGGCCGATGGCGTACCGCTCGTCGGTGAAGGGGTCGTTGAGCAGCCGGAACAGGCCGGGGGCCTGCTGGGCGAAGCCGGCCAGGGTCAGGTCCTCGGTGGAGACGGCGTCCAGCTGGTTGTCGCTGAGCTTGCGCACGCAGTCGGAGTAGTTGGCCGCGGGCACGGCCACGACGGGCAGGTCGAGCTTGCCGTCAGGCGGCGGGTCGGCGACGCGCTTGAAGGAGTTGGAGCCCGGCACCTGGCACACGCGCTTGCCCCGCAGGTCGGTGACGGCGCGGATGGACGCGTCGTCGGCCCGGACCATCGTGTCCTGGTGCACGAGCACGTACGGGCCGGCGAAGGTCACCTTGGGCCTGCGGGCCTCGGTGATGGAGTAGGTGGCGAACACCATGTCCACGGTGCCGTTCTGGAGCAGCGCCTCGCGGCCCGCCGCCGGCGCCTCCCGCCAGGTGATGCGCACGGGCCGGCCGCGGGCCAGCTTGGCGACTACGTACCGGGCGACGTCCACGTCGAAGCCCACGGGGTCGCCGGGGCCGGCCTTCAGGCCCAGGCTCGGCTGGTCCCATTTGGTGCCCACGATGACCTGGCCGGTGCCCCTGATCTTGCCCACGACGGTGGAGTAGGCGCCGCCGCCGCCGCACGCCACCGGTACGGCGAACGCGGCCGTGCCGGCCAGCGCCACCACGACTCCACGCATCCGCACGCACAGGAGTCTGTGGGCTCGGCGGCCCGGCCGGGCCGGTCTGCGTGCCGCACCGGCGAAGATCTGAGGCTTTCTTTACGAGACGGCGGCGGGACGGGGATCCCGCCGCCGTGCTCGTCGCCGGGCCCGTCGCCGGGCCGGCAGGTCACTCCACGGGGATGTCGGGCGCCATGCCGCCGCCCTCGGTGCCCTGGCCGGTGCCGACGCCGACGGCCGCCGCGCCGGGGGTGGCGATCGGCCGCGCCGAGGTCTTCCTGCTGCGCCTGCTGCGCCGCTCCAGCAAGGTGGCCAGGTAGCTCAGCGTCATGTTGAGCGCCACGTAGATGACGCCGATGACGATCGCCGCCGGGATCAGCGAGCCGAAGTACGCCGCCGGCAGCACCTTGAACCCGGTGTTGAGCAGGTCGACGTAGGCGATGATGTAGCCGAGCGCGGTGTCCTTCAGCAGCACCACGAGCTGGCTGACGATCGCCGGCATCATCGTCGTGACCGCCTGCGGCAGCAGCACCAGGCGCAGCACCTGGTTCTTGCGCATGCCCACCGCGTAGGCGGCCTCGGCCTGGCCCTTGGGGATGGCGTGCACGCCCGCGCGCACGATCTCCGCCAGCACCGAGCCGTTGTACAGCATCAGGCCCAGCACCACGGCGATGAAGGCGTAGTCGCCGCCGCCGGCGATGGCGGGCGCCAGGTAGAAGATGAAGAAGATCAGCAGCAGCAGCGGGATGGCCCTGAAGACCTCCACCACCGTGGCCGCCGGGATCCTGATCCAGGCGTGGTCGGAGAGCCTGGCCAGGCCGAAGACCGCGCCGAAGACCAGCGCGAGCACCGCCGCGGTGGCCGCCGCCTTGAGCGTGCCGAGCAGGCCCGGCAGGATGAACTCCTGCCACACCTCGGCCGTCAGGAACGGCTGCCAGATCTTGCCTTCCCACTGGCCCTTGGCGTCGAAGCCCTGGTAGACGAAGTACACGACGGCCAGGACCGCCACGAGGCTGACCGCCGTCAGCAGGTGGTTGCGCAGCCGGCCGCGCGGGCCGGGTGTGTCGAACAGGACGGATGCGCTCATCGGGCCACCGCCAGACGCCTTGCCAGCCAGCCGGAGAGGAAGCCGATCGGCATGGTGAGGACCATGAAGGCCACGACCACCCCCAGGAAGATCGGGATCGACGCGCCCGTGGTGTCGAACGTGAGCTTCATCTCGGCGGCCACGTCACCGGCGAACCCGCCGGCCACCGCCACCGTGGTGTTCTTGATCATGGCGATCATCACGCTGCCCAGCGGCGCGATGACCGACCGCAGCGCCTGCGGCAGGATGATCATCCGCAGCGACTGCATGAAGGTCAGCCCGATCGCCCTGGCCGCCTCCGCCTGCCCCATCGGCACCGTGTTGATGCCGGAGCGCACCGCCTCGCACACGAACGCCGCCGTGTAGACCGAAAGGCCCATCGCGACGATCCAGAACGAGTTCGTCCGCGGCACGTCGGAGAAGATCAGGCCCAGCTGGTCGCTCAGGCCCAGCGCCGAGAACGCCAGCACCAGGGTCAGCGGGGTGTTGCGCACCACGTTCACATAGACCGTGCCCGCCGCGCGCAGGACGGGCGTCGGGGAGACCCGCATCCCGGCCAGGATCGTCCCGAGGATGAGGGAGACGACCGCGGCCACGAGTGCGAGCTTGATGTTCTCCAGGAAGCCCAGCGCGAGGTTGGGGAGGTACTTGATTAGTTCGTCCATCGTGCTCCACCGCATAGAGCGGCGGCGGCCGGGATCCCGGCCGCCGCCTCTGGCGTGACTAGCTGCAACCCTCGGCCGGAGGCGCGGTCTCCGACAGCTTCAGGCCCTGGATGCCGCCGAACCACTTCTCCAGCAGCTGCTTCATGGTGCCGTTGTCCCACAGCTTCTTCACCGCGGTGTTGACGGCCTCACACGTCTTGCTGTCGCCCTTCTTCAGGCCGATGCCGTACTTCTCGTCGGTGAAGCCCTGGCCGAGCACCTTGAAGTTGCCGCCGGCCTGCTTGGCGAAGCCCGCCAGGATCAGGTCGTCGGTGGTGACGGCGTCGAGGTTGCTGCCCGACAGCTTCTGCACGCACTCGGAGTAGGTGGCGGCGTCGACGGTCGTGGCGTCGATGTCGAGCTTGCCGTCCGGGGGCGGGTCGGTGACGCGCTTGTAGGAGTTGGAGCCGGCCGCCTTGCAGATCTTCTTGCCCTTGAGGTCCTGCGGGGTGTTGATCGCGGTGTCGTCCTTGCGGACCATGATGTCCTGGTGCGCGATCACGTACGGGCCGCCGAAGGACACCTTGCCCTTGCGCTCCTCGGTGATGGAGTACGTGGCGAAGATGATGTCGACGGTGCCGTTCTGGAGGAAGGGCTCGCGGTTGGAGGAGGCCGACTCCTTCCACTCGATCGAGGCGTCCTTGCCGCCGTTCATCTCCTTCAGCACGGCCTTGGCGACGTCGACGTCGAAGCCCTCCGGCTCCGACCCCTTCTTCAAGCCCAGGCTCGGCTGGTCCCACTTGGTGCCGACCACGACCTTGCCGCCGTCCTGGACCTTCTCCAGGACGCTGGCGTAGGTCTTGTCCCCGCCGCAGGCGGCGAGCGCGGCGAGCATGCCCACTCCCGTGACCACCGCTCCCAAACGACGCATGTGCATGTATACCTGCCTCAAAATCTCAGTGCGTGAGGATCTTCGAAAGGAAATCACGCGCGCGGTCGGTCTGCGCGTTGGTGAAGAACTCGTCGGGGGTGTTCTCCTCCACGATCTGCCCGTCCGCCATGAAGACCACCCGGTTGGCGGCCCGGCGGGCGAATCCCATCTCGTGCGTGACGACCATCATCGTCATGCCGTCACGTGCCAGCCCGATCATCACGTCGAGCACCTCCTGGACCATCTCCGGGTCCAGGGCCGAGGTGGGCTCGTCGAAGAGGATCATCTTCGGGTCCATGGCCAGCGCACGTGCGATCGCGACCCGCTGCTGCTGGCCGCCGGAGAGCTGGGCCGGGTACTTGTCCGCCTGCGCGGCGATGCCCACCCGTTCCAGCAGCTCCATGGCCCGCGCGTCGGCCGCCTGGCGGTCCTTGCGGCGCACCTTGATCGGGCCGAGCGTGACGTTCTCGCGAATGGTCTTGTGCGCGAACAGGTTGAAGGACTGGAACACCATGCCGACCTCGGACCGCAGCCTGGCCAGCCCCCTGCCCTCCTCGGGCAGCAGCTGGCCGTCGAACACGATCCTGCCGTCGTCGATCGTCTCCAGGCGGTTGATCGTCCGGCAGAGCGTGGACTTCCCACCGCCCGAAGGGCCGATGACCACCAGAACCTCGCCACGAGAGACGGTCAAGTTGATGTCCTTCAGGACGTGCAACGCCCCGAAGCGCTTGTTGACGCCCTCCAACTGAACGAGTGGAGTGGCGTCGCCGTTCTCCGTCATGGACCAAAACGGTAGAGGTCATTAAGACGCTGGTCACTAACCAGGTGGTACCGATCCGGTCACATCGTGCCGTCAAGCTGGTGTTTTAGACGGGGGCGGCTGCCGCGAGCCGGACAACGACTACCCTTGAACCTGCCATGACTGTGACCCAGGAGAGCGCCCGCACGTACGAAGTGCGCACATACGGGTGCCAGATGAACGTGCACGACTCCGAGCGCCTTTCCGGCCTGCTGGAAGACGCCGGCTACGTGCCGGCCCCCGACGGCGCGACGGCCGACGTCGTCGTGTTCAACACGTGCGCCGTGCGGGAGAACGCCGACAACCGCCTTTACGGAAACCTCGGCCATTTGCGGCCGGCCAAGATGGACAACCCGCGCATGCAGATCGCGGTGGGCGGCTGCCTGGCCCAGAAGGACCAGGGCGACATCGTCCGCAAGGCGCCCTGGGTCGACGTCGTCTTCGGCACCCACAACATCGGCTCCCTGCCGGTGCTGCTGGAGCGGGCTCGGGTGGCCGGCGAGGCGCAGGTCGAGCTGAAGGAGTCGCTGGAGGTCTTCCCCTCCACGCTGCCCACCAAGCGCGAGTCGGCCTACGCGGCGTGGGTCGCGATCTCGGTCGGCTGCAACAACACCTGCACGTTCTGCATCGTGCCCTCGCTGCGCGGCAAGGAGAAGGACCGCCGTCCCGGCGACGTCCTGTCCGAGGTGCGCACGCTCGTCGGCCAGGGCGTCCTCGAGGTGACCCTGCTCGGACAGAACGTCAACACCTACGGCGTCGAGTTCGGCGACCGGCTGGCCTTCGGCAAGCTGCTGCGCGCCTGCGGCGACGTCGAGGGCCTGGAGCGGGTGCGCTTCACCTCGCCCCACCCGGCCGCCTTCACCGACGACGTCATCGCCGCCATGGCCGAGACGCCCAACGTCATGCACCAGCTCCACATGCCGCTGCAGTCGGGCTCCGACCGCGTGCTGCGGGCCATGCGCCGCTCCTACCGCGCCGAGCGTTACCTCGGCATCATCGAGCGGGTGCGGGCCGCCATGCCCGACGCGGCCATCTCGACCGACATCATCGTCGGCTTCCCCGGCGAGACCGAGGACGACTTCCAGGCCACCCTCGACGTCGTCCGGCAGAGCCGCTTCGCCAACGCCTTCACCTTCCAGTACTCCATCCGTCCGGGCACCCCGGCGGCCACGATGGAGGACCAGATCCCGAAGGAGGTCGTCCAGGAGCGTTACGAGCGCCTGGTGGCCCTGCAGGAGGAGATCTCCTGGGAGGAGAACAAGAAGCAGGTCGGCCGCACGCTGGAGGTGCTGGTCGCCGAGGGGGAGGGCCGCAAGGACGACGCCACGCGCCGCCTGTCCGGCCGCGCCGCCGACAACCGGCTCGTGCACTTCGCGGTGGGCGAGGAGACCCCGAGGCCCGGTGACATGGTCACCGTCGAGGTCACCTACGCCGCCCCCCACCACCTGGTCGCCGACGGCGCGGTCCGGGCGCTGCGGCGCACGCGGGCCGGCGACGCCTGGGAGGCCCGCCAGGGCGCCCCGGCGAAGGGGCCCGGCGTGCTGCTCGGCATGCCGTCCGTCGGCCGCCCGGCGGCTCCCGCCCCGGCCGCCGGAGCCTGCTCGGCCCACTGAGTCACCGCGTTCCCGCACCCCGCCGCCCCTTCCGGACGGCGGGGTGTTCGGCGTGGGTCAGCGGCGGAGGCGGTCGAGGAAGCTGTAGCACGGCTGCCGGCGGAAGTCGTCGAACGTGGCGCACGGGTCGGGCGCGCCGGCCCGTACGGAGGGAGGCGGCGGCGGGGGAGGCGCCTGACGGTCCGGCTCGGGGACGACCCGTTCCCTGGGCGGCGCCTGCGGGGACGCGTGCGGAGCCGGACGGCGTACGGCGGCCCGCCGGGACGGACGCGGCGGCGCGACGAGCGGCGGACGCGTCGGAACCGCCTTGAGTGAGACCGGGGACGACGGCCCGCCCTCCACGGGCCTGCCCTTCCACGGCTCGCCCTGCACCGGCGGGAGCGAGGGCTCGCCCGGCTCCGTCGTCGTGGGCCGGCCGGGCGCCGGCACGGCCTCCATCCAGCCCGGCGACCAGGGGCCGGGCGACCAGGGGCCCGCCGACGGTGTGGGCGGCGCCGGGGACGGCTCGGCCACCGGTGAGACCGCGATCTGCGAAGGAAAATGCGATCTTGGGATAAGCGGTGTTTCCTGATCGAATTCACGACGGCTTTGCGGGCGCGATTCCGGAGAACTGGTGAATGCCAGGAAAATCCCGAGGCCGGCCGTGACGAGTACCCCGGCCGCTCCGGCCGCGGCGCCCAACCGGGGACGGCCACCTGGGCAAACAGATCTTTGGGGGGACAAGTCGTGATTCCTTTGTGATTGGTGTGCGAGCATTCCGCTGATGCGGCTAGTGTGGTCCATCACCCGCGGAAGCCGGCGAGCTTTCCCCGATACGACCGCAGGGAGCTGCACCACCATGCATGATCCGACCGAGACGGATCGTCAGGAGATCCTTTCTGGGCCGGGCCCGTCCCCGAGGCCCCCCGGCAAGAGCAGGAAGACCGCCATCATCGCCGCGTCGGCCCTCGTCGGCGTGCTCGCCGCGGGCGGCGCCGGCTACCTGCTGGCGGCCAAGCCCGGCCCGAGCACCCAGCAGGAGCAGGGCTCCGGCCGCCCGTCCCCGGCCACGAGCGCCGGCGACGAGGTGTTCGAGGCCGACGAGGAGGCCACGATGGGCGACGCCACCACCGACGCCCCCGACGACGGCCTGCCCACCGACGGTTCCGACGACTCCGCCATGGGCGACGCCGTCACGGACACGGGCGGCGGCTCCGACCCCGCCGACAAGGGATCGACCGGTTCCGACGGCACCGGCGGCACGACGCAGACGGGCACCGGCAAGAAGCCCGGCACACCGTCCACCAAGGCCCCGCAGCCGGATGGCGACAACCCCGCCGACGGCCCCGCGGGGGAGCTGACCGGCCAGTGCGCCAAGAACGGCTGCTGAGCGGACCGCGCCAAGTGGCTCGCCCTTTCCGGCCGGTAATGGACCTGCTGGAGAGCCGGCCGTCCTCGTAGGGTGCCGGGCATGACGACTGACAGAGCGGCCACGTTGCGCCGGCTGCACGTGCCCGGCAGCCCGCTGATCCTGCCCAACGTCTGGGACGCCGCCTCGGCGCGCGCGGTCCAGGAGGCCGGGTTCCCGGTGGTGGCCACCGGCAGCGCGGCCGTCTCCCGCGTGCTGGGGTACGCCGACGGCGAGAGCACGCCGGTCGGCGAGATGATGGCCGCCGTCGCCCGCATCGCCAGGGCCGTGGACGTGCCCGTGACCGCCGACGTCGAACGCGGTTACGGCCTCGCGCCCGGCGAACTGGCCGAGCGGCTGGCCGAGGCGGGGGCGGTGGGCTGCAACGTGGAGGACTCCGACCCGCGTACCGACGAGCTGGTCGACGCCGGGGCGCAGGCGGACTTCCTGGCCGGGATGCGGGCGGCCGCGGGCGACGCCCTGGTGATCAACGCGCGGGTCGACACCTACGTACGGGGCCTGCGCGACCGGGCGGCGGCCGTGTCGCGCGGCCGGCGCTACCTGGAGGCGGGGGCCGACTGCGTGTACCCGATCACGCTGGCGGACGAGGACGAGATCGCGGCCCTCGTCGCCGAGGTGGGCGGGCCGGTGAACATCCTGTTCCGGCCGAAGGCGCCGTCGTACGCGCGGCTGGCGGAGCTGGGGGTGGCCAGGATCAGCTTCGGCGGCGGCCTCCACCAGGCGGCCCACGCCTACACCGAGCGCCTGCTCACGGCCATCGGACAAGGCCACGACCCCTACACAACCTGACCACCGAACTCAGCGCGCGCACCGGGGTCCTGAGGGTTTGGGGCGCTGCACGCGTTGGGGTGTTGAGGGGTGCGGGCCCTGGGCGGGCTGGCCGTCGGGGGGTGGCGGGTGGCGCGTACGCTTGCGCTCGTGCTTGTCGCCGCGGCCGTCTGCCCGCAAACCCCGCTGATCGTGACCGGGCTGCCCGAGCTGCGCGCGGCCTGTCGTACCGCGGTCGCCGCGCTCCGGGCCGCCCGTCCCGACGTGCTGGTCGTGGTGGGCGGCGCGGAGACGACCCGCTCCTACGACGGCGCCGCGGCGGGCAGCCTGCGGCCCTGGGGCTTCGAGGTCACGGTGGGCGAGGGCCCGCCCGTGCTGCCGCTGTCCCTGACCGTCGGCCGCCGCCTCCTGAACGACGCCGACCAGCCCTCCAACCGGCCGCCCACCACCGACGCCGAACGACCCCCCACTCGATCGCGCACTCACGACGCCGAGGGGGTTCCCGCGCAGGCGGTTGCCTTTGACGCGGCTCCGGCCGAGTGCCGGGCGATCGGTGCCGAGCTGGCCGCCCTCGGGCGAGTCGCGCTGCTGGTCATGGCCGACGGCTCGGCCTGCCTGACCCCGCGGGCCCCGGGCCGGTACGACGAGGCGGCGGGGCCGTACAACGACCTGATCGCCGAGGCGGTCGGCAGGGCCGACGCGGCGGCGCTGGCCGCGCTCGACCCCGTCGAGGCCGACCGGCTCTGGGTGACCGGCCGCGCGGCCCTCCAGGTGCTGGCCGGCGCGGCCGAGGGGACGCCCCTGACGGGCACGCTCCTCATGCAGTCGTCGCCCTACGGCGTCGGCTACTTCACAGGCGTGTGGAGCTGACGAGGCGGCACCGGGAGACGCGTCAAGCCAGGGGTCGGCGGCGGGGGACGGGGATGCGCATCAGGTCGCGGGCCGTGATCACTTCGCCGTCGAAGCTGCGCCGCACCTCCTCCACGAACGACGGCTCCTCGGCGAACCCGTACCGCTCGGAGAAGTGCGTGAGCACCAGCCTGCGCACGCCCGCGTCGGCCGCCACCACGCCCGCCTCGAACGCCGTCAGGTGCCCGTACTCCTTGGCCAGCGCGCTCTCGGCGGACAGGAACGTCGACTCGATCACCAGCAGGTCGGCCCCGGAGGCCAGCTCGAAAACGGCGTCGCACAGGCGGGTGTCCATGACGAACGCGGCGCTCTGCCCCGGCCTGGGCTCGCTGCACTCGGCGAGCGTGACGCCCCGGACCGAGCCCTTGCGCTGGAGCTCGCCGACCTCCGGGCCGCGGATGCCGTGGCGGGCCAGCCGGTCGGGGAGCATGCGGCGGCCGTGCGGCTCCTGGATGCGGTAGCCGTACGACTCGACGGGGTGGGACAGGCGGCGGGCGATCAGGGGCCCCACCCCGGCCAGCGCGCCGGAGACCGGATGCTCCTCGATCACCGTCGTGTCGGCGAACGCGGCCGCGTGCCGCAGCCTGCGCCAGTAGGTCTCGCCGGCGGCGGGGAAGACCGCGCGCACCGGATGGCGCACCCGGTCGCGGGCGATGCGCTGCACGACCCCGGGCACGCCCAGGCAGTGGTCGCCGTGGAAGTGGGTCACGCAGAGCCAGTGGACGTCGTTCGCGCTCAGCCCGGCATGCAGCATCTGCCGCTGCGTGCCCTCGCCCGGGTCGAAAAGGTAGCCTTGCCCGTCCCAGCGCAGAAGGTACCCGTTGTGGTTACGGTGTCGGGTGGGCACCGCGCTGGAGGTGCCCAGCACCACGAGTTCACGTGAGGACATGATGACCACGGTCGCGTTCGCCGAGGTGCCGACGCCGGTCGGCCCGTTCGTCCTGGCCGTCACCGAGCGGGGGCTGGTCGCCTCGGGATGGGGATCGCCCGCCGGACTGGCCGGCCGGCTCGGCCTGGCTGAGGTTCATGATGCGGATCGTACGGCCTCCGCCGTCGCCGAGCTGAACGCTTATTTCGCCGGCGAGCTGCGCACGTTCAGCACCCCCGTGGACTGGCGGCTGATGACGGGCTCCCGGCTGCAGGTGCTGCAGGCCCTGCACCGCGTCCCGTACGGCACCGCCGTCACCTACGGCGAGCTGGCCCGGCGCGCCGGGTCGAGCGTGCCCGCCCGCGGCATCGGCTCGATCATGGGCTCCAACCCGATCCCCATCATCGTGCCCTGCCACCGGGTGGTCGCGGGCAACGGGCTGGGCGGGTTCAGCGGCGGCGTGGGGGTGGAGACCAAGCGCTGGCTGCTGACCCACGAGGGATACCTCCAGCCGACGCTCCTCGACCTGTAGGTGGTCCGTCCACACCCGGACAGTTGACACACTGGTCGGTGTGCGCCAGCAGCCAGTCATCGCCGTCGTGGGCCCCACGGCGGCCGGGAAGTCCGATCTCGCCGTCGACCTCGCGCTCCGGCTCGGGGGCGAGTGTGTCAACGCCGACTCCATGCAGCTCTACCGCGGCATGGACATCGGCACGGCCAAGCTCACCCTCGCCGAGCAGCGCGGCGTCCCCCACCATCTGCTGGACATCTGGGACGTCACGGTCACGGCCAGCGTCGCCGAGTACCAGCGGCTGGCCAGGGAGCTGTTCACGAAGATCGACGTACCGGTGCTGGTCGGCGGCAGCGGCCTCTACGTCCGCGCGGCCCTCGACGACCTGGAGTTCCCCGGCACCGACCCGGTGATCAGGGCCCGGCTGGAGGAGGAGCTGGCCGAGCGCGGCCCGGCCCCCTGTACGAGCGGCTGCGCGAGCTCGACCCGGCCGCCGCCGAGGCGATCCTGCCGAGCAACGGCCGCCGCATCGTGCGCGCGCTGGAGGTGATCGAGCACTCCGGCCGGCCGTTCTCGGCCACCATGCCGTCCTACGACGCCGTCTATCCCAGCGTGCAGCTCGGCCTGGAGGTGCCGCGGCCCGAGCTCGACGAGCGCATCGAGCTGCGGGTCGAGCGCATGTGGGCGGCTGGGCTGGTCGAGGAGGTCCGCGCGCTGCTCGGGCAGGGCCTGGCCGAGGGGCGCACGGCGGGCCGCGCGCTCGGCTACGCCCAGGTCATCCGGTTCCTGGAGGGGGAGTGGAGCGAGGAGCAGGCGTTCGCCGAGACGGTCAGGGCGACCAGGCGCTTCGCCCGCCGCCAGGAGTCGTGGTTCCGCCGCGACCCGCGGGTGCGCTGGCTCCCGTACGACGCCCCAGATCTGCTCGAACGCTCCCTCGCGCACATCGCCGACCCGGGTGCGGCATAAACTCAGGCAATGCGGTTTCTCAAGGGGCACGGCACCGAGAACGATTTCGTCATCCTGCCCGATCCCGATGACGGCGTGGAAGTGACGGCCGCGCTCGTGGCCAAGATCTGTGACCGGCGGGCCGGGATCGGCGCCGACGGCGTGCTCCGGGTCGCCAGGACCAAGCAGCACGCCGAGGTGGCCGAGCAGGCCGCGGTGGCCGACTGGTTCATGGACTATCGCAACGCCGACGGCAGCGTCGCGGAGATGTGCGGCAACGGCGTACGCGTCTTCGCCCGCTACCTGGTGGACGCCGGGCTGGTGGAGGGGTCGGAGTTCAGCCTGGCCACCAGGGGCGGCCCGCGCCGGGTCCGCGTCGAGCCCAACGGCGACATCACCGTCGACATGGGCAAGCCCGCCGTGCTGGGGGAGAGCGTGGCGGGCGTCGGCGGCCACGAGTACTCCGGTCTCCACGTCGACATGGGCAACCCCCACCTGGCCTGCGCGATCGGCGACCCGGTCGTCCAGCTCGACCTCAGCCACCAGCCCGGCTTCGACACCGGGGTCTTCCCGGCGGGCGTCAACATCGAGCTGTTCAACCCGGTCGGCGTCAGCCGCGTGGTGATGCGGGTCTACGAGCGCGGCTCGGGCGAGACGCGGTCCTGCGGCACCGGTGCCGTGGCGACCGCCGTGGCCGCCGCGCACATGTCCGGCGACACCACCGGCACCTGGACCGTCGAGGTCACCGGCGGCTCGCTGACCGTCATCCTCGACGAGGACACGAGCTACCTGTCCGGCCCGGCGGTGATCCTGGCGAGCGGCGAGCTGATGCTTGCAGAATGATGTTCTCCTGAGGGATGCTGGGTCCACTTTCCGAACCGAGGAGGGGTTGAGGATGGCGGACCCGCGTACCACGGCGGTCCAGGTCAAGGCGCCGATCGGCCAGTACGGCGGCGGCTTCATGGTCTCCCGCGAGGCCAAGGCCGTCTGCGAGGAGCACGGGCTCGGCCCGCGCGAGCTGTACTTCCGCGGGCGCTGCGGGGTGCTCGGCGAGTGCCATGCCGACGTGGTCACCTCGGTGGCGGTCTTCTTCCCGGCCGCCCACGTCCAGGAGAGCTGGAACGGCGGCAGGAAGATGCCCGTCGAGCAGGCCGTCGAGCTCTACACCGAGGCGTGCAGGCAGTGGGGGCGGCGCAAGTTCGGCGGCCACGACGGCTGCGCCCGGATCGCCGAGCTGCTCGAACCGGTCGTCGCGCAGGCCTCGCCGGTGGGCGCGCCGCTGTTCGCCGGCTGGCGGGCGGTGCCGCTGCCGGACGACGCGCCCGCGCGTGCCGTCCAGCTCATGCACGTCCTGCGCGAGCTGCGCGGGGGCCTGCACGCCAACGCCGTGCTCGCGGCCGGTCTGCATCCTCTGGAGGCCACGCTCGCCGCCGTCCACGACACCACCCCCTTCGGCTACGCCGACGGCGTGACGATCGCCAGGTTCTTCACCTGGCCCGAGCCCTACGCCACCCCCGGCCCCGAGGTCGTGGCGCGGCGGGCCCAGGTCGAGGAGACCACCGACGACCTGATGGCCCCGGTCTTCTCGGTCCTGCGCGACAGCGAATCGGACGAGCTGATCGAGCTTCTGCGTTTTGGGGACGCTCGTTGACCTGGCAGACTGACTGCCCATGGACGTGGACATCTGGGCCTGGGTCGGCGAAACCCAGCAGCAGCTTTCCGAGGCGGGCAACGTTGGCCTCGCCATGGCGCTGGGAGACCTTCCCGCACAGGCCTACGAGGGCCGGTATCCGCAGCTCGACGTGATGGCCCCGGCCATCGCCCAGCAGGCCGAGACGCTGGAGCTGCCCTGGCTGGAGTTCTACGCCCGCTACTGGCACCTCGTGGGCCGCATCGGCGACCGGGCCCAGGGCGCGGTGGCCATCGACGACGCACGGCAGCTGCTCACGTTCGCCCAGCGCGAAGACGTGCGCGAGTGCCCGGCCACCCCGGCCGCCGTCGAGGCGATGGCCATCGTGTGGGCCAACACCGACGGCCCCGGCTACGCCGGCGACCGCCTGGAGACGGTGGGCGCCTTCCTGGAGGGCATGAGCCCGGAGCGGCCCGCCTTCAGCGGCCTGGTCACCCAGTACGTCGCGGCGCTCGTCGACGCGGGCAAGGCCGGCGAGGCCGTCGCCTACGCCGAGTCCGCGGTCGAGCGGCTGCGCACGGCCGGTCGCGGGGCGAGCTGGGAGCTCGGCGCCGAGGGCGCCCGCGCCCTGCTGGCCGCCGGCCGGGCCGACGACGCGCTGGCCGCCCTGCAGGCCGCCGCCGACCTCGCCCCCGACGACCCGCCCGCCAAGGCCCATCGCGAGGGTGTGCGCCGCGCGCTCATCCTGGCCGAGCTCGGCCGCACGGCCGAGGCCGTCGACGCGCTGCCCGACCTCGACGTGGTCGGCGAGCACCCGCGTGTCTTCGTCGAGTGGTCGCGTGCGGTCGCCAAGCTGGCCGGGTCCTCCCAGATCACCAACACCTGGCAGCTCGGCCGGGTGCTGCGCCAGTGGATCGACTACTTCGGCATGATGGGCGGCTACCGCGCCCGCGTCGAGCTCGCGCTGGTCGCGGGCGACCTGGCCGTCGCCAGGAGCGGCGTGTGGCAGGCCCGCCTGCTGGCCGACCTGGCCGAGTCCGGCGCGGCGGAGCTGCGCGGCGAGACCGGCGACCTGACCGAGCGCGTCGCCGCGCTGCGGGCCGCCGCCGACGCCGCCGCCGAGCCCGCGGCCCCCGGGCCCCTGCCGGAGCGGGTCGGCCTGTTCGACGCCGCCGACGGCTTCAACGCCGACCCCGAGAAGTGGGTGGGCTGGCTCGCGCCGCTGTCCGGCGAGGACCTGGAGGCCACCCGCCGCCACACCACCACGCTCGGCTTCCTCGGCTTCCCCGCGGCGGGCGCCGACATCTACTGGAAGCTGCTGGTCGACTCCGGCGACATCGCCTCCGCCGACCCCGACGACGTGGCCTACCTGACCACCCTGCTCATCGAGGCCCGCCAGGACGAGCGCCTCGAGCAGATGGCCGCGCTGCTGCCGCACGCCGCCCAGTACCTCGCGCTGGCCAGGCTGCACAGCGCCCGCGAGCGCTGGCCGGAGACCCTCGACGCAGCCGAGCACGCGGTCGCGGCCGGGGCCGGCATCGAGGCCAGGCGCCTGCTGTCCGGCGCCGCCCAGCAGCTCGACCACAACGACAGGGCGGCCGGCGTGCTGGCCGAGGTGATCGACGAGCTGACCGACGAGGACACCTGGCGCATGGTCGTCATGGCCACCTCGGCGGAAGACTGGGACACCGTGCGCAAGGGCGCGGCCAAGATCGGCATGCCGATCAAGTCCAAGCAGGGCCCGATCGAGGAGGAGATGGGCCTGATCCGGCTCATCCTCCCGGCGCCCGACGGCGGCCAGCGCCAGGTGTTGTCCATCCGCACCGGCCCGGCCACCGCCCGGCTGGCGCTGCCGCAGCCGCGCGGCATGGACTACAACGCGGGCGACCTGGTCGTGTTCGACCCGCAGCTGCTGGAGCCCGTCCCGGAAGACCCGCAGGAGCAGCAGAACTTCGTGCCGCCGTTCGCGGCCGTGCGCATCCTGCGTCCCGGCGGTTACACCAGCTACTTCTTCGACGGCGCCGCGCCGAGCGAGGAGGACTGGGCGGAGTTCACCGAGGTCATGGCCGAGCGCGGCTGGCCGATGTGGGTCTACAGCGACGAGAACTACGCCGTCACCCACCCGACCAGCGGCGAGTCACTGCCGGGCGTGTTCGGCTGGGTCGCGGTGCCGCCGGACGTGTCGGCCGCCGAGGTCGACGCCCTGCTCGACGACGCCACCGAGCGCTGGGTGCACCCGCTGGCCTGGCTCGACCTGGCCCGCGAGATCGACGTCGAGGTCGAGCGGCACGAGCGCATCGTCAAGGAATACGGGCTCTGACGTGCTGGAGCGCTTCAGCCTCGACGGCAAGGTCGCCATCGTCACGGGCGCGTCGTCGGGGCTGGGCGTGGCCTTCGCCCGCGGGCTGGCCGAGGCGGGCGCCGACGTCGTGATCGGCGCCCGGCGCGCGGACCGGCTGGCCGAGACCGGGCGCCTGGTCGAGGAGACCGGGCGTCGCTGCCTTCCGGTCCAGACCGACGTGGCGGTGCCGGAGGACTGCGACGCGCTGGTCGCCGCGGCCGTGGCCGAGTTCGGGGCGGTCGACGTGCTGATCAACAACGCGGGGGTCGGCACCGCCGTGCCCGCGCTGCGCGAGCGGCCCGAGGAGTTCCGCCGGGTGGTGGAGATCAACCTGCACGGCACGTACTGGATGGCGCAGGCGTGCGCGCGGGTGATGCGGCCGGGCTCGTCGATCGTGAACATCGGCAGCATCCTCGGCGCGACCACCGCCGGGCTGCCGCAGGCCGCCTACAGCGCGTCGAAGGCGGCCGTGGCCGGGCTCACCCGCGACCTGGCCCAGCAGTGGACGGCCCGGCGCGGCATCCGGGTCAACTGCCTGGAGCCGGGGTTCTTCGCCTCGGAGATGACCGAGCAGTATCCGCCCGGCTACCTGGAACGCATGCTGGACCTGCGGGTGCCGATGAAACGGGCCGGCGACCCGGCCGAGCTGGTGGCGGCGGCGGTCTTCCTGGCCTCCGACGCCTCGTCGTACGTCACCGGTGTCACGCTGCCCGTGGACGGCGGCATCCTGATCACCTAGACGGTCCTTCCAGTACGTTGTCGGGAATGAGCGCCCCCTACGTACGTTCCTACCGTCCGGCCGATCTGGCCGCCGTCTACGACATCTGCGTGCGCACGGCCGACGCCGGTGGCGACGCCCGCGGCCAGTACGCCTCCGACCTGCTCATGGGCGACATCTTCGCCGTCCCCTACGTCACCCTGGAGCCCGAGCACGCCCACGTCGTGGACGACGGCACGGGCCGGGCCGTCGGCTACGTCGTGGGCACCGCGGACACGGCGGCGTTCGTCCGCCGCTACCGCGAGGAGTGGATCCCGGCGTCCGCGGCCCGCTGCCCCCTTCCCGCCGACCCGCCGGTCACCGCGGACGACCTGATGCTCGCCCTGCACCACCGGCCCGAGCGCATGCTGGTGCCCGAGCTGGCCGATCACCCCGCCCACCTGCACATCGACCTGCTGCCCGACTGGCAGGGCAAGGGCTGGGGACGCCGGCTCATGAGCGCCTTCGTCGACGGCCTGCGCGCCGCCGGGGTGCCGCGGCTGCATCTGGGGATGGTCAGCACGAACACGCCCGCGCGGGCCTTCTACGACCGGCTCGGGTTCGCGGAGCTGGCCGTGGCCGACGCCGGGCCGGTGACGTACCTGGGACGGGACACCTCGCCACTCGGCTAGCTCTTGTCCGTGGGGAGCCAGGGCCTTATGTTCGTTGCGTAGTCCGGTGCGTGTTGCGTATTAAGGAACAACCGGAGGCGTGATGGGTCGGCCGCGCGTGGTGATCATCGGAGCCGGGATCGTGGGTTGCGCGGTGGCCGACGAGCTCACCGAACGCGGCTGGAGCGACGTCACCGTGGTGGAGCAGGGCCCGCTCTTCGCCGCGGGCGGCTCCAGCTCGCACGCTCCCGGCCTGGTCTTCCAGACGAACCCGTCCAAGACCATGACCGAGTTCGCCGCCTACACCGTGCGCAAGTACACCGCGCTCGGCGCGCACTGCTTCCGGCAGGTCGGCGGGCTGGAGGTGGCCACCACCCCCGAGCGCTGGACCGACCTGCACCGCAAGCTCGGCTGGGCGCAGTCGTGGGGCGTCGAGGGCCGCCTGCTGGAGGCCGCGGAGTGCGCCGAGCTGTGGCCGATGCTGGACCGCGACCGGGTGCTGGGCGGCCTCCACGTGCCGAGCGACGGCCTGGCCGCCGCCGTGGCCTGCGGCGAGACGCAGGCGGCGCGGGCCACGGAACGCGGGGCGCGCTTCCTCGGCGGGCACACCGTGACCGGCGTCGAGCAGCGGGGCGGCCGGGTCACCGGCGTGTCCTGCCTGGTCGCGGGGGAGTACCGGACGATCCCGGCCGACGTGGTCGTGTGCGCGGCCGGATTCTGGGGCCCGTCGATCGGGGAGATGGCCGGGCTGACCGTGCCGCTGCTGCCGCTGGCCCACCAGTACGCGAAGTCCGGCCCCCTGCCCCCGCAGCCCGAGGGCCCCATCCTGCGCCACCAGGACCGCGACCTGTACGCCCGGCAGCACGGCGACCGCATCGGCATCGGCTCCTACGCCCATCGCCCCATGCCGGTCGCCCAGCACGAGATCGGCCCCAAGGGCACCACGATGCCCTCGGTCCAGTCGTTCACCGAGGAGGACTTCGAACCCGCCTGGCGCGACGCCGCCGAGCTGCTGCCCGCCCTGGCCGGGTCCAAGTACGAGGACGGCATCAACGGCGTCTTCTCCTTCACCGCCGACGGCTTCCCGCTGATCGGCGAGGCGCCGCACCTGGACGGGTTCTGGCTGGCCGAGGCCGTCTGGGTGACGCACTCGGCCGGGGTGGCCAGGGCGGTCGCCGAGCTGCTGGTGACCGGCCGGTCGCAGGTGGACCTGCACGAGTGCGAGCTGGCCAGGTTCGAGCAGGCGCAACTGTCGCCCGCCTACGTCGAGGAGCGCGGCAGGCAGAACTTCGTCGAGGTCTACGACGTCATCCACCCGTTGCAGCCCATGGAGTCGCCGCGGCCGATGCGGACCAGTCCGTTCCACCCCCGCCAGGTGGAGCTGGGCGCGTACTTCCTGGAGTCGGCCGGATGGGAGCGGCCGCACTGGTTCGACGCGAACGCGCCGCTGCTCGCCGGCATCGAGGAGCCGCGGATCGGCGCCGACCGGCGGGACGCCTGGGCCGGCCGCTACTGGTCGCCCGTCGCCGCCGCCGAGGCGTGGGCCACCCGCGAGCGGGTCGCGCTCTACGACATGACCTCGCTCAAGCGCATCGAGGTCAGCGGTCCGGGAGCGGCGGCCTTCCTCCAGCACATGACCACCAACAACGTGGACAAGAAACCCGGCACGGTCACCTACACCCTGCTGCTGGACGCCGGCGGCGGCATCCGCTCCGACGTGACGGCGGCGCGGCTGGCGGAGGACAGGTTCCAGCTCGGCGCGAACGGCAACCTCGACCTCGACTGGCTGACCCGACACGCCCCCCGCGGGGTGCACATCAGGGACATCACGCCCGGCACCTGCTGCGTCGGCGTGTGGGGGCCGCAGGCCAGGGAGCTGGTGCAGGGGCTCACGGACATGGACCTGTCCAACGACGGCTTCCGCTACTTCACCTGCCGGTCGGGGTACGTCGGGCAGGTCCCGGTGCTCGCGATGCGCGTCTCCTACGTGGGCGAGCTGGGCTGGGAACTCTACACCGGCGCCGACATGGGGCTCAAGCTGTGGGACACGCTGCGGGCCACCGGGATGCCGATCGCGGGCGGGCGGGCCGCGTTCAACAGTCTCCGGCTGGAGAAGGGGTACCGGCTCTGGGGCGTGGACATGACCACCGAGCACGACCCGTACGAGGCCGGGCTGGGGTTCGCGGTCAAGGAGGACAAGGACTTCTACGGCCGCGACGCGCTCCGCGCCGAGCCGTCGCGCAGGCTCGTGCCGCTGCTCAGCGCCGAGGTGGTCATGGGCAAGGAACCCGTCCGGCACGCCGGCCGCGTCGCCGGGTACGTCACCAGCGCCGCGTACGGGCACACCATCGGCCGTGCGATCGCCTACGCCTGGCTGCCGGCCGAGCTGGCCGGACCGGGGACGCGGGTGGACATCTCCTACCTCGGCCGCCGCGTGCCCGCGGAGGTCGCCGCCGAGCCGCTGTTCGACCCCCGGATGGAGAAGATCAGACGTTGACCCACCCCGGCTTCCTCTGGCGCAACCCCGATCCGCGGCCCTCCTACGACGTGGTCGTCGTGGGCGGCGGCGGGCACGGCCTGGCCACCGCCTACTACCTGGCCCAGAACCACGGCCTGACGAACGTCGCCGTCCTGGAGAAGGGCTGGCTGGCCGGCGGCAACATGGCCCGCAACACCACCATCATCCGCTCCAACTACCTGTGGGACGAGAGCGCTGCCCTCTACGAGCACTCGCTGAAGCTGTGGGAGGGCCTGAGCGCGGAACTGGACTACGACCTGCAGTTCAGTCAGCGCGGCGTGCTCAACCTGGCGCACAACCTGGGTGACGTGCGCGAGGGCAGGCGGCGGGTCAACGCCAACCGGCTCAACGGCGTGGACGCCGAATGGCTGGACGCCGACGAGGTCAGGAAGTTCTGCCCGATCGTCAACGTCTCCGGCGGGGCCCGCTACCCCGTCCTGGGGGCCACGTTGCAGCGGCGCGGCGGCATCGCCAAGCACGACCACGTCGCCTGGGCGCTGGCCCGCAAGGCCGACGCGTACGGCGTCGACCTGATCCAGGGCTGCGAGGTGACCGGGTTCGAGATCACCGGGAACCGGGTCACCGGCGTGCGCACCTCGCGCGGGCCCATCGCGGCGGGCACGGTCGCGCTCGCCTCGGCCGGGCACACCTCGGTCCTGGCCGAGCGGGCCGGGATCCGGCTGCCGCTGCAGTCGCACCCGCTCCAGGCGCTGGTGTCGGAGCTGCTGGAGCCGGTGCTCGACTGCGTCGTCATGTCCAACGCCGTCCACGTGTACGTCAGCCAGGCGCACAAGGGCGAACTGGTGATGGGGGCGGGCATCGACGCGTACAACTCCTACGGGCAACGCGGCGGGCCCCATGTGATCGAGGCGCAGATGGCGGCGGCCCTGGAGCTGTTCCCGCTGTTCAGCCGGGTCCGCGTGCTGCGGACGTGGGCCGGGATCGTCGACGTCTCACCGGACGCCTCCCCGATCATCGGCGCCACCCCCGTGGACGGCCTCTACGTCAACGCAGGGTGGGGCACCGGCGGCTTCAAGGCGACCCCCGGCTCCGGCTGGGTGTACGCCGACACGATCGCCAACGGCCGGCCGCACCCGCTCGCCGAGCCGTTCGCGCTGGAGCGGTTCAGCACGGGCGCGCTCGTCGACGAGCACGGCGCGGCGGCGGTGGCCCACTGATGCTGCTCCTCGACTGCCCCCACTGCGGCCCCCGCGACGAGAACGAGTTCCACTACGGCGGCCAGGCCGGGATCGCCTACCCGCAGGCCCCCGGCGAGCTGTCCGACCAGGAGTGGGCCGCCTACGTCTTCCTGCGCGACAACCCCAAGGGCTGGTTCCGCGAACGCTGGTTCCACACGCACGGCTGCCGGACCTGGTTCACCGTCGAACGGCACACGGTCACGCACGAGATCAGGAAGGCGCCATGAGGTTCACCTTCGACGGCCGCCCCCTCCAGGGGGAGCCGGGCGACACGCTGGCGGCCGCGCTGCTGCGCAACGGGGTGCGGGTGGTGGGCCGGGGCGTCGAGTCCGGCCGCCCGCGCGGGGTCTTCTCGGCCGGCCCCGAGGAGCCGAACGCCCTGGTCCGCGTGGGCGCCGACCCGATGCTGGCGGCCACGACCGTGGAGCTGTACGACGGGCTGGAGGCGTGGAGCCTGCGCGGCAAGGGCCGGGTGGACCTCGACGCGGCCGACGACCGGCGTTGCGACAAGGGGTACCTGCACTGCGACGTGCTGGTGGTCGGCGGCGGCCCGGCCGGGCTCGCGGCGGCCGCCGCGGCGCGCGCGGCACGGGTGATCCTGCTCGACGACCAGCCCCGCCTGGGCGGCGACCTGCTGAACAGCCGGGTGCTGCTCGACGGCGCGCCCGCGCTCGACTGGGTGGACTCGCTCGACCTGTCCGGCGTGCGGGTGCTCACCAGGACCACGGCCGTCGGCTACCACGACCACAACTACGTGGTGGCCGTGGAGCGGCGGGCCCGCGGCGAGCGGCTGTGGCACATCAGGGCCCGCCGGGTGGTCCTGGCGACCGGCGCCCACGAGCGCTCGCTCGCCTTCCCCGGCAACGACCGGCCCGGCGTCATGCTGGCCTCCGCCGCCCGCGCCTACGCCAACCGGTACGGCGTGCTCCCCGGCCGCCGGGCGGTCGTCCTCGCCTGCGCCGACTCCGGCTACGAGGCCGCCGCGGACCTGCGCGCGGCCGGCGTGGAGATCGCCGCGATCGTCGATCCGCGCCCCGAAGGACTCACCCCCGGCGCCCTGGCCGGGCAGGTGATCACCGGCACCACGGCCGGCGCGGACGGCGTGCTGACCGGCGTGCGGGTGGGGGAGCGGCACATCGAGGCCGACCTGCTGGCCGTGGCGGGCGGCTGGAACCCCGCCGTGCACCTGTTCAGCCAGTCGCAGGGACGGGTGCGCTTCGACGAGGACGTGCAGGCGTTCGTGCCGGACGCCTCGGCCCAGGCCGAATGCTCCGCCGGCGCCTGCCGCGGCCGGTACGGCACCCGCGAGGCCATCGCCGACGGCCACGCCGCCGGCCGGGAGGCCGCCGGTTCGGCCGCCCGCGAACTCCGCGTGCCCGACTGCGACGAACGGCCGCCGCGGCCGCCCGCCGCGTTGTGGCTGGTCGAGGGGGACGGCGACGAGCCCGCCTTCGCCGATCTGCACCGGGACGTGACCGTGGCCGACCTGGCCAGGGCGACCGGGACCGGCATGCGCTCGGTCGAGCACGTCAAGCGCTACACCACCGCGGGCACCGGCGCCGACCAGGGCAAGACGTCGGGCGCGGTCGTCGTGGGCGTGATGTCGGCCCTGCTCGGGACCGCGCCGGGGCAGGTGGGCACGACCACGTTCCGGCCGCCGTACACGCCGGTGTCGTTCGCGACGCTGGCCGGGCGCGACCGGGGCGCGCTCTCCGACCCGGTCAGGACCACCGCCATGCACGCTTCGCACGTCGCGGTGGGCGCGGTGTTCGAGGACGTCGGCCAGTGGAAACGCCCCCGCTACTTCCCGCTGGACGGCGAGACGATGGAGGCCGCCGTGGCGCGCGAGTGCGTGGCCGCCCGCACCTCCGTCGCCGCCATGGACGCCTCCACCCTGGGCAAGATCGACATCCGGGGCGCGGACGCGGGCGCGTTCCTGGACCGGATCTACACCAACACGTACTCCACGCTCGCCGTCGGCGCCTGCCGCTACGGGCTCATGTGCCGGGCCGACGGCATGGTGTTCGACGACGGCACCACGACCAGGCTCGCCGACGACCACTACCTCATGACCACGACCACCGGCAACGCCGCCGCGGTGCTCGACTGGCTGGAGGAGTGGCGGCAGACCGAGTGGCCGGAGCTCGACGTCTCCTTCACCTCGGTGACCGACCACTGGGCGACGGTCGCCGTGGCCGGTCCCAAGGCGCGGCGGGTGATGGCCGCCGTCGCGCCCGGCGCGCTCGGCCTGCCCTTCATGCGGTACGCCGAGACGGACGTGCTCGGCGTGCCCGGCCGGGTGTTCCGGATCAGCTTCTCCGGCGAGCTGGCCTACGAGGTCAACGTGCCCTGGCCGTACGGCAGGGCGTTGTGGGAGGCCGTGCTGGAGCTGGGCGCGGTGCCGTACGGGACCGAGGCGATGCACGTGCTGCGGGCCGAGAAGGGGTTCGCCATCGTCGGCCAGGAGACCGACGGCACGGTCACGCCGCGGGACCTCGGCATGTCGTGGATCGTCTCCCCGCGCAAGCCCGACTTCGTGGGCAAACGCTCGCACGCCCGCCCCGACACCGCCCGCGACGGCCGCAAACGCCTGGTCGGCCTGCTCGCCGACGACCCCGCGGCGCCGATCGAGGAGGGCGCCCAGCTCGTCAGGGGCGGGCCGGGCGCGCCGATGCTGGGGCACGTGACGTCCGGTTACGCCAGTGCGGCGCTCGGCCGGACGTTCGGGCTGGCCATGGTCAGGGACGTCGTGCCCGGGGACCGGCTCACGGCGGTGTCGGGGGCGGCGGCCACCGGCGTGACGGTCGTCGAGCCGGTCCTGTACGACCCGGGCAACACCCGCCGCGACGGCGACCCCCTGGAGGAGGACGTGCCCGCGGCCCTCGGGGGCGTTCCGGCGCGGGAGAGCCCGGCGGCGGCGTTCGCCGGGCGGTTCGCGGCGGCGAGCGGGCCGTCCGTGCGGCTGCGCGAGCTGCCGTTCGAGCCGATGTGGGAGGTCAGGGGCGCCGATCCCGGCGTGGGCCTGCGGCTCGGCCCGTCGTGGTGGCTGGTGACCGGGGACGCCGAGCCGGGCCCCGGCTGGGTGGACGTCTCGGGGCAGCGGACGATCCTGGAGCTGTCCGGGCCGGCGGCGGACGACGTCCTGATCACCGGCTGTCCCGTGGACCTGCATCCCGACGTGTTCCCCGGGTCCGCGCAGACGCTGCTGGGCCGGGCCTCGGTGATCCTGGAACGGCGGGCGCCCGGCGAGTACCGGATCCACGTCAGGTCGTCGTTCACCGCGTACCTGGCAGAGTGGCTCTTGGACGCCCTTTTGGCGTTATAAGACCATTTAGGGGTACTTGCTATACCTAGACTTTACGAAAACCGAAGTCTGGGGGATCTCGTGCGCGTACGGGCGTTCACGGCCGGTCTGGCCATGGTGTCGATGTTGGCCGGCTGCGGCGGCCTGGAGGCGCAGTCGGGCGGCGGCCCCGACCCGGCCAAACCGGACTCCGCGTCGGTCTCGGACGCCCGCAAGAAGCTGGACAAGCTCAAGGTCAAGGGCCGAGCCCCGCGCACCGGCTTCGACCGCGACAAGTTCGGCCCCGCCTGGGCCGACGTCGACCACAACGGCTGCGACACCCGCAACGACATCCTCAAGCGCGACCTGAAGGACGAGACGTTCAAGTCGGGCACCCACGACTGCATCGTGCTCACCGGCACGCTGGACGACCCCTACAGCGGCAAGACCATCAAGTTCAAGCGCGGCCAGGACACCAGCACGGCCGTCCAGATCGACCACCTGGTGCCGCTGTCGGACGCCTGGCAGAAGGGCGCGCAGCAGTGGTCGCCCACCAAGCGCAAGGAGTTCGCCAACGACCCGCTGAACCTGATGGCGGTGGACGGCCCGCTGAACAACCAGAAGAGCGACTCCGACGCGGCCACCTGGCTGCCGCCGCGCAAGGCGTACCGGTGCGCCTACATCGCCCGCCAGATCGACGTGAAGAGCAAGTACGACGTCTGGATCACCGACGGCGAGAAGAGCGCGATGGCAGGCATACTCAAGGACTGCTGAGAGGCCCGTCGGGGGCGGTCAGCGTCAGCTCCACGCGGGCCCCGCCGCCCTCGGGCGCCGAGACGGCGAGCGTGCCGCCGCACGACTCGGCGGTGCGCCGCGCGATGTCCAGCCCCAGGCCGGTCGAGCCGCCCCCGCTGATCCCCCGCTCCAGCGACCCCGGGTCGAACCCCGGCCCCGAGTCCTCGACGACCAGCAGGGCCCCGGCCGGCCGGGACGACAACCGTACGGCCATGGCGGCCCCTTCCGGGGTGTGCGCGAACACGTTGCCGAGCAGCGCGTCCACGCACGCGGCCAGCTCCTTGCCGCCGACGGCGACCGGCGCGGGCGCGTCGGGCAGCGACACCGACACCGGCCGCCCCTGGTCCTCGGCCAGCACCGACCAGAACCGCACCCGCTCGCGCACCACCTCCGCCGCGTCGCACGAGCCGCGCCCGGCCGAGCGCCGCCGCGCCTCGGTGATGACCGCGCTGACCGCCCGCTCCAGCGCGTCCACCCTGGCCTGGACCCGGGCGGCCTCCTCCGGGTCGCGCAGCGACTCGGCCTCCAGCCGCAGGCCGGTCAGCGGCGTGCGCAGCCGGTGGGACAGGTCGGCGACCGACTCGCGCTCGGCGGCCAGCAGGTCGCCGATGCGCCCGGCCAGATGGTTGAGCGCCAGCGCCACCGACCGCACCTCCGGCGGCCCGCCCGGCTCGGCCCGCGCGCTCAGGTCGCCGCCGGCCAGCCGGTGCGACACGCGGGCCAGCCCGACCACGGGCCTGGTCACGGCCAGCGCCAGCCGGTCGGCCAGCACGATGCCGAGCACCACGAGCCCCAGCCCGAGCACGAGCAGCGCCAGCCAGGCCGCCCGCACGCCGTGCGTCAGCTCGTCGTCCGGCACGAACACCCTGATCACGGCCGTGCCGTCGGGCGACTGCGCCGAGACCAGCACCTCCCGGCCGCCGGGGGCGACGGCGGTCACGCTGCGGCCCGTCGCGGCCAGCCGCACGGCGTCGGAGCGCCCGGCGGGCGCGCCCATCGTGCCCCCGCCGGGCAGGAACACCGTCACCCGCCGCGGCACCTGCTCGACGGCCAGCGGCAGGTCGGGCGTGCCGACCGCGACCGCGACGGACTCGGCGGCGGCGGTGGCCCGGCTCATCGCGCCGTTCTCGGCCACCGTGCCGATCAGCAGCGCCATCGGCACCAGCAGCGCGATCAGCACGAGCGACGTCGTCGCTGCCACCAACAGCGCCAGCCAGCGCCTCACGAGGGCCCGACCAGCTTGACGCCGACGCCCCTGACGGTGTGCAGGTAGCGGGGCTCGGCCGCGGTCTCGCCGAGCTTCCTGCGCAGCCACGACAGGTGCACGTCCACGGTCTTGTCGGCGCCGCCGTACGGGAGCCGCCACACCTCCGTCAGCAGCTCGCGCTTGGTGACCACCTCGCCGGGCCGGGCCGCGAGGAAGTGCAGCACGTCGAACTCGCGCGGCGTGAGGTCGAGGGACACGCCGTCGAGCGTGGCCGTGCGCGCCCGGGGGTCGACCCGCAGCCCGCCCACGGCCAGCGGCTCCGGCGCCGCCTCGCCCGCGCGCCGCAGCACCGCCCGCACCCGGGCGTCGAGCTGCCGGGCGCTGTACGGCTTGACCACGTAGTCGTCGGCCCCCGCGTCCAGGACGGGCACCATCTCGGCGTCGCCGTCGCGGGCGGTCGCCACGATCACCGGCACCCGGCTCACCGCCCGCAACATGCGCAGCAGCTCGACGCCGTTAAGGTCGGGCAGGCCCAGGTCGAGCACGATCAGGTCGGGACGGTCCTGCACCGCCAGCCGCAACCCCTCCAGCGCGGTCGGGGAGGAGGAGACCGCGTGGCCGAGATCGCGCAGGCCCCGGCTCAACGACGTCCGGATGGTCACGTCGTCCTCGATGAGCAGGATGTCAGCCATATACCCAAACCGTAGACGGTCCGTGGCGATGCACCGAGCATCGTTAGCGTCGCCTTAACCTGCGCTTGGCCGTACGTGGGGGAGGGTGAGAGCGTGAAGCGTCTCGTGCTGGCCTGGGCCGTCACCGCGGCCGCCGCGACCGGGGCGGCCGTGGCCGTGCTCGGCCTGCTCGGAACCGGGGTGACCGGCACGTCCAGCCGGGTGCTCAGCGGGCCGGAGGTGCGCGCCGCGCTCTCCACCGCCACCGCGCGCGCCGCCACGCCCATGCCGCGGACGTCCGCCCGCGCCCAGGACCGGCTCATGCGCACCCCGGCCGGCACGGTGATCGCCTCCTGCTCCGGCGGCCTGGTCACCCTGCGCTCCTGGAGCCCCGCCCAGGGCTACTCGGTGGACGGCGTCCAGCCCGGCCCGGCCCGCGAGGCGAAGGTCGAGTTCGAGCCGGAGGACGGCGAAGAGGTCGAACTCAAGATCTTCTGCACCCCCGAAGGCCCCGCCACCCGCTGACCCGCCTCTTCAGAGTCCGGTGGCGATGACCGATCTCATGACGTCGGCCTGCCGCCTGATCTGTCCCAGGACGATCGGGTTGACGCCCTTCGACGCGAACAGCCCCACCATCCGGTCCAGGACGGCGCCCGCCCGCGCCAGATCGCCCCGCCGGGCCTCGGCCCGAGCCAGGCGGCGCAGCACCAGGTTGAGGGTGATGTTGTCGATGCCGTCCTGCCGGACGACCCGGGACAGGTGCTCGATGCCCTGCTCGGGGTCGGGCGGCCGGACGCGCAGCCGTTTGCCCGCGGTCAGCGCCTTGAACCCGCGTTCGGCGTTGAGTCCCTTGACCAGCCGGGCGTAGACGGCGAGCGGGTGGCCGCCGTACCGGTCGAGCAGCTCGTCGAGCGCCTGGTTGCCGGCGCGCAGGGCGGGCGAGTCCGAGCCGAGCAGCGAGAACAGCTTGCCCTGCTGCTCGCCCAGCATCAGCTCGGCCACCGCGTGGTCGTCCCGGCCGGCGGGCGGGCGCACCCGGATCACGCACGGCGGGGACAGGACGCGGGAGCCGTCGGCGGCGACGTACCGGGCGCGGACCCGGTACTCGCCGGGCCGCTGGAAATAGTGGCCGTCGCGGCCGTGGCCGACGTAGGCGCTGCGGTACACGGCCGGGTTGCGGTCGTCCAGGCGGATCTGCGGGGAGGCGTCCACGCAGTGGTGCATCATCGGCCGGTACAGGACGGTCCCGCCGTCCGGCCGGGTGATCGAGACCTGGGTGAACTCGGTGTCGGGATGCAGGTGGCCGTGTGTGGCGCGGGGCCCGCCCGTGACGGCGAGCTTGAGCTCCACCACGACCGGCTCGCCCAGCCCGAACGACTCCTTGGCCCGCAGCTCCAGCCGCAGCCCCGGGTCGCCCTCGACCGGCTGCTCGAACGGGGTCGCCTCGGCGGCCCCGGTGCCGAAGGCGTTCGCGCCCATGGCCACGTCCCGGTAGAAGCCGTGGCGGAGGTGGATCAGCTCCGCGTCGGTGAACTGGAACGGGAAGGCCGCCCAGTAGCCCGGCTCGCCCCCCGGACGGTAGTTCTGCACGTAGTTCATCCACGACAGCTCGCCGAAGCCGCCCTCGGGACCGAGCGGCTGCGGCGGCACGGCCAGGTCCTTCTGCCAGGAGTGCAGCAGGTTGAACGCGTGCCCGAGCTCGTGCATGTACGTCCGCAGCTGCGCCCGCTGGGCCTGCGGCGTCGTGCCCTTGATCTCGTCGTGGAAGACGGCCGAGCCCTGCCGCTGGGAGGCGCCTTCGTAGTCGAACATGATGCCCCGGTAGCCGCTCACGTGCCTGCTCGCCACCAGCAGCCACACCCGCCAGGCCGGCCCGTCCGCATATGCGCTGAAGTGCTGGGTCATCGCGTGGTGCAGCTCGGCGTCGTCCCAGGCCAGGTCGGCGCCGGCGCCGTCCACCGGGATCACGCCGGGCGGGGCGAGGGTCAGCTCCACGCCGGCCTCGGCGTAGGCGGCGGCGACGCTCAGCGTCCTGGCCGGGCAGCCGGTCGGCGCGGGCAGCGAGCCCGTGCCGTACGACACGAACGGCACGGTCCCGGCCACCGAGTCCTGCTCCAGCAGCACGCTGCGGAAGTACGGGGAGGAGTGGGCCAGCCGGAAGTCGTGCCCGGCCAGCGTCGCCGTGCCGTCCCGGCCGGTGACCGTGACCGTGACGTGCCGGTCGGGGGTGTCGAAGGTGAACGCGCCCCGCCCCTCGACGCGCGTGCCGTCACCCTCGGCCCGCACGGCCGGGGCGCCGACGACGAACGAGCCGGCGTAGGAGGTCGTGGAGCCCGCCACGGTGAACAGGTCGCCGCTGACCCTGCCGGTGGGCCTCGGCCCGTCGACGTCGACCCGGAGCGCGAGCCGGGAGTCACCGTCCTGCCCCTCGTACAACCCGCTGATCATGGCCGCTCCCCGGGGATGACTGGGTCATATGCCAGGGAGAATTCTCCGGCGGCGCGGACGTGTCAACGACCTCCGCGAACTTCCAGCGCCCCCAGCAACTCCTCGGACGCCCTGGTGATCGCCTCCACGGCCCGATCGAACGCCTCGGCGTTGTGGGCGGCCGGGGCGCGGAAGCCGGAGATCTTCCTGACGTACTGGAGCGCGGCGGCCCGCACGTCGTCCTCGGTCACGCTCTCGGCGTACGGCGGCCGCAGGGTCTTGATGCTTCTGCACATGCTCTCAACGGTAATAGCCGATGCGCTGGCTTATCTCCCTCGCGCCCGCGGCCAGCAGCTCGCCGACCTCGGGCAGCCGCTCGGGCGTGAGCCGGTACGACGGCCCGGACGCGCTGACCGCGGCCACCACCGAGCCGTCGGCCCCCTGATCGGCGCCGCCACCGCGTTCAGCCCGACCTCAAGCTCCTCCACCGTGGCCGCCCAGCCGCGCCGCCTGATCTCCTCCAGGCCCAGGCCGGCCGGGGAGGTGACGGTGCGGGGGGTGTAGCGCTCCAGCTCGCCGGCCAGGCGCAGGGCGCCGAAGGCGAGCAGCACCTTGCCGCTGGAGGTGGCGTGCGACGGGGTGCGCTGGCCGACCCAGTTGTGGCCGCTGATCGCCGCCGGGCCGCGCACCTGGCTGATGTTGACCGTGTCGCCGTCCTGGGGGACCGCGATGTTGACGGTCTCGCCGACCGCCTCGGCCAGCCGCAGGCACACCTCGCGGCCCTCCCTGGACAGGTCGAGCTGGGCCGTGGCCGCGCCGGCCAGCCGTACGACGCCGAATCCCAGCCGGTAGCGCCCCCGGTCGCCGCTCTGCTCCACCAGCCCGCCCTGCTCCAGGGCGGCCAGCAGCCGGAACGCGGTGGACTTGTGCACGTCGAGCTCGACCGCGAGGTCCGTCACCCGGGTGGCGCCCTCGCGGGCCAGGATCTCCAGGATCGCGATGGCCCGGTCGACGGACTGAACCGTCGTGCTGTTGCTCACAGCGCAACAGAATAGCCGCCGGAGCCGTTCGGCAGGCGCTATTTCGACGTGGCCGGGGCCAGCTCGCGGCCGAAGTCGGAGGCGATCCTCCGCATGCCCTCGGCCAGCTCGTCGCGGTCGAGGGCGTCGATGCGCTCGGCCGGCCCCGACACCGACATCGCGGCCACCACCCGCTCGCCGTCCCGGACGGGCACCGCCAGGCAGTGGACGCCCAGCTCCTCCTCGCCCAGGTCCATCGCGTAGCCGCACTCCTTGACCCGGTCGAGCTCGGCCAGCATGCCGGCCGCGTCGGTGATCGTGTTCGGGGTGCGCCGCGGCATGCCCGTACGCTCGAACACCGCCATCGCCTCGGCGGCCGCCCGCCCGGCCAGCAGCGCCTTGCCCACGGCCGTGCTGTGCGGCAGCACCCGCCTGCCGACCTCGGCGAACATGCGCAACCTGCGCGGCGAGGGCACCTGCGCCACGTAGACGACGAAGTCGCCTTCGAGCACCGCCAGGTTCGCGGTCTCGCCGGACAGCTCCACCATCCGCGTCAGGTACGGCTGCGCCCACACGCCCACCATGCTCTCCGCGATGCCGCCCAGGCGGACCAGCCCGCCGCCCAGCGCGTACCGGCGGTCGGACTCCTGGCGCACGTAACCGCGGGCGAGCAGCGTCTGCAGCAGCCGGTGGATCGTCCCGTACGGCAGGCCCGTCCGCGCCGCTATCTCCGACAGCCCGGCCTCGCCGCCGTGCTCGGCCAGCGCCTCCAGCACGTCGAGCGCCCGCTCGACCGACTGCACGCTCACAGCGACACCCCGCGCAAGGAAGCGTCCAGCACCTCGGCGGTGTGGGCCACCCTGATCTCCTTCCCGGCCCGGCGCATCGCCGTGGCGATCTGCATCGTGCATCCCGGATTGGCCGAGACCAGCAGCTCGGCCCCGGTCGAGGCGACCGCACCCGCCTTCCGGTCGCCGAGGTCGCGGGCCGCCTCCGGCCGCAGGATGTTGTACGTCCCCGCCGACCCGCAGCAGATCGCCGACTCGGGGACCTCCCGCAGCTCCAGCCCGGGGATGCCGCGCAGCAGCTCGCGCGGCTGCGCCCGGACGCCCTGGGCGTGGGCCAGGTGACAGGCGTCGTGGTAGGCGACGGTGAGCGGCAGCGGATGCCGCGTGGCCGCCGGGCCCAGCTCGGCCAGGAACTCCGACAGGTCCCGCACCCGGAACCCGGGATCGGCGCCGAACAGCTCGCCGTACTCCTTCATGACCGAGCCGCAGCCGGCCGCGTTCACCACGACCGTCTCGACCCCCGCCCTCCTGAACGCCCTGACCGTCCGGCGCGCCAGCCGCCGGGCCTGGTCGGCGCGTCCGGCGTGCACGCTGAGCGCCCCGCAGCAGCCCTGCCCGGCCGGGACGAGCACGTCGCAGCCCTCCAGCGCCAGCACCCGCGCGGTGGCCGCGTTCACCTGCGGGAAGAACTCGCCCTGCACGCACCCGGTGAGCATCCCGACCACGGCCCTGCGCCTGCCCCTGGCCCTGACCAGGCGCGGCAGACGCTGCCGGTGCTCCACACGCGGCGCGAGCGCGGCCATGGCGCCCAGGCTCGGATGGGCGCGTGTCAGGAACGGCGCCATCCGCCCGGCCAGCCACATCGTCGGCCGCAGCAGCCGCAGCCTGCGCGGGTAGGGGAACAGGCTGAACACGATCTCGCGCACCGCCCGCTCCCGCGGCTCGCGCACGTGCGTGCGCTCGACCTCGGCCCGGGTCTGCTCGATCAGCCGGTCGTAGCGCACGCCCGACGGGCACGCCGTGACGCACGCCATGCAGCCCAGGCAGGCGTCGAAGTGCCCGGCCATCTCCGGGGTGACCGGAGTGCCCTCGACGTGCTGCTTCATCAGGTGGATGCGCCCGCGCGGCGAGTCCATCTCCTCGCCCCACAACGCGTACGTCGGGCACGTCGGCAGGCAGAACCCGCAGTGCACGCAGTCGCCGATCAGCTCCGGGTCCATGGTCACAGTCCTCCCGCCAGCCGTCCGGGCGACATCCTGCGCCCGGGGTCGAACCGTTCCTTGACCCGCCGCATCAACGGCAGCGCGCTCACCCGCCCCCACCTGTCGACCCCGGCATGCGGCGCGGCCAGCACGTTCACCCGGCCGCCCGCGGCCTCGACCCGCTGCCGCAGCCCGCTCACCAGGCCCGGCAGCGCGTCCTCGGCGACGGGGACGCCCGGCTCCACCAGCACCCGGCCGGCGGCCACCGACCCGCGCAGCGACAGGCCGCACCCGGCCGCCGCCCGCAGCGCCGCGTCGGCCGCCGCGGGCGGGAAACGCACCTCGACCAGCACCTCACCCCGTGGGACGACCCCCACCAGGACGGCGGCTCGCCGGTCACCGCCCCGCCGCCGGCCAGGTCGCGCAGCGCCTCGGCGCGTGCCTGCGCGGCCGTGCCCTCCACCAGCACCGCCAGGGTCACCGGCCCGCCCGGCTCCGGACGGTCCACCTCGACCGCGCTCGGCTCGGCCTGCGCGGCCGCCAGCGCCGCCGCGGCGCCCGGCACGTCGTCCGCGGGCATCCCGGCGACCACCCAGCGCCGCTCGCCGGGCAGCGGATGCAGCCGGAACGTGGCCTCCGCGATCACCCCGAGGGTGCCGTACGAGCCGGTGAACAGCTTGCCGAGGTCGTAGCCCGCGACGTTCTTGACCACCTTGCCGCCCGACCGGGCGACCGTGCCGTCGGCCAGCACCACCGTGACGCCGATGAGCAGGTCGCGGGCGGTGCCGTAGCGGAAGGCGCGGGGGCCGGGCAGGGCGGTGGCGAGGGTGCCCCCGACCGTCGCCTCCTCGCCGAACGGCACGTCGAGCGCCAGCTCCTGCCCCCGCGCCGCGAGCGCCGCCGCCAGCGCCGCCGTCCGCACGCCGGCCTGCGCGCGCACCACCAGGTCGCCCGCCGCGTGCTCCAGGACCGCGTCCAGGCGGGACAGGCCGAGCAGCACGTCGCACCGCTCCGGCGGCGGCCCCCAGTGCAGCTTCGTGCCGCCGCCCGCGGGCACCGCCGCCAGGTCGGCCGCGGCGCACGCGCGCAGCACGGCGGCGACCTCCTCCACGGTCTCCGGCAGTGCCACCCACCGGGCCCCCCACGCGTGCGCGGGATCTTCGGGCCCGGCCGCCCTGACCGTCACGCCGGTGCCCGAGAACGGATCCGCCATCAGAACTGCTCCGCCCTGCCCGACTCGACCAGCGGGTGCGCGCCCTTGCGCACGCCCGGCACCTCGCCGCACAACCGCGGCGTGGGGAACACCTTGCCCGGGTTGGACAGGCCGCCCGGGTCGAACGCGCACCGGACGAGCTGCATGGTGTCCAGATCGGCGCCGGTGAACATCTTCGGCATGTAGCGGGCCTTGTCCACCCCGACGCCGTGCTCGCCGGTGATCGAGCCGCCGTGCTCGACGCACAGATCGAGGATCGCGCCCGAGACCGCCTCGGCCCGCTCGCCCGCGCCCGGCTCGGCGTCGTCGAACAGCACCAGCGGGTGCAGGTTGCCGTCGCCGGCGTGGAAGACGTTGGCCACCCTGATGCCGTGCTCGCGCGAGAGCCGGTCGATGGCCGCCAGCACGCCGGGCAGCGACGTGCGCGGCACGACGCCGTCCTGGACGATGTAGGCCGGGCTGATCCGGCCGACCGCGGCGAAGGCCGACTTGCGCCCCTTCCAGATGGCCGCGCGCTCCTCGGGGCCGGCCGCCACGCGCAGTTCGAACGCGTCCGAGCAGATCTCCGTCAGCCGCGCGAACTCCCGCTCGACCGACTCCCGCGGCCCGTCCAGCTCCACGATCAGCACCGCGCCCGCTCCCCGCGGGTAGGAGCAGGCGACCGCCGCCTCGGCGGCCTCGATGGCCAGCGCGTCCATCATCTCGATCGCGGCCGGCACGATGCCGGCCCCGATGATCGCCGACACCGCCCGGCCGCCCTGCTCGATGTCCTCGAACGCGGCCAGCACCGTGGTCACCGCCTCCGGCGCCCGGCTCAGCCGTACGGTGATCCTGGTGGCGATGCCCAGCGTGCCCTCCGAGCCGACGAACGCGCCGAGCAGGTCGTAGCCCGGGTCCATGCGGTCGAGGACGACCAGGTCGCCGTCGGGGGTGACGATCTCGCACGCCTCGACGTGGTTGACGGTGAAGCCGTACTTGAGGCAGTGGGCGCCGCCGGAGTTCTCGGCCACGTTGCCGCCGATCGAGCAGACCTGCTGGCTGGAGGGGTCGGGGGCGTAGTAGTAGCCCGCGTCGCGCACGGCCTCGGTGATCGCCAGGTTCGTCACGCCCGGCTCGACCACGGCCCTGCGGTTGAGCAGGTCGATCTCCAGGATCCGGCGCATCTTCGAGGTGACGATGAGCACGCCGTCCTCGCGGGGGAGCGCGCCGCCCGACAGGCCCGTGCCCGACCCCCTGGCCACGAACGGCACCCCGAAGTCGTTGCACATCCGGACGACCCCGGCGACCTGCTCGGCCGTCGCGGGCAGCACGACCACGCCCGGCGTCGCCCGGTGGCTGGTCAGCCCGTCGCACTCGTAGGTGCGCAGGCGCACCGGATCGGTGATCACCGAGTCGGGAGGCAGCAGCGAGCGCAGCGCCGCCGTCAGCGTGTCGAGCACCAGTCACTCTCCAGATCCGTCACCTCTAGTGTGCGACTGTTTCCACCGGTCTGGCCAGTTTTCGGAGGGGATTTGGCTGGGTTTCGGGGGGTCCGCTTATGTCCGGCGCTGGCGCGCCGGACATAAGCGGAAATTTCAACATCTACGGCATTTGGGCGTACGCCGGCAGCGTCAGGAACTCGGCGAAGTCGTCGTCCAGCGCCACCTCCTTGAACAGCGCCGTCGCCTGCCCGAACAGCCGCTCGTCGTAGCCCGGCTCGGCCGAGATCCGGGCCAGCTCCTCGGCGATGATCCGCTCGACCAGCTCCTTGGTCACCTGCTCACCGGTGTCGGCCAGCGTGATGTCGTTGTGGATCCACTGCCAGATCTGCGAACGGGAGATCTCGGCCGTCGCGGCGTCCTCCATGAGGTTGTGGATCGCGACCGCGCCCAGCCCGCCCATCCAGGCGGCCAGGTAGCGCAGGGCCACGTCAACGTTGTTGCGCAGGCCCGTCTCGGTGATCTCGCCGGGCGTCTCGGAGACCGACAGCAGGTCGGCGGCCGAGACGCGGACGTCCTCGCGCAGCCGGTCGAGCTGGTTGGGGCGCGCCCCCAGGACGCCGTCGAACACCTCGCGGCACACCGGCACGAGGTCGGGGTGGGCCACCCAGGAGCCGTCGAACCCGTCGCCCGACTCGCGCGTCTTGTCCGCCCGCACCTTCTCCAGCGCCACCGCGTTGACCTCGGCGTCGCGCCGGGAGGGGATGAACGCCGCCATCCCGCCGATGGCGTGCGCGCCGCGCTTGTGACACGTACGCACCAGCAGCTCGGTGTAGGCCCGCATGAACGGGGCGGTCATCGTCACCGCGTTCCGCTCGGGCAGCAGGAACTCCCGCCCCCGCGTGCGGAACTTCTTGATCACGCTGAACAGGTAGTCCCAGCGGCCCGCGTTGAGCCCGGCCGAGTGGTCGCGCAGCTCGTAGAGGATCTCCTCCATCTCGAACGCCGCGGGATAGGTCTCGATGAGCACGGTCGCCCTGATGGTGCCGTACGGGATGCCCAGGAGTTCCTGCGCCCGGGTGAAGACCTCGTTCCAGAGCCGCGCCTCCAGGTGCGACTCCATCTTCGGCAGGTAGAAGTACGGCCCCTTGCCCTTGTCGAGCTGACGCTGCGCGCAGTGGAAGAAGTAGAGCCCGAAGTCGAACAGCGACGCCGACACCGGCCGCCCGTCCACCTGGGCGTGCTTCTCGTCCAGGTGCCAGCCGCGCGGGCGCACCACGATCGTGGCCAGCTCGTCGTCGGGCCGCAGCGCGTACGTCTTGCCGCCGGTCTCGAAGTCGATCGCCCGGTCGAGCGCCTCGCGCAGGTTGAGCTGCCCGGACACGCAGTTCTCCCACAGGGGCGAGTTGGCGTCCTCGAAGTCGGCCAACCACACCTTGGCGCCGGAGTTGAGCGCGTTGATGGTCATCTTCCTGTCGACCGGCCCGGTGATCTCGACACGGCGGTCGGCCAGGCCGGGGGCCGGCGGCGCGACCTGCCAGTCGCCCTCCCTGACCTCCTTGGTCTCCGGCAGGAAGTCGAGCGTCCCGCCGGCCGACAGCTCCGCCTGACGCGTCTGGCGGGCTTCGAGCAGCTCCAGCCGCCTGGCGCCGAACTCCCGCTGGAGAGCCGCCACGAAGCCGAGCGCCTCCGGCGTGAGGATCTCGTCGAACCGTTCGAGCATCGGGCCGGTGATCTCCATGTCCCCCTCTTTTCCGTATAGTGGAAAACCGATTCTGGATTGTGGAAGTGAAGCTACTCCGCTCAGGGTTCCCGGGTCAAAGGCTGGGGTATCCCTGGGGCGCCTTCCGGGGCATCCCCGATGCGCAGGGGGTCATGCCCGCGAAAGGATCGGGGGCATGAAGACGATTGCTGTGGCGGGTGGGCTGCTGGCCGCCGCGCTGGTGCTGACGGGTTGCCGGATCGAGAGCATCGGCGGTGCCACGAACCAGGACACCGTGTCCTACCAGGTGACGGACAAGGTCTCCAAGCTGCAGGTCAGGAGCGACGCCGGCGACACCGTGATCACCGAGACCGACGGCACCGCCGTCCGGGTGATCGAGACGTTGCGCTGGCGGGGCGACGACAAGCCCAAGCCGCAGCACAAGGTCGAGGGCCAGGCGCTTCTGGTGACGTATGACTGCCCGTCGGCCTGGGCGAACTGCAGCGTCGACTACAAGATCGAGGTTCCCAGGGGGCTGGCCGTCGACCTCGACAGCGACTCGGGTGACATCACCTTGCGGGCGCTGAGCGGTCAGCTCGACGCCAGGCTCGACTCCGGCGACCTCGAAGGATCAGGGATGACCGGCAAGAAGGTGTTCGTCAAGGCCGACTCGGGCAACATCGAGCTCAAGTACGCCACCGCGCTGGACAGCGCCGAGCTGGAGGCCGGCTCGGGCGACGTCGTCCTGAAGGTGCCCACGGGGTCCTACGACGTGAAGACCGACGTGGACTCCGGCGACGCCTCCGTCTCCATCAAGTCCGACCCCAGCTCGCCCCGCAAGATCTCGCTGACCGCCGGTTCCGGCAACGTGACGCTCTCGGCGGGATAACCAGGTGATGACGCCGGGGATGTCGTGCCACCATCGTGGGAAGACACCGAGGTGTCCAGACGTTCCCTCATAGAGATGACACGAATGCACGAATACACCGCGCTCGACGAGTTCGAGACCGGCGACATGGACCTCGAGGAGCGCCAGGCGCTGCGCCGCGTGGCGGGCCTCTCCACCGAACTCCAGGATGTCTCCGAGGTCGAGTACCGGCAGCTGCGGCTCGAGCGGGTCGTCCTCGTCGGCGTCTGGACCTCCGGAACCGCCGAAGACGCCGAGAACTCCCTGCTGGAGCTCAAGCTCCTGGCCGAGACCGCCGGGTCCGAGGTGCTCGAAGGGCTCATCCAGCGGCGCCAGAAGCCCGACCCGGCCACCTACATCGGCTCGGGCAAGGCCCTGGAGCTGCGCGACGTGGTCGAGTCGACCGGCGCCGACACCGTGATCTGCGACGGCGAGCTGGCCCCCGGCCAGCTCCGCCAGCTGGAGGAGACGGTCAAGGTCAAGGTCATCGACCGTACGGCGCTGATCCTCGACATCTTCGCCCAGCACGCCAAGAGCCGCGAGGGCAAGGCCCAGGTCGAGCTGGCGCAGCTGCAGTACCTGCTGCCGCGCCTGCGAGGCTGGGGTGGCAACCTGTCCCGCCAGGTCGGCGGTCGCGCCGCGGGCGGCGTGGGCATCGGCGGCCGCGGCCCCGGTGAGACCAAGATCGAGCTCGACCGGCGCCGCATCCGCGAGCGCATGTCCAAGCTGCGCCGCCAGATCAGCGGCATGTCCACCTCGCGCGACACCATGCGCCACCGGCGCCAGCGGCGCGAGGTCCCGGCCGTGGCCATCGCGGGCTACACCAACGCGGGCAAGTCCTCGCTGCTCAACCGCATCACCGGTGCGGGCGTGCTGGTCGAGGACGCGCTGTTCGCCACGCTCGACCCGACCGTGCGCCGCGCCCGCACGCCGGAGGGCCGGCTGTTCACGATCGCCGACACCGTCGGCTTCGTGCGCCACCTGCCCCACCAGCTCATCGAGGCGTTCCGGTCCACGCTGGAGGAGGTCGCCGACGCCGACCTGATCCTGCACGTCGTCGACGGCTCGCACCCCGACCCCGAGGGTCAGCTCGCGGCCGTCCGCGAGGTGTTCGCCGACATCGAGGGCGCCTCCGAGGTGCCCGAGGTCGTGGTGATCAACAAGGCCGACGCGGCCGACCAGGAGGTGCTCGACCGCATCGCCAGGCGCGAGCGCGACAGCATCGTCGTCTCCGCCCGCACCGGCAAGGGCGTCCCCGAGCTCATGCGGCTCATCGAGGAGCGGCTGCCGCGCCTCGACCACGAGGTCAACCTGCTGGTGCCCTACGACCGGGGCGACCTGATCTCGCGGGCCCACAAGGAGGGCGAGGTGCTCTCCGTCGAACACGTCCAGGACGGCACCGTCCTGCACGCCCGCGTGCTGCCGAGTCTGTTCCAGGAGCTGGAGCGGGTGGGCAAGCCGGTCGAACGCGTCTCTTAGCGGGACGGCTGGGCAGCTCTCGCTCAAAGTAGCGCAGAGCTGCCCAAATAGGGCAGTGGTCCCCGAACCCTGGGGTTGCTAGGATGGCCAGACCTAACGTTGGTCTGGTTTTTTGGTTTCGGTTCTGGGTTTCGGATGATGACGTTAAGTGCGACAGTCGTCAGCGGGGCCATGGGGGCGAGGCGTGGCTGGGTGACGGATGGGATGAGTGGTCTTTCTTCCGAATAACCCTGTACACCGAGCCCGGCTGTGAAATAACGTAACTGAACTGAAATCGCCGGGTCACGTCTCCGGCGATACGGTCACCGCACAACATCACGCGGATGAGAGCAGGAGACCCCCCATGTCGTCCGGACCCGGAGCGGACTCAGTGGGCGCGGCACAGGCCGTGCGCTGGGTGCTGCGCCTGCACGGGGTGGTGCGATGACCGTTCGGCTCTTGACCAACATCGGCCGCCTGTGGACAGGTAACGAGGTCCTCAGCAACGCGGCCATCCTCGTGCACAACGACCGCATCGCCTGGGTCGGGCGGGCGCCCGACCTCCCGCAGAGCGTGCCCGGCGTCGTCGACGACATCGTCGACGTCGACCACGTGGAGAACCTCGGCGGCGCGCTCGTCACGCCCGGCCTCATCGACGCCCACACGCATCCGGTCTACGCGGGCAACCGCTACGCCGAGCTGGCCATCCGCACCGGCGGCTCCAGCGCGGCCTCGATCACCGCGGCGGGCGGCGGCGTCGGCTCCACCGTCACCGTGACGCGCGGCACCGACCCCTGGACGTTGTGCAACGGCGTGCGCGAGCGGCTGCGGAGCTGGCTGCTCAGCGGCACCACCACCGTCGAGGCCAAGACCGGCTACCACCTCACCCGCGACGGCGAGCTGGCCGACGTGCGGCTCCTGCGCGAGCTGGAGAAGGAGCCGATGATGCCGCGGGTGCACGTCACCTTCCTCGCGGCGCACGTCGTTCCTCCCGAGTACTTCGGCCGCCAGCGCGAATACGTCGAGGCCGTGGGCGCCTGGTGCGCCGACGCGGCGGCGGCCGGCGCCGACAGCGTCGACGTCTACTGCGACGAGGGCCACTTCACCACCGAGGAATCCCGCTGGGTCCTCGCCTCGGGCCGCAACGTGGGGCTGCTCCCGCGCATCCACGCCGGCCTGTTCAGCCGTCGCGGCGCCGTGCAGCTGGCCGCCGAGCTCGGCTGCGCCTCCGCCGACGGCCTGCACCACATGTCCGACGAGGACATCGCGATCATGTCCCGTTACGGCGTGCCCGCGGTGGTCTGCCCCGCCACGGCGCTCCAGCGCGGCCACGTGCCGCCGGTCCGCCAGATGATCAAGCACGGCGTGCAGATCGCCCTCGGCAGCGACCACAACCCCGGCTACTGCGGCATCACCTCGATGTCGCTGGTCATCGCCATGGCGGTGTCGGCGTTCGGCATGAGCGTCAACGACGCGCTGCGCGCCGCCACGCTGGGCGGCGCGACCGTCCTCGGGGCGCCCGACCGCGGGGTGCTGGCTCCCGGGCGGCTGGCCGACATCGTCCAGTGGGACGCCGACCACGAAGGCGCCTTCGCCTGGTCCTTCGGACTCAAGCCGCGCCGGGTCTGGCGGGGCGGGACGCCCGTCCAGTAACCCCGGACTCGGGATCGGGTGGCTAATCTCGGGATATGCCGCCCTCTGTCGCTGTTGTCACCGATTCCACCGCTTACCTGCCCGCCGTGCCCGGTGTGACGGTGGTGCCGGTACAAGTGGTCGCCCGCGGCATCCCGCACGACGAGGACGCCTTCACCGGCGACCTGGCCACCGCCACCACCTCACGTCCGTCGCCTGCGCGCTTCGCGGCCTGCTATGACGCGCTGGCCGCCGCCGGCGCCACGGGCGTGGTCTCGATCCACCTGTCCGGCGAACTGTCCGGCACCGTCGAGTCCGCCCTCGCGGCGGCCAAGGACGCGCCCGTGCCGGTGGAGGTGATCGACAGCCGGTCCATCGCGATGGGCCTGGGCTATCCCGTGCTGGCGGCGGCGCGGTCGGCCGCCGCCGGCGCCTCTCTGGCCGACGTGGCCGCCGCCGCCCGCCGTACCGCCGCCGTCACCCGGACCTTCTTCTACGTGGACACCCTGGAGTACCTGAGGCGGAGCGGCCGCATCGGCGCCGCCACGTCGTTGTTCGGGTCGGCCCTCATGATCAAACCGCTGCTGCACATCATGGACGGGCGCATCTCCCTGCTGGAGAAGGTGCGGACGTCGGGGCGGGCGATCGCGCGGCTGGAGGACCTGGCGGTGGAGGCGGCCGTGGAGCTGGACGGGTCCGGGGTGGCCGTGCAGCACATGGGGGCTCGGGGGCGGGCCGAGGCGTTGGGGGAGCGGTTGTCGAAGCGGGTGGCGGGGGTTCGTGAGGTGCGGGTGGTGGAGGTGGGGGCGGTGATCGGGGCTCATGTGGGGCCGGGGATGCTGGGGGTGACGGTCACGGCGTACGAGGGGTGACCGGTTTGGCCCTTTTGTTTGAGGGGCCGTCATCTGGTCGGTGCCGTGTTTTCCACAGCCCTCTCGTCTCTTGGCTCCGCCGTCCCCAGAACTCGGTTCGGTAGCTCGGGGCGGGGGTGACCTTCCCTAGGTTCGTCGGCGTGCGATCTCAGGACCCGACGGCAGAGCGGACCATAGCCGAATCCAGGCTCCGGTCGATCACCAGCCCTGCCCGCCGGCCGCGTCCGGGACGCCGCAACAGACATCCCTACGGTGACGAGGCCCAGAACCTCCCGACGTCCCGACTCAGAACAGCCTCACCACCTTCTGTGTCGGCTTTTCCTGCGCCCGTGTCTCCCGCGCTGGCTGCTCCCGCGCTGGCTGCTCCCGCGCTGGGTGGTCCTGCGTCTGTGTCTCCCGTGCTGGGTGGTCCTGCATCCGCGTTTCCTGCTCTGGCTGCTCCTGTGCTGGGTGCTGCTGCGTCCGCTTCTCCTGCGCTCGCTTCTCCTGGTTCCGTGTCTCCTGCGCTGGCTCCTCCTTCGTCTGCTTCTCCTGCAGGCCCTTCTTTCGTGGGCCCTTCCCCGGTAGGGTCGGCGCGGCCGTGGGAGCCCTTCCTGGCGGCTCCTTGGAGTGACTCGCAGGCAAGGCCACCGGCCCGCCAGGCCGCCCCTCAGAGGGCCTCAGGGGCCGACCAGCGGGATGAGCCTTGGCCCGACCTGGGGGATAGGCGTCGGGTTGAGTCCTCGTTCGAGCCATTGGGCGACCACGGGGTTGCGTCTCCCGAGGCGTGGGCTGAGCGTGGGGTTGAGCCCTCCTCCGGCGGGTGGGCTGATGGTGGGGTTGAGCTCTCCTCTGAGCGGTGGCATGAGCGTGGGGTTGAGCCATCTTCCGAGCTGTGGGGCGATCGTGGGGTTGTGCCTTCCGTTGAGTCGGGGGGCGACGGGGGTGAGCCTTCGGCCGAGCTGCGGGGTGAGCCTCGGCCTGAATCGGGGGCCAGGCGTTCGGCGGGGCCTCAGGCGATGTCGCAGCCCGAGTACCAGGCAGAGCGACAGGATGGGCCGGCGAAGAGCGTGCCCCGAGCCGAGCGACGGGCGGGGCGCCGAAGTCGGTCGTGCATCGAGCCCCAGGCCGCCACAGAGGCGCCCCCACACATCCCTCGGCGGCTCACAGGCAGCCCTGCCCCCATGCCCCCGACCTTCCAGGCGTTCCGCGACGCCATCACCTCGGCTCAGCCCTCCACCACCATCGACCTCAGCAAGCCCGGCCTGCGCGTGCTCGTCGCCGTCGGTGCTCTGGCCGTCGCGGTCGCCGCCTTCTTCGTCTGGCGTTCCCAGCCCACCCCCGAGCTCCTCCCGCCGCCACCCGCGACAACCCCTCCATCCCCGTCACCCACCGCCGCCAAGGTGACCGTCCAGGTGGCGGGCAAGGTCCGCAACCCCGGCGTCTACCTGCTCCCGCAGGGCTCCCGCGTGACGGACGCGGTGACGGCGGCAGGCGGGCTCAAACACGGCGCCTCCACGGGCCCCCTCAACCTGGCCAGACGCCTGATCGACGGAGAGCAGATCATCGTGGGCGCCCCCTCCGCGGTCGTGGCCGCCGTACCTCCCGGATATCCCGGCGCCGACCCCGCCACAGCCATCCTCGACCTCAACGCCGCCACCCCCGACCAACTCGAAGAGCTCCCGGGAGTGGGAGAGGTGCTGGCCGCCAGGATCGCCGAGTTCCGCACTGCCCACGGCGGCTTCACCAGCGTGGACCAACTTCGCGAGGTGAGCGGCATCGGCCCGAGAAAGTACGAAGAGATCAAGCCGAAGGTCCGCGTCTGACATGCCGCCCCTCGCCGACCCCTCGCACCCCGGCCCCGCTGCAACCTCCGTGCGTCCCGCCGCCACCGCCCCTCTGCGTCCCGCCGCCACCGGCCCTCTGCGTCCCGCCGCCGCAGACGACGGCGAGCACAAGCGCTCCTGGACACTCGTCCTCCCGGCGCTGTCCGCCTGGGCCGGCGCCCTGATCATGCTCGGCCAATCGCCCATCGTGGGCATGACGACAGCCGCTGTCACCGCCCTGGCCGCCGGCGTCCTGGCCTGGCACACCCGCTCGCCGTTCGCCCGCTCGTCCCTCATCTGTTCGCTGATCAGCAGGTTCCTGCCTGCGGCGTTCGGGTCTGTCCTGTCCGCCTCTCCACTGCTTCTGCCGTTCAGGCGCCACCGGTCGCCACGTCCGTCGTCCTCTCCCTCGGGACGGGTCCCCTCCGGTCGGACTTCGCCCTTCTGGGGTGCCTGGCGGAACGTCGTGCTCGCCACGCTCATCTGCGCGGCGGCGGCCTCCGCGTCTGTCGCCTTCCGAGTCCAGGCACTGACCACCGGCCCGGTGGCCGAGCTCGCCGCCAGGAACGCGACCGTGACCGCCCAGATCGTCCTGTCCGACGACCCGAAGCGCAGGTCACGCAGAAGCGGCCACTTCAACCGGGACAGCTACGTGATCCCGGCCACCCTCAAGATCATCGAGTCCGCTGCGGGGCGGAGAGGTAGATCCACTACCGGTCAACCGGAGGGGAACCGTCCCGGCCTCCTCGGAGGCAGCGACGGAGGTGTGACGCAGGCATCCCCATCACCGGAACGCCAAGCCGTAAATGTCCCCATCACGGTGTTCGTCGGCGGCAACGCCTGGAGCACCCTGCTGCCGAGCCAACGCCTGCAGGTCACCGGCCGCCTGGCGCAACCAACGCCCGGCGACCTGGTGGCGGCCACCCTCCTGGTACGAGGCGAGCCCCGCATCCTGACACCACCTTCGTCCATACAGACCATGGCGGGCACCCTCAGAACCGGCCTCCGGACAGCCGCCGACCCCCTACCGCCCGACCAGCGCGGCCTCCTGCCCGGCCTGGTCGTCGGGGACGTCTCCCGCATCGACCCTCAGGTGGCGGCCGACCTCAAAGAAGCGGGCCTGAGCCACCTGAACGCCGTAAGCGGTGCAAACCTCGCCATCGTCGCAGGTGCCGCCCTGGCGCTCTCCCGCCTGGTCGGCCTCTCCCTGCCGCTGAGAGCCGTTTTCGCGGCTGTCGCGATGCTTGCGTTCACCGTGGTGGCCAGGCCGTCCCCGAGCGTTCTGCGTGCCCTGCTGATGGGCCTGGCCGCCGCCCTCGCCCTGGGTACCGGGCGGGCCAAGGACGGCCTCGCCGCCCTCTCGGCAACCGTCCTCCTGCTGGTGCTGTTCGCACCGGAACTGGCGCGTTCGTACGGCTTCGCCCTCTCGGTCGCGGCGACCGCCGGCATCCTCCTCCTCGCTCCACGCTGGCGCGACAAACTCTCCATGCCACCACCGACGGAGACCTGCGACCGTGACGCCACCACAAGGCCCACGGCGACAGGTCGGAAAGCGGAGAAGGGAAGAGGGCGCGGCAGCGCACAGGGGAGTGCGGCGAGTGCATCCGAAGAGGCCGGTGCCGGTGACTGCCACGCGACTTCGCCCCCGAAGATGCGTCCGCTGGTCGAGGGCATGCCGTCGCAAGGATGTGCCGCTTGCCGAGGTGGCTGGCGGAGGCGCTGGCCGTGTCGGCTGCCGCGCAAGCGGCCGTGACGCCCGTCCTGGTGCTGATGTCAGGTCAGTTGACGTTCGTGGCGGTGCCCGCCAACCTGCTCGTGGCCCCCGCCGTGGCTCCCGCGACCCTGCTCGGTTTCGCCGCCGCCCTGGTGGCCCCGATCTGGCCGGACGCCGCCGGCATGCTGGTCATCCCGGCCGGATACGCGGTGGGCTGGATCGTCACCGTGGCTCACTGGGCCGTGAACGTGCCTCTGGCCACCCTGCCCTGGCCGGGCGGCCTTCCTGGTCTGGGGCTCCTCGCCCTCGCCGTGGCCGTCGCGATCCCGGTGCTCAGGCACCACCGTTGGCGGACGATGGCGCTGCTGACGGCAGGAGCCGCTCTGGTCGCCGTGCTGGTGATCCGTCCGCTGGCGGGGGCTTGGCCGCCCAAGGGCTGGTTGATGGTGATGTGCGACGTGGGGCAGGGCGACGGCCTGGTGGTGGCGGCCGGACCTGGACGAGGCGTGGTCGTGGACACCGGCCCGGACCCGGTCGTCATGGATCGATGCCTGCGCAGGCTCGGAGTCGAGGAGGTTCCCCTGCTCGTCCTGACCCATCCGCACGCTGACCACGTGGACGGCCTTCCGGGCGTGCTCAGGAACCGTCGCGTGGGAGCCGTGATCGTCAGCCCTCGGCCGACGGCGGTGCAGTCCAGCGCGCGGATCTCGGCCGTACTGGCTCGACACCGGATTCCTGAAGGGAACGCGGAACCTGGAACGCGATGGCGGTTCGGCCCGTCCGAGCTGACTGTCGTCGCCCCCGACCCCACGTCAGGCGGCAGGAGCGGCCAGGGCGAAGGCAGCGTGATCAACAATTCCAGCGTCGTCATCCACGTACGCTGGCGCGCCGGTTCCGTCCTGCTCGCCGGAGACCTCGAGACCGAGGCGCAGGACGATCTCGCGCGCCACCTCACCCTGCGTGCCGACATCCTCAAGACCCCGCACCACGGCTCGAATCGCCAGTCCCCGGCCTTCCTCGGCTCGCTGGGTGCACGGGCCGCTCTGATCAGCGTGGGCGCCGGCAACGACTACGGCCACCCGGCCACATCGACCCTCGCCCTCCTCCACCGCCTCGGCGCCGCCATCTACCGCACCGATCGATCGGGTGACCTGGCAGTTGTCGAACACGAAGGCAACCTGGCCGTGGTCCCCCGTGGTCCGTGAGCGGTCCGACGCCGGACGAGCGGGACCCGGGCCCACCGGGGCGCAAGGAAGCGGGGACTGGGGGCCGGTGGGTGGGTTCATCGTCCTGGCGCCCAACATGGGCGTCAGGGCAGCCGGGTGGCGGGCTTCAACGTCTACACGCCGTGAGCCACGTCCACTCCCCAGGCCCTCTCCAGGGGGAGTCTGGGCCTGTACGGAGTCCGGGTCTCCGGCCAGGCGGGGGAGCCTGGGGGCGGTAAGGGCGCCGCGCAGGTGCGGGCCGCTCGGTCGGCTGTCGGGCGTCCTGTCGAACCGAAAGGCCAGCCCCGGAGCTCCTTCGGCTGGTTGATGCGGCGTTCCTGCCGGGGAGGTTGGCTCGTCAACGGGCGTAAGGGCCACCGTCCAGCGACCCGTCCAGCGACCCGCCCCGCGGCCCCGTCCAGCGGCCCCGTCCAGCGGCCCCGTCCAGCGGCCCCGTCCAGCGGCCCCGTCCAGCGGCCCCGTCCAGCGACCCGTCCAGCGGCCCCGTCCAACGGCCCCGCCCGCGACCCGGCCCGCACCCGTTTCGCCACCTCTCGGCAGTGTTGTGCTGCTTGTGGAGCTCGGGATCGCGGGTGACCGTCGGCCGCCGCAGAGAAGTGTGCTTCCTGCGGTGGTCCTTTCCGGAAGGCCATGCCCCCTGAAGGCCGAGGTCGACGGCGACGGCCGGTCGGGGCGTGGAGTCGTTCGATGGCGTCCGGGTGGGGTCGAGGTGTTCGGTCAGGGCGTCGCGGGTCAGCCTGCCGGGCCGGAAGTCGGGGGTCAGATTCGCTTGGCGTCGTTCATGGGCGGCATGCTACTGTCCCTATATCATTCAGCTTCTGAACGATTTTAGGTGAGAACAGTGATTGACCACCGCACCGTGCAGAACGTCTTCGCCGACCTGCAGGACAGCATCGTGGCCCTGAGCGGTACGAACAGTCCCGAGGCCATCAGGCGGTCGGCCGGGGTGCTCGGCACGGTCGCGCAGGCGCTGGAAATCCCCTTCACCGTGTCGGTCGCCCCCAGACCCGGTGGGCCCGGCGTCATCGCCGAACTTCCCGACTCGTCCCCCTTCGTGCGCGGGGGACCATGCTGCTGGGACGACCGGGCATGGCGCGAAGTGATCGCCGCCGAGGACCGCAAAACGCTGGCCGTCTGCGGCGTGACCTCGGAGATCGTCGTCCTGCACACCGCGCTCGACGCCCTGGCCGACGGCTATGACGTGATCGTGCTGGTTGACGCGAGCGGTGGCATGTCGGAGCGCACCGAGAACGCGGCCTTCCGCCAGATCGAAGCGGCGGGTGGCACGGTGACGTCGGTGGCGAGCTTCGTCACCAGCATGGTGCGCGACTTCACCACCCCCGTCGGCCGCGACGTCATCACCGCGCTGCACGGCCTGCGGGGCTAGCGATCATCGCCGCGGCCCCGCCCTCAGGCCCGTCTCCCGTCCAGAACTCCGGAAGAAGTTCCATGAAACTCGCGCCCCATCTGTACCGCCTCGGCAACGACCTCGTGGCCTGCTACCTCGTCGACACCGCCGAAGGCATCACGCTCATCGACGCCGGACTGCCCGGCCACTGGCGGGATCTGCAGCGTGAACTCCGCTTCCTCGGCAAGTTCGTCGAAGACATCCGCGGACTCGTCCTGACTCATGGCGACTCCGACCACATCGGCTTCGCCGAACGGCTGCGAAGCGAGCACGGGGTGCCGGTGTTCGTGCATGCCGCCGACGCCGTCCGGGCCCGTACCGGAGAGAAGCCCAAGGTCGCGGTCGGGCCCGTGCGTCTCGGTCCGGCGTTCGGCTTCCTCGGGTACTCCGTCCGCAAGAACGGCCTGCGCACCCGCTACGTCGGCGAGCTCACCGAGATCGGCGACGGCGACGTCCTGGACCTGCCCGGCAGCCCGGTGATCGTGGGCATGCCGGGACACTCGCCGGGAAGCGTGGCGGTGCACGTCCCGCTCGCGGACGCCGTCTTCGTCGGGGACGCCCTGACCACCCGGCACGTCCTCACCGGACGCGAAGGCCCCCAGCCGGCGCCCTTCACCGACAATCCCGACGAAGCGCTCGGCTCTCTCGACCGGATCGCCCGGCTGCCGGCGTCCTGGGTGCTCCCCGGCCACGGCGCCCCCTGGCGCACGTCACCGGCCCGAGTGGGGGAGGAGGTCCGGGCGGCGTCGGCCGGTACCCGCGGATGAGCCCGGCGCCCACGTCCCTCGAGACCGGCGGCGGTACCGGCCGAGACGGTGACCGATGCCGTGTGACCCGGCGAGCGGGCGGTGAACGCGGGCGGGTCGCGTTCAGGCAGTCTCGTCGGTGATCGCGACGGCGTCTACTTCGAACAGCGTGTTGGGCAGGGCGAGGAGTATCTGAGTGGGTGGCAGGTTTCCCCGGATGTTTGAGAAGGATTTCCAGCGTGTCCTCCGGCGGCGGTATCGGTCGAGAGGGTGATCGATGCCGTGTGGCTCGGCGGGCGGGCGGTGAACGCTGGTGGATCGCGTTCAGGCGGTCTTGTCGATGATCGCGATGGCGTCCACTTCGAACAGCGTGTCGGGCAGGGCGAGGAGCGTCTGAGTGGGTGGCAGGTTTCCCCGGATGTTTGAGAAGGATCTCCAGCTTGTCCCGGTCGTGGTTGACGATGTAGGTGCGGAGCTGCACGACGTGGCCGCGGCCGGCTCACTGCCCTGGTTCGCGGACGTCTGCCTGACCTGATCGGAGATGACGTGGTCACCGCGGTCGGAGGCGTACTGTCCGGCGACGAAGACGGCCTCTCCGCAGGTGCGGGCGATGTGGCTGCAGCCGTGTCCGACCGGGTTGCGCAGAGTCTCGGGGTTATGAGGGTGTGTGACCCCTTTCCGACGTCAGAGCGCAACCCGTCGTGCTACTTCGCGATCGCCTCGCGGACCGACGGCACGATCTCCTGGGCCCAGCGGGCCAGCGTGGTGAGGTCGGTGGCGCCGTGGCCGGAGGAGAAGAGGATGAAGCCAGAGGCGTCGTGCTCCAGCACCGCTTCGGTCAGCTCCTCGACCCACTGCCCGACGGAGCCGCCGATCCAGCGCCCGTCGTGGTCGCGGGTGGCGGCCAGCGGACGGTCGGTGATGCGGCCAGGGAAGTTGTAGATCGTACGGATGTCGCGCGGGTCGCGGCCCACCGCGGCCGCCGCCTCGTCGATGACGGGCCGCGAGGTGCGATACCGCTCGCTGCGCCAGTCGGCGGCGTGGCCGGGGATCCAGCCGTCGGCCACCCTGCCCGTGGCGGCCAGGGATTTGGGCCCGTTCGACCCGGTCCACACCGGGGGCGCGGCCACGGGGGCGGGCTCGATCTGGCGCACCCGGTAGTGGTGTCCCTCGTGGGTGACCGGCGCACCGCCGCCCGACAGCTTCCGGATCAGGACGATCGCCTCCTCGAAGGCGTCCACGGCGTCGCCGGGGGTCTGCCGGGGCACGCCCATGTCGGTGATGCGGTCCCACAGGCCGCCCGCGCCCATGCCGAGCACGACGCGGCCGTTCGACAGCGCCGACAACGACGTCACCGTCCTGGCCAGCATGGGGGCGGGCCTGGTCGGCAGGTTGGTGACATTGGCCAGACCGGCGATGTGCCGCGTACCGCCCAGAAGGAAACCGATCGTGGCGTAGGCGTCAAGCCGCTCGCCGAGGTAGGGATGGTCGGACAGCGAGAAGAGATCAAGCCCGTCCCGGTCGGCCTGCTGGACCATGCGCAGCAGCTCGGGCAGGTCCTCGAAACCGGAATGCGCGCCAAAACCGAACACCACGTCAGATGCGGACACAGTATTGCCTTTCATGTAAGGAGGGGTCACCAGGCGTACGCTTCTGGTGCGGGCTTGGGGCCGTTGGGGCCGGGTGGTGGGAACAACTCGTCCAGTCTGGCCAGGGTGCTTCCGTCGAGGGTGATCGCGGCAGCGCGGAGCGAGCCGTCGAGCTGCCCGGCCGTACGGGGCCCGATGATCGGCGCGGTCACGCCGTCCTGGGCGAGCAGCCAGGCCAGCCCGACGTTCGCCGGCTCCTCGCCGAGGTCGGCGCAGAGCCGCTCGTACGCCTCGATCGTCTCCTGGTGCCGGGCGAGGACGGCGGCCGACCGGCCCGTGGCTCCGCGGGAGGCGCCGCCCTGCTCCCGCTTGCGCAGGACACCGCCGAGGACGCCGCCGTTCAGCGGCGACCACGGGATCAGGCCCAGCCCGTAGTGCCGCGCCGCGGGCAGCACCTCCAGCTCCGCCCAGCGGTTCATCAGGTTGTAGATGGACTGCTCGGCGACCAGCCCGAGCGCGTGTCGCGCCCGTGCCGCCTCCTGGGCCTGCGCCAGGTGCCAGCCGGCGAAGTTGGACGAGCCGAAGTAGAGCACCTTGCCCTGTTGCCGCAGGACGCTGAAGGCCTCCCAGATCTCCTCCCACGGCGTGTTCCTGTCGATGTGGTGCATCTGGTACAGGTCGATGTGGTCGGTGCCCAGCCGCCTGAGCGAGGCGTCGCACGCGCGTCTGATGTGCAGCGCGGACAGGCGGCTCTCGTTGGGCCACCGCCCGGTCGGGAGGTAGAGCTTGGTGGCCAGGACGGTCCTGTCGCGCCTGCCGTCCCCTTGGGCGAACCAGCGGCCGATGATCTGCTCGGTGCGGCCGTCGGCATAGACGTCGGCGGTGTCGAAGAAGTTGACGCCGTGCTCGTGTGCGCGATCCATGATCGCGTGGCTGTCTGGTTCGGACGTCTCCGTCCCGAAGTTCATCGTGCCCAGGGCCAGCCGGGACACCGACAGGCCGCTTCGGCCGAGCTGGACGTGATTCATCTCGGACCGCCTGAGGCCGGACCTTTTGCGCATCGCGGCCTCGGAGGCTGACGCCTGGTGGACGCCAGGCCCACGGCTGTACGACTCGTCATCATGACTCCAACAGAATTCAGTTCGCCTTCCGAACTATAATCGTTCGTAACACGAACTGCAACCGGCCTCGGTCGCCCCTTCGGCGGGTGCGGCGTCGAGTACCAGGTTGTCGGTGCCGCATGGCATGCTGCCTGACATGGCGGGAACCGATCCAGCACTTGTCACCCTGGTCCTCGGCGACGAGGAGCTGCTTGCCGAGCGGGCGGTGGGTGTTGTCGTCGCGGCGGCGCGGGCCGGCGATCCGGGGGCCGAGGTGCATGATCTCGTCGGCGGAAAGGTGGCCACCGGCGAGCTGACCCAGCTGACCTCGCCCTCGCTCTTCGGCGATCGTTCGGTGGTCGTCATCCGCTCGGCGCAGGACCTGCCGAAGGACGTCATCACCGAGGTGGTGTCCTACGCGAAGCAGCCGTCGGACGACACGGTTCTCGTGCTGGCGCACCCGGGTGGGGTGAAGGGGAAGGCGCTGGTCGACGGGGTGAAGAAGGCCGGGGCCAAGGTGGTGACGATCAACAAGGTCACCAAGGCCGGTGAGCGGCTGGAGTTCATCAAGGCGGAGATCAAGCGGGCCGGGCGGAACATCGCGGGGGATGCGGCCCAGGCGTTGCTCGACGCGGTGGGCAACGATCTGCGCGAGCTGGCGGCGGCGTGCAGCCAGCTCGCGTTCGACACCGAGGACAAGACGATCGGCGCGGCGGCGGTGGCGCGCTATCACAAGGGGCGGGCCGAGGTCACCGGCTTCAACGTGGCCGACTCGGCGATCGAGGGGCGCCTGGCCGAGGCTCTGGAGCAGCTGCGCTGGGCTCTGGGCACCGGTGTGGCCCCTGTGCTGCTGGTGAGTGCGCTGGCCGGTGGGCTGAGGTCGCTGGCCAAGGTGGGGAGTGCGCCCCGCAACCTGCGCGGGGGGCAGCTCGCCGCCCATGTGGGGATGCCGCCCTGGAAGGTCGACCGGGTCAAGCGTCAGCTGAACGGCTGGGGGCCGGAGGGGCTGTCCCGGGCGATCCAGGCGGTGGCCACCGCGGACGAGCAGGTCAAGGGCGGCGGGGCGGACGCGGCGTACGCCCTGGAGCATGCCGTGCAGGTGATCGTCGCCAGCCGTACGGGCCGGTAGCGAACACCCGCGCGGCACCTGGGAGGCCAGGTCCTGTGGCGCCCCGGTGATGCTTCTCAGGGGTGGCGTAGGGGGCGGAAGAACGTGGTGATGTCGGTCGCCAGCTGGGCCGGTTCTTCCAGGGGCATGAAGTGGCCGCCTCGGGCGGGGGTGTTCCAGTGGCGCAGGTCGGTCAGGGCGCGTTCGGCGAAGCTGCGGGGAAGGTTCGCCACGGAGGGTTCGTGGCTGAGGGTGACGGCGGACGGCACGGTGATGGGCGGTCGCGGCGGGTTGCGTGGCCAGTCGTAGTACGACTTGAACGAGGTGCCGATCGAGCCGGTGGCCCAGTAGAGGGTCAGCATGGTGAGCAGGGTGTCGCGGTCGAACCGGGATTCCAGGTCACCGTGGCAGTCGCTCCAGTCGCGCAGCTTGTCCACGATCCACGCGGCCAGGCCGGCCGGTGAGTCGAGCAGGGCGGCGGCGATCGTGTCGGGACGGGTGAGCATGATCTCGCTGTAGCCGCCGTCGCGCTGGTCGTAGGCCGCCTCGGCGTCCAGGAAGGCCTGTTCGTCCGGGGTCAGCGGCGGGACGTCCAGGGACGCGGGGGCGGGCGGGTGGATGAGGTGGATCCCGGTCACCTGGTCCGGATAGAGGGCGCCGAGCCAGCCGACGGCCGCGCCGCCGATGTCGCCGCCGAAGGCCCCGTAACGTTCGTGGCCCAGGACCTCGGTCACGAGCAGATGCAGCATGCGGGCCATCGCGGCTCGGGTGAGGGGCTCGTCCGGCAGGTCGGAGTAGAGGAAGCCGGGCATCGACGGGATCACGACGTCGAAGGAGTCGTCGGGGTCGCCGCCGTACCGGGCGGGGTCGGCCAGGCGTGCCGCCAGGGGAAGCATCTCCAGGAAGCTGCTCGGCCAGCCGTGGCAGAGCAGGACGGGCAGCGGGGCGCGGCCGGTGCCGGGGACCCGGATGAAGTGGAGGTCTCGTCCCTGGACGGGGGCCTTGTAGTGGTCCAGCTCGTTCAGGCGGGCTTCCTGGGCGCGGAAGTCGAACCCGTCGGCCCAGTACGTCACGAGTTCCCGCAGGTAGGCCGGGTCGGTTCCGCCCTCCCAGGGGCGGTGGTCCAGCGAGCGGGCGAACCTGGCGTTGCGGAGACGGGTGCGCAGGTCGTCGAGGACGTCGTCGGGAACCTCTATGCGGAACGGCGTCACGGCCATGTGGTCTCCGAGGTCGGAAGTGTCATCCCAGCATGGGTATCACCGGACGCTCGCCGGTCTCAATGCAATTGATTGGGATTCGTCTCCACGTAGAGCATCAGCTGTTTGAGCAGGTTGTCCAGGGTGTCCTGGTCGTCGGGGGAGAGGGTGTTCACCATGGCCGTCTCCAGCACGGCCAGGACGGCCATGGCGTCCGTCCAGAGGTCGTGACCCTTGGGCGTGAGCTCGACGTCCACGCGACGGCGGTCTTCGGTGCTGCGGACGCGGCGTACCAGACCTGCCTTCTCCAGCGTGTCGAGGCGGCCGGTCATGCCGGCGGGGGAGAGCAGCAGCTCGGCGGCCAGCTCGGTGGGGGTGGCGGTGCCGTTGTGAGCGGCGAGCCGGTGGAGCGTCTGGAACTCGAAGTCCTGGACGCCGGTCTGGGCCAGCGCGGCCGCCTTGGCGTGGCCGAGGTGTTTCACCAGCGCCTGCATGCGGGTCACGATGCCCTCCACCCGCTCGTCGAAGGGCGCCTTGCCGCGCCAGCGGGCCAGATGACGATCGACGGAATCCTCCACGACACAGGATCATACGCCAACAAGTAATTTGTTGACGAAACATTCGCTGACGAAATACCTTCTGGGGCATGTCGTTTTCGTTGTTCGCCGGGCCCAGGAACCGGCTGCTGGCCGGACGCTGCATGTCCGCACTGGCCACGGCCATGATCCCGACCACGCTGACCCTGGCCGTGCTGCGCGCCACGGGGTCGGGGGAGGCGCTGGGGCTGGTGCTGGCCTGCGAGATGGTGCCGTTGTTGTTGCTGCTGCCGGTCGGTGGCGTGCTGGCCGACCGCGTCAGGCCCGGACGGGTCGTGCTGCTCGCCGACCTCACGCGATGCCTGGCGCAGGGGCTCATGGCGGTCGAGCTGCTGGCCGGGGTGAATCGGGTTCCCGACCTCGCCGTGTTGTCGGCGGTCTCGGGGGCGGCGATCGCGTTCGGGAGTCCTGCCGTGCCGCGGCTGGTGGTGGCGGTGGTGCCGGGGCCGGACAGGTTGCGGGTGAACGCCCGGATCGGGGTGGTGACCAGCCTGTCGGCGGTCCTGGGGCCGGCGCTCGCGGGGACGCTCACGCTGGCCGCCGGGCCCGGGTGGGCCGCGGGGGTCACGGCGATGTTGTTCGCGTGCTCGGCGCTGACTCTCGGCGGGGTCGTCGGCGGGGTCGTCGGTGGGGTCGGCGGTGCGGATGGCGGGTCCGTGGGCGGGGCGGAGGTCGTGGGGGAGCGGAAGGCGGTCTCCGGCGGGGAGGCCGGGCGGCGGCGGTGGGGGGTCGGGTTCGGGCGGGAGCTGGCCGAGGGGTTCGGGGAGGTCAAGGGACGGCCGTGGTTCCTGGCCTGTGTGCTGGCGCACGGCGTGTGGCACTTCATGGCCGGGTTGTTCCTCACCCTGGGCCCGGTGGCGGCCGTGCAGCGGTTGGGGGGCGAGGCCGGTTGGATGATCATCGTGCAGAGCGGCACGGTCGGGCTGCTGGCGGGGGTGCTGGTCGCGCCGCGCTTGCCGGTGCGCAGGCCGCTGGTGGTCGTTCAGGTGGGGGCCGCGCTCTATCTGCTGCCGATGGTGGCGTTGCCGGTGGCGGTGGGGTTCGGGCTGTCGGCCGTGGTGGTCGCGGTGGCGTACTTCGTGGCCATGGTGGGGCTCGGGGTGCTCAGCCCGTTGTGGGAGACGGTGGTGGCCGAGGAGATCCCGGAGGGGGCGTTGGGGCGGGTGCGGTCGTTCGACCAGCTCATCTCGTTCGCGGCGCGGCCGGTGGGGCTGGCGGTCGCCGCGCCGCTGGCGGCCGTGACCGGGATGGGGGTGCTGATGGTCACCGGAGGGGTGGTGGTCGCCGTCGCCAACCTCGCCGCCGTGGCGCGCTCGCCCAGGCCCGCGCCCCCGCCGCCCGCCGCTGACCGGGATCAGGTGGCGGCCCGGCGCCGCGACTGAGCGACCGGGCGGACCACCGGCGCGGATGGGGGAGGGGAGGGTCAGGTGAGGGCGGGTTCGCGGACGATGCCGTCGCTGATCTCCAGCACCCGGTCCGCCAGCGTGATCAGGCTGGGGTCGTGCGTGGCGACGAGCGCCGTCACGCCCTCGCTGCGCACCAGCGCCCGCAACAGCTCCATGATCTGCCGCCCGGTCTGCGAGTCGAGCTGTCCCGTCGGCTCGTCGGCCACCAGCAGCCTGGGCCGGTTGGCCAGAGACCGGGCGATCGCCACCCGCTGCCGCTGCCCGCCCGACAGCTCGTACGGCCGCTGGTTCATGTGCTGCCCCAGCCCCACCAGCGCCAGCAGCAGCCGGACCCGCTCCTCCCGCTCGGCGGACGGCACGCGGGCCAGCCGCATCGGCACCCCCACGTTCTCGGCCGCCGACAGCACCGGGATCAGCCCGAACGACTGGAACACGAAGCCCACCACGTCCCGGCGCAGCTCCAGCAGGGCGTCCTCGGACATGGACGTGACCTCGCGCCCGTCCACGACGACCCGCCCGGCGTCGGGGCGGTCCAGGCCGCCGATCTGGTTGAGCAGCGTGGTCTTGCCCGACCCCGAGCGTCCGCGGACCGCCACCAGCTCGCCGGGGAACACCTCGAAGGACACCTCGCGCAGCGCGACGACCTCCTTGGGCCCGCTCCGGTAGACCTTGCGGACCCCCTCCACCACGACCAGGGGCTCATTGCTCATGGGAGGGCTCCTCTCGGGCGGGCCAGACGCCGATGTGGTCGGATTCGAGTTCGAGGCGCACCCGGCGTTCCATGTCCAGGGCGTTCATGAAGTCGCGGGGGAGCTGCAGGCGGCCCACGCGGTCCAGCACGGCGTACTCCTCGGCGACGATCTGCCCCTCGGCGCCCTCGCGCCGCAGCGTCTCGCTGCTGGTACGTCCGTCGCGGATGCCCACGGTGCGGTCCACCTGCTCCGACACCAGCGGGTCGTGGGTCACGATGACCACGGTCACGCCGAGCTCCCGGTTCGCCTTGCGCAGGGAGTCGAAGACCTGCTCGGACGTCTCGCTGTCGAGCTCGCCGGTGGGCTCGTCGGCCAGGATGAGCTGCGGCTCGTTGGCCAGGGCGACGGCGATGGCGACCCGCTGCTGCTCGCCGCCCGACATCTCGGGCGTGCGGCGGTCGGCGCAGTAGCCGACGCCGAGGAGCTCCAGCAGCTCGCCGGCGCGGGCGCGGCGCGCCCGGCCGCCGCCGGCCAGCTTCATGGGCAGCTCGACGTTCTCCCTGGCGGTCAGGTACGGCAGCAGGTTGCGCGCGGTCTGCTGCCAGATGAAGCCCACCACGGAACGCCGGTAGCGCAGCCGGTCCTTGGCCGTCATCGCCAGCAGGTCGGTGCCCGCGACCCTGGCCACCCCGGCGGTCGGCACGTCGAGCCCCGACAGCACGTTGAGCAGCGTGGACTTGCCCGACCCGGACGCGCCGACGATGGCCACCAGCTCGCCCTTGTCGATCACCAGGTCGAGGCCCTGCAGGGCGACGACCTCGACGCCCTCGGTCTTGTAGATGCGCACCAGGTTGTCGCAGACGATGTGCGCGTCGGCGCCGAACGCGGTCTTCTCCCGCGTGGCCTTGGCTTCCAGCTCTGACAGGGTCGGGTTCATGTGAGGTCCCCCACTCGAAGGACGGCGCCGAGGCTGCGACGGCGGCTGATGGCGGTGTGCGTGTACGCGCCGAGCACGGCCACGACGGCCAGCCCGGCCGCCAGCGCGGTCGGCGTGAACAGGTCTAGGGAGTAGTCGCCGACGGGCAGGTCGCCGGCGTAGGAGGACAGGTCGACGCCCGGCCCGAGCGCCGTGGGCAGCCCGAGGCCGAGCAGCAGGCCGGCCAGGGCGGTCAGCAGGATCATCGGCATGATCTCCAGGACGGTGAGCCGCTGCGCCTGCCGGTCCGACAGCCCCAGCGTGCGCAGGAACGACAGCGCCCTGGCCCGGTCGGCCGCCCCGATCACCAGCGAGAGGATGACGGCGACCAGCGCGTACGCGGCCAGCGCCACCGTGACCACGACCAGCGTGGTCCGCACGGTGCTGGTCAGCGGGTCGTCCTGGATGGCGGCCAGGGACAGCGCCTGGGACTCCACGGTGCTGAGCGGGACCAGCGGGCGCAGCTCGTCGAGCGCGGGGTTGCCGCGGATGAGCAGGGTGTTCACGGCGGGCCGCACGAGCGAGTCCATCGGCAGGATCATGAACTTGCCCTGGTTGTAGAAGCCGGGCACGGAGGTGATCACACCGCCCTCGGGGACCTTGAGCCGCGACTGCCAGCCGATCTCGTACGTCCCCCGCCCCTTCAGGTCGGGCGAGACGAAGGCGCCGCTCCCGGTGGGCACGCCGATCGGCGCTCCCGCCAGCAGCCCCCGCCACTCGGGCAGGTTCACGGCGATGGCCTCGGCGCGCTCGGCGCCGTACCCGACCTGGACCCGGCCGGTCTGCGCGAGTACGACCTGCTCGACGCCGGCGACTTTGCGCACCCGCTCGATCGCGTCGGCCGGGATCTCGACCCGGGACGTGATCTTGACCGGCGCGCCCACCTGCTGCCAGGACGCCAGCCGCTGCGTGCTCACCAGCCCGTCGGAGATCACCGCGGCGAACACCGACACGCCGAGCGCGGGCAGCAGGATCAGCACCGGCAGCACGGACGCGGAGCGCGCCCTCGCCGCCCTGGTCAACCCCAGGAACGGCACGGCCCCGGGCCGTCGCGCGGCCAGCCGGACGAGCAGCCGCAGCGGGTACGGGTAGCAGCGCAGGATGATCACCGCCGCGGCGAGCGTCAGCGCGATCGGCACCACCAGCAGGAACGGGTCGAACCCGGCCGAGGCCGCCAGCCCGCGGGTGCGCAGCAGGTACGCCCCGGCCAGCGCGAGCACCACCACCAGCACCTCCAGCGTGAGCCGGCGGGCGGACGGGCGGGCGGTGCTGACGTCCGCACGCTGCTCGTGCAGCGGCACGCGGTGCGTGACCGCCAGCCCCGCGGCGGTGTACCCGACGGCGGCCAGCATCACCAGCAGCGGCCCGACGTGCACGATCGGCAGCACGGGCCCGGGGACGAACCAGGACAGCCCGTACCCGGCGAGCCCGGCGGGCACGACGGCGAGCGCGGTCAGCGCCGCGCCGGTGCCCGCCACCTGCCCCAGCGACCCGCCACGCGCCCGCGTCAGCGCCAGCGTGTGGTCGAGCCGGCCGGAGAGCAGCTGCACGGCCAGCACGATCACGCCGACCGCGACCAGCAGCAGCCCGCCGAGCATCAGGTACATCACGGTCTGCGCGGTGGACTGGGCGGCCAGGAAGTCCGTCAGCAGCTTGGACAGCGCGGTCAGCACCCGGTACGGGCTGTACGAGCCCGACGCCTGCAACCCGATCACCCGCTCGAACTCGCTGACGGCCGCCTGGAGGTCGGTCGTGGCCAGCGCGTCGGCCTTGTCCGGGGCGATGGGGAGCACCCAGTTGTAGGACAGGTTGCGCCCGTCGCCGCTGAGCGCGGTCAGCCCGTCGTCGGACATGATCGTCGTGATGTGCTTCTCGAACTCCATCTTGCCCGGCGGCAACATCCTGGTGACGGTCAGGATGTCGCTGTTGTGGCTCCAGTAACGGTCGTCGGCCTTCTTGGCCCTGAACGCGCCGACCAGCTTCACCGCCACGTAGTGGCTCTCGCCGAGCACCTTGACCTGGCCGATCTTCAGGTCCATCGCGGTCAGCGCGGACTCGACCAGGCCCACCTCGATGAGCGGGATCGTCTCGCCCTCGAAGCGCATGGTCGAGGGCTTGCCCGGCGCCTGCCCCTGCACCCAGTCCACCCGCCGGTCGGCGTCGGACAGCCAGCCGAGGTTCATGAACATGGTGCCGCCCGAGCCGTTGATCGGGGTGACCACGGTCTTGGCGCTCATGTGGCTGTCGCCCGTGCCGGCGGGCACCACCAGCGACCGCAGCGCCGGGGGCACGAGCTGGCGCCAGCGCCGGTCCCTGGACTCGAACTGGTCGCGTTCGTGCAGGTCCTCTTCCTTCGACATCGACGCGACCGTCACGGTCAGGTCGGCCTGCTCGGCGGGCGCGGTCCTGAGCGCCTCGCGCAGCGCCTGGTCGAACGACGACTGCATCGCCCTGGGCAGCCCCGCGACGAGCAGGCAGGCGCTCAGCGTCAGCACGAAGAGCACGGCCACCGCGCCCAGGTGCGTGCGGGCCAGCAGCGGGATCCTCACTGTTCCTCCCGAATGCCGAGACCCTGCCTGCGCAGGTTGCGCGCCAGTCCGGCGACGATGGCGAGCAGCACGGCGGCCACCCCGGCGAGCATGGCGCCCGTGGCGCCCCACGGGATGTCGAGCACCACGCCGGGGGTGACCGCCGACGCCTGCCCGGTCAGCACGATGTGCGGCACCACGAGCATGCCCACGACCACGGCGAGCCCGGTCCCGGCCGCCAGTGACAGCGCGATCACGAACGTCTGCTCGATCGCCAGCATCCCGAACATCTGCCGGGAGTTCACGCCGAGCGCCCGCAGGATCGCGAACTCGTTCATCCGCTCGCGGGCCGCGACCGCCGCGTTGACCAGGAAGCCGAGCGCCGCGAACACCAGCGCCGCGAGGAAGCCCAGCATCAGCGCGCCCTGGAGGCCGCTGGCCAGCGGGTCGTCCTGCATCTTGGCGGCCAGGGCGCGCTGGTCGATCGCGGTGACGTCCCATGCGGGGCGGCTGGTGAGCGCGGCCGCCGCCCGGCCGTCCGGGGTGGCGAGCCACCACTCGGTGGCGGGCCTGGGCAGTTGTCCCGCCGCCAGATCCTGCGCCTGCATCGTCCCCCAGTCGGCCAGTACGGCGTGTTGCCCGGCGGTCGTCGTCGGCATCGTCTCCACGACGGCCACGACCTTGACGTCCATCACCCTGCGGTCGATGCTGGCCCGTCCCACCTGGCCGACGCCCAGCTTGAGCGACTCCGCCAGGCCGGCGGTGAGCACCACGGGCAGCGGTCCCCGGACGGGCGGCGCCCCGAAGGCGGCCGTCGCGGGCTGCCGTCCGGTCGCCTTCACCGACACGGCGGGCGCGGTCACCGGCCGCCCGTCGGCGCTGATCCCGGTCACCGTCAGGCTGCCGCTGCCGGAGCGCGGCGCGCTCGCCACCAGCCCGCGCAGCGACAGCGGGTACGTGATCCTCCCGCTCCGCCCCGCCAGCGCCGCGAGGTCCACGTCGACGGTGTTCTCGCCCGCCTTCAGCACGCCCAGCGACACATCGCGCCACACCCCGAGCGCGTCGGACAGGACCAGCCGCACCGGCAGGTCGTCGTCGGCCGTGGCGCGCAGGGTGAGCGCGGCCGGCTGTCCCGGCAGGTCCAGCTTGCCGGCCTGCGGGCCGGTCAGCGCCCGGGAGATCTCGGCGATGGGCCGGTCGGCCAGGTCGGGGCGGAGCTGGAACAGTGTGCCGAGCTTGGCCGCGTCGATCCCGACGAGGATGGCGTTCTCGCTGCTGACCTCGGTCTGGCCGCGGAAGACGGGCGAGGCGGCGGTCACGCCGGGCAGGGCGGTGAACGCCGTGCCGCGGCCCAGCGGGCCGAGCTCCGGGGCGTCCGGCGGGCCGGACAGGCGCAGGTCGGCCCCGGCCTGGTGGCGGGCCTGGTCGAGCTGGGAGGCGCGCCAGGTGGCGGCGGTGGCCATGGACACGATGCCGATGGCGATGGCCATGGTGAGCAGCAGCGCGGGGCCGGCGTACTTGAGCGGGCGCCTGCTGACCTGCCACGCGCCGAGCGCCGGGGCGAGGGACGGGCGCCTGGAGGTGATCCGCTCGGCCACCGCGGAGATGCGCGGGACCAGCCGCAGGCCGAGCATGCCGCCGGTGAGCAGGGCCAGCGCGGGACCGGAGATGATCAGCGGGTCGATGCCGAGCCCGCCGCCCGCGGTCGTGGTGACCGGCGCGCCGTAGTGCTGGAGCTGCCAGATCGCGAGGCCGGCCACCACCAGCAGGGCCACGTCGGCGCCCGCGCGCTCGATCAGCCCGCGCCCGCCGCCGCGCCCGCGCGCCGACTGCTCCTCCACGTACGTGCGCCGCGCGCCCGCCAGCGCGGGCAGCACCAGCAGCACCGCCGAGGCCAGGGCCACGGCCACCGACACCAGGAACGTGCCCAGGCCGACCGAGGGGTCGAGCCGCACGCCGGACGCCCTGATCCAGGGAATCCGGCTCACCAGCCCGAGCAGCGGCGGCCCGAGCAGCGGCGCGACGACCGCGCACGGGACCGCGACCAGCATCGCCTCGCCCCCGGCCAGCGCGGCCAGCCGCATCGTGCCCGCGCCGCGCGAGCGCAGCAGCGCCACCTCCATGCGCCGGTGGTCGGCCAGCAGCCGCGCGGTGAGCATCAGCGCGTACGCCGCCAGCAGCAGCAGCTGCAGCACCGGGATCAGCATGGTCGAACGGGCCACCAGCGAGGCGGTGTCGAGCTGGGTGAGCATCTCGGGCAGGCGGCTGGTGGTCACGCATCTCGGGCAGTCGCCGGCCTTCAGGTGCGTGCCCACCTCGCCGACCGCCACGGCCAGCGGGCGCAGCTGGGCCGGCGTCAGCGAGCGCAGGTCGGGCTCGGCGGTCCAGGTGGCGTTCACGTTGGTGGCGAAGCGGGCGATGAACGTCTCGCGCGAGACCATCAGCGGCCCGTACGTGGTGAAGTCGCCGCGTTCGACGCCTCTGCTGAGCAGCTGCTCCCCGGTCCAGCGCTCGCCGAAGGGGTCGTCCAGCTGGAACACGCCGGTGATGCGCACCTGGACGGGCTCCGGCGACAACCGCCCCACGGTGGTCAGCTCCTGGCCGACCTTGAACCCGGCCGCCGAGGCCGCCGACAGCGAGACCGCCGCCTCCACCCGGCCGTCGGCGGGCCTGGGCCAGGCGCCGGAGACGAGCTTGGCGTGCTGGTCGAGGCCGTCGTAGCTGCCGAACCTGAGCAGCTCGGGCCGCTCCTGCTTCTCCTGGCCGGGCATGGCGTAGGAGTCGGAGCGGAAGCTCGTGGTGAGCGCCGGCGCCTTGGTGTAGGCCCTGGCCAGCTCGGCGCGTACCGCGCGGTCGTAGACGGGGAACGTCTTGTCGGTGACCGGCGCGCTGATCGTCGCGGACGTCTGGCGCAGGGACGCGGTCTCCATCGTCCTGCGCACACCGGCGTCGGCGATGGAGGAGGCGTACATGGTGAGCGCCACCAGCGTGGTGGTGGCCAGCAGGATCGAGCCGAACGCGGCCAGGAGGAGCAACGGCTCGCTGAACGCCCGTTTGACGACCAACGGCCCCCGCATGTGTCCCCCTTCGTCCGTTTAGTGAACCCTCACGGAGAGGGCGGACGAGAGGCAAGGTGATCTTGTTAAGGGATGCTCAGCCGATACCCGGCGGCGATGCCGATGTGATATCGAAACTGTGACAAGAAGCGCACAAAACCAAGAACGCCGCACCCCATGAAGGAGTGCGGCGCCAGCGCTCACCCGGCTGCCGCCGGGTGGCCAGAGCTTACTTGGCGGCCAGAGCGGCGGCCTGCTTGGCGATCGCCGACTTGCGGTTGGCGGCCTGGTTCTTGTGGATGACGCCCTTGCTGACGGCCTTGTCGAGCTGGCGGGCGGCGACGCGCTGCAGCGCCGCGGCCTGCTCGACGTCGCCCTGCTCGGCGGCCTCGCGGAACTTGCGGACGGCCGTCTTCAGAGAGGACTTGACCGCCTTGTTGCGCAGACGCGCCTTCTCGTTCTGCTTGTTGCGCTTGATCTGGGACTTGATGTTCGCCACGAAGAAGCCTCGGTGAAAGTCTAAGGATGGATGGGGCGCGCGGGCTCGATGAGAGGGCGCGCCACACGCAAGTGAACAGGGTACCAATAACCCAGGTGGCTGCTCAAATCAACGCCCCGGGTGTTCTCAGTTTAGGCCAGCCAGCGGGTCATGTACTCCTTCCAGTCCTCTTCGGTGGCGGCGAAATCGACGTACAGGGCCAGGCCGAAGCGCTCGCGGCGGCCGTGGTCGGACAGCGCCAGCCGGGCGCCCTCGGCGGCCATCGCCACGCTCTCGGCGGCGTCCAGCCAGGGCAGGCCGTGGTCGTGGTAGGCGGGGGCGCCGACGAACAGGGACTTGCCGTCCGGTACGAGGTCGAGGGCGAGCGCGGCCTGCCTGGCCACGTAGCCGCCGTAGAGGGACTGCGCGGGGGCGCCCGAGTCGTACGTCATGATGGCGACCTGGTCCACCCGGTTCACGACCTCCTGGAAGTAGCCCTGCGACCAGTACTTGTCGTGGCCCAGGACGAGCCTGCCCGCCGGGCGCATGAGGGGATAGGGCTCGATCTGCGGGGACGAGGTGGACAGCAGCTTCGTGTACGTCCTCGTCCGGTCCAGCAGGTCGAGGAACTCGTCGTCGCCGTCGCCGATCGGCTCGAAGTTGTAGTGGATGCCGTCGTAGCCCGCCTTCATGACGGCGGCCACGCCGGCCAGGACGTTCGCGCGGGACCGGGCGTCGTCGAGGTCGAGGCCGTTCTTGACGGACTGGCCCAGCCAGGCGGAGACGCGGACGCCGGGCAGGTGCCGATGCATCCATGTCACGAAATCTGCGGCCTTGGGGTGCTTGGCGAGGTCAAGGCGGCCGTCCCACTCGAACGGGCCGGAATGGACGTACACGTCCTTGATGCCGGTGGTGCGAAGACGTACGGCCAATTGCTCCACATCCCGCTCCGTACGGCGACCGTCGACCCAGGCGTGGCCGAGCCAGAGGGCGTCGTTGCCGGTGCTCTTCGCCCAGGCCGCCGGGGCACCGGTAAACTGGAGACGGAGCGCGACGGCGAGCAGGCCGGCCAGCGCCACCACGACGGCCACGGCCAGCGCGACCAGGCGCAGGCCGCGGCGGATGACGGTCCGGATAATCATCTGGGCATGTCACCATGAAAGACGCTTGACCTCAACCCTGTCGAAACGGACTTCGGTGCGCACTCAGCCTGGCCAGACCGACCCCGCGTTGATCCGCAACTTCTGCATCATCGCGCACATCGACCACGGCAAGTCGACCCTTGCCGACCGGATGTTGCAGATCACCGGCGTGGTCGACGAACGCTCCATGCGCGCCCAGTACCTCGACCGGATGGACATCGAGCGCGAGCGCGGCATCACGATCAAGTCGCAGGCCGTGCGGCTGCCCTGGGACGGCCACGTCCTCAACATGATCGACACCCCCGGGCACGTCGACTTCACCTACGAGGTGTCCCGGTCGCTGCAGGCGTGCGAGGGCGCGATCCTGCTGGTCGACGCCGCGCAGGGCATCGAGGCGCAGACCCTGGCCAACCTCTACCTGGCCATGAACGCCGACCTGCACATCATCCCGGTGCTCAACAAGATCGACCTGCCCGCGGCCCAGCCGGAGAAGTTCGCCGAGGAGCTGGCCGGCCTGATCGGCTGCGACCCCTCCGACGTGCTCAAGGTGTCGGGCAAGACCGGCGTGGGCGTGCGCGAGCTGCTCGACCACGTGGTGGCGACCGTCCCGGCGCCCGTGGGCCAGGCCGATGCCGCCGCGCGGGCGCTCATCTTCGACTCCGTCTACGACACCTACCGCGGCGTCGTGACGTACGTCAGGGTCATCGACGGCCATCTGAGCAAGCGCGAGCGCATCCTCATGATGTCCACCAACGCCACCCACGAGACGCTGGAGATCGGCGTCATCTCGCCCGAGCCCAAGCCCGCCGAGCGCGGCCTCGGCGTCGGCGAGGTGGGCTACCTGATCACCGGCGTGAAGGACGTGCGCCAGTCGCGCGTGGGTGACACCGTCACCTCCTCGGTCAAGCCCGCCAAGGAGATGCTGGCCGGCTACGAGCACCCCAAGCCGATGGTGTTCTCCGGGCTCTACCCGATCGACGGCGACGAGTACCCCGAGCTGCGCGAGGCGCTCGACAAGCTGCAGCTCAACGACGCCGCGCTGATCTACGAGCCGGAGACCTCGGCGGCGCTCGGCTTCGGCTTCCGCGTCGGCTTCCTCGGCCTGCTGCACATGGAGATCGTGCGCGAGCGCCTGGAGCGCGAGTTCGGCCTGTCGCTGATCTCCACCGCTCCCAACGTGGTCTACCGCGTGGTCATGGAGGACGGCAAGGAGCTCACGGTCACCAACCCGTCCGAGTTCCCGACGGGCGGCAAGATCGCGCAGGTCTTCGAGCCGGTCACCAAGTCCACGATCCTGGCGCCGGCCGAGTTCATCGGCGCGATCATGGAGATCTGCCAGGGGCGGCGCGGCCAGCTCCTCGGCATGGACTACCTGTCCGAGGACCGCGTCGAGATCCGCTACACGCTGCCGCTCGGCGAGATCATCTTCGACTTCTTCGACCAGCTCAAGTCGCGCACCCGCGGCTACGCCTCGCTCGACTACGAGCCCGCCGGCGAGCAGGAGGCCGAGCTGGTCAAGGTCGACATCCTGCTGCAGGGCGAGGCCGTCGACGCCTTCAGCGCCATCGTCCACAAGGACAAGGCCTACTCCTACGGCGTCGACATGGCCAAGAAGCTGCGCGAGCTGATCCCGCGGCAGCAGTTCGAGGTGCCGATCCAGGCCGCCATCGGCGCCCGGGTCATCGCCCGCGAGAACATCCGGGCCATCCGCAAGGACGTCCTGGCCAAGTGCTACGGCGGTGACATCTCCCGTAAGCGCAAGCTGCTGGAGAAGCAGAAGGAAGGCAAGAAGCGGATGAAGATGGTCGGCCGCGTCGAGGTGCCCCAGGAGGCCTTCGTCGCCGCGCTGTCCACCGACTCCAGCGCCGCCGACAAGACCAAGAAGTAGCCGCTACAGACCCAGCACGGCGGGCGTTCGCGCGAGCGCCCGCCAGTGCCGGCCCGGGTCGGGGAGCAGGCGGCGGGCCCGCAGGTCCATCAGCCCGCCGACGCCGGTCAGCTCGGCGGCCAGCTCGCCGTCCGCGCCCCTGAACTCCTGCCTGATCCTGAACGTCTTGCCCTCGCCCCACTCGAACGCGCAGGTCACCTCCACCTCGTCGCCGGCGCGCAGCTCGCGGTGGAAGCGGATGGTGTTCTCCAGCGTCACCGGGCCGACGCCGGCCTCCCGCAGGTCGTCGATCGAGATGCCGGCCGCGCGCAGGCACTCCCAGCGGGCGTGGTCGCCGTACTGGTGGTAGACCACGTTGTTGAGGTGGCCCTGGGTGTCGAGCTCGTAGCCGCGTACGGCGATGCGTACCGAGAAGGTCATGATCGTTCCTCCAGCCAGGCGTGCGATTTGGCGGTGAGGTAGCGCAGGCCGTCGTCGCCGAGCTCCACCCAGTCGCCGCGGGCCCAGCCGCCGGTGGTCTGGGGGGCGAAGCCGTGCCGCTGGAACAGCGCCGACGCCTCCTTCTGGGTGAGGCCGCGGCGGCCCCACTCGGCGATGACCCGGGCCGTGCGCTCGGCCTCGCCCAGCTCCTCCTCGCCGAGCGCGGCGGCCAGCTCCTCCAGGCCGCGCGCCATCAGGCGCAGCGAGGCCTGCACGCGGGCGATGTCCATCGGTGCTCCTCAATCGCTATCCGATTGCTACCGATAGCTTAGCGATGGAAGCGGCTACCCTGAAAGGGTGGAAGTGGTGCGTACGGAACGAATGGTCCTCTCCCGGATCCGCCCGGAGGACCTCGAAGCCGTGCACGAGATCCACTCCGACCCGCGGACGAACGTCTACAGCTCCGCCGGGCCCACCGTCGACCTGGAGGCCAGCCGGGCCATGCTCGACCTGTGGCTGGCCGACTGGGCCGAACGGGGGATCGGCTACTGGGCCGCCCGGCTGACCGAGGGGGCGCAGGTGCTGGGCATCGGCGGCCTGCGGCACGCGGCCCTGGACGGCGAGGACGTGCTCCACCTGTACTACCGTTTCCGCCCCACGGCCTGGGGCCACGGGTACGCGGTCGAGCTCGCCAGGGCGGCCCTGCGCGTCGGGCGCGACCTGGGCACCGTGGTGGCCGTGATCGGGGACGACAACGAGCCGTCCCGCCGGGTGGCGGAGAAGGCGGGCCTGCGCAGGGAGCGCACGATCCCGTACGGCGGCGTGCCGAGCGACCTCTACGTCGCCTGACCCCTCAGAGGCGGGAACGCCGCCCCGGACGGGGCATCACCAGGACGCCCGCCAGCGCCGCCAGGCCCGCCACCGCCTGGGCCGCCAGGAACGCGCCCGGCGCGGCAGGCCCGCTGGCCAGCGCGACCACGGCGGGCAGGCAGCCGAGCAGCGCCAGGTCGGCGCCCGTCGCCGCCCACAACACCGGGCCGGTCGGAACCGCGCCGCCGGGGGTGTCGATGACCGGCATCGAATGGTCGACCGGCCCCCTCCTGGCCATCCGCAGCGCGCCGGCCGCGAGCGCGGGCCCGGTGAGCAGCCCGAACAACCACGTACCGGACGGCAGGCCGCCCACCGCCACGACCCCGGCCAGAGCCAGGGCCGCCCACACGCCGCCCAGCAGGCCGGGCAGCAGCGCCCGCGCCCCCAGCGCCGGACGCCGGCCCACGCCGGTCAGCCGGGCCAGGGCGGGGTTGTCGGCGTCCCGGCGCGCGCCGGACGTGCCGGACGCCGCCACCGCCAGCGCCCCGCCGAGCACGACCAGCCCGAGAGCCGCCGGAGCGGCGCCCGCCTGGGCGAACACGGCGGGCAACGCCGCGCTCGCGGCCGTGGCCGCCAGCCGCCAGGGCCGGCGGCCGAGCCGCACCCAGTCCTGCCAGGCCAGCGCGAGCGGCGCGGGCAGCCCCGGCCACGGCCGTGAGGCGAGCTTCCTGGCCCGCCAGTGGTTGTCCTCGGCGATCCAGCTCAGCGCGCCGGGATCGAGGGTGACGGCGGCGCTGGTGACGTGCCCGGCGCGGGTGGAGGCGGTCAGCAGCAGGCGGGTGGGGATGGCGGCCAGCGAGCCCCACGCCCGGCGGGCCAGGACGGCGGCGAGCGCGGCCATGGCCGACGCCGTGGCGGTGAGCGCGGGCAGGGGGCGCTCGCGGCGGCCGCGAGCGCCGTACGGGCCTGGCCGCTGACGGCGACCACGGCCAGCACCAGGAGCGCGACCAGCACGCCGGTCAGCCAGAGGTTCCAGGCCGGGGAGGACTGGGCGAGCATCGCCAGCGCCATGCCCGCCACGCTCGCCGCCGTCGCCAGCGCCAGCGCGGCCAGCAGCCGCCACACCAGCGCGCCGGGCGCGCCGAGCGCGGCCAGCAGCCCGAGCCCGAGCAGCAGCCCCGCCACCAGCGCGACGAACATGAGCACCCGCCCGGTACGCCCGAGCAGCCGCCGCCGGTCCAGCGGCGAGGTCAGCAACCAGGACGCCTCGGCCGCGGGCACCATCACCGGCCCGGCCACCCGAGCCAGCGCCAGGCAGCCCGCGAACCCCAGCAGCACCAGGGCGACGCCCGCGCCCATCCGCCCCGGCTCGACCGTCCCGCCCAGGCCGGACACCACCGACGACAGCGGCTGCCCGACGACGGCGAGCAGCATGCACAGGCCGAACAGGCTGACGTAACGATCGACCAGCCCGGCGGGGGCCCGCCCGCGCGCCCGGACGAACGCCCGCACCGACCGCACGCTCACCTCGCCCGCGCTCACCGCCCGGCCGCCTTCCCCGCCAGGCCGGTCTCCCGGGCGACGGCGTCGTGGCCGCTCATGCGGGCACCCCCGCGGGGAGACCCGGCGGGCGGCGCCCGCGAGGGTCTGGTCGTGGGTGGCCATCACCACGGTGCCGCCCTCGTCGGCGTACTCCTCCAGGAGTTCGCCGAGCCGGACGCGGAAGGCCGCGTCGAGGCCGCGTTCGGGCTCGTCGAGCAGCAGCAGCGTGCTCGGCCTGAGCAGCGTGGCGGCCAGGCAGAGGCGCTGGCGCTGGCCGGTGGACAGGTTGAGCGGCGGCGCGTCGGCCCGTTCGGTCAGCGCGAACTCCGCCAGCGCCGAATCCACCGTCATGCGGGCCTCGGCGTACACGGCTCCCATGAGCTCCAGGTGCTCGCGTGCCGTGAGCCCCGGGTACCAGGCGGGCTCGTCGCCGAGCAGCGCCACCGCGCGCCAGAAGGGCGCGTCGTCGGCGGGCTCGGCGCCGAACACGCGGACCCCGCCGGAGGTGGCGGGCTGGAGGCCGGCCAGGCAGCGCAGCAACGTGGACTTGCCCGAGCCGTTGGGCCCGACGACCGCCACGACCTCACCCGGCTCGACGGCCAGGTCGAGCCCCCGGAGCACCGGATTGCCCCCGAGCTCGACGGACAGGTCCGTGACTTCGATGATCAAACCGCTCACCGTTCGAGCGTAGCCACCCCGCCGGCCGTCCGCGTGACCGGCCTGCGGGGCCTTTCCGCGGCCTCGCCGAGGGCGGGAGAGCCGATTCTGTCGGTGCCGGTCGCTACCTTTGCTGTTCCCGAACACCAGTGCTACTGGAGGGTGACGTGATTGCTTCTGAGCGATTCGAGCGTGCCGCTGTGCTGGGGGTGGCCGTGGCGGAGGAGACCCGGCGGCTGCTGCGGCTTCACCTGAGACCCGCCGAGGTGGGCGGCGACGGCAGGGTGGTGGTCGACGTGCCCTATCCCGACGCGGCGGTGGTGGCGGCGCTGCTCGACGTCGCGGCCGAGTGCTTCGGCGAACGCGGCGGCTCGGTCGAGGAGACCAGGCAGGCGGCCCTGGAGACCCTGTTACAACTGGCCGAGTTCGACGCCGACTCCCAGCTCGCCCAGGTGGTGCCGGAGCCGGGCGACAGGCGCGGGTGACGGCTCGGCGAACAGGCCAAATGGGCACATATTCGTTCTTCTGCGTCGATGGGCTGAGAAAAGCGGAAAAATCGGTGCGTCACGTGCCTGTCCGTCCGCTACCGTCGCGGCATGCGCATCCTCTCCGTCAACGTCGGGCTGTCGTCCGATGCGGAATGGGCCGGCAAGCTCGGCCGTACGGCGATCGACAAGCGGGCCGTGCCCCACCGGGTGGCGGTGCTGCGCAACGGCCTGGCCGGCGACGAGCGGGCCGACAGGCCCAACCACGGCGCCCCCACCCACGCCGTCTACGCCTACGCCCGCGAAGACTACGACTGGTGGCAGGGCGAGCTCGGCCGCGACCTGCGCGACGGCCGTTTCGGGGAGAACCTGACCACCGCCGGCCTCGACGTCAACGATGCCCTGGTGGGCGAGCGGTGGCGCGTCGGCAGCGCCCTGCTGGAGGTGACCGGCCCGCGCATCCCCTGCGTGGTGTTCCGCAACTGGATGGACGAGCCGGGCTGGCTCAAGCGCTTCACCCGCGCCGCGCGGCCGGGCGCCTACCTGGCCGTGGTGGAGCTGGGCGAGCTGGGCGCGGGCGACGAGGTGGAGATCGTCTCGCGCCCGGAGACCGGCATGACCGTGGCGGACGCCTTCCGCGCCCGCCACGGCGACACCGACGCGCTGGCCCGGGTGCTCGCGGTCCCCGGCCACGACCCGGAGTGGGACGAGATGGCCGCGCGGGCCGGCCGGGCGGGCGGCTAGAGACCGTCCACCCGGCCGGGCGCCCGTCTAGCGCAGGACGGAGTACAGGGCCGAGGTGAGGGAGGCGCGGGCGTCGTCCTGGTCGATCGACCACATCATCGAGCCGCCCAGCCCCTTGAGCCGGATGTAGGCCGCCTTCTGCAGCAGCGACGCCGGGTCGTCGTAGGACCAGAACTCGTTGCCGTCGTACAGCCACATCGCGCCGGTGCGCAGGTCCCGGTAGCGCTTGCCGGGCTTGGCCGCCAGGTCCTTGTAGTCCTCGCTGCCCGGCCCCCACTTGCCGGCTGCCGGTCCGGTCGCGGGCTGCCAGAGGCCGTCGCCGCCGCCGGTCACGCCGGTCCAGCCCTGCCCGTACGCGGGCACGCCCACGACGATCTTGCGGCCGGGCGCGCCGCGCGACAGGTAGTCGCGGACGGTCTGGTCCACGCTGTACCTGACGGGGTTGGGGTCGCGGCGGTCGTTGAACAGGTTCCCGTTGTGCCCGGTCCGCGATTCCCACGTGCCGTGCAGGTCGTACCCCTGGACGGTGGCGAAGTCGAGCGAGCGGAACACGCGGCGCACCTCGAACCCGGCGTCGATCTTCGCGGCGGCGGCCGGGAGGAAGGCCGTGAGCTGGGAGCTCGCCGAGAAGGCCCGGAGCTGGGCGCGCAGTTCCTCGACGAAGAGGGTGAAGTTCCGCCGGTCCTCGGGCCTGATCACGTTCCCGTCGTTGCCCGCCGAGCCCGGCCACTCCCAGTCCAGGTCGACGCCGTCGAACACGCCGGCGCCCGCGCCCGGCTCGAGGCCCGGCAGGTTGCCGCGCAGCCACAGGTCGACGCACGACCGGGCCAGCGCGGACCGCGACTCGGCGGTGAGCACCGCGTCGGAGAAGTACTTGGACCCGGTCCAGCCGCCGAGCGAGATCAGCACCTTGAGGCCGGGGTGCTTGGCCTTGAGCTTGCGCAGCTGGTTGAGGTTGCCGTTGAGCGCCTGGCCCGGCTGGTCGGCGACGCCGTCCACGCTCTGCTCGGCCGGCACCGGGCGCTGCCAGTCGGCCCAGGGGTCGGCCGAGTAGCAGGAGCCCTCGGCGTTGACGAAGCCGAAGGCGTAGTTGAGGTGGGTGAGCTTGGCGGCGGCGCCGCTGGTATCCACGTCCTTGACGTGGTAGTTGCGCCCGTACACGCCCCACTGGATGAAGTAGGCGACCCGCTTGAATCCGGGATGGGCCTCGGCGGGCGCGGACACCGCCGTGAGCCCGAGTAAGAGCGAGAGTGCGAGGAGGATCTTCTTCACGGGCGCTCCTGGGGGTGAACTTATAAGAAACTTTCCTATAAGTTGACGCGATCGTAGAACCGTCACCCCGTGCCGTCAACGACGCGCGCCACCTCCTCGGCGCTGGAGAACAGCCGCCACGCGCGCGCCGGGTCGCCGAACAGCGACAGCACCAGATCGGCCACCTCCTGCCTGGTCGCGGCGGCGGCGAGCAGGGTCAGGACGTGCTCCGCCGGAGGCCGCAGGAAGGCGTTCGTCCACGCGACGACCGGCTCGGCCGCCACCCACATGCGCCGGGCCGTCTCCCGCGCGAACGCCGCGTCGTACGGCCCGCCCGCCGCGACGGCGTCGGCCGCGATCCAGGCGCAGGCCGAGCCCAGGTTCGCGCCCTGCCCGGTGATCGGGTCGTTGGTGACCCAGGCGTCGCCGATCGCCAGCGCCACGCCGCCGCCGGGCAACTCGGCCACCGCCTCGCGCACCACCGGCGTGATCGCGCCCTGCAGCAGGTCCTCCGGCCCGAGCAGCTCGAACGCGGCCGGATCGAGCTGCTCGGCCAGGCGCGGCGCGTGCTCGGGCAGCAGGGCGAGCAGCGTCTTGCAGAACTCGTCGGCGGGCACCCGGGCCAGCACGTCGAGCGGCCCGCCGGGGATCGCCTCGACCAGGACGCCGCCCCGCACGCCCGACCGCGTCATCATCGCCATGCACAGGATCTCGCCGCAGTCGGGCGAGATGTTGAAACCGAAGGCCGGCCCCGGATCGAACCCGTGGAACAGCCCGGCGGCCAGGATCCGCTGCGGCGCCTCGTACGGAGACCACGCCGGAACGCGCGGGAACAGCTCGCGCACCGAGCGCCGCCCGGTGGCCACCACCATCAGCTCGTGCCCTCGGGACCAGCGGGCGACCTGGCCGGCGTCCGGCGGGAGGGGATCGACGACCAGGTGGCCGCCCCTGCTCGTGTAGTCGTCCATGAGCGCAGGCAGCAGCACCCGGAAGTCGACCCCGTGGAACGGCTCCGTCACGCGGCCGGTGAACTCCAGCGGCGGATCGCCCTTGATCGAGAGGCTGCCGCTGACCAGCAGGCAGCCCGGGTCGAGGAAGTGCAGGCTGCCCAGCTCCCGCTCGCGGTCCTGCGCGCGGCCCATCCTGCCGACCGTGTTCGGCAGCCGCCCACGGCCCAGGTCGGCCGCGTCGCCCTCGCTGTAGAGCGTGGTCGCGACGCCGAGCTGCTGGAGTCGCAGGGCCAGCGTCAGCCCGGAGATCCCCGCGCCCACGATTCCGACGCCCGTCATGTGCCGCCTCCTTCGATGGCTCGGAGCACACCCGTGAGCAGGCACACTGGATGACGTGCCATCCACCCTGCCCGACGGCGATCCGGCGCCCGCCTCCGGCGAGCTGCCCGACAGCGCGCTGCGCGGGCTCGGCGAGCGCCCGTTCGGCTTCTACGTGCACGTGCCCTTCTGCGTCACCCGCTGCGGCTACTGCGATTTCAACACCTACACCGCCGCCGAGCTAGGGCCCGGCGCCTCCCATCGCGACTACGCCGACACGGTCGTGGCGGAGGTGCGCCTGGCCCGGCGCGTGCTCGGCGACGCCGACCTGCCCGTGGAGACGGTGTTCTTCGGCGGCGGCACGCCCACGCTGCTGCCTCCCGAGGACCTGGCGCGCGTCCTGGCCGCCATCGACGCCGAGTTCGGGCTGCGGCCGGGGGCGGAGGTCACCACCGAGGCCAACCCCGAGTCCGTCGACCCCGCCTACCTCGACAAACTCCGCCAGGGCGGCTTCAACCGGGTCAGCTTCGGCATGCAGAGCGCGCGTGAGCACGTGCTGCAGGTGCTCGACCGCAGGCACACGCCGGGCCGTCCGGCACGGGCCGTCAAGGAGGCGCGGGCGGCCGGGTTCGAGCACGTCAACCTCGACCTGATCTACAGCACGCCGGGGGAGTCCGACGACGACTGGCGGGCCTCGCTGGCCGCCGCGATCGAGGCCGGGCCCGACCACGTGTCGGCGTACTCGCTGATCGTGGAGGAGGGCACCAGGCTCGCGGCCCGGATCCGGCGCGGCGAGCTGCCGATGCCCGACGACGACGTCGCCGCCGACCGCTACCTGATCGCCGAGAAGATGCTGACCGAGGCCGGTTTCGGCTGGTACGAGGTGTCCAACTGGGCGACCTCCGAGCAGGCCCGCTGCCGGCACAACCTGCTCTACTGGACCGGCGGCGACTGGTGGGCCGCCGGCCCCGGCGCCCACAGCCACGTCGGCGGCACCCGCTGGTGGAACGTCAAGCACCCGGCCGCCTACGCCCAGCGCCCGGCGGCGGGCACCTCGCCCGCGCACGCGCGCGAGGTGCTCACCGACGACGACCGGGCCGCCGAGCGGCTGATGCTGGAGCTGCGGCTGGTCTCCGGCTACCCGCTCGCCGAGGTCGCCCCCGGCGCGCGCACGTCCGTGGCCAGCGCGCTGGCGCGCGGGCTGCTGGAGCCCGAGCCGTTCAGGGCGGGCCGGATGGTGCTCACCCTCAAGGGGCGGCTGCTGGCCGACGCCCTGATCACCGAGCTCATGTGATCAGGCGGATGGCGAACGGATAGCGGTAGTTCTCGCCCCGGTTGGTGGCTATGGCCGCCTGCACGTGGAAGATCAGCGACACGATCCACACGATCGGGAACAGCAGCAGGCCGACCAGCACGATCGTCAGCACGGTCGCCACCAGGTAGCCGATGAACATGGTGATCTGGAAGTTCAGGGCCTCGGCGGCCTGGTCCCTGACGTAGGGGGACTCGTCCTTCTTCATCAGGTAGATGATCAGCGGGCCGATCCAGGAGACCAGCAGGCCCAGCAGGTGGGAGAGCATGGCCATCGTGGTGTCGTCGCTGCCGCGGCGCGGGCCGAACCGGCCGGGCACGTACGGCCCGGCGGGGTAGCCGTAGCCCGGCTGCTGCCCGTAGCCCGGGGCCTGGCCATGGCCGGGGGCTGGCCGTAGCCCGGCGGCGGGGGCACGTAACGGGGCGGCGAGGGCATGGGACCGGGGTGCGGACCGGGGCCGCTCGGCGGCTGCCGCCCGTAGTCGGGCTGGGAGCCCGGCTGCTGGCCGTAGCCGAGCTGTGGGCCCGAGCCCTGGCCGCGGGGTACGTCGGAAGGCGGGACGTAAGGGGTGGAGTCGTCGGCGGGCGGCGGCGGGTCCTGGCTCATGATGCCTCCGTAACGAAGTCGATCAGTTCCTCGACCCGGCCGAGCAGCTCCGGCTCCAGGTCGGTGTAGGACGAGACGGCGCCCAGAATGCGCCGCCAGGCGTCCGCTGGCTCCATGCGCCAGCCCAGTGCGGCGAGCACGCCCTCCTTCCACGGCACCCCGCGCGGCACGTCGGGCCACCCCGGGATGCGCAGCACGGACGGTTTGACCGCCTGCCAGATGTCGATGTACGGATGACCCACGACGAGCACGTGCGGCGAGGTGATCCGGGCCGCGATCCGGCTCTCCTTCGACCCCGGCACCAGGTGGTCGACCAGCACGCCCAGCCTGCGGCCCGGCTCGGGGGCGAACTCGGCCACGATGGCGGGCAGGTCGTCGACGCCCTCCAGGTACTCGACCACGACCCCCTCGACGCGCAGGTCGTGGCCCCAGATCTTCTCCACGAGCGCGGCGTCGTGCACGCCCTCGACGTAGATCCGGCTCTCCTTGGCGACCCGGGCCCGCAGCCCCTCCACGGCGATGGACCCGGACGCGCTGCGCCTGGGCCCCGCCGGGGCCGCGGCCGCCGGGCGCACCAGCGTCACGGCCCTGCCCTCCAGCAGGAACGCGGCCGGCGCCAGCGGGAACAGGCGGCGTTTGCCGAACCGGTCCTCAAGGGTGACGGCCTCCTTGTCACAGGCCACCACGGCGCCGCAGAAGCCGCTGTCGGCGTCCTCCACGACCAGGTCGAGTTCGGCGGGTACCTTCGGGATCTTGCCCTTGCCCGGCCGCCGCCAATTGCCCGCCAGCACATCACCCTCGTACACACGGGGACCGTAGCAAATCACCCGCTGACCGCAAGGCGCTTACGCGCGCCGCTGCGCCGTACGAGGATGACGACGGTGCCGATGATGCCGATGAGCAGGCCGGCGCCGGGGAACAGGAACAGGGCCGCGACCCCGCCGAACATGCCGCCCGCCGCGGAGAGCAGGTCACGGCCCACGCCGAAGCGGGCCGACGACTCCTCCTGCGTGGCGCAGGTCAGCTGGTAGTCGCCCTTGGCGGGGGCGTTGACGGCGAGGATCTGCTGCCAGGTGGTCCCGCCGGCGCTGAGCGTCTGGGTGCCGGAGACCTTGACCAGCCTGGCCTGGGCCGGGCCGCCGGAGATCTCGCACTGGTAGTTGACCCGCGTGTCGGTGGCGATGTAGACGGCCGGGCGCTTGGCGGGGTCGATCGCGACCTTCACGCTTTCGCCCGCCGCGAACGTGGTCGTCGGGGCCGTGTCCGTGACGCTGCTCAGCACGCCGCCGGCGAACACGACCACGCCCACGACGCCCAGCACGACGGCGACGGCCCACACGACGGCGATCCACCACAGGCGCGGCTTGATCGCCTTGCCGTCGATCCTGGCCGGGAACTGCGGCTGCCGGCCGTACTGGTTGTGGGCGCCGTACTGGTCGGGCTGGGCGTACTGGTCAGGCTGGGCGTATTGGTTCTGCTGGCCGTACCCGGGCGGGGGGCCGTACTGGGCGGGCGGCTGTTGTTGCTGGTAGGGCGGCTGGCCGTACTGCTGGGGCTGGTACGGCTGCTGACCGTACTGGTTCGGCTGACCGTAGTAGGGACCCTGCCCCTGGGGCGGTCCGTACTGCGGGGGCTGGGAATTGTCGGTCATGCGGCAAGTGTGAGGCCTGTCGCTTGTAAGTCGCTAGCAACAGGATGGGACCTGGTGTTATCGCACCTTGTGGGCGAGAGCCGTACACTTGGCACTCGGGAACACGGAGTGCTAGACCTGTCGTTTCCCTGTTAGGCAGAGGCAGGAGGTGAGCACGTGCTCGACGATCGGAAGCTTGCGGTGCTCCGCGCCATTGTCGAAGACTACGTGTCCACCAACGAACCGGTGGGCTCCAAGGCGCTGGCGGAGCGCCACAACCTCAAGGTCTCCCCGGCAACGGTCAGGAACGACATGGCCGCTCTGGAGGAGGAGGGCTACATCACCCAGCCGCACACCAGCGCGGGCCGCGTGCCGACGGACAAGGGCTACCGCCTGTTCGTCGACCGGCTCTCGCAGGTCAAGCCCCTGTCGGGGGCCGAGCGGCGGGCGATCGAGACCTTCCTCGCCGGCGCGGTCGACCTCGACGACGTGGTCTTCCGCACCGTGCGGCTGCTCGCGCAGCTCACCAGGCAGGTCGCGGTCGTGCAGTACCCGACGCTGACCCGTTCCACGGTCAGGCACGTCGAGCTGGTCCCGCTCAACGACCGGCGGGTCATGCTCGTGCTGATCACCAACACCGGGCGCGTCGAGCAGCGCGTGATCGAGCTGCCCGAGGTGGTGGAGGACGACCGCATCGCCCATCTGCGCGCGGTGCTCAACTCCTGCCTCGACGGCTGCGGGCTGGGCAACGTCCCCGAGCTGGTCGCCGACCTGCCCGAGCGGCTGCCCGCCGAGGATCGGCCCGCCGTGGCCACGATCCTGTCGGTGCTGCTCGAAACCCTCGTCGAACGCCATGACGAGAAGATCGTGTTCGCCGGCGCGGCCAATCTCGCGGGCGCCGACTTCGCCACCGGCCTGCGCGACGTGCTGGAGGCGCTGGAGGAGCAGGTCGTGCTCATGCGGTTGCTCGGCGAGACTTCCACAGACACCCCGTCCGCGCTCACCGTGCGCATCGGCTCGGAAAACCCCTACCTTCGCGGCACGTCCATCGTCGCAACCGGATACGGTTCTGGCGACAACCAACTGGCCCGGCTCGGCGTGCTGGGGCCCACGAGGATGGACTACCCCGTGACGATGGGCGCCGTACGCGCGGTGGCACGCTACGTCAGCCAGATCCTGGCTGCATCTTAAGAGGTCGATAAGTGGCAAACAGCGACTACTACGCCACCCTCGGGGTGCGCCGTGACGCCAGTCAGGACGAGATCAAGAAGGCCTACCGCCGCCTCGCCCGCGAGCTGCACCCCGACGTGAACCCCGATCCTGAGACCCAGGAGCGGTTCAAGGAGATCACGCAGGCCTACGAGGTGCTGTCCGACCCGAACAAGCGCCAGATGTACGACCTGGGCGGCGACCCCTTCGGCGGCGGCGCGGGTGCGGGCGCGGGCGCCGGTGGCTTCGGCGCGGGTTTCCCCTTCAGCGACATCATGGACGCCTTCTTCGGCACCGCGGGCGGCACCCGCGGGCCGCGCTCGCGCGCCAGGAGGGGCCGCAACGCCACCATCAGGGTCGAGCTCGACCTGCGCGAGACGGCGTTCGGCACCACCCGCGAGCTGGTCGTGGACACCGCCGTGCTGTGCGAGGTGTGCCACGGCGCCGGCGCGGCCCCCGGCACCCACCCCGACACCTGTGACATGTGCAGCGGGCGCGGCGAGATCTCCCAGGTCACCCGCTCGTTCCTGGGCCAGGTCATGACCTCGCGGCCGTGCCCCCAGTGCGGCGGCTTCGGCAGCATCATCCGCCACCCCTGCCAGGAGTGCTCGGGCGACGGCCGGGTGCGCACCCGCCGTACGATCAAGGTCCGCATCCCCGCGGGCGTCGAGGACGGCACCCACATCCAGCTCGCCGGCGAGGGCGAGGTCGGCCCCGGCGGCGGCCCGCCCGGAGACCTCTTCCTGGAGATCGTCGAGCGCGCGCACGAGATCTTCGAGCGGCGCGGCGACGACCTCCACTGCACGGTCCAGATCCCGATGACGGCCGCCGCGCTCGGCACGATCCTCGCCGTCGAGACGCTCGACGGCTCCGAGGAGATCGACGTGCGCCCCGGCACCCAGTCCGGCCAGGTCATCACCATGTACGGGCGCGGCGTGCAGCGGCTCAACGAGTCCGGCAGGGGCGACCTGCTCATCCACGTCAACGTCGAGACCCCGATGCGGCTCGACCAGACGCAGGAGGACCTGCTGCGCGAGCTGTCGAGGTTGCGTGGAGAGGAGCGGCCGCCGGGCAAGTTCGCCCCGGGCCAGCAGGGTTTTTTCTCCCGCCTGCGTGACGCCTTCAACGGCAGGTGACGATCACCCGTGACCGTCCCCGTGTTCCTCGCCGAGGACCTCGACGGCGCCGAGCTGACGCTCGACGGGCCTGAGGGGCGGCACGCGGCCTCCGTGCGGCGCCTGCGCGCCGGCGAGCGGGTCGACCTGACCAACGGCGCGGGCGACGTCGCCGAGTGCGTGGTGCGCGAGGTGTTCAAGGACGGCCTCGCGCTCGACGTGCTCGCCCGCTACACCGTCGAGCCGCCCGCGCGGCGGCTGGTGGTCGTCCAGGGGCTGCCCAAGGGCGACAGAGGCGAGCTGGCCGTCGAGATGATGACCGAGGTGGGGGTCGACGTGATCGTCCCCTGGGCCGCCTCGCGCAGCATCACGCAGTGGAAGGGCGACAAGATCGCCAAGGCGCTGGGCCGGTGGCGTTCCACGGCCCGCGAGGCCGGCAAGCAGGCACGCCGGTTCCACCTGCCCGAGGTGGCCGAGCTCGCCTCCACCGCCCAGGTCGAGGGGCTGCTGGCCGACGCGGCGCTGGGGCTCGTGCTGCACGAGGAGGCCGCCGAGCCGCTGTCGAAGGTGGCGCTGCCGCCCGGCGGCGACATCGTCGTCGTCGTGGGGCCCGAGGGCGGCGTCTCTGCGGAGGAGCTGCGCAGGTTCGCCGCGGCCGAGGCGGTGCCCGTGCTGCTCGGGCCCACCGTGCTGCGCACCTCCACGGCGGGGGTGGCGGCGGCGGCCGTGCTGCTCGCGCGTACCGGGCGCTGGTAGGCCCGGCTCAGGGCGCTCTCACGGCGTCGTGTGCGGCACGTCCACCAGCGGGCTGCTCAGGTCGCTCGGGCCGGTGGGCATGTCGTCCGGCGGGCACTCCTCGGAGGGGCACGACGTCGGCGCGTCGGTCGTCTCCGTCGGGGTCGGCGTGGGGGTCGGCGTGATCTCGGGGCACTCCTGGTCGCCGGTGGGCTCGCCGCTCGGGCAGGGCGTCGAGGACGGCGTCGGCGACGGCGTGGGCTGCCTGGTCGACCTGGCCGTCTCCGCGGGCCGGTGGGTCTCGCTGTGGCTCGGCGGCACGACCACCACGGGCGGGGGCTCGGCGCTGTGACTGTCGGGCCTGGGCGGCGTGGACAGCCTGGTGGAGGAGTTGCCGGGGGTGGTGGTCGAGTTGTCCACCACCTTGACGGGCGTCTCGAAGATCTGGGAGCGCAGCCCGGGAACGACCATCACGATCGTCCCCGCCACCAGCACGGCGCTGACCGCCGCCGCGCCCGCACGCCACCAGAACAGGTTACGGACGCCGCGCCGCTCGATGCGGGCGCGGATGATCTGCAGTCCTTCCGGCGAGGGCACGACCGCGTCCGCCTCTGCGCGGAGCGCACGGCGCAGGACGTCGCCGTACTCGTCGGGGGGCTGGGTCATGACATCTTCTCCAGGACGGACCGCAACGCGGCCATTCCACGGGCGGTGTGGCTCTTGACCGCGCCCTTGCTGATGCCCATGGCGTGGGCGATCTCAGCTTCGGACAGATCTCCGTAATAACGCAGAACCAGTGCTTCTCTCTGTCGGGTCGGCAGGGCGCGTAACGCCTCGATGACGGCGGAGCGTTCCAGCTCGCCGATCGCGCCGTTCTCGGCGCTCGGGGCGTCCGGCAGGCCCTTGGGTGCGTACTTCTCGACGACCGCGCGGTGACGCAGCACGGAACGGGACCGGTTGACGACAGACTGACGCAGGTAAGCGAGTGCTTTGTCGGGATCACGCAGTCTGCGCCAGGCGCCGTGAATGGCGACGAACGCGTCCTGCACGACTTCCTCGGCGGTTGCCATGTCACGCACCAGCAACACCGCGAGACGCACCAATGACCGGAAGTGCGCGCTGTAGAGCGCGGTCACGGCCATGTCGGCATCCCACCCGACCGGCACCGCCCCCATCGACCTGTCGGCCAGAAGGGTTTCGGTGGTCACATCAGTGGGACGCGCGGCCTTCCCAGAGGGTTTACTCTCTTCCGGTTCTGAAGGTTTCCCCGGTTCCTTAGGGTGCATTACCCAGTCGTGTTCCTCGCCAGGTGGCGCTCGCCCGACCCTGAATCATCTTTTTTGCTCTGAAGTGTCGCACACTCACCCTAACCGCGCGGATCTTCGGGCGCACGACACCACGGATTACCGATTCGCAACGGCCAGCCGAACGGTCGCTCTCGATAGGGTACTGCCGTGAGCGACTGCCTCTTCTGCAAAATCGTGGCCAAGGAAATTCCGGCCGACGTCGTCTACGAGAACGCCAGGGCGCTGGCGTTCCGCGACATCAATCCGCAGGCCCCGACGCACGTGCTGGTCATCCCGCGCGCGCACTACCCCGACGCGGCGTCTCTGGCCGCCGCCGACGACGGGCTCGCCGACGACGTGCTCAAGGCCGCGCACGCCGTCGCCGTCCAGGACGGCGTGGCCGAGGGGGGCTACCGGGTCGTCTTCAACACCGGCCCCGGCGCCGGCCAGACCGTCTTCCACGTGCACGCCCATGTTCTCGGAGGGCGTGACCTCACGTGGCCGCCCGGCTGATATTGACGCGAGCAATCAGCCTGGTGCCGGATACGATGGGCGGAGAAGAACACCGAACAGACCGGGAGGCATCAGGCCGCTGGCCTGCCCATGTCCGAACTACATGAATCCCGACGCACGGCACCTCCCTCGCGCACTCAAGCCAAGGTGCTGATTCCGGACGAATACCCGATGGTCAGCCTCCTCGGCTCCCGTGACGAGCTGCTTCGCGTCATCGAGGGCGCCTTCAGGGCCGACATCCACGTGCGGGGCAACGAGATCACCGTCACCGGCAGCCCCGACGAGAGCGGCGCTGTCGTGCGCCTGTTCGAGGAGCTGGTCGAGGTGCTGCGCAGCGGGGGCGAGCTCACGCCCGACGCGGTCGAGCGGAGCATCGCCATGCTGCGCATGACCTCCGACCGTCCGGCCGAGGTGCTCTCGCTCGACATCCTGTCCTCCCGCGGCCGCACGATCAGGCCGAAGACCGTCAACCAGAAGCGGTACGTCGACGCGATCGACCAGCACACGATCGTCTTCGGCATCGGGCCCGCGGGCACCGGCAAGACGTACCTGGCGATGGCCAAGGCCGTGCGCGCGCTGCAGGAGAAGCGGGTCAACCGCATCATCCTGACCAGGCCGGCGGTCGAGGCGGGCGAGCGGCTCGGCTTCCTGCCCGGCACCCTCTACGAGAAGATCGACCCCTACCTGCGGCCGCTCTACGACGCGCTGCACGACATGGTCGACCCCGACTCGATCCCGAAGCTGATGGCCGCGGGCACGATCGAGGTCGCGCCGCTGGCCTACATGCGCGGCCGTACCCTCAACGACGCCTTCATCATCCTCGACGAGGCCCAGAACTCCTCGGCCGAGCAGATGAAGATGTTCCTGACCCGGCTGGGGTTCAACTCCAAGATCGTGGTCACCGGCGACGTGACCCAGGTCGACCTGCCCTCGGGCACGGTGAGCGGGCTGCGGGTCGTCCAGGACATCCTGGAGGGCATCCCCGACATCCACTTCGCCCGCCTGTCCAGCGCCGACGTCGTGCGCCACAAGCTGGTGAGCGACATCGTCGACGCCTACGGGCGCTACGACGCCACCCAGGCCGCCCAGGAGCCCAAGGCCATCCACCGGGGGAAACGACGCCCGTGAGCATCGAGATCAACAACGAGTCCGGCGTCGGCGTCGACGAGGAGAACCTCGTCGCGCTGGCCACCCACGTGCTCGGCGAGATGGGCATCAACCCGCTCGCCGAGCTGTCCATCGTGGTGGTCGACGAAGACGCCATGTCCGAGCTGCACGAGAAGTGGATGGGCGAGCCCGGCCCGACCGACGTGCTGGCCTTCCCGATGGACGAGCTGCGTCCCGGCGGCGGCGCGCGCGGCGACGGCGAGAGCCCGGCCGACCCGGCGCTGCTCGGCGACGTGGTGCTCTGCCCGCAGGTCGCGGCCAGGCAGGCCAAGGAGGCCGGGCACAGCGCCCAGGCCGAGCTTGAGCTCCTGTGCACCCACGGCATCCTGCACCTGCTCGGCTACGACCACGCCGAGCCCGAGGAGCACAAGGAGATGTTCGGGCTGCAGGCCCAGATGCTCGAGTCCTGGCAGGAGGTGCGCGACTCGCGGTGAACGCCTGGTTGCTGTGGGCCATCGCCCTTGTGATCATCGGTGGCCTGATCGCCAGTGCGGAAACGGCACTGACGCGCATCTCCAGGGTGCGCGCGGAGGAGTTCGCGCGCGAGGGCCGGCGCGGGGCCGAACGGCTCCAGGCCATCGTCACCGACCCGCCCCGCTACCTCAACCTGCTCCTGCTGCTGCGCCTGAGCTGCGAGCTGGTCGCCACGGTCATCGCCACGTTGCTGTTCATCGACCTCATGCACGACCAGGGCTGGGCCTACGTGGCCGCCGCGGCCGTCATGATCGTGGTCAGCTACGTCGTCGTCGGGGTCATGCCGCGTACGCTGGGGCGCCAGCACGCCGAGCCGGTCGCGCTGGCCGGGGCGCCCATCGTCTACGGCCTGACCCGCATCTTCGGCCCGCTGCCCAAGCTGCTCATCCTGCTCGGCAACGCCCTGACCCCCGGCAAGGGCTTCCGCGACGGCCCGTTCACCTCCGAGGCCGAGCTGCGCGACCTGGTCGACCTGGCCGAGGAGCGCCGGGTGATCGAGCCGGACGAGCGCGAGATGATCCACTCGGTCTTCGAGCTGGGTGACACGCTGGTCCGCGAGGTCATGGTGCCCCGCACCGACATGGTCTACATCGAGCGCGGCAAGACGATCAGCCAGGCGCTGTCGCTCGCGCTGCGCAGCGGCTTCTCCCGCATCCCGGTCGTGGGCGAGAACGAGGACGACGTCATCGGCATCGCCTACCTCAAGGACATCGCCCGCAAGATCCACGAGTCGGGCGAGGGCGGCGGCAAGGAGACGGTCGAGTCGATCATGCGGCCGGCCGCGTACGTGCCGGAGAGCAAGCCCATCGACCAGCTCATGCGCGAGATGCAGGCCCGGCAGATCCACATGGCGATCGTCATCGACGAGTACGGCGGCACCGCCGGCCTGGTCACCATCGAAGACGTCCTGGAGGAGATCGTCGGCGAGATCACCGACGAGTACGACCAGGAGGCCCCGCGCGTGGAGACCATGTCCGAGGGCGCGCTGCGGGTGACCGCCCGCATGCCGGTCGACGAGCTGGGCGAGCTGTTCGACACCGAGATCGAGGTCGACGACGTCGAGACCGTCGGCGGCCTGCTGGCCCACGCGCTCGGCCGGGTGCCGATCGCCGGGTCGCAGGCGGAGGTGGCGGGGCTGGAGCTGACGGCCGAAAGCCTGGCCGGGCGGCGCAACCGCATCAGCACGGTCGTCGTCCGCCGGGTCGCGCCGTCCGAGGAGGACGACGCCCAGGCCGCCGCCGAACGCGACTGACCCACTTTGCGGGCAGATGTCGCAAGCGTTCTACAAGTCGTCTGCAAGTGGGGTCCGGCAGTCTCATACCTGACACCCGGTGCGGTGGGTGTCACGAGGAAGCGTCCGAACGCCGGGTGGGGTTCGCGGCCGGAGGGCGCTCCTGGGGGGACGACGACGTTCCGGCCAGCTAGCCGGTCAGGACGTCGATCGGCGTAAAGGGTGTTCTCGTCTGGAAACCGGGCGAGGGCACCCTTTTTGCGTTTGGTGGAGACTCTGCGGAGATTGCCGCATTCGTCGCCGGGGGAGGCTGCGGTCCAGGGGGAATCATGAAAGCGCGGATCATCGTGTACGGGCTGCTGGCCGCGACCCTGGCGGGCTGCGCGGGCAGCGGCAGCGGCAGCGGCGCGGGCGTGGCGGCCGTCGTCGACGCCCAGGCCATGGCCCAGCTCCGTGAGGTGCTCAACCGGCGGCCGAGCCTGCCGGACGGCTTCGCGCAACGGCCTGAGCAGGCCTGGCGGGTGCCGTTCGGCCGGGTGGACCAGGCGTGCAGGTCCGCGCTCGACGTGGCGGCCGGGCACGCGCCCCAGGAGGGGCTCACCGGCCAGGCGGCGGTCAGCTACCAGGGGGACGGCCTGGGGGAGCGGGCGGCCGTCGGCCTGGCCCGGTACGCCGGCGACGAGGCCGAGGCGCGCTTCGACGACCTGAGCGAGGCCCTGGAGTCGTGCCGGGAGATCCGCACGGCGGGCGGCACCGCCCTGCGGGCCCGCAGGCTGGACGTCGGCGACGCCGCCCGCTCCGGGGACGAGGCCGCCGCGGCACGGTTGCGCGGACGGCTGAACGGCTACCCGTACGCCCTCGACGTCGTGCTGTCGCGGGACGGCGACACGCTGGTGTCGGTCGTGCACGCGGGCATGAGCGACGTGAACCGGGACCGGACGAGGAAGCTGGTCGCCGCCCTGCTGTCGATGTCCACCGCCTAACCTGGTTCCCGTGACTCTCGATCCTGAAGACAGCAAGATCATCACCCTGGCGCGGGCGGTCAGGGCGCGCAACGAGGCCGCCGAGGGCGCCGCCGTGCGCGACGAGACCGGGCGCACGTACTCGGCGACCGGCGTCGCGTTGTCGTCGCTGACGCTGTCGGCGGTGCAGGTCGCGGTGGCCATGGCGGTCTCCGGCGGCGCGCGCTCGCTGGAGGCGGTCGCGCTGGTGACGGCGGGCGAGCCGGCCCCGGCGGACGAGGCGGTCGCGGCCGAGCTGGGCGTCAAGGCCCTGCTCGTGGCCGGTCCCGACGGCACGCTGAGGTCCTGACGTGGGCATGTCGCCGTTCCTGGCCCGGTTGCGCGCCAAGATCGGCAACGACCTGCTCATGCTGCCGTCGGTCAACGGCTGCGTCTTCGACCGCGCCGGGCGGGTGCTGATGGCCCGCCACGGCGACGACGGCCTGTGGGCCACGCCCGGCGGCGGCGTCGACCCCGGCGAGCGGCCCGAGGAGGCGGTGGCCAGGGAGCTGCGCGAAGAGCTGGCCATCGAGGTCGAGGTACGCGGGCTGGTCGGCGTCTACGGCGGCCCCGAGTACCGCACGGTCTACCCCAACGGCCACGAGGTGGCGTACGTCATCGCCATGTACGCCTGCACCCTCGCCTCCGGCACGCCGACCCCGGACGGCGAGGAGATCAACGACTACCGGTGGGTGACCGAGCACGAGGCCGGCGGCCTGACGACGCCGGCCTGGACACCCCTGGCGCTGCCCGACGCGTTCGCCTGGTGGCGTGAACATGGCAGCTGATAAGCGACAATGCACAATGTGACTTCGCCAGACAATCATCGCGCCGGATTCGCCTGCTTCGTGGGAAGGCCGAACGTCGGCAAGTCCACATTGATGAACGCCCTGGTCGGCGCCAAGGTGGCGATCACCTCGTCCAAGCCGCAGACGACCAGGCGGGTCATCAGGGGCATCGTGCACCGCCCCGACGCCCAGATCGTCATCGTGGACACGCCGGGCCTGCACCGGCCGCGCACCCTCCTCGGCGAGCGGCTGGACAGCCTGGTGCTGTCCACGCTCACCGAGGTCGACGTGATCGGCTTCTGCGTGCCGGCCAACGAGCCGATCGGCAAGGGCGACCGCTTCATCGCCGACAAGCTCGCGGCGGTGAAGAAGACGCCCGTGGTCGCCGTGGTGACCAAGTGTGACCTGGCGAGCCGGGAGCAGGTCGCCCAGCAGCTGCTCGCGGTGTCGCAGGTGGCCGAGTTCGCGGCGGTCGTGCCGGTGTCGGCGCGGTCGGGCGAGCAGCTCGACGTGCTGGGCGACGTGCTGATCGAGCACCTGCCCGAGTCGCCGCCGCTGTACGAGGGCGGGCAGCTCACCGACGAGCCCGAGCAGGTGATGGTGGGCGAGCTCATCAGGGAGGCGGCCCTGGAGGGCGTGCGCGACGAGCTGCCGCACTCGATCGCCGTGGTCGTCGACGAGATGATGCCCCGAGAGGGGCGCGACGACCTGCTCGACATCTACGCCCACATGTTCGTCGAGCGGCCCTCCCAGAAGGCCATCGTCATCGGGCACAAGGGCGAGCGGCTGCGCGACGTGGGCACCAAGGCCCGCAAGCAGATCGAGGCGCTGCTCGGCACGCGGGTCTACCTCGACTTGCGGATCAGCGTGGCCAAAGACTGGCAGCGCGACCCCAAGCAGCTGCGCCGCCTCGGCTTCTTCGACTGACCCCGCCGGTGACCCCGCCGGGCCGGGCGGTCAGCGCGCGCGGCGCACCAGGGCCAGCACGGACAACACGACGATCGCGACCGAGCAGGCCAGCGCGGCGAACCAGCCGAACCTGATGACCGGCTCGATCGACAGCAGCCGGCCCAGGTCGATGGAGAGCCGGTCGCCGACGCGCTGCGGGTCGGCGACGAACATCACCAGCAGCAGCGTGGCCACCGCGCCCGGCACCACCGCCAGCGCCGCCACGCGTGGCCGGCCGCCCAGCAGGCCCGTGACGCCGAGCGCCAGCGCGGCCAGCCCGGCGAGCAGCGTGTAGAGGCCCGTGCTGACGTCGATGCCGCGCACGTCGTCGGAGACGCCGCCGCCGAGCAGGTCGCTGCGGGCCTCGATGCCGGCCCAGGGCATGATCGCGGTGAGCACCAGGAGGGCGGCCGCGACGGCGACGGCCAGCGCGGCGCCGCGGCGGGCGGACGTCGTCCGGGCGGGCTTGAGGTCATCGGCCACACGATCACTGTAAGCCGGGCCCCCGGCCGTCACCACCCGACGCGACGGACTCGTCACCAAGCCGGCCACCCACCGCGGCGGGCGGGGGTTGAAAAGGGGGGCGACGGGGACCGGGTGGTGGCCGGCGGGGCCCGAGCGATGGCCGGCGGGGTGCGGAGCCAGCGGGGTGCGGAGCGGCGGGGTGCGGAGCGGCGGGGGCGGGGTGCGGGGTCAGGGGGTGGACAGGAAGGCGCGGGCGTTGGCGGCGGCACGGCGGTCGCCGGTCTCGTCGAAGACCACAAGGGCGGCCGTGGCCAGCTCGCGGGCGCGCCCGGCGGCCCCCTCGGCCCGGTTGACCCCGGCCAGGGCCAGCAGCGCGTACGCGTCCAGCAGGCGGTCGCCGAGCCGTACGGCGATGCCCCTGGCACGTTCGGCGGCCGACCTGGCGTCGGCTTTGGCGCCCTGCGCCAGCCGGACGGCGGCCAGGTCGAGCAGGGTGTCGGCCTGCCGGTGGCGGTCGCCCAGCTCCGTCAGGTGCCCGACGGCCGCCAGGAGGTGCACGGCGGCCTCCTCCAGCCGGCCCGCGCGGCGCAGCACCGCGCCGAGCACGCGCTCGGCGTCGGCGGCGTCCCGCTGGTGGTCGGCCGCCTCCAGGCAGGCCAGCAGCGCCCGCTCGGCCTCCTCCAGCCGGTCCCGCTCCAGGTGCACCCGGCCCAGGCGGCGCCGGGTGTGGTTGACGTCGCGGGTGCGGCCCTGCCGCAGGAACATGCCGAGCGCCAGGCGCAGCTTCTCGTGCGCCAGGTCCCATTCGCGCTCGGCCAGGTGCAGGTCGCCCTGGCCGAGCAGGACGAGCGCCTCGCCCCGGTCGTCGCCGGCCCGCCGCGCGGACTCCAGCGCCCGCTGCGAGACCGCCCGCCAGTCGTCGAGGAACCGGTGCCGCTCCAGGTACGGCCCCAGCAGGTGCGCCAGCCGCCAGCACGGCTCGTCGAGCCCGGCGGCGTGCAGGTCGGCCACCAGGCTCACCAGGAACGGCCGCTCGGCGTCCAGCCACTCGACCGACTCCCTGATGTCCCTGGTCGCCACGGCCGTGCCGGGGTCGCCCGACACCAGCGAGAAGCGCGAGGCCCGCACCCGGGCCAGAACGAGCTCCGACACCTCGGCCAGCACGCCCGGCAGCGGCTGCTCGCGCGCGAACAGCCGGGTCAGGTCGTGCATGCGGTAGCGGATCTGGCCGGCCGCGTCCACGCCGTGCGTCTCCAGCAGGCCGGCGTCCACCAGAGCCTCGGCGCCGCCGCCGAGCCGGTCGGTGAGCCAGTCGGCGAAGTCGGGGGCCGACAGGGCGCCGAGGCCGCGTAACGTCCGCCTGGCCGGTTCTGGCAGGCCCTCGTAGCCGATGGCGAACACGCTGCGGACCGTCTGGTCGCCCGCGTGCAGCCGGTCGAGCCGCTTGTGCTCGTCCTCAAGGAGGCCCACCAGGTAGTCCACCGTCCAGTTCGGGCGGGCCGCCAGCCTGGACGCGGCGATGCGCAGCGCGATCGGCAGGCCGCCGCAGAAGCGGGCCAGCCGGTGCAGGGCCTCGTCCGCGGGCCGTCCGGAGCCGGCCACGAGCAGGGCCAGCGCGTCCTGCCGGTCGAGCACGCCGACCGACAGCCGGGTGGCGCCGGTCAGGCCGCCCAGCGACGAGCGGCTGGTCACGACCGTCGGGCAGGACGTCAGCAGCGGGCGCACCTGGGCCTCGCCGGCGGCGTTGTCCAGCAGGACCAGCAGGCGGCGGTTGGCCGTGTAGGTGCGGAACAGGCGCTCGCGCTGCTCCAGCCCGGCCGGGATGGCCTGGGCCGGGCAGCCGAGCCAGCGCAGGAAGTCCTCCAGGACGGCCGAGGGGGCCGTGGTCTCGCGCAGGTCGGCGTACAGGATGCCGTCGGGGAAGGACTCGCGGGCCCGCCAGGCGGCGTGCACGGCCAGGGCCGACTTGCCCGCGCCGGCCTGGCCGTGCACGACGACGTGGCCGCCGACCACCCGGTCGAGCAGGTCGGCGCGGCCGGTGAAGTTCGCGATGTCCGGCGGCAGCAGCACCGGCGGGCCCGCCGAGACGTGCAGCGACACGTCGTCGTGGAGCATGCGGTGGTAGAGCAGTTGCAGCTCGGGGTCGGGCTCGATGGCGTGGCCGCCGTCGAGCTGGTCGCGCAGCACCGCGTACGCGGCCAGCGCGTCGACCCGGCGGCCGCTGCGGTAGAGGGCCAGCATGTACTGGCCGCGGAAGCGCTGCCACAGCGGGTGCTGCTTGGTCAGCCGTTTCAGCTCGGCCAGCAGCTCGCGGTGGCGGCCGGCGTCGAGGTCGGCCTGGACGCGGCGTTCCAGGGCGAGCAGGCGCAGCTCCTCCAGCTCCTCGCGCAGGCGCCGGGTCTCCTCCCACCGCTCGCCGTCGGGGTCGAGGTCCTCCAGGGCGGGGCCGCGCCACAGCGACAGCGCCTCCTCGTACGAGCCGCGGTCGACCAGCAGCCGGAACCGGTCGACGTCGAGCTGGTGCGCGCCGATCGCCAGCACGTACGAGCCGGACACGGTCGTGATCACGTCCTTGCCCAGGAGCTGGCGGAGCTGGCCCACGTACCCGCGGACGAGGGAGTCGGAGCGGTCGCCGCCCTCGCGTGGCCACAGCAGCCGGCGCAGCCGTTCCACGGTCAGCGGGCGGCCCGCGTTCAGCAGGAACATCGCCAGCAGGTCCCGGTGCTTCGGGGTCGTGGGGGTACGATCACGGCCGCCGTCGCGGACGTCGAGCGGCCCCATGATGCGGAATTCCATGCGGCCTTCCTTTTCGGAGGAGATGTCGATCAGAATGGCACATCTGATGGCTCCCCTGATTTCGTCCGACCCTCACCGCTTGGGGCGTTACTGGCTGGCCGCACGGCTGGGCGCGGGCGGCCAGGGCGTGGTCTACGAGGCGTACGGCGAGGCCGGGGAGCGCGTCGCGGTCAAGGTGCCCAGGTCCGACAGCGCGGAGTCGCGGTCCAGGCTGGTCAAGGAGGCGGCGGCGGCCCAGCGGGTGGCCTCGTTCTGCACGGCCAGGGTGATCGAGGCGCAGGTGGACGACGCGCCGCTGTACATCGTCAGCGAGTACGTGCCGGGGCCGAGCCTGCGGGAGGTGGCCGCGGGGGCGGGGGCGTACGAGGGGGACGCGCTGCGCCGCCTGGCGATCGGCGTCGCGACCGCGCTGACGGCCATCCATCAGGCCGGGATCGTCCACCGCGACCTCAAGCCGGACAACATCATCCTGGGTCCGGACGGCCCGCGCGTGATCGACTTCGGCGTGGCCAGGGAGGTGGGGCCGACCACGACCGGGCCGGTCATGGGCACGCCGGGCTACATGGCGCCCGAGGTGCTCACCGGGCGCGCCGCCACCGAGGCGGCCGACGTGTGGGCGTGGGGGATGGTGGTGCTGTTCGCGGCGCGGGGGCGCGACGCGGTCGAGGCCGGCGAGCCGATGGCGGTCGTGGGCCGGGTGCTGGAGTTCGAGGCGGACGTCACCGGGCTGCCGGAGGAGCTGGCCCCGCTGGTGTCGGCCGCCACCGCCCGCGATCCCGACGCCCGTCCAGCCGCCGGGGACCTGCTGCTCCGCCTGCTGGGCGAGGGCGCCCGCCGGGACGCCGGCGACCCCCTGGCCCGTGGCGGGATCGTGGCGGGGGAGCTGAGGGGGCGGGCCGGGCCCGATCTGGGGGCGATCGCCGAAGAGCTCTACGGCGAGCTGAGCGAGGACGAGCGGACGGCCGTGCCCGAGGTCTTCCTGCGGCTGCTCGACGACGACGGCCTGCGTCCCGTGGAGCGCGAGGAGCTGCCCGAGGCCAAGGCGGTCGACTCGATGCTCGCCGTGTTCGTCTCGGCGGGCATCCTGGCGCCGGGCGGTGGCGCGTACGAACTGGTCGCCCCCGGCCTGGTGCAGGCGTGGCCGCGGCTGCGCGACTGGCTGGCGGGCAACCGCGAGGGGCTGCCCGTGCACCGCCGCCTGGCCGAGGCCGCCGCTGAATGGGACGGCCACGGCCGCAAGCCCGCCGACCTGCTCCAGGGCACCAACCTGGACCGCACGCTGCAGTGGGCCGCCACCGAACGCAAGGACCTCACCCTGGCCGGCCGCGAACGCGACTTCCTGGACGCCGCCGCCGGGCAGGCCCGCAGGCGCACCCGGCGGCGCGGCCTGCTCGCGGCCGTGCTGGCGGTGCTGCTGGTGGCGGCGCTGGGCGGGCTCGGCGCGGCGGAGTACCTGCGCAGGGAGTCGGCCCGGCAACGTGACGAGGCGCTGGCCAGGGAGCTGGCGCTGCGCGCCGCCGGGCTGCGCGAGCTGGAGCCCGCGCTGGCCGGCCTGCTCTCCGTGGCGGCCTGGCGGCTGGCCCCGGCGCTGGTCGAGACGGCGGGCGCGCTGTACGACGCGGGCTCCCAGCACGTCACCGACGTGTTCGTGGCGCCGTACGTGGACGCGGGGAGCGTGCAGGCGCTCAGCACGGACGGCCACGTCCTGGCCTCCGTGACGGACGGCACCGCCCGCCTCTGGGACGTCCCGACCGGCCGGAAGCTGCACGAGCTGGCCGGGCTCGGCGCGGGCGTGCAGAGCGTCGCCGTGAGCCTCGACGGCCGCCTCCTGGCCGCCCTGGACGGCAAGGGCGTGCGGCTGTGGGACACCGTCACCGGCAGCCGCCTCGGCGGCCGGTTCGCGAGCAGGGCGGGCGGGTTCGGGGCGCTGGAGTTCGACCGCACCGGCCGCCGTCTCGCGGTGCCGTACGGCTCCGACGGCGAGCAATGGTGGGACGTCGCCACCCGCACCCCCTCACCGCCCCCGGCGGCGCGATACTCAACGGCGTCAGCCCCGACGGCCGCTACGGCTTCGTCGCCGACGGCGAGGACCGGTCCGAGGTGTGGGACCTGGGCCGCCGCCGGCGGCTGCACCTGCCGGCGCTGCCCGGCACCGGCACCTCCGTCGAGGCCAGGTTCAGCGACGACGGCCGTGCCCTCGTGGTCGTCGAGGACGTGGCCCGCCACGACAAACCCAAGGTCCACCTGTACGAGCTGCCCTCCGGCACCACCGAGTACGAGCTCGAAGGCGAGAACGCCCAGACCGCGGACCTGGTCTTCGACGGCCGGTACGTGGCCACCTGGCGGCCGGCGGACCTGCTCGCCCTGCGGCCGCGCGACAGCCTGGTGACCGCACTGCTGCTCCCGGTGCCGGACGGCGTCACGCAGGTCCGCTTCGACCTGGCGGGCAAGGCCGTACGCCTGCTGAACGCGGCGGGCGGCGTCTCCACCGTCGATGTCTCCACGCTGTTCGATCCCCGGCTCGACGATGAGCTGCCCGACCTGCGGATGAGCCCGGACGGCCGGGTCCTGGCCGTCAAGCGGGACGACCGGCTCGAACTGCTCGACCCGGCGACCCGCCGCCGTCTGGCCGGTCCGATCTCCTGGAAGGGCGACGGCTCGGCGATGGCCTTCAGCGCGGACGGTACGCGGCTGGCCTACGGCGACGGCGCCCGCGTCCGCGTGCTCGATGTCCTGAGCGGGCGGGAGACACACGCGTTCCGGCTGGCCGGGAAGGGGGCGGAGAAGGCCGACGCGCTCGCCTTCGACCCCGGCGGCCGCACCCTGGCCGTGCTGCCGTCCAGGTTCGAGGGACAGCTGCCGCTGGAGCTGCATGACCTCGCCGGCGCGCGGGCGCGGACCACGAAGGTGACGGGCGCCGGGCCCATGAGCTTCGCGCCGGACGGTTCGCGGCTGCTCATGGGAGGCCCTGAGCTGCGGCTCTACGATCCGGCGGGCGGGACCGTGCTGCCGGTGGGGGCCGAGGCCCGGCGGGTCGGCGGCGCCTTCGCCTACAGCCCGGACGGCCGTCAGGTGGCCTTCTCGCATCCCGACCGGATCACGCTGTGGGACCGGGACCTGCGGACCATGCTCGGCGCCTTCCCCAGCGTGCCGGGCGCGGAGCAGTTCGCGCTGCCGGTCTGGTCGCCCGACGGACGGCTGATCGCCACGTACGAGAAGGGCCCGCGGATCCGCCTGTGGGACGTGGCCTCGCGGCGGTACGTCGGGGTCGTGTTCGACGCGATGGCCGAGTCGACCGGCGACAACGTCTGGCTCGGCTTCTCGGCCGACGGCACCAAGCTGTACACCCTGGACGACGACGGCGCCTTCCGTACGCACGACCTCGACCGGCGGCATGTGGCCGCGACCGTGTGCGCCCGCGCCGGCCGCGCGCTCACGGCGGCGGAGTGGCGGACGTACCTGCCGGGGGTCGAGCCGTTCGACGTGTGCCGCTAGGACGTCCAGGCGACGACCTGGAACCAGACCGCCTTGCCGGGCGGCACGGGGTTCCAGCCCCAGTCGTAGGACAGCCGATGGACGATGGCCAGCCCCCGCCCCCGGCAGGCCAGCGGATCGGCCTGGCCCATCCGGGGGAGGGCCGCGCACGAGTCGCGGACCTCCACGGTCAGCAGCCGGCCCTCCCTGACCACCACGACCCGGACGGGTTCGGTCGAGGAGTCGTGGGTGAGCGCGTTGGTGGCCAGCTCCGAGACGAGCAGTTGCGCGATCTCGACGGCCGCCTCCGCCGCTTCGTGATCCGTGGCGACGTCGCGGACGAACCGCCGGACGGAGGAGACGCATCCGGGGTGCCGGGGCATCCGCCGCTCGCCGAGGACCGTGTCCGGCAGGGGCCGCCGGTGGGCGAGCGTCACGGCGGGACTTTCGGATTTCATGTGGCCAGCGTGACGCCATATGACTACGGTCGGTAGTGACCTGATTGCAAGGAGTGGACTTTGAAGTCCGTGCCGTTGGCGTTGAACCCGGGCGAGGGGAGGGCGGGGTGGCCGACTTCTACGCGCCTCAGGCGATTTGGGGCAGGGAGTTGCGGCACTACCGGAAGTCGGCGGGCCTGACACAGGGGCAGCTCGCCGAGCGTATCCATTTCAGCGAGGGCCTGATCAGCGGCGTCGAGACCGGTCAGCTCCCGGCCAGCCCCGAGTTCGCCGAGGCCTGCGACAAGGCCCTCGGCACCGGTGGAGCCCTGCGCCGCCTGCTCGACTGGCGCAAGGGCCAGATCTTCCCCTCCTGGTTCGGCAAGTGGCACGAGAAGGAGCAGGCGGCGCTCACCCTGCGCACCTACGAGCCGCTCCTGGTGCCCGGCCTCCTGCAGACCGAGCAGTACGCCCGCGCCCTGCTGCGCGGCAACGAGGCCGCGGTGGCGGCGCGCATGGAGAGGCAGGCGATCCTTGCCCGCGACGACCCTCCGTCGCTGCGCTGCGTCATCGACGAGGCGGTGCTGTTCCGGCCCATCGGCGGGCCGGAGCTGATGAAGGGTCAGCTCCGGCGGCTGCTCGACGCGGTCACCCCGCGGCTCAGCATCCAGGTCCTCCCGCACGGGCTGCACTCCGGCTTGACGGGTGGCTTCGTGATCGCGACCCTGGACGGAGGCTCCGAGGTGTTGTACGCGGAAACCGCGGTGCGCGGCATCACCACGAGCGATCATGAGGACGTCTCGGCGGCCGTGGAGCGGTTCGAGGCCATCCGTACCGAGGCGTTGCCCTTGAGCATGTCCCTTGAAACGATAAAGAAAGCCATGGTGGAACGATGGACCTGAGCTATGCCCAGTGGCAGAAGTCCAGTTTTTCCGGCGACAACGGCGGCAACTGCGTGGAGATCGCCGAGCTCAAGAACGTTCCTGGCGGCCCTGAGCACAAGGGCGGGCAGGCCGAGCTGGTCGTCGTGCGTGACTCCAAGGACCCCGACGGGCCCAAGCTGTTCTTCACGCCCGCCGAGTGGGACGCGTTCGTGGCGGGCGTGAAGGCGAGCGAGTTCGACCGCGCCTGACGGCGAGGGCACGGCGAGGCTCAGAGCCGGGTTCAGCAGGTGGCCGGACCGGCGTCCCGCTGGACCTCTATGGAGGGCGTCTCGCCCACGTGCGGCGGCATCGCGGACGCGGACATCAGCGGATCGCCCGGGGTGCCGCCGACCTTCTCCAGGAAGTCGGCCCACTCGGTCGGCACGGTGAGCGCGGTGATCGAATACCACTCCCCGGCCATGGCGGGGTCGCCGCCTTCGAGCGAGACGGGCACGTCCCACTGGCCGGAGGCCCGTACGGTGTCGACGCGGTAGAAGCGGGTGTGTCTGGTGCGCGGCGTGCCGGTCGTGCGGCGTACGCCGATCAGCAGGGTCGTGCCCTCGGGCAGCGTGGCGGTGCCTCTCACCAGCGGGCACGGCGAGGCGGTGGCCCCGGGGCCGGTGACGGGTGCGGTGATGACGAGCCGGGGCGTCTCCCGCTCGCTCTGCGCCTGGCTGTACTTCACCACGACGCCGGGCAGGCCCACCAGCGTCGTGGCCATGCCGACAATGGCGGTCGCCCACTTCCTTCTGACGCTCCATACGCGAGGAGCGGGCCCGGCACCGTGGCCGAGCTTTCGATTCTTGGCCATTTGCGGTATTTCCCCCGATCGTGCGCCGCGAGATGGATACGCGGAAACGCGACGTGTCCGAATTTTTCCGGATAAACGTCGAATTGGAGTCTTTTGCTCAACGGGGTGGAAGGGTGTCGGCGTGCACCCTATTTCGGGTGATGCCGTTTCCCCTGCTCATACCCTTGATCGTCCGCGTAACCCCGGCCGAGGGTGTTTTTGAGATCAACTTGACGGTCGTTCTCAAAGAGGGAATCAGTGGCTATTGGCCCAAATGCGCGCCGATTGTACGATCTCCTCAAGGTTGTCGCTGTGCGCGCCCTGCCAGTAGACCTGGCCGCAGTCGCCGCACCGGCCGTAGGCGTCGTAGCTGCGCCGGGTGCCGGCCTCCAGCAGCGGCCCGACCTCGTCCTTCGACACCGGCACGAGCACGCCGTTGCAGGCCGTGCAGCGCGTCCAGGGGGCCAGCGGCGGCTCGAAGCGTTCGAGCACGTCGCGGAGCTGGTCGGCGGGGCGCGAGCCGCGGACGTAGGCCCCCAGCCACAGCGCGCGGCGGCGCAGCAGGCCGCGGTCCTGGGTGAGCAGCACCCGCCGCTCCTCGTTGGCCTGGACCACCAGCGCCGGGTCGTCCATGTCGTTGTGGTACGCGGTGTCCACGCCGAGCAGGCGCAGCCGCCGGGCCAGCGTGCCGAGGTGCACGTCGAGCAGGAACCGCGGCTCGGCGGGCAGCGGCTGCGGCCGGGGCATCGGGTGCACCTCGACCGTCTCGCCCGGCACGAGCAGGTGGGACGGGGCCACGCCGCGGCCGTCCGACACCATCGGGCCGGCCTCGGTCAGCGGGATGCCGAGCGACTCCACGTGGTGGCCGAGCGTCGAGGTGCCGTCGGTGGTCACCTCCTGCCACTCCCGCCGGCGGCTCACGGGCAGGAACATCCTCAGCTCGGCGGCGATGCGCAGGCGTGCGTCCCGTTCGGTCACACTGTCCATTCTGCGGGACCGGATACCGTGAAATCATGCCCATGTCCCGCCGAGCCTTCCTCGGGCTCGCCGCGCTCGCGGCCGGCTGCTCCACGGCCAGGCCCGCCGAGCTGCGGCTGGTCACCGGGCTGGCGGGCGGCCCGTACGGCGTGCTCGGTCAGCGGCTGGCGGGCGAGCTGCGGCACGACGGGCTGACCGTGCGGGTGGTGGAGACCGCGGCCAGCGTCCAGAACCTCACCATGATGGCCGGCGGCCGGGCCGACGTCGGGTTCGCGCTGGCCGACAGCGCCGACGACGCGGTCAGGGTGCGCCACCAGCCGGTCTCCGCGCTGGCCCGGATGTACATGAACTACGTGCATCTGGTCGTCCGCGAGGGCGCGCGCATCACCGGCGTCGGCGACCTGGCGGGACGTCCGGTGTCGATCGGGGTCGAGGGGTCGGGCACGGCGGTGACCGCGACGCGCGTGTTGTCGGCCGCCGGGCTGCGCACGCCGCCGCGGATCACCAGGCTCGGCCTCGACGCCTCCGTCACCGAGCTGCGCGCCGGCCGCATCGAGGCGTTCTTCTGGTCGGGCGGCGTGCCGACGCCCGCGCTCGCCGCGCTCGACGACATCGCGCTGGTGCCGCTGGAGTCGCTGGTGCCGGTGCTGCGCCGCCGCTACGGGCCGGTCTACGAGCACGCCGCCGTGCCGGCCGGCGCGTACGGGCCGGCCAGGCAGGTGCCGACCGTGGGCACGCCGAGCTACCTGATGTGCCGTACGACGCTCCCCGACGACCTGGCCTTCACCGTCACCGAGACGCTCTTCCGCGCCCGCGACCGCCTCCAGGCCCCCTCGGCCCCCGGCGGCCGCCTCGACAGGCGTTACGCCATCGGCACCGGCGTCGTGCCCCTGCACCCGGGCGCGGCCCGCTACTACCGCTCGGTCTACGGCTGAGCCAGGGCCAGCTCGACCACCAGCCCGTGCGGCACGGCGGGCAGCAGCCGCAGGGTGGCCCCGCACGCCTTGGCCAGCTCGGCGGCGATGGCCAGGCCGAGCCCGCTGCCCGGCACGTTCGCGTGCGCCCCCGACCGCCAGAACCGCCCCAGCGCCTCGGCCCGCTCCTCCGCGCCCAGCCCCGGCCCGTCGTCGGCGACGCGCAGCACCTCGCCGTCGAGCGTGACCGTCACCGTGCCGCCCTCGGGGACGAACTTCTGGGCGTTGTCCAGGGCGATGTCGGCGATCCTGGCCGCCGCCTCCGGCACCACCGCGCCCGCGGGGACGTCGGCCACCAGGCACACGCCCTTGGCCGCGTAGACCTCGCGCCACACCGCCAGCCGCTCGCCGAGCACGACCTCCTTGCCCGCCAGACCCGCGCCCGCCTCCACCTTGGCCAGCGCCAGCAGGTCCTCCACCAGCAACGCCAGCCGGTCGAGCTCGGACATCGCCTCGGCGTACTCGGCCGTGCCCTCCTCGCGCAGGTGCGGCTCCAGGTTCTCCAGCCGCAGCCCGAGCACGGTCAGCGGGGTGCGCAGCTCGTGCGAGGCGTCGGCCACGAACGCGCGTTGCCGTTCCATCGCGGCCGAGACCGCGTCGGCCATCGCGTTGAAGCGCTCCTCCAGCCGCCGCAGCTCCGACGGGCCCGCCCCGGGATGCGCCCGCGCGTCGAGCTGACCCTGCGCGATGGCCCGCGTGGTGCGGTCGAGCTCGGTCACCGGCCGCAGGATCCAGCGGGCCAGCCGCCGGGCCGCCAGCGCCGACCAGGCCAGCGCGACCAGCGCCCCCGCCGCCAGCGCGCCCCAGACCAGGGACACGTCCAGCCGGGCCTGCCCGGTCGGGGCCTCCAGCAGCACCACGCCAGACAGCTGCGCGTCACGCCCGGCGGGCTCGGCCAGCAGCACCGTGGCCGGGCCGAACGGGCTGACCGTGGGCAGGTCCTCGGTCGTGCGGCCGGACAGCGCGAGCCGGGTCGCCTCCCGGTCGTCGGCCTCGAACCGGCCGGCCGAGACCAGGATCGAGCCGTCGCGGTCGCGCACCCGGACGGCCGCGCCGTACAGGTCGGCGTAGCGGGAGACCTCGGTGATCAGGCCCGTACGGTCGTCGTCGCGGGCCGCGGCGTCGGCCAGCTCGGCGAAGCGGGTGGCGTCGGCACGCCGGTCGAGCAGCAGGCGGTTGGTCCGGTGGGAGGCGTAGGCCAGGCCGAGCGGCACCGCCAGCGCCGCGATCAGGAAGACGATCAGCGTGGTGAACGTGACCACCAGACGCGCGTTCATCCCGCCGGACCCAGCCGGTAGCCGGTGCCGCGCAACGTCTCCACCAGCCCGGGACGCCCGGTCTTGGACCGCAGCCCCGCCACGTGCACGTCGAGCGACCGGGACGCCGACAGCAGCGGATCGCCCCAGACCTCGTCGAGGATCTCCTCCCGGCTGCGCACCACGCCCGGCTCGCGGGCCAGCAGTGCCAGCACGTCGAACTCGCGCCTGGTCAGCGCCACCGGCTGCCCGGCCACCGTGACCTGCCTGCACTCCAGGTCGATGCGCACGTCGCCGACGCACACCACGTGGTCGCGCACCGGCATCGGACGCGTGCCGCGCCGCAGCACCGCCTCCATGCGGGCCATCAGCTCGACCGTGCGGAACGGCTTGACCAGGTAGTCGTCGGCCCCCGAGCGCAGGCCGCGCAGCACCTCGCGCTCCTGCGTGCGCGCGGTGACCACGATGAGCGGCACCGCCGAGACGCGGCGCAGCCGGCGCAGCACGTCGAGCCCGTCCATGTCGGGCAGGCCCAGGTCGAGCAGCACGAAGTCGACGCCCCCCGCCAGGCGGAGGGCGTCGACGGCCAGGCCGGCGCGGGTGACCGAATGGCCGTGCCGGGCCAGCGCCGTGGTGAGCGCGGAGGCGAGGCGATCGTCGTCCTCGACCAGGAGAACCCGCATGGTGCCAGGTTAGACGCGGGCGGTGACCGGATCCGACGGCTCGGCGCCCTCGCTGCGGGACAGCGCCGCGTCGCGGGTCTCGCGCATGGTCAGGTAGACGACCAGGGAGACGGCGGCGCAGGCGGAGACGTACCAGAAGAAGCCGGACTCGATGCCCTTGTCCTTGAACCACAGGGCGACGTACTCGGCGGTGCCGCCGAACAGGGCGTTCGCGATCGCGTACGGCAGCGCCACCCCCAGCGCGCGCACGTGCGTCGGGAACAGCTCGGCCTTCACCACGGCGTTGATCGAGGTGTAGCCGGTGACGATCACCAGGCCGGCGAGCGACAGGACGAGCGCGCCCCCGAAGCCGCTCGCCCCGCCCAGCGCGGTCATCAACGGCACCGTCCCCAGCATCGACCCGATCCCGAACGTGATCAGCAGCGGCCTGCGCCCGATGCGGTCCGACAGCGCCCCGGCCAGCGGCTGCAGGCACATGAAGATGAACAGCGCGCAGAAGCTGACCAGCGTGGCCGTCTCCTTCGCCAGGCCCGCGGTGTTCGACAGGTACTTGGTGAGGTACGTCGTGTAGGTGTAGTACGCGACCGTGCCGCCCATGGTCAGGGCGATGACCAGCAGCGCCTCCTTCTTGTGCGCGAGGAGCTGCCTGATGGTGCCCTTGTCCCGGCGCTCCTCTTCCTCCTCGCCGTACGCCTCGGTCTCCAGCAGGCTGCGGCGCAGGTAGAACACGACGGCGGCGGCCAGGGCGCCGACCACGAACGGCACGCGCCAGCCGTAGGAGTTCAGGGCCTCCTTCGACATCGTGTTCTGCAGGATGATCTGCAGGCCGAGGCCGACGAGCTGGCCGGCGGTCATGGAGACGTACTGGAAGCTGGAGGCGAAGCCGCGCCGGCCGCGCGGGGTGGCCTCGGTCAGGTACGTGGCGCTGGCGGCGTACTCGCCGCCGACCGACAGGCCCTGGAGCAGCCGCGCGACCACCAGGACCAGCGCGCCGGCGTAACCGACCGACTCGTACGTCGGGGCGACGGCGATCAGCAGCGCGCTGGCCGACATCAGCGTGACGGTGAGCGTGAGCGCCGCCTTGCGGCCCCGGCGGTCGGCGTAGCGGCCGAGCAGCCAGCCGCCGAGCGGGCGCATGAAGAAGCCGACGGCGAAGATGGCCGCGGTGTTGAGCAGCTTGGCCGTGTCGTCCCCGTCAGGGAAGAACGAAGCGGCGAAGTACACGGCGAAGCTGCTGTAGACGAACCAGTCGTACCACTCGACCAGATTGCCGACGGAACCGCCGATCACTGCCTTCCACGGCACGCGCGCTTTGTTCATGTAGGACCTCCTGGGGGGAGTGGGTGCAGGCCAGAGCCTCTCCCCAGAAGGTTGTTCGGACAAGGTGCGGCGGCTCAGATCTAACGTGCGCTTAACATCGGGTTCTCCTCAGCGCAACGGGGGCCGGGCGTTCCTCGCGCGTTCGAGCGCCAGGTCGGCCCACCACTCGCCGCTCTCCGGCGCCACCACGCCGCGCTCGGGGTCCTTGTCGCCGTCCGTGCCGCGCCGGCACCGTCCGCCGGAGCTGCCGGCCCGGGTGATCCACAGGAAGGCGTCCGCCAGCTCGTCGCCCGTGTCGGTCGTGGGCCGCTCGCCGACGCCACGGCCCGGTGGGTTGCACCAGGTCTGCGGGTCCTTGTACTTCTTCGTCGGCGACCACGAGCCCTGGCCGTTCCTGGCCGTGTCCACCACGAAGTGCGGCAGGTCGCCGCCGGGGTCGGCGTCCTTCGGGCAGGTGGTGCCGCCGGTTTTGCGCATGACGGCGATGCAGGCCGACAGCGACTTGCCGTACTCGACGGCCCTGGGGGTGCGCTGGAAGGAGGCGGTGTTGACGAAGAACCCGTCGGCCTGGTCGATGCCCGCGCCGATCAGGCGCTGGGCCATGACCTCGGTGCCGGGGTAGAGGTCCTGGCTGCCGTCGAGGTAGACGGCCGTGCCGGCGTGCCCGGTCCTGAGCGACCGCACGGCCTCGCGCAGGTCGCGGTAGCGCTGCTCGGCCGTGCCGGCAGACGTGCAGTCCTTGGTGCCGGGGAGGTTGACCAGGCTGGACGGCTCCAGGATGATCACGGCCTTGCGGTCCCCGATCTGGTGGGCGACGCCCTTGACCCACTCCTGGTAGACCTTCATCTCGCCGGCGCCCGTGGCGGCGCAGTCGCCGCCGCCCGGCATGTAGTTGATCAGGAACACGGGCACGCCGCCCGCCTCCTGCGCGGCGGTCACGGCGGTCTCGACCGTGGCCCTGACCTCGGGCTGGTTCAGGCGGATGGCGTGGGGGACGGCGGCCAGCCGGTCCATGAGCGCGGCGTCGGCCGGGCGGTCCTTCCGCCAGACGGCGGCCTGGCGGGCGGCGGCCTTCTCCTTCTCGGAGTAGAAGGTGACGCCGTTCTCGCGCAGCGGGTTGCGGGCTGTCGAGGTGGTGGCCGGTGTCGTGGTGGTGGCCGTGCGGCTGCTCGCGGGGGTGTCGTCGTGGGGCCACAGCAGGACCGTGGTGACGCCGGCGGCCGCCACCACGACGGCCGCGGCCGTGGCCAGCAGCCTCGTCCGCCGCTTCCCCGCCGTCGTCTCCTCGGAGGGTGAAGGGGGGAGGGTGTCCGGCGATCCGGTGGGGGGTGGTGGTGTGGCGTTCGGGCGCCGCTTCTCCGCCGTCGTCTCTTCGGGGGGTGAAGGGGGGAGGGTGTCCGGCGGCCCGGCGGGAGGTCGTGTGGCGGCGGCTGAGGGGGTGGCGGTGCTGAGGTGGTCGATCAGGTCCTGGGCGGTGGGGCGGGCGGCCGGGCTCTTGGACAGGGACGCCGTCACCAGGTCCAGCAGCGGCCCCGACAACCCCCGCAGCTCGGGAGCCTCGTTGACGATGCGTAACAGGATCGTCGGCACCGACCCCGACCCGAACGGCGGCCGCCCCCCGGCGGCGAAGGCGACCGTGCAGCCCCACGAGAAGATGTCCGAGGCCGGCCCGACCCGCGACCCCGCCACCTGCTCGGGCGACATGTACGACGGCGTCCCCACGATCGCGCTGCTCATCTCCGACTCCGCCAGCCGCGCGATGCCGAAGTCGATGACCTTGGGCCCCACCTGGGACAGCAGCACGTTCGACGGTTTGAGGTCACGGTGCACGACCCCGGCCCCGTGGATGGCCCGCAATGCCATCGCCATGGCCGCGGCCAGCCCGTCGAGCGCGGAGCCCTTCAGCGGCCCGGAGTCGCGCACCGCGTCGTCCAGGCTGGGGCCCTCGACGTACTCGGTGACCAGGTACGCCACGTCCGCGTGCACGTCGGCGTCGAGCACCGGGGCGGTGCAGAAGCGGGCGACCCGCCGGGCCGCGGCCACCTCGCGGGCGAACCTGCGCCGGAAGTCGGGGTCGGCGTCCATCCTGGCGTGGATGAGCTTGACGGCCACCCGCGTGCCGCCGGGGTCCTCGCCCAGGTAGACGACGCCCATGCCGCCCTCGCCCAGCCGGCCCAGGAGGGCGTAGCGCCCCACCTGCCGTGGATCCGCGTCCCTCAACGCCTCCAACGTCATGACGTGTCAGGTTAGCCGGGGAAAGGTCAGACCGTCAGCCGCCACTCGTCCCATTCGTCGAGCAGCTCGAACCCCATGGCCTCGTTGATGGCCAGCATGTGGGCGTTGGACGTGGCGTTCCAGGTGATGATCCGCTCCAGGTGCGGCTCGCGCTCGCGCAGCCACAGCAGGTTGGAGAGCTTGAGCAGCAGGCCCAGGCGATGGCCGCGGTGCTCGCGCAGGACGGTGGTGTCGGCCTGGTGGCCCCAGCCGTCGGAGCGGTCGGCGGTGAGGTAGATCCGGGTGTAGCCGGCGGGCGCGCCGTCGGAGTCGCGCCTGGCGATCATCGTGTAACAGGTCTCGCCGCCGAGCGTGACGCGCTCCTCGCGCAGGCGCAGGCGGTCGAGGCTGAAGGTCATGTCCTCGACGTCGGCGTCGCGCGGGGCGTCGTTCATGCCGCCCATCAGCGTGGCGAGGTCGGCCAGCAGCTCAGGACCGGCCGGGCCGGCGAACCGCTCGATGGTGTAGCCGGGCACCTCGGGCAGCATGCCGCGCAGCGCGGCCCAGTCGGCCGTGCGCAGGTCGAGCGTGCGGCGGGCCTCCTGGAGGGCGACCGTCATGCCGTGGGCACGGGCGAAGCGGGCGCCGACGCCGGTGGTGGGGGTCTCGGTGAGCAGCAGGGTGCGGCCGTGGGCGCGCATCCGGCCGAGGGCGTGCTCGAACAGCTCGCCGCCGAGGCCGCGGCCGCGCAGCTCGGGCCGGACCACGAGCGGGAAGAGCCAGCCCATGTGCCGGTTGTCGTACTGGTGCAGCGCCAGGGAGTAGCCGCCGGCGACCTTGCCGCCGTCGGTCGTCACCCAGGTCTCGACCTGGTCGCCGGGGCCGCCCAGGCGGGCGATGACGGACAGGCGGGCGAGTGACAACTTGGGGCCGGGCTCGTGCGCGTGGGCGGCCAGGTAGGCGTCGTGCAGGCCCGTCATCAGCTCGCCCGGCCGGTCGAAGTCGATTGGCTGGATGTGCATCCGTCCAGCCAATCGCATCGGCGGCGCCCCCTGCCAGCTGTTTTACCGTCGGTGGGGTGCTACTGCCGGTAGTTCTCCACCTCGCCGGCCGGGCGGACGGCCGCGCCGTCGGGGTCCTCGCCCGCGCCGCGCCTGGCCCGGCGCTGGCGGAGCAGGTCCCAGCACTGGTCGAGCGCCACCTCCAGCTGCTTGACCCGCGCGTGCTCCTCGTCGGAGGTGACCTCGCCCGCCGACAGCCTGCCGCGCAGCTCGTGCTCCTCGGCGACCAGAGCGCTGATCCTGGTGAGAATCTCGTCGTCCCGCATGCCCAAGACTCTAACGACTGCGTGATAGAACACGCCCTATGTCTGGTATCGCGCTGGTAAGGAAGCCCGGACCCCGGATCGCCGAGGGCATCGTCACGCACATCGAGCGTGCGCCCGTGGATCACGAACGTGCACGTCACCAGCATGACGCCTACGTCGCGGCGCTGGCCGCGGCCGGTTGGCGGCCGGTCTACGCCGAGGACGCCGACCACCTGCCCGACGCGCCCTTCGTGGAGGACGCCGTGGTGGTGTCGGGGCGGCTGGCCGTGCTCACCCGGCCGGGCGCGCCGGAGCGGCGTCCGGAGGTGGAGTCCGTGGAGCGGGCCGTACGGGAGCTCGGTCTGAAGGCGGTCAGGATCGCCCGCCCCGGCACCCTGGACGGCGGCGACGTGCTCCAGGTCGGCCCCACCGTGTACGTCGGCAGGTCGGCCCGCACCGACGACGAGGGCGTCACCCAGCTCGCCGCCCTGCTGCCCGAGCGGCAGGTCGTGCCCGTGGACCTGCGCGGCGTGCTGCACCTGAAGTCGGCGGTGACCGCCCTGCCCGACGGGACACTCATCGGCGATCCCGGTCGCGTCGAGCTGCCGGGCCTGCTGGAACCGCCGGAGGAGCCGGGCGCGCACGTGGTGCCGCTGGGCGGTGACCGGGTGCTGCTGGCCGCCTCGGCCCCGAGGACCGCGGCGATGCTGGAGAAGCGCGGGCTCGTCGTGACGAGGGTGGACATCTCGGAGTTCGAGCGGCTGGAGGGTTGCGTCACCTGCCTGAGCGTGCTCATCCCGGACTAGCGATGGCCGCAGCCGGAATTTCACGGCCCTGACCAGGTGTTTCACCATCGGTGGACCGATCGGCTCTCATGATATGAGATCAAGGGCAGCGAATCCCGAGACGTCTGGTAGCGTGCTTGGCATGCTGCGCGGGCTGCTTCTTAGCTGCCGCGGCGAGGGCCTGTAAGGCCGGCTCCCTCGTCGCGGAGCCAGTCATGCGCGTCGGCCGCTTTCGACTCGACCGACGAGGAGCAGCAGACATGAACGCCCAGCAGCCCAGTCCCATGCCGGCCCATCGTTATCAGCCGTTCGAACCGATCAGGCTGACCGATCGCACCTGGCCCGACCAGGTCATCACCAAGGCGCCCCGATGGTGCGCGGTCGATCTGCGCGACGGCAACCAGGCCCTGATCGACCCGATGGACTCCCACCGCAAGCTCCAGATGTTCGAGCTGCTGGTACGCATGGGCTACAAGGAGATCGAGGTGGGCTTCCCGGCCGCCTCCCAGACCGACTTCGACTTCGTCCGGCAGATCATCGACGAGGGCCGCATCCCCGACGACGTCGTCATCCAGGTGCTGACCCAGGCCAGGCCCGAGCTGATCGAGCGCACCTTCGAGGCGATCGAGGGCGCCAAGCAGGCCATCGTCCACCTGTACAACTCGACCTCCACCCTCCAGCGCCGCGTCGTGTTCGGCCAGGACAAGGAGGGCGTCACCGCCATCGCCGTCGAGGGCGCCAAGCTGGTCAGGAAGCTGGCCGAGGCCACCGACGTCGACGTGTTCTTCCAGTACTCGCCCGAGTCGTTCACCGGCACCGAGCTGGAGTACGCCGTCGAGGTGTGCGACGCCGTCAACGAGGTGTGGCAGCCCACCCCCGACCGCAAGGTCATCATCAACCTGCCCGCCACGGTCGAGATGGCCACGCCCAACGTCTACGCCGACCAGATCGAGTGGATGCACCGCAACCTGCGCCACCGCGACTCGATCGTGCTGTCGCTGCACCCGCACAACGACCGGGGCAGCGCCGTGGCCGCCGCCGAGCTGGGCTACATGGCCGGCGCCGACCGCATCGAGGGCTGCCTGTTCGGCAACGGCGAGCGCACCGGCAACGTGTGCCTGGTCACCCTGGGCATGAACCTGTTCTCGCAGGGCGTCGACCCCGAGATCGACTTCAGTGACATCGACGAGATCCGCCGCGTCACCGAGTACTGCAACCAGCTGCCGGTGCACCCGCGCCACCCGTGGGGCGGCGAGCTGGTCTACACCGCCTTCTCCGGCTCGCACCAAGATGCCATCAAGAAGGGCTTCGAGCACCTGGAGCGCGACGCCGCGGCGGCCGGCACGCCGGTGGCCGAGTTCACCTGGGCGGTGCCCTACCTGCCGATCGACCCCAAGGACATCGGCCGCACCTACGAGGCCGTCATCCGGGTCAACAGCCAGTCGGGCAAGGGCGGCGTGGCCTACATCATGAAGGCCGACCACCAGCTCGACCTGCCGCGCCGGCTGCAGATCGAGTTCTCCAAGGTCGTGCAGGCCCGCACCGACGAAGGCGGCGGCGAGATCAGCCCCACCGCCATGTACGAGATCTTCCGCGACGAATACCTGCCCAACCCCGCCAACCGCTGGGGCCGGCTGAGCCTCATGGCCCACCGCCACGAGTCGACCGTCGACGACAAAGACCGCATCGGCGCCGACGTGCGCCTCGACGGTGAGATCCGGGAGATCGCGGGCGTGGGCAACGGCCCGATCTCGGCCTTCATCGACGCCATCGCCGGCGTCGGCATCAAGGTGCGGGTCCTCGACTACGTCGAGCACGCGATGAGCGCGGGCAGCGACGCCAAGGCCGCCTCCTACCTGGAGTGCGAGGTCGACGGGCAGGTGCTGTGGGGTGTGGGCATCGACGCCAACACCACCACGGCCTCGCTCAAGGCCATCATCTCGGCGGTCAACCGCGCCGCGCGCTGACGTCCTCGCGGAAAGGGGCAGGAGTGCCGGGCACTCCTGCCCCTTTCGCCTTGCCGGGACGTTCCGATCACGCGGCGAGGCCGAGCGCCGCGGCGGCCAGCCGCAGCGCGTGGTCGAAGGCCGCCCGCCGGCTGTCGATCGTGTTGTTGAACTGGCCGAACACCTCGAAGCTGACCCAGCCGTAGAGCGTCGACCAGGACGCCATGGCCCGCCACACCACGTCGTCGGGCACGCCGGGCATCAGGGCGCGGATGTTCTCGGCGTCCGCGGCCACCTCGGCGGGCGGCTCGGGAGCGGCCGGCGGGTGCAGCTCGCCCGCGTCCCAGGCGTCGGCGACGAGCGCGCCGAGCACGGTGACGTCGCGCAGCCGGGCCGCGACGGTGTCCTGCGGCGCCTGGTAGCCGGGCACGGGCGAGCCGTAGAGCAGGGCGTACTCGTGGGGGTGGGTCACCGCCCAGTCGCGTACGGCGTGGCCGGCGGCCAGCCAGCGGTCGAGGTGGGCCGTGCGCGGGCAGGCGGCCTCGGCCTGCTCGACGGCCTCGCCCAGCGCGTTGTAGCCGTCGATGATCAGCGCGGTCAGCAGGTCGTCGCGGCTCGGGAAGTAGCGGTAGATGGCCGAGGAGACCATGCCCATCTCCCGCGCCACGGCCCGCAGCGACAGGCCGCCCGCGCCGTCGGTGGCCAGTTGGCGGCGGGCGATGTCGGTGATCTCCCTGGTGAGCTCGGCTCTCACGCGCTCTCGCGCGGTTCGGCTGGCTGTCATGGACAGCAGGCTACCAGAGCACTGGCAAAAAACGAGAGCACCGCTCTTGACGAATGCCGCTCTTTTGAGAGAGCATTGCTCTCGTAAGCGAACAGCGCACCCCCTCAGGAGATCCCCATGCTCGCCCTCGCCAAGAACGCCAACGCCGCCCTGATGTTCTTCCTGGAGCTCGGCGTGCTGGGCGCGGTGGCCTACTGGGGCTTCACGCTCAGCCCGAACTGGGTGATCAAGCTCCTGGCGGGGCTGGGCGGCCCGGCGCTGTTCATCGCCGTGTGGGCGCTGTTCGGCGCGGGTGGCGGCGCGAACGCCACGATCCCGCTCACCGGCCTGGCCCGCGTCGCGCTGGAGATCGTCTGGTTCGGCGGCGGCGCGCTCGCCCTCTACGCCGCTGGCCGGGCCACCCCGGCGATCGTCTTCGCCGCCGTCTTCGTCGTCAACGCGCTGCTGCGCGTCATCTGGAAGCAGGTCTGATCATGGGTAAGCACGTCGTCGTGGGGTCCGGCCAGGTCGGCACGCACCTGGCCGCCAAGCTCGCCGCGCAGGGGCACGAGGTCGTCGTCGTGACCCGCTCGGGCCGCGGGCCGGAGGGCACGGTCAGGGTGGCCGCCGACGTGGCCGACCAGGCCCGGCTGTCCGAGCTGGCCAAGGGGGCCGACGTCCTCTACAACTGCGTCAACCCGGCCTACCACCGCTGGCTGACCGACTGGCCGCCGATGGCCGCCTCGTTCCTGGCCGCCGCGGAGTCGAGCGGGGCCGTGCTCGCCATCCTGGGCAACCTCTACCCGTACGGGCCCGTCTCCGGACCGATGACCGAGGACCTGCCGCTGGCCTCCACCACCCCCAAGGCCCGGGTGCGGGCGAAGATCTGGCACGACGCGCTGGCCGCCCACCGCGAAGGACGCGTCAGGGTGACCGAGGTGCGCGGCTCGGACTTCTTCGGCCCCGGCGCCACCGACCAGTCCCACCTGGGCACCCGCTTCATCCCCGCGCTCAGGGCCGGCCGGACGATCCGGCTGGTCTTCCCCGCCGACGTCCCGCACAGCTGGACCTACCTGCCGGACGTGGCCGACGCCCTGATCACCGCCGGCGCCGACGAGCGGGCCTGGGGCCGCCCCTGGCACGTGCCCACGAACGACCCGATGACCTTCCGCGAGGTCGGCGCCCGGATGGCCGCCCTGCTGGACCTGCCGGAGCCTGCGATGACCACGCTGCCGTGGCCGCTGCTGCGGACGGCCGGGCTGTTCTCGCCCACGATCGGCGAGCTGCGGCACGTGCGCTACCAGTTCACCGCGCCCTACGTGCTCGACTCCTCGGCGTTTCAGCAGGTCTTCGGCGTCGCGCCTACGCCGGTGGAGGCCGCGCTGAAGGCTACGCTCGACGGATGAAGATAGCCATGATCGGCCTGGGCGACATCGCGGAGAAGGCGTACCTGCCCGTGCTCGCCGCCCAGTCCCTCGACCTCCACCTGTGCACCCGCAACACCGCGCGGCTCGACCGGCTCGGTGACGCCTACCGCGTCGCCGACCGGTCCACCAGCGTCGACGAGGTGATCAAGGCGGGGGTCGACGCCGCGTTCGTGCACGCCGCGACCGAGGCGCACCCGGAGATCGTCGAGCCGCTGCTCAGCGCCGGGATCCACGTCTACGTCGACAAGCCGATCGCCTACAGCCTGGCCGAGTCCGAGCGCCTGGTGCGCCTGGCCGAGTCCGAGGGCAGGTCGCTGATGGTCGGGTTCAACCGCCGCCACGCCCCCGGCTACGCAGGGCTCATGGCCCTTCCCCGTCATCTCGTGCTGCTGGAGAAGAATCGCGACAACTACCCCGACGCGCCCCGGCGGGCCATCTTCGAGGACTTCATCCACGTCGTGGACACGCTCAGGTTCCTCGCCCCCGGCCCGGTCACCGAGACCAGGATCCGCACCCGCGTCCGCCGCGACCTGCTCGAGCACATCGTCCTCGAGCTGTCGGGCGCCGGGTTCACCGCGATCGGGGTCATGAACCGGGTCAGCGGCGCCGCCGAGGAGACCTGCGAGGTCATGGGCGACGGCATCAAGCGGCGCGTGGTCAACCTCGGCGACGTCCTCGACTACGAGGGCGGCGAGACGCTCACCAGGCGGCCCGACTGGGTGCCGGTCGCCCGGCAGCGCGGCATCGAGCAGATCTGCCAGGAGTTCCTGCTCGCGGTCCGCGAGGGCCGGGTGATCAGCGCCGACGACGCCCTGATCACCCACGCCATCTGCGAAGAGGCCGTCAGCCAGGCTTCCTGACCCGCATCGACTCGTCGGCCCTGGCGAACATGCGGTCGAACGTCGTCCCGCCCAGCCGGGCGAGCACCGTGTAGCCGTCGGTGTCGCTCAGCGGGCTGGAGGAGGAGACCACGCCCGCCACCGAGTCGCCGTACAGCACCGGGCCGCCGCTCCCTCCGGCGGCGGCATGGCAGTTGCGGGTGACCATCAGCCCGGGGCCCACCGTCGAGCCCTCGACCGCGTCGCCCAGGCACCGGTACATCTGCGTACCGGGGTAGCGTTTGCCCGCCGGGTAGCCGAGCAGTTCGAGCCCGCGCAGCTCGGCGCCGCGGCTCGTGCGCAGGGGCGGCAGGCCCTGGCCGACCACGTCCTCCAGCGGGCGCCTGCCCTTGACGACCCCGACCAGGCCGACGTCGTACGGCAGCACGTCGGGGGAGTCGGGGTTCGCCCGCCAGCGGTCCGGCGCCCACGTGCGCACCGCGGACCAGACGCCGTGCCGCGGGTTGCCCCTGTCGAACCCGGGCATGAACACCAGCCGCTTGAGCGGCCGGCCGTCGTGGTAGAGGCAGTGCGCGGCCGTCAGCACCAGGCTGCGGCTGCGCGAGCCGATGATCGCGCCGCCGCACCACACGTCGGTGCGGGTGACGGGATCATGGCCGAGCAGCACCCCGGTCAGCCGCCGCGCCCCCGTGTAGGGGCGCGGGACCGGCGCGTAGCCCAGGCGGTCGCCGTCCGGGGTCAGCACCTGGGGGACGGGGACGCTGCGCTGCGCGACATCGGTGACGCCAGCCGGATCGAGCAGGACCAGAGACAGTACCAACCTGAGCACTTTCCCACTCTACGGGGAAGATGATCAATGCTCTGACCTGCGACACCAAGGTTTACCTAAGTGGGGGATTGTCATGCGTCGTACTGGGCGCCCAGGGCGCGCAGGCGGGCGTGGGCGTCCTCGTACACCGAGGGGGCGCCCAGGTAGGTCTTGGGCAGCTTGGCGACCATGGTGTAGTTGGTGTCGCACACGTTCCCGACCGGCGCCTGGCCGGCCTGGCTGACGAGCTGGTACGCGTCCAGCGTGTCGAGCCCGGTCAGCTCCGACGTCCAGGTCACCAGGTCGTGCTGGCTGATGCGGTAGGCGTCCTCCAGGGGCCTGGCCGAGCCGGTGGACATCAGGTGCAGGTCGTCCTCCAGCCGGGGCCACGGCGTGGCCACGCCCTTGATCAGCTCGACCGCGACCACGGTGTTCATGGCCGCCTCGACGGCCGTGCCGCAGACCTCGCCGTGCCCCTGCAGGCCGTGGCCGTCGCCGATCGAGAACAGCCCGCCCTCGACGTTGACGCCCAGGTAGACGGTGACGCCGGCGCGCAGTTCGGGGGTGTCCATGTTGCCGCCGTGCGCGTCGGGGGTGATGGTCATGCGGGCCTCGTTCGCGCCCGGGGCCACGCCCACCGTGCCGTGCATCGGGTCGAGCGGCAGCGCGACGCTGAAGTCGCTGTTGCGCGCGTGGTAGACGGCCACGCCCTTGTCCACGTCGATGTCGTAGCGCCAGACCCGCTCCTCCAGCGGCGGCTGGAGCGTCGCCGTGGTGTGGGTGCCGGTCAGCGCGCCGAAGTGCGGGAACGTGGTGGAGACCGCCCAGTCGCGGGCCGGGGTGATCTTGACGAAGTGCAGCGCCAGCGTGTCGCCCGGCTCGGCCCCCTCCACGTGGAAGGGACCGGTCACCGGGTTCAGGTACGGGAACTCGCAGACCTGCGACGGCAGGTCCGCCACGGTCCGCACCCGGCCGCCGAAGCAGTCCTCGGTGTACAGCTCCAGCACCGTCCCGGGCCGCACCCTGCCCAGGGCGGCACGGCCGCCGAAGGTGTAGCTGAGCTCCTCCGGCGAGGGGTGGTAGGAGACGACGTTCACTTGACCTCCGAAGGGAGAACGGGCCTGCGGCCGATCAGATAGCTGACGCCGAGGACGACGAGACCGACCGCCAGCCAGATCAGGCCGACCGTCTGGGTCACCAGCTTGGTGTTGTACACCACGGCGGCCAGGACGAGGAAGCCTATCGCCGGCGCGATCAGATGGGCCCACACGTTCCGGCTGCGCCTGCGGAACCGGTAGTGGACGACGACGGCCACGTGCAGGATCAGGAAGGCGGTCATCGCGCCGAAGTTCACGAGCTGGCTGAGCAGCGCGATGCCGTCCTCACGGCTGTTCATGTAGAGGCCGATGCCCAGCGACAGCACGGCGACCGCCAGCGTGGCGTTGACCGGCACCTGGTGCTTGGGGTGCACCTTGGCCAGGAACGAGGGGAGCATGCGGTCGCGGGCCATCGCGAACAGCAGCCGCGAGGTGGCCGCCTGGGCGACCAGCGAGTTGGCGAAGCCCCACGCGATCGCGGTGGCGACCGCGGTCAGCACGCTCAGCCAGTGGCCGCCGGCGAACTCCGCCATGCGGTAGAAGGCGTCGCCGGCGGGGTCGCCCTCGGCGATCAGCTGGGCGCGGTCCGGCATGAGCAGCGCCGCGACCCATGTCTGCGCCACGAACAGCACCGCGGCCAGCCCGAGCGCGGCCACCATCGAACGGCCGAGCCGCCTGCCGTCCTCCTTGTTCTCCTCGGCCAGCGTGGAGATGCCGTCGAAGCCGAGGAAGGACAGCACCGCCGTGGCCGCCGCGCCGAACACCAGCGTCCAGCTGAACGCGGAGGACTCGAAGATCGGGGTGAACGCGCCCGCCTGGGCCTTGCCCTGCGCCAGGGCGATGCCGCCGACCACCAGGAAGATCGCCAGCACGGCCAGCTCGGCGACCAGCATCACCCGCGTGATGCGCGCGGTCATCTGGATGCCCATGTAGTTGACCGCGGTGTTGAGCAGCACGAAGATGACCAGCCAGCCCCACACCGGGATCCCGGGCACGAACGAGTTCATGGCCAGGCTGGCGATGAGGTAGAGCAGCGACGGCACCAGGATGTAGTCGAGCAGGATCGCCCATCCGGCGATGAACCCGACCGGCGCCGAGATGCCGCGCCCGGCGTAGGTGTAGACGGAGCCGGCCATGGGGAACGCCTGGGCCATCTGCGAGTACGACAGCGCCGTGAACGCCATGGCGACCAGGCCGATGATGTAGGCCAGCGCGACCATGCCGCCGGACGACTGGAACACGCCGCCGAAGATGCCGAACGGTGCGATCGGCACCATGAAGATCAGGCCATAGATCATCAGGTCGGCGAAGCCCAGAGAGCGTTTGAGCTCTTGGCGGTAGCCGAACTGCTCAACGGTGCTCATAGTGCGCGGCTCCTTGTTGAGGTTGGGGGGCGATTGGCACCCTAGAGCCAAAGCTTTCTAGTGAAAAGGTTTCTCAAGCAAGAAATCCAGGCCGTCCGCCCTGCCGAGGTGCACCGTGCGCCGTACCTGCCGGTTCAGCAGCGTGAGCGGGCCGCGCGCGCTGATGATCGTGGTGCCGTCGGCGACCGCGTCGAGGGCGGGCACGGCCAGGCTGCCCGCCCGTCCGGACAGGGCGGCGAGCATCGCGACGGCCTCGTAGCAGCCCTGGCCGTGGGCGTTGAGCATGGGGGCGTGCGGGCCGAAGCGTTTGGCGTAGCGCTCGGCGAAGTGCAGGCTGGCCTCGGTCGGCAGGTCGCGGAAGTAGCCCATCGACGCGTAGAGCTCGCCGGTGCCGTCGCCGCCGATGCCGAGCAGGCCGTGCTCCTCCAGCGCCCCGCACAGCCGGGCCGCGCCGAGGCCGGCGGCCGCGTAGGCGCGGTTGAAGGCGACCAGGTCGCTGCCGATCAGCGTGAGCAGGATCGCGTCGGGGCGGGCGTCGGCGATCCGGCCGAGCCAGGAGGCCGCCTCGCCGTAGCGGACGAACGCCTCGCCGACGACGGTCGCGCCGCGCGCGCGCAACCGGCGCCGGGCGCCCGCGTGCACCAGGCGCGGCCAGACGTAGTCGTTGCCCAACAGGTACCAGCGGCGTGCCCGGTGGACGCTGACCAGCCATTCGATGCCCGGTTCGAGCTGCCTGCCGGGGGTCTCGCCGAGGAAGTAGACGCCCGGCGCGTGCCCCCGCCCTCGTACGGCGGCGCGTACACGAACGGGACCCGCCCGCCGATCGCCGCGACCACGTCGATCCGCACGTCGCTCGCGTGCGTGCCCACCACCGCCTCGACCGTGCCGGACGCGACCAGCCCGGCCACCTCGGCCGCCACCTCGCGCCCCGGCCGCCCGCCGTCGACCAGCACCAGCTCGACCTGCCTGCCGAGCACGCCGCCCCGGGCGTTGACCTCCTCGGCGGCCAGCACCGCGCAGTTGATCGCGCACGGCCCCACCAGCCCGAGCACCCCCGACACGGGCACGACCAGGCCGATCCGGACCGCGTCCGAGGGGATGAGCCGGGCCTCGAAAGGATCGACGATCGCCGCCACGCCGACGAGTATCCTCCGAACTAGCTCTCCGGTGAAAGGACCTGATCTCTCATGGCTAAATCCGGGCTGGGGTCCTCACTCGCGTACGTGCTCAGCCGCGCCGAACGCGACGTCACGCGCGGTCTGGCGGCGACCCTGGCCGGCGAGGACGTCACCGTCGAGCAGTGGCGCATCCTGCGCGCGCTGGCCGACGGGCGCGGCCACTCGATGGGGGAGCTGGCCGAGGCGGTGCTCATGCCGCACCCGACGCTCACCAAGGCGGTCGACCGGCTGATCGACCGGGCGCTGGTCCACCGGGGCGCGTCGGCGGGCGACCGGCGGCGGGTGGCGGTGTTCCTGGCCGACCGGGGGCGCGACCTGCTGGCCCGCGTGGACGGCGCGGTGGCCGAGCACCACCGGGCCATCGCCGCCGCGTTCGGCCAGGAGCGCACCGAGCGGCTGATGCGCGAGCTGGAAGACCTGGCGGCGGCCCTCGACCGGGCCTCGGCGCAGGCGCCGGGCCCCGTCAGTCCAGCCAGTACGTGTCGTGGCGGATGAAGAACTCGGCCTTCTCCTCCTCGCTCTTGCCGGCCAGGTCGAGCAGCCCCTCGAAGTAGCCCTCGCGCGGGGCGCCGGGGGCGAAGTGCAGCAGCATGGTCGCGGGCTCGCCCGACTCGTTGCGGAAGGCGTGCACGCCGCCCTCGGGCACGTGCACCCAGTCGCCGGGGCGGGTGTCGATCCAGCGGCTGCCGTCGTAGATCCGCACCGATCCGTCGAGGACGTAGAACGACTCGGAGATCGACTTGTGGAAGTGGGGGCTCGGGCCGGACGGCTCGGGCCCCATCACCCAGCGGTAGAGCCCGAACTGACCGTTGGTGGTGGCCCCAGTGGCCAGGTAGTGGACGGTGTTGCCGCTCGGGTAGGTCAGCTCGGGGGCGTGCTCGTAGGGGCGGTACGTGGCGGACAGTTCGCCTTTGTCGCCCGAATAGCGTGGTTCCGGATAGGTCATGAGGCCATCCTGCCCGACCAGCCCGCGATCAGCTCCGGCGGTTCTTCCCGTCGTGGCCGGACCACAGCAGCAACGCCAGGCCCACGACCGCGAGCCCCAGGTAGGCCGCCAGCGGCAGCTCCACGAACCGCCCCACGAACCCCCACTCCGTGTCGAACCAGACGCGCCCGGCGAACCCGCCGAGCCCTTGGATGATGGCGATGACCCCGATGAAACCCCTCATGACCCCGACCGTCGCAGAACGGGACCCGCCCCGGCATCCGACCTTGGGCGGGTCACGTGCGACCAAAGTAGGTCAGGGGTAGAGGCCCCGCATGCTGTGGGCCTCGGCGACCCGGCCCACGCCGATCACGTGCGCCGCCTCCCGCAGCGTCAGCCCGCGCTCGGCGGACATCGACTTGACCTCGGCGAAGGCGCCCTCCATCAGGTCGCGCAGCTTCACCTCGACCTCGCGGGAGCTCCAGGAGAAGGCCTGCATGTTCTGCACCCACTCCAGGTAGGACACGATCACCCCGCCCGCGTTGGCGAGGATGTCCGGCACGACGGTGGTGCCGTTCGCGGCCAGGATCTCGTCGGCCTCCGGCGTGGTGGGGCCGTTGGCGCCCTCCACGATCAGCCGGGCGCGCACGCGGGGCGCGTTCGCCTCGGTGATCACGCCTTCGAGCGCGGCCGGGACGAGCACGTCCACGTCCAGCTCGAACAGGTCGTCGTGGGCCATCGCGTCGGCGTGCGGGTAGCCGGCCACGCCGCCGGTCTCGGCCACCCAGGCGCGCACGCGGGCGACGTCGAGGCCGCCGGGCGCGTGGACCGCGCCGGTGACGTCGGAGACGGCCACCACCTTGCAGCCCTCGTCGGACAGGTACTGCGCGGCCAGCGCGCCCACCTTGCCGAAGCCCTGCACGGCGACCGTGACGCCTTCAGGCGAGCGCCCGAGCGCGGCCAGGGCCGCGATCTGCACGCCGCGCGAGGTCGAGCCGGTGCGGCCGAGCGAGCCGCCGAGCGTCATCGGCTTGCCGGTGACCACGCCGGGCACCGAGTAGCCGGCGTTGACGCTGTAGGTGTCCATGATCCAGGCCATGGTCTGCTCGTCGGTGCCGACGTCGGGGGCCGGGATGTCCTTCTCCGGGCCGATCAGCGGCAGGATCTCGTTGACGTAGCGGCGGGTGAGCCGTTCGAGCTCGATGGTGGTCAGCGCGCCCGGGTCCACGGCCACGCCGCCCTTGGCGCCGCCGTACGGGATGCCGACCAGTGCGCACTTCCACGTCATCCACATCGCCAGGGCGGTGACCTCGTGGATGTCGGTGCTGGGATGAAAGCGGATGCCGCCCTTGGCGGGGCCGCGCGAGACGTTGTGCTGGACGCGGTAGCCCTGGACGACGTCCATGCGTCCGTCCTCGCGGCGCACCGGGACCGAGACGGTCAGCGAGCGGCGGGGCGTGGCCAGCATCGTGCGGAGGCCGTCGTCGAGCCCGAGGTGGGCGGCGGCCTGGTTGAGTTGGTGAAGAGCGGAGTCGAGCGCCTGTTGACCAGGTGTGATCAGCGCCGGCGTCTTTGACGGCACCATGATGCTCATGGTCGAGTTTCCTCCTGTATGCGCGCCCATTTTGTGGGAGAAGGCGCCGTTGCCTTCCCTCTTGGGCGTGTTGTCTCGATCATCCTAGGCCGGGCAGTTTGACCTTGCCTAGGTTATGAAGGGATATCCAAGCCGTTGATCAACGTGCCGGGAACGTGCCACTCTGGCAGGCTGTCGAGCGAGAGTGTGCCGAATCGTCGAAAACCGGAGGGTTGGATGCCCGCACTCGTGGTTGGGCCGATGTTGCGTCACGTCGACTCGGTCAGTGCCTCGATCTGGGTGGAGACCAGCGAGCCCTGCACGGTCACCGTCGAGACGGCAGGCGGGGCTTATCGGTCGCCCACCTTCACCGTGCACGGTCACCACTACGCGATCGTGGATCTCGTTGAGCTGTCCCAGGATATCGCCTCCTATTCCGTCAGCCTCGACGGGGACCAGGTCTGGCCCCTGGCGGGTCGCCCGGCCAGCCGGGTGCGGCTGCTGCCCGCCGAAGGGCCCCGCAGGCTGGCGTTCGGGTCGTGCCGCACGAGCGTGCCGCACGACTCGGCCCACGTGCGCACCCACGGCGACGACGTGCTGCGCGCCTACGGCGTGAGCCTCATGCGCGCCGACGAGGAGGAGTGGCCCGACCTGCTGCTGCTCCTCGGCGACCAGGTCTACGCCGACAGCCCCTCGCCCCAGATGCTCGACTACATCCACGCGCGCAGGACCACCGAGCCACAGGGCGAGATCGCCGACTACGAGGAGTACGCCGAGCTCTACCGCCAGGCATGGACCGACCCCGAGATCCGCTGGCTGCTGTCCACCGTGCCCACCGCCATGATCTTCGACGACCACGACCTGCGCGACGACTGGAACACCTCCCAGCCCTGGCGGGAGAAGATGGCCCTGACGAGCTGGTGGCCGCGCCGCGTGGTCGCCGGGCTCGGGGCCTACTTCGTCTACCAGCACCTCGGCAACCTGACCCCGGCCGAGCGCGCGGCCGACCCGCTGGTGCGCGAGCTCACCGAGGGCGGCGGCGACGGCGGCCCGGCCCTCGACGCCTTCGCCGCCAAGGCCGACGCCGAGCCGAGCAGCAACCGCTGGAGCTACACCCGCGACCTCGGGCACACCCGGCTCATCATGATCGACACCCGGTGCGCCAGGCAGCTCACCCCCGGCGACCGGCGCATGCTCGACCCCGAGGAGTGGGCCTGGCTCCAGGAGCAGGCCGCCGCCCCCGCCGAGCGGCTGGTCATCGGCTCCTCGATCCCGTTCCTGCTGCCCGAGGGCGTGCACGGCGTCCAGAACTGGAACGAGGCGCTGTGCGACGGCAAGTGGGGCCGTACGGTGCAGCGGTGGTCGGAGCAGCTCCGCCAGGCCGTCGACCTGGAGCACTGGGCGGCCTTCCGCCGCTCGTTCGAGGACCTGGGCAGGCTGCTGGTCCGGCTCGGCAAGCCGGCGGTGATCCTGTCCGGCGACGTCCACTACTCCTATCTGGCCAAGGCCTCGGCCGGGCAGATCTACCAGGTCGTCTGCTCGCCGATCCGCAACCCGCTCAGCCGGCTGCTGCGCTGGGCCAACGTGCTCACCCAGTTCGGGCTGGCGACGCTGGTGGGCAGCCTGCTGGCGCGGCTGGCCGGCATCCCGCGGCCGCCGTTCCGCTGGCGGGTGACCAAGGGCCCGCTGTTCCAGAACGCCCTGGCCACGCTGACCTTCCCCGACACGATCACCTGGTACGAGTCGGTGGGCGACGGTGTCAGACCGATCGACTCGGCCCGGCTGGCGTAGAAATGACCCATGAATGACGACCAGTACTCCAGGGCCGTGCCGTTCTACGACCTGTGGCACGAGGACGGGCACGTCCCCGAGATCCGCGAGTCGCTGCCGCCCCTGCTGAAGGGGGTGCGGCGCGGCGTCATGGAGATCGGCGCGGGCACCGGCCTGATCACCGAGCTGATCGTGCGTGAGACGCCGGGCGAGGTGTTCGCCGTCGAGCCGGCGCTCGCCATGCGGTCGGTGCTGCTGTCGCGGCTGGCCGCCAGCGAGGAGGCCCGGCGCCGGGTCACCGTGCTGGCCTGCGGGGCGCTCGACGTCGACGTCGACGAGCCGGTCGAGACCGTCGTGATGATCTCGGTGCTGCAGGCGTTCCCGGCCGGGCGGCGGGAGGAGCTGTGGCGGGTGCTGGCCAGGCAGCTCGAACCGGGCGGGCTGCTGCTGTTCAACTGGCGCGAGCGGCCCGCGCCCACGCCCGGCGAGCTGGAGCTCATGGGGTCCTACCAGGTCGGGCGGCACGCCTACGAGGTCTGGGGCCAGGTGCTCGACGTCCGCGGCGAGACCGTGCGCTCCCGCTTCCTCTACCGGGTCAGGCAGCGCGGCGTGGTGATCGGCGAGGACGAGGTGACCAGCGAGGCCCACCGGCCCGGCGGCGACCGGCTCGCCGCGGAGCTGACGGCGGCCGGGTTCACCAGGGACGAGGCCCCCGACGGCCTGTCCGCCTGGCGAAAGGCGGCATAACCCGAAATAGGTGGAACCGGGCTTCCGGGTGCGGCCAACAACAGGGTGACCGCATGAGAGAGGACCGGATGTGGTGAGTGTCGAGGACACAACCGCAACGCTGGATGACTCGACCCTGATCGGGCATTCGCTGAGCGATCCTGAGCGTTTCGCCGCGCTCTTCGACCGGCACGCCGACGAGATCCACAGGTACGCCGCCCGCCGCCTGGGCGCCGAGCTGGCCGACGACGTGACGGGGGAGGTGTTCCTCGTCGCCTTCCGCGGCCGCGGCCGCTACGACCGCACCCTGCCCGACGCCCGTCCCTGGCTGTACGGCATCGCCACCAAGGTCGTGTCCCAGCACCGCAGGGCCGAACGGCGGCGCACCGCGGCCATGGCCAGGGTCGGCGCCGAGCGTCCGGGCACGTTCGACGAGCGCAGCGCCGACCGGGTCACCGCCGAGCAGCTCCAGCCCCGCCTGGCCAGGGCGCTGACCAGGCTCAGCGCGAGCGAGCGCGACCTGCTGCTGCTCGTGGCGTGGGCCGACCTGACCTATGAGGACGCCGCGCGCGCCCTCGGGGTGCCCGTCGGCACCGTCCGGTCCAGGCTGCACCGGCTCCGCGTCAAGGTACGCAGGGCGCTCGGCGGCATCGATCCCTTCGCAGAGGAGCCCCAGCATGGATGACGAGATCCGGACGTTCGCCGACGGCAGGCCGTCGGCGCCGGCGTACGAGCCGCAGGCCCGCGCGCGGGCCAGGGAACGGCTGCTGGCCGAGGCGCGCGGCGGGCGGCGCCTGCGGCTGCCGAGGCTGGGCTGGCAGGCGGCCGCGGCCTTCGGCGTCACGGTGGTCCTGGTCGGCGGCGTGGCGGTGGCGCTGTCCGGCCAGGGCGGGACGGACGCCCGCCCGGCCACCTCCGTGCTGCTCGCGGCCGGCGAGCTGAACCCCCGGCCGGACCAGTTCATCCTGATCGAGTCCGACACCATGTACGGCTCGCACTCGATCGACAGCTCCGGCGCACAGAGCCGCTACCTCTACCGCCAGCACCGCAGGATCTGGAAGTCCGTGGACGGCAGCAAGGACGGCCTGCTGCAGATCGAAGGCCGCGAGCCGCGCCCCTGGCCGGGCGAGCCGCTGCCCGCGGACGCCACCAGCCGGCAGGGCAGCGAGTGGAACCGGCTGGCCGCCTGCCCCGACCGGCGCGGCCCCTACCGCGACGACTACGCCTACCTGAGCACGCTCCCGGCCGACGCCACGGGCATGCGCGACCGCCTGTACCAGTCGTCCCCCAAGGGCGGCAAGGACGTCGATCCCGACGCCGTCGCCTTCACCCGCGCCGGCGACCTCGTCAGGGAGAACTACCTGCCCAAGGCGCAGCGGGAGGCCCTGTTCGAGGCGGTGAAGGCGATCCCCGGCGTCGAGGCGGCCGAGGGCGTCGCCGACTCCTCGGGACGCGTGGGCGTGGCGCTGGGCCGGATCGCCGACTGGGGCGTGCGCGAGGAGCTGATCTTCGACCCGGCCGGGCACACGTTCCTGGGCGAGCGGCAGGTCGTGGTCGACGCCAAGGCGGGCGCGCCCAAGGACAGCGTCCTGGCGCTGACCGCCCAGCTCGACGTCTCCGTGGTGGACGCCCTGCCGGAGGCCCCCGGCGCCGCCTCCGACGCGAGTTGCATGGCGGAGACCCTGGCCCCCACGCCCGTCCCGTCGGAGTCCGGCTCGACGACGGCGGAGCTGCCGACGGCCGAGGCGACGATCACGTTCACCCCGGAGCCGACCAGCGTGCCCGCGGCCGAGTCGACCGGCGAGCCGGAGCCGACGGTGACGCGTACCGTCACCCCTACCCCGATGGAGAGCGCCCCCGCCGGTTCGTGACCCCCGGCCGGCCGACCACCCAGCAGGCCCACAGGGCGCGCCGTCACGGCGGCGCGCCCGTGAAGGGTCAGCGGCCGTTTCCTGGAGGGCCGCCGGCCGTAGTACGGCGGGCGGCGTGACCAGGCGAAGCCGTAAGAGACCTAGAGGTCTTCAAGGACGGCGGCGAGCTGGTCGACCGCCCAGACCAGGTCCTCCTCGGAGATCACGATCGGCGGCGCGAGCCGGATCGTGGACCCGTGGGTGTCCTTGGCGAGCACGCCGCGCGCCATCAGCGCCTTGGAGACCTCGCGCCCGGTGCCGAGGGCCGGGTCGATGTCCACGCCCGCCCACAGCCCGCGCCCGCGCACCGCCACCACGCCCTTGCCGGCCAGCTCGCGCAGCCGCGCGTGCAGCACCTCGCCGAGCCGGGCGGCCCTGGCCTGGAACTCGCCGGTGTTCAGGATGTCGATGACGGCGATGCCGACCGCGCAGGCCAGCGGGTTGCCGCCGAACGTGGATCCGTGCTGGCCCGGCTTGATGACCCCGAGGACGTCCTCGTCCGCGGCGATGGCCGAGACCGGCACCACGCCGCCGCCGAGCGCCTTGCCCAGGATGTAGACGTCGGGGACGACGTTCTCGTGGTCGCAGGCGAACGTGCGGCCGGTGCGCCCGAGGCCCGACTGGATCTCGTCGGCGATCATCAGCACGTTGTTCTCGGTGCAGATGCGCCGGACCTCGGTCAGGTAGCCGTCCGGCGGCACCAGCACGCCGGCCTCGCCCTGGATAGGCTCGACGAGGACGGCCACGGTGTTGTCGTCGATCGCCTCACGAATCGCCTCGGCCGAGCCGTAGCGGACGATCCGGAACCCGGGCGTGTACGGCCCGAACCCGTCGTGCGCGTCGGGGTCGGTGGAGAAGCTGATGATCGTGGTGGTGCGGCCGTGGAAGTTGTCCTCCATCACGATGATGTTGGCCTGCTCCGGCGCGACGCCCTTGACCTCGTAACCCCACTTGCGGGCCACCTTGATCGCGGTCTCGACGGCCTCGGCGCCGGTGTTCATCGGCAGGATCATGTCCTTGCCGGTGAGGTCGCCGAGCCCGGCGCAGAACTGGGCGAACTGGTCGTGGTAGAAGGCCCGGCTGGTCAGCGTGAGGTTCTTCAGCTGCTCCTGGGCGGCCTCGATGATCTTCGGGTTGCCGTGACCGAAGTTCAGTGACGAGTAGCCCGACAGGCAGTCGAGATAACGCTTGCCCTCGACGTCGGTGACCCACGCGCCGTGCGCCTCGTGGATGACCACGGGCAGCGGATGGTAGTTGTGCGCGCTGCGGCGCTCGCTTACTTCGATCAGCTCTGCGCTGGTGCTCATGTTACTTCTCCCCCCTGATCTCCAGTGTGCAGCACTTGGGACCGCCGCCCGCCTTGCGCAGCTCCGACAGCTCGACCGGGATCACCTCGTAGCCGTGCCGCTTGAGCTCCAGCTGGAGCCCGGACGCCTCGGAGTTGATCACCACGTTCCTGCCGTCGCTGACCGCGTTGAGGCCGAGCACCTCGGCGTCCTCGGCGGTCGCGATCACCGCGTCCGGGAACATCGCGCGCAGCACCTCCTGGCTGCCCTGGGAGAAGGCGCCGGGGTAGTAGGCGACGTTGCGGCCGTCGAGCGGGAACAGCGCGGTGTCCAGGTGGTAGAAGCGCGGGTCGACCAGCTTCAGCGAGACGACCGGGCGGCCCAGGTACTCCTGCGCCTCCTGGTGGGCGACCACGTCGGTGCGGAAGCCGGTGCCGGCCAGGATGACGTCGTCGAGGGTGAGGAAGTCGCCCTCGCCCTCGTTGACGTGCGTGGGCTCCAGCGTCGGGTAGCCGCGCTCGACGAACCAGCGCAGGTAGGCCGGGCCCTCGGGGCCGCGCTCGGGGAAGGTGAAGCGGGCGCCGTAGACCCGGCCGCCGACGACCAGCGCGCCGTTGGCGGCGAACACCATGTCGGGCAGGCCCTCGATCGGGTCGATGAGGCTGACCTGGTGCCCGAGCTCCTCGTACGCCGACTTCAGCCCTTCCCACTGCCGGATCGCCACCTCACGGTCGGCGCCGGCCTCGGGGTCCATCCACGGGTTGATGGCGTACTCGACCGCGAAGTAGTCCGGGCGGCACATGAGGAAGTGTTTGGGCATGCAGGGCTCCGTCGTCATTGCAGGGGAAGTTCCCGTGTCGGGGGAGACGAGCACAGCCTAAGAATTGACGTTTGCGCAGGCCAAGCGGTGCGCATTGCGCGTTGGCGCAGGTCTGTTGCGTCTATCGGCCGGCGACGTGCGATCCGTTGCGCGACTCCGTCAGGGCGGCTCCGGGAGGGGTGTCGACCAGCCGCGACAGCACGATCGAGCTCTTGGTCCGCACCACGAAAGCCTGCGCCGCGATGCGCTCGATGACCCGCTCGACGTGCCGCACGTCCGTGGCCCTGATGTGCAGCAGCGCGTCGGCCTCGCCGGTGATCGTGGCCGCCGCCACCACCTCGGGGAACTTGGCCACCGCCAGGGCGATGTCCGACGGCTTGGTCTTGCCCTGGCAGAACAGCTCGACGTACGCCTCGGTGGTCCAGCCGAGCGCCTGCGGCGCGACCCGCGCGCTGAAGCCGGTGATCGCCCCGCTCTTCTGCAGCCGGTCGACCCGCCGCTTGACGGCCGACGCGCTCAGCCCCACCTGCTGGCCGATGTCCGCGTAGGTCGCGCGGGCGTCGTCGACGAGCGCCGCGATGATGTCACGATCGAGCCGGTCCAGTTCCACGGGCTCTGTATACCGCCTGGCCAGGCTGGCGCGCGACGAGCGGCGCGCGGGAGACTGGGCGTTCGGTCCACTGCCGGAGGATTGCCGCCACATGAACAGCGCACGTTTTCCCGAGGGTTTCGTCTGGGGGGTCTCGACGTCGGCCTTCCAGATCGAGGGCGGCACGGCCGCCGACGGCCGTGGGCCGTCCATTTGGGACGCCTTCGCCGGTGGCCCGGCCGACGCCTGCGACCATTACCGCCGATATCGCGAGGACGTCTCGCTGATGAAAGACCTGGGAATGGCCGCGTACCGGTTCTCGGTGAGCTGGCCGCGCATTCTCCCGGACGGCTCCGGAAAGGTGAACGCGGCCGGTCTCGACTTTTACCAGCGGCTGGTCGACGCCCTGCTGGAGGCGGGCATCACGCCCTTGGCCACCCTTTATCACTGGGATCTGCCGCAGGCGCTGCAGGAGCGCGGCGGATGGCCGTCCCGCGACACCGCCCGCTGTTTCGCGGACTACGCGGCGATCGTGGCCGAGCGGCTGAGCGACCGGGTCGGCACCTGGCTCACCGTCAACGAGCCGTGGGTGGCGGCCTTCGTCGGCCACGGCTCGGGGGTGCACGCGCCGGGCCGCCGGTCGGCCGCCGAGGCGTTCAGAAGCGCTCACCACCTGCTGCTCGCCCACGGCCTGGGCGCCCAGGCCCTGCGCGCCGCCGGGGCCGCCGAGGTGGGGGCCGTGCTCAACTTCTCGCCCGTGCTGACGCCGGCCCAGGTCGGCGACTTCGACCGGCCGCTGTCGGAGGAGGACGCCGAGGCCGTGGCCAGGATCGACGCGCTCGTCCACCGGCAGTTCCTCGACCCGATGCTGCGCGGCGCCTACCCCGCCGACCTGCTGCCGGTCATCGAGGAGCACGCCGGGCTCGGGCACGTCCACGACGGCGACCTGGCCGACATCGCCCAGCCGCTCGACCTGCTCGGCGTCAACTACTACGCGCCCGCCGTCGTCCAGGCGCAGCCCGGCGAACCGGCCGACCCGGCTTATCCGGGAAGCGCGGGCGTGCTTTTCAGCACCATTCCCACGGCGGTCACCGCGATGGGCTGGCCGATCGTCCCGAACGCCCTTTCCCTGTTACTGCGGCGGCTCGCCGGCGAATATCCCGGGCTCGAACTCATGATTACCGAGAATGGCGCGGACTTCGTCGACACGGTCACTCCCGACGGCATTCACGACGTCGACCGCGTGCATTTCATCGAGGAACATCTGCGGGCCCTGCGGACCGCCGTCGAGGAGGGCGCGAACGTCCGCGGATATCTCGCCTGGACGCTGCTCGACAATCTCGAATGGGCCGAGGGATACCGGCGCAAGTTCGGCCTCGTGCACGTTGACTTCGACACCCAGCGCAGGCGGCCCAAGGACAGCGCGCTGTGGTACCGCGACGTGATCAGGCGCAACGGCCTGACCGAGGCCCCGCCCAGGCGTCCCACGCTGGAGACCGTGGCCGCCCGCGCCCGCGTCTCCCGGGCCACGGTCTCCCGCGTCGTCAACGGCGAGGCTTCGGTCAGCCCCGAGGTGCGCTCCACGGTCCTCCAGGCCGTCAAGGAGCTCGGCTACGTGCCCAACGCCGCCGCCCGCAGCCTGGTGACCCGGCGCACCGACACCGTCGCGCTCGTGCTGTCGGCCCCCAGGCACGCCGCCGACCCGATGGTCGCGGCCGTCGTCCAGTACGTGACGAGCCTGCTGGAGGGCGCGGGCAAGCAGATCACCCTCATGCTCGCCGACACCGCCGAGAGCCAGCGCCGCGTCGTCCGGCACGCCGAGGCGCGGCTGGTGGACGGCGTCGTCCTGCTGCCGCCCGAGCGGGGCGACACCCTGGCCGAACGGCTCTCGCGCACCGGCGTGCCGCTCGTGCTGCTGGGCCGGCCGCCGGTCGCCTCGCTGGTGCCGTACGTGGACGCCGACAACGCCGCGGGCGCGGCGGCGGCCACCGAGCACCTGCTGGCCACCGGCCGCCGCCGGATCGGCATGATCTGCGGCCCGATGGACCTGGTCGCCACCCAGGACCGGCTCGCCGGCCACCGCGCGGCCCTCGACCGCGCCGGGCTGCGGCCCAGGCTGGCGATCGGCGACCTGACCCGGGGCTCCGGCACGGCGGCGGCCGGGCAGCTCCTCGGCGACGCCCCCGACCTGGACGCGATCTTCGCGGCCGACGACCAGATGGCGATCGGCGCGCTGCTGGCGGCCCGCGCCACGGGCCGGCGAGTGCCCGACGACCTGGCGATCGTGGGCTTCGACGACATCGACGCCGCCTCGGCCACCACTCCCGCCCTCACCACCGTCCGGGTGCCCGTCACCGAGCAGGCGCTGGCGCTGGCGCGGCTGCTGCTGTCGCGGCTGGAGGGCAGGAGCACCACGCCGGTCGTGCTGCCCACCCGGCTGGTGGTACGGGAGTCGGCATAGACGGAAACCGCGCGGCTTCGCGAAACGATCGCTTTCTCGGTTTCACTTGACAATTTCCGAAATGGCCATCTCTTCATTGGCGTACTTTTGAGATCAGGATATTCCGGAAAAGTCAACGGCGCTTTTCATTTGTCCCCTCCCCGGCGGGCGTGATAGTAAATCGGGCGTCAATTCTCGCCATTCCGGGAAGGACCACGCCATGAACGAGCCATCGGCCGACGTCGTCTGGAGCGTCGACCGTCGCTGCACCAACTGCGACGCCGCCCGGCAACTCGCCCCGGAGCTCATCGCCGAGGTCGCCGGCCGCTCCACGGTCGTCCGCGGGCCGCGCACCGAGACGGAGGAGCGGGCGATGTACGCCGCGGCGTTCGCCTGCCACACCCGATCGATCCGGCGCGGCACGCGCGGACCGGACCCCGCGCTCGATCCCTTTCCGCTGCCGCTCACGGAGCACGTGTACCTGTGCGGCCACAATTCGCCGCACACCGCCGGCGCGAACGCCTATCTGCTGCGCCGGCCCGCCGGGAACCTCATGATGATCGACACGCCGCGCTGGAGCGCCTCCCTGGCCGCGCGGTACGCCGCGTGCGGCCCGATCACCGACGTGCTGCTCACCCACCGCGACCACGCCGCGCACGGCCGCCAGTACGCCGACCGGTTCGGCGCCCGCCTGTGGATCCACGAGGGGGACCTGACCGCCGCCCCGGACGCCGACCGCGTTCTCCGGGGAGAAGAGCCGGTCGAGATCGCCGACGGCGTGACGGCCCACCCGCTGCCCGGGCACACCGAGGGCAGCGTGTTGTACGTCGCCGACGAGAGGTACTGCTTCAGCGGCGACAGCTTCTACTGGTCCAGGTCCGCCGGGGACCTCGCCGTCGCCGAGTCGGTCACCTGGTACTCCATCACCGTGCTGGCCGCGTCGCTGGCCCGTACGGCGGCGCGGATCCGGTTCGAATGGCTGCTGCCCGGCCACGGCGACCGCAGGCGGCTGCCCGCCGAGGAGTTCGCCCACAGGATGCGCGACCTGGCCGGGCGTACCGCGGAACTCGGGCCCCGGCCGATCGACTTCTCCGCGCTGCGCTGGTGAGCCGGATCCTGGCGGCGTGCGGCTTGATGGGGGAGGATCGGGTGGCAAGAGCGACATACGGCAGATGGAGGGGTCAAGTGTCCGAAGGGCCGGAAACCGGACAGACGCCTGAGTTGGGGCGCGCCTCTTCGCGCGATTCCCATGAGCACACCGTCGAGCGGATCAGGGACGTGACCCGCGGCGGCAAGGTCGTGCTGAAGGGGGGCGGCGTGGACACCGCCTTCCGGCAGCTCTTCCCCACCACCTATGACCTGGTCGTGGAGCATCCCGAGGGCGAGGAGACCGGCGAGGACAAGGAGCCGCGGGGGCCGCTCTCCTAGATCCGGCGTTCGAACAGGCGGGGGAAGACCTTGGACACCTTCGACAGCAGGTACTCGCCGTAGGTGCCGGTGAAGTCGACCTGGCCGTCCCACCGCTCGCCGGCGGCGTAGGGGAGGGGCGGCACCACGCTGTCCCACCCGGGGTCGAAGAAGAACGGGTAGCTCAGGCGCTCGTTGCCGCTGCGGTTGCGCACGCGGTGCGGCGTCGAGCGGTAGCGGCCGCCGGTGAGCTTGTCGAGCATGTCGCCGATGTTGCAGACGAACGTGCCGGGCAGCGGCGGCGCCTCGATCCAGCCGTCCGCCGTCCGGACCTGGAGGCCGCCGTTGGCGTCCTGGAGGAGGAGGGTGAGCAGGCCGTAGTCGGTGTGCTCGCCCACGCCCCAGGTCTCGTCGTCGTCCGGGGGCGCGGGCGGGTAGTGGAAGATCCGGAACAGCACGGTCGGGTCCGCGGTGTAGCCGGTGCGGAAGTAGCCCTCGTCCAGGCCCAGGCTGAGCGCGACCCCCGACATGACCGCCTGCGCGACCTCCGTCATCGTGTCCAGGTAGGCGAGCACGGCCTCCCGCAGCTCGGGCACCTGGACGGGGAACTGGTTGGGGCCGTGCAGCGGGAGCGGGCCGGGCGGCTGCTCGACGCCGAAGTAGACGCCCTCCTTCAGGTCCGGACGCCCGGAGGTCAGCTCGCCGCCCACCGGGAAGAAGCCGCGCCAGGCCGGGCCGCCCCGGTCCATCGAGATCTCGTCCTTGATCTCCTCGGGCAGCGCGAAGAAGCGCCTGGCGGCGGCGTCGAGCCGGTCGAGGAGCTCCTGCGGCACGCCGTGCCCGCGGACGTAGAAGAAGCCGCTGTCCCGGCAGGCCGCGCCGATCGCCGCACCGACGGCCTGCCTGTCACCGCCTGTGGTGTCGCTGAGCAGCGGGGAGATGTCGATCACCGGCAATTCGCGCACCGTCCCATTGTTCCCCATCTCCCGCCGTCACCACCGAAGCAGCCTCCGCCGTCCGCGGGCGGTCAGGTCGTCGAGAAGGTGAACCAGTTGACGTTGACGAAGTCGGCGGGCTGGCCGCTGCTGAAGGTCAGGTAGACGGTGTGCGTGCCGGTCACCCCGCTGATGTTGGCGGGGACCGTCCGCCAGCTCTGCCAGCCGCCCGTACTGGCCAGCGCGAAGTCGCCGATCGGCGGGGCGGACGGGCTGTCCAGCCGCACCTGCACCAGCCCGCTCACGCCGGCCGCCGCCCCCGACGCCACCCTGGCCTTGAACTGGCGGGCGGGCTCGGAGCCGAAGTTCACCCCGTCGTAGCGCAGCCAGTCGCCGCCCGCGATGGCGCCGACGTTCTGGCCGCCGCCGGTGTCGGTCGTGGCTTCCACGATGGTGCCGGACTGGGCCTGGTAGCGCTCGGCCTGGATGGTGGAGCGCGCGTCCACGCCGCCCGGGACGGTGGGGGTCGCCGTCGGGGTGGAGACCGTGCCGCTCTGCCAGACGGCCACGTAGTCCACCAGCAGCGGGTGCCCGGGGACGGTCGCGGCCGTCGGCGTGCCCGTGCCGGCCAGGGCGTTGGGGAACGCGCCGCCCATGGCCAGGTTGAGCAGCAGGAAGTAGCCGCCGTGTCCGGTCATGTCGGTCCAGGTGGTGGCGTCGAGCTGGTTCTGGCTCACGCTGTGGAACTGCTGGCCGTCGACGTACCAGCGGAGCTGGTTGGGGCTGGCGGCGCGGTCCCACTCGAAGCGGTAGGTGTGGAAGGCCGACTGGCAGGACGATCCGGGGCAGGCCCGGCTCGCGCCCAGGCCGGTCGTCTCGTTGCAGGGCCCGCCGGGGCTGACGCCGCAGTGGAGCACGCCCCACACGGAGTTGATGCCGTTGACGTTCTCCATGATGTCGAACTCGCCGATGCCCGGCCAGTTCCAGTAGTTCCCCCGGTACGGCGCCCCGAGCGCCCAGAACGCCGGCCAGTAGCCGAGCGCCGCCTGACCGGTCACGTTCGGCATCTGGATCCGGCCCTCGATCCGCAGGACGCGTCCGGCGGCCGGCTTGAAGTCGGCCCGCCTGGTCTCGATGCGGGCCGAGGTCCACTCGCCCGAGCCGCTGCGCAGGGGCGTGATGCGCAGGTTCCCGGAGCCGTCGAGGCTGACGTTGGAGGTGCTGGAGGTGTAGTTCTGGATCTCGCCGGTGCCCCAGTTGCCCGGCCCGCCGGGGTAGCCGTGCCCGGTGTCGATGATCCACTCGGCGGACGAGGGCGGCGTGCCCGCCGAGCCGTTGAAGTCGTCGGACCAGACCAGCGACCAGCCGGACGGCGTGGACGGCACGGACGCCGAGGCGCTGACGGCCACTTTGACGAGCAGGCCGGTGAGTGCCAGGAGCACCACCGCCACGGCCACCAGGCGGCGCCTGTGCCGGATCTCTGTTGTCATCCCTGCTCCATGGGGGGTGGTGGAGTCGAGTGAGAGAGCGCTCTCTTGAGGCGACGTAAACACGCTGCTGACCGCGTGTCAATATGGGAGAGCGCTCTAGAGCAGGTCGACGGACGACGTCCCTGCGGCCTCGAACGCCTCCCGCCAGAAGCTCTCCAGCAGCGGGAACCGGTCGGGGGCGGACTTCTTCCCCCGCAGGAACCCGTGCACCACCACCGCGTACCCGGACAGGTCGGGCAGCAGCCGCGCGTGCCGCAGTTCCTCGATCTTCCGGCCGCGGGCGGCCTCGCTCAGGTCCAGCTTGCCGACGTCCAGGTCGCCGTGGTTGTTGACCAGGTCGCTGAACACGATGAGCCGGTGCCCCCTGTCCGGCTGCCGCAGCGCGCTGAGCTGCTTGACCGCGTACCGCAGGGCGCCCAGTACGTCCGAGCCCCGGCCCTCCTTCGGGCAGTCGAGCAGCTCGACCGCCCGGGGCAGCACCTGCGTGATCCGGCGGGCCCTGACCCGGTCCTCGACCACGGGGTCACCGTCGGGGTTCTCGGTGCGGGCGGCGGCGATGGGCGCCGGGTCCGCGCGGCACGTGCTGCTCTCCGAGCTGCCGGTCACCGCCGCGAAGCCGATCCAGTCGCAGCCCTTGGCGAACTCCGGCAGCTCGGAGCCGACGTCGTTCCTGGAGGTCACCGGGTCGGCGTAGCCCGTCGAGTCGACGACCGCGCCGCACACCGGGCCCGGATCCGTGCCGCACCCGCTCACCAGGCCCGCGACCAACGCCAGCACCACGACGGGGACCGTTGACGGGCCTGCTCGGGCGGGTCGTGGCGAGAAGGGGCGCACCTCCGCGCGCCCGTCCGGCGGGTCCCCTCGCTTGAACGGCGCCTCCGCGCGCTCGTCCGGCGGGTCCCCTCGCCTGAACGGCCGCGACAAGAACGCCCTCCGCGTCTCCTGGCTCCGGCCGGACCGGACTCCGGCTCGAATGTCCGCAAATTTCAGACTAGTCCGTCATATCCTTTCCGGTGGGGCGATCCGGCGCCCGCACGCGAGACGGCGGCCACCGGCGCCCTGATCGGGAGCCCGTGACCGCCGTCGTGTCCGGAGGGGGAAGTGGCCGCTCAGCCCTTCTCCGCCTCGCCGGTGGCCTGCTCGAGCGCGTCCTCGGGCGAGGCCTCGAGGTCCTGCTCGGCGTCGGCCCCGGCCTGCGCGGAGGCCTTGTCCAGGCGCACCCAGCTCGTCACGCTCTCCACCGCGAACAGCACGAACAGGTACGCCGTCAGCACCGCGAGCACCGGCGTCAGCCAGCCCAGCGCCGCGCCGACACCGATGATCAGCAGGCGCAGCTCCCAGCCGAGCCCCGCGTGGAACACCCACGCGGGCGGCCAGATGCTCTGCCGGGTGCGGTAGACGGTGTCGTAGGTGTGGTAGCCCACCACGTAGACCAGCACGAACAGCAGCCACTTCGGCGCGCCGGCGGCCAGGCCGACCGCGATCATGGCGAGGAACTCGGTGCCGCGCAGCAGCGGCGGGGTGAGCCAGTCGAAGCGGCCCAGGTGGTCGCGCGGCGCGGTCGGCAGCACGAGCAGCAGCGTGATGGCCACCGGCAGGAGCAGCATGGGCCCCTTGTCGGGCAGCCCGACGACGGTGACGGCGACGACGGCGAGCAGCGCCACGAGCGTGGCGGGCACGGGCGGCAGGCCCTTGCCCAGCTTGCCCGCGAGGGCGTGCACGAGCGGGCCGTCGTCGCGGTAGGCGAGCAGGCGGGCGGTCTGGATGCGGCGGCGTTCCTCGTCGGGGTCCGGCGTGGGGGTGGCCATGGCCTGCGGTTGAGTGATCATACGAGCGACCTCATGAGGCGTCCGGTGAGGGTGTAGGCGGCGGCGACGGAGCCCCAGATCACGAGGGTGAGGAAAGTGATCCGGGCGTCGAAGAGGGCGGCGGTGATCGCGATGGCCGCGAACCGCTCGCCGATGGGGAACACGATCATCTTCCGCGCCCAGTGGACCGCGCGGAACTTGCCCGCCCTGGTCCACATCTTGAGCACGCCGCGCAGGCCCTGGCTGCGCTCGACCTTGCGCCGCTCCAGCGCCCTGCGCAGGTCGCGGTCGTCGGGGGCGTCGAGCGGGAGGGTGGGGAGCTGCCCGGGCGGCTTGCGCCGGTTGGAGATGCCGAAGGAGAAGTCGAGCAGGTGGCGTACGGACTGGAGCCCGATGGCGGCCAGCGCCAGGATCCAGATGTCGTCGCCGTTGCCCGAGACGACCCAGCCGACGGCCAGGCCGGCGAAGACCACGTATTCCTTGAAGCGGTCGAAGGTGGCGTCGAGCCAGGCCCCCAGCACGCCGAACTTGCGGGCGTACCGGGCCACCTGCCCGTCGACGCAGTCGAAGACGAAGGCGAAGTAGATCAGCAGGCCGCCGGCGACCATCCACGGCCGGTCGCCGGTGGCGAAGCAGGCGGCGGCGGCCACGCCGAGCAGGATCGAGATCAGCGTCACCTGGTTGGGCGTGAGCCCGCGCCGCGCCGCCCAACGGGCGATGAAGCGCGAGTAGGTGGAGACGAAGTAGGTGGTGAAGAAGCCGTCGGCGCCCTTGACCGCGTTGTTGAGCCGGGCGCGGTCCTCGTTCATGCCGGCCATCTCGGCGCCGGCCTCGTTGACCTCCTCCGGCGTGCTCACCCGGCGGTAGAACAGGTCGCGGCGGCCGCGCACGCCGACCGACACGCCGTTGCGCACCAGGCCGAACACCACGAGCTGGACGAGGTCGTCGTCCGCGCCGAAGCGGTCGGCCATGAGGGCCAGCTCGCGGCAGGTCTGCGCGAGCACGGGGGCGTTGCGGGCGCTGATGTGCAGCGGGCCGAGCACCACCGCGTTGGGCCTGGTCACCGCGTGGTTGGCGGTGCCGACCGACACGACGCGCGACTTGCCGACACGCGCGCGCACCGGCAGCCCTTCGAGACGGCCGTAGCCGATCTCCGGGTCGGCCTCGTCGATCGGGACGGTGTCCTCCTGCGCCTCCTCGGTCACCTCCAGCCGCGGCTCCTTGGCCACGAGCGCCAGCGCGCCGCGCTTGGCCTTGCTGATCTGGTAGATCAGCTCGTCGTGGAGGACCGAGTTCTGGGGGATGATGAAGAGGTTCTCCGTTGCCGATTCTGCGACGTCGGCCAGGGCACGCAGGGCGGCGGCCACGTCGCCGGTCTCGATCGTGGCGGGCCGCGGGTCATAGGAGACGAGCTGGCTGCGCAGCCGCTCGGCCACGGTGGGATTGCCGGGCAGCGCGGCCAGCCTCAGGCCGGTCGGAGAGGTGTCGGGGCCGGGCGAAGAGCCCAGCAGGACCACGCGGGTCATGACTCCCTTTCGAGGCAGTAGCGGGGGGTTGAACAACGGGTGATGCGGGGACAGACGTCAAAGTCTAGTGACGGCAGGGCAAACTCGCGTCACCAGAGCATGCCCGGAACATGCCGCGCGTGCGGCCGTAAGATGGGCAAGTGAGTCTCTACCGCGACGAAGGCGTCGTCCTGCGGACGCAGAAACTCGGTGAGGCCGATCGCATCGTCACCGTTCTGGCCAAGCGCACCGGCAAGATCCGGGCGGTGGCGAGGGGCGTGCGCCGCACCAAGTCACGCTTCGGCGCGCGGCTGGAGCCGTTCACGCACGTCGACCTCCAGCTCCACACCGGCCGCACGCTCGACGTGATCACCCAGGCGGAGACCATCAGGCCCTACGGCGAGGCGCTGGCCGTCGACTACCCCCGTTACACCGCCGGCAGCGCCATGCTGGAGACGGCCGACCGGCTGACCCACGGCGAGAAGGAGCCGGCGCTGCGGCAGTTCCTGCTGCTGGTCGGCGGCCTGCGCACACTGTCCGAACGCGTCCACGAGGCCAGGCTGGTCCTCGACGCGTACTTCCTGCGCTCGCTGGCGGTGGCCGGGTACGCGCCCGCGCTGGAGGCGTGCGCCAAGTGCCAGGCCCCGGCGGTCAGGGCCTTCGCCATCGTCGCGGGCGGCGTGGTGTGCGGGGCGTGCCGTCCGGCGGGCTCGGCGGTGCCGGCGGGGGAGACGATCGGGCTCATGACGGCGCTGCTGCGCGGCGACTGGGCCACCGCCGACGCCTCGGAGTCGCGCCACCGCAGCGAGTGCAGCGGTCTGGTGGCCGCATATCTGCAATGGCATCTGGAACACGGAATACGCTCTCTGCGACACGTCGAAAGGGAGCATGCGTGAACGTCCGGCCTCCGACCCCTCATCCGTCAGGCGCGACCCCGCCGCCGATCCCGCGTGACCTCGTGCCCCGGCACGTCGCCATCGTGATGGACGGCAACGGCCGCTGGGCCAAGGCACGCGGCCTGCCGCGCACCGAAGGGCACAAGGCGGGCGAGTCCTCGCTGTTCGACGTCATCGAGGGGGCCCTTGAGCTGGGCGTCCCCTACCTGAGCGCCTATGCCTTCTCCACGGAGAACTGGAAGCGCTCGCCCGACGAGGTGCGCTTCCTGATGGGCTTCAACCGCGACGTCATCAGGCGGCGGCGCGACGAGCTCAACGCCATGGGCGTGCGGGTGCGCTGGGCGGGCCGTCCGGGCCGGCTGTGGAAGAGCGTGATCTCCGAGCTGCAGAGCGCCGAGCAGATGACCGTCGGCAACAACAAGCTGACGTTGCAGTTCTGCGTCAACTACGGCGGCCAGGCCGAGATCGTCGACGCGGCGGTCAAGCTGGCGGCCGACATCGCGGCCGGGCGGGTCAAGCCGTCCAAGGTGAGCGAGAAGGTGTTCGCCCGCTACCTCGACGAGCCGGAGATCCCGCCGGTCGACCTGTTCCTGCGCTCCTCGGGCGAGCAGCGCTTCTCGAACTTCCTGCTCTGGCAGTCGGCCTACGCCGAGATGGTCTTCCTCGACCGGCTCTGGCCCGACTTCGACCGCCGCGACCTGTGGGCGGCGTGCGAGATCTACGCCAAGCGCGACCGCCGCTACGGCGGCGCGATCCCCAACGAGGTCACCGGCGCCTAGAGAAAACCCGGGTTCACCCCTGCTGAGCTGCCGCGCTGGACAACGACTATACGCCGATATAGCGTCCTGCTCGTTCGGGTAGTCAACTGTACGAGCGAACAGTCATGAGACAGATCATCATGAGCGACGCCATCTCGGTGGCCGCACTCGTCAAGGCGTACGGCCGGACCAGAGCCCTCGACGGGCTCCACCTGAGCGTGCGCACCGGCGACGTGCACGGCTTCCTGGGCCCCAACGGCGCGGGCAAGAGCACGACGTTCCGGATCCTGCTCGGCCTCGCGCGGGCCGACGCGGGCAGTGTCCGGCTGCTCGGCGGCGACCCCTGGCGGGAGGCCGCCGAGCTCCACCGCCGCCTGGCGTACGTGCCGGGCGACGTCACGCTGTGGCCCGACCTGTCCGGCGGCGAGGTGATCGACCTGCTGGGCCGGCTGCGTGGCGGTCTCGACCGCGGGCGCAGGAAGGACCTGCTCGACCGGTTCGGCCTCGATCCGCGCAAGAAGGGCCGGGCCTACTCCAAGGGCAACAGGCAGAAGGTCGCGCTGGTCGCGGCGCTCGCCTCCGACGCCGAGCTGCTGCTGCTGGACGAGCCGACCTCCGGGCTCGACCCGCTCATGGAGGAGACGTTCCGTGAGGTCGTCAGGGAGGAGCGGCGGCGCGGCGACCGGACCGTGCTGCTGTCCAGCCATGTCCTGTCGGAGGTCGAGGCGCTGTGCGACCGGGTCACGATCATCCGCGACGGCCGCGCGGTCGAGAGCGGCACCCTGGCGGCGCTGCGTCACCTGACCCGCACCACCGTGCACGCCGAGCTCGACCGGCCCGCCGAAGGGCTGGCCGGGCTCCCCGGCGTGCACGACCTGCGCGAGGAGGGCGGCCGGGTGCGCTTCGACGTGGACGCGGACGCGCTCGGCCCGGCGCTGCGCCGCCTGACCGCGGCGGGCGTGCGCACCCTGGACAGCCGCCCGCCCACGCTGGAGGAGCTGTTCCTGCGCCACTACGAGAGCGGCCGGCGGACGGAGGCCGTGCGATGAGCGCAGGCACCGGGACGCTCGTCCGCCTGGCGCTGCGCCGCGAGCGCGCCATCGCCCCCTGGTGGTTCCTGCTGCTGGTGGCCATGAGCCTGGCCATGGTCGGCTACATCAACCGCAACATGGGCACCTACGAGCTGAAGCTCGCCTACGGCGCCGCCGTCGTGGTGGCGGGCTGGGTGTTCGCGGGCGTCGGCGCCGTCGCCGCGCAACTGGCGCGCGACGCCCGCACCGCCACGGTCATCGGCCTGTACGCCCTCGGCCTGGCCTACGTCCTGCGCTACGCCGCCGACGCGAGCGACCGGCCGTGGCTCAAAGTGCTGTCACCGCTCGGCTGGAGCCACCTGGTGGACGCCTACCGGGGCGATCGCTGGTGGTGGCTCGGCGTCTCCGCGGCGGCCGCCGGGGGGTTGTGCGCGCTGGCGTACACGCTGCTCGGCCGCCGCGACCTCGGCTCGGGCCTGCTGCCGGAACGGCCGGGCAAGCAGGAGGCCCCCCGGCTGCGCGGCCCGGTCGCCCTGGCCTGGCGGCTGCACCGCGGCCTGCTGCTGAAGTGGGCGGCGGGGACGGCGGCGTTCGCGGCGGTGGGCGGCGCGATGGGCCCGCTGGCCAAGGACGTGCTGGCCCGCCCGAGCATCGTGGTCACCAACATCACGACCCTGCTCGGCGTCCCCGCGGACGCCGCCCTCGACGGATACATGTGGTACTACCTGCTGATCCTCGCCTACTGCGGCGCGCTCTACCCGGTGCTCATGATCATGCGGCTGCGTTCGGAGGAGACCTCGGGCCGCGCCGGCCAGGTGCAGGCCACGCCCCTGACCCGGGTCCGCTGGGCGGCCGGGCACCTGGTGGTGGCCGCGCTCGGCACGGCCGCGCTGCCGGCGCTCGCCGCGCTCGTCTTCAGCGCCGTGTACGCCGCGCTCCTCGGCGACTTCGCCGGCACCGCGCCGCGCTTCCTGGCCGCCGCCCTGAGCCAGGTACCGGCGGCGTGGTGCCTCGGCGCGGTCTGCCTGGTGGCCTACGGGCTGCTGCCTCGGGCGAGCGTGCCGCTGTGCTGGGCGGCCTGGATCCTGACCGCCCTGCTCGGCCAGGTCGTCGCCCCCTTCTACGGGGTGTGGGGCGGCACGCCGTTCGAGCCGTTCCACTACCTGCCGAACATCATGGCGGGGCAGGCGTTCGGCACGGTGCCGGAGCTGACGCTGCTCGCGCTGACGGCCGCGCTCACGGCCGGCGGGCTGCTGGCCCTGCGGCGGCGCGACGTCGGCTGAGGGACGTGGCGGCGCGGCGGTATCCGGAATTCTGGCACGAGGGTCAGGCTGAGAGCCGGTGAAGGCGGGTACAACCCGTTCCCCCACGCTGAAGGAGGGCCGATGATCCCAGGTTGCGGCTCGTGCAACTGTTCCGACGTCTTCGCCACCGCCAAGCCGCCGTGGTGGCAGACGTCCAGCGAAGCACCCTGAATCACCCGCACCTGCCGCCCGTCCCCCGATCGTCGCGGGGACGGGCGGTTTGCGTGCGGGACGGTCAGGCGCGGCGGCGGGCCCGGTAGGCGGCGACGTGCATGCGGTTGCCGCAGGTGCGGCTGTCGCAGTAGACCCGCGAGCGGTTGCGGGACTCGTCGACGAACACGCGGTCGCAGTCGGGGGCCGAGCAGGTGCGCAGGCGTTCCATCTCGCCCTCCACCAGCAGGTGCGCCAGCGCCACGCCGCAGTCGGCGGCCACGTGCTCGGCCAGGGAGGCGTCGGTGGCGAAGTAGTGCACGTGCAGCGGGTGGCCGTCGTGCTCGGTCAGCCTGGGCGTGATGCGCGTCTCGGCGAGCAGGGCGTTGAGCGTGCGCACGGCGCTCGCCACGTCGGAGGCCGTGAACACCCGGTGGAACGCCTCGCGCACCATGCGCACCTGGCCGAGGTCGCGGGCGGTCAGCGCGCCGATGCCGCTGATCTGCCGGGACTCCACGAACGCCTGCAGCTCGGCCAGGCTGGCCAGACCGTCGTCGCCGCCGGTGGACGGCGAGGTGTTGACCAGGTCGACAACGGTCGCCAAAGAATGCACCATGTCATGGCCAAACGGCATGTTGACTCCTGTCGGGGCCGGTTCTAGCGTGGTCGCAGCGTATCTCTCCCATGGGACTCCGGGGGTTTCCGTGAGTGCATATCGGCGTATCGTGCTGATCGCGATCGCCGGAGCGCTGATCATCTCCACCTCCGCGCCCCTGGTGCGCCTGTCCGGGGCGTCGCCCGCGACGTCGGCGTTGTTCCGCTGCGCGTACGCGGTGCCGCCCATGTTGCTGCTCGCCTGGCTCGAACGGCGGAAGCTGGGGCCCCTGCCCTGGCGGAACGCGCTGCCGGCCTGGGCGGCGGGCGTGCTGTTCTCGCTCGACCTGCTGTTCTGGCACCAGTCGATCAAGCTGGTCGGCGCGGGCCTGGCGACCGTGCTGGGCAACCTCCAGGTGTTCATCGTGGCCTTCGCCGCCTGGGGCGTCTTCCGCGAGCGTCCGTCCAACCGGCTCATGGCGAGCACGCCGATCGTCTTCGGCGGGGTCGTGCTGATCTCCGGGGTGTTCGACGGCGCGGCCTACGGGCTCGACCCCGTCATGGGCGCCGTCACCGGGCTGGCGACCTCGGTCGTGTACGCCGCCTACCTGCTGCTCATGAAGGCCGGGCCGGGCCGGACGGCGGGGCCCCTGGCGCACGCGACCGTCGTGGCCACCGTGCTGATCGCCGCGCTCAGCCCGCTGTTCGGCGGGGCCGACCTGGCGCCGGAATGGCCGGCGCACGGGTGGCTGCTGCTGCTCGCGCTGGGGCCGCAGGTGGCCGGATGGCTGCTGATCACGTACTCGCTGCCCAGGCAGCCCGCGGCGCTCACGGCGCTGCTGCTGCTCGTGCAGCCGATGACCACGGTCGCCATCTCCACGCTCACGCTGGGGGAGCGGCCCTCCGCGCTGCAGCTCGCCGGGTGCGCCGCGGTCGTGCTCGGCGTGCTGTACGGCTCCCGCGGCCCTCAGCCCACGCGGGCCGGCGCCGAGCAGGACGAGCAGGTGCCGAAGACCTCGACCGTGTGAGTGATCTCGGTGAAGCCGTGGTCGCTGCCGACCGCCTCGGCCCAGCGCTCGACCGCCGGCCCGGCCACCTCGACCGTGTGCCCGCAGCGGCGGCAGACCAGGTGGTGGTGATGGTCGTCGCTGGCGCACGCCCGGTAGACCGACTCGCCCTCGTCGGTGCGCAGAACGTCGACCTGGCCGCAGTCGGCCAGCGCCTGCAGCGCCCGGTAGACGGTGGTCAACCCGATCTTCGCGCCGTGCAGGCGCATCTCTGCATAGACGTCCTGGGCGCTGCGGAACCCCTCGCTGCGGCGAAGGGTGTCGTGCACGGCATCGCGCCTCGTCGTCATGCGACCTCCTCGACACGGACATGTGGTCGCCGGCTCACTGGGGACTCCTGGATACGACCTCGCCGTACGAATTTACCGACAGCCAGGGCCAGGACGAAGCCGGCGAGGGCGAGAAGCACGATCGCCGCGCCCGGAGGCACCCGTGACGACATCGTCGAGGCCAGCAGACCGCCCACCGAGGCGAGCACGCCGAACAGCATCGCCAGCCCCATCGTGGCCCTGAACCCCCTGGTGAGCTGCTGGCTCGTGGCCACCGGGATCACCATCAGGGCGCTGACCAGCAGCAGGCCGACCACGCGCATGGCGATGACCACGGTGAGCGCGGCGGTGACCGCGATCAGCAGGCTGAGGAAGCGCACCGGCAGGCCGCTGGCCTTGGCCATCTCCTCGTCCTGGCAGAGCACGAACAGCTCCCTGCCGAAGACGACGACCACGCCGATCACCGCCACGGCCAGCGCGCCGATGATCCAGATGTCCTCCCGCGTGACGCTGGCGATGGCGCCGAACAGGTAGGAGTTCAGCTTGGCGTTGCTGCCGCCGGGGGCGATGCCCATGAGCATGACGCCGCCCGCGATGCCGCCGTAGAACAGCAGGGCGAGCGCGACGTCGCCGCTGGTCCGGCCCCGGGCCCTGACCAGCTCGATCGCCACCGCGCCCAGCACCGAGACGATCACGGCGGTCAGCACCGGCGCCGTGCCGGTCAGGAAGCCCAGCGCCACGCCGGTCAGCGCGACGTGCCCGATGCCGTCGCCGAGCAGCGACAGCCTGCGCTGCACGATGAACGTGCCCACCGCGGGCGCGCACAGCCCCACCAGCAGCGCGGCGATCAGCGCGAGCTGGAAGAGGTTCTCCTGCAGAAGGTCGATCATCGCGGTTCTCCCTGCCAGCCGGTCAGCGGGCCGGCGGCCGGCTCCTCGGCGTGCGGATGCTGGTGCTCGTGTCCCGGCCTGGCGCACTCGCCCTCGGGCCGTGGCGGCTCGCCGTCGTGCACGACGCGGCCCTCGCGGACCACGACGCCGCGGGTGATCAGCGGCTCCAGCGGGCCCAGCTCGTGGGCGACCAGGACGATCGTCTTGCCGTCGCGGACCAGGCTCCCCAGCGTGTCGGCCAGGAGCCGCTGGGTCTCGGCGTCGACGCCCGCCGTGGGCTCGTCCATCACGTACGTGTCGGGCTCCCCGGCCAGGGCGCGGGCGATGAGCACGCGCTGCTGCTGGCCGCCCGAGAGCGACTGCACGGGGTCGCCGGCCCGGCCGGTCAGGTCGACCGCGTCCAGGGCGTGCGCGACCGCCGCCCGGTCGGCCGCGCTGGTCCTGCGCAGCCGGCTCTGCCTGGCGACGCGGCCCGAGGCCACGACCTCGCGGACGGTGGCGGGCACGCCGCCGCCGACCTGGAGGCGCTGGGGCACGTAGCCGATGCGCCACCACTCGCGGAACCTGGCGGGCGGGGAGCCGTACAGGAGGGTCTGGCCGCCGGACAGCGGGGTGAGGCCGAGCAGCGCGCGGACCAGGGTGGACTTGCCCGAGCCGTTGGCTCCCAGGAGGGCCACGACCTCGCCGGGGCACACGGTCAGGTCGATGCCGCGCAGGATCTGCCGGCCGTCGAAGCTGACCCGGCCGCCGGTCATCGCGAAGGCCGTCTCGCTCATGCCGCACACCCCAGAGCCGTCCGGAGGGTCTTGAGGTTGTCGCGCATGGCCGTCAGGTAGTCGCCGGCGGGCTTGCTCTCCAGCGGGTCGAGCACGGCCGTCTTCGCGCCGACCTCGCCGGCCAGCACCTCGGCCACCTTCGGGCTCACCAGGGACTCGGTGAAGATCGTGGTGGCGCCCTCGGACCTGGCCAGCGCGGCCACCTCCGACAGGCGCTTGGGCGACGGCTCGGTCTCGGGGTCGAGCGTGATGCCCACCTGCTTGAGCTTGTAGCGGTCGGCCAGGTAGCCGAACGCCTCGTGCGCGGTGACCAGCGTCTTGCCGGCGCAGGCGGCCAGGCCCTTGGCGAACTCCTGGTCGAGGCCGCCCAGCACGCCCGCCGCCGTGGCGGCGCGGTCCTTGTACGCCTGCGCGTGGGCGGGGTCGGCGGCGGCCAGGCGCTCGCCCAGCTTTCCGGCGACCGTGGCCAGCCGGGACGGGTCGAGCCAGATGTGCGGGTCGTAGGAGACGCCGTGCTCCTCCGCGTGCCCCTCCTCATCGGCGTGCCCGTCCGCCGGGATCGTCGTGACGGCGGCGGCGGCGTCGAAGGCGGTGTCGGCGGAGACGGCGTCGTCGACGGCCGGCTGCACGCCCTTGACGTAGACCGTGAGCGCGGCGTCCTGGAGCTTGGTCATCTGCTGGATGCCCAGCTCCAGGTCGTGCGGCTCGACGCCGGGCGCGGTCAGGACGGTCACGTTCGCGTCGGGCCCGGCCACCTGCTCCGTGAGCCACTGGAGCGGGTAGAAGGCGGCGATCACCTCGGGCCTGCCGCCCGCGGCGGTCTCGGTGCTCTCCGCGGCCCCGGCGCCACAGGCGGACGTGGCCAGCAGGGCTGCTCCGGCGAGGAAGATCAGGGCGCGCATTGGGGGCGTACGGGACATCACGCCCTCAAGTATGGAGAAAATGAAAATGATTGTCAAAATCTCCGGCGGGCCGCCCTAGAACGCCCCAAACCGGTCAGCGGCCAGGATCGCCAGGAAGACCAGCATCACGACCCGCAGCAGCCGCCCGCCGATGCCCAGCGACGGCCACGACAGGTACGCCAGCCACCCGACGAACGCCAGCACCAGCAGCGCCGCCACGCCGCCCAGCCAGTTGGCCAGCGCGAAGGCGGCCAGCAGCAGGATCACCAGCACGGCGGGGGCCACCCACCTGGGCACCTGCGTGAACAGAAACGTCATCGGGACCGCGCTGCGCCGCTCGACGGCCTTGCGCGCGCCGCCCGCGCCCGGCGTGAAGAACTGCTCGCCCTGGGGCAGCGGGCGCTTGTTTTTGGAGGCCACGTCGAGAGCCTATGGGAGTTCGTGTGACAGCAGGGTGCGCACCTCTAGGCTGGGCTGGTGCTCGCCGTGATCCGATACACCGTGCCAGAGTCCCAGTCCCAGGACTTCCTCAAGCAGGGCCACACCATCCTCGACACCTTCGCCGCCCAGCCGGGTTACCACCGCGGGCGGCTGGCCCGTTCGGTCGACGAGCCCAACCTGTGGGCGCTGGTCAGCGAATGGGAGGGCGCGGGGTTCTACCGCAGGGCGCTGTCGGCCTCCAGGATGGTCATGTACCCGTTGATGATCCTCATGGTCAACGAACCCAGCGCGTACGAGGACGTGTACACGCAAGAGGGTGCGTAGCGTTACTCGCGCGCGAGACCGGGTGAGCGTCCCCTAAGCTGGGATCTCATCGAATTCACTCGCCGACCTCCAGCCGGAAAGAGACGCAACCAAAATGGCACGACGCACCGACGTCATGGACACCATCGTCAGCCTCGCCAAGCGCCGCGGGCTTGTTTACCCGTCGAGCGAGATCTACGGCGGACTTCGCGCGTCGTGGGACTACGGTCCTCTGGGTGTCGAGCTGAAGAACAACGTCAAGCGGCAGTGGTGGCTGTCGATGGTCCAGTCGCGCGACGACGTGGTGGGCCTCGACTCCTGCGTCATCCTGGCCCCCGAGGTCTGGCGGGCCAGCGGCCACGTCGAGACCTTCAGCGACCCGCTGACCGAGTGCATGTCCTGCCACAAGCGCTTCCGCGCCGACCACCTCGTGGAGGCGTACGAGGAGAAGAACGGCAAGGAGCCCGAGAACGGCCTGGCCGACATCACCTGCCCCAACTGCGGCAACAAGGGCACCTTCACCGACCCCCGGCAGTTCAGCGGCCTGCTCAAGACCTTCCTCGGCCCGGTCGAGGACGAGTCGGGCCTGGCCTACCTGCGTCCGGAGACGGCCCAGGGCATCTTCATCAACTACCTCAACGTGCAGCAGTCGGCGCGCAAGAAGGTCCCGTTCGGCATCGGCCAGGTCGGCAAGTCCTTCCGCAACGAGATCACCCCGGGCAACTTCATCTTCCGCACCCGCGAGTTCGAGCAGATGGAGATGGAGTTCTTCGTCAAGCCCGGCACCGACGAGGAGTGGCACCAGTACTGGATCGACGAGCGTTTCCGCTGGTACTCCGACCTGGGCATCAACAAGGACAACCTGCGCCTCTACGAGCACCCGCAGGAGAAGCTGTCCCACTACTCCAAGCGCACCGTCGACGTCGAGTACCGCTTCAACTTCCAGGGCTCGGAGTGGGGCGAACTCGAAGGCATCGCCAACCGCACCGACTTCGACCTCACCGCCCACTCCAAGGCCTCGGGCGTCGACCTGAGCTTCTTCGAGCAGGACACCGGTGAGCGTTACGTCCCCTACGTCATCGAGCCGGCCGCCGGCGTCGACCGGGCCACGCTGACCTTCCTGATCGACGCCTACACCGAGGACGAGGCGCCCAACGCCAAGGGCGTCCTGGAGAAGCGCACGGTGCTGCGGCTCGACCACCGGCTCGCGCCGGTCAAGGCCGCGGTGCTGCCGCTGTCGCGCAACGCCGACCTGTCGCCGAAGGCCCGCGACCTGGCCGCGCAGCTGCGCCGGCGGTGGAACGTCGAGTTCGACGACGCGGGCGCGATCGGCCGCCGCTACCGCCGCCAGGACGAGATCGGCACCCCGTTCTGCATCACCGTCGACTTCGACACCCTCGAAGACCACGCGGTGACGATCCGCGAGCGCGACAGCATGGCCCAGGAGCGCATCGCCATCGACCAGGTCGACTCCTACCTGCGCCAGCGCCTCAACGACTGACCTCGGCACCACGCCACCGACGCCGCCCCGGCTCTCCGCCGCGGGCGGCGCTCGTGTTTCCGCCCCGGCCGAGCAGGACAGACCCGGCCGAGCAGCACAGGCCCGGCCGAGCAGCACAGGCCCGGCTGAGCAGGACAGGCCCGGCCGGTCAGGACAGGTGGCGGCCGAACCAGGTCAGCACGTAGTCGTAGGCCTGCGAGGCGGCCCGCTCGTCGTAGCGGGCTCCCGTGTCGTTGAAGAAGGCGTGGCCGACGCCGGGGACGGTCACCAGCTCGTGGGTGAGCCCGGCCTTCGTCAGCGCCGCCTCGGCCGCGTCCCTGGTGGCGTTGACGCGGTCGTCCTGCTCGGCGTAGATCGCCAGCACGGACGCCTCGGTGCCGGTCAGGTCGGCGTCGTCGGGCAGCGGGCCGTAGAAGGGCGCCGCGGCGGCCAGCCGGGTCTCCCCGGACGACAACAACAGCCACGTCATCCCGCCGCCGAAGCAGAACCCGATCATGCCCAGCCCGGCGCCCTTCGCCCGCTTCTCCAGCTCGCCGACGGCCGCCTTCATGTCGGCCACGAAGCGTTCCTGGGCGATCTCGCCCAGCTTGGCCGTGACCTGCGCGGTGTCGGCGAACGCGGCCGTGCCACCCTCCCGGGAGAGCAGGTCGGGCGCCAGGGCCGAGTAGCCGCTCGCGGCCAGCCGGCCGGCGACCGAGCGGATGTGGTCGGTCAGCCCGCGGTTCTCGTGCATGACCAGCACCGCGCCCTTGGGGTCGGCGGCGGGCGCCCAGGCGGCCCGCAGGGTGGTCCCGTCCGGGCCGGGGAACGTGATCTCCTGCGTGGGCAGCGGGGCCGGGCCCGCGGGGGAGGCCGTGCCGGACGGTGAGGCCGCGAGCGGCGTAGGCGTGCTCGCCGGGTCGGTGTCCGGGGTGGCGCCGCAGGCGGCGAGGAGGGCAGTGGCGGCGGGGAGGGCGAGCCCGAGGAGGCCCAGGCGGCGCAGGGCCTCCCGCCGCGAGATCAGGCCCTCTACGTGGTCGAGTGCCACTTCTTCTGCCAAATATCGCTGGAAGGGCGTCATGGTCGAAAGATCTAACGGTGAACACCGAAAAATCGTGTAAAGGCGATAGTTATGTGGGCTTTCGCTGGCGTTTGGTGAGGTGGTGCTGAAGCCGGGAACGCCGCTCCGGACCCATGGCGTGACACCTCATCCGGAACTATGGTCAAGATCATGCGACTGCTGGTGGTCGAGGACGAGGAAGACCTGGTCGACGCGTTACGGGTGGGTCTGGTCCGGGCGGGCTACGCGGTGGACGTGGCCTACGACGCGCCGTCGGCGCACGAGAAGCTGGAGGTCAACACCTATGACCTGGTCCTGCTCGACCTGAACCTGCCCGGCGGCGACGGCTTCGAGCTCTGCCGTTCGGTACGGGCCGCCGGCCGCGGGGTGCGGATCATCATGGTCACCGCCCGCGACCGCCTCGACGACCGGGTGCGCGGCCTCGACGAGGGCGCCGACGACTACCTGGTCAAGCCGTTCGCCTTCCCCGAGCTGCTGGCCAGGGTGCGGGCGCTGCTGCGCAGGGACACCGGCGGCACCGCCGTCCTCCAGGTGGGCGGGTTGCGCATCGACACCGCCCGCATGGAGGTCTCCCTCGACGGCCGGTCGCTGGCCCTGACCCCCAAGGAGTACGGCGTGCTGCACTACCTGATGACCCGCCCCGGCCACGTGGTCTCCACCGAGGAGCTGCTCGAACACGTCTGGGACGAGCACGCCGACCCGTTCACCAACACCGTCCGGGTCACCGTCGGCAACCTGCGCCGCAAGCTCCAGGAGGACGGCCTCATCGAGACGGTGATCAGCCGCGGCTACCGGCTCAGGGAGCCGGCGTGATCCACACCATCCGCTTCCGGCTCACCGTGCTCTACTCGGGGCTGCTGTTCGTGCTGGCCGCGCTGGTGCTGGGCGGCATCTACGTCGCGGTCTCCAAGACCACCGAGGAACGCCCGTACTCCACCGAGTACGCCAAGGCGTACCGCGGCAACCAGTACGTGGGCAAGCAGGAGGTCGTCTTCATCGAGGAGGTCGAGAACGAGGTCAACATCAGGACGCTGGCCACGCTGCGCGACTACTCGCTGGCCACCCTGGCCGCGCTCTACCTGGCGTCCCTGGGCATCGGCTGGGTGTTGTCGGGACGGGTGCTGCGCCCGGTGCGGTCGATCACCCGGACGACGGAGGAGATCCAGGCGACCGACCTGACGCGGCGGATCAGGCTGGGCGGCTCGCGCGACGAGCTCAAGGACCTGGCCGACACCATCGACACCATGCTCGACCGGCTGGAGGAGGCGTTCAGCGCGCAGCGCCGGCTGATCGACGATGCCTCGCACGAACTGCGCAGCCCCCTGACGATCATCCGGGCCAACGTGGACGCCGTGCTCGCCTCGCCCGAGGCCAGCGAGGAGGAGCGGGCCAGGGCCGTGCAGATCGTGGACCGGGCGACCACCCGCATGACCAGGCTCGTGGAGGACCTGCTGGCCAGCGCCCGGCGGCAGGCGACCGCGTTCGCCGACACCGACCTCGACCTGAGCAGGGTGGCGCGGGAGGCGTGCGAGGAGTACGCGGCGCCGGCCGCCGCCCGCGGCCTGACGATCACCCGCGGGCTGGACAGGAACCTGGAGATGACCGGCGACCAGGACGCGCTGCGCCGGGCCGTGGCCAACCTGCTGTCCAACGCGGTGCGCCTGACCCCGCCGGGCGGCAGCGTCCGGGTGGAGGCCGGCCGGTCGGGCGGCTGGTTGTGGGTCGCGGTCAGGGACGACGGCCCCGGGCTCGGCGCCGCGGAGCAGGAGCGGGTCTTCGACCGGTTCTGGCGCGGCGAGGCCAGCCGGCGCGACCGGCACACGGGTCTCGGCCTGGCCATCGTCCGGCAGATCGTGGAGTCGCACGGGGGACGGGTGGCGGTGTTCTCCAGGCTCGGGCAGGGGGCCACGTTCGTGTTGTGGCTGCCGCCGCGCGACGGCGCGCCGGGCCCGGCGCCCGAGGGCAACCCCATCCCCGCCTGACCGCCCCGCCTGACCGCCCCGCCTGACCGCCCCGCCTGACCGCCCCGCCTGACCGCTCTGCTTGACCGCCCCGCGGGGCCCGCGCCGACGCGGGCCCGGCGTCTACTCCAGCACGCGCCCGACGAGCTGCCCGTCACGCGCCACCGCCACGCAGTACGCCGTGCGGTGGCGCGGCCACTCCTCCTCCAGCGGCGGCAGCGCGGTCACCTCGACCTCGCTCACCCTGCCCGGCGCGACCCGCAGCCGCGGCGCGCAGAAGTCCGTGGCCTGCCGCTTGGCCTGCTCGGCGCCCGGCCACGCGCCCTCCGGCACGACGTAGATCATGCCGAACTCGGCCGCGTGCGGGTTGCCGCACGGCACGAGCGTCGCGATCAGGTCGTCGGGGATCGACACGAGGCAGTCGCCCGGCCGGAGTTGGGTCGCGTGTCGCTGTTCCGCCCCCGGCACCAGCGACCCCGCGGAGGGCTCGGGCGTTCCCGAGCCGCAGGCGGACAGCGCCAGGACCAGGCAGGCGGCCATCAGACCTCGTGGCGTCGTGCGGGGCATGCGAGCAGAGTGTCATGCCTCGATCACGTCCATATCGCGGAACGACCCGAGCTGGGTCACGTTGAGCGATCACGACGGCCGCCGGCCCGGTGCGGCGGCCGGAGGTCCAGGTAGATCACCGTGTCCGCGGGGGACTTGGGCGATCCCGCGACGAAGCCTGCACGGCGCTTTGGCTTGGCGGGAGCGGCCATGGGCGTCTCCTGGCGGGACCGGATCCGATTCCCCACCTCTCGCTCCTCTTTCTCAAGAATTGGTGTAAACCAATTGGTATAAACCAATTTATCGGGCAGCGGTCCTATAATTGGATTAGACCTGTCGCGGGCGGTTGACCTGCAAAAACGATGACTTATCCGAGGAGTGCAGTTTCATCATCAATTTCGCCGGTAGAGTCCGGGACAGAAGCGTTGGATTGGAGCTGTGGTGGCCAAGTACGTTTACGACTTCACCGAGGGCAACAGGAATCTCAAGGATCTTCTCGGTGGAAAGGGCGCGAATCTCGCCGAGATGACGAATCTCGGGCTGCCCGTACCCCCGGATTCACGATCACCACTGAAGCCTGCCGTCACTACCTGACGGAAGGCGCTCTTCCCGACGGCCTGGAGCGCGAGGTCGCCGAGCACCTGGACGCCCTGGAGGCCCAGATGGGCCGCCGGCTCGGTCAGGCCGACGACCCGCTGCTGGTCAGCGTACGGTCGGGCGCGAAGTTCTCCATGCCGGGCATGATGGAGACGGTCCTCAACATCGGGCTCAACGACGAGTCGGTGCACGGCCTGGCCAAGCAGGCGGGCGGCAACGACCGCTTCGCCTGGGACTCCTACCGCCGGCTGATCCAGATGTTCGGCAAGACCGTGCTCGGCCTCGACGGCGACCTGTTCGAGCACGCGCTCGACGAGCTGAAGGGCCGCCGCCAGGACACCGACCTCGACGCGGGCGAGTTGCAGGGGCTGGTCGAGACCTACAAGGGCATCGTCCGGGAGCAGACCGGCAAGGACTTCCCCGCCGACCCCCGCGAGCAGATGCGGCTGGCCGTCATGGCGGTCTTCGACTCCTGGAACGCCCCGCGCGCCATCCTCTACCGCCGCCAGGAGCGCATCCCGGCCGACCTCGGCACCGCCGTCAACATCGTGGCCATGGTCTTCGGCAACGTCGGCAACGACTCCGGCACCGGCGTCGCCTTCACCCGCGACCCCGGCTCCGGCCAGCAGGGCATCTACGGCGACTACCTGCAGAACGCCCAGGGCGAGGACGTCGTCGCCGGCATCCGCAACACCATCCCCCTCCAGGAACTCGAACGCCTCGACAAGCGCTCCTACGACGAGCTGCTGCAGATCATGGAGACGCTGGAGAACCACTACAAGGACCTGTGCGACATCGAGTTCACGATCGAGCGCGGCAAGTTGTGGATGCTCCAGACGCGGGTCGGCAAGCGCACCGCCGCGGCCGCCTTCTGCATCGCCACCCAGCTCGTCGACCAGGGCCTGATCACCCTCGACGAGGCCGTCACCCGCGTCAACGGCGACCAGCTCGCCCAGCTCATGTTCCCCCGCTTCGACGGCGGCGCCGAGAAGAAGAAGATCGCCAAGGGCATGAACGCCTCGCCGGGCGCCGCCGTGGGCAAGGTCGTCTTCTCCTCCGAGCGCGCCGTCGAGCTGGCCGGACGGGGCGAGGACGTCATCCTCGTCCGCCGTGAGACCAACCCCGACGACCTGGCCGGCATGATCGCCGCCAAGGGCATCCTGACCAGCCGCGGCGGCAAGACCTCGCACGCCGCCGTGGTCGCCCGCGGCATGGGCAAGACGTGCGTGTGCGGCGCCGAGGAGCTGGAGGTCTCCACCGGCGAACTCAGGTTCACCGCGCCCGGCGGCGAGGTCGTCTCCGAAGGGGACGTGATCTCCATCGACGGCAGCACCGGCGAGGTCTACCTCGGCGAGGTCCCGGTCGTGGACTCGGCCGTCGTCGAGTACTTCGAGGGCGCGCAGCCGGACGACGACCTGGTCAGGGCCGTGGACCGGATCATGGGCCACGCCGACTCCGTGCGCCGGCTCCGGGTCCGCGCCAACGCCGACACCCCCGAGGACGCCGCGCGGGCCCGCCGCTTCGGCGCCCAGGGCATCGGCCTGTGCCGCACCGAGCACATGTTCCTCGGCGAGCGCCGCCAGCTCGTCGAGGACCTCGTCCTGGCCGACGGCGACCAGGAGCGGCAGGCCGCGCTCGACGCCCTCGAACCCCTCCAGAAGGCCGACTTCATCGGCATCTTCAAGGCCATGGGCGGCGACCCGGTCACCATCCGGCTCATCGACCCGCCTCTGCACGAGTTCCTGCCCGACCTGGTGGACCTGTCGGTCAAGGTCGCCACCTCGCCCGACGTGACCGACAAGGACCGCAGGCTGCTGGCCGCCGTCAAGAGGCTGCACGAGCAGAACCCGATGCTGGGCCTGCGCGGCGTGCGACTCGGCCTGGTGATCCCCGGGCTGTTCGCCATGCAGGTGCGGGCGATCGCCCAGGCCGCGGCCGAGGTCCCGGGCGCGCGTCCGGAGATCATGATCCCGCTGGTGGCGTCGGTCCAGGAGCTGGAGTCCGTACGCGAGGAGGCGACCAGGATCCTCGCGGAGACCGGCGTCGAGGCGCTGATCGGCACCATGATCGAGGTGCCGAGGGCGGCGCTGACGGCGGGCCAGATCGCCGAGGCCGCCGAGTTCTTCTCCTTCGGCACGAACGACCTGACCCAGATGACCTGGGGCTTCAGCCGCGACGACGTGGAGGCCGCCTTCTTCTCGCGCTACCTGGAGCTCGGCATCTTCGGCGTCAGCCCGTTCGAGACCCTGGACCGCGACGGCGTCGGACGGCTGGTCAGGATCGCCGTCGAGGAGGGCCGCGCGGCCCGCCCCGACCTGCACGTCGGCATCTGCGGCGAGCACGGCGGCGACCCGGACTCGGTGCACTTCTGCCACGAGGTCGGCCTCGACTACGTCTCCTGCTCCCCGTTCCGCATCCCGGTGGCCCGGCTGGAGGCCGGCCGCGCCGCCCTGACCGACACCGACTCCGACACCCGCTGACGAGCGCGGCGGCCGGGACCCCGCAGCCCGGCCGCCCCTACCCGCGGCGCCGGTTGGCCAGCGCCACGGCGGTGAACACCACGACCCCGATCAGGAGGAAGAAGAGCACGAAACCGATGATGATCTCCGGGACGCCTAAGTTCACGAGGGTTCCCTCCCTACCGGCGCCCCTGGAGGAGCGCTCCTTGCGACGGATCGTAGGAGCGCACGGTTGAGGATCTGTTGATTTCCTGTCCACGAACCCCGGAGATCGCGCCAAAACCGGCCATTGGGATACTTTCCGCCATGAAAGATCTCCTGGAATGGGAGCTGCGGACCGCCGGACCGGACGACGTGGAGGCCATCGCGGAGCTGCGGGCCACGGTGATGCGCCCCGACCTGGAACGGCTGGGCCGCTTCGACGAGCACCGGGTACGGCAGCGCTTCCGCGACTCCTTCGCCCCCGGGCACACCTCCGTCATCCTGGCCGACGGCGCCTTCACCGGCTGCGTCACCCTGCGCCCCGCCGAGGACGGGCGCCGGCTGGAGCACTTCTACCTCGCCCCCGCCGTCCAGGGACGCGGGCTCGGCACGGCCGTCCTGCGCGCGCTGCTGGACCGCGCCGACGCCGAGCGCGCGACCGTGCGCCTGGTCGTCCTGCGGGGCAGCGCCGCCCAGCGGCTCTACGAGCGGCACGGCTTCACCGTCGAGGGCGAGGACCAGGTCGACGTCCTCATGATCCGCCGGCCGGCCGCCGGGCCGCCCGCGGCGGGCTAGCGGGGCAGGGCCTCCTCGGCCGGTACGTAGTCGTGCCGCATCCCGTGGTCGCCCAGCCACTGCCGCAGCCCGGCCACGGCCTCCGGATCGCCGGCGACCCGGGCCGCGTACTCGGCCAGGGCCACCTCCTCGCCGTCCTCGAACAGCAGCCGGGCGGGGCCCGACCAGGACAGCGTCCACCTGGCCTCGCCGAGCTGGATCAGCACCGCCTCCAGGGCCTGCCCCAGCACCCCGGCGAGCAGCGTCTCCGAGGGTTTCCAGCCCAGCTCGCGCAGCTGTTCGGCCAGCTCGGCCTGCCGGCCCCTGGCGATCGACTCGAAGGCCGCGTCGAGGTAGGGCCGCGTGGCCCCCATCACCCGCTGGCCCGCCACCGCGAGGTCGTGCAGGGCCTCGGCGTTGCGCCCGGCGTACATGCCCTGGGCCACCAGCTCGTCCCACGGCACCGGGCGCAGCCCGGCCAGCGCCTCCGGCGTCCACATCGACCGCTCCACCGCCTCGGCCGCGACGTCGGGGTCGCGCAGCAGCGTCAGCGCCGGACGCGGGTCGGGGACGTGCTCGGGCTCCGGCAGCACCGCGATGGCCGCCAGCCGGTCGGCCAGGCTGGGATGGGAGTCGTACGGCGAGACCTCCTCGGGCCGCTCGCCCAGCCTGGCGATCTCGGCCTGCCGGCCGGGGTCGTTCATCAGGGCGTGGAAACCGCCGAACACCGAGGCGGGCCGGGTGCCGCCCACGCCGGTCAGCGACAGGTAGTCGCCGGCGTACAGCTCCCAGCCCAGGGAGGTGTCGTGGATCTTGCGGAGCGCGCCCGACATGGCCTGGCGCCCGCCGATCGCCACCGCGAACGTGTCGGCCTCCAGCTCCTGACGGCGCGACACGGCCTGCGAAACCCGCAGGTAGAGCTTGGCGTACCAGGCGAAGAGCCGTTGAATGATCGGATGGTTGCCCAACCCCTGCACGGTCGCGATCAGCGAGACCCGCCCCCGGTAGACGGGCGCGCCGAGCCGCGTGTGGGCCCCGCTGTAGTGGCCCAGCTCGTGCCCGAGCACGGCGCGCATCTCGTCGACGGTGAGCGTCTGGAGCAGCGGCAGCCCGATGAACATCCGCCGCCGCGTCGCGCGCAGCCCCAGGAACCGGGTGTCCTCCGAGACCGCCGCGTTCACCTCGGGGACGAGCCGGATCTCGTCGGGCGGCGCGGTGCGCACCCGCCGGGCCAGGTCCTCCACCGCCTGCCAGAGGGCGGGCTCGTGCTCGCGCCCCACCGGCACGCCCGGCAGCTCGCCCCCTGCCTCCTGCCGACCATGAACAGCGCCCGCACCAGCGCGCCCGCCGCCAGCGTGAGCACGATCGCGACCTTCAGCGCCGCGGTGTGGAAGTCCACCAGCAGCAGGACGTCGAAGAACACGGCGGCCACCAGGATGACGCCGACCAGCACGTAGAAGCCGGCGAGCAGACTGAAGGCCAGCACCGCTCGGAACGCTGTCGTCATGGGGGAGGGCTCCCGGGGAAGGGGTTCTCGCGAGGCTCGACACTAGCGGAGACAGGAAACTGGATAAAATCACTGCACCAATGTCGTACTACGACGAGCACGACCAGGAACGATGGGTCCCGGAACCACCCGGCAACCCCGGCCGCGGTGCGTTCGAACGCGACCGCGCCCGCGTCCTGCACAGCGCCGCGCTGCGCAGGCTGGCGGCCAAGACCCAGGTCGTGGGCCCCGGCGAGACGCTCGGCGGCGGCCAGCACATCCCGCGCACCCGGCTGACCCACTCGCTCGAGTGCGCCCAGGTCGGCAGGGAGATGGGCGCCACGCTCGGCGTCGACCCCGACCTGGTCGAGACCGCCTGCCTGGCCCACGACCTCGGCCATCCGCCGTTCGGGCACAACGGCGAGGTGGCGCTCAACGCGCTGGCCACCTCGTGCGGCGGCTTCGAGGGCAACGCCCAGAGCCTGCGCCTGCTCACCAGGCTGGAGGCCAAGGTCCTGACCGACGACGGCCGCAGCGCCGGACTCAACCTCACCAGGGCCGCCCTCGACGCCTCCGTCAAATACCCCTGGACGTGCGAGAAGTCCCCGAAGTTCGGCGTCTACCACGACGACCTGCCGGTCTTCGAGTGGATCAGGGACGGCGCCCCGGAGGGCCGCGTGAGCTTCGAGGCCCAGATCATGGACTGGGCCGACGACGTCGCCTACTCCGTCCACGACCTGGAGGACGCCCTCCACTCCGGCCACGTCACCCCCGAGGCGCTCCAGTCGCCCGTGGAGCGCGGCGCGGTGGCCCGCATCACCCGCACCTGGTACGCGCCCGGCGCCGACCTCAACGAGCTGGAGGAGGTCTTCGCCAAGCTGATCGCCGACCCGCTGTGGCCGCGCCGGTTCGAGGCCACGCTCGCCGACCTGGCCGGCCTCAAGGCGCTCACCAGCGGCCTGATCGGCCGGTTCTGCCGCTCGGCCCAGACCGCCACCAAGGAGGTCCACGGCGCCCGCCACCGCGCCGACCTCGTCGTGCCGCGCGCCACGCTGCTGGAGTGCGCCCTGCTCAAGGGCGTCACCGCCCACTACGTGATGACCACCGAGGGCCACCACGCCAACCAGGCCAGGCAGCGCGAGCTGATCACCGAGCTGGCCTCGCTGATCACGCTCGGCGCTCCCGGCACCCTCGAACCCGCCTTCCGTCCCGCCTTCGTCGACGCCCCCGACGACGCCGCGCGGGTGCGCGTCGTGATCGACCAGATCGCCTCGCTCACCGACACCTCGGCCGTGGCCTGGCACCGGCGCCTGTCGACGTGACGCCATGCCGCCGGGGCCGGTGAAACCGCCCCCACGAGCGGCTTTGCGGACCTGCCTCGTCGGCGGATACTGCGCGCATGGCTACATATGTCATCGTCGGCGCGGGCCTTGCGGGAGCCAAGGCCGCGCAGACGTTGCGCGAGGAGGGCTTCGCCGGCGAGGTGGTGCTCGCCGGCGCGGAGAGCGAACGCCCGTACGAGCGGCCGCCCCTGTCCAAGGAGTACCTGCGGGGTGGCAGTGAGCGGGAGAGGATCTACGTCCACGCCCCCGGCTGGTACGCCGACAACGACGTTGAGCTGCGGCTCGGCCTGCCCGTCACCCGCATCGAGCCCCGCAACCACGTCGTCAGGTTCGCCAACGGGTCCCGGCGGGCCTACGACAAGCTGCTGATCGCGACCGGGGCGACGCCGAGGCGCCTGCCCGGCCCGGCCTACTACCTGCGTACCGTCGAGGACTGCGAGGCGCTCAGGCGGCGCTTCGCCGAGGGCGGCAGCGTCATCGTGGTCGGGGCGTCCTGGATCGGGCTGGAGAGCGCGGCGGCGGCCCGCGCGGCGGGCTGCCCGGTCACCGTCGTCGAGCCCGAGCCCACCGCGCTCCACCGGGCGCTCGGCCCCGAGCTGGGCGCGGTGTTCGCCCGCCTGCACGCCCGCAACGGGGTGGACCTGCGCTTCGGCACCGCCGTCGCCGAGGTCACCGGCACCGGCGTACGGCTCAGCACGGGGGAGCGGCTGACGGCCGACCTCGTGGTGGCCGGCATCGGCGTCGCGCCCGAGGTGGAGCTGGCCCGCGACGCGGGCCTGGAGGTCCGGCACGGCATCCGCACCGACGCCTCCCTGCGCACCTCGCACCCCGACGTGTACGCCGCCGGCGACGCCGCCGAGCCCTTCCACCCCCTGTACGGCAGGCACGTCCGCGTCGAGCACCGGTCGGGCGCGCTCAAGGGCGGTCCGGCCGCCGCCCGGGCCATGCTCGGCCAGGACGTCGTCCACGACGAGATCCCCTACCTCTTCACCGACCAGTACGACCTGAGCATGGAGTTCACCGGCGACACCGGCGGCCACGACGAGATCGTCTGCCGCGGGTCGGTGGAGGACCTGCGGTTCGTCGCCTTCTGGCTGCGCGAGAGCCGGGTGGTCGCCGGCATGAGCGTCAACACCAGGGACGCCGTGCCGGAGATCCAGGAGCTGATCAGGACGGGCGTCGTCATTGACCGAAAGGAGTTGACGACGGGTCCGCCGTGATCGGGTTGTCGTCCTTGGCGTCGGCGGTCCTGCGCGGCTTCCTGGGCTGCTTGGTGGCCTGCGGCACCTTCTTGGACGTGCACTGGACCGCGCAGCGCGGCGTCTCGCCGAGTTTGCCGCGCAGCGCCAGGGTCTCCTTGCGGGGGGAGAGCGTGCGGTTGCCGGAGCGCCAGGCGTCCAGGTAGTCCCACGGCTCGACCATGCCCCGGCGCACCCACCAGTAGGCCGGGCCGGTCTTCCAGGAGATCGCGAAGTAGAGGTTGGAGCCGGCGTCGCGGGCGTTGCCCGACCTGCCCACCCGGCCGAGCAGCTGCCCGGCCTTGACCCGCACGCCGGGCCGTACGCCGTCGGCGACGGAGTCGAGGTGGCCGCCGAGGTAGCGCACGCCGTCGTCGCCGACGATCGTGACGAACCTGCCCTCGCGGTCGGCGCCCTTGTCGGTGGAGGGCGCCCACCGGTTCTTGACGTTGACCTCGTCCACGACGCCGTCCACCGGCGCGACGAACGAGCAGCCCTGCGGGGCCCAGATCGTCGTCTTGGGCAGCACCAGCAGGCTGCGCTGGTAGGTCGTGCCGCAGCCCTTGACCGGGAACGTGTAGGTGAACTTCGACAGCTTGGGCGGCGGCACCTTGACCGGGTCGTCCCCCTTGGGCGGCCGCTCGGCCTGCTGCTCGCCCTCCTGGCCGGACGGGCCGGGCGAGGGGATGGTGGCGGTGACCGCCGGGGTGGCGGTGGGCGTGCCCGTGGCCGGGGCCGTGGAGGGTGACTGGGCGCTGACGCCCGCCACCCCGGTCGCCTGGGCGCAGGCGCCGGTGAGCAGCACGGCGCCGGCGACAATCGCCCACCGTACGATATGCCCGGAATGCATAGTCTTCCTCACCCGTGTCACCGTTTCCACCGACAACCCTCACCTTTGTAGCCGACCACGGGACTCCGCATCACCAGTTTCCCGCTTTAGCAACCCAGAGGTGACGCCCGTCTTCCCCGGCCGTCGACAGCCCGTGCCCCGCCGTTCACCGGCCGCGGCACACCCCGCGAGGGGCGGAACCGTCGGTCGGGCGGAATAGACTCACCGGCGTGGCTGGCCGGATCCGTGATGTCGACATCGCGCTCGTACGCGAGCGTTCCCCCATCGCCGACGTGATCGGCGAGCACATCCAGTTGCGCAACGCCGGAGGGGGCAACCTCAAGGGCCTGTGCCCCTTCCACGACGAGAAGAGCCCGTCGTTCAACGTCACCCCCGAGCGCGGCATGTACTTCTGCTTCGGTTGCGGGGAAGGCGGCGACGTGATCACGTTCGTCGAGAAGATCGAGCACCTGCCGTTCGGCGAGGCGGTCGAGCGGCTGGCCCAGCGGGCCGGCATCCAGCTCCAGTACGAGCAGGGCGGCTACGTCCCCAAGCGCGACCACGGTGAGCGGGCCCGGCTGATCGAGGCCCACCGGGTGGCCGCCGAGTTCTACGCCGAGAAGCTGTTCGGGCCCGACGCGGCCCCGGGGCGGCGGTTCCTGTCCGAGCGCGGGTTCGAGCGCGCCGACGCCGAGACGTTCGGCGTCGGCTACGCGCCGGCCGAATGGGAGGCGCTGGCGCGCCACCTGATGGGGCGCGGGTTCACCGCCGACGAGCTGGTCAAGGGCGGCCTGGCCAAGGAGGGCAGGCGGGGGCCGATCGACCGGTTCAGGGGGCGGCTGATCTGGCCGATCAGGGACGCCACGGGCGACGTGATCGGATTCGGCGCACGCAAGTTGCTCGATTCCGACGATGGTCCGAAATATCTGAATACGCCTGACTCGCCGCTTTACAAGAAGAGCCAGGTCCTTTATGGCATTGATCTCGCCAAACGAGAGATCAGCAAGCGTGCCCAGGCGGTGATCGTCGAGGGATACACCGACGTGATGGCCTGCCATCTGGCCGGAGTTCCGACCGCGGTGGCCACCTGCGGCACGTCGTTCGGCGAGGAGCACATCAAGATCCTGCGCCGGTTCCTGCTCGACCAGGCCGAGTTCCGCGGCGAGGTCATCTTCACCTTCGACGGCGACGCGGCCGGCCAGAAGGCGGCGCTGCGGGCCTTCGCCGACGAGCAGAAGTTCGTCACGCAGACCTACGTCGCGGTGCAGAGCGACGGCCTCGACCCGTGCGACCTGCGGATCAAGCAGGGCGACGCGGCGGTGCGCGACCTCATCGCGAGCCGCGAGCCGCTGTTCCAGTTCGCCATCAGGAGCACCATCTCCCGCTACGACCTGCGCAGCAACGAGGGCAAGATCGCCGCCCTCGACGCGGCGGCGCCCATCGTGGCCGGGATCAAGGACGTCGGCCTGCGCAAGCGTTACGCCATCGACCTCGACCGCTGGCTCGGGTTCATGGACGAGCGCTTCGTCATGCAGCGCATCGGCGAGGTCGCCAACACCCAGCAGGGCCGCCCCCAGCGCGCCCCCAAGGCGGCTCCCGTCGATCCGAGCGTGCGGGTGGAGGGCGAGCTGCTCAAGCTGGCCGTCCAGCGGCCCGCGCTGCTCGGGCCGCGCTTCGACGCCCTCGACCCGCAGGCCTTCACCGCGCCCGACCACGTCGCGCTGCACAAGGTCATCCAGGCCGCCGGAGGCGCCGGCGCGGCCGGTCACGGCGGCCGTGAGTGGGTCGACCGGCTGCTGGAGCACGCCCACGACGAGGGCGCCAGGGGGCTCGTGACGAGGTTCGCGGTGGAGCCGATCCAGGCCGACGCGCACGCCGAGGAGCGTTACGCGGGGGCGATGTTGGCGGCCATCGAGGCGATCGCGGTCGACCGGGCCATCGCCCAGGCCAAGTCCCGCATGCAGCGCCTCAACCCGGTGGAGGAGCAGCAGGAGTACAACAAGCTGTTCGGCGAGCTGGTGGCGCTGGAACAGCAGCGCCGGGTGCTGCGCGACCGCGCCGCGGGAAGCTGACCGCCGGGGGCTTTTGATAACAGTTCGGCAGCGGGGACGGCCGGTGAACCGGGGGTGTACGGGGAATCCCGGCCGGTCCGCGCTGCCGTTAAGCGGCATGTCGGACATCATCCGGGCAGCGAAAGAGATACGTCCGGCCGGCGGACGTCGCCGGACGTGGGATTCCAGACCGCGTAATTGACTTTTCTTTCCTGATCAAACTCGGGCCAAACCTTTACTCGATCTCAATTCGGTAATGCTGATCGTCTTACCTTCCGCAACAAAAATGGGTCTGCCATTTGATGGAACCAATACTGCAGACTGTCTCCCGTGGGTGCATCGGTGCTGCCAAGCGGGCCGCCATCGGTAGATCAGGTGGCGGACCTCGTCGCGAAGGGAAGGGAGCGCGGAAGCGTAACCGTCGATGACGTCGCCGCCGCGCTTGACCGATCCGAGCTGCCGTCCGACGCGCTGGAACGCGTCGTGCGGATGCTCGCAGAGAACGGCGTGGAGGTCCTCGAGCCCCAGGGCGACGAGGAGTCCACCCGCGCCGATGAGGAGGACGTAGGCAAGCGGGCGCCGACCAGCGATCTCGTCCGTATCTATCTGCGGGAGATCGGCCGCGTCCCCCTGCTGACCGCCGAGGAGGAGGTGGAGCTCGCCAAGTCGATCGAAGCCGGCCTGTTCGCCGAGGACAAGCTGGCCAACGGGGTCTCGCGTCTGGCCTTCCCGGAGTTCAGGGAGCTCGTCTGGCAGGGCACCAGGGCCAAGCAGCGGCTGATCGAGGCCAACCTCAGGCTCGTGGTGTCGATCGCCAAGCGGTACGTGGGCCGCGGCATGTTGTTCCTCGACCTGATCCAGGAAGGCAACCTCGGGCTCATCCGGGCGGTCGAGAAGTTCGACTACACGAAGGGTTACAAGTTCTCCACCTACGCCACCTGGTGGATCAGGCAGGCGATCACCCGGGCGATCGCCGACCAGGCGCGCACCATCCGCATTCCGGTGCACATGGTGGAGACCATCAACAAGCTCGTCAGAGTGCAGCGTCAGCTCCACCAGGACCTCGGCCGCGAGCCCATCCCCGAGGAGATCGCCAAGGAGATGGACCTCCCGGTCGACCGCGTGGTGGAGATCCAGCGCATCGCCCAGGAGCCGGTGTCCCTGCAGTCGCCGATCGGCGAGGAGGACTCCGACCTCGGTGACTTCATCGAGGACGCCGACGCCGTCGTGCCCATGGAGGCCGCCGCCTTCATCATGCTGCAGGACCAGCTCGACGACATCCTGGCCACGCTGTCCGACCGCGAGCAGCGCATCATCCAGCTCCGCTTCGGCCTGGCCGACGGGCATCCGCGCACGCTGGAGGAGGTGGGCAGGGAGTTCGGCGTGACGCGCGAGCGCATCCGGCAGATCGAGTCGAAGACCCTGGCCAAGCTCCGCCACCCGACGCGCGCGCAGATGCTCAGGGACTACCTGGACTGACCCTTCGACCCCGCGGCGGGCCCGGCGAGCGTGCCGGGCCCGTCCGCATGCCGGGCGGCGGGCTCAGGAGCAGCCCTCGAACTGCGGCACGGCGATGTTGTCCAGGTTCAGGCCCGCCTTGCCGAACCACTTGTGCAGCAGCCTGCCCGCGGTGCCGTCCTGGTACATGTCGGTGATCGCCCGGTTCACCGCCTCGCAGCCCGGCACGTCGTCCTTGTGCAGGCCCACCCCGCTTCGCTGCTCGTTGAACTGCGCGTTGGCCAGCCGCAGCCCCGAGCCGTCCTGATTGGCCAGGCCGGCCAGGATCACGTCGTTGGTGGTGACCGCGTCCACCTGCCGGTTCTTCAGCGCGCTCAGGCACGACGCGTAGTCCTTGAACGGCACCAGCTTGGCCGCCACGCTGCGTTCCTCCACGACCCGCTCGGCGGCGTTCGAGCCCTCCACCGCGCAGATCCGGCGGCCCTTCAGCTCCCGGACGTTGTTCACCTTGTCGTCCGGCCGCGTCAGGATGTCCTGGTAGGAGATGTGGTACGGCCCCGCGAACAGCACCTTCGCCTTACGGTCCATGCTGATCGTGTACGTCGCCACCACCATGTCGGCCCGCCCTTGGAGCAGCACCTTCTCCCGGTCGCCCGCCAGCACGGGGATCAGCTTGAAGTCCTTGCCCAGCCGCTTGGCCACGTAACGCGCGACGTCGACGTCGAAGCCCTCGAAGGTGCCGCCCGGCTTGCGGAAGCCCACCGACGGCAGGTCGGACCGGACGGCGATGACGATGGAGTCCTTGTCGAGGATCGACTCCCGGCCGCCGGTCCCGCAGCCCGCGGCGGCCACCGCGGTCAGGGCCAGGGCCGCTACCAGTGCCCGCTTCAACGGTACTCCTTGAGTCTCGGCCACACCCCGGCGATCATCAGCAGCCCGATCCCGGCGATCGCGAACGGCAGCAGCCGCCACAGGTTGTCCAGCGCGTTCTCGCCGGCGTCGATGGACCGGTCGAAGGTGCGCTCGTGCCGTTCGGCCAGGGCCACCAGGGCCTGGTCGTAGGCGTCGAACGCGGCGGTGACCGGCCCGAGCTTGGCGGTCACGGCCTCGGCGGTCCTGCCCTCCAGCGCCAGCGCCCGGAAGGAGGTGTCGGCCTGCTGGAAGGCCCGGTACGCGTCCAGCACGCGGGTGCCCTCCGGGCCGGTCAGCTCGGGCCCCAGCATGCCCCGGGCCGCCCCGGCGTCGGCGGCCACCTTCGCGTGGTACTGGGTGAGGTTGCCCGACTCGAAGTAGACGACCGACTGCGACTTGTCCAGGAACGTGTGCTCGTAGGTGTCGGCGCGGTCCTTGTCCAGCAGGTAGCGGCTCTGGTCGCCCTGCATGCTGTTGCTGATCGCGCGGGCCTTGGCCAGCGTCAGGACCGAGTCGAAGCCCTGTGTCTTGGCCGTGCGCAGGTCCGTCTGGTCCTGGCCGAGCACGTTCACGCCGAGGATCAGCGAGATCACGGTGGCCAGCGTGGCGACCAGCAGCGCCGGGCCGAACACCCGGCGGAAACGCCGGGCCAGGAAGACCTGGAGCCAGATCAGGCAGCCCAGCGCGAGCAGCCCGGCCAGCAGCACCGCCGAGCGCAGCAGCGGGACCATGGCGTTCTTGTCGTCGTAGGTGCGGCGGACGATCGTGCCGCTCTCCAGGGTCAGGTTGTAGGCCTGCGGCAGCAGCACCAGCCGCATCAGGTCGGTGGCCTGCCGGTAGGTGCCCACGACACCGTCCGGCGGCGCGCCGGGCGCGTGCCGGGCCTGCTCGTTCAGCAGGAGCGCCTGCCCGGCGAGCCGTTCGTAGCGGCCGAGCCCGTCCAGCACCGACTGCACGGTCCGCCGCTCGGCCGCGTTGTCGCCGGCCAGCTCGAACGCCTTCAGCAGCGCCTGGTTGGCCTCCGTGCGCCGCCGCTCGTACCGGTCGACGGCCTCGCGGCGCTGCTGGCCGTACTGGTCGCCCATGACCAGCGCGTTGGCGACCTGGGCGTCCATGTCGCTGAGCGCCAGGTAGAGCCCGGCGGTGGCGACGACCTGCGGCCCGGCGTCGCGGCCGATGACCTGCAGCCCGTCGCCGGCGGTCAGGCTGCCCACCCCGAGCGCCGCGAACAGCAGCGCGAGCGCCGCCACGGTGACGCCGGAGATGACGCGGATGCGGCCGGGCACGCTGTGGCGCGGCAGGGGGCGGCGCCCGCCGGGACGAGGGCGCCCGGGTTCTGCACCAGGGTCACGGCGTCCCCTCCCTGATGGTGATGACGGTCCAGGCGCCCAGGTGGATCCGGTCGCCCGGACCGACCCGGACGGGCGTGTTGATCTCCACGGTCCTGCCGTTGACCTGGGTGCCGTTGGCCGAGCCCGGGTCCACCAGCGTCCAGGTGCCGTCGGGCTGGGCCAGCAGCACGGCGTGCAGGTGCGACACGCCCGGGTCCTCGGGCGGGCCGGTCAGGTCGATCTCCGGCGCCAGGTTCCTGGCCCTGCTGCGCCGCCCGATGCGCACCTGCTCGCCGACCAGCCCGAACGAGCGCTCGGGGCAGTACGGCGGGAAGGCCATGCGCGCCGCGTCGGGACCGCCCTCGGCGACCACCTTCTCGTAGTAGGTGCGGTCGGCGGCGGCGACGGCCTCCCACCGCGCCCCCCGCACCGGGAGCGGGACGCCGCCCCCGCCGCCGGTGAAGTCGTGCCCGCACACCTCGCAGAACTGCCCGGCGCGCGGTGTCTGGCAGACCGGGCAGGCGTCGTCACCCCCGCCGGCGCCCGCCGCCACCGGCTGGGGCTGGGACGCGGCGGGCGTCCCGCCCATCTGCGCGCCGCAGACGTCGCAGTAGTCGTCGGAGCCGGAGGCGTGCCCCTGGGGACAGGTCGCCATCAGCCCTCGCCCTTACGCAGCCGGCTGGTGCGGACGGAACCGGTGTCCAGCTCGATCTCGTCGGCCTTGTCCACGTTCCTGCGCAACCGGGCCGTGCCGGTCGCTGGATCGACCTCCACGACCTTCTCCAGCAGCCGGGCGGTGTCCTCGCGGCCCGACTCCGCGGCCAGCTCCCTGGCCTTGGCCAGGCGCGCGGTCGCGGCCTCCACGTCCCCGGCGGCGCGGGCGCTGAGGCCGTCCTGGATGAGCTCGTGCAGCTCGGCCTGGCCGGTGTAGTGGGCGACCTTCCGGTTGATCTGCGTGGACTGCGCCAGGTCGTCGGTCCACTGGGCCAGCACGTTGCCGCTGGCCACGACGTCCTGGGTGTCGGGGCGCACCAGCTTCACCCAGCCCGCCCTGATCTCCTGGCCGATCTGGCCCGGCGGCACCTCGACGCACAGGTGGTACTCGCGTTCCTCCCGGCCCCACGAGCCGGTCGGGTAGTCGCCGGTCAGCGGGTTGACGTCGGTGCGCTTGCCGGTCAGGTCGAGCAGCGTGGGGGAGACCTGCTTGACGAACTTCAGCTTGGCGGTCTGCGGCACCCACACCCGCAGCGACAGGTCCGCCACGGTCTTGCTCATCGACGTCTGCGTCACCCGGCGGAAGAACTCGGCCAGATCGCTCTGGTTCCGTACGAACTCGAACGAACCGAGCATCGCCTCGGCGACCTTCCGCAGCTCGGCGGGCACCCAGTCGTCGCCCACGCCCAGGCTGTCGCAGACGAACTTGCCGCTCCACCCCTGCAGCACGGCCCCGAACACCTCGGGACGCTCGTTGTTCTGCCCGTCGGTCATCAGCAGCGCGTGCCTGATCGCGTTCGGGTACCCGCTCAGCAGATGCCCGGCCAGCTTCAGCCACTCGCCGATGGCCGTGCCGCCGTGCGCGAGCAGCCTGCTGATGGCCCGCTCGGCCTCGGCGCGGGTGGCGGGCGTGGCCCTGACCAGGTTGGCGTTGCCGCCGGGGTAGACGACCCTGGCCTTCTCGGTCCCGGCGATCACCGCGAAGTGCACGCCGTCGCGCAGCGCGTGCACGGCCGCCGCCGCGGCCTGCCGGGCCTCGCGGATCTTGCCGCCGCTCATCGAGCCGGAGGTGTCGACGATGATGACCTCGGCCGCCTCGGTGGGCGCGGCCTGGGCGAAGCCGCCGCCGGAGGAGGCCACGGTGAGGATCGCGTGCACCTCGCGGGCGTCGGTGGACAGGTACTTGTTCTGGTCGATGTTCAGCGTGAACGTGGGCTGGTCACCCATGCGTTTCTCCTAGGGGGATGAGAACGATCGTCACGTTGTCCTGGCCGCCGGAGGCCAGTGCGTGGCGCAGCATCTCGCGGGCCATGTCGAGGGGGGTTCCCGTCTGCGGGAACCGGTAGCCGTCCAGGTAGCGCCACAGCCCGTCGCTGCACACCAGCAGCAGGCCGGGCGCCCCCGGGGCGAGCGTGCGCACGTGCAGCGACACCTCGCCGGAATCCGCGCCGAGCCACGCGGTGATCTCGCCGGTCGGGACCACGTCGTCCTCGGTCAGCAGCACGCCCTGCCCGGGGGCCTCGCCGGGCAGCCAGTACGCCCGCGTGTCGCCCGCCCAGCTCAGCGTGATCCCGCCGGGGCCGGCGACCGCGGCGACGTAGGTGCAGGCGGGGGCGTCGTCCACGGAGGTCGCCAGCGCGGTCACCGCCTTCCCGGCCAGCTCGAACGCCTCCTGCGCGGACGCCCCTCTGGCCAGGGCGGCCCCCGCGGTCTGCACCGCCGCGGCCGAGGCCTCGTCGGCCCGCGGCGAGCTGCCCACGCCGTCGCACACCACCGTGACCACGGCGTCGCCGGTGGTCAGCAGCGCCATGGCGTCCTCGTTGCGGGCGCGCCGCAGCCCCCTGTCGGTCACGGCGGCGGCCCCGCCGTCGAGCACGGTCTCGGCGTGGTCGCGGCCGGTGGGCTGGCGGGCGCCGCAACGTTCGCAGTAGCCCTCCGCGTCCACCGCGGCCGCGCCGCAGGAGGTGCAGACCGGCGCGCCGAGCGCGTGCCCGCACCGCTCGCAGTAGACGTCCCCCTGGACGACAGGGGACGCGCACATCGGGCAGTTCTGGAGGGTCGGTACGGGTTCCGTCACAGCCACGTCCTCGGTCGTACGGCGTTCGCCTCGTCGATGAGCGCGTGGCGTTCATGGCGGGAGCCGGCCGCCACCGCGAGCTTCCGGTAGATCGACTCCAGCCGCCTGCGCAGCCCCGGTTCGGTGAAGTCGGCCTCGGCCAGCTTCGTCCCGGGCGGCGCGGGGTTGTTCGCCAGCCAGGCCAGCGCGCAGCGCAGCAGCTCGGCGGTGAGCAGGTCGCGGCGGCGCGGGTCGAGGTCGGCCAGGTTGGCCAGCCGCCCGGCCGCGCCGACCAGGTCGGCGGCGGACACCGTGCTCAGGTCGGTCCGGCGGAACACCGAGGCGGCCAGCGCCACCTGCGCCGCAACCCGGTAGCTGGAGGTGGGCGGCACCTCGTCCAGCACGTTGACGCGGCCCGTCCTGGCCAGCCCGAACGCGGCGCTGACGTAGGAGTGGTCGGTCCGCCAGACGGCGTTGTACCAGTGGGCCGCCTGCCTGCCGGCGCACTCCAGCGCGAACGCCAGCGCCAGCTTGGGCGCGAGCTCGCCGGGCAGCGCCGACACGCACGCGTCGAACATCGTCACCGCGGTGTCCGTCTGGCGCGTGGCCAGCGCGAGCACCCCGCGGTACCAGGTCGTCCGCCAGTCGCCGGGGAACTGCTGTGCCAGCTCCGACAGCGCCGACGAGGTCTCGGCGGCGCCCGCCTCGGCCAGCAGCCTGGCGCGCATGAGCCGGGTCTCGGGCGTCGGCGGCATCGCCGAGAGCTGGTCGAACAGCTCCTTGCCGTCGAACCCGAGCAGGCCCGCCAGCGCGCCCGCCGCCGGGTCGAGCGGATCGACGTGCGGCACCGGCAGCTCGACCGCGACCACGGCCGGGTCGAGCGGCCCGAACACCTCCTGGCGCGAGTCCGACAGCGCCGTCCACACGGCCGAGCGCTCGGGCCCGAACAGGGTCGAGGGCGCCGGGAACGGCACGCCATCCTCGGCCGCGCTGATCTCCCGCAGCACCCCGACGAGCTGCTCCTCCATCTCCCAGGCGCTCTGGAACCGGTCGGCGGGGTTGGGCGCGGTGGCCTTGCGCAGCAGCCGCGCGAACGACTCGTGCCCGCAGTCCTGCGGCAGCGCGCTGGCCACGCCGCCCTTGGCCGGGCTCCAGGACGGGATCGTCAGCACCGCCAGGGTCCTGGCCACGGTGTAGAGGTCGGAGGTCACGGACGAGGGATGGGTGTCCAGCTCGGGCGCGTGGTAGCCGACCGTCGCCCAGGACGTGCCGGGCGGCGAGCCGACCGGCTGGACGGCGCCCAGGTCGATCAGCTTGAGCCGCCGGCCGACCCGGATCACGTTGGCCGGCTTGAGGTCGCAGTAGACCAGGCCGTTCTCGTGCAGGTAGCCGAACGCGTGCAGGATCTCGCGGCCGTAGATCAGCGCCTCGCGCAGCGGCAGCGGGCCCTGGCGGCGCAGCTCGTGCAGGGACTGGCCGCCGACGTACTCCATGACGATGTAGCCGAGGCCGCCGGAGAGCTGGAAGTTGAGGATCTTGACGATGTTCGGGTGGTCGACCGTGGTGAGGAACTTGCGTTCGGCCTCGGCCGCCGCCAGCGCCTCGGCGTCGTTGGTGTTGAGCAGGCCCTTGAGCACGACCCAGCGGCCGTCCAGGGCCTCGTCGGCGGCCAGGTAGATCCAGCCGAGACCGCCGTGCGCCAGGCAGCCGAGCACCCGGTACTGCCCGGCCACCATGTCGTCCTTGGCCAGCTTCGGGGTGAAGGAGTACGGCGTGCGGCAGTGCGGGCAGAACCCCTCCGTCAGCCCGGGACGGCCCTGCCGGGACCGGCCCACCGGCTCCCCGCAGGCCGGGTTGGCGCAGAACCGCTTCTCCTCCGGCACCTGCGGATCGGCCATCACGGCCGTCGCCGGATCCCGGTACGGCACGGACGGCAGGTCGGCGATGCCGCCCAGCACCCCGGCCCGCGACCTGCCGCTGCTGCTCACCGGCGAGGTCAGCGACCGGCTCACCGGCTGGGTGTTCACCGGCCCGGAGAGCGGGCCCGAGAGCGGACCCGAGAGCGGCCCCGACGCCGGGGCCGACGCCTGCTGGGGGACGGACACCGCCGGGGGCGGCGCGCCCGCCGCGTTGCCGCACAGGTCGCAGTAGCCGTCCTCGATGGTGCCGGTGCAGCCCGGCTGCGCGCAGCGGGTCATGGCTTACCTCCGTGTATCGCGCGCTGGTAGGTCTCGACCGCGGCGGCCGCCTCGGTCAGGTCGCAGGGAGCGCTCCACAGCAGGGATCGTGCCCGCTCGAAGCACGCGGTGACGCCGGGGTCCTCGGCCATGCCCTTGCGCACCGCCATGGCCTGGCAGGCGCCGAGCCGGCCGCGTAACTCGTCGCGCCTGCCGACCAGGCCGTACAGGGCCTTGGCGGTGGCCCGCGCCCGGTCGGCGGCCTTCTCCGCCTCGCTCTCCACGCTCGCCAGCCGCCTGGCCCGTAGCACCCAGGTGTCGGCCGAGGCGTCGAGCGCGGCCAGCTCGCCGGTCAGCTCCTCGACCCGGCTGCGCGGGCGGGCCTGCGGCGGCAGGGCGATCTTGACCACCACCGCGCCGTGGGCCAGCCTGGCCTCGCTCTCGGCCGCGCGTACCCGGTCGAGGGCGGCCACCAGGTCCTCGCGGCGCCTGGCGTACTCGCGCTTGACCACGATCGCCTGGTCGACCTCCGCGCGGGCCTCGGCCAGCACGCGGGCGACCCCGCCGAGGTCGGGGCCGACGCCCGCGCCGAGCGGGTCGGCGAGCAGGGCCGCGCGCATCCGCCGCAGCTCCGACTCCTGCGCCTCCAGGCCGACGCTCTCGCCCAGCTCGCGCTCCAGGTCGTGGATCTCGCGCAGGGCACGGTCGGCGTCGTCGAGCCGGGGCAGGACGGCGTTCCACACGGCGTCGATGTCGTTGAGCGCCGAGGTGACCTCGCGGAAGGCGCCGTCCATGCGGGCGACGGTCTCGTCCAGGGTCAGCCGCTCGTCGGCCTCGGGCAGCAACGAGCGCTGCTCGACGGGCTTGGCCGCGGCCCGCAGCACGACGGACGTGCCCGACAGCAGCCGGGTCAGCTCGTCGAGCTGCTCGGCGCCGAGCTTCGCGCGCGCCGCCCTGACCTGCTCGGCGTTGCGCAGCACGGCCCGGTAGGCGTCGTTCAGCAGCCACAGCCGGGTCAGCGCGCCCTGGACGGCGGCCCAGCGCTGCCGCGTCACCCCGTCCAGCGTCGCGCCCTTGAGCAGTTGGTACGTGGTGTGGGATTCGAGATCGAGCAGGTCGCCGGAGATCCGGTCACGTTCGTCGGCCCGAGCGCGCAGCGCGTACTCGGCGCCTTCCCTGCTCATGGGTGGTCCCAGACTCATCACGCTCCCCGTGAAGAGGGCCCCCGACGCCCCGTGTCCTACCGGCTCAACGGGAGTCTTGACCGGTTGGTTCCAAAGGGTAGGGGTGACCCTGACTTGTCCCTGATTCAACCCTCGGTCACCTGCAAACGGCTTAAAGGATCTCCTACGGTGGAGACATGGCACGCATCCTTCTGATCATCGCCGCGATCATCGTCGCACTGCTTCTCGTCGGCCCGCTCGTGGGTTTCGTCTTCACGCTTCTCAAGTGGGCTCTCATCATCGGCGCCGTCGTCCTCGGTGTCACGTTCGTCGCGAAGTGGGCCAAGAGGCCGTAGCTTCCGCCCGCTTCCCAAGGCATAGTGAGTGAATGGAGGCGCGGCCGGCGGTTGACGATGCCGCGCTCGGGCGCGAGGCGCTGGCCGTGCTCGAGGCGAACTGGACGGGCAGCGGCACCGTGCCCGCGCCGGGTCTCTACCCGCACCAGTGGAGCTGGGACTCCGCGTTCGTCGTCATCGGCCTGGCCAGGCACCGCCCGGAGCGCGCCCGGGAGGAGCTGCTCAGCCTGCTGAGCGGCCAGTGGGCGACCGGCATGGTGCCCCACATCGTCTTCCACACCCGCGAGGCGTACTTCCCCGGGCCGTCGGTCTGGCGCTCGCAGGAGCACGCGTCGGCGCCCAGGGTCTGCACCTCCGGGCTCACCTCACCGCCGCTGCAGGCGCTGGCGCTGCGGTGGCTCTACCGGCACACCGGCGACGTGGCGTTCGTCCGGCGGACGTTCCCGCTGCTCGTCGCCCAGCACCACTACCTCGCCTCGGCCCGCGACCTCGGCGGCGCCGGGCTGGCGGCGATCGTCCACCCCTGGGAGTCGGGCATGGACGACAGCCCGGCCTGGGACCAGCCGCTCGCCGCGCTGCCCGCCATCGGGTACGGCTACCGCAGCGTGGAGCTGGCCGACCGCCACCCCGACAGCGACCATGACCGTTACGTCTGGCTGGCCATGCGGTACCGCGACGCCGGCTACCGCGCCGAGTACCTGCGCGACGAGCACCCGTTCGCGGTCGAGGACCCGATGTTCAACGGCATCTGGCTCGCCTCCTGCCAGGCGCTGGCCGAGCTCGCGCCGGTGGCCGGGGCCGACCCCGCGCCACACGCCGAACAGGCCGGACGCATCAGGCAGGCCATGCTCGACCGGCTCTGGGACGGCTGCTTCTACCCCCGCGACCTGCGCTCCGGCCGACTGATCAAGGTCTGCACGGTGGGCGCGTTCGGGCCGCTGCTCGATCCCGGGCTGCCCAGCGACCAGCTGCACGCCTGCGTCGAGGTGCTGGAGTCGGCCCGGTTCATGGGCGCGACCGGCTACCCGGTGCCGAGCTGCGAGATCCGCGCCGCCCAGTTCGACCGCACGCGCTACTGGCGCGGGCCGTCCTGGGTGAACACCAACTGGCTGTTACGCCGGGCCGCCGCCGTCCACTCGCTCGACCAGCTCGGCCGGCAGCTCGCCAACGGCACCCTGCGGCTCGTCCGGCAGGCCGGGTTCCGCGAGTGCTTCGACCCGTTCGACGGCAGCGGGCGCGGGTGCCGGGACTTCTCCTGGAGCGCGGCGCTCACCCTCGACCTGCTCGCCGATACCGTGGAGATATGAGCATTCTTCGCCGCCTGCCCGCCGACGTGCGCCGATCGCTGGACACCCGGCCGGGGGAGCGGGTGCTGACGTTCACCGAGACCGGCGACGGTCACCTGGTGGCCACCAATCTGGCCCTGTTCCTGTCCGACGGGACGCGGGTGCCGTACGAGGAGATCGACAAGGCGTCCTGGGACGACGAGGGGCTGCGGGTCGTCACCACCGCCGGTGCCCGCCACTTCGAGCGCGTCGCCGAACCGCGGATGGTGCCCGAGACCGTGCGCGAGCGGGTGAACTCCACCATCGTGGTCAACAAGCACGTCAGCCTGCCGGGGCGCGGCGGCGTACGGCTGGTGGCCAGGCGCCCGCCGGGCGGCGAGGTGCTGGGCTGGACGCTCGTCTTCGACGAGGGGCTCGATCCGGCGGACCCGGGCCTGCGCGCGCAGGCCGAACAGGCCCTGGAAGGCGTCCGGCGCAGCATGGGCGTGTGAGGGATCACACGTCCGTGCCGCGCCGGATCTCGGGGCCGGATCTCGGGGGAGACCCCCTCAGTAGGGGATGCCGGTCTCGCGGGACTTCCGTTCCGCGAGATCCTCCTCCTCGGGCCAGCCGCTGCCGGACCTGTGGTGGCCGTCGGAGCCGAGGAACGGGATCTTCTCCTGAAGCGTCCCGCCCACCTTCTCCCTGGCCGCCCCGGCCAGCCTCGACGCCTGCGCGCCGACCACCCCCGCGGCCTCCTGGACCCTCGGGCTGTCGGCCACACGCTGGGCCGCCCGCTTGATCTGTTCGTACCGCTCGCGGCCCGCCCGGCTGCCGAGCACGTAACCGACAGCCAGACCGACCGCAAATGTCATCCGATAACGCATCTTGCACCTCCGCTGTCTCCCGGCCTACCCCAGTTGCGATGCGACACGCACTCCAGGAGTGCGCTAATCTATTCCTGCGCACGAAGGAAGGGCCCAACAGGCCCGACCAGCAGGGCGAACGTACGATCCCGCGTAGCTCAACGGCAGAGCAGCCGGCTGTTAACCGGCAGGTTATAGGTTCGAGTCCTATCGCGGGAGCTGCAGTCAACCAAGAGGTTGGCAGTTCAGGCCCTCTCACCGACAGGTGAGAGGGCCTGATGCGTTCCACGGAGAGGTCCCCCGTCGCGTACGGATGGGACGGCAGGGTGGGCTCCAGAAAGCCATCTCGCTGACGCCCTCGTCGAGAAGTTGTACATTCACAACGGGTCCAGTGAACGTCCTCCTCACTCCGCGAGAAGCCGTTGACCACGTCTGAAGCACCGCTCAGCCCGGAGCAGGGCCGCACTCCGCCGGCGGGCCTGACGCGTGCCAGGGCGCGTCAGATCGTCGGGCGTCTCACGCTCTGGGTGGTGTTCGGGGTGATTTTCGGCCTGCTGCCCATCTGGATCGATGCCTTGCGTGGCGTCATGTCGCCTCAGCGGTTCAGCTGGATGTCCATCCTGGCCAAGGGGGAGCTTTTCATCGCGTCCTCCGCGCTGGCCGCCGCGGCGGTGGGTGAACTGGTCTTCGCGCCCTTCGGTCATGAATGGCAGATCATGAGAGCCATGATGGTGGGATCGTCGCTCCTGTGCTGCATAGGGAACGCGGTCGCGTACACCCAGGTGGCCATGGCGGGGCCGGGCACCGTCGCCGACGTCTCGCTGACGCTGTTCGTTCTCACCCTGGCCGCCAGCGCCGCCTGCGTCGGATTGGCGGCCGGCCGATGACCGATGTTCTCGGCCTCGCGGTCGTCCTGGCCGGATCGGGCGCCCTGGGCGCGTTCGCCTCCGCGCTGCTGGCCTGGTTCAGGCTGCGGCGACACGGTGCCGAGGTCCGCATCCGGGTACGGAACGAGGGCGGAACCACGATCGAGCTGGCGGCGACGAATCTGCGCGGCCTCTCGGGCGAGGAAGTGCGGGAACTGACGCAGCGGATTTCCGACGCGCTCGAGGAATCACGTATCGCTGACGATCCGAAACCCTGAACGATCAGGACATCGGCATGTCCTGAAAGAAGGGGATTCACGCGTTGTAGTGGGTGGGTTACCGATTTTTGGCGTTACGGGGACAACGGGGGTTCGGGGCGGGAAGATGGCGGAGTCGGCCGGGTGCGGCCGGCAGCCGCGGGAAGTCGTGACGGAGGCGTGGAGAGGGGCGCCGCCGGCAGGACGTGCCGCCGACCCGGAATCGGCGGGGCGCTCCGCTGAGCGAAATGTTGGTTGCCGCGTGCGTACCTGGATCAGGTCACTGCGTCCCTTCGATGTGCATGCCGTGCACGCGCTGTTCGAGCGCACCACGGACCTCCGCGAGGCGGAGCGCTTCGTCAGGCTCTTCCACGCCGAGCACCCCTCCGCCGGCGGCCTGGCCGCCCGGCTGCGCGACGTCGCCAGAGACGTCGCCCGCCACGGCACCTACGTCCACACCTTCGAGGAGCTGGAGTTCGGCGCCCGGGTCGCCTGGCGCAACAGCGGCCGGTGCATCGGACGCCTGTACTGGCGTTCGCTGAAGGTCCGCGACCGGCGGGAGGTGACGACGGCCGAGGGAGTGGCGGTGGAGTGCGTGGCGCACCTGCGCGAGGCGACGGGGGAGGGACGCATCAGGCCCACCGTCACCGTCTTCGCCCCGGACACCCCGGCCATGCCGGGGCCGCGGGTGCTCAACGACCAGCTCGTCCGCTACGCGGGCCACCGGCTGAACGGCGGCGGCGTCCTCGGCGACCCGCGCAACGCCGAGCTCACCGACCTGGCCAAGAAGCTGGGCTGGCGCGGCGGGCCGGGCCGGTTCGACGTGTTGCCGCTGGTCGTGCGGGCCGGGCTCGGCGACCCGCTGTTGTGCAACCTGCCGGGCGACGCCGTGCTGGAGGTGCCGCTGCTGCATCCCGAGTACGCGTGGTTCGCCGAGCTGGAGCTGCGCTGGCACGCCGTGCCGGTCATCTCGGACATGTGCCTGGAGATCGGGGGCGTCTGCTACCCGTGCGCGCCGTTCAACGGCTGGTACATGGGCACCGAGATCGGGGCGCGCAACCTGGCCGACTCCGACCGGTACGACCTGCTCCCCGAGGTGGCCAAGCGCCTCGGGCTGGACACCTCCACCGAGCGCTCGCTCTGGCGCGACCACGCGCTGGTCGAGCTCAACGTGGCGGTGCTGCACTCGTTCGAACGCGCGGGGGTGACGATCACCGACCACCACACCGAGTCCCGGCGTTTCCTGACCCACCTGGAACGCGAGGAGCGCGCCGGACGGCGCTGCCCGGCCGACTGGTCGTGGATCGTGCCGCCGCTGTCGGGCGGCGCGACCCCGGTCTTCCACCGGTACTACGACACCTGCGAGCTGACCCCCGCGTACGTGCACCGCCACCCCACCCGCTGAGCCGCTTGCCAGCCCCGCCCAGAACATGATTCGGTTAGCGCATGGCGGAACTCGTGCTCTCATCGTCGGACCGGGGCGTGCTCACGCTGACCTTCAACCGTCCCGACACGCTCAACGCCTGGACGGACGCCATGGGCCGGCGCTACTTCGACCTGCTGGCCGAGGCCGAGAAGGACCCCGACGTCCGGGCGATCGTGGTGACCGGCGCGGGCAAGGGCTTCTGCGCCGGGGCCGACTTCAGGACGCTCGCCGCCATCCAGACCGGCTCCTACGACGAGACCCCCGACCCCCGCCCCAACACCTTCCCCACCACCATCGGCAAGCCGATCATCGCCGCGGTCAACGGCGCCTGCGCCGGGCTCGGCATGGTGCACGCGCTCGTCTGCGACCTGGTCTTCACGGCCGAGGAGGCCAAGTGGACGACGGCGTTCCCGCGCCGTGGCCTGGTCGCCGAGTACGGCCTGTCCTGGGTGCTGCCGCGGGTCATGGGCCAGCAGCGGGCCATGGACGTCCTGCTGTCGGGCCGGGTGTTCAGCGGGCGGGAGGCGTACGAGCTGGGGCTGGCCAACCGCGCGGTGCCGGGGGAGTCGCTGCTGGAGCAGGCCCAGGAGTACGCCAGGGAGCTGGCCGTGCACAGCTCGCCGGCGTCCATGGCGGTGATCAAGCGGCAGGTGTGGCAGGACTGGGACGTCACCCTGGAGGAGTCGGCCAGGAAGGCCGTCCACGAGATGCTGGCCTCCTTCGGGCGGCCCGACTTCGCCGAGGGCGTCGCCAGCTTCCTGGAGCGCCGCCCGCCGGACTTCCCGGCGCTGTGAAACCGCAGGCCGGAGGGGTTACGGGCAGAGCGCGCCGAGGTTAGACGGCGATCCCGGCAGGGTAGGGCTGGGCGTGTCCGAAGGGTCCGCGGCCAGGCCGGGGCGTGGGGGGACGTCCAGCGGGGCACGTTCGGGGGCGCGGTGCAGGCTTTCGTCATGAAGGAGATCGGCCGGGTCGGCTTCATGGACAAACCGGTGCCGCGGCCGGGTCCACGCGACGCCGTCGTCCGCACCACCACCGCCCTCATCTGCACCTCCGACTCCCACACCGTCCAGGGCGGCATCGGGCCGCGCACCGATCTCACGCTCGGGCACGAGGGCGTCGGCGTGGTGCACGAGGTCGGCGAGGAGGTACGGGACTTCCGGCCGGGCGACCGCGTCCTGGTGGGGGCCATCACCCCCGACTGGGGCGATCTCGCCTGCCAGGACGGCCATCCGTCGCAGTCGGGCGGCCCGCTCGGCGGGTTCAAGTTCGCCAACTCCAAGGACGGCGTCTTCGCCGAGTTCTTCCACGTCAACGAGGCCGACGCCAACATGGCGAAGATCCCCGGCGGGGTGCCGGACGAGACGGCCGTCTACTGCTCGGACATGCTCTCGACCGGGTTCATGGGCGCCGAGAACGGTGACATCCCCATCGGCGGGGCGGTCGCCGTGCTGGCCCAGGGCCCGGTGGGCCTCATGGCCACCGCGGGCGCCCGGTTGCGCGGCGCCGGCCTGGTCATCGGGGTCGAGTCGGTGCCCCGCCGCAAGCAACTGGCCCGCGACTTCGGCGCCGACGAGATCGTCGACTTCAGCGCCGAGGACGTCGTCGAGGGCGTGCTCCGCCTGACCGGGGGACAGGGCGTGGACACCGCCATCGAGGCGCTCGGCGCGGACGCCACCTTCCAGACCGCGATCAAAATCATCAAGCCGGGCGGGACGGTCTCCAACACCGGCTACTACGGCCAGGGCGAGTTCGTCCGCATCCCGCGCGTCGAGTGGGGCGTCGGCATGGCCGAGAAGAAGATCACTACCGGCCTGTGCCCGGGCGGGCGGCTGCGCATGGAGCGCCTGCTGCGCGTCCTGGAGGGCGGCCGGGTCGATCCCACGCCGCTGACCACCCACACGTTCCGCTTCGAGGAGATGGAACGCGCCTTCGAGGTCTCGGACAAGAAGCTCGACGACGTGGTGAAGGTGATGATCACCTTCCAGCGGTGATCGCAGAGGAGAACGCCGGCCATGCTCGATCTCGATCCACCCTTCCGCCCGGTGCGCCACCGGGAGGGCTACCCGGCGCTGGAGGACCTGGGGCTCATCGGCGACGGCACGACGGCGGCCCTGGTCGCCCTCGACGGTTCGATCCCGTGGTTGTGCCTGCCGCACTTCGACAGCGACCCGCTGCTGTGCGGCCTGCTCGACCGCGAACGCGGCGGCTGTTTCACGCTGACGACCGACGATCTGCGCGAGGCCAGGCAGTACTACGAGCCGGACACCGCCGTGCTGGTCACCGAGCTGCGCGGCCCGTCCGGCGTGGTCCGGATCACCGACGCGCTGGTCCTGCGCGCCGGCGCCGACCTCAGCGACGACGCGGGCGGCGGACGGGGCGAGCTGGTCAGGTCCGCGGTCGTCCTGGCGGGGGACGTGCGCCTGCGGGCGGAGCTGGCGCCGCGCGGCGGCGGGCAGGCCCGGGTGCTTGGCAGCGGCCTGGAGGTGCGCGCGTCCCGCCGTCCCGACCTGCGGCTGCACCTGCGGTCCGACCGGCCGCTGACCGGGCTGCGCACCGTGCACGACCTCCACGAGGGCGAGCGCCTCGACCTGGTGTTGTCGTGGGGGCGCATCCACCGTCACCACCGGTTCGACCCCGAGGCGATGGTGCGGCAGACCGCGGACGCCTGGCGGCGCTGGATGAGCGCGTGCACCTACCGGGGCCCGCAGGAGGCGCTGGTCCGGCGCTCGGTGATCACGCTGAAGCTGTGCGACGACTGGATGAACGGCTCGCTGGTCGCGGCGCCGACGTCCTCGTTGCCCGCGCCCGTCGGCGGGGTGCGCAACTGGGACTACCGCTACACCTGGATCCGCGACGCCGCCTACGCCGTCTTCGCGCTGCGCCGCGTCGGCTTCGCGGAGGAGGCCGACGGCTTCCTCGGCTGGGTCCTCGACGCCTTCGAGCAGAGCGGCCAGCCGCGGATCATGTACACGCTGCGCGGCGACCCCGTACCCGAGGAGGTCGTCGACGCCGACCTGGAGGGCTACCGGCGCTCTGCGCCGGTGCGGTGGGGCAACGGCGCGGCCGACCAGCGCCAGCACGACGTCTACGGCGAGGTGCTGGACTGCGCCGACCAGTGGCTGCTGCCCGGCCGCGACCTCCAGCCCGCGCTGTGGTCGGGGCTGTCGGCGCTGGCCGAGGCGGCCGCGCACACCTGGCGGCAGCCCGACCAGGGCATCTGGGAGGTACGCAGCCAGGGCCGGGTCTTCACCTACTCGGCGGGCATGTGCCAGGTGGCGCTCGACCGGGCCGCGGCCATCGGCGAACGGCTGGGCCTGGCCGGTCCGATCGCCAGGTGGCGCTCCACCGCCGAGGAGCTGCGCCGGCTGATCCTGGAGCAGGCATGGGACGAGGAGGAGCAGTGCCTGAGCGAGCACCTCGACGGCGGCGGCGGCCTGGACGCCAGCCTGCTCGCGCTGCCGCTGCGCAAGGTCGTGCCGGCCGACGACCCGCGGATGGCGGCGACCACCGCCGCCGTCGCCGAACGCCTGTCCGCCGGTGACGGCCTGCTCTACCGCTACCTGCACCAGCAGTCGCCGGACGGCCTGCCCGGCGACGAGGGCGCCTTCCTGCTGTGCAGCTTCTGGCTGGTGGACAACCTCATCCTGCAAGGCCACCGGGCCCGCGCCGAGGAGCTGTACGCCTCCCTGTGCGCCCGCGCCAGCCCGCTCGGCCTGCTCCCGGAGCAGATCGACCCGGCCACTGGCGCGTTCGCGGGCAACTTCCCGCAGGCGTTCAGCCACATCGGGGTGATCGCCAGCGGGGTCAACCTGGCACGGGCGGGAGCGGCCCGGACGCCCTGACCGGCTCAGGCCAGGCGGTGGGCGCCCTTGGCGGCGGTGGCGGCCAGGAAACGCGGGGGCTGGAAGCCGCGCTCGGCGTAGGCGGCCGAGACCGACTCGCGCACGCTGTCCAGGCGGTCGTCCGGGACCAGGGCGATGGCCGAGCCGCCGAAGCCGCCGCCCGTCATCCTGGCGCCGCGGGCCCCGCCGCGGAAGGCGGCCTCCACGGCCACGTCGAGCTCCGGCGAGGAGACCTCGTACTGGTCGCGCAGCGACAGGTGGGAGGCGTTGAGCAGGGCGCCGATCTCGGTCACCTTGCCCGCGCGCAGCAGGCCGACCAGGGCCTCGACGCGGTGGTTCTCGGTGACGACGTGCATGACGCGCTTGCGCTCGTCGCCCTGGAGCCGGTCGAGGGCCGCGGCCAGGTCGGTGACGTCGCGCAGGGACGCCACACCCAGCTTGCGGGCGGCGGACTCGCACTCGGCGCGGCGCTTGGCGTACTCGCCGCCGGCGTGCTCGTGGTGGACCTGGGTGTCGATGATGAGGATGCTCAGGCCCTCGGCGGCCAGGTCGAGGGGGATCTTCCTGGAGCCGAGCGAGCGGCAGTCGAGGAACAGCGCGTGGCCCTCCTCGCACAGCGCCGAGGCGGCCTGGTCCATGATGCCGCACGGCATGCCGACGAAGTCGTTCTCGGCCCGCTGGCTGAGCAGGGCGATCTCCATCGGCGTCAGGCCGAGCCCGTGGACGTCGTTCAGCGCGGAGGCGACGGCCACTTCCAGCGCGGCGCTGGAGCTCAGCCCCGCGCCCTGGGGCACGTCGCCGTCGATCGCGATGTCCGCGCCGGCGACCCGGTCGCCGAGCATGGCCAGGACGCCCACGGCGTAGCGGGCCCAGCCGGTCGCCTCCTCCCTGGCCGACAGCTCGATCGGGCCGCCGGAGGACTGGAGGGACAGCAGCCGGATGGTCTGGTCGGCGCGCGGGGTGACGGCGGCGCTCACGCCCCACGGCACCGCGAAGGGCAGGACGAAACCGTCGTTGTAGTCGGTGTGCTCGCCGATCAGGTTGACCCGGCCGGGCGCGCGCCAGACCGTCCGGGGATCGGCACCGAAGGCGGCACGAAAAGCTTCAGCAACGCGCATAATCCAACACTCCTCAACAAAGGCCCGACCGTAGACTAGCGCCATGGAGGAGCTCCTGGATCCAGCGCTCGGCGAGGTCCGGGTGTTCCTGAAGCACGATGACAACAAGCGGCGCAAACTCAAGTACAACCTGGGCCATCGGCGGCTGCTCACCTTCGGCGGGGCGTACTCCCATCACATCAGGGCCGTGGCCCAGGCCGGACGGCTGCACGGCATCGAGACGATCGGGGTGATCAGGGGCGAGGAGCACCTGCCGCTCAACCCCACGCTCGCCTTCGCCGCCTCCTGCGGGATGACCCTCACCTACCTCGACCGCGCCTCCTACCGGCTCAAGCACACGCCCGAGGTGCAGGCGCGGCTGCGGGAGCGGTGGGGCGACGTCACGATCCTGCCCGAGGGCGGCAGCAACGCCGCGGCCGTGCGCGGCTGCGCCGAGCTCCCGCCCGAGATCGACGTCGACTACGACGTCGTCTGCTGCCCGGTCGGCACCGGCGGCACCCTGGCCGGCATCTCGGCCGGGCTGCCCGAGGGCAGGCGGGCGCTGGGCTTCGCGGTGCTCAAGGGGGCCGGCTTCCTGGCCGGCGAGGTGGCCCGGCTCCAGCACGAGGCCTACGGCCGCACCTGGACGAACTGGTCGATCGACCTCGACCACCACTTCGGCGGCTACGCCCGCTCGACCCCCGCCCTCGACCGGTTCGCCGCCGAGCACCGGGTCGAGGGCGTCTACGTGGCCAAGATGCTCTACGGCGTCCTCGACCTGGCCCGGCAGGGAGTGTTCGCGCCGGGCACCCGCGTCGTGGCCGTGCTGACCGGTCAGCCCTCGACGTCGGTGGCCGCGTGCGGGGCGCCGACCGGCTTCGACTCGGGCGAGCCGCGCTGACGCAGGTAGACCGACAGCACCACCATCGACAACACGGCCAGCAGCTCCGACTGCCAGTTCTGCAGGCTGCGGTTCCAGAACTCGGCGGAGGTCACGTACTGGCCCCATGAGACGGGGTCGCGCAGGTCGCCGAGCCGTTCGGCGTTGTAGGCCGCCTGGCCCGCCACCGACTGGGCCAGCCACGACAGCACGAAGATGGCCCCCATCACCAGCCCGAGCGAGTTGCTGAACAACCACAGCCGGGCGCCGCGGGCCTTGGCCCAGGCGGGGGAGTAGCTGGTGGCGTGCGCGCCGACCTGCTGCTCCTCGTCCGACTCGGCCCCGGCGTCCTCCACCTTCTTGGACTCGGGGGAGCCCTTCTGGACGAGCCAGACGGTCAGCATGATGTACAGGAAGAACTGCAGGTACTCCGACTGCCAGTTCTCGGCCACGTCCACGGCGAAGTCGGAGGAGGTCACGTACTCGGCGAACGACACCGGGTCGGCGCCCTGAACCATCTGCAGGTCGTTGAACTGCAGCATGCCCGCCACAGCCTGGCCGCCGAGCGCCAGCAGGAACATGACCAGGAAGACCAGCGAGAGGGAGTTCTCCTTCAACCACTTCACAACCGCGCCCACCCTATGGCCAGGAACCAGGCCAGCCCCGCCGCGATGACGAGCAGGGTCAGCGTGAACATCACCCGCATCAGTCCTCCACCTCGCATTCGTAGGGCAGGTCGTGCACGGGCCGGCAGCCCGCGGCCTTGACCCGCCAGCCGTCGTCGAAGCGGTGCAGGAACAGCGTGTCGCCGGCCAGCCGCACCTGGGCCTCCTTCCCCCACACGTTCACCTCGGTGACCGCGCCGCCGGGCCCCAGCTTGAGGTCGCCCAGCGCCTGGGCGCAGGTCTGGCCGCGGTCGGGCAGCTTCTCGGCGGTGGTCCGGGCCAGCAGTCCGCACGCCGCGTCCTCCTGGTGAGCCGCCAGCGCCGCGTGGAAACTCTCGGTGGCGCGGGCGGGGGACGTCGTGTCCACGGCGCAGCCGACGGCCGCCAGGAGGAGCGTCGTCACGACGAACGGAAATCTCATGAGCCTCCCGCTACCCACGGGGGCACCGGGCATGCTGGCCGGGAGCGGGCTACCCGAGCTGGTCGAGCACCGGGGCGACCAGCGCGTTGAGCTCGCGGACCAGCACGAGCACGGCCCGGTGGGCGCGCTGCTCGACCTCGTCGTGCGGCCCCTCGGGCTCCGGCGGGAGGTCGCCGAGCGGCACGGGCGCCTCGACGAGCAGCGTGGCGCGCAGGAACGGGATGCGCGCGAGGTCCTGCTGGCTCGGCTCGACGTACTGGCCGAAGGTCTCCTGCCAGCCCAGCCAGCCGCGGTCGCGCCACCAGGCACGCGACCTGGTCAGCTCGGCGGGCGGCGGCGAGACGATCCGGACGCGCGCGAACAGGGTGCCGTCCCAGGTGTTGCGGTGGCAGGTGGCCTCCAGGACGCGGCGGTCCCAGCGCACGTAGCCGGGGGTGAGGGCGGGCGGGGTGGCCAGCCGCCAGGCCGCGCAGGCGAACCTGACCGGCGCGATGTCACCCCACTCGAACTCGTCGAGGTTCTTGCGCACGTGCACGGCGTAGCGCCCGTCACGGTCCCTGTCGAACTCCTGGTCGATCCAGAACGCCTTGCCCATGCCCCCTACGCTACGGCCCGGCGGCGCCTTCCCGGCGGCGTACGGGAGATCCGGGCTTGCCGTCGATTGTGTGACCGTTTATGCTCATTTGGTCAAACAATTGGAGGATGACGTATGGCCCGAGCGGGCAGGCCCCCACAGGACCCCGCGCGGCAGGCCGAGCGCGCCCACCGGATCCTCGACGCCGCCGCCGAGCTGATCCTGCGCTGGGGCTACGACAAGACCACCGTCGACGACGTCGCCAGGCGCGCCGGGGTCGCCAAGGGCACGATCTACCTGCACTGGAAGACGCGTGAGGAGCTGTTCGCCGCGCTGCTGCGGCGCGAGCGGGTGCTCATGCTGGACCGGGCGCGCGACGGCGCGCCGGCCACCCTCGGCGAGCTGTTCCGGAGCCTGGCCGCGGCGCTGCTGCACCGGCCGCTGCTGCACGCGGTGCTGCTCGACGACTCCGAGGTGCTCGGCAAGCTCACCCGGCTCAAGCGGCAGGGCCCGGCGGCCAGCGGCCTCGAACTCGGCGGCCCCTTCGACGCCTACCTGCGCGAGCTGGTCCGGCTGGGCGCCGTGCGCGCGGAGCCGGCCGAGCACGTCACGGTGATCGGCTCGATCTTCTACGGCTTCATGTTCCTGCCCGGCGCGCAGCCGGAGTCCGAGCGGCTGCCCGACGACCGCGTCGCCGAGCTGCTGGCCGAGACCGTCGAGCGCGCGGTGGGCACCGGACGGGCGCTGCCGCCCGCCGGCGCCGCCGCCGTCGCGCGGGCCACGCTCGACCTCCTCGACGCCCTCGCCGACGTCGCCCGGCGCAAACTGGCGACATCCATGAGCCCGGCCAAGGAGCGCGTGCAATGAAGGCAGTCATTCCCCTCGACGACGAAGCCGCCGCCGACCTCGGCACCGCGGGCGGCAAGGGCGCCTCGCTGGCCCGGCTGGTCAGGGCGGGGCTGCCGGTGCCCGGCGGGTTCGTCGTCACGACGCTGGCGTACCGGTCGTTCGTGGCGGCGTTCGGCGACGAGATCGCCTTCAGCGACGACCCCGGCGCGCTGTTCGCCGGGCACGAGATCCCGTCCGCCCTCGCCGAGGCGATCCGGGCCGCGCACGCCGCGCTCGGCGACGACGTCGCGGTGGCCGTGCGCTCCTCGGCCACCGCCGAGGACCTGCCCGACCTGTCGTTCGCCGGGCAGCAGGACACCTTCCTCAACGTCAGGGCCGACGGCCTGCTGGAGGCGGTCCGCCGCTGCTGGGCCTCGCTGTGGAACCCGCGCGCCGTCGCCTACCGCGAGCGCAACGGCGTCCCGCACGACGACGTGGCCCTGGCGGTGGTCGTCCAGGAGCTGGTGGACGCCGACGCGGCCGGGATCATGTTCACCGCCGACCCGGTCACCGGCGCGCGCGACGAGATCGTGGTCAACGCGTCCTGGGGGCTCGGCGAGGCCGTCGTCGGCGGGCAGGTCACGCCGGACACGATCACCCTGTCCGGCGGCCGGGTCACCGGCTCGCGGGTCGCCGACAAGACCGTCATGACCGTGCGTACCGCGAGCGGCACCCGCGAGGAGCCGGTGCCCGAGGAGCTGCGCCGCGCTCCCGTGCTCGACCCGGCGCAGGCGGTGGAGCTGGCCGCGCTCGGCGAACGCGTCCAGGCCCTGTACGGCATGCCCATGGACGTCGAGTGGGCCAGGCGCGACGGCACGTTCGCGATCCTCCAGGCCCGCCCGATCACCGGCCTGAAGCCGCAGGTCGAGGAGTGGAACGACAGCCTCAAGGGCGACTACCTGTGGACCGCCGGCAACCTGGGCGAGGCCATCCCCGACGTGATGACGCCGGCGACCTGGTCGTTCGTCCGGATCTTCATCCACGAGGCCATGTCGGCCTCGGCGCTGCCCGGCTTCGACCTGGTGGGCAACATCGGCGGCCGCTTCTACATGAACCTCAGCGTCGTCCACTCCATAGCCGCCGCCCTCGGCATGCGGAGCAGGCTGGGCGCGGTCGAGCAGATCTTCGGCAGGCTGCCGACCGGCCTGGAGGTGCCCCCGGTGCGGCTGTCCCGCTGGGAGATCGTCCGGCGCGTCCTGCCGATGGCCGTCGACCTCCAGCGCCGGGTGCGCCGGAACCTCAAGGACATGCCGGCCTTCCTCGCCACCTCCCGGCAGCGCTGCGAGGAACTGCGCGAACGCGTGGCCGCCACGTCCTCCGGTCCCGAGCTGGCCGACCTGTGGGCGTCCGAGATCGAGCCGCACATGGTCACCTCCAGCCGCATGCTGGAGGCCGCCGGCCGCCAGGGCGGCGCCACGCTGGTCTGGACCCGCGACCGGCTGCGCAGGCTGATGGGCGAGGTGGACGCCGAGGCCATGCTCACCGGCGTCAACGCCGACGGCGAGCTGGCCAGCCTCGGGCCCGTCCTGGGCCTGGGCAGGCTGGCCAGGGGCGAGATCAGCAGGGAGGAGTTCGCGCTGGCCTACGGGCACCGCGGCCCCCACGAGTTCGAGGTCTCAAGGCCCAGGCCCGGCGAGGACCCGGCCTGGATCGACGCCCAGCTCGCCGGCCTGCGCGACCTGCGGGCCGACACCGAGGCGCTGCTGGCCCGGCAGGAGAAGGCCAGGCGGGAGGCGTGGGCCCGGTTCGCCGCCCGCCACCCCCGCAAGGAGGCCCGGATGCGCGCCCGGGTACGGCGGTGGAACGCCGTCGTCCGCGACCGGGAGAACGCCCGCTCGGAGAACATGCGGGCCTTCTGGGTGCTGCGCGCGTTCGTGGTGCGCGCCGGGGAGCTGACCGGGCACGGCGACGACCTGTTCCACCTCTACCTGGAGGAGATCCTCGACGTGCTGCGCGGCGACGCCTCGGCCCTCGCCCGGGTCCCGGTCCGGCGGGCGACGCACGACCGGTACGCCGCGCTGCCGCCGTACCCGACGGTGATCGTCGGCCGATTCGATCCCGTCCGGTGGGCCGCCGACCCGCGCCGCCGGGCCGACGTCTACGACGCCCGCGGCTTCGACGTCCCGGTCAGCGACACCGTGACCGGGTTCCCCGGCGCGCCGGGCGTGGTCGAGGGCGTGGTCAGGGTCATCGCCGGCCCGGAGGACGGCGACCGGCTGGGGGCCGGCGAGATCCTGGTGACGACCCTGACGAACGTCGGCTGGACGCCCATGTTCCCGCGCGCCGCCGCCGTCGTCACCGACATGGGCGCCCCGCTGTCGCACGCCTCGATCGTGGCCCGCGAGCTGGGCATCCCGGCCGTGGTCGGCACCGGCAACGCCACCATGCGGCTGCGCGACGGCGACCGCGTCCGCGTGGACGGCGAGCGCGGCACGGTCGAGTTGCTCCAGTGAAAAGACTGCGCCAAGTCGGCCGTCCCCCGGCGGCCGGTGTGTTCACTGGATGACCATGATCGAACAGTGGATCCTCGACGACGAGCGCGAGCTCGAAGCACGCTGTGCCCGCTTCCGCCTCGCCCTGCTGGGCCTCGACCGCGACGCCGCCCAGCCCGACCTCCAGGAGGCCCGGCAACCGGATGACACCACCTGAACAGCACGACCCGCCCGGCCCCCGGCCCGGACCGCACGGATGGGACGACCAGCCCGGCCCCGGGACCGGACCGCACGGCTGGGACGACCTGCCCGGCGCTCTCGTCCGGGAGGTCGAGCGGCGGCTCGGCGGGGCGGCGGCCGGCTTCGCGGAGCGGCACGGCGGATTCACCGGCGGCGTGCGCGGCGTGCTCACGCTGACCGGCGGCGGCCGGGTGTTCGTCAAGGCCGTGCCCGCCGGTTCGCCGTACGCGGCCGACTACCGGGCGGAGGCCGGGGTGGGCGCGGCCCTGCCGCCGGGCGTGCCCGCTCCCCGGTTCCTGTTCTCCTGCGAGGCGGCGGGGTGGGTGCTGCTCTGCTCGCGGGTCGCGCCCGGCCGGATCCCGCACGAGCCCTGGCACGACGACGAGCTGGCCGCCGCGCTCGCCCTGCTCACCGCGTGCGCCCGCGAGCTGACCCCGTCCCCGCTGGCGGGCCTGCCCACGCTGGCCGGGCGCATGTCGGGACGCTGCGAGCTGTGGAACAGCCTCGACCCCGCCCGCGCCGGTGCCTGGGAACGCGCCCGCCTGCCCCGCCTGGCCGCGGTCGAACGCCGCTGGACCGCCCTGGTCACCGGCGGCACGCTGCTGCACTTCGACCCGCGGTTCGACAACATCCTCATCGACCGCGACGGGACCGCCCGCCTGGTGGACTGGGGGCGCGCCTGCACCGGCCCGGCCTGGGCCGACCTGGTCTGCCTGCTGCTGCAGTCGGACCTCGGGCCGCGCGACCCCGAGCACCTGCTCACCACGCACCCGCTCGGCCGCCGGGCGCCCGCCGAGCAGGTGGACGCCCTCCTGGTCGCCCTCCTCGGCTACTGGACGCGCTCGGCCGCCGCGCCCGCGCCGCCGGCGCTGCGCGACCGGCGCGAACGCTCCCGCCGCGCCACCCTCGCCTGGCTGCGCACCCGCTGGCCCTGACGCGGCCCCGAACCGGCCCCGAACCGGCCCCGGCCGATCAGCCGCCGACGTGGATGCCGGGCCGCCGCTGCGGGTCGGGCTCGACCTTGCGGATGATCTCGCGGACGACCGGCGCGGTGTCGCCGCGGCCCAGGATGAGGTAACGCAGCAGGTGGACCATCGGCGAGCCCTCGGCCCACTCGAAGTAGCAGTGGGGGCGCACCCCGGTGCCGTCACGCAGCGCCAGCAGGACGGCCGCGATGGCGTTGGGCGCGGCCGGGCTCTCCGCGCGCAGCACGCGGTGGCCGTCGACCTCGACGCCGTGCACCCGCAGCACGTCGCTGAAGCTGGACGGGTCGATGACGTCGATCTCCAGGAACAGCACGTCGGCCCGGCCCGGCACCGGGTTCATGGACCGCTGCTCGCTCTCCTTGGCCAGGTACTCGGCCGCGTCGCCGGGGCCGCGCCGGTTGGCGATGATGTTGAGCGCGCCGTCGTGGTTCAGCGAGTCGGTGACGAACCGGCGCGCCGCCTCGTCGAACTCGATCCGGTCGGCCCGCAGCTCGGTCGTGCGCGACACCCGCGAGATCAGCGAGATCGCGACGATGCCGAGGATGAAGAACGCCGAGATGGTGATGCCGTCGGGCTTCTCCCTGATGTTCTCCACCAGCGCGTAGACCAGCACCAGGGTCAGCACGGCGAAGCCCACGACGGCCGGGGTCTGGCGGTGGCGGACGGCCGAGATGGTCACCGCCACCGCGCCGGAGACCATCATGGCCAGGATGCCGGTGGCGTACGCGCCGGCCTGGGCGTCGACGTCGGCGTTGAAGGCCAGGGTGAGCAGCACGCAGATGGCCGTGTAAACCAGCACGACGGGCCGGACGGCCTTGCCCCACTCGGGCGCCATGCCGTACGAGGGCAGGTAGCGCGGCACGATGTTGATCAGGCCCGCCATGGCCGAGGCGCCGGCGAACCAGAGTATGAGGATGGTGCTGACGTCGTAGACCGTGCCGAAGCCCTCGCCGAGCCGTTCGTGCGCCAGGTACGCCAGCGCCCTGCCGTTGGCCTGCCCGCCCGGCGCGAACTGCTCGGCCGGGATGAGCACGGTCGTGACGAAGCTGGTGGCGATCAGGTAGACGCTCATGATGAGCGCGGCCACGGTCAGCAGCTTGCGGGTGTTGCCGATACGCGAGCGCAGCCGCTGCTCGGGGTCGTCGCCCTGGGCGGCCACGAGCGGCATCATGCTGACGCCCGTCTCGAACCCGGACAGGCCCAGCACCAGCAGCGGGAAGGCCAGCACCGCCGGGCCGAGCAGCCCGGTGACGCCGCCGCGCCCGCTCAGCAGCGCGTCCGTCCAGCGCGACAGGGACTCCGGCTCGGCCGCCATGTCGGCGAACCCGACGGCGACGACGACCGCGTTGAGCAGCAGGAACAGCGCGACCAGCGGGATCGCGACGCCGACCGCCTCGGTGAAGCCCATCAGGAACACCCCGCCGAGCACCACCAGCAGCACCACGGTGATGATCACCGCGTGCCCGTGCAGGAAGCTCGGGAAGTACGGGTTCTCCAGGATGTGCACCGAGGCGTCGGCGGCCGACAGCGTGATCGTGATGATCCACGACGTGGCCACGAACCCCAGCAGGACCAGCACGAACAGCTTGCCCCGCCAGAACGGCAGCAGGCGTTCGAGCATGGCGACCGACCCCTGCCCGTGCGGGCTCTCCTTGGCCACCCGCCGGTACATCGGCAGCATGCCCAGCAGCGTCAGCGCCACGATGAGCAGCGTGGCCAGCGGCGACAAAGCGCCGGCCGCGAGCGCGGCGATGCCGGGCAGGTAGGCCAGGGTGGAGAAGTAGTCGACGCCGGTCAGGCACATGACCTTCCACCAGGGCTGCGGCTCGCCATGGCCCTCGGCCGACTCGGGGCCGACCGGCTGGACCTGGTGCCGCAGCAACCATCGCGCCAGGCCGGTCGAAGGCGGCCCGGTACGGCCCGCGCTCTCGATCGCCTCGGGTATGGCAAGCCCACCGGTACCGCTCACCGGAACTTCCTCTCGGGGACGCCGCCAACGAACGTCCCCACCTTAGGGGGTCGGCTCTCGGCGGCACCCGGTGCGGTCCTCCCTCAGAAGCCGTCCTTGCGGGAGTCGGCCGGAAGGACGGTGGCGGCCGGGCCGTCCGGCGCGGGACCGGCCGCGCGCTCGGCGGGGTCCGGCGCGGGCACCGGCTGCACCAGCACCAGCGTCAGGTCGTCGCGCAGGTCGCCGGCGTGCTCGTCCAGCAGGTCGAGCAGGTTGGGCAGCGCGTGGTCGAGGCCGGGCGCCGCCAGGGCGTGCCGGACGTGCTGGTCGAGCGGGAAATCCACGCCGTCGGCGTCCCTGGCCTCGCTCAGGCCGTCGGTGTAGAGCAGCAGCCGCTGGGACAGGCCGAGACCGGCGCGCCGCATCCGCGGCTCGGGGCCCAGGCCGAGCGGCGGCGAGGGCTCGGGCGGCTCCAGCGCCTCCAGGCGGTGGCCGATGCGCAGCGGAGCCGGATGGCCGCAGTTGACCAGCCGCACCTCGCCGGGCACGAACTCGGCCAGCAGGACGGTCACGAAGTCCTCCTCGCCCAGGTGCGGGACGAGGTCGGCGTCGAGCGCCGCGGCCAGCGCCACCAGGTCGGGCGCGTCGGGCGCGTGCCGCCGGAAGGAGGCCAGCACGACGGCGCTCAGGCGGACGGCCTCCATGCCCTTGCCCTTGACGTCGCCGACGATCAGCCGCGCCCCCGAGGGCGCGACCAGCGCGTCGTGCAGGTCGCCGCCGATCAGCGCCTGGTCGGTGGCCGAACGCGTGTGGACGGCCAGGCTCATGCCGCCGAGCCGGGGCGGCAGCGGCCGGACGATCGCCTGCTGGGCCAGCTCGGCGATCTGGCGCACCCGGGACAACTCGCGCTCCTGGTCGCACTGGAACCGGTAGGCCACGGACGTCAGACCGGCCGCGGGAGCGAGGACGAGCAGGCCCGTCAGAGGGTCGAAACCGGCGCGCCCGAAGGTGACATAGAGCGCGACAACCCCTTCGACCAGCAGGAACAGCAGGAACCAGCCTCGCTGTGAACGCATGGTGTGTCTCCGGTTATCGGCTTCTTCTTTCCGGACGCGGCGAACAGGGTGAGTAGCTACTTTCTCACTTTTAGTCACGCAGTGCATCAGGTTCCGGCAAGCTGCTGTCACAACTTCATCCGATAGGTGGCGATCACGATGGCAGGTAAGTGGCAGGCGGGCAACCTTCCAGCGGAACTCACGAGCCTGATCGGCCGCGGCGCGGAGCTGGAGCAGGTGCGCAGGGCGTGCCGGCGTTCGCGGCTGGTGACCCTGACCGGGGTGGGCGGCGTCGGCAAGAGCCGCCTGGCCCTGCGTGCCGCCGCCGACCTGCGGCCCGACTTCGCCGGCGGGTGCTGGCTGGTCGAGCTGTCGCCGCTGGACGACGGGACCCTGCTGCCGCACGCCATCGCCGAGGCGCTCCGGCTCACCGACCAGACCACCAGGCCGATGTCCGAGGTGCTGGCCGAGCACCTGTTCGGGCGCGAGCTGCTGCTCGTGCTGGACACCTGCGAGCACCTGGTCGGCGCCTGCGCGGCGACCGTCGAGGGGCTGCTCGCGGCGGTTCCCGGGCTGCACGTCCTGGCCACCAGCCGCCGTCCGCTGGAGGTGGACCCCGAGCTGGTGATCGTGGTCGACCCGCTGCCGGTGCCGGCCGCGGGCGCCACCGCGCCGCTCGGCCACGACGCCGTGACCCTGCTCGTCGAGCGTGCCGCGGAGACGATGCCGTCCTTCGAGATCACCGACACCAACCGCGACGACGTCGTCCGGCTGTGCCGCAGGCTCGAAGGCATCCCGCTGGCGATCGAGCTGGCCGCGGCCCGGCTGCGCGACCTGCCCCTGGGCCATCTGGCCGACCGGCTGGAGGACCGCTTCGCCACGCTGGAGGACGACCTCGCGCTCACCCAGGAGGCCGACCCGCCCTGGCACCAGGCGCTGCGTACCGCCGTCGGGTGGAGCCACGAGCTGTGCGAGCCCGCCGAGCGGCTGCTGTGGGCGCGGGTGTCGGTGTTCGCCGGCGACTTCGACGCCGAGGCGGCGCGCCGGGTGTGCGCCGACGAGCGGCTGCCCGAGGCCGACATCGGGCTGCTGCTCGACGCCCTGGCCGACGAGTCGATCCTGACCTGGCTGCCGACCGGCTCCGGCGAGCGCTACCGCATGCTCGACACGCTGCGCGAGTACGGCGCGGGCTGGCTGCGCGGCCTCGGCGAGGAGGAGGAGCTGCGCCGCCGGCATCGTGCCCACTACCAGGACCTGGCCGTGCGCGGCGCGGCCGGCTGGCTCGGCGCCGGCCAGCCCGCCTGGTACGACCGGATGGTCGGCGAGCACGACAACCTGCGCGCCGCGCTGGAGACCGCGCTCGGCGAGCGGGACGGCGGGGCCGCCCTCGACCTGGCCGGCACGCTGGCCTTCTTCTGGTACGGCTGCGGCTACGCCAAGGAGGGCCGCCACTACCTGGGCCAGGCCCTGGCGCTCGACCCGGCCCCCGGCCCGGTCCGCGCCCGCGCCCTGTGGGCCGACGGCCTGCTCGCCGCCACCCAGGGGGACGGCGCCGCCGTCGAGGCGCGGGCCGAGGAGTGCGAGGCCGCCGCGGCCGACGACGACGCCTTCGCCGCGCTGTGCGTCAAGGCGCTGCGCTCGGCGGCCGGGGTGATCCGCGGCGACCTGGAGCAGGCCATGGCGGAGTCGGAGCCGGCGTACGCGATGCGCTGGAGCGGCGACGAGCTGACGATCGCGGGGCTGCTGGCGCTGATGTGCCGGGCGGTCACGCACACCGTCGCCGGCCGGATCGAGGAGGCGATCTCGGTGCTGGAGGATCTGCGCGCCCTGTGCGACCAGCAGGGCGAGCAGGCGATGCGCTCCCACGGCGACCTGCTGCGCGGCCAGGCCGAACTGGCCCGCGGGCAGGTGGCCGCGGCCGTCGCCTACGGGCAGGCGGCGCTGCGCACCAAGCGCCGGCTGCACGACGACTTCGGCATCGGGCTGACCGTCGACCTGCTGGCGCTCGGCGCGGGGGCCGCGGGCCGGCCGGAGCGGGCGGCCCGGCTGCTGGGGCTGGCGCAGCGGATCTGGAGCAGCCACGGGCAGGCGCAGGCCAGCGTCCCGGCCTGGGTGGCGGCCCGGCAGGAGTGCGAGCGGCAGGCGCGCGAGGCCCTGGGCGACGACGCGTACGGGTCGGCGTTCAGCGCCGGGTACGACGGCGAGGTCGACGCCGGGATCGCGTACGCGCTCGAACCCGAGGGGGAGGGGCTGCCGAACGTGTGAGACCGCCGATCCTGGGGCTCCGACGTGGCGGAGGAGGCAGATGTTGCCTGCCTGGCGGTGACAACCTCACCCCTTGGATCCATCGGCGTTACCACGGAGAGTAGGGAGACATCCGTACATGGGAGGCTGCATTGGACACCGCGCCACTTCCGTTCCCGGTTCCCGGCGAGCGGACGTCCGAGACGATCCGCCGCCTGCGGGACGAGCACGGCCCGGTCCTGCCCGTCCTGCTGCCCGGGGGGGTGAACGGCTGGCTGGTGACCTCCTACGAGGCGACGGACGAGGTGCTGGCCAACGACGAGGCGCTCTACAGCAAGGACGCCAGGAACTTCACCGGCCTTCATGACGGCACCGTCCCCGCCGACTGGCCGCTGCGCCAGGTCATCGAGGGCGACCACCTGCTGACCAAGGACGGCGCCGACCACCGGCGGCTGCGCAGCCTGATCAACCGCGCCTTCACGCCGGCCCGGGTGGCCGCGCTGGCGCCGCGCGTCCAGGAGATGACCGACGAGCTGCTCGACCGCCTGGCCGGGCGGGACGGCGAGGTCGATCTCGTGTCCGCCTTCAGCGAGCCGCTGCCGGTCGCCGTGATCTGCGAGCTGTTCGGCGTCCCGCAGGAGGAGCGGGCGCAGATCCGCGAGTGGACCGGGGTGATGTTGTCGCACGCCGCCGCCCCCGACGAGGTCAACGCGGCGGCCGGGGCGCTGCTCGGCTACCTGGCGGCCTTCATCGCGCGCCGCCGCCGCGAGCCGGCCGACGACCTGACCACCGGTCTGATCCGCGCGAACGAGGACGACGGCGGCCGCCTGTCCGACAACGAGCTGCTGTGGATCCTGTGGGTCGTGCTCGTCGCCGGCCACGAGACGACCGTGCACCTGATCGCCAAGGCGGTCGTGGCCCTGTGCGCCGACCCCGCCCAGCTCGACCGCGCCCGTACGGAGGACGCGTGGGAGCAGGTGGTCGAGGAGGCGCTGCGCAGCCGCAACTCGGTCGTCGGCCTGGTCTTCCGCTACGCGCTCAAGGACGTCACGGTCGCCGGCACGACCATCCCGGCGGGCCGGCCCATCGTCGTCGGGCTCACCGGCGCGGGCACCGACCCGGCCCGCTACGGCCCGGACGCCGGCCGCTTCGACCTGGGCAAGGCCAAGGAGGGGCACCTGGGCTTCGGCCGGGGCCCGCACTTCTGCCTGGGGGCGCCGCTGGCCCGGCTGGAGGCCAGGATCGCGCTGTCCTCGCTGTTCGGCAGGTTCCCTGGGCTTCGCCTGGCGGTCCGCCCCGAGGAGATCGCCTACACGGCGTCGATCATCACCGAGGGGCCGCTGGCGGTGCCCGTACTGCTGCGCTGATTCTGCCTGTCAAACCGTCTTTCCGTCATTCGGAACAGGATGGCCGGGGTGGGGTGACGTCCCCGACCCGGCCGCTCCTGCGTTGCCGGGTGCGGCGATGCCGCCTGCGGTCCGGGGGAGTTCGCCCCCGCCTCTTGACACGCTCTTCGCCTCAATGGTCTCCTAGCGCCAGTTCGGAATAGCATTCCTTATGACGGAATAGGACGGGGATCTCATGGAACGCGCGCATTCGACCGCCGGCCGGCCCTCGTGAGGGCTCTCGTCTTCACCGCCCCCGGCGTCGTGGAGCAGCGGGACGTGCCCGAGCCCGTGGCCGGGCCGGACGAGGTGCTGGTGCACGTGGTCGCCGCCGGCATCTGCGGCAGTGAGCTGCACGGCGTGCGGACCCCCGGGTTCCGGGTGCCGCCGCTGGTCATGGGGCACGAGTTCGCCGGGCGCACCCACGACGGGCGGCCGGTGGCGGTCAACCCGATCCTGTCGTGCGGCGGGTGCGACGTGTGCCTGCTCGGCCGGCCCAACGTGTGCAGGAAGCGGCAGATCATCGGCGTGCACCGGCCGGGCGCCTTCGCCGAGCGCGTCGCGGTGCCGGCCGCGGCCGTGGTGCCGCTGCCCGAGGGGCTCGGCTGGACCGCCGCGGGGGTGGTGGAGCCGGCCGCGAACGCCGTGCACGCCTGGGGGCTGGCCGGGCGGCCGGCCGGGGCGCGCGTGGGCGTGATCGGGGCCGGGGCCATCGGCCTGACCTGCCTGCTGACCGCCCTGTCCGGCGGCGCGGCCGGCGTGGACGTGGCCGACCGCTCGCCCGAGCGGCTGGCCGTCGCCGCCGGGCTCGGCGGCGTGGCGGCGGGCGCCGAGCTGACCGGCGAGTACGACGTGATCTTCGACGCGGTCGGCGCCGCCTCCACCCACGAGCAGTCCCTGTCCCGGCTGCGCCCCGGCGGCGTGGCCGTCTGGCTCGGCCTGGCCGACCACGTGGCCGGCTACGACGCCGCCGACCTGGTGCGCGGCGAGAAGCGGGTGCTGGGCTCGTTCGCCTACGACGCGGCCGACTTCGCCGCGGCCGTCGACCTGGTCACCCGCTGGGACCTGAGCTGGGTCCGGACCTTCCCCCTCGAAGAGGGCGCCGAGATCTTCACCCGGCTGATGAACGGCCAGGCCACCCCCGTCAAAGCCCTGCTGACCCCGGAATCGAGGTAACCCATGGCCCGCATCGTCCTGGTGGGCGCCGGCAGCATCACGTTCGCCAAGAACCTTCTCTCCGACATCCTGACATTTCCGGAACTGTCGGAGTCCACGATCGTGCTCCACGACATCGACCGGGCCCGGCTCGACACCGCCGCGGCGATGGCCCGCTGGATGGTCGCCGAGCTGGGCATCGGCGCCAGGATCGAGGCGTACGCCGACCGTCGGCCCGCCGTCGAGGGCGCCGACTACGTGATCAACGAGATCGCGGTGGGCGGCCTGGAGGCGGTCAGGCGCGACCTGGAGATCCCCGCCGCGTACGGCGTGCGCCAGACGATCGGCGACACCCTGGGCATCGGCGGCATCTTCCGCGCCCTGCGCACGATCCCCGTCATGGTCGGCATCGGCGAGGACCTGGCCGAGCTCGCCCCCGACTCGGTGCTGTTCAGCTACACCAACCCGATGTCGATGATCCCCTGGTCGGTCTACGCCGGCACCCCGTTCAAGAACGTCGTGGGCGTCTGCCACGCCGCCCGCGACACCCAGAGCACGCTGGCCGCCATGGTCGGCGTGCCGGAGGAGGAGATCTCCTTCCTCACCGCGGGCGTCAACCACCAGGCGTTCGTGCTGCGCTTCGAGCGCGACGGGGAGAACCTGTACCGGCGGCTCGACGAGCTGATCGACCAGGACCCCGAGCTGCGGCGGCGGGTGCGCGTGGAGGTCTACCGCAACTTCGGCTACTTCCCGACCGAGTCCTCCGAGCACGGCTCGGAGTACCTGCCGTGGTTCCTGCCGCACGCCGAGGAGGTCGAGCGGTACCGCATCCCGATCAACGTCTACCTGGAGTGGCTGGCCGAGGGCTACGAGGAGTACGAGGAGTACAAGAGCTCGCTGGAGGCCGGGCGGGGCGTGCCGATCGAACGCGGCGACGAGCTGGCCTCGCTGGCCATCCACTCGATGGAGACCGGCACCCGCAGGCTGATCCACGGCAACGTGCGCAACGGCGGCCTGATCTCCAACCTGCCGCCGGAGGCCACCGTCGAGGTGCCCTGCCACGTCGACCGGTCCGGCGTGCAGCCGGTGCCCGTCGGCGAGCTGCCCGCCCAGGTCGCCGCCCTCAACCGGGCCTTCCTCAGCGTCGGCGAGCTGACCGTCAAGGCGGCCCTGGAAGGGCGGCGCGACCACGTCTACCAGGCGGCGCTGCTCGACCCCAACACCGCCGCCACCCTTCCGGTCCGCAAGGTCCGCGAGCTCGTGGACGCCCTCATCGAGGCCCACGGCGAGCTGCTGCCCGAAGGCATCAGGAAGTGACCCTGCCCGACGCCGGGCTGCCGTTGTCCCGCTACCGTCCGGTGTCGCAGCTCCGGGTGGCCGTCCACGAGGTCGAGCGGGCCCGGCTGCCCGTCGTGGACGCCCACATCCACCTCGGCCGCTGGCTGACCGAGGACGACGGCTGGATGGTCGAGGACGTCCCCGCCCTGATCGGCATGATGGACGAGCTCAACCTGCGCGGCATGGTCAACCTCGACGGCCGCTGGGGCCGGGAGCTGGCCGAGAACGTCGAACGCTACGACGCCGCCCATCCGGGCCGGTTCGCCACGTTCTGCCACGTCGACTGGTCCGAGACCGGAACGCCCGGCTTCGGCGAGCGGCTGGCCGCCCAGCTGCGCCGGTCGGTCGCCGAGGGCGCGGCCGGGCTGAAGGTGTGGAAGGACGTCGGGCTGCGGGTGCGCGACCACCGGGGCGAGCTGGTCATGCTCGACGACCCCCGGCTGGACCCGCTGTGGGCCGCCGTGGGGGAGGCGGGCGTCCCGATCGCCCTGCACACCGCCGACCCGGTCGCCTTCTTCGAGCCCATGGACGAGCGCAACGAACGCCTCGAACTGCTGGCCGCCCGGCCCGACTGGAACTTCTCCGGGCCGCGGTTCCCGCCGTTCGAGCGGCTCATGGAGGCCATGGAGTCGATGGTCGCCCGGCATCCGGCCACGACCGTGATCGGGGTGCACGCCGGGTGCTGGCCGGAGAACCTGGGGTTCGCCGGCCGGATGCTGGACGCGTACCCGAACTTCCACATCGACATCGCGGCGCGCGTCGCCGAGCTGGGACGCCAGCCGCGCGCCACGCGGGCGCTCATGCTCCGCCACCCCGGCCGGGTGTTGTTCGGCACCGACGAGATCCCGCCGCACCCGGACGTCTACCGGATCCACTTCCGGTTCATGGAGACCGACGACGAGGCGTTCGCGCACTCCCTCGACGACCCGCCGCTGATGGGCCGGTGGACGATCTCCGGGCTCGACCTGCCCGACGACGTCCTGGAGCAGGTGTACGCGCGCAACGCGCTGCGGCTCGTGCCGCGGCTGGCCTGACGGATCAGGGCGCCGGCACGCCGCCGTCCGGGGCAGGGTCGAGGTCGAGGTCGAGGTCGGGCTCGGGGGCGAGGGCGAGGTCGAGGGCGGCGAGGCGGGCGGGGTCGGAGACGATGTCGATCCCGGTGATGCGCTCGCCGTCCGTCGTGACGCGCAGCACCAGGAACAGCCGGCCGCCGCGCAGGACGCCGATGCCCGGCGTGCCGTCGATGAGCACGAGATCGGCGAAGCGCGCGCGGCCGGAGTCGGTGAGCGTCCCCTGGGCCACCGGTCGGGCGCCGCGCCGCTCGCCGCCCGACCCCGGCACGTCCGACCGGTGCAGCACGTCGGGGTCGAGCACCGCGAGCAGGGCGTTCAGGTCGCCGGCGCGGGCCGCGGCGAGGAAGGCGGCCACGAGCCTGCGCTGCCTGGCGTGGTCGGCGGCGGGCAGGACGGGCGTGCCGTGCACCCGCTGCCGCGCCCGGCTGGCCAGCTTCTTGGCCGTGGCGGGGGAGCGCGCGACGATCTGCGCGATCTCCCCGAACGGCACCGCGAACAGGTCGTGCAGCACGAACGCGACCCGCTCGGCGGGGCTCAGCGTGTCGAGGACGACCAGCAGGGCGAGCCCGACCGAGTCGGCCAGCACCGCCGCGTCGGCCGGATCGCCGTCATGGACGCTCACCTGGTCGAACCGCTCGCCCTCGACGAGCTGCTCGTCCCTGCGCCCGTGGGCGCGCAGCATGTCGAGGCAGACCCGGCCGACGATCGTGGTCAGCCAGCCGGGCACGTTCGCGACCCCGCCCGTGCCGGCGCGGGCGGCCCGCAGCCAGGTCTCCTGGACGGCGTCGTCGGCCTCGTCGGCCGAGCCGAGCATGCGGTACGCCACCGCCCGCAGGTGGCTCCTGGCCAGGTCGAAGTGGCCGGCCAGGTCGGCTTGCGCGTTCATCGGTCACCTTTCGTCGCGCCGGGTCGTCATACAGGCGGCTGGGCGACGACGGGGGGCGACCATGGCGGCATCCTAAGCCCGTCCGGACATGGTGAGGGGTCCCGGCGTACGAGTGCGCCAGGGCGATCGTCCTTTTTTCGGTGGGCGGTCACCTTTCCCGGGCCCGCGTCGTCAAGGGGGTGAGTCTTCATGAAGGAGTGGACGATGACGTACGACAAGCTGCGCACCGCGGTCGAGGGACGCGTCTGGCTGCCCGGCGACGAGGGTTTCGAGGCGGCGGCCAAGGCGTGGAACCTGACCGTGGCCCAGCCGGTGGCCGCCGTGGTCGAGGCGGCCGACGCGGACGACGTGGCCGCCCTGGTCCGCCATGCCCGCGAGGAGGGGCTGACCGTCTCCGCACAGCCGCGCGGCCACGGCGCGAGCGGCACCGCCGACGGCGTGATCCTGCTGCGCACCCACCGGCTGGACGAGCTGGAGATCCATCCGGGCGAGCGGCGCGCCCGCGTCGGCGCCGGCGTGACCTGGGGCGCGGTGCAGACCGAGGCGGGCAGGCACGGCCTGACCGGGCTCGCCGGCAGCAACCCCGCGGTCACCGTCACCGGCTACACCCTCGGCGGCGGCCTGAGCTGGTTCGGCCGCAGGTACGGCTGGGCGGCCGACAGCGTGCGCGCCTTCGACGTCGTGGACGCCGAGGGCGGGCCCGCGCGGGTGACCGAGGAGAGCGACCGCGACCTGTTCTGGGCGCTGCGCGGCGGCGGCGGCGACTTCGCGCTGGTGACCGCCGTCGAGTTCGACCTGTACGCCGAGCGCGCCCTGTACGGCGGCCGCCTCATGTGGCCCGGCGCAAAGGAGGCCGAGGTGTTCGCGGCCTTCCGCGAGCTGACCGCCGACGCGCCGCCCGAGCTGTCGTTGTGGGTGAACCGGGTGCAGTTCCCCAAGGCGCCCCCGGTGGTGACCGTGGACCTGGCCTATCTGGGCGCGGCGGCCGAGGCCGAGGGTCTGCTGGGCCGGCTCGCCAAGATCGACGGCGTGCTGAGCGACTCGCGGGCCGCCATGGCCACGGCCGACCTCGGCGCGATCACCGCCGAGCCGACCGACCCGGCGCCCGCGGTGGCCCGTACCGAGCTGCTGACCGGGCTGGACGCCGGCGCCGTCGAGATCCTGCTGGCCGAGCCGGTCGGGCCGCTGGTCGCCATGCAGGTCAGGCACCTGGGCGGCGCGCTGGCCCGGCCGGGGGGCGGCGCCGGGGGCGCGCTGGCCGAGCCGTACCTGCTCTACCTGCTCGGGGCCGGCATCAGCCCCGAGCTCGGCCAGGCCGTACGGGCCAAGCAGGACGCGGTCGTCGCCGCCCTGGGCGACCGGGTCAGCGGGCGCAAGCCGTACACGTTCCTGTCGCCGGGCGAGCGGGCGGCTCAGGCGTTCCCCGAGCCGGCGCTCGCCCGGCTGCGCGAGATCAAGCGGTCGCGCGACCCGCAGGGCGTGTTCCGCGCCAACTACCCGGTCCTGGACTGATCACCAGTTGGCGGGCAGCCCCGGCGTCGTGGCGGGCAGGGCGTGGCCGGGCGGGCGGATGACGTAGACGACGCCGCCGCTGCTCGAACTGCGCAGCCACACGTTCTCGAAGTCGGCGCGCTGATAGACGTGGCGGACGGCGTCGTTGCCGGCGGAGGCCGGGTCGTTGGCGATCACGTCGCCCGTCGCGGTGAAGCCGACGATCACCATGAGGTGGCCGTCGGTGCCGTAACCGGCGCCGGGCAGCTCGCCCTTCTTGAACGACTGCGAGGTGATCACCGGGATGCCCGCCTTGATCAGCCGCTCCAGCTCGGTCAGGGTGCGCAGGCGGGTGACGAAGCCGTCCAGGCCGTACCGGCCGGCGTAGGCGGTGTTGAACGGCCAGTTGCCGGCGCCCTGGTAGGCGTGGTCGTAGGTGTAGCGGGCCGCGTGGTCCACCTCGGGGTTCGGGTCGGAGGGGTCCACCCAGGAGGTGTCCTGCGCGCTCGGCCACTTGTCCCAGTAGCCGAGCACCATCGTGGTCGAGGTCGGGCTGCACCACGCCTCGCCGCCGCCGTCCCATTCGGGGTAGTGGCCCGCGTGCACGTTCTGGGAGCGGCGCGGGACGTTCAGCTCGACGCCCCACGCCCCGCCGCCGGGGCTGACCGGGACGGTCTTGCGCTCGGGCACGTTCGAGGCCATCGCGCCGAACGTGCGCACCCGGGGCGTCACGGCCGAGCCCGGCCTGCGGTAGAGGGTCAGGCGCAGCTGGTACGCCGACAGCTGCCGCCCGGACGCCGCCACCAGCGTGTCCACGGCGACGGACCCGTCCGCGTCGCCCTGGCCGGCCACGGAGGTGCGCAGGATGTCGCCCTCCGCGTAGGACCAGCGGCCGAGGACGTACCACTTGCTCAGCCCGGCGGTGTTCTTGGCCCTCGCCTCGACCTGCAGCCAGCTTCCCTGGGGCACGTCGGCGGTCCAGGAGGCGATCAGCTGGGTGGCCGGGAAGCCGACCGTGCGCTCGGGGCCGGTCCAGCGGGCGTACTCCCAGGTCTTGGTGCCCAGGGCGTCGGTGTAGGAGGCGGTGCCGGCGGCCGAGGCGAACGACAGCCCGTCACCGGCGGACGTGCCCTCGCCGGTGCCGGTGGCGAAGTCGGCCCGCTGGTAGACGACGTCGGGGACGACGGGACCCGGCTTCTTTGCCGCGACGTCCTTTCCCGCGACGGCGGCGACGGCGGGAGCTTGGAGGGTGGTGGCCAGCAGGAGTCCGGACAGGAGGACGGTCAGCGCGCGCATGAACCCACCTTGCTCGGAAGGCTTCGGATGGGCCCGACAGTAGGGACATCCGGCGGGCAAAACATCGGGAAATCTACGTATGGGCCATGAAGCTGCGGCATGACCTCCCGGCGACCGGCCGGGCCGTCGCGCCCGAAGGGCCGTCCCGGTATGGAAGGCTCTCCGCCATGCTGATAAGGAACGGGATATTTGACGACATTTCCCCGATCGTGGCGTTGCACGTGGAGAGCTGGCGTACGGCCTATGCGGGCATCATGCCCGCCGGTTTCCTGAACGGCCCCCTGGACGACGACCGGCTCGCGCTCTGGCGGGAGCGGCTGGACCCGCCCGTCCGGGGAGCGGGCCTGTTCGTCGGCCACGACGACGACGGGGAGCTGCTCGGCTTCGCCTACCTGCTGCCGGCCCCGGACGGCCGGATCCTGCTCGACAACCTGCACGTGCGGCCGGGGAGCACGGGCTCGGGCGCCGGGTCGCGCCTGCTGCGGCACGGACTGGCCTGGGCGGCGGACGAGCATCCCGGCCGGGAGGTCTACCTGGAGGTGCTCAGGGCGAACACCCGGGCCATCGGCTTCTACGAACGGCACGGCGCACGCCGCACCGACGAGCGGATGTGCCGTTTCCGGCAGGGGTTCGAGCTGCCCGAGCTGGAGTACGCCTGGCAGGTGAACTGACCGTCCGGCCACGCGCGCCGCGCGGGTCAGGTGAGGGCGTCGCGCGTCCAGGAGCCCAGGACCAGCAGGGATTTGGTGCCGGTGACGTTGCCGGCCCGGCGTAGCCGGTCGATGACCTGCTGGAGGTGTCCGAGGTCGCGCACCCGTACGTGGATGAGGGCGTCGGGGTCGCCGGCGATGGTGAAGACGGCCTGCACCTCGGGCACGTCCGTCGCCGTACGGACGATCTCGCCCACCGGCGTGGTCCCCGGGTACCGCAGCTCGGTGAACGCCTCGATGCCCCAGCCGAGCTTGGCGTAGTCGATCTGGACGGTGAACCCGGTGATCACCCCGATCTCCCTGAGCCGGTCGACCCGCCGCTTGACCGCCGCCACCGACAGCCCGACCTGCTCGGCCATCTCGGAGAAGGTGCGTCGGCCGTCCTCGCGCAGCAGCCGGAGCACCTGATGGTCGATGTCGTCGATGTCCGGCATGTGAGAATCCTCCTTGGTGACGCAAAGATCTTCTGCGCCAGAATCGCCCAGCTCACATTATTTGCGTCTTCGTTGTGGTTTCACGTCTGATACTTGCGCACAGTAGCTCTCCGTTGCTGTGCTGGGAAACCCCACATACGCATTGCCCGCCAGGAGGTTCGCGTGAGCGTGAACAGCGCGACCGTGTCGCTCGACGACAAGTACGCCGCGCCGGACGGCCGGGTGCTGATCTCCGGCATCCAGGCCCTCGTCCGGCTGACCCTCGAACAGCGGCGCCTGGACCGGGACCGCGGCCTGAACACCAGGGCCTTCGTCTCCGGCTACCAGGGCTCCCCGCTGGGTGGCCTGGACCTGGAGATGGGCCGTGCGGCCCGTTTCCTGGACGAGGCCGGCGTCGTCTTCCAGCCCGGACTCAACGAGGAGCTGGCCGCGACGGCCGTTGCCGGCACACAGCTCCTCGGCCAGGTCCCCGGCCGCAGCCACGACGGCGTCACCGCCTTCTGGTACGGCAAGAACCCCGGCCTCGACCGGGCCGCCGACGCCATCAGGCACGGCAACATGGCCGGCACCGCCGCGCTCGGCGGCGCGGTGGCCTGGATCGGCGACGACCCCGGCTGCAAGTCCTCCACCGTGCCCAGCTCGTGCGAGCCGATGTGCCAGAGCCTGTCGATGCCGCTGCTCGCGCCCGGCTCGGTCGCCGAGATCATCGAGTTCGGCCTGCACGCCGTCGCCCTGTCCCGCGCCACCGGCCTGTGGACGGGGCTGAAGATCGTCGCCGACATCGCCGACGCCTCGGCCACCGTCGAGCTCGGCGCGCCGTACGACGGCATCCCCTTCCCCGACCACGCCGACCGCGGGAAGTCGCCGATCCTGGTCGGCCCCTCCGCCCTGGACGCCGAGTACGACCTGCTCACCCGCAGGCTGGAGCTGGCCCGCGACTACGGCCGCAGGCACGGGCTCAACCGCGTCATGCGCGACGCCCCCCGCGCCACGCTCGGCATCCTGGCCTCCGGCACCACGTACGCCGTGGTCCTGCGCGCCCTTGCCGACCTCGGCCTGGACGAGAGTGCCACCGAGGACCTCGGGCTGCGCCTGATCCGGCTCGGCATGCCCTTCCCGCTGGCCGAGGCCGACCTGGCCGCCATGACCTCCGACCTCGACCGGGTGCTGGTGGTCGAGGACAAGGTGCCGTTCCTGGAAGGGCAGCTCAAGCAGGCCCTCTACGGCGGCGAGCGCGCTCCCGTCGTGTCGGGCCGGGACCTGCTGACCGCCCGCGGCACCCTCGGCGCCGAGGACGTCGCCAAGGCCCTGGCCACCTGCCTCGGCCCCGACCGGCTCCCGCGCGGGACGGTCCACCTGGCCAAGCCCGCGTCCGCCGCGCGCCGCCTGCTGCCGATGGTCGCCGCGCGCACGCCGTACTTCTGCTCGGGCTGCCCGCACAACTCCTCCACCCGCACGTCCGACGACACGCTGGTCGGCGTCGGCATCGGCTGCCACGCCATGATCGCCCTCGACGGGCACGGCCGCGGCACCCAGATCGGCATCACCCAGATGGGCGGCGAGGGCGCCCAGTGGATCGGGCTCGCGCCGTTCACCCGGGACCGGCACTTCGTGCAGAACCTCGGCGACGGCACCTTCCACCACTCCGGCTCCCTGGCCGTGCGGGCCGCGGTGGCGGCCGGGGTGACGATGACCTACAAACTGCTCTACAACGACGCCGTCGCCATGACCGGCGGCCAGCGCGCGGAAGGGCGGCTCGACGTGCCCGCGCTCACGCGCTCGCTGGCCGAGGAGGGCGTGCGCAGGATCGTCATCACCACGCCCGAGCCGGAGACGTACCGCGGGGTGCGACTCGCGCCGATCGCCTCCGTGCGGCACCGCGACGACCTCGCCGACGTCGAGCGGGAGCTGGCCGCGCTCGACGGCGTGACCGTCCTGCTGCACGACGACAAGTGCGCGGCCGAGGAACGGCGGCTGCGCAAGCGCGGCAAGCTGCCCACCCCGACGGCGAAGGTCGTGGTCAACGAGCGCGTCTGCGAGGGCTGCGGCGACTGCGGCGACGTCTCGACGTGCCTGTCCGTCCAGCCCGTCGAGACCGAGTACGGCCGCAAGACCCGCATCCACCAGGCGTCGTGCAACTCCGACCTGAGCTGCCTCAAGGGCGACTGCCCGTCGTTCCTGCTGGTCGAGCCCGGCACCAGGGCGCCGCGCGAGCTGCCGCCGCTGCCCGTGCGGCTGCCGGAGCCGGTCGCCAGGCTCGACGGCGACGCCGAGACCCTGATCCGGATGCCCGGCATCGGCGGCACCGGCGTCGTCACGGTCTCGCAGATCCTCCAGATGGCCGCCCACCTCGACGGCCTGCACGCCGCCGGCATCGAGCAGACCGGCCTCGCGCAGAAGGGCGGCCCGGTCGTCAGCGACGTGCGCATCGCCAAGCGGCCGGTGGACGGCTCGGTGCGCGCCTCGCGCGGCACGGCCGACGTGCTCATCGGGTTCGACCTGCTCGGGGTCGCGGCCGACGCCAACCTCGCCGTCGCCGCGCCCGGCCGGACGGTCGCCGTGGTGAACACCTCCATCGTGCCCACCGCGGCCATGGTCACCGGACGGGTGACCGTGCCGGGCTCCTCGGCCGACGCCGTGGCCAGGCTGGAGTCCGCCACGGAGGGCGGGGACAACCTGTACCTCGACGCCCACGAGCTGTCCGAGGCGCTGTTCGGCGACCACATGCCGGCCAACATGCTGCTGGTCGGCGCGGCGTACCAGCACGGCTGCCTGCCCGTCTCCGCCGCCTCGATCGAGGCGGCGATCAGGCTCAACAAGGCCGCCGTCGAGCAGAACCTCGCGGCCTTCCGCTGGGGCCGGGCCGCCGTCGCCGACCGTGAGGCGGTACGCCGGGCCGCGCTCGCCGAGCCCGCCGAGCTGCCCGCGCCCGGTCTCGAGGAGACGCTGGCGCTGCGGGTCGCCGACCTGACCGGCTACCAGAACCAGACCTACGCCCGTACCTACGAGACCGACGTCAGGCGCGTGATCGCGGAGGCGGCCGGGCGCGTGGGGGAGGAGGCCGGCGCGCGCGTCGGGCTCGCCTACGCCCGCTCCCTGCACAAGCTCATGGCCTACAAGGACGAGTACGAGGTCGCCCGCCTGCACCTCGACCCCGAGGAGCAGGCCAGGCGCGAGCGCGAGTACGGCGCCGACGCGGTCGTGTCCGTGCTGCTGCACCCGCCGCTGCTGCGCGCGATGGGCATGAAGCGCAAGATCCGGCTGCGCCGCTCCGCCCCGACGCTGTTCCGCGGCCTGCGGGCCGCACGCGTGCTGCGCGGGACCGCCTTCGACGTGTTCGGCCAGGCCGAGCTCCGCCGGGTCGAAAGGGAACTGATCACCGAATATCGTGATCTCATGCGTGCCGCCCTCGCCCGGCTGACCCCCGGCACGATCGACGCCGTCGCCGAGATCGCCGGCCTTCCCGGGTCGATCCGCGGGTACGAGGACATCAAGCTCGCCCGCGTCGCCGAGTTCCGTGAGCGGGCCGCGGCCGCCCTGGCCCGCCTCGCCGAAGCCGCACCCAAGGAGTCGTCGTGACCGTTGACCGCCTGCTCCCCGACCAGGACGCCAAAGACCTGATCGAGCTGACCCGCGACATCGCCGACAAGGAGCTCGCGCGCCGGGTCGACGAGCACGAGCGCGCGGAGACGTACCCGGAGGGGCTGTTCGCCACGCTCGGCGCGGCCGGGCTGCTCGGGCTGCCCTACCCCGAGGAGTTCGGCGGGGGCGGCCAGCCGTACGAGGTGTACCTCCAGGTGATCGAGGAACTGGCGGCGCGCTGGGCGGCGGTCGCGGTGGCGACGAGCGTGCACACGCTGGCCTGCTTCCCCGTGGCCGCGTACGGCACCCCCGAGCAGCGCGAACGGTGGCTGCCCGACATGCTGGCCGGGCGGATCGTCGGCGGCTACAGCCTGTCGGAGCCGCAGGCGGGCTCGGACGCGGGCGCGCTCACCTGCCGGGCCGAGCGCACCGAGAGCGGCGACTACCGCATCACCGGCAACAAGGCATGGATCACCCATGGCGGCATCGCCGACTTCTACGCCCTGTTCGCCCGTACCGGCGAGCGCATCTCCTGCTTCGTCGCGCCCGGCGCGGCCGAAGGGCTGACGTTCGGCCGCCCCGAGGAGAAGATGGGCCTGCACGCCGTGCCGACCACCAGCGCTCACTGGGACGGCGCCGTCATCGACGGCGACCGGCTGATCGGCGAGGAAGGTCAGGGCCTGCAGATCGCCTTCAGCGCCCTCGACTCCGGCCGGCTCGGCATCGCCGCCTGCGCCGTCGGCCTGGCCCAGGCGGCCCTCGACGAGGCCGTCGCCTACGCCAAGGAACGGCAGACCTTCGGCAAGCGCATCATCGACCACCAGGGCCTCGGCTTCCTGCTGGCCGACATGGCGGCCGGGGTGGACAGCGCGCGCGCGACCTACCTGGACGCCGCCCGCCGCCGGGACGCCGGCCTCGACTACAGCAGGCAGGCCAGCGTGGCCAAACTGGTCGCCACGGACACCGCCATGAAGGTCACGACGGACGCGGTCCAGGTGTTCGGCGGCTACGGGTACACCAGGGAGTTCCGAGTGGAGCGGTACATGCGCGAGGCCAAAATCATGCAGATCTTCGAGGGCACCAACCAGATCCAGCGCCTGGTCATCGCCCGCCAACTGGCGAAGTAGCCCTTGAGGTGCGAGAGCCCCGTGTGACCAGTGTCGGAGATCGCCCAGTTCTACGAGGGCAGAGCGCAACGCGGGCGCCTGCGTGGACCGTGCACAAGCGAGCCCATGACCGGCGCAAGCCCGCTGCGTCCATGCCCGGAGGAACACCCATCGATCACGGTTTGCTGCCCGCTGTGATCTTGCCGACGATCGCGCCGGCAACGGATGCCACTCCGCGCACCAAGGTGCGCCACCATGTGCCAGGCCGGTTGGCCCAGGCGATGACCGGGTCCGTGTGCTGCGGCAGCAGGACGACGAACTCGCCCGAGGGCTGGGCGACTCGTGCGATGCCGATGGGGTCATGGGCGGCGAGCAGGTCCTTCACAGCTTCGGCACCGTCGGTGATGTGGTCGAGGTGTGCCTGAACGGCGACTCTGTCCGCCGGCCCGTTGACCCAGACGGCGATTGGGGCGCCGTTCCGCAGTGCGTTGAGGAGCCGGGTCCGCAACGGGCTGGGTACGGCGGTCAGAACCTTGTCATGCAGGCGCTCTTGCCCGCAGGGAACGGTGGACACCGCCGCGGCTCGTTTGCAGCGCGGGCAGGCTTGGGCGCTGCTGGTCCTGAAGTGGTGCCGGTAGACCACTATCTGTTCTGCCGGGATGCCGCATAGCGTGGCGTGGGCTCCCATCGCATGCTCCGCTTCGGGGGAGCGGCCGTGTTTTGCGGCGGCGAATCGGGCCGGTCCTCTCGCGGAGGCGAACGACCAGCCCGCGCCTTCCCCGGTCATCGTCCACCGCCGCCTTCAGGCTCGTCTTCGGCCAGGGCGACTTCGATCCTGCACCGGGCAATGTCCACCCTGAGTGATGCCACGGTGAAAAGCGCTCGCTTCGGAAGAGTGCCGTACATGCCCGTCAGGGTGGCACCGCTCTCGGTGGCAGGGCAACGCATGATCGCCGGGCCATGAGCGGGCCATCAAGGGCGGTCAACAGCGAGTGGTCACGGTCACTCGCGGACTGCTGCTCGCCCAGGTCGGGGGCGTTTCTCCTGGTGATCCGGCCGATTCGCCGGACGGTTCGATTTCTCTCCACGGATGGAGCCTGCAATGATCAGCGGATGGAGTTGGAGCTCGAGCCGCCGCACGGGATCGGTCCGCTGCGGCTCGGTGCGATACCGCGACGTCGACATCTTTGGCTTGCCCGCGCTGGAGGTCGTGGAGCGGCTCCGAAGCCACATCGAGCTCACGCCGAACGAAGACGATGACGGGTTCACGGCGCGAGCGACATACCTCGCGTTGTGGCGACCGTTCGCAGCCGATGACGACCCAGATGAGGCACAGGGGCACTTCTTTCAATCGGTGCTCGTGGCCCGGCCGGGCTACGACGACACTCCCGCCGAGGCAGCGGCCCGGCTGGCCGCTGGGGGCGAACCCGGCTACTGATCAACCCAGGACTGTGCGTTCGCCTCGCTCTGCTGGAGAGGGCGCATCATGATGAGGCCGATGGTGGCCGGTCTTGCTGACAACGTCCCTGGATACCGATGGACGTTCGTGGAAGGACTGGCTACAGATCAGATGTGCTCCCCAGTCTGACCACCCTGGAGTTCGTCAAGGCCTCGCCGGCAGACAGCCCACTGAATGTTCTCGCTGCCGGCATCAGCGAGAATCACGCTCGCGACGATCGCGTCATGACAGGGAGGGTTTCCGTGCTGGCTGCAACCGCCTCTGGCAGCCGTACTGGTGCGCTTCTTGTACCAACTCGAAGGTTGAGGGGAGAGGATCTCCACGATGGTCGACTTCATGCCCCTCAATGTAGGAAACCGCGTCCGACAGTGCGAGAGGCCACATCCAGCGATTGGTCATCGCCCGCCGGCTCGCCAAGTAGCTCCTGACGCCGCGACCCCGTCTCCCATCGCAGAGAGGCGGGGCTTGTTGCTTCGCGGGCTGTGTGTGACAGGCCCTCATTACTATCGTTACGGATAGTAGTTGATTAATCACCCTATGCTTATGGTTGGGGTTGGGTGGCATTCGCGCCCGTTTTCGAAGGGAAACCGATCATGCGACGCATCCCGATCGCACTGGCCGCCCTCGCCGCCGCCGGCGCCGTGGCGATGGCCCCGCTCACCACAGCCCAGGCCGCCTCCGCTGTCTCGCTCAACGCGCCGATGGCGCGGGCGGGCGAGGTCTTCACGTGTCAGGAGGTGGACGCGCAGTTGCCGGTCGTCTTCGCCCGCGGCTGCGACACCGGCCACTGGGGGCCCGTTTCGAACTTCCTCATCAACTCCAGAGACCGGACCGTCTACCACTGCGCCACCGGCTGGGCCGAAGGCAGCCTGTGGGTCCGTGGCCAAGACTGCCGGCGGCTCCAGAGCTCCTGACCGGCTGACGGTTCAGACCGGTGGCCCCAACCGTCGTGGGCGCGTGGGGGAGTCCGTCCGGGAAGTGCGTGAACCGCTGGGACTGGTGACTGCATCGTGAGCGCCGCCGGTCCGGCGGCGGCCGGGAGGGGCCTGAGAGCCGCACCCGGCGGGCCGATCCGCCAGGCAGCGCCGAGCACTCCCGCCGGCCCTCCGCACGCGCCTCGCAGGCGTACCGGGTCGGGCCGTTGGAGGAGCCGAGGGCGTTCGCGCCCTTCCCGCCGACGCGTGTCGCCGACACCGCCACCGCCCAGGCCCCCGCCGAGGAATGGAAGCGCCGTTCCTGCGGCGTTCCGGATCTCGCGCCACCTCTGGGCGGGCGTGGTCATCGGCGCTTCGCGTCTCCACCTACTGGGGTCAGGGCCGGCAGCCGGTACGTCGCCCGCATCGGGCACAAGAGCCCCGCTTGGCGAGCGCGCCTCCTGACCGGCCTGGTCCGAGGGGGGAGCCGTGGCGATGAAAGCCCGGCTCCGGGCGGGCCTCCGGATCTTCCCCCCGCACTCCCGCGGCGCCCGCGAAAGCCCCCATGAGGTCGCCGCAGCCCAAATCCCCGGCTCTCCATCCTGCTGCCGGTCGGCATGTGCGATGCCGAGTCCCTCGGCAGCCTGACGCAGGGCATCCCTCCCTGCCCACGTCCCCCGTGACGGAAAGGAACCGCATGCGGTTGCATCTCATCGGCACTGGATCGATCTTCACCGACCGGATGAGCGCGAGTGCGCTCATCGACGGCACGCTCCTCATCGACACACCCAACGGCTCGGTCAAGGCGATGCGCCGCGGCGGGATCGACCTGACGGCCATCGACATCTGCCTGATCACACACTTCCACGCCGACCACTTCTTCGACATCATCTTCCTGCTCATGGAGCAGGGGCTGCTGCGCGAGCGCGACCGTGAGCTCGTCCTGCTCGGGCCCACCGGGCTGGAAGAACGCATCCGGCACCTGTTCCAGATCAGCTATCCGGGCACCTGGGAGACCGTCGAGCCCAACCTGCGGCCGCGATTCGTCGAGTTCGGCCATGACGGCGGCCGATGGCAGGGCCCCGGTCAGGGACGCGACTACCTGGTGCGGGCCCTGCCGGTGCAGCACACCACGCCGATCGCGCTGGGTTACGCCGTCACCGACGACGAGTCCACCACGCTGGGCTACACCGGCGACACCGTGTACTGCCCGTCGGTGGAGGACCTCGCCGCCACCGGCGCGGTCGTGGTGCTCGACACGTCCTTCCGCACCTCCAGGGCCGGCCACATGGGCCTGGACGACGTGGAGGCCCTGGCCGGACGCTGGCCCGACCGCACCTTCATCCCCACCCACCTGGGCGACGACGTCACCGGCTCCGACCGGCCCAACATCGTCTTCCCGGCCGACGGGCAGACCTTCACCCTCGACGCGAGCGGCCTGACCGGCAGCCCGTCGCGGCCGGGCCGCTGAACGTCCGAGCACGTCGACATGGAAGGCGGCATACCCGCACAGCGCGGACGCTTGGTCAAGCAGCGGGTACGGACAGTGACGACAGCTCGGAGCGCTTCACACGGGGGACGTCCATGACCGCGATCACCTTCGACCACGCCGCCACCGGCTACACCCTGGCCCAGGCCCGCCGCCTGGCCCACGCCGCCGCCCTGGCCTACAGGGACGAACCCGAGATCCGAGCCACCGCCAACGGCTGGGGCTTCGACCGTGTCAGAAGCTTCCGCGTGCCGCACGCCGCGCCGTTCCCGCTGGAGGACACCCAGGCGTACGTCGCGGCCAGCGACCACATGATCATCGTCGCCTTCCGCGGCACCCAGCCCGAGGAGCTGCGCGACTGGCTCTCGGACGCCGACACCCTGCTCACCCCGTACACCGCCGCCGACGGCAACATCCACGCCGGCTTCTACCGCGCCCTGGACGTCGTGCACCCCGCCCTGCTGCACACCCTGGAGGAGTGGCACACCTCGCGCCAGTCGCTGTGGTTCACCGGGCACAGCCTCGGCGGCGCGCTGGCCATGCTCGCCGCCGCCCGTACCCACTTCGAGGACCCCACGCTGCTCGCCGACGGCGTGTACACCTACGGCCAGCCCCGTACCTGCTGTCCCAAGCTCGCCGCCGCCTACGACCAGGCCTTCGGCGGACGCACCTTCCGCTTCGTCAACAACAACGACATCGTCGCCCAGCTCCCGCCCGCTCCGCTGTTCCACCACGTCGCCGAAGAACGGTACTTCGACACCCACGGCAAGCTGCACGACAGGATGCCGACCGTGACCGGCCTGATCGACCGGTTCGCCGGGGCCACCGCCGACCCGCTGGCCCCCGGCGCCGACGGCATCCGCGACCACTTCATCAACGCCTACCTGGCCAGGTTCGACGCCGCCGAGCAGGCAGGGACCTCTCCGGCCGCCGGCCGGAAAGCGAAGTCCGGCCGCGGCGGTGCGCTGAACGGCCTGCTGCCCGAGTAGGCCCGGCGCCCCGGCCGGACGGTGACGACCGTCAGGTGCCGCCGAGCCCGCCGCACCTGACGGCCCGAACGCCGCCCGGATGCCGCCCCGATGCCGCCCGGACGCCACCCCGACGCCGCCCGGACATCCCAATGGTCCGGGTGCTCCGCAGTGACTTGACCCACTGTGTGTGGCATTGAGGAGATCTTGCCGGCGAGCGCTAGGGTGAGATCTCGTGCAGTCGCTCACGCCGGAAGACTTATCGTGGATCGGCCCCTATCAGCTGGTCGAAGTGCTGGGGCGAGGCGGTCAGGGAACGGTCTACCTGGGCCGGGCGCCGTCCGGCGAGCAGGTCGCGATCAAGGTGCTGCACGCCGATGCCGCGGCGGACGAGAACGCACGCCGCCGCTTCCTGCGCGAGGCCGAGGCGGCCCGCCGGGTCGCCGCGTTCTGCACCGCGCGGGTGCTGGACACGGGCCTGGTGGGCGGCCGGCCGTACATCGTCAGCGAGCACATCCCGGGGCCGTCGCTCGACCTGCTGGTCAGGACCGAGGGGCCGCGTTCGGGCAGCGGGCTGGAGCGGCTCGCGGTGGCCACGCTCACCGCGCTGGCGGCCATCCACCGGGCCGGGATCATCCACCGCGACTTCAAGCCGCACAATGTGATCATGGGCCCTGAGGGGCCCGTGGTGATCGACTTCGGGATCGCCAGGGTGACCGCCCAGACGGCCACGCACAGCGTGATGGGCACCCCCGTCTACATGGCGCCGGAGCAGTTCGGGGGAGCGCCGATCACCCCGGCGGCCGACATGTTCAGCTGGGCGGCCACCATGGTCTACGCGGCCACCGGGCGGCAGGCCTTCCGCGGGGACACCTTCCCCGCGATCATGCACGCCATTCTGACCCGCGAACCCGACCTGTCGTCGGTGCCGCCGGAACTTCGTCCGGCGCTGGCGGCCTGCCTGGTCAAGGATCCCACGGCCCGGCCGGACGCCGCCGCCCTGGTACGCCGCCTGACCGGCGACGAACCTCCCGTCCCGACGGCGCCGCACGGGCCGCCTGGATGGGGCGTCCCTCCCCGTCCCCCCGGCGACGGCGACGGTGGCGGTGGCGGCCGGTCGAAGCGGATCGGCCTGGCCGTCGGCGCCGGAGCGGTCGCTCTGGTGCTGGTCGTGGTGGGCGTACGAGCCGTGGCCAAGAACGCGGTACGGGGAGCGCTGTCGAGCGGCCGCCCCTCCACCGCTGCCTCCTCCCCGCAGCCGAGCCCCTCTGACACGCCGACGCCTTCTCAGACGCCTTCCCAGACCGCTTCGGAGAAGCCGCGCGAGGACCCGTTCACCCCCGCCGACCTCGACAAGGAGAGCACGGACCCGACCCCGATCACGGCCGACGCCCTGCTCCCGCAGTCGTTCACGAGCGCCATGGGGGTGCGTTTCAGCCGTAAGGCGGCCGGGGTGGAGGACTGCCCGAGCCCGTGGCCCGTCGCCAGGGTCAAGTCCGCCCTGCGCAAGGCGCGCTGCGACGACATGGCCGTGGGCGTCTACGTCAGCTCGGGCGCCCCGAAGGGACGCGTCATGGTGACCGTCTGGGTCGTCCCGCTGAAGGACTCGGGCCGGGCCGGCGCCGCGTACGGAAGGCTCAAGAACGTCTACGCGCAGGAATGGGGCATCCGGTGCCCGCAGACGGGTCCGGGGTCGACCGGAATCTGCTACACGTCGAACTGGTGGGACGTGCAGCTCTACTCGTGGACCGGGCAGCGCGGCCGGTACGTGATCCGCACCCTGGCCGTCTACACGAACCTCACCCGAGCCGCCGCCGCGGCCAAGTGGCTCAAGGACGCCTCGCGCGCGGCGTTCAAGAAATCGGGCCCCCTGGTTCACCAGAACGGACAGTGAACGACACCGACGGCCTACGTGCGCATAAAGATCAGATCCGAAATGTCAAGATCACTTGCTGCTCAAAGCCAACTCCAGTCTCAGCCGATCTCTCCGTTAACTCCGGTCTCTTGCTGGGCGACGTTGATCGCGTAAAGATCCCCACGCAAGGAGCTGCCATGATCCGCGCACTCAACCAGCTGGGAGACCGCCTCCTCGACAAACTCCTCCCCTCGGCGAACGCGTCGGCCGCGTGCTGGACCGACTGGTGCTGCCAGGGCAAGTTCTGCCGGACCTGCTGCTACCACGACTCCAGCGGCACGGTCAGCTGCGGCAGCTTCGACTACTGCTGACGCCCCCTCCCGATCTCCCATGACAGCCATGCAGTACGTCGCGCTGGCCTGCCGGGTGACGCTGGGCGTGGTCTTCCTGGTCGCGGTGGCCGGCAAGGTGCGCGGCAGGTCCGCGTTCGCCGGGTTCCGCGGGTCCGTGCGCGGCCTGGTCCCCCTGGGGCCGCGGGCCGTCACGGCGCTGAGCGGCGCCGTCGTCCTGGCCGAAGGGTGCGTCGTCGTACTGCTGGCGATCCCCGGGACAGTGCGGGCCGGCATGATGCTGGCCGGCACCGTCCTGGTGGGTTTCTGCGCCGGCATCGTCAGGGCGATGCGGTCGGGCTCCACGACGCCGTGCCGGTGCTTCGGCGCCGCCGGGACGCCGCTCGGCCGCCGCCACCTCGTCCGCAACGCCGGGCTGCTCGCGCTCGTCGCCGCCGGGCTCGTGCCGGGGCACGCCGCACCGCATCCGGCGGGCGTCGCCCTGAGCGTGCTGGCCGGCGGCGTCCTCGCCGTCATCGTGATCTTCTTCGACGACCTCGCCGACCTGTTCGCCGCACAACCGCGTCACCCCTGAGGAGCCCGCATGCCCTATCTCGCCGCCGCCGTCGTCATCGTCGGACTGTTGTGCCTGGTGAACCTGGTGCTGACCCTGGCGGTGATCCGCCGCCTGCGCGCGCACACGCTGCAGCTGTCGGAGCTGGGGCCGACGCGTCCCCCGACGGTGCAGCCGGGCACGACGATCGGCGAGTTCAGCGCGACCGCCGCCGACGGCGGGACCGTGTCGCGCGCGTTCTTCTCGGGGGTCTCCGTGGTGGCGGTGTTCTCCACCGAGTGCGCGTCCTGCCACGAGCTGCTGCCGGAGTTCACGTCCTACCTCGCCGACACGCGTCCCGAGCGCGTGCTGGCCGTGGTGACGGGCGACCCGGAGGAGGCCCGGCGATTCACCCGCGAGCTGACCTCGGCCACCGTCGTCGTGGAGCCGATGGGCGGCCCGGTGAGCAGGGCGCTGCAGGTCTCGCAGTTCCCCAGCTTCTTCCTGGTCGACGGCGACGCGGTGGTCGTGGCGGCCGACACCGCCCCGGGCAGGCTGCCGGCGGTCACCCGCCGATGACCCCTCCCGCCGGGCCCGGCGGGGCCGCCCGGGGACGCGGTGCGCGCGCGGCCGTGGCGCTCGCCTGGCGGGCGCACCCGGCCGCCGTCCTGGGGTCGGGGATCGCGGTGCTGCTCATGGGCCTGGTCCCGGTGGCCGCGGCGTGGCTGACCAAGCTCGTCCTCGACGGCCTGGCCGCCGGGGCGGGGCCCGCCGAACTGCTGCCGCCCGGCGTGGCTCTCGGCGTGACCGGCCTGGCCGGCGCGGCCCTGCCCGCGGTCGCGGAGTACGCCCAGGAGCAGCTCCGCCGCGCGCTCCAGGTGCTGATCCAGGACCGGCTGTTCCAGGCCGTCAACGCCCATCCGGGGTTGAGCCGGTTCGAGAACCCGGCCTTCCACGACCGCGTACGGCTGGCGCAGGAGGCCGGTCAGAACGCGCCGCAGCGGATCGTCCGCTCGACCCTGGGGATCGCCCAGGGAGCCGTCACCCTCGCCGGGTTCACCGCGGCGCTGGCCGTGCTCGCGCCGGGGATGATCGTCGTCGTGGCGCTCTCGGCGATCCCCTCGGTCCGCGCCCAGCTCGACCTGTCCCGGCGCCGCGCGGGCATGATGTGGGGCGTCAGCTCCAGGGCCCGGCGGCAGATCTTCTTCGCCGGGCTGCTCACCAGCCCCGACGCGGCCAAGGAGATCCGCCTGTTCGGCCTCGGCGACCTGCTGCGCGGCCGGATGCTGGGCGAGCTGCGCGCGGTCAACGCCGCCGAGCAGGGGCTCGCCCGCCGGACCCTGCGTACCCAGGGAGCGTTGTCGCTGGTGGGGGCGGCCGTCGCGGCGGCCGGCCTGCTCTGGGCGATCATCGCCGCCGCGTCGGGCGCGCTGAGCGTCGGCGACGTCGCCGTGTTCGTCGCGGCCGTGGCCGGGGTGCAGTCGGCGCTGGCATCGATCGTCGGCCAGTCGGCGGACGCGCACAACGCGCTGCTGATGTTCGGGCACTACCTCGACGTGGTCGCCGACCCGCCCGACCTGCCCGTGCCGGGGCGGCCGCGGCCCGTCCCGGCGTTGCGCGAGGGCATCGAGGTGCGCGACGTCTGGTTCCGGTACGACGAGAGCCATCCGTGGGTGCTGCGCGGGGTCGACCTCTTCATCCCCCGCGGCGGCTCGCTGGCCCTCGTCGGCCTGAACGGCGCGGGCAAGAGCACCCTGGTCAAGCTGATCTGCCGGCTGTACGACCCGGTGCGCGGGTCCATCCTCTGGGACGGCGTCGACCTGCGCGAGACGGACCCCGCCGAGCTGCGCGGCCGCATCGGCGCGGTGTTCCAGGACTACATGTCCTACGACCTGACCGCGGCCGAGAACATCGGGCTCGGCGACGTCGAGGCGATCGGCGACCGGGGGCGGGTCGAGGCCGCCGCCCGGCTGGCCGGCGTCCACGAGACGGTGGCCGCGCTGCCGCGGGGCTACGACACGCTGCTGAGCCGGATCTTCTTCGGCGACCGGGACGACCCCCAGGCCGGAGTGGTGCTGTCCGGCGGTCAGTGGCAGCGCCTCGCGCTGGCCCGCGCCCTGATGCGGAAGGGCCGCGACCTGCTCGTGCTGGACGAGCCGAGCTCCGGCCTGGACGCGCAGGCCGAGCACGCCATCCACCAGAGCCTGCGCCGCCACCGCGCCGGAGGCACCAGCCTGCTGATCTCCCACCGGCTGGGCGCGGTCCGGGAGGCGGACGTGATCGTCGTGCTCGCCGAAGGGCGGATCGCCGAGCAGGGCTCGCACGCGGAGCTGATGGCGCTCGGCGGGGAGTACGCGAGCCTGTTCACCCTCCAGGCCCAGGGCTACGAGCCGGCCGCCCCTCAGGGCTCACGGGCAGGCGACAGCGCCCGGACGACGACGCCGAGCACCCGGTCGAACGGCACGTAACCCCACACCCGCGAGTCCTCGCTGACCGGCCCGTCACCCAGGACCACCAGCCGGCCCGCCGGGACCCTGTCGCCGGGCGACGCCCCCACCCGGCCCGCGACCTCGGGCGGAACCGGGTCGCCCGGCACGGCCACCGCCCGCTTGATGAACCACCTGGCCGCACCCGGCGCCGGCAGCGGCCCGGTACGCCACTCGCCCCCGGGCGGCAACGTCTGCAGCACCACGACCTGACCGCGCCCGACGCCCGCCCCCGTCGTCCGGCGGACGAGCACCCGGTCGCCGGTGCGGTAGGTCGGCAGCATGCTCGCCCCGCTGATCCGGACGATGACCAGGCGCCGCCGGGCGACGACCAGCCCGGTGGCGAGGGCCGCGATCGGGGCCAGCAGGATCAGGACACGCCGCACGACGCCCTCCCAAGTCGATCATCACCGGAGACTGCCGACACTAGCGCCGGATCTGCCCGCCGGACAGCCCGTACCGCCCCCGAAGGGGCTGCTCACCTCGCGGCCGGCTGCCTGGCGGGCTCGGGGTGGCCGGGGTGGTCGAGGCCGGCGGTGAGCTGGTCGATCGCCGTGTCGATCCGCCGTCCGAGCAGGGCGGTGTCCGGCGGCCCCGCGGCGGCCGCGGTCTGCCGGAGCCACTGGTCGAGGACGACGCGCAGCGCCGTCAGGGCCGCGGCCGCGCACAGCAGGGGATATCCGGTGTCGCCGGGACGGCCGGGGGCGGGGTGGCCGATGTGCTCGGCGATCGCCTCCGCCAGGGCCTGTTCCTGCGCGGCGAGCACGGCCAGTTGCTGGGGCACCAGCGTGGGCGCCGAGCGGACGAGCTGCAACGCCCGGACGTGCTCGCGGCCGGCGGCGTCGCTCTCGTTCATGACCGTCAGCACGGCCTCGCGGAAGGCGCGCAGCACCGGCTCGGTCCGCGGCCGGGCCCTGAACCGGGCGATGAGCTCCTGCGCGGCGGCGGCCAGCGGGGCCACCACCGCCTCCTCCTTGCTGGAGAAGTAGTTGAAGAACGTGCGCAGCGCGATGTCGGCCTCGCCGGCGATCTGCTCGACGGTCACGTTCTCGACGCCGTGGCGCAGGGCCAGCCGGAGCGCCGCCTCGCGGAGGGCGGCGCGGGTGGCCTGCTTCTTGCGTTCGCGGCGGCCGACGGCCGGCGACGCGGGCTCCCCGCCGCCCGATGCGAGCTGAACCACCCCGGCCTCCTCTGCCACGGTCCTCATTATGGGCTCCGGCGAGGCGACGGGGCTCCGGCGCGCGTCGCGCCCGGTCAGGACCAGGCGACGGGCAGGGAGTGCACGCCGAAGATGAGCATCTCGTTGCGCACCGGCACCTGGTCGGCCGGCACCCCCAGCCGCAGGTCCGGCAGGCGGGTGATCAGCTCCTTGAGGCCGATGCGCATCTCCACCCGGGCGAGCTGCTGGCCCAGGCACTGGTGCACGCCGTGCCCGAAGGCCAGGTGCGGGACGCGGGCGCGGTTGACGTCGAAGCGGTCGGCGTCGGGCCAGTGGCGGGGGTCGCGGTTGACCTCGGGCGTGGCGATCACGACGGTCGCGCCGGCGGGCAGGTCGGCGCCGCCCAGCGTGACGGGCTCGGTCGTGACGCGGCTGACGCCGAGCTGGATGATGCTCAGGAAGCGCAGCAGCTCCTCGACCGCGTTGTCGACGAGGGACGGGTCCGCCCGCAGGGCGGCGAGCTGGGCGGGGTGCTCCAGCAGGGCGAAGGCCCCGAGCCCCAGCATGTTGGCGGTGGTCTCGTGGCCCGCGCCGAGCAGGACGAGGGCGACGTCCACGAGCTGGGCGTCGGTCAGCGGCGGGTCGGCGTCGTGGACGAGCCCCGACAGCAGGTCGTCGGCCGGCTCGGCGCGCTTGGCGGCCACCAGCCGCTGCATGAACGCGTACAGCTCGACGCCCGCCACGGCCCGCTCCTCGTCGGTGGAGTTGGCGTTCAGCCCGACGGAGGTGCGTTCCTGGAACTCGGCGCGGTCGGCGTAGTCGACGCCGAGCAGCTCGCAGATGACCAGGGACGGCAGCGGCAGCGCGAACGACGGCACGAGGTCGGCCTGCGTGCCGGCCGCCTTCATCGCCTCGATGTGCTCGACCGCGATCTCGGTGACCCGGGTCTCCAGCTCCCGCATGCGCCGTACGGTGAACTGGCCGGTCAGCAGCCGGCGGATGCGGGTGTGCTCGGGCGGGTCCATGAACACGAAGAAGCCGTCCTCGCGGCTCTCGACGGACGGGCCCGCCGGGAGGGCGCCGGCCGCCTGCTCGGCCACCTCGTGCGGCTGCAGCGACGTGGCCTCGCGGTGGCGGACCCGGTCGGCGCTGAAGCGGGCGTCCGACAGGACGGTGCGGGCCTCGTCGAAGCCGGTGACCAGCCACGCCCGCGCGCCGTTGAGCAGCTCCACCGGCCGGACCGGGTCCTGGCCGCGCCGCTCCCGCAGGCCCGGCGGCGGGTCGAACGGGCACCCGCCGCGCTCGACCAGGTCGGCGGGCAGGATCCGGCGCATCGCCGTGGGGCTCGCGCCGGGGGAGTCGTCGGTCAGGCTGCGGTCGCTCATCGGCACGTCCTGTTCTCTCGGGTGCGGGCCGTTCCACCCTACAAACATGCACGACGCGCATCAATGCACGTTGTGCATGTCCATTCGGACGCCGGATCAAGGTGTGCCCGCGGGCCCACGGGGCAAAGGCACGCATCCGACAGCTCACCCGCACGGGAGGAACGTGATGACGCGACAGCCTGTACGAGCACCGGTTGCGGCACCGGTTGCGGGGACGGCGTGAGCGGTAAGGGCTCGCAGGAGGCGACCTACGCGGCGCTGGCCGCCAACCTGGGGATCGCCGTCACCAAGTTCGTGGCGTTCTTCTTCACCGGCTCGTCCTCGATGCTCGCCGAGGGCATCCATTCCTTCGCCGACTCGGGCAACCAGGGCTTGCTGCTGCTCGGCCAGTCCCGCGCCAAGCGCGGGCCCACGCCGTCCCATCCCTTCGGTTACGGACGCGAGCGGTACTTCTACGCCTTCCTGGTCTCGGTCGTGCTGTTCTTCGGCGGCGGCCTGTTCGCCCTGTACGAGGGTTACGAGAAGATCAGCCACCCGAAACCCCTGGAGAGCTGGCCGTGGGCGATCGGGGTGCTGGTGGGCGCGATCGTCATGGAGGGCCTGTCCCTGCGCACGGCGGTGCGCAACGCCAACCGGGTCCGCCGCGGCCGGTCGTGGGCGCGCTACATCCGCGAGGCCAAGGCCCCCGAGCTGCCCGTGGTCCTGCTGGAGGACACCGCCGCCCTGCTCGGGCTGGCCTTCGCCCTCATCGGGGTCACGCTCGCGCTGGTCACCGGCGACCCGGTCTACGACGGCATCGGCTCGATCGCCATCGGCGTGCTCCTGATCATCGTGGCCGTCACCCTGGCCACCGAGACCAAGAGCATGATCATCGGTGAGTCGGCGTCGCCGGAGGTCCAGCGGGCCATCGAGGAGGCCCTGCGCGAGGACGACGCCGTCGCCTCCTTCACCCGCCTGCGCACCCTGCACCTGGGCCCGGAGGAACTGCTCGTCGCCGCCCGCGTCACCGTCGCCGACCAGGGGGACGCCGTGGCCGAGGCACTGGCCAAGGCTGAACGACGCATTCGCGAACGCGTCCCGATGTCCACGGTCGTCTACCTCCAGCCCGAGTCCTGACCCGCCCGCCACTGCCGGACCCACGAGCGGCCGTAGTCGTTGCCGTGCGGCGTGCGCAGCACGGTGTGGACGTGGAACGGCTTGGGCGTGTCGTAGTCGAGGAAGACGCCGCGGTGGTGGTCGAGCTCGGCGACGATCACCGGTGACTGCAGCCGGTAGTAGAAGACGTCGCCCGGCCGGTGGCCGCCGATCCAGCAGAACCAGGTCTCGTCGAGGTGCGCGGCGATCTCCCGCAGCCGGGCGGCGCGCGGCCCCGCCGGGAGCAGGCCGACGAACGACTCCGCGACGGCCAGCGCGCGCTCCCGGGCCGCCGTGGGCATGGCGGCGACCCGTACGCCCTCGAACGGGATCACGCGGTTGTCCTGGAACGCCCCGGCCAGATGGCGTTCGTCCCCCGGGTGCACCCGTCCCTCGGGCATCGCCGGGTCGACCATGCGCTCGTAGACGACGGCCTGCCGGCGCTGCTCCTCGGGCAGGGCGGCCATCAGCCGGAGGCCGCGGGCGACCCGGTCGGCGAACAGGTCGCGCAGGCCGGCGTGCGGACCGGCGTCGATCTCGTCGGGCTCGGCGCCGAGGAACACCGGCGACAGCGCCATGCGGCCCTCGACGACCAGGCAGTTGAGCGCGCAGTGGTGGCCGTAGAGCTGCCAGCCCCAGGGGGCCCGCGGGTCGGGCGTGCCGTAGAGGGCGAAGTTGTAGCTGAACTCGTTGAGTATCGTCTCCAGGCCGACGACCTCGCCCAGGAAGCCGTTGACCCGCATCACCGCGCGGACGAGCCGGCCGCCCTCGGGCGAGAGCGAGGCGGCCACCAGCGCCAGCGCCTTCTCCCTGACGGCCGGCGGTCGCAGGTCCAGCCGCAGGCCGGTGTCGAACTGCATGAACTCCGGATTGGCCCAGGTCTGCCAGGCCACGGCGTCGACCTCGTGCGAGAGGCGTTCGCGGCCCTCGTCGTCGAGGCAGGCCAGCAGGGCGCGGGCGGCCGACACCATCGCGGCGACCGGCGCCTCCTCGCCGGGGGCGGCCGGTGTCAGCGGGTACAGGCCGTCCCGCAGGACGCCGTCCTCGGTGACGCCGCGGAAGTCGTTCCCGTACAGCGGGGTCCAGCCCTCGATCAGGCCGCCGGTGAACGTCCCCGGTCTCCTGGCCAGCTCGCGGTAGGCGTAGGGGTCGAGGCCGCGTACGCCGGCCAGCCGCGGGTGGTCGTGCGGGAACAGGTACTGGCGGTACTCGCCGGGCATGAGGGCTCTCCGGTCTGTCTCAGGCGGTGGTGTTGTGCCGGGCGACGGCGTCCCGTACGGCGCTCTCGTCGCCGGCCGCGATCGCCTCGACCAGGTCGGCGTGGATCTGGTGGCGCAGCTCGCGGTAGCCGGCGCCGGCCGCGTCGTCGGGGCGCGGGGACGCGGCGCCCAGATGGCCGAGCGTGCCGATGTAGACGGCCCGGGCCATGGCGTTCGGGCTGATGGCGGCGATGCGCTCGTGCAGGGCCCAGTTGGCGCGCATGAAGGCGTCCCAGCCGGGCGCGGCGCGCAGCCGTCGCAGCAGGCGGCGCAGGTCGGCGACGTCCCGGCGGGTGCGGTGGCGGGCGGCGCCGACGTCGATCAGCTCCTCCAGGTGGTCGCGCAGCTCGACGGCGTCGGCGACCGTGCCCGGCTCCTCGGTGACGCCGAGCAGGGTGTGCCGCAGCCGCACCACCGGGCCGGGGTCGGCGACGAACAGCCCGCCGCCGCGGCCCGGCCGGATCTCCAGCACGCCCCGGTCGCGCAGCAGCCGGACGGCCTCGCTGACCGTCGCGTAACCCAGGCCCGTCTCCGCGCGCAGCGACTCCAGCGTGCCGACCGGCTCCCCGGGACCCAGCCCGCGCGATCTGATCCGGTCGTCGAGCGCGGCGGCCAGCCGCTCGGCCCGCGTACCCGCGCCCTGTCCGAGCGCGGCGGCCGGTTGTCCGGGCGAGGGGTGGTAGGGCATAGTCCGGATCCAATCACAAAACCTGCGGACCCTTAGCAGGTTTTCGCCGCCTTGAGGAGATGAGCGATGAGGATCGTCGGGATCCGCCGGAACGCCGCCGGGGGCGTAGAGGCGGGCGCGTTGTCGGCCGACGGGGCCGAGGTCACCGTGCTCGCCCCGCTGGAGCGGTTCTGGGCGGGCGCGGCCGCGTTCCTGGCCCGCGAGCCGGACGGGGAGCGGGTCCCGGTCGCGTCGGTCACCCTCGTGCCGCCGGTGCTGCCGGAGGCCCGGGTGATCTGCGTCGGGCTGAACTACCTCAGGCACGTCGCCGAGGGCTCCTACGCCGGTGAGGGCGTGCCGCCGCACCCGACGCTGTTCGCCCGCTGGACGCGGTCGCTGACCGTGGGCGGCGTCCCGGTGCCGGTGCCCTCGGGCGAGGACGGCCTGGACTGGGAGGGCGAGGTGGTCGCGTACGTCGGCGCGCCTCTGGTGGACGCGGACCCGGAGGAGGCACTGGCCGCGGTCGCCGGTTACTCGGTCTTCAACGACCTCACCGCGCGCAGGGCGCAGAAGCTCACCAGCCAGTGGATCCTCGGCAAGAACGCCGACCGCTCCGGCCCGCTCGGCCCGCTGGTGCCCGCGTCCGAGGTCGGTGACCTGCGTGCGGGGCTGCGGGTGCGGACCCGGGTGAACGGCGAGGTCGTCCAGGACGGGCGTACCGACGAGATGGTCTACGGCGTCGGCGACACGCTGGCCCTGATCTCGCGCACGTTCACGCTGCGGCCCGGCGACCTGCTGGCCACCGGCACGCCCGCCGGGGTCGGCTACGCGCGCACCCCGCCGTGGCTGCTGCGGCCCGGCGACGTCGTCGAGGTCGAGGCCGAACGCCTCGGCAGCGTGCGCAACCCGATCGTCGGCAACGACGCGCGGGCGCTGACCGCGCCGGAGGGGTGAGGTCTGGCTCGACGGCCGGCACTGGGCCGACACTGGGGTGGTGGAGACACGACCTGTCCGCGGCGGGGCGGGGCGGCCGGGACACCGGTTGCGCTTCGGCCCGCCCGCCGAGGGCATCGAGCGGCTGGCGGCCTCGCTCGTCGGCGAGGCGTTCGCGCCCCACCGCCACGACACGTACGCGATCGGCGTCACGCTCGCCGGCGTGCAGACCTTCCGCTACCGCGGCGAGCTGCGGCGATGCCTGCCGGGGGAGTGGCACGTCCTGCACCCCGACGAGCTGCACGACGGGGCCGCGGGCACCGACGCGGGCTTCGGCTACCGGATCTTCTACGTCGACCCGTACCTGATCCAGGAGGCGCTGGGCGGCCGGGCGCTGCCGTTCGTCGCCGACCCGGTCGTGCGGCCGGAGGGGATGTCGCCGGTGTTGCTCGCCTGGCTGCGGCACCTGGACGAGCCCCTGGAGGAGCTGGCCCGGCTGGAGGTGGCGCTGCTGGTCGCGGCGGCCCTGGAGCGCCACGCCGACGTCCCCGTCCGGCGGCGGCGCGACCCCTCGCGGTCGAGGCGCTGGCACGGGTGCGCGAGCTCATCGCCGCCGACCCCGCGACCCGGCACCCGGTGGCCGAGTTCGAACGCGTCTCGGGGCTCGACCGCTGGACGATCGCCCGCCAGTTCCGCGCCGCCTTCGGCACCAGCCCGACCCGGTTCAGGACGATGCGGCAGCTCGACGTCGCCCGGCGGGCGATGCGCGGCGGCCTGCCGCTGCGGGAGGCCGCGCTGCGCGCTGGCTTCGCCGACCAGAGCCACCTGACCCGCATGTTCAAGCGCGCCTACGGGCTCACCCCCGGCGAATGGACCGCGGCCCTCGCCTTGACGCCCGGCGAATGGACCCCGGCGCTCACCTGACGCCCGGCGCGTCCGCCGCGGCGCTCACCTGGCGGCCGTCGGTCCTGGCCTCGATCGCGCGGACCACGGCCACCATGTCCAGCGTGCCGTGCCCGAGCGCCAGGGTCTCGGCGAACAGCGCGTGGCAGACGTCGATCAGCGGCGAGGCCACGCCCGACGCCCGCGCCGCCCCGGCGATGAGCCGGTTGTTCTTCAGCACGTCGGCGATGGCCGCCTGGGCGGCGAAGTCGCCGTCCAGCAGCTTGCGGACCTTTCCTCGCGACACGTCGCTGGCCATCGGGCCCGAGTCGAGCACCTGGGCGAACCTGTCCAGGTCCAGGCCGTGCCGGGCGGCGAAGTGCGCGGCCTCGGCCAGGCCGCTGACCATGGTGATCAGGAAGATGTTCACCGCCAGCTTCATCAGCAGCCCGCCGGGGACCGGGCCGCACGCGATCGTCCCCGCGCACATCGGCGCGAGCAGGGGGCGTACCTCCTCGACCGCCGCGGGCTCGCCGGCCAGCATCGCCACCAGCCGCCCGGCCTCGGCCGGGCCGCGCGAGCCCGACACGGGCGCCTCGACGTAGTCGCCGCCGGCCGCCCGCAGCGCCGCGCCCAGGTCCGCCGAGTACGCCGGGGACGTCGTGCCCATGTGCACCACGATCCGCCCCGCGACCATGGACGCGAACCGCGGCGTGCCGCGCCCGAGCACCGCGTCCACGGCGGCCTCGTCGGCGAGCATGAGCAGCACGACCCTGGCCTGCGCGAACACCTCGTCCGGGCTCGCCGCCACCCGCGCGCCGGCCGCCCGCAGCGGCTCGCACCCGGCGGCCGTACGGTTCCAGACGACGACCGGCGTGCCCGCCCGCACCAGGTTGAGCGCCATGGGCCGGCCCATGATCCCCAGTCCGATGAATCCCGTTCCGGCCATCCGCCCTCCCGCTCTCCGTGTCCCGCCGCCACCGTTGTAGCGGCAGGGACGGGCTCCGGTCTTGAACGGTTGTGCGGCTCCCGCCGGTGTCAGGGCGTGGTGACGTCGAGGTCGACGCTGGAGACGCCGAGCACGCCGTCGATCTCCAGCAGCTCGGTGATCAGCACCTCGACCGGCCCCGCGCCCTGGACGACGAGCCAGATCGAGATCGACTCCCGGTCCTTGCCCGGGTGGTCGCGTTCCAGGGTGAGCTCGGCGATGACGAAGCCCCTGTCGCTGCACAGCGCCAGCACCCGCCGGAGCGCGCCGTGGCGGTCGAGGTAGGTCATGTGCAGGCGCGACTGGGCGTACTTCGAGCGGGGCAGCCGGGCGCTGAGTGGGGTGAAGGCGAACAGGACCAGGAAGTGGCCGGCGGTGACGGCGACCGCCAGCAGCCACAGTCCGGCCCCGGCGGCCATGCCGACCGCGCAGGTCAGCCAGACCACCGCGGCGGTGGTGAGGCCGCGCACCGCGTCCCGGCGGACGAAGATCAGGCCGCCGCCGATGAACCCGATGCCCGACACGATCTGCGCGGCCACCCGGGAGGGGTCGAGCGTGACGTTGTCGCCCAGGACGTCGGCGAAGCCGTACTTGGACACCAGCATGATCAGCGCGGAGGCGAAGCCGACCAGCGTGTGGGTGCGCAGGCCGGCGCTCTTCTGGCGGACCTCGCGTTCGAGCCCGATGGCGGCCGACAGCAGCAGGGCCAGGCCCAGTTCTCCCAGCTGGGTCCATCCTTGCCCGGCCAGTGCCGCCGTGGCGAACGCCGTCCCCATTTGCCCAGATGTCCCCGGCGTGGGTGGCTCTCACACCTTCCCCGATCGAAGTTAGTTGTATGACTTAGTTTCTGTGCTACGGTTCTTCTTAGTCAGGCAACTAACTAATGACTGAGGAGAACCACCATGTTCGTTGTCACGGGCGCCACCGGGAACGTCGGCCGCACGCTGGTCCGCCTGCTCGCCGAGCAGGGCCACGAGGTGACCGCCGTGTCGCGCCGCATCACCCCGTCCGACGTGCCGTCCGGCGTGCGCGCGGTCGCCGCCGACCTGTCCCGTCCCTCCGCCGACCTGCCGGCCGCGTCGGACGCGGTCTTCCTGCTCATCGGCGGCGACCTGATGATGGCCGGGGACCCGGCCCGCGTGGTGGCCCCGTTCGCCGGGGCCGGCAGGATCGTCCTGCTCTCCTCCCAGGGCGTGGCCACGCGCCCCGACTCCGTCTCGCACGGCAAGTCCTTCGCCGCCTTCGAGCACGCCGTCATGAACTCCGGCGCCGAGTGGACGATCCTGCGTCCGGGCGGCCTGGCCTCCAACGCCTACGCCTGGGCCCCGTCCGTCCGGTCCGGCCGTGAAGTGGCCGCGCCCTTCGGCGACGTCGGCCTGCCGATCGTCGACCCGGAGGACATCTCGGCAGTGGCCGCCGCCGTCCTCACCGAGCCGGGCCACGCTGCCGCGACGTACGAGCTGACCGGTCCCGCCCGCACCACCCCGCGCGAGCGGGCCGCGGCCATCGCCGAGGCGATCGGCGAGCCCGTCACCTTCACCGAGCAGTCCCGCGAGGAGGCCCGCGCCCAGATGCTCACGTTCATGCCGGCCCCCGTCGCCGACACCACCCTCGACATCCTCGGCACCCCCAACGTCCGCGAGCGGACCGTCAGTCCCGACGTCGAGAAGATCCTCGGCCGGGCCCCCGGCACGTTCGCGGGCTGGGCCCGGCGCAACGCCGCCGCCTTCCGCTGACCCCCGGCGACGAACGCGGCACAGCGCGTACGGCGAGGCGGGCGCGGTGGGTGTGGCGCGTTGGGCGCCCTGCGGTGCGGTGGGCGTGGCGCGTACGGCGAGGCGGGCGCGCTGCGGTGGGCGCGGCCTGCGGGAGGGCGTGGCGCGTGGGAAGGGCGCCGGTTTTTGTCGGTGGCGGGTCCTACGGTGGTCTGCATGACCGACAGTGACACCCCCTGGGAGCCGCCCATCGCGGGCAGCGAGGCCGAACACCTGCTCGGGACGCTCGACCGCCTCCGCACGACCTTCCGCTGGAAGGCCGACGGCCTCGACGCCGAGGGGCTGCGGGCCCGCGTCGGCGCCTCCGCGCTCACCCTCGGCGGCCTGCTCAAGCACTTGGCCCTGGTCGAGGACCATCTGTCCACTGTCAGGCTGACCGGCGCCCCGCTCGGCGAGCCGTGGGAGTCGGCCGACTGGAACGGCCCCGACTGGTCGTTCACCTCCGCCGTGCACGACAGCCCCGCCGACCTCTACGCCCTGTGGGACGACGCGGTCGAGCGCTCACGCGCCCGGATCGGCGCGGCGCTGGCCGACGGCGGCCCGGCGCGGCTCGTCCACCTGTCCTGGCCCGACGGCCGCCACGCCAGCCTGCGCCGCCTGCTGTGCGACCTCATCGAGGAGTACGGCCGCCACACCGGCCACGCCGACCTCCTCCGCGAGGCCGTCGACGGCCTGGTGGGCGAGGACCCGCCGGCCGGCTGGAAGCCCCGGGGCGCGGCCGGTCAGGGAGATCCCTCGCCGCACGGCTCCGTCGCGGCCGATCGGTAGGCCCGCACGGTCTGCGCGGGACCGCACGGCTCGCGTGGCTCGCCGCGCGGGGCCACACGGCTCGCGTGGCTCGCGAGGGTGCGCCGGGAAACTGTCGGGAACGCCGGAGGAGCCGGTGACGGCGGGCGTCACCGGCTCCGGGGCTCGGCCCGTCAGGTGATCGGGCAGGTGTCGCGGTACTCCTCGATCGCGGTCCCGCGCGGGGCGGGGCACAGGAACTGGTCGTAGCGGGTGTCGTCGTCGACGAACCGCTTCAGCCAGGCCACCATCGACTTGGCCATCGTGGTGTTGGTGACCTGCGGGAAGAAGTGCGAGGCGCCGTTCAGCTCCAGGTACGCCTTCTCCACCGACGACGGGATCGACTGGTAGAACGGCTCGGAGTGGGTCGCCACCGGCGCGATCGTGTCGGCCTCACCCCCGATGATCATCGTCGGCACCCGGAGGCCCGACCAGCTCTTGGTGAGGTTCCACGGCGCGAGTGGCACCGCCGCCTGGAGCGACGGGCGCGCGTCGGCCGCCTCCAGCGTGCCGCCGCCGCCCATGGAGTGTCCGGCCACCGCGAGCCGGGACGGATCGATCCTGCTCCGCACGGCCGTCGGGCTGCCCGAGGTCAGGTAGTCCAGCGCGGCCAGGAGCTGACGGCCGCGACTGGCCGGCTGGTCGTAGATCGTGGTGGTCTCGATGCCGATCACCACGAACCCGTGCGAGGCGATCCGCGGCCCCAGCCAGGCGAGGCTGGACCAGGTCGCCGTGTAGCCGGGCGAGATGGCGATCGCGCCGAAGGTGCCCTGGCTGGTGTCGGTCGGGTAGTAGACCGTCCCGCCGCCGAAGCCGGAGACGCTCAGCCGCGAGACGCTGAGCTCCGCGGTCGCGAACGGGCCGCGCGCGGCTTCCAGGACCGCGCTCGTCGGGTCGGGGCCGCGCTCGTACGGGCCGGCCGCGTGGGCGGCCGGGGCCGTCGCGACGCCGCCGGCGAGCAGCGTGACGGCCAGGGCGAGCTTGGTGAACGTTCGCGCGCCGAAGTGGGGGGTGGAGAGCTGCACGTCGTCGAACTCCCTGCTCATCGGGGGTGACTGCTGTCTGTCGCCATTGTCGGGACACACTGTCAGCCGTGCATCGGTGAAATCACCGGTCTCGTGCCGCGCGCCGTCCGGCTCAGGCGCTCACGCCTAGGTCGCCGGCGGTCACCGGGGCGCGCGGCGGACGGCCCGACACGTGCCGTTCCAGCTCGTCGAGCGCGCTCTCGCTCAGCCGCCGGGTCTCCGAGCCGAGCGAGCCGGCGACGTGCGGGGTGAGCATGACGTTGGGCAGGTCGTACAGCGGCGAACCGGCCGGCAGCGGCTCGGGGTCGGTGACGTCGAGGATGGCGTCGATCCGGCCGGCCACGCACTCGCGCTCCAGCGCGGCGGTGTCCACGACCGAGCCGCGGGCGGTGTTGATCAAGGTCGCGCCGTCGCGCAGCAGGGCCAGCTCGGCGGCCCCGATGAGGTGACGGGTGGCAGGGAGCGCCGGGACGTGCAGGGTGAGCACGTCGCAGCGGGCCAGCAGCTCGGGCAGCGCCACCAGGCGGGCGCCGGCCGCGCGCACCTCGTCCGCGTCCGCGTACGGGTCGGCGACCAGCACCTCGGCCGGCTCCAGCACGCGCAGCAGGTCCACGACCCGGCGGCCCGTCCGCGAGAAGCCGACGACGCCGACCGTCCTGCCGCGGTTGGACAGCTCGCCGCGGCGGGCCAGGTAGGACCGGTCCTCGCGGTGCAGGCGCGCGTCCTGGGCGAGGAACGGGGCCTTCTTCCCGGCGAAGACGATCGCGGCCAGGGTGAACTCGGCCACCGGGATCGCGTTCTCGGCGGCCGCGGTGGTGACCAGGAGGCCGCGGCGCCAGACCTCGTCCGTGACGAACCCGCGTACCGAGCCCGCGCAGTGGAAGACCGCGCGCAGCCGGGACGCCTCCGCCAGGCGCTCGGCGGTCAGCGGCGGGCAGCCCCACGACGTCACCAGCACGTCGGCCGCGTTCAGCGCGCGCCGTGCCGCGGGCGCGTCCAGATCGGCGGTCGAGACGGGGTCGCCGACCTCGGCCAGCTCGCGCAGCCGCCGTAACTGCGGCTCGTGGAACTGCTCGGCGAAGCTGGCGGGGTCCATGACGAGCAGGGCACGCGGACGTCGTACGTTCACCTGGGTCCTTCCGGCGGCATCGCTCAGGACATGAACCTGACCAGCTCCACCCGTGAGCGGATGCCGAGCTTGCTGAAGATGTTCCTGAGATGGTGCTCGACCGTGCGCCTGCTGAGGAAGAGCTGCTCGGCGACCTCCTTGTTGGTGGCGCCCGCGGCCACCATGCGGGCGATCTGCGCCTGCTGCGCGGTGAGCTGCGACACCGTCGCCTCCGCGGCCGGGCGGACGGGCTCGCCGGAGGCCCGCAGCTCGGCCCTGGCCTGCTCGGTCCACAGCCGCGCGCCGTGCCGTTCGAACGTCTCCAGCGCCGTGTGCAGGTGGTTCCTGGCCGCGCCGGGCCGCCGGTCGCGCCGCAGCGCGCTGCCCAGCAGCAGGTGCGTACGGGCCGACTCGAACGCGCAGACGCCCTGGCCGTGCAGCCGCAGGGCGTCCCGGAACAGCTCCTCGGCCTCGCCCGGACGCACCGACAGCAGCGCCCGGCAGCGCGCGACCAGCGCCCGCAGGTCGGGGCTGCGCGTGCTGCCGACCCAGCGTTCGAGCACCCGCAGGGCGGCCGCGGCCCGCTCGCGGTCGCCGGTGCGGGCGGCCGCCTCGATGTAGTGCGGGGTGGACATGACCCTGATGACGACGTGGTGGTTGCGCCGCTCGGCCCGCAGCCTGCCGGCGGCGTCGGCCACGCGGCCCGCGGCCAGGTCGAGGCAGGCCAGCGCCCAGTTGCCGACCGCGCCGGCCAGGCCCAGCTCGTGGGCGTCGGCCAGCTCGATGGCGGCGTCCGCGCGGATCCTGCACGTCTCCTGGTCGCCCTCCACGGCGGCGCTGATCGCCAGCCAGGCCAGGTGCTGGGCGGCGGTGTTCAGCTGGCCCGTCTCGCGGGCCAGCCGCAGGCCCTTCGCGGCGGTCGCGGCGACGGAGGCGTACCGGCCCATCCAGACGTCGGGGTAGATCGTGAACTCCAGGAGCTGCGGCACCGCCGACGCGGCCCCGCGCAGCCGGGCCTCCTCCACGGCCCGCGCCGACAGCCGGTGGGCCACCGCGTCCTCGCCCAGCAGCATGCCCGCCACGCAGGCCCAGGTGAGCACGGCCGGGTCGCGTACCGACCCGGCCAGCTCCAGCACCCGCCGCAACGGCCCGGCCGCCTCCTGGTGCAGGCCGCTGAAGGTGTGGGCCATGCCCGCCAGGTACTCGAACATGAGCTGCGCCGGCGCCGACTCGTCCGGACGCCGCAGCGCCGCCGCCTGCCGGGCGATCGCGATGAACGCCCGGTTGTCGCCCGCCCGGTAGCTGGCGTCCGCCGCGCGGACCAGCGCCCGCACGCCGAGCAGGCGGTGGCTGTCCAGCAGCCGGCGGGCCGCCGCCAGCAGCTCCTCGCGGGCGCTGCCGGTCTCGCCGCCCAGCAGCTCCAGGCTGCCGCGCAGGAGCTGGACGTGGCCGCGCAGCTCCTCGGGCGCGCCGGGCGACCTGAGCCGGGCCAGCAGGGAACGCGCGGCCAGAGGACGTCCGGACACCCAGGCGTGCCTGGCGGCGGCGGCCAGCCGCTCGGCCTTGACCGCGGGATGAGCGGTCAGCTCGGCGGCGCGCTCCAACGCCAGATAGGGCTCGGGGAACCCGGCACGACGCTCGGAGGCGAGGCACGGCTCGGAGCTCCCGGCGGCCCACCGCACGGCCAGCGCCGCCCGCGCCAGCTCGTCCCCCACCTTCTCCTCACCAGCCCCCGCCCAAGCCCGATGCCAAGCTCCCCGCAACCTCCGCCACCCATCCACCTCCACAAGACCCCCGTCCGGGACGCCCGTTCCCGGGCCGGGCGCCTCCGCGCCGGCGGCGTTCGCGGGCAGGCTCCGGGGCGGGGTGAGCAGGTCGGCGAGGAGGCGGTGGGCACGGCGGCGCTCGGCCAGCGACGCCGCGTGGTAGGTGACCGCCCGCATCGCGGGTTCCAGGAACACGAACGTGTCCCCGTCGACCCGCAGGACGCCCGCCCGTTCGGCCGGTTCGAGCACGGACAACGCGCACGCCGGGGCCGCCGCCCTGGCCAGGGTCGCCACGTCCAGGGCCGGATCGGCGGCGATCAGCAGCGACAGCCACCGCGTACGCGCGGGCAGCCGGGTCAGCACGCCCGTGTGCTCCCGCCACAACCGCCCACCAGGAGGCAGGACGGCGGGCGGCGCCGCGAGCCCGGCCCGCTGGTCGGGGGTGAGCGCGCCGATCAGCTCGCGCAGCGCCAGCGGGTTTCCGCGGGCGATCTGGTCGAGCGCGGCCGACAGGTCCTCGGCGAGTCCGCCGGGCACCAGATCCGCGGCCAGCTCCCGCACCGCCGGCCCGTCAAGCCCGCGCAACTCCCGCGCGGGCACCCCCTCGAACCCCGGCCTCGCCCCGCCGTCGAACCCCTCGGGCTCCCGCTCGCCGTACGGGGCGGGACGGGAGGACGGGGGAGGGGCGGTGTGGGGCGTCGTGCCCGGGGTGAAGGCGGAGATGCTGGTTGGCGGCGGTACGTCGGGGGCCGGGGGTCTGGTGGTGAAGAGCATGGCGATCGGTTCGCAGGACAGGCGGCGGGCCACGAACGAGAGCGCGTCCAGGCTCGCCGCGTCCAGCCGGTCGGCGTCGTCCACGCAGGCCAGTACGGGACGCTCGGCGGCGACCGCCGACAGCAGCCCGAGCACGGCGGCGGGCAGTGCGAGCCCCGTCCCGCAGGTCCCGGACTCCAGGGCCTCGGTCAGCGCGCGGGCCTGGGCGGCCGGCAGCGCCGCGACGGCCGCGGACACCGGCCTCAGCAGGCCGTGCAGCCCCGCGTACGGCATCCGCGACTCCGACTCCACCCCCGACACCCGCAGCACCCGGAACCCGGAGGCCCGCGCGGCCGCCAGGTCGAGCAGGGCCGTCTTGCCCATGCCTGCCGCGCCGGTCAGCAGCAGCGCCCCGCCGGAACCGGTCCGGGCGACGTCGAGCAGCCGCAGCAGGACGTTCTCCTCCGCGCCGCGGCCGCGTAACACGGGAACGCGCGTGACTGGGGACACGCCGTCCAGTGTCACGCGCGGGTGCCGCCGCTGAAAGGGCCCGCCACCGACGGAAACCACCGACCGGCGGCCCCGCCCAAGCCCCCAGCCATCGCACCGACCACTCCCGGACGTGTCACCATCCCTGGGCGTCCGGCCCACCTGCCCCAGCCACCCCACCGACAGTCCCTGGGCGTCCGGCCCGACCACCCCAGCCCGCGGGAGAGGGGATGGGCGGGAGAAAGTGTGGCATTCCGGGGACAGCAAGCGCTTGGTGACCTACCTTGAGTCCTGACCGTCAAGGAGTGCCGATGCGGAATCAGGGGCTTGGGTCATGGCCGGCACGCAGGGCGCGGATGACGCCCGCCCGGCCCGCCGTCGGTTACCCGGGAATCGACCGCACCTACGGCGACCTGTACGACCGGGTCACCCGCCTGGCCCACGGGCTGGCCGGCCTGGACGTGGGCCGCGGCGACCGGATCGCCTATCTCGGGCCCAACCACCCGTCCCTGGTGGAGACGTTCTTCGCCGCGGGGCTGCTGGGCGCGGTGTTCGTCCCGCTCAACGCCCGGCTGGCCCCGCCCGAGCTGCGCTTCCTCCTGGACGACTCCGGTGCCCGCGTAGTCGTCCTCGGCGAGGGCGAGGGCGAGGGCGAGGGCGAGGGCGAGGGCCGGGACGGCGGCGGCCTGCCCGGCCGGCACCTGAGCCAGGACGCCTTCGAGGAGCTGATCGCCGGCGCGCCCGCCGACCCCGTGGACGAGCCGGTGAGCCAGGACGACATCTGCCTGATCATGTACACCTCCGGCACCACCGGCCGCCCCAAGGGCGCGATGCTCACCCACGGCAACCTCATCTGGAACGCCGTGAACCTGCTGGTCGACGTGCCGCTCGCACACGACGAGGTGACGCTGGTCAGCGCGCCGCTGTGCCACATCGCGGCCCTGGCGCAGACACTCGTGCCGACCGTGCTGAAGGGCGGCAGGGCGCTGCTGGAGCCGTCGTTCGGGGTGGACAGGACCTTCGACCTGGTCGAGTCCGAGCGGGTCACGATGATGTTCGGCGTGCCGACGATGTTCGCGGCCCTCGCGCGGTCGCCGCGCTGGGCGGGCGCCGACCTGTCCAGCCTGCGGCACCTGCTGTGCGGCGGAGCGCCGGTGCCCGAACCGCTGATCAGGACGTACCGGGAGCGCGGGCTGCCGTTCCTGCAGGGGTACGGCATGACGGAGACCTCCCCGGGCGCGCTCTTCCTCGGGGCGGGGCACCCGGACGCCGGGCTCGGTTCGGCCGGGGTGCCGTGCTTCTTCTCCGACGTGCGGCTGGTCGCCCCCGACGGCTCGCCCGCCGCCCCCGGCGAGCCCGGCGAGGTGTACGTCCAGGGCCCCAACGTCATGCCCGGCTACTGGCGGCGTCCGAAGGAGACGGCGAAGGTGTTGTCCGCCGACGGCTGGTTCAGGTCGGGCGACATCGGCGTGGCCGACGAGGACGGGTACGTCCGCATCCGCGACCGGATCAGCGACATGTACATCTCCGGCGGCGAGAACGTCTACCCGGCCGAGATCGAGAACGTGCTCCATGCCCATCCGGCGGTGGCCGAGTGCGCGGTGATCGGCGTACCGGACGAGAAGTGGGGGGAGACCGGCAAGGCGCTGGTCGTGCTGCGGCCGGGCGCGAGCGCGGAGCCCGAGGAACTGCTCGCCCACCTGGACGGCCGCCTGGCCCGCTTCAAGATCCCGAGATATCTGGAGCTCGTCCCCGATCTGCCGCGGAACGGCGCCGGCAAGCTGCTCAGGGCGTCCCTCAGAAGGCTGCACGGGCAGCAGCAGGGGCGGTGACCGTGCGGGGAGCGGCGGGTCAGCCGATGGCGGGCAGGCGCAGGTCGGCGAAGACGCCGCGGTGGTCGGTGCCGGGCACGTCGAGGATCTCCGTACGGGCCACGCCCACCCGGCGGTCGGCCAGCACGTGGTCGATCGTGATGATCGGCGGAATCGCCCTGCCGTTGGGCCAGGTCGGGACGAGTCCCTTGCCCACCTGGTCGGCCGCGTCGACGTAACCCCGGGCCAGCAGGTCGCGGAAGGCGCGGTGGTCGAGGGTGGCGTTGAAGTCGCCGGCCAGGATCCTGACCACCGACGGCGAAGGGGACGGCAGCGCCTTGAGCGAGGCGTCCCACTCGTCCGCCATCCGGCCCAGTGGCGGGTTGGGGTGCACGGCCACGACCTCGACCTTGCCGCCCGAGGGCAGGGAGAGCGTGGCGGCCGGCATGTTGTGGCCGATCGGGGTGAACAGCCCCCGCCGCGGCCGCAGCGGGTGCTTGGCGAACAGGCCGCTGCCGATCGCGCCGTCCGCGGCCTGGAGCACCCGGTACGGGAGCAGCTTGCGCAGCCCCGCCTGGTCGAGCCGCCGGACCGCCTCCGGGGTCAGCTCCAGCGCGCTGAACACCTCGATCTCGTACGTGCGCACCAGGCGGACCACGGTCTCGGCGTCGGCCCGTCCGAACAGGTTGACCGACAACACCCGCAGCGGGACGCCATCGATCACTTTGCCCGCCTCCACCCCGGACGTCCTCGGGATCAGGCACGCGATGAACACCATGCCCACGAGCGCCGCGGACAGCCCCGCCGGACGGTTGCGCCTGAGCATCGCCAGCAGCGCGGTCAGCGCGGCCAGCCCAGCGCCGATCGGCGTCACCGTCATGAGCTGGATGAGGAAGGAGCCGGTCTCCAGGCCGCCGACCCGCAGCGCCGCCCAGGCCGCCAGCAGCGCGACCACCGTCCAGGCGAACCAGCGCCTGCGCCGCCGGGGCGAGGGACGCTTGCCGGCGGATGCGCGTTCGGCCGTCGCGCTCGCTCCCCGTTGATCCACAGCATGAACCATAGGGCAGTGGCGGAGGAGCCGGACCGGGGCCGGTCAGCCCGGCTCGACCCAGTGGGTCGGTTCAGTGGCTCACCGCGCCGACTCGGCCCCGGCCTTGACGGCGAGGAGCTGCCTGCGCATCGCGACGAAGTCGCCGACGTCCGTCATCGCGACGTGGGCGGCGCCGCGTACGGTGGGCTCGCCGCGCATCCGGAGCCGGTAGACCAGCCGGGTGCCGCCGCCGGTGTCGCGGAGCGCGATGGAGCAGGTCGTGGTGGCGTCGGCGCCGCGGTCGGCCAGCACGAGGCTGTGCGGGGCCTCGATCCGCTCGACGACGAAGCCGCCGCCGTCCATGACGTCGCCGGGCTTGAGGTCGTGCGGGGGCTGCGCGGGCTCGCCGGCTGCTTCCGTCCGTACATCCGGCCCCGTGCCGGAACGGGTGCCGGGGCCCGGGTAGCCGCCGAGCCGGACCACCCAGGCCCAGACGACCGCCGGCGGCGCGTCCACGGTGACGGCACGGGTGGCCTGGAGCTGGGGGAGCGGCACGACGTCGTCACCCGGCAGGTCACCGTGCACCTCGCTGTCGGTCGCGCCCCAGCGCAGGTGCCAGGGACGCACGGCGAGCAGGTACCCGGCCGCCGCACCCGCGGCCAGCCGGAACAGACGGCGTGGCAGGATCATCGCAGCACTCCTTCGTGTCACTGACGAGACGTGTCGCTGGACGGAACGTGTCACCGACGGTGCATGTCACCGGCGGTGCGTGTCACCGGTGTTGTCGTCACCGGAGCCCCTGCCGGGACGTGCCGCCGGAGCCCCTGACGGGACGTGTCGTCTGCGGACCTCTCGTTGATCGGCGCTCGGAATTACGGTGCTTATGCCTGAATTATGGGCCAATATGGCTAGATCTGGTCAGCTTTCCATATTGTCAGGCCATATGTCTCCGCTATCGGCCGCCACGCCTGCGCGAATTGTGCCTTGGCCGTCTGTGCGGCCTCCGATCTGCTGAGACCGCGCCGGTAATCGCGGTCGTCCGAGACCGGGCCGGTGCAGCCGCCCGCCAGATGGCGCCGCGCCCAGGACAGGAAGGCGGTGTCGGCGTCGTAGGAGGCGTCGAGCGCGGTGATGAGCGTCTGCTTCAGCGCCGCGCCCTCGGGCAGGGCCGTCACCTCCAGCGTCCGGGCGGCGGCGAGCTGGTCGCGGCGGCTCGCGGTGATGTCCTCGATCGTGGTCACGCCGGTTCGGCGGCAGCCGGTCGCGTCCGCGATCGCCGCCGACAGGCTGGAACGGGTGGAGCTGCTGCTGGACAGCAGCTCGTCCACCTGCCCGGCCTGCCCGGCCGCGCCTGCCGTGGGGTCCGCGCTCGGCGTCGGGTCGGCGCTGGCGGCCGGGTCGTCCGCGGGGGTGGCGTCCCCGGTCGGCGGGTCTTCCGTCGCCTCGTCCGATGCCTGAGGCTGGACGGCCGACGGTGTGCCGCCCGAGCTGCCGCCCGCCTCCGCCGGGGCGGACGGGCGGCTCCCGGCCACCCACCAGACCAGCACCGTCGTCGCGCACGCCGCCGCCACGCTGACCAGCACCACCGGCCGCCGCCACCCCGGCGGACGCAACCGCGAGGGCGGCGGCGGATGCTCGCCCCCCAGCGGCCCCCGCGAAAGGTCGGCGAACGCCCCCTCCCCGGCCGAGCGCGCCACCGGCGGAACACCGCCGGCACCCACGCTGTGGGGTGCGGGGGGCGAGGTGGCGGGGGGTGAGGGGGTGGGGAGGAGGGCACCGCAGCGGGGGCACTGTGTGAGGGCGCCGGTGTCGCTGCCGCATCGCCCGCACCGCCCCCCGGCGCCTGAATGGTGGACCAATACGCCCTCCCGTAATGCTCCGTAAAGGGAAGAATTTCGATTTATCGGGCTTTTGTCCCGAGCTTCACTTCTGGTGAACGAGACTATTTGATAACAACGAGCCCCCCAAAGCACTCGCCCCTCATAAGCTCGGCCGGGTTCACCGACGAAGGAGGGTCATGGCCGTCGACAGCTCCGGCGCCACCGGCTCGACGCGGGACACCGCGGCCCACCCGGGCGTGCCCCGCATGAGCAACGTCACCCGCTACCTCAGCGCCGCCGCCTACCTCGACAGCGGGTTCCGCGACCGGGTGCTGGGCGAGCTGATGTTCGACCCCTACCGCGCGGTCCCCCCGTCCTACGGCGGCTTCGACCTCATCCCGGTGATCCACCACTGCCGGCGCTCGCGCTCGATGCTCGTCGTCCGCGACGCGCTCATCACCGTGTTCTTCCTGGTCGGGTTCGTGATCTCGCCGTTGACCACGATCGCGTGGGTGGCGACGCTCGTCCCGCTGGTGCTGCTCACCTCGGGGCGGCTCCGGGGCGGCTCGTTCGTGCTGCGGGCCATGCTCTGGGCCTGGTCCGCTGGCATGGCCCTGCTCCTGCTGCTCGCCGGGTTCTCCACCGCGCTGTCCGTGCTGCTGCTGCAGAGCTTCTCCAGCTCCTCGTTCTACGACGACGGCCCCTCCTACGGCCTCGCCGACGTCCTGACCCAGGGGCTCGGCACGCTGGCGCTGGCGATGTCCGTGCCCTTCACCACGCTCGGGGTGGCGCTGGTCTACCGGATCGCGACGTACATGACCCTGGCGGGCACGCTGCGGCCGGGCGCGCCCGAGCCGGTCACCGGCGCGACCGGCCCCCGCACCGCCCATCGCGTCGACTACGTGCGCAGCGCCCAGTGGGGCAACATCACCATGTACGCCAACGAAGACGCCTTCATGGGCGCCGGATCCATCGCCAGGAGCTGGTCGATCGCCGTGGAGCTCGACCGCGTGCGCGGCCGCGAGGGCCCGCCGCGCCGCCAGGACGACCCGGTCGACATCGACCCCGTCGAGCTGCACGCCTTCGTCCGCGAGCGGCTGAAGGACATGCGCGACCGCGTGCTGCGTCCCAACGAGGGCATCCAGCGGCTCGACATCGGCGACCACGTCGTCGCCAGGGGGATCTTCACCGTGGCCGACTGGCACCAGGGCGGCGCACCGGTGTCCCATCCGCTGATCGGCAAGAACGGCCTGCCCAGGTCCCACGCCACGCCCGAGGAGATCGAGGCCGTCGTCCGCCATCCGCAGGGCGGCGTGCGCTACTACCAGCGCGTCACGATCAACAACGCCGGGCAGGAGATCCGCGACCGCAACGGCCGGCTCGTCGCGCCCGCCGAGGACCAGGAGGCGCTGACCTCCGCGTTCATCTACCTGGCCGTCGAGGGCCGGATGCTCTACACCCAGTTCGTGGTCACCGTGCTCCCGCCCGCCTACGGCCCTTACCACGTGGTCGACCGGCTGCCCACGATGACCGGCGGCCGCATCGCCTGGGAGGCGGTCAGGTCGTTGAAGCTGCGGCTGCTGCGCGACGTGCTGGCCGCGCCCGCGCGGCTGGCCCGTACGGGGGTGCAGGCCGTCCGGCAGAACATGCTGGCGCCCGACCCGCGCAAGCACATCGTCTACCCCTACGGCGCCCGCTTCAGCGTCCGGGAGCTGGGCGCGAGCGACGACCTGCAGACCCACATCCAGGTGCTCGACGTCTCCAAGTACGTGCGGATGATCGAGCAGCGGCTCACCGAGGCGGTCCTCGACTTCCTGGAGGACAAAGGCGTGGAGACCGGCGCCTACCGGTTGCAGGCGGCGAGCGTGACCATGAACACGCTGTCGGTCAGCGGCGGCGCCACGGTCAACGGCCCGGTCGCCTTCGGGCACCAGGCCGCGGCGACGGTCAACAACCTGGGAGGGCAGGGCGCGTGACGAACGAGGAGACCCCCATGCCGGGCTCGTACGGCGTGCACATCAGCGGCGGCGAGGTGAGCGGCCCGATCGCGGTGGGCCCGCACTCCCGCGCCACGGTCAACAACCTGGGCGGCGCGGCCCCCGGCGAGGCGGCCCGGCTGCTCGACCGGCTCGAACGCCTGCTCGCCGAGCACGAGGCGCACGTGACCGAGCCCGCGCGGGCCCGCCGGGACGTCGCCGACGTGCGGCAGGAGATCGAGCAGGCCGACCCCGACCGCTCCCGCGTCATCGACGCGCTCAAGCGGCTGTCGGCCCGCGCGGCCGAGGTGTCGGTGATCGTGGAGGTCGTCGGCCAGATCCGCGAGCTGTTCGGCTGACCCCGGCGGCCCCGCCCGGAGAGCGGGCCGGGCCGGGTCAGCGGAAGACCGCGACCGCGGCCTCGCCGAGCATGTCGTCGATCAGCTGCACGACCTCCCTGACGACGGGGGAGTGCTCGCCCGCGATCTCCCGGAGGCGTTCGACGAGCCGGGCCGAGGGCTGGTCGAGGTAGAGCTCGGCCTCCAGCCGCAGCGCCCCCACCAGCCCGCACAGCGCCGCGCCGCGCCCGTCGGGCTGCTTCCAGCCCTCCACGGCCGAGCGCACCCCGGCCGAGGCGCGCACCACCGAGGCGATGTCGGCGAGCTGGTAACGCGTGTACGGCAACATGCCCATGCGCCGCCTGGTCACCATGACCAGCACGCCCGCGGTGACCAGGCTCTGCCGGGTGCGGTCGTAGGCGTCCTCGGCCAGCTTCTTGATCCAGAACCTGGCCTCCCCCTCGGCCCGGTCGCGGGCCATCAGCGGGACGAGGGAGTCCACGACCACGTCACCGACCGGGGTGGGGTCGGTGACGGTGATCCGGCCCTGCCCGACCGTGACGCGCCCGCTCAGCGCCAGGTCGAGCAGCACCGCCCCGGCCAGCCCGAGCGCCATCGAGTGCTGGTGCACCAGGGGCTTGCCGGACTGGTCGTGGCCGATGAGGAACAACTCGTGGTGGAGCGGTGGCCGCGTCACGGTGACCGGATCTCGGTCAGGCCGGCCTTCTCGTCGCCGTCCAGCACCGGGCGGCGGCCGCGGGCGTACAGGATGCCGAGGACGACGACGCCGACGGCGAGCCAGATCAGGCCCACCCGCTGGGCCAGGATGTTGGCGTTGACGATCACGAAGATCAGGATCGCCATGCCGATCAGCGGCGCCACCAGGTGCGACCAGAAGTCGGACGAGCGTTGCCTGACCCGGTAATGGACGATCACCGACACGTGCAGCACGACGAACGCGATCAGGCCGCCCATATTGACCAGGCTGCTCAGCAGGCCGACGCCCTCCTTGAGCTGCGAGGCCCACACGCCGATGCCGACGGACAGGGCCGAGACGAGCAGGATGGCGTTGGCCGGGACCGAGTGCTTGATCGACACCTTGGCGAGGAAGGCCGGCAGTTGCCGGTCGCGGGCCATGGCGTACAGCAGGCGGGACACGGCGACCTGGGCGACCAGCGTGTCGGCGAAGCCCCAGGAGATGGCGGTGGCCGTCGAGGTGACGTGCCGCAGCCACTCGCCGCCCGCCGAGGCGGCGGCGTCGTAGAAGGCGGTCTCCGAGCCGGTGTTCAGCAGGCCCGCCGGGTCGGGCACCACCAGCGCCGCCACCCAGACCTGGGCGATGAACAGCAGCCCGGCCAGGATCAGCGCCAGCCGCATGGCCCGGGCCACCTGGGCCGACCCGCCCGCGGACTCCTCGACGAGCATGCTGATGCCGTCGAAGCCGAGGAAGGACAGCACCGCGACGGAGACCGCGGCGAAGATCACCGGCCAGGAGAAGGTGTCGGGGTTGAACAGCGGTGAGAGGCTGAACCCGTGGCCCCTGCCCTGGAGCAGGGCCCAGATCCCGATCAGCACGAACAGGCCGAGCACGATCAGCTCGCAGGTGATCAGCACCTTGGTGAGGGTGATCGTCATTCGGATGCCGCGCAGGTTGACCACCGTGTTGACGGCCACGAAGATGAGCAGCCACCCCCAGACCGGCACCCCCGGCACGCTGTTGTTCATGGCGATCGAGGCGACCAGGTAGAGCAGGCTCGGCACGAGCAGGTAGTCGAGCAGGATCGCCCACCCGGTCATGAAGCCGACCGACGGGGCGATGCCGCGGCCCGCGTAGTTGTAGACCGACCCCGACAGCGGGAAGGCCTTGACCATCTGCGCGTAGGAGGCCGCGGTGAACAACATCGCGACCATGCCCACCAGGTACGCCAGGACGGGCATGCCGCCCGAGGCCTTGAAGACCGGGCCGAAGATCGCGAACGGCGCGATCGGCACCATGAAGATCAGGCCGTAGAACACGAGGTCGGTCAGTCCGACCCCGCGGCGTAATTCCTGACGGTAGCCGAACTGCTCGATGCTCTCCTGAGGTTGCACGACAGCCTCTCCATGTCGTCCATGCGGGGGGTGACGGGCCTCGGTATACGCATGGGGTTACGGATACCGGTGGGGCTCGATCTGGCGATCCTTCCGTAGCCCACGGTCACGTCGCAAGAGGCTGCTCCAGGTGGTTGCGTACCTGACCTCGCCGGAGGGGCCCGCGCCGGCACGCGCGGGCGGGACGCGCGCCGTCCCGCCCGCCGGCCGGCGGCGCCGCCTCAGCAGGCGCCGACGTCCTTCCAGACGCCCCACTCGCCGGTGGTGCCGGGCTCCTGGCCCTGCGTCCACCACTTGGCCTCCCACGTATGGGCCTTGTGCGAGACGCGCTGGCCGCCGGTGTAGACGGCCGTCGCGCTCCAGGCGGGCGCGGTGCAGGCGCCGCCGGTCGGGGTGACGGTCGGGGTCGGGCTCGGGCTGGGCGCGACGCCGCCGCGCGCCAGGTCCTGGACCAGCCCGTACGTCCTGCCGCCGAAGGTCAGCGTGTAGTTCGCCTGGCCGGGGACGGGCAGGTAGTACACGTAGTCGAGGGTCACCGACGCGCCGGGGGCGAGCGTCTGCCAGGAGGGCAGCTTCACCGAGACCCGGTGGAAGTCGCCCTTGAGCCCGCCGATGTTGTTGCCGGTGTGCTCACTGCTGATCACCCGCAGGCCGAAGCCCGACTGGTCCTTGGCGTTGTTCGGGGCGGAGGTCGCGTAGTCCCACTGGAACTCCGCGCCGCCCGGGATGGTGGTCTGCGTCTTGTTGGTGATGACGAGCTTGGGGTTGATCGGGTAGTTGCTGTCGCCGGCGGGGAAGCCGGTGGCCTCGATCGTGACGTCCACCTTCTCGTTGGGGACGGTCACCTTGGCCTTGGCCGCGCCGTACGGGGTGGCGGTCCTGAGCTTGTCGTAGAGCAGGCCGGTCAGGGTCGGGCCCATGAAGTACTCGCCCTTGGCCGCGTCCCAGGCGTAGTCGCCGGCCAGCTCCCAGATCATCACGCCGCCGATGCCCTGGTTCCTGACGTAGTCGGCCTTGGCGCCGAGCGACTGGTCGTCCTCGGTGGACAGGAACACCTTCTTGGTGGCGTTCCACAACCAGGGGGCGGTCAGGGTGGCGTTGTAGTTGCGGGTGTAGGTGCCGGTGAGCCGGTCCTCGGGGTCGCTCGCCGGGTCCAGGCCGTAGGCGGGGCCGTAGGAGCCGGCGATGCCCTTGGCCAGGTTCATGGCGTGCCACATGGGGTTGGAGCCGGCGCCGACCTCCTTGCCGTTCTCCTCGTCGTGCCACAGGTTGTCGATGCCGCGGGCGCCGTCGCCGCAGGTGGTCAGGCCCTGCGGGCAGCTGCCGCTCGGGCCGTTGGAGGTGCCCCACAGGCCGTTGGTGCCGCCGTTGACGTTCTTCCAGCCGCGCGTGTAGTACGGCACGCCGATGTTGATCCGGCCGGCCGGCATCGCGCCGCGGAAGTAGTGGTAGGCCCAGTCGGTGTTGAGGTAGCCGAGGCCGCCGTACTGGGCGGCGGTGTAGACGCCCCACTTGGCCAGCTCGGCGTCCTTGCCGTCGTCGTACAGGGCGGCGTTGGGGCCGACGAACTCGTTCCAGGCGCCGTGCAGGTCGTAGGACATGATGTTGACGTAGTCCAGGTACTGGGTGACCTGGAAGGTCTCCATGCCGCGCAGCAGGTAGCCGGAGGCGGGGGCGGCGACGGTCAGCATGTAGTACCTGCCGTCGGCGGCGGCCGCGGTGTCCAGCTTCTGGCGCAGCGTCTTCATCAGGGCCGCGTAGCCCTTCATCAGGCTCGACCTGCGGGCGTTGGCGATGGTCCAGTCGAGCGGGTTCCCCGCGTCCTTCATCGAGGTCGGGTACTCGTAGTCGATGTCGACGCCGTTGAACCCGTACGCGCGCACGAACGCGACGACCGAGTCGGCGAAGGTGCCGATGCCCGCCTGGTTGACCGAGCCGTCGGCGTTGGTGGTCATCGAGTAGAAGCCGCCGGAGGGCACCCGGGTGCCGTTGGCGTCGAAGTAGCCGCCGGTCTCGGCCCAGCCGCCGACCGACACCAGCGTCTTGGTGCCGGGGAACTGCTTCTTGTACTTGTTCAGCAGGTTGAAGTGGCCCTTGTAGGAGTAGGCCGGGTCCATCTCGGCGCCGGCGACGCCGGGCCACTCGGTCGCGGTGGCGTTGGCGTCCACGGCGATCTTGTTGCTGCCGTCGACGTGGGCGAAGGCGTAGTTGATGTGGGTGACCTTGCCCCACGGGATGTTGCCGGCCAGGTAGGCGGGCTGGCCGTTCTTGCCGGTGCGCCAGCTGGTGAAGTAGCCGATGATGCGGCGGGGGTGGTCGGCCCCCATCTTCTCGCGGCCGTCCTCGTCGTAGGCCAGGCAGTAGGGGACGTCCACGCCGGGGGTCTGGTAGAGGCCGTCCGGGCGGCAGGCGGCGTTGTCGGCCGCGGCGGTGGCCGTACCGGCCAGGGCTCCGGCGATGAGGACCAGTGAGGTGCCGCACGCGGCCAGTGCCGCGCGTAGGCGTGTGGGCTTCAAGGCCACCTCCGATGGGGCATGACTGGGGGGTTGATCGGAAGGTAAGCCTGGTGACCAGGGCCGTCAATGCTCTCTGTTAGGAAACTTTCTTAATAGTTGCCGTTCGGGCGCTCGGGCGGGTCACGATCCGGTCCGGCGCAGGATGAGCACCGCGATGTCGTCGCGCGGGGCGCCGTGCGTGAAGGTGTTCAGGTCGGCGGCCAGGGCCTCGACGGTCCTGGCCGGCGGGTCGCGGGCCCAGGAGCGCAGCCGCTGCTCCAGCGGGTAGAACGAGCCGTCGCGGTCGCGGGCCTCGGTCACGCCGTCGGTGCACAGCAGCAGCGAGGCCCCTCGCGGGAAGGCGAAACGCGCGCCGTGGCGCGGCTCGCCCGCCAGCCCGGCCAGGCCGAGCGGCACCTCCGGCTCGCCGAGCCAGAGCTGCCCGGCGTTCCCGCCGTGGATCAGGTACGGCGCGATGTGCCCGCAGTTGACCGCGTCCACCTCCAGCTCCGGGCCGATGTCCAGCAGCAGCGCGGTGACGAAGCGCTCGGGCTCGCCGGTGTGCGCGGCGAACCTGTTGTGCCTGATCACGGCGTCCTCCAGGGCGTCGGCCACGCCCATGAGGCTGATCTCGCGGTAGGCCGCCTCCCGGAAGGCGCCCAGCACGGCCAGCGCGGCGCCGATCGCGGGCAGCCCCTTGCCCTGCACGTCGGCGATCATCACCCGGGTCCCGTACGGCGACGGCGCCACCTCGTACATGTCGCCGCCCACCATCGTGTCCTCCTCGATGGGCTGGTAGAGGCCGTCCACGACCACGTCGAGCGAGCGCAGCGGCAGCGGCCTGACGAGCTGCCGCTGCAACGCCGCGGCGGCCGAGCGCAACCGGCGGACCTCCTCCTCGCGCTGGATCCGGTAGCTCGCGCCGACCACGCTCATCAGCCCGAACGCCGCGGTGAAGCCGGAGACCTCCAGGTTCGTCCGCAGGTTGCCGCCCAGATAGGCGACCGAGGCCGAGACCACCGCCAGCACCCATACCGACGCGACCGCCGTCTGCCACACCGAGCCCAGCCCCGACACGATCGCGGGCAGGAAGATCAGCACCGGCACGAGCTCCGCGCCCCCGCCGGTGAACCTGTCCAGCCCGACCACCAGCGCCGTGATCCCGATCAGGCCGACCAGGAACACCGGTGTCGTGAAGAAGGGCCGCCTGTGCCCGCCACCCCACAGAATCGTCGTTCACCCCCGGAGACCAGCTTCTCCCAAGGCGTCCGCGTTCCGTCCTGCGGCGCGCCGGAGACGGCGAAGGGCCGGCCCCGGAACCCGGGACCGGCCCTGACGTGCGAACTTACCCGAGGCCGTTCTTCATGGCCGTGAGGAGTTCGGCGTTGGTGGTGTCACCGCTGAGCTCCCAGAAGAACGCGCCGCCGAGGCCCTGGTTCTTCGAGTAGCTCATCTTGCCGCCGATGGTGCTCGGCGTGTCGTAGCTCCACCACTGGTTGCCGCAGTAGGCGTAGGCCGTGCCCGCGACCGTGCCGGTGGACGGGCAGCGGGTCTTGATGACCTTGTAGTCCTCGATGCCCTGCTCGTACGTGCCGGGCGCCGGGCCCGTCGCCGTGCCGCCGGGCGCGGCCTGGGTCACGCCGGTCCAGCCGCGGCCGTAGAAGCCGATGCCGAGCAGCAGCTTGGCGGCCGGGACGCCCTTGCTCTTGAGCTTCTGGATGGCGTTGTCGGTGTAGAAGCCGGGGACCGGGATCTTGTCCCAGGTGGTGAGCGGCGAGTGCGGGGCGGTCGGGCCCTGCGCGTCCCAGCCGCCGAAGAAGTCGTACGTCATGACGTTGTACCAGTCGACGTACTGGGCGGCGCCGCCGTAGTCGGCCGCGTCGATCTTGCCGCCGTCGTTGCCGTCGGCGGTGATGGCCGCGGTGACGAGGTTGTTCGCGCCGAAGCGCGAGCGCAGCGCCGACATCACGTTCTTGAACGCCGCCGCGCCGCTGGTGTCACAGGTCAGGCCGCAGGCGTTCGGGTACTCCCAGTCGATGTCGATGCCGTCGAAGACGTCGGCCCAGCGGGGGTCCTCCACCAGCTTGTAGCAGGAGTCGGCGAAGGCCGTCGGGTTCTGCGCCGCCTGGCCGAAGCCGCCGGACCAGGTCCAGCCGCCGAAGGAGAAGAGCACCTTCAGGTTGGGGTACTTCTTCTTCAACTTGCGCAGCTGGTTGAAGTTGCCGCGCAGCGCGCCGTTGTCCCAGGTGTCGGCGACGCCGTCGACGCTCTCGCCCGCCTGGTAGAAGCGGTCGTAGTCGGCGTAGCTGTCGCCGATCGTGCACTGCCCGTTCTGCACGTTGCCGAACGCGTAGTTGATGTGGGTCAGCTTGGCCGCCGAGCCGCTGGTGTCGATGTTCTTGACGTGGTAGCCGCGCTGGTAGATGCCCCACTGGACGAAGTAGCCCAGCACCTTGTTGCCGCCGCCACCGCCGCCGCCCGTGGTGGTCGCGGTGATCTGGTTGCTGTCGGCCGAGCGGTTGCCCGCCGCGTCACGCGCGCGCACGGTGTAGTTGTACGACGTGTTGGCGCTGAGGCCGGTGTCGGTGTGCGAGGTGCCCGTGACGGTGGTGACCAGGGTGCCGCCGCGGTAGATCTCGTAGCCGGTGACCGCCACGTTGTCGGTGGAGGCGTTCCAGGCCAGCGAGACGCTGCTGTTGCTGACGCCGGTCGAGCGCAGGTTGCCGGGGACCGACGGCGGGGTCTTGTCGTCGCCGCCACCGCCGCCGGTGGTCGTCGCGGAGATCTGGTTGCTGTTGGCCGAGCGGTTGCCCGCCGCGTCACGCGCGCGCACGGTGTAGCTGTAGGCCGTGTTCGCGGTGAGGCCGGTGTCGTTGTACGTGGTGCCCGTGACGGTGGTGACCAAAGTGCCGCCGCGGTAGACCTCGTAGCCGGTCACGGCCACGTTGTCGGTGGAGGCGTTCCAGGCCAGGGCCACGCTCGTGTCCGTGACGCCGGTCGAGCGCAGGTTGCCCGGCACCGACGGCGCGGTCGTGTCGCTGCCGCCGCCACCGGAGACCTTCCACAGCGCCGCCACGTTCGGCGGCTCCCAGCCGGGCTGGGAGGTGTGCGCCTGGAGGCAGACGTAGTCGACGCCGTTGTAGGTGACGACCGTGCCCGCCGTGTAGGCGGTCCACGGGGCCCAGGCCGCCGCGTACGCCACCGTGCTGGCGGAGGCGAGCGCTGGGGCGGCCACGGCCGCGGTGAGGGGCAGGGCCAATGCCGCCATTCCCGCCAGGACCTTGCTCAGAATGGTGTGTTTCATGTCGCTCCGACATCCGTTGGGGGGTGTGTGGGGAGTGGGATGGGAGACTTCTGGGGAAACTATTAGGAAAGTTTCCTTTAAGTTGTGAATCGACGGTAGCCTCTGCCTGGGGGAGCGTCAATACTCATCGGTCAGGTGTCCGTAATCGTGCCGGTCAGACCCTGGACGCGCCCGTTCACGACGGGATAACGGTTCAGGAACGGGGGCTGACGGCGGGGTGAGCCGTGGCTCAGCATTGGAGCGTGGCAGGAATCTCCGCCTGGCGGCGGACGCCCACGCGACGCGGGCCCTACGTGGTCCGCGCGGTCGCGGAGTTACGGTCCTGGCCGTCGCTGAACGTCAGCGGCACCGGTCAGCAGGTCACCTTCGCCGTACACGGAACCGAGATCCTGCGCCTGGCCGGCCGGGACGAGATCCACGTACGGCTCACCGCCCCCGCCATCGGCCGCCTGGAGCCGTACCTGCGGGCGTGCGACCAGGTCCATGCCTGCCGCGACCGCGCCTGGGTCGCCGTGCAGGTCGACGCGGAGCCCGATCTGGAATTGTTGCTGGCCCTCACGAGCGTGGCGATAAAGGCGCACGTGGCGTGAACCGATTCGGTGCGTAGCGTTTCTCCCACGCACCGTCGAATTCAATGCCGCCATTTGCCTGGGAATTACTCGCCGGGTAGCTTGCTTGTACACAGCCGAACGGGGAGTCGTCCCAGGTAGGGATGGCATTGCCTGGGAATTACCCAAGCTCGACCCGTGTTGTACAGAGTCGATGCGGACATCTCCGCATCCGGGCGTCGCACATATACCTTCAGGCCCTTTCCCGGGCCCGGGAAGACGATGCGTCAGCCCTTTCGCCTGACCAAGAGACCGCTGAATCCGCCTGTGCGCGGAACCGGGGACCCATGTGTCCAATGGGGTGAATCGGCACCGTGGTGCCGTAGGGCAGCTTCCCGCCCGAACCCGTCAGCTAACCCGGCAAGCGGCACGGAAGCGCAAGGAGTAACACCCTCATGGCCAAGCACCGTCTTCACCGTGCCTACAAGCTCGACCTCGCCAAGATCGCCCTCGGCGCGACCGCCGTCGCCGGCGTGCTCGGCACGCACGCGGCAGTGAACGCCGACACCACCACCGCCCACACCGCCACCCAGACCGCCAAGGTCGCCGGCGTGGCCGCCCAGCCGCACGTCGCGCAGAACCGCGCCGCCGACGAGAGCGCCAAGGGCAAGGTCAACGTCACCGCCGCCCAGGTGCTGGCGACGGCCCGCGCCCAGGTCGGCACCTCCGAGGACGCCAACGGCGGCGGTACCAAGTTCCAGAAGTGGTACGCCGACTCCCAGCGCGCCGCCGAGACCGCCGCGCGTGACGGCGGCAACCGCGCCATGTACCTGAACGCCCCCTGGTGCTCGATGTTCGTCTCCTGGGTCGGCGAGCAGACCGGCGCCCGCCCGCAGGTCGGCTGGGACGCCTACACCGTGAGCCACGCCAAGTGGTTCGCCGCCAACGACCGCTGGGGCACCGAGGCCAAGCCGGGCGCCGTCGTCTTCTTCTCCTGGAGCGGCAGCAAGAGCCTGAACGACATCCAGCACGTCGGCTTCGTCGTCAAGGACAACGGTGACGGCACGATCTCCACGATCGAGGGCAACACCGGCAACGGCAAGGTCGAGCAGCGCGTCCGCCCGACCTCCCAGGTCGTCGGCTACGGCTACCCGTCGTACGCCGCCTGATCCTGCGACGCGAAAAGAGCGCACTCCCCGCGGGGGGTGCGCTCTTTTCGCGTTCAGGGCCGCCGGTGCCGGTGGACCAGGGTCGCCGCGGCCTGCCCGGCCGAGCGGGCCGCGCCCGGCTGCTGCGAGATCATCGCGGTCACCGTGGCGCCGTCGATCAGGGTGAGCAACTGCTCGGCGAGCAGGGCGGGGTCGCCGGCTCCGGCCTCCTCGGCGAGCGAGCGCAGGTAGGCGCGCAGGCGCTCCTTGTGCTCGCGCACCGCGGTACGGACGTCCGCCGAACCGGCGCCCAGCTCGGCGAAGGCGTTGGCGAACCCGCAGCCGCGGAAGTCGTCCTCGGTGAACCAGCGTTCCAGCCACGTGAAGACCGCCGGGATGCGGTCGCCGGCGTCGGCCACGTACGCGGTGAGTGAGGTCATCCAGCGTTCGTCGCGTCGCCGCAGGTAGGCCACGACCAGCGCCTCCTTCGACGGGAAGCACTGGTAGAGGCGTTTCAGCGAGACGCCGGAGGCGGCCCGGATCTCGTCCATGCCGACCGCCTGCACCCCGCGGCGGTAGAAGAGGTCGCCCGCGGCGTCCAGCAACCGCTGCTCGTGATCCATGACACCCCTCCAGGTGCTTGCCGCGGAGAACGATCGTTCTCTACGCTATCGCACAACCCGGGAGAACGACCGTTCTCTCGATCGGAGAGGACATCTCATGACACGCCCGCCCGTTCCGCCGTTCACCGAGGAGACCGCCCGGATCAAGGTCCAGGCCGCCGAGGACGCCTGGAACACCCGCGACCCCGAGCGCGTCGCGCTCGCCTACACCGAGGACTCCGTGTGGCGCAACCGCGGCGAGTTCGTCACCGGCCGCGCCGAGATCGCCGGGTTCCTGCGCCGCAAGTGGGACCGCGAGCTGGACTACGCCCTGCGCAAGGAGCTGTGGGCGTTCACCGGCGACCGCATCGCCGTCCGTTTCCAGTACGAGTCCCGCGACGCCGCCGGCCAGTGGTGGCGCAGCTACGGCAACGAGCAGTGGGAGTTCGACGAGTCGGGGCTGATGCGCCGCCGGGAGGCCAGCATCAACGACGTCGCCATCACCGAGGAGGAACGCCGCATCTTCGGCTCCCGCCCGCTGTCCGAGCACGGCGTGGACGTCCTCGGCATCCGCCACGCGGAGATCGCCGGGGTAAGGTCGGAAGGCCGATCGTAGGAGGTCTGACATGGCGGTTCTGCTGCTGGGCACCCTCGACACCAAGGGGGAGGAGTACGCCCTCGTCCGCGACCTGATCATCCGGGCCGGCCAGGGCGTCGTCCTCATGGACACCGGCGTCATGGGCGCCCCGGAGCTGACCGCCGACGTCCCCGCCGAGGCCGTGGCGCGGGCCGCGGGCACCGGCCTCGACCGGCTCAGGAGCGCGGGCGACCGCGGCGCCGCGCTGGCGGCGATGGCGGCCGGGGCCACGGCCCTGGCCAAGGACCTGCACGCCCGCGGCGAGCTGAGTGGCGTGCTCGCGCTCGGCGGCAGCGGCGGCTCCTCCATCGCCGCCGCCGTCATGCGGGCGCTGCCCGTCGGCCTGCCCAAACTGCTCGTCTCGACCATGGTCAGCGGCGACGTCTCGGCCTACGTCGGGGAGACCGACGTGACGCTCATGTACAGCGTCGTCGACGTCGCGGGCGTCAACTCCGTCTCCCGCCGCATCCTGACCAACGCCGCCGCCGCGATCAGCGCGATGGCCGCCTCCTACGACGCCGGCGCCGAGCCGTCCGGGGAGGACAAACCACTGGTCGCGGCCACGATGTTCGGCGTCACCACGCCCGCCGTCGACGCCGCGCGGGCCCGCCTGGAGTCCCTGGGCTACGAGGTGCTGGTCTTCCACGCCACCGGCTCGGGCGGCCGGGCCATGGAGGCGCTGGCGGCCGGCGGCCACTTCGCCGGGGTGCTCGACCTCACCACCACCGAGCTGGCCGACGAGCTCGTCGGCGGCGTGTTGTCGGCGGGCCCCGACCGCCTGACCGCCGCGGGGCGGGCCGGAATCGCGCAGGTCGTCAGCCTGGGCGCGGTCGACATGGTCAACTTCGGCCCGATGGAGACCGTGCCGGAACGTTTCCGGTCACGGCAGCTCCTGGTCCACAACCCGACGGTGACGCTCATGCGCACCACTCCCGCCGAGAACGCCGAGATCGGGCGGGCGATCGGCGAGCGGCTGGCCCGCGCGTCGGGGCCGGTCACGCTGTTCGTGCCGCGCGGCGGCGTCTCGGCCGTCGACGTCGAGGGCGGCCCCTTCCACGACCCGGCGGCCGACGCGGCCTGCTTCGACGCCGTGCTCGCGGCCGTCGCGGGCAGCGCCGTCGAGGTCGTGCAGAGTGACCAGGACATCAACAACGCGGAGTTCGCCGTGGCGGCCGCCGACCGGCTGCACCGGCTGATCGAGAAGGGGGCCTGATGCGTCGCGACGAGGCACTGCGGAGGTTGCGCGCCGAGCGGGAGGCGGGCCGGCTGATCATCGGCGGCGGCGCGGGCACCGGGCTGTCGGCCAAGTCCGCCGAGGCGGGCGGGGTCGATCTGCTCATCATCTACAACTCCGGGCGGTTCCGGATGGCCGGCCGCGGCTCGCTCGCCGGCCTGATGCCGTACGGCGACGCCAACGCGATCGTCGTGGAGATGGCGGGGGAGGTCCTGCCGGTCGTCAAGGACACGCCGGTGCTGGCCGGGGTGTGCGGCACCGACCCGTTCCGGCTGATGCCGCGCTTCCTCGACGAGCTGAAGGACATGGGCTTCACCGGCGTCCAGAACTTCCCGACGGTCGGCCTGATCGACGGTGTCTTCCGGGCGAACCTGGAGGAGACCGGCATGGGCTTCGACCTGGAGGTGGAGATGATCAGGCTGGCCGCCGAGCGCGACCTGCTCACCGCCCCCTACGTGTTCACCCCCGAGCAGGCCACGGCCATGGCGCGGGCGGGCGCCGACATCCTCGTCCCGCACATGGGCCTGACCACCAAGGGCAGCATCGGCGCCGTCACCGCGATCGGCCTCGACGAGGCGGCCATCCGCATCCAGGAGATGCGCGACGCCGCCGTCGCCGTCAACCCCGACGTCATCGTGCTGTGCCACGGCGGTCCCATCGCCGAGCCCGACGACGTGCGCCACATCCAGCAGCGCACGGTCGGCGTCGCCGGGTTCTTCGGCGCGTCCTCGATGGAACGCCTGCCCGCCGAGCGGGCCATCGCCGCACAGGTCCGCGCCTTCAAGCAGCTCTGACCAGGAGGAACCCGCCATGCACCGACGACCGGACGCCCTTCCCACGATGCTCTTCGACTGGGGGGCCATCAAATGGCACGTGACGCCCGACGCCGTGCCGGGCGCCTCCTCCACGTTCGGCGAGGTCATCATCAACCCGAACAAGGGCCACGAACGCCACCTGCACCCCGACTCCGACGAGGTCCTCTACGTCATCGAGGGCGAGGGGCGGCAGACCGTCGGCGACGACCCGGAGTTCCCGGTCAGGGCCGGTGAGGCGATCTACATCCCCAAGGGCACGCTGCACTCCACCTTCAACACCGGATGGCGGCCGCTGCGGATCATCGCGACGTACACGCCGGGCGGGGCCGAGCTGGCGCTGCGCGAGCTGCCCGGTTTCGTGGAGCTCGGCCCCGGCGACCACCCGACCTGGACGGCCGTCACGTCCTGAGCGGCGGGGCGCCGTGCGCGGGGTACGAGCCCGCGCACGGCCTCCGGCCCGCTCGACCTCCATGTGAATGATCGTTCACGTCCGGTCTGTCGGTGGCCTCCGGTAGATTTCCGGGTCTGTTGATCAAGCCCATCGGAGTTGGCTGTCGGCGCGAGCATGCCGTCAGACTGGAGGTCGAGACCTTGGACGCGGACGAAACCGCGTGGGAGCAGCGCAGCGTCGTGCGGGTGGTGCCGCCGGTCCAGCCGCGCAAGCTGGCGAAGGTGCCCTTCGTCGAGCTGGCTGATGGCAGGTTGCAGGGGGTCGTGTCGAGCGGGTCCGACATCGAGCGGGTCTACGTCTCGTCGATCGCCGCCGGCACCCACGACCTGAGCTGCAGCACCAACAACAACCGCCCGTGCGGCGCGTTGCACGGCTACGCGTGCAAGCACATCCGCATGCTGGCCGACGAGGCCGTGCTCCAGTACGGCCTCGACCGGGTGGCCCGCTACCTGCGCGTCGAGGTGCCCGAGGGCGGCCACCTGATGAGCGCGCTGAACGGCACCCCCAGCGCACCCCGGCGGCCGTGGTGTTCAGCCGGTTCCTGCGCCATCTGGCCTACCTGGAGGTGCCCGACAGCACCGAGCCGCTGGCCGAGCTCCACTGGTTCCCGGCGATGGGGCCCGAGACGGGAGAGGTGGGCTGATGCTCGACGTACAGCTCGGGGAGCTGGCCGGCGACGGGCCGGCCGGGGTCGAGGAGGCGCTCGCGCTCGCCACGGGGTTCGACGGCGCGCTCGGGCACGGGTTCGCCAGGGTCGCGGAAGAGCCCGCCGCGGCGCTGGCGGCGCTGGCCGGCGCGCTCGCGGGCTCGCCGCTCGGCGACCGGCTGGGCGAGGCGGTGGAGAAGGTGACCGCGGGGTCGGTCGCCGACGAGCATCTGGCGGCGCTGGCCGGCGGGCGGGCCGCGCTGTTCGGCGCGGTGCACGACGCCCTGCTCGCCCGTCTCGACCAGGCTCTGGGCCGCAGCCGCGCACCCTGGCCGCCGGCCGCCGCCACGGACGCCACAACAGGGGCGGCGTCCGTGGGCGGCGTGCCGGAGAACCTGCTGGCCGGGTGCCGGGTGTGGTTGCGGGAGCTGGCGATCACCGGCTGGCGGGGCGTCGACGACGACCTCGTCTCCGGCGCCGACCAGGCGATCGAGGCGCTGCTCGCGGTGCCCGAGCTGCGCGGGCTCGCCGTGCTGCTCGACGGCCTGGCGACCGAGCTGCGGGCCTCGTCCCCGGTGGCGACCATGGACCGGCTGCCGCTCAGGCGGTGGGCCGACCTGTGGACGCGCGGGCTGCTGCTCGCCCAGTCAGGCCCGTGGCACGGCGTGCCCGAGCCGGTGTCGGGGCGGCTGCTGATCCTCGGCGCCGACGTGCACGAGCACGCCACGGTCGTCCGGGTGCAGGTGCACGGCGTCCTGGAGGAGGCCGGCGGCCAGACGCGGCTGGTGCGTACCAGCGTCGCGGCGGCCAAGGTCGACACCATCGTGGGGCCGTCGGTGTGGCGGCTGTTCGGCGGCCGGCCCGTGCTCATGGGCGCGCTGGCCGACCACCGGTCCGTGGAGATCGACGGCATGCCGCTGCTGCCCGGCGGCGACCTGCTGTGGCACGACGACCGCGCCCGCACCGGCGCCGAGGCCGACCCGTTCACCACCGCGCGGGTGCAGCTCGCGGGCGCGCTGGCCCCGGCCACGCCGCCGCTCGACCGCCACCCCGTGCGCATCGCCGAGCCGGTGCTGGTCGAGGGGTACACGGTCGACGGGCACACCCTCGTCCTGGGCGGCAACAAGCTCGCCCTCGATCTCGACCGGCTCCCGGCGAGCTGCCCGCTCACGCCGGAGCTGGTGGCCGCGTCCTCGGCGTGCGTCGGGCTGGTGCGCCGCGACGGCGGCAGGTGGCTGCTGCAGCCGCTCGCCGTCCAGGCCACGGTCAAGAAGAAGCCGGTCACCGTGCACAACGGCGACTGGGCGAACGGCCCGACCGACCCCAAGGTCGTCAAGGCCGAGGCCAAGGCCGGCGACGTGGTCGCCGTGCTGCGCGAACGGGCAGGACGGCTGCTGCGGAAATGACCGACTCGACCACGAGCGCCGACGAGACCCGGCGCCAAGTACTGTACTGGCGGCTCATGTCGCGGCTGTTCTCGGCCGACGAGCAGCCCGCGCTGGAGACGGCCAGCATGGGCATCGTCGGCGACCTGGAGCTGCCGCCCGCGCTGCTCGACCCCGGCGTCTCGGTGGACACGCTCGTCCAGCGGTTCCCCGAGCTGGGCGCCGAGCTCCAGGACCTGATGGCCGACAAGGAGCACGAGGAGGGCGGCGAGGTGCGCCGCGCCGCCCTGGTCTCCAAGCTGCTGCTCAACGTGTTCTCCACCGGCACGGGCGACGTCACGGCGGGCGACCTGGCCCGCTGGAAGCAGGACGCCGCCTGGTTCGAGAAGGGCATGGGCTGCGAGCCCGGCGGCCTGCGGCACGGGCCGGGCAACGAAGAGCTGGCCGCCGTGCTCGCCATGATCGAGGGCGGCCTGGTCAAGCGCATGCGCCTGCGCGAGGTGCTGGCCGACCCGGCCCTGGCCAGGCAGCTCACACCCAGCATGTCGCTCATCGAGCAGCTGCTGCGCGACAAGTCCAACCTGTCGGGCGTCGCCCTGGCCAACGCCAAGGCGCTGATCCGCAGGTTCGTCGACGAGGTCGCCGAGGTGCTGCGCACGCAGGTGGAGAAGACCAGCGTGGGCGTCATCGACCGGTCGGTGCCGCCGAAGCGGGTCTTCCGCAACCTCGACATCGAGCGCACGATCTGGAAGAACCTCACCAACTGGAGCTCCGACGACCAGCGGCTCTACGTCGACCGGCTCTACTACCGGCAGACGGCCCGCCGCACCACGCCGGCCCGGCTCATCGTGGTCGTCGACCAGTCGGGCTCGATGGTCGACGCGATGGTCAACTGCACCATCCTGGCCTCGATCTTCGCCGGCCTGCCCAAGGTCGACGTGCACCTCGTCGCGTACGACACCCGCGCGCTCGACCTGACGCCGTGGGTGCACGACCCGTTCGAGGTGCTGCTGCGCACGACGCTCGGCGGCGGCACCGACGGCACGGCCGCGATGGCCCTGGCCAGGCCGAAGATCGCCGATCCGCGCAACACCGTGATGGTGTGGATCTCCGACTTCTACGACAACCGCTCGCTGATCAACGACTTCGGGTCGATCCACCGCTCGGGGGTCAAGTTCATCCCCGTCGGCTCGGTCAACAGCTCCGGCCACCAGAGCGTCGACCCGTGGTACCGCCAGAAACTCAAGGACCTGGGCACCCCCGTGCTCTCCGGCCACGTCCGCAAGCTCGTCTTCGAGCTCAAGAACTTCCTCACCTAGGAGAACCCCCGACCATGAGTGACATGCTGCGCGCCCCCGCAGAGGTGAAGTACGCCGACGAGCTCGACTGGCTGGAGTCGGTCGACGACGGCCCCAAGCCGTTCTCGTGGCGGCTCAGCCCGCGCATGATCCGCATCTTCATCCTCGGCTCCGAGCGCTCCGACGGGCTCGACCGCGAGATCCCGCAGAAGTGGTTCGGTGACCGCAGCTTCGTCGAGCGCAGCATCGTGACGCTGGCCTCCGACCGCGGCCTGCTGCTGATCGGCGACCCGGGCACGGGCAAGAGCTGGCTGGCCGAGCTGCTGTCCGCGGCGATCTCCCGCAACTCCACGCTGGTCGTGCAGGGCACCGCGGGCACCACCGAAGACCACATCAAATACTCGTGGAACGTCTCGATGGTCATCGCCAAGGGCCAGTCGCGCGAGTCGATGATCCCCTCGCCGATCATGAACGCCATGGAGCAGGGCGTGATCGGCCGCTTCGAGGAGCTGACCCGCTCGACCAGCGACGTCCAGGACGCGCTGATCTCCATCCTGTCGGAGAAGTACGTCTCCATCCCCGAGCTCGACGACGACAACATCGTCTTCGCCCAGCCCGGCTTCTCGATCATCGCCACCGCCAACAGCCGCGACCGGGGCGTCAACGACCTGTCCTCCGCGCTCAAGCGCCGCTTCAACTTCGTCCGCATCCCGGTGGTGACGAACAAGAAGAGCGAGGCGGAGATCGTCCGGTTCCGTACCGAGGAGCTGCTGCGCCGGCACCAGATCGAGCTCGACCTGCCGCCCACGCTGCTGGACATCCTGCTGCAGAGCTTCGCCGACCTGCGGGCCGCGGCCGCCTCGGCGACCAGCGACGACGAGAAGCTGGAGTCCGCGCTGTCCACGGCCGAGCAGATCGGCGTGCTGGAGGACGCCATCCTGCACAGCCACTTCTTCGGCGACCGCACGCTGCGCCCCGATACGCTGGCCGGCTCGCTGGTCGGCTCGCTGGCCCGGCGCAGCCCGGAGGACCTGGCCATCCTCAACAAGTACTGGCACGGTGTGGTCGAGCCGCGCAGCAAGAAGGACGGCGGCCCGTGGCAGGACTTCCTCGAGGGCGGCCGCCAGGCCATCTCCACCCTGTCATGAGCCTCTTCCAACCGCTGAAGGAGCAGCTCAGCGAGGCCGCCTCGGCCTTCGCGGGCGCCGGCGCGGTGTCGTCCATCCTCACCGGCATCGTCGAGGACGTCGACCGGGCGCTGCGCGAGGAGCTGGAGATCTTCCCGGTCTGCCACCATTCGCCGGCCTCGGCGCTGGCCATGGTGCGCCGCCTGCGGGAGAAGCAGCCCAAGGTCATCTACCTGGAGCTCTGCGAAGACCTGGCCCCGCTGCTGACCGAGCTGCGCAACTGCCGGCTCCCGGTGGCGCTCCAGGCGTTCGCGACCGACCTCGACGGTTTCCCCAAGGGATCGGGGCCGCTGAGCGTGGTGGCCCCGATCACCGAGGCGTCGGCCGAGTACCAGGCCATCTCGTACGCGCTGGAGACCCCGGGCGTCGAGCTGGTGCTGGTCGACCGCTCGGCCGACCACGTCTTCCAGTGGCTGCCGCGCGAACGGGAGGAGCCGGCGAAACCGGGGGAGGAGGCCGGCCTGCACGGCGACGCCGTCGGCGTGGAGATCGGCGACCTGCGCCCCCGCTTCGCCGAGCTGGAGGAGCACCTGCTCCACCACGGCAAGGTCCGCCACTGGTCGGAGTGGTGGGACCAGTACGTCGAGCAGCCGCTCTCCGGCGCCGACTACGACACCTACCGCCAGGTCATGGTCCTCATCGGCAGCCTGTTCCGCCGGTTGCGCCCCGACGACGACCGGCTGGCCGGCGACGAGGAGCGCGAGCGCTACATGTGGACCAGGATGCGCGAGCACCTGTCCGCCTCGGGCGCCGACCCGGCCGACTGCCTCTACGTCTGCGGCGCCTTCCACGCCGCCAGCCGCGTCGAGCAGTTCGGCCCGGCCGCCACGGCTCCGTACGAGATCGGCCCCCGCACCGCGACCCGCTGGCTGTACGGGCTGATCCCCTCCAGCCACTCGGCCATCGAGGCGCAGTTCGGGCTGGCCTCGGGGTCGGTGTCGATCGCCGCCGCCACCTGGGCCAAGGCGGTGACGCGGAGCAAGCTGACCCCGTTCCAGCTCAGCGGGCAGAAGGGGGCGCGGAAACGGCCGGTCAAGCTGCCCGCGCCGGCCGCGCCGGCGCAGGTCGCCGACCGGCTGACCGGGTTCCTGTCCAGGCCGCCCACGCTCGACGCGCTCGACGAGGCCGAGCTGCTGGGCTGGAGCGTCGACATCGTCCGGCTGGCCCGGCGCAACGGCTACCTCGCCAGCACCGCCGACGCCATCGCGGTGTTCGAGACGTCGATCCTGCTGGCCGGCATGCGCAACCGGGCCAGGCCCACGCCGTACGACTTCCAGGACGCGGCGGTCACCTGCATCGAGAAGGACGTCGTGCCGGGCCGGCGCGACGTGCGGCGCCTGTGCGAGATCCTGCTCGGCGGCGACCGCATCGGCTCGGTCGGCTACGACGCGCTGCCGCCGCTGGCCCAGAACGTCTACGACCGGCTGCGGCCGCTCGGCGTCGACTTCGACAAGCGCACGATCCAGCGGGCGCTGCTCGACCTGCACTCCGACCCGGAGCTGCGGCCCTGCTCCGACCTGCTGTGGATGCTGCGCTTCCTGCTGCCCGCCGACGCGGCCCGGCCGATCATGGGCGAGCGCAAGCTCGGCGAGCGGCCCATCCAGGAGAGCTGGGACCTCGCGCTCGGCCGCAACCAGCGGGCCATCATCGAGCTCGGCTACGAGGGCGTCACCATCGAGCAGGTGGTCGAACAGCGGCTGCGGCGCGCGGTCTGGGAGCCGGACGCCACCGCCGCCGTGGCCCTGGCCGCCGTCGAGGACGCCATCCTCTACCTGGGTGGCGGGCGCGTCGCCGACGAGCTGGGCGCGCGGGCGGTGGAGCTGCTCGCCACCGAGCGCGGCGTCGACGACGCGCCCGACGTGCTGCGCCGCATCCGCCGCCTGCTGGCCTACTACCGCACCGCCGAACCCACGCTGCCGGCGTGGTGCGAGGCGTTCGTGACCGAGGGGTACGCGCACTACTGCACCCTGCTCCCCACCGCGTTCGTCGAGGACGACACCGGGGTGCGGCAGGTGTCGGCGATGCTCGGGTTCCTGTTCACGATGGAGGGGCTGGCGCTGGCGCTCGGGTGCGACCGGGCGCAGCTGGAGATCGCGGTGCGGCAGTCGCATCCGGAGGCGCCGGCCAAGGTGGCGCTGCTGTGGGCCGCCCAGCACCTGCTGGGGCTGCTGCCGCTGGCCGAGCTGCGGTCGCGGTGCGACGAGCTGCTCGGCAACCCGCTGGTCATCCCGTCGTTCCCGCAGTACATCACCGGGTTCGTGCAGGCGATGGAGCCGGCTCCGGCGCTGTCCGGGTTCGTGGTGGAGGTGATCTCCAAGGCGTTCGGACGGCTGCCCGACCAGGTGCTGCTGCCGTGGTTGCCGAAGCTGATCACGACGCTGCGCGACCAGGCGGGCGAGCTGATGCCGGTCCTCGTCCGGGAGGCCGGGCGCACGTTCCCCGGCAGCCTGACGGCGGTCGACGCCTGGACACCGCCGTGGGCCCGTACGGCGGCTGCCGCGCCGAAGGCGGCCCCCGCGGTCGCGTCCGGGCCGGTCGCCGAGCTGCTGGCGGGTCATCCGGCGACGTGCGACGCGGTGGCGGGGCTGCTGGGCTGCGAAGGCGGCTGGCAGCAGACCACCCCTGCCGCCGGGCCCCGGCACCGCGAGGTCGAAACCCTCCTCACCACCCATCCGGCCACGGCGGACGCCTTGGCAACCCTGCTCACCTGACCACCACCCGCCTGCCCCTCGCCCTGAGCACCGCCGAAACGCGGGCGCTCAGGGCGGGGGTTCCCCCATGCAAGGCGGAAGGCGTTCAGGACGAGGGACGCGGCGGGGCGGGGCTTCCTGTGTGAGGCGGGTTCCTGCGCGGGCGGGTGGGGGGACGGGGTGGTCAGCGGCCGAAGCAGATGGTGTGGCCGGGGCGGACGTGGTCGGGTTTGTAGGTGGCCTGGTCGATCGTGACGCCCTCGGGGGAGACGAGGAGGATGGTTTCGCCCTGGTTGCGGAGCTGTACCCGGCCGTCGAGCACGACCTGCAGCACGCCCCCGCCCGCCAGCACCCCCGTCAGCTCCATGCGCCCGCCCTTCGAGTCCGCCAGCCCCCACCCGCCGAGGTCCACGGACCGGCCGGTGACGTTGAGGAGGGTGACGGTCTCGTGCCCCCGGTCGGCCCCCACCGGGTCGGGCAGCGCGGCCACGATCAGCACGTCCCCGGTGGACGGCGGGCGCGCGACGACGGGCGCGCCGGGCGGCGCCGGGTCGGGGCTGATGACGAAGTCCTCGGGCCAGGCCGTGAGCTGGATCTGGGTGCCCGAGGCCCGGATCACGTCGTGCAGGTTGCCGTGTTCGAGCCGGTCCAGCAGGAACACCGCGTCGTCCCGGTTGACGGGGTCGGCCCGGAGCCAGGCGTCGAAGCCGTCGAGGTTCGCCGCCCCGGTCGCCAGGTAGGGCACCAGCCGACGGAACAGCTTCGGCCACATGACGAGCCCGGTGAGCGCGTCCAGCGAGCCGACCTCGGCGGGCCCGTCGGGGTCGGCGGCCGAACGTGGCCAGATGCCGGTGGGCGACGCCGCCGTCCTGGCCGCACGCGACACGCCGGCCAGGTGCGTGCGCAGCGTCGCGGGCAGCGTGGCGTAGAAGGCCGGGTACGTCAGCCCGGTGGCCAGCAGCCTGGCGTTCGCCGACGTGTCCACCAGTGCCTCGTCGAGGAACACGGCCTGCCCGTCGGGCCCGGGGTGCTCGCCGGTGAACGCGAAGCCGATCAGCCGGCCGTTGGCGTCGATGCCGTTGCTGAGGACGTGCCCGCGCAGCTCGTCCTGGTCGGCAGAGCGGACCTTGTTGGGCAGGTCGTCGTAGAAGTGCACGTTCGTGAAGCCGAGCAGGCGCAGCAGCTCGTCGCGGGCGGCGTTCGCGCCGGTCAGCTCCTGGTGGGTGTCCTGGAAGTGGGTCTCGAGGGCGTCGATGGCCTCCAGGCGGACGGAGATGCCGCGCGCGCTGAGCTCCGGCGGCCGTCCGGACGGCCGGGCCAGCCCTTCGACCAGCGCGGGCGTGTCCGGCCTGAACTTGATCGTGTCGCCGTCGGGCTCGGGGCCCTGCCGGGGAAGGTCCGGGTAACGAATCACGAAGCTGCCGCGCAAAAGTGTGTAGCTCATTGGGTTCCCCCCCAAAGATGGCCATCACCGCCGTATCGGCCACCGGGAGCGTAACTCCGCGCACTTCTCGGCGTCCACGTCCCACGCCGGGCCGAAGGAGCGGCCCGGCGGAGGACGTGCCGGCTCAGGCGGCTCCGAACCGGGGGATCGGCAGGTCCTCGGTGGCCAGGTGCACGATGTGCGACTCGGTGTAGACGTCGATGCTGTGCCTGCCGCCCTCCCGGCCCACGCCGCTGGCCTTCACCCCGCCGAACGGCGTGCGCAGGTCGCGCACGTTCTGGGAGTTGACCCAGACCATGCCCGCCTCGATCGACTGGGCCAGCCGGTGCGTCCGGCGCAGGTCGTTGGTCCACAGGTACGCCGCCAGGCCGTACCGGGTCGCGTTGGCCAGCTCCACCGCCTCCGTCTCGGTGGAGAAGGGCGTCACGCAGACGACCGGTCCGAAGATCTCCTCCTGGAAGATCCGCATGGTCGGGGCCACGTCGGCGAACACCGTCGCGGCCAGGAAGTTGCCCGCCGTCAGGTGCTCGGGCCGGGAACCGCCGGCGACCAGGCGGGCGCCCTCGCGCGAGCCGAGCTCGACGTACTCCATGACCCGCTCGTAGTGCTCGGGATGGATGAGCGCGCCCAGCTCGGTGGCGGGGTCGCCGGGCGCGCCGACGCGTACCCGCGCGGCCCGCTCGGCCAGCCTGGCCACGAACTCCTCGTACACGGTGTCCTGGACGAGGATCCGCGAGCTGGCCGTGCAGCGCTCGCCGTTCAGCGAGAACACGCCGAAGACGGCCGCGTCGAGCGCCCGCTCCAGGTCGGCGTCCGCGAAGACGAGCAGCGGCGACTTGCCGCCCAGCTCCATCGACAACGTCTTCAGCGACGACGCGGCGTTGCGCATGATGGTCTGCCCGGTGCCGCTCTCGCCGGTGAAGGAGATCACCGGCACGTCGGGGTGGGCCACCAGGGCCGCGCCCGCGTCCTCGCCGATGCCGTGGACCAGGTTGAACACGCCCTCGGGCAGCCCGGCCTCCTCCATGATCTCCGGCAGCAGGCTCGCCGACGCCGGTGACCACTCGGCCGGCTTGAGCACCACCGGGCACCCGGCCGCCAGCGCCGGGGCCAGCTTCCAGGTCTCCAGCATGAACGGCGTGTTCCACGGCGTGATCAGCCCGGCCACGCCGACCGGCTTGCGCACGACGTAGTTGAGCTGCGCGGAGCCGACGCGGTAGACGTCCTCGCCCATGGTGGTGATCACGTCGGCGAAGAAGCGGAAGTTGTGCGCCGCGCGGCGGGCCTGGCCGCGGGCCTGGGTGATCGGCAGGCCGGTGTCCCGGCACTCCAGCGCGGCGATCTCGTCGTCCCTGGACTCGATGGCCGCCGCGACCGCGCGCAGCGTCCCGGCCCGCTGCTCGGCGGGCATCGTGCTCCACGGGCCGTCGGTGAACGCCTTCTGGGCGGCGGCGACGGCCGCGTCCACGTCGGCCGCGCCGCCCGCGGCCACCTCCAGGTACGGCTCGTTCGTGGTCGGGTCGAGCGCGGTGAAGGTCGCACCGGACTGGCTCGGGACGTGCCGGCCGCCGATGTAGTGCTCCAGTTTCATCAGGCGACTCCCTCGCTCTGTGCCAGTAGTTCGTTGATCCGGGCGATGCCGGGCTCGGTGGGGGTGATCAGGGGGCCCGTACGTGGCCGGAGGCGATCAGGCCGCGCTGCTCCAGCACCCACTTGGCGGGCGCCGGGTTCGTCTCCACGAACAGCAGCTCGACCAGCGGGTGCAGCGAGTAGTGCAGCTCCAGCGCGGTCGCGTGGTCGCCGGACGTGTACGCCTCGTACATGCGGGCCACGGTCTTCGGCGCGAGGTTGGCCGCCGCGCTGACGAAGCCGACGCCGCCGATGGCCAGCAGCGGCAGGCAGAGCAGCTCGATGCCGGACCACATGAGGAAGTCGCGCCCGCACAGGTTGAGCACGTGCGAGAAGTGCTCGAAGTCCTTGGTGGTCTCCTTGATGCCGACGATGTTGTCGTGGTCGCGGCGCAGCCTGGCCACGGTCGCGGGGGCGATGTCGACGGCGGTGCGCGAGGGCACGTTGTAGATCACGATCGGCAGCGCGGGGAACTCGGCGGCGACCGTGGCGTACCACCGGTAGAGGGCTTCCTGGGTGGGACGGGCGTAGTAGGGCGTGATGACCAGCGCGGCGTCGGCGCCCGGGCGCTCGGCCTCGGCGGTCAGCCGCAGGGTCTCGTCGAGCTTGGCCGAGCCGGTGCCGGGCAGGAAGGGCACCCGGTCGGCGGTCTCCTCGGCCACCACGGCCATCGCCGCGACGCGCTCCTCGACGGACTGGGCGCCTGGCTCGCCGGTGGACCCGCCGGTCGAGACGCCGTGCGAGCCCTGGTCGAGCTGCCAGCGCACCAGCGAGCGCAACGAGTCGAGGTCCAGCGACCCGTCGGCGGCGAACGGCGTCACCACGGGGGCGATGGATCCGCGAATGGTCGACGGATCCGAGCGGAACTTCATGGGTTCTCCTTCTTGGGGGGTCAGCGCTGCTGCTCGTACGCCTCGCGCCAGGCGCCCTTCAGCGGGTAGAGGCCGTCGATCGAGGCTCCCTCGCAGACGCGATCGAGGATGAAACGCTCCTCGTCCTCCTGCCGGGCGGCGTCGCCGGCGACCTCGGCGACCAGCGCGGGCGGGATGACGACGACTCCTTCGGCGTCGCCCACCAGCACGTCGCCGGGGCACACCAGCACGCCGCCGCAGTCCACCGGCACCTGGGAGTCCATCGGGACGTGGCGGCGGCCGAGCACGGCGGCGTGCGCGGCGCCGTAGTAGGCGGGCAGGTCGAGCGAGGCGAAGGAGGGGCTGTCGCGCAGGCCGCCGTCGGTGACGACGCCGGCCGCGCCGCGGCGCAGGGCGCGCATGGCCAGGATGTCGCCCAGCGTGCCCGCGCCGTGCTCGCCGCGGGCGGAGATGACCAGCACCTCGCCCGGCTGGAGCTCCTCGACGGTGCGCTTCTGGGCGTTCATGCCGCCGCCGCGCTCGGCGAAGACGTCCTCGCGCAGCGGCAGGTAGCGCAGGGTGCGTGCGACGCCGACCATGCGCAGGTCGGGACGGGCGGGGCGGACGCCCTCGATGAAGTGGTGGTCGATGCCGCGCGCGCGGAGCTGGGAGGAGAGCGTCGCGGTCGAGACCGAGCGCAGCGCGGCGACGACCTCCGGGGTCAGGGGGCCGGGGGCGGGGTGGGCGGCGCCGTACGCGGCGGCCCTGGTCGCCTCGGTGACCTGGGGCTGGACGCCGTACGCCGCGGGTGGCCCCTGGCCGGCGACGACCTCGTTGCGCAGCCGGGCCGTGCCCTCCAGCTCGACCTCCACCACGTCGCCGGGCCGTACGACGGTCGAGCCCGCCGGGGTGCCGGCCAGGATCAGGTCGCCGGGCTCCAGCGTCATGTACCGGGACAGGTCGGCGATGAGCAGGTCGAAACCGAACAGCAGCTCGTCGGTGCACGCTTCCTGGGCGAGCTTCCCGTTGACGTACGTGCGCAGCCACAACCGTCCGGGATCGGCGCCGGTGAGCAGTTCGGAGCCGACCGGGGTGAACCCGTCCTGGCCCTTGGCCCGCAGGTTGGAGCCGAGGTCGGCGTGCTTGAAGTCGTAGACGCCGAAGTCGTTGGTCGCCACGTACCCGGCCACGTGCTCCAGCGCGTGCTCGGGGGAGACGCGATGGGCGCGGCTGCCGATCAGGACGCCGATCTCGCCCTCGAACGCCAGCAGCTCGCACCCCTCGGGACGTACCACGGGCCGTCCGGACCAGGACAGGGACGTCGGCGGCTTGAGGAAGTAGGAGGGGACGGCAGGGGTGCGACCGCGCTCGGCGGCCCGGCCGCGGTAGTTCAGATGGACCGCGACGATCTTCCCTGGTGACAGTCCGAGAGGGTGTCCCACCTCGTCTCCTTCCAAATCATATACGACATCATTTATGTTATGACATGTGGAAGAATATCGACATACCCCCTCAGATGCCTACATGATGCTCATCACGTCATCAGTGGAGAGGAGAGTGCGGATGATGGTTCAGACCGCCCAAGCAGGCCGGGGAGTGGCGTGATGGGTGAGATCGTGCTGGCCGCCAAGATCACGCACGTGCCGTCGATCTGGCTGTCGATCCAGCCCGGCAAACACTTCGGCATCCGCCGGCCCGCGGAGCTCGCCCTCACCGAGGTCGGCAGGCGGGCGCGCGAGCGCGGCGCGGACACGTTCCTGATCGCCGACACCCATTGGATGAACAGCATCGGCTTCCACCTCAACGGCAAGCCGCGCCACCAGGCCACGTACGTCAGCCATGAGTTGCCGCACTTCATCCACGACCTCGCCTACGACTACGCGGGCGATCCCGAGCTGGCCGAGCTGATCCGCGAGGAGATCGTCGCGGGCGGCCAGAAGGCCCGCGTGCACACCTACCAGGACCTGGGCCTGGAGTACGCCACACTCGTGCCGATGTACTTCATGAACCAGGACTCCGACATCCGGGTCCTGCCCATCGGCTGCAACATCTACTCGACCGTCGAGGAGAACCGGCGGATCGGCGAGGCGCTGCTGCGGGCCGTGCTTCGCAGCGACAGGAAGGTGGCCTTCCTGGCCAGCGGGTCCCTCTCGCACGCCTTCCCGCCCAACGAGATCGCCGAGTCGCTGCTCGACGACGTGAGCAGCGAGCTGAACCGCAAGGTGGACCACGCGGTGCTGGAGATGTGGGACGAAGGGCGCATCCCGGAGTTCCTCGACATGTTGCCCGACTACAACGAGCGTTGCACCGGCGAGGGGGCGATGGCCGACACCGCCATGCTGTTCGGGCTGCTGGGCTGGCGCGAGTACACCGGTCGGGGCGAGCAGCTCTGCCCGTACTTCGGCAGCAGCGGCACCGGCCAGGTGGTCGTCGACTTCCCCGTACCCGCGTACCAGACGAGATGAAGGAGCCGGCGCACATGACGGCCGTACAGACGTTCACGCCCGACCGGCCCGCCGGGGCGCCGCCCGTGCTGCTGCTGCACGGGTTCGCCTCCAGCGGGCGGCAGGACTGGGTGGAGACCGGGATCGCGGCGGAGCTGGCCGCGGCCGGGCGCGTGGTCGTCGTGCCCGACCTGCCCGGTCACGGCGAGAGCCCGGTCCCGGCCGGGCCGGCGGGCGCATCCGAGATCGCGGCCGCGCTGCTCGCCCTGACCGGCGACGGGCCGGTCGACGTGGTGGGGTACTCGCTCGGCGCTCGGCTCGCCTGGGAGCTGCCGGAGCTGGCGCCCGACCGGGTGCGCGCGGTCGTGCTGGGCGGGCTCAGCCCGTTCGAGCCGTTCGCCGCGCTCGACGTGGCGGCGCTGCGCTCGGCCGTCGCGGGCGGCGAGCCGGGCGACCCGATGACCGGCATGATCGCGGCGATGATCGCGGGCGCCTCCGGCGGCGACCCGGAGCGGGCCGCCGGGCTGGTGCGGCTGGTCGAGGGCCTGCGCGGCACGCCGTTCGAGCCCAAGGGCTGGGCCGGGCGCACGCCGCCGGTGTTCGTGGCGGGCGCGCAGGACATGATGACCTCCGGCATCGAGAACGTCGTCGCGCTGGCCCCCGGCGCCCGGCTGGTCACCGTCCCCGGCGACCACCGCGGCGCGCTGGCCGGCCCCGAGTTCCGCGCCGTGCTCCGCGAGGCGCTCGGCACGGCGTCGGGCACGGCGTCGGGCACGGCCTCCGACGCGGCGTCCGGCCCGGTGCTCGGCACGTGACGAGCACCGGCGGAGTCGCGTCGAAGGCGGAGCTCAGCTACGAGATCCTGCGTTCGCGCATCCTGGACGGCACCTACAGCCCCGGTTACCAGCTCGTCATGGACCGCCTCGCGCGGGAGATCGGCGTGAGCACGATCCCCCTGCGCGAGGCGCTGCGCCGCCTGCAGTCCGACGGGCTCGTGGAGGTCGTGCGCAACGTCGGCGCCCGCGTCGCGGTCTTCGACGCGGCGCAGGTGCGGCACACGCTGGAGGTGCTGGCCCGCCTGGAGGGGTACGCGACCGCCGTCGCGGCCCCGCGCATGGGCCCGGCGGACGTGGCGCGCTCCCGCGAGATCAACGCCCGGCTGTTCCAGGCGCTCGACTCCTTCGACCCCGCCGCGTTCACCGCGCTCAACCGCGCCTTCCACTTCTCGGTCTACGAGCACTGCGACGACGAGCACCTGAACTTCCTGCTGGAGGCCGAATGGACCAGGCTGGACCACATGCGGCGCTCGGTGTTCGGCTATCTGCCGGGCCGGGCCCGCCGTTCGGTCGAGGAGCACGAGCACCTGCTCGATCTCATCGCCGGGGGAGCCGACCCCGCCGAGATCGAACGGCTGGCCTGCGCGCACAAGACGAACACCGCCGGCGCCCTCTATGACGTCCGGGTCACCCGCGGCTAACGATCGGGTCATGCCCTCCCGGCATTTTGTCCTACACTGGTAGACGAAACGCCGTACAGAGGGGTGCCGCATGCCCAAGATCATCGACCACGACCAGCGTCGCAGCGACATCATCGACGTCACGTGGGACCTGATCACGAAGGGGGGCATCGAGGCGGCCACCATGCGCGAGATCGCGAACGCGGCGGGCTTCGCCAACGGCGCGCTCAAGCACTACTTCCCCGGCAAGGAAGACATCATCGAGGCGACGTACGAGCGCGCCCTGGCCATCGTGACCAGCTACGTCAAGCTCGACGGCCGCCGCGGGCTGGGCGCGCTGCGCGAGATGTGCGAGGCCGCGATGCCGATCGACGAGGAGCGCATCACGGCCGGCCGGGTGCTGCTGATCTTCTGGCAGACCTCGCTGACCAACCCCAAGCTGTACGACAAGTACCTGGAGCACCTGCGTGCCTGGCGCGGCATGCTGCACCGGCTGATCGAGGAGGGCCGCGCCGACGGCGACATCCACACCTCGATCCCCGACGAGCAGCTGGTGGACGAGCTCGTGCTGCTCAACGCGGGCGCCAACGTGATGAGCCTGGTCGGCCCGCAGTTCTCCACGGTCGAGCTGCAGAAGCGGCACCTGGAGTCGTTCTTCGACCGCATTTCCCGGCCCTGACCCGCGCGCTCCGGCCCGCGCCGCCGATCGGCGGCGCGGGCCGCGTCGTGCTCAGACCGCTTCTGCCACGATGACGCGCGGGCTGCCCGGCAGGGCCAGCTTGTCCACCGGCTTCCAGGCGGCCTCGTCGAGCCAGGCGCGCACCTGCGACTCCTCGTAGACGACGGTCCCGTCGATCACCAGGTACTCCCCGGCGTGCAGCGCGTCGATGGCCCGCTGCTCGGCGTCGTCGTCGAGGAAGAAGTCGAGCAGCAGCAGCCGCGCCCCCGGCGCCGCCGCCGCGCGGGCGTTGCGCAGGATGGCCCGGTTCTGCTCGACGCCGAAGCGGTGGATGACGTGGTTGACCATGACCAGGTCGTACGGGCCGGCGGGCGTGGCCGTGTCGGTCGGGACGCCGGTCACCTCCGCCCGGTCGGCGAACCCGGCCTCGGCCACCTGCGCGGTGATGGAGTCGGCGAAGGTCGGGTCGTACACGAAGGAGGCCCGCAGCCCCGGGTTGGCGCGCAGGGCCTCGAAGGCGAAGGCGCTGGACAGGCCGCCCAGGTCCAGCAGGCTGCGGAAGCCGGAGAAGTCGAACGCGCCGCCCAGCATCCTGGCGTGCAGGCTGTTGTACGTCATCACCCCGGCCATGAACGTGCCCCACCGGTCGCCGGAGGTGTCCAGGACGCCCGGCTCGGTGGTGTCCACGGTCGTGTCGAACTGCAGCCAGTGGCCGTAGCTGATCTGGTTGAGGAAGGTGAGGAACGGCCCGAGGTCGAGCTCGGACGACTTCTGCCCGGCCAGGTAGCCGGCCGCGTCGGCGCCGAGGGCGTACCGGCCGTCGGTCCTGGTCAGCAGGCCGAGCCCGGCCATGCTGTCGGCCAGGATGCGGGCCATGCGGGGGGTGACGCCGGTGGCCGCCGCGATCTCCCCGGCGCTGCGCTCGCCGTCCGCGAGCGCCTCGAACAGCCCGATGCGGCTGGCCGCGAACAGCTGCTTGGCGCCCATGTAACCGGTGGCGATGGCGACGATCGGATCCGGCGTGGGGGAAGGCGTGGACATGGTCAAGGCCCTGCCCTTTCTGTATTGTCTACGAATGTAGACGTTCACCATAGACCCTCTGTCTACGAACGTGGAATAACCGTTGACAGTAGGGGGACCCTCTGTCAACCTTTGTAGAACTATCTGGCTCGAACATGGCTTTTCGGCAGCTCAGTGTGGGTTTGCGTGCCCCACTTCGAGCACGGGACCGGTGCCTGGAATGGAGCTCTCGCGCATGTCGCTGCTCAACCTGACGGATCTGACCATCGGCGTCACCCGGGAGGACGCCGAGCCCCAGGAACTCGTCCACCGGCTCACCCTCGACGTCGCCTCCGGGCAGACGCTCTGCGTGGTGGGGGAGTCGGGCAGCGGCAAGACCGTGACGGCGCTGTCGATCATCCGCCTGCTGGAGTTCGTCGCCCCGGCCTACACCGAGGGCACGATCGAGGTCGGCGGCGTGGACGTCACGCGACTGAGCGCCGAGGGCATGCGCGCCTACCGGGGCGCCCGGATCGGGATGATCTTCCAGGAGGCCCTGGACTCGCTCAACCCCGCCCAGCGCGTCGGCGTGCAGCTCATCGAGGGCTACCGGCCCGAGGGCGCGCTGCCCCGGCAGGCGCTGCGCCGGGGCAGCCGACTGCGCCGCGAGGCCGAGGCCAAGGCCAGAAGCCTGCTCACCGAGGTAGGGCTGGCCGACACCGACCGGATCATGGCGCTCTATCCGCACCAGATGTCCGGCGGCATGCAGCAGCGCGTGATGATCGCCATGGCGTTGATGTCCGACCCCGACGTCCTCATCGCCGACGAGCCGACCACCGCGCTCGACGTGACGACGCAGGCCGAGATCCTGGCGCTGTTCCGCCGCGTGCAGCGTGAGCATCGGACCGCCTGCGTCTTCATCACCCATGACATGGGCGTCGCCGCCGAGATCGCCGACCGGATCGCCGTCATGTACCGGGGCAGGCTGGTGGAGGTCGGCGACAAGATGGACATCCTCCTCAAGCCTACGCATCCGTACACCAAGGCGCTGCTGGAATGCGTGCCCCAGCTCGGCGTCAGCCGCCGTACGGGATTCCCGACGATCTCGGAGGCGAAGCTGCGGGCCGCCACCGAGGCCACCTCGGGGGGCTCCGGCGGGACCGTGACCGAGACGCCGGCGCTCGGCGACGAGCCGGCGCCGGTGACCGGCACCCCGCCCCTGGTCATCGAGAACGTCACCAAGGTCTACCGGACCGGTCGCAGAGCGAGCGTGCGCGCGGTCGGCGGCGTCTCGCTGGAGATCGCGCCCGGTGAGTTCTTCGGCCTGGTCGGCGAGTCCGGCTCGGGCAAGACGACGCTCGGCCGCATGGTCAGCGCCCTGGAACGGCCGACCTCGGGCAGCATCTCCTTCGGCGAGCACCGCATCACCGAAGCGGGGCTGCGCGGCGACGAGCGCGCCTTCCGCCGCGCCACCCAGCTGATCTTCCAGGACCCGCAGAGCTCGCTCGACCCCCGGCACACCGTGGCCCGCATCATCGCCGAGCCGCTGCGCGAGCTGACCCCGCTGCGCGGCGCGGACCTCGACCGGCGGGTGGCCGAGCTGATCGACGAGGTCGGCCTGCCCGCCGACTGCGCCCGCAAGCTGCCCTCACAACTGTCCGGCGGCATGCGCCAGCGCGTGTCCATCGCGCGCGCGGTCGCCGCCGAGCCCAGGCTCATCGTCGCCGACGAGCCCACCTCCGCCCTCGACGTCTCCGTCCAGGGCCAGGTCATGAACCTCCTCCTGCAGCTGCGCCGCTCGCACGGCATCAGCTTCCTGTTCATCACCCACAACCTCAGCCTGGTGCTGTCGGTGGCCGACCGCGTCGGCGTGATGTACAAGGGCGACCTCATCGAGGTCGGCGCCCCGGAAACCATCGCCTCCTCCTCCACCCACGAGTACACGCGACGGCTCCTCGCCGCGAACCCCGACTTGTCGGCATACGTGGGATAGCCCCGGGCCGACCTTCTCCTTCTGTCCCCCCTTTTAGAGCAAGAGCGAGAACCCACCATGAACGTGCTCAAGAGCCTGAGGGCCGGGGTCGTCTCCGCCGCCGCGGCGAGCGCCCTGCTGCTCTCCGGCTGCGCGGGCGGCGCGACGTCGTCCTCCTCGTCCTCCTCCGCCGACGCCGGCACCCCCGTACGCGGCGGCGACCTCGTGGTCGCGGTGCCGACCGACCCGCAGTCGCTGGACATGGTCGCCAACCCGGGCCAGGTCACCGCCCACATCGGCAACATGCTGTACGAGAAGCTCTTCGAGGTCGACAAGACCTTCGCGGCCAGGCCGATGCTGGTCGACACCTACAAGCGCAGCGACGACCGGCTCACCTACACCTTCGAGCTGCGCGCCGGTGTCACGTTCCAAGACGGCGCCCCGCTCACCGCCGCCGACGTGGTCGCCAGCCTGGAGCGCTGGCTGAAGAGCCACGTCACCGGCCAGCAGGTCGCCGCCGACGTCAAGAGCCTCAAGGCCACCGGCGACCGCACGGTCACGCTGGAGCTGAAGAAGCCGCGCTACCCGCTGATCGACGAGCTGGCCAGCCCCGGCGCGGAGATCTACGAGGCCAGGAACCTCAAGGACGTGCCGGCCACCGGCTTCGCCAAGGAGGGTGCGGTCGGCACCGGGCCGTACAAGCTGAAGAGCTGGGACATCGGGCAGCAGGTCGTGCTGGAGCGCTACGACGGCTACAAGTCGCGCGCCGAGGAGGACTGGGGCGGCCAGGCCGGCGCCAAGCACGCCTACCTCGACACGGTCACCTACAAGGTCGTCGCCGACCAGGACGCCGTGGTCAACGGCCTGCAGACCGGCCAGTGGGCGCACGCCATGCCCGGCGACGACCAGTACACCCCGCTGAAGAACAACCCCGCCGTGGTCGTGTCGAACCTGGCGGGCGCCAACCAGAACGTGCTGATCCCCAACTTCAACAAGGGCTCCAAGTTCTCCGACGTGCGCGCCCGGCAGGCGCTCAACCTGCTGATGGACAAGCCCGCGCTGAACGCCGCCACCGGCGGCGGCCCCGATCTCACCGTCGAGGTGGGCGCGCTGGTCTCGCAGGACAACAAGGGCCTGTACTCCACCGCCGGCGACGACGTCTACAAGCAGCACGACCCGAACCAGGCCAAGGAGCTGTTCGCGCAGGCCGGCGTCAACGCCGGTGACACCGTGCGCATCCTGACCTCCAGCAGCTACCCGCAGTTCAGCCAGTGGGCGGTGCTGCTGCAGGACCAGCTCTCCAAGATCGGCATCAAGACGAAGATCGACACCTACGACTTCCCGACGATGCTCGGCACGATCACCAAGGACCCCGGCGGCTGGGACATCACCACCCTGTTCTTCAACGCCGCGCTCACCTCGCCCTCGCAGATGCCCGCGCTGACCCTCGGGGCGTTCAACGGTTCCGGCTCGCCAGAGATGGCCAAGCTGATCGAGGACTACAACGCCGCGACCTCCCCCGAGACGGCCAGGACGCTGATGGACCAGCTCCAGTCGTTCGTGTGGCAGCAGTTCCCGGTCATCACGATCAGCCAGTCGAAGCTGTACGCCGCCTACTCGCCCAATCTCAAGGGGTACGACACGTTCTACCGCGTGTTCTGGAACTCCTGGCTGCAGAAGTGAGGGGGGAACATGGCGGGACTCCTGCTCCGGCGGCTGCGTGACCTGGTCGTCATCCTGCTGATCGTGGGCACGATGATGTTCTTCGTCATCCGCCTGATCCCGGGCGACCCGGCCATCGCCATCCTCGGCCCGACGGCCAGGCCGCAGGACGTCGAGGCGCTCCGGCAGAGCATGGGCCTGACGGGCTCGCTGTGGGAGCAGTACCTGAGCTGGCTCGGCAACGTGGCGGGCGGCGACTTCGGCTCGTCGATCACCTACCACGCGCCGGTGGTGGGGGTCGTGGCCGAGCACTTCGTCCCGACGCTGACCCTGGCGGTGATCAGCACCGTCCTCAGCTTCGTCGTCGCGGTGCTGGTCACCTCGTGGAACGCGGTCTCGCCGCGCAACCCCGTGGCCCGCGCGCTCAACCTGCTCTCCTCGCTCGGCATGGCGATCCCCGACTTCTGGATCGCGCTGATCCTGGTGCTGGTGTTCGCCGTGTCGCTGCGCTGGTTCCCCTCCAGTGGGTACGCCGACCTCTTCGCCGATCCGGTCGCCGGGGTGCCGATGCTGGTGCTGCCGGTGGTGTGCCTGGTCATCGGGCAGTCGGCGCTGTTCACCCTGACCCTGCGGGAGAGCGTGCTCGGCGAGTTGCCGCAGACGTACCTGCGCACCGCGCGGGTCAAGGGCCTGTCGGAGCGGCAGGTCATGCTCAGGCACGTGCTGCCGAACGCGCTCATGCCGCTGATCACCCAGCTCGGCAGCAACTTCGCGATGATGGTCGGCGGCATCGTGATCATCGAGTCGATCTTCGTCATCCCCGGACTGGGCTCGTTGCTCATGGGCGCGGTCTCGACCCGGGACTTCCCGCTCGTCCAGGGCGTGACGCTGTTCGTCGCGCTGATGTTCGTGGTCGTCAACCTGGTCGTCGACCTGTCCTACGCCCTCCTCGACCCCAAGGTGCGTGTTTCGTGACTTCCGAGGCCGTCGCCGGGCGCGTCGGGACGGCCGGGCGGCCCTCCGCGGCCTCCCGCGTCTGGCGCCGCAACCGGGTGCTGATCACCGCCACCACGCTGCTCGTCCTCGTCGTGCTGGCCGTCGTGCTGCTGCCGGTGTTCCTGCCGGACGCGAACGCGACCGACCCGGTGCACCGGCTGCTGCCGCCCTCGGCCGACCACCTGCTCGGCACCGACTCCTACGGCCGGGACGTGCTGAGCCGCCTGGTCTCCGGCGGCCGGGCCTCGCTCGGCCTCTCGGCGCTCATCACGCTCTGCGCGGCGTTCACCGGCATGGTGATCGGCCTGGTCAGCGGCTTCTACCGGACCGTGGACGCGATCGTCATGCGGATCATGGACGCCTGGATGTCGTTCCCGGCGATCATCCTGGCCATGGCGCTGGCCATCGGGCTCGGCGCCAGCATCTGGACCGAGCTGATCGCGCTGACGGTCATCTTCACGCCGTTCACGGCCCGGGTGATCCGCAGCCGGGTGCTCGGCGTGGCGGCGCGGCAGTACATCGGGGCCGCGCGGGTGTCCGGCATGCGGCCGGCGAAGATCCTGTTCGTGCATGTGCTGCCCAACGTGCTGCCGCTGGCGCTGGTGCAGGTCGTGATCCTGTCGGCCTCGGCGATGCTGGTGGACGGGGCGATGAGCTTCCTCGGGCTGGGCATCGCGCCGCCCACGCCGACGTGGGGCAACATGATCGCCGAGGGGCGGTCGTACCTGACGCAGGCGCCGTGGCTGATCGTGCTGCCGGGTGCGGCGATCATGTCCTGCGTGCTGCTGCTGAACCTCATCGGGTCGAGCATGCGCAACGTGGTGGACGCGCGTGCCCGGTCGATGAGCGAGCTGGCGAAGCTGCGCACCCGCCGTCCGGCCCGGTGACGGCCCGGTGACGGCCCGGTGACGGCCCGGTGACGGCCCGGTGACGGCGGGCGCGCGCGGGGACCCCCGGCGATCGTCGCCGGGCGTCCCCGCGGCCGGGTCAGGGGGCCCAGACGCCGTCGGGGCGGACCTCGCGGTCCAGCCACAGGTCGGCCAGGGCCGCGCGCACCTGCGGGCCGTGCTCGCGCCACAGCCGCAACGCGCCCAGGTTGTCCTCCAGCTGGGCCATCCTGCTCACCCCGAACAGCACGTTGGCCACCGCCGGATGCTCCAGGCAGAACACGATCGCCACCTGGGCGGGCGTCGCGCCGAACTCGCCCGCGACCCGCGCGACGGCGTCCGCGGCCTGCCTGACGGCCTCCCGGATGCCGCCCGGGTCCGCGCCGATCTTCCGTTCGGGGAACTTCCTGCCCACCAGGATGCCGCCCTCGAAGACGTCGCTGGCCTGGAGCGCCAGCGCCCCGGACGCGAAGTGCCTGCCGTAGAAGTCGCCCTCGGCCATCGAACGGCGGGCGATGCTGTACTTGAGCTGGGCGAAGCTCGGCGGCGTCAGCCCCTCCTCGGCGGCGAAGCTCAGCGCGAGGTCGACGTCCTCGGCGATCCAGTTGTTGACGCCCCAGCTCGTGAAGCGGCCGGCCGCGATCTGCTCGGCGACGTCGGTCACGATCTGCCGGATGTCGGGCCGCTGCAGGTAGTCGCCGACCACGACGGTCTCGGCGCTCTCGACGCCGACGCGGTCGAAGCTGACGTCGAGCTGCTCGCGGAAGCCCGTGCGCGGGTACTCCCACAACCACAGCTTGCCGCAGAGCTGCCAGTCGTCCCGGCTCGCGCCCGCCTCGCGCACCGCCCGGCCGAAGATGAGGTCCGTACGGGCCTGCTCGGCGTGCGGGCCCATGTTGTAGTGGGCGACGTCGAAGAGGGTCACCCCGGCGTCGAGTGCCGCCCTGATCAGGGACACCGCGTCGCCGAAGTCCATGCGGTCCCAGGTGTTCCAGGAGCCCAGCCCGAGCAGGGACGTCGTGGTGCCGCCCGGTCCGAGGCGCCGTACCGGAACCCGCTGTGTGTCGCTCACGTCGATCCACTCCCTGCCGGACGAGGTCTTTTTTGTCTACGCTTGTATAATAATAAATCCAGGACGCCCCCGCAGCCCCGTCTGCGAAGGCCCGCACCGAACAGGAACCCCCACATGAGCGAACCTGTCGTTCCCAGGACCGTCCTCGTCACCGGCGGCGCGAGCGGCATCGGCCGCGGCGTCGCCGAAGCCTTCGCCGCGGCGGGCGATCGGGTCGTCATCGCCGACCTCGACGAGGCGCGGGCCAGGACGGTCGCCGCCGAGCTCGGCGCCCACCACGTCCAGGTGGACGTCGGGGACGCCGCCTCCGTCGAGTCCGCCGTCGCGGCCGTCGCCGCCGAGCACGGCGACATCGGCGTGCTGGTGAACAACGCCGGGCACACCGCGGGCGGCGGCCCGCTCATCGGGCTCGACGTGGACGTCTTCGACGCCTGCGCCCGGGTCAACTTCCGCGGCACGTTCCTGATGACCCGGGCCGTCGGGGCGCACATGGTGGAGCGGGGCGTACGCGGCTGCATGGTCAACATCTCCTCCATCGGCGCCCGCCAGCCCACGCCCGGCCTCGGCCACTACGAGGCCACCAAGGCCGCCATCGACGCCCTGACCCGCTCGGCCGGCATCGAGCTGGCCCCCCACGGCATCCGCGTGAACGGCGTCGCCCCCGGCCCGGTGCTCACCCCGATGACGGCCATGTTCGCCACCGACGACGCGGCCAGGAAGGCGTGGGAGGCCCGGATCCCGCTGGGCTCGATCGCCCAGGTGGCCGACATCGCGCCCGCCGTGCTCTTCCTGGCCTCCGACGGCGCCCGCCACATCACGGGCGTCAGCCTCCAGGTGGACGGCGGCCAGCTCCTGGTCTGACCCGCCGCCGGCGGGGCCGGGCCGCCACCCGGCCCCGCCGGTCAGTCCAGGGACACCCCGTCACGCAGGTGGACGATCCGGCCCGCGGTCACGGTGGCGTCGACCGCCACCTCCGGCAGGTCCGCCGGCGCGACCTCCAGGGGGTCGCGGTCCAGCACGCAGAAGTCGGCGGCCTTGCCCCACTCCAGCGACCCCTTCCACGTCTCCGCGCCGTCCTGGACGGCGGGCGCGGTGGTGTAGCAGCGCAGCAGGCGGGCCATCAGCCGGGGGCGGGGCGCCCGTTCGCCCAGCAGCCCGCACGCCGCCGCCACCTGCGCCCGCCAGTCCGGCGTGGTCACCGGCCCGTCGCTGCTCAGGGTGAACGTCACCCCACTGGCCAGCAGCTCCTGCAGCGGCCAGGCCGCCCCGGCGACCTCCGGGCCGAGCGCGCCGGCCACCCAGTCGGCGGTGGCGGTCGCGATCACCGGCTGCGTGGTGAGACCCATGCCGAGCCCGGCCATGCGGGCGATCTGGGCGGGGTTCACCAGGTCGCCGTGGATGACGTAGTGCCGCCTCGCGGCCCCGCGCCCCGGCCCGTCCGGGGTCGGCTCTCCCGCCAGCTCGGCCACGGTGTCCACGAACGCGTCGATGGACCGGTCGCCGGTGGCGTGCACGCCCACCTGGAGGCCCGCCCGGTGCGCCAGCCGGATCATCGTGCGCAGGTTGTGCTCGCGCGTGGCGTCGTCCGCCCCCGCCACCAGCAGGGATCCGTGGCCGCCCGAGGTGTAGTGGTGGCAGGTCCAGGCCGAGCCCATGGGCGGGATGCCGTCGGCGAAGATCTTGAGCCCGGTCACGTTGAGCCAGGCGGGGTCGGTGCGGGGGAGGGGCGCGTCCAGGCCGGCGGCGACGTCCTCCAGGGTGCTGGGGCCGTCGAGGGTGCCGAACAGCCGCAACGCGGTCACCCGCGCCCGCAGCTCGCCCTCCTTCGCCAGCGTCGCGTAGGTGTCCAGGACGGCCTGCGAGAAGCAGCCGGTCTCGCCGTCGTCCTCGCCGGGGCCGAGGCCGGGCTCGGTGTAGCTGGTGATGCCGAGCGAGGCGCAGATCCGCCCGGCGCGCAGGATGGCGGCCCGCCTGGACTCCTCGTCGGCCAGCAGCCGGCCCTGGTGGGCGGACAGGCCGTTCTCGCTGATCAGCGTGTCCGGCCAGACCGCTCCGAGCCAGGCGGCGTGCAGGTGCGAGTCGTTGATGCCGGGCAGGACCGTCCGGCCGGCCAGGGAGAGCACCCGGGTGCCGGGCCCGGCGTGCGCCAGGGCCTCCTCGTCCGTCCCGACCGCCACCAGGCGGCCGGCGCGCGCCGCCAGGCCGCTCGCCCGTCCGTCGCGGGCGTCGAAGGTGAGCACGTTGCCGCCGACCGCCACGAGGTCCGCGTACTCGTCCGCTGACACCGGGTTCCTCCTGAGGGGCTGTAATTGTTTGTCAACGAGTGTAGATTAACCACACTTAACGGTCGAAAGCCACGAAGGTGACCATGCCTACGAGAACCGCCGCCGCCGTCCTCACCGAGCACGGCAAGCCCCTCAGCCTTCAGGACGTCCCGCTGCCCGACGCCGTCGAGCCCGGCGCCGCCCTGGTGCGCATCACGTGCACCACCCTGTGCGGAACCGACGTGCACCTGTGGGCCGGCCAGATGACGTTCCCCGGGATGCTGCCGATGATCCTCGGCCACGAGATGGTCGGCGAGGTCGTCGAGGCCGGGCCGGGCACCACCGACGCCCTCGGCCGCCCGATCGGCGCGGGCGACCGCATCGGCTGGTCGGAGTCCACCTGCGGCCACTGCTACGGCTGCGCCGTGCTGCGCCAGCCGGTCGCCTGCGCCAACCGCGGCTACGGCTTCACGCAGCGCGCCGACCGCCCCCGTACGCCACGGGCGGCCTGGTCGAGTACTGCTACGTGACCCCCGGCGCGGCCAAGCTGCTGCTGCCCGCCGACGTCAAGGACACCTGGGCCTCGATGTCGGGCTGCGCGGCCAAGACCGTGCTGCGCGCCGTGGACCGGGCCGGCGGCATCAGGACCGGCTCCACCGTGGTGGTGCAGGGCGCGGGCGCGCTCGGAATCTTCGCCACGGCCGTCGCCAGGATCGCCGGCGCGGGCACCGTCATCACCGTGGGCGGCCCGGACGACCGGCTGGCCGCCGCCCGGCGCTTCGGCGCCGACGCGACCGTCTCGACCGACCTGGGCAAGGACGAGCGCGTCGCCCGGATCAGGGAGCTGGCCGGGGAGCGCGGCGCGGACTACGTGTTCGACCTGGCCGGAGCGCCGACCGTGGCCGAGGAGGCCGTCGCGGTGGCCGCCCAGCGCGGCACCGTGGTGATCGTCGGCTCCACCGGGTTCGAGCTCGCGCCCGTGCCGCTCGGCGCGGTCATGGGCAAGGAGCTGACCGTGGTCGGCTCGCTCAACGGCGACATCGCCGACTACCACCGCTCGATCGAGTTCTTCCAGACGTTCGCCGCCCGCATGCCGTGGGACGAGCTGTTCAGCGAGCCCGTCGGCCTGGCGCGGGCCACCGCCTGCGTCGAGTCGATGTCCAGGCTCGGCCAGATCAAGGCCGTCATCGACCCCCGCCTGCCCTAGGAGACCTGCTGTGCAGACCATCCCCCGCCGCCGCATCGGGCGCACCGGACCGGAGACGGGCGTGCTCGCGCTCGGCTCCTGGCACACCTACGACCGCATGGACTTCCACGACGCGGTCGCCATGATCCGTGAGGCCGTGGACCACGGCATCGACCTGTTCGACGTCGGCGTGTACGGCTTCCCCGGCATGCCGCCCGTGTTCACCGACGTGATCTTCTCGGCCCTGGTGCGCGCGGCCGGCCTGCGCCGGGAGGACTACCTGCTCTCCTCCAAGCTGTGGCTGGAGGGCTACCCGGAGCACAGCCTGCGCGACCAGCTGATCAACGCCCTGTTCCGGGCCGGCGCCGAGCACGCCGACCTCGTGGTGCTGGGCGACCTGCGGCACGACGGCGTGGACCTGCACCGGCTCGTCGTCGACCTGGCCGGCCTGGCGAAGGAAGGGCTGATCCGGAGCTGGGGCGTCAACAACTGGTCGGCGGCGAACGTGCAGACGCTCATCGACGCCGCCGCCGGCGAGGGCGTCGAGGGCCCGGCCATCGCGCAGCTGAAGTACAGCGTCTCGCGCCGCTCGATCCCCGACGGCGCGCCGTTCGCCCGCATCTTCGCCCAGGGCGTCACACTGCAGTCCTCCGACGTGCTGGAGGGCGGCGTGCTGCTGGGCAAGGGCGTGGACCGGCAGGTCGGCCGCGACCCCGGCGGCATCAGGGAGCGCATCGCGGCCTCGGCGGCCGAGCTGGCCGCGATCGCCGCCGACCTGGGCGCCACCCCGGCGCAGGTGTGCGTGGCCTTCACGCTCACCCACCCGGCCAACACCACGACGCTGTTCGGCGCGACCGGCCTGGACCAGCTGCGCGACAACCTGGCGGCCGTGGAGCTGGTCGAGCGGGTCGGCGCCGAGGAGCTGCGGGCCCGGGTGGCGCCGCTGTGGGCCGACAAGGACGCCGTCGATCCCGAGGGCCCGTGAGCACGCCGCCGAGCAGGGGGTACGAGGGCTTCGGCGGCACGGCCGGCGAGCTGGCCTCGCAGTCCACGCCCTGGTGGCCGCAGCCGCGGCGGGCGCGTCCCGGGGCGCCCAACGTGGTGGTCGTGCTGGTGGACGACCTGGGGTTCAGCGACCTGTCGCCGTTCGGGTCGGAGATCGACACGCCGCACGTGCAGGCGCTGGCCGAGTCGGGCTACCGGTTCACCAACTACCACAGCACCCCGCTCTGCTCGCCCTCCAGGGCCGCCCTGATGACCGGGCTCAACCCCCATCGGGCCGGGTTCGCGATGGTGGCCCACGTGGACCCGGGCTATCCCGGCTACCGGATGGAGATCCCGCCGGAGGTGCCCACGCTGGCCGAGTCGTTCCGGGCCGGCGGGTACGCGACGTTCATGGTCGGCAAGTGGCACCTGACCATCGAGTCGAAGCTGCACGACGGCGCCGACAAGAGCTCCTGGCCGCTCCAGCGCGGCTTCGACCGCTACTACGGCTCCATGGACGGCTTCACGTCCCTGTTCCACCCGCACCGCCTGATCAGCGACAACGGCCCGATCCCCGACGAGGGCTTCCCGGACGACTTCTACCTGACCGACGCCCTCACCGACCGCGCCATCGGCATGATCAACGGCCTGCGCGCCAACGACGCCGACAAGCCGTTCTTCCTCTACTTCGCCCACCAGGCCGTGCACGGCCCGGTGCAGGCCAAGCCGGCCGACGTCGCCAAGTACCGCGGCCGCTACGACGCGGGCTGGGCCAGGATCCGCGAGGAGCGCTTCGCCCGCCAGCTCCGCGACGGCCTCTTCCCCGAGGGCACCCGGCCGTCGGACCCTGACCTCGCGCCGTGGGAGGAGCGCACCGAGCTGTACGCCCGCCACATGGAGGTCTACGCCGCCGCCGTGGACGCCGTGGACCAGAGCCTCGGCCGGCTGGTCGAGCACCTCAGGCGCATCGGCGAGTACGACAACACCGTCATCGTCGTCACCAGCGACAACGGCGCGACCGCCGAGGGCGGCCCCGAGGGCACCCGCAGCTACCTCAGCCGCTTCGTGCACCTGGCCGGCCTGCCCGACGACTGGTGCCACGACGTGCCGCGCGACCTCGGCCTCGTCGGCGGCCCCCAGGTCCACGGCCACTACCCGCGCGGCTGGGGGAACGTCTCCAACACCCCGTTTCGCCGCTACAAGGGCCACGCCTACGCGGGCGGCATCCACGTGCCGTTCGTGTTGTCGTGGCCGGCCGGGCTGCCCAGGGAGGCCGGCGACCCGGGCGTGCGCGACCAGTACGCCTACGTCACCGACGTCGCGCCAACCCTCCTCACGCTGGCCGGCCTGGACCATCCGCAGGACGTGGACGGCGTGCCGTTCGACCACTTCCTGCGCGAGCGCGACCGGCCGAGCCGGCACCGCTCGCAGTACGTCGAGAGCGGCGGGCAGCGCGGCTACTTCGAGGACCACTACAAGCTCATCGCCCCGCACCTGCCCGGCACGCCGTTCACCGACGACGGCTGGGAGCTGTACGACATCGCCCGCGACCCGGCCGAGACCACCGACCTGGCCGCCGAGCAGCCGGAACGGGTGGCCGACCTGGCCGCGAAGTGGCGGGCGGCGGCCTGGCTCAACACGGTCTTCCCGCTGGCCGACACGCCGGACATGCTCAACACCCGGCCGCCGGCCGAGCTGGCGCTGTCGGAGCCGGTCACGATCCACCCGGGCACGCCGGTGCTGGAACGGTTCCGGTCGAGCAGGCTCACCTCCATGCGGTCGTTCACGATCGAGGCGTGGCTGGAGCGGCGGCCGGGCGACGAGGGCGTGATCGTGGCCCACGGCGACCAGGGCGGCGGCTACGTCCTGTACGTCGAGGACGGCGAGGTGCGGCTGACGTACAACGCCTACGGCGTGCCGGTGCGGGCGGCCGGCCCGCTCCCGGCGGCGGGGCCGGTGACCGTCACGGCCCGCTTCACGGCGCTGCCGGAGGTGCGCTGGGACATCGAGGTGCTGGTGGACGACAAGCCGGTACTGGCCGTCGAGCGGGTCCCGCAGCTGCTCGGCATGGCCCCCTTCACCGGCATCAGCGTCGGCTTCGACTACGGCGGCCCGGTGGACTGGGAGCTGCACGAGCGCAGGGGCGTGTTCCGCTACCGGCGCGGCCTGGACCGGGTGCGGTACGTCCCGGGGGAGAAGGCGCCCTACAACCCGGAGATCATCGCGCTGGCCGAGGACCTGGCGCAGCGCGCGATCGAATGACGGGTCACAGGTGGTAGGCGTACTCGCCGAACTCCCAGTCGGTGACGTGCCGCTGGAAGCGGGCGACCTCGTCGCGCTTGTAGGCCAGGAAGGCGGCGGTGAAGTCCTTGCCGAGCAGCTCGGTGAGCTCGCCGTCGGCCTCCAGGGCGTCCAGGGCCTCGGGCAGGGTCATCGGCAGCACCGGGGCCTTGGAGGCGTCGTAGCCGTACCCGACGAGCGGCGCGGGTGGCTCCTCGGCCGCCCGCACCCCCAGCAGCGCGGCGGCCGCGGTCCCGGCGACCAGCAGGTACGGGTTGGCGCTGGCGTCACCGAGCCGCAGCTCGAAGCGGGCGCCCGCGCCGCGCTCCGGCGGGACGCGGAGCATCGCGCTGCGGTTGTCGAGCCCCCAGTCGACGAGCCAGGGGGCCAGCGTGTCGGGGCCGAACCGCTTGTAGGAGTTGACCGTCGGGTTGGCCAGCGCCGCCAGCGCGGGGGCGTGGGCCAGCACGCCCGCGATGGCGTGCCGCGCGGTCGCCGACAGCCCGTACGGCGCGGCCGGGTCGTCGAAGGCGTTGCCGCCGTCCTCGCCCAGGCACGACAGGTGCAGGTGGAAGCCCGACCCGCCCTCGTCGTTGAACGGCTTGGCCATGAACGTCGCCAGCCTGCCCTCCACCCGCGCCAGCTCCTTGACCGCGGCCTTGAACCAGAAGGCCCGGTCGGCCGCGTCGAGCGCCTCGGAGTGCCGCAGGTTGATCTCGAACTGGCCGCTGCTGAACTCGTGGTTGCCCGCCGAGACGCGCAGGCCGAGGTCGCGCAGGTGCCGCAGCGTGCGGGTGAGGTGGCCGTCGGGGTCGCCGCGGCGGCCGGCGGTGTAGACGTTGCCGGTGGCCTCGGCGTAGCGCTGCCAGCCGCCCGCCGGGGCCGGGTCGCACAGGAAGTACTCCAGCTCGGGCCCGACGACCGGGCGCAGGCCCTGCTCGGCGCACCGGGCCAGGACGGCGCGCAGCAGGTCGCGGGGCGACTCGGGGGCCGGGGCGCCGGTGGCGGGGTCGACGACGTCGCCGTGGCACCAGGCGACGCCGGGCTCCCACGGCAGCGGGGCGAGCGTGGCCAGGTCGGGTATGACGGCGATGTCGGGCAGCCCCGCGTCCAGGCCGCCGCTGATGTCGGCGGTGCCGCCGCGCGGGGTGGAGTGGTAGACAGCGCGGCAGAAGGCGAGGCCGTGACCGAGGGCGTCGGGCAGCGCCTCCAGCAGGACGTCGCGGGCGCGGTCGGTCCCGGTCAGGTCGGGGTAGGTCACGCGGACCACGTCGACGCCCCGCTCGGTCAGGCGGTCGATGTGCTGCTGCACCGGTCTCTCCTAGGGTCGTTTGACGCCAAACGTAACGGGCCCGTATTGGCTGCCGCAAGGGCTGTTGACCGATCGGCCTGGATGTTCATATTTTATTTGGAACCAAACGAGTTCCAGGAGGACCATCTTGGCCGGCGTCCGCGGCTACTTCCACCCCAAGACGGCCACGGGCCGCTCGTCCCTCGTCCCGGAGCCGCCGTGGCACTACTCCGGCGACCTGCTCACGATCGAGTACCGCACCGACCCCGCCCGGGTGCGTGAGCTGCTGCCCGAGCCGCTGGAGCTCGCCGCGGAGGACCCGGGCGCGGTCGCGCTCATCTGGGCCGACTGGCAGTCCTGCGCCGGTTCCCGCGAGGAGCTGCTGGACCCGGTGCGCTCGCAGTACAAGGAGGCGTTCGCCGTCGTCCGGTGCTCCTACCGGGGGCGGACCTACTCCAGGTGCGTCTACATCTGGGTGGACAAGGACTTCGCCGTCGCCAGGGGGTTGCACCAGGGCTATCCGAAGAAGCTGGGGTCGATCCACCAGACCAGGCCGCACCCGTACGGCCCCGCGCCCCGCATCGAGGCGGGCGCCCGGTTCGGCGCGACGCTGGCCGCCGCCGACCGCCGCCTGGCCCAGGCCGTGGTGACCCTGCGCGAGCCGTCGCCGCACAACGGGTTCGTCAACGGCCATCCCATGGCCCACCACCGCTGGCTGCCGGCCATCGGCAAGGGCGGCGGGCTGGCGCTCGACGAGCTGGTCGAGTCCGGCGCCGCCGCCTTCGAGGCCGGCCAGGCGTGGGCCGGCGACGCCGAGCTGGAGCTGTTCGACGCCCCCACCGAGGAGCTGTCCCGGCTGGCCGTCCGCGAGCCCATCGGCGCCTACTTCCGCCAGGTCGGCGTGGTGTGGGACGGCGGCACGCTGCTGGAATCCGGCACCTCCGGCGCGCACTAGCCCCTTGAGATTGGAAGCACCCGACATGTCCGAACAGATCACCGTCGCCGGGGTCACCGTCGACACCCGCCACTGGATCGGCGGCCGGCGCGTCGCCTCCGCGCGCACGTTCACCGACCTCTCGCCCATCGACGGCACCGCGCTCGGGGAGATCGCCCGCGGCGGCCCCGCCGAGGTGCACGCCGCCGTCACCGCCGCCCAGGACGCCTTCCCCGGCTGGGCCGCCACCCCGCGCGCCGGCCGGGCCGCCGTGCTGCGGGCGATCGCCGACGGCGTCGAGAAGCGGCTGGAGGAGCTGGCCGCCGTCGAGACCCGCGACAACGGCGCCCTGCTGCGCTCACACCGCCGTGGCGTCATGCCCCGCGTCGCGCACAACTTCCGGTTCTTCGCCGACTGGCTGGAGGGCCTCGGCCACGACGACTTCGACACCCGCGGCCACGCCAACCACGTCTCCTGGGACCCGGCCGGCCCCTGCGCCCTGATCACGCCGTGGAACGCGCCCCTCATGCTGGCCACCTGGAAGATCGCCCCGGCGCTCGCCGCCGGGAACACGGTGGTGCTCAAGCCCGCCGAGTGGTCGCCGCTCACCGCCTCCCTGCTGGCCGACGTCGCCGCCGCGGCCGGGCTGCCGGACGGCGTGCTCAACGTCGTCCAGGGGTTCGGCGAGGAGGCCGGGCAGGCCCTGGTCGAGCACCACGGCGTGCGCCGCGTCAGCTTCACCGGCTCGGTGCCGACCGCGCGGCGCATCGCCCGTTCGGCCGCCGCCAACCTCACCCCGCTCAGCCTGGAGCTGGGCGGCAAGTCGCCGCTGCTGGTCTTCGCCGACGCCGACCTCGACCTCGCCGTGGACCTGGCCGTCGAGCAGTACGACAACGCCGGGCAGGTGTGCCTGGCCGCCACCCGGCTGCTGGTCGAGGCGCCGATCGCCGAGGAGTTCACCCGCCGCTTCACCGAGCGGGCCGCGGCCCTGGTCCAGGGCGACCCGCGGGACGAGGCCACCGACGTCGGCCCCAACATCCACCCGCGCCAGGTGGAGAAGATCGACGGGTTCGTCCGGCGGGCCCTCGCGGCCGGGGCGCGCGCCGTCCTCGGCGGCGAGCGCGGGGACGGCCTGTACTACCGGCCCACCCTGCTCACCGACGTGGCCCAGGACAGCGAGATCGTCCAGGAGGAGGTCTTCGGCCCGGTGCTCACGCTGCAGACGTTCGACACCGAGGAGGAGGCCGTTCGGCTGGCCAACGACACCCGCTTCGGCCTGGCCGCCACCGTCGCGACCGGCGACCGCGAGCGCGCCCGCCGGGTCACCGAGCGGCTGGTCGCGGGCACGGTCTGGGTCAACTGCTTCTTCGTGCGCGACCTGCGCGCGCCCTTCGGCGGCTCCCGCGAGTCCGGCGTCGGCCGCGAGGGCGGCACCTGGAGCTTCGACTTCTACTGCGACCTGAAGAACACCGTCACCGCGCCGAAGGGCTGGAGCGACCATGGGTGAGATCGTCGGGGCGGGCCTGCTCGCGCACGTCCCCACCATCGTGCTGCCCGAACGCACCCGGCTGGAGCTGAACGAGGGCAAGGAGATCACCCTGGTCACCGGCCTGCGCGAGCTGCGCCGGGACGTCTTCGAGCGCGACGACTACGACACCGTCGTGGTGCTGGACTCCCACTGGGCCACCACGGTCGAGTTCGTGGTCACCGCCCAGGCGCGCCGGGCCGGGCTGTACACTTCCGAGGAGCTGCCGCGCGGCATGTGCCGGATGCCGTACGACTTCCCCGGCGACCCCGAGCTGGCCCGCAACGTGGCCTCCTTCGCCGACCGGCACGGCACCTGGATCACCCCCATCGACGACGACCACCTGCCGATCTACTACGCCACCACCAACCTGTGGAAGTACCTCGGCGAGGGCCTGCCCGGCAAGCGCTGGGTGAGCATCGGCGTCTGCCAGACCGGCGACATGGAGGACCACCTGCGACTCGGCCGCGCGCTGGCCGACGGCGTCGCGGCCACCGACCGCCGGGTGCTGGTGATCGCCTCCGGCGCGCTGTCGCACACCTTCTGGCCGCTGCGCGAGCTGCGCGACCACGAGTCCAGCGACCCGCGCCACGTCTTCACCCCCGAGGCCCGCGCCGCCGACCTGCGGCGCATCGAATGGTTCCGGCAGGGCCGGCACGACGAGGTCCTGCGCACGATGCCGGAGTTCCGGACGTACAAGCCCGAGGCCCGCTTCCACCACTACGTCATGCTGGCCGGCGCCCTCGGCGAGGAGCGCTGCACGGCCCCCGCCCGCCAGTACGGCGAGTACGAGAACTCCGTCGGCACCGGCCAGGCCCTGCTCTGGTTCGACCGCCCGTCCGGCGGCTGGACCGCCCCCCGACAGGAGAACGCCCATGCCTGAGTACCGCCGCGTCCTGCTGGACGGCGCCGTCACCGAGACCGTCCGCGACGGGGACGAGCTCGTCGCCGCGGACGGCCGCCGGATCCGCGCCGACGAGGCCGCGCACCTGCCGCCGGTCGTCCCCACGAAGATCATCGCAGTGCACCTCAACCACCGCAGCCGGGTCGAGGAGTTCCGGACCCGGCTGCCGGACGCGCCGACCTACTTCCACAAGCCCACCTCCTCGCTCAACTCCCACCGGGGCGCGGTCGTGCGGCCCGAGGGCTGCAAGTGGCTCAACTACGAGGGCGAGATCGCCATCGTCATCGGCCGGACCTGCCGCAACATCGCCCCCTCCGAGGCCGGCGCGCACATCGCGGGCTACACCGTGGCCAACGACTTCGGGCTGCACGACTTCCGCGACACCGACGCCGGATCGATGCTGCGCGTCAAGGGCTCCGACACCCTCTGCCCGCTCGGCCCCGGCCTGGTGACCGGCTGGGACTTCCGCGGCAAACGCCTGCGCACGTACGTCAACGGCGAGGTCGTCCAGGACGGCAACACCGACGAGATGACGTGGGACATGCACTACCTGGTCGCCGACATCGCCCGGACGATCACCCTCTTCCCCGGCGACGTGCTGCTGTCGGGCACCCCGGCGGGCTCGCGGCCCGTCCGGCCGGGGGACGTGGTCGAGGTCGAGGCAGAAGGGCTCGGCCGGCTGACCAACCACGTCGTGACCGGGCCGGTGCCGATCCGCTCCGACGTCGGCGCGCAGCCGACGGAGTCGGAGGAGGTGCGCTCGACCGCGCTCGGCGGCGACTGGGAGTTCCGGGGCGTCCGCCCGCCGCGCCGCCCGTGAGCCGCGGGGGCGGCGGCCCGCCGCCCCGGACGCTCACAGGGGGTGGTTGAGTATGCGGCGGCCCTCGTCGCGGAAGCCGCGCTTGCCGTAGTAGGCGAACAGGTGGCTCACGTCGGCGCCGTTCGGGGCGATCACGATCTCCAGGGTCGTGCAGCCCCGGCCGGCGGCCCACCGGCGGCTGTCCTCGATCAGCCGCTCCGCCTCGCCCCGCCGTCGCGCCTCCGGCGCGACGAACAGGTCCTCCAGCTCGGCGTACAGCCCCTGCTCCAGCCCGAACGTGGTCGTGGTGATGCCGAACGCGACCAGCCGGCCCTCGCTCTCGCTCACCGCGACCCGGACGTCGGGCGCGGCGATCAGCCTGGCGAGGTTGGCCTTCAGCGTCCGCGCCGGGGTGGTGAAGCCGTCCTCGGCGTAGAAGGCGACGGCGAGGTCGTGGAGTGCGGGCAGGTCGTCAGGGACGGCGGCGCGGATCATGACAGCCATGATGCCCCGACTCGCGGACGAGCGCGTCGAACAGGGCCTGCTGGGCCGGGTCGCGATGGGCGGTGTCCTCGGGATGCCACTGCACGGCGGTGAACCAGCCGGGCGCGCCGTCGTGCTCGAGGGCCTCCACCGTGCCGTCGGCGGCGTGGGCGGCGGGGGACAGGCCGTCGCCGAGCCGCTCGACGCGCTGGTGGTGGAAGCAGGACGCCTCCACCTTCGCCGTCCCGGCCGCGCGTTCCAGCAGGGTGCCGGGGCGCAGCGACACCGGGTGCACGACGTGCCGGTGGCCGCCCTCCGGGCCGCCCATGTCCTGCTCCAGCGTGCCGCCGAGGGCCACGTTGACGACCTGGAGACCGCGGCAGATCGCCAGCGTGGGCAGCCCGGCGGCCAGGGCGTGGCGGGCCAGGGCCAGGTCGAAGGCGTCCTGGTCGTCGTCCACGTCGTAGACGTCCTCGTGGGTGTCGGGGGCGCCGTAGCGGTGGGGGGCCACGTCGCCGCCGCCGGGCAGGAGCAGGCCGTCGAACCTGGCCATCCGGCCCGCCACGTCGTGCGGGCCGTCCGTGCCCGCCGGGTGGATCGTGGCCGGCTCGCCGCCCGCCCGCCACACGGCCTCCACCAGGGCGCGGGCGCTCACCTCGGCGGCGTGGCGCAGGGCCGAGGCGGTGGCGGAGAAGCGGGCGGGGATCGCGATCAGGGGTCTCACAGCCGGATCCAGGTGGTCTTGAGCTCGGTGTACTTCTCCAGCGCGTGCGCCGACTTGTCGCGGCCGTTGCCCGACTGCCGCATGCCGCCGAAGGGCACGGTCAGGTCGCCCTCCTCGTAGCAGTTGACCCAGACGGTGCCCGCCCTCAGCGCGCGGGCGACGCGGTGCGCGGTGCCCAGGTCGGAGGTCCACAGGCCGGCCGCGAGACCGTACTCGGTGTCGTTGGCCAGGCGGACGGCCTCCTCGACGTCGTCGAAGGCCAGCACGGACAGCACCGGGCCGAAGATCTCCTCCCTGGCCAGCCGGGAGCCGGGGTCCACCCGGTCGAAGACGGTGGGTTCGAGGTAGGAGCCGCCGGTGCCGGCCAGGATCCGGCCGCCGCCCGTACGCAGCCGCGCGCCCTCGGCGAGACCGGCCTCGACGTGGCCGCGCACCCGGTCCAGGTGCGCCTCGCCGACCAGGGCGCCCATCTCCGTGGCCGGGTCGAGCGGGTCGCCGACGCGCAGCGCGCGGGCGCGGGCGACCACGGCCTCCGTCACCCGTTCGGCGACCGACCGGTGGACCAGCAGGCGGGACGGCGCCGTGCACATCTCGCCCTGGTTGAAGAAGATGCCCCAGGCGGCGGTGGCCGCGGCGGCCTCCAGGTCGGGGGCGTCGGGAAGGATAATGTTGGGCGACTTGCCGCCCAGCTCCAGCCACACCCGCTTGAGGTTGGAGTCGGCCGAGTAGCGCAGGAAGTGCCGCCCGACGGCGGTGGAGCCGGTGAAGGCCAGCACGTCCACGCCGGGGTGCAGGCCGAGCGCCCGCCCGGCGGTGGGGCCGTCGCCGGCGACCACGTTGAGCACGCCCGGCGGCAGCCCGGCCTCGGTGGCCAGCCGCCCCAGCTCCAGGGCCGACAGCGGCGACAGCTCCGACGGCTTCAGCACGACCGTGCACCCCGCGGCCAGGGCGGGGGCCACCTTCCACGAGGCCAGCGTGAGCGGGAAGTTCCACGGCACGACCGCGCCGACGACCCCGGCGGGCTCGCGGGTGACCAGGGCGAGGGCGTCGGGGGGCACGTGCGGGGCCTCGTCGGCCAGCTTGCCGGCCAGCTCGCCGTACCAGCGGAAGGTGGTGATCGCGGCGCGCAGCTCGATGTCGTGCGCGTCGGTGATCGGCTTGCCCATCTCCAGGCTGACGAGCAGCGCCAGGTGCGCGCGCCGCTCCTCGATCAGGGACGCCAGCCGCACCAGCGCCCGCCCGCGCTCGGCGGGCGCCATCCGCGGCCACGGGCCGGAGTCGAATGCCCGGCGCGCGGCCGACACGGCGAGCCCGACCTCCGCCTCGCCGCCGTCGGCCACCTCGGCCAGCACCCGGCCGTCGCGTGGCGAGCGCACGGTGAAGGACGCGCCGCCGGGCTCGTCGGCGCCGTCGATGTGGTGCCCGGACGGCGGCGCGACCGCCGCGGCCCGGCTCAGCCATTCCTCGTGGGTCACGACGCGCCTCGCTCGCAGGCGGTCACTTGTTGTTCGGTGGCGAACGTCTGGACGAGCGTCGGCATGTCGCCGTTGACCGGCATCGTCGGCCCTTCTGTCGCGGACGGGTGCGCCAAAAATGTACGGTCCCAAACGATCGGCAGTCAATGGCCTGTCGCCCCGGGCCGGGAACCGGGCCCGGCGGCCCGCTCGTTGGCCGGTCGTCACCCCGACTCCGTGGAGGATCCTTGTTACGACTCGCCTGCCTCGCGCTCGTCGCCGTCCTGACCGCCGGATGCGCGGTCGCCGACACCGGTCAGCCGGTGGCGCCGGAGGAGACCGAAGAGGTCATCGACGACGAGCCCGACGGCGGGTCCGACGCCGCGGCGCAGGACGAGTCCGCCCGGATCGCCGTCTGCGTGGACACCGGTACGCAGACCAGGGCCGACTACCGCCCGTGCGAGGACGAACGCCGGGGCTACGACTGGTACTTCTACGCCGGCGACGACACCGTCCCCGCGGTGGGCGAGCGGGCCGACGGCGGCACGTACGAGGACCCCGGGGGCGACGAGCTCACCAAGGCGTCGCCGCAGGGCGGCCCCGGCGCGGAGGCCGCCATCGAGACGCCCTCGGAGTGGGTCGAGGTGTGCGTCAGGAAGCCCTCCCGGCAGCGCGTGGTCAACAACTTCTGCGAGGACCGGCAGGGCGGCTACGGCTGGTACTACGTCGCCATCGACGGCCGCGTGCCGCCCGTCGGCGAACGGGCCGACAACGGCGCCTTCAGGTTCTACGGCGGCGACAGCTACCGGGCCCGCGAGTCGGGCGGCGACGCGGCGGACGCCGCGATCGGCTACGAGGAGACCGCCGAGGAGTGATCCCGACGGCCGGGAGGGTCGTGCCGGGCGGGGCGAACGACACGACCATGAACCGCCAGTGGGAGCGCGACACCTCCGACAACGTCAACGAGACCACGACCGTGCACACGGTCACGGCTCCGGGCAGGCACGTGCTGAAGTTCTGGACGGTGGACCCGACCGTCGTCCTGCAGCGGCTCGTGGTGGACACCGGCGGGCGCCTGCCCAGCTACCTGGGACCGCCGGAGAGCCGCCGGGCGTTGTAGACGACCTTCGGCGGCTCGCCGCCGAACAGCTCGCTGACCGTGACGAAGCGGTAGCCGCGGGCGGACAGGCCCTTCAGCACCCGCGGGACGGCCTTGACCGTGGTCGGGTGGATGTCGTGGAACAGGATGACGCTGCCGGGGCGGACCCGCTTGAGCGAGACGCGGGCCACCCTGGCGCTGTCGCGGTACCGCCAGTCGAGGGTGTCCACGCTCCACAGGACCAGCGGCCGGTGCGCCTGCCGCCGCACGTCGCGGTCCGTCGCGCCGTACGGGGGGCGCACCAGGCCGGGCACGACGCCCGCGGCCGACTTCACGGCCCGGTCGGTGCGGGCGAGCTGGGACCTGATCGCGGCCGGCGACAGCCTGGTCAGGTCGGGGTGGGACCAGGTGTGGTTGCCGAGCTCGTGCCCCGCCTCGACCGTGCGGCGCACCACGTCGGGGTGGGCGCCGACGTTCCGGCCGACGACGAAGAACGTGGCGTGGGCCCGGTACTTCGCCAGGTGGCGCAGCAGCGTCCCGGTGTAGGGCCCCGGGCCGTCGTCGAACGTGAGCGCCACGCACTTGACCTTGCGGCAGTCGGGCTTGTCCGGGCCCACGGCGGGCTCGCCGGGCTCGGTCCCGTCGGGCCTGTGGACGCCGTTGCGGTCGGGCTTGTGGTCGGGCCTGTGGTCGGGCTTCGGCTCGGGGGAGGCCGACGGCGCCGGGTGGGTGGGGGAGGGCGTGGGGCGGGCGGGGGTGGCCCCCGTGAGCGCGGTCGTGACGGCCAGTGTCGCCGCGGTCATCCCGATACCGGACAGGTATCGCTTCATGCCGCCGTTCATGACGTTCCCCCTCATGCACCGCCCCCGGTGCGTCATCCCCTGAGACCGGCCCAGAAGGACCGTTCCAGAGAGTTGGACACCAGATTCGCCCGCAAGGTTCGCAAGAGCGTTCATCCGCGGATGAAGGTTTCTCCCATGCTCAATGGGCAGAGGTGTCCGCACGTGACAGCACAGACCGTTCAATGAAGAAAATGACGCCTTGTCAGGCACGGGAGGCATCGACGATGCGGAACGGCCGGACCAGCACGACGCTCGCCCTCGCGGGGCTCCTCCTCGCCGGATGTGCCTCCGGCGGCGGCGGCGCCCAGCCGGCGGGCGGCCCGCGGCAGGCCGAGGGCCCGGTGGCCAAGCTCGCGATCACCCCGGCGGACGGCACCAGGAAGGTCGCCCCCGACACCGGGATCAGCGTGCGGGTCACCGGCGGCAAGGTCACCAAGGTGACCGTCGCCGACGCCAAGGGCCGTCAGGTGACCGGCTCGACGGCGGCCGACGGCACCTGGCGGCCACGGTGGCCGCTGCGGCCGGCGACGTCGTACACGGTGAGCGCGCAGGCCACGGGCACCGACGGCAAGGCCGTCACCGGCCGGTCGTCCTTCACCACGCTCAAGCCCAGGCGGGCCCTGCAGAGCGGCATGTCGCCGCTGGACGGCGAGAAGGTCGGCGTCGGGATGCCGGTCCAGCTCCTGCTGTCCCACCCGGTCACCTCCCGGCAGGCCCGCGCGGCGGTCGAGCGCTCGCTGGTGGTGGAGATGTCCGAGCCGGTCGAGGGCGCGTGGAGCTGGGTGAGCGACCGCGAGGTGCAGTTCAGGCCGCGCGAGTACTGGCCGGTGGGGGAGCGGGTCAAGGTCGTCGCCCACCTGGCAGGGCTGCGCGCGGGCGAGGACCTGTGGGGGACCAGGGACCGCAGCCTGTCCTTCACCGTCGGCCCCCGGCACGTCACCAAGGTCGACGCCGACCGCCACCGGGCCGTCGTCACCGCGGACGGCAAGGTCGTCCGGACGATCCCCGTCAGCCTGGGCAAACCCGGCGACGACAGCTACTCCGGCACCATGATCGCCCAGGAGAAGGCCGCGGAGACCGTCATGGACTCGGCCACCATCGGGGAGCCGGGCGAGTACCGGATCAAGACCAAGTGGAACGTCCGGATGACCTACAGCGGCACCTTCTTCCACGCCGCGCCCTGGTCGACGGGCGCACAGGGCAACTCCAACGTCAGCCACGGCTGCGTCAACGCCGGTCCCGCGGACGCCCGCTGGTTCTACGACTTCACCCAGCGCGGCGACGTCATCCAGGTCAAGGGCACCTCGCGCAAGCTCCGGTTCGGCAACGGCCCGACCCCGTGGGCCAAGTCGTGGGCGGAATGGCTCGCCGGCAGCGCCACGGGCAAGCCCGTAACCGGCTAGACCGTCATCTGACGGCAGGACCTGCGAGAACATCAGAATGTCGCCTTGCCCGCGGGGGCCCGCACCACGATCATGTCGCCAATGGACGCCGACGTACCCCTGGACTACTACCTGATCTACGCCGCCGACCGTGGCCGCGGAACACTTCCCCTGGGCATCCTGGTCGAGGAGTTCGTGCTCTGCGACGACTACACCGCCGCGGGCATCGACTGCGCGGAATGGACCGCCGAGTGCGGCGAGTGGCGCGAGTCGCCCGGATCAAGCCGGGCCATCCGCGCCGACCCCGCGCTGCGCGAGCGGGTGCTGCCCGTGACCAGGCGCGACGCCCGCGAGACCTACTCGATGCTCGGCGGCGGCGCGCTGCCGGAGGAGGCCGAGCTGCGGGCCTTCTTCCAGTACCGCCAGGCGCTCCCCGCCGCCGCCCCGCTCGACCTGGGCGGCTCCCGTTCGGCGCAGACCCGGCGCTACCGCATCCTGTTCGCGGGCGAGCTCGGCGAGCGCGGCCTGGCGAACGTGAGCACGGTCCTGCGCCTGGAGCCGCCGCGGGAGAACCCGCGGGCCAGGATCGCCGGCACCGCCACGGCGACCGCCGACGGACACACCTTCACCTGGGAGCTGCGGCGCATCGGCCCCGGCATCGCCTGGTGCCTGGACGTCACCGTACGCCTGAGCGCCGGCCCGCTGGCCGCCATCGGCGCGCTGCTCCACCACCACCGGCAGGCGATCCGCGGGCAGGGCCTGATCCCGGTCACCATCGAACGCTTCGCCTGACCACCCGGCCGCCCCATCGCGGCCGGGCCGGGCGGGCGCAGCCGGTCAGGGCACGGTGACCGCGCGGAGCGTGACCGGGCCGAGCAGCGGGTTCAGCTCGTCGGCCTGGGAGACTCCGTCGGGGGTGAGCACGTCCAGAGCCTTGGGCACCGTGCCGGGGTCGGCCGCGCACAGGGGCGCGCCGCCGCCCTCGGGGCACACCCCGAACCGGTACGGCTCCGGCGTCGCCGCGAACCCCCTGGCCTGGTCGGCGGCGTAGCCGTCCTGGCCGGTCAGGACGACCGCGAACCGCCAGCCGGGCCCCGGCGTGCCGAACGTCGACCGGGGCAGCGCGACGGTGATCGTCCTGGTGGCGCCGGACACGCGCACCGCCGCGCCGCCACGCCCGCGCCCGTCCGCGCCGACCAGCACCGGAGCGGCGAAACCCTGCGCCTCGACGCGCTGCGACCAGGCGTCCTCCTCGGCGATGCGGTAGTTGCGCTGCGGGAACGCCGCCTGCGCCGACCACCCGGCGGCGGCCGGGTCGCGCACGTAGACGTCGAGCAGTTGCGCGCCCATCGGGCTGCCGAACGTGGGGGTCAGGTCGCGCAGACCGGCCCGCAGGTAGACGGTGGTCGCGTCGGTGATCACCTGGAACCGCCGCAGGTCGAACGCGCCGGGACGGAAGTCGGCGGCCGTCGGGTAGGCATAGGTCCCCGGGCCGTCGTCGTCGCCCTCGGGGTCGGCCACGTCGAGCACGGTGGTGCCCCCGACGACGTCGCCGACGACCGAGCGCCGGGCGTGGGCGGTGCGGCCGCCCGCGGTCGCGGTGACGGTGAGCACCACCTCGCCGAACGCGACCGGCGCCCGCGCGGTGAACGCCCCGTCGGGCCCGGCGCGCACCGAGACGACCCGCGCCGGCGTCCCGAGGTCGACGGGCGCGGCCTCGACGTCCACGAGCGCGCCCGGCGCGGCCGTCCCCGCGACGGCGACCGAGGCGCCTTCGGCGGTCGCGCCGTCGGAGGGGGCGGTGACGGTGAGCGGGGTGGTGCCCGGCATGCCGTGCGCGGCGTACCGCTCGCGGACGGCCTCGGGCTGCTCGGCAGGGCGGCGGGCGCCCAGCGACAGGACGAGCCGTACCAGCTGCGCCTGCGCCCAGGTCAGCGGGGACGCCGAGCCCGCCGGACCGCCGTCGCGGAACCCGATCGAGGCGGTCGCCGGGTCGCTCCCGTACGGCGCGGCGGCCAGGCCCGGGTTCTCCCACGCCTGCTCGGGCACCAGCCCCGTGCCCGACGACATCGCCCGCATGGCCGCCAGCAGCGACGCCGCCGCGGCCTGGTCGCCGCTCTGGAGCGCCTGCTCGGCCCGCTCCCCGGCGAGCACCGGCCACACGTGGCCCGACCCGGTGTTCCCGGTCGGCCACGGCCTGCCGGACGGAGCGCACGAGGTCGGGTCGGGCTCGTGGCAGTCGCCGTAGCCGTCCTCGGTGCCCGGCGTGTCCGAGCCGTACCGGTACCAGCCGGGGCCGCTCGCGGTCGTCCGCCGCAGCACCCGGTCCACGACCGGCAGGGAGGCCAGCACGTCCGGGTCGTCCGCGGGCAGGACGCCGAGCCTGGTCAGCTCCAGGAAACCGGCGTCCACCACCCGGCGCTGGTCCTCGGTGGGGCCGCCGTTGCCCAGGTCGTAGGAGAGCGCCGCGTCGGGGTCGCCGCCGCGCGACAGGCGCAGGAAGTAGCGGGGGGCGTATGGGCCGGTGGTGGTCACCGTCCAGCCCTTGACCGAGCGTGCGAAGTGGTCGGCGGCGGCCCGGTAGAGCCGGGCGCGGGCCCGGTCGCCCTGCCGGTCGGCGATCTCGCCCGCCGAGACCAGCCCGGCGATCTCGGCCGCGATCGTGGAGGGCGAGTGGCCCGCCTGCTCCTCCCACCGCTCCACGCCGTACGCGGGCCCGCGCGCCAGCAGGAAGTCGGCCGCCGCCCGTACGCGCGGCCACAGCCCCGCCTCGCCGCCCAGCCCGGACTGGTGGGCCATGAGGATCGGGTAGGCCGTCTCGTCGAGCTGGTCGCCGCCGGAGTCGGGCGCGAGCCGGCCGTTGAGCAGCGAGTTGCGCGGCAGCCTGCCGTCGGGGAGCTGCTGGCGTTCCAGCAGGAAGCGGGTGGTGGCGCGGGCCGTGGCCAGGTCGCCGGCGGTGAGGAAGCCGGTGAACGCCTCGTACAGGTCGCGGGCGAACACCTCGCGATAGGAGCCGAAGTAGACCGGCTTGCCGCCGGGCAGCGAGCCCGCGTCGACCGCCTGGCCCCACGGGCTCGCCAGTGAGGCGACGACCGCGCCGGGGAAGGTCTTGTCCTCACTCGCCTTCAGCACGTTCGCCGACAGCCGGTAGACGTCGGCGAGGGCGGCGGGCGGCCGGCGCAGCCCGGCGTCGTAGGCCGCCCAGCCCGCCTCGAACGCGGCGCGGGTGGACTCGAACGGCCGCGCCGCCGCCGCGCCCGCCGTCCGCAGCGCGGCCTCGGCGGTGCGCCCGAAGCCCAGCGCGAACGTCACCGCGCCCGAGGCGTCGATCGGCAGCCGGGCGGTGGCCACGACGTTGCCGCGCGGCGCGCTGTCGTAGGGGGTCAGCTCGTGGTCGGCGTCCAGCTGCGCCAGCCCGTCGCCGGACGTGCCCGCGTAGCCGACGCTCGCCAGCGGCAGCCGTCGTTCGGCCCGCAGCGCCAGGTGGGTGGGCACCGCGTAGTCGCGCTCGGGCGCCGAGGTCTCGGTGCCGGTGTCGGAGATCACGGGCGCGCCGGTGGCGGCGTCCACCGCGCCGGTGTCGGCCCCGCCGTCGGCCGGGCCGCCGCCGCCGTTGCCGTTCACGCTCGCGTCCAGCCGGACGTACAGCCGCAGGCCGGGGGGCTGCAGCCGGGTCCGTACGACGACCGCGTCGCTCCCCGGGTCGGTGACGTAGGTGGTGGTCAGCCGGTAGCGGCCGGTGCTGCTGGTGGAGGTGACGGTGCAGCTCAGCCCCGAACGCCCGGTCTCCACCCGGTAGGTGGTGTCGCGGGCCTGCGCCTCGGTGAACGTGCGGCCGTCGGTGACGACGAACTGCATCGTCTCGACGTTCGTGTTGTCGATCGTGGGCTCGTAGACGTCGGACAACACGCCGCCCGCCACCGTGTACCAGACCTTGGACGCCCGGCCCGCCGCCGTCCCCACGCAGTCTTTGCGCGCCTGCCCGAAGTGCGCGGCGGCCCCGGGCCCGGCGGGCGCGGGCCCGGCGGCGACGGCGGGCGCGACCGGCAGGACGACCGGCGGCACGCACAGGACCAGGGCGACGAAGCACCGCCGAAGACCACGCATGAACGCTCCCCTCCGCCCCCACGCCTGGTTGCAGAGAAAACCACCCGGACGCCCCTGTCAACCCGGCCCACCGCCCCGCCGAGGTCAAGGGACCTTGGGTACGTCGAGGTGACCGTTTGCCTGTAACAGGCCCCCGTTACGGGTACGATCACCGTCCGAAGGCCGGTCTTCAACCTGTGACACGAAGCCCGGCTGTGGACGACACCGCACCTGGCTTGCCCAGCGTCCGGGCGCCTTGGGAGCGACAGAGGTGACCGACAGCACCGCGGGCGAGGGCCCGGCCGACGGGAGACGCGCCCCGTGGCGGCGCGACTTCAACCTCCTGTGGAGTGCCTCGGCGGCCAACCAGCTCGGCTCGACGAACGCCATGCTCGCCGTCCCCCTGCTCGCCCTGTCGCTGACCGGTTCGCCGGTGTTCGCCGGCTGGGTGACGGCGGCCGGCACGCTGCCCCGGATCCTGCTGGCCCTGCCGGTGGGCGCGCTGGTCGACTACATGGACCGGCGGCGGGTCATGATCGTCAGCCTGCTGGCCCGCGGCGTGCTCGCCGTGCTGCTGACGGCCGGCGCGTTCGCGACCATGCCGGAGCACGTCGTGCTGCCGCTGGTCGCCGCGGCGCAGGGCGTCTGCCTGGTGTTCTTCAGCACCGCGGAGGCGACGGTGGTGCCGCGGCTCGTCCCGCGCGAGCACCTGCCGGGCGCGATGGCGAAGAACGAGGCGCGCGTGCACGCGGCGGCGCTGCTCGGCCGCCCGCTCGGCGGCCTGCTGTTCGACCTGCACCGGGCGCTGGCCTTCGCCGTCGACGCGCTGACCTCGTTCCTGTCGGTGTTCGCGCTGCTGCGCATGGCCAAGGACCGGCTCACCCCGCACGGCGTCCCGCCGCGACCGCGGGTCAGGGCGCTGGTGGCCGACCTGGGCGACGGCTTCGCCTACCTGCGCAGGGAACGGTTCCTGGTGCCGGTGCTGGTCGTCTGCGCGCTGGCCAACTTCTTCTTCCAGACGCTCGCGCTCGTCCTCATCCTGCTGGCGCACCAGCAGCGGCTGCCGAGCCTGCTCATCGGCTGCCTGATCGCGGCCACCGGGTTCGGCGGCGTCCTGGGCTCGTTCACCGCGTCGCGGCTGCAGAGCAAGGGGCGCACCCGGGGCGTGATCGTGACCTGCGTGTGGTCGTGGCTGATGCTGACCGGGTTCGTGGCGCTGGTCGACCACGACAGCGTCGTGTTCGTCGCCGTCGTGCTGCCGCTGGCCTGGGGCGGCATCGGGTTCACCGGCGCGCACATCAACGTCGCGCTCGCGGTCTACCAGGCCGACGAGGTGCCGAAGGAGCTGCTGGGCAGGGTCACGGGCGCCGGGCGGTTCCTCTCCGGCGGCGCCGTCCCGCTGGGGGCGCTGTCGGCCGGCTACCTGATCGCCGTCTGGGGCACCAGGGGCGCACTCGTCGCGGTGGCGGTGGCCATCGGCCTGCTGGCCGTCGTCCTGACGCTCATGGTGACCTCGCTCGGGCACGACCTGGGCCGCCTGTGGCGCGCGGCCGTCAGCCGGAGGGGACGGCGAGCTCGGAAGGGGGCGGCGCGGGCGGGAAGACCTCCGCGCTCAGAGCGCGCAGCGCCCGCTGCAGGGCCACCTCGACCTCCTCCCCGGCCACAACAGGACTTGATACCGAACGGGCGTGCCCGAACGCCCTGGTGACGGCCGCGCTGAGCTGTTCGAGGCGCTCGCGCGCGCCCTCCGGGCACAGCGGCCACAACCGCTCGACCGCCACCGCCGCCGCCAGGTACTCCACCCGCGCCTGGCGGAACTGGCCGGGCAGGTCCTCGCCGTCGAGGCGGGCGTCCCGGTCGGTGCGCATGTCGAGCGAGATGCTCACGGTCAGCCCGAATCGCAGCACCGCCGACTGCGCGTCGGCGAACGCCGTGCGCAGGGTCTCGGCCCGCGCGTCCTCCCGGTCGGCCCGGCGCTGCTCGGCGGCGGCCCTGGTGGCCTGCCTGGCCTTCAGCCGCTCGGTCACCATCGCCCATCCGGCGCCCGAGAACGCGGCCAGCACGGCCGATCCGCCGGTGATGAGGGCCACCAGGGCGGTGTCCGGCATCACGAGCCCGCGAGCAGCTTCCTGGCCGCACGCCGCTGGTGCTCGGGGAGCGGCGGGCGCCGCGCCGTCATGGCGCGGTCGGCCAGCTCCGTCGCCCTGGTGACGTCGCCGGTGAGCTTGTGGACGCGGGCGGCGCGCAGCAGCACGGGCCCGCTCTCCTCGGCCTCCTTCAGCGCCTCCTCGGCCTCGTCGAGGGCGTCACCGAGGTCATGGGCGACCTCGGGGCGGGTCAGGCTGGCCATCGCCAGCGCGCGGGCCGCCTTGGTGGAGGGCGCGGGCCGGCCGCCGCGCAGCTGCCGCATGTCCCGCAGGGCCGACTCCGCGTCGCCGAGATCGGCCAGGAACTCCCCGCGCGAGCGCCGGGCCTCGGGCGTGTCCGCCTCGCGGTTGAGCACGTCGCTCAGCACGGCGAGGGCGGCGTCCGGCTGGCCGGCCTCCCACAGGGCCTGGCCGAGCGCGGTCTGCACGATGAGGTCGTCCGGCACCCGGCCGACGGCGGCGCGCAGCTGCTCGACGGCCAGGCCCGGCCTGCCCTGGGCCAGGACGACGCGCCCGACCGCTGTCATCAGCCAGCCGACGGCCGCGTTGTCGCCGACGGCCTCGAAGAGCCGGGCCGCGGCGCGGTAGTGCTCGATGCTCTCCTCCAGCAGCCCCTGGTCGTAGTCGATGTTGCCGGAGAGCGTGTCGATCTCGGCCCGCAGCCGCAACGCCTGCGGCGGGCAGGTCTGGGCGGCCTCGTGGACGAGCCGGCGGGCGCGGTCGGGCTCACCCTCGTCGCCGGCGCGTTTGGCGGCGCGCAACCGGGCCGCCGGGTCGGGCGGGGACTGCGGCCACATGGCGGCGTCGAGCTGCCTGAGCGGGGCCAGCATCCGGGGGTGGCGGGGGCCGTGCATGGGCAGGCCGTTGCATTTGGGCGAGCTGACCAGGTAGCGGTCCTCCAGGGCGTTGAGCACGACCGCGCCCACGTCCGCGACCGGGTCGGACAGCCTGCCGTACTCGTGCAGGATGTCCCGGCGGAACCAGGACATGAGGCGGCCGGGGGGTAACAGGTGGTCGGCGGCGACCTCGGCCAGCGTCGCGGCGCAGAACTCGCGCAGCGCCCGGTCGGCCGCGGTGTCCAGCTCCGTCAGCAGGAACCGCTCGCGGTCCGGCGGATCGCCCCACAGCCGGGCGCCGGCGGCCTGCAGGAGCAGCGGGTCGACCTCGTCGGCGGTGGGCCAGGGCCGGCCGGTGTCGTCGCGGACCGTGCGGATCTCGTCGACCAGCTCCTCGACCTTGTCCGCGGCGGCGCCGTCGCCGGTGGACTCGGCCGACAGCCGCATCGCCTCGACGGCGTGCGCCCGGGTGAACGGCGGCAGCGCCAGCTCCTGCGGCTCCCGGACCGCGTAGCGCCTGAGCACGTGCCGCAGCTCGTCGAGGTGGTCGGTGCGGACCGACAGCAGCAGGCGCAGGTCGGGCCACTGGGCCAACGACCCCAGCAGCTCGTCGAAGAAGCTCTCCCTGAGGTGCTCGTACGGGTCGGGCAGCCGTAGGAACGTCTCCACCTGGTCGACGGCGGCCAGCGTCGGCCCGGCGACGCCGTCGTTGCGCTGGAGCCTGCGCAGGAAGTCGCTCACCGACAGGCCCGCGAAACTGGCCAGCGAGCCGCCGTCCGACCACGACGAGAGCAGCGCGATCACGTACGGGTTGTGCTCGGGCAGCGCGGCGGCGGGCCAGACGCGGGTGGAGCGGGCCAGGCCCACCGGCAGCACGCGCGCCCGCTCGTCCCGCAGCGAGGGGATCACGGCGGCCCGCAGCAGCGAGGTCTTGCCGGCGCCGGCCGCGCCGTGCAGGATCGTCAGCCGGTTGCGCCGCCACATGCCGGCCAGCTCCGCGGTCTCCGCGGACCGTCCGAAGAACAGGGCCCCGTCGCCCTCGTCGAAGGGACGAGCTCCGACGAAGGGACCGCGTCGGGGGCCGGAAGCAGTCATGGGACCAGACCTCACTCACCGAGGACGACGTCGTATTCCTTTGTGGCCCGGGACCGGACTGCGGAGGCGCCCGCCCCGGTCAATGCCGCAAGACGCGTGTGGCGGCGAGACTCCTGAATAATTCCGTCCGGTTTCGAGCTCAACGTCCGGCTGTCACCGCTGCACGATTCTCGATGGCTCCCCATGGTATGGCATCGCCGTGGCCGGCGCCCCGTTTTCGGGTTCGCCGAAACCCGGGGAAACATCTCCCGCCGGGTCTCGGCGAATCGGTTCGTGATTACGGATTGCCCGGCCGGTACGGCACCGGCGTGCTGTTGTCGAACGCGGCGAACACCTCGTCTTCCCCCGGGCCCGACTCGAGCAGCTCGAGTAACTCCAGTGCGATCACGGAGTTCCCCAGCCCTTCGAGACGGGCAGGTGAGAGTGCGGACAAATCAAGAAGATCCTTGTGTTGCGTGACGACCTGCGGTGCCATGGGCGCTCCCTCGTCGGCTCTGGCCTGCCCGCAGCGTTCCCCGTCCGGATGACCGGCCCGTCCGGAGCGAAGTGCTCAACAGGCTGATCCCAGGGTGGCCGAATTCGGCGTGCCCGCCAATAGGCGGTGAATTAGTGCCGTCCTGAATCGGCTGTTGGCGGTCGCCGTTATCGGCCGGGTAGTACGGGACCCGCCGGGCCGCTACCATGACAGTCTGTCGTTTTTTATCTTGCCCTATTCTCGAGAACGACTTTCCATTCCTGCACCAGCCCCCGTGAAGGCACGGGCAGAAGGGCGGGCACGTGACGATTCCAGAGCCGTCCGCCGCACTGCGCGCAGTGAGCGACTTTCCCAATGTCTGGAAGGTTCCACCCCGGAACAAGAACTTCACCGGCCGGGAGGAACTGCTGTCCAGGCTGCGCGACAGCATTCTCCAGCAGCCCACCGCGGTCGTGCCGAACGCCCTGCAGGGCTACGGCGGCGTCGGCAAGACGCAGGCCGCGATCGAATACGCCTATCGGTTCCGCGAGGAGTACGACCTCGTCTGGTGGATCCCCTCCGACCAGCCCGGCCTGGTGCGCTCGACGCTGGCCCAGCTCGCGCCCCAGCTCGGCCTGCCGGGCCCGACCGCGACGGGCATCGACGAGGCGGCCAACGCCGTCCTGCAGGCGCTGCGCCGCGGTGAGCCGACCCGCCGGTGGCTGCTGATCTTCGACAACGCCGACGAGCCGGACGACATCAGGGAGATCGTGCGTCCCGGCCCGGGGCACGTCCTGATCACCTCGCGCAACCACCGCTGGGAGAGCGTCGTCGACACCGTCCCGGTGGACGTCTTCCCGCGGCGGGAGAGCGTCGAGTTCTTCCAGAAGCGCCTGCGCAGGGCGATCAGCGAGTCCGTCGCCGTCGAGCTGGCCGAGGCGCTCGGCGACCTGCCGCTGGCGCTGGAGCAGGCGGCCGCGCTGCAGAGCGAGACCGGCATGGCGCCGGAGGAGTACCTCAAGCTGCTCCAGGAGCACACCAGTCAGCTGCTGAGCAGGGGCAAGCCCTCGGAGTACCCGGTCTCCATGACGGCCGCGTGGGGGCTGTCGGTGAACAAGCTCAAGGAGAACCTGCCCGAGGCCATGGAGCTGCTGCGCTGCTGTGCCTTCTTCGGGCCGGAGCCCATCCCGCGCTCGGTGCTCGTCCCGGTCAAGGGGGCGGTGCGCCCGGTGATCGCCGAGCTGCTCGCCGATCCCATCAAGCTGAGCGGGGCCATCGGCACGCTGGCCAAGTACGCCCTGGTGCGGGTCGAGGCCGAGGCGAGCGGTCAGGCCGGCGGCCAGCGCGGCCCAGGGCGACCGGCCACCCTCCAGGTCCACCGCCTGATCCAGGCCCTGCTGCGGGAGGAGCTCGAACCGGAGGTCCAGGAGGAGATCCGGGCGGAGGTCCACTCGCTGCTCGTCGGCGCGGTGCCGCAGGCCCCCGACGACCCGGCCAACTGGCCGCGCTACGACGCGCTGCTGGCCCACGTCCGGCCGGCGAGGGTGGCCGAGAGCCGCAGGGACGAGGTCCGCGACTTCGCGATCAAGATGCTGACCTACCTCAGCTCCTCCGGCAACTTCGCCGCGACCGGCAGCCACGTGGCGACGTTCCTGGAGCGCTGGACGCACGACTCCGGCGCCGACAACCGGCACGTGCTCCAGGCCAAGCGCCTGCAGGGAGACCTCTACCGCGAGCAGGGCCGCTACGCCGAGGCCTACCAGCTCAACCAGTCCACCCTGATCTCCATGCGCGCCGCGCTCGGCGAGGAGGAGCGCGACACCCTCATCCTGCTCAACGGCATCGGGTCCGACCTGCGCGCGCAGGGCCGCTTCATCGACGCCAGGGAGCACGACGAGGAGTCGCTGCGCCTGCACAGGAAGGTGCTGGGGCCCGACGACGTCATCACGGTCAGGGCGATCAACAGCCTGGCCCTCGACTACGGCCTCACCTCCGACTACGTCCGCGCCAAGGAGCTGCTCCTGGAGGCGCTGCGCACGGCCCAGGGCGGGGAGACCGCGGTCACCCGCGGCACCGAGCTCAACCTGCGCACCGGCCTCGGCCGCGTGGTGCGGCTGTGCGGCGACTACCGCCAGGCGGTCGACGTCTGCGACGACGCGCTGATCTTCGGCCGCGAGTTCTTCGACGCCAACCACCCGCGCATCCTGCTGGCCCAGAAAGACCTGGCCATCGCCCTGCTGCGGTCCGGCGAGACCGAGGACGCCCTCCTGCAGGCCATCGACGTGCACGAGCGCTACGTGCGGCTGTACGGGGTCGACCACCCCAGCACGCTCGCCGCCGCCACCTGCCTGTCCAACTGCAACCGCGCCAACGGCAACGTGGAGCAGGCCTACGAGCTGGCCTTCGACACCATGAACCGCTACCCGCGGATCTACGGCGCCGACCATCCGTACAACCACGGCTGCGCCAGCAACGTGGCCCTGCTGCACCGCGTGCTCGGCGACCCGCAGGCGGCGCGCGAGCTGAACAAGAAGGCGCTCGACGGCATCGAGCGCAGGCTGGGCCGCGACCACCACTACTACCTGCTCATCGCCGTCAACTACGCCAGCGACCTGGCCGTCCTGGGCGACCTCAAGAACGCCTGCGAGATCGGCGCGGAGGCCCACCAGCGCCTCAGCGCCCTGGTGGGCGCGCGTCACCCGACGACCCTGGCGGCGGCGGCCAACCTGTCGGCCGACCTGGAGGCCGCCGGGCAGCGGGCGGAGGGCAGGGCGCTCTTCGACGAGACCATGCGGTCCTACCTGGAGACGCTGGGCCCCGAACACCCCGACACCCGGGTGGCCGGCGAACGGCGCCACCTCGACTGCGACTTCGACCCGCCGCCGGTCTGACCGGGCCGGGCCCCGCTCACCCCCCGGGCGCGAGGAGCTCGGGGGTGCGCGGGTCGGCTCTGGTCAGGTCGGCCACGTCGTCGGTCACGGTCCGCCGGATGTGGCCGATCAGCCGGTACAGGTCGCGGCAGTAGATCGACGGGTTGCGGAACCCGCTGCCCGGACGGTACCGGTGGGGGTAGAGACCGCCGCCGCAGATCCTGGCCAGCTCGCAGGCGGCGCACTCGTCCGACAACGCCCGCGCGCCGATCTGCCGGGCCGCGATGGAGGGCAGCAGCAGCGCCGCGTCGAAGGAGTCGCGGAAGGTGTGCAGCAGCGTGCCGGCCGCTCCGTCGTAGGCGGACTTGAGCGTGTCGACCTGTTCGATGCTGCCGTCGGTCTCGATGACCACGACCGCCACCGGCGACAGGCCGATCCCCTCGCTCCTGGACGGCCGGCCGCACACCAGCCGGATGATCTGGCTGAACATGCGGATCTGGGTCTCCCGCTCGGGCGCCCGGTACCAGCGGTCGAAGACGGCCACCAGCCAGTCGCCGTACGGCGAGCCGGTGGACGACCAGCCGGGCGGGGGAGTCGTCCAGTTGCCGTGCGGCAGCAGGAAGTCCAGCACCGGCGGGCGGAACCGGAGCAGCGCCTCGTAGGTCGTGACCGGGTCGTTGGCCAGGTCGAGGGTGCACAGCAGGCCGCCGAACAGGTGGCGGTAGGCGGGCGCGGTCAGGCGTTCGATGCCGGCCCGCACCTGCTCGTAGCTGCCCCGGCCGGAGGCGTTGCGGCGGTGGCGGTCGTGCCCCTCCTTGTCGCCGTCGAGGCTGACGCCCACGTAGACGTTGAGGTCGGCGAACAGGCTCAGGAAGCCCTCGTTGAGCTGGACGCCGTTGGTCTGCACGCGGGCCACCAGCTCGACGCCGGGCGCCAGCGCCGAGCGCAGGGCGGTCAGCGCGTAGCGCATGTGGTCGACGCCGACCAGCAGGGGCTCGCCGCCGTGCAGGATCACCTCGACGCTGTCCAGGCCGTTGGCCTCGGCGTGCTCGGCGATGCGGGCGGCCACGCGATCGATGGTCGGGCCGGACATGCGGCGCGGCTGGCGGCGCCAGCTCTGGTCGGCCATCTCGTACATGTAGCAGTAGTCGCACGCCAGGTTGCAGCGGCTGTGGAGCTTGAGTATGAACTGCCTGAACGGGGTGGGCCGCCACCCCGACTCCAGCAGTCTTCCCACATCGAGATCTGCGGGCCATTCGGCTTCGCCCACGCTGATCAGCTCCCGGGGCTGCGACGAAGCTCGGTGTCCGAGCTCGTTCATCCCCGGACCGGATTCCCGCCAGAGTAGATCATCAAACCGGGCAACTGGGGACCGTCGTTTCCGGAAGCGGGCCGTTCCCGAACAGTAATTCATGTAAATCCAGTAGGAAATGTTGACTTAGCGTTCCGGGTTCCGTAGCTTCGTACGCATGAGCCAGGGCCTCTACCTGACCCGGCGCCCGCACGTGGACCACGGCCACGTCGCCAGCGCGCAGTGTCGCTGATCACGCACCTCCGGCAGACCTCCCTCCCCCCTGCGCAGTTCTCCCCAGAGGAACTCATCGTGATCAACATCAGACGTGCACTCCTCGCCGTGCTGCTCGCCACCGTGACCGTCGGCTGCGGCGCGGCCGAGGGCTCGGTGAAACCCGGCGAACCGGAGGTGAAGGAGCTTCGCTACCAGGGCAGCGTGGGCGCCGTCACCTTCCCCGAACTGGCCGCGGAGCTCGGCTACCTCGGCGACGTCAAGCTCAAGTGGGTGGGCAACACCACCTCCGGGCCGCAGGACATCCAGTCCGCGGCCACCGGCCAGACCGACTTCGGCGGCGCCTTCGACGGCGCCGTCATCAAGCTCAAGGCGGCCAAGGCCCCGATCAAGGCGGTGATCGGCTACTACGGCTCGGACGAGAAGTCGTTCAACGGCTACTACGTCAAGGACGGCAGCCCGATCAGGACCGCCCGCGACCTCATCGGCAAGAAGATCGGCGTCAACACCCTCGGGGCCCACCACGAGGCCGTCATCAAGGAGTACCTCAAGCGTCAGGGGCTGACCCCGGCCGAGATCGAGCAGGTCCAGCTCGTGGTCATCCCGCCGGTCAACACCGAGCAGGCGCTGCGGCAGGGGCAGCTCGACGTCGGCACGCTCGGCGGCGTGCTCAAGGACAAGGCGCTCGAACGCGGCGGGCTGCGTCCGCTGTTCACCGACGTCGAGCTGTTCGGGCCGTTCACGGCCGGGGCCGTCGTGCTGCGCGAGGACTTCATCGCCAGGAACCCCGGCACCGTCCGGACCTTCGTCGCCGGCTTCGCCAAGGCCATCGCCTGGGCGCAGACCCACCCGCGCGAGGAGGTCGTCGCCAAGTTCGAGCAGATCATCGCCAGGCGCGGGCGCAACGAGACCACCGACGTCGTGAAGCTCTGGAAGAGCACCGGCATCGCGGGCAAGGGCGGCGTCATCGACAGCCGGGAGTTCCAGCGGTGGATCGACTGGCTCCAGCGCGAGGGCGAGATCCGTCCTGGGCAGGTCAAGGCCACCGACCTCTACACCAACGAGTTCAACCCCTACGCGAACGGGAGCGGCTCATGACCGCCACGATCAGCGAGACCGGCGTCCAGACGAAGATCGGCATCCGGAACGTCTCCAAGGAGTTCACGGTCAGGGACGCGGGCGAGCCGTTCACCGCCCTGTCCGGGATCGACCTCGACGTCCGCGAAGGGGAGTTCCTCACGCTCGTCGGGCCGAGCGGCTGCGGCAAGTCCACCCTCCTCGACCTGGTCGCGGGGCTCACCGAGCCGACGTCGGGCCAGATCGTGGTCAACGGCGCGCCCGTCACCGGGCCCGGCCTCGACCGGGGGATCGTCTTCCAGCAGTACGCGCTGTTCCCCTGGCGGACCGCGCTGGCCAACGTGGCCTTCGGGCTGGAGGCCAAGGGCGTGCCCAGGGCCGAGCGTACGGAACGGGCGCGGCGGCACCTGGAACTGGTCGGCCTGTCCGGCTTCGAGGACCGCTACCCGCACGAACTGTCGGGCGGCATGCGCCAGCGCGTCGCCATTGCCCGCAGCCTGGCCTTCGACCCCGACGTCCTGCTGATGGACGAGCCGTTCGCCGCGCTCGACGCGCAGACCCGCGAGTCGCTCCAGGAGGAGCTGCTGCGCATCTGGCAGCACACCCGCAAGACCGTCGTCTTCATCACGCACGGCATCGACGAGGCCGTCTACCTGGGGCAGCGCGTCGCCGTGATGACCTCCAGGCCCGGCCGGATCAAGGAGATCATCGAGGTGGAGTTCGACTCGCGCGAGGGCGACCTGCGGGCCGACCCGCGCTTCGGCGAGTACCGGCACCACGTGTGGGGGCTGCTGCGCGACGAGGTCGCCGCGGCGCAGGTGCAGGAGCGGAAGGCGGCGATCCGGCATGACTGACGCCCGCGCCGACGAACGGACGCGGCCCGAGGGCGACGTCCACTGGTACGACCTCCCCGACGACGAGCCCGACCCCGCCGCCGGGGACGAGCGCACCAACGGGAAAGAGCCCGCCGCCCCGATCCGGCCCACCGAGGGGGAGAGCCGGAACCCGGCCCCGGCGGGGGTGAGCCGGACGGCGGCGTCCCCCGCGGCGACGTGGAGGCTGGCGCGGCGGGCGGGGCGGAACTCGGCCGCGATCCTGCTGCTCCTGGCCGCCTGGGAGGTGCTGCCCCGCCTCGGCGTGGTGGACCCCGTGTTCGTGCCGCCGCTGTCGGAGAGCCTGGCGGCCGGCGCGGACCTGCTGCTCACGGGCCGGCTCCCCGAACACCTGGAGGCGTCGCTGGCGCGTTCGCTGTCCGGGTTCGGGCTGGCGATCGTGCTGGCCATCCCGCTCGGGCTGCTGATCGGCTGGTACAAGCCCGTCGCCGACTTCCTCACCCCGCTGCTGGAGGTGTTCCGCAACACCTCGGCGGTCGCGCTGCTGCCGGTCTTCACGCTCATCCTCGGCATCGGCGAGACGACGAAGGTGGCGTTCGTCCTGTACGCCTGCTCCTGGCCCATCCTGCTCAACACCGTCAGCGGCGTGAAGACCGTCGAACCCCTGCTGATCAAGTCGGCCCGGTCGATGGGGCTCGGCCCGGTGCGGCTGTTCCAGAAGGTGATCCTGCCGGCCGCCGTGCCCACCATCTTCACGGGGGTGCGCCTGGCGGGCGCGTACTCGATCCTCGTGCTGCTGTTCGCCGAGATGGTCGGCGCCAAGGCCGGGCTCGGCTACCTCATCCTCGACGCCCAGTCCAGCTTCCGCATCCCCGACATGTACGCCGGCATCATCACGATCTCCGTGGTCGGCCTGCTGTTCAACCTGCTCCTGATCGGCGTCGAGCGCCGCTTCTCCACCTGGAGGACCACGTGACGAGAAAGCTCCACCTGAACGCCTTCCTCATGGGCGTCGGCCATCACGAGGCCGCCTGGCGGCACCCCCGCACCGAGCCGAGCCGCCTGACCGACGTCCGCCACTACCAGGAGCTGGCCAGGATCGCCGAGCGCGGCAAGCTCGACTCGCTCTTCCTCGCCGACGGCGTGGCCCTGCAGGGCGACGTCCGGCACAACGCGCTCGGCGGGCTGGAGCCGCTCACGCTGCTGGCCGCGCTCGCCGCGGTGACCGACCACATCGGGCTCATCGCGACCGTCTCCACGACGTACAACGAGCCCTTCCACGTGGCGCGCAAGTTCGCCTCCCTCGACCACATCAGCGGCGGCCGGGCCGGCTGGAACATCGTCACCTCCGCCAGCGAGGCCGAGGCGCTCAACTTCGGCGTCGAACGCCCCACGCACGCCGCCCGCTACGCCAGGGCGGACGAGTTCCTGGAGGTCGCCGGCAAGCTCTGGGACAGCTGGGAGGACGACGCCATCCTGGGCGACCGCACCGGCGGCCGCTACGCCGACACCGGCAAGATCCATCCCGTCGAGCACATCGGCCGCCACTTCGCCGTCCGGGGGCCGCTGAACACCTCCCGCTCCCCGCAGGGCCGCCCGCTGCTGGTGCAGGCCGGCTCGTCGGAGGACGGCAAGGAGTTCGCCGCCCGGCACGCCGAGGCCGTCTTCACCGCCCAGCAGACCCTGGAGGAGGGCCAGGAGTTCTACAGCGACCTCAAGCGGCGGGTGGCCGCCCACGGCAGGCAGCCCGGCGACGTGCTCGTCCTGCCCGGCATCTCGCCGATCATCGGCTCGACCGAACGGGAGGCGCTGCACCTGGAGAAGGAGCTCGAAGACCTGATCATCCCCGCCTACGGCCTGGCCCAGCTCTCCCACATGACCGGCATCGAGCTGGCCGAGGACGACCTCGACCGGCCGCTGCCGGACGTGCCCGTCGAGACCGAGGGCGCGCAGAGCCGGCGCAAGCTCGTCATCGACCTGGCCAGGCGGGAACGCCTGACGGTCAGGCAACTGCTCAACCGGCTGGCGGGCGGCCGCGGCCACCGCGTGGTCGCCGGGACGCCCGAGCAGATCGCCGACCAGCTCCAGGAGTGGTTCTTCACCGGGGCCGCCGACGGCTTCAACATCATGCCGCCGCTGCTCCCGTCGGGCCTGTCCGACTTCGTGGACCACGTCGTGCCGGAGTTGCAGGTCAGGGGCCTGTTCCGGTACGAGTACGAGGGCCGTACCCTCCGCGACAACTACGGCCTGACCCGGCCCGTCTCCCGGTACGCCGGGCTGGCGGCGGCGGTGGCCGGATGAGCGTCGTCGCGCTGGTCGGCAACCCCCGCGAGGGCTCCAGGACGCGGACCGTGGCCGTGGAGGCCGCCGAGGCCGTCGCGCGGCGGCTCGGCCTCCCGGGCGCGCACGACGTGATCGACCTGTCGGCGCTCGGGCCGCACCTGCTCGCCCCCGGGCCCGCGCCCGGCGTCGAGGTGGCGCTGGAGCTGGTCGCCGAGGCGCGGGTGCTGGTGGTGGCCAGCCCCACCTACAAGGGCACGTACACCGGGCTGCTGAAGGCGTTCCTCGACCGGTTGCGGCCGGAGGCGCTGGCCGGGGTGGTGGCGTTGCCGCTGCTGGTCATGGGGGATCCGAAGCACGCGCTGGCGGTCGAGGTGCACCTGCGGCCGCTGCTGGTGGAGCTGGGCGCGACCGTGCCGACGCCGGGGCTCGCCGTGCTGGAGTCGCAGCTGGCCGTGCGGGAGTCACCGCTGTCCGTGCTGGAGCCGCGGCCGCCCGAGCTGGAGGAGCTCCTGGGCCGCTGGGCGGAGCGGGTCGCGCCGCAGGTGGCCGCCGCCCTCGCGGTCGGCCATCCGGCCACCGCCTGAAGGACGGCGGGCCACTGTTTGAAAGACGAGGGTCACTGTCCGAAGGACGGCGGGCCGCCGCCTCAAGGGCGACGGGCCGCCGTCCGAGAGCGTGCGGTGCCACCCGTCCGAGGGCGGGGGTGCCGCGTGGGAGCGGGCGGGCGGGGGTGCGGGGTCAACGCCAGTCTCCGGACTGGAGCGCCCCCGCCGCCTGCGGTCCCATCGTGACCAGGCCGCCGTCCACGAACACCGACGAGCCGGTCATGTACGAGGCGGCCGGCGAGGCCAGGAAGGCGATGACCGCGGCGACCTCCCGGGCGTCGCCCGGCCGCGGGATCGGGTACCCCGGACGGCTCCCGGCCCGCGGCGGCCGGTCCTCCTGCCCGGTCATCGGGGTGGCGATCTCGCCGGGCGCGACCGTGTTGACCGTGATGCCGTGCGCGGCCAGTTCCAGCGCCAGCACCCGGCTGAGCAGCTTCAACCCGCCCTTGGCCGCGCAGTACGGCCCCGCCCCCACCCTCGGGTACTCCTCGTGCACGCTGGTGACGTTCACGATCCGGCCGCCGCGCCCCTCGGCGACCATCCGCCGGGCCGCCCGCTGCGCGCACAGGAACGGCCCGTCCAGGTCCACCGCCAGCACCGAACGCCAGCGCTCGTAGTCCATGTCGAGCAGCGGCTCCGACGACCCGGTGCCGGCGTTGTTGACCAGCACCCCGAGCCCGCCCAGGTCCCCGGCCAGCTCGTCGACGACGTGCGCGGCGCGGACCGGGTCGGTCAGGTCGTGGCGGCGCACGGCCGCCGCCTTGCCCGCGTCCCGGACCAGCGCGGCGGTCTCCCGTGCGCCGTCCTCGTCCTCGTGGTAGGTGATCCCCACGTCGAACCCGTGCTCGGCCAGCAGCACGGCGGTGGCCCTGCCGATGCCGGAGTCGGCGCCCGTGACGACGGCGACCCGGTCGTAGGTGTCGGTCATGCCGTCCCTCCTGCCCCGCACCCCGGCGCCTAACGCGGCCGTCTCACCAGGGGGCGGGGGCCGGCGGCGGGACCACCGGAGGACGGTCGTCGCAGGTGAGGGTGTTGGGCAGGAGCCAGGGGGCGAGCCAGCCGTCGTTGCCGCCGCCGTCCGTCAGCGAGAACTCCGAGCCGGACGGGGTGAAGTGGAAGGTGCCGCAGTTGTTGACGGGGACCGCGCCCACGTTGCGGGCGTCCACGTTCTCGAAGGCGGCCGAGCCGGCGGCGCGGGCGCTGAGCACCGAGGTGCCCGTGCCGTCCACCCGGACGTCCTTGAAGCGCAGGCCGGTGATGGAGTAGAGGTCCTTGACGGGCCAGTCGGCGACCAGCATGACGGCGTTGTAGGTGCTGTCCAGGTAGTGGTCGCCGGTCACCCGGATGTCGGCGTCGATGTTCCGCTCGAGGGCGTAGAACCAGATGGCGCCGAGGCCGATCTTCCAGTTCAGCTCGTACGTGCCGGCCCGCACGGTGGTGTTGCCGGTGATGTCCAGGCGGCCCGCGAACGGCTCGGCGCCGAAGCGGGAGCCGACCTGCAGGGCGCTGCCCTCGCGTACGGGGTCGGCGATCAGGTTGGCCGAGACCGTGTTGTCCGTGCCGCCGTAGACGGCGATGCCGTTGGCCAGCACCGGCGTCTGGACCGTGTTGTGGTCGAAGGTGTTGCGGGCGTCCGCCGTCCGCTCCGACCACATCGCCAGGCCGTCGTCGCCGGAGTTGCGGACGAAGTTGTCCGACACGACCGTGCCGGTGACGCCGGTGTGCAGGTTGAGCCCGTCGGCGATCTGGTCGGCGATCACGTTGCCGACGACGCGGGTGCCGTTCATCGGGCCGTCGAACCAGACGCCGACCTTGGTGTGGTGGATGTAGAGGCCCTCGATGGTGGAGTCGCTCATCGCGCCGCCGACGCCGTTGACCTGGTCGGTGTCGATGCGCTCGCGGACGTCGCCCTCGATGGCGAACCCGGACAGGCGCACGTTCCGGCTGCCGCCGTCCGCGGCGTCCTTGCCGTAGAAGCCGACGCCGGTGTGGACGGACCCGTCGGGCGCGGGGGCGTCCAGGGCGACCTCGCGGCCCTTGATGATCGTGTACCAGCTTCCGGCGCCGGTGATCGTCACGTCGTCCACGACGATGTGCCGGTTGACCTGGTACGTGCCGGGCGGGACGTAGACCTTCAGATGGGCGCGCCTGGCGAAGGCGATGGCCCGGTCGAAGGCGGCCGACGACTCGCGGCGCCCGGCCGGGTCGGCGCCGAAGGCCAGCACGTTCGCCGCGACCGGCTCGATCCGCGGCGGGGCGACGAGTTCGGAGTCGAGCAGGTCGATGACCGTCCAGGCGGCTCCGGCGCCCGCCGTCAGCCGGATCCGGTCGCCCGCCCGGTAGGTGCGCCCGAGCAGCAGGCGCTGCTCGTCGTAGAAGTGGCTGGGCCGGAACGGCTTGGTGATCGCCGGGGCCGGGGTGGTGGCGCTGGGCACGCAGGAGCACTCGGTGATCCACCAGTCCGGGTGCAGCAGGTCGGCGCCGGGGTCGTCGGTGAAGGGGTACTGGTTGTACAGCCACGAGTACTGCGAGGTCAGCGTCATGGTGGCCCGGTGGCGGCCGTTGACCGCGACGTCGAGCGGCGCGGTGATGCCGCCGCCCGTTGGCGCGTCGGGGATGCTGTAGCGCACGGTGATCGCGTTGGCCGCGGCCGGCAGGGTGAACTCGACGTGCCGGCCGGGCGTCAGCCGGACCGCCCGCCGCCCGGACGCCTCGGCGGGCAGCGTGTACGCGGTGCGGTCGGGGCCGATGACCGTGCCGTCCGTGGGGGCGTTCTCGGCCTCCTGCTCGGCGAAGCCGACGCGCGCGCCCCGGCCGGCGACGAGGGCGGGGTCGAGGGCGGCCCTGGTGACCACGGGCCGCTGCGCCGCGACGGCTGCAGCGGCGGCTTCAGCGGCGGCTTGAGTGGCGGCTTGAGTGGCGGCCTGCGCGGGGACGGCGAGCGAGGCGAGGGGGAGGCCGAGAGCCGCGGCGAGCACCGCCACGACCCTCCGGGATGTGCTCGTGCCTGACATCCGAAGCTCGATTCTCTCGGGGGGTGAGGTGACAGTAGGACCCCACGACCCCGCGACACAAGACTCCTGCGAGGAAGTTCCGAAGCCTTGTTATCGAGGTGCAAGCGTTTATCAGTTTTTTGCGACAGTCACGCAAGTGGCTTGCGTCAGGGGAGCCAGCTCACCCGGCCGTGCAGGGCGGCGTACCCGACGAAGGCCACCACGTCGATCAGCGTGTGCGCGATCACCAGCGGCATCGCGCGCCCCCACCGCTGGTACAGCCGCCCGAACACCAGCCCCATCACCACGTTCCCGACGAACCCCCCGAACCCCTGATACAGGTGGTACGACCCCCGCAACACCGACGACACGACCACCGCCCGCCACGGCCCCCAGCCCGCCTGGTCCAGCCGGTGCAGCAGGTAGCCGCTGACCAGCACCTCCTCCAGCACCCCGTTCTGCGTGGCGGCCAGCAGCAGCACCGGCACCCGCCACCACACCTCGGGCAACTGCCCCGGCACCACCGTCAGGTTGACGCCCAGCGCGTAGACGACCAGGTAGAAGGCCAGCCCCGTGCCACCGATCGCGGCGGCGAGCAGCGCGCCGCGCAACGTGTCGCGGCCCGGCTCGCGCAGGTCCACCCCGATCGTCCGCAACGACTCGCCCGACCGGACCAGCAGGTACGCCACCAGCGCGACCGGCGCCACCGAGATCGCGATGTCCACGAGCTGCAACGTCAGGTCCAGCCACGGCCGCCCGGGGGCCAGCGAGCCGACCAGCACGGCCTGCTGCCCCTTCAGCTCCTTGGGCGCGGTCAGCGAGCCGATCAGCCGGACCAGCGACAGCACCGCGCTGGCGCCGAGCGAGACCGACAGCACGACGAGGATCTCGGCTCTGATGAGTCTGGGGCCGAGGGCCGGAGCGGGTGCGAGTGACTGGGTGTGCATGGGCCGCAGATTAGCCGCCCAGCGCTCCGATCCGGATAAAGCACCCCTTGTCGGCGGGTCCCCGGGACCCGGTCATGGCGATGTCACACTTTCCGTCCCGGGTTCCTCTCAGAGGGCATGAACGACATGATTCTCGTCACCGGCGCCACCGGCGCTTTCGGACGTCCGCTGGTCGAACTGCTCACCGCCCGAGGGGTCAAGGTACGCGCCGTCACCCGCTCGGCGGCCGGGGTGCGCCTGCCCGCCGGGGCCGAGGCCGTCGAGGGCGACCCGGCCCGCCCCGAGACCCTCGCCGGCCACCTGGACGGCGTCACCGCCGTCTTCCTGCACCCGCGCGCCATCGGCGACGGGGCGCCCGGCCTGCTCGCCCGCGCCGCCGAGCGCGGGGCGCGGCGGGTGGTGGCCCTGTCCGCGATGAACGTCGACGAGCCCCTCGACGAGCAGCCCTCCCGCTTCCGCGGCGACCGGAACAAGGAGGCCGAGGCCGCCGCCGTGGACAGCGGCCTGGAGTGGACCAGCCTGCGCGCCGCCTCCTTCGCCGGGAACGCCCTCCAGGCGTGGGCCCCCCAGATCCGGGCCGGGGACGTCGTCCGGTACGTGCACGCCGGCTTCCAGGAGGTGCCGATCGATGAGCGGGACCTGGTCGAGATCGCCGCCAGCACGCTGCTCGGCGGGTACGCCGGACGCCGGCTCGAACTGACCGGGCCCGAGTCGCTGACCCACGCCGCGATGGTGGCCGTGCTCGGCGAGGCGATCGGCCGGCCGCTGCGCTTCGAGGAGATCCCGCCGGAGGCCGCCGAGCGGCACCTGGTCGCGGGCGGCCTGCCGGAGCCGTTCGTCCGGGCCCTGCTGGCCCGCTACGCCAGGTACGCCACGCGCCCCCAGTACCCGGTCACCGAGGACGCGGCCGCGGTGCTCGGCCGCCCGCCCGGCACCTTCGCCGCCTGGGCCGCCGCCCACGCCCCCGCCTTCGCCCCCCAGGACCATCCGGCCGCAGGTCAGGCGCCCGGTCTCCGCCTTCATGGCTGACCAGCCGACACCGACCGGGGGATCCCGTGCCGCACTCCACCGCCTACGTCGTCACCGCGCTGCTGACGATCGCCTGCAACGCCTTCTCCGGGTTCGCCGCCATGACCCGTCTCGAACCGGTCATGCGGTCGCTCGGCCCCGCGCTCGACCGGGCCGGGGTGCCGCAGTCGTGGCTGGTCTGGCCGATCGGCACGCTGAAGGCGGCCGGCGCGGCGGGGCTGACGCTCGGCCTGCTGGGCGTGCCCCTGGCCGGGACGGCGGCCGCGGCCGGGCTCGTCCTCTACTTCGTCTGCGCCCTCTACACCCACCTGCGCGTGGCCGACCGCTCGCCGCAGTTCTCCCTGGCGATCGTGTTCCTCGCGCTCGCGGTCGCCACCCTGGCGCTGGACCCGGCGCTGGTGCTGCGGCCCTGAGCGGTCAGCCGCGCTCGGGGACGGCCATCTCGCCGAGCAGCGACCAGTCGTCCTGCGGGACGTTCGCGTTGACGATGCGCGGCGTCTCGGCCAGGTAGCCGGGCAGCACCTGCTGGGCCTGCTTGAAGTGCGCCGACGTCACGTGCGCCGCCCCGGCCGCGTCGTCGCGGAAGGCCTCGACGAGGACGTACTCGGCCGGGTCGTCGAGGCTGCGCGACCAGTCGAACCACAGGCAGCCCGGCTCGGCGCGGGTGGCCTCGGTGAACTCGGCCGAGATCTCCGGCCAGCGGCCGGCGTGCTCCGGCAGGACGCGGAACTTCGCAGTGATGAAGATCATGACGGGAACTCCCGAGGTCGGCGGCGTTACGGCACGAGACTAGCCGCACACCGCCGCCCGGCCACGGCGGGCCTCACACGCGTCGCGTCACCTGATCACGCCGCAGGCCGTGCGGCCGCCCGCGTCGCCCGTCCTGTGGGTGGCCTCGTCGGGGCCGTCGGGGGCGTAGCGGGCGGGGATGTTGGCCAGGTTGTCGGGCAGCGCGTGCACGATGACCGCGCTGCCGTCGGCGTCGGTCAGCTCGCGCAGCCCGAACCGGTCGGTGACGACGGACGCGGTGCCCGACCCGTCCTTGCCGACCAGCAGCGGCGGCAGGTCGCCCGAGTGCCCGGCGTGGACGCCGCCGGTCAGGTCGAGGTGGCCTCCGGCGGTGAAGAAGGGGGAGACCTGGCCGGTCGCGGGATCGACGGCCTTCGGGTCGCACAGGCCCGTCGTGTGGATGTGGAAGCCGTGGAAGCCGGGCGTCAGGCCCTTGACCGAGACCGAGACGCGTGCCGTCCCGAACCCCTCGCGCAGGATGCTGAGCCGCCCGACCGCGACGCCGCGCGTGTCGCGGATGACCACGGGCCGCGGGTCGCCCTGGCGCGAGGCGGTGGCGTCGGCCACCGCGCTCACGCCGATGGCGGCGACCCCGGCGGCGAGCGCGAGGCAGAGCGCCAGATGTGTCCGGCCGAACGTCCGTGCCTTGGGCATGGCGAAACCGTCCCTCGTGAGGCGGAGATGTGCGGACTCATCGAGGGTACGGTCGTGCCGCGCCGCCTGTCGTATAGCTCTTGAGTCACCCGTCGGGGTTATGGGGCCGTCCGGTCGTCGGGGGCCGGCTCCCCGAGGCCGGTCTCTCCCAGGTCCGTCCGGCCCAGGCCGGGCTCGCCCGCGTCGGGACGGCCCGCGTCCCGGTCGGGTCGGGCGGGCGCGCAGGCGTCGCCGCAGCCGCCGAAGCGCCCGGTGTCGATCGGCGCGAACCGCGTGGCGGGCACGCCCTTCAGCGCCGCCCTCATGGTGTCGTTCCAGATCGGCCCCGGCAGCGAGGCCCCGGCCACCAGGGCGAAGTACCGGCCGCCGATCGTGGTGTTCACCAGCTTGTACCGCTGCGAGCCGCGCGGGTCGCCGATGCTGACCGCGCCCGCCAGATCCGGGGTGAACCCGGCGAACCACGCCGAGGCGTACCCGTCGGTGGTGCCGGTCTTGCCCGCCGCCGGGCGGCCGATGCCGCCGACGCGGCTCATCGTGCCCTTGGTGAACACGCCCGACAGGATGTGCGCGGTCGCGTCGGCGACGCCCGGATCGAGCGCCTGCCGGCACGACGGCCGGTACGAGGTCGGCCGGCCGGTGGCGGCGTCGGTGATCCTGGTGATGGCCATCGGCGCGCAGTACCTGCCCCGGGCGGCGATGGCGGCATACGCGGTGGCCACCGTCACCGGGTCGGTCTCGTTGATGCCGAGCGTGAACGTCTCGTACTCCTGGAGCTTGCGCCCGTCGGCCCGCGCGATCCCGAGCGACTTGGCCGTCTCCACCGTCCGGCACAGCCCCACCCGCTGCTCCAGCGCCATGAAGAACGTGTTCACCGAGCCCCACGTGCCGGTCTGCAGCGTCTTGAAACCGGGGGAGCCCTCGTCGTTGGTGACCGTCCAGGACGGGTCGCCGACGCCGGCGCCGTCGCAGTTCCTGAAGGCGGCGGTGGAGGGGGCGTTGTAGCCGTTGCCCACGGTGATGCCGTCGTCCACCTTCATGCCCTGTTTGAGCGCCTCGACCAGGGTGAACGTCTTGAACGTCGAGCCCGCCTGGAAGCCGATCAGCCCGCCGTGCCGCGCGTCGGCCACCGCGTTGAAGGAGATCTGCTTCTTCCTGGCCGAGGAGCCGTAGCCGCGGCTGGCGGCCATGGCCCTGATCGCGCCGGTGCCGGGCTCGACCAGCGCCTCGGCGGCCAGGGCGTGGTCGGTGGCGTTGACGTGCTTCCTGATCGCCCGGTCGGCGGCGGCCTGGGCCTTCGGGTCGAGCGTGGTGTAGATCTTCAGGCCGCCCTGCGCGAAGGCGCGTTCCCTGGCCCGCCGCGTGTCGCCGAAGGCCGGGTTGGCCAGCAGCTCGTGCCGGACGTACTCGCAGAAGTACGGATGGTCGCTGTCGCCACAGCCGTTGGGCAGCCGGACGTCCTTGAACCCCAGCTTCTTCGCCTTGGCCGCGGACGCCTGCTCCGGCGTGATCCTGCCGAGCTCGGCCATCCGGTCGAGCACCACGTTCCGCCGGGCTAGCAGCAGCGCGCGGGCCTTCTTGCCGCGGCTCGGGTCGGTCGTGTTCGGGTCCTGCACGGCGCCCGCCAGCGTGGCGGCCTGGGCCAGGTCGAGCCGGGACGCCGGGACGCCGAAGAACCGCCTGGCCGCGGCCTGCACGCCGTTGGCCCCCGCGCCGAAGTAGGCGATGTTGAGGTAGCGGCGCAGGATCTCGTCCTTGCCGTACTTCTGCTCGACGCCCATCGCGTAGCGCAGCTCCTTGAGCTTGCGGGCGTAGCTGGCCTCCAGAGCCTTGTTCTTGTCCTGCTCGGTGTCGGCCGCGTTGAGCAGCACCTGCTTGACGTACTGCTGGGTGATGCTCGAACCGCCCTGGCTGAGCCGGTCGGAGCTGAGGTTCTTGACCAGGGCGCGCAGCGTGCCCTCCATGTCGATCGCGCCGTGCTCGTAGAACCGGTCGTCCTCGATGGCGACGACCGCTGTCCGCATCACCTCGGAGATCTGGTCCAGGCGGACGATCTCGCGGTTCTGGTCGTAGAAGCGGGCGATCACGTTGCCGCGGGCGTCGTACACGGTGGAGGTCTGCGCGAGGGGCGGCTCGGCCAGCGCCACCGGCTTGAGGTTCAGCTGCTCGGTGGCGGAGACGACCAGCGTGCCGGTGCCGCCGACGGCGGGCAGCGTGATCGCGGCCGTCAGCAATCCGGCCGACATCGCCGCGACCGCGAGCCGGGCGACGTTCGACAGGCGATGGGGCATGCGGGAGCACCTCCGGGCGGAAACAGGGGCAAGCCCGGACATGACAGCACAGGACGAAAGGCGGCGTCCAAGACCGATATCAGCCATCCGGTGATATCGCGATCGATATCACGCCAGCGTACGGGCCACGCGCGAACCCCCGTCGCGCGTGGCCGTCCGGCGGTCAGAGCAGCGACGGCGCGACCGGCTGCACCTGGTTCTCGACGTGCTCCTTCAGCCGCACCAGATCCTGCCGCAGCTTGCGCGCGGGATGCGCGCCGAGCAGCCCGGCGATGGCGTGCCCGGCCGCCCCCGCGATGGGGTTGTAGCACAGGTGCACCTGGACGCGCGTCCTGCCGTCGGCCTGGGCGTCCACGCGCAGCACGCCGGTGTGGGCGATGAGCTCGCCGTCGCCGGACTTCCAGGCGATCTCCGCGCCCTCCTCGCGCTTGGTCTCGGTGGCCGTGAAGCGGATGCGCGTCCCGGCCGGGCCCCTGATCACCCAGTGGGAGCGCAGCTCGTCGGCCGACAGCCGCACCTCCTCGACGTCCGGCATGAAGCGCGGGAACAGCGAGTAGTCGCTCACCAGCGGCCACACGGCCGCCACCGGCGCCGCGATCGAGACGGCCGCGTTGACGTCGATCGCCTCGCGACCGGCGTTGACGCCGGTGAGGCGGCGCAGCGGCAGGTTCGTCGCCGCCCGCACGGCCAGCGCGGACGCGGCGCAGCGGGTCAGCCAGGACAGCGGCCTCGGCAGCTTGCCGGTGATCGCCCAGATCGAGGCCGCCGCCCCGCCCGCGACCAGCCTGGTCGAGGGCGACCAGCGCTGCTGGAACAGCTCCGGCACCGCCTTGCGGCGGCGGCCCTGGCCCTGCAACCGGGGCACGTCGGTGCCGTCCCTGTGCACGTGCCAGTTGGTCTCCACCCGCTTGACGCCCGGGATGCGGCGCAGCTTCTGGCGGGCGCGCTCGTCCTCGCCCGCCAGCACGTCGCCGGAGAGCGTCACGACGCGCTCGCGCACGTCGACCTCGACGGCGTGCGGGTGGCTGATGTGGCGGCCCAGTTCGGCGCGTACGCGTTCGTGCAGGACGCGGTCGTCGGCGGAGCCGCCGGTCAGGCGGTACCTGGCCGCCGCGGCCGACCCGCGGCCCCTGTTGGACAGGTCGCGGCCGAGCACGCCCAGGCCGTCGCGCACCTCGTGGGTCGCGTGCGAGCCCTTGTCCCGCACGCGGGCGCGGCGCGTCCGGCCCCGGTCCGGATCCAGCAGGTACGTCACCGCGGCCCCGGCGCAGGCGCCGAGCACGGCCGCGACGAACGGATGCGACCGTCCTCGCGACTCCGTGTGCACGATCTGGATACGCCGCGGAGCCGATGGCCGCGATCCCCCGTTGATGGAGCTGATGCCCCGAAAAGCAGTCGTGCGCATGACCACAATCCCCCTCGCTCGCACTTCCCGCTGGCCGTGGCCTACCCCGCAGGTCACAGCGCTAACGGAGGGTCGTCCGGAGGCGTTGGTCGCCCGCGATACCGGGCAGGAGGGACGGCAGGGGATTTAAGGGAGTTCTGGCATGAGAAGCACGGTTCGCACCGCGACGCAGGCGTTCTGGATCGACGCCGGGCACGGCGGGACGCAGGAGCACTACGGCGAACAGCTACGCAGGTGGCGGCACGCGTTCGCGGCCACGGGCGGGGAGGCGGGCGCGAGCGGCGTCACGCTGGACCCCCTGCACTTCGCGCTGGCCGCCTGGGAGGTCGCCACCCGGCCGGTCGCCGACTCCCCGTACGTGCGCACCCATCCCCGGGTCCTGGACGCGACCTGCCACCGGGCCGAGGACGGCCGCGATCCGCTGGCCGTGGTCGAGCTCGCCGCGCCGCCGCCAGTCCCGCTGCCGGACGGCTGGTCGAGCTGGCGGCACCAGGGCGAGCAGCCTTACGCGGCCGGCGCTGAGGGCACGCCGACCGCGCTGAGCACGCTGGAGCTGCGCATCCCCCTGTCCGGGGACCGGCTGCCGACGCCCACCCGGCCGCGCGCCGAGGGCCTGCCCAACCTGGACGACGCCCAGGCGTCGCTGGAGGCGTTCGTGGCCGAGCTGAACGCGGCGGTCACCCCGTTCCTGCGCGAGCTGGACGGCGCCGAGGGCGTCCTCGACACCGACGGCGCCACGCTGATCCAGTGGCTGCGCACGCAGATCGAGGCCGACAAGGCCACCGCGGAGGCGGCGGGCGCCGGCCCCTGGCGCTACCTCACGGCCGCCGGCTCGGCCGCCGCCCCGGTACGCCAGGGCGCGGGCGGCGCGCGGCGGCTGGAGTTCGGCGGCGGGCGGACGATCACCCGCGTCGGCTTCCACGACGACGACCTGCTCCACCCGGTCGAGGCGATCCACATCGCCCTGCACGACCCGGCCGACGCGATCGCCCGCTGCGGCGCCGAGCTGGCGTTGCTGAACGAGCACACCCCGCCGCTGTCGGCCGGGGACGCCGGGGACGCCGTCTGCCCGCTGTGCGGCGGGGCCGCCGGCTCCCCCTGCCAGACGCTGCGCCACCTGGCCTACGGCTACCGCCTGCGCCCCGGCTGGCGGCCCGAATGGAGCCCCTCCCGCTGACCGCTCCCGGCTCCCGTGTCTACATGTAGTTGCCCTCACCCTGGGCGCGGACGCCGTCGGGGCGGGGGAGTGCGCGGCCGGCGTGCAGGCCGAGCTGCTGCTGGCGGGCGGCGGCCTGCTGGAGCTGGAGCCCGGCCTGGATGCCCTGGAACACGCCCTCCAGCCAGCCCACGAGCTGCCCCTGCATGACCCGGATCTCCATCTCCGTCGGCGTCCCGCCGTTCGGGGTGGGCCGCAGGCGCTCCAGCTCGTCGCGCAGCTCGGGGGCGACCGCCCCGGCGACCTCCTGGATGGCCTGCTCGTAGATGCGGTGCATGCGCTCCCTGGCGCGCTCCTCCAGGTGCACCCCCTTGGCCTCCTCCAGCAGGCTGCGGGCCATCGCGCTCACGCGGAGCAGCCGGGCGGGCTCCTCGACGCTTTCGATGTCCGTCCTCACGGCATCGCGCAGGGTGTGCTCACGCTGCTCGTCCCCCGATGCTGGATGCGGCGTCGTCGTCATGTCCTCAGTCCTCGTTCACGCAGGTGAGCGGCTCGCTACCGCCAGCAACAGCCCTTCCCGGTGCCCCGCCGTTCACTCGTGGGAGCGGCCGGAATCCTGGGTAGGGGTCACCCTCATGAACCGGCGAGACGACGATCCCGAGGACGAGTTCTTCGCTCCGGTGCTGCGCGAGCCGCCGCCCCCGGACGAGATCAGCCGCTCAGGCGTGGTGAGCGACACCGGCGTGCCCGGCGTGCACGGCGGCGGCGAGGGCCACTGGCCGCAGAAGCCGCCGCCGTCGAGCGCGCTCGGCCTGCGCCTGCTGGCCGCCGCGCTGCTGCTGCTCGTCGGGGTCGTGCTGGCGGTGCTCGCGGTGCTGGCCGGACGGCCGGCGCTGGCGCTGCCGCCGGCGATCCTGGCGGTGGCCGCCGCCGCGTACCTGGTGGTGTTCGCGCGGCGGCGCGCCCGCGACGACGGCGGCCCGCCCACCTTCGGCTAGCGCGACGCCCGGGGCGACCACCTGGGGTTTCGGTCCTTCTGTGGGGGTACACGCCCGCTGAGGGGAAGAGGAGCCGTGATGTCTCTCATCGACCGTGACTGTGTACGCAGGCTGCTGGAGTCGGAGCACGCCGACGCGACGCTCGTGTTCGTCCGGGGCGACTGCGTCGTGCTGCGGGCCGCGGAGATCGACGACGCCCACCGGGGGCTGGTGATAGCCAGCCGCGAGGACGTCATGGCCCAGCTCCCCGACGGCGCCGCGACGAGCGGGCAGGCCCTCGACGACCTCGCCGTGCGGCTGGACAACGTGGTGCGCGACCTCGGCGCCTGATCGCCGGCCGGCCCGCGTCGCGGCCGCATGTCCTGAATCTGCAAGCCGCCACGTCCACCTGGGGAAAGACGGTGTCGGTCCCGCCGGGATTCACTGCCGGGAACACGACACGAAAGGGGCCGTTCAGATGCCCGACAACCCCACCGGCGAGTTCTGGAAGGACCTGCGGCCGATCGAGAACTCCTTCCGGCCGGACGCGCTGCCCGAGGTGTACCTGTCCAAGGTGGCCACGGACGACGACCGGTACTACGTGCCGTTCACCGAGACCGTCGGCTCGCGGCCGCTGTGGATCAACGTCAAGGACAACAGCTGGGCCGACATCCTGCGGGCCAAGGAGGCCGGGCTGGTCAACCGGCACTACCACCCGCACGAGGTGTTCGCGTACACGATCTCCGGCAAGTGGGGCTACCTGGAACGCCCCTGGACGGCCACCGCCGGCGACTTCGTCTACGAGGCCCCGGGCGAGGGCCACACGCTGGTCGCCTACGACAGCGGCGAGCCGATGAAGACGTTCTTCATCGTCAAGGGCCCGCTGGTCTGGCTGGACGAGAACGGCGACCCCGACGGCTTCTTCGACGTGCACGACTACATCAAGATGTGCCGCGAGCACTACGAGAAGGTCGGCATCGGCGCCGACTACGTCAACTCCCTGTTCCGCTGACCGCCGCCCCGCCGCATCCCCCGAAATGAGAGCGTCATGACCGACATCGCGGCCGCGCCGGACACCAGGGCCGCCGACCGGTACGAGAACCGCCTTCTCGTCATCCTCTTCCTGTCCTTCGGCTTCGTCTTCTTCGACCGGCAGGCGCTGTCGTTCCTGGCGCCGTACATGGACCAGGACTTCGGCCTGTCCAACGCCGAGCTGGGCACGCTGTCCGGCGTGCTCGCGCTCACCTGGGCGCTGGCCGGGATGTTCGCCGGCCGCCTGTCCGACGCGCTCGGCAGGCGCAAGCCCATCCTGGTCGTGGCCGTGGTGCTGTTCTCGCTGTTCTCGGCCTCGTCCGGGCTCATGGGCGGGTTCGCCGGGCTGCTGGCCGCCCGCGCGCTGATGGGCACGGCCGAGGGCGCCGTGCTGCCGATGGCGCAGTCGCTCATGGTCGAGGCCAGCCGGGAACGCCGCAGGGGCTTCAACATGGGCCTGCTGCAGGGCTCGTCGGCCGGGCTGCTCGGCGGCATCCTCGCGCCGCTGGTGGTGGTGTGGATCGCCGAGACCTACGACTGGCGGGTCGCCTTCTACGTCACGATCGTGCCGGGGCTCGTGATGGCCCTGCTGATCGCGAAGTTCGTCCGCGAGCGGTCGCCGCGGACGGCGGCCGAGGCGCCCGCCAAGGAGCCGAGGGTGCCGCTGGGCGAGGTGCTGAAGCTGCGCAACATCGTCGTGTGCATGCTCATCGCCTGCTGCTACCTCACCTGGTTCGTCACCATCATCACCTTCACGCCGACGTACCTGACCCAGGTGAAGGGCTTCGGGCCCGGCACGATGAGCGGCGTCATGACCTGCCTGGGCGTGGCCTGGGTGCTCTGGGGCTTCGCCACCCCGGCCATCTCCGACCGGCTGGGACGCAAGCCCGCGCTGATCGGCTTCACCGCGCTCGCGGTGTTCTGCCCGCTGGCCGTGGTCTACGTCGAGAGCCCCGTGCTGCTCGGCGCGATCATGATCGTCACCTACACCGGGCTCGGCTGCTTCACGCTGTTCATGGCCACCATCCCGGCCGAGACCGTGCCGCGCGGCGCGCTGGCCACCGCGCTCGGCGTGATCATGGGCGTGGGCGAGCTGGCGGGCGGCTTCCTGGGCCCGATGGTCGCCGGTTGGGCGTCCGACCAGTGGGGGTTGCAGGCCGCGATGTTCATCGCCGCCGGCGGCGCGCTGGTCGTGGTGGGGCTCGCCTTCGCTCTGAAAGAGACGGCCCCCGCCGCGCTGCGCAGGGCGGCCGCGTGAGGGCCGCGGTCTGGCACGGGGCGAAGGACGTGCGGGTCGAGGACGTCCCCGTGCGCGAGCCCGGCCCGGGGGAGGCGGCGATCGCGGTGGCGTACTGCGGGATCTGCGGCAGCGACCTGCACGAGTACGCCGACGGCCCGCACGCCATCCCCGTGGGCGAGCCGCACCCGGAGTCCGGCGTCCGCGCGCCGATCGTGCTCGGCCACGAGTTCTGCGGCACGGTGACCGGTCTCGGCGCGGGCGTGACCGGCCTGGCCGTCGGCGACCGGGTCGCGGTGGAGCCGCACTACCGGTGCGGGAACTGCCCGCGTTGCCGGGCGGGGGAGTACAACATCTGCCGCCATTTCGGGTTCGCCGGGTTGATGGGGCACGGCGGGCTCGCCGAACGGGCGACGGTGCCCGCGTACATGCTGCACCGGCTGCCCGAGTCGGTGCCGCTGGAGCAGGCGGCGGTGTTCGAGCCCGCGGCCGTGGCCCTGCACGCGGTGCGGCGGGCCGGGATCCGCGCCGGCGACACCGTCGCGGTCCTCGGGCTCGGCCCGATCGGGCTGCTCGTGGCCCGCTTCGCGGCGCGGGCCGGCGCGGGCCGCGTGGTCGCCGCCGACCGCTCGCCCGCCCGCCTGGAGCTGGCCCGCCGCCTCGGCGTCGAGGCGGCGACGGGCGACGGGCTGGCCGAGGCGGTCGGCGGGGAGGGCGCGGACGTCGTCTTCGAGGCCGTCGGCTCGGAGGGCACGCTGCGCGCCTGCCTGGCCGCCACCAGACGCGGCGGCCGGGTGGTCTTCCTCGGGCTGACCGGCACGGTCTCCCTCGACGCCTTCGCCCTGGTCAACAACGAGCAGACGATCGTGACCAGCGTCGGCTACCGCGACGCCTACCCCGAGCTGATCCGCATCGTCGCCGAGGAGGGCGTGGACCTGGCCGCGATCGTCACCGCGACCATCCCGCTGGAGCACGTGGTGCGCGACGGGTTCGAGGCGCTGCTGCGTGGCGAGGACCAGGTCAAGGTGCTGGTGCGACCGTCTCAGGACGGGGGGCGGCTCCGGTGACCGACGGACTCGCCCCCGGGCTGTTCGCCGGGCGGCACGCGTTCGTGACCGGCGGCACCTCCGGCATCGGCGCGGCGACCGCCGTGCTCCTCGCCGAGCTGGGCGCGGCCGTGACCGCGCTCGGCCTGCCGCCCGCCGACCCGGCCGAGCTGCCCGTGCACCCGCTGGTCCGGGTGGTGGAGCACGACGTGCTCGACCGGGGCGGCCTGGCCCGCCTGCTGTCGGCCGGCGACCCGCTCGACGCGCTGGTCAACTGCGCGGGCGTCAGCCACGACCGCGAGGAGTACGACCTGGCCCGCTGGCAGCGCGTCATCGAGGTCAACCTGACCGCCACCATGGTCGCCTGCCAGGCCGCCCGCCCGGCGCTGGCCGAGCACGGCGGCGCGATCGTGAACGTCTCCTCCATGTTCGCCTTCTCCGGCAGCAGGGACCGGCCCGCCTACAGCGCCAGCAAGGGCGGCGTCTCGCAGCTCACCAAGTCGCTGGCGGCCGAGTACGCCGCCGACGGCATCAGGGTCAACGCCGTCGCCCCCGGCTTCGTGGTCACCTCGCTGGCCCGCGGCGTGCTCGACGACCCGCCGGCCCTGGCCCAGGTGCTGGCCCGCATCCCCGGCGGGCGGCTCGGCAGGCCGCGCGAGGTCGCCTCGGTGGTGGCGTTCCTGTGCTCGCCGGGCGCGTCGTACGTCACCGGGGCGGTCGTCCCCGTGGACGGAGGCTATCTGGCTGTGTGACATCTCACCTAAGCTGTGTGTCCCCTGACCGGCACGAACGCGAGGAGGGTCGCCTTGTCCGCCGTCTCCGTGATCTCCCAGGCCACGACCGAGCACGTCGAACCCGCCGAGCGCATCCACTTCTGGGAGGACTACAACCGCAGGGCGCTGGTGGGCCTGTCGTGCACGTCGTACTCCGAGCACGGCCTGCTGGCCAGGCAGACCAACATCGAGCTGGCCGGGCTGCGGCTGGCCGAGATCGCCGGGAACGCCCACGCGATCGAGCGCAGCCCGCAGACCGTCAGGTCCACGCCGAAGGACTCGGTGTTCGCGACGCTGCTGCTCAAGGGCGAGGCGGTGTTCCTGCACGAGAACGGCTGCCTGGCCGCCACGGCGGGCGAGCTGGTCGTCTACGATACGCGCCGGCCGTACCTGTTCGGCTTCTCCTCCTCGATGCGGCAGATCCTGGTGGACGTCCCGCGCGAGCTGTTCGCGCAGGCGTGCGTGGCGGGCGGGCTGCCGGGGCCGATGGTGTTCGGCAGGGGGACGGCGCGGGAGGGCGTGCTCGTGGCCGCGCTGCGCTCGATGATCGGCGGCCTGGCCGCCCTGCGGTCCGCGCCCGACCCGGCCGAGGCCGAGCGGGCCGTGCTCGGCCTGCTCAGGCAGCTCGCCGAGGAGCGTACGGGCGGGCGTCCCGGGCCGGACGCCTACCGGTCGCAGCTCATCGTCGCCGAGGACTACATCGACCGGCACCTGCACGACCCCTGCCTGGGGGCGGCGCAGGTGGCCGGGGTCATGGGCATCTCCGTGCGGCACCTGGCGCGCATCTTCGAGTCCACCGGCCGCTCGCCGGCCCGGCACATCGTGGAGCGGCGGCTGGTCCGGGCGCACGCCGAGCTGACCGGGCCGCGCGCGCTGGAGACCACGATCGCCGACGTGGCCCACCGGTGGGGCTTCTCCAGCCAGGCCCACTTCGCCCGCCTGTTCCGCGCCCGGTACGGCCTGACCCCGAGCGAGGCCCGCGCCGAGGCGACCCGGTAGGCAGGGCGCGCTAGACGAGTAAGTCCTAAGTCGTTCGGAGTGCAGGCACGACGAAGGGTGTCGAGGATCGATGTGTGACGAACGACCTCAACACCCTTCTGACCGCACTGTACGTGAAGATCGACGACTGGCTGGGCGAATCACCCCGGCCAGGACGACCACCCCGACTGACCGACGCCGAACTGCTGACCTTGGCAGTCGCCCAGGTCCTGCTCGGCGTGCACTCCCAGACCCGCTGGCTGCGCTACGTCCCCGCACACCTGCCCGGCGCCTTTCCGTACCTGCCCGGCCAGTCCGGCTACAACAAGCGCCTGCACAAGGCCCTCCCCCTGCTCAAAAGAGCGATCCGAGCCCTGGCCCGTGACACCGACCTGTGGGACGACCCGCTCTGGGTGACCGACTCCACCCCGGTCGAGTGTGGCCGTTCCCGCCCCACAGCCCGCCGTTCCGAACTGGCGGGGTGGGCCGGCTACGGCTACTGCCGCTCCCACTCACGCTGGTTCTGGGGCCTGCGCCTGCACCTGATCTGCACCCCGGCCGGACTGCCCATCACCTGGGCCCTGGCCACCCCCAACATCGACGAACGCCAGGTGCTCATGGCCGTCATCGAACACGACCCGGATCTCGTGACCGAACGCCCCGGCCTGCTCATCATCGCCGACAAGGGATACATCTCCGCCGAGCTGGACGCCTTCCTGGCCGAACGGGGGGTGCGGCTGTTACGCCCGTCCTACCGCAACCGCACACCCCGCCCCGGCGAGGAACTCCTCAAGCCCATCCGCCAGCTCATCGAGTCCGTCAACGACACCCTCAAGGGCCAACTCGACCTGGAGCTTCACGGCGCCAGAACCGCCATCGGCGTCGGCGCCCGCATCGCCCAGCGCATCCTGGCCCTGACCGCCGCCATCTGGCACAACCGCGCCACCGGCCAGCCCGTCACCCGATCCCTGATCGCCTACGACCACTGACTCGACTTAGGACTTACTCGTCTAGGGGAGCCGGCCGGTGTGCGCGAGGTCGGCCTCCATGCCCGCGGCCGTCCGCCTGAGCTCGGGCAGCACGTCGCGCAGCAGGTGGTCGCGGCTGGCCCGGCCGGCGTGCGTGGCCACGTTGACCGCGGCCACCACGTTCCCGTCCGGCCCGCGCACGGGGACGGCGATCGACCGCACGCCCTCCTCCAGCTCCTGGTCCACCAGCGCGTAACCGTCGGCGGCGGCCTGCCGCACGGCCGCGGCCAGCCTCTCCGGCGAGGTGATCGTGTGCGGGGACAGCGGCTTCGGCTCGATGGCGGCCACCCGCGCGGCGGGCAGGCCGGCCAGCAGCACCCGGCCCATGGACGTGGCGTACGCCGGGAAGCGGGTGCCGACCGTGATGTCCACGCTCATGATGCTGACCGTGGGCACCCGGGCCACGTAGAGCACGTCGTCGCCGGACAGCACCGCCACCGACGCCGACTCGCGGACGCGCGCCACCAGATCGGCCAGGTGCGGCTGGACCACCTCGCCGAACGTACGCTCCGACAGGTGGGCGTAGCCCAGTTCGAGCACCTTGGGCAGCAGCACGTGGCGGTCGCCCTCGGCGGCGGCGTAGCCGAGGCCCTCCAGGCTCAGCACCGCGCGCCGGACCGTGGCCCTGGGCAGGCCGGTCACCCTGGCGGACTCGGCCAGCGTGCAGCCGCCGCGCGCCGACCCGAGCGAGACCAGCACGGCCAGGCCGCGGGCGAGCGACTGCAGGTAGCCCATGCCCAGCTCCTCCTTGACGGCCCGCGAACCGTCGAGGCCGGCGGGCGCGCGGCGCGGCTCCCGGGGCCGGGCGGCCAGGGCCGCCAGGGCGGCCTCCATGTCCGCCACCGTCGCGCGCAGGCGGGGCAGGGCGTGCTCGCGCAGCCCCGCCACCGTGTGCCTGCTGGTGTGGCTGACCACGCTGACCGCGCAGACCGCCGTGCCGCCGGGGTCGCGTACGGGCAGCGCGACCGCGATCAGCCCCGGCTCGATGAGCTGGTCGTCCTCGGCCCACGGCGCGGTGGGGTCGAGCAGGGCCAGCCCCGCCGCGCACCGCCCGGCGGGCAGCAGGTCGCCCACGCGGAAGGCCACCGACATCGTGCGCCGCCGGGTGAACTGGCCGACGAAGCGCACGCCGTCGCCGTCGCGCACGGCCAGCGAGACCGACTCCTCCAGCTCGGCGGCCAGCCGCTCGGCCAGGGGCGACAGGCTCTCCTGGAGGCCGTCGCAGGCCAGGTAGGCCGCGCCCAGCTCCATCAGCGGCGGTGCGAGCAGCACGTCGCGGCCCTCGACCCGCAGGTGGCCGAGGTGCACGAGCGTGGCCAGCACGCGGTCGACCGTGGACCTGGCCAGCCCGGTGGCGCGTACGAGGTCGGTCGCGCGCATGGGCCGCCCGGGGTCGGCGGCCAGCACGCGCAGCACGGCCAGGCCGCGCTCCAGGGTCCCGGCCGGTTCCATCGGCGGCTCCTCATCCAGGTGGGGGCTTTGACAGGAACGCCCCGGTTACAGATACTCGAACTCATAATAGTGAACTAAAGTTCGCAGAGCGAACACCTCGGCTGAACGGAGTGTCGTGCGGAGAGACAAGGTGGTCGCGACGGCCGCGGAGGCGCTGGCCGGCGTGCGGGACGGCGCGTCGTTCGCGGTCGGCGGCTTCGGGCTCAGCGGCATCCCCAACGTGCTGATCCAGGCCCTCTACGACACCGGCGTGACCGGCATCGGCGTCGTGTCCAACAACTGCGGCGTCGACGGCGGCGGCCTCGGCATCCTGCTGTCCGCCGGGCGCATCGCCCGCGTGACCGCCTCCTACATCGGCGACAACAAGGAGTTCGCCCGGCAGTACCTCGGCGGCGACCTGGAGGTCGAGCTGACCCCGCAGGGCAGCCTGGCCGAGCGGCTGCGGGCCGGCGGCAGCGGCATCCCCGCCTTCTACACCCCGGCCGGGGTCGGCACCCCCGTCGCCGACGGCGGCCTGCCGCTGCGCCACCACCCCGACGGCACGGTCGCCGTCGCCTCGCCGCCGAAGGAGGTGCGCGAGTTCGACGGCCGGGAGTACGTCCTGGAGCACGGCATCCGCACCGACTTCGCGCTGGTCCGGGCGGCCAGGGGCGACCGCTCCGGCAACCTGGTCTTCCACCGCGCCGCCAGGAACTTCAACCCGCTGGCCGCCATGGCCGGGCGCGTCACCGTCGCCGAGGTCGAGGAGCTGGCCGAGCACATCGACCCCGACGAGGTCCACCTGCCCGGCGTGTTCGTGCAGCGCGTGCTCCCGCTCACCCCGGAGCAGGCCGCCGACAAGGGCATCGAGAGGCGTACGATCACCCCGCCTCCGGCAGGAGGGACGGTCACCGAATGAGCTGGACCCGTGACCAGATGGTCGCGCGGGCGGCGGCCGAGCTGCGCGACGGTGACTACGTCAACCTCGGCATCGGCCTGCCCACCCGCATCCCGTCGTTCCTGCCGCCGGGCGTCGACGTGGTCCTCCACTCCGAGAACGGCATCCTCGGCGTCGGCCCCTACCCCGCGCCCGCCGACGTCGACCCCGACCTGATCAACGCGGGCAAGGAGACGGTCACCGTGCTCCCCGGCGCGTCGTTCTTCGACTCCTCGTTGTCGTTCGGCATGATCCGAGGGGGCCACATCGACGTGGCCGTGCTCGGCGCGATGCAGGTCTCGGCCCGCGGCGACCTGGCCAACTGGATGGTCCCCGGCAAGCTGGTCAAGGGCATGGGCGGGGCCATGGACCTGGTGCACGGCGCGCGCAAGGTCATCGTGATCATGGAGCACAACGCCAAGGACGGCTCACCCAAGATCGTCGAGGAGTGCTCGCTGCCCCTGACGGGCAGGCGATGCGTGCACCGGATCATCACCGACCTGGGCGTCCTCGACGTCACCGACCAGGGGCTGGCCCTGGTCGAGAGCGCGCCGGGCGTGGGCCTGGACGAGCTGCGCAACCGTACCGACGCGGAGGTCATCGCATGAAGGACGTCTACATCGTCGACGCCGTCCGCACGCCGTTCGGCCGCCACGGCGGCGCGCTGGCCAAGGTGCGCCCCGACGACCTGGCCGCGCACGTCGTCGCGGCGCTGGTCGAGCGGACCGGCCAGGAGAGCGCCGACGAGGTGATCCTCGGCAACGCCAACGGCGCGGGCGAGGAGAACCGCAACGTCGCCCGGATGGCCGCGCTGCTGGCCGGGCTGCCGGTCACCACGCCCGGCGCCACCGTCAACCGGCTGTGCGGCTCGGGCATGGAGGCGGTCATCCAGGCGTACCGGGCGATCGCGGTCGGCGACGCCTCGGCGGTGATCGCGGGCGGCGTGGAGTCGATGACCCGCGCGCCCTGGGTGCTGCCCAAGCCCGACCGCGCCTTCCCGGCGGGCGGCGGGGAGCTGGTCTCCACGACGCTCGGCTGGCGGCTGGTCAACCCGAGGATGCCCGCCGAGCACACGGTCGCGCTCGGCGAGGGCGCCGAGCTGATCGCCGACAAGCACGGCATCACCCGCGCGGAGCAGGACGCGTACGCGCTGGGCAGCCACCGGAAGGCGGCCAAGGCGGCCCTCGACCGCGAGATCGTCCCGATCGCCGGCCTGACCAGGGACGAGGGCATCCGCGACGACACCTCGGCCGAGGCGCTGGCCCGGCTCAAGCCGGTGTTCAGAAAGGACGGCGGCACGGTCACGGCCGGCAACTCCTCCCCGCTGAACGACGGCGCGGCGGCGCTGCTGCTGACCGACGAGGAGGGGCTGCGCGGCCGCGAGCCGCTGGCCCGCCTCACCGCGAGCGCCGCGAGCGCGCTGGAGCCGCGCTACTTCGGGCTCGGCCCGGTCGAGGCCGTGCGCAAGGCGCTGGCCAAGGCGGGCAAGGGCTTCGGCGACCTGTCGACCGTCGAGCTGAACGAGGCGTTCGCCGCGCAGGTGCTCGGCTGCCTGGCCGAGCTGCCCGAGCTCGACCCCGCCCTGGTCAACCCCGACGGCGGCGCGATCGCGATCGGCCACCCGCTCGGCGCCTCCGGGGCCCGCGTCACCGGCGCCGTGGCCCACCGGCTGGCCGCGGCCGGCTCGGGCGTCGGGATCGCCTCCCTCTGCATCGGCGTCGGCCAGGGGCTGGCCGTCGTACTCGAAAGGTAGCGTCCATGTCCGAACCACTCACGCAGGCCGACATCGACCGCGAGATCGCCGCGCTGAGCGAGTCGCGCGGCGAGCGGCCCGCCGACCACCCCGCGCGCGACTACGCCCCCTACCGCAGCACCCTGCTGCGGCATCCCAAGCAGCCGCTGGTCGCGTTGAAGGACCCGGAGGCGAGCGAGCTGTCCGGCCCGGTGTTCGGCGTCACGGACGTGACCGCCCTCGACTCCGACCTGACCCGGCAGCACCTCGGCGAGCCGCTGGGCGAGCGGATCACCGTGACCGGCCGGGTGCTCGACCGCCAGGGCCGGCCCGTACGCGGCCAGCTCGTGGAGATCTGGCAGGCCAACTCCGCCGGCCGCTACCTGCACCAGCGCGACGACCACCCGGCGCCGCTCGACCCCAACTTCTCCGGCGTGGGCCGCTGCCTGACCGACGACGACGGCCGCTACCACTTCACCACGATCAAGCCCGGCCCCTACCCCTGGCGCAACCACCTCAACGCCTGGCGGCCCGCGCACATCCACTTCTCGCTGTTCGGCACGGCCTTCGCCCAGCGGCTGGTGACCCAGATGTACTTCCCCGGCGACCCGCTGTTCCCCTACGACCCGATCCTGCAGTCGGTCACCGACGACGGCGCCCGGCAGCGGCTGGTCTCCACCTACGCGCACGACCTGTCCAAGCCCGAGTGGTCGCTCGGCTACCGGTGGGACATCGTGCTCGACGGGCCCGCCGCGACCTGGATGGAGGAAGGCCGATGAACCCCACCCCCTCGCAGACGATCGGCCCGTTCTACGGCTACGCGCTGCCCTTCCCCGGCGGCGGTGAGCTGGCCACCGGCGGCATCATCGTGCACGGCCGCGTCTACGACGGCGCCGGCGACCCGATCCCCGACGCGCTGCTGGAGTTCTGGCAGGCCGACCCCACGGGCAACCTGTCCGGCGCGCCGGGCTCGCTGCGCCGCGACCCGGTCGACGGGGCGGTGATCGGCCGGCACGGCGTCGACTTCACCGGGTTCGGCCGCGTCCCCACCGACGCCGACGGCCACTGGACCCTGCGCACGGTCGAGCCGGGCAACGGGTACATCAGCGTGTGCGTGTTCGCCCGCGGCCTGCTCCACCACCTGTTCACCCGCATCTACCTGCGGCCCGACGCCTTCCTCGACTCGCTGCCGCCCGAGCGGGCGCGCACGCTGGTCGCGGTCGAGGAGCGGGAGGGCGTCCACCGCTTCGACATCCATCTTCAGGGCGAGAAGGAGACGGTCTTCCTTGACTTCGGCTGACCCCGCCGGAGGGAACCCGGGCGCGCCCTCCGTGGGCGGTCTGGGGGACTTCGGGCTGCTCGCGCCCATGCGCGGCGGGGCCGAGGCGACCGGCGACGTGGCGGTCCTGCAGGCCATGCTCGACGCGGAGGCCGCGCTCACCCGGGTGCTGGCCGCGCTCGGGCGCGCGCCGCGGGAGGCGGCCGACGCCGTGACCGCCGCGGCCCGTGCCGAGCTGTTCGACCCGGCCGGCCTGGCCGCGCGGGCCCGTTCGGGCGGCAATCCGGTCATCCCGCTGGTGGACGACCTGCGCGCGGCCGCCGGGCCGTACGGGGAGCACGTGCACGCGGGCGCGACCAGCCAGGACATCCTCGACACCGCGCTCATGCTGGTCGCCCACCGGGCGCTCGGGCCGGTCCTGGCCGACCTCGACCGGGTGGCCGCCGGGCTCGCCACGCTGGCGTGGGCCCATCGCGACACCGTCATGGCCGCCCGCACGCTCACCCAGCAGGCCGTGCCCACCACATTCGGGCTCAAGGCGGCGGGCTGGCGGAAGCTGGCCCTCGACGCCCGCGACCGCCTCCGCGCCGCCCGCGAGGCCCTTCCCGCCCAGCTCGGCGGCCCCGCCGGCACCCTCGACCGGTTCACCGCCCCTGACGCGGACGACGCGGGCGCGGCGGCGCTCGAGGTGGCCGGCCGGTTCGCCGCCGAGCTGGGGCTGGCCGCGGCCACGCTGCCCTGGCACGTGCTGCGCACCCCCGTCGCCGACCTGGCCGGGGCGCTGGCGTTCACCGCGGGCGCGCTGGGCAAGCTGGCCGCCGACGTGCTGGTGTTGTCGCGTACCGAGATCGGCGAGGTGTCCGAGGGCGTCGGCGGCGGCTCGTCGTCGATGCCGCACAAGCACAACCCCGTGCGGGCCACGATGATCGCCGCGGCGGCCCGCCAGGTGCCCGCCCAGGCCGCGGTCCTGTACGCCTCGCTCGCCGCCGAGGACGAGCGCCCGCCCGGCGCCTGGCACGCCGAATGGCAGCCGCTGCGCGAGGCGCTGCGCCTGGTCGCCGGCGCCGCCCGCGACGCCGCGGAGCTGGTCGCCGGCCTGCGGGTGCACCCCGGGCGCATGCGCGCCGCCCTGACCGTCGCCGGACCGCCCGGCGCCGCCGCCGCCCTGGTCAAGCGGGCGCTGGAGGAGAAGTGACGTTGTTGCAGCACCGGGTGGACGGCCCGGAACACGCCGAGCCGATCGTCCTCGGCCCGTCGGTCGGCACCTCGACCCGGGTGTGGGAGCCGCAGGTCGCCGCGCTGGCCCGCAGGTTCCGCGTGGTCCGCTTCGACCTGCCGGGCCACGGCGGCTCCCCGTCGCCCGGCGTGTCCACGATCGACGGCCTGGCCGGGCTCGTCCTGGACCTGGCCGACGACCTGGGCCTGGACGCCTTCCACTACGCCGGCATCTCCATCGGCGGCGCGATCGGCGCCACCCTCGCCCTGCGCCACCCCGGACGCCTGCTGTCCCTGGCGATGATCTGCTCCTCGGCCCGCTTCGGCGAGCCGGACGGCTGGCGCGAGCGCGCCGCGCTGGTCCGCGAGCGGGGCACCGCGCCGCTGCTGGAGCCCACGGCCAAGCGCTGGTTCGCCGGGCCGGGCGACCCGGCGCTGCTCGACGACCTCGCCGCCGCCGACCCCGCCGGCTACGCCGCCTGCTGCGACGCCCTGGCCGGCTACGACCTGCGCGCCGAGCTGCCCGGCATCGCCGTCCCGACGCTGGTCCTGGGCGGGCGCGACGATCCGGCCACGCCGCCCGCGCACGCCAGGGAGCTGGCCGACGGCATCCCCGGCGCGACGCTCGTGGAGGTGCCTGGAGCGGCCCACCTGGCCGGCGTCGACCAGCCGGAACGGGTCACCGCCGCGCTGCTCGCCCACCTGCCCGCCGCCCCCGGCATGCGGGTGCGCCGGGAAGTGCTCGGGGACGCCCACGTCGACCGGGCCGTCGCCCGCACCACCGCGTTCACCAGGGACTTCCAGGACCTCATCACGCGCTACGCCTGGGGGGAGATCTGGACCAGGCCCGGCCTCGACCGGCGCACCAGGAGCTGCGTCACCCTCACCGCGCTGGTCGCGCACGGGCACCTCGACGAGCTGGCCATGCACGTCCGCGCCGCCGTGCGCAACGGGCTGACGGCCGACGAGATCGGCGAGGTGCTGCTGCAGAGCGCGATCTACTGCGGGGTGCCGGCCGCCAACGCGGCCTTCGCCGTCGCCCAGCGCGTCCTTACCGAGATATCAGGGGAGTCCGCATGACCATCACCCGTGACCTGCTGATCGGCGGCAAGAACGTCCCCGCCCTGAGCGGCCGCACGACGTCCGACCTGGCCCCCTACACCGGCGAGGTGTACGCGACCGTGGCCGCCGCGGGCGTCGAGGACGTCACCTCGGCCGTGGACGCGGCGCAGGCCGCCTTCGACGGCTGGGCCGCCACCAGCCCCTTCGCCCGCCGGGCGATCTTCCTCAAGGCCGCCGACCTGCTCCAGGAGCGCGGCGAGCAGGCCGTGGCGCTGATGGCCGCCGAGGCCGGCGGCACCCGCCCGTGGGCGCTGTTCAACGTCGGGCTGGCCGCGAACATGCTGCGCGAGGCCGCCGCCGCGATCACCGCGCCGCGCGGCGAGGTGCTCACCGCGCAGGAGGAGGGCGTGCTCGGCCTGGCCGTGCGCGAGCCGCTCGGCGTGGTCGCCGCCTTCTCGCCGTGGAACGCGCCGATCATCCTCGGCGTGCGCTCGGTGGCCGCCGCCCTGGCCGCGGGCAACACCGTCGTCATGAAGCCCAGCGAGGACGCCCCCATCGCGTGCGGCCTGTTCGTCGCCGACCTGCTGCACGAGGCCGGGCTGCCCGCGGGCGTGCTCAACGTGGTCACCAACGACCCGGCCGACGCCGCCGTGGTCGCCGAGGCGCTCATCGCCGACCCCCGCGTCCGCGCGGTCAACTTCACCGGCTCCACCGAGGTCGGCCGGATCATCGGCACCCACGCCGCCCGCCACCTCAAGCCCGCCCTGCTGGAGCTGGGCGGCAAGAACGCCATCATCGTCCTGGACGACGCCGACCTCGACCACGCCGTCGACGCCGCCGCGTTCGGCGTCTACATGAACGCGGGCCAGATCTGCATGTCGGGCGACCGCGTGCTGGTGCACGAGTCGCTGGCGGAGGAGTTCGGCCGCAGGTTCGCCGACAAGGTGCGCGCGCTGCCCGCCGGCGACCCGTCCCGGCCGGAGACCGTGATCGGGCCGCTGGTCAGCGCGGACGCCGCGCGCCGGGTGGCCGGGCTGGTCGCCGACGCGGTCGCCAAGGGCGCGACGGTGCTGGCCGGAGGCGGCGAGCCCGAGGGCGCGGTGCACCCGGCCACGGTGCTGACCGATGTGCCGAAGCACGCTGGTCTGTACTACGGCGAGGCGTTCGGCCCGGTGTGCGTGGTCGGCACCTTCGCCACCGACGACGAGGCCGTGGCCCTGGCCAACGACACCGAGCACGGCCTCACCGCCGGGATCATCACCGAGAACGGCACCCACGGCCTGCGCGTGGCCCGCCGCCTGCGGACCGGCATCGTGCACGTCAACGACCAGTCCGTGGGCGACGAGCCGCAGGCGCCGTTCGGCGGGGCCGGCTCCTCCGGCTACGGCCGGTTCGGCGGCCGGTGGGGCCTGGAGGCGTTCAGCAACACCCGCTGGATCACCCTGGCGACCGAACAGGCCCACTACCCGTTCTGACCGCCCGGCCCGCCCCTGGGAGGGGCGGGTCGGCCGGCCCGCCGGCGGGTCAGTGTGCGTACGCCTGGAACTCCGCGGCCCGCACCTGCTCGCGCGCCGGGCTCGCCGTGGCGCAGTCGGTCGCGGAGGTGGGGTCGGCGTCCTGCTCGCCCGCGTAGCGCGGGTTGCCGGTGCACTGGCTGCTGACCACCCGCAGCATCAGGTGGGTGGCGCTGGTCGGCGGCACCCGGAAGGAGCGCACCAGCAGGTCCGCGCCGCGCGGCCGGGGCAGCGTGGCGTCGAACGCGTCCGCCGGGCTGGTGTAGACCTTCCTGAAGCTCGCCGGGTCGGCGCAGTTCGCGGCGCAGGCCAGCACCTCGAACGCGCGCAGCGCCGAGAACCTGTTCTGCCCGCCCGGATCGGCGGCGTCGCCGACGTCGGGCCGGAGCATCGCGCTCACCTGGACCCTGCGCACCGTGACGGGACGGTCGCCCGCCAGGTCCACGGTGACCGACCTGCCGGCCGGCGCGCCGGTGCGCGAGGCCCAGTTCGTGGCCTCGGTGTCGTCGATCAGCCGGGCCTGGTTGACGCCGTCGCCGGCGGCCGTCGCGCCCGCCGCGGACGAGGCGAGGTTGCGCGGCAGCGGCAGCGGGAGCGGCAGCTTCGCCCCGGCCACCACCGGGAACGTCAGCCGCGCGTGCCCGAACCCGGCGCCCGCCACCACGAACCGGTACGTGCCCGGCGTCATCTCGACGGTGTCGCCCAGCGGGGTGGCCGGATCGGTGTCGGCGACCGGCACCGCGCGGCCCTCGTAGTCGCCCACGTAGAGCCGCAGGGCCGCGTCCTTGGCCGCGCCGAGCGGCTTGAGCTGGAGGGAGCCGTTACGGCCCGCCGGGTCGACGAAGCTCGGCGTCGGGTCGGGGTCGTTCGGGCCGTTGCTGGCCGCGCCCTTGCCGAGGCCGTGCTCGGCGAACGCCCGCCACAGGATGTCCTGGTTCGCGCCGTCGAAGCGGATGGCGTCGGCGGCCAGGATCGCGTCACGGTGATCGACGTAGCTGACCGCGCCGGAGGCCATCAGCAGCAGGGCGTCGTACGAGAGCTGCGCCCACCGCCGGTTGCCCGGGCACCTGTCCACCGCCACCTTGCCGTCGGCGCAGTCGCGCTGCCGGGCGGGCGTGCCCTTGCCGTACCGCTTGACGAACGCCTCGCGGACGTCGAACTGGGTGGCGGTCCAGATCTCGCCGTCCGCGTGCACCTGCGCGCCGACCAGGTCGTAGGCGATGTCGCTGTAGTTCAGCGGCGACCTGGACATGTCGTAGTTGCGGATGCCGCGCGTCCGGTCGCCCGTGACGTACGGGCCGATCACGTACGGGGTCGCGCCGGAGGAGCGGAAGCCGTACTCGTCGAGGTACTCCATGGCGAACAGGTCGGAGGTGCTCTCGTTCATGGCGCCCGCCTGCGCGCCGCTCCAGCCGGCGTTCGGTCCGGCGATCATGCGGCCGGAGATGGCGTGGGTGTACTCGTGGCCGATGACCGACATGTCGTAGTCGCCGTCCACGCAGGGGGAGTAGAACGAGCCGGCGATCGGCTGCCACAGGTACATGTTGGTGATCGGGGCGACGCCGTCGGGGCCGGTGATCTGGTTGGCGTTGTCGCGTACCGACGACACGCGTGCGCCGGCCTGGGCGTTGCCCAGCTCGGGGTCGTTGCCGAGCCCGCCGCGGTCGCCGTTGTCCACCTGCATGTTCCAGGCGGACTCGGTGAAGCCGAGCCGGTAGGACCAGTCGTGCATGCGGTTGTGCATGGCGTTGAGGTTGGCGATGGCGGCCTCCAGGTCCGCCTCGCCCGGCTGGTCGAACGTCGCCGGGTCGCACTTGGCCTGGTGCCAGGTGTTGCGCCAGGGGTAGACGTAGTCGCGGTTCGGGGAGGGCGCGTTCGCGCGGGTGCCGACGGTGAACGGGTCGCCGCTCGCGCGGTTCTCGTACGTCCGGGCGGCGTTGCCCGCGCTGGTGTGGGTCGGCGTGCCGGTGGCGTGGTCCACGTCCCAGGCGCGGCCGGTCGCCGGGTCGCCGCCGGTGGCGAGGTCGCAGCCGGGCCCGGCCGCCTGGCACCAGGTCCGCCGGGTGTCGGTGGCGGAGTAGTCGCCGGGCGGGTTGACCGGGAAGGCCGCCCAGCGCGGGTTCTCCGGGTCGAAGTGGTCGACCAGGTTCTCGCGGGTGAGGATGCCGCCGCTGACCGCGTCCACGTGGGTGGTGTACGCCGCCGCCTCGCCCCTCCCGCCGCCGATCAGGACCACCTGGTACGCGCTGTGCACGCCGTCCGGCGCGGGCACGGCCACCTTCGTGACCTGCTTCGTCGTCGCCGTGGCCAGGTCCACGCCGCCGTCGCGGGCCGCGATCTCCAGGGCCCGCGCCTCGCTGATCGCGGCGGCCGGGGGCGCGGCCTGCTCGCGGGCGAGCGAGGAGGTCACGTGGCGCACCTTCCCCCGCACGACGCCGACCGCGACGAGCCCGTCCACCCCGGCCGGCAGCCCGCCGAACCGCTGGCGCAGGAGCACGGCGTGACCGGCGCCCAGGGGGTTGACCGCGACCTTCTCCAGCCCGGCGACCTCCTCGGCCGACAGGCCGAACAGCGGCTCGTTGGCGGTCAGGTAGGCGCGGGCGGCCCGTTCGGGATCCTCGCCCAGGCCCTCGGCGAGCGGCGCGGCGCCGGTGACGACGGCTGGGGTGCCGAGGGCGTTCCAGCGGATCTCCGCGCCGGCGGCCCGCGCGCCGAGCCCGGCGGGCGGCGGGACGCGGCCCTGCCGGTGGTCCAGGTCCGGTTTGCCGTGCTGCTCGGCCTGGAAGTCGTGGACGATCGGGGCCTGGCCGCCGGGTTCGCCCCGCGCGGCGCCGGTCAGGGGCAGGGCAGAGGCGGTGACCGCGAGGGCGATCACGGCGCTGCGTAACCAGGGTCTAGTGGACACGGTTCCTCCTGGGTACAGAAGACGCGCGGTTGACGCCCGTCCCGCCAGAGGTAACACCGCCCCGGAGTCCTGACAAGATCGGATAAAGCCTCCAGACCTGTCCAGTTCTTGACACCACCGCGTATTCAACCTATAGGTTGATAAACCAATGAGTTGAACAAGGAGGAAGAGATGCTTCTCCGAGAAAAGATCGCGGTGGTCCACGGCGGCGGCGGCTCGATCGGCGGCGCGGTGGCCCGCGCCTTCGCCCGCGAGGGCGCCCGCGTCTTCCTGGCCGGCCGCACCCAGGCCCCGCTCGACAAGGTCGCCGACGACATCCGTGCGGCCGGCGGCACGGCGGAGACCGCCCTCGTGGACGCGCTGGACGAGCAGGCCGTCGACGCGTTCACCGGCTCGGTGGCCGCCCGCGAGGGCCGCATCGACGTCTCGTTCAACGCCATCTCCGTCCAGGACGTGCAGCGCCCGCTGGCCGAGATCTCCGTCGAGGACTTCCTGCGGCCGATCCAGGTCGCCGCGCGCACCCAGTTCCTCACCATCAGGGCCGCGGTGCGGCACATGGCCGGTTCGGGCGTCGTCCTGCTGTTCGGCGGCGGCGGGCCGCAGACGCAGCCGGGGCTGGGCGGGTTCAAGGTGTCGCTGGACACCATGGAGGGCATCCGCCGCCAGTGGGCGTGCGAGGCCGGGAGGCAGGGCGTGCGCGTGGTCACCCTGATCACCGGCGGCGTGCCGGAGAGCATCCCCGACTCGTTCCCGGGCAAGGCCGCGCTGGAGGCGGAGCTGCGCGAGCCCACCCTGCTCGGACGGCTCGCCACCCTCGCCGACGTGGGCGACGTGGCGGCGTTCGTCGCCTCCGACCGGGCCCGGACCATGACGTCGGCGACCGTGAACGTCTCCTGCGGCGCGATCGTGGACCATTAGGGTCGGCACCGCCCAGGAAGGAACGTACCCACCGATGCCCGACGACCAGCTCAGCCTCACCTTCGCCGCCCTGGCCGACCCGACCCGGCGGGCCATCCTCGCCCGGCTGGCCGACGGCGAGGCGACGGTCAACGAGCTGGCCGAGCCCTTCGAGATGAGCCTGCAGGCCGTGTCCAAGCACCTGAAGGTGCTGGAGCGGGCCGGGCTGATCAGCCGCGGACGCGACGCGCAGTGGCGGCCGTGCCGCCTGGAGACGGAACCCCTGGAGGGCGCCTCCGCATGGATCGACCGCTACCGCGACCGCTGGACCGGCAGCTTCGACCGGCTCGACCAGGAGATCAGCAAGCTCCGGCACAGCGAGGAAGGACGTGACCATGGGTGAGACCGAATTCGTCATCGAACCCGGCCGCCAGGACATCATCATGATCCGGGCCTTCGACGCCCCCAGGGACGTCGTGTTCCGGGTCGTGACCGACCCGGCGCTGATCCCGCGCTGGTGGGGCCCCCACTGGCTGGACACCCGGGTGGACGCCATGGAGGTCGCGCCGGGCGGACGGTGGCGCTTCGTCAACACCGACGCCCGCGGCCGGGAGTACGCCTTCGGCGGCGTCTACCACGCGGTCGTGCCGCCGGAGCGGTACGTGCGCACGTGGGAGTTCGAGGGCACGCCGGGCGAGGTGGCCCTGGAGACCGTCCGGCTGGAGGAGGCCGGCGGCCGTACCCGGTACGTGGCCCGGTCGGTGCACCCGTCCGTCGAGGCGCGCGACGCCATCGTCCGCGCCGACGGGCCCAAGGGCGGCGTCCAGTCCATGGACCGCCTCGCCGAGCTGCTGAAGGCCCGCTGAGGCGCTACTTCGGGCAGGCCAGGCGACAGCCGGCGAAGCGGGCCTCGTCCGGCTCCGGGAAGCGGGACCTCGCCGCCCCGCGCAGGGCCTCGGCCATCGAGGCGCGCCAGATCGGGCCGGGGACGGTGGTGCCGTCCACGACGTCGTAGCGGCGTCCGCCGACGGTCAGGCCGGTCACCGCGTCGGCGACGGCCGCGTCCAGAACCTGCTCGCACCGGGAGGCGAGGGCGTGCAGCACCTTGCCGGAGCCGTCGCGGACCTCCTCGACCGCCCTCGGCGCGCAGCGCAGGCCGTGGGCGGCCAGCGTGGCGTAGGTGGCGGCGACGGTGACGGTGTCCGCCTCGTTGATGCCGAGCGTGAACGTCTCGTACTCCTGCAGCGGTGTCCCGTCGCGGCGGGCGAGGCCGAGCCGCTGAGCCGTGCGCACGGTCCGGCAGAGGCCGACCCGCTCCTCCAGCCGCAGGAAGAAGGGGTTCGGCACGGCGCGGGCGGCCGAACGCAGGGTGGTGAACGCGCCGCCGTCCTCGCCGCCGCGGCCGATGATCGTATGGGTGGGGTCGCCGACGTTCTCGCCCTTGCAGTTGGTGAAGGAGTTGTAGCCGGTGGCCTGGAAGGAGCGGGCGCGGGGGAAGCCGTCGTCGTAGCGGAAGCCGCCGGACAGCGCCGCCGCCAGCGTGTACGCCATCGCCGTGGAGCCCTGGGGGAGGGCGTGCGCGCCCTCGCCGCGGCTGGCCGCCAGTGCCCTGATCTCGCCGCTGCCCGGCGCCACCATCGCCTCGACGGCGACGGGCGCGTCATCCGGGCGGACCCGAGCCTCGACGGCCCGCTGCGCCGCCTGCTGCGCCCGCGGGTCGAGGGTGGTCGCCACGACCAGGCCGCTCCGGGTGAGCAGCCGCGGATCGATCGCGGTCAGCTCGTCGCGCACCCGGCGGCAGAAGGCGGGGTGGCGGCTGGCCGCGCAGTCGGGGGCGAGCTGCTCGACGACCCGGCCGCCGCCGTCGGTGATCACGCTGTCGCGCACCACCGGCGGGGCGACGGCCAATCGCTGCCTGGCCGGAGCCGGACCGGCCGTCGCGGACATCAGCAGGACGGCGCCCCAGACGGCCGCCGCCACTCCGGCGACGACGCCGACGGCGAGGAGAAGTCGCTTCATCGACGTCCTTCCGGAAGGGGGGTGCGGCCGGCCCGTCCATCATGGCCGACCGCACCGCCCCCGTGCACCGGAGCTAGACGATCACACCCGTTGCCACAGGGCGGGCACGTTCGGCGGCTCCCAGCCGGGCAGCGCCGTGTGCGGCTGGACGCAACGGTAGGTGACGTTGTTGTAGACCACCTGGTCACCCGACTTGTACGCGGTGCCCGCCGTCCAGTTGCCGGTCGGGCCCTGGGTGGGGGTCACCGTGGGGGTCGGGGTGGGCGTGGGGGTCGGCGTCGGGGTGGCGGTGGGGGTCGGCGTCGGTCCGCCGGGACCCACCTGGAGGTCGACGCAGTTGTAGAAGGCGTTCTCCGTGTCGGCGATGTTCCAGATGGCCAGCAGCTTGATGCGCCCGGTACGGCCGCCCAGGTTCACCGAGTGGGTCACCGTGGAACCCGGCTGTCTGCCGTGGTCGTCGAAGACCGCGATCCGGGTGCCGCCGACGTAGTACTCCCACGTGCTGGTGGCGTGCCGAGCCTCGATGAGCCACTTGAAGTTGACCGTGTCACCCACGGAGGCGGCCGGCCAGGCCTTGCTGTCGTCGTCCAGCGGGGACCACCGGGGGTCGCCGCCGCTGCAGTTGCGCAGGCCCTTGGGGCCCTCGACGCTCTGCGGCTCCCAGATGATCTGGCCGCAGTTCTTGACCTTGCCGGCCGCGCAGTTGGCCTGGCGGCTGGGCGGGTCGGAGATGTAACCGTGCGCCGAGGCCGGCGGGGACAGGGCGACGACGGTGGCGACGGAGACCGCCGCCATGGCTAAGAAGGTCCATACTCTGCGCATGTCACCGTTCCTTCATGCTGGGGGATGCTCCCAAATATAAAGGAAAGTTTCCTAACGGTAAATGGCACAGTCAGCGCTTTTCCGCCCGGCAGTCAGGCTCTCGTCACGTTCCGCCGGTAGGGAGGGCCTGCGGCCGGTGGCGGGGCGAGGGCGGGCGCCCGCGCAGATGGCGGGGGCCAACAGGTGGTGACATGTCGTGACATCGCCTAGGCTGAGGGTGCCGAGGGGAGTACTTCGCAAGCGCCGGCCCGGTCAGTACGGACGTCCCAGACGTCCCCGGGCGGCCGCCCGCGCGATCGGCGCACGGGCGAAGGAGACCTCGAACGATGACGCGCGTTCGAGGAGGACCCATGCCCCCGGGCACATTGCCGACTGCCCCCGCCCTGACCACCATCGCCACGCCCACCCTCTGGCTGGTCGCGATCGCCGGGCTCGTGCTGCTGCTGGCGCTGGATCTTTTCTTGACCAGGCGCCCGCACGAGGTCCGCATGCGCGAGGCGGCCGGCTGGTCGGTGTTCTACCTGGTGCTGCCGGTGATCTTCGGCTTCTACCTGTGGGCGGACCACGGCGGCGGCGTCGCCGTGGAGTTCTTCACCGGGTTCGTGGTGGAGAAGTCGTTGTCGGTGGACAACCTGTTCGTGTTCATGTTGCTGCTGGCCGCCTTCGCCGTCCCGCCCGCGCTGGCCCGGCAGGTCCTGCTGTACGGGATCGTGGGCGCGCTCGTCCTGCGCGGCATCTTCATCTGGCTCGGCGCCGCCGCCCTGCAGAGCGGCACGTGGGCGTTCCTGCTGTTCGGCGCGATCCTCATCGTCACCGCCGGGAAGATCCTCAAGGACGTGCTCGGCGGCCACGAGCAGCAGGTGGACATCTCCTCCATGCGCAGCGTCCGGCTGGTGCGCCGGTTCGTGCCGGTCACCGACGACTACCGCGGCTCCCGGCTGGCCGTGCGCGAGGGCGGGCGGCTGGCCCTGACGCCGCTGGCCCTGGCCGCCGTCGCCGTCCTCGGCACGGACATCGTCTTCGCCGTGGACTCCGTGCCGGCCGTGTACGGCGTGACCGAGGACCCGTTCCTGGTCTTCGCCACCAACGCCTTCGCGCTGATGGGCCTGCGGGCGCTGTACTTCGTGCTGCAGGGCGTCCTGACCAAGCTGCGCCACCTCAACCACGGGCTGAGCGTCATCCTGGCCTTCATCGGGGTCAAGCTCATCCTGCACTGGGCGCACGGCGTCTGGGACTGGCTGCCGCAGATCCCGACGCTCGCCTCGCTCGGCGTGATCGTCGCCGTCCTGACCACGGTCACCCTGACCAGCCTGTACGCCAACCGCCGCGACCGCGAGAAGGAGGCCGCGAGCTAGTTCACCGCTCCGACGCCTGGGTGCCCCCGACGAGAGAGCCGGCCGTCATGTCGGCATGACGACATGGTCGCGAGACGCTTTCAGGGAAGGACCCCGCGCCCATGACGATCTCTCTTGACACGAGCCGGTACACGGTCGGCATGGCCACGAGCCCCGCCGACCTCCAGGCGGCCCAGCGGCTGCGGTACGAGGTCTTCGCCGAGGAGATGGGGGCGCGGCTCGACAGCCCGGTCTCCGGCCTCGACGTGGACCGGTTCGACGCCTACTGCGACCACCTCCTGGTACGGGAGGGGCGGCGGGTGGTGGGGACGTACCGGCTGCTGCCGCCGGGACGGTCCGACCGGCTCTACTCCGACGGCGAGTTCGACCTGCGCGCCCTCGCCCCCATCCGGAACGACCTCGTCGAAGCAGGACGTACCACCGTGCACCCGGACCACCGGGACGGCGCGGTGGTCGCGCTGATGTGGGCCGGGATCGCCCGGTACATGGTGGACGGCGGCCACCAGTGGCTGGCGGGCTGCTGCTCGGTGCCGCTCGACGACGGCGGCGCGCTGGCGGCCGGGGTGGCCGGGCGGGTGCCGCTCGGCCCCGAGGAGCACCGGGTCACGCCGCACGTGCCCTGGCTCGGCGACGGCGCGCCGCGCTCCGACCGGTTCGTGCCGCCCGCGCTGCTCCGCGGCTACCTGCGGCTGGGCGCGTGGGTGTGCGGGCCGCCCGCGCACGACCGGGACTTCGGCACGGCCGACTTCTTCGTGCTGCTCTCGATGGCCCAGGTGAACACCCGCTACCTGCGTCACTTCCTGGGCGGGACGCCGTGACCGGCCCGTGGCTGCGTACGGGCCCGTGCACGCCGGACATGTGCGTGGGGGCGGCGGTCGCCGGCGCTGGGGTGGCCCGCCGGGCGCTGCGGCTGCTCGCGGCGGCCCTGGTGGTGCTGGCCGGGGGGCCGCTCGCGCTGTCACTCCGCCGCGCCCGCCCGGACGTGCGGGGGCGCGTCACCGGGACGTGGGCCCGGCTGCTGCTGCGCGCCCTCGGCATCCACCTGGACCTGGCCGCCGGAGAACCGGACGAGCAGGCCGGGAAGCCGGGCGAGCAGGCGCGGGACGGCGAGTGGGCGGGGGCCGGGGAGCTGGTCGTGGCCAATCACGTGTCGTGGCTGGACCCGCTGGTCATCGCGGCCGCCGTGCCCTCGCGCCCGCTGGCCAAGCGGGAGATCGCCGCCTGGCCGGTCGTCCGCACGCTGGCGGCGGGCTCGGGCGCGCTGTTCATCGACAGGGAACGCCTGTCCGCGCTGCCGTCGGCGGTCGCCGCCGTGGCCGCGGCGCTGCGGGCGGGCGACACCGTCGTGGCCTTCCCCGAGGGCACCACGTGGTGCGGGCTCGGCATGGGCGACTTCCGGCCGGCGGTGTTCCAGGCGGCGATCGACGCGGGCGCCGTCGTACGGCCCGCGACGCTGCGCTACCGCGAGGACGGCCGGCCCTCGACCCGCGCCTGCTACGTGGGCGAGGACTCGCTGCTCGCCTCGGTGCTGCGGGTGGCCGCGACCCGGCGGCTGACCGTCGAGGTGCGCCTGCTGGCTCCCCTGCGCGCCGCGCCGTCGACCGTACGGCCGACGGCGCGGGCGGCCCTGGCCGGGAACGCCGAGGCCCTGGTACGCGCCGCGATGGACGGCCCTCCCGAGCGGGCGCGGGGGAGGGCCGTCGCTCACTTGCCGAAGCCCGCGGTCAGCCCGCTGAGCAGCTGACGGCGGCCCACCACGTAGAGGATCAGGATGGGCAGCGTGGTCAGGACGACCGAGGCGAGCACGGCGGGCACGTTCACGCTGTACTGGCCCTGGAACGTCCACAACGCCAGCGGCAGCGTGCGCTTGTCCGGGCTCTGGGTCAGGATCAGCGGCAGCAGGAAGCCGTTCCAGATCGTCAGCGCGTTGTAGATCGTCACCGTCACCACGGCCGGACGGGTCAGCGGGAAGGTCAGCCGCCAGAGCATGCCCCAGTCGGTGGCGCCGTCCAGCCGCATCGACTCGAACAGTTCCTTGGGCACGTCCCTGATGAAGTTCGACAACACCAGCACCGACAGCGGGATCGCGAACGCGATGGAGGGCAGGATCATGCCCAGCAGCGAGTCGTACAGGTGCAGCCGGATGATGATCAGGTAGATCGGGATGATCGTGGCCTGGAGCGGGATCGCCAGCCCCATGAGGAACAACGAGTTCACCCCGCGCAGGAACCGCCCGCCGCCGCGCACGATCGCGTACGCCGCCATGAACGACACCCCGACGGCGGGCACCACCGCGCCGAGGGTGAGGAGGAGGCTGTTGAGGAAGTACAGCGCGAAGTCCGACTCCAGCACCATCCGGTAGGCGCCCAGCGTCGGCTCCGACGGCGGCGCGAGCGGGTTGGAGGCGTAGTAGGAGCTCTGCTCCTTGAAGCTGGTGATGACGATCCAGTAGATCGGGACCACCACGATCGCCAGCCAGATCCACCCGGCCACCCCGGCCACCCAGTTGCGGCGGGCGGCGGCCGGGCCACCCGCCCGCCGGGACGCCCCGGCGGCCGGCCGCGCCGGCTTCGTCAGCGTCGTCGCCATGTCAGGCCCCTTCCAGCTGGCTCGCCGCGGCGTCGCGGCCGCCGAGGCGGCGCAGCAGCAGCGCCAGCGCCAGGCCCACGAGGACGAGGATGACCGCGATCGCGCTGGCCGGGCCCATCAGGTTGGCCTGGAACCCCCGCTTGTACATGTCCAGGGCGAGCACCCGGGTGGCGTCGCCGGGACCGCCCGCGGTCAGCACGAAGATCAGGTCGAAGAACGTCAGCGACCCGACCACCATCAGCGTCGAGGACGTGATGATCGTGTACTTGAGCTGGGGCAGCGTGATGCTGAAGAAGGTGCGCACCCGGCCCGCGCCGTCGAGCTGGGCGGCCTCGTACATCGAGCGCGGGATCTGCCGCACGCCGCCCTGATAGATCAGCGAGTGGAACGGGATGAACTGCCACGACACCACGAAGATGACCACACTGAACGCCAGGGCGGGCTCGCCCAGCCAGTCCTGGGCCAGCAGGTCGAGGCCGAGCCCGGCGCCGAGCCCGAAGTTCGGGTCCAGCAGCGCCTTGTAGGTGATGGCGACGGCGGCCGAGCTGAGCAGCAGCGGGATGAAGTAGAACACCGACAGCACGGCCCGGTAGCGCTGCCGGCCGGCCAGGAACACCCCGAGCAGGATGCTGGCCGGCGTCTGCACCGCCCAGGACGCGGCCATCACCAGGAACGTCACCCACAGCGCGTGCGGCAGCCCGGGGTCGGCCAGCACGGCCTGCCAGCTCGACAGGCCGGCGAAGCCGATGTCGCCGAGCCCGTCCCAGGAGGTGAAGCTGAGGACGAGGACCCCGATCAGCGGGATCACGCCGAAGGCGACGAAGAGCAGCAACGCCGGGACGGCCAGCCAGGCGAGGGAGCCGCGGCCCCCTCGCCCGGCCGCCGTCGGCGCCCGCCGCCCGGCGGGGATCGGGATCACGCTCACTTGCCGATGACCGCGTTCATGTTCGTCTGGAACTGCTGCGGCGAGATGGACAGCTGGAACAGCTTGGCGATGTTGTCCAGCAGCACCTCGGCGGCGGTCGGGCTGAGCGCCTGGTCCCACGACTGGGCGAAGGTCTTGGCGTTGCTGGCGATGCCGTAGACGAACTTCAGGAACTCGGCGTCGGGGGAGGAGGCGAAGGCCGCGTCGGCGCCCTTGACGATCGGCACGGCGCCCGTGTCCGCCCACTCCTTGACCTCGGTCTGGTCGAGCACGCCGCTGGTGAGGAACTTCTTGGCGATCTCCTTCTGCTCGGGGGTGGCCTTGGCGGAGATCGACAGGTACTGGCCGGGGTTGCCGACGGTGTTGCTCGGGTCGCCCTTGCCGCCGTCCACGGGCGGGAAGTTCATGTAGCCGAGGTGGCCGCCGGGGACGAAGTCGCCGCCGTCGTTCTTCATGCCGCCGTACGTCCAGCCGCCGTGCAGCATCATCGCGGCCTTGCCGGTGTAGAGCAGCGCCTGGTCGGCGTTGGAGTCGGCGGTGATGGAGGAGAAGCCCTTGATGAAGCCGTTCGCCTTGATCAGGTCCTGCATCTTGGTCAGGGCGTCCAGGGCGGCGGGGTTGGACCAGGCGTCCTTCTGGCCGTCGAACACCGCCTGGAACACCTCGGGGCCGCCGATCCGGTCGAACAGGAACTCCAGCCACATCATGTTGGTCCAGCGCGACTGGCCGCCGAGCGAGAACGGCGCGATGCCCTTGGCGTTGATCTTGGGCACGATGTCCATGATCTCGCCCCAGGTCGTCGGGGGCTGCACGCCGACCTTCTCCAGGACCTCCTTGTTGTAGTACAGGACGATCGGCTGCACGGTCTCGCACGGCATCGCGTAGATCTTGCCGTCCACGGTGGCCGCGCCGAAGGAGGAGGGGAACAGCCGGTCCTTGACGGCGGCGTTCTCGGAGAACCAGGACGTGAGGTCCTCGACCTGGCCCGCCTGCACGTAGCTGCGCAGCGTGCCGCCGCCCCAGCCCCAGATCAGCGTGGGGGCCTGGCCGGCGCCGATGGCCGTCTTGATCTTGGTCTTGTAGGCGTCGTTCTGGAACGCCGTGCCCTCGATCGGGGTGTTGGGGTTGGCCTTGTTGAAGCGCTCTATCGCCCGGCGGCGCACGCCTTCCTGCGGCTCGACCGACAGGTACCAGTAGGTGGCCTTGGCGCCGCCGCCACCACCGCCGGTCGGTCCGCCGCCACCCGCGCGGGTGGGGCCGGACGTGCCGCAGGCGGCGAGCGCGGCTCCCAGGGGCAGCCCCATCGAGAGGCTGAGGAAGGTGCGGCGAGAGGTTGTCCTGGTCTCCACGCTGATCTCCGTACTCGAATGCCGTGGCCTGGCCGCGGCTCGGTTGTCCTTGGGACGCGTTGGCCGGCGGTCGGATCGGCAAACCCCCCAATGCCGCTCGTCCGCTCGCCGTTGAGTGAACTAGTCGAAACATTTGCGACATGACCGCGCGGCACGTCAATCTAGATTTCGACCATTACCCTGTCAAGACCTCCTACGTGGAAACCGGAGCTGGGCGGCTGCCGGGCCTGTGTAGTAATCTCACGCGGTCATCTAGCTGGCTATTCTGCCCTGGTTGCGGCATTGTGCAGGTGGCAGGCCCAGCTCCGAAATGTTTCGAAACTTTGCGGCAGGAACTCTTGAAGGAGTGCAGTTCATGACGGCTCTAGATCGGACCCCGGCGGATCGGGTCCTCGGTCCGTGGCTGGACCCGGCGCTTCCCGTGGCCGAGCGCGTCGAGGCCCTCCTTCAGGAGTTGACGCTGGAGGAGAAGGTCGCCCAGCTCGGCAGCCGATGGGTGGGCAACGACATGGCGCACGAGGAGGCGGCCCCCGCCCCCGACCCGGACGGCAAGGGCACCCACAACGTGGCCCCCATGCAGGACGTTTTCGCGGCCTCCGGCACCGTCCCCTTGAGCGAGGCCGCCCGGCACGGGCTCGGCCACCTGACCCGCGTGTTCGGCAGCGTCCCGGTGACGGCGGCCGAGGGCGCCGCCGAGGTGGTGCGGCTGCAACGCGAGGTCGTCGGCCTGTCCAGGCTCGGCATCCCCGCCCTCGTGCACGAGGAATGCCTGACCGGTTTCACCACCTACGGCGCCACCGTCTACCCGGCGGCCATCGCCTGGGCCGCCACCTTCGACCCCGGCCTGGTCGAGCGCATGGCCGCGGCCATCGGGCGGGACATGTGCGCCGTGGGCGTCCACCAGGGCCTGTCCCCGGTGCTCGACGTGGTCCGCGACTACCGGTGGGGCCGGGTCGAGGAGACGATGGGCGAGGACCCGTACCTCGTCTCGATGCTCGGCGCGGCGTACGTGCGCGGCCTGGAGGGCGCCGGCGTGATCGCCACGCTCAAGCACTTCGCCGGGTACTCGGCCTCGCGGGCCGCCCGCAACCACGGCCCGGTGCCGATGGGCCGCCGCGAGCTGACGGACATGATCCTGCCGCCGTTCGAGGCGGCGATCACCCTGGGCGGCGCCCGTTCGGTGATGAACTCCTACTCCGACGTGGACGGCGTGCCCGCCGCCGTCGACTCCTGGCTGCTGACCGAGCTGCTGCGCGAGGAGTGGGGGTTCACCGGCACCGTCGTGTCCGACTACTGGGCGGTCCCGTTCCTGGCGACCATGCACCAGGTGGCCGCCGGCCCGCAGGACGCGGGGGCACAGGCGCTCGCCGCGGGCGTGGACGTCGAGCTGCCCGACACCCTCGGCTTCGGCCCCCACCTGGTCGAGCGGGTGCGCCGGGGCGAGCTGCCCGAGTCGCTGATCGACCGGGCCGCGCGCCGGCTGCTCACCCAGAAGGTGCAGCTCGGCCTGCTCGACCCCGGCTGGACGCCGGAGGGCTCGGTCGCCGGCGCGCAGGACGTCGAACTGGACTCGGCCGCCAACCGAGCCCTCGCCCGCGAGCTGGCCGAACGCTCGATCGTGCTGCTCGACGCCGGGACCGCGCTGCCGCTGGGCGCGGGTCTCGGCCGGATCGCCGTCGTCGGCCCGTGCGCCGACGACCCGCGCACGTTCATGGGCTGCTACGCCTTCCCCAACCACGTGCTGCCCCGCCACCCCGGGCTCGGGCTCGGCGTCGAGGCCCCGACCGTGCTGGACGCGCTGCGCGCCGAGCTGCCCGGCGCCGAGATCGTGCACGAGCCGGGGTGCGCGGTCCAGGGCGGCGACCGGTCCGGCTTCGCCGCGGCGGCCGCCGCGGCCCGCGCGGCCGACCTGTGCGTCGCGGTCGTGGGCGACCTGGCCGGCCTGTTCGGCCAGGGCACGTCGGGCGAGGGCTGCGACGCCGAGGACCTGCGGCTGCCCGGCCTCCAGGCCGACCTGCTGGCCGACCTGTTCGCGACGGGCACGCCGGTGGTCGTGGTGGTCGTCTCGGGCCGCCCGTACGCGCTGGGCGAGGTGCACGCCGGAGCCGCCGGGCTGGTCCAGGCGTTCATGCCGGGAGAGGAGGGCGGCGGGGCGATCGCCGGTATACTGAGCGGTCGTGTCCAGCCTGGAGGCAAGCTTCCCGTGCAGATACCCCGCCATCCTGGCGGGCAGCCGGGCACCTACCTGCAGCCCCCGCTCGGAGCCGACAGCAAGGGCATCAGCAACCTCGATCCCACCCCGCTGTTCCCCTTCGGGCACGGCCGCTCCTACACCTCCTTCGAGGTCGGCGACCTGCGGCTCAGCGCCGCCGAGGTCCCGACCGACGGCGAGTTCACCGTCTCGGTCCGCGTCGCCAACACCGGCGGCCGGGCGGGCGACGAGGTCGTGCAGCTCTACCTGCACGACGTCCTCGCCCAGGTCACCAGGCCGGTGAAGCAGCTCACCGGCTTCGCCAGGGTGCGCCTCGAACCGGGGGAGAGCAGGCGGGTCTCCTTCCTCGTCCACACCGACAGGACCGCCTTCACCGGGCGCGACCTGCGGCGCGTCGTGGAGCCCGGAGACGTCGAGGTGCTCGTCGGCACGTCCGCCGCCGACCTGCCGTGCCGCGGCGTGGTCCGGCTGACCGGGCCGGCGCGGCCCGCCGGCGCGGGCAGGCGGCTGGTCACACCCGTGGAGATCCGAGGAGGAACAGATGCCGGCTCCTAGGCGCGCCACGCTGGCCACCGTCGCGGCCTCGGCCGGCGTGTCCGTCGCCACCGTCTCCAAGGTGCTCAACGGCCGCAGCGACGTGGCCCCGGCGACCCGTTCGCTGGTGCAGTCGCTGCTCCAGCAGCACGACTACGTGCCCGCCACGCCGCGCCGCGGCGAGGCGGGCGGCCCCGCCACGGTCGAGGTGCAGTTCGACGACGACCTCAACGCCTACTCCACCGAGATCATCCACGGCGCGATCGAGGCCGGCGACGAGCTGGAGACGTCGGTCGTCGTCAGCATCAGGAAGAGCCACCAGCGCACCGGCGGCTGGGCGCGCGACCTGGTCGCCGCCGGGCGGCGGGCGCTCATCGTGGTGACCAGCGAGCTGACCGGCGCGCAGCTCGGGGCGCTGACGCGGGCCCGGCTGCCGCTGGTCGTGATCGACCCGCTCAACCTGCCGACCACCAGCGTGACCAGCGTCGGCTCGACGAACTTCGCCGGCGGCCTGACCGCCACCCAGCACCTGCTGTCCCTGGGCCACCGCCGCATCGCCTACATCGGCGGCCCGCCGACCTCGGCCTGCAACCAGGCCCGCCTGCACGGCTACCGCGCGGCGCTGGAGGCGGCCGGCGCGCCCGAGCCGCCCGGCTACGTCCGCACCGCCCACTTCCACTACCAGGACGGCCTGGTCAACGGCGCGAGCGTGCTCGACCTGCCGGAGCCCCCGACCGCGATCTTCGCCGGCTGCGACGAGATCGCGCTCGGGGTCATGGAGGCCGCCAGGTCGCGCGGCCTGCGCATCCCGGAGGACCTGAGCATCGTCGGCTTCGACGACACCCAGATCGCGCGGATGGCCTCGCCGCAGCTCACCACCGTGCGCCAGCCGCTGCGCGAGATGGGCCGGGCGGCCCTGCGCACCGCGCTGCGGCTGGCGGCCGGCGAGCGCATCGACTCCCACCACGTCGAGCTGGCGACCGAGCTGGTGGTGCGCGGCTCGACCGCCCCGGCGGCGCCTACGGAAGGCTGAAGGCCAGGAACACCGACCCGTACGGGTTCGGGTACGGCGTGAAGGAGTACCCGGACTGGACGAACAGCATGCCGTGCGACACCACGGCCCCGCCGCCGCCCGAGACGGCCCCGCCGCGCCCGGTCAGGCCGTTGACCCCCTGCACCTCCTGCATGGTGTCGTAGGCCCACACGACCTCGCCGGTGCGCGCCGAGTAGGCCCGCATCTTGCCGTCCATGCTGCCCTCCCAGACCAGGCCGGGCGTGCTGGAGACGGCCGGGGTGTGGCCGAGCTGGCAGACCTGTGGGTACTGGGCCGCGCCACCGGTGGCGCAGCCGTCGGCCGGGTTGGGCGTCTCCCACAACAGGTGCCCGGTCGCCGGGTCGAGGGCGAAGAGGGTGCCGGGCCGGGCCATGTACGTGGCCACGTACAGGCGCTGCCCGTCGAAGGAGGTGCCCCACTGGACGCCGGACAGGCCGCCGCCGGGCATCGGCTCGGACAGCTGCCGCTGCCAGACGATCTTCCCGGTACGGGCGTCGAGCACGTGGTAGACGCCCGCCTTCTGCCCGATGCCGACCAGGGCGCGCCCGCCCGCCCTGAACAGGTTGGGCGCGGCCCCGAGGTCGAAGTCGAGCGCGGTGCCGTCGGGGAAGTTGGGGCAGTACTCGCGGTCCTCGGGGGTGGGCAGCGAGCACTCCAGCCGCCAGGTGTCCACGTCGGTCATCCGCCGGGTCCAGCGCGGGCGGCCGGTGTCGATGTCCAGCGCCAGCACCGAGTCGTAGTGGCCGGCGCTGCCGGTGTAGTTCTGGCCGGTGCCGACGTACAGGGTGCGGGTGACCGGGTCGAGGGCCGGGGAGCTCCACACGCCGCCGCCCGAGGGGGCGTACCGGGGGACGCCGTTGGGCCAGGTGCCGTCCTGGCGGGCCTTCGGGACGGTGTTGAAGCGCCAGACCGGGCGGCCGGTGTCGGCGTCCATGGCGTCGAGGTGGCCGCGGAAGGTGCAGCAGGCGTGCTCCTTGCCGATGATGTTCTCGCCGCTGGAGACGCCGACGTAGACGCGGTCGCCGAAGACCAGGGGCGAGCTGGTCACGATCGCCGTGATGGTGTCGTCGAGCCTGCGGGCCCAGGCCAGGCGGCCGGTGCGCTGGTCGACGGCGTAGAACCAGCCGCGCACGTCGCCGAAGTACACCTTGCCCCTGGCCACGGCCGGGCCGTCCTGCACCTGGGTGCGGCCGGTGCCGACGGTGGTCAGGTCGAACTCCCAGCGGGCGGCGCCGGTGGCGGCGTCCCTGGCGTACAGCTTGCCTTCGGGGGAGCCGAAGTACACGGTGTCGCCCACGACGGCGGGCTGGCTGCGCGGCGTGCCGGCCTCCTTGGGATAGGCGAAGGCCCACTTCAGCGCGAGGCCGCCGACCGTGCGCGGGTTGATCGCGCGTTCGGCCGCGTTGTGCCGCCAGCCCAGCGGGCCCTGCTGCCACATGGGCCAGTCGCCTCCGGTCGCCGCCTGCGCGGGCGCCGGGCCCTGCAGCAGCGCGAGGCAGAGCGCGGTCAGCAGCCGGATCATGAGGTCGCCTCCTTGTTCCAGAACGCGCAGTGGTGCTGCCTGGCGATCTCCCGCGTCACCTGGCTGTCACCGGCCGGGGCCAGGGACATGACGGCGGGGTCGGTGCGGGTGTAGCGGGGCCAGAGCGGGGTCCCCTCCGCGGTCGGGTCGCCGGTACGGGCGAAGCCCGTCCACTGGGCGACGAGCTGGGCGCCGAAGGAGCGCTGGTTGGCGTCCATGTCCTTGACGTCGGAGTACAGGAAGGGCACCTCGCTGATGTGGAAGGCGCCGTTCGGCTTGGTCTGGTCGAGGAAGAACAGCGGCGGCGCGTCGGTGTTGTCCACCTGGAAGGCGTACACCGGGATGTGCGCGGCCAGCCGTTCGTCGTTGAGCAGCGCCGGGCAGACCGAGTTGCTGTCGGCCACGATCGTCCGGTACGCGATGAACGCCGCCGGGGCGGGGAACCTGGCCAGCGGGTAGCGGGCGAGCACCTCGGGGGCGAGGGGGCCGTACTGCTGGCGGACCAGGGTCTCGTACTCGTCCGGGGTGTTCGCGGCGGGGAGCTGGACCTCGTCGCGGCCCACGCCGCGCATGAGGGCGACCTTGTTGACCTTCCCCCTGGCGAACGCCCGGGACGGCGACATGGTCAGGATGCGGCCGTCCACGATGGGGGCGATCGTCCCGCGGTCCGGGCCTAGCCCGTCGGAGGACTGGTCGAGCAGCGCCTTGACCGGCTTGGCCCGCAGGCACGCGGCCGGGTCGGCGGCCTGCTCGCAGCCGAGCGCGGCGGCGAACCTGCCGCCCTGGGCCTGCGCCTCGGCCTGCGTGGGCAGCTCGGCCTTGCAGTCCTGCGGTTGCCAGAAGGTGTTCACGCCGCGCAGCGAGTTGTACTCGCCGCTCTGCACGATCCCCTTCTCGAACAGGCCCTTCGCGGTCGGTGACGCCGTGTGCGCGCAGACGCTCGACCCGCCGGCGCTGGCCCCGAAGATCGTCACGTTGCCGGGGTCGCCGCCGAAGCGGCCGATGTTGCGCCGCACCCAGCGCAGCGCCTCCTGCTGGTCGGACAGGGCGTAGTTGCCGGCGTTCCGGCCGAAGGCCCGGTGTGACACGAAGCCCAGGATGCCCAGCCGGTAGCCGACGCCGACGTGCACGACGTTGCCCGCCCTGGCCAGGTAGGAGCCGTCGGAGGGGGCGCCGTACCGGAAGCCGCCGCCGTGGAACTCCACCATGACGGGCAGATTCCGGGCCCCGTCGGGGGCGGCGACGTTGAGCTTGAGGCAGTCCTCGTCCTCGGAGGGGGAGCCGAGCAGCTCCGCCTGCGGGCACGGGCTGCCCCGCCCGGTGCCGGAGAACACGCCGGGCCAGGGCGTGGCCCGGCGCGCGGGCGTCCAGCGCAGGTCGCCGACGGGCGGGGCGGCGTAGGGGATGCCGAGCCAGGAGCGCAGGCCCTCGCCCGCGATCCCGCACACCTGGCCCGAGTCGGTGGTGACGGTCGTGCCGGGCGCGCAGGCGGGCGCGCTGCGCGGTGCCGCCTGCGAGGGCGGCGTCGTCAGGCTGAGCGACGCGATCACGACGAGCGCGCTCAGCCCTGGTCGGAGCTTCAACATGCGCAAGTTCCCTCGGTGGATTGACACGGGATCTTGCGCATCGTGTCAAGGCGAGTCAGCCGGATCAATGGCGGCCGTCATACCGGACCGCCATCTCGCCCGTGTGATCACCGCGTGCCGCCTCCGGCTAGCGGTCGCTCCACTTGATCTCGTACGGCTTGAGCGTCAGCTCCTTGCCGTCCACCGTCGTGGTGACCTGCTTGCCGGCGGTGTTGACCGCGAGGAGCTGCCGGGGCTGGGCCAGCACCCGCACCCGCCGGTCGGAGGAGGTGACCGGCTCCAGCTCGGCGCCCGCCGGGAACCAGCGGGTGAAGTCGCTGACCAGCTTGCCGGTGGGCATCAGCGCGCCCGTCCGCGGCTCCCACATGCAGGCCCGGCACTCGCCGTCCTTGGCCTGCGGGTTCCAGTACAGGGCCGTGCTCGCGCCGCTCTGGGCGAACTCCATCATCGAGACGGCCTGCACGGCCAGCCGCATGGGCTCGTCCCAGACGGTGCCGTCCTCGGGCACGAAGTACCACTCCGACCACCACACCGGCAGGTCGCCGGTCTTCTCGCGCAGCCACTTGGTGATCGCGCCGAACTTGCCCAGGGCGCCGAACGCGTCCGGCAGCAGCTCGTGGGTCTCGGTGGGGGAGGCGCCGTCCACGACGACGAAGTCGGCGCCCTTCTTGTGCTTGAACCAGTACTCGAAGGCGTCGAGGGCGTGCTGGTTGACCGCCCCCCACGGGCCGCGCAACTCGGTGTCGCCCTTGCTGTCGCTGTCGAAGCCCAGGTACGGCCCGCCGATCTTGGCGTCCGGACGGACCGCCTTCACCGCGTCGTACACCTTGTTGTACAGCTCGGTGTAGCCCTTGAAGTCCGCGGGCTTCTTGTGGTCACGCCAGAAGCCCTTGAACTCGTTCCAGACCATGAAGTACTTCACGTCCCGGTAGCGCTCGGCCACGGTCGCCGCCAGCTTGGCGAAGTCGTCGAAGTGCTCCGGGTACGGCGCGTCCTCCAGGTGCTCCTTCCAGGCCGACTCCTCGGTCGGGCCCTCGGGGCCGCCCTTCATCCAGTCGGGGGCGCAGCACAGCGTGATGACGCCGGTGCCGCCGGACTCCCGCATGAAGTTCGTCCGGCTGTCGAGGTCCTCCCAGAAGTACTCGCCCCGCCGCGGCTCGGGGTTGAGCGCCCCGAAGCCCATGATGTGCTGGTTCTGCAGCATCGGCGTCTCGGACAGCGCGCGGGCGACGTCCTGCTCCAGGCGCGGGGTGATGTTGTTGGCGCTGACGCCGGTGTGGGTCAGGCCCCAGCGCGGCCAGTCGGCGTCCACGGGCGGCGGCTTGAGCGCCTTGGCGGTGGCGGCGGGCGAGGACGCCGCCGGCGGCTGGGCGCCGGTGGTCTCCTGGCCGGCGGTGGCGCCGAGGGAGCAGCCGGCCGCGAGCAGCGCCATGGCGGCGAACCCCATGACGCAGGTGGCCAACCGGCCAGAACGCCGCGCCGCCGTCCTCCCGCTTACTGTTGACACCTGAATCCCCACCTGGTCCTCGGCGCTTTTTGCCTAGAGCGTTCCATGCCCCCGCAAACGCGGCAAACCAGTGGGCCGGATTCACAGCCAAGCGTTATCTCGCGGACACGGCGGCGCTTCCGGCGCCCCTGGCGTGCCGGAAGGCCGCCGCGTCCTGTCCCTAGCGACCCTGCAGGCCCTTGACGTTGTCCCCGAACGTCCAGCCCTTCGAGCCGTCCCAGTTGATCGACCAGGTCATCAGGCCCTTGAGCTGGCCGTTGAAGGCGTTCCAGCCCTGCGACACCAGCGAGGGGGCCATGTATCCGCCGCCGGCGCCCGGCTGCGCGGGCAGGCCCGGCACCTGCTTGTCATAGGGCACGGTGATCGTCGTGCCCTGGATGGTCAGGCCGTTGTTCAGGCAGGTGGTCTGCACGGTGAAGCCCTGCACGGTGCCGGCGGAGTAGGAGTCGCCGGAGCAGCCGTACATGCTGCCGTTGTAGTACTGCATGTTCAGCCACCACAGGCGGCCGTTGTCGGCGTACTTCTTGATGATCGGCAGGTACGCGCCCCAGATCGACCCGTACGTCACGCTGCCGCCCGTCACGTACGCCGTCTCCGGCGCCATGGTCAGGCCGAACCCGGCCGGCATCTGGGCGAGCACGCCGTCGATGATCCGGATGAGGTTCGACTGCGAGGCGGAGAGCTGGGTGATGCTGCCGCCGCCGGTCAGGCCGGTCTCGATGTCGATGTCGATGCCGTCGAAGTTGTACTTCTTCAGGATCGGCACGACGGTCGCCACGAAGCGGTCGGCGACGGCGCTGGAGCCGAGGTCGATGCCGGCCGCCGCGCCGCCGATGGACATGAGGATCGTCGCGCCCGCGGCCTTGGCCTGGCACATCTCGGCCGGGGTGGCGACCTTGACGGTGGCGTCCATGCCGTCCTCCCACAGCACGGTGCCGTCGGAGCGGATGACGGGGAACGCGGCGTTGATCACGTTGTAGCCGTGCGCCTTGATGCGCGGGTCGGTGATCGGGATCCAGCCGAGCGGCGGGTGCACGCCGTTGATCGCGCCGTCCCAGTTCTCCCAGTAGCCCTGGATCACCTTGCCGGCCGGGCGCGGCTTGGTCGGGCAGGTGGTGTCGGTCGGCGTCACGGTCGGCGTGACCGTGGGCGTCACCGTCGGGGTCACGGTGGGGGTGACGGTCGGGGTGACCGTGGGCGTGACGGTCGGCGTCACGGTCGGGGTGATCGTGGGGGAGGCGGTGCCGCCGGGGCCGTCGAAGCTGACGTCGTCGGCGTAGTAGGTGCCCTGCCCGTACCAGCCGTGCAGGAAGATGACCGCGGTGCTCTGGCTCGCGGTGGTCGTGAACGACACGGTGAGCTGCGTGTACGCCCCCGCCGACGACGTCCAGGAGGAGGAGCCGCCGGTCACGCCGAGGTAGACGTAGCTGCCGCGCACCCACGCGCTCAGCGTGTACGTCGTGCTCGGCCGCACCGACACCGACTGGGTGCACTGCGCGGTGTCGGACCCGCTGGCCGCCGCGGCCAGCGCCTTGGTGCCGGAGTGGACCGGGGTGGAGACCACCGACCCCAGCCCGCCGGTGCACGACCACGGCGACAGGGATCCGGTCTCGAAGTCCGGATTGGTGAGGAGGTTGGCCGCCTGGGCGGAGGTCTGGACGACGAGGACGCCCAGTGCCGCCAGGACGGAGGCCAGCAGCACGACGAGGAGACGGCGCGTTCGCTTCATGGTGGACAACCCTTTCGTCGCCCGAGCGCGGGCCCGCGACCAGCGGGTTCATCGGATTATGTAAAGAAACTTTAAAGTTGTCCACGGAGCTTGCATACCACTTGGGTCATATCACGGACGTGCCGTCCGGGCCCCCGCGGACCCGGACGGCACGTCGCGACGCGCTCAGTTCACGTTGAGCGTGAACGTGCTCGTCGTGTTGCGGATATCGGTCGCGTTGTCGCTCAGCCGCAGATTGCCGAACGTGGCCGAGCCGACCGCCGGGCCCTGCCCCGGCTCGGGCAGCTCGTTGACCCAGATGCCGAAGCCCGACTTGGCGTCGAAGGCGTCGCCGCTGCGGTGCGCCCCCGAGATCGACACGTTCGTGAACACGGTGTCGGTGACCGGGTTCAGCGGCGTGCTCGGGCCGGAGTAGCCGGTCTGGAACATGATCCCGCTGTAGGTCGGGTCCACGATGTCCACGTCGGTGACCCGGATCGCGGTGAACTTCTTGGAGGCGGAGAAGATCCACAGCGCCGGGAACGTCTGCTGCCCCCAGAAGTGCCCGCCGGAGCGCACGAGCGAGATGTTCTCGAACTTCGTCTGGCCCGGCCCGAAGTCCCGCATCGGGATGCCGAAGTCCAGCGAGCTGATCGTGATGCCCGAGTAGACCAGGGTGTCGGCGATGTAGGCGTTGCGCACGACGTTGTTCTGGCCGCCGTACACCGCGACGCCCGCGGCCCGCCAGGTCAGCAGTGAGGTGATGTTCTCGAAGACGTTGCCGGACTGGTCGGCGTTGACGTTGTCGATCGCCGCGAACAGCGCGAAGCTGTCGTCGCCGGTGGCCCGGGTCTCGACGTTGGTGATCAGGTTGTTCGTGCTGCCGTTGGTGAAGTTGGCGCCGTCGGCGAAGGTGTTCCTGATGCGCGAGTTCCTGATCGTGACGTGGTCGACGTTCGTGCCCCAGAACATGCAGATCTGGTGCTCGACCCAGATGTCGTCGATCGTGATGTTCGAGACCTTCGACAGGTCGAAGATCTTGCCGGGGCCGTCGATGCGCGAGGTGTAGTTGCCGAAGTGGGCGAACCCGGCGAACGTCGAGCCGTTCGACGACGCCTCGGTGCGCCAGCCGACGTCGGTGCCGTCCTGGCCCGAGGGCGAGACGAACCTGGTGTACCAGGGGCCCGCGCCGACCACCTTGACGGCCTTGCCGTACACCTGGAACTTGCCCGTCGTCTGGTACGTGCCCGCGGGCAGGTAGACGCCGGTCAGGTTGCTGTCCTGGCGCGCCTTGTCCAGGGCGTTCTGCACGTCCTGCTGGGAGAACCCGGCCGGTACGGCGTAGTGCGCGGGGTCGGGGTTGGCGACCGGCGAGACCTGTTCCAGGCTGACGAAGTCGATCGCGTAGGTCGTGTTGTTGGCCGGGTCCTTCTGCAGCCGGATCCTGCTGCCCTTGGGGACCGTGGCGTTCAGCATGACGTTGGCCTCGTCGTAGATGTGGCGGGCCGGGCCGGCGCCGGGCGAGTTGCCGGGGCTCGCCTCCGCGCCGTACAGCCAGGCGTACTTCGAGGTCAGGTCGATGGCCTTGTGGAAGGCGCCGTTGACGTAGATGTTCAGGGTCGAGCTGGTCCCGCCGCCGCCCGGGGCGTCCGGGATGGAGAAGCGGGTGACCAGGGTGTTGGTGTCGGCCTTGGTGGTCCACTCGACGTAGGAGCCGTTCTGGTTCAGCGTCACCGCACGGCGGCCCGACGCCTCGCCGGCCACCGTGCCGACGTCCCTGCTCGGGCCGACGACCTGCGCGCCGCCGCCGGTCACGCCGTCCTCGGCCTCGTAGGTGTCGTACGGCATGTTCGCGCCGCGGCCGACGAAGAGCTGCTGGACGCTGGTGTTGTTGGCCTGCTTGACCGGCAGCTCGTTGGCGTCGTTCGCGATGACGGTCTTCACTGTGTACCTGCCGTTGGTGGCCGTCCAGGTGCCCAGGGAGACGGGGGCGGTGGTGGCGCCGGCGGCGATCGCGCCGCTGTGGGCGCCGGTCAGGGTTCTGACGACCGTGCCCGCCTCGTTCGCGACGGTCAGCGTGACGCCGTGCGCGCCGGCGGCGGAGGCCACCGTGCCCTGGTTCCTGATCGCGACCGAGAAGGCGACCGTGCTGCCGGCGGCCGGGTTGCCCGGCGTCCAGGAGACCGGCGAGGCGACCAGGTCGGAGGTGTCCACCGGCTTGACGACCAGCGGGGACGGGCCGGTGAGGGAGTTGTTGGACTCGTTCTGCTCGATGACGGCCCCGGCGTCGTCGGCCTTGGCGGTGACCGGGTAGCTGCCGGCGTCCCGGGCGCCGATGTTCGCGGTCACGGTCGCCGAGGCGCCCGCGGCCAGCGCGCCCACGTTCGCGGTGGCGACCTTGCCGGCGCCGAGGGAGAAGGCGACGTCGGTCGCGGCCGACGCCGCGTTGCCGGCGTTCCTGACCACGGCCGACAGCGTGACCGCGTCGGTCTCCACCGGCGCCTGCGGCGACCAGGACAGCGAGGTCACGGTCAGGTCGGGGTTCGGCGCGGGCACGCCCATGACCTGCAGCTCGGCCACCTGCCCCGCCGGGGCCCCGGTGTTGGCCGTGAACGAGAGCCGCACGTCGGCCACCCGCGCGCCGACCGGGATCGTCACCGTGTTGCCCGAGGCCGGGTCGAACGTGTACGCCGCCGAGGAGACCAGGTTCGTGAACCCCGAGGCGCCCTGCTCCCTGCCGAGCACCTGGAACGTCTGGGTGCGGGTGCTCCACACGGCGGCCGGGTCCAGCCTGACCACGACCGAGGAGACGTCGGCGTTCGCGCCGAGCTGCACGGTCAGCGTGTTCGGATAGCTGCCGCCCGCGCCCTCCCAGTACGTCGTCACGCTGTTGTCGTTGGCGTTGGCGGCGACGTAGGTGTGCACGTAGGAGGAGGCGGTGATCGGCTTGCCGGCGGCCAGGTTGGAGCCGCCGCCGCTGCCGGTGCGGGTGACGGTGTTGCTCGCCGGTGACTGGTTGCCCGCCGCGTCCCTGGCCCTGACCTGGTAGGAGACCGTCAGCGTGCCGGGCTGGGTGTCGGTGTAGGTCAGCACGTTCCCGGCGACGCTGCCGCGCAGCGCGTTGTTGGCGTAGACGTCGTAGCCGGTCACGCCCACGTTGTCGGTGGCGGCGGTCCAGGTCAGCCTGATCTGGCCGGCGACGGGCTCGGTAAAGGCCAGGCCGCCCGGCGCGGACGGGGCCTGGGTGTCGCCGGAGCCGGGGCCGCGCACCTCGAACTCCGAGACCTGGGCGGCGGGCCAGCCGGTGTTGGCGGTGACCGTCACCCGGACGTACCGGACGGTCGCCGCGGTGAAGGTGATCGTCGCCGCCGGGGCGAACGTGCGCACGGCCGAGGCCGACAGCGTCGTGAGCGGCGAGCCTTCGGCGCCGCCCTGGACCGTCAGCGTCTGCGTCCTGGACTCCCACGTGGAGGGCAGCTTCAGGACCACCTCGTTCACGCTGACGGCCGAGCCGAGGTCCACCTGGATCCACTGGGGGAAGGCGTTGTTGGCGCTCTCCCAGTAGGTGGCCTGGTTGCCGTCGGTGGCGTTGCCGCCGCCGTAGACGTCGGTGGTGCTGCTCACCGTGACCGGTTTCCCGGCCGCCAGGTTCGGGCCCGCGGCCGCGGCCGGCAGGGCCGTCCAGCCGATCAGGGCCAGGGCGACGGCCACGGCCGCCGCGAGCGGTCGTAAGAGGGAGGGCTTGCGTCTCATGGGGGGTGTCACCTCTCGTCGGGCGGGGAGGGTTGCCCGCACCTTAAGTTGACCCCTAGAAATCCGCAATGTTTCTACTTCATTTCGCAAATAATCGACTACAGCATGATTTCCTGGCTCCAGCGAAGCAGGCAGGTCACGGCTCGTGCGAGAGCGGTGGAATCCATGCTCATCGCCTGCAAGGTCCGGCGCAAGTGGTTGCAAGTCTTTGCGGGATTGGTCGTATAGTTTGCGCATGACCCGACGACTCGGAGACGTGGCCAAGAAGGTCGGCATGAGCGAGGCGACCGTGAGCCGGGTGCTCAACGGCAAGCCCGGCGTGTCGGAGGCCACCAGGGAGGCCGTGCTCACGGCCCTCGACGTGCTCGGGTACGAGCGTCCGACCCGGCTCCGCGGCGACCGCGCCCGGCTGGTCGGCCTGGTGCTGCCCGAGCTGCAGAACCCGATCTTCCCGGCGTTCGCCGAGGTCGTCGGCGGCGCCCTGGCCCAGCAGGGCTTCACCTCCGTGCTCTGCACCCGCACGGTCGGCGGGGTGAGCGAGGCCGACTACGTCAGCCTCCTGCTCTCCCAGCAGGTCAGCGGCGTCGTCTTCGCCGGCGGCCACTACGCCCAGGCCGACGCCTCCCACGGGCACTACGAGCTGCTCTACGAGCGCAAACTGCCGACCGTCCTGGTCAACGCCGCCGTCGAGCACCTGGGGTTCCCCCAGGTGTCGGCCGACGACGTGGTGGCCGCCGAGATCGCGCTCGGCCACCTGCGCAGCCTCGGCCACGAGCGGGTGGGCCTGGTGCTCGGGCCGCGCGACCACGTGCCGTCCCGGCGCAAGCTCGCCGCCGTGGTGGGGCAGGTCGATCCCGCGCTGGTCGAGCACAGCATGTACTCGCTGGAGGGCGGCCACGCGGCGGCCGCCAGGCTGGTCGCCAGGGGCGTGACCGGCATCGTGTGCGCCAGCGACATGCTCGCGCTCGGCGCGGTGCGGGCCGTGCGCCGGGCCGGCCTGTCGGTGCCGGACGACGTCTCGGTCGTCGGGTTCGACGACTCGGCCCTGATGAACTGCACCGACCCGCCGCTGACCACCGTGCGCCAGCCGATCGACGCCATGGGCCGGGCCGCCGTCGACCTGCTCATCGCGCAGATCGACAAGCACGTGGTGCCCGCCGACGAGCTGCTCTTCGACCCGGAGCTGGTGGTCAGGGCCTCGACGGGACGGGTTCGCGGCTCGTCCTGAGAACGTCTTCCGGTGACCTAGTCGTTATCTTGCAACCCTATGTCGAAACATTGCGGACATCTGGGGGATCTGCCATTGTGAGCGCACAGCGGGGCGCCTCACCGTCCCCCGGCTTCGTCAAGCTTCGGAAGGGTCAGATCGATGAAGAGATCGGACTATCGCAGGACTGTGGGGCTGCTCGTGGCGGCAGGCCTGAGCATGAGCGCCGTGGCCTGCGGCAGTGGCGACGACACCAAGCCCGAGACGCAGGGCAGCGCCTCGGGCGCCGCGCAGGTGAGCATCACCGTCGCCTGCCAGCCCGCGAAGTCCGCCCCCAAGGAGCGGCAGGCCTGGGACGACGACGTGGCCGCGTTCATGAAGGCCAACCCCGGCGTGACGGTCAAGAGCACCGACCAACAGCCCTGCTTCGACCCCAAGACCTTCGGCCCGAAGCTGGCCGGCGGCCAGATGGAGACCGTGTTCGTGGTGCCGGTCACCAACTACGGCGACGTGATCGCCAAGGGACAGGGCCTGGACATCACGCCGTACACCGGTGAGATCAAGAACTGGAACGACCTGCGCCAGGACGTCCGCGACCTGGTCACCAAGGACGGCAAGGTCTACGGCGTCCCCAACGTCCACTACAGCGTCGGCCTGGTCTACAACCGGGCGCTGTTCACCAAGGCCGGGCTCGACCCCAACAGCCCGCCCAAGACCTGGGCCGAGGTCCGCGAGGCGGCCAAGAAGATCGCCGCGCTCGGCGGCGGCGTCATCGGCTACGGCGAGTACTCCGGCGGCAACACCGGCGGCTGGCACTTCAACCAGGCCCTGTACGGCCGCGGCGGCGACATGGTCTCGGCCGACGGCAAGACCGCCGCGTTCAACTCGCCCGAGGGCAAGGCCGTGCTCCAGTTCCTCAAGGACCTGCGCTGGGTGGACAAGAGCACCGGCGCCAAGCTGTTCAACGCCTGGGAGCCCCTCATGCAGGCCATGGGCTCGGGCAAGGTCGGCATGATGCTCGGCGCCCCCGACGTCGTCACCGACGTGGTCAACAAGTTCAAGGGCGCCGCCACCGACTACGGCATCACCGGCTTCCCCGAGGCCAAGGCGTCGCTGAGCGGCGGCGAGGCGTTCTTCGTCAACCCCAAGGCCACGCCCGAGCAGGCCAAGGCCGGCCTGGCCTGGGTGAACTTCCGCTTCAACACCGTCGACAAGGGCCGCTTCGACTTCGCCCGCGGCAAGTCGCTCGGCAACCCGGTCGGCGTGCCCGACAACGACGTCTACGGCGCCTCGCCCACCGGCAAGGCCCTCCAGGACGCCCGCAAGGCCAACGCCACCCTGCCGGTGGAGAACTACCAGCCGTACGTCGACGCCTCGGCCACCATCCCGCCCAAGATGGAGCCGCCGCACGCCCAGGAGCTCTACGCCATCCTCGACGTCGCCATGTCGGCCGTGCTGAGCCGCGAGGACGCCAGCGTCGACCAGCTGCTCGCGGACGCCGAGACCAAGGCGAACGCCATGCTCGGCAAGGGCTGAGCGGAACGTGGGACCGGGGCGCCGCGCCCGCCGGCGCCCCGGTACGTCGAGTCGGTGATCGGAGACACCTCATGAGCATTGCGACCGCCGGAGCCGCGCGACGGCCGAGGCCGCCCTCGCCGTTGCGCCGGGCGTTGCGGAGGAACCTGACGGCCTACGGGTTCATGGTCGGGGCGCTGTTCTGCTTCGTCCTGTTCTCCTGGTATCCCATCGTCCAGGAGTTCATCCTCAGCTTCCAGAAGACCGACCTGGTCAACGAGCCGGAGTGGGTCGGGCTGGACAACTTCAGGGCCGCCTTCGCCGACCCCGCCTTCGGGCCCGCGTGGCTGAACACGCTCATGTTCACCGTCCTCGCGCTGGTGCTCGGCTACGGGCTGCCGTTCGCGGTGGCGATCCTGCTCAACGAGCTCCGCCACTGCCGGGCCTACCTGCGGTTCGTCGTGTACCTGCCGGTCATGCTGCCCCCGGCCGTCGCGGTGCTGCTCTTCCGCTGGTTCTACGACCCCGACGTCGGCCTGTTCAACCAGATCCTCGGCTTCTTCTCGCTGCCCGGACTCAACTGGATCTACTCGACCGACACCGCGCTGCTCTGCCTGGTGCTCGTCTCGACCTGGATGAACATGGGCTCGGCGACCCTGATCTACCTCGCCGCGCTGCAGAACATCCCGCCCGACCTCTACGAGGCCGCCGAGCTCGACGGCGCCGGCGTGTGGAAGCGGATCAGGCACATCACGATCCCGCAGACCCGGCTGATCCTGCTGCTCATGCTGATGTTGCAGATCGTCGCGACCATGCAGGTCTTCATCGAGCCGTACCTGCTCACCGGCGGCGGCCCCGAGAACGCCACCGCCACCGTCGTCTTCCTGATGTTCCAGCAGGCGTTCACCTACAGCGACTACGGCGCGGGCGGCGCGCTCGGGATGATGCTCATGGTCGTCCTGCTCGCCTTCGCCGCCGTGCAGCTCCGGCTGACCCGCGAGGAGAAGGGCTGACCATGTCGAACGCCACCCTGCGGCGCCCCGCCGCGCCGCCCTCGCCAGGACGCCGGGCGAGGAGACGGCCGCCCAGGCGCATCGAGGTGCAGTTCCGCACGATCATCTCCCCGCACCAGCTCAACAGCCGGTGGGGACGGCGGGTCTACTGGACGGTCCTGGTCGCGACGGTCGTCACGTTCACGGTCGTGTTCCTCCTGCCGATGTACTGGATGATCACCGGCGCGCTGAAGTCGGCCGAGGAGTTCGCCCAGGTGCCGCCCACGCTCTTCCCGAAGGAGCTGAACTTCGGGAAGTTCCTGGAGTCGTGGGAGCTGTTCGACATCGGCACGCTGCTGAAGAACACCGTCCTGTACGCCGCCGGCGGCTGGCTGATCACCATGTCGGTCGACGTCGCCGCCGCGTACGCGCTGTCGAAGCTGCGCCCGGCGTTCGGCAACGTCATCCTCGGCGCCATGCTGGCCACGCTGATGATCCCGCCGATGGTCGTGCTCATCCCCACCTATCTCGCCATCCACGACGTGCCGGTCCTCGGCTGGGACCTGCTGAACAACCCGTGGGGACTGTGGCTGCCCGCCGCGGCCAACGGCTTCAACATCTTCCTGCTCAAGAGGTTCTTCGACTCCATCCCCCGCGAGCTGCTCGAAGCCGCCCAGATCGACGGCGGCGGCCCGTTCCGCATCCTGTGGTCGGTGGTGCTGCCGGTCTCCCGCCCGATCCTCGGCGTGACGTCGATCTTCACGATCGTCACCTCGTTCAAGGACTTCATCTGGCCGCTGCTCGTCATGAGCGACAGCGAGAAGATGACGCTCAGCGTGGGCCTGGCCCAGACCGCCGGGGCCGTGTCGCAGGACCAGGTCATGGGCGGCCTGGTGATCGCCAGCATCCCGACCGTCATCGTCTTCTTCATCTTCCAGCGGCACATCATGGCGGGACTCACCGCCGGCAGCCTCAAGGGCTGAGTGCCTCCACCTATGGCAAGGAGTTGTCTTCAGCATGTCCGAAACGTGGTGGCGGGGAGCCGCGATCTATCAGGTCTACCTGCGCAGCTTCGCCGACGGCAACGGTGACGGCGTGGGCGACCTGGCGGGGCTGCGGGCACGTTTGCCGTACCTGTCGGCGCTCGGGGTGAACGCGATCTGGCTCAACCCCTGGTACCCCTCGCCGCTGGCCGACGGCGGGTACGACGTGGCCGACTACCGGGACATCGATCCCGTGTTCGGCACCCTGGCCGAGGCGGAGGAGTTCATCGCCGAGGCGCACGGGCTGAACATCAGGATCATCATCGACGTGGTGCCGAACCACAGCTCGACCGCGAGCGCGTGGTTCCGGGAGGCGTTGCGCGACCCGTCCGTGCGCGACCGGTTCTGGTTCCGGGACGAGCCCGGCGAGTGGCAGTCGATCTTCGGCGGCCCCGCCTGGACCCAGCTGCCCGACGGCCAGTGGTACCTGCACCTGTTCGACCCCGGCCAGCCCGACCTCAACTGGACCAACCCGGACGTGCACCGCGAGTTCCACGACGTGCTGCGCTTCTGGTACGACCGCGGCGTGGACGGCATCCGCATCGACTCGGCCGCCCTGCTGGCCAAGCCCGACGGCCTGACCGGCTCGTACGAGGACCTGGACGAGGTCCACGACGTCTACCGGAGCTGGCGCCTGATCAACGACGAGTACGCCGACCGCGTCCTGGTCGGCGAGGTCTGGCTGCCCGACCAGGAGCGTCTGGCCCGCTACCTGCGCTCCGACGAGCTGCACACCGTCTTCAACTTCCCGTTCCTGGCCTGCCCCTGGGAGCCGGCCGGGCTGCGCCAGGTGATCGAGCAGACCCTCGCCACCCACGCCCCGCTCGGCGCCCCGCCCACCTGGGTGCTGTCCAACCACGACGTCGCCCGCGTCGTCACCCGGTACGGCCGCGCCGACACCTCCTGGGACCACGGCGACCGCAGGGACGGCGCCCCCTCCGACCTGGAGCTCGGCTACCGCCGGGCGCGCGCGGCGGCGCTGCTGGCCATGGCGCTGCCCGGCGGCATCTACATCTACCAGGGCGAGGAGCTGGGCCTGCCGGAGGTGGACGACATCCCCGACGAGCTGCGCCAGGACCCGATGTGGCGGCGCTCGAACCACACGGTGAAGGGCCGCGACGGGTGCCGGGTGCCGCTGCCGTGGTCGGGAGACGAGCCGCCGTTCGGCTTCGGCACGGCCACGCCGTGGCTGCCGCAGCCGGACGCCTGGAACAAGCTCACCGTCGAGGCACAGACCGCCGACCTGGGCTCGATGCTCAACCTCTACCGGGACGGGCTGCGCATCCGTGCCGAGCGGCTCGGCGACGGGACGCTCACCTGGCTCGACCTCGGGCCCGACGTGCTCGCCTTCACCCGGGAGTCCGGCCTGACCTGCGTGGTCAACCTGAGCGCCGACCCGGTGCCGCTGCCCGCCCACGGCACGGTCCTGCTGGCCAGCGGCACCCTGGACGGCGACCGCCTGCCCACCGACACGGCGGCCTGGCTGGCCTGACACCGCCCCGGCCCGTCCGGAACGCCCGGGGACGCCCGCTCCGGGCGCGGGCCTTCCGGCGGGTCAGCCCTGGACGCGGAGGTCGGCGAAGAGGGCGCGGTGGTCGGAGCCGGGCAGGTCGAGGATCCGCACGTCCACCGCCCGCGCCCGCCCGTCCGTGAGCACGTGGTCGATCGCCACCAGCGGCGGGATCCGGCGCATCGGCCACGTGGGGACCAGCCCCTTGCCGGTGGCCGCCGCCGCGTCGGTGTAGCCGGTGCCCAGCAGCCGCCGGAACACGGCGTGGTCCAGCGTGGCGTTGAAGTCCCCGGCCAGGATCCGCGGCGCGCCCGTGGACGGCGCGGGCGGAAGCGTCCCGACCCCCGCCGCCCACTCCGGCACCGTCGAGGGCACCGGCGCCACCGGATGCACGACCACCACCTCCACCGCGCCGCCGGGCAGCGCCGCCTCCACGACCGGCATGTGGTGCCCGACCGGCTGGAACACGCCCGTACGCTCGCGCAGCGGGTGGCGCGCGTACACGCCGCTGCCGACCGGCCCCCACGTCTCCGGCTTGGTGACCTGGTACGGCAGCAGCGTCTCCAGCCCGGCCGCCGCCAGCCGGTCGCGTTCGGACCAGGTCAGCTCCTGGAGGCTGAGCACGTCCACGTTCAGGGTGCGGACCAGGTCGACGATCGTGCGGGCGTCGCCGCGGCCGCCGTTGAGGTTGGCGGTCAGCACGCGCAACGGGCGGCCGGTCGCGGCGTCCGTACCGTCGGCCAGGACGCGCGGGAGCACCAGCCAGGCCAGGCACACGCACACCGCCAGCATGACCGCGACCGCCGCCCTGCTGCGGACCAGCGCCGCCACCCCCAGCACCAGCAGCGCCGCCACTCCGAAGTACGGCGTGAAGGACACCAGCGGGACCAGCAGGACGCCCGACTCCAGGCCGCCGACCCGGACCGCCGTCCCCGCCGCGAACAGCACCGCGACCGCCGTCGCCAGCCGCCGCCAGACCCGGCGCGGACGCGTCCGCACGGGCTCCTTCACCACTTCGTCCGTGAGCACAGCCCGAACCATAGGCCGCGATTCTTAAACCTGGATGAGCGTCAGGCGGGACCGAGGCTCCACGCGCTCAGCAGCGCGTCGCCGCCGCTGCCCACGACCACGGGACGGCCCTCCAGCTCGGCCGCTGCCAGGGCCCGGACCTCGGCGCCCGGCCCCGGGCCCAGCTCCCCGACGACCTTGCCGTCGGTCAGGCTCCAGACGCGGACGACCGTCTCGCCGCCGCCCGGCGTGTGCGCGACGACCGCGACGGGCCTGCCGCCGAGCGCGCCCACGACCAGCGCGGACGCCCCCCGGTCGTCGGGGCTGCGGCGGCTGAACGTCCACTTCTTCCGGCGCTTGCCGGTCGCCAGGTCGTAGACGCGCAGGGTGGCGTCCAGGTGGGTGGAGACCAGGACGGGACGGCCGTCCACCTCGCCGCAGGCGAGCAGCTCGATGCCGCCGATCTCGCCGGTCTTGTACGAGTGTGTCACCTTTCCGTCTGACAGGCGGCGGACCCGGACGCGGTTGTCGCCGTCGCCGGTGACCAGCACGTCGTCGTCGCCGAGGCGGCCGAAGGCCAGGCCGTTGACGCCCTGGAAGTGGTCGGTGACGGCGGGGCCGATCTGGCGGCCGGTGGCGATGTCCCACAGGCGGACGACGCTGTGCAGGTCCTTGAGGCTGTCGTACTTCTGGGTGACGGCGACCGCGCGTCCGGCGGTGGTGACGGCGATGACCGGGTCGGCCGCCTTCTTCCTGCCGAGGACACCGCCCGACGGATTCCACAGCCGCATCGTGCCGTCGCCGTGCCCGGCGGCGGCCCTGCCGTCGCCGTAGGCCACGGCGGTCACGGCGGCGCCGCCGTCGCCCAGCTTGCGTACGGGCGCGGACGCCGGGCCGAGGTCCCAGACGAGCACCGTGCCCTTGGACGTGCCGCAGACGACGGTGGAGCCGGCGGCGGCCGGGGCGGCCGGCGTGCCGCTGCCCGCCGGCAGCGCCACGGGCTCCCTGACGGGCGCGCCGAACGGCTCGGCCGCAGGGGACCGGGTGGTGGGCGCCGTGGGGGATCCGGTGGGCGACCCTGTGGGGGACGTGCTGGGCCCGGGGCTCGTCGCGGCCGTCGTCGGCGTGGTCGGCGTCGTCGGCGTGCCCGTCGCCGGGGGGCCGGTCGGGTCGCCGGTGGGGCGGGGGGACGGGTCGTCGGCGAGGCCGTTCGCGGGGCGCAGGAGCAGGAAGGCGGACGCCGCCGCAGCCGCCGCGGCCGCCGCACCGCCGACCATCACGGCTCGCCGGCTCACCCGCGGGCCCGAGCCCGGCCTGGTCGCCTCACCATGAAACGCCGGCCCCGTCGCCCCGGCCAGTGACGGAGGAACCGTCGCCCCAGGTCCGGACGGAGGGACCGTCGCTCCAGGTCCGCGCGGAGGGACCGTCGCACCTGGTCCGGGCGGGGGGATCGTCGCACCGGCTCCGGCTCCGGGTCCGGTCGGCGGGGCCGTCGCGCCGGGCGGAGGGGCCGTCGCGGGGCTTCCCCCGCGCCCGTCCGGCCCTCCACCGGCCCCCGGATACGCCGGGTGGTGGGGTGCGGGCCCCTCGGAACGGAGGTGGGCCGAGCCCGGGACGCCGGGCGCGGCGGCGGGCGGGTACGGCGCGGCCGATCCTGCGGCTGCGGGTGGGTACGGCGTCGGCGAGCCCGGGGCGACGGGCGCCGACGCCGAGTTCGGTGGGGACGCGGAGTTCGGTGGGGTCGCCGAGGGCGGGGCGCTCGGGAAGGAGGTCGGGTGGGCGGAGCCGGGGGCGCTGATGAGGTGGCGGAGGAGGCCGGCGGGCGTGGGACGGGCGGCGGGGTCCTTGGCGAGGCAGGACCGGATCGGGTCCACCAGGCGGGCCGGCACGCCTGTGAGGTCGGGCACCCCGCTCATGACCTTGTGCAGGATGGCGGCGACCGTCTCACCGGCGTACGGCGGATGGCCGGTGGCCGCGAACACCATCGTCCCCGCCCAGCTGAACACGTCCGACGCCGGCCCGACCCGCTCGCCCCCGAACTGCTCGGGCGACATGTACGCCGGCGTCCCCATCGGCGCCGAGGCCTGCGTCGTCGCCCCCAGGGCCTTGGCGATGCCGAAGTCGATGACGATCGGCCCCTCGGGCCCCATCAGCACGTTGCCCGGCTTGAAGTCGCGGTGCACGATCCCGGCCTCGTGGATGGCGGCCAGCGCGGTCAGCGTGGAGATCGCCAGCCGGTCCAGAGCGCCCCCGGTACGCGGCCCCGACTCCCGGACGAGCCTCTGCAGGGTGTCGCCCGCGACGTACTCGCTCACGATGTACGGCCGCCCGTCGGCCACCCCCACGTCCAGCACGGCGGCCGTGCAGAACGCGGCCACCCGGCGCGCCGCCTCGGCCTCGCGCAGCAGGCCCCGGGTGACGTCGTCGTCCTGGGTCAGGTGGCTGTGCAGCAGCTTGATCGCGACCTCGCGGCCCGCGCCGTCGACGCCCTTGTAGACGATCCCCTGCCCGCCCGAGCCGAGCACGCCGAGCAGCCGGTGGTCGCCGATCCTCTCGGGATCGCCCGGCCGGAGCGGACGGACTTCCGGCATTCCGCTCCTCCCCTCGGGCACGTACCGGCATATGTCGGCGAACCACACCATAGGGCCGCCTGGGCGAGCCCCGGAAGCCGGGGCCGCGCGGATGGCAGGATCGAAGCCGGCACCGCACAGGAAAGGCGTCCCGCATGGCTCCCAGGATCGCGACCGCGCCGCCAGAACAAGTCGCTGATCCGGATCACGATCGACCGCTGGGGGCCGATCGCGACCGGCGGCTTCCCGCCGAACCTGACCCCCGGCGCCTGAGCCCGCCGCGTCAGCGGGCCAGCACCTCGCGCAGCACGTCGGCGAACTCCTTCGGACGGTCGACGAAGCCGCCGTGCTCGCCGGGGAACACCACCGGCGGCGCGCCGAGCAGGTCGGCCAGCGCCTGCGAGGTGCGGTACGTGAGCAGGCCGCCCGAATCGGCCCCGACGCCCACGACGACGCGGGCCGGCCCGGCCCTCAGTGCCGCGACGTCGGGCACGTAACGGGTGGTGCCGCGCAGTTCGTGCAGGAAGAAGTGGGCGGCGTCGGCCAGATCCTGCTCGGGCGACTCGCTCGGCGGCGGGGGCGGGGCGTCCTCGCCGGTCTCGAAGCCCGCGGTGGCCATGAACTTCCCGAACGCCGCCCCCGGGCCCTCCCGGCGGAACGTCTCGATGATGTCGTCCACCTCGGCGCGGCGCCGGGCCACGTCGGGCAGCAGCTCCAGCACGGGCGGCTCGTGCGCGACCAGGGTGCGCACGCGGGTGGGGTGGCGGGTGACCAGGGCCAGGCCGGTCACCGCGCCGCCGCTGCTGCCGAGCACGTCGGCCGACTCGGCGCCGAGCGCGTCGATGATCGCGAGCGCGTCCTCGGCCCGCAGGTCGGGGGTGGAGTCCTGGTCGGGATCGTCGAGCGTGCTGCCGGACACGCCGCGCGGGTCGTGGGTGACGACGGTGTGCTCGCCGGCCAGCTCCTCGGCCAGCGGCGCGAAGGGGGCGGCGTCCATCGGCGCGCCCACGAGCAGCAGCAGCGGGCCGCTGCCGCGGACGTGGTAGCGCAGGCGGCCGCCCGGGATGTCGAGAGTGTGCATGGTGCTCATCGGCGTGGGTCCTTCCGCGGAGTCGGGGTGACACCAGGTTGGACCTCCGAGGGCGCACGAACTCATCGGTCGACGGGCTTCCTGTGGCAATGTGCCGGTCAGAGCTCCTTGACCTCGTCGAACAGGTCCTCGACGGCCGCGACGATCCGCCGGGTGGCCAGGGAGGCGGCGTCCGGGCCGTCGAACGGGTGCGCCACGCCCTCGGCGACGCCCTCGACGGTGGCGAGGTGGGCCCCCGGATGGCAGACGACGTCCGGCTCGGGCAGGTTGGCCAGCAGGAACTCGCCCTGGCTCGCCCGCGCCTGCGACGGGTGCGCCCCCCGCCGCACCCACCGCAGGTTCCCCGACCGGTCCAGACGGTAGACGCCGGGGCCGTGGGCGGCCGACACGCGTACGGGGGTGTCGCGGGCCAGGCGGACCCTGACGTGGAACGGCCCGCCCGGCCGGGCCGAGCGCAGCAGCGTGCGCTGGTTGAACTCCTGCGCGTCCCCCAGCCAGCTCACCGGCCCGCCGAGCATCACCGACAGGTGGGCCAGCACGAACGGGGGCAGCCCGGCGGCCTGCTGGTTGACCGACGACACCTCGGTGCCCTCCTGGTGCCGCCACTTGATCGCCGTCAGGTAGACGCGTTCGCCCGGGGTGAGGATGGCCTCCACGCTGAACAGGCCGGCCGCGCCGTACCTGCGCCAGGCCCAGAACGCGATGCGCTCGGCGCACTCGATGAGCAGCGCGGCGGCGGGCGTCGGCCAGGGGCGCGACCAGTCGTCGCCGGTGCTGCGCATCGGCCCGGCGCCCAGCTCGGCGATCCCGGCCGAGGTGTGGGCGGGGCGGTCGGCGTACACCCGGACGCCGCCGTCGCGGTCGGGCACGCTGAGCACCGCGATCGTGCACGGCCAGCCCGGCACGTACGCCGCCACCCGGTACGGCCCGAGCAGCCGGGCCGCGCGCGGCATGTCGTCCTCGTCCGCGACGACCACGGTGCCGTGCCGGTCAGCCCGCCGGCCCGCCTGCACGACGACCCGCTCGGTGCCGACCGCGCGCCGCAGCTCGGCCAGTCCGGGCAGCCGCTCGACGTGCACGCAGGGGACGCGGGCCACCGCCGGCACGCCGGCCGCCCGCAGCAGGTCGTCCAGCAGGTGCTTGGCCTCGATCGCGGCCCGCACGTCGGCGTCGATGGCCGCGACGACCCCGCCGGGGCCGGCCAGCTCGCGCAGGCGGGCGTTGTCGTACCAGGTGAAGACGACCGGCGGGCGGTCCAGCTTGAGCAGGTGCCGGGCGGCCTCGTGCCGGACGCGGGGCAGCCAGGCGTGCCGCTCGGCGACCGACCGGGTCCTGGTGCGCTCCTCGGCGGCGACGACCATGCCGGGCAGCGCCGGGTCCCACGCCGTGTAGCAGCCGATGCTCAGCGCCGGGCGCAGGACCTCGACCGGGGCCGGGCCGGTGTAGCCGGTGCGCAGCGCGGTGCTGAACCGTTCGACGCAGACCAGCGGGCGGCCCGCCAGCGCGGCCGTCAGCTCCTCCTGCGCCGCCTCCTCCAGGCCGGTATCGCGCCGGCCCGCGCCGTGCAGCCCCTCCATCAGCCCCTCCCTCGCCGTCCTCCGCTCGGGGCCGTCCCCGAGGGGGCACGGCCCGCACTCTTGACGGTGCGCCACGTCCGGCGCACCGTCGAGGCCACAGTGATGTGAAGCGATGTGAAGATGAGATGCCGCCCCGGCGTACCCACCCAGTCGTCAACCGGGCGCTGGCGGCGTTGATCGAGCAGGCGGGCTGGACGCATGCGGCCACCGCGCGGCACGTCAACGCCGTCGCCGCCGAGAGTGGCGAGCGCGTGCACTACGACCGCTCGGCGGTCGGCCACTGGCTGACCGGCACGATCCCGCGCCCCGAGGCGGTGCGCGCGGCGGTCGAGGCGTTCCGCCGCCGCCTGGGCAGGCCCGGCCTGCGCCCGGCGCATCTGGGCTGGCCGGAGCCGGGCGGGTCGCCGTCCGCCGACGATCCCTGGCGCGGCGATCCGGTCGCCCGGCTCGCCGTGCTGGGCGAGGACGACCTGCTCAACCGGCGCACGTTCACCCTGGCCGCGTTATCCGGCTTATCCGGCTTATCGGTCCTGTCCGCGCGGCGGGCGGGCGGCCGCGCGGCGGCCCGCCGGGCCGGCGCGGGCGACGTCGAACGGATCCGCGCCACCACCCGCGCCTTCGCCGACCTGGACGACCGCTACGGCGGCGGCCACGCCCGCGCCGCGGTCGCCGCCTACCTGTCCCGCGAGGTCACGCCCCTGTTGCACGGCACGACCGGCCGCCGCAGGCCCGACCTGTTCGCCGCCGCCGCCGAGCTGAGCTACCTGGCCGCCTACATGGCCATGGACGCCGGCGCCCACGCCCTGGCCCAGCGCTACTACATCAGCAGCGTGCGGCTCGCCGACGAGGCCGCCGACCTGCCGCTGCGCGCCACCGCCCTGCGCAGCATGGCCGTCCAGGCGGCCGAGCTGGGCCACGACGGCGAGGCGCTGGCCCTGGCCGAGGCGGCCGCGTCCGCGCTGGCCGGGCACGGCCCCGCCCGCACCCAGGCATGGATCACCGGCATGCGCGCCGAGACCCACGCCGCCGCCGGCACCCGCTGGGACGCGCTCAGGCTGCTCAGCCGTACCGAGACCCAGCTCGAACGCGCCGACTCCGTCCCCGAGTCGGAGTGGACGGGCAACTACCGGCGCGAGTCCCTGGAACACCAGATCGGCCTGACCCTCACCCAGCTCGGCGACCACGCCACCGCCGCCCGCCACTTCGCCGCGTCGATGCGGGCCAGACGGCCGGTCGAGCTGCGCACCCGTGCCCTGATCGGGCTGCGGGCCGCCCACTCCCTCCTCCGCGCGGGGGAGGTGGACCAGGCGGCGGCCACCGTCCTCGACCTGAGCGACGACATCCGGCTGATCTCCTCGGCCCGGGTCCGGGAGGAGCTGCGCGGCCTGCGCGCCGCCTGGCAACCCCACCGCGGCAACGCCCTGGTCAGCCGCGCGGACCGCTCGGTCGCGGGCTGACCCCGCAGCACCGCCGTCCAGGCGGGCCGGGCGGGGCCCGTGCGTACGTCGGGTCCGGCTCTAGGATCGCGGCGTGATCAGGAACGCGTACTGCTCCTTCTGCGGCGCCGCCTTCGCCCCCGCCCAGCCCTGGCCCCGCACCTGCGCGGCCTGCGGGAACACCAGCTATCTCAACCCGCTGCCGGTCGCGGTGACGCTGCTGCCCGTCGACGACGGCCTGCTCGTCGTCCGCCGGGACGTCGAGCCGCGCCGAGGCGAGCTCGCGCTGCCCGGCGGGTTCATCGACCTGGGGGAGTCCTGGCAGCAGGCGGCCGTGCGCGAGCTGCGCGAGGAGACGGGGGTGGTGGCCGAGGCCGCCGACGTCACGCTCTTCGACGTGGTCAGCGCCCCCGACGGAACCGTGCTGATCTTCGGGCTCGGCCCGCGTGTCACCGCGTCCGCGCTGCCGCCGATGGAGGCCACGGACGAGACGAGCGAGTGGGTGGTCATCGAAGGGCCCGCCGAGCTGGCCTTCCCCGCCCACACCCGGATGGCGTCCGCCTACTTCGCGGGACGGGCCCGTCGCGGGCCGGAGTGAGCGGGGTGGGCGGCCGGCGGGTCAGCTCAGGTCGAGGCCCGGGTAGAGCGGGTGGGCGGCCAGCAGCTCGGCCGCCGCGGCGCGGGTCTTCTCGGCGGTGCTCTGCGGCAGGTCGTACTTCGCCTTGGAGGTGGCCGACGGCGTGGTGTCGGCCAGCACGCCGACGATCAGCTCGGCGACCTGGTCGAACTCCGGCGTCCCGAACCCGCGCGAGGTGAGCGCCGGGGTGCCGATCCGGATGCCCGAGGTGTACCAGGCGCCGTTGGGGTCGCGCGGGATCGCGTTGCGGTTGGTGACGATCCCGGCGTCGAGCAGCGCCGACTCCGCCTGCCGGCCGGTCAGCCCGTACGTGGACACGTCGAGCAGCACCAGGTGGTTGTCGGTGCCGCCGGTGACCAGCCGTACGCCGCGGCGCGCCAGGCCCTCGGCCAGGGCGACCGCGTTGGCGGCCACCGCCCGCGCGTAGTCGGCGAACGCGGACTGCCGCGCCTCGGCCAGGGCGACGGCCTTGGCCGCCATCACGTTGCCGAGCGGGCCGCCCAGCACCATCGGGCAGCCCCGGTCGATGGAGTCGGCGTACTCGCGCTGGCACAGCACCAGGCCGCCGCGCGGCCCGCGCAGCGACTTGTGCGTGGTGGTCGTCGTGACGTGCGCGTACGGCACCGGGTCGTGCACGCCGGTGAACACCTTGCCCGCGACCAGCCCGGCGAAGTGCGCCATGTCCACCATCAGGACCGCGCCCACCTCGTCGGCGATCTCCCGCATGCGGGCGAAGTCGATGCGCCGCGGGTAGGCCGAGTACCCGGCGATCAGGACCAGCGGGCGGAACTCGCGGGCGGTCGCGCGCAGCGCGTCGTAGTCGAGCAGGCCGCTCTCCGGGTCGGTGCCGTAGGAGCGCTGGTGGAACATCTTGCCCGAGATGTTGGGACGGAAGCCGTGGGTCAGGTGACCGCCCGCGTCGAGCGACATGCCGAGGGCCCGCTGGTCGCCCAGGGCCTTGCGCAGGGTCTCCCAGTCGTCCTCCGACAGGTCGTTGACGTGCCGCGCGCCGGCGGCAGCCAGGGCCGGGGCCTCGACCCGGTGGGCCAGGATGCCCCAGAACGCCACCAGGTTGGCGTCGATGCCCGAGTGGGGCTGGACGTAGGCGTGCTCGGCGCCGAACAGGGCCTTGGCGTGGTCGGCCGCCAGCTGCTCGACGGTGTCGATGTTCTGGCAGCCGGCGTAGAAGCGGTGGCCGATCGTGCCTTCCGCGTACTTGTCGGACAGCCACGTGCCCATCGTCAGCAGGACGGCAGGGGAGGCGTAGTTCTCGCTCGCGATGAGCTTCAGCGAGGCGCGCTGGTCGGCCAGCTCGGCGCGGATCGCGCCGGCCACGCCGGGCTCCACGGCGGCGATCACGTCGAGCGCGTTGCGGTAGGCGGCCGACACGGTGGCCGCGTCGTGGGCGCCGTAGGAATGGGGGTGCTCTTCAGCCATGACTTCTCCCGAGCCGTCGAAGTGAGGGCACCCAGGCGCGCGGCGACGTCCAGGACCGCTCCCCGGTGGTCAGTCCCACCTTACGATCACGCCAGTCACGATCCGAGGCTGACACTACGGTCATCGGCCTGAGCCGCGCAACGAGGGAGGCGCTTGAGCCTCCACCAAGGGGAGACGCCAAGGTGGAGCCATGGACGGCGGCACCCTCTACACGATCGGCGACCTGGCGCGGCGGACCGGGCTCCCGGTCAAGACCATCAGGTTCTACTCCGACCGCGGGATCGTGCCGCCGGTGGAACGCAGCCCGGCCGGCTACCGCCTCTACGACGCCGCCGCCGCGGCCCGCCTCGACCTCGTGCGCACCCTGCGCGACCTCGGGATCGACCTGGTCACGGTCCGCAAGGTCGTGGACCGCGAGCTGACGCTCGCGCAGGTCGCGGCGGCGCACGCCGAGGCGCTGGAGGTGCGCATCCGTACGCTGCGGATGCGGCGCGCGGTGCTGACGGCGGTGGCCCGGCGCGGCTCGGGGCCCGAGGAGATGGAGCTCATGCACAGACTCGCAGGACTGTCGGAGGACGAACGCCGCCGCCTGGTCGGCGACTTCCTGGACGCCGCCGTCCCGGACGCCGGGCCGGGGCTCGCGGGGATCAGGGTCTCGCTGACCCCCGAACTGCCGGACGACGCCGAGCCGGAGCAGGTGGAGGCGTGGCTGGAACTGGCCGAACTGATGGCGGACCCGTCCTTCCGCGCGAGGCTGCACGACCTGACCACCGACCACGCCACCGACCACGCCACCGACCATGCCGGAGGCCATGGGGAAGGGGTGCTGCGGGACGCCGTGTCGCTGGGCGTGTGGGCGGCGGGGAAAGCGCTGGCGGCGGGCGTGGATCCCGCCGCGCCCGAGTCCGCGCCGGTCGTGGCGACGGTCGCCGGCGAGTACGCACGCCTCCTGGGCCGTCCCGACGACGCCGGCCTCCGGCGGCGGCTGCTGGCCAGGCTGACGGCGGCGAACGACCCCCGCAGGGAGCGCTACCTCCGCCTGCTCGCCGTGGTCAACGCCTGGCCGCCCCCGGCCCCGTCGGCCCCGGCCCTCGACTGGCTCGTCACCGCCCTGCGCACCCACCCGGCCCCCTGAACCCAGGCCCCGAAGACACCACCGGACGGGGCTCAGCCGCGGGCGGGGGCCTCGGCGGTGGTGGGGCCGGTCTCGGGGAGGCCCCGGGTCAGCAGGCGGGCGCCGATGCCGAGCAGCGCGCTGACGACCAGCGTGACGCCCATCGGCAGAGCGGTGTCCGCGCCGCCCAGGCCGACCAGCGGCGAGACCAGCGCCCCGAGCGCGAACTGCAACGCGCCCATCACGGCCGCCGCCGTGCCGGTGGCGTACGGCGCCCGCCCCACCGTCAGCGCCGCCGCGTTCCCCATGATCAGCGTGAACGAGCTGACCAGCACGAACAGCACCGGCAGCACCACCACCGCGGCCACCTCCGCCCCCAGCAGCACCAGCAGGACGGCCGACAACCCCAGCACGGCCGCCTGCCCGGTCCGCAGCAGCCCCTCCGGGCTGAACCGGCGCACCAGGCGCGCCCCGACCAGGCCGGTCAGCGTCATGCCCAGCGCGTTGGCGGCGAACGTCACGGTGTAGGCGGGGGTGGACAGGCCCAGGACGTTCTGCACGACGAAGGGCGAGGCCGAGATGTACCCCATCAGCCCCGCGAAGCCGAACGCGAAGGAGAAGGCGTAACCGAGATAGCCCCGGTCGGCGAACAGCCGCCGCACGGTCCGCCCGGTGGCGGCCAGGCCGCCCGCGTGCCGGCGCTCGGGCGGCAGCGTCTCGGGCACGACGAGCGCCGAACCGAGCAGCATCACCGCCGAGATCCCGGCCATCACCCAGAACTCCGCGCGCCACCCGGCGGGCGACAACGCGCCGCCGATCAGCGGGGCCACGACGGGCGCGACGCCGACCACCGAGGCCAGCAGCGAGAAGATCCGCGCCGCCGCCCGGCCGGACGTCAGGTCGGCCGCCACCGCGCGGCCGATGACGATGCCCGCCGACCCGGCGAACCCGTGCACGAAGCGCAGGGCGACGAGCGTCCGGATGTCCGGCGCCAGCGCGCACAGGACGCAGGCGGCCAGGGCCGCGGCGGTGGCCAGCAGGATCGGCCGGCGGCGGCCGAACCGGTCCGACAGCGGCCCGATGACGAGCTGCCCCAGCGCCAGCCCGGTGAGGAACGCGGTCAGCGTGAGCTGCACGCCGGCCGCCCCCGCCCCAAGGTCGGCCGCCAGGTCGGTGAACACGGGCAGGTACATGTCGGTGGCCAGCGGCGCCACCGCCGACAGCAGGCCGAGCACGACCAGCAGCGGCCCGGACACCCCGGTCCTGGTCACGAGGCACGCCCCGGCGGGCAGTGGCGCTGATGGCGGTGGTGGGGAGTGGCGAACTCCATGGTGTCTCCAAGACGGCCGCGCGGCTAGAGACCTAGGATGTTCCGTGATCCGGCCACGGCTAACCGCGCCACCGGCAGCGGAGGGCGAGACGTTACCGCAGGTCCACCCACCACCGGAGCCGGCCAGAGCCCGGGTGAGCCGCGCCGTCGCCGAGACAGGAGCATCGCATGACCGCCCGGCTGCCCGCCCTTCCCCCGGAGGACCTGGACGATGCCCAGGCCGAGGTCTACCGCGCCGTCACCGGCGGCCCCCGGGCGGCGGGCCCCCAGGTCTTCCCCCTCGCCGACGAGCGGGGACGGCTGCGCGGCCCGTTCAACGCCATGCTGCTGAGCCCGCCGGTCGGTGGCGCGCTCCAGGCGCTGGGCGCGGCGGTGCGCTACGGCTCGGTGCTGCCCGACCGGGCCAGGGAGCTGGCGATCCTCGTGGTCGCCGCCCACTGGGGCAGCGACTTCGAACGCGACGCGCACGAGGCGGTGGGCCGGTCCTGCGGCCTGACCGAGGCCGAGCTGACCGCGGTGCGCGAGGGACGTCCGCCCGACCTGGCCGACCCGGCCGAACGCGCCGCCGTGCGCGCCGCGCGCGAGCTGACCCGGGCCGGGACGCTGGGCGAGGAGGACTACCGGGCGGTCACGGCCGCGCTCGGCGAGCGCGGCCTGTTCGAGCTGACCACCCTGGTCGGCTACTACGCCACGCTGGCCCTCCAGCTACGCGTCTTCGCGGGCGAGCTGCCCCCGAAGCAGCGCGAGAGCTGAGCGGCGGGCGTTCACGCGTCTCACGCCGGGAGGCGGCCGGTGGGTCTGGTGGCCACGGCGACCAGGGCCGTTCTCGGGACCTCCGCCACGTACTGCCCGTCGCGCCGGTGGACGACGGGGCGGGGCGGCGTGGCGGGCTCCGGCGGCCGGCGCGTCCCGTGGTCGAAGTGCCGTTCCAGGACCCGCCAGGCCGCCTCGGCGTCCTCCAGGGCGGCGAAGTACCCGCCCAGGCCGTACATGTCGGCGACGTAACGGCACATCCGCTCCTTGGCGGCCCGCTCGCTCCCGGCCCGGACGATCAGCGGGTCGTACAGGTCGAGCACCCGTACGGGCAGGCCCGCGTCGGCGAACAGGGCGGACAGGCCGGGCCGGGTGAAGTGCCGGTAGGCGTGCCCGCCCGCCGCGTGCGGATGCACGACCTGCGCGAAGAAGCCCGCCATGGGGCCGGAGTCGTCGAAGTCGTGCAGCACGATCCGGCCGCCCGGCCGCGTCACCCGTGCCGCCTCGGCCACCGCGCCCGGCCGGTCCGCCGGGGGGATGTGATGGGTCCCGTACGCCAGCAGCACCCCGTCGACCGACCCCTCCCGCAGGAACAGGAACTGGGCGGCCTGCCGCACCGCGGGCAGCCCCTGGGCGAGCGCCCGGTCGACCATCTGGCCGGACAGGTCGCCGGTGATGATCGCCGGTTTGGCGTCCAGGCTGCCGAGCCGGCCGGCGGCCGCCCGCGCGACCGTCCCGTCCCCGCCGAGGACGTCCAGCAGCAGCGGCGGCCCGGCCGCCGGATCGGGGGCGAGCAGCCCGAGCAGCGCCCGGATGCCGGTCCAGCGCACCAGCGCGTCCTGCTGCGCCCGGCGGTAGGAATCGCCCCGCCCGCCGCGGTCGGAGTCGAACTCGCTGCTGGTCGCGGCGAGCACGCCGAGCGCCCGCGCCGCGCCCGGCCGGTCGAAGTCCAGCACGGCGTGCAACTGCGGATGGACGGTCGCGACCAGGCGCAGGTACTCGTCCAGGGTCAGCGAAGGGAGATAGGAGGCGCGCACCGGCCCTCGTCCTTTCCTGGTCACGTGCTGGATGGCGGGGACGGGAGCTGCGGCGGGTCGAGGCGGTGGCCCAGCCCGCCGACGAGCCGGGTGACCAGCTCGCTGCGGGCGGCGAACAACCGGCTGCGCGGCTCCAGCCGCACCCCGAACTGCTTCTTCGTCTCGTACGCCGCGCCGCCGAGGCGCAGCCGGCGCGCGCCCGAGCCGACGGCGGCCCGTACGCACGCCGTGAGCAGCGCGTGGTAGACGGCGGTGCCCTCGGTGAGGGCGTAGTCGCGCCCGATCCACCGGGCGACCAGCTCGTCACCGTCGCGGAGCAGGGCGACGCAGCCGGCCGGCGCGCCGTGCCGGCGGGCGGCCAGGACGGTCAGGTCCGCGCCCAGGGCGCCGGCCGCCTCGGTGAACAGGCGCGGCCGGTAGAAGACGTGCGGCCCGTGGCGGAGGTCCACCGCGGCCACCATCGGGCCCAGCCGGTCCAGCAGCCGGCCCGGCAGCCGGTCCGGCTCCCCGCCGGGCCCGGCCGTCAGCGGCCGGACCTCGATGCCCTCCCGCGCGGCCCGCCGCTGCGTGCGCCGGATCTCGGCCCGCCTCTTGCGCGGCAGATGGTCCAGGTACGCCTCGTACGACGGCCACGTCAGGTCCAGCAGCGTCTCCGGCAGCCAGCCCAGGCGGCTGTACCCCGGCTGCCCGGCGGCGTGCGGCAGGTGGTCGACGACGCAGAACAGCAGCCGCTCGCGCCTGACCAGCGACCGCACCGCCCGCAGCAGGACCCGCCGCTGCGGCCCCTCACCGCCCAGCAGCCCGGACGTCGCCGTCATCGGCGCCTGGACCTGGAGGAACGGCCACCTCCTGGTCAGCCGCCCGAACCGGGACTCCAGCACCGGGTTGTGCAGCCGGTGCTCCAGGGCGCACACCGCCGCGGCCACGAGCCCGCCGTCCTTGCGGACCAGCAGGTAGCGCGGCCGGTGCCCGGACAGGACGCGTTCGGCCAGGGCCAGCCAGTGATGCCGCACGAAGGGCACGCCGTCGGCGAGCGCGTCCCACTCCCCGGCCCCGACCTCGCCGATCGAGGCCGCCACCTCAACGCTGTACATCGCCCACCTCGCCCGCCGGGCGGGCCACGTCAGCGCCGTCCATCGCCGCGCACCTCGAAGCGCAGCGCCCGGGTCACGGCGGCGGCGGCCGCGTCCAGCTCCGCCGGGCCGGACGCGTGCACGACGAACCAGCCGAGCCGGTCGGAGACGTCGCGGTAGGGCCGCACCCGCTGCCCGGGGCGGGCCAGCAGGACCAGCTCGGCCACCTCCGGCAGCGCCCTGGCCGCCTCCACGCCGGACACCGACACCAGCTCGCCCGCCCGCCCGGCGGTCAGCACCCGCCACAGGACCGGCCGGGGCGGGTGCGGGCGCAGCTCGATCGGCAGGCCGACCGCGGCCTGCACGGCGGCCCGCACCGGATCGACGCCGTAGCAGGACCGCACCATGTCGTCGGTGCCGTTGCCGCCCGTGCGCAGCCCGAGCTCGATGACGTACGGCCGGCCGTCCGGGGTGACGATCAGGTCGAGGTTGAGCGGGCCGCGCCGGTAGTCCAGGCGCTCGCAGACCTTGTCCATGATCGAGCGCGTGGTGTCCAGGACGCCGCCGGGCAGCCCGGCCGGCATCCGGCGGCTCATGGTCAGCACCAGCGGGGGCGGGCTCACCGTCTGCAGGCTGGTCGCGACGAACGCCACCCGCCCGTCGTCCACGACGCACTCGCAGTTGCACAGGATCCCGCGGATCTCCTCCTCGACCATCACCAGCCCGCCGTACGAGCTGCGCCGGGCCTCCTCGGCGGCGGCGAGCACGTCGCCGGGGGAGGCGCACCTGCTCACCCCGCGCCCGCTCTGGGCGTCGGCGGGCTTGACGACCACGGGGAAGCGCAGCTTGCGCGCCCGGACCGCCAGGTCGGCCGGGTCGTCGCCGATGATCCACGGGTAGGAGGACACGCCCAGGTCGTCGAGGATGCCGCGCAGCACCCATTTGTCCACCGAGGCCCGCGCCGCCGTCTCCGACAGCCGGGCCGGCAGCCCGTACGCGTCGGCCACCGCGCGCAGCGCGGGCACCGCGACGTCGCTGGAGGGGGCCACCACGCCCGCCAGGTCGGCACGTCCGGCGAGCGCGGCCGTGACGGCGGCCGGGTCGTGCGTGCTGACCGGCAGGTACTCGTCGGCGAGGGCGACGCCGGGCGCGTCGGCCGAACGGTCGACGGCGATCGTCCGCAGGCCCATGCCGGCCGCCGCCCGGTAGGTGGACAGCGAGCCGTCGGCGGCCCCGAGCACCACCAGGGATCTCGCGCCGCTCACCGGTCCGCCTCCTGGCCGCCCCGGTCGTCCGTCCGGCGCTTGCGGGCCCAGAACGGGCCGAGAGCCAGCGCGTCCGCGCCCGTCCTGAGGTAGCAGGCGACGGCGTCCTCGGGCGTGCACACGATCGGCTCGTCGTCGTCGCGGAAGGAGGCGCCGGCCAGCATCGGCACGCCGGTCAGCGCCTCGAAGCGGGTGATCAGGGAGTGGAAGAGCGGGTTGGCGGCACGGCTCACCGTCTGCACGCGGGCGCTGCCGTCCACGTGCGTGATCGCGGGCACCTCGCCGCGGCGGTGGTCCAGCACGTCGAACCCGAGCAGCATGACCGGCGAGGAGTGGCCGCCGGCGAAGTAGTCCCCCGACCGCTCGGCCAGGCACGACGGCGCCAGCGGCAGGAACGGCTCCCGGCGCCTGACCCGTTCGTTCATGCGCGCGGCGGACGTGGGGTCGCGCGGGTCGGCCAGCAGCGAGCGGTTGCCCAGGCCGCGCGGCCCGCACTCCGTCCGGCCCTGGAACCAGCCCACGATCAGGCCGTCGGCGATGCGGGCGGCGGCGTGCCGGGCGATGTCGTCCGGCCGCCGGTAGTCCACGCCCGCGTCGCGCAGCGCCTTCTCCATGCGTTCCTCGGTGTAGCCGGGCCCGGCGAAGACGTGACCGCCCGCCGGGCGGGGCCGGCCGTACAGGCCGACGCTCACCTCCAGCGCCGCGCCGAGCGAGGCGGCGGCGGGCTGGGCGAACAGCTCCTCGAAGCCGGACTCGGCCAGCAGGCGGCCGTTCAGCATCGGGTTCATCGCCGTCTCGCCGGCCACCGCGAGCCGGGTCGTCCCGGTCGTCTCGCGCAGCCATCGGGCCAGGTGCAGCCCGGCCCGCTCAAGGGTGGCCTGGAGGGCGAAGGCGATGTCCACGGCGTGCTGGGTGAGGGCCTCACCGGCGGGCGGGCCCGGCGGCCCGAAGGCGTCGAGGAACTTCGCCGAGACCGTGTGCCGCCCGCCGCCCGCGTGCGGCTCGAACCAGCTCAGGTCCAGCTCGTGGCCGCCGTACGGGGTCAGGCGCAGCAGGTCGGCGAAGGGCTGGACGTAGGTGTCGCCGCCGTACGCCGCCAGCGCCATCACCTTGTCCTCGTCCAGGCCGGGACGGAAGCCGAGGTAGCCGGTGACCGCCGCGTACAGGGCGCCCAGCGAGTGGGGGTGCCCGACGTGCCGCAGGTGCCTGATCCGGTCCCCGTCGGCCACGGCCAGGCAGGTGCCGGTCCCGTCCATCGTGAGCACGGCGGCGGAGTCGAACGGGCTCACATGGAAGGCGCCGGCCGCGTACGCGCGGTGGTGTTCCACCAGGTGCACCCCGAACCCGGCGGGCCCGGTGTGCCCGGCGGCCTCCTTGACCTCCCAGCCGGGCGGGGAGCCCGTCCGCTGCCCGTGGAAGGCCACGTGGTCCACCTCGTCCAGCCCGATCCCCGCTTGTTCCAGGCAGTACGCGACCGCCCGGCGGGGGAACCGGCCGTCGTGCCGGACGCGGGTGAGTCGCTCCTCCTCGGCGAACGCCACGATCTCGCCGTCGCGCACCAGCGCCGCCGCAGAGTCGTGCGCCCGGGAGATGCCCAGTACGTACATGTCGTCACTCCGAGTCTCGCGAGATCAGCATCCGGCGCATCACATGGGCCTTCACGGGCACCCCGAGGGCGAGCGCCACCAGGCCCCCGGCCGCCCCCGACCACGGCACGACGACGACCGCCAGCGAGGCGGTGGCCACCAGCCCGGCGAACGCGCCCGCCGACGTCACGGCGAGCACGTCGTTGTTCGTGTTCTCCACCAGGTAGGCCGCGTACATCACGGTCAGGAACAGCGCCAGGACGACGACGACCAGCCCCGCCAGCACCGGTGGCGACGTCGCGAGCCCCCACCCGAGCAGGGCCGCGCAGGCGACGGCGACGGCGGCCCCCGCCCACCCGGCCCGGCCGAGCAGCCGTGCCGCACGAGCCCGCCCGGCCCGCCCGGCGAGCCCGCGCAGCCGTCGCGAGGTCGCGGGCTGCGCGACCCGCAGCAGGTAGATCACGAGCTGGCAGACCGCGACCGCCGGAAGCAGCGCGAGATACAGCACGCCGCTCTGCCCCGCCCGCCCCGAGGCGCCCAGCACCAGGTACACGACCGCGAAACAGAGCGCGTCACACAGGTCGGCCGCCCCCAGCAACCAGGTGGCCCGCGCCAGGGGACGCAGCAGCGACCGCCGCCCACGGCCGGAAGGAGGGCGCAGCCAGTCGCGGGGCAGCGCCGCGAGCGCCCCGCAGGTCACCGCGACCGTCCCGGCCAGGACGAGCAGCAGGTGCGTCTGCGGCGGCCAGCCGATCCACAAGGTGGCGGCGGTGACGGCGAGCACCACGCCGCCGCTCGCCGCGAACGCCGCCGTGTCCAGCACGGGCCGGCCCCGTACGCGGTGCAGCCCGGAGACCGTCATCAAAAGGCCCGTGCAGGCCGACCACGCCCCGGCCGCGAGGCAGAGGGCCGCCATCGACGACGGCGCGGTCACCGCCACGGGAACGAGCACCGCCAGCAGCACCGCGACCGGCGCGGCGGACATGGCCACCGTCAGCCTGGCCACCGCCGGGCCGGTCCGCCTGACCCGCGCCAGCGTCTTCAGCGCGGCCTTCTCCGGCGCGTCCGCGACCAGGAGCAGCCATCCGCACAGCCCGAGCGCGGTGGCGTAGTGGCCGAACGCGGACCCGTCCCACACGACCGCCGGCGCCACCGCGGCGACCTGCGTACCGGCCCTGAACGCGCCCCGCCCCGCCAGCAGCCGCAGCACCGCCACCGGCCGGAGGCGGGACGCGGCGTGCGCGTCGGGATGGGTCTGGGTCAATGTGGTCCCCCGTCGGTCGCCTGACGGCGTGGTGGCGTTCGTGCGCCGGGTCAGAGCGTCCGCCGTGCGGCCGGAATACCGGCCGGGGGGCCCAAAACAGATCAGTCAGCGGACGCCGGCGGTGGTCAGGCGGCGCCGGAGCGTTGTGCGGCCTGGTAGACGGCCATGGCCTCGTTCCCGAAGAAGGGGCCGAACATGAAGTCGGGGGCGAAGTCGTACTTGAAGCTGTTGACGGAGTTCAGCCAGCCGAGGCCGCTGGCGGTGTCGAACCCCTCGAACCACGGCCCGCCGCTCGACCCGCCGGTCATCGCGCAGCGCAGCCCCTGGTCGCGGGTCCTGACCGGGTCCTTGAACACCCGCCCGCTGCAGAACACGAGGTCGGAGCCGTCGAAGGGGGCGGCGGCCGGGTAGCCGAAGGAGAACATCTGCCGTCCGGTGGGCTGGTTGAAGGCCACCCCCTGGCCGCCGACGACGTCGGTGAGCGTACGCCCCTGCAAGGGCGCGACCACGGCGGCGGCGACGTCGAAGTTGATGTCCTCGTTGGTGTTCCACTGCTGGGTGGTCAGCAGCCGGGTGGCCACCCACGTGCCGAACGGGCGGCGGCCGTCGTCGAAGCCCGGGACGAACACCCAGTTGCGGTGGGCGGCGCCGCCCATCTTGACGCAGTGGCCCGCGGTCATCACGACGCTCTCGTTGGCGCTGGTCACCGCGGTGCCCGAGCAGGAGGCCGTCCGCCCCTCGGCGGTGGTGAAGAAGACCCGGCCGACCGTGCGGGCGACGCCGCCGCCGTCGGCCCACGCCTGGCCGGGACTGTTCTGCGCGGGCGCCGCCCGGCGGGCCGCCGTGCTTCCGGCGAGCGAGGAGGCCGCCCCGCCAGTCCGGGGGCCGGTCAAGGAGCCGGTCCAGGAGGAGGTCGTGATCCGGCGGCCGCCCGTGACGCCGCGGGTCGCCCAGGGCGTGCCCTGCGTCGGCCCGTCGGAGGACGTCCCGCGGCGCGGCGTGGGCGCGGAGAGCGGCCTGGCCGCCCGCATGCGCTCCGGCGTCCAGTAGTCCATGACGGTCCTGCGCTGGGCCGACGAACCGGCCCCCGACCAGCCCACGGGGCCGCGGTCCTGGGTGGTCCCGGCCTGCGCGGGGACCGGCGCGCCCGCCACGGCGAGCGCGACGACGGCGAGCAGGGCGACTCTGCGGTGCATGACGTACCTCCGAAACCGGAACCGGGATCTGCCGTCAGGAGGTACGCGCGCCGCCCCCGCGCGGGCTCAAGCCATGCGGAATCGGGTATGGGCGCGGCCGGATTACACACCCGGTTACACACTCTGGACCATGCCGCCCGGCCGTCCCCCTTCCTAGCCTGGGGGCCATGACTGGTTGGACGGAGACGGTCCTGCTGCGGGCGGCCGCTCTCGGCCCGCGGGTGGCGGTCGCCGAGGCCGCGAGCGGCGCCACGCTCACGTACGGCACGCTCGCCGTCCGCGCCCGCCAGGCCGCGCAGGGCCTGCGGCGGCGGGGCCTGCGCCCCGGCGACCCGGTGGTCGTGCTGCTGCGCGGCGGTTGCCACCTCCCCGTCGCCGGGTACGCCGTGCTCGCCGCGGGCGGCGTGGTCGTGTCCATCCCCGGCGGACCGGCCGCCGCCGGGGCCCGCATCATGATCACCGACCGGGACGACGCCGACGCCATCGCCCAGGAGGCCGACATCCGGCAGGTCTACTCCTTCACCGGCATCCCCGGCACCGCCGGCTTCGACAGCCTGCTCGGCGCCGACGGCCCGATCGAGCCCACCGCCCGGCTCACCACCGCCCGCAAGGTGGGCGCCGCCGACGTCGTCCTGGTCGCCGGGGCCGACCTGCGGGCGTACGACATGGTGCTCGGCGCGGGCGCGCGGCTGGTCGCGGCGCACGAGCCCGACCCGGCCGAGTGCCGCAGGATCATCACCGAGCACGACGTCACCCTGCTGATCGACGCGCGGCTGCGGATCGTCCCGGTCCGCGCCCCCGATCCCGCGCTTGGGGCAAACCTCTGACAGCTCGTGAGGGCGGTGTCACACTGGGTGCCAATCCTGGGGTCCAGACACATGAGGATCATGGTGACGTTGCTCAGACACAACCTTCCCGCCGAGCCCGACAGGTTCATCGGCCGGGAACGGGATCTGGAGGAGTTGTGCGGGCTGGTCGGTGAGGTCAGGCTGCTGACGCTCAGCGGCGTCGGAGGCACCGGCAAGACCCGGTGCGCACTGCAGATCGCCTCCCGGCTGGTCCCGTCCTTCCCCGACGGGGTCTGGCTGGCCGAGCTGTCCAGGCTGACCCGGGCCGACCTGCTGGTCCACGAGATCACCAAGGTGCTGGGCGTGCACGAGGAGGGCGTGCGGCCGCTGCTCGACACGCTGGTCGACTTCCTGCGCGGCAAGAAGCCGCTGCTCGTCCTGGACAACTGCGAGCACCTGGTCGAGGCGTGCGCCGAGCTGGCCGAGCGGCTGCTGACCTCCTGCGAGGACCTGCGGCTGCTGGTGACCAGCCGGGAGCCGCTGAAGATCCCCGGCGAGCTGGTGTGGCGGGTGCCGCCGCTGGCGCTGCCCGGTCCGGCGGAGGCGGCCGAGGAGGTCGAGCGGGTCGAGTCCGTGCAGCTCTTCCTCGACCGGGCGCGCTCGGCCGGGTCGGGGCTCTCGGTCACCGGCGCCAACGCCGGCGACATCGCCCGGCTCTGCCACGCCCTCGACGGCCTGCCGCTGGCCCTGGAGCTGGCCGCGGCCAGGACCGCCGCGATGTCGCCCGGCCAGATCTCGGCCCGGGTCAACGACCGGTTCCGGCTGCTGACGGCGAGCGGCCGTACCGCGCCGGCCCGGCAGCGCACCCTGCTGGCCACCCTCGAATGGAGCCACGACCTGCTCTCGCCGCGCGAGCAGGTGCTCTTCCGGCGGCTCGCGGTGTTCAGCGGGCCGTTCACCCTCGACCTGGCCGAGTCCGTCTGCGCGGGGCCGAGCCTGGCCGCCGCCCAGGTCCTCGACGTGCTCAGCGGCCTGGTCGACAAGTCGCTCGTGCTGTTCGACCAGGGCAGCTCGTGCTACCGGCTGCTGGAGTCGGCCCGCCAGTTCGCCGCCGGGAAGCTGGAGTCGGCCGGCGAGGCCCGGCACCTGCGCGACCGGCTGCTCCACGGCCTGGCCGACCTCGCCCACCACCACGGCCGCGACGTGTGGGCCACGCCCGGCCTGACCTGGCCCGAGCGCTACGCCCGGCTGCTCGCGCTCCAGGACCTGCTGGGCAACGCCCGCGAGGCCCTGTCCTGGGCCGTCGAGTCCGGCCTGGCCGAGCCCGGTCTGCGGCTGGCGTGCGGCTACATGCCGCTGTGGGCCGGGTTCGGCGAGCTGACCGAGGGCCGCCGCTGGTACGAGAGCCTGCTCGCGCTGCCCGCCGCCCGCTCCCTCGGCGACCTGTCCGCCGAGGCCCTGCTCCACCACGCCAACCTGGCCTACGAGCAGCAGGACGCCGCCGCCTGCGGCGAGTCGGCCGCCCGCGCCCTCGAGCTGCGCCGCGCGACCGGCGACGACTTCATGCTGGCCTTCACCCTCGTGATCGCCGGCATGTACGAAGGCACCAAGGGCGACATCGCGCTGGCCGCCGAGCGCGGCGAGGAGGCCCTGGAACTGGCCCTGCGCGTCGGCAACGGCCTGATCGAGGCGTCGGCGCGGCTGCTGCTGTCCGGGGTGGCCGCCTTCCACGGCCTCCGGCGCGAGTCGCTGGCCAGGGGCGAGGAGGCCATCGAGGTCTACTCCCGCTTCGGCCACCTGTGGGGGGTCACCAGGGCCCACCTGGAGCTGGGCCGCTTCGCCGACTTCCTCGGCGACCTCGACAGCGCCCGCCGCCACCTGGAGGAGTGCGCCGAGCTGGCCGAGGAGATGGCGGCCAAGCCGGTCCTCGCGACCAGCCTCGGCCTGCTCGGCGCGGTCCTGGCCCGCCAGGGCGAGGCGGAGCGGGCCAGGGCGCGGCTGGCCCGGTGCGTGACGCTGAGCCGGTCCATGGGGCAGCACCTGCCGATCATCTCCGCGCTGGTCGCGCTGGCCGTCCTGGCCGACAATCAGCACGACCTGGAGACCGCCGTACGCCTCTGGGCCGCGGCCAAGGCCATGGAGGAGCGGCTCGGGCTGCCCGTCTGGACGTCCGCCACGCCCGAGCCGCTGCTCGCCCGCGCCCGCGCGGAGGCCGGTGAGGGGCAGGTCCAGCTCTGGTGGACGATGGGCGGCGGCATGACGGAGGAGGAGGCCCTGCGCTACGGCCTCCAGGGCGAGCGGCCGGCCCAGGGCGCGCCGCGGCCTGCGGCGGGCCCGGCGTCGGTGCTCACGCCGCGCGAGCGGGAGATCGTCGTGCTGATCAGCCGGGGGCTGTCCAACCGGGCCATCGGCGAGGAGCTGTTCATCAGCCCCGCCACCGCCGCCCGGCACGTCGCCAACATCCTGCTCAAGCTCAACTTCGGCTCGCGCACGCAGGTCGCCGCCTGGGCCGCGGAGCACGGCGTACTCCACTGATCCCGCCGGGGCCTCGGCGGGGCCGGTCATCGGCCCGCGGCCACCTCGGCGGGCCGGGCCGGTGGCGGATCCAGGACCGCCGTGAACAGGTCGCCGGCCCGTTCCCGGAACCGTTCGGCGGCCGGCTCGTCGCCGGTGCGGCGGTGGGCGCGTCCCAGCGTCACCAGGGCCCGCGCCTCGCCCAGCTTGTAGCCGCTGCCGGCGTGCACGCGGGCCGCGCGGGCGGCGTAGGAGATGGCCAGGCCCGGATCGCCGGCCGCCAGCGCCGCCTCCGCGCCCGCCGCCAGCGCCGCGCCCTGCACCAGCACCGCGCCCGCCTTCCTGGCCAGCGCCAGCCCCGCCAGCGTGTCGCGCATGGCGGTCACGTGCTCGTCCAGGCGGGTACGCGCCACGGCCAGCCCCACGAGAGCGTCCGCCTGGCCCACGGCGGCGCCGATGCCGCGGGCCCGCTCCAGCGCGGCGCTCAGGTGCCCGACGGCGGCCACGGGGTCGGTCTGGCAGCCGATCCGGCCGAGCCCGAGCAGGGCGTCCAGCTCCAGCTTGGGATCGCCGACCGCCAGCGCCCGCCGCAGCGCCTCCTCGGCGTAGCCAAGCGCGTCGGCCCGCCGGCCCGCGTCCAGGTGCACGTCGGCCAGCTCCCTGCACAGGTCGGCCTGGTACCGTTCGCCGATCGCGGCGCCGAGCCCGCGCGCCGCCGTCAGGCAGCGGACGGCCTCGCCCAGCCGGCCGGTCAGCCGCAGCACGTTGCCGAGGCTGGCCAGCGCGGCGGCCTCGGTCGCCGTCAGTCCGCGGTCCCGGCAGAGCGACACCGCCTCGCTCAGGCGTTCCTCGGCGGCGTCGAGCCGGCCCATCTGGGTCAGCGCCAGCCCGAGGTCGACGAGCGGCGCGGCCCCCACCCGCGAGGAGCGCCGCGAGCCGTCCACGGCCAGGGTCAGCAGCCGTCGGGCCGCGCCGAGCCTGCCCTGCTGGAGGTGGACCACGCCGAGCGCGGCCAGCGCCGCGAGCTTCCCCTCCGGCCAGCCCGCCAGCTCGGCGGCCGTGAACGCCCCCCGCAGCTCCGCGACCGCCTCGGTCAGCTCGGCCGCCCGCCACCGGGTGGCGGCCAGGCAGTGCCCGACGGCCGCCTGGCCCAGGTGGTCGCCGGCCGCGCGGGCGGCCCGCCGCGCATCCCGCAGCACGTCGGTCCAGCCGGGCTGGCCGCCGGTCAGGTCGAGGTAGCCGTTCATGGCGTCGATGAGCCGCCAGGCGTACGGGTGGTCCGGGGCGTTCCGTACGGCGGCGACGAGGTTGGCGCGTTCGGCGTCCAGCCAGGCCAGCGCGGGGGCGGCGGCGGTGAAGGCGGGCGGGCGGCCGGAGCCGTCGGCGGGGGCGCGCAGCAGATGGGGGTAGGCGACGTCGCCGGCCTCCCGGACCATCCGCAGGTACCAGGCCATCAGCGCGTCCAGTGCGCGGGCCCGTCCCGGCGCGGCCTCCTCGGCCAGCACGCGTTCGCGGGCGTACTCCCGCATCAGGTCGTGGAAGGTGTAGCGGCCCGGCTCCGGCTCCTCGACCAGGTGCGCGGCGGCGAGCCCGGACAGCAGCCGGTCGGCCTCGGCGGGCACGGTCCCGGCCAGCGCGCCGGCCGCCCCCGCGGTGAACGTGGGCCCGGGGACGAGCGCCAGCAGCCGGAACAGCCGCCGCGCCGCCGGATCCAGGCGGTGATAGGACAGGTCGAACGCGCCGCGCACGGCCGCGTGCGGATCTCCGGTGACCGCCAGGGCCGATAATCGGGTGCCGGTGAGCCGGCGCACCTGACCGGCGATGTCGCCGACGGCGTCCCCGCCCGGCCGCCCGAGGATGCCCGCGGCGGCGATGCGCAGCGCCAGCGGCAACCGGCCGCACGCCCTGGCCAGGTCGAGCGCCGCGTCCCGCTCGGCGGCCAGCCGCTCGCCGCCGAGGATCCCGCCGAACAGCGTGACCGCCTCGCCGGTGGACAACACGCCGAGCGGGACGGGGATCGCGCCGTCCCGGGCGACCAGGCCGTCCAGGCGGTCCCTGCTGGTGATCACGGTGGCGCAGCGCCGTCCGCCCGGCAGCAGCGGGCGGACCTGCTCCTCGCTGCCGGCGTTGTCCAGCACCACCAGCACCCGCCGGTCGGCCAGCAGGCTGCGGTAGGCCGCGCTGGCCTCCTCCACCGTGCCGGGCACGCGCTCGGCGGGCAGGCCCAGCCCGCGCAGGAACCGGCCGAGCGCCTCGATCGGCAGCAGCGGCCGCTCGGCCGAGTGCCCGCGCAGGTCCACGTAGAGCTGGCCGTCGGGGAAGCGGTGGCGGTTGCGGTGGGCCCAGTGCAGGGCCAGGGCCGTCTTGCCCGATCCGCCCGCGCCGGTCAGCACCGAGATCGCCGTCCCGCCGCCGGCCGGGTCGCCGCCGTCCGCGAGCGGGTCGAGCAGCCGGAGCTCGGCCGTCCGGCCGGTGAACTGGCCGGGGCCGGGCGGCAGTTGCGCGGGCGTCACCGTTTCCCGGGAATCGGCCCGCCTGATCGGCGGAACGTTCCCGCGCAGGATGCGCTGGTGCAGTTGCCGCAGCTCGGGGCCGGGGTCGAGGCCCAGTTCCTCGGTGAGGCGGCGGCGGGTGCGCTCGTACCGCTCCAGCGCGTCCACGCGGCGGCCGGCCCGGCACAGCGCCAGCATGAGCAGGCCGACCAGCCCCTCGCGGAACGGGTGCTCGGCGACCAGCGCGATCAGCTCGGGGACCAGCACGGCCGCGCGGCCCGCCCGGACCTCGGCGTCCAGGCACTCCTCGACGGCTCCGAGGCGTTCCTCGGCGAGCGCGTCGCGCAGCCGGTCCAGCAGCTCGCCGCCGGAGACGCCGGTCAGCGGCTCGCCGCGCCACAGGGTCAGGGCGCGGCGCAGCCCGGTGGCCTGCCGCTCGGCCGTCTCCCCGGCGCGCGCCCGGATGACCGCCGCGCGGAACTCGTGCACGTCCACCTGCCCGGGGTCCAGCCCGAGCTGGTAGCCGCGCGGGCGGTAGGCGATGGTGACGCCGGCCGCCGCCAGGAGGGGACGCAGCCGGGAGACGTACCCCTGCACCAGGTTGCGCGCCCCGGCCGGCGGACGCTCGCCCCACAGGCCCTCGATCAGCCGGTTCACCGAGACGAGCCGGCCCGCGTCCAGCGCGAGCAGGGCCAGCGCCGCGCGCTGCCGGGGCGGCCCGAGCGGGATCTCCTGGCGCCCCCGCCATGCCCGCACCGCCCCCAGGAGCCCGATCTTCAGTACGTCCGCCAGACCCGCCCGTGCTGTTTCGTCTGACATATCGCATTTCCCCTTTGCCACGTCGCAGGCCGCCATACAGGAGACATGACAGGCAGTACAGCCGAAATCCTGACGCCATCAAGCCCCCGTGCAGCGCCCTGCTGCACTCTGAACGCGATCTCGCTTGGGTTCGCTCCACATTCGCTTGACACGGGCTGACAGACGCGCGGACGCGCGGCCGGCCCCGTCGCGTCACCCGGGGAAGAGGCAGCGTTGTCCGAACCGCACCACGACGTTCTCCAGGAGTTCGCCCGCACGGCCGGGCGCCATCCCGGCCGTCCGGCCCTGGTCCACGACGGTCGCACCGTCACCTACGCCGAGCTGGCCGCGTGGGTCCGCGCGACGGCCCGGCGGCTCGGGCCCGATCCCGGGGCGGTGGCCGTGCCGGCGTCCCGCACGCCGGGGACCGTGGCCGCGCTGCTCGGCACGCTGGCGGCGGGCGGCGTGTACGTGCCCGTCGACCCGGCGCACCCGCGGGCCCGCCGGCAGGCGATGCTGGCGGCGGCCGGCTGCCGCACGCTGGTCGCGTCCGGACCGGACGCATGGGGCCCGGACGGCGTGCGGGTGATCGAGCCGCCCGATCACGGCGACCCCGACGGCGGCCCGGCGGGCGAGCTCCCGGCCGTCGCGGGGGACGCGCCCGCGTACGTCCTGTTCACCTCCGGTTCGACCGGCGCGCCCAAGCCCGTGGTGACGCCCAGGCGGGCGATCTCCGTCGTGACCGGGGCGCTGCGCGAGCTGTTCGGCATCACCCCGGCCGACCGGGTGCTCCAGTTCGCCTCGCTGAACTGGGACACCTGCCTGGAGGAGATCCTGCCCGCCCTGACCGGCGGGGCGGCGCTGGTCTTCCACGACGGCGCGCACTCGGGCTCGTTCCGCCGGATGTTGCGCGCGGTCGCCGACGAGCGGATCAGCGTGCTGGACCTGCCCACGGCGTTCTGGCACGAGCTGGTACGGCACCTGGCCGACGAGGGGGCCGCGCTGCCCCCGTGCGTCCGGCTGGTGATCATCGGCGGCGAGGCGGTCAGCCCGTCGCGCCTGGCGGACTGGCGGGCCCTGGACACCGGCGGCGTCCGCCTGCTCAACACCTACGGGTGCACGGAGACCACGCTCATCACGCACGCGATCGACCTGCACGGCCCGATGGCCGGCGGGGTCGCGGGGGAGCGGGCTTCGGCGGCGGGGGAGCGGGTGCCGATCGGGTGGGCGCTTGCGCACGTCGAGCAGCGGGTGAGCGCGGAGGGCGAGTTGCTGGTCGGCGGACCGGCCCTGGCGCTGGGCTACCTGGGCCTGCCGGAGGCGACCGCCGCCCGCTTCGTCACCCCCGAGCCGGGCGCCGGGCGGTTCTTCCGCACCGGGGACCGGGTCACCGTGACCGGCGGCGGGGCGCTCGTCCACGAGGGACGGCTCGACCACGAGCTCAAGATCCGGGGCATCCGGGTGGACCCGGCCGAGGTCGAGGCGCACATCGCCGGCCATCCGGGCGTGGGCGCGGTGGCGGTGGCGGGCGTCACGATCGCCGATCACACCACCCTCGCCGCGTACGTCGTGCCCAGCCCGCAGCCCGGCCGGGACGCCGGGGACGGCTTGGCCGCCGAGGTCCGGGACTACCTGCGGGACCGGGTGCCGGGCCACCTGGTGCCCAGCCGGATCACCGTTGTGCCCGAACTGGCCTACACCACCAGCGGAAAGGTCGACCGCGCCGGTTCGCACCGGCGCTACACCACCAACTGAAGGAGATCATGCACGTGGACGTCACCGCCGTCTCTGACATCTTCCGGCGGGTACTGGAAAACCCCGAAATAACGGATGATTCCGACTTTTTCGTCTTGGGTGGGGATTCGCTGCTCGCCACCCGCGTCCTCAGCGCGATCGCCCGCGACTGCGGCGCCGAGCTGGACTTCGACGACTTCCTCGACGCGCCCACCCCGGCCGCGCTGGCCAAGAAGATCGCGAGCCTGGCATGAGGGTCGTCGTCGTGGGAGCGGGCCTCGCGGGGCTCACCGCCGCCGCCGACCTGGCCGCGACCGGCGCCGAGGTCACCGTGATCGAGGCCAGGGACCGCGTCGGCGGGCGTACGCACGGCATCGAGGTCGCCCCCGGCGGCTGGGCCGACGCGGGCGCGGCGTACCTGGGGGAGCGGCACACCGCGCTGACGACCCTGCTGGCCGAGCTGGACCTGAAGACCACCCCGGCCACCGTGGGCGGCGCGGCCAGGTTCGCGCTCGGCGGCGAGCCCGGGACCGGCCGGTTCCCGCCCCTGTCGGCGGTCGCGCTGGGCGGCCTGTTCGACGCGCTGGAGGAGCTGGCCGCCGCCGTCCGCCCCGAGGCACCCTGGCTGTCGCCGGACGCCGCCCGCCTGGACGCCACCACGGCGGCGGACTGGGCCGCCGAGCACCTGACGCATCCGGACGCGCGGCTGTTCTTCCCGCTGTTCGCCGGCGAGATGATGGCCGCGGACCCGGCGGACGTGTCCGTCCTGCATCTGGCCTTCTACCTGCGCTCGGGCGGCGGCCTGCGCTACCTGAACGCCTTCGCGGGCGGCGCGCAGGAGGACCGGATCGACGGCGGCGCCCACCAGGTGTGCCTGCGCCTGGCCGCCCGGCTCGGCGACCGGGTGCGCCTGGGCGAGCCGGTGCGCGCGGTCCACCAGGACGCGACCGGCGTGGACGTCGTCACCGTGACCGGCGTCACCAGGGCGGACGCGGTGGTGGTCGCCGTGCCGCCGGTGCTGGCCGACGCCGTGGAGTTCCGGCCGGGCCTGCCCGCGCCGCGGTCGGGCCCAGGCACGGCGCCCGGCTGCGCGGTGAAGGTGCACCTGGTCTACCCCGCGCCGCTCTGGCGCGAGCAGGGCCTTTCGGGATGGTCGGTCAGCGCGGACGGCCCCCTGCTGTCCACCGTGGACGACTCGCCCGCCAATGGCTCGGCGGGCGTGCTGACCGGGTTCGTGACCGGCGCGCAGGCCAAGGCGTTCGCCGCGCTGCCCCCGGACGAGCAGGCCGGTCAGGCGCGGGCCCAGGTCGCGCGGCTGTTCCCCGGGCTGCCCGCCCCGGACGCCTGCCACGTGACCGACTGGCTCGGCGAGCGGCACAGCCGGGGCTGCTACGCGGCGCTGTTCGGGCCGGGCGACTGGCTGCGGCTCGGCCCGCGGCTGACGACCCCCACCAGCGGGTGCACTGGGCCGGCACCGAGACGAGCACCGAGTTCTTCGGCCTGATGGAAGGCGCCATCCGCTCAGGACACCGGGTGGCCGCGGAGATCGACGCGACCTGGAGGCACAACCATGACTGACCGGACCCCGATCGCCCCCCTGGCCGTACGGCAGGGCTTCATGACCGAGCCCGGCCTCGGCGCGGGCAACTTCCTCGACCACGCGCTCGCGGCCAACCCCAACCGGTCGGTGCCGTTCGTCCACAGCCACCACACCGACCACCGCGGCCAGGTCGTCTTACGCGGCCACAGCCTGACCGACCTCGCGGCCCTGCGCGACCGGTACGCCACCTGGTACCACGCCAACGGCGTGCGGCCCGGCGAGCCCGTGGGTGTCGTCGTCGCCGAGGGCCTGGAGCCGCTGCTGCACTTCCTGGCGCTCACCGCGCTCGGCGCCATCCCGGCGATGGTCAACGACGCCATGCGGGCCGACGTCATGGCCGGCTACCTGGAGCACGTCGGCGTGGTGGGCGTGGTCGCCGACGACACGACCCGGCTGCAGCTCGCCTACCGCAACACGCCGCGGGCCCGGCCCCGATTCGTCGCCCTGGCGTCCGAGGTGCGGGCCCACGACGCGGCGTCGGGCGGGCTGCCGCAGCAGTACCCGTACCGGCACGAGCCGGACGACGTGGTGGCGCTCATCCACTCCTCCGGCACCACCGGCACCCCCAAGTCCACCATCCTCGGACATCGCAGCTTCTGGGACGGCAAGCAGCTCCGGATGGTGCGTTTCCCGGCGGAGCCGTACGACCGGCTGATGTCGCTCATGCCGCACACGCACGCGGGCGGGCTCAGCTACTTCCTCACCGCGGTGCTGCTCGGGCTGCCGACCGTGATCATGTCGGACTGGCGGCGGGCCGGGGTGGAGCCGGTCATGGAGGCGTTCCAGCCGACCATGGTGGCCTCGTTCCCGCGCACGTTCGTCGAGCTGGCCACCGGCGAGCTGCCGGTCAGGGGCGCGGCCAGGGTGCACTCCTGGTTCAACACCGGCGACAGCGCCCACTACGGCCACATCCGGCGGCTCGTCCAGCTCGGCGAGCGGCCCGCGGGGCTGATCAGGTCGTGGCTGCTGCCGCGCGGCGAGGCCGCCGGCGAGCCGCTGCCCGGCTCCCAGTTCGTGGACGGCCTCGGCTCCTCGGAGATGGGCATGGCGCTGTTCGGCCAGGTCACCTCCCCCGAGACGCCGCGCGCCGACCGCTGCGTGGGCAAGCCCCAGGACGCGGTGATCAAGGCCGCCGTGCTCGACGAGAACGGGCGAGAGCTGCCCGACGGCGAGGTCGGCCTGCTGGGCGTGATCACCCCGTCGCGCACCCCCGGCTACTGGAACGACGCCAGGCTGACCGGCAGCTTCGAGCTCAACGGCTACTGGCTGACCGGCGACGTCGCCCGCCGGGACGCCGAGGGCGACTTCTACCACCTCGACCGCACCGTGGACGTGATCGACACCGCCGCCGGGCCGGTCTACAGCCTGCCCGTCGAGGAGGTCCTCATCGCCGACTGCGCGGACCTCGTCCAGGACTGCTCGGTCGTCGGCGTGCCGGGGCCCGAGGGGCAGGTGCCGATCGCCGTCGTACGGCCGCAGGCCGAGGCCGCCGCGGTCACCGCCGAGGAGATCAGGGAGAAGGCCAACAAGGCGCTGGCCGACGCGGGCCTGGCCACGCTGGCCGCCGTGATCCTGGCGCGCACCGAGCAGGACTACCCGCTCGGCCCCACAGGCAAGGTGCTCAAGCGCGAGCTGCGCACCCGGCACGCGGCGCTGTTCGCCGGATGAGCCCGAACGACGACAGGTCCCGCCGCCCCGCCGCCGACGTCGAGACCGCCCGGTCCGGGGCTGCGGGGTCCGGGGCCGCGGGGTCCGGGGCCGCCGGCCGCCCCTACGTGTACGCGCGGCGGGCGCTCGCCGAGCCCGACTGGCGGCGGCTGCCGGGGTGGCGCCGGGTCACCGAGGCGCAGTGGCGCGACGCCCAGTGGCAGCGCGCCCACTGCGTGCGCAACGCGGCACAGCTCCGCGCCGTGACCGGCGACCTGCTCCAGGACGCCTTCCTCGCCGACCTGGCCGCCGACGTGGCCCGGTTCGCCACCATGTCCATCCTGGTCACGCCCCAGCTCCTCAACGTCATGGCGCCGGACGAGGCCGGCGATCCGGCCGCGTTCACGGCGGCGTTCCTGGCCAACCCGGTCCGCCGCTACCTGCTGCCGGTCGCCTCCGACCGGCACCCGGTCTGGCCCAGCCATCCGCGGGCCCAGCGGGACTCGCTGCACGAGGCCGAGATGTGGGCGGTGGAGGGCCTGACCCACCGCTACCCGACGAAGGTGCTGGCCGAGCTGCTGGCCACGTGCCCGCAGTACTGCGGCCACTGCACCCGGATGGACCTGGTCGGCACCTCCACCCCGCAGGTCGTCAAGGCCAGGCTCACGCTCAGGCCGGTGGACCGGCAGGAGCTGATGCTGGACTACCTCAAGCGCACGCCCGCCGTCCGGGACGTGGTGGTCTCCGGCGGCGACCTGGCGAACATGCCGTGGCCGCGGCTGGAGGCGTTCCTGCTGCGACTGCTGGAGCTGGAGTCCGTACGCGACATCCGGCTGGCCACCAAGGCGCTGGTCGGGCTGCCGCAGCACTGGCTCCAGCCGGCCGTGGTCGAGGGCGTGGGCCGGGTAGCCGCCGTCGCGAGGGCCCGCGGGGTGAACCTGGCCGTGCACACCCACGCCAACCACGCCCGCTCGGTGACGCCGCTGGTCGCCGAGGCGGCCGGCGCCCTGCTCGCGGCCGGCGTGCGGGACGTGCGCAACCAAGGGGTGCTCATGCGCGGCGTGAACGCCACCCCGCACGACCTGCTCGACCTGTGCTTCGCCCTGCACGGCGAGGCCGGCATCCTGCCCTACTACTTCTACGTCTGCGACCTGATCCCCAACGCCGAGCACTGGCGCACCCCGCTGCACCAGGCGCGGCACCTCCAGGAGGCCATCATGGGCCACCTGCCCGGCTACGCCACGCCCCGGATCGTGTGCGACGTGCCCTACGTCGGCAAACGCTGGGTGCACCAGGCCGCCGCCTACGACCGGGAACGCGGCGTCTCGTACTGGACCAGGAGCCACGGGATCGGGCTGGAGCCGCCCGGCCCGGAGCGCCGCTTCCCCTTCTACGACCCGATCGACACCCTGCCCGAGCCCGGCCGCCGCTGGTGGGCGAGCCAGAAGGGAGAGTCATGACCCCGTTGCGCCGTTTGTGCTGGATCTTCCCCGACCGGGAGTCCACCAGGGCCACCGCGATGTGGCACCCGTTCTTCTGGGACCTGTACGAGGACGTCGCCGCCGAGCTCGGCCTGCGCTGGACCAGGAACTCCCCGGACTCGGTCACCGTGGACGCGCTGGAGCCCGGCAGGCCCCGCGTCTTCGTGGACGACGAGCCCGTCACCCCCGAGGACACGCTCTTCATCACCGCCCTGTACTCCCTGCCCTACCAGTCCATGGACGTCTTCAACCAGTACGCCCTCTACGCCGTGCTGGAGGAGGCCGGCTTCTACCTGCCGTTCCCGCCGTCCCTGTCGCCCGTGGCCAACGACAAGCTGGCCACCGTCCTGCGGCTGAGCGACTCGCCCGTGCCGCCGATCCCGACCCTGCGCATCGGCACCGGCCGGGACACCAGCAAGCACCTGTACGAGGCCGCCATCGCCGGCCTCACCTACCCGGCCCTGGTCAAGCCGTCCGGGTGGTGCGGCGGCGGCGGGGTGAACCTGGCCCGCGACTCCGAGGAGCTGCGCGGCCTGGCCAGCCTCGCCCAGGGCGGCGACACCACGCTCGTCGTCCAGCCCTACCTGGGCGACGGCACCGTGGACTACCGCGTCTACGTCGTGGACGGCGAGCCGTACGCGGTCATGAAGCGCATCCCGGAGCCGGGCTCGCCGGTCGCCAACGCCAGCAGGGGCGGCACGATGGAGTTCCCGCCCGTGCCGCCCGAGCTGGCGGCGGCCACGGCGTACTTCTACGAGCGGCTGCCCATCCCGTTCTTCTGCGTCGACTTCCTGCACGACGGCGAGCGCTACTGGTTCTCCGAGCTGGAGCCCGACGGCGTGATCGCGCCCGACCTCGGCGACCCCGCCCGTACCCTCCAGCGCGACGTCACCCGCGCCCGCTGGACGGCCTACCGCGACGGCCACGCCCGCTTCCTCAAAGACCGCCTTCCGCAAGACCGCCTTCCGCAAGACCGCCTTTCGCACGAACCCGAGAGCTGGTGACCCCCATGACCGAATCGTTCTCGCTGACGTCCGCGGCGGCCGAGCCGCTGCTGCGCGTCCCGAGGCGCTCGCTGGAGCGGCTGAGGAGCGTGCCCGCGCTCGCGCCGCGCTACGAGGGCCACGAGAAGGTGCTCACGCTGGAGGACCTGGCCGCCCTGCCGCCGCTGGTCAAGGACGACCTCAACGTTGCGCTCGCGCACCTGGAGCCCAAGGCCGGGCAGGGCGCGACCTGGCTGTTCCAGAGCGGCGGCAGCACCGGCGCGCCCAAGGTCGGCTACGCCCCCACCGGCTTCTACATGGAGGGCGTGCACCGCCATTGGCAGCCCCTGGAACCGGACGACGTCTTCGTCAACGCCTGGGGCGCCGGCCGCATGTGGGGCGCCCACTTCCTGGCCGCCGCCCTCGCCGACCTGTCCGGCTGCCGGGTCATCGCCCTGGGCTCGGTCGGCAAGGAGGAGTACGGCGACTGGCTGGGCTTCTTCGCCGACCGTAAGGTGACCGCGTTCGGCGGCACGCCCAGCGTGCTGCGGCTGTGGTTCGCCCACGCGCGGGCGGCCGGCCTGCGCCTGCCCGCGCTGCGCAAGGTGCTCTGGCTGGGTGAGGCGTGGCATCCCCAGCTCGACGAGGACCTGGCCGAGGTCGCCCCGGACGCCCGCCGCTGGGGCATGTTCGGCAGCACCGAGACCTGGGTCGCCGCCACCAACACCCCGGACTGCCCGGCCGACGTCTTCCACCCGCTGCCCGACCAGCTCGTGCACAGCGACGCCGACGAGCTGCTGGACTTCACCACGCTCAACCCCGACATGCTCAACCCGGTGCTGCGCTACCGCACCGGCGACGCCGGCCGCCTCGTCTCCTGCCCGTGCGGCCGGGACGGCCGGGCGCTGCGCATCCTGGGCCGTCGCGACTCGGTCGTCCAGGTGCGCGGCCTCGGCCTGCACGTGGACGACGTCGTCGCCCAGGCCGAACGCGAGCCCGGCGTGCTGCGCGCCCAGGTCCTGGTCACCGAGCGGCAGGGCCGGGTCTCCGGCGTGGACGTGCTGCTGCTGACCGGCCCCGCGACCCCGCCCGACCTGCCCGAACGGCTGCGCCGCGACCTCCTGGCCGGCACCTTCACCCTCAGCACGGCCTTCCAGCACGACCCCGGCTCCTTCCGGGTGCGGACGGTCGACGCGCTGATCGGCAACGACCGCACCGGCAAGACCTCCTCCTTCGTCGTGCGGGAGGAGCAGTGAGGATGCCGGGGTCGCTCGGCAGGGAGTTCGGCCTCTACTGGAGCGGCCAGACGGTGAGCCTGCTCGGCGACCGGATCACCGTGTTCGTCGTCCCGACGTTGATGATCTTCGTGTTGCACGCCTCCGCGCTGGAGGTCGGCATCGTGGCCATGGCCCAGTACCTCGGCATCCCGCTGCTGGGGCCGATCGCCGGGGTGCTCGTGGACCGGTGGGACAAGCGGCTGACCATGGTCGTGTGCGACCTCGTCCGGCTGGTGGCGGTGGGGGTCATCCCGGTCGCGTACTGGTTCGGGATGCTCTCGACGCCGGTGTTGTTCGTGTGCGTGGCGCTGATCAGCGGCGCGACGATCTTCTTCAACATCGGCTACCTCGTCGCCGTGCCCACGACCGTGCCGCAGGACCGGCTGGTGCGGGCGTACTCGCGGCTGGAGGGCAGCAGCACGGTGTCGGAGGTGGCCGGGCCGTCGATCGCGGCGGGCCTGTACCACCTGCTCGGCGTCGCCTCGCTGCTCGTGGACGCGGCCACCTACCTGGTCTCGGCGGCGTGCCTGCGGGCCATGAAGCCGTGGGGCGTCACGACCGGGGAGCGGGTGCCGGTGCGCTCGCGGCTGATGCTCGGCTTCCGGCTGAACTGGGCCGACCCGGTGCTGCGCCGGGTGGTGCTGGCCGCGGTGGTGCTCAACTCGGGCGGGCCGGTCTTCGTCACGGTCCTGCCGGTGCTGGCCTACCAGGGGCTCGGCGTCTCGGTGGGCGTGTTCGGCGCGGCGATGTCGGCGGCGGCCGTGGGCGCGGTGCTCGGCGCGCTGGCCGCCCCGAGGATCAGCGACCGGCTCGGCCTCGGCCGGACCATGGCCTGGGCGCTGCTGCTGCACTGCCTGGTCGGCCTCGGCGTGCTGGCCGCGCCCGCGCTGCCCGCCGCGCCGGTGATCGGCGTGACGTTCGGCTGCTACGGCTTCTTCATGTCGTGCATCAACGTGTGCAGCGCGCCGATCCGGCAGTCGCGGATGGCCGCCGAGAACCAGGGCGTCATGCACGCCGCGTTCCGCACGGCGACCTGGGGGGTGATCCCGCTGGCCGCGCTCGCGGGCGGGTCGGCGGTCACCCTGCTGACGCCTGCGCTGGGCGTGCTCGGCGCGGCGCAGGCCGTCATGGCCGGCGGCACGCTGCTGGCCGCGTTCTCGTTCCTGCCCGCCTCGGGGATCCAGGCCCTCATGGACCGGGCCGAGCCGCGGGCCCACCTGGCGGGGAGCGCGTCATGACGACTGTGCTGATCACCGGGACCTCGTCGGGGATCGGGCTGGCCACGGCGGTGACCGCCGCGCGGGCCGGGATGACGGTGGTGGCCACCATGCGCGACCCCGGCCGGGACGGCGACCTGCGCGCGGCGGCCGACCGGGCCGGCGTCACCCTGGACGTCCGCCACCTCGACGTCACCGACCCCGCCTCGGCGCGGGCGTGCGTGAAGGGCGTGCGGGAGACGTACGGAGGGCTGGACGCGCTGGTCAACAACGCGGGCGTGTCGAACTTCGACCCGACGATGGAGATGTCCACGCCGGAGGCGCTGCGCGCCAACTTCGAGGTCAACTTCTTCGGGGTGATCGAGGTCAGCCGGGTGGCGATGCCGCTGCTGCGGGCCGCCGGAGGGCGTCTGGTGACGGTCGGCAGCGTGCACGGCGTCGTGGGCCAGCCGTTCAACGAGGCGTACGCGGCGGCGAAGGCGGCGGTCGAGGGGTTCATGGAGAGCCTGGCGCCGGTCGCGGCCGCGCACGGCGTACGGGTGAGCGTGGTCGTGCCCGGCTTCGTCTCCGACACCCGGTTCGGGATTTTTCCGGACATCAACCGGAAGACGATCCGGGCCGCCTCCGGCCCGTACGCCCCCACCTTCGACGCCTACCTCGACTGGGTGCGCGGCCCCGGCTGGGAGGGCGCCGGCCAGACCTCCTGGCAGGTGGCCGACGTGATCGTGGACGCGCTGACCGCCGCCGACCCGCCCTTCCGCATCCCGACCGGCCCCTGGGTGTCGCGGTACGTGGCCGGCAAGCTCGCCGACCCCGACGGCTCGGCCGTCCAGGAGATGGCCGAATCCTGGATCGGCGGCGCCCCATGACCGGCCCCGACCCGGCCTGCCGGGCGCTCGGCATCGCCCTGGAGGAGGCCGCCGCCGGGCGGGCCCGGCTGCGCATGCGCGTCACCGAGGACATGGTGAACGGGCACGGCGTCGCCCACGGCGGCTACCTGTTCCTGCTCGCCGACGCCGCCTTCGACCACGCCTGCAACAGCCGCGGCCCGGTCATGCTGGCCCACAGCGCCCAGGTGACGTTCCTGCGCCCGGCCGCGGCGGGCGACGTGCTGGTGGCCGAGGCCACCGAACGGGCCAGGCACGGCAGGCACGGCGTCTACGACGTCACCGTACGCCGCCCGGCCGGCGAGATCGTCGCAGAGTTCCGCGGCCACGGCGTCGTGGTCGCCGGCCGTCCCACCAGCGAAGGGAGAACCTCATGAACCGGCGGACCGGACGCTGGATCGAGCACTGGGAACCCGAGGACCCGGGGTTCTGGGCGGCCGTCGGACGCCGCGTCGCCACCAGGAACCTGATCTTCTCCATCTTCGTCGAGCATCTCGGCTTCGCGGTGTGGCTGCTCTGGAGCGCCGTCGTCGTCCTGCTGCCGAAGGCGGGCTTCCCGTTCACCGTCGACCAGCTCTTCTGGCTGGTCGCGGTGCCGAACCTGGTCGGCAGCACGCTGCGGCTGCCCTACACCTTCGCCGTCTCGGCCTTCGGCGGGCGCAACTGGAACGTGGCCAGCGCCCTGCTGCTCCTGGCGCCGACGGGGCTGCTGGCCTGGCTGGTCACCGATCCGGCCAGGCCCTACTGGATGTTCCTGGCCGCCGCGGCCACGGCCGGGCTCGGCGGCGGCAACTTCGCCTCCTCCATGGCCAACGTCTCCTACTTCTACCCGGAGCGGCGCAAGGGGTTCGCGCTCGGCGTGAACGCGGCCGGCGGGAACCTGGGCGTGGCGGTCGTGCAACTGCTGATCCCGCTGGTGGCGGCGGGTGGCCTGGCGTACGCCGGGCTGGTGTGGATGCCGCTGGTCGTGGCCGCCGCGCTGTGCGCGTACCTGTTCATGGACAACCTGGCCGTCGCCAGGACCGGCTTCGGCACCCAGGGCAGGGCGTTCCTGCGTCCGCACACCTGGGTCATGTCCTTCCTGTACATCGGCACCTTCGGCTCGTTCATCGGTTACTCGGCGGCGTTCCCGCTGGTCGCCCGGTCGGCGTTCGCCGAGTCCGCCTCGCCGTACCTGGCCTTCCTCGGGCCGCTGGCCGGGTCGCTGGCGCGGCCGGTCGGCGGCTGGCTGGCCGACCGGCACGGCGGCGCCAGGGTCACCTCGTGGTCGTTCGTCGCCATGGCCGCCGGGGCGGTGGCCGCGCTGGCCGCGCTCGGACGGCACAGCTTCCCGCTCTTCCTGGGCGCGTTCCTGCTGCTGTTCGTCGCCTCGGGGGCGGGGAACGGGTCCACGTACCGGATGATCCCGGCCATCTTCACCGCGCAGGCCCGGCACGGGTCGCCGGACGCGCGGCTGCGGGCCAGGCGCGAGGCCGCGGCGGCCATCGGCATCGCCTCCGCGGTCGGCGCGTTCGGCGGGTTCCTCATCCCCCGGGGCTTCGCCGTCTCGCTGGCCGGGTCGGGTTCCGTCGCGCCCGCCCTCCAAGTGTTCATCGGCGCCTACGCCGTCTTCCTGGCCACCAACTGGTGGTTCTACCGCCGCCGGGTGCTGGCGCGGGTCCCGAGCCTCGCTCACAGCCGGATCTGAGCATCGACGACCAAGGAGTGACCCATGCCCGCCAAATCCCTGCGTGACCTGATCGACTTCGCTCGGCGGCACTCGCCGTTCTACGCCGAGCTCTACCGCGACCTGCCCGACGGCGTGGACGACCTCACCGCGCTGCCGATCATCGACCAGAACGCCTTCTGGGCCGCCAACACCTATCCGGACAACAGGCTGCTGACCGGCCCCCTGACCGACGCCGGCGTCTACGCCTCCGGCGGCACCACCGGAGCGCCCAAGTTCTCCCCCTGGACGCGCGCCGAGCACGCCGACTCGGTGACCGCGTTCGGCGCCGGCATGGTGCGGGCGGGCCTGCGGCCCGGCCACCGGGTGGCGAACCTGTTCTCCGCCGGCGAGATGTACGGCGGCTTCCTCTACATCGAGCACGCCCTGCACAACGCCCCCGTGGAGAACGTGCGCCTGCCCATCGCCTGCCACGCCGAGGACGGCTACATCGCCGACCTGATCGAGCTGTTCGGCGTGCACGTGCTGGCGGGGCCGCCGATGAAGCTCGGCAAGGTGGCCGAGGCGGTGATCGCGCGCGGGCGCAGCGCGGACACCGTGGAGCTGCTGCTGTTCGCCGGCGACCTGCTCTTCGACGACCTGCGTCCGCAGCTGGCCAAGGCCTTCCCCGGCGCGGCGATCGCCTCGCTCGGCTACGCCTCCGTGGACGCCGGGCTGATCGGCGGCCCCGTGGCGGGCGCGGACGTGCGGGTGCACGAGGCGTTCCCCGACCGCACCCTGGTGGAGCTGATCGACGAGGTGACCGGCGACCCGGTCACCACGCCCGGCGTGCGCGGGCGGGTGGTCGTCACCAACCTGTTCAGGACGCTGATGCCGGTCATCCGCTACCCGGTCGGCGACCTCGGCGAGTGGACCGACGCAGAATGCCGGGCCTTCCGGCTGGTCGGCAGGACGTCCGAGGGGGCCAGGGTGGAGACGGTGGCGATGTCCAGCGAGGCCGTCCGGGCCGTGCTGGTCGCCGCCGACCCGGACCGGGCGATGTCGGCGATGCAGATGGTCCAGCGCCGCTGGGACGGCAAGGACGGCCTGCTGCTCCGGCTGGCCTGCGCGCAGGAGCCGCCGCCCGGCCTGACCCAGCGCCTCGTGGACGCCGTGTACGCGGCCAAGCCGCTCTACCCGAAGTCCGTCGCCGAGGGCCTGGTGCACCCGCTGACCGTCGAATGGGTGCGGCCGTCGGAGCTGGTGACGCACCCGCGTACCGGGAAGGTGCTGCAGGTGGTGGACGAGCGCCCGCACCCCTGACCCGGGCCGGAGCCTCCGGCCAAGGCCGGAGGCTCCGGATTCCTCCGGATTTTTCCGCGTCGTCCGATGTTTCGTTTCTATGATGGAAACGAGCGTCCGCGGGGCGATGCTCACTCGGGCACGCACCAGCTGACGACGACCCGGCAGGTTGCTGCGATGGCGGATTCGTTCAACGACGCTCACCTTCGCCTGGTGACGAAGGAGTGCCTCCCGCTCGGGAGCGGCGACCGGCTCCCGGTCATCGTGCTGCTCGGCCCCGACGGCACCGACCGCGAGGTGTGCCTCACCCGCGTCTGGAGGAGCGTCACCAGGCCCGAGTCGCCCCGGGTGCGGGTGGACTTCCGGCTGCCGGGGCTGCGCGACGCGCCAGTGGTCAAGACCGTCGAGCGCATCGCCCACGACCTGATGGAGACCTCCAGCGTCCGGCTGCCCCGGGTGGTCTTCGCGCTGCACGTGCTGGCCCTGGACCCGCGGGACCGCTCCGACAACGAGCTGGCCGGCGAACTGGACGACCTCGTGGACGGCGGCGACCCCGAGCGGCTGTCCGACGCCCTGTCCCTGCTGCGCGACCTGCTCGGCCGCATCCCGGGTGCCGAGCCGCTGGCCGCGCTCACCTCGGTGCTCCAGTACGCCGCGCGGGGCCAGCGCCGCCGCGTGGTCAGGCTGCTCAACGACAAGGGCAGGACCTGGCTGGCCGCCCAGATGGCCAACGGCAACGTGATCGACCTGGCCAGGCGGCGGGACGGCCACGGCGGCGACCCGTCCGGGTCCGCCGGGGCGATCCTGTGCCGGGCCCTCGTGGCCGACCTCACCGACTCCTGGTCCAAGAGCCACCGCCACGCCCGCAGCTGCCTGCTGCTGCTGGAGGGGGCCGAGACCGCGGCGGGCCGCGCGCTGCTCAGGGCGCTCGGCCCGGCCAAGGGCGCCGATCCGCTGCTGGTGGTGGCGGAGTCGAAGGAATGGCTGCCGATGGGCGGGTCGTGGGCGCGTCCCGGCACGGTCGTGCCCGGCGCGGCCCACCCGCCCACGCTGGCGGAGGCGAGCTACCGCGACTGGCGGGCCGGCTACGACACCCGGGAGCAGCCGTGGTGGTACCCCGTGCTGATGCCGCCGCTGGAGGCCGACCGGTCGCGCGCCTACGCCTCGGCCGTCCGGGAGCTGACCGGCGGCCATCCGGCCGTGACCCGGCGCCTGGGCAGGCTCGCCGCCGCCGCCCAGGACGACGACGCCTTCCGCGCCGTCGTGTGCCGCGAGGACCTGCTGCGCTGGCCCGACCGGCTGCACCTGGCCCACCTGGACGAGCTGACCGACTGGGCGGCGGCCAGGAACGTGGACGACGCGGAGAGCGCCCTGCTCAAACGGGCCGGCCGGACGCCGAACCTGCGCAACGAGCTGGCCGACCAGCTCTGGCTCGACCGCCGTCCGGAGGAACGGGACCCGCACGGCCGCTACGAGGGGGCGCGCGGCCACCAGGTCACCGTGATCCATCCATGGCTGCGGCGGCTGCTGCTGCACCGGCTCGCCGTCACCGGCCGCTGGGACGACGTGCACCGGGACCTGGAACGTTTCCACCTCGGCCCCGGAGGCGAGGAGACCCCGCGCAGCCTGCACCACCGCCTGGCCCGCGTCCGCCGGGACGACCCCGAGGGCCGTCTGACCCACGTGGCCGAGCACCTGCACCGGCTCTTCGACCGGCTCGACGTGCGCGAGGACGGCCGCAGCCGGTTGCCGGAATGGCTGGCCGGCTTCAACGAGGTGACCACCGCCCCCAACCGGCTGCCGCTGGTCACGCCCCTGGACGAGCTGTACGACTCCTTGGTGGCGACCGCCGCCCCGCACGAGCGCGGGGACTGGCTCACCGTGGTCAGGGCCCTGGTCGTGGACCGCTGGTTCTGGCTCGACCCGCTGCTCGACCCGTCCGGGAGCCGGGCCGAGCAGGTCGCGCGCGGGCTGCGGGACCTGGCCAGGCGGTCGACCACCAGTCCGGCGATCTTGTTACGGGAGGCCGACAGGTATGAGCGAAGACGCTGACGACCTCGGCACGGCCGGTGCGGGCGATCCGGCGCCGGCGGAGGTCGGTGCGAACTGGGCGGCGGGCCGCCGCAACCGCCTCCTCCTGCGCAGGGCGCTGGCGGGGGTGCTCGTCGTGGCGGCCGTCGTCGTCCTCGGGCTCTACGTCAGGACGTCGCGGCTCACCGACGACGGCGACGCCTTCGGCCCCGACCTGGCCCCGGTCATGAGCCTCATCGCCGCCGAGAACGCCGCGGTGGAGAAGGAGCACCCGGACGACTACGTGACCGTCGTCGCGATGTTCCCGATGACCGGCTCACTCACCGACATCGCCCTGAACCGGGAGAGCATCAGGCACGGCCTGGAGGGCGTCCATCTGGCGCAGGTGTGGCGCAACCGGCAGCCGTCCTCGCCGCCGTACGTGCGGGTGCTGGTCGCCAGCGACGGGCCGCAGGACTGGGAGCCGACGGTCGAGGCCGTCCGGGACCGGACCGCGGAGGAGCACATCGTGGCGGTGACCGGGCTGGGCGCCAGCACCGGCGCGACCCGCGGCACGGTCGCGAGCCTGAGCGCGAGCCGGTACGCGATGGTCTCGGCGGTCATCACCTCCGACGAGCTCACCGGCTTCCCCGGGCTGGCCCGCGTCGCGGCCCTGAACAGCGAGCAGGCCCAGGCCGGGGTGGTGCACGCCAGGAAGGTCAACCCCGGGCTCAAGGCGGTCGTGATCAAGGACCTCAACCCGGCCGACAGCTACGTCAAGACGCTCGCCCGGTTCTACGCCGGCTCGCTGGCCGGCCGGGAACGCGTGATGGAGCTGTCGTTCGACTCCTCGACCAGGTTCTCCGGCACCGTGCTCGACGTCATCGCCGAGCGCGTGTGCAACTCCGGCGCGAACACCGTCCTGTACGCCGGGCGCAGCGAGCAGCTGCCCGCGCTGATGCAGGCGCTCAGCCAGCGCGAGCGGTGCGTCCGGCCCGGCGTCACCGTGATCACCGGCGACGACGCCAGCGAGATGAACCGCAAGGTCGACCTCGGCATGTGGGGGGACACCCGGATCCGGCTCTTCTACACGGCCCTGGCCCACCCGGCGAGCCTCACGCTGCCCGGCGGCGGGGTGCTCACGGCGATCCGGGCCAGGTTCGAGGGCGACGACCCCGACAGCTTCCGGCGCATGTTCCCGCACGAGAGCCTCGACGACGGCATGGCCATCATGCACCACGACGCCATGTTCGTGGCCCTGGAGACGGCCAAGGCGTTCGCCCGGGAGCCGGACGTGCCCTCGCCGCAGGACATGGCGAACATGCTGACCAGCGGCACGGTGACGGTCGAGGGCGCCAGCGGCCCGATCAGGATCGTCGAGGGCGGCGCCCGCCAGACCAAGGAGATCCCGATCCTCCAGCTCAACCCGGACGGCACCTCGGCGTACTCGGGCCGGGTCACGGTGACGGACGGCGGCCCTGGCCGGAGCTGACCGTCTTTCATGTATTACCTATTGCTTTTGTGGGAAATTTCGCGCAGGATCAGAGGCGTGAAGAGCCTTCTGGTGGCCCGCCTCCACGTCGACCTCCGGCGGCAGGCGAGCGCGCTCTGTGCCGTGCGGTGACCTCCGGGTCCCCGCTCTCCTCGGACGCCCGAGCGTCCTTCCCCCAGATCTTCCCCGAAGCTCAGAGGAGTGGCCGAACCATGTCGACCCCCACCAGCGTGCTCACCGTCCGGCGCGTCGCCGGGCACATCGGCGCCGAGATCACCGGCGTCGATCTGGCCCACCCGCTCGACCCGTCCGTGGTCGAGGAGATCCGCCAGGCGCTGCTCGCGTACAAAGTCGTGTTCTTCCGCGGGCAGGAGCTCGACCACGCCGCGCAGATCGCCTTCGCCCGCCAGTTCGGCGAGCTGACCCACGCCCACCCGCACGAGGACGCGCCGCCCGAGGAGTTCCCGCAGATCCTGACCATCGACCCCCGCCGGTACGAGAAGCGTTACGGCGTCAACTACCGCGAGCTCTACCAGAGGAGGCGCTACTCCTACTTCTCCGGCTGGCACACCGACGTCACCGCCGCCGTCAACCCGCCCGCCGCCTCGATCCTGCGGGCCGAGACCGTGCCGGAGTTCGGCGGCGACACGCAGTGGACGAACCTGGTGGCCGCGTACGAGGGCCTGTCCGCGCCGCTGCGCGACCTGGTGGACGGCCTGCGCGCCGAGCACCGCTTCCTGGCCGGCTACCAGGCCGCCGACGAGGACGGCAAGCTGGTCAAGCGCATCAACGACAACCTGCTGATCTCCGTGCACCCGGTGGTGCGGGTGCATCCGGAGACCGGTGAGCGGGCGTTGTTCGTCAATCCCGGCTTCACCGACCACATCGTGGGCCTGTCGGCCGTGGAGAGCCGCCGCATCCTCGACCTGCTGTACGAGCAGCTCACCCGGCCCGAGTACACCGTGCGGTTCCGCTGGCAGCCCGGCAGCGTCGCCTTCTGGGACAACCGCGCCACCGCCCACCTCGCCCCGTCCGACCTCGACCACCTCGACGTGCCGCGCAGGCTGCACCGGGTCACGCTGATCGGCGACCGTCCCGTCGGACCCGACGGGTTCGTCTCCGAGATCGTGGCCGGAAGGGAGTTCAGGGCGCAGTCACTCGTGGTCGCCTGACGGCGGCGGCCACCTCCGCGAGCGGGACCCGCTCGCGGCACCGGACGCGCGGGCGGGGGCTGGGGGGTGCCCGCCCGCGGCGTCGGTCCCTACTTCCGGACGGGGGCGCGCGACCCGCTCAGCCGGCGGCCGAGCCGCTGGGCCGGGGCCTCGATGACGTGGTACGTCACCAGGCACAGCGGGATCAGGACCAGGTAGTACAGCACCAGGTTCGGCAGCAGGCGCAGCAGCAGGGGATGCAGCAGGTAGACGGAGAAGCTGATCACGCCGAGCCGGGTCAGCACGCGCGGGAACGCCCTGTGGCGCATCGCCAGCCCCACCCCGAACACGGCGAACGCGAGCACGAGCGCGGGCGCCCATCCCGGGTCGTCCTTGGCGGGGACGCCGCAGGCCACCACCGCCAGGCAGGCGAGCCCGGCGGTCCGCCAGGAGATCACGCCCTGCTCGGCGCGGTGCACCGCGGTCCCGGCGAACATGGCGGCCAGGATGATCACGCCCTGCCAGGTGCCGGCCCGGCTGCCCAGGACCACCAGCGCCAGCCCGAGCAGCCCGCCCGCCGCGGCGGCCGCCGTACGGGCCCGGCCGTCCCCGAGGACGGTGACCGCGATCGCCGCCACGACCGCGAGGGCGAGCAGCGCGGCGGTCAGGTCGGCCCCGCCGTTGATCGACGCGCCCGGCAGCAGCAGCCCCGCCGGCACGGCCAGCGCCGCCAGGGCGACGGCGATCCCCGCCGACCTGCGGGACTGGCCGGTCGCGAACAGCGCCACGCTGATCAGGTAGAAGGCCATCTCGTACGACAGCGTCCAGGTCACGCCGATGACGGGCGGCAGGTTGAGCAGCTCCTGCAACATCGTCAGGTTGCCGAGCGCGACCAGGGGCGCGGGACGTTCGCCGAGGCCCGGATCCAGCGGGAACAGGCCCGCGAGGGCGAGCAGGAACGCCAGGCCGAGGGCGGCGAGCAGCAGCGGCAGCAGGCGGAAGGCCCGCCCGGTCCAGAAGGCGCGCAGGTCGCCGCGCCGTTCCAGGGAGGCCGGGATGATGTAGCCGCTGACCAGGAAGAAGACGAAGACGCCCCACGTGCCGAGGTCGATCCTGCGGTCCACGACCGCCCACGCGGCGGGGACGAACGACCAGCCCGCGTGGTGCGCGGTGACGGCCAGCGCGGCGGGCCCCCGCAGGGCGTCCAGCCAGGCCAGCCGGGCGGAGGCGGGGGACATCTGTCGGATTCTAGGCCATTTGCGACAGAACCCTCCGTGATCGCCGCCGCGCTCAGCGGGACGGCGAACGCCGCAGGCGCAGGCCGATCACCACGACGGCGACGCCCACCAGCAGGACCACCGGCCCGATGACCGCCCAGGTGGTGTCGCCGGTCATCACGCTGCCGCCCACCACGCCCAGTCCCTGGAGCGCCCAGAGCCCACCGACCAGGGCCAGCAGTACGCCGACGACGATGAGGATCCAAGAGGTCATCGTTCTTCCCGTCTCTCGTCCCGCCGCTCTCGTTCCGCCGCGGGGGCTCCGTGTGCGTGTTGATCGCGTGGCTCCCGCAGAGTAGCCGAGCCTTTGTCACGATATGCGGATTTTTCTGGTCACCTCTTGGCGGCGGCTTCCCGCCGTCCTAGTGTTCAGTGCAATGCCACACATTACTGAGCCCTATGGAAGGAGTGATCATCCGTGCGTGACGGCAGGCCCCCGAAACTGTCCGAGATCCCCGCTTTCGCCGCGTACATGAACACCGGCTGGGGCGCCGCCGACCGCACGCCGCGCGTCGTGCCCGGCGCGGCCGAGGCCGCCGCAGCCCACCGGGCCCGGCTGGCCGAGACGCTGCCCGGCCGGACCGTCGTGCTGGCCGCGGGGCAGGCCCCGATCCGCAGCAACGACATGGCCTACGACTTCCGCGCCGGCAGCGACTTCGTCTGGCTGACCGGCTGCCAGATCGAGAACGCCGTCGTCGTGCTGGAGGGCGCCGAGGCCACCCTCTACGTGCCGCCGCCCGCCGGCCCCGGCGACCCGGCGTTCTTCACCGACTCCAGGTACGGCGAGCTGTGGGTGGGCGCCGTCCCCGGCCTGGACGACTGGGCGAAGGCACTGGGCGTGCGGGTCCGGCCGCTGGCCGAACTGACCACGGAGGTGACCGAGGACCAGGAGGCCGCCCGGGTCCTGGCCGAGCTGCGCATGTACAAGGACGACTGGGAGGTCGGGCAGCTGCGCGAGGCGGTGGACCGCACCGTCGAGGGGTTCGCCGCCGTCGTCCGCGAGATCCCCGCCGCCGTGGCCGGGCGCGGCGAGCGGTGGCTCCAGGGCACCTTCGACCGGTACGCCCGCGCCTACGGCAACGGCCCCGGCTACCCCTCCATCGTCGGCGGCGGCCCGCACGCGCCCACCCTGCACTGGGTGCGCTGCGACGGCCCGGTGACCCCCGGCGAGCTGCTCCTGCTCGACCTCGGCGTCGAGGCGGAGAGCTGCTACACCGCCGACGTCACCCGCACCTTCCCCGTCTCCGGCCGCTTCACCCCGGCGCAACGGCAGGTGCACGACCTGGTCGAACGGGCCCACCGGGCCGCGCTCGCCGCGGTCGCCCCCGGCCGCCGCTTCAGCGACTTCCACCACGCCGCCATGGAGGTGGTCGCGCACGGCCTGGCCGACTGGGGCCTGCTGCCGGTCTCGGTGGACGAGGCGCTGTCCGACGCCGGCCAGCACCACCGCCGCTACCTGGTCTGCGGCGTCGGCCACCACCTCGGCCTGGACGTGCACGACTGCGGCCGGGCGAGCCAGGAGTCCTACCAGGACGCCGTCATGGCCCCCGGCATGGCGCTCACGGTGGAGCCCGGCCTGTACTTCCATCCGCACGACCTCACCGTCCCGCCGGAGCTGCGCGGGATCGGCGTCCGGATCGAGGACGACCTGGTGGTCACCGAGCAGGGCGCCGACGTGTTGTCGGCCGCGCTGCCTCTCGACGCCGACGGGCTGGAGAAGTGGATGGCCGCCGGGTAGGTAGTGGCTGTGACATTGCACCGCATAATCTCTCGAATATCCCCATGTGAGGAGACCTCAGCATGACCACCTCCGCCACGCCGTGGCGCGGCATCCACGTCGCGACGGCCCTGCCCTTCGCCGACGACCTCTCCGTGGACTACGACGGGTTCGCCGAGCACGTGCGATTCCTGGCCGAAGGCGGCTGTGACGGTGTGACGCCCAACGGCTCGCTGGGCGAGTACCAGACGCTCACGCCGGAGGAGCGGGCCCGCGTCGTCGAGACGGCCGTCCAGGCCGCGCCGGACGGGTTCGGCGTCATGCCGGGCGTGGCCGCGTACGGCGCCATGGAGGCCCGCCGCTGGGCCGAGCAGGCGGCCGAGGCGGGGGCCACGTCCGTGCTGCTGCTGCCGCCGAACGCCTACCGGGCCCCGCGCGAGGCCGTCGTCGCCCACTACCGGGAGGTCGCCAAGGCCGGGCTGCCGGTCGTGGCCTACAACAACCCGTTCGACACCAAGGTCGACCTGACCCCCGCCCTGCTGGCCGAGCTGTACCACGAGGGCCTGATCGTCGGCGTCAAGGAGTTCACCGGCGACGTGCGCAGGGCGTACGAGATCGCCGAGCTGGCGCCGGAGCTGGACCTGCTCATCGGGGCCGACGACGTGCTGCTGGAGCTGGGCCTGGCCGGGGCCGTCGGCTGGATCGCCGGGTACCCGAACATGATCCCGGAGTCCACGACCCGCCTGTACCGGCTGGCCACCTCGGGCGACCCGGCCGACCTGCCCGAGGCGCTGCGCGTCTACCGCGACCTGCACCCGCTGCTGCGCTGGGACTCCAAGCCCGAGTTCGTGCAGTCGATCAAGCTGTCCATGGACCTGGCCGGGCGCAGGGGCGGCGCCTGCCGTCCGCCGCGCCTGCCGCTCGCGCCCGAGCTGGTCGCCCGCATCACCGCCGACACCGAGGCCGTCCTGGAGAAGGGCTACAAGTGAGATCACGTCGCACCTTCCACGCCGTCGACTCCCACACCGAGGGCATGCCCACCCGCGTGATCGTCGGCGGCGTCGGCACCCTCCCGGGGGCGACCATGGCCGAGCGCCGGCTGTGGTTCATGGAGAACAGCGACGACGTGCGCACGCTGCTCATGTACGAGCCGCGCGGCCACGCCGCGATGAGCGGGGCGATCCTCCAGCCGCCCACCCGGCCCGACGCCGACTACGGCGTGCTGTTCATCGAGGTCTCCGGGCTGCTGCCGATGTGCGGCCACGGCACGATCGGCGTGGCGACCGTCCTGGTGGAGACCGGGATGGTGCCCGTGGTCGAGCCGGTCACCACGATCCGGCTCGACACGCCGGCCGGGCTCGTGGTGGCGTCCGTGGCGGTCGAGGACGGCGCGGCGACCTCGGTGACCATCCAGAACGTGCCCTCCTTCGCGTACGCGCTGGACCGCAAGGTCGAGGTGCCCGGCTTCGGGGAGATCGGCTACGACCTGGCCTTCGGCGGCAACTTCTACGCCTTCGTCGAGCTGGCCGAGCTGGGGCTGCCCTTCGACCGGGCCCGCGCCGGCGACCTGCTGTCGGCCGGGCTCGCGATCATGGACGCCGTCAACGAGCACGACCGCCCGGTCCACCCCGAGCGGCCCGACATCAACGGCTGCCACCACGTCTACCTGGCCGCTCCCGGCTCGACGGCGCAACTGTCCAGGCACGCCATGGCCATCCACCCCGGCTGGTTCGACCGCTCGCCGTGCGGCACCGGCACCAGCGCCCGCATGGCCCAGTTCCACGCCAGGGGCGAGCTGGCACTCGGCGACGACTTCGTCAACGAGTCGTTCATCGGGACCCGCTTCACCGGACGGCTGCTCGGCGAGACCACGGTCGGCCCGCTGCCCGCCGTGCTGCCCTCGATCACCGGCCGCGCCTGGGTCACCGGCACCTCGCAGTTCCACCTCGACCCGACCGATCCCTTCCCGGCGGGGTTCCTGCTGTGAGCCGTCCCGCCCAGGCACCCGGCCCGCGGGCGGGCGGCGCGAAGGGCACGCCGTGAGCGCCGACCTCGTCGTGGTCGGCGCCGGCGTGGTGGGCGCGGCCGGCGCGTACTTCGCCGCGCTGGCCGGGCTGCGCGTGGTGGTCGTCGAGCGCGGAGCCATCGCCGGGGGCACCTCCAGCGCGGGCGAGGGCAACCTGCTCGTGTCCGACAAGGAGGCCGGGCCCGAGCTCGACCTCGCGCTCTACTCCCAGCGGGTGTGGCGCGAGGACCTGGCCGAGCACGCCGGGCTGTGGGAGTTCGAGGCCAAGGGCGGGCTGGTCGTCGCGGCGTCCGGGCCCGGTCTGGCCTCGCTGCGCGAGCTGGGCGAGCACCAGCGCCGCCACGGCGTCGAGGTGCGCGACGTGGCGGAGGAGGAGCTGCGCGACTATGAGCCGCACCTCGCGCCCGGACTCGCCGGAGCCGCCTTCTACCCCCAGGACGCGCAGGTCCAGCCCATGCTGGTGGTCGCCCACCTGCTGCGCCTGGCCCGCGCGCACGGCGCCGAGGTGCGCACCCGCACCGGCGTCATCGGCTTCCTGCGCGACGGGAGCCGCGTGACCGGCGTGCGCACCACGGCCGGCGACCTGCCCGCGGGGGCGGTGCTCAACGCGACCGGCACGTGGGCCGGTGACGTCGCCGCCCTGGCCGGGGTGCACGTGCCCGTCCTGCCCCGGCGTGGGTTCGTGCTGGTCACCCAGCCCATGCCGCCCCGGACGATCCGCCACAAGGTCTACGCCGCCGAGTACGTCGGGGACGTGGCCAGCTCCGACGCCGCCCTGCAGACCTCGCCCGTCGTGGAGGGCACCGGCAGCGGCACGATCCTCATCGGCGCCTCCCGGGAGCGCGTCGGCTTCGACCGCACGTTCTCCCCGCAAGCGGCCGGCGCGCTGGCGGCCAAGGCGATCGCGCTGTTCCCGATGCTGCGGGACGTCCGGGCCATGCGCACGTACCTGGGCTTCCGGCCGTACTGCCCGGACCATCTGCCGGTGATCGGGCCCGACCCGCGCGCGCCCGGGCTGTGGCACGCCTGCGGGCACGAGGGCGCCGGCATCGGACTGTCCGCGGGCACCGGCAAGCTCGTCGCCCAGGCGCTCACCGGCCGCACCCCGGACCTCGACCTCAAGCCGTTCGCCCCCGACCGCTTTCCCACCCCCGACCACATTCCCGGCACCGAGTTTCCCGGCACCGGGTCCGCCGCGACCGGGGAGGGGCCCCGATGACCCACCAGATGACCTTCCGCGGCGCGAGCGTCCCCGCCGAGCCCGGCCAGAGCGTCGGGGCCGCCCTGGTCGCGGCCGGCATCCTCGACTGGCGCACCACCCGCGAGGCCGGCCGGCCGCGCGGCCTGTTCTGCGGCATCGGCATCTGCTTCGACTGCCTCATCACCGTCGACGGTGTCCCCGACCTGCGCGCCTGCCTGGTCCCGGCGCGCGACGGCATGCGCCTCGGCGACGAGGCCCCCGCAGACGGCGAGCCGGGAGGTCCACATGCGTGAGACGCACGACGTCGCCGTGGTCGGCGCGGGCCCGGCGGGGCTGGCCGCCGCCGTCGAGGCCGCCGAGGCCGGGCTGGACGTGGCCCTCGTGGACGGCGCCCGCCAGCCGGGCGGCCAGTTCTGGCGGCACTACGACGAACGCCACGCCCGCCCCGAGGACGCCGCCGGGCACCACGACTGGCCGGTCTTCACCCGGCTGCGCGACCGGCTGCGCGCCCTGACCGCCGCCGGACGGGTCCGCTACCTGCCCGGCCACCAGGTCTGGCTGGCGACCCGCGACGGCGCGGGCACGTTCACGCTGCGCACCACGCCCACAGTCCCCGAGGAGGGGGCCGCCGGCACGACGGTGACCGCCCGCGCGCTGATCCTGTGCCCCGGCGGCTACGACAGGCAGCTGCCCGTCCCCGGCTGGGACCTGCCCGGCGTGATGGCCGCCGGGGGAGTGCAGGCCCTGCTCAAGGGGCAGCGCACGCTCGCGGGCCGCCGCGCGGTCGTCGCCGGGACCGGGCCGTTCCTGCTGCCGGTCGCCACCGGCCTGGCCGCGGCCGGGGCGCGGGTGGCGGCGGTCGCCGAGGCCAACGCCACGCTCGGCTGGCTGCGCGACCTGCGCGGCGCCGCGTCCGTGCCGGCCAAGGGGCTGGAGGCGCTGCAGTACGCCGCGCTGATGGCCCGTCACCGCGTCCCGTACCGCACCGGGACCGTGGTCACCGAGATCCTGGGGGAGAACCGGGTCGAGGCGGTCCGGCTCGCGCGGCTCGGCCGCGACGGCCGCCCGGCCGGGCCGGCCCGCGAGATCCCCGCCGACCTCGTCGCGCTCGGCTGGGGCTTCACGCCGTCCCTCGAACTGCCGCTCATGCTCGGCGCGGACACCAGGAAGGACGTCGACGGCTCGCTCGTCGTGACCGTGGACGCCTTCCAGCGCACCGGCGTCCCCGGCCTGTACGTCGCGGGCGAGGCGACCGGCGTCGGCGGCGCCGTGCTGGCCCGGCAGGAGGGCCGGCTGAGCGCCCTGGCCCTGGTCCGTACGCTGGGCCGCCGGGCCGACCCGGCGCTCATGGGCCGGTTGCGCCGGTCGATCGCCCGCGGGCGGCGCTTCGCCGCGGCCATGCACCGGACCTACCCCGTGCCGCGCGCCTGGACGTCCTGGCTGCGGGACGAGACGCTGGTCTGCCGCTGCGAGGAGGTCTCCTACGGCGACCTCCGCCGCGCCCACGACGACCTGGGCGCCGACGACCCGCGCACGCTGAAGATGCTGGCCAGGCCGGGCATGGGCTGGTGCCAGGGACGGGTGTGCGGGTTCGCCACCGCCGGCGTCGCGGCCTGCCTGAGCCGCCGCGAGAGCACGGCCGGCGACCTGCGCCCGCTGTCCACCCGGAGCCTGGCGGCCCCGGTGTCCCTGGGCGAGCTGGCCGCGCTCGCCGACGAAACCCCTGACGAGAACGACGAAAGAGGACGAGACCGTGAGTGACGTGCTGAGCGTCGACCCGCGTACCGGACAGGCCCGCGAGCGCGTCGCGGCGGAGTCGACGCCGCAGGACGTGGACCGCGCCGTGCGCGCCGCTGCCGCCGCCGCCCCCGCGCTGGCCGACCGGTCCGTACGCGCCGACCTGCTGCGTACCGCAGCCGCGCTGCTGGAGGAGGGCGGCGAGGAGATCATCGCGACCGCCGACGCGGAGACGGCGCTCGGCCGGGTCCGCCTCACCGGCGAGCTGGCCCGCACCTGCTACCAGCTGCGGGCCTTCGCCGACGTGGCCGAGTCGGGCGCCTTCCTGGACGTGATCATCGACCACGCCGACCCGGCCGCCCGCCCGGCCCCCGCCCCGACCTGCGGCGCTACAAGGTGCCGCTGGGCGTGGTCGCGGTGTTCGCGGCGAGCAACTTCCCGCTGGCCTTCAGCGTGCCGGGCGGCGACACCGCCAGCGCGCTGGCCGCCGGCTGCCCGGTCGTCGTCAAGGCGCATCCGGACCATCCGGCGACCAGCGTCCTGACCGCCCGCGCGCTGCGCGCCGCCGCGGCGAAGGCCGGTCTGCCGGCCGACGTCGTGGGCCTGGTCCACGGCTTCGCGGCGGGCCCGGAGCTGGTCCGGCACCCGCTGACCGCCGCCGTCGGCTTCACCGGCTCGGTACGCGGCGGGCGGGCGCTGCACGACCTGGCCGCCGCGCGTCCGCGGCCGATCCCGTTCCACGGCGAGCTGGGCAGCCTCAACCCGGTCGTGGTGACCGAGCGGGCCGCCGCGACCAGGGCGGCCGAGATCGGCGCCGGCCTGGCCGCCTCCTACACCCAGGGCCTCGGCCAGTTCTGCGTCAAGCCGGGCCTGGTCCTGCTGCCCGCCGGCCCGGCGGGCGACGCGGTGCTCGACGCCGTGGTCACGGCCACGGTGCCCGCCGGACCGCTGCTCGACCCGCGCATGCGGGCGGCCTTCCTGGACGGCGTGCGCTCCCGCGCCCAGCTGCCCGGCGTCACGCAGGCGCTGGCCGCGGGCGAGGACGACGCCGCGCCGCTGGCCGTCCGGCCGGGCGTGCTGACCGTGGCGGCCGAGCGGCTCGCGGACGGGGACGTCCACGCCGAGCTGCTGGAGGAGTGCTTCGGACCGGTCACCGTGGTGGCCCGGTACGGCTCGGAGTCCGAGCGGGACGCCGTGCTCGGCGCGCTGCCCGGCAACCTCACCGCGACCGCGCACCTGGGGGCCGACGAGCGCGAGGGCGCGGCGGCCGGCCTGGTGGCCAGGCTCGCCGGGCTGGCCGGGCGGGTCGTCGTGGACGGCTGGCCCACGGGCGTGTCGGTCGCGCCCGCGATGCAGCACGGCGGGCCGTACCCGGCCTCGACCAGCACCTCGACCTCGGTCGGCGGCACCGCGATCGAGCGCTGGCTGCGCCCGGTGTGCTTCCAGGACACCCCCGACCCCCTCCTGCCGCCGGAGCTGCGCGAGGCCAACCCGCTCGGCGTCCCCCGGACGGTGGACGGAGTCGCCTGACCTTTTATCTACACTTGTAGACGATCTGGGGCTATATTGCTCGTGTGTCCACCACCGATGCCACGGTCGTGGCCGTCACCGGCGAGGTCCCCGCGGCCTCGCTGGGCGCGGTCCTGCCGCACGAGCACCTGCTGAGCGACTTCGCCCCGCCCGACGACACGCCCGAGTCCTGGGCGCGCACCGGCCGTACCCGTCCCACGGCGGCCGGCGCCCTGTGGCTCTACCGCGCGCCGCTGACGATGGACCTGCTCGGCGAGGTCGGCATGGGCGCCGTCAACCGGGACGACCTGCTGCTCGGCGACGCGGGCCTGGCCGCCGCCGAGCTGGCCGCGTTCCGGGAGGCCGGTGGCGGCACGGTGGTGGACCTCACGACCGACGCGCTCGGCCGCGACCCGGCCGGGCTGCGCAGGCTCGCCGAGGAGACGGGCGTGACCGTCGTCATGGGCTGCGGCCGGGCCGCCGCCGGGCCGGCCGAGGAGCTGACCGAGGAGCTGGTCCGCGACCTCACCGAGGGAGTGGACGGCGTGCGGGCCGGCATCATCGGCGAGCTGGCCGCGCTCGACCCCGGCGTGCCCGCCGAGCGCGCGCTCCTGGTCGCCGCGGCCCGCGCGGCGGCGGCCACCGGCGCCGCCGTCTCGCTGGCCCGCAACGAGGACGCGGCCGTCCAGCAGCGCGTGCTCGACCTGCTCGCCGAGGAGGGGGCGGACCTCGCGCGGGTGGCCGTCGGGCACTGCGACGCGCTCTCCCCGCGGCCCGACGACCTCGAACCGCTGCTCGAACGCGGCGTCTTCGTGCAGTTCGACCGGCTCGGCAGGCTGCCCACCGCGCTCAGCGTCTCCGACGACCAGGACGTCGCCGCGGCCGTGCTCGAACTCGCCCGCCGCGGCCACGCCGGACGCCTCCTGCTCTCGCAGGGCGTACGGGCCAAGTCGCAGCTCCTCGCCTACGGCGGCGGCGGTTACGCCTTCGTCCTGCGGCAGTTCGTGCCGTACCTGAGGATGCTCGGCGCCGACGACCAGCTGATCGAGACCGTCACCGTGCGCAACCCGCGGCGGCTGCTCACGCTCCGGACCGAGGAGGCGGGCTCGTGAGCCGCTACCCCTTCCCCATCCCCGACCTGGCCGGGCAGGCGCTCACCGTCGCCGGCCCGGTGGACCCGGCGCTGCTCGGGCAGACGTCCATGCACGAGCACATCTTCATCGACCTGCGCAGGCCCGCCCGGTCCCGCCGGCCCGGCGAGGACGCCCCGGCGGCGGCCGAGCCGCTCACCCTGGCCAACCTCGCCCGTACCCGCCACGGCGGGCCGAACGCCGACAACGACCTGCTGGGCGACTTCGACGAGATGCTCGCCGAGACCCTCGCCTTCGCCCACGGCGGCGGGCGCACCATGGTCGAGGTCTCGCCCATCGGCCTCGGCCGCGACCCCGAGGCGCTGCTGCGGCTGTCCCGGGCCAGCGGGATGCACATCGTCATGGGCGGCGGCTGGTACACCCCGGCCTTCCATCCGGCCGACATGGACGAGCGCACCGTCGACGAGCTGGCCGACGTCATCGTGCGCGACGTCGTGCTCGGGGCCGACGGCACCGGGGTGCGCACGGGCATCATCGGCGAGGTCGGCGCGGAGTCGGTGCCGCTGACCGGCGGCGAGCTCAAGAGCGTACGGGCCGCCGGGCGGGCTGCCCGCGTCACCGGCGCGCCGGTCACCTTCCACGTCGGTGGCGTCGGCGAGGAGAAGTTCCGGGTGCTCGACATCCTCCAGGAGGAGGGCGTCGCGCCCGGCAACGTCGTCCTGGGCCACTGCATGGACGTCCTGTCCGGGCCCGAGTTCGCCGAGCGGCTGCTGGCCCGCGGCGTCTTCGTCGAGTTCGACTTCCTGGCCGCGCCGGGCAGCCCGTGGGGGCACCTCGTCCTGGGCAGCGACCACAAGGTCCTGCGCGGCATCGCCGACCTGGTCGAACGGGGCTACGCGGGCCAGATCGTGCTCGGCCACGACGTGTGCCAGAAGATCCAGCTCAAGAGGTACGGCGGCAAGGGCTACGACTACATCCCGCGGCACTTCCTGCCCGCCCTGCGCCGCCTCGGCGTCAGCCCCGAGGCCATCCACATGATCATGGTCGAGAACCCGGCACGGGCGCTCGCCTTCGCAGAACCGCAGTGACCAGGAGAACCATGCCCCCCACCCCTGTGCCCCCCACTCCTGTGCCGTTCGACCCGGCGCTGGCCTTGGTCCTGGACGGCATGCCCCGGCCGGACGGCCCCGCCCCCACCCTTGAGACCATCCCCCTGATGCGCGCCGCCGGCGCGGCCATGCCCATGCCGCCGGTCGCCGAGGTGATCGGCGGCCGCGAGATCGACGCCGAGGAGCTGCTCGTCCCCGGCCCGGCCGGCGCGCCGGACCTGGAGGTCACGGTGCTGCGCCCGCGCCGCCTGCGGGCCCCGGTCCCCGGGCTGTACAACATCCACGGCGGCGGCATGATCAGCGGCCACCGGACCATGGACACGCCGCGTCTGGTCGCGCTCGTCGAGGAGCTGGGCGTCGTCGCCGTCAACGTCGAGTACCGCCTGGCCCCCGAGCACCCCCACCCGGCGCCGGTCGAGGACTGCTACGCCGGGCTGGCCTGGATGTCGCGGCACGCCGCCGAGCTCGGCGTGGACCCCGGGCGCGTGGTGGTCATGGGCGGCAGCGCCGGCGGCGGCCTGGCGGCCGGGGTCGCCCTGCTGGCCCGCGACCGCGGCGGCCCGCGCCTGGCCGGGCAGCTCCTGCTGTGCCCGATGCTGGACGACCTCAACACCACCGTCTCCAGCCACCAGTACGACGGCCGCGGCACCTGGCCGCGCGCCCTGAACCTGCTGGGCTGGCGGGCCCTGCTCGGCGAGCGGGCCGGCGACCCGGACGCCGACGTGCCCGGTCACGCGGCCCCGGCACGGGCGGCCGACCTGTCGGGGCTGCCGCCCGCGTTCATCGAGGCGGGGGCCGCCGAGCTGTTCCGCGACGAGGACGTCGCGTACGCCACGCGGATCTGGGCGGCCGGCGGGCAGGCCGAGCTGCACATCTGGAACGGCGCCTTCCACGGGTTCGACATCTTCGCGCCGGACCACGAGATCACCCGCGCCGCCCTCGCCACCCGCCTCTCCTGGCTCCACCGCACCCTGACCCCCTGACCCCACCACCCCCACCCACCGGCCACCCGCGTCATGCGGCGGAGGGGTCAGATGGCCAGGATGCGTTGTAGCCAGGAGTGTTTGGTTTCCAGGGCGGCGCGGGAGACGCGGGCGCCGGGGGTGCCCGCGAAGCCGTGGTGGCCCCCGGCCCACACGTGCAGTTCGGCCTGCCCGCCGGTCGCCCAGATGCGGCCGGCGAACTCGACCGCCTCGTCCCGGAACACCTCGGCCGCACCGACCTCGATGAAGACCGGCGGCAGCCCCGACAGGTCGGCCGCCCGCGCCGGGACCTCGTGCGGCAGCACGTCCGGGCCGCCCCGACGGTCGCCGAGCAGGGCGGTCCAGGCGGTGTCGTTGTTGTTGCGGTCCCAGGCGCCGATGCCGTCGTACTGGAGGCTCGACACGGTCGAGTTCCGGTCGTCGATCATGGGCGCGCCGACGTAGAGCCCGGCGGCGGCCGGGCCGTTCCGGTCGCGGGCCATGATGCCGACGGACGCGGTGAGCCCGCCCCCGCGCTGAAGCCGGACACGAGCAGCCGCCCCGGATCGAACCCCAGCTCCTCGGCGTGCCCGGCGGTCCAGACGAAGCCCGCGTAGCAGTCCTCGGCCGCCGCCGGGGCCGGGTGCTCCGGGGCGAGCCGGTACTCGACCGTCACCCCGACCATGCCGTGCTCCAGGGCCGCCTGGATCAGGCCCTCGATGCCGAAGAAGCGGGTGCCGAGGATCATGCCGCCGCCGTGGATCTCGTACACGGCGGCCGCGCCGGGCGCGGGCCCGCCCTTGGGACGTACGACCGTGAGGGTGACGTCGGGGGCGCCCTCGGGGCCGGGCACGTCCACGTCCCACCACTCGACGGGACGGCCGGCGACGATCGCCTCCATGGGCGGGATGAGATCGGCGAAGATCTCGCGGTTGCGCTGGATGGTGTCCGCGCGCAGCGGAACGCTCTCGACCGCCGCCAGGAACGCCGCGAGACCTTCCGCCAGCTCAGGGTCGTAGGGAACGGGGACGTAGCTCATCGTGCCGCCTCTCGGAGCCGAACGGACGGCTTAAAGTCTACGAGCGTAGAAGCGGTCTGTCCTGATATACACGGGTACGCGATCAGTCTGACCATGTCCCCAAGGAGAAGACCATGGTGAAGAGACTTCTCGAAGCGACCCCGTTACGCGCGGGGGTCGTCGCCGCCGTCGCACTGACCGGCACGCTGCTGACCTCCGCCCCGGCCGGCGCCGCCACGGCGGGTCTCCAGGCCGCCGCCGCCCAGACCTCCTCGGCCGTCCAGGAGGCCGCCTCCCGCCCGGCCAACGGCCGGATCGTCTACGACCGTCTCAGCGGCGGCCGCGGCATACTCAAGATCAAGAACGGCACGTCGAAGGACGGCGTCGTCACCATCGTCAAGGGCCGGACCAAGGCGGTCAGCGTCTACGTCCGCGCGCGCTCCACGGCCCGCATCCGGGACGTCCGGGACGGCACATACCGCATCTTCTTCACCACCGGCTACCGGTTCAGCACGTCGAAGGGCCGCTTCACCAGGGGCGCGACGTACCAGAAGTTCAACGACCGGCTGCGCTTCCGCACGACCTCGACGCAGTACACCATCTGGACCCTGACCCTGAACCCGATCAGGGGCGGCAACGCCCGCACCAGCCCCGTGAACCCGAAGGACTTCCCCTGATCCGGGCCTGAGCGGGCGCGCCTCCCGGTCAGTCCTTGCCGGAACCGGCGAATCCACCGAAAAAGCTGAGAACGCGGTCGACCTGGACGTACACCCGGGGCGGCAGGTGCGGCAGCACCCGGGAGTGCCGCTGGCCGAGCAGCGCGATGAACTCGACCGGCGAGAGGTCGATGTAGCGCGTCAGGTTCTCGTACCACTGGGCGCTGAGCCGGGCCGACTTCTGGTGCGGACGGATCGCCTTGCGGCGTTCGCGGTCGTAGCGGGCCAGGGCGGCCGGGAGCTCCGGCTCCTGGTTCAGCGCGTTGACCAGGAAGGCGGCGTCCCCGAAGGCAAGGGCGGTGCCCGCGCCGATGGAGTAGTGGGTGGTGTGCGCGGCGTCCCCGAGCAGGACGAGGTCGTCGTGATACCACGTGCGGTTGGTCAGCGTGCGGAAGTTCAGCCAGTACGCGCTGCCGTCGGTGTGCGCCCGTCCGATCAGCGGATGGCCGTCCAGGACGTCGGCGAAGATCTTCTCCAGCAGCGCCAGGCCGTCGGCCTCGGCGGCCTGGTCGAGGCCGAGCCCCTTCCAGGTCTCGGGAGAGCACTCGACGACGCACGTGCTGTGGTCCCCGCTGTAGACGTAGCAGTAGCACCAGATCCAGCCGTGCGGGGTCTCGGTGAAGGCGAAGGTGAAGGCGTCGAAGACCTTCGTGGTGCCGAGCCAGATGTAGTGGTTGCGGCCGACCGCGATCTCGGTGCCGAAATGGTCGGCGTGCGGCTCGCGCAGCGTGCTGTTGATGCCGTCGCCGGCCACGACCAGGTCGGCGTCGAGCTCTTCGCGGGAGGCGATCTCGCGGCCGTGCTCGACGCACACGCCCAGGGAGCGGGCGCGGTCGGCGAGGATGTCGAGCAGGCGGTGGCGGCAGATGCCGAAGCCCTCGTCCGACTCCGTGAGCGTCACCGTCGCGCGGTCCTGGACGTGGGTGACCCAGCTGTCCCAGCGGATCGAGTTCTCCCGGATGGCGTCCGCCGACTCGGGGTCGGCGGCGCGCAGGTTCTTGAGCAGGTCGTCCCAGTAGGTCACGCCCCAGCCGTAGGTGGTGCCGGCCGGGTTGCGCTCGTAGACGGTGACCTCGTGGGACGGGTCGACCCGCTTCATCAGGATCGAGAAGTACAGATTGGCGGGCCCACCGCCGACGCAGGCGACCTTCACACTAGCTCCCCTAGCGACAGAAAGTAATCAATTCAGCACAGAGAGTATCAGAGGGTCTGTGCGAGGGGAGAAGGCACGCCCGCCGGACGGTCAGGCCGCCGCCCGCGCCGTACCGCGCAGGCCGAGGGTGAGGCTGCCGGCCAGCAGCACGACGCCGGACAGCACCCCGCTGACGACCGGCACCCACGCCACCGCGGGCGTGGCGGCCAGGACGAGCCCGCCGACGCCGAGCAGCGTGAGCGCGACGCCCGGCACGGCGATGCTCCAGTCCTTCCAGATGGGCGCCAGCGCGACGAAGTGCACGCCCACCACGAACGCCACCCACGCCACGTTCCCCTCCTCGGGACGCCCGAGCGCGGCCAGCACCCGCAGCCCGCCGAACAGCAGGACCGCCTCGACCACGACCACGGCCAGGTAGCCGGGCCCGAACATGCCCCGCCGGCCGGCCGGGGCGGGACGTTCCGCGCGCACGGCACGGAACCACATCGCCAGCACGGCCGCCGCCGCCAGGCACGCGACGGCCCGCAGCAGGTTCGCGGTCACGGGGCCGAGGGGGCCGTGCGCGTTGACGACGACGAACACCGCGCCGAACACCGCGCCGACCAGCAATCCAGTCATTTTCTGCATGACGTCCATAGAAGCGCCCGCCGCGGCCCGCCCGCACGGGTGCTGGGACGAGGACGGGGTAGCCCTGGCCCTACCTCACCACGCCGCGCAGGTAGGCCAGCACCGCCAGCACCCGCCGGTTGTCGTCGTCGGTCGCGGGCAGGTCGAGCTTGGCGAACACGGAGGCCACGTGCTTGCCGACGGCCGCCTCCGTGATCGACAGGGCACGGGCCACGGCGCTGTTGGAACGGCCCTCGGCGATCAGCGCCAGCACCTCCCGCTCCCGGGGCGAGAGCCGGTAGGCCGGCTCGGTGACCTCCCTGGCCCGCGCCCACGACAGCTCGAACAGGTCGATGAGGGTGGCGATCAACCCCTGCTGCCTGATCATCAAGGCGCCCGGCGTGTAGGCGATCGGGGTGATCCGGATGAACGCCACGGAGCGGTCGAAGATGAGCAGCTGCTGGATGGGCTCGTCGATGACCCGGTGCAGGTCGCCGGCGGCGTGCAGCTCTTTGATGCGGGCGGCCTTGCGCGGGTCGTCCAGCACGCTCGAATGGACGATCGTGCGCATCGCCAGGCCCTCGCGCAGGGCGTCCAGCACGGTACGCCTGCTGCGCTGCTCGTCCCGGCCCTGCTCGCGCGAGCCCACCGGGTGCATGGCCCGCAGCTCGGCCGACGACCGGGTGGCGCGCAGGATCTGCCGGCGGACGAGCTCGGGGTCCTCCAGCCGCTCGACGTCGACGGGGATGCCGCGCAGCTCGCCGACCACCTCTTCCAGGCGGCGGGCGAGGTGGTCAAGCGACTGGCTCTCGGTCACCGCTCCTCCTCCGCACGCGCAGCCCATTCTCCCCGCCCTGCGAAGGGATGCCCAAATCGGCGAAGGGGCGCCGTCCGGCTGGACGGCGCCCCGGTTCGCGGGACCGCTGGGCGGCGCTGATCAGTCGCGCGGGTCCCAGCCGTCGGTGTCCACGTCCAGGTCCAGCTCGTCGGCGATGTCGCCCCAGTCGGCGAACTTGAAGTTGGTGTTCTCCCGGTCCGCCGTGGCCGGCGTGTTCACGCCGTCGTGGGCGATGAACATGCCCTCGTCGAACTCGCCCAGCGGCACGTTGAGCACGGTAGAGCCGTCGCTCACCTCCGAGCCGTCGATGCCGTTCGCCTCACCGATCCGGAACTGGCCGAGGTAGGCGTTGGAGCCCTCCCTGCGGTAGACGGCGAAGGTGTTGTCGCCCTGGCTGGAGGCCAGCAGGTAGCCCTTGCCGTCCTCGCGGTAGTAGATGGTCAGGCCCTCGGCGTCCGCGGTGAGGTGCGTGCCGCCGTAGCCGGGGTCGGCGCCGGGGGTGCACTCCTCGGTCGCGGGGTCGTAGGTGCCCGGGACGCCGTACTCGCGGACCTTGTCCACCAGGACGGGCGTGCCGGTGAGGTCGGCGCGCATCCGCCAGATGCCGACGTCCTCCTGGGCGGCGTAGAGCACGTCCCGCTGCTGGTCCACGACCATGCCCTCGACCTGCGCCTGCTCGTCCGGCTCAAGGCAGGGGGACCAGGTCTGGCCGTTCGGCAGGGTGAAGGAGCCCGGCAGGGTCAGCGTCCGCACGAGCTGGTAGCCGATCTTGCCGCCCGGCTTGGCGAGCAGCTTGACCAGGCCGACCGAGGTCTTGTGCCGGCGGCTGACCAGCGCGTACGTGCCGGTGGAGTCCTTCCAGGCGGCCAGGCCGTAGGCCGTCTCGGCGTCGTTGACCTGCTGCTGCGTCGTGCTGAACACGAACGGCGCGGCCGGGTCGGTCACGTCGGTGAGGTGGCCGTGCGAGATGGCGTAGATGCGCAGCGTGTCCCGGCCGCGGTCGGAGACGATCGCCAGGTCCCTGCCGCCGAAGCCGTAGGCGACGTCGACGTTGTTGAAGCGGCCTGCCTCGTCGTCGGGCCCGGGGGCGGCGGGCGCCGGCAGATGCTGGAGCTGCTGCCCGTCGAGGTCGTAGACGTACAGGCCGCCCTTCTTGGCGGTGGCGATCACCACGCTGTCCTCGGAGTCGGACGGGTCGACCCAGATCGCGGGGTCGTCGCCGTTGGCGTCGCCGCCGGCCTCGTCGTCGTACAGGGAGGGGGTCTCGACTTCGGGGTACACGGTCGCCACGCCGGCACCGGCCGCGGGGACGGCGATCCCGCCCAACACGGTCAACATCAGGGCTGCCAGGGAGAGCCTGGACAGGGGACGCATTGCGCCTCCTCGTTCGGGGTGTTGATGTTGTCCCAAAAGGTAACGACCAGTTTACAAGAAATCAATAGGTCGTCCTTATGTCAGGACATTAGGTGTTGCACGGATGTCAGGGCATGCCGGAGCGCCCGGCCGGGGATCCTCCCGGCCGGGCTGTGCGACGGCCCGCGCTAGCTGCGGTTGACGCGCCAGAAGTCCGACATGGCCTGGCGGTTCTGCAGGTCGCCGAGCAGGCCCTTGGGGTCGGTGTGGAAGAGCTGGCCCTGCCAGTCCGACAGGCCCGGCGGGGTGACCATCGGCTTGACCGTGCTGTTGCCCGAGACGCCGCCCTCGCCGATCTCGTGCTTGACGCCCTCCTCGGTCATGATGAAGTGCACGAACAGCTTGGCCGCGTTGGGGTGCTTGCTCTTGGTGGCGATCGCCGCGTACTTGGGGTAGCTGAAGCCGGTGAAGGGGGTCATCCCCTCGCAGGCGGCCTGGTGGTAGCCCTTGTCCTCGTTGTTGCGGAACTTCGAGATCGACATGAAGCCGATCTTCTTGTCCGTGGCGGCCGGCGCGCCCACCGCGGCGGAGATGTCCTCGTCGGAGCCGGTCAGCACCGGCTTGTTGAGCGACAGGCGCTTGATCCACTCCTGCGCGGCGCTCTTCTCCTCGGTCTTCAGCGGCTTGCCGTACTTGGCCTGGTAGGCCTGTTCGAGCGCCTGGTTGCCGTACGCGTCGAGCTGGGTGAAGAACGACAGCACGGTCGGCTTGCCCAGCGGGTCCTGCATCACCAGCTTGCCGGACCACTCCGGATCGGTCAGGTCCCAGACGTTCTTCACCGGGCAGCCGCCGGGGGAGAGCTTGGTGTTGTAGCCGAAGACCGTCGCCTTGGAGAGCGCGAGCAGCGGGTTCTGGTTCTCGGCGGGGATCTGGTCCTTCAGGTCGCCGGGGATCCACGTCTGGGTGACGCCCTGCGGCGCCAGCTGGCCGACCAGGACGCCGCCGTCCTCGTACATGGCCGCGTCGATGGTGACGTTGTCGGCGGCGTGCTCCCTGGTCATCTTCTCGGCCGTCTGCGGGGTGTCCGACTTGACCCCCTCCATGGCGATGCCGTACTTCGCGGTGAACGCCTTGGCCACTTCCTCGATGTCGCCGCTGGAGTCGTAGACCAGGACGCTGCCTTCCTTCTTCGCCGCGGCGACCAGCGCCTCCAGGTCGAAGTTCGCATCGAGCGAGGGGCCGGGCAGCGCCTTGGCCGTCGCCGCCGCCGACGGTCCTCCGCCTGCGGTGGAGGGCGCGCACGCCACTGCGGCGGTCGCCAGCAACGCCATGGAGATGATCTTCCCGGTACGCCTCATGATGGCGTCACTCCTCTTGCCTCTCGGATTCGCAAGGCGCCGCGCCAGCCCCGACCGGCGCCATTGTGTGCTCACGATGAACGTCACGTGAATAATTTGTCAAGACATTCTTACGTGGATCTCCGGTCACGGACCCGCGTCCCAGCTACGACAGTTCATCCTTATGTCAGGACAAAGTCTTGACTGTTCATCTCCTGTTCATCTAGAACTGGAGGCCCCCCTGGATGAGGAGCGATCATGCGTGTGGGTCTGCTGGGCCTTGGACGTATAGGCATGTTCCATGCCACCACCCTGTCCGCCTTGGTTGACGAGCTCGTCGTGTCCGACGTGGACACGGCGAGGGCGGAGGAGGTGGCCCGGCGGCTCGGCGCCCGGACCGGCGATCCCTTCGACGCGGACGCGGTGGTGCTCGCGACGCCGACCTCCGCCCACGCCGAGGGCCTGCTGAGGGCGTGCGAGCGGGGAGTGCCGGCGTTCTGCGAGAAGCCGGCCGCGCCGACCGTCAAGGAGACGTTACGGGTGGCCGAGGCCGTCGAACGGGCCGGGATCGGCGTGCACATCGGCTTCCAGCGTCGCTTCGACGCCGGCTACCGAGCCGCCCGCGAGGCGCTGCTGGCGGGCGAGCTCGGCGAACTGCACCGCGTGCACATGCTGACCGGCGACCCCGCGCCGCCGCCCGCCGAGTACGTCGCCCAGTCCGGCGGCATCTTCCGCGACTGCCACATCCACGACTTCGACATCCTGCGCTGGGTCACCGGCCGCGAGGCGGACACGGTGCAGGCGGTCGGCGCCAACCGCGGCGAGCCGTACTTCGCCGCCGCCGGGGACGTCGACACCAGCGCCGCCCTGATCGTCATGGACGACGGCACGCTGGTCACCCTGCAGGGCTCCCGTTACAACGGCGCCGGCTACGACGTGCGCATGGAGCTGGCCGGCACCCTGGGCACCCGCGCCGTCGGGCTCGGCGACCGCGCCCCGTTGCGCTCGGCCGAGGGCCTGAGCCCGGACGGGCCGCCGTGGCCGGACTTCCAGACCAGGTTCGAGGACGCCTACGTCGCCGAGATGGGCGCGTTCCTGTCGATGGCCAGGGGCGAGAGCGAGAGCCCCTGCACCGTCCGCGACGCCCTGGCCGCCCTCTACCTGGCCGAGGCCGCCGACCTGGCGCGCCGCGAGGGCCGTCCGGTGCGCGTGCTGGAGGTGGCCAAGTGAGGATCGCCGCCGCACCCATCTCCTGGGGCGTGTGCGAGGTGCCCGGATGGGGACACCAGCTCACCGCCGACCGCGTGCTCGCCGAGATGGCCGAGCTGGGCCTGACCGCCACCGAGCTGGGCCCCGACGGCTTCCTGCCCGCCGACCAGGACCTGCTCGGCCGGTACGGGCTGCGCGCCGTGGGCGGATTCGTCCCCGCGGTCCTGCACGACCCCGCCCACGACCCGCTGCCCGCCCTCCGCGCCACCTGGGCCGCCTTCGACCCGGACGTGGTCGTCGTGCTGGCCGCCGCCACCGGCGCCGACGGCTACGACGCCCGTCCCGAGCTGGACGACACCGGCTGGCGCACCCTGCTCGGCAACCTCGACCGCGCCTTCCACGAGGCCAAGGGCGACGGCCGCGCGCTCACCCTGCACCCCCACGTCGGCACCATGGTCGAGACCGGCCAGGAGGTGGACCGGGTGCTCGGCGGCAGCGCCGTCCCGCTCTGCCTGGACACCGGCCACCTGCTCATCGGCGGCGGCGACCCGCTGGACCTGGTCACCCGCGTCCCCGAGCGGATCGCCCACGTGCACCTGAAGGACGTCGACGCCGCGCTCGCCGCCCGCGTCCGGGCCGGCGAGCTGACCTACACCGACGCCGTCCGCGCCGGGATCTACCGCCGGCTCGGCCGCGGCGACGTGGACGTCCGGGGCATCGTCGAACGCCTGACCGCCGCCGGCTACGACGGCTGGTACGTCATGGAGCAGGACGTCGTCCTCGACGCCGAGCCCCCGGCGGGCGCCGGCCCGGCCGACGACGTGCGGGCGGGCGTGGCGTTCCTGCGGGGCCTGGCGTGAGCGCCCTCGACGTGCTGACGATGGGCCGGGTCGGCGTGGACGTCTACCCGCTCCAGAGCGGCGTGTCGCTGCGGCACGTGGAGACGTTCGGCAAGTACCTGGGCGGCAGCCCCACCAACGTGGCCGTGGCCGCCGCCCGCCTGGGCCGCTCCAGCGCGGTGATCACGCGGACCGGCGACGACCCGTTCGGCGCGTTCGTCCGCGACGCGCTGCGCTCCTACGGCGTGGACGACCGCCTGGTCGGCGCCGTGCCCGGCCGGCCGACGCCGGTCACGTTCTGCGAGATCAGGCCGCCGGACGACTTCCCGCTCTACTTCTACCGCCAGGACGCGCCCGACCTGGAGATCGCGCCCGGCGACCTCGACCTGGCGGCCGTCACCGAGGCGCGGCTGTTCTGGGCCACCGTGACCGGCCTGTCGGCCGAGCCGTCCCACGCCGCCCACCTGGCCGCCTGGCAGGCCCGCGGGCGCGCCCGGCACACCGTGCTCGACCTGGACTACCGGCCCATGTTCTGGGCCGACGCGGCCACCGCCGGCAAGCGGGTGCGGGAGGCGCTCGCGCACGTCACCGTCGCGGCCGGCAACCTCGACGAGGTCGAGGTGGCCACCGGCACCCGCGACCCGCGCGCGGCCGGGGAGGCCCTGCTGGCCGCGGGCGTCGAGCTGGCCATCGTCAAACAGGGCCCGGACGGCGTGCTCGGCATGACCGCCACGGAGACCGTACGGGTGCCGCCCGTCCCGGTCGAGGTGGTCAACGGGCTCGGCGCCGGCGACGCCTTCGGCGGCGCGCTCTGCCACGGCCTGCTCGAAGGCTGGCCGCTGGAACGCACTCTGCGCTTCGCCAACGCCGCGGGCGCGATCGTCGCCGGACGCCTGGCCTGCGCGCCCGCGATGCCCACGGCGGACGAGGTCGAGGCCGTCCTGTCCGCCACCCTCTCGGAAGGAGCCGTCACGCATGCGTGAGCAGGACTACCGCCGGCTGCTCGACCAGCGCGCCTGGCAGCCGGAGCGCGTCGCCGAGGCGGCGGCCGCCCGCCGGCGCCGGCCCCTCAGGAACGGCAGGGAGCAGCTGCTCATCATCGCGGCCGACCATCCGGCCCGCGGCGCCCTCGGCGTGGCCGGCCACCCGATGGCCATGCGCAGCCGCGCCGACCTGCTCGACCGGCTCATGACCGCCCTGGCCAGGCCCGGCGTGGACGGCCTGCTGGCCACCCCCGACATCGTCGAGGACCTGCTGCTGCTCGGCGCGCTCGACGACAAGATCGTCATCGGCTCGATGAACCGCGGCGGCGTGCACGGCTCGGTGTTCGAGTTCGACGACCGCTTCACCGCCTACGACGCCCCCACCATCGCCGCGATGGGCCTGGACGGCGGCAAGATGTTGTGCCGGATCGCGCTGGAGGACAGCGCCACCGCCGCCACCCTGGCCAGCTGCGGCCAGGCCGTCACCGACCTGGCCAGGCACGGCCTGATGGCGATGGTCGAGCCGTTCTGGTCCAGGCGGCAGGACGGCGTGGTGCGGCACGACCTGTCGCCCGAGGCCGTGATCCACGCCATCAGCGTCGGCCAGGGGCTCGGCGCGACCTCCGCCCGCACCTGGCTGAAGATCCCGGTCGTGCCGGAGATGGAACGCGTCGTGGAGTCCACGACCCTGCCCGTGCTGCTGCTGGGCGGCGACTCCGGCCAGGACACCGGCGAGATGTACGACTCCTGGCGCAAGGCGCTGCGCCTGCCCGGCGTGCGCGGCCTGGTGGTCGGCCGGGCGCTGCTCTACCCGCCCGACGGGGACGTGGGCGCCGCCGTGGACACCGCGCTCGGCCTGCTGGAGGGCGGCGTGCCCGATCTCGTGCAAGGAGGTGCCTCATGAGGCTGACCACGGCCCAGGCGCTGACCCGCTTCCTGGCCGCCCAGTGGTCGGAGCGCGACGGCGTCGAGCAGCGGCTGATCGCCGGCGTGCTCGGGATCTTCGGCCACGGCAACGTCGCGGGCGTCGGCCAGGCGCTGGCCGAGCAGGGCGCGGGCACGGGCGACGCGCTGCCGTACTATCTGGCCCGCAACGAGCAGGCCATGGTGCACACGGCCGTCGGCTACGCCCGTACCCGCGCGCGGCTGTCCACCTTCGCCTGCACGACGTCCATCGGGCCCGGCGCCACCAACCTGGTCACCGGCGCGGCGCTGGCCACGATCAACCGGGTGCCGGTGCTGCTGCTGCCCGGCGACGTCTTCGCCACCCGCGCCCCCGGCACGGTGCTGCAGGAGCTGGAGGACCCCCGGTCCTACGACGTGTCGGTCAACGACTCGCTGCGCCCGGTGTCGCGCTTCTTCGACCGGATCAACCGCCCGGAACAGCTCCCGGCCGCGCTGCTGGCGGCGATGCGGGTGCTCACCGACCCCGCCGAGACGGGCGCGGTCACGCTCGCGCTGCCCCAGGACGTGCAGGCCGAGGCCCACGACTGGCCCGAGGAGCTGTTCGCCCGGCGGGTCTGGCACGTCCCCCGCCCGGTCCCCGAGCCGGCCGCGCTGGCCAGGGCGAAGGAGCTGCTGCGCGGCTCCCGCCGGCCGCTGATCGTGGCCGGCGGCGGCGTCCGGTACAGCGGGGCCTGGGCGGAGCTGACCCGCTTCGCCGAGAACCACGGCGTGCCGGTGGGCGAGACGCAGGCGGGCAAGGGCGCGCTGCCCTACGACCACCCCCGCGCGGCCGGCGCGATCGGCCACACCGGCACCGACGCGGCCAACACCCTGGCCCGCGAGGCCGACCTGGTCATCGGCGTCGGCACCCGCTACACCGACTTCACCACCGCCTCCAGGACGCTGTTCGGGCAGGCCGCCTTCCTCAACGTCAACGTCACCGCCTTCGACGCGGCCAAGAACGCGGGCGCCATGCTCGTCGCCGACGCCCGCGAGGCCCTGCGCGCCCTCGACGAGGTGGACTGGCGGGCCGACCCGGAATGGACCCACCGGGCCGCCGCCCTGGCCGCCGCCTGGCAGTCGGAGATCGGCCACACCTACGCGGGCGCCGAGCTCACCCAGCCCGTCATGCTCGGGATCCTCAACGAGGTCGCCGGAGGCGGCGTGGTGGTCAACGCGGCCGGCTCGATGCCGGGCGACCTGCACCGCCTCTGGCGGCCCGCCGACCCCGAGCAGTACCACGTCGAGTACGGCTACTCCTGCATGGGCTACGAGATCGCCGGCGGCCTCGGGGTGAAGCTGGCCGCGCCGGACCGCGAGGTGTTCGTGCTGGTCGGCGACGGGTCGTACCTGATGATGGCGCAGGAGATCGCGACCGCCGTGCAGGAGCGGATCAAGCTGGTGATCGTCCTGGTGGACAACCGGGGCTTCGCCTCCATCGGCAACCTCAGCGAGTCGGTGGGCGCCCGGCGGCTCGGCACCGCGTACCGCACCCGCGGGCCCGGCGGCGAGCTCGACGGCGAGCCCCTGCCGGTGGACCTGGCCGCCAACGCCGCCAGCCTGGGCGCCGACGTGCTGCGCGCCGACGGCCCCGAGTCGCTGCGGGCCGCCCTGGTCAAGGCCAAGGAGTCGGCCAGGACCACCGTCGTGCACGTCGAACCCGTCCCCGGCGGCGGCCCGGGCGCGCAGGCCTGGTGGGACGTGCCGGTCGCGCAGGTGTCCGGCCTGCCCGAGGTCCGGGCCGCGCGCGAGCGCTACGACGAGGCCAAGCGCGACCAGCGGCTCTACCTCTGATGGGCTGGACGCTGGCCTTCGCCGCGGTGGCCGTCCTGTTCGTGCTGATCAGCGGGGCCAACGACGGCGCCACGCTGATCGGCCTCGGCCTGCGGTTCCCGCGCACGCCCGGCTGGCTGGCCGCCGCGCTGCTCGTCGCGGTCCTGTTCGCCGGGCCGTACGTGCTGGGCGTCGCGGTCGCGCGGACCTTCACCGAGGGGCTCGCGGGGCTCGACTCAGGGAGCGGCGCGGCCGTGTTCCTGGCCGGCGTGGTGATCGCCGTCGTGGTGGTGGCGGCGCTGACCGGCAGAGGGCTGCCCACCAGCCTGACGCTGGCGGTGATCGGCGGCATCGCGGGCGCCGGGCTCGGCGCCGGCCTGCCGGTGGCCTGGCCGAGCCTGGTCACCGTCCTGGCGATCGGGGCGTGCGCGCCGCTGGTCGGGCTGGGGCTCGGCTACCTGCTGGGCACCGCGTCCCGGCGGGTGCCGTCCTCGCGCCGGATGCCGGGGCTGGTGCTGGCCGCCCACCTGGTGGCGTACGCGGCCCAGTGCCTGGCCTACGCCGTCAACGACGGCCAGAAGATGATCGCCGTGGTGAGCGTCGCCGTGGACGTGGGCCGCAACGGGCTCGGCCGGGTCGGGCCCGTCCAGCTCGCCCCCGGGTGGATGGCCGTGCTGGTGGCGCTGTTCCTCGCCGGGGCGCTGACCACGCTGCCCCGGGTGGGCGAGCGGGTCGGCCGCGGCCTGGTCATCACCCGGCCGCTGCACGTGCTGTCGGCCGAGACGGCGGCCACCGGAGCCGTCCTCGGCAGCTCGGCCCTGGGCAGCCCGGTGAGCATGACCCAGTCCGTGACCGCCGGGGTCGTCGGCGTGGTGGCAAGCGAAGGAAGCAGGAGGGTGCGATGGCAAGGAGTGCTGAACATGGGTACGGCGTGGCTGGTCACGCTGCCGTCGTCCATGGCCCTGGGCGTCCTGGCCGGGCTCGGCCTGAGGCTGCTGTGAGCGGCGGACGGCCCCGCCGGCTCGCCCGCGCCTGGGACGAGCTGCGCGGCCGGTCCGGGCGGCGGGTGATCGACCTGATCCGCGGCCAGGTCGCCGTGGCCAGGGAGGGCGCCGTGCTGGCCCGCTCGGCCGCCTCCGGCACGACCGGCCAGGCCGCCGCCCGCGCCCGCATGGCCGAGGTCGAGCACGAGGGCGACGCCGCCCGCGCCGAGCTCGTCCGGGCGCTGAGACGGGTGCTGGCCACCCCCATCGACAGGGAGGACCTGTTCCGGCTCTCCCGCTCGATCGACGACGTGCTGGACCAGCTACGCGACTTCGTCCGCGAGGCCGACCTGTTCGGGCCCGCCGACCTCACCTTCGCCGCCGAGCCGCTGCGCGCCGTCATCGACGGCCTGGACCAGCTCGAACGGGCCCTGCTGAAGATCACCGGCGATCCCGGCTCGGTCACCGTGGCCGTGCTCGCCACCCGCAAGTCCCGCAGCCGCGTCCGCCAGCTCTACCAGGCCCGGCTCACCGAGCTGTTCGCCGGCCCGCTGGACATGGACACCCTGCGCGAACGCGAGCTGCTCTCCCGCCTGGACGCCGTGGGCCGCCGGCTCGGCGAGGCCGCCGACGCCCTCGCCGACGCCATGCTCAAACGAAGCCACTGAAACCCCCGAAGGAAGACCATGGCTGTTCTGACCAAGACGGAACCGCCGCCTCGCCCGCCGAGACGGCGCCGACTCCGCTACCGCCTCCAGGTCCTGCGGCACGACCCGACCGCCGCGCTCGGCCTGATCCTCGTCGTCCTGCTCGCCTACCTCGTCGTCGCCCCCTGATCGCGGTCCTGTCGGACGCCTTCCGCCTCCAGTTCGGCGACGAGCTGCACGCCGGCCAGCAGCCGGGCGAGTGGACCGGCTACTACCTGTGGCGGGTCTTCCGCTCCCAGATCAGCGGCCTGCTGTTCTGGGGCCCGCTGGTCAACACGCTGGTCGTCGCGGTCGGCACCGTGCTGTTCGCGCTGCTGCTCGGCGGCGGGATGGCCTGGCTGGTGACCCGGACCAACGTGCCCGGCCGCAAGTGGCTGGCCGGGGCGCTGGTGGTGCCGTACATGCTGCCGTCGTGGACGTTCTCGCTGGCCTGGCTGACGCTGTTCAAGAACGAGCGGGCCGGGGGTCAGGTGGGCTTCCTGGAGTCGGCCGGCGTGCGCACCCCCGACTGGCTGGCCTACGGCCCGCTGCCGATCATCGTCACGCTCGGGCTGCACTACTACCCGTTCGTGCTGCTGCTGGTCGGCAACGCGCTGCGCAGGATCGACGTCCAGCTCGAGGACTCGGCCCGGATCCTCGGGGCGCCGCGGCGCGTCGTCGTGCGGCGGATCGTGGTGCCGCTGATGCTGCCCGCGCTCTCCTCGGCCGTGCTGCTCGTGGTCGGGCGGGTGCTCGGCACGTTCGGCACCCCGTACGTGCTCGGCCTGCCCGCCGACTACCAGGTGCTGTCCACCGGGCTGTTCCAGTCGATCAGGGACCGCAGCACCGGCGTGGCGTCCGTGCTCGCCACCGTCATCGTGATCATCGGCGTGCTGATCGTCTTCACCGACATGCGGCTGATGCGCGAGCAGCGCAGGTTCGTCACCGTCGGCGGCAAGGGCGCGATGGACCGGCTGGGCGACCTGCGCGGCTGGCGCTGGCCCGCCTTCGCGCTGGGCGCGGTGGTCTTCGTGGTCAGCGTGCTGATCCCGGTGCTCACGCTGCTGCTGTCCACGCTCACCCGAACGCCGCTGGACCTGTCGACCCTGACGCTCGACTACTGGATCGCCGACCGGCTCCCCGGCGCGGTCGGGTTCCCGCACGGCATCCTGCGCGGCTCCGAGCTGTGGCAGGCCGCCTGGAACTCGCTGCGCATCGTCGGCCTGGCCTCGCTGATCTGCGCGGTCGCCGGCCTGCTCATCGGGTACGTCGTGGTCCGCGGCACCGCGCCGCGCATCGCCGGGTTCCTGCGCCAGGTGTCGTTCCTGCCGTACCTCATCCCCGGCATCGCCTTCGCCGCCGCCTCGCTGTCGCTGTTCGCCGTCGCCCGCGGGCCCGTCCCGGCGCTGTACGGGACGACGTTCCTGCTGATCCTGGTCATGGCCGTGACGCACCTGCCGTACAGCTCGCGCTCGGGCATCGCGGCGATGATGCAGCTCGGCCGGGAGCCGGAGGAGGCCGCGCAGATCGCCGGGGCCTCCTGGTGGCACCGGATGCGGCGGATCATCTTCCCGATCCAGAAGGGCGCCCTGGTCACCGGGATCGTGTTGCCGTTCATCTCGGGGCTGAAGGAGCTCAGCATCGTCGTGATGCTGACCACCACCGGCACCCAGCTTCTCACGACGCTCTCCATCGGCCTGGTCGACTACGGATACACGCAGCTCGCCAACGGCGTCGTCCTCATGATCGCTTTGCTCTCCTTCACCATGACTTCCCTGACCCAGCGGCTGACCAAGAGCAGCCTGGCGTCCGGCCTAGGAGGATAGATGCCGAACATCACCTTGAGCGCAGTCTCCAAGAGCTACGGCGGCGGCGACTACGCGGTGAAGAACCTCGACCTCGTGGTCCCCGACGGCGCCTTCATGTGCCTGCTCGGCCCCTCCGGCTGCGGCAAGACCACCACGTTGCGCATGATCGCCGGCCTTGAGCAGCCCACCGCGGGCAGCATCGCCGTCGGCGAGCGCGTCCTGGACTCCGTCGAGCAGGGGGTCTACGTCCCGCCCGAGAAGCGGGCGATGGGGCTGGTGTTCCAGAACTACGCGCTCTGGCCGCACCTGTCCGTGCGCGACAACGTGGAGTTCGGGCTGCGCATGCGCAAGGTGCCGGCCCCCGAGCGGCGCTCGCGGGCCGAGGCGGCGCTGCGGATGGTGCACGTCGACGCCGCCATGGACCGTTACCCGTCCCAGCTGTCCGGCGGCCAGCAGCAGCGCGTCGCCCTGGCCAGGATGCTCGCGGTCAACCCGTCCGTGCTGCTGCTGGACGAGCCGCTGTCCAACCTCGACGCCCGGCTGCGCCTGGAGATGCGGGCCGAGCTCAAGCGCATCCACGAGGAGTCCGGCGCGACGATCGTCTTCGTCACCCACGACCAGCTCGAAGCCCTCACCATGGCCACCGACGTCGCCGTCATGAACGAGGGCGAGCTGCAGCAGCTCGCCGCGCCCATGGAGATGTACGAGCGGCCCGCCAACCGGTTCGTCGCCGAGTTCGTCGGCAGCCCGCCGATGGCCATCGTGGACACCGGCGCCGCGCCCGGCGGGCTGGCCGCGTCCCTGCTGCGGTTCGTCGAGGCGCGCGGCTCGGGGGTCACCCCGTCCGCCGTCGGCATCCGGCCCGAGGCGCTGCGGCTCGGCGCGCCGCCCGCCGCCGCCTGGAGCGAGGAGGCGCTGGTCGAGGCCGTGCTGCCGGCCGGCTCCTCCTGGACGGTACGGCTGCGCGTCCTGGACACCGAGCTGTTCGCCCTGTCGTACACGCCGGTGCGGGCCGCGCCCGGCGACGTGCTGCCCTGCTGGACCGAGCAGCTCCACCTGTTCGGCGCGGACGGCGCCCGCATCTCCTCCTGGGACCGGGCGGAGGTGACCGCGTGATCCGTCCCAAGGCGCTGCTCCTGGACTTCGGCGGCGTGATCGTCGAGACCGCCAAGCGGCCGTCCTGGGCGGCCGAGCTGGCCGCCGAGGTGCACACCATGCTGGCCAGGACCGGGTTCGACGGCCTGACCGCCGAGGACGTCGAGAGCGACATCCGGGCCGGGGCGCGGGCCGACAAGTACTGGAAGGACTCCACGTCCCGGCAGTTCGCGCCCGAGGAGATGACCCACCGCCGGTTCTGGGCCGAGTTCGTCGCCACCGACTGGCCCGAGCAGGCCCGCACGCTGGTCACCGTCGAGGCGACGCCCCTGTGCAAGCGCATGGGCGAGCTGCGCAGCGACAGGAAGCTGCGCACCGGCATGGCCGAGCTGCTGAACGCCTGCCTGCGCAACGGCGTCGTCCCCGCCGTCGTCAGCAACGCGCTGTGCGGGGCCGTGCACCGCGACTACCTCGCCGGGAGCGGGCTGGACCACCTGCTCGCCGCGCAGGTCTACAGCGACGAGGTCGGCGTGCGCAAGCCGAACCCCGAGATGATCCTGCTCGCCTGCCGCGCCCTCGGCGTGGACCCCGCCGACGCCTGGTACGTCGGCGACAACTACGACCGGGACGTGATCTGCGGCGCCCGGGCCGGGGCGGGGGCGACCGTCCTGATGGTCTCCGCGAGCACCGACAAGATCCCGTACCGGGTACGGCAGAGCCCTCAGGCCACGGTCGAGGACCCCCGCGCCCTGCTGACCCTCCTGGAGGAGACATGGACGTGAACACCTCGCGCGAGCTGGCCGCCATCGCGGCCGAGGCGGCCAGGGCGGTCGGCGACCGGCTGCGCGGCGCCTTCCGCTCCCGTCCCGAGATCCAGACCAAGCGCGACTTCCACGACCCGGTGACCGAGCACGACAAGGCGGCCGAGGAGGGCATCCGCGAGGTGCTCGACAGGCTCTGCCCCGACAGCGTCGTGGTGGGCGAGGAGGGCGGCACCAGGGGACAGGGCGCCATCAGCTGGTACGTCGACCCCATCGACGGCACCGCCAACTTCGCCGTCGGCCTGCCGTTCTTCTGCACCTCGATCGCCGCCGCCGTGGACGGCGAGGTGGTGGCCGGGGTGATCTACGACCCGGTGCGCGACGACGAGTTCACCGCCTGGCTCGGCGGCGCCGTCTGCAACGGCGAGCCGCTGCGCAGCGCGGGCGCCCGCGCCGACCGCGAGGCGGTGCTGCTGTCCAGCTATCCCACGCCGCGCGACCTGGCCGAGGACGAGGAGGGCGCGCTGCGCCGCTTCTCCAGGATGACCCAGTCGTTCGCGACCATCCGCCGGCCGGGCAGCGCCGCGCTCAAGCTCGCCCACGTCGCCGCCGGCTGGTCCGACGTCGCGTACGGCACCCGCGTCAACGCCTGGGACGTCGCGGCCGGATCCCTGCTGGTCCGGCAGGCCGGCGGCGTCTACATCCCGCTGTCGGGCAGCGTCTTCGAGCCGGGCGGCTACCTGGCCTGCGTCGGCGGGTTCGACCTGGCCTCCTCGGTGCTGGCCGACGTGGCCGCCGGGGCCGTCGGGGCTGCCGACGTCGCCGGGGCGGGGAGCGCGACGTGATCCGCTGGATCGTGACCGACCTCGACGGCACGCTCGTCGGGCGCGACCTGGCCATGGTGCCCGCCGCCCGGGACGCGCTGCGCCGCTACCGGGCCGCGGGCGGCGAGGTCGTCATCGCCACCGGCCGCATGGAACGCTCGGCCCGGCCCTACTACGACGAGCTGGGCCTGGACGGCCCGGCCATCCTCTACAACGGCGCCCGCACCGTGAACCTGGCGACCGGCGAGGTGCTGCGCTCCCGCCACCTGCCCGCCACCGCCTGGAAGACGCTGCTCGGCCTGTTCGGCGAGCTGCCCGCGGGCGTGTACCCGGTGGCCTTCTCCGGCGGGGCGGCGCTGGCCGTGGACGACGTCCCGGAGCTGCGGGACTACGCCCGGCGGGACGGCATCACGCTGCGCGACCCCGGCGACTGGGCGGCGCTGCCCCCGACGGGATCACCAAGTTCATGCTGATCGGCGACCGCCTGCCGGACCTGGACATCGCGGGCACGGTCACCGTCCGGTCGGAGGCGACGTACCTGGAGGTGCTGCCGGAGGGGGCGACCAAGGGCAGCGCCCTGCGCGAGCTGGCGAAGGCCAGGGGAGTGCCGCTCGACCAGGTCGCCGCCATCGGCGACAACCCCAACGACATCGACATGATCCAGGCCGCCGGCCTGGGCATCGCGGTCGGCGACGGCCACCCGGACGTCCTGTCGGCCGCGGACGTGGTCGCGCGTCCCTGCGCCGACGGCGCGCTCGTGGACGCGGTGGAACTGGCACTGGGAGAGGGAGAACGGTGAAGTCGGTCAAGCATTGGATCAACGGCGCCCTGACGGACGGCGGTGACCGGACGGCGGAGATCTTCAACCCGGCCACGGGTGAGGTCAGCGGTCACGTGGCGCTGGCGTCGGTGGCCGAGGTGGACGCGGCCGTGGCCGCCGCGGTGGCGGCCTTCCCGGCGTGGCGGGACTCCTCGCTGATCAAGCGCGGCCGGGTCCTGTTCCGGTTCCGTGAGCTGATGTACGCCCATCGGGACGAGCTGGCCGGGCTGATCTCGGCCGAGCACGGCAAGGTGCATTCGGATGCGTTGGGGGAGGTGGCGCGCGGACTGGAGGTGGTGGAGTTCGCGTGCGGGATCCCGCATCTGCTCAAGGGTGGTTTCTCCGAGGGTGTCTCGACCCGGGTGGATTCGTATTCGATGCGGCAGCCGTTGGGGGTGGTGGCGGGGATCACGCCGTTCAACTTCCCGGCGATGGTGCCGATGTGGATGTTCCCGGTGGCGATCGCGTGTGGGAACGCGTTCGTGCTGAAGCCGTCGGAGCGGGATCCGTCGGCGTCGTTGCTGATGGCGCGGTTGTGGCGGGAGGCGGGGCTGCCCGACGGGGTGTTCTCGGTGGTGCAGGGCGACAAGGTGGCGGTGGACCGGCTGCTGGAGCATCCGGACGTGGCGGCGGTGTCGTTCGTGGGTTCGACGCCGATCGCCCGGTACGTGTACGAGACGGGCAGTGCGCACGGCAAGCGGGTGCAGGCGCTGGGCGGGGCCAAGAACCACATGCTGGTGCTGCCGGACGCGGATCTGGATCTGGTGGCTGATGCGGCTGTGTCGGCGGGGTTCGGGTCGGCGGGTGAGCGGTGCATGGCGATCTCGGTCGTGCTGGCCGTGGACCCGGTGGGGGACGACCTGGTGCGCCGGATCGTCGACCGGGTGGACAAGCTGGTGCTGGGGCCGGGTGATGATCCGCGGTCGGAGATGGGGCCGCTGGTGACGGCGGCGCATCGGGACAAGGTGGCCTCCTACCTGGATCTGGGCGTCGAGGAGGGTGCCAAGCTCGTCGTGGACGGGCGGGAGAGCGAGGTGCTGGGGGGCCGGGGCGAGGGCTTCTGGCTCGGGCCGACGGTGCTGGATCATGTGCCGGTGGGGTCGCGGACGCACACCGAGGAGATCTTCGGTCCGGTGTTGTCGGTGGTGCGGGTGTCCTCGTACGAGGAGGGCCTGCGGGTGATCAACGAGGGTGTGTACGGCAACGGCACGGCGATCTTCACCAACGACGGCGGGGCGGCGCGGCGGTTCCAGAACGAGGTCGAGGTGGGGATGGTGGGGATCAACGTGCCGATCCCGGTGCCGATGGCGTTCTACAGTTTCGGCGGGTGGAAGTCGTCGTTGTTCGGTGACACGCATGTGCACGGCACCGAGGGGGTGCATTTCTACACGCGGGGCAAGGTCGTGACCTCGCGCTGGCTGGACCCGTCCCACGGCGGCGTGAACCTGGGCTTCCCCACGAACGGGTGACCCCGCGCCCGCCCTCCTCACAGGATCGACTCGAAGCCTGTGCGGCCGTTGCATGAGGGCGGGATGATCGGGTAGGCAGGGCGGCATGTCACTTTCGCACTGTGCGGGCTGGTTGCTGGCCGGACGCTACCGGCTGCTGTCCGAACTGGGCCGCGGTGGCATGGGCCGGGTCTGGCGGGCCCACGACGAGCTGCTCGACCGGCAGGTCGCGGTCAAGGAGGTCACCCTCGGGCACACGCTGGGGGCCGAGCGGGAGCGGCTGCTCGGGCGGACGATGCGGGAGGCGCGGCTGGCCGCCCGGCTGAGCCACCCGCACATCGCCGCCGTCTACGACGTGGTGGTGGCCGACGAGCGGCCGTGGATCGTGCTCCAGCTCGTGCCCTCGCGCAGCCTCGCCGACGTGATCGCCGAACGCGGGCCGCTGTCCCCGCCCGACGCCGCGCGCCTCGGGTTGCAGGTGCTGGAGGCGCTGAGCGCGGCGCACGCCGACGGCATCGTGCACCGCGACGTCAAGCCCGGCAACATCCTGCTGAACGGCGACCGGCACGCCCTGCTCACCGACTTCGGCCTGGCCACCACCCTCGACGACCAGGCCAACATCACCCAGTCGGGCATGGTGGTGGGCACGCCCGCCTACATCGCCCCGGAACGCCTGCGCGGCGGCCACGCGACCCCGCAGGCCGACCTGTGGTCCCTCGGCGCCACCCTGTACGCGGCCGTCGAAGGCCAGTCGCCCTTCCCGCACAGCGGCCACCTGGCGGCCCTGACGGCGGTACTCACCTCCGAGCCCGCGCCGTTCCACCTGGCCGGGCCGCTCGCGCCGGTCATCGCCGGTCTCCTGGCGAAGGACCCCGCCCGCCGGATCGACGGCGAGGAGGCCCGGCGGCGCCTGACCCGGGTGGCCGCGCTGCGCGACGAGGAACCCCACGACACCGCCGCCATCCCTTTGGCCGCCTCCCTGCCCAACACCGGCGACCTCCTTCCCCCCACCCTCTTCCCGCCCACCCCGGCCCCGGAGGTCTCCCTCCCCGCCCCGGCCCCCGTCCCCGCCGCGCGCGCCGACATCCCGTCGGAGGCCCCCGGCCCGCAAGCCGTTCCCGTGCCGCGCGCCCCCGCCCCGGACGCCAGGCGGCGGATCCCGGGGTGGGACCGCGTGGGACGCAGGACCAGCGAGCGGAACCACGCGGTGCGCCGGACCATGCCCGACGCCGCGCGAGGGCTGCGCGCGCACCGCGAGCTGCTGCCGTTCTCGGTGTCGATCCCGCAGCCGAGCAGGCCGCAGCGCTGGCGGCAGCTCACCGCCCTGGCCGCGCTCGTCACCAGCGTGCTGCTCACGACGTCCTGGAACGGCGACGGCGGCGGGCCCGCCACCCCCGCACCCCCCGCACCCCCTCCTACGCCGACCCGGCGCCGAACCAGGCCCCCGAGCACGCGGGCATCATGCACGCCGTCGCCGCCTCGCGCGACCGCACCCCGGAGGACGCTTCCGACCGCGCGGCCGAGCAGAGCGGCTCCCGCCGCCGTCCGCCCGCCCAGCCGCTGGCGCAGCCACCGGCCCAGCCGCCCGCCGTGACCGGCGCCAGGTCGGGCGCCACTTCCGCGGCCACTTCCGGCAAGGGCCGCAAGGTCGGCCATCAGGGCGCAAAGGCCAAACACGGCAAGGGCCGCGCCCGCGGCCACACCAAACACTAGGAACCCCGCGCCCCTGCTGCGGAGGGCGTCAGGCGAGGGGGAGGCGGAGGACGAAGCGGGCGCCCTTGGGGGAGTCCTCGATGGTCAGCGTGCCGTGGTGCGCCGTCGCGATCTCGCGGGCGATCGGCAGCCCGAGGCCGGTGCCGCCGGCGTCGCGGTTGCGGGAGTCGTCCAGGCGGGTGAAGCGCTGGAAGACGAGCTCGCGCTGGGCCGGTTCGATGCCTCCGCCGTCGTCCAGGACCTCCAGCACGGCCCTGCCGTCCTCCTCCCGGACCGTCACGGTGACCTGCGTCTCGGCGTGCCGCTCGGCGTTGTCCAGCAGGTTCGTCAGCAGACGGGTGAGCTGCAGCCGGTCGCCCATGACGACCACGCCCTCGTCAGGGCCGGTGACCACGCGCCTGGCCCGCGGCCTGGCGGTCTCGGCGGCGACCAGCTCGCCGAGGTTCACCGGCTCGCGGTCGCTCGGCGCCCCGGCGTCCAGCTTGGTCAGCGTGAGCAGGTCGGTGACGATGGCCTGCAGCCGGTCGAGGCTGGCCAGCACCTGGGTGCTGGTCTCCCGCCAGTCGGTCTCCTCCGGATGCAGCATGGCCTCCTCGATCTGCGCGCGCATGGCGGTGATCGGGCTGCGCAGGTCGTGCGAGGCGTCCCCGGCGAACCTGCGCTGCTGCTCCATCGCGGCCTCCAGGCGCGCCCGCGCGGTCTCCAGCCGTTCCAGCGTCTGGTTGGCGGTCTCGGCCAGGGCTCTGATCTCGTCGTCGGTGTCCGGGACGGGCACCCGCAGGCCGCCGCCGTCCGCGGTGATCTCGGCGAGCCGCTTGGTGATGCTGCTGACGGGGGCGAGCGTCCTGGCCACGACCCGCGACACCCCGAAGAAGGTCAGCCCGACCAGCAGCGCCGACACCACGATCTGGAACAGCACGACCTGCGGGCTGACGTACCAGGGGACCGCGGGGTCGAAGGCGTAGATGATCCAGGTGCCCTCGGGCTGGAAGGCGCGCAGGGCGACCACGAGCTCGCACCGGTCGGGAAAGGCCGGCAGGTCGCAGCTCCTGCTGACGTAGTTGGCCTGGTCGCGGGGGACATGGGCCGTCTGGCGGGGGGCGCCGGCCAGGTTGGGCGTCCAGGCGACGGCCTGTCCGGCCGGGTCGACGACCTGGATGCCGTCGAGGCCGAGGGGTTCCAGCACCTGGGGCAACTGGTTGCGCTTGACCATGAGGAGCACGCGCAGGGCTCGCCCGGACACGTCGCTGGCGCGCACGTCGGCGACGTCGTCGTGGATGCCGAACATGACGAAGCCGCTGACGACGACGTTCAGCAGCAACATGGCGATGCCGGCGAGCAGTGCCAGCCGCGTACGCAGCGACCGGCGCAACCGTGTTCTCACCCGTCTCCCCCGGGATCAGCAGAACACGGCTGGTGCGCCAGGCCCTAACTTAGGGAGATTCCTCGATAAATACGGTTACGCCGGGACGAGTCACCCCCGCTGCTACTCCTCCACCGCCTTCAGCACGGCGTCCGCGATCGACCGCGGGTCGACCCCGAAGTGCCTGCGCACGGCCTCCCGGGTGTCGGAGAGCCCGAACCCGTCGGTGCCGAGCGAGGTCCACGGCCGGTCGATCCACGGCCTGATCTGGTCGGGCACGGCCCGCATCCAGTCGCTGACCGCGATCACCGGCCCCTCGGTCCCGGCCAGCGCCTGCCGCAGGTACGGCACCCCGGTCGCCGACATGGCCTCGCGCCGCAGCTCGCTCCACGAGGTGACCGACCAGACGTCCACGCCCAGCCCGTACTCCTCGGCCAGCAGCCGCTGGGCCTCCAGCGCCCAGTGGATCGCGGTGCCGCTGGCCAGCAGGTGCGCGGCCCCGCCGCCGGCGGAGTAGCGGTAGATGCCCTTGACGATGCCCTCCTCGACGCCCTCGGGCATCGCGGGCTGGGGCAGCGGCTCGTTGTAGAGGGTCAGGTAGTAGAACACGTCCTCGGCGGCCTCGCCGTACATGCGCCTGAGCCCGTCGCGGACGATGACGCCGACCTCGTAGGCGAAGGCCGGGTCGTAGGCCAGGCAGGCGGGGTTGGCCGAGGCCAGGAGCTGGGAGTGGCCGTCGGCGTGCTGCAGGCCCTCGCCCGTCATGGTGGTGCGGCCGGCGGTCGCGCCGATCAGGAACCCGCGGCCGAGCTGGTCGGCCAGGGCCCACATCTGGTCGCCGGTCCGCTGCCAGCCGAACATCGAGTAGAAGATGTAGAACGGCACCATCGGCTCGCCGTGGGTGGCGTAGCTGGTGGCCGCCGCGGTGAAGGAGGCCATCGACCCGGCCTCGGTGATGCCCTCGATGAGGATCTGCCCGTCCACCGCCTCCTTGTACGCCAGCAGCAGCTCCCGGTCGACGGACTCGTACCGCTGGCCGAGCGGCGAGTAGATCTTCGCCGTGGGGAACAGCGACTCCATGCCGAACGTCCTGGCCTCGTCGGGCACGATCGGCACCCAGCGGCGCCCGGTCTCCGGCTCCTTCATCAGGTCCTTGACCAGCCGGACGAACGCCATCGTGGTGGCCACCTGCTGCGTCGAGCCCTTGGCCAGGGCCGCGAACGGCCGCTCGCCCGGCTGTGGCAGCGGCCGGCCGGCGACCGTGCGGTGGGGGATCGGGCCGCCCAGCTCCCGCCGGCGCTCGGCGACGTACCTGGCCTCGGCCGAGTCGGCCCCCGGGTGCAGGTACGGCGGCAGCTCCCCGGCCAGCGCCGAGTCGGGGACGGGCAGGCCGAGCCGGTCGCGCATGACGCGGAACTCGTCGAGGGTGAGCTTCTTCATCTGGTGGTTGGCGTTGCGCGCCTCGACGCCCGCGCCCAGCGTCCAGCCCTTGACCGTCTGGACGAGGACCACCGTGGGCGCGCCCCGGTTCTGGAGCGCCCGGTGGTAGGCGGCGTACACCTTGCGCGGCTCGTGCCCGGCCCGCGAGCCGCCGACGATGCGCCGCAGGTCGTCGTCGGAATGGGGCACGTCGAGCCCCTGGAACAGGTGCTGCCTGATGTAGGCGCCGTCGGCGGCGGCGAACGTCTGGAACTGGCCGTCCGGCACCTCGCCGAGTCTGGCCACGAGCTCGTCGGAGCCGAGCAGGCCGTCCCACTCGGCGCCCCACAGCGACTTGACGACGTGCCAGCCCGCGCCCCTGAAGACGCTCTCCAGCTCCTGCACGATCCGGGTGTTGCCGCGTACCGGGCCGTCGAGCCGCTGGAGGTTACAGTTGATCACGAAGGTGAGGTTGTCCAGCCCCTCCCTGGCGGCCAGCGTCAGCGCCGCCGTGGACTCCGGCTCGTCCATCTCGCCGTCGCCCAGGAAGGCCCAGACATGGCTGTGCGAGGTGTCCTTGATGCCGCGGTTGTGCAGGTAGCGGTTGAAGCGCGCCTGGTAGACCGCGTTGAGCGGGCCGATGCCCATCGACACGGTCGGGAACTGCCAGAAGCCCGACATCGCCCTGGGATGCGGGTACGACGGCAGCCCGCCCTGCGTCTCGCGCCGGAACAGGTCGAGCTGCTCCTCGCTCAGACGCCCTTCGAGGAACGCCCGCGCGTAGATGCCGGGGGAGGCGTGCCCCTGGAAGAAGACCTGGTCGTCCGTGCCGTGGAAGAAGTGGTTGAAGCCGACCTCGTACAGCCAGGCGGCCGAGGCGTAGGTGGCCAGGTGGCCGCCGAGGCCGAGCTTGCTGCCCCGGCTGACCATGACGGCGGCGTTCCACCGGTCGTAGGCCGCGACGCGTTCTTCGAGCTCCAGGTCGCCGGGGTAGGCGGGCTCCTCGGCGGTGGGCACCGTGTTGAGATAGCGCGTGCTCGTGGCGAGCCTGCGCAGCAGGTAATCGGCCCGATCAGGACCGGCCGCCCGCCGGACCGCCTCAAGCGATTCGAGCCATTCGGCGGTCTCCTGAGGATCCAGATCTTTCTCCATGCTTCCATTAAACACCATATGATCGATCATCCGATGAAAGGATTATCTGTGGAGCCCGTGGTGCGGCCGCCGTTGCGCGAGGAGATCAGGAAAGTGCTGCTCGACGGCCTGATCAGCGGCCGGTGGGAGCCCGGCGAGCGCATCGTCGAGCGGCGCCTGGCCGCCGAGCTCCAGGTCAGCCAGGCCCCCGTACGCGAGGCGCTGCGCGAGCTGGAGGCGCTCCGGCTGGTCGAGTCGGCGCCCAACCGCGGCGCCCGGGTCCGCGGCTTCACCCTCGACGACCTGCGCGAGGTCTACCAGGTCAGGGCCGGCCTGGAGGAGACCGCCACCCGCCTCGGCCGGCCTACGGCGGCGGCGCTGCGCGCCCACGTGGGCCGCCTGCACGCCGCCGCGGCCGCCGGCTCCCTCGACGACCAGGTGCGCCACGGCGTCGCCTTCCACCGGGAGATCGTGGCGGCCTCGGGCAACGCGCTGCTGGTGTCGGTGTGGGAGTCGCTCGGCGTCGAGGTCTGGACGCACGTGTCGATCCGGCTGTTCAGGATGCGGCCGCACGAGAACGCGGCCGACCACGAACCTCTGGTGGAGGCGTTCGAGCGGGACGACCCGCAGGTCGGCCGCCTGCTCCACGACCACGTCCTGGCCTACGCGCCCGACTGACCCGACAGCCCGTCCCCTGCAGCCGTACGCCGGTCAGGCGCGCCGCGCGGCGGGCTCGGCCCGCGGGGCGCGCAGGCCGGCGGCGGCGACGGCGACCAGCGCGCACAGGCCCAGCATCGTCAGCCACACCCCCTGGTACGCCCCGACCGCCCCGAGCCGGTCGCCCGACAGCACCAGCACCAGCGCCGAGACGCCGATGACGGCCCCGACGGCCCGCGAGGTCACCGACAGGGCGGTGCCGGTGGCCAGCCGCGCGGGCGGGATCTCGGCCACCGCCGCGCCGCTCAGCGACGTGATCAGCACGGCCACCGCGACCCCCGACAGCACCACGGCGGGCAGCACCACCGTCAGGTACGCCGGCCCGCCCCCCGTCGCGAACGCCAGGTACGCCGTGGACAGGGCCAGCAGCGCCACCCCGCACAGGGCGAGCAGGCGATGGCCGGTCCTGGCGGCCAGCCGCCCGGCGAGCGGCGCGGTCAGCACCTGGGCGAGCGCGCCCGGCGTGACGGCGAGCCCCGCGGCGGCCACGGAGTACCCCCAGATCCCGGTCAGGAACAGGATGTTGGCCAGCGGCAGCGCGAACATCACCAGCCCGACCAGGAACATCGCGAGGTTGGCCCGCTGCGTGCCGCGCGCCCGCAGCGCGCCCAGGTCCACGATCGGAGCGGGATGCGTGCGCGCCCGCCGGACGAACAGCACGGCCACGACGACGCCCGCGACCAGCGCCGCGATCGTGCCGGGGCTGCCCGGCCCCCACGCGTCGCTCTGCACGATCGCCAGCGAGGGCAGCCCGATGGCCCCCACCAGCAGCAGCAGCCCGGCGATGTCCGGCAGCCTGGACGTGGCCGCCTCGCCCGCCGCTCCGGGCACTATCCGCCAGGCGCCCGCCAGCACGGCCGCCCCGACCGGCAGGTGCAGGAAGAACACCGTCCGCCAGTCCCAGACGCCGACCAGCATGCCGCCGAGCGAGGGCCCCGACGCCGTCGCCACCGACTGCGCCGCGCTCCACAGCCCGATCGCCGTGCCCCGGCGTTCCGGCGGGTAGTACGGCAGGATCAGCGCGAGCGTCAGCGGCGTGATCACCCCGCCGCCCACGCCCTGCACGACCCGGGCGGCGATCAGCGCGCCCGCCGACGGCGCCACCGCGCACAGGGCGGCGCCGACCACGAACACCGCGAGGCCGGTCAGGAACACCCGCCGCGCGCCGAACCGGTCGGCCAGGCCGCCCGCCGGCAGCAGCGCCGCGGTGAACACGATCGCGTAGCCGTTGAACACCCACGACAGCTCGGGCAGGCTGCTGTCCGGGAAGCTGCGCAGGATGTCGGGGAAGGCGATGTTCGCGAGCTGCACGTCGATCGCGCCGAGGAAGGCGCTCCCGCACAGGACGGCGAGCGGGAGTGCCCGTGAACCGGCCACCTCAGTCCGACGCCGCGCCGAACCGCTCCCGCAGCTCGACCTTGCGGATCTTGCCGGTGACGGTCCGCGGCATCTCCTCGACGATCTCCAGGCGCTCGGGCCAGAACCAGTCGTTCACACCGGCCTCCTTGAGGTAGGCGCGCAGCTCCTCCAGCGTGGGCGGCTCGCCCGACGGCGTGACGACGGCGCACACCAGCTCGACCAGCGCCGGGTCCGGGATGCCGATGAGGGCGATGTCGCGGATCGCCGGATGCCGGCCGAGCAGCGCCTCGATGTCGCTGACCGGCAGCTTGAGGCACATGTTGGCGATGATGACGTCCTTGGTCCTGCCGGAGATGCGCACGCCGCCGTAGCCGTCGTCGCGGGCCAGGTCGCCGGTGTCGAACCAGCCGTCCGGGGTGATCGACTTGGCGTAGATCTCGTCGCGCAGGTAGTAGCCGAGGCACTGGGCCGCGCCGCGTACCTGGAGCGCGCCGATCTCGCCCTTCTCGACCGGCCTGTTCTCCTCGTCGACGATGCGCACCTCCATGCCGGAGATGACCGTGCCGTCGCTCTCGCCGGCCCGCTCGGGCGGGTCCTGCGGGCGGGTCATGGTGACGCCGCCGTTCTCGGTCATGCCCCACAGCGCGTACACGCGCACGCCGAGCGTCTCGGTGACCCGTTCCACCAGGTGCGGGGGGACGGGGGCCGAGCCGGAGACGAAGACGCTCAGGCTGGGCAGCTTGCGCGGCCGGGCCGCCTGCTCCTCGCTGATCTCCCGGGCGAACGGCGGCGAGCCGTAGTACATGGTGACGTCGTGGTCGGACATCAGGTCGAGGTAGACGCCTGGATCCCAGGCGTCGGCCGTGACCGCGGTGCCGCCCAGCGTCAGCGCCGTCAGGTACGCCATCACCAGGCCGACGTAGTGCATCGACGTCTGGGCCGTCATGATGACCAGGCTCGGGTCCAGCCCGAACGCCTCCCCGTAGCCCTTGATGTCGGCGTACAGGGTGTTCTGGCTGTGCAGCGCGCCCTTGGGCTCGCCGGTCGTGCCCGAGGTGAACAGGATGAGGAACGGGTCGTCGGGGCCCAGCTCGCGGCCCTCGATGTCGGCCGGGTCGCCCGGTTCCGGGGTGAGCAGCAGCTCGTCGAAGTCGAGCGAGCCGGGCGGGCCGCCGCCGCCGACGACGATCACGTGCTCCAGGCTCGGGATCTCCCGCGCCAGGGTCATCCCCGTCTCCGCCGTGTCCAGGTGGCCGATCCGGCTCGTGGTGACGAACAGCTTCGCCTCGGTCAGCCGGATCATGAAGTCCAGCTCGCGGTGCCGGTAGATGGGCATCTGCGGGGCGATGCGCGCGCCGATCCTCATGCACGCCAGCGCGAGGGGCAGCGTCTCCCTGCGGTTGGGGAGCTGGATGGCGACGAAGTCGCCCGGCCGCACGCCCAGCCGGACCAGGCCGTGCGCGATGCGGTCGGTCATCGCGCCCAGCTCGGCATACGTGACGACGTCGGTGACACCGTCGGCGACGCGCCGGCTGATCAGTGCTGCCTTGTCGGGAGACGCAGTCATGTTGCGGCGTAAGTCGTCCAGAAAGGTCTCGTCGCGCCACCAACCGTTGCGCCGGTATTCCTGGCTCGTGTCCGGCACGGTCACCGCCTTTCGTCGTTCTCGTTCTACTCGATTGCTAGGAAGTGGGAAATACTGTGTTTTCCCCGGCAGGGGTGACCAGGTAGAACAGTCCCGGCAGATGCACCGCGACGCCCTCGTACACCTCCGCGCAGACGGCCACGCCCGGCCGGGCGAACGTGCCGGGCGGCGGCTCGGCCACCCGGATCACCGAGCGGCGCGCGTCCAGCAGCCTGGCCGCCACGGAGATGTCGCCGACCAGGGCGTCCCCGGGGGCGACCCACCGGTTGCGGCTGACCTTCATGCCGTTGCCCTCGGCCAGCTCGGCCAGCAGCCCGCCCCGGCCGATCAGCCGGTGGTAGTAGTCGCGCGGGTTGACGATCATCGCGTGCGGGGTCGCGCCCGACTGCTCGATCTCGTCGCAGGCCGACAGCACGCCATGGACGTAGTCGTCGTACGGCAGGCGGGCGATCTCCGGATGGCCGAGCAGGGCGGTGGTCAGGGCCAGGTTCTCGGCCGTGGCCAGCCGTACCAGGAGGCGGTAGTCGAGGAAGGTGGCCAGGGCGTCCGGGTCCGCGGCCAGGCCGTCGGGGATCTGCACCCACGCCTGGATCGGATGCACCTTGGCCTCCGACATGCCGAACCTGAAGGCCGCCTCGCGCCGCACGTCCGAGTCGCGAACGGTCCGCCGCTCCTCCTCGCCGGGCGGCGACTCCGTCCAGAACCGGGCCCGGTCGCCCTCGACGGGGACGACCCTGAGCAGGTTGCGCACGGTCAGGCGGGGCCGGTCCTTGGTCGGCTCGTGCGCCTCGGTGATGGTGTAGTCGAAGGTCACTTCCGCGTGGGCGGGGTCCTCGGCGTAGGCCCGCGCGAACAGCCGGCCCGGTGACTCTGACATGGATACTCCCTATTCGTCCTGGACGAGGCGCTGGTAGAAGGGGAGATGGTGGTCGTAGAAGGCCCGCAGGGCGGGATGGTTGTCCACGGTCGCGGCGTAGACGTTGCCGCGGTCCTCGAACCCGGCGCTGCCGCTCGCGTCCAGGTGCCAGCGGCGGGTCCGTCCCCACTCCGGGCGGTCACCGGCGGCCCAGGTCAGCGAGCCGGGCAGGAAGGGCAGGCCGGTGTAGGCGCAGAACTCCTCGACGACCGCCGCCGGCTCGCGGATCAGCCGTTCGGTGCGGATCACCAGCGGCCGCCGGCCGGTGGCCTCCCGGACCAGCTCGTGCAGCAGGAACAGCCGCTCGTAGCCGATCTCGTCGCAGGTCACCGCCGGCTTGATCGCGTAGTGCGAGGCGATGGTCGGCCGCGGGTCGCGCACGATGAACGTGTGGACGATCCCCGCCAGGTCCTCCGGATGCTTGAACAGGTGCGGGTACTCGTAGTCGAGCACCTCCTTGACGAACACCGGCCGCGCCCGCGCCAGCTCGGCCAGCCGCACCAGCAGGTCCTTCTCCGAGCGGGCCGTCACCTGGCCGCCGTCCGGCGACGGCAGCGTCAGCGAGCCCTCCTCGGTCAGCGCCAGGAAGGGCTCGTGCAGCACGGCCACGTCGCCCCGCTCGATCATCATGCGCAGGAACGCGGTCGAGGCCGAGCGCGAGTGCGCCCACATGGCGACCAGCGGCCGGCTCACCCCGACCACCACGCCGGCACCCGGTCCCAGCGGTGCCGCCGCAGCTCGCTCAGCAGGCCGGGGTCGAGCGGCCGCCCGTCGGAGACGCCGAGGTTGGCCCGCACGTGCGCCGGCCTGCGCATCCCCGGGATCACCGTGCTGACCGCCGGGTGGTGCAGGACGAACCGCAGCGCGACCTCCGGCAGCGAGAGCCCCTCCGGGAGCGCCGCCTTGAGCCGTTCGGCCCGCTCGACGCTCGGCCCCAGGTTCTCCGGCCCGAAGTACGTGCTGCGCCAGTCCTCCGGCGGCCACGTGCTGTCCGCGGTCAGTGTGCCGGTGAGGGTGCCCTCGTCGAACGGCACGCGGGCGATGATGCCCACGCCCTCGCGCAGCGCCCGGTCGAACAGCTCGTCCTCGGGCGCCTGGTCGAAGATGTTGTAGATCACCTGGATGACGTCGATCAGGCCGGTGTCGAGCGCGGCGAGGCAGTTGGCCGGCTCCCACCGGTTGACGCTGATGCCGACCGCGTCGATCAGGCCCTCGCTCTTGAGGTCCCTGATCGCCTCCTGCCACCGCTCGTCACGGGCCCAGCGGTCCTCCCAGGTGTGGAACTGCATGAGGTCGATGCGCGAGACGCCCAGGTTGTCCAGGCTGCGGTGGGTGTACTCGCGGATGTGCTCGGCGGGGTAGGCGTCGTCGAGGGTGTCGTCCGGTCCAGGGGGCCATTCGCGGTTCTTCGGCGGGATCTTCGTGGCCACGTACAGCCGGTGGCCGGAGTGGCGGCGCAGCAGCGCGCCGAGCAGCTGCTCGCTGACGCCGCGGCCGTAGACCCAGGCGGTGTCGAAGAAGGTGCAGCCCAGTTCGACGGCCTCGTCGAGGCACCGGGGGGCGACGTCGTAGTCCCAGCCGGTGAAGCCGCCGGGGCCGCCGCCGATGCCCCACATGCCGTATCCGACCTCGCTGACCTCCCAGCCGAGGTTTCCCATCTTGCGGTAGCGCATTCCTGACCTTTCCTGATCAACCGGTGGGCACCCGCTGCCCGGCCGTGGCCGCCAGCCGGGCGTGATAGGCGGCGATCGGGCCGTCGAGGGTGCCCTCGCCGAGCCGCCATCGCTGTTCGAGCCTGTGGCACTCGTCCTTGCGGAACAGCGCGGGGTTGTCGGTGAGCAGCCCGCCGAACGCCCGGCGCAGCTCCTCCTCGTCCGCCGCGGCGGGCAGCAGGGAGGCGAGCGTGATCAGCTCGCGGTCCCCGCTCGCCCGGCCGGTCTCGCGGACGAGCCGCGCGAAGTCGCCGCACGGGATCGGCGTGACCGGCACGCCCGCCCGGGCCGGCACGTCGTCGATGCTGACGCTCTCGGCGCGGAAGACGTGCAGCGTACGGCCCCAGACCTCGGGGTCGGCCACGGCCGCCCCGACCCGCGCGGCGACGTAGTCGACCGGGGTGTAGTCGGTGCGCGTGGCGACGTCGGGACGCACGCCGAGCCGCAGGAACGCCGACAGCAGCAGGTGGGTGAAGGCGACCGGGTTCGGATAGCCGTTGTCGGCGCTCGGCATGATCTCGCCCAGCCGCAGCACGGTCACCAGCGCGCCCCGGCGCCGGGCCTCGGCCAGGTAGCGCTCGGCGATCCACTTGGACCGGCTGTAGCCGCCGCCCGGCGGCCTGGCCAGCGCCGGGTCGCAGTCCTCCGGGACGCGCTCGCCCCTGTGGAGCGCCTCCGTCTGCAAGGCGCCCAGCGTCGAGACGTAGTGCAGCGGCACCGGATGGTGGGCCATCGCCAGCCGCACCAGCTCGATCGTGCCGCGCACGTTGGCCTGACGGTGGGCGCGGTAGTCGAACAGGAAGTTCACCATCGCGCCGTTGTGCAGCACCAGGTCGCAGGCTCGGGCCAGATGCTCCCAGGTGGAGCCGTCCAGCCCGAGGCCGGGTAAGGCGAGGTCGCCCGCGTAGCCCTCCAGCCGGTCGGCGAAGCGCGGCTCCCACAACCCCCGCTCGGCGAGCGCCGCCACGACCCGGGCCGTGGCCGCCTCGTCGTCGGCCGCCCGCGCCAGGCAGCAGACCCGCAGCCCGCCGCGGCCCAGCAGCTCGTGCACCAGGCGGCTGCCGACGAACCCGGTGGCCCCGGTGACCAGCACCGTACGCAGCCGCTCCGGCCTGGACGCCCGCCGGATGGGCTCCCCGTCGGGCACCACGGAGTCGCGCGCCATCAGCACCGACTCCTCCTCGATCGCCTCGTGGTCCTGCCGCCGCCGCTCGATCAGCAGGGCCAGCGCGCCGGCCGTCGGGTGGTCGTACAGGTCCTTGACGTCCACGCGCACGCCGGTCTCGGCGGTGATCATGTGGACCACGGACAGGGCCTGGATGGAGTCGCCGCCCGACTCGGCGAAGTGCGTCTCGGCGGTCAGGCCCGGCCAGCCCAGCGCCGAGCGCATCGCCCGCAGCACCTGGTCGCCCAGGCACGCGGTCGGCGCGCTCTCGGCCAGCAGCGCGGTGTCCTCGGCCAGCCGGCCGTCGAGGATCTCCTGGAGCCGGCCGCGGTCCACCTTGCCGTTGTCGTGCAGCGGCATCTCGGCCAGCGGGAAGAAGTAGCGGGGGACGCTGGTCCGCGGCAGCGTGCGGCGCAGCTCGGCGGCCAGTGCGGCCTCGGTCAGGCCCCTGCCGGAGGCGAACAGCGCCAGCGCCTTGACGCCCGCCTGCTCGGCCACCAGGACCTCGGCCTGCAGCACGCCGGGGCAGCGCTGGGCCGCCGCGGCGATCTCGCCCAGCTCGATGCGCACGCCGTGGATCTTGACCTGGAAGTCCTTGCGGCCGGCGAAGAACAGGCGGCCGTCGTCGTCCAGGTGGCCGAGGTCGCCCGTGAGGTAGAGGCGCTCGCCCGGGATCTCGTCCGGGAACGGGTTGCCGACGAACGCCCTGGCCGTCCCGGCCGGGTCGCCCAGGTAGCCCGCGCCCAGGCAGACGCCGCCGATCGCGATCTCGCCGGTCGTGCCGGGCGGGACCGGGCGCAGGTCGTCGTCCACCACGACCGCGTAGCAGTTGTCGATCGGGCGGCCCAGCGGGACCGCGTCGCCGTCGGCCGCCGACACCCGGTGGAAGACCATCCCGATCGACGCCTCGGTCGGGCCGTAGCCGTTGGTCAGGTCGAGGCCGGGCAGCAGGGCCATCAGGCGGTGCACCGCGCGCGGGCTGACCGCCTCGCTGCCGACGACGAGCCGGCGCAGGGACGACAGCGCGGCCAGGGCGGCGGCGTCACCGTCCACGATGGCGACCAGGGCGTTGAAGACGCTGGAGACGAAGTCGGCGGTGGTGATGCCGTACCGGGCGATCAGGTCGATGGTGTGCCGGAGGTTGAGGAAGTCGCCCTGCACGGGCAGCACGGTGCGCCCGCCGGTGGTCAGCGGCCAGAACAGCTGCCACAGCGCGGAGTCGGAGGTGTGCCTGCTGTTCTGCAGCACGACGTCGTCGCCGGTCGCGGCGAAGTAGCGGGTCATGAAGCGCAGCCGGTTGGCCAGGCCGCCGTGCCGGTTCATCGCGCACTTGGGGGTGCCGGTGGTGCCGGAGGTGAAGTAGCCGTACGCCAGGTCGTCCGGGCCCAGGTCGACCGCCGGGCGTTCGGAGGTCGGGACGATCGTGTCGATCCCGACGGTGACCGCCCGATCGGCCGCGCCCGGCGGCAGCGGTTCGCCGCCCGCGCACAGGATCGGCCCGTCCGGCAGCACGTCCAGCGTGTCGCGCACGCGCTCGACCGGCCACGACGGGTCGAGCGGCACGAACGCCGCGCCCAGCTTCATCAGCGCCAGGTACGCGACCGGCAGTTCCAGCGAGTTGACCAGCAGGGCCGCGACCACGTCGCCCTTGCCCACGCCGTGCCCGGCCAGCGTCGCCGCCAGGCCGTTGACCAGGTCGTCCAGTTGCCTGTAGGTGAGGGTCCTGCCGTCGTAGGTGACCGCCGGCCGCTCGGGGCACCGGTCGGTCTGCTCCTCGATCAACGCCGGGACGGGACGGAACGGGCCGAAGTCGACCGCCCGGCCGGTGAAGCCGCGGGTGTTGCCGGTCATCTCCACCTCTCTGTCAGGAATGTACGAACGGCGACCGGCCCCCTTGCCCCACACGCCCCCGTCGCCTTCCTCATAGGCGTTCCAAGTCGTTCCAGAGCCGGCCCGGCGCGTACGCCGGGTCGGCGGCCCCGCCGATCGCCGCGGCGGCGGCGATCCGGCCCGCCTCGGGCGACGTCTGGACCCCGTAGCCGCCCAGGGCGGCCAGCCAGACGAACCCCGGGTCGTCGGGCGCCGGCCCGATCACCGGCGTCCCGTCGGCCACCTCGCTGCGCAGCCCGGCCCAGGCGTGCCGGACGCTGCGGATCTCCAGCGTCGTGGCCTCCTGGACGCGCCGCACGCCGACGGCGACGTCCAGGTCGTCGGGGCGGGCGTCGCAGGGCGGGACGGGCGTGGCGTCGGCGGGGGAGACCAGCAGCCGCCCGGACTCGGGCTTGAAGTAGAACGTGTCCGCCACGTCGGTGACCATCGGCCAGGACCGGGCGTCCGTCCCCTCGGGCAGGTCCACCAGGAAGGCGGTCCTGCGCAGCGGGCGCAGCCCCACCGGACGCACCCCGGCCAGCCCGGCGACCTCGTCGGCCCACGCCCCGGCCGCGTTGACCAGGGTCGGCGCGGCGTGCTCGCCCGCGTCGGTGACCGCCCGCCAGACGCCGGCCGTGCGCGACAGCGCCCGGACCCGGGCCGAGGTGACCACCTGCCCGCCCCGGGCCTTGATGCCGCGCAGGAAGCCCTGGTGGAGGGCGTCGACGTCGATGTCCATCGCGCCGGGCTTGAGCATCGCCCTGCTGAACCGGCCAGGACGCAGGATCGGGCAGTGCGCCGGGGCCTCGGCGGGGTCTATCTCCACGGCCGGTGCCGGGGCCCGCCGTCCTTCTGCCAGCACCTCGTCGAACAGCTTCTCGCCGCCGTGCGGGCACAGCGCGAGCACGCCGCGCGGGCTCAGCAGCGGGACGTCGGCGAAACCCGGCGGGGGCGCGGCGAGGAAGTGCCTGCTCGCCGCCGTGAGAGCCCGGACGGGCCGGTTGCCGAAGTACTCCGAGAAGAGCGCCGCCGACCGTCCGGTCGAGTGGTGGCCGGTGACCTGCTCGGCTTCGAGCAGGGTCACGGTGCCTGACCCGGCGAGGAAGAACCCCGCGCAGGCGCCCGCGACGCCGCCCCCGATAATGAGAAAATCTCTCACGTCCGTAAACTGATCACATTTCACCGTGTTTCGGCAAACAGTTTGTACGTCCTGACAGAAATGACTTGCCCGAAATAGGTAGTAAGTCAGGTCGTAAATGCTGTAATTCAAGCATTTATATAAACGATCTTGTGATTAGCGGCCTGTCACAGGCTCGGCGGCGGTGTCCGGGCGTCCCGGCGGCGTCAACCCCTATGTCAGAAACGGCGCAGGCGTGCGCTCCGAGTGTCAGATCCGGTCGCTGAGCGCGCGCAGCAGGCGTCCGAAACCGGGCGCCGCCAGGCGGGGCGGGACGGCGGCCATCAGCCGCATCAGGGGCTCGCTCTGCATGAGGGTCCTCGGGCCCGACACGGCGAGCAGGTTCGCGGCGACCGCCGAGGCGCGGGCCGCCCGCCGCCTGCGCCGCGCCGAGTACGCGTCCACGACCGCCGCCGGGTCCGGTGCGGCCCGCAGGCAGGCGGTCAGCGCGGCCACGTCCTCGAGTGCCTGGTTGGTGCCGTGCGCCCCGACCGGCGGCATCGCGTGCGCCGCGTCGCCGAGCAGCACGCACCGGCCCGCGCCCCAGCGGCGCGGGACCCGGTGCCGGGCGTGCGGGAACAGCTCGACGTCGCCGTCGGCCAGCGAGTCCAGCACCCGTGCGACCGGTGCGCCCCAGCCGGCGTACCGGCGGCGCAACATCTCCACCGGCTTGTCCGCCGGCGGGTCGGCCGGCGACCAGGACTGCTCGAAGAACCACTGCATGAGCCCGTCGCCCGCGCCCATGAAACCGAAGTCGCCCTGCCGCCCGATCATCAGCGTCGTGGTCGGGCCGGGGTCGAAGGGGGCGGGCGTCAGGCCCTGCCAGATCGCCGCGCCCGTCGGCGTCGCGGGGACGTCGCCCAGCACGAGCGCGCGGACCCGTGAGCGCACGCCGTCGGCGCCGACCAGGAGGTCGGCCTCGTGCTCGGCGCCCGCCGCGGTGCGCACGCGCACGCCGTCGCGGCCGGCCTCCACCTCCCGCACGCCCGCCCCGAACCGGACGGCGCCCTCCGGGAGGCCGGCGGCCAGGAGCCTGATCAGCGAGCCGCGCGGGATCACCCTGGGGGCCGAGCCGAAGCGGGCCGTCAGGGACTCCAGGTCCACCTCCATGATCCGGCGGCCCCGGGCCGTGCGCACGGATAACGTGGACAGCCGCCGGCCGGTGCCGGCCAGGTCCACGCCGAGGTCGCCGACGATCGCCGTCCCGTTGCACCACAGCGTGATCGCGCCGCCGCCGAGGCGCAGCCCGTCCGCCTCCTCCAGCACGACGACCTCGTGGCCGTCCGCGACCAGGCCGCGCGCGACCGCCAGCCCGCTGATCCCCGCCCCCGCCACCAGTACCCGCATGCGACAGCCCCCTCTACGAATCGTAGTACTACACGTTATAGAGGGATATGGCGGGTGTGAAGCGGCCCATCGGTGGTAGCCGAGCCTCGGGAAGCCGACGACTTTGGGGGCAACATGGCCGAGCGCCTGACCGATGAGGACATCGACACCGCCCTGGTGGCGCTGGAGGGCTGGCGGCGGGACGGCGACGCCCTGGTCAAGGACGTGCCGATCACGCCGGACAGCTACGGCTGGCTGAGCGAGGCGGTGCACAACGAGGGCGCCACGCTGGGGCACCAGGCCGAGATCGAGCGCACGGCGGAGGGCATCCGCTTCCGGCTCTCGACCGGCGAGGCCGGCGGGGTCACCGAGCGCGACGTCGAGCTCGCCGCCCACATCGACCAGGTCCTCGACGGCGGCGCCCGCGACCGCGGCTGACCTTCCGGCGGCCCGCGTCGCGACGGAGTTCGCCGCGCGGCCCCCTTTCCGCGACCGATCCGATGTGCAGGACGCACAGGTTGTGCAGGGAGCACATCCTGTGTAGGGTGCATTCGGACAATAGGGGGATAAATGGTGCATTCCGCGCCCGGCCCGCGCTCCGGCGGCGGGATCGTCAGCGTGCTCGCGGTGGCCGGCATCGTCGGCTCGCTCATGCAGACGCTGGTGGTGCCGCTCATCGGCGAGCTGCCGCGGCTGCTGCGGGCCAGTGCCGCCGACACGTCATGGGTGATCACCGTGACGCTGCTGGTCGGCGCGGTCGCCACCCCCGTGATCGGCAAGCTCGGCGACCTCTACGGCAAGCGCACCATGATGCTCGTCTGCTCGTTGCCGCTCATCGCCGGGTCGGTGGTGTGCGCGCTGTCCGGCTCCCTGATCCCCATGATCGCCGGACGCGGCCTCCAGGGGCTGGGCGTCGGCATGATCCCGCTCGGCGTCAGCGCGCTGCGCGACCTGCTGCCGCCCCAGCGGGTCGGCCCGGCCATCGCGCTGATGAGCTCGTCCATGGGCATCGGCGGCGCGCTCGGGCTGCCGATCTCGGCCGCGGTCGCCGAGTACGCCGACTGGCGGGTGCTGTTCTGGGGCTCGGCCGCGCTGAGCGCGCTGGTCGCGGTGCTGATCTGGCTGCTGGTCCCGGCCACGCCCACCGCCGCCGCCCGGGGCCGGCTCGACCTGGTCGGCGCGTTCGGCCTGGGCGCGGCGCTGGTCTGCCTGCTGCTCGGCGTGTCGAAGGGCGGCGACTGGGGCTGGTCGAGCGGCACCACCCTCGGGCTGCTCGGCGGCGCGGTGGTGCTCGCCCTGCTGTGGGCGCTGTGGGAGCTGCGCGTCCGCGACCCCCTCGTGGACCTGCGCACCACCGCCCGCCCCCAGGTGCTGCTCACCAACGTGGCCTCGATCCTCGTCGGCTTCGCCATGTACGCCCAGTCGCTGGTCCTCATGCAGATCCTGCAGCTGCCCGCGGCGCTCGGCCACGGCCTGGGCCAGTCGATGCTGGCCGCCGGGCTCTGGATGGCGCCGTCCGGGCTGATGATGATGGCGGTCTCCTCGCTCGGCGCCCGCCTGTCGGCCGCCCGCGGCCCCAAGACAAGCCTGTTCGTCGGCGCGCTGGTCATCGCCGCCGGCTACGGGGCCGCGCTCGGCCTGATGGGCTGGAGCTGGGGCCTGATGATCGCCGGTTGCGTCGGCAGCGCGGGGGTCGGCCTGGCGTACGGCGCGATGCCCGCCCTCATCATGGGCGCGGTCCCGAGGAGCGAGACCGCCTCCGCCAACAGCTTCAACACCCTGATGCGCTCCATCGGCACCTCGGTCTGCGCCGCCGTGGTCGGCGTCGTCCTGGCCCAGCTCACCGTGACGGTCGGCGGCCACACGCTGCCCTCGGAGACCGGCTTCCGCACCGCCCTGCTGATCGGCTGCGGCGTGGCGCTGGCCGCCGCGCTGGTCACCCTGACGCTGCCCAAGCCCACGCCCGCCGCCGCGCCGGCCCCGGCGCCCGCCGAGACCCCCGCGCCCGTCCCCATCCCTGAGCCGGTGGCCGGTCCGGTTCCGGCGGCCCTCGACGCCGCCCGGTCCGCCGCCCTCGGCCCCTGGGAGGACGCGTTCCGCTCGCCCGACCCCGCCCCGGAAGGCCGCCACCACCCGCGGCCGGCCCAGCCGGTGGAGACCGGCGTGCTCTCCCTGGCGGAGCGGGACGAGCTGCTCTGGCTGCGCCGCGAGAACGCCGAGCTCCGCCGTGAGCTGGACGTGCTCATGCGGGGCGCCGGCGTGTGGCTCAAGAACCTGGCCGACGACAAGGCGGGCTGACCTGCCGATCCACATGTCCGGCAAATAATGATTTGAACGAGCGAGTACTCACTCATTACGCTCGTCCGCATGACCAGAAGGCGACGGGTGCCCGCCATGGCGCCCGAAGACCGCCGTGCCGCCCTCATCGAGGCCACCATCCCCCTGCTGCGCGCGCACGGCACCGCCGTCAGCACCCGCCAGATCGCCGAGGCCGCGGGCGTGGCCGAGGGCACGATCTTCGGCGTCTTCCCCGACAAGGCCACGCTGCTGCGCGCGGCGCTGATGAGCGTGTTCGACGCCCGCCCGGCCGAGGACGCGCTCACCGCCATCGGCACGACGTCCGACCTGCGGGTCCGGCTGCGTGAGGCGGTGGCGCTGCTGCGGGCCGGCATGACCGCCAACGCCAACCTCTTCACCGCGCCCCGCGAGCTGATGGCCGAGGACACCGAGTTCCGCGAGCGCCTGATGGATCACCGCGCCCGCATCACCGCCGCTCTCGCCGCTCTCGTCGAGCCCGACCGCGACCGCCTGCGCCGCTCGCCCATGGCCACGGCGCACCTGCTGATCATGCTCGTCACGGTCAGCGTCCACCGCGGGTTCGGCCTGTCGGCCGACTTCGGCGACATGGACGACGAGGAGACCGTCTCGGTCCTGCTCGACGGGCTGCTGTTGCCCTCCGCCCGCACCCCCACCACAGAAAGCGTCCGTTGATGCTGCTACGCCTGCTGCGGGTCCAGCTCAGGCCGTACGGGAAGGAGATCACCCTCGTGGTCCTCTTCCAGTTCGTGCAGACACTGGCCACGCTCTATCTCCCCACACTCAACGCCGACATCATCGACCACGGCGTCATCACCGGTGACACCGGCTACATCATGCGCGTCGGGCTGGTGATGCTCGGCGTGACGTTCGTCCAGATCGTCTGCTCGATCGTGGCCGTCTACTACGGCGCCAGGACGTCGATGGCCCTGGGCCGCGACCTGCGCGCCGCGATCTTCCACCGCGTGCAGGGCTTCTCGGCGCAGGAGGTGAACAGGTTCGGGGCGCCGTCGCTGATCACCCGGACCACCAACGACGTGCAGCAGGTGCAGCTGCTCGTGCTGATGACGTTCACGATGATGGTGGCCGCGCCGATCATGTGCGTCGGCGGCATCGTGCTGGCGCTGCGCCAGGACACCACTCTGTCGTCGCTGCTGCTCGTCGTGCTGCCGGTGATGATCGTCATCGTCGGCCTGGTCGTCTGGCGGATGCGCCCGCTGTTCCGCACCATGCAGGAGCGCATCGACCGGATCAACCAGGTGCTGCGCGAGCAGATCACCGGCATCCGGGTCATCCGGGCGTTCGTCCGCGACCGGCACGAGCGCGAGCGCTTCGGCGTGGCCAACGACCGGCTCACCGACGTCTCGCTGCGGGTCGGCCGGCTGATGGCGCTGATGTTCCCCTCGGTCATGCTGGTCGTGAACGTCTCCAGCGTCGCCGTCATCTGGTTCGGCGGCCACCGCATCGCCGACGGCACCATGCAGGTCGGCGCGCTGACCGCGGTCATCTCCTACCTGATGCAGATCCTGATGTCGGTGATGATGGCCATGTTCATGTTCATGATGATCCCGCGCGCCGAGGTCTGCGCCGAGCGCATCGAGGACGTGCTGGGCACCGACCTGTCCGTCCACCCGCCCGCGGACCCCGTCACCCCCGACGGCCACCGGGGCGAGCTGGAGCTGCGGTCCGTCGACTTCCGTTACCCGGGCGCCGAGGACCCGGTGTTGTGCGGGGTGAGCTTCGCCGCGCGGCCGGGCCGGACCACCGCGATCATCGGCAGCACCGGCAGCGGCAAGACCACGCTGCTCAACCTCGTCCCGCGGCTGTTCGACGCGACCGCCGGCGACGTGCTGGTGGACGGCGTCAACGTGCGCGACCTCGACCCGGCGGCGCTGTCCCGCGCGGTCGGCCTGGTCCCGCAGTCGCCCTATTTGTTCTCCGGCACCGTGGCCTCCAACCTGCGCTACGGCCGCCCCGGCGCCACCGACGAGGAGCTGTGGCGGGCCCTGGAGATCGCCCAGGCCCGCGAGTTCGTCGAGGCGATGCCCGGCGGCCTGGACGAGCCGATCTCCCAGGGCGGCACGAACGTCTCCGGCGGCCAGCGCCAGCGCCTGGCCATCGCCAGGACCCTCGTGCACCGGCCCGAGATCTACCTGTTCGACGACTCCTTCTCCGCCCTCGACTACGTCACCGACGCCCGCCTGCGGGCCGCCCTGGCCGAGGAGATCACCGACGCCACGATCGTCATCGTCGCCCAGCGGGTGAACACGATCCGCGACGCCGACCTCATCCTCGTGCTCGACGAGGGACGGGTGGTGGGCAGCGGCGACCACGCCGAGCTCATGGAGTCCTGCCCGACCTACCGCGAGATCGTGCTGTCCCAGCTCACCGAACAGGAGGCCGCGGCATGACCGCCCAGGCTCCCGCGCGCCGCCCGCAGCCCGGCTTCGGACCGGCCAGGATGATGTCCGGGCCGGCCGAGAAGGCGCTCGACTTCGGCGGCACGCTGCGCAAGCTGCTGCGCCTGCTGCGGCCCGAACGCGCGATGCTCGGCGTCGTGCTGGCGCTCGGCACGGCCAGCGTCGCGCTCACCGTCACCGGGCCCAAGATCCTCGGCCACGCCACCGACCTGATCTTCTCCGGCATCATCGGCGCCCGGCTGCCCGCCGGGCTCACCAAGGAGCAGGCCGTGGCGGGCCTGCGCGCCAGGGGCGAGGACAACTTCGCCGACATGGTGGCCTCGATGACCGTCGTGCCCGGCCGGGGCATCGACTTCACCGGCCTGGCCCACGTCCTGGGCTGGGTGCTGGCCATCTACGTGGTGGCGGCGCTGCTCGGCATCGCGCAGTTCCGGCTCACGACGACCATCGTCCAGCGGGCGGCGTCGCGGCTGCGCGAGCGGATCGAGGCCAAGCTGGCGCGGCTGCCGCTCAGCTACTTCGACGGCCAGCCGCGCGGCGAGATCCTCAGCCGCGCCACCAACGACACCGACAACATCGCCCAGACCCTCCAGCAGACCATGAGCCAGCTCATCTCCTCGGTGCTGACCGTCGTGGGCGTGCTGGTGGTGATGTTCTGGATCTCGCCGATCCTGGCGCTCATCGCCCTGGTCACGGTGCCCGTGTCGGTCTACGTCACCACCGTCGTCGGCAAGCGGTCGCAGCCGCAGTTCGTCAAGCAGTGGTCGTCCACCGGCAAGCTCAACGGCCACATCGAGGAGATGTACGGCGGCCACACCCTGGTCAAGGTCTTCGGCCGCCAGCAGGAGGCCGCCGCCACCTTCGAGGAGCACAACCAGGCCCTGTACGCCTCCAGCTTCCGCGCCCAGTTCATCTCCGGCGTCATCCAGCCGGCGATGATGTTCATCGGCAACGTCAACTACGTGCTGGTCGCCGTCGTGGGCGGGTTCAAGGTGGCGTCGGGCTCGATCTCGCTGGGCGACGTGCAGGCGTTCATCCAGTACTCCCGGCAGTTCAGCCAGCCGCTGACCCAGGTGGCCGGCATGGCGAACCTCGTCCAGTCGGGCATCGCCTCGGCCGAGCGGGTCTTCGAGCTGCTGGAGGCGCCCGAGCAGTCGGCCGAGCCGGCCGAGCCCGCCCGTCCCGCCGAGCTGCGGGGGCGGGTGGCGTTCGAGAACGTCTCCTTCCGCTACGCCCCCGACCGGCCGCTGATCGAGGACCTGTCGCTGACCGTGGAGCCCGGCCAGACCGTGGCCATCGTCGGCCCCACGGGAGCGGGCAAGACGACCCTGGTCAACCTCATCATGCGCTTCTACGAGGTGACCGGCGGCCGCATCACCCTCGACGGCGTCGACACGGCCCAGATGTCCAGGGAGGAGCTGCGCGCCGACATCGGCATGGTGCTCCAGGACACCTGGCTGTTCGGCGGCACGATCGCCGAGAACATCGGCTACGGGGCCGAGGGCGCCACCCGTGAGCGCATCGAGGCCGCCGCCCGCGCCGCCCACGTCGACCGCATCGCCCACACGCTGCCCGACGGCTACGACACGGTGATCGACGAGGAGGGCGCCACGGTCAGCGCGGGTGAGAAGCAGCTCATCACGATCGCCCGCGCGTTCCTGTCCGAGCCGGCGATCCTCATCCTGGACGAGGCCACCAGCTCGGTCGACACCCGTACCGAGGTGCTCATCCAGCGGGCGATGAGCTCGCTGCGCGAGGGCCGGACCAGCTTCGTGATCGCCCACCGCCTGTCCACGATCCGCGACGCCAGCCTCATTCTGGTCATGGAGGAGGGCCGTATCGTCGAGCAGGGCACCCACGAAGCCCTCCTGGAGGCGGACGGCGCCTACGCCCGCCTCTACTCCGCCCAGTTCGCCCAGGCCGCCGTCGAGGTGGACTGACCGCCATTCTCCCGGGCCTTTGCTTTTGCCGTCATTGACGGCCGGACTATCTCCTGGTCAGCGGCGTTCTGACCAAAAAGCGAAGTGCCCGGGAGGCCATTCCCGGGCACGTGCTCTCGTTCGTTCTCCGCGTTTCACGGCCCGCCACGGTGAAGGGCGGACCTCTCAGGAACGTTCCGGCTCGTAGTGCAGGCCCACCACGCCGCAGTCGAACGCGCGCGCGCCGACCAGGCGCAGCCGGTGGTAGCCCTCGCCCGCCGGGAACAGCGGCAGCCCGGCCCCGATCGCGACCGGGTTGACGAACAGGTGCAGCTCGTCGATCAGCCCCCGCGAGATCAGCTGCCGGCCGATCGAGGCGCCGCCGGCCACCATCACGTCGCCGCCGGGCTTCGCCTTCAGCTCCTCGACGGTCTCGGCCGGGTCGCCGCCCGCCACGACGGCGTTCTTCCAGGGCGACTCGGCCAGGCTGCGGGAGATGACGACCTTCGGCGTGTTGATCATCTTGTCGATGCCCTCCTCGGTCTCGCCCGCCGGCCGCGACTCCCAGGCCGGGATGAAGCCCTCGGCCAGCTTGCGGCCCAGCACGATGGTGTCGACCGGCTCCCACAGCGCCGCGACGTGGGCGTTGATGTCGTCGGTCCAGGGGAACTTGACCCAGTCCATCTCGCCGTCGGGGCCGCCCACGAAGCCGTCCGTGGTGATCTGGAGCTGCAGCTTGACCTTGCGCATTTGATATGTCCTTCCGGTTCCGCTCTGTGTGGTTCCCAGCGTGCCGGAGCGTACTTACGGTCTGCTTCCGCCGGGCTTAAGGTCGCCCGACGGCTCGCCGCCTGGCCGACAACCAGGACGCCCCCCACAGGATCACGCCGATCACCAGCAGGATCCCGGCGATCTCGTACTGGCCCGCCGGACGCCCGGAGGACCACGGCAGCACCAGGTAGAGGCAGGTGACCGTGCCCAGCACGGGCAGCACGCGGCCCGCGTTGAAGTGCTCGGTGCCGGTGACGTCCCGGCGCAGGACGAGGACCGCCACGTTGACCGCCGCGAAGACGGCGAGCAGCAGCAGTGAGGTCGTGCCGCCCAGCAGCGCCACGACCGGGCTGTCGGGGACCAGCGAGACGAACGTGATGAGGCCGACGGCGATCACCGTGGTGAACAGGATCGCGGCGTGCGGCGTGCGCCGGGTGGCGTGCACCGCCGACAGGAACGGCGGCAGCACGCCCTGCTTGCTCATGCCGTACAGCAGCCGGCTGGCCATCAGCATGTTGATCAGCGCCGAGTTCGCGACCGCGAACATCGAGATGAACGGCAGCAGCGAGGCGATCGGCACGCCAGGAGCCGCCGTCTGCACCACCGTGACCAGCGGCGTCTCGCTGGCGGCGAGCTGCCCGACCGGGACCACGGCGACCGCGCAGATCGACACGAGCACGTAGATCACCCCGGTGATGCCGATGCCCGCGAACATCATGCGCGGGAAGATCCGGGTCGGGTCCTTGGTCTCCTCGGCCATGTTGACGGAGTCCTCGAAGCCGACCATGGCGAAGAAGGCCAGCGAGGTCGCGGCGCTGACGGCCAGGAACACGCCCTTGTCGGCGGGCGTCTCGAAGGCGACGACGCGGGAGAAGTCGGCGTGGCCGCCGGAGATGAAGTACCCGCTGAGCACGATGACCATCAGCAGCCCCGACAGCTCGACCGCGGTGAGCACGACGTTGAGCTTGACGCTCTCGCCGACGCCGCGCAGGTTGACGGCCAGGATCAGCAGCATGAACCCCACGGCGATCAACAGGATGACGCCGTTGCCCGCGTCGAGGCCGAACCCGGTGGCGAGGTTGGCGGCGAAGGCCCGCGAGGCCGCCGACGCCGACGTGATGCCCGAGCACATCACCGCGAAGCACACCAGGAACGTCAGCGCGTGCTTGCCGAACGCCTTGTGCACGTAGAGGGCGGCGCCCGCGGCCTCCGGATACTTGGTGACCAGCTCCAGGTAGGAGCAGGCGGTGATCAGCGCGACGACGAAGGCGATCGTGAAGGGCAGCCAGGCCGCGCCGCCCACCTCGCCGGCGACCTGGCCGGTCAGGGCGTAGATGCCGGTGCCGAGGATGTCGCCGACGATGAACAGCAGCAACAGGCCGGGGCCCATCACCCGCTTCAGGCTGGGTTGGCCGCTGCCGGCCTCGGGCGGGCTGGGGGGACTGATCTGAGCCATGGGGGTGGTCCTTCTCGTCCGTGAGGATGACGGCTACGTCATGTGCGCGACGGCGAGCCCCGGCCGGTCGCCGCGCGCCGCCGCGACCACGTGATCTCGACCGTCATCCTGACACTGTACGATCCCCGCTTGTCATCCGTGAACAGGTCGTCACGCTGAGCATCCGTCCCGGTACGCGAACGGCGCGACGGCCGTCCGGCCGCCGCGCCGTCAATGTGCGGGGGTAAGGGTTGCAAGTCCGGAGCAATCCCTGCGCAAGGGACAGGTCCTAGCGTCGGGGCGTGTCCAGACGACTGTTTCTCGGCGGCGCCGTCCTCGCGGCGGCCGCCACGCTGACGCTCGGCGTTCCCGCCGCCCCCGCGCTCGCCGCCGCCCCCGCGCCCGGCAAGGTGGCGGGCAAGCTGTTCCGCGCGTGGCTGGCCGGCGACCGCGCCGCCGCGGCCGGGGTCGCCACCCCCGCCGCGGTGCGCACGATCTTCGGCTACGCCTACCGCGCGCCCGACCGATTCGACGGCTGCTCGCGCGGCGTGTGCCGGTACGTGCACACCAGCGTGCGCGTGCCCGGCGGCCTCAACGGCATCGCGATGGCCGTGACCGGCTCCAAGGTCACCAAGGTCTACCTGTCCCGGCACGTCGTGCGGCCGTCCGCCGCGGCCGGGCACCTGTTCACCGCCTGGAAGCGCGGCGACCGGTACGCCGCCCTGGAGGTCGGCGCGCAGGACGCGGTGCGGACGCTGTTCCGGGTCAGGTACGACCCGCGCGGCGTCACCCACCACTTCCAGGGCTGCGCCAAGGAGCCGAAGGGCTACGCGTGCGCCTGGTCCTACGAGGGCGGCGCGATGTTCATGCACGTCCGCGGCTCCGAGGCGAAGGGCTACGACGTCCGGTCGATCAGCTACACGGCCGACTGACGGTCAGCCGCCGGCCAGGTCGTTCGCGGCCACGTAGCCGAAGGTCATGGCCGGTCCGATGGTCGAGCCCGAGCCCGCGTAGCTGTGGCCCATGACGGCGCCGCTGGCGTTGCCGGCGGCGTACAGGCCGGGGATCACCGAGCCGTCGGCGCGCAGGACGCGGGCGCGGGCATCGGTGCGCAGGCCGCCCTTGGTGCCCAGGTCGCCAGGGACGATCTTGAAGGCGTAGAACGGCGGCAGCCAGAGCGGCGCCAGGCACGGGTTCGGCCGGACGTACGGGTCGGCGTAGTAGTGGTCGTAGGCGCTGTCGCCGCGGTGGAAGTCGGCGTCCCGCCCGGCCAGGGCGAAGCCGTTGAAGCGGGTGACCGTGGCGCGCAGGGCGGCCTCCGGCACCCCGATCCTGCGGGCGAGCTGCTCGATCGTCGGGGCCTTGAACACGGCGCCGCTGTCGTACCAGGAGTCGGGGAAGGGCAGCAGCGGGGCGATGTCCTTGAACAGGTACTTGTTGCGGTACTGCTGGTCGATGATCAGCCAGGCGGGGATGTGCGGGTCGGACGGGGTGTTGCGGTCGTACATGACGTGCACGACGTCGCTGTAGGGCGCGGCCTCGTTGACGAAGCGCCGGCCGGCGCCGTTGACGATGACGCAGCCCGGCAGGGTCCGCTCGGCCAGGCAGAAGTACGGCTCGCCGGGCAGCGGGATCACCGGCCCCCACCAGGCGTCGTCCATCAGGTCCAGCGCGCCGCCGGCCTGCTCACCGGCCTCGATGCCGTCGCCGGTGTTCTCCTTGGCGCCGACCGTCCAGCTCGTCCCGATGGGCTGGCGCTGGAACTCGGCCCGCATCGCCGCGCTGTGCTCGAACCCGCCCGAGCCGACGATCACCCCGCGCCTGGCCCTGACCACCCCGGCCGGGGTGACGACGCCCGCGACCCGGCCGCCTTCGACGTGCAGGCCGAGCAGCGGGGTGTTCAGCCACACCGGCACCCCGGCGGCCAGCAGCCCGGCGCGCAGCCCGGCGGCCAGCGCCTGGCCCATCGTCAGCGGCTTCTCGCCGCGCAACGCCGCCTGCGTGCCCCGCAGCAGGCAGGCCGCCGACACCTCCGCGCCCTTCGGGTTGACCAGGGCGAGCGTCAGCCACTTGTAGTCGGCGCTGAAGACGACCATGCCCGCCGGGGTCGCCATGTACGGCGGGTTGAGCCGGGCCAGCTCCGGGCCGAGGAGGTTGCCGTCGAACTGGTCGGGCTCGATGGACCGCCCGCCCGGCATCCCGCCGGGGAACTCGGGGTAGTAGTCGGAGTACCCCTCCATGAACCGGAAGCGCAGCGGGCTGTTGCGCGTCACGAACGAGATCATCTGCGGCCCCGCGTTCAGGAACGCCTGCTGCCGCGCGGCCGGGACGGTGTCGCCCACCACGCGGGCCAGGTACGCGGCGGCCTTGGCGGGCGTGTCCGGCACCCCGGCGGCCAGGATCACCTCGTTGCACGGGATCCAGATGCCCGCCCCCGACCGCGCCGCCGACCCGCCGAACGTCGGCGCCTTCTCCAGCACGACGGTGCTCAGGCCGCGCTTGGCGGCGGTGAGGGCGGCGGTCATCCCGGCGGCCCCCGAGCCGACCACCACCACGTCGTAGTCGGCGTCGGCGTAGGCCGGGTCCTGGCCGAGCGCCGCGCCGGTGACCAGGATCCCGCCCGCGATGAGCAGGGTACGGCGGCTGCGCCCGCGGGGGGTGAGGGCGTCGGAGGCCGGTGAGGCTGGTCGCATCGATGATCCCTTCGACAGGGGAGAGCCGGTCGCCCCCCTCGCCGAAACGAGCATGCGCTTGGTTGGTTACCCTGTCAACGGGCCCGCCGCACGGCCAGATCCTTGACGTGGCCCGACGTGCCGGTCGCCGTCAGGGCGGTGGCGAACAGGATGAGCTGGTTGAGCACCTTCAGGAACAGCAGCATGCCCGCCGCGCCCGCGACCACCCGGTAGGCGGGGTTGGCGGCGGTGAGGTTGACGTAGACCTGGCCGATCGTCTTGAGGATCTCCAGCCCGGCGGTGATGACCAGCGCCGGCCCGATCACGCGGCGCAGCGGCACCCGCAACCGGGGCGGCGCGGTCAGCAGCGCCATGGCCAGCAGCGTGTTCACGCCGAGGCCGAGCACGATCCCGGCCGCGGTGAGCACCCACTGGGCCGGAAGGGCCGCCACGCCCACGGTGAGCACGGCCAGCCACGTCAGCAGCCGCTCGGCGGCGAAGGCGACGGCGAGCGACAGGGCGAGCAGCAGCCCGAGCCCGGCCATCACGCCCAGGTCGATGAGCTGGCGCAGGAAGAAGCGCCCCGGATACTCATCCAGCCCCCAGATCGCCCTGGTGGCCGAGCGCAGGGTGTCCATCCAGAACAGCCCGGTCATCGGCAGCGCGACGAAGGCCACCGCGCCGGCCGTGCCCCCGGCCTCCCGTAACGCCTGGACGTCGAGGCGCGGGAAGTTCTCGCTCAGGTAGTGCTGGACCGTGGCGAGGACCGTCGGGTCGTCCATGACGTGGCCGAGGATGCCGAACGCCAGCAGGGCCAGGGCGAAGGTGGCGAAGAAGGAGTAGTAGGTGAGGGCCGCCGACAACCGGCCGCCGTCGGCCTTGTCGTAGCGCAGCACGGCGCGGGACAGGTGGTCGAGCCAGCCGTGCCGGTCGCGGGCCCGCCGCCAGGCCGCCGCCGGGCCCTTGTCCGGTCCGGTGGCGTTCATGGTGCGGGGTTCCCTTCGCTGACGTCCCGGTGGCCGTACGCCGCCGGGTGCTCACCGTACCGCCCACCGGCCCGGCGGCGCGGTGGAGCCGGGGGAGACGGCGGCGGAGGCGGCCTGCCGGGAGGTCCGCGAGGAGACCGGGTCCGCGCTCGCCGCCGCGGACCTGGCCGGGCCGGTGGCCGTCAACTCGGGGGAGTGGTCGGTGCAGGGACACCGGTTCCACACCGTGCACACGTACTTCTTCGCCCGGGTCCCGGGCACGGAGCTGCCCGAGCCCGCTGACGACGGGCTCGGGCACCGGTGGTGGACGGCGGCCGAGCTCGGCCGCACCGCCGAGCGGGTCTTCCCGCCGGGAGGGTGTGGCTCCCGCCCGGCGGGCGGCCGCGGCCGACGCGGTCAGCGGAGGTTGAACGCGCGCAGGGTGGTCTGCCTGAGGCGGTTGCCCGCCGCGTCCCACGCCTCCACCTTCAGGCTCACCGCGCCCTTGGTGGCGCGGTAGGCCGGGTACTTCGCACCGGCGGTGTAGCCGCCGTCCCGGCCCCGCCTGAGGTCGGCGGGCTGCCAGGTGGCGCCGTCGTCGGTGCTGGTCCACAGCCGCACGCCCGCGATCGCCGGCATCTTCGCCGCCGACGGCCCGTGGTAGGCCTCCAGCTCGAACGTGTGCCTGCGCCCGGCCGCGACCGTGTTGCCGGCGGACAGGGTGTCACCGAGGTCGTAGCTGACGTAGACCGCGGGGGTGGTGCGGCACTGCTCGACCAGCCCGTCGACGAACCAGGCGTAGCAGTTGGCGCCCGGCCTGAGCTGGTCCTTGGACGGCGGGGCGGTGAACGTCCACTCGATGTCCGACAGGGCGTTCCTGGCCGTCAGCCGGTAGGTGCCCGGCTCCTTGGGCAGCGGGTAACGCGGCAGCGTGTCGAAGCCCGGCAGGGGGGCGTTCGGCAGCTCCTTGCCGTCGCGGTACAGGTGCAGCTCGTACTGGGGCACCAGGTCGCCGAACGAGACGCCGTCGTCACGCCGGTCCCCGACCCCGTTGACCATGGACGGCGTCACCCACAGGTTGCCGTCGTGCACGCAGATCGCGCACGGCACGCCGATCACGAGCTGCTTGAGCGGGGGCGCGTCCGCGGGGCCGCCGAGCGCGTACAGCTTGTCGGAGGCCGTCGAGGCGCCCGGCGTGCTCGGGGTGGCGAACCACTTCTGGACGGTGGTGCCCGGCCGGTCGAACACCTCGTGCCGGTAGCGGGTCTCCTGGACCTCCTCGCCGGGCGCGGAGGAGGCGAGCGCCGACAGGCCCGCCTCGCTCACGACCTCGGGGTCGAGCGGCCAGATCCACTGCGTCCTGCGCTCGGGCAGCGGGACCGACCACTGCAGGATGTTGGTGTTGGTCGTCGTGTAGGAGATGTCGTCGGTCCGCCACGAGGCCCGCCAGTTCATGTACTTCGTGTACGGCCCGGCGTGCACGTCGAGGTCGACCCGGTGGAGCTGGCGCTCGGTCACCTTGTACCGCATCGAGTCAGGGACGCGCCCGTCGGCGGACGGCCGGAACACGTACGAGTACGGCGTGTTCGGCGTGCCCTCGACCCGGACGGTCACCTTGCCCCGGCCGGCCTCCTCGCGGATCTTCAGGCCCTCGGCGTTGGAGACGTAGGCGACGGGGATGTTGACCGGCTGGAACGGGCCGCTGAACGGCTTCTGCGAGATGGGCAGCGGGATCGGGCAGGTGGCGGCCTTCTCGTTGAAGGCCAGGACGCCGGCGGCGCCCGCGTCCCTGATCGGGCCCACCCGCTCGATCTGCAGGCCGCACGCCACCCCGAAGATGCCCTCGGCGGGCTCGGCGTCGACCAGCACGAGCGCGCCGCGCAGGTCCTTGCCCGCGAGGTCCTCGGGACGGCCCTTGCCGGCGTCGACCACCCGCAGGTCCTTGGTGCCCTCGAACGGGACGTACCCGGGGTGGATCTCGCCGGAGTCGATCGTGCGGACCCGGGTGACCGGGTGCAGGGTCGTGCGCTTCGGCGTGCGCATGGTCATGGTGACCTCGGGCACGCCCAGCTCCCACTGGCCGGCGAAGCGGAAGCCGCCCTTGGTGACCTTCTTCGTCGGCAGCGCCCACACCTTCTCCCAGCCGCCGAGCGGGCGGCCGGACAGCAGCGTGCCGCCGAAGACCTTGCCGTTGGGCAGGGAGCGCTGGAAGAAGACGTCGTAGGTGTTGTTCAGCGGCTGCGCGGTCTTCGGCGCGCTGAAGCTGACCTCGGTGGCCTTGCGGGCGTCGAGGGTGATCTCCATGTCGCCGGTGACGGTCAGCTCGGGCTCGAACAGCCAGGCCCGGTTGGCGCGGTCGTCGGCGTCCACCCAGTCGAGCACCTGCAGCAGGCTGACGGTGCCGGCCGGGACGCGGCTCACGACCAGGCCCACGTCGTCGATGCGGTTGGGGCCGAGCTCGCCCTTGTTGCCGTCGACGTCCAGGACGCTCATGGCCGACGGGGTGCGCGGCTTGCCGTCCCGGTCGATGGTGTGGATGGTCAGGTCGTACTTGGGGACGTCCCGCACCGCGCCGAGCGGCGTGCTGAGCCGGACGCCGTCCGCCTCGGCCGTCACGGCCCCGCTGTAGGTGCCGACGGGCAGCTCGGCCGGGTCGAGGGTGACGGTGGTGGCGGCGGTGCCGCCGGCGGGGACGGTCAGCGTCGCGTCGGCGAGTACCGGCTTCGCGGCGCCCATCGCCGCCTTCAGCGTGAGCGTGACGGGCTGGTCGCCCAGGTTGCGGTAGGAGATCTCGCCGGTCTTCGGCGCGCTGCCGGTCTCCAGCAGGCCGAAGTCCACGCCGCCGCTCGTCGCGAACACCTGCTGCCTGGTCGCGCGGTCCAGGTCCACCCGGCCGGCGCCCTGCTCGTAGACGGTGAAGCCGTCGTCCTTGGAGGTGGACATCAGGGCGGCCTTGAGCTGCTGGGCCGTCCAGTCCGGGTGCTGCTGCGCCATGATCGCGACCGCGCCGGCCACGTGCGGCGTGGCCATGGAGGTGCCGGAGGCGCCGGTGTAGTGGTCGTCCACGGGGGAGCCCATGGCGGTGCCGGCCGCCCGCGCGGCCACGATGTCCACGCCGGGCGCGGCGATGTCGGGCTTGAGCCCGCCGCCGGGGCGCGGCCCGCGGCTGGAGAACGCGGCGAGCTTGTCGCTCTTGTCCACCGCGGCCACGGTCAGCGCGGCGTCGGCAGCGCCGGGCATGCTGATCGTCTCGGCCTCGTACAGGTTGCCCGCGGCGACCACGAACAGCGTGCCGGTCTCGGCGGTCAGGTCGTTCACGGCCTGGCTGAGCGGGTCGGTGCCGTCGCTGGGCGGGCCGCCGAGGCTCATGCTGACGGCCTTCGCGCCGCTGCGCGCGGCCCACTCCATGCCCTCGATGATCCACGACTCCTGGCCGGAGCCGGTGTTGTCGAGCACCTTGCCGACGACGAGCTGCGCGCCCGGGGCGACGCCCTTGAGCTTGCCGCCCGAGGCCGCGCCGGTGCCGGCGATGGTCGAGGCGACGTGGGTGCCGTGCCCGTGCCCGTCCTGGACGGGCTGGTCGGGGACGAACGACTTGCTGTCGGCGATCCTCCCGGCCAGGTCGGGGTGGCCGGTGTCGGCGCCGGTGTCCAGGACGGCGATCTTCACGCCGGTCCCGTCCTGGCCGCGTTCCCACGCCTTGGGGGCGCCGATCTGCGGGACGCTCACGTCCAGGTCGGCCTTGACCTTGGCGTCCAGCCACAGCTTGGCGATGCCGCCGCGCAGCGTGCCGGGTGACTTGGCCAGGCCCTCGCCGGCGGGCCGCCCGCCGCGCACCGCGTCCCAGAACGCGCCCGCCTCGGCCTTGGTGACGTCGAGGGCGGAGGCGTGGATGCTCTCCAGCGTCCGGGTGGGCTCGCTGGCGGGGACGGCGGCGGCCGAGCGCTTGACCGCGGCCTCGGCCTGGTCGCCCGGGTACTGCACGATGACCGGCAGCCGCTTGGCCACGTCGTCGGAGTAGCCGTTCTCGGCCAGGTACTTGACGTCGAACAGCCGCCTGTCCACCAGCCCCGCCTGGACGGCGGAGATCGCGTCGTCCGGCAGCACGAAGACGCCGTCCGGGGTGAACTGGGTGAACAGGTTGATCCGGCGGCCGTCCTGGCGCGTGCCGGGGGCCGGCTCCACGCGGTACCGGCCGGCGGCGGACCGGGTGAGCTGGACCTTGTCACCCGTGATCAGCGTGACGACGACCTTCTGGGCGCGCACCCCGGACAGGGTGACGTCCTTGGCGGCCTGCGTGGGGGCGGCGGGTGCCGTGGGAGCGGCGGGGGTGCCGGGGGCGCCGGGGGCGGGGGTGTCCGGTGTCGCGGCGGTCGCCGGTCCGGCGGTCAGCACGCCGGCGAGCGCGGTGACCGCGGTCAGCAGGACGCCTGTCCGGCGCGCCAGCGGGGGGCGGGGCAGTGCCATGGTGGCCTTTCTGGCGGGGAGGGATTCGGACGGCGGCGGTGGGCTCGTGGCCCGGAAGGGAGGGAACCGTCCGTGAGGGTGCGGACGGGCTCGTTGCCGTCCTGAAGGGGTCAGACGGGTTCGAAGCCGTCCGGCGGGCGGGGGGGCTCCGGGGTCTCCTCGTGCGGGGAGGGGACGTCGGGGGCCGGGTCGTCCGGGTCCGGCCGGTCGGGGTCTTGGATGGTGTCGGACATGCCGAAAGTGTCGCGGCAGACGTATGGGGAGGGGTATGGGGTGCCCTATGGGGAAAAATCCCCATTTTGGGGGTCAGTCGCTGGGGAGGAGGTGGCGGGCCAGCTCCGTCCGCGACCGCGCCCCCACCTTGCGCATGGCCGCGCTCACGTGCTTGTCCACCGTCTTCGGCGACAGGAACAGCTCCCTGGCGATCTCCTGGTTGGTCAGCCCCTCGGCCGCCAGCCGGGCCACCTGCTCCTGCCGGGCCGACAGGGCGTGGTCGTTCCCCGCCTGCGCGGGCGCGCTCTGCGCCGCCGGGCGGACGCCCCACCTGCGCCCCAGCCCGGTCGCCCGGTCGAGGTCCCAGCGCGCCCCGAGATCGGCGTACACCGTGACGGCCCGGCCGAGCCGGACGGCGGCCTCGGGGTCGTCGAGGGCGAACAGGCAGGCGGCGGCCTGCTCGCTCGCCTGGGCGGCCTCGTACCGTGCCGGGACCGTCTCGAAGGCGTCGGCGGCGGCGGTGAACTCGGCCGCGGCCCGCGCCCACTGCTCGCCGGCGGCCGCCAGCAGGCCACGGGCCTGCGCGAGCGCGGGCCCGGCCAGCGGCGCGTCGCGCCCGGCCAGCCGGGCGGCGTGCCCCGCGACGACGTCGGCGGCCTCCTCGGGACGGCCCGCGACGAGCAGCGCCTCGGTCAGCGCGGGCAGCGCGCGGACCGCCACGGGCCACAACTCGCTCGCCTCCCAGTGGCGGCCCGCCTCGACGGCCGCCTCGATCGCCGGCTCCGGCTCGCCCCGCGCGGCGCTCAGCCTGAGCGACATCGCCAGCGGCAGCACGAGGTCGTCGTACTGACCCCGGGTACGGGCCTCGGCGGCGGCGTCGAGCAGCGACGGCAGCGCGGCCTCCTGACGGCCCTGCACCGCGGCCAGGCAGGCGGTCACGATGTCGAGGAGGATGCGCTCGTGCGGCTCGTCGCCGAAGTGGTCGCGCAGCTCCTGGAGCCTGGCCGGCAGCCCCTGCCAGGAGCCCTCGAAGTAGTCGGCCGCGGCCAGGTTCACCAGGCAGCGCAGTTCCAGCCGCTCGCGCAGGTCGGGCTCGGCGCCGTCCTCGACCGCCGCGGTCAGCAGGCGGCGGCCCCTCTGGTGGTGCCCGCTGAACAGGGCGGCGCCCCCGATGGAGCGGTAGGCGTTGACCTCGCGGCGCAGCAGCCGCCGTCCGCCGGTCTCCCGCAGCAGGTCGTCGGCGAGCGCGGCCCAGCGTGGGTCGCCCATCACCACGAAGATCATCGCGATCTTGCCGAGCACCAGCATCCGCATGGCCGGATCGGCGACCGCGGGCAGGGTCGCGAGCGCCCGCTCCAGCCACGACCTGCTCTCCTCCGGCGGCAGGCCGCTGGGCGGGCGGCCGACCCCGGCCATGGCCCACGCCGCCAGGCCCGGCTCGCCGGCCAGGTCGTCGGCGGCCCGCGCGAAGGCCTCGCCGATGCGGGCGCCGTCGGTGCGGGTGCGCTCCAGGTGCAGCGCGAGCAGCAGGCGCAGGTGGCCGCGGAACGGCGGCGGCACGTCCTGCTCCAGCGCGCCGGTGACCAGGTCGGCGACCGGCGGCGGGCGCAGCAGCTCCAGCGCGGCCCAGCCCAGCTTCACCGTCAGCTCGGCCCGCCGGGCGGCGGGCAGGTCGGTGCCGCGCAGGACGTCCTCCAGCAGGCGGGCGGCCTCGGCGTCGTCACCCAGCCGGGACGCCTGCTCGGCCGCCTCGATCGCGGCCTGCACCCACTGCCCGGCCCGGCCGGCCTGGCGCAGGTGGTGGGCCAGGCGGCCCAGCGGCACCGGGCGCAGCTCGCGTACGGTGTCCGCGGCGGCGGCGTGCAGGGCCTGCCGGCGGCCGAGCGGGATCGCCTCGTAGACCGCCTGCGCCGCCAGCACGTGCCGGAACCCGACCAGGCCGCCGGTGTCGGCGAACAGCCCGGAGCCGAGCACCTCGTCGATCGCCCCGACGTCGGGGCCCGACAGCAGGGCGACGGGCACCGGGAGCTGCAGCACGGCGGCGCGCTCGGCCACCTCCTTGGCGCCGGGGGAGAGCCGGGCCACCCGTTCCTGCACCGAGGCGCGCACGCCGCTCGGCACGTCGAGCTCCTCCAGCGCCCGCCGCGCCCAGCCGCCCTCCCACCGGATCAGCGTGCCGCGGTCGCGCAGCAGCGCCAGCAGCTCCTGCACGGCCAGCGGCAGCCCGGACGCCCGCCCGCACAGGTGCTCGGCGAACTCGGCCGTCACCTCCTCGGCCCCGAGGATCGCCGAGGCCATCACCCGGGTCTGGGCGGCGTCGAGCGGCGGCAGCACCAGGTGCTCGGCCGTGATCGTGTCGGGGGCGCGGGCGGTGATCGCCCGTACCGCCCCGGACGCCTCCTCGCTCCGGTACGTCAGCACCACCCGCAACGTGCCGGGCAGCACGGACATCAGGTACGTCAGGAACTCGACCGTCTGCCCGTCGGCCCAGTGGAGGTCCTCCACGGCCAGGACGGCGGGGCCGAGCGCGGTCAGCACCTCGGCGAGCCCCCGGAAGACCCGGTGCCGCTCGGCCGCCCGGTCGTCGAGCGGCGGCGGCGTCTCCGGCAGCACCCCGGCCAGCTCGGGCAGCAGCTCGCGCAGCGCCCCCGCGACCGGCGACAGCGCCGCGCCGGCCAGCTCGGACGCCCGCCCGCGTAACGCCTCGACGACGGGCCCCAGCGGGAACGGCTCCCTGATCTGCACGCAGGCCCCGCTCAGCACCCGCAGGCCCGCCACCGCGGGACCGCCGAGCAGCTCGGCCGTCAGCCTGGACTTGCCGATGCCGGCCTCGCCCTCGACGACGGCCACGGCGGGCGCCCCGGCGACCAGCGCGACGAGCCGGGCGAGCTCCTTCTCCCGCCCAACCAGAACAGGAGACACCACCCGCCCAGCACGCACCCGCTCATTCAACTGCACACGAAGTCACAGATCAACGTCACACCCCCGCGGCACGTTCGTACCGGGAAGGGGAGGAGGTGGCGGCGGGCCCTGTTCTCCCGGTCCCAGGAGGGAGGAGGGGGCGGCGGGCCCTGAACTTCTGGTCCCGGGGGGAGAGGTGGGGGGCCTTGGGTTTCGGGCTTGGTGGGGCGCCGGGTGTGGTCAGGCGGGGGTGATGGCGTCGTAGTCGATCAGGAGGTGGCGGGGGCCGCGGAGCACCGGGCTGGGGCGGTACGGCGGCGGGTCGGCGACCAGCCGCGGATTGCGCACCCGGCGCACCAGCTCACCCAGCACGACCTGTGCCTCCAGCCGGGCCAGCGGCGCGCCGAAGCAGTAGTGGACGCCGCCGCCGAACCCCAGGTGCTCGTTGGGCCGGCGGCACGGGTCGAACCGGTCGGGCTCGCGCACGTGGGCCGGGTCGCGGCTGCCCGCCGCCAGCGCCAGCACGACGGGCGAGCCGGCAGGGATGGTCACGCCGCCGACGACCACGTCGTCGAGGGTGACCCGCGAGGAGACGAGCTGCACGGGCGGCTCGAAGCGCAGCAGCTCCTCGACCGTGGTGATGACGAGGTCGGGGTCGGCGCGCAGGCGTTCCAGCAGGATGGGGTCGCGCAGCAGGGTGAGCATGCCGTTGGCGATGAGGTTGATGGTGGTCTCGTGTCCGGCGATGAGCAGCAGCAGGGACGTGGCGACGACCTCCTCCGGCGTCATGCGGCCGTCCGGGCCCTCGTAGGTGACGAACCCGGACAACATGTCGTCGCCCGGCTCCCGCCGCCGCGCCTCGGCCAGCCCGGCGAGGTAGCGTTCCAGGTTCTGCGACACCGCCTGGCGCTCGCGGGCCCGCTCGGCGCGGTCCTCCTCGCCCGGCCCGAGCGTCTCGACGATCTGGTCCGCCCAGGCGTGGAACTGCTGCTCGTCCTCGGCCGGCACGCCGAGCAGCCGGCAGATGACGGCGATCGGCAGCGGGTAGGCGACCTCGTCCACGACGTCGGCCCGGTTCTTGCCGGCCAGGGCGTCGATCAGCTCGGTGGTGGTGGCCAGCATCATCGGGCGCAGCCCGTCCACCACGCCCGGCGAGTGCGGCGGGCCGAAGTGGCGCATGGTCAGGCGGCGCAGCCGGTCGTGCTCCGGCGGGTCGAGCCTGATGAAGGCGGGCGCGTGCTCGGGCTCCTCCGGCGCGTTCGCCAGGTTGCGCCGGTCGGAGCTGAGCCGCGGGTCGTGCAGCAGCTCGACGATCTCCCGGTACGTGCTGACGACGTACGAGCCGTCCGCCAGCCGCGTCACCGGGTTGCGGCGCAGCTCCCCGAGGAACGGGTAGGGGTCGGCGCGGCCGGCCGGGTCGAGGATGCGCTGCATGGCGGCGTCCGAGGTCATGTCCTGCACTCCTGTCTGGGTTCTTCCCGGGTCAGCTCTGCGGCGCGTGCAGCAGCGAGGCGCGCCGCTCGGCCGGGTCGTGGCCGGTCACCACGACCGTCGCCCCCTCGGCCGCGACCAGCCGCTCGGGCACCCGGGCCGGTACGGGCCGCGCCTCCCCCGCATGTCCATGTGCCGGAAGGCGGGCGGGAAGGGCGTGGCCCGCTCGATCAGCCGCTGGTAGAACTCCAGCCACATGCCCTGGTCGAAGGTGACCGCGGCGGTGATCCGGCCCTTGTAGCCGTAGACGGCGACGAAGCGGCGCTCGTCCGTCGAGCCCTGGGTGACGACGAGCTCGTCGGCGAAGGTGGGCACGCCCACCGACTTGATGTTGACCCCGAACTGGCTGGACCAGAACACCGGCACCGACAGGTGCGGCCAGCGGTGGGTCTGGTCGCTGACCATGTTGTGGGCCGCGATCTCGGCCTGGGTGACGGCGTTCCCCCAGTGCTCCAGCGTCATGAACTGGTACTGGTACAGCGGGTGCGGGAAGCGGGCGATGTCGCCGGCGACGAAGACGTCGTCGGTCACCAGGCCGTTGGTGTCCACGGCGCGGCAGCCGGCGTCGCAGGCCACGCCCCACACGCCGGCGGCCAGCCCCGAGTCGAGCAGCCATTCGACGTTGCGCACCGAGCCGAGCGCGACGACGGCGACCTCGGCCTCGACCGTGCTGCCGTCCGACAGACGGGCGCCGCGCAGCCGCCCGTGCCCGTCGCCCTCCAGCGAGGTGACCGTGGTGTCGCACCGCAGGTCCACGCCGTGCTCGCGGTGGAGCTGGGCGGCGACGTCGCCGATCACGCCGCCGAGGGCGTTGACCAGCGGGGCCGGACCGCGTTCGACGACCGTCACGGGCAGGTCCAGCTCGCGGCAGACCGAGGCGATCTCGCTGCCGGTGAACCCGGCGCCCAGGATGAGCACCCGGTTGGGGCGGGCGGCCAGCGCCTTCCGCAGGCCGGCGGCGTCCCGCATCGAGCGCAGCGTGTGGACGCCCGCCAGCCGGGCCTCCTCCTCGTGCGGCCAGGGCCGGGCGCGGGTGCCGGTGGCCAGCAGCACCCGGTCGAAGCCCACCTCGCGGCCGTCGGCCAGCAGGACGCGCTTGCCGGCCACGTCCAGGCCGGTCGCCCGGGTGCCCCACAACCATTCGGCCTCGACCTCGCGCAGGTGGGGCAGCATGACGTGGTCGGGCGCCACCTGCCCCATGAGCACCTGCTTGGACAGCGGCGGCCGGTCGTACGGCTCGGCGGGCTCGTCGCCGATCACCGTCAGCGATCCGGTGAAGCCCTCCCGCCTGAGCACGCCGGCGGCCCGCGCCCCGGCCAGGGACGCGCCGACGATGACGATGCGCCCGTCGGTCATCCCGCGCGCCGGCGGGCCGGGCGGCTCGGGCGTGAGCCGGGTGGCCGTCCAGTCGAGGTGGATGGCCTGGACGGGGCAGGCCGCCGCCGCGCGCAGCACGTGCTCGCGCCGCTCGTCGCCGGGATCGAGGTCGTACAGGAGGGACTCCTCGCGCATGGTGAAGACGTCGGGCGCGAGGAAGGCACACTGCCCGTACCCCTGGCAACGCGTCAGATCGACGACGACTTTCACCGGCCATCCCCCCGTCGAGCGAGCCGCGCGCCCGCTCCCCGGTCGGCGCGCCCGGCCCGGACTGGCCTACCCCGCCGTCCGCGCCCGTAGCCTGCGCGCGGCGATCCTGCCCTGCTCTTTAGGCGGTACCGACCGCCTGAAGACCGTCCGTCCCGGACGGCCCCGCTCGCCGAGGGGACCCGGTGCCGTAACCGGGCCGTCGAGCAGTCGGTAGGCATTTGTCAGTGATCGCCGATAACGTTCCGCGCAACGTGGCGGCGGGAGATCCGCGCCGCGACACATTCCCATGGCTTGACGGCATGGCTTCATGCCATGGCTGCACGAGAGGCGGCGGCAATTGGGTTGGCTGGCGGCGGGCGACGCGTACGAGGTCGCCCTGATAGAAGGCCGGGTCACGGCCAGGGCCACGGCCGGCCGCTCGGCCGGGCGGCAGCTGAAGACGCTGCCGAAGGCGGTGCGCGAGCACCCCGAGGCGGACCGGCTGCGCCGCTTCGCCGAATGGCTCGACCGGCACGCCGCGTCCTGCGTGGCGCACGTGGACGCCTGGATGGTGTCCTCGCTGCCGGTGCCGACCGAGCTGATCGCCCGGGTGTGGCCGGACGAGGCGTGGCGGACGGCGCTGCGTGACGTGGCGGTCGTCGGCGACGACCCCGACGAGGTGGGCTTCCTGCGCGACGCGACCTCCTCCGGCGAGCTGCGCATGGTCAACCTCGACGGCGAGACCGTCAGGCTCGCCCCGCGCACGGTGACGCTGCCGCACCCGGTGCTCCTGCCCGACCTCGACGACCTGCGCGAGTTCGCCGCCGAGCTGGGCATCACGCAGAAGGTCGAGCAGATCCACCGGGCCATCTGGCGCAAGCCCGCCGACCAGGGCGAAGGGGTGCGCCAGGTGAAGGACTTCGCGGGCGGCACGTACGCCTCCAGGTTCGGCGTGGCGGCCCGCGCCACCCAGCTCGGCTACCGCGTCTCCGGCGGCTTCGCCACCTGTCAGGTGCGCGACGCCGGCCGGCTCACCGAGGCCGCCGTCTGGATCGGCGAGCCCTACTGGGACAGCGAGACGTCCACGGGCGATCTCACCTGGCGCGACCAGGACGGCCGGACGCTCACGCTGCGCGAGGTCGGCCCGGTCGCCTGGTCGGAAGGCATGAGGATGGCCGCCGCGCTGCACGCCGGCCGGCAGGTCGAAGAGGGGAAGAGCGCATGACCGGCAACATCTCGCAGAACGCCGAGGCGCGGGAGCTGCTCGACGCCGGCGCGGTGCTGCCGGCCGGCACCGAGGGCGCGGGGGAGCGGGCCGTGCCGCTGGTCGCCCGCGCCTACCGGCACCCCGGCCTCGACGACCGGGTGATCGTGCGCCTGGTCACCGAGGAGCTGAGCGCCGCCGAGGACGCGGTGGGCGGCTTCCTCGGCCTGGTGCCCGAGGGCGAGGCCGCGGTGGTCGGCCTGGGTCTGCGTCGCTCGCTCGGCTTCCCCGAATGGGTGCTGGTCCACCACCCGCGGGACGGGCACCACGCCCTGGCCGTCGTTCCCGAGCTGGAGCGCGTCGCCCGGCAGGCCAGGACCAAGCCCAAGATGGCGCTCGACGCCTACCAGCGCCTGGCCGGGCAGCTCGCCGCGTCCGTCCCGCACTTCCTGCCGACCTTCTACGAGCAGGCCGCCCGCGTGTTCGCCGCGGCCGACAACGCCCAGTACGCCGGGCAGCTCTTCGCCGCCGCCCGCCGGGCCGAGGCCCAGCACGGCCTCGCCGTGGACGACGACCGGCTCGACGCGGTGTTCCTGGAGTTCGCGCTGGCCGGGGCGCTGCCGGTCAAGGTGCTGTCCGGGTACGCCAAGGAGCTGACCGCCCGCCTGCCCGCCGGTGAGGCGCTGACCAGGTACGCGCGGCTGTGCGTGCGCAGGACCGCCGGCGGCCTGGCCCCCTCGGCGCAGATGGCCGCCGACATCCGCAGGCTCGCCAGGGCCGCCGGCGTGGACGCCGAGGCGGCCGAGCAGGACTACCTGGCCGAGGTGCTGGCGCTGCCGGCCGCCATGCAGGCCCCGACCGGCTGGTGGAAGTCCCACGCCCCGGCCGTCGCGGCGCTGGCCAGGCAGCGGCCCGAGCTGCGGGGCACGCTGCTGAACGTCATCCCCGACAGCCACGACCGGGAGCTGCCGGGCATCTGGCTCGACATCCTGGAGAGCGCGGGCGCGACCGCCGGCCTGCACACCGACGTGCCCGAGGCGGAACGCTCGGCCGACGGCGCCGCCGGCTGGCTGCGCAGGTTCCTCGCCGCGCGGCAACGGGCCTGGGGCGTCGCGCCGCACCTGCCCGCGCTGCACGCCCTGATCGAGCGCATGGCCGACCGTCTGCGCGCCGAGCTGGCCGCGACCGGCGCGACGATCGCGGTCGACGACGAGGCCGACCTGATCGACCTGCTGCTGGCCCGCGGCATCCCCGTGGCCGACCCCGGCGACGGCGCCCGGCTCCGGCTGGCGCACTGGGCGGGGCACGACGACCGGCGCGACCTGCTCGCCCTGGCCGCCGACGGCCGCTTCCACACCGCCTTCCGGCGCGGCGCCGACCACCTCGACGCCGACGACGAGGGCAGGGCCACCGTCCGGGCCCTGGCCGCCTCCCCGGGCGGGCGTCCGCTGCTGGCCGAGTGGGTACGCCTGGTCGCCCGCCGTTCGGCCGTCGCCGGCCTGCCCAACCTGCCCGACGCCCTGCGCCGCCTGTCCTGGCTGCCCGGCGAGGCCCTGGCCCTGGCCGAGGACGAGGTGCGCCGGGCGGTGACCGACGCCGACGTGGCCGGGGTGCTGGCCCGCGCCCTGCGGTCCGGCATCATCGACGAGCTGGGCTGGCCCGCCTTCGAGCAGGCCGCCACCCAGCTCGTGCCGGAGAAGGACATCGACGACCTCGTCGTCTGCGACGCCTGGCCCAACCTGGTCGTCGCGGGCACCGCGCAGGCCCGGGTGCTCTCGGCCGACGGCGTCCTGCTCACCCACGACCTGCGCGTCCCCAGGGACGACACCTGGAGCGATCCCGGCTTCCACTACGTGGACGGCGAGCTGCTCGTCTACTGGGACTCCCGCGACCGCGCCAACGGCCTGCGCGGCTACTGGCACACCTCCGCCGACCGGGTGCGCGACCTGGACGGGACCGACCGGAGCCGGGGCACGCGGCTGGACTACTACCAGGGCGACGACCCGGTCAGCCTGGCCGTGCCCGGCGGCGGCCGCACCACCGGGTACGGCGTGCTGCACGCCGGTGACACGGCCGTCCCCGACGAGCGGCACCTGCTCACCGACGGCACGTCGTTCTGGACGTGGATCTGGTCGGAGCACGACAGCGGCTGGTACGAGTTCGACCCCGCCGGCGGCGGCGTCGGCAGGAAGTCGCTGCCCGGCTTCCTCAGCGGCACCCCGGACGTCCGGCCCGGCGAGGGCTGGTTGCTGCCCGCCCCCTCCACCGAGCCCACCCCGGTCGGCGCCCCCGTGGCCGGCCTGTACGGCCTGCGCGTGGCCAGGCTGCCCGACGGCTCCCACCGCGCCGAGGACCTGTCCGGGATCTCGGTGACGCTGCCGCCGGACGCCGGCGTGCCGGTGCGCGTGCTGACGTTCCCGGGCGCGGAGCGGGCCTGCGCCGTCGTGCGCACCAGCTACCGGATCAGCCTCGTGGACGGCGACGGCGTCGTCCTGGCCGAGTACCGGACCGACTTCAAGCCGGGCGCCTTCGGCGCGGGCACGCCCATCCTGCCGCCCGAGCGCTACTGGTACTGCCTGCGCCCCCGCGACCTCGAAGGCTCCGCGGCGCTGCGCCGCGCGGACCGCGAGACCGCCGCGGCCCTGCTCGAAGCGGCCGCGCCGCACGGCGCCGACCTGGCGGCGGCCGTCCGCGCGCTGCTGCCGGGCATCACCCACGAGGCGCTGGTGAAGGGCGTGGCCGGGATCGTCGGCTTCGCCGCCACCCAGCAGGACGCGGTGCGCACCGTCGTGGCCAACCTCAACCGCGCGCTGGCCGGCGACCCGGCCGCGGAGCGGGGCCCATCCGGGCCGACCGACGCGCTGCTGGACGAGGCGCTCAACGGCATCGGCGACGGCCGCGGCTACCACCGCCACAACGCCGACGCCGCCTTCCAGCAGATCCGCGCAGTGGGCCGGGCCGTGACCGACGGGCAGGACCGCCCGCAGGTGGCCAACCACCTCCGCCTGCCCGGACTGCCGGCCTCCGGCCTGCGGTGGGAGCGCCTGCTCGACCGCTGCGCCGCCGTGGCGTACCGGTGCGCGGCGCCGACCACCCCGGCCGAGCACCGGGACGCGCTGGGCGTGCTGCTGGGCGAGCTGCGCGACGGCGGCCTGCCGGTCGCGGCCGGCTCGTCCCGCTGGCGCCGCATGACGGTGACGCTCAGGCGCGAGCACCTGACAGGCGCGGACGGCGCTCCGGCGGAGGGCTCGCTCTCGGGCGTGCTGCCGCTGGGCGGCGGCGCGTTCGTCGCCTTCCTCGACCTGCGGGAGACGGACGTCGACGGGCTCGAATGGACGGCGCTGTGCCACGACCCCGCCGGGGCGTTCGAGGTGCCCGCGCCCTACACGGTCCGCGACACCTCGCCTGTCGGCGGGGACCGGGAGACGGGCTGGCTCGCGGCGTTCCTCACCGAGCTGGCCGCGCGCGGCCCGGCCCCCTGGCACGACGCCGCCGCCGAGGAGTTCGCCCGGCTCACCGGGGTCTCCCGGACCGCCGCGCGGCTCGTCGTGGCCGGGTTCCCGCAGGTGGACACCTACGAGCGGACCTTCCTCGACAAGGAGGCCCGCGCGACCGTCGGCGTGAAGGTGGCCGAGGCCGCCGTCGCCAAGGACGAGCTGCGCGCCCTCGGCCCCGGCGTGCGGCAGGCCGTCACCGCGGCGCTGCTGCCCGCCGACCCGGCCCGCCTGTGGACCGACGGCCCCGACGCGGCCACCGCCGCGCGGGTCTGGAACGAGCATGTCGGGCAGCGGCTCGCGCTGCCCGAATGGCTGCTCGGCGAGGCCGCCCGCACGCTGCGCACCGTCGAGGGCGACCCGGCGCACGCGCTGCGCACGATGCTCGACCCCGCCGCCGCTCCCGAGCTGAGCGTGGACCTGGAGTGGGAGGTGCGCGGCGACCGCGTCCACCCCGTCGGCCAGGGCACCGGGTTCGGCGGGCGGTCGCTGGTGGCGGCCGTCACCACGGCCGCCTGGCTGGCCCACCGGCTGCCGGCCGGGCATCCGCTGCGCGCCGGCCTGCCCGCCGCGCTGTCGGCGGTCCGCGACCGGCTCGCCAATCCCGGGCTGCTGATCGACCTCGACGAGTACGTCGGCCTGCCCGCGTTCAAGAAGGTCGCGGGCACGCCGACCGAGGTCGGCGACGGCTACGAGCGGTACGGCGCCGTCGTCATGGCCACCTACGACAGCCAGCCCTCGCCCGCCATCCGCCCCCACCTGCTCGACGCGGCCGGCGACGACCCCTATCTGCGGGCCCTGATCGGGCTCAACGGCTCGTTCCCCGCCGTGTCCGCGCTGCGCACCGCCCTCGACCCGCGCTTCGCGGCGCTGCTGGCCGACCCCGGCGACCCCGCCCAGGGCGACCGGGACGCCGACGGCACCTGGTGGCCGCAGGACCCCACCCGCTCGGTGCCCGACCTGGTGGTGGACGCCGCCAAGGCGCACGGGCTCGGCGAGGACGCCGCCGCCGTCTACCTGATGCTGCTGGCCATGCCCGACCCCACCGACCGCAACACCGCCCGGTGGACCGGCTGGAAGCCGGCCCGGCTCAAGGCCGCGCGGGCCGAGCTGGCCCGCACCGACCTGGTCGTCCAGGCCGTGCGCGCCCGCGCGGGACGCTCGTTGTTCCTGACCGGCGGCTGGTCGGAGGAGCGCACGCCGCGGCTCCCGCTGGAGCAGTGGAAGCTCCCCATGTTCCAGCCGAACGCGGGCCTCGACGGCCTCCTCGTGCCCGGCGAGCCCGCGGCCGACCTGTACGCCAGGGCCTGGCGGCGCGTCCAGGACGGCGACGTGCCCCGGTTCGAGCAGCTCGACGTCAAACGCGGCCGCCGCCGCTGACCCTGTCATCACCACACGAAGGACACGAAACCCCATGACCCTCACCGACGAGGCGACCCCCGCCACGCAGGTGGTCTCCGCCGAGCAGCGGTACGCCACCGAACTGGCCTTCCTCGCCGCCCACGACGACGGCCCCCGCCCGCCCGGCTGGCTGCTGACGCCGCGCGCCGTCGTGACCTTCATCTGCGGCAGCGGCGAGGAGACGCTCTCCCTGCCCGCCCGCGACGGCCTGCCGTCCAGGCTCAAGGTGGCGGCCAAGTTCGTCGGCGAACGCGCGCTGGTCGAGCGCTGCGTCGTGACGCTCGCCGGCGAGCGCGGCCTGCTGCTGGTCGGCGAGCCCGGCACGGCCAAGTCGATGTTGTCGGAGCTGCTGGCCGCGGCGGTCTGCGGCACCAGCGCGCTCACCGTCCAGGGCACCGCCGGCACCACCGAGGACGCCTTCCGCTACGGCTGGAACTACGCGCTGCTGCTGGCCCAGGGGCCGAGCCGGGGCGCGCTGGTGGACTCCCCGGTGCTGACCGCCATGCGATCGGGGCGGGTGGCCAGGGTCGAGGAGATCACCCGCTGCCTGCCCGAGGTGCAGGACGCGCTGGTGTCCATCCTGTCCGACCGGCGGGTCAGCGTCCCCGAGCTGGCCGGCACCGGCGACGCGCAGGTGGCCGCCGTCCCCGGGTTCACGGTGATCGCCACGGCCAACCTTCGCGACCGCGGCGTGTCGGAGATGTCGGCCGCGCTCAAGCGGCGCTTCAACTTCGAGACCGTCGATCCCATCTCCGACGCCGCGGCCGAGACGTCCCTGGTGCGGCGGCAGGCCACGGCGGTCGTCCAGCGCGCCGGCGCCGGGTTCGCCGTGGACGACGCGGTGCTGGAGGCGCTGGTCACGGTCTTCCGCGACCTGCGTACCGGACGGTCCGGCGAGGGCTGGGACGTGGAGCGGCCGGGCACCGTGATGTCCACCGCCGAGGCGGTGCAGGTGGCGGCCTCGCTCGGCGTCGCGGCCGCGTACCTGCCGGGCGGGGACGTCCTCGACCTGGTGCCGGGCCACCTGCTGGGCGTCGTGCGCAAGGACGACCCCGCCGACCACGGACGGCTGCTCGGCTACTGGGACGGGCCGGTGCGGCGGCGCGCCGAGGACGGCTCGGCCATGTGGCGCCGCCTCTGGGACCTGCGGGAGAACCTCCGTTGATCCTCCATACGCCGGGCCCGATCGACCCGGCCGATTCGGCCGATCCGCGGGTGGCGGTGGCCGGGCTGGCCGCCGCGACCCGGCCGTACCTGGTGGGGGTGCGGCACCACAGCCCGGCCCTGGCCGTGGTGCTGCCCGAGCTGCTGGAGGCGGCCGACCCGGAGACGGTGTGCGTCGAGCTGCCCGCCGACTTCCAGCAGTGGCTGCCCCACCTGGCCGACCCGGCCACCGTCGCCCCGGTCGCCCTGGCCGGGAACGGCGCGGACGGGCTCGGCTTCTACCCGTTCGCCGACTTCTCCCCTGAGCTGGTGGCGATCCGGTGGGCGGTCAAGCGTGGCGTGGAGGTGCTGTGCTGCGACCTCCCGCTGTCGGACCCGGGCCGGCTGGCCGCCGGGCCCGAGGCCGAGGCCGACGGCGCGCCCCGCTTCGCCGACGCGCTGGCCGCCTCGGGCACCGGGCGGGCGGGCGACGACATGTGGGACCGGGCCGTCGAGGTCCTGGCGCCGGGTTGCGAGCCGGAGGCCGTCCGCCGGGCCGCGCTCGGCGTCGGCTGGGCGCTGCGGCGCGACGCGGCGGCGGGCGGCGGCGTCCAGGCCAGGGACCTGGCACGGGAGGCGCACATGCGGCGCGTGGTGTCCGCCGCCGCGGCCGGTGGACGCCGGGTCGCCGCGGTCGTGGGCGCCTTCCACGCCCCCGCCCTGCTCGTCGCCGCCGAGTCCATCGAGCCCGCCGCCGCCGCGGCCCCCTCCGCCGGGCCGCCGGCCGTCACCTCCCTGGTGCCGTACGCCTTCGACCTGCTCGACTCCCGGTCCGGCTACCCGGCCGGGATCCGCGACCCGCGCTGGCAGCAGGCGGTGTTCGAGGCGGACGGCGTACCGGACCGGGTCAGGGACGGCGCCGCCCGCGCGATCACCGACCTGTGCAGGGAGCTGCGGGCCGCCGGGCACACGGCGGGCACCGGCGAGGCCGTCGAGACGCTGCGCCTGGCGTGCGACCTCGCCCGCCTGCGCGGCCTGCCCGCCCCCGGCCGTGGCGAGCTGCTGGAGGCGGTGACGACCGTCCTCGGCCAGGGCGAACCCCTGGGCCGCGGACGCGCGCTGGCCAAGGCGCTCGACACGGTGTTCGTCGGGACGGCCAGGGGCCGCACCGCCCCCGGCACCCCCGCTCGGGCCTCGGCCCGGCCGTCGAGGAGGAGCTGGCCGCGCTCAGGCTGCCCTGCCCGGACGACGCCGAGCCGCGCGAGGTACGCCTCGACCCGCTCCGCTCCGACCTGGACGCGCGCCGGGAGGTGCTGCTGCGGCGGCTGCACGTCTGCGGCGTCGGCTACGGCGAGCCGATCCAGGTCGCGGGCACCGGCGACGCCACCGCGCTCAGCACCAAATGGCGCCTGTCCTGGACGCCCGCCGTCCCCGCGCTGCTGGACCTGGCCGGCGTCCGGGGCGTGACCGCGGCCCAGGCGGCGGCGGGCACGCTGCGCGAGACCTACCGGCGCGAGTCCGCGGACGGCGGGCCCACCTGCCGCACCATCCTCGACGGGCTGCGCGCCGCCGCCCGCTGCGACCTGCCGGAGCTGGTCGGGCAGCGGCTGGCCGACGCCGCCGGCACGCTGCCCGCCACGGCCACCCTCCCCGAGCTGCTCGACGCCCTCGACCTGCTGGAGGCGCTGCGCCGCGAGCACCTTCCCGGCACCACGCCGGAGGGGCGGGAGCAGGCGGGCGAGCTGGCCGTCACGCTGCTGGAGGCCGCGGTCCGGTCGTTGCCCGGACTCGCGGGCAGCGACCGGCCCGAGGACGCGGTCGCGCTGGTCGCGCTCGCCACGCGGGCCGGGGAGGACCGGCTGGGCCTGCGGCTGGACGACGCGCTGGGCGCGCTGGCGAGCACCGGGGCGCCGCTCGTCCAGGGGGCCGCGCTGGCCGCCCGCCTGCTGCTCGACCTGGACGGCCCCGAGCTCCTCGGGCGCGCGGGCGGCCGGCTGGATCGACACCGCCACCACCCCCGACGGCCGCCGCCGGCTGAGCCTGCTGCTGACCGGCGTGCTCACGGCCGCCGGGCCGCTGCTCCAGGCGGCGCCCGCCGCGCTCGGCCCGCTGATGGACCGGGTGGACGAGCTGGCGGACAAGGAGTTCCTCGACCGGCTGCCCGCCCTGCGCGGAGGGTTCGACACGCTCGCCCCGGCGGCGCGCGGCCGGCTGCTGGCGGCGGTGTCCGAGCGGCTCGGGGACCGTCCGGACCTCACGCTCGACGCGCCGCCCGACCTGCTGGCCGCCTGGACCGCCGCCGACCTGGCCGGCCTGACGGCCCTGCGCACCCTCGGCCTCCTCACCCCGCACGACGCCCCGGCCTCGTATGACGGTCCGGTCCCGCCGGTGCCGTCGGTGTCCGGGCGCCGGGAGGAGGGCGGGCGCCGGGCGGAGGGCGGGCCGCGGATCGGCCCCGCCGACCGGTGGCGGCTGCTGCTCGGACGGGAACGCGAACGGCTTCCCGCCGACGCCCGCCCGTACGCCCGCGCCCTGGACGAGCTCTACGGCGCCGGCCGCGGCGAGGGCGCCGACGACTTCGAGCTGCAGGGCGACACCGGAGGCCAGGGCGACCCGTTCCCCACGGCCCGCGAATGGGCCGACGAGCTGGAGTCCCTGTTCGGCGGCGACGTACGCGAGGAAGTGCTGGCCAGGGCCGCCCACGCCGGACGGCACGACGTGCTGGCCGAGCTGGACCCCGCCGCGGTGCGGCCGTCCGTCGAGCTGCTGACGTCCGTGCTGTCCCTGGCCGGCGGGCTGCCCGAGCAGCAGGTCGCCAAGCTCAGGCCGCTCGTCCGCCGCCTGGTCGCCGAGCTGACCCGCGAGCTGGCGACCCGGCTGAGACCCGCGCTGACCGGCCTGGCCAACCCGCGCCCGACCAGAAGGCCCGGCGGCCGGCTCGACCTGCCGCGCACACTGCGCGCCAACCTGGCCCACACCCGCCGCCTCGACGACGGGCGGCTCGTGGTGGTGCCGGAACGGCCGGTGTTCAGCACGCGGGCCAGGAAGGAGGCCGACTGGCGGCTGATCCTCGTGGTCGACGTGTCGGGGTCGATGGAGGCCTCGGTCGTGTGGTCCGCGCTGACCGCCGCCGTCCTCGCGGGCGTGCCGACGCTCTCGACGCACTTCCTGACGTTCTCCACCCAGGTGATCGACCTGACCGACCGGGTGGAGGACCCGCTGTCCCTGCTGCTCGAAGTGCGGGTCGGCGGCGGCACGCACATCGCCGCCGGGCTCGCGCACGCCCGGACCCTGGTCACCGTGCCGAGCCGTACGCTCGTGGTCGTCGTCAGCGACTTCGAGGAGGGCTACCCGGTGGGCGGCCTGCTCGCGGAGGTGCGCTCGCTGGCCGGGTCCGGCGTCCACCTGATGGGCTGCGCGGCGCTCGACGACCAGGGCGTGCCCCGATACTCGCTGCCCATCGCCCAGCAGCTCGTCGCGGCCGGCATGCCGGTCGCCGCGCTCAGCCCGCTCGCCCTCGCCCGCTGGGTGGGGGACCGCCTCCGGGGAGAAGTCCGGTGAACACCTCTGCAACGCTCCCGCCCGCCGCGCCGCACCTGGTGGCCGCCGCCGTCGACGGCCTGACCAGCAGGTTGCGCAAGAAGCTGGACGCGGCCGTCGGCCAGTACGCCGCCCTCGACCGGGTGGCCGACGGCACCGACGTGGTGGTCACGTGCGGCGAGGACGCGGTGGTCACACTGTCGCCGGGGCCGTCGGGGGTGATCGCGGAGGAGGGGCAGGCCCGCTGCTCCTGCCTCCTCGCGCCCCGCTGCCTCCACCGCGCCGCCCTCCTCACCGCCTGCCCCCTGGCCGACCCGGCCGACACCCTGCCCCCGGACGACGAGACGGACACGCCCCCGTCACCGCCCGGCCGACCGGACACGCCCTCCGCTGACGGACATCCCACCCAGGGAACCGCGGAACCCGACCGGAGACCGGACGCCGGCCAGGCGGGTGCCGGGTCCGGCTCAGGGGCCGGACATGTGGGCGCCGGATCTGGACGGGACTCGGGGGAGGCGGTCGTTCCGGGCGCGGCGCAGGTGGCGGCGGCCGCGGGGTTGTGGCGGGCGGCGGCCGCCGTGCTGTCGGCGGGTGTGCCGGGCGCGGGCGCGGTGCCGCAGGCGGAGCTGCTCAGAGCCGCCCACACCGCCCGCCTGGCCGGGCTGCCCAAGGCCGAGGCCGCCACGCTGCGGGTGGTGCGCGGGCTGCGCGCCGCCCGCGCCCGGTACGACGGCCACCGGCTCGCCGACCTGGTCTCCGCCCTGCGGGAGCTGCTGCTCACCGCGGGCCGGCTGGCCGCGTCCGATCCCGACCCGGCGCTGGTCGGCACCGTACGGCGCGGCTACCGTCCGAACGGCGGCCTGAAGGTGTACGGCGTCTTCCGCGAGCCCGTGATCAGCAGCACCGGCTACGGCGGGGTGGTCACCCACCTCGTCACCGACGACGGACGCTGGTTCTCGGTGGCCGACGTCAAGCCCGGCGGCCCCGCCCGTGCCCGTGGCGCGGCCACCGCGACCGTCGCCATCGGGGCGGCCATGATGAGCCACGCGCAACTGGCCCGCGGCGGACTGCTGATCGCCGGGGCCACCGTCTCCCCGGACGGCCGCCTCGGCGCCGGCAAGGGCATACGGGCCACCCCGGTCACCGGCCTGGCCTGGACGGACGGGCCGCTCGGCGCGCTGTTCGCCAGGCCGCTGTCCGAAGCGGTGGGGGACCGGCTGGCGGCGGGGGCGTGGAGCGAGGAGGAGTCGGCCGAGCAGGTACGGGAGCCGGTCGGCTGCGACCTGGTGATCGTCGGCGCGGCGGGCGACCACGTCCTGGCCCGCCACCTCCCGCCCACCGGCCCGCCGCAACCGGCGGAAGCCGGGGGAGCGGTGGAGGCCGGGGGAGAGGCGATGGGCGGTGAGGGGCCGGTGGTCCGGCTGGTTCCGGCGAACCGTCATCCCGATCTCGGGTACGTCGAGAACCTGCGACGGCTCGCCTCGCGGCCCGGCCTGCGGGTGCGCGTGGTGGCCAGGGTCGAGCCCGGCCGGGCGGCGACGCTCGTCCCGCTCGCCGTGGGGCCGGTCGCGGGGGAGGAGGCGACGCTGAGGCTGCCCGCCGAGTGGCAGGGGCGGGCCGACCTCGGTTACGACCGCCTCCAGGGCTCGCACCTGCCGCCCGCCGACGCCTGCCCCCCGCCCGGCCAGGACGCGTACGCCGAGGGGGACCCGCTGGACGGCGCGCCGCTCTGGCGGGTGCGCCGGCTGGTCGAGCTGGCCGTGTCCGGCGGACGCCGGGCGGTCGCCGAGTCCGCGCGCGGCGGCGACGCACGGGGGCAGGCCGCGTCCCTGCGCCGCGCCGGGTTCCGCACGGCCGCCGACCTGGCCGTCGCGCTCGCCGACGAGGCCGACCGGCGTGAACGTGACGTGTTCGGCAGGCTGTCCGAGGCCGAACCGGACGGGTACGCACGGGCCTGGCTCGCGGCGGCGACACACCTGGCCGCCACCGAACGCGCCCTCGTCCGCACCTCCTGGCAGGCCACCCCCTGAAGAACCGGCGACCGGCCCGCTCCCTCAGGGCGCGGGCCGGTCGGTCAGCCGGGGTGGCGGGTCACCGGGAGGGGGATGCCGGTCGCCGCCTCCCGGGCCGTGACGGTGAAGGTCAGGTGGGCGTCCACGCCGAACGTCACCTCGATCCGCGGCTCCCCGCGCCGGGCGGCGGGGATGCCGCCCACCATGTACGTCCCCAGCACCGCGTTGAGCGCGGCCGTGGCCTGCTCGCCCTCGTAGACCTCGACCCGCAGGGACGACTGGTCGTCGGCGGTCGTGGTGAACGTGACCATCCGCTCGACCGGGACCGGGCTGTCGCGCTCGATGACCTTCCGCAGCACGCCGCCCTTGCCCCGCAGGCCGAGCGTCACCGGGGTCAGGTCGGCCTTGAGGACGCCCGCCTGCCGCGCCGCGCCGATGGAGGCGACCTCCTCGGGGCTCAGCCCCATGAGCGGGGTCATGCCGCCGGACAGCTCGGTGACCAGCGCCGTCACCGCGGGCATTCGGCTCGCGCCCCCGGCCAGCACCACGTGCGCGAGGTCGGTCACCTTGAGCCCGGAGTCCTGGAGCGCCCCCGGAACGGCCCGCGCAGCCGGGCGAGCAGGTCGGCGGTCAGGCTCTGGAACTCCCGCCGGGTCAGCGTCGTGTCCAGGTGGAGCGGGCCCTGCCGGCCCGCGGTGAGGTAGGGCAGGTTGACGTGCGCCTGCTGCGCGGCGGTCAGCTCGATCTTCACCCCTTCCGCGGCCTCGTGCAGCCGCTGGAGCGCCATCCTGTCGCCGGTCAGGTCGACGCCATGGGTCTCCCTGAACCGTCTGACCAGCTCGTCCACGATCCGCTGGTCCCAGTCGTCGCCGCCGAGCCGGTTGTCGCCGTGGGTGGCCAGCACCTCGACGTAGCCGTCCCCGATGTGCAGCACGGACACGTCGTAGGTGCGCCCGCCGAGGTCGAAGACCAGGACCGAGCGGTTCTCCTCCACGTCGAGCCCGTACGCCAGCGCCGCCGCGGTCGGCTCGTTGATCAGGCGCAGCACGTTGAGCCCGGCCAGCGTGCCGGCCTCGGTGACGGCCTGGCGCCGGGCGTCGTCGAAGTAGGCCGGGACGGTGATCACCGCGTCGGTGACCCGCTCGCCCAGGTACGCCTCGGCGTCCTGCTTCAGCCTGCCCAGCACGAGCGCGCCGACCCGGGGCGCGGAGTACCTGGAGCCGTCGATGGCCACCGACCACTCGGTGCCCATCTCCAGGACGATCGAGCGCACGGTCCGTTCCGGACGGGTGACGGCCTGCCGCTTGGCGACCTGCCCGACGACGACCTCGCCGTCGTCGGCGAAGGCCACCACGGACGGTGTGGCCCGCGCGCCCTCGGAGCCGGGGATGACGACGGGCTCGCCGCCCTCGACGACGGTGATGACGGAGTTGGCCGCGCCGAAGCAGATGCCGACCGCCCGGCCCGTCCGGCGGGCGGCCCCGGCAAGGCGGATCCCCGGCGGCGGGGCGGGGGCGGCCCGGGGGCTCCGGGGCGGCGTCCGGGGCGGCGTGCGGGGCGGCTCCGGCCTGTTCCGCACGAGCGGCAGCTCGTCGGCCGCGCCGGCCTGGCTGTACTCGGGCAGCGGCAGCCGCCGGTCGAGCAGCCGGTAGCGCAGCGCGCGGGTGACGTCCCCGATGGACAGGTCGGCGGGCCCGGCGGGGACGCCGTCCTGGAGGATCTTGAGCAGCTCGCCGGTGAAGGCGGTGTGGCGCTCGCCGGGCGGCGCGAGCGACAGGGTGTCCCTGGCCGAGGAGGTCAGGACGTACGCGCTGGTCGTGTCGATCAGCCCGCGCAGGGCCGGCCCGCTCATCCCGTGCGCCATGCCGCTGTAGCAGCAGTCGAGCACGACCACGGCGCGGGGCGCGCGGCGCTCGCGGATGATCTCCCGGATGACCGAGAACCGCACGCCGCCGATCCGCAGCCGGTCGGGCCGGGTGGTGGCGATCGGCAGCAGCAGGTCGTTCTCGGTCTTCTCGCCGTGGCCGGAGTAGTAGATGAAGACGGTGTCGGCGGCCTCGGTCGCCGCGTCGTGGATGAGGTCGAGGACGTGGTCGGAGCTGGCCGGGTCGATGAGCTGCGCGCAGTGGTCGCTTCGCAGGCCCCACGAGCGCGGGCCGGTGAGCACCTCGGCCAGGTCCGTGACGTTGGCCCGCACCGCCGGCAGGGCCGGCCACATGACCTGGTCGGTGTACGTCGTCGTGCCGACGAGGACGGCCCGGCAGCGGGCCGGGTCGGGCCAGGCGCTCATGGGGCGGGAGGCTCCAGCATCTCGGCCAGTTGCCGGGCCACCTTCATCACCTTGGCCGGGTCCTTGGCCGCCTCCACGGTCAGCTCCAGCGTGCGCTCGCCGTGGCTGACCTTGATCGTGAAGCTGTGGCGCCGCGTCCTGAGCCACCCGGCCAGCGCCTGGACGATCGAGACGCCCAGCCCGCCGGACGCGGCCGAGACCGCCAGCAGGAGGGCGTCGGCGGTGCCGTTCATCGCCCCGGGCTCGGGCGGGCCGGGCAGCGGCCGGATCTCCATGCCCCGGAAGGCGCTGTCGCCGCGGAGCTGGCGCTCCAGGGAGGAGAGGGCGGGGGCGGTCGGCGTCTCGCCGTCGAGGCGCACGATTACCTGCATGGCAGAAGTGTGGCCCGCACTCCGGTCCGGCACAACCGTCCGGCCGCTGATCCGCCGGTGGGCGCCCCTACTCGGGGGCGTGGGCGGTGAAGCGGGGACGCAGGCGGTTCTCGTACAGGGTGAGGGCGGCGGCAATGGCCATGTGCATGTCGAGGTACTGGTAGGTGCCCAGGCGCCCGCCGAACCAGACGTCCCGCTCGCCCTTGGTCAGGTCGCGGTACCGGCGCAGCCGGGCACGGTCCTGCGGCGTGTTGATCGGGTAGTACGGCTCGTCGGCCCGGCCGGCGAACCGCGAGTACTCACGCATGATCACTGTGGCGTCGGACGGGTACCAGGTACGTTCGGGATGCAGGTGGCGGAACTCGTGGACGCGCGTCCACGGCAGGTCCTCGTCGGCGTAGTTGATCACCGACGTGCCCTGGAAGTCGCCGGTCGGCAGCACGGACGTCTCGAAGTCGAGCGTCCGCCAGCCCAGCTCGCCCTCGGCGTAGCCGAAGTAGCGGTCCAGCGGCCCGGTGTAGACGACGGGCACCGCACCGGCCAGGCTCTCCCGCAGGTCGAAGAAGTCGGCGCCGAGCCGGATCTCGATGTTGGGATGGTCGGCCATGCGTTCCAGCCAGGCGGCGTACCCGTCGGTGGGCAGGCCCTGGTAGAGGTCGTCGAAGTAGCGCCCGTCGAAGGTGTACCGCACCGGCAGCCGGCCGATGATCTCGGCGGGCAGCTCGGCCGGGGCCGTCTGCCACTGCTTGGCGGTGTAGCCCCGGATGAACGCCTCGTACAGCGGCCGGCCGATCAGCGAGATCGCCTTCTCCTCCAGGTTGCCGGCGCTGGTCACCTCGGCGGCCTGCCGGGCGACCAGGTCGCGGGCCTCGTCGGGGCTGAGGTGGCGGCCGAAGAAGGCGCAGATCGTGCCCAGGTTGATGGGCATCGGGTAGACCTGCCCCTTGTGCACCGAGTAGACCCGGTGCTCGTACGGTGTGAACGACGTGAACCTCTGGGCGTACTCCCACACGCGCGCGTTGGACGTGTGGAACAGGTGCGACCCGTACCGGTGGACCTCGATGCCGGTCTGCGGCTCGCGCTCGCTGTAGGAGTTGCCGCCGACGTGGTCCCTGCGCTCCAGCACCAGCACGCGCAGCCCCAGCTCGGTCGCGCACCGCTCGGCCACGGTCAGCCCGAACAGGCCGGAGCCGACGACGACCAAGTCGGCGTTCATGCGGCCGCGGGGACGAGCCGGTCGAGCCATCGCCGCACGGGCAGCGCCAGCACGACCCCGGCCAGGGCGAGGTGGACGAGGAAGAAGATCACCGCCACGGCGACGCTGGGCGGCCCGCCGACGAACACCGCGATGTGGGAGGCCCACGTCAGCGTGCCGGGCCGGCCCTGCGGCCAGTCACCGAGCAGCCACATCGACAGGTCGTTCAGCCCGGAGATCACGATCAGCACACTGGCGAGCCCGACCTTCACCACGCGGTCGGAGCGCGCCCCGCCCAGCCGGTAGGCGAACAGCACGGCCAGCACGGTGAAGGAGTTCATGAAGAGCATGAACTGGTAGAGCTCCGGGAAGGCGGCCTTCTGGTCGGCGGACTCGGCGTACGAGAAGATGTGCAGCACGTTGACCGTGTCCAGCACGCCCATGTACCCCACGACCAGCGCGCACATCAGCGCCATCCCCAGCCCCGGACGCCGGGGGAACCCGGCCACGGCCAGCACCGCGAACACCAGCGGGCTGACCTTCCACAGGGCTTCGAGCGGGTTGTCCAGAGTACGGTCGGGCGGCAGGATCACCATGATCAGGGTGGCCGCCCCGGCGCCCAGAACCGCGGGCGCCAGCCACAACCAACGCCTCAATGAACGACCTTCTCCGTGAAGAACGGTCCCAGGGCCAGGGCGTCCATGTCGGTCTTGAGGTAGCAGCGCACGGCGTCCTCAGGGGTGCACACGATGGGCTCCTCGTTGTCGTTGAACGAGGTGTTGACCACCATGGGCACGCCGGTCAGCTCGGCGAAGCGGGAGATCATCGCGTGGTAGCGCGGGTTGTCGGCCGCCGAGACCGTCTGGACGCGGGCGGTGCCGTCCTCGTGCGTGATCGCCGGCACCTTGTCCCGCTGGTGCTCCAGCACGTCGAACACGAGCAGCATGACGGGCGAGGGGTAGCCGCTGGCGAAGTACTCGCCGGCGTGCTCGGCCAGGCAGGAGGGCGCGAAGGGACGGAACGGCTCGCGGTGCTTGACCTTCTCGTTGAGCCGGTCCTTGGCGTCGGCGCGGCGCGGGTCGGCCAGGATCGAGCGGTTGCCGAGCGCGCGCGGCCCGCACTCCATGCGACCCTGGAACCAGCCGACGATCTTGCCGTCGGCCAGCGCCTGCGCCGTCGTGTCGTTGATGTCCTCGGTACGCCGGTAGTCGAGGCCGGCGTCCTGGAGCGCCCGCTCCATCTCCTCCTCGCCGAACTGCGGGCCGAGGAAGATGTACTCCTCGTCGCGCGGGCGGCGCATGCCGTACTTCTCCACGCCCAGCAGCAGCGCCGCACCCAGTGCCGAGCCGTCGTCGGCGGCGGCGGGCTGGGCGAAGAAGTCCTCGAACGGCGTCTCCAACAGGATGCGGCCGTTCATGACGCTGTTCAGCGCGACGCCGCCGGCGGTGACCAGGCGGGTCTGCCCGGTCTTGGCCTGCAGCCAGCGCGCCACGTGCAGGCCGGTGCGCTCCAGCGTGGCCTGCAGCGCGTACGCGACGTCGGCGTAGTGCTGGTTGGGGATGGCGCGCTCGCGCGGCCTGGCCGGGCCGAAGCGCGCCAGGAACTTCGACGACATCTGGTGCTTGCCGGTGGCGTGGTGCCGGAACCAGCTCAGGTCCAGCTCGAAGTGGCCGTCGGGGCCCAGTCGGACCAGGTCGGCGAAGTCGTCCACGTAGCGGTCGGTGCCGTACGCGGCCAGGCCCATGACCTTGCCCTCGTCCCGGGTGGGGTTGAAGCCGAGGTAGCCGGTGACGCCGGCGTACATGGCGCCCAGCGAGTGCGGGAACTTGATCCGGCGGATGTCGTGGATCCGGCCGCCCTTGCCCAGCCCGAGGTAGGTGGAGGTGCCGTCGCTGCCGATGCCGTCCCAGGTGATGATCGCCGACTCCTGGTACGGCGAGATGAAGAAGGCGCTGGCGGCGTGGGCGCGGTGGTGGTCCATCAGGTGGACCTTGAACTTGGTCCGGCCCCGGAAGTTCTGCGACTCGCGCAGGATCTTCTCCAGCGTGAACCCGCGCCGCAGGTGCAGCAGCAGCGCGCCGCCCACGTTGTAGTCGTCCGGGTGGGCCTGGCCCTTCTGGTCGGACAGCGTCTCCAGCAGGCCGCTGGCCTTGTCGCCGTAGTCGCCGGCGTCGTTGCGGAAGACGGCCAGGGTCTGAGGCAGGTGCCGGGCGAAGTGGGTGAGCGCGTGCAACGTCTCACGGGGCGCCTGCCAGTAGTAGGCGACGTGGTCGACGTCGGCCAGCGTGATGCCGGCCTCCTCCAGGCAGTAGCGCACGGCCTGCGCGGGAAACCGGCCGTCGTGCTTGACCCTGGTGAACCGCTCCTCCTCGGCGAAGGCCACGATCTTCCCGTCGGCCACCAGGGCCGCCGCCGAGTCGTGGACCTGGCTGATGCCGAGCACAAACATGAATGCCCCCTGACAATGCGCATGACCCAGCGGCCCCGCGTCGGAGAACTTCCTAACAAACCGGCCGGAAAGAAATCAATACCTATCTTTTTTCTGACACGTGCCGATATATTCCGCAACCGGGGTCGTAGCCGGGTGGGAATGCCCGGGCCCTGTCACGGGGTGAACCGGGGTTGATACACGTGGTGAAGACCGTTCCATGAATGAACATCCGCTTCCGGTTCCGCCGGACGGCCTGGCACTCACCGTGGTCGTTCCGTGCCTGAACGAGGCCGACAACATCCCTGACACCTATCGCGAAATCGCAGACGCGCTGGGTGACCAGGGCGAACTCGAAATACTCTTCGTCGACGACGGCAGTACGGACGACACGCTCGCGCGCATTCGCGTGATCGCCGAGAGTGACAATCGGGTGTCGTTCATATCGTTGTCCAGGAATTTCGGCGTCGAGGCCGCCTTCTCGGCCGGTTATCGGTATGCCCGCAACCCGTGGGTGCTGCATCTGGACGCCGACCTGCAGTTCCCGCCCACCGAGGCCAAGCGGCTGATCGAGCGGGCGGCCGACGGGTACGACGCGGTGTTCGGCATCCGCGTGGACCGCAAGGACCCCTGGCCGCGGCGGACCGCGTCGATCGTGCACGACTGGCTGGCGCGGCGGCTGCTGGGCATCGAGATCCCGCCGCGCGCCACGACGTTCCGCCTGGTCCGTACGGAGATCGCGCGCCGGATCGTGGACCTGCGGCTCGGCACGCCGTACTTCCTGGCCACGCTGCCGCGCCTGACGCGCGCCTGGACGACCGTGCCGACCGCGCACCGGCCGCGGGTGCACGGCTCGTCCAAGGTGACCGTGCGCGGGCTGGCCAGGCACTCGCTGGACCTCTTCTTCGGCTTCTCGTCGCGGCCCATCTCGGCCGCGGTGTGGGCGGGCCTGATCGGCCTGCCCGTGGCGCTGCTGGCCGGGATCACCGGCAGCGCGCTGCTGTTCGGGCTGGCGCTGGCCGCCGCCCTGTTCGGGCTGACCATGATGGCCCGCACGCTTCTGCACATCTCTCGCGGTCAGGCCCGTCCGCCGCTGTTCCTCGTACGGGAGGCCAACGTGCCGGTCGATTCCGCTGACCTGCTCGCCGGGAGGCTCACGTGACCGGCGCCCGCCGCACCATCGCGGTCCTCGGCGGCGCGGACGGCGCCATCAGCACCATCCGCGCCGCGGCCCGCCTCGGCGTGCGCACGATCTGCGTGGACATGCGGGCCGACGCCCCCGGCGTCGCGCACGCCGACGAGTTCCTCGACCTCAGCACCCGCGACGTGCCGCGGGTCGCGCGGGCCCTGGCCGAGCGCGACGACCTGGCCGGCGTGGTCTCCCCGGCCAGCGACGTCAACCTGCCCTCGCAGCTCGCCCTGGCCGCCCGGCTCGGCCTGCCGTGCGGGCTGTCGGAGGGCGCGGTGCGCGGCTCGGTCGACAAGGGCTGGTTCCGCGCGATGTGCGCCCGGCTCGGCCTGCCCGGCCCCCGCCACGTGAGCGGCGCCGCGGAGGACGTGCTGCGCGACGCCCCTGACCTGGGCTTCCCGCTCATGGTCAAGCCGGTGGACTCCTCCGGCAGCCGCGGCGTGTCGCTGTGCCGCGCGCCGGACGAGCTGCCCGAGGCCGTGGGGCTGGCCAGGGAGTGGTCGCTGTCCGGCCGCGTCGTGGCCGAGGAGTTCCTGGAGGGCGCCCACTACACGGCCGAGGCGTTCGTGATCGGCGGCAAGGTGGCGCTGATCGGCCTGGCCGAGCGGGAGCTGACCCCGCCGCCGCTGTTCATCACCGTCCAGCACACCATGCCGGGCCCGGACCACGTCACCGACGCCGTGCGCCCGATGCTCGACGCGGTCTGCGCCGAGACCGGTCTGCGCGAAGGGCCGCTCAGCGCCGACGTGCTGGTCACCGGGACGGGCGAGGTCGTGCTCGTCGAGATGGGCGCCCGCCTGGGCGGCAACGGCCTGGCCGAGCTGCTGGGCCTGGTCCACGGCGTGGACGTGGTCGAGCAGTACGTGTTGTCGGCCATGGGCGAGACGCCGTCCCTGACCCCGGCGGCGACCCGGTACGGCGCGGTCCGCGTGCTCGGCGCGGAACGCGACGGGAAGCTGGTCCGGGTGCACGGCGAGGAGCAGGTCAGGGCGCTGCCCGGCGTCGTCGACCTGGTGCTGGCCGCCGCCCCCGGCGACCACGTGGAGCGCTACACGCGGGCGGGCGCCAAGCTCGGCTACCTGACCGCCGCCGCCTCCGGCCGGGACGCCCTGGCCGGCGTGCTGGCCGAGGCCACCGGGCTGCTCCGCTTCGAGATCGGGGACGGCCTGTGAGCCATGGACTGGGCGTCGCCGTGCGGGAGGTGCGGCACGTCGTGGACGCCTTCCGCGCCATCCGCCGCCCGCGCGCCGAGATCGACCGGCTCACCCTCGACGGCCTGCGCGACCTGCTGGCCTTCGCCCGCGCGCACGTGCCGCACTACGCCGACCCGCGCTACGACGTGCCCCTGCGCAGCCTGGCCGACCTGGCCGAGCTGCCGATCCTGGACAAGGCCACCGTGCTGGACGGCGACCTGTCCCGCTTCCACACGCCCGGCCTGGGCGCCAAGGACTACCGGCTGGACCGTACGAGCGGGACCACGGGCCGCGTCCTGGAGGTCCGGCACGACGTGGCCGCCTACGGCTACCACGGCGCGACCATCTTCCGCCGCTTCCTGCTGTCGGGTTACCGGCCGTGGTGGCGGATCGCGCACATCAAGCCGTTCCCCCGCCCGCTGCGCTGGTTCCAGCGGCTCGGCCTGTTCCCGCGCACGGTCATCGGCGCCGGGCAGGGCGACGCGAAGATCCTGGCCGACGTGCTGAAGGTGCGCCCGCACCTGATCATGGGCTATCCGGTGGTGCTGCGCGGGCTGCTGCGCGCCGCCTCCCCCGCCGACGTGGCCCGGCTGCGGCGCACGCTGCGCATGGTCATGACCGACTCCGAACTGCTCACCGACGAGGTGCGCGAGCTGCTGACGAACGGCTTCGGCGTCCCGGTGTACGACGAGTACTCGGCCTACGAGGTGCTGACCGTCTCCACCCAGTGCGACCGGGGCGCGATGCACGTGGACGAGGACCGCGTCCGCCTGGAGATCGTGGACGACGACGGCGCGCCCGTGCCCGACGGCCAGGACGGCGCGGTCGTGGTGACCCACTTCAGGGAACGGGCGATGCCGCTGATCCGCTACCGCCTGGGCGACCGCGGCATGATCGTGCCGGGGGAGTGCGGCTGCGGCAACCGGTTCGTGCGCATGCGGGTGACCGGCGGCCGGTCCGACGACTACATCACCTTCCCCGGCGGCCACCGCGTCTACACGGCCACGTTCCTGTCGCTGGCCATGTGGACGCCCGGCGTGGCCGAGAGCATGGTCCGCCAGGACGCCGACGGCAACGTCACCGTCCACCTGGTCCCCGAGGCGGGCCGGGACTTCGACGAGGTGGCCGCGGCCTACCGGAACGGCCTGGCCAAGCAGGTGGGCGGCCCGGTCGAGGTGCGCTTCGAGCAGGCCGAACGGGTCACGCTCACCCCCGGCGGCAAGGGCAGGTTCGTCGAGTCGGCCCAGGCCGGCCCGTGACCGTGAGCCTGCGCCGCAGGCCGCCGCCACGCCTCGTGGCGGTGACGGCGGCCCTGTTCGCCGGGCGCGGCGCGTTCCGCGCCGCCCTGTGGACCGCCAACCTGGTGCTGCTCGGCCTCTGGGGCGCCGACGAGTTCGCCCTGTACGCCACCGCCAACGGCGTGTCGGGCTGGCTGCTGGCGCTGACGTCCAGCGGCATCGAGAAGGCGGCGCTCGCGCTGGTGCCGCGGCGCGGCGGGCAGACGCTGCGGCCGCTGTTCATGCTGCTGGCGGCCACGCCGTTCGCGCTGGCCGTGCCCGTGTGGCTGGCCCTGGCGGCGGCCGACCCCGGCGGCGCGCCCGCCCGGTACGCGGCGGCCGCCGCCTACGCCTGCGGGCTGGGCTGCTGCGCGGTCATGGCGGCGCTGAACCGGCTGCGCGGGCGGGCGCGGGCCGACGTGTTCGCCTACCTGACGCTCGCCGTCGCGCAGGCGTCCGGCGTCGGGCTGGTGGCCCTGACCGGGATGCGGGCCAACGCGCTGCTGGCCCTGCACGTCGGCGTGCTGGTCGTGCTGAACGCCGTGCTGGCGGCCGGGCTGATCCGCGGGCGCTCCGGCAAGGCGGACAAGGGCGCCTACCGGCCGGCCGTACGCGCGGCGGCGCTGCTCAGCGTCGGCGAGGTGACCGCCGTCGCGGCCACCTCGGTGACGTTCGCGTACTTCGCGCACCTGGACGACGCGCAGAAGACCAGCGTCTTCTACGTGTGGTCGGTGGCGCTGTCCGTGGTCGTGATGGGCGTGTCCTACCTGCTGCGCATCCTCCAGCCGCGGGTGGCGGTCTGGATCGAGGGCACGGGCGAGGCCGGCGCCCGCCGGATGGCGCGGCGCATCCTCGCGCCCGCCGTGCCGGCCGGCGCCCTGGCGGTGGTCGTGCTCGGGGTGGTGCTGGCGGGCGGCCAGCGGGGCATGGTGGCGACCGGCGCCGTGCTGCTGGCCGAGGCGGCGCTGACGGTGGCCGTGCTGCCCGCGTTCCTGCTGGTGGAGAACACCGACGACCGGGGACGGCGGCTGGCCGCGGTGGCCGCGTGCCTGCAGTTCGTGGTGGTCGCCGCCGCCGGTTGGTTCCTGGTGCCCGCCGCCGCGGCGTTCGGCGCGCTGCTGGCGTACTGCGCGGGCGAGGTGGTCAAGGGCGGCGTCATGCTGGCCACGCTGAAGAAGGAGACCTCATGAAGGGCTTGCCCAGCACGATCCCGGTGGTGCCGGTGGTGCGGAACCTGTACCTGGCGCGCTCGCGGGACCGGATGGACCCGGCCCGGCTCCAGGTCGTGCAGGACCGGCTGCTGACGGGGCTCGTCCGCCACGCGCACGCCAACGTGCCGTACTACCGCCGCGTGCTCCCGGCCGACGCCGTGGCGGCGCTGTCCACCGCCGCCGACCTGGCCGCCCTGCCGATGCTGGACCGGACGACGCTCCGGGACCTGCCGCCCGCCGAGCTGATGGCCGCCGGGTTCACCCCCGACAACACCCGCGAGGCGCCCACCAGCGGGTCCTCGGGCGTGCCCATCCGCCCCTTCTACTCCGAGGGCGACCTCGGCTACCTGCGTGCCACCTACCTCCAGGACCTGCTGGCCTCGGGCCTGCGTCCCTGGGACCGGATCGGCTACTTCCGGGTGGGCGAGTTCCGGCCGCACCGACTGCAGCGGCTCGGCCTGGCCCGTACGGTCCACGTCAACACCAGCCGGAGCCTGGACGAGCAGGTCGAGGCGTTCCTGCGCGGACGGCCGACGTTCCTGTGGGGCTTCCCCGGCTGCATCGTCACCCTCGTCGACGAGCTGCGCCGCAGGAAGATCGCCTACCGTGGCGTGCACACCGTCATCTTCGCCGGTGAGACGCTCACCCCCGAGGCCCGCGAGCACGTGCTGAACTACTTCGGGGCGCGCGGCCACGAAGTGTACGCCTCGGTGGAGGCGTACACGATCGGCCGCACCTGCCCCGAGGGCGCGATGCACCTGCGCTCGGCCGACGTGGTGGTGGAGGTGCTGCACGACGACGGCAGCGTGTCGCTGGCCGACGGCGAGGGCGAGGTCCTGGTGACCCGGCTGCACGCCGAGGCGATGCCGCTGATCCGCTACCGGCTCGGCGACCGCGTGCTCATCGAGCCGGACGACTGCCCGTGCCGCGCCTTCCACACCCCGATCATCCGCCGGATCCAGGGACGGACCGAGGACCGCGTGGTGGCCGCCGACGGGCGCACGGTGCACGCCAACTTCCTCACCAACCCGGCCGTGATGCCGACGGCGGGCGTGCGCGGCGTGCAGGTGCTCCAGTACCGGCCGGGCGCGGTGGAGATCCTGCTGGTGCCCTCGCCGTCGGCCCCCGCCGACCTGGCCGGGCGGATCCGCGACGCCGTGGCCGCCGTCGCCACGGACTTCGAGGTGACCGCGCGCACGGTGGACAGCATCACCCCGGAGCCCAACGGCAAGGTGCGGATGGTCAAGATCATGCACAACACCCCCGCCTCCTGACGGCGGCCGTTCGCCGCGGGTCTTCCGCCGTCAGCTCGGTCCGAGCCATTCGCGCAGGTCGGCGAGGTGGCCGAGTTCGGACTCGACGCGCCGCCTGTCGTCGGGGGTGAGCTCGATGCCGCGCAGGTCGGCCAGCCACGGCTCGGCCGGCTCGCCGAGCGCCGTGGCGAGATCGGCCAGGTGGCACAGGGCGATGGCCCGCTCGGCCGCCGGAGCCTGCGGGCCGTGCCTGCGCACGGCCGACTTGAGCGCCCGGTAGGCCTGCAGGTCGTCGTTCTTGAACTCGCGCAGGATCCGGGCGTTGTCGAGCGCCTTGGCCAGCCCCGTCAGCTTCGTGGAGCCGCCGTACTCCAGCTCGGCCGGCTCGTCCCGCTGGATGAACATGATCGAGTTCCCGGACGGGTCCATCAGCGTGAACCTGGACGCGCCGGGCCGGTAGCGGGTGATCCGCGGCAGGCCCGAGCTCAGCACCTTGCCGTAGGCCCGGCGCATGGCCGCGACCAGCGCGGCGTGGTACGGCGCCACGGCGTCGACCAGGACCAGGCACGCCCCGGTCGCCTCCCGGGCGGGGTCGAGCCCCTTCGGCGCGGGGCCGAAATGCAGGTCGAATCCGCTCCAGCGCATCGCCAGGTAGACGTAAGGACGGGTCTGCCGGTGGGTGACGGTGAACCCGAGCGCCTCGAAGAACTCCAGGGTCTGCTCGGGAGCGGGGCAGGGCAGCACCGGAACCGTCGTCTCGTTGGGACGGATCGCGGGCTCGGACATGGATTCCACCTTTCGGGTCATCCGACGATGCTGGCATCCATGACGGCCTCTCGCATGTGGATCGTTCCACGACGGTTCCGCGACCCCACCCGCCTGAATGCCGGTGCGGAATTGACCGAACAATGCGCTTTTCCCGACTTATTCGAATAGCGGCCGGGCGGAGGTGAATTTCCGGCGGTCCGCCCGCCCCGAATTCGCCGAGGAATTGTTTCCCTTGGTTCATGCGCGGGACAAATAATAAGCGGGTCCGCTCCGGGAAAAGAAGCGCCGATCACGTTTCGGTGACTCCGGCGGGTGGAGGCGCGCATCGAGCCTGGTGGAGTCCCGTTCGCGGATGTCCCGGCGAATCGCCGCCGGAGCGTGGGGGGCGGACCTTCCTTGACACCGCCTCCGACGGCCTTCTCCGCATGGAGGCCACTTTATCGGCCGACCGAAATTCCGGCCGGACGCATCCTTGAAGATCAAAAAGGACGGCGTCGCCTGATCAGGTCCGCCCCCCACGACCGGCCGGTCAGACGGGCAGGGCCGGGTAGTCGGTGTAGCCCGCGGCGTCGCCGCCGTAGAAGGTGGCCGCGTCCGGGGCGTTGAGCGGCGCGCCGGTCGCCAGACGGCGGGGCAGGTCGGGGTTGGCGAGGAAGAGCCGGCCGAAGGCGATCAGGTCCGCGGTGCCGTCCTCGATCAGCGCGAGGTCCTCCGGGCCGGTCGGGCGGTCGCCGGTGTGCGGGTTGAGGACGAGCGGGCCGGGGAAGAGCCGCCGCAGGGCGCGCGTCAGCTCCCGGTCGGCGGCCTCCATGACGTGCAGGTACGCCAGCCCCAGCCCGGATGTCCGGCCCAGCAGCTCCTCGTAGACCGGCCGCGGGTCGGGCTCGTGCATGTCGTTGTTCGGCATCCCGGGCGAGATCCGCAACGCGGTGCGGTCGCCGCCGATCGCGCCGGCCACGGCGGAGACGACCGCCACGGCGAACCGGGCGTGCCCGGCCGCCGAGCCACCCCAGCCGTCGGTGCGCCGGTTGGTGCCGGGGGCGAGGAACTGGTGGATCAGGTAGCCGTTGGCGCCGTGCACCTCCACGCCGTCGAAGCCGGCCTCGACGGCGTTGCGGGCGGCGTCCGCGAAGTCGGCGACGGTCCGCTCGATCTCGGGCTCCGTCAGCTCGCGCGGGGTGACGAACTCCTTGACGCCGTCGGGGGTGAAGAGCTGCCCGCGCGCGGCCACCGGCGACGGCGCGACGGGGACCGCCCCCTCGGGCAGCAGCACCGGATGGCCGATCCGGCCGGTGTGCAGGAGCTGGGCGAAGATCTTCCCGCCCGCCGCGTGCACCGCGCCGGTGACCTCGCGCCAGGCGGCGACCTGCGCGGCGCTGTGCAGGCCGGGCGTGAAGGGATAGCCCTGGCCGATCACCGACGGCTGGACGCCCTCCGTGACGATCAGCCCGGCGGAGGCGCGCTGGGCGTAGTACTGCGCGGTCAGGCTCGTCACCAGCCCGTCGCGGGCGCGGCTGCGGGTCATCGGGGCCATGACGACCCGGTTGGCCAGCTTCGTGCCGCCCACGGCGATCGGATCGAAGGCGATGGACATGGAGGTCTCCTTGCTGGAAGGGGTGGGGGTGCGGGTGGATCAGGCGCGGCGCGGCAGCAGGAAGCCGCCCGCCGCGAGGGCCAGGCCGAGCCCGGCCGCGATGAGGAAGACCAGGCCGTACCCGTCGGCGAGGGCTTCAGGAGACCCGGCGGCGCCCGCGGCCGTGGCGAGGACCGCCAGGCCGATCGACGAGCCCACCTGGCTGGTGGTGTTGGCCAGGCCCCCGACGACGCCCGCCGCGCCTTCGGGCGCCTCGGCGGTCGCCGCGGACATGAGGGTGGGGAAGGTCAGCCCGATGCCGGCCGCGACGAGCAGCGTGGGCCCGAGGACGGCGGGAAGGTAACCGCTGCCGGCCTCGGCCAGGGACAGCCAGCCGAACCCGGCCACGAAGAGCGCGCCGCCGCCGAGCACCAGCGGACGCGCCCCGGCCCGCGGCAGCAGGGCCGCGGACACCCGGGCGACCAGCATGAACGTCACCGCCGCCGGCGTCTGCCCGAGCCCGGCGAGCAGCGCGCTGAAGCCCAGGACGTTCTGCAGGAACAGCGACGTGAAGTACCACATCGCGATGGTGATCCCGCCGAACAGCAGCAGCATGCCGTTCCCGACGGCCACCCCCGGATCAGGAGCAGCCGCAGGGGCAGCATGGGCCGGCCGGCGAAGCGCGCCTCGACCACGACGAAGACGGCGAGCAGCAGCAGCCCGGCGAGCACCGGCACGAGCACCCGTCCGGACGACCAGGCGTGGTCGGCGCTCTGCATGACCCCGTAGACCAGCGCCGCCAGGCCGGCCGTGCCGGTGACCGCGCCGGCCAGGTCGAGCGGCTCGCGCCGCGCGCTCCGCACGGTGACCAGCGCCGAGAGGGCCACGGCGATCAGCAGCGCGCCGACCGGCACGTTGATCAGGAAGACCCAGCGCCACGACAGGCCGGTGGTGATGGCGCCGCCGGCCACCGCGCCGATCATCCCGCCGACGCCGCCCGCGGAGGACCAGGCGCCGAACGCCCTGGCGCGCGCACCCGGCTCGGTGAAGTACGTGTTGATCACGGCCAGCGTGGCCGGGGCCATCATGGCGGCCCCGGCGCCCTGCGCCACGCGGGCCGCGACCAGGACCTCCGCCGCGGTCGCCAGGCCGGCGGCCAGGCTGGCGGCGGAGAACAGCAGCAGTCCGGCGACCAGCGTCCGGCGCGGGCCGAACAGGTCGGCGGCCCGGCCGCCCAGCAGCATGAAGCCGGCGAAGGCGAGCAGGTAGCCGTTCACCACCCAGGCGAGCCCGGTGGGGGTGAAGCCGAGCTCCGCGCGGATCGCGGGGAGGGCGACGTTGACGATGGAGGCGTCCAGGATGACCATGAACTGGCCGGCGCAGGCCAGCGCCAGGACCAGCCAGGACGGGATGGTCCGTGGGGTGGCCCGCCGGGCGGCGGTGCCGATGCTCGTCATGAGTGGTTCCGTTCTTGTCTGATTCGCGTCGCGGACGTGCGGCGTGCGGGCGCCGCGTCAGGGGGCCCTCTTCGCGATCCCGGCTTCGGCGGGCGCTGCCCGGCCGTGTAGGATTTGGTTACGCGGATAACTATTATGCAGATAACTAATTTTCGTCAAGGAGCGATCATGGACTTCGCGCAAGCCGACGCCGTCAACCAGGCGATCCGCCTGCTGAGCCTGCGCCACCGCGCCAGGGCCGCCGCCCTGCTCGCCCCGCTTGGCCTGCATCCCGGGCAGGAGGCGCTGCTGCTCGAACTCGCCCGCACCGGGCCGAGGATCCAGGCGCAGCTCAGCGAGGCGCTGGGATGCGAGCCGCCCAGCGTGACGCTCATGAGCCGCAAGCTGGAGGCCTCCGGCCACATCCGCCGCACGCCGGCGCCGTCCGACAAGCGGGCCAGCGTGGTCGAGCTCACCGACAGCGGCCGGGCGCTGGCCGAGCAGGTCAAGCGGCTCTGGGTCGACCTGGCCGAGGAGACCGTGGCCGGCCTGCCGGCCGAGACGGTGGCCGGGCTGCCCGCCCTGATCAACACCCTCACCGACAACGTGGACAGGCGCCCCGGCCGGCGGCACGGCCCGGCGGAGGCGGCCCGGCGGGCCGGGCAGGCCCCGACCGGCGAGTACGAGCCCAGCGCGTCGGACTGGGTCCGCGAGCACGTCGAGCAGATCATGCGCACCGGCACGACCGACGGCGTCACGATCAAGGACCTGCCCGTCGTGCTGATGACCTACCGGGGCGCGAAGACCGGCAAACTGCGCAGGACGCCGGTCATGCGGGTCGAGCACGAGGGGCGCTACGCGGCCGTCGCGTCCCTGGGCGGCGCCCCGGTCAACCCCCAGTGGTACGCCAGCGTGCTCGCCGAGCCCGTCGTCGAGCTCCAGGACGGCACGGCCACCGGCGTGTACCGGGCGCGCGAGGTGTCGGGGGAGGAGAAGGACGTCTGGTGGCGGCGGGCGGTGGCGGCCTACCCCGACTACGCCGACTACCAGACCAGGACCGAGCGCCGGATCCCGGTCTTCGTCCTCGAACCGCTCACCGGCGAGAGGTGACGACGGCGGCCTGTGGGTAGACGCAGGGGCACGCGCCGGCCCAGGAGGAGGGACACTCGATGATCGAGACGCTCGTCCCGGACAACGTCGCCGTCTCCACCGCGTACGGCGACCCGCCCGGCGTGCGGCTCTTCCCCGAGGAGCGGCACGCCGTCAGGAAGGCGGTCGCCAAACGCCGGCGCGAGTTCGCCACCGTCCGCCACTGCGCTCGCGAGGCGCTGGCGGCCCTCGGCATCCCGCCCGCGCCCATCGTCCCCGGCCGGCGCGGCGCGCCCCGCTGGCCGGCGGGCGCGGTGGGCAGCATGACGCACTGCGCCGGGTTCCGCGCGGCGGCCGTGGCCGACGCCGGCGACGTGCGCAGCATCGGCATCGACGCCGAACCGCACGAACCCCTCCCCGAAGGCGTCTTCCGCATGGTGGCCCGGCCCGAGGAGGCCGCGATGGTGCGCGAGCTGCACGACCTGCGCCCCGGCACCTGCTGGGACCGGCTGCTGTTCAGCGCCAAGGAGTCGGTCTACAAGGCGTGGTTCCCGCTGACCGGCGAGTGGCTGGGGTTCCACGACGGTTCCCTCGCCTTCTCCCTCGACGGCCGCTTCCGCGCCAGGCTGCTGCCGCCGGACGCGCCCCTGGCGGAGTTCGCGGGCCGCTGGACGGCCGCCCCCGGGCTGCTGGCCACGGCGATCGTCGTCCCCCGATAGGGTCAGCCGCGCCGGCCGGGCTCGACGAGCTGCTCGTGCTCGGCCCGGCGCAGGCGTTCCTCGGCGGTGAGCTCGACGCGTCTCATCGCGACGCGCAGGATCGGCGGCGCCATGAGCGAGGTGACGATCGCGACGACGATCACGATCGTGTACATCGCCGTGTCGATGATGCCGATGCGCAGGCCGACCATCGCCACGATCACCTCGATGACGCCGCGCGCGTTCATGCCGGCCCCCAGCGCGAACGCCTCCCACGCGCTCAACCGGCTCAGCAGCGCCCCCAGGTAGGCGCCCAGGAACTTGCCGACGATCGCCACCCCCAGCACGGCCCCGGCCGCCGCCAGCACCTCCGGCCTGGCCAGCAGCGTGAGGTCCATGCGCAGGCCGGCCGTCGCGAAGAACAGGGGAGCGAGCACGCTGAGGACGATCGTGCGCAACGGGGCCAGCCACGCGGCGTCGGCGTGGCCGGACCGCCCGATCAGCGCGCCGCAGACGAACGCGCCCAGGATGGCCTCCAGGCCGAGCGCGTGCGTGCCGGCGGCGGCCAGCAGCACCAGCACCACGGCGACGGCAACGGCCGGGCCCGGCTCGTCCGAGCGGGTGGCGGCCCGCATCGTCCAGCGGACCAGCGGCCGGCCCACCCAGAGCGCGAACGGCACCAGCGCGGCCAGGTAGACCAGCGACAACACGATCTGCCCGGTGCGCACGCCCGTGGTCGCCATGGCCGAGACGACCGAGAGCATGAACCAGCCGAACGCGTCGTCCACCATCCCCGCCGTCAGGCAGAGCTGGCCGACGTCGCGGTGCAGCAGCTTCATGTCCGTCAGCGTCTTGGCGATCACCGGGATGGCGCTGACGCACGTGGCCACGCCCAGGAACAGCGCGAAGACGGTCACGCTGGTGCCCTCGACGAGCAGGGAGGCGGGCAGCAGGAAACCGGCGGCCACGCCGAGCCCCAGCGGCACGACCAGACCGGCGACGCTCACCTTGACGGCCGTCGCGCCGCGCCGGCGGACCAGGCCGAAGTCGAGCTGGATGCCGGTGATGGCGACCAGCAGCAGCACGCCGACCTGGCCCACCGCGTCCAGCAGGTGGAGCTGGGTGAACTTCAGGGCGGGGGCGAGGTGGTTCAGCAGCGACGGGCCGAGCAGCACGCCCACGGTCAGCTCGCCGACGATGGCGGGCATGCGCAGGCGCACGGCCAGCCGGCCGAGCAGGACGGCGAGACCGAGGAGCAGGCCCAGCTGCAGCATGAAGACCAGCAGTTCGTGGGCTCCCAGAGGCATGTCAGGCACATGAGAGGCTAGGCCGATCGGGCCGTCGTCCTGCTGCTCAATATTGAGCCCGCCGGCGACGGGCACCCCGGGGGCCTGCTCAATATTGAGCGGAGGTTCCCGCGCCCGTGGGCGACATTCGGGGCATGACGAAGCCGGCGCAGTATCAGACCACCCTGCCCCCCGACCAGTTGCTGCACTCGGGCAACGCGGGCCTGATCATCCACCGTGTGGGGATGCTGGAGTACGGCATGGCCCGCGAGGGCCGCGACTTCAGCGTGGACCTGCTCGACTACATGAACCGCGCCCAGGCCGGCGTCGCCACGACCTTCTGCTACGAGGAGGTCTTCGGCGTCCGCGAGCGGCTGCACTGGTTCGTGCACATGAAGTCCCCCGAGAAGTACAGCAAGCTCATCGAGATGGTGGACCACGACGAGGCGTTCCAGCAGATCTCGCTCAAGGACCGGCTGCCCAAGAAGGGCGGCGGCAACTGGGAGAAGATGTTCGTCCACGGCAGTCTCCAGGAGACCGTCATGTGCCCGCAGCACGGGTTCACCGACGACGTGCACGACGTGCCCGGCACGTTCGTGCCGCCCGCGACGCACCAGACCACGCAGCGGGAGCAGCTCAACTCGGCGACCGCCGGGGCGATCGTGCTGCGCACCGCCGACGCGCGCTACGAGCTGCGCGAGGAGGGACGGCAGTTCCTCTACGACTGGTCCCGCTACCTCAACGCCAACCTCGAGGGCCGCGCCACCGCCTTCATCTACGAGCAGACGTGGGGCCGGCAGGACCGCCTGCACGCCCTCATCCACCTGCGCGAGCTGGACGACTACCAGGCCGTGCGGGAGCTGGACCGCGGCGAGGGCATGCGCAAGGAGGTCTACGACGTGGAACGGGTCCCGGAACGGCACGGCGGCGGGCAGTGGGACCGGCTGTTCGTGCCGACCAGCATCCACGACGTCCTGATGGTGCCCTAGGCCATGGCTCTCGGGATCGAGGCGATCAACGCTTACGTCGGCAGGGCGTACACGGACGTCCGCGCGCTGTTCGACGCGCGCGGCCTGGACGTCAACCGCTTCGGCAACCTGATGATGGAGCAGCGCTCGGTCAACCTGCCCTGCGAGGACCCGGTCACCAACGCGGTCAACGCCGCCCGGCCGCTGCTGGACGCGCTCACCCCGGAGGAGAAGGACCGGATCGAGCTGCTGGTCGTGGGCACGGAGTCGGGGCTCGACTTCGGCAAGCCGATCAGCACCTACATCCACCACCACCTCGGGCTGAACCCGGCGTGCCGCTCGTTCGAGGTCAAGCACGCCTGCTACGGCGGGACGGCCGCGCTGCAGTGCGCCGCCGCCGTCGTCGGCGCGAGCCCGATCCCCGGCGTGAAGGCGCTGGCCATCGCCACGGACGCGGCCAGCGGCACCGCCAAGTCCACCTACTGGGAGCCCTCCGAGGGCGCCGGTGCGGTGGCGATGCTGGTCGGCGAGGACGCGCGGGTGCTGCGGCTCGACCCGGGCGCCAGCGGCTACCACACCTTCGAGGTGATGGACACGGCCCGGCCGCGCCACGACACCGACGCGGTCGATCCCGACCTGTCGCTGCTGGCCTACATGCGCTGCGCCGAGGAGTGCTTCGCGGCCTACGGGCGGCGGGTGGCCGGCGCCGACATCGTGGACACCTTCGACTACCTGGCGCTGCACACGCCGTTCGCCGGGATGGTGAAGGGCGCGCACCGGATGTTGCTGCGCAAGCTCAAGGGCATGGGGGCGGCGGAGATCGAGGCCGACTTCGCGGCGCGGGTCGCGCCGTCCCTGGCCTACGGCGTGCGGGTGGGCAACACCTACTCGGCCGCGCTCTACCTGGCGCTGTGCTCGCTCATCGACCACGGCGCGTTCGACGCGCCGAGGCGGGCGGGGCTGTTCTCGTACGGGTCGGGCTGCGCGTCGGAGTTCTACAGCGGCGTGATCCCGGCACAGGGGCGCAGCGGCATCGGCCGGGCGCTGGACGAGCGGCGCGAGATCGGCGTCGCGGAGCTGGACGCGCTGACCGAGCTGAGCGCCGACCGCGCCTTCGGCGTGCGGGACGCGGTGCTGGACCCCAAACCGTACGGCGACCTGTACGAGGACGCCTTCGGCGGTCGCGGCCTGCTGGTGCTGGACCGCATCGCGGACTTCCACCGGGAGTACAGATGGAGCTGACCTCGGCGACCCTGCGGCACCGGCTGCGCAGCCGCACGATCGACGACCGCGCCATCGACGAGCTGGGCGCCGCCCTGGACGAGGCCGAGCGCGCGCCCGGCTGCCGCATCCTGCTGCTGGAGGGCGGCGACGGCGTCTTCTGCACCGGCATGGACCTGGAGGAGGCGGCCGGCAGTGACGTCGCCGACGGCGGCCGGGCGTTCTACGGCCTGCTGCGCCGCTTCACCGAGACGCCCGTGACGGTGGTGGCCCGGGTGGACGGCCGGGTGGCCGGCGGCGGCGTCGGCCTGGCCGCGGCCAGCGACTTCGTCTTCGCCAGCGAGCGCAGCACCTTCAGCCTGCCCGAGGCGCTGTGGGGGCTGCTGCCGTGCTGCGTGCTGCCGTTCCTGATCCGGCGCACGGGCTTCCAGAAGGCGTACGCGATGACGCTGAGCACCCAGCCGGTGAGCGCCGCGGAGGCCGCCGCCTTCCACCTGGTGGACGAGGTGTCGGACGACCCGGAGGCGCTCGTGCGGCGGCTGGCCTACCGGCTCACCAAGCTGGACCGGTCGATCGTCACGGACATGAAGCGCTACTTCCGCGAGCTGTGGATCCTGTCGGACGAGACCGAGCAGGTGGCGGTCAAGGAGTTCGGCCGGCTCATGTCCAGCCCCGAGGTGCGCCGCAGGCTCGTCGACTACGCGACCGAGAAGAGATTCCCCTGGGAACGCTAGAGAGGAACGCGCCTGATGTCCGTCGTGTGGGTTTTCCCCGGGCAGGGGTCGCAGCGCAAGGGCATGGGCGCGGGCGTCCTGGAGCGGTACCCCGACCTGTGCGCCCGCGCCGACGAGATCCTCGGCTACTCCGTCGCCGAGCTGTGCGACGACCCCAAGCGGCTGCGTGAGACCCGCTACGTGCAGCCCGCCCTGTTCACGGTCAACGCGCTGAGCTTCCTCGCCCGGCAGGACGAGGGCGGCCGGCCCGACTACCTGGCCGGGCACAGCCTGGGCGAGTACGCGGCGCTGTTCGCGGCCGGCTGCTTCGACTTCGAGACCGCGCTCGGCCTGGTCAAGCGGCGCGGCGAGCTGATGTCCGAGGCGGGCGGCGGCGCCATGGCGGCGGTGCTCGGCGCCGACCCGGAACGGCTGGAGGAGCTGCTGGCGGGCACCGGCGTCGACATCGCCAACTACAACTCCCCGGAACAGGTCGTCCTGGCCGGGCCCAAGGACGAGCTGGACGCGCTCAGCCGCGGCGGCCCCGGCAAGTGGGTGCCGCTGAGCGTGAGCGTGCCCTCGCACTCGCGCTACATGGAACCGGCCGCCGACGCCTTCGCCGAGGTGCTGGACGGCGTCCGCATCGAGGAGCCGCGGGTGCCCGTCATCTCCAACGTGACCGGACGCCCGTACCGGGCCGGCGAGGCGGCCGAGCTGCTGCGCCGCCAGATCTGCAACCCGGTGCGGTGGGTGGACGGCCTGCGCTACCTGATGGACCAGGGCGTGTCCGAGCTGGCGGAGATCGGCCCCGGCGACGTGCTCACCAAGCTGTGGACGGTCACCCGCCGCCACCCGCCCGAGCCCCCTGCCGTCCGGGAACCGGCCGAGACGCCCGCCGTCCGGGAGCCGGTCGAGGCGCCCGCTGTCCGGGAGGCCGGGATCGTGCTCGGCTCGGCCGAGTTCCGCGCCGACTACCGCGTCCGCCACGCCTACCTGGCCGGGTCGATGTTCAAGGGCATCGCCTCGCCCGAGCTCGTGATCAGGATGGGCCGGGCCGGGCTGATGGGCTTCCTCGGCGCCGGCGGCCTCACCCTGGACCAGATCGCCGACGCGCTGGACACCGTCCAGTCCGCCCTCGGCCCGGACGGCGCCTACGGCGTGAACCTGCTCTACGGCTTCGACGAGGAGGGCCTGGAGCGCGAGACGGTCGACCTGCTGCTCCGCCGCGACGTGCGGTACGTCGAGGCCGCCGCCTACCCGCACATCACCGCGCCCCTCGTCCGCTACCGCTGCAGCGGCGCGCACCGCGACCCGGCCGGGCGGCCGGTCGCCGTCCGGCACGTGGTGGCCAAGGTCTCCAGGCCCGAGGTCGCCGCCGCCTTCATGCGGCCCGCCCCGCAGGCCGTCCTGGACCGGCTCGTCCGGGAGGGGGCGCTGACCGCGGCCGAGGCGGAGGTCGCCGCGGAGCTGCCGGTCAGCGCGGACGTCTGCGTCGAGGCCGACTCGGCCGGGCACACCGACGGGCGCTCGCCGTACGCGCTGATGCCGGCGATCCTGCGGCTGCGCGACGAGGAGATGGCCGCCCACGGCTACGCCCGGCGCATCAGGGTCGGCGCGTCCGGCGGCATCGGCGCCCCGGAGGCGGCCGCCGCCGCGTTCGTGCTCGGCGCCGACTTCATCGTCACCGGCAGCGTCAACCAGTGCACTCCTGAGGCCGGGACGTCCGACGCCGTCAAGGACCTGCTCGCCGGGCTCGACGTGCAGGACACCGCCTACGCCCCGGCCGGCGACATGTTCGAGATGGGAGCGCAGGTGCAGGTCGCCAGGAAGGGCACGCTGTTCCCGGCCCGCGCCAACAAGCTCTACCAGCTCTACCGCCAGTACGGCTCGCTGGAGGAGATCGACGAGCGGACCAGGCGGACGATCCAGGACAAGTTCTTCCGCCGCTCCTTCGAGGAGGTGTGGGAGGAGACGCGGGCGTTCCTGGCCGCGCGCCGGCCGGCCGAGCTGGCCCGCGCCGAGCGCGACCCCAAGCACCGGATGGCGCTCGTCTTCCGCTGGTACTTCGTGCACACGATCAGGCTGGCGCTGCGCGGCGAGGCCGGGCGGCAGGTGGACTACCAGGTCCACTGCGGGCCGGCGATGGGCGCGTTCAACCGGTGGGTGGCGGGCACGGAGCTGGCCGACTGGCGGGCCAGGCACGTGGACGTCATCGCCGACCGGCTGATGGAGGCCGCCGCCGGGCTGCTCGAAGCCCGGCTGCGCGACCTGTCCAAGGACGGTTAGACGTTGAGCAGATGGCGGTTCAGGTCCTCCTGGACCGCCGTCAGCACCTCGGGCCGCGGGCCCTTGAGGTAGAAGTGGTCGCCGCCGAACACGCGCAGCGTGAAACCGCCGCCGGTGGCGTCGGCCCAGGCGCTGATCTCGTCCGGGTCGACCTCCGGGTCGGCGTCGCCGGTCAGCGCCGAGATCGGGCAGTCAGGACGCGGGCCGGGCAGCGGCGTGTACGACTCGTTCAGCTCGAAGTCGGCGCGCAGGCCCGGCAGGAACACCTCCAGCAGGCTGCGCTGGTCCATCACCTCCGACGGCGTGCCGTTCAGCTTGCCCATCTCGCTCAGCAGCTCGTCCTCCGACAGGTCGCTGAAGCGGCGGCGGCGGGTCGGCAGGTGCGGCGCGCGGCGTCCGGACACGAACAGCACCGCGGGCGGGAAGCGGCGGGCCGTCTCCCAGGCCACCACGGCCCCCATGCTGTGTCCGAACAGCGCGAACGGCCGGTCGGTGTACGGCTCGATGGCCTCCGACAGCGGCCCCACGAGCTGCTCCATGCGGTTGTAGGGCCGCTCGCGCAGGCGTGACTCGCGCCCCGGCAGCACCACCGGGCAGACGTCGACGTCCGGCGACAAGTGGTCGTCCCATTTGCGGAACAGCGCCGACCCGCCTCCCGCGTGCGCGAAGCAGAACAGTCTGATGCGGGCGTCGGGTCTGGGCTCGCCGCCCGCTATCCAGGAACCAGGCATGGTCAGAAAGCTACGGCCGATCGCCTTGCGCTGCCTGCTCAGTCTTGAGCAGGCAGCGCGCGCCGTCCTCACTAGCGTCGCAGTGAGGGAGGAGGCCCATGGAGCACGACGAGCGCGTGACGGAGACGGTCATCCGCCTGCTGGCCGAGGTGCTGCCCGGCGGTGCGGAGCTGACCCCCGACGCTTCACTCAAGGACAGCGGACTCGACTCGATCTCCGCGGTACGGGTGTGGTTCGAGATCCAGCGGGAGTTCTCGCTGGACTTCCCCGTCGAGCGGCTGGGCGGCTGCGCCACGCCGGCCGAGCTGGCCGCGCGGATCGCCGAGCTGGCCGGGACGGCGGAGCACGACACCCCCGCGACCGGGGCGGCGATCAGCCCGGCCCCCGGCGAGCGGCACGAGCCGTTCCCCCTGACGCCCCTGCAACAGGCGTACGTCATGGGCGCGGACGAGGACGCCACCCCCGACCCGGTCGGCTGCCAGGTGTACCGCGAGTTCGAGGTGCCCGGCGTGGACCCCGCCCGCCTGCGCGCGGCCTGGCAACGCGTCGTCGACCACCACGACGCCCTGCGCCCGGAGCTGGGCGAGGACGGCACCCAGCGGATCCTGGAGCGGGCCCCCTCCTGGGACCTGCCGGTGGACGAGCCCGGCGCCCGCGAACGCCTCGCGCACCGGCGTTACGAGCCCGGCGTCTGGCCGCCGTTCGCCGTCGAGGTCACCACGCCCGGGACCGTGCACTTCGGCATCGACGCGAGCGTGACCGACGGCCGCGGGCTCGACGTGCTGCTGCGCGACTGGTGGCGCTGTTACCGCGACCCCGGCCACGTGCTGGAGGACAGCGACCTGTCCGTCCGCGACTGCCTGCTGGCGCTGGACGCCCAGCGGCGCGGCCCCCGCCACCAGGAGGACCTGGACTACTGGCGGGAACGCCTGGCCGACCTGCCGCCCGGCCCCGCCGCCGGCGTGCCGGACGGGTCGCCGCGCTCCGCGCTGACCGGTTCGCTGACCGCCGCCCAGTGGGGCGCCCTGCGCACCAGGGCCGCCGAGCTGGACGTCTCGCCGACCGCCCTGGTGCTGACCCTGTTCGCCGAGACGGTCGGCAGGGGGGAGGACTGCTCCCTGGCCGTGACCACGACCGGCCGGGCCTGGCTGCCGCGTGAGGTGGACGAGGTGGTCGGGCCGTTCACCGGCACCGCCGTGTTCGCCGCCGAGAGCACGCTCGGCGAGCCGCTCCCGGAGGCGGTCCAGGAGGTGCACCGGCGGCTGTGGCGAGACCTCGGCCACGCGGGCGTCCCCGGCGTGACCGTCATGCGGGAGCTGCGCGAGCGCACGGCGCTGCCCGTCGTCTTCACCAGCCTGCTGGACGCCCGGCCCGACGAGGCCGTGCCGCCGGTGACGTACGCGCTGAGCCAGACCTCCGGCGTCGCGCTCGACCACCAGATGTGGGAGCACGACGGCGAGCTGCGGGTGCGCTGGGACCTGGTGCCCGGGTGCTTCGAGCCCGGCGAGCCGGAGACCCTGTTCGCCCGCTTCACCAACGCGCTGCGCGCCCTGGCCGCCGACACCGGCGAGGAGGAGATCCGGCCGCTCAACGAGCTGCAGAAGGCGTACTACGTGGCCCGCGCGGGCGGCGCGCACCCGTACGACGGCTGCCAGGTCCACCACAGCTTCCACGTCCGCGACCTGGACCGGGACCGGCTCGAACGGGCCTGGCTGCGCCTGGTGGCCGCGCACGACGCGCTGCGCTCGGAGGTCACCCACGACGGGACGCTGCGGGTCAGGCCGCACGCGCCGGAGAACTGGAGCATCCCCGAGACCCCCGGCGTCGAGGCCGGGGAGATGGCCGGGCGGGCGTTCCCGCTGGGCCGCTGGCCGCACTGGGAGCTGCGGGTCAGCGGCGAGACGGTGCACGCGGCCGTCGACCTCGCCGTGCTGGACGGCCGGAGCATCCACATCGTGCTGCGCGAGCTGTTCAGGCTGTACGCCGACCCGTCCGCCGAGCCGCGGCCGGCCGCCGAGGCCCCGGGCGCCCTTGAGCGCCCGCACGAAGGGGGCTACTGGGACGAGCGGTTCCGCGACCTGCCGCCGGGGCCCGAAGTGGCCACCACGCCGGCGCGCCGCGTCCGGCTGAGCGGCAGCGTCGCCGCGGTGTCCGACGAGACCGTCTTCGCCGCCCTGGCCGGCGCGCTGCGCGCGCGCTTCGCCGATCCGTTCAGCGTGTCCGTGGTGCGCTGGACCGCCGAGTCCGAGCCGCGGCGCCCCGGCGAGCACACCGCCCTGAGCTGGGTCACCGACGAGGAGTCCTACCCGGACCGGATCGCCGCCGACGCCGCCAACGGCGCCCTGACCGGCCTGGCCACGCTGCGCGGCCACGTCATGAAGGAACGCCGCCGCCGCGCCTACGCCTTCCCCGTCGTCTACACCAGCACCCTCGACCTGACCGAGCACCCCCTGCCGGACGGCGTCGAGGCCGGGCCCTGGATGACCTACACCCCGGACGTCGCGCTCGACTGCATCGTCATCAGGGAGGGCGACCGGCTGCACTACCACTGGGACGCGCTGGAGCCGGAGTTCCCCGACCTCGCCGAGCTGTTCGCGGCCTTCGAGGACCGGCTGCGCCCCGCGCACCGGCTGTTCGAGCGGCAGGCCGCCGCCGATCCCGACGCGGTCGCGCTGCGGCACGCCGGCGGCACCATGACCTACGGGGAGCTGAACCGGCGCGCCAACGCCGTCGCCTGGCGGCTGAAGGAGCTGGACGTGGGGCCGGGGACGGTGGTCGCCGTGCGCCTGTGCCGCGGTCCCGACATGGTGGCCGCCGTCCTCGGGATACACAAGGCGGGCGGCGCCTACCTGCCGGTGGAGCCGTCCCTGCCCGACGAGCGGGCCGCCGTCATGCTGGACGACGCCGCAGCCGGGATCGTGCTCACCTGCGCCGAGACGCCCGGCTGGGCCGTGCCCGAGGGCGTGCGCGCCGTCGAGCTGGACGCCGGCGGCGACGACCGCGGCGACCCGCCCCTCGCCGGCACCGTGGACGACCTCGCGTACGTGATCTTCACCTCGGGCAGCACCGGCAAGCCCAAGGGCGTCGAGGTCAGCCACCGGCCGCTGCTCAACCTGCTCGACTGGTGCTACCGCACCTTCGACTTCGACGCCTCCGACGTCGGGCTCTGCGTCACCTCGCTCGGCTTCGACCTGTCGGTGTTCGACATCTTCGGCCTGCTCGGCCGGGGCGCCTCGCTCTACATCGCCGACGAGGGCCAGCAGCGCGACCCCGAGCTGCTGCTGGACGTGCTCATCGACGAGCCGATCACGTTCTGGAACTCCGCGCCCACCACGCTCAACCAGCTCGCCCCGCTGCTCGCCGAGCGGCAGGGCGAGGAGGGCACCGGCGACCTGCGGCTGGTCTTCCTCAGCGGCGACTACACGCCGCTGCCGCTGCCGGACGCCGTGCGCGCGACCTTCCCGCGGGCGCGGGTGGTCAGCCTGGGCGGCGCCACCGAGGCCACCGTCTGGTCGAACTGGTTCGAGGTGGGCGAGGTCGACCCGTCGTGGCGGAGCATCCCGTACGGGCGGCCGATCGACGACGCCGTCTACTACATCCTCGACGAGGACCGGCGGCCCTGCCCGGAAGGCGAGGAGGGCGACCTGTTCATCGGCGGCAGGTGCCTGAGCCTCGGCTACCGCAACCAGCCCGAGCTGACCGCCGAGCGGTTCGTGCCGGACCCGTTCGCGGGCGGGCGCATGTACCTGACCGGCGACCGGGCCGCGCTGCTGCCCGACGGGAACATCACGTTCCTCGGGCGGGCCGACAACCAGGTGAAGATCCGCGGGTTCCGGGTGGAGCTGGGCGAGATCGAGCACCGGCTGCGGCAGCATCCGGGTGTGCGGGACGTCGTCGTCCTGGCCCGCGACGACCGGTCGGGGGAGCGGAAGCTGGTCGCGTACGTGATGGCCGAGGGCGCGGAGCCGGACGTCGGGGAACTGCGGGCGCACGCGGCCGGGACGTTGCCGGCGTACATGGTGCCCAACCACGTGGCGTTCGTCAGCACGTTCCCGGCCACCTCCAACGGCAAGCTGGACCGGGACGCCCTCCCGTGGCCGCTCGCCGACCGCGCCCCCGAGCCCGAGCCGGAGCCGGAGCCCGAGCCCGAGGTGGCGGGACAGACGGTGACGGAGATCGCCGAGCTGTTCGCCGAGCTGATCGGGGTCGAGGAGGTCGATCCCGGCCAGGACCTCTGGGACCAGGGCGTCACCTCCTTCACCATGGTCCAGGTCTCCAAGGCGCTGCGGAAGCGGTACGGCAGGCGCGTGCCGGTGGCGCTGCTGCTGGAGAACCCGACCGTCACCGGCATCGCCACCGTCGTCGGCGCCCCCACCGACAAGCCCGCGACGAACAAGCCCGCGACGAAGAAGCCCTCCACGGACAAACCCGCCGCGGAGAAGCCCACCGCGGAGAAGCCTTCCGCGGACCAGCCCGTCGAGCAGCCCGCGCGGGCCGACGTCGAGGCGGACGGGCCGGGGGAGGTCGACTTCTTCTCGCCCGAGGACCGGGAGGCGTTCAAGGCGGGCCAGTGGAACCTGCGTCCGCTGGAGCCGGACGCCAGCCTCATCCGCCTCGACCGCCTGGACGTGCCCGAGGAGCACTTCGCCTGGCGGGCCAGCGTGCGCGACTTCGCGCCCGGCTCGCTGCCGTACCGGTCGCTGTGCCGGCTGCTCGGGCTGCTGCGCGAACGGCGGCTCGGCGACCGCGCGCGCCACCTGTACCCGTCGGCCGGGGACACCTACGCCGTGCAGGCGTACCTGCACGTCACCAAGGGCGCGATCGGCGGCGTCGCCGAGGGGATCTACTACTACAACCCGGTCGAGCACGCCCTCCAGCTCGTGAACGGCCGCCCCGAGCTCGACCGTACGGCCCACTTCGTCTACAACCGCGACCTGTACGACCGCGCCGGCTTCAGCCTCTACCTCATCGGCCAGACCAAGGGCATCGAACCCCTGTACGGCGAGCAGAGCCTGCGCTACCTGACCCTGGAGGCGGGCTACCTCGGCCAGCTCCTGATGACCGGCCAGGCGGCCTGCGGCATCGGGCTCTGTCCCATCGGCGAGGTCGCCTTCGACCAGGTGCGCGACCAGTTCGACCTGGACGACGGCCACCGCTTCCTCCAGGCGTTCCTGGGCGGCCCCGCCGAGTACGCGACCGGCGACGCCGCCCCCGTGTTCGCCACTCCCGTGCTCTCCACACCCGAGACGGAACCGGCCCTCCGCACCGAGCCCGTCCGGCGCGAGGAGCCGACGCCCGAGGAGCGGCCGGCCGGGCTCGCCGTGATCGGCATGGCCGGCCGCTACCCCGGCGCCGACGACCTGGACGGCTTCTGGCGCAACCTCAGCACCGGCACCCGCAGCCTGGGCCCGAGCCCCAGGGGCGAGCGTCCCGGCGGCTACCTGGAGCACATCGACCGCTTCGACAGCCTGCTCTTCCACATCTCGCCGAAGGAGGCCGCGACGCTCGACCCGCAGCTCCGGCTCCTGCTGCACAGCGTCTGGGAGTGCCTGGAGCACGCCGGTCACACCCCCGGCTCGCTGCACGCGACCGCCCCCAGGGTGGGCGTCTTCGTCGGCTCGATGTGGCACGACTACCAGCACGCGGGGGCCGCCGCCTGGCGCGCGGGCGGCCCGGCCGTGGTCTCGGCGACCGCGTCCGACATGGTCAACCGCGTCTCGTACTTCTTCGGCTTCACCGGGCCGAGCATCGCCGTGGACACGTCGTGCTCGTCCACGCTGACCGCCCTGCACCTGGCCGCCCAGGCCATTCGTACGGGCGACTGCGACGCGGCCGTGGTCGCGGGCGTCAACCTGCTCGCCGACCCCTACCACGCCGGGCTGCTGGCCGGGCTGGGCCTGCTGGCCGAGGAGGCCGGCGCCGCCGCCTTCGACGCCGACCGGCCCGGCTGGACGGTCGGCGAGGGTGTCGGCTCCTTCCTGCTGCGGCCCGTCGCGGACGCCGTCCGGGCGGGGGACGCCGTCCACGGCGTGGTCGAGGCCACCTGGGTCGCGCACACCGGGCGTACCGGGCGGTTCACCGCGCCGAGCGCCGGCGCCATGGCGGCGTCCATGCGCCGTGCCCTTGAGCGGGCCGGCGCCGGGCCCGGCGACGTCTCCTACGTCGAGTGCGCGGCGGCCGGGGCGGCCCTGGCCGACGCGGCCGAGGCCGAGGCGCTGGCCGAGGTCTTCGGCGAGCGGTCCGAGCCCGTCGCGGCGGGCACGCTCAAGCCGAACATCGGCCATCTCGAAGCCGCGTCCGGCGCCTCCCAGCTCGCCAAGGTGCTGCTGCAGCTGCGGCACGGACGGCTGGCGCCCACTCTCCTCGCCGAGCCGCCCACCGACGCGGTCGCCGTGCCGGAGCAGCCGGAGCCGTGGACCGGCGAGCGGCGGGCGCTGATCAACGCCTTCGGGGCGACCGGCACGCACGCCCACGCCGTCGTCCGGGCGCCCCGTCCCGAGGAGACCCCGGGCAGCGCGGCCGAGGACGGCCGGGAACACGCCGTCCTGGTCTCCGCCGCGACCCGGGAGCGGCTGGTGACCGCCGCCCGCCGCCTGGCCGAGACCGGGGAGCGGGACGTGCGCCGGATCGCCTACACCACCCAGACCGGGCGTGCCGCCCTCGCGCACCGGCTCGCCGTCGTCTGCCGTGACGCGGCCGGGCTGCGGGAGGGGCTGGAGGCGTTCGCGGCGGGCAGGACGCACCCGTCCGTGCTCGCCGGGCGCTCCGGCGGGGGCGCCGGCCCAGCGGGCACGGAGGCCGAGGCGGCGGCCGCCTGGGTGGCCGGGCAGGACGTCGACTGGGCACGGTTCTGGCCGGAGCCGCCCGGACGCGTCGCGCTGCCCGCCTACCCGTTCGAGGCCGAGCCGTACTGGATCGAACGGGCGGAGCCGGTCGCGGCCCAGGCCGCCGCCGGGGACATGGAGGACTACCTCAAGGGCGTCTACGCCGAGGTCTCTGGCATCGACGCCGACCGGCTGGGGACGCGGGTGCCGCTGGAGCAGTACGGGCTGACGTCGTCCCAGATCGTCGAGCTCAACGCGCGGCTGGAGCGGGACCTGGGCGAGCGGTCGCGCACGCTCTTCTTCGAGCACAAGGACCTGGCCGGGGTCGCCGCCGCGCTGTCCGCCAGAACCCCCGCCCCGCCCCCGACGGACCGGCCGGATCGGACCGATCGGACCGAACCGCGGACCGAACCGCGGACCGACGGGCCGGACGGTTCCGGCGACGGTGCCGACGACGGCGCGATCGCCGTCATCGGGATCGCCGGGCGCTACCCCGACGCCCCCGACCTGGGCACGTTCTGGGAGAACCTGGCCGCCGGGCGGCACTCGCTCTCCCGCGTCCCCGCCGACAGGACCCGCGACGGCTGGCCCGTGGACCTCATGTGGGGCGGCTTCCTCGACGGCGTCACCGACTTCGACCCGCTGCTGTTCGGCATCACCCCGCGCGACGCGGCCCTCATGGACCCGCAGGAGCGCGTCTTCCTGGAGGTCGCCTGGGAGGCCCTGGAGGACGCGGGCTACCCGCGCACCCGCCTGCGCGACCGGCACGGCTCGAACGTCGCCGTCTACGCGGGCGTGATGTACAACGAGTACCCCTTCTTCGGCGTCGAGCAGAGCCTGCGCGGCACGCCCCAGGACACCGGCGCGACCCTCGGCGGCGTGGCCAACCGCGTCTCCTACCACCTGGACCTCAAGGGGCCCAGCATGTCGGTCGACACGATGTGCTCGTCGTCGCTGGCCGCGCTGCACCTCGCGGTCCGGTCGCTGCGCCAGGGGGAGTGCGAGCTGGCGATCGCCGGCGGCGTCAACCTCAACCTGCACCCGAACAAGTTCGTCCAGCACGCCCGCATGCGGCTCACCGCCGGCGACCGGCGCTGCCACAGCTTCGGGGCGGGCGGCGACGGCTTCGTGCCCGCCGAGGGCGCCGGGGTCGTCCTGCTCAAGCCGCTGTCCAGGGCCGAGGCGGACGGCGACCGCATCCACGCCGTGATCAGGGGCACCGCCGTCGTGCACTCGGGCCGGACGAACGGCTGGGTGGTGCCGAGCCCCGTCGAGGAGGGCGAGCTCGTCGCCCGCGCGCTCGCCGACGCGGGCGTGGACCCCGCCGGCATCGGCTACCTGGAGTGCCACGGCGCGGGCACCGCGCTCGGCGACCCCATCGAGATCAACGCCCTCATGCGGGTGTTCGGGCCGGCGGGGGCCGCGCCGGGCAGCATCCCGATCGGGTCGGTCAAGTCCAACCTCGGGCACGTCGAGTCGGGCGCCGGCATCGCCGGGCTCACCAAGATCGTGCTCCAGCTCCGGCACCGGCGGCTCGTGCCCTCCCTGCACGCCGACGAACTCAACCCGGACATCGCCTGGGACGAGATCCCCTTCCGGGTGCAGCGCGAGGCGGCCGACTGGCCCGAGGGGCCCGGCGGCGCGCCCCGGCGGGCGGGCCTCAGCTCGTTCGGCGCCGGCGGGACGATCGCGCACGCGGTGATCGAGGAGGCCCCGCCCGCCACTCCCGCCACTCCCGACGCCGGACCGCAGCTGATCGTGCTGTCGGCCCACGACGAGCGGCGGCTGCGCGCCATGGCGGGCCGGCTGGCCGGTCACCTGCGCGCGACGCCCGAGAACCTCGCCGACGTCGCCCACACCCTCCGGACCGGACGCGAACCGCTGCGCGAACGGCTCGCCCTGGTCGTCGCGGACGTGGCGGAGCTGTGCGAACGGCTGGAGCGGTTCGCCCGGTCGGAGCCCGCCGACGTGCTGCGCGGCCGGACACGTCCCGGCGCCCCGCCATCCGGGCGGCCCGGCGACCAGCTGTCCGGACGTCCCGGCGACCTGCTGGAGCTGGGACGGCACTGGGTGGACGGCGGCCACGTGGACCGGACGCCGCCGCCGGGCGCGCGGCTGGTGGGGCTGCCGTCGTACCCGTTCGACCGGATGCGGTGCTGGCCGTTCGAACCCGCCTCCGGCGACCGGGAACCGGCCGCCCCCGAGACGCCGCTCTTCGAACGGACCTGGGCGCCGTCCGGGCAGCCCGCCCACGACCCCGGGACGCTCGGCGACGGGACCGTGGTGTGCCTGTTCGACGCCGCCTCCGAGGAGCTGGCGCGCTCGCTCGGCGACCAGGTCGTGCCCGTACGAGTGGGCGACCCCGTCCCCGAGGAGTTCACCGGCTGGATCGACCTGCGCGACCTGGGCGAGGCCGACCCGGGGGGCGAGCTGGACCGGCTCGCCGTCCTGCGGGACGCCCTGGCCCGGCGCCGCCCGCTCCGGATCCTGCACGTCACCAGCGGCCTGCTGGACCTCGACGGCGCCTCGCCGAGCCTGGCGGGGGCGCGGCTGGCGGGGTTCGTGCGGATGCTCGCCGCCGAGTACCCGGCGGTCACGGCCACGGTGCTGGACAGCGACCGGCCCACGGCCGCGCAGATCCGCGCCGAGTGGGCGGCCGCGGAGCCGTACGGGGAGGTCTGCTACCGCGACGGCGAGCGGTTCCGTCCTGATCTGCGGGAGTTGTCCGCGCCGTACGCCGAGCCGGAGCTCGATCCCACGGCCGTCTACGTCGTGAGCGGCGGCACCAGAGGGCTGGGCGCGCTGGTGGCCCGCCACCTGGCCGATCGCGGCGCGCGCCGGCTCGCCCTGCTCGGCGTGCGCCCGCTGCCGCCGCGCGAGCAGTGGGACGGCTCCGGCGAGGAGGCCGTCGCCACCGTCCTCGACCTGGAACGCGCGGGCGCCCGGGTGGTCGTGCACACCGGGCCGCCGTCCGGGGTGGCCGCCTTCCTGGACGGCGTGCGGCGCGAGCTGGGCCCGATCGGCGGCGTCGTCCACTGCGCGGGACGCTCCAGCCAGGGCCGTCCGTCGCTGGCCCACAAGTCCGAGGACGACCTGCGGGCCGTGCTCGCGCCCAAGGCCGACCTGCTGGAGGCGCTGGACGAGGCGTGCGCCGGGGACCGTCCGGCCTTCTTCGTCACCTTCTCCTCCGTGTGCGCCGCCGTGCCCGCGCTGGCCGCCGGGGTGGCCGACTACGCGGCCGCCAACGCCTTCCTCGACTACTGCACCGGGGTCAGGCGGCGGTCCGGGCGGACCGAGTTCCGGTCGGTCGACTGGCCGCAGTGGCGGGAGTCCGGCGGGGCGCGCGGGAAGCCCAACGTCGGCGAGGCCGTCGGTCTGGCGTCCCTCGGCGACCGGGACGGGCTGCGGGTGCTGGACCGGGTGATCGGGCTGCCGCGCGGCGCGACCGTGCTGCCGTGCCCGCCGTCCGGCGCGTCCGTGGACGTCCCGGCGCTGATCCGGCTCCCCGAACGGGCGGACCACCAGCCGGCCCCCGCCGGCCCGGCCCCCACCAGTCCGGCCCCCGCCCGCCCGGCTCCCGAGCAGGCGCGGGCCGACGGGCCCGACTGGCTGGCCGTGCTGTTCTCCGAGACGATCGGCATCCCCGTGGACGCGCTGGACCCGACGGCGGAGTTCGGGGACCTCGGCGTCGAGTCGGTGATGCTGGCCGAGCTGGTGCAGCGCATCGAGGAACGACTCGGGGAGAGCCTGGAACCGTCGCTGCTGCTGGACTACCCCACGCTGGAGCAACTCCGCGACCGCCTGGGCCACCCCGAACCGGCCACCGACCATGTGGCCGCCCCCGAGCAGACCGCCGGTCATCCGGCCGTCCCCGAGCCGGGCGCGCGGGGGGAGGGCCGGGAGACCGCGCAGGTCGGCGCCCCCGAGCCCGCCCTCCCGGGGGCCACCGAGGATCGCAGGATCGCGATCATCGGCATGGCCTGCCGGTTCCCCGGCGCACCCGACGTGGCCGCGTTCTGGCGGAACCTCACCGAGGGCCGGTGCGACGTGCGCGAGGTGCCCGCCTCCCGCTGGGACCACCGCGAGCTGTACTCGCCCGAACCCGCGCTCGGCCGCAGCATCAGCAAGTGGGGCGGCTTCGTCGACGGCATCGAGGACTTCGACAACGACTACTTCGACCTGGGCGAGGACGAGGCCCGCGCCCTCGACCCGGCCATCCGCATGTTCCTGGAGTGCTGCGCGGCCTGCCTGGCCGACGCCGGATACGACCCCGCCGAGCTGCGCGGACGCCGGGCCGGCGTGTTCGCGGGGGCCCGCATGTCCGACTACGGGCGCCGGGTCGGCGTCCGGCCGGGCGGGCTGGCCTCCGACCAGAACTTCATCGCGGCCAGGGTCGCCCACCACTTCGACCTGCGCGGCCCCAACCTCGTCGTGGACAGCGCCTGCTCCTCCTCGCTGGTCGGCGTGCAGCTCGCCGCGCAGAGCCTGCTCGCCGGGGAGGCCGAGGTCGCCCTGGCGGGCGGGGTGGAGGTGCTCCTGGACGAGAACGACTACCTCCAGCTCAGCGCGGCCAAGGCGCTGTCGCCCACTGGACGGTGTCACACGTTCGACGAGCGCGCCGACGGGTTCGTGCCGGGGGAGGGGTGCGGGGTCGTCCTGCTCAAGCCGCTGCGCGCGGCGCTGGCCGACGGCGACCGGGTGCACGCGGTCATCGAGGCGGTCGCGGTGAACAACGACGGCCGCACCATGGGCGTCACCACGCCCAACCCCGAGGCCCAGGCGGACGTGGTCCGCCGGGCCCTGGCGGCGGCCGGCCGCACGCCTGCGGAGATCGGCCTGATCGAGGCGCACGGCACCGGCACGCTCATCGGCGACCCCATCGAGCTGCGCGCCCTGACGCGGGTGTTCGCCGAGGGCGGCGGCGACCCGGGGACGTGCGCGATCGGCAGCGTGAAGAGCAACATCGGCCACACGCTCAGCGCGGCCGGGATCGCCGGGTTGATCAAGGCGGCGCTGGCCGTCGAGCACGGGCGGATCCCGCCGACGTTGTCCTGCGAGCGGCCCAACCCGCGCTTCGACTTCGCCGCCTCGCCCTTCGAACCCGCCACCGAGCCGCGGGACTGGCCCTCGCCCAGGGTCGCGGGCGTGAGCTCGTTCGGGCTCGGCGGCACCAACGCGCACCTCGTGCTGAGCGAGCCGGACCCGCGGACGCGCGTGCGTCCGGAACGCGAGCCCGCCCCCGCGCCGGTCTTCCGGCGCAGGCGACTGTGGCTGGAGCGCGACCCTGCCCCGGCCCGCGACCCGGCTCCGGCCGGCGCCTCCGGCCCCGGTCCCGATCCCGGCCCGCCGGACGACGCCAGCTCGCTGCTCGACCTGAACATCACCACGGGGAGGCGCTGACTCCATGCCCGCGATCGAGTGTCACACCACGCTGAAGCACACCGACTTCATCATGCGGAACCACCGCGTGCACGACGTGTCCGTCATGCCCGGGGTGACGTTCCTCGATCTGGTGTTCCGCACGCTGATGGCGACCGGGCGGGACCCCGGGGACATCGTCCTGCGCGAGGTGCTGTTCACCGAGGCGATCGTCACCAAGCCGGAGGCCGACCGGGAGATCCGCGTCACCGTCGACGGCGCCGACGTGCGGGCGGAGAGCCGCTGGAGCAGGGACGGGACGCCGCTGTCCGGCTGGCGGCGGAACTTCACCGGCAAGGTGGGCACGCCGAGCGGCCCCGAGCCCGGCCCGATCGACCTGGACGCCCTCCGCCGGGGCGCCCGGCGGCACGGCGACATGGAGGACCTGTACGCCCGCGCCAGGGCCGAGGACATCAGCCACGGCGCCCCGATGAAGTGCGCCGGACGGCTGCACCACGGCGACGGCTACCTGCTCGCCGAGCTGCGGCAGGACGCGCCCGCCCCCGGCCACGAGGGCTTCCATCTGCACCCCGCCCGGCTGGACGCGGCCACGCTGGCCGGGCTGGGGCAGACCGAGGCGTCGGGGCGGGAGCCGTTCATCCCGGTCTACATCGCCGAGTTCCGCGCGCCCCGGCGGCTCGGCGCGGCCTTCCACGTGTACGCGCCGCGTCCGGAGAGCATCGCGCCGTCCGGCGACGTGATCACCAACGACTTCGGCCTCTACGACGAGCGGGGGCGCTTCGTCGCCGGGTTCGGCGGGCTGTCGTGCAAGCGCATCAGGTCGCCGCGGCTGATCGAGCGGCTGCTCGACGACCCGGCGCGTCCTGAGCAGCCGTCCGCCACCGGCCACAACGGCTCCGGCGACCTGGTCGGCCGCCTGCGCGAGCTCGTCGCCGGGCCGCTCGGCCGCCCGCCCGGCGAGGTGCCCACCGGGACCGGCTTCTACGACCTCGGCCTGGACTCGGTCACGCTCGTGGACATCAGCGAACGACTGGAGAAGATCGTCGGGCGGCGGCTCTACCCGACCCTGCTGTTCGAGTACGGCGACATCGACAGCCTCGCCGCCCACCTCTCCTCCGCCTACGACCTCACCCCGGGAGAGCCGGAGCCCGAGCCGGGCGAGACGCACTGCTTCCGCGACGTGTGGGTGCCGCAACCCCAGGACGGCGACGACCCCGGCGAGTACCGCGAGATCACCCCCGGCGCCCGGTACGACGGTTCCCGGCACCTGGTGATCCGGGCCACGCCAGGGCAGCCCGCCGACCCGTGCCTGGCCGTCTGGGAGACCGCGAAGGCCGTCCTCGCCGCGAAGCCGGAGCGACCGGTCACCCTCACCTACGCCCACACCGGCGACGACCCCGCCCACGAGGCCGTCGGCGCGCTGGCCAGGACGATCACTGCCGAGACCCCGCTGATCCGCTGCCGCAGCATCAGGCTGGACACCACCGCCCCCGCCGGCTCCGACGTGCTGCGGGACGCCTCCGCCGAGCCCGAGATCCGCTACGAGCGCGGCGAACGCCTGGTGCGCCGCTGGCTCCCGGCCGAGCCGGCCGGGCAGCCCGAGCCCGGCGGGCCCGTCCCGATCAGGAAGGGCGGCGTGTACGTGATCGCCGGCGGGACGGGCGGCATCGGCCGCCTCCTCGCCGAGCACCTGGAACGCCGACACCAGGCCACGGCCGTGCCCGTCAGCAGGAACGCGGAGATCTCCGCCGACCTGACCGACCCGGACCAGGTCGAGCGCGCCCTTGCCACGGTCCGGCAGCGCCACGGCCGGATCGACGGCGTCGTCCACTGCGCGGGCGTCAACCGCGACGGGCTCTACCCGGGCAAGCGGGCCGCCGACATCGAGGCCGTGGTGGCGGCCAAGGCCCTGAGCGTGCGCCACCTGGACGCCGCGACCAGGGACGACGACCTGGACTGTTTCGTGGTGTTCTCGTCGGTGTCGGCGTCGCTGGCCAACCCGGGGCAGGCCGACTACGCCTTCGCGAACGCGTACCTGGAGGAGTTCGCCCGGCGACGGGCGGCACGGGGGGACCGGCCGGGCCGGACCCTGGTGATCGCGTGGCCGTACTGGGCCGAGGGCGGGATGCGGGTCGGGCCGGAGACGGTCGAGCGCGCCCGCACGGCCACCGGGATGGTCCCGCTGCCCACCGAGGCCGCCCTCGACGTGTTCGACCGCGCCCTGAGCGGGACCGAGGACGTCCTGACGGTGCTGCACGGCGACGCGGACCGCATCCCCGCGCTGCTGCCGGCCGCCCCACCGCAACCCTCGCCCCGCCCGGCCTCCCGGCCCGCGGCGGTCGTGCCGCGCGCGGCGGAGCGGGTGGCGGGTGGCGAGCCCGGCGGGGTGCGCGTCGAGGAGCCCATCGCGGTCGTCGGGCTGGCCGGGCGCTACCCGCAGGCCCCCGACCTGCGCGCCTTCTGGCGCAACCTGGCCGAGGGACGCGACTGCATCGAGGAGGTCCCGGACGGCCGCTGGAACCACGACGAGATCTACGACCCCGAGAAGGGCGCCCGTGGCAGGACGTACGGCAAGTGGGGCGGCTTCCTCGACGGCGTCGACCGCTTCGACCCGGCCTTCTTCGGCATCTCCCGCCGCGACGCCGAACGCATGGACCCGCAGGAACGGCTGTTCCTCCAGACCTGCTGGCACGCGCTGGAGGACGCCGGCCACCCGCCGGAGTCGCTGTCGGCGCAGAACGTCGGCGTGTTCGCGGGCGTCATGTGGAACCACTACCAGCTCGTCGAGGGCGGGGAGGGCGGCGTCGCCCCCACGGCCATGCACGCCTCCATCGCCAACCGCGTCTCCTACACCCTCGACCTGCACGGCCCGAGCATCGCGCTGGACACCGCCTGCTCCTCCTCGCTGACCGCCGTGCACCTGGCCGTCGAGAGCCTGCGGCGCGGCGAGTGCGACCTCGCCCTGGCCGGCGGCGTGAACGCGACCGTCCACCCGCAGAAGTACCTGCAACTCGCCCAGGGACACTGGCTGTCGGAGGACGGCCGGTGCCGCGCCTTCGGCGCCGGCGGCAGCGGGTACGTGCCCGGCGAGGGCGTCGGGGCCGTCCTGCTCAGGCCGCTCTCGCAGGCCAGGGCCGACGGCGACCACGTCTACGGCGTCATCGCCGCCACCGCCGTCAACCACACCGGCCGGACCAGCGGCGCCACGGTCCCGAGCCCGCGCTCGCAGGCCCAGCTCATCGGCACGGCGATCCGCCGGTCCGGCTGGGACCCGGCGAGCATCGGCTACATCGAGGCGCACGGCACCGGCACCTCGCTCGGCGACCCGATCGAGGTCGAGGGCATGCGCCAGGCCCTGCCGGAGGGCGCGGACTGCGCGATCGGCTCGGTGAAGTCCAACATCGGCCACCTGGAGGGCGCGGCCGGGATCGCCGGGCTCACCAAGGTGCTGCTCCAGCTCCAGCACGGGCAACTGGTGCCGTCCCTGCACGCCGACGAGCTCAACCCGAAGATCGACTTCGCCGCCACGCCCTTCCACGTGCAGCGCGCGCTCGAACCCTGGACCCGCGCGGACGGCACACCCCGGCGGGCCGGGGTCAGCGCGTTCGGCGCGGGCGGCACGAACGCGCACGTCCTGGTCGAGGAGGCGCCGGAGCCCGCTCCCGGGCCGGGCGCGGACGGGCCCTGCCTGGTCGTGCTCTCCGCCCGTACGCCCGAGGCGCTGCGCGACTACGCCCGCGCCTGGACCCGCTTCCTGGCGGACACCGCCGCCACGGGCTCCGCGACGGCGAGCGGCTCCCCGGGCGGCTCCCCGGGCGGCGTCGAACGGGTGGCCGCGCTGCTCGGCATCCCCGCCGACCAGCTCGACCCGGCCGACTCGCTGGGCGACCTCGGCCTCGACCCGGCCGCGCTGATCCAGCTCGGTCAGGGCCTCTCGCTGGACGACACCGTCGCCTCCCTGGCCGGGCCCGGCACCGCCCTGGCCGACCTCGCCTACACCTCGCAGGTCGGCCGGACCGGCATGGCGGAGCGGCTGGCGCTCGTCGTGAACGACGTGGCCGAGCTGCGGGACGGCCTGGAGGCGTACGCGGCGGGCGCGAACCCCGGCCCCGGCGTCTTCACCGGCTCCGGTGGCGGCGAGGAAGGGACGCCGTCGGCGGCGGAATGCGTCCGGCTGTTCCGGGCCGGACGGCTGGCGGAGGTGGCGGCCGCCTGGGCCGGGGGAGCCGAGGTGCCGTGGCGCGAGTGCCACGACGGCGGGCGGCTGGTGTCGCTGCCGGTCTACCCGTTCCAGGAGGAGAGCTGCTGGCTCGGCCGCTGGCAGCGCGCCACCACGACCCCCGAGCCCCCTGCCGAGTCACCCGTCGAGCCGCCCACCGAGCCGTCCGCCGCGCAGACGCCGGAGGAGCAGGTCGTGGAGCTCGTGCCGGACGGGGAAGGGGTGCGGTTCGAGGTGCTGCCCGAAGGGGTGGCGCTGGTGGTGATGGGGTCCGGGGCGTCCATGTTCACCAGGGAGCTGATCGACGACCTCCAGGCCGCGTTCGCCGAGATCGCCGGGCGCGAGGACGTCAAGGCGGTCGTGCTCACCGGCAGCGGCAACGTCTTCAGCATGGGCGCCACCCCGGAGGCCCTGCGCACCCTCGCTGGCGGCGAGGGACGCTTCACGGACGTGCCCTTCCTGTACGAGGGGCTGCTGCGGTGCGACCGGCCGGTCATCGCCGCCGTCCAGGGGCACGCGTCGGGCGGCGGGCTGGCCTTCGGGCTGTTCGCCGACCTCGTCATCATGGCGGCCGAAGGGGTCTACAGCGCCAACTTCATGAAGTTCGGCTTCACGCCCGGGATGGGCGCGACGTACATCCTGGAGGAGCGGCTCGGCCGGTCGGCGGCGCACGAGATGCTCTACACCGGCCGGTCCGTCACGGGTGAGGAGCTGGCCCGGCGAGGGGCCGGGGTGACCGTCCTGCCGCAGGGCGCCGTGCTGAAGGCGGCGCTCAGGCACGCCCGCTCGATCGCCGCGCTGCCGCTGCCGGCCCTGCGGGCGCTCAAGTCCGAGCTGGCCGGACGGGTGCTCGACCGGCTGACCGGCGTCATCGCGGGAGAGTCGGGGATGCACGAGCGCGTGCTGGGGGAGGAGTCGCTGGCCCGCGTCGACGACTACTTCGCCAAGGTGGACACCTTCAGAGGCGCCGCCCCGAAGGCGGACACCGGCGGAAGCGACGCCTCGAAAGCGGACACCGGCGGAAGCGCGTCACCGAAGGCCGGCGCCTCCGAAGGCGGCTCCTCCGAGGAAGGGGCCTCCGAGCCCGGTCGTTCCCGAGGCGGTGCGGAGGGCCGTCCAGCGGAGGGCCGGCCCGTGGAAGGGCGTACCGCAGGGGCCGGGCCTGAGCCGGGGGAGGTGCGGCGGGTCATCGAGGGCACGCTCATGAGCCACCTCTACCTCCAGCCCCACGAGGTGGACGACTCGCTGAGCTTCAGCGAGATGGGGCTGGACTCGATCGGGGCCGTGGAGATCGTCCGGGACCTGAACCGGAGCTTCGGGCTCGACCTGGACTCCGTCGCCGTCTACGACCACCCGACCGTCCCCGCGCTGGTGGAGGCCGTACGGGAGGCCGTGGCCGCCGACGGGCTGACCGTGCCCCCGCCCCGTCCCGCTCCCGAGCAGCCGATCCGGCAGGAGAGCCCTTCCACACCGAGTCCCGCCCCTGAGCAGCCGGTCCGGGAGGAGAGCCCTTCCGCACCGCGTCCCGCCCCCGAGCAGCCGGTCCGGGAGGAGCGACCTTTCGTGCCCGAACAACCCACCCCCGCCGAGCGGGACGGGACGCCCGGACCGGGCGGCCCGGAGGAGCGGGCGGGCCAGGTCCGGCTGCCCTCGCTCGACGGCGACCGCGCCGAGCCGGACACCACGGCCGCCCGGCCTCCCGCGAACACCGGCACGGTCACCCTGGAGACGGTGCGCTCCCCCGAGGAGCCCCCCGCCCGGAACGAGCCCTCCGCCCATGAGGAGTCGGCCGTCCGTGAGGAGCAGGCCGTCCGTGAGGGGGACATCGCCGTCATCGGCATGGCCGGGCGTTTCCCGGACGCGCCCGACCTCGAGGCGTTCTGGCGGAACCTGGCGGACGGCCGGTGCAGCATCCGCGAGGTGCCCCCGGAGCGGTTCGACGTGTCGCGGGTGTACGACGCCGACCGCATGGCGCCGGGCCGGACGTACAGCAAGTGGGCCGCCATGCTCACCGACGTCGACGCCTTCGACGCGGCCTTCTTCAACATCTCGCCCCTCGAGGCCGAGACGATGGACCCGCAGCAGCGGCTGTTCCTCCAGGAGGCGTGGCACGCCCTGGAGGACGCCGGCTACGCCGCCAGGTCCGGCCGCAGGCCGTGGGGATGCTTCGTCGGCTGCGGCGCGGGCGACTACGCCGGCCTGCTCGCGGCGGCCGGACGCGACGACACCGGGCACGCCTTCCTCGGCAACGCCTCCTCGGTGCTGCCCGCGCGGATCGCGTACCTGCTGGACTTCGGCGGGCCGACCATGGCCGTGGACACCGCGTGCTCGTCCTCGCTGGTGGCCGTGCACCTGGCCTGCGAGAGCATCCGGCGCGGCGAGTGCGAGGCGGCGGTCGCGGGTGGGGTGGCGGTGATGAACACCCCGAGGATGCACATCTGGTGCAGCAAGGCCGGGATGCTCTCGCCCACGGGCACCTGCGCGCCCTTCGACGAGTCGGCCGACGGCATCGTGCTGGGCGAGGGCGTCGGCGTGGTCGTGCTGAAGCGGCTGGACCGGGCGCTGGCGGACGGCGACCACGTCCACGGCGTGATCCGGGCCAGCGGCGTCAACGGCGACGGCGCGAGCAACGGCATCACCGCGCCCAGCGCCTCCTCCCAGGCGGAACTGCTGGCCGAGGTGCACCGGCGGGCCGGGATCCGTCCCGGCGCGGTGGACTACGTCGAGACGCACGGCACCGGGACCGAGCTGGGCGACCCGATCGAGGTCAAGGCGCTGGCGAAGGTGTTCGGCACGGACCGCGAACGCCCGTGCCGCATCGGGTCGCTCAAGGCGAACGTCGGCCACACCACCATGGCGGCCGGGATCGGCGGGCTGCTCAAGACCCTGCTGGCGTTACGGCATGGGCAGCTGCCGCCGTCGCCGGGGTTCGTCCGGGCCAACCCGAAGATCGACTTCGCGGACGGCGCGCTCGAAGTGGTCACGGAGCTGTCGCCCTGGACGCCCGGCCGCTCGGGCGAGCGCGTCGCGGCGGTGAGCAGCTTCGGCTTCAGCGGGACGAACTGCCACGTCGTGGTCGCCGAGCCGCCCTCCCGCGAACCGCGGGCCGGCGGGCGCGAGGACGTCGTCGTGCCCCTGTCGGCCTCGGACGAGCAGGCCCTGGCACGGCTGCGCACCGGCCTGGCCGGCCACCTCGGCGCCCACCCGGAGCTGGACGTGCGCGACGTCGCCCGCACGCTCGCCGTCGGCAGGCCGCACCTGGCCGGGGCCCGGTGCGCGTACGTGGCCGGGGACCTCGCCGACCTGCGCGGCCAGCTGCGCGACGGCGCCCGCCCGGCACGCGGTGAGGCGGGACGCCTCGCCGAGCGGTACACGAGCGGCGAAGACCTCCCCTGGGACGACCTGACGGCGGGCGGGCGGCGGGTGCCGCTGCCCGGATACCCGTTCGCGGACGACCGGCGCCACTGGATCGACGGCGCCGGCCACCCCGCCGGGCCCGCCCCCGGGACGTGGATCCGCCCCGACGACCCGCTGGTCGCCGACCACCGGATCGGCGGCACCCCCGTGCTGCCCGGCGTGGCCTTCCTGACGATCGCCGCCGAGCGCGGCGGGCTGTCCGGTCCGGTGCGCTTCGAGCGGGTACGGTGGCTGCGGCCGTTCGAGGTGCGCGAGGCCCGTGCCCTGGACGTGGTCGTGCGCGACGACGGCGGCCTCGAACTGGACGGGCACGCCCGCGGCACCCTGCGGACCGGCGACGGCGCACTCCGGCGGCTGGACGTCGCGCAGGTCGAGGCCCGGTGCTCGGGCGGCCGTCCGGGCGACGACCTCTACCGCGCCTTCGACCGCGCCGGGCTGCACTACGGGCCCGGGTTCCGGGTGTTGCGCGAGGTCCGCGTCGGCGACGGCGAGGCGCTCGGCGTCCTGCGCGACGGCGCGCGCTGGGAGGCGCTGCTGGACGGCGCGCTCCAGACCGTCGCGGCGCTGCGTCCCGAGGACGGCGAGCCCGCGATGCCGTTCAGCGTGGAGTCGGCCGAGCTGGACGGCCCGATCACCGGCCCCGCCCACGCCCACGTGATCGACGAGGGCCGGGACGGGTACACGGTCCGCCTCGCCGACGCCGCCGGGCAGGTCAGGGCCGAGTTCCGGGGGTCGTCCTGCGGACCCGACCGGCCCGGCCCGCGGACGGCATGATCTTCGCCCCCGTCTGGCGCCGGACCGAGCCCGCCACCGAGCCCGCCACCGAGCCCGCCACCGAGCCCGCCACCGGGTCCGGTGCGGGCGGCGGGCGGGCGCTCGTGCTGCACACCCCCGCCGCCGAGCCGCTGGCCCGCGCCCTCCTGGACATCCACGAGGACGGCCGCCTGGCGCCGCTGGCCTCGCCCGCCCCGCCCGAGGGACGGCCGGAGGGGCGGTACGACACCGTGTACGTCCTCGCCCTGCCCGACCGGAGCGGCCCGCCGGCCGGCGACCCCACCACCCGCGACGTGTTCCGCCTGGTCAAGCGGCTTTCCGAGCAGGGGCGCGACTGGAGGCCCACGGTGAAGGTGGTCGTCGCCGGAGCCGTGCGGGTCGGGGACGAGGAGATCGTCCCGCACGCGGCCGGCGTGATCGGCCTGACCAGGGCGGTGGCCGCCGAGCACCCGCACTGGACCGTCGCAGTCATCGACGCCGGCGCCGAGCCGCCGCCGCCCGCCGACCTCGCCCGCCTGGTACGCGCCGAGAGCTGCGCCGACGAGCTGGTCGCCCTCCGCGACGGCCACCGCCACCTCCGCACCCTGGAACCCCTGCCCCTGACCTCCGGCCGCAGCCCGTACCGGGACGGCGGGGCCTACCTGATCGTGGGCGGGACCGGCGGCCTCGGACGTACCCTGAGCAGGCATCTGGCCGCCACCGCAGGGGCGCGGCTGGCCCTGGTCGGACGGCGGGAGATCAGCCCCGAGATCCGCGAGCAGCTGGCCGAGATCGAGTCGCTCGGCGGCCAGGCCGTGTACCTGCGGGCCGACGTGGCCGACCGGGCCGCGTTCGGCAGGGCCGTCGAGGCGGCCCGGCAGCGGTTCGGCGAGCTCCACGGCGCCTTCCACGCCGCTCTGGTGCTGCGCGACATGACGCTCGCCAACATGGACGACGACGCGTTCGCCCAGGTGCTCGCGCCCAAGGTCGCCGGTGCCGCCGTCTTCGCCGAGGCGCTGGCGGGACTGCCGCTCGACTTCCTGGCCTACTTCTCCTCGGCGGCCTCGTTCGTCGAGGTGGGCGGCCAGGCGAACTACGCGGCCGCCAGCACGTTCGAGGACGCCTACGCGCTGAGCCTGCCCGACCGGCCGGTCAGCGTGATCAACTGGGGCTACTGGGGCAGCGTCGGCGCGGTCTCCGGCGGCGGTTACGACGGCCGGTTCGCCGAGCTGGGCATCGGCTCGATCGAGCCCGAGGAGGGCATGGCGGCGCTGGCCGCCGTCCTGGGCTCGGGCGCGCGGCAGGCACTCGTCGTCAAGGCGGAGCCGAAGGGCCCGGCCCACATCGGCGTCCGCACCCCGGACGCCGCCACCGAGCCCGGCCGGACCGGCGAGCTCGCAGAGCTGGAACGGGCGCGGACGGCGTTCGCCGCGCTGGACGACCTGGCCCGCGGGCTGCTGCACCGGTCGGCCGACCGGGTGAGGGCGGTCGAGAACGTGCGCGCGGACCGCGGACGGCTGCGCGCCGCCGTGCTCGACCTGCTGGACGGGCCCGCGCCGGAGACGTCGCCGGCGGACGTGCTGGCCCGCTTCCCCGACCTGGAGCCGCACGTCAAGCTGCTGACCGCCTGCGTCGAGGCGCTGCCCGGCGTGCTGGCGGGCGACCGCGACCCCATGGAGGTGCTGTTCCCCGGCGGCTCGATGAGCCTGGTCGAGCAGGTCTACAAGGGACAGGCGGTCTCGGACCACTTCAACCGGCTGCTGGCCGGGGAGGTCGCCCGCGGCGGCCCCCGCCGCGTCCTGGAGATCGGCGCCGGTACGGGCGCGAGCACCGGCTTCGTGCTGGACGCCCTGGAAGGCCAGGACGTCGAGTACACCTACACCGACGTCTCACCCGGCTTCCTGCGCCACGGCGAGCGGGAGTTCGGCGCGCGCCGCCCGGACCTCGTCCTCGCCCTCTTCGACGTGGAACGCGACCCGGCCGAGCAGGGCTTCGAGACCGGCGCCTACGACGTCGTGCTGGCCACGAACGTCCTGCACGCCACCGCCGACGTCGGCCGGACGCTGCGCAACGCCGCCGCGCTGCTGCGTCCCGGCGGCCGGTTGCTGGTCAACGAGGTGACCAGGGCGGCCGACTTCCTGACCCTCACGTTCGGGCTGACCCCGGGCTGGTGGCGCTTCACCGACGAGGAGCTGCGCCTGCCGCACAGTCCGCTGCTCGGCGCGCCGCAGTGGCAGCGGGCGTTCCGGGAAGCCGGTCTCACCCCCGCCCGCACCCTGGGCATCCCCGGCACGCCCGTCGCGGAGCTCGACCAGTGCGTCCTGGTGGGCGAGACGACGCCCGCCACCGCCACCGGCACCGATGCCCGCGGCTACGTCAAGCGGGTGTTCGCCGAGGTGCTCAAGTACGGGACGACCGACCTGGACGAGCGCGCCACGTTCGAGACGTTCGGCATCGACTCGCTGGTGAGCCAGAACGTCATCCACCGGTTCGAGCAGGACCTCGGGCCGCTGCCGTCCACCCTGCTGTTCGAGAACCTGACGATCGAGGAGCTGGCCGCGTACCTGGAGAACGAGCACGGCGAGCGCCTGCGCGCGGCCCTGGGACAGGAACCCGCGCGGGCGGAGCCGGCGCGGCCCGCGCCGCGCCGCGAGCCCGCCGCGCAGGCGCTCGACATCGCCGTGGTCGCGGTGACCGGCCGCTACCCGGCCTCCCCCGACCTGGACGCCTTCTGGAACAACCTGGCGAAGGGCGCGAACTGCATCACCGAGGCGGACCGCTTCGACCTGGACGCCCTGTACGACCCCAAACGCGGACGCAAGCAGCGCACCTACAGCAAGTGGGGCGGCTTCATCGAGGGCGTGGAGCAGTTCGACGCGCCGTTCTTCGGCATCCTGCCCCGCGACGCCGAGATCACCGACCCGCAGGAACGCCTGTTCCTGGAGACCGCCTGGACCCTGCTCGAAGACGCCGGCTACCTGAGCGAGCACACCAGGCAGCCGAGCACCGGCGTCTTCGTCGGCACCATGTACGGCTCCTACGGGCGCATGGCGGCGGCCGAGGGCTGGCCGGAGGGCAGGTTCGCGGGAGCGCACTCGGCGTACTGGTCGATCGCCAACCGGGTGTCGTACTTCTTCGACCTGCGCGGGCCGAGCCTCGCCGTCGACTCGGCCTGCTCGTCGTCGCTGACCGCGGTCCAGCTCGCCTGCGAGAGCCTGCGGCGCGGCGAGTGCGCGCAGGCCATCGCGGGCGGCGTGAACCTGATCCTGCACCCCGCCCACTTCGTGGCGCTCTGCTCGCTGAACATGCTCGCCGCCGACGGCGCCTGCAAGGTGTTCGACGAGGCGGCCGACGGGTTCGTGCCGGGGGAGGGCGTCGGGGCGGTGCTGCTCAAGCCCCTGGCCGACGCCGAGCGGGACGGCGACCGGATCTACGGCGTCATCAAGGGCGCCTTCGCCAACGCCGGAGGGAAGACCGCCGGGTACACCGTGCCCAATCCGAGCGCCCAGGCCGACCTGGTCTCCGAGGCGGTCCGGCGGGCCGGACTGGACCCGCGGACCATCTCGTACGTCGAGGCCCACGGCACCGGCACCGCGCTCGGCGACCCCATCGAGATCGCCAGCCTGACCCGGGCCTTCGCCTCCCAGGGTGCCGCGGACGCGGACCGCGTGGACCGGATGGTCGGCTCCGTCAAGGCCAACATCGGGCACCTGGAGGGGGCGGCGGGCATCGCCGGGCTCACCAAGGTGCTGCTGCAGTTCCAGCACGGCCAGGTGGCTCCCTGCGCGAACCTGGAGACGCCCAACTCGAAGATCGACTTCACCGCGTCCCCCTTCCGGCCGCCGGACCGGCTGACCGACTGGCAGCGGCCCTTCCTGGACGGCGAGGCGTTCCCGCGCCGGGCGGGGGTCAGCTCGTTCGGCGCCGGCGGGGCCAACGTGCACGTCGTCCTGGAGGAGTACGTGCCCACCGCCGGGCCGCCGCCGGAGCCCGTCGACGCGGGCGAGCAGGTGATCCTGCTCTCGGCGCGTACCCGTGACCAGTTGCGCGCCATGGCGGGCGGGGTCGCGGACGTCGCGGCGAGCGGGCGGGCGGGGCTGGCGGAGCTCGCCTACACCACCCAGGTGGGCCGCGCCGAGCTGCCCGAACGGCTCGCCGTCCGGGCAGCCACCCTGGACGAGCTCGCCGCCCGGCTGCGTTCGTTCGCGGACGACGGCCAGGCCGAAGGCGTCCTCGTGGGGACGGCGGATCCCGGCGCCGGCCAGGCTCCGCCGGAGGGCGGCGCGGAGGGGCTCGGGGCCGGTTGGGTCGCGGGCGCCCGGGTGGACTGGGCCGCCAACTGGCCCACCCCCCACCCGCGTCGCGTGACCCTCCCGCCCTACCCCTTCGACCGCCGCCCCTACTGGCTCCCCACCCCCGCACCCACCCACCCCATTGGTGACCCCGTGGGCAAGCCCCAACCCAGCACCGCGCCCCGACCTCCCGACCTCCAGCCGACGCCCGCCGACGCGGCCGCCCTTCAGGCGGGCTCGGAGCTCGCCGCCGAGCCGGCGTCCGAGCCGACCTCGGGGCAGGCCCCCGAGGCCGCCCCCGCTCAGGGAGAGGGGGAGCCAGCGGACGGGCGTTGCACCTACCTGCGGCCCCGCTGGACGCCCGCCGCACTCCCCGAAGGCCCCCGGGAACCGGAAGCCCTCCTGGTGATCACCGACGACGACCGGCTGGCCGCAGCGCTCGGCGGCACCCGGCTCCGCCCCGGCGACGCCTTCCCATCGGACGGCACCCCCGACCAGGCCGCCCGACAGCTCGACGGCCTGGACGATCCCTCCGAGCAGGCCGCCGGACAGTTCGGCGGCCTGGGCCGGACCCCGGACGCCATCGTGATCGCACCCTCGGACCCGTTCCCCGGGACCGCCGCCTTCGACGTCCTGCTGCGCACGGCCACCGCCGTCCTGCGCGACGGGGGCCCGCTCAGGGTGGTGGTGTCCGCCGCGACCGGCGAGCCGCACCACACCGCCCTGGCCGCCGCCCTGAGGACGCTGGCCCTGGAGCACACGGCGTTCAGCGGCGTCTGCGTCACCGGCGCCACCCCGGCGCAGGTCGCGGCCGAGCTGCGGGCGCCCGCCGCCGGAACCGCTCCCGAGCAGCGGGTCTCCGAGGTCGCCTACCGCGACGGCGCCCGCCTGCTGAAGAGCATGGAGCCGTACGAGCCGCCGCCACCCGGGCTGGACGTCCGGCCGGACGGCACGTACCTGATCACCGGCGGCGCCGGGGCCATCGGGCTGGCGTTCGCCCGCTTCCTCGCCGGGCGCGGGGCGGCGAAGCTGGTCCTGATCGGACGGTCCGAGCCCGGCGACGACATCGGGCGCCGGATCGCCGGGCTGCCCGCCGTCTACGTGCGCGCCGACGTGTGCTCGGCCGCCGACCTGCGTGACCTGCGCGACCGGTACGGCCCCTTCCACGGCGTCATCCACGCCGCCGGGATCCACCGGGACGCGCGGGCCGTGCGCAAACGTCCCGAGGACACGCGGGCCGTGCAGGAGCCCAAGGTTCTCGGCACCGTCCTGCTGGACGAGGCCCTGCGCGGGCAGCCGCTGGACTTCCTGGCGCTGTTCTCGTCGGTGGCCGCCGAGACCGGCAACATCGGGCAGATCGACTACGCCTACGCCAACGCCTTCCTCAACCACTTCGCCGAGCGGCGCGCGCGGCTCGGGCACGGCAGGACGCTCGCCGTCGGCTGGCCGCTGTGGGAGGAGGGCGGCATGAAGGTGGACGACGCCACCCGCCGGCTGTTCGAACGCCGCTGGGGCAGCGTCCCGATGAGCACCGCCGCCGGTCTCGCCGCCTTCGCCCGAGGACTGGCCGGAGCCGAGACGAGCTTCGCCGTGGTCGAAGGCCCATCCGGGCCCGCCCCCGAACGGCCCCAGCCGCCCGCGAACCCCGAATCCGAGGTTATGGAGATGAGTGAGCCCATGTCCGCGACGGAGACGACCGGGTCCGACGACGATCTGATCGAGGCGGTCCGGGCGGAGCTGCGTCGCGCGGCGGCCGGATTCCTGCTGGTGGGCGAGGAGCACGTGGACCTCGACGCCGAGCTGATGGACATGGGGTTCGACTCGATCTCCATGGCCGAGCTGGTGGACCAGGTCAACGAGCGGTACAAGCTGGATCTGCTGCCGACCGTGCTCTTCGAGGCCACCGACCTGGCCACCTTCTGCGACCACCTGCTCGCCGAGCACCCGGCCGAGATCGCCGCCGCCCACACCCCACCCGCCGCCACCACCGCATCCGCTCCCACCACCACCCCACCCGCCCCGGCCACCACCAACCCCCCGCCCCCGCCGCAGAACCTCTCGCCGCCCCCGCCGGGCGGCAGGAGGACGCCGAGCCAGGCCCGGCGCCGGAGACCGTGACCTCGCCCCCACGGCCCGGCGCCGGGACCTCCCCACCCGCCCCTGACAACCCGACGACCGGAACGACGGCTGGGACCGCGACGGGCGACCTGGCAACGGGGGGCATCGCGATCGTCGGCATGGCGGGCATGCTGCCCGGCTCCGCCGACCTGGACGACTTCTGGCGCCACCTGGCCGAGGGCCGCGACCTCACCCGGCCGGTCCCCGAGGACCGGCGCGAGCTGCGCGAGAACCCCGAGACGGCGAACGTCCGCGCCGGTTTCCTGGACGACGTACGTTCCTTCGACGCCGCGCTGTTCGGCATCTCGCCCAAGGAGGCGGCGATGATGGACCCGCAGCAGCGGCTGTTCCTGCAGACCGTCTGGCGGGCCGTCGAGGACGCCGGTTACCGCCCCGCCGACCTGGCCGGCACCAGGACGGGCCTGTTCGCGGGCGTGTCCGCGTGCGACTACGACGACCTGCTGCGCGAACACGGCGTGCCGGTCGAGGCCCACACGGCCAGTGGCGTGGCCGACTGCATCCTGGCCAACCGCGTCTCCCACCTGCTGGACCTGCGCGGCCCGAGCGAGGCGGTCGACACCGCCTGCTCCAGCTCCCTCGTCGCCCTGCACCACGCGGTACGCGCCATCGAGGACGGCGAGTGCGACGCGGCCATCGCCGGCGGCGTCAACCTGACGCTCAGCCCGGGGCTCTACATCGCCTTCGCCAAGTCCGGCATGATCAGCGAGGACGGCGTCTGCAAGACGTTCGACGAACGCGCCGACGGCTACGGCCGGGGCGAGGGCTGCGGAGCCGTCCTGCTCAAGCCGCTGCGGACGGCGCAGGCGGACGGCGACCAGATCCTCGCCGTGATCAGGGGCAGCGCGGTCAACCACGGGGGCCGGGCCAGCTCGCTCACCGCGCCCAACCCCGAGGCGCAGGCGCGCGTACTGGTCGACGCCTACCGCAAGGCGGACGTCGATCCCGCCCGTGTCACCTACATCGAGGCGCACGGCACCGGCACCAGGCTCGGCGACCCGATCGAGATCGAGGGCATGAAGAAGGCGTTCGCCCGGCTGTACGCCGACCGGGGGCGGCCCGCGCCGGACGTCCCGCACGTCGCGCTCGCCACCGTGAAGACCAACATCGGTCATCTGGAGGCGGCGGCCGGCATCGCCGGGCTGCTCAAGGTGCTGCTGTGCATGCGCCACGGGGCGCTGCCGCCGACGATCCACTACGAGCGCCCCAACCCGTACGTGCGGCTGGAGGGCAGCCCGTTCACCATCAACACGCGGCTCACGCCGTGGGACGGGCCGGACCGGGTCGCCGGGGTCAGCTCGTTCGGCTTCGGCGGCACGAACGCGCACGTGGTGCTGGAGGCGTACCGGCAACAGGTCCCGCCGGAGAAGGCGGGGGAGCCGCGGGTGCTGGTCCTGTCGGCGGCCCGCCGGGAAGCCCTGGAGGAGTACGCCCAGAACGTCGCCCGGTACATCCGGGAACATCCGGAGATCGGCCTCGACCGCATCGCCTGGACCCTCCAGAACGGACGCCGCCACCTGTCCGAACGGCTCGCCGTGGTGGTCAGCGATCGCGATCAGGCGGTCCGGGCGCTGAGCGGCGAACCGGCGGGCGTGCACAGGGGCACCGCCCGCAGGGACGCCCCGGCGCCGTGGGGCACCGGGCCGCAGGACCTCGCCGAGGCGTGGGTCTCCGGCAGCGAGGTGGACTGGCAGGGGTTGTGGCAGGGGCCGCGCCCGGTGCGGGTCTCGCTGCCCGGCCCGCCCTTCGCCCGCGTCGAGCACTGGTTCACCGCGCCCGAGCCGTCCCGGGCCGCCGCCCCGGCCGCCGTGTCGTCCGCCGCGCCTTCGGACGGCGGGGTCGTACGGCGGACCAGCGACGGGAAGGTGCGCCTGCGCGCCGCCAAGGGCGGCCGGACGCCGGACGCGCCCGCCCCCGCCGAGCGGGCGGAGGCCGCACGGCTGGACGAGACCCCGGTCGCCCCCACCGGAAGCGCCGGCGGGCCCGCCGGGGTGGAGGAGATGCTGCGCGAACGGCTCTCCACGATCCTGGACGCCGACCCCGCCGGCGTGGACGTGGACACCCCCTTCGAGGAACTGGGACTCGACTCCATCTTCCGGATGGAACTGGTCAAGGCGATCAACACCGCCTTCTCCCTCGACCTCCAGGCAGCCGAGCTGTACGAGTACGACACGGTGGACCGGCTCGCCCGCGCCGTCGAATCAGCCATCACCGACTCCGCCCCCACCCGGAAACCGCAACAGGAACCCACCCCGAAGCGCACCCCCGAACCGGCCCCGAAGCCCGCGCAAAAGGGCGCCGAACCGGCCCCGAAGCGCACCCGCACGCCCGAGCAGGCGAAGGCGCCCGGCCCCGCACGGGCCAAGGCCCCGGAGCCCGCGCAAGGGAAGGCAGGCGCCCTGGAGGACCAGCTCGCGGACCTGGTCGGCGCGATCATCGAACGCCCGCTCGACCCCACCCGCAGCTTCGCCGACAACGGCCTGACCTCCTTCGAGATGCTGCGCGTGGTGAGCGTCCTGGAGAAGCAGGTCGGCGCGCTGCGCAAGACCCTCCTGTTCGACCACCCCACGCCCGCCGAACTGGCCGCGCACCTGCGCGACGAGCGCGGCGCCGAGTCCGTACGCCCCCTGGAGGAGCCGGACGGACCGGCCCCGTTCGAGACGCGGGCGCGTGACGGCGAGCCGGCCGTGCTGCTGAAGCGGGACCTGCACCGGCACCCGGACCTGCGGGACCTGGTGGCCGGCATCGACCGCCGCCACGCCAAGGAGGGCGGCCTGGCCGGACGCGACATCGCGCCGCTGGCCTTCATCGGCTCGGCGCGGGAGGGCTACCTGCACGTCTCCGAGAACGGCGGCAACCTGCTGGCCTGGAGCTACGCCGGCTCCGAGGAGTACTTCCAGGAGCTGGTCGAGGAGTACACCGCCTACGCGAGGGCGCGCGGCCTGCGGCCCAACTTCCTGTCCCTCCTCCCGGTGCGCGAGGTGGCCGGGGAGCCGTACAGCGCGACGCCGTTCGGGGCCGTGCAGCGGCTCGACGACCTGGGCTCCTTCACGCTGAAGGGCGGCCGGATGGAACGCCTGCGCTACATGGTGCGGCGCTTCTGCAAGGCGGGCGAGTGCCGGACGGCCGAGTACCGCTCGGGCGAGGACCCCGCGATGGACCGCAGGCTGGCCGGGCTGGTGGACGAGTGGGCCGGCCGCAAGCAGATGGTCAACCCGTACGTGTCGGTCGTCCGGCGGGAGATCGAGGAGGGCCGCCTGGACGGCAGGCACCGCGTCTTCGTCACCTACCTGGACGACGAGGTGGCCAACGCCGTCGTCATCACGAAGATCCCGTCGGAGAACGGCTACCTGCTGGACGTCGAGTTCTACCCGAAGGGCATGCCGCTCGGCGGGCTGGAGTTCGCGATCGTGCAGATCATCGAGCAGCTCGTGGACGAGGGGTGCACGATGTTCAGCTTCGGCGCCAGCTTCGGCGTGGAGACGGAGGAGTCGGCCAACGCCGCCCCGGACGTGCGGCAGGCGCTGGACGAGCTGCGTTCCGCGGGCATCTTCGGCGAGGGGAACTTCCAGTTCAAGAACAAGTTCCGGCCGGTGAACGTGCCCATCTACCTGTGCCAGCCGGAGGGGGAGGACCGCACGCCGGTCTCGGAGATCATCCTCATGATCGCCGACCCGGACCTGCGCCCCGCCACCACCGACACCCCCACCGCCGACGAACCGGCCGCGGACAAGCCGCCAGAGGACAAACCAGCGAAAGTCAAGCCGCCAGAAGACAAACCGGACATGGCCGAGCTGCTGGCCCGGTACGGCGGCGAGCCGGCCCGCGTCCCCGCCCACCACGTCACCACCGACCTGATCACCGACTCCTGGGCCGAGCTGGACGCCCCCTGGATCGCCGAGCGGCTGCGGCGGCTGACGGAACGGTCAGCCGCCCGCCCGGACACCGAGATCGAGGGCCTGCCGTTCCCCTTCGTCGTCCCGACGGGCTCCGGCCGGGCGGCCGAGGCGCTGCTGTGCCGGTCGTGGCCGGGCCGGCGCGGGCGGGTGCTGCACAACGGCCTGTTCCCGACCTGGTTCCTGAGCCTGGCCGACAACGGCTTCAAGCCGGTCGAGCTCCCCGGCGGCCCGGAGATCGACGTCGAGGCGCTGGAGGCGGAGCTGGCCGGGGACGAGCCGGTCTCGTTCGTCTGCGTGGAGGTGGCCAACAACGCGGCCGGCGGCGCGCCGACCTCGCTGGCGAGCCTGCGCGCCGTCAAGGAGGCCGCGGCGCGGCACGGCGTCCCGCTGGTGGTCGACGGCGCCCGCGTGGTGGACAACGCCGTGGCGGTCGCGGACGGCCGGGACGTGTGGGAGGTCGTCGGCGAGCTGCTCGAACTGGCCGACAGCGCCACGATCAGCCTGTCCAAGGACTTCGGGGTGCCGTTCGGCGGCCTGCTCGCCACCCGCGACGACGCCCTGCGCGAGCGGGTCGCCGAGCGGCTGGAGACCTGGGGCAGGGACGTCGGCCTGGCCAACCGCCGGATCATGGCGGCCGCTCTGGAGGACCGCGAGACGGTGGCCGAGCAGGTGCGGGCCCGGACGGACGCGGTCGCGGCGCTCCGGCAGGGCCTGTCGGAGGCCGGCGTGCCGCTGGAGGGCCCGCCCGGCGGTCACTGCGTGCTGCTGAAGGACGCCGACCACGTGCGCATCTTCCGCGAGACGGGCATCAGGGGCGCTCCGCACTTCGGCCGCGAGGGCGTGGTGCGCCTGGCGGTGCCGGTCGGCCTGAGCGTCGAGGAGGCCAAGGACGCCGCCGCCCGCCTGGGCGCCCTCCTCGGCACCGACGCCCCGCAAGCCGCCCGCCGGAAGGCCGACGCCCCGCGAGCCGCCCGTCCCAACCGCCGGAAGAACGAGACCCGGAGGAGCCCCGACAACCCCAACCTGGCGATCCTGCGCGAGCACAACCCCGACGTCGAACACGAGATCGTCACCACCGCGGACGGCGACGTCGAGCTGTTCAGCGCCGGCTCAGGACCGGCCCTGCTGCTCATGCACCCGTTCAACATCGGCGCCGGCGTCTACGCCCGCCAGTTCGAGGGCCTGGCCCACCGCTACCGGGTGACGAGCGTGCACCATCCGGGCGTCGGCGCGACCACGGCCGCCGCCGACCTGTCGCTCGGCGGCCTGGCCCGGCTCTGCCACGACGTGGCGGGCGGCCCGGCGCACGTGGCCGGGGCGTCGTTCGGCGGGCTGGTCGCCCTGGCGTACGCGCTCGACCACCCGGACGACACCGAGTCGCTGATCCTGATCGGCAGCTCCTGCCGCATCGGCAACCGGGTCGGCGACATCGACAAGCTGGAGGTGGTGGCCACCCAGGACTTCGACCGGGTCATCGAGGGCAGCAGGTCCAAGCGGCTGCGCAAGCGGCGGGACGCCCTGATGCGGCTGCTGCTGCGCGCCGAGAGCATGGCCCCGCAGGTCGGCCTGCGCTACCTGGACGTGTTCGCCGAACGCCCGGACCTGGGCGACCGGCTGCCGGAGATCCGGGCGCGCACGCTGATCGTCCAGGGCCGGTACGACACCGTCATCCCGGCCAAGACCGCGCACCTGCTGCACGCCCTGATCCCCGACTCCCGATACGAGGAGATCCCCGACGCGGGTCACTTCCCGCAGCTCACCAGCCCCGACCACGTCAACCGGCTGATCTGCGAGTTCCATGATGAACAGAATTGACGACAGCACCGTGACCAGGACCGAGCTGGTCAAGCCAGGGATGTGCGGGCCCAGCTCGCTGTTCATGGGCGAGGTCGGCGACTGGACCTGGGACACGGTCAGCGCGCTGTGCGGCACGAACGCCTTCGACGCGCGCAACGCCGCCGGCGACCCGACGTACCTGTCGTTCTACTACTTCCACGTCAGGGGCAGCCGCGACCTGCACGTCAACGCGCTGACGTTCGGAGACGAGCTGGCGGTCACCTCCCGGCTGTTCGGCTTCGGCAGCGAGTCGGTGCTGGCCCTGCACCGGATCGGCCGCGGCGGCGGCGGGACGGACGAGCTCGACCCCGACCGCTTCTACGCCTTCGACGACCCCGGCTGCATCTACGTCGAGACCTTCAACCGCTGGATCTCGCGCAGCGCCCCCGGCAGCAACGAGGGGCTGGTCAAGTCGTCGCCGGTGGACTTCAGGCACGAGCACCTGCCGACGCTGCCCGGCGCGTACTCGCCGAGGAAGATCTACGGCCACGCGCGGAGCACCGGTACGTTCCTGGCCCGCAAACCGGACGATCCGGTCACGTTCACCGCCGACTACCCGGTGGAGCCGTCCAGGGACCTGAACGGCGTGGGCCTGCTCTACTTCGCCTCCTACTTCGCGATCGTCGACTGGGTGCTGCTGCGCTTCTGGCGGAGCCGGGGGATCGGCGTCGCCGACTTCCTCCGGCGGGTCGTGCTCGACCAGCGGCTGTGCTACCTGGGCAACGCGAACGCCGACTCGGTGCTGCGGGTGAGCCTGGAGTGCTGGCCGGCGCCGGAGGACGAGAACGAGGAGATCGTCAACCTCGTCATGGAGGACCGGGGCCGCACGATCGCGGTCAGCACCCTGCGAGTTCTCCGGAGGGGAGACACCGATGACGACGCGTGAACACGTCGAGGGCGTCGTACACAAGACGATCGACGAGATCCTGCCCGGCGTCGAGATCGACGGCCGGGCGCACCTGAAGGACCTGGGCGCGGACTCCGTGGACCGGGTCGAGATCATCCTGGCCGTGCTCGACCGGCTCGGCGTGCGCGAGCCGCTGTCCTCCTTCGGCGGCGTGCCCAGCATCGACGCCCTGGTCGACTTCCTGTGGGAGCGTGTGAGGTGAACGTCGGAATCGAGGCACTCAACGTCTACTGCGGCCTGGCCCAGATCCCGGTGCCGGAGCTGTTCGAGGGGCGCGGGCTCGACGCCGAGCGCCTGGGCAACCTGATGATGCGCAACCGCTCGGTCGGCCTGCCCTTCGAGGACCCGGTGACCAACGCGGTCAACGCCGCCCGGCCGATCGCCGGCGACGACCGGATCGAGATCCTGATCACCTCCACCGAGTCCGGCCTTGACTACAGCAAGTCGGTGGCCTCCTACGTGCACGAGTACCTGGGGCTGCCGCGGAGTTGCCGGGTCGTGGAGGTCAAGCAGGCGTGCTACGCGGCCACGGCGGCCGTCCAGCTCGCCGCCGCGTACGTCGCCTCGGGCGTGTCGCCCGGCGCGAAGGCGCTGGTGATCGCGACGGACGTGGCGCTGGTGGACGAGCGCGCCGCCTACGCCGAGCCCGCCATGGGCGCCGGGGCGGCGGCCGTGCTGATCAGCGACCGGCCGCGCGTCCTGGACCTGGATCTGGGGGCGTTCGGCAACCACAGTTACGAGACGATGGACTCGGCGCGGCCGGGGCCGACGTTCGACATCGCCGACTCCGACCGCTCGCTGTTCGCCTACCTCGACTGCCTGACCAGCTGCCTGGCCGGCTACCGGTCCAGGGTCGAGGACGCAGACTTCGCCACCACCTTCGACCACCTGGCCATGCACACCCCGTTCGCCGGGATGGTCAAGGCCGCGCACCGCAAGCTGATGCGCGAGTCGGGCGGCGGCACGGCGTCGGTCGAGGAGGACTTCGAGCGGCGGGTGCTGCCCTCGCTCGCCTACCCCAGACGGGTGGGCAACCTCTGCTCCGGCTCGGTCTACCTGGCGCTGGCCAGCCTGATCGACCACGCCACCCTGGACGGCCCGGCCCGGGTCGGCCTCTACTCCTACGGCTCCGGCTGCTCCTCGGAGTTCTTCAGCGGCCTGGTCGACGAGGAGTCGGCGAGCACGCTGGCCGCGATGCGGATCGGCGAGCACCTGGACGGCCGCTGCGAGCTCGCCTTCGACGAGTACGCGGCGCTGCTGCCCGAGACCCTGACCTGCCTCGTGCCGGAGCGGGACAGGCAGGTCGACGTGGGCGCGTACGAGCACCTGCTCAGCCGCGCCCGCTTCGACCGGGACCTCCTGGTGAACACCGGGACGAAGGACTACCACCGAACCTACGAATGGCTGGCACCATGACCGACACAGAGATTTTCGAGACCGTCAAGCAGAACGTCCTGAAGGTGCTGCCGGACCTGCGGCCCGGCGACGTGACGACCGAGGGCACCCTGACCGACCTGGGCGCGAACAGCGTCGACCGGGCCGACGTGGTCACCATGAGCATGGAGGACCTCGGGCTGACCGTGCCGGTGTCGGAGTTCCAGGAGGTGCACGACATCCGGTCCCTGGTCGACCTGCTGGCGAGGCATTCATGAAGGTCGTCGTCACCGGCATGGGCATCGTCTGCTCGATCGCCTCCACCGTCCCGTCGTTCACCAGGGCGTTGCGGGCCGGACGGTGCGGGATCGGGCCGGTGCCCGACCCCGGCGACGGCGGGCCGCGCCTGGCCGCCCTGGTCAAGGGCTTCCGCTTCCGGGAGGCGGTGGCGGCCCGGCGCCGCCTGCCCGAGGAGATCGTGCGCAGCGCGCTGAGGGCGGCCAACCGCTCACCGGAGCCGCTGCAGATGGACCTGGTCGCCGCCATGCAGGCGTACGAGCAGGCGGGGCTGCACGAGGCGCGGGCCGACCCCGAGCGGATGGGCCTGGTCGTGGCCGGGCACAACCTCAGCTCCGGCTACGCCCACGACCTGCACCCCAAGTACGAGGACAACCCCGCCCACCTGCCGGCCAGGTTCGCGCTGCACTTCATGGACACCGACCGGGTGGGCACGCTCAGCCAGGTGTTCGGCATCAGGGGCGAGGGCTACACCGTGGGCGGCGCCTCGGCCAGCGGGAACGTCGGGATCATCAACGGCAGCCGGCTGGTGGAGTCGGGCGCGGTGGACGTCTGCCTGGTGGTGGGCGCCATGACCGACCTGTCGCCGATGGAGAAGCGCGGCCTGGCCACGCTCGGGGCGGTCGCCGGCGTCGAGGAGCCGCAGCAGGCCAGGTGCCGGCCGTTCGACGAGGACCACGAGGGGTTCGTGCCCGGCCAGGGCGCCGGCTGCGTCGTGCTGGAGAGCGCCCGCTCGGCCGCCGCCCGCGGCGCGACGGCGCTGGCCGAGCTGTGCGGCTACGACCTGAAGCTGGACGCCAACAGCCTGCCCGACCCGCGCGAGGAGGGCGAGGCCAAGGTGATGGTCAACGCCATGGCCAACGCGGGCGTCGGGCCGCGCGACATCGACTACGTCAACGCCCACGCCACGGCGACGCCCAGCGGCGACGTGGCCGAGCTGGCCGCGCTGCGCAGGGCGCTGGGCGACAGCTTCGGCCGGCCGTGGGTCAACTCCACCAAGGGGCTGATCGGCCACTGCATGTGCGCGGCCGGCGTGGTGGAGGCGATCGCGACCGTGGTGCAGATGCGCCGCGGCTTCGTCCATCCCAACCTGAACCTGCGCCATCCGATCAACCGCGACTGCCGGCTCGCACCCGGCAGGCTGCGGGCCGCCGACATCCGCTACGCGCTGTCCAACAGCTTCGGGTTCGGCGGCTTCAACACCTGCATCGTCCTCGGACGCGAGCGTTGACCGACGGCCGACGCATAGCGCCCAGGGTCAGGGGTAGCGAAAAAGAGAGCAAAAAGGGAGCTGACATGACGACCCAAGGTAAGGGCTCGTACCAGATCACCGGTTGGGACGAGAAGCCCTACGAGGAGAAGAAGGGCCAGCCCAAGCTCACTCAGGCCCACGTCACCAACGCCTGGACCGGCGACATCGAAGGCGAGGGGCAGGCCGAGTACCTGATGGCCTACGCCAGCGACACCGAGGCCAGCTTCGTCGGCCTGCAGAAGGTCGTCGGGAGCGTCCGCGGCAAGAAGGGCTCCTTCGTGCTGCAGGCGACGGGCACCTTCGACGGCGGCGTGGCCAAGGCCGACTGGTCCGTCGTGCCGAACTCCGGCACGGAGGAGCTGAAGGGGCTGAGCGGCAAGGGAGGGTACGTCTCCAAGACGGACGGTTCGGCGGAGGTCACCCTCAACTTCAACCTCAAGTAGGCGCTGCACGCAGTCGGGTACGCGGGGCCGGGGGCTCCGCGTACTCGCATGTCAGGAACTGCTCAGTGTTGAGCAGACCGCCTCGCGCCCGCGCGCGACGATGGCCGCATGGACACTGAAGTGATCGTCGTCGGTGGCGGCCAGAGCGGGCTCGTCGCGGGCTACTACCTGAAACAGGCCGGCATCCCCTTCGTCATCCTCGACGAGGAAGCCCGGCTCGGCGAGGCGTGGCGGCAGCGCTGGGACTCCCTGGAGCTGTTCACGATCGCCGAGTACTGTGCCCTGCCCGGCCTGCGCTTCCCCGGCGGGAAGAACCGCTTCCCCACCAAGGAGGAGATGGCCGACTACGTCGAGGCGTACGGCAAGGAGTTCGACCTGCCGGTCAGGCTCGGCACCCGCGTCACCTCCCTGGAGCCGATCGAGGGCGGCTACCGGCTGGAGACCACGAAGGGCACGTACGAGGCGCCGCAGGTGATCATCGCGACCGGCGCCTACCGGGTGCCGAAGCTGCCGGAGCTCGCGGGCAGGCTGGACCCCGAGGTCCACCAGGTGCACACCGGCCGCTACCGCAACCCGTCCCAGGTGCCGGGCGGGACCGTCGTCGTGGTCGGCGCCGCGAACTCCGGCGCGCAGATCGCGCCCGAGCTGGCCGCCGCCGGCCGCCGCGTGCTGCTGTCGCAGGGCTCGCCGCTGCCGCACTTCGGCCGCCGGTTCCTGGGCAAGGGCCTGCACTGGTGGGGCGACAAGTTCGGGCTGATCGCCAAGCCGCTGATGGGCGAGCGCGACCGGCTGCACAAGAAGACGATCCTGGTCGGGCCGAGCCTGAAGAAGCTGGCCAAGCGGCACCGCTTCGAGCTCGTGGGCCGTACGGTCGACGCCGAGGGCCGCACGATGCGCTTCGAGGACGGCCGCTCGGCCGACGTCGACGCCGTCGTCTGGGCGACCGGCTTCCGCTACGACTACTCCTGGGTGCACGCCCCCATCCAGGACGACGGCGGCGGCATCACGCAGGACCGCGGCGTGACCGCGGCCCCCGGCCTCTACGTCCTCGGCATGCAGTGCCAGCACTCCTACGGTTCGGCGCTCATCTGGTGGGTAAAGGACGACGCGGCGTATCTGGTCGAGCGCATCAGGCAGTTCCGTCCCCAGGCGGTGGCGGGCAGAAGGGGTTGAGCGACATGTCCAGGCAGGTGGCGCTGCTGCGCGGAGTGAACGTCGGCGGCCGGAACATGGTGAGCATGGCCGAGCTCCGCGAACTGCTGGCGGGCCTCGGCTTCGAGGACGTCAAGACGCACCTGCAGAGCGGCAACGTCGTCTACACCAGCGGGAAGAGCCCCGACAAGGCGGCGGCCGAGATCGAGGCCGCGCTCGCCCGCGACCTCGGCGTCCCGGTGCCCGTCCTGGCCAGGACGGGCACCGAGCTGGGCGAGATCCTCAAGGCCAACCCGCTCGGGGACGTCGCCGCCGACGACGCCCTGCACCTCGTCACGTTCCTGTCGGAGAAGCCCGACGCCGGGCCGATCAAGGCGCTCGACCCCGACGCCTTCAAGCCCGACGTGTTCAAGCACGTCGGCAAGGAGATCTACGTCTGGTGCCCCGACGGGGTGCGCAACACCAAACTGTCCTACTCCTTCTGGGAGAAGAAGCTCGGCGTCACCGCCACCGCCCGCAACTGGAAGACCGTCTGCAAGCTGCACGAGCTGGCCACCGCCGGTTAGCCCGCCAGCTCGCGCTTGAGCGTCTTGCCGATCGGCCCGCGCGGCAGCGACTTCGCGACCACGTACCGCGCCGGCCGCTCGGCCGGGTCCAGCCGGTCGGCGGCGAAGGCGCGCAGCTCGTCCTCGGGCACGGGCGAGCGGAGCACGACGGTCGCCGTGACGCCCCGCGGCCCCTGGACCGCGGCGGCCTCGACCACCTCGGGATGCCAGTGCAGGGCGTGCTCGACCCGCAGCGAGGAGATCCGGCGCCCGCCGGCGGTGATGACGTCGGCGGCGCGGTCGAAGAAGCGCAGCCGGCCCTCCCCGTCCAGCTCGCCCAGGTCGCCCATGTGGGTCCAGCCGTCGCGGAAGGTGCGCTCGTCGGCGGCGGCGTCGGTCAGGTAGTAGCGGCGCGGGGCGGCCGAGCGCAGGCAGATCTCGCCCGCGTCGGTGACCTTCACCTCGGTGCCCGCGCTCGGGCTGCCCAGCAGCCCCTCGTCCTCCTGCGTGGGCGGCGTCTCCACCGGGCGGTGCACGAAGGCGGGGGCCGACTCCGTCGAGCCGTAGCCGATGACGATCCGCACGCCCGGCAGCGCCTCCATGAGCCGGGCCACCGTGGCCATCGGCACCGGCGCCGAGCCCAGCATGAGCGCCCGCAGGCCGGACAGGTCGTACCGCTCGTGCCACCCGTGCGCCACCATCCGGGTCGCGGTGGACGGCGGGACGATCGCCATCGGCACCCGCAGCTTCTCCAGCATGCGGGCCACGTTCTCCGGCCCGAGATCGGTCAGCACGTGCGTGGTCGCCGGGGCGGTCATCGCCGTCATCAGCGCGCTGTGCCCGGCGTTCGTGCCCAGCGGGACGGCGGCCAGCACCCCGTCCACGCCGGTGAACAGCTTCCCGCGGCCCTCGTGGCCGTAGGTGAGGTTGGCGACCGGGACGGCCACGGCCTTGGGACGGCCGGTCGTGCCCGAGGTGTAGAGGATCTCGGCGACGTCGTCGTCCCGGGTGCCCGCCGCGTCGCCCAAGGGGCCGGGCAGCACCTGGCCCACCCCGCACTCGGCCATGCGGGCGCGGGCCTCCTCCTCCGGCAGCGCGGGCGGCAGCCCGAGCACGGTGCCGCCGGCCAGGTGCACGGCGACGGCGGCGACGGCGTGCCCGATCCAGTCGTCGTGCCGCAGCGCCGTCCTGACCGGGGCCAGCCGCGCGGCCAGCTCCTCCGACCGGGCGGTCCAGTCGGCCACCCGCAGCTCGCGCTCGCCGTCCACGACGAGTGCCACATGATCGCCCGCTCGGGCGCTGACCAGTTCTGCCGGGTTCGTCGTCATGCGGCCGATGGTAGGAAGCCGAGCGCTCCCCGGATGCTCAGTGTTGAGCAGACCGGCAGGGCGCTTTCGTGTGGGCTGGAGTCGGCATGGGTCCGCGAAGAAGTGGGACGGCTGCCAAGAACAAGGGAGGCGATGACATGAACCAAACCGGTTCGAGTACGCGCGGCCAGCTGTTCGCCACCATCGGCGCACTCCTGGCCCTCGCGCTGGCGTCGATCGACGTCTCGGTGGTGGGGGCGGCGATGCCCCGGATCGCCGCCGACCTGCACGGCCTGTCGCTGTACGCGTGGGTGGGGGTCTCCTACGCCGTAGCGGCCGCCGTCGTCGTGCCGATCGCCGGCAAGCTCGGCGACATGTTCGGCCGCAAACCGGTGCTGCTCGTCGGCCTGGCGGGCTTCCTGGTGGCGTCGTGGTTGTGCGGCGCGGCCCAGACGATGCCCCAGCTCGTCGGCGCGCGAGGGCTGGCGGGGCTGTTCGGCGGCGTGCTGATGGCCAACGTCTTCACGCTGCTCGCCGACATCTACACGCCGGAGCGCCGCACCCAGATGCAGGGCGTCTTCTTCGGCTTCTCCGGCCTCAGCATGGTGATCGGGCCGCCGCTCGGCGGGTTCATCACCGACAGCTGGAGCTGGCGCTGGGTCTTCTACGTCAACGTGCCCATCGGGCTGCTCGCGATCGCCGCCGTGCTCATCGGCGTCCCGTTCGTGCGCAGCGGCGCGAGCTGGCGCGACATCGACTTCGCCGGCGTCGTCACGCTCGTGGCCGGGCTCGTCCCGATCCTGATCGGGCTCACGCTCACCGGCGACCGGCACGCCTGGACCTCGCCCGAGGTGCTCGCGCTGCTGATCGGCGGCGCCGTGCTGCTGGTGGCGTTCTACTTCGTCGAGACGCGGGTGGCCAAGAACCCGCTGGTGCCGTTCGCGCTGTTCCGGAGCAACCAGGTGTCCGTCATGGCCGTGGTGGCCTTCTTCTCCGCGTTCGCCATGATGGGCACGGCCTTCTACGTGCCGCTGCTCTACCAGGGCGTGCTCGGCGTGAGCGCGACCCACTCCGGCACGTTGCTGATCCCGATGATGCTCGGCCTGATGCTCATGGCCCCGATCGCCGGCAAGGCCATGACGGCCATGCCGCGCTACCGGCTGCTCGGCGTGTTCGCCATGGCCGCCATCGTCGCCGGGCTGCTGATCCTGTCGGCCGTCGGGCCGGACAGCGGCCAGGGCCTGCCGATCGTCGCCATGGTGCTCATCGGCATCGGCATCGGCATCGCGTTCCCGATGGCCACGGCCGTCACGCAGAGCGCGATCCCGATGGAGCAGGTGGGCGTCGGCACCAGCCAGATCCAGTTCTGGCGGATGATCGCCGGGCCGGTCTCGCTGGCGATCCTCGGCTCGATCATGTCGTCCCGGCTCGGCGTCGCCGGCCAGGGCGGCGAGGGCGTCGCGCCGGCGGTGCTCGCCGACGCGCTGGGCGACCTGTTCCTCGCCTGCGCGATCGCGGTCGGCATCGGCCTGGTGGCCAGCCTCTTCCTGAAGGAGGTCCCGCTGCGCGACATGTCCATGGGCCGGTCTAAGGCGGGCAAGGCCGACCAGCAGGCCGCGCCCAACCAGGGGCGTGCCGCCAGGGCGTGACCCCGGTGCACCGGGTGGCGGGGCCGTGCGCGGCCCCGCCATCGCCATGCCCGCTCGCCATGCCAGCTCGGCATGCCCGCTCGCACCGGCCTGGTCGCGCGGGCCTGCTCACAGTTGAGCAGACGCGGACGGGCGGGCGGGCGAGGCTGCTGGCATGGACTCCTACCCCATCCCCAGGACGTGCCCGTTGGATCCGCCGTCCGAATACCGGGACCTGCAGGCGGGGCGGCCCATCACGCGCGTCCGGCTGGACTTCGACGGGAGCGATGTCTGGCTGGTGACGCGGTACGAGGACGCCCGCGCCGTGCTCGGCGACGCCCGGTTCAGCTCCGACTTCGCCACCCCCGGCTTCCCGGCCCGGCTCACCTCGCAGCCTCCGGGGCCGGGCACCTTCATCAGGATGGACCCGCCCGACCACTCGCGGCTGCGCCGCCTGCTGCTGCCGGAGTTCAACCGCAGGCGGGTCGAGGCGCTGCGCCCGGCCATCCAGCGCATCACCGGGTCGCTCGTCGACGAGATGGCCGCCCAGGGCCCGCCGGCCGACCTGGTCCAGACGCTGGCCCTGCCGCTGCCGTCCCAGGTCATCACCGAGTTGCTCGGGGTGCCGTACGAGGACCGCGACTACTTCCACGAGACCACCAAGGTCATCGGCGACCGCAACGTGGAGCCCGAGCAGCGCATGAAGGTCCGCGAGGACCTGCGCCACTACCTGGAGCGGCTGGTCGCCGAACGCGAGCAGCGGCCCGCCGACGACCTGCTCAGCCGGCTCGGCGCCCACCGCGAGGCGGCCAAGGTCAGCCGGGAGGAGGTCGTCGGCATCGCCACGCTGCTGATGGTGGCCGGCTACGAGACCATCGCCAACCAGATCGGCGTGGGCACCGTTGGCGCTGCTGGAGAACCCCGAACGCCTGGCCGAGCTGCGCGAACGTCCCGAGGCGCTGCCCGCCGCCATCGAGGAGATCATCCGGCACCAGACCGTCATCGACTACGGCGCCCGCCGCGCGGCCACCGACGACGTCGAGGTCGGCGGCCGGCTGATCAGGAAGGGCGAGGGCGTGGTCGTCGTGCTGGCCGCGGCCAACCGCGACGAGGAGGTGTGGGCCGACCCCGACCGGCTGGACTTCGGCCGCTTCGGCGACCTCGCCGAGCGGCAGGAGCACCTGTCCTTCGGCTTCGGCATCCACCAGTGCATGGGCCAGCTCCTGGCCCGCGCCCAGCTGGAGATCGCCTGGTCCACGCTGTTCGCCCGGCTCCCGGGGCTGCGCCTCGCGGTGCCGCTGGAGGAGGTGCCCTTCCGCTCCGACATGTTCGTGTACGGCGTGCACGCCCTCCCGGTGACCTGGGGATGAACCGCGACCCGCGGGACCGGGTCCGCGCGCTCTTCGACCCGGGGACCGTCCGGCCGCTGCCCGGCGACGACGGCTGCGGCGTGCTCGCCGCCCGGGGTGGCATCGGCGGCGTACCGGCCGTCGCCTACGCCACCGACCCCGGCCGGATGGGCGGCGCGATGGGCGCCGAGGGCTGCGCCTGCATCGTCCGGGCCATCGACCTCGGCGTCCGGGAGCGGGCGCCGGTCGTCGGCCTCTGGCACTCCGGCGGCGCCCGGCTGGGGGAGGGCGTCACCGCGCTCGACGGCGTCGGCCAGGTGTTCGCCGCGATGGTCCGGGCCTCCGGCGCCGTCCCGCAGATCTCCGTCGTGCTCGGCCCGGCCGCCGGCGGCGCGGCCTACGGCCCGGCGCTCACCGACGTGGTGATCATGAGCGAGAGCGGGCGCGTCTTCGTCACCGGCCCGGACGTCGTCCGCAAGGTCACCGGCGAGGACGTCGACATGGAGCGGCTCGGCGGCCCCGACCCGCACAGCAGGCGCAGCGGCCTGGCCCACCTCACCGCCCCGGACGACGAGGGCGCCGTCGGCGCCGCCCGCCGGATCACCACCCTGCTCGGCGGCCAGGGCGAGCTGCGCCCCTGGGAGGCCCGCGACGACCCCGAGCTCGGCGGCCTGCTCCCCGAACGCGCCAAGCGCGCCTACGACGTGCATCCCGTCGTCGCCCGGCTGCTCGACGGCCCCGGCGAGGAGCTGCACCCGAAGTGGGCGCCCAACCTCGTCACCACGCTCGGCCGGCTGACCGGCAGGACCGTCGGCGTCATCGCCAACAACCCCCTGCGCAAGGGGGGCTGCCTCGACGCGGCGGCGGCCGAGAAGGCCGCGCGGTTCGTCCGCATGTGCGACTCGCTCGGCGTGCCGCTCGTCGTGCTCGTGGACGTGCCCGGCTACCTGCCCGGCGTCCGGCAGGAGTGGGACGGCGTGGTCCGGCGCGGCGCCAAGCTGCTGCACGCCTTCGCCGAGGCCGTCGTGCCCCGGGTGACGCTCGTGCTGCGCAAGTCCTACGGCGGCGCGTACGTCGCCATGAACTCCCGCGCCCTGGGCGCCTCGGCGGTCTATGCCTGGCCCACCGCCGAGGTGGCCGTCATGGGCGCCGAGGCCGCCGTGGACATCCTGCACCGCAGGAAGCTGCGCGACGGCCCGCAGGACGGGCGCGAGGAGCTGCGCCGCCGGCTCGTCGCCGAGCACGAGCGCGAGGCCGGCGGCGTCGGCAAGGCCGTGGAGATCGGCGTCGTGGACGAGGTGATCGAGCCCGCCGGCACCCGGCGGCGGCTCGCCGAGGCCCTGCTCAAGGCCGTGCCGCTGCGCGGCGACCACACCAACATCCCGCTGTGAAGCCCCTGCTCACTATTGAGCAGGCAGCACGGCGGGCCCTCATTAGCGTGACGAACAAGCCGACAGACGGAGTGGAACGATGACCAACCCGAATCCCGTCATCCCGCCGGCCGAGCAGCAGACCTCGGTGCCCGCGGCGGATCTGATCAACTCGGCCACGGCCGGCGTGATCGTCGAGCGGACCGCGCAGGTCAGGAACGGCTCCCACGCCAAGGGGCGCAAGTTCGCCCGCATGATGGCCGAGATGGTGACCGCCAAGCAGGTGGGAGTCGCCAGCGTCTTTCTGTACGAGGAGACGTTCGGGACCAAGGACCGGCTGCACTGGCTGATCCACCTCAGCTCGCTGCACGCCTACGAGCAGATGGTGCACATGGGCACCTCCGACGGCGAGTACCGCGACAACACCGCCGACAGCGGCTGGGACGAGATCTTCGTCGACGGCAGCATGACCGAGACCGTGCTGCTCCCGCAGTTCTGGGGCATGTACGGGACCGCGGTCGACGGCGAGCGCGAGAAGCAGTCCACGGTCTACCTGCAGCAGGGCGAGATCACCGGGCTGCCCGGCGCCCGCGAGCAGGTGCCGCAGCCCTACGAGCAGCTCGTCCACTCGGGCAACTGCGGCCTGCTGCTGCACCGGACCGCCCAGCTCGACTACGACTTCCGGTCCGAGGGGCGCACGTTCGCCCGCGAGGCCGCCGAGTCCATCAACGAGAACCTGCCCGGCGAGGCCACCGTCTTCGTCTACGAGGAGGCCTTCGGCGCGGCCGACCGCATCCACTGGCTGATCCACATGAAGTCGCTGAGCACCTACTACAAGGTCCTGGCGCTGCACGTGAAGGACGAGAAGGTGCGGGACCTGTACTTCCAGCAGCGCATCGCGCCCGAGCGCGGCGGCGGCACCTGGGCCAGGATGTTCGTGCCCGGCAGCATGACCGACACCGGGCTCACCCCGCACCACTGGGGGATGTACGCGACATGACCGGCCGCTGCCTGCACGAGATCTTCGCCGAGCGCGCCGCGAAGGCCCCCGACCGGATCGCCGTGACCTGCGGCGCCGAGGAGATCACCTACGGAGACCTGGACGCCCGGGCCGACCGGCTGGCCTGCCTGTTGCAGGCCGCGGGGACCGGCCCCGGCGTGCTGGTGGGGCTGTGCGCGGACCGCGGCATCGACCTGGTGGCCGGGCTGCTCGCGATACTCAAGGCGGGCGGCGCGTACGTGCCGATCGACCCCGGCTACCCGGCGGGGCGGATCGCGTACCTGCTGGAGGACAGCGGGGTCCGCACGGTCGTCACGACGTCCGGGGTGGCCGGCCGGCTCGGCGGCGTCCTGCCCGGCGAGGTCGTGCTCGCCGACGCCGAACCGCCCGAGGGACGCCCCGCGGCCACGGCCCGCGACGACGACCTGGCCTACGTCATCTACACCTCGGGCTCGACCGGCGCGCCCAAGGGGGTGCTGGTCGAGCACCGCAACGTCGTGCGCCTGCTGGAGCGGACCGAGCAGTGGTTCGGCTTCGGCGACGACGACGTCTGGACGCTCTTCCACTCCGTCAGCTTCGACTTCTCGGTGTGGGAGCTGTGGGGCGCGCTGTTGTACGGCGGCCGGCTGGTGATCGTCCCGGCCGAGGTGGCCAGGTCGCCCGAGTCGCTGCGCCGGCTGCTGGTGGCGGAGGGCGTCACCGTGCTGAACCAGACGCCGTCCGCGTTCCGCCACCTGGTGGCGGCCGACGCCCGGCAGGAGGAGCCCTCGCCGTACCGGCTGCGCCGGATCGTCTTCGGCGGCGAGCGGCTGGACGTCGACCTGCTGGCCCCGTGGATCGACCGCTACGGCGACGACAGCCCCCAGCTCGTCAACATGTACGGCATCACCGAGACCACCGTCCACGTGACCTACCGCCGCGTCCGCGCGGCCGACCTCGACCACCCCGAGCTGAGCCCGATCGGCGTGCCCATCCCGGACCTGCGCCTCGACGTGCTCGACGAGCACGGACGCCCGGCCGCCACCGGGAACCTGCACGTCTCGGGCCCCGGGCTCGCCCGCGGCTACCTCGACCGGCCCGAGCTGACCGCCGAGCGGTTCACGGTCGCGCCGGACGGCGGCCGCCGCTACGACTCCGGCGACGTCGTCACCCGCCTGCCCGGCGGCGAGTACGCCTACCTCGGGCGGTCCGACGACCAGATCAAGGTCCGCGGGTTCCGCCTGGAGCCCAGGGAGATCGAGCTGTGCCTCCTGGACCATCCGCGGGTCGCTCACGCGGTGGTGGCCCACCGTGACTACGGCGAGGGCGACGTCCGGCTGCTGGCCTTCGTCGTGCCGGACGGCGATCCGGGCCCGGACCTGATCGACCAGCTCACCGAGCGGGCCGCGAGCCGGTTGCCGGCGCACGCCCGCCCGTCCACCTACCACATCGTGTCGGAGATCCCCATGACGCCGCAGGGAAAGGCGGACCGCGCCGCTCTGGCCAGGTCCGCGCAGGCATCGTCGGCCGCCAAGGTCGTGCAGCGCATCGCCGAGGACGTGCTCGAACGCGACGAGGTGCCACCCCAGGTGGACCTGTTCGACCTGGGGGCGACCTCGCTGGCGATGACCCGCATCATCGCCCAGGTGAACGAGCGCTTCGGGCTGGAGCTGACGGGACGCGAGCTGGAGGAGGAGGCGTCGGTCGCCTCCCTGGCCTCCTGCGTCGAGGAACGACTGACCGTGAGGGGATAGACCATGCACGAGACCACCGTCCGGGGCGAGCACTCGATGACCCCCGAGGAGCTGAGGAGCTTCCACACCCAGGGCTACTTCGGCCCGTTCAAGGTCTACGAGATCGACGAGATGCGCCAGAACTGGCGGCGCGAGCGCATGCGTCTCATGGACCGCAGCAACGCCGTCTACCGCGACGACGCCGCCTCCTCGGGCAACACCAACATCTCCAACTACGACCGGCACCTGGACTCGGCCTTCCTGGCCGACCACATCAGCCGGCCGCAGATCGTGGACCGCGTGGTCAGCGTGCTCGGCCCGGACGTGCTCTGCTGGCGCACCGAGTTCTTCCCCAAGTACCCCGGGGACGAGGGCACCGACTGGCACCAGGCCGACACCTTCGCCAACGCCTCCGGCAAGCCGCAGATCGTCTGGCCGCAGGCGGAGGAGTTCGGCGGCACGATCACCGTCTGGACCGCCTTCACCGAGGCGAACGAGGACACCGGGTGCCTGCAGTTCATCCCCGGCACCCACGAGACGATGTTCTACGACGAGACCAAGCGCATGCACTACGACCCCAACAAGATCAACCAGGAGGACAAGGACGGCGTCCGGCGCGGCTTCTTCGGCTACGACTACCGCGACCTGCAGATCGACCCCGACTGGAAGCCCGACGAGTCCCAGGCCGTCTCCATGGTGATGAGGCCGGGGGAGGCCATCCTGTTCTGGTCGACGCTCATGCACGCCTCGCTGCCGCACCGGGGCCTGACCGACGAGATGCGCCTGGGGTTCGCGGCCCGGTACGTCCCGACCAAGGTGGACGTCTACCCGGACACCGACGAGATCGAGGAGTACGGCGGCCGGGTCAGCCTCGACCGGTACGGCGCCGTCCTGGTCACCGGCCAGAACACCAACCCCAACAACCGGATCGCCACGGCCACCACCACCGGCCATCCCTTCACCACCCGATGAGGCCCGCCGTGACCTCTCCGATCCCACGGCGCGCGGCGACCCGCGGGTCCTCCCGCCACCCGGCCTCTCCCCGCCCATGGCGCGCGGCGACCCGCGCGCCCTCCCGCCACCCACGGAATGCGGTGATCATCTCGTGGCCGCCGAACTGAGACGTCTGACCCGGGCCGTGCAGGACACGCGGCCGCTGGTGGACGTCCTGCGGCATCCGGTGCGCCTGGCCGGCCCGCCCGGCCTCGCCTCCCTCCTGGGCCGTGTGACCCGACGGCTGGGCGCACCGGAGTTCGCACTGACCGACCACTCCTCGCTCGACACCTTCGAACGCCTGGTCAGCGACCATCTCGCGCTCCGCGACGGCATGGGCGAGGACCTGCCGCCGGCCGTCGTCGACGAGGTCGTGGACGGCGCGGCGCGGGACGGCTTCGAAGGGTTGTGCGTGCGCGAGGAGGTCGCGCCGGCGGACGGAGGCCCGCCGCTGCCCGCCTACGCGGCCGGCGACCCGCAGGCCCCGGCCGTCGTGATCGTGGCCGCCTGCGGCATGCCGGCCCGCCTGTGCGAGCAGTGGATGCGCTTCCTGTCCCGCACCCATCACGTCCTCACCTGGGAGACCCGCGCGCTGTTCGGGCAGGACCCCTCGGCGCAGCCGCCGGACGTGGGGGTGACGGCGCAGGCCGGTGACCTTTTCGCGGTCATGGACCATTTCGGGGTCCGGCGCGCGCATCTGATGTGCCTGTGCGGCGGAGCCGTCATCGGCCTGGCCGCCGCGCACCTCGACCCGGACCGCGTCGATTCCCTCAGCCTCTGGCACGGCGACTTCGCCGCCGTGAAGGGCGCCGACCGGACCCACCACCAGCAGAACCTGGTGGCGCTCATGGAGATGGCCGCGACCGGCCCCGACCGGGCCGCCGCCATCCATCCCGTGCTCTGCCAGACGATGCTCTCCTCGGTGCCACCCGACCTGGCGCACCTGGTGGTCTACCCGTACGCGACGCCCGAGCTGCTGCACCGCTACTGCCGCCTGAACGGCGAGATCATGACGACGGACGTGAGCCCCTGGCTGGCCGGGATCGACCGGCCCGTCCTGGTGGTGTCCAGTCATGACGACGAGACCGCCCACCCGGCGGGGTCGAAGGCGGTGGCGGCGGCGCTGCCGGACGCCGTCCTGCATCTGCGGGCGCACGGCGACCACATATCGCTGTTCAAGGGTGACCCGGAGTTGATGGATATGGCCCGGGACTTTATTGACTCAGCAGCGGCCCGATAAGAGCCGAAATCCGCTTCCAGGCAATTCTCCGGACATATCAGAGAATTATGGGGCGGCTTGTTAATCAGTCGATTGATGGGTAGGGGCAACGACAACATGAAATGAATTCCGAGGGGCGGGGTAAATGAAGCCATCCGACGCTGCGCAACTGAGAGCCGGGCTCCGCTCCTTCATCTCGCAGGAAACGTCGGGCGCCTGCTCGATCAGGGTGCCGAGACGCGCCAACATCTACAACTGCGGCCAGCGCGACAGCAACATCTACGTGATCGAGAGCGGCCAGATCAAGACCCAGATGTACGCGCGCTGCGGCAAGGAATGCCTGCTCTCGATCTTCACCGCCGGCGACATCTTCGGCGAGTCCTCCCTGCTCGGGGCCGAGCGCAGCGAGACGGCCACCGCCATGCGGACCACCTGGGTCCGCCGCATCCCGGCCGCCCGCTTCCGCGCCGCCATGGCCGAGAACGAACTCATGGACGGATTCATCGACTATCTCGCACTACGCCTGCGGGAACAGCAGGAAGTGATCGCGACAATGGTCACGATGGACAGCGAACAGCGCCTGGCCTCCGTTCTGCTGCGCTTATCCAGAAAGATCGGTAAGCGCCGTGCCCCGAATGTGCGGGCCATTGAGGAACGCATCACCCAGGAAGAACTCTCCGGCATGGTCGGCACCACGCGGTCGCGCGTCGGCTTCTTCCTCAAACGATTCAAGGACGCCGGCCTGGTCCTGCCCACCTCGGACCCGTACCTGGTCGTGGACGAGGAACGCCTGGCCGAGTACGTCGACGAGGTCAACTGACGGCGGACGAGCCGCCCCCGGCCCGGTCCGCGCGCGGCGGGCCGGGCCGGGCGGCGTTCAGCAGGAGATCAGCTCGAACGGCACCGCCGGACGGCCGCCGAACCGCTGCCCCGCGGCGTTCACGAACCCCTCCAGCGGCACCCGGGCCCCGCCCGGCGGCACCCCCAGCGCCGACAGGTACGCCGCGTGCGCCTCGACCGAGGCCAGCGCCGCGTCCAGGTACCCGGTCACGTCCACCGCGTGCGTCGGCCGGACGGAACCGGCGATCGCCACGTACTTGACGCCGCCCCACGGCTCGGCGCCGGCGTCGGGCAGGATCCAGCGGTTGCCCGCGTCGAGGACCGCGTCCAGCACGGCCCGGCCGGTGACGCGGTGGTCGGGGCTGTTCCACTTCCCGGTGAAGGTGAAGTCGTGGTGGTTGAAGGTGATCACCAGCTCGGGCCGGTGCCGGCGCAACGCCGCCACCAGGTCGTGCCGGAGCCGGGGGGAGTGCTCGATCCCGCCGTCGGGATGGTCGAGGAACTCGACCGACGAGACGCCGACGATGGCGGCGCTCGCCTGCTGCTCCTCCTCCCGAACCTTCCGCGCCTGGTCCGGCGGCATCGAGTCGATGCCCGCCTCGCCGCGGGTGAGCAGGAGGTAGCCGACCTCCTTGCCGGCTCCGGTCCAGGCGGCCACGGCGCCGGCGCTGCCGAACTCCATGTCGTCGGGATGGGCCACGACGGCCAGTGCTCTCGTCCAGTCATCGGGCATGGGCTGTAAGTCGTCCGTCATGTCCTTCCCCCTGACATGCACGAAGATCGCTAAACCTGTTGGTCCGGCCCGTAGCGCCGGGCGACGTCCTGGGAGGAGGGCCAGCCGCTGTAGGCCGGCGAGCGCGGCCAGCCGTCGGGGGAGTCCTGCCACTCCTCCTGCCGCCCGTACGGCAGCAGGTCGATCAGCGCGAAGGTGTGCGTGAGCTGCTCGGTGCCCCGGCCGTCGGTGTGCCAGGTGCGGTACACCGCGTCGCCGTCGCGCAGGAACACGTTCACGGCGAAGCCCGCGCCGGGCGGCGCGCCGACGTCGGCCCCGAACGGGCTGCCGGCCGTCGAGTACCAGGTCATCCGGTTGCCGACCCGCCGCCTGTAGGCCAGGGCCTCCTCGATCGGGCCCTGGGTGACGACGACGAACCGCGCGTCGTAGCCGTCCAGGAACTCCAGGCGGGTGAACTGCGCGGTGAACCCCGTGCATCCCGGGCACTGCCACTCCTTGCCCGGGGACCACATGTGGTTGTAGACGATCAGCTGCCGCCTGCCCTCGAAGACGTCCGCCAGCCGGACCGGCCCGTCCTCGCCCTCCAGGACGTAGTCGGGCATCCGCACCATCGGCAGGCGACGGCGCTGGGCGGCGATGGCGTCGAGCTCGCGGGTGGCGGCCTTCTCCCTGGCCCGCAGCTCGTCGAGCCGGAGCCGCCAGGTCTCGGCGTCGACGACGGGCGGTAGTGCGTTCGCGCTCATGGTCCCTCACTGATCGGTCGTAAGCCTGCGATGCACAGGGACAGACCCGCCGCGGTCGCGAAACTCATCGGCGGCCCCGCATCCCGCCGAGACCGCCCGGACGGACTCCTGACCGCGTCCGCGGTAGCCTTCTACCTCCGGTAGAACTCGGGAGGAGGCGCGGATGCAACTCGGCAATCTCGAGCGATCGATCATGGAAGCCCTGTGGCGGCATCCTCAGGGCATGTTCGCGCACGACCTCGCGGCCGGCCTGCCCTCCCAGCCCGCCGTCACGACGGTGCTGACCGTGCTGATGCGGCTGGCGAACAAGGGCATGGTCGCCCGCGAGCGCGTCGGCCGGGCCCACCTCTACAAGGCCACCGCGGGCAAGGACGCCTTCGTCGCCGAGGCCATGCGCGCGGCGCTGGCGGAGGCCGGCGACGTGGTGGCGGCCGTGCAGCGGTTCGTCGGCACGGTGACGCCCGAGGTGGCCGCGGCGCTGCGCGACGCGCTGGAGGAGCAGGACGGACCGGCGCGGTGATCGCCTGGTTCGTCGCCGCCGGGGTGGCGCTGCTGCCGGTGACGCTGGGCGGCCGCGTCGCCCGCGCTCTGGCCGGCGCCGCCTGGTCATATCGTTGCCCGCGGGCGGCTCTGGCGCTGTGGCAGGCCATCGGGCTGGGGGCGGGCCTGGGCGCGGTCGGCCTCGGCCTGGTGGCCGCGGTCGCGCCGCTGGCGGCGGTGTTCCCGCACGGCATGCACACGCTGCTGCGGCAGATCGCCGGCGGCCACGGGCTCGACGGTCTCGGCCCGCTGCACCTGCTGGCCCTGGCCTGGTCGGCGGGCCTGCTGAGCTGGCTGGCCGTGCACACGGCGCGGGCCACGGCCAAGACCCTTCGCGAGCGGCGGCGGCAGCGCCTGCTGGTCGACGTGGTGGCCGATCACCATCCGGCCTACGACGCCTACGTGCTGCCGGTGGCCGGGCAGGTGGCCTACTGCGTGCCGGGCAGACGCCGGCGCATCGTGCTGAGCCAGGGCACCCTCGACGCGCTGACGCCGGCCGAGCTGCGAGCCGTCCTGGAGCACGAGCGGGCGCACGCGCGCGGCCGTCACCACCTGGCCCTGCTGCCGTTCGTGGCGTTGTCGCACGCGTTCTCGTGGCTGCCCGCCGCGCGCACGGCACGCGAGGCGGTGGCCGTGCTGCTGGAGATGATCGCCGACGACCACGCCCGCCGCGTGCACGGAGAGCTGCCTCTGGCGCGTGCCCTGGTCCGCATGGCGGGCGGTGGCGCCGAGCCGGGGGCGGCCACGTTCGCCCTGGCCGACGCCGGTGTGGTGGAACGGCTGGAGCGCCTGCTCGACGGGCGCGGCCGGCCCCGCTGGGTGTCGGCGGCGGCCTACTCGGCGGCCGTCCTGCAGCTGAGCGGGCCGCTGGCGGTGCTGATCGCGCCGCTGGTCTGCCTCGTCGTCTAGGCCGCCCACGCTCAGGGCGGCCGTCCCCGGGCTTGGCTTCCCATCCGACGTGCGGTAAAAGTTCTACGTGGTGTAGAAGTTTTCGCTCCGAGGTCGGGCGGGCGCTGTCCGGGGAGGCGGAAGATGTCGACCGATTCGAGGATCGTCCTCGCCGTCAGCGTGGTGGCGGTCCTGGTCCTGGCCCTGATCGTGGCCGCGGTCGTCCTGGCGGGCGGGTGAGCGGCGCCACCAAGACGTAGGCGTTCTCCATATCCTGGGCAACCAGCCCGGAAAGAGGTGTCCCTGTGTACGAGATCGTGGCCGCTCTCGCGCCCCCTGTCGTGGTCGGCGGAGCCTTCATCGCCGGCGTCGTCCACCTGGTACGCGCCGAGGGGCGGGCCAAGGCCGCCGAAGCCCGGGCCGCGCGGGAGCGGGCGGCGGCCCCGCCCGACCCGGGACGGCAGCCGGAGCCGCGCGCGGACGGCTGACACCGCTACCGGCCGGGCTCGTCGCAACCGGGCCGCATGTGCTCGGGATGCTCGGCGCCCGCCTTGGCCGCGTAGCGCAGCAGGTGGCGGGCGGACGCCTCCAGGTCGGCGGCGGCGGTCACGCACGCCGCCAGATGGGCGGTCAACGCCGCGCGCAACCAGGCAGGCGTCCCGTCGCCCGCCTTCAGACCTGCCTCGACGGCGCGCAGACGCTCGGCACAGGCGGCGAGGGCGCGGGCGTCCGCGCGCAGGACTTCGGCGTGCGCGACGATCGCGGCGATCCGGGCGGCCATGGCTCCTCCGTCAGCCCGTCGGCACCGGGACGGCGGCGTCCCGGAGCGTCCGGCGGGTGGTGGCCGACAGGCACAGCAGCGGGCGGGCGCCGTCGAGGCCGAGCTCGCGCAGCCGATCGGCCAGCGGGTGGGCCGACCGCGGCTCGACGGCCAGCCGCAGCGACGGTGCCGCGTGCAGCCGGGCCCGCCCGCGCGCGCGGACGCGGGACCGCAGCACCGCGCCGCCCTCACGGGCATAGCCGACCAGGCCGGGATCGTTCAGCGGCAGGCCGGGACCGAGCCGCCCGCGCAGGGTGAGGATCCGGTCGGCGGCGAGGTGCGCGGACCGCGCGCCGAGCCGCAGCTCCAGGGCCGTCAGGTACGTCTCGCCGCCCCACAACCGCGCGCCCAGGGTCTGGACGACCGCGCTGTCGACCGCCGAGCCGACGAGGAAGCCGCCGCAGCGGCGCGCGTCCGCGTCCCGCAGCAGGCCGGGCAGGCGGGAGCCCCACCACGGCAGGCCGGACTCCGGCGACCGGAACGGCCCCGGCACCACGACGCCCACCTGCAGCTCCGCGTAATCGCCCACGCCGGTGCGCCGGTTCCGGGCGGCGTGCACGACGACCAGCGCCCGCCCCGCCACCCGTACGACGGGACCTAGCCCCGTGCCCGCCAGCAGCCCGGCCACCGCCGCCGGGCAGACGGCGAAGCAGGCCGTGAGCGCCTCGCCGTCGCGGCACCGGATCGGCAGCTCGACGGCCCCCTCGGGCCCGTCGACCGCATGGACGGGCTCGGCCGGGAAGGGCGACCGCTCCGGCGCGGGCGGACGGTCGAACAGCAGGTACGCCTGGGAACGCACGACCCGCCCCCGGTACGGGCCGAGCCGCTGCTCGATGAGGTCGCGGGCCTCGGGCAGGTCGTCGGTGAGGTTGGCGAGGTAGCGCTCGATGCTGTGGCATTGCGGGAACATGTGGGTGGAATCGCTGTAGTCCACCACGTACCAGTCGGGGTGCAGGTCGAAGCAGGTGCCGGCGCCCTGCCCGTCGAGGGTGGGGATGATGTCGTGCTGGTTGGTGACGCTGGCCACCCAGGTGCGCGGGTCGGCGGGGCGTTTGAAGTCGACGGGCGAGCCGACGGCGACGGCGTGCGTGACCGTGTGCCGGGCGCAGAAGGCGGGGTCCTGGGCCAGGTTCATGATCGCCGCCCCGCCCGCGCTGTGCCCGACCAGCGCCAGCTCGGCGCCCTGCGGCGGCCCGTAGTCGGCGACGGCCTGGGCCAGGGCGCGGCTGTAGGGGCTGGCGGCCAGGACGGCGCTGCTGAACGCGCCGAGCAGGTCCTGGGGCGACTCGCCGTCGGGACGCCCGACGCGCATGCCCGGCGCGTGCAGGACGTGGCGGATCACGCCATCCGGCCCCTCGATGCTCTGGAGGAGGGCCCGTCCGGTGGTGCCGATCGTGCTGATGTTGGACAGGAAGCCGAGCAGCGACCCGCGCGCGCACAGCCGGGCCGACTCGGCCGCGGTCAGCTCGACCCGGCGCGCGGCGCCGTCCCCGACGTCGAGGACGGCGATCGCCCTGTTGCTCACGCCGAAGAGCGGATCGGCGGTGGCGAAGCCCCGTCCCGTCGCGATGAGCCAGGCGGCGGCGTCGTTGAGCGGGTTCTCGTCCAGCAGCGCGCGCAGCGCCGAGGACCTCGCCGAAGACCGGCGCGAGCTGGCTGAGCGCGCGCACCGCGCCACGGTCCTTGAGCAGGGCGCGCAGGGCCCGCACGGCCTCCACGTCGCGGTCGGCGGCGGCCGCCTCGATGAGCCGGACGAGCATGGGATCCTCGGTCAGCTCGGGATGGGCGACCGCCACCGCCGCCACGCGCAACCGCAACGACGTGGCCAGCACCCGGACGGCCAGGCTCTCGGCCCCCAGCACGGCGCCGGCCTTGGCGGCCGCGGTCGCCAGCCGGCCCCCGGTGAACGAGTAACCGAGGCCCCGGCCGTTCGTCGTGACCCTCAGCAGCGCGCGGTAGGCGGGCCCGGCCGCCGTGGGAGCGCGTGGCACGGCGCGCAGCAGCGCGTCGTCGGACAGCGCGGCCGTGGCGTGCGACGCGGCGTCGTGGATGGTGACCGCGATGTCCACCAGCTCCCGGGCCAGGGCGCGCAGGGGCCCGGCGGCCGGATCGTGGTCGCCGGTCATGGCCGGGCCCGCCGGGACATGCTGACGAAGCGGGGGCCGGGTCCTCGGGCGTGTTGCGGCGCAGCACGTCCGACAGCGTGCGCGTGGCCGCGATGATACGCAGGCCCTGGGGGGAGAACGTGGCGGCGTTGAAGATCCGCGGCGCCAGCAGCGGGTTGGTGAGCGCCTGGGAGAAGGCGTCGATGGCGATGATCTTGGTCAGCAGTGGCGGCAGGATCGCGTCGGGGGAGCCGGGCTCCTCGGCGAACAGCCCGACGTACAGGTCGACGTCGTCCACGTCGCGGTAGAGGTCGCGCAGCGCGCCGCTGACCCGCCGGTCGCCGGTGATCTGCTCGAAGGCGCGCACCCGGGGGAAGCGGCAGTGCTCGCGGTAGCCGTTGTACGGGGCCAGGCCGAGCACCCGGGAGTCGGCGAGGCTGGCCACGTCGATCTCGCGCAGCACGGGGTCGGTGTTGAACAGGCCGATGCGGCCGGCGCGCTGGCGGGAGGCGTCCTCGAACAGCCGCCCGAGACCGGGGCCGGGGATCAGCGAGCCGGCGAAGAAGGTCTCGGCCATCGGCAGCTCCCGCCCGGCCACCGACAGGCGGGACGGGACCAGGCTGTGCCACCGGTAGACGAGGTTGAACTCCACGGAGGCCCAGTTCTGCCGGTGCCAGGCCGCGTGGTCGAGCCGCGTGGACAACCACGGGTCGAGGGCGAACCGGAAGTGGTAGGGGGTGATGTGGTTGATGTACTCCTCGACGACCAGTTTGATCAGCAGCACGATGAGGATGTTGCGGGCGGTCTGGAACAGCCGTTCGTCGTCCCAGCGCGGATTCTCCCGGGCCAGCAGCCGCGCCACCCTGTTGTGCTCACGCAGGAACAGCACCGTGAGCATGGTGAAGCCGATCTGGCCGTTGCCCCGGTCGCTGCCGGTGGCGAACAGCGTGTCGCGCTGGGCGTCGGAGAGCTGGTCGAAGCGGATGACGCGCAGCGGGGCGAACTCCGGCTTGATCTTGCCGTTCGCGCACAGGTAGGGCGGGAACTCGCCGCCCTCGACCGACTGGCTCTTGAGCAGCCCGCCGTCGAACGCGCGCAGCGCGGCCGTCGCCGCCTCGTCGAGGCCGTACACCTGGTTGAGGTCGATGTGGTGGTTGGAGCTGTTCTTGCGCGGGTCGCGCGGGACGTTGACGTCGCCGCGCAGGAAGCCGTCGGTGAACCACTGGGCGAAGTACGCGAAGAGCACCGTGGAGCGCGGGCACGGGATCATGGACTCGCCGCGGGCGAACAGGTCGGCGGCCCTGTCCGGCGTGGGCAGCCGCTCTTCGGCGACGGCGACCGGAGGCAGGTGCCTGCCGCTGTAGGTGCGGTCGGTCAGCGAGGCCCACGAGGTGTAGTCGGCCATGGTGCTCAGCGGCTCGGGGCGCGGCGGCATCTCGCGGATCGCGTGGTCGATCAGCGAGGCGTTGATCCGGCGCCGCACCGGGCGGCTGCTCTGCAGCAGGTCCCAGAGGGGCCGGCCGTGGGTCAGGGCCAGGAACCTGAGCCGGTTGGACAGGCCGTCCGTGGCGATGCTGCGTGCTCGGCTCGCCGCCATCGTCAGCCTTCCCGCGCGCCGGTGCCGAGCCCGAGGGCGAAGGTGTCGGGGAAGATCCCGAGTGACCGCTCCACCCGGCCCTCCGGCGGCGGCAGCAGCCGTACGCCCGGACGCAGCAGCAGGCGGCGTACGGTCTCGGCGATCACCACCTCGGCCACGTGCACGCCGAGGCAGGCGTGATGACCGGAGCCGAAGAACAGCTGATGGTGACGGGGACGGTCGAGGCGGAACTCGCCGGGCTCCGGCACCACGGCCGCGTCGAACATGGCGGAGGCCGGCGCCGCGAGCACGAACGTGCCCGCCGGGATCACCGTGCTGCGCGGCGTGCCGGCGGCCAGCACGTGGTCGCGCTCGCACAGCCGGGGAAGCAGCTTGAAGAACGGGCTGAACCGCAGGGCCTCCCAGACGTACGGGTCGAACCGCCCGGGGTCCCCGGCGACGGCCGTCGCCTCCGCCAGCACCCGCGGGCGCAGCAGGAGCTGCTCGACCGCCTCGACCATGGCCCCCGGCGCGCTCTCCACGAAACCCAGCGGCAGCCCGGCCATGTTGATCACGATGCGGTCGTCGGCCACGGCGGGCGGGGACGTGCGGACCAGACGGGCGAAGACGTCGTCGGGGAGGTCCCGGCCGGCGCGCAGCGTGGCCCGGTGCTCGGTGAGCAGGTCACGCAGGTGCCCGACCAGCTCGGCGCCCGCCTTGACGGACGCCGCCTGGAGCTCGGGGTCGCCGAGGAAGTTGGCGAAGCCGTCGGCGACGATCGCCCGCGTCCAGCGGCCCAGGGTCACCGGGTCGGGGCCGGGAACGCCGAAATAGCGCGCGCACACGCCGAGGGCGACAGGGCGGAACAGCCCTTCGACCGCCTCCAGGCGCCCGCCGGGCCCGGCGGCGTCGAGCAGCTCGTCGGCCAGGCGGCCGGTCAGCTCGCGCACGCCGGCCGCGTCCTCCGGGGCGAGCATGAGCTGCATCAGGCCCTTCTCCCGCCAGTTCATCGGCGTGGCGTCCCGGCCCAGCATGAACGGGCCGCCCAGCGCGGCGTCGAGGCGGGGACCGAAGGCGCGGACGGAGAAGACCTGCTCGTGGGCGAGCACCTCGGTCACGTCGGCGAAGCGGGTCACGACCGTGAAGGCGGGGGTGACGAAGACCGGACGCCGCTCGCGCAGCTCGGCGAACAGGCTCCGCCACTCGGTCCGCATCCACTCCCGGACCAGGCCGAACGCCGATATCGGGTCTTTGGCCAGCGCCTGGTCGTACCTCTCCAGATAGCCGCCCGTGGTCGCCTGATCGACAGCACCCATTCCGTGGACCTTCCGCCTGATATCGGAGCGCACAGGGATGATCACTTTGCGCAATCACAATCTAGGGAGGCGCCACAGCCTTTCTTCATGACAACCGAGTGCATTGTTTTGGTGCCTCACGGTAATGACTCCGTCACTGTCAGGACATTGCCGCAGTCCATGGGCCTGGTCATTGAATAAGGAGCCTGATCGACCTGTACCGCTCATGGGAGGAAACGTGACGTCACCCCTGCCGCAGCCGGGCACGGCGGAGACGGTGACGGTCACCACCGGCCGCCGCACCGCCTATCTGGTCGTCCTGGTCGTCCTGCCCGTGGTGCTGCTGGCCCTCGCGGTTCCGGCGGCCTGGGGGTGGGGCATCGGCCCGCGCGACCTGGCCATCGCAGTCGTGATGTACCTGGTGAGCATCTTCGGCATCGCCATCGGCTACCACCGCCTGTTCACCCACCGCGCCTTCAGGGCCAACCGGGCGCTGCGCATCGCGCTCATGCTGGCCGGCGGCGTGGCCGTCGAGGGCCCCCTCACCCTGTGGGCCGCCGAGCACCGCCGCCACCACAAGTACGCCGACCGCGAGGGCGACCCGCACTCGCCATGGCGCTACGGCGACAGCGGCCCGGCCCTGCTGCGCGGCATGCTGCACGCCCACATCGGCTGGTTCTACACGGCCCGTCAGCGCTCCAGCCGCCGGCACTGGGTGCCCGACCTGCTGGCCGACCCGGACGTGCGCCGCTTCGACGCCGCCTACCCGGCGGTCGTGCTGCTGTCGTTCGTGCTGCCGGCCGCCGCCGGCGGGCTCTGGTCGATGTCGTGGGCGGGCGCGTGGAGCGGGCTCCTGTGGGGCGGCCTGGTCCGCTACGCCGTCGTGCACCACGTCACGTGGTCGGTGAACTCGATCGCCCACACCTTCGGCGACCGCCCGTTCCGCACCAGGGACCGTTCGTCCAACGTGTGGTGGGTGGCGATGCTGACGCTCGGCGAAGGCTGGCACAACTGGCACCACGTCGACCCCACCTGCGCCCGGCACGGCGTGCTGAAGGGCCAGCTCGACCCCAGCGCGCGGCTGATCCGCTGGTTCGAGCGGGCGGGCTGGGCCCACGCCGTGCGCTGGCCGGCCCCCGACCGCCTCACGGCCCGCCGCGCCGAGCGCGTCCCCGGCTCCTCGCACTGACACGGGCGGCCGGGATACCGCGACGCGCCACCCCCGTATGGGACGATGGCGTCAGTCGGGTCGCTTCAGCCTTCCTCCCACGAGCACGACGTCGGAGAGGACGGTCATGGAGATCACGCCGCAGGCGGTCGTCATCCCGAAGGAGACCGGCCACCTGGAACAGGGCAAGTACGGGCCCGTCTTCCCGCGCGGCCCCGCGTGTTACGGCTTCACCATCATCGCCGGGGTCAAGCCCGGCCGGGCCGACGCCATCCGGGGCTACGGCGACACGCTCGCCGAGGCGCTGCGGGACGACCCCGGCCTGCTGGCCCCCCTGAAGCTGCACTACCTGCGCTGGGTGCTGTTCGACGACGACACCCGCTTCATGTACCAGGGGATCTTCGACACCGACTTCGACAAGTACACCGAAGACGCCATCGCGCTGTTCACCCGGGCGGGGGTGAACACGGTGTTCGAGAACCTCGAAGGTTTCCCCGAGGACTGGAAGACCAACCCCGAGGCGTTCGTCCGGTTCGTCCGCGCGCATCACTGCCCCAGCTTCATCGAGTACGGCGAGTACCCGTACGTCACCGCCGACGAGATCAAGAAGGCTCTGCGGATCAAGAGCGCCCTGTCGGACATGCTCGACCAGCTGCAGTGACGGCCCCGGACGGCGCAGGAGATCAGATGAGTGAGCCGAAGACGGCACGCACCTACAACCAGGACCACGTGCCGCGCCCGTACGCCCCCGGCCGGCGGCGGGTGAGCATCTACGTCGCCTGGAGCTATCCGGCCGAGGCGGGCCAGGACGTGGCCGGTCTGGACAACCGGTTCTCCACGATGACCGAGGTGCGCCGCGTCCAGTGGCCGGCCTACGAGGATCCGCAGTGGTCCGACCCGCTGCGCTTCCAGCAGGGCATCGCGGGCGGCCTGGAGCTGTTCTTCTGGGGCTGGCTGCCCTTCCAGCGGTTCGTCCACGAGGTCACCGGGTACCCGGTGCCGGTGTACCAGCGGGTCGACCAGGCCGGCTTCCACACCCCGCTGGACGAGCGGGTGCTGGCCGACACCGACACCCTGTTCGTGTGGGGGCTGGACCACATGATCACCGGGCAGGAGGCCACGGCCGCGGAGATCGAGGCGGTGCGCGCGTTCCTCACCCGCGAGGGGACCTGCCTGGCCCTGGGGCCGCATCATGACGTCGGCGCGACCGGCGACATGGCCGTCCGCGACGTGGAGTACCACCATCACGGCGACGCGCTCGTGCCCCGCCAGCAGCGGTTCGGCAGGTACACCCGGTCACTCATGGCGGGCCTGGGGGTGCCGGTGGAGAACCGGTACGGGCTGCGTCCCGCGGTGACGGACGCGGGCACGAACGCCCCGCTGACCGTCGCCAGGGACCTGGACACCAGGGGATGGCTGGCCGGGGTGTCCCACTTCAACTTCCACATGCACCTTCCCCACTACGCCGTGACCACCGACGACCCGGACGCCGTCCGGGTGCTGGGCCGGCAGCCGATCGACCTGACCAGGCCGCCGCACCCGTTCGTCGAGGCGGGGAACACCGAGTTCAACATGTTCCTGTGGCTGCCACCGCGCGGCGACCGGGCCGGGGACGTGATCCTCGCCGACTCCACGATCTTCAGCTCGCTGTTCGGCGTCGACGACAGCCTGCGCGCCTTCTGGAACAACCTCGTCAGAGCCACGTGAGCGAGATCCGGTGAACGAACACGCTCCGGCCATGCTCGGCCTGGACGACATCCAACGCGGGGTGCTCAGCGCGCGGCCGACCCCGTACGCGGCGACGTACCTGCTGTTCCGCATCGACGACCGCGCGCAGGGCCGGGAACTGATGCGGCGGGTGAGCGCCGTGGTGACCTCCGCCGCCGGCCCGGTGAGCCCGCTGGGGGAGACGTGGGTCAGCGTCGCGCTCACCTACCAGGGGCTGAAGGCCCTCGGCGTGCCCCGGCGGTCGCTGGAGACGTTCGCGTGGGAGTTCCGGCAGGGCATGGCCGCACGCGCCGCCGCCCTGGGGGACACCGGGGACAGCGGCCCCGACCGCTGGGAGCGCCCGCTCGGCACACCGGACGTGCACGTGGTGCTGGCGGCGCTCGCGCCCGACAACGCGCGCCTGCAGGCCGCGATCGAACGCGCCCGCCCCGCCTACGACGCACTGCCGGGCGTGACGGCGATCTGGCGGCAGAACTGCCACGCCCTGCCCACCGAGACCGAACCCTTCGGCTACCGCGACGGCGTCAGCCATCCCGCCGTCGAGGGCAGCGGCATCGCCGGGTCCAACCCCCTGGAGACGCCGCTCAAGGCGGGGGAGTTCGTGCTCGGCCACCCCGACGAGCTGGGCGGCGTCCAGATCCCCCAGCCCGACGAGCTGGGACGCAACGGCACCTACGTGGCGATCCGCAAGCTGCACCAGCGGGTCGCGCTGTTCCGGCGCTACCTCAGGGACAACTCCACCGATCCGCAGGACGAGGAGCTGCTGGCCGCGAAGATCATGGGTCGCTGGCGCAGCGGCGCGCCGCTGGCGCTCAGCCCGCTGCACGACGACCCCGGCCTCGGCGCCGACGCCGCCCGCCGCAACGCCTTCCTGTACCAGCGGGACGACCCCGCCGGCTTCACCACGCCCGGCGGCTGCCACATCCGCCGGGCCAACCCCCGGGACGCGGCGGTGGCCGGCGTCCCGAGGCTGCACCGCATGATCAGGCGCGGCACCGTCTACGGGCCGCCGCTGCCCGACGGCGTCCTGGACGACGACGGCGCCGACCGGGGGCTGATGTTCGCCTTCGTCGGCGCCCATCTCGGGCGGCAGTTCGAGTTCGTCCAGACCGAATGGCTGAACGACGGCGTCTTCTTCGGCGCGGGCCCGGCCAGGGATCCCCTGACCGGCTCCGCCGACGGCTCCGGCGAGTTCACCGTCCCCCGGCGTCCCGTACGGCGGCGTCTGGAGTCCCTGCCCCGGTTCGTCGTCACGCGCGGCGGCGAATACGGCTTCATGCCGAGCCTGACCGCCCTGCGCTGGCTCGGCGACCTCGCCGATTGACGTTCACCGGCCCAGGTCGTCCCACTCCTGGAGCAGGTGGGACGTGGCGGCGGCGGGGGCGGTGAACGACCAGCGGCCCGGCGGCAGGTCGAGGGCGCAGCCGCCGTCGGCCAGCCTGGTGGTCGGCAGCTGCTCGTTCAGGCCCATGAGGAAGGTGCCGTTGACGGTCATCCCGTCCCAGGCGCCGCGTACGGGCAGCACCGCGCGGGCGGTCACGCCCTCCGGGACGGCGAAGGTGAACTGCACCCCGTCGGGCCCGGCCCGCCAGCCCGACTCGACGGCCCCCGACGCGCTCGCGTACCGGGCGTGCGCCTGGCGCAGCAGCGGGACGGGACCCGGACGCAGCAGCAGCTCGCCGAACCCGCCGCCCGTACCGCGCGGGTCGTCGCCCAGGCCGGCCACGTGCCGGAACAGCCAGTCGCCCACGCAGCCGTAGGCGTAGTGGTTGAAGGAGTTCATGGCCGGCGTCTGCAGGCCGTGCCGGTGGTGCCAGGCGTCCCAGCGTTCCCACATGGTGGTCGCCCCGGCGCGGAGCTGGTAGCGCCAGGACGGGTAGCCCTCCTGGTTGAAGATCCGGCACGCCAGGTCGTGGTGGCCGGTCTCCGACAACACCGGCAGCAGCAGGGGGTGCCGACGAAGCCCGTCATGAGCCGGTGCCCGTCGGCGCGGACCAGGTCGGCCAGCGCCCGCGCCGCCGCGGCGCGGTCCTCCGGACGGACGAGATCCCAGGCCAGGGCGACGGCGTAGCCGGTCTGCGTCTCGGTGCGCAGCCTCGGGCCGTCGAGGAAGGCCCGCCGGAAGGCGTCCGACACGCGGGCGGCGGCCTCGTCGTACTCGGGGGCGTGCGGCTCGCCGAGCACGGCGGCCGTGTGCGCGATCAGGCGGAGGCTGCGGGCCAGGGCGGCGGTGGCGATGAGGCTCCTGGGCGTCTCCACCGTGCCGGGGGCCAGCCAGTCGCCCAGCGCCCGGCCCGGCCTGAGGCCGTCGTCGGACTGCGCCAGGCAGTAGCCGGCCCACCGCCGCATCGGGTCGTACGCGCGGCGCAACGTGCGGTCGTCGCCGTAGCGCCGCCACAGCAGCCACGGCACCTCGACCAGCGCGTCGGACCAGACGGGGGAGTCGTAGCCGTACTCGGGCAGCACCGGCGCGACGTGCGGGACCGCGCCGTCGGCCCGCTGCCCGTCGATCAGCGTCGTCACCCAGCCGGACAGGAACGCCTGCGTGTGCCGCAGGAAGCTGAGCGTCGAGCCGAACACCGAGATGTCGGCCGTCCAGCCGGTCCGCTCGTCGCGCTGGGGGCAGTCGGTCGGCACGCTCACCAGGTTGCCGTCCGCCGACGCGCCGATGTTGGCGACGAGCTGCCGTACGGCGGGATCGCTCACGGTCAGCGAGCCGGTGACGGCGAGCGCGGAGGACAGCAGCACCGCCTCCAGGTCGTCCGGCGTCAGCGCGCCCGGCCAGCCGGTGACCTCCGCGTAGCGGAACCCGTGCAGGGTGAACGCGGGCTCCACGACGTGTGATCCGGGGCCGAGGACGAACTCGTCACGCTGGTCCGCGGTGCGCAGGTTGTCGGTGTAGAGCCGCCCGGTCGCGGTCAGCTCCTCCCCGTGCCGTACGACGATCCGCACGGGCCCCGGCGCGTCCACGTGCAGCCGGACGCGCCCGACGACGTTCCGCCCGAAGTCGGCCACCTGGACGCCCGGCGCGGGCTCGGTCACCGACACGGCGGGCACCGTGCCGATCACCCGGACCGGGGGAGCGGGGTCGGCCTCCACCAGGATCTCCGGCGCGGCGGTCGTCCCGGCCGGTCCGGTCCCCTCGGAAGGAGCCTGGACGGTCTCGCCCATCACCAGGTCGGCGCGCGGGCGGCCGAGGTCCCGCCGGGTCCAGGCCGCGTCCGTGGCGAACACGCGGCGCGGGCCGTCGTCGTCCCGCACGAGCACCTGGGCGCTGGCCGCGGGCCGGTCACCGTAGCGGCGCGGGCCGCCGCCGGCGACGTGACCGGCGTACCAGCCGGGAGCCAGCCACAACTCCAGCTCGTTCTCGCCGGGCACCAGGAGTTCCGTGAGCTCCAGCAGCCGGTAGCGCGTCCGGTGGCCGTAGTCGGTCCAGCCGGGGGCCAGCTCCTCCTCGCCCAGCCGCGCGCCGTTGAGCAGCGCCCGGTAGACGCCGAGCGCGGTGGCGGCCAGCCAGGCGCGTGCCGGAGCGGGACGCCAGCTGAACGACCCGCGCAGGCTCACCGCCGCCTCGGGATCGCCCGGCAGCCAGGGCGCGTCCCATGCGCCGCGCGCCCGCAGGCCCGTGGTGAACGCGCCCGCCGCCTGCCCCGCCACCTCCCACGTGTACGGGGTCAGCGGCGCCAGCAGCTCGTCCGGCACGTCCACGCCGTGCGAACCGGCGGGCACGGAGGACCGCCACACCTCGCGCCCGTCCGCGGACAGCACCACGGTGGATTCCGCGGTCGTCCGGGCGTCCCACGACAGGCGGGGCGACGGCTCGTCCACGCCCACCGGATCCGCCAGACCGCACGTCAGGCCCGCCCGCGCACCGGCCGGGGCCGGCCGGATGTAGGGCGTCTGCGCACCCGAGACCTGCACGTCGAGCACCCCCGAGTCCCGGTTCACGCATCGAGCCCGGTGGTGAAGGCGTTGTGCAGGCCGTCGACGTCGACGCCGGACAGGCTCGGCGCCATCACGTTGATCAGCAGCACGAAGCACGCGTCCTGCTCCGGGTACATCCACCACTGGCAGCCCGAGGCGCCGCCGTGCCCGTACAGCCGGCGTTCCAGCAGCCCGGGGGCCGAGTGGCGCAGGTTCCAGGTGAGCCCCCAATCCTGCCCGGCGTTGACCGGGTCGGGCTGCAGCTTGACCAGGCCGGTCGTCTGCGGGGTCGTCATGGCGGCCAGGGTGGTCGGGTGGACCAGCGCGCGGTCGCCGCGCAGCAGCGCCCCGCCCAGCGCCAGCAGGTCCTCGGCGCGGGAGAACAGCGCGCCCGCCGGGTGGCGGAGCCGGACGAACGCGTCGAAGTCGAAGCCGGGCCCGAGCAGTTCGAGGCCGTGCACCTCGGCCGCCTCGCACGCCGGGTCGAACGTGATCCGCCCGCCGCCCGGCACCAGCGTGTTCAGGTCGGAGTCGACCAGCTCGGCCACGTCGCGGCCGGTGACGTCGCGGACCATCTCCGCGATCCCGGCGAAGGCCAGGTTGGAGTAGTGGCTGAGGGTGCCCGCCTCGAACAACGACGGCGCGGTGACGAGGTGCTCCACCAGGTCGTCGGGCGTCAGCGTCTGCTCGGCGATGCCGCCGGTGTGGGTCAGCAGGTGCCAGAGCGTCACGTCGGGCCGGGCGAAGTTCGGCAGCACGTCCCGCAGCGGGCGGCGCAGCGACAACAATCCGCGTTCGACCTGGCGCAGGGCCAGCAGGCCCATCAGCGGCTTGGTCACCGAGAACAGCGCGAAGTGGTCGTCGGTCCTGGTCCCGCGGCCGTCGTGGGTGCCGAACGCCTCCAGCACCTGGATCCCGTCGGAGGTCGCGGCGCCGAACACCGCGCACGGCAGCCGCCCCTCCTTGATCTCGCGCCTGACCCAGTCGAGCGCGATGTCGTGCGTGGTCATCCCTTCAGTGCACCTTCCGTGAGGCCGGCCAGGACGCGCTTCTGCGCGACGGCGTACACCGCCACCAGGGGCAGCGTGGTGAGCAGGACGTGGGCGAAGACGAGGTTCCAGTTCAGGCTCTGCAGGGTGCCGGAGGCGAACTGGAACAGGCTCAGCGGCAGCGTGGCGTTCGCGCTGCCCTGGAGCAGGAAGAGGGCGAAGAAGAAGTCGTTCCAGACGTTGATGATCAGGATCACGCCGCCGACGAACAGCACCGGCCGCAGCAGCGGCAGCAGGATGCGCACGAACACCTGCGGACGCGAGGCGCCGTCGATGGCGGCGGCCTGCTCCAGGTCGGGCGGGAACGCCCGGACGAACCCGGTGGCCAGGAAGATCACGACGCCCAGGCGGCAGCCGGTCATCGTCAGCACGTAGCCGAGCGAGCCGCCGTCCAGCGACAGGGCGCGCAGCAGGTAGACGGTCGGGATGATGGACGGCGGCAGCAGGATCGACAGCCCCATCACGAAGTAGGCCGCCTGCAGCCACCGCGACCGGCTGCGCCCGAACGCCCACGCCGCCGCCGCGCCGAGCAGCACCACCGCGATGACGATCGGCACGGTCACCTTGAGGCTGTTGAGCAGCCCGGTCAGGTAGCCGCCCCGGTCGAGCACGATGCCGTAGTTCTCGGCGATCGCCCACGTCCTGGGCAGGCCGAGGCCCAGCTCGGCGGCCTCGCCCGCGGGCTTGAAGGAGTTGACGACCACGAGCCAGACGGGCACGAGCACCCACGGGACCGCGAAGAGCGTCAGCGCCGCGTACTTGAGCGCCGCTCTCATCCCGCCACCTCCCTGCGCCGCAGCCACCACACCAGGGGCACGGCGGTCGCGATCACCAGCAGCGTCACGGTGAACCCCAGCGCGCTGGCCGAGCCGAAGAAGCCCTGTCCCCATTGCTGGCGCATCACCACGTTCAGGGCGCGCGTGTGGTCGCCGGGGCCGCCGCCGGTGGTGGCGGCGATCACGTCGTACGCGCTGAGCGCGCCCACCAGCGTGACCGCCACGTTGAAGGTCAGCGCCGGGGCGAGCATCGGGAACACCACCCGGCGCAGCCGGGTCCACGGGCCGGCGCCGTCCACGGTCGCCGACTCCAGCAGCGACTTGGGGATGGAGTTGAGGCCCGCGATGTAGACCAGGGTGATCAGCCCGCTCCACTTCCACGCGTCGATGAACGCGACCACCACCAGCGCGGTGGCCGGTTCGCCCAGCCACGCCCACTCGATGCCGAGGAAGGAGTTGATCGCCCCGTCTGGGGCCAGCAGCCCGCGCCAGATGTAGCCGGCGGCCAGCGGCGAGATGAGCGTCGGCAGGAAGAACGCCGAGCGGAAGACGGTGTTGATCCCGCTGGTCCGCTGGAGGGCCAGGGCCAGCGAGAGGCTGACCGTGTTCTGGATCGCCATGCACAGGATCGCGTACAGCACGGTCACGGTGACCGCGTTGGCCAGCAGGTCCTGGTCGATCAGCGTGCGGACGTTCTCCAGCCCGTTCCAGGTGATCTCGGCCCGGAAGCTCGTCCAAGAGGAGAACGCGAACCGCACGTTGAGCAGGAACGGGGCGACGAAGAAGACCGTGACCAGCACGATCGCGGGCAGCGCCCACGGCAGCCAGGCCGCCCTGTTCCGCATCACCATCCGGGCAGCCCTGCCGCCTTGGCCGCCTGCTCGACCTGGCCCTGGAGCTGGGTCGCCGCCTTCTGCGGGTCCTTCTGCCCGGCGATCAGCTCGGACATGAGCTGGGCCAGCCCGCCCATGCCGGGGATGTCGGAGTTGAAGGCGATGACGGCGCCGGTGTCGTACGCCTTCTTGACGTCCTGCAGCACGGAGGAGACGCCCTGCGGATCGGGCACGTCCTTGAGCACCGGGAAGGTCTTGGACGCGGCGATGTACTCGGCGTAGGCCGGGCCGGTCATGAAGCGCACGAAGTCGAGCGCGGCCTTCTCGCGCGCCGTGTCGCCGGTCTTGGGCAGGTAGAACGTGCCGATGGGGCCGGGCGCGTAGGTCACCACCGGCTTGTCGCTGGACAGGCCGACGAAGCCGACGGACTCGTCCACGGCCTTCTGGTCGCCGCCGGCGGCCGCGAGCAGCGCCGGGAGCATGTCGGAGTGCTGGGCGACCATGGCGGCCTCGCCGGTCACCAGGGCCTTCATCGAGTCCTCGAACTTGGCGGTGACGATGTCCTTGTTGAAGCAGCCGTCGGCCTTCAGCTTGGCGTAGGCGGTCAGGCCGGCGACGAAGGGCGAGCCGGGGTCGGCCAGCGTGCTGCTGTGGCCGGCGATGGCCTTGCCGTAGGCGTTGGCCTGGTTGGCGCCGGCCAGGTAGAGGATGGGCAGGATCTGCACGGGCCAGATCGAGCCGCCCGACTCGAAGACCGGCGTGACTCCGGCGGCCTTGAGCTTGGGGCAGGCGGCGGCCAGCTCGGTGAAGTTGGCGGGCGGGGTCAGCCCGGCCTTGGTGAAGACCTTCTTGTTGTAGTAGAGGCCGAAGACCTGGGGGAAGCCGGTGATGGCGGCGTAGACCTTGCCGCCCACGGCCCCGGCGGCCTGGTAGAGGTCGCCGGACCTGGCGATGTACGCCTCGCCGGTCAGGTCGCGCAGGTTCTCGGTCGGGTTGAGGGCGAGCAGGCCGCTCACCGTCGCGTGGTACTCCAGGACGTCCGGACGCTCGCCGGTGGCCCACTTGGTCTGGGTGGTGTCCTCGAAACCGTCGGACGGGATGGACACGAGCTCGATCTTGTGGCCGGACTGCTTCTCGAACTTCTTGTACATCTCCAGCAGCGGCGCCGGGTCCGCGCTGTTGTGCCAGAGGGTCAGCTTCACCTGACCGGTCCCCTCGGGGGCGGTGGACCCGCAGCCGGAGAGGGACAGGGCGAGGACGGCGCCTATCGCCGCGCCGAGCGGACGAGTTGGTGCTCTCACGCTCGTGCTCCTGTTCATGTGGGGGAGAATGTGTAGAACGTTCTACGGCAAGATCGAAACCTCCGTCAAGGGGTGGACCTGAGGAGTGGTAGAGGGCTAGCCTCTGCTTCCAGCAAAGTGTGTAGTTCGTTCTACGAGAACCCAAAAGGACGGCGTGTGACGAGCGGACGGGTGACGATCGCCGATGTGGCCAGGCGGGCCGGGGTGTCCACGGCCGCCGTGTCGAAGGTGGTGCGTGGGGCGTACGGCGTGAGCGCGGAGATGCAGGCCAAGGTGCGGCAGGCCATCGACGAGCTGGGCTACCGCCCGCACGCCGCGGCCCGCGCCCTGCGCGGACGCACCTACACCCTCGGCGTCATGCTCTCCGACACCCGCAACCCGTTCTTCCCCGACATCATCGAGGGCATCACCGGCCGGCTGGGCGACACCGAGTACCAGGTGCTGCTCGGGCCCGGCGGCATCGAGCCCAAGACGCAGGCCAGGATGACCGACGCCATGATCGACCGGAGCATGGACGGGCTCATCCTGATCTCGCCGGTCATGACGGACGCCGAACTCGCCGCCATCGCGGCGGCCGTCCCGGTCGTCGTGGTGGGCCGGCACGGCGGCGCCGCGGACCACGACGCGGTCGTCGACGACGACGTGATGGGGGCCCGGCTCGTGGTCGACCACCTGGTCGGGCTCGGGCACACCCGCATCGCGCACATCACCCACCTGGAGCGGGCCCGCGCCCAGGGACTGCCGCACATGGTGCGCGCCGAAGGCTACCGCCAGGCGATGCGCGCCCACGGGCTCGCCGACGACGTGCTGGCCACCTCCTTCACCGAGGAGGGCGGCTTCGAGGGCGCGCGGGAACTGCTCGCCCGCGACGAACGGCCCACCGCGATCTTCGCCGGGGCCGACATCGCGGCGCTCGGCGTCCTGCGCGCCGCCGACGAGGCCGGCCTGTCGGTGCCGGAGGACCTCTCCGTCGCCGGGTACGACAACATCGGCATCGCCTCGCTCAAGCGCATCTCGCTCACCAGCGTCGACCAGGACGGACGGGTGATCGGGGCGACCGCCGCGCGCCTGCTCGTCGAGCGCATCGAGGGACGCACGCGGTCGGTGGCGTCGTCGGTGTCGCCCACGCTGATCGTCCGCGGAACCACCGGACCGCCCCGACTCTGAGAACCGTCCCGCGCCTCGGGGGACTGTCGCGGGCCATGCATTAAAACGATTCGATGGAAGGACCCCCCACGTGAGACGACTCGCTCTCCTCGCCCTTCTCCTCCCGCTGGTCGCGCCCGCGCAACCGGCCCTGGCCCAGGCGTCCGCCACGGCCTGCCCGGTCCGGGTGGACCCGGCCGCGTTCGCCTCCGAGGCCCGCCTGAGCGCCCTGGCCACGCGGCAGGGAACGTTCGGGCCCAGGCCGACCGGCTCGGCCGCGCACGCCGGCTACGTCGACTGGCTGGAGCAGGAGATGGCGGCCATCCCCGGCCTGCAGCTCTCCTCCCTGCCCTACACCATCGACCGCTGGGACGACCTCGGCACCGGGCTCACCGTCGGCGGCACGTCCGTGCAGGTCGCCGCGCCCGTGCCGTTCTCCTCCTCCACCGGCGCGGGCGGCGTCTCGGCGCCGCTCGTCCACCTGGCCGCGGGGACGAACATCACCGCCGCCAACGCCGCCGGGAAGATCGTCGTCCGGGACCTGCCCTGGACCAGCGTGCCCAACCTACTGTTCTATCCGCCCACCCTCGGCTACTCCATGTACGACCCGGGCATGACGATCAACCTGCTCGGCTCGGAGTCGATGGAGGCCCCGGCCGCGGCCGACGCCGACCTCAAGGCGGCCGCCGCCGCGGGCGCGCTGGGCGTGATCGAGGTCAGCCAGCTGCCGCACGCCCAGATCAAGGACATGTACGCGCCCTACGAGGGCCTGCCGTACGGCGTGCCCGGCGCGTACGTCGGCGCCGACCAGGGCAAGCAGATCAAGGACGCGCTGGCCGCGGGGCAGCCGGTCCAGGCGTCGCTGAAGGTGAACGCGGCCTGGACGCCGACGACGACCCGCACCCTGCTCGCCACGCTTCCCGGCGGGAGCGCCCAGAAGATCGTGGTGGAGAGCCACACCGACGGCATGAGCCCGGTGTGGGACAACGGCCCGCTCACCATGATCGAGATGGCCCGTTACCTGTCGTCGCTGCCGGTGGAGTGCCGTCCGCGGACCGTGCAGTTCGCGTTCGTGACCGGCCACCTCTACCAGCACCTGACCGGTCCCGACGTCCGCGAGGGCGGCGCCGGCCAGCTCGCCGCCCAGCTCGACGCCGAGTACGACCAGGGCAAGGTCTCCTCCGTCGTCGTGCTCGAACACCTCGGCGCCAGGCGCTACGACGCGGTCGCCAGGCCGAACGGCCTGCCGGGCAAGCAGCTCGTCGCCAGCCCCACCCTCACCGAGCTGCTGTGGGTCCCCGTCAGCGAGAGCACGCCGCTGCGCGAGCTGGTCAAGGGCCACATCGAGTACTGGGACGTGCGGCGCACCGCGATCCTCAAGGGCCTGTCGGCGGCCGACCTCGCCACCGTGCCGCGCCACTGCAGCTTCGGCGGCGAGGGCACGCCGTACAACCAGCACCTGCTGCCCGTCATCGCGCCCATCGCCGCGCCCAAGACGTTGTTCTCGCCGCAGTTCGGCGCCGAGGCGATCGACCTGCCGGTGATGCGCAAGGCGTCGCTCGCCTTCACCGACGTCGTGCTCGACCTCGGCCCGATGGCCCAGTCGGCCGTCGCGGGCGACGTGACGACCATGCGCCAGCAGCGCGCCGCCGGCACGCCGGGGTGTGCGTGAGCATGGACAGAAGGGCACTCGTGCGCCGGCACAACGTCGCCGACGCCGGGTGCCCGCTGACCGTCGGCAACGGCGAGTTCGCCTTCACCGCCGACGCCACCGGGCTCCAGACGTTCGCGCCGCTCGGCACGCAGGCGCAGTGGGGCTGGCACACGATGCCCAACCCCAAGGGCCACGTGCTGGCGGACGCGCTCACCGACTACGACGGCGTCGGCTATCCCGACCTCTATCCGGCCACCGAGGCGGGCGGCTGGCTGCACGTGAACCCGCACCGCCTGCATCTCGGCCGGATCGGCCTGGACGCCGGCGAGGCCGATGCGATCGGCAGGTCGGCGCAGACCCTCGACCTGTGGACCGGCACGCTGTCCAGCTCCTTCGAGCTGGGCGGCCGGCCGCACGAGGTGGAGACGGTCTGTCATCCCGAGCGCGACCTGCTGGCCGTACGCGTCGTGGGCGGCACGGGCATCAGGATCGCCTTCCCCTACGCCAGCGACGGCTGGCACACCACCGCCGACTGGGACAGCCCCGACCGGCACACCACCACGTGCGCGCGGCGCGGCTCGCGCTGCGACTTCACCCGCGTCCTGGACCAGGACGGTTACCACGTGGCCGCCGAGTGGACGGGACCGGCGCGGTTCACCTCGCCCGCCCCCCACGTGTACCTGATCCAGGGCGAGGAACTGGAGCTGGTCGTCGAGTTCGCCCGGCACCCCGTCGGCACGGCTCTGCCGTCCTTCTCCCAGGTCCGTACGGCCGCCGCCGCCCACTGGGAGCGGTTCTGGACGCGCGGCGGCGCGGTCAGCTTCGAGGGCAGCGCCGACCCGCGGGCGCCCGAGCTCGAACGCCGGGTCGTGCTCTCGCAGTACCTCACCGCGGTCAACTGCGCCGGCACCACCCCGCCGCAGGAGACCGGGCTGGCCGTCAACTCCTGGAGCGGCAAGTTCCACCTGGAGATGCACTGGTGGCACGCCGCCCACTTCGCCCTGTGGGGCCGGCCGGAGCTGCTGGAGCGGAGCCTGCCGTGGTACCGCTCGATCCTGCCGCGGGCCAGGGCCACGGCCGCGCGGCAGGGGTTCCGCGGCGCCCGCTGGCCCAAGCAGGTGGGGCCGGAGGGCAGGGAGAGCCCGAGCGAGATCGGCGCCTTCATCGTCTGGCAGCAGCCGCACCTGATCCACTTCGCCGAGCTGCTCCGCCGGATCCGCCCGGGGGCGCTGGAGGAGTACCGGGACCTGGTGTTCGAGACGGCCGAGTTCATGGCCTCCTTCGCGGCCGGCGGGCACCTGGGGCCGCCGCTGGTACCGGCGCAGGAGTCCTACCACGAGTCCAGGAGGTCGGTGCGGGATCCCGCGTTCGAGCTGGCCTACTGGTGGTGGGGGCTGGCGACGGCCCAGCGGTGGCGGGGCCTGCTCGGCCTCGATCCCGACCCGGAGTGGGCGCGGGTGCTGGACGGCCTGGCCCGTCCGCTGGTGCGCGACGGCGTGTACGCGGCCATCGGCGTGGAGCCGTACACGGTCAGGACCGACCATCCCTCGATGACCGGCGCGCTCGGGTTCGTGCCGCCCACCCCGCTGATCGACCCCGAGACCATGCGGGCCACCCTGCACGACGTGCTCGCCGACTGGGACTGGGACAGCGCCTGGGGCTGGGACTTCCCGATGCTCGCCATGTGCGCGGCCCGGCTCGGCGAGCCCGGCACCGCCGTGGACGCGCTGCTGATGGACGCCCCGAAGAACACCTACCTGCCCAGCGGCCACAACCACCAGTGGCCCGGCCTGCTGCCCCTCTACCTGCCGGGCAACGGCGGCCTGCTGGCCGCCGTCGCCCACATGGCGGCGTCGGGCTGCTTCCCCGAGGGCTGGCGGGTTCAGGCGGAAGGGGTGGTCCCGATGCCGTGATCGGGGCCGGCGAGCAGGGCGACCGTGTAGTGGTAGAGGTCGTCCGCCGACGACGTCAGCGTGGCGGCGCGGCCCGCGCGCACCTCCGAGGCGATGAACTCGGTGGTGCCGTAGACGATCAGCCGGGGGATCGCGGCGCGCAGCGGCGGCAGCGAGGGGTCCTCCAGCCTGGCCCGCGCGGCCAGCGCCGCCAGCATGTCCAGGAAGGGCCGGTAGGCGCTGTCACGCTGCTCGACGGCCCGCTCGCCCGCCCTGGGCAACTCCACGAAGTACGCCTGCGCGTACTCCGGGCGCTCCTGCCACCACCGCAGGTAGGCGGCCAGGCCCAGCCGCAGCGCCACGCGCCAGCGGTCGCCCGCCCCCGACGCGGCCGCGCGGATCGAGTCGATCATCTCGGGCAGGTCGCGCTCGCAGCCGGCGAGGAAGCACGCCTCCTTGTCGGTGAACTGGGCGTAGAAGGCGTTGCGCGAGACCCGCGCGGCGGCGATCACGTCGGGCACGCTCGTGGCGGCGTAGCCGCGCCTGGCGACGAGCCGCAACATGGCCTCCACGAGGCGGTCGCGCTGCGACTCGCGCACCGTGTCGGGGGAGAGCCCGTGCCGCCCCCGGGGAAGCGGCCGGGCCGCCGGAACTTCCTTCTGTTCGTCTCTTGACATCGCTCACCGATCGTACTTCCCTCTCTTAGGAGACGTTCACGTCTCCAAATATCCCACGAGGTGACCATGGAGAACTTCACTCGTCGGCAGGCGTTGCGGGCAGGGGCGCTCGGCCTCGTGTCGGCCGGATTCCTGTCCTGGACCACCGCGGCCGACGCCGCCTCCACCATCGAGACCATCTACAAGGCGACGGGTCCGTGGCCGGTCGCCACCGGCACCTCGGGCGGCCACCGGCTCTACTACCCCTCGAACCTCGGCGCGGGCGGCGTCACCCACCCGATCGTCACGTGGGGCAACGGCTCGTGGGCCACCCCCGACAACTATCCGGGGCTGCTCAACCACCTGGCCTCCTGGGGCTTCGCGGTGGTCGCCTCCACCGACACCACCACGGGCACCGGCGCCGAGATCCTCGCCGCCGCCCAGCACCTCGCCGGCCTGGACGCCGACCCCGCCAGCGTCTTCCACGGCAAGCTGAACACCGCCCAGATCGGCGCCGTCGGCCACTCCCAGGGCGCGGGCGGGGTCGTCAACGCGGCCAACCACTCCGCCGGGCTGATCAAGACCGTCGTGCCGATCGCCGTGCCCGCGCAGTGGATGGCCAGCCCGGGGGACGAGTTCTCCGTCGCCGCCCTGACCTGCCCGGTGCTCTTCCTCAGCGGCGCGGACGACTGGCTGATCTCCTCGGCCGCGACCGTGCAGGGCTACTACGACCAGGCCACCGCCGGGGCGGGCCGGGCGCTGCTCAAGGGCGCGGGACACAACGACATCCAGAACACCGGCGGGGCCTTCCTCGGCTACGTGACCGCCTGGCTGAGGTACCGGCTCCAGGCCGACGCCCAGGCCCGCGGGGCGTTCGCGGGCAGCGCCCCCGAGCTCCCCACCAACACCGCCTGGCAGAACCAGGCGCTCAAGAACCTCACCTAGGAGAACCACCATGGCGGATCTGACGCGGCGCGGGCTCCTCGCCGCCGGCGCGCTCACCCTGCTCGCCGGATGCGGCAAGGACCAGCCCCGGCAGCAGGCCGCGGCCGCCGGGCCGCACGGCGAGGTCACCGTCTGGCTGCACGGCTCGCAGGACACCGGCCAGCAGTTCCAGGAGCTCGTGCACCGCTACATCGCCGAGTTCAAGGTCGACGTCAAGCTGCTCTACCTGCCCGTGGGCCAGCTCGACGCCAAACTGCTGACCGCCTTCAGCGGCGGCGCCCCGCCCGACGTCTTCAAGATCGGCCACTGGAGTTTCCCCGCCCACGCCAAGAAGCAGCGACTCGCCCCCGTCGACACCAAGGCCCTCCCCTTGGGGAACTACGAGCCGGGCACGACCACCCCGCTCACCTACCAGGACGTGCCCTACGGCGTGCCCATCGACTTCAACCCCTGCCTGCTCTACTACCGCAAGGACCGGTTCGAGCAGGCCGGGCTCGACCCCGACAAGCCCCCGGCGACCTGGGAGGAGGTCGCCGAGTACAGCGCCAAGCTGACCTCGGCCGACCGGGCGCGGGTCGGCCTGCAGTGGCTCTACGGCGATCCGCAGTGGGCCCTCATGACGCTGACCGCCCTCGTCCGCGGCAAGGGCGGCGAGCTCGTCGCGGCGGGCGGCGGCAAGGCGTCGCTGGCCACCGAGCAGGGCATCGCCGCCCTGACGTACATGTCGGGTCTCGGCAATCCCAAGCTCTCCAACCCGCTGGGCGCGCTCGGCCTGTTCTACTCCGGTCAGGCCGCCATGGTCGTCAGCGGCGCCTTCCTCGGCCCCGCGCTGGAGAAGCTGGGCAAGGACAAACTCACCTTCGGCAAGCAGTACGGCGTCGCGCCCATGCCCACCTGGGCCGGTGGGCCGTCCGTCGTCCCCGCCTACACGTGGGGCTGGGGCGTGGCCAAGGACTCGCCCAACCAGTTCACCGCCTGGCACCTGGTCAACTACCTCCAGGGCGCCCCGTCGGTGGCCGCCAACCTCGACAACGGCATCATCATCCCGACCAAGGGCTGGCGCGAGGCCGGGCCGCGCGGCAAGTCCGAGATCATGGAGATCGTCGCCGACAGCCTGCCGCACGTCGACTTCGGCCCGATCATCCCCGGCGCGCTCGAACTGGCCAAGGCCGCGTCCGGCGCCGTCGACTCCGTCGCCCACGGCAAGGCGACCCCGGCCCAGGCCGCGGCGACCTTCGACGCCACCGTGCGACCGGTCCTGTGAGCGTGCTCGGCGCCCGGCCCGGCGGGGTGTCCGGCGGGCTGCTCGGCGGAGTGCTCGGCGGGGTCAGGGCCCGGCCGCAGGCCACGGCGGGCGTGGCGCTGACCCTTCCGGTGGCCGTCTTCTTCGTGGTGTTCTGGCTGGTCCCGTTCCTGTCCGCGATCTATCTCAGCTTCACCGACTACGAGATGGCCGGGACGCCCAACTGGATCGGCCTGGCCAACTACGAGCGCATGTTCGCCGACCCCGGCTTCCTCAACTCGGCGTGGATCACCGTCGTCTACACGGTCTGCACGGTCGTCCCGACGATCGTGCTGGCCCTGCTGGTGGCCGTGCCGCTGAGCAGGCCGGGACGGCTCAACCGCTGGCTCAGGGCGCTCGTCATGATCCCGGCCGTGATGCCGCTCGCCGCCACGTCCATGGTCTGGGTGATCATCTACTCCGACCGCGGCCTGGCCAACACCCTCCTCGGCCTGGCCGGGATCCCCCCGCAGTCCTGGCTGACCAGCTCCGGCCTGGCCATCTGGGCCCTGGTCGTGATGGTCGTCTGGAAGAGCATGGGGCTGTTCGTGATCATCCTGACCGCCGGCCTGCAGGCGCTGCCCGGCGAGGTGTACGAGGCCGCCGCCATCGACGGCTCGGGGCCGGTGACCACGTTCACCCGCATCACGCTCCCGCTGCTGCGCAGGACGCTGCTGTTCGTCCTGGTCATCTCGGTCGCCGGATCGATGCAGGCGTTCGTGCCCGCCTTCCTGCTCACCGGCGGCGGGCCCGCCGACGCCACCCAGGTGCTGCCGTACTACATCTGGGCCAACGCCTTCCCCTACGAGCACATGGGCTACGCCGCGGCCATGGGCATGGTGCTGCTGGTCGCCATGGTGATCGTCTCGGCGCTGCAGTTCGCGTTCCTGAAGGGCGGCGACGAATGAGGGTGTTGCGCGCCGTCTGGCTGATCGTCGCGGTCGGGTTCATGCTGCTGCCGGTCTACGCCATGCTCGTCGTCGCCTCGGCGCCCGACGACACCGACCTGCGCGGGCTGGTCTTCAACGGCTTCCACCTGCCCGAGAACATCGGGGCGCTGTTCGGCGCGGGCAACCTGCCCACGTACCTGCGCAACAGCCTGATCCTGTGCGTCGGCACCGGCGTCCTGGACGTGATCTTCTCGGCCGCCGCCGGGCACGCCATGGCCCACCTGTCCTTCCCCGGCCGCCGCGTCCTGTTCGCGCTGGTGGTCGGCACGCTCGCGCTCACCCCGATGGTCATGGTCATCCCGGTCTTCCTCATCGTGAAGGAGCTCGGCTGGGTCAACACGTTCCAGGGCATGATGGTGCCGGGCATGATCAGCGCGTTCGGCGTCTTCCTGGTGCGCCAGTTCGCCCTCGGCATCCCGAAGGAGCTGCTGCTGGCCGCGCGGGTCGACGGCGCGGGGGAGTTCCGCATCTTCGCGCGCATCGCCGTGCCGCTGCTGCGGCCCGCGCTCATCACCCTGTTCCTGGTGCACTTCCTGGCGCAGTGGGACAACCTGCTGTGGCCGCTGATCGTGGCCAACGAGCAGGAGCTGTGGCCGCTGCCGGTGGGGCTGGCCAACTTCCAGAGCGAGGTCGGCGTCACCTACCACCTGACCACCACCGCGGCGCTGGTCACCGCCGTGCCGCCGTTCGTCCTCATGGTCGCGCTGCAGCGCTACTACGTGGCGGGGCTCACCTTCGGAGGGCTGAAACGATGATCCAGGACCTGATCCCCGGCGCCGCGCGGATGATGGAGTGGATCGAGACGGTCACCGCGCGCGGCGTCCGGCGTCCCGGCTACCCGGCCGACGACTGGACCGCCGCGTGGGCCGCCGGGCGTCTCACCGAGTTCGGGCTGCGCGACGTCCGGCTCGCGCCGGTCGAGCTGCCCGTCTGGCGGCCGGTGACGGCGTCCCTGGTGGTGTGCCTGGATGCCGACCCGTCGCGGGTCGTGCGGGTGGCGGCGTCCGCGCTGCCGTACACCACGCCGAAGGCGACCGTGACCGCGCCGGTCAGCCGCGAGGTCGTGCCGGGCGCGATCGTCGTGCCCGAGTACGCCTTCACCGAGTTGCCGCAGTCCTACGTCAGGGACCTGGCGACGGCCGTGCACGACCCGGAGGGCGTCTTCGACGACCTGGTCCAGACGCTGCCGTTCCAGCTCGACTACCTCGACGTGCTCCAGGGCGTGATCGACGGCGGCGCCGCCGCGTTCGCGGGCGCGCTGACCGGGGTGCCGTGGGAGACCCGCGACTACTACGTGCCCTACGACGCCGTGCACCGCGACCTGCCGGCCGTCTGGTTGTCGGGCGGCGACTCGCGGCGGGTGCTCGACCTGGTCGACGCGGGCCCCTGCACGGGCACGCTCACCGTCGAGTCGGAGACCGGCCCGGCCGTCTCGCACAACGTGATCGGCACGCTTCCCGGCCGCTCCGACCAGTGGGTGATCATCGGCTCGCACCACGACGCGCCCTGGGCCTCGGCGGTCGAGGACGCCTCGGGGATCGCGCTGGTGCTGGCCGCCGCCCGGTACTGGGCGGCCGTGCCTGAGCGGGACCGGCCGCACAACCTGCTCTTCCTGCTGACCGCGGGGCACATGGCGCACGCCGCCGGCACCCGGGCCTTCATCGAGCAGCACCGCGGCCTGCTCGGCGACGTCGTGCTCCAGCTCCACCTGGAGCACGCCGCCCGGCGGTGCGTGGTCGTGGACGGCGAGCTGGTCCCCACCGGCGACCCCGAACCCGGCTGGTGGTTCACCACCCGGCAGCCGGAGCTGGAGAGCCTGGTGGCGGCGGCCCTCGTCGCGGAGGACCTGAGACGCTCGTTCGTGCTGCCGCCGGACGCCTTCTCCCCGATGCCGCCCACCGACGGAGCCTTCTTCCACCCCGAAGGGGTGCCGCTGGTGCACTTCCTGTCGGCTCCCATGTACCTGTTCGACTCGGCCGACACCCTCGACAAGGTGTACGAGGACGGACTCGAACCGCTCACCCGGGCGGCCGTCAGAATCGTCGAAGGGACGGCCGGATGGCGTCGCGCATGATCGTCCGTACCACGTCCGGGCTGGTCGAGGGCAGGGCGGAGGAGGGAGGCCTGGCCTTCCTCGGCGTGCCGTACGCCGCCCCGCCCTTCGGCGAGCACCGCTTCGGCGCGCCCGTCCCGCCACCGCCGTGGGACGGCGTGCGGCCCGCCGTCACGCGCGGCCCCGCCGCCCCGCAGGCAGCCGGTGCGGACATCGGCCTGTACGCGCCCGACGTCTTCGAGACCGGCGAGGACTGCCTCAACCTCGACGTGCGCACCCCCGGCAACGGCGAGGCGGGGCTGCCCGTCCTGGTCTGGATCCACGGCGGCGCGTTCTCCATCGGCGGCAACGGGGCGGCCTGGCACCAGGGCCACCGCTTCGCCCGCGACGGCGTGGTGTGCGTGGCCGTCAACTACCGGCTCGGCTTCGAGGGCTTCCTGGCCCTGGAGGACGCCCCGCTCAACCGGGGCGTGCTCGACTGGCTGGCCGCGCTGGAGTGGGTGCGCGACAACATCGCGGCCTTCGGCGGTGACCCCGGCAACGTGACGATCGCCGGGCAGTCGGCGGGCGCCGCGGCCGTCGCGACGCTGCTCACCATGCCCCGCGCCGAAGGGCTGTTCCGGCGCGCGATCGTGATGAGCGGCTCGGCCACCCTGGTCGCCGGCGAGCAGGAGGCCCGCGACCACGCCAGGGCGCTCGCCGCCCGCCTGGGGATCGCCCCGACCAGGGCGTCCTTCGCCGCGCTGCCCCCCGAGGCGCTCGTCGCCGCACAGCCGCCGCCGCTGACCGGCGGCTCCGGCGGGCTGAACGATTCGGTGCCGGTCAAGCCGGTCGTCGACGGCGACCTGATCCCGGCCGTCCCGCTGGACGCCCTGCGCGCGGGCGCGAGCGGGCACCTTCCGCTGCTGGTCGGCTGCACGTCCCAGGAGACCGACGTGTTCGTCCGCGGCCTGGCCGCCGGGCTCGACGAGGCCGCCGCGCGGGCGGCGCTCGACCACCTCGGCGTCCAGGTGGACGAACCCGGCCTCACCCCGGCCGAGCGGGTCGGACGCGCCGTCACCCGGCACCTGTTCACCCGCGAGACGCACTGGATCCGCGAGGCCAGGCCCGCCTACGCCTACGAGTTCCGATGGGAGTCGCCCGTCGAGAGCCCGGCCGGCGGCGGACGCGTGGGCGCGGTGCACAACCTCGACCTGCCCTTCGTCTTCGACGTGCTGGACGCGCCCGGCGTCGCCCGCACGGCCGGACCGGGCGCGCCGCAGGCGCTGGCCGACGCGATGCACGCCGCCTGGGTGCGCTTCGCCCGCACCGGCGACCCCGGCTGGCCGCTCGGCGACACCATGATCTTCGACGAACCCCTCGCCCGGAGGCCGTGACCTGCCCGGCGGTGGCGGGTCCTCGCCGGCGTCAACCGGCCGTGAAGTCCGCGCGGTGGTCGGCGACCCATTCCGCGAGCGTGCGGCCCGGCCGTCCGGTCACCGCGGTGACCGGACGCGGGACGTCGGGGACGGTGAGGGTGTCCTGCCAGTAGTCGAGCAGCATCTTCATGACGGGCTCGGGGATGAACCGCCCGGTCTCGGCACGGAACTCCGCCGGCATGATCTCCACCAGCGGGATCTCCCGTCCCAGGGTCTCGCCGATGATCGCCACCTGTTCGGCGCGGGTCAGGGCCCGCGGGCCGGTGAGCGGGATCGCCGCCCCCACGTGATCGTCGGAGAGCAGGGTCTCGGCGGCGGCCTCGGCGATGTCGTACTCGTGGATCGGGGCCTGCGCCGAGGCGAGGTAGGGCGCCCGGATCGGTGCGCCGGAGCGGATCTGCCCGGCCCAGGAGAGCAGGTTGCCGGCGAACGTGCCGGGACGCAGGATCGTCCAGGCGTCGGCGCGCGAGGTCACGGCGGACTCGACCGCCGTGTGATGGAGCTGGCTCGCCGAGCCGTGGTCGCGCCGGAACTCCTGCGCGGCGGCGAGCGAGGACAACACGGTGAAGCGGTGGACGCCGCGGGCGGTGGCCGCGGCGACGAACGCCTCCACCCCCTCGGCGGGGAAGACGAAGGCGCGATCGACGCCGGCGAACACCTCCGGCCCGAGCGTGGTGGCGTCGGCCAGGTCGCCGGCCACCACCTCGACCGCGGCCGGCAGGCCAGCGTCGTCGGGCTTGCGGGTCAGCGCGCGTACGGCGGCGCCGCGGGCGAGCAGGGTCGTGACAAGGTGACGGCCGACGGCGCCGGTCGCGCCGGTGACAAGGATGCTCAAGGTGACTCACCTCAGGGAAGTGGTGCCGGTCCGTCCGGCCCGAACTCCAACCTAGGGAGCATTTAGGGCAATATCTGTCCACTTCCTACTAGGCTCGGTGAGTATGCCGGAACAGACCACGACCGGGCGGGCGCTGCGCCTGCTGGAGCTGCTGCAGGCCCGCCGGTCCTGGAGCGGCGGCGAGCTCGCCGGCCGCCTCGGCGTCGACGGCCGCACGCTCCGGCGGGACGTCGAGCGGCTGCGGCGCCTCGGCTACCACGTCGAGGCGCGTCGCGGCCCCGACGGCGGCTACCGGCTGTCCACGGGCAGCGACCTGCCGCCGCTGGTGTTCACCCCGGACGAGGCGCTCGCCGTGGCCGCCGCCCTGGCCTCGTCGGCCGCCAACGGCGCCGCCGGCGGCGGCGAGGTCGCGCTCACCGCCCTGGCCAAGATGGAGCAGGTCATGCCCCCGCGGTGCGCCGGCGGGTGCGGGCGCTGCGCTCCTCGGTCGCGTTCGGCGGCACGCCGAACGCCGTGGCCGGCGCCTATCCGGCGCCGCTGAACGCCGGCGTGCTGGCGGTCCTGGCGCTGGCGTGCCGGGACGCCGAGCGGGTCCGGCTGCGCGTGATGAGCACGGAGGGGGCCGACACCGGACGGGAGTCCCCGTGCCACGTCGAGCCCGTCGCCCTGGTGCCCCGGCAGACCCGCTGGTTCCTCGTCTGCCGCGACCTCGACCGCGGCTGGCGGGTGTTGCGCGTCGACCGGATCACGGGGGCGTCGGCGACGGGCGTGCGCTTCGAGCCGGAGGAGGTCCCCGGGGGCGACCCGGTCGCGTTCGTCACCAGCCGGCTCGGCGCTCCGCCCCGCCGGCACACGGCGACGATCCTGATCCACGCCCCGATCGAGCAGGTGCAGGCGTACATGGGCGGCTTCGCCACGGACTTCGCCCCGACGACCACCGCCACCGGGCAGGCGGCGACACACTGGCGCATCGCCGACGTACGCCTCGAGGTCCTCGCCGGCGGCCTGCTCTGGGTGCGATGGCCCTTCGAGGTGGTCGACTCTCCCGAGCTCGCCGCCCTCCTCCGGGACCGGTCCGCGGCCTTCACCCACGCCGCCGGTCTCCTGGCGACGTGCGACGAACCCGCCTTCACCGGCGAGGCCCGGCTTCGGCCAGCTCCGCCGCCAGCCTGAGTCCTTCGCCGGCGAAGAGCGGTCCTCCCTCTCCATCGACTCGCCGCTCCAGCAGGACCAGCTGGGAGGAGCCGTCGCGCCGGGGCACGACGCGGATCTGCCGCACCTCGCTGGAGCCGATCTCCTGCAGGTCGGGATGGACCGTGTTCGGTCCCCAAACGATCTTCCAGGCGCGGTCGAAGTCGATGATCTCCAGTTGTCCTTCGTACCTGTAGGGAACCGGGCCGTCGAGGAGGACGGAGAACGTGGCGAAGTAGGTGGCGCTCTCTCCGAAGTTCAGATGGGCCTTGGGGCGAAGGCGGATCTCCTCGACGGTGATCCGCCTGGCCCGGGAGCCGCGGGTGAAGGCGTCGTAGACGTCCTCGAAGTCCCGGGGTGGCTCCACCACCTGGGCTCTCATCGCCGGGAGGTCGCCGCGTCGCCAGGCCGTCAGGAACGCGGTCGCCGTCTGCTCAGGCGATCCTTCGGTGCGTACCGCCAGGTAGACGGCTGTGCCCAGCCCGGCGAGGACGGCCAAGGACAGGGCGATGGTGACCCTTGCCCGTCCGCAGCGGGAAGGAAATACCGACATATCGGGTGATCCTATGGGTCGAGGCCCCACCCGCGGCCATTCGTGCTCGGGTCATGCCGGAGGCGTCCAGATGCGGCTGCGTAGGTCGGTGCCGCGGATCACCTGGACGCGCCAGGGTTCCAGGCGGAGGACGTGCAGCGCGGGGTCGGCGGGCGACCGCCAGAACGCCCCGAGGTCGTAACCGGCCCCGTGCGGGCTGGTCGCCCGGTAGAGGTCCCAGACGTGGCGCTTGGTCGCCAGGTCGTCGTCCCAGGAGGCCGTGGCCTCGATGGCGACCGAGCTGTTGCCGGGCTTCCAGTACGAGAAGGAGGTGTGCGGATTGCCCGCCAGGTGGGCCGCCTTGACCGGGGTCCGGTAGGTGGCCAGCCAGCCGCGCGGCTGCCCGTCCACGTTCTCCCAGACGGGGATGAGGATGCGGGTGCGGGGACGGTTCCTGGCGTCGACGGTGACCATCGTGGCGTACCGGATGGCACCGATGTAGGCGTTGAACTCGCTCTCGATCTCGGCGAAGGACGTGGTCATCGACGGCACTCCTGACGACTTCTTCCATGGTTCTCTTCGGTCACCAAGGATCTTGCGTCACCTGCGAAGACCGCGGAAGACGGCACTTCGAAGGCACTGGGTTACCGCCGGGGAACCGCTCCTGACCAGGCCCGCAGATCCGTCACGAGGTGCCTGGTCGCCCGAACGGCCCGGCGCTCGGCGGGATGATCCCCCACTTGTCGCGCTCACGCAGACGGCGATCGTACTCGTCCATCTCGATGACGCCCGCCACCACATAACCTCGATGGCCCCGCCCGCGGACGATCAGAAGGTTGTCCAGGTCACCCCTCGGCGGGTGGGAGGTTCACTTCTTACCTTGCAGGTCGTGCGGACTTCATGCAGGTCGCCGTTTCCGTACACCTTGGTGCTCCAGGTTCAAGTCGTTCACTTTTAAAGCACGTGTCGCGGCGCCCAGCGCGCCGCGACAAGATCGGGGAGCACCACATGCGACATGCCGACTTCACCGTTCGCCGAGAACCGGCTGTCTGGCGCAACATCGCAGCAGTCTCGGTCGGCATCGGTCTGGGGCTGTTCCCGCCGGCACACAGCGCGTCGGCCGTCCCGAACGGGACGCCGCAGGCCCCGGCGTTCAGTGTCGACGGCGGTCGGTACGAGCAGGCGGTCTCCGTCGAGCTGCGGGCCAGGCAGGGCGAGACGATCCGCTACACCACCGACGGCAGCATTCCCACGAAGAGCAGCCCGACCTTCGCCGGCAAGCCGATCCGCATCACCGAGGACACGAATCTGACGGCACGCGCCTTCAAGGGCAACCTGGCCGGCGCCGTCAAGTCCGAGGGGTACCTCATTCGCGAGGGAGAGCAGCCGATCGCCCGCATGATGATCGTCTCGGACGTTCACATCGGCGACTACGAGGCCGACCGCCACCGCTGGTCGTCCTACTTCGACACCATCGCGGCGGTCACGGGCACCCCGGACGCCATCCTCTCCAACGGCGACATGATCAACGACAACTGGGACGGCCGCGGCAAGGACCACCAGCTGACCGCGCGCATCTTCAAGGAGAATCTCGCGCGCAAGGGCATGAACGCCACCCAGGTCTTCATGTCGTACGGAAACCACGACGCGACCCTGGCCGAGCTCCGTGCGGGCTACCCCAAGGAGTGGTTCCCCGACTCCGGCGACGGGTACTACCGCACGGACGTCAAGGGCGTCCCGATGATCACGGTCAACACCGAGAACTACTCCCCGGCCCAGGCCACCTGGCTGCGTGAACAACTCGGCCAGATCTCCGCGGACCCCGCCTACCGCGACCTGCCGATCATCGTCCAGGGACACCGGCCGGCTCCGGGAACCGTGATGGACGGCCAGCAGACCAGCAACCCGCGCCTGACCGAGGATCTGTCGAAGTTCCCGCGCGCCGTCTACTTCTCGGGCCACTCGCACCTGAACGTGAACGACCCGCGCTCGATCCACCAGAAGAACTTCACCGCGGTCAACGACGGCAGCTCGTCGTACATCGAGATCGACCACGGCTACCAGATGCTCGACGCGGAGGGGCAGCTGGCCAATCGCTTCGAGACCCCCACCGCCCAGGGGCTGGCCGTCGAGGTCTACCGGGGCCGCACCGTCGTCAACCGCATCAACCTCAACGCCGACCTCCACGACATCTACACCGGCGGGAAGTGGTCGGCGAACTGGAAGCCCCCGTTCCAGAGCGACGGGACGCTGGCCGGCAAGTCCTGGGAGATCAGGACGGCCGGCGCCGACGCCCAGGTCGTGCAGAACTTCACCTACACCGACGCCAACCGCAACCGCACGGCCCCGGCCTGGACGTCCCAGCACCCGCTGACGGCCCAGACCGGCAAGGACGGCCGGCTCGCGCTGCGCGTCGAACAGGCCGAGGACGACGAGTTGGTGTACCACTACAAGGTACGCGTCACCCGCGCCGACAACGGTGCCGAGGTGCTCAACACCAAGGTCGCGAACCGCTTCGACGTGGTGCCCGCCGCCGCCACCATGGACATTCCGGTCCCGGTCCAGCGTGACGGCGCGAAGTACCGCGCGGAGGTCGTCGCGGTCGACGCGCAGGGCAACCAGTCGCCTGTCGCCGTGGGCGTGCTGAAGTAGTACTTTGACCCCGTTATCGACCGGCCACGGTCGATAACGGGGCCTTCTTGGAAAGCGCTGCTCCAGGCGGACGTCTCCAGCGCCCGGCGCGGGTAACGGGGACCCGGGGCCGGGGGATTCCCCATCGTGGGTTTCTATGTGCGTACCAGCCTCAGGGTTGGACCGTTCCGTTTCACCCTCAGCCAGGCCGGATTGGGGGTCTCGACCGGAATTCCGGGCCTTCGGGCGGGGATGAGCCCCCGTGGCAACGTCGTCCGTATGGGACGCGGCGCGATCTCCTACCGCACCACCGCGCCCGAGCGTGACGTGGTCATGCACGACGTGGTCAGCCTGGTCCCGGCCCGGCCGAGCGACGTCGTCCAGCAGTTGCAGAAGGCAGCAGGACGCCGGGCGTACTGGCCGTTCGCCCTGGCCGCGCTGCTCCTCGCGGGGCTGGTGACGGGACGCTTCGGCCTGGTCGTCATCGCCGTCGGGCTGCCCGGCGTGCTGTGGGTGGCGCTGCGCGACCGGGCGGCTCGCGCGGTGGTCGTCATGTACGACGTGACCGACGAGGCCGCCCGGCGCTTCGATCACCTCGTCGGCTCGATCACCGGCCTCCAGCGGGCCCACGGGTTCTGGCTGATCACCGCGTCCGGCGCGATCACCAGCACCTACCAGTTCAAGGTGAACGCCGGCGCCTCCAGCCTGCTGCGCAGGCTGAACGCCTCGGCCCGGTTGGCGGGACCGCGGATCCTGATCACCAACGTCGCCGTCCCGACCCTGACCGCGGGCAGCCTGTCGGTGCACTTCCTCCCCGACCGTGTCCTGTTCCGTGACGGACGCCACGTCGCCGACCTGGCCTACCAGCACCTCCAGGTCGCCATGGAACACGCGCGCTTCATCGAAGGAGGCCCGGTGCCACGCGACGGCACGGTCGTGGACTCCACCTGGCGCTACGTCAACGTCAACGGCGGCCCCGACCGCCGTTTCAAGAACAACGCCCGCCTGCCCGTCCTGCGGTACGGCAGGCTCACGCTCCGCAGCCACAGCGGTCTCAACCTCGTCTGGGACGTCTCCCAGGCGCCGCTCGTCCACGCGGTGGCGAACGCCCTCCACCAGTGCACCGCCGCCCGCCCGCCCATGATCCACCCCTGAGATGCTCGGCCGAGGTCGTTGCGGAAGAGCGCCTGAGCTGGAGTGAATAGACTTGTCGTCATGTTCGACGACAAAACGCAGGAGACCCTGCGGCGCCTGCTGGACCTCGCCGAACACCCCTCCACCTCGGACGCCGAGCGGGCGCTGGCATTCGTACGGATTCGCGCCCTGGTCGCCGTGCCGGCCGACGACAGCCGCCGCAGGGCGCCCGTGGCCGGCATGGACGCCCAACTGCTCACCAAGCTCAGACCGCTGCTGCGGCACGTGGACGAGGACCTGGTCGACGAGGTGCACGGCGACCTGCACTCCTTCGGCATCCGCTACCGGCTGGTCTCGGAGGTCGCCGGCCAGCTGGCCCACATCCTCGACCTGCGCTCCCGCCTCGCCCCCGACAAACGACACCGCCACGACGACGGCGTACGCCAGACGGCGGCCAGGCTGACCTACCTCCTGGAGCGCTCCGACGGCTTCCGCACCTCCCGCTGGCGCACCAGACGAAGTTGACCCCGAGAGGCGGACCGCCGGCCGGACGAACCCCGCGGCGCGGTGCTGATCGCGTTCCTCAAGGAGTTTCCGCATGTCAGCAGCAACACCCTCTGAGGACCGGATGAGCAGCGTGAGTCGCGCCGCCGGGGTTCTGACGCCCTGGGCCGCCAGGTTCTCCGGTCTGCGGGGCGACGTCGCGGTCGCGGCGGTCACCACCGTGGCCACCCTCGGTCCGCTGCTGGTGCCCGGTCCGAAGGCGTGGTGGATCGTCGCCCTGGGCGCGCTCGCCTCCGCGCCCGTCTACTGGCGCAGGCGCGCGCCCATGGCCGTGGCGCTGTTCGTCGGCGCCGCGATGACCGTCATGGTCTTCTGGGAGAAGCCGTTCCTCCCGTTCGGCCCGCTGGTCGCCGTCTACACCATCGCCGACGTCAGTCCCACGTGGAAGCGCCTGGCCGCGATCCCGGCGATCGCCGTCATCGTCGGTGTCTCCCTGGCGCTGCCGGGGAGGACAGCGAGATCTTCCGCCTGATCGGCACCGCCTTCGTGGCCGCCTACGCGCTGGGCACCAGCGCCCGGGCGAACCGGTCACGCACCGCGGAGCTGGCCGAACGGGCCCGTCGCCGTGAACAGGAGCACATCGCCGCGGTGGCGGAGGAACGGGCGCGGATCGCTCGTGACATGCACGACATCATCACGCACGCCGTCGGGCTGATGGTCGTTCAGGCCGAGGCCGGGCCCGTGGTCGTACGGAGCGACGCGCCCCGGGCCGAGGCGGTCTTCGACGCGATCGCCGACACCGGCAGGGGAGCGCTCACCGAGCTGCGCGGCCTGCTCACGGCGCTGCGGGCGTCGGACGTTCCGGCCGGGGAGGACCTCGGGCCCGCCCAGCCGAGCCTGGACGGACTCGCCTCACTGGCCGAACGCAGCGGCCTGGACGTGGCCATGACCGTGGAAGGCGAGCGGCGGCGGATATCGGGCAGCCTGGAGGCCGCCGTCTACCGGATCGTCCAGGAAGCCCTCACCAACGTGCGCAAACACGCCGGGGTGCGCAACGTACGGCTGCGACTGCGCTGGACCGCGCGGGAACTGCTCGTCGAGATCGCCGACGAGGGCGGCGGGTCACGTCGCGACGGCGGCGGCTACGGCCTGATCGGCATGCGGGAACGGGCGACCGCGTACGGCGGGACACTCACCGCGGGACCGGGACAGGACGGCGGATTCCTTGTCAGAGCCGTCTTTCCGCTTGAATAGCGCGCATGCTGCGCGTGCTCATCGCCGACGACCAGGATCTCTTCCGCGCCGGGTTCGGCCTGATCCTCGGTGCTCAGCCGGACATGCTGGTGGTGGGCGAGGCGGCGGACGGTGACGAGGCGATCGCCCTGGCCGAGCGGCTGCGTCCGGACGTGGTCCTGATGGACGTGCGGATGCCGGGCAGGAACGGCATCGAGGCCACCAGGGAGATCTGCGCGACCACCGCCGCCAAGGTGCTCGTCCTGACCATGTTCGACCTGGACGAGTACGTCTACGACGCCGTCCGCGCGGGGGCCAGCGGCTTCCTGCTCAAGGACATCCGCCGCGACGAGCTGGCGCACGCGGTGCGCACCGTGGCCGCCGGCGAGGCGTTGCTGGCGCCCGCCGCCACCCGCAGGCTGCTGGAGAGCCTGGTCAGACGGCCGGCTCACGGCCCGATGCCGCGGCTGGCGGGACGCCTGGAGGCGCTCACCGAGCGGGAGCGCGAAACGCTCAGGCTGGTCGCCCGCGGACTGTCCAACGCCGAGATCGCCGCCGCGCTCGTGGTCACCGAGCACACGGTCAAGACGCACGTCAGCCGCATCCTGACCAAGCTGGACCTGCGGGATCGGGTGCAGGCGGCGGTGTTCGCCTACGAATGCGGCCTCGTGGTCGCCGGTGAGAGTGACATCGGAGATCACACTCACGACTGACGCGCCACCGGGGTGGCCGCGAGCAGCATCGTGGCCATGAAACGTGTCCTGACCGCGCTCGCCGCGGCCCTCGCCTCGGCTGTCCTGCTGCACTTCGGCACGGGCCTGCACCCCGTGGCCTGGCTGACGTGGCTCGCCCCCTTGCCCGTGCTGCTCGCCGCGCCCCGGGTGGGGGGAGGGTCGGCCTTCGCCGCGGGCGCCCTCGCCTGGCTCGGCGGGCAGCTGCAGTGGTGGCCGTACTTCACCGGATCGCTCGAGACGCCCGTCCCGGTGGCGGCCGGCCTGCTCGCCGGGCCGGCGCTGCTGTACGGCCTCGGCGTGCTGCTGCACCGTTCGCTGCTGGCCAGGCGGCGGCCGCTGTCGGCCGTGCTCGCCGTACCGGCGCTGTGGGTCGGCGTCGAGTACCTGATGGCGCTGGCCGGACCGCACGGCGCCTGGTGGAGCCTGGCCTATACGCAGGCCGACGTGCTGCCCGTCCTGCAGACGGCCTCCGTCGCCGGCGTCTGGGGGATCACCTTCCTGCTCCTGCTCGTGCCAGCCGCCGTGGCCGCGCTTCTCGCGCCGGGCGCGACCCGCCGGCTCCCCGTCGCGGTGACCGCGGGCGCGATGGTGGCGCTCGCTCTCGCGTACGGCTTCGCGCGGCTCGGCACCGGCCACGACGGCGGGCAGCGCCGCGAGATCGCGCTGATCTCCACCGACAACCCGCGCGACACCGCCGAACTGGACTCCCCACAGGGACGCGACCTGCTCCGGCGCTACCGCCGGGCCGTCGACGCGGCCGCCGCCCGCGGTGCCGAGATCGCGGTGCTGCCGGAGAAGACGTTCGGGACGGCCACCGCCCGCCTGCCGCTGGCCAGGCCGGGAGTGGCGGTCGTCGCCGGCGTCGCGCTCGGGACCGGTGCGACGCGGACCAACAGCGCGCTGGCCCACCCGTCCGGGGCCCGCTACGACAAACAGCACATGATTCCCGGGCTGGAGTCGGAGTTCACGCCCGGCAGCACGCTGACCATGCTCGGCCCGACCACGACGGGCCTGATCGTCTGCAAGGACCTCGACTTCCCCTGGCTGGTACGGCAGTACCGCCAGGCCGGCGCGACAGCGCTGCTCGCCCCCGCCTGGGACTTCGACGACGACGCCTGGCTGCACAGCCGCATGGCGATGGTCCGCGGGGTGGAGAGCGGGTTGTCGGTGGCACGCGCGGCCCGCCAGGGCTTCCTCACGGTGAGCGACACCCGGGGACGGGTGCTGGCCGAAGGCCGCAGCGGCATGCCCGGCGTGAACACGGTGTTCGCGGCGCTGCCGCAGCAGGGCGCCTCGACCCTTTACACCGGCCTGGGCGACTGGGCCGCCTGGTCCTCGGTCGCGCTGCTGCTCATCGGACTCGCCAGGCTCCGCGTCCGCCGCCCCGCACAGGATGCCCGTACGGTCCAGCTGTCTACGGGTGGGCCGGCCGGCGGTGCGCCAGTCCGGGCGGCCACGGATATCTGACCTTGAAGATGGACAGGAAGATCAGGATCTCGACGCCGCGCACGCCCGGGATCGTGCGGATCCGGGCGGTCACCAGCCGGTGGAGGTGCTCCTCGTCCATGTAGCCGACCTCCGCCATCAGGTCGAATCCGCCTGCGGTGGCCATGAGCCACTCGACCTCGTCCACCCGCGTGATCGCCGCTGCGATCGCGTCCAGGTCACCCTCGCAGTGCAGGCCGATGGCGGCGCGGCGCAGAGGCCCCGCCGAGCTCGGATTGACGATGGCCGCGACCTTGATGACGCCCGTGTCGATGAGGCGGGCCACCCGCTGCCTGGCCGGCGCGAGAGTGAGCCCGACCGCCTCGGCGATGCGGCCATAGGTCCGCCGGCCGTCCTGCTGCAGCTCGGCGATGATCCGCCGGTCGATCTCGTCGAGCGGAACCTCCTCCCCGTTGTCGGTCAGCACCGGCAGGACCGGGGGCACCGCCGGGCGCCGGTCGTCTCGTCCGGAATCCGCCTGCCTGAGCCGGGTGGCCAGGAGTACGCGGCCTTGAACAGGTTGAGGTAGAGGAGGGTCTCGACGTCGCGGACCCCGGGGATCACCCGGATCCGGTCGGTGAGCAGGCTGTACAGGTGCTGCTCGTCCACGCACCGCAGCTCGGCGATCAGGTCGTAGCGGCCCGCGGTGGCGACCAGCCAGTCGACCTCGTCCACCCGTGCGATCGCCGCGGCGATCGCGTCCAGGTCGCCCGCGCAGCGCAGCCCGACCGCGACCCGCAGCCGGCATCCGAAGGCGCCCGGGTTGGTGATGGCCACGATCTCGATCAGGTTGGACCTGGTCAGACGGGCGACACGTTGCCGGGTCGGCGCCTCGGTGAGCCCGACCGCCTCGGCGATGCGGCCATAGGTCCGCCGGCCGTCCTGTTGCAGCTCGGCGATGATCCGCCGGTCGATCTCGTCCAGCACGGGCCGATCTCGTGGTTCGCGGCTGTCGGGTGGTGCATCGGTCATTCGGCAATCGAAGCACGGAGGCGACTCACGCACCACATCGCTGGCACGGGTAGGTCCTTCAGCGAAAAAACTGTTCCTTCAGGGTAGTTCTGTTGAGAATCAGTTGCTTGTTCGATGTGTGCCAACTATTTTCACCAGCATGAGCGAATCCTACGACGATGAGGCGGTGGCGCTGTCGGACGGCATGCTCCGCCGGGAGTCCGGCCGTCTGCTGATCGAGGAGGTGCCGGTGGACGTCCTGGTCGAGAGGTTCCCCGCGCCGCTGTTCGTGGTTTCCGAGTCCGCCCTGCGCCGGCGGGTCCGCCGCATCCGCGCCGCCTTCGAGCGGGTCTGGCCTCATGGCGCGGTGCTGGTGCTTCCGGCGGTCAAGGCCAACCCTGTGCTCGCGCTGCAACGGGTGCTCGCGCAGGAGGGATGCGGCGCCGACCTGGTCGGAGCCGGCGAGCTGGAGGTCGCGGTCAGGGCCGGCATCGACCCCGGCCGGATCTCACTCAACGGCACCGCCAAGGACCGCACCACGATCGAGCGGGCCGTGGCGCTCGGCGTCCGCGTCACCGTCGACGACGTACGGGAGATCGAACTCGCGGTGATGGCGGCCCGCGCCCTCGGCAAGCAGGCCGACCTGCGGGTGCGCCTGCGGCCCCACTTCGAGACCGACGCCCGCATGGACTCCTTCGGCGTGTCGATCAACGACATCTACGGCACGTACAAGTCGGGCCTGCCCTATGACGACCTGGCCGAGGCCGGCCGCGCATTGACCGCCCCCGAGCTACGGGTGAGCGGCGTGATGATGCACATGGGCCGCTACACCACCGACCTGTCCGTCATCGGCGGGTACAGCAGGCGGTTCGGTGAGCTGACCGCGGAGGTGTCGGAACTGTGGGGCGGCTGGACGCCTCGCACCATAGACATCGGCGGCGGATTCGCGCCGCCGGTCGACGGGTTCGGCCGGGCGAATCCGGACTTCGTGCCACCGGACCCGCCCTCGATCGAACGCCATGCCGAGGTCGTCTGCGAGAACCTGGGCAAGGGCCTGGCGTCGGGCGGCCTTGACCTCGAAGAGTGCGTCCTGGAGGTCGAGCCCGGCCGCTCGCTGTTCGGCCCCTGCGGCATCCACGTTTCGACCCTGCTCAACGTGAAGCGGCAGACTCGGCCCTTCCCGTTCACCTGGTACGAGACGGACACCACGCAACTGTTCCTGTCGGAGATCCCCGACGAGGCCGGTCGTCCGCCGGTGATCCCCGTGCGCCTTCCCGAGACGGGCGACCGCGCCGAGGTCCGCGTCGTCGGCCGCTCCTGCATGTCGGACGTGCTCGCCCGCACCGCCACGCTGCCCGCCATGAGCCCCGGCGACCTGCTGGCCTTCTGCTTCACCGGCGCCTACAACGACGCGAACGCCAGCAACCTCAACCTGCTGCCCAGGCCGGCCACGGTGCTGGTGAACGGCACAAACGCCCACCTGGTACGGCGGGCCGAGAGCATCGACGACCTGCTCGCCCGCGACACCGTCCCCGACCACCTCCACCACCCCGCGACCGGAGCCGCCCGATGAACGCCACACCCACCCTCGACCACGCCGGACTCACCTGCGCCGACCTGTCCGCCTCCCTCACCTTCTACCGCGACCTGCTCGGCATGCCCCTGCTCGAGACGGGCGAGGCGCAGGGCCGCGCCGCGGGCATCGAGGGCGCCTGGCTCGCCTACGCCATGCTCGACGCCGGCCGTGGCCAGATGATCGAGCTGCTGGAGTACCGCGAGGCCGGCACCGCCTCGACCGCGCCGCCGGTCAACAGCCCTGGGGGCGGGCACGTCGCCCTGGGCGTTCAGGACCTCGACCTGGTGCTCGCCCGCCTCGCCGAGGCCGGCTTCCATCCGCTCACCGCGACGCCGGTCACCATGTCCGCCCCCGAACTGGGCCGCTGGGACGGCGCGAGGCTGGTGTACGTGCTCGACCCCGACCGCCATGTGATCGAACTGGTCCAGTTCGCCGCCTAAGTGCTCCGCCAGGTCTGCCGCGGCCTGCGGTTGGACCGGGTGAGCGTCCGGGCTGCCCTGGAGGCCGACTACGAACCGCTCGGCACGCCGTGGTTCGGCCGGCTGCGATCGGGACGGCTGCGAAACCGGTTCGGGCGGGAGGAAGTGCCGCACCAGCCCTGCGAGGTGTTTCTGACCGCCGAGCCCGGCAGCCCGTCCCGGCAGCCCGTCCCGGACGAGCCCGCGCGATCTGGCCTGCGACGTGGCCGTCCTGGATCCGGTCGTGCTTGTCGACAGAGCAGCCGAGCCTCCCGAACCGCTCGGCCACCCGCACGCCCTGCAAAGCGCCCCGACCACGACATGCGCCAGGACCCGCGACATCGACGAGGTCGGCCGCCGCCCAGAGCCGTCCGGGCGATGTACGCCTGCGCGATCGCCGACCAGGCCGCAGCGGAGGCCAGTCCAAGCTCATCCAGTGCGGGCTTTCGTGGCCGACCGACTATTGGATCTCACGAGCGCTGGCATGGATGATCGCTGACGAAGTCGGGCTCTTCGCCGGGCTGCTCAGGGAGATCGCCGCGCCGCCCAGATGCAACCACCAGCCTGCAGTGACCGGTGTCCTGGCACCACGAGGATGCGCTGCCCTCGGAGCTCGCTCCCAGCGCTGGTGGCCGGCTCCATCTGAGCGCCCGTGATCAGGAGCCTGAAGCCATCCCGACGCCGAAGTTCGAGTGCCTCCCCGGGACACCAATTCCCCGAACGCCAGTGACCGATGATCCTCACGCTGTGGTCCGGCCCTGCCTCCATGGTCATCGTCCGGAAGTGAAACGGCCCTCCTTCCCCGCGCGAGGCGACACGGTACCGTTCCCCACACTCGCACACCCGTTCAGCCGGAAAAGAAGCGGCGTGGACCGCTGGGGCAGCTTCGTGCTGGGTCACGCCCATACTGTAGGTCGCTCCCAACGCAGTGTCCTGCGCGCGTCAGGCTCGCCTGAGTTGACCCGTGGCCCTGGTCTGCTCGGCTTGTCCCAGGTCGATGGTGGATCAGGCCTCGACCTCAGCCACCTACGACCCCGACACCTCGGAGCCGGCCAGTATGTCCGGTGCCGGGGCGCAGGGGCCGACGGAGTAGGTTCTCGCCTGTGACTGATATTCGACTTCTTGGTCCAGCTGAACTGCCTCTGTGCCAGCGGCTTGAGAGCGATCGTGAGTGGTCCACCGACGAGGCCAAATGGCGGCTGATGTTCGAGGCGGGCGAGGTGTACGCCATCGACGCGGCCGACGGCGACGGCCTGGCCGGGTGCGTGGTGGTGACCCGCCACGGTGACTCGCTGGCCGGTGTCGGCATGATGCTGGTCGCCGGCAGGTATGGCAGGCAGGGGCTCGGTACGCGGCTGATGGAGCACGCCCTGCAAGTCGCCGGCGACCGCGTCGTGGAGCTGACCGCGACCCGGTTCGGGCGCCCCGTTTACGAGCGGCTGGGCTTCCGGCCCACCGGCAGCCTGACGATCACCATGGGTCCGATGGAAGGGGCGGTGTGGTCGTCCGGAGTTCGCGCGGCGACACCGGAGGACCACGCCGCGCTCCTCGAACTGGACGCCGAGGTCACCGGCGCCGACCGGAGCAAGGCGCTGACCGCGCTGCTGGCCACGGCCGAGCGCACGGTCGTCACCGACGGCGGCTTCGCCGTGGCCTGGAACGCCGGCCCCCACCGCGTCATCGGCCCCGTCGTCGCCCCCTCGGAGGAAGCGGCCCGGGAGCTGATCCTGGCCGCCGCGCACGGCTCCGACCGCGAGGTGCGGATCGACCTGCTGGACGCCTACCCGGGCCTGCGCCCATGGCTCACCAAGCTGGGGCCCACGGAAGGGCCCGCGGCTCTGCCGACGATGGTCCACGGCGCCCGCCGCCACCCGGGCGACCGCGGGCGCTACGTCGCACCCATCCTCATCTCGATGGGCTGACCGGGCTTCGGACCGGCCGCCGCGTTCCCGCGGGCCGCCGTGTTCCGGCGCCCGCAGCGGGAGAGGAGTCGGCACGTTCGTACAAGTGCTGCCGTGATCCACCGGAGCATCCTGGAGACGGACGACGCGTTCCCACGAGAGGGGCACGATGCTCAATCTGTCGATCGTTCTGGAGGACAGCGCCCGCAACGCGCCGGACCGTACCGCCCTGGTCCTCGGTGACTTGCGCCTGTCGTACGCCGTGGTGGACTCCGTCGCGAACCAGGTGGCCAACCTGCTGGTGGCGCGGGGGATCGGCAGGGGCGACAAGGTGGCGCTGCTCTGCCCGAACCTCCCCTACTTCCCGTTCGTCTACTTCGGCATCCTCAAGGCCGGGGCGACCGTGGTCCCGCTCAGCGTGCTGCTGCAGCCGCGCGAGATCACCTACCACCTGACCGACAGCGACGCCAAGGCACTCTTCTGCTTCGAGGGCACCGATGAGCTGCCGATGGGGGCGCGCGGGCGGGAGGGGTTCGACGGCACGCAGGGGTGTGAGCACTTCTTCGTCCTGCCCGCCACGCCGCTGGCCACGGAGTCGGAGTACGGCGAGTCGTTCTGGGCGGCGCTGGACGGCATGCCCGGGGAGTTCGAGACGGCCCGAACCGGGCCGGAGGACGTCGCGGCCGTCCTCTACACCTCCGGCACCACCGGCCGGCCCAAGGGCGCCGAGCTCACCCACGCGAACCTGCTGATCAACGCCATCGTCAGCGACCAGATGTTCCCCGCCGATCCCGAGGGGGACGTCGCGCTCGCCGTACTGCCGCTGTTCCACTCCTTCGGCCAGACCTCGGTGATGAACGTGAGCCTGCGCCGCCGCGCCACCCTGGTGCTCCTGCCGCGCTTCGAGCCCGGCCAGGCGCTGGAGCTCATGCGCAGGGAGAGGGTGACCATGTTCGCCGGGGTGCCCACCATGTACTGGGCGATGCTGTCGAAGGTTCACGCGGAGGGTGCCGAGGTGCCCCCGACGCTGCAGGTGGCGGTGTCGGGGGCGGCCGCCTGCCCGGTCGAGGTGCTCAAGGATTTCGAGGCCACGTTCGGCATCCCGATCCTGGAGGGTTACGGCCTGTCGGAGACGTCGCCCGCGGCCTGCTTCAACCAGCTCAGCCGGCCCACCAAGCCCGGCACCATCGGCTTCCCTCTCTGGGGTGTGGAGATGCGGCTGGTGGACGGCGACTGGAACACCGTCCAGGGGGAGGGGCCCGGCGAGATCGCCATCCGCGGTCACAACGTCATGAAGGGCTATCACGGGCGGCCCGAGGAGACCGCGGAGGTCCTGCGGGACGGCTGGTTCCGCACCGGCGACATCGCCACCCGCGACCAGGACGGCTACTACGCCATCGTCGACCGCACCAAGGACATGATCATCCGGGGTGGGTTCAACGTCTACCCGCGCGAGGTGGAGGAGGTGCTGATGACGCACCCGGCGGTCTCGCTGGTGGCGGTGGTCGGCGTGCCGCACGGCTCGTACGGGGAGGAGGTCAAGGCGTACGTCGTCCCGTCGGCCGGTGCGACGGCGAGTGAGAGCGAGCTCGTCGCCTGGTGCCGGGAGAACATGGCGGCCTACAAGTACCCGCGGACCATCGAGTTCCGTGAGAGCCTGCCGATGACCGCGACCGGCAAGATCCTCAAGCGCGAGTTGCGCTAGGCACTGGCCGCAGTCAGGGCAACCAGTCGATCGCGGCGGCGAGCTCGGAGGGCGCGTTGCCGAAGGTACGCCGGAAGGCCCGGGTGAAGTGCGGGCCGTCGGTGAACCCGGCCGCGTGCGCGGCCGCCGTCAACGTCTCCCCGGCGGCCACCCGGTCGATGGCCCGCCGCAGGCGCAGCCACCGTACGTACGGCCGTAGCGGGATCCCCACGTGCGCGCTGAACAGGTGCGCGAGCCGGCTCGGCGACAGGTGGACCGCGTCCGCGACCGCCCGCAGCCTTACCGGTCCTCCCGCCAGGAGCGCGGGAATGACGGCGATCGCCGCCTCCACCGCCGGGTGCGGCGGGACGCCGCCGGGGCCGGCGAGGCCGCTCCACGCCTCGACGGCGCGCAGCGCGCTCGCCGCCTCGGCCGAGCGCGCGTGACCGACCGGCGGCTCGGTGAACATGAGCGGCCGCGTTCCCGCGCGGCTCGCCGGCTGCGAGCCCACGGGGTCGATCGGCGGAGGGCCGTGTCCGGTCCGGGCGGCGGACAGCGACCAGGACGAAGCCCCCGGCCCGGTGCCGGCGCGCGCGAGCAGGGACCTGCCCGGCGAACTACGCGGATCCAGGTGGACGAGCAGGGCGTCGCGAGCCCCGGTAAGCACCGTGTGGCCGGTGTCGGGCGGGATGACGGCGACGCGCGTGGTCAGCTGTTCGCCGTGGGCGTCGGCCATGGTGAACGGCTCGGTGGCGATGACGAGCTGGACCGCGTGGTGCGCGTGCAGGTCGTTGCCGCCGATCGCGCCGCCGTACAGCATGAGGCCGGGCCGCAGGAGACACCAGCCGCGCCAGCCACGCGACATCACTCCGCCCTCCTTCCCAGGGGGTCGGCCCGCCGCGCCCGGCCGGCCTCCACTTGGCCGGCTCCATCATCTCCCCGACGAGCTCCACAGTCGGTTGTCGTGGATTCGGCCGGGATCCCGTCGGGAGGCGGCCCGGCGGCGTGGGGAGGCCGCCGGGCTGCTCTGGGTGGACGTCGATCTGGAGTGCTCACCATCGTCCATCAGCTGGTGCACACCGACGAGGGGCTGGTCTGGTGCGAGCCGAAGAGCGCGGCCGGCCGGCGGACGTTGGCACCCGATCCGGAGACCGTGCGGCTGCTGCGCCGGCGCGGCGGGCGCGGAGTTGAAGGTGGTGCGGGGCACGCTGGGGCATGCCGGCATCGTGCCTCACGACGCAGGTGGTCGTTGTAGTGATCGACGTACTCGTTCGGAGGACGCCTCGCAGCCGCCAACTCGCCACCGGGAATCGGCCGGTCCACCGGAGATGCCCATGAGACGTGGTGACGGTTGTCCATCCCGTCGATGCTCGTGGTATTCATACGGCAGCGGATCTCTCCCGTCGAAAGGCCGAACATGCTGGATGAGGGGACTCTCCTCGACAACGAGCACCTGGTACGCGTGCGGGCGGGCGACAGCGTCGTCTACCTGCACGCCGTACGGGCCCCCGGGGAGGCGGGCACGGAAGTGGCGATCAGCGGACTGAGGCCCACCCTGGAGCAGGCGCTCGCGGGCCTGTCCGAGGTGACCGAGCGGGTGTCCGAGAAGCTGCGGACGACCGACGCCTCCAAGGTCGCCATCGAGTTCGGCTGCGAATTCGCGCTGGAGTCCGGCAAGCTGGTCGCGGTGATCGGCAAGGGCTCGGCGAAGTCGACCTTCAAGGTGACGATGGAGTGGAGCAACTCGGCTCCGTGACGGGATGGGAGCCCCTCCTCAAATCCGCTACGGTCGCGCTGACCGGCGGTACGGGGGGCAGGACGGGCACCGGATTCTTCGTCGCGCCCGGCCTCGTGGTCACTTGTGCCCACGTCCTGGCCGACCAGGGTGAGGCATTGCCCGAGGAGATCGTGGGGCAGGTCGTGTCCGAGGGCGCGGCCATACGCCTGCGTACCAGGCCCGAATGGTACTTCCGCGACGATGCCACCGGCCTTGACGTGGCCTTTCTCGCCGATGCCGAGCAGCACGAGAGACGACCCGTGCTGCTGTCGCCGGAGCTGGAGGTCGGCGACCGGCTGTGGGCCTACGGCCATCCCGACGGGCTGTTCCGGGCGGGCCAGCCCGCCACGTTCGTCTACGAGGGATCCTCCCGGCGCTCGCCCGGCTCCCGGCTGGAGCTGCCGAGATTACGCGGGACCCCGGTGACCGGAGGATTCAGCGGCGGGCCCGTGGTGAACCTCCGTACTGGTGCGATCTGCGGCATGCTGTCCACCTCGGACCACCGGGGCAGCGCCCACATGATCGACGTGGCGGACATCATGGCGCGTGGAGGGCTGAACGCCCTCCCACGGCCCGACTGGCTGGCGGAGCTCACCGACGAGCAACTGCGGCACGGCGGCTGGTCGTACCCGGGCCGCGCCGTCCGCGCCTACCTGCGTGCCGCCGAGCAGGCCGCAAAGACACACCCGTACCCCGGGGTGTTGCCGGACGTGGTCGCCCCGCCACTCGCCGCCATCTATGTCCAGCAGAACGCCGGCGCGTTGTCCGCCGAGTACGACGACGACATACCGCTCAGTGCCGACTTCCTGCTGGGGCAGGACACCGACGCGTTGGTCGTCGGCGGGCCGGGTGCCGGGAAGTCTTGCCTGCTGCGCATGTTCGTGACCACGCTCGCGGAGCGCCAGCGGAACGACGCGGCCGTCACAGAGGTACCGGTCCTGGTCCAGGCCGCCGACCTCGCCGGTTCCGCGTCGCTGCCACAGGCCATCGCCGCCGGTGTGCACGGCGACCTGGCCCAGGCCGGTCTGCTGGACGAATTGCCTGCCGACTTCTTCAGGAACGCGCCCGTGCCGGGCGGCCGCTGGCTGGTTCTCGTGGACGGCCTGGACGAGATCCTCGATCTCGGAGAGCGCCGGCGGGTGATCGGCAGGACGTTCGGCGTCCGCGACATTCCCCAAGACGCCCCGTACCGCTTCATCGTGGCCACCCGGCCCCTGGCTTGGGCCGAGAGGCCCCAAGGGGCCGCGAGCTACGCGCTGATGCCGCTGTCGGAGTACCAGCTCGCACTGCTCGCCGAGCGCTGGTTCAGCGAGCTGGAACTCCCGCTGCCCGTGCAGGCCGCTTCCCGGCTGGTCGACGCCATCAAGGAGGCCCGGCTGTCGGAATTGGCCAGAACGCCGCTCATGGCCACGATCTTGTGCCAGCTGTTCGCCGCCAACCCCAGACGCGAGCTGCCGCGCAGCCGGGTCGAGGCGTACGAGGCGTTCCTCGCTCTGCTGCGCGAACGCTCGTTCAGCGCCACGTCCGGCGGCCTGTTCCCCCAGACACGCACGACGATCTCCCGGTACGGCCCCCAGGCCGTCTCTGCTGCCGAGCAGGTGCCGCCCCGGATCGTCGAGGCCCTGTGCGCGGCGGCGTTCGACATGTTCGAGCGTGAGGGGAGAGCCATCAAGCCAGATGTGGTGTACGCGCCATTCGACAAGACACGGCCGGGACATGTCCCCGAGCCCGTCTGGCAGAGCCTGGTCAGGGAGATCGCCCGGCGCAGCGGGCTGGTGTTGCAGCGGGCCGGCGGCGAGTTCGTCTTCGTGCATCAGACGATCGCGGAGTTCCTCGCCGCGCGCCACATCCGCGAGGTTCCTGGCCTGCACGCGTGGGCGGTCAAGAAGCTGAAGAACCTGCTGACGAACCTGGCCGTGTCGAAGGCACCGATCAGGCTGGCCGACCAGTTCGTGCTTTCGGAGCTGCGCGACGTCCGCGCCCTGCGCTCCGTGCTGACCGAGTTGGCGAAGGACGGGAACGGCAGTCGGCTGATCGCCCGGCTGGCTCGGGAGGGGGTGGTGCTGCCCGAGAACGTCCGCAAGGTCGCCGCGGATCGCCTCGTGCGGAACGCCGACAGGTTCGGGACCGCCCTGTTCGAGACTGGGTTGCTCCTGGACTCGTTGGACGATCCGCGCGCGTCCGACCTGCTGTTGCGGCAGGCGGAGGCGGAGGAGCGGCGCCAGGGCATCGCCTGGCGCGCGCTCGACCACCTCCTCCGCCTCGGCGACCAGCGCGCGCACCCGCTGCTGGCCAGGATCGTCAACGATCCGTGCCGCAGCCGAGCGGAGCAGGGCCGTGCCGCCATCGCGCTGGCCCGAACGTCTGACCACGCCGAGCTGCGCCACGACTGGTACACGCGCGTCGCGGCGGAGCTGCCCAGAAACTTCCCCGCCGACTGGCTGCGGAGTGTTCTGGAGGGCACGGCCACATCGGCCTCCGTGCAGCTCTGCCTGGACCTGCTCGAACAGGTGAACCTCGACGTGAGCAGGAAGCCCTTGCTGATGCGCGGACTGTGCGCCAGCAACCCGCACGGCGTTCAGGACTTCCTGCACGCGGTCGCCTGCGACCGGCGGGTCGACCCTGGACAGCAGCTCGGCCAGATCACCCAGACCTATCCCCGTGACATGCCCAAGGCCTTTGCCCTTCGACTTGCCGTCTCGCCGTCGGTGTCGCCCCGGATACGCGTCTGGGCCGTGGGCTGTCTCCGCACGCTTCCCAGGATGCGGGAGCGTGCGATCACCGTGCTCAAGGAGGTGGTGGGCGATCCCGCCGTCCCTGCAGGCGTACGCAGCAGCGCCGCCGTCAGGCTCATGTACTGGCGCGCCTCAGGCCCGGAAATCCTCGAAGGGCTCGCCCGAGACAGGAGCACCGGCTGGGCGGTCCGCCACGGCATCGCGCACACCCTGATCAGCTTCGGCGAGAAACGCGGCCTGAGCCTGCTCGCCGAGCTCGCCGCCGACCCCGCCTGCCACGTCATCGACCGCTGCTCTGCCGCTCTCGCCCTGCTCACGCGCGAAGCCCAAGCTCTGGTCACTTCGAACCCACAGGGCTCGGCGGCTCAGCCTGACGTGGGCGACGAGGTGGCCCGTCTCCTGGCGGACGTCTTCACCGACGAGAGCCTGGACCGCACCGCACGCCGTATAGCGCTCGGTGGATGCGCCCGGCGCCCACACCCGTCCATCACAGCCGCGCTCTCGGCCGTGGTCGCGCATCCCGCGCTCGATCCCGGGACGCGCCGCCTGGCGTTCGCGCACCTTTCCCACCGCGACCCGGAAGCGGCGGTCGGCGCCTGGCTCGTCCTGCCGCCCACGCTGTCCGGCAACCCCGCCCTGTTACGCGTCCTCCTGGAGGTGGCGGATCCGTTGCACGCGGAGTGCCTGGACAGGCTGCTCACCGCTCCCGGCCTCCTGCCCGAGCATGTCCTGATTCTGGCCCGTCAGATCGTCCACACCGATCCACAACGGGCCTCGGACCTGCTGGCGTCTTTGCTGAACCCCCAGATCCCGCCCTCGCCGCGGATCCGTGCCGCCTACGCACTGGCCTGCCTGGACGACCCGCGCGGCCCTGCCTTCCTGTCCGCCACCGTCGGCGCCACAGACGAGTCGCTGCCCCTGCGCGCTGCGGCCACCGAGTACCTCACCCGCCTCACGAACCCCGTCGGCAACTGAGTCAGCTGGTCGGGGCTCCGCTCTGCCGACGGGGCAATCTGACGGATCGTCCGGTGTCCTGGGGCGTCAGGAATAGAAGCCCTTCCAGTACTCGTGATGGCTCTCGGTGAAGTCGTCGGGACGCGTCTGGCGCAGCCGGCGATACCGGTCCACGTACAAGTCGAGGGCTTCGTGAAGGCTGCATTCAAAGGTGTCCTTGATGAGCTTGATGCCTCTGATCGTTTGGCCCTGAACGACGAGGTCGTCCAGTCCGGCCGGTTCATCGCTCATGCCGTCATCCTGGAGGCGGACCATTCCTCCGGCAAACCGTCTCCGGCAAGGCAGTCGGACGCTCTCGCACACCCTCGCCTTCCTCTCCCAGCCCGTCAGCCATCGGCTGTTCGCGCTCCACCGGTTGACCGCCCTGCGCGGGCTACGCCGAGGCGAGGCCGTCGGACTGCGGTGAAGGACATCGACCTGACCGCCGGAACGCCGGCGCGACAGATCACCCAGCTGGGCCCGGAGCCGGTGCAGAGCAGGCCGAAGGATCATTGGCGAGCCGCTAGCCCCAGCTCGCCCCCTCACCGAGCCGTCGCTGTCCAGCCATGGGATGAACGGGCAGCCCACGCTCTGGCCCACCTGGTACGAGCCGGGCAGGAGCCGCCGTTTCCGCTGGGGTCGCAGTGGGCTGGGCTCGGGCTGGTGACGCCCCCAGTCGCGCTGGCCGCGTACGAGGGCGAAGTCGAGTTCGCCCAGGGACCACGTGAACGACCGGGCGACATCAGCGATGGCGTCGGCGCACCCGAGCCCGGGCTTCGCTCCACACAGGATGTGTCGCGCAGCGACTTCGTCAGGGATCCTGTCACTGCCGCTGGGGCGGCCTGGACGGTGATGCTCGCGGTCCGCGATGCACGGCCCGTGTGCAAGGGCGACGACCGAGCGACCGACCATGATCAAAGACAGGATCCGAGGGTGGCGGGAATCGACAAACCCCAGGTCGGACGCGGCATTGAAGAGTAGGGCAGGCGGGACTTGAACCCACGACCCACGGATTATGAGTGGAGTTGATCTTAGTTGGCAGATGGTGCTCTGAGCTGCGCCTCGGCGGGACGTTGCTCCGGTCGCTCTGATGGCGTTCCGCGTATGTGCCGGATCTTGAAAAGCACGTCCGTGTACGCCTCGCCCGCCTGATCGTCCGTATGCCCTGGTCCACACCGAAGCGGCTGAGGGCTGGCCATGGGCTCGCGGATCAAATCCAGTTCGAGCCATTCCAGATAGTTCAATGCAGGTCAGTGGACATGCCTGTTCCAGCCTGAACGACCTAGCATGGACTTGAACTGCAACGTGGACTGCAACTGATGGTCCATTGGCTTACGGCGTTGTGGACAGCACGCATGCGCGCTGTGTTCAGATCTCTGAGGGCTGACACCTTCTCAATCAACAGTATTGGACCTCAACCTGTTGGCACACTGACCGAATGCGGTCATCGAGATTCTCGATCCTTCCTTCGAGTCGGTCGATCTCCCTGGAGCGCAGTGAGGCAGACGCGAATACAAGCAGAACACAAATGGGCGCAAGCGCCACTCCAGTGATTGCCAGACTGAGTCCGATTGCTTGTCGCTTCCGTCGCGTCGCCAAAATGCCAGCCAAACTGACGAGAAAGCCCATGGCTGCGGTCAACAGGCCCCCTTCTCGGGGGACTGCGGGGGACAACAAGACCAGAGCGAGTCCGACGACTGCTAAGGCCGAAAACTTCGGCTTCTCTGCAGGGTGTCCGGGACACGCGGCATCATGGGGACACGGAGCAAGTGGAGGATTGCTGGGGCCTATTCTGCGCTGCATCGTATTGATCTATCCACTCTTCATGCCGCTGTCAAGCCGTGGGCCACTCGTATGAGTTGTGATAGGAACGGGTCGCTGTGGGGCCAAGTTCGCGGTGGGCCTGTAGGTTCAGGTAAGGCACCTGAACCTCGCGGCTTATGGCACGGCGCCCAACCGCTACTGGGTTTTGTCGCGGCGCACAGCCGCCCTGTCTGACGGGCCGCCCGATCAAGGGGGCCTTCCGCTTGCGGAGGATCAAGGATTTGCACCCCGGATGGGTGGGAACCCAAACCGCATTAGCAGCTCGGATCTTGTGTGTCCCCATCGGTTCCACCTGGACCACCTGGCCACGCTGGTCTCCATGGGACGGCTATGTACGAGACGGTATTGCAACCAGAACTGCAACTACTGTAGTTGCCACCGGTGCGGCTGCATGACCTCCGCCACGGCGCCGCGTCGATCATGCTCGCTGCCGGAGTGGATCTGAAGGTCGTGCAGGAGGTGCTCGGGCATGTGTCATCCACCTTCACCTGAGACACCTACACCAGCGTTTACCCAGGGGTGGCCCGCGCCGCCGCGGAATCAACCGCGGCCCTCATCAACACCGCAGCCGCAGGTGCCCAGAGCGCCCGGCTGATCACACTCCCGAACCGCACCGGCGACACCGTCACTTGAACCACCGGACGCAGCAGGCCCGCCGACTCTTCGGCGGGCCTGCTTTTCAATTCAGCGCCGTGCAGGGATATGCAGCTGATCAATCCCCTGGCTCATCCTGCAAGCGCGCCGAGACGATCGCCTGAGGGAGTAGCAGATCTTTTATCTGCTGGTTGGAAATGCCTGTCGAGCCCGACGGGGCGGCTTGGGTGAGACTTGACCCCGCAACAGGTCATCGCTGACGGGCGGGGCCGTGCGGGCCTTCTGGCTTGGTCTTCTGTTGGTCGTCGCCGGGGTCTGAACTGACGACGGTGGCCAAATGATCTACCGGCGTACACGGTGCGTACACAAGAGCAACCATGGAGCAACCAACCATGATCAACGGCGAGATCCGAGGGTGGCGGGAGCCGAGAAACCCCAGGTCGGACGCGGTGTTGAAGAGTAGGGCGGGTGGGACTTGAACCCACGACCCACGGATTATGAGAATCCTTGGTTGATGTCGCTCGGTGTCACGGAGTGCTGTTTGTATTGTCGTGGCCGGAATTATCCCCGTCGTCGTGTCGGTCTGTGCCGACGCGTGCCGTGCTGTATCGCGTACACGCGAGCAACCACCGAGCAACCATGCGTTCTTGACCATCGGCACTATGCGCCATTTGTCCCCCATCTCGGCGCGGCTGTCTGGGGCCAGGCTTGCGTGGTGAACTCGAATTTTGCGGCGGACCGAGCTGTGCGAGCAACCACCGAACAGTCATCGCGTGGTCATTTGCGTTCACAGGCAGGATGGCTCGCAGCGGACCTCGGATGCGATGCATGGTCTGCCTGACGTGCATGGACGTGATTTTCGGCAGGCGCACAGTTGGTGGCCGGTGCCCGGGACGGGCGGGCCCTGGGGCCAGTTGCCGCCCACGCGCAGCTCCCACCACTGGTGCGGCTCCCAGTCGCAATCGTGCACGCTGAGCCGCCTGAGTATCCCGTCCGCCTAGAAGCATTTGCCGCGACTCTTGATGCGGTACCAGCCCGGGCCGCCGTACTCGGCGACCGGCTGGTTCTCGACCAGGTGGGCGACCCGATGTGTCACTGGAGTATTAGCCGATCCTCGACCGGCGAGCGGCCCGGTGCCGCCGAGTACCTCGCCGACCTGCTGGTCTGCTCGGTCGTACAGGCAGGGCGCGCTGGCCGGGACGCCTGCGGGGCCCGGAACCGTAAGCCTTTCCCAGCCTGAATGGCGGTCTCTTTGATGAGCTGCAGGACGAGGAGATTGCCTGGCCGATCGGGATGGCGCGGTGCGGGCAACAGCGCAGTTGAACCTGGAACTTGCAGGTCAAGGCGGCGATGGCGCGCGGATGAGGTCGGCGTCGGCGGGGGCATGCGCAGCACGCCGGCACATGTGCTAGATTGAGATCAGTTGCAGTTGTGGTACCCATAAAGACTTGTGTGCACCTGACGGTATGTAGCCTCAGGTGCATTTTTTGTTCTCCGGTCATTTCCGGGTGTGTGGTCCTATCGCGGCGACGCGGAATCCGTTCGATGCGGATTTCGGCTTTGCACCCATCGAAGGAGATCAACATGGCTTCTGGCACCGTGAAGTGGTTCAACGCGGAAAAGGGCTTCGGCTTCATCGAGCAGGACGGCGGCGGCGCCGACGTCTTCGCGCACTACTCCAACATCGTCGCCAACGGCGGCTACCGTGAGCTGCGCGAGGGCCAGAAGGTGGCCTTCGACGTCACGCAGGGCCAGAAGGGCCCGCAGGCCGAGAACATCGTTCCCGCCTGACACTGCGCACCACGTAGCCGGGGCCCGCGCCGCAGGGTGCGGTCCCCGGCGCGTTGCTTTTGTGGCATCCATCGTGCCGTGATGACCTCACAACCCGAGAAGCACAGCATGTCTGTTCTTCCGCCGCACACCGGATGCACCACCGATGGCTCCGGTTCGGGCATAGGCCCGCTCCAGTTCTACGGCGCGGCATCACAGCCGCGTTCTTCCGGCGAAAGCCGACCATTTCGACGTACGAGCCCAGGCTGTTTCCGCCGGCTCGACTCGTCTCTCTTCGGCTCGTGCTAGCCGTTCTTGTGCCGCTCATCGCGCCGAGGATCCTGACACGTGCCGCATCGAGGAAGGTTCTGCATGAACCACGCAACTCGCGCGCACGATCGCAACTCTTCGCCCCGTACGGGCGGCTCCGCCCGAAGCAGGGGCGGCCGATTCAGCTCTCCGGCTCAGGGCCGTTCAGGCGCCTCCAGCCGGTCCGGCAACGGGCGGCGTCCCGCCGCGCTCCAGAGAGAGTTCGCGCTGCCGGTCACCGTAACCCCGGCCCTGCCGGCAGCCGCGACATTCGCTGAGCTGAGCATGCCGCCCGCACTGCTCAAGGTGCTCACCGGCCTGGGCGTGAACGAACCGTTCCCCATCCAGGCGGCCACGCTGCCGAACTCCCTGGCCGGCCGGGACGTCCTGGGACGGGGGCGCACCGGGTCGGGCAAGACACTCGCCTTCGGCCTGGCCCTGCTCGTCCGCACCTCCGGACAGCGCGCACAATCGCGGCGACCGCTCGCCCTGATCCTCGTCCCCACCAGGGAACTGGCCCAGCAGGTCACCGATGCGCTCACGCCGTACGCCCAAGCACTGAAGCTGCGGCTGGCCACGGTCGTCGGCGGCATGTCGATCAGCCGCCAGGCCCATGCGCTGCGCAACGGTGCCGAGGTCGTCATCGCGACCCCGGGACGGCTCAGGGATCTCATCGAGCGCGGCGACTGCAGCCTGGACCAGGTCGGCATCACCGTGCTGGACGAAGCCGACCAGATGGCCGACATGGGCTTCATGCCGCAGATCACCCACCTGCTCGACCAGGTGCGCCCAGCTGGCCAGCGGATGCTGTTCTCCGCCACTTTGGACCGCAACGTCGATCTGCTGGTCCGCCGCTATCTGAGCGACCCGGTGGTCCATTCGGTCGACCCCTCGGCGGGCGCGGTCACCACGATGGAGCACCACGTGCTGCACATCCAGGGTGCCGACAAGCAGGCCACCACTGTGGAGATCGCTGCTCGCGACGGTCGGGTGATCATGTTCCTGGACACCAAGCACGCTGTGGACCGGCTCACCGAACAGTTGCTGAACAGCGGAGTGCGCGCCGCCGCGCTGCACGGAGGCAAGTCCCAGCCCCAGCGCACCCGCACCCTCGCCGAGTTCAAGAGCGGCCACGTCACGGCGCTGGTGGCGACCAACGTCGCGGCCCGCGGCATCCACGTCGACGACCTGGACCTCGTCGTCAACGTCGACCCGCCGAGCGACCACAAGGACTACCTGCACCGCGGCGGCCGCACCGCCCGCGCCGGCGAGTCCGGCAGCGTCGTCACCCTGGTACTGCCCAATCAGCGCCGTGACATGACCCGCTTGATGGCCGACGCCGGTATCGTCCCGCAGACCAGCGAGGTCCGTTCGGGCGAGGCCGAGCTGAGGCGTATCACGGGCGCCCAGGCTCCCTCAGGCATCCCCGTGACCATCACCGCACCGGTTGCCAGTCGCCGGTCGGGACGGAACGGCAGACGATTCCGGTAGCAGCGGATGGGGACTCGCCCAAGGCCAGGCAGTCAAGGCTTTTGGGCTGTTGGCAAGAGTGCTGAAGAGATCGGCCGGGCGGTGTGGATACCCGGCCGATCTTGCGGATGAGTTGGCTGCCGGCCCAGCGAGACAGTTGCCGCTACATGGTGTTGAGGGTGACATCGCGGAGGTGGCGGGCGATGTCCCAGGCTGGTCAGGGGCGGTTGGGGTCTTGGTGGAGCAGGGCCAGGACCTGTTGTTGTCTGCGGTGCTCGGCCGGGGCGATGGACGACCGGCTCAAGGTCGAGAAAGATCGAGGCTAGGAGATCTACCTGATCTTCGTTGGACGTAGTTGTCGCCGTCATCTCTGCGCTTGCCGAAAATTACATCGGCCGAGGTCATGACCATGTGAGGCCTTCGCATGGCGGCGCGAACTCAGGGCCACCCGGGGGACAGAAACGCGTGCGGCAGGATGATCAGTCGTGCTCCTTCGCCTGGCCTACATCACCGTCACGAACACGTTCGCCGCGCTGCGGTTGCTGCCCCTGAGCGACCGGGACAAGGACGTGGAGGTACTCGCCCTGCGCCACCAGATCACCGTCCTCCAACGCCATATCGGCGCCGACACCAGAGTGAATTCGCACCCGAGGACCGGGCCTTTCTCGCCGCGCTCCTGACCTCACTGCCGCGTGAGGTTCTGCGCCGGCTGCGGCTTTTCGTCCGTCCGGACGCCGTCCTGCACCGGCACCGCGATGCGACGGCGTCACGCCCGTTCCTGCCAGCCGGGCCGACGTGGGCGCCGCCCCACGATCCGGTCCATCCGCGCCCTCATCCTGCGCCTGGTTCGGGAGAACCCCGGCTGGGGCTATCGGCGGGTACATGGTGAGCTCGCCACACTCGGCATCAAGGTCGCGCCGTCCGCAGTCTGGGAGATCTTCAAGCAAGAAGGCATTGATCCAGCACCCCAGCGGGCATCCACCACTTGGGCCGACTTCCTGCGCTCCCAAGCCCACGCTCTGCTCGCCTGCGATTTCATCGAGACCGTCACCTTGAACGGGCAACGCCAGTACATCCTGGCCGTCATCGAGCACGCCAGCAGGCGCGTTCGCGTACTGGGCACCACCGCCACCCGACCGCCGACTTCCTGATCCAGACGATCAGGAACCTAGTGATGGAACTGGAAGACGCAGGCTGCCGAGCACGCTTTCTGATCCGAGACAGGGATGGGAAGTTCCCCACCCTCATGGACGGAATCCTCGCCGACGCGGGCATCCAGACCGTACTCACCGGCATTCGGATGCCGCGGATGAACTCCATCATGGAACGGTGGGTACAAACCTGCCGTCACGAACTCCTAGACCGCTGCCTGCTCTGGAATGAACACCACCTCCGCCACGCCCTCGGCGAGTACGAGAAGTTCTACAACCAGCACCGCGCCCATCAAGCCCTCGACCAGGCAGCACCACTCCGCGCTCTCCCAGACCCGATCACCGAACCGGCGCGTGTCATTGACCTGACCATCCGCCGACACGACCGGCTCGGAGGCATCATCCACGCATACTCACATGCTGCTTGAGCTGCACGGACGTAATTTTCGGCAGGCGCAAAGACGAGAGAGCCGACCGGCGAGACGAGTCGAACGTGGCCGAGGCTTGACCATGCCTGGAGCCTGGCCCTGGTGGGCGAGGCTGAGCGGGCGTTCTGGCTTGATCTTCTGGTGGTCGTCTTTGGGGTCTGAGGTGATGCTGGACGTCTAAACGATCTACCGCGGTACACGGTCCGTACGCAAGAGCAACCAGCGAGCGACCAGCCGTGATCAAAAAAGAAGATCCGAGGGCTGGCGAAAACCGAGAAACCCCAGGTCAGACGCAGTTTTGAAGAGTAGGGCGGGTGGGACTTGAACCCACGACCCACGGATTATGAGAATCATTGGTTGATGTCGCTGGGTGCCGCGAAGTGCCGCTTTGTATCGTTCTGGTCGGGATTATCGTCCGCGTCGTGCCGGGTAGTGACCCTGCGTGCCAGGTCGTATCGTGTACGCGCGAGCAACCGCCGAGCAATCCTGCATCCTTTACCGTCGGCGTTATGCGGGCATGTGTCCATTCCTATGGGGTGGATCACCTCGCCGATCGAACGTACACGAGCAACCATTGAGCATTCATGGGCCATCAAATCGGCGAAGTTTGGCGCGGATCTGGTCAGCGTCAGGGTAGCCGGCCCCGATGCCCGTGCGGACGAGGCCGAGATCATCGAGGATATCTAGGGCTTGCAGCCAGGTCTCACGCGCCTCCTTTTCGTTGTCGGTCGCATAGTAGGTATCGCCGAGGCGATCAAGGGCCCAGGCATGACCGTAGAAATCGCCGAGTTCCTCCTCTACGAGGAGAGCCTGCTCGAAGTAGGCGATGGCTTGCTGGTAGTGGCCGAGTTGATGATGGGCATAGCCGAGATCGTCTAATATATGGGCCTCTGTTCGGCGATCACCAGATTCTCGGCTGAACACGAGGGCCTGCTCGAATAAGATGATGCCCTGCTGCGGATCCCCCAGCAGGATATGACTCCAGCCGATGCTGTTGAGGGCTCTTGCCTGTCCTGCATGATGGTCGGCGGCGTCGGAAAGATGGAGCGCCTGCTGGGCGTGCGGAAGTGCGTCTGCGGGGCACCCCTGTTGCTCGAACACTATGGCAACCATGTTGTGGGAGTCAGCCCGGCCGACCAGATCGCCGAGATTCTCGAATAAGCCGATGGCCTGCCGCAGATGGCTGTGCGCCTCATCGAAGCGACCGAACCAGGACAGGGCACGGCCTAGGGCGCGGTGCGCGCAGGCCTGCCCTCGCTGGTTACCAGCGTCGTGTGCCACGGACAGTGCCATGCGCTGGGTGGCGACCCAGTCATGCCAATGCCCACGCCGGGTGAAGAACTCATTGAGCGTCTCAGGTAGTAGCCAGGCGTGGGTTTGCTGCCCGCTGACAGCAGCGACCTCGATGGCGCCCACCAGCACCGGATATTCTGCTTCGAACCAGGTCAGAGTGCGGTTCGCGAGTCTATGCCTGTGATGTCGTAGTGTGATCGCATGGATTTGTAGCGTTACTGCCGGTTGGCGGTTCCGGTCGTGCTGTGATGGTCGAGTGACTGAGCGCAGGCCCTACCCCAGCGACTTAACCGACGCGCAGTGGGCATTAATCGAGCCGGTACTCACCGCGAGGAAGGCCGCGCACCCGTCCGTCAGCGGCCACGAGGGCGGCTACGAGTTACGGGAGATCGTCAACGCCATCCGCTACCAGGGACGGACCGGCGTCCAATGGGACTACTTGCCGCACGATCTGCCGCCCAAGAGCGCGACGTACTACTACTTCGGCAAGTGGCGCGACGACGGCACCGACAAGACGATCCACGACCTGCTGCGCTGGCATCTGCGGGAGAAGAAGAAGCGATTAGCCGACCCGAGCCTGGTGGTGCTGGACACCCAGAGCGTCCGCGTCGCGGCCGGTGTCCCCGCCTCCACCACCGGAAAAGACGCCGCCAAGCGCGTGCCGGGCAGGAAACGAGGCCTGGCGGTAGACGTGCTGGGGCTGGTCATCGCCGTGGTCATGCTGGCCGCCTCGGCTCACGAGAACGCCGCCGGGATCGCCCTGCTGGACCGGGTCGCCGCCACCACCGAGGGCACGGTGACCAAAGCGCTGGCCGACCAAGGGTTCAAGAACGCCGTCGTCGCGCATGGCGCCGGCCTGGGGATCGACGTGGAGATCGTCGAACGTAACCCCGCCGACAAGGGGTTCGTCCCCCAGCCCAAGCGATGGGTCGTCGAGCAGATGTACGGCATCTTGATGTTCCACCGGCGTCTGGTCCGCGACTTCGAACTCCTGCAGGCCAGTTCCGAATCACGGGTGTATTGGGCGATGACGGATGTGATGTCCCGCCGTCTGACCCGTGGCACAGCCCCGCCTGAGCGGTGGACATGACCGGGCCCGACGTGCGCCAGTCCGACCCCGGCACCTGGCTTCTGGACCGGATCGACGCCCGCGAGCACTCCCTGACCTGCCAGATCGAGCAGACCCAGGCGGAGATCGACACTCTCACCGCGCGCCTGGGTGAACTCAGCGAGCAGGTCGAGCACCTGCGAATCAGCCGCAAGACCCTCCTCTCTCTCGCCGAAGAAGATCCTGCCCCGGCCGAGCTGCCGCCGATGGTCCCCGATCACCCCGCCTATCAGCAGATTCTCGCCGCCTTCGGCGAGGCCGACGGCTCCCTGCGCGCCCGTGACGTGGCCCTGGCCATGGACCTGCCCCTGAGTCAGAACAACATCCAGAACGTCCGCGCCAAGCTCAAACGCTTGGCCAGCCGCGGCATCCTCGTCGAGACCGAGCCAGGATTGTTCACCCAGCCTCGCCCATAGCTCCAGCGACGAGCCTCCGACTGGCCGATCTATCCCAACCCCACCGGCGAAAGGGACATCAACTCGCGGAACACACTCTCAGAACCGCTGCGTAAGTCGTCAGTCCTTCCGAGGTCACGCCGGCGTCGGGTGGGGTGAGGGTGAGGAGTTCCCACCGCGGGTGCATGAGTAAGGCGGCGCCATGCGCTGTATGCAGATAGTGATCCAACATCCTGCGCAGCGTCGCCTCCCGCTCTGCCGGGGAATCATCGACCCAGACCAGCTCGGTCGCATAGGCCCGCAGGAGATCGTGGAACGCGAACCGGCCCGGGACGTGCTCGATGATCAGATGGGCGCTGGCCAGTTCAGCTAGCTGCGGTCGGACTCTTGCCACGGTGACACCAGTCAAGCTTGCCGCAGCGGGCGCTGTGATATCCGGGCCGGGATGCAACCCCAACAGCCGGAACAACCGCGCCGCGTCGCGGCTGAGCCGCCGGTAAGACCAGGAGAACAGCGCCCGTATATCCGCGGCGCCCTCTCCGCCGTCAAAAGCGGCGAGTCCGCTCCGCGCCTCGCGCAGCTCACTAGCCAATGCCGCCAGGGAGAAGCGGGGGTGGCTGGAAGCGCGGGCAGCCACGATGCTCAACGCCAACGGTAGCCGAGCACACAACGCGATGATTTCTTGGACTGACTCCGGTTCGGCCGCCACCCGCTCCGCGCCGATACGGCGCATCAGCAATTCGCGGGCCTCGGCGGCGGTAAGCAGGTCCAGCGGCAGCGGTCGCGCGCCTTCCGCGGTGATCAAGCTGGACAGCCGATTGCGGCTAGTCACCACCACCATGCATTCCGGCGAGCCGGGTAATAGCGGCCGGACCTGATCGGCGTCATTGGCGTTGTCCAAGATCAGCAAGACCCGTCGCCCAGCCAACACGCTACGGTACAAGGCCGCTTGCGTCTCCAGGTTGACAGGAATCCGCTCCGACCGTACCCCGAATGCGTCGAGCAAACCCCGCAGCGCCTCAGCCGGCGTCATCGGCTGTCCGGCTGGGTCGAACCCTCGCAGTTTTATATACAGCTGGCCATCGGGAACCGGTCGGCTACCCGATGCGCCCAGCACACCGCCAGAGCAGTCTTGCCGATCCCGGCCGTCCCGCCTATGGCGGAGATCACCACCGTACGACCCGCCATCGCGGTCTGCTCCAAGCTCTGTTCCAGTAAGCAGGTCAGTGCATCGAGTTCCGCCGTGCGACCAGCGAATCCCGCTACCGCAGCGGGCAACTGCCGCGGCGGCTCGGCCAGTGGACCAAGCGACTCGCGCTGGACCTGCGCCTCCTTCCGTTCCAGCTCAGTCCCGCCAACGGAAACCTCGTCAGTGCGGGCCGCGCGCCACGCCTCCACACCGACCCAGCCAGCCGCGAACACCACCAACCCGACTCCCGTGGACCAGTTCCAGCCCGACGTCACCACGTTGGTGAGCACCCCGGCCCCCAGCGCCAGGACCGTCGACAGCCCCGCCCCCACGCCACGCCCGGGAAACCGCCGCCTTACACCGCCCTCCTTGCTGGTCTTCGCCAAATCTCTGCACCAGCCTTCAACGTCCGCAAGCCAGGCCCAAACGGTAGCTACTGCGACCACCCTGGAGGAATCTCGTTACCAGCAATATTCATCTACCGAGGCGGAGCGGTGACCACATCGCTGCGCCGTGGTCCAAGAAGTCGGACTGCTTCAAGCGCAGACCTCCGTCCAATGAAACGGAAGGATGAGCAGTGCCGAGCGGCTGGTATGGGCCGCCCATGATCGTCCTAGTGATCTTGTACACGGTGTACGCCGTGACCCGGTGCTTGCTGTCGTTGCCCGACCTGCTGTTACGGAGTGCCGTCTCCGAAGAAGCGGCATTGCTGGTGCTCGGCGTTGAAGTGGTCCTTCGCCGTGAGTTCAGCGGTTGCACTACGCAACACTCGACCGCTAGTGGTTCGCGGCACTGCACCGTCTGAGTGACAGTCTTCTCACTATCTGCTGTCATCAAGCGACCTGCTCGATAGTGTCGGCGTTTCACGGCTTTGAAGATCGAGGGAGACCTTGATGCACTTGGCGCAGGGCCCCGACTGGAGCACCAGAGGGCTCGACGTCGCCGCGGGCAAGTACCCGCTGTCGATCGAGCGGCACGTGATGCGGATGGCCGACCTGCTGGTGCCAGGTGTGACGACGGTGACACCGCACGCTCGCTACTACAGCCTGCACGCCCTGATCGCAATCGAGGCCGAAAGCCGCGGACTGTCCCTGCAGGCAGCGCAAGACCTACTGCGTCGTTGCGAAGTCGTCATGGCAGCGGTTTCGTACGTACACGACCACAGCAGGACCGGGCTGCCCCGGGCCCACGGCCTCGACGCCCTCGCCGGCCGGCTGCAGGGCGGCGAGATCGTTATGACCGAGGCGGCACAGCCGGTGAAGGGCGGCTACGTACGTAACGTGTGGGGCTTTTGGAGTCCGTACGCGGCATCGGAGGTCGCTCTCGGCATCCTCGCGCCTGCGAGCATGCCGACCCCGGGCCCGGCCTGTGCGGCCGAGCACGTAACCGCGGGTCTCGACGGCATCCTGGAACTGGCGGCCCGCCCGAGCCTGGCCGTGGACGAACTACGCGGCCACCCACATCTGTGCGTGTGCGCCGGTGGCGGAGCGGCCGACGGGACGTGGCTGGCGAAACTGCTCTGCCTGCCCGGCGAGCAGTCCACCGAAGCCGCCGGGCTCAGCAGACGGGACACGATCCAGCTGCTCGCCCGGGTGATGCGGACCCACGAGATCGGTGACGTCACCAACGACGTCAGACCATTGATCGCGTACGGCGACTTCCTGACGAGCGACCCCGTCACCGCCCCCTTGGAGACGGCTCCAGTCTGGCGCGGGGTGATGTTACGCAACTACGCGGTCAGCGCCTGGCGACGCCTCTGGTCATGGCTCGTGTCCCAGGTCGACGGCCTAATGCCCACCGACGACCTGGCTGAGCGGTTCGCCGACAACATGCCGGACGGAACCCTGGCCGCGTTCATGGATGGGCTGCCCACCACTGTCACCCCGACCGGCGCCCCCGCCCCAGCCGAAGAGCAATTGCGGACGAGTGACCTGCCCATTCCGGTACGCGAGCTGGCGACTCTGATCGTGAACGCCCGGCGGGTGGGAGAACTGTCCGGCCGGGTACGCGACGCCTTCCTCGGGCAACGCGGCGTTGAGCTCGGCCCCGAGTGGATGGCGTGGCGGCTGGCCGAATCGCGACTTGAGTCCTCACGTGACTTCGCGCGGCGGCTGACTCACGACCTGCTGACCCGCAGCAGACGCGTGGCGCTCTCAAAGGCCCGCCGACGCCCGGACGGGACCTTGTGGCTGCCCACCCGTCTGCACGAGCGCGATGGGCTGCTCTTTCGGACCAGCCAGGAAGGGCGCGGCGACGTTGGCCTGAGGCTGGCGCAGCTCACCTCCGTGCTGGCCGGCGCCGGGGTGCTCGAACTGGCCGACGGAACCTGGCGTGTGACCGATGCCGGGCAGGTGCTCCTTGACTGAGTCATTGGTGGATCTAGAACTCGCCTCCCCGCTGACGCTCCTGATGGAGGAGGAACGGTACGGAGACAGGCAGGCCGAGGAGGCTCTGTTCCTGAGCTTCACCACCGATCTCGGCTTCTTCGAGACGGTCGCGCTGGGTGTCGCCCAGGCGTCCGGGGCGCGGGTGAGCCTGGTCGGCGACGCCGCGATGTGCACGATCGACCCAAGAGCCGTACGCCGTGCCGGACGTGCCTACCTGCCCGGCCAGGCTGTATGCGGCGGAGCCTTCCACCCCAAGCTGATGGCGCTGGTGGGCCCCCACCGGGCCACTGTCGCCATCGGCTCCGGGAACGCCACACTCGCCGGCTGGCAGGCCAACGCGGAGTTGTGGACCGTGCTGCGGGCAGACCGGCACCACGTCCCAGGCCTGTTCAGTGAGCTCGCGTCGTGGCTGTCAGGGCTGCCGGATCGGGTTCGGTTCTCCCGGGGCGTGCCGGAGGCGCTGCGCCGGGTCGCCGCCGGTCTCGCGGCGCTGCGCGAGCGGGCCGAGGTCCTGCATCCCCAGCTCCGACTGGTGTCGTCCAGCGAACGGCCCATCACGGACCAGCTCCCCGCAGGACCGGTCGACGAGCTCGCAGTGTGCGCGCCGTTCCACGATCCCGGTGCCGTGACCCTGCGCCGCCTGGTCGAGCGAATGCGGCCGCGGCGGCTGATCGTCAGCTTTCAGCCCGGTTTCACCGAGCTCGACGGCCAGGCGCTCGCCGATCTGGTCACCGAAGTCGATGCCGATGTCCGCCTCGACGATGAACCCCGCTACCGGCACGGCAAGCTCATCGAATGGGTGGTCGAAGGCCGCCGGTACGCACTGACTGGGAGTCCTAACCTGTCGGCCGCTGCGCTGTCCAGGTCCCTGGAAAGCGGAGGCAACTGCGAACTTGGCCTCATCGCGCCGATCCATGCCTCCCGCATGCCCAAAGGCGCGACCGTGCCCGCCGCCGATCTACGGCCGCTGAAGTTCTCGATCCGCCCGAGCAGAGAACGGAAAGGCGCGCTCCTGCTCGGTGCCACCCGGGTCGAGCAGGGGCTGCACGTCATGTTCGCGAGCACGCTCCGCACCGCCGGATATTTGGAGCTGTCCGCCGCCGCGTCCCCGCCCGAGACGTGGGAGCGCGTCGGCGAGGTGCCCCCTGGCGTCGCCGAGGTCCTGCTGACACAGGCCGCCGACGGCGGCAGTCGGCTTCGCCTCGTCACCATCCTGGACGGCCAGTCACGTCTCAGCAACGTCGTCTTCGTCGTCGACCCCCTCCGCGCGCAGAACCGGCATGGTCTACGCGATACTCCCACGCCAACGACCAGGCCCGGCCAGCTGTTCGCCAATGAGCAACTGGCCAGTAAGTTCCTCGCCGACCTCAGCACACTCGCCACCACGCTGACCCGGCCTCCTGCTTCGACCGCCGCGCTCTCGGCTGCACCGCCCGCCGAGACCGCGCGTGCAGGGGTCGTCCCCGATCGATCCGGTGGCGGATGGGCTGCCTACCTTGACGAATGCGCCGGACGTTTCGGAACGCCTCTGCTGCGTTTCGCCCTCGGACTGCCCGCCCTCCCGGCCGAACAAGAAACTGCTTACGAGGAACTGCTGCCGGTGTCCTGGGACGAGCAGTTCGCTGACGACGCCGACGCTGGACTCGACAACGACGACCCCGAGACCGTGGCCGACCCGCCGACCGCCGTCACGCGGCCTCCCGACCTGCGCACAGCCGGCGCCGCAGTACGCCTTCGCTACCAGCGGTGGGCCGACCGCCTTACCCAGGTCGCGCCGACACTGGAGCTGCCGGAGCGGATGCTCGTCACCAGGCTCCTGCTCTGGACCGCCGCGGCGGGCGCATGGGACCGCGACGACCACGCCTGGCTCGGCCTCCTGGCAGGCGCCGTACGTGAACTGGGTGCCGGCACGCCTCCCGCCGAGGTGGAACCGCAGGTAGGCAGCCTGGCGGCGATCGGTCTCGCAGTGCTCCGCGCCCACGCGCCCCGCCACGTCAGCACCGCCACCACGGTCGCCTTCAACCGATCCGCCGCTGTCGTGGACCACCTCCTTCCCGCCGCTGAACCCGAATACGTCGAGCAGTACTGCGAACTGCTGCGGGAGGCGTTCGGTCCGACGTTGAGCCCGGAGGCGGTGCTAAAGCTCGCCGCCGAGATCGTCCAGGCCGACCCTCACGATGAGGCTGTGCGCACGCTCGCAGAGCAGGGTCGCGACGTGCACCGGCACGGTGAACGCCTGCTGCACGTCACCGGCGCCTTCGGCAACGCACGGCTCGTTGCCCTCCAAGCTGTCGCGGCAGCCCAGGCATCTGACCTCGTCGGCGCCTGGGCCACCACATCCGGCGGCAGTTGGGCGCTCGTTGTCTGGCGTCGGCCGGATCTCTTCACCATCGAGGCCGGGCCACGCACCTTGTGGCGTCACTACCGGCTCACCGGTCTTCGCGATCCACGCAGCCTAGCCGCTCAGCGCAGCTTCGACGGCGCCCCGACGGTGTCACACGGCCCGCTGCGGGGGCCGTTCCCCGAGGCACTCGCTGTGCTGGCGGATCTGAACCTACCTCCTGATCCCCGACCTCCACATGACTGCACTTGGGGCTGAGCGCCGTGCGCCAACGACGTCCTTCCTGGTAGGCAGTTCACTGTCGACATATGCCGATCCCTGCACGACTTAGATTGTTCTCACGGGGAAATTGCGGATGCCTGACATGTGGCGGTTTGTGGTAGTTGGACACTATTTGTAGCTGTTAGGATCGGTTGTCCTTTAGTGGATGTCCGGCAGCTTCGCACGCAAAGCAGGTACATCCTGTTCGCTTTGCAGGGCTGTTCAGAAAAGCGCGCTTACAAGCTCAATCGCGAGACATCTTGTTTGTTCCTATGCCTAAACTTGGACGCCGCGCCGCGCCGCGCCCCGCGTCGGCGCCGAGCGCAATGAGGTCCGTGCATGGCCGGAGACAGGAGCGATCGCGTTGACCGACCCGCCAGAGCTGACCTTGGACAATCTCGCCGGTGAGGCAGCGGTGCTGCGGGTCTACCGCCAGATCTTCGCGGTGCTCGCTCGTGAGGCCGGAGCGATGATCGTGGACTCGAGCACGATCGGTGTTGATGAAGCAATCTTGGAAGCCTTCGCCGAGGCGGGCAGCGAAGGCCTGACCGCGGAACAGGCGGTCGCCGCCTGCCGACAATGGGGCGCTCAGATAGCAGGGCGGCGGTTCGAGGTTCTACGTGAGTACGGCGCGATCAACAAAGTCGTTGACCGGCTGAATGAGCGGTACCACAGGGCAGCGTTTGCGCCTTATGTGATGCTGCTGTTCTTGCGGCGTATGGCAGAACAGGGCGGCCAGTCGGAACTACACCAGCTCCTGACGCTGGAGCAATTGAACGTCAAGAGCACCAACGCCACATCCGCCGACGGCGCAGCCTCGGTGCGCCGGTTGACCAAGGTGTTCCGGTTACTGGGTAATGAACTTGCCATCCTGGCAGCGGGCAGCACAGCCGAGACACTCGGCGACAACGCCCAACTCCTGTGGGGTAACGAGTCGCTTATTGGCCAGGCCAAGGACGTCCATGCTGTCGTGCTGGGTAGATGGCCCGAACTCGATCGCAATTGCGCGGAACTCCGGGTCGCGCTCGCCGCCTACGCGGATGCGATCGACGCGGCGGCGGGCCGTCTGCTCGCGCAAGCAGGCACCACTCGCGCGTTGGGCCTGCTTCCGGTGGAAGCATGGCGTACCTTCGGCCGCGATTCGAGCCCCAAGGCGCTAGCCGCGGTGCTCGACCGGTTCGTCTTCGATGCGCCCGCGCCCTGGTTCTCACCACAAGCGCTGATCGAGGCAGTGGAAACGGGACGCCAGATCAGCACGGCGCGGGTTCCGCCTCCCCGCTCGGACGACACCGAGCTGGAACCTGAGGCCGATGCTGGTATCGCTGATGACGTGGAGGAACTCAAGGCCATCGCGGAGCGACTGCTAACGCACTCGGACTCGGTGAGCGTTGTCGATGTGCTGGATGACGCTGGTGACTGGATGTCCGCACGTCGCGTGCTCGCCGAGGTCACCGCCATTCATCACCACCCTGACCTCGACTACGAACTCGTGTGGCGGGACGGCGTACGGATCGAGGTGGCGGCCAGCCCGTCCTGGACGTCGCATGGGCGCTTCCGGCGCAGTAACCGGGCGTGAGGAGGCGCGGGGTGAACGAGGCGGAAACGGCACTGTGGTGGGCGCGCGTCCGCGCCGCCGGCCCGCAGCGCGTAGCACCGAGCAGTGCCTTCCCGGCGGGAACGCAGCGCCTAGTCGAGCCGGATGCCACGGCGGTGTGGCTGCTGGCCGTGCTTCCCGAGGGGGCGAGACCGAGCGTGTCGGAAGAGTTGGGACTGCCTGTGCTTGCCGTCGAACAACCCAACGACACGGCGCGCGTGCTCGCCGCGTGCCTGCGCTGCTGCTGGGCGGAACCGACCGGACCGATTTGGCCAGGGACGCCCGCGTCTAAGGATGAGGTGGCAGCGGTGTTCGTGGAGATCACCAACCGGGACGAGGCCGCCTCCAACCGAGCCTTGCTCGCGGCGCTCCGCCGCCTGGCTGGCGCCGCCTGGATCCTGTGGAACGAGCCCGGTCAGACGGTGCGGCTCGGTCCGCGTGTCGCGGTGTGGGGATCAGCGGATCTCAGCGCCCTGCGCGAGCTAAGGCGGATGTTGCCCTCCCCCGCCGACACCGGCCGCAGCGACGCGGGAGGGCTGCGATGACCGGCGCGAACGCGGCGCATCCGGTATTCGAGCCGATCCTCGCCGACCTGAGCGAACAGCACCGCGACGAAGTCCTGGCCGCATTTGCGGCGGTGGAACACAGCGCCCACCCGGTGCCTGAGGTACAGATGCTGGCGTTGCGGGTTGCTACCCTACGCCGGGACCTTCAGCGGCTGTTGCATCGAGTAGGACGGACGCTGGTGCCGGTGGGAGACGCGCAGTGGACGTCGGGGTACCGCGACGACATCGCCGCCGAACTGACCGCCGCAGGCTGGAACGCCCTCCCGGTCATCGATCGGGCCGTGCTCGTGCTGGTGTTAATTCACTCGGTCGCGATTCCCCGTAGCCAGGGCATACTGTCCGGCGACTCCTGGGTCTCCGCGCAACCGACGCCGGCCGATGAATTGCTTCGCTACGCACAGCTGGGAAAGGGCGACGTTCGTGCCGCTCTGCAGAGGTTGCGTGCCGCTGGACTCGTGCAGCTCGCGCCTACTCGTGGACAAGGTTCCGTCGGCGGGTCTGCCTACTTGCCCGGTCCCCAACTTCACCGGCTGACACCTGTGGCACGTCGAGCGTTGCAGCAAGAGCTGATACTGGCCGCCGCACCGCACAGCCCGCTGGCTGCCGCGATACGAGCACGCCGCGCACATCCCCGAGGAGAACGGTGAGCACAGCCGGAACCTGGTCTGCGGCGGGCGGCGATTCAGGCCCGTTTGACGTAGTCGGCGAGCGGGTGTTGGTCGGCGTCCAAGTGGTCAACATCTCCCGGCTGTCCACACACCCCGTACCGATGGTCAGCCAGGGCCTGGTCACGGTCGCGGGCCAAGGCCCGAAGGACTCCAACGGCGCCGGGAAGTCCTCACTGATCGCCGCGGTGAGCCTGCTGCACGCTGATGAGCAATGGCGGCTGGCCAGTGGCGCTGCCGGGGCCGCGGAGCTGTTGTTCACCGCCGAACTTGCCGCGCAGGAAGGCCGCTGGTCCAACGTCGACTGGGGATATGTGATCGGCGTGTTCGCCGACCCCCGCGCTGACACGGCCGACGAGCTGTCGGCCAGCGCCCTGACCGTGTGGCTGCGGATCAATCGCAAAGCATCGCACGTACACCTGCGCTGGCAGGACGGCCTCTATGTCCCCTACGGGGCGACTGAGTCAGAACGTGCCGCAGGAGCTGACGCATTGTGGGATGCGCTCCCGACCAGTAACGGACGCACCGACTTTCACGCGAACCGGCTCGCGCCTGTCCTGTACGGCAGACACGTGCGGTGCGTGTCCTTCCTGTCGACCTCGGTGCGTTCCAGTCCAGCGGCCAACCTGCTCGCCCAACCTCTCAACGACCTGGACCCACGCAGGATCTTCGACGCCATCGCCACGCTGACCGGGTTGGATCGCGAACTCGAACAAGAGCAGGCCCTCAGGTCGGCTGAGCACACTCACCGCACCGACGTTCACGACGCGGTAAGAGATCTCGATAGCTGGGAAGACGAAATGGCGGTCGTTGAGGCCGGCATCGCCCTGCGCGGCGAAGCTCGTCACCTATTGGGCAATGCGAGCGCGTCGTGGCAAGCCCGCTGCGCCCGGCGCTTCCTCGACGGGGTCACACGCATCGACGAGATTCGTTTCGAACTCAGCGCGCTGGACGTCCGTGCCGCAGAACTGCAGACACAGTTGTCCACCGTGGATGGCGACCTTTCAGGGCTGACCGACGACGAGGAGTTCAATCGGAACTTCCGCGAAGTCGAAGGGCGCTGGAAAGAACTCAGTGGGCGTGACCAGCGCCTGGACACCGAACATCAGGTCGCCGCCCAGAAGTTGGAAGACCTGGACACGAAACATCGGAAGCTCTGGGATGAGGCCCGCGCTGCTGACGGACGCAGCGTTGAGATCGCGCAGGCTGAGGAGGCCGACGCTCACACGGCCGTCGAACAAGCGCTCGGGGCCAGGGGAGTCGCCGAAGATGCCGAGAAACGAGCGAGCGCACTGCTGGCCGCCGCCGAATCCGGTGAGGACGTCGCCGCGGACGAACTACAGGTGCTACGCAAGGAGGGTATCCCCGCCGCCGCGCTGTTGGACGTCGTCCAACTTAACCCCGACCAGCGACGTAGTTGGGAGCCCCGCCTCGTGCCCTATCGCGGTGCCGTCGTGGTCCCACGCGGGCTCGCTGACAAAGCCCAGGAGAAACTCACGGGGCGGCCAGGGGCGGCGACGCTGGTTATCGCCGACCCGCCTCGCCCGCACGCGCCCACCCACAGCACCAGCCTGCCCGCGAGCGCAGATAAGAGGTTCGACCTCACCACGTTCTTGACCGCGATCGTTGACCGGGCGGGCACCCAACCCGCGGAGGTCGACGTGGCCGCCGGGGTAATCGTGGTGGGCGAGTTCGCAGAACCACTCACTGGCCGAGCCGCGCGTATCGCCTCGGCCCGCGCTGAACATCGCGCGAAGGCCGATCTTCTCTCCGAAGCCAACAAGCTCCTCGCCACGGCCCGGCACACGCTGTCCCGAGCCACAATCCGTACCGAAGCAGCCGTGGCCGGTGAAGAAGCGGACGCGACCGCGCTGGAGATGTCCGAACTGCGGAAGGCCAACCGGAAGAGAGAGGAACGACGAGATGCGCTGAAGCCCGTGCTGGACGCCGCCCACCTGGCCTATGCCGACGCGCTGGGCGCGGGGAAAGCACGCAAGGAACGGATCGAGAACCTGCGCGGCGCCAGACGCCGTTTTGAGGGTGAGCTTACCGAGCAGGACAAAAGCAAGACGAAGCTCATCGATGAGCGGCTGGCTCTGGACCTGCCTGGCCGCGAGGCTGCCTGGGGAGACTCACCCGAGTCCGCGCACCGGTTTCTGCTGGCCCTGGACACCGAGCAGCAGGCCCGTACCACCGCAGCGTGGAACGAGGAGACCTGCTATCAAGTCAACGAGGTTGTGCGACGGTGCTTCCCCGAGGGCACACCACACGACGAGATGCCCGCCGAGATCCGGGAACTGCTCATCGAACAACGCTGGCAACACGGCGGACTGGACACTCGAGTCGGACTGGTTCCCGCGCTCATCCGCGCGCTACGTACCCACCTGACCCAAACCGAACAGCACGACCTTTACCAGCAGCAGCAAATCGCCATCCAGCGTACACAACGCACCGGTGACCTGGAGGCGGCTCGGCGAGGCTTGAGCGAAGCTGAGCAGACCTCCCGTGCGCACCGGGCTTCGCTTGCCCTGGGAATCAAGGCCAGGCTCAAAAAAGTTAGCGAAGAATTCGATCGCCTTGACCAGCGATACGGCGGCTACGGGGCGAGCCTGGACTACCCGGAACCCGAGCCGCCCGCAGAGCCTGATCGGCCGTGGCGATGGACCGTTACACCAAAGTGGCGGCGCGCTGAGGGACAACGGATGTCGGGCTACAACCTTCGCAGCAACACCGCCCAAATGGACGAGAAGGCCGTCAAACTGGTGTGCGCCGCCGCGCTTGCTGGAGGAGGCAGTCGCCCCTTGCTGCTCGTCCTCGACGAACTCGGCCGCAACCTCGGCAAGGAGCATCGCCGTGAGGCGGTCGCGCTGTTCGAGCAAATCGGGAAGGACCGCAACATTACCGTGATCGGTGCACTACAGGATGACATGGAGCGCTACGCCATCGAGGCAACTGGGCTCTACATCAAACTCCGTCGCCGCTCCGACAGCATGGCCTACAACGAAGCACCTGTCATCGTTGGAGACGAAACTAACCGCGCCCGCGTCGAACTACTCCGGGAATGGTTGACCTCCTACCGCCCTGCCGCGGACATCGCCGACGATGAGTCCGACGAGAACAACTCGAATGAGGGCGCGGCATGACCGATTCTTCTTACCCAACAGGGGAATTCCCCATGCCTGGCCACCCCGGCGTGCCCGAGGGACTCCGCGCCTACGCGCAGCCAACACACCCCGATGGGACCTTCGACCATGACCGAGCCGGCCGGCCCAAAGTCCGGCGAGTACACCTACGCGCGCACCCGCCCACGCCACCAAAGCGGCCAGACGGACTCGTCAACAACGCCGACTGGAACTGGGCCACCAGCGCGCCTCGCCGATGGAACACCGTCACGACCAGACTCGATGATCGTGCCGATGACGTGGCGCTCGCCTTGGCCCGAGCAGGATGCGTTGGCCTCGAACACGACTACCGATCAGGCACAATCTGTCATCCACCCCGAGGCTGGGCCCCTAATCCTGACCTGCGGGCGGCCCGGCAAGAGCAAAACAGTCAGCGCGCTGCCCGCCGGGCCGCTCAGGACGACGAGGCATGCCGTCTCGCTGCAGAGCTCACCCACTATCCCGCCGCCGCGCCACTGGTAGCCCTGCTCAGAGCACAACGGGACGGGCCGTACCGTGACCATGTCATCGAGGCAGCCCGTGCCTTCCCTACCGACGACGCCACGACCGACACACTCGGGGCAGCGCCGTGGGCCGCTGTGCACTGGCTCAAGCGCGGAACGAAGGCGGACTACAACAGGGACCACGAGCCGCTCGCTGAAGGTGGTCAGGGCGCTGTCTACAGCGGTTCGCATAAACACACTTACATTCCCATTGCGCTGAAGCAACTCCGCTACAGCGATGAAGACGCCCTACACCGCATGCGCCGCGAGATCTCCATCGGGCACCTCTATGGAGAGCACTCAAACGTCATGCCGGTCCTGGACTCCGACCCAGACGGGCGGTGGTTCGTCATGCCGCTCGCGAACGGCAGTGCCACCAGTCACGCGGAACGCCTACGGCGCGAAACAGGTGCCCTCCGGGAGCTCGTCATAGCGGTCTGCAAAGGACTGCGCCTCCCACACGCCGACGGCAGGATCCACCGCGATATTAAGCCAGCCAACGTCCTGCTCCTCAACGGCAAGTGGGTTGTAGCGGACTGGGGGCTAGGCAGACAGCCCCGAGGGGAAACTAGCATTCCGCGCCGAACTCGGACCGGCACCGGCTTCGGCTCCGAGGGATTCGCCGCACCGGAGCTGTCGTCCGGAAACCCCCACAACGTTACGGCCGCTGCCGACATCTACAGCATCGGGCGGCTCATCGCAGCCATCCTGACTGGGGAACGACCGGAGCAGAATCTCCCGTTGCTGCCCGCCAGGGGACCATGGGTAGCCGCAGTGACGGAGGCTACTCACCACAGGCCAACCGACCGGCCACAAGACGTGGACGAATTCCTCCGCTTGCTCAAGGACATCCCGTGACCGTTCCCTCGCCCGTCCCAGCACTGCCAGGCACAGAAAATTTTGGTCCACCTCAGCTGAAAGGATCATGTTGTCGATGGTGCGCATTGCGCTCGAGCCATACTTCCTGCACCAGGACCAGGTCCAGTCCCTCCTCGGTAAGCAGCGGACGGAGTCCGCACGGGCGCGGGCGGCCCGCAGGAGCGATCCCGAGGCAGCGCTGCCCTACGTGCTCGCCGCAGAACTCGCTGAGGCGCTCTCCTCGCTAGGAGTCGGCGAACTGGCGAGGCATGTATTGGAGCAGGACCTACGTGTGGGGCAAGTCGTCGGCACCGAACTGGAGTTTGCGTTCCAGCGAGACCGGGGCCGCGACGCCCCAGGCTTCAAACCCGCGAGCTTCGCAGCGGTGCTCGACGCGGGCGACCCGGTGCACGTCATCGGGACTTTTAACGCGGCAAGAATCGCCAGTTCCTCCGCGCCCGGTAGCCTCAGCGGGAACAGGCAGGTCTACCTGATCGGGACGGTCACCAATCTAGGTGCAGAGCGAATCGAGCTCAGGCCGGTCTTCATCGGAATCAGATCATTCGTCGATGACGACCTTGCCGCCGGAGGCCCAGCGCCGGGAGCGCGGGTTTACCCCAGCGAGATCAGCCAGTTCAGCGGGATCGACTTCGCCTCTCCCTTCACTGAGGCCGAGGGCAAAGCGGTCCTCCGTGTGCCGGAGAACACAGTGAAACGCGCCTTTGCCGGGCTGGTCGGCGAGTCGTACGTTCCGAAGGACTGGGGTGGCGAGCGCTCCGACCTCTATACGTCACGAGTGTTCGCCCGCGGGCGCCAAGTGTCGGCTGCGTGGTTGTTCAAAGGACCGGGCTTCCCTCGCGCGATGGACGTCAAGGCCCTGGGCAAGAACGGTGACCAGATCGACCGGCTGTTCACCGAGCCCGCGGAGCTACTCGCTCTGCAGCACTGTCATCAGATCAAGCCGAGCGTGGTTGGCATGATGGACGCCTACGCCCACGACGTCCGGCACCCCCGTTTCTACATGATCATTGACGGAGCCGATACCGGACGCATACTGAGGTCTCTGGGCCTGCTCCCGGTAACCCCGGCACGTCCGCCTTTGTAGAACCAAAGGAACAGGAGCCTGGCCTTCCCCTCGGCCTTCCTGGGAACCGTGCAATTCCTGATCGGAGCCGTGGTGCTCCCTCTGATCTCCGGTGACGGTGCCACCGCCATCACACGGCCCTGCGCCTGCCGATAATGTCATCCGGCCAGTTCATGGCCTTGCTGGAGATTACCTGATGCATGTGATCTCCAGCCGCTCGGAGTGCGGCATGATGATCGTCTGTGCTCTTTCGTCTGGCCTATCTCGCCGTCACCAACACCTTCGCCGCGCTGCGGCTGCTGCCGATGGGCGATCGGAACAAGGACGTCGAGATCCTCGCTCTCCGCCATCAGATCGCCGTTCTCGAACGGCAGCTCGGCGTCGGCACCAGGGTGAGATTCGCTCGCGAGGACCGTGCCTTCCTCGCCGCTCTGCTGACATCACTGCCCCGCGAGGTGCTGCGCCGGCTGCGGCTCATCGTCCGCCCGGACACTGTCCTGCGTTGGCACCGCGATCTCGTCAGGCGGCGGCACGCCCGTATCAGTAAGCCCAAGCGACCCGGGCGCCCGCCCACGGTCCGCTCCATCCGTGCTCTCATCCTGCGCCTGGTCCGGGAGAACCCGTCTTGGGGATATCGGCGGGTGCACGGTGAGCTGGCCACGCTCGGTATCACGGTCGCGCCCTCCACTATGTGGGAGATCCTCAAGCAGGAAGGCGTTGATCCTGCTCCTGAGCGGGCGTCGGCCACCTGGGCCGACTTCCTGCGTTCCCAAGCTGATGCGCTGCTGGCCTGCGACTTCATCGAGACCGTCACTCTCACCGGGCAGCGCCAGTACATCCTGGCCGTCATCGAGCATGCCAGCAGGCGCGTCCGCGTGCTGGGCACCACTGCCCGCCCGACCGCGGTCTGGGTCGTCCAGACGATGAAGAACCTCGTGATGGACCTGGAAGATGCCGGCTGCCGGGCCCGCTATCTGATCCGCGACCGAGACGGGAAGTTCCCCGCGCTCATGGACGAGATTCTCGCCGAGGCCGGCATCCGGAGCGTGCTCACCGGGATCCGGGTGCCGCGGATGAACGCGGTCATGGAGCGGTGGGTGCAGTCGTGCCGCCGCGAACTGCTCGACCGCTGCCTGCTGTGGAACGAGCACCACCTGCGGCACGCCCTGCGTGAGTACGAGCGGTTCTACAACGAGCACCGCGCTCACCAAGCCCTGGACCAGGCAGCCCCGCTGCGCACCCTCCCGGACCCGATCATGGATCCGACGCGAATCACTGAGCTGAGCGTACGCAGACGGGACCGACTCGGCGGGGTCCTCCACGAGTACTCACATGCCGCTTGAACTGCATGGATGGAATTATCGGCAGGCGCAAGCACGGTAGAACAGCATCTGAGGCCCCTGGTGGTGGCGGACGTGATTGTGGTGATCAACCCGTCTACCTGAATCGCCCCGACTTTGATGGAGACCTCAACGGTTGATTCCGGCGGGTTCGCTGGGTTGGTGTTGAGCGTAGTAGAGAGCCTCGTACTCCTCTGGTGGCAGGTGTCCGATCGCTGAGTGCAGGCGGGTGGCGTTGAACCAGTCGACCCATTCGGCGGTGGCCAGCTCGACGTCGGCCAGGCTTCGCCAGGGCCCTCGGGGCTTGATCAGCTCGGTCTTGTAGAGGCCGATCTGTGATTCCATCAGGGCATTGTCGAGCGCGTCGCCGACGGTGCCGATGGAGGCGTCGATCCCGGCTGCCAGCAGATGCGTGGTGAACCGGAAAGACGTGTATTGACTACCGGCATCGCTGTGGTGGATCAGCCCCGGCTCGACCGGCCGACCGATGCGCTCGCGCCGCCACAGGGCCATGTCCAGGGCGTCGAGTACGAGCGTGGTGTGCTTGGTCAGCGAGGCGGCCCACCCGACGACGGCCCGGGAGTAGACGTCGACGACGAAGGCGACGTAGACGACGCCGCACCAGGCGGCCACGTGCGTGAAGTCGGCCACCCAGGCGGCGTTCGGCCGAGTCGCGGTGAAGTCGCGCTGGAGCCGGTCGGCCGCTCGCTCGTGGCCGGGGTCGGCGATGGTGGTGCGCACCTTTTTGCCGCGCCGGGCGCCATGCAGGCCGAGGGCGCGCATGCGCCGTTCGACGGTGCAGCGGGCCACCTGGTGCCCTTCGCGCTGGAGTTGATGCCAGATCTTGCGGGCGCCGTAGACGCCGTAGTTGGCGGCGTGGATGCGCTGAATGTGGGCGTCCAGTTCGGCGTCGCGCAGGGCGCGGGCCGAGGGTGGGCGGTTCTTGGCGGCGTAGTAGGTGCTGGTGGAGATGGGGCAGCCGTGTTCGGTCAGGACACGGCAGATCGGCTCGACACCGAACACATCGGCGTGCTGGTCGATGAAGGTCACGAGTGCGTGTGTGGCCGGTCGAGCTCGGCCGCGAAGAAAGCCGACGCGGCCTTCAGGATCTCGTTGGCGCGGCGGAGTTCGGCGTTCTCGCGGCGAAGCCGCTTCAGCTCGGCCGTCTCGTCGGTGGTGCGGCCGGGCCGGCTGCCCTCGTCGATCTGGGCCTGGCGGACCCAGGTGCGCAGTGTCTCCGCGGTGCCGATGCCGAGCTTGGTCGCCACCGCGTTGATCGTGGCCCACTCGGTCGGGTAATCCGGTCGCAACTCGGCGACCATCCGAACCGCTCGACGGCGCAGCTCGGCGGGGTAGGGAGACTTACCTGGCATGGACTCGATCCTCTCAAGAGATCAAGTCTCCACCGAAACCGGGGCGATTCAACCAGGGGTTTCGCCATGTCATCAGGCGAACGTCAACCTCGCGATCATGCTGTGATCAGCAACCCACCGCACGGGGATGAAAACGGCTCACTGCCTTCTGCCTCGAGTCTCACCCGCCGGCTGTCTCCTGTACCGTGCAAGCTGGTCGAATTGGTCCCGACGTTCATCGGCCGGCAGGCTATCTAAGAAGCGCCTCAGAGCCTCGTACAGTTCCATGGCCTCACGGCGCTTGCCCTGGCTATTTGCGCGTTTAATCATGTCGGCGAGGATGGATGCCTGGTTCTCGTGGACATCCACCGCGTTCGCCTTCTTCGATGGGCGAGTTTGGCTGCTGCTGGTTCCCTGGGCTTTCTTTGTCGGCTTCGGGGCCACTCTAGGCCCGCGGGTCTTTTGGCCCTTGCTCATTTGCTTGCGGGCCTGTATCTGCTGGCGTCGGGTGAGCTGGGGGATGAGTTCCTCCAACTCCGCTCGAAGGCTGCCCGATGTCGCGTCGTCGGAGGAGAGTTGCGCCTGCTTCACTTCTGCGAGCAGGGCGATCGCCTTATTCCAGAGAGAGTCTTGGGAAATCTGCTTCTCGACGACTTTCACTTCGGGTTCATCGTAGAACAGGGGTGATAAGTCTTGGGCGTGGATCGTCCAGGTGAGGCTGCGCTCGTCCGGTTGGCTGTCGGCGACGCAGAGCGCTGGGCCCACAATCTGATAAGGGCGTCCGATGCTCAAGCTGTTCGCCGCTCTGGGAAGCCTCACCTGAACGATCTCGACCGGAAGGGTGGCGACTGGGCAAGAGATTTCAGCATCGATGGTCTGACCATTCGAAGTTCGAGGCAGAACCGTCAGGAGGTTGGTACTCAACGGGAAGCCTGTGAGCTGCATCTTCGACCGGTACTGTTCCTGCGTGACCGGAGACGGTGACTTCACGTCTGTGCTGGGGCTTGGGGAGGTTGCTCGGCGGCGCATTTCGGCCAGCCGAGGGGTCCACAGGTGTCCCTTCTCATCGATCTTGCAGTCGGCGAGATCGACCCAGAGTGGAATTTTGCCGCCCTCCTTGAGTCCGATCTGGACGGTGCGATGAAGCCCTTCGTTCCGGCAGGTCACGGTGACCGCGTAGCCTGTTCGTTTGATCATCTGCCTGGCGAGGGTGATGTGTGGGGCAAACAGCCACTCGACCCTCTTTCGGCGCCGGTGGAGCTCCTGGTCGCGTTGCAGCCAGTAAGTTCTCGGATCCCTCCGCAGATCGTCGCGGAGAGCGACCGCGATCAGCAGGCCCGCGGTGGTCTCGATGGTCATGCCTGCACAGGTCCCGCCCTGGCGGGGCACAGTTCCTTCCAGTGTCACCGCCTTGACTCGATGACCGTGCCGTCTCAGCCATTCCATGAGTGCGCGCCTGATGTAAAGATGATCCGCACTCGCGTCGTCGTTGCTAGAGCGCCTGCAGTTGACGGGACCGTCTGAGCCTTCTGGATGATGAGCGAAGTGGGGCACCCGCGTGGACCCGATCCGGGTGTACAGCTCTCTTCCGCAACCTCCTAGCCATTCGCCGCAGAAGAACCGGCGTGTGCTGTAGTTCGACCGGAGAAGGATCGCGTCAGCCCGTTCGAAGGGCATCAGGATAGGCTCATGCGAATCGGGCGAGCCGAGCACTGCGGTTTGGACCTTGCGTTTATCCGTCATCAACACCAGCCCGGAGGACGCCCTGACAGTGCGGAAATACTACAAGATCAGGACAGCAGGGAACAGATCGCCTCACTTGTATTTGAGTGGTCGGTCCGACTCATGTCGATACCCCGCACATAATCCGCCCGGTGATGAGCTCTTCCTGCGACGCCCGGCGGCAGCCCGTTATCCTATATGCGGAGGCGATGTGATGTCTTTGTACGGTCGTGACGACGAGACCTGGGAGCAGCTCACAGAAGCCGGGCTGAAGTTTCTGATCGAACGCGCTCGGCTTGGCAAGACGACGTCGTACACGGAGTTGAACACCGTACTTGAGCGTCGAACCGGACTTTCTGGGTTCGACTTCGGCCGGCAGGACGACCGAGCGGCTATGGGGCATCTGCTCGGGCGAATCGTGGAGCAGAACCGTCCCGCGAGTGGTCTGATGATCTCGGCGCTGGTGATGTACCTGGGCGCGAACGACGCGGGCAGTGGCTTCTACGGCCTCGCCGCCGACCTCGGTCTCCTTCCGCGCAAACCGTCGACGCGGCAGAAGGAGGAGTTCTGGGTGAGCCAGCTGAACGGACTCTACGCCCATTACGCGCCCGCAGCGGGCGCCACCGGCTCTGTCTGAGCGGCATGCTGAGTGCGGATGGCGCTTGCCGTGGCAAGGACCGCTGGTGACGATGACGACGTGCTTGCAGTTCGCGCATCTGACTCGGTGCACGGCGTGTGAGACGAACTCGTACATGATCGGCTACGTGTTGGTTAGCGCGTGACCGCTCGTGGGGGGAGGGGATAGTGGCGATCAAGGACTCTGCTTTGAGGGGCTACCTCCTCGAAGAGTCGCTGGCCTGGCTGCTGCGCTCAAGCGGATACCGGCTGCTCGTCCACGAGAACCAGGACCCCGTTGAGCTGGTCACGGAAGGGGAGACGCTTCGGGTACGTGGACGGGGTGCGCTCCATCAAGTAGACGTCCTCGGGGAGTTCACGTTCACCCCGGCGTTCTCCATGCCCGTCCGGTTGTTCCTCGAGGCCAAGTACTACCAGGACCGATGCGGCCTGGAGATCGTACGAAATGCCCACGGCGTGGTGCACGACGTGAACGAAAACTTCATGACCGACCAGGGAAGAGGGCCGCGCCAGCGGTACAAGTACTCGTACGCCCTGTTCTCCGCGAGTGGCTTCACCGCGGACGCTCAGAAATACGCGCTCGCCCACCAGATCTCCCTGGTAGACCTCTCCGGCGCATCCTTCGCCTGGCTGCTCGGTCATATCGGAGCCACGGCGTCGACCTTGTGTGCGGCCCAAAAGCACCTGCCGAAGCCGTCGCGGTTTCCGGTGACCTGGATGCGTGCGGAACTGCGGCGCGCTCTGGGGACCTCGCCGCTGGAACTGTTGCCTCCCGCCGTTGTGGCAGGCGGAATGTTCAAGCGGGCGGCCAGTGCAGCGGTCACTGAGTTCGCCACTGTGCTGCGGCGGCGTAGCGAAGCCGAGTTGCTGCTGGGCTTTCCGTCCGCACCGTTCATTCTGCCGCTGGCTTCCGAGGATCATCGGCGGTTCCTGAAGTACGCCGAGGAGCGGCCGGACCATACGGTGCGGATCAGGCGGCGTGGCATGGGGGCTGCGGCGGAGTGGACCCTGTCACCTGTCGATGCCGTGGGCGCCTACGAGTTGACCTTCAAGCTGCCGGAGCACATTGAGGAGTGGATCAGCAGCATCGGGGAGAAGGAACGCCGTCGTACGGTACAGGTCAAGGAGAAGTTCCTGTCCGCGATCACGCTCTACCGGGTGAACGGCGGGGGAGTCCGCACCTACCAATTGCGGTATGAGTCCGGCTCGTTGTCCCGGTCCGGAATCGTCACGTAGACCAGGTTGCTCGGCTCCGGCGACGCATGCGTACGACGCCGGAGCCCATGGTGGATTCAGATGGGGAGGTACGGGCTGGGCTTGCCGTGCCAGCTGATGGTCAGGGCGTCCCGGGCACGGGTGGCGGCGACGAAGAGCAGTGAGCGGGCCTTGCGGTGTTCGCGCTCGTATCGGACCGGGTCTTCGATGCGGTGGCGTTCGATGACGCTGGTGCGCGGGACAATACCATCGCTGGCGCCGATAACGGCGAGCCGCTGGTACTCCAGGCCTTTGAATCGGTGCATGGTGCCGACGTGGATTTCGCCGTCCCCCTTGGGGCCGTCCTTGGTGAGCTCAGCGCAGGTGATGTCCCCCTTGGTGGCCAGGTAGTACATGGCCTGGTTGACCAAGTCTCGGTCGGCGACGCAAACAGCGATGCGTCCGCTGGGGTCGAGGGGTGCACCGTTGTCGTCGGTGGACAAGTCCTCTCGCCAGGCTTTCAGAGTGGCGGCGAGACCGGCGAGTTCCTCTTCCCAGGTGTCATAGCCGACGAAGTCGGGCTTGGGACCGTGAAGGATGGAGCGGTATCCATCCAAGGTGTCGCTGCCCTCGTCAAGGTCGTCGTAGGAGACCTTGTCGTTTTTAGTCTTGGGCTGTACGACGTGGAGAGCCTCGGTGAGGATCTCCTTGGTCGTGCGGTAGCTCAAGGTCAAGCGGGAGGCCCGGCCACGGATATGGATGCCGAGGGCGCCGAGCGCGACTTGATGATCGTAGATGCGCTGGTGGGTGTCGCCGGCGATGAACAGGTCGTTGGGCTGGTCAGGGCCGACCATGGCGCGCAGCATCTTCCAGTGAGCGGGGCGAAGGTCCTGGGCCTCGTCGACGACGATGTGCCGGTAGCGGTGGTCGAGGTACCGCATGCCGGAGTTGTTGTCTTGGTGGATGGTCTCCTTGCCGTCTCTCTCCTCTATCTCCTTGCGGCGGTTGTTGACCCTCAACGCGCGTTCGATTTCGAAGCGGGCGGCACGCTCGGCGGCCTGGCCCCAGGTTTCGACTTCGAGCTGGTCGAGGCGGGCGGTGAACTGCTCGATGAGCTTCCAGATGTGGTTGCGTTCCGGGCGGGTCAGTGCCTGGCCGCGGCCGGCTCTGCGAGCCTTGAAGTACTCGGAGCGGGTGGAGATCGATTGGCCGAGGATGACCTGTTCCCACTCTTCGAAAAGAAAATCGGCCTCCCAGCGCCGATCTCCCAGCTCGGCCAGGAGCTGGCGCATCTCGTTCAGCGCCACATGGTCGTAGACACGCTGCTTGGCGCGTCCCTGGGCGGTGTTCTCGCCCAGGACGCGTGCCGCGAGCTGGTCGATGTGGGCGATGTCGACGCGGGCGAGAAGCGCGGGTTCGATGAGGGAGGCGAGCCGCTGGCGCAGGTCGGTGGTGAGATTCTTGGTGAAGGTGGTCAGCAGGATCGGCTTGCTCTGACCAGCAGGCAACTGTTCGACAAGATGCTTGACGCGGTGCAGTGCGACGATGGTCTTGCCCGTGCCGGGGCCGCCGGAGACTCGGGCGGGGCCGTTGTAGTGGCGGTCGACCAGGCGTTCTTGCGTGGGGTGGAGGAAGACTTTCCAGGCGCGGAAGTCGCCTTCTTCGATGATGTCTTGCAGGTCCTTGTCGACCGTGGTCACCTTGGTCCGGCTGAGGGCGGTGGCGAAGTCGTCGAGATCGGGCCGCTGGTCGAGCTCAACCGGTGCGGTGATCTCCTTGCGTACTTCCTCGATGTCCATGCCGGCGGCCAGGCCGTAGAGGACGTCTTTGGAAAGCAGGGGGAGCGCCTTCGACCAGTTGGTCGAGCTCGGCACTCGTGGTCACGCTGAGCGCAAGCTCGATCAGCTGGTCAGCGACGCCGAGTTCGCGTAGTTGCTCGGCGTCGTACGTGGCCAGCAGCGCCGGCGCTTCAGGCTCCGGTTCGGGCTCCGGCGCGGGAACAAGCTCAGTGGCCGGCTTCTCCGGCTCTGAGGGAGTGAGGGTGATGTTGGCCCTGCGCAGCGCACTGTCGCCGACGACGGCGAGGTCGACGAATTCAATTTCGCCGGTTACGCGGTTGACCGCGACCTGGAGCTCTTCGTAGACATGCTTACGGTGCCGGACGGCGATGATCAGCCAGCTCTCGGTTCCGTCCGCGTCCACGCCGATGGGAGTGAGCAGGGCCCGGTGGTCGTGATCGACCCGGGCTGACCAGATGCGGGAATCGCCCTTGAGTTTCTTCTTTTTGAGTCCTGGCTGGTCGGGGTTCTCTCGGAAGTGGTGACAGAAGTTGTAGAACTGGCCCTTGACCGAGCGGTCGAGCTTGTACAACTCCTGTTCGGCTTTGCGGTACAGGCTGAGCCGGGCAGTCATCGAGCAGCGCCTTCTTTCACGTCGGGAAGTTTCTCCAGCAGTTCATCGAGGTGGGCGAGCCATTCGGCGGCTGTGCGCACGATCCAGCCTTCCTCGATGTACGCGGCATCACGCCGCTGTGCCTCGTCGTCGTCATCGCCCTGATGAGCGGAGACCACGGCCACCTTGACGCCATGGGAGATGCGCCAGGCGAACTCAGCCAGCCAGCGGCCGGCGCCCAGCTCATAGCCAAAGACGGGGGCCTGCTTCCCGCGGTCGGCAAGCGTCTCGGCAAGGCGGATCAGATCCGGTGCCTCGTTGGGCTCTTCCCGCAAGATCTCCAGAATGTCCTCGTCCCAGACGGCATCGCGGATTGCCTGGGCCGCAGCGGCTTCGGCGGCGGAGCCGAGGTCTCGGCCAGTCGGCTCGGTTGCGACGGCGGGCGTTCCGGTGAGCGAGTCAAGTTCGCCGAGCCCGCCGCATATCGCGAGCACCTCCACCTCGAAGTGGGCGGCCTGGCTGGACGCGAGTTGGACGCCGTCACCGCCGGCCAGGGACAGGAACTGAGTGAGGTTGGTCCAATACAGCCAAGCCCGCCAGCGTTCCTTGTGCTCGTCCGTGTCCAATACCGTGTCGTTGTCGTCGAGGATCGTCAGGGCGGTCCACTTCAGAGCCTCCGGATCGGCGGCGTCCACGGCGAACACGATGGGCAGCCCCGTGTCGTCCTGCGCGCGGAAGACGTGAACGGGTCCGATACCAGTCTCATCCGGTTTGTCGTGATGTGCTCCCGCTGGGGAAGCCGACAGCTGGCCGCGCAGAGCCGCGACAAGTTCGCTGCGCCGGCCGGCCGCGGCGACCGTGGTGGTGCCCGGCTGTCGCGTGAGTCCGGTGACCAGGGCCGACGCCAGGCGGGCCCAGCGGGTCGGGTCCGGGTTGCGTAGGTAGGCGATCAGAGTGGCGATCGGGTTGGTGAAGATGGAGCCGGCGACGTGCGCGCGCTGCCCGCCGTACTGCTCGTATGCCGACTTGGCCTGGTCCTGCGCACCAGCCGCGTACGGCGGCCAGACCGGCCTCGTGCGCGTCGGCAGCTGCTCGAACAGGTCGATGTCAGCCCAGGTGATCTGAAAAACGATGTTCCCGTCGGCGCGCAGGAGCGTGCGTTTCGCGGCGTCGGTGGCGATCCGGTTGTGCTCGCGGCTGGCATGGAACCGGAAACCCTCGAGATACACCTTGACGCTCTGCACCGGGCCGTCGACCCGGGTGAACGTGAAGTCGCTGACGCTGCCTTGGACCCGCTGCTGTGCGGTCAACCGCCAGTGCGTCACACCGGAACTGCCGGTGAAGCGCAGATGCCCGCTGGAGTGGCCATCCTCGTCCAAGGATGCATCTCCGGTGATCTTCACCCAGTCGCGCAGGGCGGCCAGAAAACGGGCCTCAAGATCGGACTCCACCTGCGCGTCCAAACCGACCAGCCCCGTGTGATCAACTTCGCTGGTCTCCCAGCCAGGCCCGCCATCTTTAGCGAACAGCAAGGACTCCAGCATCGTCAGCGCCGACTGGCGCGAGACGATGTCCTGGAAGGGCTCTGGGGTGTATCGGTGCAAACAGCGGTGACAGGCCCGGCGCTGCTCCTCCGCGCACGGGCAGTCCTTCAGCATCTCGTACGCCGCCGTCAGGGTGTCGCGGAAGGCGTCACTGTCACGGAGCCGGTCCAGGTAGCCGGTTCCGCCGGGCAGGGAGTCGAAGAGCACCAGGAACCAGCGACGTTCTCCGGTTTCGAGGTCGGGCATGGAGGCCACCGTGGTCGCGAGGTGCTGCGGATCCCCGCCGAAATGCAGGTCCACACCGAGCCGCAGGGCGGCCCTGAAGGAGTGGACCTTGGAATCCACGTCCGCGGTGGCCGCGGGGAGCAGCACGCGCAGGGCCTCGGTCTGCAATTGGTGAGCGAGGAGTACTCGTTCCTCCCGGGCGTCGCTCTTCTTACCGCGCCGTAGCGGGCACCACGGACGGTGATGCTTGAGCCGCCCACTGCGGGCTGCCAGAGAGTCCAGCTCGTCGTTGTGGCGATTGAAGACCGGCCGCCCATCCGCACTGGCCGCCCCGCACGCCGTGCACACGTGGAACGGATTGAGCCGCACATGATGCCCGGCGAAGTCGTCGCGCGCCAGCGCGTCGTAGCGTACGGGGCCGACGTTGATCCGCCGAATCATGGTCCGCCGGCAGTAGTCGATGCCGAACGTCTGGTGATCGTGCCGCCACGAGCCATCCTCGATGTCTTCCACCGGCATATCCACGGCGTCCACAACCGTGTAGAAGCGGCGGTCCCGGTCGTCCTTGTCGTCGCGGATCCGAGCGTCCTCCCGCTTGTCGCGCGAGGTGACGGTGGCGGGTTCGATGATCTGGAACAGGCAAGATCCGTCATCAGCGATGTTGTCGCCCTTGCAGCGCGGGCAGGCCGAGCGGTCGTCTTTGGCGTTCTCGGTCCGTACGTAACCGCAGGCCGGGCAGACCCGCCAGGTCCGCCACTCCTGCCGACCACCGGTGGAGATCTCCAGGCCGCTGATCTCGTGCTTGTAGCCGTTGACGTAGAAGGTGTTGCCGGGCGCCAGTTCCTGCAGGGCGATGCGCCGGGGGCGCTCGTACGTGTAGGTGTCGGAGGTGTAGATCGGCCTGCCGTTCGCGGGATCCGTTCCCTCTTCGCCGTACAGGGTCGCTGACAGGGTGGTCGTGGAGTCAATCAGCGCGTAGTTCGGCAGCAGGCCCAGATCACACAGCGCGGTCTGGGCCGGGGTCTCGCCCAGGTTCATCAGGTGCCGTCCGACGCCACGCCGCTCGGCGTCCAGTTCGGCTTTCTGACGTGCCTGGTCCGGGTCGGAGTCGTGAAGTTCGTCGTGGGCCTCGTCGATCTCGTGCAGCCGGGCGCGTAGCGCTTGCTCGCCGCGGAACCACTCCCGCTCGGCCTCCTCGACTGCGGCTCGCAGGCCATGGGTGGCGTAGGCGCGCAGGTCGGCCTTGGCAGAGTCGTTGACCCCGGTGGGGAACAGCTCCAGAAACCCCTCTGCCAGCTCAGCGCCATGCGCGAGTGCCACCTCCACCAGGTCGACCAGATAACCGGACGGGCCGAACAAATGAGGCGCCCTGCGTGGAAGCGCGCGAAGCACGATGCCATCGGGACGTACCAGTCGCCCAGCGGCGGCCAAGTCGAGCAGATGCGCGAGATATTGACGGCGCAGGATCTCGATGGCGGACAGGTAGCAGCCCGGCGGCACGATGGTGCCGGCAATCAGATCCTTGGGACGCTCCAGGAAGTACAGGTCACGACGCCTCCGGTCGGGAATCGTCAGCAAGAACGCGTTACCCGTACGACGTCCCGCCCGTCCGATCTGCTGAGCGTACGAGGCGGGGCGGCGTGGCAGCGCGGCCAGCACGACCGCGGACAGTTCGCCGATGTCGATGCCCAGTTCCAGGGTCGGAGTGCAGGACAGCACATTGGGGTCCTTGAAACCTCCACCCTGTTTAAATGCCTGCTCCACCCTCTCGCGCTGCGGGCGCGTCAGCATGCCGGTGTGCTCGGCGGTGACGACCTGGTAGGTGCCTGCCTTCCGGTACAGGCGCCGGTAGTAGTCGCGGGTGTAGTCGCGGTCGCGGTGGTGTTTCCCCAGTGCCTCGGGCCGGTCGCCCGCGACCAGACGGCCCCTCCCACAACGATAAGAGGGGCACGGCTGCTCACGCCACTGATCCAGCAGCGACGGGTGAACGGTCTGCTCCCAGAAGCACACGGGACAGCGCACGTACGCCTGCCGCACTTGGTCGTCGTCGAGCAGTTGGGCTTCGATATTGCCGGGTTTGAGGCCGTAGACGCGCAGCGAGGTGTCGCGCGGCGTCCGCACCGCAAGCAGACCGAGTGCGGACAGTTCGGGCAGAAGTTTGGACCAGAACTCCGGCGCCATCTCTCGCGGCAGGTCCAGGCAGCGTCCGGCCCACCGCTCGTACCAGGACAGCCGCCCGGTGGCGAAGTCGAACTCGCTGCCTGCTTTCGTCTGGTTCAGCAGGAACAGCGGCGCCGCGACCCGCGTAGGGAATGCCTTCATCCCTGGCTCACGCTTGCCCCAGATGAAGTAGCGGCTGGTGCCGGCTTCGTCCACGTACTTGCTGAGCCACTTGTGAGCGACCGCGCCTCGTGTCCGGAGACGCTCCAGGAAAATGCGTACGAGTGCCAGGTACCGCTCGTCGTCCTGGGCGACCAACGGCACCTTGTCCTGTACGGACTCCTCGTGGATGCGCCTGGTCAGAGCCACCACGGTCGTCGGATCGTCGATTCGCACGTGTGCGGCGGCGGTCCGGGTCAACTCGAGAGTGCGGCCGTTGCGGGAGCGGAATCCGAACTCCATCAGAGTCTCGAAGGCGAGGCGCTGCCCGATCAGCCGCCACGTCGCAAGGGTGCCGCCGCGTCCCTGACCTGACAGCAGCCGTTCAACTCCCTTGTAGACGTGCAGATCCGGCGGCACCACCGCTGCGAGAGTGGTCTGGTCCGTGGTGGCTTCCACCACGTTCGCGATGAGGTCGTTGAGCGCCGTCGGCTCGTCGTGGCTCAGGTGGTCGGCCAGCAACGCACGCAGCGAGAACGTGTACGAGCGGTTGGCCACGAAGCCGGCTCGGTGCGCGGCGTCTTGCACCGAGTCGTTGAACATCAGAGTTCTGTCCTCGCGCAGCTTCTTGTCGAGCTCCCCGCCCGTGAACAACTGCGTGATCGAGGCCGCCGCCATCGCGGCCGAACCGGTGCCCAGGTAGCGAATCGCGTTGCGCGCTCCACAGGCCGGGCACCAGTCTTGCTGGGCCGCGGTGTTCGCCACCGTGCCGCCGAAGTGAACCAGCACGAACGCGGAGTCGCGCGCTGTCAGCCGCGGTTCCTTGGTATCCGCGGAGTAGTCGTTGAGGGGGTCCGGCAGCCGCAGGCGTTTGCGTGCGCCGTCCAGGACCATCAGCACACCACCCCCTTGAGTCGATGTGCTGGCGTTGACCTTCCTGGCATCGGCGGAGATCGGGCCTTTCCAGGCGCCTTCCCCCGCCTCTCGGTCGGTAGCCGCGATCAGGTTCCGTACCCGGGCTTTGTCCTGCCCGAGCGAAGCACGCCGGATCTTGAAGGTGTTGAACTGCACATCGTGGTCGTCGCTCTCCGGTGAGAACACCGCCCAGCCCGACCGTCCGCAGTCCCGGCAGTACACGGCAGGCAAGAAGAGATTGGCACTCTGACCTGAGGTGGCCGTGGTCACCGGTGCCATACGCTCGTTGTCCGTCGCGCTGGCGTCGGCCATGCCCGCCACATCCCAGCGGAACTCCGCCTTCGGCCACGGAAGCACGCCGCGCAGGAGCCGCGACACCGACCGGGCCCACTGATGCACTTCGACATGAACCAGAGGACGTTCCTCGTCGGGCTGCGACTTAGGGTCACGTGCGTACGACAGCAGTGCCACGAACCGGGCCAGAGCCTCTGCGGCCTTCTCCGGCTGCAGGGCCACCGCCTCCGCCCAACCAGCCGCACCCGCACGCCACATCATGTCCAGCACCTCGGCGCTGGTCTTCAGCTCGCCGTCCAGAGCCTGCATCGCCGCCCGAGTGAACAGGTGCTGCTTCAGGTTGCCGCCCAGCCGGATCGGGTCGCCGTCGCGGACGCCGGTCACGGCCTCAATGAGATCGAGTAGCGCTTCCTCGCTGAGGGTGGGGTCGGGTAGTGCGAGCAGTTCGTCCGGCGTCGGCAGCCGCTGCATCTTCACGCCGGTGAGCGGAATAAACTCCTCAACCGGCAGCCGATTCTCCTTGATGATCGACTCTGCCGTGAACTCCGTGCCGAAGACGTCGGTTGCCACCTCCAAGAGGCGTTTGACTCCGTCATCGTCCGTTCCTGACGCGAGAGTCGCCGATGTCGCCACCGGGCAGATGCGTCCCAGCGGACGTCCTTTCTCAGACATCCCCACCGCGGACGCGAGCCGACGCAGCAGCATCGCTACGTCGCTGCCCTGAGCGCCGTCGTAGGTGTGGAACTCGTCCACCACGACGTATTGGATGTTCGCCTCCCGCCACAGCGGGGCGTCGTCCTCGCGCTGCAGCAGTAGGTCGAGCATCTTGTAGTTGGTGATCAGAATGTCGGGCGGTGACAACTGCATGTCGTGGCGTCGCGTACGTACCTTCTCGTACTGCGTCCCCGCCCGGTCCCCGATGTAGAGGCCGGCCCACAGCTTGCGCAGCTCGCCGTACTGCGTCAGTAAGTCGTTGATGCGGCCGGCTTGGTCGGTCGCGAGCGCGTTCATCGGGTACAGGAACACAGCCTTGACGCTGGCCTTTCCTGCCTCTCGCTCCCGGCGGCAGTGGTCGAGCACCGGGTAGAGGAACGACTCCGTCTTACCCGAGCCTGTGCCCGTGGTGATCAGGGTCGGCTGAGGGGTGTGCCCGTTCGCGGAGGTTAGCCGGGTGAACGCCTCCGCCTGGTGCGCGTACGGCGTGAAGCCCTCACGTTGCCACTCCAGGTGCTCGCGCCACTCTTCGCCGCCGACCGTGAAGGGCGTGCGGATCCGCAGGTACGGCCCGCGAAACATCCCGGACGTCTCATCCCCGAGGAACCGGTGCAGCGCCTCGCGCGCGCCCTCGTCGCTGAGGGCGTACGTCGTCGACAGGTACTGCAGCAGGCTCTCCTTGAGCGCCCGCGCTTGCAGCGTCGGTCTCACGGCTTCGGCACCTCCTGCTTGACGGGGTCCCACTCACCACGGCTGATCGCGTCATCCAGTCGCCTCTTGAAGACGGCGTGCGCCTCTCGCATCTCCGTCTCCCGATTCGCCTTGTAGAACGGAGATGTGTAGCCCTCCGGGATGAGACGCTCGTCCTTGGTTGCGTCATAAGCCTGGAACTGCGCCCATGTCTCCTTGGTCTGCCGTTGACCGATGGTGCGTGCATTGCCGGCGAGCTTCCAGCCGTTGGCATCGAACCAGGTCACGGCCTCGTATTTCTGCAGTACGGGGAAACGACCTTGGTATGCGGCGATCAACGCATCGGCGTCCATGCCCAACCAGACCGCCACCAAGGCGTCGATCTCCACTAAGGCCGACCGACGAGCCCGCTCGGTTCGAAGGGGCGTCTCATGGCGCCAGTCCGGGGTTACGTCGTCCAAGGATTGGAGGCCGCGCCATCCAACGGCCCAGTGCTCCTGATCGAACCAGTGGGGGTTGTAGAGCTCGGCCCAAAGATCGGCGTAGGCACTGGTGAGGCAGTTCAGGCGGAGAGTGCGGAGGAGTAGGGCTGATGCCAGGGGGTGAGCTGAAGAAGGAGCGGGCATAGCTTTGGCGGCCCCTACGTGCAAATCACCGCGGCCAGTGGCGCGCAGATAATAATCCAGCGGGAGCGATGCGAAGAAGCCTGCTGTCAAGCTCGTGGCTTTGTTATCTGATAGAGAGGCGCTGCGGATGCCGTCAATGTGGGTCGCGCCTGGTGGGATTAGAGCACAATACAAGCTTCTTTCTGTATTTGGCGCAATCATTTTGCGCCAGGCAAGGCGGTAGAAAGTGGAGTAGCGCCGCAGTGCCCTTTGTGCTAGGAAGGCATCTATCTTCTCTTGTTTGACATGATCTTCGGTGATTCCCTCAGCATGGGCGATCTGTCGTCGCGCACTTGTGACCGCTCTTTCGCTACCTTTCAACCATGCAAGAGCCTGGTGATCGATCCACCGTTCCTGCTCGTTGAGATAAGACTGGTTTCTGATATCTGCGCGCACATATGCCGTGTCGGGCACGAAGTCCGGCGAGAGTGCAACGAGATCCGCACCATACGGATCGTTGCTATTGGCGTCGTGACGTTTGAAAACTGGCGTGGCAACACTTAACTGAGTGCCCTTCAAAATGACCTTGCGCCAACAGGTTGGGACGTATTCGCGGCCTGTGAGAGGGTCAGGGCGATTGTAATCAATCAGGTTCAGCTTCTTGGCGCCGCTCTCATCGTACCCGCGCGCGATCTGTGGGGCCAGGGCACCAAGCCGCAGAGGGTGGTCAGCCAGAGCCTTTATCGCGGACGCTTCCATTGTGCTGACGGGAAAGAGCAGACGTGCTTGTTCAACAGGTTGGTCGATCTCGTCCAGCAGGCGCTGCCAGATGGAGAGCTGCTGCGTATTCACACGGATCATGCGGGCACGATGTGGACGCTCGTCGAATTCGCCATTCCGGTAGCGGACGCCTGGCGCATCTCCCGAGCCATCGTGCTGCGCGGAATACCGTAGGGCATCCACGGAGACCAACCATGAGAGGTGATCGAATCCTATTTCGGTAGGATGGCCGTAGATATGTACCCCGAAGTGCGCAGTGTCGCCGACCGGACGCGGAAAGAACCGCTGTCCAGCATTGACAAAATCTCCGTGAACGCGCAAGCGTCGGTATGCAGCTTCCCGCAGTCTCCCTTCCTTATCCCCTGCGAAGTGTGTATCTGGATGCACCATCCCGGCAGTTCCACCCGCTGAGGTGTGTGCCCAGATTTGTGACATGAATGCTCGATAAAGATCCGGCTGTGTGCCCGCCAGCAACGGGTACATCTGTGGAGAGCCGAACACCGCGACCTGCCCGCTTATGTTCGTTAGTTCGCCAAGCATATATCGCCGAGCCGCTGGCGAATCCAGGATCTTCCGACGCCGACGGTCCTTCTCGGCTGTGGATGCCTTGTCCTCCAGCTCGAACCACGGTTCGTACTCCGCGAGTACGGAGGACTCGTTCCAGCGAGGCCGTACCCAGGGCGGGTTACCGACCTGGAGGGCGAAGCCGCCGTCGCGCGCGAAGATGAGGGCGAACTCCAGCTCCCAGTGCAGAAAGCCCTGCTCCTCCGCGATGTTGCGGACCGTCCTCAGCCATGGGAACCGGTCCTCCGGGTCGCCGAAGTCCATGCCCAGGAAGTGCGGGATCGTCTCTTCGAATTCCTTCAGCTCGTCGAGGCTCTTGAAGGAGTCGAGCAGGGTTCCTGGCGGAACATCGGCCCGTCCCAGCATGGCCTCCAGGAACTCCAACCAGTCTTCGAGGTCCTTCAGCGGGACCTTCTTCCGCCTTTCCGGTGCCCTTGGCTTGGCTGCTTTCTTCTTTCCTGTCGATCCGACCTTCTTCAGTTCGACGACCACTTCGTCGTCCGCGGATGGTTCGATGTCCCAGATGGTGGCCTGTTCGGGCCCCATGGCAAACAAGGCCACCGCTTCCACGAAGCGCGGCTCGGACTTGGGCGCTGGAGCAGTCGGCGGTGGGGGTGTGTTCTGGACAACGCGCTTCTCGCCGAGCACTTCACGGAGATCGTCGGCATCTTCGACCACGACGTGTGCCGCGTACTCGCCGTCGGTCCCATCCAGCAGCCCGGCCTTGTCAGTCGGCCAGAACCACAGGGCACACCAGGCGTCCATGACCGTCTTGAGTCGCCAGTACGGGGTGTCGACGGCGTTGAAGAGGTCCTCCAGCACCTTCTCCTTCGGCACCGCCTGGTCGGGGTTCTGAAGGAAGGCATACTCGGGATCCTTCGGATCGGCCTTCCAAAGCTCGATGCGGCGCGCGATCTCCCTCTCGGAGAGTTCCATACGCTTGATGACGGCCGACCAGAGGAACTCAACTCTCAGGGCGGCGTCCCGCAGTCGCGTGAACTGCGAGGCCGCCTCCCTCTTCGGCTGCTTGGTCTTGGAGTCGAGCTTGGGGCTACCGTCCTTGTTGAGGTGCGCGGTGCTGCGCTGGGGACGCTGGAGGAGGCCCTTCTTCCAGGTGGCGAGCCGTCCGACGTCCTCCTTGGCGAGTTCTTTGGCTTCTGCCCAGCCTGCGACCGCGGCCCAGCCGGGGTTCGGCAGCAGGAACTGGTGGACGGCGTTGTGGGGCAGAGTCGGCGGCTCGCCGTCCTTGGGGAAGGGTAACGGCGTCGGTGCGAGGCCGCCCTTGACCTTCAGCCATGGCTTGTCCTTGTCCGTGACGTCGTCGCCCGCGTACACCGCGCGGCGAGCGCCGATAAGTGAGTTGCCGCGGCGCAGGTGCAGGCCGAACCATGGGGCCTGCATGCCTGGGTGCATGGTGTTGAGCCACAACGACACCTCGGCCAACTCGACACCGGTGGCGTTGAGGTCAACCCCATAGGCGTTGTGCAGAGCGATGTACGCCTTGACCTTCTGCTTCTCGGTGATGGCATCGGCCGTCGGGATGGTGATGCCGAGTTCTTTCTGGCGGCGGCGCAGGTATTCGTCGGCGACCTGATTGATGGCCTCGTTGAGGAACGCCCCCGAGCCGAGCGCCGGTTCGCAGATCTTGTACTTCAGCAGCTCCGACGCCCGCGTTTCGATGACCTCGCCGTTCTCGTCTAGCTCCTGGTCGAGGCGATGCTTGAGGGTGAGTTCGACCGTGACCTTGGTCAGGGATTCTGGGGTGTAATACGAGGCTGATGTCTCCCGTGCGCGGCCGGCCAGTCGGTAGACGAAGGAGCCCTTGTCGTACTTCTTGGGGCCGCGCAGGCCCTTGCGTGCGTCCGCCTCGTCGTAGTGGACGAGGGTTTTGTCGGGGTACTGGTCCTGCTTGTGCAAGGGGACGAGCCAGGAGCCTTGATCAGGATCGCCGCCCCTGGCCACTTCGCATAGCTCTTCGTCCGCGATGATGCCGGTGTAGGACATCAAGCCCTCGTAGACGGCGCCGAGTTGGTTGATGCCGAGGTTCCGATAGGAGATGAAGCCGCCGCGCTCGCCGCGTTTGCCCTTCTTCATGGTGAGCAGCCGGAGCACTTCGTGGAGAGCCTCGTTCCGGAGGCGTAGGTCGAGCCAGCGCGGTTCGTTGTCCTCATCGGAGCGCGGGTCCAGGAGGCCGGTGCCGATCAGCCGGATGGCGGTCGGCTCGAAGAGCTCACTGCGGAGCGGTTCGAAGCGCAGACCACGGTCCTCGCTTCGGAGGGCGGCTTTGGTCCGGCGGGTCTCCTCGTCGTCCCCCGGCTGATCGTCGTCGGGTTCCGTGCCGTACGGACGGTGGCCGAAGTTGACCTTGTTGAACAGAACGTCGAGGGACGCGTACAGGTGGAAGCCGGTCTTGGCTTCCTCTTCGACGAGTTCCTCCTCGCGTGCTACGAGCTCTCGCAGGCGGGCCATGGAGTAGCCGGCCTCGTACGATCCATCGTCAGCGGGGAGAATGCCCAGTTCGGAACGAGCTTCCGCGTACAGCAGGAACAGGATGCGGTACAGGTAGCGCAGCGCTTCGCGGGTGAGTTCCTTGGCGAAGGGAATCTTGGGGCTTTCGAGGTCGGCGGGGGTGACGTTGTTTCCCGGCTCTGCCATCCGCCGCAGGACTTCATTGGCGATGATCTCAACTGAGCGCTGCAGGCCATGGCGCAGTTCGCCGGAGACGCCGACCGCGTTGTCGCCGGAAGCCTTGAGCAGGGCATCGATCCCGCGGCTTTGGTCGTTCTCGCCAGGGCGCAGCATGTCGAGGCTGAACAGGGCGGCGATGGTGGAAAGCTCGCCGAGTTGGCTGCGGTCGTTGCGTTCCAGCGCGCCGTCGAGGTTGACGGCGAGATAGCGGCCTTCGTTCCAGGCATGGCGGTCGGCGAGTAGGATCACTCCGCCGCACAGCAGCAGGATGAATCGCGGGTGCGGACCGCCTTCTTCCCCGAGCTCGCTCTGGAACAGCCACGAGGTCAGAGCCGCACCAGCTGTGTACGAGTCGCCGGCGGAGACGTGCAGGGGTGACAGCAGGCGCCCGGCGCCGTCAGCGTCAAGGGCGGCATCGTTGTCAGCGGACCAGCCGCAGTCAAGGGCGATGATGCCGTGACCGTGATAGGCGGCGGTGAGGGTGTGCTTGCGGCCGGCACGGTGAACGGTGAGCTCGGTCGGCGTGGTGTCGTATCCGAGGGCTTGCAGGACCGTTTGGTGCCACTCGGCCAGCCGCTTTGACCACTCGGGGTTGTTGTAGGTGGCAGCGCGGGTTTCGTCTTCGGCATCGGCCTCGCTGGCCTCGGCGAAGTAGCTTCGGAGCTTCTCCGTGAGATAGGGGGTACGCAAAGTGCGCAGCAGCTCGCGCGGAGTCTTGTACGGGTAATTCTTGTCACCCTCGCGCGATGCCCACGTGGCGAACAAGCCCTTCTTCAGGTCGGCACCGAGCTGCTCGGCGAAGTAGTGCGCGGAGAAGTACTCGCCGCGGTTGGTGAAGGAGTTGAAGTCTGTGCTCATCGTGCGGCGTCTCCTTCAGCGACGGTGTGGGGTTCGAGGACGGCGATTAGGCGCAGCATCGGTTCGCCTGCCGTCTCCAGTGACTTGACCAGCTTCAGCCTCCGTTCGGCTGTCTGGTCGAGTTCCGCTTTCTTCGGGCGGTTGCTGGCGAATAGCGCCTCCTGTCGCCACTGGGAAACCCGCTTGCGGTAGGGGGCGAGTGTGTCGGCGATTTGCCGGTCGTAGGTGTCTTTGAGGGAGATGAGATACCGCTGCGCGGCATCGATCGCCTCGGGCACGAGCGCATTGAGGCCGGGGAGATTTCGGGGCGTGGCGCGGCCGGGCATGTTCGGGCCGACGCCGTAGCGTTGCAGTACGTCGGCGGTCAGCGTCTCCACGATGGCGGCATCAGGGAGGTGGGAGACGGCCATCCATTCGACGATGGTGGGCTTGCCCAGCGCGTTGGAGTAGATGCCCTGCACGAGGTATGTCGGGTCGTCCACGTTGGCGGCGAGCACGGGGGCCTGGTGCCGGCCGATCTCGACCAGGACCTTGTCGGTGAGCCAGTCCAGGACAGGGTGCACGTCGGTGACATAGGAAACGTTCGGCCATTGGGAAGCGGTGGTCTCACGTGCCGCCTTCAAACGTTTGCCGGCCAGTTCCTTGGAGAAGGTGATGCGCATCCGTCCAGGGATGTCGGGCTTGGGAGGCATGATCTGCTGCTCGTCCAGGTAGGACTTGGGGAGCGCCTTGAGTCGATACAGCAGGTCCGATGGTGGCTGGAAGGCGATGGTTCCGTCGTCGTCGCGTCGCAGCTTCAGCACGTCCTCGGGATTGGGACGGAAGACCTGTCGTAGCGCCTCCTCGAAGTAGTCCTCGGTGGACCGGAAGAGCTTGGGCACCACGGCATGGGCCACTTCAGGATGCTCGTGAGTCGCGCCCACTTGGCCCAGTACCCCTGCCAGGAAGGCCGTCCCGCCTTGCCTGGACTCCTTGATGGACTGCTCGACCGTACGGCCCGCGATCAGGTCCAAGGTGAGGCGGGTCTCTTCCTCCTTGGCCCGATATAGCCCGGTGACCGCCTCGGCAGAACCCTCGATCTTGTGAGCCTCCTCCTCCCGCTTGAGAAGCTTTTCGCCCACCAGACGGTCATCTAGAGTGCGCGGCTGCTCGGTCTGCTCGTCCGTGCGCCATGGGATGTCACTCGTGAGGATCAGCGCACGGAACTCAGGTGGCTGCTCCTGCCCGTAGCGGTCGATACGGCCATTGCGCTGCTCAATACGGATCAGGGACCACGGCAGGTCGTAATGGATCAGCAGGTGACACTGCTGATGTAGGTTGACGCCCTCGGAGGCGACGTCGCCGGTGAACAGAATCCGTACGGGATCGTCGCGGAGCCCGAACTTTTCGACGATGGCCTGCTGCTCCTGATCGGTGGACAGCTCGCCGTGCATGACCAGCACCGCTCCACCGAATCCCAGCCAGGGCTTCTTCTCGTCAGGACTGGCGGTCCGGGGGAACCCGAGGGCGGCGGGTACGGTCTCAGCCAGCCACTTCGAGGTGGGGATGCTCTCCGAGAACACCACCACCCGGATGTCGGCCCCAGGCCCGACCCCCATGCGGCGGAGTTCCTCCACCAGTGCTGCCAGCTTCGCCGAATCTTGGTCTTCGATCTGCTCAGCGAGGTGCTGCAACTCAACCAGTGCGGTCCGCTCTGCCTTTCGTGCCGCTTCACGTGTCGCGTCGTACCGGACTTGCCGCCTCTCACCGCTCAGTGTCTTGCCGGGCGGGGAATCGAGAGTCCCGATGCGGGTCTTGATCGTCTCGAGCAGGGCCTTGTGCGAGGACAGGAACGACTTCAATAACCGGTACGGAACGAGTCGACTCTCACTCACCGACGGGGTCAGCACATCAGCGGGTATCCAGCGCGTGGCCAGCTGCTCGAAGACCGCCTTCTCCTTCTCGGTGGCCGCCGCATAGATGGGCTTCGATGGACCACGATCAGCCCAGGCTCCATGGAGCGATTCCCGGACCTCGGACGAAGTCTTCGTACGACGGATGTAGAGATGGCTGAGGTCTTCAACTTCGTACTGGCGTGGATCCGCGATGGCCGCCTCGTCCAGCATCCTGATCAGTTCTGCGAAGGAGGGCGCGTCGCCGTTGTGCGGGGTTGCCGAAGCCAGCACGAGCGCGTCCGTCTTGCGTGCCAGCAGGCGGGCCAGCGCGTTGTTCTTCGTGCCCCGGTTGACGAGGTTGTGGGACTCGTCGATGACCACGGCGTCCCACTCGGTGTGCTCCAAGTGGTGCGCGTACACGTCCCCCTTCAGCGTGTCCATGGAAATGATCACGCGCTTGAAATACGCGAACGGATTGCGCCCCGCGGGGATCTCCTGCTGCACCCGTTGAATACCGGTGGAGTCCAGGCGCACCAGCGGGATCCCGAACCTGGTCCACAGCTCACGCTGGAACTGCTCCAGCACATGCTGCGGAGTCACCACCAAGATTCGCTCGCCACGTCCCCGTCGGATGAGCTCCGCCAGGAGTACCCCGATCTCCAGGGTCTTGCCGAGGCCCACCACGTCGGCGATCAGGACGCGCGGCTGCGGGTTCTTCATCGAGAGCGCCAACTCCGCCGGCCGCAGCTGGTGCACCTGGTGGTCCATCAGGAAGTTGTCCGTTAGCGCCAGCCCGTGCTCGGTCTGTGGGAGGAACGTCTTCCTGATGATCGCTTCGAGGAAGAGCCGGGACCGGCGGTGATTCGGCGAGTCGTCAGGCATCAGCTTGGTCTCGCGAGGATCAAGCTCCTGGACGGCGTCCAGCCGATCGTAGAAGACCGCGTCCATACCGCGGACGAACGGTGAGATTCCCGAAACCTCGACCATCCACCCGTCGTGATCAGTGCCGGTGCATTGACGCACCAGCCATAACTCGTCACGAATCTGCACTTGAGTCCCCGGAGCGTATCCGCCCGTGGCAGGCAGCTTCGTCTCCGACGAGATTCCGTCAGGCTCCTCAGCATCACCTGCCGTGCTTCGCCCGTCTACGGTTCCCGCCTCAATGCTCAACGCCTGCTCCGAATCCTTACCCACAGGGTTACGACACGCCGTCCGATGTCACCTGGCACACGGACCGCTCCAAGCCCGTTTGATGCACTTTGTCTGTTAAATGCCCTATTTGGAACTGCCGACGGCCGTCATAGTTCGGCATCCACCGCGTACTCCGCCCGCAATTCGCTCGCCACCCGCTTTGATGCTGGTAGACGCTTATTTGTTGAGCCGGGTTTCGCGTTCGCTTTCGTGGAGACAGACGGCTCCGTGGTCATGGGCGTCTGTTCGCTTTGCGCCACGTTCACCGCTTCCGGCTCATCAGCCTCAGTGGCTAGGCGAAGGCCATCGAGGGGCGAGTCGGGACCGGATCCTAAGGTCTTGCCCTGGTTTACGAGGAGTTTCTCGAAAGATGATGACAACGGCTCTCGCGCCGCGTCGGGCACTTCGCCGGCTGTCGTACGCGCGATGAGGGCGAGCCGTGCATCGGCTGGTCTCAATCCGGCTGACTGCAGCAACGCCTGGCATTCGGTGGCCACGGTGGCAAGCGGAGGTCGATGCTCCGGGGCATGGGCCAGCATGGAGGAAATCAACGGTTTGAGATCCTCTGGCACATCGTTCAGGTTGGGCCGGATGTCGGGATTCGTCACCTGCATGGCGATCGCTTCCCAAGCCGTGCCGTCATACGGATAGTGGCAGGTTGCCGCGTACAGCAGGACAGTGCCGAGCGCGTACACATCCGCTGCGGCCGTTACCTTCGGGTTGCCGCCCGCCTGCTCCGGCGGCATGCAGCGCACGGTTCCGATGATCATGCCGCTGTGCGACAGGGACTCGTGTGCGGCGTCCATGAAGGCACTGAGGCCGAAGTCGATGATCATGGGGCCTTCTTTGCCCATGATGATGTTCTGGGGTTTGAGATCCCGATGCAGCAGCCCGGCGGCATGCACTGCGTCCAGTCCTTCCGTGAGCAGCACGCCAAGGCTGGCCACGAGCGGAGAGGGGAGCACACCGTCCTGGTTCACGCACGCCAGGAGCGTGCGACCGGCTACATACTCCATGGCCAGCCACGGCCTTTCGGCGAACGGTTCGGCGTCCAGGAAGCGCGCCACTCTGTTCGTGCCGATCACGGTACGTGCGATCAAGGCTTCCTTCTCGAAGCGAGCCCTCGTGTGGGGATCGAGCTTGTCGCTCCGGATGAGTTTCACTGCCACCGGATCGCCGCCGGGGGTGTATGCGAGGTAGACCTCTCCCATGCCGCCCGAGCCCAGTTCCTTGGCGACGGTGTATCGACCGATCCGCTCAGGTATCCCCGTCATTCGCGACTCCGCGCTCCTCCTATGCCTGCGTGATCATGGTGCGGGCAACCCGGCAAGCTTAATGGCTTTGATAAGTAGTTCATAGACTTCAGCGCCTTTTCTCAGCTGGGAGCCATCGGCCATGAACATGCCGCTTACGTTGAGTGGTGCGACATCATTCACATCGCACATCTCGTTGCTCAGCGTTACATGGCATAGCATCTGGAGTTACGTTCCTATTAGTCCGGTTTAATGCTTGCCATGCAGACGTATCCGAACGCGTGCTCTAAGTTTTGTTCGCTGTGCGGGCCTTCAGGCCGTATTCGCGAGCGATGGGGTTCCACATCTTGACGAAGGCCTTCTTGTGGCGCGTCGCCTCGTCGGAGTGGGCCAGGGCCGACCTGTAGGACGGTTCGGAGTCGTTGGTCTCCTGGCAGCCGGCATGGATGAGCCACCGCGCCCAGAGGGTGTAGTGGACGCTGGCCGTGAAGGAGGCATCAAGTGCCTCGTGGAGGCGGAGGCGGAGCTTTTCGCCACGCACCGCATGGCGTAGACGCCTGGCGTCAGCCCTTGTGCCGGCGGGCGACGGGGTCGTGCTCGGCGCTGATGCGGGCCGAGGTTTCCTCGCCCAGGTCTTCATTTCTCCGGCCCTGGAAGGGGCCGCGCATCCACCGCCTGGCCAGGCAGTCCAGGGCCGACAAGATGCTGTTCCTGGTCGCGTCAATGGCCGCCTAGATGGAACGCGACCAGATCTCCGAGCGCACCATGGATGGCCTGGACGCCGCTCGCGCCGCCGGCCGGGTCGGGTGGCCGGGTCGGCGGCCGCCCGGCCACGGTGACCGACTGGCCGCCACGCGGGCCCGACGCGGACGTGGCCAGTCGGTCACCCAGATCGCCCGCGAGCTCGGCGTTGGCCGCTCGACGCTGTACGGGGCGCTGGAGAACGATGATTCGGGCAGCGCGTGTTGAGGATCGGCGGGCATCCGAGGTTGTCGATCCCGGATCAATCACCCAGAGTGCTGGCGGCGGCGTCCAGCGCTGAACCGGCTTGATCGGCCAAGGTGACAGCGACGAGGCGAGCCTGTAGCGGCGGGATGTTCCCGGGGTGGGGCTGAGCATGTACCGCCCGTAGTAGCGGCCGTTGCCGATGACGCGCAGTTCGACCTCCGGGGTCGGCAGTCCGAGCCGCTCGACGTCCCAGCGTCTGCGGCCGGACACCACCGTGCCGTCCTGGCGGAGTTGTGGCGGGTGGCCGATCAGGCTGCCGTACTTGAAGCGGCAGCTCCGCAGGCCGAGGATCTCGACGAGCTGGTCGCGGACGTGCTCGACCACCGCGTGAGCTCCCGCGGAGGTCTGGGCGAGTTCGGCGGTCTCGTAGATGTGCTTGAGGTAGTCGGCGCTGGTGATGTGACCACCCGCATGCGGCGGGCGTAGGCGGCCAGCTGGGAGACCGCCACGCCCACGATGAGCAGCAGAATCGCGGTCTGGACGTCCGCCGCCTTGGCGATGGCGAACTCCTGGTAGGGCCGGGTGAAGAAGAAGTCGAACCACACCGCCGCCGACAATGCCGCCACCGCCCCCGCCAGACGATTGCCGACCGCTGCCACGCCGACCACGACCACGACCAGGACAAGGGCCACACTCGTGTTCGGCAGGCTTTCACGCCACGGCAGCAGTACCACCGCGACGATCAGCGGCGCCACTAGCGCGGCCACCGACGCGATGAGATCCCTGCTCGGAAATCGGCGCACTCCTCCACCCCCTTAGAGCATCTCCCCAGGTCAACCTCCTACCCGGGGCCGATCCGAAGGAATCGGGCGAGCCTGATCGCCACGATAGAGGTCACCTCAACGATCGACGGCGGGGGCGCGCAACCGCGATCTCATGGCATGCGATCTCATGGCAAGGGGCCGGCACCGGCCGGGTCGTGCAGGATGAGCACGGTCAGCAGAACGATCCAGGCGATGACGGCGGCCACCAGGAGCCTGGGCGTGGAGTAGCGGCGGCGCGGTTTGTCGAAGGGGTTCACAGCCAGCCGCTCCTGCGTAGCAGCCGGTGCACGATGATCACCGCGATGACCATGACGGTCAGGCTTAACGGGTAGCCCAGCAGCCAGTGCAGCTCGGGCATGTAGTCGAAGTTCATGCCGTAGATCCCGGCGATCATCGTGGGCACCGCGATGAGGGCCGCCCACGAGGAGATCTTGCGCATGTCGGCGTTCTGCTGCATCGCCGCCTGGCTCTGCTCCCGCCCCACCAAGGCGAGGTGCGCGCTCAGCACGCTGGTCAGCAGCTCGTTACGCTCATCCACCTGAGCGTCTACCCGCAGCAGATGATCCAGCACGTCGCGGAAGCGCTCCCGGTTGGCCGAGCACAGCTCCACCCGGCCCTTGACGATCTCCTCCAGCACCGGCACCAGCGGATCCTGGGCGGTGCGGAACTCCAGCACCTCCCGCTTGAGCCGGTAGATGTCCTCAGTGACGTCGGCGGTGACGTCGGCAGTGACATCTGCGGCGACGCCGGTGCGCCCACCGCTGAACACCTGGTGCTCCAGTGCGATCAGGTCGCTCTCGATCTCGTGGCTGATGCGGCCGTAGTCGTCGACGACCTCATCGCAGATCGCGTACAGCACGCCGGCGGGCCCGGAGGCCAGCAGCTCGGGATCGGCTTCCAGCCGGCGGCGCACCGAGGCCAGCGGGGCCGCCTGCCCGTGCCGGACACTGATCACGAAATCCGTGCCCAGGAACAGATTGATCTCGCCGACCTCGACATCGGAGCGGTCCTTGTCGTACAGCAGCGGCTTGAGCACCACGAACAGCGTGTCGTCGTAGCGTTCCAGCTTGGCCCGCTGATGAGCGTGGATGGCGTCCTCGACCGCCAGCGGATGCAGCTGCACCTCGCTGGTGATCAGGTCGAACTCCTCCTGCGTCGGCTCGTGCAACCCGATCCACAAGAAGCAGCCGCCCCGGGCCCGCGCGGCACCGAACGCGTCGCTGATGTCGCCGGTGATCGTCTCACGTACACCGTTGCAGTAGATCGCCTGGTCCACAATCACAGGCCGTATTGTCGCGTACCCGGACAATCGACCGCCTCCGGTCTTCGGAATTCCACCGGCCTACTGTGCCGCTTCCCTTCTTCTTTCAACGGAGCACGGCGCAGCCGCTCAGGGCGTCAGCCCCAGCTCGCGTAACCGGGTGGGCCGCAGGGCCCCCATCTCGCTCCGAAGACCGCGCCACCCTAGCGATCAGTTGCCAGCCCGCGGTGTGTTTCTGCCGTACTCCGCACCCGGGGTGTGTCCAGTCAGTGGTGTATCTCGATCTTGCGTGATTAACGGGTGGTCGGGGTGAGACGGCCTTCGAAGGTGATGGCGAAGGCGTTCAGGGCGGCCTTCCAGCGGGTGATCCAGCGTTTGCGGCCCTTGCCGGTCGGGTCCAGACTCATGATCGCCATGTAGACGCACTTGAGCGCGGCCTGCTCGTTCGGGAAGTGGCCGCGGGCCTTGACCGCCCGCCGGATCCGGGCGTTGACCGACTCGATGGCGTTGGTCGAGCAGATCACCCGGCGAATCTCGGTGTCGAAGTTGAGGAAGGGCACGAACTCGGCCCAGGCGTCCTCCCACAACTTCACGATCGCCGGGTACCTGCCGCCCCAGACCTCGGCGAACTCGCAGAACCGCTCCAGCGCGGCGGCCTCGGTCGGGGCGGTGTAGACCGGCTTGAGCGCCTTGGCGATGGCATCCCAGTGCTGACGGGCCGCGTACCGGAACGAGGCACGCAGCAGATGCACCACACATGTCTGGACGACAGCTTGCGGCCAGACGCTCTCGATGGCCTGGGGCAGCCCCTTCAGACCGTCGCAGACCACCATCAGCGCATCACCCACGCCGCGGTTCTTGATCTCGGTCAGCACGTGCAGCCAGAACTTGGCGCCCTCACCGCCGTCGCCAGCCCACAAGCCGAGGATGTCGCGCTCGCCATCGACGGTGACCGCCATCGCCACGTAGATCGGCCGGTTGGCGACCTGCCCCTCACGCAGCTTCACATGGATCGCATCGACGAAGATCACCGGGTAGACGGGGTCGAGCGGCCGGTTCTGCCACTCGGCCATCCCCTCCAGCACCTTGTCAGTGATGGTCGAGATGGTCTGCTTGGACACCTCGGCGCCGTACACCTCGGCCAGGTGCGCGGAGATCTCACCGGTCGTCAGGCCCTTGGCGGCCAGCGAGATGACCATCTCATCGACGCCGGACAGGCGCCGCTGCCGCTTGCGCACGATCTTCGGCTCGAAGCTGCCGTCCCGATCGCGCGGCACGGTGATCTCGACCGGCCCGACGTCGGTGATGACCGTCTTGGAGCGGGCGCCGTTGCGGCTGTTGGTCGTCTCGCCGCCGGAGCGCTGGTGCTTGTCGTAACCGAGATGGTCGGTGATCTCGCCTTCCAGCGCGGATTCCAGCACCAGCTTGGTCAGCCGGCCCAGCAGCCCGTTCTCGCCGACCAGTTCCACGCCCTCGGCCCGGGCCTGGTCGACCAGCCGGGCCACCAGCTCCCGATCCGAATCCTTGGCGTTGCTGCCCTTGCTTGCGCGCCACGTCGGTGTCCTCCAGCTCGATCTCCGTCGATGCCTGGATCACAGTACTCATCAGGTGCGTTCTCCTTGATCAGGAGTTACACCAGTGACCGGGCTCTGGCCCGTAATCGGTGGTGGCGGTAAGTGCCCGTCATGGCAGCAGGATGCGGTGGCGCAACAGATCGAACCCGGCGCGGCCGTGCATCTGGCGCATGATCCTCTTCGTGCGGGTGTTGACGCCCTCGGTGCGGCCGTTGTGATGCGGGAGGGTGAGGGCGGCGTTCACGGAGGCGCGGTCAAGCTCGATGCCGTTGGCGAAGCCGTGCAGGTGAGGCAGGTCGGTGGCGCGGATGGTGGTGATCCAGGTGGTGAGCTTGTCGTCGTTGCCTTCAGCCGGGGTGAGGAGCGCGGCGAAGTCGCGGACATGGTAGGCGAGTTCGGTCAGCTCGGGACAGGCAGCGGTGAGCTCTTGCACCAGCCGGGTGTCGCTATCACGGAGTCGGTCGGGGTGAGTGAGCAGCAGACGTGCCAGGCGGCGCGGGGTGGTGACGGGCCGTTCCCCTTCGGCTCGGCTTTGGGTGATGTAGCGGTAGAGCAGGTTGAGGCTGCCGGTGTAGCCGAGTTCCTTGATCTCCCGGAACAACTGCTGCACGGGCACGGCTGGGTCGGTGGCGCGTCGGTCGCGCAGGTGATCGCGGTAGGGGTCGACGAGCGTGGGACGGTAGCGCGGTGCGCGACGTAAAGCCTCGGGCTTGTGGGTGCGGGCGTAGCGCTTGACGGTGTTGAGCGACAGGTTCAGGCGGCGGGCGCATTCCAGCAGGCCGACACCCTTGCCCAGCAGCTGGTGAATCTGCTCCCAGCGCTCGCGGGTAGTCCGTTCGTGGACGCCAGCGGGGCGGGGCGGGTTGACCGTGGCCCAGCAGGCGCTGTGGGAGCGAACCTCGGCGAGGGTCTTGTCGCAGAAATTCGCCCACAGATGCCACCGGTCGCCGACCTGCACCGCATCCGGCAGAGCCACGTCGAATCGCCTCCCCGTAGGCACCTGACCCGTCCCGGCAGACGATCTCGACGCCAGGGTGCGATCGCAGCCATGCCTCCAGCGGATCGGCACCGCGGCCGGGCAGGACATCGATCCGCTCGCCGGTCTCGGCGTTAGTGAGGACGGTGGCATACCGATGCCGTCGCTTGAGAGCGAAGTCATCGACACCCAGCACGCGCGGGACCCGCAGCGGTGGCAGCGACAGTCGCATCAGCAGGCGCAGCCCGGTGGACCTGGAGATCGTGACCGCCAGGACCTCCGACAGCCGAGCACTGGCCCGGCCGGCCAGTTCCTGGACTACCGCACCCAACTGGCCGGTGAGCCTGTTCGTCCGACGCTGGTAGCGCTCAAGCAGCCCAGGAACCTGCTCACGGAATGTCTGCCGAGGGCATCCCCGCGCTGGGCAGACCAGACGCCGAACCTGTAGCGACACCATCACCGGCCGCCCGTCGACCGGCACATCCCTGACCGTCCGACCGGCGTAGCTGTGCACTCGACCGGTCGGCACCCCGCACGCCGGGCACGGCATCGGTTCGTCGCGCGTACGGGCCATCACCTGGATGTGGTTGCCCTCGTCCTCTACGCCCTCGATGACCAGGGCAGACAGCCCCGCGAACACGACACCCGTAAGATCGTCGATCTTCAGCACGGCACAGCCTGGCAGGGATCACCCAGCGCCACCACCGACTACGGGTCAGAGCCAGTGACCGTACAGTCCCGTAGTACCGGTGGCGATGGCATCGAACTGCTCGAACAAGTGCCGGAGCGGCTGATTGTCTACAGGTATTCCCGGGAGTTGGAAGGACACGTTGCAGTGGCTAACCATGCGGGAAGCATGATTGGCGATATCAGCGGCCAAGGTGTAGAAGCCTCCGCCTTGGCAGACATCGAAGTACGTCACCTGTTCTGTATGGTGGGCGTGTTGTAGGCCTTCGCAGCGCTCTCTCCACGCGCGGAGTGCGTTAAGGAATTCGCGGGCGCCTACGCCGTGCCAGTTCAAGGTGGCCTGCTGGATACTCCAACTCGGTCGGGAGGTCATCCAGCCCAAGGAGTTGAACGCGTGCAGAAGGTCGGCGAGGCCGTTCTCGTCGAGGGCCCTGATCGGCAGGTCTAAACTGACGCCGCTGCCGTCCGCAGGCACCCAGTCCACGTCGGGTAGGTCTTGAACGAAAACGAGTTCGGCGTAGCCGCCTCCCGACGTGACGTATGGCAGCGGGTTCAGGTCCGTGCTGAGTAGCGTGAGGTCGGAAGCTGACAAGTCAGTGGACGGCCGGCGCCGACGACGACCCCGGTTTCCCACAGGCAGGTGGACGCGACCGTGGGTGACTAGGGTCTCCCATTTAGTCCACAGAAGGTGGGCCAACGTCTCCGGCGCTTGCAGCACCTGCATCAGCTCTTCTTCGCCAAGCAGAAGGACAGGCTCCCTGCCTCGATATTGGGTAACCTGCTCACGGACGGTGGCGGTGAAGCCTGACACGCTGACGATCACGCCGATGACGGCGGCCGAGGCTGCACGCTCCAGCCGAGATCGCACTGCGTCGAAGACGTCCACGCCGGCAGGGGTGTTTTCCCACTTGGCCTCGATCAGGTACCACCGATCCCCGTAGCTGGCTACCAGGTCCGTCTGCCGCGGACGGGCGATGCCAGCGTTGCGGTGGACGCGAAAGTGTGCCTGCTGGAAGAGTCGCTCCAGAAGTTCTTCCAGTTGCTGCCCACGATGGTGCGCGTTCGGACTGGACCGTAGCCGCTGGAACTCCGCCGGAAGCAGCGACTCCCATCCCATTGCAGTCCATCCTTACTGGGCCGTGCGCCGAGGCCTCGATGGGCTCAGCTGGTGAGTTTGAACAAGAACAAAGCCATGCCTCCCAGTCCTTCGCCACCGACAGCAGCCAAGAGGCAAGGCACAGTGACATCATGGCGAGGATCTGGGCTCCTGGGGTCGGTTTATTGGAGGCCCGCCAGTCAGAGACCTAACCTCGGGAACACCGAGCAGGTGCGGAAAGAAGTTAGGCCCGTCTCACCCGACTCCAGGCAAAGGGTACGTTCGAGCGCCAGCGGGAGCGCATTTTGCCAGGCTAGGTGGCGTAGATGGCGGCAACGATTTCCCGGGCGAGGGCCAGGCTGGAAGCGGCCACGAACTTCTGTCGTGTGTCCATGGCCTTGTTGATATCGGCGATGCTACCGAACTGGTAGTCCAAGGGTCTGGGATCGCCTTCGAGGTCGAGAACTACGCCGCCCGCAGCATCGAGGATGTAGTGCCCGGGGGCCAAATCCCAGACGGCGAAACCTTTGGCGAACTCAATGGTGGCGTCGGTGAAGCCCGCCGCGACGTGGCACAGGCTGATGGACCCGAAGTCGACTCCGACGCGGCCGCGAACGGCGCCGTCCGCCGAAGGCTGGTTGAGCGCGTCGAGCAGGCGGGTCTGGCGTCCGAGCGGCTGGAGTCGTTCAGCAGGCTTCATCAGGTAGTTCGTGATCAGCGCCTCGCGCAGTTCTGCGAAGCGCCGCACCTTCAGCTGGTGTGCCTTGCCGTCTTGCGTGTAGACGAACGCCTGGTCGTTGCCGTCCTCGTCGCGGGCCGCGAGATACATCTGGAGATGGTGGAAGATGTCGCCCACCACCGCGGCGATGGGCCGGGCAAGGCTGCGGGAGTACACCATCACGTGTGTGTAGCCGTACAGGGCGCGGACGGCCAGCTCGCTGGTGTCGAGCGGATCGACCAGGACGCACAGATCCGGCTCTGGGTCGGCTCCGATGACTTGAGGGTCGGCCTCTTCGGAGGCGTAGATGTATGAGGAGATGATCGGGGTCAGGAGCTCTCGGTAGCGCTCATGCATCCACAGATCGTGTGCGGACAGGAAGTTGTCGGAGTGGCGCAGGTTGGCGGCCTCTGATCGTTCACCCGAGAGCGCGGCCTGGATCAGGCGTGGCCGGATTTCCCCGATCACCTGAGCGACCAGTTCGGCGAGGCTCTGGGCGAGGCCGGGGAGGGCGGGAGAGGTTGTCACGACGGGACCTCCGTACTGTTAGCGCAGCTCCAGCGGCGGTTCGATTCCTGGTGGGCTCATCGTCGCGGCGATGAACACCGCCTTGAAGCTTGCCGCTCGCATGATGCCAGCGCCGGTCAGATCATCGAAATCGCTGACTTCGAGCTTCCCCTTGGTCATGGCTCCGAACACCGCGAAATAGATCTGCGCTCCCGGATAGCGGTCACGGATCTCGCGTGAGATGAATCCGACCACATCGGCATGCTTCACCTCAAAGTCGCACAACACGATCTCTGGAGCGTCTGGCAACTCCGGGAAGATGGATGCTGTGTCGAGGCTGATGAATTCGCGGCTCTTGTTGCATTTGAGGTAGCCGATGGGGCAGCGTCCGAATTGGGCGGAGGCGAGGAAGGTGGCCATGACCAGGCCGGCCTCGTTGATTCCGAAACAGGCGTCTACATCGGTACGGCGCCCGAGGTTTTTGATCTGGTGGATGAGGCGCTCGATGCCGTAGCCGAAGGACGCCCAGGTGAGGTTGAGGAGCTGGCCGGGGGCAGGGTTGGGCAGGGAGTAGACAAGCCTGTCGGGAGTGCAGAATTCGACGGTAGGGGCCGCGATGATGAAGTCTTGGCCTACGGCGCTGGATTCGGCCGGTGTCGTTCTGGCGGTTGTGTTGCCTGTCCCTGCTGTTGCCGGCGCTGTGGCGGGTGGTGGGGGAGTGGAGTGGGTGGTGGCGTACCTTTTCAGGGCGAGTTGGTCTTCCACTGCCAACCGCTCGTACGCTTCGGCGACCAGATCGCTGGGAGAGATGTCCTCCTCGGCCACCCCGGTGGGGCCGCCTCCGTAGGCGGCGGCGAGGACCAGCAGGCTGGTGAAGCTGGGAGCCGATCCGGACCTGTTGCGTTCACGGGCCCAGGTTTCCCATGCGTTGATGGATGTACCGCCCAGGCTGGTCTGGTGGCCGGTCATCTGGTTGTACCGGACAGCGGCCTGATCCTGGGAAAGACCGCAGGCATACCGGTGTGCCTGAAGGCTGCAAATGAGCGGATAGCGCCGCATTAGTTCCGTTGCTGCCTTTTTGACCGATCTCGTCTCTAGCCACAACTCATTCCCGATTCGTGCCAATCTGCGGCCTCGTGCCTGTGGGCTCGAATCCTGGCCCTGTCTCGACATTTGACTTCCCTCCTCCCGGAAGCGCCATCAGATTACCCATCCGCATGGGCAATGGCTTGCGCTACCGGAAATGGGCAGGTGAGGGCCGCCCAGAGACCAGGGCGATTGCAGACTTACTTCGAGGTGTAAGGGATTCGCACCGCTGGCTACCGTCATTGTCGTCGGCAAGCAACCGCTCCGGAGATCCGCAATGACAAAGCATGACAGAGAAGCCTCGAACCCCAACCGCCTCGCCGTTCGCAGAGTAGCCCGGTCGACCACGGTCCAAATGTGCGATCTGATCGACCCTGAGGACATTGCGACGATGGGTCCCAGGTACTGGCTTGATCTCCTGCACCACATCCGGACCGACACGCTCCGCCCCAGGCTGGATGGTGAGAACCTGCTCATCGAGATCCACGACCCGGCAGCAGGTCAAAGCCCTCACCTGGTGTGCACCACGAAGCGTGCGTACACCGAGTTTCAGAAGGCGGCCGTCGATGGCCGGTTCGACGGGTTGAAGCCGGCACCGTTCGGCCTGGGGTTCGGTCCGTGGATCTGGGCCGCGGGTGTCGTGGAGGAGGCAGTGGTCAAGACTCTGGACGGCGTCGCATGAGCTCCCCCGGGCCAGGTATGGCAGGGGAACCGTCAGGTGCATTTGGGCTACTCGAGACAGCGAGTCTTTCGGCCGTGCTTGCCCCTCTGCGGAGAAGGCCCCGACTCTCCAGGTCGGTGGCCTGCCGCCAGGGGCTTCACGAGAAGACAACCTGAGCTGAGGCATCGGTGCGACTTGACTCGACAGGTCCGCACCAGAGTCGGAGTGGGTTCCCAGCGACTCTTCCAGAGGCTGGGGCGGGGCTCTGGCCGTCCCGCATGCCCATGCAGACCGGCCAGAGCTCCGTCGGGTTCAGCTTCGACTCGCGAGAGCGATGACGACCGAGGCCGCCTCTGAGGAGGCTGTTGCAGACAAGTCCGAGGCCAAAGGCGCCCTCAAGGCCCTCAGGCGCAGAGGGAGTTCGTGACCGAGGCCTGCGCTGAGATCTCGGTCAGGTTAGTCAGCAACTCACCAGCCAACGCCGAGCGAAGGGACACGAGCTCACCACCAAACCCGGACCTCTCATGCCTCGCGAGGCCAGACAAGGCCAGCTCGAGTGAGGAGGCCCGTAGAGGTACCGCTCAAAGCGCGGACAGTAGCGCCAGACCATCAGGAGGAGCAGCGAGGCCCCGGCCGGACCCCTTTCAGGGCTACCGCTGGAGCCGGCCGCCGCCCTTCCTCAGGAACACCAACACAGGACAGGAGCAGAAGCCAATGAGCACTCCAACCATCGAACAGAGCACCGAAGGAGCGGCCGAAGTCGCTGGCACGCACGCGCCGTTCGACCCGTTCGACCTCGACATCAGGCTCACGGAGAACACCCCGGCGGCCAACACCTCGTTGAGGTGCGGCACCGGCGACACGTGCGGCAGCTCCTGCCCGAGCGCCTGCACCACGTCGTAACCCCGCTGGCCCAGGTCCCTCTCGACCGGACCCGGGCTTCCCAACCCAGCCCGGATGGTGACAAGGAAAGGGAGTGATCAGGATGACGCGGACGCGGATCAGACGGTATCGGCGCACCGGCGTCGGGATGCTGCGCGCCACCGTGCATCTCGCCCCTTCGGCCCATCCGGGCTGGCCGAAGCCAGGATCCTCGGTCGAGCAATGGCGGTCATGGCTGGCCCAGGTATGGGCGGATAAGCCCTTCCAGCAGGCGGTCACCAACGCCAGCCCAGACTTGGCCCGACAGCTTCAGGCGATCTTCGATGGGCAGGTGAGTAACGTCCGCCGGGTGCGTCGCGCCGCGCTCTCCATCGCCCGATACGCCATCCGCTTTGCGCACCGCTCCACCCCGTTCGGCCTGTTCGCGGGTGTTGCCCTGGTCGAGTTCGGCAACACGCCGTTCGTACGCGTCGGGGATGCGCACGAGGCCGTCGACCGGCCCGACCCCACAGAACTGGGCTTGGCGATCACGACGTGGGAGGCAGACGAGAAGGGGATGGACGGCGTCGAGGTGTGTGTGAACAACCTCGCCCGCTTGCGCGACGGCCGCGTCCATGTTCCGGCCGAGGGCGCGGACGAATTCTCCCTGGCCTCGACGGCAGCGGTGGACCTGGTGCTGGAAGCGGCGGGCTCCCCGATCCCGCATGAGGCCTTGCTGGGGAAGCTCGCCGCCGAGTTCCCGCAGGTCGAGCCTTGCCGCCGGGCCGAACTGGTCGCTGAACTGCTACGCGCGCGGCTGCTGCGTTCCCGGTTGCGTGCGCCGGCCACTGTCACCAACCCGGCCAATGTCGTGTCGCCCGCGCTGCTGGCCGCCTGTGAGCGCACAGCGGTGGACTTGCGGTTGGACGCCGAGGTGCGCCTGCCTGAAGCGGTCGCGGCTGAGGTGGAGACCGCGGCGACCGTGCTGGCCCGGCTTGCGACCCATCCCGCTGGTACTCCGGCCTGGCGGCGATACGCCGAGCGATTCGTCGACCGGTTCGGTGAGGGGACCGAAGTCCCCGTCGAACAGCTCACCGACCCTGAGCGGGGGTTGGGCCTGCCGGACGGGTTCGGCCTGCTGTCGGAGCCGCCCAGGCCGATGTCACGCCGCGACCGGCTGCTGCTGGATCTGGCCGGGACCGCTGCCGTCGAGGGCCAGCACGCGGTCATCTTGTCCGAGGCGCTTGTCGAGGAGTTGGAGACCGCCGCGGCCGAGCCGTTCGGCAACATCGCGCCGGCGCCGCACTTCGAGGTGTGCGCACAGGTCCAAGCCCGGACGGTGGCCGCGCTCGACTCGGGCGACTTCCGGCTGCGCGTCCACACCGTCTCCCGCGCGGCCGGTTCCATGTCCGGGCGCTTTTGGCATCTCCTGCCGGGCCTGGCTGCCGGATACACTGCCCTGCCCACCGTCGCGCCCGACGCGACATCGGCGCAGTTGTCGTTCCACCCCACACGGGCCGAGGCAGACCTGCTCACCAGGGCACCGCGCGTTCTACCGAAGCTGGTCAGCGTCGGCGAATACCAGGGCGGCGAGGATGTGCTGTTCCCACGCGATCTGTCGGTCGGCTTCCGCGACGGTCATCTGTATCTGGCGGTGGCCGCGACCGGGGAACGCCTGGAGCTACTGGCCCCCACGGCGATCAATTTCCTGTGGAACAACTACACGCCGCCGCTGGTCCGATTCCTGGCCGAGATCAGCCGCGCCGCCACCACCCAGGTGACGTGGTTCGACTGGGGCGCCGCGTGGACGCTGCCATACACTCCGGCGCTGCACTACCGGCGCACCATCCTGGTCGCCGCCCGATGGCAGCTCCACGCCCGAAAGCTGCCCGGCCGTACGGCACACCTGGACGAATGGGCCGAGCACCTGCACGCGTGGCGCGTCCGGGCCAGGGTGCCCGACCGGATACTCCTGGCCCTTGATGACCAGCACCTGCCACTAGACCTCACGCGAGAGATGGACGTGGACCTGCTACGCGCGCACCTGAGCGGCAATCCGATCGCGATGCTCTTCGAGGCGCCGCCACCGGACGCAGACGGGTGGCTCGGCGGCCGAGCACACAGCATCGTCGTCTCAGTGGAGTCGACACTATGAACACCCTCGCGACGCAGGCCCTGGCCGAGGGCGCGCTCGGCCAGGCACTGCTGCACATCGAGCGCGCCGATCTCGCCGCCGCGCGTCCCCTGTTGCAGGAAGCGGTATGCGGCGGCGTCAGCATCGGCTCCAACGCGAGCTTGTATCACGGAGCTCCCGCGCTGGAATTCGTCCTCGGCCGCGCCGGGTGCGTCGACCGGGATGTGCAGGCGGGCGTTGACCGGGTCGTGGCCGCCCGTCTGGCCGCTGCCTGGCAGCGGCAGCAGGAGGGGCTGTTGCCGTCACTGGCGGAGTTCGACGTGATCAGGGGATTAACTGGGTTGGGGACGCTGCTGTTGGCCCGGCCGGGCGCTGCACCTCTGCTCGAAGAGGTCTTGACCTATCTGGTGTCGCTGGCGCGCCCGGTCACGGTCGATGGGCGGATGCTGCCGGGGTGGTGGTCGCCGGACAACCCCACATACGAGGCGCAGGTCTCCGGCGGTCATGGCAACAACGGCATCGCCCACGGCATCGCCGGGCCGCTGGCACTGCTGTCGCTGGCCGCCCGGCGGAGCTTCCAGGTCGACGGCCAGCGCGACGCCATCGGCGTGTTCGCGATCTGGTTGGAGGAGTTCGGCAACTCCTACTGGATCACTCTTGACCAGCTCACCGGCGGCAAGCCGCTGCGGGTACCGCCTCTGCGGCCGTCTTGGTGTTACGGGGACCTGGGGATCGCCCGCGCCCTGCAACTGGCTGCGCTCGCACTGGGCGACCCGGCCCGCAGGCAGAAGGCTGAGGATGTCGCGATGGCGGCGCTGCTCGACTCGGATCGGCTCGGCAGGGTAAGCGATGCGTCGCTGTGTCACGGCTGGGCCGGGATCTTGACGGTCGCCACCGCCATCGCCGCAGACAGTGCCTCCCCGGCTCGGTTCACCACAAGCATCCGGCGAGTGCACCAACGCCTGGCCGCCGGACTCGGCGACCTGACCAAACCCGGGTTTCTTGAGGGGCGTGCCGGGGCGCAATTGGCGCTGGAGGGCTCCAACCGCACCGGCTGGACCTGCGCCCTACTCCTTCACTGACCCTCACCGTCCCACCGACCCGAACACGGAGCGAGCAGGAGCGACTCGACACCATGAACAGCTATGAGGACAACCTCGCCCCGCCGGCCGGGCCGGAATGGTGGCAGGCCACGATCAGCTTCCCCGACCGCATCGGGGTGAGCCCCGAGGCGGCGCTCGCGCTGTCGGCCGCCCTGGTCGGGCGGCGCTTCCACTTCCTGCGCAAGGAGGGCGGGCTGCGGCTGCGCACGGATCAGCCTGTGGACGTCGTGCTCGACCGGCTCATCGCCGACCAGGTGGTGGCCAGGCGGGTCAGCGGCATGTACGAACCCGAAACCGAGGCGTTCGGCGGCCCGCAGGGCATGGCCATCGCCCACGAGGTGTTCAGCGCCGACAGCCCCGCCGCGCTGGCCGAGACCGGCAGCCCCGACGGCAGGGAGCGATGCATTCTGCTGCTGTCGACGATGTTCCGGGCGGCAGGGCTCGACCCGTTCGAGGTCGGCGACGTATGGGCGAAGATCGGCGAGCTGCGTCCTGCAATTGACCCGCCCGCCGAAGCGCGCCGGGCGGCGGCGATCAACGCGATGCGGCGCCTCATGAACGCCGATGCCGCCCAGCGGCCTCTACCTGAACCGGGGTGGGCCGAGCGCGTGGCCGCCTTTGAGGACGCAGGCCGCCGCCTCGCCCGGTGCGCGAAGGACGGGCACCTGAAGCGAGGGCTGCGCGCCGTCCTGGCTCACCACGCCATCTTCGCGTTCAATCGCGCCGGCACGTCCGTGGCCGAGCAAGCCGCGGCGGCCTGGCTCGGCTGGCAGGTCGCCTTCGGAGAGGACGGGCCGGCCGCCGTGTCCACCAGCCCCTCCTCGCCAGTAACACCTACCTTCACCAGGATGGAGACCACCATCACTACCGCCGTCGATCCCACCAAGCTGCGCGAGGCCATGGTGGCCAAGTACATCGACTCCGGCCACCTGCGCACGCCAGAGATCATCGAGGCCTTCCGTGCGGTCGAGCGCCACACGTTCGTCCCCGACGCTCCCATCGAGGCCGCCTACGTCGACGACGCCGTGGCGATCAAGCACGACCCAGGCGGAGAGATGATCTCGTGCATCTCCGCGCCGTCCATCGTGGCCACCCAACTGGAGCAGGTCGGCGCTCGCCCCGGGCACAAGATCATGGAGGCCGGGGCGGCCACCGGCTACAACGCCGCGCTGCTCGGCCACCTGGTCGGCCCCACTGGACGCGTGTGGACGATCGATGTCGACCAAGACCTCGTCGACACGGCCCAGATGCACCTGCAAGCGGCCGGGGTGCGCAACGTGACAGCTCTGCTCGGCGACGGCGCGGCCGGGCTGCCGCAGCACGCCCCCTTCGACCGCATCCAGTTCACCGTGGGCGCCGGCGACATCCCCACCCGGGTGCTCGACCAACTCGGCCCGGACGGTCGTCTGGTCATCCCGATGCGCATCCGTGGAAGCATTTCCCGATCCTTCGCCTTCGAGCGCGACGGCGACACCTGGAAGACGGCCTCCTGCGAGATGGCGACCTTCGTGCCGCTACGCAAGGGCATCGGCGATGACATCTACACCCGCGTCCCCATCGAGGGCGAAGGCGATGTCTACCTGGAGACCTTCAGCGAGCAACTCATCGACCGCGAGGCGATGCGCACGATCCTGGACACCCCAGCCCACCCGGCCTACACCGGGGTGCAGTTCCGGCAGGGCGACCCGTGGCAGTGGCTGTATCTGTGGCTGGCCTGCGTCCTGCCCAACGGGCTGTCCCGGATGCCCGGCAACCGACCGGGATTCACGCCGCACTTCGCGTGGGGCTCGATGGCCGCGCTCGACGCAGACACCCTGGCCTACCTGACCATCCGCGAAGGCGAGGACGGCGAAGGACGCTTCTGGCAGATCGGCGTCATCGGCCACGGCCCACGCGCCACAGCCCTGGCCGAGCAGGTCGCCACTGCGATCGAGGAATGGGACCGCGACTACGGCAACCGCGCCCCCGCCCCCGGCTTCCGCATGGCCACCAGCGACAACCGTGACCTGCTCAAGGCCGCCGATCCGCGCTTCAGCATCGACAAGCCGGCCAGCCGCCTCGTAGTCGACTGGCCGTAGGGAGGAGTCAGCGTCGTGATGAACCCGGCGATCGCCGCCCGTATCCCGCTGGTCTGCCGCACCAAACCGCCCGGCAAGCCGTTGGCGGAGCGCATCGCCGATCTCACCTCGCTGAGCATCGAACCCGCAGGCGCTGGCCGCCATGACCTGGTGGCCCGCGCCTGCGGGGTCCTCAACATCTCCGCGCTCGTCGCCTCCGACGCCGCCCTGCCCGAGATGGCTGCCGATCTGTGCTGGAGGCAGCACCGGGTATTCGCCGAGGCTGGGAATCTCGACCGGGAGATCGCCGTCATGTCGCTGATGCCGCTGATCAACCTCGGCCGGCTACTGATTCGCGAAGGCGACGGCGAAGGCGCCTACGAGCTGCTCGATCAGCTCTACCGTGCGGCCCAGCAGCGCGCCGCTACTGTGATCCATGGACATGACGTCGACCTGTCGCCCCTGACCCGCACCCACGACGACCACGGTGCGGTGTGCACGGAGCTGTGGGTCGCGCTGCTCATCGACGGGGCCCGCGCCCTGGCCCAACAGGGCCGCTGGAGTGAGGCTGCCGACGCTATGACATCCCACCGTGGGATCGGTGATCGGCTGCTCGACGGTCGTCAGCTCAAGATCATGGCGCTGCTGGAGCAGGGACGCCCGGTCGACGCGACCGCTCTGATCGACTCCACGGTGCCAGCCGAGCCATGGGAGACGGTCGTGGCGTCGCTCCTGCGCATCGCCATCTGCCCCGGCACCACAGCCACCTCGCAGGACGAGGTCGAGCACCTGCTCGCGCAGACGTACAGTCTGGTCGCCGCCCAGGAGCCGACCACAGCTGCGTTCCGGACCCGCCTTGCCTTGACCGCTCTCGACGTGGCCGCCAGCCAAGCCCAGCCGAGCGGCGCCCAGCTGGCCGCCGCCGTCATCGATGTCGCCTTCACCGATGCCTACGCCGCCCGGGATGTCCTCGCCCACCCGGCGATGCGCTCCCGCATGACAGACCAGCAGCGCGAGGACCTCCTCGCCGTGATCGCCGCCGCGGCGCTCGGTACCGGGAGCATCCCGGACGTCCATCTCAAAGCCCTGACCGAGGCGGTGGAGCACGCCGAGCAGCGCCTGCGGAACCTGCTCGCCACAACTGTGTACCCTCGCCCGACATCTTTGGAGGAGACGTGACGCGTCAGCCTTGGACCACCGCGCCGCTCGTAGCCCTCGACCTGGAAGGCACCGGCGGCCAGGATCGTGACCGCGAGCAGATCCTGGAGATCGCGATCGTCCCGCTGGACGGCGGCGTCCCGGACATGACCGCTGCCTGGGACACCACGGTCAACCCCGGCCGCATGGTCGCGCCCCGCCCGTGGATCGCCCGGGAACTCACTGGCGACATCCTGTTCACCGCGCCCGCCTTGAACGACATCCGTGCTGAGATCGTTGATCGTCTCGATGCGCGGATCATCGTCGGGCACAACATCGGCGTGGACTGGCGGCTGCTGCGCCGTCTCGTGCCCGAAGCCCAGCCCTCGGCCTTGATCGATACCGCCCAGCTCTACCGTCACGGTCACCCTGCGAGCCGACGCTGGAATCTGGTCCGGCTGCTGGAGAAGTACGCCCTCAACGCCCAAGTCCACCAGCTCGTCCCCGCCAGCCGCCCGCACCGCGCCCTCTGGGACGCGGTCGGGGCAGCCCTGCTGCTGCTCTCACTGATCGAGGACCTGCCCAGCACGACTTTCCCCACGATGGAGGAACTGACCTACCTCGCCGGCGTACCCCTACAGGGCAAGGCATCCCGCATGGCTGAGGTCGATCAGGTCGCGCTCGATGTCTGACGCCGCCCTGCCCCGAAGGAGGTTCGCATGAACGTTGCGCTCCGCGACGAGCTGCTGCGGCGCATGGAACGCGATCAAGCCGTCCGTACGGCCACTCCCCTCGGGCAGCCGATGACCGAACAAGCCGGGCGGGAATGGGAGCAGGTCGACCACGACAACACTCGCTTCCTGCAGGAGGTCATCGCTGAACATGGCTGGCCGGGCCGCGACCTCGTCGGCGATGACGCCAGCAAGGCTGCATGGTTACTCGCGCAGCACGCTGACCACGACGTCGTCTTCCAACGTTGTTGCCTGGAGCTGCTGCATGTTGCTGCCGCAGCCGGGCAGGCCGCGCTCCCCGATGTCGCGTATCTGACCGACCGGGTCTACGTCGCCGAGGGGCGCCCGCAGCTGTACGGCACGCAGTACCACGAACTCGACGGACGACTGCAGCCGCGTCCCATTGATGACCCCGAGCATCTGGACCAGCGCCGGGCTCAGATGCGGCTTGGCCCGCACGCCGAGTACGACCAGCACATGCACGAGCAGTACGACCTGCCTCAAGAACAGCCCCGCGAACTGCCATGACCGCCTGCCGTACTCGCCAGCCGCCTGACCCCGTCGATGAGCGAAAGTAGCGTTGTCCGATAACCGCCGACGCCGCCTGCCTACAGCAGTCTCCGGATCACCCGCGGTCCGCCATGGTCGCCAGACTCATCGAGCGAGGCACGACTCAAATTGCCACAGGTAGAAGCGGCCTTCGCGAAGGTTCGCCGTGGCTACGTCGGTGAGTTTGGGAGCCACGTGTCAACCAATTCGAGAGCCACGCTCGGCTCCCCGATCTCCCGTGATGTCGGTGAGACGAGAGCCACCCCGGCCCGTCCTCGTCGCCGAGTATGACCGTCGCTCGCCGCACCTCCAGGTCGTACGTCCTCGCCTCGCTGCGGGCGCTCCACCTGGACCTGCGGCTTCCCAGATGGCCTTCGGGGAGGATCGGACCGGATTTGGCGCTACGCCGCACAGCGGGTACGGCCGGAGTACGCAGCAATGAGTCAGTTGCGGGATGCCGCGACTGCTGCGCTGATGATGGCCGGATGAGGCCATGAGAGGGCGATGTTTACGGCTGTCCTATTTCAAGGCTGATGGGACCGGGGTAACAGGGCCGATGATCCACCCCCTTGGCGGCCAGGCGGCATGGACCTGCGGCTTCGCGCCGAGACAGAGGAACGGGTGCGGGTGCTGCCGATCGTGACGCGACGGGACGCCAGGGCGAGGGCGAGGGGTAAGAGGTGATCCGTAATGGAAAGGTGAGTCCTGCTCCGATTGTTTCGGTCCAACCTGACAGGTTGTGATCCTTTTTTGATCATTGTGGGCATCAATGCGCTCTTTTAGCGTCATCGGCGTGGGCCCGCAGGGCCTGGCCGGGAGGCGTGCGATGGGATTTTTGCGCAGTAGGACCACAGGATTCTCCGCGGTCGTCACGACGACGCTGAACTATCCGTGGAATATGTGGTTCCTGCGCGGTGATGAGGCCGCGCTGGTCGACACGAAGGCTCTGCAGTGGCGCAAGCCGCTGGCCCAGGCGTTCGACGGGGCGTTCGCCACTCTGCCCGAGCCGTTCGCCAGCTGCAGCGACGGCCTCATACGCGTGAACCAGGGTTCCACGCTCTTCCTGGCCGGCGACCAGTGCCTGGAGCAGGACTGGAACAAGAAAGTCCTCTACCAGGGGCCGATCACCGGCTACCCGGGCCTGGGGGCTCACATCCCGGCCGCGTTCCGCAGCGACCTCGACGTCGCCGTGCAGTTACCCGCCCTCTACGACACACGCCGCACCATGTTGATCAAGGGCGATCAGTGCGCGGTCATCATGTGGGGCCAGGGCGTGGGCTATCAGGGCCCGCTGTCGGGCATGGAGGGCGCCGGGTGGAAGAAGCTGCCCGAGGACATGAGCGGCGACTTCGATCACGCCGTCATGTGCTTTCCGGGCGGGGGGTATCGGACCTTGTTCATCAAGAGCGACAAGGTGATGGACCTCGACTGGGGCAAGGGCCCCGTAGCCGTGGGCACCTGGGCGGAGGTCCTGCCCGGCCTCGGCGCCCTGCCCGCCCCCTACCGAACTCCCCGGCTGCCGGCCGCGGGGCGTTTCGACGGGACGGCCGACGACGAGCGGGTCGATCTGCGCATCGACCTGACGGGCCCGGTACCGGTGATCTCCGGTGACACGTTCAGCGTCCCCGACGGCGCGTACATCAACTCCTTCGTCCTGCAGGGCGGCCAGGCCGTCACGCTGCCCGCCACCGTCTCCGGCACCGCGACCTTCGCCCACCCCACCCAGATGCCGAAGATCTCGGTGCAGGTGGACAAGCTCGCTCCCGGTGGCACCGCCGTCCTGACCCGCAGCACGGCCGACGACACCAGTTCCATCACCACCTACACCTGCACGTACGTCTCCCGGTTCCTGCGCACCATCGACTGGGAGGTCGACGCCATGGCCGGCACCAAACCGGCCGCCCAGTACGCCACCACCACCCACCCCCGCCCGGCCGGCCTGGCCAAGAAGATCATCACCGTCCAGTCGGCCTTCGCCGAGGCCGGGATCGAACTGCGCACGGCCGGCACCGTCGTCAACGAGGTCGCCGTTCAGGAGGCGGGCGCGGACCTGAGGTGGTCCGATGCCGAGCTGCACGCCGCGATGGAAAACAACTTCAGCGGCCACAAGAACACCGAGCAGTGGAAGCTGTGGAGCTTCATCGCCACCCGCCACGTCGACGACGACGGCACCCAGGGCGTCATGTTCGACCGCGAAGGATCGCCACGCCAAGGCATGGCCGTGTTCCACACCGAGATGGTCATGCAGCAGCTGGCCGGAACACGCACGGAGCTCCACACCTGGGTGCATGAGCTCGGCCACGCCTTCAACCTGGTGCACAGCTGGGACAAGACCATCGCCAAGCCGCCGCAGCCGCTCGGGCCGCGGGGCGGCTACGGCGACCTGTCGTGGATGAACTACGAGCATAAGTACCAGGGTCCGAACGGAGAACAGGGCGAGGACGCCTTCTGGGCGGCCTTCGCCTACCAGTTCACCGACAATGAACTGCGGCATCTGCGCCACGGCTTCTACCGCAACGTCGTCATGGGCGGTCTGGGCTTGGAGGTCGGTGTCGGTGGCGCCTACCGTCTCCCTCTGAAGGAGTTCGCCCTGCCCCCGGCCGGCCGGTCCGGGCTGCGGCTGGAGCTGTACGGCCGCGAGTCCTTCTCCCACGGCGAGCCCGTCGTCACCGAGATCAAGCTGTCCCTGGACGGCAGCACCGGCCAGGCCGACGCCTTCCCCAACCTCAGCCCCCGCGGCGAGAACCTGACCATCCTGGTCACCGACCCGGCCGGAGACATCCACCCCTTCCGGCCCATCGCCCGCCACTGTGGCAGCCCCGGCCGCCGCGTCACCCTCGACGCCCAGAGCCCCGCCCTCTACGACAGCGCCTACATCGGCTACGGCGCCGACGGCCTCACCTTCCCCACGCCCGGCACCTACCGGCTGCGCGCCCTGTGCAAGGTCCCCGACGGCTCCACCGTCGTCTCAGCAGAGCGCACCATCCAGATCAGCTCCCCGCACAACGAACAGGACCGGCAGGCCGGCGACCTGCTGATGGGCTCCCAGCAGGGCACCCTGCTGGCCCTGCTCGGCTCTGATGCCCCGCAGCTGGCCGAAGGCAATGCCGCCCTGGATGAGCTCATCACCGCCCACCCCGACCACCCGCTGGCCGTCTACGCGCACATGGTCAAGGGCACCAACGCCGGCCGTCACTTCCTGACCCTCGGCAAGGACGGCATCGGCGTCCGGCCCGCCGACACCGCCACCAGTATCGAAGAACTCGGCGCGGTCGTGCAGACCACCCTTGACCCCGGTACCGACGCCGGGGTCGACAACATCACCCTCAACGAAGCCATGCGCCGCCTGGCCCGCGCGCACGCCCGCGCCGGCGACCTCAAACAGGCCGATGTCGTTCTGGACCAGATGGTGGAGACGTTCCGCGAGAAGCATGTCCCGCCGCCGGTCCTGGCCACCATCGCCGAACAGGCCGAAACCGCCCGCACCGAACTCCACGACCAGGCCTGACACCACGCCCCCGGCCACCGCGCCGCCCGCATGACCGCTACCGCTGATGGTGACTGACCATCAGCGGTAGCGGTGGAGACGCATGCCGGACGTCTCACCGACGCGTCCGACACCTACCAGGTGGCGCTGGTGCTCCTGCGCGAAGCCGGCCACCACATCGGCTGTGCCGTGACCGCCTGGTGGTCCGGTCAGACCCTGCACACCCTCGGACGGCACGCCGAAGCCCGGAGGGACGGTGCTGCAGATCCTCTCTCGCCCCGCCAACCGCACCAAGCCCGCCGTCACCGAACCGTCGTCAACCCCGCCGGACTACCGCCAAAACCCGGTCCGAGGTTGCGACCAGCTCGCCAAGGTGGCTCTCAAACTCACCAACACGGCCCTACGGTCGTTTCGATCATGAGAGCCATCCGCCGACAAACGGCTCTCGTTTTCACCGACATAGCCATTCGCCGCCACCTGTTCGCTCCCGAGGCACCCCTGGCCGACGCCCACTCAGCCCAGAACACCGTCACGACCAAGCACGACACCTCAGGCGTGCCGACCAGCTCGATCAGCGCCCGCTGGCTCCAGGCCGAGATGCTGCAGGCCGTCCAGCTCTTCCGCGGGGCGAAGGTCGCCGAGATGAGTCTGCAAGATCGGCCCCAGCCTGCTGACGACGTAAGCTGAACGCGGCGGTGCCGTTGCGCACGCCTCACCGCGGTCCCGGCATGCTGACAGCCGCCTCGGCTGCCGCATCGCCGGACCGTCGTTGCTGGCCGACCCGCCCCACCCGCCTCAGGCCTGGCGCGTGCTGCTTGGCACCGTGCGCTCATGGGATAGAGGAACGATTACTGCTGTGAGGCGATCAAGCGGAATGTCCTCGGTGAATCAGTTGAAGACGTGGTGGCATGCGATATTGCGTAGCCGGTACTCGCGTGCGCGAGGTGGGAACAACTCGTCGCATTTCGTGCCGATCATCGATGGGCTGATACCCCAACTGGACAGGTCCCATGAGGGTGGGCGTGGGTCGTCCGCTACGCGTTTTGCCTGGCTGCTCGGCTTCGATGGGTGGCGGTCGGCTGCGGGACCGGCTGTCGCTGTTGAGTGCGGAAGCCCGTGGCGACGGTGCGGCTCAGGCAAGTGTGCACGGGTTCTGGCCGTGCTCCTCTCCTTGGCGCTGCTCGTCCTCTCGTCTCGGTCGGAAGCTTTGCGGGGGAGGGCGAGTGACACCGGTGCGGGGAGAGCGGATGAGACGCTGGCCTTGTGCTCTAGCGGAGCTGGCCTGGAGGCATCGTGGCCGGCGACGGCTGGCCGAGCGTCCACGGCTTGAGCTGCAGAGCCTCGCTGGTCGTTGGGGTGGGCCGTTCCGGCGCCGCTCAGCGCTATCGCGGCGGTTATGACGGCAGCAGCTCCGCCTCCTAGAAGCAGAGTCCGGATGCGAACACCACGCATTCGCGGGCCGATGTCAGGCATGTCCTTGACCTCCGATGCTCTTGATCGTTACGGAGCGTAGCGTAGCTGCGACGCCGCGGACATCCACTCGGCTTTGGCCGCACCTTGAAGACTCGTGACGCTGCCATCTCATGTACGTCGCTGTGTCTCTGTCGGATTGGGTCGCTTCGCCGGTGATCGTCAAGGCTGATCTTGGGCGTGTTGGCGAGCGGCCGCGTCTCGCCAGGGCTCTCCCTGGGTGATGGATGCGGGGAGGGGTGGGGTGGATGGTTCGGCTTCGCGGAAGCCGCTCCTCGAAGGAGAAGCGATTCAGTCTCGTGAGGCTTACTTGGTAGATACCAGACTTGAGGCAAGCACTTAATGTAGCGTTGTAACTACTTTATGTCGCCAAAAGTTTGGAGCGTCGATGCGCCTGCCTCTGCTGGCCGCTAATGCCGGTCTTTGTGCTGGTCTCGTCCTCGCAGCCATCCCGGCCTACGGTGCTGCCCGGCCGAACGCGGTCTTCCTCTCCATTACGGCCCATGGAGGCACCACGATGAGGGCCGTCTACGTGCAATGTCCGAATCCGACGCAGGGGCACCCGTACGGCGAGGCTGCATGTGCCTCCATCGATGCCGTCGACGGAGACTTCGACCGTCTCCCCAGTCGTCCACCCCGTCGGTGCCCCGAGGGGCAAGGCTCGGTCACGGCGACGATGAATGGCATGTGGCAGAATCGGTCAATTAGCTGGCAGAAGACATTTCCCAATGTCTGTGAGCTTTACGCTAAGACGGGCGCAATCTTCCTCTTCTGATGGAGCTTGCACGCCTGGGCCGAGATGTTGAACGGTTGAGTTGGGATCGCGAGTGCGCTCACCGGCAACGGTCAATAGTGCCAGATGATACGGCGTTTTCCCGGTTTCTCCGCCTGCTGGCCAGAACGGGGAGAGGTTAGCCCCTGCAGGACGTCCAGACCGTGGTGGCCAGGTTGTGGAGTCCGAGACGGGCGACAGCCTGCGTACGTCGCTATCTTGATGGCGAGGGTGGGGGTTTCTAGCGTCCAGCTGCGCATGCGATGACGCGGTGCAGCCCTCAGGTGCTAAGGGTATTTGACGCCTCCGACTGCTCGATCGTTGAGGTGTCCTGTCCAGTGGCGCAGGCGGGGCCTTCAACTGGAGGAGCTGTTCCCTCCGTCATCGTGCATGGCGCAAATGCGCGCCCAGCGTTGTTTCCTCCTCCTGGTACGCGCTTGCCGAGCCCCTGCAAGCGGTGACCGAAAGCGTATGGTGCCCGGAGCTGGGTGCAGATTAGCGGCGCGATCACCTCACCTCTGGCGCGTTCAACGACTCTTATGTCCTGCCGTAGGGCTGAGCGCCGGGGTGCTGGAATGAGAGTCGATGGGCGCGGGGTTCGGTGCGATTTCAAGTCTTTGTGCTGCGCATTCCGTTTCCTTGTCGTCATGCGAGGGGTAGTGGTACATCCTTGACGTAGACAAACCCCTCTGGAGGAATCTGGTGATTCGGGAATGCCATACAAATGACCGGAAGATCGAAGCTTCCGAGCTTTTGGGTCGAATTATTATCGCGGGTGCATTGACGTTTGAGTTGCTGAGTGAACCAAGCGCGGCCTTGGCTTATGCAGACCCCGCTTGTCCGACCGAATATGTTTCCGAGCAGGCACGCCAGATGTTCGACGTCGAGAAGCTGTGCGTGTTGGTCCGCGGGGACCTGGCGGAGGGCCGGCCAATCGATCTCGGAAAGCGGATGGCCGAGACCCAACGGGTACCAGCATTGACGGCACCAGCACCGGGACCACAGGCGCAATCCATACCGAAGAGCTCGCCCTCCAGAACGAAGCGTCCCCGGCCAGCGTCTGTGCCCGTACCTGCGCCTGTGCCGAGCAGGCAACAAGGAGCAGACGAGCCAGGCAGAGACGAGCCGCGCAAGCGGCGGGAGACGGCCCCACGGCCAGATCGGCCATCGAAGCCTGTTCCGAGCCGAAGCGACACCATTAGGCGCGTCCATCGCAGGCACGATCAGGACAACAGCGTGCCTTCGCGTCGGCGTCACGCGCGAATGAAGCCAGCTACTCCGCCGCTGCCCTCCCTGAACCGCACCGACTTTCTTGGAGGCCCTGAAGCCAGCATGATCGTGCTGGCGGAAGGGAGAATCACACGCGATGCCAGCCCCCAGGAAGTACCCGCAGGAAGTACGTGAGCGCGCGGTGCGGATGGTGTTCGAGGTCCGCGAGCAGACCGGCAACGCGCCAGGCGCCATCGCCCGGGTCGCCCAGCAGCTCGGCGTCCACCGCGAAGCGTTGCGCAGCTGGGTCCGGCAGGCCGAGGTCGACGGAGGACAGCGGCCGGGCACCTCGACAGCCGATGCGCAGAGGATCGCCGAGCTCGAACGGGAGATCCGTGAACTGCGCCGGGCCAATGAGATCCTGAAGTCGGCGGCCGCTTTTTTCGCCCGGGAACTCGACCCCCGACCGCCCAGATAGTCGCCTTCATCGACGCCCACCGCGACGAATTCGGTGTCGAACCGATCTGCCAGGTGCTCGATCTCGCGCCGGCGACGTACTACGCGGCCCGCAACCGGCCGCCCTCGGCCCGGCAGCGACGCGACGAGCAGCTGTCGGCCGAGATCATCCGGCTGTGGAACGACAACTTCGAGGTGTACGGGGTGCGCAAGATGTGGAAGGCGCTCAACCGCCAGGGCGTGGCCGTGGCCCGCTGCACGGTCGCCCGGTTGATGCGCAGGTTAGGGCTGTCCGGCGCGGTCCGGGGCGATCACAAGCGCCGCACCACCATCGCTGAGCCGCTGTGTCCGCGGCCGGCCGACCTGGTCGAGCGGGACTTCGCCGCGCCGGCGCCGAACCGGCTGTGGGTGGCCGACCTGACCTACATCCACACCTGGGCCGGGTTCGTCTACGCCGCGTTCGTCATCGACGTCTACTCGCGGATGATCGTCGGCTGGCGGCTGACCGACCACCTGCGTACCGACCTGCCACTGGACGCGCTGGAGATGGCCCTGTGGCGCCGCGGCGGCCAGACCGACACGCTGAACGGGCTGGTGCACCACTCCGACCGCGGCTGCCAATATCTATCCATCCGCTACACCGACCGGCTCGCCGACGCCGGCGCGGTCAGCTCGGTCGGCTCGCGCGGGGACAGCTACGACAACGCCCTGGCCGAGAGCACCATCGGACTGTACAAGACCGAACTGATCCACCGCCGCGGCCCGTGGAAGGGCCTGGACGACGTCGAACTCGCCACCATGGAATGGGTCGACTGGTACAACAACCGCCGACTCCACAGCGCCTGCCAGGACCTTCCACCCGCCGAATACGAAGCCCTCTACCGCGCAGAGATCAACTCAGCTACTCTCACCCCAGCCACATAACCCGGTCTCCAACAAACCCGGCGCGGTTCATCCCCGACTAGGGCCTGTACGGAGTACGGATCTTCAGATGGGTTGAAGGCTTCTGATCCACAACATGGCTCCGCGTAGATGAAGGCCGGCAAGATAGCTGTCGGGAGTCTTGTCGAAGCGGAAGGCCAGCCCGCGCCACTCCTTGATCCGATTGATGCACCGTTCCGCTGTGTTGCGCTGCTTGTAGAGATCGGGATCGTGGCTGACCGGGCGGCCGCCACGGGAGCCGCGTTTCTTGCGGTTGGCCGCCTGGTCGGTCTTCTCCGGGATGACGGCCTTGATGCGGCGCCGGCGCAGATAGGAGCGGTTGCCGCGGGAGGAGTACGCCTTATGGGGGGCAGCCGGAATACGGGAGAAAGACACCGCGGGCTGCAGGTTGATCGTTAAGGTGGTCGTCATCGTGTTGGTGACGGTCTCGGGGGTTGTGCGTGACCTCGATCGATCGGACCGCGTATCCGCGGTTTGGGCGGGTGGTGTCGGCGCGCGAGCTGGCCGAGGTGTTCACGCCGACCGATGCAGAGGTGGAGTGGGCGCGAGGCCGTACTCAGGATGAGCATCATCTGCTGGCGCTGGCGGTGTGGCTGAAGTCCTACCAGCGGCTGGGGTACTTCCCGAAGATCGCGGACGTCCCGCCGATCGTGGTCGCACACATCCGGGGGGCGCTGAAGCTGACCGATGAGGTGGAGCTGCAGCGGGCCGCGCCTATGACGGCCAGCCGGCATCGCGGGTTCGTTCGCGATCGGTTGAAGGTGACCTACGAGCCGGCCCGGGTCCGGCAGATCGCCGAGAAAGCGATCCGCAAGGAGCGTAGCCGCGGTCGGCGAGGACCACGTCGGGGCGCTGACGCGGCCGGCCACGCTTGCCGCGGACCTTCGGGATGGCGTCCAGCAGCGGGCGCAGCTGAGTGACGTCATTGCGGTTGGCGCCAGTCAGGATCACCGCGAGCGGGATGCCGGTGGCTTCGGTGATCAGGTGGTGCTTGCTGCCGGCTCGTCCTCGGTCGACCGGGGACGGGCCGGTCTGCTCCCCCCTTTTAACGCTCTGATCTGCGAGGAGTCCACCGCGGCCCGGGAGAAGTCGAGCACGTCGGCGGCCCGCAGCCGATCCAGCAGGACCTCATGCAGCCGCTGCCACACGCCGGAGGCGTTCCACTCGGCCAGGCGTCGCCAGCACGTCATGCCCGAGCCGTAGCCGAGCTCCTGCGGCAGGTGCTCCCAGGCGATCCCGGTGTGCAGCACGAACAAGATGCCCTGCAGTGCCAGCCGGTCATCCAGCCGCTTACGCCCTGGATGCCGGAACCGCCGCTGACGCTGCGGTAACAGCGGCTCGATCACAGCCCAGAGATCATCGCTGACCTCCCATGGCTTCGGCTTGGCCACCTGCGCCCCTCTCGCTCGGCTACAGCGAGAGATCAAAGCACAACAGAGATCATTCTGTTAGGTGCTCTAAGCCAACGGCACGAACGGCGGCTACCGGGCATGGATGTCAAAAGTTGACAGACGTAAGGGTACAAGATCATGGAAGGCGGCGCTGCTTGCGCAACTTGGGGAAGGTGCGTAGTTGTTCGGTCTTGCCCGCCCGCTCCGCGCCGGGCAGCAGGTTGAAGGTGATGAGCAGGTCCAGCACGTCTAGGGCGTCGTCGACCGAGGATGTCTCCAGGTACCACACGGTGCCCACCCCGTGCCCCAGGGCCGCTGGAGCGATTCGCCGAGCATCTCTCGTCTGATCCCTTGACCGCCTGGGAGTGTAAGAACAGCTGGACACGCCCGGCCGGGAGTGTCGCGCTCAGTTTCCTTTCCATCCCGCCCTTTGCGCTCGATTCTGTGTGTGGGGCTTTATAGATGAAGGCGAGGCGACTCAATGCTGAGGGTGTACTGCCCCTGCTGTGACGGGTTGTCGATGTGCCGGGCCTGTGCCGAAGAGCACGTGACGAGCATGCACTCGGCCGCCTGCGCCTCTCAGGAGAGGGGCGAGAACCGAGAAAGCGCAGGTCGCAATGGGTATGGAGTGGTGGGGCGCCCGGGGCTCGAACCCGGAACCTACGGATTAAAAGTCCGAAGCTTTGTTCCTGCATGCCAGAGCGTGCCGCATTCTGTCGCACGGGTTGTGAAGGTGTCAACGCGAATGCGTCGAATCTGAACATTTAGCCACATAGCTATCGCGGTGATTTGTCCATGTATGTCGCGATCTGAATCGTGAGTTGCTGTTGGTTGCTCGAGCTGCTCGGTTCGGAATCCGATGTCGGTTTGACCAAGAGTTGGCCTATCGGGCTGTCCTAACTTGGCCTTTCTGGCCGGTATTTAGATAAGTGACAGGGGTGATTCGCCCACCAGATCGGGGCGTCTGACGGTGACCGTACAGTCCCGCCACTTCATCGAATCTCGATGCCTTCCGTGCCTTCCGTGCCGGTTGGAGCTGCTGTCCTGCGGTCAGCGCGGGGGCCCCGGTGTCTGGCCGCCGGCGTCCTACGACCGGGACAAGCAGCAGGACATCCCTACATCACACGTTCGGCCAGTGCGTGGGCCGGGATGTGTGACCAGCGGATATCGCTTGACGTGGGCGGTGAAGGTGGGCGTCGATACCGACCGCCCCGGCCAATCGGGTGGCCCCGACCGTCCCGCTGTGGCCCCCTACGGGCCTGTGCGGGCCGACAGGGGGTCGCCCACCGTCCTGGGGTGCGGCATACCCCACCCCGGGGTCGCTGGGCGGTGACCCGCGCGGGGATCGGCCCGATGCGCACGGCCGCCGGTGGCGTCCTACATGGGCGATACCGCATCGGCGGTGTTCGGCGGCGGGGCGGGGTGGGCCGCAGGAAGTGCGGCGTCGAGCAAGCGGCGACGCGAGGTCAGCGAACAAGCGGAAAGGCGCGACAGCGACGATGAACGGAACCACCTTCAAGACGTGTTCCTGCCGGGACGAAGCGACGGGGAAGCGGCTGGGCAAGGCCTGTCCGAAGCTGCGCCGTCCGGGCGGCGAGGAGTGGTGGAGCAGCACCCATGGCCGGTGGGCCTACCAGCTGGAGCTGCCCGCGCACGCCGACGGTCGGCGGCGTAATCCGCTGCGCCGCCGGGGCTTTGCCACGCTGGAGGAGGCGGAGGCCGAGCTGGAGCATGCCCGGGCGTTGCTGGCGCTGGATGAGGACCCGCACATCCAGCGGAAGATCACCGAGCTGATGCTGTCGGTGCTCAAGGACACCAAGGCCCTGCCGCCGGTCGAAGAAGTACGGCGCAAGGTCCGCACTCGGCAGGACCTTAATCCCACTGTGTCCGTGGCCGAGTGGATGCAGGAGTTCCTGCGGCGCAAGCGGAAGATCGACGCCACTACCCGCCGCTCCTACGAGGCGCACATCCGCTTGTACTTCACCCCCTACCTCGGCGATATCCGGCTGGATCGGCTGCGGGTGTCGGATGTGGCGGGGATGTTCGATGCGATCGAGGAGTTCAACGACGTCATCATCACCGCCCGCGCCAGCGGCGCTCCCGAGGAGCGGGCCCAGGTGCGGCATCGGCGGCCGGTCAGCCCGGCCACTATGCACCGCATCCGAGCCACCCTGCGGCACGCGCTGAACATCGCGATCAAGCAGGATCGGCTGATCGACTTCAACCCGGCCGCGGTGGTCGAACTCCCTGACGCCGAGCGGCCCAAGGCGCTGGTGTGGACCGATGAGCGGGTCGCCGCCTGGAACCGCGGCCTGCAGGCCCGGCTCGACGTCGAGCAGCGGCGGCGAGGCGCTCGGCTCAGCCGCGCGCTCATGATCAACATGTACGCGTCGGTGCCGCGTCCGTCGCCGGTGATGGTGTGGACGCCCTCGCACACCTTCGCCTTCCTCGCCCAGGCGGCCGGCCATCGGCTGTTCGCGCTGTACCGGTTGATCGCCCTGCGCGGGCTACGCCGGCGAGGCGGTCGGGCTGCGGTGGAAGGACGTCGACCTGGCCGCCGGGACTGCAGGGGTGCACTGGCAGATCACCCAGCTCGGCTGGGAACCAGTGCAGGGCAGACCGAAGACCGAAGCCAGCGACCGCACCATCGCGCTGGACGCCGACACCGTCACCGCGCTGCGCGCGCACCGCAAACGGCAGACGGCCGAGCGGCTGGCGGCGGGGGAGGCGTGGACGGACAGCGGATTCGTCTTCACCGACGAGCTCGGCAGGCCGCTGCATCCGCAGCAGGTCAGCGACCAGTTCTACCTGCTGTCCTTCCAGGCGGGGTTGCCGCCGGTGCGGCTGCATGATCTGCGGCATGGGGCCGCGTCGATCATGCCGGCCGCAGGGGTCGATCTGAAGGTCGTGCAGGAGACGCTCGGGCACGTGTCGTCCACCTTTACCCGCGACACCTACACCAGCGTCTACCCGGAGGTGGCCCGTGCCGCCGCCGAATCCGCTGCCGCCCTCATCAACACCGCAGCCGCTGGTGCCCAGAGCGTCCGGTTGATCACACTGCTGGACCACGCCGGCGACGCCACCATCTGATGCAGCGAGCCCTGCAGGCCCGCCCGATTCGTCGGCGGGCCTTGCTTGTCTGTCCTCCACGGCTGTCGCGCAGACGGTGCTGCAGCCCTCTGCGAGAAGCAGCGGATCATTTATCTGCTGGTCGCTAACGCCCGGTGGGCAAGACGAGAGAGCCGACCGGCGAGACGAGTCGACTTGGCCGAGGCTTGACCATGCCTGGAGCCGTCCCTGATGGGCGACGCTGAGCGGGCGTACTGGCTTGATCTTCTGGTGGTCGTCTTTGGGGTCTCAGTTGATGCTGGACGTCTAAACGATCTACCGCGATACACGGTCCGTGCACAAGAGCAACCACCGAGCAACCAACCATGATCAATAACGAGCTCGGAGGCTGGCAAAATCCGAGAAACCCCAGGTCGGATGCGGTGTTGAAGAGTAGGGCGGGTGGGACTTGAACCCACGACCCACGGATTATGAGTCCGATGCTCTGACCGGCTGAGCTACCGCCCCTGGATTCAGTTGTGACATGCGGTGTGCGGCAGGTGGATCTTGGTGAGGCTCGCGCATGTCAAGGCTAGAGCATCGGATCCGGGAGTGCCGCACGGCCGGATGGGGACGGGGTCCCGCGGACATCATTCCATGCCGGGCAAGGTTGGTGGAGTCGTGTCGATCATATTCGGGTCTCGGTTGGGGGTTGTGTTTGCTGTGGGCGGAATGGGAGGGCTTGGGAGGGGAGGTACGGTGCCGATATGGCGATCAAGGTGGTGTACGAGACCCACTCCATCACTGTGGACAACGAGATCGGTGTCGCCACGGGATGGCTGCCCGGGGAGTTGTCCGAGCGGGGGCGGGAGCTGGCCGCCGAGCTCGGGGTGCGGAGGCGGGGGGTGGACGTCGTCTACTGCTCGGATCTGCGCAGGGCGGTCGAGACGGTGGAGGTGGCGTTCGGGGGTGGGAAGGAGGTCCGGCTCGACGCGCGGCTCAGGGAGTGCGACTACGGCAGTTACAACGGACGGCCGGTGAGCGAGGTCGCGGCCCTGCGCAGGCGGCACATCGACACTCCGTGGCCGGGCGGGCAGAGCTATCGGCAGGTCGTGGCGGGGACGGTCGAGTTCCTTGAGGATCTGCGAGAGGAGTGGCAGGGGGCCACGGTGCTGGTGGTGTCCCATTCGGCCAATCGGTGGGCGTTGCAGCACCTGCTGGACGGCACTCCGATCGAGGATCTGGTGGACGCGCCGTTCGAGTGGCGCCCCGGGTGGGAGTACGAGGTGGCGTAGCACCTTGCCTGGAGGTGGGTGCGGGGTCAGGGTGGGGTGGGGCCCGGATGGTCCTGGCGGTCCCGGGGTCCTCGCGGTCCTCGCGGTTCCGGCGGTCGTGGTGGCGGGTGGCGGGCCGCGGACATGGCTGATGCGCCGATCGCGTCCGCGATCAGCGCCGGCGGGTGGAGCTGGGTTGTCTCCTGCCGCTGGGGGTGCCGTCACGGTAACGGCGGGCCCACGGGGCGAGGAGTTACTACTTCACTCCTATCAGGGTGTTATGGCGCGGTGCCGTACACCGGGTTGCGTACGAGCCAATCGGAGTAGACCGGACTGCGGCGTACGGCCTCGGTGTGCGCCTGTTTGGCCTGGGCGACCACCCAGGTGGCGTCGGGGGCGGTGGGGTGGCGGCCGAGGAGCTGCCGCCAGCGCAGCGGCGCGCCGGAGAGCGGGACCATGGCCAGCCCCGGCAGGGCCTGGTGGGTCGCCTGGCAGAGCACCACGGCGCGGCCCACCTGGGCGAGGTGGGTGCAGGTCGGGACGTCCGTCTCGTAGATCGTTCCGGGGGTGAAGCCGGCTCGGGCGCACGCCATGGCGAAGCAGTCGGCGAAGCAGCCGTCGCCGGGTGTGACGGCCCATTGTTCGCCGGCCAGGTCGGCCAGCTCCACCTCCTTCTCCTTGGCGAGCGGATGGTCCTCGCCGACGAGGGCGAAGACCGGGTCGACACTGATCGTCTCCCACAGGAGCGTTCCCGTGGGGGTGCCGGAGTCGCCGCAGGCGCCGGTCAGCACGTAGTCGAGGCGGCCGAGCTCGACCATGTTGATCAGCTCGTGCGTTGACCACGACGTGAACGTGGTGACCGTGCGCTCCGCGGCCAGCCGGTCGACCAGGCCGCCGAGTATCGGGCCGTTGGTGGCGCCGATGCGGAAGCCGGGGGAGGGGGTGTGGGCGAATCGTACGGCCTCGTCCTGCAATTCCTTGGCCGCGGGGAGCAGCACGCGCGCCCGGGCGAGCACCAGCTCGCCGAGCCGCGTGGGGCGCGCCCCGTGCCGGTCACGTTCGAACAGGGCGCCGCCGAGCACCCTCTCGATCCGTTTGAGCTGGGCGGTGAGGGCCGGCTGTGCCAGCCCGAGCAGGGACGCGGCCTTGCTCACACTTCCCGCGTCCGCTACCGCGCGGACGATCCTGAGGTGCCTGAGCTCGAGGTCCATACCGGGAAGGTAAGGCGACGAATCGCTCCCAAACAATGGCTATATGTCAGGAATTGTGACAGATATTGTCGGGGGTGTCTGGGGTAGGGGGAACCCATGACGACGATGGGAATAGATCCGGCCCAGCTCAGCGACGAGGATGTGGTACGCGAGCTGCGGCAACTCCATGCCACTCGTAGTGACACATTCTTCCATGGATCAGACGATGCTCTGGCACGTCACACTTCCCGTACCAATGAGCTAGAGGCGGAATACCTTCGCAGGTTCCCCGACCGCGAGGTCGATCCGGCCAGGCTGAGGGAGGGGGCGAGGCAACGTTGATGTCCGAGGGGCATGACGTGCAGGAGCTGTCGGACGTCGACATCCACGTCTACGAGGCGGTGGCCTCGCAGGCGGTGTCCGGCGGCGTGGCCGGCCTGGAGGCGGTGATCCGGGCGACCGGCCTGGAGGATGACGAGGTGCGCGACAGCCTGGCCGTCCTCGCGAACCAGGGGTACGTCGTCCCGCGGGGCGACGGGTACGGCCTCGGTCCCCACACCTTCGAGGTCGAGTACTGAACGGGCGCGGGCGGCTCCGCGCCGCCGCCGCAGCGGTGCCGGCGCGGAGCCCACAGGACGGACGCGGAGCCCACAGGACTGATGGGGAGCCCGCAGGCTGGGCGTACGGCCTGCGGGCTGTGGGGTGGATCGAGGGCGGCGCGGTCAGGGCTTGAGGGGCCGGAGGCGGGCCCACAGGACGAAGGCGGCGCCGAAGACGGCCATCGGCAGGCCCGTCCACAGGTTCACCGCGTCCCCCAGCAGGCCGGCCACGACGAGGATCACGCCGTACAGCAGGAACAGCCCGCCGATCACCATCCGGATGTCGCTCACAGGATCACTCCGTACAACAGGGCGGCCAGGATCACGGCGCCGGTGCCGAGCAGCACCGGCGAGCGGTACCAGCGTTTGTCGCCGGCGAGGGCGTCGTCCTCCAGGTCCGCGGCGCTCAGGCCGTGGACCAGGCCGCGCAGTTCCTGCTCCGGCTTGGGCGTGGTGACCAGCGTGACGATCACCGACACCAGCACGTCCACGGCGAAGGCGACGCCCGCGCCCCAGAAGCTGGCGTTCAGCTCGGTGCCGAAGTCCACCAGGCCGGCCTTGTAGGCGAAGTACGACGCGAAGGCGCTCAGCGTCCCCGCCAGCAGCCCCCAGAACCCGGCCCACGGCGTCATCCGCCGCCAGAACAGCCCGACGACGAACGTCGCGAACAGCGGCGCGTTGAAGAAGCTGAACAACGCCTGCAGGTAGTTCATGATGTTGGAGTAGCCGGCCGCGATGAACGCCGTGCCCACGCCGAGCGCCACACCGGCGACGGTGGCGATGCGTCCGACCTTCAGGTAGTAGCCGTCCGGCCGGTCGGGCCGTACGTGCGACTGCCAGATGTCGTTGGTGAACACCGTGTTGAACCCGCTGATGTTGGCCGCCATCCCCGCCATGAACGAGGCCAGCAGCCCGGTCACCGCGACGCCGAGCACGCCGTTCGGCAGCAGGTCGCGCATGAGCAGCGGGATCGCGTCGTTGTAGTCCCGGCCCTTGCCCAGGTCGCCGAAGAGCACCAGCGCGATCATCCCCGGCAGCACCGTGACCAGCGGGATCAGCAGCTTGGGAAAGGCCGCGATGATCGGCGTCATCCGGGCCGCGTTGGTGTTCCTGGCCGACAGGGCGCGCTGCACCTCGGCGAAGTTCGTCGTCCAGTAGCCGAAGGAGAGCACGAACCCCAGCCCGAAGACGATCCCGATCCAGTGGGCCTGCATCGGGTTGGAGCCGGCGGTCCCGGCCCAGGTGTGCAGGCCGCCCTCGCCGAGCGCGCTCTGCCGTACCTTGTCGAACAGCCCGGCCACGCCGCCGACCTTGGCCAGGCCGAGCACGGTCAGCGGGATCAGCCCGGCGAGGATCACGAAGAACTGCAGCACCTCGTTGTAGATGGCCGAGGACAGGCCGCCGAGCGTGATGTAGGAGAGCACGATCAGCGCCGAGACCACCACCGACACCGGCAGCGGCCAGCCCAGCAGGGCCTCCATGACCAGGGCGAGCGCGTACAGGTTCACCCCGGCGATGAGGATCTGCGCGACCGCGAACATGAGGGCGTTCAGCAGCTGGGTGGCGCCGTTGAAGCGCCTGCGCAGGAACTCCGGGACGCTGCGCACCTTCGAGCGGTAGTAGAAGGGCATCATCACGATGCCGAGGAACACCATCGCGGGGACGGCGCCGACCCAGTAGTAGTGCACGGTCATCGCGCCGTACTGGGCGCCGTTGGCCGCCATGCCGAGGATCTCGATCGCGCCCAGGTTGGCCGACACGAACGCCAGCCCGGTGATCCAGGCGGGCAGTCCGCGGCCCGCGAGGAAGAAGTCGAGGCTGGAGCTGATCCGGCGGCGGGCGGCGAACCCGATGGCGAGCACGGTGGCGAAGTAGACCGCGATGAGCAGGTAGTCGAGGAGGTTGACGTCTAATCGCACAACCGGCCCGCTACCCGGAAAACACCGCGATAGCCCCACGGCCGGCTGCCGTGGTGAAGTGCGTTGTGGACCGTGCGGGCCGGTCGCCATAGTGTCGAGAGGTGGACGTCGCCACCTTGACCCCCGCGCAGGCGCGGGCCCGCTTCCGCGTCGGCGAACGGGTGCCCACCGCGGGCTGGTGCCGCGGCTGGACGCAGGCCAACCTGATCGCCGTGCCCGCCGCGCTGCGGTACGAGCTGCTGCTGTTCGCCCACCGCAACCCCAAGGCCTGCCCCGTCCTGGACGTGGGCGAGCCGGGCGCCTGGTCGACCGCCCTGTTCCGCGGCGACCTGCGCACCGACCTGCCCGGTTACCGCCTCTACCGCGACGGCGAGCCCGTGGCCGACCTGGACGAGGTGACCGGGCAGTGGCGGGGCGACCTCGTGCCGTTCCTCATCGGCTGCAGCTTCACCTTCGAGGCGGCGCTGCTGGCCGCCGGCGTCCCGGTGCGGCACCTGGAGCAGGGCAGGAACGTGCCGATGTTCCGCACGAACGTGCCGTGCGAGTCCACCGCCTCGCTGTCGGGGCCACTGGTCGTCTCGATGCGACCGGTCCCGGAGGAGCTGGTGCGCAGGGCCGTCGAGGTGAGCGGCAGGTATCCGCGGGTGCACGGCGCGCCGGTGCACGTGGGGGATCCGGCCGCGATCGGCGTGCTCGACCTGGGGCGTCCCGACTTCGGTGACCCGGTGGAGCTGCGGCCGGGCGACGTGCCGCTGTTCTGGGCCTGCGGGGTGACGCCGCAGGCGGCGGTCATGGCGAGCGGCGTGGAGTACGCGATCGGTCATCTGCCGGGTCACATGGCCGTGCTGGACGTCCGGGACGACGACTATCGAGTGACTTGACCAGATATTTCGCGGTATAGGTGGACGCTTCGGTCAGTTCGGCCGGGGTGCCTTCGAAGATCACCTCGCCGCCGTGCCGGCCCGCCTCGGGGCCGAGGTCGATGACCCAGTCGGCGTGCTTGACCACGTCGAGGTCGTGCTCGACGACGATGACCGTGTCGCCGCCGTCCACCAGCCGGTCGAGCAGGGCCAGCAGCGTGTCCACGTCGGCCATGTGCAGCCCGGTCGTCGGCTCGTCGAAGACGTACACCTGGCCGCGCTCGCGCATCCGGTGCGCCAGCTTGAGCCGCTGCCGCTCCCCGCCGGACAGCGTGCTGAGCGGCTGCCCGAGGGTCAGGTAGCCGAGCCCGAGCGCGCCGAGCCCGCCGATGCCCGGCAGGTCGAACAGGCCCGCGGCCTCCTCGGCCGTCATCGCCAGCACGTCCGCGATCGTGCGGCCCTCCACCGTGTACGACAGCGCCTCCGCGCTGTACCGGCTGCCCCCGCAGGCGTCGCACACCCGGGTCACCGGGTCCATGAACGCCAGGTCCGTCCTGATCTCGCCGCGCCCCTTGCACACCGGGCAGGCCCCCGTCGAGTTGAAGCTGAACAGGCCCGGCCGCACCCCGTTCGCCCCGGCGAACAGCCTGCGCAGGGGGTCCATGGCGTCGAGGTAGGTCGCCGGGGTCGAGCGCGGCGAGCCGCCGATGGCCGACTGGTCGATGAGCACGACGTGCGGATGCCGGGCGACCAGCTCCTGGCGCATCAGCGTGCTCTTGCCCGACCCGGCCACGCCGGTGACCGCGGTGAGCACGCCGAGCGGCACGCGTACGGTGACGTCCTTGAGGTTGTGGGCGTTCGCGCCCTCGACGGTCAGCCAGCCGGCCGGGGCGCGCACGGCGTCCTTGAGCCCGGTGACCCGCCGCAGCATGCGGCCGGTCAGCGTGCCGCCGGACGTCAGCGCCGCCACCGTGCCCTCGAACACGACCCGGCCGCCCCGCGTGCCCGCGCCCGGCCCCATGTCCACCACGTGGTCGGCCAGCTCGATCAGGTCGCGGTCGTGCTCGACGACCAGCACCGTGTTGCCCTTGTCGCGCAGCTCGACCAGCAGGTCGCCGAGCCGGTGGACGTCGCGCGGGTGCAGCCCCACGCTGGGCTCGTCGAAGATGTACGTCATGCCGGTGAGGCTGCTGCCCAGGTTCCGCACGGTCTTGAGCCGCTGCGCCTCGCCGCCCGACAAGGTCGGCGTCCCGCGGTCGAGGCTGAGGTAGCCGAGGCCGATGGCGTCGATCCGGCGCAACGACTCCACCGCCGCCTCCGCCACCGGGTCGCCCAGGCCCTCCAGCAGGCCGATGAGGTCGGTCACCTCCGTCGCGCAGTGGTCGGCGATGGACAGGCCGTCGATGCGCGAGGCCAGCGCGGCCGCGTTGAGCCGCCGGCCGCCGCACTCCGGGCACGTCGCCTGCCGCACGTACGGCGCCGCGGCCTTGTCGAGCTGGTCGAGGTCGCGTTTGAGGTAGACACGCTCGAACCGGGCGACCAGCCCCTCGTAGGTGTTGGTGTACTCGCCCCGGTTGACCTTGAAGCCGCCGCCGTACAGCAGCAGGTCGCGCTCCTGCGGCGTGAAGGCGCGCAGCGGCTTGCCGGGGTCGAACAGCCCGGACCTGGCGTAGAGCTGCCACACGTACGAACCCGGCGGGGCCATCCGGATCGCGCCCTCGTCCAGCGACAGGTCCTCGTCGAGCAGCTTGCCGACGTCGGCCTCCACCTTCTTCCCCAGGCCGTCGCAGACCGGGCACATGCCCTGCGGGTCGTTGAACGAGTACGCCGTCGCGGGCCCCGCCGACGGCTCGCCACGCCGCGAGAACAGCACCCGCAGGATCGCGTGCACCTCGGTCATCGTGCCCACGGTCGAGCGGGCGCCGCCGCCGACCGGCTTCTGGTCCACGATCACGGCGGCGGTCAGGCCGGACATGCGCTCGGCGCGCGGCCGCTCGTGCTTGGGCAGCCGGTTCCTGACGAACGCGCTGAAGGTCTCGTTGAGCTGCCGCTGCGACTCCGTGGCGATGGTGCCGAACACGATCGAGGACTTGCCCGACCCCGATACGCCGGTGAACACCGTCAGCCGCTCCTTGGGCAGCCGCAGCGAGACGTCCTTGAGATTGTTCTGCCGCAGGCCGATCAGCTCGATGTCGCGCGACACGTGCCACACCCCCAATAGCTTTGGCTACTACCTATAGCTTAAGCTAATTCATGTGGCTGACATTCCCGACCGGCGAGCACGACGGCGAGCCGAGACACAGGCCGAGATCCTCGGCATCGCCCTCGACGTGATGGCGGAGGAGGGCGTCGCGGGGCTGAGCCTGGCGACCGTGGCCAGGCGGCTCGGCATCCAGCCGCCGTCGCTGTACAAGTACTTCCCGTCCCGGCACGCGGTCTACGACGCCCTGTTCAGGCGCGGGCAGGAGGGCTACCTGGAGGCCGTGCGGCGGGGGGCCGAGCCGCATGAGCCGGGGCTGGCGGCCATGGGGCCGTCCCTGGAGGCCGGAGCGCGGTGGATCATGGAGAACCAGGTGCTGGCCCAGTTGATGTTCTGGCGGCCGGTGCCGGGGTTCGCGCCCTCGCCCGAGGCGTACGCGCCCGCGCTGGCCGTCCACGAGCACTTCGCCGAGCTGATCAGGGCCGCCGTCGAGCGCGGCGAGCTGCATCCCGACGCCGCGGGCGAGGAGGGGCTCGCCCTGGCCGCCAGCCTGATCGCCGGGCCCGTCTCCCAGCAGCTCAGCAACGAGCCGGGCGCCTCCTACGAGGAGGGGCGGTTCACCCGGCTCGTCCCCCGGCTGCCGGCCGTGTTCGCGGCGGTGTACCCGCCGCCGTGAGCTGGTCGCCGACCGGCGGCGCGCCCCGCCGGTTGTCGATCTCCAGGTGCGGCACGACGGGCGGCTCGTCCACCCGGATGTTCCTCAGGTAGTCGGCGAAGGCCGCCAGCTTGCCGGCGTCCCTGGCCAGGCCGCGCGCCTCCAGCCGGGCGCGCAGCGTCGGCCCGTCCGAACGCACCCACAGCAGGCGTACGGGCGGGCCGCCCAGCTCCGCCACCCACCGCGCCCACCGGGCCGCGTCGTGCACCTGCGTGGTGAACGGGCCGTCGAGCAGCACCGGGCAGCCGTGGCCGCGGATCTGCGCGGCGATCCTGGTCAGGCCGGTGTACTCGTGCCGCTTGACGTGCCGGTCGTACCAGGGGCCCTCGCGCTCGCCCTGGTCGCGGCCGTGGGCCCGCAGGACCTCCGCGACAAGGTCGCCGTAGACGGTGTCCTTGTCGAGCAGGGCGGGCACCGGCGACAGGCGGGCCAGCAGCTCGGCCGCCACCGTGGACTTGCCCGCCCCCGGCGGCCCGCTGATCACCCACACGGTCGTCATGCGCCCAAGCTACGCGGATCTGCGTACACGGGTGCCTCGCCTGGGCGGACGACGCGAGGCGCGCCCGCGGACAGACTTCCTGCTCATGCTGACCGTCTTCGCCAGAGCGTTCCGGGTGCCGGAGCTGCGCAGGAAACTGCTGTTCACCTTGGGGCTGATCGTGCTGTTCCGCCTCGGCCAGATCATGCCCGCGCCCGGCGTGGACGTCGTGGCCGTGCGGCAGTGCGTGGGCTCGGCGAGCGGCGGCGTCTTCGACATGATGCAGATGCTCAGCGGCGGCGCGATGCTCCAGCTGTCGGTGTTCGCGCTGGGCGTCATGCCCTACATCACGGCCAGCATCATCCTGCAGCTGTCCGCCGTCGTGGTGCCGCGGCTCGACGCCCTCAGGAAGGAGGGGTCCAACGGGCAGGCGCGGATCACCCAGTACACCCGTTACCTGACCGTCGGCCTCGCCGTCCTGAACGCCACCACCGTCGTCACCCTGGCCCGCTCGGGGAACCTGCTGCCCGGCTGTGCCCGTCCGCTGCTGCGCGACCAGGGGCTGCTCGCGGTGTCGGTGATCGTGGTGACGATGGTCGCGGGCACCTGCGTGGTCATGTGGATGGGCGAGCTGATCACCGACCGGGGGATCGGGAACGGCATGTCGATCCTGATGTTCACGCAGGTCGTGGCGGTGTTCCCGGGGTACATGGCGAAGATCTTCGTGCTCACGCCGTTCGGGTTCGCGGTGATGCTGGCGTCCGGGCTGTGCCTGGTGGCGGCGGTGGTGTTCGTCGAGCAGGCCCAGCGGCGGGTGCCCGTCCAGTACGCCAAGCGCATGGTGGGGCGGCGCATGTACGGCGGGAGCAGCACGTACATCCCGCTCAAGGTCAACCAGGCGGGGATCGTGCCGGTGATCTTCACCTCGTCGCTGCTCTACGTGCCGACGCTGGCCGCGCCGCTGCTCGGCGCGGAGGCGGGCGCCTGGGTCTCGCGCAACCTGACCGCCGGCACCCATCCGCTCTACATGAGCGTGTACGTGCTGCTGATCGTCTCCTTCGCCTACTTCTACGTCGCGATCACCTTCAATCCCGTCGAGGTGGCCGACAACATGCGGCGGTTCGGCGGGTTCGTACCGGGGATCCGGCCGGGCGCGCCGACGGCCCGCTACCTGGCGTACGTGTTGTCGCGGCTGACCGCGCCCGGAGCCGTCTACCTCGGCGTGCTGGCGCTGCTGCCGCTGGTGGCGTTCGCGATCCTGCGCGACCCCGGCACGCAGCAGAACTTCCCGTTCGGCGGGACCAGCGTGCTCATCATGGTGGGCGTCGGGCTGGACACGGTCAAGCAGATCGAGGCCCAGCTCCAGCAGCGCAACTACGAGGGCTTCCTGCGGTAGGCCGGGGGCCCGGCTCGGACCGGCGGCACGAGGACTGTCTCAGGTGGGCCGCGAGCCCGGCTCAGACCGGCGGCGCGAGCCCGGCCCGCATGGCGAACACCACGAGCTGGGCCCGGTCGCGGGCGCGCAGCTTGACCATGGCCCGGCTGACGTGCGTGCGCACGGTGTCGGGGCTGATCACCAGCTCCCTGGCGATCTCGTCGTTGGACCGGCCCGTCGCCACCCACGCCACCAGCTCGCGCTCGCGCGGGGTGAGCGTGCCCAGGCCCTCGACGGGCTCGGCGCCGCCGCGGCCGAACAGGCCGATGACCTTCCTGGTGATGGACGGCGACAGCAGCGCCTCGCCCGCCGCCACCACGCGCACGGCGTTGACCAGCTCGTCGGGAGCGCTGTCCTTCAGCACGAAGCCGCTCGCCCCGGCCTGGAGGGCGGCGAAGACGTACTCGTCGACGGCGAACGTGGTCACCACGACGATCCGGGTGCCGGCCAGCGTGGGATCGGCGGCCACGGCGCGCAACGCGGACAGGCCGTCGGTGCCGGGCATGCGGATGTCGAGCAGCAGCACGTCGGGACGGGTACGGCGGATCAGGTCGAGCGCCGCCGCGCCGTCGGCCGCCTCGCCCACGCACTCCATCCCGGGCTCCCGCTCCAGCAGCGCCCGCAGCCCCATCCGCACGACCGCCTGATCGTCGGCGATCGCCACCCTGATCGCCCGGCCCTCGGCATTGTTCCCGGCCAGGTCCGCGGGGGCGTGCGCGTCCGGGCCCGGGTGGGGGCCGGGGTCGGTCATGCCTCGGACCGGGGGAAGCGGGCGGTCACCTGGAAGCCGCCGCCCTCGCGGGGCCCGGCGGTGAGCCGGCCGCCCGCCTCGGTGACGTGGGCGCGCATCCCGGCCAGCCCGCGGCCCTCGGCGGCGCCGTTCCAGCCCGCGCCGCGGTCGGCCACCTCCAGGACGAAGGCGCACGGGCCGTCCGCCAGGCGCACCGACGCCCTGGTCGGGCCGGCGTGCCGGAGCACGTTCGTGAGTGACTCGCGGACCACCCGGTAGACGGCGGCCCTGAGGTGGGCGGGCACGGCGGGATCGGCGGGCTCGACGTCGACCGGCAGGCCCGCGGCGCGTACGCCCGCGATGAGACCGGGCAGGTCGGCGGCCGGCGGGTCGATGCCGTCGAGCGCGGCGCGCAACTGGGCCAGGGCGGTGGTGCTGGTCTCCCTGATCGCCCGGAGCGAGGCCCGCGCCTGCTCGGGGTCGTCGTCGAGGGCGACGAGCGCGAGCCCGGCCTGCATGGCGATGGCGGCGAGCCCGTGACCGGCGGCGTCGTGCACCTCCCCGGCGATCCGCGCCCGCTCGGCCGCCACCACCTCGCCCCCACCGAGGGCCGCCTCCGGCCACCCGAGCACGGTGTCCACCTGCCCGAGCACGGCCTCCGTCTGCCCGAGCACGGCCTCCGTCCGCTCGTGCACGGCCTCCGCCGTGTGCGGGACGGCCTCGGCGGTGTGCGGGACGGCCTCCGCTGTGTGCGGGGCGGCCTCGGTGGTGTGCGGGACGGCCTCCGCTGTGTGCGGGGCGGCGGTCGCTGCGTGTGGGGCCGAGGTCGCGAAGGCGTCGGCGGTGGCGACGGGGCGGGCGGGACGAACGGTGGCGGCGGGGCGGGCGGCCGCGGGCGCCGGGATCCCCCAGGCCGCACCCGCCGGCCAGCCCCCGAACCCCGGAGCCGCACCCCCGGCCACCAGGCCGCACAGCGCCCCACCCTCAGCAACGGGCGCGGCCGAGCCGAACGCGGACGGCGGCGTGCTGTGCGAGGCGAGCGCGGACGAAGGCGTGCCGTGGGAGGCGAGCCCTGACGGTGGTGGGGCGGTGTCGGAGGCGTGGGACGAGGGCGGGGGCTCGGCGTCGGCGGCGGCCGCCGCTGCCGCGGCCCTGGCCTGCGCGAGACCGTTGAACGACCACGGGACGGCCAGCCACCCGGCCCAGGCCAGCATGACCACGACCGGGATGTCACCCACCCGGCTCAGGCGCGACAGCGCCGCGAACGGCCTGCGCAGGCGCCCGCCGCGTTGCGTGTGCTCGCTCACCATCCCCCACCCGGCCAGGCTCGTGTCGCCCCTGATCCTAGCGAGTTCTGGGCGGCACGGTCCGGTCACCGCCCGCCCGTCCGCCCCGAGACGATCTTGACGGCAGGGCCCGGATCAGAGCCCCGGGCATGCGCATGCCGCTCGACGGCGAAGCGCATGCCGGCCAGGAGCAGCACATCCCGTTGGCCAGCCGGCGCAGGGATGCCGGCCGGAGTCAGGACATCCCGTCGGTCAGCGGGCGCGGGCCGGGGTCAGCGCATGCCGTCGGTCAGCCAGCGCAGGGGGTTGTCGTGGGTGATCTGGCGGATGACGTCCTCGCCGGTGCCGGCCTCGCGCAGGCGGGGGAGCAGGCTGTGGAACAGGTGGGCGTAGCCGCAGCCGCCGTAGCGCTGGACCTGGGCCACGCGGCTCAGCCCGGTGCTGAGGAGCAGGCGGTCGGCGTGGCCGTCCTCGATGAGGCCGAGCGCGATCCTGGCCGCCTGGTCGGGGCCGAGCGTCAGGACGCTGAGGCTGACGTACGCGCCCGCCTCGGCGATCTTGCGTGCGCCGCCCAGGTCGCCGGAGTAGCCGGCGGCCACGCGGGAGCCGGGCAGGTTCTCGCCGAGCAGGATCTCCAGCAGCGCGGGGGCGTTCTGGCCGTGGGTGGCGACGGGCAGGCGCGACTGCCGGGAGGCGCGGGCGGCGGCGCGCAGGCAGCGCTCCTCGCGGGCGGTGGGCTCGGGGCCCCAGCTGCCGACCTCGCCGATCACGCCGGGGAAGACGCCGGTGCCGTCCACGCCGCTGGAGATCTCGGTCATCAGGCGCCGGGTGAGCTGCTCGACGTCCTCGTCGCCGACGTCGGTGAACGGCTGGGCGAAGAAGCCGGTCGAGGCGATCACCGGCACCCGGCTGCCCGCCGCGATGCGGGCCAGGGCGGCGGCGTCGCGGCCCATGCCGAGACAGGTCAGCTCGACCACCAGGTTGAGCTCGTCGGACTGGCGCAGCTCGCGGAGCTCCGCGGTGACAGTGGTCTCCTCGTCGAGCCAGCGGTGGGGGTCGGAGTCGATGCCGACCGCCCAGCGCATGTCGTTGCGCAGGTGCTCGTGGGGGAGTACGGCGCCGTTCACCGCGGCCGCGCGAATCGGGCCGGTGACGGTGCGAAGGATGACCTCGGGCATAGCAGACATTAACCGATAGTTGCCGGAATCCCCTTCCTTCTGGCGGGAAATTTTACTCTTCGTCCTGTTTGGCGAACTGCTAGTGGTCTGCAAGTGTTCCTGCCGATGTGAGCCGTATCCTGAAAGGCAGCCGACGACACGGGGGAGACGTGCCGATCCAGAACTCCGAGACGGGCGACGCCGACGTGATGAAGGACGAGGCCGCCGACCGCTCCGCCATGCCCGCCCGCCGCAGCGGCCTGAGAGGCCGGCTCGACGGCATACGGTCCACCCGCGCGGGCGCGCTGACACTGAAGATCGTGGTCGGCGTCATCGGCGCGGTGATGGTGGTCGGCGGCCTGATCATGGTGCCGTTCCCCGGGCCCGGCTGGCTCGTGGTGTTCGCCGGGCTGGCGGTGCTGGCCACCGAGTTCCACTGGGCCCATCGGGTGCTGGAGTTCGGCAAGCAGACGCTGCACGCCTGGACGCAGTGGTACAAGCGGCAGGGCTGGACGGTGCGCATCCTCGTGCTGCTGGTGACCGTGGCCGCCGCCGCGGTGATCGTCTACTTCGGCATGCTGACGCTCGGCATCGACCTGCTGGAGATCGCGCAGCGTTTCGTCTAGTCCGGGAGGGGCTTTCAGACCGGGTCGTTATCGTTCCCGGAATCGCCGCCTTTCCCTGCCTATTCTGCGGGCGTGCTCGCTCACCTCGCCGTCGCGCTGTCGCTGACGTTCCTCGCCCCGGCCGCCGCTCGGGCCGACCTGGTGTTGCCGGAAACCGGTGGCATGAAATATCAGGAGAAATCGGGAGACCCGGTACGGCTCAGCGCGTACGGCCTCGGCACCGGCCGCACGTACCTGCGCGCCGCCACCGGCGACGCCTTCACCCGGCAGAAGGGCCTGTCGGAGGTGGCGGTCTCGCCCGACGGCCGCCTGACGGCCGGGGTGCCGTCCTCGTACCGGGCGGGCCACGACTCCGTGGTCGTCACCGACCGGGCCACCGGCAAGACCGCGCGGATCCGTACCGTCAAGAAGCCCATGACGGCCGCCTACGCCTCCTGGTCCAGGGACGGCAGGAAGGTCGCGCTCACCGTCGAGCAGAAGAGCGGCGGGACGTGGCGGGTGCTCGGCTTCACGGTGGTGGACGTGCGCGCGGGCACCGCGAGCACGGTCCGCGTCGCGGGCCTCGCCCGGCGGGCCGGCTTCTGGTGGAGCCCCGACGGCAACCTCGTCAGCATGTACGGCACCGGCCTGCGCGTCTACCGCCCCACGGACGGTGCGGTGCTGCGCACGTACGCGGACGTGGGCCTGCCGACCGGCCCCGAGGACTCCTACGCGCCCTCGGGCAAACGGCTGACGACGTGGTGCCCCTCGCGGTTCAAGGAGCAGGTGTGCCTGGTCGACCTGGCCACCGGCACGATCGCCCAGCGCGTGGCCGTCAAGCCGGCGGCCCTGTTCGGCTGGTGGGACGACACCCATCTGATCGCCGTCACGACGGCCGGGAAGGGCCGCCGCCTGTCGGTGCTCGACCTGACCGGCCGGACGACGCGGGTGCTCGCGGACGTGCCCGCCGCCACCTGGGCCGCCGAGCTGTGGGTCAACTTCGCCAGGACCCGCGTGTCATAGGTACAGGCCCGTGCCGTGGTCGGTCTCCTGGGTGGCCACCGCGTGCAGGTCGCGCTCGCGCATGACGAGGTAGACCCGGGCGTGCACCTCGACCTCGAACTGGTCTTCCGGGTTGAACAGCACCTTGTCGCCCACCTTGACCGCACGCACGTTCGTGCCGACGCCGCAGACCTCGCCCCACGACAGCCGGTTGGCCATCTTGACCGTCGCGGGGATGACGATCCCGGAGCCGCTGCGCCGCTCCTCGGCCTCCTGCTCCAGCCGGATCATCACTCGGTCGTGCAGCATCTGAATCTCGAACTTGGGCGCTTCCACGGGTCACAGTTTACGAGCCGCCGCAGCTCCGCAATCCCGCGATCGTCCCAGGTCCCGCCTTCCCCCGGCGCCGGGTCACGAGAGCGGGGTCACGGGAGCAGGAGCTCGGCGTACACCGGACGGTGGTCGCTGCCGACCGGCGCGAGCACCCGGAAGTCCCGCACCTCCATGCGGTCGCCGGCCAGCACGTGGTCGATCGCCACGCCGGGCAGCGGCCCCCAGCCGCCCCACGTCGTCGACAGGCCCCGGCCCATGGCGTCGGCCGCGTCGCGGTAGCCGGCGGCCAGCAGCTCGCGGAGCGGAAGGTGGTCGAGGGTGGCGTTGAAGTCGCCGGCCAGCACGCGCAGCCGTCCGCCGCCGCGCGGCAGGCGGTCCAGCCCCGCCAGCCAGCACGGCAGCCTGCCCATCCGCTTGGGGGCGCACGGATGCACCGAGACGATCTCCACCCGGGCCCCGCCGGGGTGCTTCAACACGGCCGTGGCCTGGCCGAAACCGCCCGACTCGATCAGCTCACCGGCGGCGAGGGGATGGCGGGCGTACACGGCCGAGCCGCCCGCGCCCTCGGCGGGCCGGGTCACCGCGTACGGCAGCAGCTCGCGCAGCCCCGCCGCCTCCAGCCGCCGCTCGGCGAGGGGCGTGAACTCCTGCAACGTCAGCACGTCCGGCCGCAGCGACCTGACCAGCCCCGCCAGGTCCGTCGCGTCGGCCCTGCCCACCAGCAGGTTGGCGGCCAGCACGCGCAGCGGCGCGCCGCGGCCGGCCGGCGCGGGATCGGGCAGCGCGCGGGGCAGCACCGCGAAGCCCAGCGCCAGCACCGTGACCAGCGCGACCGCCCCCGCCGCCCACCGCCGCAGCAGCCCGGCGAGTGCCAGGGCCAGCGCCGCCCCCACCGCCGCGTGCGGCGTGAACGCGACCACCGGCACCCACGGCCAGTCCGGCTCGAACCCGCTCAGGCGCACCGCCGCCCAGACGGCGAACGGCGTCACCGCGATCCAGCTCATCCAGCTCATCCAGCTACGCACGTCTTGTATCGCCATATGTCGTGAAAGGCGTTCACGGCGTGAGAAAGTGTGCTGCATGCGCGACGTGGAAGCCCGGGTCCTGGACGCCATCGACGAGGCGGAGACCGTCGGCCTGCTGGCCGAGACGGTACGCGTCCCGAGCGTCACGGGGACCGACGCCGAGTCCGATCTCCAGCACCGCTTCGCCCGCCTGCTCACTGAGGCTGGCCTGAACGTGGACGTCTGGAAACTCGACCTCGCCGACCTCACCGCGCGCGCCGGTTTCCCCGGCACCGAGGCCCCCAGGCAGGAGGGCTACGGCGTCGTCGCCGTGACCGAGGGCGAGGGCGTGCCGGCGCTGGCCCTCCAGGGCCACGTGGACGTCGTCCCGACCGGTGACCTGGCCAAATGGGAGGGCAGCGACCCGTTCGCCGCCCGGATCACCGGGGACGTGCTGCACGGCAGGGGCGCCTGCGACATGAAGGCCGGCCTGGTGGCCAACCTGGCCGTCGTGCGGGCGCTGAAGCGGGCGGGGGTGCGCCTGGCCAGGCCCCTCGCGGTGCACTGCGTGATCAGCGAGGAGGACGGCGGCCTCGGCGCGTTCGCCACCCTGGCCAGGGGGCACACGGCGGAGGCCGCGGTGATCACCGAGCCCACCAGCGGCGCGGTCATCACCGCCAACGCCGGCGCGCAGACCTTCCGGCTGGAGGTCGCCGGCCGCGCCGCGCACGGCGCCACGCGGTACGAGGGCGTCAACGCGATCGAGGTCTTCTGGCCGGTGTTCGAGGCGATCAGGCGCCTGGAGGCCGAACGCAACCGGGACGTGCCCGAGCTCTTCGGCGGCAACCCGATGCCGTACCCCATCGAGGTCGGCACCGTGCGGGCGGGCGACTGGGCGAGCACCGTGCCCGACCTGCTGGTCGCCGAAGGGCGCCTCGGCGTGCGGCTGGAGGAGGACCCGGCCGCGGCGCGGGCGGCCTTCGAGGAGGCCGTCGCCTCGACCGGCCATCCGTGGCTGCGGGCCAACCCGCCCACGGTGACCTGGCCCGGCGGCCAGTTCGCCAGCGGCCGGCTGCCCGCCGGGCACGAGCTGCTCGGCGCGGTCAACGAGGCCGTCGCCGACGTCGCGGGCCGCCGTCCGGCCGAGGCGGCCGCGCCGTACGGGAGCGACCTGCGCCTGTACGCGGCGGGTGGCGTCCCGACCCTGCACTACGGCCCGGGAGACGTGCGGTTCGCACACGCCCCCAGGGAGCAGGTCGAGCTGGCCGAGCTGCGCGAGGTCACCCGCGCGCTGGCGCTGCTCGCGGTGCGCCGCTGCGGCACTCTCTGAGGGACCCCCAAAGGACGGTCACAGGGACGACTCGACCGGCAGGCCGGCCCCGACCCAGTCCTCGATGCCCTCGGCGTACCGGCGCACGTCGGTGTAGCCGAGCGCGGTCAGCCGGTTGGCCACGGCCTTGCTGTTGCCGCAGGCGGGGTTGGAGCAGTAGGTGACGATGGTGGCGTCCTTGTCGGGCAGCAGCTCGGCGGCGCGCTCGGCGACCTCGCTCTCGACCAGGGCGATCGCCCCGGGCAGGTGCTGCTGGGCGTAGTAGGAGCCGCCGAGCGTGTCGAGCACGGTCACGCTGCCCAGACGGGCGTGCAGCTCCTCGCGGGTGATGGTCATTGTGGCCTCCAAGCGAAATGGACTAAAGTCCGGATGTGTGGATGGCCAGGAAACTAACGGACCACAGTCCGGTTCGTCAAGCGAGCCGCTGGAGCTGCTGACCGGCAAACCGGTCAGGGAACGCGCGGACGCGGCGCGCAACAGGGAGAAGGTGCTCGCGGCCGCCGCGCGGCTGTTCGCCGAGAAGGGCGTGGAGGCCGTGTCGATGGACGCGGTCGCCGCCGAGGCGGGCGTCGGCAAGGGCACGCTGTTCCGCAGGTTCGGCGACAAGTCGGGGCTGGCGGTGGCGCTGCTGGACGCCCGCGAACGCGACCTGCAACAGCGCGTGCTGTCCGGGCCGCCACCCGTCGGCCCCGGCGCGCCGGCCGCCGAGCGCCTGACCGCCTTCACGGCCGCCTACCTCGACTACCTCTACGCCCACCTCGACCTGGTGCGGATGTCCGAGACGGCCAGCCCGGGGGCCCGCTACCGCATCGGCGCCTACCGCTTCTGGCACCGTCACGTGGCGATCCTGCTGGCGCAGGCCCGGCCCGGCGCCGACGCCGACGTGCTCGCCCACACCCTGCTGGCCGCGATGGGCGCGGAGGCGGCCGGGGTGCTGCGCGAGGAGTACGGCCGCGAGCGCGCCGCCGCGGGCGTCACCGCCCTGGCCGCCGCCCTCGCCCGGCCCGTCTAGCGCAGGCGGTCCGGCTCAGGCGGGGGCGGCCACCCGGCGCCGCGCCTCGGGCACGATCATCGGCGTGCCCGACTGCGGGTCCTGGATGATCTCGCACCGCAGGTCGAACACCCGGTGGACCAGCTCGGGCGTGACGACCTCGGCCGGCACGCCCTCGGCCACGACCTCGCCGGCCCGCATGACGATCAGGTGGGTGGCGTACCGGCACGCCTGGTTGAGGTCGTGCAGCACGGCGACCATGGTCCGGCCGGCCTCGTGCAGGTCGGCGCAGAGGTCGAGCACCTCGATCTGATGGGAGATGTCCAGGAACGTGGTGGGCTCGTCCAGCAGCAGGATCGGCGTCTCCTGGGCCAGCGCCATGGCCAGCCACACCCGCTGCCGCTGCCCGCCGGACAGCTCGTCCACGATCCGGTCGGCCAGCCCGGCGACGTCGGTCGCGCGCATGGCCTCGGCCACGGCCGCCTCGTCGGCCCTCGACCACTGGCGCATGAGCCGCTGGTGCGGGTAGCGGCCGCGGGCCACCAGGTCGGCCACGCTGATCCCGTCGGGCACGATCGAGCTCTGCGGCAGCAGGCCCAGCCGCCGGGCCACCTCCTTCGACGGCAGCGCGGTGATCACGCTGCCGTCCAGGTGCACGGCGCCCTTCCTGGGCTTGAGCATCCTGGCCAGCGCGCGCAGCAGGGTGGACTTGCCGCACGCGTTCGGGCCGATGATCACGGTGAAGGACTCGTCCGGGATCGCCACGCTGAGCTCGGTGGCCACGACGCGCTGGTCGTAGGCGAGGGTGAGGCCGGTGCCCGACAGGCGGTGGTCAACCATCAGTGACGGTCCTTTCGCAGGAGCAGGGCGAGGTACGTGCCGCCGACGGCGGCGGTGACCACGCCGACGGGAAGCTGGGTCGGGGCGAGCAGCCGCTGGGCGACCAGGTCGGAGGCGGTCAGCAGCACCGCGCCCATGAGCGCCGAGGCGCCCATGGTGACGCCGGGGGAGCGGGTCAGCCGGCGGGCGATCTGCGGCGCGGCCAGCGCGACGAAGACGACGGGCCCGGCCGCCGCGGTGGCCACGCCGGTCAGCAGCACCCCGGCGGTGATGGCCGCGGCCCGTACGGCCTCGACCTTGACGCCCATGGCCCTGGCCGCGTCGTCGCCCATCTCGATCATCCGCATCGGCCGTGCCACCAGCGCGCACACCGGCAGCAGGACGGCCAGCGCCACCGCGACCGGGATCGCGTGGTCCCATCCGCGCCCGCCGAGGCTGCCGGTCAGCCACGCGCCCGCGGTGGCCGCGTCGTTGATGTTGGCCCTGGTCAGCAGGTAGTTGTTGACCGCCAGCAGCAGCGTGTTGGCGCCGATGCCGACCAGCACCAGCCGGTAGCCCTGCACGCCGCGCCGGAAGGCCAGCGCGTAGACCAGGACGGCGGTGACCACGCAGCCGGCCAGCGCGCCGCCCGCGATCGTCATGGCCGAGCCGCCCGCGACGACGGCGAGGATGCCGCCCGTCGAGGCGCCGGCGGTGAAGCCGATGAAGTCGGGGCTGCCCAGCGGGTTCTTGGTCAGGCTCTGGAAGATCGCGCCGCCCGCCCCGAACGCCGCCCCCACCAGCAGCCCGGTGACCACGCGCGGGGCCCGCAACTTGCTCACGATCAGCTCGGCGACCGGCGTGCCCTGGCCGAACAGGGCGTCCAGGATGTCGGGGACGGAGACGGTGAACTCGCCGGTGGCGATCGCCGCCACGCCCACCCCGCAGCCGATGGCCACGAGGGCGGCGCAGACGAGCAGGGACCGGGGCGCGAGCCGTACGGACCAGGGGCCGAGACGTACGGTCACAGCGCCGCCACCCGCCTGCGCCGGGCCAGCAGGATGAAGATCGGCGCGCCGATCACCGCCCACACGATGCCCACCTGCACCTCGCCCGGCCGCGCGATCAGCCGCCCGACGACGTCGGCGCCCAGCAGCAGCACCGGCGCGGCCAGCGCCGAGTACGGCAGCACCCACCGCTGGTCGCCGCCCACCAGGGCGCGCACGGCGTGCGGCACGACCAGCCCGACGAACCACAGCGGCCCGGCGGCGGCGGTCGCGGCCCCGCACAGCAGCGTGACGGCCACGCCGGTGAGGGCGCGCGTCCTGCCGACCGCGACGCCCAGCGAGCGCCCGGCGTCGTCGCCGAGCGAGAGCATGTTGAGCGGCCTGGCCAGCGTCAGCCCGAGCGCCAGCCCCGCCACCATGAACGGCGCCAGCCGCACCAGCGTGTCCGCGTCCTGCCCGGCCAGCGAGCCGGTCAGCCAGAACCGCATCCGGTCGAAGGTCTGCGCGTCCATGCGCAGGATCGCCGAGGCGACGGCCGTGAACACCATGCCGAGCGCGACCCCGGCCAGCGCCAGGCGTACCGGGCCGGCGCCGGAGCGGCCGGCCGCGGCCAGCGCGTAGACGACGACGGAGGCCACCGCGGCGCCGCCGAAGGCGAACCAGACGTACACGGCGGGGTCGGAGAGGCCGAACAGGCCGAGCGCGAGCGTGACGCCGAGCGCGGCGCCCTCGTTGATGCCGAGCAGCCCCGGGTCGGCCAGCGGGTTGCGGGTCAGGCTCTGGATGAGCGCCCCCGCCAGGCCCAGCGTCGCGCCGACGCCGATGCCGAGCAGCGTGCGCGGGATGCGCAGCTCGCGGATGACGACGTGGTCGCTGGAGCCGTCCGGGGCGAGCAGCGCGTCGATCACCGTCGAGAACGGCACCGACCGCGCCCCGAGCGCCACGCTCGCCATCGCCACCAACGCCAGCACCCCCGCGGTCACGACCAGCCCGGTCACCAGCACGGACGCGGACCGGCGCGGTCGCGGGCCCTCCCCGGCCGCCGGCGCGGAACCGGACCGGCGTGGTCGCGGCCCCTCCACGGTCACCGGCGGACGCCCGCCGGCGGGCTCAGCCGTGTCCTCAGGCGGGCGCACCCGACCCCCTCTCGTCGCGGTCAAACTTAGGCAAGGCTAATCTAATGTCTCCGTAAGAAGGCAAGCCTAACCTTAGGAGATGGACATGTCGGGACCGGTATTCGCGCGCAGAGGCTTCCTGGCCGCCACGGCAGGGCTCGCGGCGGCCCTGACACTGTCGGCCTGCGGCGGCGGCACCCCGGCGGCGGGCGGGGGCGGCGCGACCGCCTCCGCCGTGCCCGCCTCCACCGCCGCGCAGGGCTGGACGTTCACCGACGACCGCGACAAGAAGCTGGACCTGCCCGGGCGCCCGTCCCGGGTGGTGGCCCAGGTGGGCGCCGCCGCCGCGCTGTGGGACTTCGGCGTGCGCCCGGTCGCCGTCTTCGGCCCGCACAAGCTCGCCGACGGATCCAGGGACCCGCAGGTCGGCAACGTCGACATCGCCGAGGTCGAGGGCCTGGGCAACGTCTGGGACGAGTTCAACGTCGAGAAGTACATCTCCCTCCAGCCCGACCTGCTGGTCAGCAGCATGTACGTCAAGGGCGACCTGTGGTACGTGCCGGCGAAGTCGAAGGAGACCATCGAGCAGGTCGCCCCCACCGCCGGCGTCATGCTCACCGGCCGCAGCGCCACCCAGGTGATCGGCAAGTACGAGGAACTGGCCAGGTCGCTGGGCGCCGACCTCCAGGGCGTGCCCGAGGCCAAGGCCCGCATGGAGGCCGCCACCAAGGAACTGGCCGCCTTCAAGGACCTCAAGATCCTCATGATGTCCGGCGGCGCCGACGCCATGTGGGTCGTCAACCCGCCCGAGTACCCCGACATCGTGCATCTCACCGAGAACGGCCTGAACATCGTCAAGCCCGCGAAGGTCGACGACGGCGGCTTCTTCCAGACCCTGAGCTGGGAGAACGCCGACACCTACGACGCCGACGTGATCCTCTACGACACCCGCACCCAGTCGCTCAAGCCCGAGGAGATGCTGAAGAAGCCCACCTTCGCCAAGCTCCCGGCGGTCAAGGCGGGCCAGTTCTACCCGTGGCGCGCCGAGGCCCCCTTCAGCTACCAGGGCTACGCCACGTTCCTGGAGGAGCTGGTGTCGAACCTGAAGAAGGCCAAGAAGCTTCAGTAGGCCCCGCGCACCTCGACGATCTCGGCGAGCGGGAACTCCAGGTAGTCGCCCGCCTCCTCGCACCAGGCGTCGAGCGCCCCGGCGCGCAGCTCGCCGTGGCTGATCGTGGCCGTCAGGCCGTCGGCCAGGGTGATGCCGGCCCGCACCCCCGGTCGACGACGAAGCCGAGCAACGACTGCTGGGCGGTCGGCAGCCTGGTCGCCATCCTGCCGATGACCGCCCAGGTGCGGCCGTGCTTGCCGGAGTCGTCCCGGCCGGCCGCTACCAGGCGGCGGGCGTGCTCGTGCGGGTCGGGGGCCGGCTCGGCGATCACGTACTGCGCGTGCGGCTCGGAGCCGGGCGTGAACTCCGACAGCTCGGCCACCTGCCCGCCGGGCAGCAGGATCAGCTTGCCGTGGTGCGGCTCCTCGGCCCTGGCCCGGTGGATGGTGATCTCGCCGGTGTCGGAGACGGGCACGGGGGAGTAGCCGTTCTCGCGCAGGGCGGCCAGCATGCGGTCGGCCGGCGCCGCGCTGATCAGCACCGTGGGGGCCAGCAGCCGCAGGCCCAGCCGGGCCAGCCGGCGGTGCCCGGCGATCTCGGCGAGCAGCGCGGTGTCGCCGGCCTGCACCACGCAGCCGACCGTGGAGACCGTCACCTCGCCGTGCCGGCGCGCGGTGTCGCGGACCAGGTACTCAAGGGGCTGCGGGATCGTGCCGACCGTGGCCAGCTCGTCGAGCAACTCGTCGGCGTCGTAGCCGTGGTCGAGCGCGCCGCGCACGCTCTCGGTGGTGAAGCGCCACACCGAGGCCGCGCCGCGCGACTCGCGCTCGGCCACCCGGTCGAGCAGCGCCGCCAGCTCGGCCGACGGCGGCCCGGTCACCACCGCGGTGAGGTCGGGGCCGAACAGCGCGCTCCTGCGCACGCTGGCCAGCGCCCTGGTGGACGCCTCGGCCAGCACCGGATCGTGCTCGACCTGCGGGACGGCGTCGTCGTTCTCGTCGCCGGGGTCGGCGGTCAGCCCGGCCAGGGCGCGGCCGAGGTCGGTGAGCGCGCCGTTGGCCAGCAGGCCGAGCAGCGTGGCCTCCTCCAGCACGGCCGGCGCGCACTCGGCCAGCAGCGCCTGGTCGAGCAGCGGGGCGTGCCAGTGGACGTTGCGCACGAGGCTGTCGCGGTCGGCGAAGGCGGTGCCGGCGGGCAGATGGGCCAGCGCCGCCAGCACGGCCCTGCGCACCCTGGCCACCGCGCTGCCCGAGGGGTCGTCGCCGAGCACGGTGGCGTACTTGCCGTCGACCTTGCGCAGGGACGAACGCTCCATCCGCCACCACGCCGACAGCAGCACCCGCAGCCGGGCCGAGCCCTCGTCGAGCCGCCAGCGGTCGAACCGCTCGGTGGGGATCATGCCGCCCGACTGCTCGTCCCAGGCCAGCAGCCTGGCCACCGCGCAGACCTCCAGCAGCAGGCGGGTCTCGTCCTCGTCGCAGCCGGTCTCCTTGGCGACCCTGCGGACCTCGCGCACGCCCACGCCACCGGTCTTGAGCAGCGGCAGCGGGGTCTTGGAGGTGTTGTCGAGCAGGGCCGCGCAGCGCTCCACCACGTGCGGGGCGGCCAGCGTCATCAGGTGGTCGACCTCCTCGGGGTCGACCGGGATCGAGGCCATCTCGGGCGCCTCGGGCTGGAACGGCGGATGGTAGCCGGGGCCGCGCAGGCACAGCGCCACCTCGCGGGGGATCTCGGCGACGTGCCAGCTCGGGCGGAACAGCAGGCCGTGGTCGGCACACCACTTCTCCGGCGTGCCGGGGGTGACGAACCGGCCGCCGTCGACGTCGCGGGCGGGGCCGTCCCAGGCGAGGCGGCCGAGCAGCGCGAGCGTGCCGTCAGGGGCGGTGGCCGTCAGCCGGTCGAGGCGGCCGGGATCGGACAGCAGCTCGATGACGCGGGCGATCGTGCGTCGCTTGTTGCCGTGGGCGGGCAGGCCGAGCACGCGGGCCAGGGCGCGCAGGGCGTCGTTGCTGATCGTCCAGGAGTTGAGGTAGTGCTCCAGCGGCTCGCCCAGGCCGAGCGGCGCCGCCCACCAGCGCGCCACGCCCTCGGCCAGATGGATCACGCCGTCGGCGTCGGGCCAGGCCAGCGCGTGGTCGTACAGATGGTCGAGCCAGGGGGCCACCGTCTCGCCCGGGACGCCGAGGAAGGCGGCCAGCCCCTCGGGCGTCGGCCGGCTCATGGTCAGGCCCGCCTCGGCCAGTTGCAGGGCCGGCAGCGGCAGCCCCCGCATGGCCTCCATGACGGCGAAGCCGTTGCCCAGGCGCTGGGCCAGCGTGTCGAGCCTGCGGGGCCAGGGCGGCGCGATGGCGTCGGGCCTGTTGGCCAGGATGCGGGCAAGCCGGTTTTCGTCTAGTGTGCGCAGCCAGCCGAGCAGGTGATCTTCCATCTGTCAGCACTCTCATGGGGTCGCGTGGGACTCACCGTGAGCCATGACCATCCACGGTAGTGCAGAGCACCCCTCCGTCAGGAGAGGACTGCCCAGACGATCTTGCCGTGGGGCGCGAGTGCCGACCACCCCCAGCGGAGGCTGAGTGATTCGACGATGTGGAGACCCAGGCCGCCGGTGTCAAGGGGGCCAGGGTATCGCAGCACGGGCACCGAGGTGCCGGGATCGGTGAACGCGCTGGTGACGAGCGAGCCGCGGCGCACCAGGGACATGTGGACCGGGCGCTGGCAGCGGGGCTCGTCGAGGCGCAGGCCGTGGCGCAGGGCGTTGGTGGCGAGCTCGGAGACCACCAGTTCCATGTTCTCGACCAGCTCGCCGAGCCCCCAGCCGGCCAGGGTGCCCGTGGTGAAGCTGCGTGCGGAGTGGACCGAGGAGGCAGTGGGCGGGAGCACGTACGTGGCGCTCGCGGACGGGCCGGTCACCAGGAGATCGCGAGCCGCCTCCGGCCACCAGCCGACGGGCGGCCACCAGTCGAACGTGGTCCACTGGCCGGGCGCCGTGGTGGATTGCACGTGATCATTCTGCGGCAATCTCTCGTGCAGGTGCAAGAGCGAATGCACGTGCAGACAACTCGTGCAACCGCTACGGTTCTCCTCAAGTGGTCAATATGGGGGAAAGGGGATCTTGTCCGCGGCCCATGATCTTTCGGCCGCCAAGTGACAGACTGTGTCTTCAAGGAAACGACACAAGGAGCAGCACGTGTCCATTGATCCGCCCGGCTCCGGCTCGACAGTTCGGCGCATCATGCTGGGTGCGAGCCTCAGGCGCCTGCGCGAGGCCTCTGGGCTCGACCGCGGCCAGGCCGGGTTCCACATCCGGGCGTCCGAGTCCAAGATCAGCCGCATGGAGCTCGGGCGTGTCGGATTCAAGACACGTGACGTGGAAGACCTGCTCACCCTGTACGGCGTCGTCGACGATGCCGAACGCCGTGCCCTGCTGGAGATGGTCCGCGAGGCCAACACCCCCGGGTGGTGGCACAAGTACTCCGCCGAGCTGCCCTCGTGGTTCACGACGTACGTGGGCCTGGAGGAGGCCGCGAGCGTGATCCGTACCTATGAGGTGCAGTTCGTGCCCGGCCTGCTGCAGACGGCCTCGTACGCGCGATCGGTCTTCCAGCTCGGCAACCCCGACGCGAGTCCGGACAAGATCGAGCGCCGCGTGCACATGCGCATGCAGCGCCAGGAGCGCTTCACCCAGAAGGACGGCCCCAAACTGTGGGCCGTCATCGACGAGGCGGCGCTCAAGCGGACCATCGGCGGGCGAGAGGTCATGTCCGAGCAGCTCCAGCATCTGCTGGAAGTCGCCGCCCTGCCCAACATCACCCTCCAGGTGATGCCGTTCAGGTTCGGCAAGCACGCCGCCGAGGGGGGCGCGTTCAGCATCTTGCGGTTTCCCGAATCCGACTTGTCGGACGTTGTCTACGTCGAGCAGCTCTGGGGTGCCCTGTACCTGGACAAGCGTGAGGACATCGACCCGTACCTCACCGCCATGGAGCAACTGTGCGTGGAAAGCACCACGCCAGGGGGCACCGTCGAGCTCATCGGCGGTCTTCTCAGAAAGATGTAGATGAACCACACCTATAACGGCATGCCCGCGGCCGACCTCACCCAGGTCGCCTGGCGCAAGAGCCGCTACAGCAACTCGCAGGGCAACTGCGTGGAGCTCGCGAAGCTTCCCGACGGAGGGATCGCGGTCCGCAACTCGCGCTTCCCCGACGGTCCTGCTCTCATCTATACCCGCGACGAGATCCGGGCCCTGGTGCTCGGCGCGAAGGACGGCGAGTTCGACGGCCTTCTCGTGTAACAGCCTGTTCACCTCCGGCGCGCTCCCTTAACGGGGGCGCGCCGGTGGCGTAACCGGCGGGGACTTTCCGCCGGTCAGGATGTCGGACATGCTCGACCGGATGAATCTGTACCCGATCGCCGACGACGTGCTGCTCGCGCCGGGCGGCAAGGTCGTGGTCCGCACGTACGGCGTGGCGCCCGCGGGCGCCGCCATCTCCTACCGCACCTGGGTGACCGGCCTGCGCGACCAGCCGCGCTACTGGCACTGGGGCCACTTCGAGGACGCCGCCTCCGGGCACCGCCGGGTGCTGGAGTGGCTGACCGGCAGGGGGCCGCGGCCTTCCCAGGCGCTGACCTGATCGCTATCCTCGTGCCAAGCAAATGCTTGGTAGAGGAGGCGTGGTGCGGCGCGCGATCCACCTGCTCGAAGAGGTCGACTTCCGGCCGATGAACTCCAGGCGTCCGCTGGAGTACCTGACCTGGCTGACCCGCTACAAACGCGAGGACGAGAGCCGCGCCGAGCCCGCCCTGACCGCCGGCATGTCCATCAGGTCGCGCGAGATCGACCTCGTCGGCGCCTTCTACGCCGTGGGCATCACCGGCCACCCCCAGTTCAAGGCCGTCACGCTGTGGGACTGCCACGGCGGGTGGGACGGCGGCTGGCGCCAGATGATGGGCATCTACCAGGGCGTGGACGAGCGCCTGTTCCTGTCCGACATCGACGACCTGCGCTTCTCCGCCTTCTCCAGGCCGCTCGGCGCCGCGCCGGGCTGCCCGCCGCTCGCCGAGGCGCCCGCCGCCGAGTTCTACCTGTTCGAGAGCGCCCGCGTCCGACCCGGGGCCGCGCTGGACTACCTGGAGGCCGTCCGCACCGAGCGCGCCCCGCTGCTGGCCGAGCACGGCCACACCCTGACCGGCCTGTACGAGGTGCTGTTCTGCGACACCGAGGCCGTCACCATGTGGGCCGTCTCGCTGGAGGACCACCTGGCCACCCAGCGGGCCCGCGACGCCGCCCTCGGGCTCGACGACGAGGTCCCGCCCGATTCCCGGCTGCTCGACTGGGGCAGGCGGGCCCGCGGCTATCTCGAAGGCCCCTGGCGCGAGACCCTGCTCGCGCCGTTTCCCGGCAGCCGTCTGGCGCGGGAACCGCGGCCGGGTTAGCGTCGGCTGCGGAGGCAGCCATGACGGACCCGTACCTCTATGGCGAGGATGAGGGCGACCTCCTCGCCGCACACCCGGAACACGGCACCGCCGTCGCGCCCGTGGGGCCGCCGCCGGGGCTGCGCGCGGCCGTGCTGTCGGGAGCCCGCCGCCGGCGCGCGCCCGCCGCCGGGGGCGTGGCGTCCGTGACCGTGCCGTACGCCGAGCAGGTGGCGCTCATGGACGACCTGCTCGCCGAGCTGAGCCCGCCCCAATGGGACGCCCCGATCGCCCGGCACGGCACGGTCCGTGACCTGGTCGGGCACCTGGCCGCCAACGACGCCACCGTGGCGTCCTTCATGGGCCTGCCCGGCGCGGGCGCGGCCCGGGAGCACCGGCGCTGGCGGGAGCAGGCCGGGGCGTTGCTGGAACGGCTCTCCAGGGCCGGGGAGGTGCTGCTCGGGGTCGAGGTGGCGCTGGCGGGGGTGCGTCCGGCCCGCGCGCCGCTGCGCCAGGCCCTGGTCCAGCGCACGTTCGAGACCTGGACGCACGCCGACGACATCAGGGCCGCGACCGGCCGCCCGCCCGCGCCGCCGCGTGCCGGGCACGTGCGCCTGATCGCCGAGTTCGGCCTGGCGCTGCTGCCCCGGGCGCTGCGGGGGCCGCGCCGCGACGTCTCGGTCACCGTCGTGCTGACCGGGCCCGGAGGCGGCACGTGGGCGGTCCCGCTCTCGCGCACCCCGGGCCGGGACGCCGGGCTGATCTCGGCCGGCGCGGTGGACTTCTGCCGCCTGGTGGCCGGCCGGTGGCCCCCGGACGCCTTCCCGCACGCGTCGGAGGGCGACCGCGACCTGGTCCGCGACCTGATCCGCGCCGCCGCCACCCTCGGCTGCGACTGACGAGCCCTTCTCAGGCCACCGGCGAGTTCCAGCTCAGCAGCACCGGTTCGGCGTGCTCGAAGCCGAGCCGGGAGTAGGTGCCGGTGTCGAGCCTCAGCAGCCGGCCGTCCGCCGGGTCGAGGCCGAGCCAGCGGGCGGCCAGCACGCGCAGGAAATGGCCGTGCGCCACCAGCACGACCCGCCCCTCGGCCCCGCGGGCCCGCTCGATCACCCGGTCGGCGCGCGCGGCCACCTCGGCGGCGCTCTCGCCGGGATGCTCGGCGTCGCCGGGGATCACGCCGTCACGCCACAGGTACCAGCCGGGCCGGGTCTTCCTGATGTCCGGCGTGGTGATGCCCTCGTAGCTGCCGTAGTCCCACTCCCACAGGTCGGGGTCGACCTCGTAGTCCGTCAAACCGGCCAGCTCCGCCGTACGGCGGGCCCGCTGCGCGGGGGAGACCAGCGCCAGCCCGAACGCGGACTCCTTGACCAGCGGCGCCAGCGCCCTGGCCTGGTCCTCCCCGTCGGGTGTCAAGGGCAGGTCGGTACGGCCGGTGTGCCGGCCGGCCGTGCTCCATTCGGTGGCTCCGTGCCTCAGCAACAACATCTCATCCATGAGGTCCATCATCCGGCAGAGCCGCCAGCTCCTCGACGACAGGGGTGAAGGCGGCCAGGTCGCGCTCGTGGTGCAGCACGAAGTAGGAGACGCCGTGCGCGTCGCGCCAGTGGCGCAGCTGGTCCGCGATGTCGCGGCGGGTGCCGAGCAGCACCTGCGGCGTGTCGCCGAGCCCCGAGCTGTCGGCGGCGCTCCACGACTCCTCCGGCTTGCGCTCGCCCACCTGCATCACGCTGGTGCCGATCTCCAGCAGGTGGTGGCGGGGGCTCCGCCGCAGCAGCGCCAGCTTGGCGAGGAACGCCTCCGGCCCGGCGTCGCGCGGGTCGGGGCCGGTGCCGTCCGGTTTGACGCGGGTGCCGAGGTTGACGATGTCGGCGTGCTCGGCGGCCAGGGCCAGCATGCGGGGGCCGCCGCCGCCCAGCAGGATCGGCGGGTGCGGGCGCTGCACCGGCCGGGGCTCCTGTTCCAGCCCGGCCAGGCGGTAGTGCGCGCCCTCGTAGGTCAGCGGGCCGTCGCCCCACAGGCCCCTGATCACCTCCAGGGCCTCGCGCAGCCGGTCGATGCGCACGCCGGGCGGGTCCAGCCGCAGCCCGGCCCGTTCGTACTCGTCGGCCATCCAACCGGTGCCGAGGCCCAGCTCCAGGCGTCCGCCGGAGAGCAGGTCCAGGGTGGCGGCCTCCTTGGCCAGCACGGCAGGGTGCCGGAAGTCGTTGGCGAACACCAGCGTGCCGACGCGCAGCCGGGTGGTGGCGCAGGCCGCCGCCGTCAGCGCCGCGACGGGCGCGAAGCGCGGGCCGACCAGGTGGTCGGGCACCAGCAGCACGTCGAAGCCGGACGCCTCCAGCCGCCTGGCCCGCTCGGCCCACTCCTTGCCGGACCGCGCCTCGCGCAGCACCGCACCGAACCTGAACCGTCGCACGGCAGCCTCCTCGTCCAGGATCTTACCAAGCGCTTGCTTGGAGTGGCACACTGGTGGCCATGGAGATCCCGGTACGCCAGGCGACGGACGACGAGGTGGCGTTCTTCGGCGAGCACGGCTGGGTCCGCCTGGACCGGCTGGTCGCCCCGGACACGGTCGGCGAGCTGCGCGAACGGGCCCGCGAGCGCCTGCGGTCGCGCAGCCGGGCCGGGAACACGCCGGTCGACCGGGCCTTCGGGCAGTCCCGCGACGTCGCCGCCGAGGACGAGCTGTTCGGCGCGCTGAGCACCAGCCCGGCCATGGGCCGCAACGCCGTACGGCTGCTGGGCGGGGTGCGGGCCGTGCGCGTGCAGGTCACCAACCTGCTGGTCAAGGAGCCGGGCGAGCACGGCGCCACCGAGTTCCACCAGGACTTCCCGTGGATGCCCATGGACCGCTCGGCCATGCTGACCGTGTGGCTGGCGCTGGCCGACGTGCCCGCCGACATGGGGTCGCTGCGCTTCTACAGCGGCTCCCACCGCTGCGGCCTGCTCGGGCGCAGCTTCACCCGCGCCGGGGACGACCAGCTCAGCCAGCATCCCTGGATCGCGCAGCTGGAGCTGTCGCCGCCGCTCGACCTCAAAGCCGGGGACGCCACCGTGCACCACGCGCTCACCGTGCACGGCGCGCCCGCCAACAGGCGCGACGCCGCCCGCCTGTCGTTCACCGTCACCTACTTCGACGCCGACGCCCTCTACACCGGGCTGCCGTACCGGCAGACCGACGGGCTCGGCCTGGAGGTCAACCGGCCCTTCGAGCACGAGAGGTTCCCGTGCCTGAGACCGTGACGGGGCCGGTCGCCGACCTCGGGGCGACGCTGATGCACGAGCACGTGTTCGGGCTCAGCCCGGAGATCCTGTGGAACTGGCCGGACGTCCCCGAGGGCTGGGACCTGGAGCGGCGGGCGCGGGAGGCGGCGGCCAAGCTCGACGCGCTCAAGGCCGAGGGGATCGACACCATCGTCGACCTGACCGTCGTCGGGCTCGGCCGGTACGTCCCGGCCGTCCAGCGGGTGGCCGAGCTGACGTCCGTGAACATCGTGGCCGCCACCGGGCTCTACACCTACGACGCGCTGCCGCCGTACTTCGGGAACCGGGGGCCGGGGTCGCTGTTCGGCGGGCCGGACCGGCTGGCCGAGTTCTTCGTCCGTGACATCGCCGAGGGGATCGGGCGGACCGGGGTGAAGGCGGCCATGCTGAAGTGCGCCTCCGACCACCTCGGCATGACCAAGGGGTGCGAGCGGGTGTTCCGGGCCGTGGCCGAGGCCCACCTGGCCACCGGCGCGCCGATCACCACGCACTCCCACAGCGCCTCCAGGGGCGGGCTGGAGCAGCAGCGGCTGCTCGGCTCGCTCGGCGTGGACCTGGAACGGGTGGTGATCGGGCACGCGGGCGACTCGACGGACCTGGCGTACCTGGAGGAACTGGTGGCGGGCGGCTCCTACCTGGGCATGGACCGGTTCGGCATCGAGACGATCAGCTCGTTCGAGGACCGGGTGGCGGTGGTGGCGGCGATGTGCGAACGCGGCCACGCCGGAAAAATGGTGCTAGGTCACGATTCGTACTGTTTCAACGACCGGTTCGACCCCGACGTCGTACGGCGTCGCCACCCGAACTACCACCTCCTGCACATCTCCCGCGACGTCGTGCCCGAACTGCGCAGCCGCGGCGTCACCGGCGACCAGCTCCACCAGATGCTCGTCGACAACCCCAGGAGGATCCTGCGATGACCCCCGCGACGACCCCCGCGCCGGCCGAGGACTTCGACGTCGCCGCCGACTGGCACGTCGCCGCGCCGTACGACTTCCTGCGCCGCCTGCGCGCCGGACAGCCGGTGTTCCGCAGCGAGCGCCTGGGCGCGTACGTGCTGACCCGCCACGCCGACGTGCGCGCCGCGTACGGCGACCCGGCCCGCTTCTCCTCCGAGGGGTCGCTGACGATCTCCCGCAGCCTCACCCCCCAGACCCGCGCCAAGCTGGGCGAGCACGGCTCGTTCCTGTCCAGCTTCGTGGCCAACGTGGACCCGCCCGACCACACCCGGCTGCGCCGCTCGGTCTCCCGCGCCTTCACGCCGCGGGCCGTCGCCGCCATGGAGGAGCGTTTCCGGCGGCTGAACGAGGACGTCCTCGACCGGATCGCCCCGAGGGGCCGGGCCGACTTCGTCGCCGAGATCGGGCACGAGCCGTCGGTCAAGCTGACCGCCCGCTTCATCGGCGTGCCCGAGGCCGACGAGGCGTTCGTCCAGGCGCACGTCAAGGACTGGTTCATGCTGTTCCTGTCGCCGCAGCCGCCCGCCCGCCAGCTGGAGCTGGCCGACAGCTTCCTGGCCTACCTCGACTACGTCGACCGCCTGGTGGCCGCCCGCGCCAAGGACCCGCGGGACGACTTCACGTCCCTGATGACCTCGCTGATCGGCGACGAGCTGAGCCATCGGGAGGTCGTCGAGCTGATCTCCACGATCCTGCTCGGCGGCAACGACACCGTCCCGAACCAGCTCGGCAACAGCGTCCTGCGGCTGCTGCGCGAGGACGCCTGGCCGGTGGCCCCTGCGTCGATCCCGGGGGCGGTCGAGGAGTGCATGCGGATCGACGGCGCCTCGCTGGGCTCCTTCCGCCACGCCGTCCAGGACGTCGTCCTGCACGGCGTGACGATCCCGGCGGGCTCGCTCGTCCTGCTGTCCACCGACTCCGCCGGGCACGACGAGACCGTCTTCCCCGACCCGGAACGGTTCCTGATCGACCGTCCCAACGCCGCCGACCACCTGGTCTTCGGGTACGGCATCCACTTCTGCGTCGGCGCGGCGCTCGGCCGCCTGCAACTGCGCACCGCGCTCGACGTCCTCGGGCGCCGCCTGCCCGGCCTGCGGCTCGCCCCGGACGCGCCCGTCGCCTACCGCAGGTCGCTGGTGGGCCGCGGGCTGAGCGCGCTGGAGGTGGAGTGGTGACAGCGGGTACCCCCGACGGGCGGTTCGGCGGGCGGGTGGCGCTGGTGACGGGGGCGGGGTCCGGCATCGGCGCGGCGTGCGCGGCCCGGCTGGCCGCCGAGGGCGCCCGGGTGGGCGTGCTCGACCTGCGCGCGGCCCCGGCCCGGGCCACCGCCGCCGCCGTACGCGCCCGGGGCGGCGCCGCCATGGCGCTGACCTGCGACGTGTCGGACGAGAAGCAGGTGGAGGAGTCGGTGGCCGCGCTGGTGGCCGCCTTCGGCCGGGTGGACGTGCTGCACTCCAACGCCGCCTGCCTCGACCGCGACGTCTACGGCCGCGACGGCGACCTGACCGCCATGGACGCCGCCGTCTGGGACCGCACGATGGAGGTCAACCTGCGTGGCGCGATGCTGCTGGTCAAGCACGTCGTGCCGGTGATGCGCGACGGCGGCGCGATCGTCCTGACGTCCTCGGTGTCGGGCCTGACCGGCGACGTGGACCACGCCGCGTACGGCACCTCGAAGGCGGCCCTGGTCGGCTTCACCCGCTACGTCGCCACCATGTACGGCGCTCGCGGCATCCGCTGCAACGCCGTCGCCCCCGCGCTGGTCATGACCGCCGCCGCCGAGCGGGCCCTCACCCCGGAGCAGCTGGCCGACAAGGCCGCCGAACGCCTCCTGCCCTGGCCCTGCGCCCCCGACGACGTGGCGGACCTGGTCGGCTTCCTGGCCTCGGCCGAGTCCCGCTGCATCACCGGCCAGACCATCGCCCTCGACGGCGGCACCCTCGTCCACCGCCCGGAACACGCCATCCACCGCTCCCGCGCCTGACCGGAGGGGGCGGTGGACGGGAGCCCGGACGAGGGATCTAAGGTCTGGAGAAAAGCGGACTAAGGGGGACGGATGGAGCCGGTCGCGGTCGGGCTGATCGGGGCAGGGCCCTGGGCGGAGATGGCGCACGCGCCGATGCTGGCCAGAGGTCCCCACACCCGGCTCGCCGGCGTCTGGGCCCGCCGCCCCGAGCAGGCCGCCAGGCTCGGCGCCCCCGTGTACGAGCGGGTCGAGGAGCTGTTCGACGCCTGCGAGGCCGTGGCGTTCTGCGTGCCGCCCGGTGTGCAGGCCGAGCTGGCCGTCCGCGCCGCCCACGCGGGCAAGGCGTTGCTGCTGGAGAAGCCGCTCGCCGACTCCGTCGAGGGGGCCATGCGCGTGGCCGAGGCCGTGGCGGAGACGGGCGTGCCCTCGCAGATGATGCTCACCCTGCGCTACGCCACCCCGACCCGCACGTTCCTGGCCCGCTGCGCCGAGATCCAGCCGTTCGGCGGGCACGCCGCCAACATCTCCGGCGCCCTGCTCGGCGGCAACCCGTTCGCCACCCCGTGGCGGCTGGAGCGCGGCGCCCTGCTGGACGTCGGCCCGCACGTGATCGACCTGCTCGACGCCGCGCTCGGCCGGATCGTCGGCGTGCGCGCGCACGGCAACCCGCTCGGCTGGACCGGCCTGCTGCTGGAGCACGAGGGCGGCGCGGTCAGCGAGGCGTCCCTGTGCATGGCGGCCGTCGGCGACCTGCCGCCCTCGACCTTCGAGGTGTACGGCAGGACCGGCAACGCCGTCCTGCTGCCCGGCGACGAGGACCCCTTGGAGGTCGTGGCCGAGGAGTTCGCCCAGACCGTCCGGCGCGGCGGCGGCCACCCGCTGGACGCGGCGCACGGCCTGCGCCTCCAGGAGGTCATCGCCGCCGCGGAGGCGCAGCTCGCCGCCTGACCCACAGCTTCGACGCGGGGGCCCGCGCCCCCTTGACGTCGAGGACTTCTGGGGCATTGATAACGTTTGTCCGACGCGCAGTGCTGCAGCGAAGTCCGGTGCGAATCCGGCGCTGTCCCGCAACTGTCATAGCCAGGTCGCCTGCCTCTGCGCCGACGTCATCAACCCTCGTGGAAAAGGGTGATCCGTCGCTCAACGCGGGTCTCTCGGTTCCGACAGTGTGAAAGGACTACTCGTGAGGCCCGTACGCACGGCCTTCGCGGGCGCGCTGCTGGGAACGCTCGTCCTGGCCGGATGTGGCCAGACCGGCGCCAACGTCGCCCCCTCCAACCCCCCCGCCAGCCCCCCGCCACCACCGCGGCGAGCACCGGGGACTTCCCGGTCACCGTCGAGGCGGGCAACGGCAAGGTCACCCTCGCCAAGAAGCCCGAGCGCATCGTCTCGCTCTCGGCCACCCACACCGAGACGCTGTTCGCGGTCGGCGCCGGCCCGCAGGTCGTCGCGGTGGACGACCAGTCGAACTACCCGCCGGAGGCGCCCAAGAGCGACCTGTCCGGCTTCAAGCCGAACGTCGAGGCGATCATCGCCAAGAAGCCCGACCTGGTCATCCTCTCCAACGACCAGGACAAGATCGTCGCCGAGCTGGCCAAGGTGAACGTCCCCGTCCTGCTCGAACCGGCCGCGACCGGGCTGGAGGAGGCGTACGAGGAGATCAGCGAGATCGGCGCGGCCACCGGCAACAAGGCCAAGGCCGACGAGGTCGTCTCCGGCATGAAGGCGGCCATGGCCAAGCTGGCCGCCGACGCCCCCAAGGACAAGAAGCTCACCTACTACCACGAGCTCGACCAGACGCCGTACGCCGCCACGTCCAAGACGTTCATCGGCCAGGTCTACGCCATGTTCGGGCTGACCAACATCGCCGACCAGGCCCCGGACGCGGCGGGCGGCTACCCCAAGCTGTCGGCCGAGTTCGTCGCCCAGGCCGACCCCGCGCTGATCTTCCTGGCCGACGTCAAGTGCTGCCAGCAGAGCAAGGAGACGCTGGTCAAGCGGCCCGGCTGGAAGAACCTCTCGGCCGTCAAGAACGACCAGGTGGTCCAGCTCGACGACGACCTCGCCTCCCGCTGGGGCCCGCGCGTCGTGGACCTGGCCCAGGCGATCGGCGCGGCCGTGGCCAAGGCCGGCGGCGCGGGCTGAGCGTGACAGGCAAGGCGCAGCCGTCGAGGGCGCGTCCCGTCTGGGTGGCGGGCGCCCTCGCCGTGCTGGCCCTCACGATGGTCGCCGGGCTGCTCGGCGGCGCGGCGGACATCTCGCCGTGGCAGGTGGTCCTCCAGGTGGCGGACTGGTTGCCGTTCGTCTCGGCCGACTCGGGCCTCGCGCCGGTCGAGCAGGGCCTGCTGTACGAGCTGCGCCTGCCGAGGGTGCTCGTCGCCGCGGTCGTGGGCGGCCTGCTGGCCATGGCCGGCGCCGGGTACCAGGGCGTGTTCCGCAACCCGCTGGCCGACCCGTACCTGCTGGGGGCCGCCTCCGGCGCCGGGCTGGCCACGACGCTGGCCATCGTGCTGCTGCCCGGCGCGAGCGCCAGCATCCCCGTCGCCGCCTTCGCCGGGGCGGTGGGCGGGGTGTTCCTGGCGTACACGCTGGGCAACGCGGCCGGCCGCTCCGGCGGCACCGGCGGCGGCACCGCGACCCTGGTGCTGGCCGGGGTGGCGGTCACGTCGTTCCTGACCGCGATCCAGACGTTCGTCCAGCAGCTCAAGGTCGAGGAGCTGGAGCGCATCTACTCCTGGATCCTCGGCGACGTCGGCGGCGGATGGGACCAGCTCCTGCTGGTGCTGCCGTACGCCGCGGTCTCCTCCGTCCTGCTCCTGCTGCACGGCCGGATGCTGGACGTGCTCAGCGTCGGCGACGAGGAGGCCGGCAGCCTCGGCGTACGGGCCGGCCGGGTACGCCTGACCGTCCTCGTGGCCGCCTCCCTGGCCACCGCGTCGGCCGTCGCGGTCAGCGGGCTCATCGGGTTCGTCGGCGTGGTCGTGCCGCACGTCGTCCGGCGGCTGGCGGGCGGCTCGTACCGGATCGTGCTGCCGCTGTCGCTGATCGGCGGCGCGGCCTTCCTGGTGGCGGCCGACCTCATCGCCCGTACCGTGATCGCACCGGCCGAGCTGCCCATCGGGGTCGTCACGATGTTCGTCGGGGCGCCGTTCTTCGTCGGCGTCCTGCGCATGACCAGGCGGGTGGCCACGTGATCGGCGTACGGGGCCTGTCGGTGCGCCTGGGCGAGCGCGACGTGCTGACCGGCGTCGACGCGCACGTGCGGCGCGGCGAGTGGCTGGCGATCATCGGGCCCAACGGCGCGGGCAAGTCCACGCTGCTCAAGACCGTCATGGGCGCGATCGTCCCGCAGCGGGGCGAGGTCGTGCTCGACGAGCGCCCGCTCGCCGCGCTCAAGCCCCGCGAGCGCGCCAGGCTGCTGGCCTACGCCCCGCAGACGCCCGCCCTGCCGCCCGACATGACGGTCTTCGACTACGCCCTGCTGGGGCGCACGCCGTACATCCCCTACCTGGGACGGGAGAGCCGGCACGACCGCGAGGTGACCGCGTCCGTGCTGGACCGGCTGGACCTGACCTCCTTCGCCGGACGCCGCGTCGGCGAGCTGTCCGGCGGCGAGCGCCAGCGCGTCGTGCTGGCCAGGGCGCTGGCCCAGCAGGCCCCCGTGCTGCTGCTCGACGAGCCCACCACCGCGCTCGACCTCGGCCACCAGCAGCAGGTGCTGGAACTGGTCGACCGCCTGCGGCGCGCCGACGGCCTGACCGTCGTCACCACGCTGCACGACCTGACCGTCGCCGGCCTGTACGCCGACTCCCTGATGCTGCTGGCCGACGGCCACGCCGCCGCCACGGGCCGCCCCGAACAGGTGCTCACCGAGGCGCTGATCGGACGGCACTTCGACGCCCGTGTCAAGATCGAGCCGGGCCCCGACGGGCGGCCCGTGGTGCACCTGGTGCGAGGTGGGACGTGCAGCTGACCTATCGCGTGGAGGAGGGGACCCGGCTGGGGTCCCTGCTGTGGGAGTTCGGCCCCGGCTTCCGCATGATCTCCTCGGCCATGCTCGGCGGCGGCATCGGCCCCCGCGAATGGGTGCTGAACGCCCAGGTCGTGGCCGGTTACGCGCGGATGGACCCGGTGGACCACCTGGTCGAGCTGGGCCCGCCCGGCCCCGGCGTCGGCATGCTGACCGCCGCCTCCGTCGACCGGTACGTGCGGGCCGCCGACGGGGGAGCGGAGGCCGTGGCCACCGTCGGGCTGCGCGTCCCCACCTGGGCCGCCGCCCCTGATGGCGCCGCCGACCCCGAGCTCGCCCCCATGCGGGCGGGCACCGTCAACATCGTGACCGTCCTGCCCGTCGCCATGACGGACGCCGCCCTGGTGAACCTGGTCATGACGGTCACCGAGGCCAAGAGCCAGGCGCTGATCGAGGCCGGCTACCCCTGCACGGGCACCGCCTCGGACGCCGTCTGCGTGGTCGTCCCGCAGGACGGCCCCGAACAGCTCTTCGGCGGCCCCCGCTCGGAGTGGGGCGCCCGCGCGGCCCGCGCCGTCCACACCGCCGTCCGCCGCGGCGCCGAGGCGTGGCGGCCTGGTGACTACAGGTGACCATTTTGGGGGAAGTAGCATGTGGACAAGGGCGTGACTCCCGATACTGAATGGGTGACCGCATTGGCGATCGAACCGACGACGAGGCGCACCGTTCTTCCCGGCGCGCCGCCGTTCACAGTCGACGACCTGCTCAGGTTCCCCGACGACGGGAACCGCTACGAGCTCTTCAACGGGAGCCTAGTAGTGAGCCCTGCCCCCACCCCCCTGCACCAGCGAGTGATCTCTCGGCTACTGGTGATCCTCGACGACGCGGCCCCCCTCGGGCTGGAGGCGTTGACGACTGTCAACGTGCGTCCCGGCGAGAAGGACTTCTACATCCCCGACCTCGCCGTCGTGCCGGAGAAGGCGTGCGAGTCGGTGTCGCTCATGTTCGCCCCCAGCGACCTGCTGCTGGCAGTGGAGGTGGTCAGCCCCGGCACCCGGGCCTTCGACAGGACCACCAAGGCGGCGGCCTACGCGGCAGCCGGAATCCCCGTCTACTGGCGCGTTGAGCCTGATGAGGGGCCGACGCTTTACGTCTACGAGCTCGACGAAGACTCCTACAAGGGCCCGGTCGCGTATGAGGCGGGCACCACGGTCAGTCTCTCGGCGCCCTATCCGGTGAGCTTCGACCCGGCCGTCCTGGTCGCCCCGCGAGGGTCGAAGCCGTAGTCGGTCGCGGCACCTTCGGCGGTGATGTGGCCGGACTCCAGGTCGGCCAGGATCGCCGCCGGGTCCCTTTCCGACGGGGGGCCGAGGCCGCCGCCGCCCGTGGTCTCCACGATGAACGCCTCGCCCGCCGCGAACCGCACGTTGTTGACCTTCGAGGCCAGGCGTTCCACCCGCCCGTCCAGGTGGCGCCTGTGGAAGCCGCCCACCCTGCCCGGCAGGCCGCCGTCCCGGCCCGGGGGCGGGAGGCGGAGGCGGTCGCCGCGGGTGGTGACGTGGCAGTCGGCCAGGAAGCGGTAGACGGTACGCGAGCCGAGCCCGCCCCGGAAGCGGCCGGGCCCACCGGAGTCGGCGATCGTCTCGACCGACTCCACGATCAGCGGGCAGCGGCTCTCCACCGGCTCGGCCTGCGGCACCGAGTTGCGGCCGATGCCGAAGTGCACGCCCGTCGCGTCCGGCCCGTCCAGCCCCTGCCGGGCGCCCACCCCGCCGAAGTCGTAGGACAGGTGGATCCAGTACGGCGCCCCCACCGCGGCGATCGAGAACGGCTGGAGGATCCCGCTGGCCGCGATCGCACGGTCCGGCATCGCGTCCGACATCGCCTGGAACACCGCTTCCATGGCGGCGTAGATGGGGACGTACCGGCCGCCGCACGGATAGGGGGAACGGGCGTTCAGCAGGGAGCCCTCCGGCAGGACGACCTCGATCGCGCGCAGGCAGCCGTCGTTCATCGGGATCGTCGGGTCCAGGAAGCAGCGCACCGCGAAGACGGCCGCCGCCAGCGACTGCGACGCCGAGGCGTTGATCGCGGCGGGCACCTGCGGCCCGGTGCCGGTGAAGTCGAGGACGGCCGCGTCCCCGCCGAGCGTGACGGCGACCCGTACGTGGTGCGCCACCCCCGGCCGCACCCCGTCGTCGTCGATCGGGTACGACGCCTCGAACCGCCCCCGGGGCAGCTCCGCCAGCGCCGCGCGGGTCCTGGTCTCGGTGTGGTCCAGGTAGCCCTCGACGCCCGCGGCCAGGCCCGCCACGCCGTACTCGGCCATCAGGGCCTCCACGCGGGCGGCGGCCACCGCCGTCCCGGCCACCAGTGCCCGTACGTCGCCCATGACCTTGTCGGGCGTGCGGCTGTTGGCCCGCAGGACGGCCTCCACGGCCGGTTCCAGGCCGTCCCGGGTGGCCAGGCGGACCGGCGGGAGCTGGAGCCCTTCGAGGAAGATGTCGGTGGCCAGCGGCGCCATCCCGCCGGCCGACAGCCCGCCCAGGTCGGAGACGTGGATCATGGTGGCGGTGAAGTACGCCGGGACCCCGCCGGCGAACACCGGCCGGTAGACCAGCAGGTCGTTGGTGTGCACGCCGCCCCGGTAGGCGTCGTTGAGCGCGTACGCCTCGCCGGGCCGCATGGTGTGCGGCGGGACGTCCTTCAGCAGTTCGGGCAGCGCGGCCTTCAGGGCCATGCTGTTCATCAGCGTGGTCGCCATGGACTGCGCGACCAGGCGGCCCCCGGCGTCCAGGATCGCCGCCGAGGCGTCGGAGCCCTCCACGATGAACGTCGAGTACGCCGACCGCACCACCACGATGCTGGCCTCCTCGGCGGCCACGACCAGCGCGTTCCTCAGCACCTCGGCGGTCAGCGCGTCGTTCACCGCGCACCCTCCAGGGTCAGGCGCACGGCGCCCAACGGGCCGGCCGCGGCCCGCCAGCCGGGCGGGACGACGATCGTGGACTCGGCGTCCTCGACGATCGCCGGGCCGCGCACCCGGTCGAGCGTCCGCCGGGTGTGCACGGGGACGTCGAGCCACCCCCCGGCCTCGGGGAAGTACGCCCTCCTGCGGCCCTCCGCACCGCCGCCTGGCGAGTCAGGCCCGGCTGGCGCGGCGGCGGGGGCGGGCGCGGCGGCGTCGGTGACGCGGACGCGGACGCGGTAGCTGACCAGCTCGATCTCTCCTTGCTGGACAATCCCATACACCTGGGCATATTTCGCGAAGAATCGTGACGCCAGCTCCTCCCGCGACTCCGCCCAGTCCACGGTCAGGTCGTGCGACTGCCCCTTGAAGCGCACGTCCACCGACCGGGCCACCCGCACCCGGGCGACGCCCAGATCGGCGGCGGCCTCGGCGACCAGCGCGGCGAAGACCTCCTCCGGGTCGGCCGCGTCCAGCCGCGACAACACCCGGTCCGTCGAGAGCGCCCCCGCCAGCAGCCCGGCCGCCGAGGCCACCCCGCAGTACGCGGGCACCACCACCGTCGCGATCCCGAACCGCCGCGCCACCCCGGCCGCGTGCATCGGCCCCGCGCCGCCGAACGCCACCAGCGCGAACCCCCGCGGGTCGATCCCGCGCTGGACCGTCACCACGTGCACGGCCGCGGCCATCGAGGCGTTGACGATCTCGTGCACGGCGTGCGCCGCCTCCTCCCGCGACACTCCGAGCGGCCCGGCCAGCCGGTCCACGGCCTTGGCCGCGAGCGGCGCCGACAGCGGCATCGAGGCCGAGGAGAGGTAGCCGAGCACGAGGTCGGCGTCGGTGACCGTCGGCTCGCCGCCGCCGAGCCCGTAGCAGGCGGGACCGGGGGAGGAGCCCGCCGACCGGGGCCCGACGCGCAGCGCGCCCGCCGGGTCCAGCCACGCGACGCTGCCCCCGCCCGCGCCGACCTCGGCCAGGTCGATGGCCGGCGTCTTGATCGGCACGCCGGTGCCCGCGCGCCGCCCGCCGAAGCTGCCCTTGCCGCCCACGTGGAACTCGTGGGTGATCTCCGGGCGTCCCCCGCGCACCACGCACGCCTTGGCCGTCGTGCCGCCCATGTCGAACGAGATCACGTCCGGCAGCCCGGTCCCCGCCGCCGCCAGCACCCCGGCGGCCGGGCCCGACTCGATGGTGGACACCGCGCGCCGGGCCGCCAGCTCGGCCGAGACGACCCCGCCGCCGGACTCCATGACGTGCACGGGCGCGTCGATCCCGATCGCGGCCAGGCGCTCGCGCAGGCGCGACAGGTAGGAGGTCATCAGGGGGCCGATGTAGGCGGACATGATGGTGGTGGTGGCGCGCTCGTACTCGCGGATCTCGGGCCAGATCTCGCAGGAGGCCACCACGTGCGGCACGTGCTCGCGCAGGATCGCCGCGGCCCGCCGTTCGTGGGCGGGCTCGGCGTAGGAGTGCAGCAGGCAGACGGCCGCCGAGGTGATGCCGCGCCGGGCGATCTCCGCCGCGGCCCGCCGTACCGAGCCGGGGTCCAGCGGGGTGAGCACGGCGCCGCGGGCCGAGACGCGCTCGTCCACCTCGAAGCAGTCGCCGGGCGCGACCGGGGGAGGGGGCGGCGTGAAGCGCAGGTCGTACCGGTCCTCCTCCACGCGGGCGTAGCGGCCGAGCGGGACGGCGGCGCGGAAGCCGCGGGTGGTCACGAACGCCACCCGCGCGCCGGTGCGTTCGAGCACTGCGTTGGTCGCCAGCGTGGTGGCGTGCACGACCCGGGTGACCCGGGCGGGGTCCACGGATCCGAGCGCGCGAGTAACGCCGGTGAGTATGCCCGCGATGGGGTCGTCGTGGGTGCTCAGACACTTGGCCACGGCGGTGACCCCGCCGGGGCCGCTCAGGACCACGTCGGTGAAGGTGCCGCCGACGTCGACGCCGATCGCGAACGCCATCCCGGTACGGTAAGTCCCCGAGCAAGCGCTTGTCTATGTATCGATCTATTGACTTACGGCATCTGATTGGGAACCTGGACCTATTCAGTGTTTGGAGCCAAGATGGCGCGCATCACAGCTCTGGCGGGCAGCGTGGCGGCGGCGCTCGTGCTGCTCGCGATCCCCGCGGCTCTCCCCGCCGCGGCCCACAACCATCCCAGCGGCATCACCGACCTGGTGACGCCGGCCGTGGTGCGGGTGGAGGCGGTGTCCCATGTGGAGATCACCCTGCTCGACCACATCGGCGAGCTGAAACACGTGGAGCGCTCCTACGACATCCCGTTCGCGTCGGGCACGGGGACCGTGGTCAACCCCGAGGGCGACGTCGTCACGCTCAGGCGCAACGCCGTCAACCCGAACGACGTCGCCGTCTACGCCGCCAACAAGATCTTCGCCGAGCACCACAAGGTGAAGATCCCGCTCGACTACCAGAAGCACAAGCTCAAGGACGACCTGCTCGACCACCACCTGCAGGAGTGCTACCCGCCCAAGACCAGCACCGCCACCTGCATCATCGACGTGACCACCGACATCACGGTGTTCACCAACGTCTCGCCGCCCGGCCAGGGCCTGAAGTACAAGTGCATCAAGGCCGGCAAGACCCCCGACACCCCCGCCGTGCTGATCCCGCTCACGCCCGCCGCCGGCAGCGTCGGCATGCCGACCGCGCCGCTCGCCGACAAGGTGCCCGAGCAGGAGGGCTCGCCGACCAACGTGGCCGGCTTCCTCGGCCGGCCGGGGCCCGGCGTCCAGGAGACCGTGCAGATCGCCCACCTGGCCAAGGGCGGCCAGGCCGGCGTGTCCGGCAGGCCGTTCGCCGACCCGGAGAAGAAGGTGGACGAGCCGGTCAAGCTGGGCGCGCTGGCCGACCAGGGCCTGGCCGGGGCGCCGGTGATCGGCGACAAGGACGGGCACATCATCGGCATGCTCATCGGCGGCGGCAAGTCGGCCACCATGCTGGGCGTCAGGGAGATCACCGCCACCCTGGCCGCGGCCAAGGTCGCGCCGCGCAGGGGCGCGATCGACACCGCCTTCGAGGCCGCGCTGACCCGCTACCACACCAAGTACTACACCGAGGCGGCGCCGGGCTTCCAGCGCGTGCTGGAGCTCTATCCCGGCAACGTGGTGGCCGCCACCCTGCTCAAGACGTCGCTGGCCAAGCGCGGCGGGCCCGAGGACCAGGGCACCAAGCAGGCGGCGGCGCCGCCGTCGCGCTCCACGCCGCTGTGGCCGTTCCTGGTGGCGGCCGGGCTGCTGCTCATCGCCGGCGCGGGCCTGGTGTTCCTGCTGTGGCGGCGGCGGGCGCCGGAGAGACCGATCGAGCTGCCGGAGACCCTGCCGGTGCCCTCGCCCTTCGACGAGGGCGCCAGCCAGACCGTCGTCGTGCGCCGCTCGCAGCCGTTCCAGGCGGTCCCGCAGCAGCAGCAGGTGATGACCGCCCCCGACTCGCCACCGGTCAAGTACTGCACCTCGTGCGGCATGAGGCTCGGCCCGGCCCATCGTTTCTGCGGCTACTGCGGCCATCCCATCGAGACGTGATGCAATTGAACGACAGATCGCTCATCGGCCAGGAGGTGGCCGGGTACTACATCGAGGACATCGTCGGCAAGGGCGGCATGGCCGTCGTCTACCTGGCGCTCGACCCCCGGCTCAGCCGCCGCGTGGCGCTGAAGATCCTCAACCCGGTGCTCTCGGTGGACGACAGGTTCCGCCAGCGCTTCATCCTGGAGTCCAGGACGGTCGCCAGCATCGAGCACCCCAACATCATCCCCATCTACGAGGCCAACGCCGACGCCGACGGCGTGCTGTACATCGCCATGCGCTACGTGGACGGCCTCGACCTGCGCAGGCTCATCTACGACCGGGGCCCGCTGCCGATCGCCCAGGCCAACCAGATCTTCGCCCAGACGGCCGCCGCGCTCGACGCCGCGCACGCCCACGACCTGATCCACCGCGACGTGAAACCGGCCAACATCCTGCTGGCCGGCGACCACGTCTACCTGACCGACTTCGGCATCACCAAGCACCGCTCGTCGATCTCCGGCCTGACCCAGACCGACCAGTTCATCGGCACGCCCCGGTACATGTCGCCCGAGCAGATCAACAAGGAGCACATCGACGGCCGGTGCGACCAGTACGCCCTGGCCTGCGTGGTCTACGAGGCGCTGAGCGCGCGGCTGCCGTTCCAGCGGGAGAACGACATCGCGCTGCTGTGGGCGCACCTGGCCGAGGAGCCCGTGCCGCTGTCGCAGCTCCGTCCCGAGCTGCCGCCGCAGGTGGACGTCGTGATGGCGCGCGCGCTGGCCAAGGCGCCCGAGCAGCGTTACGCCACCTGCGCCGAGTTCGTGACCGCGCTGCGCGACGCGATCAGCGGCCAGGAGGCCGAGCCGGGCGGCCGGCATCCCTCGGGGCCCCATCCCGTCCCGCACGCCGTCCCGCACGCCGTCCCCCGCACCGGCCCGCACGCGGCGCCGGTCCCGGGAGCGGCGGCCGGCCCGCTGACCGGGCCCCGTACGGGGCCTCAGGCCGCCCCTCGGACCGGTCCGCAGCAGAGCCCGTACGCGGTGCCCGGGACGGGCCCGCACGGTCTGGGACAGCTCTCGGGGCCGCAGGAGGCCCATTCGCGGCGCGCGGCCCCCACCCATCCGACGGCCCCGGCCAGGCGCCCGGGGCGGCTGCCGATCGTGGCGGTCACGCTGGTGGCCGCCGTGGCCGCGCTGGCGCTGGTCGCGATGATCATCTTCAACCACCGCGGCGACACCTGGTCCCGCTACGCCGCCAGCGCCGCCGCGCCGCTGGCCTTCGAGTACCCCGGCGACTGGACCGCGCGCACCCACCAGGACCTGTTCGCCGTGGCCTCGCCGCACGCCACCGAGTTCGAGTCGCTGTTCGTGGCCGGTCCGGGCGCCGACTGGTCGGCGATCTCCCAGATCGTCGCCGACGACCCCGACAGCGCCGTGGGCGTGTACGTCCAGGTCTCCGACACCCTCGACGCGGGCGGCGACTCCGAGCAGATGAAGAGCAAGATGGACAACCTGCTGCCCGGTCAGGTGGACCTGGGCAAGCCCGTGCAGGACCAGGCCGGCAGCAGCCCGGCCACCCGCTTCGACGGCGTGCTGCACGACCCGGCCGGCGGCACCCGGCTCGGATTCGTCAGCTACGTCATCGACCGCCGGCCCAAGACCATGCTCGTGATGTACTTCTGCGCCAAGAACACCTGCGACGACGCCGTCCAGACGCGCATCAGGCAGAGCGTGCGCCCCTCGTAGACTTGTAACTGACTTGTGCCCGGCTTGACCTGGGTGTCCAAGCCGGGCATCGGCCGTCTACCCTCCGCCTGTGGGCATACGAATCGTCATCGCCGACGACCAGGCGATGGTCAGGGCCGGGTTGCGCATGGTCGTCGAGAGCGACCCCGGCATGGAGGTCGTCGGCGAGGCCGGCGACGGACGCGAGGCCATCGCGGTGGCCCGCCGCACGAGACCCGACATCGTCCTCATGGACATCTCCATGCCCCGGCTCGACGGGCTCGCCGCGGCCAAGGAGCTGCTGGACACGCCCTCGCCGCCCAAGGTCATCACGCTGACGACGTTCGACACCGACGAGAACCTCTACGCCGCGTTGCGCGCCGGCACCAGCGGGTTCCTGCTCAAGGTGTCGCCGCCCGAGCAGCTGCTGGAGGCGATCAGGGTGGTGCACGCCGGCGACGCGCTGCTCGACCCGGCCGTGACCAGCCGGGTCATCGCCACGTTCGCCGGGCGCGCCGACCCGACGCCCTCGCCGATGCTGGCCGAGCTGACGCCGCGCGAGCTGGAGGTGCTGCGGCTGCTGGCCAGGGGGCTGACGAACGCCGAGATCGCCAGAGACCTGTACGTCGGCGAGGCCACGGTCAAGACGCACGTGGCCAGGGTGCTGATGAAGCTGTGCCTGCGGGACCGGGCCCAGGCGGTCGTGTTCGCCTACGAATCCGGCGTCGTGCGCCCTGGTGCGGCCTGAGGTTTGACGGACAGGGGGGTACGTATGTGTATATTTTCCGTGAGAAGGCGGTAGTAACAGGAGATATTTCATGCCATCGTTCCCCCGAGTGCTGTTCGACGAGGCCCACAGCGAGTCGTGGACCATCCGCCGCGACGTCGCCGAGACCATCAACCCCGCCCATCCCGACGACAACAGCTACGCGCGCGCGGCCGCCGCGCTGCGCCATCTGGGGCACGACGTGCTCGCTCACACCGAGGGCGCCCTCACGGCCGAGGACCTGGCCGGCCAGGACGTCCTGGTGATCGCCCACCCGTCCGGCGACCGGTGGGAGCGCACCACCGGCCACGGCAGCCCCGTCTTCGCCGCCGGCGAGCTGGACGCCGTCGAGTCGTTCGTGGCCGAGGGCGGCGGTCTCGTGGTGCTGGCCGAGGAGGAGCAGGACAAGTACGGCAACAACGTCGCCGAACTGCTCGCCCGCTTCGGTGTCGGCGTCGGTCACACGACCGTCCGCGACCCGAGGAACGCCCACCGCGAGGTCGCCACCTGGGTGCTCGCCGAGCGCGCCACGGGCGACGGCGTGCTGGCCGGCGTCCAGCGGGCCTGCTTCTACCGGTCCGGCGTCCTGACCGCCCCGAAGGAGGCGACGGTCCTGTTCGCCACCTCGGCCACCGCCGACCCGGCGGGCGCGCCGCTGGCCGTCGCCCTGCGGCACGGCAAGGGCCGGGTCGTCGTGTTCGCCGACTCCGACCTGTTCGGCGACGACTCGATCGAGGACTACGACCACCGCAGGCTCTGGGGCAACGTGATCACCTGGGCCGCCCGCGTCCCCGGCGGCGACGAGGCCGCCGGATCCCGGGACGAGGCCAAGGCCGCCCTGTTCGCCCGGCTCAAGGAGGCCGTGGAGGAGCTGCGCCCGCTGCAGGTCAAGGACGGCTCGGTGCCGGAGGAGAAGGAGCGGGCCAAGGCGCTGGTCGCCGAGATCGGCCGCCGCGTGGGCGAGATCTCGCCGTACTTCCCTCATGACGCCGCCTACCTCCAGGCCGTCCAGGACGACCTGGCCGCCTGGGCCGAGCAGGACCTCGGCGTGCCCGACTTCCTCGGCGCCCTCGACCTCTTCCACCCCGACACCCAGCGCGTGGACGGCCTGGAGCACGTCGTGGTGTTCCCCATGTACACCCAGAACGGCAACCTCAACCGCAACCTCGAAGCCGTCTGGATCCGGACCATCTGGCCCGACTGGCTGGCCGCGCTGGAGGCGGGCGGCTACGACAACCCGATGTTCGTGCCGATCGCGTTCGAGGACTTCACCTCCGGCTACGACACCCACTCGGCCGTGCTGTTCCCCGAGACGGTCGCGGTGCGCCAGGCGCCGGCCCGCTTCACCTGGGGCGGCATCTTCGCCGACCGCGAGGCCGCCCGGTTCCGCCGGGTCTCGGCGGCGGCCGCCGCCACGCTCCGGCTCGACCTGCCGCCGGACGCCGCCCGCCTGCTGGACTCCCAGCAGCTCGCCCAGGACACGTTCGTGTTGTGGGACCTGATCCACGACCGCACGCACAGCCACGGCGACCTGCCGTTCGACCCGTTCATGATCAAGCAGCGGATGCCGTACTGGCTGTACTCCCTGGAGGAGCTGCGCTGCGACCTTACGGCGTTCGGCGAGGCCGTGGAGCTGGAGGGCAAGGGCGTGCCGCACGCCCGGTACGTGCAGCTCGCGATCCTGTTCGACCGGCTGTTCAGGTTCCCGGTCACCGGTGACCGGGTGCGCAACTACGATGGGCTCGGCGGCCAGCTGCTCTTCGCGTACCTGCACCGCAACGACATCATCCGCTGGACCGACAACCGGCTCACGATCGACTGGGAGCGGGTCGCGGGCGGCGTGGCCGACCTGCGGGGCGAGGTCGAGAAGTTGTACCGCGACAGCATCGACCGGTCCAAGCTGGCGCACTGGCTGGCCGCGCACGAGCTGGTCGGCGCGTACGTGCCGTCGGCCCCCGGCTCGGTGTGGGCCAAGGGCGTCCAGGCCCTGCCCGAGGAGCAGAAGGCCAAGGTGGACGCGGTGCTGCCGGACGAGTTCCCGCTCAGCATGTTCTACGAGGCCCTGCGCCGTAAGCTGACAGACGTGGTCGAGTCGACTAAGGGGATCCGCGCATGATCATCCTGGTGACCGGGGCCGGCGGCCCCACGGGTGAAGCCGTTTCCGAGCACTTCCGCAAGCAGGGACACACCGTGATCGGGGTCGACAAGGACGACGTCGACCTGCTCGACCGCGCGGCCGTCCAGGACCTCGCGGCCCGGATCGACGCCGAGCACGGCCGGGTCGACGGCGTGGTCCACCTGGTCGGCGGCTGGCGCGGCTCGCGCACGTTCGCCGACACCCGCCTGGAGGACTGGGACGCCCTGCACGACCTGCTGATCCGCACACTCCAGCACGTGTCGCTGGCCTTCGAGCCGCTGCTGCGCAAGAGCGACAACGGCCGGTTCGTGATCATCTCGGCCAAGGCCGCCCAGCGCCCCACGGCGGGCGGCGCGGCCTACGCAGCGGCCAAGGCGGCCTCGGAGGCGTGGACGCTGTCCCTGGCCGACGCGCTGTCCGGCACCAATGCGGCAGCGGTCATACTGGTGGTGAAGGCCCTGGTCAACGACGCGATGAGGGCCGCGAAGCCGGAGGCCAAGTTCCCCGGCTTCACCGACGTCGGCGACCTGGCGGAGGCGATCGCCGGCCTCTACGACCGCCCCGCCGCAGACATCAACGGCACCCGATTGGACCTCACTTCTTGATCCCCCGGCACGACCCCCAGCTCAAGGCGTTCGCCAGCGACAACTACGCCGGCGTGCACCCGGAGATCCTCCAGGCCATCGTCCAGGCCAACGGCGGTCACCAGATCGCCTACGGCGACGACGTCTACACCGAGGCGCTGCAGCAGGTCTTCCAGCGGCACTTCGGCGACGGGGCGCGGGCCTGGCCGGTCTTCAACGGCACGGCGGCCAACGTGGTCTCGCTGCGCGCGATGACCGCCCACTGGGAGGCGGTCATCTGCGCCGAGAGCGCCCACATCCACACCGACGAGGGCGGCGCCCCCGAGGTGGCGGGCGGCATCAAGCTGCTCACCGTGCCCACGCCCGACGGCAAGCTCACCCCCGAGCTGATCGACCGCCAGGCGTGGGGCTTCGGCGACGTGCACCGGGCCCAGCCCAAGGTGGTGTCCATCTCCAACACCACCGAGTGGGGCACCGTCTACACGCCCGAGGAGATCGCCGCGATCTGCGCCCACGCGCACGAGCTCGGCCTGCTCGTCCACCTCGACGGCTCGCGGCTGACCAACGCCGCCGCCGCGCTCGACGTGCCGATGCGGGCCCTGACCACCGACGCGGGCGTGGACGTGCTCTCCTTCGGCGGCACCAAGATCGGCCTGCTGTACGGCGAGGCCGTCGTGGTGCTCAACCCGTCGGCGGCCACCGGCGTCGACTACATCCGCAAGACGTTCATGCAGCTGTCGTCCAAGATGCGGTTCGTCTCGGCGCAGTTCGAGGCGCTGCTCTCGGGCGACCTGTGGCTGCGCAACGCGCGGCAGGCCAACGCCATGGGGCGGCGGCTGGCCGAGGCCGTGGGGCGCATCCCGGGCGTCACGCTGCCCCGGCCCGTGGAGGCCAACGCGGTCTTCGCGATCCTGCCGGCGGACGTGACCGAGCGGCTGCAGAAGCGCTTCCGCTTCTACACCTGGAACGAGGCGACCGGCGAGGTGCGCTGGATGTGCGCCTTCGACACCACCGAGGCGGACGTCGACGCGTTCGCGGCGGCGGTCGCCGAGGAGATGCGGGCCTGACCGGCGGTCAGGAGGCGTGCCGCTCCGCCTGCGTGGCCAGGCGGGCGGCCTGCCAGCCGCCCATCCCGTGCACGCCGGGCCCCGGCGGCGTCGAGGACGAGCAGAGGAACACCCCCGGCAGCGGGGTGCGCCACGGCGCAGGCGACCAGACCGGCCGCCGCACCAGCTGGACGAGGTCGTTGAGCCCCCCGCCGATGTCGCCGCCGACCAGGTTGGGGTTGACCGCCTCCAGGGCGGCGGGGCCGGTCGCGCGCCTGGCCAGCACCCGGTCGCGGAAGCCGGGCGCGTACCGCTCGATCTGGGCCTCGACGGCGTCCGTCATGTCCGCCGCCGAGCCGTTGGGGACGTGGCAGTAGGCCCACAACGTGTGCCCGCCCCTGGTCGGATCGGCCGCGTACGGCTGCACGACCAGCACGTACGGGCGGGGCGAGTGCCGTCCGGCGGCGACCTCCGCCTCGGCGAGCGCGATCTCCTCCAGCGTCCCGCCGAGGTGCACGGTCCCGGCCCGCGCGACCTCCGGATCACGCCAGGGCACCGGGCCGTCGAGCGCCCAGTCCAGCTTGAAGACGCCGGGCCCGTACCGGTAGCGGCGCAGGCCGCGGCGGTAACCGGCGGGCAGGTCGGCCATCGCGAGGAACTGCCGGGGCGTCACGTCGAGCACCACCGTACGGGCGTCGAGCTCGTCGAGCCGTTCGACCCGGTGGCCGGTCACCGCCTCGCCGCCCAGCGACCGCAGCTCGGCCACCAGCGCGTCGGCCAGCACCTGCGAACCGCCGCGCACCACCGGCCAGCCCACCAGGTGGGCCAGCGCCCCGAGCACCAGCCCGTAACCGGCGCTGACGGGGGAGCGCAGGTCGAGCATGGAGTGCGCGGCCAGCCCGGCCAGCAGCGCCCGCCCCTCCACGGTGCGCAGCGCCCCACGGCCGAACGTCGTGGCCGGCAACACGGCCGCCGCCCCGAACCCGGCCGCCCGCGCGAGTGTGCGCGGCCCGGCCCGCCACGGACCGAGCGGGCTGAGCAGCAGCTCCACGAGCGGGAACCCGGCCCGCGCCGCCGCGCCCGCGGTCGCCTGCCAGACCCGGCCGTCCCCGCCGAGCCCTTCGGCCGTACGGGCCGCGTCGCGGTGCAGCAGCACGGCCGGACGGTCGTCGAGCGGATGGGCCGCGGCCACCGGGGGATGGGCGAACTCGACACCCTTGAGATCGAGCGCCCGGAACGCCGGCGAGGCCAGCGCCATCGCCATCACGGTGGCGCCCAGGTCGTGCACCCGGCCGGGCAGCGTCAGCTCGCCGGAGCGCAGCCCGCCGCCGAACCGGCCGGCCGCCTCCAGCAGCAGCACCTCGCGCCCGGCGCGGGCCAGCATGACGGCGGCGATCAGCCCGTTGGGGCCCGACCCCACGACGACCGTCTCAGCCCTTGCGCTGATCATGGCGCCCGCCCTTCCGCACTCCGCGGTGCCAGCCTCTCACGCCGCCCCGCGCGGGGGCTCAGGAGGCCAGGATCGACGGGTACGGCTGCGCGCCCCGCTGCCTGAGCAGGTCGGTCATCAGCTTGATCTCACCGCTCTGCCCCTGGACGATCTTCTGGGCCATGCTGGCCACCTCGTCCCGCTGGGACAGCTTGAGCAGCCCCTCGGCCATCTCCACGCCGCCCTCGTGGTGGCGGATCATGAGCTGCAGGAACAGCACCTCGGCCTGGACGCCCTGCAGCTCCTTGAGCTTGGCCAGCTCCTGCGGCGAGGCCATGCCCGGCATCGCCCCCGGAGCCGTGCCCGGCGCCGCGGGCGTGGCCCCGTGGCCGTGGCCCGCCATCCAGGCCATCGGGCGCTGGTCGGTCGCCTGGTCGAGACCCCACTGCTGCAACCAGCCCTGGAACATGCCGCGCTGGTTGGACTGCGTGGTGATGATGTCGAAGGCGAGGTTCCTGATCTCCTTGGCCGGGCCCTTGTCCCGGATGACGAACGCCATCTCCACGGCCTGCGCGTGGTGCGTGGCCATGTCGCGGGCGAACCCGGCTTCGGGCGAGGAGTCGCCGGGCGTGCCGTCCCTGCCGAACAGCAGGAACGCCGCGGCGAGGAGCACCAGCACGGCGCAGACGATCAGGACGGGTTTTCTGGCGGGCTTTTCCATGGCCCGTCCAGCGTACCCATCCCTGCGCAAGCTGTGATCCGACGCTTATGCGCCTCTTATTCTCCGCATACGCCGGTAGGGCATAGGGTGACCGGAGTCAGGCACGCCGATGGAGGGACGATGACGAAGGAGAAGGCGCAGGCGAGGCGCGAGCATCTGCAGAAGATGCGGGCCGAGCAGCAGCGCAAACAACGCCGCGCCGCACTGCTCATGTGGGGGACGGGCGGTCTCATCATCGTGCTCCTCGTCGGCGTGGTCGGCTTCTACCTGGTCAACCAGGCGCGCGCGACCTCGCTCGACGCGGTGGCCAACTACAAGTACGAGGCCGGCCAGCACGTCGCCAAGACGGTCACCTACAAGGAGACCCCGCCCGTGGGCGGCGAGCACAACAACTACTGGCAGCAGTGCGCGGTCTACGACAAGCCGATCCACAACGAGCACGCGGTGCACTCGCTGGAGCACGGCGCGGTCTGGATCACCTACCGCCCCGACCTGCCCAAGGCGCAGATCGACGCGCTGAAGGAAGTGGCGACCTCCACGGGTCAGCAGGACTACATGCTGGTCAGCCCCTACCCGGGCCTGCCGGCGCCGGTCGTCGCCTCGACGTGGGGCCACCAGCTCAAGCTCCAGGACCCGTCCGACCCCAAGCTCACGGCCTTCATCAAGAAGTACCAGAACGGCCGGGACACCCCCGAGCCGGGCGCCGTGTGCGGCGGCTCGGACGCCATCACCACCACGTCCGACCAGGCCCCGCTGCCGCCCGCGCCGACGGGCAACACCCCGATGGAGACGCTGGCGCCTTCGCCCAGCCAGTCCAAGTAACACCCCTTCGCGACACGTCGAGGGCCCGGCTCCGGCCGGGCCCTCGACGTCTGTCCGGGGGTTTCGCTAGAGGTCGCCGACGAGCAGGCCGCGGCGCAGGCGCGCGTACTCCTCGAAGGAGATGCGGCCGTCGCCGTCGGCGTCGGCCCGCTGGAAGGCGGCCGAGAGCCCGTCGTCGCGGTTCCACAACGTGCGGAACTCCGCGGCGGTGAGCTCGCCGTCGCCGTCGTGGTCGGCGAGGTCGAAGGTGGCGCGGAACATGGGGGTCAGCACGCCGTCGAGCGCGCCCGTGCGCACCAGCGCCTGGAAGGACTCGACGTACTCCTCCCTGCTGATCCGGCCGTCGTGGTCGGCGTCGAGGGCGTGGACGTGGACGTCCCAGGTCTCGAGGAACGCCGCCACGACCTTCTTTCCCTCGGGGGTGTCCGGCCGCCCGCCGGCCCGCCGGATGCGGTGGTGGGCCAGCGCGGTGTAGTCGTCCTTGGTCAGGAAGCCGTCGCCGTCGGTGTCGAGGTCGTCGAAGTTGCGTTCCGCGCTGCCGCGCAGGAGCACCGGATCCATCCAAGCCTCCGTTGTCACGGATCGTCATGGTCTCGTGACTCACGGTAACGTGTGGATCGGTGACGGCCAAGGCCCGGTCCCGTTTCGCGCGACCGGGCCCCGTTCGGGTCCGCTCAGGCCAGTGCCTCCTCCAGCGGCGACCACTCCAGGCCGTGTGCCTCGGCCACCGGCCGGCTGGTCAGGCGTCCCTCGTGGGTGCTCACGCCCGCGGCCAGAGCGGCGTCCGTGCGGACCGCCTCGCGCCACCCCTTGCCCGCGACGGCCAGCGCGTACGGCAGCGTCACGTTGGTCAGCGCGAACGTCGAGGTGTGCGGCACCGCCCCCGGCATGTTGGCCACGCAGTAGAAGACCGACTCGTGCACCCGGTACGTCGGCTCGGCGTGCGTGGTCGGCCGCGAGCCCTCGAAGCAGCCGCCCTGGTCGATCGAGATGTCCACCAGCACCGAGCCCGGCTTCATCCGGCTCACCAGGTCGTCGGTGACCAGCATGGGCGCCTTGGCCCCCGGCACCAGCACCGCGCCGATGACCAGGTCGGCCTCCAGCACGGCCTTCTCGATCTCCAGGGTGTTCGACGCGACCGTCTGGCAGTGACCCTGGTAGATCATGTCCGCCTGGCGGAGCTTGTCGATGTTGCGGTCGAGGAGCAGCACCTCGGCCTGCATGCCGAGCGCGATGGCGGCGGCGTTCATGCCGGACACCCCGGCGCCGATCACCACGACGTTCGCCGCCCGCACGCCGGACACGCCGCCCATGAGCACGCCCCTGCCGCCCTGCGAGCGCATCAGGTGGTACGCGCCGACCTGCGGCGCCAGCCGTCCGGCCACCTCCGACATCGGGGCGAGCAGGGGCAGCGAGCCGTCCCTGTTCTGCACGGTCTCGTAGGCGATGGACGTGACGCCCGAGTCGAGCAGGGCCCTGGTCAGGGGGCCCGAGGCGGCCAGGTGGAGATAGGTGAACAGGATCTGGCCCTTGCGCATCCGGTGGTACTCCTCGGCCACCGGTTCCTTCACCTTCATGATCAGGTCGCACGTGGCCCACACCTCGTCGGCGTGCGGCGCGATGACGGCGCCCGCCGCGGCGTAGTCCTCGTCCGGGATGGCCGAGCCGAGGCCCGCCTGCCGCTCGACGTGGACCTGGTGCCCGTGGCGTACCAGTTCGTGGACGCCCGCGGGGGTGAGTGCGACGCGGTATTCGCTGTTCTTGACCTCGCGGGGAACTCCGACCTTCATGGGGTCATCCCTCGTTCGCGTGGAAAGTTGCCGACAACCTGCGTTCTCATTTCCATTTTTCCTCCGATCTCACGGATAGGTGAGGATTTTTCGGCTGATTACCCCGCTGCTGCCCGTCCTCGATAAGCTCACCGGCAGCCCGAACGTCAGGATGGGGTCGTCAACGATGGACAGACCGGTAGAGGCGCCACCCGCGGAGCCGGAAGAGCCGGAGGAGCCGAAGGCCAGCCGCCTCACCACCATCGTGCTGACCGTCTCGCTGGTGCTCGTCGTCGTCGTGGCGGGCGTGCTCGGCACGGTCGCCGTCCTGATGACCAGGAGCCCCGACAGCCCGCTGCTCGGCGGCGCGCCGCCGCAGCGCCTGGCCACGCCCCTGCACTTCGCGCCGGTCAAGGAGACCAAGACCGCGCCCTGCCCGGGCGACCCGGCCGTGCTCGACGAGCAGCAGACCACCTGTTACCTCCTGGAGGACGGTGTCACGGTCGGCGCCGTGCAGCGGATCGAGGCCGTTCGGGGGACCGACAACTCCTACTCGGTGCGCGTCGCGGTCGCGCCCGTCTTCAAGGACCGGCTGGTGCGGCTCATCGACGAGCTCCAGCCCACGCAGCGGCAGGTCGCGATCGTGCTGGCGCCCGAGGGCGAGCAGACGCCGAAGACGGTCCTGGCCGCGCCGGTCGTCACGCAGAGCATGGACGGCGACAGCCTGAGCATCGCGGGCTTCACCAAGGAGGAGGCCGACGCGCTGGTGGTCCGGATGCTCGGCACGCCGCCGTCCCAGCCCTCCCAGCCGGACCCGTCGCAGCCCGCGCAGCCGCAGTCGTCCCAGCCGGGCACCGACCAGCAGCCGACCAACCAGCAGCCCACCAATCAGCAGCCCACCGACCAGCAGCCCGCGGACACCGGCCAGAGCACCGCGACCACCGGCACGACCGCCCCCGCGGGCGTCGCCCGGGTCCCCGACAAGCGGTACGCCAGCTGCAAGGAGGCCCAGGCCGCCGGCGACGGCCCCTACACGCGCGGACGGCATGAGGAGTACTCCTGGTATCCCGACCTCGACCAGAACGGCGTGGCCTGCAACAGCGCTGACATCCGCTAACCGAACAGGGCCCGGAGGGCGTCGATGCCGAAGTAGGCCAGGAAGACCAGCGAGACGGCCCACAACAACCACGGGATCTCCGCGAACCGGCCCCGGGCCGCCTTGATCAGCGTGTAGGAGATCACCCCGGCCCCCACCCCGTTCGTGATCGAGTACGTGAACGGCATCAGCGCGATCGTCAGGAACGCCGGCACGGCCAGCTCGATGTCGGTCCAGGGCACGTTCTTGGACTGCGTCATCATCAGCGCCCCGACCAGCACGAGCGCGGGCGCCGCCGCGGCCGCCGGCACCACCGCGGCGATCGGCGTGAACAGCAGCGTCAGCCCGAGCAGCGCCCCGGTCACGACGCTGGCCAGACCGGTGCGCGCCCCCTCGCCCACACCCGCGGCCGACTCGACGAAGACGGTGTTGGCCGAGGCGCTGACCGAACCGCCGATCATGCCCGCGACGCCGTCCACGGTCAGGATGCGGCCCAGCCGCGGCACCCGTCCCAGCCGGTCCACGAGCCCGGCCTCGTCGCTGACGCCGATGATCGTGCCCATCGCGTCGAAGAAGCCCGACAGCACCAGCGTGAACAGCACCACGGTCGCGGTCAGCGCGCCCGCCCTGGCGAACCCGCCGAACAGGTCGAACTGCCACACCAGCCCGAAACTGGGCGCCGCGACCAGGGACTCGGGCATGTGCGGCACCACCACGCCCCACTCCTTGGGCGGGACCGGCACCAGCGAGTTGACCAGGACGGCCAGGACCGCGGTGACCGCGATGCTGATGAGGATGGCGGCCGGGGTCCTGCGCACGTACAGGACGATCATCAGCAGCAGGCCGAAGCAGAAGAGCGTGACCGGCCAGCCCGTGAGGTGGCCGGTCGCGCCGAGCTGCACGGGGGTGCCGGTGCCCCGGGCGACGAAACCCGCGTCCACCAGGCCGATCAGGGCGATGAACAGGCCGATCCCGACGCTGATCGCGTGCTTGAGCGCCAGCGGGATCGCGTTCATGATCAGGGTGCGCAGGCCGGTGACGGCCAGGACGATGATGACCGCGCCCTCCAGCACGACCAGGCCCATCGCCTGCGGCCAGGTCATGTGCGGCGCGGCCTGGTAGGCGACCACCGCGTTCAGCCCGAGCCCGGCGGCCAGCGCGAACGGCGCGTTGCCGACGAACGCCATGAGCAGGGTGGAGAGCGCGGCCGCCAGCGCGGTCGAGGTGGTCAGCTCGGCGATGGACAGCCGGGCGCCGGTGACGTCCTGCGCGCCGGCCAGGATGATCGGGTTGAGCAGGATGATGTAGGCCATCGCCATGAACGTGGTCAGGCCGCCGCGGACCTCGCGTCCGACGGTCGTCCCCCGCCCGGTCAGCTCGAAGAGTCTGTCGAGCACCACACGTCCCCCTCGTCATGACCGAGGGGAGTGCGGGTCACCTACCCGGCGGGGGACATGATCACGCCTTCTCGTGCCGCCCGTGGCCGACCAGGCCGACGAACTCCTCCAGGCCGATCCGGCCGTCGCCGTCGGTGTCGGCGGCCTTGATGAACGCCTCGATCTCCTCCTCGGAGGCGCCGTGGACCCCCAGCGCCTCGTTGGCCTGCCTGATCTCGGCCGCGGTCAGCAGACCGTCGCCGTCGGTGTCGAAGCGACTGAACTCCGCCTCGGCGGCTTCACGACCGCTCGCCATCGGATACCTCCCCGTGATTGGACAAGGCGATATCTTCCGGCCTGATCGGAACGCGAGTCAACCGGAGCCCGGTCGCGGCGCGTACGGCGGCGGCGACGGCCGGGGTGGCGGAGAGCGTGGGCGGCTCACCTGCGCCGCGGAGGCCGTACGGCGCGGACGGGTCCGGATTTTCCAGGATCTTCAGCTGCATGGGCGGCATGTCGAGCATGGTGGGGATCAGGTAGTCGGTGAACGACGGGTTCAGCACGCGGCCGTCGCGTACCTGGATCTCCTCCATGAGCGCCAGGCCGAGGCCCTGGGCCGTGCCGCCGTGGATCTGGCCCTCCAGCGCCTGCGGGTTCATGATCTTGCCCACGTCCTGCACCGCGGCCAGCTCCACCACCTTGACCAGCCCCAGCTCGACGTCCACGTCCACCACCGCGCGATGCACGCACAGCGCGAGCTGCGTGTGCGAGTCGCCCTGCCCGGTCACCGGGTCCATCGGCTTCGTGGGCCGGTGCCGGTACTCGCGGGTCTCCTCGATCGGCCCGAACCTGGCCAGCGCCTCCCGCGGCGGCAGCCCCCGAACCGCTCGCGCACCGCCTCGCAGGCCGCCTTGACCGCGCCGCCCGTCACGTAGGACTGCCGCGAGGCCGACGACGAGCCCGCCGAGCCCACGGCGGTGTCGGCGGTCGCCACGGTCACCTCCTCGATGCCCAGCTCGGTGCGCGCGATCTGGGCCTGGACCGTGACCAGGCCCTGGCCCACCTCGGCGGCGGCGGTGTGCACGGTGACCCGCGGCTCGCCGCCGACCAGCTCGGCCCGCACCCGGGCCGTGGAGTAGTCGTCGAAGCCCTCGGAGAAACAGATGTTCTTGATGCCGACGCCGTAGCCGATCCCGCGCCGCACCGACTCGCCGTGCGTGGTCTGGGAGACGCCGCCCGGCAGCACGCGCAGGTCCGCCCCCGTCCGCGGGGCGGGCAGCGGCATGGACTCCAGCTCGCGCAACATGCCGGCCAGCGGCGCGGGGGAGTCGATCACCTGGCCGGTCGCCAGCGCCGAGCCCTGGGAGACGGCGTTGCGCGCCCTGATCTCGACCGGCGACAGGCCGCACGCCTCGGCCAGCCGGTCCATCTGCGACTCGTAGGCGTAACACGCCTGCACCGCGCCGAACCCGCGCATCGCCCCGCACGGCGGGTTGTTGGTGTAGACGCCCGCGGCGTCGATCCACACGTTCGGCACCTCGTACGGCCCGGCCCCCAGTGAGGCGGCGTTGCCGACGACGGCGGGGGAGGAGGAGCAGTACGCGCCGCCGTCCAGCAGGATGTCGGCCTTGACGTAGACGAGCCGGCCGTCGCGCGTCGCGCCGTGCTCGTAGCGCATCCGGGCCGGATGGCGGTGCACGTGGCCGAAGAACGACTCCTCGCGACCGTAGACGATCTTGACGGGGCGGTTCAGGCGCAGGGCCAGCATGCACGCGTGCACCTGCATCGACAGGTCCTCGCGGGCGCCGAACGCGCCGCCCACGCCCGACAGCGTCAGCCGCACCTTCTCCGGCGGCAGGCCCAGGCAGGGGGCGAGCTGGTCGCGGTCCACGTGCAGCCATTGGGTGGCGATGTACAGGTCCACGCCGCCGTCCTCGGCCGGGACCGCGAGACCCGACTCCGGGCCGAGGAACGCCTGGTCCTGCATGCCGACCTCGTACTCGCCGGTGACGACGACCTCCGCCTCGAACGTGTCGCCCTTGCGCACCGGCTGGCGCCTGACGTACTCCCGCGACTCGCGCGGATCGGTCACCGCCGGGCGCGGCTCGTAGCCGACCACGATGGCCCGCGCGGCCCTGCGCGCGGTCTCCGGATGGTCGGCGGCCACCAGCGCCACCGGCTCGCCCTGGTGGCGGACCTGGTCGATGGCCAGCACGGGCTGGTCCTTGTGGTCGAGGCCGTAGAACTTCTCGCCGGGCACGTCCTCGTGCGTCAGGACGGCCAGCACGCCCGGCATCCGCAGCGCCGGGCCCACGTCGATCGACCGGATCCAGGCCGACGGGTGCGGGCTGCGCAGCGTGACGCCCCACACCATGCCGTCCAGCCACAGGTCGGAGGCGTAGGCGAACTCGCCGGTCACCTTCAGCCTCGCGTCCGGCCGCCGCGCGCTCGTGCCGACCCCCGCAGACCCGCCGACGCCTTCGGACCTGGTGGAGTGGACCGTCTCCGTCATCCTCCGAGTAGAGCACCGGCCCGGCCCGGCCTCCTATGCCCGCGACGTGAAATCCCGGTCATCGCTTGACAGAGCGGGCTTGTATATTCCTCCAAGTGCGCATCAGTGACCTGCTGGCGATCGACGAGCTGGGTCTCAGGCTGCTGGCCGGCGACCCGGAGCGCGAGTTCGGCACGGTCCACATCACCGACCTGCCCGAGCCGGGGCGCTACCTGTCCGGCGGCGAGCTGGTGCTGACCGGGCTGATGTGGCGCCACACCGCCGCCGACTCCGCCCGTTTCGTCACCGCCCTGGTCGAGGGCGGGGTGTCCGCCCTCGGCGCGGGTGCGGCCCGCCTCGGGCACGTGCCCGCCGACCTGGTCTCGGCCTGCGAGCAGGCCGGGCTGCCGCTGGTCGAGGTGCCGGTCGAGGTCTCCTTCCGCACGCTGGCCGAGCTGGTCGCGCCCCGGCTGTCCGGCGACGTGCGCGACGCGCTCGGGCGTCACCGCAGGCTCGTGGCGGCCCTGGCCGAGGGCGCCGACCTGCGCGGGCTGTTCGAGCTGACCGCCGCCGAGCTGGGCGTCACGGGCGCCGTCCTGTCCGCGTCCGGTGAGGTGATCGTCGGTACCGCCGCCGATCCGGCGGAGCTGGCCAGGGCGTACCTGACCGCGCCCCGGCTGCCCGCCCTGGCCGGCGGCGCGACGCTCTTCGCCGTCGGACGCGGCCACCGGGCGGCCGGCTGGGTCCTGGCCTGCGACGGCGACCTGCTGGGCCGCGCCGACCTCGGCTACGAGCTGGCCGCCTGCGTGGCACTCGAACGCGGCCGCCTGGAGGAGGGCCGCCGGGTCGAGCGCCGCCTGGCCGGGCAGCTCGTGGCGGCCGCCCTGGCCGAGTCCGACGTGGCCGAGCTCAACGCCCGGCTGCGCACGTGCGGCATCGACGCGGACGAGCCGTACGCCGTGGCCAGCGCCACCGCGTCACGCCCCGGCGCCGCCGGCGGAGCCGATCCGGGCTCGACGACCCTTCCCGGCCCGGCCCCCGCCGCCCCCGCCGCCCCCGCCGTCCTCGGTGGCCGGATCCTGGAGGAACTGCTCACCCGCGAGGTCGTCGCCGCCCCCGTCTCCGCCGAACCACCTCAGGGAAGCGGTGGCGGTGGGGCGGTGGCGGTGGTCGCGTTGCGGGGGAGGAGCGCCGGGGAGCTGGCCGCCCGGTTGCGGGCCGGGGCCGCCGTGCTGGCCGCGCTGCCCGGCGTCCGCCTGAGCGTCGGCCTGAGCGGCGAGCTGACCGGCGCCGCCGCGCTCAAGGGCGGCGTGGAGGAGGCCGGGCACGCCAGGCGGCTGGCCGAGGCCCGCGGCGGCGGCGTGGCCACCAGCGACGAGATCTACACCCACGCGCTGCTGCTGGCCACCGTGCCGGGCGACGTGCGCCGCTCCTTCGCCGACCGGCTGCTGTCCCCGCTGCTCGCCTACGACCGCCGCCACCAGTCGGGCCTCGTGCGCACGCTCGGCGTCTTCCTCGACTGCTCGGGCTCGTGGCACGCCTGCGCCGAACGGCTCCACGTGCACGTCAACACGGTCCGCTACCGCATCCGCAGGATCGAGGAGCTGACCGGCAGAGACCTGTCGGCGATGTCCGACCGCGTCGACTTCTTCCTGGCACTCCGCGACACCACCCCACCCGCCTGACCAGCGGCTCAGCGGCCCTCCTCCGCTTCGAGGGCCTGCCGCTCCCCGGCGGCGCGCTCCAGCCAGGACGCGCTGTCCAGGGCGTGCCCGAGCGACTCGGCCTCACCCAGGCGTTCCCGCGCCGCCGCCCGACGGCCCATCAGCCGGTTGGCACGGGCGAGCAGGATCAGACATTGCAGCTCCAGGAGTCTGGTGCCGGCGGCGACGGCGAGGTCGAGCGCCAGTCCGAGCTGGGCGAGCCCGGCCTCCAGGTCACCGCGGTCGAGCTGGAGGCCGCCGAGTGCGCGACGCATGTGCCCTTCGAGCGCGGCGTCCCCGGCCCGGCCGGCCATGGCCGCCGCCTCCTCCAGAACCGGCGCCGCCTCCTCCAGACGTCCCAGGTGCTGGTAGGCGTTGCCGATCTGCAACAGGGCGTACCGCTCGCCGACCGCCGAGGAGATCTCCCTGGCGATCTCCCGCTGGGCCAGCCCGTGCAGAAGGCTCTGGTCGTACCTCTCGGCCTTCGCGTACGTGGCGGCCAGGCTGCCGTGGGCCCGCTGCTCGTTGAAGCGGTCCCGCAAGCGTCTGGCCAGGGTCAGGTGCCGGTCGAGGTGCTCCAGCGCGGCGGTGAGGTCGCCCTTGAAGTACTCGCCGGCTCCGGCCTGGCTGTGGGCGTGCATGGCGGTCTCGTCGTCGGCGAGGCGTGCGGCCACCGACAGCGCCTGGTTGCCGACGGAGATCAGATCGGCCACGCGGTAGGCCTTCTGCTGGGGCCACAACATGGCCAGGCCGATGGCGGCACCCGTACGGGCGATGTCGTCGTCCGGATCTGCCATGGCCTGGGCCGCGGCGGCCAGCAAGGTGGACTCCTCCTGCTCGATCCAGGCGTTCGCCTCACCGGCGTCCTGGAAGGTGCGGCCGGGACCGGCCACCGGCAGGTGCACCGAGTGGACCCGGTTGGGGTCCCCGATACGGCAGGCCGACCGCAGGCCGGCGGCGTAGTAATGGAAGATCCGCAGCAGCGGCGCCTTGCGCCCCTCAGCGGGGGCCAGCTCGCCGGCGAAGACCCGTACGAGGTCGTGCAGGTGGTAGCGGCCGCGCGCGTCCCGTTCGAGCAGGTTCGCGTCGCCGAGGCGGTCCAGCGCCTGCCCGGCCTCGCGCTCTGTGACGCCGGCCAGCCTCGCGGCCGCGTCCGCCGGGAGGTCGGGCAGGTGCACGAGCCCGAGCACGGCCAGCATGCGCGCGGCCGCCCGGTCGAGGGCGCGGTCGCTGCGCGTGAGATGGTTCCAGCTCGCCACCAGCCCGGACCGGACCGCGAGATCGCCCGCCTCCAGCTCCTGCAGCCTGGTCCGGGCGTCGGCGAGCCTGCCGGCCAGCTCGCCGACGCTCCAGTCCGGGCAGTCGGAAAGGCGCGCTCCGGCGATGCGCAGCGCCAGCGGCAGCCCGTCGCACAGGCGGATCAGCGACGCGGTACCGGTGGGGTCGGCGCCGACCCGGTCCTCCCCGGCCAGCCTGGCCAGCATCGTTCTCGCCTCGGCGGACGAGAGCCGGCCCAGACGGAGCCGGGCGAGATCGTCCTCCGCCTGCAACGTGTCCCTGCTGGTCACGAGGACGGAGACGCCGGCCGGCGCCGGCAGCAGCCAGCGGATCTGCTCCAGGTCGGCGGCGTCGTCCAGGAGCACGAGGAGCCTCTTGGACGCGGCCCTGGCCTGCCACAGGGCCGCCGCCTCGTCCAGGCCGGGCGGCACTTCCTCGTTGGGTGTGCCGATCGCGCGCAGGAGCCGGGCGACGATCTCCTGCGGGGTCAGCCGTGGCATGTTCGGAGTCCCGCCGCGGAGGTTGACGAACACCTGCCCGTCCGGGAAGCGGTGCCGTACGCCGTGCGCGACGTGCACGGCCAGCGCGGACTTGCCGGAGCCGGGCGCTCCCGAGATCACGGCCGGCGGCTGCGGCGGATCGACGTCACCGGGCGCGAGCAGGGCCCGCAGCCGGGCGATCTCGTGGGGCCTGCCGACGAAGCCGCCGAGGTCGCGCGGCAACTGCCTGGGGACCGGTCCCTCTGCCCCCGTGAGTTCGGCTTCTGCGCCCACCAGCGCGTACGCCTTCCGCAGATCCTCGCCGGGCCCGACACCCAGCTCGTCGGCCAGGATCCGGCGCGCCTCCTCATAGGCGCGCCGCGCCTCTTGCCGCCGCCCGCACGCGTCGAGCGCCAGCACGAGCAGCTCGTACGGATGCTCGCGCAGCGGATGCCGGGCGACCAGGGCCCTCAGCTCGGGGATGGCCTCGTCTGCGGCGCCGAGCCGGATCCGGGCCGCGGCCCGCCCTTCGACGGCGGTCACGTACAGCTCCTCCAGCCGGGCCCGCTCGGTCTCGGCGAACGGCCCCGGCACGTCGCCGAGCGCCGCCCCCCGCCACAGCCCCAGCGCCCGGTCGTAGCCGCGCAACGCCTCGGCCTGGGCGCCGGCCCCGGCCGATCCGCGGGCCGCCTCCGCCAGCCGGGCGAAGGCGATCGCGTCCACCCGGTCCGGCTCGATGAGTAACCGGTAGCCGCCCGCGGCACCCACGAGCAGGGCCGGCCGCGCGCCGGGGCCCCGGGCCGGTTCGATCGCGCGCCTGAGCCCCGCGATGTAGGTGTAGACGCTCTGCCGGGCGCTCATCGGCGGCTGTCCGCCCCACAGCCCCTCGATGAGCTGGTCCTTGGTGACCACCAGGCCGGGGGAGGCCGCGAGCATCACCAGGACCGCCTGTTGTCGCGGCGGCCCCGGATCGACCTGCTCGCCGTCGAGCACGCACGAGACCGGCCCGAGCAGACGCAGACCGAGCTCCGGCGCGCTCACGAGCCGCCCGCCGCGATCCTCGTCGCCGCCCGCACGGCGGCCTGCTCCTTCTCGGCCCGCTTCTCCCACAGGACGTAACCGAACTCCTTCGTCAGCCGCAGGGCCTGGTCGGCGTAGGACCCGGCGTCGTCGAGCCGGCCGAGGTCGCGGGAGGCCCGTGACATCGAGATGAGGGTGTCCACCTTGAACCGGTGGCCCATCGAGACGAGCACCGACAACGTGGCCCGTAGGTGCTCCAGGGCGAGCTCGGGTTCACCCAGCTCGATCAGGACCTCGCCGAGCACCAGGCGGGCCTGCGCCTGCTGGGTCTCGTCGCCCGCCTCGACGGCCAGATCAAGGGCCTCGCGCAGCGGCTCGTACGCCTCCTGGGGCCGTCCCAGGCCGAGCTGGCCCCTGCCCGTCATGAGGAGGGCGAACCGGATCCCGACCTGGACCCCGGCCTTCCGCGCCACGGCGAGCTGGCGCTCGGCGTAGGCCAGCGCCGGCTCGAACCGCTGTCGGGAGATGCAGAGGTTCGCGAGATTGCCGAGCGCGCGCAGCTCGCCGAAGGAGTCGCCGATCCGCACCGCGATCTCCAGCGCCGCCTCCAGGTGAGGCCCCGCCTGTTCCAGCCGGCCCGTCAGACGCAGGCCGTTGGCGATCTGGTCGTGCGCGGCGAGCGCTGCCCTCTCGTCGCCGAGCCGCTCGCACACTCCGAGTGCCAGGGTGTTGAGGTCGACCATCTCCTGGCCGGCATGCTCCCGCTGCTGTTGCCAGATGAGCGCGAAGGTCAGCGTCACGCCCAGCTCGGCGAGGTCGTCGTCCGGCGATTTCAGGGCCTGGACGGCCGCGGCGTTCAGGACCTGCCGCTCCTCCTCCAGCCAGTCCCGGGCCTGTACGGCGTCGGCGAACCGGCGCGCGGGCCCCTCGACGTGCCGGGCGAGCTGCACCCGGTGCGGGTCGACGGTGACGCTCGCCGACCGCGCCGACGCGGCCAGGTAGGCCAGCGCCCGCGTCAGCGGGCCCTTCGAGTCCGCGGGACGCAGTTCGCCGGCGAAGAGCCTGACGAGGTCGTGCACCTGGTAGCGCCCGCCGTCGGCCGGGTCGAGCAGGTGGGCGTCGGCCAGCCGGTGCAGGGCCCGCTCCGCCTCGTCCGTGGAGGTGCCGAGCAGCATGGCCATCAGGTCGGCCGTCATGTCGGGCACGTGCAGCAGCCCCACGAGCGGCAGGGTCCGCGCGGCCAGCCGGTCGAGCGGGCGGGAGCCGGTGGCCAGGCCGTGGTGGCTGCCCACGAGGCTGGAGCGCACGGCCAGGTCTCCGGCGGCCAGCTCGTGCAGCCGCCCGCGCTCGTCGATGAGCCGGTCGGCGAGCGCACCCACGCTCCACTCGGGATGGTCGGCCAGGCGCGCGCCGGCGATCCGCAGCGCGAGCGGCAGACCCTCGCACAGACTCACCAGGGTGGCGGTGTGCTCGGCGTCGGCCCCCACCCGCTGGGCGCCGGCCAGCCTGGTCAGCATGGCCGCGGCGTCAGAGGAGGACAGGCGGCGGAGCCGGAGCTGCACGCAGTCGTCCCCGGCGCTGAAGGACTCCCTGCTGGTCACGAGCACGGTGACACCCAGCGGCGTGCCCAGGAACGGCCTGATCTGCGCCAGACCGGCCGCGTTGTCCAGGAACACCAGCAGCCTCCTGCCGTGCAGCCTGCTGCGCCACATCGCCGCCGCCTCGTCCAGGTCGGCGGGGATGTCCCTGTTCGACACGCCGATGCCGCGCAGCAGCCGCCCGGCGATCTCGTGGGGCGGCAGCGGGGAGACGCCCGGCGTGCCGCCGCGCAGGCCGACGGCGAGCTGGCCGTCGGCGAACCGCTCCTCGACCCGGTGCGCCACGTGGACGGCCAGCGCCGACTTGCCCACACCGGGTGGCCCCGAGATCACCACGAACGGGTGCGGAGGGCCGTTCTCCGGCGCCAGCAAGGACCTCAGCCAGGCCGCCTCCTCGGATCTGCCGACGAACCCGATGAGATCGCGCGGCAATTGCCGGGGGACGACGGGACGGGCCGGCTCGACCTCGTCCGCGCCGCCGGACAGGACCTGCTTGTGGGCCGCGCTAAGGCCTTCGCCGGGCAGGACGCCGAGCTCCTCGTCCAGGATCCGCCTGGCGTCCTCGAACGCCTGCAGCGCCTCCGCCTGGCGGCCGTCGCCGTGCAGGGCCAGGACGAGCAGTTCGTGCAGGCGCTCGCGCAGCGGGTGGCGGCCGGCCAGCTCCCGCAGCGGGGCCACGGTCTCGCGGGCGCGGCCGAGCCGGACGAGGATCTCCGCGCGGGCCTCGGAGGCGGTAAGAAACAGCTCGTCCAGGCGGTTGCGCTCGGTCTCGGCGAACGGGCCCGTCAGGCCGCTCAGCGCCACCCCGTGCCACAGGGCCAGCGCCCGGTCGAGCAGGCGCAGCGCGTCGCCGTCGCCTTCGGGCCCGTGGGCGCCGGCCGCCTCCACCAGCTCGGCGAAGACGCAGGAGTCCACCCGGGCCGGATCGACCAGCAGCCGGTACCCGCCCGCCTCGCCGATCAGCACCGTGGACCGCTGGCCGGGTCTGCGGCCGGGGTCGAGCGCGCGCCGCAGCCCGGCAACGTACGTGTAGAGGCTCTGCTCGGCGCTGGGGGGCGGGCCCTCCCCCCACAGCCCCTCCACGAGCTGCCCCATGGTCACGACGCGGTTCGGGGGAGAGGCCAGCATCGCGATGACCGCCCGCTGTCGCGCGGGCCCCAGGTCGATCTCCGCACCGCCGAGCACCCCGGTCACCGGGCCGAGCAGGCGGATGCCGATGCCGTCGATCATGCGAGCCTCGCGCGGGCCTCGTGCACGGCGGCCTGCTCTTCCCTGGCCTCCGTCTCCCACTCCGCCAGCCCGTCCGCGCCGGCCACCGCCTCGGTGACGTGGGCGAGCGCCAGGTCGAGCTTGCCCATGGCCCGGTACGTGCGAGACAGCCCGACCAGGTCGCGCAGCCGTCCCACCCGGTAACCGGCCCGCTCGATCAGCTCCAGGGCGATGAGGTAGTGGGGCAGGGCGTGTTCCGGCTCGCCCAGATCCAGGTGCACCCGGCCGAGCACCGCGCGCACCTGCGCCTGGTGCGTCTTGTCGCCCACCTGCTCGGCCTCGGTCAGGGCCAGGGCCAGGATCTTGCGGGCCTCCTGCGCCCGGCCGAGGGCCAGGTGGGCCTCGCCGATGATGAGCATGGCGTACCGGGCGCCGACCCGGGCGCCGATCAGGTCGGCGATCGCGAGCTGCTGTTCGGCGAAGACGATCGCCTGCTCGTACTGGTCGCCGTTGAAGTACGCGTTGGCGAGGTTGCCCAGCGCGCGCTGCTCGGAGAAGGTGTCGCCGAGCCGCCTGGCGATGGCCAGCTCGGCGCGCAGGTGCTCGACGGCCTCCTCGATACGTCCCCGCATGCGCAGGGCGTTGGCGAGCAGGCCGTGGGCGTGCATGGTGTTCTCCACGTCGCCGAGCCGTTCGCACACCCTCAGGGCCATCGAGCTGAGCTCGGCCATCTCCAGCGTCCGATAGCTGCGCTGGTAGGGCCATTCCAGGGCGAGTGTGAGCGCCACGCCCATCGCCGCGACGTCGTTGTCCCCGGCGGCGAGCGCCTGGCGGGCCGCCGCCGTCAGGACGCCCTCCTCCTCCAGCAGCCAGGCCGTCGCCTCCTCCCGGTCGGTCACCACGTGAGCGGCCGTCCCGGGAGCGGTGCCGCGCTGGACGCGGTGCGGGTCGATGACGCCGCTGGCCAGCCGCGTGGAGGCCGCGTAGTACGCGAGCGCGCGCAGCACCGGTTTCTTGGCGTCGCGCGGCCGCAGCTCGCCCGCGAACAGCCGGACGAGGTCGTGGAGCTGGTAGTGGCCGGTCCGGGAGCGGTCGAGCAGGTGCGCGTCGGTCAGCCGTTCCAGGGCCAGGTCGGCTTCGACGGGGTCGGCGCCGAGCAGCGCCGCGGCGGCCTCGGCGGTGATCTCGGGCACGTGCAGCAGGCCCAGCAGGGACAGCGTGCGGGCGGCCACCCGGTCGAGGGGACGGGGGCTGCGTTCGAGCGCCGTGAAGCTGGCTGCCAGGCTGGAGCGCACGGCCAGGTCCCCGGCCACGAGCTCGTGCAGCCGTCGCCGCTCGTCGCCCAGGCGGCCGGCCATCGCGGCGACGCTCCAGTCGGGGCGGCTGGCCAGGCGGGCCCCTGCGATGCGCAGTGCCAGGGGCAGGCCCTCGCAGAGCCGTACGAGCTCGGCCGTGTCACCGGCGCCGGCCCGCACGCGCTCCTCCCCGGCCAGCCCGGCCAGCATCGCGGCCGACTCGTCGGGGGACATCCGGCCGAGTTCGAGCTGGTAGGAGTCCTCGCCCCAGGGCATGCTCTCGCGGCTGGTGACCAGCAGCGCGGTGCCGAAGGGGGTGGACAGCAGCGGGCGGATCTGCGCCAGGTCAGCGGCGTCGTCCAGCAGGACGAGGACCTTGCGGCCGTGCAGGAGGCTGCGCCACATCGCCGCCGCCTCGTCCGGGTCGGCGGGCACGGCGGCGGCCGCCACGCCCAACCCGCGCAGGAACCGGCCGAGCACGTCGAGCGCGGTCAGCGCGGGCAGCTCCGGTGTCGCGCCGCGGCAGTTCACGAAGAGCTGACCGTCGGGGAAACGGTCCTGGACCAGGTGGGCGACCTGGGCGGCGAGCGTGGACTTCCCGACGCCCGGCGGCCCGGAGACGATCACCAGCGGGGTCGGCGGACGCCCGCCGCCGGGGGACAGCCGCCTCTCCAGCTCGCCCAGCTCGCGCGACCTGCCCACGAACCCCGCCAGGTGGCGCGGGAGCTGGTGCGGCACCTCGGCGCCCCGCCAGGGAGCGGGCCCCCGCGCAGCACCAGCTCGTGGCACGTGCGCAGCCCCTCGCCCGGCGTCAGGCCGAGCTCCTCCAGGAGCAGCAGCCGGCCCTCCTCGTAGACCTCCAGCGCCTCGGCCTGGCGGCCCGACTGGTAGAGGGCCAGCATGAGCAGCTCGCGGGTGCGTTCGCGCAGCGGGTGGCGGGCGGTCAGGTCGCGCAGGTCCTCGGTGATCTCGTGGTGACGGCCCAGACGCAGCAGGCTCTCCGAGCGCTGCTCCAGGGCCGTCAGCCGTAACAGCTCAAGACGGGAACGTTCCCGCTCGGCGAACGGGCCGGTCAGGCCGCTCAGCGCGGGGCCGCGCCACAGCGCCAGGGCCTCGTCCAGCAGGCGTACGGCCCGGCGGTCGTCGCCGTCGCCCTGGCACGCCCGGGCTTCGTCGAGCCGCGTGGCGAAGCAGAGCGAGTCGACCTGCGCGGGGCCGACGTGTAAGACGTATCCGGCGCCCGTGCCCGATAACAGCCGCGACGGGGCGCGCCGCCCGCGGTCGGGCTCGAAGGCGCGGCGCAGGCCGGCGACGTAGGTGTAGACGCTCTGCTCGGCGTTGCGCGGCGGCTCGTCGCCCCACATGCCGTCGACGAGCTGGCGCACGGAGACGGGCCGGGCGGCGGCCGAGGCGAGGATGGCGAGGGTGGCCCGCTGCCGGGCCGGGCCGGAATCGAGGGGCCGGCTGCCGCGTTCGGCGTGAACGGCGCCGAGAAGGCGAATGTAGATGTCGTCGCTCACGCGTCCTCCCCGGTACGGCCCCGCTTCCCCCTCATCAAGGCAGCGTAGTCAGAATCCGGTGGCGGCGAAGCGGTCCGACGACTGTAGATCGAATGTAGACGGCGGCAGGTACGCTCTGGGCCAGATGTCGGAAGAGGGGGCACATCGACGGGGTTGGGACGCCGTTGTCCCATGCAGTTGGCTTGTGCCTGAAAGGCTTGGGTGCGGTGCAAGTCTCAGAGGCGCGTCATGCACCCCCTCTTGATGAAGTCAGCCGGCTAGCAGCAGTGCGCTTGGTCCTGGCCTGAGTAGATTGCAGACGTTTCGGCACTTGCGGCCGTAACATGGCCTCCAACAGCCACCGCCGCGATGAGCACGGTGGCTAGCGCAGACAGGGCAATACGCATACGCATGGGGGGTTCTCCCTCGCCTATGTGGGGTTGCTCGGACTTCATCATCTCAGGGAGCAACGACTGTGACCACATCTGACCTGGTCGGACTCCGCATCAAGACCGTTCGGCGACAGCGCGGCCTGTCACAGGCACAGCTGGCGCACCCAGAGTTGTCGGACAGCTACGTCTCCTTGATCGAGAGTGGCAAGCGTACCCCTACCCCTGCGGTCTTGGAGCTGCTGGCGCAGAAACTTGACTGTTCGCTGTCCTACCTGATCAACGGCGTGACCGCCGAGCAGATGGAGGACATCGAGCTGGCGCTCGGCTACGCGCGCCTGGCGCTCGAGAACGGTGAAGTCGCCGAGGCCCGCACGCGCTACACCGAGCTGCTGGCGAACAACAACCTGACAGGGTTGACGGCGCTTCGTCAAGACACCGAGTTCGGGCTCGCGCTCGCCACACAGGCCAGCGGCGACCTCGACGGCGCCATCGCCATCCTGCTGCGGCTCCGCGAGGAGGAGCTGTCGACCGAGCGCCGGATCGAGATCGCCATCAACCTGTGCCGCAGCTACCGCGAGAGCGAGCGGCTCACCGAGGCGGTCGAGGTCGCAGAACGGATTCTCAACGCCTCCGTGCGGCCCGTCTGGAACGATCTGCTGGTGGAGCTGGGCGGCAGCCTGCTGGCGGCGTACATGGAGCGCGGCGACCTGCTGCGGGCCCGCCAGTTCGCCGCCGAGCTGCTGAACGCCGCCGACGCCCTCGGCACGCCGCGCTCGATCGTGGCCGCCAACTGGATGGCCTCCAACACCGCGGCGGCCACCGGCCACACCGAGGAGGCGCTGTCCTTCTCCGAGCGGGCCATGGCCGTGCAGCTCGAGCACGGGCAGCCGCGCAGCATCGCGATCATGCGCCTCGCGCTCACGCAGAAGCGGCTCAAGGCCCGCCCGCACGAGGCGGCCGCCGCGCGTGACGTGCTGCGCCAGGCCGTCGTCGAGCACGAGCAGACCTCGACCAGCCCCATCGAGCGCGCCCGCGTCCGGATCGAGCTCGGCGTCGCCGAGGCCATGACCGGCAACCTCGACGAGGCCGTCGAGCAGGCCAAGGCGGGCAAGGACCTGCTGCCGTACGCGGGGTCGGCGCTCGGCGCCGAGGCCGACCTGCTGCTCAGCAGGGTCTACGGCGGGGTCGGCCGGACAGAGGAGGCCCGTGCTCACGTGGTCCCCGTGCGCGACTGGCTGACGCCGCTGCCCGACTCGCGGCGCTCGGCGTCCACCTGGTACGCCACCGCCGAGACGATGGAGCAGCTGGGCGACTCCGAGGGCGCCGTGGACGCCTACCAGCGGGCTCTCGCCTGCGCGGGGCTGTAGCGAGGTCAGGACCGGGCGGTGGCGTCGGTAGCCTTGGTGATGCCATGAAGAGTTCCCCGCTCGCGGCACTCACCGCGATTCTCGCCGCCCTGTTCGTGCTCGGCTCCGCCACGCCGGCGCTGGCCCACGACTCACTCAAGAGCAGCGACCCGGCCAAGGGCGCCGAGGTCGAGGCCCTCGACGAGGTCAGGCTGGAGTTCACCGCCAAGGTGCGCATGCCGTTCGTCATCGTCCGGGGCGCGGGCGAGGCCGTCTTCCAGGAGGGCAAGCCCGAGGTCGACGGCGCGGTGGTGCGGCAGGCGGTCAAGGGGCCGCTGCCGGGCGGGAAGTACACCCTCGCCTACCGGGTCGTCTCCTCCGACGGCCATCCGATCGAGGGCGAGATCCCCTTCACGGTCAAGGCCGCGCCGGCGCCCTCCCCGAGCGCGACGGCCACCGACGCGGCGACGGCCGCGCCCTCCACCGCCGCCCCCGCTCCCTCCACCGCTCCGGCAGCTCCCGCGGCCGAGCAGGTCGCGGCCGAGCAGGGGACCGGCTTCCCGACCTGGCTGGTCATCGTGATCGGCGCGCTGGTCGGCATCGGCATCGGGTTCCTGTTCAGCGCGCGGAAGAAGAAGCCATGAGCAGAACGGCGCGTCTCGCGCTCGCGGGTGCGGTGGCGGCGGTCGCCGCCCTGGTGATCGGCATGATCGCCGGTGGCAGGGCCTTCCCCAGGATCATCCCCGGGCTGCCCGACGCCGGGGCGGTGGTCAGGTGGGGCCTGCCGGTGTCCAAGCTGCTGATGGACGTCACCGGCGTGCTCACCGTCGGCCTGCTGCTCACGGCGGCCCTGCTGCTGCCCAACGACAAGGGCATGCTCGGCAAGCCGGGCCTGCTCTACGTGCGGGCCTCGTCCTGGACGGCGCTCGGGTGGGCCGGCTCGGCGTTCCTGGCCATCGTGTTCACCACGGCCGACTCCTGGGGCCGTACGGTCCCGCAGATCCTCAACAGGGAATACCTGACCAGCACCGCCACCCAGACCACCCAGGGCGTGGCGCTCACGCTGGTGGTGCTGTTCGGGGTGGCCATCGCGCTGTTCTCGCGCGGCGCGATCACCGCCGGAGCCGCGGCCGGCCTGCTGGTGTTCGCGCTGGTGACGATGTTGCCGCCGCCGCTGACCGGCCACACCTCCTCCTCGCCCAACCACGACCTGGCCACCTCGGCGGTCTCGCTGCACCTGCTCGCGCTCGCCCTGTGGGTGGGCGGCCTGGTCGTGCTGGCAGCGCACGCGATGCGCGGGCAGCCGCAGCTCACCGTGGCCGCCGCCCGGTTCTCCGCGATGGCGCTGTGGTGCTTCGTCGCGGTCGGCCTGTCCGGCGTGTTCAGCCTGGTCGCCCGGCTCGGCGCGCTGTCCGACCTGTGGACCACCCAGTACGGCCTGCTGGCCCTGGCCAAGATCGTCGCCTTCGTGCTGCTCGGCTACGTCGGCTACTGGCACCGGCAGCGCACGCTCGTCGACCTGGAGGCGGGCCGGCCCAGGGCGTTCACCCGGCTGGCCGGCGGCGAGACGCTGCTCATGCTGGCCACCGTCGGGCTGGCCGTCGCGCTGTCGCGCACGCCGCCCCCGAGTTCAGCGTGCCCGCCGACCGGGCCTTCGAGCTGCTCGGCTTCCCCGTCCCGCCGGAGATCACGCTCGCGAACGTGTTCTCGCTGTGGTGGTTCGACCTGTTCTTCGCCGCGGTGGCCGCCATGCTCGCCGGGCTCTACGGCGCCGGCGTCCACCGGCTGATGCGGCGCGGCGACTCCTGGCCGTGGGGGCGCACCGCCGCCTGGTTCATCGGCATCGCGCTGCTGGTGTTCGCCACCCAGAGCGGCCTGGCCCGCTACGCCAAGGTCCTGTTCGACGTGCACATGATCGAGCACATGACGCTGTCCATGATCGTGCCGATCTTCCTGGTCCTCGGCGGCCCGGTCACGCTGGCGCTGCGGGCGCTCAAGCCGGCGGCCAGGCGGGGCGACAGGGGCCCCCGGGAGTGGATCACCACGATCCTGCACAGCCGGGTGGTCAAGGTCATGTCCCATCCGGTCGTGGCGACGGCCATCTTCATCGGCTCCACGTACGCCCTCTACTTCACGCCGCTGTTCGAGTCGGCCATGCAGGAGCATCTGGGGCACATCTGGATGACGCTCCACTTCCTGCTCAGCGGCTCGCTGTTCTTCTGGGTGATCATCGGCGTCGACCCGGGCCCGAGCCGGCTGCCGTACGTCGGCAGGCTGCTGATGCTCTTCGTCACCATGCCCTTCCACGCCTTCTTCGGCATCGCGCTGATGATGACCGGCTCGGTGATCGCCGCCGGCTGGTACGAGCCGCTCGGCCGTACGTGGGGCGACAACCTCCTGCAGACCCAGCAGGACGGCGGGGCCATCGCGTGGGGCTTCGGCGAGATCCCGACGCTGCTCGTGCTGCTGGCCATCGCGGCCCAGTGGTACCGCGACGACGAACGGCAGGCCCGCCGCGCCGACCGCAAGGCCGACCGGGGCGGCGCACGCGACACCGAACTCGACTCCTACAACGACTACCTCGCCCGTCTCAACCGTGCTGACAAGGGCGAGTAGCGGTTCGGCCATGGCACCCTATCCTCCGCTCACAGGTCTCAGGAGCGCCGGGTAGCCTGTCTCACAGGGGAGAAGGGCATAACCTCATCAGCTAGCGTGCGCAGACCTTGAGGGGGGATTGCGCGACGCGTGCGGGGCGCCGGAGTGGGGACCGGCGCGAGCCCGGGGTGCCGAGGAAGGCGAGACCATTGGCGGAAGAGACACGCATGCGCGGGGGGCAGAGCCTGGCCGAGGCGCTCGAAGGCCTCCTGGCGCAATGGTCCGAGCGGACGGGGATCGCCGTCGAGACCTGGGCGCTGCCCGGCACCGACGTGCCCTCGCGGGTGTCGGGCGGTGTCATGGAGACGATGCGCGAGGCGCTGTCCAACGTCGAGCGCCACAGCCGGGCCCGTACGGTCGCGGTGGCGGTGACCACGGGCCCGAGCGGCCTGCGCCTGACGGTCAGCGACGACGGTCACGGTTTCCCCGATGGCGAGACCGGCGGCGGGATCGCGCGGATGCGGGCCGCGTTCGCCGAGCTCGGCGGCAGCCTGTCGGTCAACAGCGTGCCCGGCGAGGGCACGACGGTGAGCGGGGCGATCCCCAGGCGACGCTGACGGCCGGGGCCGGTCAGGGGAGGGTCAGGATCTCGCTGCCCGTCTCGGTGACCACGATGGTGTGCTCGAACTGGGCCGTGCGCTTGCGGTCCTTGGTCACCGCGGTCCACTTGTCGGGCCAGATGTCGTAGTCGATCGTGCCCAGCGTGAGCATCGGCTCGATGGTGAACGTCATGCCCGGCACCAGCTCCACCCGCAGCGACGGGTCGTCGTAGTGGGGGACCATGAGGCCGGAGTGGAAGCTCGTGCCGATGCCGTGGCCGGTGAAGTCGCGCACGACGCCGTAGCCGAAGCGCTTGGCGTACGCCTCGATGACGCGGCCGACCACGTTGAGCTGGCGGCCGGGGGCGACCGCCCTGATGGCCCGCATCATGGCCTCGCGGGTGCGCTCGACCAGCAGTCGCGACTCCTCGTCGACCTCGCCCACCAGGTAGGTGGCGTCGGTGTCGCCGTGGACGCCGCCGATGTAGGCGGTGATGTCGATGTTGACGATGTCGCCGTCGCGCAGCACGGTGTCGTCGGGGATGCCGTGGCAGATGACCTCGTTGATCGAGGTGCACAGCGACTTGGGATAGCCCTTGTAACCCAGCGTGCTGGGGTAGGCGCCGTGGTCGATGAGGAACTCGTGGCCGATGCGGTCGAGCTCGTCGGTGGTGACGCCCGGGGCGATGTGCCGGCCGACCTCCTCAAGGGCCTGCGCGGCGATGCGGCCGGCCACGCGCATGCGCTCGATGATCTCGGGGGTCTTCACGTCGGACTCGCCGGTCGTGGGGCGCTTCTTGCCGACGTACTCCGGCCGCTCGATGTGGGCGGGGACCTTCCGGACGGGCGAGACTCGCCCGGGCTGGAGCAGTGTCGTCATGAAACACGAGTCTACGGGGCAGAATTGACCATGTGAGCGAAGGCCAGTGGTGGTTCTGTCTCAAGCACATGCGGGTCGAGCCCGAACAAGGCTGCCCCAACAAGGACCGGATGGGTCCCTACGCCTCGGAGCAGGAGGCGGCGGGCGCGTTGCAGCGCGCCGCCGACCGCAACAAGGCGTGGGACGAGGCCGAGCAGGAGGACGAGTAGCGCCCGCCTACGGCACCACGGCGTAGGCCCGTACGGGAAAGGTGCCCATGCCCGCGATCATCGGGGGCGCGGCATGGAACCTGAACCCCTCCCCGGGCAGCGCCGACAACCCCGTCAGGTGCTCGACGATCGGGATCCCCGCCCTCAGCAGGATCGTGTGGGCGGGGCGTTCGCCGTGCGGCGGGGTGTCGTCGATGTTGAGCGAGTCGATGCCGACCAGTGCCGCGCCCTGCTCGGCCAGCCACGCCGCCGACTCCGGCGCCAGGTACGGGTGGTCGCGGAAGTAGGCGTCGGTGCCGAAGTGGCGGTCGAAGCCCGTGTGGATCAGCACGGCCCGGCCGCGTACGTCGAGCGCGGTGTCGAGCACCACCTCGCGGCCGTCCGCCGAGGCCGGCACGACCAGGCCGGGCAGGTCGGCCAGCCTGCTCAGCGGCACCTGCGCCAGGTCCCGGCCGCCGGCGTAGCGGTGGTGCGGGGTGTCCAGGTAGGTGCCGGTGTTGGCGGCCAGCGTGATCACGCCGATCTCGAACTCGGTGCCCGGGGCGTAGACCTCGCGTGAGTCCGCCCTGCTCAGGTGGGTGCCCAGCGTCGGCCCCGGGACGCCCGGATAGGTGGTCATGCCCTCGGTGATGCGGTGGCTGAGTTCGACGATCATTTGGCTGCTCCCACCCGGACGAGTCTGACGAGGGCCACCGTGCCGATGGCGGCCCACACGAGGTTCAGCCCGGTCGAGGGCCAGGCGGCGTTGTAGGCGCTGTTGACCATGAGTCCGAGCGCGCCGAACAGGTTGACGAGCTGGTACGCCGCGCCGTCGCCGGACAGCCGCGCGGACGAGACCAGGGCGTACCCGGCCAGCAGCAGGGCGGCTCCGGCCCAGCCGACGGCGTCGAGGAGGAGATCCATGGCCGATATTCTCTGGATTTTTGGCCTTAAAGCACAAATAAAGAAAGCTAAAGGTAGACGTAAGCTGACCTGCATGGATATTGATCCTCGACGCCTGCGCGTCCTGCACGAGGTCGCCCGCCGCGGCGGCGTGATGCGCGCGGCCGAGGCGCTGTTCCTCACCCCCTCCGCGGTCTCCCAGCAGCTCGCCCAGCTCGAACGAGAGGTCGGGCTGGCGCTCATCGACCGTTCGCAGCGCCGCGTCTCGCTCACCCCGGCGGGACGCGTGCTCGCCGGGTACGCCGAGCGGGTCGAGGAGGAGCTGAGCGAGGCCAGGAAGGAGCTGACCAGGTTCACCGAACGCCTGGCCGGGCCGGTGCGGATCGCCGCCTTCCCCACGGCCATCAAGCACATGCTGGTGCCCGCGATGCGCGCACTGGCCGAGCGCCACCCCCGCATCACCCCGGTCATCCACGAGGTCTACGGCCAGCCCGCCCTCCAGGAGCTGCGCCTGGGCGCCGTCGACCTGCTCATCACCGAGCAGGACATGAGCCTGCCGGTCCCGGCGCAGCCGTCGCTGACCGTCCGGCCGCTGCACGTGGACGAGTTCCGGGTCGTGCTGCCGCCGGACTGGCCCGAGCCGGCGTCGACGGCCGACCTGATGCGCCTGCCCTGGGTGGCCGCCGAGCCGGACCAGGCGTGCGGGCAGGCGCTCGACCGGCTCGCCGGGATCCACGGCGTCGAGCCGCGCAGGACGCACGTCGTCACCGACTTCTCGCCGGTGCTCGCGCTGGTGGCCGCCGGGCACGGGGTGGCGATCGTGCCCGCGCTGGCCCTGCTCGACGTGCCGGAGGGCGAGGTGCGGGTGAGCGAGGTGCGGGAGGTGGGGGCGCGCCGGCTGGACGCGGTCACCCGGGTGAGCAGGACGCGGTCGGGCGAGCCGGACCCCGTGCAGGCGGTGGTGATCGGCGCCATCGAGGAGGCCACCGAGAGCCTGCGGGCCGCACTCGGCCCCCGCCTCGCCGCCCAGCCCTGACCCGCGGCCGCACTCGGCTCCCGCCTCGCCGCCCAGCCCTGACCCGCGGCCGCGCCCTACTCCGACAGGCGGGGGCCGCTGACCTTCTCCAGCAGGCGGGCCAGGCGCTCGCGCAGCCCCGCCCGCCGCTCGGCCTCGCCGGCCGCCGCGCTGACGAGGTGCTGGGCGCCGTCGAAGGTGATCAGCCCGGTGGCCGGCACGGCGATGGCGTCGTGGGCCAGCCCGCTCAGCTCGGAGTCGGCGCCCTCGATCGCCAGGATGGTCGCCCCGGTGCGGCGGGCGTCGTCGACGCGTTCCAGCAGCGGGACGGGCGCCGCCTGCTCCGACAGCACGAACAGGGTCTCGCCGCGGCCCGCCCTTTGCAGGCGGTCGAGCCCGACGCGCAGGTGGGCGGGGGCGTCGGCGGGCGGCGACCAGCGGATCAGGGTGGGGGCGAGCTGCGGCAGGCCGGAGAACTTCGCCTCGTCGCTGAGGTGGGCGGTGACGTGCCAGGGTTCGTCGTCGGGAGGGCCGACGAGCAGCAGGCCGCCGGGCGAGCGGGTGGTCCGCAGGGCCAGGCCCAGCTCGCGGGTGCGTTCGAGCCAGCCGGTCGTGGCCAGGAGCTCGCGCAGGAATGCCACCGAACCTGAGTCCATGCCTCCATGGTGCACGAGGAGCGTGGCGGAGGTGGCCCGTTCGGGGCCGGGTGCCCGCCCCCGGCCTGCGTCCCGGGCGGCCGGGGCTGGCATGATCGGAGCCATGACAGATGTGAACGGGCTTTCCATCGCGATCCTCGGCGGCACCGGCGACCAGGGGAAGGGGCTGGCGCGGCGGTTCGCGCTGGCCGGGCACACGGTGCTGATCGGCTCGCGCAGCGCCGAGCGGGCCCAGGAGGCGGCCGGGTCGATCGGCTCGGGCGCGCGGGGCGGGGCCAACGCCGACGTGGCGGCCGAGGCCGACGTCGTGATCGTGGCGGTGCCGTACGAGGGGCACAAGGCGCTGCTGGAGTCGTTGCGCGCCGAGCTGGCCGGGAAGATCGTGGTCGACTGCGTCAACCCGCTCGGCTTCGACAAGCAGGGCGCCTACGCGCTGCCGGTGGCGGAGGGCAGCGCCGCCCAGCAGGCCGCCGCGGTGCTCACCGAGAGCCGGGTCGTGGCCGCCTTCCACCACGTGTCGGCCGTGCTGCTGATGGACCCGGCCGTGGAGAAGGTCGACCTCGACGTGCTGGTGCTCGGCGACGACCGCGAGGCCACCGACACCGTGCAGGCGCTGGCCGAGCTGATCCCGGGGGTGCGCGGCGTCTACGGCGGCCGGCTGCGCAACGCCCACCAGGTCGAGGCGCTGACCGCCAACCTCATCTCGATCAACCGGCGCTACAAGGCCCACGCCGGGCTGCGCGTCACCGACGTCTAGAGCCAGCCCGCGTCCTCGGCGACGCGGACGGCGTCGATCTTGTTGCGGGCGCCCGTCTTGGTGATCGCGGCCGTGAGGTAGTTGCGCACCGTGCCCGGCGACAGGTGCAGGCGGGCGGCGATCTCCTCGGCGGTCGCGCCCCTGGCGGACTGCCGGAGCACGGTCGTCTCGCGGGGGGTGAGCGGGCTCTCGCCGTACTCCATGGCCGAGGAGACCAGCTCGCTCTCCAGCACGCGCAGGCCGGCCGCGGTGCGCCTGATGGCCTCGGCCAGGCGGTCGCCCGGCGCGTCCTTGACCAGGAACGCCTCGATGCCCGCGGCCAGCGCCCGGCGCAGGTGGCCGGGCTGCCCCATGGCCGTGAGCACCAGGATCCGGCAGGACGGGAGCCGTTCGCGCAGTTCGGCGGCGGCGGTGATGCCGTCGGTCACCGGCAGGTCGATGTCCACGACCGCCACGTCGGGCCGGACGTCGAGGGCCACCGGCACGATCTCGTCGCCGCGGACGACCTCCGCCACCACCTCGATGTCCGGCTCCAGCCGGAGCAGGGCGGTGAGCGCGGCGCGGATCATGTGCATGTCCTCGGCCAGCAGCACCCGGATCACGCCGGGACCTCCATGGTCAGCAGGAAGCCGCCGCCGTCCGTGGGGGCGGCGGCGCACGTGCCGCCCGCCTGGGAGGCCCGTTCGGCGAGCCCCGTCAGGCCACCGCTGTGCTCGCCGCCGTACTCACCGCCGGCCGCGCCGTCGTTGGCCACCTCCAGGCGGACCCGGCCGTCCCGCAGCGACGTGGTGATCGTGCAGGTGGTGGCCCTGCTGTGGCGCAGGACGTTGGTGACCGCCTCGCGCACCCCCCACGCCAGCGCCTCCTCGGCCCGCCTGGGCAGCGGCACGTCGGCCAGGTGCGCCTGGCAGCTCACCCCCGACGACTCCAGCAGCGCGGCCGCGCGGTCGGTCTCGCCGCTCAGCGACATCGCGCGGTAGCCGCGGGCCACGTGGCGGACGTCCTGGGCGGCCTCGCGGGCGACGCGTACCAGCTCGCCCACCTCGCCGCGGGCGGAGGCGGGGTCGAGGTCCATCAGGCGGGCGGCCAGGTCGCCCTTGAGCGCGATGGCGGTGAGGCTGCGGCCCAGGCCGTCGTGCAGGTCGCGGGAGATGCGCAGGCGTTCCTTGAGCACGGCCGCGTCGGCCAGCTCGGCCTTGGCCTCCTCCAGCTCGGCGGCGACGCGGACGAGCCGGACCAGGACGTAGATCATCGAGCCGGTGATGGGGATGGCGATCACGTAGAACAGGGTGACCACGGCGTACTGGGCGCCGATCCACATGGTGGCGCCCTCGTACAGCATCATGAGGACGACCAGCGGCACGGCCCAGCGCAGCGCCAGGAACACCAGCAGGGTCCCGGCCAGCAGCGGGGCGGCGATCGACGACCAGCCGCTCGGCAGCATGTAGTCGCCCGCGTAGGTGACGACGGCCTGCAGCGGCAGCGTGGCCGGGAACAGCGGCGGGCGCCCGCCGCGCAGGGCGGCCCGCATGTTGACGTAGTGGATGGAGACGACGGCGACCGTCACGGCCGCCGCCAGCAGCCCGATCGCCGGGCCGCCCATGAAGTAGAGCAGCCCGATGAGCGAATAGACGACCGAGACGCCCGTGATGAGCACGCGCGCGAGCCTCTGCGCCGAGGACGAGACCATCACAGCAGCGATTATGTCCGACTCAGGACCGGCGCGGCTCCCAGCGGAACCACAACCCGATCGCCACCACGCCCACCACCGCCCAACCGGCCAGGACGAGCGCCGGCACGAGCGCCTCCCCGGTCTTCACCGCGTGCACCACGGCCGACGTGGGCAGCAGGTCCAGCACCGGACGCAGCCACGAAGGCAGCGGGATCGGCCCCATCGCGCCCGCCGACACCGCGGCGACCAGGAACACCGGCATGGCGAACGCCCCGGCCAGCTCGCTGCGCGGGATCACCGCCGTGTACGCGGCCCCCAGCAGCGCCATGACGGCCGAGCCCGCGGCCGTCATGGCGGCGAACAGCAGCGGGTCGTCCGGCAGCGGCACCCCGGCGGCGAACCGCACGGCCACCGCGCACAGCACGATCACCAGGAAGGTCTGCGTGGCCGTGCCGGCGACCTGGCCGGCCAGGATCTGCGCGTCGGTCAGCAGCCCGGCCCGCAGCCGCTTGAGCACGAGCTGGTCGCGCCGGTTGGTCAGGGCGACCGCGATGTTCATGAACGCGGTCAGCGCCAGCACGATCGCCAGCGAGCTCTGGAACGCCGCGGTGGCGAGGGCCACCCCGCCCGAGGTGACCTGGCGCGTCAGCGCGGGCATGCCCACGGTCAGCCCGACCGGGGTGATCACCGAGGCGGCCAGCATGGCCCTGTCGCGCCAGAACAGGCGGGTGCCGAGACGGTAGGTGGCGGTCAGGCTCATCGGGCGCTCCTGGGCAGGTCGAGGAAGAGGTCTTCGAGGGTGGCCGCGCGGACCTCCAGGCCGGTCAGCCGCAGCCCGCGGCCGGCCGCCCAGGTCAGCAGCGTCTGCGCGGCCAGGTCGGGGTCCCCGGCCCGGCAGACGGCGGTGCCGCCGTCCACGGTGACCGGCAGCGGCAGGTCGTCCGCGGCGACCCCGGCGGGCAGCCGGAACGTCACCCGTCCGCCCCGCGCGGCCAGCGTCTCGGCCATGCCGCCCGCCGCGACGATCTCGCCCCTGTCCATGATCGCCATGGACGAGGCCAGGCGCTGGGCCTCCTCCAGGTAGTGGGTGGTGAGCAGGATCGTGGTGCCGCGCGCGGCCAGGCCGGCGACGACCTCCCACGTGTTCGCGCGGGCCTCGGGGTCCATGCCGGTCGTGGGCTCGTCCAGGAACAGCACGTCGGGGCGGCCGAGCAGGGCGAGCGCCAGGTCGAGCCGGCGCTTCTCGCCGCCGGACAGCTGGCGCACCCTGGTCCCGGCCTTGTCCGTCAGGCCGGCCAGGTCGAGCGCCTCCCCGGCCGGACGCGGCGCGGGGGTGAAGTCGCGCCAGACCGCGACCGTCTGGGCGACCGTCAGGTCGGGGAAGAACCCGGCCTCCTGGAGCATGATGCCGACGCGCTGCCGTACGGCCGCGCGGTCGGACCAGGGGTCGAGGCCGGCGACCCGTACGGTGCCGCCGTCCGGCCGCTGGAAGCCGGCCAGCACCTCGACCGTGGTGGTCTTGCCCGCGCCGTTGCGGCCGAGGAGGGCGAAGATCTCGCCCTCGCCCACCCGGAACGTCACGCCTCTCACCGCCGCGAATGTCCCGTGGTTCTTCCTGAGCTCGTTCACCTCGATCATGTGTCCGACTATGGCCGGACGGGTCAGGGGGCCGACAGTGAAGAATTCACGACTTCCTGGACAGCTTCAGCAGCGCGTCCGTGACCCCCTCCGGATCGATCACCTGGTGCAGGTGGAGGCCGGGCAGCCGGGTCACCGGCCAGCCGCGCCCGGCCGCGTCGCGGGCCACCTCCTCGTACGGCGGCCCGAACCACAGGCACGAGCACCTGACCGCGTCCCAGCCCGCGGGCACGGGGACGGGCTGCGTGTAGTAGTCGAGGGGCAGCCGCGGCTGCTCGCCCGTCACCAGCACCCGCTGGGCGGGGTCGGGGAGCATGGCCACGATGTCCTCCTCGTCCCACCAGTCGGTCCAGCGCGGCAGCACGCCGTCGGGGCCCGCCAGGCCGCGCAGGAACGGCAGGAAGCCCTCCTCGGCGGTCCTGACCAGCCCCTGGGACGGCGGCACGTGCGCGTCGGCGAACACGCAGGCCACCACCCGGTCGCCCAGCCCCTCCTTGATCACCGGCACGAAGAACCCGGCGTTGCTGTGCGCCACCAGCACGAGCGGCCCGTCGGAGGGGACGGCCGCGCGCACCGCGGCGACCACGCGCGGCCAGTACGGCGCCCCGCCGGCGGACACGCCGGTCAGGTCGGGGACGACGGCCGCCCGGCCGCGCCGCCCCAGCGACTCGGCCACCGGAGCCCACGTCGCGGGCCCGACGGAAGGGCTGTGCACCAGCACGAAGGTCGTTTCCATGGCCCCCACCCTGTCAGACGACGAGGGCGTGCCGGGAGACGGGTTTCCCGGCGCCGTCGTAGGCCGCCCAGGCGGCCGCGAGATCGGACACCGCCCGCGACAGCTCCTCCTCGGGGAACAGGAAGTGCAGGCGCAGATGGCCGGCGTGGCCGCCCAGCGGGTCGAAGGAGCCGCCCGGCGGCACCGCGCGGCAGGCGCACCCAGACGGTCTGGCCGCCCTGGGCCGGCTCGAACGTCCAGGACGGCAGGCGTGCCCGCAGCTCGGCGCACAGGTGGTCGTGCCGCCGGCGCAGGGCGCGTACGCGGGCCTCGCGCACCTCGTCCAGGCGGCGCAGCAGCGCGACGGCGGCGAGCTGGCTGAAGACCTCGCCGCCGAGGTCGTGCACGGCCCGCAGCCTGGACAGCCGCGAGACCAGCGGCGCCGCCGCGCGGATCCAGCCCACCCGCAGCCCGCCCCACACCAGCTTGCTCAGCGAGCCGACGGTGACGACCCGCTCGCCGCCGCCGAAGGCCGCCACCGGCGCCGGCGTCCCGCCCGAGAAGCACAGCTCGGCGCAGACCTCGTCGTCGACCAGCGGCACGTCGTGCCCCGCGGCCAGGGCGGCCAGCCGCCTGCGGCCCGCGTCGTCCATGACCGCGCCGTCGGGGTTGCGCGCGGTGGGCACGCTGTAGACCAGCGCCGGCCGCTCGCGCACCGCCCGCCGCGCCTGGTCGTCGCCCAGGTCGCCGCTGAGATCCACGGGCTTGACGACGGCCGCCGCGTGCCGGAACACCTCCAGCGCCCCCGGGTACGTCGGCGACTCGGTCAGCACGGTGTCGCCCGGCGCCACCAGCAGCCCGGCCAGCAGCGTGAGCGCCTGCTGCGCGCCCGTCGTCACCATGATCTGGTCCGCCGTGGTGGGCAGGCCGCGCGCGCCGTAGTAGCCCGCCAGCGCCTCCCGGAGGGCGGGGTCGCCCGCCGGGTGGTAGCCCAGGTCGCGCAGGCCGGCCAGCCGCGCCCCCGCCTCCTGGTACGCCTCGAACAGCGCCGGCGGCGGGTCGTCCGGCGCCGCGCAGGTCAGCAGCCGCACGCCGTCGGGGTTGTGCAGGAGGTTCAGCATCAGCGGGTTGGCCGCCACGCCGTCGGCCGTCCTGGTGGCCGGCGGGTCGCCCGGCGCGACGCGGGTGCCGCTGCCCTGGCGGCGGGTCACCCGGCCCTCCTGCTGGAGCAGCTCGTAGGCGGCGACCACCGTGCCGCGGCCGACCGCGAGCCGGCCGGCCAGCACCCGGTCGGGCGGCAGTCGTTCGCCGGGCGGCAGCACGCCGTCGTCGACGAGCGCCCGCAGCCGGGCGGCGAGCAGCAGGTAGAGCGGCCCGCGGCCGGAGGCCCACCGGCCCAGCAGGTGGACGAGGTCATCGGGATTGGCCCTATTCATGGACCAATTCTCCGGTATTGGCTCTGCACTCGGGCCCTAATGCAGGGGATATTCGATGACATGAGTGATTTTCGCCCTGAGACGCGTGCCGTACACCTGCCGCAGCCCCCGGTCGAGGGCAGCCGGCCGATCGGCATGCCCATCTACCAGAGCGCCGGGTTCGCCTTCGACGACCCCGAGCTGATGGGCGTGGCGATGACCCGCCCCGACGACGCCTTCGTCTACGGCCGTGACACCAACCCCACCGTGCGCGCCCTGGAGCTGGCGGTGTCCGGCCTGGAGGGCGGCGCCGCCGCGCTGGCCGCCGCCTCCGGCATGGGCGCGATCAACACCGTGCTGCTCACCCTGCTCAAGCCCGGCGACCACCTGATCGCCCAGCGCTCCCTGTACGGCGGCACCGCCACGATGCTCAACGACCTGGCCGGCAGGTTCGGCATCGCCGTCACCCACGTGCCCGAGAACGACCCCGCCGCGCTGCGCGCCGCCGTCCGGCCCGAGACGCGGCTGGTCTACCTGGAGACCATCAGCAACCCGATGGGGCTGGTCGCCGACCTGCCCGCGATGTGCGCCATGGCCCGCGAGCTGGGCGTCCTGTCGGTGGTGGACAACACCTTCGCCACGCCCGTGCTCTGCCGCCCCCTTGAGCACGGCGCCGACGTCGTCGTGCACTCCGCCACCAAGTACCTGTCCGGCCACGGTGACGTGATCGGCGGCATCGCCGTCTTCGCCGACCCCGACCTGTACGGCAGGGTCTGGCACTTCGCCACCGAGCTGGGGGCCGCGGCCGCGCCCTTCACGGCCTGGCTGACGCTGCGCGGGATCCAGACGCTGCCGCTGCGCATGGAACGCCACTGCGCCAACGCCGACCTGCTGGCCCGCCGGATCGCCGAGCACCCCGCCGTGTCGGCCGTCCACTGGCCGGGGCTGCCCGCGCATCCGTCGTACGAGCTGGCCGCCAAGCTGCTGCCCGCCTTCGGCGGCGTCTTCTCCTTCGAGCTGGCCGGCGGCCGGGCGGCGGGGGAGGCGTTCATGCGGTCCGTACGGCTGGCGCGCATCGCCCCCTCGCTCGGCGGCGTCGAGACCCGCGTCATGCAGCCCGCCACCACCTCCCACCGCTTCCTCGGCCCCGAGGACCTGGCCAGGCACGGCGTGAGCGAGGGCATGGTGCGCGTGGCCGTGGGCATCGAGCATCCCGAGGACCTGTGGGCAGACGTGGCGCAGGCGCTCGGATAGCGTCGTCCCATGCCCGCCGATCGCGGGCGCACGACCGAAGGAGAGCCGTGACCACCGTCACTCACCAGGACGTCCTCGACGCGGCCGGCCGGATCGAAGGGCACGTGCTGCGCACGCCCGTCCTGGAGATCTCGCCGGGCCTGTTACTGAAGCTGGAGTTGCTGCAGCACTCGGGCTCCTTCAAGGTGCGGGGGGCGTTCAACCGCATCCTGTCGGCCGGCCCGTTGCCCGCCTCCGGGGTCATCGCGGCCAGCGGCGGCAACCACGGGCTGGCCGTCGCCTACGCCGCCAGGGCGCTCGGCGTGCAGGCCGAGATCTTCGTGCCGGAGGTGACGAGCCCGGTGAAGGTGGCGGGGCTCAAGGCACTCGGCGCGCACACCACCCAGACCGGGGCGATCTACTCCGAGGCGGCGGAAGCCGCCGCCAAGCGCGCCGCCGAGACGGGCGCGCTGGCCGTGCACGCCTACGACCAGGCCGAGGTGCTGGCCGGGCAGGGGACGGCCGGGCTGGAGATCATGGAGCAGACCGGGGGCGTGGACACGGTGGTGGTGGCCGTGGGCGGCGGCGGGCTCGCCGGCGGGATCACCCTGGGGGCCCGTGCCGGAGGCGAGGCGCCGCGGATCGTGGCGGCGGAGCCGTACGCCATCCCCACGCTGCACGAGGCGCTGCGCGCGGGCCGTCCGGTGCCGGTGCCGGTGGGCGGCGTGGCGGCCGACGCGCTCGGCGCCACGCAGCTCGGCCGGCTGGCGTTCGAGGTGTTGTCGGGGGCGGGGGTGGACAGCGTCCTGGTGGACGACGACGCGATCGTCGCGGCCCGGCGGACGTTGTGGGAGCGGCACCGGCTGGTGGCCGAGCCCGCGGGCGCGGCGGCGTACGCGGCCCTGCTGTCGGGGGCCTACCGGCCCGTGGAGGGGGAGCGGGTGGCCGTCGTGGTCTGCGGCTCCAACACCGACCCCGCCACGCTCTCCGGCGCGGCGGGGTGAGCGCGCCCCGGCTGTGCGGGGCGCGCGGTCAGCTGTAGGTGTGCTCGGGGGCCGGGAAGGCCCCCGACGTCACCTCGTCGGCGAAGGCCCGCACCGCGCGGTCCATCTCCGAGGCGAGGTCGAAGTAGCGCTTGACGAACTTGGCCGGGCGCGGCGTCAGCCCCATCATGTCCTGCCACACCAGGACCTGCGCGTCCGTCGACGGCCCTGCCCCGATGCCGACCGTGGGGATCGACAGCGACGTGGTCACCCGGTGGGCCAGATCGGCCGGCACGCACTCCAGCACCACCGCGAACGCCCCGGCCCGCTCCAGGTCCTTGGCGTCGGCCATCAGCTCGTCGCCCGACTGGCCGCGCCCCTGCACCCGGTAGCCGCCGAGCGCGTTGACCGACTGCGGCGTGAGCCCGAGGTGGGCCATGACCGGCACGCCCGCCGAGACCAGCGCCTCGACCTGCGACAGCACCCGCCGGCCGCCCTCCAGCTTGACCGCGTGCGCCCCCGCCTCCTTCATGAACCTGGCCGCCGACTCCAGCGCCTGCTGCGGCGACCCCTGGTACGACCCGAACGGCAGGTCGGCCACCACGAGCGCCCGCGAGGACCCCCGCACCACGGCAGCGGTGAGCGGGACGAGGTGGTCGAGGGTGACCGGGAGAGTGGAGTCGAAGCCGTAGACGACCATGGCCGCGGAGTCGCCGACCAGCAGCACGGGCACGCCCGCCTGGTCGAACACCCTGGCCGTCATCGCGTCGTAGGCGGTGACCATGGGCCACCGCTCCCCGCGCTCCTTGGCCGCCGCGAGGTCGCGGACGGTGACCCGGCGCCCGGACGCGCCGCCGTACAGCGTGGTGGAAGACATGGATACCTCCAGAAACGTCTCGAGGCGTCCCAGTGACGTCCCCGGACTCCTTCGATGATGTCATGACGGGAAAACCGGTGGCGAAACTGTCGGTGCCTCTTGACACAATCGACGCGGAGGTAAACGACACACCATGGCTCTCGACCAATACCGCAGGCTCTTCCGGCTTCCCGGCGTCCGCACTCTGCTCCTGGTGGGGATGCTCGCGCGCGTCCCGGCCACCGCCATGGGAATGGCGCTCACCCTCCACGTGGTCTTCGGGCTGCGCCTCGGCTACGTCGAGGCCGGCGTGGTGACGATGGCCAGCACGGTCGGCATGGCCGTCGGCTCGCCGCTGTCGGGCCGGTTCGTCGACCGCCACGGGGTGCGTCCCGTGCTCGTCGTCACCACCCTGGCCCAGGCGGTGTTCTGGTCGTGCGCGTGGGCGCTGCCGCTGCCCGTCCTCGCCGTCGCGGCGGCCCTTGCGGGCCTGCTCAACCTGCCGGTGTTCAGCGTGACCAGGCAGTCGCTGGCCGCGCTGGTGCCGCCGGAGCAGCGGCGCACCGGGTTCACGCTCGACTCGATGCTGGTCGAGCTGTCGTACATGACCGGTCCCGCGCTCGCCGCGGCCGGCATCACCACGCTGGGCAGCACCACGACGCTGGTCCTCATCGGCGTCGGCATCACGGCCGCGGGCCTCGGCCTGATCGTGTTCAACCCGCCCACCCGGTCGGCCGTCGAGCTGGAGGAGCCGGTGGTGAAGGTGCCGCGGCGGCAGTGGCTCACGCCGGGCTTCGTCGCGCTGCTCGGCACGACGGCGGCGGCCACGTTCATCCTCACCGCGACCGAGCTCGGGCTGGTGGCCACCATCAACACCGCGGGCGAGACGGGGTGGGTGGGCGTCGCCGTGGCCATCTGGTGCCTCTACTCGCTGGTCGGGGGCTTCGTCTACGGCGGGTTGTCGCGCGGCTTCTCGCCCCTGGTGCTCATCGCGGGCATGGGCCTGCTGACCATCCCCGTGGGCCTGGCCGGCGGCGACTGGCGGTGGCTGATCCTGGCGATGCTGCCCGCCGGTCTGCTGTGCGCCCCGGCCCTGTCCTCCACCGTCGACGTGCTCAGCCGCTGGGTGCCCGCCGCGGCCAGGGGCGAGGCGATGGGCCTGCACGGCACGGCCCTGCTCATCGGCGGGGCCGCGTCCTCGCCCATCGCCGGGGCGATCATCGACGGCAGCGGGCCGACGTGGGCGTTCGTGGTGGCAGGGCTGGTCGGGGTGGTCATGGTGGCGGTCGCGCTGCCGCTGTGGCGGCGGCGTCCACCGGTCGCCGGCCCGCCGGTCGAGGTCAAGGAGCACGTGCTGCCTCCGGCGGCGGCCAAGAGCTGATCCGGGGGCGGTTCCAGCCTGCCGGCCGTTCGGGCCGGGGGCCTGTCAGCGGTGTCCGCAGGGCTTTGTGACGGCCTGTGCGGGGGTGAACGGGGTTTCCCGTTTGTTGCCCCGTGCGCACTCCGTCCGTCAGGCGAAAGTTACGAAACGGGACCGTTGCGTATCGGAATGTCGTGCGATACGGTTGCGTTGCGAAACTGGGCCGTATCGAAATTAAGGGACGTTCTCATGGATCAGAACACGGGGCATCCACGCAGGTGGGGCATCCTGGGAGTGCTGGTGTTCAGCCTCCTCGCGGTCGTGCTGGACAACACGATCCTCAACGTGGCGATGAAGACCATCGCCGACCCCCATGCCGGATTGGGCGCCACGCAGGGCCAGCTGGAGTGGGCGATCAACTCCTACACGCTGGTGTTCGCCGGGCTGCTGTTCACCTTCGGCGTGATCGGCGACCGCACCGGCCGCAAGCGCATGTTGTTCATCGGCATGGCGCTGTTCGGCCTGGCCTCGCTGGCCAGCGCCTACTCCCAGGATCCGATGCAGCTGATCCTCGCCAGGGCGGCGATGGGCATCGGCGGCGCGGCGATCATGCCGGCCACGCTGGCGATCATCTCCAACGTGTTCCCGCCCGGCGAGCGTGGCAAGGCGATCGGCATCTGGGCCGGCGGCGTGGGGCTCGCGGTGGCGATCGGCCCGATCACCGGCGGCCTGCTCATCGAGCACTTCTGGTGGGGCTCGGTCTTCCTGATCAACGTGCCGATCGTGGTGATCAGCATGTTCCTCATCGGCGCGTTCGTGCCCGAGTCGCGTGACCCGAAGCCGTCCAGGCTCGACCCGGTGGGCGTGCTGCTGTCGATCATCGGTCTGGTCGCGCTGGTCTACGGCATCATCCGCGGCGGCGACATGGGCACCCTGGCGAGCGCCGAGGTGATCGTCCCGACGGTGTTCGGCCTGCTCGTGCTGGGCGTGTTCGTGTGGTGGGAGCGTCGCATCGACAACCCGGTGTTCGACGTGCGCAACTTCAGCAACGTACGGTTCAGCTCGGCCATCGGCATGATGGGCCTCGTCTTCTTCGCGATGATGGGCGGGATGTTCTTCCTGACCTTCTACCTGCAGATCGTGCTGGGCTTCAGCCCGATCCAGGCGGGAGCCCTGATGATCCCGTTCGCCGCCGCGCAGCTCATCTTCGCGCCGCTCAGCCAGCGGGTGAACCAGCTCTTCGGCGCCAAGCTGTCGGCCACGGTCAGCATGCTCGTGGTGACCGCGGCGCTGGGCAGCTACGCGCTGATGGACGTGGACACGCCCGTGGTGCTGATCGAGATCATCTTCTTCGTCCAGGGCGCGGCGATGGCGAACATCATGCCGCCCGCGACCACCGCCATCATGGAGGCGCTGCCCAGGGAGAAGGCCGGTGTGGGCTCGGCCATGAGCAACACCGTCCGCCAGGTCGCCGGCGCGCTCGGCGTGGCCGTGCTCGGCTCGGTCCTGTCCAGCAGCTACCGCGGCGAGATCGCCTCGGCGCTCCCGGCCGGCGCCCCGCACGCCGCCGGTGAGTCGATCATGGCGACGATGGAGTTCGCCGGGACGCTCGGCGAGCGCGGCCAGGCGCTGATCAAGCCCGCCTTCACCGCCTTCGTCGACGGCATGCACGTCACGGCGATGGTGTCGGCCGTGATCGGCCTGGTGGGCGTCGCGGTGGTGGCCAAGTGGATGCCGGGCAAGGCGCGCCCGGTCCAGCAGGCGGAACAGAAGGAACCAGCGGTAGTGTGAGGCCGCGATGACGATCCAGGATTCAGGGACTGCCCGCCCGGCGGGCCGTCCGCGCAGCGAGAAGGCCGAGAAGGCGATCATCGAGGCGACCCTCGACCTGATCGGCGAGGGCATGGGGGTGTCGGAGCTGTCGATCGAGGCCATCGCGTCGCGGGCGGGTGTCGGCAAGACCACGATCTACCGGCGCTGGTCCAACAAGGAGGACCTGGTCGTCGACGCCCTCTCCACGCTGAAGGCGCCGCTCCCGCCGCTGTCCGGCACCTCCGTGCGCGACGACCTGATCTCCCTGCTCGACGCGATGCGCCGGGAGGCGGGCCAGGCCCGCACCCGGTGCGTGATGAACATCGCGATGGGCGAGGCCGATCGTTATCCGCGGCTGATGGAGCGCTTCGTGAAGCGGGCCGTCGAGCCGCGCAGGGAGGCGCTGCGCTCGGTGGTCGAGCGCGGCGTCGCCACCGGCGAGCTCCGCGCCGACCTCGACGTCGACCTGGCGATGGCCCTGTTCTCCGGCACGATGATGTGGCATTCCAAGTGGGGGCCGGCCGGCGACCTCCCGGCCGACCTGGCCGAACGGGTGGTCGACATGGTCCTGCTCGGGCTGGCCGGAGACCGCGCCGAGCCCTGAGCCCGCCCTCACCCGCTGCGGAGGCGCCTCCGGGGGCCTCCGTGCGTCGTTCCGGGGTGGCCTGTTCAGAAGGTGAGCGCTGTTCTACTGTCGCGCCATGCCCCCCATGCGAAGAATCGCGATCCTCGGCGTGCTCACGCTCGGCCTGCTGTTACCCGCCGGCGCCGCGCGGGCCCACGAGGAACGTCCGGTGACGCTGCCGGACGGCACCGGTTCGGTCCCGGTGCTGCGGGCGGGCGAACCCGACCTGCTGGTCTGCAAGACCGACAAAGCCGACTTCGAGCGTCGAATCGCGAAATTTCCGGCGGAGCTGCGACAGCGCAATCTCGACCTTTTCGCGAAATGTCAGCAACAAGGGGTAAGAAACCTGCAAGAGGCGGTCGATCGGGTTCAGCGACCGGGGATGACGATCGCCCTCCTGCCCGGCCTCTACCACGAGGAGCCCAGCCAGGCCGCCCCCACCGGCGCCTGCGCGAACCTGCCCGCCCGCTGGTCGACCTGGGGCTACCAGATCCTCACCTTCGAGCAGCAACAGCAGTGCCCGCACAACCAGAACCTGGTCGCCATCCTCGGCAAGAAGGACCTGCAGATCGAGGGCACCGGCGCCGGCCCCCTGGACGTCGTCATCGACGCCGAGTACCGCAAGCTCAACGCCGTCCGCGCCGACCGCACCGACGGCGTCTACTTCAGGAACTTCACGGCCCAGCGCACCACCTTCAACTCCCTGTACGTGCTGGAGACCGACGGCTTCGTCATCGACCGCGTCCTCACCCGCTGGAACGACGAGTACGGCTTCCTCACCTTCGCCGGTGACCACGGCCTCTACACCGACTGCGAGGCGTACGGGAACGGCGACGGCGGCCTGTACCCCGGCAGCGCCTCCAACCTCAACGACGGCCGCGGCCACGACGTGCCGCGCTACGCCATCGAGATCCGCCGCTGCCGGAGCCATGACAACGCGCTCGGCTACTCGGGCACCGCGGGCGACTCGATGTGGGTGCACGACAACGAGTTCTACGACAACATGGTCGGCGCCACGATGGACAGCCTCTGGCCCGGCCACCCCGGCCTGCCGCAGAACCACGCCAGGTTCGAGAACAACCAGATCCACGACAACAACCGCGACTACTACCGCTACACCCGGGACGGCACCTGCGCCCGCCCGCCCGCCGAGCGCGGTTACGAGCGTGGTGTGGTCTGCTCCCAGGTCGGCGTGCCGCCGGGCACCGGGGTCCTGGTCGCGGGCGGCAACTACAACGTCTTCAGGAACAACCGCGTCTGGGGGCACCGGCGGGCGGCGTTCCAGCTGTTCGGCGTGCCGGCGTTCATCAGGGGCGAGAACGACCTGGCCAAGCAGGCCGACACCGCGAACCACAACCGCTACGAGGGCAACGTCTTCGGCGTCGGCCCGGCGGGGGAGCGGCGGCCCAACGGCCTGGACGTGTGGTGGGACGGCCAGGGCACCGGCAACTGCTGGCAGGGCGACGCGGGCCGGTCCACGCCCGCCGCGCTGCCCGTCTGCGCCGCCCGCGCGCCGGAGTTGTCCGGCGGGACGAGCCGCGTCCTGGCCGAGCCCGTCAAGCTCGCCAAGCTGTACCTGTGCGCCGACTTCAGCGCGGCCCAGGCGCGGCTGCCCGCCGGCTGCGACTGGTTCGGCGCGTCCGGGCTCGGCAAGGTCGAGGCCCAGCTCGCCCTGGGCGGGTCGGTGGTGCTCGCGCTGTTCGCGGTGCTGTTCTGGCGGCGCTCGGGCGCCGGCGCCCGGCTGCACAGGGGGAGGGCGGGGGGCCGGCCCCTCGGCCAACGGGGTGGCCCCCGCGGTGGCCGCGATCAGCACCCGCAGGCACGCGCTCATCGTGGCCGGGACCCTCGGCGGGCTCGCCGGCCTGACCCTGGACGTGGTGGGCGCGGCCGTGGACAGCACCCTGCTGGCCGCCGTCGCGCTGCTGCTCATGGCGGACTGGTGGTTGTGCCTGGGCGTGGCGCTGCGGCCGAGGCGGCCGGCGTTCGGCGGGCTCACGATCGTGCTCGGGGTGCTGGCCTGCGTGGACGCCTTCGACCGGGTGATCCATCCGGTGCCGTTCGTGCCGCTGGGGCCGGGGTGGGGGCGGGGGCTGCTCACCGGGGTGTGGGTGTTGTGCGCGGTGGTCGTGCTGGCGCCGCGGCGCGGCCGTACCGAGGACAGGGCGGTGGCCGGGACGGAGGTGCGCGCGTGAGCAGGGGGGCGGCGCTCCTGACGGTTCTCACGGTCGCGCTCACGGCGGGCTGCGGGCCGCTGTCGGCGACCCACCACGCGCCGGGCAACAGCCACCAGGTGGCCACGGGCGCGCCGGACGGGCGGGCCGACGCCGTGATCACGATCGCGGGCGGCCGGGTGAGCCCGCCGTCCGGCTGGCTGGAGGTCGCGAAGGGGCGGCAGGTGAGCATCACGGTCACCGGCGACGTCGCCGACGAGCTGCACGTGCACGGCTACGACATCGAGGCCGAGCTGCGCCCGGGCGTGCCGGTGACCGTGCGGTTCACGGCGGACCTGACGGGCGTGTTCGAGGTGGAGACCCACCGCGGGCACCTCGTGCTGACCCAGCTGGCGGTGAGATGAAGCACCTGCTCGCCCACGGGGTCGGCGGCCGGGGTGACCTGCCGATCCCGCTGTTCTACGCCTACGCGGGGGCGTTCGCGGCGCTCGTGGTGTCGTTCCTGGCGCTCGGCCTGCTCTGGGCGGACTCGCGCTTCCGCGGGGACCGGGCCGGGGTGGTGATCGCGCTGCGCCTGCCCGCGCGGCCCCCGCGGGTGCTCGCGCTGCTGGGCGCGGCGTACACGGTGGGCCGGCTCGCGGTCGGCCCGGAGGAGGGGAACGCCGGGCCGTACCTGGTCTACGTGCTGTTCTGGGTGGGGCTGGTGCCCGCCTCGCTGCTGTTCGGGCCGGTGTGGCGGGGGCTGAACCCGTTCCGGCTGCTGCCCGACCGGCCGCGCCGCCCGCTCCCGGTGCGGCTCGGCTACCGGCCCGCCGCGGCGGGCCTGCTCGCCTTCACCTGGATGGAGCTGGTCGCCCCCGAGCCCGCCGCCCCCGCCACCCTGCTGGTCTTCCTCGGCCTGTACGCCGCCGTCCAGCTCGCGGGCACCGCCGTGTACGGCCACGCCTGGCTGGAACGCGGCGACCCGTTCGAGGTGTACTCGACCCTGATCGGCCACCTGTCGCCGCTCGGCCGGCGCGCCGACGGCACCCGCGTGCTGCGCAACCCCTTCGACGGCCTGGACGCGGTGGCCCCCGCCCCCGGCCTGGTCGCCACCGTGTGCGTGTTGCTGGGCAGCACCGGCTACGACGGCTTCTCCTCGGCGCCCGCCTGGGTGGAGGCCCTCCAGTCGGGCCCGCTGGGCCGCACCGGCCTGGGCACGATCGGCCTGCTGGCCGCCGTCGCCGGGGTGGCGCTGCTCTACGCCGCCTGCCTCGGCGCCGCCGGGCTGATCGGCGGCGCCCGCGGGCTGGCCCCGCGCTTCGCCCACTCGCTGGTGCCGATCGCGATCGGCTACCTGGTCGCCCACTACTTCTCGCTGCTGGTGGTCGAGGGTCAGCGCACGTTCGTCCTGGCGCTGGGCCTGGACGCGCGGGTGGACCAGAACGCCGTCTCACCGGCGGCCGTCGCCGCCGTGCAGGTGCTGGCCATCGTGATCGGGCACGTCGGCGGGGTGGTGGCCGCCCACGACCGCTCGGTACGGCTGCTGCCGCCCGCGCGGGCGGTGGCCGGCCAGCTCCCGCTCTTCGTGCTGATGATCTGCTACACGATCGGCGGGCTGACGCTGCTGTTCGCCGCCTGACCGGCCTGACCTGCCGGGCCGGGGGCGCCGATCAGGGTGAAGGGCACGGTGGCCGCCACGCGGCCGTTGACGATGACGTCGAGCTCGCGCGGGCCGGGCGGCTCGTTGCGGGTGGTGACCGGGCGGAAGGAATGGCTCTTGCGCAGCGTGAACGTCGCCCCCTCGGCGGTGGCCGAGCGTTCGCCCAGGTGGAAGACGCGGCGCGAGCCCGCCCGGCGGACGGCGTACTTGACCACCAGCGGGCCGGGCGCGCCCGCGGTGACCGTGACGGTGAAGGTCAGGCTGCCGCCGACGGCGACCGTGCCGGACTCCAGGGTGAGCGCCCGCGCCGAGCCGCTGCCCGGCGTGGCGCCCAGCAGCGCGAGCGCCTCGGGATGCCCGGAACGCAGCAGCCCGCGCACCGCGTGCCGGACGACCCGCTCGACGTGCGAGCCGCCGCCCGCCCGCCAGCGGGCCAGCACGGCGAGCGCCGCGTCGGGGTGGTCCTTGGCCAGGTCGTTGGCGTGGTTGGCGACCGAGCGGCGGACGTATTCGCTCGGGTCGTCGTGCAGCAGGTCGAGCAGGGGCAGGGTGGGGCCGGGCGCCATCAGCCAGCCGACCCGCGGCGCCCACGGCAGGCGCGGCCGGGAGCCTTCGGAGGCCAGGCGGCGCAGGTGCTCGTCGGGGGACTCGGCCCAGCCGTACATGATCTTGAGGGCGTCGTCGCGGTGGCGGTCGAGGTAGGGGCGCACGGCGAACTCGCCCGTCGAGTACGGCGTGAGCGCCGCCAGCGTGGCCATCGCCGCCTCCAGGTGGCCGAGCCCGTGGACGGCGGTGTGGTCGGTGAGCGGCCAGCCGCTCCACAGGTCGAGCTCCCCGCGCGCGGCGCAGGCCCGCACCAGCTCGGCGGCCCGCGGGTAGGGCAGCGGGAGGGCGTCGTGGAGGGCGGCCGAGACGTGCCGGACGCGGCCCTTCAGCTCCAGCGGGCCGAGCCCGGCCAGGGCCTGCTCGGTGAACCGGGCGCGCGGGAACGACGGCCACACGGCGGCCATGCCGCCGGCCAGCACCGAGACGGACCGGGCGTTGATCAGGTCTTTGAGTGGTTGTGCCACGGGCCCACCCTGCCAGCCGCCACCGACAATCCGGCTCCATCCTGATGGCCGCCCCCTCGTGAAGAGGGCGACCGGCCGCGTCAGCCCGTCGTCTCGCGCCACCGGTTGGTGATGGGCAGACGGCGGTCGCGCCCGAAGTTCTTCGGCGTGATCTTGGGGCCCGGCGGGTACTGGCGGCGTTTGTACTCCGCCAGGTCCACCAGCCTGATCACCCGCGTGACCAGCGCCGGGTCGTGCCCGGCCGCGATGAGCTCCTGCGAGCCCATGTCCTTCTCCACGTAGTCGTCCAGCAGCCGGTCCAGCACCTCGTACGGCGGCAGCGAGTCGGTGTCGCGCTGGTCGGGACGGAGTTCGGCGCTGGGCTCCTTGGTGATCGAGTTCTCCGGGATCGGCTGCTCGACGGCCATGAGGAAGCCCTCGCAGGTGTGCGCGTTGCGCCACTTGGCCAGCTCCCACACCATCGTCTTCGGCACGTCCTTGATCGGGGCGAAGCCGCCGGCCGAGTCGCCGTAGAGGGTGGAGTAGCCGGTCGCCAGCTCGCTCTTGTTGCCGGTGGTGAGCACCAGGTGGCCGTGCTGGTTCGACAGGCCCATGAGGATCATGCCGCGCACCCTGGCCTGGAGGTTCTCCGCGGCCAGGCCGGACAGCTCGACCTCCTTCTCGAAGGCCGTGACGATCTCGGCGATCGGCGCGATCCTGGAGTTGATGCCCTGCCTGGCCACCAGGTCCTCGGCGTCGGCCAGCGAGTGGTCGGAGGAGTAGCGCGAGGGCATGAGCACGACGTTCACCCGGGACGGGCCGATCGCGTCGGAGGCGATGGCCGCCGTCAGGGCCGAGTCGATGCCGCCCGACAGGCCCAGGATGACCGACTGGAAGCCGTTCTTGGCCACGTAGTCGCGTACCGCGAGCACCAGGGCCGCGTACACCTCGGCGTGCAGGTCGAGCCGTTCGGCGACGCGGGCGGGCGCCGCCGGGTAGGGCGCCACGGGGTCCTGGGAGAGCACCCGGCGCTCCACGGTGATCGTGGTGCCGTCGAGGGCGTCGTAGGGGAACGTGCCGGGCTCGGCGTCGGCGACCGGCAGGTCGAGGTCCACGACCAGCAGCTCCTCGCGGAACTGGCCGGCCCGCGCGACCAGCTCGCCCGAGCCGTCCACGACGATCGAGTCGCCGTCGAAGACCAGCTCGTCCTGCCCGCCGACCTGGTTGACGTAGGCGAGCGCGCAGCCGGCCTCGCGCGCCCTGCGGGCGCACAGCTCCAGCCGTACGTCGTCCTTCTCCTTCTCGTACGGCGAGGCGTTCGGCACCACCAGCAGCCCGGCGCCCGCCTGGCCGACGACGGACACCGGCCCCCCCTCCTGCCAGAGGTCCTCGCAGACCGCGATCGCCACGTCCACGCCGTGCAGCCGGAAGATCGGCAGCCGGTCGCCGCGCACGAAGTAGCGGTACTCGTCGAACACGCCGTAGTTGGGCAGGTGGTGCTTGGCCGTGCGGGTGACGACCTCGCCCTTGTGCAGCAGCGCGGCCGCGTCCAGCGGCGCGCCCTTGGGCTGGCCCACGCGGGGCGCCAGGCCGGCGCGGTCGACGTAGCCGACGACCACGGGGAGGTCGCCCAGTCCCTCGCGGTCGAGCCTGCGCGCCACCTCCTCCAGGGTCCTGACGCTGGCGTCCACGAAGGACGTGCGCAGCACCAGGTCCTCGACGGGATAGCCGGTGAGGAACATCTCGGTGAAGACGACGAGGTGAGCGCCTCGCTCGGCGGCGTCACGGGTCCACGCGACCAGCCGCTCGCTGTTGGCGGCCAGGTCGCCGACGGTCGGGTTCGTCTGTGCCAGGGCTATGCGCAGTTGTGCCACGTCATTAGCCTAGTACTACCCGATTTTTATCGTCAAAGCGACGAAAAGTGTCCCATGTCGCCAGGGGTGACCAATCCGGACTCGTAGGCCGCCATCACCAGCTGCGCCCGGTCGAACAGCCCGAGGTGGTCCAGCAGCGACTTCACCAGCACCGACACCTCCTCCTCGGGCAGCGCGAGCGTCTGGCCGATCTGCCGGTTCGTCAGCCCGCGCGCGACGAGTTTGAGCACGTCGAGCCGGGCGTCGGAGAGCCCGGCCAGCGCCGGCGGCGAGGCCGGGTCGGTGCGGCCGGCGAACGCCGAGATCAGCCGGGTGGTGACCGCCGGGTCGATGAGCGCGTCCCCGACGGCGGCCGCCCTGATGGCGGCCAGGAACTGCTCGGGGGCCGAGGTCTTCAGCACGAAGCCGCTCACGCCCGCGCGCAGCGCCGCGTACAGGTTCTCGTCGCTGCCGAACGTCGTCATCATGACGACCTTGGGCGGGCGTTCCCCGGCCAGGATCCGGCGGGCGGCGGCCAGGCCGTCCAGGTGCGGCATCTGGATGTCGAGCAGCACGACGTCGGGCCGGTGCGCGCGCACGCCCGTGATGGCCTCCTCGCCGTTGGCGGCCTCGCCGGCCAGCGCGACGCCGTCCTCGCTGTCGAGCATGGCGCGCAGCCCCGCCCGTACGAGCGCCTGGTCGTCGGCCACCAGCACGCGCAGCACCCGCTCATCGGCGGCGGCCGGAGCCGGCGCGGCGGACGGCGCGGCGGACGGCAGTGGGGGCGGCTCCTCCAGCCGCTGGGCCAGCATGTCGGCCTCCAGCCGGCGCAGCCCGGCCGACAGGTCGAGCCCCAGCTCGTCCCGCCACACCGCGCGCGCCCGGCGCAGCGCGGCCAGCGCGTCACCCTGGCGGCCCATCCGGTACAGCGCGAGGGCCAGCAGCCGCCACGCCTCCTCGCGCAGCGGATGGGCCGAGGCGTGCGCCTCCAGGTCCGCCACCAGGGAGGTGGCCCGGCCGAGCGCGAGACCGGCGTCGGCGCGCCGCTCGACCGCGATCAGCCGCAGCTCCTCCAGCCTGCCCGCCTCGGTCGCCGCCCAGGTCAGCTCGGCGAACTCGGCCAGCGCCGGCCCGCGCCACAACCCGAGCGCGCTCTCCATGGCCGCCCACACCTGCGGCGGCGGCCCCTCGGTCTTCACCAGGCTCTCGAACCGCCACGAGTCCACCTGGTCGGGCGCGGCGCGCAGCGCGTAGCCGGGCGCGGCCGAGACCAGCACCTCGGCCTCCTCGCGCGGCGCGCGGCCGGGTTCGAGCGCGCGCCGCAACCGGGAGACGTAGCCCTGGATGGTGGACAGGGCCTGCGCGGGCGGATCGCCCGGCCACAACTCGTCGATGAGGGTGTGCACGGGCACGGCCCGGCCGCCCGCCACGAGCAGACGGGCGAGCACCGCCCGCTGCCGCTGGCCGCCGAGGTCGAGGGGGACGCCGTCGCTCCAGGCGTGGAACGGTCCCAGTGCGGTGAATGTCAGCATGTCAGGGGTAAGCGTAGAGGGAGAACACGTCCGGGGATATGGCGAATTGTCACAGGGGGAGTTCGGCGTGGACAACCGTGCCGCCTCCCGGTCCCGCTCGCACGGCGCAGGTGCCCCCGAGCTCGGCGGCCCGTTCGCGCATCGAGCCCAGCCCGACGCCGGGCCGCGCGTCCGGCGGCAGGCCTATCCCGTCGTCGCCGACCGTGACGCGCAGCCGGTCGTCGCGGCGCAGCGCCACCGTGATCCGCGAGGCGCAGGCGTGCTTGCGGGCGTTGGTGAGCGCCTCCTGGACGATGCGGTAGGCCGCGACCTCGACCGCGGCGGGCAGGCCGGTCAGCTCGCCCGACGTCTCGATCGGCGTCCCGGCCAGCTCCTCGATCGCGCCGGCCAGGCCCAGCTCGTCCAGGGCGGGCGGACGCAGGCCGTAGACGAGCTGCCGGATGTCGCCGGTCACGGCGTCCATGCCGGCGCGCAGCCCGGCCAGCAGCCGGTCGGCCTGCTCGGGGGCGCTGTGCATGGTGAGCCGGGCGGCGTTGATCGACATGGCCATGCCGGTGAGCGACTGGCCGAGCCCGTCGTGCAGGTCGCGGCGCAGCCGCCGCCGTTCCTCCTCCCGCGCGGTCAGGATGCGCTCGCGCGAGCGCTGCAACGCCGCCGTCAGCCGTACGGCGTGCGCCGCGTCGGCGATGTACGGCGTGATCGTGGCGATCACCCGCTCGTCGTGGGCCGCGGGGAACCTGCGACGGTCCGTCGGCCCGATCAGCAGCAGCCCGACCGGCTCCCCATGCCACACCAGCGGGACCGTCCTGGCCGCCGCGCCCACCACGCCGGACGTGGTCACCGCGCCGTCGGCCTCGACCGCCACGCCGGTCACCGACAGGCCCTCGCGCAGCACGTCGAGCGTGGCCAGCAGGCCGTGCACCGGGTCGGTGTGCTGGAGCCGGTGCCGCAGCCGCCGGGCCAGCGTGCCGGGGACGCCGGTGCTGCCGTACAGCAGGCGGTCCACGCCGCGTTGCAGGCCGCGGCGCATCGGCTGGAAGAACGCCCCGGCGAACAGGGCCGCCGGGATCCCGGCGATCCGGTCCACCTCGGACAGGAACAGGCTGAGCGCCGCGCTGACCGCCACGTACACGAGCGTGATCACGATGGCCAGGCCGGTGCCCACCAGCGCCCTGCTGATCAGCGTGTCGATGCCGAACAGCCGGTAGCGCAGCACCGCCACGGCGATGGCCGCCGGGATCAGCGGGATGGCCAGCGAGGCCACCCACCAGACGTCCGCGCCGAGCATCCAGGGCACCAGCAGGCCGGGCAGGGCCACCAGCAGCCACAGGAGCTGCCGCCGCTCGACCGCGTCGCCGCGCCGGAAGCGCACGACCAGCGAGGCGAAGGCCAGCACCATGCTCGCCGAGAGCGTGCCGTGCCCGGCCTCGCGCAGCTCCGGCCGGCCGGTCAGCAGCCCGGCCCAGTCCAGCGCCTGCCCGGCCACGGCCAGCGCGACCACCGGCCGCCAGCGCCGCGACAGCAGCCTGCCCACCGGGTACAGCAGCGGCAGCAGGACGCCGAGGGTCAGCTCGCAGACGTTCCAGGTCAGGTTGACGACCGGCCAGCGCGGCCCCGGCCGGCCGTCGAGCAACTGGTAGAGGTTGGCCGACAGGATGTTGGCCGCCGCGCTCGCCCCGCCCAGGCACAGCAGCCAGCCGATGACCAGCCGCGGCCTGCTGTGCACGAGGATCGCGCCGAAGACCGGGAAGGCCGTGCCCGCCATGTCCTCCGGCGCGAACGGCAGCGGCGTGTACGGCGACGGCGGCAACTGGGCGGTCACCCAGATGTCGGCCAGCTCCAGCACGACGGCGAACGTGGCGATCCCGATCGCGACACGGGGAGTGGCCAGCCTCGTCACCGCCCGGCGCGCCCAGACTGCGTGGCGCATCCCACCATTTCCTTCCGTGATCGGCAGGAAATTATCGGGAAGAAGCCAACATCCGATCAAAATTCTCTCAACGGCGGCGGATTCCGTGGAGCGCCGCCCATGACCTCAGGCCGGGTCAGCGCCGCCGGATCGCCGGGCCGAGGGCCAGCATGCCCGCCGCCGACACCAGCGCGACGCCGCCCACGGCGAACCACAGCGCCTTCGGCCCGGCCGCGAGCAGCGGGCCGCCCATCAGCGGTGCCAGCACCGAGGCCAGCGACCAGGCGAAGCCGAACAGCCCCGAGTACCGCCCCCGCAGGTGCTCGGGGGCCAGCGCGGCCACGATCGTCCCGGAGATGCCCGCGGTGATGATCTCGCCCACGGTCCACACCGCGATCGTGACGGCCAGCCAGAACGTCGTGGTGACGAAGGCCGTCAGCGCGAACCCGGCCCCCATGACGGCCAGCCCGAGCGCGAACGTGCGGGAGGGGTCCCTGCGCCCGAGCCAGCCGGAGACCAGCGGCTGCACGACGACGATCAGCACCCCGTTCAGCGCCATGGCCAGGCCGAACTGCCCCGTGGTCAGCTTCACCACCGACGTCATCGCGACCGGCAGCATGGTCACGGTCTGCAGGTAGACCAGCGCGTTGCCGAGCACGACCAGCGTGAAGGCCACCATCAGCCGGTCGCGCAGCACGACGCCGAACCCGCCGCCCGACCCGCGCGCCGGCGGCCGGGTCTCGGGCACCGCCCGCCACACCAGCGCGGCGAAGAGCAGGCACGAGGCCGCGTCGATCCAGAACAACCAGGCGAACCCGACGCTCGCCAGCCAGCCGCCGGCCGTCATGCCGACCGCGTAACCCAGGTTGATCGCCCAGAACAGCAGCCCGTACGCGCGGGCCCGCTCCGACGGCGACACCAGGTCGGCCACCAGGGCGCTGGACGCCGGCCGGTAGATGTCGATCACCAGCCCGAGCACGAACATGGAGGCGACGATCGCCGGCAGCGAGGTGCTGTAACCGAGCGCCAGCATGGTGGCGGCGGTGGCCAGCATGCCGCCCGACAACGTGACCCGGCGCCCGATCCGGTCGGTGAGTACGCCGGCGAGGATCTGCGACAGCAGCGAGCCCGCGCCGTAGACGCCCATGACCAGGCCCACGGCGGTCACCGACATGCCGCGCGAGTGGGTCAGGTACACGCCGGTGAACGGCATGACCAGGGTGCCCAGGCGGTTGACGAGGGTGCCGCTCCACAGGGCCCAGAAGGGCCGCGGCAGTCCGCCGATCTGGGAGCGGAGGAAGGAAGGCTTTTCGACAGCGGTGCTAGACACGGATAAAGGGTCAGGTCTGGGTGGCCGAGGTGCCATCGATTTAGTGCACACTAAAACCATGGCCGTCACCTGGGACCTCAAGCCGGAGGACGTCGCGCGCATCCGGTTCGCGTTCTCGCCCATGTGGGAGCTGGTCGCGAGCCTGCGCACCCTCCAGGACCCCTCCAGGCAGTCGATCCACCTGCCCTGGATCAAGGCCGTGCGCCCCCGGCTGGCCGGGCTCGACCTCGACGAGTTGTTCGCGCTGGTCCCGCCGTCCGGCTACCTGGCCGACTTCATCACCCCGCCCCCGCAGACGCCGCTGCCCGACTTCGCCGCCGAGCTGGCGCAGGTCCGCGGCACGCCGCCGGAACGCGCCCGCACGGAGGCCGCGACCATCGCGGGCACCGACCGGGGGCTGCTCGACCGGTTCATGGCGGACCCGGCGGCCGGCGTCGCCCGGGTGGCCGGGGCGCTGGAGACCTACTGGCGGGCCTGCTTCGAGGAGTTCTGGCCGCGCGTCTACGGGCTGCTCGAACGCGACGTGCTGCGCCGCTCCCGCCAGCTCACCCAGGGCGGGGCCAGGGAGCTGTTCGCCGGGCTCGGCCCCGCCGTGGAGTGGACGGGGGAGCAGCTGCTCATCGACCGGCCCTGGTGCCACGCGGGCGGCCTGCACGGCGACGGGCTGCTGCTGGTGCCGAGCGCGTTCTACTGGCCGTCGGTGGCCGTGATGTCGGCTCCGTACCAGTCGATGCTCGTCTATCCGGTGCTCGGCGTCGGCACGCTGTGGGAGCAGGGCCCGCCCCCGCCCCCGGCGCGCTGGCCGCGCTCATCGGCCGCAGCCGGGCGCAGATCCTGCTCGCGCTGGCCGAGCCGAGCACCACCTCGGCGCTGGCCGCCCGGATGTCGCTCACCCCGGGCGCGGTCAGCCAGCACCTCGGGGTGCTCAGCGACGGCGGGCTGGCGGTGGGCCTGCGCCTCGGCAAGCAGGTCGTCTACCGCCGGACGGCGGCCGGCGACATGCTCGCCGGCGCCTCCCTCTGACCGGCTCCCGCTGACCGGCCTCAGGCGTACCGGGACGACTCCAGCAGCCAGTCCAGGTGGGCGCGCGGCGCGGCCAGGTAGGCGCAGGCGACCTTGCTGACGTCCCTGGCCGCCTTGGGCGGCAGGTCGTCGAGCGGCAGCCGCCTGGCTGCCCGGTTCATGTCCTGGCAGCGCCCGGCGATCCGGTCGAGCACCCACGCGACGGCCTCGCGCTCGCCCAGCCCGAGCTGCCGGACCGCCAGCACGACCAGGTTGTGCACGTCGCCGCGCTCCTTGGGCCGCGAGGCGACGTCGTTGCACCAGGCCGTGACGTCGCTGCAGGCGTCCACCAGCTCCCGCCAGGGCTCGCACTGGACCATCCAGGCCGGCACCTCGACCCGCAGGCACGGCTCCACCAGGTCGTACAGGTAGGGGCCCACGGTGCCCCTGCGCAGGGCCGGGTACTCCTCCAGCGTCGGCATGCGCCCGGCGGCCCGGTTGTCGGCCTCGGTGCGGCACGCGTCGGCCTGGCGGCGCAGGTTGACCGCGAAGCGGGCGCGCCACTGGTCGCTCATCCGCGCGCTGGTCACCCGCCACAGGTCGGCGAAGGCCGCCTCCAGCGGATGCCGGGCCGCGCCCTTGAGCATGCCGCCGAAGATGTCCAGCGGGCACGACCCCTCGTCCAGCTCGTCGTCGAGGTGGAACAGCCAGGTCAGCCACTGGGCGAACAGCGCCGCCGCGGCCGCGTCGAACTCGGCGAACGCGCGCCCGGCCATCCGGTGGAAGCCCACCCCGGCGTCGGCGCGCAGGCCCGTCCGCCTGGCCCAGTCGATGACCGCGGCCTCGATGGCGTACACGGCCGGGTGCATCCGGCAGGGCGCCCCCATCGCCGGCACCCGCTCGACGAGCGGCAGCAGCGCCAGCGCGGGCGAGCCGCCCTTGCGCGGCAGCGGCAACATCGGCTTCCAGTGCAGGACCGAGCGGAGCGCGGTGCGCACCGTGGCGAACACGGTGGTGCTCACGGCCGTGTTCACAGCGGACCGTAAAGCCAGTTGCCCGCGGCGTTCGGGTCTGAGCTGCGGTAGTAGTCCTCGGCCGCGCGGATCAGCTCCTCGACGGTGAGTGCGCCTCTGCCCTCGCGGTCGAGCCGGTCGAACGCCTCGTCCACGTCGTCGTAGGCGGTGCCGAACGCGCTCAGCATCGTACGGAACTCGCCCGGCCGGATCAGGCCGTCGCCGTCGCCGTCGCAGAGCTGGGCCACCGCCACCGTCGCCGGCCGGAACACCGGCCCGTACCGGTCGCCGGTGACGAACGCCGCCGTCATCCCGCCGCGGAAGTCCGTACGCGCGATGCCGGATTCGCCGTCGCGGTCGAGCGCCCGCGACAACGTCGACCAGATGCCGTCGAAGCTGCCGACGAGCCGGTTGCCGGTGACCGAGGTGGGGGACTCCCCGAAACCCACCAGCAGGCGCGCGCCCAGCCCCAGCAGGTCCTCCCGCTCGACGACGCCGTTGCCGTTCGCGTCGATGTGGTCGAACGCCCGATCGAGCTTGTGATTGAGCAGGTCGATAGCCACCAATGCCTCCCCCGAGACTAACTGCGTGATCACAGTAGATCTGGGCGGCCCCTTTGTCAGTGAGGCTCGCACCGGCGCCCCCCGTAACGTGTGCGAAACACGGGCACGGCATGCTGATACAAGACCCGCACTGTCTTCAACGAGGGGACGCCTTGGACCGCCAGCAGGAGTTCGTGCTCCGCACGCTAGAGGAACGCGACATCCGGTTCATCCGGCTCTGGTTCACCGACGTCCTCGGCTTCCTCAAGTCCGTCGCGATCGCGCCCGCCGAGCTGGAAGGCGCCTTCTCCGAGGGCATCGGCTTCGACGGCTCGGCGATCGAGGGCTTCGCCCGCGTCTACGAGTCCGACATGCTGGCCAAGCCCGACCCCTCGACGTTCCAGATCCTGCCCTGGCGCAGCGAGACGCCGGGCGCGGCGCGCATCTTCTGCGACATCCTGATGCCCGACGGCACCCCGTCGCACGCCGACCCGCGCTGGGTGCTCAAGCGCACGCTCGCCAAGTGCGCCGACATGGGGTTCACCTTCTACACCCACCCCGAGATCGAGTTCTTCCTGCTGAAGAACCGTCCCGAGGCCGGGCAGCGGCCCGAGCCGATCGACTCCGGCGGCTACTTCGACCACACGCCCCACAGCTCCGGCCACGACTTCCGGCGCCAGGCGATCATGATGCTGGAGTCGATGGGCATCTCCGTCGAGTTCAGCCACCACGAGGGCGCCCCCGGCCAGCAGGAGATCGACCTGCGCTACGCCGACGCGCTCACCACGGCCGACAACATCATGACGTTCCGGCTGATCATGAAGGAGGTCGCCCTGGAGCAGGGCATCTGGGCCTCGTTCATGCCCAAGCCGTTCACCGAGCACCCGGGCTCGGGCATGCACACGCACATGTCGCTGTTCGAGGGCGACCGCAACGCCTTCCACGAGGCGGGCACCGACTACCGGCTGTCGAAGATCGGGCGCTCGTTCATCGCGGGCCTGCTGCGGCACGCCGCCGAGATCACCGCCATCACCAACCAGTGGGTCAACTCCTACAAGCGGCTGTGGGGCGGCGCCGAGGCCATCGCGGGGCAGGGCGGCGAGGCCCCCTCCTACGTGTGCTGGGGGCACAACAACCGCTCGGCGCTGGTCCGGGTGCCCATGTACAAGCCGCACAAGGGCGGCTCGACCCGCATCGAGTTCCGCTCACTCGACTCGGCGTGCAACCCGTACCTGGCCTTCGCGCTGGTGCTGGCCGCCGGGCTCAAGGGCATCGAGGAGGGCTACGAGCTGCCGCCGGCCGCCGAGGACAACGTCTGGACCCTGACCAGCGCCGAGCGCCGGGCCCTGGGCATCCAGCCGCTGCCCGGCTCGCTCGACGAGGCCATCGCCGTCATGGAGCGCAGCGAGCTGGTGGCCGAGACGCTGGGCGAGCACGTCTTCGACTTCTTCCTGCGCAACAAGCGGGCCGAGTGGCGCGAGTACCGCCGTACGGTCACCGAGTTCGAGCTGGGCCGCTACCTGCCGGTGTTGTGAGGCCGGGCGGGGAGACCCGCCCGGTTCAGCCCTTGAACTCGCGCACCTCGACCGGCAGCACGCCCACGGCGCGCGCGAGCCGGCGCCCCCACTCCAGCGCGCCGTCCAGGTCGGGGGCCCGGATGACGGTGAACCCGCCGACGTGCTCCTTGCCCTCGGTGTAGGGGTCGTCGGTGGTGAACGTCTCGTCCGCGCGCATCCGGATCACCGACGCCTGCTCGGCCGGGGCCAGGCCGCCGGAGAAGACCCACACGCCGGCCGCGCGCATCTCCGCCTCGACCGCGCCGATGTCACGCATGATCGGCTCCAGGACCGCGGGCTCGGGCGGCGGGCCGTCGGGCTCGAACAGGGTGAGCAGGTACTGCTTCATGGCGGGGTCCTTCCTCGTGCGTCCATGTCCCCCTCGGGACGCCGTCAGTCGGCGGGGGCGCGGTCGGCGCTGTCGAAGACGATGTGCGTCAGCAGGTCGGCCTCGGCGCGGGTGAGCACGTGCGCGCTGACGGCCGGGGCCGGGTCGCCGCCGGTCACCCGTGCCAGCAGGCTCTCCCAGCGGCGGCGGTGGCGGGCGAACGTGCGGGGCGCCACCACCCGGCCCCTGGCGTGCTGCCCGGCGACCGCCGCCTCCGGCGGCGCGTCGAGCAGCAGCAGGTGGAAGCTCGCCCGCTGCCTGCGGGCCAGCCAGGCGAACCCCTTCAGCACGTACGTGGCGCAGCCCCGGTTGTGCGCGAGGACCGCCCGCCCGCCGGCCAGCGCCCGGCTGATGCGGCTCAGGTGGGTGGCGAACACCACGGCGCGGCGCACCGGACGGGGGCCCAGGGAATGCGGCCGTCCCAGCGCAGGCGGGACTGCCCCGAGTCGATCACCACGACCGCGTCGGCGGCGACGGGCGCGCTCTCGGCGCCGTGGAGGCCGTAGAGGCGGCGCAGCAGCGTGGTCTTGCCGGCGCCGGGCAGCCCGGTCAGGATGACCAGCGACCCGGGCGGAAAGCGTAACGTCGCCCGCTGCACAGACCCACCCCGCCCGATCGGATTCGCTTCGACCCCTGTGCGCGCCAGCATAGGGCGCGGCGGCACACGGCGGGCGGGCCCGGCCGCCGGAACGGTCCGACGGGATTCACCGGGAATGGGCCCGGGGCGGGGAAATCACGGGATAAGGTACTGCCGACGCCTTGATCGGTCTCACCCCGGATACAGATACGGCTCCGGGTTGGGGCCGATTTTCGTTGTTCCTCACCCCCGAGTCACATCCGTGCCATGGACGGCGCCGACCCTGGGAGGGGACGGCAGGGGGCGGCCGGGGAAGTTTCGGCCACGCCTGTGGCGTTATGGCATGAGTCGGCCGTCGTTCAGGGACCCCCAGCATCGTGGTAATCCGGGAGTCCAGTAAAATCGGCCTACTCTTTACGATATTTCCGGACTTCTCGCCTTGTGGGGCGATATTGGAGGGTGTGGCATGACGACGGCTGCCCTGCAGACCGTGTTGACCGTTCCCGAGCGTTTCCGGGGCCCGGTGGGAGTCGCCAACGGCGGCTGGATCGCGGGCACCATGGCAGAGGCGCTGAACGGCGGCCGATCAGCGGTCGAGGTCACGCTGCACGCGCCCACGCCCCTGGAGACCGAGCTGCGCCTGGAGCACGTCGCCAACAGCGTCTCGCTGTCCGACGGCGACAAGGTCCTGGTCGAGGCCATCCCCGTCGCCGAGACCCTGGCCGGGCCCGGGTTCGTGCCGTTCACCGACGCCGCCCGCGCCGAGGCCGGGTTCGTCGGCCTGCAGGCTCACCCGTTCGCCGAGTGCTTCGCCTGCGGCCTGCGCGAGCCGGGCGACGGCCTGCGCATCTTCCCCGGCCCGGTGGAGGGCTCCGACCTGGTCGCCGCCGGGTGGCGGGTGCCGTTCACGGTGAGCGGTGAGGACGGCGTGCCCGCCTCGATCGTGGGCGCGGTGCTCGACTGCATCACCGGCTGGGCGCACTTCGGCCCCGGTGAGTCGGCCCTGCTCGGCCGCCTGGTCGTGCAGATCAACGGCCCGGTGCTGCCGGGTGGCCGCTACTCCGTGGTGGCCCGTCCGACCGGCCGCGACGGCCGCAAGATGTACGGCGAGAGCGGCATCTACGAGGACGACGGGACCCTGGTGGCCGCCGCCCGCGCCACGTGGATCGCTCCACGCTGACCTGCTCAGAACAACGGCCCCCGAGCTCGGCTCGGGGGCCGTTGTCATGTCCAGGGTCAGGGCCCGGTGATCCGTTCCAGGACGGTCGTCACCGGCTGCTCGTCGAACAGGATCGTGTAGTGGTTGCAGTCGGGCACGACCTCGTCGCGCAGGCCGGGCACGCGGGCCGTCCAGGTCCGGGCGACCTCGTCGGGGAGCATGCCGGTGTCCTGGTTCAGCAGGCCGCGCGGGGCCCGGAGCAGGTAGGTCGGCGCCTTGATCTCGGCCAGCGCGGCGCCGATCCCGGCGGTCTCGGTACGCATCCAGCGCCCGTCCGCCATCACGGCCTCACCGACCGCTCGTGAGCGCATCGCGCCCTCGGGGCCGGCCAGGTCGTAACGCACGTACGCCTCCACGTCGGGGCTCCAGTGGCCGACGAAGGCCGGATGGGCCTTGAAGAAGTCCACGTACTCCTCCGGGGAGGCGAACGTCTGACGCAACCGGGCGAGCGCGGGGCCGAGCGTGGCCGCCAGCGCGGCGTCGGGGTCCTCGCCCTCGGGCAGGGGGAGCGGGAGGCCGCCGTCCACCAGGACGACCCGTTCGAAGGCGCGCTCGGCCCCGGCCAGCACGGCCACGTACGCGCCCATCGAATGGCCGGCCAGCACCGCGTCCGGGCCCGCGCCGACGTGCTCGGCGACGCGCAGGACGTCCTCGGCGTGCCGGGGCAGCCCGTACGGGCCGGGCAGGGAGGCGCTGTGACCGCGGCCGCGCAGGTCCATCGCGATCAGCGACCACTCCTCGGGCAGCCGCCGCCCGACCGCGCCCCAGGCCATCAGCGAGGCGCTGATGCCGTGGACCGCGATGACCTTGCGGGGGCCGGTGCCGAACGTGGCGACGCGGAGCCCGCCCACTTCGTCGAATCTCATAGCCGGATCCTAGGGATGCCGTCCGGGGCCGGGCGTCACCGCCCGTGCGCGGGCACTTCGCATGACGGACGTAAGGGCGCTTTCACCAAAAAATGCGGATAAATTACCCGCTATGCGCATCACCGTGATCGAGCACGAGGCCGGCGCCGGGCTCGGCTACCTGGCGGACTGGCTGGGCCTGACCTGCGACGTCGTCCGGCCGTACCGGGGCGAGCCGGTGCCGGGACGGGCCGCCGACGGCCTGATCGTGCTCGGCGGCGCCGCGGCCGCCTGGGAGGACGAGCGCAGCCCCTGGCAGCCCGCCACCCGCGCCCTGCTGCGCCGTGCGGTGGAGGAGGGCACGCCCACGCTCGGCATCTGCCTCGGTGCCCAGCTTCTCACCCTGGCACTCGGCGGCACGGTCGAGCGCGGCGGGAACGGCCTGGAGGTGGGGGCGTGCGAGGTGGTCGCGCTGCCCGCCGCCGCCTCCGACCGGCTGCTGTCCGGCGTCCCGGCCAGGGCCACCGCCGTCCAGTACCACCAGGACGCCATGACGCGGCTGCCGGCGGGCGCGGTGCCGCTGATGACCGGCGTCCAGTACCCGAACCAGGCCTACCGGGTCGGCGAGCGCGCCTGGGCGGTGCAGTTCCACCCCGAGGCCACCCCGGAGATCTTCACCTCCTGGACGGAGGAGTCGGACCTGGAGTCGGCCGAGGACCTGAACGCCGCCGTCAGGGCCGCCGAGCCCGCCCTGGTCGCGACCTGGCGCCCGGTCGCCGAGGCGTTCGCCCGGGTGGTCGAAGCCTCCCACCCGGCCTGACGCCCGCCCCCGAACCTCCCGCCCGGCCTGACCGCTCAGCTCGGCTCGGGGGCCGGGGGTGAGATGTCGGTGCGGGTCAGAACCAGCGGTCGCGGCCGAGGCCGTCCGTGGCCGAGGACTCGGCGGCCCGCTCGTGGCGGCGGGTGAGCAGGTGGGCGGCCGCGTGCACGCCCCCCACCGTCAGCGGCAGCGCCGCGAGCCCGAACGCGGTCGACCGCCCCGGCGCCGCCACCACCCCCGCCCGCCGCAACCGCCGCCACGCCCACGCCGAGAACGGGATCACCACCAGCGGCGCCGTCACCACCCCCGGCGTGTACCCCCGCGTGGCGACCGCCTGCGCCAGGTGGACGACCCCGTGCAGCCCGAACCCGGCCAGCACCGCCTGGAACACCGGGCTGCGCCCGCCGCTGCGCGCCCCCAGCGCCGCGGCCCCCGCCACCACGCCGCCCATCAGCCCGATCGCCACGTTCACCCGCGCCTGCGACACCTCCAGCCGCTCCCACGGCACCCCCGGGTACATCCGCTCCAGCCGGGGACGGGCCCGCCGCGCCCATCCCGCCATGGTCGCCAGCTCCTCGGCGTCGTGCACGGCCCAGGCCGCCAGCAATCCCCAGGTCACCGCCGCGGGCATCCGGCTCATGTCGTCCCCTCCTCAGCAAAACGCAACGCTACGTTGCGTTGTACTCTACGGCTTTCCGGACGTCACCTGTCAAGATGAGCAGGTGCCCAGGATCGAATCGACCGCCGCACGCCTCGCCAAGCTCGGCTTCGCCGACGGTGCCAGAGCCGCGCAGCTGCTCGACCGCACCCCGGCCGATCTCGACGACCTCCTGGAGTTCCTGGTCGCCGTGGCCGATCCCGACCTGGCCCTGGTCTCGCTGATCCGCCTGGCCGAGCGTGAGCCGGCCGTCCTGGCCGCGGTGCGCGCGGACGAGCGGCTCAGGGCGCGCCTGTTCGCCGTGCTCGGCGTCAGCGCCGCGCTCGGCGAGCACCTGGTCCGCCACCCCGGTCAGGCGGCCCTGCTGGCCGAGCCCGAGCTGGGCGAGGCGCGCGCCGCGCTGCTGCACGCCGTCGGCGCCGAGCCCGGCGAGCCCGAGCCGCGCGCCGGCGCCCCCGACCCGCTGGTGGCGCTGCGGGTGGCCTACCGGGGCCGGCTCATGCACCTGGCCGCCCGCGACCTCACCGGGCAGGCCACGCTCCCGGAGGTCATGGCCGAGCTGTCCGACCTGGCCGGCGCGGCGCTGGAGGCCGCCCTCGCCATCGCCCGCGCCGAGGTCGACGACTCCGAGGCGCGCCTGGCGGTCATCGGCATGGGCAAGTGCGGCGCGCGTGAGCTCAACTACATCAGCGACGTCGACGTGATCTTCGTCGCCGAGCCGCGCGAGGGCGCCGACGAGACCAAGGCGCTGCGTTCGGCGACCAGGCTGGCCCAGGCCATGATGCGGGCCTGCACGGCGGCCACCCAGGAGGGCTCGCTGTGGGAGGTCGACGCCGGCCTGCGCCCCGAGGGGCGGTCCGGCCCGCTGGTCCGCACGCTGGCCAGCCACCTGGCCTACTACCGCCGCTGGGCCAAGACCTGGGAGTTCCAGGCGCTGCTCAAGGCCCGGCCGGTGGCGGGCGACCAGGAGCTCGGCGAGTCCTACGTCCAGGCGGTCAACGACCTGGTCTGGACGGCCGCCACCCGCGAGCACTTCGTGGAGGACGTGCAGGCCATGCGCCGCCGCGTCGAGTCGCACGTGCGCGCCGAGGGGGAGCGGCAGCTCAAGCTGGGGCCAGGCGGGCTGCGCGACATCGAGTTCGCCGTCCAGCTCCTGCAGCTCGTGCACGGCAGGCTCGACCCGCTGCTGCGCCGCCGGGGCACCCTCCCGGCCCTGGCCGCCCTCTCGCGCGGCGGCTACGTCGGCCGCGACGACTCGCGCGGGCTCGCCGAGGCGTACGCGTTCCTGCGCCAGGTCGAGCACCTGTTGCAGCTCCACCGACTGCGGCGGACGCACCTGCTGCCCACCGACGAGGCCGACCTGCGCAGACTCGGCCGCGCCCTCGGCATGCAGGCCGACCCGGTGGGGGAGTTCACCGCCCGGTGGCGGCGGCACGCCATGGAGGCGCGCCGGCTGCACGAGAAGCTGTTCTACCGGCCGCTGCTCCAGGCGGTGGCCCGGCTGCCGGAGTCGGAGGCGCGGCTGTCCACGGCCGCGGCGGCGGCCCGGCTGGAGGCGCTCGGCTACGTCGATCCCAACGGCGCGCTGCGGCACATCGCGGCGCTGTCCACGGGCGTGTCCAGGCGCGCGGCCATCCAGCGCACGCTGCTGCCCGTCATGCTCGGCTGGTTCGCCGACACGCCCGACCCCGACGCGGCGCTGCTCGGCTTCCGCCAGGTCAGCGACAAGCTCGGCAGCACCCCCTGGTACCTGCGGCTGCTGCGCGACGAGACGGCGGTGGCCGCCCGGATGGCGCGGGTGCTCGGCACCGGCCGCTACGCCACCGGCCTGCTCATGCACGCCCCCGACGCGGTCGCGATGCTCGGCTCCGACGCGGAGCTGGCCGTGCGCCCGCCCGAGTCGCTGCGCGGCGAGGCGTCGGCCGCGGTGTCCCGGCACGCCGGCGACCCGGAGACCGCGGTGGCGGCCGTGCGGGGGCTGCGCCGCAGGGAGCTGTTCCGCACGGCCGTCGCCGACATCTCGGGGCTCCTCGACATCGAGACCGTCGGCACGGCCCTGTCGTCGCTCACCGACGTGACCCTCCAGGCCGCGCTCGACGCCGCGCTGGCCAAGGCCCCGGACGTGACCAGGTTCGCGGTCATCGCCATGGGCCGGCTCGGCGGCATGGAGTGCTCGTACGCCAGCGACGCCGACGTGATGTTCGTGCACTCGCCGCTGCCCGGCGTCGAGGAGCGGGAGGCCGCCGACGCCGCCTTCGCCGTGGCCAACGAGCTGCGCCGGCTGCTGTCGCTGCCCGCGCCCGACCCGCCGCTGCTCATCGACCCCGACCTGCGCCCCGAGGGCCGCCAGGGGCCGCTGGTGCGCACGCTGGCCTCCTACCGCGCCTACTACGCCCGCTGGTCGTCGCCGTGGGAGTCGCAGGCGCTGCTGCGCGCCCGCTTCTCGGCCGGCGACACCGCCCTCGGCGACGCGTTCATTTCGATGATCGACGAGCTGCGCCACCCGGCCGGCGGGCTGGGCGAGGACGCGATCAGGGAGATCAGGCGGCTCAAGGCGCGCATGGAGGCCGAGCGGCTGCCGCGCGGCGCCGACCCCGCCCTGCACACCAAGCTCGGCCCCGGCGGGCTGTCGGACGTGGAGTGGGTGGCCCAGCTGCTCCAGCTCTGCCACGCGGGCGAAGTGCCGGCCCTGCGCACCACCCGTACCATCGCGGCGCTGCGCGCGGCGGCGGCCGAGGGGCTGCTCGATCCGGACGACGAGCGCGTGCTGGCCGAGGCGTGGCGGTTCGCCTCCAGGGTCCGTGACGCGATCATGCTGGTCCGGGGCAGGCCGGGGGACAGCGTGCCGGCCGAGGCGGGGGAGCGCAGGCTCATCGCCCGTACGCTCGGCTACCCGCCGGACGGCTCGGAGGACTTCCTCGACGACTACCGCCGTGTCACCCGCCGCGCCCGCCAGGTCGTCGAGCGCGTCTTCTACGGGGGTTGATCCCGGTCCACGCGGGGGTGTATCAAGGCGCAGGTGTTATCCGTTTACGTGGACCTGGCCCTCGGCCTGGTCGTGTCGTTCCTGCTGCTCTCACTGCTGGTGAGCGGGGTCAACGAGGCGTTCGTGCGCCTGCTCGCCATCCGCAGCAAGTTCCTGTGGGCGTACCTCAGGGACACCCTCGACGGCGCCGACGCGCAGGGCAGGTCGTGGCTGCCCGCCAAGGTGCGCGACGTGTTCGCCGCGCTGCCGTTCTCCCGCGATCCCCGGCCCGCCCACAGCGACCAGCCCGCGCCCGCCGAGCCCGGCACGCTGCCGGTCGCCGAGCCCAAGGCGCAGGACGCCATGGTCCGGCTGCTGTACGAACGCGTCCAGGAGATCGACCACCCGACGAAGGGCCGGACGAGCATCGCCAACATCCCGCCGGGGCGCTTCGCCGTCGCCCTGATGGAGATGGCGGCCGCCGAGCCCGGGGGCGTCGAGGGCTTCCTGGCCAAGCTCAAGGAGATGGGCAGCCCCCTGTACGGCCACCTGCGCGGCGTCTGGGAGACCGCGCAGCGCGACCTCGACCGGTTCAGGCAGGGCGTCGAGACCTGGTTCGACGGCGAGATGGAACGCCTGTCGATGTTGTACAAGCGCTACGTCAAATGGGTGGTGGCCGTCCTCGGCCTCCTGGTCACGCTGCTGTTCACCATGGACGGCCTGGAGTACGGCAAGACGCTGCTGCGCGACAACGCCTTCCGCGCCTCGGTGACCGCCGTGGCCGAGGCGGGCCCGGCGGCCTACGACGAGCTCAAGGCCCGGTGCGGCCAGTCCGACCCCGTGCCGTGCATCACCGAGACGCTCAGCGAGCCCGCGATGGTCCAGATGCTCCAGCACGCGCTGGTCAGCATCGCCATCCCGGCCGAGGGCGACCCCACGCTCCACTGGAACGGCGCCACCTGGTGGAGCCGGCTCACCACCCCCAGCCACTGGCCCGGCTACCTGCTGACGTACGTGGCCCTGCTGTTCGGCGCCCCCTTCTGGTGGGACGTGTTCCGCCGCATCACCGGCATCAAGGCCCGGCGCAAGGACCAGTGAACGGGCCGCCGGGTCAGGCGCTCATGGCGTACAGCACGTCCCGCAGCGACTCCTCGCGCCCGCGCAGCCAGACCAGGCGCAGGGCCAGCGCGGGCGCCCGGCAGTCGAGCGCGACCAGCGCGCCGGAGTCGAGGTCGGCGCCCAGCGCGAAGTCCGGCAGCAGGGCCTGCCCGAAGCCCTGCCTGGCCCACTCGCGGGCGGTGGCGATGCTGGTCAGCTCCCTGCGCGGCACGTCCGGGCCGAACGTCTGGTCGGCCGCGAGCCGGATCGAGCAGCCGGGCGGGCTCACCAGCAGCGGCTCCCGCTCGCCGTCGGGCGCGGCGACCAGCGACAGCACGACCTCGCCGACGTCGAGGAAGTCCATGCCGGGCGGCGGGGTGAACCCGAGGCCGCCGATCCGCGGGCCGAGGTCGAGCAGGAGTGCCGCGTCCAGGTCGCCGGCGGCCACCTGGGCCAGCAGGTCCTGCCGCATCAGGGAGCGTACGTCCACGTCCAGGTCGGGGCGGCGGTCGGACAGGCGGCGCAGCACGGCGGGCAGCCGGGCGGCGGCCAGCATCTCCAGCGCGCCGACGCGCACCCGGCGGCGCCGGCCGGTGACCGCGCGGCGCACCTCCTCGGCGTGGTCGAGCAGGCCCTGCGCGCGGCCGAGCAGCGCGGCGCCGGCCTCGGTCAGCCGCATGCCCTGGGGCGTGCGCTCGAACAGCGGCACGCCGAGGCTGTCCTCCAGCCTGCGCACCTGCTCCGACACCGACGCCGGGGCCAGGCCGAGCACGTTCGCCGCGCCGGTGACGGTGCCCGCCCCCGCGACGGCGACGAAGCCCCTCAACTGCCGCAAGTCCATATACAGCAGCATAAGGTTTTCCCGAATGCCCCGTACGGCGACGCCTGTTGAGGGGAAAAGCGGCGTTTGAGCAGGCTGTGGGCATGCGAATGTTCGGTTTCTCCCTCGCCTACTTCCTGGTGATCCTCGACACGACCGTGCTGACGATCGCGCTGCCGGACCTGCGTGCCTCCCTCGGCGGCTCGCTGGCCGGGCAGCAGTGGGCGGTCAACGCCTACACCGTCGCCTTCGCCGCGTCGCTGCTCACCGCCGGCGCCGTGGCCGACCGGTTCGGCGCGGCCCGCGTCTTCAAGGCCGGGGTGGCGTTGTTCGGCGCGCTGTCGCTGCTCAGCGCGGCGGCGCCGGACCTCGGCGCGCTGGTCGCGCTGCGCGCGCTGCTCGGCGTGGCCGCGGCGCTGTGCACGGGCGGCTCGCTCGGGCTGCTCGCCGAGATGTTCCCGGCGCCCGTGGCCCGCGCCCGCGCCACCGGCCTGTGGGCGGCGCTCACCGGCTCGGCGCTGGCCGCCGGCCCCCTGCTCGGCGGCCTCCTGGTCGGCCTGTCCGGCTGGCGCGCCGTCTTCCTGGTCAACGTGCCCTTCGCCGTGGCCAGCCTGCTGATCATGCGGAACGTCGCCTCCCCGCGCGGCTCGCGGCGCATCGACTGGCAGGTCCAGGCCCTGGCCTGCGTGCTGCTCGGCCTGGTCGCCGAGGCCCTGATCGACACCTCCGCGCTCGCCGCCGCGCTGGCCGTGGCCGCCCTGGTGGCGCTGGTGCTGGTGGAGCGCCGCAGCCACGCCCCCGCCCTGCCCGGCGGCCTGCTCGCCGCCACCTGGCCGGAGCTGCTGGCCGGGACGGTCGCCAACTTCGCCTTCTCCGGCGCGCTGTTCGTGCTCACCCTCCTTCTCCAGGACACCCGCCACCTGTCCCCGGCCGCCGCCGGGCTCGCCTTCCTGCCGCTCACGCTGCCCATGACGGTGAACCCGCTGCTCACCGGCCGCCTGGTGGCCCGCTACGGCCCCCGTCCGCCGATCCTGGGGGGTCTCGCCCTCCTCGCGACCGGGCTGGCGGGGGTGGCGTTCACCGACGTGCTGGCCCCCTGGCTGGTGGTCATGGGGTTCGGGCTGTCGTTCGTGTTCCCGGCGCTGATGGCGGGCATGGTGAACGCCGCCCCCGCGGGCACGGCGGGCACCGCGGGCGGCGTGCTGAACGCCTCCCGCCAGGTCGGTGCCACCCTCGGCGTGGCGGTGCTGGGCGTCGTCGGGCGGCCCCTGCTCGCCGCGGCCGTCCTGACGGCGGTGATGTTCGGCTGTTACGCCCTGGTCGCCGCCCGCGCCCGGCAGGCCGCGCGGGGACGACAGGAGGCCGCCGCAGTATCGTGAGGCGCACGAGAGAGACGACCGGCGAGGTGACAGTGCGTTTCCAGCATTCCGCGGACATCTGGCGGGACTTCCCCGACCTGGTGCCCTTCGCGCTCCACGTGGCGGGCGTCGACGCCGCCGCCCGCGTCGACGACCAGGTGGCCCGCTACTGCGACCTGGCCGCCCGGCGGGCCGCCCCCGAGAGCGAGCTGCCCGAGATCCAGGCGTGGCGGCGGGCGTTCACCCGGATGGGGCTCAAGCCGACGCAGTACCGGTGCGCGTCGGAGTCGTTGCTGCGCCGATTCAGGAAGGAGGGCGCACTGCCGCGCCTGCATCCCCTGATCGACCTGTGCAACGCGGTCTCGATCGCCTTCGCCGTGCCGGTGGCGGTGTTCGACGTCTCCCGCGTCTCCGGCTTCGTCGAGGTGCGGTACGCCTCGGGCGAGGAGACGTACCTGACCTTCTCCGGTGAGACGGAGCACCCGGCCGCCGGAGAAGTGATCTTCGCCGACGCGGACGGCCGGGCGCACGCGCGCCGCTGGACCAACCGGCAGAGCGGCCTGTCGGCGGTCCGCGACACCACCACCGACGTGCTCATCGTGGCCGAGGCCCTGCACGAGACGGCCCGCGCGGACGTCGAACGCCTGGCCACGGCCCTCTACGACGAGCTGACCGCCCTGTGGCCGGTGTCGCCGAAGTCGGAGATCCTCACCGCGTCGGCGCCCCGCTTCGACTTCTGACCACGGGACGGTCCCCGCTCATGGCTCAGCAGGGCGTGAAGTAGACCTTCTGGGTGCCCGACAGGATGCCCCACTCGCCGGCGGGCTGGCCGCAGCCGAACCACCGCTGGCCGACGAGCTGGTCGCCGTTGAAGTAGGCGAAGACGACGAGGAGGTCGCCGCCGGGGGGCGGCGGCGGGATGGCGTGAGCCGGGGTCGAACCGAGACAGAGCGCGCCGGCGGCCAGCACCGCGGCTAACAGCCCTCGTCTGATCCTCATGACGGTCCTCCAGATCCTTCGGGCGCGTTCGGCCGATGGCCGGTTGCGTGATCTGGGATCAAGGTAACCGCGTTCGGCGAAGCCCGCCAGATCCCTCGGAACCGGCCGTTGCGGGGGAGCGGAACGGGTGCCACGCTCTCCCCATGAGCCGGCTGCTTGCCCAGTTGCCCGCGCTGCTGGGCGTCGTCGTCGGCGCCCTGGCGACGCTGGCCACGACCCGAGCGGCCGACAGGGCTCAATGGAACCGGGAGATGCGCACACGATGGGACGCCCAGCGTCTCGACGCCTACATGCAGTACGCCGGCACGCTCAAGGACCTGTCGGTCCTGGCGCAGAGGGCGACCGCGAGGAAGCGGCCGGGCGCGCGCAGCGAGCCGATCGACGCCGAGGAGGTCGGCCGGCTCTACGCGGCGGCTCCGTCCCGCAGGAGTGAGCGAAAAGGGGCCCGGTGCCGCCATCGGCGCCGGGCCCCCTCCGTTCCGCGTTCTCCCGTGGAAGAACCGCGGGCTCACACGTCGTAGTACAGCTCGAACTCGTGCGGGTGCGGCCGCAGGCGGATCGGGTCGACCTCGTTCTCCCGCTTGTACGACACCCACGTCTCGATCAGGTCGGGCGTGAACACGCCGCCTTCGAGCAGGTAGTCGTGGTCGGCCTCCAGCGCGTCGAGCACCTCCGGCAGCGAGCCCGGCACCTGCGGCACCTGGCGGGCCTCCTCCGGCGGCAGCTCGTAGAGGTCCTTGTCGACCGGCTCCGGCGGCTCGATCTTGTTGCGGATGCCGTCGAGCCCCGCCATCAGCATCGCCGAGAAGGCGAAGTACGGGTTGCACGACGGGTCGGGCACGCGGAACTCGATGCGCTTGGCCTTCGGGTTGGAGCCCGTGATCGGGATGCGCACGCAGGCCGAGCGGTTGCGCTGCGAGTAGACCAGGTTGACCGGGGCCTCGTAGCCCGGCACCAGGCGGTGGTAGGAGTTGACCGTCGGGTTGGTGAAGGCCAGCAGCGACGGCGCGTGCCGCAGCAGGCCGCCGATGTAGTAGCGGGCGGTGTCGGACAGGCCCGCGTAGCCGACCTCGTCGTAGAACAGCGGCGAGCCGTCCTTCCACAGCGACTGGTGGCAGTGCATGCCGGAGCCGTTGTCACCGAAGATCGGCTTGGGCATGAACGTGACGGTGTGGCCGTACTCCAGGGCGGTGCTCTTGATGACGTACTTGTAGAGCATCAGGTTGTCGGCCGTCTTGAGCAGCGTGCCGAACCTGAAGTCGATCTCCGCCTGGCCTGCCGTGCCGACCTCGTGGTGCTGCATCTCGACGTCGATGCCGCACTCGATGAGGTTGCGCACCATCTCCGAGCGCAGGTCGGTGAAGTGGTCCATCGGCGGGACCGGGAAGTAGCCGCCCTTGTAGCGCGGCTTGTAGCCCAGGTTGCCGCCCTCGGCCCGCTTGCCGGTGTTCCAGGCGCCCTCGATGGAGTCGATGTAGTAGTAGCCGGCGTTCGCCTTCGTCTCGAAGCGCACGTCGTCGAAGATGTAGAACTCGGCCTCGGGGCCGAAGTAGGCGGTGTCGGCGATGCCGGTGCCCTTGAGGTACTCCTCGGCCTTGCGCGCCACGTTGCGCGGGTCGCGGCTGTAGGCCTCGCCGGTCAGCGGGTCGTGCACGAAGAAGTTGAGGTTGAGCGTCTTGTGCTGGCGGAACGGGTCGAGCACCGCGCTGGACGGGTCGGGCAGCAGCAGCATGTCCGACTCGTGGATCGCCTGGAAGCCGCGGATGGACGAGCCGTCGAACATGAGCCCGTCGGTGAAGACGTTCGCGCCGAAGTTCTCGACCGGGAAGGTGAAGTGGTGCGTCGTCCCCGGCAGGTCGGTGAACCTGACATCGACGAACTGCACCCCTTCGTCACTGATGAACTTCAGGACGTCGTCGGCGGAGTTGAACACTCTCGAACCTCCCTGAGGGACTGGCCATCATGCCGACGCTAGGTCGCGGCCGTTTCCGTACGGTGTCTCGATTGTTTCGCATGTGTTACGCAGGGTCACGTCCCCTGGGACGTGTCGCAGCCTCCGTCGAAAACCGGCCGGTCGTCCAGGTCGTAGGGGTCGTGGGCCGGGCCTGTCGGCGAGACCGTACCGGGCGCGTCGTCCTCGTAGACGGGGTGGACGAACCCGTCGTCGATGTCGCAATCGGCCGGGGTGCTGCTCATGCCCCAGTCCACGTACATGGCCGGCTTGCCTTCCGAGCGGTAGAGCTGCACCTCGCCGGTGAGCTGCGAGACCAGCCGCATGGTGGTGGCCGGCACGCCGGGGCGGCGCACGGCGTAGACGGCCAGGTAGTTCACCTCGACCTTGACGCCGTGCAGCCCGTCCTCCCGGAAGGTGCCGAGGCGGGCGGTGCCGTTGATCTTGACCACGTCGCTGGCGAGCTCGGCGCTGCCGGGGGCGAAGCTGTTGACCATCTGGCGGCTGTCGTACTTCTTGCCGCCCAGCTCCTTGGAGAACTCCTCGCGCTGGTCGTCGTCGAGCAGCCCGGCGAAGGCCTTGGGCCTGCCGCCCAGCAGCGTCTCGCGGTCGAGCAGGGCGGCCGCCAGCAGGGCGCGGGTGCGCTCCAGGCCCTTGGCCACGTCCGCCTTCGACAGGCCGCCCAGCGCCTTCGCCGCCGGCATCACGAGGCCCGCGGCGCCGTCGGCGTAGTGCTCGGCGGGCGAGCCGGCGAAGGGGTCGTCCGCGGCCACGGGGTTCGCGGGCACGGACAGGGCCTCCAGGCCCGGGTTCGCGCCCAGCAGGTCGGGACGGTAGGTGATCACGACCCCCGCGGCGCCCACGATCGCGCACAACGCGATCAGCGCGACCGACATGCGCCCGAGCCGGCGCGGACGATGGTCGACCGGCATGTGGCCGGCGGGTAAGCGGTCCCGCCGCGGCGGGCGTGGCGCGCGTTGCCGCGGCACACCTTCCCTGGCCCCCTTGGCGGCGGACGAGCGCATCCTGCGGCGCTCGCTCTCGTCGATCTGCGCGACCACCTCGTTGAAGCGCGCGTCAAGGTCATCCCCGTGTGGCATGGCGACCATGATGGCGAGGGCAGAGCGCGGTTGGGTCACGATGCCGACCGGCCCGGGGGCCGGATACCGTTGACGGCATGAGCAGCAACGAGCCTCGGTGGACGCAGACCTGGCTGGGCGGCATCCGGTCCGCCGGGATCGACCTCGGATACCCGGGTGAGCGTCTCGGGCTGCCCGAGGAGGGCAGCGGATCGGTCGCCGGGTGGGGGCGCAGGATCGCCGCGCTCGTGATCGACTGGATGATCTGCACCTGGGTCGTCGTGCAGCTGCTGCTCAGGATGAACCCGGCCGAGTCGCCGTGGGCGCCCGTGGCGGTGTTCGCGCTCCAGTACCTGCTGCTCGTCGGCTTCATGGGCCAGACGTTCGGCCACCGGCTCGCCGGCATCCGCGTCGCCGCCATGGACGGCGGCGCCCCGCGCCTGCTGCCCGTGCTGGTGCGCACCGTCCTGCTCGGCCTGGCCCTGCCGGCCCTGATCTGGGACCGTGACCACCGCGGGGTGCACGACCGGGTGTCCAACACCATGGTCGTCCGGATGTGACGACCGGCCGGGCCGGGGAGGGCCGCTGGTTCGGCCCGCTCATGGTGGCGGCGGTGTGCGTGCAGGCGGCGACGTTCGCGGCCCGTCCGATGGTCAGCTACCGGGCCATCGAGATCGGCGCGGGCAACCTCGGCATCGGGCTCATCACCGCCGGGTTCTCGGTGCTCCCGCTCTTCGCGGCCGTCTCGGTGGGCCGCTGGGTGGACGCCTCCGGCGAGCGCGGCGCGGCCCTGCTGGGCGCCGCGCTGATCACCGGCAGCGCCCTGGCCCTGGCCGAGGCCCGCTCGTTGTGGGCGCTGGTGCTGCTCAACGCGCTGTTCGGGCTCGGGCATCTGCTGTCCGTCGTCGCCCAGCAGGCCGTCATCGCCAACCGGGTGGCCGCCGGGGGCCACGACCGCGCCTACGCGCGCTTCACCGTGTTCACCTCGCTCGGCCAGCTCGCCGGGCCGTCCGCAGCGGCCCTGGTGGCGGGCGGCACGCTCGCCACCAGCGGCAACGCAGGCGGTGCTGCCGGCGTCGGGCCCGCCCTCGTCGTGGCGGCCGGGTTCGGGCTGGTGGCGGGGCTGGCGAGCCTGTGGACCGACGGGCCGGGCCCGGCGCGTGCGCGGGCCGCCGTGCGGCGTTTCCCGCTGCGGGGCACGCTCGGCCAGGAGGGCATGTGGCAGGCCCTGGTCACGAGCCTGGCCACCGTGTCCACGATCGACCTGGTGCTGGCGTACCTGCCGGCCTGGGGGCAGAGCCGCGGCGCCGGGGTGGTCGCGGTCGGCGCGCTGCTGGCGCTGCGGGCCGCCACCACCATGGCGAGCAGGCTCGCCATGGAACGCCTGGTCCTGCGGTACGGCCGCCGCGCCGTCCTGGTGACCAGCACCGTCGTCGCCGCGGTCACCGTCGCCGCGCTGCCGCTGTGCGGTACGGCCGCCGCGGTGCCGGTCGTCGCGCTGATGGGGTTCGCGCTGGGGCTGGGCCAGCCGCTGACGCTGTCGTGGGTGGCCGGTCGCGCGCGGGCGGGCGAGCGCGGCACGGCGCTCGCGCTGCGCCTGACCGGCAACCGGCTGGGACAGGTGCTGGTGCCCGCCGTGGCGGGCGTGGTGGCGGGGGCGACCGGCGTGCTCGGCGTCTTCGCGCTCAGCGCCGCCATGCTCGCCGCCACCGCCGGTCTGGCCGCCCGCGCGCCGATGAGCACCGCGGAATAATTTCCGTACCGGGTTTGAATTCTTACCCGGTACGGTTATCGTGGAGTCATGATGGCGGGGCTCAGGGAGCGCAAGAAGGAGCAGACCCGGCGGCGCATCGCGGAGACGGCCCTGCGGCTGTTCGCCGAGCGCGGCTACGACGCGGTGACGGTCAACGAGATCGCCGAGGCGGCCGGGGTCGCGAAGGTCACGCTGTTCGCGTACTTCCCCAGCAAGGAGTGCCTGGCCCTCGACGGCGTCGCGGAGGACACCGCCGCCATCGTGGCGGGCCGCGCGCCGGGCGCCTCGCCGCTCGGCGCGCTGCGCGAGCACTACCGGTCGATGGCCGCCCGGGGCGCGCGGGAGGTGGACGTGGAGGGGCTGCTGACCCGCGTCCGGGTGATCGCGGCCGCCCCGGCGCTGCTGGCGGCCGTCCAGCAGACCCACGCGGGGGAGCGGCACGCGCTGGCCGCGGCGCTGGCCGAGGCCGTGGGCGCGCCCGCGGGCGACCTGACCGCCCAGCTCATGGCGGCCCAGATCACCGCCGCGATCACCACGCTGCAGGAGACGTTCTTCCACCGGCTCGCCTCGGGGGGCTCGCTGGAGGAGGCGGGCCGGCTGCTGGCGGACGACGTCGAGACGGCCTTCGATCTTCTCGAAAACGGCTTCTCATCCATAAAGGGGGAAAACGGTGAAAAAAGGGATTAACTACGACACTGGGTTTCTGAACGGCCCGCAGCTCACCCGCCGGACCTTCGACCCCGACGTCGTCGCCCGCGAGATGCGGGTGATCGCCGACGAGCTCCACTGCACGGCCGTCCGCGTCTCCGGCGGCGATCCCGACCGGCTCTCCGTCGCGGCCGAGCGGGCGGCCGCGGCCGGTCTGGAGGTGTGGTTCGCGCCCTTCCCCGTGGACGCCACCGCCGAGCAGGCCGTCGCCCTCTACGCCGACTGCGCCGCCCGCGCCGAGTCCCTGCGCCGCGCCGGCGCCGAGGTGGTGCTGGTCGCCGGGTGCGAGTCCAGCGCGTTCTGCCACGGCTTCATCCCCGGCGCCACGTACGGCGAGCGCCTGGCGGCCATGACGACGGCCGACCTCGCCTGGTGGCAGTCGACGGCCGCCGACGTCGCGCCCCGCTTCAACGCCTTCCTGGCCGAGGCCGCCGCGGCGGTCAGGGCCCGGTTCGGCGGCCGGCTCACGTACGCGTCGGGCCCCTGGGAGCTGATCGACTGGACGCCCTTCGACATCGTCGGCGTCGACGCCTACCGCGCCGCCTACAACGCCGCGGACTTCCCGGCGGAACTGCGGGCCCACCTCACCCACGGCAAGCCGGTGGCCGTCACCGAGTTCGGCACCTGCGCTTACAAGGGCGCGGGGGAGCGGGGCGGCTCGGCGTACGTGGTGCCCGAGGGGGCCGTGCCCGACGAGGGGGAGCAGGTCCGCTACCTGGAGGAGCTGCTCGACGTCTTCGAGGCCGAGAGCCTGGAGGCCGCGTTCTGGTTCACCTTCGCCGCCTACAACCGGCGCGGCGCCGACGACCTCGGCTCCTACGGCGTGGTCAGGATGCTCGACGAGACCCGCTGGGAGCCCAAGGAGGTCTTCGCCGCGCTGGCGGCTAGGTATTCGCGCAGGTGAAGATGGCCGTGCCGGGGATGTGCCGGCCGCGCAGCGGGCTCCAGCCGCCCCACGCCCGCTCGTGCCCCTGCGGCCACTCCGGCTCCAGCAGGCCGGTGAGGGTCAGCCCCGAGGCGGCCAGCAGGCCGATCCAGTCGCCCATCGTGCGATGGTGCTCGACGTAGGAGGGGGCGCCGTCGTCGTCCCGCTCGACGTAGGGCGAGCGGTCGAAGTAGGAGCGGTCGGAGGTGAGCCCGCGCGGGCCGGGATCGTCGGGGAAGGCCCACCGGATCGGGTGGCTCACCGAGAACACGAATCGGCCGCCCGGCCGCAGCACCCTGCGCACCTCGCGGAAGACCGCCAGCGGGTCGGCCACGAACGGCAGCGCCCCGTACGCCGAGCACGCCAGGTCGAAGGCGCCGGACGCGTACGGCAGCGACTCGGCGTCGGCCTGCGCCACGGGAACGCGCAGGCCGGTGTCGAGGTCGATGCGCTGGGAGTGGCGCAACTGCCGGTGGGAGATGTCGAAGGCGGCCACCTGGGCCCCCTGCGTCACCAGCCACCGCGCGCACTGCGCCGCGCCGCAGCCGATCTCCAGCACCCGCCGGTCGCGCACCTCGCCCAGCAGGTGCGCCTCGGCCTCGTCGACGCCCTCGGGGCACCAGACGAACCCGGTGTCCCGCAGGAAGCCGCCGTGCTCGACCTGGTAGTCGTCGGCGTTGCCGTCCCACCAGTGGCGGTTGGCCCGCGAGGAGACCGACAGCACTAGCGCATCTTCGGGCCGCGCGGCATGCGGGCCCCCTTGGGCATCGGGCCCTTCGGCATCGGCAGGTTCTTCGGCAGCGAGCGCAGCCGGTCCTTGACCTCGTTGACCGAGGGCTTCTTCAGGTTGCGCGGCAGCTTCATGATGTGCCGCTGGAGCTTGGCGATCGGCACCTGGCCCTCGCCGTCGCCGCACTGGATGTCGTAGATCTCGACGCCCAGCACCACGCGCGCGACGCGCTTCTTCTCGGCCGCGAGCATCTTGGCCACCCGGTTGCCCGGCCCCTCGGAGACCAGCACGACCCCCGGGAAGCCGACGACGAGGTGGACCAGGTCCTGGTCGCGGTTGACGGCGATGGCCGGGGTGACCTGCCAGTTGCCCCGCATGCCCTGCAGGACCGCGGCGGCGGCGCCGGTCTGGCCGTGCAGGATCGAGTACTGGGCCTTCTGGGCGAGCTGGCCGAAGACGACCAGCCCGACGGTGAGCGCGGCCAGGACGCCGATGAACACCGAATACCACAGGTAGTCCGTGACCAGGCCGATCACGACGACCACAGCCAGCGTGCCCACCGCCGAGAGGAAGACGATCGGCATCCCCTTGGGATTGGCCTGCTTGATGATCTGCGCGATCATGCGGAGCTGCTTGATGCGCCCCGGCTTCTCTGGATCCTCGGACTTTGCCATGCTCAGAAGGATACAAACCAACTGGTGCACTATGGAAAACGCGACCGGCCTTTGTCGCTAGATCTTCACCGTGATCGACAGCCTCGGGTCCGCGACATGGTGCGACGCCTGGAGCGTGTACTCGCCCTCGACCGTGCGCCAGCCGTCCTCCCACACCTGGAAGGCGCTGTCGGGCAGGAAGACGGTCGTGATCACGGTCTCTCCCGGCTCGGCCTCGACCACGTCGAACCCGGCCAGGCGGCGCTCGGCGCCCTGACAGAGGTAGATCTGCACGACCTCGCGGCCGAAGCGGTCGCCGGTGTTGGTCAGCGCGACGGTCACGGTGGCGCCCTCGGCGGCGATGGAGTCGTAGCTCCACGTCGTGTAGCCGAGGCCGTGGCCGAACCAGAAGGCCGGAACCCGCCCCGACCGCTCCCAGGCCCGGTACCCGATGGACGTGCCCTCGTCGTAGGCCACAGCGCCGTCCACGGGGGTGACGTCCGTGACCGGGGCGTCCGCGAGCGTCGCGGGCCACGTGGTGGGCAGGCGGCCGCCGGGCTCGGCGCGGCCCGACAGCACGTCGGCCAGCGCGGCCCCGGCCTCCTGCCCGGGGAACCAGGTCAGCAGCACGGCCGCGACCTCTCCCGCCCACGGCATCTCCACCGGCGAGCCCGCGTTGACCACGACCACCGTGCGCGGGTTGGCCGCGGCCACGGCGCGGATCAGCTCGTCCTGGCGGCCGGGGAGCGCCAGGGTCTCGCGGTCGAAGCCCTCGCTCTCGACCTCCGGCGTGGTCGAGGCCACGACCACCGCCACGTCGCTGTCCGCCGCGACCCGCACGGCCTCGGCGATCAGCTCGTCCGGCCCCGGCGCCGGGTCGGCGTGGCCCAGCGTGTACGCCACGAACGCCATGCCCCCGAAGGCCCCCGCCGGATGCGTCACGGTCAGCTCGTACGGCCGGCCCGCGGTCATCTCGGCGGCGAAGCGCCGCTCCGGCGGCGACAGGAACGCGGCCGCCGGGTCGCCGCCTTCCGGCTCGATCGCCGCGTCGAAGACGGTCTCGCCGTTCACCGTGACGGTGAAGGCGCCCACGCCCGCCACCGACAGCTCGTGCCGGCCCGACCTGACCGGCGTGTACGCCGCCCGCAGCCGCACGGCCCCGAGCCGCTCGCCGTCCACGTCCGGCGGCAACTGGCCGACCCACCGCGCCTCGGCCGCCGCCAGCGGATGCTCGGCCAGCAGGCCGCCGCCCGCGTCGAGGAACTGCGCCACGACCGGGCAGGCCAGCGGCGCCAGGCGGATCCGCGGATCGGTCCCGACGGCGTGGCGGACCTCGACGCCCTCCAGCGCGCTCAGCCCGGCCAGCGGGGAGACGATCCGGTCGGGGAAGACCTGGGCGCTGCCGCCGCCCATGACCCGGGCCTCGCCGGCGGCCGAGCCGATGAGCGCGAGCGTGCGCACGTCCCGCAGCGGCAGCACGCCGTCGTTGGTGAGCAGGGTGAACCCGCGCGCGGCCACCTCGCGGGCCAGCGCGACGCCGTCGACGGGAGCGGGGGCGGGACGGTCCCCGCCGCCGCCGAGCGCGCCCGTGCGCCGGGCCAGGCGCAGGACGCGCCGGACCTTGTCGTCGACGACCGACTCGGGCACCCGCCCCTCCCTGACGGCGGCCTCCAGCTTGTCCCCCCACGGGCCGAACGGGCCGGGCATGGCCACGTCGGTGCCGCCCAGGGCGGCGGCCTCCGTGCTGCGCACAGCCGTCCAGTCGGACACGACGAGCCCGTCGAACCCCCACTCGTCCTTCAGCACGCCGTTGACCAGCGCGGAGTGCTCGGTCATGGTGGTGCCGCCGACCGAGTTGTAGGCCGTCATCAGCCCCCACGCGCCGGCCCGCACCACCCGCTCGAACGGCCGCAGGTAGACCTCGCGCAGCGTCTTCTCATCGACCCGCACGTCCACGGTGAAGCGGTCGGTCTCGAAGTCGTTGGCCACGAAGTGCTTGGGCGTGGTGGCCACGCCGCCCTCCTGCACGCCCTCGACGTAGGCCGCGCCGATCTCGCCGGTCAGGTACGGGTCCTCCGAGAAGCACTCGAAGTGCCGGCCGCCGAGGGGGAGCGGTGCAGGTTGATCGTGGGCGCGAGCAGCACGTGCACGCCCTTGCGCCGGGCCTCCTGGGCCAGCAGCGCGCCGGCCCGCCGGACGAGCTCCACGTCCCAGGTGGCCGCGAGCGCGGTCGGGCTGGGCAGCGCGATCGACGGGTCCGCGGAGGTCCACTGCTCGCCGCGGACGCCGATCGGGCCGTCGCTCATCACGAGCCGGTCGAGCCCGATCTCGGGGATCGGCGGAAGGGACCACATGCCGGCCCCGGTGAGCAGGCGGATCTTGGTGGCGAGGTCGAGCCGGGCGATCAGTTCGTCGAGTTCCACGGCATCAGTGTTCACCAGAAAACCGAGCACTCGATAGGTTTGTGACCTTTACGTTACGCAAAGCCTGTCATCGGGCGAAGAACTCCAGCAACTCGGGCACCAGCGCCTCCGGCGTCACGGCGTGGGACTGCTCCTCCAGCACCCGGTGCCGCGCCCCCGGTACGCCCGCCGCGACCGCCAGCGCCGCGGCCGCCATCCACCGGGGGCTCCGCTCCCCGCTCAGCACCAGCAGCGGTTGTGCGATCGCGGCCAGCGTGGCGGCCGGCAGCCGGCTGCCCGGCCCGAGGACGGCCGCCTCGTAGGCCAGCGTGCGGGCCACGCCCTTGAGATGCGCCCACGACGCGTCGGCCCGCATCGCGGCCACGGCCTCGGCCGGCACCTCGGCCGCCTCCACCATGAACCGCTCGACCGCCTCCTCCCAGCGGCCCGCGTCGACCAGCGCGTCGAGCTGCGCGGCGAAGTCGTCCGGCAGCGGGGGAGCGTCGTCGTCCACGTGGTACGGCGGCTCCCACACCGCCACCCTGGTGATGCCGAGGCCCCGGGCGGCGGCCTCCAGCACGAGCGCCGCGCCGGACGAGCCCCCGAACACCATTGCCGTCCCGCCCGCCGCGCCGATCACCGCCGCCAGATCCTCGATCTCCCGCTCGACCGCGTACGGCCGGGTGTCGCCGCTGCCGCCCCGGCCCCTGCGGTCGTAGTTGACGACCGTGAACCAGGGCGCCAGCGCGGCGGCCACGCCCGCCAGCGTGGGGTGCGCCCGGTCGCCGAACGCGCCGTTGACCAGCACGACCGCGGGCCCGGCGCCGTAGCTGTCGAAGGCCAGCACGGTGCCGTCCGCCGAGGTGGCCCGGCCGTTCACGCGGGCTGGACCAGGCAGAGGGCCTCCCAGTGGTGCCCGTCGAGGTCGGCGAAGCCGCGCTGGTAGCGGAACCCGGCCTCCTGCGGCACGCCGGCCGGGGTGGCGCCGAGCGCGAGCGCCTTGTCCACCAGCTCGTCGACCTGGGCCGGGTTCTCCATGCCCAGCACCAGGATGGCCTCGGTGCTGGTGGCGGCGTTGGCGATCTCCTTGGTGACGTACGTGGAGAACGTCGGCTCGGTGAGCAGCATGACCTGCGTCTGCTCGTTGACGAGCATCGAGGCCATGCCCTCGGCCATGCCGTACATCGTGAAGCCGAGCTCGGTGAAGAACTTCTGCGACCGGTCCAGGTCCTTGACCGGGAGGTTGAGGAAGAGCTGCATGTCGTGCTCCTTGGCATCTGAGGTGTTTTGCGACACCTTCAGTCTGCTCACCACGACCCCGCGCGTCTTGGATCCCCGTGCCAGGACGGTTGACGATCAGCGCACGGGGTTGGCGCGCCGGAACTCGGCCGGCGGCAGCCCGTACGCCCGCTTGAACAGCCTGCTGAAGTGCGCCGAGTCGGGCAGCCCCCACCGTGCCCCGACCTCGCCGACCGGCAGGTGGCGGGCGCCCAGCAGGTCGGCGCGGCAGCGCTCCAGCCGCCGGTGCCTGATCCAGGCGGCCACCGTCGTGTTCTCGGACTCGAACAGCCGGTGCAGGTAACGCACCGAGACGTGGTGCGCCTCGGCCACCATCGCCGGGTCGAGGTCGGACCAGCCGAGGCGCTGGTCGATGAAGGCGCGCACGCGCAGCAGCAGGGCGCGGCGGCGGGCGTCCTCGGGCACCGCGGCGGCCTGCTCGGCCCGCTCGGCCAGGGCCGTGGTGACCAGGTCCATCACCACCGTCGCCAGCCTGGCCGCGCTGGCCGGGGTGTAGTCGTCGTAGTCCTGGGTGACCCGGCGCAGCAGCGGCGCGGCCAGCGCGCCGGTGCCCTCGCGCGCCGAGACGGGCACCGCGGTCAGCCGCGCCACGTCGTCGTAGGGCAGCGGCAGCAGCTCGTGCGGGAAGCTGAACACCGCCAGCTGCACGGCCGAGTCGTAGGCCACCTCGTAGGGCCGGGTGAAGTCGTAGATGGCGAACTCGCCCTGGCCGAGGCGGATCTCGCGGCCGTCCTGGCGCAGCACCGGGTTGCCCGAGACGGCCAGCACGGCCCGGTAGAGCTCGGGGTTGTCGCGGTGGATCAACTTCGCCGTGCGGTGGACGCTGTGCGGCGTGGACGTGCGCACCCGGCCCACGCCCACGGGGCCTAATTGCCCCAGCTCGATCTCGCCCCGCAGCGGCGCGCCGGAATCGATGCGCAGGTCGAGCGGCCCGAGCGTGTCGCAGACGATGCCGCGCCAGGCCTCGTGACGGCTGCGCGCGGGCAGGTCGCTGGTGCGGATCACGGTCGCCATCGCCTCGCCCCTCACTCGGCAGCCCTGCCATGCTAAGGACGCGAAAAGCCCCGGGCAAACGGCCCGGGGCTCCGCTCAAGCGGGATCAAGCGGGAACAAGCAGGATCAGGCGGGATCAGGTGGTCTGGCGGGCCGCGATGGCCTGCTGGTAGAGCCTGCCCGCGCGGTAGGAGGAGCGCACCAGCGGCCCCGACAGCACCCCGGCGAACCCGATCGCCTCGGCCTCGGCCTGCAGCTCGACGAACTCCTCCGGCTTGACCCAGCGCTCCACCGGGTGGTGGCGCGGCGTCGGCCGCAGGTATTGGGTGATCGTCAGCAGGTCGGTGCCGGCGGAGTGGAGGTCGCGCATCGCCTCGACGACCTCTTCGCGGGTCTCGCCCATGCCCAGGATCAGGTTGGACTTGGTGACCAGCCCGGCCTCGCGGGCCGTCGTGATCACCCCGAGCGAACGCTCGTAGCGGAAGGCGGGGCGGATGCGCTTGAAGATGCGCGGCACCGTCTCGACGTTGTGGGCGAACACCTCGGGCTTGCTGGAGAAGACCTCCTCCAGCTGGTTGCGGTTGCCGTTGAAGTCGGGCACCAGCAGCTCGACGCCGCAGCCCGGCAGCAGGGCGTGGATCTGCCGCGCGGTCTCGGCGTAGAGCCAGGCGCCGCCGTCGGGCAGGTCGTCGCGGGCCACGCCGGTCACGGTCGCGTAGCGCAGGCCCATCTGCTGGACGGACTCGGCGACCCGGCGCGGCTCGTCGCGGTCGTATTCCTTGGGCTTGCCCGTGTCGATCTGGCAGAAGTCGCACCGGCGGGTGCACTGGTCGCCGCCGATGAGGAAGGTCGCCTCGCGGTCTTCCCAGCACTCGTAGATGTTGGGACAGCCCGCCTCTTCACAGACCGTGTGCAGGCCCTCCCGGCGCACGAGCGATTTCAGCTCGGTGTATTCGGGGCCCGTCTTCAGCTTGGTCTTGATCCACGGGGGCTTGCGCTCGATAGGGGTCTCGGCGTTGCGCACCTCCAGGCGGAGGAGCTTTCGGCCATCAGGAGCAACGGTCACCCGTCCAGCTTACGTCCGCCGCCGAACCGGACCGGTCGAGGGTCAGGTGATGAGCCCGAAGCTGCGGATCGCCCTGGTGTAGTGGCGCAGCAGCTCCTCGTCGATCAGCGCGGACCCGGCGGTGCCCAGCAGCTCCGAGTGCGGCGCCGAGGTCAGCACGCCGTCGTCGGTGAGCCGGTGGCGGGCCAGCGCGCCCTGCCTGATCGCCGTGACGCTCTCGCCGCGCAGCGCCGCGGCCTGCATGGGCGCCAGGTAGCCGCCGGCGGCCGGGCCGCGCAGCTCGTCCAGCTCGGACTCGGACACCACCCGTCGCGCGATCGCCTCCCGCCGCTCCTCGGTACGGGCGTGCCCGGCGCGGGCCAGCGCCGTCAGCGCGTACTCGGCCAGCAGCACCGGCCCGCCCAGCACCCGTCCGATCAGCCGGCCGATGGCCCCCGCCGCCTCGTACGTCGTGCCGGTCTGGTCGATCGGGCCCAGCGAGGACCGGGCGATCGCGGCCTGGGCCTCCTCCCTGATCTTCAGCGGAGCGCTCGACCCGAGCAGCGCGTCGTGCCAGGCGGCCAGCGTGAACAGGGCGCCGTCCACGATCAGCTCCTCGCCGGCCGGGATCCGCGCGTACGCGGTGGCCAGCAGCGCCACCCGCTGCCGCGGCGTCAGGGCCAGCCACAACGGCAGCCCGATGACCAGCACCGGCGTGCGCAGCACGCCCACATGGTCGTAGACGGTCTCGGTGGCCAGGTCCATGACCGCGACCCTGCGCGGCCTCTTGACGCGGGCCCGGTCGGCCACGCGGTCGGCCAGCGCGTACAGCTCGCCGGCCGCGGCGCGGTCGAGCACCTCGGCGTCGGCCGGCAGGCGGGGGAGGCGGGGCCGCAATGCCCATCCCACGGCCAGGCTCACGCCGCCGACCAGCCACGCGACGAGGGAGTCGAGATGCGCCAGCACGGCCCACGCGCCCAGCGCGAGGAAGGCCAGCGTGAGCAGGTGGACCAGCAGCGCGAGGACGAGAGCGGCAGAACGCTTCACACCGGCGATGGTAGGCCGGAAAGATCCGGATTCAACCGCTGTTCGATGCCGATTCGGTCACCTGCGCAGCAGATCCTCCTCGTGCAGGTCGAACGGCTCCTTGCCGAGCGCCTCGGCCAGCCGCTTCTCGGCGATCGGGATGACCTCCTCGACCACGATCCGGCGGCCGGTCTCCGCCGACAACGAGGAGACCCCCGCGTCGGGCAGCCCGCACGGCGTGATCCGGTTGAACCACCTGGGGTCGTTGGCGCAGTTGAGCGCGAACCCGTGCATCGTCACGCCGCGCGCGACGCGGATGCCGACCGCGCCGAGCTGCCGGTCGGGCAGCCCCAGGGCGACGTCGCCGGCCGCCCACACCCCCGGACGCCCCGGCACCCGCCGGCCGGTGACGCCGAAGTCGGCGCACACCTGGATCATCGTCTCCTCCAGGGCGCAGACGTAACGGGTCACGTCGGCGACGGCGACGACGGGGTAGGCGACGAGCTGGCCGGGGCCGTGCCAGGTGACCCGGCCGCCCCGGTCGGCGTCGATGACGGGGGTGCCGTCGGAGGGACGGTCGCCGGGCAGGGTGCGCCTGCCCGCGGTGTAGACGGGCGCGTGCTCCAGGATCAGGACCGCGTCGCCCAGCTCGCCGGCGACCCGCTTGCCGTGCATCCAGCGCTGCAACGACCAGGCTTGCTCGTAGGGGACGTCCACACCAAGGCGGACGACGGCCAGCGCGTGGGGATCGTCCCCGTGGATGGGGCGCATGAGCCTATTGTGCCGTTCCCTCACCCTGTCCGGGTAATCAGGGGGTCAACAGGCGTGGCTCGATCCTGAACTCCTTGACGCCGTTGGAGCCGTCGTACTCCAGCCGGTACGCGTAGGCGCGCGGGTCGACGGTGACCGCCTGGATGAACTCGGTGCCCACGTAGTGCAGGGCGACGCCCTCGTCGGCGGCGTACCCGCCGGGCAGCTCGCCGGAGGCGACCGACTCCTGCAGCAGCGGGCGGCGCTGCGGCTCGGCGTTGTAGTGGACCCCGCACGAGTACGGCAGCAGCGCGAGCCCGTCGGCCCACGGACGCAGCGCCGGGCCGAAGGAGTCGGTGTTGCCGCCCACGTGCCAGCACAGGGCGCCCGCGCTCTGCCCGGACAGCACCACGCCGGCCCGCCAGGCCTCCTCGAAGACCTCGTCGAGGCCGTGCAGCCGCCACAACGCCATCAGGTTGGCCACGCTGCCGCCGCTGACGTAGATCATGTCCTGTTCGAGCGCCCAGGCCCGCGCGTCCTCGACGTTGGGCATGGGGAAGACGGTCAGGTGGCTCAGCTCGACGTCCCAGCCTGAGAAGGCGCCGTACATCTTCAGCAGCCAGTCGGAGGAGTCGCCGAGGGCGGTGGCGACCAGGCCGAGCTTGGGGCGGTCCTGGCCGGTCAGGTCGAGGCCGTAGCGCAGCAACCCGCTCGCCTCGATGAAATTGTGGCGCTCGCTCTGACGGAACGACCCGCCCCCGATGGCCAGAATGTGCGACTGCCCGGACCTGCTCATGTCGGATCTCCTGCGTGCTGAAGGACGAACGGCACCCTACAGTACGGCGCGCAGCGCCTCGTCGAGACGGGTATGCGTGAAGCCGTAGCCGCTGTCAAGCAGTTTCCGCGGGATCATGCGATGGCTCGGCAGCAGCCCCGCGCGGGCGAATTCGCCCACCCCGATGGACAGCGCAAACGCCGGTACGGGCATGGGAACCGTGCCTTTACGCAGGCATTTACCCAGAGTGCGGGTGAATTCTTCGTTGGTGACCGGAGAAGGGGATCCCAGATTAACCGGCCCCTCGATATCCCGATTTTTCAGGATATGCAGTGCGGCGGCCACCCAATCGTCCAAGGAGATCCACGACCAGTACTGCCGGCCCGTCCCCAGCGGCGCGCCCAGCCCGACGCGGAAGATCGGCAACATGCGCCCGAGCGCCCCGCCGTGCCGGCTCAGCACCATCGCCGTGCGCAGCCGCGCGACCCGGCAGCCGGCCTCGGCGGCCCGTTCGGCCTCCCGCTCCCAGCGCTCGCACAGCTCGGCCAGGAACCCTCGGCCCCTGCCCTGGCTCTCGTCGATCTCCCGGCTGCCCGTGTCGCCGTAGAAGTCGACCCCGGACGCCGACAGCAGCACCTCGGGCGGCCTGCCGAGCGCACGCAGGGCGTCGACCAGCAGCCGGGTGCCCTCGACGCGGCTGCGCACCAGCTCGCGCTTGTAGGCGGTGGTCCAGCGCCGGTCGCCGACCGAGGCCCCGGCCAGGTGCACCACGCCCTCGGCCCCTTCGAGCGCGGCCCGGTCGATCACCCCCGCGGACGGGTCCCAGAAGGCCTCTCCCGGCCCCGCGGGCTCCCGCCGGACCAGGCGGACGACCTCCCGCCCCTCGTCGCGCAGCGCCCCGACCAGCGCCGTACCGATCAGGCCGGACGCCCCGGTCACGATGATCGCCATGGTCCCCACAGTACGCCAAAGGCCGGGCGGCCCCCGAAGGAGCCACCCGGCCTTTCACGGGTAATGACTACGCGAGCCCGAGCTGGGCCTCGAAGCGGCCCTCCTCCAGGCGACGCTTGATCGTCGTCAGGAAGCGGGCGGCGTCGGCGCCGTCGACCAGGCGGTGGTCGTAGGTCAGCGCCAGGTAGACCATCGAACGCACCGCGATGACCTCGCCCTCGGGCGTGTCGAGCACGACGGGCCGCTTGACGACCGCGCCGGTGCCGAGCATGCCCACCTGCGGCTGGTTGAGGATCGGCGTGTCGAACAGCGCGCCACGGCTGCCGGTGTTGGTCAGCGTGAACGTGCCGCCGGTGACCTCGTCGGGCGTCACCTGGTTGTTGCGGGTGCGCTCGGCCAGGTCGGTGACCTTGCGGGCGAGGCCGGCGAGGTTGAGGTCGCCGGCGTTCTTGACGACCGCCGCGAGCAGGCCGCGCTCGGTGTCGACCGCGACGCCCAGGTTCTCCACGTCGAAGTACGTGACCTCGTTGGTCTCGTTGTTGATCGTGGCGTTGAGCTTCGGGTGCTGCTTGAGCGCCTCGACGGTGGCCATCGCGAAGAACGGGGTGAAGGTCAGCTTCACGCCCTCGCGGCGGAAGAAGTCGTCCTTCGCCCGCGCCCGGAGCTGGGCGATCTTCGTGACGTCGACCTCGACGACCGACGTGAGCTGCGCCGCGGTCTGCAGCGACTCGACCATGCGCTTGGCGATGGTCTGACGCAGCCGCGTCATCTTCTCCGTACGGCCGCGCAGCGTGGTGTCGACCTCGACCGGCTCGGGCGCCGCGGCGGCCGGGGCCGGCGCGGCGGCGGCCGGCTGGGCGGCCGGAGCCGCGGCCGGGGCGGCGGCCTGCTCGCGCTGGGACTTGGCGGCCTCCAGCACGTCCTGCTTGCGGATGCGGCCGCCGACGCCGGTGCCGTTGATCGAGTCGAGGTCGACGCCGTGCTCGTTGGCGAGCTTGCGCACCAGCGGCGTCACGTAGGGGCTGTCGCCCGAGGACGGCAGCGGCGTGGGCTCGGCGGCGGGCTGCTGCGGAGCCGGAGCCTGCGGGGCCGGAGCCGGAGCGGCCTGCTGCGGGGCCGGGGCCTGCGGGGCCGGAGCCGGGGCGGCCTGCTGCGGAGCGGGCTGGGCCGGGGCCGGCTGCGGGATGGAGGAGGCCGGGGGAGCCGGGGCGGGCTCGGGCTCCGGCTCGGGCTCGGGAGCGGCCTGCGGGGCCGGGGCGGCGGCGCCCGGCTGGGCGTTCTCGTCGATGATGGCGAGCTCGGCGCCGACCTCGACCGTCTCGTCCTCAGCCACGACGATCTTGGTGAGGACACCCGCGGAAGGCGACGGGATCTCGGTGTCGACCTTGTCGGTCGAGACCTCGAGGAGCGGCTCGTCGGCCTCGACGCGCTCGCCCTCCTTCTTCAGCCAACGGGTTACCGTGCCCTCGGTCACGCTCTCGCCGAGCTGGGGCATCTGTACGGAGACCGGCATCGTTATTCTTCTCTCGCGTTCTGATCTCGAGGGCTGGACTAGTTGTGTACGTGCAACGGCTTGCCGGCCAGGGCCAGCATCGCCTCACCGACTGCCTCGGACTGGGTCGGATGTGCGTGGATGAGCTGGGCGACCTCTGCGGGCAGCGCCTCCCAGTTGTAGATCAGCTGGCCTTCCGTGACGAGCTCGCCGATGCGCCGGCCCACCATGTGGACGCCGACGACCGGGCCGTCCTTCTGGGCGATGACCTTCACCGCTCCGGAGGTGCCGAGGATCTGGCTCTTGGGGTTGCCGGCCAGGTCGTAGACCTGCTCGACGATCTCGATGCCGCGCTCGGCGGCCTGCGCCGACGTGATGCCGACCGAGGCGACCTCGGGGTCGGAGTAGGTGATGCGGGGCACGCCCGCGTAGTCGATCGGCGGCGGGTTGAGGCCGGCGATGTGCTCGGCCACCAGGATGCCCTCGGCGAACCCGGCGTGGGCCAGCTGCAGCGTGGGGATCAGGTCGCCGATGGCGTAGACGCCGGGGACCGAGGTCTGGCAGTGCTCGTCGACCACGACGGCGCCGCGCTCGACCGTGACGCCCTGCTCCTCGAAGCCCATGCCGGACGACACCGCGCCGCGGCCGACCGCGACGAGCAGGAGCTCGGCGTCGAGGGTCTTGCCGTTGGCCAGGGTGACGACGACGCCCGTCTCGGTGGTCTTGGCGGAGTCGAAGAAGACGCCCAGCTCGTACTTGATGCCGCGGCGGCGGAAGGCCCGCTCCAGCAGCTTGGAGCTGGACTCCTCCTCGGTCGGCAGCAGGTGCGGCAGCGCCTCGACGATGGTGACCTCGGCGCCGAAGGAGCGGTAGACGCTGGCCAGCTCGACGCCGATCACGCCGCCGCCCAGGACGATCACCGACGACGGCACGCGGTCCATCTTCAGGGTGTGCTCGCTGGTGATGATCCGCTCGCCGTCGATCTCCAGGCCGGGCAGCGTGCGGGGGGCCGAGCCGGTGGCCAGCACGAGGTTGGCGCCCTCGTAGACCTCCGAGCCCACCTGCACGCTGCGCGGGCCCACCAGACGGCCCTCGCCCTCGACCACCGTCACGCCCGCGCCCTTGAGCAGGCCCTGGACGCCCTTCCAGGCACGCGTGACGATCTTGTCCTTGAACGCGTGCACGCCCTGGACGTCGATGCCCTCGAAGCTCGCCTTGACGCCGAAGGACGCGCTCTCGCGGGTCTCGTCGGCGACCTCGGCCGAGTGCAGCAGGGCCTTCGTGGGGATGCATCCCCTGTGGAGGCAGGTGCCGCCGATCTTGTCCTTTTCGATGAGGACGACCGACTTGCCCAGCTCGGCCGCCCGAAGCGCGCAGGCGTAACCGCCGCTGCCGCCACCTAGGACGACGATGTCATAGGCCACAGGAAGGCTCCTTGTCGGGGTGTTCGTGATGCCGTCATCTTTTCATTTGTTTCAGATGCTCGCGTGCCGCTCTGCGAGTCCGATGAGGGTGCGGGTGATGGCGCCGGTGCCGCCCTTGGGGGTGTAGCCGTACGGCTCGCCCTTGTTGTAGGCCGGTCCGGCCATGTCGATGTGCGCCCAGCGCACCCCGTCGGGCACGAACTCCTTGAGGAAGATGGCGGCGGTGAGCATGCCGCCGAAGCGCTCGGGGTGGAGGTTGGCGATGTCGGCGACCGGCGAGTCGAGGCCCTTGCGCAGCTCCTCCGGCAGCGGCATGCCCCAGGCGCCCTCGCCCGCGGCGGTGGCGGCCTCGACGACCAGCTCACGGACGGCGTCGTCGTTGGCCATGACGCCCGCGGTGCGCCAGCCGAGCGCGACGATCTGCGCGCCGGTCAGCGTGGCGATGTCGACGATCAGGTCGGGGTCGTCCTCGGCGGCGCGCGCGATGCCGTCCATGAGCACCAGGCGGCCCTCGGCGTCGGTGTCGAGCACCTCGACGGTCTTGCCGCTGTAGCTGTGGATGACGTCGGAGGGGCGCTGGGCGGTGCCGCTCGGCAGGTTCTCGGCCAGGCAGAGGTAGCCGACGACGTTGACCGGCAGGCCGAGCCTGGCGATGCCGACCAGCGCGCCGAGCACGGCGCCCGCGCCGCCCATGTCGGACTTCATCCAGTCCATGGCGGCAGCCGGCTTGAGCGACAGGCCGCCGGAGTCGAACGTGATGCCCTTGCCCACGAACGCCAGCGTCTTGGCCGCGTCGGGGTGGCTGTAGGCGACGCGGACCAGGCGCGGCGGGTTGACCGAGCCCTGGCCGACGCCGACCAGGCCGCCGTAGCCGCCGTCCTTGAGCTGCTTCTCGTCGAGCACCTCGACGGTCAGCCCGTGCTTGGCGCCCTCCTGCTCGGCGATCTCGGCGAACTTGGCCGGCCACAGGTCGGACGGCGGCGTGTTGACCAGGTCGCGGACGAGCGAGACCGACTCGGCCAGCACGCCGGCCCGCTCGGCGGCGGACTCGCCCCGGCCGGACAGGACGGTGATCTCGGAGACGGGCGCCTTCGGGGCCTCGCCCGTGCGGTAGCGGTCGAAGCCGTACGCGCCGAGCAGCGCGCCCAGGGCGACGGCCTCGGCCTGGGCGTCGTCGTCGGAGGGCAGGGCCAGCGCGGCGCGCGCGGTGCCGGCCAGCGACCGCACGGCGGCGCCGGCGGCGCGGCGAAGGGACTCGTGGTCGGAGGAGTCGCCCAGGCCGACGGCGACGAGCACCGGGGCCTGGACGGCGCCGAACGTGGGCAGCTTGGCCAGCTCTCCGGGTTTGCCGGAGAAGCCGAGCGAGCTGAGGGAGGTGGCGAGGTTGCCGCCGAAAGCCGCGTCGAGGGACTCAGCGCCCGTGGCCGGGCGGGGGCCGTCCTGGCCGGGCCGGAAGCCGACGATCAGGGCGTCGGTGTCGACAGAGACTGGGTCTGCTGAGTTCAGCCGCACAGTGGTCACGTAAACCGATGCTATCCACGGTTTCTGCGTACTCACAAACAGGGGTTCATCCTACAAATGCTGGTCGGGCGCATTACGTTTCATGGTGCTAGTGTCATTAGCATCATGTTGCTCGCGCTCGATCTCAACGACGCACGGCCCCTCCACGAACAGGTGGCCGGCGCCATCCGCCGCGCCATCGGCGAGGGCTCCTACACGCCCGGTGACCGCCTTCCGCCGGCCCGCGACCTCGCCAGGGCGCTCGGCATCAACCCCAACACCGTGCTGCGCGCACTGCGCGACCTGCGCGACGAGGGGCTGCTGGAGTTCAGGCGGGGGCGCGGGGTCAGCGTCGCGGGCCAGGCCGACGGGCGCGCGCTGCTCGTGCAACGCGCCCGGGAGCTGCTGGAGGAGGCCGAGAGGCACGGCTACCGCCGTGAGGACCTCATCACCATCCTGGAGGATCTGCCATGAACCCCCGAATCCCCGCGGCGGCGTGGGGCGCGGCCGTCACGGCGGCCCTGGTCCTGGCCCCCATGGGCCTGCGCGACCGGCTGCCCGACCCGCTGGCCACCCACTGGGGCGCGGCGGGCGTCGACGGCTCGGCGTCCTTCCAGGCCCACGTGCTGACGGTGGCGGCGGTGTGGACCGTGGTGTGGGTCGCGTTCCTGGCCGTCGCCGTGCGGGGCTGGGCGCTGCGGCACCGCAACGGGCGGGCGCTGTGGTGGGGCGGCCTGTTCGGCGGCGGCGTCCTGGTGCTGGGCACGCAGGCCGCCACGTTGTCGGCCAACCTCGACGCGCCCGACTGGACGGCCGCGGGCCTTTCCGGCTGGCAGGTCCCGCTGGTCGTCGTCGGCTCACTCGGCGTGGGCGTGCTCGCGGGTTACCTCGGCAGGGGCGGGCCCGACCCGGTCGAGGCCGTGCAGCCGCCCCCGGCGCTGAAGCTGCGGCCCGGTCGCCGTACGGTCTGGGTCAGCCGGCTGGTCAACCCGTGGCTGGTCGGGCTGACGCTGGTGGCCGCGGCGGCGATCGTCGTGCTGTGCGGGCTGCGCCTGGCCGGCGTCCTGTCGCCGGCGACCATGGCCTCCGCCCTGCCCGGCGCCGTGATCGTGCTGGTCGCGGGGCTGGCGACGGCGTCGCTGTCCGTACGGGTCGGCGACGACGCGCTCGTCATCGGCTTCGGGCCGCTCGGCGTCCCGGCGCGCCGGATCCCGCTGTCGAGGATCGACCGGGCCTGGACGGAGGTCCGCAGGCCGAGCGAGGTCGGCGGCTGGGGCTTCCGCGGCCTGCCCGGCATGGCCACCATCATGCTGCGCGGCGGCGAGTGCCTGGTCGTCGGCTACCGCTCCGGGGGCGGCTGGCGATCAGCATCGACGACGCCGAGCGCGGCGCGTCCCTCATCAACGCCCTCGTCGCGGAGCGTGCCCGGTCATGAGAAAACAGCTTCCCGTCTTCCTCGTCCTCGCCTTCGGGCTGTCCTGGCTGGTGGCCCTGCCCATCTGGCTCGGCGCGGGCCTGAGCTCGCCCGCGGCCAAGGGGCTGGCCGCGGTCATGATGTTCACGCCGACCGCCGGGGTGCTCGGGGTGTGGGCGCTGTCGCGCGCGCCCTGGCGGCGCTGGGCCGCCGAGACCGGCCTGACGCTGGGGGAGAGCAAGGGCCGCACCGGCCGGTACGTGCTGGCCGCCTGGCTGGGCGTGCCGCTGCTGATCGCCGTCTGCGCCGGGCTCAGCACCGCCGTCGGGCTGTTCCCGCTCGACCTCGACCGGTTCAGCCTGTACCGGGCCCAGCTCACGGCCGCGGGCGTGCAGCCGCCGGCCGACCCGGGCCCGGCGCTCTACCTGCAGATCGCCATCGGCGTGCTGGCGGGCCCGGTGCTCAACGCGATCCCGGCGCTGGGCGAGGAGTGGGGCTGGCGGGGCTGGCTGCTGCCCCGGCTGTCCGCCACGTACGGCCCGCTCGGCGGCCTGGCGCTGTCCGGCGCGATCTGGGGGCTGTGGCACGCCCCGCTCACCCTGCTCGGCTACAACTACCCGAGCCTCGGGTCGTGGGCGGCGCTGCAGTTCATCGGCTTCTGCGTGCTGGCCGGGATCGCGATCGGCTGGCTGCGCCTGCGTACGGGCAGCGTGTGGCCCTGCGTGGTCGCGCACGGCTCGCTGAACGCGGTGCTGCCCGCCGTGCTGCTGCTCGGGGACGCCGCCGCGCCGCCCGACACCGCGGTGTCCGGGCTCACCGGGCTGGTCGGCTGGGTCCCGCTCGCCCTGCTCTGCGTGGTCCTCGTCCGCCGCCTGCCGGCCCGCGCCGAGCAGCCGGTCGCCTGACACCGCGTCCGCCGGGAGCCCGGCGCGGCGAGCGCGTCGCCGCTCAGCCCAGGACCGCGCACACCACCAGCGCGGCCGCCGTCCCGGTCTCCACCAGCGCGCCGAGCACATCCCCCGTGATGCCGCCGAGCCGCCGCCGGGCGTGCCGGAGCAGCAGCAGCGCCGCCCCGAGCCCGGCCGCCAGCGCGATCGGCGGCGCCCACGTCCCGGCCGCCAGCCCCAGCCCGGCGGTCACGGCAAGGGCGGCCGTCGTGGCCAGCCACGCCGCCGGATCGCTCACGGTGCCCGCCACCATCGCCCCGAGCCCGCCGGGCCGCGCGGCGGGCACGCTCGCCCGGCACGCCCAGGTGAGCGCCAGCCGCCCGGCCACGCAGGCGGTCACCAGGGCGGGGTAACCGGCCCCGGTCAGCGCCGCAGCCTGGACGAGCAGCGTGATGACCAGCGTCATCACCCCGAACGGCCCGATGTCAGACTTTTTCATGATGTCGAGGGCGTCGTTCGCGGGCCGGCCGCTGCCCAGGCCGTCGGCGAGGTCGGCCAGCCCGTCCAGATGCAGGCCGCGGGTGAGCACGGCCAGCAGCCCGAGCGCGAGCGCCGCGCCCAGCAGCGGCGGCCCCGGCAGCAGCAGCGCCAGGCCCGCCACCGCGCCGAGCCCCAGCCCGACCGCGGGGGCCGCCACCATGGCCGGCCCGGCGACCTCCCGATCGACCCTGTCGACCCGCACCGGAACGGCGCTGAGCATGCCGATCGCGAAGCGAAGCCCGTGGGTCAGCTCAGCAAGCGGCATAACGACCGATCCTAGGGCCGACTAATGTGGCGGGAATGCACGTGCTTGAACTCGAAGGTGTAGCTGTCCGGGTTGTCGGCAAAACGCTGCTCGACGGCATCGACTGGCAGGTGGCGTACGGCGACCACTGGGTGATCCTCGGCCCCAACGGCGCGGGCAAGACCACCCTGCTCTCCCTGGCCGGGGCGGTGCGCCACCCGAGCGAGGGCGCGGTCAGCGTGCTCGGCCACCGGCTCGGCCGGGTCGATCTTCGGGAGCTGCGCCGCCACATCGGCCTGGTCGCGGCCAGCCAGCGGCTGATCGACGAGGACCTGCTGGAGGAGGAGGGCGCCACCGCCCACACGGTGGTCCTGACCGGCCACACCGGCACGAGCGTCCCGCTGTGGGACAAGTACGGCGACAACGAGCGCGAGCGCGCCGCCCGCCTGCTGGCCGACCTGGGCTGCAAGGACCTGGTCGAGCGCCCGTTCCGGGTGTGCTCGCAAGGGGAGCGGGCCCGGATCAGGGTGGCCAGGGCGCTCATGGCCGAGCCCGCCGTGCTGCTGCTCGACGAGCCGTTCGCCGGGCTCGACCTGCCGGCGCGCGAGGACCTCATCACCGCGGTCGAGCAGCTGGCCGCCACCCGGCCGGTCCTGACCACCGTCACGGTGACCCACCACCTGGAGGAGGTGCCCGCGACCACCACGCACGCGCTGCTCATGCGCGACTCGCGGCTGCTGGCCGCCGGGCCGGTGTCGGAGGTGCTCACCCCCGACCTGCTGTCCGAGTGCTTCGGCCGCCCGCTGCACGTGGACCGCCTCGACGGCCGCTGGTACGCCAGAGCCGTGCGCCCGTAGCCCCGGCCCGCGACCCCGGGGTCCGTGGGGTCACAGTTCCAGAGGGCGTCCCGCGACCACCAGGGCGACGTACTCGGACTCGGCGGCGAGCCGTTCGTTGAGCTTGCCGAGCGCGTCCCTGAAGGCCCGGCCGGCGGACGTGGCGGGCACCACGCCCATCCCCACCTCGTCCGAGACCGCCACGAGCGGCACCGGCGTGCCGCGCCACGCCTCGACCAGCTCCGCGCAGCGCCGGACGACCGGCGTGCGGTCGCCGTCCCAGGCTCCGTGCTCGTCGAACACCGCCGCCAGCCACGTGCCCAGCCCGTCGATCAGCAGGGGCGTGCCCGCCGCCGCGATGACCGCCACCAGGTCCGTGGTCTCGGCCGTGTCCCAGTGAGCGGGCCGCCGTTCCCGGTGCGCCCGTACCCGCGCCGCCCATTCGCCGTCCGCCGCGCCGTCGCCGCCGGTGGCGACATAGGTGACGTACGGCTCGGCCGCCAGCCGCAGCTCGGCCTCGGCCGACTTGCCCGACCTGGACCCGCCGAGCAGCAACGCCCGCCGCGGCGGCGTCTCGCGTACCGTTCCGCCGCTCTCCAGGACCGTCCCGTCCGGCACGGCCACCGCCCCCCACAACCGCAGCCGCCTGGCCAGCTCCTCCTCCGACCTGATCCGGTGGTCCAGCCACGCGGCCACCACGGTCGTCCGGTCGTCGGCCAGCCCGGCGCGGCGCAGCTCGCCGAGCCGCTGCGGGCGCTCCAGCAGGTCCAGCACGACGACGTCGTAGCGGGCGGGACCGTCGGTGGGGGCCTCCCGGCCCGGCGGCAGGCACAACACCGCCTCGCCGTCGGCCGCCACCAGCCCGAGCCCGCCGCCGAACGCGCCGCCGCCGGTGAAGGGGAACCGCGCGGCGTCGTCCACGACCAGCTCGAAGGGGCGGTGACGGCCCTGGGGGAGCCGGGCGCACGAGGCGCACGGGCACCCGTCCGCCGGCCAGCCCGCGGCACCGCCGGTTCCGGAGAGAAGAAGCTTCACCGCCCAGAGGCTACCGACCGGAGCGACCGGGCCGATCGGGCCGACCGGGGCGACCGGGGCGGCGGCGGGCGGCCAGGGCCGCGCCCCCGCCGATCAGCAACAGCGCCCCTGCGCCGCCCGTGATCAGCAGCGCCGGAGACCCGCCGGGCGCGCTCGCGGGCGCGGCGGCCCGCCCGGCGGCGTCCGTCTCCTGGGACGGGACGGTCCCCGCGCCCTGGGACGGGTAGCCGCTGACCGACACGACCTCGCCGCGCCCGTTCACGCCGACCCTGGCCGCGGAGGCCGGGAGCTGGGCGGCGGTCGCGTCCTCGGCGCCCGTCACGCAGCGCAGCAGCGGATGCGCCGGCGGCCGGTCGCCGGGCGGGACGTCGCCCTCCCCGTCCCCGAAGTCCACCGCGACCGCCACCCGCTTGTGCCCCGAGCCGGCCGCGTCCTGGACGCACACCGCCGGGAACGACGGCAGCTCACCGCCCGGCGGCTCGCCCGCCGACCCGTCGGCCGAGACCGTGAAGCGCCACCCGACGACGGAGCCGTCCGCCGGCTCGTACGCGGCCGTGGACGCCAGCCACGCCGTGCCGTCGCTCCGCCAGACCCCCCACAGCCGCACGGCCCCCGGCTCCGCGGCGGTTCCCGGCACGGGACCGCCGGGCCGCGAGGAGGGTGAGCCGAGCGCGGAGGAGGGGAGAAGAAGTACGGCGGCCGCCCCCAGGACGGCCGCCGCGGCAACACGGCCCGCGCGCAGCATCGATGGACCTCCGAGCTCGGGAGTAGGGTTCCAGTGCCGTCGGAGGGAAGGCGCCGGCGAACCCGCGGAGAAGGAGCGTATGGCATGACATGGCGGTGGCGTTATGAAGATGCAAATGGTGGTGAGGTGACGGACCGCCCTTTGCCGCGAGAGGTTTTCCCGAGTCAGGCCGATGCGGAGTCCTGGCTCGGGGAGAACTGGCGTGAGCTGCTCGAATCCGGCGTCGAGCAGGTGGCGCTGCTCGACGAGGACCGCGTCGAATACACGGGAATGTCATTGCGTCCGGAGTGATCCGCGAAAAAAGGAAAACCCCTTGAGCGCATTGTGGCTCAAGGGGTTTTTCGTTTTCCGGGTCACGGACGGATGGCGGGGCTCACCGTCTTTGCCGGGTCGCGCTCCACGACCGTGCCGAGCACGTCGTCGATGCGCTTGAGCACGTCGTCCTCCAGCTTGACGCCGGCCGCCTTGACGTTGTCGCGCACCTGCTCGGGGCGGGTGGCGCCGACGATGGCGCTGGAGACGTTCGGGTTCTGCAGCACCCAGGCCACGGCGAGCTGGGCCATGGTCAGGCCGAGGTCGTCGGCGATCGGCCGCAGCTCCTGCACGCGGGTGAGCACGTCGTCGTTCATGTACCGCGCGATCATGGCGCTGCCGCTCGCGTCGGTCGCCCGCGAGCCCTGCGGAGGCTGCCGGCCGGGCAGGTACTTGCCGGTGAGCACGCCCTGCGCGATCGGCGACCAGACGATCTGGCCGAGGCCCTCGCGCTCGCTCAGCGGCACGACCTCCTCCTCGATGACCCGCCACAACATCGAGTACTGCGGCTGGTTCGACACGATCCGGTCGAAGCCCATCTCGTCGGCGATCTTCAGCGCCCGGCCGATCTGCTCGGCCGTCCACTCGCTGACGCCGACGCAGAGCACCTTGCCCTGGCGGACGAGGTCGTCGAACGTCTTGAGGGTCTCCTCGAGGGGCGTCTCGTTGTCGAAACGGTGGGCCTGGTACAGGTCGACGTAGTCGGTCTGGAGGCGGCGCAGCGAGGCGTTGATCGACTCGGTGATGTGCTTGCGGGACAGCCCGCGGTCGTTCTTGCCGGGGCCGGTGGGCCAGTAGACCTTGGTGAAGATCTCCAGCGACTCCCTGCGGACGCCCTTGAGCGCCCGGCCGAGCACCTCCTCGGCTTTCGTCCCCGCGTAGACGTCGGCGGTGTCGAAGGTGGTGATGCCCTCGTCGAGCGCCGCCTGCACGCACAGCTTGGCGGCGTCCTCCTCGACCTGGGAGCCGTGGGTGAGCCAGTTGCCGTAGCTGATCTCGCTGACCATGAGACCGCTGCGGCCGAGGTGTCGGAATTCCATACGTTCGACCTTAGAGCGTCACATGAGCCGATTCGATTCGGGATAGGGTGCGCGACGTGCTCAAGCTCGTCCGCCAGGCTCTCACCGCGGCCGTCCTGATCGCCCTCGCGGTGCGGTTGCGCCGCCGGGCCCGCCTGCCGCGGGCCGAGCCGCCGCCGTCCGTACCGGCTGCCGCCCGGCGGCCGCGGGGCGCCCGGACGGCCCTGCTGTGGCTGGCCATCGGGGTCGTCGTGACCCTGACGCTGGCGTTCGCCCTGATGGGCACGTCGGCGCAGCGCGACGCCCAGGCCCTCATGCGCGCCGTCGCCGAGCAGCAGGCGCCCCCGGACGAGGCCGAGCCCCTGGAGCCCCCCGTCGGCGAGCCCCTGACGCCCGTGGAGCCGCCGGCCGACCCCGTGGCGACCGCGCTGCCCACGCCCGCCGTCTCCGCCGCCCAGGCGCCCAACTGCGCGCCCCGGCGCCGGCCGATCGACCCGCGCAGGGTCGCGCCCGACGTCAAGCGGGCCGTGGACGCCCAGTGGCGGCGTATCGAACGCTGGCTCAGGAGCAACGCCCCCGCACGTACCGCACGCTCGGCGGCCCGGTCAGGGCGCGCACGATCGCCGTGGCCGAGTCGCAGATGGGCGTGGACTTCCCCGACGCCCTGCGCGCCTCCCTGCTGCGCCACAACGGCGCGCGCGGTGCAGGTGTCCTGGGCTTCCGCCCCGGGGCCCGCGACCACCTCACCGTCCGCGGCATCAGGGACGCCTGGCGCGAGATGTGCGCCCGCCGCCCGGCCGGGTCATGGGACGGCCTGCTGATCCCGATCCTGTCCTACACCGCCGTCGACGGCGCCACGGCGTACGCCACCGTGAGCTCGGCCGGCGGGACGGTGGCCGGGGTCACGGGCAGGCGGCTGCGGTCGTCGTACACGCTGCTGCGGACCGTCGCCGACGCCCTCGAACGGGGCGGCGCGATCGACGGCCGCCGCCCCGTGGTCACCGGCGGCGTCCTGCGCTGGAAGCCGGCCCGCTGAGCGGGCGAGACGCGGGAAGGCAGGAAGCACGAGTGCCCACCACCGGACGGTGATGGGCACGCGGGCGTCGCCGATAAGCCGCTTTCCCGAAAAATCGGGAGAACGGGGCTACTTCTTGGGCGGCGCGGGCCGACCGCCCGGCAGCACCGTGGGCGGCGGGAAGCGTAGCTTGCGGATCTGCAAAGCGCGCATCGCCGCGTAGAAGCCGACGCCCTTCACGCTCTCGTTCGGGAGCTTGGCCGCGACCTCCTTCTTCACCTTCCATGCCACGTAGAGGGAGGTGGCCAGGACGCCGATCATCATGATCGGCCAGCCGACCGCGATCACGATGTTGAGCACCTTGGCGCGGATCTCGATCGGCCACGGGATCCAGGTCGCCAGCAGGATCAGTAGCGAGAACGGCAGGAAGTACTGGCTGGGCAGGCGCCGCGAGTCGACCCAGTCGCGCGCGAACTTGCGCGCCGGGCCCTTGTCGCGAACCGGAAGATAACGCTCGTCACCTGCGAGCATGCCCTTGCGGGCCCGGTCGCGCTCGGCGGCCTGCTTGGCGCGCATCTGCCGATAGGCCTCCTTGCGGTCCTTCGGCGCGGAGACCGGCTGGCGTCGTCTGCCCTCGGCATCCCGGCGCTTGGGTGTGGGACGACCTTTACCCTGGGGCTTAGGATCGTCAACGGGGACGGGGGTGTCGTCCACGGAGGTTTGGGATCGGCGTCGCAACACACGTCAACCCTACCTGGACTGCAACTTAGTGACGCCCCCGTGCGTTATGCGTAGGGTAATCCCAAGGCGGCTGCGCTGCATTGGGTGAACACCAGCACGACCTAGAAGGGGACGGCCGACGCGCATGAGCGTGATGAAGAGACTTTCGATGATCTTCAAGTCCAAGGCCAACAAGGCCCTGGACAAGATGGAGGATCCGCGCGAGACGCTTGACTACTCCTATCAGCGGCAGCTCGAGTTGCTGCAGAAGGTGCGTCGAGGGGTGGCCGACGTGGCGACCTCGCGCAAGCGGGTAGAACTGCAGATCAACGGCCTGGAGGCCCAGGCCAGGCGCTACGAGGAGCAGGGCCGCAAGGCGCTGTCCGTCGGGCGTGAGGACCTTGCGCGCGAGGCCCTGCAGCGGCGGTCCAATCTGCAGGGGCAGATGGCCGACCTCAAGGTCCAGCACGACAACCTGCAGGCCGAGGAGGAGAAGCTGACCACGGCTTCCCAGCGGCTGCAGGCCAAGGTCGACTCCTTCCGCACGAAGAAGGAGACGATCAAGGCGACCTACACCGCCGCCGAGGCCCAGACGCGCATCAACGAGGCGTTCTCCGGCATCTCCGAGGAGATGGGCGACGTCGGCCTGGCGATCCAGCGCGCCGAGGACAAGACGGCGCAGATGCAGGCCCGCGCGGGCGCGATCGACGAGCTGCTGGCCAGTGGCGCGCTCGACGACTTCAGCGGCACCCGCGGCGACGACATCCAGGCCGAGCTCGACCGCATGGGCGGCGGCATGGACGTCGAGCTTGAGCTGGCCCGGATGAAGGCCGAGCTGGGCCAGGGCCCGGCGCCGAAGAGCGCCATCGAGCAGGGCCAGCCGCAGCAGCAGCCCCAGCCGCAGCAGGGTCACACCCAGCAGCTGCGTCAGCCCGGGGAGGGCGCATGATCGTCAGAATCATGGGCGAGGGCCAGGTGGAGATCTCGCCGGACGACATCGCGGTGCTCAACGAGCTCGACAGCGAGCTGGAGGCCGCCATCGAGACCGGTGACGAAGGGGCCTTCCGCGTCAAGCTGCACGCGTTGCTCGACAAGGTGCGCCATGTGGGCAAGGCGCTTCCCGACGACAGCCTTGAGCCGTCAGAGCTGATCCTTCCCCCGCGGACGCCTCGATCGAGGAGGTCCGGGAGATGCTGGGCGACCAAGGCCTCATCCCGGGCTGAGCCCCGTGGGCACGCGGTTCGCGTCCGACAGCGGCCTGACCCGCCGCATGGTCGTGACGATGTTCCTGCTGGGGTTGCTCTACGTGGCGTTCGTCGGCGTGCTGATCGCCCTCGGCGTGCGCGCGCTGACCGTGCTGGTGCTCGCCGGGGGGCTGCTGCTGGTGCAGTACTTCCTGTCCGACCGCATCGCCCTGTTCGCGATGCACGGGCGGGAGGTCTCCCCACAGGAGGCCCCCGAGCTCCACGGCCTGATCGACCGGCTGTGCGCGCTGGCGGACATGCCCAAGCCGCGGGTGGCGATCGCCGACTCCGACGTCCCCAACGCCTTCGCCACCGGCCGTAACCAGAAGCGGGCCGTCGTCTGCGTGACGACGGGCATCCTGCGCCGCCTGGAGCCTCAGGAGCTCGAAGGCGTCCTGGCGCACGAGCTGTCGCACGTCGCCCATCGCGACGTCGCGGTCATGACGATCGCCTCGTTCCTCGGCATCGTCGCCGGGCTGATGACGAGGTTCGCCCTGTACGCCGGCTTCGGCGGGCGCCGGGACAACGGCCAGGGCGGCGTGCCGGTCGGGCTGATCATCATGTTCGTCTCGATCGTCGTGTACGCCGTCAGCTTCCTGCTCACCAGAGCCCTGTCGCGTTACCGCGAGCTGGCCGCCGACCGGGCCGGAGCCCTGCTCACGCAGCGTCCCTCGGCCCTGGCCAGCGCGCTGACCAAGGTCACCGGCGACATGGCCCGGATCCCGACCACCGACCTGCGCGAGGCGGCGCCGTTCAACGCCTTCTACTTCGCCCCGGCCCTGGCCAGGGGGAGACGCTGGCGAACCTGTTCTCCACGCATCCGCCGCTGGAGCGCCGGCTCGAACTCCTCGCGTCCGTCTCCAAGCAGCTCGGAAGGGGCTGAGGCCGTATGGGCTGGCTCGACTCGTTGCTGGGCCGGTCCAAGCCGGTCAAGCCCGATCTCGACGCGCTGTTCGCGCTGCCGTCCGCCGCCGTGACGCTCCAGGCCGCGACCGGTCTCGTCCCCACCGGTCTCGGCTCGGTGTCGTTCAGGGCCGCGGAGGGCGGCGCGTTCGCGACGGTGGAGAGCGACGTCAAGGCGCTGCTCGGTGGGCGCGTCGAGGAGTCCGACGACGGCTACGGCTACACCTGGCTGCTCGTCCGCCGCGCGCCGGACGACGTCGGCGACCTGGTCACCGAGCTGCACGCGGTCAACTCCTCGCTGGAGTCGGCCGGGTTCGGGCCCTCGCTGCTGTGCTCGCTGGTGTCGTTCGCCGATCCGGCGGGCAGACGGCTGGCGGTCGTCTATCTGTACAAGCGCGGGACGTTCTACCCGTTCGCGCCGCTGCCCGGGAACAGGCGCGACAACGCCCTCGAACTGCAGGCCAGAGGCGTCCTGGACGGCGAGCTGCCGCTGGAGGCCGACCTCGCCCGATGGTTCCCGGTATGGGGTGCTCCGGGCCTTTGACCACGGATGGTGTTCTAATCATCACGTGGAGCGAAGGTTGTTCGTCGCCGTGGCCTCGGCGCTCATCGTGGCGGCCGTGCTGTACAGCGCCTGGATCACGGGGCAGTTCACCACGCCCGCCGTCGACCGGACCGACGGCTATGTGAGCGAGCTGGCCGCCCGTGACCAGCCATGGACGCGCCTGTTCCGGGTCAGCGACGTGCTGTCCGGGCTGGCCTGCCTGGCCGCCGTGGCGACGCTGCCCAGGGTGGCGCGCGAGTGGGCCGGCTGGCTGGCGCTGGCCGCCTTCGGGCTGCTGACGGCCGTCTCCGGCCTGGTCCCGCTCGACTGCGCCGTGCTCAGCGACCCGACCTGCCGCGGCGAGGGTGTCTCGCACCGGCTCCACATGGTGGCCGGCGCGCTGGCCACGACGGCCGTGCTGACCGCCATGGTGGTGCTCTCCGCGCGCTGGCGCTCGTGGGTGTCGTGGTTGTTCACCGGCCTGAACATGGGGGCCACCGGGCTCATGCTGGCCGCCCTGGCCGCCGGGCGGCTGGCCGGCGTCGCCCACCGGATCCAGCTCACGATGGTCGCCGTCTGGGTCGTGTACGTGGCGCTCAGGCTGCTCGTCCACGATGACGACGAGGCCCCCTGCGGCCCTCCGCACGTCCTCGACCAGGGCGCGGGCCCCGGCGTGCTCATCACGGCGGGCCTCGGCGGCGCCTGGTTCCACTGGGACGCCGTGGCCGCCGGTCTGGCCGCCTGCCACCGGGTCGTCCGCTTCGACCGTCCGGGGCTCGGCCTCAGCCCGCCCGCGACCGACCGGCCCACCCTGTACGGCGAGGTGGCCCGGCTGGCCGCGCTGGCCCCCGCGCAACCGTCCCAGATCACCCTGGTCGCGCATGGCCTGTCCTGCTGGCACGCCGAGGCGTTCGCCCGGTTGCACCCGCTCTGCGTGGCCAAGCTCGTCCTGGTGGACCCCAGCCCGACGCCCGTGCGCCGGCCGCTCGCGCTCGCCACCGCCCTGGGCGAGTGGCTGCCCGCGCTCGGCGGCACGTGGGGCGCGAACGTGCTGGCCCGCCTGACCGGGCCGCCGGCGCACCGCCTGGTCACGGGCATGGGCGACCCCTTCGGGGTGTACCGGATGGGCAAGGTGCCCGCGGCGGTGGCGGGGGAGTGGCTGGCCCGCCGCGACATGGCCGCCGACCTCCGGGACATCCGGGCCGGTCATCCCTTTCCCGACATCCCGGTCACCGTGCTCGGCGCGGGCGTCCGGGACGCCCGCAGGCAGAGCCTGGCGGCCTGCCTCGACGCCAAGCTGGTCCTGCTGCCGGGCTCGGGGCACCAGGTCGAGCTGGACGATCCGGGCGCGATCGTCGACGCCGTGTGAACCGGCCGTGGGCGGGGGCAGGACACGCCCGTAGGATCGAGGCGAACCCAGTCTTAGGGGGCAGGCGTGGACATCTCCGTCGTCGGTGAGGGCAGCGTGCAGGCCGCGCCCGACGTCCTGCGGTTGCTGGCGGGCGTCGAGGTGCGCAGGGCGTCGGCGTCCGAGGCGTTCACGGCGGTCAGGGCCGCCGCGGCCCGGCTGGCCGACGCGCTGGCCGGGGCCGGCGTCGCGGCCCACGACGTGCGCACGGTCGAGCTCTCGCTCGGCCCCGAGTACGAGGTCTACCCGAAGGTCTCCGCCTACCGGGCGGCCCAGGGCGTCGAGGTGGTCGTCAGGGACCTGACGCGGGCCGACGCCGTCATCGACACGGTCGCCGGCGTGGGCGAGGAGGCCCGGCTCAACGGCGTGGCCTTCGAGCTGTCCGACCCGGCGTCGGTGCTCGGCGAGGCCAGGACGAGGGCGTTCAGGGACGCCGCGGCCAAGGCCGCCCACTACGCCGAGCTGGCCGGCCGCCCGCTCGGCCCGGTCGTGTCGATCTCCGAGGAGGTCAGGGGCGGCCCGCAGCCGCTGGTCACGATGGCCGCGGCGGCCGAGAGCGCGTCCTCGGTCAGCCCCGGCCGCCAGACGCTGACCGTCGGCGTCCGCGTCGGCTACGACTTCGCCTAGCAGCGCCGACACTGTGCCGGGCCCGCGGCGAGGGCGGGCGCTCCTCGCCGCGGGAGCCTTCTTACGGGAGCGCCAGCATGCGGTCCAGGGCGACCCTGGCCCAGTGGGCGGTGTCCTCGTCCACCGTGATGCGGTTGACGACGTCGCCCAGCACCAGCGACTCCAGCGCCCACACCAGGTGCGGCAGGTCGATCCGGTTCATCGTGGAGCAGTAGCAGACCGTCCGGTCCAGGAACGACACGTTCTTGTCGGGGAACATCGCGGCCAGCCGCTTGACCAGGTTCAGCTCGGTGCCGACGGCCCAGCTCGACCCGGCGGGAGCGGCCTGGAGGGTCTTGATGATGTGCTCGGTCGAGCCCACGTGGTCGGCCTTGAGCACCACCTCGTGCCGGCACTCGGGGTGGACCAGCACGTTCACGCCGGGGATGCGCGCGCGCACGTCGTCGACGGACTCGGCGGTGAAGCGGCCGTGCACCGAGCAGTGGCCCTTCCACAGGATCATCCGCGCCCGGTCGAGCTGCTCGCGGGTCAGCCCGCCGCCGGGGCGGTGGGGGTTCCAGACCACGCAGTCCTCCAGGGACATGCCCATCTCCAGCACCGCGGTGTTGCGCCCGAGGTGCTGGTCGGGCAGGAACAGCACCTTGCGGCCCTGCTCGAACGCCCAGTCGAGGGCCCTCCTGGCGTTGGAGGAGGTGCACACCACGCCGCCGTTGCGCCCGCAGAACGCCTTGATGTCGGCGCTGGAGTTCATGTACGTGACGGGGACCACCTCGCCGGCCAGACCGGCGTCCTCAAGGGCCTCCCAGCACTCCTCCACCTGGTCGAACGTGGCCATGTCGGCCATGGAGCACCCGGCGGCGAGGTCGGGCAGCACCACCTTCTGGGCCTCGCCGGTGAGGATGTCGGCGGACTCGGCCATGAAGTGCACGCCGCAGAAGACGATGAACTCCGCCTCGGGCCGCGCGGCGGCCTGCTGGGCGAGCTTGAAGGAGTCGCCGGTCACGTCGGCGAACTGGATGACCTCGTCGCGCTGGTAGTGGTGGCCCAGCACGAACAGGCGGTCGCCCAGCGCCTCCTTGGCCTTGCGGGCGCGTTCGACCAGGTCAGGGTCGGACGCGGGCGGCAGCTCGCCAGGGCAGTCGACGCCCTTCTCGCTGTGCGGATCGGCGCCCTGCCCGAGGACGAAGAGCGGCAGCCCAGTCTGGGTGGCCATCGCCATACCCCCTTATCGTCGTTTTGACGATACTCACTATGACACATGGACGAACATGGTTATTCCGGGGGTAGGGGGACCCGGGAATGTGTGGCATGGGCGAGGTGTTGGTAGCGTCATCAGTAGGACGTCGGAAACAGACAGCCGGGTTAGGGAGTCAGCAGATGACGGTTGAGAGCAGCGAGACCACGACGCAGGGCCTGATCCTGACTGACGCGGCCGCCGCGAAGGTCAAGAGCCTGCTGGAGCAGCAGGGTGAGGAAGGTCTGCAGCTGAGGGTCGCCGTGCAGCCGGGTGGTTGCTCCGGCCTGCGCTACCAGCTCTTCTTCGACGACCGTTCCATGGACGGTGACGTGGTGACGGACTTCGGCGGTGTCAGCGTGGTCACCGACCGCATGAGCGCCCCCTACCTGCTGGGCGCCAGCATCGACTTCGTCGACACGATCGAGAAGCAGGGCTTCACCATCGACAACCCCAACGCCACCGGCTCCTGCGCCTGTGGCGACTCGTTCAACTAAGGGGTCACGGCTTCGGCCTGTGGGGTCCCGCCCGCCTTTGTGCGAGCGGGACCTTCGCGTATTCTCGTGGGGCTTATTGGCCTGCTGACAACGAGGAAGAAGAATCCCGTGCGCATCGCCGTAACCGGCTCCATCGCGACAGACCACCTGATGACGTTCCCAGGAAGCTTCGGCGATCAGCTCATCGCCGAGCAGCTCGACCGGGTGTCGCTCTCGTTCCTGGTCGACGACCTTCAGATCCGTCGCGGCGGTTGCGCGGCCAACATCGCCTTCGGCATGGGCTGCCTCGGCCTCAAGCCGATCCTGGTGGGCGCCGTCGGCAACGACTTCGCCGACTACCGCTCCTGGCTGGAGCGCCACGGCGTCGACTGCGAGTCCGTGCACATCTCCGAGACGCAGCACACCGCGCGCTTCCTGTGCACCACCGACGAGCACCACAACCAGATCGCCTCCTTCTACACCGGGGCGATGGCCGAGGCGCGGCTGATCGAGCTGCAGCCGGTCTCCGCCCGGGTCGGCGGCCTCGACCTGGTGCTGATCAGCCCCAACGACCCCGACGCGATGCTGCGGCACACCGACGAGTGCCGCCAGCGCGGCATCCCCTTCGCCGCCGACATCTCCCAGCAGCTCGCCCGCATGGAGGACGAGCAGATCAGGCAGCTCGTCGACGGCGCCGCCTACCTGTTCTCCAACGACTACGAGAAGGGGCTCATCGAGCAGAAGACCGGCTGGTCCGACGAGGAGATCCTCGACCGGGTCGGCGTCCGCGTCACCACGCTCGGCCCCAAGGGCGCCGTCATCGACCGCAAGGGCGAGCCGTCCATCCAGGTCGCCCCGGCCCCCGAGCGCGGCAAGGCCGACCCCACGGGCGTCGGCGACGCCTTCCGCGCCGGCTTCCTGTCCGGCCTGGCCTGGGGTCTGCCGCTGGAGCGCTGCGGCCAGATCGGCAACCTCACGGCCACGCACGTGCTGGAGCGCGTCGGCGGCCAGGAGTACGAGCTGGGACAGAAGGTCTTCCTGGAGCGCTTCACGGCCGCCTACGGCGCCGAGGCCGCGGCCGACATCGCCGACCACGTGCGCTGCTACCACCCCTGACAGCCGTACGCCCCGCCCGCCGCAGGCGCTGGCGGGGCGATCCCCGTCGGGTGTCAGCGCTTGGCGTACACCCGGTGCACGAACTCGGCGAGCTGGTCGTCCGGCAGGCACCGGGCGAGGTCGGCCTCGCTGATCATGCCGACGATGCGCTCGTTCTCCAGCACCGGCAGCCGCTTGATCTGGTTCTGCTCCATGCGCGACAGCGCCTCCTGCACGGTGGCGTCCGCCGTCACCCAGACCAGGCCGGTCGCCAGCTCGCCCGCCGTCACCTGCGCGGGGTCGTGACCGGCCGCGATGCACTTGATCACGATGTCGCGGTCGGTGATGATGCCGGTCACCCGGTCGTCGGGCCCGCACACGGGCAGCGCGCCCACGTCGTTGTTGCGCATCATCTGAGCCGCCCGGTCGAGCGTCTCGTGCGTGGCGATGCACTCCGCGCCCGTGCTCATCACGTCACGGGCGGTCTCGTTCCCCTTGGCCATGGTCTCCCCCGAATGGTCGATGTGCCGTCAGGGGAGGGCCCTACCCACAAACCGTCAGTAGTTGCGCATCACGTGGATCGCCCAGCCGCCCTCGGGCAGCTCGTACGAGGCCACGTGGCGGTGGGACTTCAGCCGGCACCACGCCGGCACGTCGGTGTAGGCCGCCGGATCGTCGGCCAGCACCGCCACCACGGCGTTGAGCGGCACGTGGTTGATCTGCTCGGCGAGCATGATGATCGGGATCGGGCACTTCTTCCCGAGCGCGTCGATCGTCAATGACGGCTGAGTTACCTCGGTCATGCGACTCCTGCGTCGTGCCGGATGCGGCGCACCAGGTCGGGCAGCACGGCCAGGAACCGGTCGACCTCGGCCGCGGACGTGCCCCTGGGCAGCGACACCCGGACATTCCCGTGCGTCAGCACGCCCATCGCTTCGAGGACGTGCGATGGACGAAGCGTACTAGCGGTGCACGAGCTTCCGGACGATACGGCGAAACCGGCCTTGTCCAGCTCGGTGAGCAGCGCCTCGCCGTCGACGTAGAGACACGAGAAGGTCACGATGTGGGGCGCCCGGCCGACGGGGTCGCCGATGACCTCGACGTCCGGCACGACCTTCGGCACGGTCTCCCTGATCCTGGCGACGAGCGTGGACAGCCGGGCCTGCTCCTGCGCCGCCTCGGCGCTCATCGCGCGCAGTGCCGCCGCCGCGGCCACGATGCCCGGCACGTTCTCGAAGCCGGGGACGCGCCGCCGCTCGCGTTCGTCCTCGGGCAGGAACGAGCGGAACCGGGTGCCCTTGCGCACCGCCAGCACGCCCACCCCGGCCGGGCCGCCCCACTTGTGCGCGCTCGCGGTCAGCACCGACCAGCCGGGCGGGATCGGCATGCGGCCGGCCGTCTGGGCGGCGTCGACCAGCAGCGGCACCCCGTTGGCCCGGCACGCGGCGGCGGCCTCGGCGACCGGCTGCACCGTGCCCACCTCGTGGTTGGCCGTCTGCAGGCAGGCCAGCGCCGTGCCGGGAGCCGCGACAGCCCGCGCGAACGCGTCGAGGTCGACCCGGCCTTCGAGATTCACGCCCACCGTCTCGACCGTGCCGCCGTCGCGCTCGTGCACGCCGGCCGCGTGCAGCACGCTGGAGTGCTCGACCGCGCCGGTGACCAGATGACGCCCGACCCTGCGCCTGCCGTGTAGGGTGCCGAGCACGCCGAGATGCGCGGCCTGCGTGCCGGACGAGGTGAACGACACCTCGTCAGGGCGCGCGCCGAGCGCCTCGGCCACCTCCGTGCGGGCCTGCTCCAGCAGCAGGTGAGCGCGGCGGGCCTGGGTGTACAGTCTCGCGGGGTCGGCCCAGCCGACGTCGATCGCCGCCAGCAGCGCCTCGCGTGCCTGAGGGTGCAGCGGCTCGCTCGAGGCCGCGTCGAAATACGCCACGAGACCCATCGTCCCACTTGCGGCGCCATCGAGGGGTCGCGCGGTAGGGCGGGACACCTGCACGCTAATGTGTCTGCAATCAGCTGTGCATTTGGAAATACGAGCACCCAAGGGAAAGACTCTTGGGCTTCATCTGTGGGGTAGGCGATCCGTGAGTCCGACTCGCCGTACGACGCGGCGTTCGTTGGCCCGGCGCAGGGTGCCGCGCGCCGCCGCTTTGGCGTTGCTGCTGGCCACTGCTACGGCGTGTGCTAATGACGTTCCCAAGGTCGACTGGTCCACCGGCCTGCTGCCCGAGGGCGTGACCGAGCAGGCCAAGGTCGTTCAGTCTCTGTGGAACGGGGCCTGGATCGCCGCACTCGCCACGGGCGTCGTCGTCATCGTCCTGATCGTCTGGGCCGCGATCTTCCACCGCAAGCGCAAGGGGAAGGCCGAGCTGCCGCCCCAGGTGCGCTACAACCTGCCGATCGAGATCCTCTACACCGTGGTCCCGCTCGTCATGGTTTCGGTGTTCTTCTTCTTCACCGCCCGCGACAGCAAGGCCCTCACGGACGTCGCCGGCGACGCGCCCGTCAAGGTCAAGGTCGAGGCGTACCAGTGGAGCTGGCGCTTCACCACGACCTACAACGGCAAGACGACGAAGCCTGTGGCCGGCATGCCGGTGCACGACTACCAACAGGGCCCTCAGCTGGTCCTGCCGACGAACACCAAGGTCGAGTTCGACCTCTCGACCGACGACGTGATCCACTCGTTCTGGGTGCCCGAGTTCCTGTTCAAGCGGGACATCATCCCCGGCATCCCGGAGGGCAACCCGGGGCGCAAGTTCGAGATCAAGACGCTCGGCGACAACCGCGTGGGCGTCTACGCCGGCCGGTGCGCCGAGCTGTGCGGCGTCGACCACAGCCGGATGCTGTTCTCGGTGAAGCTCGTCAAGCAGGCTGAGTTCGACCAGTACATCGCGACCCAGGCTGGGAGTGCCCAGTGACCGCCATCCAAGAACCGCTTCGCGCACCGGTCCGGCCCGTCACCAAGGGCCAGATCATCGCCAAGTGGATGTCCTCGACTGATCACAAGATCATCGGGCACATGTATCTGATCACGTCGTTCGCCTTCTTCCTGATCGGCGGCGTCATGGCGCTGATCATGCGGGCCGAGCTGGCGCAGCCGGGGCTGCAGATCACCAGCAACGAGCAGTTCAACCAGCTGTTCACCATGCACGGCACGATCATGCTGCTGATGTTCGCGACGCCGCTGTTCGCCGGCTTCGCCAACGAGCTGATGCCGCTCCAGATCGGCGCCCCCGACGTGGCGTTCCCGCGCCTGAACATGGTCAGCTACTGGCTCTACCTGTTCGGCAGCGTCATCGCCGTGTCCGGCTTCCTCACGCCGGGCGGCGCGGCCTCCTTCGGCTGGTTCGCCTACACGCCGCTGTCGAACGCGATCCACTCGCCCGGCATCGGCGGCGACCTGTGGATCATGGGTCTGGCCCTGTCGGGCCTCGGCACGATCCTCGGCGCGGTGAACTTCATCACCACGATCATCTGCATGCGCGCCCCCGGCATGACCATGTTCCGCATGCCGATCTTCACCTGGAACGTCCTGCTGACCAGCATGCTCGTGCTGATGGCCTTCCCCGTGCTGGCCGCCGCGCTGCTGGCCCTGGAGGCCGACCGCAAGCTCGGCACCCACATCTTCGACCCGGCCAACGGCGGGCCGATCCTGTGGCAGCACCTGTTCTGGTTCTTCGGCCATCCCGAGGTGTACATCATCGCGTTGCCGTTCTTCGGCATCGTGACCGAGATCCTGCCGGTCTTCAGCCGTAAGCCGATCTTCGGCTACATCGGCCTGGTCGGCGCCACCATCGCGATCGCCGGTCTGTCCATCACGGTCTGGGCGCACCACATGTTCCCGACCGGGCAGGTCCTGCTGCCGTTCTTCTCGTTCATGACGTTCCTCATCGCGGTGCCGACGGGCGTGAAGTTCTTCAACTGGATCGGCACGATGTGGCGGGGTCACCTGTCGTTCGAGTCGCCGATGTTGTTCTCCGTCGGCTTCCTGATCACCTTCCTGCTCGGTGGCCTGACCGGCGTCATCCTGGCCTCGCCGCCGCTCGACTTCCAGATCAGCGACACCTACTTCGTCGTCGCCCACTTCCACTACGTGGTCTTCGGCACGGTCGTGTTCGCCATGTTCGCCGGCTTCTACTTCTGGTGGCCCAAGTTCACCGGCAAGATGCTCGACGACAAGCTGGGCAAGGTGCACTTCTGGCTGCTGTTCATCGGCTTCCACACCACCTTCCTCGTCCAGCACTGGCTGGGCATGGTCGGCTTCCCCCGCCGTTACGCCGACTACAGCGCGGCCGACGGCTTCACCGACCTGAACATGATCTCGTCGGTCGGCGCGTTCATCCTGGGCGCCTCGACGCTGCCGTTCTTCTACAACGTCTGGAAGACCTGGCGTTCGGGGACCAAGGTCACCGTCGACGACCCCTGGGGCTACGGCGGTTCGCTCGAATGGGCGACCTCCTGCCCGCCGCCGCGGCACAACTTCACCTCGCTGCCGCGCATCCGGTCCGAGCGCCCGGCGTTCGACCTGCACTACCCGCACATGTCCGCCAAGTCCGCCCAGGAGGTGGAGGCCTGATGAAGGTCCAGGGTTGGCTGTTCCTGCTGTGCGGCCTGTTCTTCGCCGGTGTCGACGTCGGCTACTGGTTCTGGACCAAGGCCGCGACCGGCCAGGGTGAGCCCGTGGGCACCACCGCCATGGCGATCTCGGTCGGGTTCGCGTTCATGGTGGGCTACTACCTGATGTTCACCGCGCGGCGCATCGGCGCCCAGCCGGAGGACGACAAGCAGGCCGACATCAGCGACGGCGCCGGCGAGATCGGCTTCTTCAGCCCGAGCAGCTGGTGGCCGCTGTTCCTGTGCCTGGCGGCGGCCTTCGCCTTCGCCGGGTTCGTGATCGGCTTCTGGATGTTCCTCATCGGCGTGTTCCTGATCATCATGGCCATGATCGGGTTCGTGTTCCAGTACTACCGGGGCAACTTCTCGCACTGACAAGCGGCTCGAAGCGGGCGTCCTTCCCATAGGGGAGGACGCCCGCTTTTTCGTGTTCTTTACCAGGTCACGGATGTCGTGAATAGATCACTCAGGGTAATAAGGGGGGAGAAGGTTGGATCTTGGGCGAGGGGGTCACTCGTGAGACGCGTGGCGAATGGATCGGCCGGCCTGCTGGCCCTGGCGCTGCTCACGGCGTGCTCGCTGAGCGGCGCGGCGAACGAGACGAAGGAGCTGACCGCGGTCGCGCGGCAGCCGGCGGTGGGGGTCACGCCGCAGGACAAGGCCGCGAACGTGGCCACCGACCAGCCCGTGGTGGTGTCCGCGCACGGCGGCACGATCAAGAGCGTCCGGGTGGACGGCGGCAAGGCGGGCCGGCTGAAGGGCGTACTGAGCGGTGACGGCACCCGCTGGCGCAGCACGACCACCGCCCGGCCGAGCGCCGGCTACACGGTCACCGTCGTCAGCGTGGACGCTGCGGGCAAGCAGAGCGAGACCTCCAGCACGTTCACCACGGTCAAGGGCGACAAGACGTTCGACATCCAGACGATCACTCCCAACCGGGACGACACCGGGCTGACGGTCGGCATCGGCATGCCCGTCATGATCGCCTTCGACAAGCCGGTGAGCGACCGGGTGGCCGTCGAGCGCAACCTCACCATCCGCAGCTCCAAGCCGGTGGACGGCGCCTGGCACTGGTTCGACGACAGCCATGTGGACTTCCGGCCGGAGGAGTACTGGCCGGCGTACACGAAGGTGCGGCTGGAGGCGAAGCTGGCCGGGGTGCGCGGCGGCCCCGGCCTGTACGGCAAGCGCGACGTCACCCTCGACTTCAAGATCGGCCGCTCGCAGATCACCAAGGGCACCACCGACGAGCACGTGCTGACGGTCCGCCGGGACGGCAAGCGCATCCGCACCATGCCGATGAGCGCCGGGCAGGGCGGCCAGTGGAAGTACTACACCACCTCGGGCGTGCACCTGGCGATGTCGCGCGAGCCGGTGACCGTCATGACCTCGCCCGGCATCGGCCCGGGACAGTCGGGCTACTACCAGCTCACCGTCTACAACACCGTGCGCATCTCCAACAGCGGCGAGTACGTGCACAGCGCGCCCTGGTCGGTGGGCTCCCAGGGCAACTCCAACGTCAGCCACGGCTGCGTGAACGTCAGCCCGGAGAACGCGGCCTGGTTCATCAAGAACACCCTGATCGGGGACCCGATCATCATCACGGGCTCGCCGCGGAAGCTGGAGCCCACCAACGGGTGGGGCCACTGGCAGGAGAACTGGAAGGAGTGGCTCAAGTGGAGCACGCTCAAGGACGGCCCCAGCATCACCTTCTGAGCGACTGACCGTCACCCGGCCCTGAGCAGGCCCTGGACGCACTGCCAGGGCCCTGGGGCATACGTACCACCGATGGACGTGAGCGCGCCTCAGGGGCGCGCTCACGGTCACGACGGGCGGTAGGAGCTGCTGACCTCGATCCAGCGGCGCAGCGTGTCGGCGGCCAGGCCGGAGTCGATCGCCTGCGTGGCGCGCTCGTAGCCCTTGATCATGGCTGTGTCGAGGTCGTCGCCGGCGCCGTCGTGGGCGACCAGCGCGGCCGCGGTGTTGAGCAGGACGGCGTCACGCACCGGCCCCTTCTTGCCGCCCACCACGTCGTGCACGGCCTGGGCGTTGAACTGCACGTCGCCACCGCGCAGCGCGTCCGCGTCGGCCCGGGGGATGCCCAGGACCGCGGGGTCGAACCTGGCCTCGGTGGCCGTGCCGTCGCGGACCACCCACACCGTGGAGGTGCCGGTGATGGTCAGCTCGTCGAGCCCGTCGTCGCCGCGGAAGACCAGGGCGGACACGCCGCGCTCGGCGAAGACGCCGGCGATGACCGGCAGCATGCGGGCGTCGTAGACGCCGATGGCCTGGGCGCTGGGCCGGGCCGGGTTGGTCAGCGGGCCCAGGAAGTTGAAGACCGTCGGGACGCCGATCTCCTTGCGCGCCGGGCCGGCGAAGCGCAGCGCCGGGTGGTAGACGGGCGCGAAGCAGAAGGCGATGCCCGCCTCGCGCGCCACTCGCGCGGTCTGCTCGGGCGTCAGGTCGAGCCTGATGCCCATGTGCTCCAGGACGTCGGCGGCCCCGCACAGCGAGGAGGCCGAGCGGTTGCCGTGCTTGACGACCCTGGCGCCCGCCGCGGCGGCCACGATGGCGGCCATGGTGGAGACGTTGACGGTGTGGGCGCGGTCGCCGCCCGTGCCGACGACGTCGAGGACGGGCCCCTCGACGGTGAGCGGCGTGGAGAACTCCAGCATCGTCCGGGCCAGGCCCACCACCTCGGCCACCGTCTCGCCCTTGGCGCGCAGGGCCAGCGCGAAGCCCGCGATCTGGGCGGAGGTGGCGTTGCCCGAGAAGATCTCCCGCATCGCCCAGGCCGTCTCGTCGGCCGACAGGTGCTCGCCGGAAAGGAGCGCGGAGAACAGGGCAGGCCAGGTCGTCCGGGAGTCCATGGGCACCTACTTCGCGTTGAGTCGGGTGGCGGATCGGCGGCGCATCAGGTCGGCGACGGTGTCGGCCAGGACCATGGGCTCGATGGGCTGCGGGACGACGGCGTCGGCCTTGGACCACTCGGCCAGCCAGCGGTCGTCGCGCCTGGCGATGATCAGGCAGACGGGCGGGCAGTCGTAGACCTCGTCCTTGGCCTGACGGGAGACGCCCATGCCGCCGGCGGGCTGGGTCTCGCCGTCGAGGACCGCCACGTCGATCTCGCCGGAGCCGAGCCACTGGTGGACCTTGGGCTCGGTGGCGCACTCGATGATCTCGACGAGGGGCACGTCGGCCGCCGGCCGCCGGCCGATCGCCTGGCGGACCTCGGCCCGGGTGGTGGCGTCGTCGCTGTAGACGAGGACCCTCATCGTGTCGTCGGTGCTCCCAGAGGACGTCACTGTCGCGCTCGCTATCGGTCGAAGCTGTATGGTCACCTGGATCGTACCGTTGTGCCGGGATGCAATCCCAGGCCACCGGGTCTGACAGGCGTTTTGTCCCAATTATCCCAGGTTGATGGCCGGTTTGTTCCTCCTAACGGGGGGTCGTTGGCCGGACCGAACACCGGAGCCGCAATAATGCTGCCCGTGGCGACAGCATCCGCAATAACTTCGACGACGACAGCACAGTCGTACCGGCGGCCGAACCTGGTCAGTGTCGGGACGATCGTCTGGCTGTCCTCTGAGCTCATGTTCTTCGCGGCGCTGTTCGCGATGTACTTCACCATCCGGTCGGTGAGCGAGGGGAAGGGCATCGAGTGGGGCCCTGCCTTCCTTCCTGCAGGCGTAGAGGCAGAAGGCGCTCACCTGAACATCCCGTTCGCGACGGTCAACACGATCATCCTGGTCCTGTCGAGTGTGACGTGCCAGCTGGGCGTGTGGGCCGCGGAGAAGGGGCAGGTCGGCAAGCTCCGCTTCTGGTACATCGTCAGCTTCCTGATGGGCGCGGTCTTCGTCGCCGGTCAGCTGTACGAGTACGGCGAGCTGGCGTCAGAGGGCGCGACCCTGTCCGCCAACGCTTACACCTCGGTGTTCTACCTGACGACGGGCTTCCACGGCCTGCACGTGACCGGTGGCCTGATCGCGTTCCTGTTCATGCTGGGACGCACGTACGCCGCGAAGCGCTTTACGCATGAGCAGGCCACCAGCGCGATCGTCGTGTCCTACTACTGGCACTTCGTAGACGTCGTCTGGATCGGTCTTTTCGCGACCATCTACATCATTCGTTAAGGAACGGGATCTCTGTGACTAGGATCACCGCTTGGCGGCGGCATCCCCTCGCGAGATACGCCGTCCTGATTTTGGCGTTGGCGCTGGTCGGGATGGTATACGCCGCCTTTGTCCAGGCGGGCAAGCCTGCCGACGCGGCGCTGGCGGCAGGCAAGGTCGACGACGTGGCCGAGGGCAAGAGCCTGTTCGTGGCCCACTGCTCGAGCTGCCACGGCATGAACGCGGAGGGCACCAACACCGCCCCCACGCTCGTCGGTGTCGGCGCCGCGGCGGTCGACTTCCAGATGAGCACCGGCCGCATGCCCGCCGGCAACCCCGGCCCGCAGGCGCCGCGCAAGCCCCTGGCCCACTGGGTCAACGAGGAGTCGACCCGTCAGGTCGCCGCCTACGTGCAGTCGCTCGGCGGCGGCCCGCAGGTCCCGGGCAAGGAGCAGGTCGACCCGAAGCTCGGCGACGCCGGCAAGGGCGGCGAGCTGTTCCGGGCCAACTGCATCCAGTGCCACAACTGGGCGGGCGCCGGCGGTGCCCTGACGCAGGGCAAGTACGCGCCCAACCTCAACGAGTCCTCACCGACGCAGATCTACGAGGCGATGGTCACCGGCCCGCAGGCGATGCCGGTCTTCAACGACTCGACGATCACGCCTGAGGAGAAGCGCAGCATGATCGCGTACATCACCCAGGTCCGTGAGCAGAAGGACCCCGGAGGGTTCGGCCTCGGGCGCATCGGCCCGGTCACCGAAGGTCTCGTAGCGTTCGTGGTAGGCATCGCCGCCCTAGCCCTCGCCGCCATCTGGATCACCGCGAAGAAGCGACAGAAGTCATGACAGACAACGAGCACGAGATCGAGCAGCCGGACGAACGCGTGCCCAAGCGCGTCATCGGCACTCCCGCGCCGGGCACGTCGATGCTGGGCGCCGCGGAGAAGGAAGACGTCGCCGACCGCGACGTCCCGGGCGTGACGCTGCAGGACGAGACGAAGGCCGGCAAGGCCGAGAAGATCGTGGCGCTCTGCTTCGCGATCACCTTCCTGGCCGGCATCGCCTTCCTCATCTCCTACGTGGTGTTCCAGGTCGGCAGCCCTGAGGCAACGGGGGTCTCCAACCTCGCCCTCGGCGGCACGCTGACCCTGGCCGTCCTCGGCCTCGCGGTCGGCATCGTGGTCTGGGTCCGCCAGATCATGCCGAAGTACGCGCTGGTCCAGGAGCGCCACACGATGGCCTCCGACGAGGACGACCGCGAGGTCGTCTCCGAGACGTTCCTGCAGGGCGCCAACGAGAGCGGCTTCGTCAAGCGCAAGCTGATGCGCCGCACGCTGCTGCTGGCCGCCGCGCCGCTCGGCCTGGTGCCGCTGGTGCTGCTGCGTGACCTCGACAACTCCAAGATGCCCGCCGCGAAGTTCAACAAGCTGCTGCGCCACACGGTCTGGGGTGAGAAGACCAAGGAGGGCAAGCCGCTGCGCCTGGTCGTCGAGGGCACCGGCCAGCCGATCCGCGCGGCCGACTTCAACTCGCCCGGCGGCATCCTGTCGGTGGTGCCCGAGGGGTACGAGCACGACCTCAACGCGCTCGCCAAGGCCACGCTGATCCTGATCAAGTTCCGTCCGGAGGAGCTCAAGAGCGGCGTCAAGCAGAACTGGACGCACGACGGCATCGTCGCCTACTCCAAGATCTGCACGCACGTCGGCTGCCCGGCGGCGCTCTACGAGCAGACCACCCACCACATCCTGTGCCCGTGCCACCAGTCGACCTTCGACGCGGCCGACGGTGCGAAGGTCATCTTCGGCCCGGCCGCCCGGCCGCTGCCGCAGCTGCCCATCACCGTCGACGGCGAGGGCTATCTGATCGCCCAGGGTGACTTCAACGTGCCCGTCGGTCCCAGCTACTGGGAGCGCGGCGACGCCGAGGCCGAGGCCCGTGAGAAGGGAGGCCAGGCATGAGCGACCTGAACGCCGTACCGAAGGCCATCGCCGGGCCGTCGACCTTCCTCGACGACCGTCTGGGCGGGGCGAACTTCCTCAAGCGCAACCTGCGCAAGATCTTCCCTGACCACTGGTCGTTCCTGCTGGGTGAGATCGCGCTCTACTCGTTCATCATCCTGCTGCTCACGGGTACGTTCCTGACGCTGTGGTTCAAGCCGAGCATGGGCGAGATCGCCTACGACGGCTCGTACGCGCCGCTCAAGGGCGTCATGATGTCGGAGGCCTACGCGTCGTCGCTGGAGATCAGCTTCGACGTCCGGGGTGGTCTGCTGATGAGGCAGATGCACCACTGGGCGGCCCTGCTCTTCGTGGCCGGCATGACGGTGCACATGCTGCGGGTGTTCTTCACCGGCGCCTACCGCAAGCCGCGCGAGCTCAACTGGATCATCGGCGTGCTGCTGCTGACCCTGGCGCTCGCCGAGGGCCTGACCGGCTACTCCCTCCCCGACGACCTGCTCTCCGGCGCCGGTCTGCGGATCACCGAGGGTGTGGCGATCTCGCTGCCGCTGGTGGGCACGTACATCACGTTCTTCCTGTTCGGCGGGGAGTATCCGGGCGAGGACGTCATCTCCCGGTTCTACTCGCTGCACATCCTGCTCATCCCGGGCATCCTGCTGGCGCTGGTCTCGGCTCACATGGTGCTCATGTGGGTGCAGAAGCACACGCAGATGCCGGGCAAGGGGCGCAACAACAAGAACGTGGTGGGCGCGCCGTTCTACCCGGCCTTCATGGCCAAGGCGGGTGCGTATTTCCTGTTCACGCTCGCCGTGGTGTCGGGGCTGGCGACGTTCGCCCAGATCAACCCGATCTGGCTGTTCGGGCCGTACACGCCGGCGGACATCTCCGCCGGTTCGCAGCCCGACTGGTACATGGGCTTCCTCGAAGGCTCGCTGCGGCTCATGCCGCCGTGGGAGTGGAACCTGTTCGGCACGGCCCACGCGGGCACGTTGCCGATGAGCGTGATCATCCCGGCGCTGGTGCCGATGGGCATCATCATGACCGGTCTCGCGCTCTACCCGTTCATCGAACGGTGGGTCACCGGGGACAACCGCGAGCACCACGTCGCCGACCGTCCGCGCAACAACCCCCACCGCACCGCGATCGGCATCTCGGCGATGACGTTCTACGGTGTGCTGTGGCTGCTCGGCGCCAACGACGAGATCTCGGCCAACTTCCACGTCAGCCTCAACTGGACGACGTACATCGGCCGGGTGCTGGTCTTCGTCGGGCCGGCGCTGGCCTACCTGATCACCTACCGCATGTGCCTCGGCCTGCAGCGCAGCGACGCCGCGGTCATCGGGCACGGTGTGGAGTCGGGTGTCATCAAGCGGCTGCCGCACGGTGAGTTCATCGAGGTGCACACGCCGGCGTCCGACGACCTCGAGGCCCACATGCGGGGCAAGGAGGCGGTGCCGGCCCTGCCCGTGGACGAGGACGCCTCCGGCATCCCGCCCAAGGGCATGCGCGGCCCGCTCGGCAAGCTCCGCGGCCGGATGTCCAAGGCGTACGGCGGGGAGAAGATCCCGCTCGACGACGGGCACCACGGCGAGCACGGGGAGCACGGCGAGCACGCCGCGATCGGTTCCGGCGACGACCGGAGCCTCACCCACTAGGGTTTCGTCTATCGAGATCGGCCCGGACGGGGTTTCCCCGTCCGGGCCGTTCCGCGTTCCGGGCCGCCTGCCGAGGACGGCTCGGCCCCGGGAACGCGTCGGGCCCGGCCGTGGGACGGCTCGGCCCCGGGAACGCGTCGGGCCCGGCCGTGGGACGGCTCGGGCCCAGAAGACGGACACACAAAAACGGACGCCGGAAGACGGACGCGGAAGACGGACGCAGGCGCAGAAGCGGATGCGGGGACTTACGGGGAAATCTACGCGGGGACCGCGGGGATCTCGGGGATCGCCGGGGAGCGGGTCAGTCGGACTCGGGGAAGCCGATCGAGAAGGCGGCGTCGAGGTCGTGCCTGGAGTAGGTGCGGAAGGCGATGTGGGTCTCGGTGTGCTCGACGCCGTCGACCTTGTTGACCCGCCCGGGGATGACCTCGGCCACCTCCTCGTAGCGGGCGACCCTGACCATCGCGAGCAGATCCCATTCGCCGGTGATGGAGTAGACCTCGCTGACCCCGTCGATCTCGGCGATCGTCTGGGCGACCTCCGGGATCCGGTCTACCTCGGCCTTGATGTGGACGATTGCCGTGACCATGCATTAACTGTATCCGGTCATCGCAAAGGCCGTCCCTCTCGGTCGCGCCGCTGATCAAGCCCGCGGTAGGCCAGGTCGATGCGGGCCTTGTGGCGGGCGGCGCCCCGGGCGGGCATCGACCACACGCCGTCGACCTCGACCAGCCGCACGCCCGGCGACTCCAGCCAGCGCAGGATGCACTCGGTCTCCTCGGCGCTGGCCGCGTGCACCGGGCCGGGGCCCGGGATGACGGCCTCCGCCATCGCCTTGAGCGAGGCGACGAACGGCGTGGGATGGGCGCCCTTCGGCATCACGCCCGCCGCGGCCAGCCGGCCGTAGCGGACGACGTGGATGTCCCAGCCGCCGTCGAAGGCCGGGCTGGCGGCCACGAGCTCGGGGATGCGGGTGATGGCGCTCAGGCGCTGCATGCGGGCCGCCGCCCGGACGAACGCGGCCAGCCGGTCACGGTCGACGGACGCCTCCTCGTAGCGCTGCTCGACCGACAGGCGCTCCATGCGGGCCGACACGGCGGTGTAGACGAGCGAGGCGTCGGAGGTCATGGCCCGGCGGGCGCTCTCGACGTGCGCCGCGTACTCCTCCGGGCTCTCCTTGCCCGCGCAGGGCGCGCCGCAGCGGCCCATCTCGTGCAGGACGCAGGCGGCCCGGCGGGTGCGCAGGCTGATCGGCTGGGTGCACTGGCGCAGCGGCACGGCCTCGTGCAGGGCGATGCGGGCCTCGTCGGCCAGGCGGGAGCTGCTGAACGGGCCGAGGTAGGTGGCGTCGTCGTCCTTCAGCTCGCGCACGATCGACAGGCGGGGGAAGGGGCCGGCGGTGAGCTTGAGCCAGACCATCTTCTCCGGGAAGCGCGAGCGGCGGTTGTAGCGCGGCTTGGCGCCGCCGATCAGCCGCAGCTCCCTGACCTCGGCCTCCAGCCCGGTGGCGCAGACGACGTGGCGCACGCGCTCGGCGATGCCGATCATCTCGCGGATGCGCGGCCGGGTCTCGCCGGCCGTGAAGTAGGAGCGCACGCGGTTGCGCAGGTTGGTGCTCTTGCCGATGTAGAGCACCTCGCCGCGGTCGTCCTCGAAGAAGTAGACGCCGGGGGCGTGCGGGACGGACTCGGCCAGGTGGCGCTTGCGCTGCTGCTCCGGCGTGGGGGCGCGGACGAACGACTTCAGCTCTTCCAGCGTGTGGACCTGGAAGGAGCCGGCCCGCTCGATCAGCCCGTGGAGCACGTCGACGGTGGCCCTGGCGTCCTGCAGGGCGCGGTGGCACGGCTCGGTGGGGCTGCGGAAGAACCGGGCCAGGGTGGACAGCTTGGCGTTGGGCGTCTCGTCGCGGGTCAGCACCCGCCGGGCCAGGTCGACGGTGTCGACGACCGGATTGGCGGGCGGGGGGTAGCCGTGCGCGGCGCAGGCGGCCTTGACGAAGCGGGTGTCGAAGCCCGCGTTGTGGGCCACCAGCGTGGAGCCCTTGATGAACTCGAGGAAGCTCGGCAGCACCGCCTCGATGCGCGGGGCGGCCACCACCATGGCGTCGGTGATGCCGGTCAGCACCGAGATGAACGGCGGGATCGGCCCCCGGGGTCGACCAGCGTGGAGAACTCGCCCAGCACCTCACCCGCCCGCACCTTGACCGCGCCGATCTCGGTGATCGAGTCTTCGGCCGGCGAGCCGCCGGTGGTCTCGAGGTCGAACACGACGAACGTGACGTCGCTCAGCGGGGTGCCGAGCTCGTCGAGGGTGCCTTGTACCGCGTCCACGTTCCAAGACCATAGAGAGGGGGACCGACAGTTACTCCGGCGGACCACGCCGAAGCGCGGGGAAAGAGGCCGGGAGGACAAAGGAGGGTGAACGGGAAACGTGCTCGAATAACCATCCTTCTTGATCCTTAGTTACCCTTCCCTTTATGTCCGCGGGAAGACTTGCCGGCCGCTACGCCCTGCTGCGCCCACTCGGCGCAGGCGGCATGGGGAAGGTGTGGCTGGCCAAGGACGAGATGCTCGACCGCGAGGTCGCGGTCAAGGAGCTCACCCTGCCCGAGGGCATGCCGCCCAAGGACCGCGCCGACGCGGTCACCAGGGCCGTGCGCGAGGCGCAGGCCACCGCCCGGCTGCGCCATCCCGGCATCGTGGCGCTGCACGACGTCATCGTCGAGCACGAGCGGCCGTGGCTGGTCATGGAGCTGCTGCGGGGCCGTACGCTGGCCGACACCGTGCGCGAGTTCGGCCCCATGCCCCCCGAGTACGCCGCCCGCGTCGGCGCCGACGTGCTGGAGGCGTTGCAGGCCGCCCACACGCAGGGGCTGCAGCACCGCGACGTGAAGCCGGGCAACGTGTTCATCACCGACAGCGGCAGGGTGGTGCTGACCGACTTCGGCATCGCCCGGCAGGAGGGCCAGTCCACGCTCACCGAGCAGGGGCGCATGATCGGCTCGCCCGGGTTCATCGCGCCCGAGCGGCTGGAGGGCGAGCCCGGCGGCCCGTCCAGCGACCTGTGGTCGCTCGGCGCGACCCTGTTCGTCGCCGTGACCGGCGGGAACGCCTACCCGGGCTCGGTCGCCGAGCGGGTAAGGGCGACCGTGACGCAGCCGGTGCCGCTCGCGCCTGGGCCGCTCGGGCCGCTGCTGGCGGCCATGATGGCACGCGATCCGGGCACCCGTCCCGATCCGCGCAACGTCGTGCACGCGCTCAGGCAGGTGGCCGCGGGCGGCCGGCCGCCGGTCCTGGGGGCCGGCGAGCAGGCGACCGCGCCCCGCCGGGTGGGGCGGCGCGGGCGGCCGCTGCTGCTATGGGGCGCGGTCGCGGCCGTGCTCGTGGTCGCCGCCGGGGCCACCGGCTTCGTCGTGCTGCGCGACGACGACGGGCCGCCGGCCGCGTTCACCGTGCCGATGGACGTGTGCACCCTGCTCACCCCGCAGGACGTCGGCGGCCTGCTGCGCACCCAGAGCCCGCCCAAGGCCCAGCCGGACAGCAACGAGGTGGGCCCGGAGTGCGGCTGGCCGGCCGCCGGCACCGGCGTCGGGCTGCAGGTGCAGAAGGACTCCGACACCGTCGATCCCTGGTCGATGACCGCCGCCACCGCCCGCACCCTGTTCCAGAACCAGAAGCGCTACTGGGCCAAGTACGACCAGATCGACTGGACCTGGCCCGAGATCGGCGTCAAGACCAACATGCGCTCCACGCGCACCACCGTCCACGACCTGGCGGGTCTGGGCGAGGAGGCGTTCGCGTTCGAGCTGAAGGGCAGGACCGGCCGCGTCCACTCGGCTCACGTCTACTACCGGATCGCCAACCTGGTGGTGGCCGTCCAGTACGCCACCCTGGCCGACAAGCCGACCGACGAGGACGTCCGGCAGGCGGCGATCAAGGCGGCACGGGCGAGCGAGCAGGCGTTGCGCCGTGCGAAGTGACCACTACCTGCTGGCCGGCCGTTACCGGCTGGTCGAGCAGCTCGGGCAGGGCGGCGCGGGCACCGTGTGGCGGGCGCTGGACGAGACGCTCGACCGCGAGGTCGCCGTCAAGCAGGTGCGGGTGCCGCCGGGGCTGAGCCCCCACCAGCGGGCCGAGTTCGCCGGCCGCGCCATCCACGAGGCCAGGTCGGCCGGACGCCTGCGCGACCCGGCCATCGTGCTCGTGCACGACGTGGTGCTCGACGGCGACCAGCCGTGGATCATCATGGACCTGGTCACCGGCCGGTCCCTGGACAAGGTGATCAGTGAGAACGGCCCGCTGCCGCCCCCGTACGCGGCCCGCATCGGGCTGCAGGTGCTGTCGGCGCTTGAGGTCGCGCACTCCCACGGCATCCTCCACCACGACGTCAAGCCGGCCAACATCCTGCTCGACGCCGACGGCTCGGCGATGCTGACCGACTTCGGCATCGCCGTCCCCCTGGGCGGTCAGGGCGAGGGCGCCGGCAGCGGCGGCTCGCCCGGCTACATGGCGCCCGAGCGGCTCAACGAGCAGGCGCCGGGCCCGGAGTCCGACCTGTGGTCGCTGGGCGCGAGCCTGTACACCGCCGTGGAGGGGCGGGCGCCGTTCGAGCGGCAGCTTCCCGCGGCGGTCGCGGCGGCGGTGCTGCTGCACGACCCGCCCTTCCCCGCGCGGGCGGGCCGCGAGTTCGGCGGGCTGCTCATGGCGATGCTGGCCAAGGAGCCCGCCGCCCGTCCCACGGCGGCCCAGGTCCGGCAGGTGCTCAGCGGCGCGCCGGTGCGCTCTGGCCCGATCCCCGGGCGTCGCAGGCGGTGGTTGCTGCCGGTGGCCGTCGCGTCCGGCGTCGCGGTGCTCGGCGCCGGCTGGTACGCCGTGGACGCCCTGGCCGGTCAGCCGGAGACCGGCCGGTACGCCGCCGCCCCCGACCCCTGCCGCCTGCTGACCGACGCCCAGGCCGCCGAGCTGGCGCAGGGCGTCGTCCGGCGCAGCGCCACGCGGGACGGCGAGTGCCAGTGGGTCGCGGGGCTGGAGGAGCGGCGGGGCCGGCGGATCACCGTACGCACCTGGATCGAGAAGCCCGACGGCGACCTCGGCGGGCCGCAGGTGGCCGCGCGCCGGTTCACCAGCGAGAAGGGCACCAGGAACGCGGCGCAGGGCACCCGGGCGCGGGCGGCCGCCGGCGAGGTCGTCGACGTCGCGGGGGTGGGGGAGGCGGCGTTCGTGCAGAACCGGTTCCAGCTGTTGATGTCCTCCAGCACGGTCGGCCGGTCCGACAGCACCGTGCTCTTCCGTTCCAGCAACCTGCTCGGCGAGGTGGTCTGGCACCGTGACGAGGTGTCGGTGAAGACGCCGGTCGACAAGGAGACGGCCCTGCGGATCGCCCGGCTGGTCTCCGGGGCGCTGCCGGGATGACCGTCAGGCGTGCCGCAAGGGGCGTTTCGCCATGTCTCACCGCAAGTCAGGGCAACCTCAGGAGTCGCAGTGAATCCCGGTAGCGAGTACGAGCCGCCGACCACCCCTCATCCGGTGCCGGGCCGGCGGTTCGAGCCGCAGGGAAGGCCGCCGACGCCGCCGCCCGGTTCGCCCCCCGCGCCACAACCGGGCCCGCCGCCTCGCCCGCAGTCGGGTCCCCAGTCCGGTCCCCAGTCCGGTTCGCAGCCCGGTCCGCAGCCCGGTCAGCAGTGGGGGCCGCCGGTGGAGCCGCGGTGGGCGCCGCCGGGGTCGCCGCCCACCGGGCCGACCGGGCCGACCGGGCCGATGGGCGGGCCGCCGGGGCCGCCCGCCGGCCGGCCAGGACGCCGCCCGGCGTGGTTGCCGCCCACCCTCGCCGCGGCGCTCGTGGTGGTCGTGGCCGGCGGCGGCGTGGGGGCCTACCTGCTGCTGTCCGGCAAGGGCGGCGCCGGGACGGCCGCCGGGCCGTCGTCGTCGGCGGCGCGGTCCGTGGTGCCGGTCGCCGCCGCGCCCGGCCCGGACGCCTGCTCGATGCTGCCCGTGGACGAGGCCGAACGGCTGGCGCCCGGCGCGACGGTGACCAAGTCCTCCAGGGACTCCGACTACACGGTCGCTTTCACCTGCAACTGGCAGAACCAGCGCATCTCGTTCGGCGAGTTCTGGCGCAGCAGGGAGATCGACGTCAGGATCGAGCAGCACAAGGGTGAGGGCGCCAAGACCGGCCGCTCGATGGCCCAGAACTCCTACGAGACGGACTACCGCGGCGCCAAGTACGGCGCCACCGCCAAGCCCTCGCTAGACCCCGACGAGAAGGAGTACGTCTCCCCGGTCAAGGACGTCCCCGGCGTCGGTGAGGGCGCGTTCGCCCAGTACACCTGGCGGCGCGACGGCAAGCTGCTGTGGTACTCCTTCGGCCAGGCCCACGCCCAGGTCGGGGACATGACGATCCGGGTCAAGTTCCAGGCCGGGCAGCAGCGCAAGGACGCGCGGATCCTGTCCAACGAGAGCACCAGGTCCATCACCGAGGAGAACGCGATCCGCGAGGTCGGCGGCCTGATCGCGTACTTCGCCAAGGGCGTGGCCGCCTGGCAGGCGCAACATCCCGGCGTGCCGGCCAAGCCCGACCAGGCCGCGGCCACCCAGAGCCCGACCGCCCGCCCGACGCCCTCGCCGACGGAGCTGGCCGCCTTCCCGCCCGCCTGCCAGGCCGTCACGGAGGCCGTCACCCGCCTGGTGCCGAAGCCGGCCACGAGGGCGCGCGCCACCGAGTCGGGCAACGACGACGAGACCGAGTGCCGCTGGCTCAACCTCGACCTGCCGGGCACCGCCGGGAAGGTCAGGATCCGCAGCATGCTGATCACCACCCACCGCTTCACCAATCGGGCGGGCGCGATCGACCCGGGTGCGGCCAAGGCGTACTACGCCGGTGAGTACGGCGGCGACAAGAACACCGCCGGATCGTCCATCGGCGGCATCACCTGGGGCGACCTGAGTGACATCAAGGGGCTCGGCGACCAGGCCTACGGCCAGTTCGTGCAGACCAGGCAGGGCGAGGTGTCGGCCTCCAGCGGCACGGTGATCGCGCGTACCGGCGCGCTGGTGGTCAGGGTCGACTACTCCGGCGCCGAGCGGCCGAAGAGCGAGCCGGCGAACTCGCCCAAGGTCCGGCTCATGCCGCGGAAGGAGGCGCAGGACGGCGCGCTCGCCCTGGCACGGGCGTACCTGGCCGAGCTGGCCAAGCAGCCCGCCGGCAGCTGAGCCCGCGCGGCGGAGGTCAGGGCGCGGGCGTCAGGCGGGGGGCGTCAGGCGGTCCTCACCCGCACGTCACGCGGGGGCCTCGCGTAGCCGTTCGACGCGGATGCCGCGCAGGAGCAGCTCCGACACCACGCCCGCGACCAGCAGGCTGACCAGCAGGGCCGCGCCGACGACAAGGGCGACGGGCACCGCACCGACCTCGTGCGGCAGCGGCGGCGTGCCCGGCGGCACGGTGAACTGCGGGATGCGGCCCAGCGCCACCTTGGCCGCCGTCAGCCCGGCGGCGAGCCCGGCCAGCGTGCCGGCGGCCACCGTGATCACCTGCTCCAGCAGCAGCGCGACCCGCAGCGCCGCCACCCGCGCGCCCGAAGCCTCCAGCGCGGCCAGCTCGTACCCGCGCCGCTTGGCGGCCGTGTGCAGGGCCAGCACGGTCCTGCCGAGCGCCAGCACCGCCGCCGACAGGGCGGCCACCAGCAGCAACAGCAGGGCCAGGCCCGGCCCCTGACCGGCGAACGAGGTGGCCAGCTCCGCGGCGCTGCGGCGGGAGATCACGCTCAGCCCCTGCGCGCGCAGGGCCGCCTCCAGCGAAGCGGTGTCGGACTCGCGGGTCCAGATCTGGTACTCGGCCTTGGCGTGCACGCCGTAGGACATCCTGTCGGCCTGTTCGAGGTCGACGAGCACGCCGGTGTCGGTCAGGCCGGGCGCGGCGGCCGCGGCGACGGCGGTGCGCACGCCCGAGGCGAACGCGCCGTCCAGGCCGGGCACGACCCGGCGGCCGACGTCGCCGACGGAGATCGCCGGCAGCACGGGCGCGTACGTGGCCGGGCGCAGCGTCTGGTTGCCCGTCATCGTGATCGCGAAGACGCCGTCCTGCTTGTCGGGGGCCTCGTCCACGCGCCAGGGCGGCTGCTTCAGGGTCCGCCAGCGGCCGCCCTCGCGCACGGAGACCTCGGTGACCGAGGTGCGCACGTAGGCGGCCTCGACGTACTGCTCGGGCGGGACCGCCTCGCCGCGGAAGGCGCGCAGCTCGCAGCCGCCGTCCCGGCAGGCGGGCGGCAGGTTCCACTCGTGGGCGCCGCCGCGCCCGGCGAGCGTCCCGAGCGGCAGCGAGGAGGGCCGCAGCTCGTCGCGCACACGCAGGGTGGCGAACAGGCGCACGTCCCAGCCCTTGGGCGGCCGGTCGTGCCGGACGGTCACCCGCAGCCGCTCGCCCTTCAGCCACATGCGCGCGGTGTCCGGGCCCGCCAGCGCGGCGGCGGCCCGGGCCAGCGAGGTGCCGCCCGCCAGGCCGGGCTGCCAGTTGGCGACCGCGGCCAGCCGCGCCGCGTCGGCGGCCACGAGCTGCGGGGTGCCCGGCACCCTGATCACCGGGACGGCCCGCCGGCCGCCGGGATCGGCCGCCTCGACCGCCGCCCGCAGCCTGGTGGGCTCGACGGGCCTGATGGTCAGGGCGGTGGGCGCGCCGTTGTGGAACGTCGCCGTCTGCCGGTAGTCGCCCTGCGTCGCGCTCCAGGCCGACACCGCGAACGTGGCCAGCCCGAACGCCGCCCCCAGCACGATCACGCTGCCCGCGGCCACCGGCCCCCTGGCCACCTGGCGCAGCGCGAGGAACGGCCCGAGCCCGCCGTGCCGCCTGGTCAGCCCGAACAGCCGCCTGGCCAGCACCGGCAGCGCCCGGCTGGCCAGCAGCGCCACGCCGAGCGCGATCAGCCCGGGGACGGCCATCGCGGCCGAGCTCTGCTGCGAGGCGTCGGTGATCACGTTCGTGGCCAGCAGCTCGACCAGGCCGATCGCGGTGATCGCCAGCACCACGGAGTCCAGCAGCCAGCCACGCGCCGATCTGCGCGGGGTGCGCCGCCACTCCTCGGTGACCGGCCGTGTCGCGGTGCGCCAGGCCGCCGACGCCGCGGCCAGCACGCCGCCCAGCATGGCCGCCACGCCCGCCAGCACGGCCTCCGGGGGGAACTCGACGGGCACGCCCTTCGACAGCAGCGCGGCGATCACCGCGCCCGCCGCGGCCCGTCCGAGCAGCAGCCCGAGCGGGACGGCCAGGGCCAGCAGCAGCAGCGGCTCGGTCAGCGCGAAGCGCCACACCCGGGCCCGGCCGTGACCGCGCAGCCGGGCCAGCGCGATCTCCGGGCCGCGCGCCCTGACCAGGTCGCCCACGGTCTGGAACAACAACATCCAGCCGAGCCCGACGAGCTGGGCGATGACCAGCAGCGTCGGCACCCCGAGCGAGCCGGTGTTGGCGGTCATGCCCTTGAGCGTGTCGCCGACGCGGGAGAAGACGATGTCCTTGGAGCCCCGGCCGTCGGCCTCGGCGGCGGCCTGCACGGCGGCCAGCGTGCCGAGGTCGGCGCCGGTCAGCCGGTCGACGTCGAGGTAGACGATGCCGTAGTCGGTCCAGCCGCCCGCGCCGTCGGCGGGGTTGACGTAGTCGCCCGAGCCGGCGACCGCGTAGCTGTCCTGCCTGGTCTGCGGGACGGTGAACAGCGGGTCCACCCGGTCCTCGGCGGCGGCCGGCCCGGGCGCGGAGAACAGCGGCCGGCCGAACCAGTAGGGGTCGTCGGGCGAGCCGGGACGGTAGACGCCGACCACGGTCAGCGGCATCGGCGTACGCCTGGCCTCGCCGAAGCCGCCGCGGACCAGCGAGGCCAGCCGCACCTGGCGGCCGATCCGGAAACCGGACACCTCGCTGGCCATCACCTCGCCGGAGGCGGCCGGGCAGCGGCCCTTGACCACCTTCAGGTGGGCGCACTGGCCGTCCTGCCACATCAGCGAGTACGAGCGGCGGTCGTTCAGCCCGCCGCTGGTGGTCTCCATGCCGTAGATCGGCGCGCCGGTGAGGCCGGCGTTCCCCATCATGCCGGTGAGCCTGGCCTCGATGACGCCGTCGTGGGTGGTGTAGCGCCAGCCGCGGCCCTCGACCGGCGCGGCGCGCAGGGCGTCGCGGACGATGGTGGTGCGGGCGGCGGCCGAGTAGATCGGCCCGACGGCCGCCGAGGCGATCGGCACGACCGCGATGAGCAGCACGATCAGCGACAACGCACGGCGTGCCCACAGGCCGCGCAGGATCACGACTCGGCCCTCCTGAGCGCGAGGCCGTCCTCCAGGGGCTCGATCCTGGCCATCGAGCCCGGCGGCAGCAGGTGGTGGTACTCGGGCGGCACCTGCACCGCGCCCTCCCTGCCGACGACCACGAAGTCCTCCCCGCGCCTGCCCTCCGCGCCGACCCGGCCGTCCCTGATCGTCACCGTGCGGCTCAGCGCCTCGCTCACCGTGGTGTCGTGCGTGACCACGACGGCCGTGGTGCCGTCGAGGGCGGCGGCCCGCTTGATCAGCTCGACCACGGCCCGGCCCGTCCCGTCGTCGAGCTGGCTGGTGGGCTCGTCGGCGAGCAGCAGCCGGGGCTTGTTGGCCAGCGCCACGGCCAGGGCCAGCCGCTGCTGCTCGCCGCCCGACATGCGCCCGGCGGGCCGGTCGCCGGCCTCGCCCAGGCCGACGCGGGCCAGCAGGTCCCTGGCCCGGCGGCGGTCGCGGCGGACCGCCCGCTGGGCGAAGGCGACGTTCTGGGCGGCGCTGAGGTAGCCGATGAGGTTGCGCGCGGGGTTCTGCAGCATGACGCCGATGCGGGCGGCGCGTAATCGGTCGAGGCGGCGCTGGCCGAGCCGGCCCAGGTCGGTGCCGTCCAGCCAGAGGCGGCCGGCGCTCGGGCGCAGCAGGCCGGCCAGCAGCCAGAGCAGGGTCGACTTGCCCGCGCCGCTGGGGCCGAGCAGGGCCACGGTCTCGCCCTCGTCGATCACCAGGTCCACGTCGCGCAGGGCGACGACCTCGACGTCCTGGGCCTTGTAGATCTGCACGATCCCGTCGCACCGGACCACGCTCATGGACGGCTCCCGGAGTGGTGGCGCACGGCCGAGCGCAGCCGGATCACGCGGTCGCAGCGCTCGGCCACCTCGGGGTCGTGCGTGGCCAGGACGAGGGTGGTGCCGTCGCCGGTCACCGCGAGCAGCTCGTCCAGGACGAGCGCGCGATGCGTGGCGTCCTGCTCGGCCGTCGGCTCGTCGGCCAGCAGCACCCGCGGCCGCAGCGCCAGCGCCCTGGCCACCGCCACCCGCTGCTGCTGGCCGCCGGACAGCTCCTCGACCAGATGGTCGGCGAACTTGGCCACGCCCACCCGCGCCAGCGCCGCCGCGGCCAGGCCGACGGCCTCCTTCGGCGCGCGGCCCGCGGCCCGCAGGGCGACCTCGACGTTCTCGGCGGCCGTCAGCAGGCTGAGCAGGCCGTAGGACTGGAAGACCAGCGCCAGCTCGGCGCGCAGGGCGGGCTGCTCGTCGAGGGGCACGCCCCTGACCATCACCCGGCCCCCGGCCGGGGGCAGCAGCCCGGCCAGCGTGGTGAGCAGGGTGGTCTTGCCCGAGCCCGACGGGCCCATCAGCGCCACCCGCTCACCCGGAGCCAGCTCGAGGGTGAGGTCTTCGATGATCGTACGTCCGCCGGCGCGGCAACTCAGCGCGCGGCACGACAACGCCGGTCCTGGCACCACGCGGGGATCATCCTCCCGGCAGGCGATCTACGTCAACGGTCAACAGGGCTGCAACTCGGTTGCAAGCGCGACAAATAGCGTTATTGACAAGCAAGCCGCCGGGCCGCGCGATCACGCTTGTCCGCTACAGGGGCATGGGCAGCCGTGGTGGATCACGCGGCCTGCCGCCCGCCGTGCGGGCCGCCGGTCAGGAACGGCTCCAGCAGCCCCGGCACCGCCCGCGCCGCCAGGTCGAGCCCGTCGCCGCGGCCCACGTCCAGCACCTCGTAGTGGCCGCCGCCCGCGGCCGTGCAGGCCGAGACGGTCAGCAGGCCCGAGCGCCGCTGGAAGAACGACTGCCGGAACGTCCAGCCGGTGATGCCGGCCCGGTCCAGCGCCACCGTACGGCGGACCAGCGCGCCGCGCCGCATGACCAGGTGCCGCGGGCCCAGCGCGTGACCGAGACCGCGCCGGCTCTCGGCGGCCAGCCACAACCCCGCCGGGAGCGCCAGGACGGGCGCCGCCCACACCCACGCGCGCGGCCACGACGCGGGCAGCAGCCACCAGGCGAGCCCCGCGCCCGCCGCCAGCACGAGCGTGGCCGCCAGCGCCCGCACGACCCGCCGCCGCCCGGCCGCCGCCGGATGCGCGGTCAACGACGTGCCCGCCGCGCCGATCCCCACGCCGATCCCCACGCCGATCCCCACGCCGCCCCTCGCGCCGGCGCCCGCCCCGGCTCCGGCGTCGGCCGTCGTGTTCGCGATCGCGGCGGCGACGCGGGCGGCCTCGGCGCGGGGGAGCGGCGGGGTGAGGGCGGCCACGTCCTCGGTCTCGTCCTCCGTCCTGGCCAGGCCGGTCGCGACGGCCTTGACCCGGGCGCCGCCGCCCAGCCGCAGCAGCAGCGGTTCGCTGATCTCGACGCCGCGCAGCCGCCGTTCCTCCAGGGTCAGCGAACGCGTGGTCAGCAGCCCGCGGCGCAGCCGGAGCCGGCCGGGTTCGCGTTCCAGGCGGTAGCGGCCCCAGGACTCGGCGTACAGCAGGAACGCGCCGAGCGCGCCGACGGCCGCGTTGAGCGCCAGGACCAGCGGGACCGCGAGCCACGGCTGCGCGCTCACCCAGCCCCACAGGCCGATCGCAGTCCGGTCGGTGAAGTCCTTGAGCCCGACGGCGCCGAGCCCCTTGTAGGCCGCGCCCAGGACCACCGCCGCCCCGGTGAACGTCCAGATCGACAGGGGCGCGTACCGGATCCACGACCAGCGCAGCTCGGCGAGGGGGCCGTCCTCGGGCGCGGGCGCGTCCTGGCGCAGCAGCGTGCGGCGCAGCATCTCGGCCGAGTGCCGGTCGAGGGCGTCCAGCACCAGCTCCGAGCCCTCGGCCGCGCGTTCGCCCGTGCCGACCTTGACCACGGTCAGGCCGAACGCCCGGCGCACCGGATCGGCGCGCAGGTCCACGCTGCGCACCCGGTCCAGCGGGACCGAGCGGTGCTGCCGGACGGTCACGCCCGAGCGCAGTTCGAGCCGGTCGGAGGTGAGCCGCCAGGCGGTCGTCCGCAGCCGGGCCGCCTCGTAGGCCACCGCCCCCGCCACGATCAGCACGGCGGCCCCCGCGCACGCCGCGACGACGCCGCCCGGTTCCCAGTCCTGGCCCACCAGGAACCGCGCCAGCGCGGCCACGGCGCCGGCCACGAACGCCAGCGACCTGGCGGCCGCGTTCCACAGGCCCCGGCCCGACAGCGGCTGCCAGCCGGTCACGTCGCGTCCCCGGGCGTCGCCTGGGTGCGCGCGGTGAGCCGTTCGGCCAGGTCGGCGGCGAGCCGGTGGTCCAGCGCCGTGATCCTGACGGCTCCGGCGGAGGAGGCGGTGGTCACCGTGACGTCGGCCAGCCCGAACAGCCGCTGCACCGGCCCCCGCTCGGTGTCGACCCGCTGGATCCGCGACATCGGCGCCACCTTCCACGTGTGCGTCAGCCACCCCTGGCGCACGTAGACCGCCTCCTCGGTGACCTCCCACCGCTGCACCCGGTAGGCCGCCCGCGGCTCGGCCAGCGCCACCAGCAGGCACGCCGCCGCGAACGCCCCCGCCGCCACCCCAAGCCCCGGCGTACGCGGCGTGAACACCAGGTACGCGCCCACGGCCGCCGCCGCCACGGGGACCGTGAGGACGAGCCACTGCACCGTCCACCACGCCACCGCCCGGCGGTCGGGACGGTGCCGCGGCGGTCGCAGCGCGGTCCCGCTCATCGCCCCTCCTCCGCCCGGCCGGCCGTCCTGCCGACCGCGCCGGCCACCGCGAGCAGCGCGAACCCGAGCACCCCGATCACGACGGCCGCGAAGACCTCGTAACCGTCGAGGAAGGGCAGCACGTTGACCACGAGCAGGCCGTGCGCCCACCGCCACCAGCCGAACAGGGTGTTGATCAGGCCGCCGATCCCCTGCAGGACCAGCAGCCAGCCGAACGCCTCCAGCACCGCTTTCATGCCCTCCACACTCGCCGCCGCGGCGGCCCGCCCGCCTCGGCCATCGGTCTGCGGCGACATCGACTTTGGTCGCTGTCGCCGGCTCCCGCGCAGGGCATAACCTCGACGAATGTGAGGGAACTGCGGGGGAGGGCGATCCGGCCCTGGAATACCGGTGGGCGTTGCCGTCCACGCTGCTCGGCGACGGGCGCGGGGGCCGGATGCGGCGCTCGACCCTCGACTGGGTCTCCGACATCGCGCTGTTCCTGCTGGCCTGCGGCGTGACGTTCGTCAGCCTGGAGGAGATCCGGAACGAGCCAGAGCCGCTGCTGGCCGTCGAGCAGATCGTCGGGGCGCTGGCGTGCGCGGGGGTGTGGCTGCGGCGGCGCTGGCCGGTGGGGTTCGCGCTGGTGACGATCCTGCTGTCGTCCTATCTGGAGCTGGTCGGCGGGGCCTCGCTGGTGGCGCTGTTCACCGTGGCGGTGCACCGGCCGTTCAAGGTGTCGGGGCCGGTCACGCTGCTGGCGCTGGTCACCCTGGCCCCGTACGTGCTGCTGCGGCCCCAGGAGGACCTGACGCCGCTGTGGGGGGCGGCGTTCGGGGTCACGATCGTGCTGACCATCTACGCCTGGGGCATCGTCATCCGTGCCAGGCGGCAGCTCGTCTGGTCGCTCAGGCAGCGGGCCGAGACCGCCGCCGAGGACGCCAAGCGGCTCGAACGCGAGCGCATCGCCCGCGAGATGCACGACGTGCTGGCCCACCGCATCTCGATGCTCAGCCTGCACGCCGGGGCGCTGGAGTTCCGTCCCGACGCGCCCGCCGAGGACGTCGCCAGGGCCGCCGGGGCGATCAGGAGCAACGCCCACCTGGCGCTCCAGGACCTGCGCGAGGTGATCGGCGTGCTCCGCCACACCCCGCCGGGGGCCGCCGACCCGGTGCCCGACCGGCCGCAGCCGACGCTCGCCGACCTGCCCGCGCTGGTCGAGGAGTGCCGCCAGGCCGGCATGGACGTGCGCCTCGACCTGGGCGCCGCCGACGGCGTCCCGGCCGGGGTGGGCCGCAACGTCTACCGCATCGTGCAGGAGGCCCTCACCAACGCGCGCAAGCACGCGGGCGGCGCGCCGGTGGCCGTGGCGGTGGCGGGGGAGCCGGCCGAGGGGGTCTCGGCCGAGGTGCGCAACCCGGTGTGGTCGCGGCACGGGCCGCGCATGCCGGGGGCGGGCGCCGGGCTCATCGGGCTGACCGAACGGGCCGAGCTGGCCGGCGGCCGGCTGGAGCACGGCGTGACCGACGGCGAGTTCCGGGTGCGCGCCTGGCTGCCGTGGCCGGGGAACAAGGACGGGGACGGACGTTGAACGACGGAGGGCCGATGGACGCGCCGATCAAGGTGCTGATCGTGGATGACGACGCGATGGTGCGGGCCGGGCTGTCGATGATCCTGGGCGGGGCCGCGGACATCGAGATCGTGGGCGAGGCGGCCGACGGGGCCGAGGTGCCGTCGCGGGTGGCCGAGCACCGGCCGCACATCGTCCTGATGGACATCCGCATGCCGGGCGTCGACGGGCTCACCGCGACCGAGGCGCTGCGCCGCACCGCTTCGCCGCCCGAGGTCGTGGTGCTGACCACGTTCCACGCCGACGCCCAGGTCGTGCGGGCGCTGCGCGCGGGGGCGGCCGGGTTCCTGCTGAAGGACATCCCGCCCGGCGACCTGGTCGGCGCCCTCAGGCGGGTGGCCGCGGGGGAGCCGATCCTGTCGCCGGCGGTGACCCGGCAGCTCATCTCGCACGTGTCCGACGGGGGCGGGCGCGACCGCACCGAGCGGGCGCGCGGGCTGCTCGGACGGCTGAGCGAGCGGGAGCGCGAGGTCGCGCTGGCCGTGGGGCAGGGCAGGTCGAACGCCGAGATCGGGCGGGAGCTGTTCATGAGCGTGCCCACGGTCAAGGCGCACGTCTCGCGCATCCTGACCAAGCTCGACCTGAACAACCGGGTGCAGATCGCGCTGCTGGTCTACGACGCTAGCGGGTGAGCAGCTCCTCGATGGCGGCCCGGTGGAGCACCAGGTCGTCGGGGTCGTCCGGCATGGGCTGCTCGCCGAAGTGGATCCTGCGCTGCCACACCCGGGCCATGATGATGCCGTGGCGGAGGGCGGCGTACATCTCGTAGAAGTCGAGGTCGCGGGGCTCGTAGCCAGTTATTTCACGATATTTCTGGCATACGTCGTCGCGGCGCATGAAGTCCGGCATGCCGGGCAGGCCCATCGTCACCGCGAGGTCCTGGAAGAAGCGGTGCAGGAAGATCATCCAGGAGACGTCCAGCTCGCGCGGGCCCACGGCGGCCATCTCCCAGTCGAGCACCGCCACCGGCGTGAAATCGCGGTACATCACGTTGCCGATCCTGGCGTCGCCCCAGGTCAGGACGTCGGGGCCGGGGTCGTCCGGCCAGTGTGAGCCGAGCCAGTCGAAGGCCCGCTCCAGCACGGGGATGGGCCGCGCGCCGTGCGCCCACCGGTAGTAGGCGCGCTGGGCCTCGACGTGCGCGCGCAGGCCGTCCGTGCCGCCCGGGGCGAGCGGGCCGAGCACCTCGACGTCCCGTCCGGTGTACGGCGTCTCGTGTAGCGCCGCCATGAGCCCGACGCTCGCGTCCTGCAGCCGCCGCCGGTCGCCGGGGGCGGCGTCGTGCAGCCAGCCTTCGAACGTGTACGGCATGACGTCCGGCGGCACGTCGCCCTCGGCCCGCTCCATGACGAAGAACGGCGTCCCGAGCGGCGCGGGGTCGGGCTCGAACCAGAGCGGCCTGGGCGCTGGGATCCCAGCTTTCTCCCTGGCCAGCCGCATGACCTCGAACTGGGCCCGCAGATCGTAGGCGGGGAACACCGGGACGGCTTCCTCCGCAGGTGCGAGCCTGGCCACGCACCGCCGCGTCCCGGCGGCCCAGGTGGCGGTGAAGAACAGGGTCTCGCTCGACATGCCGTTGCCGGAGGGCCGCGACAGCTCCGACACCGTGGCGTCCCCGCCGACCCGGCCGCGCAGCCAGCGGGACGCCCGCTCGCGCAGTTCCTCCAGGTCACGCGTGGACGTGCGCATCTGTTCCGTCACCGCTCACCTCCACGCCGAACCGCTGCCCCGGCTCAGTCGTATACCCCCTACCAAGCGCTTGTCTAGGTTCAAGGGACCGTTACGGTCAGGTACGCAAGAGCCGTACCCTTGTCTGAAAGGGCATGTCACGAAGGGACAAGTGGGATGAGTTCAGCGGGTGAAGGCCTGTCTCGCCCGCTTCCCGAGCAGGTGCGCCTCAATGTCGTCGACCTGGCCGCGCAGGTTCTCGGCACGATGCCCGCCGTCTCCGTGCCGCCGCCGCTGCGCGGCATCGCCAAGTTCGACCCGCGCAAGCGCGCCAAGCTGGGCAGCGCGCCGATCGCCGCGCAACTGGAGAACGACAAGAAGTTCCGCGAGCTGGTCGCAGAATCAGTCGCCGCCGGATGGCCCGAGCTGGTCGCCGCGCTGGCCGAGGGCAGTGTGCCGCCCGCCGCCGACCCCGTGCTGGTGGCTGCCGCAGCCTATCTCACCAGGCCGCCCGGCTGGGCGGAGATGATCGAAACCGCCCGCGCCGACCTTGAGCAGTCCGCCGTGGCGGCCGAGGGGTCCGAGCGCGAGGAGGCGGTGACGCGGCTGCGCGAGCAGCTCGCCGCCCAGAAGACCGCCGCCAAGGAGGAGGCCGACCGGCTGCGCGAGCAGATCAAGGCGGCCCGCGCCGAGAACTCCGACCTGCGGCGCAAGCTCCACGACGCCCGCGAGCGGGCCAAGGCCGCCACCCGCAGGGCCGAGGAGATGGAGCAGGCCGCCGACGACGCCCGGCACGCCGCCTCCACCGCCGGCAACGCGGGCGAGGCCGAGCTGCGCCGTCTGCGCGAGCGCCCGGCCGACGTGGAGAAGCAGCTCGAAGCCTCCCGCCGGGCCGCCCGCGAGGGCCGCAGCATCGAGGACGCCCGCGTCAGGGTGCTGCTCGACGCCCTCCAGGACGCCTCGGCCGGGCTGCGCAGGGAGCTGGCGCTGCCCACCACGATCAGCAGGCCCGCCGACTCTGTCGCGGCCAGCACCGGCGAGCGTCCGGGGGTGCGCGGCGTGCCCGCGCGGGCCCTGGCCGACGACGACCCGCAGCTGCTCGACCAGCTCCTGGCGCTGCCGCAGGTCCATCTGATCATCGACGGCTACAACGTCACGAAGACCGGCTACGGCACGCTCACCCTCGCCGACCAGCGCAACCGGCTGATGACCGGCCTCGGCGGGCTGGTCGCCCAGACCCGGGTCGAGGTGACGGTGGTCTTCGACGGCGCCGAGCTCAACGCGCCGGTGCAGGTGGTGGCGCCGCGCGGGGTGCGGGTGCTGTTCAGCGCGCCGGGGGAGATCGCCGACGACCTCATCCGCCAGCTCGTCCGGGCCGAGCCGCCCGGCCGGGCCATCGCCGTCGTCTCCTCCGACCGCGAGGTGGCCGAGTCCGTCCGCCGCATGGGCGCCAGACCGGTTCCGTCCGGTCTGCTGCTGCGCCGGCTGGGCCGCGCATAAGTTACGAATTAGCACTATTGGCGAGACCCCACCCGCCACTTCTGTACTATTTCGCCCCAGGTGTAATCCCTGGGAGGCGACGCTGTGAGGTTTGGCCGGGTGACGGTGGCCGCGGGTCTCGCGATCGGACTGATGACGGTCCCGATGGGTGCGGCGCTCGCTGATCCCAAGCCCACTCTCAAACAGGCCAAGGCCAAGCTCGAGAAGCTCAACGACAAGGCCGACAAGGTCGTCGACCGGTACAACACGGCGACCGAGAACTACAAGAAGGCCAAGGACGCCTACACCACGCTGAACGACCGCTACAAGCGCAAGCTGCAGACGGTCGCCGACCTGCGGGCCGAGATCATCAGGGCGGCGGTGGACTCGTACAAGATGGGCGGGGACGTCACCTCCCTGCCCGGCATGGTCGGGGTCGACAACCCCGAGAACCTGCTGGCCGGGCTGGCCATGGCCGGGCAGCTCTCGCGCGAGCGGCTGGAGAAGCTGGCCGCCTTCGACCGCGAGAACAAGGGCCTCAAGGCCGAGCGCGACAACGCCGAGACCGCGCTGGCCGACGCCGACAAGGAGCGGGACGCCGTCCAGCGGGAGCGGGCCGAGGTGCTGAAGCTGGTCGGCCAGCAGAAGAAGCTCCTGGACAAGCTGGGGGCCTACAACCCGGGCAACCCCAACAGCACCGGCATCAAGTACACCGGCCCCGCCTCGGGCAGCGCGGCCGCCGTCCTGCAGTTCGCCTTCGCCCAGGTCGGCAAGCCGTACATCTACGGGGGCACGGGCCCGCGCGGCTACGACTGCTCAGGGCTGACCCAGGCCGCCTGGCGCGCGGCCGGTGTCACGCTGCCGCGTACGACGTGGCAGCAGTGGGCCTGGGGCGCCGGCCGGAAGGTGGACATCAAGGACCTCCAGCCGGGGGACCTCATCTTCAGCGAGGGGCTCGGGCACGTCAGCATCTACGCGGGCGGAGGCAAGATCGTCCACGCGCCGCAGACGGGCGACGTCGTGAAGGTCGTCCGCCTCGCCGACTACCGCCGCCCCCTGGTCGGAGCCATCCGCCCCTGACCCGCCCCCTGACCGCCCGGCGACCGGAATCGCGGGCGGCTTCGGGCTGTCCGCGGCCCCTGGGGTGAAAGGGACAAACGGGGCGAAAGAGTCCTGACAATCGGGTGTGCCGCGAAGTGTGAGAAGGGTCACAAAGTGGTAACGGAACCCGCTGCTCCAGCAGGGATTTCCCCCTTTACTCCCACCTTTATCTGATCTTTACAGCCGGTGTCTCCCTTTGCCAAATCTTGACCCCTCCGCGTAGTTTCTGGCGTCGCGGTCAGCAAGCCATGCGCACCGCGGATCGACATCGGAACCCCCGATGCGGACCAGATGAAAATCCATCGGTCGCCGCCGATATCCCTATGCAGAGACAACCATCGGGCGGCGACCTGCCGAGTCCGTGCAGCCAGGAGGCACGGAGCCGGGGACCCAAAGATCCCGTAATCCCCCGGGATCAGGGGTGAATCGGCGCGTCATCGCGCCGTAGGGCGACTTCCAGGCCCGAATCCGTCAGCTAACCCGGTAGGCGTTCGTGGAAGACACAAGGAGAAATCCTGTCTACCTCCCTGCATAACCCCCGTCTGTCCCGTCTTGCCCTGAGGGGCGTCGCACTCACGATGACCGTGACGGCCGGAGGTGCGGCTCTCCATGCCGTGCCGGCCGAGGCGCAGACGGTGAGCGAATCGGCCGCCAGGCTCACCGCGGTGTCCAGCACCGCCAAGGCGGCCACTGCGAAGTCGGCCAAGTCGGCGAAGACCGCCAGGTCCGCCAAGTCGGCGAAGGCCGCGCGGCAGGCGTCGAAGGCCCGCAGGGCCGTCGCCGTCGCCAAGCATCAGGTCGGCGACCCGTACCGGTACGGGGCCACGGGCCCTGGTGCGTTCGACTGCTCCGGACTCGTCCAGTACGCCTGGAAGAAGGCCGGAGTGCGACTCCCGCGCGTGACGAACAGCCAGTTCGCCCGCATCGAGCGCAAGGTCTCCTGGCGCAATCTCAAGCCGGGCGACCTGATGTTCTTCAACGGGCTGGGCCACGTCGGCATGTATGTCGGCCACGGCAAGATGGTCCATTCGCCGCGGACCGGCGAACGGGTGCGCATCGACAAACTGGGCGGATGGCGGAAGTCGTCGTTCGTCGGCGCGGTGCGTCCCGGCGCGTGACAACGGGCCCCGCCCGGACCATCCCCGGTCCGGGCCGGGGCCTGTCGCATGCCCGGCCTCGTGAAGGGACCGGCCTCCTGAAGGGACCGGTCTGGCGAAGGGGCCGGCCTCGTGAAAGGGCCGGGAGCGTCCTGGGCCGACTAGCATCGGGCCGTGTCCTCGCAGGTGCGTCCGTCCCTCCGTGGTCCGCGTCTGCTCCTTTCGGTGCTGCTGCTGTCGACGGCGGTTCTCGTGGTCGCCGACGCGCCGCCCGCCGCCGTCCTGCCCGCCGGGGCGCGCGGGTTGTGGGGCGACGGCGGTCAGGTGGCCCGCGGCGCGCGGTCCGTGGTCGTGGGGCACCGCGCCGACCCCGGCGTGCTCGCCGACCTCGCCCGCCGGGCGGACCTCGCCGGACGGCGGGTGTCCGCGGTGCTCGGCCGGCCGGTACGCGCGCTGGTCGTCGTGCCGGACTCCGACGCCGAGGCGGCCGGGCTGGCGGGCACGGGCCCGCTGGACGGGTTGGCCGCGGTGGCCGACGGCGCCAGGGTGATCATCGTGCCGGGCTCCTTCGCGCGGCTCACCCCCACGGGACGCGACGTCGTCCTCACCCATGAGCTCACCCACGTCGCCGCGGGCACCGACCGGCTGCCCGTCTGGCTCTACGAGGGGTTCGCCGACTACGTGGCCTACCGCGACGCCGGGCTCCCCGTCGGGACGGCCGCCGCCGAACTCGCCGCCGACGTACGGGCCGGCCGGCTGCCGAGCGAGTTGCCCGGACCTGCGGCTTTCGCCCCCACGGCCGCCGATCCAGGACGGCTCGCGCGGGCGTACCAGGAGGCCTGGATGGCGTGTCGCTTCCTCGCAGACCGGTTCGGTGACGGGACCCTGGTACGGCTCTACCGTGATGCCCGCGTGGCCGGCGTCGATCAGGCGCTCGCCTCCGTGGGGCTCACCGCCGAGACGCTGGCGGCACGGTGGCGCGAGTACGTACGAGAGCAGCTCGCGTGAAGGGGAGGCAGATGAGCGAGCGGAACGACCCGCCCCGGGAAGGGGACGAGCCCGCCGGAGCGGTCGCCGGAGGGGCCGACGAGCCCGGCACGGCGGTCGCGGCGGCGCACGGCGGCGGTGTGGCCGTCAGGGACGACGGCGGTGACCGGCCCGGCGACGGTGGACCGCCGGAGCCGTCCGGCACGAACGAGCCCCCGGAATCCCCGGGACACCCCGACGACCCGGACGACCCGGACGACCCGGACGCCCGCCCCGACGCGGACGCCGACCCCGACACCGAGGACCCCCGTCACCCCCAGCCCCCCACCCCCGACGACCGCCCCCACGCGACCCGCGCCGGCGCCCCCGCCGCCGAGGGCTCGGACGGCTCCGGGAAGGGCCCCGAGAACCCCGACGAGCACACGGACGACCCGGGCAAGGGCGGCAAAGGCCGCGGCAAGGGCAAGGGCGGCAAAGGCGGAGGCAAGGGCGGAGGCAAGGGCAAGGGCCGCGGCAAGCGCAACGGCGACCCCGCCACCCCCCTCGCCGAGGACACCGAGGACGCCCCCGCCGCCGAGAACGCCGACGACGCCGAGCCCCGTCCCCGGCCCGGCAAGCTGACGGGAACGGCGGAGCACCTGATCGCCCGGGAACGGCAACGCGCGGAGTCCCGCTCCAGGCGCGCGGCCGGCGCCGCCCTCGCCCTGGTCGGCGGCGTGATCCTGGCCGTGGCCGCGTTCACCACCCCCTGGCGGGTCCTGGCGGCGGGCGCGCCCGCCGTCGCCCCCGACCCCGCCCGCGACTTCAGCGCCGCCCAGATCGCCAGGGCGCAGGCGTTCGACGCGGCCACCACCCTGCCCGGCTACATCTCGCTCGGTCTCACGGTCCTGTTCGCCGGGCTGCTGGTCCTGACGCCGTTCGCGGCCAAGGTGCTGGGCGTGCTCAGGGGCCCGTGGTGGGTGCGGGTGGTCCTCGGCGTGGTGGTGCTCACCGCGATCACCGAGGTGCTGAGGTGGCCGCTCGGCATGTGGTTCGAGACGATCCTGCGCGACTACGGCCTGTCCACCCAGGACTGGGCGGGCTGGACCGCCGACCGGCTCAAGAACACCGGCGTCAGCGTGCTGCTGACGGCCGTCATGCTGCTCGCCCTCGTGGCGCTGGCGCGCAAGGTGCGCCGCTGGTGGATCCCGGCCGCCGTGGGCGCGTTCGCGCTCACCCTGGGGGTGTCGTACGTCTACCCGGTGGTGTTCGAGCCGCTGTTCAACGACTTCACCTCCATGCCGCAGGGCTCGCTGCGGTCGGAGCTGCTGGCCATGGCCGAGCGGGACGGCGTCCCGGTCGAGGACGTGCTGGTCGCCGATGCCTCGCGGCGTACCACGGCGCTCAACGCGTACGTGTCGGGCTTCGGGGCCACGCGCCGGATCGTCGTCTACGACACGTTGCTCAAGGCGCCGGAGTCGGAGGTCGAGCTGGTGGTCGCGCACGAGCTGGGCCACGCCAAGCACGCCGACGTGCTCGACGGCACGCTGCTCGGCGGCCTGCTGGCCGCCTTCGGCACGATCGGCCTGTTCCTGCTGGTGGGCCCGCTGCGGCGGCGTACGGGGATCGCCTCGGTGGCCGACCCGCGCGCGATCGGCGTGCTCATGGGGCTGATGACGCTGGCCTCGCTGGTCTCCGACCCGGCCCAGAACCTGATCACGCGGCACGTGGAGGCGCGGGCCGACGTGCACGCCCTCGACCTCACCAGGGATCCGGCCACGTTCGTCGCGATGCAGAAACGCCTCGCCATAACCAACATTTCCGACTTGTCGCCGGATGCGGTGGAATATGTGCTCTATGCCTCCCATCCCTCCAGCCCCGAGCGCATCGCCCTGGCCCGCTCGTGGGCGAGACTGAACGGCGTCCCAGAACCGTGACCGACGTGGTCTTCGTGACGAACGACTTCCCGCCCAGGCCGGGCGGCATCCAGTCGTTCGTGCACGGACTCGCGCTCCGCACGCCGGGGGTGACCGTCTACGCCCCCGCCTGGCCGGGATGCGAGGAGTTCGACCGGCGTCAGCCGTACCGGGTCGTGCGGCACCCGACGCGGCTGATGCTGCCCACTCCGGCCGTCGCGCGCAGGGCGGCCGGGCTGGTGGCCGAGCACCGCGCCGAGACCGTGGTCTTCGGCGCGGCCGCGCCGCTCGGCCTGCTCGCGCCCCGCCTGCGCGCGGCGGGCGCGCGGCGGGTGGTGATGCTCACCCACGGCCACGAGGCGTCGTGGGCGGGCGCGCCGGGCTTCCGCTCGGTGCTGCGCAGGATCGGCGCGCACGCCGACGTGGTGACCTACCTGGGCGACTACACGCGCGAGCGGCTGGCCGCGGCGATCCCCGCGCACAAGCTCGTACGCCTGGCGCCCGGCGTCGACGTCGACCAGTTCCACCCCCGGGCCGCCAAGGCGGCGCTGGGCCTCGACGGCCGGCCGGTGGTGGCCTGCGTGTCCCGGCTGGTCCCGCGCAAGGGCCAGGACCAGCTCATCCGGGCCTGGCCCCGGGTGCTGCGCGCGGTGCCGGACGCGGTGCTGCTGCTCGTGGGCGGCGGCCCGTACCGGTCGCGGCTGGAGCGCCTGGCGGGCGGGCACGAGTCGATCAGGTTCACCGGCACGGTCCCCGCCGCGAGCCTGCCCGGCTACTACGCGGCGGCCGACGTCTTCGCGATGCCCTGCCGCACCCGCTGGAACGGCGTGGACGTCGAGGGTCTCGGGATCGTCTTCCTGGAGGCGTCGGCGACCGGCCTGCCGGTGGTCGCGGGCAACTCCGGCGGCGCGCCGGACGCCGTACGGCCCGGGGAGACCGGCCTCGTCGTGGACGGCGCGGACGTCGCGGACGTCGCCCAGGCCCTCGTCGACCTGCTCTCCGACCCCGCGCGGGCGCGCAAGATGGGCGCCGGCGGCCGCGACTGGATCACCCGCGAGTGGACGTGGGAGCAGGTGGCCACCCGCTTCCACGCCCTGCTCCGGCCCGCCTAGCCCTTGGTCGAGCCCAGCGTGAGCCCGGCGACGAACTGCTTGTGCAGGAGCTGGAAGACGATCAGCGTGGGCAGCGCCACCAGCAGGGACCCGGCCGCCAGCAGGTTGTAGTCGGTGAAGAACTGGCCGCGCAGGTTGTTCAGCGCCGAGGTCACCGGCAGCTTGTCGCCCGAGGACATCAGCACCAGCGCCCACAGGAAGTCGTTGTACATCCAGGTGAACTCCAGGGTGGCCAGCGCCGCCAGCACCGGCCTGCACAGCGGCAGCGTGAGCCGCCAGTAGCGCTTCCACACGCTCGCGCCGTCCACGAGCGCCGCCTCGGTGATCTCCTCCGGGATCGTCCGCATGAAGTTCGCGATGACGAAGACGCAGAAGCCGAACTGGAACGCCATGTGGATGAGGATCAGCCCGAGGTAGGAGTCGTAGAGCGACTGAGAGTCCGACAGCCAGGCGGGCAGCGGCACCAGCGTGTAGAGGGTGTACAGCGGGGTGATGAGCACCTGCGGCGGCATCAGGTTCCCGGCGGTGAACACGATCAGCAGCGCCTTGCGCCCGGGGACGCGCACCCGCGCGACGGCGAACGCCGTGAACGAGGCCAGCGCCAGCGTGACCAGCACCCCGGGGACGACGATGATCAGTGTGTTCAGGTAGTAGCGGGGCAGCTCGGCCTGGCTCCACGCCTCGGCGTAGTAGCCGAGCGTGAGGTGCTCGGGCACCGACAGGTAGCCCAGCCGGGCCGTCTCCTCGTACGGCCGCAGCGAGGCGTAGACCGACAGGGCCAGCGGCAGGATCCAGCCCAGCGCGACCAGCGCGAGGAAGGCGTGCAGCAGGATCCGCAGCGGCCGCACGGGCCGGCGCGCGGGCGCCCGCCGGTCCTGGGCCGGGGGAGCGTCGGCGGGCGCGGTGAGCGTCATCGCTCCTCCTTGAACAGCTGCGACAGGTACGTGACGATGAACCCCAGCGAGATCACCAGCAGGATCACGGCGATGGCCGAGCCGAAGCCGATGCGGCCGGCCTCGCCCACGATGTTCTCGGTGACCAGCACCGACAGCAGCTCCAGGCCGTTCCTGCCCTTGTTGACGGCGTAGACGACGTCGAACGCGCGCAGCGCCTCGATCACGGTGATGACCAGCACGATCACGTTGACCGGCCGCAGCGTCGGGAACACCACGCGGAAGAAGGCCTGCGCCTCGGTGGCCCCGTCGATGGCGGCGGCCTCCTTCAGCGCCGGGTCCACCGCCTTGAGCCCGGCCAGATAGATGATCATGACGTAGCCGACGTGCCGCCAGCCGGCCGCGACCATCACGACCCAGATGTTGATCGAACGGTCGCCCAGCCAGTCCACGGTCAGGCCGGTGACCGCGTTCAGCACGCCGTAGTCGGAGGAGTAGACGAGCTGCGCGATGAAGCCCACCACGGCCAGCGACAACACGACCGGCAGGTAGAGCGCGCTCTGGTAGACCCGCGACCACCGCAGCCGCCGGTCCAGCAGCACCGCGCAGAACAGCCCGAACGGCGTCGCGACCAGCCCCAGGAAGCCCAGCCACAACACGTTGTTGCGCACCGCCGACCAGAACGGCGGGTACGCGGTGGCCAGGTCGTGGTAGTTGCGCCCGCCCACCCACTCGATCGGCCCGATGCCGTTCCAGTCGGTGCCGGACAGCGCGACGGAGGCCAGCGCGGGCCCCCAGATGAGGCCCACGTTGACGATGACGGCCATCCCCAGCCCGATGACCAGCACGGTCACGTCCCGGGCGGAGTAGCGACGGGTTTTGACGGTCATCAGCGGAAGATGTTGGCCTTCTGCTTCTCGATGCTCGCCAGCAGGGAGTCGATCTCGTCCGGCGCGCCGACGAACGCCTGCAGGGACGGGATCATCACGGTGGAGGCGAAGTCCGGCCGGGTGTCGCGGTCGAGGAACTGCGCCAGGTGGGTGGCCTGGGAGACCAGTTCGGCGCCGCGCTTCTGCAGGGCGCTGTAGCCGCTGGTGTCGGCCTTGGAGCTGGACGCCAGCGTGCCCGGGTCCAGCTTGGTCGCCTCGTTCTGGGACGAGCCCTTGGCCAGGTGCTTGAGCAGGGCCTTGGCGCCGTCCACGTTCCTGGCCTTGGCCGAGATCATGTAGCCGTCGATGGGGGCGTCGATCGAGTCGGTGCCGTGGGCGGGGTCGATCTCGGGGAAGGTGAAGAAGTCGATGTCGTCGCGGTCGGCCTCGGGGAACTGCTGGGCGACGAACATGCCGAGCAACATCATGCCGGTCTTCTTCTGCGCGAGCGACTGCCCGGCCTCCTGCCAGGTACGCCCGAGCGCGGCCGGCTGGTGGTACTCCATCAGCCCCCGCCAGGTGTCGAAGACCCGCCTGACCCGGGGGTCGGTCCAGGACTCCTTGCCGGCCATGAGCGAGATGTGGAAGTCGTAGCCGTTCGTGCGCATGTTCAGGATGTCGAACGTGCCCATCGCCGGCCAGCCGTCCTTGTCGGCGAACGCGATCGGGACCAGCCCGTCGGCCTTCATCCTCCTGGCCAGGGCGGTGAACTCGTCCAGGGTCCGCGGGGGCTCGTACCCCTTGGCCCGCCACAGGCTCCTGCGGTAGAAGACGGCCCACGGGTAGTAGGTGAACGGCACGAAGTACTGCTTGCCGTCGGTGCCGGTGGACTGGTCCTTGAACGCCTGCGTGTAGTCGCCGCCGATCTCCCGCCACACGTCCGAGATGTCGGTCGCCAGGCCCTGCTCGGCGAAGAAGCGCATCCGGTAACCGGCGAACCAGGTGAACACGTCGTCGGGCGTGCCCTTGAGATAGCGGTTGATGTTCTCCTGGAACGTGTTGTGGTCGACCGTGTTGACCTTCGGGACGCCCTGGGTGAAGCCCTTCAGCACGGTCTCCAGGGCCTTCTTGGGCACCTCGTCGGAGGCGTTCGAGCCGATCGTGACCGTGCCCGTCCCGCCGCCGGACGACCTGCCCGGCCCGGTGGAGGGGCTGCCGGACCCGCACCCGACGAGCACGGCGGGCACGCCGAACGCGGCGGTTCCGAGGAGTAGACGGCGACGGGAGATCGGCATGTGTCGGTCCATGGTGGTTCCTCCTTGCCGGACCCTTCAGATTCCCCCGAGTTCGCTCACACCCATTCATCGAAAGACGAAGCCCGACCGCTGTCAACGCACTGTTTCATGGCGTTTTCGACGCATTCACCAGGTCGGTGTCATGTCATGATGCGAAAGGGATTGTGTCGGAACCTGTTGGGATCTGGTGATGCGATGCTCGCCCCGCAGCGTCAGCAGGCGATCCTGGACCTCGTCCGGCAGAACGGCGGCGTCAGGGTCGTGGACCTGGTGCGCGCGTTCGGCGTCTCCGACATCACGATCCGGCGTGACCTGGAGCTGCTGGCCGAGCGCGGCCTGCTGGCCAAGGTGCACGGCGGCGCGACCACCATCGGCGCCACGAACGAGCCCGGCTTCGCCGCCAAGTCCGTGCAGCAGGAGGAGGAGAAGCGGGCCATCGCCGGGCACGCCGCCGCGCTCGTACGCCCCGGCACGGCCGTGGCCCTGTCGGCCGGCACCACGACCTGGACGCTCGCCCACCACCTGGGCCAGGTCCCCGGCCTGACCGTCGTGACGAACTCCGTCCGCGTCGCCGACGTCTTCCAGCACGCCGGCCGCCCCGACCAGACGGTCGTGCTCACCGGCGGCGTACGCACCCCTTCCGACGCCCTCGTGGGCCCGGTCGCGGTCGCCGCGATCCGCCGGCTCAACGTGGACCTGCTCTTCCTGGGCGTGCACGGCATGACCGCGAGGACGGGCTTCACCACGCCGAACATGATGGAGGCCGAGACGGACCGCGCGCTGGTCGAGGCGGCCTCCAGGCTGGTGGTGCTGGCCGACCACACCAAGTGGGGGACCGTCGGCATCAGCACGATCGCCCAGCTCGACGAGGCCGACGTGGTCGTCTCCGACACCGGCCTGCCGCAGGCGGCCAGGCAGGCTCTGTCGGAACGGGCGGGCCGGCTCGTCCTGGCGGAGGCGCGGCCCGTCACGGGATGAGGCCCGTCACGAGATGAGGCCGTCACGAAGATGAGGCCGTCACGAAGATGAGGCCCGTCACGGGGTGAGGGGCCGCGTCACGCCCCCGCTTCCGGACGGCGGCCTCAAGCGACCGCCGCCGACAGCCGGTCGTACTGCTCGTCGGAGAGCTCGACCGACAGCGACGCCACATTCTCCTCCAGGTGGCCGATCGAGGAGGTGCCCGGGATCGGGATCACCGTGGGGGAGCGGCGCAGCAGCCAGGCCAGCGACGCCTGGGCCGGGGTGACGCCGATCTCGGCCGCCACCGCCGCCAGCGGCGTGCCGGGCCCGGCGTGGGAGCCCGCCGCGATCGGGAAGAAGGGCAGGAACGCGATGCCGTGCGCGGTGGCGTGGTCCACGACGTCCTCGTGCTGCCGGGTGGCCAGGTTGTACATGTTCTGCACGGCCGCGATCGGCGTGATCTCCGCCGCCTGGCGCAGCTCCTCGGTGCTCACCTCCGACAGGCCGATGTGCCGGACCTTGCCCTCGTCCCTGAGCTGCTTGAGCGCGCCGATCTGGTCGGCGAGCGGGTAGGCCGGGTCCAGGCGGTGCAGCTGGAGCAGGTCGATGCGCTCCACCCGCAGCCGGCGCAGGCTCAGCTCGGCCTGCTGGCGCAGATAGGCCGGATGGCCGAGCGGCACCCATTCGGCGGGCGAGGGCCGCAGCACACCGATCTTGGTGGCCACCGCCACGCCGTCCCCGTACGGGTGCAGCGCCTCGGCGATCAGCTCCTCGTTGGCGCCGAGCGCGTAGGAGTCGGCGGTGTCGAAGAGGTTCACGCCCAGCTCGGCCGCCCGGCGCAACACGGCCACGGCGCCCGCCCGGTCCACCGGCGCCTCCCAGATGGGCGCCTCCAGCGCCGAGCGCGCGGGGTCGGGGGCGTCGGCCAGCCGCATCGACCCGTAGCCGATCCGGCGCACCTCCAGGTCTCCGCCAATGGTGAACGTCTGTACAGTTTCGCGAGGAATTTCTCTCATGGACGTCACGCTAGAAGCTCACATCGATGTGAGATGCAAGCGGGTGTGAGGAGCATCACATGAAGATCGGCGCGCTCTCCGCGGAGACCGGGGTCAGCCCCCGGCTGCTGCGCTACTACGAGGAGCAGGGGCTGCTGACCTCGTACCGGGCCGACGGCGGTCACCGGCGCTACGGAACGGACGCACCCGTCGTGGTCCGGCGCATCCGCACGCTGCTCGCCGCGGGCCTGCCGACCAAAGTGATCAAGGACGTGCTCCCGTGCGCCTCCGGCTCCGGCGAGGTGCTGGACGCGTGCACCCTGGGCCGGCTCCGCGGCCGGCTCACCGACCTGGACGAGCAGATGGCCGAGCTCCAGGCCACCCGCCAGGCCCTGGCCGCGATCCTGACCGCGACCGAGCGGGCCGGTGACCTGGCCGGTGACCTGGCCGGAGCCGCCTGACGGCCTGGGCCTGTCCCGAAGTCCGGCTCATGCGACCTTGTGACAGGATCGCGGGATGCTGCGATTCACCGACTTCATCATCGACTGCCCGGATGCGATGAAACTGGCGGCCTTCTACGCCGAGGTGACGGGCCGCCCGATCAAGGACGGCAGCCACGCGAACTGGGCCGGCATCCAGTTCGGCGAGATCGAGCTGGCCTTCAACCCGGTGGCGGACTACCGCGCCCCGCAGTGGCCCGACAGCGAGCACCCCAAGCAGTTCCACCTCGACTTCGAGGTCGACGACATCGAGGCCGAACAGATCCGCGTCCTGGCCCTCGGCGCGTCGCTGCGGCAGGATTCCGTCGGCCCCGACGGCTACGGCTGGCGCGTCTACACCGACCCCGTCGGCCACCCCTTCTGCCTCTGCCGCAACAAGGGCGTCATCTGGACCGATCAGGGCCTCGTCTGGCCCGAGCGCGCCTAGCTAGTGGCCGTAGAGCTCGTCGATCTCCTTGGCGTAGTCGCGCATCACCAGGTTGCGCTTGACCTTCAGCGTCGGCGTCAGGTGGCCGCTCTCCTCGGTGAGGTCGGTTTCGAGGATCGTGAACTTCTTGATCTGCTCGGCCTTCGACACCATGCCGTTGGCCCGGTCGACGGCCTCCTGGACCTGCGCCAGGATCGCCGGGTCGGCGCGCAGCTCGGCCGCGCTGCGGCCGGCGGGCGTCGCCTCGGGGTCGAGCGTGACCAGCGCGGCGACGAAGGGACGGCCCTCGCCGACGATCATGGCCTGGGACACCAGCGGGTGAGCGCGTAGGGCGTCCTCCAGCGGGCCGGGGGCGACGTTCTTGCCCGCGGCCGTCACCAGGATCTCCTTCTTGCGGCCGGTGATGCGCAGGTAGCCGTCGGCGTCGAGCTCGCCGACGTCGCCCGTGCGGTACCAGCCGTCGGCGTCGACCGCCTCGGCGGTGGCGGCGTCGTTCCTCCAGTAGCCGTCGAAGACGTTGCGGCCCTTGGCCAGGATCTCGCCGTCGTCGCCGATGCGGACCGAGACGCCGGGCAGCGGCTTGCCGACCGTGCCGATCTTGTTGGCGCCCGGCATGTTGACCGAGATGGGGGCGGAGGTCTCGGTCAGGCCGTAGCCCTCGAAGACCTCGATGCCGACGCCCCGGAAGAAGTGGCCGAGCCGGTCGCCGAGCGCCGAGCCGCCGGAGACCGCGGCCGACAGCCGGCCGCCGGTGGCCGCCCGCAGCTTGGCGTAGACCAGCCGGTCGAACAGCATGTGACGCAGCCGCAGGCCGAGCGGCGCGCCGCCGGACGCCTCGGCCTTGCTCCAGGCCACCGCCACGTCGACGGCGCGGGCGAAGATCTTGCCCTTGCCGCCCGCGGCGGCCTTCTGCTCGGCGCCGTTGTAGACCTTCTCGAACACGCGCGGCACGCCCAGCAGGAACGTCGGCTTGAAGTCCTGGAGGTCGGGGGCGACGTTCTTCATGTTCGGGGTGTGCGCCATGATCGCACCGGCCTCGACCAGCACCACCTGGATCATCCGCGCGAAGATGTGCGCGAGCGGCAGGAACAGCAGCGCCGCCGGATCCTTCGAGCTGAACAGCCGGTCGAGCGGCCCGCGCAGCACGTTGAGAGCGGTGAACAGCAGGTTGTCGTGGGTGATCCGGCAGCCCTTGGGACGGCCGGTGGTGCCCGAGGTGTAGACGATCGTGGCCAGGTCGGAGGCGACGACCTTCTTCCTGCGCTCGTCCACGGCCGAGCCGGGCACGCCCTCCACGTCGAGCCGCCCCTCGACCCGCCAGACGGCCTTCAGCTCGGGCGCGGCCTCGCGGACGGTCTCCTCGTGCGTGTCGAGCTCGACGAAGGCCGCCTTGGCCTCGCTGTCGGCCAGGATCCACCGGACCTGCTCCACCGACGACGTCTCGTAGATCGGGACGGTGACCGCGCCGACGGACCAGAGGGCGTAGTCGATCAGCGTCCACTCGTAACGCGTGCGCGACATCAGCGCGACCCGGTCGCCGTGCTCGATCCCGGCCGCGATGAGCCCCCTGGCCACCTCGACCACCTGGTCGCGGAACTCGCCCGCGGTCACGACGGGCCAGCCGTCGTCGGTCTTGCGGCGCATGATCACGGTGCCGGGCTCCCGCTCGGCCCGGTCGAAGACCGTGTCGGGCAGGCTTGCTGAGGCAGGCACATCGACCAGGACGGGGACGCTGTACTCGCGCACGAACTTTCAACTCCTCTACGGGGACCGCCTGGACGTTACCGCCTTAAGTTACGCGCCGGTAGCATCGTCATGGGAGCGTTATGAAGGGCGTTCATCACGCTAGCAGCCGTCCCACCTAGGATTTCCCCATGAGGGTCCACGTGGTGAGTGACGTGCACGGCAGGGCCGACGCGCTGGCCCGGGCGGGCGAGGGCGCCGACGCGCTGGTGTGCCTGGGCGACCTGATCCTCTTCATCGACTACGACGACCACGCCAACGGCATCTTCGCCGACCTGTTCGGCGCGGAGCGGGCCGCCGAGTTCATCGCCCTGCGCACGGCCAAGCGCTTCGACGAGGCCAGGGCCATGTCGGCGCGCCTGTGGGCCACCCTCGACGGCGACCCGCGCGAGCACATCGAGCGCAACGTGCGCGCCCAGTACGCCACCCTCTTCGCCGCCATGCCCACCCCCGCCTACCTCACCTACGGCAACGTGGACATTCCCCGCCTGTGGCCCGACTACCTCAAACCGGGCCATCAGGTGCTCGACGGCCAGGTGGTGGAGATCGGCGGCCTGCGCTTCGGCTTCGTCGGCGGCGGGCTCAAGACCCCCTACCGCACCCCGTACGAGATCGGCGACGAGGAGTACGCCGCCAAGGTCGAGGCGATCGGCGAGGTCGACGTGCTGTGCTGCCACATCCCGCCCGCCCTGCCCGAGCTGCTCTACGACGTCGTGGCCAGGCGCTTCGAGCGCGGCAGCGAGGCCACGCTGGCGGCCATCCGGCGCACCCAGCCGCGTTACGCCCTGTTCGGCCACGTGCACCAGCCGCTCCACCGTCGCGCCCGCATCGGCCGCACCGAGTGCGTGAACGTCGGCCACTTCCGCGGAAGAGGTGAGCCGTTCGTCCTGGAATGGTGAGCCGGGCGGCCCGTGACCGGCGCTCCGCCGCAACGGGCGGATTCTGCATTACGGTGGTCGCATGGCTGATCGCACCACTTCGAGCACCACCATCGGCGCCGGCCGCGCAGAGGTCATGGCGGTCATCGCCGACTTCCCCGCCTATCCCGAATGGGCCGGATCGATCAAGCGCGCCGAGGTCGTCAGTACGGGCGCCGACGGGCGGCCCGAGCAGGTGCGGTTCGTCCTCGACGCGGGCGTGATCAACGACACCTACACCCTGGCCTACACCTGGGACGGCGACGAGGGCGTGCGCTGGCAGGTGGTCGAGCCGGGCAAGATGGTCGGCGACCTGCGCGGAAGTTACCAGCTCGCCGAGACGGGCAGTGGCACCGACGTGACGTACGAGCTCACCGTCGACCTCACGGTGCCCATGATCGGGATGATCAAGCGCAAGGCCGAGAAGGTGATCGTGGACACCGCGCTCAAGGGGCTGAAGAAGCGCGTCGAGGGCCGTCCCCGGTGAACCCCAGGGTCCTGCTCTTCACCGGCAAGGGCGGCGTGGGCAAGACCACCGCCGCCGCCGCGACCGCCACGCTGGCCGCCGAGCGCGGGCTCAAGACGCTGATCGTCTCCACCGACACCGCCCACTCGCTGGCCGACGCGCTCGCCGTCGAGCCCGGCGAGATCGCGCCGGGCCTCCACCTGCACCAGGTCGACACGCAGAAGACGCTGGAGCGCCACTGGGGGGAGCTGCAGCACTACGCCAGGGGCGTGCTCACCGAGCTGGGCCTCGACGAGATCACCTCCGAGGAGATCACCGTGCTGCCCGGCGCCGAGGAGGTCATCGCCCTGCTCGAACTGCGCGAGCACGCCCGCCAGGGCGCCTGGGACGTCATCGTGATCGACTGCGCCCCCACCGCCGAGACGCTGCGGCTGCTGGCCCTGCCCGAGGCGCTCGACTGGCACGTCACCAGGCTCATGCCGGTCGGCCGCAAGCTCGTCAAGGTCGTCTCGCCGTTCATGCGCAGCGTGGCCCGGGTCAGCGCGCCGGGCGACGACGTCATGAACGCCGCCGAGCGTTTCCACCGCGGGCTGATGGAGGTGCGCGAGCTGCTCACCGGCGACAGCGCGTCCGTGCGGCTCGTGCTCACCCCCGAGGCCGTGGTGCTCGCCGAGGCCAGGCGCACCCTCACCTCGCTCAACCTGTACGGCTACCGCGTCGACGCCGTCATCGCCAACCGCGTCTTCCCGGCCGGCGGCGCCGACGAGTGGCGGGCCAACTGGGTGACGGCCCAGGCCAAGCTGCTGGCCGAGGCCGAGGAGTCGTTCGCGCCGCTGCCCGTCCACACCGTCCCGTACCTGCCCGCCGAGCCGGTCGGCCGGCGCGCGCTGGCCGAGGTGGGCGCCTCCGTCTACGGGGAGACCGACCCGTTCGCGGCGCCCGCCGTCGAGCCGCCGCTGCGGTTGAGCGCCGACGAGCTGACGCTCGCCCTGCCCGGCGCCGACCGCGACGACGTCGACCTGGCCCGCAAGGGCGACGAGCTCATCATCACCGCCGGCCCGTACCGCAGGATCCTGGCGCTGCCCGCGGCGCTGGCCCGCAGGAAGATCGGCTCCGCCGTGCTCCGCGACGGCGCGCTGAGAATACGGTTCAGTGTGGGGAGCGAATCCGGCTCCGAATGAGTTGAGCAGGATGAGCGAACCATACGCAGGGAGGGCCAGATGACCGAGAACAACGACAGAGACCCCATCGGCACCGTGGCCGACGAGGCGCGCAAGCTGTTCGAGACGATCCAGGGGCGCGCCACGCGCCAGGTCGGCAAGACCGTCTACAACTCCTTCACGGGCGGCGGCGCCCGCAAGGAGCGGGACGTGTGGAGCGAGGCGGTGTCCGAGCCCCACGACGAGTACATCTGCCGCGCCTGCCCGGTGTGCCGGGCGATCGCGGCGCAGCGGGAGTCGGGCTCCGACGTGACCGGCCACCTGGTGGCCGCGGGCGGCGAGCTGTTCGCCGCGGTGCGCGGGGCCTTCGACGCGCTGAGCAGGCCCGCCCCCGCGGGCCGCGCGACACCCGTGACCGCGACCGCGGCGACGTGGAACACATAGATCTGGGATAGGGAGACACGCGGCATGCTCACGATCGGTGTCGACATCGGCGGTACCAAGGTCGCCGCGGGCGTGGTCGACGACAACGGCGAGATCGTCGAACACACGCTCAGGCCGACCGCGGCCGACCGGCCCGACGTGGTCGCCGACACGGTCGCGGACGTCGTCCGCGAGCTGTCGGAGGGAAGGGACGTCGAGGCGGTCGGCGTCGGCGCGGCCGGGTTCGTCGACGAGACCCGCTCGATCGTGCGTTTCGCCCCCAACCTCGCCTGGCGCGAGGAGCCGCTGCAGAAGAAGATCGGCGACCTGGTCGGCCTGCCCGTCGTGATCGAGAACGACGCCAACGCCATGGCCTGGGGCGAGACCAGGTTCGGCGCCGGGCGCGGCCAGTCCCACGTGGTCTGCCTGACGCTCGGCACCGGCATCGGCGGCGGCATCGTCATCGACGGCGCCCTCTACCGCGGCCGCTGGGGCATGGGCGCCGAGCTCGGCCACATGCAGGTCGTGCCCGACGGACGGGTGTGCGGCTGCGGCAACATCGGCTGCTGGGAGCAGTACGCCAGCGGCCAGGCCCTGGTCAAGGAGGCCAGGGAGATCGCCGCCCGGCAGCCCGACCGCGCCGAGATCCTGCTCGGCCTGGCCGGCGGCCGGATCGAGGGCGAAGAGGTGACCGAGGCCGCCCGGCTGGGCGACAAGGCCTCGCTGGCCGCCTTCCGCAGCCTGGCCGACTGGCTCGGGCAGGGCATGGCCGACCTGGCCGCCGTGCTCGACCCCGGCTGCTTCATCGTCGGCGGCGGCGTCTCCCGGGCCGCCGACCTGTTCCTCGACGAGGCCCGCGAGGTGTTCGCCAGGCAGCTCACCGGCCACGGCCACCGGCCGCTCGCCGAGATCCGGCTGGCCGAGCTGGGCGCGTCCGCGGGCGTGGTCGGGGCCGCCGACCTGGCCAGGCGGCGCTAGCGCGTGCTGGTCAGGGTCGCCTCGTACAACGTGCGGAGCATGCGCGACGACGTGCCCGCGCTGCGCCGGGTGCTCGCCGCCATGCGGGCCGACCTGGTGTGCGTCCAGGAGGCGCCGAGGTTCGCCCGATGGCGGGCCAGGCGCCGGGCACTGGCCGAGGCCGGCGGGCTGCGGGTGGCCACGCCGGGACGCGCCGGCGGCGTGTGCGTGCTGGCCGGGCCGCGGGCCCGGGTGCTGGAGTCGCGGCTGCACCGGCTCAAGGCGTTCCCCGGCCTGGAACGGCGGGTGCTGGCCGTCGCCGTCGTCGAGATCGGCGGCGCGCGGCTGGCCGTCGGCTCGCTCCACCTCGACCTCCACCTCGCCGCCCGGCTGCGGCACGCGGGCGAGGCCGTGTCCCTCATGGAACGGGCGGCCGCCGCGCACGACGCCGCGATCGTGGTCGGCGCCGACGTCAACGAGCGGGGGCACCAGCCGGCCTGGCGTTTCCTGGCCGCCCGGCTGTCCGACTGCCACGCCGTCGCGCCCGCCGGCGACGGGCTGACCTTCCCCGCCGCGCGGCCCGCCGAGCGCATCGACGCGGTGTTCGCCGCGCGCGAGGCACGCGTCCTGTCCTGCGGGGGAGTGGCGGCCGGCAACGCCGATCTGGCCGGGGCCAGCGACCATCTGCCGGTGCTCGCCGAGTTGCAGGTTGGACTCTGACGGGCGAGCCGCCCGGGGCAGCCCGTAGCATTTGTTCATGACCCGTCGCTCTCAGCGGCGTGCGCTCTCCGTCCTTCTGGCGACGTCCGTGGCCTTGCCGCAGGTCACGCCCGCCGCGCATGCCGAGCCCCGTCCCGCCGCCGAGGCGTGGCAGAAGTCGACGAGCGCGCGTCTCGACGCGGACGGCTCGCTCTCCGACGTGCTCGCCGTCTCGCCGGGCGACGTATGGGCGGTCGGCCAGCAGGAAATCTGGGACGTCTGGAAGAACCGCGGCACGATCCGCCACTGGAACGGCACGTCCTGGAACGAGGTGGCCGTGCGCGACGCCACCGCCGCGGGCAACCTGCGCGGCCTGGCCGCCGCCGGGGCCTCCGACGTGTGGGCCGTCGGCGACGGCCACGACGGCCTGCCCTACCTGGCCCACGGCGACGTCACGGGCTTCGACCGGGTCCGGCCGCAGGGGCTGCACGCCGGCGACTGGCTGGGCGGCATCGACGCCAAGCCGGGCCGGGTGGTCGCGGTCGGCAGCCGGGAGAAGTCCGGGCTCATCCTCACCGGCCAGGGCAACACCTGGACCGTCCAGGAGACCAAGGAGAAGGGCGCGCTCTACGCGGTCGCCTCGGGCTTCGCCGTCGGCGACACCGGCGGCGCGCCGCTGATCATGCACTACACGTCGGGGGCCTGGAAGTCGATGTCCGTGCCCGCCGTCCCCGGCGGCTACCTGCGCGACATCCAGGTCGACAGCTCCAAGCGGGCGGTGGCCGTCGGCGGGGTCTACCACGGCCCCGGCGAGATCTCGCCGCTCGTGCTCACCTGGAACGGCAAACGCTGGCAGCGCCTGGCGATCCCGGCCACCGGCGCCCGCCTCTACGGCGTCACCGGCGACGGCAAGGGCCGCTACTGGATGACCGGCTACGACCCGGAGCAGGCGGCCCAGCCGTTCGTGATGCGCTGCGAGAAGGACGCCTGCCAGATCATCCGCGGCGCCGCGGAGAAGGGCCGCAGCAGCGTACGCCTCCAGGCGGTGGCCTACCTGGCCGGCAAGGGGGCGCTGTGGGCGGTCGGCCACGCCGTCGACACGGCCGACCGCTACACCGACGTCGTGGAGTCCTTCGCCCCCCGCACCACCACGGCCAAGTCGTAGCGGGCCGGCCTACAGCACGGCGCCGTCGTCCCAGCCCGAGTCGTTGGGCGGGCCGTCGCCCATGCGCACGACCAGCGCCACGAACCCGCCGATGAACGCCGCCACCGCGGTGAACAGCGCCCACCCCTCCATCTGCCAGCTCGCCATCGCCGCCACCAGCAGGTAGGCGGGCCCGCCGAACAGGGCCACCCACGCGAGCTTGGTGGGCAGGTCGAGCTTGGGCAGCGGCGGCGGGGGAGGCGGCTGGAAGTGCCCCTCGTCCTCGTCGTCGTCGCGGTCATGGTCATGGTCGCGGTCGTCGCGGTCGGGCTCGTCCTGGTCGAGTTCGAGCTCCTCGGACGGTTTGACCACCCTGCGGGTGGGCTCGGCGGGCACGTTCTCGCTGTCCGGCCATGGCTGGTCGGCCGAGTCGCGCTCGGCTGTGTCGTTGAAGGACGCGACGATCTGCCGCCAGACCTCGTCCTCGTCACTCTGGGGCGTCACCTAGATGGGCCTCTCCGCAGCGATCGCGACTTCCCCCTGGGTGCGATCAGTCCCTCTGCAAGGGTACCGAGGCATGTGTCCGGATGAAGTCGAGGCTACCGGCAAAGATCCTGTCGGCATCGTTGTCAAGCGTCGCAACATGGTAGCTGTCCGTGAGCTCCTCGATCGTGGCCTGCGGGACCTTCTGGCGAATGATCGCCACACTCGTCGGTTTCACCACATGGTCGTCGCGGCTGTGGAAGACCAGCAGCGGCTGGGTGACCTTCGCCAGGTCGGCCTGCACCAGCGACCACAGCCCCGGCAGCGACGCGGCCGCCTTGACGGGCGTACGGGCGTAGGCCAGCTCGGTCACGCCGGGCTTCTTGACGTCGTTGGCGACGCCGGGCACCGACGGCAGGAACCACTTCAGCAGCGGCGCCAGCCTCAGCAGCGGCACGTCGCTGGCGATGGACGGGTTGACCACCACCACGCCCCTGACCGCGTCACCGTGCACCTCGGCCAGCCGCAGCGCCAGGCAGCCGCCCAGTGACAGGCCCGCCACGAACAGCTCCGAGCAGCGCCCCTGGAGATCGGCGAACGCCTTCTCCACCTCGGCGTACCAGTCTTCCCAGCGGGTGCGGTTCATCTCCTGCCACGTGGTGCCGTGCCCGGGCTGGCGGGGCAGCGAGACGCTGACCCCATGGCCCGCCAGGTACTCGGCCCAGGGCCGCAGCGACTGCGGCGTGCCGGTGAACCCATGGCACAGCAGCACACCGACCTGACCCGCTCGGTGGTGGTAGGGCTCCGCGCCTGGCATGAGCGGCATAACAGCTCCTTGACGCAATTTCATCCCGGAACTGCCCGATCGTCGCACGTTCGGGGGTGATTGTGCGAGAGCTGGTGTAGTTGCATCTCGCCAAGGATGGGAAGATGACTCTGCTCAATCACGATGTCCTGGGGAAGAGGTGACCGGGTGTTCTACTGGGTGGTCAAGGCCATCTTGAAGCCGATCCTCATGCTCTTCCGTCCGTGGACGGAGGGTGGGGACAACGTACCCAGGCAGGGGCCCGCGATCCTGGCCGGAAACCACCTCTCCTTCGCCGACCACTTCTTCGGCCCGCTGCAGATCCGCCGCAAGGTGATCTCGCTCGGCAAGGCCGACTACTTCACCGGCACCGGCATCAAGGGCTTCTTCACCCGGCTGTTCTTCAGCGGCGTCGGCACCGTGCCGATCGACCGCTCCGGCGGCAAGGCCAGCGAGGCCGCGCTCCGCACCGGCCTGCGCATCCTGCGCGAGGGCAACGTCCTCGGCATCTACCCCGAGGGCACCCGCTCGCCCGACGGCCGCCTCTACAAGGGCAAGACCGGCGTGGCCCGGCTCGCGCTGGAGTCGCGCGTGCCGGTCATCCCGTGGGCGATGGTCAACACGTACGAGATGATGCCGCCCGGGCGGCTGTTCCCCAAGCTCGGCATCCGGCCGGGCGTCCGGTTCGGCAAGCCGCTCGACTTCTCCCGCTACTACGGCATGGAGGACGACCGGCTGGTCCTGCGCGCGGTCACCGACGAGATCATGTACGCGCTGATGGAGCTGTCCGGCCAGGAATACGTCGACAAGTACGCCGCCAGCGCCCGGGTCGAGATGGAACGCGCCCGCCGCGCCGCCGCCAAGGCCGGCTCCTGAGGGCGCTTGTTCGCTTCTTGGATCAGACCTGGGCCCGCTCGCCTTCGCGGTCAGCTCCTGAGGGCCTGTTCGCTTTTCGTCATCGCGCTGGTCAGTGAGGTCAGCTCCGCGCGGCTGAGCCGGTCGATCAGGTAGTCCCGCACGACCTCCACGTGCCCGGGGGCGACGCGTTGCAGGCAGCGCTCGCCCGCGTCCGTGAGCACCGCCAGCACCCCGCGGTCGTCGGACGGGCACGTGGCGCGCTCCACCAGCCCCGCCTTCTCCAGCTGCGTGATCTGGTACGTCAGCGCGCTCTTGGACACCACCACGCCCCGGGCCAGCTCGGTCATGCGCATCCGGCGCTCGGGGGCGGCCGACAACCGCACCAGGATCTCGTACTGCGGGTGCGTCAGCCCGGCCGCGGCCTTGAGCTGCTCCTCGATACGCCGTTCGAGCAGGTGGGAGGCCGACAGGAAGGCGCGCCAGGCGGCCATCTCCGTCTCGTCGAGCCAGCGGGTGTCCGTCACGTCCCAAGTGTACTTGTTGTTCAGATTTGAACTACCGGTAGAGTGGTTGTTCAAATCTGAACGACTCCCTTGGAGGAGCCATGATCGACCAGGCGCGTCCCATCGCCCTGCTGCTGGCCAGGATCGCCATCGGGGTGATCTTCCTGGTGCACGGCTACCAGAAGTTCGCCGACATGGGCATCGCGGGCACCACGAAGTTCTTCGAGTCCGCGGGCATCCCCCTGGCCGGAGTGGCCGCGCCGGCCGTGGCTGTGCTGGAGGTGGTCGGCGGCATCGCGCTGATCCTCGGCGCCGCCCTGCCGATCGCGGGCACGCTGCTGGCCCTCGACATGATCGGGGCGATCGTGTTCGTCCACGGCTCCAGCGGCTTCGGGGCCGGTGAGGGAGGCTACGAGTTCGTCCTCGCGCTGGCGGCGGCGAGCCTGGCGGTGGGATTCACCGGCGGCGGCGCCCCGGCGCTCGACGCCCTCCTCGGCCGTCGCCGCACCACGGCTCCGGCGACCGCCCAGCTGTAGCGGCCCGCCCGTTCCGGCCGCTCGCGACCCTCGCGCGCCCACGCCTCCGGCGCGGCGTGCGCGGGGGTCCCGCGGCCCGGCATGGCGTGCCTGCGGGCTCTCCCCTTTCGGACGCCGTTCGTAGGGGGCCGGGGCTTCCGGCGTGCCGGTGACGTCTCGCCGGGCGTCAGGTCAGGTGGGCGCGGATCTGCCTGATGTGCTCAGGCGTCGTACGGCAGCAGCCGCCGATCAGTGACGCCCCGGCGCGCTCCCACTCCTTGGCGGCCAGGCCGTACTCCACCGGGTCGGACAGGCCCAGCCAGCGGCGCCGCTCGGCGTCCCACGTCTCGCCCGAGTTCGGGTAGACCACGACGGGCAGTCCGCCGGACAGCCGGGCGACCAGCCCGGGGATGTGCCGCGGCGCCGTGCAGTTGACGCCGACCGCCACCACCTGCGGGTTTCCGGAGAACAGCGCGGCGGCCCGGTCGATCGGGGTGCCGTCGTTGATGTGCTCGGCGTCGCGGCAGGAGAAGCTCACCCACGCCTTGACCTCCGGCGTGGCGGCCAGCAGCCCGGCCAGCGCCCGCGCCTCGGCGTAGGACGGGATGGTCTCGCAGGCCAGCAGATCGGCGCCGGCGGCGGCCAGGATCTCCCAGCGCGGACGGTGCCAGGCCAGCAGGCCCTCTTCGTCGAGGTCGTAGTCGCCGGTGTACTCGGCGCCGTTGGCCAGATAGGCGCCGTAGGGGCCGACCGAGGCCGCCACCAGGCCGCGACCGGCCTCGTCGCGGGCCTGCCCGGCCAGCTCGACCGACAGCCTGATCAGCCGCTCGGCCTCGGACCGGTCGAGCCCGCGCCGCTGGAAGCCGGGGATGGTGGCCTGGTAGCTCGCCGTGGTCGCCACGTCGGCGCCCGCCGCGTAGTAGTCGGCGTGCACCCGCCTGATCAGCTCGGGCTGCTCCAGCAGCAGGCGCGCCGACCAGAGCTCGTCGCGCAGATCCGCGCCGAGCGACTCCAGATGGGTGGACAGGCCGCCGTCCAGGACGAGTGTGCTCACCCGTCCAGAATAGGAGGCCGCGGGGGATGGTGGCACATGGGAATGACACGCCTTTTCTTTGGGACGCCTGAATATCGCGGCTGAGATATCGCCGGGCGTGGAATTCATAATGGGTCGTGGGGGTGCGGGGATCATTCGTGCGCCGGTACGCGGGTGTGCCGGGTCGTTCGCGGCGCGGGGGCTCGTCCTGGGATGCCGCCGGCCTTCGGGTGCCCACCGCAAGGCCCGTCACGTCGGGGATCGCGGGTTGTCGGGATGATTAAGCAGTAAATCGGCGAAGAATCCGGATTTCCCGCCTTTGATGGAAACAGTGTTTTTTGGAAACACCGATGCCGTCAAGTCCGGTCCAGCCCAACCGGCCCCGCTGCCCGCCGATTCGCCACACCCCACCAGCGCACCGCCGGACCGCCGGACCGCTGGGCTGTTGGGCGGTTGAGCCGTTGGGGGGTGGGGCGCTGCGGTGCGCTTCCGCGTCGGGCCGTCTCTGGATGGTGGTGGCAGCGCTGCGGGGTGGCGCAGCGCTGCCGGGGTCAGCTGAGCGTCAGCTGCGTTTCCAGAAGGGGCGGCGGCGCTTGCCGGGGTCGGGGTCGGCTGCGGGAGAGGAGCCCGGGATGTCGGGAGGGGTCGGGTCGCCTGGGGCGAGCGGGCCGTCCTTGGGCAGCGGGTCGCCTGGGGCGATGGGGTCCTCCGGCGGGGTGGGCAGAGTGGGGTCGGCGGGGGTGCCGGTGAGGGTGGCCAGGGTTTGGACGGCGTGGTCGTGCAGGGCGCGGATGTCCGTGCCGGGGCGCTCGGCCGCTTCCAGGTCGCGGGCCAGCGCCGCCAGCACCTCGTTCCCGCCCAGGTACGCCGCCAGCGCCGCCAGACGCGAGCCCAGGTCGGCCAGGTACAGCGCGTCCGGTACGCCCATCGCCTTGAGCCGGTCCAGTTCGGCCTGCAGTTGCGGCCTGACCGACTCCAGCCGGTGCGCGGGGCGCGGCGACGACGGAGGCGCGAACTTGGGCGAAGCCCCGGACCCAGGGCCGCCACCGGAACCGGGCGCGGACGGCGTCCCGCCGCCGGGGGCGGGAGGCGGGGGACCGGCAGGACCGCCCGCGAGGGGCGGGGCCGGGAAGGGGGCGTCGGCCGGAGAAGGGACGCCGAGCGGAGGCGGCGCAGAGAAGCCCTGGTCGAAGGAGGACGGGGCCGGCGGCATCATGCGGGGAGCGCTCGCGGGCCGCGCCATCGTCATCGCCTGCGCCACGAACCCCCCGCCCATGGACGGGTTCGGCGGCAGCTCCCACCCGCTGGGCGGCTCGACCGGCTGGATGACCCGGTGCTCGGGCGCGCCCTCCGCGACCTGCCTGGTGTCGATCGCCACGTACGCCGTGAACCGGCACAGCACGCCGTTCTCCAGCGAGACCTCGACGATCCGCGACTCCAGGCCGTGCTCGCCCATGGCGTACCGGTCCTCCAGCTCACGCAGGTGGGCGCGGGCCCAGACGGCACGGAGGGCGGGACCGTCGGTGGTCACCCCCGTGACCCGCTCCTCCCACGGCCCCTCGGCCGACGTGCCGCGGACGGTGACGGCCTCGGCGCCCTCGCGGCACCGTCCGTACACACGGAGCGGCACCCCAGGGAAGATCGAGCCGAGGTGGGTCACCGTGCCGGGCTCGGTCTCCAGCCCCTTCAGGGACAGGTCCGTCACCAGCGGCGCGCCGATCCTGCGGTGGATCTGCTCCATCGCCGCGTCGAGCCGGTCCTCGGACTCGACCAGCTCGCACCGGCCGGCGCCCAGCCCGGCGAGCCGGCCGAGGAACCCGGCGTTCACCGCCCGGTCGATGCCGACCGTGTGCACCCGCATCGCCGACAGCGCGCCGCCGGCCTGCTCCAGGATCTGGTCCTCGTTGCCCACCTGGCCGTCGGTGACCAGCACCACCACCCGCTCCCTGCCGCCGGGCGCGCCGAGGAGCGCGATGGCGCGGCGCAGCGGTTCGAGCAGCTCGGTGCCGCCGCGCGCGTCGACCCGCGCGAGGTGCTCGACCGCGCGGTACCGGTTGCGGTCGGACGCCTCCACCAGCCCCTCGAACGCCGCCTCGACCACCGAGTCGAACGTCAGCACGTTGAAGCGGTCGTGGGCGGTCAGCGTGTCGACGATGCGCGCCGCCGCCCGCCGCGCCGCGACCATCTTCCAGCCGCCCATGCTGCCCGAACGGTCGAGCACCAGCACCACGTCCCGCGGCGCGCGGGCGGCCTGGAGGGCGGGTGGGACGACGGTGAGCGCGAACGTCCCCCGCCCGTCGAACTGCAGGGACGTGGACGCCTCGAACGACAGGCGCAGGATGAAGTCGCGGTCGAGGCGCTCGCCCGGACGCAGGCGCACGGTGTGGCCGTCCTCCTCGACCACGTGCAGGCTGGAGGCCAGCTCCCGCAGGTCGAGCCCGGAGGCGTCGACGCGGGCGGTGAGCGAGAGCCGCACGGGGCTGGGGAAGCCGGGCAGCAGCACCGGCGGCGTGATCCTCGACGCGTCGGGCACCGCGTCGGTGTCCGGCGCCACCCCGGAGCCCGCCGGTTCGCCGTCGAGCGGGGTGCCCGGGACGTACCGCGGGGCCACGACGAGCGGGAACCGGAACGTCGCCGCGCCGTCCTCGTAGGGGAGGGGCTGGCTCATCGTCAGCCGGACCGAGACGCGTTCGCCGGGCAGGATGTTGCCCACCCTGATGGTGAACACGTCGGGCCGGTCCTCCTCGGCGATGGCCGCCCGCCTGCCCTCGCGCAGCGCCTGGTCGTAGTCGGCCCTGGCCTGGCCGCGCTCCTTCAGCACGCCCTCCACGACCCGGTCGTCGGCCTCCATCCTGAACCCCGTCACCGCCGCCCGGTCGGGCAGCGGGAAGACGTAGGTCGCCTCCAGCGTGACGTCGAACGGGTTGCGGAACCCCTGCTCGACCTCGACCCCGGCGACGAGCCCGGCGATGTCGGCGTGCACGTCCACGCTGTCCAGCGGCAGGTTTCCGCGCTCGGTCAGCAGCGCGCCGAACCCGGCGTCCGGCACCGGCAGGCACCGTGCGGGCTCCAGCGAAGTGATCTTCACAGCAGTCTCCTCTCTACGAGCACCGCGAGCAGCGGCCCAGCCGCCGCCAGCACCGCCTGAACGTCGTCCTCGGACGGAGGCCGCCCCCGTCCCACATCACCCGCACACCGTCCGCGAGCACGACCCCCGCGACCGGCCCACCTCCGGCGCGCTCGCCTTCCGCGCCGGCGCCGCCGGGCCGTTCGCTCTCGGCCGGGGCGCGGCGGCCCGGCCGTTCGGCCCAGAAGCGCTCGCGGCCCGGTTCGCCTCCGGCCCGCCCGCCCGGCTGGCCGTCGAAGGTCCCGTTCGTCGTCGCGGTGACGGACGCGGGCCCCGCGAAGGCCGGGCCGTCCAGCGGAGGACGAGGAACCGCCCGACCCTCACCCGCGGACGGCCCGTCGGCGAGGCCGGCGGCCGCCGCCAGCGTGGCGTTCGTCGCGCCGGCCAGCGCCGTCTGGATCTCGGCGATCGAGTGCCCTTCCGCCTGCATGCGCTTGACGGCCACCAGTTGCAGCAGGTGCCGCCGGCCGTAGCGGGCGATCCTGCCGCGCCGGGTCAGGGGCGGGTCCACGAGGCCGATGGTGGTGTACCACCTGATCAGGCGTTCCCCTGGCACGTCGCGGACCCGGCCGTTGACCGGCTGGGCGCCCGCGCGCAGCGCCTGCGCCGCGTGCTCGGCCAGCTCGCCGATGGTCCAGGTGTCGCTCATACCTCCACAATGACACTGTCACTATTACACTGTCAATGATGGAAAGATCGGAAGAATCCAGCCGCGGATGACGTTGTAACCAGGCATAAGCACCACTGAAGGGGAGGAAATACGACATGGCTACGATCACCGGTCCGCTCTCGGGTGAAGCCAAGAACACTGTCGCCGAAGCCCTGCAGGGCGCCCTGGTCGATCTGATCGATCTGTCGCTGATCGCCAAGCAGGCGCACTGGAACCTCGTCGGCGCCCATTTCCGCCCGATTCACCTCCAGCTCGACGAGCTGACCGACCTGGCCCGTACCCACATGGACACCATCGCCGAGCGGGCGGTCGCCCTCGGCGTGAACCCCGACGGGCGTTCGGCGACCGTCGCCAAGTCCACCCAGCTCCAGCAGCCCGAGCGCGGCTGGCTTGAGGACGGCAAGGTCGTGGCGACCGTCACCGACATCCTCGACGGCATCAGCAAGCGCATGTACGAGCGCATCCGCGCCACCGACGAGGCCGACCCCGTCAGCCAGGACCTGCTCATCGCCGTGACGCAGGACATCGACAAGCAGCACTGGATGTTCCAGGCCCAGCGCTGACCGCGCGCGGCCGCCGGCCGCACCACCCGAAAAGCCCGGGCACGACCACAGTGCCCGGGCTTTCGCGTACCCGCCCCCAGGGGGGCGATCTTCGCCCCAGTGGGTACGGACTGTCACGCATCGTCCAGGGGCCGCCGGCGATCCCGCGCCACGACGGAGCGCGGGGTTTGCGCAGAGTTTGATGTCACGAGTCCTTGCCATTCATGTCGGTGCGGTCGACTAGCGTGGCACCTAGAGGGAGGCCCCACGATGTCCCACAAGACTCTCCTCCGCACGGGCCCGCTCTTGCAGGGCGGCATCAGCCCGTACGGGCCGCTCACGCCGGCGTCCGCCGACGGGCTCGCGCTCCCGCCGGGCTTCACCGGCCGGGTGGTGGCCCGGTCGGGTGACAAGGTGGCCGGGCTCACCTGGCACGCCGCGCCCGACGGCGGCGCCTGCTTCCCCGACGGCGCCGGCTGGATCTACGTCTCCAACTCCGAGCTGCCCCTGCTCGGCGGCGCCTCCGCGGTGCGTTTCCGCGCCGACGGCACGGTCGCCGACGCGTACCGCATCCTGTCCGGCACCGACCTCAACTGCGCGGGCGGCGCCACGCCGTGGCACACCTGGCTGTCGTGCGAGCTCGGCGACCGCGGCCGCGTCTTCGAGTGCGACCCCTACGGCGCCCGCGCGGCCCGCCCCCGCCTGGCCATGGGCCGCTTCCGGCACGAGGCCGCCGCCTGCGACCCCGAGCGGCGCGTCGTCTACATGACCGAGGACGAGCACGACGGCTGCTTCTACCGCTTCCGTCCCGGCGACTGGGGCGACCTGACGGAGGGCACGCTGGAGGTGTTGTGCGCCTCGGGTGGATGGCGGCCGGTGCCGTCCCCGGCCGCGCTGCTCACCGCGGCCCGCCACCAGGTCGAGGACGCCCGCCACTTCGACGGCGGCGACGGCTGCCACTACGCGGGCGGCGTCTGCTACTTCACCACCAAGGGCGACACCGGCCTGTGGGCCTACGACGCGCAGACCTCCACGCTCGACCGGCTGTGCGAGGGTGTGCGCGCCATCACCGCCGCCCCCTCGGGCGACCTCTACGTGGCCAGGGAGACGACGGAGATCGACGTCATCGCGCCCGACCGGGCCGTCACGCCGTTCCTGCGGCTCACCGGGCACGACGGGGCCGAGCTCACGGGGCTGGCGTTCTCGCCGAGGGGCGACCGGCTCTACTTCTCGGCCAGGCGCGGCCGCACCGAGGGCCACACCTTCGAGGTCCGCGGCCCCTTCCGCCCCTGACCACACCCTCTCGGGCGCAGACCGGGCCCCGGGCTCAGGTCAGGTAGCGGACCAGCATGAGCTTGAGCTCGGCCACGAGCTCCGCGCCGCGCTCCGGCGTCGCCGGTCCCAGCATGGGCAGCACCGCCTTGACCATGGCCAGCGCCATCGTCGCGTTGAGCAGCGCCCGCTCCTGCGGCAAGCCGGGCGAACGCCGCCGCAGCAGCGCCGCGATCCGCTGCGCCAGTGAGGCGTGCATACGCTGCGCGGCCGCCGCGAGCCGGTCGCCGGTGGCCGACCCGTACAGCAGCGACCAGTACGCCGGCGACTCGGCCTTGAACGCCACGCTCTCGTCCACGAGCTGCCCCACCAGTGCCTCCAGCGGGACGTCCGGGGTGACCGCGGCCAGCCGGGCCGCCCAGAACTCGTCCCGGTCGTCGGTGTAGCGGGACACCAGGCCGTCCAGGATCTCCTCCTTGTTCCGGAAGAACTGGTACAGCGACCCGGGGGAGAGCCCGGCCCGCGCGGCGACCTGGTTCGTCGTCATGTCCGGATAGCCGATCTCGGCGATCACCGACTCCGCGGCGTCGAGGATCTCGGCCATCCGCTTCAGGCCGCGCGCCTGCCTGCGGACCGCGCGTTCAGGCATGGGTCACCTCGTTGACAAATACGAGCATTTACTTGTATTTCTGGTCTCGACAGCGAAACACGAGCAGTTTACCGAGTTTCATCGGGAGATCCCATGCGAACCTGCCCATCGGGCCCTGCGCGGGCGGTGCCCGCGTGGCCGTGAACGTCGCCACCCGTGGCCCGCGCGTCGCCACCGAGCCGCCGCTGCGCAGGCTGGGCCACCTCCTCGTCCGCCGCCGCCGGATCGTGCTGGCGCTGGCCGCGCTCGTGCTCGTCGTCGCGGGCGTCCTGGCCGCCGGCACGGTGTCCCGTCTCTCCCTGGCCCGCTTCGAGGCGCCGGGCTCGGAGTCCGACAGGGCCCAGGCCGAGCTCGTCCGCCGGTTCGGCACCGGCAGCCCCGACCTGGTCTTCCTGGTCACCCCGAAGTCGGGCACCGTCGACGACCCCGCGGCCGAGGCGGCGGGCCGCGCCCTCACCGACCGGATCGGCCGCTCGGACGGCGTCGCGGAGTCCTCCTCGTACTGGACCAGGGGCAGGCCCGCCACCCTGCGCAGCCAGGACGGCCGGCACGCGCTGATCGTGGTGCGCGTCCCCGGCGACGCCGACCACGTGCGGACGCGGGTGCTGCCCGAGCTGGTGCCGCGGATCGTGGGCGAGCAGGGCCCGCTCCAGGTGCGGGCCGGCGGAGGGGAGGAGGTGTTCCGCGAGACCGTGCCGCTGGCCAGGCAGGACTTCGTCCGGGCCGAGCTGGTGATCTTCCCGCTGGCGTTCGTGCTGCTCTGGCTCTACCAGCGGCGCGTGATGGCCGCCCTGGCGCCGATCCTGGCCGGGGTGGTGGCCATGATGGTCGGCCTGGCCCTGCTGCGTGGCGTCCTGGTGTTCGCGGAGATCTCCACCTTCGCCCTGAACCTCACCCTCGCCATGGGCCTCGGGCTCGGCATCGACTACTGCCTGTTCGTCGTCCAGCGCTTCCGCGAGGAGGTGCGCGACGGACGCGACCGTGCGGCGGCCGTCGCCGGAGCCGTCGAGCACGCCGGGCGGACCGTGCTGTTCAGCGGCCTCACGGTGGCCGCCTCTCTGGCCGTGCTGTTCGCGCTGCCCTTCGACTTCCTGCGCTCGTTCGCCTACGCGGGCATCGCGGTCGTGGCCGGCGGCCTGTTCGCGGCGGTGGTCGTGCTGCCCGCCGTGCTGGCCTCGGCCGGCGGCACGATGCTGCCCAGGCCGGGGCGTCCCGGGCGCGGCGCGGGCGTCCGAAGCGGAGGACGGGCCGGCGGCGCCGGGTTCTGGCACGGCCTGGCCGTCCGGGTCATGCGCCGGCCGATGGTGTCCGGCGGCCTGGCGGCGGCGCTGCTGCTGGTGCTCGCCTCGCCCTTCCTCGGCCTGCGCTTCGGCACGGCCGACGACCGCATCCTGCCGCCGGAGGCGTCCTCGCGGCAGACCCAGGAGGTCATCCGGCGGACCTTCCCGGCGGAGGAGACCGACGCCATCCAGATCGTCTCGGCGGGGGCGGCGCGGGCCGCCGACGTCTCGGCGTACGCGATGCGGCTCTCGCAGGTTCCCGGGGTCGCCCAGGTCGACTCCGCCGCCGGCGCCCATGCGGCCGGGCGGCGGGTGGGCGACGGCGACCCGGCCCGCTTCCGCGGGCAGGGCGCCTGGCTGTCGGTGGTGCCCTCCGCCGCGGCGCTGGCCGGTGACCCCGTCCGGCTGGTGGAGGCGGTACGGGCGGTGCCGCCGCCCTTCGAGGTCCTGGTCGGCGGCTATCCCGCCGAGCTGGCCGACTACCGCGCCTCGGTCGTGGACCGCCTGCCGCTGGTGCTGGCGCTCATGCTGGGCGTCACGTTCGCCGTGCTGTTCCTGATGACCGGCAGCCTGGTGCTCCCGCTCAAGGCGACCCTGCTGAACGTCCTCAGCCTCGGCGTCATGTTCGGCGCCCTCGTCTGGGTCTTCCAGGAGGGCCACCTGGCGGGCCTGCTCGGCTTCACCCCGACCGGCACGCTCGACCCGAGCATCCCGATCCTCATGCTCTGCGTCGCCTACGGCCTGTCGATGGACTACGAGGTCTTCCTCCTGTCCAGGATCAAGGAGGAGTACGACAGGACGGGCGACACCGAGCAGGCCGTCGCCACCGGCATGCAGCGCGGCGCGCCGCTGATCACCGCGGCGGGCGGCATCCTGGCGCTCACCTTCGCCGCCTACGCCACGGCGCGCGTGGCGTTCGTGCAGATGCTCGGGGTCGGCATGGCCGTCGCGGTGCTGGCGGACGCCACCGTGATCAGGGCGGTGCTGGTGCCGAGCCTGATGCGCCTGGCCGGGCCGCTCAACTGGTGGCCGCGAGGTCGAGCGACCACATCTCCTCGGTGACCTCGGCGCCGTTCTCCACGCCCTGCTCCGCCGACTCCAGCTGGAACCCGGACGCCTGGTAGATACGCCGCGCGCTCACCAGGCAGTCGCGCGTCCACAACGTGATCCGCCGGTAGCCCCTGGCCCTGGCGTGGCGCAGGCACTCGGCCACCAGGCGCCGGCCGATCCCGAGGCCCCTCGCCGACGGCTCGACCAGCAGCATGCGCAGCTTGGCCGTCGTGTCGTCCTGGTGCACGCAGAACACGCATCCGGCGCGCTCGCCGTCGACCTCGGCGATCCAGCCGGCGTCGCGGGCGGGGTCGTAGGCGCCCACGATCCTGGCCACGAGCTGCTCGAACTCGGTGCCCCAGCCGTACTCCTCGCTGTAGAGGGCGCCGTGCCGGTAGGCGACCCAGCCCAGGTCGCCCGTCCGCGGGGGCCTGATCACGTACGACCGGGCGGCGGGCTCGCCGAGCAGCCGCCTGATCGTCGCCATGCTGCCGACCAGCAGCGCCCGGTCCGCCTCGGGCAGGCCGCCGAGCAGGCGTTCGATCTCCTCGGCCGAGCGGCGGTCGAGCCCGGCGAACGTGGCGGCGCCCGCCTCGGTCAGCCGGACGAGCTGCTTGCGGGCGTCGGCGGCCGACCGCTCGCGGGCGATCAGCCCGTCGCCCTCGAAACGGGCGAGGATCCGGCTCAGGTAGCCCGCGTCGAGGTCGAGCAGGCCGCGCAGCTCGCCGGTCTCCATGCTCTCGGCGTGCGCGAGCTCGAACAGCACCCTGACTTCCGTCAGCGAGTAGGGCGAGTCGAGCATGCCTGCCTGGAGGACGCCGATCACTTTCGTATAGAACCGGTTGAAGGCTCTGACCTCAGAAACCCTTGCCTCCGTCAACGAACTCATTGCCCCAGTCAACCATAAGAAGGATCCCGTTGTGAACCTCTACATAGGCGGCTACGGCCCCGGCATCGTCACGGTGGGCGGCGAGCTGACCCGCGTGGCCTCGCCGTCGTTCCTGGCCGCCCACCCCGCCCTGCCGGTGCTGTACGCGGCCGGCGAGCTGCAGCGCGGCTGGCTCACCGCCTTCACCACCGAGGGCGGCCTGTCCCCGCTGGACGAACGGTCCAGCGACGGCGACAGCCCCTGCCACGTCGCCGTCCACCCCTCGGGGAGCCTGCTGGCCGTGGCCAACTACGGCGACGGCACCGCCGGCCTGCACCACCTGGACGAGCGGGGCGCGTTCACCGGCGACCCCGTCGTCCTGCGGCACGAGGGCTCCGGCCCCGACCCCGACCGCCAGGCCGGATCGCACGCCCACATGTGCGTCTTCCACGGCGACGTCCTGCACGTCTCCGACCTGGGCACCGACGAGATCCGCCGCTACCGCCTGGACGGTTCCCCGCTCGACCCGATCACGCTGGCCCCCGGCACCGGCCCCCGCCACTTCGCCTTCGCCGGCGACCGCCTGTACGTGGCCGGCGAGCTGGACGGCACCGTGACCCTCGTCGAGGGCGAGCGCCGCACCGTCGTGCCCGCCTCGCGCGCCGGGGGCGACAACGCGCCAAGCCACCTGCAGCTCGACGGCGACCTGGTCTACGTCGCCAACCGCGGGCCCGACACGGTCTCGGTGCTGCGCGCCGCCGACCTGTCCCCGGTGGCCGAGGTGCCCTCGGGCGGCGCCTGGCCCCGGCACTTCGCCATCGCCGGCGACCGCCTGTACGTCGCCAACCAGAACTCCGGCGAGGTGACCGTGTTCGCGCTGGAGGACGGGGTGCCCGTGCCGGCCGGTCAGTCGTACGAGGTGCCCAGCCCGTCCTGCGTGCTGCCCGCGTAGGAACGCCGGGAAGGGCGCGGCCCGGTGTAAGGATCTGGCCAAGTCGTGGCCCGGCCCCGTGGCGGGCCACGACGATGGCCGGGTGCGCAAGCTCCTGCTGCTCCTCGCCCTGCTGATCGCCGTCCTGCCGGCCGCCGGATGCGGCGGCGGTCCCGTGCGGCCGGCGCCGTCCGCGTCGCCCGCGCCGCCCGTCCCGCAGCCCTCGGAGACGGGCCGGCCGTCGCCGCCGCCGGTGAACGCGGGGGAGTCCTGGCGGATCACCACCCGCGGGGCCGACCACGAGATCGAGGGCTACGCCGACCACGTGAGCGTCCTGCCCGGCCGGCCCTTCGCCCTGCACGTCTCCACCACCGCCCCGCGCTTCACCGCCGGCGCGTTCAGGATGGGGGCGCATCCCGCCAAGGTGTGGGAGTCCCCGCAGGTGGAGGGCGTGCGCCAGCCTCCGGCCAGGACCGTGGACGGCACGGTGACCGCCGCCCACTGGAAACCCTCGCTCACCGTGGACACCCGCGGCTGGACGGAGGGCGCGTACCTGATCAGGCTCGACGCCTCGACCGGCGCCCAGCGGTACGTGCCGATCACCGTCCGCTCGGCCTCCACCCGGGGCCGCGTGGTGATGGTGAACGCGGTCACCACCTGGCAGGCGTACAACCTGTGGGGCGGCCGCAGCCTGTACCTGGGCCCCGGCGGTTTCGCCGGCCGCTCGCGCGAGGTCACCTTCGACCGCCCGTACGACGGCGGCGGCGCCCGCCTGTTCCTCGACTTCGAGCAGTCGGCCCTGGCCGTGGCCGAGCGCAGCGGTGTGCCCCTGGCCTACCTCACCAGCCTTGACCTCGGCCCCGGCGTGCTGGACGGCGCGCGGGCCGTGGTCTCGCTCGGCCACGACGAGTACTGGTCGCCCGCCATGCGCACGGCCGTCACCAAGGCCAGGGACAGCGGGACGAACCTCGCCTTCCTCGGCGCGAACGCCGTCTACTGGCGCATCGCGATCAAGGGCAGGACGGTCGCCTGCGACAAGGAACGGCTCTGCCCGCTGTGGCGGGACTCCCGCCCGGAGAGCGCCCTGGTGGGCCAGATGTACGACTGCTTCCCCGCCCAGGGCGCCTACACGGTCCGCAGGCCGGGCCACTGGATCTTCGCGGGCACCCGGGGCCGGCGCTTCCCCGGCATGGTCGGCCCGGAGACCGACAAGGTCTCGCGCGGCTCGCCGAAGGGCGTGGAGGTGCTGGCCGACTCGCCGTTCTCGTGCGGGGGACGGGGGACGACGTCGCAGAGCACGTACTACACGGCGCCGAGCGGGGCGGGGGTGTTCGCGTCGGGCACGATGCGCTGGGTGTGCGCGATGCGGGGCAAGCGCTGCGGCCACGGCGTCCCGGAGTCCGCGGCCGCCTTCACCCGCCGCGCCACGGCGAACGTGCTCACCCGGTTCGCCGCCGGCCCGGCCGGGCTCTCCGAGCGCCCCGCCCACCCTCCGCAGGGCCGCGCGGGCCCGCCGGGGAACGCCGCGCCCGGAAGCGGCCCGAGGGCGGCTCGGGGGCGGCTATGAGTGGCGCTCGCGCAGGATCGCCGCCAGCCGGTCCCTGATCTCCCGCTCGGCCGCCTCCTTGTGCACGCCGAGGTCGGCGAGGGCCCGCACCACCGGGCCCTCCTCCAGGGAGAGCACGCCGAGCAGCAGGTGCTCGGTGCCGACGTAGTTGTGCCCGAGCCGCAGGGCCTCGCGCAGGGTCAGCTCCAGCGCCTTGGTGCTCTGCGCGGAGAACGGCAGGGTGACGGGCGACTGCCCGCCGCCGGGCCCCATGGCCGCCGTGACGGCCTCCCTGACCGCCTCGGGGGAGGCCCCGAGCGTGGCCATGGTCGAGGCCGCCAGCGCCTCGGGCACGTGCAGCAGCCCGAGCACCAGGTGCCCGACCTCGATGTGGTCGTGCCCCGCCAGGCGCGCCTCCTCCTGGGACTTGACCACCGCGACCCGGGCCTTGTCGGTGTAGCGGGCGTAGTTGCGCAGGTCGTCGGCCAGTGAGCCGCTCTCCTTGACCACGAACCGCTTCTGCGCGGCCTGCTTGGTCACGCCCATGCTGCGGCCGATGTCGGTCCAGGAGGCGCCGGAGTGGCGGGCGTGGTCCACGAAGTGGCCGATCAGGTGGTCGGCCACCTCTCCGAGGTGCTCGCCCAGCGTGACGGCGTCGGAGAGCTGGCCGAGCGGGTCGCCGTCCGGATGACGGCTCTTGATGGCGGCGATGAGGTCGTCGAGACGTACGGTTTCATCCATGCGTCAACCATAGGTTGACGGTGCTTCATCGTCAACCCTGGGTTGACGGCCTCTCCTGTCAGGAAATGATCGAGGGCCGGGCGTTTGGTCTAGACCACTGAGCGCCGCGGCAGGCACAATGCGAGCTGTCACCGAGCAATGGTTCGTGAACCCCATCGGGAGGAACCCGCCATGCGTATAGGAGTGCTCACCGGAGGCGGAGACTGTCCGGGTCTCAACGCCGTCATCAGGGCCGTGGTGCGTAAGGGGGTGAGCACGTACGGCCATGAGTTCGTGGGGTTTCGCGACGGCTGGCGCGGGCCCCTGGAAGGCGACACGATGCCGCTCGACATCCAGGCCGTACGAGGCATCCTGCCGCGGGGCGGCACCATTCTCGGATCCTCCCGCACCAACCCGATCAAGATCGAGGGCGGCGTCGACCGCATCAAGGAGAACCTCGCCGCCACCGGCGTCGACGCCCTGATCGCCATCGGCGGCGAGGACACGCTCGGCGTGGCCAAACAGCTCTACGACCGCGACGTCAAGGTCGTGGGCGTGCCCAAGACCATCGACAACGACCTGTCCGGCACCGACTACACCTTCGGCTTCGACACCGCGGTCAACATCGCGATGGAGGCCATCGACCGGCTGCACACCACCGCCGAGTCCCACCACCGCGCGCTGATCTGCGAGGTCATGGGCCGCCACGCGGGCTGGATCGCGCTGCACGCGGGCATGGCCGGCGGCGCGAACGTGATCCTCATCCCCGAGAAGCCGTTCGACATCGACCGGGTCTGCGAATACGTGGAGTCCCGCTTCCGCACCCGGTACTCGCCGATCATCGTCGTGGCCGAGGGCGCCCACCCGATCGAGGGCCAGATGGAGCTGCAGACCGGCACCCTCGACGCGTTCGGGCACGTCCGGCTCGGCGGCATCGGCGAGGTTCTGGCCAAGGAGATCGAGAAGCGCACCGGCAAGGAGGCCCGGACGACCGTGCTCGGCCACATCCAGCGCGGCGGCACCCCGACGGCCTACGACCGGGTGCTGGCCACCAGGTTCGGGCTGCAGGCGATCGACGCCGCGCACGAGGGCGACTACGGCACGATGGTCGCGCTGCGCGGCACCGACATCGTCCGGGTCGGGCTCGACGAGGCGACGGCCGAGCTGAAGACCGTGCCGGCGTCCCGGTACTCCGAGGCCGAGGTGTTCTTCGGCTGAGGTGTTCTTCGGGGTGAGGCTCGCTACGGCTGGCTGAAAGCGGCTTGCAAGCGCCGGGCCGTACCTTCTGGGCAGCGGGGTTACCGCTTACAACCCCCCTCGGGGTACGGCTTGGGGCGCAGCGAGTCGGCGGCCCACTTTGCGCCGCAAGCCGTACCCAGGAGATAGCTCGATCGCGGGGCGCGCCGAGGTGATCCACCTCCGGCGCGCCTTCGTCGTGTCCGGCCCCGTCCGGACGCTCCACGCCGAGCGCTACCTGCGGCGCGTGCGCATCATCTGCTGCTGTTGGGGGCGGGCGCCGGCCGGCGGCGTGGGGTAGGCCAGGCGCTGCTGCTGCTGGGCGGTGCGCCGGCGCAGCTCCAGGCGGGCGACCATCTCGGCGTCCTCGTGCAGCTCCTCCTCCGAGGGCGCGAGGATCACCATGAGCAGCATGGTCAGCGTGATCAGGCTGATCACGGTCATGAGCGGGACGAGGAAGTCGAGGGCGTCGGCGCCGGTGACCATGCCGGGCTCGGCGTCGACGGTGACCCGCATGGCGTACATGCCGGTGTAGTGCATGCCCGAGACGGCCACGCCCATCACCATCGCCGCGCCGGTGATCCAGACCGGCTTCTTGACCCGCAGCGTGAACCAGAGCGCGGCGGTGGCGGCCACGACGGCGATCACCACGGACCCGGCCACGATCGTGCGGTCGTAGGAGACGTGGGCGCTCATGTTCATGGCGTACATGCCGAGGTAGTGCATGCTGGCCACGCCGAGCCCGGTGAGCAGGCCGCCGCCGAGCAGCGCCAGCGCCCGGCCGCGGCCGTAGGAGACCAGGAACAGCCCGGTGCCGACCACCACGATGGCCACGGCGGCCGAGGCGACGGTGAGCGGCACGTCGTACTTGATCTGCGTGCCCTCCACCGCGAAGCCCATCATGCCGACGAAGTGCATGACCCAGATGCCGGTGCCGCCGATGGAGATGGCCGCGCCGATCAGCCAGCGCACCCGCGACGCGCCGCGGCTGGCGTGCGCCTGTGCGGTGAGCCGCAGTCCGAGCATCGAACCCAGGCACGACATCAGGTACGCCAGCAGCGGTGTGAGCGGTCCGTGGGTGAAATGATTAACAGCGGTCATATATCGACATTCCTTGTGATTAGGGGTTGACGGATTGTGTCATCCGATCCGTCCCTTCCGCATGGATAACGCAACTATCTGTCAACCGGCGTGTCGGAAACGTGAGAGGGTCTCATGAGCATCGAGGGGCCCTTCTGGCGCGCGATCGCGGTCTTCCGCGCCGCGTCGTTGCTGTACGCCGCCGTGCTGATGGCCCAGTCCCGCGGGTACGAGCAGCCGGTCGCCGGCTGGCTGGTGATCGCCCTGATGGCGTTGTGGACGGCCGCGGCCACCTACGCGTACGCGTCCGAAAAGCTGCGCGGGTGGCCGCTGCTGGCCGTCGACCTGCTGGTGGCCCTGACCTGCCTGCTGACCTCCCCGTACGTGGAGGGCGCCCGTCAGGGCATGGCGGGCACCATGCCCGTGCCCGCCACCTGGGTCGCCGCCCCCGTCCTGGCCTGGGCCGTGTACGGCGGCAGGCGCGCGGGCGCGGTGGCGGCGGCCCTGGTCGCCGCCGCGGACCTGTGGCTGCGCGTGCGCGCCCCGGACGCACCCGTGATGATCAACGGCGCGGTCCTGCTGTTCCTGTCAGGAGTGGTTGTCGGACACGTGGCCCGGCTGGCCAAGGAGGCCGAGGAGCGCATGCAGCGCGCGGCCGAGATGGAGGCCGCCCAGCGCGAACGCGACCGGCTGGCCCGCGACCTGCACGACTCCGTCCTCCAGGTGCTGGCCCTGGTCCAGCGGCGCGGCCGGCAGATCGGCGGCGAGGCGGCCGAGCTGGGCCGGCTGGCAGGTGAGCAGGAGGCCGCGCTGCGCGAGCTCATCGCCGCCCGTCCCGCCCCGACCGGCGCCACGGACCTGCGCTCCCTGCTCATGCGGCACGGCTCGCCGCTGGTGACGGTCTCCACCCCGGCCACCCCGCTCGTCCTGCCCACGCCGGCGGCCGAGGGCGTGGCGGCCGCGGTCGGGGCCGCCCTGGACAACGTGCGCGAGCACTGCGGCGCGGACGCGCGGGCCTGGGTGTTCGCCGAGTCCTGCGACGACGTGGTCATGGTGACCGTCCGCGACGAGGGCCCCGGCATCCCGGAGGGACGCCTGGAGCGGGCCGCCGCCGAGGGCCGTATGGGCGTCGCGCAGTCCATCCGCGGGCGCGTCGCCGACCTGGGCGGGACGGTCGCCGTCGCCTCCACGCCGTCCGGGACCGAGATCGAGATCAGTCTTCCCTGCGGATAGGCGCGGATAGGCGGGGACCGGCCCGGTTAGAGTGACGTCATGGTGCGGGTCATGGTGGTGGACGACCATCCCATGTGGCGCGACGGCGTGGCCAGGGATCTGTCCGAGGCGGGCTACGAGGTCGTGGCCGTGGTGGGGGAGGGGCGGCAGGCGATCAGGGCGGCCGCGGCCGTACGTCCCCAGGTCGTCGTGCTGGATCTGCACCTGCCCGACCTGTCCGGCGCCGAGGTGGCCGCGGGGCTGGCCGGGGCCGAGCCGGCGCCCAAGGTCCTGGTGTTGTCGGCCAGCGCCGAGCAGGACGACGTGCTGGCCGCCGTCAAGGCGGGCGCGTCCGGATATCTGGTGAAGTCGGCGAGCCGGGAGGAGTTCCTCGACGCCGTCCGCCGCACCGCCGAGGGCGACGCCGTCTTCACGCCGGGCCTGGCCGGGCTGGTGCTCGGGGAGTACCGGCGGCTGGCCGCGCGTCCCGCCGCCGGACGTGCCGCCGACGACGGCCCGAGGCTGACCGAGCGCGAGACGGAGGTGCTCAGGCTGGTCGCCAAGGGCCTGACCTACCGGCAGGTCGCCGACCGCCTGGTGCTCTCGCACCGCACGGTCCAGAACCACGTGCAGAACACGCTGAGCAAGCTCCAGCTGCACAACCGGGTGGAACTGGTCCGATATGCGATCGAGCAGGGCCTCGACGCGGACTAAACTCGACAGGTCGCGGCGTTGCCTTCCTACGGCCGCGCTTTTCCCCGTCTTCCCCGGAGGTTCCACCATGACGATGTCCGCCCTGGGCGAGCCATGCGTTCTGCTCAAGCTGGGCGAGATCGTTCTCAAGGGCAAGAACCGTGAGCTGTTCGAGCGCCGTCTGATCGACAACATCCGCTTCGCGCTCCAGGATCTCGACCTCAAGACGGACGTGCGCAGGCGCCACGGCGTCGTCGCGATCTTCCTGCCCGAGGGGTCGGACGTCGAGCAGGCCGACGCGGTCGCCCAGCGGGTCGCCGACGTGCCCGGCCTGGTGTGGATCCACCGCGCCTGGCGGGTGGCCAAAGACCCCGACAGCGTGCTCAAGGCCGGCCTGGAACTGATCCGCGACCGCGAGGAGGTCGCGCGCGGGGCCCGCTTCGCGGTGCGCTCCCGCCGCCGCGACAAGCGCTTCCCGCTGCGCTCCAACGAGCTCGACCGGCTCGTCGGCGGCGCGATCAACGACGAGTACCACCTGCCCGTCGACCTGAAGAACCCCGAGCTGACCGTCTTCATCGAGGTCGACCGGGACGAGGTGTTCGTCTTCACCGACGGCATCCCCGGCCAGGGCGGCCTGCCGGTCGGCAGCAGCGGCCGGGCGCTGGTGCTCATGTCGGGCGGCATCGACTCGCCGGTGGCGGCCTACCGGATGATGAAGCGCGGCCTGCACGTCGACTTCCTGCACTTCTCCGGCATCCCGTTCACCACCTCCGAGTCGATCTACAAGGCGTACGCGCTGGTCAGGAAGCTCGACAGGTTCCAGGGCAGGTCGCGGCTGTGGGTGGTGCCGTTCGGCAAGGCGCAGCAGTCGATCCGCAACTCGGGCCAGGACCGCCTGGCCGTGATCGCCCAGCGGCGGCTCATGCTGAAGACGGCCGAGGAGGTCGCCCACCGCATCCGCGCCGGCGCGCTGATCACCGGCGACGCGCTCGGCCAGGTCTCCTCCCAGACGCTGGCCAACATCACCGCCCAGGACAACGCGGTCGAGCTGCCGATCCTGCGCCCGCTCGTGGGCTGGGACAAGACCGAGATCATGGCCGAGGCCCGGCGCATCGGCACGCTGGAGATCTCGGAGCTGCCCGACGAGGACTGCTGCTCCCTGCTGGCTCCCAAGCGCGCCGAGACGCGGGCCAAGATCGACGACCTCAAGCAGATCGAGAAGCGGCTCGACGCCGAGGAGCTGTGCGTGCAGCTCGCCGACTCGATCCAGGAGTACACGCTGTAGCTCAGGCCGCGTCGACCTTGAACGGGTCGTGCTCGGCCAGCAGCTTGTCCAGCCTGGCCTGGTCCACGCGGTTGGTGACCTCCGCCAGCTCCTGCCGGTCGCGTACGACCTTGCACAGGTTGACCGTGGAGGTGACCACGTACAGCAGGCCGAGCGCGAGGAACGCCCTGATCCAGCCGGAGGCCGGCAGGTAGATCAGGGCGATCACCACGGACGACACGGAGACGGCGAACGACAGGACCGCCTGGACGTAGAACGCGGCGGTCTGCGTGGGACGGATGGGCTTGCTCATGAGTTCATGGTGATCTCGCAGGCCAGGCCGTCGCATGGGGTTTCGTACTCAAGTTACTCCTGAGTACGAAAGGCCCGTCCCCAGCCCCGGACGCGGGGCGCGGGCGGGCCGATGGCAGGATGGCCCAAGACGCGAGATCGGTGAGGGGAGTGATCGTGGAGGAGTCGCGCCTGCCTCCAGGCCAGTACGTCCCGCGCGGCCGCCCCGTGATCCACTACGGCAGGGTGCCCGCGTTCAAGCCCGACAGCTGGGACTTCCGCGTCTTCGGCGCCACGGCCTCCGGCGAGGAGCACTGCCTGACGTGGGCGGACTTCGAGCTGCTGCCCCGGGACACGCGCATCGCCGACTTCCACTGCGTCACCAAGTTCTCCCTCATGGCCAACGAGTGGCGGGGCGTCACCCCGGCCACGATCATGAAGCTGGCGCCGCCCGACCCCGGCGTGCGCCACGTCATGATCTGGGCCGAGTACGGCTACAGCGCCAACCTCCGCATGACCGACTTCGCCGCCCCCGACACCCTGTTCGCCACCGAGCTGGACGAGAAGCCGCTCAGCCCCGACCGCGGTTTCCCCGTGCGCATCGTGGTCCCCCACCTGTACGCGTGGAAGAGCGTCAAGTGGGTGCGCGCCGTCGAATACCTCCTGGAGGACCGGCGGGGCTTCTGGGAGGAACGCGGATACCACAACCTGGCCGATCCCTGGCGCGAACAGCGCTACTCCTACCAGGAGGAACCCGGCGAGGGCCCCCCGTAGACTTCGCTCCGGGTTTCCACCCGAACACGACCGGTTATTGGCTACGGTTTGGCGCATGCAGACCACCGCATGCGTGGCGCTCTCCCTCCTGCTCTTCCTCCTCGGTTACGCCTGCGCCAGGACGCGCCGCCCTGCGCTCCCCGACGGCGGCAAGCACGAGGCCACCTTCACCGCGTTGCACGTCGCGGGGCTGGCCGCGCCCGCCCTGCGCGCCGGGCTCGACCGCGACTCGGCGCGCAAGGCCGTCCGTCACCTGCACGCGCTGCTCGGCACCCGCGCCGTCGCGATCACCTCCACCGACGCCGCGCTGGCCTGGGACGGCCCGTGCACCGACGACGTGCTCACCTACGCCCGTACCACCCTGGCCGCCGGGCGGGCGCAGGTGTTCGCCGGGCGGCCGTACGGGGCCGTGGTGGTGCCGCTGACCGTGGACGACACGGTCGTGGGCACGCTGGCGGCCTTCGACGAGGAGGTCAGCGCGGCGCTCGTGCGCACCGTGACCGAGCTGGGCCGCTGGGTGTCGGGGCAGCTGGAGCTGGCCGACCTCGACGCCTCCCGCAGGCGGGCGCTGGAGGCCGAGATGCGCGCGCTGCGCGCCCAGATCTCGCCGCACTTCGTCTACAACGCGCTGACCACGATCGCCTCGTTCGTCCGGACGAACCCCAAGCGCGCCCGCGAGCTGCTGCTCGACTTCGCCGACTTCTCCCGCTACGCCCTGCGCAGGGCCCACGACTTCACCACCCTGGCCGACGAGCTGACCTGCGTCGACCGGTACCTGCTGCTGGAGCGCGCCCGCTTCGGCGACAAACTGCGCTTCAGCCTGCAGGTCGCGCCCGAGGTGCTGCCGGTGCCGGTGCCGTTCCTGTGCCTGCAACCGCTGGTGGAGAACGCCATCAAGCACGGCATGCGCGGCCGGCGCGGCGGCGGCGAGGTGCGGGTCGTGGTCCGCGACGCCGGCCCCGAGGCCCACATCACCGTCGAGGACGACGGCACCGGCATGGACCCCGAGTGCGCCCGGCGCATGCTCGACGGCGAACCGGCCCGCGAGGGCGGCGGCATCGGCCTGGCCAACGTGGACCTGCGCATGCGCCAGATCTACGGCGACGGCTACGGCCTCGTCGTGGAGACCGCCCTCGGCGCCGGCACCCGGGTACGGCTGCGCGTACCGAAGACACAATTTAGCTCATTGTAGCCAATTCATTACCCTGGGCTGGCGTGTCGCTTGTGACCTTTGCTTTCATACGGCAGCGTGGAGGCCATGCTGAGGGTCCTGGCAGTCGACGACGAGGTGCCCGCTCTTGAGGAGCTCGCCTACCTGCTGCGCCAGGACACGAGAATCGAACACGTCGCGACCGCGGCCGACGGCGTCACCGCGCTGCAGGACATGGTGCAGATGATCGGCGGCGGTGAGCGGCTCGACGCGATCTTCCTCGACATCCGGATGCCGGGCCTCGACGGGCTCGACCTCGCCCGGCTGGTCGGCGGCTTTCCCAGCCCGCCCAAGCTGGTGTTCGTCACGGCGCACGAGGAGTGCGCGGTGCAGGCGTTCGAGCTGGAGGCCGTCGACTACCTGCTCAAACCGGTCCGGGCCGAGCGCCTGGCGGAGGCGGTCAGGCGGCTGGAGGTGGCCTCCGCGCCGCTCGCCGAGCCGAGCCAGGACGACGTGATCCCGGTCGAGCTGGGCGGGCGCACCAGGTTCGTGCCGCAGCAGGCCGTCTGGTTCGCCGAGGCCAAGGGCGACTACGTGCGGCTGCACACCGGCGACGGCAGCTACCTCGTCCGCATGTCGCTGGCCGCGCTCGAACGTCGCTGGTCGGAGGCGGGGTTCCTGCGCGTCCACCGCAGCACCCTGGTCTCTGCCCGGCACGTCAGCGAGCTGCGCTTCGAGGGCGGCCGGGTCACGCTCACCGTCGGCACCGAGACGTTGCAGGTCAGCCGGCGGCACAGCCGCCAGGTGCGCGAACAGCTCGTCCGCCAGCATCGCGGCGTCTTCTCCTGACCGCCCGCCCGCGGGCGTCCCTACGGGCTGGTGCCAATGGGTAGGCGTGAAGCTGGGCGTGTCCGGCCGGTGCCGGGCCCCGGCGGCCGGACGGTCGTGCCGCCGCGATGGTAAAGGATTTCCCAGGTCACGTCGGGGTCTGGCCCTTGGGGCCGGTTCCTGCGTTGCCCTTCGGGTACCCGCCGGGCTCTGGGGAGGACCCATGAACCTGCCGTTCGTCGCGCCCCGGTGACCGCTCGCCGTCCGGCCACCCTCCGTATGTCGATGACTACAGACCGTTCAGCGAGCTGGACGTGAACAGGGTTTCGCCCACAAGATCGCGACCGTAGTGTTTCGGCATCGGAAGCCACCCGGCGCATCGGGGGGGACGGGCCGCAAGGTCCAAGCAAGGGCCTGATGCGCCGGCTTCATCGGTGACCAGCCAGGTCACCACGGCTGTCGGGCCTTTGACCGGGGGGTAGGGCCCGCCTGCCGATCAGGTGAAGGGGCGCCTGCGGAGGCCACGGACCCCGGCCCCGCGATCCGGCCTTCGGGGGCGGCCGGATCGTGCGAGCAGGCGCCCCTCTCACGATCGACGACCAGGGCTTTCGCCCCCGTCACCGGGGACGGGCCGGGTCAGCCCTCGTCGCGGAGCTTCTTCAGCAGCTCGATGTCCTCGCGGTGCTTGTCGGCCTTGCCGGGCGTCTCGATGCAGATCGGCACGCCCGCCACCGCCGGATGCCGCATGATCTCGGCGAACGGCCGCGCGCCGATGTGGCCCGCGCCGATGTTCTCGTGACGGTCCTTCTTGGCCCCGCACACGTCTTTGCTGTCGTTGGCGTGGATGAGCTTGAGCCGGCCGGGCGCGAGGGCGTGCAGGGCGTCGAACGTCTCCCGCACCCCGCCCTCGGCGGCCAGGTCGTGGCCGGCGGCGAAGGCGTGGCAGGTGTCGAGGCAGACGCAGGCCCGCGGGTGCCAGTCGAGCGCGGCGAGATAGGGCTCCAGGTCCTGGACGGTTGCGCAGAGCATCGCGCCCTGGCCCGCCATGGGCTCAAGCAGCAGGTCGGGGCCGCCCTCGGGGATCTCGTCGAGCAGCGGGAGCAGGGTCTCGTGGATCTGCCGCAGCGCGTCGTCGCGCGACTGGGTGACGGCCGAGCCGGTGTGGACCACGACGCCCTTGGCGCCGGTCTCGACCCCGCGCCGCAGCCCGTGGCGCACGACCGCGATGGAGTTGGCCAGCGTCTCGGGGTTGGGCGAGCCGAAGTTCACCAGGTAGGGCACGTGGATGAACGCGGTGACGCCGGACTCGGCCAGCTTGGCGTCCTCGGCGGGCTTGCCGTCGTTGAGCGCCCAGCCGCGCGGGTTGGTGACGAACACCTGGATCATCTCGGCGCCGATCTCGGCCATGTACTTCAGGCCGCCGGTCGCCAGGCCGCCGGTGACGGACACGTGCCCGCCGATCTGGGATGTCAAGGTCATGATGGCTCCCAGTGTAGGCGCAGCTCAGGGGCGTCCCGGCCGGGGCCGGGTTGGAGCATGACACGAAAAGTCCTGGCCATCCCGTTGCGTACTTGGGAGTTCTCACGGATGGACCGGGAACCAGGCCCGTGTGTGTACTGCTGACATGTCCAACTCCCTGGCCGGGTTCAACCGGCGGCCGCGCGAGGAGGCGGAGGCGGAGCTGCTGGCCTGCTGCGCCTCCCGCGCGTTCGCGGCGGCGGTGGCCGCCCGCAGGCCCTACGCCGCCCGCGAACGGCTCGCCGAGGCCGCCGAGACGGCGGTGCGCGAGCTGAAGTGGCCCGACGTGCTGGAGGCGCTGGCGGCCCACCCGCGCATCGGGGAACGACCGTCCGGGGACGGCCGGGAGTCGCGCTGGTCGCGCCAGGAGCAGGCGGGCGCGCAGGAGCACGCGCCCGGCGGTGAGGACCTGCGGGCCGCGCTGGCCGCGGGCAACCGCGCCTACGAGGAGCGGTTCGGGTACGTCTACCTGGTCTGCGCCACCGGCCTCAGCGGGGCCGAGCTGCTGGCCCGGCTGCGCGCCCGGCTGGACAACGACGAGGAGACCGAGCGCGGGGTCGTCCGCGACGAACTGGCGAAGATCACCCGGCTTCGGCTGGGGAAGCTCATGGAAGGGGAGGGGAGATGAGCTTCTCGACGCACGTCCTGGACGCGGTCTCGGGCCGCCCGGCCGCCGGGGTGGGCGTCCGGCTGGAGCACGAGGGCCGCGTGCTGGCCCGGGGCAGCACCGACGACGACGGGCGGATCAAGGGCTGGGACACCGAGGAGGGCGTGCACCGCGTCGTCTTCGACACCGGCGCCTACCTGGCCGACACCTTCTACCCCGAGGTCGTCATCGCCTTCACGGTCACCGACCCCGGAGCCCACCACCACGTGCCGCTGCTGCTCAGCCCGTACGCCTACTCCACCTACCGAGGGAGCTAGATGACCGTCAAGCTCGGCCCCAACCGCTACGGCAAGGCGGAGACCAGGCTGGTCCGCGTGGTCAGGGAGGGACCCGTCCACCATCTCAAGGACATCAACGTCAGCACCTCGCTGTCGGGCGACATGGAGGAGGCGCACAGGAACGGCGGCAACGCCGCCGTCCTGCCCACCGACACGCAGAAGAACACCGCCTACGCCTTCGCCAAGAAGCACGGCGTCGGCGAGATCGAGGACTTCGCCCTCTTACTGGCCCGCCACTACGTCTCCGCGCACCCGTCCATCCACCACGCGCGGGTGGAGATCGAGGAGTACGCCTGGAACCGCATCCCCGGCGAGTCGCGGCACTCCTTCGTGCGCGACGGCGGCGAGGTGCGCACGTGCGTCGTCCACCACGACAGGGACGGCCGCACCACCGTCGTGTCCGGCCTGACGGACCTGGTCGTGCTGAACTCGACCGGCTCGGAGTTCCACGGCTACATCGTGGACGAGTACACCACCCTCCAGCCGACGACCGACCGCATCCTGGCCACCGCGGTCACCGCCCGCTGGCGGCACACCGGGACGGGCGAGCGCCCGCCGTACGCGCGGGTGCGCGCCTGCCTGCTGGACGCCTTCGCGCAGACGCACAGCCTGTCATTGCAGCAGACCCTGTACGCGATGGGCGAGCGGGTGCTGACGACCTGCCCGCAGGTCTGCGAGGTCCGGCTCACGCTGCCGAACAAGCACCACTTCCTGGTCGACCTGTCGCCGTTCGGCCTGGACAACGAGAACGAGGTCTTCTACGCCGCCGACCGTCCCTACGGGCTGATCGAGGGCAGTGTGCTGTGTGAGGACGCACCCGACGCGGGATTCGCCTGGGAGTGAGGACGATGGACTTCTTGCGGCCCACCACGTGGGCTGAGGCGCTGGCCGCCAAGGCGGACCGGCCCGGAGCGCTGCCCGTCCAGGGCGGCACCGACGTGATGGTCGAGATCAACTTCGACGTGCGCAGGCCGGAGGCGCTGCTCGACCTCAACCAGGTGGCCGAGCTGCGCGAATGGGGCATGACCGACGGGGTCTGCCGGATCGGGGCTGGGGTGACGTACGCCACGGTCGTCGACGAGCTGGGCGGCGTGCTGCCGGGGCTCGCGCAGGCCGCGCGCACGGTCGGCTCGCCGCAGATCCGCAACCGCGGCACCGTCGCCGGGAACCTCGGCGCGGCCTCGCCCGCGGGCGACAGCCATCCGCCGCTGCTGGCGGCGGGCGCGGTCGTCGAGGTCGAGTCACGAGAGCGCGGCACCCGGCTGATCCCCGCCGCCGAGTTCTACCTCGGGGTCAAGCGCAACGCCCTGGAGCCGGACGAGCTGATCAGGGCCGTGCGCGTCGAACCCGCCCAGGGGCCCCAGTACTTCTCCAAGGTCGGCACGCGCAACGCCATGGTGATCGCGGTGTGCTCGTTCGCGGTCGCGCTGCACCCGGGCGAGCGGCGGGTCGGCACCGGGATCGGCTCGGCCGCGCCCACGCCGCGCCGCGCCCTGGAGGCGGAGGACCTGCTGGCCGGGGAGCTGGACTGGCACGCCCCGCTCGACCCCGCGCTGCTGGCCCGCTTCGGCGAGCTGTGCGCGCGGGCCGCCGCGCCCATCGACGACGTGCGCGGCACCGCCGCCTACCGGGTGCACGCGATCGGCGTGATGGCCCGGCGCACGCTCACCTGGGCCTGGAACGACCACCTCGCGAGGAGGGCCGCCTGATGCGCCTCAACGTCACCGTCAACGGCCGCGCCCACAGCGTGGACGACGTCTGGGAAGGGGAGAGCCTGCTGTACGTCCTGCGCGAGCGGATCGGGCTGCCCGGCTCCAAGAACGCCTGCGAGCAGGGCGAGTGCGGCTCGTGCACGGTCTATCTCGACGGGCTGCCGGTCTGCTCGTGCCTGGTCGCCGCCGGGCAGGCCGAGGGGCGGCGGGTGCGCACGGTCGAGGGGCTGGCCGCGGGCGACCGGCTCGACCCGGTGCAGGAGGCGTTCGTCGAGTGCGGGGCCGTGCAGTGCGGGTTCTGCACTCCCGGGCTCGTCGTACAGGCCCATGACCTGCTCGAACGCGTGCCCCGGCCGTCCGACGCGGAGATCCGCGAGGCGCTGGCGGGCAACCTGTGCCGCTGCACCGGCTACGAGAAGATCCTGGACGCGGTCCGGCTGGCCGCCGCGCGGAAGGCGCCCTGATGACCCTGCTGATCGAGAACGTGCACATCGCGCCCGTCGTCGGCCCCGAGATCCCCTCGGGCCACCTCGTCGTCGAGGGCGACCGGATCGCCGCGCTCGGCCCCGGCCCCGCGCCCGCCACCCCCGGCGTCCGGCGCGTGGACGGCTCCGGCTGCCTGGCCACCCCGGGCCTGGTCAACACCCACCACCACCTCTACCAGTGGGCCTCCCAGGGGCTGGCCCAGGACGCCACCCTGTTCGAGTGGCTGGTGGCGCTCTACGACGTGTGGGCGGCCATGGACGCCGAGGTCGTCAGGGGCGCGGCCACGGCCGGGCTCGGCTGGCTGGCGCTGGCCGGCTGCACCACCTCCAGCGACCACCACTACGTCTTCCCCAAGGGCCGGGGCGACCTGCTCGCGGCCGAGGTCGAGGCGGCGCGGGAGATCGGCCTGCGCTTCCACCCGGCGCGCGGCTCGATGGACCTGGGCCGCTCGCAGGGCGGGCTGCCGCCGGACGAGGTGGTCGAGGAGCTCGACGACGTGCTGGCCGCGACGGCCGAGGCGGTGGACGCCCACCACGACCCGTCGCCGTCCTCGATGGTGCGGGTCGCGGTCGCGCCGTGCTCGCCGTTCTCGGCCAGCGCGGAGCTGATGACCGAGTCGGCGGCCCTGGCCAGGGCCAAGGGCGTCCGCCTGCACACCCACCTGGCCGAGACCCTCGACGAGGACGAGCACTGCGTCGAGCAGTTCGGCGTGCGTCCGGTCGACTACATCGACAAGCTCGGCTGGCTGGGGCCCGACGTGTGGCTCGCGCACGCCGTGCACCTCAGTGACGCCGACATCGCCAAGCTCGCCCGCACCGGCACGGGCGCGGCCCACTGTCCCTCCTCCAACGGCCGCCTGGGCGCCGGGATCGCCCGCGTGTCGGAGATGCTGCGCCAGGGCGTGAACGTCGGCCTCGGCGTGGACGGCAGCGCCTCCTCCGAGCTGACCTCACTGGCCGGGGAGATGCGGCAGGCCCTGCTGTTCCAGCGGGCCAGGTACGGCCCCCGCGCGCTGTCGGCCCGCCAGGCGCTGGAGCTGGCCACCATGGGCGGGGCGCGCAACCTGGGCCGCGAGGCCGAGCTCGGCTCGCTGGAGCCCGGCAAGCTGGCCGACGTCGTCCTGTGGCGGACCGGCGGGCCCTTCACCGCCGCCGTGGCCGACCCGGTGTGCGCGCTGGTGTTCGGGCCCCCGCCGCCGGTGGCCCGCGTCCTGGTCGGCGGCCGGACCGTGGTCGAGGACGGCGAGCTGCGGACGACGTCCCACGACGCGGCCGGACGGGCGGGCGCCGAGGCCCACCGCAGGCTGATGCGGCTGGCCGCCGAGCGCGGGCACTCGGCGGGCAGGGAGATCCAGCACTAGGGTGGTGAATGTCCGGAACGTGGCATTCAGTACCGAAAGGCGGTCCCGTGTCGGCAGAACTCCCCGGTGAGCGGCTGGCGCAGCTCAAGAGCACCTTCGCCGAGATCGACACCGACGGCGACGGCTTCGTCAGCGAGGCCGAGCTGAAGCGGCACTTCCCCGACCTGCCCGCCGAGGCCCTCGGGGCGCTGAGCCAGGAGGCCGACTCCGACCAGGACGGGCGTTACTCGCTGGAGGAGTTCATCCGCGTGGTCTCCTGACGGCCTACTCCGCGAGCGCGCGCTCCAGAGGCGTGCGGAAGCGGGGCGTGATCCGCACGCCGCCGAGCCAGGAGGCCAGACCGGCGATCTCGGCCTCCACGGCGGCCACGGCGTCCGAGCCCAGGTCGGTGAGCGCCCGCCACACGATCTCGCCGCCGGGCCGCTGCCCCCAGCCGCCGACGACCTGCCCGTCCCACCACACGGTCGGGCCGACGTTGCCGCTGCGGTCGAACAGCTCGGCCCGGTGCTCCTTCGGCAGGTACCAGTCGCGGCCCTGCCAGCCCATCGGCGTCGGGTCCAGGGCGGGCAGCAGCGCCGCCCACGGCCCGCGCTCGGGCGTCCCGTCCAGGTCGTCAGGCAGGACGTATCCCGCGCCCTCGTCGAGCTCGACCTCGACCGCGCCGACGGCGGCCAGCGCGGCGCGCACCTCGCGCAGCGTCCAGCCGGTCCACCACTTGACGTCGGCCTCCGTGCCGGGGCCGAACGCGGCCAGCCAGCGGCGCACCAGCTCCGCCTGGGCCTGCGGGACCGTGGTCTCGTCCATGGGCGGGGCGACGGCCCACAGGTGCTGCGTGCTCGTCCACGAGCCGGACGGGCGGCCCTGGCGGACGAGCCGGCCCTCCATGCCCATCAGCGTGATCAGCCGCTGACCGACGCTGTGCACGGCCTCGTACGGCTTGCCCACGGCCACCCGGAACTGCTCGCGCAGCCGCGGCTCCAGCACCCCCAGTCGGGCCGCCGTCGCCGTGCCCTCCTCCGCCAGGACGCGCAGCACCGACGACTCCACGTCGGCCAGCCACGGCTCGTCCCAGCCGCCGGCCGCGGTGAGCTCCTTGACCAGCGCCTTGCGCACCCTCGTGGCGACCGCGAGCGTGGAGGAGTGGTGCACGACGGGCACCAGCGCGGCCGGGACCACGAACACCGTGCGCCGCATCCCGTGCATGCGCACCAGCGTGCGGTCCTCGTACAGGGCCCGCTCGACCGGCTCGGTCCCGGGGGCGGTGAGCCGGGCGCCCGCCGACAGGAACACGGTCGCCGGGTCGGTGGCGTGCAGCGCCACCACGGACGCCGTCGCCTCCTCCGGGGTCGCCGCCTTGGCCGCCAGGCTGTGGCGCACGCCCAGCCGGCGCCGCCTCTCCCGCTCAGATATGCGCATGAAACGCCTCCTTACGGGATGTGAGCCTAATTGGAGGATCACACACCTCAGAACCCGTCAGAACCGCTCAGGTTCGTGCTCGCGGCCCCTGGGCGGCGGGTGCGGGCGCCTGTTTCACTGAGGGCACCTACCCTCGGCCGCCGCCGGCCGGGGGCTGATGTGATGATGAGTCACGCCTTCCTGCCCGCTCGCACCGGGCAGGAAGGCGTGTCCGGCCATTGTTCAGCATCTTGTGGGAGTTCGTAGTGGTAAAGCAGGTTCTGGTGGCACCCGACAAGTTCAAGGGCTCCCTCACGGCCGCCGAGGTCGCGGCGCGGGTGTCGGCGGGGCTCGGGGTGCCCACGGTCGAGCTGCCGGTCGCCGACGGCGGCGACGGCACCGTCGAGGCGGCCGTGGCCTGCGGGTTCGACCGCGTCACCGTGGAGGTCACCGGGCCCACCGGCGAACGCGTGAGCGCCGCGTACGCCTGGCGGACGGCCGGCGGCACGCCGACGGCCGTGGTGGAGCTGGCCGAGGCGTCCGGGCTGCGGCGGCTGTCCGCCGGGCCCGCCCCCTTGACCGCCACCTCCTACGGCACCGGAGAGCTGATCGCCGACGCCCTGCGCAGGGGCGCGCGGCGGGTCGTCCTCGGGCTCGGCGGCAGCGCCTCCACCGACGGGGGAGCGGGCATGGTCCGCGCGCTCGGCGCCCGCCTGCTGGACGGCGACGGCGCCGAGCTGCCCGACGGCGGCGCCGCGCTGCGCGGGCTGGCCCGCATCGACCTGTCCGGGTTCGCCGACGTCTCCGGGGTGGAGTTCGTGGTGGCGGGCGACGTGGACAACCCGCTGCTCGGCCCGCACGGAGCTTCCGCCGTCTACGGGCCGCAGAAGGGCGCCACCCCCGAGGACGTCAAGGTGCTGGAGGCGGGCCTGTCCCGGCTGGCCGCCGTCGCCACGCAGACCCACGGCCTGCTCGGCGCCGTCGAGCACGACGACACCCCGCGCGCCATGGGCGTGGCCGGAGCCCCAGGGGCGGGCGCGGCGGGTGGCGTCGGGTTCGCCGCGCTGGCCTTCCTCCACGCCGAGCTGCGGCCCGGCATCGAATACCTGCTCGACCTGCTCGGCTTCGGCGCGCTCGTCCAGGACGCGCGACTGGTGATCACCGGCGAGGGGTCGCTCGACGAGCAGTCCCTGCGCGGCAAGGCGCCGATCGGCGTGGCCCAGGCCGCGGCCAGGGCGGGCGTGCCGGTGGTCGCGGTCTGCGGCCGGCGCACCCTCGGCGACACCGAGCTCAAGGACGCCGGCATCGAGGCCGCCTACGCCCTGACCGACCTGGAGCCCGACCCGGCCCGGTGCATGGCCGAGGCCGGGCCGCTCCTGGAACGCCTGGCCGCCCGCGTGGCCGCCGAGCATCTGGAGGGCAGATGACCGACCACGACCTCGTCGTCCGGTCCCGCAGGGTGGTCACGCCCGAGGGGGAGCGGGCCGCGGCCGTGGTCGTACGGGGCGAACGCGTCCAGGCCCTGTACGACTACGCCGAGCCCCTCGACGCCGCCGAGGACATCGACCTGCGCGACCTGCCCCTGCTCCCCGGCCTGGTGGACACGCACGTGCACGTCAACGAGCCGGGCCGGACCCACTGGGAGGGCTTCGCCTCGGCCACCAGGGCGGCCGCCGCGGGCGGGGTGACCACGATCGTGGACATGCCGCTCAACTCCCTGCCACCGACCGTCAGCGTGGAGGCGCTGGAGGCCAAGCTGCGGGCCGCCCGCGGGCAGTGCCACGTGGACGTGGCGTTCTGGGGCGGCGCGATCCCCGGCAACCTCAAGGAGCTGCGGCCGCTGCACGAGCGCGGCGTCCGGGGCTTCAAGTGCTTCATGTCCCCGTCGGGCGTCGAGGAGTTCCCGCCGCTCGCCACGGCCGAGCTGCGGGCGGTGCTGACCGAGGTCGCCGGGTTCGGCGGGCTCGTCGTGGTGCACGCCGAGGACCCTGAGCTGCTGGCCGAGCCGGGCGGGCCGACGTACCGGGAGTTCCTGGAGTCGCGGCCGGGAGCCGCCGAGCGCAGCGCGGTCGAGCGGGTCGTCGCGCTGGCCGCCGAGACCGGCGCGCGCGTGCACATCCTGCACGTCTCCAGCGCCGAATGCCTCGACGTGCTGGCACGGGCCCAGGCCGACGGCGTGGCGGTCACGGCCGAGACCTGCCCCCACTACCTGACGCTGGAGGCCGAGCAGGTGCCCGAGGGGCGCACGTCGTACAAGTGCTGCCCGCCCATCCGCTCGCGGGCCAACCGCGAGCTGCTGTGGGAGGGCCTGGCAGGCGGCGTGCTGAGCAGCGTCGTCTCCGACCACTCGCCCTCGCCCGCCGACCTGAAGGTGCCCGACTTCGCCGCCGCCTGGGGCGGTGTCGCCTCACTCCAGCTCGGCCTGTCCGCGGTCTGGACGGAGGCCGCCCGGCGCGGGCACACGCTCGCCGACGTCGTCCGCTGGATGTCGGCCGCGCCCGCCGAGACGGCCCGGCTCGCCGGCAAGGGCGCGATCCGCCCCGGCGCCGACGCCGACCTGGTCGCCTTCGACCCCGACGCCGACAACCCCGTGGACGCCGCCCGCCTGCATCACCGCAACCCCGTCACCCCCTACCACGGCCGCCTGCTCAAGGGCGCGGTCCTGACCACCTGGCTGCGCGGCCGTCCCGTGGACGGCGAGCCGCACGGCCGCCTCATCCTGGGGGAGCAGTAGATGCCCGGCTTCACCACCCTGCCCGACCTGGCCCTGCGCACCCTCGGCGGCGCGGTCGTGGCGGCCAGCGACGAGTCCTTCGCCGAGAAGGAGAGCCTGATCAGGCCGGGCCGCCCCGGCTTCCGCGCCGAGACGTTCGGCAACAAGGGGCAGGTGTACGACGGCTGGGAGACCCGCCGCCGCCGCACGCCCGGCCACGACTGGGCCCTGGTGCGGCTGGGCCTGCCGGGCGCGATCCGCGGCGTGGTGATCGACACGGCCTGGTTCAAGGGCAACTACCCGCCGTACGCCTCGGTCGAGGCCGCCGCCGTGCCCGGCCATCCCTCGCCCGCCGAGCTGGCCGCCGCCGAATGGACGGAGATCGTCCCGAGGACCGCGCTCAAGGGCGACGCCGAGCACCACGTCGAGGTCACCGGCGACGACACCCGCTACACCCACGTACGCCTGAACATGTACCCCGACGGCGGCATCGCCCGCCTGCGCGTGCACGGCGAGATACGCCCCGACCTGTCCGTCTACGAAGGGCTGAGCCTCGACCTGGCCGCCCTCCAGAACGGCGGCCTGGTCACCGCCTGCTCCGACGAGTTCTACTCCGCGCCCAACAACGTCATCGCCCCCGGCCTGGCCCGCCACCAGGCAGAGGGCTGGGAGACCGCGCGCCGCCGCGAGCCGGGCAACGACTGGCTGCTCATCCGCCTGGCCGGGCCGGGCCTGGTGCGCCTGGCCGAGATCGACACCACGAACCTGATCTTCAACGCCCCCGGCCACGTCGCGCTCACCGGGCTGTCCGGCGGGCGCGAGGTCACGCTGCTGCCGAAGACCCGCCTGCAGCCCGACGCCCCCCACCGCTTCCGGCTCGGCCACCCCGAACCGGTCACCCACGTACGGGTCGACATCTACCCCGACGGCGGGCTGGCCAGGGTGCGCCTGCACGGCCACCTGGCCTGACCCGGCGGACTACTGCCAGAGGAAGACGGTCGCGCCGGGCGGCCGCTCACTGTTCGGTAACGGCCGCTGGTACTGCACGACGCCGCCGTTGGCCAGCCGCTGGATCCGCACGCGGAAACCCAGCGACTCCAGCTCCGACTTCGCGTCCTTGACGTTCTTGCCGATGACCGCGGGCACCAGGCGGAACTCCTGGTCGTCGCGGGCCTCGTTGTCGCCCTTGAACCAGTCCCAGAAGTCGGTCTGGCAGCGCGCCACCGTGATCATCGCGGGCGTGCCCTTGTCGACCTCGGACTTGGCCTTCGGCGCCTGGGCGATGACCGTGCACGGCTCGGCGTCGTCGTCGACCTCGTTGACCTGCACCTGGAAGCCCTGGCCGCCGAGGTAGGCGGCGGCCTCGTCCTTCGGCATGCCGGTCACGTCGGGCATCACCATGCCGGCGCTCACGAAGATGCCGACCTTGGCGCCCTCCTTGACCTTCTCGCCGGCCTCGGGGGAGCTGCGGATCACCTTGTTCCGCTCGACCTCGCCGTTGGGCAGGCGCTTGACGCTGCCCACGGTGAGCCCGGCCTCGGCGATCTTGATGCGGGCCTCGTCGCTGGTCAGGCCCTTGACGCTGGGGACGATCACCCGCTTGGGGCCGAGCGAGGGCACCAGCGTGATCGTGCTGCCGCTCTCCAGCTCGGTCTTGCCCTCGGGGTCGGTACGCAGCACCAGCCCCTCGGCGGTGTCCTCGTCGTACTCGCCGGCGACCTTGTGGACCTTGAAGCCCTTGCTCGTGGCGGTGCGCTCGGCCACCACCATGTTCTGGCCGACCAGGTCGGGCACCAGCACGTATTTGGTCTGGGAGAAGTACCAGCCGGTCAGCGCCACCGCCACGACCATGACCGCGGCGAGCGCGACCAGGAACCAGTTGGGCCTGAACGAACGCTTGGACGGCGGCGGCGGCGGCGACCCCGGCGGCGTCACCTCGGCGCGCGGCTGGATCAGCGTGTGCGCCGGCGCGGCCAGCGGCATCGACGGGGCGCCCGCGCCGCTCGGCCGCGGCGGCATCGACTGGTTGAACACGGCCGTCATGGCCGGCGGGGTGCTCAGCCGGGGCAGCATCCGGTGGGCGTCGACCGCCTCGACGAGCATCGCCGTGGCGTCGGCCGGGCGGTCGTGGGGCTCGCGGGCCGTGGCGTGCCCGACCAGCGTGTCGATCAGCGGCGGCACCTCGGGCACCAGCGACGACGGTGGCGGCACCGTGTCGTGCACGTGCCGGTAGGCCACCGACATCGGCGTCTCGCCGTCGTAGGGCTGCTGCCCGGTCACCAGCTCGAACAGCATGATGCCCGCGGCGTAGACGTCGCTGCGCACGTCGGCGCCGCCGGTGGTGACCTGCTCGGGCGACATGTAGCCGATCGTGCCGATCATCACGCCGGTACGGGTCTGGTTGGTCGCCTCGATCGCCCTGGCCAGCCCGAAGTCGACGACCTTGACCCGGCCGTCGTCGGTCATCAGCACGTTCTCGGGTTTCACGTCGCGGTGGACCATCCCGGCCTGGTGGGCCGCGCCCAGGGCGGCCAGCACCGGGATCATGATCTCCAGCGCCTCGCGGGCGGGCAGCCGGCCGCGCTCGCGCAGGATGTCGCGCAGCGTGCGGCCGGGCACGTACTCCATCGACAGGTAGACGACGTCGGTGTCGGTGCCCTGGTCGAAGACGTGCACCACGTTGGGGTGGGACAGGCTGGCCACCGACTTGGCCTCGCCGATGAACCTGCGGACGAAGGCCGGGTCCTCGGCGAGCGAGCGGTGCATGACCTTCAACGCGACAGTGCGATCCAGCCGGACGTCGAGCGCCAGGTAGACGGTCGCCATACCGCCCCGGGCGATCCGGCTCTCGATGCGGTAGCGCCCATCGAGGAGCCGCCCGACCAGGGGGTCCGCAGTCGTCTTATCCACCACCCCCCTGAGTTTACGGGCGTTTTGCCACCGGCAGGGCCCGCGCGCCCGAAACCGATGCGGAGACGTTCTCGCGAGGGCGGCCCCGACCGGCGGGAGGGCCGGCGCGAGCCGGCCCTCCAGTGGATCTCAGGGGATCCCGAGGGGTCGTCGGCTCCAGTGGGTCAGGGGATCCCTACGGGGTCGTCGGCGAGGACGCCTCGGCGTAGCGACGGCGCGGGATCCGGCCCGCCTGCCGCGCCTGGCGTCCCGCCACCACGGCCGCCCTCATCGCCGAGGCCATGAGCTCGGGGCGCTGCGCCCGGGTGACCGCCGTGGCCAGCAGCACCGCGTCGCAGCCCAGCTCCATGGCCAGGGCGGCGTCGCTGGCCGTGCCGATGCCGGCGTCGAGGATCACCGGCACCTCGGCGGCCTCCACGATGAGCTCGATGTTGTGCGGGTTCCTGATCCCGAGCCCCGAGCCGATCGGCGCGCCCAGCGGCATCACCGCCGCGCAGCCGGCCTGCTCCAGCCGCCGTGCCAGCGCCGGGTCGTCGCCGATGTACGGCAGCACCACGAACCCGTCGGCCACCAGCCGCTCGGCCGCGTCGAAGGTCTCGATCGGGTCGGGCAGCAGCGTGCGCTCGTCGGAGATGACCTCCAGCTTGACCCAGTTCGTCCCCAGGGCCTCGCGGGCCAGCCGGGCCGTCAGCACGGCCTCGCCCGCGGTGAAGCAGCCCGCGGTGTTCGGCAGCACCTTGATGTCGCGGCGGCGCAGCACGTCGAGGACCGAGCCGCGGGCGCCGGGGTCGAGCCGCCGCATGGCCACCGTGGTCAGCTCGGTGCCCGAGGCGACCAGGGCCTGGTCGAGCACCTCGAGGGAGGGCGCGCCGCCGGTGCCCATGATGAGCCGGGAGGCGAACTTCTCCCCGGCGATGATCAGCTCATCCACCCTGCACCGCCGTCAGCACCTCGACGCGGTCGCGGTCGCCGAGCGCCGTCGTCTCCCACGTGCTCCGCGTGACCACCTCGTCGTTCACGGCCACGGCCACCCCGGTGGTGGCCGTGGTCAGCGTCCGTACGGCCTGGGCCACGGTGGTGCCGTCGGCCACCTCGTGCGGGGCGCCGTTGATCGTCACAATCATGAAATATCCCGAAATCTCGCGGGCGAGCACAGCGCGGCCAGCTCGCCCTCCTCACCCGTCAGAATCCCCGCGCCCGTCGAAAGCCCCGCCTGGGCCGCTGTCTGGGCCGCTGTCTGGGCCGCTGTCTGTGTTGTTGTCCGGGCCGTTGCCAAGGCCGTCGTCGGGGGCGCCGTCGTCGTCACCGGGGTCGTGGCCGGGGTCGTCACCGCCGCCGTGACCAGGGCGGCCGTGAGGGGCGCCAGCAGCACCCCGCCCCGGTGGTGGCCGGTCGCCAGCACCAGCCCGGGGACCTCGCCCGTCCCGATGATCGGCAGGTTGTCGGGGGTGCCCGGACGCAGCCCGGCGACCACGTCGGCGACCTCCAGCTCGGTGACGCCCGGCACCAGCTCCCTGGCGTCGCGCAGCAGCTCGTAGAGCCCGCCCGCGGTCACCCGGGTGTCGAACCCGAGCTCCTCCTGGGTCGCCCCCAGCACCAGCTCACCGTCGCCCCTGGGGACGAGGTAGACGGGCGCGCCGTGCACCATCCCGCGTACGCACCGCCCGAGCAGCGGCTGCGGCGAGCGCAACCGCATGATCTGCCCCTTCACCGGCCGGACGGGCACGTCGGCCAGCTCCCCGCTCCACGCCCCGGCGGCCAGCACCACCCGCTCGGCCGCGATCTCCCGCACCGCCGGCTCAGGCTGACCGGGCACGGGCTCGAGCCGCACACCGGTCACAGCACCCGCCGCAGCGCCTGCCGCACCGCCGGTCCCGCCGCCGGTCCCAGCGCCGGTCCCAGCGCCTGTCACGACGCCTGGAGCGGTGTCGCCGTCGCGCAGCAGCCTGGTCACCCGCGCCCGCACCACGGGCACGCCCAGCCGGTCGAGCGCGGCCAGCAGCGCCGCCGTGACCCGGCGCGGATCGACCCAGGCGTCACCGGGGGCGAGCAGCCCGCCGCGCACCGAAGGCGCCAGCATGGGCTCCAGACGGCGGCACTCGCGCCCGGTCAGCCGCTCGACCCGCAGCCCCAGCTTGTCCATGAACGCCGCCAGGTCGTCGAGCGCCGCGAGGTCGTCGGCCCCGAAGGCGACGTCGAGCGTGCCGTCGGCGCGCAGGTCGAGCGCACGACCAGCGGCCCCCTCCGGCCCGATCATCCCGAACGTGCCCCCGAACGCCTCCCGGGACCTCGTCCCGGCCCCGCCGCCCAGGCCCGCGCCGAGACCTGGCCCGAGGCTCGCGCTGAGGCCCGCACTGAGGCCCGCACTGCGGCCCGCGCTGAGGTCCGGGCCGAGGCCCGCGTCGGCGGCCAGTTCGGCGGCGAAGGACGGCCACCGGCTCAGCGAGGCGGCCCCCAGCCGCAGCAGCGGCTCCTCGGTGTAGGCGACCTCGCTGACGGGCGCCAGCATCCCGGCCGCCGCGTAGGAGGCCCCGCGGCCCGGGGCCGGGTCGACCACCGTGACGGGCAGCCCCTCGCGGGCCAGCCGCCAGGCGATCGACAACCCGACGACCCCGCCGCCCACGATCACATTCATCCGCGCTCCCTTCGCCGGCATGATCCGGATCAGGTGTCTTGCGGTCGAAGGCCCGCTCAAGCCTTCCTCTCAGCCCGGTGACGGCCGGACTCCCGCGCGTCTTGCGCCTCCAGCCTACGGCCTCGGCGCGACGCACCGGCACCGCCCCCGTTATGGTCATGAACGTGAACCATGTCGTAGTGGTGGGAGCGGGCCTGGCCGGGCTGCGCAGCGCGGAGGCGCTGCGCGGGCGCGGCTTCACCGGACGGATCACGCTGATCGGCCAGGAGCGCCATCGGCCCTACGACCGTCCGCCGTTGTCCAAGGCCGTGTTGTCCGGCGCGGCCGACTCCAGCTTCCTGGAGGCCGACCTCGACGCGCTGGAGGTCGACTTCTGGCCCGGCGTCACCGCCAAGGCCCTGCGCGAGGGCGTCGTGGAGACCACCGAGGGCCAGCTCGGCTACGACGGCCTCGTGATCGCCACCGGCGCCGAGCCGATCACCGTGCCCGGCGACGGCCCCCAGCACGTCCTGCGCACCCTCGACGACGCCCACGAGCTGCGCGCCGGACTCGTGGCCGGGGCGCACGTGGCGATCATCGGCGCGGGCTGGATCGGCGCCGAGGTCGCCACCGCCGCCCGCAAGGCCGGCTGCTCGGTGACCGTCATCGAGGCCGGCCCCACCCCGCTGGCCAACGCCGTGGGCCCGGAGATCGGCGCCCGCACCCGACACTGGTACGACGGCATCGACCTGCGCCTGAACACCATGGTCGACGAGGTGGACGAGGGCGGCGTGCGGCTGGTGGGCGGCGAGTTCGTCCAGGCGCACGTGGTCGTCACCGGCATCGGCGTGCGCCCGGCCATCGAATGGCTGGCCGGCTCCGACATCGACCTGCACAACGGCGTCGTCACCGACGAGCACCTGCGCACGTCCATGCCCAACGTGGTCGCCGCCGGCGACTGCGCGGCCTGGTGGTCGCGCCGCTACGGCGTCCGGCTCCGCGTCGAGCACTGGGACACCGCGCTCGGCTCGCCCGAGGTCGCCGCCGCGACCCTGCTGGGCGAGGAGGCCGTCTACGACCCGGCGCCCTACTTCTGGTCCGAGCAGTTCGGCCACATGGTCCAGTACATCGGCCACCACCCCTCCGGCGACCGCCTGCTCTACCGGGGCGAGCCCGAGGGCAAGTGGTCGGCCGTCTGGCTGACGTCCGGCGACACCCTCGCCGCCGTGCTGGCCGTCGACCGGCCTCGGGACTACGTGCAGGGCCGTAGGATCATCGAGGGCGGTCATCGCCTCGACACAGAACGCCTGGTAGATCCAGAGGTCCCCCTACGGGATTGTGTTGTTTGAGCAAGGACGGCATGTGGTAGTTGTGGTTTCGTGACGCTTTCTGTTGCACAGATCGACCGGGAGACCGACCAGCTCGTCGACGAGTGGCTCACTCTCCCCGAAGTGGCCTCACGCCTGGATCTCTCGATCGGGCGGGCCAAGCAACTCCTCAAGGACCACAAGCTGCTCGGCGTGCGCCGCGGCGGCGGCGGGCCACAGGTTCCCGCGGTGTTCATCGACGGGAAGGACGTGATGAAGGGCCTGCCCGGCACACTGACCGTGTTGCAGGACGCCGGCTACGACGACGTCGAGTCGCTGCGCTGGCTCTTCACCCCAGACGAGTCCCTGCCGGGGTCGCCCATCGAGGCGATCAAGGCCGGCCGTCACACGGAGGTCAAGCGGCGTGCCCAGGCCCTCGGTTTCTGAGGCCCGCCTCTATCTCTGCACCGACGGCCGCCGCGACCGCGGCGACCTGGCAGAGTTCCTCGACTCGGTGCTGGCCGGCGGCGTGGACATCATCCAGCTGCGGGAGAAGGGCCTGGAGGCACGCGAAGAACTCGCGCTCCTGGAAGTCTTCCGCGACGCCTGCGACCGGCACGGCAAGCTGCTGGCCGTCAACGACCGGGCGGACATCGCCTTCGCCGCCCGTCCCGACGTGCTCCACCTGGGGCAGGACGACCTTCCCGTGACGGTCGCGCGAGAGATACTCGGCGACGACATCGTCATCGGCCGGTCCACCCACTCCGTCGCCGAGGCGTCCGCCGCGGCCGTGGAGGAGGGCGTCGACTACTTCTGCTGCGGCCCGATCTGGCCCACGCCGACCAAGCCGGGCCGCCACGCGCCCGGCCCGGCGCTGCTGCGGCACGCGGCCTCACTGGGACCGGCCCCAGGGTCGGCCCCGGGGTCGGGCGCGGCGCGGCCGTGGTTCGGGATCGGCGGCATCGACCTCGCCAACCTCGACGAGGTCATGTCGTACGGCGTGAGCCGCGTGGTGGTCGTACGCGCGATCACCGACGCGGAGGACCCGGGGGCGGCGGCGGCCGAGTTCGCCAAACGCCTGACCCCCTGACACGACCGGGCGCCCGTCCACGACGGGCGCCCGAGCCCCGCGCCGAAGCCGCACGCCGAAGCCGGATGCGCGTGCCGGATGCCCATCCCCGGATGCCCGCCCCCGGAAGCGTGCTCAAACCGGACGCCCAGACCCGGGCGCGCGCTCAGGCCGGCCGCCGGTACCGGAGGCCGAGGTCGGAGGTCCGGAGCCAGAGGCCCGGGGTCAGGTCTTGCGGGAGGTCGCGGCGATGGCCAGCTCGGTCAGCGCCGTGCGCGACTCGGCGGTGACCGGCGCCTCGTCGAGCGCGGCCAGCGCGTCGGTGAGATAGCCGGCGATCAGGTCCTCGCACTCCCGCAGCGCGCCGCTGTCCGTGATGATCTCGCGCAGGGCGCTCACCCCGTCCTCGTCGAGCGCGGGGTCGCCGAGCAGCCTGCGCACCGTCGCGGCCGCCTCCGGGGCCGCCGCGGCCAGGGTGCGGGCCACCAGCATCGTGCGCTTGCCCTCCCGCAGGTCGTCGCCGGCCGGCTTGCCGGTCTGGGCCGGGTCGCCGAACACGCCCAGGATGTCGTCCCTGAGCTGGAAGGCGATGCCGACGCGGCGGCCGTAGCCGGTGCACAGCTCGTCCATCCACGGCTCCAGCCCGCCGGCCGCGAGCACCAGGCCGAGCCTGAGCGGCTGCTCCACCGAGTACTTGCCGCTCTTGAACAGCGCCACCCGCAGCGCCGACTCGAAGGTGTTCTCGCCGTGGGCCTGCTCCAGCAGGTCGAGGTACTGGCCGCACATCAGCTCGGTGCGCATGTGGTCGTGGACGGGCTGGGCGGCGGCCAGCGACGCCGGCGGCAGGCCGCTGGTGCGCCACATCTCGCCCGACCACACCAGCAGCAGGTTGCCCAGCAGGATGGCGGCCCCCTCGCCGAACTGCTCGGGCGAGCCGTGCCAGCCCTCCTTCTCGTGCAGGGACTGGAAGCGGCGGTGGGCGGCCGGCATGCCCCTGCGCAGGTCGCTCTTGTCCATCACGTCGTCGTGCACGAGCGCGCTGGCCTGCAACAGCTCCAGCGACGCGGCCGCGGTGAAGATCTCGGGCACGTCGGTGCCGCCCGCGCCGCGCCAGCCCCAGTAGCAGAACGCGGGACGCAGGCGCTTGCCGCCGGCCAGCAGGTCGCCCGCGGCGGCGCGCAGCGGTTCGAGCTCGGCGTCGCCCGAGGCGGGCAGCTGCCGTTCGACGAACTCCCCGAGGGCGCGCTCCACCTGGGTGCGCAGGGCGTCCATGCTCGCGGCGTCAGTGGTCATGCCTTGAGACTAGTGGGCGTGGACTCGGGGTCGGGTCCCCGGTCTAGGGGCGGCCGATCCGGACACCGGCCTGTACGCTTGCTCCATGGCGCTTGGTCGACCCTCCATCCTGCCCGATCGTGTCCCCACCGTCCGCGAGCTGCTCGCCACCGGTGGCCGGTCGTTCTCCTTCGAGTTCTTCCCGCCGAAGACCGACGAGGGCGAGCGGCAGCTCTGGAAGGCGATCAGGGAGCTGGAGTCCCTGCGCCCCACGTTCGTCTCGGTGACCTACGGCGCCGGCGGCTCGACCCGCGACCGCACGGTCGACATCGTCGAGCGCCTGGCCCACGACACCACGCTCACCCCAGTGGCGCACTTCACGGCCGTCAACCACTCGCTGCGTGAGCTGCGTCACCTGGTCGGCCGCTTCGCCGACGCGGGGGTGCGCAACATCCTGGCCGTGCGCGGCGACCCGCCCGGCGACCCGACCGCCGAGTGGGTGCGGCATCCCGAGGGCGTGCTCTACGCCGAGGAGCTGGTGCGGCTCATCCGGCAGGCGGGCGAGTTCTGCGTCGGGGTGGCGGCGTTCCCGTACAAGCATCCGCGCTCGCCGTCGATCGAGTCCGACACCGAATACTTCGTGCGCAAGTGCCGCGCGGGGGCCGACTACGCGATCACCCAGATGTTCTTCCAGGCCGACGACTACCTGCGGCTGCGCGACCGGGTGGCGGCCCAGGGCTGTGACACGCCGATCATCCCGTGCATCATGCCGGTGACCCAGATGAGCACGATCGCGCGGTCGGAGCAGCTGTCGGGGGCGCCGTTCCCGGCCGAGGTGGCGGCCCGCTTCGAGGCGGTCGCCGACGACCCGGCCGCGGTGCGGGCGCTCGGCATCGAGCACGGCGCGGAGCTGTGCCAGCGGCTGCTCGACGAGGGCGCGCCCGGCATCCACTTCATCACGTTCAACCGGTCCAGCGCCTCGCGCGAGGTGTTCCAGCGCCTGACACCGGTCGCCGCCACCGCCTGACCGGCCCCGCCACCCTGACCCCGCACGAGCGGATGCCCGTCACCCGCCCGCAGGGGGACCGGGCGGGTGACGGGCAGGGGGTGGTATCCAGTCGGTAACGTGTCCGTCACTTTCTGTCATGAAGATGCCCTCGGGCATGACCCGGCAAACCCTGCAAGTACGGGCTTTACCTGCGGTGATGTGCGGCGCCCTCAGTCGAGGGGGAGCGGGCGGCCCACGATCGCGTACTCCTCGTAGCCGCCGGGGAAGACGAAGCGGGTCAGCAGGTCGGTGAAGCCCATGTCGGCGTAGAGGTGGCGGGCGGCCGTGGGGCGGTCGTGCGTGGACAACACGGCCGAACGCTCGGCGCGGCCGGCGCACAGAGTCCGGATCATGGCCCGGCCGATGCCCTTGCCCTGGTGGTCGGGGTGCACATGGATCTCGGCCAGCTCGAACGCGTGGCCCATCCAGGCGCGCGCGGCCTCCTCGCCCGCCTCGTCGGCCAGCGCCCTGATCACCACGTCGTGCCACCACTGGCCGGTCGCGCCGCGGAAGCCGTACGCGAAACCGACGATCTGGGGGCGCGCCACGCCGGTCGGGTCCCGCAACTCCGCGAAATAGCACTGAAAATGGGGATATGTGCCGTGGTTTCGCATGATGGTCTTGCGGCCGGAGATCTGCTCGGGGGCGGGTTCATCGCCGCCGTGTAGACGTCGATCACCGTGTCCAGGCGTTCGGTGAACTCGGCCGGGCCCGCCCCGCGAAACTCGATCACCCGTCGCACATTACTCGACGTCACTCGACGTCGACCGGAGTGCCTCCGGTGATCGCCAGCAACTCCTCGAACGTCGTCGGGAAGACCGTCAGCGGGTGGCCGCCGGCCGCCCACACCACCTCGTGCTTGCTCAGCCAGTTGTCCACCAGGGTGCGGACCGGGGCCGGATGGCCGACCGGGGCCACCCCGCCGATCGGCTGACCGGTCGCGGCCCTGACGAACTCCGGCGTGGCCCGGCGCACCTCGGCGACGCCGGCCGTACGGGCGACGAGTTCGACGTTCACCCGGTGGGCGCCGCTGGTCAGGACCAGCAGCGGCGCGCCGTCGGCGTCGAAGATCAGGCTGTTGGCGATCGCCCCCACCTCGCAGCCGAGCTGGGCCGCCGCGGTCGCCGCGGTCGGCGCCTTCTCGGGCAGGACGACGATCTCTCCGGTGGCGCCCGCCGCGCGCAGGGCGGCCTCCACGACGACGGCGTTCGCCGGCAACTTCTCGGACATGAGGACACTCTAAACAGGTTGACCGCCTTATTACCTGTTCATGGTGGGTGGTGTAGGGTCCATCGATCCGGATAGTTCGTGATAAAAGAGGTGGTACCGGTGGGGGCTCGACGGCTGCCCGGAGTGGCTGCTCTGCTGACGGCTGGGGCCGTCGTACTCACGGGCTGCGGCGCGCGGACGGACACACTCGCCGCGACGACCGGCATCGCCGGCGCGGCGAGCACGCCCGGCACACCCGGCGCGGCGGGGGCCAAGGCGGGCCCGGCGGCAGCAACCGTCACGGCGCCGCGCAAGACGCTGAAGCTGGGCGCGAAGGGCACGTCCGTCACCTGGCTGCAGCGGCGCCTGGCGGCTCTGGGCTACCTGCCCGGCAAGGCCGACGGCCGCTACGGCGGCACCACCCTCGCCGCCGTCTGGGCCTTCCAGAAGGTCAACGGCATCACGCCGACCAGCACGATCGCCCGCAGGACGTGGGAGGCGCTGGAGCAGCCGAAGACCCCGAAGGTGCTGGTGGGCAACGGCAAGCCGACCCGCGCCGAGGTCAACCTCACCAAGCAGATCATGGTCCTGTACGTCGGCGGCCAGGTGCGGCTCATCACCCACATCTCCTCCGGCAGCGGCGTCCCGTACTGCGAGACGACCACCTGGCAGGGCAAGGAGCAGCGCTTCTGCGGCTCGGCCCGCACGCCGACCGGCGACTTCCGCACGACGTGGCGGGCGAGCGGCTGGCACAAGTCGTACCTGGGGCAGCTCTACAACCCGATCTTCTTCAACGGCGGCATCGCCTTCCACGGCGCGCTGTCGGTGCCGCTCTCCCCGGCCTCGCACGGCTGCGTGCGCATGCCGATGAACGTCGCCGAGGTGCTGCCCGGCCTGCTCGGCAAGGGTGTGCCGGTGCATGTGAGAGGCGCGTTCAGGCGCGCGTAACGTCCGCATAACCGGATCCGGTGACGGCCGGGTTATCCGCCTCTTGCTGGACTTCCCCCGACTTCAGGGGGGATTCCATGACGACGACGTCGTTCGCCACTCGTGTTCCGGCTCCCACTCCGTACATGCGGCGCGGGGGCCGGTCGCGTTCGTGGTGGTTCCTGGCGATCGGGTGGGTGGCACAGGTCGCGCTGCGGATGTGGTTGTTCCGGCAGCACGCCGGGCCCGTGGCCAATCCGGACGAGACCGGATACCTGATCGCCGCCCGGTGGCTGGCCGGCGGGCCCGGGGCGGATCTGACCGGCTTCACCTTCTACCAGGGCGGTTACCCGCTGCTGCTGGCGCCGGTGTTCTGGTTCACGTCGGATCCGGTGGTGGCCTACCGGCTGGTCGTCGTGGTGGGGGCGATGGTGGCGGCGGGGGCGTTCCCGCTGGCGTACCTGCTGCTGCGGCGGCTGGGGACGGGGCCGCGGGCGGCGATGGCGGCGGCGTTCGCGGGCGGGTTGTCGCCGTCGCTGCTGCTGTTCTCGGGGCTGGCGCTGGCCGACGCGGTCCTGCCCACCCTCGTCCTGGCCTGGCTGGTCGCGTTGCACGACCTCGTGGCCAGGGGGTCGGTCAGGGCGGGGGTGCTGGCGGGCGGGCTGGCGGGGTTCGCCGTGGCGGTGCACCTGCGCGGCACCGTCGTCCTGGCGGTGACCGTGCTGGCGATGGCGGGGATGCTCATCACGCGCCGCCGGGGCATGGCGGGGGTGTCCGGCGCGCGCGGCCGGGGCGCCGCGGCCGGGCTGGTGGCCGCTGTGGTGGTGGCCGGGGCTGCGACGGCGCTCAACCGGGTCCTGTCCGCGGCGCTGTACCCGGGCGGGGCGCGTGACCTGTCCGGCCTCCTGGCCGAGCGGGTGAGCGGGCTCGACGGGCAGGCGTGGGCGCTGGCGGGGGCGGCCGGGCAGCTCTGGTACCTCATCGCCGCGACCTGGGGGCTGGCCGGGGTCGGGCTCGCGGGCGCCGTCGCCGTCGTGGCCAGGCGGTCGGCACCGGGACCGCGGCGTGTGCTCGCGGCCGTCCTGCTGGCCACGACCCTGGGCATCGCCTACGCCTCCTCGGCCGCGCTTCCCGACGAGCACCGGGTCGGCAACTACGCCTACGGCCGCTACCTGGCCTGCGTGGCGCTCGCGTGGACCCTGGCCGGGCTGCTCGTGCTGGCCAGGGCCGGCCGCGGGGCCGTCGTGCGGCACGTGCTCGCGGCGGCCGTGCTGCTCGCGGCGACCGGCGGCGTGGTGGTCCGGTACGCGGGGGACCGGCTCCAGCGGTACGCGTTCATCGCCTTCGACTTCCCCGAGGTGATCTTCCTCAGCCGGGTGCGGGACTCCTTCGACCTGGTCGCCGCCTCCCTCGCGGCGCTCGCCCTGCTGGCGTGCCTGGCGGGAGCGGCGCTGCTGACCGCCCGCCGGGGATGGCCGGCGGTCCTGACCGTGCTGGCGGCCGTCAACCTGGTCTTCGCCGCCGGCCTGGCGCCGAAGTCCGCGCCCGCCGCCGGGCCCGACTGGCTGCCGGTCCTCACGGCCCCGGGACGCGTGGCCGTGGATCGGCGGGTGCCGTGGAACGTCCGGGCCCCGCTGGCCTACCGCGTCTCCTGGACCGAGCTTGAGCACTACGACCGTACGCCGCCGGCCGGCGCCTGCACCGCCGTCGTCCCGCCCGACTCGGGGCCGCCGCCCGCGGGATGGGCCGCGACCGGCGCGGGCGGCACCCGGCAGGGCTGGACCACCTGGGTCAGCGACCGCTGCTCCGGCGGGTCATCCCGGGGGCGGTGACGCCGTCCGGGCCAGGGTGTGCGCCCGGACCAGGCCCACGGCCTGGGCCAGGGCCGCCGCCAGCAGGAGCAGCGCCGAGAACGACTGCCATGGCGGGAGCGCGTCGGCGAAGGCCGGATGATCGTAGAAACCGGCCAGCCGCGGCACGGGGTTGTAGACGGCGACCGCGAGCCCGAGCGCGTACGGCAGGATGAGCACGCCCGACGACACCAGCAGCGCGCCGCGACCCCGGGCCGCGCGGCGCAGCAGCAGGCCCACCACGGCGATGCCCACGGCCGCGACGCCCGCCACCAGCGCGACGCCCCTGACGATCCACCAGAGGTCCGAGCCCAGCGACGACAGGCCGTCGGAGGTGATGCGACCGGCCGGGGCGTCGCCGCGCGCCCCGGACGCCGTGCGCAGGGCCGCGTAGTTGACGGCCGCGTACGCGGCCGCCAGTACCGGCCCGGACAGCAGCAGGATGAGAGTGCCCGTCCGTTCTCGCACCGATCCCCCTCGCGCGGCCGCCCTCGTACGGCCGGCCCGTCAGCTGTCCGCCACCCGCGCCGACAGCCTGTCAGACGCGCGCCGTCACCCGCCACCCGCGGGCGCGCCGGCCGGGGCGGCTCAGCGGGGACGGGTCAGCGGGGGAGGCCGTGGAAGGCGACGTCGGCGGCACGGCGGGCGGCGTCGCGGGCCTGCTCCACCGGGAGGCCGTCGATGAGCGTGGTCATCACGGCCAGCTTCACCGCGCCGATCAGCGACCCCACGGCCGCCGCCGCCTCGACCCGGCCGAGCCGTCCGGGGTAGGCCGCCGACAGCGCCTCCGCCAGCCGGAGCTGGCTGTCGAACAGCAGGTGCAGCGCCCGCGCCTGGAGGGGCGGCTCGCGCATGATGAGCTCCAGGCGCCGCGCCGACTGCTCCGACCAGGTGTCCTGGCCCTCGTGCGGCGTCGACAGCGTGTCCTCGATGAAGGCGCGCAGCAGGTCGGCAGGCGTCTGGCCGGGGGCGGGCGCGGACAGGAACGCCAGCGCGCGCTCGATCTGGTGCTCGGAGTCGTAGAAGAGCACGTCCTCCTTGCTGGCGAAATAGCTGAAGAAGGTGCGCGTGGAGACCTCGGCGGCGGCGGCGATCTCGGCCAGCGTGGTCTCCTCGTAGCCCTTCTCCCCGAACAGCCGGAGCGCGGCCTCGATCAGCGCCCGGCGCGTGCGCTGCTTCTTGCGCTCCCGCAGTCCTACCATGACGGAACTCTACACCGATATACGAATTTCATGCATTGAAGTTTTACATCGGTTGAGGTTTTCTGGATGGTGAGCTCGGAAAGGAGCCAGCATGTCCGACCTGACCTTTCCCATCACCCGCCTGCGGCCGTTCGATCCGCCCGAGGAAGCCACGGCCCTGCGACATCAGGGCGCCATGCACCGCATGACCTTCGCCGACGGCCACCTCGGCTGGCTGGTCACCGGCTACTCGGCCGCCCGCGCGATCCTGGCCGACCCCCGCTTCAGCAACCGTCCGGAGCGGCTGCACCCCGTCGTGCCCGCCCGGGTGCAGCTCCAGCGGGAACTGCCGCCCGGGTTCTTCCTGCGCATGGACGCGCCCGAGCACACGCGTTACCGCAAGCTGCTCATGGGGCAGTTCACCGTCCGGCGGATGAAGGCGCTCGAACCCAGGATCGAGGAGATCACCCACTCCTGCCTCGACGCCATGCAGGCCGCCGGGCCGCCCGCCGACCTGGTGCAGTCCTTCGCGCTGCCGATCCCGTCGCTGGTCATCTGCGAGCTGCTCGGGGTGCCGTACGAGGACCGCGCGGTGTTCCAGGAGGAGACCAAGATCCTGGTCAACCTGGAGACCAAGGCCGACGACGCCCTGGCCGCGTTCACCAGGATCGGGGCGTACCTGGCGGAGCTGATCGGGCGCAAGCGGGCCGAGCCGGCCGACGACCTGCTCAGCGGGCTCGTCGAGGAGCTGAGCCACGAGGAGCTGACCGGGGTCGCGTTCCTGCTCCTGCTGGCCGGGCACGAGACGACCGCCAACATGCTGGGACTGGGGACGTACGCGCTGCTCACCAACCCCGACCAGCTCGCCGCCATGCGCGACGACCCCTCGGTGGTGGACAACGGCGTGGAGGAACTGCTGCGCTACCTCACGATCATCCACCTCGGCCCGGTGCGCAGCGCCCTGGAGGACGTCGAGATCGAGGGCCACCTGGTCAGGGCGGGGGAGTCGGTCGCCTTCCACCTGCCCACCGTGAACCGCGACCCCTCCCGCTTCCAGGACGCCGACCGCCTCGACGTCCACCGGCCGGTCGGCGGGCACCTCACGTTCGGCCACGGCATCCACCAGTGCCTCGGGCAGCAGCTCGCCCGGGCCGAGATGCGCATCGCGTACCCGGCGCTGCTGCGGCGCCTGCCTGGCCTACGCTTGGCCGTAACGCCTGAGGAGGTGCCGATGCGTTCGGACATGAGCGTCTATGGAGTGCACCGCCTCCCTGTCACTTGGTAGGTCACGATGAAGATCACAGCGGATACGACGGTGTGCATCGGGGCGGGCATGTGCGCCCTGACGGTGCCGGAGGTGTTCGACCAGAGTGAGGACGAGGGCACGGTGGTGCTGCTGCACGAGGTGCCCGAGGAGGGGCAGGAGGAGGCCGTGCGGCGCGCGGTGTCCCTGTGCCCGTCGGGGGCGCTCTCCGTCTCCTGAGCCGCCGTCTCGTCCGATCTGACCGTCCCGCCGCCGCCACCGCCCCCGGTGGCGGCGGCTTCGTGCGCTCCGGGCCCCCCGCGGGTGGCGATCTCATGCCCGAACGGAGGGACGTCGCGGGACGGATCGATCATTTCGCTCCATGGTCATCGAACCTGTGTTCGTGGAACAGGTTGACACCGAGCGTGATCGAAATTATGTTCGACCTAGTGGCGGTGAGGCTCGCGGCTCAACGTCACCCAAGGGCCCGGCCGCGGGCCGTTCGCTTCCCCAAGCGATTCCCACGGCCAGGCTCCACGGGCGAAGGGCGCGTCCTCGTCGTCGGCGGAGACGAGTGGGCGTGTCCTGGCCGGACGGGGAGAGGGGAAGCTCCTCGTCCGGCCGGCTCGGCGGAAATGTCGGTGGCGTCTGAGAGTGTTGGCCTCACCGGCGGAGACGCCGGCCGCCGCCCACGACTCCAAGGAGGCGCGCAAGATGGCACCACGGCCTAGAGAAACGCCCGGGCCCCGGCTGTCGCCTGCGGTTCGGGCACATTTAACCGATTCACGTTCCTGCCTGGCGGAGGCGACCGCCGCTCGCACCCCGGCATCCCGATATGTGGCCGCTCACCTGGCGGCTCTTCGTGCGGCTGCGGCGATCCTGGCCGCCCGTCCCCGTCCCATGGAGGGCCGCAGGCGTCGCCTGCGCAGCGCGTGGGAGCTGCTGCCCGAGGCCGAGCCCCACCTCGCCGAGTGGGCCGCCTACTTCTCCGTGAGCGCCGCCAAGCGCGCGGCCGCGGAGGCGGGCGTGGTCCGCGGCATCAGCGCGGCCGACGCCGCCGAGATCCTGGCCGAGGCCGAGACGTTCGTCTCGACGGTGGAAGACCTGCTCGGCGTCCCCGCCCAGCCCCAGCTTCCGGTGGACGTGCCGCTGGCGGGCTGACCCCGCCGCCCGGCTCTCCAGGCGACGCCGCCGCGCGGAAGAGCGCGGGTGGCGGGGTCTAGCAACGCCGATGACGTAGCGAGGCGGCTGTCGCTGACACGCGTGCCCAAAAGGGGCAGGGGACGGTCCGCATCGCCTGTGAGGGCGGAGCTCGGCTCCCGCGCTGCCCGGTAGCCACGCGCCCAGGCAGTGCTACAGGCAGGCAGTCTCAGGGCGGGCCGTCTGCTCAGGCCCGGCGGTGTTCGGTTTCCCGACGGGTTGCCTCGGTGGCGTTCGGTTCACGTAGTGCGGTTCCGAGGGGGCACGTTCCGAGCTGCCTTCGCCGGCTCCCCATAAGCGGATTGTGGTTCCGGCTCTTTGGTGGCGAAGGGGGGTAATGGTCGTGTTCGCCGAATAATTGAAAGTTCATTTTCGGACGAGTACGACGGAGGGCCCGCCAGGGGAATTGGCGGGCCCTTCGGGGGTGAAGCGGTGGTTCTAGAACGACTCGACGGCCCGGCGGGCCTCGGCGTCGAGCACACCCCAGCTGATGAGCTCCTCGGTCAACTCGCTGGGCGACTTGTCATAGATCACAGCCAACGAACGCAGGTCCTCCTGGCGGATCGACAGGACCTTGCCGTTGTAGTCGCCACGCTGGCTCTGAATGGTGGCGGCGTAACGGGCGAGCGCTCCGGCCTTCTCCTTCGGCAGTGTCGCCAGGCGCTCCAGGTCGATCACAAGCTTGGGAGTGGGCCCGAGCGGGCTCGGCGCGGCGCCTCCGGGCAGCAGCTCGGAGACGGGCACCCCGTAGAAGTCGGCAAGCTCGGCAAGTTTCTGCACCGTGACAGCTCGGTCGCCACGCTCGTAAGAGCCCACGACCACGGCTTTCCACCTGCCGCGCGACTTCTCTTCGACTCCATGCAGGGACAGCCCCTGCTGGGTGCGGATGGCGCGGAGTCGTGCACCCAGCGACTTTGCGTACTCAGACGGCATCGTGTGGCCCCCCGGCTCTCGTATGTATCGCTCTTAGTAGATTGTGCTCCCTTGCGGCATATGCCCCAGCCACCGGGGGGTACGGTGCCAGGCTCGGCACCATCGGTAGCCGTGGCCCTGGGTTTACCCCAGAACGCCGCGCGGTGTGGTTACGCACAGTGACGGTAAAGGGGTGGGAGCCTAAGGTCAAGCTGATTGGAAAAAAGATGCCGAATCCGGTCCGGGAGGGAACGCAACAAACGCCCCTCTTGTACCGGTGGCAACACTACTTCGTCATAGTTTGACGAGTGAAATCGAGCGTCAGGTCTCGCGGGTCAGAATCATGACGGGGCAGGTCGCGGCCTGGACGATCTTGATGGACGTGTCGCCCAGGAAGACCCGGCGCAGCGGCCCGGCGTCGCTGGAGGCGCACACGAGCAGCTCTCCCGGCAGCCACGTGGTCGTGCCGAGCGCCTGTGCCACGTTCCGGCCCTCCAGGAGCTCCACCTCGACCTGGAGCCGGCGCCGCTGCCCCCGCGCCGCCGCGCGCAGGTCCGCGGCGGCCTGGTCGCGCAGCCGTACGAGCATGTCCTCCTCGACCTGGACGCGGCGGCCGGTCCTGACCACCAGCGTGACCAGCCGCAGCGGGATGTCCAGGGTGACCGCGGCCTTGGCCGCGCCCCTGACGGCGGCGTCGGCGCCGGGCCCGCGGCGGTAGGCGACGGTGATGCGCTCGAACGCGGCCGGCGGGTCGTCGACGTAGCCGCGCGGGGCGAGCAGCACGGGCACCGGCGAGGAGTGCAGGAGCTGGTCGGCGGTGCTGCCGACGGTGATGCGGGAGCGCGTGCCGCCGGGCGCGGAGCCGATGACCACGACGTCGGCGCCGCGCCTGCGGGCCACCTCCACCAGGCCGCGCCCGCTGGCCTTGTTGGTGTGGCGCACGTACTCGGCCTGGTCGCCGGCCAGCTCGCGGGCCTGCGCGAGCGCGGTCTCGGCCTGCTCGCGCAGGTAGGAGCGCCAGGCGCCCTCGTCGGCGCGGGCGGGGCCCGGCGTGGTCGTCACGGGCGGCTGGACGGTCGCGACCGTCAGGACGGCCCCGGTCTGCCGGGTCAGGACGACGGCCAGCGCGAGCCCGTCCCCGCCGCGCGGCTCGGCGATGTACCCGGCCAGCACCTTGTCGAACTTCATGTCACCGCACCTCGGCATTCAGCCGTGAATGCCCGTAGCCGTACAGGAAATAGCAGATCAGGCCGACCAGCATCCACAGGCCGAAGGCGGCCCACGTGACGCCGGCCAGCCCGGCCATCACGATGACGCAGAAGATCGCGCCGAGCACCGGGGTGAGGGGGAAGAGCGGCGTACGGAAGCTGCGCGGCAGCTCCGGGCTGCGGTAGCGCAGGACCAGCACGCCGACGTTGACGATGAGGAAGGCGAACAGCGTGCCGATGCTGGTGGCCTCGGCGAGCTGGCCGAGCGGCACCAGCCCGGCCAGGACCGAGATGAACAGGGCCACGATCAGCGTGTTGGCGACCGGCACCTGGTGGCGCGGGTTCACCCGCTGGAAGATCCGGGGGATGAGCCCGTCGCGGGACATCGCGAACAGGATGCGGGTCTGGCCGTAGATGACCGTGAGCACGACGCTGGCGATGGCGATCACCGCGCCGAAGGAGACGATCACGCCCGGCCAGGTGGCGCCGGTGGCCTGGTCGACGATCTGCGACAGGCTCGCCTCGGTGCTCTCCGGGTCGAACTCGGTCCACGGCTTGGCCCCGATGGCGGCCACGGCGACCAGGACGTACACGGCGGTGACGATGAGCAGGGACAGCAGGATGGCCAGGGGCAGGTCGCGCTTGGGGTTCCTGGCCTCCTCACCGGCGGTGGAGGCGGCGTCGAAGCCGATGTAGGAGAAGAACACCTGCGAGGCGGCCGCGGTGATCCCGGCCACCCCGAGGGGCGCGAACGGGGTGAAGTTCCCGGACTGGAACGCCGTGAACGCCACCACGCAGAAGAACACCAGCACCGCGATCTTGATCAGCACGAACACCGCGTTGGCCGTGGCCGACTCCGAGGCCCCGTAGAGCAGCAGCCAGGTGGCCAGGAGCACGATGACGATCGCGGTGACGTTGACCACGCCGCCGTCCTGGCCGGGGGAGCGGGTGATCGCCTCGGGCAGCGTCCAGCCGAACAGGCTGCGCAGGAACGCGTTGAGGTACTCGCCCCAGCCCACGGCCACGGCCGCGACCGACACGGCGTACTCCAGCATGAGGCACCAGCCGCACACCCAGGCCACCAGCTCGCCCAGCGTCGCGTACGCGTAGGAGTAGGACGACCCGGACACCGGGATCGTCCCGGCCAGCTCGGCGTACGACAGGGCCGAGAACAGCGCCGTGACCGCCGCCAGCACGAACGCCAGCACCACCGCCGGCCCCGCCTTGGGCACCGCCTGGCCGAGGATGACGAAGATGCCGGTGCCCAGCGTGGCGCCCACGCTGAACAGCGTGAGCTGCCACAACGTCATCGTGCGCCGCAGCTCGCCGCCCTCGCCCTGCCCGCCCTCGGCCACGATGCGCTCGGTCGGCTTGGTGCGCAGCAGCCGTGCGGCCAGTGTCACGTCGGTCTCCTAGAGGGTGCTCGTCAACGGCCACATCCCGTTGGGCGTGACAATCGTGCCCGCGGAACCGGCGAGTATGTCCTGGGCCTCGTCGAGCCTGCCGATGGCGGCCATGTCGCCGGTCGTCTCGACGAACCGGCACACCGCCTCGACCTTCGGTCCCATCGACCCGGCCGGGAAGCGCAGGCCGCGCAGCTCGTGCGGGGTGGTGCAGGCGATCTCGCTCTGGCCCGGGGTGCCGAAGTCGCGGTACACCCGGGGGACGTCGGTCAGGATGAGGAAGGCGTCGCACTCCAGCGCCTCGGCCAGCATCGAGGCGGTCAGGTCCTTGTCGATGACGGCCTCGACGCCCGCCAGGCGGCCGCGCGCGTCCCGCACGACCGGGATGCCGCCGCCGCCCGCGCAGACCACCACGACGCCCTCGCGGATCATCTTGCGGATCAGCCGGGTCTCCACGATGCGCTGCGGCGTGGGGGAGGGGGACGACGCGGCGCCAGTGGTCGCCGTCGGGCTTGACCGTCCAGCCGTACTCGGCGGCCAGCTTGCGGGCCTCGTCCTCCTCGTAGATCTGGCCGACGAACTTGGTGGGGTCGTCGAAGGCCGGGTCGACGGCGCTGACCAGGGTCTGGGTGACCATGGCGAGCACCTGCCGGCCGGGCAGGGCGTTCTGCAGCGCCTGCTGCATCCAGTAGCCGAGCATGCCCTGCGTCTGCGCGCCGAGCGTGTCGAAGGGGTAGGGCCGGCTCAGGTTCGGGTCCGCGGCGCTCTCCAGGGCCAGCATGCCGACCTGGGGGCCGTTCCCGTGGGTGATGACCAGCTCGTGCTCGCCGGCCAGCTGGGCCAGCGTCCTGACGGCGGTGGCGATGTTCTCCCTCTGCACGTCGGCGTCCGGCTTCTGGCCGCGCTTGAGCACCGCGTTGCCGCCGAGTGCGACGATGACCCGCATTCAGTCCCCCAGGGTTGCGACCATGACCGCTTTGATGGTGTGCAGCCGGTTCTCGGCCTCGTCGAAGACGATGGAGCGCGGCGACTCGAAGACCTCGTCGGTCACCTCCAGGGCCTCCAGGCCGGTCCTGGCGTAGATGTCGGCGCCGACGCCGGTCTCCCGGTTGTGGAAGGCGGGCAGGCAGTGCATGAACCTCACGTCCGGATTGCCGGTGGCCCGGACGACGTCGTCGTTCACCTGGTACGGCAGCAGCAGCTCGATCCGCTCGTCCCAGACCTCCTTCGGCTCGCCCATCGAGACCCACACGTCGGTGTAGAGGAAGTCGGCGCCCCTGACGCCCTCGGCCACGTCCTCGGTGATGGTGATCCGGGCGCCGGTGGACCTGGCCAGCTCCTCGGCGGGCCGCACCGCGAGGTCCCGGTCGGGCCGCAGCGCCGCCGGGGTGACCAGCCGGATGTCCAGGCCGAGCAGCGCGCCGGTGACCAGCAGCGAATGGCCGGTGTTGTTGCGCGCGTCCCCCAGGTAGGCGAGGGACACCTCGCGCAGCGGCTTGTCGCTGTGCTCCTGGACGGTGAGCATGTCGGCCAGCATCTGCGTGGGGTGCCACTCGTCGGTCAGGCCGTTCCACACCGGCACGCCGGACAGCGCCGCCAGGTCCTCGACGTAGGACTGCTTGCTGCCCCGGTACTCGATGCCGTCGAACATCCGGCCCAGCACCCGCGCGGTGTCCCTGACCGACTCCTTGTGCCCGATGTGCGAGCCGGCCGGGTCGAGGTAGGTGACGTGCGCCCCCTGGTCGTGGGCGGCCACCTCGAAGGCGCAGCGGGTGCGGGTGGAGGTCTTCTCGAAGATGAGCGCGATGTTCTTGCCCCTGAGCCGCTGCCGTTCGATCCCGGCGTACTTGGCGGCCTTCAGCTCCGCCGACAGGTGCAGCAGGAAGCCGAACTCCTCCGGCGTGAAGTCCAGTTCCTTGAGGAAACTGCGGTTGCGCAGGTTGAACGCCATGTCACCCCTTCCCTGAAGCCGTTCCGGTGCCGGCCGGACGTCCGCTAGATGCCGTCGCGCTCCAGCGGGCAGCTCATGCACCGCGGGCCGCCGCGCCCTCTGCCGAGCTCGCTGCCCCGGATGGTGATGACCTCGATGCCGTTGTCGCGCAGGTGATTGTTCGTGGTGGTGTTGCGCTCGTAGGCGATGACGACGCCGGGCTCGACGGCCAGGCCGTTGCAGCCGTCGTCCCACTGCTCACGTTCGGCGGCGTACACGTCCTGGTGGGGGGTCAGGACGGTGATGTCGTCCATGTCCAGGGCGCGGGCGATGGCCTTGTGCATGTCCTCGGGCGGGTGGTCGGTGACCTTGAGCTCCTTGGAGGTCTCGCCCGGCTCGATGGTGTACGTCGGCAACATCCCGAGCCCGGCGTACTTGGTGAACACCCCGACGTCGAGCATGGTCATGACCGTGTCGAGATGCATGAACGCGCGCGCCTTCGGCATGTCCAGCGCCACGATCCGGGTCGCGGACCCGGCGCTGAACAGCCGCTGGGCCAGCATCTCGACCGCCTGCGGCTGGGTGCGCTCGCTCATCCCGACCAGCACCGCGCCGCGCCCGATGACCAGCACGTCGCCGCCCTCCAGGGTGGCCGGCGCCATCGCGTGGCCGGGCAGCCAGCAGTGGAAGCCGCCCTCGTAGGGCCGGTCGAAGCCGGCGGCGAACATCGGGTGGAACCGGTAGACGGCCTCCAGGTTGACCGTCTCGCGCATGCGGGCCTTCTTGCGCATCGCGTTGATCGACACGCCGTCGTAGATCCAGCAGGAGGTGTCGCGGGTGAACAGGTGGTTGGGCAGCGGCGGCAGGACGAAGTCGTCGTCGGCGGTGGTGTGGAAGGCCACCGACTTGGGGTCGCACCCCATCGCGACCAGCTCGCGCTTGGTGATGCCGCCGGTCAGGTGCATCTGGAGGGTGCCGGCGTCCATGCCGTCGAGGGTGTTGCGGATGTCGTCGATGGCGGTCGGGCCGAGCCAGCGTTCGTCGATGACCGCGTCCAGGATGTGCTTGCGGGCCTCGGGGATGGCGACCACGTCGCGCAGGAGGTCGGCCAGCATGTGGACGACGATGCCGCGCCCGCGCAGCACCCGCTCGAACTCCTCGTGCTCCTCCACCGCGCGCTGCACCCACAGCACGTCGTCGAACAGGAAGGCGTCCTTGTTGCTGGGCGTCAGCCGCTTGAGGGCCAGCTCCGGCTTGTGCAGCAGGACCTGGCGCAGTCGGCCGACCTCTGAATCGACATGAAAGGTCATTTTTCAGATATCCCCTCAGCGCGCCGGACATCACGCGGGCCGTACTCGCCGTGCCTGGCCTTCAGCCAGATGTAGACGGGCACGCCGACCAACATCATCAGCGTCCCGCCGAGCACGGCGGGGGCCCCGAGCCGTACGCCATCCAGAACGAGAACAGCAGCGCGAGCACCGCGACGGCCAGGTCGCGGGCCAGCCGCCCGCGGTTGATCCGCCGCTCCCGGGTGACCAGCCAGAACAGTTGCGCGGCCGCCGAGAAGAAGTAGGGGATGACCGTGGTGAAGGAGGCCAGCAGCACGATCGTGTCGAAGGCGTTGGCGGAGGCGTAGCCCACCAGCAGCATGAGCGAGGTGAGGACGGTCCCGGCCAGGATGCCCGTCAGGGGCGCGCCGCGGCGCGAGACCACGGAGAAGGCGGGCGGGAACATGCCGTCCTTGGCGGCGGCCAGCGGCATCTCGGCGACCAGCAGGGTCCACCCGTTCAGCGCGCCGATGCCGGAGACGACGGCGCAGACCGCCATGAGCAGCCCGCCGCCGGTGCCGCCGAACATGTGGTCCAGCGCCGCGGCGAAGGGCGCGGCGGACCCGACGAGCTCCTCCTGCGGCACGGTGCCCATGACGGCGACCGTGCTGAGGATGTACATGACGGCGCAGGCCAGCACGCCGATGACGCTGGCCCGGCCGATGGTGCGGGCCGGGTCCCTGACCCGGTCGGCCGCGATGGCGGCGCTCTCCACGCCCGAGTAGATGAACAGCGTGACCGCCCCCGCCAGGGAGATGGCCGAGACCCAGCTGCCGCCGCTGGCGTTGAACGCCGGGTAGTTGGCCTTGTGCACGAAGAACAGCCCCACGATCGCCACGAACAGCAGCGGCGTGAACTTCAGCACCGTGGTGACCACCTGGAAGGCGGCCGCGTTGCGCACGCCGGCCAGGTTCACCACGGCCGGGATCCACAGCCCGGTCAGGCCGATGAGGGCGGCGCTGAGCGTGCTGCCCCAGTCGAGCCCGAACAGCCCGTGGGCCAGGTACTGGACGTAGCCCACCCACGCCACGGCGATGGCCGCGTTGCCGATCCACGCGGTCAGCCAGAACGACCAGGCGATCCAGAACCCGGCGAACTCCCCGAACGCCTCGCGGGCGTAGGCGTAGGGGCCGCCCGCCGCGGGGATGCGCCCGCCCAGGCGGCCGAAGACGATCGCCATCGCGAGGGCGCCCGCGGTGACCAGGACCATGGAGAGCAGGCTCACCGTGCCGAACGCGGCCAGCGAGGCGGGCAGCAGGAAGATGCCGGTGCCCACGACGTTCCCCATGACCAGCGCGACGGCCGCGCCGAGGCCGAGACCGCCGGCGGGCCCCGGGCGCGTCCCGCGCGCCGCCGTGGTCACGCCTTCCGAGGGCGGACGTGGTTCCCCCATGCGTGCCCCCCGCGCGAGTCCCCAGGAAGAGCCGCCGCCGAGCGCGTACGGCCCTCGGGGACGTGCCCTACGCGGAGGACGCCGACACGGGGAGTGGCGGGGGTTTTACCTGATCACGGCGTGCGGCAGGGGGTCGGGTGAACCCGTCACCAGCAGCACGACGGCGAACACCGCCAGGCACAACGCCATCAGCGCCAGCGGCCAGGCCAGCGATGCGGGGGCGCCGTGCCGGGACATGGCCGCGTACAGCTCGGGGTCCTCGTCCCTGACCTGACGGGCGATGGCCTTGAGCACCGACCGCTCGCGTGCCGACTGCGCCATGTGAAACCTCCCCCGAGAAGACTTAGAGCAGGTTTTATACCGATATGTCGGCAATTGCCAAATTCGCCGGGCCGGCCGGGACGAACGACCGGCCAGGACGCCCGCCACACCCGGACGGCAGGGCGGGGCGCTCACGTTGTACCAGGTAGCCCCTGGTACTGTGTGTCCCGACCAACACCCTTTTAAGACCCGTCCCGTGAGGCGGGAAAGGTGGTGAGATCCCTCCATGTCCGATTCCAGGGCCGTGCTCGAAGGCCCGGACATCCACCGGGCGCTGACCCGTATCGCGCACGAGATCCTCGAACGCACCAAGGGCGCCGGTGACGTCGTCCTCCTCGGCATCCCCACCCGCGGCGCCACGCTCGCCCGCCGGCTCGGTGACCGCGTCGAGCAGTTCGAAGGGCTCAAGATCCCCGTCGGCTCGATCGACATCACCATGTACCGCGACGACCTGCGCCGCGGCCCCGTCCGCCCGCTCGGGCGCACCGAACTGCCGCCCGACGGCATCGACGGCAAGGTGGTCGTCCTCGTCGACGACGTGCTCTACTCCGGCCGCACCGTCCGCGCCGCGCTCGACGCGCTCAACGACCTCGGCCGCCCGACCGCCGTGCAGCTCGCCACGCTGGTCGACCGCGGCCATCGCGAGCTGCCCATCCGCGCCGACTACGTGGGCAAGAACCTGCCCACCGCCAAGAGCGAGAAGGTCAAGGTCTACCTCTCCGAGATCGACGGCCGCGACGCCGTCCTGCTCATGAAGGAGGACGACAGGTGAACCGGCACCTCATCTCGGCGGGCGACCTCACCAAGGACGACGCGCTGCTCATCCTCGACACCGCCGAGGAGCTGGCCAGGGTCTCGGAACGATCCATCAAGAAGCTGCCCACGCTGCGCGGCCGCACGGTGGTCAATCTGTTCTTCGAGGACTCCACCCGGACCAGGATCTCCTTCGAGGCGGCGGCCAAGCGGCTCTCGGCCGACGTCATCAACTTCTCGGCCAAGGGGTCGAGCGTCTCCAAGGGCGAGTCGCTCAAGGACACCGCGCTCACCCTGGAGGCCATGGGCGCCGACGCCGTCGTCATCCGCCACGGCTCCTCCGGCGCGCCGCACCGGCTGGCCGGCTGGGTGCGCGGCAGCGTCGTCAACGCCGGCGACGGCACCCACGAGCACCCCACGCAGGCACTGCTCGACGCCTTCTCGATGCGCCGCCGCCTCGGCGGGCTCGACGGCCGCCGGGTCACCATCGTCGGCGACGTGCTGCACAGCCGGGTCGCCCGCTCCAACGTGCTGCTGCTCAACACGCTCGGCGCCGAGGTCACCCTGGTCGCGCCGCCCACGCTGCTGCCCGTCTCGGTCGGCACCTGGCCGTGCGAGGTGTCCTACGACTTCGACGCCGTGCTGCCCAAGTCCGACGCGGTCATGATGCTGCGGGTGCAGAAGGAGCGGATGAACGCCGCCTACTTCCCCAGCGAGCGCGAGTACTCCCGGCGCTACGGCCTCGACCGCGACCGCTTCGCCAAGATGCCGGACGAGGCCATCGTCATGCACCCCGGGCCGATGAACCGGGGCATGGAGATCGCCGCCGAGGTGGCCGACTCACCGCGCTCCACCATCGTGGAGCAGGTCGCCAACGGCGTGACCATCCGCATGGCCGTCCTGTACCTGCTGCTCGGGGGAGAGATCCAGTGATCATCAAGAACGTGCGGATCCTCGGCGGGGAGCCGGTGGACCTCCGGATCGCCGACGGGCGCATCGCCGAGATCGGCACCGGCCTCGAGGCCGGCCCCGGCGGCGAGACCGTCGACGGCGGCGGCGCGATCGCGCTGCCCGGCCTGGTCGACCTGCACACCCACCTGCGCGAGCCCGGCCGCGAGGACGCCGAGACCGTCCAGACCGGCACCCGGTCCGCGGCCCGCGGCGGCTACACCGCCGTGCACGCCATGGCCAACACCTCGCCCGTCGCCGACACCGCCGGCGTGGTCGAGCAGGTGTGGCGGCTCGGCCGTGAGTTCGGCCACTGCGACGTGCAACCGGTCGGCGCGGTGACCGTCGGCCTGGAGGGCAGGCAGCTCGCCGAGCTCGGCGCGATGGCCGACTCGGCCGCCCGGGTCCGGGTCTTCTCCGACGACGGCAAGTGCGTCAGCGACGCCGTGCTGATGCGCCGCGCCCTGGAGTACGTCAAGGCGTTCGACGGCGTCGTCGCCCAGCACGCCCAGGAGCCCAGGCTCACCGAGGGCGCCCAGATGAACGAGGGCGTCGTCTCCGGCAGGCTCGGCCTGACCGGCTGGCCGGCCGTGGCCGAGGAGGCGGTCATCGCCCGCGACTGCCTGCTGGCCGCGCACGTCGGCTCCCGCCTGCACGTCTGCCACGTCTCCACCGCCGGCTCGGTCGAGATCATCCGCTGGGCCAAGTCCAAGGGCTGGAACATCACCGCCGAGGTCACCCCTCACCACCTGCTCCTCACCGACGACCTCGTCGAGGAGTCCCCGGTCGGCGCCTACAACCCGATCTACAAGGTCAACCCGCCGCTGCGCACGCACGCCGACGTCCAGGCGCTGCGCGCCGCGCTGGCCGACGGCACGATCGACGTCGTCGCCACCGACCACGCCCCGCACCCGGTCGAGGACAAGGAGACCGAGTGGCCGGCCGCGGCCATGGGCATGATCGGCCTGGAGACCGCGCTGAGCGTCGTCCAGGAGGCCATGGTCGAGACCGGGCTGCTCGACTGGGCCGGGGTCGCCGAGCGCATGTCGATCACCCCCGCCCGCATCGGCCGCCTGGCCGGCCACGGGCGGGCGCTGGAGCCGGGCGCGCCGGCCAACATCACGCTGTACGACCCGTCGGCCCGCACCGAGGTGGACCCCTCCGCCTACGCCTCCAAGAGCAGGAACACCCCGTACGAGGGGATGACGTTGCCCGGCCGGGTGGTCGCCACGTTCCTGCGCGGCACGCCGACCGTTCTCGAAGGGAAGCTGGTTTGAACTCCGCGGTGCTCGTCCTGGAAGACGGCCGCGTCTTCCACGGAACCTCTTACGGCGCCGAAGGCGAGACGTTCGGCGAGATGGTCTTCAACACCGGCATGACCGGCTACCAGGAGACCCTCACCGACCCCTCCTACCACCGGCAGATCGTCGCCATGACGGCCCCGCACATCGGCAACACCGGCGTCAACGACGAAGACCCCGAGTCGGGCCGCGTCTGGGTCGCCGGGTACGTCGTGCGCGAGCCGTCCAGGATCGTCTCCAACTGGCGGGCCGACCGCTCGCTCGACGACTACCTCAAGCAGCAGGGCGTCGTCGGCATCGCCATCACCGGCACCCGCGCCCTGACCCGCCACCTGCGCGAGCGCGGCGCGATGCGGGCCGGCATCTTCTCGGCCCCCTCCGCGACGGTCGAGGAGCTCGTCGAGCGGGTGCGGCGCGCGCCCGCCATGGAGGGCGCCGACCTGGCCGCCGAGGTGGCCACGGCCGAGCCCTACGTCGTGCCCGCCGCCGGCGAGCGGCGCTTCACGGTCGCCGCCGTCGACCTCGGCATCAAGGGCATGACCCCGCAGCGCATGGCCGAGCGCGGCTGCGAGGTGCACGTGCTGCCCGCCACGGCCACGTACGAGCAGATCATGGCCGTCGAGCCCGACGGCGTGTTCTTCTCCAACGGCCCCGGCGACCCCGCCACCGCCGACGTGTCGGCGCTGCGGAGCGTCCTTGCGGCCAGGGTGCCGTTCTTCGGCATCTGCTTCGGCAACCAGCTGTTCGGCCGGGCGCTCGGGCTGTCCACGTACAAGCTGCGCTACGGCCACCGCGGCGTCAACCAGCCGGTCCAGGACGTGCGCACGGGCAAGGTCGAGATCTCGGCCCACAACCACGGGTTCGCCGTCGAGGCGCCGATCGGCGAGCCGTTCGAGACCCCCTACGGCCCGGCCGAGGTCAGCCACGTCAACCTCAACGACCGCTGCGTGGAGGGCCTGCGCCTGCTCGACGGGCGCGCCTTCAGCGTCCAGTACCACCCCGAGGCCGCCGCGGGGCCGCACGACGCCGCTTATCTCTTCGACGAGTTCTGTGAGGTCATGAGCCGTGCCCAAGCGTGAGGACATCCGGTCGGTCCTGGTGATCGGCTCCGGCCCGATCGTGATCGGCCAGGCGTGCGAGTTCGACTACTCGGGCACCCAGGCCTGCCGCGTGCTGCGGGCCGAGGGCTTCCGGGTCATCCTGGTCAACAGCAACCCGGCCACGATCATGACGGACCCGGAGTTCGCCGACGCCACGTACGTCGAGCCGATCACCCCCGAGTACGTCGAGAAGATCATCGCCAAGGAGCGCCCCGACGCGCTGCTGCCCACCCTGGGCGGCCAGACCGCGCTGAACACCGCGGTCGCCCTGCACGAGTCGGGCGTGCTGGAGAAGTACGAGGTCGAGCTGATCGGCGCCGACTTCGACGCGATCCAGGCGGGCGAGAACCGCGAGAAGTTCAAGGAGATCGTCGCCAAGGTCGCCCGCGAGCACGGGCTCAACGCCGAGTCGGCCAAATCAGTCATCTGCCACACGATGCAGGACTGCCTGGCCGCCGCCGGCGAGCTGGGCTACCCGCTGGTCGTACGGCCCAGCTTCACCATGGGCGGCGTCGGCTCCGGCTTCGCCTACGGCGAGGACGACCTGCGCCGCATCGCCGGCGCCGGCCTCGACGCCTCGCCGACCACCGAGGTGCTCCTGGAGGAGTCGATCCTCGGCTGGAAGGAGTACGAGCTGGAGGTCATGCGCGACAAGGCGGACAACGTCGTCATCGTGTGCTCCATCGAGAACATCGACCCGATGGGCGTGCACACCGGCGACAGCGTCACCGTCGCGCCCGCGCTGACCCTGACCGACCGCGAGTACCAGAACATGCGCGACGTGGCCATCGCGGTCATCCGCGAGGTCGGCGTCGACACCGGCGGCTGCAACATCCAGTTCGCCGTCGACCCGCGCACCGGGCGCATGATCGTCATCGAGATGAACCCGCGCGTCTCCCGCTCCAGCGCCCTGGCCTCCAAGGCCACCGGCTTCCCGATCGCCAAGATCGCCGCCAAGCTGGCCATCGGCTACACCCTCGACGAGATCCCCAACGACATCACCAAGGAGACCCCGGCCTCCTTCGAGCCGACGCTCGACTACATCGTGGTCAAGGTGCCGCGCTTCGCCTTCGAGAAGTTCCGCGGGGCCGACCGCACGCTGACCACGCACATGAAGTCCGTCGGCGAGGCCATGGCCATCGGCCGCTCCTTCACCGAGGCGCTGCAGAAGGCGCTGCGCTCGCTGGAGAAGAAGGACTCCGCCTTCACCTGGGCGGGGCCCGTCCAGGACAAGGACGAGCTGCTGGCGGCCTGCCGCACCCCGCACGACGGGCGGCTGCGCACGATGCAGCAGGCCGTGCGCGCGGGCGCGACCGCGGCCGAGCTGTTCGAGGCCACCAGCGTCGACCCCTGGTTCCTCGACCAGCTCCTCCTGCTGGACGAGGAGGCCCAGGAGATCGCCGCCGCGCCCGAGCTGACCGCCGGCGCGCTGACCCGCGCCAAGCACCACGGCTTCTCCGACGCGCAGATCGCCGAGATCCGCGGCGTCGAGGAGGCCGACGTGCGCGCCCTGCGCCACGCGCTCGGCGTGCGGCCGGTCTACAACACCGTCGACACCTGCGCCGCCGAGTTCGCCGCCAGGACGCCGTACCTGTACTCCACCTACGACGAGGAGACCGAGGTCCCCTCCGGCGAGCGGGAGAAGGTCATCATCCTCGGCTCCGGGCCCAACCGCATCGGTCAGGGCATCGAGTTCGACTACGCGTGCGTGCACGCCTCCTTCGAGCTGTCGCGGGCCGGGTTCGAGACCGTCATGGTCAACTGCAACCCCGAGACCGTCTCGACCGACTACGACACCTCCGACCGGCTCTACTTCGAGCCGCTCACCCTGGAGGACGTCCTGGAGGTCGTGCACGCCGAGCAGCAGACCGGCCCCGTCGTGGGCGTGATCGTGCAGCTCGGCGGGCAGACGCCGCTCGGCCTGGCGCAGGCGCTGAAGGACGCGGGCGTGCCCGTGGTCGGCACCTCGCCCGAGTCCATCCACCTGGCCGAGGAGCGCGGCGCGTTCGGGCGGGTGCTGGCCGAGGCCGGGCTGCCCGCGCCCAAGCACGGCACCGCGCTGACGGTGCCCGAGGCGCTGGAGATCGCCGGGGAGATCGGCTACCCGGTGCTCGTCCGGCCCTCGTACGTGCTCGGCGGGGCCGGCATGGCCATCGTCTACGACGACGAGACGCTGACGACGTACATGGCGGCCCAGGAGGGCGGCCACCCGGTGCTGGTGGACAAGTTCCTCGACGAGGCCATCGAGATCGACGTCGACGCGCTCTACGACGGCCAGGAGCTGTTCCTCGGCGGCGTCATGGAGCACATCGAGGAGGCCGGCATCCACTCCGGCGACTCGGCCTGCGCGCTGCCGCCGCTCACGCTCGGCAGCCACGACGTCAAGCGCATCCGCGCCGCCACCGAGGCCATCGCGGCCGGGGTGGGCGTGCGCGGGCTCCTGAACGTCCAGTACGCCATGTCCGCCGGCGTCCTGTACGTCCTGGAGGCCAACCCGCGGGCCAGCCGTACCGTGCCGTTCGTGTCCAAGGCGACGGCCACGCCGCTGGCCAAGGCGGCGGCCCGGGTGATGCTCGGCTCCTCGATCGCCTCGCTGCGCGCGGAGGGCATGCTGCCGGCGACCGGCGACGGCGGCACGCTGCCGCTGGAGGCGTCCATCGCGGTCAAGGAGGCCGTGCTGCCCTTCAACCGCTTCCGGGGCGTCGACACCGTGCTCGGGCCCGAGATGCGCTCCACGGGCGAGGTCATGGGCATCGACGCGTTCTTCGGCGTGGCGTTCGCCAAGTCCCAGGCCGGGGCCTACGGCGAACTTCCGACCAAGGGACGCGCGTTCGTGTCCGTGGCCAACAGGGACAAGCGTGCGATGATCTTCCCTGTGAAGGCACTGGCCGACCTCGGCTTCGAGATCCTCGCCACCGAGGGCACGGCCGAGGTGCTGCGCCGCAACGGTGTCCATGCCAAGATCGTGCGAAAGCACAGCGAGGGGACCGGGCCCGGAGGTGAGCCTACGAGCGTGCAGGCGATTCTCGACGGCGAGGTGGACCTGATCGTCAACACGCCGTTCGGCAGCCCCGGCCAGTCCGGGCCGCGCCTGGACGGCTACGAGATCCGCACCGCGGCGGTGCTGCGCGGCATCCCGTGCATCACCACCGTCGCGGGGCTGGCCGCCGCGGCGGCCGGGATCCAGGCGATCGTCCGCGGCGACGTCGGCGTGCGTTCACTCCAGGAGCACGCACAGGCACTACGCGGCTGACCCCGCGGGAGGTGAAGACGACTGGCCGGCACACCTGTGCAGGTGACGGGCACGGTGCTGACGACGCGCCGGGTCGACGCCTACCATGCGCTCACGGTGGTGGCGCCCGGCATCGCCGAGCGTTACCGTCCCGGCCACTTCGTCTCCGTGGCGGTCGGCGGGGCCCACACGTCGATGGTGACGCGCCGCGCGCTGTCCATCCATGACGTCAAGTCCGACTACGGCGGCACGGTCGAGCTCGTCTTCACCGCCGCCGGGCCGGGCACGTCCTGGCTGGCCGAGCGGCGCGCCCGCGACACGCTCGACCTGGTCGGGCCGCTCGGCCGGCCCTTCCCGCTGCCGCGCGACCCGGTCAACTGCGTGCTGGTCGGCGCCGAGTACGGCTCGGCCGTGCTGTTCCCGCTGGCCGACGCGCTGCTGGCGCGCGGCTGCCGGGTCGACTTCGTGCTCGGCGGCGCCGGGGCCGACCGCGTCTTCGGCGCCATGCGGGCCCGCCGCATCGCCGAGACGACGACCCTGACCACCGAGGACGGCTCGCTCGGCCTGCGCGGCAAGGTCACCGACGCGCTGCCCTCGGTGATCGCCGACACCCGGGCCGACGCCGTCTACGCCTGCGCGCCCATGCCGGCGCTGCGGGCGGTGACGGCGGTGGCGATGGAGTTCGACATCCCGGTGCAGGTGGCCGTCGAGGAGTCGATGGCCTGCGGCATCGGGGTGTGCATGACGTGCGTCATCCCCGTCATCGGCGACGACGGCGCGACCAGGATGGTCCGCGCGTGCGCGGAGGGACCGGTGTTCCGGGGGAGCGGGTGCGCTTCGAGGACGTGGGAACGATCCCGTTCGACGCGCTCGGCGCCCCCGGAGGCGGTGCACGACATGTCAGTTGATATGCGTACGTTTCTGGCGCACGTCGAGCTGGCGAACCCCGTCACCACGGCCGCCGGCTGCGCGGGCTCCGGACGCGAGCTCGCCCAGTTCTTCGACCTCCACCGGCTCGGCGCGCTGACCACCCGGTCCATCACCATGGCCCCCCGGGCGGGCAGGCCGACCCCGCGCATGGCCGAGACGCCCTCCGGCATGCTCAACGCCGTCGGGCTCCAGGGGCCGGGCATCGAGGCGTTCCTGGAGCGCGAGCTGCCCTGGCTGGCCCAGCGCGGCATCAAGACCATCGTCTCGATCGGCGGCGGCACCGTCGCCGAATACTCCGAGCTGGCCCGCAGGCTCGCCGACGCGCCCGGCGTGACCGCGCTGGAGGTCAACCTTTCTTGCCCGAACATGGAGGACAGGGGGCGTGTCTTCGCGCGCGAGGGCAGCGCCGCGGCCGAGGTGATCGCCTCGGTGCGCTCCATCATGCGCTACGACGTCCCCGTGGTGGCCAAGCTGGCGCCCGACGTGGCCGACATCGTCTCGGTCGCGCGCGCCTGCGTGGACGCCGGGGCGGACGCCCTGTCCATGATCAACAACCCGCTCGGCATGGCCATCGACACCGAGGCGCTGCGCCCGTCGCTGGCCGCCGTCACCGGAGGGCTGTCGGGGCCCGCCATCCTGCCCCTGGCCGTCCGGTGCGTGTGGCAGGTGCACGCGGCCCTGCCCGGGGTGCCGCTGATCGGCATGGGCGGCGTGATGACCGGCAGGGACGCCTTCCAGCTCATCCTGGCGGGCGCCTGCCTGGTCGGGGTGGGCACCGCGCTGTTCCACGACCCCTACGCGTGCCTGCGCATCGAGCGCGAGCTGGAGGACCTGCTGCGGGCACGCGGCTTCCAACGCCTCGCCGACGCCGTCGGCCTGGCCCACCGGCCGCCGGGGAGCGCTCCCCGGCACCTTCCAGTCGACTCCGAGGAGAGCTCCCCTTGACGCCCGCACCCATCGCCGTCGCCCTCGACGCCCCCGACCTGGAGACCGCCGCCAGGTGGGCGAGCCTGGTGACGCCGCACGTCAGCACCATCAAGGTGGGCCTGGAGCTGTACCTGCGCTACGGCCCCGACGTGATCGCCTCCGTGCGCGGCGCCAGCGGCGTCCAGATCTTCCTCGACCTCAAGCTGCACGACATCCCCAACACCGTCGCGGGCGCCGCCAAGGCCGTCGCCCGCCTGCGTCCGGCCATCCTGACCGTGCACGCGGCCGGCGGCGCGGCCATGATCCGGGCCGCGGTCGAGTCCGCCCCGCAGACCAAGATCGCCGCTGTGACGATCCTCACCTCGCTGAACGAGTCCGACCTCGACCGCATGGGCCTGGCCGGACCGGCCGACGAGGCCGTGCGCCGCCTGGCGGCCCTGTCGGTCGAGGCCGGGGCCACGGCGCTGGTGTGCTCGCCCAACGAGGTCGCGGCGGTACGGGCCGAGGTGGGGCCCGGCATCACCCTCATCACGCCGGGCGTGCGCCCCCAGGGGGCCGACGTCCAGGACCAGGTGCGCGTGGCGACGCCCGAGCAGGCGCTGGCCGACGGCGCCGACCTGCTGGTCATCGGCCGTCCGATCACGGGCGCGGCGGACCCGGGAGCGGCCGCCGCCGCCATCGCCGCCTCACTGCGCCGCACGACCGCCTCCTGAACCGCCGCACGACCGTTGCCTGAACCCGCGCCCGGGGCACCCGCCTCGGGCGCCCGTCTGCGGCCGCGGGAGGCGGGGGCAGGTTCTCCGCGCGTGGAGACGTGCCTTCCCGCGCGGGCCGAGGCCGGCTTCTGGGGCGTGCGGAGGTGAGCCTGCCCGCATGGGCGGGACACGCGCCGTGCGTACGCGGAGATGCGCCTGTCCGCGTGGGCGGAGGCGCGCTTCCGGCACGCGCGAAGGTGAGCTTCTCCGCGCGGGCAGAGACGCTTCCGGCATGCGGCGGAGGTGTTCTTCTCCGCGGGCGGGGACAAACTCTTCGCGTGCGCGGAGGTGTTCTTCTCCGTGCGGGCGTGGGCATGGCGGCAGGTGTCGCCGGACCGTTCGCGCAGCCCTCGCTCACAAGATCGTAATGCATCCGCCGGACGTTCGCGCACGCTTCGCGATTCTGGTTTCGGTCCTGGTCCGGCCCTGGTTTCGGACATCGTCCGGGGCCGCGCGGGCGATCTTCGCCCTGCTCCGGGACGCCGTCCGGGGCGGACGCGCGAAGCGGGAAGTGAGGGCGATTTGATCAGCAGTGTGTAATTTTACGCTCACGGACAGTGATGAAGTGGATTTTGTGAGGAGAGAAACCGCTCTTGACGTTGCTTAGGGGGCGATGACCAGCTAGTTTCCCTTCCCGTCCGAGTACATCGACAGAAATTCGAGGTGACCCGGCGTGGCTCTTCCTCCCCTGACCCCTGAGCAGCGCGCCGCAGCCCTTGAGAAGGCTGCCAAGGCCCGTAAAGAGCGTGCCGAGGTCAAGAACCGGCTCAAGCATGGCGCGGTTTCTCTGGCTGAGGTGCTCAAGGATGGGCAGACCGACGACGTCATCGGCAAGATGAAGGTGTCGGCCCTGTTGGAATCGCTCCCCGGCGTGGGCAAGGTCCGCGCCAAGCAGCTCATGGAGCGGCTTGCCATCGCCGAGTCCCGCCGCGTGCGGGGTCTCGGCGCGAACCAGAGGGCTTCCCTCGAGCGCGAGTTCGGTGGCAACGAGAGCTAATCTCTGTTCCACAAGAAAGCGCAGGTTCAACGGGGGGTAGGAAGTGACCGACAGGTCCTGGTCCGGCGAAGCAAGGGCCCATGAGGCAGTCGGATCGGGAGCGAAGGTCGGCTTCCTCCCCCTGAGCAGGAGGCGTCTGACGGTCCTGTCAGGGCCGTCGGGCGTCGGCAAGTCCACGGTCGTCGCCGAGCTCCGGCGGGCACACCCCGAGGTGTGGCTGTCGGTCTCGGTGACCACCAGGAGGCCCCGTCCCGGCGAGGTCAACGGGGTCCACTACTTCTTCGTCGACGGCGAGGAGTTCGACCGGCTGGTCGAGGCCGGCGAGCTGCTGGAGTGGGCCGAGTTCGCGGGCAACCGCTACGGCACCCCGCGCGAGCCGGTGCTGGACAAGCTCGCCCAGGGCGTGCCGACCGTCCTGGAGATCGACCTGGAAGGCGCCAGGCAGGTGCGCACCACCATGCCCGACGCGCTGCTGGTGTTCCTTGCCCCCCGACGTGGGAGGAGCTGGAGAAGCGGCTGCGCGGCCGCGGCACCGAGCCGGAGGACGTCATCGAGCGCCGGCTGCAGGCCGGGCGGGTCGAGATGGCGGCCGAGTCGGAGTTCGACCTCACGCTGGTGAACACGAGTGTCCATGAAGTGTGCCACCGGCTGATAGCCTTGATGACTGACCCTCAGGGGGTCACCACCACCATCAACCGAGAGGTCTGACAATCGTGGCAGGCACCACCCCGGCCGCGGAGGGCATCACCAACCCGCCGATCGACGCGCTGCTCGACATCGTCGACAGCAAGTACTCCCTGGTGATCATGGGCGCCAAGCGCGCCCGCCAGATCAACGCCTACTACTCCCAGCTCGGCGAGGGCCTGCTGGAATACGTCGGGCCGCTGGTCGAGACGCACGCTCAGGAGAAGCCGCTGTCCATCGCGCTGCGCGAGGTCTCCGAGGGCCTGCTCAACGCCGAGCCCATCGAAGGCGCGGTCTGACCCCTTCGATGAAGGTCGTCCTCGGCGTCAGCGGCGGCATCGCCGCGTACAAGGCATGTGAGCTGCTGCGGCTGTTCACCGAGTCAGGTCACGAGGTGCGGGTCGTGCCGACCCGCGAGGTCCTGCGTTTCGTGGGCGAGCCCACGTGGGCCGCCCTGTCGGGCAACCCCGTGACCGCCGACGTCTGGGACGACGTTCACGAGGTGCCCCACGTCCGCATCGGCCAGCGCGCCGATCTCGTCGTGGTGGCGCCGGCGACCGCCAACACCCTGGCCAAGGCGGCCCACGGGCTCGCCGACGACCTGCTGACCAACACGCTGCTGACGGCGCGCTGCCCGGTCGTGTTCGCCCCGGCCATGCACACCGAGATGTGGCAACATCCGGCCACCCGCGCCAACGTCGCGACCCTGCGCGAGCGTGGGGCCGTCGTCATCGACCCGGCCGTGGGGCGCCTCACCGGCGCCGACACCGGCCCCGGCCGCCTGCCCGACCCCGCCGAGATCTTCCAGGTCTGCCTGCGCGTGCTGCGCGGCAGGCCGCGAGACCTGGCCGGGCGCAAGATGGTGATCTCCGCCGGGGGCACCCGCGAGGCGATCGACCCGGTGCGCTACATCGGCAACCGCTCGTCAGGCCTGCAGGGGTACGCCCTGGCCCGCACGGCGGTCGCGCGCGGCGCCGAGGTGACCCTCGTGGCGGCCAACGTCGCACTCCCCGATCCCGCGGGGGCCGCCGTGGTGCGGGTGGGGTCCACGGCCGAGCTGCGCGAGGCGGTGCTGGCCGCCACGGAGAAGGCCGACGCCGTCGTCATGGCGGCCGCGGTGGCCGACTTCCGCCCGGCGTCCCGGCACGAGACGAAGATCAAGAAGACCGACGGCGAGCCCGACCCCATCCACCTTACGAAGAACCCCGACATCCTGGCCGAGCTGGGCCGGCTGCGGCGCGAGGGCGGCGCGGGTCCCCGGGTGATCGTCGGGTTCGCGGCCGAGACCGACGACGTGCTCGCCAACGGGCAGGCCAAGCTGGCCAGGAAGGGCTGCGACCTGCTGGTCGTCAACCAGGTGGGGGAGGGGCTGGCGTTCGGCACGCCCGACAACGCCGCCACCGTCCTCGTCGCCGGCGGCGAGCCGGTCGAGGTGCCGCGCGGCCCCAAGGACGACGTCGCCGACGCCGTCTGGGACCTGGTCGCGCCCCGCCTGTCCTGACGCGCGTTTCGCGCAAGAACGATTACCTGATCGCCAGTTGCGGCACCCCGGACGCCTGCCGATACTTGGGGGCAAAGGGGGACGGAATGCCGGTGGGTTCCGCTGTCAGGGATCGTTGCAGGAGATTGCTGGAAGATCAGGGAGGTATCCGTTACGTCTTCCCCGCGTTGTCCGTGGGGCCGACGGGAACGGGCCACTTCCTCATCGTCGTCACCGATTCGTCCGTCTCGGTGCTCACCACCAGGACCCTCAGGAGCGACCGGCCGGTCGCGGTGTTCGCCACGTACCCGCGGCACACCAGGCTCGGCCCGATCCTGCCCGGCCCGTTCATCGAGCTCGGCAACACCGTGTTCGAGTTCGACGAGGAGTACGCGGCGGTGGTGTCCGCCGCCGACGCCGAGGTCTTCGCGCCGGAGACGCTGCCGCCGGATCCCCTTCCCGACCTGTGACCGCAGACGTGGCCGGACACGTGACCGGACACGGACACCGGACGGTTTCGCGACCGGACGCCGGGTGGGGCTAGACTTCGGCGAGGCCCTGGCGTGTTCTTCCGTCCCGGGCCCAACATCCGTCAGCAGCCGCTGCATGAGGAGCCACTGAGTTGTCACGTCGCCTGTTCACCTCCGAGTCGGTCACCGAAGGCCACCCGGACAAGATCGCCGACCAGATCAGTGACGCGATTCTCGACGCCATGCTCAAGGACGACCCCAAGAGCCGGGTCGCCGTCGAGACGCTGATCACTACCGGCCAGGTCCATGTCGCAGGCGAGGTCACGACCGAGACCTACGTCGACATCCCCGGCGTCATCCGGGAGAAGATCCTGGAGATCGGCTACGACGCTTCCCACAAGGGCTTCGACGGCGCCTCCTGCGGCGTGTCGGTGTCCATCGGCGCGCAGTCGCCCGACATCGCCCAGGGTGTCGACGACGCCTACGAGCACCGCGTGGGCGGCGACGCCGACGAGCTCGACCGCCAGGGCGCCGGCGACCAGGGCCTGATGTTCGGCTACGCCTGCCGCGAGACGCCGGAGCTGATGCCGCTGCCGATCACGCTCGCGCACCGGCTCGCCCAGCGCCTGTCCGAGGTCCGCAAGACCGGCAAGGTTCCCTACCTGCGCCCCGACGGCAAGACCCAGGTCACCATCGAGTACGACGGCGACAAGCCCGTCCGCCTCGACACCGTGGTCGTCTCCACCCAGCACGCGGCCGAGATCGACCTCAAGGAGATGCTCGCCCCCGACATCAAGGAGCACGTGGTCGACCCCGTGCTCGACGGGCTGGAGATCGAGACCGAGGGCTACCGGCTGCTGGTCAACCCGACCGGCCGCTTCGAGATCGGCGGCCCGATGGGCGACGCCGGCCTGACCGGCCGCAAGATCATCATTGACACCTACGGCGGCATGGCCCGCCACGGCGGCGGCGCGTTCTCGGGCAAGGACCCGTCCAAGGTCGACCGCTCGGCGGCCTACGCGATGCGCTGGGTGGCCAAGAACGTCGTCGCGGCCGGGCTGGCCGATCGGTGCGAGGTGCAGGTCGCGTACGCGATCGGCAAGGCGCAGCCGGTGGGTCTGTTCGTCGAGTGCTTCGGCACCGAGAAGCTGCCGGTGGAGCAGATCCAGGCCGCCGTGCTGCGGGTCTTCGACCTGCGTCCGGCCGCGATCATCCGCGACCTCGACCTGCTGCGCCCGATCTACTCCGAGACCGCCGCCTACGGGCACTTCGGCCGTGAGGGCTTCTCCTGGGAGTCCACCGACCGCGCCGAGGCTCTTCGGACGGCTGCCGGTCTCTGACCTACCCGGTCTCCGGTTTCTTGCAGGTGCCGCATCCGGCCCGTTGAGGGTCGGGTGCGGCACTTGTCGTCGGCTGGGGTGGTTCGGTGCGGGCGTCGGGCTGATCTCTCGGGGGGTCCCAGGCTCGCCGGCGACTGTCGGCTGACCTCTCGGGAGCCCGGGCCCGTCGGCGACTGTCGGCTGACTTGCTCTTCCGTCTTGCCTGGGGGTCGGTGGCGATGCCGGGCTGGTTCCTTGGGCGTCGGAGTCGGTGGGCGGGCGTCAGGGTTCGTCGGCGGTGGTCGGTGTGGGGCGAGGGGAAGGCGGCTTCTGGTGGGGGCCTCGCTTCTTCGGTGAGGCGGGCTGGTCCGCCTTCGCGAGGTCGTGTCCGTCGGTGGGCGCGGTTCTGCGTGCTTGGCCCGTCCTGTGCGCTGTCGGCCCGTGGGGGCGGTGTTCCTGGCGGGGAGCGCCTTGGCGTGCGGCAGGCCCCCTTGGGGGATCTCCGAGGGGTTCGTGTGGTGGGCGTTGTCCGGGGCGTTCGGGCTGGTGGGCTGCTCGGATGGCCGGTGGGGGCCGGTCGCCGGGGTGGTGCGGGGCCGTGCGCCGGTGGTGTGGGGATGGCGGGGCGCGGGGTCTGGTAGACGTTAGTGCGTGACCCACTCCGACGACGCCCTCCTGCCGCTCGACGCCGTGCGGCCTCCTGCGTCGTCCAAGGACACCAAGGGGGCGGTGGTCGCGGCGCCCGAGCGGCCCGTGGCGCGGGTGGTCGTCGACAGCCCGCTGCCGCACCTCGACCGGCCCTTCGACTACCTGGTGCCCGCCGCCATGCACGAGGCGGCCCGGCCGGGGGTGCGGGTGCGGGTGCGGTTCGCGGGCAAGCTGATCGACGCGTTCCTGCTGGAGCGGGTGGACGAGAGCGATCACGAGGGCAAGCTGACGCCGCTCGAACGGGTGGTCTCTCCCGAGCAGGTGCTCACGCCGGAGATCGCCGGTCTGGCGCGGGCGGTGGCCGACCGTTACGCCGGCACCCTCACCGACGTGCTGCGCCTGGCCGTTCCGCCACGCCACGCCAAGGCCGAGGCCGAGGTCCCGCCCCCGCTGACCCGGCCCCGCCGCCCGCCCCCTCCGGCGCGGCGGCGCAGAGTGCTTCTCCCACCGTGGCGCCGGCCGTTGGCAGCGAATCTCCTGCCGTGACCCATGCTGCCGGGAGCGGGTCTCCCGCCGTCGCGGTCGCGCAGGTCGCTCCGGGCGCGCCTGCTGAGGACGGGGGAGCGCAGGGCGTGGCGGGCTCGTCCTTCTCGGGACGGGTGCCGGAGCCCGCGGCGTCGCCTCCGGTGAACGAGCTGGCCGAGCAGGACGGCGCCCGGCAGGCGGCGACCCGCGTGCACGGCCGGGCGGCGGCCGGTCCGGCCCACGTGAACGGGGACGCCCCCGAGCGGGCGGCAGAGGGCCGCAAGAGCGCCTGGGACGCCTACCCGACCGGCCCCTCGTTCCTGGACGCGCTGCGCCACGGCCGCGCCCCCCGGGCCGTGTGGTCGGCGCTGCCCGGCGCCACGGGATGGGCCGGGGCCATGGCGGAGGCGGTGCTCGCCACCCTCGACGGCGGGCGGGGAGCGGTCCTCGTGGTGCCCGACGGCAAGGACGTCGCGCTGGCGGACGCCGAGTTCGAGCGGCTGCTCGGCCCCGGCAGGCACGTGGCGCTCACGGCCGACCTCGGACCGGCCGAGCGGTACAGGCGATGGCTGAAGGTCCTCAGAGGCCAGGTGCGCGCCGTCGTGGGCACCCGGGCCGCCATGTTCGCCCCCGTCGCGGAGCTCGGCCTGGTGGCCATCTGGGACGACGGCGACGACCTGCACGCCGAACGCCTGGCCCCCTACCCCCACGCCAGGGAGGTCCTCGGCCTGCGCGCCCACCGGACGGGCGCGGCCATGCTGATCGGCGGCTACGCGCGTACAGCCGAGGCCACCCAGCTCATCGCGGCGCGTTGGGCCAGGCCGATCGTGGCCGCCCGCACCATGATCAGGAGTTTGGCCCCGCGGGTGCGTCCTGCCGGTGAGGACGCCGAGCTGGCCAAGGACCAGGCGGCCCGGCAGGCGAGGCTGCCCAGCCTGGCCTGGCGGGCGCTGCGCCAGGGGCTGGAGAGCGGGCCGGTGCTGGTGCAGGTGCCCAGACGCGGTTACCTGCCGGCGCTGGCCTGCCGCCACTGCCGTGCCCCGGCGCGCTGCGTCCTGCCGCCCACCAGAGTCGCCCCGCACCTGGCCGCACCGCCGGCCCTGGTCGAGGCGGGAGCACGCGCCGAGGCGGAGCCGGAGGCCGGGACCCTGGCCACCGCCACGGACGCACCGGGCGCGACGCCGGAAGGACACGGGAGCGGGGAGTCGCAGTGCCACGGGCCGCTCGCGCTCAGGGCCGGGCACGCCGCCCCCTACTGCCGCTGGTGCGGCCGGGTCGACGCCGACTGGCGGTGCCCGTCCTGCGGCAGCCCCCGGTTGCGTGCGGTCGTCACCGGCGCCAGGCGCACCGCCGAAGAGCTGGGCCGGGCCTTCCCGTCGGTGCAGGTGCGCACCTCGGGCCGCGACGGCGTGCTGGCCGGTGTGCCGGCCGCGCGCGCCCTCGTGGTCGCCACGCCCGGCGCCGAGCCGGTGGCCGAGGGCGGCTACGCGGCGGCCGTGCTGCTCGACGGATGGGCGCTGCTCGGCCGGGCCGACCTGCGGGCGGGGGAGGAGACGCTGCGCCGGTGGATGAACGCCGCCGCGCTGCTGCGGCCGTCCGCCGAGCTGGTGGTGCTCGGGGACGCCGGGCTGCCGGCCGTGCAGGCGCTGCTGCGGTGGGACCCGATCACGCACGCCGAGCGCGAACTGGGCGACCGGGCCGAGCTGGGGTTCCCGCCCGCGGTGCGGATGGCGACGCTGACGGGTTCGGCGAGCGCCGTCCGGCAGATGCTCGACGAGGTGCGCCTGCCGCCGGACGCCCAGGTGCTCGGCCCCGTCCCGGTGGACGAGTCGGGCCTCGAACGGGCCATGATCCGGGTACGGCGCGGCGGCGGGGCGGCGTTGTCGGCCGCGCTCAAGGGAGCCAGTGGGGTGCGTGCGGCGCGTAAGACACCAGATGTCGTGAGGGTGAGTGTCGACCCACTCGACCTGATTTAGACCGTTTCCCCGATTCGCTCATCTGTTGGTCAGCCGTTAGCGTGCCCCTGTGTCGATCGAATGGGTGAACCAGGCCATCGACGACCTGCGCGCATGGGGGCGCGCGCGGGAAGTCGAAGTGGACGCGGACGAGGTCCGCCTGCTCTGCGACTACGCCAGCGACTATCTCAACGTCAACGAACTGCGCGACTTCACGCCGGAGACCTTCGACGAGCTGCTGCTGTCCATCTACCCGCGCAAGGTGATCGCGCCGCCGGAGAGCGCGCCCGAGACCGTGGCGGCCGCCCGCACTCTGGTGGACTACCTCGGCGAGGCCGGCCACGTCAGCCCGGCCACCGTGGCCGGCATGCGGGCCCGGCTCGACGACATCGGCCCCCGCATGCCCGAGGCCCTGGCCGACCCGGCCAACTTCGGCATGGCCAAGAGCCTGTTCAGCTCGATCGGGCCCGAATCGCTCGAACAGGCGGTGCCGATCCCGTCCGGGGAGCTGCCCGACCTGGGCGAGGCGCCCTGCGACTGTCCGGGCTGCACCCCGCTGCCCGCCGTCCGGCTGGCCTCGGAGGAGGAGCTGGCCGAGGCGCTGCGGACCGTTCCGAAGCTGGCCGGCGGCCCGCCACCGGGCGACGGCGAGCCGCTGGGCGCCTGGGCCGAGACCGTGGCCCGCCTGCTGGAGGACGACACCGGCGGCGAGATCACCGGCCACGCCGAGCTCGACGAGGGCCTCTACGACCTGTTCGACATGCTCTACCGCCTCCAGGCGCCGGTGCCGCTCCAGGTCGTCGCCGACTACCTGGAGGAGGTCTCGGGCGAGGGCGGCATCGACGTGGCAGGGGCGCTCGACCGGCTGGCCGGGTGGGGCATGGTCCGCCTCGACGGCAAGGCGGCCGAGCTGACGCCCCTGGCGGTCTGGGGGCTGCGCGAGCACTACCTCTCGCTCGGCCTCGACGCCCCGATCGCCCCCGACCTGGGCGAGGCCGACGCGCGCGGCCTCATCGAGGGGCTGCTCGAAGGGCTGCCCGCCGAGCTGGCCGAGCAGGACATCACCCGCTGGCTGTCCGGCCGCGCGCCGGGGGAGGCCGCGGCCGAGCTGCTGACCGCCGCCTCCGGCGCGCCCGCCGTGGCCCGCGGCATCGCGATCACCATCGTCGACCGGCTGGGCGCCGAGGCCGAGCCGCAGGTGCGCGACCACCTCGACGAGCAGGAGCTGCGCCCGCACGTCATACACTGGCTGGCCGCACGTGGTCTGGGCGCGCCGCCGCTCACCCAGGACGAACTGCTCTGGGTCAGCGTCGACATGCTCGCCCTGGCGATGCCGGCCGCGCGGGAGGATCCGGAGATCTTCGCCGAGAACATGGCGGCGTCCGGTCCGCCGGCCCATCTCATCGAGGAGATGTGGCGGGTCGACCACCCCGACGTCGTCGAGGTTCTGGAGCTGCTCGGACGCTCCATCCCCGACGACACGGTGGCCAAGGCGGCGCGCAAGGCGGCGTTCAAGGCGCGCTCCCGGGCCATCCGTTGAGTACGCCCTTGTGACTGCTGTGCAGTAAGTTTCCTGGGTGGCAAACAATGTCTTCGACCTCGCCGAGCTGCGCAAGCTGATCGATGAGCAGGCCGCCGTGCCTCCACGGCCACCTGAGGAGACCTCCGTGGAGCACGAGGCGCTGACCTTCCCGCCCGTCCTGCTGGCGAGCGACGCCGAGCTGGCCCGCGCGGTGCCCGCGGTGCCGCTCGTCGCCGACGCCATCCGCCTGACCGCCTGGACGGGCAGCCGCGAGGTGGGCGCCGACGGCATGCTCGGCGAGTCCGACGCCAGGGCCGCCGCGGAAGAGCTGGGGCTCCAGGAGTCCCGGCTGCGGCTGATCTGGATCGTCGCGGTCAACACCGGCCTGCTGCGCATCCTCGGCGGCCGGGCCTCGCGCGGCCCGCTGTCGATGCAGCTCACGGTCGAGGCCACGCTGGAGTTCTGGGACGGCGTGGTGATGGACGTCCTCGACCGCGCCGACGAGGGCCTGACCGGCTCCTCCGTGGTCGACGACCACCTGGCCGAGATGCTGGCCACGATCTACTCGGTGCGCTCCGGCGTCGCCGTGGGCAACCTGGCCAGGGGCATCCTGCAGTCGCACGAGGTCGCCTGCGCGCCGGGCCAGGTCGAGATGCGCAGGCTGGCCGCCGCGCTGCCGGCCGAGTTGCTGGAGGCGGTCTCGCTGCTGACGTACTGCGGGCTGGTGGAGCAGACCGAGGCCGGGCGCACGGCGCTCACCCCGCTCGGGGTCTGGGCCGTCCGGCGCGACCTGCTGCGCGAGGGCCACGACGCGCCCACCGCCGCCGAGGTGCAGGTCTTCGCCGACCTGTCGGCCGCCGAGCTGGTCGAGGCGCTGGTGAAGGGCACCGCCACGCAGAGCGCCGTGGCGGGCTGGCTGGAGCGCCGGCCCCCGAGGCGGCCGCCCGCGAGCTGATCGAGATCGCCGCCTCCGGCACCGCCGGGCAGCGCGGCGCGGTCGGCGCCATCCTGGAGGAGCTGGGTCCCGAGGCCGAGCAGCCCGTGCGGCAGGCGCTCGACCACCCGCTCACGCGCCGCTACGCCGCCTCCTGGCTGCACATCCGCGACCTGGAGGCCCCGCCGCTCAGCCCCGAGGACCACACCTGGATCGCGGTCGACAACCTCGCCGCGCTCATGCACCTGTCCGGCCCGGCCGCGGGCCGCCTCGACATGCCCGAGCCGGGCGAAGACCTGATCAAGCTCGTCCGCGAGATGCCCGCGGTCGGCCACCCCGACACGCTGGCCGTGCTCGACATGCTCGCCGGCACCCACGACGACCGGGCGGTGGCCAAGGCGGCGCGCAAGGCCGCCATGAAGGCCCGCTCCCTGCGCCACGACCGGCCGCCGGCCCACCGCCGGTAAACTGGGCTGATCCACGTTCGAGAACAGGAGTGAGCCCCTTGGCGATCCAGTCGATCCGGCTGTTCGGAGATCCGGTGCTGCGCACCCCGGCGGCCCCGGTCGTCGACTTCGACAAGGAGCTGCGCAAGCTGGTCAAGGACCTCACCGACACGATGATGGACGCCCCGGGCGCGGGCCTGGCGGCCCCGCAGATCGGCGTCGGCCTGCGGGTGTTCACCTACTACGTCGACGACCGGCTCGGCCACCTCATCAACCCCGACCTCGACCTGTCCGCCGACCTCGACGAGGAGGGCGAGGAGGGCTGCCTGTCCTTCCCCGGCCTGTCCTACCCGACGCCGCGGGCCGTCCGCGCCGTGGCCAAGGGCTTCGACATGCACGGTGAGCCGGTCACGCTGGAGGGCACCGACCTGATGGCCCGCTGCTTCCAGCACGAGACCGACCACCTCGACGGCATCCTGTTCATCGACCGCATGGACCCCAAGCAGCGCAAGCTGGCCATGAAGGCCATCCGCGAGGCCGAGTGGAGCGGCCTGTCCGCCCCCGTGATCAAGATGTCGCCGCACGCCACCGGCGGAAGGGCGCTCTGACGATGCGGCTGGTCTTCGCGGGCACACCCGAGACGGCGCTGCCGTCGCTGCGCATGCTGATCGACTCACCGCGGCACGAGGTCGTGGCCGTCATCACCCGTCCCGACGCCCAGTCAGGGCGGGGGCGCAAGGTCCACCCCTCGCCGGTGGCCGAGCTCGCGGAGGAGGCCGGCATCGAGGTGCTGCGCCCGGCCAAGGTCGGCGACCCCGCCTTCCTCGACACGCTGCGCGCGCTGGAGCCCGACTGCTGCCCGGTGGTGGCCTTCGGCGCGCTGTTGCCGCAGTCGGCCCTCGACGTGCCCCGTCACGGCTGGATCAACCTGCACTTCTCGGTCCTGCCCGCCTGGCGCGGGGCGGCGCCCGTCCAGCACGCGGTGCTGCACGGCGACGAGATCACCGGCGCGACGACGTTCCAGATCGTCAAGGAGCTCGACGCGGGCCCGGTCTACGGGGTCGTCACCGAGGAGATCCTGACCCACGACACCAGCGGCGCCCTCCTCGAACGCCTGTCGGTCTCCGGCGCCGGCCTGCTGGCCGCCACGCTCGACGGCGTCGAGGACGGCGCGCTGGAGGCACGTCCCCAGCCGCTCGACGGCGTGACGATCGCGCCGAAGATCAACGTCGCCGACGCGCGGGTCGACTGGTCCAAGCCCGCCATGCGGGTCGACCGCCTGATCCGCGCCTGCACCCCCAGCCCGGGGGCATGGAGCGAGTTCAGGGGCCAGCGGGTGAAGCTCGGCCCGGCCAAGGTCGCCGTCCAGGCCGACCGGCTCGCGCCCGGCCGGATCCTGGCCACGAAGAGCCACGTGCTCGTCGGCACCGCCACCGACCCGGTCGAGCTGGGCGAGGTGCAGCCGCAGGGCAAGCGGGCGATGGGCGCGGTCGAGTGGGCGCGCGGCGTCCGGCTTGCGGGTGACGATGTCTTCGCGTGATCCCCGCCGGGTGCCGGGCGGGCCCACGGGCACCAAGCCGCGCGGCGCCGGCCGTCCGCGCCGACCGGCCCGCGACCACGCCCGCAACGCCGCCTTCGACCTCCTGCGGGCCGTCGACGAGCGCGACGCCTACGCCAACCTGCTCCTGCCGCGAATGCTGCGCGAGCGCGACATCCGGGGGCGCGACGCGGCGCTGGCCACCGAGCTGGCCTACGGCACGCTGCGCGGCCTCGGCACCTACGACGCCATCATCGAGATGTGCAGCGACCGCGCGCCCGACCCGGCCGTGCGCGACGCCCTGCGGCTGGGGGCCCACCAGCTCCTGCGCATGCGCGTCCCGCCGCACGCCGCCGTCGGCACCACCGTCGATCTCGTACGCCTGCGCATCGGGCAGGGCGCGGCCAAGTTCGTCAACGCGGTGCTGCGCAAGATCGGCTCGCGCGAGCTGGAGGACTGGATCCCCATCGTCGCGCCCGACTCCGACCAGGACCCGGTCGGCCATCTGGCCGTCGCCTACGGGCATCCCCGGTGGATCGTCTCGGCCTTCCGCGACGCGCTGGGCGGTGGCGGGGAGCTGGCCGATCTGCTCGACGCCGACAACGTCCGGCCGCTGGTGACGCTGGTCGCCCGGCCGGGGCGCAGCTCGGTGGCGGAGCTGGCCGAGGCCGGTGCCGCGCCCGGCCGTTACTCGCCGTACGCGGCCTACCTGCGCGAGGGCGACCCCGGGCAGATCGAGGCCGTGGCCGAGACCCGCGCGGCCGTCCAGGACGAAGCCAGCCAGCTCGTGGCGCTCGCCCTGACCCGCGTGCCGCTCGACGGCGAGGACGAGCTCTGGCTGGACATGTGCGCCGGGCCGGGCGGCAAGGCGGGCCTGCTCGACGCCGTCGCCACGTACGGCGACCTGGCCGGCCTCGACGGCGAGCGCCGCACGGGCGACGGCCCGGCGGCGGGCGACGGCGGTGCGGCGGGCAGTGGTGCGGCGGGCGACGGCCTGGTGGCGTTCCCCGGCGGGGCGCGGGTGCTGGCCGCCGACGTGCAGTACCACCGGGCGCGGCTGGTCTGGCAGACCACCAGGAGCGCCTCGGTCGTCACCGCCGACGGCACCGAACCCGCCTGGCGGCCCGGGGTGTTCGACCGGGTCATGCTCGACGCCCCCTGCACGGGACTGGGCGCGTTGCGGCGGCGTCCGGAGGCCCGGTGGCGGCGCGACCCGGCCAGCATCGCCGAGCTGGGCGCGTTGCAGCGGCGGCTGCTCGGCACCGCCCTCGACGCCGTGCGCCCGGGTGGGGTGGTGGCGTACGTGACCTGCTCACCGCACCTGGCCGAGACGCGCGTCGTGGTCGGCGACGTCATGGGCCGCAGGGACGACGTGGAGCAGCTCGACGCGCGCGACTACCTGCCTGAGGTCGACGGGCTCGGCGACGGCCCGCACGCGCAGTTCTGGCCCCACCGCCACGGCACGGACGCCATGTTCCTCGCCCTCCTCCGCAAACGTCCCTGACCCCCTCCTCGCCCGCGTGCCCGTGTGGTGGCGGGGGCGAGGCGGTGGGAGGGGGCGTCGAGGGGGAGCGGGCGGTTCAATAGACTGGCGCATCATGGCCGTACAGATCTCGCCCAGCATCCTCGCCGCCGACTTCGCGCGGCTGGCCGACGAGGCCGCCGCCGTGCCGAACGCCGACTGGCTGCACGTGGATGTCATGGACTACCACTTCGTGCCCAATCTCACCCTCGGGCTGCCCGTGGTGGAGTCCCTGCGCAAAGCCACCCAGACACCCCTCGACTGCCACCTCATGATCGCCGACCCCGACCGCTGGGCCCCCCAGTACGCCGAGGCCGGGGCGGGCAGCGTGACCATCCACGCGGAGGCGTCCAAGGCGCCGGTGCGGACGTTGCGCGAGATCCGGTCGCTCGGCGCCAGGGCGGGGCTCGCGCTCAACCCGGCCACGGCGGTGGAGCCGTTCGAGGGGCTGTTCGGTGAGATCGACATGCTGCTGCTGATGACGGTCGAGCCGGGGTTCGGGGGCAGAAGTTCCTCGACATGGTGCTGCCGAAGGTGCGGGCGGCGCGGGCGATGATCGAGCGGCACGGCGGATCGGTCTGGCTGCAGGTCGACGGGGGTGTGACGGCCGAGACGATCGAGCGCTGCGCGGAGGCGGGCGCCGACGTGTTCGTGGCCGGCAGCGCCGTCTACGGGGCCGCAGACCCGGTGGCGGCCATCGACGCCCTCCGCGCCGCCGCCACCCGCTGACTGCTCCTCAGCACCCGCTAACCGTCCCCCGCCATCCGCCGACCTTTCCCCACCACCGTTGACCCTTCCCGCCACGGGCGTGCCTCGCGCGCTCCCGTGGCCCCTCCACCCCTCGGTGAGGTGTCCTCCGCGCAGGGCCGTTGCTCCATCGCCTCTCCAGGAGGCGTGCCCGCGCGCTGGTGCGGAGCCTTTGCGAGGTGCTCGGGCACTCCCGTGGCCTGTCCGTGAGGTGCGCACCGCAGCCCTGCCGCAGCGCCTCGGCCCCCGTCTGTCAGGTGCGGGTCCATCGGGGTGCGGCCCGTTGCGGGCGCGGGCCCAGGGAGGGTGCAGGTCCGCTCGGGGTGCGCGCTCACTGGGGGCGCGGGCTCACTGAAGGTGCGAGTCCGCTGGGGGTGCGCGCTCACTGGGGGGTGGGTCCGCTGGAGGGGCGGGCTCACTTGGGGGAGGCGGGCCTGCTGGGAGTGTGAGGTCCGCTCAGGGTGCGGGGCTCGGCGGGTGGGAGGCGAGCTTCCGCGGAGGGATGGCGGAGGGGCGGGGCCGGGGTGGTGAGCGGAGCGTGAGCGTGGGGTGATCGTCCCGGGGACGCCTTCGGGGCGGGCGGCAGCGTGCCCTCGGACCGATCCACTTCGGTCACCCGCCTGAGATCAAAAGCCGCGACGTCGCGAAATATCAATCCCCGACCTATTGATCAGTATGACGTGCGTCACTTTGAGATTGGGTTATTTTTTGTCAGGATTCTGTGACATACGTTGATCCGATAGCGCCGGTTACCGATCTTGATAGTGCACGTTTCCCCTGGTCAGCCCCCATATAGGGCCATGATCGACGGCCGGGTGCCGCAGTGCTTAGTGACCTTACCGTTATGTCGAACTATTGCTGACTGTGATGTTTGGCTAGATATCCTGCGTTTTGATCGCCGTTCCGCGTCATGACTTTTCGCGGCGTAAGACGGTCTTTTTCCATTGCGGGGGTCTTCTCCTACCGGGGTTTCCGGGCCCTCGTTCAGTGCGAACGGAGGGTAATGGGCAAGTACCTGCTCCGCAGGTTGGCGATCAATCTGATCTTGGTCGCGATCGCGGCCAGCTTGGCTTACATGCTCGCCGCGACGACCATGAACCCCCGCGGCGCGTATGAAGGCCGCCAACCTCCCGTCGCCGAGGAAGTCATCGACGCCACCCTCGACAGCTACAACCTCAACGACAAGACGCCCGTCCTGGAGCGCTACGGGACCTGGGTCAAGGGCGTCGTCACGGGGGACTTCGGCAAGACCTGGAACGGCGGTTCGGTCAACGACGAGATGGGCCGGCGGATCTTCGTCAGCCTCCGGCTGCTGCTGGTGGGCACGATCCTCGGGTTCGTGTTCGGAGTGGCGCTCGGCGCCCTGTCGGCGATCAAGCAATATCGGGTGACCGACCGGGTGATCGGCGTCGGCTCGTTCGTGATCATGGCGATTCCGGTGTTCGTGCTGGCCACGCTGCTGGCGATCAGCGCGTACAACCTCAACCGCGGGCTCGGCTTCACGCTGATCGAGTTCACCGGCGAGTACAACCCCAAGCTGTCGGGCTGGGACCAGTTCGCCAACCGGCTGAACCACCTGATCCTGCCGACCATCTCGCTGAGCCTCGGCTCGATCGCCTTCTACAGCCGCATCCAGCGCAACATGATGCTCGACGTGCTCGGCCAGGACTTCGTCCGCACCGCGATGGCCAAGGGCCTGCGGCGCAGGACGGCGCTGGTCAAGCACGCGCTGCGCACCGCGCTGATCCCGGCGGCCACGTACTTCGCCTTCGCCTTCGGCACGATGCTCACCGGCGCCACCTTCACCGAGAAGATCTTCGCCTGGAACGGCATGGGTGCCTGGCTGGTCGACTCGATCAACCAGAACGACGTGAACTCGGTCGCCGCGGTCAGCATGTTCGCCTCCGTCTGCGTCCTGTTCGCCGGCTTCCTGTCGGACCTGCTGGTGGCGGCCCTCGACCCACGAGTGCGGGTGAGCTAAGTGCGTTCCAAGGTTGTTCTCGGGCGGATGCTGCGTAACCGGCAGGCCCGCTACGGCTTCATCGCCCTCCTGCTGCTGGTGGCGCTGGCCTACATCGGCCCCTTCTTCGGCGCCTACGACTGGACGGACAAGGACTTCCTGTCCTTCCTGTCGGCCCCGTCGTCCGACCACTGGTGGGGCACCACCACGATCGGCCAGGACATGTACGCCGTCACCCTGCGCGGCATGCAGAAGTCGATCATCATCGGCCTGCTCGTGGCGCTCATCTCGACCGGCCTGGCCGCCATGGTCGGCGCCTTCGCCGGGTACTTCGGCGGCTGGGTGGACCGCGTCCTCATGTGGGGCGTGGACCTGCTCCTCGTCCTGCCCAGCTTCCTGATCATCGCGATCGCCTCGCCGCGCCTGCGCGGCGCCTCCTGGCTCTGGTTCGTGGTCCTGCTGGCGGCGTTCGCCTGGATGATCACCTCCAGGGTGGTGCGCAGCATGACGCTCTCGCTCCGTGAGCGCGAGTACGTGCAGGCGGCCGTCTACATGGGCATCCCCCGCTGGAAGATCATTTTCCGGCACATCGTGCCGAACCTGTCCTCCTTGCTGATCATCGACGCCACCCTCAACGTGAGTGGCGCGGTCATCGGCGAGGCCGCGCTGTCCTTCTTCGGCTTCGGCATCCAGCCGCCCGACGTCTCGCTCGGCACGCTGATCGCCGAGGGCTCCCGCAACGCCACCGGCTACCCCTGGCTGTTCGCCTTCCCCGCCGGGCTCCTGGTGCTGCTGGTCCTGAGCATCAACCTCATCGGAGACGGCCTGCGCGACGCACTCGACCCGGGGAGCAACTCATGAGCATCCTGGAGGTTCAAGACCTCACCGTGACGTTCCCCGGCGGCATCGAGGCCGTGCGCGGCGTCAGCTACGAGGTGGCCCGCGGCGAGGTCCTGGGCATCGTGGGCGAGTCCGGTTCGGGCAAGTCCGTCACGTCCCTGGCGATCATGGGCCTGCTGCCGCGCAACGCCCAGATCAGCGGCTCGGTCAAGCTCCACGGCCAGGAGCTGATCGGGATGAAGGAAGACGACCTGGTCAAGGTCCGCGGCAAGTCGATGAGCATGATCTTCCAGGATCCGCTGTCGGCCTTCACGCCCGTCTACACGATCGGCGACCAGATCTCCGAGGCGCTGCGCGTCCACCAGAAGCTGAACAAGGACAAGGCCGCCAAGCGCGCGGTCGAACTGCTCGACCTGGTCGGCATCCCGCACCCGGACGTCCGGGCCAAGGCGTTCCCGCACGAGTTCTCCGGCGGCATGCGCCAGCGCGCGATGATCGCGATGGCCATCGCCAACGACCCCGACCTGCTGATCTGCGACGAGCCGACCACCGCGCTCGACGTGACCATCCAGGCCCAGGTGCTGGAGGTGCTCAAGACCGCCCAGCGCGAGACGGGCGCCGGCATCGTCATGATCACGCACGACCTGGGCGTCGTCGCGGGCATGGCCGACCGGGTGCTGGTCATGTACGCCGGCAAGCCGGTCGAGCAGGGCAACGTCGACGACATCTACTACCGGCCGCGGATGCCGTACACGATGGGACTGCTCGCCTCGATCCCCAGGATCGACGGCGAGGAGGGGCCGCTGGTGCCGATCGAGGGCAACCCGCCCTCCCCGGCGGCGCTGCCGCCGGGCTGCCCGTTCGCGCCGCGCTGCCCGATGAAGATCGACTCGTGCGACGACGAGGAGCCCCCGCTCACCGACGTCGGCGGCGGCAGGCACGTCGCCTGCATCCGCTCCCGCGAGATCGAGTACAAGGGCCTGACCGGTACGGACGTGTTCCCGGTCCCGGTCATCCCGGTCAGCGAGGTGGTCCGCGTGCCGCGCGAGCAGCGCGCGACGGTGCTGGAGCTGGACAACCTCATCCGGCACTACCCGCTGATGAAGGGCGCGGTGTTCAAGCGCCGCGTCGGCACCGTGCACGCCGTGGACGGCATCAGCTTCGACATCGCCGAGGGCGAGACGCTGGCCCTGGTCGGCGAGTCGGGCTGCGGCAAGACCACGACCCTGCAGCAGATCATGCAGCTAGCCCCGCCGCAGAGCGGCCGGATCGTCGTGCTCGGCCAGGACAGCGCCAAGCTCGGCCCGTCCGGGCGCAAGGCGCTCAGGGGCGACCTGCAGATCGTCTTCCAGGACCCGATGGCGGCGCTCGACCCGCGCATGCCGGTCGGCGACATCATCGCCGAGCCGCTGCGCGCCCACGGGCGCAAGAACGTCAAGCAGCGGGTCGCCGAGCTGCTCGAACTGGTGGGCCTGGCGCCCGAGTACGCCGAGCGCTACCCGCAGAGCTTCTCCGGCGGCCAGCGCCAGCGCATCGGCATCGCCCGCGCGCTGGCCCTGGAGCCCAAGCTGCTCGTCCTGGACGAGCCGGTCTCGGCACTGGACGTGTCCATCCAGGCCGGCGTCATCAACCTGCTGGACGAGCTGAAGAACACCCTGGGGCTGTCGTACCTGTTCGTGGCGCACGACCTGGCCGTGGTCCGGCATCTGGCCGACCGCGTCGCGGTCATGTACCTCGGCAGGATCGCCGAGATCGGCACGGTCGAGGAGGTCTACGACCGCCCCGCGCACCCCTACACGCAGGCGCTGCTGTCAGCGATCCCGCTGCCCGACCCCGAGATGGAGCGCACGCGCAAGCGGATCCTGCTCGAAGGCGACCTGCCCAGCCCGGCCGACCCGCCATCGGGTTGCCGGTTCCGCACGCGCTGCCCCAAGTTCGCCCTCCTCACCGAGGCCGAACGCCGGCGCTGCGTGGACGAAGAGCCCTCGGTTGCCCGGCTCGCGACCGCCGTGGACCACGGCGCCGCCTGCCACTACGCGGAGGAAGTCGAGGTCATCACGGCCTCGGACGATCAGGAGGAAAAGTGAAGGTTCGTTACCGGGCGGCGGCGGGAATCGCCGTCCTCGCCATGGCCGCGGCGGCTTGTGGCGGTGGTGGCGGCGAGGCCAAGAAGCCGAGCGCCGAGCAGTCGCAGCAGGCTCAGCAGCAGATGTCGCAGACCCCTGGCATCTCGATCAACCCCGTCGCGTACGAGCAGGTCAAGGACGGCGGCACGCTCACCCTCTCGGTCGGCCAGTGGCCGAGCCAGTGGAACGGCAACCACGTCGACGGCAACCAGCGCGACACGGCGGACATGCTGGACTCGCTGATGCCGCAGCTGATGGTCGCCGACTCCGAGGCCAACTTCAAGGCGAACCCCGACTACCTCACCGACGTCAAGATGGACCTGTCGTCGGGCAAGCAGGTCGTCACCTACACGCTGAACGAGAAGGCCCAGTGGTCGGACGGCACGCCGATCACCTGGAAGGACCTCGAGGCGGCGTGGAAGGCCAACAGCGGCAAGGACAAGAAGTTCAAGCCGGCCTCCACCGACGGCTGGGACCGCATCGAGTCGATCACCAAGGGTGACAGCGACAAGGTCGCCATCGTGACGTACGGGAAGAACTACCCCGAGTGGATGGGGCAGTTCTCGCGCTCGCCGCACCTGTACCCGGCCTCCCACATGGAGACCCCGGAGAAGTACGAGAAGGACTACCTGCAGAAGATCCCGGTCACCGCCGGGCCCTTCAAGGTCGAGAGCATCAACGAGGGCACCAAGACCCTGACCGTGGTGCGCGACGACAAGTGGTGGGGCAGGAAGGCCAAGCTCGACAAGGTCATCTTCCGTACCATCGAGACCCCCGCCGCGCAGGTCAACGCCTTCGCCAACGGTGAGCTCGACGCGGTGGAGATCCCGCCGGGCAGCCCGGCCGACCTCAAGCGGGCCAAGGAGGTCCCGAACGTCGACGTCCGCAAGGCGCTCAGCCCGAACTGGCGGCACATCACCGTCAACAACCAGAGCGAGTTCCTGAAGGACAAGTCGGTCCGCCAGGCCGTCGCGTACGCGATCAACCGTGACGTGATCACGCAGTCCGACCTCAAGGACATGGACTGGCCGCTGCAGACGCTCGGCAACCACGTCTTCATGAACAACCACAAGGCGTACGTCGACAACTCCGGCGAACTGGGCAAGTACAACCTGCCCAAGGCCAAGGAGCTGCTCGACGCGGCCGGCTGGAAGCAGGAAGGCGACGTCCGCAAGAAGGACGGCAAGGAGTTCTCGCTGAACTTCGTCGTCCCGGCGGGCCTGCCCTACGCCAAGACCGAGGGCGAGCTCACCCAGGCCATGCTCAAGGAGGCCGGGATCAAGCTGACGATCCGCCCGGTCCCCGATGACAAGTTCTTCACCGACTTCATCATCAAGGGCGACTTCGACCTGGTGCCGTTCTCCTGGATCGGCACGCCGCTGCCCCTCGGCGGCCTGCCCCAGATCTACAAGACCGGCTCCGAGTCGAACTTCCCCAAGGGCAGCGACCCGGCGCTGGACGCCGCGATCGACGCCGCGGTCAGCGAGATGGACCCGACCAAGGCCTACGAGCTGGCCAACGCGGCCGACAAGCTGATCTGGGACCAGGTGCACACCATCCCGCTGTACCAGCGTCCTGACATCCAGGCCACCAAGAAGACGCTGGCCAACTACGGCGCCTTCGGCTACCAGGCCGCCGACTACACGGCGATCGGCTTCACCGGCTGATCTCCGTAGCCTCGTCGAAAACCCCTGGCCGGTTCCCGGCTGGGGGTTTTTGGCATGGTTTGTCGTCCCACTGGGTAACTGTTCACTTATGGACGACGACTATGGGATCTTCGGCCCCGAGTCGGTGACCTGGCGGGTGATGGGGGAGCCGATCCAGCTCGTCGGCGGCTTCCGGGCGCTGCTGATGCAGGGGCTGCACCCCAGGGCGATGCGCGGCGTGCTGCAGAACTCGGCGCTGCTCGACCCGGCCGAGGCGTGGTCGCGCTTCCTGCGGACCAGCGAGTTCGTCCGGGTGCGCACGTACGGCACGCGCGCGGAGGTCGAGCGGGCCGGCCGCCGGGTGCGCAAGATCCACGCCACGCTGACCGCCCGCGACCCCGACACCGGCGAGACCTACCGCCTCGACGACCCCGAAGCGCTGCGCTGGGTGCACGTCGGCGAGGTCGACTCCTACCTGACGGTGGCCCGCCGCGCCGGCGTGCGGCTGTCCGACGCCGACGCCGACCGGTTCGTCGCCGAGTGGCGGCGCGCCGCCGAGGTCGTGGGCCTGGACCGGGACGACGTGCCCGGCTCGGTGGCCGAGCTGCGCGACTACATCGACGGCCGGCGTCCGGGGCTGCGGCTCGTGCCCGAGGCCGCCCATCCGCTGCGGTTGTCGCTGCACACGCCGCTGCCCGGCGCGCTGTCCGCGCTGCGGCCCGCCGTGCCCGCGCTGACCGTGCTGGCCCTGGCCACGCTGCCGCGCTGGGCCCGCCGCCTGTACGGCCTGCCCGCCACGCCCGTGGGCGACCTGTGGGCCTCGGCCACGCTGCGCGCCCTGCACACCGGCATCGGCCTGGTCCCCGAGCAGGTCCGCTACGCGCCCTCGGCCCGCCGGGCGCGCAAGCTGATGGCTGCCTGAGCGAGCGCTTGTTCAAAAAGCACGGGGGCGGTCGCGCTTTCCGTAATCGGCATGGCAAACTGGTACAAGAAGAGAGCTAGCGTGCTCCGGGGTCGGTGAAAGTCCGAACCGGCGGTTACAGTCCGCGACCCGGCCGATGCCATCGGCCGGTTGACCTGGTGAAATTCCAGGACCGACGGTTAAAGTCCGGATGGGAGGAAGCGCGCGAGGTGTCCGGCGTCCCAGCCGGGCTCCTGACGTGGTGCCGTGACGGCACCAGAAACCCCCGGGGCCCGCCGTGGCTTGAAGCTACTGGCGAGTAGGAGACCCGGGTGGACATCTCAGCCGCCGACGCCGCGCACATGGCGCGCGCCGTCGAGCTGGCCGCGCGAGGACACGGCGGCACCAGCCCCAACCCCGTCGTCGGCTGCGTCGTGCTGTCGGCCGCCGGGCAGGTCGTCGGCGAGGGCTTCCACGCGTACGCGGGCGGGCCGCACGCCGAGGTCGTGGCGCTGGCGCAGGCGGGCGAACAGGCGCGGGGCGGCACGGCGTACGTGACGCTGGAGCCCTGCGACCACACCGGCCGCACCGGGCCGTGCAGCCGGGCGCTGCTGGCCGCGGGCGTGGCCCGGGTGGTCGTCGCCGTGGCCGACCCCAACCCGAAGGCCGCCGGCGGCGCGGCGCGGCTGCGCGCGGCCGGGGTGAGCGTGACGCAGGGGGTGCTGGCCGAGGCGGCCGAGCGGGTCAACGAGGAATGGCTCACCTATGCCCGGCTCGGCAGGCCGCACGTGACCTGGAAGTTCGCCGCGACCCTCGACGGCAGGTCGGCCGCCGCCGACGGCACCAGCCAGTGGATCACCTCGCCGCAGGCGCGGGCCGACGTGCACCGGCTGCGCGCCGCCTCCGACGCGATCGTGGCCGGGATCGGCACCGTGCTCGCCGACGACCCCCACCTCACCGTCCGCCTGCCCGAGAACGTCGCGGCGGGCACCGGGGCGGACGCGGCGGAGGGCGACGCGGGGGCGCTGCTGGCCGGCAGCCCGCCGCTGGCCGGCCGGCCCCTGGGCGCCCGGCCGCCGCTGCGGGTCGTCGTGGACACCGAGGGCAGGACGCCGCCCGCGGCCCGCGTCCTCGACGACGAGGCCCCCACGCTGGTCGCCGTCGCCGACGACGCCGTGACGGGGCTCAAGGCCGGCCTGCTGCGCCTGCCCCGGCACGCGGAGGGCGGCCTCGACCTGCACGCCCTCCTGCGCGAGCTGGCCGCCCGCGAGGTGGTCGGCGTGTTCCTGGAAGGCGGTCCTGCCCTGGCCGGCGCGTTCCTGCGGCAGGGCCTCATCGACCGCGTGATCGCCTACCTCGCCCCCGCCCTCCTCGGCGAGGGCAGGGCCGCGCTCGGCCCGGCGGGCGTCGGCACGATCAGCGGCGCCCACCGCCTCACCTTCGACGAGTTTTCCCCCATCGGGCCGGATCTGCGGCTGACCGCGCGGCCCGCTCCGCATCAAGGCAGGGAGAAGTGATGTTCACCGGAATCATCGAGGAGAAGGGCGAAGTCGTCGCCATCGAGCCGGCGGGCGGCGGCGCCCGCCTGTCCGTACGCGGCCCGCTCGTCACCTCCGACGCCGCCCACGGGGACTCGATCGCCGTCAACGGCGTCTGCCTGACGGTCGTCGAGGTCAAGGACGACGTGTTCACCGTCGACGTCATCAGGGAGTCGCTCGACCGCAGCTCGCTCGGCGGCCTCACCGCCGGCTCGGCGGTCAACCTCGAACGGTCCGTACGCGCCGACCAGCGCCTCGGCGGCCACATCGTCCAGGGCCACGTCGACGGCACCGCCCGCCTGCTGTCCCGCGCCCCCGGCGAGAACTGGGACGACCTGCGCTTCTCCCTGCCCGGCCCGCTCAGCCGGTACGTGGCCGAGAAGGGCTCGATCGCCATCGACGGAATCAGCCTGACCGTCACGACGGTTGACGACGACAGCTTCGGCGTGAGCCTCATCCCGACCACGCTGAAGCTGACCACCATGGGCGACCGCCAGGTGGGCGACGTGGTGAACCTCGAGGTCGACGTGATCGCCAAGTATGTGGAGAGGCTGGTGGGCACCCGATGAGCTGGGTGGACGCATCGATTGACATCTTCGGTCTGCCGGTGAAGTGGACCGACCTGCTGGGCAACGTGTTCGCCCTCGCCACGGTGGCGTTCGCGATGCGCAAGTCCATGTGGACCTGGCCCGTGCAGTTCACCGGCTCGGTGCTGCTGTTCCTCGCCTCGATCAGCGCGCACGTCACCGGCAACGCGCTCAAGCAGGCCCTGTTCGCCGTGCTGGCCGTCTACGGGTGGTGGAAGTGGCGGCAGGGCACCCAGGAGCACGCCCTGTCCGTCCGGCCCGCCACGGGCGGCGAGCGGTGGCGGATGCTGGCGGCGCTCGCGGTGGGCACCGCGGTGGTGACGGTCCTGTTCAAGGCGTTCGACCTGTCGTGGTACCCGGGCGCGCCGGTGGCCGTCGTGGCCTCCGACGCCTACATCTTCGTCGGCGGCGCGGTCGCCACCTGGGCGCAGGGCCGCGCGCTGGTCGACTTCTGGATCGTCTGGGTGCTGGTCGACCTGGTGGGCGTGCCGGTGGCGTTCAACTCCGGCCTCTACGTCTCCGGCGCCGTCTACGCCGTGTTCTTCGTCATGGTCCTCACGGGCTTCGCCAAGTGGCTGCGCGAGTACCGCGCCGCCCGTCCGGAACTGGTGGCAGCGGCATGAGCGAGTTCAAGCTCGACCCGATCGAGCGGGCCATCGAGGACATCCGCAACGGCCGTCCCGTCGTGGTCGTCGACGACGAGAACCGCGAGAACGAGGGCGACCTGATCTTCGCCGCCCAGAAGGCCACGCCGGAGCTGTGCACGTTCCTGATCCGGCACACCAGCGGCATGATCTGCGTGGCCATGGACGGCAAGGAGCTCGACCGGCTCGGGCTGCCGCTCATGGTGGCCCAGAACCGCGAACGCCTGCGCACCGCGTACACGGTCACCGTGGACGCCCGTGACGGCGTCACCACCGGCATCTCCGCCGCCGACCGCGCGAGGACCATCCGCACCCTCGCCGACTCGGCCACCGAGCCCAACGAGCTGGTCCGGCCCGGCCACGTCTTCCCGCTGCGCTACCGCGAGGGCGGCGTGCTGGCCCGGCGCGGCCACACCGAGGCGGCCGTCGACCTGGCCAAGCTCGCCGGGCTCTCGCCGGCCGGTGCGCTGGCCGAGGTGGTCAACGACGACGGCACCATGGCCAGGCTGCCCCAGCTGCGCCGCTTCGCCGACGAGCACGACCTGGCGCTGGTCTCCATCGAGCAGCTCGTCGACCACCGCCGCCGCGCCGAGAGCATGGTCACCAGGGTCGCCGAGACCCGGCTGCCCAACGCGTACGGCATGTGGCGGGCCTACGGCTACGCCAGCGCCCTCGACGGCGGCGAGCACGTCGCGCTGGTCTACGGAGACCTCGGCGGCGGCGACAACATCCTGGTCAGGGCCCATTCCGAGTGCCTGACCGGCGACGTGTTCGGTTCGCTGCGCTGCGACTGCGGCGTGCAGCTCGACCACGCCATGGGCGCCATCGCGCAGGAGGGCCGCGGCGTCGTCGTCTACCTGCGCGGCCACGAGGGCCGGGGCATCGGCCTGCTGGCCAAGCTCAAGGCCTACAGCCTCCAGGACAACGGCAGCGACACCGTCGACGCCAACGTCGAGCTGGGGCTGCCGGTGGACGCCCGCGAGTTCTCCAACGCCGGGCAGATCCTGGCCGACCTGGGCGTGCGCTCGGTGCGGCTGCTCACCAACAACCCGGCCAAGCTCAAGGGCATGGACGGCTACGGCATCAAGGTGCTCGGCCGCGAGCCCATGCCCGTGGCCCTGAACCCGCACAACGAGCGTTACCTGGAGGCCAAGCGCGAGCGGCTCGGCCATGACATCGCGGACATCGCGGCGGGCGTCCCGCACGACATCTCGGAGGCATCATGAGTGGCGAAGGCCGTCCCGGCGTGGCCGTGGTGGACGCGGCGGGCCTGGTCGTGGGCGTGGTGGCGGCCAGCTGGCACGCCAAGATCACCGACCAGCTCGTGGCGCGGGCCGTGCAGGCGTGCGACGACAGCGGCGCCACCGCGACCGTGGTCCGCGTGGCCGGCTCGCTGGAGATCCCCGTCGTGGCCCAGGCCCTGGCCCGGCGTTGTGACGCGGTGGTCGCCCTCGGCGCGGTCATCAAGGGCGAGACCGCCCATTTCGACTACGTCTGCGACTCGGTCACCAGCGGCCTGACCCGCGTCTCGCTCGACGAGGAGACGCCCGTCGGCAACGGCGTGCTCACCTGCGAGACGATGGACCAGGCGCTCGACCGCTCCGGGCTGCCCGGCAGCAAGGAGGACAAGGGCTACGAGTCGGCCCTGGCCGCCCTGGAGACCGCCCTCCTCCTGAGGGACCTCCACTGACCTGCGGTAGGTTTCCCTCGTGCCCGAGCCCGTGACCCCGCCGCCCCTGCCCGTGACCTGGCGTCCCCGCCGGGGCCGGATCGTGCCCTACGCCTTCGCCCTGGTGGTGGTGGCGGGGGCGGTTCTCATGGCGGTCTTCATCGCCGACCCGTTCAAGCTGCCCGACCGGGTGGCGATCGTGGGCTTCGGCCTGGCGGTGGCGTACGTGCTGCACCTGCTGGGCCGGGTCCGGGTGGAGGCCGACGAGAAGGGCCTGACCGTCGTCAACGCCCTGCGCGTCCACCGCTACACCTGGCCCGAGGTCATCGACGTGACCCTCCTGGTGGGCGACCCGTGGCCGAAGATCGACTTCTCCGACGGCCGGACGATCGGCGCCATGGGCATCCAGGGCTCGGAGAAGGCCCGCGCCCGCCGGGCCACGGCCGAGCTGGCCGCGCTGATCCACGAGCGCGGCGAGGCGTCCGAGTCCGGCGACTGAACCGCGCGACTGAAACCTGTTCCGAGGGCGAGCCGATATCGCCGGAGCGGGGTTGCGACGTAGCCTGAAGGCGTGCTGCGGCGGACAATCAGGGCAATGGACATCGAGTCGCCGGACAAGCTCATCGAGCTGCTCGACCGGCACGACTACCTGGCCGACCGGGGGCTGGCCACGGCCGCCTTCCTGGCGCTGCGGATGGGGCGGCCGCTGTTCCTGGAGGGGGAGGCGGGCGTCGGCAAGACCGAGCTGGCCAAGACCCTCGGGACGCTGCTCAAGGCCCCGCTGATCCGGCTGCAGTGCTACGAGGGCCTCGACGCGTCCCAGGCGCTGTACGACTGGGACTTCGCTCGCCAGCTCCTCCACCTCAAGGCCGCCGAGGCCGCCGGGATCACCGACGCCGCCCGGCTGGAGGGGGAGATCTACGACCGCCGCTTCCTGATCGCCCGTCCGCTGCTGAAGGCCGTGGAGACCCAGCCGAGCGTGCTGCTGGTGGACGAGATCGACCGGGCCGACGACGAGTTCGAGGCGTTCCTGCTCGAAGTGCTCTCCGACTTCACCGTCTCCATCCCCGAGCTGGGCACGATCAGGGCCGCGACGCCGCCGGTCGTCGTGGTGACCTCCAACCGCACCCGCGAGGTGCACGACGCGCTCAAGCGGCGCTGCCTCTACCACTGGCTGGAGCACCCGAGCTTCGACCGCGAGGTCGCGATCCTGCTGCGCCGCCTGCCCGGCTGCACCGAGGAGCTGGCTTTGCAGGTGGCGCGGGCGGCCGAGCGGCTGCGGCGGGCCGACCTGGTCAAGCCGCCGGGCGTGGCCGAGACGCTCGACTGGACCGAGGCGCTGCTCACGCTCGGGGCCAGGGAGCTCGACCCCGACCTGGCCGCGGCCACCCTGGGCGCCGCGCTGAAGTACCGCGAGGACGTCGCCGCCGTCCTGGCCGACGGGCTGCTGTCCGGTGGATGAGCTGGTCCGGACCGTGACGGGCTTCGTCAGGACCTTGCGCGCGGCGGGCGTGGACGCCGACCACGAGCGGACGCGCAGCCTGCTGCAGGCCCTCGGCCACCTCGACGCCGGTGACCGGGACGCGTTCTACTGGGCCGGCCGGCTCACCCTGTGCGCCACGCCCGACGACCTGCCCCGCTACGACCGCTGCTTCGCCGCCTACTTCGGCGGGCGGCGGGCGGCGCCGGCCCGTACCGGGACGACCAGCGTCACCCGGCACCTGGCGGCCGGCGACGGTGAGGAGGTGGGCGCGGGCGAGGACGCCGCCGCCCCGGCCACGGTCAGCCGCGCCGAGGTGCTGCGGCACCGGGACGTCGCCCGGCTCACCGAGGCCGAACGGGCCGAGGTGCACCGCATGCTGGCCCTGCTCGGCCGCGGCCGGGCCGCGCGCCGCTCACGCCGTTTCGAGCGGGCCCACCGGGGCAGGCTGGACCAGCGTCGCACCGTGCGCGAGGCGCTGCGCAACGGCGAGGTGGCCCGGCTCCGCCGCCGCCGGCACACGACCAGGCCCCGGCAGGTGGTGCTGTTCGTGGACGTCAGCGGGTCGATGGCCCCCTACGCCGAGACCCTGCTGCGCTTCGCCCACGCGCTGGTCAGGAGCGAGCCGCGGGCCACGAGGGTCTACTCGGTCGGCACCCGGCTCACCGAGGTCACCGCCGAGCTGCGCCACCGCGACCCGGGTACGGCGCTGAACGCGGCGTCCGCGGCCATCCCCGACTGGAGCGGCGGGACCCGGCTCGGAGAGGAGTTCAAGGAGTACCTGATCCGTCACAGCGCCCGGGGGGCGATCGTGGTCATCGCCTCCGACGGCTGGGAACGCGGTGACCCCGCGCTCCTGGGCGCCCAGCTCGCCAGGCTGGCCCGGCAGGCGTACCGGCTCATCTGGGTCAATCCGCACAAGGGATATGAGGATTACCAGCCGCTGACCGGAGGCATGCGGGCCGCCCTGCCGTATCTGGACGATCTGGTGGCCGGGCACAGCCTGGCCGCCTACGAGGAACTCAGCGAAAGGCTCGCCCATGCGTGACGTGCTCCCGGAGATCATGCGGTGGTGGAGGTCGGGGCTCAGGTTCGGGCTGGCGACCGTGGTGAGCACGTTCAGCAGCGCGCCACGCCCGCCGGGCGCGGCGATGGCGGTGCGCGGCGACGAGGTGGTGGGCAGCGTCTCGGGCGGGTGCGTCGAGGGGGCGGTCTTCGAGCTGGCCTCGGAGGCCGACACCCCCGTCCTGCAGCGGTACGGCGTCAGCGACGACGACGCCTTCGCCGTCGGGCTGACCTGCGGCGGCATCATCGACATCCTGGTCGAGCCGGTCTCCATCGAGACCTTCCCCGAGCTGGGCGAGATCTTCGCCTCGGTCGAGGCGCACCAGCCGGTCGCCGTCGCCACCATCGTCGCCGGCCCCGGCCCGATCGGCGCCCGCCGGATCGTCTGGCCCGGCCGCTCCTCGGGCACCCTGGGCCTCGACCGCCTCGACGAGGCCGTGGACGACGACGCCCGCGGCATGCTCGCCCAGGGCCTGACCGGCATCAGGCACTACGGCGGGCACGGCGAGCGGCGGCTGGACGACCTGTCGGTGTTCGTCCAGTCGTTCGCGCCGCCGCCGCGCATGCTGGTCTTCGGCGCGATCGACTTCGCCGCGGCCGTCGCCAAGGTGGGCAAGTTCCTCGGCTACCACGTCACCGTCTGCGACGCCCGGCCGGTCTTCGCCACCCCCAAGCGGTTCCCCGAGGCCGACGAGGTGGTGGTCAAGTGGCCGCACGACTACCTGGCCTCGGTGCAGGTGGACGAGCGCACGGTGATCTGCGTGCTGACCCACGACCCCAAGTTCGACGTGCCGCTGCTGGAGGTGGCCCTGCGGACCGGGGCGGGCTACATCGGGGCCATGGGCTCGCGCCGTACGCACGAGGACCGGCTGGCCCGCCTGCGCGAGTCGGGGCTCACCGAGGCCGAGCTGGCCCGGCTGAGATCGCCCATCGGCCTCGACCTGGGCGCCCGTACGCCGGAGGAGACGGCCGTGTCGATCGCCGCCGAGCTGATCCAGCTGCGGTGGGGCGGCTCGGGCCGGCCCCTGTCGCAGACCGGCGGGCGCATCCACGGGGAGCCGGCGTGATCGCCGGGCTGCTGCTCGCCGCGGGGGAGGGCACCCGGCTGGGCACGCCCAAGGCGCTCGTGGAGTTCGGCGGTGAACGGCTGGTCGACCGCGGGGTGCGCCTGCTGGCGGAGGGCGGCTGCCATCCGGTGGTGGTCGTGCTGGGCGCGGCGACCGTACAGGTGCGCGGGGCGGTCAGCGTGCGCAACCCGGACTGGCGCACCGGCATGGGGTCCTCTCTGCGCGCCGGGCTGGCCGCGCTGCCGCCGGAGGCGACGGCCGTGGTGGTCGCGCTGGTGGACCAGCCCCTCGTCCGGGCGGGCGCGGTGCGGGCGCTGGCCGGCTCGGGGGCCGGGCTGGCGGTGGCCACGTACGGCGGGCGGCGGGCGAACCCGGTGCTGATCGCGCGCGAGCACTTCGCCGGGGTGGCGGAGCTGGCGGTGGGGGACGTGGGGGCGCGGGCGTTCATGAAGGCGCATCCCGGGCTGGTCACCGAGGTCGCCTGCGACGAGCACGGCGACCCGGCCGACATCGACACGCCGCGGGACCTGGAGCTGCTGGAAGGCCGCTAGAAACGCAGCGAGGCGATCGCCGCGCGGTGGTCGCTGCCGGTCGCCGGGGCCACCCCCGCCCTGGTCGCCGTCATGCCCCTGAACAGGATGTGGTCGGGCCGGGTGATCGGGAACTCGGCCGGCCAGGTGAACCCGAACCCGTCGCCGGCCACGCTCTGGGCGTCGGTCAGCGGCGGGGTCAGCCCGCGCATGCCGCGGTCGGTGGTGGCGGTGTTGAGGTCGCCGAGCAGCAGGACGCGCTTGCTGGGGTCGGCGTCGACGAGCCGGCGGGCGTGGGCCAGGGAGGCGTCGCGGGAGGCGGTGTGGCCGGGCCTGGCCGAGGCCAGGTGCATGACGTAGACGGTGACCTTGCCCTTGGGGGTGCTCACCACCGCGCGCAGCGCCCGCGGCCAGCCCATGCCGACGTCGAGCGGGCGGGTCTCGCTGATCGGGTATCGGCTCCACAGGCCGACCGTGCTGACCGGGTAGTGGTAGCGGAACATCTTGTTGAGCTGCTTGGCCGCGGGCCCGCCGGGGGTCAGCTCCTGGGCGGCCAGCAGGTCGAGCTCTTCGGCGATGGCCTTGACCGCCTCGCCGGACGCGCTGTTGCGCACGCCCACGTTGACCGTGCCGACGGCCAGGTCGCTGGGGCCGCCGGGCGGCGCGGCGAGCAGCGTGGAGCCGAACATCGCCGCCCACACCAGGCCGGGCGCCAGCGCCGCGAGCGCGGCCGCCCTGGACCGCGCCAGCAGGGCGAGGAGCAGCAGCAGCGGCACCGCCACCCCCATCCAGGGCAGCAGGCTCTCCAGGACGGGCGTGAACCCGCCGAGCGCCGGGATCAGCGAATGACCCGCCAGGGCCAGGGCGACCACTGCGGAGGCGATGACGACGACCCGGCTCAGCACCCGAACCAGGCTAGTGCTTCGCCGTGCGACACGCCGACACGCTAACCTGTTGACGTCGCAACGGAACAACATTCGGTTCATCGGGAGCCCGGCATGCGCATCGGTATGGCACTCAACTACTCGGGCGGTTTCAAGGAGACGGTCGCCGAGCTGGCCGACTACGAGAAGGCGGGCCTCGACATCGTCTTCGTGGCCGAGGCGTACAGCTTCGACGCCGTCAGCCAGATGGGGTACATCGCGGCCAAGACCGAGCGGGTGCAGATCGCCTCGGGCATCCTGCCGATCTACTCCCGTACGCCGACGTTGCTGGCCATGACCGCCGCGGGCATGGACTTCGTCTCCGACGGGCGGTTCACGCTGGGCATCGGGACGTCGGGGCCGCAGGTCATCGAGGGCTTCCATGGGGTGCCGTACACCGCGCCGATCGGGCGTACCAGGGAGGTCATCGAGATCTGCCGCAAGGTGTGGCGGCGCGAGCGGCTGGAGCACGCGGGCCGCAACTACCAGGTGCCGCTGCCCGCCGGGGAGGGCACCGGCCTGGGCAAGCCGCTGAAGATCATCAACCACCCGGTGCGCCCGCGCATCCCGATCGTGGTCGCCGCCATCGGCCCCAAGAACGTGGAGATGACCGCCGAGCTGGCCGAGGGCTGGGAGCCGATCTTCTACTACCCGGAGAAGGCCGCCGACGTGTGGGGCCCCTCGCTGGCCGCCGGCCGGGCGAAGCGCGACCCCGAGCTGGGCGAGCTCGACGTGATCGCCCAGGCGGCGCTGGCCATCGGCGACGACGTGGCCGGGCTGCGCGAGTTCGGCCGGGCGATGGCGGCCCTGTACATCGGCGGCATGGGTGCCAAGGGCAAGAACTTCTACAACGACCTGGCCCGGCGCTACGGCTACGAGAAGGAGGCCGAGCAGATCCAGGACCTCTACCTGGAGGGCAAGAAGGACGAGGCCGCCGCGCTGGTGCCCGCCGAGCTGCTGGAGAACATGTCGCTGATCGGCAGCGAGGGCTTCGTCCGCGACCGGATCGCGGCGCTGAAGGAGTCGGGGGTGACGACGCTCAACGTCGCGCCGCTCGGCCGTACCCATGAGGAGCGCGTCCGTCTGCTGGAGAAGGTCAAGGAGCTGGCCGCCTGATCGGACGGGCTCCGGAAGGGGTGTGACGCACGTCACAATGCCGGGCGGGAATATGCCCCGTTTCGCATGGTGTTGTACGTCCTCGTGAGGTTCTCTGTGGTCATCGTGCGGCTCGTCGAGCGTCTGCACGTGGATCTGTGCCGTCTGCACGGATCCCTCTGTCGCTGATCGGCGCGTCCCCCAGACTCCCCCTTCCTCACCCGCATGCCCCCCTCTGCTGTGGCATGCCCGACTTCCGGAGCCTTCCTCCCGTGAAGAGATTCACCTTCTCCCTTCAGCTGCTGCTCGGCCTCGCGGCCGGCGTCGCCCTGGGGTTCGTCGCCAAGATCTGGGACGTGGCCTGGCTGGCCGAGACGCTGACCCAGGTCGGCAAGATCTTCGTCCAGCTCCTCAAGCTGGCCGTGCCGCCGCTGGTGTTCACCGCCGTGCTGGTCAGCGTGGCCAACCTGCGCAACGTCAACGGCGCCGCCCGCCTGGCCTCCAAGACCCTGCTGTGGTTCCTGATCACCGCGTTCGTCTCGGTGGCCTTCGCCATCGCGCTCGGCCTGATCATCAACCCGGGCCAGGGCGTCACCCTCGACACCGGCGCGGCCAAGGCCGTCGACACCGAGGGCGCCGGCACCTGGCTCGACTTCGTCACCGGCATCCTGCCCACCAACATCGTCACGGCCTTCACCGAGGTGAACGTCCTCCAGATCGTCTTCCTGGGGGTCGTCCTCGGCGCGGCGGCCCTGGCGGTGGGCGAGAAGGCCGAGCCGTTCCTCAACCTCAGCCGTTCGGTGCTCGAACTGGTGCAGAAGGCCCTGTGGTGGGTCATCCGCCTGGCCCCGATCGGCACCGCCGGCCTCATCGGCAAGGCCGTCTCCACGTACGGCTGGGACCTGCTGGCCCCGCTGGCCAAGTTCAGCGTCGGCGTGTACGTCGGTTGCTTCATCGTCCTGCTGGCCGTCTACCCGACGCTGCTCGCGGTCTGGGGCAAGGTCAACCCGATCACGTTCTTCCGCAACGCCTGGCCCGCCATCGAGCTGGCCTTCGTCTCCCGTTCCTCGGTCGGCACGCTGCCCCTGACCCAGCGCGTCACCGTCGAGCGCAACGGCGTGGACCGTGACTACGCCTCCTTCGCGGTGCCCTTCGGCGCCACCACCAAGATGGACGGCTGCGCCTCGGTCTACCCGGCGCTCGCCGCGATCTTCGTGGCCCAGGTGTTCGGCGTGCACCTCGGTGTGGGGGACTACCTGCTGATCGCGTTCGTCTCGGTCGTCGGCTCGGCCGCCACCGCCGGTCTGACCGGCGCGATCGTCATGCTGACGCTCACGCTGAGCACGCTGGGCCTGCCGCTCGAAGGCGTCGGCCTGCTGCTGGCGATCGACCCGATCCTCGACATGATCCGCACCGCGACCAACGTGGCCGGCCAGATGGTCGTCCCGGTCCTGGTGGCCCGCTCGGAGGGCCGCCTGGACGACGCGGTCTTCAACGCGCCGCCGCAGCCGCTCGACGACGCCCCGGCCGCGGCCGCCCGCACGCCGCGCGCGCCGGAGCCCGCGACGGCCTGACCGGAACTGCGCTGAGGGCGGGTGGCCGTACGGCCACCCGCCCTCAGCCGTAGGTGAGCAGGTCCCCGGGCTGACAGCCCAGGGCCTCGCACAGTCGGGTCAGCGTGGCGAAGCGGATGGCCTTGGCGTGGCCGTTCTTGCGTATCGACAGGTTGACGACGGTGATCTCGACCTCGTCGAGCCGGGCCACGCCCCGGCGGCCTGCGCCGCCGTGCCGAGCCCGGCCGACACGAGCGAACCGGCGATCAGGATCCAGCCCGGCCGCCGCAGGTGCCCGGCCGTCACCGCGGAGAACAGCGCCCGGTCACCCGACCGAGCCCTGCGCAACGCGCGGACCACGGTGTACGGCGCGAGCACGCCGTTGGCCGTGCCGAACACGGCGATCAGGACGGTGGCGCCCGCGGCGGTGCGAAGTGTGGATCATGGGGCGGGGAGGGGCTGGAGGGCCCTATGGTGGGTCGGAAATAGCCCACTTTTCGAGTTTTTGGCGGGGATATGTCCGACGCTACGCCTTCGATGGTCGCCGACCGGTACCGGCTTGACGAGCTCATCGGCAGCGGTCCGATGGGTGAGGTGTGGCGGGCCTACGACACCCGCGCCGACTGGGTCGTGGCCGTGAAGATCCTGGGCGCCGGCGCGGCCGGCGAGGCCGCCAGGGAGGCGCTGAAGCAGCACGCCCAGGCGGTGGCCAGGGTGATCCACCCCAACGTGGCCATGGTCCTCGACGTGGGCGACCAGGAGGGCGCCCCCTTCCTGGTGACCGAGTTCCTCACCGGGACCAGCGTGGGGGAGGACCTGGCGGCCGAGGGGCCCATGCCGATCGTCGAGGTGTGCGACCTGGTCGGCCAGGCGGCCGCGGGGCTGGACGCCGCGCACCGCGCCGGGGTGTTCCACGGGCAGATCGACTCCGGCAGCTTCCGGCGGGCTGCCAGCGGCGTGCTGAAGGTCGTCGGGTTCGGGCTGCCGGACGAGGAGCCGTCCCAGGCCGAACGCCGCTACCTCGCCCCTGAGCGGGCCTCCGGCCGTCCCGCCACGGCCGCCGCCGACCTGTACGCCCTCGGCGCCGTCTGCTACGAGCTCCTCTGCGGCCGCCCGCCGGCCGCCACCCCTGACATTCCGGTAACCGGCATGCGCGCCACCCCGCCGCCCTCCGCTGCGTCCCCCGAAGCCGGGGCCCCTGGAGCCGAGGCCCCCGGAAGTGCGGGCGCCGGGCAGGGGGTCGTCCCGCCCAGCGCGATCCGGCCCGAGATCCCCGCCGAGCTGGACCGGCTCGTCCTCACGATGCTCGCGCCCGACCCCGCCAGGCGGCCCTCGGGCGGCGAGCCCGTCCGCCGGGCACTGGCCGCCATCGCCCGGCCCGGCGCGGCTCCGGGAGCGGCCCCCACGGCCCCGAACCCCACCGCCGCGAACCCCGCCGGAGCTCCAGCGGGCCGGCCGGGCGACACGCGGGTCTACGACTTCAACGGAGTTCCGCGGGCCGGCGACACCGCCGTCTACGAGTCGGCCGAGCTGGACCCGGCGCCGCCGCGTACCGGCAACAAGCTGCTGATCCAGATGGGGATCGCCGTCGCGGTCATCGCGGTGGTGACCGTCGCCATGGTGTTGTGGGCCGGCTCCCGCAAGGAGACCCCGGTGGCCGAGCCGAGCGCCAGTACGCCCCCCACGCCCGTCCTGTCCCCGGACGCCACGTTGACCGCCGGCCCGACCCCCGGACTCACCGAGGCCAGTCCCACCGACCTCACCCCGGGCGACACGCCCACCGGCCTGGTCCAGACCGTCGGCCCCAAGGTGACCCTGGGCCGGGGGCAGACCCCGGCGGGCGGCTGGGACCACTGGCTGGTGAAGTTCGACGAGGCGGTGACGGCCCAGGAGGACATCGGCGACATCAACCCCCGCGTCGCCGAGAAGGTCCACGACAAGCTCAGGAAGGCCGCCAAGAAGCTCCAGGACGGCCATTTCGAGCCCGCCCGCGGCCAGATCGCCGGCGTCTACCAGGACCTGCGCAACGCCCAGGCGAAGGGCGACGCCCCCTGTCGGGCCCGCTCGCCTCCTTCCTGAACGACTTCGCCCTCTCCTGACCGGCGCGGGGGAGGGAGACGCGACGCGGGGGGACGGCGCGCACTTTCCCCTCCCTGACCGGGGGTGGGGGAGGGGGTGGGGCGCGCGTACATTGGCGGGATGACCATCGACCACGCGGCGCGCCGGGCACGCCTGGCCGCCGCGCTGCCCGCCCACGAGGTCCCCGCGCTCCTCGTCACCTCCCCCGTCAACGTCCGCTACCTCACCGGGCTGGTCAGCTCGAACGCGGCCGTCCTGGTCAGGGCGGACGGCTCGGCGCTGCTGGCGACCGACAACCGCTACATCGACAAGACCCGCGCCCTCGACGTGCCCGCGGTCGAGGCGTCCGACGTGGCCGGCCGGCTGGCCGCGCCGGGCATGGGCATCGAGGCCGCCGCCATGACCGTGGCCACCTTCCGCCGCCTGGAGGCGGGCCTGGGCGAGGGCGGCAAGGGCGAGGGGCGCGAAGGCGGCGAGGGCGAGGGCGGGGGCCTGGTGCCGCTCGGCCCGGTGGTCGAGGAGCTGCGCGCGGTCAAGGACGAGGCGGAGCTGGAGCTCATCCGCACCGCCTGCGCCCTGACCGACCAGGCCTTCGCCGACGTGCTCCCGCTGATCGCGCCGGGCCTCACCGAACGCGCCCTGGCCCGCCTCCTGGACAACCGCATGACCGAGCTGGGCGCCGACAAGCCGGCGTTCGACACGATCGTCGCCGCCGGCGAGAACGGCGCGATCCCGCACCACGCCCCCACCGACCGCGAGCTGCGCGCCGGCGACCTGGTCACGATGGACTTCGGCGCCCGCTACCACGGCTACCACGCCGACATGACCAGGACGGTCTGCCTGGGCACGCCCGCCGCGTGGCAGCACGACCTGTACGACCTGGTCAGGCGCGCCCAGCGGGCCGGCCGGCACGCCCTGGCCCCGGGGGCCGCGGCCAAGGACGTCGACGCCGCCGCCCGCGGCCTGATCGAGGCGGCGGGCCACGGCGAGCACTTCCGGCACGGCCTGGGCCACGGCGTCGGCCTGGAGATCCACGAGGACCCGTTCCTGGGCCCCTCCAGGACCGGTAGACTAGAGGATCGAGTTCCGATCACCGTCGAGCCTGGGATCTACCTCCCCGAGCGGGGCGGGGTTCGCATCGAGGACACCCTCGTGACCCGTGAGGGCGGGCCGGAACTTTTCACCAAGACCACCAAGGAGCTGCTCGTCCTTTAGAGCGGCCACACGCGGGAGAGAACGAGTGGCGACGACCAACGACCTCAAGAACGGCATGGTGCTGAAGCTCGAGGGCGGTGAGCTCTGGAGCGTTGTCGAGTTCCAGCACGTCAAGCCGGGCAAGGGCGGCGCGTTCGTGCGTACCAAGCTCAAGAACGTCCTCTCCGGCAAGGTCGTCGACAAGACCTTCAACGCCGGCGTGAAGGTCGACGTGGCCAACGTCGACAAGCGCGAGATGCAGTACTCCTACAAGGACGGCGACGACTTCGTCTTCATGGACACCGAGACCTACGACATGGTCAACGTGCCCGCCCGCACCGTCGGCACCGCCGCCAACTACATGCTGGAGAACACCCTCGCCACGATCGCCTTCAACGAGGGCTCGGCGCTCTACGTCGACCTGCCCGCCGCCGTCGAGCTGCTGATCTCCAACACCGAGCCGGGCCTGCAGGGCGACCGCTCCACCGGCGGCACCAAGCCCGCCACGCTGGAGACCGGCGCCGAGATCAAGGTGCCGCTGTTCATCACCACCGGCGAGAAGGTCAAGGTCGACACCCGCAGCGGCGAATACCTCGGCCGGGCCTGAGGTGTCTGCACGCGGCAAAGCACGCAGGCGCGCCCTTGACATCCTCTTCGAGGCCGAGCTGCGCTCGGAGGATCCGCTGAGGATCCTCGCCGAGCGCGTCGAGCGGCAGGAGCCGCCGGTCAACGAGTACACCTCGACCATCGTCGAGGGCGTCGCCCGCCACCATGCCCGTATCGACGAGTTGATCACCACCTACTCCGAGGGCTGGACGCTCGACCGCATGCCCGCGGTCGACCGCAACCTGCTGCGCGGCGGCACGTACGAGCTGCTGTGGATGCCCGACGTGCCGGAGGGCGTGGTCATCAGCGAGTGGGTGCACCTGGCGGGCGAGCTGTCGACCGACGAGTCGCCGCAGTTCATCAACGGCCTGCTGGCCCGGTTCAAGCAACTCAAGCCAAGCCTCACCCTTTAGACAAAGGCCGCGAAGGCCGTTTCGGGGTACGTTCCACTCACACGGTCCGTACGACTCGCGAAGAGGCGGCGGAAGGCGCGCCGGCGCGCGGCCTTCCGGTGCGGCCCCGGCCTGTTCCGCGGGGCCGTGAGCCGGTCCGGAGAAGTGGCGCGTCACCAGCCGCGACGCGCCCTTTTCCGGCCTTGTCCGCCTTTCTGTGTGAACATCGGTCCATGGTGACCGAAGACGAGGTGCGCGCCCTCGCCCTGGCGCTGCCCGAGACCACCGAGAAACCCATGTACGGCACGCCCGCCTTCTACGTGCGCGGCAGGTGGTTCGCCCGGATCACGCAGGAGGGCGACGTGCTCGCCGTGCCGGTGGGCGGCGAGGAGCTCAAGCACGAGCTGATCGCCGCCGTCCCCGGTACGTTCTTCTCCACACCCCACTACGACGGGCACGCCGTGGTGCTGGTGCGTCTGGCGGCCGTGGCGGCCGGCGAGCTGGCCGAGCTGCTGACCGACGCCTGGCGGCTGCGGGCGCCGAAGAGGGTGGCGGCGGCCTTCGACGGTTAGGGTCCGGCCTGCGGGCGACGGCGCGTACGGCGTAGGCTGGGCCCGTCCGCACAGGGCGAGGGCCGCCCGCGGAGGAGAGAGAGGCGAGCCGACGTTGCGAGCAGAAGGCGTCACCACGAAGACCCCGGCGGTGCGCACCGCCGTCGTGTGGGGCGCGTTGCGATCGGTGCTGGCCGAGCGTGCCGAGGCCGTCGGCCGTGACAGGCTCGACATCGTCGACGCCGGCGGAGGCACCGGCGGGTTCGCCGTGCCGCTGGCCGAGCTCGGCCACACCGTCACCGTCGTCGACCCCAGCCCCGACTCGCTGGCCGCGCTGGAGCGCCGGGCCAAGGAGAAGGGCGTGGGCGTGCGCGGCCTGCAGGGCGACACCGCCGACCTCGGCGACCTGCTCGACCGCGACAGCGCCGACCTGGTCCTGTGCCACAGCGTCCTGGAGTACGTCGACGACCCCACCGGCGCGCTGGCCGCCGTCGCCGGGCTGCTGCGCCCGGGTGGCGCCGTCAGCGTGCTGGCCGCCAACCCCGTGGCCAGCGCGATCCACCGGGCGCTGGCCGGGCAGTTCGACGAGGCCAGGGCCGTGCTGGCCGACCCGCGTGGCACGTGGGGCGACCGCGACCCCACGCCGCGGCGTTTCACCGCCGAGATCCTGGCGCAGCTGCTGACCGCCACGGGCTTCACCGTCGGCGCGGTCCACGGCGTGCGGGTCTTCGCCGACCTGGTGCCCAGCCGGCTCGTCGACGGCGAGCCGGGCGCGGCCGACGCGCTCGCGGCGCTGGAGCAGGCCGCCGCCGTCCACCCTGTGCTGCGGGACATCGCCACCCAGGTGCACATCCTCGGCCACCGCCCCTAGTCTGGAACGTCTGTTCGGATAGACTCGCAGGCGTGTCCCGCAAGCAGATCACAGGCATCGGCCCCGCGCCGCGGACCGGGGTCGATGACAGCGGCTGCCCGATTCTCCACGTCGACATGGACGCCTTCTTCGCCAGCGTCGAGCTGCTGGAGCGGCCGGAGCTGCGGGGCCGCCCGGTGATCGTCGGCTCGCCGGCCGGGCGCGGCGTGGTGCTCAGCGCCACCTACGAGGCCAGGGCGTTCGGCGTGCACTCGGCGATGCCGATGAGCAGGGCGCGCCGGATGTGCCCGCAGGCCACGATCATCCCGCCCAGCCACGGCAAGTACTCCGAGGTCTCCCGGGGCGTCATGGAGATCTTCCACTCGATCACCCCGCTGGTCGAGCCGATCGCCTCCGACGAGGCGTTCCTCGACGTCGGCGGCGCCCGGCGGCGGCTCGGCCCGCCCGCGGCGATCGCCGCCATGATCAGGGAGCAGGTCCTCGACCGCTACGGCATCACCTGCTCGGTGGGGGTGGCCTCCAGCAAATTCGTGGCAAAGCTGGCCTCCAAGCAGTGCAAGCCCGACGGGCTGCTGGTGGTGCCCGAAGGGCAGGTGGTCGACTTCCTCCACCCGCTGCCGGTCTCGGCGTTGTGGGGCGTGGGGGAGCGCACCGAGCAGTCCCTCGTACGGCTCGGCATCCGCACCGTCGGCGACCTGGCCAGGGTGCCCCTGAACACGCTCCAGCGCGAGCTCGGGCAGGCCGTCGGCGGCCACCTGGCGACGCTGGCCTGGGGGCGCGACGAGCGTCCGGTGACCGCGCACGTGCCCGACAAGAGCATCGGCAACGAGGAGACCTTCGCGGCCGACGTCGACGATCCCGAGGTGATCCGGCGCGAGCTGCTGCGCCTGGCCGAGCGCGTGGCGGCCCGGATGCGTAAGGGCGGACACGTGGGCAGAACTGTAAGTGTGAAGCTGCGCCGGGCCGATTTCACCACGATCACCCGGTCGCGCACCCTGCGGGAGCCGACCGACGTGGCCCAGGTGATCTACGCCACCGCCTGCGAGCTGTTCGAGGCCGCCGGTCTCCAGCGGGTGCGCCTGCGCCTGGTCGGGGTCCGGATGGAGAACCTCCGCCCGGCCGGCGAGGCCACCCACCAGCTCGGTCTGGGCGAGCGCGAGACCGGCTGGCGCGAGGCCGAACAGGCGATGGACAAGGCGATCCGGAGATTTGGCCCCGATGCGGTGCTCCCAGCGTCGCTGGTACGTGGCAAGCTTGATGAAATAGAGACATGACGCCCATGTCCTACTTGATCGGTCAGTCGGGTAGGAGAAGGATGTCGCGATTTTGGGGGAAGGGGTGCGAGATGGTCCACAATGGAGCCATGACGTCACCTCCGGTTTGGTCTGCGTTGGACGTTTGCTTTCGCCTACGTCTACAGCCTCGTATTCTGGGGATAACCGACCGCGAGGTTCGGACACCCCGTGTCGTCCGTTGCCGTCTTCCCCGTCCTGGGGCTGTCCTTGGGAGGCGCCGTGCCGCTCTCTGAGCACGAGCAGCGCTTGCTCGACCAGATCGAGCAGGCCCTCTACGCCGAGGACCCGAAGTGGGCCAACACCGTAAGGATCAGTGACCCGCGCAGCCATTACAAGCGTCGCCTGATCAAAGCCTCCATCGGCTTTGCCCTCGGCGTCGTGATCATGATGGTCGGCGTGGTCATGAGTCAGATCCCGCTCGGCGTCGGCGGTTTCGTGGTCATGCTCGCCGCGTGTCTGTGGGGTCTGTCCAGCTGGAAGCGCATGAACGGATTCGGCGACTCGCCGCCGGCTCCGGGCGCGGGCGGCGCGGGCAGGCAGGTCCGGCGCGCCAACCGGGGCACCTTCATGGAGCGCATGGAAGAGCGCTGGCGCCGTCGTCACGACGAGCGCTGACCTCCTCCCCGGCGCCGAACCTCCCGCCATACGCGAACGTGCGGCCGTTCCCCTTCCGGGGAGCGACCGCACGCTCGGTCCTGGGCGGGCGGCTCAGGCGCCCTTGTGGGCCGCCGTCCGCCGCAGCCTGATGTTCTCCAGCAGGTCGAAGCCGTCCAGCAGGCGCTCGCCCAGCGTCCGCAGCCGCCGCAGCGTCGAGGGCGGCAGCAGCACCGCCCGCATCCGCCTTCCCCGCGACACCGTCGCCGCCAGGGCCTGCCGCACCTTGCGCAGGTCCTTCTTCATGGGCCCGATCGTGCCCGGGTCCCTGGCGAACAGCACCCGCTCGACCGTCGTCGCGATGGCCGTCATGGCGGCCGCCGACTCGGCGTCGAACTCGTACTGCCGGCTCAGCCGTCTGGCCAGCGCCCTCGGGGTCTCGCTGGCGCCGCGGGCCATGCCGTAGTCGCACAGCACGTCGTCCAGCTCGGCCCACACGGCCGCGATCGACGGGTGGTGGGCGGTCGCGATCCTGGCCGTCAGGTCGTCGGCCGGTCGCGAGACCTTCCAGCCCAGCGCGCGCACCCGCCGGTTCCTGGTGAGCAGCCGCAGCGCCGCCGGGACCAGCAGGAGCAGCAGCAGCGCGCCCGCGCCGATGCCGATCTTGCCGATCAGCGGCATCGAGTCGTCCGGCGGCAGGCCGCCCGTGGCGATCAGGCCCTCACGGTCGAGCTCGCGCGGGTTGCGCCGGGTGGAGGGGTTGATCGGGTCGTCGGCGCCGGACTCGGTCGCGCCGCTGCTCGGCGAGGTGGACGGCGTCGTCGAAGGCGCCGGGGGAACCGTGTAGTCCGGCACCCGCGCGCTGCCCTGTCCCAGCGTCCCCGACGGCGTCGGCTCGAACGGCAGCCAGCCCACGCCCTCGAAGTACAGCTCGGGCCAGGAGTGCGAGTCACCGGTCGTGACCGTCCAGTTGTCGCCGACCTTCGTGCCGCCGGTGTAGCCGATCGCCACCCGCGACGGGATGCCGACGATCCTGGCCAGCACCGCCATCGAGGCCGCGAACTGCTCGCAGTAGCCCGTACGATCGCGCAGCAGGAAGTCCCGCAGCGCGGAGTTGCCGTGCCCCTGCGTCCGCAGGTCGTAGCGGAAGTCGCCGTCCTTGGTGAAGAACTGCTGGAGCTTCACCGCCGCCTCGTAGTTGGAGTTGGTCTGCGCGGTCAGCGAACGCGCCAGCCGGACGATCTCCGGCGGCAGGTTGTCCGGCAGCTTCAGGTACCGCCGGTCCACGCTCGGCTGGACGCCCTCCAGCGACTCCAGCAGCTCCGGCGTGGCGGCCGGCTCGCTGGTGGCGACCTCGTACTCCAGGCCGGCCGCCTCGTCGGGGATGGAGAAGACCATCAGCGTGCCCACGTCGGCGCGCCAGTCGCCGTCCACCCGGATCTGCCGCGGCGGGTACGGCAGCGGCAGGAACTGCAGCCGCTCGATCTCGTCGCTCATCCGGATCGTGGTGACGACGTTGCCGACCTTCGTGCTCGCGCTCAGCCCGGGAGGCGGCGGCAGCGGGCCGTTCTCCGTCCTGTTGTCCGGCGAGCCCTTCGGCTCGGTCATGCCGAACTGCTGGCCGTCGAAGGTGTCCAGCGCGTAGATCCGCAGGTACCTGGGCTTGTTGTCGTTGTTGTTGTAGGTGAGCACCACGCGCCGCTCGGGCAGTTCGAGCTGCCCGCGCAGGCTGGCGATCGGGCTCGCGATGCTGATCGAGTTGCCCTTGCCGCCGCCCCGGCCGCCCACGCCGAACTGGAAGAAGGAGACCGGCTCCATCACCGGCAGCGCCGCGGGCAGCAGCACGGCCAGCGCGATGGCGGCGAACCCGATGCGCTTGCCCGACAGCCGCAGGCCGCTGGTGTCGGCCCTGGCCCCGCCGGTCTCCGGCCGCGGCCCGGTCGCCACCCTGGTCCGGCGGACGAGCACCGCCCGTCCCCAGTGGCCCACCCGCTCGCGCCCGTCGGCGATCAGCAGGCTGACGAAGCCGAGCGCGGCGATGATGAAGGCGGGCCAGCTGATCGGCTCGGCCAGAATCGTCGCCGGGACCGTGGCCAGCGCCAGCAGCGGCAGCCCGGCCAGCGCCGCCCGCCGCAGCCGCGCGGCGAGCAGGTCCACGGCGATCGCGATGACGCCCACGCCGCCCGCGGTCAGCAGCGTGATGCCGTCCGTGGACGGCACGGGCGCGGCGTAACGCTGGATGTCGGCCCAGCCGACGCCCAGCAGCCGGCCCAGCTCCCACACCGACTCCTTGGTCGGGATCACCAGCGCCCACGCCTTGCCGGAGGCGAAGACCACGGTCAGGAAGATCCACAACGCGGCCAGCCCGGCCAGGGGGCGGCCCAGGCGGGCAGCGACAGGCGGGAGCCGATCAGCCCGGCGGCCATCACGGCCAGCACCGCGCCGAGCGACGTCCAGAACCAGGCGCCGCCCTGGAAGAGCGGATAGAGCAGGATCGCCGCGGCGAACGCGGCCACACCCGAGGCGGCCGTCAGCCTCATGCCGCACCTCCCGTGGGGTTGAGCGCGTACCTGCCGCGGTTGGCGGCGTCCGGCCAGACCGAGGCGATGGAGGTGCCGGCGGGCAGGCGGACGATCCGCCAGCCGTAACCGGCCAGGACGCCCTGCACGGCGTCGAAGTTCTCGTGCGAGCCCCGGCCGGCGCCCTCCCAGGTGCCGGCGTCGAGCAGGACCGCGACGCCGGTGACGCCGCTGTGCCGCAGCCTGGCCAGCTCCCTGGCCTCCTCGGGGTCGAGCGCGCCGAGCACGGCCACGATCAGGCCGTCGCCGCCGCCCTGGCGCAGGGCCGAGACGCCCATCTCCAGCGAGCGGGCCGAGCTGTGCCGCACCACGGCGAGCGTGTCCAGCAGCGAGTAGCTGAGCCCCTGGTCGGTCAGGTGCTCGGCGCCCTGGTCGGTCACCAGCCGCAGGCCCAGGCCCTCGTGGGCGAGGTGCACGCCGATCGAGGCCGCGGCCGAGACCGCCACCTCGAAGGAGGAGCGCGGGCCCTCGCCGCGGTGGGCGTGCCTGCGGGTGTCCAGCAGGAGCGCGCCGCGGCTCTGCCACTGCTGCTCCTCGCGGCGCACCATCAGCTCGCCGTACCGGGCGGTCGAGCGCCAGTGCACCCGGCGCAGGTCGTCGCCCTGCCGGTACTCGCGCGGCGCCACGTCGTCGTCGCCGGCCGCGGCCACGCTCCGGGTGCGGCTGTCGCCGCCGCCCGTCCACTCGCCCGACAGCCGTACGTGCGGTAACGCCACCACCTGCGGCGTCACCACGAGCGTGTCGCTGATCGTGAACGCCCGCGTCAGCTCCACCAGCCCGAACGGGTCGGCGATGCGCACCGACAGCGGCCCGATCGTGTACCTGCCGCGCAGGTCGGACCGGACCCGGTAGTCGATCTCACGCACCCCCTTGGACTCGACCCGGTCGAGCACGAACCGCGGCCGCACGCCCAGCGCGTACGGCACGGTGTCCTCGATCAGCAGCAGCCCGGTCGGCAGCCTGGTCACGTTCTCCAGGCGCAACGTCACCGTGGCCTCCCCGCCCACCTCCGCCCTGGGCGGGTCCAGCCTCCGCGCGCAGCTCAGCCGGTACCTGGTACGTGCCACCACCAGCGCGGCCAGCAGCGGCAGCGCCGTGACCAGCACGCCGATCCTGAACAGGTCGTTCTCGCCCAGGATCAGCGCCATCAGCAGCGCCGCGATCCCCGAGGCCAGGAACGACCTGCCGCGGGAGGTCAGCGCCCGCAGTCCGGCCCTCACGACGCTCGCGTCTCCGGCACCGGCACACGCCTGACGAGGTCGGTCACCACCTGCTCGGGCAGACGGCGCTGGCCCTGGGCCTCGACGCTGGGCAGCAGCCGGTGCGCCAGCACGGGCACGGCCAGGTCCTGCAGGTCGTCGGGGATGACGTAGTCGCGTCCGGCCAGCGCCGCGTGCGCCCTGGCCGCGCGGACGAGCTGCAGCGTGGACCGGGGGAGGCGCCCAGCCGCAGGTCGGGGGAGTGGCGGGTGGCCACGACGAGGTCGATGGCGTACTTCTTGACCGGCTGCGAGACGTACACGCCGCGCACGGCCTCGATCAGGGCACGCACCTCGGCGGTCGTGGCGACCGGCTCCAGCTTGTCCAGCGGCGAGGTGCTGCCGTGCACGTCGAGCATCTCCAGCTCGGCCGTCGGCTCCGGGTAGCCCATGGCGACCCTGGCGGTGAACCGGTCGCGCTGGGCCTCGGGGAGGGGGTAGGTGCCCTCCATCTCGATGGGGTTCTGGGTGGCGATCACCATGAAGGGGGCGTCCAGGGGGTACGTCACGCCGTCCACGGTGACCTGGTGCTCCTCCATGCACTCCAGCAACGCCGACTGTGTCTTGGGGGAGGCGCGGTTGATCTCGTCGCCCACCACGATGTTGGCGAACACCGGTCCGGGCTTGAACTCGAACTCACGCGTCTGCTGGTTGTAGGCGCTTACCCCGGTGATGTCACTGGGCAACAGGTCGGGCGTGAACTGCACGCGGCGCACCGGGCAGTCGATGGACCGCGCCAGCGCCTTGGCGAGCATCGTCTTGCCGACCCCCGGCACGTCCTCGATCAAAAGGTGGCCCTCGGCGAGCAGGACGGTCAGCGTGAGCCGGACGGCGTCGCTCTTTCCCTCGATCACCGACTCGATGGCCTGCCGGATTCGGTGGGCGGTGGAGACCAGCTCGTCAAGCTGGGGAGGGACGTCATGGGTTAGTGCCACCAGGCCTCCATAGTGCGACGGCTGTCCCGCACGGTGCCATTACGGGAGCCATGCCATTCCTTTTCCATTGTCTGTACGACCCTACGACGCTGCGGGTTCTTGAGCGACATTTGTGGATATTCCAGGGAACCCCGCTGATGTTCCTGTTCTTGTCGCATAGCAGTGCGAATCCCGTGACACTGACCCCCTCGGCCGCCCCACTTTCCTCCACCCCCGCCTTCGCGCCCGCCGGGAGCCCCTATATCGCCAGTCTTTTGAACCCTCGACACGCCCATGAGGGTTGGCCCGCCCCCGGCGCCCCCCACCCCCGCTCCACCCCGCTGACCTGCGGTAACGCAACGGAAACTGACGATGAAGACGGTTCGAATCAGTTGACGGTGGGGAGAAGTGGAGTATGGTGGTGCGCAGTGGAGGGCCCGGTGCACCAGCGCTGAGCGCTTCGCTGAGGCACGGGAGGTGGCGCCGATGTTCCTCGGCACCCATCAACCGCGTCTTGACGACAAGGGACGGCTGTTCCTGCCGGCTAAGTACCGTGAGGAGCTGGCGGAGGGTCTTGTGATCACCAAAGGCCAGGAGCGATGCCTCTACGTCTTTCCAGTAGAGGAGTTCCAGCGCATAACCGAGGCTCTCAGCACCGCCCCGGTCACCGCCAAGGCGGTGCGTGACTACAGCCGCGTCTTCTTCGCCAGCGCGTCCGACGAGAAACCAGACAAGCAGGGACGCGTCACAATCCCGCAGAGCCTGCGCCAGTACGCCGGCCTGGAGCGTGACTGCGTCGTCATCGGGGCCAACACCCGCCTGGAGATCTGGGACTCGCAGGCTTGGGACACCTATCTCAACGCGCAGGAGCAGGCGTTCGCCGATCTGTCGGAGGAGGTGCTGCCAGGGATCTTGTAGTGACCACGGTCGATCCGTCGGTGATGTCGTTCGGCGAGGTCTCCACCCGCAACCACTGCCTGCCAACTGATGCACCTTCCCCGGTGTCAGAGGGCGGGCGTCCACGAAGAGGGTGCGGATGGGGACCTGGCCGGGCGGCGCCGGGTGGGGACCCAGGAATGACTGACGATTGATCGATACGCGTCATCCGCGAGCAGGACGCGAGAGGGGGGTTGGAGATGGACGACAACGCAGGCACGGGCGGTCACGTTCCGGTGATGCTCGAGCGCGTACTGGAGCTGCTGGGCCCGGCGCTGTCGGGGCCGGAGCCGGTCGTCGTCGACGCCAACCTCGGGCTCGGCGGCCACTCCGAGGCCCTGCTCGCCGCCTTCCCCTCCCTGCACCTCATCGGGATCGACCGCGACCCGTTCGCGATCGACTTCTCCACCCGCAGGCTCGCCCCCTACGCGGGCCGCACCACCCTGGTCCACGCCTCCTCCGGCGACCTGGCCCAGATCGTCGACGAGGCCGGGCATCCCACGGTCCACGGCGTGCTGTTCGACCTCGGCGTCTCCTCGCCGCAGCTCGACGAGGCCGAGCGCGGCTTCGCCTACTCCTACGACGCCCCGCTCGACATGCGCATGGACACCGAGCAGGAGCTGACGGCCGAGCGGGTGGTCAACACCTATCCGGCCGCCGACCTGGCACGAATCCTGCGCGACTACGGCGAGGAACGTTTCGCGCCGAGGGTCGCGGGGCTTATCGTCAAGGAACGCGCCAAGGAGCCCATCACCTCCACCAAGAGACTCGCCGACATCGTGCGCGACGCGATCCCCGCGGCGACCAGGCGCACCGGCGGCAACCCCGCCAAGAGGACTTTCCAGGCGCTGCGCATCGAGGTCAACGCGGAGCTGTCCGCCCTGGAGGCGGCGCTGCCCGCGGCGCTCGACGCGCTGGCGCTGGGTGGGCGGGTCGTCGTGCTCTCCTACCACTCCCTTGAGGACCGGCTCACCAAGCAGGCCCTCACGGCGCGAACCAAGGACACCAGCCCGCCAGGGCTGCCCGTCCCGCTACCGGCACACCAGCCGAGGTTCCGCCTGCTGACGAGGGGAGCCGAGCTCCCCAGCGATGAAGAGCTCGCCCGCAACCCGCGGGCGGCCTCGGCCCGGCTACGGGCGGCAGAGAGGATCCGCGTTGACGATTGAGCAGGAGACCGGCCGGGTCGCGCCCGTCCGCCGCGCCATGCCCAAGCCGGGCACGCGCAGGCCGGGCGTCTCTCACCAGACCAAGCCGCGGCCCCGTCCTGACACCGACGGCCGGCGGCCGGCCGACGCGCGTCCCGGCGAGAGCGCCGCGCCCGCGCGCCGTCCCGCCGCGCGGCGACCCTCGACCAAGCGGCAGCGGGCGCCGTTCGTGCTGCTCGTCGTCGGGTTGATGTGCGGCGGCCTGGTGAGCCTGCTGCTGCTCAACATCATGCTCAACCGCGACGCCATCACCGACGCCAAGCTGCGCGACGAGATCGCGGTGGCCCGGCAGGAGAAGGAAGCGCTCCAGCAGAAGCTCGACAGCAAGATGCAGCCCCAGAACCTCGCCGATCGTGCCGAGGCGCAGGGCGACCACCTGGACAAGAGCCTGCGGCCCTACAACGCGGGCGACCCGACTGCTCAGGCGGTCCCGGAGCGGTGAGGGATTCAGGCGGCAGGGGACAGGGTCCCGGCCGCGGCGCTGGCGGCGCCGGCTCTCCTGGAGGGCCCGGCGCCGCTCGTCGTACGCCGGGCGGTCCGGGGCGGGCAGGGCGAGGGGGCTCTGCCCGTTCTGAGGGGGCGGGCCGCCCGCCGTCGCCGGACGACCCGCCGCGCAAGCGTCCGCCCGACCCGTTCGACCTGCCGTTCGACGACGACCTGAGGGGCCGGCGGCCCCAGGACCCCGGCGACGACGCGCGCGGCAGCGCCCGACGCGACTCCGCGGGCGGCTCCCGCGGCCGGCAGCGCCGCGACGACGGCGACCGCGCGCGGCCGCGCGACGACGACGAGGGCACACGCTCGCGCCGCGATCCGGGCGACGGGCCCCGCCGCCGTCCCCGCGACGACTCCCGCGGCCGCCCCGCCTCCCAGGGGCGCGACGACGACGACCGCCCGCGCGGGCGCACCCCGCAGAGCCGCGACGGCGGCGACCGTCCGCGTGGCCGTGCTGCCCAGGGGCGGGACGAGAGCGACCGGGCACGCGGGCGCGCGTCCCAGGGGCGCGACGACGGCGCCCGGGACAGGGCGCCGCAGGAGGGCCCGCGCCGTCGCGGCGACGGTCCCGGTCCCGACCAGGGGCGCGGCTCCCGGCCGGACCCGGCGCGCGGCTCGCGGTCCGAGCAGGCGCGGCCCGGCTCAGGGCCGGGCCAGAGCCGGGGCTCCCGGCCCGATCAGGGGCGCGGCGCCAGGCCCGGCCAGACCCGCGGTCCTGCCTCCGGCCAGGCGCGCGCCTCCGGGCTGGACCAGGCGCGCGGGCGGGAGCGCGGCATGTTGCGCCGGGGCGCGGACGTGCCGCCCCCAGGGGCCCGCGCCGCCCGCCCACCCCGCCGCGGCCGCCGCGGCCCCCGCTGGTGCTGCGCCTGGGCAGCCCGCGCCGGCGCATCAACATCGGCCTGATCGGCATGACGTTCATCCTGTCGATCTTCGCCGGCCGGCTGATCCAGATGCAGGGCCTCGACTCCAAGGTCTACGAGGCCGCCGCCGTCGGCCAGCGCCAGCACGTCGAGGAGATCCCCGCCAAGCGCGGCACGATCACCGACGTCAACGGCAACGCGCTGGCCCGTACGTCGGAGGCCCGCGAGGTGTCCATCGACCCCTCCAAGGTCCCCGAGGCCGCCCGCGCCAACGTGGCCGCGATCCTGGCCAGGCAGCTCGGCAAGCCCGTGGAGGAGATGACCGCCAAGCTGTCCAGGACCGGCAGCCGCTACCAGCTCCTGGCCAGAGACGTCGACCCGGTCGTGGCCACCCGCCTGCTGCAGGCCCGCGTGCCCGCGCTCAGCGCGAAGAAGACCTACCGCCGCGACTACCCGGCCGGCGACCTGGCCGGCAGCCTCATCGGCTTCGTCGGCGACGAGGGCAACGGCCTGGGCGGCATGGAGCAGGCCAGGAACACGATCCTGGCCGGCCGCGACGGCAAGCAGCGGGTCGAGACCGGCCGCGACGGCCTGCGCATCCCCATGACCAGCAGCGAGCGCACCGCGCCCGTCAACGGCCAGGACGTACGGCTCACGATCGACCGCGACATCCAGTGGGCCGCCCAGAAGGCGGTCGCCGACCAGGTACGCGAGTCGGGCGCGAGCAGCGGCGCGGTCATCGTCATGGACGTCAGGACCGCCCAGATCATCGCCATGGCCAACGCGCCCGAGCTCGACCTGGGCAACTGGCGCAGGGCCCCCGCGTCCTCCTACGTCAACAAGGCCGCCGCGGACGTGTTCGAGCCCGGCAGCACCAACAAGGTGATCACCGCCGCCGCCGCGCTGGAGGCCAAGGAGGTCACCCCCGACACGGTGTTCCAGGTGCCCGACAACATCAGGTGCGCCGACCGGGTGCTGCGCGACGCCCACGCCCACAAGCCCGAGGCGATGACCTTCCGGCAGGCCATGGCCCAGTCCAGCAACGTGGCCACGATCATGGCCGCCCGCAAGGTGGGCAGCGAGCGCCTGTACGCGATGCTCAGGGCGTTCGGGTTCGGCACCACCCCGGCGGGCGGCGTGCCCAACGCCGAGGCGGGCCTGCTGCCCAACTACAAGAACTGGTCGGGCAGCCAGAGCTGCACGGTCGCCTACGGCCAGGGCGTGTCGGTGACCGCCCTGCAGACGGCCAGCGTCTACCAGACCATCGCCAACGGCGGCGTCCGCGTCGATCCGCAGATCGTGGCGGGCACCACCGACGCGAACGGCAGATTCGTCCCGGCTCCCGCGGGCAGGCAGACCAGAGTGGTGAGCGAGACGACGGCCAAGGAGATCACGACGATGCTGGAGACCGCGGTGAGCGCCGAGGGCACCGGCGCGCTGGCCGCCATCCCCGGCTACCGGGTGGCGGGCAAGACCGGCACGGCCGACCGCTACGACGCCGAGCTGGGCCGCTACGACGGTTACACGGCCTCCTTCGTCGGGTTCGCGCCCGCCGACGCGCCCCGGCTGGTGGTGCTCTCGGTGCTCCAGAACCCCAAGAACGGCCATTTCGGCGGCCAGCTCGCGGCCCCCGTGTTCAAGGATGTGATGACGTTCGCCATCAAGAGCAGGAAGATTCCTCCCACAGGCTCGGACGCGCCGCCGGTGCGTACGCGCGCGGGACAGTGAGCAGGGAAGGTACGCTCTCGCCGTGCGTCCCCCGTCGTCTATGCGTCCCAAGACCAGCCCGCCCCGTCCGCTGACCGGGCTCGCGACCATGCTCGACGCCGATTCCGGCACGTCGAGGTCGCCCCATGCCGCCCTGACCGGCGTCACCATCGATTCCCGCGCCGTGCAGCGCGGCGATCTCTACGTGGCGCTGCCGGGCAACCGCGTGCACGGCGCGACCTTCGCCGCCGAGGCGATGGCGCGCGGAGCCGTGGCCGTCCTCACCGACCCGGCCGGGCGGGAGGCCGCCGTGGCCACCGGCCTGCCGGTGCTGATCGTGCCCGACCCGCGCGCGCTGCTCGGGCAGGTCTCCTCCTGGGTCTACGGTCAGCCGGCCCACGACGTCCAGGTGATCGGGGTGACCGGCACGAGCGGCAAGTCCACCACCACCTTCATGGTGGAGGCCGGCCTCCGGGCGGCCGGCCACACGACGGGCCTGGTCGGCGGCGTCGAGATCGCCGCCGGAGACCTCCGCTTCGAGCCCACGCTGACCACGCCGGAGGCCCCGCAGCTGCACGCCCTGTTCGCGCTGATGCGCGAGCAGGGGGTCACCGCGGCCACCATGGAGGTCTCCAGCCACGCGCTGGCGCTCGGCCGGGTCGACGGCATCTTCTACGACGTCGCGCTGTTCACCAACCTCTCCCAGGACCACCTCGACTTCCACAAGGACTTCGAGGACTACTTCGCCACCAAGGTCAGGCTGTTCCAGCCCGAGCTGAGCCGCGTCGGCGTGACCAACATCGACGACCCGCACGGCCGGGAGCTGCTGCACCGGGCCAAGGTGCCGATGACCACGTTCTCGGCGCTCGGCGACCCGGAGGCGGAGTGGCGGGCGCTGGAGGTCCGGCTCGGCGCCGACGGCAGCGCGTTCCGGGTGGCCGGCCCCGGCGGGGTCGAGGCCGACGCGCAGATCTCGCTGCCCGGCCCCTTCAACGTCGCCAACGCGCTCGGCGCGATCGTCTGCCTGGTGGAGTCGGGGGTGCCGCTCCAGACCGCCGTGCACGGCGTGGGCAGCCTCACCGGAGTGCCCGGGCGCATGCAGCGCATCACCTCCGCCGAGGAGGAGTTCCAGGCGCTCGTGGACTACTCCCACAAGCCGGGCGCCGTGGAGTCGGTGCTGCGCTCGCTGCGGGAGGTGACCGCGGGCACGCTGACGATCGTCCTGGGCTGCGGCGGCGACCGCGACACCGGCAAACGCCCGATCATGGGCGAGATCGCCGCCCGGCTGGCCGATGTGGCGATTTTCACCAACGACAACCCGCGCTCGGAGGATCCGCTCGCCATCCTGGCCGCGATGATGGAGGGAGCGCTCGGCGTTCCGCCCCGCGACCGCGCCCATGTGATCATTGAGCCCGACCGTGCGGCCGCGATCGACCTGGCCGTCGGCCGGGCCGGCCGCGGCGACGTGATCGTCGTCGCGGGCAAGGGTCACGAGCAGGGCCAGTACGTCTCAGGCGAAGTGATCCCGTTCGACGACCGTGAAGTGGTCGCCGAAGCGATCGACGCACGCAAGGAAAGCAGGAAGCACCGATGATCCCGTTGCCGCTGGCCAGGATCGCCGAGATAACCTCGGGCGCCCTGTCGGGCATGGCAGACCCCCGCGCCGTGGTGCGCGGGCCCGTAGTGATCGACTCACGCGCGGTGGAGCCGGGATCGCTGTTCGTCGCCCTTGCCGGCGAGCGGGTCGACGGCCACGACTACGCCGCGCAGGCGATCCGGGCCGGCGCGGTCGCCGTCCTGGCCTCCAGGCCGGTCGACGCGCCGGCGGTGATCGTCCCCGACGCCGCGGTCGCGCTGGCCGAGCTGGCCGCCGCGCAGACCGCCGCGCTGCCGCAGGCCACCGTGATCGGCGTGACCGGCTCGGCGGGCAAGACCAGCACCAAAGACCTGCTGGCCAGGCTGGCCGGCCGGATGGGCCCGACCATCGCGCCCGTGGGCAGCTTCAACAACGAGCTCGGCCACCCGCTGACCGTGCTGCGCGCCGACGTCGACACCCGGTTCATGGTGCTCGAACTGGCCGCCCGCAACATCGGCCACATCAAGGACCTCACCCGCATCGCGCCGCCCACGATCGGCGTGGTGCTCAACGTCGGCACCGCGCACCTCGGCGTGTTCGGCGGCAAGGAGGCCATCGCCAAGGCCAAGGGCGAGCTGGTGGAGGCGCTGCCGCGCACCGGGGTGGCGGTGCTCAACGCCGACGACCCGCTGGTGTCGCAGATGGCCTCGCGCACCGACGCGCGCGTCACGTACTTCGGGCGCGGCGAGGGCGCGGCCATCAGGGCCGAGCAGGAGACGGTCGACGGGCGCGGGCGGGCCTCGTTCACGTTGCGCACCCCGTCCGGGGCCGCGCCGGTCACGCTCCAGCTCTACGGCGCGCACGCCGTGGAGAACGCCCTGGCCGCCGCAGCCGCGGCCTACGAGCTGGGCCTGCCGGTCGCCACGATCGCCGAGGAGCTGTCGGAGGCCACGCCGCGCAGCCGCTGGCGCATGGAGGTCACCGACCGGCCCGACGGCGTCACGGTGGTCAACGACGCCTACAACGCCAACCCCGACTCGATGCGGGCCGCGTTCGACATGTTCGGCGTGATGGGGCAGGAGCGGCGGCGGTTCGCGGTCATCGCGGCGCTGCGCGAGCTGGGCGAGGAGAGCGCGGCGCTCAACGCCGAGCTGGGGCGGCTGGCGGGCGGTTCCGGCCTGACGGGCCTGGTCGTCGTCGGCCCCGACGCGGGCCCGGTGCTGGAGGGCGCGAACGAGGCGGCCTCGGCCGCCGCGGGACCGCCAGGTGGCGGAGGGCCATATGCTCCCCAGATGACCCGGATCGTACACGTCCCTGATGCCGAGGCAGCGGCGGCCGCACTGGCCGGCCTGCTGCGCCCCGGCGACGCGGTGCTCGTCAAGGGCCCCCGCGCGATGGGCCTGGAACGCACGGCGGAGCTCCTTCTCGGAGGTGCCGCTCAGTGATCAACATCGTCATCGCCGGCGCGGTGGGCCTGGTCCTGTCGATGCTGGGGACCCCCTTGGCGATCAGGCTTTTCTCGCGGCGCGGCTACGGCCAGGAGATCCGCGAGGAGGGTGTCCAGGCCCACCTGGGCAAGCGCGGCACCCCCACCATGGGCGGCATCGTCTTCGTGCTGGCCGCGCTGCTCGCCTACGGCGGCTCCCACCTGGCCACGCTGTCGCCGCCGACGGTGTCGGGCATGCTCGTGCTGTTCCTGATGACCGGCCTCGGCGCGGTCGGCTTCCTCGACGACTTCATCAAGATCTACAAGCAGCGCAGCCTGGGCCTGCGCAGCGGCGCCAAGGCCCTCGGCCAGCTCGTCGTCGGCGCCGTGTTCGCCGTGCTGATCACCCGCCAGCCCAACGTCTACGGCATCACCCCCGCCGAGACCCGGCTGTCGTTCCTGCGCGACATCGGCCCCTCGATCGGCATCGTCGGCTTCACCATCTGGGTGCTGTTCATGATCGTCGGGTTCTCCAACGCCGTGAACCTCACCGACGGCCTCGACGGCCTGGCCAGCGGCGCGACCGGCGTCGTGCTCGGCGCGTACGTGCTGATCGGCAACTGGCAGCTCCGCAACAACTGCATCGACCAGCTCGGGCCCAACTGCTACTGGGTGCGCGACCCGCTCGACCTGTCGGTGGTGGCCGCGGCCGTGCTGGGGGCGCTGGTCGGGTTCCTGTGGTGGAACGCCCCGCCGGCGAAGATCTTCATGGGCGACACCGGCTCGCTGGCCCTGGGCGGCGTGCTGGCCGGCCTGGCCATCGCCACCCGTACGCAGCTCCTGCTGATCATCCTGGCCGGCCTGTGCGTGATCATCACGGCGTCCGTCATCATCCAGGTCGGGTTCTTCAAGATGACCGGCAAACGGGTGTTCAGGATGGCGCCGCTGCAGCACCACTTCGAGCTGAAGGGCTGGGCCGAGACCACGATCGTGGTGCGGTTCTGGCTGATCGCCGGGCTCTGCGCGGCGCTCGGGCTCGGGCTGTTCTACGTCGAGTGGATGCCCAAGCCATGACGTTGACGTGCGTGGCCGGGCTCGGCGTCTCCGGCACCGCGGTGGCCAGGGCGCTGGCCGGACGCGGCGAGCGGGTCGTGGTCGTGGAGGCCGTGGAGGGGGAGCGGCAGCTCGCCGCCGCGGCCGAGCTGGCCCGTGCCGGGGTCGAGACCAGGTTCGGCGAGATGGTGCTGCCCGAGGGCGCGACCAGGCTCGTCACCACCGGCTGGGCCCCGCACCACCCGCTGGTCGCCGCCGCGCTGGCGGCCGGCGTCGAGGTCGTCGGCGAGGTGGAGCTGGCCTGGCGGCTGCGCCCGCCGCACGCCGCCCCCTGGCTCGCGCTGACCGGCACCAACGGCAAGACCACGGCCGTGCGCATGCTCACCTCGATCCTCCAGGCCGCCGGGCTCGACGCCCTGGCCGTGGGGAACGTGGGCGTCCCGGTCGTCCGCGCCGTCGCCGAGCCGTACGACGCCCTGGCCGTCGAGCTGTCCAGCTTCCAGCTCCACTGGTCCAGCACCCTGGCCCCGCACGCCGCGGCGATCCTGAACATCGCCCCCGACCACCTCGACTGGCACGGCTCCATGGCCGAGTACGCCGCCGCCAAGGGCCGCATCTACGAACGCGCCGGCACCGTGATCTACAACGCCGACGACCCCGAGTGCGCCCGCCTGGCCGAGCCCTACGAGGGCGCCGTCGGCTTCACGCTGCGGGCGCCGCGCAGCGGCCAGATCGGCGTGGTCGAAGACCTGCTGGTCGACCGGGCGTTCGTGGCCGACCCGGTCGAGGCGGCCGAAGAGCTGGCCACGTTCGCCGACATCCGGCCCCTGGCCCCCCACAACGTGGCCAACGCCCTGGCCGCCGCCGCCCTGGCCCGTTCGCTCGGCGTGCCGTCCGAGGCCGTACGGCTGGGCCTGCGCGCCTTCAAGCCCGACCCCCACCGCCTGTCCCACGTCGACCGGGTCAGCGACGTCGACTACGTCGACGACTCCAAGGCCACCAACCCGCACGCCGCCGCGGCCGCGCTGAGCGCCTACCCGTCGATCGTGTGGGTGGCGGGCGGTCAGCTCAAGGGCGCCGACGTCGACGACCTGGTCCGGCGGGCCGCGCCCCGGCTGCGTGGCGCGGTGCTGCTGGGCGCCGACCGCGCGGCGATCGCCGAAGCACTCGCGCGACACGCGCCGAATGTCCCCGTCGTGGACATCCCGGGCCAAGACACTGGTGTGATGGACACCGTCGTCACCGAAGCCGCGCGCCTGGCCTCGCCCGGGGACACCGTGCTGCTCTCCCCAGCGGGCGCCTCGCTCGACATGTTCCCCGGCTACCCGGCACGAGGGGAGGCCTTCGCGCGTGCCGTCCACGAGCTGAGGCGGCGGCGTGAGCAGTAGCACCGGCACCGCCGGCGCGCGTCCGGCCGCGGACAAGCCCAAGACGCGGTCGAAGGCCCAGGAGGGCCCGGCGAGCTGGGTCCGCGAGCAGCGCGCCGTGCTGAAGGAACTGCTCGACAAGCCGCTGACGACCTACTACCTGATCATCATGTGCAGCGCGCTGCTGCTCGCGCTCGGGCTCATGATGGTGCTGTCGGCCTCCGCGATCGAGGCCCAGCAGAAGACCGGCAACCCGTTCTCGTGGTTCATCAAGCAGTCGCTGTCGGCCGGCGTCGGCGTGCCCGTGATGTACGCCTGCTCGCGCCTGCCGCCGAAGTTCTTCCGCTGGGCGGGCTACCCGCTCATGGCGCTGGCGGTGCTGGCGCTGGTCATGGTGCTGTTCATCGGCGAGTCCGAGCTGGGCGCGCAGCGGTGGATCTACCTCGGCCCGTTCACCCTCCAGCCGTCCGAGCCGGCCAAGCTGGCGCTCGTGCTGTGGGGGGCCGACCTGCTGGCCAGGCGGGCCAGGCAGGGCCGGATCGAGTGGCGGCAGATGCTGATCCCGCTCATGCCCGGCACTGCGATCCTGGTCGTCATGGTCCTGCTCGGCCGCGACCTCGGCACCACCCTCGTGCTCTTCATGATCTTCCTCGCGCTGCTGTGGGTGGTGGGGGCGCCGATCAAGCTGTTCGGCGGCATCCTGGCCCTGGCGGTGCTGGCCGCGGTCATCATGATCAAGGTGGAGCCGTACCGGATGGCGCGCATCGGGGCCTTCCTCGACCCGTGGGCCGACGCCCAGGGCGCCGGCTACCAGGCCGTGCAGGGGCAGATCGCGATGGGCTCGGGCGGCTGGTTCGGCCTCGGGCTGGGCAGCAGCCGCCAGAAGTGGAGCTGGCTGCCCCACGGCGAGAGCGACTTCATCTTCGCCATCCTCGGCGAGGAGCTGGGGCTGATGGGCACGCTGATGGTGGTGGCGCTGTTCGGCCTGCTCGGCTACGCGGGGCTGCGGGTCGCGGTCCGGGTGAACGACGGCTTCGTCCGTCTGGCCGCGGCCGCCATGGTGGCCTGGATCGTCGGGCAGGCGACCGTCAACATGGGCGCCGTGCTCGGCGTCCTGCCCATCACCGGCATCCCGCTGCCGCTGGTCTCCTACGGCGGATCGTCCCTGCTCCCCACGCTCGCGGCGCTGGGCATCCTGCTGTCGTTCGCCAAGCGCGAGCCCGGCGCGCGCGAAGCCTTGGCCGCGCGTGGCCCCGGACCCGCCGCACGGGGCCTAAGCTGGCTTGGCCTGGGGGGTACGTCCAGAGGCCGAGTGAGACGTTAGGGAGTGACCGAGATGAGGGTGGTCCTCGCCGGTGGGGGGACGGCCGGGCACATCGAGCCCGCGCTCGCCCTTGCGGACGCGCTGCGCCATCTTGACCGGAGCGTCGGCATCACCTGCGTGGGCACCGAGCGCGGCCTGGAGACGCGGCTCGTGCCCGCCAGGGGCTACGACCTCGAACTGGTGCCGGCCGTGCCGCTGCCCAGGGCGATCACCCCGAGCCTGCTGACCGTGCCGGGCCGGCTGGCCGGGGCGATCAACGCCGTGTCGGGCGTCCTCGACCGGGTCGGCGCCGACATCCTGGTCGGTTTCGGCGGCTACGTCGCCACGCCCGCCTACCTGGCGGCCAAGCGCAAGGGCCTGCCGATCGTCGTCCACGAGGCCAATCCCCGTCCCGGCCTGGCCAACCGGCTGGGCGCCCGGCTGACCGACCACGTCTTCACCGGCTTCCCCGACGCCGCGCTGCCCAAGGCCGAGTTCATCGGCACCCCGCTGCGCCGCGAGATCGTCACGCTCGACCGGCTGTCCACCGGCGACAAGGCGCGCTCCTGGTTCGGCCTGGAGAACGACCGGCCCACGCTGCTGGTGTTCGGCGGCTCGCAGGGCGCCAGGTCGCTCAACCAGGCCGCGCTGGCCGCCGCGCCGGTGCTGCGCCGGGCCGGCATCCAGGTGCTCCACGTGCTCGGCCTGAACAACACCGTCGAGCACGAGCCGCCGCCCGGCGACCCCCAGTACGTGCTGCTGCCCTACGTCGACCGCATGGACCTCGCCTACGCCGCCGCCGACGTCGCGCTGTGCCGCAGCGGGGCCCTGACCTGCGCCGAGCTGACGGCCGTCGGGCTGCCGGCCGCGTACGTGCCGCTGCCGCACGGCAACGGCGAGCAGACCGTCAACGCCGAGCGCGTCGTGCGCGGCGGCGGTGGCCTGATGGTCGACGACTCCGACCTGTCACCCGATTGGATCATCCAGAACGTGCTGCCCATGCTCCACGACCCCGAACGGGTCGCCGTCATGTCGGAGGCCGCCTCCCGGCTGGGGCGCAAGGACGCCGATATCATGCTTGCCAGGAAAGTGTTGGAGATAGCCCGATGAGTCTCGTCAAGCTGGTCGATCCCGTAGCCGTCGAAGACCTCGGCCGCGTGCACTTCATCGGCATCGGCGGCGCGGGCATGTCAGGCATCGCCCGTATCCTGCTCAAGCGCGGCGTCCGCGTCACCGGAAGCGACGCGCGCAGCTCCGAGCTGGTGACCGAGCTGCGCGAGCTGGGCGCGACCGTGCACATCGGGCACGCCGCCTCCCACATCAGAGACGTCGACACCGTGGTCGTCTCCACCGCCATCCGCGACTCCAATCCCGAGCTGGGCGAGGCGCTCAAGCAGGGCCTGCGGATCATCCCGCGGGCCGCCGCGCTGGCCTCGGTGATGGCCGGCCGCACCGGCGTGGCCATCGCCGGCACCCACGGCAAGACCACCACCACCTCCATGCTGACCGTGGCGCTGCAGAAGTGCGGCGCCGAGCCGTCCTACTGCGTGGGCGGCCAGCTCGTCACCACCGGGCTGGGCGCCGACGAGGGCACGGGCCGGGTGTTCGTGGCCGAGGCCGACGAGAGCGACGGCTCCTTCCTCATGCTGGCCCCCGACATCGCCGTGGTGACCAACGTCGAGGCCGACCACCTCGACAACTACGGCGACCCGCGCGCGGTGCACGACAGCTTCGCCCGCTTCGCCGACCGGGTGGGCTCGCTGCTCATCGTCTGCGCCGACGACCCGGGCGCCGCCGAGCTGGTCGGGCGGGCGCGCGAGCGCGGGCTGCGGGTCAGGACCTACGGCGAGCGGGGCGAGGACTACCGGGTGACCGGCGTGCGTCCCGACGGCTTCGGCACGGTGTTCTCCATCGAGGGCAGGGGAGACGTGCGGCTGGCCGTCCCCGGGGCGCACAACGCCCTCAACGCCACCGCCGCCATCGCCGTGGCCGACGAGCTGGGGCTGGCGTTCGAGGACATCAGAGACGGCCTGGCGGCCTTCACGGGGGCCAAGCGGCGCTTCGAGGCCAAGGGCGAGGCGGGCGGCGTCGCGGTGTTCGACAGCTACGCCCACCACCCGACCGAGCTGGCCGCCGACCTGCGGGCCGCGCGCGACGTCGTGGCCTCCTACTCGGGCACCGGCCGGGTCATCGCGATCTTCCAGCCCCACCTGTACTCGCGCACCCGCTTCTTCGCCGACGAGTTCGGCGCCGCGCTCGGGCTGGCCGACGAGGTCATCGTGCTCGACGTCTACGGCGCGCGGGAGGATCCCGAGCCGGGCGTGTCCGGCGCGATGGTCGCCGGGCGTGTGCCGCTGCCCGCCGAGCGGGTGGCCTACGCCCCCGACCGGGCGGCGGTGCCCGACCTGGTGGCCGGGCGGGCGCGTCCGGGTGACATCGTGCTGACGATGGGGGCGGGCGACGTGACCGAGCTCGGGCCGCAGCTCGTGGCGCGCCTGTCCTGAGCCGTACGGGCGTGGCGGGCGGGTGCCGGGCGGCCCGGCGGCGTACGTTCGAAGCCGGCGGGCGAGGAGGGCGATGAAGGCGCGTAACGCGTTCCTGGTGCTGTTGACGGCGGGGGTGGTCGGCTCGGCCGCCTGGCTGGTGTTCTTCTCGCCGGTGCTGGGCGTGCGGTCGATCGAGATCGTGGGAAATCTCACAGTCACCAGCGAGCACATCAAGCAGCAGGCCGCCGTGCCCGACCTGCATCCGCTGGCCACGGTCGACCTGGCCGACGTCCAGGCGCGCGTGCTCGGCATCCGGCAGCTCGCGACGGCGAAGGTCGACCGGGTGTGGCCGGGCACGCTCAAGATCGAGGTGGTCGAGCGCGAGCCGGTCGCGGTGATCCCCGCGGGCGGCCGGTTCGCGGTGGTCGACAAGCAGGGCGTGGTGATCGAGGTCAAGGACACGTCGCCGTTCATGCTGCCGTTGCTCAAGGTCGACCGGCCGGCCGCGGGCGACCCGGCCACCATGGCGGCGCTCCAGGTCGTCCAGGCGTTGCCGCCCGTGGTGGCGGGCAAGGTCCGGCAGGTTCGCGCCGCCTCGGCCGAGGGCGTGACGCTGGAGCTGTCCGACGGCCGTACCGTCCTGTGGGGCGGGGCCGACAGGGCGGAGGAGAAAGGCCGCATCCTGGTCTCGCTCCTGGGCCGCAAGGCCACCCTGTACGACGTCAGCTCTCCCGACGTCGTGACCTTGAAGTGATCACGAGTGTCAGGGTCTGGCAACTCCGTGGCAAGGGCATCGCGTGCCTGTGCGAGGTGGGGGTCGCGGCGTGAGAGCCTGTAGATCGGAGCTTCGGCACAGGAAGGCCCCGACCAGGCGCGACTTCGGAGCGAATCGGACAGCCCGCGACACGCCGGACGTGCTTGCGGCGCGGTTAGTTGACCCGCCTGGTAGGGGCCTCCTACTGTCCGTATCAATCCTCAGGTTGACATAAATCTAAATCTCAACCTGAGGTTGAGAGTTACGAAAACTGAGAAAAAGCGGAGACGATCCGCACCGAAATGGCAAGTCAACGAGCGGAAAGGCCCCTCGTCGTGGCAGCACCGCAGAACTACCTCGCGGTCATCAAGGTCGTCGGCATTGGCGGCGGCGGAGTGAACGCCGTCAACCGGATGATCGAGGAGGGACTCAAGGGCGTCGAGTTCATCGCCATAAACACCGACGCCCAGGCGCTGCTGATGAGTGACGCCGATGTGAAACTCGACGTGGGCCGCGAGCTCACGCGCGGACTGGGCGCCGGAGCCAACCCCGACGTGGGGCGCAAGGCGGCCGAAGACCACCGTGAGGAGATCGAGGAGGTCCTCAAGGGGGCCGACATGGTCTTCGTCACGGCCGGCGAGGGCGGTGGCACGGGCACCGGCGGCGCGCCGGTCGTGGCCAACATCGCCCGGTCGCTCGGCGCGCTGACGATCGGCGTGGTGACCCGGCCCTTCAGCTTCGAGGGGCGGCGTCGCGCCTCGCAGGCCGAGGCCGGCATAGAGACACTGCGCGACGAGGTCGACACCCTCATCGTGATCCCCAACGACCGGCTGCTGTCGATCTCCGACCGGCAGGTGAGCGTGCTCGACGCGTTCAAGGCGGCCGACCAGGTGCTGCTGTCCGGTGTCCAGGGCATCACCGACCTGATCACCACGCCCGGCCTGATCAACCTCGACTTCGCCGACGTCAAGTCGGTCATGTCGGGTGCGGGCTCGGCGCTCATGGGCATCGGCCACGCGCGCGGCGACGACCGGTCGGTCGCCGCCGCCGAGATGGCGGTCTCCAGCCCGCTGCTGGAGGCGAGCATCGACGGCGCCCACGGCGTGCTGCTGTCGATCGCGGGCGGCTCCGACCTCGGCCTGTTCGAGATCAACGAGGCGGCCCAGCTCGTGTCGATGGCCGCCGCGCCCGACGCCAACATCATCTTCGGCACGGTCATCGACGACGCCCTCGGCGACGAGGTGCGGGTCACCGTGATCGCGGCGGGCTTCGACGACGTGCCGCCGCCGGTCGAGAAGCCGCTGCCGAGGCCCGCGGCCCGGCCCGCCGCGCAGCCCGCTGCGCCGGTGTCGTCCTCGGCCCTGCGGCCCGGCGTCCCGGCCTCGCCCAGCGTGAAGTCCGAGCCGCCCGCGCCGCGCCCCGAGCCGAGGCCTGAGCCGCGTGCCGAGCTCCGGTCGGAGCCGCGCCAGGAGTTCAGGCCCGAACCGCGGCAGGAGTTCCGTCCCGAGCCGCGCCCCGAGCCTCGCCCGGAGCCGCGCGAGTTCAGGCCGGAGCCGCGTCCTGAGCCCCGCCCGGAGCCGCGTCCGGAGCCGGTGCGCCCGGTGGAGTCGGTCCAGCCCGCCGAGCCCGTCGCCGCCCTCGGCGACGACGAGCCGCAGGCCCCCGTCTCCATCCCGAGGCCCACGCCCGAACCGGCCAACCCGCCCACGCCCATCACCTCCCGCATGTCGGAGCCTCCCAAACGTCCTCGGGTGATCTTCGAGGAGCAGGAGGAGGAGCTCGACGTCCCCGACTTCCTCAAGTAGCTCACCACCCACCGCCGCTCCCCGCAGGCGTACGGGAGCGGCGCCGTCGTGTGTGCCGGGAACCGACCCGCGGCACGGAAAGGGGGCCATCGTGGCGTACGGCGTGCAGGCCGAACGGCGAGGCGATGGAGGCAGGGAGAGGGAGTCAGGCGTGCGTAGGGACGAGATCGCGGCCGGTCTCACCGAGATCGAGGCCCGCATCGGCGCGGCCTGTCATGCGGTGGGCCGCGACCGCGGCGAGGTCACCCTGATCGCGGTGACCAAGACCAGACCGGCCGACGACGTGCGCATCCTGTGCGAGCTGGGCGTGCGCGACGTCGGCGAGAACCGCGACCAGGAGGCCGCGCCCAAGGCGCACGAGCTGGCCGGCCTGCCGCTGACGTGGCACTTCGTGGGCCAGCTGCAGACCAACAAGGTGCGGTCCGTCGTCGGGTACGCCGACGTGATCCACTCGCTCGACCGCCTCCGGCTGCTGGAGGCGATCAGCAAGGAGGCCGTGCGGCAGGGCCGCAAGGTCGGCTGCCTGATCCAGGTGGCGCTCGACGACGACCCCTCCAGGGGCGGCGCCCGGCCCGCCGACGTGCCGGCGCTGGCCGACGAGGTGGCGCTGGCCGACGGCGTGTGGCTGGGCGGCGTCATGGCGGTCGCCCCGCTGGGGGTGGAGCCAGCCCGCGCCTTCGCCGTGCTGCGCGACGTCGCCGGCCGCGTCCAGGAGCAGCATCCGCGGGCCACGATGGTCTCCGCGGGCATGAGCCAGGACCTCGACGAGGCGGTCGCGTACGGTGCGACACACGTGCGGATCGGTACGGCGTTGCTCGGTCGTCGCAGGCCCTTCGTCAGGTAATGTCCCCTCAAGTGGGTCTTCAGGCCCATGATCAAGTAGAGGTCGATCCGCGGTGAGCTCCAAGGGGGTACGGCTGCCGCCTCGGCCCCGGCGACGGGTCCGAGCCAGTGCGACCATGAGCAGGAGGACGACGTAGCGATGGCCGGCGCGATGCGCAAGATGGCGGTCTACCTCGGTCTCGTGGAGGACGACCGCTACGAGAGGTACGAGACCTACACCGACGAGTACGCCTACGACGACGATGTCCAGCGGACCGGCGAGGAACGGCCCGTGGCGGTCCAGGACCGCGACGAGGAGGCCGACTCCGCGGTCCCCGCGCCCAGGCCCGCCACGACGATCCTGGAGCGCCGCACGACCGACCTGGCGCGCATCACGACCCTCCATCCCCGGACCTACAACGAGGCCCGAACCATCGGAGAGCACTTCCGCGACGGCACCCCGGTCATCATGAATCTGACCGAAATGGTTGACAGCGACGCGAAGCGGCTCGTGGATTTCGCGGCAGGTCTGGTCTTCGGCCTACATGGAAGCATTGAACGTGTTACCAACAAGGTGTTCCTGTTGTCCCCTGCCAATGTCGAGGTGACCGCCGAGGACAAGGCCCGAATCGCGGAACGCGGGTTCTTCAACCAGAGTTAGAGTCTCTGTATGTCCATCGCACCCAACCGGGCCCACGCGCGGCCGGGAGGGCACACCAGAAGTGGAGGCGCGGCCGGGCCGTGGAGATCGTGAGTGGGATCTTGGTCGTAGTCCTGTCTCTGTATTTGGTACTGCTCATCGGCAGGATGATCTTTGAGACGGTGCAGGCGTTCGCCCGGCAGTGGCGGCCTTCCGGGGTCGTGCTGGTGCTGGCGGAGGCCACGTACACCGCGACAGACCCACCTCTCAAATTCCTCCGCCGTTTCATTCCCCCGCTCCGGTTGGGTACGGTGGCCTTTGACCTAAGCTTCACTGTCCTGTTCATCGTCGTGCTGATCTTGATCCAGATCGCTGGGTCACTGGGCGGCCGGTGAGGCGGGCTGGTGGGGTGCCGGTCGTGATCCAACTCGTGTCCGCGCTGAAGTGATTCGGGTTCACCGTCCCTCCGGACAGACTCCAAGCGCGCCAAGGAGACCAAAAAATGCCGCTGACGCCCGCTGATGTGCGGAACAAGCAGTTCAGTACCACCCGGCTGCGGCCGGGCTACGACGAGGAAGAGGTCGACGCCTTCCTCGACGAGGTGGAGGCTGAGCTCGACCGCCTGATCCAAGAGAACGAGGAGCTACGCGCCAAACTGGCCGAGTGCCTGCGTGGGAAGGTGCCGGGCGGCATGGGCATGCCCATGGCCTCCGCCCCCGTCCAGGAGCAGCCGAAGCCGGAGATGATGGCGCCGCCGCAGCCGGAGCCCATGCGGGCCCCCGAGCCGCAGCCGATGCGAGCCCCCGAGCCGCAGCCCGTGGCCATGAGCATGCCTCCCGCCGAGGACAACATGGACACCGCGGCCCGCGTGCTGGCCCTCGCCCAGCAGACCGCCGACCAGGCGATCGCCGACGCCCGCCGGGAGGCGGACGAGACGGTGACCCGCGCCCGCCGTGAGGCCGACGAGATCCTCACCAAGGCCCGCCGCCAGGCCGAGCAGGTCATCGGCGACGCCCGTGCCCGCGCCGAGACGCTCGAGCGCGACGCGCAGGAGCGCCACCGCCAGGCGATGGGCTCGCTGGTGCAGACCCGCGACGAGCTCGAGCGCAAGGTCGAGGAGCTGCGCAGCTTCGAGCGCGAATACCGCAGCCGCCTCAAGCTCTACCTGGAGAACCAGCTCGCCGAGCTCAACGTCTCCGCCGAGGGCAGCGGTGGGTTCCCGGTCATGTCCGGTCCGCAGGGTCAGGCTCCCGCCATGTCGCACGCGGTTCCCCAGGGTGGCCAGCAGCCTCTCCCCGGTGGCCCCAACCCGTTCGGCGGCGAGGCTCCGCAGGGCGCCTTCCCCGGCGGCGACGGTCCGCACAACGACCGCCGGTAAAGTAACGGGTCACTAGGACCTGTCACTCGAAAGAGCCCCCTGTGATCCTTATCAGTGCTGGTTTGGTGCTCGCGGCGGTCGTGTTGCTGATCGCGGGCTTCGTACTGGCTAAGCCGTTCCTGATCATGTGGTCCATCGTGGTCAGCGTGCTGTCCGCGCTGTTCCTGGTGATCGGGGCGTTGCTGCGGCGTCACGAGCTGTTTCCCGGTGGTGGGCGGGCCGCTGCGCCGGCCACCCCTCCGGCCCCGCTCCCGCCGCCCGGCCTGCCGTACAACCAGACCGGTCCTGCCGGGCCCCAGCCGCACCCGCGGCCACAACCCCACCCGCACCCGCAGACGCTTCAGCGGACCGCCGTTCCGGCCTCCGCGCCTCGCCGCCCCGCGGCGAGCGGCATCTCGCCGGACGCGATCGTGATGGTGATCCCGGGCCGCAGGAGATACCACGTGCCGGGCTGCCGCCAGCTGGCCGGACGGGATCACGAGGAGCTCACCTACGAGGAGGCACGCGAGGAGGGCTTCACGCCCTGCACCACGTGCCTTCCGGACGCCGCGCTCGGCGGACGGCAGTTGCCGCCTGCCGCCGACCCCGAGCCCGTCGTCGCCCCCGGCCCCGCCGCCACCCCCTCCGCCGTGGCGGAGAGCCGGGCCGAGACCTCCGCGGAGACCCGGGACCTGCGCCCGCCGGTCGTACCGCCGAAGCCCGACACGAAGGCTTCCACCCCCACCCCGGAGCCCGCCGCCTCCAGCGAGGAAGGCCCGACCGGGTGGTTCGGCCGTCCGGCCGCCGCCGCGCAGGCGAGCGATCCGGCCAAGTCCCCCTCCTCCGCCGCCGCGCCCGATTCCGGGGCCGGTCCGGATGACGAGCAGGGGGAGATCCAGACTTCCTACTTCCGGCCGCCGTCGGAGCGCGAGCGGCCCGCGCGTCCCTCTTCGCCGGACGACGCCAAGGGCCCGTCGGGCGCCCCTTCGAGCCCTGCTGCGGCCTCCAAGGGTTCGCCGGCCTCGAAGCCGCCCAAGAGCCCGTCCATGAGCCCGTCCAAGAGTCCGTCCGAGAGCCCGGCGGCTTCGGGTGCGGCTTCGGCTCCGGCGTCCAAGGGGGCGGCTTCGGCCAAGGCCGGTGCGGGTGCGGCGACCTCGGGTCAGAAGGGCGATGACGCGGCTGATTCCGGGAAGTCGGCAGAGAGCGCGCAGGGCAAGCCGTCCGCGGCCGCCCGGCCGTCGCCCGCCGCCCGGCCCGCCGAGCAGCCCGCCGCACGCCCCGCCGAGCAGCCCGCCGACGACGGTGACGACGCCTCCGACCCGGACACGGCTCCGCAGCCTCGCGTGACGTCCTCCGGGCTGCCGGTCCAGCCGGAACCGGAACCCTCGGGTGGGGCTGCTGGGGCGTCCGAGCGGCCTTCTGGGGCTGCGCCGGCCCCTTCCGCCCGTCCGACGGGGGCCACCGCCCCGGCGCCGAAGACCGAGAGCAAGGACACCAAGCCCGGCAAGGAGAGCGCGGCCAAGGGCGAGACGTCCGGTGCCGAGCCCGGCGACAAGCCCGGCAAGGCGGGTGAGGGCTCGAAGGGCGAGACCGGCGGTACGTCCGGTCCGGGCGGGCGCCCAGGGACGGTCAAGGTCATCACCGGCACCCGTCGCTACCACAGCGCCACCTGCCCGCTGATCAGGGGCGCGGGGGAGACGGGCGTGGAGATCATGACGATCCCCGAGGCCGAGGACGCCGGTCTGACCAGCTGCCCGGTGTGCCAGCACGACCGCGAGACGGCCAAGTAACACCCGACCGCCCCGGGCCCGCTGCGCTTTCGCCAGCGGGTCTTCGGGGCTCATGACGTTCGCGGGGGGGCGTCAGGGGCGGGGGCGGTGGGGGCGGGGCGGTGCAGGCGGGTTAGCCACGGGTGGGTGGTGTGCTCGGTGCGCAGGGCCGCTGCCAGCCAGTGGCGCCGGCTGTCGTCCAGAAGTGGCAGGACGGTCTCGAAGTCGATCTCGTCCTTCGGGCGGGGAGCCGTGGACTTGTAGAGGAGCTGCACTTCCGGTGCGAGGTGCCGGAAGCCGTTCCGCATGATTGTCAGGTCTGTCAGGGGACGGCGGATCCGCGGGTCGCGACGGTAGATCCACTCGTCCCCGGCGGCCTCGTCGAGCATGAGCTGGAAGCGCCAGGGGGCGTCGGGGTGGTCGCGTACCCAGATGTCGTGGGCGGAGGCGGGCAGCAGCTCGTCCACGGGCCAGGGTCGCAGGGTGCCGGGGGTGATCGCGGCGTGCACGTCCCAGCCGGTCAGGAGGCGCCGGACGGCGAGCTGGTCGCGGCGCAGCAGTGCGATGTCGACGTCGTCGTGCTCGCGGTACGCGCGTCCGGCGGCCAGTTCCAGCGCGTGGCCGCCGGCCACCCACCAGGGCGCGGCCAGCCCGCGCAGCAGCGCGACGACCTCCTCCAGGGGCGCGGCCTCCCAAGGACCCCACGGCGTGTCGATCCACGTCATTCGGCCATTGTCCGCCCTTCGCCGGACGAGCGGGGTTCGCGTGTTCCCCGCGTCGGGAGAAGCCGGAAACCTGAGAAGAGGTACGAAGCTGCGGCCGCCACGCTGCTCAGCGGGCAGACTTCACTGCGCTCTCCACGCGGCCGCCGTCCTGCTGGTGGACTTGGCCATGACGGGCTCGGCGTGCGGGGCGGGCCACACCTGGATCAGGTACTCCTCGGCGGGGGCGCCGTCGTCCCGCGGGTCGCCGTCGTCGCGGTTGCGTCCGTGGACGCGCAGCCGGTAGTCGCCGGGGCCGGGCAGTTCCAGCTGTTCGGCCGGGTCGGCGCCGCCGTCCGTCGTCGCGAAGTCCATGAACGCGGATCGCCAGGCGACGGACACCTCGGCGACGTCCTGCCAGCCGTCGGTGGTCAACGGCGGGGCGGCGTCCCACAGTTCGGCGGTGACGCCGATGTCGCCGATCTCCTGGCCGCACACGATGCGCGCGCCGTCGCCGTCGGGGTCGGCCTGGACCAGGCCCGTCGCGGTCATGTCCCACTCGAGATCCGTCACGAGCCCTTCGCCGGTCAGGTCGACGGTGGACGCGTCCACGAACACCTGACCGGAGGCGCGGCGGATCAGAGTCGGCACGGGACCAGATCCTTTCGGAATGCGAGCGGAGGCAGGCGATCACCGCTACCAGTTCAGGGGCGCGCACGTCGGGGGCGCCACCGAGGTGATCGGTGGCGCCCCCGCGTGGTCGCCGGTCGGATCGCGGCCTGGGTCAGGCGCGGCGCAGGTGGAACGTCAGGCCCAGGTCCTCGTCGTGGTGGGCCGGGAGGTCCTCCTGGGCGCCCTCGGTGAGGGACGTGGCCAGGACCTCCTCGGCGACCGTTCCGCCGCCGGAGCGCAGGGCGGCGGCCAGGTCGGGCGAGGAGGCGGTCCACCACAGGTCGATGCGGTCGGTGATCGACAGGCCGGAGGACTTGCGGGCCTCCTGGACCAGCCGGATCACCTCGCGCAGCAGGCCCGCGCGGCGCAGCTCGTCGGACAGCTCCAGGTCGAGGGCGACGGTCTCGCCGGTGCCGGTGCCGATGGCGCCGGTCTCCACGGCCCAGCCCGCGCGCGGCTGCTCGGTGACGATCACCTCGTCGGGGCCGAGCATGATCTCGCCCAGCTCGTCCGCCTCGATCATGACGGGGGTGCCGCCACGCAGCGTGCGGGCCACGCGGGTGGCGTCGGCGGCGGTCACCGCGGCGGCCACCAGCTTGGTACGCGACCCGAACCGCTTCCCGAGCGCCCGGAAGTTCGGCTTCACCGTGTACGACACGAGATCGGCGTCGAATCCGGACATGTCCTCAAGGTCCTGGACGTTGAGCTCGTCCGCCACCAGCGCCCGCAGCTCGGCGGGCAGCGACGGCCAGCCGTGCGCACCGACCAGCGCCCGGCGCAGCGGCTGCCGCGTCTTCACGCCGGAGGAGGCACGCGCCGAGCGGCCCAGCTCGACCAGCCTGCGGACCAGGGCCATCTGGTCCGACAGCGCCGGATCGAGCAGGTCCTCGCGCACCTGCGGCCAGCTGGTCAGGTGGACCGAGGAGGGCGCGCCGGGCGCGCGCAGCACGTCCCAGAGGTAGTCGGTGACGAACGGCGTGATCGGCGCCATCAGCCGGATGACCGTCTCCAGGCACTCGTACAGGGTGGCGAACGCCTCGCGCGAACCCTGCCAGAAGCGGCGGCGCGAGCGGCGGACGTACCAGTTGGACAGGTCGTCGAGGAAGTCGGCCAGGCGGCGGCCGGCGCGCTGGGTGTCGTACTCGTCCAGGGACGCGGTGACCTCGGCGACCGTCCGGTGCAGCTCGGCCAGCACCCAGCGGTCCAGCAGCGGACGCTCGGCGGCCGGCGGAGCGGGCTCGGACGGGGTCCAGGACTCGGCGTTGGCGTACAGGGTGAAGAAGGAGGAGGTGTTCCACAGGGTCAGCAGGACCTTGCGGACGATCTCCTCCAGGCCGTTGTGCCCCACCCGGCGGGCCGCCCACGGCGATCCGGAGCAGGCCATGAACCAGCGCAGCGCGTCGGCGCCGTGCTGGTCCATCAGCGGGATCGGCTCCAGGATGTTGCCCAGGTGCTTGCTCATCTTGCGGCCGTCCTCGGCCAGGATGAGGCCGAGGCAGAGCACGTTCTCGTAGGAGGACTGGCCGAAGACCAGCGTGCCGACCGCCATCAGCGAGTAGAACCAGCCGCGGGTCTGGTCGGTGGCCTCGCAGATGAACTGCGCGGGGTAGACGCCCTCCGGCTTGCCGTGCTCACCCCACTGCGCGAACGGCATCGAGCCCGAGTCGTACCAGGCGTCGATCACGTCGGGCACGCGGGTGGCGAGCGCGCCGCAGGAGGGGCAGTCGAAGCTCACGTCGTCGACGTACGGGCGGTGCGGGTCGAGCGCGGAGACGTCCTGGCCGGCCAGCGTGCCCAGCTCGGCCAGCGAGCCGACGCAGGTGACGTGGCTCTCGTCCGCCGAGCACACCCACAGCGGCAGCGGCGTGCCCCAGTAGCGCGAGCGCGACAGCGACCAGTCGACGTTGTTGCGCAGCCACTCGCCGAACCGGCCCCACTTGATGGTCTCGGGGAACCAGTTGGTGTTGGCGTTCTCCGACAACATCTGGTCCTTGACCGCGGTGGTGCGGATGTACCAGGACGGGAGCGCGTAGTACAGCAGCGCGGTGTGGCAGCGCCAGCAGTGGGGGTAGGCGTGCTCGAAGTGGCTGCCCCGGTACAGCAGGCCGCGCCGGCGCAGGTCCTCGGTGAGCTCCTCGTCGGCGTCCTTGAAGAAGCGGCCGCCGACCATGGGCACGTCGTCGAGGAACCGGCCGTCGGGGCCGATCGGGTTGACGATCGGCATGTCGTACCGCTTGATGACGGCCATGTCGTCGGCGCCGAAGGCGGGGGCCTGGTGGACCAGGCCGGTGCCGTCCTCGACGGTGACGTAGTCGCCGAGCACGACGTAGTGGGCGCCGGGGATGTCGACCAGGTCGAAGGGGCGGCTGTAGCGGGTGCGCTCCAGCTCGCGGCCGGTGCAGCGGGCCACCTCGGTGACGTCCTCGCCGAGGACGGACAGCAGCGGCTCGGCCACCACCAGCACCTCGCCGTCGGCGGTCCTGGCCGCGACGTAGGTGACGTCGGGGTGCACGGCGACGGCCGTGTTCGACACCAGCGTCCAGGGCGTGGTGGTCCAGATCAGCAGCGCCGCGCCCAGCTCGGCCAGCGGCCCGGACGTGACGGGCATGCGCACGAAGACCGACGGGCTGGACACGTTCTCGTAGCCGCCCGGCTGGCCCAGCTCGTGGTCGGACAGGCCGGTGCCGCAGCGCGGGCAGTACGGCGTGATGCGGAAGTCGCGGAACAGCAGCCCCTTGTCGAAGACGACCTTCAGCGACCACCACACCGACTCGATGTAGGACGGGTCCATCGTCCGGTACGCCTGGGACAGGTCGATCCAGTAGCCCATGCGCTCGGTCATCTGCTCGAACGCGTCGACGTGCCGCAGCACCGACTCGCGGCACTTGGCGTTGAACTCGGCGATGCCGTAGTCCTCGATGTCCTTCTTGCCGGTCAGGCCCAGCTCGCGCTCGATGCCGACCTCGACGGGCAGGCCGTGGCAGTCCCAGCCGGCCTTGCGCGGGACGCTGAAGCCGCGCATCGACTTGTAGCGCGGGAACAGGTCCTTGAACACCCTGGCCTCGACGTGGTGCACGCCGGGCAGGCCGTTGGCGGTGGGCGGGCCCTCGTAGAACACCCAGGCGGGGTTGCCGGCGTTCTGCTCGACGGACCGCTCGAAAATCTTCCCGTCCCGCCAGCGGTCGAGGACCTCGCGCTCGAGCGCGGGCAGGTCGACCTGCGCGGGAAGAGAGCGGAATGATGGGGAAGACATGTCGGGCGGGACCTCCACGCGTCGTCGGCCGGTTGTGGCGTGCGCGAAGGGACGAAGCCTCGCGGCTCCGCGGTACCACCCTTCTTGGCCTCCGGGGAGGCCCTCTTCATTCGCTTGCTGCCGGGTCTAGTGAGCTCTGCCGAGCCGTTCTTCCGGCGGCTCCGGGGTGATATCCCTCACAGCGGGGCCCCATCAACGCCTTGCAGTCTCAAACCATAACGCAGAGTGGAGCCGAAGACTTCCAGGTTTCCTCCCGCTCCCGGCGGCGTTGGTACGCAGGGAGGAAATTTGTGGGAATGGACGTCCCCGGGGAGGAGTTGAACGGGCGAGGCGGGATAGTACGGGTGAGGTAAACCATCCGGCGGGTCGTTTGCCGTTCCGTTATGAGGATCCTAAGCTGCCCGCACCATTCACGGCCTTGATCAGCATGGAGGCAGCCATGGCGGCAGTCACGCAGACCGCTACACCGTCGATGTGGTCGGAAGAGGAGCTGGCCGAGGTACGCGGCAGGCTGCGGACCGAGATCGACGAGCTCGAGGCCGACATCCTCCGCCACGAGTCGGAGATAGCCTCTGGTGACGTCACCCAGGGCGCGGGCGACGACCAGGCGGACGCCGGCGCCAAGACGTACGAGCGCGAACGCGAGATCGCCCTTACCCTGAATGCGCGCGATCTGGTCGCGCAGAACGAACGTGCGATCGCCAGGATCGACGCAGGGACCTATGGAGTGTGCGAATCGTGCCACAAGCCGATCGGCAAGGAACGTCTTCAGGCGTTCCCGAGGGCGACGCTGTGCGTGGCCTGCAAGCAGAAGGAGGAACGCCGCTAGGCAGGCCACGCGGACGTCTCCTCGCGATCCTCACCTCGCTGGCGGTCGTCGTCTACGCGGCTGACCTGATCAGCAAGACGATCGTGCTGCGTACGCTCGAAGGCAAGGCGCCGCTCGTCGTCCTCCAGGACGTCCTGCAGTTCCGGGTGATCTTCAACTCCGGCGCGGCGTTCAGCATCGGCACGGGGATGACGTTCGTGTTCACGTTCATCGCGGCGGGCGTGGTGGTGGCGATCGTGCGCACCGCGCGCAAGCTCCACAGCCTGCCGTGGGCGATCACCCTCGGGCTGCTCCTCGGCGGGGCGCTCGGCAACCTGACCGACAGGTTGCTGCGCTACCCGTCGGGGTTCGGCCGGTCGACGCAGTTCCAGGGGCACGTCGTGGACTTCATCGAGGTGCTGCCCGGTCACTTCCCGGTGATCGACTACTTCCCGGTGTTCAACGTCGCCGACTCGGCGATCGTCTGCGGCGGCATCCTGGCGGTGCTGCTGGCCTGGCGCAACGTGCAGATCGACGGCACCAGGGAGACCGAGACCACCACGGAGACCGGGAAGGAGCCCCAGGATGGCTGAGCGGCGGAGCCTGCCCGTCCCCGACGGGCTGGAGGGCGAGCGGGTCGACGCGGCGATCTCGCGGCTGTTCGGCTTCTCGCGCACCCGCGCGGCCGAGTTGATCGCCGCCGGCGAGGTGCAGGTCGACGGCGGGCAGCCGGCCAAGTCCGACCGCGTGCACGCCGGCGCCTGGCTGGAGGTGACGCTGCCGCCCCCGGTCAGCACGCCGATGCCGGTGGCCGAGCCGGTGCCGGGCATGACGATCGTCTACGAGGACGACGACATCATCGTGGTCAACAAGCCGATCGGGGTGGCCGCCCATCCCACCGTCGGCTGGACCGGCCCGACCGTGATCGGCGGCCTGCTCGGCGCCGGCCACACGATCGCCACCAGCGGCGCGGCCGAGCGGCAGGGCATCGTCCACCGGCTCGACGCCAACACCACGGGCGCGATGGTCGTGGCCAAGAGCGAGCACGCGTACTCGGCGCTGAAGCGGGCCTTCAAGGAGCGCACGGTCGACAAGCGCTACCACGCGCTGGTCCAGGGCCATCCCGACCCGTTCCGGGGCACCGTCGACGCGCCCATCGACCGCCACCCCTCGGGCGAGGGCAAGTTCGCCGTGGTCGCGGGCGGCAAGCCGTCGGTCACCCACTACGACACGATCGAGGCGTTCCGGGCGGCCTCGCTGCTGGACATCAAGCTGGAGACCGGCCGTACGCACCAGATCCGCGTGCACATGTCGGCCCTGCGCCACCCCTGCGTCGGCGACATGCTCTACGGCGCCGACCCGACGCTCGCGGCCCGGCTGGGCGTCACCCGGCAGTGGCTGCACGCGGTCTCGCTGGGCTTCGAGCACCCGGCCACCGGCGACTGGATGTCCTTCAGCACCGACTACCCCGAGGACCTGCAGAAGGCGCTCGACGCCGTCGCCGCCGACACCTGAGCCGGTCGCTACTCCTCGCCGTCCTGCGACGGGTCGATCTGGCCGGGGGACCTGGAGGGGGCGTCGTCCTGCTTCTTCTCCTGCTCGTCCCGCTGGGCCGCCGACCTGGTCGGCGTCGGCTTCTTCGCGGGGGACTTCGCGGGGGTGCTGGTCCGTTCGCCGCTGGTGGGTGAGGGGGCACTGCTCCGCGGTGCGGTGGATCGCGGGGGATGCGAGGTGGCGGGGGGCGGTTCGGAGTCGGTGACGGTGGTCTTCGGCGTGTCCTTCGGGGCGTCGCTGCCGGGCGGGGTGACGACCGCCGGGATCGTCGGGGCGCGGCCCTGCACCGGCTGGTCCGACTGCTTCGTCCACCAGGCCGCGCCGCCGGTGACCAGGCCCACGAGCAGCGCGCCCGCCGCGATGGCCAGGATCGGCGTCCGGCGCGGGCGGCGTACGGCCATCGGGGGCACCGGGACCGGGCCGGTCTGCTCCAGCGGCCCGCCGGTCAGGACCAGTCTCAGCCGCTGCTCGGCCTCCTCCAGCGACATGCGCTGCGAGGGGTTCTTGCGCAGCAGCCCGAGCAGCACGGGGGCGAGCACGCCCGCGCGGGCCAGCGGTTCGGGCTCGGCGTGCATGACCGCGCCGAGCGTGGCCAGGGCGTTCTCCCGGTGGAAGGGGGAGTGGCCCTCGACCGCCATGTACAGCGTCACGCCCAGCGACCACAGGTCGGACGCGGGCCTGGCCTGGCCGCCGGCCGCCCGTTCCGGGGCCATGAAGGCGGGGGTGCCGATGAGGATGCCGGTCCTGGTGACGGGGGCCTCGTCCTCGGTGGTGGCGATGCCGAAGTCGGTGAGCACCGCCCGGCCGTCCTCGGTCAGCAGCACGTTGTCGGGCTTGACGTCACGATGGAGCACGCCCGCCGCGTGCGCGGCGCGCAGCGCCTCCAGCAGTTGCAGCCCGATGGCGGCGACCTTGGCCGGGGGCAGCGGGCCGTCGGCGCGGATGGTCTCGCCCAACGTACGGGAGTGCACGAGCTGCATGACGATCCACGGATGCCCGCCCTCCTCCAGTACGTCGTAGACGGCCGCCACCCCCGGATGCGCCACCCGGCCTGCCGCCCGCGCCTCGCGGAACGTGCGCACGGCGAACACCTCGCGCTCAGGGCCGGTCAGGTCCGGTGGCGGCAGCACCTCCTTGACGGCCACGTCACGGCCGAGCACCTCGTCATGCGCCTGCCACACGGTTCCCATACCGCCCTGGCCGATCGTCCTGAGCAGCCGGTAGCGGCCACCGACCATCCCCGCAGAATCGGACATGCACGGCGACTACCCAAGAAACATCCGGGCAAGCGCGGTGACGACGGCCGCCGCCGCCAGGACGACGAGGAACGGCGCCCGCAGCACCAGGGCGACCACGGCCGCCACCAGACCGGCCGTACGCGCCGGGTCGAACGCTGGCCTGCCCTCCTCGGTGAACATCTGCACCGCGATCAGGGCCGACAGCAGCGCCACGGGCACCAGTTCGGCGAACCTGCGCATCGCCGGATGGTCCAGCACCCGGCGCGGCGCGGCCAGCCCGGCCAGCTTGAGCGCGTAGCAGCCGAGGCAGACCGCGACGATCGCCCACCACACCGTCATCGCACCATCACCACCAGCACCGCCACCGCCGACAGCAGCACCGGCACGCCCGGCGGGAAGAACGGGCTGGCCGCCAGCGCGACCGCCGCCCCGCCCACCGCCAGCACCCGCAGCCGCCCGTTGGCCGCCAGCCGCGGCCACAGGATGGCCAGGAAGGTGGCCGGGCCCACGGCGTCGAGCCCGAGCACCCGCGGGTCGCCCAGGAAGGACGTGCCGACCGCGCCGGCGAGGGTGGTGAGGTTCCAGGCGACGTACAGGCTGGCGAAGGTGGTGAGGAAGCCGGTGCGCGCCGACGGCTCGTCCGGCTGGGCCAGCGTGACGGCCGTGGTCTCGTCGATCACGCCGTGGGCGGCCAGCAGCCGGCGCGGGCCGCGGACGTTCAGCAGGTCGGCCAGGCGCAGGCCGTAAAGGGTGTTGCGGCCGCCGAGCAGCAGCGCGCCCGCGGCCGCGGCCGTCAGGTCGCCGCCCGCGCCGATCGCCCCGGCCAGTGCGAACTGCGAGGCGCCGGTGAAGGCCAGCAGGCTCAGTACGCACGCCTGGGGCACGCTGAGCCCGGCGGTGATCGCCGCCGCGCCGAACGCGAGACCGGACAACCCCACGGCCAGACCCACACCCAGACCGTCACGCACAGCGGCGGAACGGCGAGTTGTCTGTTCCATGGGAAACAGCTTATGAAGTGGGCAAATATCCGGTCTTGTACGTTCCTGCGGCCCGTTGGTAGGCGGCGGGCGGCACGCCCACGACACGCTTGAAGTGCCGGTTCAGGTGGGCCTGGTCGGTGAAGCCCACGTCCGCCGCCACCTGCGCCGGGCGTACCCCCGCCAAAAGCAGCCGGCGGGCCTGCCGGACGCGCAGCGAGGTGAGGTAGGCGTGCGGTGGCAGCCCCGTCACGGCCTTGAACGCGCGCAGCAGCGGGAACGGCCGCACGCCCACCGCCGCCGCCAGCGCCTCCAGCGTCGGCGGGTCGAGCAGGCTCTCGTGCAGCAGCGCCATCGCCTCGCGCACCGCCTGCCGGCCCGCGCCGGGCGGGTTCGCGTCCGGCCTGGGCGCTGCGTGCCTGCTCAGCAGCCGGGCGAACAGCGTGCGCGACAGCGTGGAGGCCGCCAGCGCGTCGCCGCGCTCGGCCGCCTGGTGCGCCCGCCCGAGCAGCACCGCCACCTCCGGGTCGCGCACCACCTGCTCGGGGAAGTACGGGGTGGCGAGCGGCGCGTCGAGCTCGGCCGCGATCCCGGCCAGCGCCTCGACCGACGGATACAACATCCGGTACGCCCAGCCGCCCGGCGTGCCCGCCTGGCCGGTGTGCACCGAGTCCGGGTTGACCAGCACCAGCTCACCCGCGCCCGCCCGGTGCAGGGTGCCGCGGTAGTCGAACTCCTCCACGCCCGCCACGATCAGCCCGATGGCGTAACCGTCGTGGACGTGCCGGGAGAAGCGGTGGGTGACGTAGCGGGCCTTGAGCAGGTCGGTCTCGGGGACCGCCGGATGCCGCCAGAACCGGGCCCGTTCGCGCGCGCCGTCGTGCTCCGGCGTCATTCCGGGCGGAAGGTCTTGACGAAGGTGTCGAACCAGTGCCGGTCGGCGGCCCAGCGGGAGTCGAGGGTCTCCCAGTACAGGGCGTACGGGCGGCCGGCCGCGGTGTGGAAGCCGCGGTTGATCACGTGGATGAGCTGCCCCTTGCGCATATGGGTGAACTCCCAGTCGGAGGCGCGCAGGCCGAGGTACTCGGTGGGGGTGATGCCGATCCGGGTGTAGCGGTCGAACTCGCCCTTGGCCTTGATCTCCTTCTCCAGGCCGATCCAGTGCTGTTGCGGGTCCTTCCACGGGATGTCCGGGACGGTCCACTCGACGATCATCGCGCCGGGGGTGCCGGGGCCGGAGAAGCGGATGCTGTCCCTGGTCGGGTTCTTGGCGGCCGTCCAGGTCTTGGGGATGGCCATCGAGAAGTGGCCGGTCGCGCTGGTGAGGCGGCGCCAGCCGGCGGGCACCGCCGGGGCCGTGGGGGTCGGCTCGCCCGTGGGCTCGCCGGTGGGTTCCTCGGTCGGCTGCGGGCTCGGCTCGGGCGTCGGTTCCTTCGACGGCGGCGTCGAGGGATCGGAGGTGGGGCCGCCGGTGGCGGGCGGCTGGGCACCGGCCGTCGGGGTGGACGTCGAGGGACCTGACAACTGGTCGTAGAGCAGCACGCCGCCGCCGCCCAGGAGCGCCAGGACGGTCACCGCGGCGGGCACCGCGATCCACATCGTCCGGCCGCGCCGCCGCGGCTCTCCCGGGACCGTCCGGTGCGGCGGCCGCGCGTCTCCGGTGACGGGCTGCGATCCCCGCGGCGGCGGGTAGGGGCCGCCCGGCGTGGGGTGGCGGTCGCTCGGGGCCGGGCCTTGGGGGTACGGGCCGGGTGCGGCGGGCCCGGGGGCCGGGAAGGGGGCCGACCACATGGGGGTCTGGTCGGCCAGCAGCGGCTGCCCGGTGGCCACCTGGTGGAGCAGGCGCGCGGCCTCGCCGGCCGGCATCCTGGCCGCCGGGTCGCGCCGCAGCAACCCCATGATGACCGGCTGCAACGCCCCCGCCCGCACGGGCGGCTCGGGCTCGTCGCGCAGCACGGCCGCCACCGTGGCCGCCCACGAGTCGCGCTTGAACGGCGGCCGCCCCTCCACCGCCGCGTAGAGGGTGGCGCCCAGCGACCACAGGTCGGACTCCGGACGGGCGGCCTCGCCGTTGAGCCGCTCCGGCGGCATGTACGCCGGGGTGCCCACCAGCCCGCCGGTCGCCGTCAGCCCCGACTCGGCCTCCAGGGCGGCGATGCCGAAATCGGTCAGCACGACCCTGCCGTCGTCGGCCAGCAGCACGTTCTCGGGTTTCACGTCACGATGGAGCACCCCGGTGGCGTGGGCGGCCCGCAGCGCGTCGAGCACCCGGCCGCCGACCATCGCCACCAGCGCCACCGGCAGCGGCCCGCGCTCGCCGATCACCTCGGCCAGGGAGCGGGACCGGACGAGCTGCATGACGATCCACGGCCGGCCGTCCTCCTCGACGACGTCGTGGATGACGATCACCGACGGGTGGTCGAGGCGGCCCGCCGCCCTGGCCTCCCTGATCGTCCTGCGGTTGAGGTCGGCCCGCTTGGCGTCGCCCACGCCCGTGTAGCGGACCTCCTTGATCGCCACCGTACGGTCGAGCAGCTCGTCGTAGGCACGCCAGACCACCCCCATGCCGCCCTCGCCGAGGGGCTCGATGAGGCGATACCGGTTGCTGACCTGCCTTTCCACGCAGGGAAGCCTACTTGGCGGGCTTGAAGGTCGCGCTGAAGCCCTCGAACAAGTGGTAGTCCTTCTTCCAGTGACTGTTGAGGGTGTGCCAGTAGATGGCGTACGCCTTCCCGTTCTCGGTGATGAAGCCGCGGTCGCGCACCCGGGTCTTGCCCGTGTTGGTGTTCCAGGTGAAGTCCCAGTCGGCGGCGGCCTTCATGTAGTCGACCTTCTTGATGCCGATCTTCTTGTAGCCGCCGAAGTTGTGCTTGAGCGACGGCTCCTGCTTCTTCCAGTCCTTGTACGGGTCCTTGCCGGGCTTGGCCGCCTCCTCGATCATCAGGTAGGCGTTGGAAGCCGCGCCGGGGCCCTTGAACTTGACCTGCCGGCCGCCGCGGTCCCAGACGTCCCAGCCCTTGGGCAGCCCGATGGAGAAGCCGAGCTCCTTGTCCTTGTACATCTTCCAGCCGCTGGGCAACGGGTCGGACTCCTCGGTCTTGTCCGGCGTGGCCGAGGGCGAGGAGGACGGCGTGGCCGTGGGCGTGCTCGTGGCCGGCGGTCTCGACTCGGTGTCCGAGGCGGACGCGGAGGGCGAGGTGTGGACCTTGGCCGACTGCCTGGCCTGCGGCGGCCTGGACGAGTGGTCCTCGGGGGCCGAGCTCAGCCCGAGATAGCCGCCGATGCCGGCGACCAGCACGACCGCCCCGGCGGCCAGCGCGATCGGCCCGAACCTGCGGCCCTCCTGGCGGCTGCTCACCGTGGGCTGGCCGGTGGGCTCGCCGGGGAGCGCGGAGTCCCTGGTCGAGGGCGGGATCCGCCGGCCGGTCTCGACGGGCGGCGGCGTGCCGGCGGCCCTGCTCCTCGGCGTGGGAGTGGTCCTGGGTGCAGGCCGGGGCGCGGGCCTGGGCGGGGGGACGGGCAGGTCGGGGTCGGTCGGGGTGTCGTCCTCGTCCTCGACGGGGGCCGGGGCGGGGACGGCGGCGCGCAGCTTCCGGCTGGGGAACCGCCTGGTCTCCGCCGGGCTCGACGCGCTGGCGGCCTCGCGCAGCATCCGCGCGGCCTCCTCGTACGTCAGGCGCTGCACCGGCTCCTTGACCAGCAGCCCGCTGATCACCCCGGCCAGCGGCCCGGCGTGCGGCGCGGGGTCGGGCTCGTCGGTCAGGACGGCGTGCATCGTGGCCAGCGCCATGCCGCGCTCGTGCGGCGAGCGGCCCTCCACGGCCGTGTAGAGCGTCGCGCCCAGCGACCACAGGTCGGACTCACGGCGCGCGGGCAGCCCCTTGAGCCGCTCGGGCGCGATGAACGCGGGGGTGCCGGCCAGGCCCGTCACGGTGAGCTGCGTCTCGGTCTCCAGCGTGGCGATGCCGAAGTCGGTCAGCACGACCCTTCCGTCGTCGGCCAGCAGCACGTTCTCGGGCTTGACGTCGCGGTGGAGCACCCCGGCCTCGTGCGCCCGGTGCAGCGCGTCGAGCACGGCGACGCCGATCTCGGCCACCCGCTCGGGCGGCAGCGGCCCCTCCTGCTTGATCACCGCCCCCAGGGAGCGCGACTGGACCAGCTGCATGACGATCCAGGGCCGGCCGTCCTCCTCGATCACGTCGTGGACGACGATCACGTTGGGGTGCTCGAACCTGGCCGCGGCCCGCGCCTCGCGCATCGTGCGCCGGTTGAGCAGCTGCACCTCGTCGCCCAGGGCGGCGGCGTAGCGGACTTCCTTGATGGCGACGGTGCGGTCGAGGAGCTCGTCGTGGGCGCGCCAGACGATGCCCATGCCGCCCTTGCCGATGGGCTCCAGCAGCTCGTACCGGCCGGCGATGCGGCGTCCGTCCTGCTTGCGATCCGACATCAACGGCCTCAAACCCTCCCTCTCGGCCAAGAAATACTCCCATAGCGAGGGATCATCGGCGACTCGCCGGAAGGTCAGTCCGCCATATGAGAAGGAACGTCCAGCAGGTGGAGGCGGGTGTAAGGTTTCAGACATGACTTGTCGCTACATCTTTACCGAGCCGGCTCCGGGAGGGCCGGTCGTCAGCTAGCGACCACCTGGAGTCGGCACAAGGCAGAGACGCCCCGTCTCTGCCTTTTTGGTTTTCCTGCCGGCTTCGCTGGGCCGGCCCGAGTGGGGAGTCGAGATGACATCGACCTTGGAGCGGCACATGGTGACGATCGGCGGGCTGCGCGTGGGCCACGGCCCGGCCGTGGTGATCGGCGGGCGGGTGAGCCTGCGCCCGCATCGGGGGCAGGTCGACGCGCGTGAGGCGCTGGGGGAGCGGGCCACGCTGGTGGAGCCGTACTCGGCGGCCGACCTGCCGGCGATCGCCGCGCTGGCCGACGCCGTGGTGGTGGGGGCCACGTGGACGCGCGACATCCCGCTGGTGCGGGCCGCGGCCGGGCTCGGGCTGCCGGTGGTGGTCGAGCGGCGGCCGTCGGCGTCCGTGGAGGAATGGGTGGGCCTGGCCGGCTACTGCGCGGCCGAGGGGAACGACCAGGTGGTCCTGTGCGAGGGTGGCCGGCTCGACCTCGGGGTGCTGCGGGCGGCGCGGGCCGCGTCGGGGCGTCCGGTGCTGGCCGACGTCTCGCGCGACCCGGGGCTGGCGGCGGCGGCCGTGGCGGCGGGCGCCGACGGCCTCGTGGTCGCCGGGCCCGGCGACTCGGGCGGCGCGGGCGGCGCGGGCGCGTCCGGGCGGGCGGACGGGGCTGCGGACGTACGGGCGGCCGAGGAGGCCGTGACGCTGGTCGGCGCGCTGTTGCGGCCCGAGTCGCCGGCCACGCTGGCCGAGTGCCGGGAGGCGATCGACCGGGTCGACGCGGCGCTGGCCACCCTCCTGGAGCGGCGCGCCGCCCTGGCCGGTGTCGTGCAGCGGCTCAAGCCGGTGGGCGGGTTCGCGGGGCGCGACCTGGCGCGGGAGCGGGCGCTGGTGGCGCGGATGGCGGCGCGGGCGCCCCAGCTGGGCGAGGAACGACTGGCGGCCGTCATGAACGCCGTCATCGAGGCGGGCCTCCACCTGGCCGAGGAACGCGCCCGCCGCTGAGCCCACCACTGGGCCGCGGGGCGGGCCGCCCGCGGCTCAGGAGGGGGTGAGGCGGTAGTTGTGCAGGGGGCGGCCGGGGCCGGTGGCGATCTGCTGGTTGATCAGCTCGGCGAAGCGGCGGTAGCCGTCGCCGGTGGGGTGGAAGCTGCGGGCGTTGACGGTCAGCGGGTCCATGTCCACGGCCAGGCTGTTGAGGTACGGCTGCGGCGTGCCGGCCTCGTGGCCCGTGAACGCCTCGTAGGCGTCGACGTACTCGACGCTGCCGGGGGCGCCGAGGCCGGCCAGGCCGCGGTCGTGCTCGGCCGTGACGGCGCCCACCGTGTCGTTGAGCTTGCGCGTGACGGTGTTGAGCCACCGCTGGTCGGCCACGCTCAGGTTGTCGACCGTGCGGACGGGCGATGCGGGGAACGGCCTGGGGTAGCCGAGGACGATGATCCGGGCCCCCGGCGCGCGGGCGCGCAGCTCGCCGAGCACCCTGGTCAGGCTGGGCCGCAGCTCGGCGATGCGCCGGGCGACCGCGGCGTCCTGGTCGACGCAGGCCGACGACCAGGGCAGCTTGACGATGCACCCGGTCAGGACGTCGGTGAACCCCGCGTCGTTGCCGCCGATGCTGAGCGTCACCAGGCTGGCCGACGGGCCGACGCGGGTGATCTGGGGCTGCTGGCCGTACTGGCCGGACAGGAGCTGGCGGGTGGTGGCGCCGCTGCAGGCGTAGAAGGAGCTGCCGCCGGTGAACGGGTGGGCCTTCGCCACCAGCGGGACGTAGGAGCCGCGGGCACGGTGACAGCGGTCGGCGCCGTCGTTGACCGGGCCGGTGTCCTGCTCGTAGACGCCCTCGCCGGAGGAGTAGGAGTCGCCGAGCGCGACGTACGTGCCGCTCAGCGCGGCCTGGACGGCCGTCAGCCGGGTCAGCCGCGGCAGGTTGCCGCGCGGCTCCTGGAGCGGCCCGCAGCCGGGGGAGAGCACGGCGCAGGCGAGCTTCGGGTAGACGCCCAGCGGCACGCCGATCAGCGCGAGCACGGCTCCCGCCGCCGCTGCCGCCGCCGCGACCCGCCAGACCTTCCGCCGCCGCCGCTCCGCACCGACCCCGACCGGGGCCCAGGGTTCGACGGCGGTCACGGTGGCGGTCACGGTGGCGGGCCCGATGGCAGGCACAGTGGCTGGCTCGGGACCGGTGGTGTCCGGCGGCCCGGCGACGGGGACGGCGGTTGCCGTCTGACCGAGCGCGGGATCGAGTGTGTCGTCCAGCTTGTCCAGTGTGGCCTCCCCCGAGCGGCGACTCCTGCCCGGACGAGACTAACCCGCCTCGTGCGCGGCCTCCCGCGGCCGGCGCCGGCGGCGTACCACCAGCCAGCCGAGCGCGATGCCCGCGACCAGGGCCGGGATGAGGAAGAAGGCCACCCGCTGATCGCGGTCGGCGAACGGCATCAGCAGGATCACCAGCGCCAGGAACCCGAGCGTCAGCCAGTTGGTGTACGGCGAGCCCGGCATCGGGAACGCCGACCGGTGCCCGGTGGCGCGCAGCCGGGTCTGGCAGTAGACCAGCACCCCCCACGTGGTGATCACCCCCAGCGAGGCGACCGCCGTGGCGATGTTGAAGGCACGCTCGGGCAGGTAGTAGAACAGCCCCACGCCGCCGAGGAACATGGCCGCGGTGAACACGATCCCGCCGATCGGCACGTGCCGGGAGCTGAGCGCGGCGGCGAAGGCGGGGGCCTCCCGCTTGGTGGCCATCGACCGCAGGATGCGCCCGGTGGCGTACAGGCCCGAGTTGCAGGACGAGAGCGCGGCCGTGATCACCACGAGATTCATCGCGTCGGCCGCCCAGGGCACCCCGAGTCCGGCGAAGAACGTGACGAACGGCGAGGTGCCGGCGCTGTAGGACGTCCAGGGCAGGACCATCGCCAGCAGCAGCACCGAGCCCACGTAGAAGATCGCGATGCGCCAGATCACGCCGTTGATCGCCCGCGGCATGACCTCGTGCGGCCGGGCGGTCTCGCCGGCGGTGATGCCGACCAGCTCGATCGAGGCGTAGGCGAACACCACCGACTGCAGGCTCATCAGCACCAGCGGGAAGCCGGTGGGGAAGAAGCCGCCGTGCGCGACCAGGTTCTGCGGCCCGGCCTCGCCGACGGCGAAGACCACCAGCACCAGCGCGACCACCAGGAAGATCACGATGGCCAGCACCTTCAGCATCGCGAACCAGAACTCCAGCTCGCCGAACAGGCGGACCGACAGCAGGTTGACCACCAGCACGAACCCCAGCGCGAGCAGCGCGGTCAGCCACTGGGGGAAGCCGCCGGCCCAGTAATGGACGTACGCGGCGATGGCGGTCAGCTCGGCGATGCCGGTGAAGGCCCAGTTGACCCAGTACATCCAGCCGCTGGCGAAGGCCGCCCACGGGCCGATGAACTCGCCCGCGTACTCGACGAACGAGCCCGAGGCCGGGCGGTAGAGCACCAGCTCGCCGAGCGCCCGCATGACGAAGAAGGCGGCCAGCCCGGCGGTGGCGTAGGAGAGCACGAGCGCGGGCCCGGTGGCGGCCAGGCGGCCGCCCGCGCCGAGGAAGAGGCCGACCCCGATCGCGCCGCCGATCGCGATCATCTGGATCTGGCGGTTGCCCAGCGCGTGGCTGTACCCCTCGTCGGACTGCGTGCGCACCCGGTGTCTCCTTCATTACTTTGAGTGAGGGAGACGATATCGAGGCCGGTGGCCGCGACGCTTCCGGCGCGCCGGTCCCGCGGGGCGCGCGAGGCGGCTCCGGGATGTCGGTCCGGCCCACTAGAGTCGGAGCGCACCATCGCATCCAGACCCGGGGAGGCGCCGCTCCATGTCGTCCAGCGACTCGTTCGTCCATCTGCATGTGCACACCGAATACTCCATGCTCGACGGGGCCGCCCGGCTCAAGCAGATGTTCAAACAGGTCGGCGACCTGGGCATGCCCGCCATCGCGATCACCGACCACGGCAACATGCACGGCGCGTACGACTTCTACCGGCAGGCGACGGGCGCCGGCATCAAGCCGATCATCGGCATCGAGGCCTACGTCGCGCCGGAGCTGCGGCACAACAAGAAGCCCGTGCTGTGGGGCGAGCCGCACCAGAAGAAGGACGACGTCTCGGCGGGTGGCTACTACACCCACATGACGATCTGGGCGCGCAACAAGACCGGCCTGCACAACCTGATGAAGCTCAGCTCGCGCGCCTACACCGAGGGCTTCGTGCGCAAGTGGGCCCGCATGGACGCCGAGATCCTGGCCGAGCACGCCGACGGCCTGATGGCCACCACCGGCTGCCCGTCGGGCGAGGTGCAGACGAGGCTGCGGCTCGGCCAGTACGACGAGGCGCTCAAGGCCGCCGCGAAATATCAGGAAATCTTCGGCAAGGACAATTTCTTCCTGGAGATCATGGACCACGGCCTCGACATCGAGCGCCGGGTCCGCGACGGCCTGACCCGCATCAGCAAAGAGCTCGCCATCCCGCCGCTGGTGACCAACGACTCCCACTACACCTACGAGTCCGACGCCGCCTCCCACGACGCCCTCCTGTGCATCCAGACCGGCAAGCAGCTGTCCGATCCCGACCGCTTCCGCTTCGACGGCTCCGGCTACTACATCAAGACCGCCGACGAGATGCGCGCCGTCGACTCCTCCGACCTGTGGGCCGAGGGCTGCCGCAACACGCTCCTGGTGGCCGAGAAGGTCGATCCGGCCGGGTTCTTCGAGTTCAAGAACCTCATGCCCACCTACCCCATCCCCGACGGCATGACGGAGAGCGAGTTCTTCCGCAAGACCGTCTGGGAGGGCATGGACCGCCGCTGGCCGGAGGGCTACGACGCCGAGCACAAGCGGCAGGCCGACTACGAGATCGGCATCATCGAGCAGATGGGCTTCCCGAGCTACTTCCTCGTGGTCGCCGACTTCATCATGTGGGCCAAGCAGAACGGCATCCCGGTCGGCCCTGGCCGTGGCTCGGCGGCCGGCTCGCTGGTGGCGTACGCGATGGGCATCACCGACCTCGACCCGCTCCCGCACGGCCTGATCTTCGAGCGCTTCCTCAACCCCGACCGCGTCTCCATGCCCGACGTCGACATCGACTTCGACGAGCGCAGGCGCGGCGACGTGATCCGCTACGTGACCGAGAAGTGGGGCGCCGACAAGGTCGCCATGATCGCCACGTTCGGCACCATCAAGGCGAAGGCCGCCATCAAGGACGCCGGTCGCGTCCTGGGCTATCCCTACGCGCTGGGCGACAAGGTGTCCAAGGCGTTCCCGCCGGCCGTGATGGGCAAGGACATCCCGCTGTCGGGCATCTTCGACAAGGACCACCCGCGTTACAACGAGGCCGGCGAGCTGCGCCGCCTCTACGAGGAAGACGTCGACGTCAAGGCGACGATGGACCTCGGCAAGGGCCTGGAGGGCCTGATCAGGCAGACGGGCGTGCACGCCGCCGGCGTGATCATGTCCCGCGAGGTGATCACCGATCACATCCCGATCATGCGCCGCGACTCCGACGGCGCGATCATCACGCAGTTCGACTACCCGACCTGCGAGACGCTCGGCCTGCTGAAGATGGACTTCCTGGGCCTGCGCAACCTCACGATCATCGACGACTGCCTGAAGATGATCGAGGGCACCACCGGCGAGCAGATCGACCTGCTGAAGCTGCCGCTCGACGACCGCAAGACGTACGAGCTGCTGGGCAGGGGCGACACGCTGGGCGTGTTCCAGCTCGACGGCGGCGGCATGCGCTCGCTGCTGCGGCTGATGAAGCCCGACAACTTCGAGGACATCTCGGCCGTCGGCGCCCTCTACCGTCCCGGCCCGATGGGCGCCAACTCCCACACCAACTACGCCCTGCGCAAGAACGGCCAGCAGGAGATCACCCCGATCCATCCCGAGTTCAAGGAGTCGCTGGCCGAGATCCTCGACACGACCTACGGCCTGATCGTCTATCAGGAGCAGGTCATGGCCATCGCGCAGAAGGTCGCCGGGTTCTCGCTCGGCAAAGCCGACCTGCTGCGCCGGGCGATGGGCAAGAAGAAGAAGGCCGAGCTGGACAAACAGTTCGAGTCCTTCGAGAGCGGCATGAAGGACAACGGCTACTCCTCCGACGCCGTCAAGACGCTCTGGGACATCCTGCTGCCCTTCTCCGACTACGCCTTCAACAAGGCCCACTCGGCGGCCTACGGCCTGGTCTCCTACTGGACGGCCTACCTCAAGGCCAACCACCCGGCCGCGTACATGGCGGCGCTGCTGTCGAGCGTCAAGGACGACAAGGACAAGTCGGCCCTCTACCTCAACGAGTGCCGCCGCATGGGCATCAAGGTGTTCCCGCCCGACGTCAACGACTCCGACTTCGACTTCACCCCGCGCGGCACCGACATCCGCTTCGGCCTGTCGGCGGTGCGCAACGTCGGCGGCAACGTCGTCGACGGCATCATCTCGGCGCGCAAGTCCAAGGGCCGCTTCGCCGACTTCAAGGAGTTCCTGCGCAAGGTGCCCGCGATCGTGTGCAACAAGCGCGTGATCGAGTCGCTGGTCAAGGCCGGGGCCTTCGACTCGCTCGGCCACGTGCGCAAGGGCCTGGTCATGGTGCACGAGCAGGCCGTCGACGCGATCATCGACATCAAGAAGAACGAGGCCATCGGCCAGGACTCCCTGTTCGGCGCGATCGACGGCGGCGAGGACCAGACCTTCGACGTGCAGATCCCGGTCGGGGAGTGGGACAAGAACACGCTGCTGCAGTTCGAGCGGGAGATGCTCGGCCTCTACGTCTCCGACCACCCGCTGTTCGGCGTGGAGCACATCCTGGCCGCCGGGGCCGACTGCTCGATCGCCGCCGTCCAGGACGAGAGCCGGGCCGACGGGCACGTGGTGACGCTGGGCGGCATCCTGAGCGGGGTGCAGCGCAAGGTCACCAAGAAGGGTGACACGTGGGTGCTCACCCAGCTCGAGGACCTCGAAGGCGCGATCGAGGTGATGATCTTCCCGTCGGCGTACCAGCTGTGCTCGACGATCCTGGCCGAAGACGCGATCGTCTTCGTCAAGGGGCGCATCGACAAGCGCGAGGACGTCGCGAAGATCATCGCCATGGAGGTGACCGCGCCCGACCTGACCCAGGAGGCGGGCGGGCCGCTGCTGGTGAGCCTGCCGCTGACCCGGTGCACTCCGCCGGTGGTCGGGCGGCTGAAGGAGATCCTCACCACGCACCCGGGCACCTCGGAGGTGCACCTCCAGGTGCACAACGGGCCGAAGACCACCGTCATGCGGGTCGACGACCGCCTCCGGGTGTCGCCGTCACCGGCGCTGATGGGCGACCTCAAGCAACTCCTCGGCCCGGCCTGCCTGGGCGCCTGACCCTCCGGAGCCACCTGGGCCCGGCCCGCCCCGGCGCCTGACCGCGCCGGGGCTTCTCGGCCCGTCTTGTGGGCGGGTGCCAAGGCGGGCGGGAGAGGTGGGCAAAGGTCGCCGTCGTGTCCCGGCGCGCGGGTGGGGCAGGATCGCAGGGTGAGCGAACTGCACTACCTGACCGCGACCGAGATGGCCCGCCTGATCAGGGCCGGGCAGGTGAGCGCCGTGGAGCTGCTCCAGGCCCACCTCGACCGCATCGAGCAGGTCAACCCCCAGGTCAACGCCATCGTGACGCTGGTGGCCGAGCGGGCGCTGGAGGCGGCCAAGGCGGCCGACGCGGCCGAGCCCGAGGGGCCGCTGCACGGCGTCCCGGTCGCCCACAAGGACCTGGTGGACACCGCGGGCATCCGCACCACGTACGGTTCGCCGCTGTTCGCGCGGAACGTCCCCGACAAGGACGACCTGATCGTGCGCCGCCTGCGCGCCGCCGGGGCGATCACGATCGGCAAGACCAACACGCCCGAGTTCGGCACCGGCTCGCACACCGTCAACGAGGTCTTCGGTGCCACCAGGAACCCCTACGACCTCACCAGGTCGGCCGGCGGCAGCAGCGGCGGGGCCGCGGCGGCCCTGGCCACCGGCATGGTGCCGCTGGCCGACGGCTCCGACATGGGCGGCTCGCTGCGCAACCCCGCCTCGTTCTGCAACGTCGTGGGCCTGCGCCCCACGCCGGGGCGCGTCCCCGACCCCTCCGACACGGCCGCCTGGTACACGCTGGCCGTGCCGGGGCCGATGGCGCGCACGGTCGACGACCTCACGCTGATGCTCGGGGCCGTCGCCGGGTTCGACGCCCGCTCGCCGTTCGCGATCAAGGAGAGGTTCACGCCCGAGCCCGAGGAGGGGGTACGCGGGATGCGGGTGGCGTGGAGCCCCGACCTGGGCGGGCTGCCGGTCGACCCGCGCACGGCCGCGGTGACCGCGACGGCGCCGGCCGTGTTCGAGAAGCTGGGGGCGCACGTGGAGCAGGTCGAGCTCGACCTGTCCGACGCCGAGGACGCCTTCCGGATCTACCGCGCCTGGTACTACGCGCTGTCCTTCGGCGACCTGACCGGCCTCGGCCCCAACACGAGCTGGAACGTCGAGCGGGGCCGCACGGTCACCGGCGCCGACCTGGCCCGCGCCGAACGGCTGCGCAGCGGCCTCTACCAGCGCATGGCCGGCTTCTTCGACACCTACGACGTGCTGATCGCGCCGGTCAGCCAGGTGCCGCCGTTCCCGGTGGAGCAGCCGCACGTGAGCGAGATCAACGGCGAGCCGCTGCCCGACTACCTGGCCTGGATGCGCTCGGCGTACTGGATCAGCGTGCTGCACGCGCCGGCGGTCTCGGTGCCGGCCGGGTTCACGCCCGAGGGGCTGCCGGTCGGGGTGCAGATCGTCGGGCGGCCGTTCGCCGACGCCAGGGTGCTGCGCGTGGCCCGCGCGTTCGAGCAGGCCACCGGCCACGGCCTGCGCAGGCCGCCGGTCTAGGGCTCGATCCCGTACGGGTGCCGCAGCGGCGACTCGCGGTAGCCGTGCATGCCTTCCAGCAGCCCGAACAGGCCGACCGCGAGCAGCGGCCAGGCCACCAGCACCCCTTCGGCGGTCAGCTTCAGCGCCCCGGGGACGATCCGCACCCCGGGCTCGGCCGCGGCCTCCACCACCACCGCGCCGACCGTGAACGTGGACCCGGCCCACAACGTGAGGAAGCTGCCCGCCACCCCGCCCGCGCACAACCCGAGCAGCACCGCCAGCATCCAGCGCCGTCCGGCGAACCAGGCCAGACCGCCGCAGAGCAGCCCCAGCGCGCCCGTGATCACCGCGAACCAGCCGTCGGCCGCGATCAGCGCCTGCGTGGTGAGGTCGGCCAGCACCAGGCCATGATCGGTCACCTGGTACGGAGCCCGCGGCGAGATCGCGGACCAGCTCAGCCCGGCGGCGACCCCGAGAGTGGCGAGTATGAGGACAGTTACCGCAAAAGCGCGTACTTCCCTCGTCACGCCATTCCCCCTCACAACTGCATCCGAACCTGCTCGATGGTATCTCCCGGTTAGGCTCGCTTCGTGATTGCAGAAGAGGTCTGGCTGATCGAGCCCTCCGGCCCCCTCCGCGGGGACGTCGTCGTACGGGGCTCCAAGAACGGTGTGTCCAAGCACATGGTCGCCGCCATGCTGGGCAACGGCGAGAGCAGCATCCACAACGCCCCCGACGTGGGCGAGGTGGGCATCACCGCGGCGATGCTGGAGGCGCTCGGCATCCACGTCGAGATCGCCGGTTCCGAGATCCGCATCGAGCGCGGGGCGGAGATCAGGCCGCGGGTGCCCGACGCGTTCACCGGGCTCAACCGCATCCCCATCCTCATGCTCGGGCCGTTGCTGCACCTGGCGGGGGAGGCGTTCGTCCCGCTGGTCGGCGGCGACCCGATCGGGCGGCGGCCGGTGAACTTCCACGTGGAGGCGTTGCGCTCGATGGGGGCCGAGGTGGAGGTGGGGGACGCCGGCATCTCCGCCAAGGCCAAACGGCTCAACGGGGCCCGGCTCGAACTGCCGTACCCCAGCGTGGGGGCGACGGAGACGATCCTCATGTCGGCGGTGCTGGCCGAGGGCAAGACCGTGCTGAAGAACGCCGCCATGGAGCCCGAGGTGGTGGAGCTGGCGCTGTTCCTGCAGCGCATGGGCGCCCGGATCGAGCTGTCGCCCGACCGCCGGATCGTCATCGAGGGCGTCGACCACCTGCGCGGCGCCTCCACCTGGCTGACCGGCGACCGCATCGAGGCGTTCTCCTACCTGGCTGCCGGGCTGGTCACCGGGGGAGAGGTGCGCGTGCACGGCTGCCCCCAGGACCGGCTGGTCACCGCGATCACCACGCTGGCCAGGATGGGCGCCCGGTTCGACATCAACGACGAGTACCTGTGCGCCACCGCCCCGCCCGAGGGCCTGCGCTCGGCGGCCGTGCAGACCGACACCCACCCCGGCTTCATGACCGACTGGCAGACGCCGCTCATGGTGCTGTTCACGCAGAGCCAGGGCATGTCGGTGCTGCACGAGACGGTCTTCGAGAACCGCCTGGTCTACGTGCCCGCGCTGCAGCGGATGGGCTGCGAGATCGAGGTGTTCGACCAGTGCCTGGGCGGGCCGGCCTGCCGTTACCACGACACCAACGCCCGGCACTCGGCCGTGGTGCGCGGGGTCTCCAAGCTCAAGGGCGCCGACGTGACGCTGCCCGACATCAGGGCCGGGTTCTCGGCCGTGCTGGCCGCGGCGGTGGCCGACGGCACGTCCACGCTGCGCGGCGTGCACCACATCGAGCGCGGCTACCACCGGCCGTACGAGCAGTTCGCCTCGCTTGGTCTGAACATCCGAAGAGAACGGTAAAGACCGAGGAAGTGGGCGTTTGCCGATGATCTGCTGGTTGCAGATCATCTGCGTGACCGTACTCAGATCCATCGGTGGCCTCGCCATGGCGGGGGCGCTCGGCGGGGTGCTGGCGGCGGCACTGGCCGTTCCCGTGGTGAGCGGCGGCGGCCTGGCCGCCAAGAACGTCGCCGACACCTTCGTCGACCTGCCGCCCGCGCCCCGCGAGGAGCCCCTGGCGCAGGTGACCAGGCTGCTGGACAAGGACGGCAGGCAGTTCGCCCAGTTCTACGAGGCCAACAGGACGGCCGTGCCGCTCGGGGCCGTGGCGCCCCTGATGCGCAAGGCCATCGTGGCCATCGAGGACGCCCGCTTCTACGAGCACGGCGGCCTCGACGTCCGGGGCACGTTGCGGGCACTGCTCACCAACACGCAGGCGGGCGGCATCCGGCAGGGCGGTTCGTCGCTGACGCAGCAGCTCGTCAAGAACATCCTCGTCGAGAGCGCTCGTAGCGGCGCAGAACGGGACAAGGCGCGCGCCCCCAACCTGGCCCGCAAGATCACCGAACTGCGGTACGCGATGGCACTGGAACACAAGTACCGCAAGGACGAGATCCTTGAGCGTTACCTCAACATCGCCTACTTCGGCGCGGGCGCCCATGGCGTGGAGGCGGCGGCCCGGCGTTTCTTCTCCACCACCGCCTCCAGGCTGACGCTGACCCAGGCGGCCACGCTGGCGGGGGCGGTGCGGATGCCGTACTCGACCGATCCCTCGCTCGGCCGCTCGCACCAGGCGCGGCTGAAGGAGCGGCGCGATCTCGTGCTGGACCGGATGGCCGGGCTCAAGCTGATCACGCAGGCCCAGGCGAGCGCCGCCAAGAGCACGCCGCTGGCCCTGCGGCTGCGGCCCGAGCCGGGCGGCTGCGGGCAGAGCGCGTACCCCTACTACTGCCTGTACGTCCAGAACGAGATGTTGTCGAACCCGGCGTTCGGCAACACCCCGGCCGAGCGGCGGGCCAGGATGGCGAGGGGCGGCCTGGTGATCAGGACCGGCCTCGACCCGGTCGCGCAGCGCGCGGCCGAGCGCGCGATCCGGCGGCACGTCTCGCCGGAGGACAGCGAGGTCGCCGCGGAGGCCATGATCGAGCCCGGCACCGGCCGGATCAGGGCGATGACGGCCAGCAAGGAGTTCGGCCGCAACCGCGGCAACAAGAAGAACGGCCCGAGGACCACCTTCAACCTGGCCGCCGACGTGGCGCACGGCGGCGGCCAGGGCTTCCAGGCGGGCTCGACGTTCAAGGTCTTCACCCTGGCCACGGCGTTGCAGCAGGGCTGGCGGTTCGGCGACGGCTTCCAGACGCCGGGGGAGCTGGTGCCCGCGCAGGGCTACCGCAACTGCGCCGGCCGGCCGGTGAACGACCCCGAAACGCGCATACTCAACGCCAGCGGCGAGGGCTCGGGCGGCCCGCACAGCATCGAGACCGGCACCTGGAAGTCGGTGAACATCTTCTACATGATGCTGGAGCGCAAGGTCGGGCTCTGCAACGTGGTCAAGACGGCCAGGGCGCTCGGGGCGGTGCGGGCCGACGGCAGGCCGCTGCGCGAGGTGCCGACGTTCACGCTGGGCGTCAACGAGATGGACCCGGTGACGGTCGCGGGGGCCTTCGCCACGTTCGCGGCGCGCGGCGTGCACTGCCGGCCGCTGGCGATCGTGGAGATCACCGACCGGAGCGGCCGGCGCGCGCACGTGCCGCCGTCCTGCGAGCAGGTCATGGAACGGCCGGTCGCCGACGCCGTCAACCACGTCCTGTCCGGGGTGTTCGACAAGGGCACCATGCAGGGGCAGAGCATCGGCCGCCCGGCCGCCGGCAAGACCGGCACCAACAACGGCTACACCTCGGCCTGGTTCGCCGGGTACACGCCGGACCTGGCGGCGGCGGTGAGCCTCGGCGACATCCGGGGCTCCTACCGCTACCCGCTCCAGGGCGTGCAGATCGGCGACCAGTACTACGGCGCCGTGCAGGGCGCGTCGCTGCCCGGCCCGATCTGGGTCGAGTCGATGCAGCAGGCCCTGGGCAACACCGAGCCGAGGGGCTTCCCCGGGCCGGACATGGGCCGGTTCGGCGGCGGGTTCACGCCCGGCCTGAAGGAGGCCGAGGCGCAGGAGGAGGACAAGAAGAAGAACAAGCGGCAGGGCGAGCGCGCGTTCTTCCGGCACCACCGGCGGCTGTTCGAGTGGCTGCTCGGGCAGGGCCCGCCCGACCCGTCCTTCCGCCGCCCGCGCCACCGCTCCCGGTAGCCTTCGGGCGGGACGCTCAGCCGGCCTTGCCGATGGGGGCGGTGGCCGCGCGGGTGAGGGTGATCAGGTTGTCGGGGGCGGTCTCGATCTGGAGCCCGCGCCGGCCGGCCGAGAAGTAGATCGTCTCGTGGTCGAGCGCCGAGGAGTCGACCACGGTGGGAAGCTGCTTGCGCTGGCCGAGCGGGCTGATGCCGCCCACCACGTAGCCGGTCACCCGCTCGACCTTGGCCGCGTCGGCCATGGCGGCCCGCTTGCCGCCCAGCGCCGCGGCCAGGGCCTTGAGGTCGAGCTTGCCCGACACCGGCACGACCGCCACCGCGAGGCCGCTCTCGGTCTCGGCGACCAGCGTCTTGAAGATGCGGTCGTAGGGCACGCCGAGCGCGTCGGCCGCCTCCTCGCCGTAGGCCTGGGCGCCCGGGTCGTGGTCGTAGGGGTGGAGCGTGAAGTCGGCCTTGGCCTTGGTCAGCGCCATGGTGGCCGGGGTGCCGCCGCCCTTGCCTTTCGTTTTGCTCACGTCTGACAAGTGTAGCGAATCTACATTGTAAAGGCGCGGCCCGGCGTGTACCCGAGCGCCCGCCGGAAGACGTCGATGAACGCGCTGGCCGAGGCCCAGCCGCAGCGATGGGCGACCACCGTCACCGGCAGGCCGTCGGCCAGCAGCAGCAACGCCTGGTGCAGGCGGAGCTGGGTGCGCCACTGGGGGAAGCTCATGCCGAGCTCGCGGCGGCACAGCCGGGCGAGCGTGCGCTCGCTGGTGCCCGCCAGGGCGGCGAGGGTGGCGAGGGTACGCCCGTCGGCGGGGTCGTCGTGCAGCGCGGCGCAGACGGCGGCCAGGCGCGGGTCGCGGGCGGCGGGCACGTGGAAGGGCTGCTCGGGGGCGCGTCTGAGCCGGTCGAGCAGGACGGCGAGCAGCCGTTCGCGCTCCTCGCCCACGGGGGCGTCGTCGTCGGTGTAGGCCATGACGAGCTCGCGCAGCAGCGGCCCGACGGCGAGCACGGCGGGCCGGTCGAGCCCGAGCGGGTTGCCGGTGAGCCCGACCAGGCGCAGGTCGGTGCTGCCGTGGGCGCGGTGTTCGTGCACGGTGCCGGCGGGCACCCAGATCGCGCGGTTGGCGGGGGCGACCCAGGTGCCGGCGTCGGTGGTGACGGAGAGCATTCCGGCGCAGGCGTAGGCGATCTGGTGGGTGTCGTGCCGGTGGGCGTCGATGCCCGTGCCGGGCGCCAGGGGGCGGCGGCCGGTGGGTGCCACGGGGGTGTGGCGGATATTCGGCATAGATTGGCATTTTATCGGAAGCAGGCCAAGCCGGGCCAGGGACATCATCGGTGGCGTGAACAGGATCCGGTCGCTGGCGGCGGGGCATGCGTGCGTGGACTTCTACCAGGGCGCGGTGCCCGCGTTGGTGCCGTTCCTGGTGTCCGGGCGGGGGTACGGCTATGTGGCGGTGTCGGGGATCGTGCTGGCGGCCACGTTGTCGTCGTCGGTCGTGCAGCCGGTCTTCGGGCTGCTGACGGACCGGTGGCGGATGCCGTGGCTGATCCCGTCGGCCACGGTGGTGGCCGGGGCGGGGGTGGCGTGCGCGGGGGTGACGGGGTCGTACGCGGTGACGTGGCTGGCGGCGGCGGTGTCGGGGCTGGGGGTGGCCGCCTACCATCCGGAGTCGGCGCGGCTGGCCAGGATCGCCAGTGAGGGCGGCCATGTGCCGATGAGCTGGTTCTCGTTGGGCGGGACGCTGGGGTTCGCCTCGGCGCCGGTGCTGGTGACGCCGCTGTTGTCGGCGTGGGGGCTGGGGGCCTCGCCGCTGCTGGCGGCGCCGGCGGTGCTGGGGGCGGCGCTGACGCTCCCGGCGGTGCGGGCCCTGGCGGGCGGCCGGGGCGGGGCGCGTCCGGCGGTGCGGGCGGCGGGCCGTGACGACTGGCCGGGGTTCGCCCGGCTGACGTCGGTGATCGTCTTCCGGTCGGTGGTGTACGTCGGTCTGAGCGCGTTCGTGGCCCTGTACGTGGGCGGCGGCGCGGCGGGCGCGGTGGCGTTGTTCGTGCTGTTCGCGGGCGGGGCGGCGGGCACGGTGCTGGGCGGCCGGCTGGCGGCCCGGTGGGGGAGGGTGCCGGCGATGCGGGTGGCGTACGCGGCGGCGGTGCCGGCGGTGGCCGGGGTGGTGCTGGCGCCGGGTCCGCTGGTCTACGTCTTCGTCGCCGCGTCGTCGGTCGCCCTGTACGTCCCGTTCTCCCTGCACGTGACCCTGGGCCAGGATTTCCTGCCGAACCGGGTGGGCACGGCGAGCGGCGTCACGCTGGGGCTGGCGGTGAGCGTGGGCGGCCTGACCAGCCCGCTGGTGGGCGCGCTCGCCGAGGCCGCCTCGCTCAGGACGGCGCTGGCCTGCCTGATCGCCTTCCCGGTGCTGGCCTGGCTGCTGGCGCGGACGCTGCGGGAGCCGGCGCCGGCCGCGTCCTAGCCGGTGGCGGTGCGCAGGCGCAGGACGGCGGAGTTGTCGCGCTGGGCGGGGTCGAGGCGGGTGGAGGTGACGTGCATGGTGACCGGCAGGGTGGCGTCCGCGTCGCGGCCGACGGCGACCTTGGCGGAGATGCGCACCGGCCGGCCGGGGTGGATGACGTCGATCACGCATTCGGCCCGGTGGTCGCCGTGGCGGCAGGTGGCGCCGTTGACGGAGGTCAGGGTGGCGCCGGGCGGGAGGGTGAGGGTGACGGGCACCTGGGCGGCGGCCATGAGCCCGCGCATGGTGACGGTCGCGGTGACGGTGGCGGTGCCGCCGCGGCGGACGGGCGAGGAGGGGCCGGCGGCGTTGAGGGAGAGGGAGTCGTAGACGCCCTGGGGGTCGGCCTGGCGGACGATCGCGCCGTAGCTCTCCTGGTTGAGCGCGTTGGCGACGGAGTTGCCGTCGGGCTCGCCGTCCTCCTTGCCGGCCGACAGCACGCCGACCAGGTCGTCGCTGCCGCGGACGACCCACGGCCCGCCGCTGTGGCCCTTGGCCAGGTGGCAGTTGTAGGTCTCCATCCGTCCGGCCGGGTCGCCGGTGCCGGCCAGCCGGGCGGCGAGCATGTCGCCGGTGGTGTTCTCGCCGCGGGCCTGCTGGGTGCGGCCGAGGCACCAGAGCTGGTCGCGGCCGTCGTAGGGGCGGCGGCCGAGCACGCCGGGGTAGCCGGAGGTGGCGATGGTGAAGCGGCCGCCCTCGTTGCGCAGGGGGGTGAGGGCGCCGACGGTGTCCTGCAGGGTGCGGTTCCTGCCGCCGACCTCGACGAGCGCGACGTCGTAGACGGAGTTCCAGTCGCCGCCGGTGCGTCCGGTGTAGGCGTCGGGCTTCCAGGCGCGCCGTCCGCCCCATCTGCCGTACGGCTCGCGCTGCGCGGCGGTGGCGGCGCGGCCGTCGTAGGCGGGGACGAAGGCAAAGTTGGTGTGCCAGGTGCCGGACGCGGAGCCGTCGGGGCTGCTGTAGACGCAGTGGGCGGCGGTGATGACCAGCAGCCTGCTGGCCGAGCGGACGACGGAGGCGCTGCAGGAGTCGTCGCGGCCGGTGGCGTTGACGAAGAACAGGCGGCCGGTGACGCGGCTGTTGCCGTCGGCGGTGTACGGCCGGTTCACGGGGGCGTAGCCGTTGGTGTCGCCGCCGGGGGTGAGCCGTTTGGCGCCCGGCACGCTGCGCCGCTCGGCCGCGCTGTGGTCGGCCCCGCTGTGGTCGGCCGCGCTGGGGCCGGCCGTGTCGTGGCCGGTCGTGCTGAGGGGGAGGGCGACGGCCTTGGCCTTGGCCTGTTTGCCGGGCGTCCAGTACCGGGCGGCGCGTCCGGGGCGCATGAGCGGCGACGACGCGGCGCCCGGACTACGGTCCCGGCTCCGGGCCTTGGCAGGGCTCTGGGCAAGGCTCTGCGCAGGGCGTTGGGCGGGGCTCTGGGCGGGGCTCTGCGCGGGGGCCTTGAGCGGCGGCGGCTCGGCGGTGGCGGGCGCGGTGGTGAGCGCGGTGGCGAGCGAGATGCCGGCGAGCGCGGCCAGCGTGGTGACCAGGGTCTTCGACACGATGTCCCCTTGAGCGGTCCGAAGCGATTTCGATCACTATAAGTCATGACTTCATCGCTTACCGTGGCCAAGCAGGACGTGTCGCGCCATGTCCTCTGCGTGCGGTGTCAGCCCGCCGCGGCGTCCCCCTGGGCGAGGAACTCGGCGGTGCTGGCGTCGCCAGGTTCGCGGTCGGGGCGCAGGCCGCGCCAGGAGGGGTGGCGCAGGCGGCCGTCGCCGGTGACCTCGGCGTACTGGACCTCGCCGACGACGCGGGGTTCGACCCAGCGGGCGTGGCGGGCGTGCTCGCGCGGGACGGGCTCGTCGAAGGGCGGGCCGGGGCGCTCCAGGGGCGCGAGGAGGTCCTGGAGGTCGCGCAGCATCTGCTGGGTGAAGCCGGTGCCGACGTGCCCGACGTAGAGCAGGCGGCCGCGCGGGTCGTACGCGCCGAGCAGCAGCGAGCCGATCATGCCGGACCGCCGTCCGCCGCCGGGGTGCCAGCCGCCGATGACGACCTCGGCGGCGCTGACGTTCTTGACCTTGGTCCATTCGCCGCTGCGCCGGCCGGGCCGGTAGGGGGAGCCGAGCCGCTTGCAGACGATCCCTTCGAGCCCGAGCTGGCGGGAGGAGTCGAAGGCGCGGTCGGCGTGGTCGGCGAACCACACCGGCACCTCCCAGCGGAAGCCGGGCCGCAGGGTGTCCTCCAGCAGCTCGCGGCGCTCGCGGTAGGGGCGGCCGATCACGCTGTCGTCGTCGAGGTGCAGGATGTCGAAGGCCATGAACGTCACCGGGACCGCCCGGGTGAGCTCGGCGACGGTGGCGGGGTTGCGCTGGTGCATGCGGGGCTGGAGGGCGGCGAAGCTGGGGCGTCCGGTCTCGTCGAAGGCGACGATCTCGCCGTCGATCACGGCCGCGTGCCGGCCGGTGGAGCCGGCCATGAGCTGCAGCTCGGGGTAGGCGGGGGTGATGTCCTTGTTGTTACGGGACATCAGGCGGACCGAGCCGCCTTCGACGTAGGCGAGGGCGCGTACGCCGTCCCATTTCATCTCCACGGCCCAGCCCTCGCCCTGGACGGAGGTCAGGGTGCCCAGCTGGGCCATCATCGGCGCGTAGGCCGGCAGCCCCACCATGGATCATGCCGTACCCCGGGGGGTTGATCGACAGTGGCGGGCCGGGGTCTACAAATGGTCAAGCGGGGTGTCTTCCACCAGCTCGCCGAGGTCTACGCCGTGTTCGTCCAGTTCGGAGACGGTCTTGCAGTAGCCGCGCAGGTACGTCCGGCCGTTGACGCGGTGGGAGACGCGCAGCAGTGGACGATCATCGAGGATGATCGCCTCCACCAGGATGCCGCCGGGGGCTCGCCACTGTCCCATGCCGCCCAGGGTAGGCGAGCGGACATAATGGACATGTAATGCGAAAGGCATGACGAACCGCCTACGCCGCGCCGAGCGGGGCAAACGGCCGCAAGGTTATTTTTAACTCACCCAGAGTTTTCTTTGCCGCAGGGTGTTAGACGCCTGGCGGGCCGGGCAGAAGGGGGCCAGGCCATTCCCCCGGCCGTGACCGCGCCCCCGTGGCGGCCACGGCCTCTCGGCCCCGGCTTGGCCCGGTCCGGGGCTCTGGTGGCCGCGAGCGCGGTGTCGGCGAACGCCGCGCTCGCGGCCCCCGTAACCTGTCCCAACCTGCGTCCCGCATTCTGGACAGAAGCGGATCCGGGGCCCGGACTCCGTAGACTGTCAGGGTGATTTCCCGTATTGACATGCGCGGTTCCCTTCCTGCGGACCTGCGCGACGTGCTGCCACGCGCCGAGCTCGACGTCGAGGCCGCCCTGGAGAAGGTGCGGCCCATCTGCGACGACGTGCGCCATCGCGGGGCGGCAGCCGTACGGGAGCTGACCGCCAGGTTCGACGGTGTCGAGATCGCCTCCACCCGCGTCCCCGTCGATGTCGTCCGGCGGGCGCTCGACGAGCTCGACCCGCGGGTCAGGGTCGCACTGGAGGAGTCGATCAGGCGGGCCCGGCTGGTCCACCGCGCCCAGCGCCGCTCCGACGTCACCACGCAGGTCGTGCCCGGCGGCACGGTGACCGAGCGCTGGGTGCCGGTCGACCGCGTGGGCCTCTACGTGCCCGGCGGCCGTGCCGTCTATCCCTCCAGCGTGGTCATGAACGTCGTCCCGGCCCAGGAGGCGGGCGTCGCCTCGCTGGCCGTCACCAGCCCGGCCCAGAAGGAGTTCGGCGGGCTGCCCCACCCCGCCATCCTGGCCGCGTGCGCGCTGCTCGGCGTCGACGAGGTCTACTCCGTGGGCGGGGCGCAGGCCGTGGCCATGTTCGCCTACGGTACCGAGGAGTGCCCGCCCGCGACCATGGTGACCGGCCCCGGCAACATCTGGGTCGCCGCCGCCAAGCGCCTGCTCAAGGGCCGCATCGGCATCGACTCCGAGGCCGGCCCCACCGAGATCGCCATCCTGGCCGACGAGACCGCCGACCCGGTGCACGTCGCCGCCGACCTGATCAGCCAGGCCGAGCACGACACGATCGCCGCCGCCGTCCTGGTCACCACCAGCCCCGAGCTGGCCGAGGCGGTCGAGAAGGAGCTGCCGGGCCAGGTCTCGGCCACCCGCCACTCCGAGCGCATCACCGAGGCGCTGGGCGGCCGCCAGTCGGGCATCGTGCTGGTCTCCTCGATCGACGACGGCATCAAGGTCGTCGACGCGTACGCGGCCGAGCACCTGGAGATCCACACCGCCGACGCGGCCGAGGTCGCGGCCCGCGTCCGCAACGCCGGGGCGATCTTCGTCGGCCCCTACGCGCCGGTCTCGCTCGGCGACTACCTCGCCGGGTCCAACCACGTGCTGCCCACGGGCGGCTGCGCCTGCCACTCCAGCGGCCTTTCGGTGCAGTCGTTCCTGCGCGGCATCCACGTCGTCGACTACACCCGCGACGCGCTGGCCCGCGCGGCGGCCCACGTGTCGGTGCTGGCCGACGCCGAAGACCTGCCGGCGCACGGCGCCGCGATCCGCGCCCGCTTCGACTGGCGAGTCCCGACGGAGTCAGAGTGAACCCCACCGACGTGACGCCCGCCGACGTGACGCTCGACGACCTGCCGATCCGCGACGACCTGAAGGGCCGCTCGCCCTACGGTGCGCCGCAGATCGACGTGCCGGTCCGGCTCAACACCAACGAGAACCCCTATCCGCCCTCGCCCGCGCTGGTCGCCGACCTGGCCGAGGCCGTCGCCGCGAACGCCGGCGAGCTCAACCGCTACCCCGACCGCGACGCCACCGAGCTGCGTGCCGACCTGGCCGCCTACCTGGGCCACGGGCTGAGTCCCGAGCAGGTGTGGGCGGCCAACGGCTCCAACGAGGTGCTCCAGCAGATCCTGCAGGCCTTCGGCGGCCACGGCCGCACCGCCATCGGGTTCGAGCCGTCGTACTCGATGCACCCGATCCTCACCACCGGCACCAGCACCGAGTGGATCAGCGCCGTCCGCGAGGACGACTTCTCGCTCGACCCCGGCAAGGCCGTCGCGGCGATCGAGGAGCACCGGCCCGACATCGTCTTCCTGGCCTCGCCCAACAACCCGACCGGCACCGCGCAGCCGCTGTCGACGATCGAGGCCGTGCTGGCCGCCGCGCCGGGCGTGGTGGTGATCGACGAGGCCTACGCCGAGTTCGCCCGCCAGGGCACTCCGTCGGCGCTCACGCTGCTGCCGCGCCACCCGAGGCTGATCGTCACCCGCACGATGTCCAAGGCGTTCGCCATGGCCGGCACCCGCCTCGGCTACCTGGCCGCGCACCCGGCCGTGGTGCAGGCGCTGCTGCTGGTGCGGCTGCCGTACCACCTGTCCACGCTCACCCAGACGGCCGCGCGGGTCGCGCTGCGCCACCGCGCCGAGCTGCTCGGCACGGTCGACGCGCTGCGCGCCGAGCGCGACGCCACGGTCACGTGGCTGCGCGGCAAGGGGCTGTCGGTGGCCGACTCCGACGCCAACTTCGTGCTGTTCGGGCGGTTCCCCGACCGGCGCAAGGTGTGGGAGGGGCTGTTGGCACGCGGCGTGCTCATCCGCGAGGTGGGCCCGCCAGAATGGCTGCGTGTGTCGATCGGCACCGGCGAGGAGATGGCGGCCTTCCGCGCCGCGATGGAGGAGGTTCTGTGAGTCGCGTAGGGCGCGTGGAGCGGGCAACGAAGGAGACCTCGGTCCTGGTCGAGGTGGGCCTCGACGGCACCGGCCTGGTCGACGTCTCGACCGGGGTGGGCTTCTTCGACCACATGCTGGCCCAGCTCGGCAAGCACGGTCTGTTCGACCTGACCGTCAAGACCGAGGGTGACCTGCACATCGACGCCCACCACACGATCGAGGACACCGCGCTGGCGCTGGGCGCGGCCTTCCGCCAGGCGCTGGGCGACAAGTCCGGCATCCGGCGGTTCGGCAGCGCGTCGTGCCCGCTGGACGAGTCGCTGGCCCAGGTCACGGTCGACCTGTCCGGGCGGCCGTACCTCGTGCACACCGAGCCCGAGGGCATGGCCCCGATGATCGGCCCCGACTACGACACGACGATGACCCGGCACATCCTGGAGTCGCTGGTGGCCCAGGCGGCCATCTGCCTGCACGTGCACGTGCCGTACGGGCGCAACGCCCATCACATCGTCGAGGCCCAGTTCAAGGCGCTGGCCAGGGCGATGCGCGAGGCGTCCGAGCTCGACCCGCGCGCCTCGGGCGTGCCGAGCACCAAGGGCGTGCTGTGACCGACAACCTCATCGCGGGCGTGATGGTGTTCCTCGGGCTGTTCCTCGCCGGAGGCGTCTTCTCGCTGGCCAAGCAGGGTCTCAAGGTGGGCGCGGCGTGCTGCGCGCTCGGCGCGGCGATGGCGATCACGGCGGGGGTGTTGTGGTGGTGAGCAAGAACATCGTGGTGCTCGACTACGGCTCGGGCAACCTGCGCTCGGCCGAGCGGGCCCTGGCCAGGGTGGGCGCGGACGTCACCGTGACCGCCGACTTCGACACGGCGCTCAACGCCGACGGGCTGGTCGTGCCGGGCGTCGGCGCGTTCGCGGCCTGCATGGCCGGGCTCAAGGGCGTCCACGGCGACCGGGTCATCGGCCGCCGCCTGGCCGGCGGTCGTCCGGTGCTGGGCATCTGCGTCGGCATGCAGATCCTGTTCGCCCGGGGCGTCGAGCACGGCGTCGAGACCGAGGGCTGCGGCGAGTGGCCGGGCACGGTCGAGCGGCTGGAGGCGCCCGTGCTGCCGCACATGGGCTGGAACACGGTCAAGGCGCCCGCTGACAGCGTGCTGTTCGCCGGGCTCGACGCCGCCACCCGTTTCTACTTCGTGCACTCCTACGGCGTGCGCGAGTGGGAGCTGCATCCTGCCGACCCCGGTTTCGCCGCGCCCGTGGTGACCTGGGCCGAGCACGGCGTGCCGTTCGTGGCCGCCGCCGAGAACGGCCCGCTCATGGCCACCCAGTTCCACCCGGAGAAGTCCGGCGACGCCGGAGCCGCCCTGCTGAGGAACTGGCTAGAGACGGTATGAGCAAGGAGCGGGCGCGCCGGCGGGCCGAGCGGGAGGCCGAGCGGGCGCGCGCGATCCGGCGCAACGAGGAGCGGCAGGCGCGCCGCGCCCGGCGCCGCGCCCTGACCGCCCGCCTGATCCCGCGCCCGGTCAGGTTCGCCCGGCAGGGCGGCCTGATCGCCCGCCGCCATCGCGCCCAGAACGTCGCGGTGGCGCTCGGCTTCCTGATCGTGCAGGCGATCGTGTGGCTGGTCTGGGGCTCACCGGCGGTGAGCCTCGCCGTGTTCGTCTTCTCCCTGCTGCTCGCACCTGTTGTCGTGACCCTCGCTTTCGACCGGAGGACCTGAATGTCGCTCGTATTGCTTCCCGCCGTGGACGTGGCCGATGGCCAGGCCGTACGCCTCGTCCAGGGTGAGGCCGGGACCGAGACCGGCTTCGGCGAGCCGCTCGCCGCGGCGCTGGCCTGGCAGGAGGCGGGCGCCGAGTGGATCCATCTGGTCGACCTCGACGCCGCGTTCGGCAGGGGCTCCAACAAGGAGCTGATCAGCGAGGTGATCGGCAAGCTCGACGTCAAGGTGGAGCTGTCCGGCGGCATCCGCGACGACGAGTCGCTGGCCGCCGCCCTGGCCACCGGCTGCCGCCGGGTCAACATCGGCACCGCCGCCCTGGAGAACCCCGACTGGTGCCGGAAGATCATCGCCGAGCACGGCGACCGGATCGCGGTGGGCCTCGACGTGCGCGGCACCACGCTGGCCGCCCGCGGCTGGACGAAGGAGGGCGGCGACCTGTGGGAGGTGCTCGACCGCCTGGAGGCCGACGGCTGCCCCCGTTACGTCGTCACCGACGTGACCAAGGACGGCATGCTCCAGGGGCCCAATCTCGACCTCTACCGGCGGATCTGCGCACACACCGACAAGCCCGTGATCGCCAGTGGCGGAGTGTCCAGTCTTGACGACCTGGTGGCACTGGCTTCTCTCGTCCCGGACGGAGTGGAGGGAGCCATCGTGGGCAGGGCCCTGTACGCTCACGCGTTCACTCTGGAGGACGCGCTGGCCGCGGTACGCGTTTAGCTTCGCCGGGAGGGGGCGGAATGAGCGTCAGCATGGAAAGCACCGGTCCGAGGGTGTTCTCGGGCGGCATCTGGGAGGAGAAGTACGGCTACGCCCGCGCCGTGGTCGTGGGAGAGCGCGTGATCGTCTCCGGGTGCACGGCCACGATCGACGGCGAGGTACGCCACGTCGGCGACGCCTACCGGCAGAGCCTGACGGCCATCGACATCGCGCTCGACGCCGTCGAGGTCGGCGGCCTGACCCGCGAGGACGTCGTCATGGTCCGCTACTACGTGGTGGAGCAGCGCCACTTCGACCTCGTCGGCCGGGCCATCTACGAAGTCTTCGGGCACGTGCGGCCCGCCTGCACAGGAGTGAGGGTCGCCGGGCTGGTCGACCCTCGAATGCTGGTCGAGATCGAAATCGAGGCACTGCGAGCATGACCGTAGCGGTAAGAGTGATCCCCTGTCTCGACGTCGACGCCGGGCGTGTGGTCAAGGGCGTCAACTTCGAGAACATGCGCGACGCGGGAGATCCGGTCGAGCTGGCCAGGCGCTACGACGAGGAGGGCGCCGACGAGCTGACCTTCCTCGACATCACCGCCTCGTCGGGCGAGCGGGAGACCATGCTCGACGTGGTGCGCAGGACCGCCGAGCAGGTGTTCATCCCGCTCACCGTGGGCGGCGGCGTGCGCGTGGTCGACGACATCAACCGGCTGCTGCGGGCCGGGGCCGACAAGGTGTCCCTGAACACCGCGGCCATCGCCAGGCCCGAGCTGCTGACCGAGGCGTCGCGGCGGTTCGGCGCGCAGTGCGTGGTGCTGTCGGTCGACGCCCGCCGGGCGCCGGGCATGCCCAGCGGGTTCGAGGTGACCACCCACGGCGGCCGGCGCGGCACCGGCATCGACGCGGTGGAGTGGTCGGCGCGCGGCGAGGAGCTGGGCGTCGGCGAGATCCTGCTCAACTCCATGGACGGCGACGGCACCCTCGACGGCTACGACCTGGAGCTGCTGCACGCGGTGCGCGCGGCGGTGCGGGTGCCGGTGATCGCCAGCGGCGGGGCCGGCCGGCTGGAGGACTTCCCGCCGGCGATCGAGGCCGGGGCCGACGCCGTGCTGGCCGCCAGCGTGTTCCACTTCGGCACGCTGAAGATCGGCGACGTCAAGGAGACGCTGCGGATGGCGGGCCACCCGGTCCGCTGAGGCCGCCCGTCCGTTGAGGCCGCCCGCCGGCCCCGCCCGCGCGGGGCCGGCGGCCGGTCAGAACACCCGCATGTGGTGGAAGAGCTCGTAGGAGGCGTCTTTGGCGGCGAACGCGGCCGCCTCGGAACGTTTGACCGCCAGGTACGCGCTGCGCCGCAACGGCCCGAGCGCCTCCATGAGCACCTCGTCGGCCTCCAGCGCGTCGAGCGCCTCCGCCAGGGATCCGGGCAGGCGGGGATAGCGGTCCGGCACGGTGTCGGGATCGACGTCCACGGCCTCGCCCGGGTCGAGCTTGCGGCGGATGCCGTCGAGCCCGGCGTGGATGACCGCGCCGAGCGACAGGTACGGGTTGGCCGAGGAGTCCGACGGCTTCAGCTCCAGGTTCGGCTCGCCGCTCTCGCCCAGCGGCGAGCACACGCGGACGGCCGCCTCCCGGTTGTCGGGGCCGTAGACCGCGTAGGCGCTGGACCACATGCGGGGTGAGAGCCGGCGGAAGCTGTTGACGCTGCCGCAGGTCAGGGCGGTCAGGCCGGGCAGGTGGGCGATCAGGCCGCCGATGAAGTGCGCGCGGTCCTCGCCGTCCTCGGCGAACAGGTTCTGGGTGTCGCGCCACAGCGACAGGTGCAGGTGGGCGCCGTTGCCGGCCTGGTCGGCCAGGGGTTTGGGGGCCAGCGAGGCCCACATGGACATGCGCATCGCCACGCCGCGCACGGTCTCCCGGTAGAGCACGTGGTTGTCGGCGGCGCGCAGCGGGGGCGCGTGGTGCACCGACAGCTCCTGCTGGCCGGGGCCGAGCTCGGGATGGTAGTGCTCGACGCGCAGGCCCTGGGTCTCCAGCGCGCGCACGAGCTTGATCGTGTAGTCGTGCGCGGTGTCGAAGCCCGTGCCGGCATAGCAGAGAGAGTCGTCGAGCGGCACCAGCCGGTCGGGGCCGCCGGTGGGGTCGGGCAGGCGGCGGCCGAGCGTGAACTCGGGCTCGAAGGCCGCCTCGATCCGGTAGCCGTCGCCGGCCAGCTCCGCCACGGCGTCCTTGAGGAACGTCCGCGCGCAGGCTTCCCACGGTGAGCCGTCGGGCCGGCGCAGGTCCGACAACATCGCGGCGGCGCCCGGTGCATGGGGCAACGGGACGAACGTGGCCGGGTCGGGGACAATGCGAACCTCGCCCACCGGACCCAGATGCTCGACCTCCTGAAGCTGGTCGAGCATGTTCATCGCCATCATGGCCACCGTGTGCCCGATGCCCGAGTTGAGCCGTTCGGCCAACCGGGACCGGGACGCCGCCTTGCCACGGACCACGCCACCGTGGTCGGCGTACAGGAAACGGATCAGCTCGATGCCCTCAAGCTCTGCTCGTTCGAGGACGCGCCGGGCCTGCGGATCGAGCTGATTGATCTTGGTGCCGCTGGGGCGATCTCTCATCCTGCCTGCGTAACACGATCTGTCAGCGCGTGGAAGCACCTAGCGCGGACAGAACGCGAACATCAGGTCAGAACATTCGTAAAGAAGACCGCCAATTGGTTGGCTCCTTGGACAATTCCGTCAAACACGCCGTTGACCGCGGCCGCCGCCTGGGCCGGCCGGGTGAACAGGTAGAAGACCACGAACGCCACCAGAACGTACGTAGCCACCTTCTTGACCTGCATGGGGGGCCTCCTGCAGTCCATTCCCAGCCGTATATACCCGGATCTGGGCGATCACGGTCATCTTCTGTGAAGATGTCCAAGATCCTAACCGGGGGGCTTCTTTCCTGTGCCATCGTACGGGCTGGAGGTTTAAGACGAGGGGTTTCTGGGCCGAGGGTTTCGGTCAGAATCCGAGCCGGGCTTCGGTTGCCCGGCTCACCGCCGCGTCGTCGCCGGTCAGCTCCACCCGGGCGTGCTCCTGCCGGCCGAAGCAGAACAGCAGCAGCTCCTGGGCCGTGCCGGTGACCTGAACCTTGGCGCCCTCCCGCGCCCCGCCGAGCGCCACCCCGCCGGGTCCCGCCCCGCCGCCGGTGCGGCGCAGCACCAGGCGCACCGGCGAGCGGCGCAGCATGAGCCGGGCGCCCGCCGACACCCGCTTCCAGATGAGCTCGTCGAGGTCGGCCGGCAGCTCGCGCGGCTCCCATCCGGGCTGGGCGCGGCGCACGTCCTCGTGGTGGACGTAGAACTCCAGCGTGTTGACCGCCTTGTCCAGGAAGGGCAGCAGCCCGTAGACGCCGCCCGGCCGGCGCACGATGCCGACCAGCTCGGGGTAGGGGTGCCTGGCCTTCAGGCCGTTCTGCACCGAGGCGGTGTAGCCCGCCAGCGCGCTGATCCCGATGCCGCCCATGGCGTCCGGCCGGCGCTCGCGCAGAACGAGGTGGGCGGCCAGGTCGTAGGTGGTCCACCCCTCGCACAACGTGGGCGCGTCGGGGCCGAGCCGGTCGAACAGATCGCAGAGCGCGGCGCGTTCGCCACGAGCGTGAGTCACCCGGCCAAGCCTACCTGTGGGAATAAGGAGACGATCGGACGTGATAGGGACATAGATAGAAATATCGACGTTTGAAGGGAAAAATACCGAGTGGCGAGCAAGGTCACCTCGGCCGTCATGCGTCAAGGGCTGCGTGTCCTTGGGGTGGCCATTCGCACGGAGAGAGCCGTGTTCGCGATGGCCGCGCTGGCCAGCGCGGTCTACGGCGGCATGACCGTCGCCTCGGCCTGGGCACTGGGCTGGGCGACGCAGAACGTGGTGCTGCCCGCCTTCGACCAGGGCCGGACCACCACCGGCGCCTTGTGGACCGGCACGCTGCTGATCATCGGCACCGCGCTGCTCAAGGCGATCGGCGTCGGGGGGCGGCGCATCCTGGCCGGCGTCGTGCAGTACCGCATGCAGGCCAGGTCACGCAGGGACGTGACCAAGCAGTACCTGCGGTTGCCGCTGTCCTGGCACCACCGGCACCCGACCGGGCAACTGCTGTCCAACGCCAGCGCCGACGCCGAGGCCGCCTGGGCGCCGCTCGCGCCGCTGCCGATGGCCGTCGGCGTGCTGGTCATGCTGTTCACCGCGGCCGTCGCCATGGTGTTCACCGACCTCGTGCTCGCGCTGGTGGGCTTCCTGATCTTCCCGGCCATCGCCGTGCTGAACCTGGTCTACCAGCGCCGGCTCAGCCCCCTGGCCACCCGCGCCCAGCAGCTGCGCGCCGAGGTCAGCGAGATCGCGCACGAGAGCTTCGACGGCGCGCTGGTCATCAAGACCCTCGGCCGCGAGGAGCTGGAGACCGACCGGTTCCGCCGCCGCGCCCACGAGCTGCGCGACGCCAACATCGCCGTCGGCCGGGTGCGCGGGCTGTTCGACCCCATGCTGGAGGCGCTGCCCACGATCGGCGTGCTCGCCGTGCTCGCGGTCGGCGCGCTGCGCCTGTCCACCGGCTCGATCGACTCCGGCGACCTGGTGCAGGTCGCCTACCTGTTCACGCTGCTGGCCTTCCCGATCAGGGCGCTGGGCTGGGTGCTGGCCGAACTGCCGCGCAGCGTCGTCGGCTGGCAGCGGGTGCAGGCCGTGCTCGACGCCGAGGGCTCCATGGACTACGGCGACACGCCCGTGGACTCGTCCGGGCCCGCCGAGCTGAAGGTCGCCGGCGTGTCCTACGCCTACGGCCAGGCCGAGGTGCTGCACGACGTCACCTTCGACGTGCCGCCCGGCCGTACCGTGGCCCTGGTGGGGCCGACCGGGTCGGGCAAGTCGACCCTGGTCCAGCTCCTGGTCCGGCTCGTCGACCCCGACTCCGGGCAGGTGCTGCTCGACGGCGTCGACGTGCGCGACCTGCCCTACGGCGCCATCGCCGGCTCCGCCGCGCTGGTGCCGCAGCAGACGTTCCTGTTCGACGACACCGTACGCGGCAACGTCGCGCTCGGCCTGGACACCGGCGACGACGACGTGTGGGCGGCGCTGCGCCTGGCCCAGGCCGACGGCTTCGTCGGCCGCCTGGGCGACGGGCTCGACACCCGCGTCGGCGAGCGCGGCGCGTCGCTGTCCGGCGGCCAGCGCCAGCGCGTCGCGCTGGCCCGCGCGGTGGTCCGCCGCCCGCGCCTGCTCATCCTCGACGACGCCACCTCCAGCGTGGACCCCCAGGTCGAGGCCAAGATCCTGCACGGGCTGCGCGACAGCGCGGAGGCCTCCACCGTCGTGGTCGTCGCCTACCGGATGGCCACCATCGCCCTGGCCGACGAGGTGGTCTACCTCGACCACGGCCGGGTCGTGGACCGCGGGACCCACGAGGAACTGCTCGTGCGCTGCCCCGGATACCGCAACCTGGTGACCGCCTACGAGCGCGAGGAGGCCGAACGGGCCGCCATCGACCTGTCGCTGGCCCAGGACGCCGAAGAGGAAGAGGAAGAGGTCAGCGCATGAGCGAGGCGCTCCAGGGCAACGTCGAGCGGTCGGCGCTGGCCACCATCTGGCACGGCCTGTCGCTCACACCCGAGTTCCGCAAGGGGCTGGCCGGCACGCTCGGACTGGCCGTCGTGGCGACCATCGGCAAGATCATCGTGCCGATCGCGGTGCAGCAGACGATCGACACCGGCATCAAGAGCGGCACGCCGGACCTGCCGTACATCACCCGGACCGTCCTGGTGTGCGCCGCGGCCGTGCTGCTGACCGCGCTGGCCGGGTACATCATGAACGTGCGCCTGTACAAGGCCACCGAGTCGTCGCTGGCCAGCTTGCGCGTGCGCGGGTTCCGGCACGTGCACGACCTGTCGGTGCTCACCCAGAACAGCGAGCGGCGCGGCGCGCTGGTCTCGCGGGTCACCAACGACATCGACCAGATCAGCACGTTCATGCAGTGGGGCGGGCTGATGATCATCGTGGCGTTCGGCCAGCTCTTCGTGGCCAGCGTGCTCATGCTGGTCTACTCGTGGCAGCTCACGCTGCTGGTGTGGGTGTGCTTCGTGCCGCTGATGATCGCGCTGCCGCGGTTCCAGCGGCTGTTGTCGCGGGCGTACACGACCGTGCGCGAGCGGACCGGCGACATGCTCGCCGCGGTCAGCGAGTCCGTCGTCGGCGCCGCCGTCATCAGGGCCTACGCCTCCGAACGGCGTACCGCGGACCGCATCGACAAGGCGGTGGACGCCAACAGGACCGCGCAGATCAAGGCGCAGACCATCGTCGGCTTCGTCTTCCCGCTGACCGAGATCGTCGCCGCGCTGGCCATCGCCGGGATCGTGCTGCTCGGGGTCAGGCTCGGCGTGTCCGGCGACATCACCGCGGGCAAGCTGGTGGCCTTCCTCTTCCTGGTCACGCTGTTCGTCTCGCCGCTGCAGACCGCCACCGAGGTGCTGAACGAGGCCCAGAACGCGGTGGCCGGGTACCGCCGCATCCTGGGCGTCCTGGACACCCCGCCGGACGTCGCCGACCCCGGCGAGAAGGGCGTGCAGCTGCCCAGGGGCCCGATCTCGGTGGCCTTCGAGAACGTGCACTTCTCCTACCCGGGCGGCCCGCCCGTGCTGCGCGAGGTCTCGCTGGAGATCCCGCCGCGCTCGCGCGTCGCCGTCGTCGGCGAGACCGGGTCGGGCAAGACCACGTTCGCCAAGCTGCTGACCCGGCTCATGGACCCGGTCGGCGGCCGCGTCACGGTGGACGGCCACGACCTGCGCGACGTGCGCTTCTCCTCCCTGCGCGAACGCATCGTCATGGTCCCCCAGGACGGCTTCCTGTTCGACGGCACCCTGGAGGACAACGTCCGGTACGGCAGGCCGCCGGCGACCCGCGAGGAGATCCAGCTCGCGATGACCGAGCTGGGCCTGGCCGACTGGGTCGAGGGACTGCCCGCGGGCCTGGACACGCCCGTCGGCCAGCGCGGGGAGTCGCTGTCGGCGGGCGAGCGCCAGCTCGTCGCCCTGGCCCGCGCCTACCTCGCCGACCCCGACCTGCTGCTGCTGGACGAGGCCACCTCGGCCGTCGACCCGGCCACCGAGGTGCGCCTGGCCCGCGCGCTGGAGGGCGTCACCAGGGGCCGCACGGCCGTCTCGATCGCCCACCGGCTCTCGACGGCGGAGAACGCCGACGAGGTGCTGGTGTTCGACGCCGGCCGCCTCGTGCAGCGCGGCCCGCACGCCGAGCTGGTCACCCAGCCGGGCGTCTACGCCGACCTGCACGCCTCCTGGATCTCGGCGGCGCACTCCTAGACACGCGTTCCTGGACGCGCGTTCCTAGTCGAGGGCGGCGGCGAACGTCACGCTCGTGCCCGCGGGACCGGACACGATCGTGATGTGGTCGCACAACATCCGGGTCAGCCACAGCCCCCGCCCGCGGAACTCCAGCCCCGCGGGCGGGCGCGCCTCGCCCATCCAGCCGGGCGGCAGCCCCGGGCCCTGGTCGGTGACCTCGCACCACAGCCGTCCCTCGCCCGACCACAACCGCAGCCGCCCCTGGCCGCCGCCGTGCAGGACCGCGTTGGTGGTGACCTCGTTGACCGCCAGCACGAAGTCCTCCAGCCGCCGGCCGCTCAGCCCCTCGTAGGCGGCCTGCTCGGCCACGGCCCTGCGCAGGAACGTGATGCGCCCGCGCGCGAAGGTCGCTCGGAGCACCTGCCTACCCATCGCCCACCCGGCGGACGACGACGTGCGAGTCGGCCCTGACCAGCCGGAGCACCCGGGCCACCCGCTCGGCGCAGACGACCACGGTCGAGCCGGACGGCCTGGCCGCGGCCGTGACGGTCAGCAGCCGGGCCGAGCCGGCGTCGATGAAGTCGAGGTGGGAGGCGTCGATCACGACCTGCCCCGGCTCCTTCTCCAGCGGCGACAACACCGAGCCGAACGCCGGCCTGTTGGTGAGGTCGACGTCGCCCCACACCCGCAGCCCCGGCGGCGAGGAGGTGTTGGCGAAGCGCAGCAGGGCCTGCTCGGGCGCGATGGGGTGCACCGCGGTGGCCCGCTCGATGGCGTCGAGGGGGAACAGCTCGCGGTCGTACTGGCACACCGCGGCCAGCCAGCGCTCGCCGAACAGCTCGTTGGCGGCGGCCTCGAACGCCGCCTGGGCCTGCGCGTCGCGCGCTCCCCAGGAGGCGTCGATCAGGGCGTAGACGCCGTGCTGGCCGTGCCTGCGCGCCCGGTGGTGGGCGTCGGCCAGGCCGTGCAGCAGGCGGTCGGGGTCGAGGCGGCCGTCGGTGAAGTGCGTGTCGGCGCAGGACAGGATCTCCACCTGCCCGGCCGCCTCGGCGTCGTCGAACCCCGGGACGAGCGGCGCCAGCCAGCCCCGGGTGCGCTCCGGGGTCTCCGCATGGGTGATGATCACCACCTTGGTCCGGCGGCGCAGCCCGTTGAGTGTGAACTGCCTGGTCGTCGTCATGCGCTCCCGCTCACCCTCGAACGGCAGGCAGACGTGGTCCCCCAGATCCGGGTCGAGGACCGAGCCCGCGACGTGCACCACGATGTGTCCTCCCTAGCACGCGTCGCCTAGAAATTACCGTGATGCCCGCGATCACGTAGCGCGTTCTCGGCAAAACACACCGTTACCCGTTCTCGCCGGTGTACGTTTTCGGCGGGGCCGCCCAGGAAGGGTCATGAAAGGCATGGGCGTGGACATTCTGGAGACGACGCACAGCAGGCACGGGGACATCGTGGTGGTCGCCCTCACGGGCGAGGTCGACGTGGACAACGTCGCCCGGGTGAGGAGGTGCCTCGACGAGGCGGTGGCGGCCGACGGCACGCGGCTGGTGGTCGACCTGACCGGGCTGACCTTCATCGACACCACGGGGCTCGGGGTCCTGGTGCGCCAGCTCGCCGCGTTGCGCGACAGGGACGGCACGATGGCGCTGGTGGCCTCCGACGGCCAGGTGCTGCGGCGGCTGCGCAGGACGAACCTGGCGGCCCTGTTCCCGATCCATGACACCTTGTCGCAGGCGCTGGCCCAGCCGGAGGCGGGAGCACGGGGGCGGGCTGGTTGAATGGCACCATGTCCCTCGACCCCGAGATCGCCGCACGGCTGAAGCGCAACCCGGACGGCCTCGTGCCCGCCATCGCCCAGCAGCACGACACCGGCGAGGTGCTCATGATGGCCTGGATGAACGACGAGGCGCTGCATCGCACGCTCACCACCGGCCGGGCCACCTACTGGTCGCGCAGCCGCGACGAGCTGTGGGTCAAGGGCGACACCTCCGGGCACGTCCAGCACGTCAAGAGCGTGGCCCTCGACTGCGACGGCGACACCATCCTGCTCAAGGTCGACCAGGTCGGCGCCGCGTGCCACACCGGCGACCGCACCTGCTTCGACGCCGGTCTGCTCGGTTAGTGGCCCCCGACATGGCGTCCGACGCAGCGTCCGGCACGGCGTCCGGCACGGCGTCCGGTGAGGTCTCCGGCACGGCGTCCGGCACGGCGTCCGGTGAGGTCTCCGGCAAGGGTTCCGGGAACGGGCGGCGCGAGTTGTGGGCGTGGCTGGCGCTGACCGTCCTGGGCAGCTGCCTGGTGCTGCTGGCGGCCGGTCAGGTCTGGGTGCGGGTGCTCGGCGCGCAGGCCGCCGACGCGGTCGCGCCGACCGGCGGCGACCTGAGCCCCGTGCTCTCGCCGCTGGGGCTGGCGGGGCTGGCGGGCGTGGTGGCCGTGCTGGCGACCAAGGGCGCCGGGCGCCGGGTCGTCGGCGCGCTGGTCGCGCTCTGCGGCGCGGGCGCGGCGGCGGGCACGTGGGCGGGGCTGGCCTCGGCCACCGTGACCGGCTGGCTGCGCGAGCACAACGCGGTCCGCGCGGTGGCCGGCCTGCCCTGGGAGCCGGTGCCGGGGTGGCCGGTCGTGGCCGGGCTCGGCGCGTTCCTGCTCCTGGCCGGCGGTGTGCTGGCCGCGGTGCGCGGCGGCAGGTGGGCGGGCATGTCGTCGCGCTACGACAGGGCGGCCGACGCGACGGGCGAGCGGGCCGGCGAGGGGGCAGGCGCGGTCGCGGCCACGGCTCGCAGGCACCATGAGGACCGCGAGCTGTGGGACGCGCTCGACCGCGGCGACGACCCGACGGAGTCCCCGGACCGCCGCTGAGGTCGGTAGTTACGAAATCTCCACGGTTCTGAACCTCTGTCTGCTTGGCAAACGTTTTCTCAATAAGCTGCCGTTGCAACTCGCCAAAAGACAAGAGGAGCCAGGCTCATGAGCTACGGGGACCAGGGCGGCAGCGGGGGCTACGGTGCGCAGCCCCCGGCGGAGGCTACGGCCAGCAGCCGCCCACCGGCGGCGGCCACGGCCAGGGCCCGGGTTATGGCCAGCAGCCCCAGAGTGGCGGGGGTTACGGTCAGCAGCCGCAGAGCGGCGGGGGTTACGGCCAGCAGCCGCAGAACGGCGGGGGATACGGCCAGCAGCCGCCCAGCGGGGGCGGCTACGGCCAGCAGCCGCCCAGCGGCGGCGGTTACGGCTACAACCAGCAGCCGCCGAGCTACCCCCAGGAGCCCCTCGGCTACGGCCAGCAGCCGCAGCCCCCGAGCGGCGGTTACGCCCAGCCCGGCTACGGACAACAGGGTTACGGTCAGCAGGGCTACGGCCAGCCCGGCTACGGCCAGTACGGCGCGCCGCAGCAGCCCCGCTCCACCAACGGCATGGCGGTGGCCTCGCTCATCCTGGGCATCGTCGGCCTGATCACCTGCGGCGCGACCAGCATCGTGGGCGTCATCCTCGGCCACATCGCGCTCAACCGCATCAAGCGCTCGGGGGAGGAGGGGCAGGGCATGGCCATGGGCGGCCTGGTGACCTCCTACATCATGGTCGTGCTGTTCGTGCTCTTCTGGATCCTCTTCGGCGGGTTCTGGCTGACCCTGATCGGCATCGGCTCGGCGGCCTCCGTCAGCGACTACTCGTGAACGGGCGGGGCGCAGCGTGACGCCCCGCTTGCGGTGTGATTACGAATTGTCCGCAACGTGGGCGTTAGTCCACGTAGGGGAAGCTTTATCGCTAGGCTGCCGCGCGCAACTCGCTTCACGCTGACGACATGAGGAGTCACGAGCATGAGTTACGGAAACCAGGGCGACGGCGGTTACGGCGCCCAGCCGCCCGGCGGCGGTTACGGGCAGCAGCCGCCGAGCGGTGGTGGCGGCTACGGCCAGCAGCCGCCCAGCGGCGGCGGTTACGGCGGCGGCTACGGCCAGCAGCCCCCGAGTGGCGGCGGCTATGGTGAGCAGCCCCCCGGCGGCGGCTACGGCCAGCAGCCCCCGAGCGGTGGCGGCTACGGCCAGCCCCCTGGTGGCGGTTACGGGCAGCCGCCCGGTGGCTACCCCGGTGGCGGTTACGGCCCCGGCGGCGGCGGCACCCCGCCGGACAACCAGCTGGTCCCGGCGATCCTCACCACCCTGTTCTGCTGCCTGCCGCTCGGCATCGTGGCGATCGTGAAGTCGTCGCAGGTCAACTCCAAGTGGCAGGTCGGCGACATCCAGGGCGCCATGCAGGCCGCCGAGGAGGCCAAGACCTGGTGGAAGCGCAGCCTGATCTTCGGCGCCATCGCCATCGTCCTGCTCATCATCTTCTACGTGGTGGTGTTCGTGCTGCTCGCCGCCTCGACGAGCAGCTACGGCTCGTACTGACGGACGGGATACTGGAAGCATGGACATCGCAACAACCGGGCGGCGGGGGACGGGGCGGCTGAAGGGCCTGCTCGCGCCGCTCGGTGTTGCGGCCGCGGCGGGGGCCGTGTTCGGCGTGGTCGGCGTGGTCGACCCCAACCAGCCCGGCCACTACCCGACCTGCCCGTTCCTGTGGGTCACCGGTCTCTACTGCCCGGGTTGCGGCACGCTGCGCACCGTCCACGCGCTGGCCCACCTCGACCCGCTGGCCGCCCTCGGGCTCAATCCGCTGGCCGTCGCCATGATCCCGTTCCTGCTGTTCTGGTGGGGCCGGTGGGTCGTACGGGCGTGGCAGGGCAGGCCGCGGCGCACCACGTTGGCCCATCCGGCGTGGCTGTGGGCCTTCCTCACGGTTGTGATGGTCTACTGGGTCGTCCGAAACCTCCCCTTCGGGGCGTTCCTCGCGCCGTAGTACGGGCCCTGTGGCGAGGTGACCCCGGTGGGGCCGATACCATCGCAGGACAAGGCCGAGAGCGGACGCGAGGCGAACTCTCTGCCACCCCCACTGTCAACCGGAGGGACCCCAAGCGCGTGAGTGAGCGGACGGAAGGACCGAGTGTCCTCGACGACATCCTCGAAGGGGTGCGCGCCGATCTCGCCGCACGTCAGCAGGCCGTGTCGATCGACGAGCTCAAGCGGCGAGCCGAGCGGGCCCAGGGGCCCAGAGACGCGATGGCCGCCCTCGGGGGTGACAGGATCTCGGTGATCGCCGAGGTCAAGCGGTCGAGCCCGTCCAAGGGCGCGCTCGCCGCCATCGCCGACCCCGCCGCGCTGGCGGCCGACTACGAGGCCGGCGGTGCCCACGTGATCAGCGTGCTGACCGAGCGGCGCAAGTTCGGGGGCAGCCTGGAGGACCTTGCGGCCGTCCGCGCCCGCGTCGACATCCCCATTCTGCGTAAAGACTTCATCCTCACCTCCTACCAGCTCTGGGAGGCCCGCGCCCACGGGGCCGACCTGGCGCTGCTGATGGTCGTCTGCCTGGAGCAGGAGGCGCTGGTGTCGCTGATCGAGCGGGCCGAGTCCATCGGGCTCACCCCGCTGGTCGAGGTGCACACCGAGGAGGAGCTGGAGCGGGCGGTCGCCGCCGGGGCGCGGGTCATCGGGGTCAATGCGCGTAATTTGAAGACTCTTGAGGTCGACCGCGACGTCTTCGCGAAGCTGGCGCCGAAGATCCCGGATAATGTGATCAAGATCGCCGAGTCGGGCGTGCGCGGCCCGCACGACCTGCTCGCCTACGCCAGGGGTGGCGCCGACGCCGTCCTGGTGGGGGAGAGCCTGGTCACCGGCAAGGATCCGCGCAAGGCAGTGGAGGCGCTGGTGACCGCCGGCGCTCACCCGTCGACGCGCCCCGACCACTCAGCAGAGGGATAGCAGTGGCTAACGAAGGCTCCATCCTCAGCGCCGCCGACCTGGCCGGCGGCGCCGCGTACGGCAACGACCCCGACCTGCACGGCAAGTTCGGCATCTTCGGCGGCCGCTACGTGCCCGAGGCGCTCATCCCTGCGCTCGACGAGGTGGCCGCCGTCTACGACAAGGCCAAGACCGACCCCGAGTTCCTGCGCGAGTTCGACCACCTGCTGCGCACCTACGCCGGCCGGCCGACCACGCTGACCGACGTGTCGCGCTTCAGCCAGGAGGCCGGCGGCGCGCGCATCGTGCTCAAGCGGGAAGACCTCACCCACACCGGCGCGCACAAGATCAACAACGTGCTCGGCCAGGCGCTGCTGACCCGGCGCCTGGGCAAGAAGCGGGTGATCGCCGAGACCGGCGCCGGCCAGCACGGCGTGGCCACGGCCACCGCGGCCGCCCTGCTCGGCCTGGAGTGCGTCATCTACATGGGCGCGGTCGACTGCGAGCGCCAGGCGCTCAACGTGGCCCGGATGAAGCTGCTCGGCGCCACCGTGGTGCCCGTCCACAACGGCTCCAAGACGCTGAAGGACGCCATCAACGAGGCGTTCCGCGACTGGGTGACCAACGTCGACACCACCCACTACCTGTTCGGCACCGTCGCCGGCCCCCACCCGTTCCCCGAGATCGTGCGCGACTTCGCCCGCATCATCGGCGTCGAGGCCCGTCGCCAGATGCTGGAGCTGACCGGCGCGCTGCCTGACGCGGTGTGCGCGGCGGTCGGCGGCGGCAGCAACGCCATCGGCATCTTCCACGCCTTCATCGGCGACGAGGGCGTGGCCCTGCACGGCTACGAGGCGGCCGGTCACGGCCTGGAGAGCGGCGAGCACGCGCTCACCCTCACCGCCGGCTCGGTGGGCGTGCTCCACGGCTCGCGCACGTACGTGCTCCAGGACGACGAGGGCCAGACGATCGAGTCCCACTCGATCTCGGCCGGGCTCGACTACCCGGGCGTCGGCCCCGAGCACGCCTGGCTGAAGGACTCCGGCCGCGCCACCTACCACGGCATCACCGACGACGAGGCCATGGCGGCGTTCTCGCTGCTGGCCAGGACCGAGGGCATCATCCCGGCCATCGAGTCCTCCCACGCGCTGGCGGGCGCGCTGAAGCTGGGCCGCGAGCTCGGAGCCGGGTCGACGATCCTGGTCAACCTGTCCGGCCGCGGCGACAAGGACATGGGCACCGCCATGAAGTACTTCAACCTCTGACGCCCTCGGCCGCGCGGCGCGGGTGACCGTGAGACGGCCTGCGGCAGGGCATCATGGTGGGACTCGACCTTCGAAACGGACAGACATGACGACTCTTCAGACGGTTTTCGCCAAGGCGAAGGCGGACAACCGGGCCGCGCTCGTCGGCTACCTGCCTGCCGGCTTCCCGTCCAAGGACGGCGCGATCGCCGCCGCCGCGGCCCTGGTCGAGGCGGGCTGCGACGTCATCGAGATCGGCCTGCCCTACTCCGACCCGCTCATGGACGGGCCGACGATCCAGGACGCGGTGCACCGCTCGCTGGTCAACGGCACCCGCATCGCCGACGTGATGCGCACCGTCGAGGGGGTCGCCGCCACGGGGGCCGCCACGCTCGTCATGACGTACTGGAACCCGATCGACCGCTACGGCGCCGACCGGTTCGCCCGTGACCTGGCCAACGCGGGCGGCGTGGGCACGATCACGCCCGACCTGACGCCGGAGGAGTCCGAGCCGTGGCGCACCGCCTCGGCCGCGGCGGGCATCGACACGGTGTTCCTGGTGGCGCCCAGCTCCACGGAGGAGCGCATCAAGGCCGTGGTCGACTGCTGCACCGGCTTCGTCTACGCCGCCTCGCTGATGGGCGTCACAGGCGCCAGGGAGAGCGTGAACTCGGCGGCCGAGGGCCTGGTCAAGCGCACCCGCGCGCACACCGACCTGCCCGTGTGCGTGGGCCTGGGCGTCGGCACGGGCGCGCAGGCGGCCGAGGTGGCCCGCTACGCCGACGGCGTGATCGTGGGGTCGGCGTTCATCCGCCGCATCCTCGACGCGCCCGACGAGGCCGCCGGTCGCGAGTCGATCATGGCGCTGGCCGGTGACATGGCGCGCGGCGTGCGCCGCTGAGCCTTCTCCGGGCTGTCCCGATCGTCGCGAAAGGCGCGTTCCCGAGTGGGGGACGCGCCTTTCGCTCACCGTGCCGCCGGGGTCAGCCCAGGTCGGGTTCCGTACGTAGTTCCAGGGCCGGGCCCACCTGGTCGAGCTCCAGGACGACGATCTCGTTCGTCCCGGCGCGCAGCAGCGGGGCCGGGACGTAGAGGGTGCGCTGCGGGCCGCGGTCCCAGTAGCGGCCCAGGCAGAAGCCGTTCACCCAGACGTACCCCTTGCCCCAGCCGGGCAGCGCGAGGAACGTGTCGGCGGACTCGTCCACCTCCAGGACGAACCGGAAGAACGACCTGGGCCCGGCCGGCGAGCCGTCGGCGAACGGCACCGCGGAGACGTCCTGCAGCGGGATCGGCCGTGCGCTCCACTCGTTCAGGTACTGCTGGTGGTGCAGGACCCCGCCGGTCAGGCCCTTGCTCTCGCCGGTCAGCGGCCCGTAGTTCGTCCGCCCCATCGACTCCACCAGCAGCTCCACCGTGGCGGGGCCGGACACCGTCACCTCCGGCTCCTCGGCGTCGCGCTCGAACACCCCGGCGAGCCGGCCGTCCACGAACACGTGCGCCCGGTCGCGCAGGCCGGGCAGCCGCAGCCGGTACGCGCCGCGCGGCCCCGGCACCTCCCCCCGGTACAGCACCAGCCCGTGCTCCAGCCCCAGCTCCTCGAACGACGGCGGCACCGGCGCGCTCACCTCGGCCCCCGCCACCGCCTCCAGCGCGTCGCCCAGCGACACCGACTGGACCGGCCGCAACGTCGCCGGCGGCAGCACGGCCGGGACCGGCGGCACCGCCGGCGGCTCGCCCGCGTACCGCGACAACACCTCGCGGAAGCGCCAGAACTTCTCGGTCGGCGCCCCGCGCTCGTCGATCGGCGCGTCGTAGTCGTAGGAGGTCACGGTCGGCCGCCAGTCGCCCATCGCCCGCTCGCCGGCCTGGTTGGCGCCCGCCCAGGTGCCGAAGTTGGTGCCGCCGTGCGCCATGTAGAGGTTCACCGACGCGCCGAGCTCGAGGATGCGCTCCAGGACGGCGGCCGCGTCACCGGCGTCCCTGGTCATGTGCTTGTGGCCCCAGTGGTCGAACCAGCCGCACCAGAACTCCATGCAGAACGGCGGGTCGTCCGGCCGGTGCTCGCGCAGCGCGGCGAACGCCCGGTCGGGGTCGGAGCCGAAGTTCACCGTGGCCAGCACGCCCGGCAGGGTGCCGCCGGTCAGGTACCAGTCGGCCGGGCCGTCGGAGGTGAACAGGGGCACCTCGACGCCTCTGGCCGTCAGGCCGTCGGCCAGGTGGCGCAGGTAGGCCAGGTCGCTGCCGTAGGAGCCGTACTCGTTCTCCACCTGGACCATGATCACGTTGCCGCCGCGGGTCACCTGCCGCTCGACGACCTGCGGGAGCAGCCGGTCGAAGAAACGGTCCACGTGGCCCAGGTATTCGGGGTCGCAGGTCCTGATCCGGCCGGTGAGCCAGGCGGGCAGGCCGCCGTTGTCCCATTCGGCGCAGATGTAGGGCCCCGGCCGTACGATCGCCAGCAGCCCCTCCTCGGCCGCCGCGTCCAGGAACGCGCCCAGCTCCTCCATCCGGCGGAACTCGCCCCTGCGCGGCTCGTGCAGGTTCCACGGCACGTACGTCTCGACGGTGTTCAGCCCCATCGCCCGCAGCATCGCCAGCCGGTGCCGCCACTGCCCGGGATGCACCCGGAAGTAGTGCATGGCGCCCGACAACACCCTGAACTCCGTACCGTCGAGCCGGAACACTCCGTTCTCGACCGAGAAAACACCCATAACTCTTCCTCCGATAGGATTTCGCGCCCCGCAACCCTGCCAAGACCGCAGGTCAACGGCCATGGACAAACCCAGACAACCTGTTGGACTCACCCGCGGAGACCGGATGACCCCGCCCTACGACAAGTGGATGCAGTACCTGACCCCGGCGCCCGCCCACCGCGGGCTCGGCCTGGTGTGCCTCGGCGTCGGGCGCCAGGAGGGACGGCTGCCCACGGTCGGGCCGCGCACCCTGCAGCACCACGTCGCCGTCCTGGTGACCGCGGGCCGCGGCTGGTTCTGCCAGGGTGAGGGGCCCGTCGTCGACGTCGTCGCGCCCGCCGTCATCTGGCTCCTGCCCGGCGTACGCCACCACTACGCGCCCGACGAGGCCGGCTGGGACGAGTGGTTCGTCGACTTCACCGGCCCCGCCGCCACCGCCTACCAGGACCTCGGCTTCGTGGACGCCGGAAACCCGGTCACCCCGCTCACCACGGCGGAACCGGCCGCCCACGCCATCGGCCGCATCGCCCAGGCGTGCCGCAGGGGCGGCCCGTACCTGGAGGTGGAGACCTCGGCCATCGTGCACGAGGTCCTGGTCGCCCTCAGGCGCAGCCGCGCCGACGAGGACCCCTACGGCGACCCGGTGCTGGCCGGGCTGGCCAGGGACGCCTGCCTGCCGGTGCCGGTCGCCGAGCACGCCAGGCGCCTCGGCATGCCGCTGACCGAGCTGCGCCGCGCCGTACGCCGGCTGGCCGGATGCAGCCCCAAGGACTACGTGCTGTCGATCAGGCTCAACCGGGCCAAGGACCTGCTGGCCGGCACGGACCTGCCGGTCGCCGCCGTGGCCCGCCGCGTCGGCTACGACGACCCGGCCTATTTCACCAGGTTGTTCACCCGCCGCGCCGGTCTGCCGCCGAGCGAATTCCGGGCGCAGCAGTATCGTGGACTTCCTACCATTTCATGAACGGGACTCTGCCTTAGCCGACGCTTATCCCGAGCGTGATCGGATGATGTCCCGGTACTGTGCGCATTCCCGGCGCAGAGAAAGAGGAGATCACCCGTGGCCGCGTCACAACCGTCACACAACGGCAGATCGGCGATACCCTGGGTGACGACCGTCGCCCGGCTGATCCTGGGGGGCGTGCTGATCGCGGCGGGGGCGCTGAAGATCGGCAATCCGTCCGACTCCGTGGTCGCGGTCAAGGCGTACCAGTTGCTGCCCGAGTCGATCGCCGAGATGGTGGGCTACGTCCTGCCGATCCTGGAGATCGTCGTCGGCGTGCTCCTGGTCGTCGGTCTGCTGACCAGGGTGGCAGCGGTGATCGCCGCGCTGCTCATGTTCGCCTTCGTGTTCGGCATCGCCTGGGCCTGGGCGCACGGCCTGCGGATCGACTGCGGCTGCTTCGGCGGCGGCGGCCAGCTGGAGACAGGACAAGAGCCGGCCTACCTGCTCGACATCCTGCGCGACTTCGGCCTGGTGCTGCTCGGCGCATGGACAGCCCGCTTCCCGCCGGGACGGTTCGCCCTCGACGGGGCGCTCGGACTGGCGGGTGCCGAGGAGGACACAGGTGACGAAGAGGAGATCGAGGATGAGCAAAGCGCAGCGCACCAAGTCTGACCGGAACATGTCGGCGCGCGAGAAGATCAGAGAGCAGCAGGCCGCCGCCCGCGCCCAGGAGAAGCGCAAGAAGCTGGTGACCTACACCACGGCGGCCGTGGTCGCGGTGGCCGCGGTCGGCCTCGGCGCGTGGTACACGATCAGCTCCTCCAAGTCGGAGGAGGCCGGCGCCGCGCTCGCGCCGATCACCCTGCAGCCCGACGGCAGCGCGGTGATGGCCCAGGCGGGGGTGACCCAGCCGGTGGTCGACATCTACGAGGACTTCCAGTGTCCGGTCTGCAAGGAGCTGGAGCGGGTCAGCGGCTCGACGTTCAAGAACCTGGCCGCCGAGGGCAAGGCCAAGGTCGTCTTCCATCCCATCACGATCTTCTCCAGGGAGCCGACGAAGGGCAACTCCGTACGCGCCGCGGCGGCCGCCCGCTGCGTCGCCGACGGCAAGCAGTGGATGGCCTTCCACGACCTGATCTACAAGAACCAGCCGGCCGAGACCGTCGAGGGGTTCAAGACCGGCCAGCTCGTCGAGTGGGGCAAGGAGGCCGGGGTCACCTCGCCCGATTTCGAGAGTTGCGTCACGTCCCAGAAGCACGCTCCCGCCGTGCTGACCGACAGTACGAAGATCATGGGACAGCAGGCGATCGAGGGCACGCCCACCGTGAAGCTCAACGGCACCAGCATCGGCGAGGCGGCGTTCTCGCCGCAGCAACTTCGCGATGCGGTCACGAAGGCCGCCAAGTAGCCGCAGGCTGCGCTACCCTCACCTGACATGCCCCTAGCCTCGATTCCCAGCCCTTCCCAGGGGGTCTGGTATCTCGGAATCATCCCGATCCGGGCCTATGCACTGTGCATCGTGCTCGGCGTCGTCGTCGCCGTCTGGCTGAGCGAGCGGCGCTGGGTCGCCCGCGGCGGCCAGAAGGGGACGATCATCGACATCGCCGTCCCCGCGGTGATCTTCGGTCTGATCGGCGGCCGGCTCTACCACGTCATCACCGACTGGCAGACCTACTTCGGCAGCCGTGCGATCAAGGAGCCGTACCAGGCCCTGTTCATCTGGGAGGGCGGGCTCGGCATCTGGGGCGCGATCGCGCTCGGCGGCGTCGGCGTGTGGTGGGCCGTGCGCAAGCGCGGCATCTCCATGAGCGCCGTCGCCGACACGGTCGCGCCGGGCATCGCCTTCGCGCAGGCCATCGGCCGCTGGGGCAACTGGTTCAACCAGGAGCTCTACGGCGGCCCGACCACGCTGCCGTGGGGCCTGGAGATCGACGTCGACCACGGCGGCGAGCCGGGCGTCCTGTACCACCCGACCTTCCTGTACGAGTCGTTGTGGGACGTCGCGCTCGGCTTCCTGCTCATCCTGGCGGGCAAGCGGTTCACGCTGCGGCACGGGCGGCTGTTCGCCCTCTACGTCGCCGGTTACACGCTGGGCCGCTTCTGGATCGAGGGCCTGCGCATCGACCCGGTCGGCGGGGTCGACCACGCGGTGACCTTCCTCGGCCTGCGGCTCAACCAGTGGACGTCCATCGTGCTGTTCGTCGGCGCGCTGGTCTACCTCTGGGTGACCAGGAACAAGGACACCGAGGAGCGGGTCGTGCCGCTCGACCTGACGGTGGACCCGGCGCACGAGAGCGGCCAGGCCGATCCCGGCTCGTCCGACGCGCCGGCCGTCGTGGCGGCCGAACCTGCCGATCGTTCCGAGGAGGGCGACGGTCCGGCCGACTCGGCCGAGCCCGCCGAACCCTCCGGCACCGACGCGGACGACGACGCGGACGACGACGCCGCGACGAAGGAGAAGAACCCGCGATGACCGGCGGCGCGGAGATCCACCATCGTCATCGCGACGTCAGCGGGGGCTGGTTGCGGCCCTCGGTGTTCGGCGCGATGGACGGCCTGGTGTCGAACTTCGCGCTCATCGCCGGCGTCGCGGGCGGCACCGCCAGCACCAAGGTCGTCGCCCTCAGCGGCGTGGCCGGGCTGGCGGCCGGGGCCCTGTCCATGGCGGGCGGCGAGTACGTCTCCGTGGCCAGCCAGCGCGAACTGGCCCAGGCCGAGATCGCCGTGGAGCAGCGGGAGCTCGCCGGCAACCCGGAGGCCGAGCTGGCCGAGCTGGCTCAGTCGTTCGTGGACAAGGGGGTGGAGCCCGACCTCGCCGCGGCGGTGGCCGGGCAGATCTCCCGCAATCCCGAGCGGGCCCTTGAGGTCCACACCCAGAACGAGCTGGGTGTCGTTCCCGGCGCGCTGCCCTCGCCGAAGGTGGCGGCCGTGTCGTCGTTCCTGTCGTTCAGTGTGGGGGCGGTGCTGCCGCTCCTGCCGTACCTGTTCGGAGTCGAGGGGCTTACCTTGTCGGCCGTGGTGTCGTGCGCGGCGTTGTTCGGGGCGGGCGCGCTGGTGTCCGCCGTGACGGCGCGCAGCTGGTGGTACTCGGGGTTGCGTCAGCTCGTGGTGGGCGCGGTGGCCGCGGGCATCACGTACGGGCTGGGCAACCTGATCGGGGCGTCGGGACTGTGAGATCGGGACGACGCTCCGGCGACTCCTCCGGCGCCGGCGACCACACTCCGGGCACCGGCGGCACCTTCGGCTCCGGCGGCGCTTCCGGCGGGTATGGCGGTGCTCCCGGGGCCTATGACGGTTCCGGGCATTCCGGCGCTGCTCCCGGCGCGCCCGGTGCTCCTGGCGCCCCCGGTGCTTCCGGCGCTTCTGGTGGGGCCGGCGGCGGCGGGCGAGCCGGTGGTTCGCGTGGCGGGCGTGGCGCGGGGTCCGGGAGGGCTCGTCGCCGTTCCGCCGCACGCGCCGCCGAGGCCCCGGCGCCCGAGCAGCCGACGGCCGGCGGCGACGGCGGACAGGACCTCTGGGCGGCCCGCCGCGCCGCCCGCCCCCAACAGCTCCCCGACGCGGGCTGGGCCCCCCGCCCGTCCGCTCCCCAGGGCACCGACGCCGCCTGGCCCTCTCACCCCGCCCCGCAGGGCTCCGACGCGCAGTGGGCGGCTCGTTCCGGCTCCCAGGGCTCGGATGCGCAGTGGCCAGCTGGTCCCGCCGCCTCTCAGGGGCCGAATGCGCAGTGGCCTGCTGGTCCCGGCTCTCAGGGGTCCGGCGCGCAGTGGTCCGCTGGGTCCGGATCGCAGGGGTCGGATTGGGCCGCGCAGCCCGCTGGGCCTGGGACGCCCGCGCCCGCCGACGACGCCGAGGCACCGCGCGGCAGACGTTCCCAGCGGGGCAGACGTTCCCAGGCAGGCACCCAGACAGGCACGGAGTCCGGCCGGGGCAGGCGTGCCCAGGAGGGCGGAGAGGCGTCCCGGGGGAGACGTGCCCACGACGGTGGGGAGACGGCTCGCGGGAGAAGGCGGGCCTCGGACAACGACGACGCGGTCTGGGCCGCGAGCATGGACGACCTGGCGGAGGCCGCCCGTACGGGCCGTCGCAGCGCGGCCACCGGCGGCGGCGAGCAGTCCCGGCCGGGACGCCGCAGCGCCCCCACGGACGGTGGCGGGCACGACGACGGATCTGAGGGTTTCGCCGGGTTCGGGGTGTCGGGATCGTCCGCGGAGTCCGGAAGGACCAGGGAGTCCGCCGAGTTCCCGACCGGCTCCGGGTCGCGCAAGCGGCGTCGCACACCGCGCTCCGACTGGCAGTTCCCGGTGCTCACCGAGTGGGGCCTGCGTCCGGAGCAGCAGCGGCTGATCGTCATCATCGCCACGGTCATCGGCGTCGTCGCGGGCGCGGCGGGGCTCGTGGCGGTCGTCGGCTCGCTCGGCGAATACACCCCTGAGCGGGAGGCCAACGCCGCCGTCCTCGGGCCGGACGCCGCCATGCCCATGTCCTACCAGGGCTGGAGCTCGCCCAAGCTGTTCGCCTCCCTGGCCGACCGGGCCAAGGACAGCCGGGAGCTCACCGACAAGGAGGTGTTCGGGCAGAGCGAGCTCGCGGTCTCCAAGAAGCTCACGCTCAAGCTCGCCGCCAAGCGCATCGACGCCGACTGCTCGGCCGCCCTGTGGGGCACGGCCCTGCTGGAGAAGGTGTCCGAAGCCGACTGCCTCCAGGCGGCCCGCGGCCTGTACGTCAGCTCCGACGGCCGCTACGTCGGCCAGTACACGCTGCTCAACCTCAAGGACGGCCAGTCGGCCGGCGACCTGGTCGAATCCCTGAAGACCCTCTACCGGGGCGGCTGGGTACGGCCGTTGACCTCGTCCAAGGCGGCCTTCCCGGCGGGCGGCTACTCCGAGGGCGGCGGCTACGCGCTCGGCCACTACGTCGGCCTCGTCTGGCTCGGCAAGACCGACGGCCTCGACCCCACCGCCCGGGACGACTTCGTCTCCGTCACGCTGGCCCTGCGCGGCGCCGAGAAGTCCGTCTACCGCCGGGTCGTCGCGATCACGGGCCCGGCCTCGTGACGTCGTCTCCGACGGTCGCGATCAGGAGAGCAGTCGTCATGTCCCGGGAGGCGGTCGCGTGATGTCCCGTCGTGTCGTCGTGGTGGCGGGGGTGGCCGTGGGAGTGCTGGCGGTCGCCGTGGCCGGGTGGTTGTGGCTGCGTCCGGGGGAGCCGCGGCCGGCCGCCTTCCGGGGCGAGCCCACCTCGGCCTTCTACGCGGCCGTCGACTCCCGGCAGGCCGACGCCGCGCCGCTGACCGCGCAGGAGGTCTTCACCGCCGAGACGAAGACGCTCGGCTCGCTGCGGCGGGTCTCCACGCAGGAGCACGCCGACTGCGACGAGGTCCTGTGGGGAGCGTCGGCGTCCGGGTGCACGCAGGTGCTGGCGGCGGCGTACGAGGGCGACGGGCTGGCCGGGCAGTTCGCCATCTTCAACCTGCCTGACGGGCGCGCGGCCGACGCCCTGGTGGCGGCGCTGGGCAAGGACGGCTTCGTGCGGCAGGACGCCGCGTTCGACGCCGCCCGCAGCCGTGCCCAGGCGCGTGCCATGGGCCACTACGTGACGGTGAGCTGGGCGGGCGGCACGGTCTCCGCCGACGGCCTGGTCACGGCACTGGTCGCCCTCGACGGTCTCGGCCGCGTGGTCCAGAACCGCATCCTCGCCGCCACCTGACCGCCCGTGACACCGATTCCGGGGCCGGGGGCATTGCGGGGTCAGGGGGTCGTGGTGGTGAGGGCGGTGACGGTGGTGGAGACGGCGGTGGGGAGCCCGGTCAGGCGGTGGAGGGGGCTTCCAGCGGGGTCAGGTCGTCGGACCAGGGAGCCGTCTGGCGGATGAGCGTGCGGGCCTCGTTCTTGGTGAGCGCCGTGCCCTGGTCGCGGGCCACCGCGATGAGGGCCTCCCGCCAGGTGTTGGCGAGTTTGGCGTGGCCGTTGTCGAGGATCCGGCGCAGCACCGCGTCGGCCGCACCGGCGGGTTGCGGGCGGCGTACGGCGTCGAGCGCCCCGCCCGTCCGGCGGAACTCGTAGACGGCGGTCAGCGCCTCGGGCAGGGGCGGCAGGTCGGCCCCCCACACGCGTACGTGCGCGGCGCGGGTGGCGAGCAGCACGCGGGGGAGCGCCGCCTCCAGCCCTGGCGGCAGCGCGACGGCCACCCGCTCGACGGCCGCCGCGTACGGCTTGGCCAGCCAGGTCGCCAGCCGCACCCGGGGCTGGGGGAGCTCCTTGGGCCACTCGCCCACCAGCAGGTCGGCCTCGAACCCGGCCAGGTCGGGCGCCGGGAACGCCGCCGGGGCCGCCTCGACCGACTGGGGGCCCTGGGTGTAGATGGCCGTGGCCTGACGGCCCAGCCGGGCATTGACCGCCGGGCGGGTCTTGGTCGTGGGACGCAGCAGGTAGAGGTCGGCCGCCGAGCCGATCGCCTCCGCCCCGAAATAGCGATTGAAATCCGGATAGATCGCCTCGTAGGCGAGGTTGAGCTCCGACAACGCCTGCTGGACCTTGAAGGCCAGCATCGGCGTGCGCTCGCTGGCCCCGTACGCCACCAGCACCCGCCCGTCGTCCTTCAGCCCCTCCAGGGCGCGCGCCGTGAACAGCCCGATCCCCTCCGGCGTGTAGGGCGGGTCGGTGAACGCCAGGTCGTGCTCCCGCGCCGAGGCCGGCAGCCCGAGCCGCAGGTCGGCCCAGCGCGTGCGGACCCCGAGCTCCTGCTCGTCGATGTAGGCCAGGATGCGCTCGTCGACGTCGACCACCGTGACGTCGGTCTCGGGATGGACCAGCTTGACGGCCAGCGAGGTCAGGTCGTGGTCGCCGACGCACAGCAGCCGCGCTCCGGGCAGCCAGTAGCGCGCCCCGAGCAGCAGCGCGCGCCGCAACGCCGTCTCCGGCGTGGCCGAGACGTGGTCGAGCACGTGACGGGCCCGCGGCGCGCCCGCGACCAGCGCGGTGAGGCGTTCGAGCACGCCGGGGTAGTGGGGGAGCAGGTGGGCCACCGGGTCTTCGGGCGGCGACGCCATGGCCAGCAGGTCCTGGTAGGCGGGCGTGTCGCCGGCCGGCACCCGGAACTTCTCGCCCGAGCGCTCCAGGCGCACCTCGCGCAGCAGGGCCTCGATCGTCCGCCTGGAGGTGGCGGTCTCCCTGACCAGGCCGCCCAGGGCCCACCACTGGCCGTCGCACAGGAGGGTGAGGGCGTGCCGCAGCCGCCTGCCGTCGACGCCCGCCTCGGCCAGCAGGCGCTCCACCCCGTCACGATCCATGGGCCAACCCTATCGAGGGGCGGGCCCGGCTCCGGCCGCCCGCCGAGCGGCCAGGGCCCGTTCGGGAGGAGCTTCAGTGGTCTGTGAGAGCCATGGGGCAACAGGGGCGTGACCTGGGAATTCTGATGGCCCGGTCCGGGGTTTGGGATGGGAGGTTCGGATGCTGGAACCGTGCGCAATGTTCGCAATGCGGACGTGGCGGGCACCATTCCGGCATCGTGCGGTAATCTCTACCCACGATATGCAGCAGGGCCAACGTCGTCCCCGCCTGTAGAGCAGTTCTTGACAGACGAAGACGACGGGAGGGATTCAATGCCTGCTGCCCACCTCGGATTCCCCGAGCCTCAGGGCCTCTACCACCCCGCCAACGAGCATGATGCCTGCGGTGTCGCCATGGTTGCCGACGTCGCCGGACGCCGTGGGCACACGATCGTGGTCAAGGCGTTGACGGCGTTGTGCAATCTCGATCACAGGGGAGCCAAGGGTAGCGAGCCGGACACCGGCGACGGAGCCGGGATCCTGACGCAGATCCCCGATGGGTTCTACCGCGCGAGCGTGCCGTTCGCGCTGCCCGAGGCCGGCGCGTACGCGACCGGCATCGCCTTCCTGCCGGCCGACGAGCAGGCCAGGGGCGTCGCCACCGGCCTGATCGAGGAGATCGCGGCCGAGGAGGGCCTCACGGTGCTGGGCTGGCGGGACGTCCCCGTCGACCGCGCCCTGCCGGGCCCGAGCGCCCGCGCCGTCATGCCGCACTTCGCCCAGCTCTTCGTGTCGAGCCCCGGCGGCGAGCAGGGCCTCGACCTCGACCGGCTGGCCTTCTGCCTGCGCAAGCGGTCCGAGCACGAGGCGGACGTCTACTTCCCCTCGCTGTCGGCCCGCACGGTGGTCTACAAGGGGATGCTCACGCCCGACCAGGTGGAGCCGTTCTTCCCCGACCTGAGCGACGAGCGTTACGAGAGCGCGATCGCGCTGGTGCACTCGCGCTTCTCCACCAACACCTTCCCGAGCTGGCCGCTGGCCCACCCCTACCGGTACGTGGCGCACAACGGCGAGATCAACACGGTCAAGGGCAACCGCAACTGGATGCGGGCCCGCGAGGCGATGCTGGCATCGGCCCACATCCCGGGCGACATCTCGCGGCTCTTCCCGATCTGCGACCCCGACGGCAGCGACACCGCCAGTTTCGACGAGGCCCTGGAGCTGCTGCACATCGGCGGCCGGAGCCTGCCGCACGCGGTGCTGATGATGATCCCCGAGGCGTGGGAGAACCACACCGAGATGGATCCGGCGCGCCGCGCCTTCTACGAGTTCCACTCCTCCCTGATGGAGGCGTGGGACGGCCCGGCCTCCATCACGTTCACCGACGGCACCCTGGCCGGGGCCGTGCTCGACCGCAACGGGCTGCGTCCCGGGCGTTTCTGGGTGACCGCCGACGGGCTGGTCGTGCTGGCCTCGGAGGCCGGCGTGCTGGACTTCGCGCCCGAGGACGTCGTCCGCAAGGGCCGCCTGCAGCCGGGCCGCATGTTCCTCATCGACACCGCCCGCGGCAAGATCATCGAGGACGACGAGATCAAGGCCGAGCTGGCCGCCGCGCTCCCGTACGAGGAGTGGCTGCACGCCGGGCTGGTCAGGTTCGAGGAGCTGCCCGCCCGGCAGCGGGAGATCCCCACGCACGAGGCGCTGGTCAAGCGGCAGCAGACCTTCGGCTACACCGAGGAAGAGCTGCGGATCATCCTGTCGCCGATGGCCAGGAGCGGTGCCGAGCCGATCGGCTCGATGGGCACCGACACGCCGGTCGCGGTGCTGAGCGAGAAGCCGCGGCTGCTGTTCGACTACTTCACGCAGCTGTTCGCGCAGGTCACCAACCCGCCGCTGGACGCCATCCGGGAGGAGCTGGTCACCTCGCTGGCCAGCGTGCTCGGCCCCGAGGGCAACCTGCTCGACCCGGGCCCGACCTCCTGCCGCCAGCTCGTGCTGCCGTACCCGGTGATCGACAACGACGAGCTCGCCAAGATCATCCACATCAACGACGAGCACGACCTGCCGGGCTTCCACCCGCACGTCATCAGCGGCCTGTACGAGGTCGCGGGCGGCGGCCAGGCGCTGCTCGGCCGCCTGGCGGAGATCAGGGCCGAGGCGTCCAGGGCCATCGCGAACGGCGCGCGGATCATCGTGCTGTCCGACCGCGGCTCCTCCGACGCGCTCGCCCCGATCCCGTCGTTGCTGCTCACCGGCGCGGTGCACCACCACCTGATCCAGGAGAAGACCCGGACCAAGATCGGGCTGGTCATCGAGACCGGCGAGGCCCGCGAGTGCCACCACATGGCGCTGCTCATCGGCTACGGCGCCGGCGCGGTCAACCCGTACCTGGCGATCGAGACCGTCGAGGACCTGGTCGACACCGGTGTGCTGCAGATCGGCAAGCACAAGGCCGTGCGCAACCTGATCAAGGCGTACGGCAAGGGCGTCATCAAGGTCATGTCCAAGATGGGCGTGTCCACGGTGGCCTCCTACACCGGCGCGCAGATCTTCGAGGCGCTCGGCCTGAGCCAGGAGGTCATCGACGCCTGCTTCACCGGCACGACGTCCCGCCTGGGCGGCGTCGGCTTCGACGTGCTGGCCGAGGAGACCGCCCAGCGCCACCGCCACGCCTACCCGCGGGCGGAGAACGCCCACCGCAGGCTCCAGGTCGGCGGCGAGTACCAGTGGCGGCGCGAGGGCGAGCCGCACCTGTTCAACCCCGAGACCGTCTTCAAGCTGCAGCACGCCACCAGGACCCGCCGCTACGAGATCTTCAAGGAGTACACGAGCCTCGTGGACTCCCAGGCCGAGCGGCTGATGACCCTGCGCGGCCTGTTCAAGCTGCGCAAGGGGCAGTCGATCCCGATCGACGAGGTCGAGCCGGTCGAGAGCATCGTCAAGCGCTTCTCCACGGGCGCGATGTCGTACGGCTCGATCTCGATGGAGGCGCACGAGACGCTCGCCATCGCGATGAACCGGCTCGGCGGCAAGTCCAACACCGGCGAGGGCGGCGAGGACCCCGAGCGCCTGTACGACGCCACCCGCAGGTCGGCGATCAAGCAGGTCGCCTCCGGCCGGTTCGGCGTCACCAGCGAGTACCTGGTCAACGCGGCCGACCTGCAGATCAAGATGGCCCAGGGGGCCAAGCCCGGCGAGGGCGGCCAGCTCCCCGGCCACAAGGTCTACCCGTGGATCGCCAAGACCCGCCACTCCACGCCCGGCGTCGGCCTCATCTCGCCGCCGCCGCACCACGACATCTACTCGATCGAGGACCTGGCCCAGCTCATCCACGACCTGAAGAACTCCAACCCGGAGGCCAGGGTCCACGTGAAGCTGGTCGCCGAGGTCGGCGTCGGCACGGTCGCGGCGGGCGTGTCCAAGGCGCACGCCGACGTGGTGCTCATCTCCGGCCACGACGGCGGCACCGGCGCCTCGCCGCTGACCTCGCTCAAGCACGCGGGCGCGCCCTGGGAGCTCGGCCTGGCCGAGACCCAGCAGACGCTGCTGCTGAACGACCTGCGCGACCGCATCGTCGTGCAGGTGGACGGCCAGCTCAAGACCGGCCGCGACGTCGTCATCGCCGCCCTGCTGGGCGCCGAGGAGTACGGCTTCGCCACCGCTCCGCTGGTCGTCTCCGGCTGCGTGATGATGCGGGTCTGCCACCTCGACACCTGCCCGGTGGGCGTCGCCACGCAGAACCCCGAGCTGCGCAAGCGCTTCAGCGGCAAGCCCGAGTTCGTGGTCAACTTCTTCGAGTTCATCGCCCAGGAGATCCGCGAATACCTGGCCGAGCTGGGCTTCCGCTCGCTCGACGAGGCGATCGGGCACGTCGAGATGCTCGACACCACGGCCGCCGAGAACCACTGGAAGGCCGGCGGGCTCGACCTGTCGCCGATCCTGCACCAGCCCGACCTGCCCGCGGGCACGCCCAAGCGGCGCACCGTCGAGCAGGACCACGGCCTGGAGCACGCTCTCGACAACACCCTGATCCAGCTCGCCGAGGGCGCGCTCAACGAGGGCACCCCGGTCACGCTGGAGCTGCCCATCCGCAACGTCAACCGCACGGTCGGCACCATGCTCGGCTACCAGGTGACCAAGCGGTACGGCGGCGAGGGCCTGCCCGAGAACACCATCGACATCGGCTTCACCGGCTCGGCGGGCAACTCCTTCGGCGCGTTCGTGCCCCGCGGGATCACGCTGCGCCTGACCGGCGACGCCAACGACTACCTCGGCAAGGGCCTGTCGGGCGGGCGGATCACCGTCCGGCCGCACGAGGAGGCGCCGCTCGACGGGCACATCATCGCCGGCAACGTCGCCCTGTACGGCGCCACGTCCGGCGAGGTGTTCGTCCGCGGGGTGGTCGGCGAGCGGTTCTGCGTCCGCAACTCCGGCGCCACGGCGGTCGTCGAGGGTGTGGGCGACCACGGGTGCGAGTACATGACCGGCGGCCGGGTGGTCGTGCTCGGGCCGACCGGGCGCAACTTCGCGGCCGGCATGTCCGGCGGCGTGGCGTACCTGCTCGACCTGCGGCCCGAGCGGGTCAACCGGGAGATGGTCGCCATCGAGACGCTGTCCGAGCAGGACGCCGAGTTCCTCAAGGAGACGGTCGAGAAGCACTTCGCCGAGACCGCGTCCCCGGTGGCCAAGCAGCTGCTGGCCGACTGGGACGCCGCGCTCGCCCGGTTCGGCAAGATCATGCCGACCGACTACAAGAGGGTGCTGGAGGCCGCCGAGGCCGCCCGCGCCGAAGGCAGGGACATCGACGAGGCCGTCATGGCGGCTGCGGTTCAGGGCTAGGGAGGCGTACTCGATGGCTGACCCCAAGGGTTTTCTCACGCACGAGCGGGAGCTGCCGGCGCGCCGCCCGGTCGACGTCCGCATCAGCGACTGGCGGGAGGTCTACCAGGACTTCCCGCAGGAGAAGCTGACCAGGCAGGCGGCCCGCTGCATGGACTGCGGCATCCCGTTCTGCCACAACGGCTGCCCGCTCGGGAACCTCATCCCCGAGTGGAACGACCTCGTCCACCGCACCGACTGGCGCGAGGCGATCGAGCGGCTGCACGCCACGAACAACTTCCCGGAGTTCACCGGCAGGCTCTGCCCGGCTCCGTGCGAGGCGGCGTGCGTGCTCGGCATCAACTCCGACCCGGTGGCGATCAAGCGGGTCGAGGTCGAGATCATCGACCGCGCGTTCGCCGAGGGCTGGGTGACCCCGCAGCCGCCGCGGGTGCGCACCGGCAAGAAGGTGGCCGTCGTCGGCTCGGGCCCCGCGGGCCTGGCCGCCGCCCAGCAGCTCACCAGGGCCGGGCACGACGTGGTGGTGTTCGAACGCGCCGACCGCATCGGCGGCCTGCTGCGGTACGGCATCCCCGAGTTCAAGATGGAGAAGCGCCACATCGAGCGGCGCCTGGAGCAGATGCGGGCCGAGGGCACCAGGTTCCGCACCGGCGTCGACGTCGGCGTCGACGTCACCGCGGCCGAGCTGCGCGAGCAGTTCGACGCGGTGGTGCTGTCGGGCGGCGCCACCCAGTGGCGTGACCTGCCGGTCGCCGGGCGCGACCTCAAGGGCGTCCACCAGGCGATGGAGTACCTGCCGCCGGCCAACAAGGTCCAGGAGGGCGACTACGAGGTCGCGCCGATCTCGGCCGAGGGCAAGCACGTCGTGGTGATCGGCGGCGGCGACACCGGGGCCGACTGCATCGGCACCGCGATCAGGCAGGGCGCCGCGTCGGTGACCCAGCTGGAGATCATGCCGCAGCCGCCCGCGTCCCGGCCCGGCAGCCAGCCGTGGCCGACGTTCCCCATCCTGTTCAAGATGGAGAGCGCGCACGAGGAGCTGGCCGACGGCGGCGGGAAGCGCGTCTACGCGGTCTCCACCACCGAGTTCGTCGGCGACGCCGAGGGCAACGTCAGGGCGCTGCGCCTGGTCGAGGTCGAGGGGCCGCAGAACGGCTTCAAGCCGATCCCCGGCACCGAGCGGGAGATCCCGGCCGAGCTGATCACGCTGTCCATGGGCTTCCTCGGGCCGGAGAAGGGCGCCCTGCTGGAGGACCTGGCCGAGGTCGCGGGCGAGGGCTTCTACGACGCCCGCGGCAACGTCGCCCGGGACAAGACGTACATGTCGAAGGTGGAGGGCGTGTTCGTGGCCGGTGACATGGGCCGCGGGCAGTCGCTCATCGTGTGGGCCATCGCCGAGGGCCGTTCGGCCGCCTCGGGCGTCGACCGATACCTGAGCGGGGAGACGGCGCTGCCGTACGCGATCCTGCCGACGGCGCGTCCGCTGGTCTGACCTGCGCGAAGGGCCCCGAAGCCGGAAGGCTCCGGGGCCCTTCGTCATTTGCACACTCTGCAAGACTTGCAGAGTGTGCAAATGCTGCGTAGAGTGCAACACATGGAGAGTCCGGAACAGCGCCGTGAGCGCCGCCGGGCCGAGAAGCGGCAGGCCATCCGGCTGGCCGCGGTGCGGCTGGCGCTCGACGACGGCCTCGACGCCGTGACCGTCGAGGCCATCAGCGCGGCGGCCGACATCTCGCCCCGCACGTTCTTCAACTACTTCGCCTCCAAGGAGGAGGCGCTCGTCATGGAGCCGGTCTGGCGGCCGGACGACATCGTCGCCATGCTCGCCGACCGTCCGGCCGGTGAGCCCGCCTTCCGGTCGCTCAAGGCGGTGGCCCGGGAGCTCGCCGTGCGGGTGCGCCCGATCTGGGACACCATGCAGCCGTTCATGGAGCTCAACAACCGTTATCCCGAGCTGGCCGCCAGGGCGCGCGCCGTCGACCAGACCCAGATCATGGAGACGGTCCTCGGCGCCGTGCGGGCCCGGCCCGGAGTGACCAGCGGCATCCACGCCCGGATGCTGCTCATCGCGACATTCGGCGCGATGATCTCCGCCATCCAGGAGTCGGCCGCCACGGACAAGCCGGTCGAAGAACTGCTCGACGAGGCGTTCGCGCTGCTCGAACGCGGACTCTGACACATCCGAAGAAAAGCGGCGATCGGGGTGGCACCCCCGACCGCCGCGGATTCCTCCTGCCCTCGCGAAAGAAGCAAGGAGACAACTGAATGGTATCGACAATCGCCCAGGAGGCCGCACCGCGGCGCGGCCTCCTGCTCAGCATGGGCTCGCTGCTGCTGTGCCTGTTCCTGGCCGCCGTCGACCAGACGGTGGTGGCCACGGCCACCCCCACCATCGTGGGCGAGCTGAACGGCCTGGAGAACGTGTCGTGGCTGGTCACGGCGTTCTCCCTGGCCTCGGGCATCGTCGCGCCCCTCTACGGCAAGCTCAGCGACATGTACGGCCGCCGCCGCCTGTACCTGTCGGCCATCGCCCTGTTCCTCGCCGGCTCGGCCCTGTGCGGGCTCGCCCAGACGATGGCCCAGCTCATCGCCTTCCGCGCCTTTCAGGGCATCGGCGCCGGCGGCCTGATGGTGCTGACCCTGGCGATCTCGGCCGACATCGCCACCCCGCGCGAGCGCGCCAAGTTCCAGGGCCTGTTCGGCGCGGTGATCGGCGTGGCCGCCGTCCTCGGGCCGGTCATCGGCGGCTACCTCACCGAGCACGTCTCCTGGCGCTGGATCTTCTACATCAACCTGCCGCTCGGCGCGATCGCGCTGGCGGTCGCCTTCGCCGTGCTCCGGCTGCCGCGGCGCACCTCGCCGCACCGGATCGACTGGCCGGGGGCCGCGCTGATCTCCGGGGTGCTGACCTGCCTGACGTTGTTCGCCTCGTGGGGCGGGACGACGTACGCGTGGATCTCGCCGGTCGTCGTGGGGCTGGGCGTGGGGGCGGTCGTGCTGGCGTGGCTGTTCGTGCTGGTGGAGCGCAGGGCCGAGGAGCCGGTGCTGCCGCTCGGGCTGTTCCGCGACCGCACGTTCACGATCGCCACGGCGACCATCGTGCTGATGGCCACCGGGATGGTGGGGGCGGCCACCTTCCTCCCGCTCTACCTGCAACTGGCCGCGGGGGCCAGCGCGTCGAACTCGGGGCTGCTGCTGCTTCCGCTGATGACGGGCATGATCGCGTCCTCGGCCGTCGCGGGGCGGGTGGTGACCGGGCTGGGGACGTACAAGTGGGTCGTGGTGACCGGGGCGGCGCTGGCGACGGTGGCCGCGTTCCTGTTCTCGACCATGGGGCTGGGGACCGGGGCGGTCACGTCCGGGCTGTACATGGTGCTGTTCGGGGTCGGGCTCGGCATGGTGCTGCAGAACCTGATGCTGGCCGTCCAGGTCAGCGCGCCCGCCGCCGACCGGGGCGCGGCCACGTCGGTGGTGTCCTTCGCCAGGAACGTGGGCGGCGCCGTCGGGGTGGCCGTGCTCGGGGGCGTCTTCAGCGGCCGGCTGGGGCAGGCGGCCCTGGCCTCGGGGGCCGCCGGTGCGGTGCCCGAGTCCGTACGTCCGGCGTTCGCCGAGGCGATCAGCGGCGTCTTCGCCTGGGTCACGCCGGTCATGCTGGTCGGCGTCGTCCTGCTGGCCTGTCTGCCGAACGTGAGCCTGCACCGCGACGCCTGACCCCGTAGGACGCGGGCTCTGGACGAAAGCCCCCAGAGCCCGCGTGACCCCCCATTAGCCGAAATTTCACACCTAAGTTGCATCAGCCGTTGAGTGTCGGGAAGATGCAGATTCTGCGACAGTCGGTGGATGGGGGAGCAATGCGGCGAGTCGCCTCTGGCCTGACGGCGCTGGCCGTCGCCGCCGCGCTGACCGCGTGCTCGGCCGCCGCCGGCGACCGGACCACCCCCGAACAGCCCGCGCAGGACGGCCCCACCAGCTCCGCGCAGCCCACCACGACCTCCCGCACCGGCCAGAACCAGAACCTGGTCTTCTACGCCGACGGCAAGCAGAGCCAGGCCCTTGCGGCCGTCAAGCGCGCCGGCGGCACGGTCGTCGAGGAGGACGGCAAGCTCGGCTACGTGCTCACCCAGGGCGGCGGCGACGGTTTCGCCGAGGGCGTCGGCGCCGACCCGGCCGTCGTCGGCGTCTCGCCCGACCGCCGCGTCATCGGCTCCACCTCCTCCCGCGCCGCCCGCCCAGCCGGCGGGGGCTTCCCCGACGCCGGATCCATGGCCGGGAAGGGCCTGGCCCAGGAGCCGCTGGCCCACCTCCAGTGGGACATGAAGATGATCGGCGCCGACCGGGCCAACGCCAAGGCCCCCGGCAGCAAGAAGGTGCTGGTCGGCGTCATCGACACCGGCATCGACGGCAAGCACCCCGACATCGCGCCCAACTTCGACCGCGAGCTGAGCCGCAACTTCGTCATCGACAAGCCCAAGGACGAACGCGGCGAGACCCTGGACGGCCCCTGCGAGGCCCCTCCTGCAAGGACCCCGTGGACGAGGACGACGACGGCCACGGCACCCACGTCGCCAGCACCATCGCCTCCCCGATCAACGGCATCGGCATCGCCGGCGTCGCCCCGGACGTGCGGCTCGTCAGCATCAGGGCCGGCCAGGACTCCGGCTTCTTCTTCCTCAAGCCCAGCCTCGACGCCCTCACCTACGCCGCCGACATCGGCGTGGACGTCGTCAACATGAGCTACTACGTCGACCCCTGGCTGTTCAACTGCGCCGCCAACAAGGCCGACACCAAGAAGGAGCAGCTCGAACAGCGGGCCGTCGTCGTCGGCATGCAACGCGCCCTCGACTACGCCCGCGGCAAGGGCGTCACGCTCGTCTCCGCCCTCGGCAACGGCTCCACCGACCTGGGGCACCCCACGGCCGACAGGCAGAGCCCCGGCTACCCGCGCGGCGACGAGAAGACCCGCAAGATAGACAACTCGTGCGTCAACGTGCCCGCCGAGTCCAAGGGCGTCATCTCGATCTCCGCCGTCGGCCCGTCCGGACGCAAGGCCGTCTACAGCGACTACGGCCTGGAGCAGACCGACCTGGCCGCCCCCGGCGGCGACGCGCTGGACGGCAAGGGCGCCGCGGCCACCCGGTCGATCCTGGCCGCCGCCCCCGAGCACGTGCTCAAGGCCGGCGGCCGGATCGACGCCGCCGGCAAGCCCAAGGGCGCCGACGTCGTACGCGACTGCCACAAGGGCGCCTGCTCCTACTACCAGTACCTCGACGGCACCTCCATGGCCGCCCCGCACGCCACCGGCGTCGCGGCCATCCTGATCAGCCGGTTCGGCAAGCCCGGCCCCGGCGGCCTGGCCATGGACCCCGCCACCGTCGAGGACCTGCTCTACCGGACCGCGACGCCCGTGGCCTGCCCGACGCCGCGCGCCTACGTCTACAAGGTGTACGGCGAGAACAAGACCCACCAGTGTGAGGGCGACCAGGCCAAGAACGGCTTCTTCGGGCACGGCGTCGTGAACGCCTGGAAGGCGGCCACCATAGAGCCATGATGTACCGCCTGCTCGCGGACGCAGTGATGGTGACGCACTTCACCTTCCTCGCCTACGTGGCCCTGGGCGGGTTCCTGGCCTGGCGGTGGCGGCGGACGATCTACCTTCATCTCGCGGCCGTCGGCTGGGCCGTGGTGACACTCGTCACCGGTGTGGACTGCCCGCTGACCGTCGCCGAGGACTGGGCGCGGCGCAGGGGCGGGCTGCCGGGCCTGCCGCCGAGCGGCTTCGTCGACCACTACATCGAAGGCGTGATCTACCCTGAACAGTACGCGAACTTGGTACGGCTCGGACTCGCCGTTCTCGTGTTGTTCTCCTACGTCGGGTACGTTCTCCGTCGTCAGTGACTGCCAAGTGGTCTGTACCAATTAAGGTAGGACTCGTGACTCGTCGCGCGAAAATCGTCTGCACCCTAGGCCCAGCCACTTCGTCCAAAGAACGCCTCCACGAGCTGATCTCCGCGGGCATGGACGTGGCACGGTTCAACCTCAGCCATGGCAACCATGACATGCACAGAGAGGTCTACGACCGGGTCCGGGAGGTGGCGGCCGACCTCGGCCGCGGCGTAGGCGTGCTCGCCGACCTGCAGGGCCCCAAGATCCGCGTCGGCACCTTCGAGGAAGGGCCGGTGCGCCTCGGCTTCGGCGACGTCTTCACCATCACCACCGAAGACGTGCCAGGAGACCGCGAGCAGGTCTCGACCACCTACAAGGGCCTGCCCGGCGACGTGCGTCCCGGCGACAAGATCCTGGTCGACGACGGCCGCCTGGTCCTGGAGGCCACCCGTGTCGACGGCGACCGCGTCACCACCCGCGTCGTCATCGGCGGCATGATCTCCAACAACAAGGGCCTCAACCTGCCGGGCGTCAACGTCAGCGCCCCCGCGCTCACCGACAAGGACGAGGCCGACCTGCGCTGGGCGCTGCGCACCGGCTTCGACATGATCGCGCTGTCCTTCGTCCGCCGTCCCTCGGACGCCGACGTCGTGCGCAACATCATGGAGCAGGAGGCCGTCCGCCTGCCGCTGCTCGCCAAGATCGAGAAGCCGCAGGCCGTCGACCGCCTGCCGGAGATCGTCGAGGCCTTCGACGGCATCATGGTCGCCCGCGGCGACCTCGGCGTGGAGCTGCCGCTGGAGCAGGTGCCGATCGTGCAGCGGCGCATCATCGGGCTGTGCCGCGAGAAGGCCCGCCCGGTCATCGTCGCCACCCAGATGCTCGACTCCATGATGAGCGCCCCGCGCCCCACCCGCGCCGAGGCCAGCGACGTCGCCTACGCCGTCATGGACGGCGCCGACGCCGTCATGCTGTCGGGCGAGACGTCGGTCGGCAGCTACCCGATCGAGTCGGTCGCGACGATGGACCGCATCGCCTGCGCCGCCGAGAAGTCGTCCCTGCACGCCACCCACAGCCTGGAGCGCCTGCCGGAGACCACCGGCGGGGCCATCGCCAGGGCCGCGGCCGAGGTCGGGGCGATCGTCGGCGCCAAGGCGCTGATCGCGTTCACCATGTCGGGCGAGACCGCCCGCCGCCTGGCCCGCTACCGCTCGCCGATCCCGCTGCTGGCCTTCACCTCGGCCCCGCACGTGCGCGGGCAGCTGTCGCTGACGTGGGGGGTGGAGACGTTCCACGTGCCGTTCGTGCACCACACCGACGACATGGTGCGGCAGGTGGAGGCGTCGCTGCTGTCGCTCGGGCGGCTGGAGAAGGGCGACAAGGTGGTCATCGTGGCCGGCTCGCCTCCCGGCACGCCGGGCAGCACCAACGCGCTGCGGGTGCACACCATCGGCTCCGCGGTCTCCCACGCGAACTGACGCGCACGCCGCCGCCCGACCCGCCCACGCTCCGCGCAGGCTCGCCCAGGCGGGCGAGCCTGCGCCGGTTGCCCCGTGCGGACTTTTCTTCCTTACGGCTTCGCCCGGCCGGCCACCCGCCGCACTCCGGCCGGGGGCCCTCCAGGAAACGCCCGCTGACCCTTCACCGGCGCGCCGCCGTGACGGAGCGCCCTGTGGGCCCCCTCCGTGGCAGCCGGCCGGCGGAGAGGGCCTTGACGGTCAGTGGGCGTGCAGGGCGGCGTTCAGGGTGATGCCGGAGCCCGTGCGGGGGATGGCCTCCACCGCGCCCGACTGCGAGTTGCGGCGCAGCAGGATCCCGTTCGAGCCCGACAGCTCCGCCGCCTTGACCACCGTGCCGTCGGGCAGCGTCACCCGCGTGCCCGCGGTCACGTAGAGGCCCGCCTCCACGACGCAGTCGTCGCCCAGCGAGATGCCGATGCCCGCGTTGGCGCCCAGCAGGCAGCGCTCGCCGATCGAGATGACCTGCTTGCCGCCGCCCGACAGCGTGCCCATGATCGAGGCGCCGCCGCCGACGTCGGAGCCGTCGCCGACCACCACGCCCGCCGAGATGCGTCCCTCGACCATCGAGGTGCCCACCGTGCCGGCGTTGAAGTTCACGAAGCCCTCGTGCATGACGACCGTGCCCGACGCCAGGTGGGCGCCCAGCCGCACCCGGTCGGCGTCGGCGATCCGCACGCCCTCCGGCAGCACGTAGTCGACCATCCGCGGGAACTTGTCCACCCCGTACACCGTCACCACGCCCTTGGCCCGCAGGCGCAGCCGGGTGCGCTCGAAGCCGGGCACCGGGCACGGCCCGAAGTTGGTCCACACCACGTTCGCCAGCAGGCCGAACTGGCCGTCCAGGTTCACGCCGTGCGGCCGGACGAGCCGGTGGGAGAGCAGGTGGAGCCGCAGGTAGACGTCGTGCGCGTCGACCGGCGGCTCGGAGAGCTTGGCGACGCCCGTGCGCACCGCCACCACCTCGACGCCCCGCGCCGCGTCGCGGCCGGTCAGCGCGGCCAGCTCGCCGGCCTCCTCGGCGGAGATCCGCTCGGTGCCCGTCGCGGGCGGCTCGCCCAGCTCGGGAGCCGGGAACCAGGTGTCGAGAACGGTGCCGTCGTCGGCGATGGTGGCGAGGCCGACGCCGAACGCGCCGGTCGAGGTGGGATCGATTGCAGTCACGAGCCAAAAATACCGGGCGCCCGCTCAGCCCAAGGAGCCCAGGTCCGCCGACAGCCACCGCTCGGGCCGCATCCGGAACGTCACCAGGACGTGCAGGTCCGAGCCGTGCACGTAGCCCGACACCGCCTCCTGCGGCAGGTAGCGGGCGGCGATGCGGGTCAGCTCCTCGATCGTCGTGGGGTCGGAGCGCACCACCGGGCCCTCGACCGACACGTACCGGTAGGTCGGGCTGACCCGCTGGACCAGCATCGTGAACCGGCCCGCCTTCGCCACCAGCCGCGCCTTGCGCGACTCGCTGTCGGTCAGGAACCTGATCTCGCCGCCGGGGCTGTAGTCGTACCAGACGGGCACGGCCAGCGGCGACCGCCCCGCGCCCGTCTCCACCGCCAGGCTCGCGATGTGCGGCTCGGCCAGGAACGTCTCCCGCTCGGTCACGCTCAACGGCATCCCCCGCCACCCCCGTCTCGTCCGTCGCAATTCGTCACAGAGGACTGTTCCCGGCGAACCGCCCGCGAAATCCCGCCCGGCCGCCGCGCCGGCTCCTTGATCGCGCCGGCGCCCTCACCGGCGAAAACCACTCGCACCGCCGCCGGGGGGCCGCCATCATCGTCAGGTTGGCCACCCTCGGGCCGGACGGGTCGACCGGTGGGTTCTTCGACGACGACGGGACATCGCCTTGGCAGACATCATCGAGCTCAACCGGCGGTCGGTGCGGGCCACCGTCGACCTGGTGAACACGATCAAGCCCGCCGACCTCGACCGGCCGACGCCCTGCGCCGGATGGGCCGTCCGCGACCTGCTGGAACACCAGATCGTGCAGAACCACGGCTTCGCCGTGGCGGCCTCGGGCGCGCGGTCGGAACTGGCGAGCTGGCAGCCGCGCCCCCTGGGCGAGGACCACGTGGCCGAGTACGCGGCCTCCGCGCAGGCCGTCATCGCCGCCTTCGCCGCGGACGGCGTGCTCGACCGGGCCTTCTTCCTGCCCGAGATCCGCGACGGCGGCCCGTTCCCGGCGGCCATGGCGATCGGCTTCCACTTCATCGACTGCGTCGTGCACGCCTGGGACTTCGCCAGGGCTCTCGGCGTGCCGCCCGGCATCGACGACGACCTCGCCGCGGCCGCTCTCCCGCTGGCCGCGCAGGTGCCCGACACGCCGGAATCGCGCGGTTCAGGGAAGGCGTTCCTGCCCGGCGTGGAGCCCGGCGCCGCCGCCGCGGCCCTCGACCGCGTGGTCGCCCTCCTCGGCCGCTCGCCCTACTGGACGCCCTGACCCGGTCAACGATTTCGGGCCCACCTGTCGAGCCGGCAGTCACGGGCGGAAAAAAGAAAACCGCCCGGCCTACGAGGGGGCCGGGCGGTCAGGCCGGTGCCCCGGGTGGGATTCGAACCCACACTGTATGGATTTTGAGGCCATCGACTCTGCCGTTGGTCTACCGGGGCGACTTCGTCCGGTTGGTGATCTCGCAGCGTAATGCCCGAGGCCGCACCGGCGTGGATCTAATCTACCGGACGTCTGTACTCTTCTGCTCGTGAGTACGCAGCGGCGAGTAGTGATCGCGGAAGACGAGGCCCTGATCCGCCTCGACCTCAAGGAGATGCTCCAGGAGGACGGTTACGTCGTCGTGGGCGAGGCCGGTGACGGGGAGCAGGCGATCCGGCTCGCCGCCGACCTGCGGCCCGACCTCGTCATCCTCGACGTGAAGATGCCCGTGCTCGACGGCATCTCGGCGGCCGAGCGCATCGTGGCCGACCGGATCGCGCCGTGCCTCATCCTCACCGCCTTCTCCCAGCGTGACCTGGTGGAGCGGGCCCGCGACGCGGGGGCGATGGCCTACCTGGTCAAGCCGTTCACCAAGGCCGATCTGGTGCCGGCGATCGAGATGGCGGTCAGCAGGCACGAGGAGATGGTGGCGCTCAGCGCGGAGGTGTCCAGCCTTTCCGAGCGGCTGGAGACCCGCAAGCTGGTCGAGCGGGCCAAGGGCCAGTTGATGGCCCAGCACGGCTGGACGGAGCCGCAGGCGTTCCGGTGGATCCAGAAGGCGTCGATGGACCGGCGGCTGAGCATGCGGGAGGTTGCTCAGATCGTTATAGACGACGCGGCCGAGCGGGCATGAAAAGCGCCTATATCAGGTGATTTAGCCCCGCGGGTTGTGGCCCGGTCACGACTGGGCATCCAACCGGCTTCGGCTTCTTTCTGCGCAGGCGTCCCGGCGCATGCTGATGGGCGGACGGAAGGTCCGCTCATCTCGAACGGAGACGCTTTCGATGATCCGCATTTCCCGCGCGCTGGCCGTCGCCACAGCGGCGAGCCTGGCACTGGCGGCGTGTTCGACCGGCGGCACGACCGCCGGGACGGGCGCGACCGGAGCCGCGTCCGTGACGCCCTCCTCGGCCGCTCCGGTCAAGGGGGACGGCACGCTGACGATCGGCACCGTGCTGCCCCAGACGGGCAATCTCGCGTATCTGGGACCACCCGAGTTCGCCGGGGTCGACCTGGCGCTGAAGGAGATCAACGACGCCGGGGGAGTGCTCGGCAAGCCGGTGGCGAAGATCGACACCGACTCGGGCGACACCACGACCAACATCGCCTCGCAGTCGGTGGACAAACTGCTCGGCCAGAAGGCCGACGCGATCATCGGCGCGGCGTCCTCGTCGGTGTCGGAGTCGATCCTGGACAAGATCACGCGGGCGGGCGTGGTGCAGTTCTCGCCGGCCAACACCTCCGACAAGTTCACCACGATCAACGACCAGGGCCTGTACTTCCGTACGGCGCCGCCGGACAAGCTGCAGGGCCGCGTGCTGGGCGACCTGGTGGTCTCCGACGGCAACGACACGGTCGGCATCCTGGCGATGCAGGACTCCTACGGCTCCGGCCTGGCCGACCAGGTGACCAAGGCGGCCGAGGAGGCCGGTGCGACCGTGGTCGAGCGGGTGGACTACGACCCGAAGGCGGCCGAGTTCTCCGCGGACGTGGCCAAGGTCAAGGCCAAGAACCCGAAGGCGATCGTGCTGATCGGCTTCGAGGAGACGGCGAAGGTCGTGCAGGAGCTGGTCAAGCAGGGTCTGACGGCCGACAAGGTCAAGTGGTACATGGTGGACGGCAACATGTCGAACTCCAACTACCTCAAGATGCCCAAGAGCACGCTGAAGGGCGTCAAGGGCACGATCCCGGGTGCCGCGGCCCCGGAGGCGTTCCAGAAGCGGCTGCTGACGGTGAACCCGAAGCTGACGAACTACACCTACGCGGCGGAGTCGTACGACGCGACGACCCTGATCGCGCTGGCGGCCGAGGCGGCCAAGGACGACTCGGGCACCGCGCTGGCCCCGAAGCTGATCGAGGTCAGCACGGGCGGCGAGAAGTGCCAGGACTTCAAGGCGTGCGCCGACCTGCTGAAGGCGGGCAAGGACATCGACTACGACGGCGTGAGCGGCCCGGTGGACTTCAACGACGCCGGTGACCCGTCGGTCGCGACGATCGGCGTCTACCAGTACGACAAGGACAACAAGTACGACGCGGCCAAGGCGCTCGAATATCGCAAGGGCAACATCGCCGGCTAGGCAGTGGCGGCTCCGAGCCGGACAACCCGCCATAACCACCCCAGTCCCGAAATTTCGGGCTGGGGTGGTTCATGTGGAGTCATGACCGTAACGCTGATGAAACATGCAATTACAGAGGGTGATTGCGACATTACAAATTAGCATAAAAGTACCCGAAATCCCCCACATCTCCCCGTCAAAGAGGCATGCTGAGCTCGGAAAACGCAGCGAGGGAGATCGTTCCCCGCTGGGAATAAGGGGAGTCTCTTTTATGATCCGCATTGCTCCAGCAGGGCGCTTCCTGGCCGTCGCGGCAGCGGCGAGCCTGGCCCTGACGGCCTGTGGCGGCGGTGGCGACACGGCCGCGCAGCAGACCACGTCCGCGGCGCCGTCCTCTTCGGCCCCGGCCACCCAGACGGAGGCGGCCAAGGGCGACGGCACGCTCACGATCGGCACCGTGCTGCCGCAGACCGGTTCGCTGGCGTTCCTCGGCCCGCCCGAGTTCGCCGGCGTCGACCAGGCCGTCAAGGAGATCAACGACGCGGGCGGCGTGCTCGGCAAGCCGGTCACCAAGATCCACACGGACTCGGGTGACACCACCACGAACGTGGCCTCGCAGTCGGCGGACAAGCTGATCGCGCAGAAGGCCGACGCCATCATCGGCGCCGCCTCCTCGTCGGTGTCCGAGTCGATCATCGACAAGGTCACCGGTGCCGGCGTGGTGCAGTTCTCGCCCGCCAACACCTCTGACAAGTTCACCACGATCAGTGACCAGGGCCTGTACTTCCGTACCGCGCCCCCGGACAAGCTGCAGGGCCGCGTGCTCGGCGACCTGATCGCCGCCGACGGCAACGACACCATCGGCATCCTGGCCATGCAGGACTCCTACGGCTCCGGCCTGGCCGACCAGGTGACCAAGACCGCCGAGGCGGCCGGCGCCAGCGTCGTGGAGCGCGTGGACTACGACCCGAAGGCGGCCGAGTTCTCCGCGGACGTCGCCAAGATCAAGGCCAAGAACCCGAAGGCGATCGTGCTGATCGGCTTCGAGGAGGGCGCCAAGGTCATCCAGGAGCTGGTCAAGCAGGGCCTGACGGTCGACAAGGTCAAGTGGTACATGGTGGACGGCAACATGTCGAACACCAACTACCTCAAGATGCCCAAGGGCACGCTCAAGGGTGTCAAGGGCACGATCCCCGGCGCCGAGGCTCCGGAGGACTTCCGCAAGAAGCTCCTGGAGATCAACCCCAAGCTGGAGGACTACACCTACGCCGCCGAGTCCTACGACGCCTCGATCCTCATCGCCCTGGCGGCCGAGGCGGCCAAGGACGACAGCGGCAAGTCCATCGCCGCCAAGCTGCCCGAGGTCAGCAAGGGCGGCGAGAAGTGCAAGACCTTCAAGGAGTGCGCCGACCTGCTGAAGGCCGGCAAGGACATCGACTACGACGGCATCAGCGGCCCGATCGAGTTCAACGACGCCGGTGACCCCGCCGTGGCCACGATCGGCGTCTACCAGTACGGCGACGACAACAAGTACGCGCCCAAGGCCCTGGAGTACCGCACGGGCAACATCGAGGGCTGACCCTCACCCGCCGCCCAGGCCGCACACTCGCAACGAGTACTGGATCAACCGGTCCTGCAGCGGCTTGGGCGGCACCACGATCACCACCCGCTCGGGCCCGCCGTCCACGGTGGCCCGTACCGGGAACAGGAACGCCTTCTTGGCCTCGGCGAAGGCGTGCGGGTCGCAGCGGCCGGGGGTGAGCGTCACCGGCACCTCCAGCCGCTGCTGCCCGGTCTCCAGCACGGCCACGGGCCGCCCGCCGGCCTCCGGCGTGATGATGTAGTGCGTGGTGCCGCCGAGCTCGGTCAGCGTCACCTTGCCGCCGCCGCGCCGGGTGACCACCAGGTTGCCACGCATCTCCTTGCCCACCTGCTTCCAGTCGGGCCCGAACTCGATGCCGGCCGCCTCCTTGATGAGGAACTCCGAGCATTCGTCCCGTAGCAGGCGGGTCAGCAGCGGGCTGGGGTGCGGCACCTTGAAGACCACCCGGCGCGGCTGCTCGGCGCCGGCGCGGATGTTGGCCACGACGGTGGCGGGCTGGAGCTGCGGCAGGCCCGTGGGCAGGCAGTTGGCCGCGCCGAAGGTGATGCGCAGGTCGGTGCGCTCGGTCCGCTTGATCGTGGCGTCCGTCTTTTCCGGCGGCAACGTTTTGAACGACGGCGTCACGAGCTGGACGTCGGCGAAATACACGGGTATGCCGCTGGTATTACGGACGGCCACCTCCAGCGCGTGCACGGGCTCGTCGGAACGCCATTGCTCCAGCGTGACCGATACGCCGGCGGGAGGATCCGAGGAAGGCGGCGGGGGCGGCGGCGAGGAGGCGCACCCGGCAAGAAGGACCGCCGTGACAAGGACAGGCGTAAAACGCTTCACCCGTCGCACATTAAGCCTGCTAGCGCAGGTCCGTAAGTTGAGGACTGATTACGACTCCGCATCCAAGTGCCGACAGTTCACCCCGCCATCTGGTTCGAGTACACGGCGATTTTGTACGTTTCCGTCATTCGATCGGGAGCGCTCGGCGGTGCTGACGATCCCGGCCTGGAAATGAAGGAGACACTTCATGATCCGCATTGCTCCCGTGGGGCGGGCGCTGGCTGTCGTGGCCGCCACCAGCTTGGCCCTGACGGCCTGCGGCGGTGGCGGCAGCAACACCGCCACGCAGTCCTCGCAGCCGGCCGCGCCATCCTCGTCGGCTCCCGCGGCCAAGGGCGACGGCACCCTCACGATCGGTACGCTGCTGCCCCAGACCGGTTCGCTCGCCTTCCTCGGCCCGCCCGAGTTCGCCGGCGTCGACCTGGCCATCAAGGAGATCAACGAGGCCGGGGGCGTGCTGGGCAAGCCCGTCACCAAGTACGACACCGACTCGGGCGACACCACGACCAACATCGCCTCGCAGTCGGTGGACAAGCTCCTGGCCCAGAAGGCCGACGCCATCATCGGCGCGGCGTCCTCCTCGGTGTCGGAGTCGGTGATCGACAAGATCACGGGCGCGGGCGTCATCCACTTCTCGCCTGCCAACACCTCCGACAAGTTCACCACGATCGAGGACAAGGGCCTGTACTTCCGCACCTCGCCGCCCGACAAGCTGCAGGGCCGCGTGCTCGGCGACCTGGTGGTGTCCGACGGCAACGACACCGTCGGCATCCTGGCGATGCAGGACTCCTACGGCACCGGCCTGGCGGACCAGGTGCAGAAGACGGTCACCGACGGCGGCGGCGAGGTCGTCGAGCGTGTCGACTACGACCCCAAGGCCGCCGACTTCTCCGCCGACGTGGCGAAGATCAAGGCCAAGAACCCCAAGGGCATCGTGCTGATCGGGTTCGAGGAGACCGCCAAGGTCATCCAGGAGCTGGTCAAGCAGGGCCTGCCGGCCGACAAGCACAAGTGGTACATGGTCGACGGCAACACCTCCAACACCAACTACGCCAAGATGCCCAAGGGCACGCTTGAGGGCGTCAAGGGCACCATCCCGGGCGCGGCCGCTCCGGAGGAGTTCCAGAAGAAGCTCCTCGGCATCAACCCCAAGCTGGAGGACTACAGCTACGCCCCCGAGTCCTACGACGCGATGAACCTGCTCGCCCTGGCCGCCGAGGCCGCCAAGAGCGACGCGGGCACCGACATCGCGGCCAAGCTGGCCGAGGTCAGCAAGGCCGGCGAGAAGTGCAAGGACTTCAAGAGCTGCGTCGACCTGCTCAAGGCCGGCAAGGACATCGACTACGACGGCGTGAGCGGCCCGGTCGAGTTCAACGACGCCGGTGACCCCGCCGTGGCCACCATCGGCATCTACCAGTACGGCAAGGACAACAAGTACGCCACCAAGGCGCTGGAGTACCGCACCGGCAACATCGCCGGCTGATCAGCCTCCCGCAGCACCCCGAGAAGGGCCCGGTCCGCGCGGACCGGGCCCTTCCGGCATGTCCGTCATGCGCAGCCGGCCACGATCTGCTCGGCGGCGGCCCGGTACTGCCGCAGCAGCGCGACCTGCCGGGCGTGCGGCACGTCGTTCCTGGACAGGCCCGCGGTGGCCGTCTCGACGCTCTGGACGGCGGCGTGCAGCGAGGCCGGCAGCCGGTCGCCGAACTGGAGCGTGATGCCGCGCAGCTCGGCCAGCCGGCCGATGACGGCGTCCTCGAAGTACTGCTGCTCCTCCTGGCCCTTCGGCCTCAGCATCAGGTCGGCGTACCCGATGGCCGAGACCACGCGCGCGCACGGGCTGTCGGTCGGGTCGCCGCCGGTGCTGTACCGCTGCGCCGAGGAGGCGTCCTCCTGGCAGCCGACGAGCAGGACGGGCAGGACGAGCGCCACTGTCAGCATTCGTTTCACAGCGCTCATTAAAAAACGGAGAAGGGACCCCGGGGGAGCCCCTTCTCCGTTCGATTCGGTTACGCCTTGGCCAGCGTGCCCAGGTACAGCTCGATGACCTTGGGGTCGTTGGCGAGCTGCCGGCCGGTGCCGGTGTAGGCGTTGCGGCCCTGGTCGAGCACGTAGCCGCGGTGGCAGATCTGCAGGCAGCGGCGGGCGTTCTGCTCCACCATGATCACCGTCACGCCCGCCTTGTTGATCTGCTGGGCCTGGATGAAGACCAGGTCCTGGAGCTTGGGCGACAGACCCGCCGACGGCTCGTCGAGCAGCAGCACCGACGGCTCGGTCATGAGCGCCCTGGCCATGGCCACCATCTGCCGCTCACCGCCGGACAGGGAGCCGGCGCGCTGCTTGCGCCGCTCCTTGAGCGCGGGGAACAGCTCGGCGACGAACTCGAAGCGCTCCTTGAACTTGCCGGGCACCTGGAAGGCGCCCATCTCCAGGTTCTCCTCGATGGTGAGGCTGGGGAAGACGTTGTTGGTCTGCGGCACATAGCCGACGCCGCGGGAGACCAGCGAGTGCGCCTTCATGTTCGTGATGTTCTCACCCTTGAGCAGCACCGTGCCGCTGCGGATGTTGACCAGCCCGAACATGGCCTTCAGCAGCGTCGACTTGCCGGCGCCGTTGGGGCCGATGATGCCGATCAGCTCGCCCTCTTTGACGTAGAGGTCGGAGCCGTTGAGGATGTTGACGCCCGGCAGGTAGCCGGCGATCAGCTCGTCGCACCGCAGCACGGCGTCTTCGGCGCCTTCCAGGTGCGCGGTGCGGTCGGTGACGGCCGCCTGCGACTCGGGGGCGGCCTCGGGGGCGTCGCTCACTTCTGCGTCTCCTCTTCGATCTCGGCCTCCAGAGCCGCCTCGGCCTCGTGGAGCTGCGACTCCAGTTCGGTGTCCGAGAGCGGGGCGTCGTGGTGGGCGCCGAGGTAGGCGTCGATCACGCGCTCGTCCGACATGATCGTGTCGGGTGGGCCCTCGGCGATCACGGCGCCCTGCGCCATGACGATCACCCAGTCGCTGATGTCGCGGACCATGTCCATGTCGTGCTCGACGAACAGCACCGTCATGCCCTGCTCGCGCAGGTCCTTGACGTGGCCGAGCAGCGACTGGGTCAGGGCCGGGTTCACGCCCGCCATGGGCTCGTCCAGCATGACCAGCTCCGGCTGGACCATGAGGGCGCGGGCCATCTCCAGCAGCTTGCGCTGGCCGCCGGACAACGATCCGGCGAAGTCGTCCCGCTTGGCGCCGAGCTTGAAGCGTTCGAGGAGCTCCTCTGCGCGGACGGTGATCTCGTCCTCCTGGCCGCGCCACATCGACGGGATGAGCGCCCGCCAGAACGTCTCGCCCTTCTGCCGCTGGGCGCCCAGGCGCATGTTCTCCATGACGGTCAGGCGGGACAGCGCCTTGGTGAGCTGGAAGGTGCGCACCATGCCGGCGCGGGCGACCTTGTGGGCCGGCACCCCGCTCATGCTGCGCCCGTTGAACGTCCACGAGCCGGAGTCGGCGGTGTCGAAGCCGGTGAGCTGGTTGAAGAAGGTCGTCTTGCCGGCGCCGTTGGGGCCGATCAGCGCGGTGATGGAGCCCCGCTGGATCTCGACGTGGCCGACCTCGACCGCGGTCAGGCCGCCGAAGCGGCGCACGACGTTGTCGACCGTGAGGATCGGGTCAGGCTTCGGCACGCCCGGATCGCGGGCCAGGTCCTTGAAGGCGGCCAGCGCCGCGGCCTTGCGCTCGGTGGCCGTGGATTCAGCGTGCATTGATTGCTATCTCCCTCTTGTCGCCGAAGATGCCCTGTGGCCGGAAGATGAGCAACAGGACGAGACCCAGGCCGACCAGGATCCAGCGGACGGCGCCCACCTGGTTCGTGTCCATGAAGGTGATGATCCCGGCGCCGACGGCCTCGGACAGCACGCCGTAGATCAGGACGAGCAGCACCCAGAAGATCGACGCGCCCACGACGGGGCCGAGCACGCGGGCGGCGCCGCCGAGGATGACCATCGTGTACGCGTAGAACGTGGTCTCGGTGCCGAAGATGTCGGGCTGGACGGAGGCGTAGGCCAGGCCGTAGATGAAGCCGCCCAGGCAGCCCACGACGCCGCCCAGGATGAGCGACTGCATCTTGTAGGAGAAGACGTTCTTGCCGAGGCTGCGCACGGCGTCCTCGTCCTCGCGGATGGCCTTGAGCACGCGGCCCCAGGGGCTCTTCATCAGCAGGTAGACCAGCCCGCAGCACAGGGCGATGAGCACCCAGCCGACGGTCAGCACCCACAACACCCGGTGGTTGAAGAACAGGGGGACGGAGCCGAGGTTGAAGCCGTACTGGCCCTCGGGGTAGGGGTTGAGCGCGTAGAAGCCGTCGGAGAAGCCGCGCTGGCCGTCCGAGCCGCCGAAGACGCTCTTGAACGCCACCGAGCGGAACACCAGCCGGACGATCTCGGCCGCCGCGATGGTCACGATGGCCAGGTAGTCGGCGCGCAGCTGGAGGGTCGGGATGCCGAGCAGGATCGCCAGGAGCACCGCGGCGAGCAGGCCGACGATGATGCCGACCCAGAACGGCAGGCCCATCACGGTGACGGTGACGGCCAGGCCGTACCCGGCCACGCCCATGAACGCCGCCTGGCCGAAGTTGAGCAGGCCGGTGTAGCCGAATTGGATGTTGATGCCGATCGCGGCGAGCGCGTACAGCACGGTCTCGACGCCGACCGCGGACTTCAGCGTCGTGCTGATGATCGTGATCCAGTCCATTCTGATCCTCCCCCGATCAGCCGATTCGCTCGCGGCGGCCCAGGATGCCCTGGGGCCGGACGAGGAGCACGATGATGAGCACGACCAGCGCGCCGACGCTCTTGAGCTCCGGCGGCACCCACAGGGTCGAGACCTGGATGAACAGGCCGACCACCAGCGAGCCGACCAGCGCGCCGAAGGCGGTGCCGAGCCCGCCGAGCGTGACGCCGGCGAAGATGAGCAGCAGGATGTCCTGGCCCATCGTGTACTTCAGGTTCTGGGAGAGCCCGAGCATGATGCCGGCCAGCGCCGCGATGGCGCCGCCCAGGGTCCAGATGATCCGGATGACCCGGTCGACGTTGATGCCGGACGAGGCCGCGAGCGCGGGGTTGTCCGACACGGCCCTGGCCGCCTTGCCGGTACGGGTGCGCAGCAGCGCGAAGCCGACCAGCAGCAGCACGGCCAGCTCGATGCCCATCGCCACGAAGTTCTTGGGCGCCGCGGAGATCGGCCCGAACTCGACACCCGGCTGGGCCGTGTACTGGGCGTAGGCCTCGTTCTGGCCGCCGAAGAAGATCAGCATGACGTAGCGCATGACCAGCGCGACGCCGATGGAGACGATCATCATGGCGACGATGCCGGTGCCGCGCCTGCGCAGCTGGCCCCAGAAGAGCCGGTCCTGGGCGTATCCGAACGCGCCGCCCAGCGCCACGGCGAGCACCGCGGCGGGTATGAGATGGAGGCCGAAGCCCACGTTGAACATGTACGCCAGCACGGCGCCGAGCGTGACCAGCTCACCGTGGGCGAAGTTGGTCAGGCCGGTCGTGCCGTAGATCAGCGACAGGCCGAGCGCGGCCAGGGCGATGATCAGCCCGAGGTTGAGCCCCTCGAAGGCGAGCTGCGCCGCGGTGTCCCAGACGCTGCTCTCCCCGCTCTCGTCTCCCTGTGGCTGCCCGGCGACACCCTTGGCCTGCAACGCGAACAGCACGGTCGAGCAGTTGCCCTCGAAGACGGTCGGCGTGCGGACGTTGCTGCCCCCGCGCACCTCGGCGTTCTTCGGAAGGGAGTTCAGGTCAAGGGTGACCTTGAACTTGCCCTTGTCGGTAGGAACTTCCCACGTGCCCTGTGCGTTTGTAGTGACCTCCTTGACGGGTTGTCCGCCCTCGGTGGTCACGGCGATTTTGACGCCGTTCACTGGCTGGCCTTGGAGTTTGAGCGTCCCCTTCAAACCCTGGCATCCGGCCGGCCCCGCCTGCGCGGGACTGGCCAGCAGGAAGATGAGTCCACCCAGGAAGGCCGTGAACGCGATCACGGCTCTGCGCAATGGTGCTCCCTCAAATAGGTCAAGGCGGGGTTGTACCCCTCCATCTCGACACGCGCGCATCGCAGGCACAACTGGGATGCAATGGCGGGAGCTTATTCCGCAGACGCCCGTTTCAGTATGGTTCGTCACCAATTAGTGACATGCGTGTGCCACACATGTGAGCAAACAACGCGGCAGGTCAGGGGCTAAATGAGGGAAGACGCCTGGCCCACACCGAAAACGAAACGGTAACGATGGGGAGAAAACGTGGACGAGCCCGCGGAGCGGCCTTTGGGGCCATGTAGGGCTTCCCCGGCCGTACACGTTATCTACCGGGCCTCCCCGCGGGCTCTGTTCGGACAACCGTAGCGATCGATGGGGCCGCTGCGCAAAGGTTCGGTCAAAGTGACGTCAGGGGCGCTGGTCGCGCAGCATGCACGTCAATCTGGAGGTGCACACCCGCCGTCCCTCCTCGTCGGTGATCTCGATGTCGTACGTCGCCAAAGTGCGTCCGCCGTGCAACCGCGTCGCGACCCCGGTCACGTACCCGGAGGTCGCCGAGCGGTGATGGGTGGCGTTGATCTCGATGCCGACGGCGATGCGGCCGGGGCCGGCGTGGATCGCCGCGGCCACCGAGCCGAGCGTCTCGGCCAGCACCGCCGACGCGCCGCCGTGCAGCAGGCCGTAGGGCTGGGTGTTGCCCTCGACCGGCATCCTGCCGACGACGCGCTCGGGCCCGGCCTCGACGAACTCGATGCCCATACGGTGGGCCAGCGTGCCCTCGTGCACCGCGCCGTACGCGGAGAAGTCAAGAGGATCGGTCTGCGTCAAGGGGATGTCTCCACTCTTCCGAGCTCGGGTTTTCTGTCGTTGACGCAGACTAGGCTGCGTACGTGCCGAAGAGTGAAGTGACCCCCAGCCGCCCGTGCCTGTTGCTGCTTGACGGGCATTCCCTGGCCTACCGCGCCTTCTACGCGCTCAAAGACGCCAACCTCATGACCACCGACGGTCAGCACACCGAGGCGGTCTACGGGTTCACCTCGATGCTGACGAACATCCTGCGCGACGAGCAGCCGACCCACGTGGCGGTGGCCTTCGACCGGTCGGAGCCGACGTTCCGCCACGAGGAGTACTCCGACTACAAGGCCAACCGGAGCGAGACCCCCGAAGACTTCCGCGGCCAGATGCAGCTCATCTACGAGCTGCTCGACACGCTGCGCATCCCGCACCTGTCCAAGGCGGGCTTCGAGGCCGACGACCTCATCGCCACCCTGGCCACCCGCGCGGCCGGCGACGGGATGAACGTGCTGATCGTCACCGGCGACCGCGACGCCCTGCAGCTCGTCAACGAGCACGTCACCGTGCTGATGACGCGCCGCGGCATCAGCGACATGACGCGGTTCACCCCCGAGGCGGTCGAGGAGAAGTACGGCCTGACCCCGGCCCAGTACCCCGACTTCGCCGCCCTGCGCGGCGACCCCAGCGACAACCTGCTGTCCATCCCCAGCGTCGGCGAGAAGACCGCGGCCAAGTGGGTGCGCGAGTTCGGCTCGCTCACCGCCCTGGTCGACCGCGTCGACGAGGTCAAGGGCAAGGTCGGCGACAAACTGCGCGAGCACGTCGCCCAGGTGCTGATGAACCGCCGCCTGACCGAGCTGCTGCGCGACGTGCCGCTCGACGTCGAGCTCGGCGACCTCACCCAGGGCGCGTGGGAGCGCGAGGAGATCAACAAGCTGTTCGACACCCTCCAGATCCGCGGCGAGCTGCGCGAGCGCGTCTTCAAGGTGCTCGGCACCGGCGAGGCGGAGCCCGAGCAGGGCTTCGAGGTCGAGACCGTCATCCTCGGGCCCGACCGGGTGGCCGGCTGGCTGGCGGCGCTCCCGCAGGGCCGCGCCGGGCTGGCCTTCAAGGGCTCCTACGGCAGCGGCTCGGGCCGCATCGACGGCATCGCCATCGCCTCGCCCGACGGCACCGCCGCCCACATCGACCCCGTCAAGCTCACCGAGGCCGACGAGGCGGCGCTGCGGGCCTGGCTGGGCGACCAGAGCAGGCCCAAGGCCGTCCACGACGCCAAGGGCCCGATCCTGGCCCTGTGGGCCCAGGGCATGGAGCTGCGCGGCCTGAGCTGCGACACCGCGCTGGCCGCCTACCTCGCCATGCCGGGCCAGCGCACGTTCGCGCTGGAAGACCTGGCCAGGCGCTACCTCCACCGCGACCTGCGGGCCGAGGAGGAGTCCGGCGGCCAGGCCGCGCTGTTCGGCGACGACGAAGACGCGCCGGCCAAAGACCTCGCGCTGCGCGCCCACGCCGTGCGCGAGCTGGCCGAATCCCTCGAGGGCTTCCTGGCCGGCCGCGGCGGCACCCAGCTCCTGACCGACGTCGAGCTGCCGCTGCTGTCGGTGCTGGCCGAGATGGAGCGAGCCGGCATCGCCGTCGACAGCCAATACTTCGCGGGCCTGGAGGCCGAGTTCGGCGCCGCGGTCAAGCACGCCGTGGAGGAGGCCCACCGCTCGGTCGGCGAGCAGTTCAACCTGGGCTCGCCCAAGCAGCTCCAGGAGATCCTGTTCACCCGGCTCAACCTGCCGAAGACGAAGAAGATCAAGACCGGCTACAGCACCGACGCCGACCAGCTCGCCTGGCTCGCCACCCAGACCGAGCACGAGCTGCCGACGATCATGCTGCGCCACCGCGACCAGCAGAAGCTGCGCACCACGGTCGAGGGCCTGATCAAGGAGGTCGGCGACGACGGGCGCATCCACACCACGTTCAACCAGATCATCGCCGCGACCGGCCGCCTGTCGTCGGAGAAGCCCAACCTGCAGAACATCCCGATCCGCACCGCCGAGGGCCGCCGCATCCGGCAGGGCTTCGTGGTCGGCGAGGGCTACGAGCGGCTGCTGACGGCCGACTACAGCCAGATCGAGCTGCGCATCATGGCCCACCTGTCCGGCGACGAGTCGCTGATCGAGGCCTTCGAGTCCGGCCACGACTTCCACCAGGCCACCGCGGCCCGGGTGTTCGACCTGCCGCCCGAGCAGATCGACAGCGAGCTGCGGGCGCGCATCAAGGCGATGAACTACGGCCTGGCCTACGGCCTGTCCGACTTCGGCCTGTCCGGGCAGCTCAACATCCCGGTCTCGGAGGCGCGGGCGCTGAAGGAGGAGTACTTCACCGAGTTCGGTGGCGTGCGCGACTTCCTGCAGGCCATCGTGGCCCAGGCGCGCACCGACGGCTACACCGAGACGATCATGGGCCGCCGCCGCTACCTGCCCGACCTGACCAGCGACAACCGCCAGCGCAGGGAGATGGCCGAGCGCATGGCGCTCAACGCCCCCATCCAGGGCTCGGCGGCCGACATCATCAAGGTCGCCATGCTCCACGTCCACCAGGCCATCGCCGAGGAGGGGCTGGCCTCGCGGATGTTGCTGCAGGTCCACGACGAGCTGGTGTTCGAGGTCGCGCCGGGCGAGCTGGAGACGCTGCGGCAGCTCGTGTGCGACCAGATGAACGCCGCCTACCACCTGCGCGTTCCGCTGGAGGTCTCGGTGGGCGTCGGGCGTACGTGGCAGGACGCCGGCCACTGACCATGTTTATCCCGACACGGCGGGGCAGACCGACATATCGCGAACGGCGTGGCCCCGCCGTCTCCGGGGCTTCTCGTCTACGCTGAAGATAGTTTTGGCCGAGATGCGGGAGATTTGTGCGGGTACCAGCGTCCTTCACGCGGATCATCGCAATCGCGAACGCGGCCGTGGTGACCGTGGCCGTCGTCGGGCTGAGCCTCTTACCTGACGGTGAGACTCCTACTACCCAGGCGTCGGCCCGGGTCGGCGTGATCGCTCCCGTCTCACCCCCGCAGGGGCAGCCGCAGGACACCTCCCAGCCTCCCGGCGTGGTCGCCACCCCCGAGTTCGCCCGGCAGGTGCGCGCCAACGAGGCGGGCATGGTGCCGATCATCATGTACCACCGGATCCTGCGCAAGCGCGTGGCCTCCATCGACCGCACCCCCGACCAGCTCAGGCAGGAGCTGGAGAAGCTGGCCAGGCAGGGCTACGTGCCCATCACGGCCAGGGAGTTCGCCACCGGCGACATCCGGGTGCCGGCCGGGCGGTTCCCGGTCGTGCTGACGTTCGACGACGGTCACCGGAGCCACTTCGCGCTCGACGACGCGGGCAACCCCAAGCCCGACACCGCCGTCGGCGTGATCCTCGACGTGGCCGCCCGTTATCCCTCGTTCCGGCCGGCCGCGACGTTCTGGATCACCCGTGAGCCGTTCGGGCTGCGCGATCAGGAGCGGCAGGCGGCCGCGGTGCGGTGGCTGGTCGATCACGGCTTCGAGGTGGCCAACCACACCTGGTCCCATCCGGACCTGCGGCGGCTGGGGAAGAAGAAGGTGCGCGAGCAGATCGTCCGGCTGGAGCGGCTGCTCAAGAAGTTGGGGGCGCCGCCGGACAAGACCCTGGCCCTGCCGTACGGGTCGGTGCCGCGGCCCAAGAAGCTCGCCCGGACCGGCTCCTGGGACGGGACCCGCTATGATTTCGCCGGCGTGTTCCTCGCCGGGGCCCAGCCGTCCCTTTCGCCCTTCGCGAAAGACTACGACCGTGGGGCGATCCAGCGGATCCAGAGCAACGGCAAGCGGGGAGAGTGCCGCAAGTGGTGCTCCCAGTACTGGCTGGAGTGGCTGAACAAGCACCCTGGCGAGCGCTACGTCTCGGACGGCGATCCCACGCGGATCTCCATCCCGCGCAAACTACGGGGTAATATCAACCCCAAGCGGGAGTCCCAGATCATCGCGTACTGATGTGCCTCCGGATTGACCCCGTGGCCAAGGTCTCATATGCTGATCGCTGCGCTGTGGGCTCGCGCGCGCCTCAGACGGAGCGGGCTCGCGCTCGGTCACGTCGATGTCGTAATTCCTCGGCTTGATGCGGAAGAGGGCCTGCCGCGCATCCGCCACATCGACATCCTGTCCGCGTTCGGAGCAATTCCACACATGACGTCCAGCACTGAGGCCACCTCGAGCACCCCGCAGGTAGCGGTCAACGACATCGGGTCCGAGGAAGCCTTCCTCGCAGCGATCGACGAGACCATCAAATACTTCAACGACGGCGACATCGTCGAGGGCACCGTCGTCAAGGTCGATCGAGACGAGGTCCTTCTCGATATCGGCTACAAGACCGAGGGTGTCATCCCCTCGCGCGAGCTTTCGATCAAGCACGATGTCGACCCTGCTGACGTCGTGGAGGTCGGGGAGCACGTCGAGGCCCTGGTTCTCCAGAAGGAGGACAAAGAGGGCCGCCTGATCCTGTCCAAGAAGCGTGCGCAGTACGAGCGCGCCTGGGGCACGATCGAGAAGATCAAGGACGAGGACGGCATCGTCACCGGTACCGTCATCGAGGTCGTCAAGGGTGGTCTCATCCTCGACATCGGCCTGCGCGGCTTCCTCCCCGCCTCCCTGGTCGAGATGCGACGGGTCCGCGACCTGCAGCCGTACGTCGGCCGCGAGCTCGAGGCGAAGATCATCGAACTCGACAAGAACCGCAACAACGTGGTTCTCTCCCGCCGCGCCTGGCTGGAGCAGACGCAGTCCGAGGTTCGCCAGACGTTCCTCAACACCCTGCAGAAGGGCCAGGTCCGCAAGGGCGTCGTCTCCTCGATCGTCAACTTCGGCGCCTTCGTCGATCTTGGCGGGGTCGACGGTCTGGTCCACGTGTCCGAGCTGTCCTGGAAGCACATCGACCACCCTTCCGAGGTCGTCGAGGTGGGCCAGGAGGTCACGGTCGAGGTCCTCGACGTCGACATGGAGCGCGAGCGCGTCTCCCTGTCGCTCAAGGCCACGCAGGAAGACCCGTGGCAGCAGTTCGCCCGTACCCACCAGATCGGCCAGGTCGTGCCGGGCCGCGTCACCAAGCTGGTGCCGTTCGGTGCGTTCGTCCGGGTCGAGGAGGGCATCGAGGGCCTGGTCCACATCTCCGAGCTGGCCGAGCGCCACGTGGAGATCCCGGAGCAGGTCGTCCAGGTCGGCGACGAGATCTTCGTGAAGATCATCGACATCGACCTCGACCGTCGTCGCATCAGCCTCTCGCTGAAGCAGGCCAACGAGGGTGTCGGCACCGAGGTCGAGTTCGACCCGACCCTCTACGGCATGGCGGCCACGTACGACGACCAGGGCAACTACATCTACCCCGAGGGCTTCGACCCGGAGACCGGGGAGTGGCTCGAGGGCTTCGACAAGCAGCGTGAGGAGTGGGAGCGGCAGTACGCCGAGGCCCAGACGCGCTTCGAGGCTCACCGCAAGCAGATCGAGGAGGCCCGCAAGGCCGAGGCGGAGGCCGGCGAGGCCGCTCCCTCGTCCTACAGCGGCGAGACCGCTCCTCCGTCGGGCAGCTCGTCGTCGGCTCCGGCCAGCGGCGCGCTCGCCTCTGACGAGGCGCTCGCAGCCCTCCGCGAGAAGCTCGCGGGCGGCCAGAGCTAAGGCTCAGCCTTGAAAGGCCCCGCACGGGTTTCCGTGCGGGGCTTTTTCATGCCTTTTTCTGGGACGGGCACCGCGGGAGAGCCTTGCCGCCCGGGGGTTCTTTTGTGATGCCCTTTCGCATCGACATTCCGTGAGCCCGCCCTCGACAGAGCGGCCGCGCCGCACCCGGTGAGCCGGGGCCGCGGCCGGGCGGAGGGGGCTGGGGGCGTGCCGGTTGGCCGCCTGCGCGGGCGTGCTGGTTCGACGGGTCCCGGCCATCGGTTTCGCGGCACCGCTGAGAGGGTCGCCTTCTCACCGTTTCCCGGGCCGTCAGGGGAGCGGCCGTGGAGCATCGCCCGCCCGGCCCGGACGTGGGCCGAGCTCATGTCCCGCCCGGGCCACGACGGGTACGGTCGCCCCGTGGAGGCGCTGCTCACACCGGCTCGCCGCGAGCGCAGGGGGCTGCCCTCCCCGCCGGACTCAGCAGGAGCGGGGGCTGGCCATAAAGCAGCAGGGAGTACCGACGAGGGTCCTATGGGCCTGGCGATCGAGCAGTGGGCAGGGGCGTCGCACGGTGGCTGACGAGCGGGCGGGGCGTCGCGTTCCGCAGGCGTGATCTGTGGTGGGGAGCCTGAGTCGCATGGTGGGCCTGGGGACAGCTTTCTCTGACCGGTGACGGGTGCGGGCTTCGGCGGCACGGAGAATCGCCGAGCGGGCCCAAGATTTTACCCACCGACCTTTTACGACTTCTCTACCTGCGAAGACGGCCGCTGGGAAACTGGCATGCGGCTGGAGGTACGAGCGTTCGGGGGCGATGCGGTGCTAATGGTTCGGCGCGTGATCCCGGTGGTGGCGGCCGTCACCGTCCTGGTCCTGGCGGCAGGCGGGGGAGTCGGGCAGGCGATGCGGCTGGCGGCGTCGCCGACCCCCTGGCCGGAACGCGACGTGACCGAGCTCGCGGAGCCGCAACCGAAGGCCGCCTGGCCTCAGAACCCGGAACAGGACGCAGTCGGACCGGCAGGCGCGGAGCTGGGAGCGACCGGATCGGCAGGCTCGGCGCTGGAGGCGGCCGGGTCGGCAGCGCCGGAGCTTGGGGCGGCCGGGTCGGCAGGGCCGGAGCTTGGGGCGCCCGAGCTGGATGCGGCGAGGGTGGAGCGGGGCGTTGCCGGGCGCGTGCGGCCGGCGCCTGGGCGGGAGACGCTCTCCTGGACCGAGTGCGGCGGGGGGCTGCGGTGCGCCACGTTGCCCGTCCCCGCTGACTGGGCCAGGCCGCGCGAGGCCCGCGTGGCCGTCCAGCTCGCCATGCTGCCCGCCCAGGACCCGCTGCGGCGGCTCGGCGCGCTGGTGGTCAACACGGGGTCCGCATCGGTCGTACGAGAGGTCGCGGCGCGGCCGGACACCGTGGGCGAACTGGCCAGGTGGTTCGACGTCGTGCTGGTCGAGGCGCGCGGGGCCGGGGACGGGGGGCACGCGGGGGCGTGCCCCCGGTCCCGGCCGGTCCCGGCGCGGCTCCAGGTGGCCGAGGGGCGGACGGCCTGGCGCATGTTCGCCCGGGACAACGCCGCCTACGACAGGTCCTGCCGTGCCGCGCTCGGGCCCGCCTACGCCGGGCTGACGTCCTGGCAGGTCGCCCACGACCTCGATGCCGTACGCGCCGCGCTGGGGGAGTCGCGGCTGCGCTACCTCGGCAACGGCTACGGGAGCGTGTACGGGCAGGCGTACCTGGAGCTGTTCCCCGGCCGGGCCGGGCGGATGTACCTGGAGGGGCTGCCCGACCACACCGAGACCGGGCTCGAACGGCGGCTGCTCGCCCACGCCCGCGCCCAGGAGCGGCAGCTCGGGTACTTCCGCGACTGGTGCCGGAACCGTCCCGGCTGCCCGCTCGGCCACGCGGACGCCGTCCGGGTGTTCGACGGCCTGGTCAGGCGCGCGCCTCTGGGGCTCGGCGGCGGCGAGCGTACGGTCAGCGGGCACGAGATCGCCGCCGCCGTCTGGGCGGGCCTCACGCCGGCACGGTGGCCGGCGCTCGCGCACGCCCTCTCCAGAGCCAGAACGGGCGACGCCACGGGCCTGGCCGCCCTGCTCCCCGCCGAGCCCCCACAGGCCACCCCTCCCGGCCCGACGGGAGGGACCCCCGGTGTGGCGGGGGGAGGCGTCGCGTCCGGGGCGCGGGTGGCTTCGGGGGCGGTCGGAGCGGTGCCCCGGCCTGGGACGACGGTTCCCCGCGCGGTGGGGGGAGTGGGGGAGACGGGGCCGGGGAGTGCGGAGGGGGTCAGGTGGTGTCATGACTTCGGGCTGGCGGTGCCCGGTTATCGCCGGTTCCTCCAGATGGAGGCACGACTGCGGAAGGCGGCCCCCCGGGTGGGGTGGCTGAGCGGGCGGGCGGAGGTCGCCAGGTGCCTGGGGGCGGCGCGCTCGCCGGGCTGGGCGCCGCACCCGCTGGCGGCCGGGCTCAGGGTGCCGCCGGTGCTGGTGGGCGTGGGACGGCTGGACAACGAGACGCCGTCCTCCGGGGCGGCGCGGCTGGCCAGGCAGATCCCCGGGGCGAGGGTGCTGTGGCACGGGGACGGGCAGGGCGCGTACCTGGCGCAGGGCGTGAGCAGGCTGCGCGCGGCCTGCCTGCGTACGAAGGTGCACGACTACCTGGTCAACGGCGTGCTGCCGAAGCCGGGCACGTTCTGCCCGGGCGAGCTCACGGCGGGCAACGCTCCCTAGCCGGAAGCGCGAAAGGACGTCCGGGTCAGGAGGGCGTGAAAGTCGGCGGTGGCGACGGAGAGGCAGCCGGTAGGGTGCTGGCGTGATGGTCGAACGGGCGGTGGCGGCGGACGCGGGAGAGATCCTCACCCTGCAACGGGCGGCGTACGTGAGCGAGGCCCAGCTCTACGGCGACCCCTACATCCCGCCGCTCGTGGAGTCGCTGGAGCAGGTGCGCAAGGCCGTCGAGACGGGCGTCGTGCTCAAGGCCGTGGACGCCGGCCGGATCGTCGGCGCGGTGCGCGGGCAGGTGGCCGGCACCACTTGCCTGGTCGGGCGGCTCGTGGTCGCGCCCGACCGGCAGGGGCAGGGGCTCGGTACGGCCCTGCTCGCGGCGCTGCACGAGCAGGTGCCGGAGGCGGGGGCGTTCGACCTGTTCACGGGGCATCTGTCGGAGGGGAACCTGCGGCTGTACCGGCGGCTCGGCTACCGGGAGACGCGGCGGGAGCGGATGGACGACCATCTCACCCTGATCCACCTGCGTCGCAGTCCGGACTGAGCGCTTCGCCGGGGCGCGCACGGCCGTTCGCGTGCGACGACGCCGTCCGCCCTGCACCCAGATCCAACTGATCCACAAGAAGCACTCCCGATGCTGCTGCGCATGCGGATGAAAAAACTCTTGTGGCCCGCGGTCGTGCTCGCCCTGACCGCGCTCGTCACCGCCCCCACCGCCCAGGCCGCGGCGAACGGGACCGGCACCAGCGACTTCAACGGTGACGGCTACCAGGACCTGGCGCTGGGCACTAGCAGGGCGCCGGGCCTCCAGGGCGTCACGGGAGCCGTCACCGTCCTGTACGGCGGCCCGAACGGCATCTCCGGCCACTTGGTACGCCGCCCGGCGCCCGGCTGCCTGACACCGTCCAAGAGCCCCTGCAGCAACTGGGGCCTTCAGGTGGCCGCCGGTGACCTGGACGGCGACAACGACGCGGAACTGCTCTTCCTCGGCGGCTACCCGGCCATGCAGATCGACACCTGGGAACCCGGCGGCGTCCGGACAGTCAGCACGGACGCGGGCGGCCCCAACTGGTTCACGCGGAACCTGACCATCGGACAGTTCGACGGGCAGCCCGGCGCCGACATCGTCGGCGGCCAGTTCGAACTGCCCTACCCTGGCCTGTTCGCCGCCAACATCAGCACCAGCCTGAACGGCGGCGCGTGGGCCCGGCACTACCTCAACAGCGGCGAGAACGCCCAGGACCGCATCTACTCGATGGCCACCGGCGACGTCCACGGCACCGGCCGGCAGCAGGTCGCCCTGATCTCGAGCAGGTCTCCGAACGAGTCCCCTTACCTCTACCTCCTGGACGACCTCACCCCCAGGTCGCGACCCGCGAGAACACCCCGTGGGCCTGGGGCGCCCTGTGCAACGCCGACAACCGGGACGTCCTCGGCTGCCCCAGGAAGGACTCCCGGCTGGCCATGGGCGACGTGGACGGCGACGGCCACGTCGACCTCGTCATGACCAACCCCAGCATGCGGGGCATCCAGATCTGGTACGGCACGGCCTCCGGCCTGTCCGCCTACCCGGGCTTCTCCAAGCACGACATCGGCTGGTTCGACGTCGGCGCCGAGATCGGCGGCGACGTCGCCGTGGGTGACGTCGACGGCGACGGCGCGGCCGAGATCGTCCTGGGCGCGCCCAACGCCACGGCGTCGGGGCAGGCGGGAGCGGGCGGGATCGTGGTGATCCCGGGGTCGAAGAGCGCACCTCGTGGCCCGGTGCTCGCCGCGGCCCGTCTCATCACCCAGGACGCCATGACGGCCCCCGACGGGAGCGCCACCGACCCGATCGGTGAGCAGTCGCAGGCGGGCGACCGCTTCGGGCAGACGGTCAAGGTGCTGGACGTCACCGGTGACGGCAAGGCCGAGGTCGTCGTGGGCGCCCCGGCCAAGAACGGCGGCGCGGGCATGCTCGTCGTCCCGCGCGGCTCGTCCGGCGGCGTCTCGGCCACGGGCACCCAGGTCTTCCACGCGGACCAGTTCGGCCTCGCCTCGCCCGACACCGCGTTCGGCAAGCTCCTGGCCCGGTAGCCCGTGCCCGGTCCGGGCGCGGCCGGTCCGGGCACGTCTCGTGGTCAGGCGTTCAGCGATCTCCGCACGGCGGCGTCCACGAACTGGCGCACCTCCTGCTCGGTGAAGATGTCGGGCAGGGTCAGCCGCTCGACGATGAGCCAGTTCAGGGCGAGGTAGAGGAGGACCACCGAGGTCGAGTCGCCGGGCAGGCCCGACTTCGCGTGGTAGCCGATGTTGGCGTCGATGTCCTCGCGGATGCGCTTGGTGAGCACGGCGCGCAGCTCAGGACGCCGGGTGGACTCCAGGCGGAGCTCGAGCAGGGCCAGGTAGCCGGAGTTGAAGGCGGTGATCCGGTCCACCAGCTCGTGCATGAGCTCGGCGTAGCGGGTCTCGTCCTGCACGCCTTCCTGGCCGCGGGCGAGCGTGGCCTCGTCGGGCAGCAATCGTTCATAGATGCGTCCGCCGACCTGGGTGAACAGGTCGTCGCGGTTGGCGAAGTAGTTGGAGGCCGTGCCGGGGGCACGGCCGCCTCGGCGTCGACGGCCCGGAACGTCAGCCCGCGCGCTCCTTCCCTGGCCAGCACCTCGATGGCCGCGTCGATCAGCGCCTGCCTCCGCTCGGGGTTCTTCCGCACTTGACACCACTCCACTCGTAGTACTATGTTCAAACCACTTCAGACATAGTACTACAGCAGGAGTTGCTCCGTATGCGCAAGCTCGTCTACTACATCGGCGTCTCCCTCGACGGCTACATCGCCGGGCCCGGCGCCGAGTTCGACTTCTACCCCGTGTCCGCCCAGATGGCCGACTGGATCAACACCCGATATCCCGAGACGCTGCCCACCCACGTCCGCAAGCTTGTCGGCCTTGAGGGCGTGCCCAACAAGGTGTTCGACACCCTGGTGATGGGCCGCGGCACCTTCGAGCCGGCCCTGGAAGTGCCCACCACCAGCCCCTACTCCCACCTGCGCCAGTACGTCGTCTCCAGCACGCTGACGATCGACGACCCCACGGTGCACGTCGAGACGGGCGACCCGATCGAGCTCGTCCGGCGGCTGAAGGCCGAGGACACCGGCATGGACATCTACCTCTGCGGCGGCGGCAAGCTCGCCGGCTCCCTGCTGCCGGAGATCGACGAGATCATCCTCAAGCGCTACCCCGTGGTGGCGGGGGCGGGCATCTCCATGTTCTCGGGCCGGTTCAGCCCCACCCTGTTCACCCCCACCAGGCGCGAGTCCTTCGACAACGGCGCCCAGGTCACCTGGCTCACCCGGGCCTGACACACACCCCCAAGGAGGAAAAGTATGCATATCAAACTCCCCGCCACGATCACCCAGGCCAAGTCCGGTCAGCAGGCCCGCTCTCCGCACCGGCACGACCAGCCGGCGCGCGACCTCAAGCCCACGGGCCGGGCCAACCTCTCCCGCCGTCCGACCGCCGCCCCGCGCCGCGGTGGATACTGAGCGAGCCGGCGGGATGACCGGGTACGCCGGGATGGGTAGTCTTTTCCGGTGCTGAAGATTGGGCTCACCGGCGGCATCGGCTCCGGCAAGAGCGAGGTGTCCAAGCGGCTGTCGGCCAGGGGCGCCGTCGTCATCGACGCCGACAAGATCGCGCGTGAGGTGGTCGAGCCCGGCACGGTGGGGCTGTCCCGGGTGGTGGCCGCGTTCGGGGAAGGGGTGCTGCGCCCCGACGGCTCGCTGAACCGGGAGCGGCTGGGCTCGGTGGTCTTCGCCGACCCCGACCGGCTGGCCGCGCTCAACGCGATCGTGCATCCGCTGGTGGGGGAGCGGGTGGCCGAGTTGCAGGGGCAGGCGGCCGACGACGCGATCGTGGTCTACGACGTGCCGCTGCTCGTGGAGAACAAACTGGCGCCCATGTACGACCTGGTGATCGTGGTCGACGCGGCCGACGAGGTGCGGATCCGGCGCCTCGCCGACCATCGCGGCATGCCGGAGGCCGACGCCAAGGCCCGCATCGCCGCCCAGGCGAGCCGGGAGGACCGCCTGGCCGCCGCCGACCTGGTGATCCCCAACGAGGGCTCGCTCGCCGACCTGGAGACCCGGGTCGACGAGGTCTGGCACGAGCTCGTACGCCGCGCCGCCCGCGGCTAGTCACCCATCGGTCAGAAGGGCGAGTCGAGCGGCACCTGACGCACCCCCGGCAGGTACGGATCCAGCTCCCCCAGCTCGAACCGCGACATCCCGATGACGTGCCAGAACTGACCGCCCGGCTCGCCGTGCACCTTGTAGCGCCCGTCCGGCGTCAGCGAGGCCCACCCCTCGGGCAGCCCCAGCAGCGTCGCCCGCCGCTCGCCGCCCTCCCAGAGGATCACCACGCCGTCGTCGCCCGCGCTGGCCAGCAGGTCGGACGTGGGGCTGTAGGCCACCGACCACACCCGGCGCGCGTGCCCGGTGAGGGTGTGCAGCAGCCGCCCGGTCGCGGTCTCCCACACCCGTACGGTCATGTCGTCGCCGCCGGTGGCCAGGTGGCGGCCCGTGGCGTCGAAGGCCAGGCTCCACAGCCGGCCGTCGTGCTGGGTGAGCGTGTGCGCCAGGCGCGGCTGCCAGGGTTGGCCGGGACGCAGCTCCCACACCATCGCGCGGCCGTCGTTGCCGGCGCTGGCCAGGTAGCGGCCGTCGGGGGAGAAGGCCACGGAGTACACCCGGTCGGTGTGGCCCTCCAGCGTCGCCACCCGGCCGCCGGAGGCGACGTGCCACAGGCGGACGAGCTTGTCGTCGCAGCCGGTGGCCACGTAGTCGCCGAGGGGGCTGAAGGCGATCGAGCGCACCCGCCCCCGGTGGTCGACCAGGTCGACGGCCATCCGGCCGGTCGGCCGGTACCAGATCTTGACGCTGTCGTCGTCGTTGGCCGTGGCCAGCATGTTGCCGTCGGGGCTGAACGCCTCGGCCCACACGTGGTCGGTCTCGGCGTGCAGCTCGCGCTCGTAGTCGCCGGTGGTGGCGTTCCAGAAGTGCACGCCGCCGTCGTTGCTGGAGGTGGCCAGCACCGGGCCGGCGGGCGAGAACAGCGCGGAGATCAGCCGGTCGGCGGTGCCGGTGAACTCCCGCAGCCGCCGCCCGGTGTGCGGCTCCCACACCCGGACGACGCCGTCGTTGCCGCTGGTGGCCAGCATCGAGCCGTCGGCGCTGAAGCGCACCGACGAGATGCGCCGGCCGTGGCCGCGCAGCACCCGCTGGCACTGCCCGGAGAGCGGGTCCCACAGGCGGACGGTGCCGTCGTTGCTGCTGGTGGCCAACTGCTGGCCGTCGGGACGGAACGCGAACGGCCAGACCGAGCTGCGGTGGCCGGTCAGCTCGACGCGCTTGCCGCCGCCCACGGGCTGCAGCCGGACCGTGCCGCCGGAGTCGCCGCTGGCCACCGTACGGCCGTCGGGGCTGAAGGTGACCTGGTAGACGGCCGCCGTGTGGGTGGTGTGCACGCCGAGCGGCTCGCCGGACGCCTGCCACAGGCGGACGCTGCCGGCGGTGTCGCCGCTGGCCAGCATCGAGCCGTCGGGGGAGAACGTCAGGCAGTAGACGCTGCCGGCGTGCCCGGTCAGCTCGTGCCGGGGCGACCAGGTGGCGGTGTCCCAGAGCCGGATCGTGCCCGCCTCGTCGCCGGTGACCAGCAGGGTGCCGTCGGGGCTGTGCACGGCCCGGAAGACGCTGCCGCGGTGGCCGTCGAGGGTCACGGCCGTCTCCCCGGCGGTCAGGTCCCAGACCCGGACGACGCCCGCCGAGTCGCCGGTCACGAGCTGCGAGCGGCCGAAGGAGGCGGTGTAGACCGGCGCGCGGTGGCCCGGGAGCTCGTGGAGCAGCCGGCCGGTCGCGGTCTCCCACACCCGGACCACGCCGTCGCCGCCGCCGGCCGCCACCAGCTCGCCCGAGGCGCTGAGGCGTAGCGGCCACACGCCGTCGGGATGGCCGGTCAGGGTGTGCAGGCGCCGGCCGGTGAGGGTGTCCCAGAGCAGGACCGTGCCGTCGCTCGCGCCGGTGGCCAGCAGGTCGCCGGCGAAGGTGACGGCGTAGACGCGGCCGCGGTGGCCCTGGAGGGTGCGTACCGGGGAGCCGCTGGCGCACAGCAGCACGCCGCCGTCCTCGTTGCCGATGGCGATGGTCGAGCCGTCGGGGCTGTAGGCGATGGGCTCGGGCAGGCGGGAGGTCTGGAAGTGGTAGCCGTACGGGACGCCGATGCCGGCGGGCGCGAACTCCACCTCCACCGGCTGGCCCGGCACCACCGCCGCGCCCGGCAGGTGCGGCAGCGTGCCGGTGACGTTGATCAGGGACGCCCGGTGCCAGCGGGCGCCCTCGACCGTGACGTCGCTCAGGTCGACCTGCGCCAGCCGCGCGCCCGACAGGTCGGCCCCGGTCAGGTCGGCGCCGGTCAGCCTGGCGCCGTCGAGCCGGGCGCCGGCCAGGCTGGCGTCACGCAGCACGGCCCTGGACAGGTTCGTGCCGGCCAGGGTGGCCTCCGACAGGTCGGCGCCGGTCAGGTCGACCTCCTGCAGGTCGCGCGCCGACAGGTCTTCGCCCTTGAGGTTCGCGCCGCGCAGGTCGGCCTTGGCCGGGGTACGCAGCCTGGCCGCGATCTTGACCGCGTTCGCCCTGGCCACGTCGTCGGCGGGCGGGTCGGCCACCCAGGCGCGCAACGCCCGTACGTCGGCCAGGTCGCACAGGAACTCGACGGTCAGCGCCGACAGCGGCCTGCGGGTCAGCGGGAGGGGATTGTCGAGGTTCGCGGCGATGTGGCGGGCGATGAGCCATTCCATCACCGAGGCGTGGATGAACCCGAACATGCCCTCCTCGGTGCGCACGAGCAGGCTGCCCGAGCCCATCGCGTGCGCGGCGTGCGCGGGCGAGAGCTGGCCCGAGGCCAGGTCGCTCAGCGTCTCGCCGATCTCGGTCAGCTCGTCGACGCCGAGCAGCGTCTCGCCGCTGTCCCACAGGCGCAGCGCCAGCGCGGTCACCACCCGCCACAGCTCGCCGATCGACAACGCGCCGGGCGAGCCGGGGACGCGGGCCCGCCGCTCCTCGAAGGCCAGCCAGGTGCTGAGGATCTCCTCGTACAGCAGGGCCGGGCTGAGGGTGTGCTGGGCGCCGGCGACCGTGCGCAGGCGGTCGGCGTCGAGGTCGGCGATGAAGCTGAGCATGCGCGGGTTCTGGGCCAGCGCGAGCAGGTCCTTGATCTCGCCCATGAGCGACATGCGGGCGCCGGCCTCGTCGCCGTCGTCGAAGCGGTTGGCCAGGTAGGAGCGGATCTGGTCGTGCGTGAAGTCCTCCACGCTGAGCACCCGCCGCTGCGGCAGCACGCCCACCATCTCGCCGAGCGAGGTCAGCACCTGGCTGTGCGACTTGAAGTGCTGCGTACGGCTGGCCACCACGATCTTGGCCTTGTCCTCGGCCGCGGCGAGCAGGGTGGCCAGGTGGTCGGCCGCCCGGTCGTAGGTCAGCCGGGTGACCAGCTCGTCGAACCCGTCGAACAGCAGCACGATGCGCCCCTGCCGGAGCAGGTAGCGGAACGCCTTGAGGTCGATGAACTCCTCGCCGTGCCCGGCCAGGTGCGCGGCGACCAGGGCGTCGACCGAGTGGGCCTTGTCGAGGGCGCGCAGCTCGATGAAGATCGGCGTCAGGTGCGGCAGCTCGGCCGGGATGCGCCTGGCCAGCTCGCGCAGCGCGAACGTCTTGCCGTGGCCGAAGTCGCCGAGCATCAGCAGGAAACGGCCGTGGTCGGTGGCCAGCAGCCGCATCAGCTCGTCGGTGAGCCCCTGCCTGATCTGGCTGCCCGGCCGGTCGAGCTCGCGGTAGCGCTGGGGGACGTAGAGGCCGGGCGGGTAGCGGCGGTCGCCGGTGAGCCTGGCGGTCTGCTCGGCGACGTACCCCGACAGGTCGAGCAGGCCCTGGAACTCCACGAAGCTGCGCGTCCGCACGCCCTTGCGCATGAGGTCGTCGCGGAGCGCGCGGGAGGCCGGCGGGCCCTGGTAGACCAGCTCGGCGGCCAGGTCGGCGGCATGGGCGCGGCGGGCGAACCCGGTCGCGGCGGCCTCGGTCAGCTCGCCGACGTGCGCGCCGATCATGAGCTGCCGGACGAACCCGTCCTCGGGGTGGGTGACCACCAGGTGGTCGGGGAAGCGGCGGATCTTGGCCCGCTCGTGCCGGGCCTCGCAGACCTCGGTGATGCGGTCGAGCAGCAGCTCGACGGGGCTCGGCTCGCGCTCCTCGGGCTGGGCGGCGGGCGGCGGGGTGCCGGGGGTCTCACCGGTGAACGTGGCCCGCACCGCCCGCCAGCCGTGCCGGGCGCGTGCGGGCTTGCCGGTGTCGGGCGTCCAGGTGCGCATGCCGTCGGGGGAGATCTCGACCACCTGGTGGCGGCCGGAGCGCGGGGCCACGACCGCGGCGAAGCCCGGCCGCGGCTCTGCGGCCGGGACGCCCGCGCCGGACCCGTGGAAGAGCAGGTTGAGCCGGTGGGTGAGCAGCCGGTCGAAGGTGGGGGCGTCCCGCAACGCGGCGGGCGGATGGCCGATCGCGCCCAGCCGCAGCCAGGCGCTCTCCTCGTAGGGACGCAGCCGCTCGGCGAACCACGCGGCCTGGGCCTCGCCCAGCAGCGCGTACGCGTCGCGCTCCAGATGGCTCATCGCCATCGTGGAGTTTAGCCCGGCCACGACCACCCTCAGGTCGGGCACCTCGAACAACGTCCAGGGCTGGCCGCCGTCGAACACCCGGTCGTCCAGCCCCTGGTACACCTCGCGGAACAGCCCGGCGAAATGCCGCCACTTGGGCCAGTAGGGGGGCTGCGGGCTCACGTCGTCGGCCTCGCAGGTCATGAAGTACGCGCTGGCCGCGGCCTTGGTGACGTCGCGCGGGCCGGGCAGCAGCACCAGCCGGTGGGGCTCCAGCCCGATCAGCAGCCGCAGGTCGGTGACGAACTGCGTGGCCTGCGCGAACTGCCCCAGGCTGCCGGACTCGGTCAGGTCGCCGCTCACCACCATCAGGTCGGGACGCGGCATGCCCCGGTCGTACATGGCGGTCAGGTCGGCCCAGATGCGGGCCTGCATGTCCTCCGGCGTGAACGGCTCGCCGGGATCGGGCAGCGCCCGCCCGAACCTCGGCCCGCCGATGTGCAGGACGTTGACCGACTCGCGCCCGCGGTCGTCGCCGCCCGAGGGCGGGAACTTGGGGGCCGTCACCGGGGTGCGGCGGGCCCTGGCCAGGTCGGCCGTCGGGGGCAGCGTCGGAGGGGCCGGGGGCGGGACGGCCCGGCCGGTGGGGAAGGCGGGGGCGGCCTCCGGCTTGGCCCGCCCGGCCAGCGCCTCGCCGACCCGGCCCAGCAGCAGCGCCCTGGCCTGCCCGGAGTCGGTGACGCCGAGCAGGTCGACCCAGGTGATCGTGGACAGCAGGCCCTCCAGCTGCACGTCCTCCAGCCGGATCGTGACGAGCTTGTTGGAGGGGTTGTCGGGGTCGGCGCGCATGGCCGCCTGCCACTCCATGCGCCCGTAGCGCGAGGTGAGGTAGTTGCGCGAGAGCACGGCCACGACGAGCTGCGCCTCACTGACCCCGCGGTCCATGAAGTCGATGAAGTTGGTGCCGGGCACGAAGTCCCAGGCTTGGATCATGGTCCGGTAGCCGGCCGCCTCCAGCTCCCAGGCGATCCAGGTCGCCCAGGCGGTGTCGGCCGGGGAGTAGCTGACGAAGATCTCGGTCGGCCTGCCGTCACGTGCCATCTGCTCAGTATCCACCGAGGAATCGGTGATTTGGAGTCAGTGTGCGATCATCGTCGAGTGTGGCGGCGTCTGGCTGTGCTCGATCTGATCCGGATCGGGCTGCTTGCTCTCGGTCTGGTCTTCGTGGCGACCGGTCTGCTGCCGTGGCGCGACGCCGTCGAGAGTCTGGAGACGATCGGGCCGTTGCTGATCTTCCTGGTCGCCATCATCGTGCTGGCCGAGCTGACCAAGGAAGCGCAGGTCTTCGACGCCATCGCGGCCAGGATGGCGGTGCTCGGCCGCGGTAACTACACCGCACTTTTCTTTCTTTGTACGGCTTTCGCGTCATTTGTCACCATATTTCTGAACCTTGACACCACCGCCGTCCTGCTCACCCCCGTCATGCTCGCCCTGGCGCCGCGGGCCCGCATCGCCGCCCTGCCGCTGGCGATGACCACCATCTGGCTGGCCAACACCGCGAGCCTGCTGCTGCCGGTCTCCAACCTGACCAACCTGCTCGCCATGGACAAGCTCGGCCTCGACGCCCAGGGCTTCGCCGCCCGCATGTGGGCCCCGCAGCTCGCCTCGATCGCGGTGACGATGGTGTTCCTGTGGGTGTTCTTCTGGCGCCGGGGCGAGCGCCGCGACCTGCGTTACACGCCGCCGGTGCTGGAGCCGGTGGCCGACCGCGTGCTGTTCGGCGCGGCCGCGGCGGGCTGCCTGCTGTTCATCGCCCTGCTGCTGCTCAAGGCGCACGTCGCCGTCGCCGCCACCGCCGCGGCCGTGCTGGTGGTGCTGGCCTTCCTGGTGCGCGACCGGGCCAAGCTGACCTGGAGCCTGCTGCCCTGGCAGCTCGTCGTCTTCGTGACCGGGCTGTTCCTGGTGGTGCCCACGCTCAGCGCCCACGGGCTCGACGCGCTGATGACGTGGATGATCGGCACGGAGGGCGACCCGTACCGGACGGCGGCGGTGGGCGCGGGCCTGTCGAACGCGATCAACAACCTGCCCGCCTACAAGGCCGTCGAGGCCGTGATCCCGGCTGCCGACCAGGACCGCCTGCTGGCCCTGCTGGTGGGCACGAACGTGGGCACGGTGATCACCCCGTGGGCCTCGCTGGCCACGCTCCTGTGGTTCGAGTCGTGCCGCCGCCACGGCGTCGCGGTGCCGCTGCGCCGCTTCCTGCTGACCGGCGCCGGCCTGGCCGTCGTCGGGCTGCCGGCCACGGTCTGGGCCCTGGTCACCTTCGGCTGAGCAGCGAGGGCGTCAGCCGGGCAGCAGCGACATCAGCCCGGGAAGCGCCCGCGGGTGGGCGGCCACGAAGCTGCGGTCGTCGGCCGAGCCGTCGATGCTCTCCTCGAACGGGCCGCCGTCGAGCGCCCTGATCTCGATCCCGGCCTCCTGGGCCAGCAGCGCGCCGGCCGGCAGGTCGACCGCCTCGGCGCGGTAGCCGACGATGCCGTCGATGTCCCCGCGGGCCAGCATCGCCCACGACAGCAGCGGCGCCCACAGTTGCAGCACCCGCCGCGCGCCGACCTCCAGCGCCGCCTTCAACGCCAGTACGGTGGCGTCGCCCCTGTTCACGCCGTACCCCTGGGTCCAGGCCAGCAGCGGGCCGTGCGGGCTGGCCGTGTACGGCGGCGCCAGCCGCGCCCCCGTGGACGCCACGGCACCGCGCCCCCGGATCGCCGACCACGTCTGGGCCGTCACCGGGTCGTGCACCACGCCCAGCACCGGCCGCCCGGCCCGGCACAACGCCACCCCCACGACGTACGTGGGCAGCCCGATGGCCACGTTGTTGGTGCCGTCGAGCGGGTCGACCAGCCACGTCCACTCGCCGCCCGCCGCGCCGATCAGCCCGGACTCCTCGGCCACGATCGCGTGCGAGGGGAAGGCCGTCAGGATGCGCTCGACCAGCAGCTTCTCCGAGGCCAGGTCGAGATCGGTGACGACGTCGCCGGCGTCGCCCTTGGCCCGGATGCCGACGGCCCCACGCGTGCCCGCCGCGAGCAGCGCCCCGGCGGCCTGGGCGGCCTCGACGGCCACAGAGCGAGCGTGATCCAGGTCCATCGGGCACCCCTCAGGTCAGGTGGGCGGTGATCAGCCGGACGGCCAGCGCCGTCTCCTCGGCGTTCAGCGGTTCCCGGGGAACGTGGTGGCTGCCCGCCCCGAGCGGGCCGAGCGACAGGTCGCGGCTGCCGGGCCGGCCGCGCCCGAGTGCGATCGTGGCCGCCTCGCCGCCCTCCGGCACCACGCTGCTGTGGAAGCGGTCGGCCGACAGGGTGTAGGTGTCGCCTGGGCCGAACAGCTCCACCAGCCCGGTCGCGTGCCGCACGGTGCGGCGGGTGGGCGAGATGCGGTCGCCGTCGGCGCCGCTGACCACCTCGAACACCCGGTGCGTGGCGTCGGGCCCCGCGTCGGTGACCACCGCGTGCACGTTGCGCACCTGGCCGTAGAGCACGTGGCTGACCAGGTCCCAGCTGTGGCAGTGGATCTGCGAGGTGGTGCTCTCGGCGTGCTGGAGCGAGTCGGACCACAGGTGGAGGCATACCCCCTCGCCGCCCTCACGCTCCAGCGGCAGGCAGACGAAGCCGAGCGGATGGCGTACGGCCCTGGGGCGCGCGGTTTCCCTCAGCACGCCGAGCGCCCACGACCTGGCCTGTCCGTCGCGGACCCGCTGGAAGACCGACCGATAGCTCATGAGTCGCACTCACGTTCCGTCTCGTCGGAGGGCCGCAGGACGCGCCTCGCCGTAGGGATCGACGGCGCGCAGGGCCTTGCGCGCGATGTCCACGACGTCGCGGCCGTCGTAGGCCTTGGGAAGGGGCACCCCGATGCGACCGAACAGGTCCTGGACCTCCTCGATCGTGGGCTCGTCGCCGAGCGGCGCCTTCTTGTACATGTCCATCGGCACCCGCCGCGCCTGCTCGAAGCTGAGCCGCAGCTCGGTGTCGCAGTTCTCGTAGTAGAACGTGCCGGCCAGCGCGGTCATGGCGCGGTTGGGGTCCTCCACCGTCATGATCAGCCGGGTGGCCGACAGGTCCCAGCGGAAGGTCGTCATCGACGACGACAGGCCGACCTCGATGTCGAGCAGGCCGTAACGCTGGCGGTACCAGAAGGCGGCCAGGATCGTCGCGTACGACTCCTTCCTGACCCGGTCGGTCGTCCACGTCTCGCCGGTCGCGTCGGGGGAGTCCGACAGGGAGCGCCGGTAGTGGGCGTACGTCTCGCACACCTCGACGTTGGACGGGTCGATCACCTCGACCCGCACCACGAGGTGCCGTTTCTCCCGGCGGGCCGCGGCCACGCACTCGGGCAGGGTGACCGCGCGCAGGTAGGTGCCGGTGCCGCCCTTGAAGCTCCACCGGGTGGTGTCCTTGCGCGCCTCGGCGTGCATCTGGGCGATCTCCTGCTTGCTGCCCAGCACCCTGACGAGCTGCAGCGCGTCGAGGGCCTTGCGGGTGCCGTGGACGAGCGTCTCGATCTCCTCCAGCCGCGACAGCCGGACGGGGAGCTGGGCCAGCGCGCCGGAGGTGATGGTCTCCTCGACCGGGGCCTGACGGGCGCGGTCGCGCAGCAGGGCGGTGGCCACCAGCGCCATGATCACCAGCGTCGCGGCGTTGACGAGCTGGGTCTGCACATCGGTCGGCACCACCTCGTCGGGCATGATGCCGAGCACGCCGATCACGACGGCCAGTAACAGCGCGATGGCGCCGTCGGCGTTCTGGGCCGCCCATGGGGCGACCCGCTTCAGCGCCGCCATGAACCGTGCCATCGTTCGCCCGCCCGTCCGACGATCAGTCAATCCCTAGGTCATCGTAACGACCGCCGGCATGCGACTTCCAGCGCACGGGAAGGAGGTATCTCCTACCCGGGAATGACATGACATCTCCCCCTGGCAGCTCAGGACCGGGACCTGACCAGGTTCGATACTGGAAGCGCACGGGGGGTGGGGATGAAGGGGATCAGGATGTTCTCGGCGGCCGCGCTGGCGCTGCTGCTGGTGGCCGTGCTGGCGTGCCCGGCAGCGCCCGCCGCGGCGTGGGCGGAGGTCTACCGGCCGTCGTCGGCGGAGCGGTTCGTGCAGGTGGTGGCCCATCCGGACGACGACCTGCTGTTCATGAGCCCCGACCTGTACGGCGCCGTCCAGTGGCACCGCCCGACGGTGACCGTCTACCTGACCGCGGGCGAGGGCCAGGCCGGCTGGGACGACGACCGCGACCCCGTCGCCTACGCCCGCGACCGCGCGCAGGGCCTGCGGGCCGCGTACGCCTTCCTGGCCGGCGCGCCCGACGTCTGGCGGGTCAGGACGATCACGGCGGGCGGCTTCCCCGTCCGCCTGGAGGAGCTGGTCGACAGCCCGGCGGTCAGGCTCGCCTTCGTCGGGCTGCCCGACGGCGGCGACCCGCGCGCCGACGGCGGCCGCGACGCGCTGACCAGGCTGTGGCAGGACCGCTCCTGCGTGCGCCGGTTCGGCGCCGGCCCCGAGCCGCGCTGCGTCGGCAGGAGTGACGTGGTCGGCGTGCTGCGCGCGCTCTACGCCCGCTTCCGGCCGACGGTGCTGCGCACGCTCGACCCCGAGCCGCCCGTCAGCCGGGGGCTGTGCGACCACCCCGACCACGTGGCCTCGGCCCGCTTCGCGCTGGCCGCGGCGAGCGGCATGGGGCTGCGGGCGGTCTCCTACCGCGGCTACCCGATGACCGGCTGGGCCCCCAACGTCGCGGGGGCGCTGCGCGAGCTCAAGCGCCGGGTCTTCGGCGTCTACCTGGGCCACGACTACCGCGTCGGGCGCACCTGGCGCTACCGGGCCTGGACCGAGCGCATGTACCGGGTCCCCTGAGCCGGGACGGCCGCCCGGCTCGGGGAGCGCCCGGTCAGAACCAGCCGCGGCGGCGGGCCATCTGCTCCAGGCCGTGCTGCAACGCCTGGTCGGCCGCGCCGGGGTGGTCGTCGTAGCGCACGGTGAAGCGGTTGTAGGTGTCGTGGCTGGAGGTCAGGAAGCCGCCGCGCTTGTCGGCCTCCAGGATGACGTCCATCTGCCGCGGCCCGGCGATGAACGTCAGCTCCAGCTCGTTGAAGTGCCGCCGCCACTGGCCGCCCGCGTAGTACTCGATCTCCTGGAAGAACGGCATCGTCGAGCCGTACAGCGTGCCGCGCTCCAGGTCGGCCTTCTTGAAGCCGAAGCCCAGCCGGTCGAGGGCGGCGATGACGTGCTCCTGGGCCGGCAGCGGGCTGACGAACAGCGGGTCGAGGTCGCCCTTGTCGATCGCGCCCGCCAGCGCCAGCTCCGTCTGGACGCCGAGCCGCATGCCGTGCAGCGGGTGGCCGCCGATCGCGCTGATCGGCGTCTCCCACGGCACCATGATCTGGAACGGCTGCTGGTGCTGGGCGCCCGAGGCGAGCTGGAACGTCCCGGCGACCTGCTGGCGCAGGAAGCTGTAGGTCGTCTTGTACTCGTTGTCGCCGCTCTCGACCTCCACCACGGCGGTCAGGTCGAGGTAGATGCCCTCGACCTTGTAGTCGGAGCCGCCGCCGCGGAAGTGCACGACGCCGCGCAGCGGCTCGCCGGGACGCACGGTCGTGTCGGTGAGCACCGTGTCGACCTCGACGCCCGCGCCGAAGGCGGCCATCAACTTGCGGAACACCATGGGGTCTCTCCTATGCGGTGGGGGTCTGGCCGTTGGCGGCGACGTGTCCCGTGCCCGAGATGCGGGGGAGCAGCTGGGCCAGGACGAGGGTGGACAGCGCCGAGTCGGCCTGGCCCTGCTGGGTCCGTACGACCAGCGGCTGGGGGGCGTTCTCGGCGAGTTTGGCGCCCACGTCCAGGCGCCGGCGGGCCAGCTCGTACTGCAGCACGGCCCGGTTGTCACGGTAGGACTCGGCCAGCCTGCGCAGGGCCTTGGCCTCGTTCTCGGCGGCGGTCAGGTCGGCCCTGCCGCGCGCCTCGATCTCCCACGTCACGCGCTGGGCCTCGGTCTCCTGCTCCTCCAGCATGCGCGCCACGTTCTTGCGCGCGGTGTTGTGGGCGGCCTTGACCTCGACCACGCGGGCGTCGCGGGTCTTCTTGGAGCGCTCGATCTCCATGAGCAGCGTGTCGATGCGGCGCTTGCGGGTCAGCTCCCACTCGCGCTCGTAGGCCGACAGCTCCTTGGCGACCTTCTCCCGGGTGGCCAGGTGCTGCTGGTACTGGTCGGGGAGCTGGACGTCGGGGATGTTGGCGCCGGTGACGCGCACGCCGTACCGGCCGAGCTGGCGGTTGAGCGCCTCCTGCATGTCGCCGACGTCGGAGCCGCGCAGGTCGTAGGCGCGCTCGGTGTTGACCCGCCGGCTGCGCTGCCTGATCGCGTCCTGCACGGCGCTGGAGAGCACGAGGTCGAAGTTGCCCGCGCCGATCGTCCGGACGAACGCCACCGGGTCCACGATGCGGAACTTCAGGAAGAACTCGATCGACTTCAGCGGCACGTTCTCGGCCGTCGGGCAGGCCACGATCGGCGCCGAGTACGGGATCTCGGTGGAGGTGTCCACGACCGCGTCCACCCGGTCCCACGGCAGCCACAGGTAGTGGCGGCCCGGCGGGAGCGTGCCGGTGATCGCGCCCCAGCGGCTGCGTACGCCGGTGGTGCCCTCCTCGATCTCGATGATCGCCTGGCGCCAGATCGTGACCAGCGCCACGACCAGGAAGAACAGCGCGGCCAGCGCGGCGGGCAGGGTGAGGTCGGTGAGCGCGGCCATCCCGGCGAAGTACAGGGCCAGCAGGACGAGCGCCATCCAGGAGAAGCCGCGCCGGTCCTTGGGGATCACCACCGGCACGAGCTGGCCCTGCTCGCCGCCGCGCAGGAGCTGGCGGATGTCCGACCAGGAGGCCAGCGATTCCTTGATCTTCGAGAACTCGCGGGTCATCGGACCTCACCCTCGCTCAGGTGGCCGGGCAGCAGGCGCTCGACCGTGCGTTCCAGGTCGTTGTCGGGCTCGGGCGTCGCCTGCGGCTCGCTCACGTCGGCGGCGGCCTTCTTCAGCAGGGCCGCGATCTCGTCCTCGCGGCTGCTGACACGCGCGGCGATCTCGCCGAGCCGGCCGCGGATGGCGGCCATGTCCTCGGCGGAGAACAGCGCCGCACCCTTGCCGCCCACGAGCTGCTGGGCCAGGGCGAGGAAGTCGATGTCGGTCTGCTCGCCCACCTGCACCACCTGCGGCAGCCGGGTGGCCACCGACTCCAGCTTGGTCAGCAGGTCCTGCTGGAAGCGGTAGTCGAGGATCTCGGGGGCCTCGGCGGCCGACAGCGCCCGGATGTCCAGGGCCTGGGCCTCCAGGAGCGCGGCGTTGGCGTTGGCCGTGGACTCGGCCTCGACCAGGCGCTGCCTGGCCTGCGCGGTGGCCTGGTGGCTGGCGCGTTCGAGCGCGGTGTCCATGCGGGCCTGGTAGCCGGCGATCTCGGCCTGGATGGCGCTCAGCGTCTCCTGGAGCCCCGCCAGCTCCTTGACCAGGTCGCCCTCGTTCTGCTCCTTGCGCAGCTGGAGCTCGTACTCGTAGGTGTACGCCTCCTTGGCCACCCTGACCATCTCGGGGGCGGCCAGGTCCATGCGGTACTCCTGGCTGGACGGCTCGGCGTGGGTGATGTTCACGTCGGTGAGCCGTACGGCGGGCAGGAACTGCTGGTTCAGGTTCTCCAGCATGCCGAGGGTGCTCTCGCCCACCAGGTCGTAGATGTCCTCGGCCCGCTGGGCGTAGATCAGCGAGCGGGTGACCTCGCTGATGGCGTTCTGCAGCTTGGACTGGAAGCCGCTGACCGAGCCGAGCACGAAGATGAACTCGGCCGGGTTCTCGATCCTGAACTGCAGGAACAGGTCGACGCTGGCCTTGACGCCCTGCTGGGTCGGCGCCTCCCTGATGGGCGCGTTGAACGGGTACTCGCGCGTGGTGTTGACGATGTAGCTGACCCGCTTCCACGGGTTGAACAGCGTCACCCGGCCCGGGTCGGCGATGTGCACCAGCTTGCCGAACTTGGTGATCAGCGCCTTGCAGCCCTCGGGGACCATCACCACGCTCCTGCGCCACCACAGGAACGCGGCGGCCAGCACCAGCACCACCCAGTAGTGCGGGCCGAAGAAGATGTCCGACCCCGGCACGATGCCGCCGAGCGCGCCGATCAGGCCGAGGACCACCAGAACGGTCAGCGGGATGACCACCTTGGCCGTGCTGCCCTTGGGGATCACCACCGGCGAGATGACGTGCATGCCGTTCTCGGCGAAGCTGCGGTTGACGATCTCGCCGGCCTCGTTCAGCGAGGCGGACCTGGCCTCGATCAACGTGCCGACGGAGGCGCCGCCGTCGCGGGCGGCGGCGAAGTCGTGCGGGTTGAGCGCGAAGCCGGGGGCCTGGCCGGTGAGCTGGCCGGCATGGTCGGCGACCTGTCCGACCGCCTGGCTCATCGCCTGCCGTACGTCACCTCCTTGCGCGACCGCTTGGGCTATGCCCTGACCTGCCTGGATCAGTGCCTCTCGGGGTCGTGACATCGAACCTTCCTTTTCCGCTACAGGCGAATCCGACCGTATCGGGTATGACTTGCTGTTCGCTTGCAATGTGTCGTCATATGACTGTTACGTCCCATAGCAGGTCTGCTACATGGAGGGTTGATGAGTGAGACCGTCCACAACCGCATCGCGCTGCTGCGCGGCGAGCGGGGGTGAGCCGCAGGCAGCTCGCGCAGGCGCTGGGGGTGCACTACCAGACCGTTGGATACCTGGAGCGGGGCGAATACAGCCCGAGTCTTCACCTGGCGTTGCGCATTGCCGGATACTTCGAGGTGCCGGTCGAGGTGGTGTTCTCCACCACGCCGTTCCCCCGGATCGGGCAGCCCATGGCCTGACGGTTTCTGTCGGTGGCGCCGCCTACAGTGGCAGCATGCGTCCGGTCACAGATTTGCAGCGGAAGGTGGCGCCTTTCGAGGTCGTCACCGAGATGACTCCATCCGGCGACCAGCCGACGGCCATCGCCGAGCTGGAGCGCCGCGTCCGGGCCGGGGAGAAGGACAGCGTCCTGCTCGGCGCCACCGGCACCGGCAAGACGGCCACGATCGCCTGGCTGATCGAGCGGCTGCAGCGGCCCGCGCTGGTCATGCAGCCCAACAAGACGCTGGCCGCCCAGTTCGCCAACGAGCTGCGCGAGATGCTGCCCAACAACGCGGTCGAGTACTTCGTCTCGTACTACGACTACTACCAGCCCGAGGCGTACGTGCCGCAGAGCGACACGTACATCGAGAAGGACTCCTCGATCAACGACGAGGTCGAGCGGCTGCGCCACTCGGCCACCAACTCGCTGCTCACCCGCCGCGACACCATCGTGGTCGCCTCCGTCTCGTGCATCTACGGCCTGGGCACCCCGCAGGAGTACGTCGACCGCATGGCCAGGCTCCGCGTCGGCATGGAGGTCGACCGCGACCAGCTGCTGCGCCGCCTGGTCGACATGCAGTACACGCGCAACGACCTGGCCTTCACCCGGGGCACGTTCCGGGTGCGCGGCGACACGATCGAGATCATCCCGAAGTACGAAGAGCTGGCCGTGCGCATCGAGATGTTCGGCGACGAGATCGAGAAGCTCGCCACCATGCATCCGCTGACCGGCGAGGTGATCACGGAGGACGAAGAGCTCTACATCTTCCCCGCCTCCCACTACATCGCCGGCGAGGAGCGCATGGCGGCGGCCGTGGCCGGCATCGAGGCCGAGCTGGCCGCGCGGCTGTCGGAGCTGGAGCGGCAGGGCAAGCTGCTGGAGGCCCAGCGGCTGCGCATGCGCACCACCTACGACATCGAGATGATGCGCCAGATCGGCACCTGCTCCGGCATCGAGAACTACTCCCGCCACCTCGACGGCCGCGCCGCCGGCACCGCGCCCAACACGCTGCTCGACTACTTCCCCGAAGACTTCCTGCTGGTCCTCGACGAGTCCCACCAGACCGTGCCGCAGATCGGCGCGATGTACGAGGGCGACGCCTCGCGCAAGCGCACGCTGGTCGACCACGGGTTCCGGCTGCCGTCCGCGCTGGACAACCGGCCGCTGAAGTGGGAGGAGTTCCTGGAGCGCATCGGGCAGTCGGTCTACCTGTCGGCCACGCCCGGGCCGTACGAGCTGGGGCGGGTCAAGGGCGACGTCGTCGAGCAGGTCATCCGGCCCACCGGCCTGGTCGACCCCGAGATCGTCGTCAAGCCCACCAAGGGGCAGATCGACGACCTGGTCCACGAGATCCGCGAGCGCGCCGAGCGCGACGAGCGCGTCCTGGTCACCACGCTGACCAAGAAGATGTCCGAAGACTTGACCGACTATCTCCTCGAGCTCGGCATCCGGGTGCGCTACCTGCACAGCGAGGTTGACACGCTGCGCCGCATCGAGCTGCTGCGCGAGCTGCGCATCGGCGAGTTCGACGTGCTGGTCGGCATCAACCTGCTGCGCGAGGGTCTCGACCTGCCCGAGGTGTCGCTGGTGGCCATCCTCGACGCCGACAAGGAGGGTTTCCTGCGCTCGGAGACCTCCCTCATCCAGACCATCGGCCGCGCCGCCCGTAACGTGTCCGGCCAGGTCCACATGTACGCCGACAAGATCACGCCGTCGATGGAGCGGGCCATCGACGAGACCAACCGGCGCCGGGCCAAGCAGATGGCCTACAACGAGGCCAACGGCATCGACCCGCAGCCGCTGCGCAAGAAGATCGCCGACATCCTCGACTCCCTCCAGCGGGAGGACGCCGACACCGACAAGCTGCTCGGCGGCGGCCGCCAGCAGTCGCGCGGCAAGGCCCCGGTGCCCGGCTTCGCCGCCCGCCAGGCGGGCCAGCACGCCAAGGCCATCGCGGGCGAGATGCCGCGGGCGCAGATGGAGTCGCTGATCGAGTCGCTGACCGAGCAGATGCACCAGTCGGCCGCCGACCTTCAGTTCGAGGTGGCCGCGCGGCTGCGCGACGAGATCAAGGAGCTCAAGCGCGAGCTCCGCGACATGCGCGAAGCAGGCGTGAAGTAGCGCGTCGGCATGTGCGACGTGGGCGTGAAGTGGTGAGCGTCGGCATGTGCGACGTGGGCGTGAAGTAGGGGTCGGCGGGCCGGTGGCGTGCGCCCGCGTGGCGCGCGCTGCCGGCCCCGATCCTGGCCCGGGGTTCTGACCTGCGGGAATGAAGGCCGGTTCCTGGGGCAGCGGTCCAGGTATGAACAAGTCGATCATCGGGGCTCTGGTCGGTGCGGCGGTGCTCGCCGCCGGCTGCGGCGCCGTACGGGAAGTCGGCCAGTTCGCCGTCGAGCCCACGCCGGGCCCCACCATGGGAAGCCCGTCTCCGTCGATGGAAAGCCCGCCCGCCACGGGGACCATGTCCCCCTCGCCGGGCACCACGTCCATGCAGCCAGGGGCCGGAGAGCTCAAGGACGCCGCCAAGGTCGCGATGGCCGCGGTGCCCGGGTCCAAGGTCGTCTCCGTCGAGAGCCAGGAGAACGGCATGGTCTGGGAGGTCAAGGTCGTCGGCTCCGACGGCACGGAACACCAGGTCGACGTGCAGTCCGGCAAGGTCGTCAAGGGGCCGACTGCTGAGCAGATGGACGAGCAGGAGAAGGCCGAGATGCAGACCCGCATCACCGAGGCCAAGCTCGACTACGCCCAGGCCGCCGACAAGGTCGCCGCGTCCGTACCGGAAGGACACGTCGCCGAGCTGAAGCTCGACACCGAGAACGACAAGACCGTCTGGCAGTCGGACGTGATGACCCCGGACGGGACCAAGCACGAGGTGATGGTCGACGCCGCCACCGGTGAGGTCACCAAGAAGAACGCCACCAGCTGACCCACGGGGGGAGCAGGCCACCTCTGACCATCGGCGGAGGTGGCCGCCCCGCTGGGGCGCGGGGCCTCGACCGGATGCGCCCAGGCCGGGACGCCACCAGGGGGCTGAGAAGCCGGAGGCCCGGCAGGACCGGGCGACTGCGAGGACGCCGGAGGGCCGGCAAGGGCGGCGGGGCCGGGGTAGGTGCTCTACGGGTTGTAGAGTAAAGTCTTGATCGCGTTTTCGGCCGCCACCCGCGGCGGTTCGCCGAGCAGCAGAGAGACCTTTTCCCCCATGACCACTCCCTTCCAGTGGCTCGCCGCCCGGGTCGCCTTCGAACGAGCCGCCCTGCGACGGGCCGCGGCCGCGGCGCTGGCCACCAGCCTGATGATCATCGTGACCGGCGGAGTCGTCCGGCTGACCGGGTCCGGGCTGGGCTGTGACGGGTGGCCGCGCTGCTCGGAGGCCGGTTTCGCGGCCACGCCCGAGCTCGGCGTCCACGGCGCGATCGAGTTCACCAACCGGGTGTTGTCCGGTGTCGTGTGCGTCGCCGTCGGCTGGCTCATCGTCGTCGCCCGGCTGCAGCGCCGTCCGGTGCCCGAGCTGACCCGGTGGGGGTGGGTGCAGTTCTGGATCGTCGTGCTGAACGCGGTCGTCGGCGGCCTCACCGTGTGGGCGCGGCTGAGCCCGTACCTCGTCGCCGCGCACTTCCTGGCCGCCGTGCTGTTCCTGACCGCCACCACGGTCGTCTGGCACAAGGCCCGCCTGCTCGACCGGCCCGCGCGGCCACTGACCACGCCGGTGGGCCGGCTTCCGGCGGCGCTGGTGGCGTCCGTGGCGGTGCTGGTCGCGGCGGGCACGATCGTCACCGGCACCGGGCCGCACGCGGGTGACTCCTCCGACGTGCCGCGCATGCCGTTCAACTGGACTGCGATGGTCTGGCTGCACGGGGCCGCCGCCGCGCTCAGCCTCGGCCTGGCCGTCGCCCTGTGGCTCAGGACCAGGCGCGAGCCGGGCTCGGCGGCCCACCTGCGCACCAAGCTGTTCCTCGCCGTGCTGCTCGCCCAGGGCCTGGTCGGCCTGACGCAGATCGTGACGGACCTCCCCGAGGTCGTCGTCCTCGCCCACCTGCTCGGCTCGGCCCTGGTGTGGGTGGGCGCGGTACGCGTGCTCCTCGACACCCAGCTCCCGGCGGCGGCGAGGCAGGAACAGACCCCGCTCGCCCACGCCCGTACGTAGACGATCCGCGCGGACGGGCCCGGACGCCGGGGCGGCGCTCCGGTCACGTCCGGCCGGACTCCTTGCGGAGCAGGTCGGCGAGCGCGTCGGGGTCCGCGGCGGCCACGCCCTTGGCGGCGAACCAGGTGGCCACGTTGCGGGCGTCCCGTTCCAGGTACGACGGGCCCGCGGGGTGGGCGATCACGTCGACGATCTGCGGCAGGTCGATGATCACCAGCCGTCCGTCGTGCACCAGCAGGTTGTACGGCGACAGGTCCCCGTGCGCCAGCCCCTCCGCGGCCAGCGTCACCATGGCCGCCACGAGCTGCTCCCACAGGTCGTCGAGGCCGTCGGAGACCTGGGCCAGGCGCGGGGCGGCGAACCCGTCGGAGGTGCCGACGAACTCCTCGAGGATCTCCGTCCCCACGATCTGCACCGGGTACGGCACCGGCACCCCCAGCTCCCAGAGCCGGCAGAGCGCACCGAACTCGGCCACCGCCCACTGCGCGGCGATCACCTGCTTGCCGAAGGCGGTGCGGTTGGCCATGGCCCGGTTCATCCGGCTCTCGCGGGCCCTGCGGCCCTCCAGGTAACCGGAGTCCCGGTGGAACAGGCGGTGCTCGGAGGAGCGGTAGCGCTTGGCCGCCAGCAGGCAGACCCGGTCGGTGCCGGGCACGCCACGCGAGATCAGGTGGACGTCGGCCTCTTTGCCGGTCTTGAGCAGGCCGAGCTCGGTGTCGACGGCGGCCAGCTCGGTGACCAGCCAGCCGGGGTAGGGCTTCGGCCCCTTCTCGGTGGGCGTGCTCTGATCCCAGGTGGACCAGCGGTCGCCCTCGGGCGGCCCGTCATCGGTCTCGGGGGTGCTTTCGAGCCATTCGATGTCGTCGGCGTCGAGCGCGAACTTGCCACGGCGGCGGTGCTGCGAGTGCTTGGGCACGGTGAGATGTCTCCAGTTTCGAGGCCCCACCGGCTCGCCGCACGGATCAGGTCAGCGGACACCTGGTGGGAAGGTCTGAGGTCGCGGAAAACGGCACGCGGGCAACGGTCGTCACGGTCTCAGCCTCCCTTCGTCTCGCTGCGATCAACGCGGACGAGTATGCCGTGTCCGGCACGGCCCCCGCAATCGAATAAACGACGGCCCGATAATCGGGTGCGCCGCGACTTGCCCGGCTTGTACGGTTCGGGCCATGCGGCGATGTGAGGTGTGCGGACATCGGGAACCCGCCGGCGCGCCGGACTGCGACCGCTGCGCCGGGCTGGTGGACGAACTGGTCGAGGCGGGCTGGCGGGCCTTCCTGCTGGCCCAGTTCGGCACCGTGGACCCTCCGGACGAGCAGCTCATCGCCCGCATGGTGGCCGACGAGCCCGACAGGCACCCGTGGCGGGTCGTGGATGCCGCCTACGACCGCCTGACGTGCCCCGAGTGCGGCGGCAGGCTGAGCCGTGGCCCGGCCGGCTGCGCCTCCTGCGACCTCGCGAACGGCTTCCGCTACTCGGCCGTCGAGATCGACCGCCCCGGCGTGCCGCCCGGCAACGAGCACGCGCTGCGGGTCAACGTGGCCGTGACGCGCCGCCCGTACGGGATCGCGGCCACGGAGGTGCTGGTGCGCCGGCTCTCGCTGCCCGTGCTGATCGAGGGCCGCCTGCCCACGATGGCCCAGGCCCAGGCCACCAAGGCCCTGGCCCGCAAGGGCGCCACGGAACAGGAGCTGGCCGCCGTGATCTACGCGGACTGGGACAGCTGAGCGTGACGCGTGGCCGGGCGCGAGGCTCCGCCATCGCCGTGGCCAGGTGAGGGGCTCCGCCATCGCCGTGGCCGGGTAGGGGCTCCGCCGACGCTGTGGCCGGGTGAGGGGCTCTGCCGACGCCGTGGCCGGGAACGGGCGACGCCCGTGCCGTGAACCGTCGGGCCGGTGCCGTGAACCGTCGGGCCCGCGCCGTCCGCTCGCCGTGGCCTTACCCGGCGGGCCCGTCACTTCTGGTCGGCGGCGGGCTGGTCGGTGGTGGGTCGGTCGGTGGTGGGCCGGTCGGCGGAGTCGCGGGCGAGGGCGACGATCCGCTCCAGGGCCGCCGCATGCCGCTGGAAGGCCGACCGCCCCTGCGGCGTGAGCTGCACGTACGTCCGCCGCGCCCGCTTGTCCTGGTCCTTGCGGACGACCACGTATCCGGCGGCGGCCAGCGCGGAGACCTGCTTGGACAGCGCCGAGTCGCTGGTGCCGACCGAGTCCCTGAGGAAGCCGAAGTCCACCCAGTCGGCCGGCGCCAGCAGCGCCACGACCGACAGACGCGCCGGGACGTGCAGGAACTCGTCGAAGAGCGGATCCATCAGGCGGCCCCGCCACCCTGCTGGACGATCGACTTCATGACCAGGCGGTTGACGGGCGTGGCCGCGACGTACGCCACGGCCGCCACGGCCGCGCCCGCGACCGCCTGCGACAGCATCCCGTGCGGCGGCAGGTCGAACAGCGCGAAGGAGGCGATCCGGCCGATGCCGAAGGCCACCATGACCCAGGCCAGCAGCACGCCGTGGAACACGGCCTCCCGGCGGGTGGCCGTCCGCCGGACCGAGGCCCGGTGCTCGTAGACGATCCCCACGCCCGCGTACACGACCACCCCGAGCGCCGCGCCGAGGTAGCGCCAGGGGCTCGGCAGGTCCATGGCCGCGAGCATGACGAAGAGGCCGAGCGCGGAGACGAGCACGCGGGGGAGCGCGAAGCTCTGTCGGACGATCTGCTGCCGGGTCCTGTCCTGAAGACGGTGGATGTCGTCGAGCGAAGTCTGGGCGTCGTGCTGGTTCATGGGCCTACTTCCAAGGTCGACTACTACTTTCCTGTGAGGAAAGTACCATCTGTTTTCCTCTCGGGAAAGTCGTCAGCGGCCGAACGGCCCGGCGCCCGGAGGTGAGCCATGTCTCTTTGATCTTCGGCAGCGGCGGAACTAGGGTCGCTGCATGGTCAAGGCCAGGGGTGACAAACCGTGATCGGCCGCGCAAAGCTCGCTCTGGGGCGCCCGCTCGGGCGTGAGGGCCAGGGGATGGTCCACGAGGAGCTCAGCGGCAGGATCAACGGCCGGCCGGGCGTCGCGTACAAGGAGATCGACTACGACGTCCGACCGGACCTCGACGTCGCCGTCCTCACCGCGATGACCCAGCTGACCGGCCGTCTCTCCCCGTCGGACGCCGCCTGGCTGGAGGAGCGCGCGGCCTGGCCGGCCGAACTGGTGGCGGAGAACGGCGCCGTCGTCGGCTTCCTGATGCGGACCGTGCCTCAGCGGTTCTTCCGCGAGACGCCCGGCCCGTCCGGCGCGGTACGCCGGCTCGCGACCGTCGACCGCCTGTTCGGCCGGGACGACGTCACCGACCGCGACCGCCTGCTGATCCTGGCCGATCTCGCCGACACGCTCGCCCGCCTGCACACGATGGGCGTCGTCGTCGGCGACCTGTCGCCCGAGAACGTGCTGTTCACCACGGAGCCCCGGCCGGGATGTTTCCTCATCGGCTGCGACGCGATGGGGCTGGGCGGGGCGCGGGCGCTGCCGCCCGTGGAGACGCCGCCCGACCGGCGCATTCCCGCCGGGGAGCAGCCGGGGACGCCGCAGGGTGACGCCTACCAGTTCGCGCTGCTGGCCGTCCGCGTCTTCGCCCGTGGCCCGTCCGCGACCGACGTGTCCGCGTTGGCCGCCGTCCATCCCGGCCTGGCGGAGTTCGCCACGGCCGCGCTCGACCAGCCCCCGTTCAGCCGTCCCATGCCCGCGCAGTGGGCCGCGCGATTACGCGAGGCGGCGCAGCCGGAGCCGGTCTCGCCGCCGGTCCGGCAGGCCGAGGCGGCTTCGGGGGCCGGACGGTCGAGAATGCTCGGCATCGGGGCCGCGGTGGCGGCCGTCGTGCTGGTGCTGCTCGCGGTGGTCGGGAAGAACGTGATCAAGAACACCGTGCGCGAGACCCTGGCCGGTTCTCCGAGCACCACGAACGAGCCCGCCGAGACGTCGTCGTCGTTCCCCGCGCCCACCGACTTCCCCACCCAGGCGCCACCCACCTCGCCCCCAACTGTGGCCCCGACTGAGGCCCCGACTGTGGCCCCGACCTCGGCGCCGAGCGAGCCGGTGGCCGACTTCAAGGTCGGCGACTGCCTGTCCGGCCTGCCGGACGCGCCGGTGACCGACAGTTGCAAGCAGGGCGCGCCCTACCGGGTGGCCGCCATCACCACTCCCTCCGGCCTCTGCGACGGCGAGACCAATCACCGCTACCTCATCCACAACGACGTGCTGTACTGCCTGGCGTACCAGTTCGGGCGGGACTACTGCTACAAGTGGTCGAAGAACGATGAGTACGTGGACTTCGCCCGCAAGTGCCGAGCGCCGAAGACGTTCACCGTGCGGCGCGTCCTGCGGGGGAACGCCGACAAGGACGCCACCGCCTGCGATGGCGTGACCAGACATTCCTGGACGTGGCCCGTGCCCGCGCTGACCATCTGCGTCGACAAGTACTGAGCGGCGTCCGGCCGGGCACCGATGAGTTCCGGGCGGCACCGATGTCCTACGTGTCACCGGACGACCCGAGACCACGGAGACGCGCTCATGCGGAAGCTGATAGCGACAGTGTTCAACTACTCACTCGACGGCCTGCTCGCCGACGAGGGCACCGACTTCTGGAAGTTCTGCTTCGACCTCCCCGAGAACAACCGGCCCGACTCCCCGGCCTACCTCGACTTCCTGCGCGGCGCCCACGCGCACGTCATGGGCCGCACCGCCTACGAGGGCATCGCCAAGGGCATGACGACCGCCACCGACCACCCGTTCGCCGACATCCTGACCGCCGGGCGCAAGGTCGTCTTCTCCCGGACCATGAAGACGGCCGACTGGGCCAACACCACCGTCGCCGACGGCGACACGGCGGCAGAGATCGACAAGCTCCGGCTGGACGGCGACGGCCACGTCCTGGTCTGGGGCGGCGTCGGCCTCTGGCGGTCGCTCATGCGGCTCGACCTGATCGACGAGTTCCGGCTGAGCGTGTACCCCTACGTCGCGGGCGAGGGCACCAGGCTGTTCGACGGCTTCCCCAAGTCCTACCGGCTCGACCTGGTCTCCAGCTTCGCCTCCAGCGGCGGGATCATGGAGCTGCAGTACCGCCGGCACCGCTGACCCCGGCCGCGGCCGGTCCGCGCCGTCGAGGGCCCCTCGACCGCCGTGACAGCGGAGCTAGGCGGGCGGCCATTCCAGGCCGAGGTCGACGTCCACGTCGAACCCGACGTCGAGGCGCAGCCGCCCGCGATGGACACCGGCCGACACGTACGCCCCGGCGTCGCGGTCGAGGCGGAAGGCGTGCACCACCGGCTGGCCGTCTTCGCACTCCACCCGCCAGTAGTGCTCGATGCCCGCCTCGGCGTACCTGACCGGCCTGGTGCGGCGATCCCGCTCCCGGGACTCCGCCGCGACCACCTCGCAGACGAGGTGCACCTGATCAGGACGGAAGGACGTGGTGGCCGGGCCGATCACCGGCCTGTCGGCCACCAGGACGTCCGGCGCGAGCAGCAGCCGCGGCCCGAGGGCCACGGTCATCGAGCGGATCACCGCCAGATGCGCGGGCGGCCTGAGCGACCGCTCGAACAGCCGGGTCGCGAACATGTGGAAGGCGGTCCGCGGCGGCCGCCTCACGAGCACGCCGTCGATCAGCTCGGCGTGCCGGGGAGCACCCGGCGGGAGCCCGTCGAGCGGGTCCGCGGTGAAGGTGCGCGACCGCGCAGGCAGGGCTGGGGACATCGGGCGGGCACCTTCCGGACGAGCGCTCGGCGCGCTCATGGTGCCACGGCGGACGAGGCTCAGGAGGGGTCTTTGCGCTGCTCCATCGAGCGACGGTAGAGCTCGTCGATCTGGTCCAGCGGGTCCGGGGGACGGCGGCGGGCCTCGATCTCCAGCTCCGTGCGCGAGTACAGCTCGTCGATGCCGGACGACGCGTGGTGCATCTGGTCGCCCAGGAGGTCGGCGCGGATACGGGCGCACATGGCGGTCAGCTTGGCCTGGTGCTCGCGCAGCCGGTCGAGGGCGGCGTGGTCGACGTACGGCGAGACGCGGCGCTGCTGGGCGTACATGGCGAGCTGGCCGTCGTGCACGTCGGCCTGGGCCGACAGGTCGGCCAGCAGCCGGGGCAGGTCGCCGAGGCCCCAGCCGCGCTGCTGGGCCTGTTCGACGGCCTGGCGGGTGAGGGCCACCTCGCGGCGCAGGTCGAGACGGAGGCGTTCGACCTCGGCCGCGTCGCCGGTGCCCATGGCGTTGACGTGCGTGGTCAGCCGGGTGGTGGCCTGCCGGGCCTTCTTGGCCGCCTTCTTGCCCAGTTTGACCAGCAGATAGACGCCCACGCCGGTCAGCAGCAGGAGGAACGCCAGGATGGCCAGCACGATGACAAGGAACTCGCTGATCTCCGCCACCTCCCGTGGTTCGTTGCTTAGAAGGATAGTTCGACCCCCAAGGGGTTCAACGCGCGACGGGGATCCCGGGTTCCGGCGACCGTGCCGAGCAAGCCCTTGATCGGGGACGTGGGCGCGTGTTTCAGTGCACATGTTCGGTCGTCTCGGATGAGGGGTGCGCGTGCTCGACGGCAAGGTAGTGATCATCACGGGCGGCGCCCGGGGCATGGGCGCGGCCACGGCGCGCCGGTGCGCGGCGGGCGGGGCGCGGGTCGTCCTCACCGACGTGCTCACCGAGGAGGGGACGGCCACCGCCAAGGACGTCGGGGGCATGTTCGTCCCGCACGACGTGACGGACCCGGAGCAGTGGGCGGCCGTCGTGGCCGCGACCGTCGAGGCGCACGGGCGGCTCGACGGGCTGGTGAACAACGCCGGGATCGTCACGGTGCGGACCATCGAGCAGCAGTCCCTGGCGGAGTTCGAGCGGGTGCTCCAGGTGAACCTGGTGGGCGTGTTCCTCGGGCTGAAGGCCGTGGCCGGGGCCATGCGGGCGTCCGGCGGCGGGGCCGTGGTGAACCTCTCGTCGGTCGCGGGGCTGACCGCGCTGCCCGGCACGGGCGGGTACGGCGCGTCGAAGTGGGGCGTGCGCGGGCTGACCAAGATCGCGGCGCTGGAGTTCGGGCGGGACCGCATCAGGGTGAACTCGGTGCATCCCGGGATGATCGTCACCCCGATGACGGCCTCGCTGGGCGCGGTCTCGGGCGAGGGCACGTTCCCGCTGGCCGCCGCCGGGCGATGGGGGGAGCCCGAGGAGGTCGCCGAGGCCATCGCGTTCCTGCTGTCGGACGCGGCCTCGTACGTCACGGGCGCGGAGCTGGCCATCGACGGCGGCTGGACGGCGGGGGAGACGGCCCTGCTGGGCTCCGTCCCGCGCGAGGCCGCTCCCGCGACGGAGGAGGAGGCCGGAGATGGCCGTTGACGAGCCGACCCGCGCGGTCATCGACCTGATGAGCGAGTTCTTCCCCAAGGGGGAGGGGCCCTGGGACCCCGTGGCGGCGCGGCGCGTGCTGGCCTCGGTCCCGAGCCCGGAGCCGATGCCCGTGGGTCGGGTGGAGGACCGCGAGGCGGCGGGCGTCCCCGTGCGCGTCTACCGGCCTACGGAGGGTGCGGCGGGGCGGCCGCTCGTCGTGTACTTCCATGGCGGCGGGTTCACGCTGGGGTCGCTGGACAGCCATGACGGTGTCTGCCGCCAGATCTGCGCCGGGTCCGGGGCGGTGGTGGTCGCCGCCGACTACCGGCTCGCGCCCGAGCACCCCTATCCGGCCGCCGTCGAGGACGCCTTCGCCGTCACCCGGTGGGCCCACGAGCACGCGGCCGGCCTCGGCGCCGATCCGGGGGCGCTGGTGGTGGCGGGCGACAGCGCGGGGGGCAACCTCGCCACCGTCACCTGCCTGCGGGCGCGCGAGGAGGGCGGGCCGCCGATCGTGCTGCAGGTGCTGGTCTATCCCGCGACGGACGCCGTCCGCCACTGGCCCTCCTACGACCGGAACGGCGAGGGATACTTCCTGACGACGGCGCACATGCGGTGGTTCTGGGACTGCTACCAGCCCGATCACGAGCGGCGCGGGGAGCCGTACAGCTCGCCCCTGGGCGCGGACGTGAGCGGCCTGCCGCCGGCCCTGGTGATCACGGCCGGGCACGACCCGCTGCGCGACGAGGGCGAGGCGTACGCCCGCCACCTGCGCCACTCCGGGGTCGAGGCGGAGTGCGTCCGGTACGAGGGCCTGTTCCACGGCTTCTTCGGCACGGGCCCGATCCTGCCGGCCGCCCGCGACGCCATGGACCGGGTGTGCGCCGCCATCCGCGCCCTCAAATAAGGGGATATTTCATGCCACACGCCGAAATTTCGGCAACCATCAGCCTCTTCTACACCGACGACGGCGCCGGCGACCCGCCGCTGCTGCTCGTGCACGGCTGGGGCGCCGACTCCCACCAGTGGTCCTGGCACATCGACGCCCTGGCCGCCCGCCACCGCGTCATCGCCGTGGACCTGCGCGGCCACGGCTACTCCTCGGTCCCGGAGACCGGCAACACCCCACAGGCGATGGCCGAGGACCTGAACACGCTGCTCGACCGCCTGGACGTCCCGGAGGTGATCGTGGTCGGCCACTCGATGGGCGGCCAGGTCGTCTCGATCCTCGCGGTCGAGCATCCCGGCCGCGTACGGGCGCTGGTCGCCCTCGACCCCGGCTACGGCATGAGCCAGGACCTCGCCGCGGGCTTCCCCGGCATGATCGCGGGCCTGCGCGGCGAGCACCCGCACGCCGTCGCCGAGGAGATCGACCGGTGGTGCACCACCTCCGCGACCCCCGCCGTCATCCGGCGCTGGCACAAGCGCCGCCTGTCCGGCATGCCCCCGCACGTGCTGGCCGAGGCGTTCGAGGCCATGTTCACCGCGCCCGGGGCCATCGGCGTGCGGCCGGCCAGTGACGACTACCTGGCCCGTCGGAGCTGCCCGGTGTTGTCGATCTGGGCCGACCCCGGACGCGCGGCGTGGGAGGCCGGGCTGCTCAAGCATCCGGACTCGAAGGTCGTGTGCTGGGAGGGCTCGGGCCACCGGCTGCACGAGGAGCGCCCGGCTGAGTTCGTCCGCGTGCTGGAGGGCTGGCTCAGGGGGCGTTGAACGACATGGTGAAGGGCCCGGCAGCGCGGACGCTGCTGCCGGGCCCTTCGTGTGAGCGCGCACAGGGGGTTGGGGGCCATGGCGCTCACACGTCTATGCGGGCGGCTCCACCCGGACGATCTCGCCCTTGCCGGGGGTGAAGCCCTTGTTCGACACGTAGACCGAACCGTCGGCGGCGACCGCCATGCCCAGCGGCACGGTCAGCGTGCCCGGCTTGAGCAGCTCGGTGCGCGTGCCGTCGGCCTCGATCCGGTAGAGCGACGTACGGGGCTGGTGGTCGGCGGGCACCGGGCCGACCGAGCCGAGCACCAGCAGCCGGCCCGAGGCGTCGAAGGCGACGTCGACCGCGGTGGTGAAGCCCTTGACGGCGGTCTCGGTCTTCTTCCCGGCCAGCCTGAACACCCTGGCCACGCCCTCGGGCTGCGGGAAGCCGGCGTGCTCCGCGACGTAGTAGGAGCCGTCGGGGGCGGCCGCGATGCCCATCGGCACCGACTGCATCGGCACCTTGCTGCCCTTGGCGAGCTTGAGCATGGCCGGGGCCGCGACCTTGCGCGCGTGGAACACCGCCCGCAGCGTCACCTTGCCCGACGCGCTGACCTGGAGCACGTCGTTGGCGCCCACGTCCGTGACCAGCGCGCCGCCCTGCGGGGTCGGCACGACCGCGAACGGGTACGAGTCGATCGCGCTGCCCTTGTCCTTCTTGTCGGGGTTGTGCTTGACCTCGAACGCGAGCAGGTCGCCCATGACGGACGACTTCCCGTCCTTGATCTTCAGCAGCGTGCCGAGGGTGCGGCCCTTGGGGCCGAGGTCGGCCCGCAGCTTGCCGTTGCCGCCCAGGCCGACGGGCACCAGCATGGAGCCGTCCGCGGCGAAGGCGACGTCGTGCGGGCCGGTGCCGAGCCCGTCGGAGCCGGCCGAGGGCAGGCCCTTGACCACGGTGGTCAGCCGGCCGTCGGCCAGCTTGGAGATCTTCCCGGTGAGGCCGAGGCACACCTTGCTCGCCTCGCCGCCCGGCTCGGCGGGCACGGTCGCGCACTTGATCTTGCCGCCGGAACCGGACTCGGCGACGTACAGGGCGCCGTCGGGGCCGAAGGTCAGGCCGCGCGGGCCGTCGAGCTTGGCGGCGACGACCGTGACGCTCGCCTGCGCGGACGCTGACGCCGGGACGGGCGCGACCGACGCGGCCAGGCCGAGAGCAGCGACTCCCCCCGTGATGATGACTCGCTTCATGAGGGAACACCGTAGGAGCGCGGGACGGGGGAGCGGATCAGCCCGCAGGGTGAGGCGTACTCAGCCTGGGGGTGGATTTCTCCTGATCCTGCGCCGGGCGCGCAGCCGGCGTACCCGCCGGAAGGTCCACCACGCGAGCAGGGCGAGCAGCAGCAGCACGACGATCACCAGCAATGGCAGGAACACCGCGATCAGGCTCATGCCGAGCGAGCCGGCGTCCTCGGCGGTGCTCACCACGGGCGCGCCCACCCCCGCCGTGCCCGCGTTGATCACCGGACGGGCCGTCGCCTTCAGCGTGTGGACGGCCAGCGCCATCACGATGCCCAGCAGCCAGCCGGCCCACGGGTTCTCGGTCATCCAGGTCGAGTGGTCGATCTCGGCGGCGGCGTTGGTGGCGGAGAAGACCACGCCGCCCGCGGCCGGGCGCACCACGGTCTGGATGGCGTCGTTGACGGTGTCGACGGCGGGCACCTTGTCGAGGACCATCTCGGCGACCAGCAGCACCGCGATGATCGCCAGGACGCCCCAGTTCGACAGCCAGGAGTAGCCGTCGGGCAGTTTCACCCGGTCGGTGAGGTTGGCCAGCACGCCCACGACCAGGAGAGGGATGTAGGCGTTCAGGCCGGCGGCGGTGGAGAGGCCGAGACCGGTCAGCGCGGCGAACATCCCCCTAGTCTGCCCCCGCCGCGGCCTCCATCACGTGGGCCAGGCCCGGCCGGGTGAACTCGGCCGCCGCACGCTCGTACTTCTCCATGCCCCAGGACCAGAAGTCGAAGTCGATCGTGTCGTTGGCGCCGTCCTGGATCGAGGCCCACAGGGTCCAGCCGTACTTGGACATCAGGCCGAGCAGCCGGGCACGGGCGATCCTGTGGCGCAGGCGGCGGCCGTAGTAGGCGGTGACGAGCTCCTCCAGGTGGCCGGGCGGCAGGTCGGCCTCGCTCCAGAGGTTGCCGAGCTCGAAGCAGGGGTCGTTGTTGCCGGCGTACTCGTAGTCGATGAGGTGGAGGCGGTCGCCGCACTCGACGATGTTGCCGGGCAGGAGATCGTTGTGGCAGGGGACGGTGGTCTCGGCGCGTACCGCCAGACATTTCCTGATTTCTGCGGCGGCGGGCATGAAATCCAGATATTTCGCAGGAAGTCGGAAACCTCGCTCCTGGACGATCCGCAGATACCCCCGCTGCACCTCGAACATGTCGAAATCCCGGACGAAGCGCGGCCCCGCGTGCAACCGCCGGCACACCTCCGCCACCCGGGGCAGGTTCGCCGGCTCCCACAGGTCGGCCTCGGTGAACGTCCGGCCCGGCAGGAACCCGATCACCAGCACGCCCGCCTCCGGCAGGTAGCCGTGCACGGGCGCCCCCACCCCGGCCCGCGCGGCGGCGACCGAGTCGGCGTGCTCGGCGTCCTTGTCGATGCCCAGCAGGGAGCCGTCGCTGGCGGCCACGCGCACGACGTAGACCCCGGCCGGGGTGGTGACCTTGTAGTTGCGGTTGGTCATCCCGCCGGGCAGCTCCTCGACGGAGCGCGGCAGGCCGGACAGCAGCGGGATGCGGTCGAGGACCCGGGCGATCGCCATGATCGATGCTAGCTCCGCCGCTCTAAACGGTCTAGACCTTTTAAGGTACGCGGGTTAGCCTCGCGACCATGAGCGACTCGGCCCGCATCGTGATCATCGGCGGCGGGGTGGGCGGCGCGTCCGTCGCCTACCACCTCACCCGGCGCGGCGAACGCGACGTCGTCCTGCTGGAGCGGGACGAGCTCACCAGTGGCTCCACCTTCCACTCGGCGGGCCTGGTCGGCCAGCTCCGCTCCGACCCCACCCTGACCCGGATGAACCAGTACTCCGTCGAGCTCTACCGCACCCTCGACGCCGGCTGGACCGAGTGCGGCGGACTCAAGCTGGCCTCCACCCCCGAGCGGATGGCCGAGATCCGCCGCCAGATCGGCTGGGCCAGGACGTTCGGGCTGCCGCTGGAGGAGATCTCGGTCGCCGAGGCGGTGGAGCTGTTCCCGCTGATGGACCCGACGGGGGTGGTGGGGGCGGCGTACCTGCCGACCGACGGCCAGGTCGACCCCTCGATGCTGTGTTACGCCCTCGCCGCCCGGGCCCGCGAGGGCGGCGCCCGCGTGCGCACCCGTACGCGGGTGCTGGGCATCGGCGTCGAACGCGGGCGCGTCACCGGCGTCCGCACCGACCAGGGGGACATCGCCTGCGAGATCGTGGTCAACTGCGGCGGCATGTTCGCCGCCGAGATCGGCCGCATGGCCGGGGTGCGCGTCCCGATCGTGCCGATGTCCCACCAGTACGTCGTCACCGACGCCTGCCACGACCACCCCGTCCTGCCCACGCTGCGCGACCCCGACCTGCTCGTCTACTACCGGCAGGAGGTGCGCGGCCTGGTCATGGGCGGCTACGAGCGCACCTGCGCCCCCTGGACCGCCTCCGAGACCTCCTACGACGCCGTCCCGGCCGACTTCAACGGCAGGCTGCTGCCCGAGGACTGGCCGCGGCTGGAGGAGATCTCCGCCAACTCCCGGATCCGGGTGCCCGCGATGGCCGACGTCGGCATCCGCAAGCTGATCAACGGGCCGGAGGCGTTCACCCCGGACAACGAGTTCTGCCTGGGGGAGACCGAGGTGGGCGGGCTCTTCGTGGCGGCCGGGTTCTGCGCCCACGGCATCGCGGGCGCGGGCGGCATCGGCCGGGTCATGGCCGATTGGATCGTCGACGGCGAGCCCGGCATGGACGTCCACCACATGGACGTACGCCGCTTCGGCCGCCAGTACCGGTCGCCGTCGTACACGGTCAGACGCTCGGTCGAGAACTACGAGACGTACTACGACATCCGCTACCCGGGCCACGAGCGCGCGGCCGGGCGCCCGCTGCGGGTCTCGCCCGCCTACTCCTGGCACGCCGCCCACGGGGCCGTCTTCGGCGAGAAGGCGGGCTGGGAGCGGGTCAACCACTACTCCGCCGCCCCCGGCGGCGCGGACGAACGCCCCCGCGGCTGGGCCGGGCGCCTGTGGTCGCCCGCCGTCGGGGCCGAGCACCGCGCCACCCGCACCACGGCCGGGCTGTTCGACGAGAGCTCCTTCGCCAAGATCGAGGTCACCGGCCCGGACGCCGCCGCCCTGCTGGAATGGGTGTGCGACAACCGCGTGGCCCGCCAGGTGGGCGCCGTCACCTACACCCAGGCGCTGAACCGGCGCGGCGGCATCGAGTGCGACTTCACCGTCACCCGGCGCGGCGAGCAGGAGTTCCTGATCGTCACCGGCACCGCGTCCGGCTCCCGCGACCTCGCCTGGCTGCGCCGGCAGGCCGCGCTCACCGGCTCGACGGCCAGGATCGCCGACGTCACCGGCCAGTACGCCTGTTTCGCCCTGTGGGGTCCCAAGGCCCGCGACATCCTGTCCGGGCTGACCCCGGACCCGCCGGATCTCCCGTTCATGTCGGCCAGGGAGCTCACCGTGGGCGACGTGCCCGCGCTGGCGCTGCGGGTGACGTTCGTGGGGGAGCACGGCTGGGAGCTGTACTGCTCCAGCGAGTACGGGCTCGCGCTGTGGGAGACGCTGTGGCGGGCGGGCGAGCCGTACGGGCTGGTCGCGGGCGGCTACCGGGCCATCGACAGCCTGCGGCTGGAGAAGGGGTACCGGGTGTGGGGGGCCGACATCGGGCCCGAGACGACGCCGTACGAGGCCGGGCTCGGGTTCTGCGTCAAGCCCGGCAAGGACTTCCTCGGCCGCGACGCCCTCAACCCCGACCCGGCCCGCCGCCTGCGCTGCCTCACCCTGGCCGACCCGCGGGCGGTCGCCCTGGGCAACGAGCCGGTACGGGTGGACGGCCAGGTCGTGGCCCGGGTCACCTCAGGCGGCTATGGGTACACGGTCAAGCAGTCGATCGCCTACGCGTACCTGCCGGTCGGGCCGGGGGGCGAGGTGGAGGTCGAGGTCGAGGGGGAGTGGGTGCCGGGCGTCGTGGTCAGGGAGCCGCTGCATGACCCGGCGGGGTCGCGGGCGCGGTGACGCCGCTGCGCACCGACAGGCGCACCCGGTCGGGGCGGAACAGGTCGCGGGCGTACTCGACGGGGGTGCCGTCGGCGGCGTAGGCCGTGCGCTCGATCAGCATGAGCGGCGCGCCCGCAGCGATGCCCAGCTCGGCCGCCTCCTCAGGACCGGCGATCACCGGGTCCAGGTGCTCGACCGCGGTCCGCGGCTCCAGCCCGTAGCGGCCGGCCAGCAGGGCGTAGAGGGAGCCGCCGAGGTCCTCGCCGAGGAAGCCGGGCAGGGCGGGGAAGAAGGAACGTTCGAGCGCCACCGGCGAACGGCCCGCCGACCGCACACGGGCCACCTCGTGCACCGGCTCGCCCGGCCCGACGCCGAGCGCGGCGGCCACGCCCGCCGGCGCCGGCACGGTGGCGGCCGTCAGGATGCGCGCCTCGGCCCGCAGGTGGGCGCGGCGCATCTGCTCGGTGAACCCGGCCAGGCCCGTCAGGTCGCACTCGATGCGCGGCTCGGCCACGAACGCGCCGCCCGACCGGCCGGGGAGCCTGATCAGCACGCCGTCGCGTTCGAGGGTGGCCAGGGCCTGGCGCAGGGTCATCCGGCTCACGCCGAGGCGGGCGGCCAGCTCCCGCTCGCCGGGCAGCCGGTCGCCCGGGGCCATCTCGCCGGACGAGATCGCCGCCAGCAGCCACTGCTCGATCTGCGTGTGCGCGGGAACCCCGGTGCCACGCTCCAGCTCAGGCGGTGTCCCGACCACACGCGCATGCTATCGGGCCATACGGGAGGAACCACTCCGCACGGGGGCGGTGAGACGGCCTTCAGGTCGAGGTGAGACGGGTCACGGCGTCGGTGAACTCGCTGATCATGTCGTACACCACGTCACGGGCCGGCCGCACCCGGTCGAGCTGGCCCACCACCTGGCCCACGTAGTAGGTGACGAGCTCCACGGCCCCCGGGTCGCCGCGGTCGGCCGCCGCGCCGATGCGGGCCATCGCCCCCTCGGCCAGCAGCAGTTGCAGGGGCATGCCCAGCGGCCCCGGGCTCTCCTGCCCGGAGTCCCACTCCTCGGTCCAGGCCGACCTGAGCTGCCGCGCCGGCTTGCCCGTACGCGACCGGGACCGCACGGTGTCCAGCGACGAGGCGGCCAGCAGCTTGCGCCGGAGCGCGGGCGACGTCTCCGCCTCCTCGGTCGTCAGCCACACCGAGCCGCACCAGACCCCCTCGGCCCCGAGCGCCATGGCCGCGGCCATCTGGCGTCCCGAGGCGATGCCGCCCGCGGCCAGCACCGGGACCGGCGCGACCGCGTCCACGACCTGCGGCACGAGCACCATCGTGGAGATCTCGCCGGTGTGGCCGCCCGCCTCGGTGCCCTGGGCCACGACGATTTCCGCCCCGGCCGCCACCTGCCTGCGGGCGTGCTCCACGGTTCCGACCAGCGCGGCCACCGGCACGCCCGCCTCCCTGGCGCTCGCCACCATCTCCGGCGGCGGCGGCCCGAGGGCGCTGGCGATGAGCCCGATCGGGTGCTTGAGCGCCACGTCGATCAGCGCGGTCGCCCCCGACGCCGTCACCCGCCTGCCGAACTCGTCGGCCACCGCGCTCAGGGGCTGCGGCGGCGCGTTCACGCCGTACTTGGACAGCAGGTGGGCGACGAAGTCGCGGTGGCGGTCGGGCACGAAGTCCAGCAGGTGGGCCCGCAGGTCGAGCGCCGAGGCGTCGATCCGGCCGGGGACGAGCACGTCCACCCCGTACGGCCGCCCGCCCACCCGCTCGTCGATCCACGTCAGCTCGGCGTCGAGCCGCTCAGGGGAGTACGCGACGGCCCCGAGCACCCCGAACCCGCCGGCGTTCGTGACCGCGGCCACCACGTCGCGGCAGTGGCTGAAGGCGAACAACGGGAACTCGACGCCCAGGCGCTCACAGATGGCGGTCCGCATGCACCGACGCTAACCGCCAGAAGCTTGTTCGGTCCATCCCCGTTCTCGGGCCGGTCCCAGCCCTCAGGACGGCCCGGCCTGCCCGTCGAGTGCCAGGGCGATCGCCGCGGCGGCCTCGGCGGCGCCTGGGGCGTGCCAGCCGAGCTCGGGCGTGTACCCGCGGACGCGCTTGGCGGGCACCCCGGCCACCACGCTGTGGTCGGGGAACTCGCCGCGCACCACCGCGCCGCCCGCCACCACGCACTGCCGCCCGAGGACGGTGCCCGGCAGGATGATCGCGCCCGTGCCGAGCCAGGACCCGGCGCCGATCGAGACCGGGCTGTTGCGCGGCCACTGCCGCCCGATCGGCGTCTCGGGGTCGTCGTAGACGTGGTTCTGGTCGGTGATGTAGACGTACGGGCCGGTGAAGACGTGGTCGCCGATGTCGATCGACTGGTGGGCCACGATGTGCGAGCCCCTGCCGATCGAGCACGAGCCGCCGATCCGCAGGATCGAGTCGGGGCCGAGCTCGACGCCCGGCCACATGCCGCAGGAGATCGACACGCGCTCGCCGATCAGGGTGTGCTCGCCGATCTCGATCCACCGCTCGCCGAAGATCGCCCCCGGCGGGAAGGCGATGCTCACTCCCTCGCCGATCCGGCGGAATCGGTAACCCGCCGTGGAGTCCGGGGAGATCGCCCCGGCGTGGCGGATCGCCGCGTACGCACGGTGAATCAGCGCGCCCATGGCCCGGCGTACTAGTGACATAGGGCCCAAAGTTACCGCTAGGTCATGCCGTTCGGGCATGTGAGGGGCGTTGTTTGATATCCTGAGAGCCCGTGGACACATCGGCCACCATTCGAGCCACGGGAGCCCCTTTGCGCAGCGCATCGCAAACCAAGCATCTGTTCGTCACCGGCGGTGTCGCCTCCAGTCTCGGCAAGGGGCTCACGGCCTCCAGCCTCGGCCGGCTGCTCAAGGGGCGCGGTCTCCGGGTCACCATGCAGAAGCTCGACCCTTACCTCAACGTCGACCCCGGCACGATGAACCCGTTCCAGCACGGCGAGGTCTTCGTCACCGACGACGGCTCCGAGACCGACCTCGACGTCGGCCACTACGAGCGTTTCCTCGACACCGACCTGCACGGCTCGGCCAACGTCACCACCGGCCAGGTCTACTCCAACGTCATCGCCAAGGAGCGGCGCGGCGAGTACCTGGGCGACACCGTCCAGGTCATCCCGCACATCACCAACGAGATCAAAGACCGCATCCGGGGCATGGCCGGCCCCGACGTCGACGTCGTCATCACCGAGGTCGGCGGCACGGTCGGCGACATCGAGTCGCTGCCGTTCCTAGAGGCCGTCCGCCAGATCAGGCACGAGGTCGGCCGCGACAACGTCTTCTTCCTGCACGTGTCGCTGCTGCCCTACATCGGCCCGTCCGGCGAGCTGAAGACCAAGCCGACCCAGCACAGTGTGGCCGCGCTGCGCAGCATCGGCATCCAGCCCGACGCGATCGTGCTGCGCTCCGACCGTCCCGTCCAGACGGCGATCAAGCGCAAGATCAGCCTCATGTGCGACGTCGACGAGGACGCCGTCGTCTCCGCCGTCGACGCCGCCTCCATCTACGACATCCCCAAGGTGCTGCACGCCGAGGGCCTCGACGCCTACGTCGTGCGCCGCCTCGGTCTGCCCTTCCGCGACGTCGACTGGAAGGAGTGGGAGCAGCTCCTGCGCCGCGTGCACCGTCCGGCCAAGGAGGTCACGATCGCGCTGGTCGGCAAGTACATCGACCTGCCCGACGCGTACCTGTCGGTCACCGAGGCGCTGCGCGCCGGCGGTTTCGCCAACGACGCGCGGGTCAACATCCGCTGGGTCAAGAGCGACGACTGCGAGACCCCCGAGGGCGCCGAGCGCGAGCTCGACGGCGTCGACGGCGTGCTGATCCCCGGCGGGTTCGGCGTGCGCGGCATCGAGGGCAAGATCGGCGCCATCCGGCACGCCCGCGAGGGCCGGATCCCGCTGCTCGGCATCTGCCTCGGCATGCAGGGCATGGTCATCGAGGCCGCCCGCAACATGGCCGGCATCGAGGACGCCAACTCCGCCGAGTTCGACCCCGACACCAAGCACGCGGTCATCTCCACCATGGCCGACCAGGAGGACGTCGTCGCCGGCGAGCGCGACATGGGCGGCACCATGCGGCTCGGCAGCTACACCGCCAAGCTCGGCGAGGGCACCCTGGCCAGGCAGCTCTACAGCGGCAAGGCCAAGGCCGACGAGCGCCACCGCCACAGGTACGAGGTCAACAACGCCTACCGCGAGCGCCTGGAGAACGTCGGCCTGGTCTTCTCCGGCCTGTCGCCCGACGGCCGTCTGGTGGAGTACACCGAGCTGCCCGTCGACGTGCACCCGTTCTTCATCGGCACGCAGGCGCACCCCGAGTTCCGCTCCCGCCCCACCCGCGCCAACCCGATGTTCAAGGGCCTCATCGGCGCCGCCCTGGCCTACGCCGACAGCCGCGTGACCACCAAGGTCGGCAAGTGAAGGTCCAGGACACGCCCGAGGCGTGGGACGTCGTCGCGTCCAAGGAACACTTCCAGGGCTACGTGATCAAGGTCGTCACCGACACGGTCAGGATGCCCCAGGACGAGGTCGCCGACCGCGACTACGTCGTCCACCCCGGCTCGGTCGCCGTGCTCGCGCTCGACGACCGCGACCGCGTCCTGATGATCAGGCAGTACCGCCACCCCACCCGGCAGCTCATGTGGGAGCTGCCGGCCGGCATCCGCGACGTGGCGGGCGAACCGCTCGCCGACACCGCGGCCCGCGAGCTCGCCGAGGAGTCCGGCTACCGCGCCGACACCTGGCACACCCTGGTCGACCTGCGCTCCTCTCCCGGCATGACCGACGAGCGGATCAGGGTCTTCCTCGCCCGCGGCCTGAGCAGGATCCCCGACGAGGAGAACACCTTCGTCCACCGGCACGAGGAGATCGGCATGCCGGTCGAATGGGTGCCGCTGTCCGACGCGGTCGAGAAGGCGCTCATGGGAATGATCCACAATTCCCCGGCCGTGGCCGGTATCCTCGCCGCATATGCGGCTTCGGTTGAGGGATTCGCCCTGTTGCGCCCCGCCGACGCCCCGGAGGCGTGACGGAAGGACCATGTCGTGGAGGCGGTGCTCTCCAGCTACCTCGCCCATCTGGCGGTGGAGCGGGGCCTGGCTGCCAACACGCTCGCGTCCTACCGCCGTGACCTGCGGCGATACTTCGAACATCTGCAGGCGCGCGGGCGGCTGAAGCTCGACGAGGTGGGGGAGGCCGACGTCCAGGCCTTCCTCGCCGCGCTGCGCGAGGGCGACCGGGAACATCCCGCCCTCGTGGCCAGCTCGGCCGCGCGGGCCGTCTCGGCCGTACGCGGGCTCCACCGGTTCGCCCTGCGCGAAGGCGTCACGGCCCACGACCCCGCCCACGAGGTACGCCCGCCGCGCCAGCTCCGCAGGCTGCCCAAGGCGATCGCCGTCGACGAGGTCGAACGCCTCATCGCCGCCTCCGGCCCCGACGGCGCCCCGCTCACCCTGCGCAACCGCGCCCTGCTGGAGGTCCTGTACGGCACCGGCGCCCGCATCTCCGAAGCCGTCGGCCTGGCCGTCGACGACCTCGAACCCGACCAGGTGCGGCTGCGCGGCAAGGGCGGCCGCACCCGGGTCGTCCCGCTCGGCCGCTACGCCCGCTCGGCACTCGACGCCTACCTCGTCCGCGCCAGGCCCGGCCTGCTGGCCCACGGGCGCGGCACCCCGGCGGTCTTCCTCAACGCCCGCGGCGGCCGGCTGACCAGGCAGGGAGCCTGGGAAGTGCTCCAGGCCGCGGCCGAACGCGCCGGCCTGGCCGGCATCAGCCCGCACGTCCTGCGCCACTCCTTCGCCACCCACCTGCTCGACGGCGGCGCCGACGTCCGGGTGGTCCAGGAGCTGCTCGGACACGCCTCCGTCACGACCACGCAGGTCTACACCCTGGTGACGGTCGACAAACTCCGCGAGGTCTACGCCGCGGCGCACCCGCGCGCCCGGCAGTGATCTATAGTCTTTTGCGCGTGCGCGGTGCCCCGGCGTGCCGCCTTGCCGCGTTTAGTGGTGACGCCATAGTGTCCGTCCGGACGGTCCGGTTCGGGATCGTCAGGGAGGTTCGAGCTGGTGACTGTGACGACCAAGGGTTCGACCCAGGGGACCCCCGACAACCCCTGGGGTGACACCAAGACCAACGCGCCTTCCAACGGCGTCAACCTGGGCCCCACCCAGCGCCCGCGGCCGGTGTTCCCTGAACCGGTCCCGCCGCAGGTGCACGGGCCGGCGCGAGTGGTCGCGATGGTCAACCAGAAGGGCGGCGTCGGCAAGACGACCACCACCATCAACCTGGGCGCGGCGCTGGTCGAGTGCGGGCTGAAGGTGCTGCTGGTCGACTTCGACCCGCAGGGCGCGCTCTCGGTCGGCCTGGGCATCAACCCGCTCCAGCTCGACCTGACCGTCTACAACCTGCTGATGGACCGCGGCGTCACCGCCGAAGACGTCCTGCTGGAGACCGGCGTCGAGGGCCTCGACCTGCTGCCCAGCAACATCGACCTGTCGGCCGCCGAAGTGCAGCTGGTCACCGAGGTCGCCCGCGAGCAGGTGCTCGGCCGGGTGATCAAACCGCTGCTGCCGCACTACGACGTCTGCCTCATCGACTGCCAGCCGTCGCTCGGCCTGCTCACCATCAACGCGCTGACCTGCGCCCACGGCGTCATGGTGCCGCTGGAGTGCGAGTTCTTCGCCCTGCGCGGCGTCGCGCTGCTCATGGACACCATCTCCAAGGTCCAGGAGCGGCTCAACGAAGACCTCGAGATCGAGGGCCTGCTCGCCACCATGTACGACGCCCGTACCCTGCACGGCCGCGAGGTGCTGGCCCGCGTGGTGGAGGCGTTCGGCGACAAGGTGTTCCACACGGTGATCAACCGCACGGTCCGCTTCCCCGACGCCACCGTCGCCGGCGAGCCGATCACCACCTTCGACCCGTCGTCCCTCGGCGCCAACGCCTACCGCGAACTGGCCCGCGAGGTGCTCTCGCGCTGGCCGGCTCCTGCGACAATGGCCAGGTGACCGCAGAGCAGACCGAGGCCCCCCAAGGCTTCCAGGTGCACCTGGACGTCTTCGAGGGCCCCTTCGACCTGCTCCTCGGCCTGATCGCCAAGCACAAGCTCGACATCACCGAGGTCTCGCTCTCCAAGGTCACCGACGAGTTCATCGCCTACATCCGGTCCAGGGGTCCGGAGTGGGACCTCGACCAGACCAGCCACTTCCTGCTGGTCGCGGCCACGCTGCTCGACCTGAAGGCGGCCCGGCTGCTGCCGTCCGGCGAGGTGGAGGACGAAGAGGACCTCGCGCTCCTGGAGGCCAGAGACCTGCTGTTCGCCCGGCTGCTGCAGTACAAGGCGTACAAGGAGGTCGCGAAGGTCTTCGCGGGGCGGATGGCCGAGGAGGCGCTGCGGTTCCCCCGCACGGTGTCGCTGGAGCCCCAGTTCGCCAACCTGCTGCCCGAGCTCATCCTCGGCATCGGGCCCGAGCAGCTCGCCCGCATCGCGGCCAAGGCGTTCACCCCGAAACTGCCGCCCACGGTCAGCGTCGGCCACATCTACCAGCCGCTGGCCAGCGTCAAGGAGCAGGCGGCCATCCTGGTCATGCACCTGCGCAGGCTGCGCCGGGCCACCTTCCGCGCGCTGACGGCCGACTGCGAGGGCACCTTCGAGGTCATCGCCCGCTTCCTGGCGGTGCTGGAGCTGTTCCGGGAGTCCGCGGTGACGTTCGAGCAGGTCGAGGCGCTGGGAGAGCTCCACGTGACCTGGACGGGCGCCGACGACGGCGACGTCGCGGTGGGGGACGACTACGAGGAATCCGCGGAGAAACCATCGAATGACTGACAACCCCAACCCCCTGCCAGGCCCCCGCAAGGCACCCGACTCGGGGTCGCCGCTGCCCGCCTGGATGACCCTCCCGGGCTCCCTCGTCCAGCCGTCCTCCCCGGAGGAGGCGTCCGCCCTGCCCGCCGGCCCCGACCTTCCGGTCGCGCCGCCGAAGCCAGCGCCGAAGCCAGCGCCGAAGCCAGCGCCGTCGCCCGAGTCGTCCTTCCCCGAGTCGCCTTCCGCCGGCCCCGAGCGGCCCTCGGACACCGCCGCCCCTTCGGAGGCCGCGCCGGTGAACGCCGCCGACCGGCAGGAAGACCAGCAGGAAGGCCGGCAGGACACTCCGGAGGAGGAGGCCCAAGCGGCGGGGCCCGCTCTTGAGGCGGCGCTGGAGGCCATCCTGATGGTCGTCGACGAGCCCGTCGCCGAGATCACGCTGGCCCAGGTGCTGGAGCGCCCCACCCACGAGGTCGCGGCGGCGCTCAGGCGGCTGGCGGCGGAATATTCGGCCGCCGGGCGGGGTTTTGATCTGCGGGAAGTCGCGGGTGGCTGGCGTTTCTACACGCGGGCCGACTGCGCGGCGCTGGTCGAGCGGTTCGTCCGCGACGGCCAGCAGACGCGGCTGACCCAGGCCGCGCTGGAGACCCTCGCGGTCGTGGCCTACCGGCAACCGGTGAGCCGCGCCCGCGTCGCCGCCGTACGCGGCGTCAACAGCGACGGCGTCATGCGGACGCTCGTCGCCAGGGGGCTGGTCGAGGAGGCCGGCACCGACCCGGAGAGCCAGGCAGTGCTCTACCGGACAAGCTCATACTTCCTGGAACGTCTGGGACTGCGGGACCTCAGCGAGCTTCCCGAGCTCGCTCCCTTCCTCCCCGACGACGTGGAGAACCTCGAGGAGACAACAAAGTGATCAACAGGCGCAGCACCCCGTCCGGTGATGGACGCGGTCGTGGACGTACCGGCGGCTCCGGCCGCGGCGGGCGTCCCGCCTTCCGCTCCGACGACAACCGCCGCGACGCCTCCGGCGGCGGCTTCGGCGGGGACGACCCCCGCCGCGACTCCCTTCGCGCCGACCGCGGCGGCGCCCGCGCCCGCTTCGGCGACCGCGACGACCGCGCCCGCCAGGACTCCGGCCCCCGCGGCGGCGACCGCTCCGGCCGCCCCACCTTCGGCGGCGACCGCTCCGGCCGTCCCACCTCCGGCGGTGACCGTTCCGGCCGTCCCACCTCCGGGGGTGACCGTTCCGGCCGTCCCGCTTCCGGCGGCGACCGCTTCGGGCGCTCCGGTGGCGAGCGTTCCGGCCGCCCCGGCTTCGGCGGTGACCGTTCCGGCCGTCCGGCCTCCGGTGGTGACCGCTTCGGCCGTTCCGGCGGCGACCGCGACGGCTACTCGCGCGGCGACCGCGCGGACCGTCCGGCGCGTGACGTCCGCGACGACCGCTACCAGCGCGCCGACCGGCCGGCCGGTGGCGACCGCGGCGACCGCTTCCGTGACGACCGTCCCCGTGACGACCGCGGTGACCGCGGCCCGCGTGGCGACCGTTTCGACCGTCCTCGCCGTGAGGGCGGTTTCGAGCGTCCGCGTCGTGAGGGCGGTTTCGAGCGTCCGCGTCGTGAGGGCGGGGACCGGCCGCGTGGTGAGGGCTTCGGCGGGGCTGCCCGGTCCGGCGACCGGGGCAGGTTCGGCGACGACCGGCGCGGCGGCTACGGCGGCGACCGGCGCGGCGAGCGCAGCGGTTACGCCGGTGGCGAGCGCGGTGGCTACTCCGGCGACCGTGGCGGGTACTCCGGCGAGCGCGGCGGCCCCTCAGGTGACCGGGGCGGGTTCTCCGGCGGTCGTGGCGGGTCTTCCGCGGGCCGCGGCGGCTACGCGGGCGAGCGGCGCGGGGAGCGCGGCGGTTACGCCGACTCCCGTGGCGGCGGGCGTCCCGGACGTGGCGGCGACGGCGAGCGTCAGGGCGGCGGCTTCCGTGCCGACCGCGGCGGGCGCAGGGACGACGCCCCCAGGTCCGCCTCCGCCGGCAACACCCGCGCCCGTTTCGGCAGGCGCGAGGACAACCCCGGCGGGCAGCAGCCGCGTACCCCGAGGCGCGACGACGTGCAGACGCTCGGCGGCGGACGGCGTGCGACCGGCTCCGAGAGCCCCCAGGCCAGGCGCATCAAGGCCGCCCGCCAGCCGCTGCGCGACCGTGCCTTCTACGACGACGACTACACCGACGAGCGCGACACCACCGAGGTCCCCGACGGCGTGCGCCTGCAGAAGGTGCTCGCCCAGGCGGGCGTGGCCAGCAGGCGCGCCTGCGAGGAGATGATCGGCGAAGGCCGCGTCACGGTCAACGGCCAGGTCGTGCGCCGGTTCGGCGCCAAGGTCGACCCGGCCACGCAGGTCATCCACGTCGACGGCAAGCGCATCCCGACCGCCCCCGACCTCGTCTACTACGCCCTCAACAAGCCGATCGGCGTCGTGTCCACCATGGACGACCCGCAGGGCCGCCCGTGCCTGGCCGACTACGTCGAGGAGCTGGCGCCCCGCCTGTTCCACGTCGGCCGGCTCGACACCGAGACCGAGGGCCTGCTGCTGCTCACCAACGACGGTGAGCTGGCCAACCGGTTGACGCACCCGAGCTACGGCGTGCAGAAGAAGTACTGGGCCAAGGTGCCGGGGCCGATCCCGCGCGACCTGGGCCGCAGGCTCAAGCAGGGCATCGAGCTGGAGGACGGCATCGCCAAGGCCGACAGCTTCGCCATCGTCCAGGAGCACGGCCAGCAGGCGCTGGTCGAGGTGGTGCTGCACGAGGGCCGCAAGCACGTCGTCAGGCGCATGCTGGAGGAGGCCGGTCACCGGGTGATCGACCTGGCCCGGATCGAGTTCGGTCCGGTGAAGCTGGGCCGCACCAAGGCCGGCACGGTCCGCGCGCTGAGCCTGAAGGAGGTCGGCGAGCTTTACGCGGCCGTGAAGCTGTAATCTGGCCGGAACGCAGGGGCCCGTGCGCATCTCCGCACGGGCTCTCCCGCTATGGAAGGGGAAATTGGCGCATGGTGCGGGCGATCCGCGGGGCGATCCAGGTGGATGCCGACGACCGCGACTCGATCATCCAGGGGACGACCGAGCTGGTCCAGGCGATCATGGAGCGCAACAGCCTGACCACCGACGACGTGATCAGCGTGCTGTTCACCGCCACGCCCGACCTGACCTCCGAGTTCCCCGCCCTCGCGGCGCGCAAGCTGGGTTTCCACGACGTGCCGCTGATCTGCTGCACCGAGATCGGCGTGCCGGGAGCGCTGCCGCGCGTGGTGCGCCTGATGGCGCATGTGGAGACCGACCGTCCGCGGGCAGAGATGCAGCATGTGTATCTGCGGGGCGCGGTGGCGCTGCGCCAGGACATCGCCCAGTAGGCGACCGGCGTGAGCCGGATCGTCGTGCGGCACGTGCCTGACCGACACGGCAGGCAACACTCTCACTAGCCCGATAAATCAGGACATCGATATGGCCTCGGAACTCCGTACCGTGCTCGTCGTCGGCACCGGTCTCATCGGCACCTCGGCGGCCCTGGCGCTGCGCAAGCACGACGTGCGCGTGCTGCTCGCCGACCGTGAGCCGGCCGCCGTGCGGCTGGCCAGGGAACTGGGCGCGGGCGAGGAGTGGGATGCGGAGCGGCTGCCCGCCGGGCAGGTCGACCTGGCGGTCATCGCGGTGCCCCCGGCGCACGTGGCCGACGAGCTGCTGAAGCTGCAGAGCCGCGGCGTGGCCCGGTTCTACACCGACGTCGCCAGCGTCAAGGCCGAGCCCATCCGGCTGGCCGCGCGGCTCGGCTGCGACCTGACGACCTACGTCGCCTCCCACCCGCTGGCCGGGCGGGAGAAGTCCGGCCCGGGGGCGGCCAGGGCCGACCTGTTCCTCGGCCGGCCGTGGGCGCTGTGCCCGACCGGCGAGGCCGCGGAGGACGCCAGGGCGGCGGTGCTCAAGCTGGTCGAGCTGTGCGGCGCCAACCCCGTCGAGGTGGGCGCGGAGGAGCACGACCGCGCGGTCGCCGTCGTCTCGCACGCCCCCCACGTCGCCGCCTCGGCCGTGGCGGCCCGCCTGGCCGACGCCACCGAGGTCGCGCTCGGCCTGGCCGGGCAGGGAGTGCGCGACGTGACCAGGATCGCGGGCGGCGACCCCGGGCTCTGGCTCGGCATCCTGTCGGGCAACGCGACCCCGGTCGCCGAGGTGCTGGAGGCGGTCTCCCGCGACCTGGCCGAGGCCGCGACCGCGCTGCGCTCCCTGGCCGAGGGCGACGGCACCGCGAGCGGCGACCTCACCCAGCTCCTCAAGCGCGGCGTCGCCGGGCACGGGCGCATCCCGGGTAAGCACGGCGGCCCCGCTCCCGCGTACGTGGTCGTCCAGGTGGTCATCGGTGACCGTCCTGGGCAGCTCGCGCGGCTGTTCCAGGTGTGCGACGAGGTCGGCGTCAACGTCGAGGACGTGCGGCTGGAGCACGCGCCCGGGCTGCCCCTGGGCATCGCCGAGCTGTGGGTCCAGCCGGACGCGGCCGCGCCGCTCGCCGAAGCGCTGCGCGAACGCGGCTGGCAGGTCCCCTGACGTCCCCTGACCGGGGGCACTGAGCACGACGCGGCGGGCGGGCGCCGAGCGCCGCCCGCGGCGTCAGTCGGCGGTCCGTTCCAGTCTGCGGCGGGCGCGTTCCACGGCGACCGGCAGGCCGCGCCGGGCGGCCAGGGCCCTGGGCAGCCGCCGTACGGCGGTGCGCAGCCCCTCCCGGCCCGCCGGACCGCCCAGCAGCGCCTGCAGCGACCTGCGGGCCACCACCGGCCAGGGACGGCGCAGCACGGCGGTCAGCACCGCGTTGCGCGCCGCCAGCGCCTGCCTGCCGCGCGGGTCGCGGGCTGGGGAGGGGTGGTGGTGGGCGACGACGTCCTCCACGTAGGCCAGCCCCCAGCCGCGCGCAGCCAGGTCCACGGCCAGCCGCTCCTCCTCGCCGAAGAAGAAGATCACGTCGTCGAAGCCGCCCGCCTCCAGGAACGCCTCTCTGCGCACGACGGCTCCGCAGGCCAGGAAGCCCAGCACGCTCGGCCCCGGCAGGTCGTCCTCGACGCCGAGCGGGGAGTCGCGCATCGCCTCCGACACCGGGTCCAGCCGCTCCCGCGGCCCGACCAGCACGCGCGCGCCCAGCACGGCCAGGCGGGGATGGGCGTCCAGCACGTCGGCGGCCAGCTCCAGGGCGCCGGGCGCCCACCAGGAGTCGTCGTCGGCGAAGGCGACGTAAGGCGTCTCGGCCAGGCGCACGCCGACGTTGCGGCCCGGCGCGCCCAGGTTGGACCCCGCCTCGACCACCTGGACGTCGGGGAAGTGCTTGCGGACGAACCCGGCGGTCCCGTCGGAGGAGCCGTTGTCCACGAGGATCACCGGCCTCGGGTGGCGGGGGATCGTCCGGGCCAGCGATCGGACCCGGTCCCTGGTGGCCACCACGACCGTGACCCGCGCTCGGTTCGTCTCCGTCACGCCGGACCTCCTTACCCGGGCGGACGCCCTTACTCCTCGGCGGCGGCATTGACGGCGGGACGCAGGAGGCGTACAAAGGTCGGTAACAGCGTTACCGAGAAGAAACGGTGTTACTCAGATGGCGGTCACCGCGTACCGGCAAGCCCAGCAGGAAGGCCAGAGCGTGGTCAGGACGGCCATCCTCGACGCCGCCAAACACCTGCTCGTCGCCGAGGGCCCGGCGGCGCTCACCGTCCGGCGCATCTCCGGCGAGGTCGGCTGCTCCACGAAGGTGATCTACACCCTCTTCGGCGGCAAGGACGGCCTCAGCGAGGCGCTGTGGCTGGAGGGCTTCGCCCGGCTGGAGGCGCGCCTGCTGGCCGTCCCCGCCCAGGAGGACCCGCTCCCGGCGCTGCACGCGGGCCTGGCGGCCTACCGCGAGTACGCGCTGGACGAGCCCGACTACTACCGGGTCATGTTCCAGAACGCGATGCACGGCTTCCAGCCCGCCCCCGACGCGGTCGCGGCCGGACGGCGGACCTTCGACATCCTGGTCGAGGCCGTGGCCGCCGGCCTGGAGGCCGGACGGCTGCGCGGGGCCGCCGCCGGTGAGATCGCCGACGTGCTGTGGATGGCGATCCACGGCGCGGTGAGCCTGGAGATCTCCGGCTTCTTCGACAGCGCCGAGGCCGAGCGGCGCTACCGGCTGCTCTACACCTCCGTGCTCACGCCGTTCCTGACCTGAGAGGAAGCGCACGATGACCAGCACCCCCTTCCGCAACGGCTTCGCACCCGCGACGGAGGAGATCACGGCCTTCGATCTGGAGGTCACCGGCCGCATCCCCGCCGAGCTCGACGGCCGCTACCTGCGCAACGGCCCCAACCCGCTCAGCCTCGACGACCCGGCCGCCACCCACCTGTTCATGGGGCACGGCATGGTCCACGGCGTGCGGCTGCGCGGCGGGCGGGCCGAGTGGTACCGCAACCGGTGGGTGCGCAACGCCGAGGTCGCCCGACGGCTGGGCGAGCCGCCGGCGCCGGGCCCGGTGCACGCGGGCATGGACTTCGCGGCCAACACGCACGTCATCGGCATCGCCGGGCGCACGTTCGCGACCGTCGAGGCGGGCGGGCTGCCGTACGAGCTGGGTTACGAGCTCGACACGGTCGGCGCGTGCGACTTTGTCGGCGGCCTGCCCGGCGGGTACGCCGCCCACACCCACCTCGACCCGGTCACCGGCGAGCTGCACGCGATGGCCTACTTCGCCGGCTGGGACCACCACCAGCACATCGTCATCGACCCCAAGGGCGTGGTGGCCCAGGTCAGGGACATCCCCGTCGCCGACCGCCCGATGCTGCACGACTTCGCGCTGACCCGCCGGCACGTCGTGATCTACGACCTGCCGGTCACGCTCAGCATGGCCCACGCCGAGCGCGGCGCGCCGCTCCCGTACGCGTGGGACGACGACCGGCCCGCCCGGCTCGGCCTGCTCTCCCGCGAGACCGGCGACGTGCGCTGGGTGGAGATCGCCCCCTGCTGGGTCTTCCACACCCTCAACGCCTATGACGACGGCGACCAGGTCGTGGTGGACGTCGTCCGCTACCCCAAGCGGTTCGTGGACGCCCGGCTCGACCTGGGCGGCGCGCCCACGCTCGACCGGTGGCGCATCGACCCCGACGCGGGCCGGGTCACCACCACCCGCCTGGACGACCGCCCCCAGGAGTTCCCCCGTATCGACGAGCGCCGCACCGGCGGCCCGTACCGTTACGGCTACACCGCGGCCGCCGCCGACCTGCACGACGTGATCTACCCGGCCGCCGAGCTGGAGGACCTGCCGGACGAGGCGTTCGACAACACGCTCATCAAGCACGACCTGGAGCGCGGCACGCAGGAGGCGCGGCGGTTCGGGCGCGGCGCGTACGTGGGGGAGCCGGTCTTCGTGCCCTCCGGCGCGGCCGAGGACGACGGTTACCTGCTCACCTACGTCAACGACCCGGCCAGGGGAGCGGCCGACCTGGTGATCCTGTCGGCCCAGGACTTCACCGGCGAGCCGGTCGCGATCGTCCACCTGCCCGCCAGGGTCCCGCTCGGCTTCCACGGGAGCTGGATCGCGGACTGACCGGAGGCGGTAGCCTCTTCAGGTTGGGGAAACACACGTGAAGAGGGAGAGGCCGTGTCCGGTCTGGTCGTCGCCATGGACGGTCCTTCGGGGTCGGGCAAGTCGAGCGTGTCGCGCGGGGTCGCCCGTGCGCTGGGCCTGCGTTACCTCGACACCGGGGCCATGTACCGGGCGATGACGTGGTGGATGCTCCGGCAGGGCGTCGACCTGGCCGATCCCGAGGCGGTCGCGGCCCGTTGCGGCGAGCCGTCCATCGTCTCCGGCACCGATCCCGAGGGCCCCACGATCGTGGTCGACGGCGTCGACGTGGGCGGGCCCATCCGGGAGTCCGAGGTGACCGGCGCGGTCTCCGCCGTCGCCGCCGTCCCCGAGGTGCGCAGGCGGCTGGTCGCGCTGCAGCGGGAGATCGCCGGCGCCGGTGACATCGTGGTCGAGGGCCGCGACATCGGCAAGGTCGTCTGCCCCGACGCGCCCGTCAAGGTCTACCTGACGGCCAGCGCCGAGGCCCGTGCCCGCCGCAGGAGCGCCGAGCTGACCGGCTCGACGGTGGAGGCGCAGCAGGCCGCCATGGCCCGGCGTGACACCCTGGACTCGACACGTAAGACGGACCCACTCTCGATGGCGGATGGCGCCGTCGAGCTCGACACCACCGCGCTCAACCTCGAAGAGGTCATCGCGGAGGTGCTGAGGCTGGTCAAGGAGCGCACCTGACCTCCAGGTGCGGTACTCACCTAAGGATGAACAAGCATGTCAACGGGGGATTGGGTCGAGGCTGACCTCGACCAGCTGGAAGTCACCGAGCACGGCGACACCACGCCTCTGCCGGTCGTGGCCATCGTGGGCCGCCCCAACGTGGGCAAGTCCACGCTGGTCAACCGCATCATCGGCCGCCGCGAGGCGGTCGTGGAAGACGTGCCGGGCGTCACCCGCGACCGCGTCACCTACGACGCCAACTGGCGCGGCCGCCGCTTCACCGTGGTCGACACCGGCGGCTGGGACCCTGACGCCACCGGCATGAACCTGCGCATCGCCGAGCAGGCCCAGGTCGCCGTCGAGCTGGCCGACGTGATCGTGTTCGTGGTCGACGCCACCGTGGGCGCCACCGACGCCGACGAGATCGTGGGCGCGGTGCTGCGCCAGTCGGGCAAGCCGGTGATCCTGGCCGCCAACAAGGTCGACAACCAGCAGCTGGAGCTGGAGGCCGCCGCGCTGTGGGCGCTCGGGCTGGGCGAGCCCTACCCGGTCTCCGCGCTGCACGGCCGCTCCAGCGGCGACCTGCTCGACGTGGTGCTCGACGCGCTGCCCGAGACGCCGCAGCTGACCTTCGGCGGCGAGCGCGGCCCGGCCCGCGTGGCGCTGCTCGGCAAGCCCAACGTGGGCAAGTCCTCGCTGCTCAACCAGCTGGCGGGGGAGGAGCGGGTGCTGGTCGATCCGATGGCGGGCACCACCCGCGACCCGGTCGACGAGCTGATCGAGCTGGGCGGGCGCACCTGGCGCTTCGTCGACACCGCCGGCATCCGGCGGCGCGACCGCGAGCTGCAGGGCGCCGACTTCTACGCGGCCATGCGCACCCGCGCCGCCCTGGAGCGCTCGGAGGTGGCGATCGTGCTCATCGACGCCAGCGAGCCGCTCACCGAGCAGGACCTGCGGATCATCGGCCTGGTGATCGAGTCGGGGCGGGCCATGGTGGTGGCGTTCAACAAGTGGGACCTCGTCGACGAGGACCGCCGCTACTACCTGGAGAAGGAGATCGACCGGCAGCTCGTGCGCACCCCGTGGGCGCTGCGGGTGAACATCTCCGCCAAGACCGGCCGCCACATGGACCGGCTGGTGCCGGCGCTGGAGAAGGCGCTCGACTCCTGGTCCACCCGGGTGCCGACGGCGCGGCTCAACGCGTTCCTCACCGAGCTGGTGCACGCGACGCCGCCGCCCGTCCGGGGTGGCAAGCAGCCGAAGATCCTGTTCGCCACGCAGGCGTCCGTCGAGCCGCCCAAGTTCGTGCTGTTCACCTCCGGCTGGCTGGAGGACACCTACCGGCGCTTCATCGAGCGGCGCATCCGCGAGGAGTTCGGGTTCGCCGGGTCGCCGATCGACGTCACGATGAAGATCCGCGAGAAGCGCCCCAAGAAGGACAAGTAACGGCGTTGCCGTATCATCTACGGCAACGCGTGGACGGAGACGAGTAACCAGCGGGCCGCACGGGCCCAGAGAGCCGCCGGCAGCTGCGAAGGCGGTCCCGTGCTCCGCTGGTGAAGACACTCCCGAGTGCGGGGAGGAAATGCCCCGCCGGCCTGACCCCCGTCATCGGGTCGTGGAGGCCGCCCCTCGCGGGCGGCGAAAGTGCGGTGGCACCGGGAGCTCCCTTCTCCCCCGCACTCCCAAGGGGTCATGCATTTCCTGCAGAGGAGCTGTAATGATCTCTCGTGTCCTGTCGGCGTCGCTCGCTGAGCACGCCGGCCGACGAGTGACGATCGCCGGCTGGGTCCATCGCCGCCGGCACCTGAAATCCGTCTCCTTCCTGGTCGTACGCGACCGTGCCGGGCTGGCCCAGGTGGTCAGCGCGGACGGGGAGCTGCCGCCGGAGGAGAGCGTCGTCCGGGTCACCGGCACCGTGACCCCGGCCGGGCAGGCGCCGGGCGGGGTCGAGCTGACCGGGCCGGAGATCGAGGTCCTGGCCGAGCCCGCGCAGGCGCCGCCGTTCGACCTCTACCGGCCGGTCGTGGCCGCGACGCTGCCGACGATCCTCGACCACGCGCCCGTCGCGCTGCGGCATCCGCTGCTGCGGGCGCCGCTGGAGATCTCGGCGGCGAGCGTGGCCGGGTTCCGCGAGACGCTGGACGGCCTGGGGTTCACCGAGATCCACACGCCCAAGATCGTGGCCTCGGCCACCGAGTCCGGCGCGAACGTCTTCGGCATCGACTACTTCGGCCGCCGCGCCTACCTCGCGCAGTCGCCGCAGTTCTACAAGCAGACGATGGTCGGGGTGTTCGAGCGGGTCTACGAGGTCGGGCCGGTCTTCCGCGCCGAGCCGCACGACACCGTCCGCCATCTGGCCCAGTACACCAGCCTCGACGCCGAGCTGGGCTTCGTGACCGACCACCGGGACGTGATGGCCGTGCTGCGGGAGGTCGTGGCCGGCATGGTCGAGTCGGTGCGCCGCCGGGCCGCGTCCGCCGTCGAGGTGGCCGGGGCCGCGCTGCCCGTCGTGCCCGCCGAGATCCCGGCTGTGCACTTCACCGAGGCCCAGCGGCTGACCGGCGAGGACGAGCCCGACCTGTCACCGGCCCAGGAACGCTGGTTGTCGGAGTGGGCGCTGCGCGAGCACGGGTCGGAATTCCTGTTCGTCACCGGCTACCCGATGTCCAAGCGGCCCTTCTACACCCATCCCGACCCGGCCAGACCGGGCCACTCCAACGGCTTCGACCTGCTGTTCAGGGGCCTGGAGCTGGTGACCGGCGGCCAGCGCCTGCACCGCTACGACGACTACGTCCAGGCCCTGGACGGAGACGTGGAGCCGTACGAGGGCTACCTCCAGGCGTTCCGGTACGGGATGCCGCCGCACGGCGGCTTCGCGCTCGGCCTGGAACGCTGGACGGCCCGGCTGACCGGCGCCGCCAACATCCGCCAGACCACCGCCTTCCCCCGCGACCTGCACCGCCTGTCGCCCTGACCGGCGGCCCGAGCTCTGATCCGCGATCAGAGCTCGGGGTCGGGGGCGGCGTCCGCGAGGGCGGGCGCCGCCTCCGGCAGGGCACGGCGCGGCATGAGCAGCGCCACCGCCGCCCCCAGCAGGCAGACGAACGCGGTGAGCAGGAACATCTCGGTGTACTCGACGTGCAGGGCGGCATCGACCTGGGCCAGGTAGTCGGCCAGCCGCCGCTGGTAGGTCTGCGCGTCCACGCCGAACGGCAGCGGCGTGTCCAGGTGGGCGGTCAGCGACTGGAACCGGTGGAACCCCCACGCCGACACGCCCGCCACGCCGACGAGCATGCCCATCATCCTGGCCACCACGACCGCCGCCGAGGCGACGCCGTGCTGGACGGCCGGGCTCACCCGCAGGACCGCCGAGGAGACCGGCGCGATCACCAGGCCCAGGCCGAGCCCCGCCACGACCAGGTCGGCGTCCACGGCCAGGCCCGCGCCGGCCAGGTCGAGCGGCCAGCGGCTCATCAGCCAGTATCCGGCCGCGGCGAGCAGCAGGCCGGGCACCGCCACCGCGCGTTCGCCGGCCCGCCGGGCCAGCACGCCGCCGAGCAGCGCGCCCACGGCCAGCGCGCCGAGGAACCGGGCCAGGACCAGCGCCGCGCCCAGGGCGTCCTTGTCCAGCAGCGTCTGGGCGGCGAACTGCACGAACACCATCGTCACCAGCAGCGCCGCCCCGGCCAGGAAGCTCACGCCCAGCGTCGCCAGCAGCGGCGACTTGCGGGCGGCCGACAGGTCGAGCAGCCGGACGGGGGAGCGGATCTCCCACCAGACGAAGACGGCGCCCGCCACCGCCCCGGCCGCGATCACCGGCGGCCCCCACGGCGGCAGCACGGTCGTGGCCGGGTCGGGGTTGTACAGGCCGACGACCAGGAGGGCCAGTGCCAGCGCCAGCAGCGCGCCGCCGACGACGTCGACACGGGCCGTGCCGGAGGGCGGCCGGGCCGGGACCGTACGCTGCACGGCGACGGCGGCCAGGGCGGCGAGGGGCACGTTGACCCAGAAGATGGCGTGCCAGCCGCCCAGCTCCACGCCCGCCACGGCGACCGGCGGGACCAGCGCCAGCACGCCGCCGTACAGGGGGCCGAGGGCGCTGCCCAGCTCCTGCGCCGCGCCCACCGCGCCCAGCGCGAGCGGCCGGTCGCGCGCCTCCCACAGGTCGCCGATGAGCGCCATCGTGATCGGCAGCAGCGCCCCGCCCGCCACGCCCTGCACCGTACGGCCCGACACCACCATCGCCTCACCGGCCGCCAGCGCGGTCAGCACCGAGCCGAGCGCGAACGCCGCCAGGCAGGCGTGGATCAGCGGCCGCCTGCCGTAACGGTCGGAGAGCTGGCCGAGCAGCGGCATCGCGGCGACGTAGCCGAGCAGGAACCCGGTGACGACCGGTGTGACCCGCTCCAGGTGGTTCTGCGGCACGCCGACGTCGTGGGCGATGTCCATCAGGACCGTCACGACCACGTAGGCGTCGAGCGCGGCCAGCAGCACCACCGCGCCGCCCGCGCCGAGCGCGACCCGGCGGGCGCGGCCGGCCGGGACCTTCCGGCTCACCGGGCTCATCCGGAGGGGGGCGGCGTGATCGTGACCGGCGCGTCGTAATCGCTGAACGTCACCGTCACCGTGCCGTTCTGCAGCGGCAGGCTCGCCCTGGTGAGCCTGCTGGTGGCCTTGTCGATCCAGACCTTGCCGTTGACGCCCTGCGTGACGCCCGGGACGATCTGCCCGACGACCTGCCCGGAGAACGTCGTGGCCACCCGGTACGAGCCGTCCTCGACCGCCTCCACCCTGGGGTCGGTCGCCGAGGCGAGCAGCTGCGCGATGCCCTTGGCCGGGTTGAGGATCACCGACGGGTCGTAGAACTGGGCGAGCTGCTGCCTGGTCATCGTCTGGAAGCCGCCGGTCGGCCCCTTGAAGTGCACGGTGTCGCCGATCACGGCGAAGGTGATCTCCTGCAGGGTGCCCAGCACCTCCAGCGTGATCGTGCCGTCGGCGTCACCCGCCGAGGTGAGCCTGCCGTCGGCCTTCTTGAGCGGCACGTTGGGCTTGCCCTCCGTGGCGATCGAGAAACCGGCCGACCGGACGGCCTTCATGGCCTCCGCGGACTTCTTCATCACATCGGGCCCGGCGGGCAGCTCGTCACCTCCGCCGCCACCCGCGGAGCAGGCCGGCATCAGCGCGAGCACGACAACGATCAGCAGCTTTCGGAGCATGAGCGGATCGTAGCGACCGCCCGGGAACGCCGGTGAGCCGTCGCCGATATCGGTTGGGCCTCAGCGCAGCTTCTTCAGGTGGTCGACGATGGGCCCGAACGCCTGCTCCAGCGCCTCCAGCTGGTCGTCGGTGAGCCGGTCGACGAAATGCTCGCGCACGCTCGCGACGTGGTCGGGCGCCACCCGCTGGATCGTCGCCCAGCCCTCGTCGGTCAGGACGGCGAACGTGCCGCGCCGGTCGTCGCGGCAGTCTTCCCTGGTGACCAGCCCTTTGGCCTCCATGCGGGAGATCTGGTGCGACAGCCTGCTGCGCGACTGGATCGTGGCGTCGGCCAGGTCGCTCATCCGCATGCGCCGCTCGGGGCTCTCGGAGAGGTTGACCAGGATCTCGTAGTCGTTCAGCGAGAGCTGGTGCTCCTGCAGCTCGCGGTCGAGGCGGTGCATGAGAAGCTTGTGCAGCGCGAGATGCGTACGCCAGGCACGCTGTTCGGCGGGGGAAAGCCAGCGGGGCGCGCTCATGATCCCCAATCTATCGCACGCCCGCGGCGATGCGGCTACCTGCGGGGGGCCGCCGCACAGGGCCGCCGTACAGTGATCTGATGGAGGAGAAGTCGGGGGAGAGCCTGGCGACCGTGCTGGTCGCGGGCGCCGCGAACCTGACCATCGCCCTGGCCAAGCTCGTCGCGGGGCTGATCGGCGGCTCGGCCGCGATGTTGTCCGAGGCGGCCCACTCGGCCGCCGACACGATGACCGAGCTGCTGCTGCTGGTCTCCGTACGCCGGGCGGGCAAGCCGCCCGACGAGCGCCACCCGTTCGGCTACGGCAAGGCGGGGTTCTTCTGGGCGATGATGGCGGCGGTCGCGACGCTGGTCGGCGGGGCGGGCTTCTCCGTCACCCACGGGCTGCACGAGATCAGCCACGGTGAGGAGCTGGGCAACCTGACCCCGTCCTACGTCGTGCTGGCCGTCTCGTTCGTGATCGAGGGCATCTCGTTCACGAAGGCGTACTCGCAGTTGCGCGCCGAGGCCGGCAGGTACAAGGTGCGTCCGGTGCGGCTGGTGCGGATCACGTCCGACACCGCGTTGAAGGCCGTGCTGTTCGAGGACGCCGCCGCGCTGGTCGGCCTGGTGATCGCGGCGCTCGGGCTGCTCGGCTCGCAGTGGTCCGGCTCGGCCCTGTGGGACGGCGCGGCCTCGGTCGCCATCGGCCTGCTCCTGCTGGTGGTCGCGCTCATCCTGATCCAGTCGAACCTGTCGCTGCTGATCGGCCAGGCCGCCCCCAGGCAGATCGAGGTCGGCATCCGCGCGGTGCTGCTGGCCCAGCCCGAGGTGGACGACGTGGTCGAGCTGCTGACGATGATGATCGGACCGGGCTCCATCATGGTCGCCGCCAAGATCGACTTCCGGGACGAGGCGAGCGCTGCCGGGGTGGAGATCGCCTGCGACGAGATCGACCGGCGGCTGCGCGACCGCTTCTCCGGCGTCACCCTGGTCTTCCTCGACCCCACCCCCACCCGCCGCCGCTAGCCGGGCCCTCAGCGGGACGGGACGGGGACGCGCTCGGCCGGCGTGTCGGTGATGACGGCGACCCTGATGTCCGGGACGACCTGCCATTCCAGCAGGTGGCCGGCCGACAGCGGGTCGACGGCGGTGGTGCGCAGCTCGTCCAGGGTGAGCTCGCCGCGTTTGACCAGGGCCTCCTTACGGGTCCAGTGGCGGATCAGCTCGTCGTTGCCGGTCACCAGGGCACGTTCGGCGGGGGTGAGCGCGTGGTCGGCCAGGCCCTCGTTCAGCGGGCCCGGCGGCACGTGCTCGGCGTCCACGCCGACCCGGCCGGGGCCGGCCGCGGCGCACACGTAGCCGCGGGTGTGGCTGAAGCTCACGCCCAGGCCGGGGGCCTCGCGCAGGTACGGCCTGCCGTGGCCGGGGCCGTGCACCTCGCAGTGCTGCAGCAGGGTCAGCTCCTCCGGCGGCAGATCGAGCACGGCCGCGGCGCACAGGCGTACGAGCAGGTGGGCCGCGACGAAACAGGCGCGGTCGGCGGGGAAGACGAACCGGTCGGCGCGTTCGCGCTCGGCGTCGGTCAGCCACGTCTCGGGGGCGCGCACCTCTTCGGGGCGGCCGCCCATCGCCAGGGGGACGATCGTCAGTCCTTCTTCTTCGCCGCGGGGTCGTCGAGCTTGTACTGGTCCTCCGAGGCCGCGCCGAGCACGGTCACGTCCTGGACCTTCCAGGCGCCCTTCTGCTTCACAAGCGTGATCTTAAGGTGCGAATCCTTCACCGAGCGAATCGCCTGCGCGGTGTTCACCTGCTGGTCCACGACGACGATGGCGTGCGCGGTGGCCTCGTCGGCGTCGGCCAGGTAGACCTCGCGGACCTTGGCCTGGGAGACGGCCTTGAGCTTGACGATCACCTGGGACATCGCGCCGCCGAACGCCGCGTCGTAGGTGGCCTGGAAGTCGCCCGTGGCCTGGGCGGACAGGGTCGAGCGGGTGCTCTGGAGGTCTTTGTAGTCGTAGCTGAGCAGGGCCTGGCTGAAGGCGCTCGCGGCGCCGGAGACCTCCAGGCGCAGGGCGCGTTCGCCCTCCAGGCGGGCCAGCGCGTCGCGGGCCCGGGAGGCGTCGACCCACTGCAGCACCGCCGTGGCCGCGACGGCCGCCGCCAGCATCGCGGCCAGCGCCCCGAGCAGCCGCGCCCGCGTGAACCGCCCGCCCGCCGCCGGCCCGGACACCGGCCCGCCGCCCGCGACCTCGGCGGGATCCTCGGCGGGGGTCTTGGGGGAGGGGGCGGTGGGGGCAGCAGCGGGAGCCACGGGCGGCGCGTCGGCGGCCGCAGGGACGGTGTCCAGGGTGGTATCGGGGGCGGTGCCCGGGGTGGTGCCCAGGGCGGTGGGGGCGGGGGCGGCGAGGTGGTGGTCGGTGGTCATGGTGACTCCTCACGGCGGCGGGCTGCCCGGCCCGCCGCGATCCAGCCCACGATGCCACCACACACCACGACGGCGAGGAAGATCGCGACAATCAGCGGCGTGGGGCTCGGTGGGGTACGGGACGCGGCGCCGGCGGCGGCCACGCTGCTCGACGACTCCGGGGACGGCGGCTCGGACGCGCCGGACTTCTTCTTCCCGGCCACCGGGCCCTCGCCGTCCGGCCCACCGGCGTCCCGGGCGGTTCTCGACGGGCCGGTGTCCGGGGTGGCGGAGGTGTCCCGGGCCGTCCTCGACTGGCCGGTGTCCGGGGCGGCGGAGGTGTCCCGGGCGGCCCTGGAGACGTCCGAAGTGGTGCTGGAGGTTTCCCGGGCGGTGCCGGTGGGGGTGTGCGAGGGGCAGGTGGCGAGCCGGGGGACGCGGGGCGGGCCGACGGGGCCCGCGTACTCCTCGGCCGGGGTGGGCCCGCCGGGCACGCTGAAGATGAACGACGCCTTGCCGTACACCGTGTCCCCCTGCCGTTCGCTGATGTCGTCGGCCAGGCTCAGCGCGGTCGGCACCACGCTCAGCAGGCGGTGCACGTCCTTCTCGGTCGCGGCGGAGAAGACCGGCCGGTGCGGCAGCCCGGCGGCGGTCAGCAGGCAGGAGAACCCGGGCCTGGACCTCCTGATCGCCGCGTCGAGCCGGGCGAACACGCCGGGGCCCTGGTCGAGGAAGGCGTTCAGGTCCGTGCGTGAGGCCCGCAGCGAGCCCGTGACGGCGCTCAGGTCCGTGATGCCGGCGGCCAGCCGGTCCTTACGGCCGACCAGCGTGTGGGTGAGCCGGGTCAGCTGCACCGACAGGTCGTCCAGGGTTCTGGAGTCGTCGGCCAGGGTGCCGGTCAGGTCGTGGGCGTTCTCGATGACGGTCCTGATCGCGGGCGCGCGCCCGTCCAGGGCGGTGGCCAGCTCGTGGCTGATCGTCCTGGCGTCGTCGGCCGGCACCGCGTCGAGCAGCTTGCCCACGCCCTCGAACAGCTTGCGGTAGTCCAGCGGCACGGTGGTCCTCGAGAGCGGGATGGTGTCGCCGGGCGCGAGGGAGGCCGCGCCCACGCCGCGGGCGGGCGGCGACAACTCCACGTACGGCTCCCCGACCGCGGACTTGCGGCGTACCTCGGCCGTGCTGCCCTTGGGCAGTTTGATCTCCTTGTCGATGTCCAGCCCGACGACGATCCTCCCCGGCGCCAGCCGCACGTCGCCGATCCTGCCGACCCGCACCCCCAGGTACGCCACGTCGAAGCCGCGTACGAGACCGGGGGAGGAGGCGAACTCCGCCGACACCCGGTACGGCCGCTCGATCACGTCGAGCCGGATGATCGTGCTGAACGCCCAGATCGTCATGACCACGCCCAGCAGCACGAAGAAGCCGAGGTTGAGGTGCACGCGGTTCCTCATCGCGGCGGCTCCCACAGCAGGCGGAAGTCGCTCAGCCGGTCGGCGACCTTCCTCGCGGCGTCGGTCGCCCTGTTCCCGTCGGCCCCGGGCAGCAGCAGGCCCTTCAGCCAGACGTAGATCAGCACCTGCCCGTTGACCGTGATCGGCGGCGCGTCGATGAACGCCTGGATCCGCGCCACCAGCCCCTTGAGGTCGTCCTTGCCCCGCTGCATGGCCGAGGAGACGGCCTCCAGCTCGCGCAGCAGCGTGCGCAGCCGGGCCGCGTGCCGCGGGTACACGGTGAGGTTGGCCTCCCTGGCCAGGTCGGTCAGCGCCACGATGGCCCGCCTGACGTGCTTGCGGCCGTGCGCGACGCGGGTGGTGGCGGCGGCCAGGGCGCCGGGCAGCCGGTCCAGCTCGTCGCTGCCCTCGGCGAGGTCGTCGCCGAGCCTGGCCAGCGCGTCGATGCCGGTCGCCAGGTCCCGCCGGGCCGCGGCGTAGGCGTCGGTGACCTCGGCGGTCCGCCGGATCAGCTGGTTGACGTCGGCGCCCTTGCCGGCGAACGCGGTCGAGGCGGCGTCCAGGATCGCGTTGACGTCCTGGGCGCCGAGCGCCTCGACCAGCGGGCCGGCCTTGGCGGTGACCTGCTCGATGTCCGGTTCGACCGAGGTGTCGGCGATCGTGGCCCCGTCCGCCAGGTACGGGCCCGTGGCCAGGTCCCGGCCCGCGGGCGGGCTCAGCAGGACGTAGTTCTCGCCCAGCACGGACGTCTTGGCCACGGTCGCGGTGCTGCCCACGGGCACCCGGTGCGCGGACTGGATCGACATCGTCACCCTGGCCCGGTAGCCCTCCAGCCGGATGCCGGTCACCGTGCCCACGCGGACGTCGGAGATCTGCACGCTGTGCCCGGCCACCAGGCTCTGGACGTCGTCGAAGGTGGCGTTCAGCGTCAGGTCGCCGGTGGTCGCACCGAGCGTGCGCAACGAGCAGGACGCGGTGAGGGTCAGTGCGGTGAGGGCCAGCGCGAGCAGCGCGGCCAGCGGGCGGGCCCTCATCGGGTGGCCTTCTTCCGCTCGAAGGGACAGTTGCTCAGCCCGGCCGGCAGGCACGGCACCTCGCCCAGGTTCAGCGCCTGGAACAGCGGCGTCAGCCAGGTCCTGGTCATCGCGTTGAGCACGACGCGGATCTTCAGCACGTGCCGGTCCCGGTCCCAGGAGTCGATCAGCACGTCGGCCAGGTCGGCCGCGCCCTTGACCGCCCGCGCCATGGACTCGCTGTTGGCCCGGACCGTCAGCACCAGCTCGGCCAGCGTGCTGGCGGCCCGCGGCAGGCGTTCGGAGTAGGCCTCGATGATCAGGTCGCCGCGCCGGACGAAGCCCGCCATGTCCGCGACGAAGCCGCGCAGGCGCTGCCGCTCCTCGGCCAGGATCGCGCCGGCCTCGGCGAAGGAGTCGATCGCGCCGGTCACCTGGTCCTGCCGCCTGTTGAGGCCGGTGGCCAGCCGGTTCAGGCCCTTGGCCAGGGCGATGAGCTGCTCGTCCTGGCGGGCCAGGGTGTCGGTGAGCCGGGCGGTGCCGGCGATCGCGTCGTTGATCGTCCGGCCGCGCCCCCGTACGCCGTCGGCCAGGTTCCCGGCCACGTCGCCCAGCTTCTCGTCGTCGAGGGCGTCGGTGAGCCTGGTGAAGGCGGCCAGGGCGTCGTCGATCTCCACGGGCAGGTCGGTGCGCTCCAGCGGGATGACGGCGCCCGGCGCGATCCGCCGGTCGCCCGGCTTCCACGGCGGGTACAGCACGACGTTGCGCTCGCCCAGCGTGTTCTGCGGCGCGACCACCGCCTTGACCCCGGCCAGCAGCGGCACCTCGCGATCGACCAGCAGCTCGACCCGTACCTTGTCGCCGTCGATGCGGATCTTCTCCACGTGTCCGGCGTCCAGCCCCATGACCTTGACCCGGGCCTCCTCGTACAAGGAGGGCGTCTTGCGGAAGACCGCCACCAGCCGGTACGGCTGCTCGCCCAGCACCGAGCACCCGCCGTTCGCCGCCAGCAGCACCCCGGCCAGCAGGACCGCGAGGAGTCGTCTCATCGGTCGCTCCTCCTGTCCTTGGCGACGGCGGCCAGCACCTCGGGGTCGATCGGGCCGAGACCCGTGGCGACGGCCTCCAGCCACGGCCCCTGACCGCCCATGGTGGCCAGGCCGGAGAACGTCGGGCCCGCCCAGGCCAGCAGCGAGTTGAGCCGCTCGCCGCTGCCGCTCAGCCGGGTGGTGACGGCCGCGCTGTCGTCCAGGACCCTGATCAGGGCGCGCTCGTGCTCGTCGATCAGGCGGGTGGTGCTCCGCACCAGGCCGCTGCCGTCGCCGAGCAGGGTGCGCAGCTCCTTCCTGCGGGCGCGCAGCTCGTTCAGCATGATCTGGACGGCGTCGATGAGCCGGCCGAGCTGGCGGTCCTTCCTCTCCAGCAGGTCCATGATCTTCGTGCCGTTGTCGAGCAGCCGCTGGAGTTGCGGCTCGCTCCTGCTGACGGTGTCCGACAGGTCGCCGATGTTCTTCAGCAGCCTGCTCACCCGGCCGCGCCGGGAGGTGTCGATCTTGCCCAGCTCGGTGAGCAGGTCGTCCACGGCGTCGGTGTCGAGCCGCCGGACCAGCCGGGTGGCGTCGTTGACCGCGTCGTTGACGAGCGTCGGCACGCCGGTCCGGTCCACGGGGATGCGCCGCCGCGCCTCGGGGAGCTGGTCGAGGTACGGGGCGGCGACCGGGCCGGTGAGCTTGACGTAGCGGCCGCCGAGCAGGTTCGACAGGGCGATGTCGGCGCGGGTGGACCTGCCGAGCCGCACGCCGTCGTCCACCTTCCAGGTGACGACCACGTTGCCCTGGGCGTAGTCGGCGCGCACCTCGGTGACCTTGCCGACCCGCACCCCGGCCACGCGCACGTCGTTGCCGGTGCGCAGGCCGCCCGAGTCCACGAAGACGCCCGACATGGAGTAGCCGCCTTCGAGCAGCCCCAGGTTGCCCACCAGGAACGTGGCCACCAGCAGCGCGCCCAGCACGGCCACCGACACCAGGCCCACCACGACCTTGTTCCGGTCCCGGAACGATTTGACCGCCATCACCGGCCCACCAGCAGCCTGCGCAGGTCCTTCTCGCTCTGGACCCGGGTGTTGCGCAACGGCGGCGGCGACCGCATGGGGTACGGGCACGGCGACGGCCCGAGCGCCAGGCAGGGCACGGCGGTGATGAAGTAGTGCCCGCGGTCCACGGTCGAGTAGGCGCGGGCGAACAGCGGCTGGAACGTGCCGACCGTCCTGTCGATCTCGCGGACGTGCCGCCGGATGCCGCCGGTCAGCCCGGACAGGTTCTCCACCACCCGGCCCAGCTCGCCGGCGTTCTTCCCGATCACCTCGTCGGAGGTGTGGAAGGTGGCCGACAGCTCGACGAGGGCGTCGTCCACCAGCTTGCGGTTGCCGGCGAACGCCTCCGAGAGCGTCACCAGGTCGTCCACCAGGCGTTCGATCTGCCGGTCGCGCCGGGCCACCACGCCGGTGACCGTCGCGTAGTCCTTCAGCAGCTTCTCGATGGTCGTCCTGCGTTCGGCGAGCGTGCCGGTGACGGCGTCGACGTTGTCCAGCAGCCGCGGGATGTTCCGGTCGTTGCCCTTCAGCGACCTGGCCGCGGCGGTGAGGAGCTGGTTGATCTGCTCGGGGTCCAGGCTGCGGGTCAGCGGGCCGAGGTCGCCGACCAGCTCGCCGATGTCCACCACGGACGAGGTGCGGACGATGCGCGACCCCGGTGGCAGCCAGCCCGGCGCGGTGCCCGGCAGCAGGTAGACCACGCGCTGGCCGATGGCGTTGCGCCAGCGTACGGCCGCCTCGGTGTCGGTGGGCAGCCGGACCTCGTCGCGCACCTCCATGGTGACCTCCGCCCGGCCGGCCACCACCTCGATCGACTCCACCTGGCCGACCGGCGCCCCGGCGATCTTGACCTGGTCGCCCTCGGTCAGCCCCGACACGTCGTCGAACGCGGCCACCAGCCGGTAGCCGCCGTCGGTGCCGACCCGGGCGATCTGGACGGTGATCAGCACGATCAGCGACATCGTCAGGCCGACGAACAGGGCGAACCGGACGAACGTCCACCGGCGTGCGACCCGCGTCCTGGAGACCGCCACCTCAGCGCCTCCCGTCGGTGGGGCCGCAGACGCCGACGACCAGCTCGCAGACGTCGGTGGCGACGAACGCCTCGACCTGGAGCATGCCGCTGCCGTCCGGCCCCGGTGTCTCGATCAGCTCGTTGAGCAGGTCCACCAGCCTGCCCAGCCCGCGTACGCCGTCGCCGGCCAGGCCGAGCTGGGCGTAGATCAGGGCGGCCACGCGCTCGCCGGAGTGCACGGCCGCGCGCAGGTCCTCGGCGGTGCGCGCGCAGGCCGTGCGCGGCCAGGCCGGAGACGGAGGTGATCTCCTGGAGCAGGGCGCGCACCTTGTCGGCCCGCCTGAGCAGGTCGGGGGTGATGACGTCGGCGTCGGAGGCGATCGAGACCAGTTCGTCGCCCTTGTCGGACAGGGCCGTGCCGAGCGCGGCGGCGTCGTGCAGGAACCGCCGGGCCCGCTCCCGCTGCCGGTGGGCGACGCCGACGACCGTGCCCGCGTCGCCGATCAGCTCGCGCAGGTTGCGGCCCTCGCCGTCCAGCCCCTTGGCCAGGGTGTGCACGATGACCGTGACGTCGCGGGGGTCGACGGCGTCCAGGCCCCGGTAGGCGTCGCCGAGCGTGTCGGACAGGTCGAGCGGCTCCTTCGTGTCGGTGATGACCGAGCCGCTGTCCAGGTACGGCCCGGTGGTCTCGCCGGCGCCCGGCCGCAGGTCGATCATCTTCGGGCCGAACACCGACAGCGGCTCGACCGCCGCGACGGTGGTCCGCGGCACCTTCACGCCGGGCTGGAGGTGCATCGTGACCACGGCCCGGCCCCTGGCGTCCAGGGTCACGTCCGTCACGTCGCCGACGGTGATGCCGCGGATCTTGACCTTGGAGTTGGTGTCCATGCCCTGCCCGGCCCGGCCGAACACCGCCTCGATCCGGGTGCCGCGCGCCTCGGTGGCGCCGCGCACGACCAGGAACGTCGCCGCGGCCAGCGCCAGGACCACGCCCAGGGCGATGCCGAGGCGTACGGCGAGCGGAAGTTCGAATCGGGACACCGGCTCACCCCGTCAGCGGAATGTTGCCGCCGCCGCCCCAGAACAGGAACGACAGCAGCAGGTTCAGCAGCACGATCGTGACGATCGACTGGCGGATGGCGCGCCCGGCCGCCACGCCCACACCCACCGGTCCGCCGGTGGCGTGGAAGCCGTGGTAGCAGTGGATCACGATGACGGCGAAGGCGAAGATCCCGACCTTGACCAGGCTGTAGACGATGTCGCTGACCGGCAGGTACAGGTAGAAGTAGTAGTCATAGGCGCCGGGTGCCAGGCCGAACAGCGCCGTGCACATCAGGCGGGTGGCGAAGAAGCTGGCGAACAGCGCGATCAGGTAGATCGGCAGCAGCGCCAGCAGCGCCGCCACCACGCGGGTGCAGATCAGGTAGGTGAAGGCGTTGATGCCCATCACCTCCAGCGCGTCGATCTCCTCCGAGATGCGCATCGCCCCGAGCTCGGCCGTGAACGCCGAGCCCACCTGCGCGGCCAGCGCGGTCGCGGCGATGATCGGGGTGATCTCGCGGACGTTGGCGAAGCTGCCGATCAGCCCCACGAACGACTCCGCGCCGATGGCCTGCAGCCCCTGGTAGCCCTGCAGGCCCACGGTCGCGCCCACGACGAACGCCATCGTGAACACCACGAAGATCATGCCGCCGCCGATGACGGTCGCGCCGACGCCCACCACGACGTCGCTGACCTGCCTGATCACGACCTTGCGGTAACGCAGCCGCAGGACGACGTCGCGGACGGAGTAGAAGAGCACCTTCCCCACGAACAGCGGCCAGTCGGCGAGTGTCGCGAACCGCTCGGCCAGGTCCCGCCCGCGGTGGGCGATCCCGGGCCCGGCCGCCGACGTCGCCGTCACATCGACCTCGGCGGGTAGGCCAGGAAGTAGACGGCCGAGATCACGTAGTTGAACGTGAACACCAGCATGAACGTCAGCACGGTCGCCTGGTTGACCGCCCGTCCCACGCCCACCGGGCTGGTCGCGCACGTCATGCCCTTGTAGCAGGCCACGGCGGCGGCGACGAAGCCGAAGATCCACGCCTTGAACAGGGTGACGTACAGGTCGGAGCCGACGACCAGGGACAGCGCGCCGTCGAAGTACGCGCCCGGCGTGACGCCCTGCACCACCACGTTGAAGAAGTAGCCGCCGGTCGCGCCGGCCAGGATGACCAGCGGGCACAGGCAGACCGCGATCGTGGAGGCGGCCCACATGCGCGGCGTGACCAGGCGGTGGACGGGATTGACCGACATGACCTCCATGGCGCTCAGCTCGTCGCGGATGTGCCGCGCGCCGATGTCGGAGGTCATCGCGCTGCCGCCGGCCCCGGCGATCAGCAGCGCGCTGGCCAGGGGCGCCACCTCACGGATCAGGCCGACGAAGACCGCGCTGCCGGTGGCCGAGCCGGCGCCGAGCTGCCAGGCCAGCTCGCCCACCTGCAGCGCCACGGTGGCGCCCAGCGGCAGGGAGACGAGCAGCACCGGGACGCTGGTGACCTTGGCGAGGAACCAGCACTGGTCGACGAACTCCCACCACCAGCTCCTGACGTCCCAGGTGCGGCGTAAGCCCTCCAGGACGATGACGAACAGCTCGCCCACCTGGCCCAGCAGCGACCCGGCCGTGCGTCCGACGTACCCGGACAGGGCCATCAGGCGCCTGTCCGCACGCGTGTACCCGCCATGACCACCTCCGCCTACGGAGCAGTCACCTTACTGACGGGTTGTCTAGTAGTCGATGCCTTGTCGGGAATTTGCGCAAAAACTATGAGACCTGGGTCACACCTTGTCAGCCGTCTACGAAAAGTGACCGGGTGGTCACGACCGGACGACGTTCATCCACGACTCGATCTCGTCGGGGTGGCGGGGGAGGGCCTTCGACATCAGGGTGGCGCCCTCGGCGGTGACCACCAGGTCGTCCTCGATGCGGATGCCCATGCCGCGCAGCTCGGCGGGCAGGGTCAGGTCGTCGGGCTGGAAGTACAGGCCGGGCTCGACCGTCAGGACGTTGCCCTCCTCCAGCACGCCGTCGAGGTAGACCTCGGCCCGCGACCTGGCGCAGTCGTGCACGTCGAGGCCGAGCATGTGGCCGCTGCTGCACAGCGTGTAGCGCCGGTACAGGCCCGACTCCATGAGGGCGTCGGGGGAGTCCTTCAGCAGGCCCCAGTCGTGCAGGCCCTCGCAGATGACGCGCATGGCCGCCAGGTGGAAGTCGCGGAAGCTCGCGCCGGGCTTCAGCGCCGCGATGCCGGCGTCCTGGGCGGCCAGCACCAGCTCGTACGCCTGCCGCTGCGCCCCGGTGAACCGGCCCGACAGCGGGAACGTCCGGGTGACGTCGGCGGTGTAGAGGGTGTCGGTCTCGACGCCTGCGTCGAGCAGGAGCAGGTCGCCCTCGGCCAGCGCGCCGTCGTTGCGGATCCAGTGGAGCACGCAGGCGTGGGCGCCGGAGGCCACGATGCTGTCGTAGCCGACCGCGTTCCCCTCCAGGCGCGAGCGCAGCCCGAAGACGCCCTCCAGGTAACGCTCGCCGCGCGGGTGGCCGAGGGCCGCGGGCAGGGCGCGCACGACGTCCTCGAAGCCGCGCACGGTGGCGTCCACGGCCGACTGCAGCTCGCCGACCTCCCACTCGTCCTTGACCAGCCGCATCTCCGACAGGAACACCTCCAGCTCGGCGTCGCGGCCGCCCGCCGGCACCAGCGCGTCGACGGAGGCGTCGACGCCGCGCAGCACGCGGGCCGGGCCCTCGGGCCGCAGGTCGCGGATGTGCGCGCACTCGATCTGGTACAGCTCCGACGCCTCGGCCAGGTCGGGCCTGCGGCCCACCCAGAACTCGCCGTAGCGGCGGTCGCGGTAGAACTCCTCGCCCTCCTCGCGCGGCGAGCGCGGGCGCACGTACAGCACGGCCTGCCCGGACGGCTCGATGACCAGCACGTCGCCCGGCTCGCCCGCGCCCGTCAGGTAGGAGTACGCGCTGTGCGGCCGGAACCGGTAGTCGCTGTCGTTGCTGCGCACCTTGAGCGTGCCCGACGGGACGACCAGGCGCTCACCGGGAAAACGCGCGGCCAGCGCCGCCCTGCGCCGGGCCGCCCAGGGAGCGATCGGCAGCGCGGTCACGCCGGTGCGCCGGGTGTCGGCCCAGCCGGTGCGCATGAACGCGGCCAGCTCCGGGGTGATGGGCAGGTCGTGGCTTCCGGTGTTGAGCTGCTCGGTCATCGATGCCTTCCACGTCGTCGGAGATGCGGCAAGCCAGCCTACGTGACCGCTTGACGGGGTCCCCACTCGGTTGTTTGCCTGTGAGGACCGGGCATAAGCCGGCCCTCGGCCGGGGACATTGGGAGCAGAGGTGGTGCACATGCTCATCGGGACGATCCTGCGCAACAAGGGAAGCGCTGTTACCACGGTGGCGCCGGTGGCGACGGTTCGGGAACTGCTCGGCAAGCTCGCCGACCACAACATCGGCGCGGTCGTCGTCTCCACCGACGGCACGACGATCCAGGGGATCGTCTCCGAGCGCGACGTGGTGCGGCGGCTGCACGACCGGGGCCCGGAGATCCTCGACGCGCCGGTCTCCTCGATCATGACGACCGAGGTCCGCACGGCCGGGCCCGGCGACAACGTCGACGAGCTGCGCCGGACGATGACCACCCACCGGTTCCGCCACATGCCCGTGGTCGAGAACGGCCGCCTGGTGGGCATCGTCAGCATCGGCGACGTGGTCAAGAGCGCGATCGAGGAGCTGGAGACGGAGAAGGCGTCGCTCGTCGACTACCTCCACCGCTGACAGGGGCGTTGACAGGGGCGTCGATGGAGATGGCACCCTTGGGTCCGTGACGTACGGCCCCCTGAGCCCCCTCGGGCGACGAGCAGTCCGCCGATCATCCTGCTCGTGTCCGGGCTGGCCGCCGTGGTGGCCTTCATCCTGGGCGTCTTCGTCGGGTACGGGGCGGAGGGCTCGTCGGCCTCGCCGGCCCCCAGGGTCACGGTGACGGTCGAGGGCACCGGCCCGCCCTCGGCCTCCGGCCCCGCCACCCAGCCCGCCCCGACGGACGCCCCGCAGACCGACCCCCTCCAGCCCGGTCCCACGCAGCCCGGTCCCGCCCAGACCGGCCCTGCTCAAACCGGACCAACGCAGCCTGGACCCGCGCAGACTGGACCTGCGCAGACCGGACCCGGGCAGACCGGGTCGACGGCCGGGATGCGGACGTTCGTCGTGGGCGTGGACATCCAGCCCGGCACCTACCGCACGACCGGTCCCGTCGCGGGCTCCACGAACTGCTTCTGGGCCCGGCTGAACAGCACGTCCCCCGACCTCGGCTCGGTGATCAACGCGGGCGCGCCGACCGGGCCGGCGAGCGTCACCATCGAGCCGGGCGACAAGGCGTTCCAGACCGCCGGATGCGCACAGTGGACCAAGGCGTGACGGCCGCCATGACCGGCGGGTTCGACCTCTGGCCGTCGGCGACGCCAACCCCGACATCGTGCTGTCCGGCGCGCCGCGCGAGCTGGCGTACGGCCAGCGCGAACGGCTCGTCGCGGGCGGCGATCCGGCCCACGGCCATGACGGTCGTGCTCGCCGACGGGACGGACCGGGCCATCCTCACCTCGCCGGGCTGCCTGCCGTACCCGACCGCCGGGGACGTGCCGCGCGGCCTGGCCCGGCACGTGCACGTGTCGTCGTACTTCCTGCAGCCCGGACTGGCGGCGGGCTGCCCGCGCTGCTGGCGGAGCTGCGCGCGGCGGGCGCCACGACCTCGCTGGACACCAACGACGACCTGGCCGGCCGCTGGGACGGCCTGGCGGACGTGCTCGCCGCCACCGACGTGTTCCTGCCCAACGCCGGCGAGGCCAGGGCGATCGCGGCCCGCCTGTCCGGCGTCCGTGACGGGCCGCTGGAGGCCGTCGCGGCGCGGCTGGGCGCCCTCGGGCCGGCCGTCGTCGTCAAGGACGGCGCGGACGGCGCGCTGGCCTGGGAGTCCGGCCTGGTGACGCGGGCCCCGGCCAGGCCCGTCGACACCGTCGGCGCGGGCGACAGCTTCGACGCGGGCTACCTCGCCGCCAGGCTGCGCGGGATGAGCCGGCGCGAATGCCTCGACGTGGCCGTGGCCTGCGGATCGTTGTCCACCCGCGCGGCCGGCGGCACCGCCGCCCAACCCGCCTGGAAGGAGCTGTGAAGACCGCCGTGCCGCGTCGTTGCGCAGGTGAGTCCCGCTGGAGGAGGATGCGCTCAGCCCAACAAGGAGGATGACATGTCGGTGTTGCAGAGCTTCCTGGACAGCGTGCGCGGCGGCGCGATCGAGGTGGTCGACCTCACCGCGCCCCTCTCCTCCGAGACGCCGATCCTCCAGTTGCCCGAGCCGTTCGGCAACACCATCCCGTTCCGGCTGGAGGAGATCAGCCGCTACGACGACCGCGGCCCCGCCTGGTACTGGAACGACATCCACACCGGCGAGCACTCCGGCACCCACTTCGACGCCCCGATCCACTGGGTCACCGCCCGCGACGGCCAGGACGTCTCCCAGGTGCCCGTACGCAGCCTGATCGCGCCCGCGGTCGTGCTCGACTTCGCTGCCGAGGCGTCCAAGGACCCCGACTTCCTCCTGCAGATCGACCACGTCAAGGAATGGGAACGCGCCAACGGCCCGCTGCCCGACGGCGGCTGGCTGCTCTACCGCACCGGCTGGGACGCCCGCTCCGCCGACCAGGCCGCCTTCCTCAACGCCGACGAGACCGGCCCGCACTCGCCGGGCATCTCGGTCGAGTGCGCCTCCTGGCTGGCTGCCGAGACCCCGATCCTCGGGCTCGGCGTGGAGACCGTCGGCACCGACGCCGGGGCCGCCCACTCCTTCGACCCGCCCTTCCCCTGCCACTCCTTCCTGCTCGGCGCGGGCAAGTACGGCCTGACCCAGCTCCGCAACCTCGACCGCCTGCCGGTGACCGGCGCCGCCGTGGTCGCCCCGCCGCTGCCCATCGTCGGCGGCTCCGGCAGCCCCGTCCGCGTCCTGGCCCTGGTGGAACGTTGACCGTCCCGGAGACGGCGGCCGCGGCGGTCGGCCGGGCGCTGGCCGCCCGCGGCGTCCGCACGGCGTTCGGGGTGGTCGGCAGCGGCAACTTCCACGTCACGAACGCGCTGGTCGAGCACGGCGTGCGGTTCGTCGCCGCGCGGCACGAGGGCGGGGCGGCGACCATGGCCGACGCCTACGCCCGGATGAGCGGCGAGGTCGGCGTCGTCACGGTCCACCAGGGGCCGGGGCTGACCAACGCGATGACGGGGATCGCCGAGGCGGCCAAGAGCCGTACGCCGATGATCGTCCTGGCCGGTGAGGCGACGGACGCGCGCTCCAACTTCCACATCGACCAGGACGCCCTGGCCGCGGCGGTGGGCGCGGTCCCCATGCGCCTCACGGACGCCGCGCGGGCCGAGGAGCAGGCGTTCGACGCCTTCCGCGTGGCCAGCCTGGAACGCCGTACGGTCCTGCTGAACCTGCCGCTCGACGTGCAGTCCGCCCCCTCGGGCTCCCGCGCCCCCGCACCTCTCCTGACCGGCGCGGCCGGGCCCGACCGGTCAGGCGCGGAGGACACGACGGCCCGGCCCGACCTGTCGGGCGCGGAGGACACGACGGCCGAGCTCGGGCGGTTGCTGGCCGGGTCGCGGCGGCCGGTGTTCGTCGCGGGCCGCGGCGCCCGGCACGCCCGCCGCGAGCTGGAGGCGCTGGCCGACCGCACCGGCGCCCTGCTGGCCACCTCCGCCGTCGCCAAGGGCCTGTTCCGCGGCAGCCCCTGGGACCTCGACGTGAGCGGCGGCTTCGCCACCCCGCTGGCCGCCGAGCTGATCCGCGGCGCGGACCTGATCGTCGGCTGGGGCTGCGCCCTGAACATGTGGACGACCCGCCACGGCTCGCTGATCCCGCCGGAGGCGAAGGTGGCCCAGGTCGACCTCGACCCGGCGGCCGTCGGCGCGCACGTCCGGGCCGACCTGGGGGTGGCCGGGGACGTCCGCGCCGTGGCGGCGGCCCTCACCGGGCCGGGCGGCGCCGCGCCTGGCTACCGGTCGGCCGAGCTGGCCCGGCGGATCAGGGACGAGGGGCGCTGGCGCGCGGTGCCGTACCGGGACGAGAGCGGCGCGGGCCGCATCGACCCGAGGACGCTCACCATCGCCCTGGACGACCTGCTCCCGAGCGAGCGCGTCGTGTCCGTGGACTCCGGCAACTTCATGGGATACCCCTCGATGTTCCTGGACGTGCCGGACGCGGGCGGGTTCTGCTTCACCCAGGCGTTCCAGTCGGTCGGGCTCGGCCTGGCGACCGCGATCGGGGCCGCCCTGGCCCGTCCGGACCGGCTCCCCGTGGCCGCCCTGGGCGACGGCGGCGCGCTCATGGGCATCGCCGAGCTGGAGACCGTCGTCCGGCTGGGGCTGCCCATGGTGGTCGTGGTCTACGACGACGAGGCGTACGGGGCGGAGGTGCACCACTTCGGGCCGCACGGGCATCCGCTCGGCACGGTCCGCTTCCCGCCCGCCGACCTGGCCGCGATCGCCCGGGGCCACGGGTTCGCGGCGGTGACCGTCACGGACGTCGCCGGTTTGGCGGGCGTGGCCGAATGGCTCAAGGGGCCCAGGGACCGCCCGCTGCTGGTGCACGCCAAGATCACCGGCGAGCACGGCTCCTGGTGGCTGGAGGAGGCCTTCAAGGGCCACTGAGGAGAACGCGGGGGAGGGGCGGGGTGCCGGGGAGCGGTCAGAGTTTGCGGTAGGTGCGGGCCTCTTCGGCGGCGGCCAGCACCTCCGCCAGCGACCCGCCCGTGCACGCCGCCACGCACGCCGCCACCGCACCCTCCACGAACGGCACGTCTGCGATCACGATGCGGCCGTCCTCCTCCAGCAGCCGGGCGGTCAGCACCGAGCTGCCGAGGTCGGGGATGATCAGCACGCCGTCGCCCCGGTCCACGCTGCGCACCGCCTGCTCGACGAGGTCGAAGCTGGTGCCCAGGCCGCCGTCCGCGGTGCCGCCGGCCGCCGCCACCGGCACGGGCTCCGCGGCGATCCCCAGGGCCAGCGCCGCGGTCTCGGCCGCCAGCCCGGCACTGTGCGAGACCAGCACCACCCCGACCATCAGCCCTCCGCCCGTCCCTGGCCCTCCGCCGCTGTCCGGCCCTCGGCCGGGGGCTGGCTCTCTGTCTGGTTCCGGCTCTCTGTCTGGTTCCGGCCTTCTGCCCGGTTGCGGGCCACCGTGGCCAGGGCGCGCATGATCAGGGCTGCCGAGGCCGCTCCCGGGTCCTCGTGTCCCACGCTGCGTTCGCCCAGGTAGCTGGCCCGGCCCTTGCGGGCCTGGAGGGGGATCGTCTCCCGCGCGCCCTCGGCCGCCGCGTCCGCCGCCCGTTCGAACGCCTCCAGCGCTCCGATGCCGTCCCGTACGGCCAGCGCCAGCGACCGGGAGGCCGGGACCAGCGCGTCCACCATGGTCTTGTCGCCCAGGACCGCCTTGCCCAGCCGTTCCAGCGCGACCACCCCCTCCTCGAACGCCGCCTCGAAGCGGGCCAGCGTCACCGGGGACTCCAGCGTCCGGCCCATCTGGCGGAACATCGACCCGTACAGCGGGCCGGAGGCGCCGCCGACGCGGCGGATGAGGGCCGTGCCCGCGTCGGCCAGCACCTGCCCGGGGAGCCCGGCGGCCGGTCGGCCAGCGCCTTGGCGACCTCGGTGAAGCCGCGGTCGAGGTTCGCGCCGTGGTCGGCGTCGCCGATGGCCGCGTCGAGCTCCGTCAGCCGCCCGCGGTCGCGGCGGACCAGCCGGGCCGCCTCGTCCAGCCAGTCCGCGAAGAAGCGGGTGTCCATCAACGCCCCCAGCGCAGCGCCGGCGTCTCGACGGGCGCGTCCCAGAGCCGGGTGAGCGTGTCGTCGAGCCGGCACACGGTGACCGAGAAGCCCTGCATGTCCAGGCTCGTCACGTAGTTGCCGACGAGCGAGCGGGCCACCCGCGCGTCCTTGCCCTTCACGAACGCCGCGACCTCGGCGAACAGCACGTACAGCTCCATGAGCGGGGTGCCGCCCATGCCGTTGACCATGACCAGCAGGTCGCCGCGGAGCGGCAGGTCGCTGTGCAGGGCCTCCATGGCGACGGCGGCCAGCTCGCGGGCCGAGGCCATCGGCACCCGCGTGCGGCCCGGCTCGCCGTGGATGCCGATGCCCAGCTCCACGTCCGTCTCGGGCAGGTCGAACGTCGGCTTGCCCGCCGACGGCGTCGTGCACGAGGTCAGCGCGATGCCGAACGACCGGCTGCGCTCGTTCACCTCACCGGCCACCCTGGCCACCTCGGTCAGCGGCGCGCCCTCCTCGGCCAGCGCGCCCGCGATCTTCTCCACGAACAACGTCGCGCCCGTGCCGCGCCGCCCGGCCGTGTAGAGCGAGTTCTGGACGGCCACGTCGTCGTCGACCAGCACGGAGGCGACGTCGTTGTCCTCGGCCAGCTCGGCGGCCATCTCGAAGTTGAGCACGTCGCCGGTGTAGTTCTTGACGATGTGCAGCACGCCGGCGCCGCCGTCGACGGCCTTGGTGGCGTCGATGATCTGGTCGGGCACGGGCGAGGTGAAGATCTCGCCGGGGCAGGCGGCGTCCAGCATGCCGTGGCCGACGAACCCGGCGTGCAGGGGCTCGTGGCCCGAGCCGCCGCCCGACACCAGCCCCACCTTGCCGGGGCGTGGCCCCGCGGCCCGGTAGACCACGCGGTCCTGGACCCTCAGCGCGGGATGGGCCGCGGCCATGCCGTTCAGCGCGTCCTCCACCACGGAGTCGGCGGTGTTGATGAGCTTCTTCATGGTCAAAACATCTGCCCGTTCTCGCGGGAGGGCAAGCGCCGCCGCGTGAACAGGGGCGATGTCCTACGATCTCGTGACCAGAGCCGATCTTTTCCGGGCGGGTACGGGTCTCCCGAGTGGCCTGCCGACCGGCGTGAGTAGGCTACCTTCTGCTCATGGCTGAGATTGTGTACCCGCCGGTGATCGCCGCCGCGCGGACCCTCTTTCGCGTGCTCGACTACCGCTTCCACATGGAGGGCACCGAGCACGTGCCGCGGACCGGGGGAGCGGTGCTGGTGAGCAATCACATCAGCTATCTCGACTTCATCTTCGCGGGGTTCGCCGCGCTGCCGTCCAAGCGGCTGGTGCGCTTCATGGCCAAGCAGGACGTCTTCGACCACCGTGTCTCCGGGCCGCTGATGCGCGGCATGCACCACATCCCGGTCGACCGCGGGGCCGGGGCGGGCTCGTACGCCACCGCGCTGCGCAAGCTCAAGGCCGGCGAGGTGGTGGGCGTCTTCGCCGAGGCCACGATCAGCCGCTCCTTCACCGTCAAGGAGATCAAGAACGGCGCCATCCGCATGGCCCAGGCCACCAACGTGCCGGTCATCCCGGTCGCCCTGTGGGGCAGCCAGCGGTTGTGGACCAAGGGCCGTCCCAAGCAGCTCACGCAGCGGCACGTGCCGATCACCATCCTGGTGGGCGAGCCGTTCCATCCCAAGCGCGGCGAAGACGTCAACCAGCACACCGTCGACCTGCACACGCGCCTGTCGGAGCTGGTCGACCGGGCGCAGCGCACCTACCCCGAGGTGCCGCCGGGCGTGTGGTGGCAGCCCGCGCACCTGGGCGGCACCGCGCCCACCCCGAGGAGGCGGCCGCCATGGACGCCGCCGAGGCCGAGGCCCGCGCCCAGAAGGACTGAGCCCGCCGGAGCCGGTTCAGATGGCGGCCTGGTAGGCGCTGGCGCGCATGCCCGCCAGCAGGCCCGCCGTCTGCTCCGGCGTGTAGCGGCGCACCGGGTCGTGGTGGAGCAGCCCCTCGATGAGGGGGCGCATCACCCCGGCCCGCCGCGGCGGCGGATAAGGGCCGCTGCGGGCCATGCCGAGCACCGTGGCCGCGTCCTGCCCGGGGTAGGGCGGCTGGCCCTCGACGGCGCTGTAGAGCGTCGCGCCGAAGGACCACATGTCGGCCTCCTTGCTGGCCGGCCCGCCGTGCAGCCGCTCCGGGGCCATGAACGCGGGCGTGCCGCGCAGCCGCCGCGAGGTCGTCATGCGGATGTCGCCCTCGGCCGTGGCGATGCCGAAGTCGGTCAGCACCACGCGGTCGCCGGTCAGCATCACGTTCGCGGGCTTGACGTCGCGATGGAGCACGCCGGCCTTGTGCGCGGTGCGCAGCGCGGCGAGCAGGTGCTGCCCGATCGCCACCACCGACTGCGCGGGCAGCGTGCCCACCTGGGAGAGCAGCTGGTGGAGTGAGAGCCCGTGCAGGTACTCCATCACGATCCAGAGCTTGCCGCCCACTTCCATCAGGTCGTGGACCGTGACGATGTTGGGGTGCGTCAGGCCGGCCGCCATCCGGGCCTCGCGCAGCACCCGGCGGCGAACCATCTCGGCCTCACCGGCCAGAGTCAGCTCCTTCAACGCCACCTCTCGGTGGAGGAGCCGATCGAACGCCCGCCAGACGACTCCCATACCCCCACGACCGGCCTCCTCGTTCAGGAGGTACCGTCCGCCGATCTCCCGCATACCATCCCCTCAAGCTCGGGGATAATCATGTCATCTCCGCACACGGCATAGGGTGCCTAACGTGATCTGGATATGTCGGAAAGTGTAGGTTCGCTGGTCAGCGCCGCAGAAATTCGCCCAGGCAGGGCGCGCCACACCAGCCCCACAGCCACCAGGCACAGCCCCGCGGCCCCGGCCAGCACGGTGGCCAGCCCGAACAGGTCGCCCACCACGCCGGCCAGCGCCGCGCCCACCGGCATGCCGCCCATGCCGACCAGCCGGTAGGCGGAGTTCACCCGGCCCAGCATCTCGCCCGGGATCAGCCGCTGCCGCACCGAGACGACCAGCACGTTGGCCGCCGCCCCCGTCACGCCCCACATCACCGCGACCGGGTACAGCGCCCACGGCGACGGCACCAGCATGGGGACGAGCAGCAGCAGGCTGCTGATCAGCCACGCCCCCACCAGCGTGCCGCTCTCGCCGATCAGCCGCGTGACCGGCCCGGTCAGCGGCGAGCCGAGCACCGCGCCGGCCGCGAACGCCGTCATCATGAGGCCGTAGCCGCTCGGGTCGAGGCCGATGCGCGACCCGTCGCCGACGGCCCACAGGACGAAGACGGCGAAGTATCCGGCGTTGGCCAGGTTCAGCATGCCCGCGGAGATCGCCAGCCTGCGCAGGAACCGGTGGGCCCACAGGTAGCGCAGCGCCTCGCCGATGTCGGCGCGCAGCGGCCGGCGCGGCCCGGACGCGGCCGGAGCGGCCCGGAAGGAGCCGGCCATGCCGGTCAGCAGCAGGGCGGCGGCGGCGTACAGGAGGGCGGGGGCGCCGAAGAGGGCGGCGGGCAGCAGGCCGACGAGCAGCCCGGCCAGCGGCGCGCCGACGAAGTCGTTGCCGACGGTCTGGACGCCGACGATCCGGGCGTTGGCCCTGGTGAGATCGTCCTTGGAGACGGTCATGGGCAGGACGGACTGCGCCGAGGTGTCGGCGAAGACCTCGCTCACCCCGGCGGCGAAGACCACCGCGAGCAGCGTCCACAGGTTCAGCAGGCCCGCCATCGCCAGCAGCGCCGCCACCGCCAGCACCGCCGTACGCGCGGTGTTGGCCAGCGTCATGACCCGGCGGCGGTCGACCCGGTCGGCGACCGCCCCCGCGTGCAGCGCGAACAGCAGCCAGGGCGCGGTCGCGGCGGCACCGGCCAGCGACACCAGCGTGGGGGAGCGGGTCATGGACACGGCCAGCAGCGGCGCGCCGACCCGCAGGACACCGTCGGCCAGGTTCGACAGGGCGGTGGACGACCAGAGAAACCAGAAGGCCCGGCCGAGACGGTTCATGGTGCAACCCCGATAGTGTGTAAGCAAAAGTGTGCATAGATTCCTTTGCAAAGATAGGCTTGCACAGTGACAGAAGGCAAGAGCTTCTCCGCCCGCACCCTCGACGCGAAGGCGCTGAAGTCGTTCGCGCACCCGCTGCGGCTGCGCATCTACGAGCTGCTCGACGAGCACGGCCCGGCCACGGCCACCGGCCTGGCCGGCCTGCTCGGGCAGAACACCGGGGCCACCAGCTACCACCTGCGCGAGCTGGCCCGCCACGGCATGATCGAGATCGCGCCCGAGCTGGGCCGGGGCAAGGAGAAGTACTGGCGGATCACGCCCGGCGGCTTCAGCTTCGGGCCGGCCAGGGACCACCCGGAGGAGGCCGACGCCCTGGAGTTCCTGCTGGACGACATGGTCCGGCAACGCGGCGCGGAGCTGACCCGCTGGTGCGAGGGCTCGGCGCAGGCCGCCGAGGAATGGCTGCAGGCCAGTGTGTTCGCCCGCCGCTCGCTGCGGCTCACCCCCGAGGAGACGGCCGACCTGCGCGACGGGGTCCTGGAGGTGCTGGACCGCTTCCGCCGCCTGTCGGACGGGAGGGACACCCCCGCCAGCGGCACCCACGTCGTCGTGCACTTCGACGTGCTGCCGCTCGGGGCCACGGGCGACCCGCCCCCGGCGGACCGGCCCTGACCCCTGCGACGCGCGGCGCCCCCGTCCCTGGAGGGACGGGGGCGCCGCGGCCGGACGGTCAGGAGATCAGGCTCATGGCCCGCTCGACGGTGCCCTCGGGCGCCTTGGCGGGCGAGCCCGCGTCGAACGGCGGACGCGGGTCGTACTCGATCGCGAGCTGCACCGCCTGGGCCGTCTCGACGCCGTCGGCCTGGGCCAGCAGGGTCAGGGCCATGTCGATCCCGGCCGACACCCCGGCGGCCGTCACGATCTTGCCCTCGGTGACGACGCGCTCGCTCACCGGCTCGGCCCCGACGCCCGTCAGGCCGTCCAGCACCGCCCAGTGGGTGGTCGCGCGCACGCCCTTGAGCACCCCCGCCGCGCCCAGCACGTACGAGCCGCTGCACACCGACGTCGTCCACCGCGTGTGCTCGTGGGCCTCGCGCAGCCAGCCCAGCAGCGCCTCGTCCGACATCGCCTCCAGCGTGCCGGGCCCGCCGGGCACGATCACCACGTCGGGACGCGGCAGGTCGGCGTAGGAGGCGGTGGCGGCGATCGACAGGGTGCCCTGGTCGTCGGTCACCGGCCCCACCTCCCCGGCCACGAACGTCACCGTGACGCCGGGCGCGAACGCCAGCACCGTGTAGGGGCCGACCGCGTCGAGGGCGGTGAAACGGGGATAGAGCGGGATTGCCACATGCATGCTGTCATTTCTCCTTCGACTGGAATCTGCGGCGGTGCTCGCCCGGCGACACCCGCCAGTGGCGGCGGAAGACGCGGTAGAGGGTCTCCGGCGTGCCCAGGCCCGCCTCCCTGGCCACGGTCTCCAGCGGATGCCCGGTGACCTCCAGGAGGCGTCTGGCGGCGTCGGCGCGGCTGCGTTCGACGTACCGGCCGGGTGGCAGGCCGGTCTGCTCGGTGAAGACGCGGGAGAAGTGCCGTTCGCTCATCCCGACGCGCCGGGCGAGCGCGGGCACGCTCAGGTCGGCGGACGGGTTGGCGTCGATGTAGCCCTGCAGCTCCCGCAGGGGCAGGCTGCGCGGCGTCATGGCCCGCATCGGCGCGCTGAACTGGCTCTGCCCGCCCGGCCGGTGCAGGTAGACGACGAGCCCGCGGGCGACGTCGCGGGCCAGCTCGTGGCCGTGGTCCCTGGACACCAGCGCGAGCGCGAGGTCCACGCCGGACAGCACGCCCGCCGAGGTCCACACGTTGCCGTCCTCGATGTAGAGGGGATCGGGGTCCACCTCGACGTCGGCGTAGCGTTGGCGCAGGTCGTCGGCGGACAGCCAGTGGGTGGTGGCCCGGCGGCGGCCGAGCAGCCCGGCCTCGGCCAGCAGGAAGGCCCCGTTGCAGACCGACGCCACCCGCCCGGCCCGCGCGGCCAGGCCGGCGACCGCCCCGACCAGCGCGCGGTCCTCCAGCTGCCGCGGCACCGACAGCCCGCCGGCCACCAGGAGCGTGTCGATCGGCCCCGACACCTCGCCGAGCGCCCCCGCCATGACGGTGACCCCGTTCGACGCGCTCACCGCCCCCGCCTCCACGCCGGCCACCTCGACCCGGTAACCCCGCCCCCGGGCGATCAGGTCGGCGGTCGCGAACACGTCCGCCGGCCCGGCCATGTCCAGCAACTGGAAGCCCGGGAAGACGACGATCACGATCCGTCGCTGCATGCCTTCATGCTGGTCGCGGCCCCGCATTGGCGTCAATGACACAAACCTTGCACATTACGCCACGCCCCCGGAATTGGAGACGGCCGGCACCCCTGTGGGGGTGCCGGCCGTGGCTCTTCGGGGGCGTCAGCCCATGTGCGGGTAGCGGTGGTCGGTCGGCGGGACGAACGTCTCCTTGATCGTGCGGGCGTTCACCCAGCGGATCAGGTTGAAGATCGAGCCGGCCTTGTCGTTGGTGCCCGAGGCCCGCGCGCCGCCGAACGGCTGCTGGCCCACGACCGCGCCCGTCGGCTTGTCGTTGACGTAGAAGTTGCCCGCCGCGAAGCGCAGCCGCTCCGAGGCCGCGGCGATGGCGTACCGGTCCTGGGCGATGATCGAGCCGGTCAGCGCGTACGGGGCGATGCCCTCCATCTGGTCGAGCACCGTGTCGAAGTCGCGGTCCTCGTAGACGTGCACGCCGAGGATCGGCCCGAAGTACTCCTTGACGAAGATCTCGTCCGTCGGGTCGGCGCACTCCAGGATGGTCGGCTTGACGAAGTAGCCGACGCCGGAGTCGTACGAACCGGTGAGCACGTCGATGTTCGAGGCGGCCCGCGCCCGGTCGATGGCGTCCTTGTGCTTGGCGAAGGCCCGCTCGTCGATGACCGCGCCCATGAACGTCGACAGGTCGGCCGCCACGTCGCCCACGGTCAGCGACTCGGCCACGCCCACGAAGTCGTCACGCATGCGGTTCCACACCGAGCGCGGCACGTACGCCCGCGAGGCCGCCGAGCACTTCTGGCCCTGGTACTCGAAGGCGCCCCTGACCAGCGCGGTCGACAGCACCGCGGGGTCGGCCGACGGGTGGGCCAGCACGAAGTCCTTGCCGCCGGTCTCGCCCACCAGGCGCGGGTAGCCGTGGTAGGAGGCGATGTTGGCGCCGATCGTGCCCCACAGGTGCTGGAAGGTGGGGGTGGAGCCGGTGAAGTGCACGCCGGCCAGGGCCGGGTGCGTCATCGCCACCTCGGAGACGGCCTGCCCGTTGCCGGTGACCATGTTGATCACGCCCGGCGGCAGCCCGGCCGCCTCCAGCAGCCGCATCGTGTGGTGCGCGGCGAGCTGCTGCGTCGGCGACGGCTTCCAGACGACGACATTCCCCATCAAAGCGGCAGAAGTCGGCAAATTTCCGGCGATGGCGGTGAAGTTGAACGGCGTGATCGCCAGCACGAACCCCTCAAGGGGCCGGTACTCCATCCGGTTCCACACGCCGGGCGACGAGATCGGCTGGTCGGAGTAGAGCTGACGGGCGTAGGTCACGTTGAAGCGCAGGAAGTCGATCAGCTCGCAGGCCGCATCGATCTCCGCCTGCTGCGCCGACTTCGACTGGCCGAGCACGGTGGCCGCGTTCAGCGTCTGGCGCCACGGGCCGGCCAGCAGGTCGGCGGCCTTGAGGAAGACCGCGGCCCGCTCGTCGAAGGACAGCGCCCGCCAGGCGGGCGCCGCCCGCAGGGCGCTGTCGATGGCGTCCTGCACGTCCTGAGCCGTAGCGTCGTTGGTACGGCCCAGGACGGAGGCATGGTTGTGCGGCTGCACCACGTCGATGGGCGCGCCGCCGCCGAGCCGCTGCTCGCCGTCGATGGTCATGGTCAGGTCGACGGGGGAGCCGGCCAGCTCCTTGATGCGGTCCTCCAGTGCCGAACGCTCGGCGCTGCCCGGCGCGTAGCCGAGCACGGGCTCGTTCACGGGGACGGGGACGTTGCTGATGGCATCCATTTACTTACCCCCAAGGGCACGAAGGAAGAAGGCGACGTTGGCGGGGCGCTCGGCCAGCCGGCGCATGAAGTAGCCGTACCAGTCGTCGCCGTAGGGGACGTACACGCGGACCGTGTGGCCGGCCCCGGCCAGGGCCTCCTGCCGGTCGGTCCGGATCCCGTAGAGCATCTGGAACTCGTGGTCGCCGAGGGTCCGGCCGAAGCGGTCGGCGAGCAGCTCGGTGATGGAGATCAGCCGGTCGTCGTGCGTGGCCACCATGGGGTAACCCTTCCCCGCCATGAGGATGCGCAGGCATCGCACGTACGCCTTGTCCACGGCCTGCTTGCCCTGGTGCGCGACCGAGGCGGGCTCGCGGTAGGCGCCCTTGACCAGCCGTACGCGCGATCCCTCGTGGGACAGGTCGCGGCAGTCGTCCTCGCTGCGGAACAGGTAGGCCTGGATCGCCACGCCGGTCGACGGGTAGTCCTCGCGCAGCTTGCGCAGGATGCCCAGCGTCGAGTCGACGGTGGTGTGGTCCTCCATGTCGAGCGTCACGGTCGAGCCGTTGGCCGCAGCGGCGGCGCAGATCTCGCGGGCGTGCTCCAGGGCCATGCCGTCGTCGAGCCGCTGCCCGACGGCCGACAACTTCACCGACACCTCGCCCCGGGTGCCGAGCTGCAGCGGCTTCAGCGCCTCCAGCAGCGTCACGTACGCCTGCGCCACGGTCTCGGCGGCGCGCGCGTCGCGCGTCTCCTCGCCGAGGTGGTCGACGGTGACGGCCAGGTTGGCGTCACGCAGCCGTTCGATGGCGTTCCGGGCCTCCTGGACGCTCTCGCCCGCGACGAACCGGTCCACCACCTTGCGGGTGAGCGGGAAGCCTGACACGGAGCGGCGCACGACGCCGCTCCCGGAGGCGGCAAGGAGCAGTTGACCCAACATGCCTCAAGTCTAGAAACCCCAGGTCAGAGGGGGCCATGAACGCGCGTAACGATCGGTGTGGCAGGCTGTCATACAAATGCACAACACGTCCGACCTTCAGGAAATCGTCGACGAGATCGCCGCCACGCTCGGGGCGTCCGCGACGCTGGAGGACCGCTCGTTCCGGCTGCTCGCCTACGGCGCCCAGCACGGCGACATCGACACGGTCCGCCAGGAGTCGATCCTGCGCCGGCGCGCCACCGGCGAGGTGCGCGACTACTTCGAACGCTACGGCATCGCCAGGGCCGGCGGCCCGGTCAGGATCCCGGCCGACGCCGAGCTCAAGGTGCTGGCCCGGGTCTGCTGGCCGCTGCGCCACGGCGAGGTCACCTACGGCTACCTGTGGCTGCTGGACTCCGGCAGCCTCGCCGACGAGGCGCTGCGCCGCGTCGCGCCGCTGGTCGCCAGGGCCGCCGCGGCGCTCGCCCAGGAGGCCAGGAGCCGCCAGGACCTCGGACGCGGCCTGCTCGCCCTGCTCTCCGCCGACCCCGAGGAACGCGCCGCGGCCTCCATCGAGATCCCCGGCCCGGTCACCGCCGTCGCCGTGCGCGAGTCCAGCGAACGCGTGGCCGCCCTCTGGACGCTCCCCCGCGGCGTGCTGGCCCGCACCGGCTCGCCCGTCGCCCTGCTGGCCCCCGCCCACCTGGCCGGAGAGGTCGCCCAGACCCTGCAGAGCGCGTACGGCACCGCCGCCGGCATCGGCGCCCCCAGGAACGACCCGGCCGAGGCGTGGCAGAGCTGGCGCGAGGCCCGCCAGGCGCTGCGCATCGCCGAGCACTTTCCCCGGCACGCCCCCATCGCCCGCTGGCAGGACCTGGGCGTGCACCGCCTGCTGGCCCGCCTCGGCCGCTCCGACCTGCGCGAGCTGGCCGCCGAGACCGCCGCCCTCGACGCCGAGCTGGCCCAGACGCTGGAGGTGTACCTCGATCTCGGCGGCCACGCCCAGAAGACGGCCGCCGAGCTGGGCGTCCACCGCCAGACCCTCTACTACCGCCTGGGCAAGGCCGAACGCCTCCTGCACCGGGACCTGTCCGACGGCGACGACCGGCTGACCGTGCACCTCGGGCTGAAGGCGGCCAGGCTGCTGCCTCAGGACGGCCGGTAGACCTTCACCCAGTCCACGTACATCGACACCGTCGCGGGGGTGGAGGAGTCACGGCAGCGCGGCTCGCACACCACGTCGTTCTGCAGCGCCAGGCCCATGCGGCCGTCGTCGGGCACGTACCGGCCGCGGTAGTCCCACACCTTCCTGCCGTCCAGCCAGAACGTCAGGCGGCCGGGCAGCCGGTCCACGGCGGCGGTGTGCCAGCGGGTGAAGTCGGCCCGCAGCTGCCGTTGCGCGCGCCCGCGCCCGCCGTGCACGAAGATGCCGCCGCCCTGCCGGCGCGGGTCCACGATCTCGGCGAAGTCGACCTCGGCGTAGCCGTCGCCGTCGCTCTGGGCGGTGGGCCACAGCAGCGCGACCGGCGTGTAGCCGTTGCCCGCCTCGGCCCTGAAGCGCACCTCCCACCTGCCGTACCGCTGGGCGAGCCGGGTGGCCACGCCGCCGGACAGGTCCTTGCCGCCGTACCGGCCGCCCTTGAGACGCAGCATCCCGTCCGCGACCGTGGCGGCCCGCCCCGTACGGGGGTTACGGGCCGCGTCCGGCGAGTGGTAGACCATCCACCTGCTCGTGTCGACCGAGGATCCGTCGAAGTTCTCGACGAGGACGGGGGCGCCCCACCTCGACGTCTCCGCCTGTGCGCTCTGGGGGAGGGCGAGGGCCGTGATCAGCGCCGCCACCGCCGCCCGCTTCGAACCGCGAGTAGACATGCGGACCATCGAAGCAAAGATCTCACTCCGGTAACAAGGGCCCCTCCCGGACAGGCTCCGGGAACGGCGGGAGGCGGACGGCTTCCGCCGCCCGCCTCCCGCGCGGTTTCCGTCAGACGCAGGCCGACTCGTAGACGCGGACCAGCTCCTGGCTCACGCGCTCCCAGGAGTAGCGCGAGCGCGCCCGGTCGGCGCCCGCGTACCCGAGCGCGGTGCGCAGCGTCGGGTCGCACAGGATCTCGCGGGCCAGCCGCGCGGTGCGCGCCGGCCGGTCCGGCGGGACCAGCAGGCCGGTCACGCCGTCGATCACGGAGTCGAGGTGGGCGCCCACGGCCGAGGCGATCACCGGCACGCCGCAGGCCATGGCCTCCAGCGCGACGACGCCCGTCGCGGCCTCGCGCGGCACCGACACCACGGCGTCCGCGCTGCGCATCAGCTTCGGCACCGAGGCCCGCTTGACCTGGCCCAGCAGCGTCACCCGGTCGGCGACGCCGAGCTGCTCGGCCAGGGCGCGCAGCCGGCGCGCGTCCCTGTCCTGGTCCAGGTCCTCGGGCTCGGGGCCGCCCGCGATGACCAGCTCGACGTCCGTCAGCCCCTGCAGCGCCCGCACCGCCGTGTACGCCCCGCGCTCGGGGGACAGCGGGCCGACGTGCACCAGCCGCTTGCGGGTGCCCTTGGTGGCGATCGCCCCGCGCCGCTGGAAACGCTCGGTGTCCACGCCGTGCGGCACGATCGCGATGTTCCCGCGCGGCACGCCCAGCCTGATCAACGCCGACTCCTCGTCGCCCGAGCCGGCGATGACCGCCTTGGCCCGGCGCCCGAGTGCCCGCTCCAGCTTCTGGTGCGCGGCGTCCACGGTGTGGAAGGTCTGCATGACCGGAACGTCCAACCCCTTGGCGCCCGCCACGGCGGCGAGGCCGCCGGTCCACGAGTGGGCGTGGATCACGTCCGGGCGCTCCTGGTTCCACCGCTTCATGAGGTGCTCGCCCACGTCGTTCAGGTACGGCACGACGTCCTCGGGTGTGAGGTCCTTGGCCGGGCCCACGTCGATCTGCTCCAGAGTGACTCCCGGGGCCACCCGCGTCTTGGGCTTGCCCTCGGCGTCGTCACGGCGGGAGTAGATGGTGACGTGGTGTTCGCGGCCCAGCTCGCGCGCTACGGAGAGGATACGGTGGCGCTGGTTTCCCTTGGCGGACGCGACGATCGCAATATTCATGGCACACCTCAGCGTGGAAAAGCCTTCAAGGTGTGCCTGCGTCTTAGGCACGTTGTTCTACGGAAAGACAATACCCATGTTTAGCCGGATCGCAAACCCCCGCAGATCAGACACCCTTGAGGGCCAGGACGACGATCTCGTCCCACACCTGGCCGCCCGAGAAGGCGTGCCGGTCGGCCTCCACCGCCTTGACCACGGTGGCCGGTGACTGGCCCGCGCACCGGCCCAGCACGTCGGCCAGCCGCTCCTCGCCGTACGGCTCGCCGGCGTCGTTCCTGGACGAGATCAGGCCCTCGGAGTACAGCACCAGCGTCTCCCCGACGGAGACGGTCAGCTCCTGCACGCCCGTCTCGGCCTCGGGGGAGATGCCCATCGGCACGCCGCCCCCCGCCGCGAAGCGCACGTTGCCGTCGGGCTGCAGCAGTGCCGCCGGATGGTGGCCGGCCGAGGAGAGCTGGATCGTCCGGCCCTTGACGAACCCCACCACGGCCATCACGAACATGCCCGTGCCCTGCGCCACCAGAGCCTCGTTGACCTTGCGCATCACCAGGTCGGGATGGGTCTCCCAGGTGCTGAGCACCCGCAGCCCGCCGCGCACCATGGCGCTGACCGAGGCCGCCTCCTCGCCCTTGCCCGCCGCGCCGCCCAGGGCGAACCCCCAGCCGCCCGCGACCGGGAACACGTCGTAGAACTCCGCACCGACCGACGCACCCGGATGGTAGACCGCCGACGCCTCGTAGCCGGGCACGTCGGGCAGGTTGCGCGGGGCCACGCTGGCCGACAACGCGTCGGCGGCCCGCGAACGGCTCTGGAAGCTCGACTGGGCACGTACGGCCAGGCCGAGCTGCATCCCCACGTCCTGCAGCACGCCGAGGTCGGCCAGCGAGAACGGCGGCCGGTCGTGCGTGCGCACCAGCGTCAGCACCCCGTCGGACTGCCCGATCGGCACCGACAGCAGCGAGCCGGCGCCCATCGCGGTCAGCAGCGGCCCCTCGGCGGTGAAGCCGAGCAGCGACTCGTCGTCGACCATCTCGTGCACCACGCCCGAGCCGCGCTCCAGCACCTGCATCACCACCTGGCCGCCGGCCGGGTCGGCCGACTCCACCTGCCGCACCAGGTCGCCCAGCGGATGGTTCTTCGGCGCCACCACCACAGAACGCCGCGGCAGCCCGTCGCGCACCAGGTCGGCGATCACCCAGTCGGCCCACTCGGCCGCCAGCAGTCGCGTGGTCCGCGGCAGCGCCACCGGACGCAGCAGCGCCTCCTCGTCCAGGAGCAGCCCGCCGACCCTGGCCAGCAGGTCCTGCCGTTTGGACGCCGCCAGCAGCAGCGCCCCGTCGGACTGCTCGGGCCGCCGCCCCCGGGCTCGGGCAGCTGCACCTCGGTGGGCAGCGCCACGGCCGCCACCATCTGCTGCGGCTCGCCCGGCATCGTCACCCGCGTCAGCGCGAGCTGCACGGTGTGGGTGCGCCCCTGGTGCGCCAGCCGCGTCTCGAACGCCGACGGCTGCCCGGTCTGCAGCACCGAGTTCAGGTGCGAGCGGAACGCCGCCCGCCTGGAGACGTCGACCAGCAGCGGGAACGACCGCCCGACCAGGTAGCCGTCGGGGCTGCCGAGCACCCGCGAGGTCTCCGGGTTGATCCGCCGGACCACCCCGCCGCCGTCGAGCACGATCACCGGCACCGGGAAGGCCCGGAACACCTGGCGCAGCAGCTTCAGCTCCCGCTGGGTGCCGTCCTTCTTGCTCGCGGCGCGCTTGGGCGCCTTGCGCAGCGCCTCACGCGCCTCGGCGAGCAACTCGGCGGCGGTGTCCAGTTCGGCCAGGGCGGCGTCGAGCGTGGGCGCGAGGTCGGTAGGGTAGGCGGTCCTCGCCTCACGCAAGGACGACACGCGTCCCGCCAGCGCGTCCAGAGCGTGTTCGAGGTCCGGCATGGTCATCCTTTGACGCTACGCCACCGGGGATAACGGTAGCCATAAGGGGTAGGGGCTTCTTGCTATGGAATCGACGGCGATGATCACTCCCGGGCTCGCCCGAGACCTGGCGGCACTGGGGCGGCTGGGCGAGGACACCTCCACCGAGAGTGTGCTGCGCGGCCTGACCACGGCGCTGGCGGCCGGTGTGCCCGGGTGCTCGGGCGGCTCGGCCGAACACTGGCGCGACCAGCGGGTGCTGGTCTCCGGCTCGCACAGCGAGCTGATCATGCTGGTCGAGGGCGAACGTGAGATCGGTGAGGGGCCGTCCCTGGAGGCCCGCCAGAGCGGCGCCCGCGCGAGCCTGAGCGACGTGCTGAGCGACAGCCGCTGGCCCCGCTACAACGCACTGGCCACCCGCTGGGGGGTGCGTTCGGTACTGATCGTGCCCATCGAGGTGGCGCCGGCGCAGGTCATCGTCGGACTCTACTCCGTACGCCCGGGTGCCTTCTCCCCGCAGGCCGCCCACTCGCTGGCCGACATGCTGACCGAGCAGGTCGGGGTGGCCATGGCAAATATGTGGGAGTTCGAGGAGGTGCGCACCGACGCCGCCCAGCTCCAGGAGGCCCTGGCCGGCCGGTCGGTCATCGACCAGGCCAAGGGCATCATCATGCAGACCAGCGGATGCACGGCCGAGGCCGCCTTCGAGGAGCTGCGCAGGATCTCGCAGCACCATCAGGTCAAGGTGGCCGATCTGGCCAGGCTCCTGGTGGAGGAGCATCAGCGCAAGTCGACGCGTCGCTCATAGAGTCTCAGCCGATGGCGGCCAGCGCGTCGTCGAGCGTGTCGTACAGCGGCAGGCGCTGGGCCAGCCCGGTGATCCACATCACCTTCGACTTGGAGTACTCCACGCCCACCAGGGCGAACCGCGCTCCTGACGACAGGCTGGTCTGCCAGTGATGGACGATCAGCCCGAGCGCGCGCGAATCCATGAACGTCACCCCGGCCAGATCGAGTATCAGGTGGGCTCCGGCCAGCGACAGGTAGTCGGCGAACTGCTCACGCGTCGTGGCGTCGAGCACGCCGTCGACCTTGACGACCGTGATCTCGTCGACGGTCGACGACGTCAGGCTCAGGGCGGCCACGGGCCCTTCGCCGTTTTCGGGCATTGTCACGAAGCAACCCTACTGTCACCACGCGACCGAGGAATACTTCCCGCGGCAGGGGGGAGACTGGGACCGAAGTCCAGCAGAGGGCTTCCGTCTCGAGAGTAGAGCGAGGCGTGCCTCTGCCTGGGCTTTTCTGCTGGCGGAGGCCGCCCTGCGACCCATATGAGGAGCAGCGATGGCTGTGCAGGAGTACGTCCTCGAGGAGATGACCGCGGAAGAACTCCTGGCTGAGATGGTCAGGGAAGACACACCCGACAGCCACAGGGAACGGCTGCGCGAGCGCATCGTGGAGATGCACCGGCCGCTGGCCATGGAAATCGCCAGGCGTTACCGTTACCGGGGCGAACCTTTGGAGGACCTCCTCCAGGCCGCGTACGTCGGCCTGATGAAGGCCGTCAACGGCTTCGACCCGACCCTCGGCCACGCCTTCAGGGGCTACGCGGTCGTCACGATGACCGGTGAGGTCAAGCGGCACTTCCGCGACCGCACCTGGGCCATCCGGGTGCCGCGTCTCTACCAGGAGCGACGGTCCGAGCTCAACCGGCTCGTCGCCGACCTCAGCCAGGACCTCGGCAGGTCCCCGACGGTGGCCGAGCTGGCCGCGAAGATGAACATCTCGGAGGAGGACGTCCTGCTCACTCTCGACGCCTCGGCCGCGTACAGCACGCTGTCGCTCGACGCGCCGCTCGGCACCGACGACGACGCGGCCTCGCTCGGCGACGTCATCCCCGAGGACGACGACACGCTGAGCACCATGGTCGACCGCGAGGCCGTCAAGCCGCTCATCGACGCGCTGCCCAGCCGCGAGAAGCACATCCTGCTGCTGCGCTTCTTCGGCAACATGACGCAGGCCGAGATCGCCGCCGAGTTCGGCATCTCGCAGATGCACGTCTCACGGATTCTCCGTAAGGTACTCGACCAGCTCCGCAGTGAGCTGCTGGTCGGTTAGCCGCTGGCCGGCTGGTGAGAGAAAGGCGAGTCGCCGGGTGAACGAGGACGTCGAGCCTCAGTCGGGCTACACGAGCCCGCCACCCGGCGTGCCCGTGAAGAAGCTGCGCTTCCGCCTGCCGGACCTGCCGGAGGTCCGGCAGTTCGCCGAGGACGAGGCCCGCGCCGTCGGGATGCCCGAGGAGGCGGTCGGCGACTTCGTCATCGCGGTCAACGAGGTGGCGACCAACGCGGTCACGCACGGGGCCGACCGGGCCGCCATGAGGACCTGGGTGATCAGCGGGGACCTGGTGGTCGAGGTGCACGACGAGGGCTTCTGGAAGCCGGGGCCGCTGCCGGGGGCGGTGGGGGGGATGGGATTGTGGGTGGCGCGGCTGCTGTCCTCTGATTTCACGTTGAGGGTGGGGAGCGGGGGCAGCACAGTGATCATGAGGTTCCCCGGCAAGGGGTGACCTGCGCTTTAATCGTTCGAGCTCGGTCGTGAGCTCTCTGGCGGCTTTTTCTGGATATTTAGCTCTATGTAGTTCTTTGGGGGTTTCGGGCGGGGGCCGGTCGGCCGCCCGCCCGAACGGGGCGCTCAGCGGCGGCTGCGGCCGCGCCAGTTGCCGGATCCGCCGCGGATGCTCGCCGTGCCGACGCCTGCCTGATGCAGGGCCAGCAAGGTCAGCCCCAGCAGGACGAACGTCATGCCGGAGATCCCGCCGATCTTCACGCCCACGAGGTCGAGCAGGAAGCCGAGCCCGAAGATGATCGCTGCGACGATTGCGAGCATGTCGATCACCTCCTCGTTTCAGGGGTCAGATTGTGCGTGGACAGCGCGAGCAACTGCTCCAGGACGTTGCGATAGTCGCGGAACGCCTGACGCAGGTCCTCGGTGTCGGGGGAGTCGACGTCCTTCCAGCGTTCGCGCAGAGCGCCGGTACGGCTGGTGAGGGAGTTGGTCAGCGACTCCACCACCTCGCCGACCAGGCCGTCGGCACGCTGCATCGCCTCGGCGGGGTCGTCCACGAAGGACGCCTGGACGTCGCGCCAGCGGGCCTGCACCTCGGCGGGGTCGTGGTCGAACAGGGTGACCTCCCGAGGGGCCGCGTGAGAGGGAACGTCATCGACCGGAGGCCCTTCGACCGGCCGCCCGCCCTCGCCCTCGCCCTCGGTGAGGTCGTTGCCGGTGTGACGGCTGTCGGTGAGACCGCCGTCGGTCGTCAGCCCGTCGCGGGCCGTTGCAGCGGGGGTCAGGTCGTCGCGCGCCAGGTCGTCGTTGTCCCGCTCACCGTGAACCACGACGTCGTCCTCGGCTCGCCCGTCGTGGGCCAGTTCGCCGTGGGGGCGGCCATCGTGCACCAGCTTGTCCTCGGACCGGTCACCGTGGACCAGCACGTCGTCGGACCGGTCGCCGTGCACCAGAACGTCGTCAGATCCGTCGTCGTGGCGTGCCCCGGTTCCGGACAGCACGTCCCGGGAGGTCTCGTGTCCGGGCGTCTCGCCGGCGGGGACGTCGGAGTGAGCGGGGTCGGGGTCGGGGTAGCGGTGGTCGGCACCGTGTCCCAGAGGGGTGTCGCGGTGCGGCTCGGTCGGCAGGTCGCCGGTGCTCGCGTAGGGGTCCTTGTAGGGCGGCTCGTCGTCATGGCCCCGGTCGGGGACCGTGGGGTCGTAGCCGTGGCTCGCCGGGGTGTGACCGGCATCGGCCGGGTAGCCGCCGCCGTCGCCGTCGTGCCGTCCGGTGGCGGTCCCGTCGTAACGGTCGCCGGTCCCGTCGGCGAGATCCCTGCGCTCGTCGTCCCTGCGCTCGTCGTCCCTGCGCTCGTCGTCCCTGCCGGCCTCGTCCGACCGCTGTGACGGGACCTTGAGCTCGTCCTCACTTCTTCTGCTGCTGCTCATCTATCTTCACCGCCCTCGCGTGGTCTCGTGCAGCAGTTCCTCGAACAACGCGCGGTAATGAACCATGGCCTGCCGGAGCTCCTCGGTCGAGGCTTCCTTCCTGGCCGCCCGCCCGCTGATCTCGTGGGCCGTCCTGTAGTGGTCGAGAGTGGCCGCGTGCCCGACCGACAGATCGGACACCCGCTGCTCGAAGTCGTCCGTGGGGTAGCCGCGGTCCGCCATCACCGAGGTGACGAGCTGGTCCGCCTCGGTCACCGCGAACCCGGGGGCGTCGACGAAACGCTCCTGGACCTCGGTCCACCGGTTGGCGTACGCGTCGCGCGTCTCCTCCGGCAGCGGCCGGATGTCGAGCTCGGAATGGCGCTGCTCGCGGGCGATGAGCTCCCGCTCGGCCTCACGCCGGTTGTCACTCTCGGCCACCGTACGCTCGTACTCAGGGCCGAAACGTTCGCGGAGACGGCTGCGGCGTTGCTGCTGTAGCACGACATAGCCCACTGCGGCGAGCGCCACCACCGCGACCACGACGACGGCCACCCAGATCAAGGTGGTCATTGATGTTCGCCTCCGGTCTCTGTAATGAGACCTGCGACTGCCCACGATCAAGGCCGTCGAAACTCGCGTACTCAGTGAGCTGCAAGCCCTTTCCTGGCGGCCTCCAGCATCGTCGCGATATGCGAGCCCGCAGGTGACGCCGGAACCTCACTGAACCCTTCGGCCGCGTCGTACCGGACGTCGAGCCCCGCGTCCACGAGCCGCTGCGCCCACCGCAGCGCCGTGTTCAGCCGCTCCGCCGCGGGGGGCTTCCCCTGCGCCGCCGCCGACAGGTTCCGCAGGTTCGTCGCCGGCCCGGACTGCGCGTGCACGCGCGCCAGCTTCCACGGTACGGCGGCACTGTGGTCGAGCATCGGCTTGGCCAGCCCGGCGGCCCGCTTGGCCTGGAGCACCCCCGACTCGGACACCCCGAAATGAGCGGCCAGCTCCTGCACACTCATCCCGTCGGCCACCAGCCGCGCCAGCTCCACCCGATCAACGCTCGGCCTCCGCCCCACCACGCCTCCGCTCCCGCTTTCCGTGTACGCGCCTACCTCCGATGTGCGCTAAGGTTATGACGTCCCGCCCCGCAGGGGGCGGCCGACACAACCGGGACGTAGCGCAGCTTGGTAGCGCACTTGACTGGGGGTCAAGGGGTCGCAGGTTCAAATCCTGTCGTCCCGACGGTTGCGAAAGGCCAGCCAATTTGGGTGAAAGCCCAGGTCGGCTGGCCTTTTCTGTTGATCACTCAACCTTGATCGATGATCTAGACCGCTCTCAGTTTGGGACCAGTTTGGGACCAGCCCCCTGAAAGGTGGGCGCTGAGGGCGTTACCCGCGGCGGCGATGGAAGCGCCGTCCGGGTGGAGATAGCGCTGCGTGGTCGTCAGGGACCCGCAGTACCGCCGTCGTGATGCGACCGCCCCTAGTACTACAGCGAGGCTTTGAGATGTTTCAGTCGATGTCTTCTGTAGTGACTGGCTCGGGCGCGGGTCTGATGGAGGCGCCGGTAGTGGGACCAGGCCAAGGCATGGGCGAGGGGTGGGACGAGAGTGCTGGTCAGGTGTGCCAGGAGACGGCGGATCTCGGCTGGTGTGAGGCGGACCAGCCCGCTTGGGCTTTTGGGAAGTGCGCGACGGTCACGGCCAGGTAGGCGTGGGCGAGCATCGCCAAAGTGATGTGGCGGTGCCAGGCGTCGTAACGGCGCACCTGGTAGTGGTCCAGGCCGGTCTCGTTCTTGGCGCTCTGGAAGCATTCCTCGATGGCCCATCTGCTGCCCGCGACGGTGATGAGGTCTTCCAGGGTGGTGCCGGCCGGAGCATGGCACAGGTAGTAGGCCAGTTCCCGTTCCCCCTTGGCGTTGGGGGTCAGGCTGCGCCGGGCCAGCAGCCAACGCTGATAGCCGGGCTCGACCTCGAAACGCACCGACGCCAGCGCCCAGTCATACAACCGCTCGCCTTTGGCACCGCGGCCGCAGGAGCGGCGCTTCCATGCCTCGGCCGGAGCTTGGGCGGTGGCGGTGTCGGCACGGATCTGCCCGCCCCAGCCCGTGCCGATCCACTGGCTCCTGGGTACGGCCACCACATAACTGAGACGGTGTTCTTCCAGGAAACGCCGGAACTTGAAATCCATGCCATAGGCCTCGTCCGCGGTCACCCACGACACCGGCACGCCGGCCTGCAGCGCGCGGGCCAGCATCGTCCGCGCCAGCATCGGCTTGGTGGCAAAGGGCGCGTCGGCCGGGATGCCGGCCCGGGCGCAGCGATCACGGTCATCGGTCCAGGACCGGGGCAGATACAACTCGGCGTCGATCAGTGCCCGCCCGAGCGGGGAGGCATAGGCCAGGAAGACGCCCACCTGGCAGTTGTCCACCCGGCCAGCGGTACCGGAGTACTGGCGCTGCACCCCGGCCGACTTGTCGCCCTTCTTCAGGAAGCCGGTCTCATCGACGATCAGCACGCCGTCGCGGTGGCCGAGGTGTTCCATCACGTACTCACGCAGATCGACGCGCACCTGGCGCGGGTCCCAGCGGGCGCTGTTGAGCAGGCGCTGCATACGATCCGGCGTCGCATCCCCCGCCGCCTCGGCCAGCTGCCAGCCGTTCTTGCGCTCGATCGGCGCCAGCAACCCCAGCAGATAAGCCCGCGCCTGTCGACGCGGCTCCACCCGCCCGAACCGGCCCGCTACCCGGCCGAACAACACATCCAGCCCCGTAACCCACTCCCGCAGATCAGCAGCGGTTAAGTCATCTGGCATGTTCACACGCTACAGATCTCAAAGCCTCGCTGTAGTACTAGGTCGCGTTGCTACGAGTCGGCAGCGTTAGCCAGCCCACGATGCGGCAAAAGATCAGATAGAAGAGACGGAGCGCCACGAGCTGGAGCATGCCCGCCCCAGCTACTGCTCCGACCTGGAAGCCAAGACAAACCCGCAGCTCACGGTCGTGAACGGAGTATTGACACCCTTCAGGTCCAGTCCGGCTCCTGGGCCTACACCCAGCGCGCCAAGGACGTCGGCCTGTTGCCCTCGATGGGCAGCGTCGGGGACTGCTTCGACAACGCCATAATGGAGTCGTGCTGGTCTCGCATGCAGGTCGAGCTCCTCGACCATCAGCACTGGAACACTCGGATCGAGCCGGCGAACGTGATCTTCGAGTACCTGGAGATTCGGCACAATCGGCAACGACGGCACAGCAGCCTGGGCGCGCGCTTGCCTCTTTGGACGGTCGCCCAGTGTCTCGGCAGGTGATCGTACGCCTGCTCTGATTTGGCTCATGAGCATCTCGCAGGCAACGATCAATGCGAGGCTCGGCGATCCGGCAATGATGCGAGCGGCGAGCGTGGGTTCGGCTACGGCGACATTGGCCGCCAGGCTGGTGATACTGCTGGCGAGAAGCATGCTCCATGGCAACGGTGGGGTCATGCTAGGCCGCGCCGTCGACCGGATGGGAGCCCGCACTCCGTGGTCTTGCCATGATGGTCTGCATGTCCACTGGTGAATCGTCCCGCGCGCTTTTGATCATCGGCACGGTGGGAGCTGGCAAGACCTCCGTTGCGGAGATGATTGGCGATCTGCTCTCCGACGCCGGGATTGCCCATGCTGTCATTGACTTGGATGCACTTCGCCGATCTTGGCCTCCGCCACCGGATGATCGGTTCAACTTCGAGATGACCCTCCGGAATCTGCGCAGCGTTGCTGGAAACTATCTGGACGCTGGGGCTGTCCGACTCGTCATGGCCGGCGTCGCTGAGACTCCAGAGCAGCGCAGGCGGTATGCAGAGGCGGTCGGCGTCGAGTTGACGGTATGTCGACTCCTTGTAGCGCTCCCTGTTGTCCGTCAGCGGCTGGCCAGGCGTCACCAAGGTGAGGAAGCCGCCCTTCAGTGGCATCTCAACAGGTCGGGCGAGCTTGACCAGATCATGGACAATGCTCAGCTCGAAGACGTTGTCGTCGAAGCCTCCGATGGTTCCGTTTCGGAGGTGGCCGAGGCCGTGATGAAAGCTATCGGCTGGGTCTGAAGCAGGCAGGTAAGCCACCAGCGGTACGAAAGCCCAGGGCAAGTCCGGACGGGGTAGGCAACAACGTCCGGGCCTCCCTTGAGCCGCAGGCAAGAGTACCGACGTGTGTCACGGAGGCTCGCATGGCTGGCCGAGCAACTCGGGCACCAGTTCGTCGAGCCATGTCAGGAGAGCCTCGATCTCGCTGAGGGCGTGGGCGAGCAGCCACACGTGGCGCCAAAAGGCGTGGCCGCGGTCCTGGTCAGAGTGGCACGGCCCAGTTGTCGCCATCGGTCGGCTCGTCCGGTGATGTGCACTGCCAGGCGCGGCGAGATTCCTCCTCGGCATCGTTGCCCAGCCGCGGCGGGAGAGGCGGCCCTCGATCAGGCCAGGGCAGTCTTAGCCCAGCTCCGGCGGGCCCCATTGGGACAACGGCTGATCACGGTCGCGATGAGATACCGCGCACGTCACCGCGCACGTCACCGCGATCGTCTGACGACTGGTGCCCGCCCTGCGACGACAGGTGAGGGCCGCTCATTCGACCCGTCCTTGGCAGATGGCGGTGCAGGTGCGCTGGTCGGTGAGGTACCGGGTGGGATCGTGGGCGCGCGCCGTCGTAGACCACCTGCCCGGCCACCCGGTCGCTGAAGTGCGGCCGCAGATCCTTCACCAACGCCACGACGTCGCCGCGGTCGACCACATTCGTCCAGACCAGTCTGTCGCCGCCCGGCCAGAGGCTCTGCGGATCGGGGACGACCCCAGCCGGTCGAAGATCATTAGCGCGCCGAGCGGCGACTCTCGCGTGACCAGGGCGCACCCATACCCGTCCTCATCCTTGTTCTCGTGTGTCAGCGCGCACAGCGCCTCTTTAGGCGACCACCGAGCCGAGCGAATGCGCCACCCCAGCCGCGTGTCCGGCCTTTTCAGCGCCGTCACCCGATCTCGCTCCGCCTGCCGTGACTGCGGATCGGGCAGATACCGGCGCACCTGCTTCAGTTGAACACCAGCTTCCGTAAGGCCAAGTCGGCGAAGAACCGCGGCGCCGACGATGCCCGCAGCGCCGCCTGCACCGACCGCGGCGCCGACGATGCCCGCAGCGCCGCCTGCACCGACCGCGGCGCGCGCACCAGGGTGTCCCCGTCGGGCGGCGACACCTCCGACTCGAACTCTGCCGCCATCAGGCCGGCAGCTCAGCCTCCAGCCCGTCCTCCACATCGACGGCGGTGTAGAGCAGATCGTCTACCGCAGCGTCTCACAGGGCGGCCGGTGTTCTGGTCGTCGACGTGACTGAAGCCGAGTTTGATGAGGGCGTTCACGTCGTCATGGTCAAGCCCGCGACCGGGGGATGTCGGGCTAGGAGGGGTACAGGACGACCTCTCGTGCTCGGCGATGCTGTGGGGGAATGCGAGGCGGCGCGGGGTGAGGCGGGCCCTGTGCCGGGCTCCTCGGATCTACCAGCTGAAGGGCGGCCGGGGCGTTGTCGTCCTCGGGGTGGTACTTTTCGCCGTAGACGTCCTCACAGCCGAGGCCGGGGGCGGCGACATGGCACGTTCGGCGCAGTCGTGACGCCGGTGCGCGGCCGCGGGCAAGGCGGATGGGCTGGGCGAGTCGGCGGTGCGGTACTTGTAGGGGCTGAGTTCGCTACAACCCGTGTCGGCAGGACGGAGAGCCATTCACTGCTCACGGCTCGCGAGATCTTCTGGGCCGCGTACCTCACGGAATCATTTCGCTGAGGATAGAGGCGCGTGGAGCGTCACGAACGCCGGGAGACGTCCGACCGCATCGAGGCGGGATCACCCAGGGAGGCGCGCCGGTCACGATGCTTCCTCCATCATGACCGCGATGGGCCTGGCCAGCTCGTCCAGATCGGCGAAGAAGCGGTCGGGATCGATGGCAGCTTCTGGTGGGTGGACTCCTGGCCGGACGACAGTGCCGTCGAGCAGCTGGGCGAGCCCCGCCGCTGCCGGGATCCCGGTGGCCTCGGACATGTTCTTCATCAGCCCGCCCGCGCTGACAAGGTGGGCCAGGACCGTCAGCGGACGACCGTCCCTGGTTCCTGTGGCGGCGGCGAAGAACGGCGGCAGGGAGCCGGGCGTGCTGAACTTGACGGCGCGCAAGGCGGCCCGTACGGCGCGGCGCATCGTCGGTTTCGCCAGGTCCGCGGCTGCCGTCTCGTTGGTGAGCTTGCCGCTGTCCATGTCGCTGCGGAGCACGTCCAGGTAGGCCACGGCACCAGGCGTGATGACCATGAGATTGGCCGCGTCTCCGGTGGGTCGATAGCTGCGTTGCAGAGTCACCGGCTCGGGATGGCCGACGGTGTACGCGGTGCCCTTGTGGCCACCGGGCAAGGTGAGCGCGACCGGCCGCAGCGGTGGCTGCTGCACGATCTCGCCGTGGCTCACCACAGCAACCGTTCCCCTGATCTGCTGCATCCAGTGCACGGCGGCCGCGATCGGACGACCGTCCGGACCGCATAGAACAGTATCGTCGGCGCCGGCACCCGGCACGTCGACGGGCCAGGCCGTGTAGAGGTCGGTCACGGCGTCGAGCCGGGCTACGGCCCTGGCCGCGAGCAGGTTGCTGATGCCGGGGCTCGCGCCCATCCCGATCACGGCGCGTACCCCTGCCGCCCGGGCGTCGGCGTCCAGATCGAGCATCTCCAACGTGGGTTCCCAGTCGTCACAGATGTCGATGTAATGCGTACGAGCGCGGATCGCCGCCCGCAACACACCCAGGCCGAACCGGTAGTACGGACCGACGGTGTTGATGACGATGTCGACATCGCTGAGCGCTGCGTCGAGCTCGGCCTCATCCGTGACGTCAACCTTGCAGGAACTCAGCCGTACCCCCGAACCGCCCAGTTCATGGGCGAGTCGCGCTGCTGCGTGCGAATCGCGATCGGCGACGACGATCTCCCGGATGCCGGGCAGCCCGGTCGCCACGCGCACCGCGACCCGGCCCATCGCACCGGGTCCGCCGAGGGCGAGAACCTTCATGCGCCACTCCCTGAATACGTGACTCAAACTATCGTTTAACCTACGATCGTAGATGTGATGAAAATATCACTCGCGATGCTCATCCGCGAGCGTCCGGCGAGCCGGATTCTCGTCGTCGAGGCGCTGAGCGCCCTGCCGATCGGCGCGCTGACCCTGCCCTTCTCGACGCCGGACCGCGACCTTGTGCCCGACTGGGTTCAGCTCCTCGGCCTGACGATGCTCGTCGTGCTGTACGGCACGGCGCTGTCCACCTGGCGCCTGGTCATGGTCGGCGGATTGCGTTCGTCGCCGATGACCTGCCAACGGATCCGTGACGACCGGCGGCTTCGACTCCTGGTGCTGTGCTACCCACCCGTCCTGGCAATCCTGTTGACCCTGCCTCCCACCTGGACGGCGTTCTGGTTCGGGCTGACGCTGACCACAGTGGTCGGCGGCGCGGTTTCGCTGGTTCGGGTCGCGATCATGCTCCATGGTTCCGGAGCCTTGACCCGCCCTCTCTCTCGGCCGTTCACGGCCCGCTCACCGGGCCGCCGGGAAGACGCGTGATCCAGGAGTCCAGCTCGGTCATCCGAAGTGACTTCTTGTAATGATTCATGGCCCACGAAGGGGCCGAAGCGTCCATGGACGTCTTCAAGGCCATCGCCGAACTCTGCGACGGCGTCGAGGCGACCATCGCCGCCGTCCGGGACCTGGCCACTGGCTTCGCTTCAGACGATGCGGCGCCGGCGGCATCCCTGGATGAGAACGGCGGGCTGCCATGAGCGGCAGGCAGATATCCCGGCGGACCCATGGCGCTGTGAGACTGGCTTCACACGGGCCGAGAAGGACGTCGCGGACGTGATGATCCGGCTTCGCTGCAACCACGGCCGCGAGCCCAGCTACGCCGATATCGCCGCTGGCGTCTAGATCCCGGACGGCCACCGGCTGCGGCAGGCCGTACGCGTCGTCTGGGTGATCGCGGCCAATCGGGGCGACCGCCTGGAACGGTTCCAGCTCTCGACCGACCTCGCCCGGTGTGACGCTGCCCGCCGCCGGGTCTGGCCCACCCGCTACATGCGGTCCGGGCACGGCGATCGAGTTCGCTTTCGCGAACTCGATCGCCAGCAAGGAGTTCGCCACGATGGCCCAGGCCGCCGACGAGTGCATCACGAAGTCGCCGGCCTCGACACAGTCGGCGAGCGGGCGGTCCGGCGCGAGAACACCAGCCTGCTGATCCAGATGATCGCTGGCCCGTAGGCCCGGCTCACCGATCCGGCAAGGGGTTGACCGAGACCACTTGCGCGTCGCGGCAGCGTTCTAAGGCGAACGAGGTCCTCACCGGGGGATGTCTACTCCTGGATGAGGATGCCCAACGCGCCAGCCAGGGCGCGAACCAGCCCCTGCGTGTCGCGGCTCTTGACGGTCGTGCCCTTGAGACTGGTGACACCACCGATCCCCAGCAGCACGCAGTCGGAGAGGTGCGCGCCGTCCATCTGCGCCTGGGAGAACTGAGCCCCACTTAGATCGCAGCGCTCGAAGCGAACTCCCCGCAGGTCGGCGTTCTGAAAATTAGCCTCCGGCATGATGCAGTCGCGGAAGACGGTGTTCTTGAACGTCGAGAATCGAAAGCCGATGAGATCGGCACGGCACGCGTCGAAGAGCACGTCACGGAACGAGCATTCGGTCCAGGTCATGCCGGTCAGCCGACTCGCCGACATGCGGACCCGATGCATGCCCGACGCCCTGGCCGTCATGTTGGACAAGTCGCAGCGCTCTAGCTCCACATCGACGAACCCGGCCCGGTACAGTCGCTGCCCGCGAAGCTGGTGACGACGAATCGGCAGCCCTCATAGTCAGCCGCATCCACCTCGCGAGAAGTCAGGTCGCTGCCGTTGAATTCCAGGCCGCGGTAGGTGCCGTCGTCCTCCACGTCATGCTCGGGCAGCTGCGCCACGACCAGCGGCGAGGGCAATTTAGGTGCAGCCGGTGCTTTGAGCCGCTTCTGCTGTTGATGACGAGATCGGGAAGACATCGGGCAGCAGCCTAGCCCACGCCCGATCATCCTGCAGATGACCCCTGGCGCCCTACCGTTCAGGCCCCAGCGACGACCGAGACGAGATTCTCGCGGTCTTGACACTGCTGTGATCTGCACGAACACCAAGCCGTCAGTGTGAACACCAAAGACCTGGCAACGTCACGTTGCCCGGTTCTTCTCACTCCCGACGATCCGCAGGCGCGGCAGCTACGGCCGGCCTACTTGCCTTACATGGCTTAACGACCTTCAAGCAGCTGACCAGCCAGTTCGCTTGGCTACTCCAGATATCCATCGAACCGGCCGGGCGTATGGCCTGGACGGTGAGGCGGTGGCGGACCACTCCGGCGCCAGCGCGAGCGTCTGTTGTCACGTGCCTGTCTCGGAGGCTCTTCCGGCTGGGCACACGGCGTCAGTCACCATCGAGCGGCATGTGCGGAGGGAAGCGGTCATGTGGCCATACCGCATAGGCGCCCGGGCGAGGCCACGCTGCTCATAGCCGCCGAGTGCAGCGACCTGGTGCGGCCATGACGGGCGAACGAGCGAAGCTGCCGACGCACACCCGCGGTGCCGCGAACCTCGTCCGCCGAAACCTTCATATCCACTCAAACATGACTTCTGTTACTATCGTTCCTATGACGAACGTTCCTATGTCGAAAGCATTGCGATACGTGGACGTGTTGGTCATCGGGGCGGGGCTATCGGGCGTCGGCGCCGCCTGTCGGCTGCGGAAGACGGGCCGTACCTACGCGGTGCTGGAGGCAAGGGCCCGTCTTGGTGGCACGTGGGACCTGTTTCGCTACCCGGGCGTCCGGTCGGACTCAGACATGTTCACCTTGAGCTACCCTTTCCAGCCGTGGCGGGGGAGCAAGTCGCTGGCTGATGGCGACAGCATCCGCCGCTACATCGAGGAGACGGCTCGCGAGCACGGGATCGACCGGCACATCCACTGCGGCGTCAAGATGGTGGCCGCCGCATGGTCCTCCAAACAGTCCCTGTGGGTCGTCGAAACCGAGGAGGACGGGCAGGCGCGGATGTGGACGTGCGCGTTCCTCTACATCTGCGCCGGCTACTACGACTACGAGCACGGCCACCAGCCGGACTTCGCGGGCCTCGACGCCTTCACCGGCCAATTCGTGCACCCGCAGTTCTGGCCGGACGACCTCGACGTGACCGGCAGGCGAGTGGTCGTGATCGGCAGCGGGGCCACCGCCGTCACGCTCATTCCCGCGCTGGCCAGGACTGCGAAAAAGGTCACGATGTTGCAGCGGTCGCCCACCTACCTGGCCTCCCTGCCCGAGGTCGACCGGGTGGCCGACGCGCTGCGCCGATGCCTGCCCCCGCGGCTCGCGCACGCGGTCATCCGAGGCAAGAACGTGCTGAACAGCCAGCTGACCTACTGGCTGAGCCGACGTTTCCCGGAACAGACCAAGCGGCACCTGCGCGCGGCCATCCTGCGACATCTGCCGGATCCCGGCTATCTGGAGCGGCATTTCACCCCCCGCTACCAGCCGTGGGACCAGAGGCTGTGTGTCGTACCCGACGGCGACTTCTTCCGCGAGGTGACCGCCGGCCGAGCGGCCGTGGTCACCGACAGGATCGCCCGGTTCGCGGAGCACGGGATTGTGCTGGAGTCGGGAGCGATACTCGAGGCCGACGTGGTCGTCTGCGCAACTGGCCTGTCGCTGATCCCCCTCGGAGGGATCCACCTCTCGGTGGACGGGCGCACCGTCGATGTGGCCCAGACCACCGCCTACCGCGGGCTGATGCTCAGCGGCGTGCCCAACCTCGCCTTCTGCGTCGGTTACACCAACGCCTCCTGGACGCTCCGCGCCGACCTGTCCTCGCGCTACGTCGTCCGCCTGCTCGGACACATGAGACGGCGCGGCCTCACCCTCGCGATGCCCGCCAGGCCCTCGGGCGAGGCCAGGCGGCCGCTGCTCGGCCTGACCTCCACCTACATCCAGCGCGCCGCGCACCTGTTCCCCCAGCAGGGCGAGCGCGACCCCTGGACAGTCGGTCAGAACTACCTGCTCGACCGGGCCCGGTTCCCCTTCCTCGACCTCCGCAAGGGAATGGTTTTCGATGACTGACCTGACCGGCCGCCGCGTGGTCGCCCTCGGCGGGGCTGGAGCGATGGGCCGGCCCGCGGTCGAGGCGCTGGCCACCCGCCGGGACATCGCGGAACTGGTGATCGCCGACCGCGACCTCGCCGCCGCCGAGCGGCTCGCCGCCCGGCTGGCCGGCACAGGCACCGCCTCCCTCGTCCCTGTCGCCGTCGACGCGACCGACCAGGCGGGGCTGCGCAGCCTCTTCCGCGATGCCGATCTCGTCGTCAACACCACTGGCCCCTTCTTCCGGCTCGGGGTGCCCGTCCTGCAAGCCGCGATCGACACGCGTACCCACTACGCCGACATCTGCGACGACTGGGAGCCGACGCTGGAGATGCTCGCGCTCGACGCCGAGGCGCGCGGCGCGGGAGTGACCGCCGTGATCGGTGCGGGGGCCAGTCCGGGCACCAGCAACATGCTGGCCGCGCTCGCCGTCCGCGAGTTGGAGAGCGTCGACGATCTGTTCACCGCGTGGCCCGTGGACGTGCCTTTCGTCGGCGACGACCCAGTCGAGAACGCCACCGCCGCCGTCTCCGCCGCCACGGTCCACTGGATGCAGCAGCTGTCGGGAACGATCCGGACCTGGAGCGCCGGCGCGCCCGCCGTACGACCTCCGCTCGAAGCGGTCACCCTGGACTATCCGGGACTGGGCAAGGGCACCGCATACACCGTCGGCCATCCCGAGCCTGTCACGCTGTCGGCCACCCTCTCCGTCGCCGGCGACTCGGCCTGCGTCATGGTGGTCCAGCCGGCGACCGCCGCGTACCTCATGGCACTGCGCGACGACATCGATCGCGGGAAGCTGACGCTGGAGCAGGCCGCCGCCGCCATCGAGGACCCGGCCGCGGGCGCCCTCGCCCGCTCCGTTCTTCGCCGGCTCTCCCTGCGTGGCCCCGGCGCCCTGCCCGCCTTCTTCGCGCTGGCTACAGGCAGCCGGCACGGTCGGCCGTACACCGTGGGCGCACGACTCGTCGCCTCCCCTCGGGGGATGGCCAGGGCGACCGGGATACCGCTGGCGCTCACGGCGGGGCAGATCCTCGACGGGGCGGTCCGCGACTGCGGCGTGCATCCGCCCGATGCGGTGCTCGACCCCGACCGGTACATCACCGAGCTGGCCGTCCACTGCGATCCGCCGCGGAGCGGAAGCGGCGACGTGGTCGCGGTGGATCGCGCCTGATGACCGCTCCGACGCTCCGCGGCGACGTCGCCTCCGGCTGGGAACCCGTCCGCGACGCCTTCGCCGCGCTCATGAACAGCCCGGCGGAGCGCGGCGCCGGATTGCACGTCATCCACCGCGGCTCCACCGTCGTCGATCTCTATGGCGGCGACCACGGTCCGGACACCACCCAGGTGATCTTCTCCGCCTCCAAGGGCGTGGCCGCCGCGTGCCTGGCGCTGCTGACCGACCGTGGCGAACTTGACCTCGACGCCGCCGTGACCAGGTACTGGCCCGAGTTCGGTCGCCACGGGAAGTCGGCGATCACCGTCGCGCAACTGCTGAGCCACCAGGCCGGGCTCATCTCTCCCGCGCGTCCTGTCACGCTCGCCGACGTGCTCGATGGACGCCCGCTCGCCGCCGCCCTGGCGGACGAGCGGCCCCGCTGGCCCGTCGGCAGGCCCGCCTATCACGCGGTCACCTGGGGAACCCTCGCCGACGAACTGGTGCGCCGCGTCACCGGTGGGCGGCTCGGCGAGGTGCTCGCCGAGTTGGTCTGCCGTCCCCACGACCTGGCGATCGGCATCGGCGCCCCCGCCGGGGCCGTGCCCCTGCCGGTGCACGCCGCCGCCCGGATCCCCTTCACGGTACGCCTGGTCACGGCGATCTTCGCCCGGCGAGGGACGCCGCTGTGGCAGGCGATGACCGTGCATGGCGCCATCGAGGAGCCTCCCGACGTGTGGGTGCGCCGCTCGGAGACCCTCAACGCCCAACTCCCCGCGGCCAACGCCGTCGCGACCGCCGCCTCGTTGGCCCGGCTCTATGCCATGCTGCTGCCGGGGACCAGGACTCCGCTGGTCAGCGATCGCACTCTCCGTGCTGTGACTCGTCCCCGGGTGGCCGGACGGGACCGGGTGCTCGGTGTTCCGTCGGCCTTCGGGTGCGGGTTCGCGTTGCCGAGCCGTGCCTGGTGGCTGGGGTCCGCCTCTGCCTTCGGCCATCCGGGGATCGGTGGCGCGCTGGGCCTGGCCGATCCCCGCCGGGGGCTCGCTCTCGCCTTTCTTCCGCTCGCCATGCCCGCCGACGCCCTGAAGGACGTTCGCCATCGCGCTCTGCTGAACGCGGTGGCGAAGGTCATCGGACCATGACGGTCGTCGCACACGTAGGGGAGCGCACCAACTATCGTGCATATTCGATAGTTGAATGACGGATAGACGAGGAGCCTCTCGTGAGGAACCCCGGCGCCCTGCTGTCCGCATGTACCCGACAGTGGGCGGCGTCGCCATCCCGGCGTGCCGCCCGGCCGTACTCGAAAGGCCCGCAGCATGACCGCCGAACCCCAGATCCCGGGAGCCGACGTCCAGGTCCCCACCCGGATGCTCGTCGAAGCGCTCGTCCGCGCCGACCTCACGGTCGACACGGGCGAACTCTACGCCACCGGCAACCTGCTGGGCATGACCGACCAACAGGTGCGCCTGTGCATCAAACGGCTGGTCGCCGAAGGGCGCTTCACCCACGAAGGCCGAGGACGCAAGGCGACGCTGCGGGCCACCGGCGCCACAGAGCGGATGCTGGGCCTCGACGTCGAATTCGTCGCCCACGCTTTCCGCCAGGACGCCGGGCTCGCCCCCTGGGACGGCACCTGGCACCTGGTCGCCTTCGCCGTTCCCGAGACCGCCCGTGCCGCCCGCGACGCCCTGCGTGCCGCGCTCACCCGCCTGGGCGGAGCTCCCATCCAGGGGGGCCTGTACATCAGCGCCAACCCGTGGGAACCCTACGTCCAGGACCACGCCCGCGACCTCGGCGTTCTCGGCCATCTCACGGTCGCGACCAGCCGGGACCTGCGCCAGGGCGAGGAGGACGACCCGGCCGCACTCGCTCGCGCCCTGTGGCCCCTGGCCGAGATCGCCGAGCGTTACCACCGGCTCACCGCCATCGCGGAGCCGCGCCTCGATCGCCTCCGCGACCACGCCGGTCTGTCGGAGGCGGAACGGCTGACCATCGCGGTGGAGCTGGCCGCCGAGTTCACCCGCGCCATAGAGCCCGACCCCCTCCTGCCTCCCCAGTTGCTCCCTCAGCCCTGGCCGGGCGGTCAGGCCCGGGCGCTCCTGGCCCAGTGCTGGGCGCTTCTGGCCGAGGCCGCCGCCCCGGACAGCCGCGAGAGCACCCGCGTGTTCCGCCTCTACGACGACATGACCCGCACGGCAGGGGCCCGCCGGTAGGCGGCGGCCGCCTACCGGCGCGAGCGCTCTGGTCCGTGGTCCTTCGTGGTCAGCGCCCGTGCTTTTTCGCGTACTCGGTGAGCATGTCGAGGTAGCCGGGCACGTAGAGCGAGCGAGGCGCGGCGACGGCTGTGATCACGGCCCAAAGGCTGTCGGGGTTGTCCAGTTCGTTCTTGACCGCGTTGTGGGAGCCGTTCGGGAGGTTCGCGACCGTGAGCAGGTCCCGGGGGACGCCTGCTCGATAGGCGGCTTCGGTCTCCTTGACGTCGACGTTGCGGTCGAGCTCCCCGAGTACGAGAAGCGTCGGCGTACGTACCTTCGGCAGTTGGTCGGTCACATCGGCGCGGAAGTTCTTGAGCACGAACCCCCAACGGTCCTTGCTCATCGGCGGGTTGTCCAGACCGGAGGCGACGTATTGGTCATATCCGACACCTTTCTCCAGGAGGCGGATCTGAGCGGCACGCCGACGGAGTTCGCTGTCGAGCTTGGCTTCCGGTGCGCCCTGCTCACGAAGTTCTGTCCGCAGGTTGTACTCGCCCTGCCGCAACCAGTTCACCGCCGCCCCGACCAGGATCATGAAGCGCAGGTCGGTACGCTCTCCCGCCACCTTGGGCAGCACCCAGCCACCCTGACTGATCCCCCACAGGCCCAGCCGGTTCGGGTCGATCTCCGGTTGCTTCTTGGCCCAGTCCAGCGCTGCTTCCACCTCCGCGCTGCGATCGCTCATGCTCTGGTGGAGCCAGTTCCCCGGCGCGCCGTCGATGCCGGGCTTGTTCCAGGACAGCGAGGCGTAGCCGGCACGTGCGAACGCCTCCCAGATGGGCCGGTAGAACCCGTCCCGGGAGGCGTCCGCCTCACCATCCCCGTGAGCGAAGACGACCAGTCCCCGCCGCCCTTCCCCCTCCGTCGGCAGGGCGAGCACCGCCTTCAGTGGGTGCTTCGGTCCGGGAATGGTGACCTGCACCTCGCGCACGGCGAAGTCGTTCTGCACGACGACCCACACCCCGAGCCCGGCCACCAGGGCGAACACGCAGGCGAGGGAGATCCAGAGTCGCTTGACCCAACGTCTTGCTTTCATGAAACTATCGTAACAGCTACGATAGTGTGCAGAATTAACGAAGTGCTGCGCGTCTCCACTGACATGGAGATGTCGCCGCGCACCTCCAGGCGCATGTTGAAGTAGGGGTGGCCGTTGAACTTGAAATCAGATACTCCTCGTCGGGCGAGGAGGACACCTCCGTCATGCGGTGGACGTCGTAGCGGACGCTGAACTCGGCAGGCTGCTGGATCTGCGTCGCGCCTACGCCGACCTCGCGCCATCTTCGCGCCTGGCGTGGTCAGCGTGACTGGGTGCCGGAGGACGGCGACGGGCAGCGGCTCTCGCCGCTCTGTCCCGCGCGGCTGGGCTTCTGTCCGGGCGCGCGGAGCCGCTCATGTGGCCCGTCGTCGTGCTCGCCCGCGCCGATCGGCTCGCCGAGACAGCCGAGGCGAGAGCGACCGCGCTGGCCGTCAACCTTGATCTCGGCGGCTTCTCCGACCGGCTCCGTGACCAGGGCAGCCGGACGCTGCGAAATCTGCGGAGTTTGGCGGTTGCGTCACTCGTGTGGCTGGACTCTTGGCGCTCCCGCCAAAGCTCAGTCATAGGACCGGATTCACACTGGTGCGAACTCATCCAAGAAGAGAACCGCAGACCCCACGGAAGGACAGCAATGGTCAAGACGTCGGAAAGCAGCCTGCCCGCGGGCGAGCGCGTTCCTCCGGAGGACACGGCGGCGGCCGGAGTCGGGGAGGGGCCGGTTCGGGTTGCCCTGGACAAGGCGTTCACCAGGGCGGCCGCGGAGTTCGGTGATCCGGGCGTCCAGGCGGTCGCGATGTGCGACGGCGAGCTGATCTGGTCGGCGAACTCCGGCAAGGCGATCAACGACCCGCCCGCGCCGGTCACCGGCTCGACGATGTTCAGCTTCGCCAGCTTCGGCAAACTGATTCTGTGCACGTACACCCTACGCCAGGTCGAAAGCGGGGTCCTGGCCCTAGACAACCCGATATCGGCCTATGTCGGGCAGGACGTTCCGGGCTCCGACGTGGTCACGCCCCGGATGCTGCTCACGCACACCGCCGGCTACCCGGACCTGTACGAGCTCCCCGAGACCGCTCCGCTGTTCGAGGGCGGCGACCACTACGATCCGAACGAGCCCTACACCTTCGCCATGCTGGCGAAGGGCATCTTCCAGCCAGTCAACCCCGGCGAGCGGTTTGAGTACTCCAACGCCGGATTCCTCGTTCTGACGTACGTGCTGACCAGGATGTCCGGCGGAGACGAGGCGCTCGAGCGCGACCTCCGGCACTTCCTCCGACCGGCAGGGGTGACGAACGAGTCGCTGACCGCCGAACGGTCCCAGGAAGCCTTCCGTCGCCTGGCCCACGGTTACTCCATCGAGAAGGAGGGCGTGCTGGTCGACTTCTTCACTGCTTTCGGCGCCACGGGCATCCCCACCGACTTGTACGGCCTGCCGTTCGGGGACGGGCTGTTCGCTGGCACCGCGCTCGGCGGGGCCAAGTTCCTCGACGCGTTGTTCGTCGGGAAGCGGCTCCTTCGGCCCGACACGATCGAAGAGATGATCAGGACGTCTCCGCAGGCGGCCGCGCAGAGCGACACGTACGGGATGGCCACCGAGCGGGCCGAGGTCAGCGGGCGCGTCTGGCAGGGCCACCCGGGCGGGTACGGCGGATTCGGCTCGATGGGAGCGACCGACCTGACGCGTGGCGTGACCCTGATGGTCGTGGCCAACCGCATGAACGCCGATACTGCCGTGGAGATCTGGAAGGAACTGGCCGAGGCGTACGCCTCCGTCGCTCCCTGACGCAGTTCATATCCATCGTCGGGTTCGTCCTCGTCGACGTGCTGCAGGGGAATGGCCGTTGCGCGGCGGGCCGTTCGGTTACATCACGCCGTCGGAGTACGGCGGGACGCGCAAGGACAGGGGCTGGCCCGCACGCTGCTGGCCCATGTGCTGCGAGGACTGCGGGCTGACTGGTTGGACCATGCCGTACTCGACGTCGACGCCGAAAGCCCCACCGGCACCGTCGGCCTGTACCGGAGCCTCGGCTTTACCGTCACTTTTTCGGCATCCCTGTAGATAGACAGGAAAAAATTTGCAACAAGAGCGATCTGGCTGTCGAATGTTCACTATGAAGCGATCTCTGGCGCTTGCCGCAGCAGCCCTCCTGACGGTCTCCGCCTCCTCGGGCGCGCCTGGCGACGCCGGTGGGGGAGATCCGTACTTTCCCGGGCAGGGCAACGGCGGTTACGACGCGGGCCACTACGATCTCGTACTCGACTACAACCCGAGCTCCAACGTCCTTCGCGGCGTCGCGACCATCAAGGCGCGCACCACGCAGGAGTTGAGCAGGTTCAATCTGGACCTGACCGCCGACCTCGGCGTCAGCGAGGTGACGGTGAACGGCGCGCCCGCGACCTTCACCCAAGGCGGGACCGAACTCGCCGTCACGCCCGTCGCGGCGCTCGCCTCGGGCCGTGCCTTCACGATCGTGGTCACCTACAAGGGCAGGCCCAAGCACGTCGTGGACCCCGACGGCTCACGCGGCGGCTGGATCCGTACCAGCGACGGTGTGTTCAACGCCAACGAGCCCCAGGGCGCGATGACCTGGTACCCCGGCAACCACCACATGACCGACAAGGCCACCTACCGCTTCTCGGTGACGGTGCCGAGTACCAGAGTGGCGGTCGCCAACGGTGACCTGATCTCGCGCAGGAGCACCGGTGACCGCGCCACGTACGTCTGGGACGCCAAGGAGCCGATGGCCAGTTACCTCGCAACCGTGTACCGCTTCAAACTCCTCACGTAGGGCCTGAGCTGGGTGTTCTCCGGGGCAGCTACGCGGCTCGGTGGTACTCGTTGATCAGTCCGCCGAGCACTCTCCGGCGTTCGATCCGGCCTTCCAGCGGGACGGCGGTCTGCTCGTCGTGATCGGGTGGCCGCTGCGCGCGGGACGGGTGCGGCCGATGCCCGTTGTAGTGATCGACGTACTCACCAAGCACCGAGCACCGAGTGCAGATGCCGTTCGCCGTAGATCAGCATGCGGTCGGTGCACTCGGCCCGTACGGTGCGTACCCACCGCTCGGCGTAGCAGTTCGCCCGCGGTGTGCGCGGCGGGATCTTCAGCACCGTCACGCCCGCGCCGGCGAAGACCGCGTCGAAGGCACCGGTGAACTTGGCGTCTCGGTCGCGGATGAGGAAGCGAAAGGATCTGACCCGGTCCGCGAGGTCCATGAGCAGGTTGCGGGCCTGCTGAATCGTCCAGGCTCCGGTCGGGTGGGCGGTCACATCCAGGATGTGCACGCGCCGGGTGGCGACTTCCGTTACGAACAGCACGTACAGGCGCATCAAGGAGACCGTGTCAACATGGAAGAAGTCGACGGCCAGCAAACCGTGCGCCTGAGCCGGCAGAAGGGTCCTCCACGAGGTGCCGGTGCTTCGCGGAGCCGGGCCGACCCGCCGGCTGCGAAGGATCCGGCGTACGGTCGCTTCGCTGACCTGGTAGCCGAGCCGGATGAGTTCACCGTGCACCCCGCGATGCCCCCAGGCCGGATTCTCCCGCGTCAGGCGCACCACCAACTGTCGGATCTCCTTGCTCGTCCTTGGGCGGCCGGAGCGGCTCGGATACGTCCATCGGCGTCGGATCAGACGCCGATGCCAGGCCAGCAGCGGGCCCGGCGTCACCAGCCGATGAGCCAGGAGCCCGGGCCACCGTTTCTGCTGGTCAGCCAAATGCGTTGGATGTTCGGCGGATGCTACGGAGACCCCGAACCTGACCCTCCCAAAAGGCGAGAGGTACCCTTGACCTGGGGCAACAATGCGCTGCCGATCTTGTGGGTACGAGAGCCTCGCCGACTCGGCATACTGCGAACGCCGGCCGTCAACCAAGTGCTCCGCGGTGACCTGCCGCGCCCCGAATTCCGCAGGCGCTGCACGAGGCGGCCCCGCCGGTGTGGCGTGGCCGCGCGGTCATGACGCTCCCGTACGGCAGGGGCGAGTACGTGCGGCGCGGTCAGGGCATCGACGTCGCGGGCGCGCTGGCCGCCGCCGCCATGTGCGTGGCGCACGCGGTGCCGGCGGCGCGCGGTGAGTGGGTCACCAACGAGAAGCGGCTCCTGCAGCGGGCGGGGCTGCGTGGCGTGGGCGACCTCGTGGCCGCGCTGGGGCCGGAGCCCCGGCGCCCTCGGCCAGGCGCTGATGGAGGCGGAGAAGTTGTTCGAGGCCACCGGGCCACAATGATCGCGCAGGCCCGACGGAGACCAGCACACACCCGCGCCCTGCGGCCCGCCTCCCACATGACGGTCCGGACGGCCATCCGACCGGGCGTTGTCCCGCGGGCAGGCGAGGGACGATGATGCCGCTGTGAACGCACGACGAACGGTGATCCTGGTGACGGCGGCCCTGGTGGTCATCGCGGCGGTGGTGCTGGCGGTGCTGCGCTGGGACGACGCGAACAAGCTGGCGAGCTCCCTGTCCGCCCTGGCTGGGCTGGCCGCGGTCGGTGTCGGGATATACGCGGCGCTGCCCAGCTCCGCTCGCACCCGCGTCCGGGTCTCGCGTACCGGCCGGGCGGTGGCCAACGGCGGCACGGCCAACACCGGCGTGTCAGGGACCACGGCCGTGGCCGGCGAGGTGCAGGTCGACCATACCGGCGACGCGCGAGCCTCCGGCCGCGGCGACGCCAACACCGGTCTCCACCTGGACTGACACGACCGCCCCCAGGAGCCGGGGAGCCGCGCGGGCCGGCGCCGCCAGGCCCCCGCGCGTGAGACAGCATGGATGGCGCAGCCGCCGGAGAACCACACCGAAGACCGGGTGATCGATGAATGTTTCGCAGGGCGAGGGGAAACCGGTGCCGGGGATGAGGGGCACTGCCAGGCAGACCGGCCAGGCCCTGGCCTCGCACGGGGTGGCCATCAGCGGCATCAACACCGGGGACATCCACCTGGCGCCGGCGCCGGTGCCCCGGTCGGCCTACCGGCATCAGGTCGCACGCATCGCTCCCGTGGAGCTGATCGGCCGCGAGCGGGAGCTGGCGCAGCTGACCGCCTTCTGCACCGCCGCGGACGGCCCCGCCTACCAGTGGTGGCAGGCGCCGGCGTGGGCGGGCAAGTCGGCGTTGACGTCCTGGTTCGCGCTCCATCCGCCGGCCGGGCTGCGCATCGCGTCCTTCTTCATCACCGCCCGCTTCGCCGGCCACGCCGACCGGGTCGCGTTCACCAACGTGGTGATGGAGCAGCTCGCCGAGATCGCCGCCGAGCCGATGCCCGCCTTCCTGACCGATGCCACGCGTGAGGCCCATTTTCTCGGCCTGCTGGAGATGGCGGCCCGGCGCTGCCGGGACGACGGGCAGCGTCTCGTCCTGGTCGTCGACGGCATCGACGAGGACCAGGGGTCGTGTCCGGGCCCGATGCCTACAGCATCGCCGCCCTGCTGCCGCCCAGGCCACCGGCGGGCGCGCGGATCGTCGTCGCCGGGCGGCCTGACCCGCCGGTCCCGAGGGACGTCCCGCACGATCATCCGCTGCGCGACCCGCGGGTCGCGCGCTGCCTGGAGCCCTCCGCGCACGCCCGGGTGATCAGGATGGACGCCGAACGGGAGCTCAAACGCCTGCTGCACGGCGCCCCGGTGGAGCGGGACCTGCTGGGGCTGGTCACCGCGGCCGGCGGCGGGCTCAGCGGGTCGGATCTGGCCGCCCTCACCGGATTGTCGCAGTGGGAGGTCGAGGAGCGGCTGCACACGGTGGCCGGGCGGACGTTCGCCAGCCGCAGCCCGTTGTGGCAGCCGAACGCGGGAGTGGTCGTCTACGTGCTTGCGCATGAGGACCTGCGCGCGGCCGCGCTGCGCTACCTCGGCGACGGGCGGCTGGCGGAGTTCCGCGAGCGGCTGCACGTCTGGGCGGACGGCTATCGCGGGCGAGGCTGGCCGGCGGACACTCCCGAGTACCTGCTGCACGGCTACTTCCAGCTCCTCGCGGAAACCCGTGAAGACCACCGCCTGATCGCGTGCGCGCTGGATCAGGCCCGGCACGAGCGGATCCTGGACATCACCGGCGGGGACATCGCCGCGCTCAACGAGATCGCGACGGCGCAGGGCGTGATCTGCCTGTGGCGGGACCCGGACCTGGCGACCATGCTCGTCCTCGCCGCGCAGCGCGACCACCTCACCCAGCGCAACACAAACGTCTCCGCCAACCTGCCCGCGGCCTGGGCGATGCTTGGCCATCCCGTGCGCGCCGAGGCTCTGGCCCGGTCCATCACCGACCGCCACCGCCGGGTGGAAGCCCTGGCGGAACTGGCCGGCGCGCAGGCCGAGACGGGGGACCTCGGTCAGGCACGAAAGCTCCTCGACCTGGCCGAGGAAGAAGCGATCAGTCTGTCCGACGAGTGGGCACGGGCGCGGGTCGCGTTGATCCGTGCGGCTGTGGCCATCGGGGACGCCGGCCGGGCCGATGCGCTGGCCGGTTCGCTCGCAGATCCCTACCGCAGGGTATGGGCCCTGGTCGAGCAGGCGGTGGCGACCTGGACGGGCGGCGATCTCGAACGGGCACGCCGGGTCGCCGACCGGGCCGGGGCGGCGGCCGCGGCCATCGATGACCCGGGGGAACGGACCCGGGCGTCGATCGAGGTGATTCGCGCCAGGGCGGCCGTCGGCGATCTGGCGGGGGCCGAGGCCGTGGCCGGATCCGTCACCAACCCCTACTGGCGGGTGTGGGCCCGGGTGGAGCTCGTGGGCGCCATCGCCGCCTGCGGTGACCTCGATCGGGCTGAGGCGATGGCCCTGTCCCTCCGCGATCCGGGCTGGCGGGGCTGGGCCATGATCGAGCTCGTCGACGTCCTGGTGGCCGCTGGTGAGCTCGACCGGGCGCGCGACCTGGCCGTCCGCGCGCGGGACGTGGCCGAGGCCGTCGCGGAAACCGGTCAGGGTGCGCGCGCACTGGCGCGGCTGGCCTCAGCGTGGGAACGGCTGTGGGGCCTCGGCGACGCCTGGGACCTGGCCCGGTCCTTCACCCAGGCGCAGGCCCGCATGCAGGCGCTGGCCGCGCTGGCCGTGGCCGCGACTGGCTCGGACGAGCCGGAACGGGCCGAGGCGCTGACCGCCTCGATCGAGGACGCCCACTGGCGGGTATGGGTGGCGGCCGAGCAGGCGAAGCGGCTGGCAGCCGCCGGTGAGCTGAAGCAGGCCCGCGACCTGGCGGCCCGGGCTGAGCTGATGGTCCGCGCCGGCGTCGACCCGGGGCATCAGGCGCGACGCATGGTCCGCCTGATCGAGAATCTCGTCGCGGCCGGCGACCTCGACCAGGCACGTGGCCTCGCCGTCGAGGTCGGGACCGCCATCACCGCCGACCCCCGGGGGGACATCGGGAACGTGATCGAGGTGGCCGAGGCCCTGCTGGGCGCGGGCCAGGCCGAGACCGCGCACGAGCTCGCCGTCAGGGCCGCGTCCCGAGCGCAGGCGGGCGCGGCGATCAACGCGCCGGCCGTCATGACGCTGGCCAGGGTCCTGGCCACGGTTGGGGAGCCGGTGCGCGCCGAGGCCCTGGCCCGCTCCCTCCCGGGTTCCGGCGCCGGGCACGCCCTGGTCTGCATCAGCGAGGCGTACATCGCCTCTGGCCAGTTCACTCGCGCGGAGGAGAGCCTCACTGCCATCCCCGAACCCGCGCCGCGCGACCGGACGCTCACCGCGCTGGTCATCGCCCTGGCCAATGCCCGACACTTCGACCGCGCCGAGATCCTCGCCCCCTCCATCATCGTCGCGACGGCGCAGGCCCGCGCGCTCATCGAGCTGGTCAAGGCGCTGTCCGCGGCGGGCCAGCCCGACCGCGCCCGCCGCCTCGCGGACCGGGCGCGGACGCTGGCGCGCCGTACCCACGACGACGCGGAGAGCTCCCGGCTCCTGGCCGAACTGGCGTCGGCCTGCTCGGGGACGGACGCACCGCACTCCGAGGCGTCTGCCGGGGACGGCCGGCCGGGCGGCCCCGTCCAGACCCGGCACGGCGCCGCCCATGCCCACGCCCACGGTCACGACCACGGCGAACGCGCAATCAACGAACGGCTGCGGGCGTTCGCCGGGAACGTCGGCTGGGCCGGTGCGAGCGCCCACGCCGAAGATCTGACGCACCTGCTCGCCTCCCTCGCCGAGCACGCGGCCCTGATCGTCCACCCGCAGCGGCGAGCGCGTGCCATCCTGTCGATCGCCGAAGCCGGCGGGCCGGACGTGGTACGGCGGCTCATCGCCTTCGTCCTTCACCTCGCCCCATGGGACACGCCCCTGGAGGCGCTGGCCGTCGCCGACCCGTCGGCGCTCAGCGCCGCCGCCTCCGCCTACTTGGCGTCCTCCTCCTGAAGGTGTTCCCAGCCGCCAAGTAGCGCCGACAAGCCAGAATCCAGGTTCTGCAGGGTTGTGGGCCGAGATGGCGGCTGGGGACACGTTCGGTTGCGACATGAGGTCGCACGTTGTGAGTGATCACGAGAAAGGAGGCCCGGCGATGTCGGGACCGTGATCCAGGTCAGTGTCTGAGACCTGTCCCCGCTCTGGCGTGCGTCGCGGGTGACCGTGGGGTGCGGAGCCCAGAGGAAAGCCCAAGGGTGCCCGTTTCGGCCGGGGACCACAGGCGAAGGGAAGGCTGGAAGGGCTCAGAGTGACCGTCCGTCAATCGCTGCATCCTGTTCGCGCTCGGCGTGGGCCCGCACGGGACAGGCTGAGGCGTGATTTCTTGGGACCAGTTTGGGACCACACGCTATGCCGTTCGCGAGACAACATGCAGGTCGGCGAATGTCGAGCTCAGTGCAGGGGTGCGCTTGACGTGCGGAAACGCCTACTCCCACGTTCTGGGGGTCAAGGGGTCGCAGGTTCAAATCCTGTCGTCCCGACCAGGTTTTAGCTGGTCGGTAAGGGTGTCACTCAAAAGGGTGGCACCCTTTCGCATGGGTGAGTGACTACCGGGCGAAGATCGTGTCCATCGCCGCAGCTCCTTGCAGGAGTACGGGGCGGATCTGCTTGCGATAGACGGCTTCGGTGACCGCCGTCCCGCTGTGGCCGACGAGCCGGGCGATTTCCTCCAGGGGGACGCCTGAGTTGGAGAGCAGTGAGACGAAGCTGTGCCGCATCTCCCGGGGCGTCCAGTAGTAGGCGGGCATCCCGGCGTCCTTGACGATCTTCCGGAACGCTTTCGGCCAGCACGGCATGGAGGTGCCGTTCGCCGAAGGTCAGCAGTCGGTCGGTGCGCTCAGTGCGTGCGGTGCGGGCCCATCGCTCGGCGAACGCATTGCGCGAGGCATCCGTGGCGGGATCTTCAGCACGTGATTGTCGTCGCCTGCGAAGACCTCTCATCGAAGCTGTCGGTGAACTTCGTGTCCCGATCCCGGTTCAGGAGCCGGAACGTGCTGGCCCGGTCTTGCAGATCGGTGAGGAGGTTTCGGGCTTGCTGGGCAACCCATACGCCCTCGGGGTGGGCGGTCACGCCGAGCACGTGTACGAATCGGGTGCCGACCTCCACGACGAAGAAGACGTACAACCGGCGCAGCGTGACGGTGTCCACCGTGAAGAAATCACACGCCGGCGTGTTCGCGGCGTGGGAGCGGAGGAAGTCTCGCCAGCGGTCGTCGGCACGTCGCGGTGGCGGACCCCAAGCGCGCCCGTTTCAGGACCCGACGGATCGTCGCACCGCTCACCTGATGGCCCAGATGCCGTAGTTCGCCACGGATGCGCTCGTAGCCCCAGCGAGGATTCTCTCGCGCCAGCTGCTGGATCAACGCCACGACCGCCGAATCGGTCGCAGGCCGTCCCATCCCTCGGTTCGGGTAGGTCCAGTGACGCGCGACCCAACGCCGGTGCCGGCGCAGCAGCGTCCCCGGCGTCATCAGTCGCTGTGCCCGCATCATCTCCGGCAGTCTGCGGGCCAGCGCGGACAGCACCGCCCGATCTGCCCACGACAGCCTCGGACGGCCAAGTTGACGGCGCAACATGGCGACCTCGTGCCGCAGCACGAGGATTTCCATGTTCTAGGTCGCGTTGCTACGGGTCGGAAGCGTTAGCCAGCCCACGAGGCGGCAGAAGATCAGATAGAAGAGACGGAGCGCCACGAGCTGGAGCATGCCCGACCCAGCTACTGCTCCGACCTGGAAGCCAAGACAAACCCGCAGCTCACGGTCGTGAACGGAGTATTGACACCCTTCAGGCCAACCCCGCGCGCGCGTCCGCTTCGCAGAGGTCGCACTACCATTCAAAGACTTCTAGACACCAGGCTGCGGACCGTGCGGCGGGCCGCCGTCTTCAAGGGCGGCCCGCCCGCGAGGCGTCAGCTTCGCCAGGCGATCTTCTGGCCGCCGTTGTTTCCGCCCTCGCACCAATACTCTGTGCTGGTACCCCAGATGGGCCCCGTATTGCCCTCCCAGTCGTTCCATCCAACGATTGCCCTGGTCTGCCTCGGCACGGCAACGCCACCGTAGTCGTTGCAGTCAGCGAAGCTGATGTCGGCGCTGGCTGGGCTGGCCACGCCGAGCGCGGCGACGATACCCAGGAGGGCAGTGATGGCACCTATCCGTGTGAGGCGGGTAAGCATGTGCCGTGTCCTTTCGCTTGCGGCTTTGGGACACACCATATGCTAACTCTATGAATTAATTTGACTACAGATAGTGACTACTGGCCCCCTGGGTAGTGATAGCGCCGCCCCCGTCTGGCGTTTCAGGGTGCCCCTGGCTGGCGCGGTCAGCGGCGGAGCAGCGCTTGTGCCTACGAGGCGGTTTCCCGTAACGCGCAAAACACCTAAATCGGGCGGTGGTGATCAAGGTGACAGGCACCCCAGCGTCGAACGTATGAGCGAAGTGCACTGCCGGAAGATCATCAGCGAGAGCCACCTGGCCAGCGCCGCCCTCGTCGCCGCCGGCGAGGTCTTCCCCGCGATGGTGTTTTCCTACCGGTAGTACGCCAACGCTGCCCTCAGCTTCACCAACCTGCTGCGACAGACTGGAGGGAAAGGTCTCTCACCTCCACTCGAACCAACATGACACCTGAGCTTCGGTTGATGCTTTACACCCCTTCGACTGACCTGCGTTCCTGGGTGATCGGTGGCGATCATCTGGGAGGTCGGGTTGGCGCTGGTGGAGTTGAGCGTCATGGAGCAGCGGTATTGCGCTGTGTTGGAAGTAGGGGCGGGCTGTCCGGTGGTCGAGGTCGCCGAACGGCATGGGGTGTCACGGCAGTCGGTGCATGCGTGGCTGCGCCGATATCGGGACGGTGGGCTGGTGGGGCTGGCTGATCGGTCGCATCGGCCGGGGTCGTGTCCGCATCGGACCGAGGCTTCGGTGGAGGCTTTGGTGTGTGAGCTGCGCCGGCCGCATCCGCGGTGGGGGCCGCAGCGGCTGGCTTACGAGCTGGAGCGGCGGGATGTGGTGCCGGTGCCGTCGCTGGTCACCCTGTATCGGATCTTGGCGCGGAACGGGCTGGTCGTACCCGGGGCGCGGCGTCGGCCGCGGTCGTCGTATGTGCGCTGGCAGCGTGAGGCGGCCGATGGAGTTATGGCAGCTGGACATCATGGGCGGGGTGATGCTCGTCGACGGCCGGGAGTTGAAGCTGATCTCGGGTATCGACGATCATTCCCGGTTCGTGGTGATCGCGCGGTTGGTGACGCGGGCCTCGGCGCGGGAGGTGTGCCGGGCCTTCGCGCAGGCGCTGCGGACGTTCGCGGTGCCGGAGGAGGTGCTCACGGACAACGGCAAGCAGTTCACCGGCAGGTTCACCCAGCCGCGGCCGAGTGAGGTGCTGTTCGAGCGGATCTGCCGGGAGAACGGGATCATCGCGCGGACGACCAAGCCGCGCTCGCCGACCACGACGGGCAAGGTTGAGCGTTGGCATCCGACCGTGCGGGAGGAGTTCCTGGCCGCCCACGGACCGTTCGACGGTTTGGAGCATGCGCAGTTGGCGCTGGATGCCTGGGTGGCCGATTACAACACGGTGCGGCCGCATCAGGCGCTGGACATGGCCGTCCCGGCTGGTCTGTTCACCGGCCCGGTGCAGGGCAAGGGCTCCACCGGCGTGGAGCCGCCGTTGCACCTGCCGCCCGGTCTGGAGGCGTTGCCGGCCGCGGGATCGGCAGCCGGGCGCGCCGGCATGACACGCGAGGCTGCGGTAGGGCGTGGCGGGCTGGTCGTCGGGGCGGTGCCGGTGGCGGTGGAGTTCGAGCGGAGGGTGCCGCCGAGCGGGAATCTGGGCGCGTGTGGGCGTCAGATCTGGCTGGGGCGGGCGCGGGCGGGGCAGCAGGTGACCATCTGGGCCAGCAACACCACCATGCACGTCCTCTGCGGCGAGGAACTGCTCAAGACCCACCCGGTCACGCTTACCAGCGGCGACCTGGGCCGGTTGATGGCCGGTGGGGGCCGGGCGGGTCGTGCGTTGCCGGCCAATGCGCTGCCTGGCGGGCCGTTGCCGGCTGATGCGGTGGTCGAGGTCGACCGGCAGGTGAACAACGCTGGTTGCGTCGGCCTGGCGGGCAAGTTGCTCAGTGTCGGTCTGCCGCTGGCCGGTCGGCGGGTGACCTTACGGATCGACGCGCAGACCGTCCAGGTGATCGCCGATGGGGTGCTGGTGCGCACCAAGCCGTCGCCGCTGGCTCCGGTTCGGCGTGGACGGCTGCATGGTGTTCGGTTGGCCGGTGCGTCGCCGGTCGCGCCGGATGGGTTCCCGCGGGTGGAGCGGGTGGTGGCCAGCAACGGCAGCTTGAAGGTGGCCGGCTGCAAGGTGCAGGTCGGCCAGGTGCACCGGGGCAAGGTCGTCACCGTGTGTCGGTTGCAGTTGAAGCTGTCGGTGTTCGCGTGTTGTTGTCGGTGCTCGTGTCGGTGTTCAGGTTGAGTTGTCGGGTTCCGCCTTCGGCTCCGATCTTGGTGAGGCAGAATGCTCAGCCATGACGGCTTTGCGTGCGCTGGCCGGCGGGATGGACGCGCCTCCGCGGGTCGGGGAGTTTGAGGTCCGGTACGTCGCTGAGGGCGGCGGTTTGCGGCGCATCTCGCTGGATGAGGCGGGCAGGGTGCGGTTCGAGGCGGCATCGCCGGCTCGGGGGTTTGCCTCGTACAAGGGGCAGCGGAACTTCCCGGGGTTGTGGTGGTCTGCGACCGTCGGCGGGCACGTGGGTTATGAGTCCTGGCTGGAACGCGATCACCTGATGATGCTGGACTTCGACCCCACGGTGGTCGGGATCTCCTCGCAGCCGTTTTGGCTGTCGTGGTCGACGGATGAGGGCAAGGTGCGCTCGCACGCGCCGGACTACTTCGCGCGGCGCGCGGACGGTTCGGCGATGGTGGTGGACTGTCGGCCGCTGGAGCGGATCAAGCCGCGCGATGCGGTGAAGTTCGAGGCTACGCGGCGGGCGTGCGAGCGGCTGGGCTGGGAGTATTGCGTCGTTGGCGCCGTGGACGCGGTGGTGGCCGCGAACGTGCGGTGGCTGTCGGGTTATCGGCATCCGCGGCACGCGCGAGATGAGCTCGCCGCCACGCTGTTGGCGGCCTTCGATGAGCCGGCGGAGCTGATGGCCGGGGCGCAGGCAGTCGGTGATCCGATCGCGGTGCTGCCGGTGCTGTTTCACCTGCTGTGGCAGCACGAGTTGGAGACCGATCTGTCGGTGCCGTTGCATCCGCTGGCGCACATTTCGGCGACCGGGCGGGCCGTCTGATGGGTGCGGTGCTGCGGCCAGGCGACTGGGTGCATTTCGACGGTGGTGAGCACCAGGTCGTGGCGTTGGCCGGCACGTCGGTACGGCTGCTCTCCAGCGAGAGCGCCGAGTCGGTGGTGCTGGCGTCGTACTTGATGGCATCGCCTGGGTTCGGTCTGGTGGAGGGTGCACCGTTGCCGGCCATCGAGCCGCTGGGGCTGCTGGAAGGATTGCCCGAGGACGTGCTCGCCGCGGCAAAGCAATGGCAGCGGCATGTGGTGGAGGTCGAGACGGGGCTGCCGCCAGGGGCCGGGGCGGAGGTGGAGCCACGGCCTGAGTACGACCCGGCGGCGCATTCGCTGGTGCAGCGCATCAAGTCCAAGGCGACCGAGCTGGGCGTGAGCGCGCGGACGGTGGAACGGATGCGGGCGCGTTACCAGTAGCAGGGGCTGTGGGGGTTGGTGGATCAGCGAGCTACCCGGGCCGGGGAGACGACCGGGCGAGCCGATGCCCGCCTGGTCGCGGCGATCCAGGAGGTGCTGGACGCTGAGACGCACACGTCGACGGGGGCGCGGTCGCGGTTGATCCGCCGGGTGGTCAAGACGGTGGAGAACACCCACGGTCCCGGGGTGGTGCCGTTGCCGGGTCGCACCACGTTCTACAAGCTGATCGACCGGTTGGCCACGGGACGGCACACCTTCGGTTCGGCGGTGACTCGGCGGCAGACGGCCAACCGGCCTGCCGGGGCGTTCACGCCGACGCTGGCGGCCCGCCCGGGCGAGCAGGTGCAGATCGACTCGACGCCGATCGATGTGATGGTGCTGGCCGACACCGGACTGCCGGTCCGAGCGGATCCGGGTCCAATCCGACGCTGCGTGGCTCTGCGGTGGAGGCTGTCTGGACCGTCCCGCAACTGCAGGATCTGTTGGATGAGTGGCTGATCTGCGGCTGGCAGCATCGCCCGCACGACGCGCTGCGCGATCCGTTCTCGCCGCGGCGGGCGATGTCGCCCAACGATCGCTACGCCGCGCTGGTCGCCGCGGCGGGTTACCTGCCGCTGGTGCTGTCGGGTGAGGACTATCTGGAGTTGCTGCCGGTGAAGTGGCAGAAGATCAACGCCTACGGGATCCAGATCGACTACCGCACCTATGACTGCCCCGAGCTGAACCCGTGGCGGTTGCAGCACTCGGGAGTAGCCGCCAAGAACGGCTTGTGGGAGATCCATTATGACCCCTACGACCTGTCGCAGGTGTTCGTACGCACGCCGGACGGCTGGGTGAGCGCCCCGTGGACGCACCTGCCGATGGTCGCGGTGCCGTTTGCGGATTTCACTTGGCGCTACGCCCGCCACCTGGCCGCCGAGGCGGGGCTGGATGACACCAACGAAACCGTGGTGGCGCGAGTGCTGGACGCGTTGCTAACTCGGGCTCAGGCCGGTCCTGCCGAGGGCGGAGATGGGCTTTTGGACGGTGCCGGGGCGCGCGTCGTGGCCCGCACGCGCGTTGGCGCGGCGGCTCACCGTCCCCCGGCGTTGGAACCTGCTGGCACGCAGTCACCTGAGTTGCCCGAGGCGGTGGAAGAGTCCGGTGAGGCGCTGACCGGCACGGTGGTGCCGCTGGGGATCTTCGACGCGGAAGCGGAAGCGGAAAGGTGGATATGACGCGCGGTTTCGACCCCTGGCCAGCCCTTGCCGATGCCACCGGCGGAGGCGACGATGAGGTTCCTCCGGATGCGCCGCTGACCACCAAGGAGGGCTGGCGGCTCTTCGTCGACTACCAGCCGACCCCGCCAGTGCTGCTCGCCCCCGACCAGATGCTGGCGCTGTCGCGTCGTGAACGTGCCGTCTATGACGAGGCTCGCCGCGACTACCACGGCGACCTGCCGTTGGTGAACACCCCGACGATCCGGCAGGTCATCAACACCAGCCGGTTGCTGGTCCAGCTCAACCGGCGGCAGGTGTCGGCCCGCCGCGGCGTCATCATCTCCGGCGCGTCCGGCACCGGCAAGACCACCGCGCTGACGCAGCTGGGCCGCACGCACGAACGTCACATCCGCAAACGCCACCGCGGTGACCGGCACCGGTTGCCGGTCATCTACGTCACTGTCCCGCCGGCGGCGACCGCGCGGATGGTCGCGGTCGAGTTCGCCCGTTTCCTCGGGCTGGAACTGCCCTCCCGGGCCAACATCACCGACGTTGTCAACGCGGTCTGCCACACGGCCGCGCATACCCATGTCGAGCTGGTCTGTGTCGATGAGATCCACAACATCAGCATCGCCACCCGCACCGGCGCCGAGGTGTCGGACCAGTTGAAGTACTTCGCCGAACGGCTTCCGGCCACGTTCGTCTACGCGGGCATCGACGTCGAAGCCCAAGGGCTGTTCGCCGGGGTGCGGGGCCGTCAGATCGCCGGACGGTTCACCGTCATCCCCGCCATCCCGTTCGCCTACGGCACCGCCGAGCAGCGCGAGACCTGGCGCTCGCTGATCGCCACCTTGGAGAGCCTGCTGCGTCTGCACGACCAACCCGCCGGCGCCCTGGTGGCACTCGCCGAATACCTCTACCGGCGCAGCGGCGGAATGATCGGCAGTCTGTCCCAGCTGGTGCGCGGAGCGGCCATCTTGGCCACCGAGACCGGCACCGAGCGCATCACCCAGGAGCTCCTGGACGTCGTCCCGGTCGACTACGCCGCCGAGCGCGCCGCGTCCCAGCCGCACCTCCCCGCGCGCGCTCGCGCCGTCCGCGCGGCCGCTGACGCCGCGAGCTGATGCGACCACGCGCGCTGCCGATCGCGGTCCCACCGGCACGGCACGAAACCGTCGCCTCCTACCTCGCTCGTCTGGCCGCGCTGCACGGCCTGGACGGCGACGAACTCTGGAAACGAGTCAGCGTCCCCACGCCCAGCCCGGCCCGGCGAACCATCGACATCCACCAGCTGTCCGCGCTCACCGGCCGCCCGCCCGGCCATCTGGCCGGCGCGTTACCCGAGCTTCGCGACCCGCCCCCAACCTGGGAAGCGTTCCGTCACATCCCGCAGCTCGGCTGCCGCCACTGTGACGCCCGCTACCCCGGCGGCCCGGTGTTTCGACTCTTCCCGCACCATCGCTACGTCTGCACCCGGCACCAGTACTGGATCGGGCCGCCCGACATCAACCATCCCGGGCCGCACCTGGAGATCTTCCCTGACATCGTCGCCGCCCAACGGCGGCACCTTCGCCTGGTCCGCCGCCACGGCTGGGCCAGCACCTACGACGCCGTCCTGACCGCCTTCATGATCTGCGCCCATCTCTGGGAACAGGACCCCGACGGCAACCCCGGCATGGCTCTCAACCAGGCTGTCTGGAACGTTCGCTCGTTCGTCTTCATCCCGAAGAACACCGAGCAGGAGACCTTCAGCGCGTCCAGGCTGTTTGCCGCCATCTATCCCGAAGCGATCAGCATCGCGGCCCTCCTCGGCTCGCCGACTTGGCGCCGCCTGGCCGCCGGAGACGATGAGCAGCTCAGCCGCTTCACCACAGAGATCGGCTGGCGGCTGGGTGACCCCCTCTACCAGCCGCGCGGCGAACGCGACCCGATCGCTCACTGGATCGAGCAAGACTGCTGGCGCCCGCCCAGCCCGCCCCCGACCACATTCGCCGCCGCACCGGGGCATCGCCGGCCTGGCCACCTGGACACGACTGTCACCCGGGCCAACCGCGAGCGCCATGACAAGGCCGTTTTGTGGTTCTCCCGCAAGCGGCGCCCCGGTCAGGTGATCCTGCACCATCGCACGATCCACCCGGTCGTCATTCGCGAATGGAGCACCCTGATGGAACAGTTCGCCGGCGCGATCTGGCAAAGCCAACGCACCACAGACCGGTTCAAAGCTGTTCCCTAGACGGGCCAGCAGCGTGGAGCCGTTCCAGGCATGGAGGCGCCACTCACCGCTTCGCTGAGGAGTCGACTTCTCGATCTTCCAATGTGCCGACTATCGGTATATAAAGATCCTGTGTCTAAGTTGCGCTCTTTACAGGAGCCTTCGTTCCTCATCTTGACCGCACTGGCCGCGGAGCCTCAGCACGGTTACGGCATCATCGTCGATGTTGAGAGGATCTCCGAGGGTGAGGTCCGGTTGCGGGCCGGCACTCTGTACGCTGCCCTGGACCGGCTCCAGTCCGAAGGACTGATCGCGGAGGACCGGGAGGAGATCGTCGGTGGGCGGTTGCGGCGCTACTACCGGCTCACCGACGAGGGCGGCGCCCGTCTGGCCGCTGAAGTCGAAAGGCTGCGGCGCAACGTCAGGACCGCCGCCGCCCGGCTGTACCCGCGCCCCGCCGGAGGTGTCGCGTGAGCAACCTGGAACGGCGCTACCGCCGCCTCCTCCGCTGGTACCCGCGCGCGCATCGGGAGCGGCACGAGGAGGAGATGCTCAATGTGCTGATGGCGGCGGCGCGGGCAGGGCAGAGTCGTCCGGAGCCGCGTGACGTCCTCGACCTCCTCAAGGGTGGCGCTGCGATCCGCGTCCGCTGGGCGTTCGGGCTGGAGTCCATGGCGCGGTGGCGCGATGCGATGCGTGTCGTCGCGGTGGTCGGCCCCATAGTGTTGCTCGCCTACCAGATTCAGTTGGGCGCCGTCAGTGGTGAGATGCTTTTGATGGGCATCCTGACCGTCTTCCTGGCCTGGACCAATCGCCGCTGGCCTGCTGCGGCGGTCGCGTGGATCTGGGCACTCCTCTTCAGCGCGGCCATGGTCGCCATGTCGATGTTGTCGGCCACAGGCGTCTCCTTGGATATGAGGGTGGCACTCGGCGGCATCGTTGGCTCCTTTGTGCTGGTAGCGGCGGCACTAACCGGTGTGGCGCAGCCGCGGCGAGGGCTGTCGCTGGTCGGGCGCGGGCGGATCCTGGCGTGGTCCGGGGCGGCTCTGGTGGTGGCCGTGGTGACCTTGCAACTGAAGGGGGCCGACCTCCGGGAGTTCGGAGTGCTGCCCGAACTACTCCCGCTCGGGCTGAGTGCGGTGGTCTGCGGAGTGGCCGCACAGTCTCCGGTAGGGCGCAGGACCGTAGTTGTGCTCTCGCCGGTCATGCTGGCGATGTTCCCCCAGCTCATGACGGTTGGGCTGTGGGGGATCGCGCTATTGGGGCTGGGGTCCGCCGGGTTTCTGGTTGCCGCCTTCCGTTCTAGGTCGCTCGCGCAGAGGGCCATCGACCGATGAGTGATGCTGGAACGGCAGCCAAGACCTTCCGCGGCCGTCGGCGGATGCGGAGTGCCCCATGCGCAAGGTGATCGTTGTCCTGATCGCGCTCGTCGTCCTCCTCATCATCGACCGAGTCGCCGTGGCGAGCGTCGAGCGCGAGATGGCGAACAGAATCGCCGCCGTCCCCAACCTCTCCGGCACGTCGAGCGTGTCGATCGAGGGCATCCCGTTTCTCACGCAGGCCATGTCGGGGCGTTATCCAGAGGTGCGGTTCAATCTCGGCACCTTCAGCTACGGCGGCGTGCCGGTCAAGAATCTGCGGGGTGTTGCGTACGACGTGAGGGCACCCCTCGCCGACGTCCTGCAGAATCAAGCCAATATCCAGGCCGGTCGCGTGACCATGAGCGGCACCCTGTCCAGGGCGACGATCGACAAGTACGCTCCGAGCGGCGTGAAGATCGGCGGTAACGGGCAGCGGCTCACGGCCTCGGGGGAGGTGACGATCGGGGCGAGCAAGGTGAAGTTCAACGCCGAGATGCGGGTCGAAGTCGCCGACGGGAGGATCAAGCTCCAGGCCGAGAAAATTCAGGGCGTGCCCGTCCCGGACCAGGTCGCGCAACTGATCTCCTACCCCATCCCGTTCAATCTGCCCTTCGATGTGAAGCTGACCGGGGTCAGGAGCCTGCCTGAAGGACTGGAGCTCTTCGCCGAAGCGCTTGACGTGCCGATTCGTGGATGAGGTTGAACCACTTCGCCCTGTCGTCCGTGGTGAAGACCTCCACCCGGGGGAGCCGGGCAACTGAGCGATGGCAACTAACCTCAGGCCGTGTTCGCGGGCGAACGGGATGGATGCGATGGGCGGGGAGATCGCGTGAATCGCGCGCTTGTGGGATGGTTCGCCAGCCTCTCGCTGCTGGCGGGGATCGTTGCGGCGATCTGGGGGCTGGCGTCTGCGATCAAAGGCGCTGGACAGGCGCACGGAGTGGTATCCGTGCATTGCCGGGACATACCCCACAAGCTTCCTATTGAGGTGTCGAGCGGCTCGGATATCTCAGTGGCAGGCGCCGTGTACACCATCGGGGATGGCACGCTGCTGGCAGCGAACTCCACCGTCGCCGAGCAGATCGCCGCACACGGCGAAGACCTTCTGATGGGTATCTGCGCGTTTGCGGCGGGCGTCCTGCTGTATCGGCTCTTTCGATCGTTCCTCCAAGGGCAGCCGTCTCTCGGGCGCAACCCGGCACGACTCACCTGGCTTGCGGCGCTCTGCTTGACCGTCGCCGCCGCTGCGCCGCTCCTCCCGTTCCATGCTTCCTCGCTGGTCGTCGACAGACTCGGGTTCACGGGCAGTTGCCCGGCCGTCGCCGTCTATTCCCGAACTTCGGTGGTGCTCATTTTCGGGGCGGTGATCCTGTTCGCACTGGGCGAGCTAGCTCGCAATCGTCCGGAGTTGATGGAGGCATGCCGCCGCGCCCTGAACGGCGATCAGCAGCGTCATCTGTGACCACTCCGCCGGACCACTGCCGGCCACGAGTCGTGGTCGATAGCTGGTGACGCTGCCAGGACGCCTGCGTAGGCAGGCACCGAGACTGAGCACCGCTAGTTGATCTTTCATGGCTGAAAGATCGTTTGTGTACGGTTGCCCCCTCACGGGCCTTCTCTCCCGACTGACAAGAAAACCTGAACGGCTTCCCTCGAAACCGTCCGGGTCGAGGCGTCGTGCCGCAGGTCAGACCCTGCCCCATCCGCCAACTTCATCTGGAACGGACATTGACGGTGTCGATCCGGTCCATCGGGTTGGCCTGCAGCAGGTCGTGGCGGACCGCCCACTTGGTGAAGGAGGCGATCGCGGCGCGCTTGCGCTTGCGGCTGGCCGGCGACAGCTCGGCGAGCTCGGCCAGGAACGCGCGGATCGGCGTCGCGGTCAGCTCGCCGATCTCCTCGCCGTGGTGGGCGGCGAAGGCGATCAGGTCGCTGCGGTAAGCGCGCAGGGTGTGGGCGGAGGCGCCGGTGTTGGCCAGGTCGGTGAGGAAATCGTCGAGATGACGGGCGAGCGGGTGGGGGCGGCCGAGCTGCTCAGCGATTATCGGATCCATTCGTACGCCTCCACCATTGGCCCCACGAGCGGTCCCTTGCCCCGGCTGAGACGGCTCTCCCGACTTCACCTGCGAGGCAGCAGTATCGCGGCGGCGCACATCACGCCCGCGGCGGTGAAGAGCGACGTGCGCGTGTCGGTCCAGGTCGCCACGAGGCCGCCGAGGAGGATGAACAGGGGCTGGGTGACCGTCGTGGCGAACGACCAGAGTGCGGCCACGCGAGCCATGAGATGGTCAGGGGTCTGTAACTGCCGGTAGCCGGCCATCGTGGAGTTCGCCGCGCCGGCGAACAGCAGCACCATGCCGAACCCGAAACCGCACATCAGCAATCCCGGCGTGCCGGGGAACGCCGCGAGCTCAACTTGAGCAGCGCCTCCTGGACCAGGTCGGCCGCGTCATCGGCGCTGCCGGTCAGCACCGGGCCGTAGCGCAGCAGCGCATGGCTCCTGGCGCGGACGAACTCCTCGGGACGCATGGGCCGGTGCCCTCGTTGCAAAAACCTTTCTGGGTCGACCAGCTCGACAGCTCACTCCCGCACACCTTCCCGGGGCCGAAGACCGACTCCGGCACGATCTTCCGGGCCCTGCTGCTCATCGGAATTGGATGCTGCAGCCGTAGGCCAGGGGCTGACGTAACATCCGCCGAACATCCAACAGATTTGACTGACCAGCGGAAACGTTGACCTGGGTCATTCCGGGGCCAACACCGATGCGGGGTTGGCTTGGTCGTCGTGTTCGCGGAACATGCGCATGACCGTTGCTGGGGAGGGCGTCATCAACGTGGACGCCGAGGCGGAGCTGGCCAAGCTCGACACCAGCGGCTGGCGGCCGTTACGGCCGGTGCAGCTACGTGAGCTGGGGCTGATGCCCTGACAGGTTGGCGGGGGGCGGGGGTATGGTCGACCGGCTGCCGCACCCTTGATGGGGGAGCGCAGGGGTCAGGCGCGGCGGTGTGCCCACGTGGAGCGGAACCGGGCAAGGCTGACGATGAGCACGATGCTCAGGACGAGTGCGCCGCCGTCGGTGAGGATGGAGGGCAGTAGACCGGGGACGCCGTACATCTCAGCGCTGGCCTTCCACATGACCGGGGGGATCATGCCGAGCGGCCCTGCGGCCTGGGTCATGTTGACCAGGAGGGCCACCCAGAACGTCCACTTCCAACCGCGCAGGGCCAGCATGCCCAGGGTGTTGCCGATGACGTAGACGGCGCCGACGGCGCGGAATCCGGCCAGGAACCCTGGGGCCTCCGCTGCCGCCTCCGCCGGCGTCTTGCCGCTGAGGGTCATCATCAGCTCCAGGGTGTCGGGGTTGATGATGACCCAGCCGTGCAACACGGTGCCGAGGGTGAAGACAGCCGAGCAGACGAAGGTGAGGACCTGCAACCGTGGGGTCCACACGGTCGGAACCTGGTGCGTAGTGGTAGCCATGATGGTGCCCTTCGGTCGTTCGGAGTGATCACCATCCTGCTGATCGGCGCTGGAAAGATCGTCCTACGCGGGCGGGCTCCTGGTACTGCTACGCCGGTCGTACAAGAGGGCACAAGACCTCGCATCTACTTCTCTGGTAGTACGAGATGCCGCAAATCGGTCTGCCTTCGGTAGCGTGAGCGGGTGCTCAAGGGGAAGATCGACACTGCCGTCGACAGCGCCGTCGCCGTGGCAACGGCGGTAGGGTTGGTCGTCGGCAGCCTGCTGGTGGCCCGGGTGGGCCCGCAGCGTCCGCTGGATTCCGTCGGAGGTCTGCTTCTCGTGGCCGGGGCGGCGGCACTGGCGTGGCGGCGCCGATATCCGGTGGGCGTCGCGTTGGCCGCGGGCACGACGTCGGTGGCCTACTACGGCCTGCTCTACCCGGGGATCTTCGCCTCCGCGCCGGTGCTGCTGGCGGTCTACACCGTGGTCAGCCTCGGCAGGCGGCTAGAGGGCGTCGTCGTGGCGGTCGTCTACGCGGCCGCGCTCTACCTGGTCATCGCCGTCCCGCGGGGCTCCTACGAGGTGCATGACGGGGTGTTGTGGAACGCCGGATTCCTGGTCGCAAGCGTGGTAATCGGGGCCATGGCCGCCACCCAGCGTGCGTACCTGGCGGCGGTCGAGCAGCGCGCCGCCGAAGCCGAGCGGACCCGCGAGGAGGCCGCACTGCGCCGGGCCAGTGAGGAGCGCCTGTGGATCGCGCAGGAACTCCACGACACCATCACCCACAGCATCTCCGTCATCAACGTCCAGGCCGGCGTCGCCGCGCATCTGATGGAGCGCGACCCCACCCAGGCCAAGGACGGGCTGATGGCCATCAAGGAGACCAGCCAGGACGTCATGTGCGAACTACGCGCCACCCTCGGCGTCCTGCGCCAGGCCGACGACGGCGGCAAGCCCGGCATCGACCGGATCCCGATCCTGGTGGAGCGGGCGCAACGCGCCGGACTGCAGGCCGTCCTCGATCGCCAGGGCGAACCGCGCCCATTGAGCGAGGCCGCCGACCGGGCGGCCTATCGCATCGTCCAGGAGGCCCTGACCAACGCGCTGCGCCACTCACCCCAGGCAGCGGTCACCGTCTGCCTCACCTACCAGCCGGACACCCTCGCCCTCCGGGTCGCAGACGACGGCGAGGCTGCACACCCCAGCCCCGGCTCCGGCATGGGGCTGATCGGCATGCGGGAACGAGCGATCGCGGCCGGCGGCTCACTGACGGCCGGGCCGCGGCCCGGCGGTGGATTCCTGATCGAAGGGGTGCTCCCCGTGCACGAGGAGCCGCGAGCGTGATCCGCATCCTGCTGGCCGATGACCAGCCGCTGATCCGGGCCGGGTTCAGGGCCCTGCTGTCATCCGAACCCGACTTCACCGTGGTCGCCGAAGCGGGCGATGGCGCCCAAGCCGTCGAGCTGGCCCGCGAAACCCTGCCCGACGTCGCGTTGCTGGATGTCAAGATGCCGATGCTGGACGGCATCGCCGCCACCCGGCGCATCGCCGCCGATCCCGGCCTGGCGGCAGTCCGGGTCGTCATCCTGACCAACTACGCCCTTGACGAGTACGTCTTCTCCGCGCTGCGAGCGGGGGCCAGTGGGTTCCTGGTCAAGGACATCGAGCCGACCGAGCTGCTGCACTCGGTGCGGGTGGCCGCCCGGGGGGACGCGCTGCTGGCGCCGGCGGTCACTCGACGGCTCATCGAAGAGTTCGTCGCCACCCCGCCCCGTCCCGTCGCTCCAGCGGATTTGGATGTGCTGACCGCGCGGGAGCTGGAAATTGTGCGGCTGGTCGCGGCGGGGCTTTCCAACGAGCAAATCGCCCAGCATCTGACCATCAGCCACCTGACGGCCAAGACCCACGTCAGCCGTGCGATGACCAAGCTGCATGCCAGAGATCGTGCCCAGCTGGTGGTCTTCGCCTACGAATCCGGCCTGGTCACCCCTGGCCTGAGCAGCTGATGCCGAGGCCCGGGCAGCGAGAGGCCCGTTTATATCCCGATTGGGTTTGTTTCACAGGCGACCGTTACCTGTAGCGCCTGAGGTACTGTCCACGACGTCCATGACGAATGACTTTCTCCCGGTGATCTGCCTGCTGGATGTGGTCATCTGCCGCCGTCCATCACGCAGATCATTGGAGGAAGCATGCAGGTGCAACGGGTCTTGTCGCCCGCCACAGGGCTGGAGTCATGGACCGTGCTGGGCGATGACGACGGTCCGATTCAGCCGATCGAGGCCTATCTGGGGTACCTGACCGACATCGAACGATCCCCCAACACGATCAAGGCGTACGCCCACGATCTGAAGGATTACTTCACCTTCCTCGGCCTGCAGGGGCTGGACTGGCGCGACCCCGAGCTCGGCGAGCTGCTTGCGCCACTCCTCCGCCGTCGAGGGCACGCGCGGCACGGCCGCCTCCTGCTGTTGCGGTGCCAGCGCGGGCGCGGGTTGAGGTCGCAGGAACGAGCGCAGCGCGCGCTGCCCACGGGCCCGGCGCGCCACGTTGATGAACTCCGCTGCCGCCTCCTCCATCGCCTCGCGCATGGCGAAGAGGGCGTCGGCCAGCTGGCCGGAGTCGATGCCGTGCGCGATCCGCAGGCGCGCCAGGTCGGCCTGCATGGCGAACAGCTCGATGCACGCCTCGCGGGCGTCGGCGGGCAACTCGTCATGCGCGGCCGCCAGCGCGGCGGCGCTCACGTACCCGGCCGGCGTCTGCTGGTACCGGGTGGCGGCCTTCTCCAGCACGCCGTGCTCGACGTCGGACAGGCGCAGGTTGACCCGCTTGACGCGCTGCCCCTGGCCGCGTTCGCGGGTCCGCCGGCGGCGTGCCGGAGGCGGTTGCTCGACGTCGGCCACGCACGCCTCCCTACGTTCGGGGAACCCAACGTACTATCTTGCTCCGTCGCGAAGGACGGCGTGAAGATGCCTCGGTGTGCAGGGCGGATGGCGTCGCCGGGCACGAAAAACCCTGGCGGTTCGGCCGGGGTTGCCCGCGTATCGGTGTCGATACCTTGGCACTCTCGTCCGAAAGTCCATTTCTTCTGAAGGCTCCTCAGTTTGAACTGTCGGGTATTCGTTCGTTCCTAATGTGGCTTCTTCTGTCGGTTGCAGTTGTTGAAGTTGTCCGGTGTTCGTGTCGCTGTCCAGGTTCGGTTGCGGATTCCGCCTCGTCTTTGATCTTCTCGGCGCGAAGGTGGCCTCACACCGTGGACAATCGGGGCATGGGAGACCCAATCGAGATCGTGGATCATGACCCGGCATGGCAGACGGAGTTCGCCGCGATCGGGACAGCGTTGCGCGGGGCGCTCGGTGACGTCGCACTGCGGGTCGATCACATCGGCTCGACGTCGGTGCCCGGCCTGGCCGCAAAGCCGGTCATCGACATCCAAATCTCGGTACGCTCGCTGGAGCCGCTGGCCGCCTACAAGGCGCCGCTGGAGCGACTCGGCTTGGTGCATCAAGCGAACAACCCGGAGTTGACCAAGCGATACTTCCGGGAGCCGCCAGGCAGCCGCCGTACCCATATTCACGTGCGTGAGCTCGGCAGTTTCTCCCAGCAACTGCCCCTGCTGTTCCGCGACTACTTGCGCGCCAACCCCGCCGCCGCAGCCGAGTTCGCGCAGGCGAAGCGACGATGCGCGAACCAGTTCCGCGACGACCGGCAACAATACGTCTCCGCTAAGGAGCCCTTCGTCTGGGACATCGTACGGCGCGCCGACACCTGGGCCCAGAACATCGGCTGGCAGCCAGGCCCGAGCGACGCCTGACCCGGCCGACAACAAGACCTGAACGACTCCGCTCGAAACCGTCCGGACCCAGGTGCGGTGCCGCAGGTCAAACCTGTCCCGCCGCCAACTTCTTCTGGAAGGGACATCTTCCTTGAGTTCAGATCATCAATTGATCTTGTTGTCGTTCTCGTGCTGATCATCGTTGATGAGTCGGCGTGCCTGTTCGGCGTAGCGGATGGCTTTGCTCTCCTCGATGCCGAAGACCACAGCGAGATGGAGCGCGTCCGGGACGCGGAAGGTCGGGTACGGTCAGTGTTGATCCGGCTTTCGGGGGGTTGTTCGCAGCGGTCAGGTGACCGCCAGCCCGCGAGAAAGCCGGATGCGACGTGGCACGTGTCGTCGATGAAGACGAGTTCCCGTCAGCCGACCGGCCACCGTGTGGTGATCGGCTCACCGCGTCGGGACTGTGGACGGTGAGCCGCGTCTATTGGTGGGGGATGTCCACGCCGGCGGAGCGCAGTTTCGCCTCGACCAGCGTGGTCAGCCGGGCCATGGCCGACGCCTGGTCTTCGCCGTGATGGTTGAGCAGGCCGTATCGGGTGACGTCGGTACGGGCCTGGAGGCCGCTCGAGATCTCGAGCAGTGCGGGGTTGGCGAGGAAGCGGTCGGCCACGGCGGTCGCGAGTTCCTCGATGCGGGGGTCGTCGGGCGCCAGGTCCTTGGCGGCCCAGCATTCCTTGTTCAAGGCGACGAACCGGGTGTCGTCGAGGACGTGCTCGGCCTTGGTGAGATAGTCGTCGAAGCCGTCGGGGACCAGGGCCCTGGCCAGCACCATGCCCTCGCGGTAGGCCGCCACCTCATCCGGGGTGAAGCCTAGGTCGGCGGCCCGGTCCAGCAGCGCGCAGGCCCGGTCGGGCAGCAGGGCCCGGTCACTGTTGGCGAGCCGGTCCAGCGAGTCGCCGCGCGCGATCAGCTCCTCGATCCGCTCGGTCAGCTGCCGTTTGACCTCGGCCAGGCGGACGGCGAACCGCTCCGGATCGGCATCGAGCAGGGCAGCGATCTCGGACAGCGGTACGCCGGACTCGGCCAGTGTCCGGGCCTGGACCAGCCGCAGCAGGTCGGACGACCCGTAGCGGCGATAGCCCGAAGCGTCCCGGCGTGGTTCGTCGACCAGGCCGAGCCGGTGGTAGTGGCGGACGGTCTTGATCGTGACGCCGGCGAAGGCCGCCGCCTGGCCGATCGTGACGCCGCTGGTCATGGTCGTCAGCGACTTTCGCGGGTGAGGGCGGCGAGCTCGCGGGTGGCCTCGGCGATGGCACGGAAATCCTTGCGCACGATCGTGCCGTGGTTGCCGGTGACCTTCGCGCCTATCGTGAGGTTCGGGTTGCGGGCGAGCACAGGGTTGAGAGTAGTGCGCATCTGCTCCTGCTCGTCATTCTTGCTTCCCAGGGCCTCCCCGAGCCGACCACGTACCGGACCGGGACCGTCAGGCTGTCGAGGACCGGTTCGAGGGCGGCGTGCAGGATGTGGGCCTCGATGTTGATGTCGGCATGCTGTGCGGCACTCATCCGCGCGGCGTTGCCGATGAGGCGCGCCATCGGCAACGCCCATCGGGCCTTGTGGAACAGCCTCCGGATGCGTTCGTGGCCGGCCTCGTCGGTCCACCCGGACGGAAAGGGGCCGTCGACCCCGACCACGCCGGCGACGCGGCCCGGATGCCGGGCGGCCCAGTGGACCCCGAGCAAGGCGCCGTAGGACCAGCCCACCAGGAGCGGCCGTTCCACCCGCCTGGCTTTCAGGACGGCGTCGAGATCCCGGACGCAGGCCTCGAAGGAGTAGTCCGCCGACTTCTTCGATCTGCCGCGAGCCCGCTCGTCGTAGGTGATGTGCCGCCACCCCGGCTCCAGGGCGTTGATGACGGGCCGCCAGTGCCGCCGGCTCGCGTAGGAGCCGTTCAGGTAGACCACGGGGATGCCTGACCCGCCGGTGTCGGTCACGGCCAGCGCGGTGTCCGCGGGTCTCCTTCACCACCACGCCGCTCATCGACCCCGGCTACCGGCCAAGATCTTCTGGGGGTGCCCCCGGAATGCGGCAGAAACGGGCCGCGTCCGGCTGACCCGAAAGAACACAGTCCTGCCCGGTCACTGTGGGCGTATCGTCCCCGATCACCGAAGCGGCGGCATCGCTACCCGTCGTCCCGCCGCCGGTGGGAGAGGCGCGCCACCGCGCCGAGGACGGAGGCGGCGGCGACCGCTGCCGGATCGTCGCCGCCGCGCAGCCGTTCGAGGGCCGCAACCGCCTGGTCGCGGCCGACGTCACCGGCGAGCAGCCCGACCGCGATCCGGTACCGCAACCCCCGATCGCCCTCAACGGCGAGCCGCGCCAGCAGCGCCCCGGCCGAAGCGCCCAGCGCGGCCCGCGCCCGCACCCGAAGATCGCCGTCCTGAAGCGCGTCGTCGAACACCCCGGTGAACATCCCCGGCCCCCGCAGCCGGGCGAGCGCTTCGAGGGCGACCATCCGGACGGGCGTTCGAGCCGACTCGGGTGGATCGTCATGATCCCGATCATCGAACTCGCCCGGATCCCGCACGAGAGGTGCCACGACCGCCGCATCGCCGGAGTCCCCGTGCGCCGTGAACCACCGCAGCGCCTCGGCCCGCGTACCCGGATCGGCCGCCGACAGATTCGCAAGAATCTCCGCCCTCACGCGTCCATGATCCCTCCAATGACGGAAATCGGGGTCCCGGTGCAAGCCATCTGACCGCCGCGTGGCTTCTCTACTGCCTGCGGCGATGTGCTCGCACGGCCCGTTTCTGCCGCATTCCGACGGCACCCCTACAGCGGCTGTCTTCCATCGCCACCATCGGCTGCAGCCCTGCCTCCACCTACGACCAGCGCATGACCTATCTGCGCAAGGTGGCCGGCCGCGGGGTGGACACCTACAAGCTGCTCTACTCCCAGGAGGCCCAGATCGACAAGGCGCGCTGCGAGCGCGCCTTCGTGGGCAATGGCGTAATCGACGACATCCCAGACGACGTGGCCGGCGGTGGAGAGACAGCAGAATGGCGCGGCCAGGTGAAGGAGTTCTTCGTCGACTCCTGCATCAGCGGCAAGCCCAAGCACGTCCCCGGCGATCTGCCCGACCTCACTGCGACGCAGCCCTCAACCACGCCGTCTCCCGCTGTGCCGTCAACGGCTACCCCGACCCCTACCCGCTAGCTAGCTGGATTGACCGGCGAAAGCCACGGGACCACAGGCTGCCTGTGGTCCCGTGGCTTTCGTATCGAGGGCGATGCTGGGAGTACGACGGTCCAGGATCTTCGTCCCCCAGTGACGCTGAAATCCGAGAAGCGAGATCTCCCACTGTTGAGCGACAGGAGAGTGTCAGCGGTCCGCGACACTAATGTCGCTAGCAGAGTGTGATCAGGCAGGTGGACGGAGAGTCTCGATGGACGGCGACACTGAGGGCATCCCGCTGGCTGACTGGACGGCCAAGGTGGGCCGCTCGGAGAAGTACATCCGTAACTTCTGGCGTCCCCAGGAGGGCTTCCCCGCCCCGATCGGGCGACGGCCGACCCCGCACACCACCGGCCCCGATCCCGAGCTGTACGACGAGGCCGCCTTGGACGCCTGGCGGGCCCAGACACTCACGCAGCCGACGCCGTACCCTATGCCGGCCGAAGCCGATCAGATGCGCACCCTGGGCGGCATTGGCCGACTGCTGGGCGTGGACGGCAAGACGATCAGCCAGTACCGAGACGCGATCGAGGCCCGTGTAGATGACCGCGAGCAGCGAGGCAGCCGGACTCTCTACCGGGTGCGTGGGGCCGCCGATCGGCGGATATCTCTTCGGTGTGGCGCTGGTGCTCCCGTTCGCGGTCGATGGCGGGGCCCTGGCTCTGGCGGCCGCGCTGATCTGTAGCCTGCCCAAACATATTCGCGTCGAAGGCCGGTTCGTACAGCAGCAAGGGGCAGATCTGGAGGTGACACTCGCGCCGGACTGCGGTGGCTGATCAGACATCCTCGGTTGCGAATGATCGTGGCATTGGGTGCCGTGTTCGCGGCGATGGACAGTGCCTGGTTCGCCGTGCTCGTGCTCTACGTGCCTCAGGTGCTCGGTCTGCCGGCGTGGGGCTATGGCGTGTCGCTGGGCGTCGGCGCCGTCGGGGGGCTCGCCCGGAGGGTTCTTCGCGACACGGGTCACCCGAATGATCGGACCCGCGCGAGCTCTGGCCGGGTGTCTCGGCTGCGCCGCGATCGGGCAACTGATGATCGACCTTACCGCTTCCGCCGTCGTGGTCTCCGCGGGTCTGGTCATCACCAGTGCCGCGTTCGGCGTGTGGGCCGTCGTGCCCCGTACCACCCGTCAGCGGCTCACTCCAGCCGACATGCTCGGCCGAGTGAGCGGCGCGGCGATGACCGCGGTGATGAGCGCGTCTCCGCTGGGAGCTCTCCTCGGTGGCCTGCTCGCGGCCGCGCGGGGGACGTCGCTCCTACCGCCGGCCGCCCGTCCCGGAAATGTCAGCATTCGACGTTGAAATCGAGTTCGTCGTAGCGGTGCGTTGCGACCTGCTCCCGGGTCCCCGAGATGAGGGTGATGCAACCGTCCCCGAAGACCGTGCTCTCCGGGAGGGAGGCGAACAGCACCTTCCCGCGATCTTCCACTGGGTTGTGCCAGGCGCGGGAGTAGCCGCCGAGCTGGATGTCAAATCTCCACTGGACGTCAGGAAGATCCTTTATCTCATCGATCAGCTTCGCCACGAGGCCGGCCCGCTCGGCGTCCCCCTCGGCGTAGAGGGCCACTTCCGCGATCTGGGACCAGCGGAAATCGTCCGGCATGGTGGTGCCCGGGACCGCGTAGAGCGGAAACGGCTCGTGATTCTTCCGCTGCGAGTGGCGTTCGGTGGTCTCGGTGCCTGGCGGCAGATGGATGACGAAGCCTTCGTCGCAGTCCGTGATTTCGGCGAGGATGACCAGGTGGCCGTCGACGGGAAAGTCGATGTCGAGGACGCCGGTGGGCAGAGCCGCGCAGTCGATGGTCACCACGTGCGGCACGTACGAGGGCACTTCCATGTTCTCGGGCAGGTGGGGAAGCCCGACGGCCCGAGCCACCGGACGGGCGTCCTTCTTCAGAATCTCCGGCAGTTCGTCGCGGGCGCAGAGGTAGACGCAGGGGCGCAGGAGGCGGATGAACGCCTCGATCACCGGCTCGGGTAGGCCAAGGGCCCGTCCAGCGTCGAGGACGGCTTCACGCACGCGTACATTCACCGACATCACAGTGCCATGGGCCACTGACACTTCTGCGCCCGGCCGGCATGATCAATGCGGCTCCGCGAGCGCACGCCGATCAGGTACGGATCCACCTGGTCCGTCATGCGGCCTGGCCCTCGATGCCCTTGATCGCGATGTTCAGCAGCCGGTCCGCCTGCTCGCCGTCGTCGTCGTGGTGCTCGGTGGCCAGTGAGATGGCGTTGACGAGCGCGAGCAGGTCCTCGGCGCGGATCCCGGGGCGTACGGCGCCTGCCTGTTGTGCTCGCCGCAGGAGTTCGCGCGCCGCATTGGTGATCATCGCCTGGCAGCCTTCGTTCTGCTCCAGCATGTCGGCATCCCGGCCGTCGTGAAGCAGTGAGGCGGCCAGGCCGCGACTGGCGCCGGCGTAGGCGTTGAGGTCACCCAGCCAGGCCAGGAGCGCGGGGCCCGGCTCGCTCTCCTCGGCGTGTTGTGCCGCCATGGCGCACAGGTCCTCGACGCGGTCGTGGAAGACGGCTTCGAGCAGGGCTCGGCGGGAGGGGAAGAGGCGGTGCAGCGTTGCCGATCCCGTACCGGCTTGACGGGCGATCTCCTTCAGGGCGGCGCCGGCGCCATCACGTGCGAAGACGTCCCGGGCCGCGCTGACGATGCGGTCGTAGTTGCGCTGGGCGTCCGCACGCAGGGGCCGTCGCTGGGTGGCGTGGGTCATGGCCCTCCTCCGGGTTTTGACAAGTGGGCTGGCGCTCCGGTTAGAGTAGCCCAACGTAAGTGGGCCGTCAGCCCACTTACGTCCGGAACGACTGGGAGAGATCATGCGCGCCGTCCAATACACCCGTTTCGGCCCTCCCGAGGTGCTGCGCGTCAACGACGTACCCACGCCTGTGCCCGGGCCTGGAGAGGTGCTCGTCGAGGTCCGCGCCGCCAGCGTGGACGCCGGGGAACTCGCCTTCCGCGCAGGCAGACTGCGCCGCATCGCCCGAGCCCGGTTCCCCCGCGGCCTGGGAGGCGACTTCACCGGCCGCGTCGCGGCCCTCGGCTCCGGAGTACACGCCTGGAGTACGGGAGAGGAGGTTTGGGGGCTGATGCCGCACTTCGCCTTCGGCGCCATCGCCGACTACGTCACCGTCCCCGAACAGCGGCTCGCCCGAGCCCCCAAGAACCTGAGCCTGCTGGACGCCGCCGCCCTGCCCTCGTCGGGCACCACCGCCCTGACCGCCCTGACCGAGAAGGCCGGCCTCAGCGTCGGTGAACGGCTCCTGGTCCGCGGCGCCACAGGGGGCGTCGGCAGCATCGCCGTGCAACTGGGCAAGGCGCTCGGCGCCCACGTCACCGGACTCGCCGGCGCCCGCAATCTCGACTGGGTCACCGAACTCGGCGCCGACGCGGCCCTGGACTACCGCACGACCCGGCCGCAGGACCTCGGCCACTACGACGTGATCCTCGACCTCGTGGGCACCGAACTCGGCGCCTACCTGGCCCGGCTCACCCGGCGCGGCCGCATGGTCGCGCTCGCCTTCGACCAGAACCACATCCTGACCTCCATGGCCACCACAGGACTGCGAGCCGCCCTCTCGCCCCGGCGAATGAAGCTCTTCAGCAACAACCCTTCCGCCGCGCGCATCGCCGAGCTCACCGCCTCCGCCGAGGCGGGCAACATCCGCCCTGTGATCGACGCCGTCTACCCGATCAGCGACGTCACGGAGGCTCACCAACGACTCGAAGCCGGCGGAGTCCGCGGAAAGCTCATCATCGACATGCAGCGCTGACCCCTGCGCGAAGCGGGTGGGCGAGGTGGTTGTTGACCGTCGCCGGCGCCATGGCGGCCGCGCTGCCGTCTTTTCGTCGCCGACCGGCGGCCTGATGATCGCGCCAGGCGGCCACCTCGCGGGCGGTCGCCGAGACGCGCTCGTGCCCGAGTCCGGAGGTGATCCAGACGCGTAGTCCCCACCTGGGCCGGGATCGCCACCCGGCTCATCGACGCCGCCGGCATCGCCCCACTCGGCGACGTCGAAGCCTGCCGATGGACTTGTTGGGTGACAGGAGAACGTCTGCGTGCCACGACACTAGGGTCGGTCGCGGAATGTAACCCGGCAGGTAGTGCCAGAGAGTCCCGGTGAGCCCCACTCACTACTGAACAAGACGTTGTCCCCGATTCTGTCGCTTGACAGCAGCGTGATCGCTCACCATCTCAGGTGTGACCCGTGCATACCGCAGGCTGCGTGCATATTTTCAGGACAGTGGCCTGGTCCGGATCGACCTCAGTTTCGGCAATATCGAAGAGATACTTCAGGACCACCTTCCAGATCGTGCCTTCGAGGACGAGACGTGGTGGACCAGACGACGGCGCCCATGGGCCAAGGCAGGCTTCAGAGCCACGCAGATATACCTCCCCGAACAGGCCGTCAGGTTCAGGAAATCAGGCGAACGCGATTCCCGCCGGAGATCGGTGCCGGAGGTGACGCCGATGAGCTGGCCGTGACGCCACAGCGCCTCGGTGCGTGCCGCGGTGAACGCGGCCGTCGCGCCGTCGGTGAGCCCGGCGAGGTTCTCGGCGGGGAATCGCATCCGCAATGCCCAGCGGCAGGCCAGTTCGCGGGCGCGGCCTGGATGGCGAACGAGGGCTGGCGGCAGCAGCAGCACGGCGAGCACCGGCATGGCCGCGGCGTACAGCCTGTCTCGGGGCCGGGGAGGGATGGTGCGTGGTTCGTCCATGACGAACCACCCTTGGCGCCAAATATGAGCGCGTCGTCCGCCGAATGTCACCGTTTGTCGACGGCTCCAGGCTGTGCGCCTCTCACCGTCGAGCGGACCGCTCCGCCTGTGCGCAAGCCAGGACGTGCTCGGTGAACCGGGCGAACTGCCAGGACGGCCGGACGGCATCCTCCAGTGCTGGGACCGGAGCCCCCGCTTACGCGATCAGGAGGCCGGCCAGCGCCGGACCGAAGGCGCCGCCGAGTTGGTAGCACAGGGTGAACAGGGCGAGCGCGGTGGCTCGATGCGCGCCTGGCACGGCCTTGCCGGCGCGATCGGAGTGCCAGGCCATCGCCGCCGTGGCGGCGAACACTGCGAACGCGTTGGCCGCTACGAGGGCCGTCGGCCAGGGCGCGGTCAGCGGCAGGGCCACGGCCACGGCGCCGGCGGTCAGGAGGACCGTCCGGGTGAGGGCGGGGTCGTACCGGGAGGTCCAGCGGGTGAACAGCAGCGAGGCGATTGAGCCGGCGGCCAGCATGACGAGCGTCGCCAGCCCGATCCGTTCGGCCGGCCAGTGGCGTTCCAGCATGCTGGGAACGGTGTAGAGCAGGGCGAAGTAGCAGGTGGACAGCGCGCACGCGGTCGCCGAGGCGATGATGGACACGCGGGAGCTGACCAGCGCCCGGAGGATGAACCCGGCGTTGTTCCTGCGGATGTGCAAGGGTCAGGAGCGCGGTCGCGATGGCGGCTGCGGCCAGTGTGGCCGGGCCCAGGCGCGGGGGCAGGATGAACGCGCTGATCAGCGTCATCACCAGCAGGATGCCGACGATGTCGGTGGGCGCGGAGGCGTCGGCGGGTCCGGCGTCATGATCGTGGGGGTGTGCTGGGGCGTGGCGCAGGACGGCGGGGACGGCCGGCAGCGCGGGCAGGGACAGCAGCAGCGGCGTCTGCCAGGAGATCGCTGACAGGGTAGAGCCGACCAGCGGGCCGAACGCGCCGACGCTCGCCGATGAGACTCACGCTGACTGCTCTCATGGGTGCAGTTCGTCTTCAGGGAGCCGGTGAGCTGTGAGTTTGCGATCCAGGCTGTTCGAATGGCAGTTGTTGCCTACCTTGTGAGCAAGAACGCGAGGTGCTCATGAGCTCGCCGCTGGAGGAGCTGGCACGCCGCGAGGACGCCGCTCGCGCTCGGGTAGAGCAACTGCGCCGCCGGTTCGCCGACGTGCACCGGCAGTTGGACGCCGGCTGTAAGTCCAATCAGGGTCGAGCTTGAGGAACTCGCGCAGGCGACGCCGTGATCAAGGGTTGAAGGAACAGGTACTCCAGTCTCGAGGCGCCCTTGTGATGGGGGCGGCAGGCTCGGCAGACGAAGCCGTGTTGTGCGTGACGATAGCCGGGCTTGATCTTCCGCAGATCGAGCAGGGGCGGGGAAGGCCGGCGGCGGCCTGCTCCTCGACCTCGCCGAGTGCAATCGCCGCTACTGGGTGCCCATCGGCCCCGGCGGGCTCCGATCGGGCAGCAGCAGCCCGATGCCGTCGAGCATACGGTGGAGCCCGAACTCGAAGATGTTCTCCGGTTCCGATGCCTCGAACGCCTCGTCCCCGAACTCCGCGACCATCGGCAGCCGCGCCGCCCCGATGCTGCGCGCGAACGCCTCCTTGCGGGCCTGCGCCCACTCCCGCCGCGTGTGCCTGCTGGTACGGGCGGCCTGCGCCTCGTGGGCGAGCGGCACGGCGGCGCTCTGCACGTACGTGCCGATCATGATGGCGACCTGGACGAGCGTGGCGAAGTCGAGCCCGTGCCCGTCGAGGGCGCGCATGCGCCAGTCGGTGTAGGCCATCAGCGCGGGCGCGACCGGCGGCCGGGTGGTGACCGCGACGAGGTGGGACATCCACGGATGCCGCCGGTAGAGCTCCCACTCCTGCCGGGCCGAGAGCTCCAGCCTGGCCCGCCAGCCGTCGGGCCCCGGCTCGGGCAGCGGGCGGGCGGCGAAGACGGCGTCGACCATGAGGTCGTTGAGCTCCTCCCGGCTCGGGACGTACCGGTAGAGGGACATCACCCCCACTCCCAGGTCGGTCGCGACGCGCCGCATCGACAGCGCGGCGACCCCCTCCCGGTCGGCGAGCGCGACGGCGGCCCGGACCACCCGGCCCTGGTCGAGCGCCGCCTCGGCCGGACGTCCCGGCTGGGCCGCGGGCTCCTCGGGGGCGGGCGGCTCGGCGAGCCGCGCCCGGTAGGCCCTCGTGCGGCAGGCACGCGAGCAGTAGCGCCGGGGCCGCCCCCGCTCCGCCGTCCGCAGCTCCCGCCCGCACACCTCGCACGTCACCGCGCCCGCCCCCTTTTCGTCACCGTCAAATTCCGTGACGAAACTATATCTCACACCCATGACGTCGCACTCATATGCGATTGATGTACGGTGTATTTATGACTCGTGCAGTGTACACAAATTCTGTGACGGAAATGGCACTGGAACTCCACCATGTGACGAAACGCCACGGCGAGGGCGCCACCGCCGTCACCGCCCTCGACGACGTCTCCCTGGCGATCCCCACCGGCACCTTCGCCGCGGTGATGGGCCCCTCGGGCTCGGGCAAGAGCACCCTGCTCCACTGCGCGGCCGGCCTGGACCGGCCCGACTCCGGCTCGGTCGTCCTCGACGGCCGCCGCCTGGACGGCCTGGACGAGGCCGCGCTGACCCGCTTGCGCCGCGAGCGGATGGGCTTCGTCTTCCAGTCCTTCAACTTGGTGCCCACCCTGACGGTCGCGCAGAACGTGACCCTGCCCCTGGAGTTCGCCGGCCGCCGCGTCGACGCGCGCCGGGTGCGGGCCCTGCTCACCCGGCTCGGCCTGGGTGAGCGCACCGGGCACCGGCCCGGCGAGCTGTCCGGCGGCCAGCAGCAGCGGGTGGCCATCGCCCGCGCGATGCTCGGCGGGCCCGCCGTCGTGTTCGCCGACGAGCCGACCGGCGCCCTCGACACGCAGGCCGCCCGCGAGGTGCTGGCCATCCTGCGCCAGGCCGCCGCCCAGGACGGACGGACGATCGTCATGGTGACCCACGACCCCGTGGCCGCCTCCTACGCCGACGTCGTGGTGTTCTTCGCCGACGGCCACGTCGTGGACCACCTGCCGCGCCCCGACGCCGCGACGGTCGCGGCCCGCATGGCCCGCCTGTCCGCGCCCGCCCACGCCGGGGGTGCGCGATGAGGTGGCGGCTGGCCCTCGGCACGATCGGTGCCCACCGGGCGTCCTACCTCGCCTCGGCCGCCGTCATGGCGGCCGGGACCGCGCTGCTCACGGCGTTCGCGACCCTGCTGGAGACCGGCCTGGCCACCGGCCGCGACCCCGGGTTCCTCGTCATGCTGCCGGCCATCCTGGGCGGCTGGACGCTGGCCGTCGTGGCCTTCGGCGTGGTGTCCACCGTGTCGCTGACCATCGGCCACCGCGAGCGGGAGCTGGCCCTGCTGCGTTCCATCGCGGCCACCCCGCGCCAGATCCGGCAGAACGTCGTGCTGGAGACGCTGGTCGTGGCCGTCCCCGCGATCGCCGCCGGGCTGCTGCCGGGCGCCGGGCTCGGCGCGCTCGTGCTCGCCCGCCTGGCGGACGCCGGGCTCGTCGGGGCGGGCGTCCAGCTGGTCGCGGGGTGGCCGAGCGGCGCGCTCGGGGCGGGTACGTCCCTGGTCGCCGCGCTGGCCGCCGCGCTGATCTCCAGCAGGCGCGCCGCGTCGATCCCGCCGGTGCGGGCGCTGGCCGCCGCCGGGCCCGCCCGCGCGCTCGGCCGGGGCCGCCTGGTGGCCGGAGGGCTGCTGCTGGCGCTGGGGCTGAGCCTGTCGGTGACGACCCTGTTCATGGCGGACGGCCCGCTGCTGTCCAGCACGGCGGGCCCGGCGGGCGTCGCCGTCGCGGTCGGCCTGGCCCTGCTCAGCCCGGTCGCCGTCCGGCCGGTGGGACGGCTGGCCGGGGCCGGGCTCGGGGCGTCTGGGCGGCTGGCCGTCCGCAACCTGCACGCCCGCGCCCCGCAGACCGGCAGCGTCGCCGGGCCGCTGATCCTCATGGTCGGCATCGCCGGCGGCACGCTCTACATGCAGAGCACCGAGGACAGCCTCCATCGGGACGCCGCCGACGTCAGCGCCCGGCTCGCCCCGGTGAACTACCTGGTCGTCGCCATGATCATCACGTTCACGGCGATCGTCGTGGTCAACACGCTGATCGCCGCGACCCGCCGCAGGAGCCGCGAGTTCGGGCTGCTGCGCCTGTCGGCCGCCACTCGTGCCCAGGTCATGGCAACAGTCGTGGCCGAGGGCGTGCTGACCGCGGTCCTGGCCGTTGCGCTCGGCACGGTCGCCGCCGCCGCGACCACCGTGCCCTACAGCCTGGTCAAGACCGGGTCGCCGATGGCCGCCGGGCCCGGCTGGGTCTACGCGGCCATCGCCGGGGGCGCGCTGTTGCTCGTCCTGGCGGCCACGGTGCCCACCGCCGCGGGGGCGCTGCGGGTCAGGCCGGTCGAGGCGCTGTCCGCCCCTGACCGCCGGCACCGAAGCTTCGGCGCCTTCGAGCACAAACGCTACTGGTATGACTTCTTCGCCTTCTTCGGCCTCGGCAAGACAGCCGTGGACTCGGCCAAAATGATGGTGCTGGTCGGCGCCTTCGAGGTCCTGCTCGGACTGGCGATCCTGGTCAAACCGTGGCGGCCGCTGCTTGTTGTTCGTCCTGGTCTGGAAACTCGGCACCGAACTGCTGCGCCCGCTGGTCGGCCAGGAGTGGTTCCAGTTCGTCGAGCGCGACGGCGACTACGTGCTGCCGATCACGCTGCATGTCAGCGCCGCCGCCTACGCCCTGGCGCGCAGCCGTACCCGCACCGAACCACTGTCCCCGCCGACCCCGGCCGCACCCAGCGCCCCGCCTGACCCGTTCCCGGGACCGTCCCCGCTCCGCTCACCCGCCGCACCGATCACCGAACCGTCGGTGCCGGTTTCGCCGCCCCCAGGCATGCGTGCTTCACCTCCCTGGTACGGCGGACTGCCGGACCGGCCGCACGCCTGCCCGAGGTGAGGTGCGGACGGAGCCGCAGCAGCCGCCCCGCTCAGGGGCGAAGCGGTGCGGTCGATGGGGATGCGGCGATGAGGCCGGTGGCCAGGTCGGTGCAGGTGTGGGTGGCCGTACGGCCCGCGCGTCTGGTCGTGACCAGGCCCGTAGCTCGGAGGGCGGTGAGGTGCTGGGAGACGGCGCCGGGCGTGACGGCGAGGCGGGAGGCCAGGTCGCCCGTGGACAACGGCTCCGAGGCCCGGGTGCGGCCGAGCACGGCGGTCAGGCACTCGGGGGCGGACTGGGTGTCGTCCCAGAGCCGGCCCTCGCCGCCCGCCGGATAGACGAGCCAGCCCGCCTCCAGAGGTGAACGGTCGACGAGTACATCCGGCCAGGTGAAGACGCTCGGGGTCAGCACCAGGCCGCGCCCCTCCAGCTCAACGGTGTCGTCGCCCGCGCACCGCGACACCACGAGCTCGCCGCCGCTTCAGGCGACCTGTGTGTGCAGGTGGGTGAGCATTCCTTCGACGCCGCCCTCCGCGAGCCGTCGCGCCTGCCGGTCGACGTCGGCGTCGAGGATGGCGCCCAGCTGGTCCATGAGCGGGGCGATCAGCGCGGCATGGCAGCGCTCCAGTTCCTCTGCCACCCGCTCGAGCAGCTCACCGGCGGGCCTCGCCCGTACACCCGCCTTGGCCAGCTCCGACCGCTCGACGCGGTCGTTGATCTCGGCCTTGAGTTCCATCAGCAGCTGCTCCTCGTATTTCATTCCGATGCTCCACGCATGACGAAGGGCAGGTTCCGGAGCTTCTTGCGGGCGCGGTGCAGGCGCACCTTGGCGGCGCCCTGTCCGATGCCGAGGGCGAGCGCGACCTCCGTCACCGTGACCCGCATCCCCTCAACTACGTGCTCGACCACCTGTGAACTCTCCGATTCATCGTCGGCGAGGGCCGACAGGTTGTCCAGGATGACGTAGATCAGGCGCCGTCCGGGCGGACTTCAGGGCCGCCCACGTGTGGTCGGTGCCTTTGTGGGCCCGGTTGACGCCCCACAGCAGGTCATCACCGACCGAGTAGCAGCCGTGGAAGTACCTCACGCCCTGGGGGCGGCGGTAGGTGGCCGGTAGCCTGTCCGGCGTTACCGGCAGGGGCCCAGCCGGAACCGGCAGTGGGACGGATGCCGAGCGGCCCGAACTCGTCGAAGGCGAAGGTGCGCTCAGGCCGGGCGGCCAGGTCGGGACGGAGATTCCCCCGGCCAGGCTGAAGGCATCTGGGCCGGGACGCGCTGTCAACCGGCGGGGAGCACCGCGATCGCGTCGATGGAGATGAGCAGGTCGCGCGGCAGGACGACGTTGGCCGGCGCCGAACGAGCCGGCGGCGGGTCAGGCATGTGGCGCGCGTAGATGGCGTTGATGGCCGCGAAGTCATCCACGTTCGTATAGAAGATGGTGGTCTTGACCAGGCACGCCAGCGACGCGCCGGCGGCGGTGAGGATCGCCTCGAGGTTGCGCAGGGCTTGCTCGGTCTGCTCCTCGATCCCGTCCGGCAGGGCGCCGGTGGCTGGGTCGATGCCTGCCGTGCCCGAGCAGAAGACGAATCCGTTGGCGATGAGGGCCTGGCTGTAGGGTCCGATCGCCTGTGGTGCGTTGTCCGTCGAGACTGCCTGCCGAATCATCGGTGAGGCCCTCCGTTCGTTCATGCCGGGAGGGGGAGGTTCGGCCGGCAGACCTGCCGGGGGCGACGGCTGAGGCAGGGTGAACCCCTTGGCGAACAACCAGAGGGGCAGGACCAGGACTTCGAACAGTCCGCCAGGAGCCAGCATGATCACGCCCAACCCTTTGTCCATGTCCAGGACGCCGAGAAGATCCAGCGGCACTCCCAGCAGGAGCAGGGCGTAGCCGAGGAGTCCGAGGGCCGCGACGGGCTGAGGAACGATTCCCGAGACGAACAGCAGGTACGTGCAGATCAGGCCGCCGACGGCTGTCGGGATGTAGACCCACAACATCGCGTTCGGGACGGCTTGCAGCTGTGTCAGCAGGTAGATGCCGCAGGTGGCGGAGACCGCGAACTCGACCACCCTCATGACCGGGTACCAGAAGGCCAGTTTCTGGTTGAAGCCCTTCAGGATCCGGTACATGAGCAGGCCGATTCCCACCACGGCCAGACCCGAGCACACCATGAGCGCCACCCCGGCCGTCAGGGCTGTTGTGTTCGGGTCGCCGTCGATGAAGGCCTGGGTGAGTGTGGTGCCGATCATGGCCGCGACCATCTGGAAGATGAACAAGGCTCCGACCACGGCCGCGAGCTTTCGGGTTGTCACAACCGGACCGTCCTTTCCTGAGTTCCTGCTCGGTGACCCCTCCGCGACGGGGCCCTGTGTGGCGCTGTCATCCGGCATCGGCCTGTCCTGCTCCTGGGGTCGTGCTCAGCCGGCGTCCGCAGATGAGCAGCCAGAAGATGAGCACCACTTCGCCGACGGAGGTGAACAGGCGGTGGCCCGATGTGCGGGCTCGAACAAGGTGAGCAGCGCGCCGGCCACGATGACGTTGAGGACAGCCACCAGGACGAGGGCGACGATCCCCCAGCGGAACAGCAGTTCGGAGCCGGAGAGGTCGCCGGCCGTTCTGCCCGCGTCGTCCGGCGTGATGAGGGCGTCCACGACGATGAAGTTGCCGAAGACGGCCAGGACGGTCATCAGCACCAGGGCGAGGCCCGCGATCAGGCCGGCCGTGCGCGGTGACCGGGCGGCGTGGCCGACATCGGACCCGGATCTGTCGTAACGGGTGGTCTTCATGGGCGGTCGGCGGTCGGGCCGTCGACGGCGGCCATCCCGGTGGTGAGGGGGAGGGCCTGAAGCCCTTGACGGCCAGCCAGAGGCCGAGCGACCCCTCCCAAAGGAATATCGGCAGGGCCGTGAGGCCCGACAGCACGACACCTGGGAGTAGAGGCCGAACGTCACGGCGATCGAGGAAAGGAGGAGCAGCGGCGCTCCGATGAGTCCCACCGCGGGAATGACGCGGGGCACCAGCCGGGACCGGTACAACAGGTAGCCCGGCAACAACGCGTTCACGGCCGGAATGACGTCGGGGCCGAGGAGGAATGTCCAGTTGTGGATCGCGACGAGCGCCTTGCCGGTGATGTCGAGCGAGTCCGCATCGGCCCCGGTCGCTCCAGGTTGCCTCAGGCTGACGACTGCGAAGAGGCTGAGGATGCCGACGACGATGATGGCGGCCTCCAGAATCCGGGCGGCGACGAAGCCGAGCGCCGCCGCTTCGTTCTGCCGTTTGACCACCGGGAACAGCACGACCGCGGTGCCTGTGCAGGCGAGGACGCAGATCGTTTTCCAAGAGACCGGCCCAGAGCACACCGGTGTCAGGGCCGGGGCCCACTATGTAGTCGGGGTTGTTCAGCACCGGGGCGTGGAGGGCGAGCGTGGGGATGGAGGTGACGATGGTGATCAGGGAGAGCACGCCCGCGACGAGCGCGGTTCTCCGCAGTGAGTCCTGTGGGATGAGTTCCGTGGTGACGGATCGATCCGTGATCACCATGACGGATTCCTCTCGCGGTGGTTCACCGCATCAGGCGGCCCTTGAGCCGGATCTCGTGCCGCCCGGACGGGCGCGGTCACCTGAGTCGACGCCTGCCTGTGCCGGGTGAGAACAGGCGGTCGGCAAACAGTCCATCAGCGGAAGTGATGACGAGGACGTGGCCCGCCATGACAGGCCCGGAACTCGGGTATGCCTGCGGTCAGGACATCATCCGCAGGCTGCGGTCCAGGCCGGTGAGGCGCAGCATCTGGGCGGTGTACGGCCGCGGGTGGGCCAGGCCCAGGGTGATGCCCTGCGCTCGGGCGCGATGCTGGATGCCGACCAGCACGGCCAGGCCAGAGGCGTCGCAGAACGACACCTGGGACAGATCGAGGATGAGCAGCCTCGTGCTGTGGCGCAAGGTGTCCGTCAGTTGCCGGCGAAGCAGCGTGCTGGTGAAGATGTCGATCTCGCCCGACAGGTTGACGATGGTGGCAGCCGCTGCGCCCGCTTCGGTGGGTGAGGCCGCATCGATGACGGTCATGAGGATCTCCGATCGGAGAGGTGAAGAAACGGTGAGCGGGTGTGGGCGTCGTGGCGGGAACGAGGGCTCCAGGCCGTGCCTCGGGTGTGATCGGCGGGTCACGCGCACCGGCCCCTGGGCAAGCACGCAGTGCACTTGAGACGCTTTTCGCGGATCGGCCGTGTCCGGCCAGGGCGCTCGGCGGAGTCAACGGGGTCGGCGTGACGCCGACTTTCAACGCGACTCCGGCCGGAGCACCCTGGCGGCCCCCAGGGACGGGTCGCCGCCCATGAGAAGAGTCAATTCCGTGCCCCCACTTGGGGCAATCACGTAGGAGAGAAAAGCTCATCTCCTACGGTGATCAGCGATATCTCCGCGCGCTCGTCCCATGCTCGTGAGCAGTGACAGCAGCGCGGCGAAGGTGGCCGTGGCTCACGCGTTGCGACCTCGGACGGACACCGGCGTGTGCAAACGGTCACTCGACCACGATCTCCTGCGTGATTTACAAGCGATCACTCGATGTCATGGCCAGGGCGAGCGGTTGGCTGTCAGCTCGAGACGGCGGTGCCGCCGGGCTCGTCTCCGCCGAGATCGAGCCGGAAGGGCGGGTATCGGTCGGTCATGAGCGCCGCGTAGCCGGCGACCCGCAGCCCCCAGCGGTTCAGACCGAGGATGAGGTCGAACAGGGGCCGGGGGTAGCGGCCGGTGACGGTGAGCGCGATCCCGGCGATCAGGACGAGCAGTGCGACCAGACCGCCGCCGCCCCAGTCCCATGCGTCGCCGTCGGCCTGCCAGCCGATCCAGGCGCTGCCGCTGAACAGGATCCCGACGATCAGGAGGTGCGGGACGGCCAGGAGCCACTTCACCAGGACGAGACCGCGGTGCAGCCGCGTCGGGTACGTGACGTTCAGCCCGGCCGGGTAGCCGGGGATCTCACGCAGCGCGAACGGCGGGTAGCGATCGGTGCCGAGCGCGTTGTAGGCGTAGTAGCCCACCCGCCAGTTCCACCGCATGACGCCGACGTTGAAGTCGAAGATCGGCCGCGGATACCGGCCGCTGATCACGATCGCGATCAGCGCCACGAGGCTGAGCACGCAGAAGGCGATCCACAGCGGGATCAGTATCAGCACGTGTGGCACGATCAGCAGCCATTTGACCAGCCACAGCCAGCGTGACAGAGGGTCGTCCTGCTGGGCGCGCACCTGGATCGGGTACGGCCTGACCGCGGGGGTGGGGGCTTGTATGGCCAACGGGGTTGTCGAGCTCATGGTCGAGTTCCCTTCTTGTCCGAGAGTCGCAGGTAGGAAGAGGCCGCATGGCCACTGCTCGGGGAGCGCCAGGCGGTGCGGACGTCTCTTCGGCAGAGGTCTGTTGCGGGCGCGGGGCCGGCTGTGAGCCAGGCGCCGGCAGGACACGCGAACCTGCTCGTTTTGCGAGGGGATGAGCGCGCCGTCGGATCCGCGCTGAGAGATCGAGCCGTGCCCCGTCTCATCGGAGGTCTGTGTCCACCGGGAACGACGGCTCGGCGTGAGTCAGATGGTGACGGGCCGTGCCGGCACGGAGGTCGTGATGCGGCCGCCCTCGTTCTCCCAGGAGGCTGAGTCGTCCCGGCCGGGTGAGTCCTCCTCCGGGTGTGCGGGGTGAAGGATGTCGGCGGGACGGACGCCGGCCGTGCCTGCGGCTGCGAACGCCAGCGCGGCCGTGGCTGGGCCGTCCGCGGTGCCGGGCGGGATGACCAGCAGGGTGATGGGGACGGTTCCGGCGATACTCAGGGTGATCAGGTGCGGGTCGGCGCTGCGGAACCAGCCCACTCTGACCTGGCGGCCGCGGGCCGGGATGCGGCGCGGGATGTGATCCCAGGCGTCCAGATACAGGCCCACGCGCAGGACTGCCCTGCCGAGCCGCTGGTCGACGGCGGAGATGAGGGCGGGCAGTTCGGCGGCGGCGTCACGGGTGCGCGGCCACCACGCCCCGTCGACGGTGCCTCGCCGGTCGAGGACGGTGTTCAGGCTGAGCCTGGGGGCGGCCTCGGCCGCGAGAACGGGGCTGGACGGGAAGAGGGGTGTCGTCATCGTGATCGCCTGGCCTGTCGGGCCCCCGTCACGGGGCCGGAAGTGGTATATCGCCGCGGGCGACGCCAACCTGGATGCCAACGCTCGAAATGTCCTCGGTATTTGCTATTCTACCTCGCTTTGCGAGGCAAGGAAAAACATCATGTCGCCGGCAGGCGGCGTTATCGATTGTGGTGATAATCGGGTCGATGATTGCCGGTGGTCTGTTCCCGCCAGGAAGAGCAGCCTGGTGCCGGGGTCGAGAGCAGCAGAAGGGAGGCGCCATGAGTCCGACATGGAGGATCAAGTCCAGGATGCGGGCGGTCCGGAGTTGGATCATGCTCTACTTCGGCCGTGCCACCGGAAACCAGCATCTGGAGTCGAAAGGCATGGCCGACCGGGCTGGAAATGATCCGGGGCGGCGCAGCGAGAAATCCAAGAGGATGTTCAAGCGCTGATGTGGCGACCGTCAACGGCGCCTAAATGTGCCGGCCCGGTCCAGTGCATTCGTTCTTCACGTCATCAGTAAAATGCCGGCACAAATCTGGGGTAGCCATGAATCGTGTCATCGTCGTGGGCGCCGACGGTTCGGATGCCGCCACCTCGGCCGTCGAGTGGGCCGACGACGCCGCTCGCATGGCGGCCCGGCTCCGCATCGTGCACGCCGTGGACCGCTCGCCGTACGAGATCGCGAGATTCTCCACCCCGGGCCAGGACGACGTCATCATGCTCAGCGCGCAGAGCGTGCTGAGCGACGCCGAGGCGGCGGCGCGCAAGCGACAGCCCGGCATCGACGTCGGCTGCGAGCTGCTTCAGGGCGCCGCCGCGGCGGTGTTGCGCAGCCGGGCCGGTGACTGCGCCGAGATCGTGATCGGCGGCACCGGCCTCGGCGGCTTCCCCGGGGCCGTGCTGGGCTCGGTGAGCACCCACGTGGCCGGGCACGCGCACGGCCCGGTGGTCGTCGTCCGATCCGACCCACCGTCCACGGGGAGGTCGTGGTCGGGCTCGACGACTATCACGCCTGCGAACCCGCCCTCGGCTACGCCTTCGAGCAGGCGATGCTTGGCCGGCGACCTGGAACCTGAGCCGGTGGCCCGTCTGGGCCGGTCAGCCGGCAGGCTCGGGGGTGAGCAGCGGCTCGGACGGCCCTGCTGACGCGCCGGGCGGGATCGCCGGGCCGATCATCGGGCCGTAGACGAGCTTGTCAGACGGTGGCGGCCGCCTGTTCCTGCCGTCATTGCCGGGGCTGGGCACGGGCTCCGGCGGGGGTGTCGGCCGGTCGGCCGCTTCATCGAGGTGTTCGTCATCGGTGCGTAGGTTCATGGCGCTTCGCCCTTTCATGAGCTGTTTCGGGTGTCTTGCTGTGATATCCCTGCTCGTCCCGGACGGCTGTGATCAGCTGATCGGCCGCGTGGACAGCCAGAGCCGGCGCGACGGCGAGCTGCTCCTGGGTCGCCGTCCAGGTCTGCGGCGACTCGGTGATGAGCGGCTTGCCGCCCTTTGCCGAGCTCGCGATGACTGATTTGTTCCTCCGTGCTCGGCGGCTGGTACCGGCGAATTCGTTCCCAGCACAGCCGCACCACGATGAAGCCGGTGGCTGCGACCACCGTCGCCACCATCACGATGGCGACGATGGTGGTCATCGTGGACATGTTCGCCTCTCAGGGGCAATCCTGTTCAACCGTCCCGCCTGGCCGTTGCGCCTGATTGTCCGGGTGGCCGGCGGAGGTCGGCGTCGGGCGCGGGCTCGTGACTGCCGCGCCGGCTGGCATTGTGGCCGGCCAGGTCGTCCATGGCGTCCTGTCGGCTTCGGACGGTCGACCCACTCCAACGCGACCGGGTGCGGAGCAGGAGAATCGACACAGCGAGGACACCACCGAGCATCAGCATGACGCCCACGATGCGCAAGTCGAATCCGCCGGGCAGCAGGTCTGCCACGGCGGGCACCGGCCCGAGGACGATCCGAGCGATGATGCCCATGGCGGCACTCCTCTGGCGGTGCGTCGATGTCCGCACGGGACCAGTCTTCCGGACCGGTCGAAGCAGGGTTCCGGCCGCTGCGTGATCGCCGCGGCCGGGGTCGAACGCTTTCACCTCCAGAGCACACCCACGGGAGCCGTACAGACACAGGCGATTCGGAATGGATCCATCTCCAGAAGCGATCACCACGCGTTGGGTCCCGCACACCAGGCAGACTCATCAGTGGGCGCCGCGCGGCTCGCGGACTTGACGCCGCTCCTCACCCTCATCGTGGCCTCCAGACGCGGCCAGTCGCTCGGTCAGCGGCTCGCCTGCTCGTCGGCGAGTGCTGGTTGCTCGTGGGGGGTTTCGGCTGGTTGCGGGTGGTGCTCGTCGCCGTTGTCGAGGAGTTCCTCGAACAGGACGCGGTAGTGCACCATGGCCTGCCGCAGGTCTTCGGTGGAGGCGTCGCCGGGGGCGGCGCGCTCGCTGATCCGATGGGCTTGCCGGTGATGGTGAAGGGCGCGGCCGTGCACCACCGACAGGTCCGTCAGCTGCTGCCGGGTCCATCGCCCCGCGTAGGTCTGCCGGGAGGCGGGGGGTGAGCGGGATGACATCGAGGGTGGCGAAGCGTTTCTCCCCGGCACGCAGCTCCTGCTCGGCCTCTCCACGACTGTCTTGCTCGTTCAGGGTGTGTTCGTGTTCAGGGCCGAAGCGCCGGCGCGGGCCTTGCCGGCGGCGGCGTGGCAAGACGTAGCCGAGCGCCGGCGCCAGGATCACCGCCAACGGTGCAGGGGTCATCTCCAGGACCGATCATCAGGGAGAAAAGGGGTTGTACGGCACGTCCAATGGTGAGGCCGGCTCGTCAGACAGCCTCATCGCCGCGGTTGCCGGTGGCCGCTGGTGCGCCTGCGCCGAGTGCCGGTCCCGCCGGGAGGGCGAGCGGGTCGTCCTTGAAGAGTTCGGGCACGGCCCGGTAGAGGATGGCGGTGATCGGCACGGCCACGACCGCGCCCGCGATCCCGGCCAGGATGCCGCCGACGGCCAGCACGATGATGATCGCCAGCGGGTGGAAGTGCAGCACCCGGCCGACGATCAGCGGCTGGAGCACGTGGTTCTCCAGTTGCTGCTCGACGATCAGGATGCCGACGAAGATCAGCGCGTAGATCGGGCCCTTCGCGCCGAGCGTGACCAGCGTCGCGACCGCGCCGGCGAAGAGGATGCCGACGATCGGGACGAAGCTGGCCAGGAAGATCAGTACGGCCAGTGCCGCCCACAGCGGTACTCCCATGACGGCCAGCACCACGCCCATGAGCACGCCGTGCACTGCGGCCACGGCGACCGTGCCCTGCACGTAGTGCGACAGCGTGGTCCAGGCGGTCCGCCCGGCCCGGTCGACCCGCGGCGCCATCCGGCCGAACCCCTTGAGGAACCAGGACCAGATCTGGTCACCGTCCTTGAGCAGGAAGAACGTCACGAACAGCAGGAGCACGATCGAGGCCAGCGCCTCCACCACCACCACGGTCCCCGCCAGAACCGTCGAGGTGATCTGCTGCTGCCGCTCGGTGACCAGCTTGGCGATCTCGTCCACCCAGCCGCTGAGCTGAACGGGCTTCACGTGCAGAGGGCCGGTGTAGAGCCAGCCCTCCACCGTCTTGGCCGTCTGCCTGACCTGTGTCACCAGGCCGGGGAACTCCTCGTTGGCCCGCACGCCGATGATCCAGCCCGTCCCGCTCAGCACAGCGAGGGCGACGAGCATGGTGATCCAGGTGGCGTAGATCGCCCGCAGCCCTGACGCGCGCAGGTGTCGGGTGAGCGGGAACAGCAGCGCGGTCAGCAGCACGGCGACCGCCACCGGCAGGGCGAGGATGCGCATCGTCGCCACGAAGCCGAACACGAAGTTGGCCACGATGCCCATGACGATCAGGCATGCGCACCACGCGGCCATCCTCGCCAAGATCGGTGGCACCAATCTCAACAGCCGCTCCTGAGGTGAATCCATGTACGGCAACCTTTCCCCACTGTTGGGTGATGGCGCGATTCCCGCCCTCGAGCCAGGGACGTGTCGGAGAGCCACCGTCGAAAAGGCTGATCTTCGACGAGGTGGGCCCGTGGTCCTCGCCGTCCTCCTGGAGATCACCGGAATTCGGCAGATGCTTCTGTACGGCGATCGCGATCAGCTGGGCGAGCCCCCGAACCCGCTACTCCACCTCATCTGCCGCCTGCCGCTGCGTGGCCGTCGCCTGGCGGCGCAGGTCGATGATCGGCTGCAGGAGCCACAGCCAGCAGGTCGCCGGCGCCGCGGCGCCGGCCAGGCCCAGCTCGTTGGCCCGGTGCACGATCTTTTCCTTCAGCCCGGTACGAAACAGCAGCCGGTGTTGAACGGCGGGTGTGACGAAACAGAGCGACGCGGTGGCCGACCCTGTCAACGCGATGAAGAACAGCCAGTGGCCCGAGGTGTCCACCGTGGCGAAGCCGCTCCGAAACGGCATCGCCAGCAAGGGCGATGGGTTCCTCATGGCTCTCGTCGGCGCCGCTCTCCTTGGCCGTCCTGCCTGAGGATCCGTCAGCGGTGAGAGGGCGGCTTGATCTCTCCTGATGAGGCAACCCGTCGGTCTGGCACCTCAGTGTGTTTCCACGGCACGACCACGGCGTGGACTCATCGATCGTGGTTCCGTCCCTCGACCTCCTGAGCGCCCATGACCTTACTGGCGGAAACCCGCAGCTCCAGATGGGCGTGTCAGGGGTGCCCGAGCGGCCGAGCCTCCAGGGGCCACTGGTCGCCGCCGATGAGGTCGTCGAACAGAGCGTGATAGTGCGTCATGGCCTGCCGCAGTTCGTGTATCGGCACCCACCCGTCCCCGGTGCGCCCGCTGATCTCGTGGGCCTGGCGGTAGTGCTCCAGAGTGCGGCTGTGGCGCAGCGACAAATCCGAGACCTGCTGCGCGAAGTCCTCGGTGCTGTATCCGCGCTTGGCCATGACAGCCCGCACCAGCAGATCGGCCTCGCAGACAGCGGGACTCGGCTCGTTCACGAAACGCTCCTGCACCGCGGCCCATCGGCCGGCGTAGCCGCGGCGCGCCTCGGGATCGAGCGGCCGTACGTCGAGTGGCCCTGATCGCGCCCGGCGGGCTCGCAGGTCACGCTCGGCCGCCCGCCGATCGCCCGCCGCGGCGGCCATGCGCTCGTAGCCGGGCCCGAATCGCTCGCGAAGGCGATCTCGACGTCTGCGCAGCAAGAAGAAGCCGATGGCCGGAACCATGGCCATCACCCCCACGATGAGAGCCACCCGCATGACGGCCTCGGTGGACATGATCGCCTCCATCCCGATATCGCCGGCGCGTCCCGCCTGAAGGCAGGTGACCGGACAGCGCCAGTCAAGCCCGTCTGCCCGGAGACGGACAGGGGCGTTCGCAGCAAAGCTCATCACGGGAGCTGATCACCGCCGACCCCGCGATGACCTGTGTGGACCCGGCAGGCCGGTAGTCATGAATTGCCGGACCGGCTGAGTGTCGTCGCGCCCGCGACAGGTCCAGCCGCCGTTCATGGACGGCTTGACCGTCGCTGTCAGGTGGTCACGGCGCGGTGTCGCGGCGGGCGGGCTCTTGGGTGTCCCCGCCTGCGTTGTCCCAGCCGGCCAGGCTCAGTTCCTGCTCGGCGGGGTTGTCGTGGTCCGCGGCGGCGAGGATGTCGCCAGGACGGGTGCGGCTGCGGCACCGGGTGGCCATGCCGAGCGCCTTGTCGGCGGCAGGCTGGGTGTCGGGCGGGATGCCGAGCAGGTTGAGGTGCCTCACGCGTTGCCAGACATCGATTCGCCTTCTCACGCACACCGCGGCTGCACACCTCGCCGCCCGGCCCGCGCGCGTCAGACAGCCTCGTCGCTGCGGCTGCTGATGGCTGCCGGCGCGTCTTCGCCGGACGGCGGTTCGGTGGCCGGGGCGACGGGTTCTAGCCAGGCGAGCTGTTCGGCCAGGTGCCGGGCGGTGTCGAGGAGGGTGGCGATGTGCGGGGAGGGATTGGCGTCGTGCCACAGCAAGGACCAGGGATAGTGCGTGGCAGGGTCGGTCAGGGGCCGCCAGGTGGTGCCGGGCCGGTTGGAGGAGCGGAAGGAGGAGGGGACGCAGTGCACGCAGCGGTGCTGGAATACGAGGTCGGCGGCGGCCCGGGAGCTCTCGACGGTGCCTTCGTAGAGAGTGGGCTCGAAGCCGGCCGAGCGGCACAGCGCGAGGACGAACTGGTTGAGCTCCGGCGTCTGCGATTCCTCGCCGAGCAGGAGCAGTTCGTCGGCGAGGGCGGCGACGGGTACGCCGTTGAGGACGACGAAGCGGTGGTCGTCGGGGACCAGCACGCCGAGAGGATCGAGCCTGACGAGTTTGGAGGTCATCTCGGCCGGTGTCTGGGAGGCGTGTCCGATGGCGATGTCGAGGCGGCCGTCGGCCAGTTGCCGGTACTGCTCGGGGGTGCCCGCTTCGATCTGGTGGATCGTGATGCCGGGACGGTTGTCCTGGAGTTCGCGCAGGATCTGCGGCATGGTGTCGTAGCCGGCGTCGATGATGCCGACGCGCAGCGTGGGCGCGGACGCGGCGGCGTTGCGCGCGGCCTGCGCGGCCCGGCTGACGTGGTGGAGGATTTGGCGCGCCTCGACGAGGAAGGCGGCGCCGGCGGGGGTCAGGCCGACGTGGTGGGTGCTGCGGTCCAGCAGTCGCACGCCGAGCTCGCGTTCCAGCCGCTGGATCTGCTGGCTCAGCGCGGACTGCACGATGTGCTCGCGGGCGGCGGCGCGGCCGAAGTGCAACTCTTCGGCCAGCGTCACGAAATAGCGCAACTGCCGTAACTCCATGGCCGCCACCCTTCCCTTCCCGGGCGATGCCGATGCGGGCCGCTGTCTCCCACCCTAAGTTCCCCGTGGGTGCCCGAGCTTCTGGAGGCGCTCCTGGCCCTGGTTGCTGGATTGGGGCCGGCGCCTACGGCAGGTGATCTTTTCGGGGGAAGGCGCTTCGCCGAAGCGGGATCAGCGTTTGAAGGCATCCCTGGCCTTGTCGCCGGCCTGCTTCAGGTTGCCCACGACCCGATCGCTCTTGCCTGTGGCCTGCTGACGCCGGTTGCCGGTGACGCGGCCGAAGCGTTGCCTGGCCCAGCCCTTGAAGGCCTGGACCTTGTTGCTGATTTCCCAACGTAAACTCATTGTGATCTTCCTTCGCTGCTCCGCCGCGGTCAGGCGGCTTGGAGCCCCAGTGTCTGCTCCCGCTGGGGAGGGGGAAACGAGCAATGGCCGTGCCGGTCATCACAGGAACTGATGAGCAGTGGGGTATCGGGGGCGGTCTCCGGCCGGTGAGAGCGGGCCGGTACGGTGGCGCCGGAGGCGTTCGGGACCGGGCCGGCGCACGTCGCTCGCCCAGCCGAGCCGTTCGAACAGGCGGATAACCCCGCTGGACGGGTCGATCTGGCCCCGGTCGAGACCGTGGCGGGCGCAGGTCGGCTCGCTGTGGCGGCCGTTGTGCCAGCTCTCGCCGAACGACAGCAGGGCCAGCGGCCACAGGTTCGTCGCCCGGTCGTGGCCGCGGGTCTTGAAGGGCCGGCTGCCGATGAGGTGGCACAGGGAGTTGACGCTCCAGGTGACGTGCTGGAGCAGCGCGATGCGGATCAGGCCGGCCCACAGGAAGGCGGTCAGGCCGCCGTACAGGGTGCCGGCGATCACCCAGCCCGCTGCGAACGGCAGCGCCGGCGACAGCCCGCACAGCGCGGGGAAGGCGCGGGCCACGCGGGTCATGGCCGGATCTGCCGGCAGGTGAGGGGCGTAGCGTTCGGCGGACGTCTGGTCGTCGGTGAACAGCCAGCCGAGGTGGGCGTGGGCAAGCCCCCGAAGCTGCCCGCGCAGGCTGGTTCCGTACCGGTAGGGCGATTGCGGATCGCCCGGCCGGTCGGTGAAGGCGTGATGGTGGCGGTGCACCGCCACCCAGTCGATCACGTCGCCCTGGAAGCCCATCGACCCGGCGACCGCCAGCACCACGCGCAACCATGGCCGGGCGGTGAAGGAGCCGTGGGTGAGCAGTCGGTGGAAGCCGGCCGTCACTCCCAGCCCGGTCACCACGTAGAAGGCGGCGGCCAGGGCCAGGTCGGTGAGCGCGCCCCCCGTGCCCCCACGCCAGATAGATCACCGCACCGAGCGCGGCGAACGGCGCGATCACGATCGCTCCGGTCAGCGCGGTCTGTGGCCGCCCGGCCGGCACGTGCTCGCCGGCCCCGGGGAAGGGCGAGGTTCCGTCGTAGTCCCGCCGGCGTTGCTCCGGTCGTTCAGAAACAGCCATGAAGCAGCCTTCTTCCCATCTATACGGTCCGCCGGTGCACGTAGCACCAACGCCAGGCCGGCCTCGACCCCAGGGCGGCGGCGACAGGGTGGTCGGTCTCCTGGTAGTGGGCCTTGGCGTGGCCGCGCTGGGAATTGTCGGAACAGGCGACCCGGCCGCAGGTCAGGCACGCCAGCAGGCGCGTCCAGGTCTGGCCGAGGGCCAGGCATTGCCTGCATTCGGGTGGTCCGTACCGCACCTGGGGGAGTTGGTCGATGTGATCGCAGCGCGGGGTCTGACCGTTCAGGCAGGCGCGGTCGGTCGCGTCCGTTCCCTGTGCGTCCAAGGTCATGACGACCCCCTCACGGTGCCAGCGACGCAAGGTGCGCCGGCTGGTCACTTGCCAGTCAACGTGCTCAGCCGGGCCGGTGAGAAGACGCAGTCCCAGTCAGCCTCATCAGTTGCGGCGATGGCGGGCCTGCGGGCGATTTCACGAGAGGCCGCCGGATCACGCGGATCGCGACGCTGGGAGCGGCCGGACCCGCGAAATCGGCCGGATATTTCACACGACGCAGACCTTCCGTCGCTTATGCCGAGAGCGGATACCGCTCATTTATGCGAAATCTCCTTGCTATTTATTCCGGCAGGGTATTGAATGAGGAATGCAAGCAAAGAAAAGGGGAGGCTCTCATGAGCTTCGTACAGATTCTGGAATTCAGCACCAAACGCGCCACGGAAGTCGAGTCGCTCATGAACGAGTGGCGGGCGCAGACCGAGGGAAAACGCCACGTGAAGCGCGAGGTCGTGGCGAAGCACCGCGATCGCCCCGATCACTACGTGGCCCTCGTCGAATTCTCCTCCTACGAGGAGGCCCAGCGTAACAGCAAGCTGCCGGAGACCGGCCGGTTCAACGCGCACATGGTCCAACTGTGCGAAGGCCCGATCAAGTTCTCCGACTACGACGTGATTCGCGACAAGAGCTGATCACCGGCTGAACATCGCGAAAAGCTCAACCTGTGCTGTGGCGTGCGAGAACATTCTCGCGTCATGGCGCGGGGCTTTTTTGTGTCGGCCCATCGTCGCGCGAGACGTGAAGGGGCCGGCGCCGGCCGACCGGCGCTGCCCGACCGCTACGGATTCCTCCTGGCGAGCGCCTGCTCGGCCGCGGCGCTCAGCAGCCGGGCGGCGGCGGCCACCTCGGCGAGGCGGCCAGGTCCCATCGCCTCCAAACAGATGGCCAGCCGCTGCCGGTCACCACGGCAGGCCATGTTCGTCGCATGCTGAACGGCGAGGGCGCGCGAGGCCGTGCCGAGCGCCGTCAAGACGTCGGCCAGGGCCTGATCCACGCCGTCGTTCGGACCCGGCGGCCGCGCAGGTCGAGCAGTCATGCCATTCACCATGCCGTCCTTGACCCCTGAGCGCGATCCGATGCCGCCGGCCGGTCGGCTCCAGAGGCGGCCGAGGACAACGGGAGAGCGCCCCAGTGGTTCCCATCACACGCCACGAGCGATGTGGCGTCAAACCACTCGCGTCACCCCGCCGGCGCCGGCCGGTGATCACGGCTGATGACAAGCGCGGGGCAGATTGCCGCTTTCCACCTGGCCGAGCCACGGGATGATTGAACCGCGCCGGGTTTGTTGGAGACCGGGTTATGTGGCTGGGGTGAGAGTAGCTGAGTTGATCTCTGCGCGGTAGAGGGCTTCGTATTCGGCGGGTGGAAGGTCCTGGCAGGCGCTGTGGAGTCGGCGGTTGTTGTACCAGTCGACCCATTCCATGGTGGCGAGTTCGACGTCGTCCAGGCCCTTCCACGGGCCGCGGCGGTGGATCAGTTCGGTCTTGTACAGTCCGATGGTGCTCTCGGCCAGGGCGTTGTCGTAGCTGTCCCCGCGCGAGCCGACCGAGCTGACCGCGCCGGCGTCGGCGAGCCGGTCGGTGTAGCGGATGGATAGATATTGGCAGCCGCGGTCGGAGTGGTGCACCAGCCCGTTCAGCGTGTCGGTCTGGCCGCCGCGGCGCCACAGGGCCATCTCCAGCGCGTCCAGTGGCAGGTCGGTACGCAGGTGGTCGGTCAGCCGCCAGCCGACGATCATCCGCGAGTAGACGTCGATGACGAACGCGGCGTAGACGAACCCGGCCCAGGTGTGGATGTAGGTCAGGTCGGCCACCCACAGCCGGTTCGGCGCCGGCGCGGCGAAGTCCCGCTCGACCAGGTCGGCCGGCCGCGGACACAGCGGCTCAGCGATGGTGGTGCGGCGCTTGTGATCGCCCCGGACCGCGCCGGACAGCCCTAACCTGCGCATCAACCGGGCGACCGTGCAGCGGGCCACGGCCACGCCCTGGCGGTTGAGCGCCTTCCACATCTTGCGCACCCCGTACACCTCGAAGTTGTCGTTCCACAGCCGGATGATCTCGGCCGACAGCTGCTCGTCGCGTCGCTGCCGGGCCGAGGGCGGCCGGTTGCGGGCCGCGTAGTACGTCGCCGGCGCGAGATCGAGCACCTGGCAGATCGGTTCGACACCGAATTCGTCGCGGTGGGCGTCGATGAAGGCGACTATCTGGGCGGTCGGGGGTCGAGTTCCCGGGCGAAAAAAGCGGCCGCCGACTTCAGGATCTCATTGGCCCGGCGCAGTTCACGGATCTCCCGTTCGAGCTCGGCGATCCTCTGCGCATCGGCTGTCGAGGTGCCCGGCCGCTGTCCTCCGTCGACCTCGGCCTGCCGGACCCAGCTGCGCAACGCTTCGCGGTGGACGCCGAGCTGCTGGGCGACCCGGGCGATGGCGCCTGGCGCGTTGCCGGTCTGCTCGCGGACCTCGAACACCATCCGCACCGCGCGCTCACGTACTTCCTGCGGGTACTTCCTGGGGGCTGGCATCGCGTGTGATTCTCCCTTCCGCCAGCACGATCATGCTGGCTTCAGGGCCTCCAAGAAAGTCGGTGCGGTTCAGATCAGTACAGCGCACCGGACTGCTCCACTCGCGCTGGCGCCAGCCCCACGTGTTCATGGCCGCCTCACACTCGCGGCCACCCTATTCCGTACTCCCCGCCCGTAGGAGTCAGCATGGACAGCGCGGACGCAGCCGGCATTCGCACGCCTGACACGGTCGCCGATCCGCCCTTGCGCCTTACGCCGCTCGTCGATCCCGCGGGCCTGCGGATCGAAGGCGAGCTCGACTACGCCACCTTGCCTGCCCTGACCAGGGCGCTGGCCTCGATGGCGAGAGGTGGCAGCTTCTGCGTCGATCTGAGCGGCCTGGTGTTCTGCGACGTCGGCGGGCTGCGCGCGTTGGTCACCGCCGCCGCCGGCATGCGCGACGGCCAGGTTCTGACATTACGCTCGCCCTCTCCGCAGGTGCGACGCCTGCTCCAGCTCACCGGCTGGCACCTGAAAGCCGGTCTTCGCGTGCAGGATCGGAGCACCTCGTGACGACCCTCGATCCCCGCACCGCGAGCCCGCAGCGGGTCTTCATCGGTAAGAACCCTGACAAGTCGTCGGCCGTGACGCTCGCCTACCTGCTGACCGGTCTGCCCGGCGGCGTCGCGGTGGCCGGCGATGATCACCATACCGAGGCGAGAGCGTCGACCTCCTTCGCGAACCCGGCAGCCTGGCGCGAGATCGGCTACGCGCTGCTGTGGGCGACGGTTCTGCCTGCGGTCAACGGCCTGGTCATCTCCTTGGCGGCATGGCCGGTCTTCTCCTACACCTCGGCTCTTCCCTCCGGCGGCTCGCCGCTGGTGGTCCTGCTGACCGTCGTCGTGGTGCTGGGCGGGCTGGAAAGTGCCAGTCATGGTGCCGGTGGCCGTGCACGGCCATGCGAAGATGCCGAGCTGGGGGCTTCCCCCATGAACGTGGACACCACCGCCACCACGACAGCTACGCCGACGGTTCACCTACACCTTTGAGGAACGCAGCACTAGGGCCTCAGGAACAGCTCGACGACCGGGATCGTCACGTCGGGGCGGGTGATCGGCAGCCGCAGGGTCAGGGTGTCCTCCGGCAGGCCGCGCAGGTAGTGGTGGAACGGCTCCTTCGGGTCGATCTCGACGAACGGCACCTCCGAGGCGTCGTGCAGGAACTGGGCGTAGGCCACCCGGCCGCCGAGGCCGGGCAGGTGCACGTGCTGCATCGGCCACGACAGCAGGTGCAGGTAGAGCCGGTCGCCGCGCCGGGTGTAGCGGCAGTCGGGCGGGGCCTCGAACTCCGCGGGCCCGGCCCCGTGGATGGACCGGGCGTGCAGGCGCATCCACGCGCCGATCCCGCGCAGCCGTTCCAGGGCGCGCGGCTCGAACTCGCCCCGGGCGTTCGGGCCGACGTTCAGCAGCATGTTGCCGCCCTTGGACACGGTGTCGACCAGCATCTTCACCAGCAGCTCGACCGGCTTCCAGTCCTGGTTGTCGCGGTGGTATCCCCAGCTGCCGTTGAGCGTCTGGCACGCCTCCCACGGCCGGTGGCCGGGCACGCCGCCGGGCGGCATGACCTGCTCGGGCGTGGTGAAGTCGCCGCCGCCGAGCCCGAGCCGGTTGTTGACGAGGATGCCCGGCTGCAGCTCGCGGACCATCCGCTCCAGCTCGGCCGAACGCCACTCGTCGGGGCCCTTGGCGCCGAACCCGCGCCCGGCGTAGGAGAAGTCGAACCACATCGTGTCGATGCGGCCGTAGCGGGTCAGCAGCTCGCGGACCTGGCCGTGCAGGTAGTCGGCGTATGTGGTGATGTCGCGTTCGCCGAGGTCCTCCTCCCGGCGGGGGTGGTAGAGGTCGTTGGGGAAGTCGGGGTGGTGCCAGTCGAGCAGGGAGTAGTACAGGCCGGTACGCAGGCCGCGCTCCCTGAAGGCGTCGAGCATGGGGGCGAGCAGGTCGCGGCGGGCCTTGAACCCGGTCAGGCCGGAGTCCCACAGACAGAAGCCGTCGTGGTGCTTGCTCGTCACGACCAGGTACTTCATCCCGGCGTTGACGGCCTCGTCGGCCCAGGCGGCCGGGTCGTAGAGGTCGGGGTCGAAGTGGTCGAAGTAGCGGCGGTAGCGCTCGTCGTCCATCTTCTCGTACGACTGCACCCACTCGTGGCGGGCGGCCGCCGCGTAGATGCCCCAGTGGATGAACAGGCCGAACCGGGCCTGCGTGAACCAGCTCATGGGTGCACCATGACGGCAGACAGGCCGATCCTGCCGGTGCCGGTCCGCTGGATCCGCACGTACCGGCCCTCGGCGTCCACCGCGACCACGGACGGGCGCAGCGCCCGGCCCGGCAGCGGCACCCGCGTGGCCTGCGCGAAGTCGGGCGTGGCCGAGACCAGCAGCTCGGTGTCGGCCGTGGTCATGGAGGCGTCGTTCCAGATCTCCACCGTGCCGATCCGGTGCAGGCCGCCCAGGTCGACCTGCCACCAGGAGCCGGGCGCGGACGTCGTCCTGGTGTCGGTCACCGTGGAGCCGTCGAGGGCGTCGGCGGCCGCCGCGGCGCCCTCGGTGGCGGACTGGGTGGCGCTGCCCGTCCTGGCCAGGTCGGGTTCAAGCTGCTCGACCGGGCCGGGGCTCGCGCCCGCCGCCGCGGCGACGGCGAGCGCCGCGTCGGGCAGCCGTTCCAGGGCGGTGTGGTTGTCCACCTGCCGCGAGCCGCGGCCGGACAGCTCCGGCGCGGTGGTGTCGGTCCAGTTGCCGGTCGCGAGGTTGTCGATGCCGTACCCGGCCCAGTTGGAGATCCACTTGTAGCCGACGCGGGTGATCACGTTGCCTTCGACCGTGACGTGGGAGCTCTGCTCGTCGAGGTAGACGCCGTTGCCGTCGCGCTCGGTGTTGCCGTACGCCGACCGGTTGAGGTAGTTGCCGGAGATCACCGTGCCGGGCTGCGGGCCCTGGGTGTAGATCGCGCCGCCGTCGTGCTGGTCCTCGGCGACCATCATGGCGTCCACGATCCTGTTGCCGGTGATCCGGTTGTCGCGCATGTCCGGGTTCTGGGCCACCGGCTGGTTCCAGCCCCACCCGACCGACACGCCCGAGTACGGCAGCTTCTCCAGCGTGTTGTGGTCCACGCGCAGCCCGGACTCGTAGCCCGCCCAGACGCCCACCGCGTCGGTGAACTCGCGGCCGGTCCAGGTGATGGTGTTGCGGGCCACCGTGTTGCGCTCGCCGCGCAGCTCGGCCGGGGGATTGGGGTCGGTGTCGCCGACGTAGACCGCGCCCGACGACAGATCGGTGAACGCCGAGCCGGTGACCGCCGAGTCCTTGGTGCCGCCCTCCAGGATCACGCCGGCGCCGCCGAGGCGCGCGAACGCGGCGCCGTCGACGGTCACGTCCCGGCCGCCGCGCACGACGACGGCCGCGGCCGGCTTGGTGTAGAAGCGGCCGGCGTGGTCCTCGGGGCCGGTCGCGCCGGTCAGGGTGAGGCCGCCCTGCGTGCCCGCGTACCCCTCGGCGGTGTCCGGCTGCCGGTAGGCGGCGTGCTCGAAGCCCAGCCCGGCGATCCTGACCCGGCTCGAGCCCTCCAGGCGCAGCAACGTCTCGGTGGCGGGCGCGATCACGTCGTCCAGTCGCTCGCCCGTCCGGGGCAGGTAGGAGACGGTACGGGCGGTCCGGTCGAAGACGAACTCGCCCGGCTCGTCGAGCAGCTCGGCGGCGTTCTCGAAGAAGGACACCTTGGAGTACCGGGAGGAGTCGACCGTCGTCGAGTCCCACGCGGGCCCGGTGCGGCCAGTGCCGCTCGCGGAGTTCGTCCAGCACGGCTGGACGAAGGTGATCACGTCGCCGTCCACGCGGTCGATCCTGCAGCGGTAGTTCCGCCACCTGACCTTGATGACCGCCTCGGCGTTCGCCGGGTCGGCCCAGCCCGCGACCCCGCTCTTCACCGCGCCGGTCATGCCCGTCTTCGTCGCGTCGCAGGTCGAGGCCGGGCACGACCCGCCGCGTGCCCGGACCGCGCGTACGCCGCCGACGAAGAGCTGCCGGGGCGAGAGGCCCTCGGGAACGGGCGCGACCTGGAGGCGTCCCTCCTGCCGCCAGCCGGTGACCGGCACGCCGCCGGACAGCACCGGACGAGCGCCGGGGGCGGCGGTCCAGGTCACCGTGTGCCCGTCGGGGCCGGAGTCGCGCCGGTCCAGGACGAGCGGCGCGGCCATCCGGTAGACGCCGCCCGCCAGGCGGACCTCGACGTCGCGGTCCATGCCGCCGGCCAGGGCCTCGCGGACCTTGTCCCGCGCGGTCTCCAGGGAGCACGGGTTGACCTGGTTGCAGGCCGCGGACCGGCCGTCCGGGGCGACGTGGAAGACCTTCGGGGCCGGGGCGGCCGCGAGGGTCGCGGGGGCCAGGGCCAGGGCCAGGGCGAGGGCGATCGCGGCGTTCACATTCCCTCCAGCGGGGGGTTCTGGGTGCCGAAGAGCCAGGCGCGCAGGAATCCGTCCAGGGCGGGACGGTGGGCGGTGGCGGCGGCGTGGGCGATGAAGTCCTCGGTGGAGGCGTTGCCGTCCTTGTTGCGCTGCACCCACCGGCGCATGATCCGGTCGAACGTCTCCTCGCCGACCTCGGTGCGCAGGGCGTACAGGACGAGGGCGCCGCCGTCGTAGATGTTGTAGCCGCCGAGGCCCTTCGGCCTGCCGGGCGGGCCGTCCTTGGCGCGGACCTCGTCGAGCTTGGCGTACACGCCGCGCATCTTGTCGGCCAGCGGCTGACCGCCGTGCTCCTGCGCCCACACGGCCGCGTAGTAGACGGCCGGGCCCTCGTTCAGCCAGGCGTCCTGCCACGTGGCGGGGGTCACCGAGTCGCCGAACCACTGGTGGACGAGTTCGTGCACCATCGTGTTGGAGTACGTGGGCCGGTCGAACCACCCGGTGCCGAACAGCGACAGCGTCTGGTTCTCCAGCGCGTCGCTGTACCCCGGGTAGATGTGCACCCCGTACGTGGAGAACGGGAACCGGCCGAACCTGGCCTCCGCCCAGGCGATCTGGGCACCGGTCTCGGCGGCGATCGGCGCGTACCTGGCCTCCTGGCCCTGCGGGACGACGTGCCGCAGCGGGAGCGCGTGCGGGCCGGTGCCGTAGACGTACGTGCCCTTGACCACGGCGAGGCCGATCAGCTCCGAGGCCATCGGCTCGCGCTCCTCGAACGTCCACGTGCCGCCGTCGCGGCCGGTCAGCTCGCCGTTGGCGGTGGCGACGTACCCCTGCGGGGCGGTGACGCGGAAGGTCCAGGTGGCCTTGTCCGACGGGTGGTCGTTGACGGGGAAGAACGTGTCGGCCCTGCTGGACTGCGCGGCGGCGGCGAACCCGCCGTCGGGGCCGAAACGCCAGCCGGTCAGGCCCGCGCGCGGCGCCTTGCCGTTGCCGTGGAAGCGCACCTCGGCCTCGAACGGGACGTGCTCGCGCAGCGGTTCGGCGGGCGTGACGGTCAGCTCCTGACCGCTCTGCCCGGGGGAGAGCGCCCAGGTGGCGGGCTCGCCGTCGACGGTGACGGCGTCGATCACGTGCCCGTCGGTGTCGAGGTTGAAGGACGACAGGGCCTGGGTGGCCTTCGCGGTGAACCGTACGACGCCGGAGAAGTCGTAGGTGACCGGGGTGAAGTCGAAGGAGACGTCGTAGTGGCGCACGTCGTAGCCGCCGTTGCCGAGCGTCGGGAAGAGCGGGTCGCCGAGGCCGGGCGAGCCCGGCGACGGGGGTACGGCGGCGGCGGTGCCGAGCAGCGCGGCCGCGACGAGGGCGATGACGGTCCGCTTCATGGTCAGCCCGCCTTCGGTGACTGCTTGAGTGCTTCCTCGAACTCGGCGCGTGCCTGGTCGCCGCCCTGCGCCCGCCAGTCCTTGACCAGCTTGTCCAGGTCACTCAGCGGCGCCCGCCCGGCCACGATGGAGGTCACGCGGTCGGTGCGCATGGTGTACAGCGACTCGTACTTGTTCTCGTTGGCGGGGGAGTACAACCCGACCGTCGGGTCCTCCACGCCCACGGCGATCATCTTGCCGATCGCGTCGTGCATGATCTTCACGGCCTCCTTCGAGGAGGAGTCGAACAGCGCCTGCGTCGGCGCGGCGACGAACTTCCACGGCACGGCGGTGTCCCGCCCGCCCTGCTCGGTCAGCACCGGCGCGCCCTTGGCGTCGCGCGTGTGGTCGGTGCCCTCCAGGCCGTAGTTGAACAGCGTGTACTCCTCGCTGCCGAACGGCGAGGCGAAGAAGTCGGCCACCCGCAGCAGCTCCTTGGCCCGCTGCTCGTCGCTCTTCTTCAGCATGGTGATCGAGACGACGATGTTGTTGAGGAACGCCTTGGCCTTCGGGCCGACCGGCGTGAGCGGCCGCGGATCGGCCGCCGGGTCGATCTTCTTGGACGTCTGCAGGTAGCCGGTGGGCCCGAGGTAGGCGGGCAGGCCGTCGTAGACCATCGCGGCGTGGCCGGAGTTGAACTCGTTCTTGCGCTTGAGGCCGTCGAAGCCCTCCGAGCCGGGGTAGATGACGCCCGCCTCGCGGAGCTTGCGGACGTACTCGACGGCCGCCTTGTACTCCTCGGTCTCGATGGCGTGGACGAGCCCGCCGTTCTCCAGCCGCCAGCCGTTGGGGGCGCCGAACAGCTGCGAGAAGATCGACAGGCCGTACACGCCGCCGACCATGGTGAGCACGCCCCACTGGTTGTCCTTGGGCCTGGTCACCTCCTTGAGCAGCTCGAACAGGCGGTCCATGTCGGAGATCTGCGCCAGGTCGGTGACGCCCGCCTTCGCGAACACGTCGGCCCGGTAGAAGCCGAGCCCGCCGACCATGTTGCGCGGGATGGGGATGCCGTACAGCTTGCCGCCGACGATGCCCTGCTTCCAGAACACCTGCGGGATCGCCGCCAGGTTCGGGTACTCCTTGACCGCGTCCCCGCCGAGCAACGCCGTCAGGTCGGTGCACTGGCTGGCCGCGAACGCGGGCAGGTTGTTCACCCCCTGCGACTGGATGTAGGTGAACATGTCGGGCAACGTGCCGCCCGCGACCATCGTGTTGAACTTCGTCGGCCAGTCGTCGGACGAGACCGCCTGCACGTCGGCCGTCCCGCCGAGCCGCTTCTCCACGTCCTGCCACGCCGGGTTCTCCGCGCGGCCGGGCGGCGGCGGCAGGAACGTCTGCACCGCGATCTTCACGGTCCCGCCCGACATCGGCGGCTTGGCGACGGCCCTGAACAGCTTGTCCGGATAGGTGAAGTAGCCCTCGGGCACGCCCGTGGGGCTGCCGGGCAGGTCGGGGGTGAGCGTGCCGGCCGGCGGCGTGTACGTCGGCAGCTTGATGGTCAGCCCCTGTGCCTTGGCGGCGGGCGCGGCGGACCCGCCACCGCAGGCCGCGAGGGCGGAGGAGGCGACGACACCCGCCGCCGTGGCGGCGCCGAGCCGGAGGAAACCTCGGCGCGAGACGCTTTCTCTCATGGGATCTTCCTTGGGGGGTTGGGGGGTCAGCCTTTGACGGCGCCGGTGAGCACGCCCTTGGTGAAGTAGCGCTGCAGGAAGGGGTAGACGAGCAGGATGGGCACGATCGCCACCACGAGCACGGCCATCTGGACCGCCTGCACGGGCGCGGGCGCCTCGGCGGCCGTCACGGTCTCCATCGAACGGCCCTGCAGGACGAACGTGCGCAGGATCAGCGGGAGCGGGAACTTGTCGGAGTCGTCGAGGTAGAGCAGGGCGTTGAAGAAGGCGTTCCAGTAGCCGACGGCGTAGAACAGCGAGATCACCGCGAGCACCGCCTTCGACAGCGGCAGCACGATCCTGACCAGGATGCCGAAGTCGCCCGCGCCGTCGATGCGGGCGCTCTCCAGCAGCTCGCGCGGCAGCCCCATGAAGAACGAGCGCAGCACGACCAGGTTGAACGCGCTCACCAGGCTCGGCAGGATCAGCGCGCCGAACGAGTCGATCAGGCCGACCTGCTTGACCAGCAGGAAGTTGGCGATCAGGCCCGGGTTGAAGAGCATGGTCAGCAGGGCGACCATCAGGATCCAGCGCGAGCCGGTCACCTCGCGGCGGCTCAGCCCGTACGCCATGCCGATGGTGGCGAGCATGCTGGCGAGCGTGCCGACGGCCGTCACCAGCACGCTGACCAGCAGCGCCCGCGTCACCACCCCGCCGCTGAGGATCGTCGAGTACGCCGCCAGGCTCGGCGTGGACGGGACCAGCACGAACCCGCCCGCCCGCGCGATGTCGGACTCGGCCGACAGGCTGGTGCCGATGACACCGACGAAGGGGTAGGCCACCAGCAGGACGACCGCGGTGAGGATCGCGCCCTTGAGGATCAGGCCGGGCGCGGAGGGCCGCTCCATCCAGGCCGGCCGGCTACTTGTCGCCACCGCGGTACACCCCCTCGTGGCCGAACAGGTGGGCCACCTTGTTCGCGCCGAGCACCATCGCGGTGCCGACGATGGTCTTGACCAGGCCGACCGCGGCCGCGGGTCCCCACTGGCCGTCCTTGACGCCGTTGAAGTAGACGAACGTGTCCAGCACCTCGCCCGCCTCGGGGCCGACGTTGTCGCGCTGGAGCAGGATCTGCTCGAAGCCGACGGACAGGATGCTGCCGAGGTTGAGTATCAGCAGCAGGATGATGATCGGCGTGATGCCGGGCAGCGTGACGTGCCACAGGCGGCGCCAGCGGCCCGCGCCGTCCATGGCGGCGGCCTCGTACAGGTCCTGGTTGATGGCGAGCAGGGCGGCGAGGAAGATGATCGTCGCCCAGCCGGCGTCCTTCCAGATCACCTGCAACGTCACCAGCAGCGGGAAGACGTCGGGGTCGGTCATCATGTCGTAGCGCGGCAGGCCGGCGCTCTGCAGGAAGTTCGGCAGCGCGCCCGCGCCGCCGAGGATCTGCTGGAACACCGAGACGATGATCACCCACCCGATGAAGTGCGGCAGGTAGACCACGCTCTGCACGAACCTGCGCACCCTGTCGCTGACCACGCTGTTGAGCAGCACTGCGAGGGCGATCGGTGCGGGGAAGAAGAGCACGAGCTGGGTTAGGGTGATCTTGAGGGTGTTGCCGAGGGCGTTCCAGACGCCGGGGTCGCCGAAGACGGTGGCGAAGTTCCGCAGCCCCACCCAGGCGCTGTCGATGAAGCCGATGTAGGGCTGGTAGTCCTTGAACGCGACCACGTAGCCGAACAGCGGCCCGTAGTGGAAGACCAGGAAATAGATCAGCCCGGGCAGCGTCAGCAGGAGCATCACCCGGTCGCGCCGGAGGCGTCGCCACAGCGAGAGCCTGCGCGGCCTCTCGCCGGACGACGACGCTGTCCCGGCACGGGGGGCGTCGAGGGTAGCGGTCATGCGCTGGGTCCTTCCAGTTGGCGAGGAAGCTAGTAAGCGCTTTCATGCTTCGTCAAGCCCCTAGCCGGAAGTCGTGCCGTTCTCGGCTCAGCTCCTTGACCTTTGCGCAGGTAAAGCCCTAGCGTGCCGCAGCAGTGCGTAGAACGCGCTTACTATCGGGAGATGGACGTGGGCAGACAAGAGGCGCCGGTGAGACCTCCGCACACCCGGCCGAGACCGCGCGCCGTGCTGGCGATGGCGCCTGGGGTGCGCGAGGAGGTGTTCGGGCACGAGGCCCTGCGCCGCCTCGGTGAGCTGACCGAGCTCCACGACCAGGTGCTGCACGAGGTCAGCTCGCCGGACGCCCTGCGCGCGCTGGCCGGGGCCGAGGTCATGGTGACCGGCTGGGGCTGCCCGAAGATCGACGCCGGGCTGCTCGATCGCGCCCCCGGCCTACGCCTCGTCGCGCACGCGGCGGGCACGGTCAAGACCTTCCTCGACCCGGCCGTCCTCGAACGCGGCGTCCGGGTCTGCAGCGCGGCCGACGCCAACGCGGTGCCCGTCGCCGAGTTCACCTTCGCCGCCATCGTCTTCGGCGCCAAGCGGGCCTTCACCCTGGCCCGCCGCTACCGGGAGCGCGGCACCCGGCGCGACTTCTCCGGCCTGCCCTGGCTCGGCACCCGCGGCATCACGGTCGGCCTGGTCGGGCTGTCCAGGATCGGCCGGCGCGTCATGGGGCTCCTCGGCGGCCTCGACGTGGACGTGCTGGTCTACGACCCGTACGCCGACCCCGCCGGGATCGCCGAGCTCGGCGGCACGGCCGTCGACCTCGACACCCTGGTCAGGCGGTCGCACGTGGTCAGCCTGCACGCCCCCGAGACCCGCGAGACCCGCCGCATGCTCGACGCCAGGCGGCTGTCGATGCTCCGCGACGGCGCCGTCGTCGTCAACACCGCCCGCGGCGGCCTGGTCGACACCGACGCGCTGGTCAAGGAGGTGCGCAGCGGCCGGCTCGACGCGATACTCGACGTCAGCGACCCCGAGCCGCTCCCGGCCGGCCATCCGCTGTTCGACCTGCCCAACGCGTTCGTGACCCCCCATCTGGCGGGCGCGCAGGGCAACGAGCTCGGCAGGCTGGCCGAGTCCACGCTCGGGGAGATCGCCCGCTACGCCGCCGGGCTGCCGCTGCTGCACGAGATCGATCGCGGCGAGCTCGACCGAATGGCATGATCGACAGCGAGGAGGTGCCGGTGACCGAGCCGAGCCTGGCGACGATGGCCGACGTGGCGAAACGCGCGGGCGTCTCCAGCGCGACCGTGTCCCGGGTGATCAACGGCAACTACCCGGTCTCGGCGGTCACGCGCCAGCGGGTCGAGCATGCCATCGCCGAGCTGGGCTACGTCGCCAACGCCCACGCCCGCGCCCTGGCCGGAGCCACCAACAGGACCGTCGGGATCATCATCAACGACGTGATCGACCCCTTCTACGCCTACATCGCCCGGGGCGTCGAGCGCGAGGCCACCAGGCACGGCCGCCTGTGCATGGTCTGCTGCACCCACGGCAGCCACGAGAAGGAGCTCGCGCTCATCGACCTGCTGCACGAGCAGCGGGCCGACGCCGTCATCCTGGTCGGCGGCGCCTACGAGGACCGCGCCTACGCCGCCCAGGTCGCCCGCCGGGCCCGCGCGCTGCATGCCAGCGGCTCCACGCTGGTGCTGTGCGGCCGGCCGTCGCTCGGCGACGACGTGCCCACCCGGGTCGTCGAGTACGACAACGAGGGCGGCGCCTTCGCGATCACGGACTACCTCATCACGCAGGGGCACCGGAAGGTCGTCTTCCTGGGCGGGCCGCCGAGCCTGTCCACGACCGTCGCGCGGCTCGCCGGGCACCGGCGCGCGCTCGCCTTCCGCGGCCTGCCCTACGACAAGGGGCTGATCCACCTCGGGCAGCTCAACCGCAGGTTCGGCTACGACAGGATCCGCGCGCTGCTGGCCGACAAGCTCGACTTCACGGCGCTGTTCTGCGCCAACGACACGGTCGCGGCGGGCGCGATGCAGGGGCTGGAGCTCGCGGGCGTGCCGGTGCCGGAGGCGGTCTCGGTGGTGGGCTACGACGACGTGCCGATCGCGCAGGAGCTGCGGCCGCAGCTGACGACCGTGCGCATCCCGCTGGAGGAGCTGGGCCGCCAGGCCGTACGCCTCGGCCTCGACGTCGGGGACGACGACGACTACCTCTCGCCCGTGCAGACGATGGCCAAGGTCGGCACGAGCATCGTGGTCAGGGCCTCGGTCGCGCCGCTGCCGTAGGAAGCGCTTACTGATCATGGCCTCGGATTGTGGCGTGCAGCAGGGATAGAAAGCCACAGAAAGATCTAGTAAGCCCTTGACCGGCATAGTAAGCGCTTACACAATCCCTGCCATGACCCCCCTCACACGCAGAACCTTCCTCGGCACCTCCATCGGCGCGGCCGGAGCAGTGACGGGCGAGGCCCTGCTCGGCTCCCGCCCGGCCCTGGCGCGCACGGCCGGCCAGGAGGCGCGGCACACCGTGACACTCAGGGCCAGGCCCGCGGCCGAGGGCGAACGCCTCCGGCTCCAGCAGGCGCTCAGGACCACCGAGTTCCACCCAACCCGCGTCCACCTGCCCGCCGGCACCCCGATGGCCGTCGAGGTGACCGCCCCCGACGGGGTGCTGCCCACCCTGTACGTCGGCGCACCCGACACCCACGCCGACGTCGCGTACAAGAACCCGCGCGCCTACCGGCTCACCGAGGGCGTCACCACCGTGACCGACCCCGGCGGCGGGCTCGTCTACCTGGCGCTGACCGGCGACGGGCAGCGCGCCAGGGTCAAGTTCCTGTCGGGCGGGGTGCGCGTGCCGACGTTCACGCTGGGGGAGAGCACCGAGGCCGAGTTCCAGTCCCAGCTCGACACGCTGACCGCCGCACCGCAGGCCGAGCTGGTCTCGCCGCACGCCATCGTCACGATCACCCGCGACGGCATGCTCGCCTGGCGCGACCAGGACCACGGGGAACTGCTCCGGCTCCTGGAGACGATCATCGCCTCGCACGCCGCGATCTCCGGCCTGTCCGCCGCCGAACGTTCCCCGCTGCCCTTCCACCTCGTCGAGGCCCCGCGCATGCCCACGGGCGCCGGCGCGTACGCCACCCACGGCTGGACCGCCTACCCGCGCACCTACCTCGACCGGCTCATCGCCGTGGACGGGCTGCGCACCCGTGGCTGGGGCGTCTACCACGAGCTCGGGCACCAGCACCAGCAGATGGCCTACAAGCCGGAGGACCTGACCGAGGTGACGGTCAACGTCTACGCGCTGGCCGCGCAGCGCACGCTGGCACAGCCGTCCAACCTCACCAGGCCCGACGCCAAGACGGGGCTCACGCCGTACCAGAGCGCGCTGGCCAAGCTGCCCGCGGCCGACTTCCGCAGGCTGGGGGCGTACGAGAAGCTCGTGCCGTTCCGGCAGCTCGAACTGGCCTTCGGCGAGGACTTCCACCCGCGCCTGCACCAGCTGGTCCGCGAGGAACGTCCGGCCTCCGACTACACCGAGTCCGCCAAGCGGTGGGGCAACCTCGCGATCTACACCTCGCGGATCGCGGGGGCCGACCTGTCGGGCTTCTGGACCCGCTGGGGCGCGCCGCTGACCGCCGAGTACCTGGCCCGGGTCGCCGCCCTCGGCCTCCCGGCCCCCGCCGCCGACCCCTCGACGCTCACCGACTAGGAGCCTCCCATGCCCCCTGCCCGCCCCACCTCCACACCCCCTGACGGGACCTCCGCCCGTCCCGCCTCGCCGTCCTTCGACGGGGGTCCCGCTCGTCCTGCCCCGGCGCCCCTTGACCGGGCCTGCGCCGGTCCCGTCGCTGCGTCCCTCGATGGGACGCCCGCTCGCCTCGCCCCGGCGACCCCCGATGGCACGTCCGCCCGTCCTGCCCCGGCGGTCCCCGGGCGGGCTTCCGGCCCGTTCCCCGATGGGGGGCTTTCTCGCAGGGGGATGGTCGTGGGGTTGGCCGCAGCCGGGGGTGTGGCGTTGTCGGGCGCCCCCGGGTTGCGGCCGCCGCGGTGCGGCGGGTCGCGGTGCCCGGGGCGCGTAGGGCCGTGGTGCTGCGGGGGCGGCCGGCGGCGGAGGCGGAACGGCTGCGCATGCAGACCGTCTACCGTACGACCGAGTTCGTGCCGACCGGCCTGTACCTGCCGCCCGGACGCCCCCTCACCCTGGAGGTACGCGCCCCCGACGGCCCCCGGCCCACCCTGCACGTCGGCGCCCCCGACACCAACCCCGACACCGCCTACCGGTACCCGCGCGCCCACCCGCTCACCGAGGGCGTCAACACGGTCACCGACGCGGGCGGCGGCATGGTCTATCTGTCGTTCACCGGTGACCGCAGGGCGAACGCGGTCGTGCGGTTCGGGCCGGAGGGCGTCCCGGCGCCGACGTACGTGCTGGCGCCGAGCAGCGGCTGCGGCGACCCGGCGCTGGCGACGCGGGCGGCGTGGCAGGGCCGCCCGGCCTTCGCCGCGCCCGTGTTCGCGCCCGAGGGCACCGCGGAGGCCGAGTTCCAGGCGCAGGTGGACGCGTTCACCCAGGCGCCCTTCGTCGAGCTGGTCTCGCCGCAGATGATCGTGACCGTCCGGCGCGAGACCTTCCTCCAGGTGCGCGACCAAGACCACGCCCAGCTCATGACCCTGCTGGAGCAGGTCGAGGACGTCGAGGCGGCGATCTCCGGCCTGGACGGCTCCGCCCCGCTGCACGCCCCGACCCCGCTCGGCCGGCACCTGGTCAACGTACGCCCCGGATACGGCCCCCAGTCCACCGCGTACACCACCCACGCCTACACCGCCTACTACGACGCGTACGCCACGACCCGCCTGCTCCTGCCCGACAAGGTGCGGACCACCGGCTGGGGCGTCTACCACGAGCTCGGGCATCAGCACCAGCAGATGGCCTGGCGGCCGGGCGAGCTCACCGAGGTCACGGTCAACATCTACAGCCTGGCCGTGCAGCGGCACTTCGGCATGCCGTCCAACCTGGTGACCAACAACGCCTACGAGACGGCGCTCGCCAAGCTGCCGGTCGCCGACTACGCCGGGCTCGGGGCGTTCGAGAAGCTGGTGCCGTTCCGGCAGCTCGAACTCGGGTTCGGCGACGACTTCTACCCTCGGGTGCACCGGCTGGTCAGGGAGGAGACGCCGCCGTCGTCCTCGGGGGACTCGGCGCGGCGCTTCACGCTGATGGCCCTGTACTTCAGCCGCGTCGCCGGACGCGACCTCTCCGGGTTCCTGCGCGCGTGGGCGTTCCCGATCCCGGAGAGCGGGTACGCCGAACTGGCCGCGCTCGGCCTGCCCGCGCCGGACGCCGACCTGACCCGGCTGAGCGAGCGATGACCAGCCGCCGCGCCTTCCTCGGCGCCGTCGCCGCCGCGCCCCTGCTCACCGCGACCCCGGCCTGGGCCGGAACCATCCGCCGCACAGCGGCCTCGGGGGCGGACGTACCGGCGGGTCCCGCCGACTTCGCCGGGCTCAGGGCCAAGGCGGCCGAGCTGATCACGGGCGGCGACCTCGACCCCCGCGACCCGGCCTTCGCCGCGCCGCTGGCCCGCCTGGACGCGGCCGCCTCGGCGTACCGGGCGTCGATGAACCTGGCTCCCGGACGTACGCACCTGTGGCCGGACCTCCCGCTGACCGGCGTGTCCGGCGACATCGCGACCAGCCACCAGCGCCTGCGCGCGCTCGCCACCGCCTGGGCGAGCCGCGGCTCGGCCCTGTACGCCGAGGAGACCCTGGCCGCGCAGATCATCGGCGGCCTCGACTTCCTCTACGAGCGCGCCTACAACGAGGGCAAGCGCGAGACCGGCAACTGGTGGCACTGGGAGATCGGCGCCCCGCGGGCGTTGATGGACACCTGCGTGCTCATGCACGACGCCGTCGACGCGGGACGGCGGGCAGCCTGGATCCGCGCCGTGGACCGCTTCTGCCCGAACCCCGACCGCCGGACGAACCTCACGAACTTCGCCGAGACCGGCGCGAACCGGGCCGACAAGGCGCTCATCGTGGCTCTGCGCGGCATCGTCGGCGAGAGCTCGGACAAGATCGCGCTCGCCCGCGACGGCCTGTCCGACCGGCGTGACGCAGGCAAGCACACCCTGTTCGGCTACGTCACCTCCGGCGACGGCTACTACGCCGACGGCTCGTTCGTCCAGCACGACGTCGTGGCCTACACCGGCTCGTACGGCGTCGTCCTGCTCCAGTCGGTGAGCGCGATCCTCGGCCTGCTCGGCGGGAGCGCCTGGCAGGTGGACGACCCGGCGGCGCGGGTCGTGCTGGACGCGGTGGAGCGCACGTACGCGCCGTGGATCCACGACGGGCTGATGATGGACAGTGTGCGCGGGCGGGCGGTGTCGCGGCAGTTCAACCGGGACCTCGACTCGGGCCGCGACACCGTGGACGCGATCCTGCGCCTGGCGGCCGGCGCGGGGGAGCCGTACGCGGCGCGGTTCCGCGAGCTGGCAAAGGGGTGGATCGCGCGCGGCCGGTTCCTGGAGGGCGCGGACGTCGCGGCCACCGCGAGGGCCGTCGCCGTGCTCGCCGACGACGCGGTCGCCGCCGCGCCCCGGCCGAGCGGCCACCACGTGTTCGCCGACATGGACCGCGTCGTGCACCGCCGCCCCGGCTGGTCATACGCGATCAGCCTGTCGTCGAAGCGGATCGCCCTGTACGAGTGCGGCAACGGCGAGAACTACCGGGCCTGGTACCAGGGCGACGGTGCGACGTACCTCTACCTCGAAGCCGGCCACTACAGCGACGGCTACTGGCCCACGGTCGACTCCCACCGGCTCGCCGGGACCACCGTCGACACCCGCCCGCGCGACCCGGCCGTCTCCTCCGGCGGCACCGGCACGTTCCGCCCGAAGAATGCCTGGGCGGGCGGCGCCACCGCGGACGGGTACGGCGTCGCCGCGCTCGACCTGATGGCCGTGGGGACCACGCTCACCGCCCGCAAGACCTGGGTGTGCCTCGACGACGCCGTCGTCTGCCTCGGCGCCGGGATCACCAGCGCCGACGGCCGCGTGATCGAGACGGTCGTGGAGAACCGGCGCACCTCCGCCCCGCTCACCACCGGCGACGGCTGGGCGCACCTCGAAGGCGTCGCCGGGTACGTCTTCCCGTCCGGCCACCGGCCGCGCACGCTCGCCGAGCGCCGCACCGACACCTGGCGGTCGATCAACGACGGCGCGAGCACGCAGGGCACGGACGCCACCGTGACCTGCGACTACACCACCCTCTGGCTCGACCACGGGATCAGCCCGTCCGGCGCGGACTACGCCTGGGTCATGCTCCCGGGCGCCACACCCGACCGGACGCGCGACTTCGACCGTGCCGAGATCCTGGCCAACACCGCGACCGTGCAGGCGGTGCGCGCGCATGGGCGCTCGGCGGGCGGCGGCGAGCTGTTCGCGGCCACGTTCTGGGCGGCGGGGGAGGCGGGCGGGGTGTCGGCCTCGGCTCCCTGCGCGGTCCTGGTCCGGCGGGAGGCGGGACGGACGACCGTGGCGGTCTCCGACCCGGGGCGTACCGTGGCGGCGGTGACGCTCGTGCTTCCCCATCCCGCGCACGCCCTGGTCAGGGCCGACGACACCGTCTCGGTCACGACGGGCGAGCGGCCCTCCGTCACCGTCGATCTGGCCGGCTCCCGCGGCCGGTCCCACACCGCCGTGCTCGCCGTCGGCAAGAAAGGCTGAACGTTGATCCCTCCGTACCTGTCGCTGCCGCCGACCGACCGCGTGCTCTCCTCGCGCACCGGCTGGACCCGCGCGCACTGGGAGGCTCTCGCCGACCGGCTGCTCGGGGCGGTGCCGCCGTACGCCTCCCCCGGTTTCGCACAGATCCGGCTTCCGGGCCGGGCGAGCTGGTCGGGCGTGGCGCTCGACGGGCTGGAGGGGTTCGCGCGCACGTTCCTGCTCGCCGCGTTCCGCCTCGCGGGCGCGGCGGGCGACGTCCCCGACCTCGCCGAGCGGTACGCCAGGGGCCTCGCGGCGGGCACCGACCCCGGCAGCGGCGAGGCGTGGCCCGAGCTGACCGACTGCTCGCAGCAGATGGTGGAGGCCGCCTCGATCGCGGTCGCGCTGCACGAGACCCGGCCGTGGCTGTGGGACCGGCTCGACGACGGCGTACGGGACCGGGTCGCCCACTGGCTCGGCGGCTTCGTCGGCAAGCGCACCTGGGACAACAACTGGATGTTGTTCCAGACGGTGACGGAGGAGTTCCTGAAGTCGGTGGGCGGGTCGTACGAGCAGCGGGAGATCGACTGCGGCCTTGAACGCATCGAGGACTGGTACGCCGGCGACGGCTGGTACACCGACGGCGGCTCGCGCAACTTCGACTACTACTGCGGCTGGGCGCTGCACCTGTACCCACTGCTGTGGACGCGCATGTCGGGCGACGCGGAGCGGGCCGGCGTGTACACGAGCCGCCTGCACGAATTCCTCACGACATATCAGCATTTCTTCGGTGCGGACGGCGCGCCCGTCCATCACGGCCGCTCGCTCACCTACCGCTTCGCCGCCCTCGCGCCCGTCTGGCTGGGCGCGCTCACCGGCGCCACCCCGCTCGCGCCGGGCCAGACCAGGAAGCTCGCCTCCTCCGTGGCGCGCCACTTCGCCGAGCGCGGCGTGCCGGACCCCGACGGGCTGCTCTCCCTCGGCTGGTACGAGCCGTTCCTGCCGGTGACGCAGGCGTACTCGGGGCCCGCGTCGCCGTACTGGGCGTCGAAGGGGTTCCTCGGGCTGCTGCTGCCGCCGGACCACCCGGTGTGGACCGAGCGCGAGCAGCCGCTGCCCATCGACGAGCACGACGTCGTCGCGGCCGTCCCCGCCGCCGGGCTGCTCCTGCACGGCACCCGGCACGACGGGATCGTCCGCCTGCTCAACCACGGCAGCGACCACGGCGCGCCGCCCGACGACCCGCACTACGCCAAGCTCGCCTACTCCACCCGCACCGCCCCCGAGGCAGCCGAGCACGCCTGGGCCCGCGATCTCGACAACCACCTCGCGCTGGTCGCGCCCGGCGGCACCCCCTCGCGCCGTACCGCGATCACGCCGCTGACGTGCGCGGACGCCACCGCCTCCTCCTCCCATCGGACCGCGGGCGGCGCGCACGTCACCAGCACCTCGGTCGTCCGCGGCCCCTGGGAGCTCCGCGTCCACGAGATCGCCAGTGGTGAGGGCGGCGGTGAGGGCGGCGGTGAGGGCGGCGTGCGTGAAGGCGGGTTCGCCGTGGCCGGGGACGTGCCGCCGACCGTGGCGACCGGGCGCGGATGGGCGATGGCGCGCCGCGCGGACGGCCTCACCTCCGCGATCGTCGCCCTGTACGGCTGGCGGCGGGCCGGCGTCGAGCGCGAGGTCGAGTCCAACGCGTTCGGCCCGCACTCTGCCGTCCCGTGCCTGCACGCCGACAAGCCCGGCCTGCACGTCTCGCTGGTCGTGCTCTCCGGCGACGCCGTGCACCCGGCCGCCCTCCGCGACGCGGTCACCGTGGACGTCTCCGCCCGCGAGGTCGTCATCGGCTTCCCCGACGGCACGTCCACGACGTTGACACGGTCTCCTGACCCGGACCGCAGTGCTTCGTGATCGCAGGCCCTGGTGGCCGGCGACGCGCTCACCGCGTCACCCAGCCACGTCAGCGGCTCGGAGATCCAGAAGCTCCTGAACGCGGTCGGCGCGGCCACCGGAGGCTACGCCGGGGCGGGCAACATCCGCTGGCTCTCCGGTGGGAAGGCCGGCTTGTTCAACAAGATCACTCCCAACAGGGTCGGGATCGGCGCCTGTGATCGCGGGCGTCGATGACTGTCTCTCTCGTACGAGCGGATGGGGACTGGGGACCCGCTCGGGATCACACGCCCTGTTCATGCCCGCGCGACCTGCGGGCCGACGAATGGCGTGCTCAGTGCATGAGTGCGTTCGACGTGCGGAAACGGCTACTCCCATGTTCTGGGGGTCAAGGGGTCGCAGGTTCAAATCCTGTCGTCCCGACCAGTTTTAGCTGGTCGGAAGGGGTGCCAGAGTTTCTCTGGTGCCCCTTTTCGGATCTTAGGGAGCCAAACGGGGAGCCACTGCTCTACCCGGCTCGCTGGCCGGGATCGGCCACGGTGGTAGGCAGCTCTTTGCCCCGCCGGGCCCACCCTGCAGGCCGAGCGCGCATGCGTCGCTCGACGGTGCAGCGAGCGACTCGATGGCCTTCGCGCTGGAGCTGGTGCCAGATCTTGCGGGTGCCGTGGACGCCGTAGTTGTCGGCGTGGATGCGGGTAATGTGCTCGTCCAGGTCGGCGGCGCGCAGGGCGCGGGCCGTGGATGCAGGCCAGGGGCGGGCGGTTCTTGGCGGCGTCGTAGGTGCTATGGAGATGGGGCCGTCGTGCTGGGTCAGGACACGGCAGATCGGCTCGACACCGAACACGTCGGCGTGCTGCTCGATGAAGGTCACGAGCGCGTGTGTGGCCGGTCGGGCTCGGCCGCGAATAAAGCCGACTTAGATTCAAAGAGTCAAGGCAACACATTGGGCCGGGGTTTGGTAGCCGAGGCACTTACGGGGTCGGTCGTTCAGTCGGGCGGCCAGGGCGTCAAGGTCGGCTTGGCTGTACAGGCTCAGATCGGTGCCCTTCGGCAGGTACTGCCGGATCAGTTTGTTGGTGTTCTCGTTTGTGCCCCGCTGCCACGGGCTGCCGGTGCTGCGAAGAAGACGTCGACGCCGGTCGCTTCGGTCAGCAGCCGGTGGCCGGCGAGTTCCATACCGCGGTCCCAGGTCAGAGTGCTGCGTAGGCGGGCATCCATCCGTGAGAACGCCTGCTGCAGGGCGGGGATGACCGTCGTGGTGTGACGGCTGGGTAGCGCGACCATGGTCAGGTAGCGGGTCTTGCGGTCGACCAGCGTCGCGATCTGGCTGTTCTTGGCTCCGACGATGAGGTCGCCTTCGAGATGGCCGAGCTCGGTTCGGGCGTTGGCTGCGTCAGGCCGTTCCTCGATCGGCCGTGCCCCGGTGATCTGGGAACGCCACTGACCCTTGACCGTGTTCTTCTTGTTCTTGCGGATGGGACGGCGCGTGCGCAGCTTGGTGCACAGCTCACGCGGGATCACTTTCCACCGGGTTGTGTAGATCGCGCGGTAGATGCTTTCGTGGCTGATCCGCATGAATGGGTTGCCGGCGTGCATCAGCCGCAGATGTCCCACGATCTGCTCCGGGGACCACTCGTGGTCGAGGAGTTCGATCACGAGCTGGCGCAGTACCGGGTTGTCCTGCAGGGCGGACGGTTTCGGGCGACGTGCCTGCTCTTGAGCGCGTTGCTCGGCGGCGACGGCACGGTACTTCTCTCGGCCGCCGTTGCGGGCGACCTCCCGGCTCACCGTGGAGGCCGGGCGGCCGATCGACACGGCGATCGAACGTAGTGAGGCTCCAGCCTCGAGGCCGCGAGAGATCGATTCCCGGTCCTCGGCGCTCAACCGGTCGGCCCGTCGCACCCGCACGGCCGGTGCGATGCCGCCATGGTGCTTCAGCACCGTGAAAACTGACCCTGGGGGCTTGCCCAGCGCCCGGGAGATCACGCTGATGGAGTCACCGGCACGCCACCGCCGCCACAAGTCTTCTTTCATCGCGTCCGACATTCCCGGCCGACCCGTCCGAGCCACGATCCACCCATCCACGAGCAGTGTTGCGTTGATCGTCTGAATCTAAGGACGCGGCCTTCAGGATCTCGTTGGCGCGGCGGAGTTCGGCGTGCTCCCTGCACAGCAGCTTCAGCTCGGCCGACTCATCGTTGTGCGGCCGGGTCGACCGCCCTCGTCGACCTGGGCCTGGCGGAATCAGGTGCGTAGTGTCTCCGGGGTGCCGATGCCGAGCTTGGTCGCGACCGCGTTGATCGTGGCCCACTCGGTCGAGTAGTCCGGTCGCACTTCGGTGACCATTCGCACGGCTTGGCGGCGCAGCTCGGCTTGCCCTGCCGCCATCCTCCTGAGCGCGCGGATGCGTTCTGTGCCCAGGACTTCCACCAGGACGGTGCAGTCGCGCTCCAGCAGACTGAGGCAATCGGCAGCGGAGACGGCCACCCGGCCCATGCTCGGCCGGATGGCCAAGGGCAGCACTGATCGGCAATCACGACGGGACAGGCGTGATCATCTCTGATGATCATTAGGTGTCGAGAACTTCTCGATCTTGAAGGTCGCGCCTGTTCTTATTTTTGGGCCCCTTACACAGCCCCGGAACAGTCACGCTACGAAACGGACTCTCAGGCTGTTACCGATGCCTCGCCACGGCCTGTCCCGTCACGAACAGCCATTCAATGCAGTTGGGTGATCAGTATGGCCCATTTGGCTCCCCGCGGTGCCTGAACCCTTAATTTGTAGGTCTTTGGCGGCTTGGGGGGATAGTCATCTACTGTATATGTCGTGTAACCGGCGATGCACTGGCGATTCAGGTGCAAGGCGTGGGGTGCTTGGATGACCAGCGTCCCCTCGGGGCCCACGCAATCCACGGCGACCCTGAAAGCGGTGCCAAGCGCTACCTGCGCCGTCCAGTCAGTCCTTTCTGCCTTCTCGTTGACATGAAAGAGAAGAACCTTTCCTTTGGCCCTTATTTTGAGGTCCGTTAGAGGTCGCTCTTTGAAGGGGGAGCGTTTGACTGAGGGCAGCGGACGAGAGGGCTCCGCAGCGGCGGGCAGATTCCTTTCTTTCTGCCCCTGCGCCGAGCAGCCGAATAACAGCATTACAACCAAGGCAACACTGGACAATTTGCGCATCATCTGTCTCATTTCGACAATAGGCTCACAGATTTTTGACCTGTTTAGGGCGGACAAGGTCGACACTGACAGATCCTATGACGTGATGAGGAGCCGTTCCAAGGCATACTAGCGCAGTACAGGAGCCTCTAGTCACCATAGAAATCTCCGGACGTCGAGGTGTCACAGATAGGACCGTGTCAACATGCAGCACCCAGGCTTGTGAAGCAGAACGGCCTAGTCGGGGGCATCGCCCGGCCAGGCCGCACTTGCTCAACGGATTCTATTGAGAATACGCATCAGGATGACCCGGCCTCACCGATCCATCCATTCGCTTCGGCTGGTCACGATGCGACTGTCCATATCTCCCTTGAAGGCACTGATATTGAAGGCGCCAGCCGTGACCAGGCGGAACTTGCCGAGGCTACAGGCCGTCGTCGTTCCCTGCCAGCAGTCCCCGAGTACGGAATCGGGTTCGGCGATTATCCTTGTGCGGAAGGCCCGTTTCCACGATTTTCCTGCGTCGGTTATCGGCTCGTTGTTGCCGCCGCCTTCTATGCCAGGGCGACTGCTGGGGGAGGGGCAGTCCTTGTTCTTTAGTTGAGAGTAGGCGATGGAGAAGGCGCCACTCCATTCTACGTTCGCCCACTGCGCTGGAAACCCTCCGGACAGCGCTGCACCGACCTGGAAACTGCTCTGCCATTGCGTGATTCTGGTCACGAAACAAGGAGACGCAGCAACATCGACCGTAGAATTTTTGATGAGGTAGTCGTTCCTCTTCTTCTGATCGGCATCGCGAATCTTCTTGCCGTTGACCGTCTTGACCGGATCACGGAATACGTTACCAGTCCAGACGACGGCGGACACCGCGACCTTGTCTATTGTCCACGTCGTATCGTCGCCCTGGTTATTACACCTGTCCCATTGGGCCAAGCCAGTAACTGTTAACCACATCCCCTTGCGAATGTGTTTCGTCGCGCTGTTCGAAGCCATGCCGGGCAGCATTGGCGGTTGTGTTGAGTCGCAGCCAGTGGCCGCTGCGAACGAACGGGTGTGGCCAGGGACCGTGAAGTCGCCCCAGCGGACCTCTTGCTTGAGCAGTTGGACCTCGTCGGTCTCGCCCATAAAATCTGACGGGTCCTCTTCCACTTCAATCGGTGCCTGGATGATCGTGAGGCCGCCACACCGGTCGAAAACGAATATATCGATGATGACGTCACTGGGCTCTACTGTGCCGCTTGTTCCGCTAACCGTCTTCGCAGTGCCAGTCGATGTACCTGGCCCTGAGATCTCCCAGGTGCGTTTGACGGCTGCGGTTACCCACACCCTGCCGTCGGCCCCCACCCGCGGAACCACGTTATCTACGACGACGGTGGAGTTGCTTCGGGTGATGCCCTCACCGTCCTGCTTCTTCTTCTGCTCGATCAGTTCCTTGTTGAACAGCGAGATCATCGCCGTGATGGATGCCTCCGGGGTTACGCCGGGTGCCTGCCACACCTGGGCCGCACGGCCCTCAAGCACTGCGTCTTGTGCCTGAAAGAAGTGCTTGATGCGATCAGCGTAGTCCCGGGTGGTGCCGGTTGCCGAGGACTTGGCGGCTCCGTTCGGCAGCGGTGTCGCCTCCAGCACGCAGGTCGATTCGCTGGGAGGCGGCGGTGCTGCCTTGGGGGTTACCGGTGCCGATTCCCATGCGCTGGTGCCGTACGCCGTCTTGGACCTGACTTTGACGGTGTATGTCGTTCCGTTAACCAGACCGTCGAGCGCGACCCACGGTTCAGCGACCGACACGGACTTGACAGACTGACCGCCTTCGACGATTTCGATGTCATAGCCTGCTAGAGCAGCAGTGCTGCCAGTGTTTGCAGGAAGTCCCCAGCTGGCGATCGCGCCTCCATCGCCGGCCTGTGTCGCCAAATTCATCACGGGGTCAGGAGCTACGGGAGGGGTGAAGGTGACGGCAATCGAGCTTGGCATGGCCGCCCCGGCCGCATCAAAAGATATTACCTCCTCACGGTTCGACGTGAGCATGAGCCACTGGTACGCGGTGTCCGCTACATCGGCCTGGGGCGCACTGATTGGCAGTGTGTAGGCGGCCCTGGTGTCGATGTCCTTAGCCAGATCCGAGCTCTTGGTCGTGGAGGTAACCGCGCTCCTGAGCGGCACCGCGGTAATTGCAGTATCGCCAGGGCAGGGGCCGGAAGGACAGGTGGGCGTACCCAGGTTGAGAAGAGCCCGCGTGATGGCGGAACCGCCCGGCAGCTCGTCCAACTTGACCTTCACAACCAGCGCAGTCTTATTCACACCAGCACCGCCGAACTGCAGAGTAGCGGTGTCCGCCACAAAGCAGGCGCCACCGTCACAAGCGGTCGGGTCGGTTTTCACGGTCTTCAGAACGAAGTTGTCCCGTCCTAGTGTGACCTGGGAATCGTTGCCCGGCTCCTCGATTACCTCGCCATTTACCGCTTCTAGCTCAAACGGAACTGGCGCAGTCTTAGGCGTGCAGATCTCCTCGCTACCGGATCCGTTCGACGTGATCGCGGTCGTGGCGGAAGTTGCGTTTAATGTAGCTGGAGCGACCGACGTCGTGGAGCCGCCGAGCGGGGTGGTCATGTCGGTAGTGATGTCGGCGGCAGTCAATGCCCGCTTGTAGATGCGGACGTCGTCGATGACGCCCTTGAAGTAGTCGCCGTTGGCGGTGTTGCCTCCGATGTGGATCTTTCCACCGTCATCGCTGATCGTACCGGTGACGGCAAATTCGGCGGCCTGGGTGCCGTTGACGTAGAGGCGGATGGTGCTGCCGTTGTAGGTGGCGGCGAGGTGCGTCCAGGTGTTGACCGAGAGCGGGAGGGCTCCGGCGGCTACCTCAGCGCTGTCATTGACGGCCAGCCATGCAGTGGGGCCGCCGCCGCCGGCAGTGGCGTACAGGCTGTAGGCCACCTCTTCGAAGAGGTCGTTGTCCTTGGCGATCACTGTCCGCCAGCCGTCCAGTGCGCTGGGCTTGATCCATGCCGATACGGTCAGCGCATCGCTCACCTGCAACGAGGCGGAGTCGTTGATGGTGACCCAGCTGGAGGTGCCGTTGAACGACAGGGCCTTGCCGGATTTGCCGGTCACCCAGGTGGTGCCGCTGGCAGTGCCATTGTTGGTGCCGGTCGTGTCGGTGATGACGGTGCCGGTGCCCTCGTTCATGCCGTAGGCCGCGACCAGGCCGGCAGGTGCCGGGGTCGGGGTCGGCGTAGGAGTTGGAGTCGGGGTCGGGGTCGGGGTCGGCGTAGGAGTTGGAGTCGGGGTCGGGGTGGGGCCGGGCCCGGAACCGCCGTCTTGTGCGCCGGTGACGCAGGCGTTCATCTGCCACTTGTAGGTGCGGCCTGACTGCACGGTGTTGGCTGGGAGCTGGAAGGAAGCACGCTGTCCGCCGTTGACGGTGCGGGTGCCCAGCGGGGCGGAGCCGACGGGCAGGCCGTTGCTGTCGTACAGGTAGTACTTGGCGGTGACGGCGGCGCCGGAGGGGCGGTTGACCATGCCGGACAGGATCGGCTGGGCCGGGTCGGCCATGCCGGTCTCGGTGTCGGACGGCAGGACCGGTGCGTCGCTGGTGATGCGGTAGGCCGGGCTCTCGTTGCAGAGAGGCGGAGAGATGCCGCTGCGGCATGCCTTGACCACGAACTTGAAGCTGGCCGGGTTGTCCAGTGTGAACACCTTGTCCAGCACCTGGCCGGACGGGATGTTGTTGTGCGTCGTGGTGCCCGGCACGCCGACCAGCGCCCGGATCTCGTCAGCCGACAGAGCGCGCTGGTAGGCGTGCACGTCGTCCACGGCCCCGTCGAGGGTTGCGTCTTCGGCGACGACCATGCCGCGGCCGATCTCGAAGGTGCCGCGGGCGTTCCAGTTCACCGTGTGGTCGCGTTCGGCGACCAGTTGTCCGTCCACGTACAGGCGGATCTTCTGGGCGGTCGAGTCGTACTGGGCCGCCAGGTGCTGCCACGATCCGGACTTGGCGGTGTTCTTGGACTGGACGGCGACCGGGCGGCGGTCGTTGGTGTTGTCGGACTCCATCAACGTCAGAGTCCAGCGCTGGTCCAGCTCTGCCGCGCTTGACGCGGTGTACCCCAGGGTGAAGGCTGGCACCTGGCTGCCCATCTGGGACAGGACGGCCTGGTCTGTTCCGGTGGCGTCCAGCCTGGCCCAGGTGGTCACCGTATAGCTCTGGTTGGTATTGAGGACCGGCTGGCTCGTCTTGACCAGACCGCCCGGTGACAGTTTGACTGACTGGCCGAGCTGTCCCGCGGCGCGGCTGTAGGTTCCGCTGAGCGTGGCGTTGCGTGCCTTGCCAGAGGAGTCTCCCGCAGTGGTGCCGGAGGTCTCGTCCAGCTTCCACAGGCCCTCTTCGCCTGTGGGGAGCTGGGCGGCGGGCGCGGCCATGGTGGAGTCGTTGACGCTGACGGTGTAGTCCAAGTTCGCCGTCTCAGGCACGCTGGACTTGTAGGTCACCTTGACGTTGGTGCTGCGCGCGATGGCGTCGTTGCCAGTCATGGAGTCGATCGACTCGGCCGTGACAGTGGGGATCTCGGGCGGTAGCAGCCAGTTCACGCTCAGCTTAGGCACCCTGGTGCCGCCCCACGCCTGCGCGTAGAAGGAGAACGACTCAGCCAGGTCCTTCGGGACCGGCAGTTCGTTGCCCAGCCGCAGTTGCAGCCCGTGGTTGGCGGTGCCGGTGGCCCAGGCGCGGGTCATCGCGGTCAGGTTCCAGCTCCAGATGGCGCCGTCGGTGCGCACCTGCGCGCACGGGTCGAGCGAGGAGCGTCCATCGTCGGTGGTGGCGGGCTGCACGTCCCAGTAGGTGTCGTCCGCGACCCACTGCTCGGTGATCCGGTAGGCGGTGACAGCTTGCAGGTTGCTGCACGTGGCAGCGTTGCCGTTGAGGGAGAGCTGCATGGTGGCCGTGTCCACGTACCGGCCGGTGATCGGCGTGGTGTCGAAGGCCAGCAGCGCCCGGGTGGCGTACTCGTTGGGGTAGCTGCAGGTGCCCCCAAGAGGGCAGGACTTGGCGTTGGACCGGGAAACCTGACCGGGCCCCATCGCGTGCCTCGGGGACTTGACCGTCGTTTCCTGCGTCACGCCGAGCGTGGTGGTCGGGTCCACCGTCACCGGGTACTGGGTGGCCGGATCGGCCAGCCACTTGGGATCCGGCTTGAGCACCAGCACGGTGCCGCCGTTCTCCGTCACGACCTCGGTACTGACCTTGGTCTGGCGGACCGGCCGCTGGCTGTCAGGAGCGGCCGAGGCATCCCACATACGCGGCGCCGGCGCGGTGGCCAGCGTCTTCTTCTTCTGCCCCTTAGCCCCGCCGTCGGCGGTCAGGGTAAGCATTCCGGATGTGGTCTTGCCGAGTTTGAGCCCCGGCGCCTGCACCGGGAGACGGTACTCCACCGGTCCGGCCGGTCGCTCGCGCAGCACCACATCGTGCCGGAAGCCGGTGGACAGTGCGGTGACCACCAAGTCGGCCGACGGCCCTGCGGCGTTCGCATAGGTTGCCACGTTGCCCTTGATCTGCGGCTTGGGCAGGGCGGTCGGCCAGGACAGGCCGAAACTGCCCTCATGGCCCAGTCGCATGGTCGCGAACGGGCCGGTCCCCCCGGTCGACAGGCGCAGCCCGGCCTTGGCCACGCGTGGCTTGAGCACGCCGTTGACTTCGGCCAGCGTGGTGTCGATCCAGGCCCAGGAGCCGTCGGCCTGACGCAGTTGCGCGGGCCCGTTGTAGGACTGGGTGGACAGATGCCCATCCGGATACGCCCACGTACGCGACGCCTCGGTAAAAGCGGCCTCTACCGCCACCGGCTTGTTTTGCTTCTTGGCTTCCGCGACCGCTGCCCGCAGAGGGGCATCCGGATCCTCCGGTCGCGGGAAGGTGGTCACCGAAGGAGTTGCGCGGCCGGTCGGCTCGGGCTCGGCCTGAGCCGATGGGATCGTTCCAGCTACCAGCAGCGATGCTGTCACCGTTAGCACCGTTGCCACTGTTACTTGCCGCGAGACGGGCCAGCCCCGTTTCGACGCGCTGACTAACTTGTTCACTGACACCCTTCGCATAATGGGACAAACAGCAAACAAGACTCACCTACGGCAAGATCGCCAGGCAAGGTTTCAGCAGTCACAATAAAATCTCGATAAATTTGGCTGTAACGCAGAGGCTCGAAAAACCTACAATAAGTAGTAAGAGGTAATTGGAATTACCGAATAGCTCTAGCCAATCCCTCCGCTGGACTCGTCGCAAGACCTGATCCAGCGACCCGAACCACTGTGAGCCCGAGGAAGCAGCACACGGCCACGACGGTCGCCCGGTGGTTCACCCGAACACCTCCTGGTCGGCGAACGCTCCCCGCAGATCTCGCGCTTGACCACAGGGCCGGTCCGGCGGTCATTCCGGCGAGCCACGTCTTCGTTTGGCGGCACACGTACACGACGCGGTGCCCGGCCGCCAGAAGCCTTGGACGATCGCGACGACGGGCGGGTTCGGCAGATCCTCGTCGTCATGGAGACCACGTTTTCAGGTAGATCGGTGCGCGAACTGTTCTCCACAGACGCCGTCGAAGTCCTCATGCAAAGGACAGAGCCAGAGCCGATCGGAAGCCCTTGCATCGCCACCGAGCCTGGCCCCCTGTCGGCAAACGGCTGATGTGACGGTGGTCCTCAGCAGCCGTTCGGCCTTCTCTCCTCTGGGGAGCCAGATGGGGGAGCCAACACGCTCAGACCTGTGACGACGGCACCTGACGGCTTGCGACATTCATGCAGGCAGAGGGCTCCCCGTCCGACTCCCTCAGACCCTGCCAGACCATGTTCCCTCGACTGGGGGTCAAGGGGTCGCAGGTTCAAATCCTGTCGTCCCGACCAGGTTTTCACTGGTCGGTAAGGGTGTCACTCGAAAGGGTGGCACCCTTTCGCATTGGTGAGCGACTGACTGCTCGGCTACCGGTCGAAGATCGTGTCCATGGCCGCAGCTCCTTGCAGGAGTACGGGGTGGATCTGCTTGCGGTAGACGCCTCGGTGACCGCCGCCCCGCCATGACCGACCAGGCTCTCGCGCAGAGTCCTCGATCAGATGGGAACTCGTCGATGTCCGTGCTGGCGGGTTTTTGATCAGTTCGTAGATCTTGTCCCGTCTTGCACCGAGTTGGTCGGTGACCTTCTCCACCTTGCGCGCGGTCGGCTGTGTCACCTGCCGCCGTCGGCTTCTGCCTGCTGGTTGTCGTCGGCCAGGGCGGCCTCGCGCTGGAGTCGGCGGAGGTGGTTCCAGGCGCGGCGGCCGAGTCTGAGGCGTAGGCCGGTGGCCTGGCATCGTAGGCAGAAGCGCCAGCCACGGCCGAACAGGTAGGGGATGTGGCCGGTGCCGTTGCAGCGGCGATGGCTACGGAACGGGCGTGCGTAACAGTTGTAGATGTAACTGAGCGTGATGGGGATGGCGGTGGCGATCACTGTGGCAGCAGCGAGCGTGTCCAGGGTCACACCACGTCCTGAGCTGCTCCTTGGGATGCTCGATGGGCAGGGCGCTACCTGCTGCCGACCTGGTCGGAGATTCGCCGAGGTGTGGGTCGCGGCCGGAATCGTCGACAAGCCTGGAGAGGTCCCCTGACGTCTCGCCGAAGCACGCAGGCGTCATAGATCAAGCAGCGTGTCATCAAGGTGACTGCGTCCCAGGTGAGGTCGGGTCGAATGGCGACGGCCACCGCAGCGATCATTTGGAGTCGTCAAGACAAGAAGAGATCACGCGATGGCCGCAGACCACAGCGCAGATCCGGACGGCTGGATGGTCATCCGTCAACGAGCTGATGGCCCGAATCGCCGGCCGGTTCCATCGCGTCGAACCACGTCGCGCCATGGGAGTCCTTCGTGTGGTCCAGGGTGAGCATGCTTGCCGGGGCGGCGAGGGTGGTGAATCGGTCGAGGCGCAGGTCGGCGGCTTCGTGCGGGAGCGCGTACAGGATGCCCTCGGCCGGCCAGGCGGCCGTCCGCCCCGGATATAAGCCGGACTCCGTCAGCGCGCGCGGCCAGTCTTGGCGCAGGTCGGTGGCGACTTCGCCGCGGCCGTCGAGTACGGCTGCCTTGAATGCGAGCGCGTCGGCGAAGTGCAACTCGAAGACCTTGGTGCCGGGCGGCCAGGCGGTTTGGAATGGGCGGGGCATCCATGCCGCATGCCAGGAGGACCACCTGCTCGCATCCTCGTTTGGCGGCTTCCAGTGGCGCGCGATCGAGGAACTGGGCGCGGACGGTGACCTTTTCGGCCATGACCTACAGGAAACGTGCAGTCGCCGGAGAGGCCAACGGCTGAACCCGGATCAGCGGCCTGACGGAAGTACTTGTCCGACATTCGGTGAGGGGCCACTAGCTGAGCGCTCGTGGCGACGCGAGCCCTTGTCGGACCCGGGTGTGTCCTCCGGGGGAGGGACAGCACCGTGCGGAATTAGTTAACCTCCTTTCCAGTTCCTCGTGAACGGAGGTATCGGCATGCGCCGTCCGGCCGCGCTCGTCTCCTTACTCCTCCCCCTCCTTCTCCTGCCCGTCCCCGCACAGGCCGCTGCGACCCCGCTGCAGGTCTACGGCGCCTGGCACTGCGGTGATGACGCCTGCATCTGGGGCAACGTCCGCAGCCCAACAGACTTCGACGCAAAGAACCACTGGCTGATCGACCGAGGAGACGGCCGCCCCTCGGTCAACCTCGTGGTGCTCAGCTTCGTCCACCCGGTCAAGTTGCTGCACAAGACCACCGACACGCAGACCCTCGACGGCGTGCCGCGTGGCATGACCGCTGACATCGTGAACTACTTCACCAGCCGTGGAATCCGGGTGATGCTCTCCATCGGCGGCATCACGTACACCACCGCGTGGAACTCCGCCCTGGCGGAGAATGCGGCGCAGTTCGGGCGCAACGCGGCCGAGGTCGCCCAGCGGCTCGGCGTCGGCATAGAGATCGACTACGAGGAGAACAGCAGGCCCGACCTGGCCGGTCTGCAGGCCTTCGTCGACGCCTACCGCTCCGCCCTGCCGTACGACGCGAGCGGTGCGAACCCAGCCGCCCGGCTGACCATCGACCTCGCCGCCGGTGACCGCTGGCTCATCGACATCACCAGGAAGGCGACCGCGGACTGGCTGCGCACCGACACCCCGGTCCTGGACTACGCCAACGCGATGGTGCCCGCCCAGCAGCCCAGGAGCTCCGACGCCATCGCCAACTGGCAGGAGCACATCGACGGCAAGACCACCTACTCTCCGCCGATCCCGTCGCTGGCTCCGGCCAAGTTCACCGGCGCGTTCTACATCGCCGAAGGAAGCAAGGTCCGCGCCGAATGCACGAACTTCAGCACCTCGCTGCAGAAGTCCACGGGATCGTTCGTCCAGACGGCCGCGCCGAAGGGGGCCGGACTCACTTCCGGCATGCTCGGCTACATGTTCTGGGCCGCCGAACGTCCCTCCACAAGGGGCGTGACCACCGCACCTCCGAACTCCTGCGAGGGAGGAGTGGGCGGTGGCGCCACCGCGTACGCCATCCCCCTCCCGATGCCCGCCCTACGGCAAAGCTGACCGCCTCCCGGGACCGGGCCGCCGGTCCCGGGACAGACCAATTACCCGTCCGAGATTCGGTGACGGGCCACTGGTGTCGTTGCCGGCGCTGTCGCAGCGGGGACGAAACTCAGCAGAGAGGGGAGCGGGCATCGATGACGGACCCAGACCGGCGCCGGACCGGACAGCCCGAGGTTGACACGCTCCCAGACCAGGCCGACGCCGCACATCAAGCGGTGGCCGAGATCGATGGTCATCTTGGGTTGTTGGCCTCTTCTCGCAGGTCAAAGCGAGATGATCTTCCTTTCACGTGGGATGGCCCAAGGGGCCGGCGTCGACCCGAGTGACGGTCCGTGCCTCGCCTGCGATTGTGGGTGGAGGCGGTCGCGCTGTCAGGCGCTGGGATTCACGGCAGCAGCACTGCGCAGAGGCCCAGGATGCGCAGCATCAGCCACTTCAGCACGAAGGTCATGACCAGCGCGGCCACAGAGGCTTCCTGGATCACCATTTTGAGTGACGGGGAACATACTGATCGCTCTCGGAGCCCTGGTTCAGTCGGATGCAGGCGCGCCACCGGGGGGAGATCGTCTCAGGCCTTGAGCATCTACGGGCTCACGCCGGCAAGAGGCTGATCACGGCCGCGCGGCGCGTCCTCCCCCCTGGGCGCGCGCTATTTCACCCTGGCGGCCGGAGCCGTGAAGGTGTTGCAGACGGACGGCGACTCGGACTCGAACCCCCGCCTGATCCAGTAGACACGATTGGACGCTTTGCCGAAGCCGGCGAAACTGCCGTCGATAACGTGCCGATCGATGTAGTAGTCCTGGCCGTGCTCGCGCGTGTGGCCGAGCGAATCCCAGACACTGCCGGTGAACGCCCCGGAGAAGCAGAGCGTCTGCAGCGTGTATCTGGACTGAAGGGCCAGCGCGTCCCGCTTGGACAGCTTCTTCATGGTCTTGGCCACGGCGTTCATGATGCCCGCGACGTTCTGGACATGGATGGCATAGCCCGCGCTGAGGGCCTCCAGCAGTTGTGGCTTGTCGATCTCGCCCTTCAGCCCGTAGTCGCTGACCATCATGTGGACGGTCTTGGTGTTCGTGCAGTAGACGCTGTCAGTGGCGTCAGGCGCGTAGATGCCGCAGGAGGTCTTGACCCGCTCGCCGTACGACAACACCACCTTGGGCTTGGTGTACCGCAGACCGGCCTTCGTCAGCAGCGGCCCCCACGCCTTGTCCAGACAGAGGGAGACCTCTTCGACATAGCGCCGGAACACCTCGACGTCGGCGCTGGCCGCATACGGCTCCTCGCAGGTCTTGAGCGCGAACTTGCCCGCCTTATACAGCGGGTTCTTGGTCAGCACGGCCGGGGCCGACGCGGCGCCGGCCGTCCCGCTGAACGCGGCGCTGGTGAGCACGCCGACGAGTAATGGCACGATCAAGGAGCTCGGACGCATGGCACCGGACTTTACCTAGGTGTCGGCCCACATGCGCCCAAACCCACATTGACCCGACCAGGACCGTGGCCGCGTCCAGCCTGCCACCAGCGAGGGGGGCCGGGCCGTACTCGGGCTGGACGGGCGGTGGCCGGTGCGGGGCCTGCGTGCGCTCTTCCGCCTGGGGCCACGAGCGCATGTCGATCGGCCGGGACCTCGAGAGCGGTTGTAGCGGTGTGAGGCGCTGTGGCGATATCAGAGGGCAGGCGGGCGCCTTCGCGGATCGATGGGGGTTGTGGATGGGATCGGCCACCGGGGTGCCCGGCGATTCCCAGGCGCACGCGGCGCGGGAGCGGATCGCCTCGGTGGTGCGGCGAAGCGGGAGCGGCCTGCTGAAGCTGTCGCCGCACGCGGTCATCGCGACGTTGTGCGCCAGCGCCCTGGTGCCGCTGGCCTTCGAAGGCGCCGATGGTCCCGTCGCGGCCGGGGTGCAGGTGCTGGCCGGTGTCGGCGGCAACGTGCTGGCCGATGTGATCATCAAGTCGATGGACGCGGTACGGAGGCGCGCCGCCGGCCGTCTGCTGTCAGGGGAGGAGATCGAGAACGAGATCGGAACCCAGCTCCTGCAAGCCCTGGAGGCCGCCAACAGCAACACGCCGGACCTGCGGCGGGAGATCGCCGGCGTGCTGCACGGGATCGATGCGGCAGGAGCCGCTCTGGAGGCCGCGCTCACCAGCGGAGACCAGCGGCTGCAGGCCCATCTCACGACGGTCTTCGCCGAGTTGAGCGGAAGCTTCGCCGAGTTCCGTCAACTGCTGGGCGATCTGTCGGGCAAGGCCACTCAGCTTCAGGACTTGCTGTACCGCCAGGCCGCCGAGCAACGGCACGATCGGGATCTCGCCCTTCAGCAGTCGGTGCAGCTGATCCTGATACGTGATGAGATAGCGGCCGTCAACCGGCGCGCGGCCACCTCGCAGCAGCAGGCGGATGCCCCCAGTCCTCGATGGTTGGACGAGGCGCCGTACCGGGGGTTGTGGCCGTTCGACCGCCACCATTCCCCGATCTTCTATGGCCGTGAGCGCGCCACCGCGAAGCTGCTGGGCAAGCTCGCCGAGCGCTTGCCCGGGGCGCGGCTGGCCATGGTCACCGGCGCGTCGGGGGCGGGCAAATCCTCCCTGCTGCGGGCCGGGCTGCTGCCCGCGCTGGCCCGCGGGCTGCTGCCCGGCGCCGTGAACTGCCGGGACTGGCCGCAGGTGGTGATGACTCCGACCGCGCGCCCACTGGATGAGATGGCGGTCCGGTTGAGCGCTCTGGGCGGGCTCGAACCAGGTGCGGTACGCCGCTCACTGGAGGCCAATCCGCAGGACGCGCACCTCACCGTGCGGCACGCCGTACTCGCTGACGCCGAGCGGCACGCCCGGCACGAGGCCGGTCGGCTCGTGCTGGTCGTGGACCAGTTCGAGGAGGTGTTCCTGCTGGCCGGCGGTCGGGAACGCGAGGCGTTCCTGACCGCCCTGGTCGCGGTCGCGGGCACGCCCGCGCTGGTCGTCCTGGCCGTTCGTGGCGACTTCGCCTCCACCTGCGCCGCTCACCCCACGCTGGCCGAGGCGTTGGAGGACGGGCAGTTCGTCCTCGGTCCGATGACCGAATCCGACCTGCGCCGGGCCATTACCGGGCCGGCGGGCATCGCCGGCCTGGAGGTCGAGGCAGGTCTGGTCGACAGCGTGCTGAGCGATCTGCGCTCGTACGCCGACGAGGGCGGCTATGGCGCAGGCGTGCTGCCCCTGTTGTCCCAGGCGATGCTTCTCACCTGGGAGAAGAGCCAGGGCGGAACGCTGACCAGCAGGACGTACGGGCTGGTCGGCGGCGTCGCCCATGCCGTGGAGTCGGCCGCCGAAGAGGTCTACGGGAGCCTGTCCGCCGAGCGGCGACGCCTGGCGCGCGAGGTGTTCCTGCGGCTGGCCGCCACCGGCCCGGACGGGCGGCCGGTGCGCCGCCGCGTCACGCGCGCCGAACTGCTGGGCTCGCACGCCGCCGGCCGGGCGGCCGACGTGAATGACGTGCTGGAGGCGTTCACCGAGCGCCGGCTCCTCGTTCAGGGCGGCGCCGACGAGGGGGCCCGCGCGGCACCGTCGAGATCGCGCACGACGTGCTGCTGAGCGCGTGGCCCAAGCTGCACGGCTGGCTCGACGACGATCGTAGCGATCACCTGGTGCTGCGGCAGTTCCTGGACAGCGCCGCCGACTGGCAGACCAGAGGCCGCGATCCGGCGTTCCTCTACCGGGGCACCAGGCTGACGGCGCTGCAGGAGGCGTTCCCCCGCTGGGACGACGATCCTGTACGCAGCCCCGCGCTCACCGGCGTGCATCGCGCGTTCCTGCACGCGAGCGAGCGGGCGGCGACGCGGACCGCGCGGACCCGTCGCGTGGTCCTCGCCCTGCTCACCATCCTGGCGCTGGCGTCACTGACGGGCGTCGGCGTGGCGATGAACCGCGCCACCGAGGCGAGCAACCAGGAAAGCACCGTGCGCTCGCGCGAACTGGCCGGTCGCAGCGTGGAGTTGAGCGAGACCGATCCGGCTCTGTCCCGGCTGCTGGCGGTCACGGCCCATGAGATACGGGACACCCCGGATTCCCGCGCGGCCATGACCACCGCCCTGCTCAACCCTGCTCGCGCCGTGTTCACCGGTCACGTCGGCGAGGTCGAGAGGGTGGCGTTCGCCCCCGACGCGAGGACGCTGGCCTCGGCCGGACGTGACGGCAGCGTCCGGCTGTGGAACATCGCCACGGGCCGTCCGATCGCGCGCTTCACCACCGGGCCGGGCGAATGGGCGCGGGCAGTGGCTTTCAGCCGCGACGGCAAACTCCTGTTCTGCGCGAGCGGTACGGAGGAATCCAACAGGGGCGCGATCTACATCTGGGACGTCGCCGGCCAACGGCAGGCCGGCGCCCCGCTCACCGTCGCGGACGTCATCGAGGGGCAGACCGTGCGCTTCAACGCGCTGGCACTCAGCCCCGACGGCGAGACGCTGGCCGGGGCGGGAGACGACGGCATCCTGTACCTCTGGGAGGTCGCCACCCGGCGGCGCCTCGCCCAGATCACCACCGACCAGGTCGAGGACGTCGTCTTCAGCCCGGACGGGCGCGTACTGGCCACCGCCGGCACGGACGGAACCGTGCTGTTCTGGGACGTGGCCCGTCGCCGCGAGATCACGCCCCGGACGGCCACCCGCAAGGGCAACATCACGGCGTGGAAGGTGGCCTACACCCCTGACGGCACCAAGCTGCTGAGCGATGACAGCGATGGAACCGTGCGCTGGTGGGACACGACCACCCACCGCCGGCTCGGCGCCGCCCTCAAAGCCTCCGGTTCGGCGCTGGCCGTCAGCCCCGACGGCGTCACCATGGCCACCGGCGGTGAGGCGGGCACGATCGCCCTGTACGACCTCAGCACCCGCCGGCCGGTCGGCGCTCCCCTCGTCGGCCACACCGGCACGCCGCTGGACGTGGCCTTCTCCCCGGACGGGAAGGCGCTGGCCAGCGCCGGGAACGACGGAACCGTACGCGTCTGGGACCTCGTCCGCGGCCGGCAGATCGAGCGGCCCGTCACCAGGCCAGGCACCGGCGATGTCTACGAAATGGCCCTCAGCCATGACGGCCGTACGCTCGCCACCTCCAGCGGCACGAGCGTGCTGCTGTGGAAGCTGGCCGGGCGCGACCGCCGCGGACGCCTCGTCGTGAGCCCGCTCGGGCAGCCCATCGCGCCGGGCAGGACCGGCGACGGCGGCCCGGTGGCCTTCAGCCGCGACGGCACGATGCTGGCCACCGGCGCGGCCGACGGCGTGATCGACCTGTGGACGGTCGCCACCCAGCGGCCGATCGGGCCACCGCTGCGCGGCCACACCGAGCACAACGGGCAGAGCTGGGTCCGCGGGCTCGCGTTCAGCCCCGACGGGAGGATGCTGGCCAGCACCGGCGCGGACGGCACCTTGCGGTTCTGGGACGTACGCGCCCGGCGGCAGCTCGGCCCGCCGGTGGCAGGCGTGCGCGGTTCCGCCCTGGCCTTCTCCCCCGACGGCGCCACCCTCGCGGCAGGGCTGGACGACGGGAGCATCCGCCAGTGGGATCGGCGTTCCCGCCGCGAGAAGGCCGCCCCGCTGCGCGGCCACATCGACGCCGTCACCTCCATCACGTACAACGCGGACGGCTCGCTGCTGGCCAGCGCGAGCAGCGACCGCACGATCCGGCTGTGGGATCCGCACGCGGTACGGCCGAAGAACCAGCCGCTCGTGGGGCACACCCACACGGTATGGAAGGCGGCCTTCAGCCCCGACGGCCGGCTGCTCGCGAGCGCAAGCCGTGATCATACGATCCGGCTGTGGGACGTCGCCACCCAGCGGCCACTCGGCCGTCCACTGACCGGACACGACGGGGACGTCTCCGGGATCGCCTTCACCCCGGACGGCCGCACCCTCGTCAGCACCGGCTATGACTCCACCATTCGCGCGTGGAATGTGAGCCTGCCCTCCGACCTCGAAGCCGCCGTTTGCGCCCTGGCCCAGCGGCCGATCAGCCGCGCGGAGTGGAACCTGTACGTACCTGGCAAACCGTACGTGCCGACCTGCGCTGCCTTCGTACGCTGAGTTCAGCGTGCCGGCCGGGCGGGCGGCCTGAGGCCGTCCATCAGGAGGTCCAGCAGGCGACCGGCCTTGGCTTCATGCTCGCGCCGGGGGGCCACGGTGAAGATGCCGATGAGGGAGGCGGCGATGTCTTCGGCGGTGACGTCGGAGCGGAGGTCGATGGTTATCGTGGGTTATCGGTGGCTTCTCGCAGGTCAGGGCTAGGTGATCTCTTCTTTCACGTGCGGCACGTCAGCTGATATTCACATCATGTTGTGTCGAGAATCTCGATCTGGAGCTCCGCCACGCGCGAGTCACCGGCAAAGGGCAGCACCATCGAGTGGCTGGGCCAGTCGCGTCCCGGCCGCGCGGGCGGCAATCGCTGTACCGTTGGAGGGGCGATGCTCAGGTCCATGTCACCAGACGTAAAGTAGCTATGAGTAGCCGAGAGCTCTCGGCAGGTGACATAAGCACCGTTAAGCGAGCAACGCGACCTGCGGAAACGCGCTTGCCGCCGTTATCGGGGCAGCGAGCGCCGGACCCATCCCCGGGCGCGGACCGAAACCCGCAGTTGGGCACCGCGACCGTCGCCCCCCGTGGCCTGCGGCAACGCTCTACCTTGCCCCTGGGGGCATGGACCCGAGCGCCGGGCCTTCGATGCAAGACCCGGAACATCGTGACGAAGCCGCGCCTGAGGCGCTCCCAGAACGTCTGGATACCCCAGTGCGAGCGCGAGGTGTTCTTCGGGCATCACCCGCAGGCCGGGGTGCCCATCGCCGATGCGGCCTTGATCAGCGTCGGTGCCGAGGGCGATGATGCCTCATGAGCGACACCGTGAAGTTCCGCATCTGGTCCGAGACGCGACTCGGAGGTCGGCGATGAACGCCACGCCGATCGACCTCACCGAGGGGCAACGCAAGCTCTTGACTCGCATCCGGGACCATACAGTGATCACTGGCGACGTGAACACCTTGTGGGGCGACTGGACAAAGCGCGCTGACTTCAAGCGGTTGGCCGAAGAGGGGCTGATTCGCGACGAATGGGACGATCTTGCGAATGGTTACCGCTGGCACGTCACCGACGCGGGCCGGGTAGTGCTAGACCAAATCGCGGAAGTCAAGCGTGCGAGCGCGATCGGGCATCGGCCCACCCGCGCCGGCTGGAGTTCATGAGCAAGCTGGCCGAGCACGGCAGCCTGGCCCTGTACTACTCGTACGAAGACATCCCGGAGTACGGGCTGAACCAGCCCGACGTGGACGCGCTGGTCGCCCTCGGCTTCATCGACGTCGGGGAGCCGAGCGGTCATCACGGCACGGCGCGCAAGACGGTGCTCACCGACGCGGGCCGCGCCGAACTGGAACGGCGCGGGGCTGGGGAACACCGACGATGAGTGAGGTCTTCGACCATGGCGAGTAGTGGCCGTGGACGCCGGCGATCTGGGTAAGGCACTCAAGGTCCTGGCTGACCGTGAGGATCACTTGTGGAACCCGCCTGCTGAGTTGGTGACCGCACTCGTTGCTGGGGAGTCGTTCCGCATGTCCGCCGGGCTGCTGTGGCGCCTCACGCACCTGGCCTGCCCCGCTCTGGTGTATGACCTGGACAACAGATTCGGCCGACCAGCGGAAACGTTGACCTGGGACCGGTGGGTCAGGCTGTGGCAGGCACCGCTGCCGTCCTGCCGTCCTGTCGTCGTGCTCGCGCAGCATCCGCAGGACGGTGGCCGGGGAGGGGTGGCGACCCTTCTTGCCCTTGGTGATGACGAGGCGGGCGGCGATGTCGCGCAGGCTGAGATTCTGCGCGCGCAGGTGCAGGGCCATGGACAGCATGGCGCCATCGGTGACGGTGGCACCGCCGATGGTCTTGCCGCGGACGCGGGCGGATTCGTGGCCTTCCCAGGGTGCGGTCGCGGATGTATTCGCGTTCCATCCCGGGGCGGCCCAGCCGGACGCGCAGAAGCATCGGCAGCGGCGCGATTCATCACCAGGAGCGATTGTTTCGCTCGAATCAATCGCCCTTGACGATACTCTGGCTGTCATGGCTGACGTGGAACTGCGCCACCTGAGGACGATGGCCGCCATCGCCGAGGAGGGGACGTTCGGCCGGGCGGCGGTTCGCCTCGGCTACACCCAGTCGTCGGTGAGCCAGCAGATCGCCGCGCTGGAGAAGGCCGTCGGCGGGGCCGTCTTCGACCGGCCGGGAGGTCCCAGGCCGGTACGCGCCACTCCTCTCGGCGAGCTGGTCCTGGCCCACGGGCGTGATCTGCTCGCGAGGTCGGAGGCGCTGACCGACGCCGTCGATCGGTTCAGGGCGGGTCACGGCCGGATCGACATCGGCACCTTCCAGGGCGCGACCCGGCTGATCCTGCCCGCAGTGGTGCGCGGGTTGCTGAGCGAGTACCCCGGCTGCGACATCAGGCTGTCGGAGGTGGAACCGGAGAACCCGAACATCGGAGATCTCGACCTGTTGTTCCACTACGACCGCATCGACGGCGACGTCGAACACGTCGAGCTGCTGGACGAGCCTCACCTCCTGGTGGCCGCCGCGGGCGCGTTCCCCGACGGTCCGGTACCGGTCGAGCTGCTCGACGACACTCCCATGGTCGCCTGGCCGCCCACGGTCCACCAAAGATGGCTGGAACGGGAGCTCGCCGGCGCGGGCGCCCGGCCGCGGATCGTGTTCCGCACGGCCGGCCACGAAACCGTCGTCTCGATGGTGCGGGTGGGCCTGGGCTCAGCGGTGTTGCCCTGGCTCGCCCTCCTGGGGTCGGACGTCTGGTCCGACGACCGGCTCCGCATCCATCGGCTGGAACCGCCGCCTACCTGCACGTGGTACCTGTGTCGGCCGGCCGGGCGCACCCGGTCGCCGCTCGCGGCCCAGGCCATCGACCTCGCCGTCGCAGCCGCCGCTGAGCTGACCGGCCAGATGGAACACGGTATATCGCTGTAGGCGATCGACTCGATCGATAATCATAGCTTTTCGCGATGAGGTGGCCAGGCTTAGCGTGCCGGACATGAACGCCAATCAAGATCACCCCGAGCGGCTCCTCGACATCAACGGCATAAAGCTCTGCGTCCAGACGTTCGGCGACCCGGCCGCGCCCGCCCTGCTGCTCATCGGCGGCGCCGAAGCGTCGATGGACTGGTGGGACGACGAGTTCTGCGAGCGCCTCGCCGCCGGCGGCCGGCACGTCATCCGGTACGACACCCGGGACACCGGCCGCTCCACGACCTTCCCGCCCGGCGCGCCGCCGTACGGAAACGACGCCCTGTTCGACGACGCCGTCGGCCTGCTCGACGAACTCGGCATCGCGGCCGCCCACATCGTCGGCGTCTCCATGGGCGGCGGAATCGCCCAGCGCCTGGCCGTGCGCCACCCCGGCCGGGTCGCCTCCCTGACGCTCATCGCCACCAGCCCGGGCGGCCCCGGCGGCCCCGACCGCCATGACCTGCCGCCGATGAGCGCCGAACTGGCGAAGCGGTTCGCCGAGGGCGGCGACCAGACGCCCGACTGGTCCGACCGCGAGGCCGTCATCGCGTACTACACCGACGGCGAGCGCACCTTCGCGGGCACCATTCCCGTCGACGAGGAGCGGATGCGCCGCATCGCCGGCCGCGTCTGGGACCGCAGCCCGTCTCCTGCGTCGGCGCAGAACCACTGGCAGCTCGACGGCGGCGAGCCCGTCCGCGCCCGTCTCGGTGCGATCGCGACGCCCACGCTGGTGTTGCACGGCACCGCGGACCCGCTGCTCCCGTACGGGCACGGCGAGGCGCTGGCACGGGAGATCCCGGGAGCCCGGCTGGTTCCGCTCAAGGGCATGGGGCACCAGATGCCACCGCCGGAGCTCTGGGACGTCGCGATCGCAGAGATCCTTTCGGTCTCCAGCGGAGAGCGCCCGTGAGCCGGCTGCGATCGGCACTCTGGCTGCCGCTCTTCGACGAGCTCGCCGACCCGCGGGCGGTGGCGAATCTGGCCGCCGACGCGGAGGAGACCGGCTGGGACGGCTGCTTCGTGTGGGATCACCTGTCCTGGCGGGAGCCGGTCCAGCAGGTCGCCGACTCGTGGATCACGCTGGCGGCGATCGCGACCGCCACCGAGCGGCTGCGGCTCGGTCCGATGGTGGCGACGCTCGCCCGCCGGCGTCCGGCCAAAGTGGCGCGGGAAACCGCGACCCTGGACCAGCTGAGCGACGGCCGTCTCACCCTTGGCGTCGGACTGGGCAGCGATCGGTTCGGCGGCGAACTGTCCAGGACCGGCGAGCAGCTCGACGACCGGCAGCGGGGACGGATGCTCGATGAGTCCTTGGCCATCCTGGCCGCCGCATGGTCCGGAGAGCCGGTGCGCCACCGCGGCGAGCACTACACCGTCGACGACATCACGTTCCTGCCGCAGCCGGTTCAGCGGCCAGGCGTGCCGGTATGGGCCGCCGGATTCCCCGGCAACGTCAAGCCGATCCGGCGGGCCGCCCGTCTCGACGGCTTCTTTCCGATCAACATGGAACGCCCGGACCAACTCGCCGAGGTCGCCGGCACCCTCACCGAGCTGCGACACGGCGACATGGCCTCGTACGACATCGCCGTCAGCCTGCCCGCCGGCGTCGACCCGCTGCCGTACGCGGCCGCCGGCGCGACCTGGTGGCTGACGGAGTTCGACCCGGGTGTACGGCTCGACACGGTACGCGGCGTACTCCGCGACGGCCCCTGCCCGCGCCCGCGGCCCCATTGACACCCTGATCGTCTCGGGCGGCCAGGGGCATGAGACCGCCGCCGCCAACCCTCGGTTCGTGAGTCAGGTCATGCGGCTCGCCGGGCTGTCGCGGCGGGTCGCGTCCGTGTGCAGGGGGTGACCGTGCCGGCCGCGGCCGGGTTGCTCGACAACCGCCGGGCCACCACGTATCGGTACGAGGCAGGACGGCCGGCCGCCCCATTCCCGCACGTACGGGTCGACCCCGCTCCGATCTTCGTACGTGACGGCACGGTCGCGACGTCAGGCGGGGTCACGGCCGCTCTGGATCTCACGCTGTCGTTCATCGAGGAGGACCACGGGGCCGAGCTGGCCGACCAGGTCTTGGTCCGGCGGGTCGTCGACCACGTGGTCAGCCATCTGGACGAGGACCTCGGTGTTGCTCGTCTGGCCGCGCCCGTCGGGGTGAGCGAGCGACATTTGAGCAGGCTGTTCGTCGAGTGCGTCGGCCGGAGTCCCTCGCGGCTGGTGTGCGAGACGCGGCTCGAAGCGGCCGCCCAGTTGCTCACCGGCACTCGTGAGCCGGTCGCGGCCATCGCCCGGCGGTGCGGGTTCTCCTCCGCCGAGTCCTTGCGGCAGGCGTTCGTGGTGTGGGCCGGGGTTTCGCCCTCGCGTTTCCACAGGAGATCATGACGCTTCCGTTCGCCGCCGACGGCACAGAGCACCGGCCCGGGGGAGCTTCCCGGACCGGCGCTCTCGTGTGTCAGCCGCCGGCGCTGAAGGATCTCGCGCCGTTACCGTAGACGGTCATGTCCACCCAGGGGTGCGATTCCTGGGACCGTACCGAGAGAGGAATTCCATGCTTGCCTCGATGTCATCCGAAGTGGATCGCACGGGGGGATTCTTGCGCAATCTGCTGCCAACGCGCTCGGGCGCTCAGCCGCCGTTCCTCCCATGTGACTTCTCGAGGGTCGCGCCTGTCCCACTCGGTTTGGCGATGCAGAGGTTCTCCGCGGCCTGCGGCGCCCAGTCGATCAGCGTGTTGGGGCCGCTTTGCGGGACGGGGGAGGGGGGCTCGCGCGCTTGGTCCTCCTCGCTGCTCATGACTGCTCACAAGGCATGGCGTATCTCGCTTGCCATGGTATCCCTTGCCTAGGTCGTCTTCGTGGCTGATCTAGAGCTGGAGTGGAGGGCTGGCATCCCTCGTTGGGTGCAGGTCTACGAGGACATCAAGGGCAAGATTGAAAGCGGTGAGCTTGCTCCTGGCGACCAGATGCCCTCTGTCCTGAGACTGCAGCAGATCTACGGCATTGCCACAGCAACCGGCAAGAGGGTTCACCGCGCCTTGCGGAGTGATGGGTTCATCAGAACCGAGCCGGGCATGGGCAGCTTCGTAGTCCCTCGTGCCGACCAGGCGGGGGAGCGAGGCCGTTCCTAGTGGTCGACGCTGGCGGTCTCCCGGTGACGATTGGCCGGATGGCGTGCCGCTTGTGATCAGCTCGCGTGCTCCTCACGTAAAGCGATACACCAGCTGCAGAGCCTCTTGTGGACTTGCGAGTGAAAGCGCTTCGTCCTCATATCTGTCGCGTTCGGCGCGGTGATGGTGAGGGACATGGGGGTCGACGGCGACAGGGGTGCGGCGATCAGGCGGTATGCCACTCGGACCTCTTGGTAGGCAGCGGAACGGCTCAGGTCTACGGTGACTTGGCCGCCGAACGCCACACCTCCTGCAAGCGGCGGAACCAGCACGCGAACACGCTGGACCCGGGCCAGCTCGGGCTCGTCAGCTTCGAGTACATCCCTCCCGCTCCGATGAGGCGGCGGTGACCGGCGTCCAGACTCTGGAGGACCCAGTCACATGTTCCGCCATGGCGGGAAGGCGTATTCCCAGACTCTCGTAAAGGTGTATTGAGGACTCTCAAACCCTTTGGCGCTTAGATAATCTATCCTGCCGTCGGTGCTTCTCCCTTTGACCAAGGAGAGAGACCAGTCCGGCGGGTCAGGAGTGCGAAACACTATTTTGTTTCCTCCCTGCGGCATGACAACCCATGGGGTGCTGGGATCAGAGCATGGTTTTAGGATGATCCCGCGACCACCGCCTGGCGTCTCAGGGGTATCAGCTGCTATGCATTGCCCCGTGAATTTGTTGACCAATTTTGCCCGGCCAATACTTCCTGAGGCGGGGAATCTAAACTTCCATAGCTCTGAGTCGTGACGGGTAGTTGGAGCACGCCTTCCCCGATCCGGACGACCGGGGCGCCGGCAACACGGTGACCCCCGTGCTGTGGCTGTCCAGGATCTCCCACACCGGCCGCGCGAGCACCGAGCCGGGCTCGCAGGCGGACCTGCCCGACGTGCTGTTCACCGGAAAGCTGCTGGCCAACCGGGTGGACACCGGCGGCGACCAGTTCCCGGCCATGAACCGCTACCGGATCGGCGCGATCAGCACCGACACGGGCGCCAGGATCGAGGTCGTCTACGGGCCGCCGGACTGCGTGGCGGGCACCAGGATGCCCGCGCCGGACCACCTGCACGACCACGGCCTGCGCTGCTACCCGGTCAAGTGGACCCCCTCGGGCCGCACCGCCCCGATCGACGACTTCTTCCACAAGTACGTGGTGACGCGGGTGTCGCAGGCCGAGGCGATCGGCTCGTCGCCACGGGTGATCACCGGCTACGCCTACGGCGGCGCCCCCGCATGGCACTACACCGACGAGGACGGCCTGCTCCAGGAGGAGGACAGGACCTGGTCGGTGTGGCGCGGCTACGAAACGGTCACCACGACCACCGGCGAGGGCGGCGCGCGCACCCAGGTCGAGACCCGCTACTTCCGCGGGATGAACGGGGACCGGCTGCCGTCGGGCACCCGCTCGGTGCAGGTGCCCGCCGCGGGCGGCGCGCCCGCCGTCGCCGACGAGGACGCGTTCGCCGGCCTGGTACGCGAGGCCGTCACCCGCGACGTGGGCAACGGCGCCGAGGTCAGCGCGACGGTGAACCAGCCGTGGCAGTCGGAGCCGACCGCCGTCCGGACCATCGGCGGATCCAGCGTGCACGCCCGGTTCGTCGGGACGGCCGTCACCCGGACCCGCACCGCCCGCGACGGCGGACGGGCGCCCCGCACGACCACCGAGTTCGACGCCTACGGCATGCCCACCTGGGCCGAGGACCAGGGTGACGACGCGGTCGACGGCGACGAGAGGTGCACCGCCACCGAGTACATCCGCGAAACCGACCTCTGGCTGGTCGACCGGGTCTCACGGGTGCGCCGGTTCGCGATGGGCTGCGCGGCGGCCAAGGCCAAGGCGGCGGCGGGCACGCTGACCGAGGCCGACCTGATCGGCGACGAGCGCACCGCCTACGACGGCGCCCCGGCCTGGGAGGGCGCGCCGGCCCCCGCCAAGGGGGAGGCCACCCTGGTCGAGGCCGTCAAGGAGATCAAGGACGGCACGCCCTCGTACGTGGCGGAGCGGAAGCGGACCTACGACGCCTACGGACGCGTGCTGACCGAGACCGACGCCCGCGGCGCCACCACCGAGACCAAGTACACGCCCACGACGGGCGGCCCGGTCACCAGGACGGTGACGACCGCACCGCTGGGCTGGAGCACCACCACCGACCTCGACCCGGCGCTCGGCCTGCCGGTCACCACCACCGACCCCAACGGCCGCGTCACCGACCTGCCCTACGACGGGCTGGGACGGCTGACGGCGGCGTGGCTGCCGGGCAACGACAAGGCCGGCCACCGGGACCGGCCCACGATCAGCCACGACTCCCGGGTCCGCGCCGACGGGCCGGTCGTGGTGACCAGCCGGCGGCTCAACCAGGCGGGCGCGTACCTGACGACCCACGCCTACTACGACAACCTGCTGCGTCCCCGGCAGACCCAGAGCGCCGACGGCGTGGGCTCGGCCGGCCGCGTCGTGGTGACCGACACGTTCTACGACGCCGCCGGACGGGCCTACAAGACCCACAACCCCTACCTGGCGGGCGCGGTGCCGGGGACGGCTCTCGTCGTGCCGGCCGAGGACGTCCCCTCGGCGGAGGTCACCCTGTTCGACGGCGCCGGGCGCAGGAGCGCCGAGGTGCATCTGGTGGACGAGTCGCCCACCAGCCCCGGCGGCCTCGACGAACGCCGGCGGACGACCTACTCCTACGGCGGCGACCGGGAGGACGTCATCCCGCCCACCGGCGGCACCGCCACCTCGACCGTGAAGGACGCCGCCGGGCGCGTGGTGGAGATGCGCCAGTACCGCACCGGGCAAGCGGCCGGCTCGGCCTCCGGCTTCGTGCGCACGTCGTACGACTTCGACCGCAAGGGGAACCTCGCCAAGGTGACCGACGCGGTGGCAACACCTGGCTCTACACCCATGACCTGCGCGGCCGGCTGGTGCGCAGCACCGACCCCGACGTGGGCACGCTCACCCGCACCTACGACGACGCCGGTGACCTGCTGACCACCACCGACAACGCCGGGGCCGTCGTCGCCTACACCTACGACGCGACCGGCCGCAGGACGACTGTGCGCGACGACTCGGCCACCGGCCCCAAACGCGCCGAGTGGGTGTACGACACCCTCGCCAAGGGGCAGCTCACGAAGAGCGTCAGGTACGACGGCCCCGACGAGTACGTCAAGACCGTCGGCGGCTACACCGTCGGCTACCAGCCGACCCAGGTGACGTACACGATCCCGGCCGCTCAGGGCGGGGTGAACGGCGCCTACACCTACGTCCACACCTACCCCCGACGGCTCGCCCAGGACGACCCGCCTGCCCGCCGTGGGCCAGCTGCCCCAGGAGGAGCTGAGCCACGGCTACGACGCCCTGGGGCTGCCCGACACCCTGAGCACGACCGGCACGTCCGGCGGCACGTACGTGACCGGGACGGACTACACCAGCTTCGCGGAGGTCGCCAAGATCAAGCTGAGGAACAACGCGGGCCGGACGGCCGACATCAGCCGCGTCTACGAGACCGACACCCGGCGGCTGGAGACGATCACGACCGTACGGCAGGCCGAACCGGCGGCCGTCAGCGAGCTGAACCTGGCCTACGACGCGGCCGGGAACGTCACCCGGCTGTCCGACCTGACCAGCGGCGACCACCAGTGCTTCGCCACCGACTTCCTGCGCAGGCTGACCGAGGCGTGGACGCAGACCTCCCCGGCCTGCCCGGCCGTCCCCTCGGCGGCGGTGGTCGGCGGGACGGGCGCGTACTGGCACTCCTACAGCTACGACGACATCGGCAACCGGGTGCGGATGGTCAGGCGCGGCACCGCCTCGGGCGACTCGGTCACCACCTACACCGTCCCCGGCGGCGCCCACCAGCTCAGCGCGTCCTCGACCACCGACGGCACGGGCACGCGGACGACGTCCCAGACCTACGACGCCGCGGGCAACATGAGGACCAGGGCGACGGCGTCGGGGACCCAGACGCTGACCTGGGACAGAGGGCCACCTGACCGCGGTCCAGGACGCCGCCGGCACGACCGGCTACGTCTACGACGCCGACGGCGAGCGGCTGATCCGCAAGGACCCGGGCGGCACGACGCTGTACCTGCCAGGTCAGCAGATCCGCTACGCGGCCGGGGCCAGGACCGGCACCCGCTACTACAGCCACGGCGGGCAGGTCGTCGCCGTCCGCTCCGGCGGCACGGCGGCGGGGGTGAGCTGGCTCAGCGGCGACCACCACGGCACCACCGGCGCCGCGATCGCCAACACCGATGGCCAGGCCGTCGCCACCCGCCGCCACACGCCCTTCGGCGAGCCCCGCGACGGCGGCGCCGGCACCTGGCCCGCCTCCATGGACCGCGGTTTCGTCGGCGGGACCAGCGACGGCACCGGCCTGACCCACCTGGGCGCCCGCGAGTACGAGCCGGGCACGGGCCGGTTCGTCTCCGTCGACCCGCTCGTGGACGTCCAGGACTCCCAGCAGGTCAACGGCTACACCTACGCCAACAACAACCCGCTGGCGCTCAGCGACCCCGACGGGCGGATGCCCCGCTCCTGCCCCGACGGGGTGTGCAACGACGGGAAGGGCGGCGGCGCCCACCAGAACCGGGAGCACAACCCGGCCGACTCCTACAACCCGCCGGTCGGCGGAGGGGTCAGGGGCGGCCCGTGCGCGCCCGCCGACGGCCAGGCGGGGACCCGCCCGCGTGGTGACAACCTGCTGCCCAAGGGCGGCCCGTGCGGGGCGCGCCCGTGCCACGAGTACGAGCAGGCGCCCTTCGTGTGGCATCCGAAGAAGTACCACAAGACGGTGGAGTCGTCGGGGTTGTGCGACGGCTTGTTCAACTGCGCCTGGGAGGTCGGCTGGCGCGGGGCCGCCGCCACGAACCCCCTCACCCTGATCGGGCAGGCCACGGCCGACCTGACCGGGACGAGCCTCACCCCCGACTACGTGACGGTGGACGAGAGCTTCCCCCTGGTCCCGTCGTTCGCCGGGTTCGGGCTGACCAGCGGGATCACGGTCAGCAAGTACGGCCAGGTGACCGTCAACGTGCCGCTCGGCTCGGCGGGCGTCTCGGGGCCCGGCGTGAGCGCCCGCATGGGATGGACGAACGTGCCCGACGACAAGGCGGCGGTCAACGGGTTCCTCCAGGGGGCTGCGGTGGGCCTGGGCGGCGCCGTGCCGAGGGGCGGCGGCGTCGGCATGGCGTCGACGTACGGCATCGTGGTGTGGCCCGGCTGGTGACCACAACGCGGTGCAGGGCCTCCCCGTCCTCGCAGGGACGGAGAGGCCCTGCGCTCGCTCGCCCGCCCCTGCTCGTCGGCCTGCTGACGTCGTCTACCCGCCCAGGAGCACGGTCACGACGACGCCGGCGATGAAGAAGAACGCTCCGCTGACGATGTTCAGCCACATGCCTTGCTTGAACGATTTCCTGCCGCTCTCCTCCAGTCGTGCCGCCAGCCGCGCATCGAGCATCTTCTCGACGGCAGCCTGAGCTTCCTTGTGCATCGAGGCGATGCTCTCGGCGTGTTGGGCCTCGGCTTGCAGCTCACGGACTGTCGCGGTGCGTGCCTCCATCTCGGCCGAGAGTTCGGCGAGCAACGCCGTCGAGCGCTTGAGGAGATCAGCCAATTCGTCGGCCCGCTCCTCGATGCCGGAAGCGCTCGGTGCGGGGGACTCCTCCGCGCTGCCGGGCCGTCTGAGTCTGCTCTGCACCTTTTCCAGGGCGCCTGATCCCAGCCCGCTGAGCACGGCTCCGACGACGGTCGAGATGAGAAGGGGGTCCACGTCCACGCGGGCAGATTAGGAGCGGCGACCCGACATGGGCGCCACAACGAACAAGCGGTGATCGGATCGATACATGTAGCCACGTCACGGCGCATCATGAGCTCACCCGTCAACGAAGCGCGCCCCGCACCGCCTCCGGGCCGCCCGGGCGGACCAGGCGATCACCTGGAGTACGGGCATGGATCCCGTGAGCGTCGTGGGGGTGTTGACGGGAGTGGCCGCGGCCGAGCCGGACGGGGACTTCCATGTGCTGGGCGGTCGCGGGGGAGTCGGCAAGACCACGGTCGCGCCGGCGGTGGCCGAGCGGGCTCAGAATGCGGGGCGGCCCGTCTGGCGGATCGCCGCCACGGACGTGCGGCCGTGACGTCCTGCCTGCTGGCGCTGGCCGCCGAGCTGGGCGCGTCGGCGACCGAGATCGAGGAGGCGCGAACCGGACGGCGGGATGCCGCCGACGTACTCTGGAGGCGGCTGGAGGAGCGGACCGGCTGGCTCCTCGTCCTCGACAACGCCGACGACCCGGCGACGCTGGAAGTGGCGGGGGCCGGTGCGGCCGGGTGCACTACCTGTCATGCCTGCCCGAGGACGACGGGGCACGCACACTGCCGAACCTTGCAGGAACAGCCGGCCGAACGGGTCGTTCCAGTCGTAGACCGACCCGCCCAGCCCGAACAGGTGGTCCCGGAGAAGCCCCCGTCGATGTAGATCCGATCGGCCGGGACCTGAGACCGAGGAACTGCTCGGTCTGGACGACGACGGCCTGCACGTCGGTGGACCAGCGGGCGTAGTCGACCCGGACCGCGGCGGCCGAGGCGTTGACGGTGTTCCCGCCCTTCAGTGTTCCGGATAGGGCCCCGTCACCGGAACGGTTCGCGGAACACTCCTACGGAACCCTCGACCTGGGCGGCCATCCTGGCCGGTGGGTGTTCCGGTGGGGAGCCCCCGGTCCCATCCGTTGGTATCGAGCGCCGTAGTGGCGGACAGCACCCGGTTCAGGCATGGTTCGGCTCGACGAAGAACCAGTGCTCGACGAGCCGGCCGTCGATGACTCGGACCATGTCCATGCCGCGGGTCTCGGCACCGCCCGAGCCCGGGGCTCCGCGCAGCCGGTAGAGGTTGGCAACCCACTCGCCGTCCTCCAGGGTCCGATCGGTGACGACCTCCAGGCCGGACGCCAGCAGGCCTTCCCATTTCCGCCGCCAGTCCGCGTGGCTGACCACCCGTCCCTGGTCGCGGGACTCCGGAGCGATCAGCCCGATGGCGCCGTCAACGTCACCCTCGGCACGAGCCCTGATTATCGCCTGGACCACGTCGCCCGGTCCCTTCACTGTGTCCAATCGACTCACCTCCAGTGAAACGGGGATCTGTCCCCGTTTTGCGTGTGGAACAATACGGGGACTGCCCCCCGGTTGACAAGGAGGCCCGGCATGCAGCCACCGCCGCGTCGCGCCGACGCCGCACGCAACCGCGAGCGGCTGCTCGCAGCCGCTGACATCGTGTTGAACAGCCACGGCGCCACCGCGTCGCTCGACGAGATCGCCAAGCTCGCGGGGGTCGGCAACGCCACGCTCTACCGGCATTTCCCGACCCGGGGGCGGCTGATCGAGGCCGTGTACGAGCAGCGGATCCAGGACCTGTGCGACAGCGCACGTGACTTCGCCGCGGCCCCGGACCCCGGTGCGGCGCTGACGGCGTGGCTGCGGTTGGTCGCCGCGCACGTCAGCGACAGCCGCCTGCTCAGGGAGGCGTTCCTCGCCGACCACCCGGTCCCCGCTGACGTCGAGCCGCCGCAAGCGACCGCCTGGCACGATTCGCTCTTCGAGGCCGCCGCGCCGCTCTTGGCCCGCGCCCAGGACGCCGGTGCGGTGCGACCCGACATCGGCATCGCGGAGTTGCTCGCGTTCCTGACCGCCGCCACCCGAGCCGCCCCGCTGTGCGCCGACCGCGCCCTCGAACTGCTCATGGAGGGCGTCCTCCCGCGACCCGCGCTCGCCCCAGCACGGCCCGATACCGACGGCTAGCTAATCGGAGAAGCCGACCACCAACTCGACCGGCAGGGCTGCCTCGGCTCGGGCAGGCGACAGCGCAGCCGAGCGGCTTCAGGGACCAGCTACGGCCCTGGTGACCACACACGGGTTCAGACGGGCGGTGTGCCGAACACCACCCGTGGTTCGAGATCGAGCCGGGTGGTGGGGGGTGAGGTTGAGGGTCCACTTGCCGAATCGGCGGATGGTGTGGGTGATGTACGGGTGCAGCCGGGATGCGGGTGAACCGGCCATGAGCCGATCTTGAGAACGTCAGGACATACCTGCTGCACCAGGCTCGGGTGAGGGCCCGCGACGACCTGGTGACCATGCCGTGCAAGCGGATGAACAGCATGCACAACAAGGCCCGCGAGCCGCTGGAGACCAGCCGCGCCGAGCAGCGCCAGCGCCACGAGCGGATGCTGGCGGTGCTCGGCGACCTGCTGAACGCGGCCTAGGAGGTCGATCTGGCGGCCCGGAACGCGCCGAACCCGCGGACGACGGTGCGGGGCCGCCATGAGACCGGCCGGGCGGTGCTGGAGACGATCGAGACCGACGGCGGCCTGACCGGCCTGGTGCCCGAGCACGAGGCGCTGGCCGCCTTTCACGGTGACAACTATCTGCCGCTGCTGGACCGCTTCTACCGCTCGCACCGCGGGCTGTTGCCGCGCCTGGCCGGCGTACTGGCGCTGGAGCCGGCCGGCAGGCTCACGAACACCGACGGTTCCAGATCATCGTTGACCAGGGCCGGCGTCCGCCGGATCGTCGTCGCGTTCGACCGGATCGTGCAGACGTTCATCCCCGCGACGTCATTGATCCGCCCCCGGGCCATGATCCTGTCCGGATCCGGATGGTGGTCGATCTCCACACGCACAACCGACCCCCGGATGACCTCTCTGATCGCCTCCACGCGATCAGAGAGCGCCACCTGCGTGTCGACGATGAAGGTCATCCCCACTCCATGCACCGAGTGTAGATCGGCACGCCACCAGCCGATCTGCACGGCACAGACAGACAAAACCCTCGCACGTACCGACAGAACAACGTCAACCGGCCTCGCACCCGGACGGTGACCCTCTCGCCGACGCCCACGACCGCGACTTCGCCGCCCGCGACCACAAGACCCACATGAGGACGGTCCTGCACCGCACCTCCGACACCGTGAACGCCCATCTGACCGCGCTGGATCATTTCTTGTCCCAGCTCGGCTGCGGTTGCAACCGTGGAGGCTCTGGTGCCCGAGGACGACGGCTCGTCCGAAGCCGCGATGCGCGAGAAACTGGCCCTGCGCTACAACAGCGTGCCGTCCGCGACGTCATCGACCGGGGCGAGGCTACCCCAGCTCACCGGTCATGGACTCTGCGAGATCCAAAGTCCGGCACCTCTCACCGCGCTTCACCCCACGCACTGAGCCGTGCCGGCGCGGTGGCGTCCCTGGGTTCCAGCCGCAGCGCCGGCAGGAAAACGGCCGCGTGTATGAGTGACAGCGTGATCTTCGTCCCGGCGAGGGCTCCCGAGCGTCTTCGCCGTAATCACTCGTGAGCGGGCCATTCCTCGGCCAGGAGCGCGTATGAGAGACCGTCGAGCCATCCCTTGGTGCGGTGGAGTGAGTCTCTCACCGTGTGCTGTTCGCGGCGCATCCCGACCCGCTCCATCAGCCGCCACGAGGATTCGTTGTCGTAGAAGCAGTCCGCGTGCAGGCGGCGCAGGCCAAGACTTCTGAAGGAGATGTCGATGAGGGCGCGTACCGCTTCGGTGGCGTAGCCCTTGCCGCCGTAGGAGGGATCGAGCGTCCACCCGAGCTCTGCTTGGACGCTTTTCGCCTGGTCAGCGACCTCTTCCTGGGCCCAACCGTCCTGGACCCTCAGTGTCAGGTCGCCGATCACCCGGCCGTCCAGTTCGACGATGAGCAGGTCTACGAGCCGCTCCTCGCGGAGGAAACGCTCACGGTAGTCGTCGTAGGTCTCTGTGGCGGCCGCGATCCATTCGTGAGTCTCCGGCAGCTGCCGGAAGGCCCAGGTCGCGTCCAGGTCGTCGGGGGCAGCTCGGCGCAACAGCAGCCGCTCGGTGGAAATCGGCCACTTCAGCGTGTCAAGAGGGTGACGCATGGGCCCTCATCTTGACAGCGGGCTGTGGTGACACACAAACGGATTATTGCGGACGACGACTCCGACAACGACGCGGCGATCGCCCCACAGGAACCGACAGGACACCGAAGCGACCAGGGCTCCCGGAATCCGGCCAGTCGTCAACGACGCTGCGACCAAGTACTGAAGGCCGTTCTGTGTCCAGAATCCGCCACGCCCGGATCTGTCAGGCGGCGTCCAGCGCGCGGCCGTCCTACCATCTGGGCCGTACGTCATCGGTGGTATCCGGGTGCACTGTCGGAATTACTCTGCACTTTCGGCGCTCGGAGAAGTACGGAGGTAGAAGACCTCAGGATCACCTTCATCGAGGCCGTGCACCATTCCTACCGGCTGCCAGCCGACCCGCTGGAGCAGTCGCTGCATGGGATGGTTGGACAGGTTCGTTGAGGTGAACAGCTTCGCGGTCTGACATGAAGCTGCTGCGGCGCGCAGCAGCCTCTCGCCGACGCCATGCCCCCGGGCGGCCTCAGCCACCATGAGCATCGTCACGAACCCCTGCTCGAAGAAGGTGTACTCAACGACGCAGTAACCGACCAGCCCGGACGGAGTGCCGGCTACCAGGACGGACCCGTCGCGACACCAACGTTCGATGCTGCCGCGCCGCTCGCCTCCATCGGATCTCGCGACCGGATCAAGGAGCACGAGTGCCTCGGCATCGGCCGCTCCGCCGGCTCGAACGGACACTGCACGGAAGTTGTCGGTGTTCATAGGCGTGATCTTCCTCTCCTGACAAGATCCCTCCTGATGCAGGGATATCCCAGACGTAGCCGGCAGCCTTCGTGTGTACTTCGTCGCCGCTTCGTCAACAACAGGCCGTGTTCGCGGGCGTCCAGGCAGTTCGTGGGCCGCACGGTGGCCGTACCGGCCAAGGACTGGCGTAGCCCGGCGAGCTGGGCGGCGTGGTCGAATCCGGGCACTTTGGGGGGCCGCAGCAGACGGTGACGTGCAGCGGGCCGCCCCCGCCCCCGCCGCGACAGGGACAGGAACTGGGGGTGCGGCGGCTCACCGGCCGCCGCCGTTTCGGGCGCGGCGCCAGGCCGGAAGCCCACGTTGATCGCGGCTACGATCAGCGCGAGGACGGCGACGCGAGAAGGCTCGCCGGGGCTTGTTGCGCGGTCACCCCGGCCGCCGGTCAGCCTTCTGGGTGCCCGTCATAGACGCGGATCTTGTATTCGGTCGTCTCCAGGGCGAGAGTGAGTTCGCGGATCTGTCGCACGATGCGGTCGCGCTGGTCGAGCATGATGCGCCGGCGTTCCGGGATGGTGCTCGGGCCTTGCTCGACGAGGGCGATGTAGCGCTTGAGATCCTGCATGGTCATTCCCGACAGCCGCATCCGGGTGAGGAAGATGAGGCGGCGCAGGTCGAACGCCGAGTATTCGCGGTAACCGGAGGCGTTGCGTGCCGGCCGCAGGAGTCCCTCCTGCTCGTAGTAGCGGAGGGTGTGGGGGGACAGGCCGATCAGGCGGGCGGCCTCGGCGACGCTCTTGGGCGTCGCCGAGGTGTCGATCGTGGTGTCGTCGAGGAGGTCGTGCAGCGCGTCGATGACCGATGCGGACGGTTCGTCGCCGGCGGCGAGGATGCGCTCGATCAGGTCTTCGGTGGCCATGTTCGACAGGGTACGGAGTTCAGAACGCGCGTAGCGCCGGCGGCATGCCGGGAAAGTCGGCCGTTTGGCTTACATGCGCCCACTTCTCGACGTCGCTGAGCCCGTTCCTGTAGGCGCGGGTGAGATTGCGCACGGCCTCGGCGCCGAGCGGAAGCCTGAGCGGCGCGTCGGGCGTGTCCAGCATGCCGCGGATGGCCGAGGCGGCGCGTGCCGGGTCGCCCTCCTGGACGCCGTCGGCCTCGGCCATGTTCGCGCGGACGGCGCCGAGCACCTCGTCGTAGATCGGGTGCTGGTCCACGGTGCTGAGTACGTCGGCGGAATTGAAGGCGGTGCGGAAGCGGCTCGGCTCGGCGATGAGGACGCGGACGCCGAACGGCGCGACCTCGCCCGCCAGCGCCTCCGACCAGCCTTCGAGCGCGAACTTGCCGGCCGAGTAGCTGCCGACGGCGGGGAAGGACATCCGCCCGCCCTGACTGCTCATCTGCACGATCGCACCGGAACGACGCGCACGCATGTGCGGCAGCACCGCGCGCACGTAGGCGGCCGGGCCAAAGAGGTGCTGCTCCAGCATGTCGCGCAACTGCGCGTCCGTGACCTCCTCCGCGGCGCCCACCTGCCCGGCTCCGGCATTGTTGACAAGGACGTCGACGTGCCCGAACGCGTCGAGCGCGCGCCGTACGACCGCCGCGGCCGCGTCCGTGTCGCGCACGTCGTGCTCGACCGGCAGCAGCCGGTCACCGTACTGAGCCCGGAGCGCGTCGAACCGGTCGGCACGCCGCGCCGTGCCGACCACCTGCTCGCCCGCGGCCAGCGCCGCCTCGGCCAACGCCAGGCCGAGCCCGGAGCTCGCACCGGTGATGATCCAGGTCTTGGTCCCGTTTGTCGTAGTCATGACGGCGAAGATAGACATTCGAGCGCGCTCGAAGGCAAGCGCGCTTTCCGGCGGTGTGCCCCACAGCGTGCCGTCCAGGACGATTTTCGTAGGGGCATCACCCGCTCGACGACGGCAGGGCGGCGCGCAGAGCGTCCAGGTTCGCGGTCAGGAACTCCTTGAACGTGCGGGGCGGACGGCCGGTGAGGTCCTGCACCGTCGTCGTGGTAGCGGCGAGGGAACCGGATGCCACCTCCAGAGAGAGCGCGCTCACATCGTCGGCGAACCCGCCCGGGAGCCCCTGCGCCCGCAGAGCCGCGGAGAGTTCGGCGGGCGACAGGTCGACGTACTCCACGGGCCTTTCCAGCACGTCCGAGATCTGTTCGGCCACCTGGGCCTGAGTGAGCGCTTGCGGGCCGGTCACGACGAAGGTCTCGCCTCGGCCGTACGGCCCGGTCAAGAGCACGGCGGCGCAGTCGGCGATGTCCTGGCAGTCGACGTAGGACACGGCGCCGTCGCCATAGGCGCCCAGTAGCCGGCCGTCGGCGGTGAAGGAGCCTGCCCCTGTGACGAAGTTCTGCATGAACCCGCTGGGTTGCAGCACCGACCAGGCGAGCCCCGACTCCCTCAGATGGCGCTCGATCTCCCAGTGCGCACCCTCCGCGAGCCTGCCGCCTTCGTGGGCGTGCCAGACGGAGATCTTGACGATCCTGGACACCCCGGCGGATCGCGCTGCGTCGATGACGGTCTTCTGCTGCCGGACCATCGGTTGCTCGCCGGGCGCCGGGCGTGCGCCGCCGGCGTTGAGAAACAGCCGGTCGACGCCCTCCATCGCGGAGGCGATGGAGGCTTCGTCGTCGAAGTCGCCCACGACGAAGTCGCACCCCAGCGCGTTGCCCTTGGCCTCGTCACGGACCAGTGCCCTGAAAGGCACGGCATCGCGCTGGAGGCGCCGCACCAGGTGCGTGCCGATGGACCCGGTGGCTCCGGTTACCAAGATCATGAACATTCCTTCCGGGCACGGGGATCAACGCCCGATAAGCTGAGGCTACCTCGAGAACAATATACTGAGGCGGCCTCGAATTAACAGGGAGCCATGATGAGCACCACGGGCCGACGCCCCCGCGCCGACGCGCGACGCAACTACGAACGCCTCCTCGCGGAGGCTGACTCCGCCTTCCGCGAGCACGGCGTCGACACGTCGCTGGAGAGCATCGCCCGCCGGGCCGGCGTCGCGATCGGCACGCTCTACGGCCACTTCTCCAGCCGTCGCGCGTTGGTCGGCGCGCTGCTCAGGGAGCGCAACGAGGCCCTGTTCGCGTACGGGGACAGGTTGGTCGCCCTCCTGGAGGGCCCCGAAACACTCTCCAGTTGGGTGAACGCGGTGATCGAGCATGCCGCCATCTACAGCGGGCTGGCGGACCTGCTGATGAACGGCCTGGACGACGAGGCGTCCGAACTGCACGCGTCATGCCTGCGGATGACCGACATCAGCGAGCGGCTGCTCGCCGGCGCCCGCGAGCGTGGTGTCGTCCGCTCTGATGTGACAGGCGTCGACATGTTCACCCTGATCAACGCAGCCGCCTGGGTCCGCGAACAGCGGTCGCGGGAGGACGCCGACCGTCTCGTACGCTTCACGATCGACGGGTTCACGCCCCGCTGAGCGGGTGGGGCAGCCATCCGTTCCCGGGCGCAGGGGCCAGAGGAGGTACGGAAGGGGCCCTCGGTGGCGAACCTGGTCTGCAAGCGACCGGCCGGCAGTCCGCAGCCCGGCAGAATCTCGTCCCGGACGGGATCGCAGAAGAGGACGGTCTAGTTGTCGCCTCGGTGTCCGTCGCGGACCACCGCCAACCCGCCGACCCGGGTCGTGATGCCCGCCGGACCGCGTCGGGCCGAAGCGAGCACGCTGGCCGGTCGCCCCAGGGCGTCACCCTGCTCCACTTCGATCGCCACCGTCTCTGCCCCTGTCGTGTCGAGCAGGTGGGCGGCCGAGTCGCACGCCGCGAGCCTTGGCGGCGGCCAGGCCCTCGTGGGTTCCCTCGACGATCAGCTCGCGAATGAACTCGGCCAGGGCGGCGAAGACGTGGAAGACGGCCCGGAGCTCGGGTCGGTGTCACCAGACGCAAAGTAGAGCGTCCGCGCTGGTCAGAGGGCCCGGACGGCGGGTGGCCGCCGGAGCCCATACGGCTATGGACAACCGGGGTCGGGCAGTGGCCGAATCATGGTGTTCAAGGTGTCCTAGACGCTGACCTGGGCGAATGTGATTGGGGAGACCCGACAGAGCACGTTCTGTCGGGTCAACCCTCACTCTGAGCTACCTTGCCCCTGGTGACACCGACCCGAGCGCCGGGCCTTCCAGCCAGTCGCGCGGGTTGAACCGGGGCCACCTCGTTCTCGTAGCCCGGGTCGGTCCGGCGCAACTGCATGTACGGGTAGTAGACCGTCGGGTCCGGTGCATCGGGCGGTGCGCGGCAGAGCGGTTTCGTCCCGCGACGGCCTGCCCCACGTGAACTACAACCCGTCCCCGTCGTGCCAGTGGTTCTGCCAGCGCAGGTCGATGGGCTGGTCGGCTCGCTGGTAACGGATGTCCGTCGACAGGCGGACGAACCCGTCGGGGTCGACGTTGTCCAGCGCCGCATGGACGGTGTAGGCCGAGTGGACGACCATGTCCCCGGCCCGGTAGTCGGCGACCAGCCAGCGGGAGCCGTACTCCTCCGCCAGCCGGGGGAGGTCGGCGGTGATGGAGGCGGCGTTGATCCGCAGCTCCCCCCGTCGTTCGAGGTCCAGGACGCGGTGGTGGCTGCGCTCGAGGTAGGTGAGCCCGCCCCGGGTGAGCGGGCAGTCGCCGAGCGGGATCCAGGAGCTGAGCACGCGATCGGTGCCCTCACGCAGGTAGACCAGGTCGTAGTGGGCCTGGGTGGCGGTCCCGATGCCGGTCTCGCCGGGACGCACATGGCGGATGATCTTGCGGCGGTGCAGGAAGGTCTCACCGCCGAGGAACCACGCGTACCAGCCGGCGATCGCCTGCTGGGAGCAGAACTCGTGATACGCCGCGCCCGGCACGATCTCCCGGAAGAGAGAGCGCCGCATCGCGGCCCGGTCCTCCCCGCCACCGGTGATCATGCCGCTGTCGGTGAGCGCCGCCGCCGGGCCGATCACCGAGAAGTAGTAGGCCCTGAACACGTTGACAACGTCCGGCTCCAAGGCGCCGCGCAGGAACAGGTAACCCTCGCGACGCAGACGCTCCCACAGCGCCTCACGGTCGCGAAGCTCGTTGTCTGGAACCGCCTCCAGCTCTCCGAGCTGGCCGGAGGGAAGACGGTAACCGTTGGAAGTGAGCATGTCAGCACTGTGCCGCCCCCTCCCGCCGGTGGCCATGGACGGCGCGACCGCCACACTTGGACTCATGAGTTGGGCTCGCTACTTCACCCCGGCACCGGCGCTCGAGCGGCTGGGCCTGACCTGCCTCGGCGTCGGATGGCAGGAGGGAGCCTTGCGACCATGCGGTCCACGCACCCTCGACTCGTACGCCCTGGTGCTGGTGGTACGCGGTGACGGCTGGATCGACGCCGACGGGGTCCGCCATCCGATCAGTGCACCCGCGGCCGTGTGGCTGCGTCCGGGCATGCGGCACGCCTACGGCCCGCACCAAGGGTGGGAGGAGTGGTGGACGCTGTGCGATGGCAGCGCGGCAGAGATCTATCTCGAACTCGGCTGGATCGGCCGGGCCGGCCCGGTCACCACGCTCGACGCGGACATCGCCCGGCGGATGGTCCAGATCTTCGTGAAGATGCGACGGACCCTCGCGGAGGGGCCCGTGGATGTGGACGCGATCCTGGCAGCCGTCCTGCACGAGCTCATGCTGACGGGCCGCGAGTCCGGGGTTCGGCGCCACCCGCTGGTCGCTCACGCGCTGCCCCAATCAGCGGCACACCGCCAAACGCGTATGCTGCCCAGCGTTGATATCACCAGGCCTGGGAGCGCAAGGAGCGCCTGATGTTGTATGGGCGGGAGCGGGAGCAGCGGGAACTCGGCCGGCTCCTGGCGGAGGCCGCCTCTGGCCGGGGCGGTGCCGTCATGGTCCTGGGTGAGCCGGGTGGTGGCAAGTCGGCGCTGCTGCGGTGGGCGGGTTCGGGCCAGGAGTTCCAGGTGCTCGGCTGCACGGGCGTGGAGAGCGAGGCCGAGCTGCCATTTGCGGCGCTGCAGGTGCTGCTGTCCGGAGCGATGGGGCACCTGCCCGGCCTTCCCGGTCCTCAGGCGGAGGCGTTGCGGGCGGCGCTGGGGTTGGCCGCGGAGGGGGGCGACAACCGGTTCCTGGTCGGCTTGGCCACGGTGTCGCTGCTGGCGGAGCTGGCCGCGGAGGGGCCGGTGTTGTGCCTGGTGGACGACGCGCAGTGGCTGGACCGGCCGTCGGCCGAGGCGCTGGCGTTTGCCGCCCGCCGGCTGATGGCCGAGAAGGTGTTCCTGCTGTTCGCGGCGCGCGAGGGAGCTGCCCTGCCGGGCGTGCCCGAACTGGCGCTCAAGCGGCTGGATGCGACGGCTGCGCGGGCGCTGCTTGCCGAGCACGCTCCCGACCTGCCGGTGCATATACGGGACCGGGTGCTGTCCGAGGCCGACGGCAACCCGCTGGCCCTGCTCGAACTGCCCAAGACCGACGACGGCGAGCCCGGGCACCTCCCGCTGCCGCACCGGCTGCAGGACGCCTACCAGCAACGCATCGGCAAACTGCCCGCGCCGGCCCGTAACGCCCTGCTGGTCGCGGCGGCGGAGGAGAGTGGCGCGCTGGCGGCCACGCTGCGGGCCATGACGGTTCTCGGGCTGGCGGCGGACGCGCTGGCGGCGGCCGAGGGCGAGGGGCTGATCACCGTAGAGGAGCAGACGGTCGTCTTTCGGCATCCGCTCATCCGTACGGCCGCCTATCGGGGCGCGCCCTTCACCGACCGGCTGGCCGCGCACGCCGCGCTCGCGGACGCGCTGGCCGGCGACCCCGACCGGGCGGCCTGGCACCGGGCGGCGGCGGCCACCGGGCCGGATGAGGAGGTGGCGGCGGACCTGGAGGCGGCCGCCCTGCGCGCCCGCCGGCGTTCCGGGCACGCCACGGCGGTCACGGCGCTGGAGCGAGCCGTCCGGCTCACCTCCGAGGAAGCGGAGCGGGCGCGGCGGCTGGTGCTGGCCGCCGAGATCGCCGTGGACGCGGGGCTGCCCGACCGCGCCCGCCACTTGGCCGGTCAGGCGTCGCGGCTCACCGAGGACGCCCGGGTGCTGGCGCGCGTCGCGACCGTGCGGGCCCGGGTGGAGTTCGAGCACGGCTCGTTGCGCACGGTCCATGAGGTGCTGGTCGCGGCGGCGCGCCAGGTCGCGCCGCTCGCTGCGGACGCCGCCGCGTCGATGCTGGCGGACGCGGCGCGCGCGTCCTGGTCGGCAGGTGATCCCGGACGGGTGGCGCAGGCCCACCGAATGCTCGAAATGCTGCCTCCGGATCCGTTCAGGGACAAGCTCGTCGCCTCCATAGGCGGGGCGCTGAAGCTGTACTCCGACGACGCGGCTGAGGCCGCCGAGGGCGTGGCGCTGCTGCGTGAGCACGTCGCGCAGGGCAGGAACGGCCCGCGGGGATTGCGGCTCAACGTGGCGTCGCAGGCGCTACTGACCGGCGACTACGACGACACCCGCGACATCATGGCCGGCCTGGCCGAGGAGAGCCGCGCGAGCGGGGCCGTCGGCTGGCTGCCGATGGTGCTGTGCACCCTCGCGACCGCCGAGATCAACCTGGGTCGTCATCGCGACGCGATCCAGTCCGCGAGCGAGGCGCTGCGCATCGCCGAGGACACCGGCCAGCCCAGCCGGATGGCGCACGCCGAGGCGCTGCTGGCGTACGTGGCCGCCGTCCGCGGCGACGAGCCCGGCACGCGTCCTGCCGAGCGGAGCCTGCGGCGTTTCCCCGCGCACGCCAACGCGCTCGTGGCCGCGTGGTGCGAGTGGGCGCTGGCGCTGCTCGACCTCGGCCGGGGCCGGTACGAGGCGGCTCTGGACCGGCTGGAGACGGCCACCTGCGGCCCGATCCGGCACGTGGGCCCCGGCGTGCACTTCGCGGCCGACCAGGTGGAGGCGGCCGTTCGGCTCGGCCGTCCGGAACGCGCCGCGGAGCCGCTGGCCCGGCTGGAGCAGTGGGCCGCCGCCGCCCGCCTGCCGTGGGAGGACGGTCTCGTGCTGCGCTGCCGTGCGCTGACGAGCGGGGATGGCTCCCTGTACGTGCGGGCACTGGAGCTGCAGGGCGAGGTCCGGCCGTTCGAACGGGCCCGTACCGAGCTGCTGTACGGCGAATGGCTGCGCCGCGAGCGGCACAAGGCCGAGGCCCGCACGCACCTGCGCGAGGCACTGGAGCGGTTCGAACGGCTCGGCGCGGCACCGTGGGCCGAGCATGCCCGCGCTGAGCTGCGCGCGGCCGGCGAAAGCTCCGTCCCCACGGCGACGGCGGACGCGGCGGCCCAGCTCACCCCGCAGGAGTTGCAGGTGGTACGGCTCGCGGCGACCGGTGCGACGAACAAGGAGATCGCCGCGCGGCTGTTCCTCAGCCCCAAGACCGTCGGCCACCACCTCTACCGCGCCTTCCCCAAGCTCGGCGTCTCCACCCGGACGGAGCTGGCCCGCCTGAGCCTCGAATAGGGGCACATGCCCGATACCGCCGGATGATCGCCGCTTCTAACGTCTTGACCAGCACCAAAGGGAACAAGACGAGGAGTGTGGCGGCCATGGAACTGGCCATCGACGTGGAGGGACTGGTCAAGTCCTTCGGCCGGGCCCGGGCCCTGGACGGTCTGGACCTGACCGTACGAGCCGGGGAGGTGCACGGCTTCCTCGGCCCGAACGGGGCCGGGAAGTCGACCACCATCAGGACCCTGCTGGGCCTGCTGCGGGCCGACGCCGGCCGGGTGACGCTGCTGGCTGGTGACCCGTGGCGCGAGGCGGCCGAGCTGCACCGGCGGGTGGCGTACGTGCCGGGTGACGTGAGCCTGTGGCCGGGCCTGTCCGGCGGCGAGGTGATCGATTTGCTCGGCCGGCTGCGCGGCGGCCTGGACCGAGCCCGGCGGGCGGAACTGTTGGAGCGGTTCGAGCTGGACCCGCGCAAGAAGGCCAAGACCTACTCCAAGGGCAACCGGCAGAAGGTGGCGCTGGTGGCGGCGTTCGCGTCCGACGCCGACCTGCTCATCCTGGACGAGCCCACCTCCGGCCTGGACCCGCTGATGGAGGCGGTCTTCCAGCAGTGTGTGGCCGAGGAGAAGGCCCGCGGCCGGACCGTGCTGCTGTCCAGCCACATCCTGTCGGAGGTGGAGGCGCTGTGCGACCGCGTCACGATCATCCGCCGGGGCCGGACGGTGCAGGCCGGCCCCCTGTCCCAGCTACGCGGTCTGGCCCGCAGTCAGGTCACCGCCGAGCTGGCCTCCCCACCCGAGGGGCTGGCCCGGATGCCGGACCTGCACGCGGTGCGCATCGAGGGAAACCGGATCTCCTTCGAGGTGGACCGTACCCGGCTGGATGCGGCGCTGGCCGAGCTGATCAGGGTGGGCGTACGCGACCTGACCTGCACCCCGCCCTCGCTGGAAGACCTGTTCCTGCGCCACTACGAGAGCGAGAGGACGGAGCGATGAACGGCACCTGGACCCTGACCAAGCTCGCGCTCAAGCGTGAGCGCCTCATCGTCCCGCTCTGGCTGCTGCTGCTCGTCACGCTCGCGGCCGGGCAGGTCCAGCGGTACGCCGCCGGCATTCCCGACATCGCAGCCTTCGCCCGCGAGATGGCCGCCAACCAGGCGCTGACCGCGTTCGCCGGCGAGATCCCCTCCGCCACCCTGGCCGGCATGGCGGTCTGGAAGAACGCCGACGCCATCTACACCATCCTCGGCCTGATCATGATCCTCACCGTCGTCCGGCACAGCCGGGGCGAGGAGGAGTCCGGCCGCGCCGAACTGGTCGGCGCCGGCGTGGTCGGCCGCCTGGCACCGCTGACCGCCGCGCTCGCCGTCGCCTGCGGCTCGGCCGTCCTGGCCGGGCTGCTCACCGCCGCCGCCATGGCCGCGACCGGCGCGGGCGCGGCCGGGTCGCTGGCCTTCGGCGCCGCGATCACGGCCGCCGGCCTGGTCTTCGCCGGCATGGGCGCGGTGGCCGCCCAGCTCACCCAGACCGCGCGTACCGCGATCGGCGTGGCCGCGCTCGGCCTGGGCCTCAGCTACGTGCTGCGCTTCGTCGCCGACGGCAGCGGCCTGGCCGCGCTCAAGTGGCTCTCACCGCAAGGCTGGTCGCACCTGGTACGGCCGTACGGGGACAACAACGTGACCGTGCTGCTGCTCAGCCTCGCCTTCACCGCCGCGACCCTCGCCCTGGCCTACCGGCTGCTCACCCGGCGCGACCTCGGTCACGGCCTGATTCCCGAACGTCCCGGCCCGGCCGCCTCCGACCGGCTGCGCAGCCCCCTGCGCCTGGCCCGGCGGCTGCAGAAGGGCCTGCTCGCCGGCTGGATCGCCGGATACGCGATCGCCGGGCTGGTTCTGGGCGCCCTGGCCACCTCCATCGAGGAGGTCGCCCGGCAGGGCGCCGCCGTCGAGGAGTTCTTCCGCCGCTACACCGCCTCGCCCGAGGCCACCATGACCGACGCCTACCTGTGGCTGATCGTGCTCAGCCTCGGCTACGTCTCGGCCCTCTACCCGCTGCTGGCCCTGCTGCGGCTGCGCAGCGAGGAGACCACCGGCCGAGCTGAGCTGCTCCTGTCCACCCCGGTCTCCCGCGCGCGCTGGGTCGCAGGCCACCTGCTCTTCGCCCTGGCCGGAACCGCCCTGATCCTCGCCACCGCGGGACTGACCATGGGCCTGGTGGCCGGAGCGCCCGGCAAGGTCCTCGCCGGCGCCCTGGTGCAAGTGCCCGCCACCTGGATGATGGCCGGGGTCGGCGTCCTGGCCTTCGGCCTGCTGCCCCGCGCCGCGGCCGCGATCTCCTGGGCGGCCTTCCTGTTCGTCAACCTCTTCGGCGAGGTACTCGGCCCGATCCTCGGCATCGACTACCGGATCGCCAAGTACGCCGTGCCCTACCCCAACCTGCCCATGGTCATCACTGGCGAGCCCTTCACCGCCACCGCCATCGCGATCATGACAGGCATCACCGCCGTCCTCATCGTGGCCGGCCTCGCCGCCATCAGACGCAGGGCACTCACTTGAGCCCCAGCGACGCCACGGAGAGATCCGCCCTGGACTCCAGGGCGGATCTCTCCGTACCCCCAGCACCATGCCCACACTCTCGATGGCGCAGTCGGGTGCGGTGTTCCATAAGCGAAAACACCCATGAAACACTGCCTCCGGCCGGGCAGGGACTGTCTAGATAACGGTGTATCTCGATCTTGAGTGATTATCGGGTGGTCGAGGTCAAGCGGCCTTCGAAGGTGATGGCGAAGGCGTTCAGAGCGGCCTTCCAGCGGGTGATCCAGCGTTTGCGGCCCTTGCCGGTCGGGTCCAGGCTCATGATGGCCATGTAGACGCACTTGAGCGCGGCTTGCTCGTTGGGGAAGTGGCCGCGGGCCTTGACCGCCCGCCGGATGCGGGCGTTGACCGACTCGATGGCGTTGGTCGAGCAGATCACCCGGCGGATCTCGGTGTCGAAGTTGAGGAAGGGGACGAACTCGGCCCAGGCGTCCTCCCACAGCTTCACGATCGCCGGATACCTGCCGCCCCACGTCTCGGCGAACTCCAGGAAACGCTCCAGCGCGGCGGCCTCGGTCGGCGCGGTGTAGACCGGCTTGAGCGCCTTGGCGATGGCATCCCAGTGCTGGCGAGCGGCATACCGGAACGAGGCGCGCAGCAAATGAACGACGCACGTCTGCACGACGGCCTGCGGCCAGACCTGTTCGATGGCCTGCGGCAGGCGCCTTGAGGCCGTCGCAGACCACCATCAGCGCATCGCCGACGCCGCGGTTCTTGATCTCGGTCAGCACATGCAGCCAGAACTTGGCCCCTTCGCCGCCGTCGCCGGCCCACAATCCGAGGATGTCGCGCTCACCGTCCACGGTGACGGCCATGGCCACGTAGATGGGCCGGTTGGCGACCTGGCCGTCGCGCAGCTTCACGTGGATGGCGTCGATGAAGATCACCGGGTAGACGGGGTCGAGCGGCCGGTTCTGCCATTCGGCCATCCCGTCCAGCACCTTGTCGGTGATGGTGGAGATGGTCTGCTTGGACACCTCGGCGCCGTAGACCTCGGCCAGGTGGGCGGAGATCTCCCCGGTGGTCAAGCCCTTGGCGGCCAGCGAGATGACCATCTCATCGACCCCGGACAGGCGCCGCTGCCGCTTGCGTACGATCTTCGGCTCGAAACTACCGTCCCGGTCCCGCGGCACGGTGATCTCCACGGGCCCGACGTCGGTGATGACGGTCTTGGATCGGCTGCCGTTGCGGGTGTTACCGGTCTCGTTGCCAGAGCGTTCGTGCTTGTCGTGGCCGAGATGGTCGGTGATCTCACCTTCTAGAGCAGACTCCAGCACCAGCTTGGTCAGCCTGCCCAGCAGCCCGTTCTCACCGACCAGCTCCACGCCCTCGGCACGGGCCTGGTCGACCAGCCGGGCCACCAGCTCTCGATCCGACTCTTTGGCCTTGACGTCCTTCGGCTGCTTGCGCGCCACGGCGCCGTCCTCCAGGTCGATCTCCGTCGATGCCTGGATCACAGTACTCATCAGGGGTGTCCTCCGTGATCAGGAGTTACACCGTTGTTTTTACAGTCCCGCCGGGCACGTCCAGGGCGAATGCTGTTTCATGAGTCGGTTCAAACGGGTGATCCTTTGAAACACTCCTATGAAACACCTCTGGGGCGCGCGACGACGACTTTGTCGATGCCCGAAGTCAACTGCACGGATTTCTGAAGTCGTGTGCACAGACGGCTGAGCGCAGAGGGCTCATGGCTTCCTGAGGATCCCGCGCAAGATCAGTCCGTGTCGGTTGCGGCGAGCAAGCGTAGTCGTTGGTTATCCGGAGACAGGGCGGTGATGCCGATGTCCCAGGCGACTTGCTCGAACCATTTCGTGGTCGCTCCGAAGGTGTACCAGCGGGATGTCTGGACTCGCTGTTCGGTGTCGGCGAAGGCCGCCCCGCCCGACGTTCCGGTCAAGCCGCGGAGCGACTGCCATGCGGCCAGCCTGCCGTACGCGCCGTAGAGGCCTTGGTTGTAGGCGCCTCCCGTGGACGCGGCGGCGAACAACACCTGCCAGGCCCGAGAAGGTGGACAGGAAGAAGTCGACAGCGTCATCTTGCGGCCGAGACCAGTGAGGCATTCGAGATTCAGCGCGGCGAGCAGGTCGGCGATCGATCCTGCAGGTCCGTCGAGCTCGAATGATCTGGATTCGATCCGGCCGTTCGATTCCTCTGCCCAGTTCGTGACGGCGCTCTCGATGGCCTCGGAAGTCTCGGGCGTGCTGATCTCACGGACCGGGGGTGGAGCGGCGCCTTTCTCGGAGGTGACCGCTGATCCTTCGTCTGACGGTCCGAAGGGAAGCGAGTGGCTGGAGCCGCGAACGCTGTAGCCGGGAAGCTCGTGTCCCTCTTCTACTGGTGAGCGTCTCAGAGGAAGCCACCGCAAGGGGTGGTGGCTCCAGTGCGGAGACGTGGCCCACTTCGCGATCGCCGGCACATTTTCGATGACCGAGTCCCGGAGGATCAGTTCATGAACGAGGCATGCCCGGAGTTCCTCTGAGCCGCCCTCGCTCCGCAACCCACCGGCGAAGACCTGTGCCAGGTCCTCTGCAGAATGGTTGGAGGCAAGGAGTGACGCCAGATACCGCGCCTTCTTGCGGTCTCCTTCTTCGACGACCGCAAGAAGGCGGAGCGTCTGCTCCATGTGCTCACGTCCGGCTGCGACGGTCAGAAGACGCAGAACGGAGTCGAACACGCTTCGGTACTGCCAGATCGGATTGGAGGATGCCCCGAACCGCTTGAAGAGGGCGATTCCAAGATCTGCGACGAACATGGCATCTCCCTGGGTCAGCCTTCGCTCCGCCAGGTCGCGCACACTGTTCACGTCGTCCATGCCCGACAGGGCTTCAACGGTCTGCTTGATCGAGTCGGACATGCTCTGAGCGTACGCGGTTCGCGATCAAGACCAGTCTCCGGCGGTCTCAGAAACCCTCGATTCCGCAACGGCCGCAGCTGTCAGTCGCCGAGGTAGCGGTGCAGCGAAGTCTTGGGGATACCCGTCTTGCCTGCGATGACGCCGAGGGAGTCGCCCCGGGCCTGCAAGGGTCGGGCGTATTCGATCTTGTCTTCGGGGTGGGCGAGAGGTCGGCCGATCTGGCGGTGGTTGGCTTCAGCGACGGCGCGGGCGTGGGCGGCGCGTTCGGTGGTGAAGCTGCGTTCCATCTCGGCGAACAGAGCCAGGAGGAGGAAGGCGATGCGTCCCATCCCCTCGTCGGCGGTATTGATGGGCAGTGGGTCGGCCAGCGACCGTACTCCGATCTTCTTCTCCGATAGTTCGTGGACGAGGTTGAGCACCTCGCGCAGGTTGCGGCCGATCCGGTCGAGGGTGTGCACGACGATGGTGTCGCCGGGCCGGGCATAAGCCGGCAGCCGGTTCAGTCCGTCGCGGTCGAGGTTGGTGCCGGTCTTCTTGTCGATGTAGGTCCGCTCGTCGGTGATCCCGGCCGCGGCGAAAGCGTCCAGTTGCCGGTCGAGGGACTGCTGCGTGGTCGAAACCCGGGCATACCCGAGCTCGAGTCCGGGTGGAGCATGATCGTTCCCGGTTCCATCCCGAGGTCGTACCGGAAATCGTTCCCATACGCTCTTTTCGGAACGCACCAAGTGGAACGAATTGTGGAACGAGGGCTGTCCCGTGGTGTCCGTTTCCACAGATGCCACCACCCAGCCCGGTGGCCGTTCCACTTCCAAGGAAGTGGAACGGGTGCCGTGAGCACGGCAGGCTCAGCCGGTCACAGGATCCCGAAGGTGCCCGGTCGGCTGAAATCCCATTCGTGGGCCTCCGGGAGGAACTCCGCCGGTATGCCGCACATCATGATCAGGGACTCGCGTTCGCGTTCGAAGGCCGCGGTGCTCCGGTCATCTTCGGTGCTGTTGGAGTGTCAGGCATGCTAGGCACATGAAGGATTCAGAACATGTCTGACGCGTTATCCATGGTCGGTCTGGCATGTAAGGCACGTCAGGCACGCGCCATGCTCCTGCCGACCACGGCATGATCCACTCGGTGCCCGCGCTGAGGCAGGCTGAGCCGTACGAGATGATTGTGCGGCGGTCGCCGCTGCACCTGCGCCCGTACGCGCTGGGGGCGGCGGGGTTCCGGACGCGGACGGCGGAGGACGCGCGGATGCTGCCGCTCAACGCGGCCACCTTGATCGTCGACTTCACCGGCATGAGCCCGATCGTCACCGGCCCGCGCGCCACCGCGACGTTCGCGGTCCGCACGCCGTGGCGTCACGGGATGGCGGTCGGGCTCACCCCCGTCGGGATGTCCGCGCTGACGGGCGCGCCGGTCCGGGAGGTGGCCGGGGCGACCGTGCCGCTCGCTGACCTCCTCGGCGTCCGGGCCGAGGAGCTGGCGGGGCGGCTGGGCGAGTCAGCGAGCTGGGATGAGCGCTTCGCCCTGCTGTGGGAGCGCCTGACGGCGTGGCTGTGCCCCGGCCCGGGACGCGACCACCTGATCATGCGCGCCTGGTGGCGGCTGCAGGCCCCGGACTGTCCGCGCACGATCGCGGGCCTCGCCGCCGAGGTCGGTGTCAGCAGGCGGTACGTCGAGCTCGGATTTCGCAGAGTGGTGGGTTTGTCACCCAAGACCGTCGCCCGGATCGCCCGCTTCCAGCGGACCGTGGACAGCTGGCGCCGCCCGTCAGCCACCCTGGACGCGGCCCTGAGCTGTGGTTTCGCCGACCAGCCGCATCTCAGCCGGGAGATCAGGGCGATGTCGCGGCTGACGCCCGCGCAGCTGTTCGCATTCGTTCAAGACACCGGGCGGCTCGCCGAATAGCGTGACCTTCCGCTCCCGGCCGAACGGCGTGCCCGGGACGGGAAGGGGCAGCACGTCATGGGAGTCACGCTCGCCGACTTCGGCAGGGATCCGCTGGGGATCACCATCGTCAAGGCGGTATTCCTGTTCCTCTTCCTGTCGCTGGGGGTCGTGTTCGGGGTCTGGTTCGAGCGCAAGCTCATCTCCAGGATGCAGAACCGCATCGGCCCCAACCGGGCGGGACCCTTCGGGATCCTGCAGTCGGTGGCGGACGCGATCAAGATGGGGTTGAAGGAGGATCTCTTCCCCAACACCGTGGACAAGGTGCTGTATCTGCTGGCTCCGGTCATGATGGTGGTTCCGGCGTTCGTGGCGTTCTCGATCGTGCCGTTCGGGCCGAAGGTGTGGATGTTCGGGCACCAGACGCCGTTGCAGCTGGTCGATCTGCCGGTGGCGGTGTTGTTCATGCTGGCGATGGGGGCCATCTCGGTGTACGGGGTGGTGCTGGCCGGGTGGTCGTCGCGCTCGCCGTACGCGCTGCTCGGTGGTTTGCGTTCGGCGGCGCAGGTGGTCTCCTACGAGATCGCGATGGGCCTGTCGTTCGTGGCCGTCTTCATCTTCGCCGGGACGCTGTCGACCTCGGAGATCGTGAACGCGCAGACGTCGCTGTGGTACGGCATCATGCTGCTGCCGTCGTTCCTGGTGTATGTGGTCTGCATGTTCGGTGACGCGGCGCGGATTCCGTTCGACCTGCCCGAGGGTGAGGGTGAGCTGGTCGGCGGGTTCCAGACGGAGTACTCCTCGTCGCTGAAGTTCGCTCTGATCATGATGGGCGAGTACCTGCACACGTTCACCGCCTCCGGCATCGCGGTCACCCTGTTCATGGGTGGCTGGCGGGCGCCGCTCCCGATCTCGCTGTGGGCGGGCGCGAACGAGGGCTGGTGGCCGATGCTCTGGTTCTTCATCAAGTTCGTGCTGACGTTCTGCTTCATCATCTGGGTCCGCGCCTCGCTGCCCCGCGTGCGCTACGACCAGCTCATGTCCTTGGGCTGGAAGGTCCTCATCCCGGTCAATCTGGGCTGGATCCTCCTCGTCGCCGCCGTCCGGACGATCACGCAGAGCCCGGGAGTCGTCTCCATCGCGCTCGGGGTCGTCATCGCCGTCGGCGTACTGGCCATCTGGATGCGGTTCGACACCGTCGGCCAGCGGCGAAGGGAAGCCAGGAAGGCACAGGTCGACGCCGAGTTCGAGGAGCTCGGCGAAGAGCCGACCGCAGGCGGCTTCCCGGTGCCGCCGCTCGATCTACCGCACTATCACGGCCGCTGATCCGCCACCCGGGCGCTGACCAGGGTGGCCTGCCGTTCGGCGAGCCGGGCCGCGGGTGGCACCAGGAGGCCGACGAGGGCGAAGCCGACGCCGAGGGCGATCCAGCCGGGGCGGCTCCAGCCCAGGCACAGCGTGGTAACGACGGCCGGGCCGAGGAACTCCAGCGCGCTCATGCGCATCCCGAACAGCCCCTGGTACTGGCCGATGGCGTGCGGCGGGGCGAACGCGAAGGACAGCTCGAAGCCGCCGGCTTCTCCACGAACACGACGCTGCCGGCCTTCTACGGGCCCTCAGCGCAGAGTTCCAGACGAGTTCGCTGTTCGCGACCTCCGCTCTCGGCTGCGACTGCACACATACCTCCCAGCCGCCAGTCTTTGCTCCGTTCGACCTGACGGGCAGTGCGCTGTTCGTCGCCGCGCCGACCCTGTTGATGTTCGCGTTGCTGGAGGCGCCCGCCTTCGGCTGGACCCATCCGCTCATCCTGGTCACCGCCGTCGCCGGGCTGGTCGCGCTGGTGTGGTTCGGCCTTTCCCGGCGGCGCAGCGCCGCCCCGGTCCTGGCTCCCTTCCTGGTCGCCAACCGCGCCTTTCTGGGCCGGAGCCTCATCGCTCTGGCCCTGGCGGTGGTGGGGAACCTATGGCTGATGGGACTGAACGCCGACAATCCGGTCGCAGCGGCCGCCGCACCGCTGCTGATGATCGGCGTCGGCATGGAAGCACCCTTCGGCATCACCGACGGCCAGGCCATGGCCGCGATGCTCGACAGGGACGGGAGGCGGGACGTGACCGTGCACGCCGCAGAGCCAAGTGCCGGCCGCCCGGTCACCGTCACCGTTCCAGCCCACGGCGACCAGGTGAGGTGGGAGCCGCGGCGGCACAGGCGTGGACATCTTCGGCCCACTCATGCGCCTATAGCCGGAAATTGGACAGTGAATGGCCTGGGAACTGGTCAGGTGAAATGCCGACACTCGGCAGGCAGGTCCTGCGACCGTCCCACCGAGGAAGGCTGATCGATAGTGACAGAACGCGTACGCGTGGCGGTGCTGGCCGGCGGGCCGTCCGCCGAGCACGAGGTGTCGCTGCTGTCGGCGCACGCCGTGCTCGACGCCCTGCCGAAGGAGCTGTACGAGCCCGTGCCCGTCATCATCGACCGCCAGGGCAGGTGGCCGGTGGAGCTGCGACGCGATCAGGTGGACGTGGTCTTCCCGGTGCTGCACGGACCGTTCGGCGAGGACGGCGTCGTCCAGGGGCACCTGGAGACGCTGGGCATCCCGTACGTGGGTTGCGGCGTCCTGGCCTCCGCCGTGGCGATGGACAAGGTCGCGATGCGGCGCGCGTTCCTGGCGGAGGGCATCCCTGTCACTCCGGGTGTGTGGTTCACCGAGCACGAATGGCGCGCCACCATCGACTCCTGGGGGCTGGTGAAGTCGCTCGACTGGCCGATGTACGTGAAACCGTCCGGTCTGGGCTCCTCCATCGGCATCTCGCGTGTCACCACGATGGAGGAGCTGCGCGCGGGTGTGGAGCTGGCGCTGACCCACGACCGGTTGGTCATCGTCGAGCAAGAGGTAGCCGCGCGCGAGCTCATCTGCAGCGTGCTCGGCGGTCACGACTTCCCGGAGGCGTCGCTGCCCGGCGAGCTCCTCGTGCCAGGCGACTGGCTCGACTACGAGGCCAAGTACCTCAGCAATGCCGAGATCGCCACGATCCCCGCCGTCCTGCCTGAACGCGTGGCCGAGGACGTGCGCGAGATGTCGCTGCGCGCCTTCCAGGCGATCGGCGGTTACGGCCTGGCCAGGGTCGACTTCCTCTACGAGGAGGAGTCGGGACGCCTGTACGTGCTGGAGATCAACACCATGCCCGGCTTCACGGCCCGTTCCGTCTACGCCAGGGCCTGGGCCGAGAGCGGTGTCCCGTACCCGGATCTGCTGCGCCGCCTCATCGACCTCGCGTTCGCCCGGAGCGGCAAGTGATCGCCGGAAGCAGGCAAGTGACCGTCAGGAGGGGCAAGTGATCGCCACGACGCTGGAGAGGATCGCGCAGGTCGTCGGCGCGAGCCTGCACGACGTGCGCGATCCGCGCGCGCTGGTGACGGCGCCCGCGGCGGTCGATTCGCGCGAGGTGGTGCCCGGCGGCCTGTTCGCCGCGACGGTCGGCGCCCGCGTCGACGGCCACGACTACGCGGGCCGTGCCGTCGAGGGCGGCGCCGTCGCCGTGCTGGCCTCGCGGCCCGTCGGCGTGCCCGCCCTCGTGGTCGACGACGTACAGCTCGCGCTCGGCGTGCTGGCCAAGCACCTGCTCGGACGCATCAGCCCGACCGTGATCGGCCTGACCGGCTCCGTGGGCAAGACCACCACCAAGGACCTGCTGGCGCAGGTGCTCGAACGGCACGCCGAGACGGTCGCCACGGACAGGTCGTTCAACAACGAGCTCGGACTGCCGCTCACCGTGCTGCGCGCCGATGCCGCCACCCGGTACCTGGTGCTGGAGATGGGGGCCAGCAGGAAGGGCGACCTGACGTACCTGACCGGACTCGCGCCACCGCAGCTTGGGCTGGTGCTCAATGTCGGCAGCGCGCACGTGGAGCGCATGGGATCCGGGCCGGCCGACATAGCCGAGGCCAAGGGCGAGCTGGTCGAGGCGCTTCCGGCGGACGGGTTCGCGCTGCTCAACGCCGACGACCCGTACGTCGTCGGGATGGCCGGCCGTACCAGGGCCAAGGTCCTGCTGTACGGCGCGGCGGCGGGGGCACAGGTGCGGGCGGAAGGCGTGCGGATGGACGACCGCGCGCGGCCCGTGTTCGAGCTGGTGACGCCGGACGGCGGCGCCCCGGTCACGCTCGACCTCATAGGCGAGCATCAGGTGGGCAACGCGCTGGCCGCCGCCGCCGTGGCCACCGCGCTCGGCCTGGGCGCCGCCGAGATCGCCGAGGGACTGAACGCCGCCCGGCGGCGCTCCGGGGGCCGGTTGGAGATCGTCGAACGACGTGACGGCATCACCATCGTCAACGACGCCTACAACGCCAGCCCCGAGTCCATGAAGGCCGGGCTGCGGGCGGTGCGGGCGATGGCGGGCGCCCGCCGTACCGTCGCCGTGCTCGGCGCGATGGGGCAGCAGGCGGACACCTCGCGCGCCCGGCACGTCGAGATCGGCCGGCTCGTCGCCGACCTCCGCTTCGACGTGCTGATCGCGGTGGGGGAGGGGGATCCGCTCGCGATGGCGTGGGCGGCGGAGTCCGCGAACCGGGGCGTGGCCGTCCACACGGTCGAGGACGTGCCCGGCGCCACCGAGCTGGCCGGCTCGCTGCTCGAACCGGGCGACGTGGTGTTCGTCAAGGCCTCAAGCGAGATCGGGCTCGGCACCTGCGCCCGCGCGCTGGCCGACGCCTGAACAGCTTCTGTTCTGCCGAATGACCGGCCACCCTGTCAAGCCTTCCGGCGACGAGCCGGCGAAACGGAGTTCCATGCGCACCATCGGTCTTATAGGCGGGTTGAGCTGGGAATCGACGGTGATCTACTACCAGATCATCAACCAGCGCACCCGCGAGCACCTCGGCGGCAGCCATTCCGCCAACAGCCTCATCTGGTCGGTCGACTACACGACGGTAGAGGACCTCATCTTCGCCGACCGCTGGGACGAGGTGAGCACGTTGCTGACCGGTGCGGGCAGGCGACTGGAGGATTCCGGCGCCGACGTCCTGCTCGTCTGCAGCAACACCTTTAGCCGGGTGAGCGATGACGTGGAGCGGGCCGTGGGCGTGCCGGTGCTGCACATCGCCGACACCGTGGGCGCCGAGATCCGCGCCAGGGGCATGCGCAAGGTCGGCCTGCTCGGCACCAGGTTCACCATGGAGGAGCCGTTCTACCTGGATCGGCTGGCCGCCCACGGCGTCGAGGTGGTCGTCCCGCGTCGCGAACAGCGGAAGCTGGTCCACGACGTGATCTTCGACGAGCTGGTGCGCGGGGTGATCAGGGAAGCGTCCAGGGACGCCTACGCGCGGATCATCCAGGACCTCGCGGACGACGGCGCGGAGGGCGTCGTCCTCGGCTGCACGGAGATCGAGCTGCTGATCAGTGAGAAGCACAGCCCGATCCCTGTGCTGCCGAGCGCCCGGCTGCACGCCGAGGCGGCGGTCGGGTTCGCCCTCGCCGAGTGATTCACGTACGGCTGGTTCCGTACAGCTCGCGGTGCCACAGGTCGGCGCAGACCCGTTCGATGCCGGCCGCCAGGTGGCGGCGGTAGGTGGTGAAGGGGATGCCGAGCCGTTCCGCGGCCAGCTCCTGCGTGGGCGTACCGCAGAGGAACGTGACGGACAGCGCCCGATGGAACTTGACCGAGCGCGGGTCCTCGCTCAGGTCGCCGATCGCCTGGCGCAGCAGGTCACCCAGAGCCGTGGCGGGATTCTGCTCCTCGGCGACCAGCCTGGTGCGCGTCAGGGGGGAGGTGGCCAGCTCGTCCGGCCGCGGCAACCTGCGCAACGCTCCGCGGACCGCGTCGGCGAACTCCTCCCTGGACAGCACCGCCAGTCTCGCCGTAGCGGCGCCAGGGCCGCTCGCGGGCCTCTTGACCATCTGCTCCAGCCACGCCTGCGCGGGCACCGCCCGCCAGTCATGAACGAACAGGCCGCCGGAGATGTCACGCATCCCGTGATACCGCTCCGTCCGTGCTTCGATGTACGACCAGGCCAGCCGTTCGGCCCGCAGACAGTTGCCGAGCGCTCGCCACTGGATCAGCTCCAGCAACAGCGAGTTACCGCGGTACGGCGGCAGCACCCACTGCCTGCTGACCGCCAGGTGCTCACCGGCGCGCAGCGGGGTGGTGGCGCGCGCGTGCGCCCACGCCGCGGCCACGACGGGATCGGCCGCCAGCTCCTCCTCATCGAGCTCCGTCAACCGCAGCCACGCGGAGAGAGCCACCGGCTCGCCCGTCTCGGCGCTTCGATAGAGGCGGAACGCTTCCGGCTGACGCTCCACCCAGAATGCCGCCTCCTGCACCAGGATGCCGGCCTCCGCCTGTGGCAAGGCCTCTTCCTGGAACTCGCCGTCGCCGGTAGGCGGCCCGTGGTGGAGATGGAGCAGTGCCGCCACCGCGCCGGGCACGTCCGCGTCGCTCGCCGTACGCACCCTGTCCGCCACGCGCGCATGCACGCGCTCGTGCATCACCGTGTACGCCTCGGGGTCCCGCCAGCGCAGGTCCGCCTCCAGCAGCCGCCGGACCACGCCGTGCGGGAACAGCCCGAGACCGCTCGATTCGACGAACGGCAACCGCAGCAGCCAGCGGAACAGCGTCCCCGCGTCCTCGGGGAAGGCCGCCCGCAGCAGGTCCTCCGTCGTCCTGTACGCGTGCGCGCAGATCTCCAGGGCACGCCGGTGCGCGGCCGAGGGCAGCTCGCCCACCAGCTGATCCAGCAACTCGGCCACCAGGTCCTGATCAGGCCTCCATCGCCCGCCGTCCTTCGCCGCCACGGCCGCCCCCAGGAGCAGCGCCAGCGGGTGACCGCCGGCGAAGGCGAGCAGCGGCTCGCGCGCCTCGGCCGGCACACCGGCGGCGTCCAGCAGGGTGTGCGCGTCCGCGGCCCGCAGATCGCGCAGCGGCAGCACCTCCAGCGACCCCGCCCATGCCGGGTCCGCCTGCCAGCGCACATCCGGCGGGTTCCGTCCCGCGATCACCACCAGCGCCCCCGCGGGCACCCGCGGCAGGAACCGTTCGCGCAGCCACCCCTCCAGGCTCTGCACGCGGTCGAAACCGTCGAACAGCAGCACCGCGTCGTCCTGGCAGGCCGCCGGGTCCATCAGGCGCTCGTCCAGCATGGACACGGGCCGCCCCGCCGTCTCGGCCTCGTCGGCGAAGCGCCGCAGCAGGGCCGACTTCCCGATGCCGCCCGGACCGTGCACGTACAGGACGCTGCGGGCGCCGCTGTACAGCGCCGTGGTGAAAAGCGCGAGCTCCTCCTCCCGCCCCACGAACGCCATCTCGCGCGCCGCGCGCAGCCGCCGCCCCAGAGAACCGGACATGGATCGCTACCCCTTCTCCAAGAGGTGGTGCACGCCGGGGTGGGGGAGCCGTCGCGGCGGTATGCCCCGCCTGTCCGGGCGGTGCTCGAAATGCCACCACTCGTTGTCGTACAGGCGGTAGAGGTCGTAGCGGGCGCCGTGCTCCTCCAGCCAGCGAGCGCCTTCGTGCGGGCGCACGTCCAGGGCGATGCCCTTGACGTGGCTGGACTCGGCCGGTGGCAGCACGAGCATGCGGGCCAGGAACGGAGAGCCGGAACGGCGCACCTCGTCGTCGAACATCCGCTGCTGGACGACGGGGTCGCGGTACCCGGAGGTGACGCCGATGAGCTGGCCGTGACGCCACAGCGCCTCGGTGCGTGCCGCGGTGAACGCGGCCGTCGCGCCGTCGGTGAGCCCGGCGAGGTTCTCGGCGGGGAATCGCATCCGCAACGCCCAGCGGCAGGCCAGTTCGCGGGCGCGGCCTGGATGGCGAACGAGGGCTGGCGGCAGCAGCAGCACGGCGAGCACCAGCGTGGCCGCGGCGTACAGCCTGTCTCGGGGCCGGGGAGGGATGGTGCGTGGTTCGTCCATGACGAACCACCCTTGGCGCCAAATATGAGCGCGTCGTCCCCCGAATGTCACCGTTTGTCGACGGCCCCAGGCTGTGCGCCTCTCACCGTCGAGCGAACTACCAGGACGGGCATCCTCCAGTGCTGGGACCGGAGCCCCCGCTTACGCGATCAGGAGGCCGGCCAGCGCCGGACCGAAGGCGCCGCCGAGTTGGTAGCACAGGGTGAACAGGGCGAGCGCGGTGGCTCGATGCGCGCCTGGCACGGCCTTGCCGGCGCGATCGGAGTGCCAGGCCATCGCCGCCGTGGCGGCGAACACTGCGAACGCGTTGGCCGCCACGAGGGCCGTCGGCCAGGGCGCGGTCAGCGGCAGGGCCACGGCCACGGCGCCGGCGGTCAGGAGGACCGTCCGGGTGAGGGCGGGGTCGTACCGGGAGGTCCAGCGGGTGAACAGCAGCGAGGCGATTGAGCCGGCGGCCAGCATGACGAGCGTCGCCAGCCCGATCCGTTCGGCCGGCCAGTGGCGTTCCAGCATGCTGGGAACGGTGTAGAGCGGGGCGAAGTAGGAGGTGGACAGCGCGCACGCGGTCGCCGAGGCGATGATGAACACGCGGGAGCTCACCACCGCCCGGGGGATGAACCCGGCGTTGTTCCTGCGGATGTGCTGGGTCAGGAGCGCGGTCGCGATGGCGGCTGCGGCCAGTGTGGCCGGGCCCAGGCGCGGGGGCAGGATGAACGCGCTGATCAGCGTCATCACCAGCAGGATGCCGACGATGTCGGTGGGCGCGGAGGCGTCGGCGGGTCCGGCGTCGTGATCGTGGGGGTGTGCGGGGGTGTGGCGCAGGACGGCGGGGACGGCCGGCAGCGCGGGCACGGACAGCAGCAGCGGCGTCTGCCAGGAGATCGCTGACAGGGTGGAGCCGACCAGCGGGCCGAACGCGCCGACGAGGCCGACTCCGGCGGTGATCACGCCTGTCGGGAGGTCGTCCCGGCCAGGGTGACGGCGAGGGTCACCAGGCCGCCCCCGCCGGCAGCCTGAGCGGCGCGTCCGGCCAGCAGCATCGGCAGCGCCGGCGCGAGTGCCACCAGGAGCGTGCCGAGCAGCACCAGGGCGGCGTTGGCGAGTGTGGCGACGCGGCTGCCGCGGGTACGCAGCAGCGCGGCGGTGCGTGGGGCGCCCAGCACCCCAGCCGAAGGCGGTGGCGGCCCAGGTGGCGTCGGCGGCCGAAATGTCGAGCGCGTGGGCCAGAGCGGGGATGACGGTGGTGGTGCTGTTGGCGCTGAGTGAGGTCGGCGTCGCCAGCAAGGCGAGAGAGAGGACGGAGATCCGTCCCCTGTGTGCAGTTGCATGGATCACTCGCTCAAAGTACACCGAATAGTGTAAAATTTGCACTCAACGGTGTAGTTTGACCTGGACAGCGGTACGCCACCCGTGCCGGTCGCCGAATTCCGGGCCCGCATCGCCGCCGCCGACGCCCTGCTGATCGCCACCCCGGAACACAACGCCTCGGTCCCGGCCGTACTGAAGAACGCCATCGACTGGGCGAGCACCCCACCCGAAGGGTTGTTGCGTGGCAAGCCGGTGGCCATCGCAGGCGCCTCACCGGGACCGTTCGGTTCGGTACGCGCGCAACTCGCCCTCCGCCAGATCCTGGCCGCGGTGGGGGCCGAAGTCGTGGTCAAACCGGAGGTCACGGTGTTCCACTGTGACACCCGCTTCACCGGCGAACGCGAGCTGAGCGACCCCTACACCGCCGACCTGCTGCGAGAACTGCTCAACGCCCTGTCACGCAAGGTCCGCCCGTACACTGCGGCCAAGTAGCCCCAGCCCGAAAGGACACCGATGACCCTGAGCCGGCCCGAGCCGTACGGCAGAGCGGACAAGCGGCAGGCGATCACCCAAGCCGCTCGCCGTGTGTTCGGCCGCAACGGCTACACCCGCGCCAGCATGGACGCCATCGCCGCCGCGGCCGGGGTGTCCAAGCGGACGGTCTACAACCACTTCACCGACAAGGAACAGCTGTTCCTGACCGTCGCGCTGGAAGGCGCCGAGGACGTCACCGCCGCGATCGCACAGATCATGGACCGGCACCTGCACAAAATCGTGGACCTGGAGCAGGACCTGATCGACTTCTCCCTCGACCGGGTCGCCGCAGTGACCTCTTTTCCCGATCACTTCGCTCTGGTACGGGCCATCGAGGCCGAGGCCGCGCACATCCCTCCACCGATCCTGAAGTCCTGGATCGCAGCCGGACCACAGACCGGGCACCTGCGCCTGGCACCATACCTGCGCCGGATCGCCGACCGCGGCCTGCTGGACATCCAGGACGCCGACAGCGCCGCCGCCCACCTCACCCTGTTGACCGTCACCGATGTCAACCAGCAGACGTTCTACGGCGCCGTCCCGCTGCCCCAGGAAGAGATCACTCGGCTCGTCACCATCGGCGTACGGGCCTTCCTGCGCAGTTACGCCCCCACCGTCCCTTAGCGTGATGCGCCAGGAGTTCGCGCTGAAGTGCTCTGCTGGTTTTCGATGGTCGTGTGGTCTCGGTGCGGACCTCGCGCACCGGCTCGGCGCTCACGATCGCCGCGGCGATGTCGCGCTGCAGGCAGCGCTCGGTGGTGCGCACCCGGCAGGACTTGCTGCAGTAGCTCGGCGGCCGACCGCGCCCGGAGTAGGCGACGTAGGCGGCACACCGGGGGGCCACCGGAAGACGGCGGAAACGGGCCGCGGGCTTGATCGCTGATCGTTAAGGTCCTTGCGTTTCGGCTGCTTAGCAATGGTCCCTGGAGGTTTGGATGGCCTCGATCGATCGGACGGCGTACCCGGGGCTCACCCGGGCGGTTACGCGCAGGTCAGGCATTTCTGCGCTGGATTCACGGCTGAAACTACGAGGACCCCGGTTTCGCGACACACCTGCGGGCCCGCCGGACATGACCTGGGTATGAACGTCACCGACACCGGGCCGCCGCGCAGCCAGCGCTTCGCCCACCTCTACGAGCAGACGTACGCCGCGTTGCTGCGGTTCGTCGAACGTCGCGTCCACCCCTCCCACGCCGAGGACGTGGTCGCCGACGTGTTCCTCGTCGCCTGGCGGCGCCTGGACGACGTGCCGCGTGCGGCGGACGAGGCGCGCGCCTGGCTGTTCGGCGTGGCGCACCGCACTCTCCGCAACGGGCTGCGGGCCGACCAGCGACGGCAGGCGCTCACCGTCCGCATCGCCGACAGCCGGCTGACCGACGCCGCGGCGGCCGGGCTGGACCCCGAGCTGGTGGCACGTCGGCTCGACCTCGTCCAGGCGTGGCGGCGGCTCAGCCCGCGCCACCAGGAGACGCTCGCCTTGGCCGTGTGGGATGGCCTCACAGCCCCACAGGCCGCGCGGGTGCTCGGCATCACTCCCGTCGCGTTCCGGCTCAGGCTCGCCCGTGCCCGGCGTGCCCTGCGCCACCACGCCGACGCCGCCCCCGCCACTACGACCCAGCCCGTGGCGACCGCCACCGTTGACTCCAGGAGCATGTGATGAACGACACCCTCGACCACGCCCTGCGCGGCCTCGACCCGGCCGTCACCCCCGCTGACCTGGACACCAGCATCGACCCCAAGGCTCAGGCCCTGCTGGCCCGGGTGATGGCCACCGACCCCATGGGGGCGCCCGCAGCGACGACCAGCAGCCCTCGCGTACTCACCGCCAGGCGTCTCACCGTTGCCGGCGGAGGGGTGGCCGCCGGCATCGCGGCAGCGCTGCTGCTGCCCAGCGTGTTCGGCGGCGGCTCGGCGATGGCAGCGTGGACCGCGACGCCGCACACGGTGAGCGGTGACCGGGCCATCGACGCCCAGGAGAAGTGCCTCGACCATGCCCAGGACACCGCCAAGCGCACAACCGGCCGCGACCTCGGCTTCCGGCCCGTGGTGACCGAGGGCCGGGGGCCATGGACGCTCGTCTACGTCAACGACGGCAGCAGCCACCTGGCCGAGATCACCTGCCTGCTCCGCGACGGCGACCTCGTCGGCGCGCATGGCAGCGCGCCGGGGCCCGGCGCACAACCGCTTCCACCGGTTCCTGCGGGGTCGGCGCGGGCCGCCCTCGGCTCGGCCCTGAGCACGAGTGAGGAGAGCGTGCGTACCGTGACCGGCAGAGTCGGTGCCGACGTGGTGGGCCTGGAGCTCTCCACGGAGGCGAAAGGCGACGTGACCGCGACCGTCACCGGCGGCTACTTCGCGGCCTGGTGGCCGGACGCGCCGACGACGGAGGAGCGCGAGAACGCCTCACTTCGTGGCGGCGTCAAGAGCGTCACGGCGATCCTCCAGGACGGGTCGCGGCACAGCGTCTCCCTCGAGGAGCTCACCGGCCTGACGAGCACGCAGCTGAACACACCGGCCACGGGCGGCTCCGCGCGCGACTGACCTGGCCGCCCGCGGCGGCGTCGGGCCTCACGGTCCGGCGCCGCGAAGCCACTGGCGCTTTGCTGCCCGGCAAGGGGAAGACCAGCCGGCCACGCGTCACAGGCACCGCCGAACTGGCCACACTGCATCGCCTGATCGACGACGGCGTCTCGGTCAGCGAGGCCGCCCGCACCTTCAAATCGGTCGCTCCGCCGCCTACGCAGCCCTCACGCGACGCTGACCAGCGGCTATCTCACCTCGCGGCCCAGCTCTGCCGTATTCCGATGGCACCCCCTGCACCGATCTCCACCATCGCGAAGTTCGCGTTCGAAGGGCTGACGTTCGGGCAAGCCCGCCAGGCCTACATCAAGGCTGGGCTCCCCATGGAGATCGCCGAGTACGTCCTGTGCTACCAGGCCGAGTACGCCGACGAGCCCCCGCCGGTCTCACCCGCCTTCGAGCAGGTCACCGGCAGGAAGGGCCGCACGCTCGCGCAGTGGGCGGCCGACCGTGCCGACGAATTCGCCCCAGCCACCTGACGTCCGACGACATGCGGCTGGCGGCCCGCCGACCACTTAGCCCGTGCTGAACAAGCCGTCAGCGCGTTGCCAGAGTCATCTCCCCGGCTGCCATGGAGAAGATCAAAGTCAACGACTGATCAGGTAGCGCCGGGGTGTGGTGCCGACGGTGCGGCGGAAGGCGGCCAGGAAGGCGCTCGCCGTGGCGTACCCCACGTCGTGTGCTACCCGCGACACCGGCTGCCCCTCGGCCAGCAGCGGGAGGGCGGCGCGCAGCCGTACCTGCGTGCGCCAATGATCGAAGCTCATGCCCGTGTCGCGCACGAACAACCGCGTCAACGTCCGCCTGCTCACGCCCGCCGCGCGGGCGTGAGCCTCCAGGCTGCGCGGGTCGGCGGGATTGGCCAGCAGGGCGGCCGCCACCACCCGGACACGCTCGTCGGTGGGCTGGGGCACGTCGATGGGCCGGGTGGGCAGCGGGCGTAGCAGGTCGGGCACCACCGCCTCGGCGCGCAGTCGCGCGTCGCCGGTGAGGTCGGTGCGTGCCAGGTAGCCGATCAGCTCGGCCAGCAGGCCGTCGACGCCGACCGCCGTGGGCTCGGGCCAGTCCAGTGGGCAGCGCTCCGGCGCCAGGTACAGGCTGCAGAGCACGGCGTCGCGGGTCGCGCCGGTGGCGTGGGCGACCCCCGCGGGCAGCCACAGCGCCCTGGTGGGCGGCAGGACCCAGTACACCTCGCCCACTTTTACGCTCAGGACGCCGCGCCGGGTCCAGGCGATTTGGTGGTGGGTGTGGCGGTGCGGGGGGATCCATTCACCCGAGGCAAGTGGGAAGTGGCCGACGATGATCGCGCCTATGTCCTCCATGCGACACAGTCTGGCCTCATCGCGGATTGTGGCCAAATACGGCGGATCATAACGTCGTCGGGTGCCGATGATTGTGTTGTGTCTCGTCCAGTTCATGCTCGTGCTTGATGACACCGTTGTGAACGTTGCCCTGCCCAGCATCAGCGATGAGCTGGGCTTCAGCGCGTCTGGCTTGCCCTGGGTCGTCAACGCCTACTTCCTGGCCTTCGGCGGTTTGCTGCTGCTGTGCGGCCGGATGGCGGATCTGCTGGGCCGCCGTCGCGTCTTCCTCATCGGGGTGGCGTCGTTCGGGGTGGCCAGCCTGGGCTGCGGGCTGGCTCAGGAGCCGTGGCAGCTCGTGATCGGGCGGTTTGTCCAGGGCGGCGGCGCTGCGATGGCCAGCCCGGCGGCGATGTCGATGATCACGTTGCTGTATCCGGGGCCGGAGGAGCGGGCCAAGGCGCTGGGCATCTGGGGTGGTATCGCCGCCCTGGGCGGGACCTCGGGCCTGGTGCTGTCCGGGGCACTGACCGATCTGGTGTCCTGGCGCGGCATCTTCCTGATCAACCTGCCCATCGTCGCCGTGGCCCTGGCGTTGCTCCCGCGCCTGGTCCCCGAGTCCCGCGCCCTCGGCAGGCGGCGCCGCCTCGACGTTCCCGGCGCGGTCCTGGTCACCGGTGCTGCGGTGTCGCTGGTGTACGGGCTGCTGAGGGCCGGAGAGACCGGCTGGAGCGATCCGATCGTCATCGGGGCCGTCGGGTTCTCCGCGGTCCTGGCAGCGGCGTTCCTGATGGTCGAGTCGCGGGCGGCGGCGCCGCTGGTGCCCGCATCGTTCCTGGCCTCGCGGACGCGGGCGGTGGCCAACGGCGCGACCCTGCTGTTCTCGATGGCGATGTACGCGATGTCGTTCCTGCTGATGATCCAAGTGCAGACCGTTCTGGGCTACAGCCCGTTCCTGGCCGGCATCGCCTATCTGCCCTACGGCGCCAGCATCCTGGCGGGCATGTGGCTGTCCTCCCGCGTTTCGCTCAGGATCGGGACGCGCTGGGCGCTCCTGCTGGCCTTCTTGGTCAACATCACCGGCCTGCTGCTGCTGTCCGGCGTGGCGGCGGGCGACTCCTACACCGCCCACGTCCTGCCCGGCATGCTCATACTGAGTGTGGGCAACGGGCTGAGCCTGCCCGTCATGGCGGTGGCCGCGGTCGACGGCACCACCGAGGAGGACGCCGGTCTCGGCTCGGCCCTGTTCACCTCCGTTCAGCAGGTCGGCGGTGCCGTCGGGGTGGCCGCGCTGGCCATCATGGGCTACTCGGGCGGGCTCACGGCGGGCGCGGTCTGCGTGGCGCTCGGTGCTGTGATCATCGTCGTGCTGCTGCCGTCACGGGCCAGCGGCCCGCGGCAGACCGCTGCACATGAAGCCGATGGCCGAAGCAAGCCGGCAACCGCTCCCCGGCCCTGAGTAGGCGTGACTCGGCCTGAATCCGCAGGGACACGCCCGCTTCCGCCATGACCTGCGGAAACCCTTCGGCGAGATGCATTTGAACGGATAGTCACGGCAAGCCGCTCAACGCTGCTCCGCTAACGGGACTTTTCGTTCGGATGCTCGGCCAGCTCGCCGATCGTCAACTGCTCGCTCATGGGACCGCAAGCATACGCGAGCCCCGGCCACCCGGCCCCGCACGCCGCTCACCGTCCCGCGCCCGGGCCTGGACGCAGCTCAGCGTCCCGCGCCCGCCGTGAACGCCAGGATCGCCTCGGAGATGAGCTCGGGCGAGTCGAGGGTCGGGAAGTGCGTGGGACCGCCCAGCCAGCGCGGCTGGAACCACGGGTGCCCGGCGCTGAACGCGCGCTGCTCCCGGCGGTGGCCGAGGTCGCCGGGCTGCGAGAACAGGTGCGCGATGGGCCGTTCCTCCTTGATCGCCAGCATCCGCTCCAGCGGCGAGCCCCACCGGGCGTACGCCGCCTCGATCACCCGGCAGGACCTGGTCCACATCTCCTCCTCGAAGCCGGCCATCTCCTCCTCCAGGTGGCGCCGCACCTCCGGGCTGTCGGAGCGGTCGAGCCAGATGTCGAACAACCTCTGGCGTCCCGCCCTCCAGGTGTCCGGGTGGTACCGTCCCGCAGGCCCGCCACGAACTCCGGCGAGGCCCGGCCCACCAGCCAGTCCACGACCACGACGCGGGGCACGCGCCCGGCGCCCAGCCGGTCGGCCCATCAACGACGCCCTGCGCTGCCTGGAGAACACGTGGGGACAGCAAGAACCCCGTGCTCGTCAAGAACGCGCTGTACGAGGCCGGGCCGCTGCCCACCACGACCTGTAACGACCTGCCGGACGAGCCCACGACATCGGACGACTGGATTGTCTCGCCGTCCTCGGACCCGCAGTAGTTCTTGGGCAGGCGGGTCACGTACCGCACCTTGACGGCTCCGCTCTCCTGCTCCTGGCTGTCACCGGGCACCCCACGCCCGTCGGGCCCTGGATCTTGGTCGCGATTGCCTCCATACTGCCGTGGGTGACGTTGCGGATAGAGATCCTCGGCTCCCTCCGTGCTCATCGCGGGCAGGCGGAACTCGACCTCGGGCCGGCCCAGCAGCGAAGCGTCCTGGCCGTGCTGGCCCTGGCCGAGGGACGCTGCACGCCGATGTCAGAGCTGGTCGACGTCCTGTGGGGCGAGAGATCGCCCGCCACGGCCGTCAATGTCCTGCACACCTACGTCAAACGGCTGCGGCGCATCCTCGAACCCGATCGCCCCAGCCGCGTGGCCAGCCGCCTGCTCCCGCGCGTCGGCGACGGCTACCTGCTCAGCACCGACGAGGTCGAGGTGGACCTCTGGGAGTTTCGCGCCCTGGCCAGGCAGGGTGGCGGTCACGATGCGGTGCGGCGGGCGGTGGCGCTCTGGCGCGGCCAGCCGCTGGCCGAGCTGCGCCCCCTGGCGGGGCATCCGCTGCTGGCGGGACTGGCCCAGGAGCTGATCGTCGCCCTGGAGACCTTTGCCGAATCGGCCGTCCTGAACGGGCACGCGGTCGACGTGCTGCCCCTGGCCGAGGAGATAGGCCGTATGGCGCCGCTGGACGAGCGCGTTCACAGCGTCCTCATCGAGCTCTACCTGGCCACCGGCAGGCGGGCCGAGGCGCTGATGCACTACCGCGACATCAGCCGCAGGCTCGACGAGGAACTCGGCGTGCGGCCGGGTGCGCAGCTCAGTGCCGCCCACGAGCTCGCCCTGCACGCCGACACGCTCCAGCCGGGCAAGCAGCAGGCCGCCAAGCCGCAGGCGGGCCGGCCGCCGGTCGCGCCGGGGTGGGGAAGATTACCCGTCCCCGCCCAGCTCCCTCCCGACATCAGCGACTTCTCGGGCCGGCTCGGCCAGCTCTCGGCGCTGTCGCGCATCCTCGGCTCCCCGGCCGACGGTCGTACGGCGATGCCGACGGCGGTGGTCACCGGGCTGGGCGGCGTCGGCAAGACCACCCTGGCCGTGCATCTGGGGCATCTGGTGCGGGAGAACTTCCCCGACGGCCAGCTCTTCGTCGACCTGCACGGCACCGACCGGCCCGCCGCCGATCCCGCGGCGGTGCTGCACCGGCTGCTGATGTCCATGGGCGTGAACGGGGCTGTCATCCCCAAGGAGCTCGACGACCGGGTGGCGCTGTACCGCAGCAGGATGGCGGGCCCCCGGGTGCTGCTGGTGCTGGACAACGCCGTGGAGGAGAGCCAGGTGCGCCCGTTGCTGCCCGGCGCCGCCACCTGCGCCACGGTGGTCACCAGCCGGTCGCGGCTCATGGGATTGAGCGGCGCGCACCGGCTCGACCTCGACGTCTTCACCGCCGACGAGGCGATGGACCTGCTCGTGCACCTGATCGGCGAGCAGCGGGTGAGGGGTGAGGGCGACGCCGCCCGCGCGATCCTGGAGGCGTGCGGCCACATCCCGCTGGCCGTCCGCGTGGCGGGCGCCCGCCTGGCCGCCCAGCCCCAGCTGAGCCTGGAACGTTTTCGCAGGCAGCTGAGCAACGAGCGCCGCAGGCTGGACCACCTGTCGGCCGGTGACCTGGCGGTGCGGGCGACCTTCGGGCTGAGCTACGACGCGCTGCCGCCGGCCGTACGGCGGGCCTTCCGCGTCCTGGGGCTGCTGGACGTCGCCGACTTCGCCGACTGGACCCTGGCGGCCCTCCTGGACGAGCCGCAGGACCAGGCGGAGCGCCTTCTCGACCAGCTCATCGACGTGCAGCTGGTGTCGGTCGCCGACGAGGACGAGACAGGCGAGCCGCGTTACCGCATGCACGACCTGATCAAGCTGTACGCGGCAGAGCGGGCGGCGCTGGAGGACGACGAGGCCGCGCGGGAGGAGGCCAGGGTCAGGACCTACGCGACCTGGCTCTCGCTCGCCGAGCAGGCGGACACGGAACTGGCCTACCGGACCCTGCCCGCGCTGCGCGGTCCGGCGCCCCGCAGGAGGCTGCCGGCGGAGCACACCGGACTGCTGCTGGACGATCCGGTGAAATGGTTCCAGAGCGAGCGGGCGAACCTGGCGGTCGTGATCACGCAGAGCGCTCGCGAGGGACGAGCTGACCTGGCGTGGAACCTGGCCGAGGCGTGCGTGGGCTTCCACGAGATGCGCGACCTGCTGGAGGAGAGCCAGGCGGTGCACGCGGCCGCGATGGCGGCGTGTGGCGAGGACGTTCCGCGTGGGCGGGCGGTGATGGCCCGCAACCTCGCCTACCTGTTCAGCGTGCCGATGATCCAGCCGATCGCGATGCACGAGCACGCCCAGATCGCGCTCGACCTGTTCCGCTCGGTGGGAGACGTCCGCGGCGAGATCCATGCGCTCGCGATGCTGGGCACCGCGGTGCTCGCCGAGGGGCACGACGAGGGGCACGACGAGGGGCACGGCGAGGAGGGTCTGGAGCTGATGCACCTGGCGCAACGGCTGACCAGGGAGCACGGCCACGATGCGGGCTTCGACTTCGTCCACGCGGGACTGGGTTTCTCCTACCGCGAGCGCGGCGAGCTGGAACTCGCCTCGGCGCACCTCGAGCAGGTGGTCGAGCGGGCCAGGGATCGCAAGGTGAACCGGCTGCACCTGACGGCGCTCCGCTCGCTCGGCATGGTCCGCCACTACCAGGGCCGCTACGACGAGAGCCGCGAGGCGCTGCTGCAGGGCCTGCGGCTCAGCAGGAGCCTCGGAGTGCGGCTGAAGGAGCTGCTGGCGCTGGTCGTGCTCGGCGAGAGCGGGGTGCTCACCGGGCAGCCGGACGCCGACTCCTTCCTCGACACGGCCGAGGAGCTCGGCGAGGAGATGGCCGGCGAGATCACCCGCGCCATCGTCTCGCGGAGTTTGGCCACCAGGGACCTGGTGAACGGCCACTTCGAGCAGGCGCGCGAGCGTCTGCTGTTCTCCCTGCGGGTCTTCCGCGAGCTGGGGGTGCTGCACCTTCAGGCCATGGTGCTGAAGGCCCTCGGCATCGCCCACGTCATGCTGGGCGAGAACGCGCAGGCCCTGGCGGCGTGGGAGGAGGCCAGGGGACTGTACGGGAGGATCGGCAACCGGCATGAGATGGGAGAGATCGAGACGCTCGTCGCCGGAGTCACCGGCTGACGATGATCCATTCGGCGTCCAGTCGTGATCCATTCAGGTGGTCTAGCCTCCGTGGCGGATCCACTGCCGGATCCGCCGCCGGGACCGCCCCCTCCCCGCCTGGAGCGCCCATGATCTCCGTGTCCCTGATCATCGACAATCCCGATCTGCTGGTCGTCGCCATCGCCTCGCTGGCGGCCGACCCCGGCTGCAGGCTTCTGGCCAGGGCCGGCAGCCTCCCCGAGCTGACCGAGCGGCAGGGGGACCGGGCGGACGTGATCGTCGTGGACGCCGCCCTGGCCGGGCCGCCCGACGGCGCCGAGACCCTCCGGCTCCTGCGCGCCGCGGGCCACCGCGCCTTCGCACTCGGCGAGGACGCCACCCTCGTGGAGGCGCCCGCGCAGTCCGCTCTCGCGCCCGGCCGGCTCGCGCCCGCCATCCGCACCTTGCTGGGGGCCGGCCCCCAGCTGTCGGGCCAGGAACGGGCGGTGCTGCTCGGCTACGCCTCCGGGCTCACGCTGGAGACCGCCGCGCGCCGGGCGGGCATCCAGCCGTCCACGGCCAAGAAGTACCTGGAACGCATCAAACGCAAGTACGCCGACTGCGGGCGCAGCGCCTACACCAAGGTGGACCTGGCTCGCTGCGCCCGTGAGGACGGCCTGCTCGGCTGACGGCTCAGCCGGGAAGGCCGACCGGCAGCAGGTACAGCGCGCTCTCGGCGACCCCGTCGAGCCCGAACAGCTCGTGCACCAGGTCGTCGTAGAAACCGCCGAGGGTGATCGTGCCCAGCCCCAGCGCGGTCGCCGCCAGGGTCAGGTTCTGCGCGACGTGGCCTGCCTCCAGCAGGGCGAAGCGCAGGGCCCGCGTGCCGTACCTGGGCCGATGGGTGTCGAGGTGGGCGGTCAGCAGCAGGACGGCGGGCACGCGGGTGACGTCGATCAGGCCGAGCCGCTCGTCCACCTGCGCCGAGGTCAGCCACATCGAGGTGGCCGCCAGTTCGTCGTCCGCCGGCGGCGCTCCGAGCCGTCGCAGGGCGCGGCCGTCCTCGCCGACGTGGTAGGTGCCCGGGTCCAGCCCTTCGACCTCGCGCACGACCAACCGCAGGCGCGTGCCGTACCTGGCTCCCGCGCCGGGGAACGGGCGGCGCCGGTAGGCATGGGCGGGGCCGTCGCCGAAGCGCAGCGTGCGGTCGGCCCTGGCGCCGAACGCCAGGCCCAACAGCGAGCCCAGCTCCGCGGCGCCCACCGGGCCGGTGAAGGTACGGCAGGAGGCCCGGCGGTTCAGGGCCTCGCCCAGCGGCAGGCTGAGCGGCGGGCCCTCCGGCAGGCGCACCTCGGGCAGTCCGGGCATCGGCGGTCGGTCCTGGGACGGCTCGCCGTGGGAGTCGTCGGGCAGCGACGGCAGGATCCCCGGCGGGTACTTCGACTCCTCCAGGTAGCGCTGGTCGGCTCCCGCGTCGGCGGCCAACAGCGCGGCGACCAGCCAGCACACCGCGCGCTCCTCGTCGGGCAGGACGCCCAGGCGGTTGCAGAGCATGTGCAGCTGCGACGCCCAGATCCACAGCCGGCGCACCTCGTCGAGCCCGCGCGCGGCCAGCTCGCCGTCCGCCTCGGCCACCGTACGGCTCCAGCGGACGCACAGGTCGTCGTCCTCGGCGGCGGCCAGCAGGCGGCGCAGCGCCTCGCCCTGGCCGGCCACGAGCCTGGCGGTGCGCGCCAGGGGCACGGCGGGCGGCAGGAGCTCGACCTCGCTGGTGTACCGCCAGCTCGCCGCGTGCCTGCGCAGCCAGGCCGCCGCGGCCCGCTCGTCCAGGCCGAGTCCCAGCGTGGTGGCGCGGACGAGGTGGATGGCGGCGCTCATCCGTCCTTGCGGGAAGCGCCCTGACAGCGCCTCCACGGCGGTCTCGGTGGAGCGGCAGAAGACCCGCTCGGCCACGCCGATGCCCTCGGCTTCGCCGTACCTGCCGGTCTCCGGCTCGTAGGCGATCGACTTCACGATCCCGTGCGGCGTCCAGCCGGCGTCGGCGGGCAGGTCGGCGGGCGGGGCGTCCGCCAGCGCGTCCGTCACCGCCCGCTCCAGCTCCGCCGGGTCGCCGAGGGCGCGCACGCGCAGGTGCGGCCCGCCCTCCCAGTACCTGATGAAGAACCAACCGGACGTGCGGCGGGCGGCCATGAGCGGGCCCAGGACGCCGGTGAGGAAGTCGTCGGTCCGCTCCACGGACCAGTGCACGAAGCAATGCAGGCTCGTCCAGGTGTCCACGGCAGTCCTCACGTCAGGGGAAGGGGTGGGGGTGGAAGGGCAGGTCGTCGTAGCGCGGCGGTGCGGGCAGGCGGCCCAGCCTCGCGGGCACCTCCAGCAGCCGGGGCAGGCCGCGGGTGCGGCGGTAGACGTGGCCGAAGGTCATCGGCAGCGACCCCGGCACGATCACCTTGGCGGCGTGCAGCCCGAGCCGCTCGCGGGTGACCGGCTCGCTCTGGTCGACCGCTATCACCTCCAGCTCCCGCGCCGCGAGCTGCGCCACCCACTCCGACAGGTATTCGCCCAGGTCGGGTACGGCGGGGCGGCGGGGCCACACCTCGCGCCAGGACACGGGGGTCTCCTCGCCGCTCAGGAAGGAGTGCCAGGGGGCGGCCTCGGCCAGAGCGTTGACGAAGACGTGGTCGTCGACCGTGCGGACCAGCGTGGGATCCTCCAGCATGGGCTGCAGCCGGTCGGGGTCGAAGGAGACGATGCGCGGATCCGCGGCGTTCCTGGCGTTGATGTAGACCTCGACGACGGCCGACCTGACGGCGGTGAGCGGGTCGTGGTGGGCCCCGGCCGCGAACAGGGCGTTCGGCCGCCGCGGATCCGGCACGCGTCGGCGGATCATGCTGAGGACGGCCGGCACGCCGAAGTCGTTGGTGGCGTCGAACAGCAGCAGATCGTGCCCGAGCGAGCCGAGCCGGTCGGCCAGGCGGCAGATCTGCGGGTCCTCCGTCGGGGTGGCGATCCGCCGCAGCGGGGTGCGGGCGTACCAGGCCATCAGGAAGGCGTCGCGCTCGGCGACCTCGAACAGTCCGTACAGAATCGCCTCGGCCAGGCTGGAGCCGAGCCCGCAGCCGTTGGAGGAGTCGTAGATCGAGCGCCTGCCGCGCAGCCGCCAGTACACCAGCTCCTCGGGCACCAGCCGGTCGCGCCCGTGGGTCAGCGACCAGCCGTGGACCCAGGCGAGCGGCAGGCCGGGAGCGTAGGGCGTCAGGCGGAAGGCCGGATGGTCAGTCAACTCCGGCTCGTGCAGGCCGAGGGTGGCCGGGTCGACCGCGACGTGCGGGTCGAGCTGGGCGTGGGCGGCGCGCACGACGGTACGGCTGCCGCGCGGCGTCATGCCGGTCAGCCGCTCCAGCGCCTCGAACAACGCCACCCGCTCGGCGTCGGCGAAGTCCTCCGCCCTGCCGTACCCCGCCTCGGAGGAGTCGGCGGCGCCCGGCAACTCGGCGCTGGCCAGGGGCAGGCTGCGCGAGCCCCAGCGGAACAGCCGCAGCACCGGGCCGACCCGCCAGTCCAGCAGGATCTCACGCAGCCCGCCCGCGCCGGCCGTGCGGGGGTTGGCCTCGCGCAGGCCGGTGCCGGTGACCGGGTGCGAGGCGATCGTGATCGGGCGCGGGGAGTCGTCGGGCAGCGGTGCGCAGACCCGGCAGCCGCCGAAGGGCCGCACCCGGTGGGTGGAGACCTCCAGACTCTCGCCCCTGATCGCCCACATGATGCCGTCCTGCGGTCGCTCCGCCAGGCGCTCGACCAGGGCGGCGACCGTCGGCGAGACCGAGCCGCCCATGACCTGGCCGGTGTGCGGGGGACGGCCGGGCAGGGCGTGGATCCTGGCGTGCTCGGCGCAGGCCACGCACGCGCTCGTTCCCGGTCCGGTGAGCGGGCCGACCAGCACCAGGCCGCCGTCGCAGCGCACCGGAAGGACGGCGGGCCCGCCGTCCACGGCGCGGGCGGCCAGCTCGGTGATCGATTCCAGGGTCCAGGTGTCGAGGACGACGACGTCGAAGTCCATGCTCAGCTCCGCCAGATCTGGAAGCCCGCGGCGCTCACCGCGCAGGGCCGTTCGTCGCGGTGAGGCAGGCAGCCGGTCAGCTCGCGCAGGCGGGCCTGCAGCTCCTCCTCGTGCGCGGAGAGCGCGGCGGGCCACAACCACCGGCCCAGATCGCCGTCGCGCTCCTCCGGGGTGAGATCGGGGCAGGGTACGGCTCCGCAGACCGGCGTGACCGGCCCCGGTGCCAGGAGCGTGCCGACTGCGGCCATGGCGGCCATGGCCGCCGCCTCGTCACGGTCGCGCTCGACCGCCCAGCCCAGGCGGGAGCCGCCGCTGTCGACGATCTCGGCGTGCCAGGCGCCGTCCAGGTCGCGCAGGCACAGCCGCACGGCGCGGCCCAGACGGCGGGTCAGGACGCGCCACCAGTGGCTGCCGGGGACCGGGCCGCGCCACGGGGCGAGCCCGGCGGCCAGGCGGTCGGCCAGGTGGCGCAGGAGGACGCCGCAGGCGTGCAGCTCGTCCGCGCCCACGGCCGTGTGCGCCGGGTCCTCGCCGGTGAGCGCCTGGGCGGCGGCCTGAACGGCCGCCAGATGGGCGGTGTCGGTCGTGGGACCGGCTCCGGTGACCTCGCGGCCGGGCAGCGGGCAGACGACCAGGCCGAGGGGGAGCTGGGGGTGGCCGTCCGGGACGGCGGGGGGCAGCGCTCCGAGGTCGGGGTCGGTGAGCAGCGCGGCCCGCCGGAGCGCCTCCTCCAGCGTGACGCGGTGGGCGGGCGAGACCGGGGCGGCCGGAGGCCAGGGGCGGTAGGAGGCCTCCAGCGGGTCGGCCTTGGCGAGCAGGATCTGGCCGGACCTGGCGGGCCATCCGGCGATCGCCCTCGCCATCCGGTCGGCCGCCGCGGCTCCCAGCAGCTCGGCCAGCATCGCATCGGGCGCGAGCCCGTGGCCCGCGCCGGGCGGGTGAGTGGTGGCCGGGGCGTCGGGCAGGTGAGTGGTGGTCGGGGGGCCCGCGAGGCGGGTGGTCAGGGCGTCGGCCAGGGCGGCGGCCTGGGCGGGGGGCAGGGCGGGCGTGACGAACCCCGTCGGGCCCAGGCCGGCGGCGCGGACCACCAGTACGCCCGCGATGAGCGTGAGGCCGTCCGAGGCGGGTGCCGTGCGGGCGTCGATATGGCAGCGTGCCAGCGCGTCACGCGCCGCCTCCGCCAGCCGTCCCTCGCCCCGCACCGTCACGGTGGCCGCGCCCAGCGAGCGCCACGCCGCGTCCGGGTCGGGCGCCGCCGATTCCAGCCACCCCCGTACGGCCGGCGGCATGCCGTCGCCGGGCCGTACCGCCACCAGCAGGTCGTGCTCCCGCAGCCGATCGAGCAGCATCCGCACGGCCTCCCGCAGAGCGGGCTCCGGGCACAGCGCGTCGAGATCGCGCTCGCTCACCCCCTCTGCGAGCAACGGCGCCAGCCGCTGCCACAGCGGCCACAGCCCGGCCGCCCCCTCCAGGCTGACCGCGCCGCTCCACGACCGCAGGTGCACACCCGCGGGCAGGCGACCGGCCCGCACCACAGGGCGCAGCCGCAGGACCGCCTCGGCGCTCACGCCGGAACTCCGCTCAGCCGCTCGCGCCACGTCCGCCCGGTGATGCGCTCGACCGCCTGGCTGAACAGGTAGGCGGCCAGGTAACGCTCCACAGGCCGCAGGTCGCACAGCGCCAGCAGGCGGTAGAGCACGTTGGTGCCGAAACGGTAGAGCCCGAAGGGCCTGCTCAGCGCCACCTTCTCGAACCCGGACCGGTTGAGCAGCTGGTGGTATTCGCTGTAGTGGCGGCGGGTGAAGTCCCACCGGATCTCGGTGTCGCCGCCGAACCGGGCGGCGACGGCGGCGTGCCCGTTCCGGTCGCCGACCAGGGCGGCGGTGTCGAGAGCGGCGTCGGCGTGCGCGGACGCGTCACGTGACCAGGCGCGCCAGGCCGCCGCGACGCCCTCCAGCCGGCCGGGCAGGACCCCGCCTTCCGCGACGGTGCGGACCAGCTCGCTCACCCCCGCGCCGCGCTCGGCCCACTGGTGCTCGAAGGCCGCCTCCAGGCTGCCGTCGGGATCCTCGTAGGCCAGATGGTCGGCCACGTGCGACAGGAAGGACTGGTAGCCCGCTCCCAGCCCGGGCGGATAGCCAGCGGCATGGGCGGTGATCGCGACCAGGGCGAGGGTGACGCGGGAGCCGGGGGCGCCGGCCAGCTCGAGTGACCGCTCCACCGCGCCCAGGCCGAGGGCCAGCAGCTCGCACCGCTCGAGCACGGCGGCCCGCGAGCCCAGCAGGTCGACCAGGGGAGTCAGGTCGGCAGGGCGCACCAGCACCGAGTTGTCGGGGTGGAGGGGTGCGTACGGTCCGGGCACGAGCTCGGCGCGCCCGATCAGTTCCGCCTGCCGTACCAGCTCGGCCGGATCCACCACGGCGGTGGAGGGGAAGGCCGCCAGGTGGCGTCGGCAGGCGTCGGCGGCCTCCTCCGCGGCCCGGGCGTGATCGCCGGGACCGTGGAAGCGGAGCAGGACGTGCGGTCCGCGCAACCAGTGCCGATCGAGGTGGACGCTGCCGGGGAAAGACCGCGCGAGCGGAATGAGGAATTGCCGCAACAATGGCGCCTTGAAGTCCTCGTAATAATGGCAGATCACGTCGATCATACGTACCCGTCCAAGCGCGTAGAAGGGCTCTTGAATGGCCGGGGCGCGGTTCCGGCGGAAGCGGCGTCCCGGCCGGTAAATCATTCGATCTCGGTGCCGCCGCAGCAGGACGACGAGCCGCAGGTGGAGCAACCGCCGCAGCTCGACGATCCTGACGAGGCGCCGGTCTCGGGCAGGGCGACGGCGTCACGCATGGCCGTCACCTGCAGACTGGACAGATCCAGGTCGGCGAGGCCGAAGTCGGCGGTAGTGATCGCAGGGGACATGATTCACCTCCCAGGTGCTGGAGTTCGACTCCCGAAGTATGGGCCGCGTCCCGCCGCGATCACCTGACAGGTTTTCTGCTGTCTTGACCATGCTGTCGGAAAGGTGTACTGACAGCGGTCGGCCAATTTTCGGACCTTGACTGTCGGGAGCCCGCGTGAATACGCTTCGCCCGTTTCCACGACGCGATCGGTATCGGTGAAGAAATGAACGCTGTCGAGGTCGAGAATCTCACCAAGAATTACCGGGGAAATCCCCGTGCTGCGGTCGACGGAATCAGCTTCGAGGTACGCCACGGAGAGGTCTTCGGCATGCTCGGCCCGAACGGGGCCGGCAAGACCACCACCGTCGGCGTGCTGACCACGCGGGTGCGTCCCAGCGGCGGCCGGGTGGTCGTCGAGGGCGTCGACGTGCTGCGGGAACCGACGCGGGCCAGGCAGGTGCTGGCCGTGGTGCCGCAGCGGACCAACCTGGACCGCTCGCTGAGCATCCGGCAGGTCCTGCAGTGCCACGCCGCCTACCACGCGGTGCCCCGCGCCGAGCGGCGCAGGAGGGCCGGCGAGCTGCTGGAGCGCATGGGCCTGGCCGACCGCGCGAGCGACCGCACCGACCGGCTCTCCGGCGGTCAGGCGCAGCGCGTGATGATCGCCAGGGCGCTCATGCACGAGCCGCGCGTGCTGTTCCTGGACGAGCCGTCCGGCGGGCTGGACCCGCAGTCACGGCTGTTCGTGCACGAGCGCATCGCCGAGCTGCGCGAGCGCGGCGTGACCGTGGTGCTGACGACGCACCAGATGGACGAGGCGGCCAAGCTCTGCGACCGGGTCGCCATCCTGGACCACGGCAAGGTGCTGGCGCTGGACACCCCCGGCGCCCTGGTCAGGGAGCTGCCGGGCAGCAACACCCTCACGCTCGCGCTGGACTCGGCCGAGGGCGCGGCGGCCGCGGCGCTCGCCGCCGTCGAGACCGTCGAACGCGTGGAGGAGCTGCCGGGCGGGCGCGTACGCCTGTACACCTCGCACGATCCCGGTGAGGTGCTGCCCACCGTGGTCAAGGCGCTGGCCGGCCACGACCTCACGCTCGCCGGGGTGGAGTTCGCCCGCCTCGGCCTGGAGGACGTCTTCCTCCGCCTCACCGGACGGGAGCTGCGATGACCACCATCGACGAGGCCAGGGCCGCGGCCCCCGGCCGCCCGTGGCGCGCTCCTTCGCCGCCATCCTCACGCGCGACCTCGTCGTCACCTGGCGCGAGCTGCCCGCCTTCCTGACCCAGGTGGTGCTGCAGCCGCTGTTCATCCTGTTCGTCTTCGGCACGGTCCTGGGCGACCTGGGCTACGTCGGCCGCGACTTCGGAGCGGTGCTGCTGCCTGGAGTCATCGCGCTCAACGCCTTCGTCGGAGGGCTGCAGAACACCGCGCTGCCGCTGACGCTGGACTTCTCCTACAGCAGGGAGATCGAGGACCGGCTGCTGGCGCCGCTGCCGATCTGGCTGGTGGCCGTCGAGAAGATGCTCTTCGGCACGGTTCGCGGCCTGCTCGCCGGAGCGGTCATGATCCCGCTGGGCATGCTCGTCCTGCCGGGCACCGAGATCGCCCTCGCCGCCGTGTCGCCCGCCCTGCTCGTCATGGCCCTGGGGGCCTTCGTGGGCTCGGCGATCGGGATGACCCTGGGCACCGCGGTCTCGCCCCGGGGCATCAACACCGTCTTCGCGGCGGTGCTGACGCCGCTGATGTTCACCGGGGCCACCCAGTTCCCCTGGCCGGAGCTGGAGCGGCTGCCGTGGTTCCAGGTCGTCTGCGCGCTCAACCCGCTCACCTACGTCAGCGAGGCCATGCGCGCGGTCATGGTCCCCCAGATCCCGCACCTCGCGTTCTGGCTCTGCCTGCTCGTCATGGCGGTGGCCGGCGCGGGGTTCGCGGTCGCAGGCGCGCTCGGCTTCGGCCGCCGCGCCCTGGACTGAAGGAGGTGCCCGCCGCTTCCCTTCCACCCGCCAGCCGCACTCGCACGTGTACGTGTACGGAAAGGAATGAAACCCCATGTCGAACCTGACCTTCAACCTGGAGGACCTGGCTCTGGAGGAGCTGTCGGTCACCACGATGCGCGACGGCGTCGCGCTTCCCGAGACCGGCGCCTCCGCCTGCAGCGCGTTCACCTCGATCGCCACATCCTCGTCCTGCTGCTGCATCGTCATCCAGTAGGGAGCATGCGATGACCGCTTTCCCCTTCGAGGTGACGGATCTGAACCTGGAGGAGCTGTCGGTGACGGCGATGCGCGACAGCGTCGCCCTCCCCGAGACCGCCGCCTCCGGGTGCCTGACCACCTCTTCGTGCTGCTCGTGCATCCAACCCACCTGAGTGAGAGAAGGTGCCATGCCCAGTTTCGCCTTCCAGGTCGACGAGCTGGCTCTGGAGGAGCTGTCGGTGACGGCGATGCGTGACAGCGTCGCGCTTCCCGAGACCGGCGCATCCGGCATCAGCTGCTCCAACCTGTCGATGTCGTGCAGCTCCTGCTGCTCCATCGACCCGATATAGGAAGCCGCTCACACCCCCCGGCCGCTCACGGGTGGCCGGGGGACCACCCACAGAGGATGCGTGATGACCAGCACATTGGACAGGCCGGCAGGCAGCGGTACGGCGAGCGCTGAACTGGCGCCCTTCGCGGTGGTCAGGCGCGCGGCCCTGCCGTACCCCGAACGTCCCCAGCAGGCCGAGCCGTGGCGTGCGGCCCTGCGTGAGCTGGCCGGACTGCTGCGCACCATGGAGGCGGCCGCGCCCGGCCTGGCCGACGCGCTCGCGGCCAGTGCCGCCCGCCACTCCCTCGACTTCCACCGCGCCGTGGTGCTGCCGCTGCGGCGCGACGTCCACAACGGCCGGGTGCCGCGCGAATCCCTCGCGGCCCGGCTCGGCGACCTGCCCGAAAGGGTGCCCGGCCTGGCCGGGTGGCTGGCCGCCGCCCGCGCACGCGCCCGGCTGGAGCAGGAGCTCGCGGCCGGATGGGGCGACGCGCTGACGGCGGAACGCGAGGTCCTGGCGGGCATCTGTAGGGCGGAGCCGCTGCGCCAGGCCGTCACCCTCACCGGGCGCGACCTGCTGTACGGCGTGGACCGTACGGCCGCGTGCGCCGGGCGCCCCGACAAGCGCGCCCGCCAGGCCGAGCCCACCGTGCTGCGCTACGCGCTGCGCGCCACCGCCAAGACCAGCCCGCTGTCCTGGTACACCTCGGTCGGCCTCGGCTGGTGGGACGGGCGCCCTGGCTGCGACCCCCAGCCGCGCGCCTGCTCGCAGGTCAACCACGTCCTGGTCACACGGCTGCTGAACGCCCTGCTCAAAGACCCGGGCAGACGCGTGAACCTGCCGCACCGGCTCGCACCCGCCCTGCGGGAGCGCGACGGGCGGGTGGTGTACCAGCGCGACATCCCCCAGGCCGACGCCACCCACGTGCACGCGGCCCGAGAGGAACGGGTCGAACTCGCCCTCACCGGGCCGGTCTCCTTCCTCCTCCGGCACCTGCACGAGGGGGAACGCACCCCTCGGGAACTGGCCGAACTGCTGGCGCGCAACATCGCCGACCCGGCGGCCGCGCAGGCGGCGGGCGCGTACGTGGGACAGATGATCGACGTCGGGCTCATCGTGCCGGTGTGGCCGGTCGACCCGCAGGACCCGGACGTGCTGGGCTCCCTGGCACGCTGGCTGGAGACCGCCCCGGCCGCCGGCGGCCTGGTTTCGGACGGCGTGGCCGCTGATCCTCTGGTCGCGGGCGGCTCGCCGGCCGGGCGGCTGGCGAGCCTGCGAGAGCGCACCGCGGCCTTCTCCAGCCTGCCCGCCGCCGCCCGCCCGGCCGCGCTGGCCGCGCTGGCCGACGACTGGCGGGAGACGGGCGAGCTCGTGGGCGCCGACCTGGCCGGGGTGCCGGTTCTCATGGAGGACGTCACCCTCCCCGGCCCCCTGCCCCTGGGCGCCGGGCACGGCCGCGCCGACCTGCCCGCGCTGGCCCGGCTCACCCCGCTGACCATGCTCTTCGACCACCACCTGTTCGTCCGCCGCCTGGTCACCGAGCGGTTCGTCGACCTGTACGGCAGCGGCGCCCGCGTGCCCCTGTCCGCCTGCACAGAGCTGATGTCGCAGGTCTGGAGCCAGGTGCTCGGCAACAGGCAGCGCGACCCCGGCATCGAGGCCGCCCGCGAGCAGGTGCGCGAGCTGATCTCCGCCGCCGGCGACCCGCACTCGCTCGACCGCGAGATCCCCAGGGAAGCCGTCAACGCCGCCGCGGACCTGCTGCCCGCCTGGGTGCACGCCCGGCCGGTCTCCTACTCCTACTTCGTCCAGCCCGTCCCCGGCGGCGGGCTCGCGGTCAACCACGTCTACGCCGGGTTCGCCAGGTTCACCAGCCGTTTCCTGCCCCAGCTCGACCCCTCGGCCACGGCGGCCGTGACGGAATGGCTGCACCGCGTCCTGGGCCCCGACACCGTGCAATACCGCCCGGTGCTGGGCTTCAACGCCAACCTGCACCCCATGGTCACCGCCCGCGAGGTGGGCGAGGACCCGCGCTGGGCCGACCTCCCGCCCGAGGAGCTCGACCTCCTCCACGACGAGGACACCGAGCTCGTCCGGGTCGTCGACCGCGCCACCGGACGCCCCCTGAGCGTGCTCTACCTCGGCTTCCTCGTGCCCTACTCGCTACCGGACCGCACCGCGCCCCTCACCGCGGACCTGGTGTGCGGGCATCCGGCACTGTCCGGCCTCGCTGGCAGGCGCGAGACGGGCGGGGTGACGGAGCTGGGACGGCTGACCCACGACGGGATCGTGCTGCAGCGCCGCAAGTGGAAGTTCGCCGACGACGCGGCCACCGCGCTGCGCGAAGCCTTCAGGAGCGAGCATCCCGCCGTCGCCGCCGCCCGCCTCCGGGCCCGCCACGGGCTGCCCGAGCACCTGTTCGCCGAGGCGTCCACGGCCGTGGACTCGCTGGCCGGGTTCCTGCGCAAGCTGCGGGCGGCCAAGCCGCAGTACGTCGATCTGGGCAACGCGCTGCACCTGCGCTGCCTGCCCGCCCACCTGGAGCGGTACCCCGAGGACATCGCCCTGGTGGAGGCCCTGCCCGTACCGGGGACCGTGGACGAACCGGTGACCGAGCTCATCGTCGAATCCTGCTGGAGAGCCTCATGAGCGAGTTGGACGTCGTCTGCTATTACTACGAGCCCGTCAAGGCGGGGCTGCTCAGGCAGGCCGTCTTTCCCGCGCTGGGGGAGGCGGTCGCGGCGGGCGTACGCGGGCACGTCGAGCGCCACTGGCTCCACGGCCCCCACCTGCGCGTCCGCCTCCGACCTGGCCCAGGCACGACGAGCGCCGCGAACCCGGCGGACGGCATGGCCGCCCCGGCGGAGCTGGCCGCTGCCGCAGAGCTGGTCGCCGATCGGTTGCGCGGCCACCTGAGCCGCCACCCCTCGACCAGCCGGCAGACCCCCGCCGAGCTACTCGCCCACTCGCGCGAGGCCGGGCGCCTGGAGCTGGTCGCCGGGCCGTACGAGCCCATTTTTCCCGACAACACCGTCACCATCACCCCCGCCGACCACGCCCCGACCGCCGGGCTGCTGGGCTCGGCCGAGCTGGTACGGCTGCGCTCGCGCGTGCTCGAACGGGGCATGCCGCCGTGCCGTACCGCCCTGGACCAGCTCGCATCGGACGGCGACAGCGCGCCCGGCCGGATCGCCCTGGCGATCACCGCGATGACCGTGCACGCCGACGAGTACCCGCACGGCCTGCAGCACGGCTACCACTCCTTCCTGTCGCACGTGGAGGATTTCCTCACCTGGCACGACCCGGACGGCCGGGTTCGGCATGGTCTCGACACCGCCTGGGAACGCAACCGCGAGGCGACCGTCGACCTCGTGGCACGCATCGCCGAAGGACACCGACCCTCCGCCGCCGTGTCGGCCTGGCGGGCCTGGAGCACGGCGGCCCGCGCCGAGGCCGGGCAGGCCTGCGACGACGGCGTCCTGGTGATGGAGCTCGGACCCGGCTACGCCGCACGCGCCGCCCTGCTCGACGATCCGCGCACCGCCCGGCGCTGGGACCCGGGCGCCCCGCGCGAGGTCAGTGAATACCACCGGGCGCTGCGCTCGGTGGACTTCACCCGGCCTCCGCTCGGCCGCAGCTTCACCGTTTACCGGTTCGGCACGAACATGCTCTACCAGCTCCTGGCCGTCTGCGACGTCACCCCCATGGAGCGGTACCTGGCCGCCTCGATGATGGCCCGCGCGGTCCAGCAGGTGACGGGCACCAGCTGGCGCGAACAGCTCGGGGCGCCCCTCGGGTCGGTGGCGCGATGACGGAGGTGCTCCGGCTGCGCCCGGTCGTCCACGCCGCCCCCACCGCCGACGGGGTGCACGTACGCGGGTGGACGTCGAGCTTCACCGTCAAGGGCGGGGCCGGGCTGTGGCGGCTGTGGGAGCAGCTCGCCGCGGCCCTGGCGGGCGGCGTGCCCGCCCCCGAGCTGGCCGCCCCACCCGGCACCCCGGAACCGGTCGCCCGCGCCATCGAGCTGATCATCGGCCAGCTGCGCGAGCACGACATGCTCGTGGCCGTGCCGCAGGGGTGGGGAGAACCGGGCCCCGACCTGCCGCCGATCGCGGTGGCCGGCTGGCTTGAGTCCTCGGCGGCCGACCCCGCCGCCGCGTGGCACCGGCTCGCCGGGACGGTGTTCACGGTCTGCGGCGCAGGCGCACCGGCCGCCGCCGCCGAGCGCGCCCTGGCCGCAGCGGGGATGCGCTGCCGCCGCGTACCGGGGCCGGCCTCCACGCTGACGCTGGAGGCGTCGGACCAGCTCGCCGTGGTGGCCGGGTGCCTGGGAGAGGTCGGCTACGCCGTACCCCCGGGCTCCGCCGACACGGCGGCAGCGCAGGCCGCCGCCGTGGCCCACCACCTGTCGGACGGGCCCACCGCGGAGCCGCCCGAGGTCCTTTGCGCACTGGTGGCCGGGGCTGCGGTGCACCGGTTGCTGTGCGCGGCGGCCGGGCTGCCCGACCCCTCCCGGGAAGGGCGCGAGACCCCCACACCGCACCACGCGGTCCTGGTCGCCCGCCTCGACCCGCTCAGGATGGCCTATCACCCCTGGCCCGGCGCCGAGCCACCCCGCGAGGCGCTCTCCTGGGAGGAGGCCATGGCGGCACTCGACGTCCTCGGCGATCCTGAGCTGGGCCTGGTGCCCGCCCCACAGGCGCAGGATCTGCCCCAGCTCCCCGTCAACCTGGCCGCCTGTGGCGAGATGGTGGGCTACGGCACCACACTGGACGCCGCCCGCCTGCACGCCGCCCTGTCCGCGGTCGCCCGGCCCTCCGACGTGGCCATCGGCATGGATCACCTGCACGCCCGCGGCCTGGCCCTGCGCCTGGCCACCCATCGCGACCGGCCGGAACCGGTGGCGTCCGTGGAGCTCGTGGAGGAGGCGGAGTGGGCCGACGATCCCGCGGCGCGCCGCTGGTGGAAGGCGCTGACCCTACGCCTGGCCGTACCGGCGAGCATCGAGGTGGTACGGCTCGCGGCCGGCGTGGTGCATGCCCAGGTGAGTGCACGCGGGTGCGTCCTCGGCTGGGCGGTGGAAGCCGAAGCAGGCGAGGCGGCAGCCTTCGCCCTGCTCGCGGCGACGGCGAGGGAACAGGCGCGCCGTGCGGGCCGGTCGATCGCCGAAGGTGCACCGGTCTGCGGCGCGACCCCGGCATGGCAGCCCTCGCCCCAGCCGCTTCCCTGGGGGTACCGGGACCATGCCTGGCCGTCTGGTTCCCGCGAAGGCGAGGCCCGCTTTCAGCAGGCCCTCGCAGCCCTGGCCGGCGAGCATGAGACCCCTGGAGCCGAAATCGGGGCCACCGCGCTCAGGCCGGCTGCACTCGTGGCAGACGAAGCCGGGGTCGGCGGGCTGTGGGCGACCTCGGGTCTGGTCGCGGTCCGGGTACCCCCTGCCCGCGCGGCGCGGCCGCTCGTCCTCGGACGCGCCCAATGAAGATCCGCTCCTGCGCGACAGAGCTACGCGACACGGACGCCGAGGCGCTCTTCCTGACCCGGTACCGCCTGGCCGAGCTGGAGGAGCTCGCCGCCCGCACCAAGAGCAGACGGCATCCGTTGCTGCCGATCTGCCACGAGGGCGCACTGGTCCTGATCGGCCCGGTCCAGGGCCCCCGAGGCGGCGTCTGCCTGGCCTGCGCCGAGACCCAGCGGCTGGCCGCGTTCGGGACCGCCGTCCCGGTGGGCGACCCGCGGCTCACCCTGCGAGGTGTGGCATCGCCCGCCTTCCAGCCCGCTCTGCTGGAGCTGGCGGTCACGATGCTCGCCGACGCCGAGCGGCACGCGGACGTCGTCTACGCCCTGCGGACCGACCACGGCTCCCTGACCCGCCACACCGTCATGCCCCGCACCGAGGGATGCCCGACATGCGCACCGCGGCCGACGGAGGAGCCCATCGCCCAGCCATCGCCCCCAGCTGCGACGGCCGTCGCGGGCACCTTGCGGACCCACAACCCGAGGACCGAGGGCTCACGCCTGCACGACACGCTCATCGACTCGCGTTACGGCCCAGTGGCAGGTCTCAGACGCAGTGGCTCCCTGGCTCTGCCCACGGTGGCCGCGATGCTGGCCGGTGACCCGGACGGGCAGGTGGCCGGGTTCGGCCGGACGGGGGACTTCGCGCAGTCGGAGCGGGTGGCCCTGTTCGAGGCGGTCGAGCGACTCAGCGGCATGCGCCCGCACGGCGGCCTGGCCGGCGCGGCCGGCACGGGTGGCACGGGTGGCGCGGGCAGAGCGGCGCGGGCGGGTGGCGCAGGCGGTGCGGTGTGGGCGGCCTTCGCCGACCTGGGCCCGGACCGCGCGGTCGATCCCGCCACGCTGGGCCTGCACGAGCCCGACCGGTACCGGACCGACCCCCACCGCACCCTGGTCCCCTACACCCCCGACGTGCCGACCACCTGGGCGCAAGGTTGGTCCTTCACCCGCTCCACGCCCCTTCTCGTCCCCGAGCACGTCGCCTACTGGGGGCTGCCACGAAGCGACGCGGCCAGGTTCGTGGCCGAGACCTCCAGCGGTTGCGGGCTGGGCAACAGCCTGGCCGAGGCGGTGCTGCACGGCTTCTTCGAGGTCGCGGAGCGCGACGCGTTCCTGATGGCCTGGTACGCGGGCACCCCGCTGCCCCGCCTCGCCGTACCGGACGATCATCCCCTGCTGCCCCACCTGGTCGATCGCCTCGACCACCGTGGGTACGTCCTGGAATTTTTCGACGCCACGAACGATCTCGGCGTCCCCGTCGCCCTGGCGATGGCCCGGCAAAGGGACGGCAGGCAGCCCGCGGCCTTCTTCGCCGCAGGAGCGCATCCCGATCCGGTGGCCGCGATGGTCTCGGCCGCCGCGGAGATCGCCGTGGACGTCGAATCCGCCGCCGACCGGGCCAGGCGGGCGCCGGGCGACTACACGAGGGAGCGGCTGCTGCGCCTGCTCGACGACCCGGACCGGATCCGCACCATGGAGGACCACGTCGCCGTGTACGGCCTGGCGGAGGCGGCAGGGAGGTACGCGTTCCTCCTGGAGGACGCTCCGGATCCGGTGCCCGCCCCCGCTCCACCCGGCGGCGACCTGTGGGCGGTTCTCGACCACTACGTCGGCCATCTGCGTGGGCTCGGCCTGGAGCTCGCCGCCGTGGACCAGAGCCATCCCGTCATCCGCGACCGTTTGGGCCTGCGTGCGGCGAAGGTGATCGTGCCGGGCACGCTGCCCATGACTTTCGGCCACGCCAACCGGCGCCTGCGCGGCCTGGACCGGCTCTGGAGCGTCCCCGCCCGCCTGGGCCGCCGCCCCACACGTGAACCCGACCGCCTGCCACCCCACCCATTCCCGTGACGGAGCCTCTCATGGCGGAGTCCCCTGCCCCGTCGTCGGCCGACGGCATCGACTTACCAGCCGACAGCATCGCCGCCGTCCTGGCCGCCGTCCACGAGCACGGGCCGGGCAAGGGCCCGCACTCCGAGGGCCCGGTACGGCCCGAGCCGCCCGCCGTTCCAGGCCCCCCGCTGAGCTCGCTCGCGGCCTGGGGTGACTTCGGCGCCGCCCTGGCCAGGCTCCTGACGGACGTGCTCACCCCGACCCGCTGGGAGCCGCACAACCCGTTCAACGACCACCGCGCCTACCCCTCGCCGCGCGCCGCCTACCTGATCGAGCCCTGGCTGCGGATCGGCATCAGTGCCTGGCGCGTCGACCCGGTCCGGCGCACCCTGGCCGGTCCCGGCTCGCCGCGCCCCGCCCGGAGGGTCAGGCTGGATCTGCGGCGCCGTCCGGACCGGCTGCCCGCCGGCTACGGCTCGCTCGCCGAGGCCCTGGCCGAGTTGGAAGCCGGGCACCTCATGGGAGCCCTGGCCGAACGTGCGCCCGGCCATGGGCTCACCCTCGTCCCGGATCCTGCGGGCGTCACGATCACCCCCGGCGCCTCGGCCGCCGTCGCCTTGCCGCTCCTGCCCTCCTGGCGCAGCGCCGGTCTGGGGCCGCGCGGCGTGTCGGCCGACCCCAGGCCCTTGCCGGAGTCGGCTGCCCGGGCGGTCGCCGAGGCGCTCACGGATCCGCCGCCGGGCTCACCTGTCGCGACCTCGCGCCTGAGAGTACGGCTGGCGCTCAGGAACGTGACCGGCTTGCCGGACGGCTGGTACGCGCTGTCTCCCTTGGAGCCGCGAAGGTGCGACGACCGCCACCCGCAGTCCCCCCTGGAGGTACGACAACCGGGCGCCGCGATGGCGGCGGTCCAGGCCGCCTTCACCTACCCGCCCGAGCAGATCCACGTAGGCGGCATGAACCTGGCCGTTCTCATCACCGCCGACGTCGGGCGCGCGGTGCGGGAGGAGGGACCCCAGGCCTACCCCGCTCTCCTGCGGGCCGCCGGAGCGCTGGCGCAGCACGCCTGTACGGCTGCGGCCGTACAGGGCCTGTTCTGCCGCCCGGTGCGCAGCGTCAGGGAAGCGTCCCTGGAGGCCGCCGCCGGCGCACCCGCCGCTCATGACCTGCTCTACCTGGCCCTGGTCGGACGCCCACGGTTCGCCTCGCTCTCCTACGACCTGACGCCGCTCCGCCCGGAAACAGACCGCCCAGGACGAGAAGGCCGTCGGCGCGGCCGAAGCTGAACGCGACACCGCCCTCCAGGCCGAAGCCCACGCCATCACCGCGCACGCGCAGGTGAGCGAGGACCTGCGCGCTGAACGTGCGAGGGGATCGCGAGGACCGGCACAGATGACAACGCTTCCGTCTGAGCCTGGGTCCACGGTGTGAATTGTTGTGATCGTTCTTTGGCTCAATTTCTCGGGTCGCGGCTTGTCCGGGTGCTGCGGGCTGGGGCAGTGGGTGGGCCACAATGGCCGGTGACTGTCGTGGTCGTCGGGTTCGAGGCGGTGGCGCGGGACATGGGACGGGTCAGGCCGCTCGGGCCGGTGGCGGGTCGTGGACGGCCTCGAAGGCGTTCAGCCAGCCTGCTGCCGGCGCCAGCGCGCGTAGAAAGCGCTGGCTAGTACTCCAGTGACACTTCGCGATCTTGAGGCGTTCAGGTCACATGGCGACGGCCACCGCGAGATCTCCGGAGTTGGTGAAGACAACCAAAGATCGTGCGGTGGCCGCGAACCACAGCGGAGACCCTGATGGCTGGATGGTCATCTGCAACGAGCTGATGGCCCGGATCGCCGGCCGGTTCGGCCGCGTCGAGCCCCGTCGGGCCGCGACTGCAGGCCAGACGAAGGAGCACGGCCGAGCCGTCCCGGAGGTAGGACAGCGCGTCCAGTGGTGCGGGCCGGTCGTCGGTGGCGAGCTTGCCGCCTACGGGTCCGATTTACGCCGGATGCATCCTGTCCGAGGCGGACATGATGAGCGCATGATGGAAGAAGCAATGACGAATGACGGTCCGGCTTCGGGGGGCGACGAGGGCAGGAGCTCACTGGCAGTGCTGGAGCGGTTCTACCGGGCGGAAGTTGCCTATATCGCCGCAGGGGGCTTCGGCAAGGCCGACTTCGGCCAGCTTGCCGAGTGCCTGGACCCAGAGGTCGTGATGTACCAGGCGGACTCCCTGCCCTACGGGGGCACCTGGCGCGGACCGAGCGGCATCGAGCGGTTCATGGCCGCCATGAGCGAGGCATGGCAGTCCCTGGAGTTCCTGGAGCAGAAGTATGTGGTCGACGGCGGCAGTGTCGTGGTCTGGAACCGCGGCATCCTGCGCGCCCGCGCCACCGGCCGGGCCTTGGAGACCTCGGTGATGCAGCTGATGACGATCAGGAATGATCGCATCACCGAGATACACCCGTTCTACCTGGACACTTCTGCGGTCCTGCACGCCCTGCGCCCGGACGACGACGTCTAGCTGTTCTGTCCCGTGAGGTCGAGTACGCGGCTGGCTGGTGGCAGACCTGCTGGTGCGGTGTGGCCGCGGTGGTGATTGAAGGTGTGCAGCCAGTACGGCACGTGGCGGCGTTCGATCTCTGAGGCGTAGCGCCGGGCGTAGGCCCATTCGTCCAGCAGGGTGCCGTTGTCTGTCAGCGCTGCCAACGGCGAGAGGCCCTCCTGCGCCGCCCCGCACCCGGCTCGACCAGCCCGTGACGCACCAGCGCCCGATACACCCCCATCCGCGACGGCGGCGGATCCACGCCACGGCGACCGGCCTCGTGCGCCGGCCGGCCCGGTCCCCGCCGCGGATGCTGACGCCGCAACTCACACACCAGCACCTCCGCCGAAGACAGCACCTGTCACCCATGCCTTGGGACCGACGTGTCAAGCATGTCCCGGGACGGGACACGGATGAAAACATGACACAAGGCGTCGGGTTTCAGAGTGATCATCAATGCACCGGTCGGCGCCGATGTGGGCGTGGACCGGGGGCCTCATGGATAGACAAGGACCTCAATGCGCGAAACGCCCGAGGAGCTCAAGAAGCTTCAGGCTCTCCTCGAAGCCTCCCTGTCCCGTTCGCCAAGGCGCGCCACCTGGCCGCCCGTCCCGCCGCCGCACACATGCGCGGTGAGGATCTGGGCGTGTTCACGCACGGCACAGTGGAGATCCTCAACCCGAGGACGGGGAGCCGGCGGCGGACTGGCCGTACCTGTTCGCGTACTGCAAGAACTTCTACGGCGACGACGCCTTCGACCGGGACGATGACGTGGTCTACGGCCGGCCGCATCCGCACTGGATGACCGCCTATGCCCGGACCGGCCACGTACTGAGGGATCTGATCAAACGGCCGCGTAGTGGCGGAATCAACTTGTTCGACATGGGTGGGAGTCCGTCCGCCCGTGTTCTGTTGTGTTGCGAGAGGGTGGATCAAGGTTGACTGCGTTCGTACGGGACGTCGCCAGTATGGGGCGAGAGGCCATCGAGGTGGTGGGGGCTCGTACCAACAATCTGCGGGACGTGTCGGTGAGCATCCCCAAGGGGTGGCTCACCGCCTTCACCGGGGTGAGCGGCAGCGGCAAGACCTCGCTGGCCATCGACACCCTGCACAACGAGGCCCAGCTGCGGTACCTGGAGGGGCTTTCGCCGTTCGTACGGCAGTACATCACCCAGCGCAATCGGCCGAAGGTCGACCGCATCCTGGGGCTCGGCGTGACACTCGCCGTCGACCAGCGCCGCCTGAACCGCAACCCCCGGTCCACGGTCGCGACGATCACCGGCATCGACGGGCATCTGGGACTGCTGTACTCGCGCCTTCCGGGGATCGGCGCGGAGCCGGCGGCGCAGAGCGTCAACGGGCCTCTGACGACCGCTCATTTCGACCGCAACACCCCGGAAGGCGGCTGCACGGACTGTCACGGCGTGGGCGGGCGCTGGCAGGCGCAGGAGGACCTCATCATCACCCATCCGGAGCTTCCCCTCTTCGAGGGGGCCTCGCCCTGGTACGCCAAGTGGCGGTCGGGGGAGCACGCGTTCGTGCCGGCGCTCGCCGACAAGCGCGGCGTGGACCTCGGCCTGCCATGGCGGTCGCTGCCGGAGGAGTTCCGCCACTGCGTGCTGTACGGCACAGGTGAGGAGAAGGTCGAGGCGACCGTCGACATGACCAGCAAGAAGGAGACGGTCTCGGTGACCTACACCTCCAGCCAGCCGCTGCGGGGGGCGCTGGCCGAGGTGGAGCGGGTGTTCTTGAACGCCCAGACCGCCAGCGCCAAGCAGCGCTACCTGCCGTACATGCGCAAGCAGCCGTGCGGCACCTGCGGCGGCAGCGGGTACGACCAGGTGGCCCGGTCCGTGCGGCTCGGCGGGCTGACCTTTCCCGACCTGCTCCAGGTGGACGTACGGGAGGTACGCAGCTGGGCCGAGCGGGTGGTCGGCGACCTGGACGCCCGGCAGCGCGAGGTGGGTGAGCCGCTGCTGCAGGACCTGGGCCGCAGACTCGGGATCCTCGACCGCCTCGGCCTGGCCCATCTCCAGCTGTCCCGGAGCGCGGCGACCCTGTCCGGGGGCGAGTTGCAGCGAACCCGGCTCGCCGCGCAGCTCAGCACCGAGCTGAGCGGCATCGTCTTCGTCCTGGACGAGCCTGGGACCGGGCTGCATCCGGCGGACAAGGCGCACCTGCTCGACATCGCCCTGGAGCTGCGCGAGGCCGGCAACACGGTGCTCCTGGTCGAGCACGACCCCGAACTGATCGCCCGGGCCGACTGGGTGATCGACATGGGGCCCGGCGCGGGCCGCCTCGGCGGTGAGATCCTGGTGTCGGGGCTTCCCGCCGACGCGGCCGCCCACCCCACGTCACTGACCGGACGCTACCTGGCCGGTCAGGGGCCACGGCTGCGCCGGTCCTGCCGTCCGGCCGGGGATGACACCGGCTGGGTGGAGCTGCACGGCCTGCGTGCGCACAACGTGGCCGCGGACGTGGTGCGTTTCCCCGCCGGTCGGCTCACCTGTCTGACCGGGGTGAGCGGCAGCGGCAAGAGCAGCCTGCTCGGCGCGCTCGCGACGAGCGTGGAGGCCGCTTTGAACGGGACGACGATCGACACCGTGCGGCAGGTGACCGGCCTGGAGGGGTTCGACTGGGTCGCCGTCGTCGATCAAGAACCGCTCGGGCGCACGCCGCGATCCAACCCGGCCACCTACAGCAAGGCGTTCGACGTCGTCCGTAAGCTGTTCGCCGAAACCGACATGGCGCGCGCACGTGGGGTCAACGCGTCCTGGTTCAGCTTCAACACCGCGGGCGGTGGCCGCTGCGAACCCTGCACCGGTTATGGCCGCAAGCTGGTCGACATGCACTTCCTGCCGGATGTGTGGGTGGTCTGCGACGCATGCCAGGGGCGGCGCTACACGCCGGAGGCCTTGGAGATCAAGTACCAGGGATTGGCCATCGATCAGGTGCTGGAGCTGACCGTCGCCGAGGCGGTGGGGCAGTTCTCCGAACCCCGGCAACTCGCCGAAACCCTTGGAGCCTTGGACCAGGTCGGGCTCGGCTATCTGCAGCTCGGCCAGAGCGCCACAGAGTTGTCCGGCGGCGAGGCGCAGCGGCTGAAGCTGGCGTCCGCCATCCAGCGCGGTGCCGCGGGCCGCAAGGCCGGTCTTGTCGTTCTCGACGAACCCGTCTCGGGCCTGCACCCCTCTGACATCCAGCGTGTGGTGGATGCGTTCGACGTGTTGCTCGACTCGGGCAATACCGTCGTCGTGGCCGAACATGACATCCCCGTCGCCGCGTCCGCGGACTGGGTGATCGACCTGGGGCCGGGAGCCGGTCCGGACGGGGGCGCGGTGGTCGCGGAGGGCACCCCGGACGCCGTCGCAACCGCGAACACCCCGACCGCCGGCTTCTTCCGGCGGTACGCGGCGGGCCTGCCGCTCCTGGAAGGGCCGCGGCTCGGGTTCATGTCGCCAGCCGCACAGTAACGAGTCGATCACGGCCGCGATCGGGGTGCGCGTCGGCCCAGGCGCGGATCTGTGTCAGACGGCCGGGCGGCCGCAGGTGACGTCCTTACCGGGCAGGACACCGTCGACCAGGTAGCCGGTGACCTTGGTGTCGACGCAGGCGTTGCCCGCCGCGAGGTAGACGCCGTGACGGAAGGCGCCGTTCAATGTGATCATGCGGGAGCCGGTCAGCGCCCGGTGCATGGCCTGCTGGCCGGGATAGGGCGTCGCGGGGTCACCGGCCGCGCCGACGATCAACGCCGGTACGGAGTTGCCGATCCTCGTGGGCGCTTCAAGCGGCTTGACCGGCCAGAACGCGCACGGGGTGATGTTGCGGACGAGCGGTCCGAACAGTGGTTCGGCGGTGCGGTGCCGCTGGATGTCGCGGTAGTAGGTCGCCGGGTCGCGGGGTGCGGCCCGGTCACCGCACAGGATCGCCGTGCCCGCCCGGTCCGAGGCCGCTCCGGCACCGGTGAACAGGCCGTCGAGGAATTCCTTCAGCGAGGCGGGCGGCGGTGTCTCGCCGCCGCGGCTCAGCGCCCGCGCCTCCTCGGCGAGGACGGCATAGGACTGCGGGCCGTCGCTGTAGAGGCGTACGAACAGCCAGTACGGCACGACATGGGCATCGACGCGGTATCCGCCGATCTTCACGGGATGCCGGTTGATCTTCTCTACGGTCGCCAGGACGGCGTCACGTGTCCTGCCCAGCCCGTACTCCTTGTCATGTGCTGCGGCCCAGGACGCCCAGCGCCGCAGCGCGGCGTCGATCGCGGGGGCGGCGCGTGAGAGCATGCGCGGGCCGTACACCCGCGGGTCGACGGCGCTGTCGAGCACCACCCGGTCGGCCCGCGAGCCGAACATCTGCAGGTAGGTCGCACCCAGGTAGGTGCCGTAGGAGTAGCCGAGGTAGGACAGCTTCCGCTCGCCGAGCGCGGCCCGGATCACGTCCATGTCGCGTGCGGTGTTCCTGGTCGTGGCGTACGGCAGGGTCTGGAGATTGCCCTTGGCGCAGCCCGCCGCCAACTGTTCGGCGAGGCGCACCCCCTCATCGAAGGTACGCCGGTCGGGCCCCGCCGAGCGGAGGAAGGTGTCGGTCTGCCACCGGCAGCTGATCGGTGTGCTGCGGCCGACGAATCGGGGGTCCATGCCCACCAGGTCGTAACGGGCCGCGACCTCGGGCATCTCCTTGCCCAGGAGCGTCATCGAGAGGCCGGCGCCTCCCGGCCCGCCGGGGTTGAGCAGCAAGACGCCGCGGCGCCGGGAGGAATCGGTGGCCTTGATCCGGGAGAGCGCGATGGAGAGGGTCCGCCCCTGCGGTCTGCGGTAGTCCATCGGGACCAGAACGGTGGCGCATCGAGCACCGGCGGCGTCCATCTGTTCGCCCATCTGATCGCCGGGTCCGGTTGCGCAGGCGCGCCAGGTGATCGTCTGATGGTGGAAGCGGTCCAGGGGGTGGCCGCCTGCGCCGGCCCGGCGGCGCCCAATCCGATGCCGGCCGTGAGTGCCACTGCGGCAGCCGTTCCACTCTTGATGAGGAGCATGCGTCGTTCCTTGGTGAAGGGGTTGTTTCCTGCGGATCCGGCGCGCGTCGGATTTCGACGCTCCGGTAGTGATGTGTCCGGTCTCAGGGGGTGACCCCTGTTGATCGCTGATCACCGGCTGTATCCAAAACTAGGGGCCTGAGCAGCCCCTGGACATCGTGCGGAAGGTCGATCCGGGCCCTGCCACCGGCACACCAACCGCCCGCTTCTCTGCAACCGCTGCCCTAACGATGACTCCTCCCAAAGGAGGACAAAGCGGGTCATGCTGGCGGCTACCTTCGTCTCATGAACGTGGTGCGACGATGGGGCCGCTGGTGGCGCGGCTTGCCGGTGATGGTCGCCGACAGCCTGCTGGCCGGTGTGTCGACCGCGCTGGCGGTGACGCAGGCCGCCTTGTCCGCCCATGACCCGGTCGTGCTGGCGTACCTGCTGGCGGTGCTCACCAGCGCGCCGCTGGTGCTGCGCAGGCGTCACCCCATCCTCGTCCTTGCGGTGATCACGGCGGGCCTGATCGGCTGCGGCCTGGCCGGCTATCCCAACGGATTCCAGGCCCCGCCGGTGCTGGTCAGCCTCTACACCGTCGCGGCCTACCGCCGGGAGGGCCACCGCGACGGCGCCCTGGCCCTGGTGTTGATGGCGGGCATCCTCGTTCCCGACCTCATCAGGTCCGGGGTGACCTTCGCGATCGTCAAAAGCCTGGTCGAGAACGCGCTTCAGCTCGGCGCGGCCTGGGCCATCGGGGAGGGGGTGCGCAGCCGCCGGCTGCGCCACCAGGACCTCATCGAGCACGCCCGCCACCTGGAGATCGAACGCGAGGAGAAAGCCCTGCGAGCGGTCGCCGAAGAACGCGTGCGCATCGCCAGGGAACTGCACGACGTGGTCGCCCACCACCTGTCGGTCGTCTCGATCCAGTCCGGTGCCGGCGGTCGCCTGATCGACACCGAGCCCGACGCCGCACGCGAAGCGTTCACCGCGATCGCCGCCACGACCCGCGAGGCGCTGGCCGAACTCCGGAACATGCTGTCGGTCCTGCGCCTCACGTCCGACACCGGCGAGGACTCCTACGCCCCGCAGCCGGGGCTGGCCCAGCTGGACACGCTGCTGGAACGCTCCCGCCTGTCCGGCCTGTCGATCCGGCGGGAAACCTCCGGTCAGGTACGCCCGCTGCCGCCCGGCGTGGACCGGTGCCTGTACCGCATCACCCAGGAATCATTGACCAACGTGCTCAAACACGCCCCACACGCCGACGTGACCCTCACCCTGACCTACCAGCCCGCCGCGGTCACGCTGCAGGTCGGCAACAACGGCCCGGCCACCACCGGGCACAGCGCCGACGGACACGGCCTGATCGGCATGCGCGAACGAGCCACCCTCTACGGCGGCACCCTCACCGCCGGCCCACGTACGGACGGCGGCTTCACCGTGACCGCGCACCTGCCCGCCTCCCCACTCGCCGAGCCCGCTTTCGCCACGGCCCACCCGCAGCAGAGCGCACCACGGCCCGGGGCGCCCCGATGACCGGCCCCGACGCCGACCGCGGGACCATCCGCGTCCTGGTCGTCGACGACCAGGCTCTGGTCCGCGCGGGCCTGGTCGCCCTCCTGCGCACCGACGCCGCTCTCGCGGTCGTCGGCGAGGCCGCCGACGGCCACGAAGCCATCGCCCAGGCCGCGGCGACCGCCCCGGATGTCATCCTGATGGACATCCGCATGCCCGACCTGGACGGCGTCGCCGCCACGCGCCACATCCTCGCCCACGCCGCCGGCCCGGCACCGAAGATCCTCATCCTGACCACCTTCGACCTGGACGAACACGTCTTCGCCGCCCTGCGCGCCGGCGCCTCGGGATTTCTGCTCAAGGACACCCCCGCCGACCAGATGCTGGCCGCGATCGCCACGGTCGCCCGCGGCGAGGTGCTGCTGGCGCCCAGCGTCACCCGGCGCCTGGTCCACCATTTCGTCACCGCGCCCGAACCCAACCGGCGCCGGCCCGAGGAACTCGCCCGGCTCACCAGCCAGGAAACCGCCGTGCTCCACCTGGTCGGCCAGGGCCTGACCAACCAGCAGATCGCCACCCGCCTGAACATCGCCGAGGCCACCGTCAAATCCCACCTGGGCCGCCTCATGACCAAGCTCAAGCTGTCCAGCCGCGCCCAAGCCGTGGTCATCGCATACGAGACCGGCCTGATCGTCCCTGGAGCCGGAGACCGCACCTGATGCCCAGCAACTCACCGGTTCGGGAGCACCGGCCGGGATCTCCGGCATCGTGTCGACGACCTCGGTCTCCAGCACCACGGTGGCCCGGCGCAACGCCTCCGCGCCGCCGCCCGGCCTCCCTCAAGTGAGGCACTTCCCTGCGGCTTCCCGCCCCCAGGCGAGCTACGACCCGTGCGATCTTCACGCGCTGACGGCAGGACGGTGATCTCTGTGCTCTCCATGATGACCTTCGCGAACGCGTCCGACTCGCCGAGGGGCGCGAGCCGGAACCCAGCGCGGGCATCACCGGCCCGCAGTCACTGCGGGCCGCGGAGACCGGGCAGCCGGCTCGCTGGTACTCGTTGATCAGCCCGCCGGACTTGGCGGCGCTCGATCCCGCTGGTCGCCTGTCGGTGCACTATGTGCGGTACGGACCGATCGCTCGGCGAACGCGTCGATCGAGGCGCTCGCGGTGGGATCTTCAGCACGTGCATGTTGTCGCTTGCGAGCACTTCATCGAAGCTGCTGGTGAACTTCGTGTCCCGGTCCGGTGTCAGGAACCGGAACGTCCCGACCCGGTCCTCAGGTCGGCGAGGAGGTTGCGGGCTTGCTGGGTAACCCATTCGCCATCACAGTGGGCGGTCTCAGGAGTCCCTCCTTGTTGCGGGTTGTCTGCGGCACGAGCTGCTCGTCGGGCAGGTAGAAGCCGTCGCCGGAGCAGCACCAGGTCGGGCCTCTTGAAGGTGTAGGCGAAGATGCCCTGATTGTTGAACATCCAGTCGATGCTCGTGCCGTCGGCGATGTACAGCTCGCTCGCCTGCCCTGCCACTCATACCCGAGCTGATCCGCAGATCGGCATTGATCCTGATCTGTTGTACTCCGCCAATGCGGTTCGACTCCGAGGTGCTGGATCCGCCGGAGCCGGTCCCGGCGCTGCGGGACGTCCGCGACCGCCTCGACCGGGCCGCGGCCTTGTCTCGTTGACGAAAGTTCTGGCGGCAACGGCGGAAGATCCCGTCGGAGGTCGCCTTGCCGACATCCGGAGCTGACGGGGGTGCACTCCGCGGTGTGCCTGGCCAGCCTCCATCCAATATGTTAACCGTGGTTCCCGTTTCTTCCAGAGAGGTACGTACGTGGCCGAGTCCGACGAGCTGGAATCCCTCATCTCGCAGGGGCGCAAACATGGGGTGCGCAAGCGGGTCATCCTGCTGCAGGCGGCCCGGCTCTTCGTGGAGCGTGGTTACGCCGACACCGGGATCGACGACATCGGGGCCGCGGTGGGCATCTCCGGACCCGCGGTCTACCGGCACTTCCCCGGCAAGCAGGCCATCCTCCTCGCCCTGATCGAGCTGTCGCTGGAACGCCTTCAGGAGGGGACGCAAGCCGCGCTGGCCGACCGCGACCAGGACCCGCAGGAGGCGCTGATCGCCCTGGTGGACTGGTTCTCCCGGTCCTCCGTCGAGAACCGGAGTCTGACTCTGATCATGCAGGCCGAGCTGCTGTGGCTGCCGGAGCAGGATCGGCGGCGGCTCAACCGCCAAATGCGGCAGATACGTGAGGAGTGGGTCGGGCTGCTGATCGAGGTACGGCCGGAGCTGTCGGACCTGGCGGCGCGGATCGCCGTCACCTCCGTCATGGGGATGGTGACGGCGGTGCTCGCCGCCCGGCTGAGCGATGACATCCAGGCGCTGAGTGTGCACCTGCGGGCCCAGATGCTCGCCGTCCTGCATGTGCCGGCTGGATTGTGACGGCTCTGGATCAAGCAAAAAGTTAACGTGTATATACTTTTCGCCATGGGAGGGCGCTGTGGGAGCGGACTCGGCGCACGGTCCGTGAGCGCTCGTCCTCGTACGGGACGTCGTAGCGCCAGTCGTCGCCACTGGTGCGAGCCAGAACGAGGGGGCAGGACATGATGGAACGCATAGTCGAGGCCAACGGGATCCGTCTGTGGTGCGAGACGTTCGGTGACTCGGCCGACCCCGCGCTGCTGCTCGTGATGGGGCTCGGCGCCCGAGGCGCCACCTGGCCTGATGAGCTCTGCCGGCTTCTCCAGGAAGGAGGCCGGTACGTCATCCGCTACGACAACCGGGACACCGGGCTGTCCGGCTGTGTGGATTACGAGGCCAACCCGTACACCATGGTCGACCTCGCCCAGGACGCGGTCGGCCTGCTCGACGGCTTGGGCATCGCCACGGCGGACGTGGTCGGCGCGTCGATGGGCGGCATGATCGCCCAGGAGATCGCGCTCGAACACGCTGACCGGCTGCGCAGCCTGACGGTCATCATGTCGAGCGCCGAGCCCCTCGACCCCGCGACCAACACCTTCCGGGGCACGGTACGCGATCCACGGCTGGCCGCCTGGGACGCCGAACAGATCGCCGATCCGCCCAGCACCCGGGAGGAGCACGTCGAGTCGCATCTCAAACTGGCGCGCATTCTCGCCGGACGGTTGACGGCGTTCGACGAGGCGGCCACGCGCGCGATCATCGAGCGGGAGATCGAGAACGCCACCGATGCGGGCCACGCCTCGAAGAACCACATCCTTGCGGCCTTCGCCTCTCGTGACCGTTCCGGGCTTGTCGGCTCGATCACCGCTCCGACCCTGGTGATTCACGGCTCGGACGATCCCATGGCGCCCTTCGCTCATGGCCAGGCCCTGGCAGCGGCGATTCCCGGCAGCGAGTTCCTGCCCATCGAGGGAATGGGGCACGGGTTCCCGCCGCAGGTGATTCCTCGGATCTCCGCCGCGATCCTCCGGCACACCGGGCGATAGCCGACAACCCGTCGATCGCGGGGAGCCGCCCGCGTACGGCACGGTCGTGCATCCCCGACGTTCTACGCCCGCACTGCTATGGCGGAGATCGTGACGGCGAAGATGTTCGTGGCCGAGCTGGGTGACGGCCTCGTCCCGGTGTGTCGCGTCGCGGAGGAGCGCGGTGCTGATGCGACCGCCCCGTGGCCCGGTGAACAGCCGAGCCTCAGGATGCTCCATTGCTACTGAGGCCTCAGGATGTCCATGATGCTGCGCTTCAGTTCACCGGGACCCTTCACGTCTTACTGGGGAGCTCTGCAGAGCGTCGAGCCGGCATCGGTGATGCTGTGGATTACGCGGGATCGGGGCCGAGGTCGAGGGCCGGTTCGAGGCCGGGGAAGTCCCGCACGGCGGTGGCGAACTCCTGGAACAACAACCACTGGTCCTTGGTGATGATCCAGTCCTTGGTGATGGTGCCCGTGACCGTGCCCATCGCGCGGACTTGGGCGTCGCCGCCGGTCAGCTCGAAGACCGGGCCTCCACTGTCACCGTGCCTGGAGCTGTCGATCCGTTGCTTGGCCGAAACCAGGTTGCTGTAGCACTCCTGGTTGCCGTAGATGTCCTTGCCGCAGATCTCGCTGTACTTGTAGTCCACGGTTCGGCCGCACGAGGCTCCGGTGGTGGCGCCGGACATGCACAGCGACTGGTTCTTGTAGGTGAACCCCCATCCGACCACCGGCTTGGTGAAGTCGCTGCCGCCGGGGGAGCCGTCCCACATCCTGCCGTTGCCCTTGCCCGTGCTGACAAGGCCGGTGACGCGGATGAGCAGGAGGTCGTGGGCGACGTTCTCCTGCTCGGCGACGCCGATGACCTGGCCGGCGCCGTCGGTGAACACGTCGCCGGGAGCGCCGCAGTGCCCGGCCGTCAGCAGGTAGCGGGTCGAGCCGATGTACACGGGGAAGCCACCGGTGCAGTTGTAGCCCAGGACGGGGCTCCCGCCGCAGCCTGCAGCGCCGCCGAAGGTGGCGTTGGCGATCGCCACGCCGCCGTACCAGGGGAGGTCGTCGTCGCAGCGGGACGTGAGCTGCAGCGGCTCCTGCGCGACCACCTGGACCGGGACCCCGACGTCCGGCAGCGCCTGCCGTACGAGGGCCATGTCCTTCTCCTCGACTGCCGCGGTGAGACCGCTGCCGTCGAAGGGCATCTGGACGGCATGGACGCGGCCGCCCTTCTCGGCGCCCGAGGCCGCCCAGAGCCGGTCGGAGGCCGCGCTCAGTTCGCTCTCCGAGTACGCGGCCGGGCGCACCTCCACCGGGGCGATCTTCTCGGCCCGCTGGATCGCGGCCCGGATCGGGCCGGGGACCTTGCCCTTCCACCACAGGATCACCCGGTCCTCGCCGAGTTCGACGCCCGCGTACCCGCCGCCGTCCACAACTTTCCTGATCTGGTCGGCGGCCGCCGTCAGAGTGCTCTGCGGTGTGTCCTGTGGTGTGTTCTGGGTGGTCGCCGCGCGGACAGGAGTGGCGGCGGAGGTCATCGCCAGTGCCGCCATGAGGATGCCCGCGATCTTCGTCCTTAACTGCACGCTGCTCGGTCTCCTTCGTGGTTGCCTTCAGTGAACCGCGCCGGGTTTGTTGGAGACCGGGTTATGTGGCTGGGGTGAGAGTAGCTGAGTTGATCTCTGCGCGGTAGAGGGCTTCGTATTCGGCGGGTGGAAGGTCCTGGCAGGCGCTGTGGAGTCGGCGGTTGTTGTACCAGTCGACCCATTCCATGGTGGCGAGTTCGACGTCGTCCAGGCCCTTCCACGGGCCGCGGCGGTGGATCAGTTCGGTCTTGTACAGTCCGATGGTGCTCTCGGCCAGGGCGTTGTCGTAGCTGTCCCCGCGCGAGCCGACCGAGCTGACCGCGCCGGCGTCGGCGAGCCGGTCGGTGTAGCGGATGGATAGATATTGGCAGCCGCGGTCGGAGTGGTGCACCAGCCCGTTCAGCGTGTCGGTCTGGCCGCCGCGGCGCCACAGGGCCATCTCCAGCGCGTCCAGTGGCAGGTCGGTACGCAGGTGGTCGGTCAGCCGCCAGCCGACGATCATCCGCGAGTAGACGTCGATGACGAACGCGGCGTAGACGAACCCGGCCCAGGTGTGGATGTAGGTCAGGTCGGCCACCCACAGCCGGTTCGGCGCCGGCGCGGCGAAGTCCCGCTCGACCAGGTCGGCCGGCCGCGGACACAGCGGCTCAGCGATGGTGGTGCGGCGCTTGTGATCGCCCCGGACCGCGCCGGACAGCCCTAACCTGCGCATCAACCGGGCGACCGTGCAGCGGGCCACGGCCACGCCCTGGCGGTTGAGCGCCTTCCACATCTTGCGCACCCCGTACACCTCGAAGTTGTCGTTCCACAGCCGGATGATCTCGGCCGACAGCTGCTCGTCGCGTCGCTGCCGGGCCGAGGGCGGCCGGTTGCGGGCCGCGTAGTACGTCGCCGGCGCGAGATCGAGCACCTGGCAGATCGGTTCGACACCGAATTCGTCGCGGTGGGCGTCGATGAAGGCGACTATCTGGGCGGTCGGGGGTCGAGTTCCCGGGCGAAAAAAGCGGCCGCCGACTTCAGGATCTCATTGGCCCGGCGCAGTTCACGGATCTCCCGTTCGAGCTCGGCGATCCTCTGCGCATCGGCTGTCGAGGTGCCCGGCCGCTGTCCTCCGTCGACCTCGGCCTGCCGGACCCAGCTGCGCAACGCTTCGCGGTGGACGCCGAGCTGCTGGGCGACCCGGGCGATGGCGCCTGGCGCGTTGCCGGTCTGCTCGCGGACCTCGAACACCATCCGCACCGCGCGCTCACGTACTTCCTGCGGGTACTTCCTGGGGGCTGGCATCGCGTGTGATTCTCCCTTCCGCCAGCACGATCATGCTGGCTTCAGGGCCTCCAAGAAAGTCGGTGCGGTTCACAGCGGACGAAGCTAGAAGCGTTGTCTTGTGATCGGGTTGGATCGGTCTTGCGAAACCTGGCAGGCTCGACGAACGGGCCCTGAGTCCCGTCCATGCAGGTCAGGCCCGTATTCGTGGCATTTCCGGCGGCGGCCGTCCCGTGAGGGCGTCGGACGCGCCGACCTGCCCGGATCTGGTCGGCGGTCGTCGCCAGTCAGCCCCAACCCGGCCACAAGTCGCAAGCGCAATCCTCGCCCCATGCGCGTGAACAAGATCGCCTGGTCGGCCGCGGTGCTCGCGGCGGCCGTCGGGCTCACCACCACCCCCGCCGCACCCGCTGCGGCGGCGCCTGCCATCACCGTCAAGAGCGACTTCAACGCCGACGGGTACAACGACGTCGCCGTCGGCATGCCCACGTACCCGGGCTATCTCGGCACGAAGAACAGCGGCATGATCGCCGTCCTGTACGGCGGCCCGAACGGACTCAGCGGCGCCAAGCAGTTCCTGCGGCCCACGTCCGGCTGCTCGGGTGAATCGGCCGACGTCTGCCAGGGCTGGGGCAAGGGACTGGCCGCGGGCGACGTCGACGGCGACGGCAGGACCGAGCTGGTCACCGTGGGATTCAGCGAGCGGCAGGTCTTCTCCTGGACACCAGGCGGCATCACCCGGCAGGGCAGCTCCAACTCGGCGTACTTCGAGGGACTGACCGTCGGCAACGCCGACAACGACCCGCGAACCGACGTCATGGGGCTGTTCGCGACCGGCTGGAACCCTTCCTTCGGCGGCTGGTACAACGGCGGCGCCTTCGAGAAGGCGCCGCTCAACGCCCCGAGCGGCCCCCGGCTCCAGTCGTCGGCGATCGGCAACGTGAACGGCGACGACATCATGGAAGCGATGGTGGTGCTCTCCTCCGTCTACGGCTCGCCCAGCAGCGAGCTGTGGTACATCGACAGTCTGCGCAACCCGGCCCACACCCCCATGCTCATGGGCAACACGGCGGCCTGCGACAACCCTGAGGCGACCAAGCCCGCCTGTACCAAGAAGGATTCCCAGCTCGGTCTCGGCGACGTGAACGGCGACGGCTACCGCGACCTTGTCATGGTGACGCCCAGCACCGGTACGGTGCACGTCTGGTACGGCTCCTACTACGGCGCCGGCATGCTTCAGCCCGGCTTCACGGCCCGCAACCTGTCCTGGCTGACCACGCTCGGGTCCACCGACATCACCGTCACCATCGGCGACACCAACGGCGACGGCCCCGGCGAGATCGCCATCGGCCTGCCCAAGGCGACCATCGGCGGCAAGGCGGCCGCAGGGGCCGTGGCGCTGATCCCCGGGACCGCCTCGGGCCCGGACGTCTCCGCTGCCCGGATCCTGACCCAGGACGGCATCGCCGCACCCGACACAGCGCCTTCGGCGGATCCGATCGCCGAGGAGTCCGTGGCCGACGACCGCATGGGCGAGGCCGTCTCGATCATCGACGTTACCGCCGACGGCAAGGGCGAGCTGATCATCGGCGTGCCCGGAAAGAACGGCGGCAGAGGCATGCTCGCAGTGCTTGCCGGCACCGCCACGGGGCTCCCGTCCTCTGCGCAGTCCATGCACGCGATCCCCAGCGGGGTGAGCGCCGCGGATGCCCGCTTCGGCGCCATCATGCTGAGATAGCGCCACTGCGGGCGACGCCGACATGGACATCCGCGGCCCTGCTGTAGGGGAGGGCCGCGGACTCTCGCGCTTATCTCCCCAGAGCTCGTAGCTGCCGTCGCCGTCTCCGGCCCGCCGCGCTGGACTACGCGGCCACAGTCGCGGCGGCGTTCGAGGGCGCTGCCATGGCCGGCGGTGCCGCCGGCAGAAGCATGCCGGCCGCACCCATCAGCACGATGATGGTTGGCCTGAGCGTCCCGCCACCAGCTCCACGCGCACTGCACGTGCAGGTCGGCGATGCCGGGGCCGGTGCAGAAGACGTGCACCCTGTCGTCGGAGCCGATGTAGGGGGCTGCGCAGGACCCCAAGAGGGAACTGGCTGTGCTCGCCGTGGGCGGAGCCCGGTCACCGACCAACGCCATGACCGCCATCACCCTGCTGAAGAAGATCGCCGACGAGCGCGGGGGCGACTGACCCGCCTTCCAGGGGGCTCAGGCCGGAAGGGCCGACGTCCGCGGCACGCGCGGCAGGACGTGCTCGCCGACCCGGTACGCCTCCTCCAGATGCGGCCACCCGGACAGCACGAACTCCTCCACTCCTGCCGCCGCGTATTCGTGGAACAGCGCCGCGACCTCGTCGTACGAGCCGACCAGGGCGGTGCCGGCACCCTCGCGCACCAGCCCGACCCCGGCCCACAGCCCCGGGTGGATCTCCAGCTCACGGGTGCCGCCGGCGTGCAGGTCCACCATGCGGCGCTGGCCGACGGAGTCGTAGCGGGCGAAGCGGCGTTGGGCCTCGGCGATGCGGCCCGGGTCCATGCCCGCGAGCAGCCGGTCGGCCTCGGCCCAGGCGGCTTCGTTCGTGTCGCGGGCGATGACGTGCACGCGCAGGCCGTACCCGAGGGTGCGGCCGTGCGCGGCGCTGAGCGTGCGCAACCTGGCCACCCGCTCGGCGACCGCCTGCGGCGGCTCGCCCCACATGAGCACGACGTCGGCGTGGCGGGCGGCGACCTGCTCGGCGGCCGGGGAGGCGCCGCCGAAGTAGAGCGGCGGCCTCGGGTCGAGCGGCGCGGGCAGGCCGCCGCCCTCGACCCGGTAGTGCTCGCCGTGGTGGCCGAACGGCGCGCCGTCCCAGGAGCGGCGGAGCACGTGCAGGAACTCGGCGGTCCTGGCGTAGCGGGCGTCGTGGTCGAGGAAGTCGCCGTACGCGCGCTGCTCGACGGGGTCGCCACCGGTCACGACGTTCAGCAGCAGCCGGCCGCCGGAGATCTCCTGGAAGGTCTGGGCCTGCTGGGCGAGCAGGGTGGGCAGCGCGTAGCCGGTGCGGAAGGCGACCAGCAGCCGCAGCCGCTCGGTGTGCTGGGCCAGGGCCGCGCACACGATCCACGGGTCGGGGCAGCCCGCGCCGACGGGGGTGAGCGCGGCCTCGAACCCGGCCTGCTCGGCCGCCCTGGCCACCTGCGTCAGGTACGCGACGGTGGCCGGGCGGGCGGAGGGGCGGTAGGCGTCGGTGGTGGTGATGGCCGAGCGTACGTCGTGGCCGTCACCGGTCGTGGGCAGGAACCAGTGGAAACGCATCAGGAAACCTCGGGGTCGGACGAGGCGGCCCGCCGGACGGCTGCGGCCACGGTCTCGCGTACGGACGGGAAGTCGGGATGGGTGCGCGGATCGGCCGCGCGCGGCAGCTCCGAGGGCTGGTCGAGCACGATCGTGCCCGGCCCGCGGCTCATCACCAGCAGGCGGGTGCCCAGGTAGACGGCCTCGTCGACGCTGTGCGTGACGAACAGCACGGTCTTGCCCGTGGCCTGCCACAGCCGTCGCAGCTCCTCCTGGAGCCGCTCCCTGGTGAGCGCGTCGAGCGCGGCGAACGGCTCGTCCATCAGCAGGATCGCGGGGTCGGGCGCGAGCGCCCGGGCGATGGCGGCGCGCTGCTGCATGCCGCCGGACAACTCGTACGGCCGCCGCCCCGCCACCTGGCCCAGCCCCACGAGCGTGAGCAGCTCGTCGGCCCTGGCCGTCCTGACCCGCTTCGGCACTCCTGTCATGCGCAGCCCGAACTCGACGTTACGCCGTACGTTCAGCCAGGGGAACAGCCGCGGCTGCTGGAACACCACGCCCCGGTCGGGACCCGGCCCCGCCACGGGCTCGCCGCCCACCGTGACCGTCCCGGAGGTGGGCGCGGCGAACCCGGCGACGAGCCTGAGCAGCGTGCTCTTCCCACAGCCCGAGGGCCCGACGATCGTCACGAACTCGCCCGCGCCGACGTCGGCGCCGATCCCGCGCAGCGCCTCCACCGGCTCCGCCTTCGACCAGCGGGAGCGCGGCCGGTAGGTGAGCGAGACGCCCACCAGCCGCACCGCCGCCGCGGTGAGCGTGTCAGCCCGCGACGGCATCGCGCAGGTCCTTGGTGTCCAGGCCCTTCTGGTAGACCTCCAGGGCGGGCACCTCGGGCAGCTTGTGCTGGGCCTTGAGGAACTCGGCGGCGCTGCGCAGGTTCTCGGCCAGCGCGCCCGGCTTGTCCGGGGTGCCCAGGTAGGCGGGGCCGGCCTGCTCCTTGGCGTCCAGCAGGATCAGCTCGTCGATCTGCCCGGCGGCCTCGTCGGGGCTCAGGTTGAGCTGGCGTCCGACGGCCGCCGCCGCGGCCCGCTTGTCGGTGCGTACGAGCTTGACCGCCCGGTCCTGCTGCGTGAGCCAGGTGCGCAGCGCCTGGGGGTAGGAGGTGGCGAACTGGGTGCGGACGACGGCGAGGTCGGCCGTCAGTTTTCCCTTGGCGGCCAGCTCCTTGCTGGTGACCAGCACCTTGCCGCTTTTACGCAGCTCGCCGAGCACGGGCGTCCAGACGTAGGCGGCGTCGATGTCGCCGCGCGTCCAGGCGGCCTGGATGTCGGGCGGCTCCAGGTCGACGACGGTGACGTCGGACTCGCTCAGCCCGGCCTCCTGGAGCGCGGCCAGCAGGCTGTAGTGCGAGGTCGACGAGAACGGCGTCGCGATCTTCCGGCCCTTCAGCTCGGCCACCGAGCCCGCCTGGCGGGCCACGAGTGCCTCGTTCTCGCCGATGACGTCGAAGATCCACGGCACCTGGTACGGGATGTTCAGCGGCGCGGACAGGCCGCGGGTGACCGGGCTGCTGCCGGCCAGGCCGATGTCGATGCTGCCCGCGACCATCGCGGTGTTCACGTCGCCGCCCGAGTCGAACTTGATCCAGCTGATCTTCGTGTTCGGCAGCGCGCTCTCCAGCCAGCGCTGGTCCTTGACGATGAGGTCGCCGTTCGGGATGAGCTGGTAGCCGATCCGCAGTTCCTCGGGGCTGCCGTCGGCGGCGGGGGCGGCGCCGGTGGCGGCTCCGGTGCCGGTGGAGCAGGCCGCCAGGCACAGTGCGAGCGCCAGCGCGGGGATGAGGCGGTGTTTCATGGCTGATGCCTTCGCAGGGGGGTCAGGCCTTGCCGCGCCAGGGCACGAGCAGGCGCTCGGTGAATTGGAGGAGGGTGTCGATGAGCAGGCCGGACGCGCCGATGACGAGCAGCCCGAGCACGACGACGTCGGTCTGGTTGTAGCGCTGGGCGTCGCGGATCATCCCGCCGATTCCCGGCACGCCGTTGACGGTCTCGGCGGCCACGACCGTGGTGTAGGCCACTCCGACCGCGACCCGGACGCCGGTGATCACCTCCGGCAGCGCCGAGGGGAGCACGATCCGGTACGGAAGCTGCCACCGCCCGGCCCCCAGCGACCTGGCCGCGTACAGGTAGTCCTCGTGCACCCCGCGTACCGCGTCGGCGGTGGCCACGGCGACGGGTGGCAGCGCGGCCACGAACAACAACGAGACCTTGGGCGGCTCGTCGATGCCCAGCCAGATGATCAGCAGGCTGAAGTAGGCCAGGGGCGGCAACGTGCGGACGAACGTGATCAGCGGGTTGAGCAGGGCGCGCACGGTGGGGACCAGGCCGACGACCAGGCCGAGCGCGATGCCGCCCGCGATGCCGTACAGGCTGCCGAGCAGGATGCGGCGCAGGCTGGCCAGCAGGTGCTCCGACAGCAGGTAGCCGCCGTAGCCGCGCTGGCCGTCGTGCACGGAGGAGGTCAGGAAGAGCTGCTCCCACACCGACCCCGGGCTGGGGACGAACACCTCGGGCCACAGGTGGGAGGCCGCGACCGCCCACCAGATCGCGGCCAGCAGGACCACCCCCGCCACCCGAAGCCCGACCCCACGGATCACCGTCTCCGCCCCTATTCCACAATAAGCGACTGGTTTAGTGGGAATTAAGGTAGACGATCCCCCGGCCACACGCAAGAAGAACGACGCGCCGGCCCCTTCGGGCGCTGTTCTGTGCGCCGCGAGACCGGCCCTGCGGAAAGGCTCGGTCCCGCGGCACGGGGTCAAGCGTCGATGGAGACCCTGGCGTACTGGTAGGTCGTGTCGCCGTTCTCGTCGCCGGCGTGCCAGCGTCCGGTCATGATCTCGTTGGGCCACGCCCTGGAGGAGTGGTCGTTCTCCTTCATCTGCCCGCTCCACCTCCGGTCGACGAGCTTGACGACCTTGCCCTGCCAGAACAGCGCGGCCGGGTAGTACTCCGTCCAGCCGTGCTCGTCCCCGTCGTGCCTGCGGCCTGCGAGGCCGTGATTCTCCGGGGTGGTGTAGAACGAGGGTTCCTGCACGTGGACGCCGAAGATGTCGATGCGGACCACCGACACCTGCACATCGTTGATGAAGATGCGGCTGCACCAGTACGTGGTGTAGCCGTTCTCGTCACCGTGGTGAGCACGGCCGGTCAGCACCTCGTTGGCCGGACAGATGAAATCGCTGTCCGATTCCCGCACGGTTGCGGTGGACGTGGTCCTGACCTCGATCGTCGCGGCGGCCGCAGCCGGAGCGGCAGGGGCGAGGGTCAGCGCGGCGGCCGCCACCATCGCGGCGGCCAGAGCCTTTTTCTGCATGTTTCCGTCCTCGGGTTCTGGTTCCGTCCTGATGGGGCGCCGCTAGCCGCTGAAGGTGACCGTGGCGAACTCGTAGCCGGTCTGGCCGTTCTCGTCGCCGGAGTGCCAGCGGCCCGTCATGACCTCCAGTGCCCCCGCCTTCGTGGAGTGGTTGCTCTCACGCGGATAGGTGACCCAGTGCCGGTCGACGAGCTTGACGACCTTGCCCTGCCAGAACAGCGCGCCCGTGTAGTACGAGGTGTAGCCGTTCTCGTCCCCGTCGTGGCTGCGTCCGGTGAGGGCCTGGTGGGCCTGGGTGACGAAGAACGATTCGTTCTCCGGTTCGGTGCTGCCGAGGAAACTGAGCCTCAGCGTCGTCACCTGTTCGTTGTCGATGTAGATGCGGCCGCACCAATAGGTGGTGTCGGCGTTCTCGTCACCGATGTGCTCTCGGCCGATCAACACCTCGTTCGTGGGGCAGAGGAACTTGTGGTCCGACTCCTGCACGGTCGCGCTGTGCCCGGGACGGATCTCGATCACCGGGGTGGCCGCGGCCGTGGCGGGGGTCACGGTCAGGGCGGCCAAGGCGACTCCGGCCATCGCCGCGGGCACAACCTTCTTGTTCATGGTCAGGTCCTCCGGTAGGGGTTCACGGTGTTCCGGCATGCTTGATCACGGTGAGCCGGCCGCGTACGGTCCGGTCGCATGAGAACGGCCGGCCCCCTGCGCGGGCCCCGCCGATCTGGTCGGAAGTACCGGCCGCAGGGCACCAGGCCCCACTCGTACGTCCAGCACAGCTCCACGGTGAAGGGGCGGCCGGCCTCGTGATGGACCTGGCGCCGAACAGCACGGCGGCGATCCGCCTGCCGTTGGTCCCCCTGAAGAGTCGTGACACCGATGATTCCCATCTCGTTTCCCGGCCAACCCCCGGCACAAGTGCACAGCCGCGGGCTTGGAGGTCAGTTGGATCTCGCTGAGATCAACACGAGTCGCGCCGGCGTACGACGGTGCGCCTTGTCACCGCCGGCCGTCGGCCGAGGAGAAGGTGACCGAGGTGACAGCGAGTCGGTGAGGCTCGGCCGGCCGGGGGCCGCGTGGGCGTGCTGGACGAGGACGAGCTCGGCCGGCGCGCGCCGTATTGCCTCGACGCTTGGCAGGGAGGAACTGCGCTGGTGGCTCGCGGCCATGTCCACGTGCCTCCGCGGCGACGGCCTTTCTGGTTTACTGCGAATCATGAACGGGGTCTTGGTCGCCGGCCGATATCGCCTGATCGAGGAGATAGGCGCAGGTGGGATGGGCCGCGTCTGGCGCGGCCAAGACGAGCTGATGCGGCGTACGGTCGCCGTCAAGGAGATCCGCCTGCCGACGCCAGGCGAACACGACTACGAGCGGATCCTGCACGAGGTCACGTCGGCGGCTCAGCTCCACCACCCCTGCGTCGTGACGGTTCACGACATCGTCCCCACCGACGACGGCCCGATGATCGTCATGGAGTACTTCGCCGGCCGCTCGCTGGCCCAGGCCGTCGCCACCGAGGGCCCGCTCCCGGTGGCGCACGTGCGCGGGATCGCCGTCGACGTGCTGAACGTGCTGGTCGAGGCACACAAGGCCGGTATCAACCACGGCAATCTCAGGCCGTCGAACATCCTGCTGTCCGACACCCGCCTCGTCGTGACCGACTTCAGCGTCAGCCGTCCGGCCGAGGAACGCCCGCCCACGGACGCGCCGTTGGGCGTCGCCGCCTTCCTGCCGCCGGAACAGGTGCGCGGCGAGGACACCGGCCCGGCGGGCGACCTGTGGTCGCTGGGCGCCACGCTCCACGCCGCGATCGAGGGGCGCTCGCCGTTCGAGGGTCCCACCCTCGTCGCGACGCTGGCGGCGATCCTGGCAGCGGATCGTCCTCGCCCGGAACGGGCGGGGCCCTTGGCCCCGCTGCTGGACGCCCTGCTCCAGCGGGATCCGGCGCGCCGCCCGACCGCCGCCCAGGCGCTGGCGCTCCTCGCGGCAACTGCCACCCGGCAACCCGCCGCACCTCCCAGGGCCTTACCCGCCGCCCCCTACCCGCCGCACCCCGCAGCGCCCGCCGTACCGTCGAACGGGCCCTACCTCGCGCCGCCGGCCGGGCCCCCGCCCCTGCGCCGCCGCAGCCTCCTCCTGTACGGCGGAGCCGCCGCCCTGCTGTCAGCCGCCGGAGCCGCGGCCGTGATCCTGCTGGGAGACGACGACACCCCCACGCACACCCCGCAGGCCCAGCCGTCGCCCACGCCGAAGACCAGCGGGCCGCCTACCCCGGCGACCATCGCCCTCAAGTGGACGGCCCTGCACACGTTCACCGCCCACGACAAGAAATATCCCGGCAAGGCCATATTCACCCCCGACGGCGACTCCGTGATCACCAGCGCCTACCGTGGGGGCGGTGTGGTCGCGGTGTGGGACATGCGCACCGGCAAGCGCCGGCGTACCTTCGGCGACACCGATCTCGGCGCCGACTCCCTGTCCTTCAACCCGGACGGGACCAGGCTGCTCACCGAAGGCCTGACCTGGGGTTCGCTGTGGAATCCGGCGACCGGCGCCCTGGTCAGGAGGCTGTCGGGACATGACACCTTCTGGGCGGCGAAGTTCAGCCCCGACGGCTCGGTGCTGGTCACCACCGGTGCGGGCGAGCCCGTCCTGCTGTGGAACAAGGACGGCAAGCTGATCGCCAAGCTGAAGGGGCACAAGGGCATCGTCTGGAACCCCGCCTTCAGCGCCGACTCCAGCCTGCTCATCACCCCCAGCGAGGACCGCACGGCCCGGCTGTGGGACGTGCGCGAACGCGAGCTCCTGCACACGCTCAACGGGCACGAGGACATCGTCACCGACGCCTCCATCAGCCCCGACGGCAAGCTCGCGGCCACGTCCAGCCGAGACGGCACCACCCGGCTGTGGGACACCGCCACCGGCGAGCAACTGGCCGAACTGGAGGGCGAGGCCTACAACCTCGCCTTCCGCCCCGCCGGCCCCGCGCTCCTGGCCACCACCGACATCACCGGTCCGTTCAGGTTCTGGGACCCCGCCGCGCCCGCGCGGCCCACGGAGCTGCCCAACCAGGGCCGGCTCAACGCCCTGGCCTTCTCCGCCGACGGCTCGCTCCTGGCCACCTGCGCCGAGAGCGGCGAGATCCACCTGTGGGACGGTGCCACGGGAGCCGCAGTCGCGACCCTCACCGGCCACACAGGCGCGGTGCGGTTCGCGGTCTTCAACCACGACGGCACCGCACTGGCCTCCTGTGCGGAGGACGGTACGGCACGCGTCTGGCAGCTCTCACGATAGGTCGGCCGTTCACCCGCTTCACGGAGGGCCGCGTTCCCCGTCTGGCAAGCCGACGTCATCATCAGCGAGGCCCGCTTCGCCGCCGCCCGCCACTGCCGCCTCAAAAGCCCCCAGCAGGAAGACCTTACGCATGCGCACCATCCACGCCGTCACATCCGGAAGCGACGCACCACGTCGAGAGGGTCGTCGGCGGCCGGCATGATTCGCAGCTGACGCCGGCCGGCCTCGACGGGGGAGCGGTTGGAGCACGACGAGGGCGTGGAGGGTGCCGAGAACCCTCGCCCGCTCCGGCCTTCGAGAAGGCCGAGTGCAAAGCGGCCAACGGCATGGCCGGGGCCGAAGCGGTCAGTGGCGCCGGCGGAGTTCTTCGTTGATGCGCAGCGCCTCGGCGAGCTGGTCCTCCAAGATGATGATGCGGCAGGCCGCTTCCAGCTGGGTGCCGGCGTCGACGAGTTCGCGGGCGCGAGCGGCCAGGCGCAGCTGGTAGCGGGAGAAGCGGCGGTGCCCACCCTCACTGCGTAGCGGCTCGATCAGCTTGGCTGCGCCGAGGCTGCGCAGGAACGCGGGGGTGACGCCGAGGAGCTCGGCGGCCCGGCCCATGCTGTAGGCGGGATAGTCCTCGTCATCGAGCCGTTGCCCGAGACTGCCGGCCGCTTCGATCTCCTGGACCGGGTGATCGGCTGGGTGGTCGCCGGTGGGGCGGGGTCGCTCCCGGTCGGAGGCGGTGACCGTTGCCTGAGGTGTTTGATCCATTCAACCTTCCCGAATGCGAACAGGGGCCCCGGCGCCATGATGCGCCGGGGCCCAGAGGTTTAACACCATCGACCGGCCCTGCCTGCATGCTGCAGGGGCGGTTCACTTGTGCCGCACCAGCCGCCCGATGCGGGGGTGCGGGGATCGCGTAAGCGTGACCGTAGACCACCGTCCTGTTCGTGGAGCTGCGGTACCCGTGCGGCGACATGCGGCCGGCGACGGGCGATCCTGATGGCGTTCAACACTCCCTTCCGGTTATTCGTACCTCGGCGCTCCGATCGCCGGCGCCGACTTCCTGTAAGCGGCAGCGCGTCCACCGCCTCGGCCCCTCTTGCTCAACCATGCCGGCCGCGGCAGTCCGACCTTCTGCCCTACCTCGTTCTGTGCTGCTGTCCACGTTCGTCCGGCAGCCCCATCGTGGTGCTCGTGCTGCCCTCGTGGATCCATCCCTTGCGATGTCAGAAACTCTAGCTTCGCATAGCGCGAATGTCTACAGCGGCGACTACAGATTCTCTTTCGCGCTTGCGGGAGACCGCCGCCATGCCACGTGATCGGCATGAGCTGGGCGATGGGTGACGCGTGGTTCTTGTCACTGATCAAAGACCGCACACGATCCACGCCTTGAGAGTGTCGGCGTGGGCCTGGTCTGGTGGCGTGTGCGCGTAAAACGCCCCAAAGGTTGCCTGCAATGTCCGCTTATGCGTTGCTTTGTGACTCTTGGGGGCACGAGTGCCCGCATGGAAAGGAATGCTGCGGGTCTTCGCCGCAGCGGCAACCGCGGCCTCTGTGGTGGCCGGAACTGGGCGGCCTACCAGGGCAAGGTGCTGCGGATCATGCCCGACGGCTCGGTCCCGAGCGACAATCCCGTGATCAACGGGGTGTGCAACCACGTCTACGCCTACGGCTTCCGTAATCCCGACGGGATGGCCTTCAAGGACGGCCGGCTGTTCGTGGCCGATCAGGGGCCGAGCACCGACGACGAACTCAACAAGGTCGAGGCCGGCAAGAACTACGGCTGGCCCGGCATCGCCGGATACAAGGACGACCAGGCCTATGTCTACGGCGCGTGGGCCCAGGCGCCCGACTGCGCCAAGCTGCCCTACGACCCCAACAAGATCCCGTCGCAGGTGCCGCAGACCAAGGAGAGCGCCTTCGCCAAAGCCTTCCAGCAGCCACTGTCGACGTATGGCACGACCGTCAAGAGCGGCCACGATTTCGGCCCCACGCCGCCGTGCACCCTGGCGCCGTCGAGCCTGGAGGTCGCAGGCGACGACCTGATGGTCACCATGCTCAAGGAAGGCGTCGTCTACCGGGTGTCCGACGACGGCAAGATCAAGGACAACCGTCATCGGACCGTCAACCGTTACCGGGACACGGCCTTGGACGCCGATGGCAGGACCCTCTACATCGCGGTCGACTCCGCCGGGGTGACCAGGGACCTGCAGGGAGCGCCCACCACCCGTCTGGCCGATCCTGGCGCGATCTTGGCGGTGCCGTACGAGGGTTAGCCGTGGCCGGCGCGGGACCGGGAGCGCAGAGACGTCCACCGAAACACGACAAGGGAGAGCTCATGAACGAGCAGAACAAGCCCGCCAAGGCTCGTCGGCAACCGCCGCGCGATCATGCGAAGAAGCCACGCGCCCACGGCGAGCAGACCACCTGGCACAAGCCCTCCTACCGCGTCGTCGAGGCGTCCATGGAGATGTCGGCCTACTTCTTGGCCGACAGATAGGCCGGCCGGGGAGGACTCACATGCGCGTGCAGGTTCTCGGCAGCGTGGCAGGTGGCGGCCTGCCGCAGTGGAACTGCGGATGTCCCGGGTGTTCCGGGGCGCGCGCGGACGCCGCACGCTGCAGGCGTGCGCCCGCGATGAGCTCATGGCCTGCGGGGTTCGGCGTGGGGGCTGAGGTGGTCTTCGCCGACGGCACCTTCTACGACGACGACGAGCCGTGCCGGAGCGGGATATCGGCCAGATCCGCCACCCAGATGGGTCATCTGCCGATCGAGGCCACCCGTGCGCGGCTGGCCGCGCTGGAGGCCCGCTGCTTCTACACGCACCTGAACAACACCAATCCGCTGCTCGACCCCGACTCGCCGCTGCGCGCGGGCCTGGGCGTCGAGGTGGCCGCCGAAGGAATGGTGATCGAGCTGTGAGGGACTTCGAGGCCGAGCTGCGGGCCGTGGCCAGGCGCCGCTACCACGACCTGCACCCCTTCAACCAGCGCATGCACGCGGGGCTGCTGTCCGAGCAGGAACTGCGCGGGTGGATACTCAACCGCTTCCACTACCAGCGGCACCTGCCCGTCAAGGACGCCCTCATCCTGGCCAAGCTGGATCACCTCGACCTGCGCCGCCTGTGGATCCACCGCATCATCGACCAGGACGGCACCGCCGGCGGGGAGGGCGGCCTTGAGCGCTGGCTTCGCCTGGGCGAGGCCGCCGGATGTACCAGGGAGGAGATGTGGTCCGGCCAGGCAGTGCTGCCGGGAGTCCGGCTGGCCGTGGACGGATATGTGAACCTCTGCCGGCACGGCAGCGCGCTGGAGGCCGTGGCGGCCTCGCTCACAGAGCTTCTCGCACCGGATCTGATGAAGACCCGGATCGCCGCGTTCGAAGAACACTACCCATGGATCGATCCCGCTGGGTTGCGGTATTTCCAGGTCCGGATCGACCAAGGGCGCAAGGACAGCGAACGGGCGCTGCCGCTGGTGTTGTCCTGGGCTCGCAGTCCCGCTGACCGGCAGGCGGCGATCAGGGCGCTGGAGTACAAGTGCGAGGTGCTGTGGACACTTCTGAACGCGGTCGAGCGGGCCTACCGATGACCTGGCGCCCGTCGTTGAGCCCAGGTGCCCTGCTGCGGCATTGCCCGGTACGGCAGGCGGAACTGCTGATCGTGCCCGAACGGATCGTGGTGCTCAATGCCGAGGCGGCCGCCATCGTAGGGCTGTGCGACGGGCACAACACCGTCGAGGAGATCGCCGCGCGGTTCCCCTCCGAGGTCTTCGCCGACGTGACAGAGTTCCTGCGGGACGTGCGTGCCCAGGGATGGATCCGGTGAACGGGCCCTGGGCCATGCTGGCCGAGGTGACCCATGGCTGCCCGTTGCGTTGCCCGTACTGCTCCAACCCCACATCGCTGGTGACGAAGTCGGCGGAGCTGGACACCGCCACCTGGGTCCGGGTCTTCAACGAGGCCGCCGCCCTGGGCGTGGTCCATGTCCACCTGTCCGGCGGGGAGCCTCTGCTGCGCGGCGATCTGGCCGAGATCGCCGCGGCAGCGGCCTCGGCCGGCATCTACACCCAGCTTGTCACCAGCGGCGTCGGCCTCACCCGGGTGCGGCTGGCCGAACTCCTGCGGGCCGGGGTGCGCAGCGTCCAGTTGTCCACGCAGGCCGCCGACGCGGCCGCCTCGGACCGGATCGCCGGCCGCCCGTCCTTCGCCGACAAGCAGCGGGCGGCGGCGCTGATCGTCGAGGCCGGACTGCCGCTGGGCCTCAACGTCGTGCTGCACCGGCACAATCTGGACGCCATCGATCAGATCGTGGAGCTCGGCATCACCTGGGGGGCGCAGCGCATCGAGCTGGCCAACATTCAGTTCTACGGCTGGGGCCTGGTCAACCGGCGCGCCCTGATGCCTACGCGAGCCCAGCTCAGCGCGGCCCGGGAGAAGGTCGAGCGATGGCGCCGTCGCAGCGACGTCGAGCTGATCTGGGTGGTACCCGACTACTTCGACGGAACCGCCAAACCGTGCATGGGCGGCTGGGGCACGCTCTCCCTGACCGTGGCACCCGATGGACGCGTGCTGCCGTGCCCGGCCGCCTACTCGCTTCCGCTGGAGCTGCCCAGCGTGCGCACGCACAGCCTGGAGTGGATCTGGCGGGAGTCGGCGGCGTTCAACGCCTACCGCGGCACGTCCTGGATGTCCGAACCGTGCTCCGGCTGCCCTCTCAGGCACCAGGATTTCGGGGGCTGCCGCTGCCAGGCATCCAGGACGCGGAGGACGACGGCTTCGCCTACCGCACCTTTGCCCGCGACGCCCGCTAGCTGTATTGACCACGAGCGTTGGTGGGTTCGCGGGCGCCGGCCCACCGGCGAGCGGGAGACGGGCCCGGCGCCACACCGTCTCGGGCCGGTTCCGCCGCGCGCCCGAGGTGGGGACGTCCCCGGCTCTCAGCGCAGCGACTGGGCGGAGCGGAACAGGCCGGTGGGGTCGTAGGCGGCCTTGATCTCGCGCAGGCGCGGGAGGTTGTCGCCGTAGTAGGCCCGGGCCCAGTCCTCCAGGTCGGCGTCCGGATAGTTGGGGTAGACCCCGCCGGACGACCACGGCGACACCCGTTCCCACGACTCGCGCAACCACGCGTGCGCCTCCCGCCGCCGCTCGTCGCAGGCGCGGAAACCGACCTGGACGGCCTGCTTGAGCAGGAACCGCGGACCGCGGTGGACGAACGCGGTCGCGTCGGAGGCCGGGCGGCCGATGGCGCCCGCCCACGGCACGAACTCCAGGTCCCGGATCTCGCCGCGCACGCGGTCGGCGACCAGCCGGTCCAGCAGGTCCTCGACGGCCGTACGCGGCAGGAGACCGTCGAAGAAACCCGACTTGTTCAGGCGCAGGCCGGGCCGCTCGCCGTACGGCAGCGCGGTGACGGGGCCCTGCCCGCCGTCGGCGTAGGAGTGGTGGCAGGCGGCCGCCGCGCCCTCCAGCCGGGTGAGCCGCAGGCGGCCCGGCGGCGCGAGCGCGTCGACGACCTCGACGGCCCGCTCCTCGGCGCCGACGACGACGCCGAAGAGGACGGCCTGCGGCGGCTCGTCCGGCTCGTCCCCGGAGATGACGGCGATCTCCAGGTTGACCTCGTCCGGCGCTTCGGGCGCCCACCGCTGCCAGGCGTCGATGAGGTCGGCGGCCCGCTCGAAGTCGCAGACGGCCTGCACAGCGGTGACCGGCACGATGGGGCGGGTACGCAGCGTCATCCGGGTGACGACGCCGAAGTTGCCGCCACCGGCCCCGCGCAGCGCCCACAGCAGATCGTCGTCCGCCTCGACGCGCGACCCGTCGGCCAGGATCACCCGCGCCGCGAGCAGGTGGTCGGCGCCGAGCCCGTGAAGGCGGCTGAACACGCCGTATCCACCGCCCAGCACCGCTCCGGTGACGCCGACCGCCGGGCACCAGCCGCAGGGCACCATGCGCCCGTGCTCGGCCAGGCGCCGGGCCAGCTCGCCGATCCGCACGCCGGGGCCCACCCGCACGTTCTCCGCGCCGACCTCGATCTCGTTCGCCGCGCTGAGATCGACGAGCAGGCCGGTCGTGGAGGAGTGCTCGGCGAAGCTGTGACCACCGCCGCGCAGGGCGAACGGCATGCCGCGGGCGCGGACGAGCTCAAGGACGCCGACCACGTCCGCCTCGGAGGCGCAGCAGGCCACGGCGGCGGGCAGCTTCTCGGTGAGCGTGCCGAGGAAGGGCTTGCGCCTGGCCTGGTAACCAGGCTCGCCCGGACGGATCATGCGCGGGCCGGTCATCGGCGTGCCGGCTTTCCGGTCTGCAACGCGTACAGCTCGGCGTAGCGTCCCCGCAGCGCCAGCAGTTCCTCGTGGACGCCCTCCTCGGCCACGCGCCCCTGGTGCAGCAGGTAGATGCGGTCGGCGTGGCGGACGCTGGTCAGCCGGTGCGTGATGAGCAGGATGGTCCGTTCTCCGGCGATCGCGCGGAGGGTCTCGTAGACGGCGTACTCCGCCTTGGCGTCCAGCGGTGCGGTCGGCTCGTCCCAGATCAGCAGGGCGCCGTCCCGGAACAACCCGCGGGCCACGGCCAGGCGTTGCCACTGGCCCGCCGACAGCTCGTGGCCGCCCTTGAAGTGTTTGGACAGCAGGGTGTGCCATCCCGCGGGCATGCCCGCGACGACGTCCGCGGCGGCGGCGAGCGAGGCGGCCTCGCGCAGGGCGTGGTCTTCCGGGTCCGGGCGGTCGTGGCGGCCGATGCGGACGTTGGTCCGGGCATCGTGCGGCCAGCGGACCGGGTGCTGCGGGACCAGGACGACCCGGTCGGCCAGGGTACGCGGGTCCAGGAGGGCGGTGTCGATCCCGTCCCATCGCATGGTTCCGCTGGTCGGCCGGTAGAGCCCGGCGAGGAGCCTGGCCAGTGTGGTCTTGCCCGAACCGTTCTCGCCGACCAGCGCGATCGTCTGCCCGGCGCGGATGGTCAGGTCGATGTCGCGCAGCGCGGGAGTCCGCCTGCCGGGGTAGGCGAAGCCCACGCCGCGCAGGGTGACGCACTCCGGGGAACGCGGGACCGGTACGCCGGACGCCGGTCGTTTCCTGGCGTCGGCGTCGGTGAGGAAGTCCTGGTAGTCGGCCACGTACAGGGACTGTTCGAACAGCTGGTTGGCGGCCTGGGTGAGCTGCCGCAGCGCCCCGGCGGCCACCCTGACGGCGATCACCGCGGTGCCCGCCGCGGCCGGCCCGATCCAGCCGGCGTGCAACATCAGACCGAGTACGGCCAGCACCCCGGCCAGGGCGAGGCCGGCCAGCGCGCGGCCCGCGGTCCTGCCCCGCGCCATGGACACCCCGACCTGGGTCTCCCTCTTCTTCAGCACGTCCGCCACCTGGCGGTACTCGGCCAGCACGTACGGCTCGGCCTGGCAGGCGCGCAGTTCGGCCGCCGGGTCCCGCTCGGTGGACAGCTCGGCGAGCATCTGCACCCGGCGGTTCAGCGTGACCATGCTCCGCATGCCGGCGTACCCGCGCCGCGCGACCGTCAGCACCGCCCAGGCCTCCGGGATCATGCCGGCCACGAGCAGCGGCACCAGCAGGGGGTGCAGGACGGCCAGCCCGGCCACCGCGGCCGTCACTCCGCAGACGGAGCCGAGCAGGTCGATCGTGTTGCCGACCGCGCGGTCGAGGTGGAACAACCCGCGGTCGCGGGCCCGGTGCAGGCCGTCGTAGAAGTCGGCGTCGTCGAAGTCGGCGAGCTGCACGTCCAGGGCGGCGGCGAACAGCCGTTCCTCGGTGGCCCGGCGCAGCGCCGGTTCCAGCCGCGCCCTGGCCAGCTCCACCGCCGCTTCGGCCGCCCCGCGCAGCGCCAGGATCCCGGCGACCAACGCCAGGCCGGGGGCCGCCGCCACGAGCCGGTCGGGCGCCGCGCCTGACGCGAGCAACTCGTCCAGCACAGCCACGCTCGTCAGCAACCCGCCGGCCGTCGCGGCGCCCGCGGCGAGCTGAAGGACGAGGACGGCGATCGCGGACCGGCGCCCGCACCGCCAGATGAGCCGCAGCACCGGCACGGTGACCGCCACCAGTTGCCGCGGCGTGCGGCGGGATCCGTCCGGCTGGTCGAGGTGCCAGTAGGGAGTGACGAGCTCCTCGTCCACCCTCTCGTCCATGGGGCTCATGCCAGGTCCGGCAGCAGCACGGACGGCAGCGCGCACTCGGGGTGCATGCGGAGCAACTGGTAGGACACTCCGCCCAGACCGGGCAGCAGGCCCGGCGCGAAGGCGTCTCTGGCCAGGCCGCTGACCGGGCCGTTGGTCTCCAGGCTGCCCAGGATGACGGCGTCCAGCCGGTCCCGCTCGACCGGTGCGACGCCGGCGGCCCGGGCCTGCTCGATCGTCTCCCAGCAGCCGAGATCGCCGTGGCAGAGCGTGTGGTTCCAGCCGATCCCGTCGGCCCAGCAGGAGGCGGCGGCGCGCGCCAGCCTGTCGCGCCACCGGGTGCCGCCCTCGCGGGCCAGCCGGTCGGCGGCGACGAGCCCGATCCCGCCCGCGCCGTGGCACCACGCCTTGGCGGCGAAGCCGTCGTTGCGAAGGTCCAGCCAGCCGCGCTGCTCGGCGTCGTAGAGGGTGTCCTCGTAGGCGAAGGCGGCCCCGGCCAGCTCACTCATGCCCTCATGGTCACCGGGGGAATCGGCGAGGCGCGCCAGGGCCCAGCCGATGCCGCTCGCGCCGTGCGCCAGCCCTCCGAGCCCTTGCGGGAAGCGGAGGCTCGGCCAGCACACCCCGCCGGAGCGGCGCTCCGCCAGCCCCGCGAGGCGCTCCCCGATCGTACGGGACAGCCGGGCCCAGCCTGCTTCGCCGGTCTCCCGGCTCAGCAGGAGGAGCGGAACGATCGCCCCCGCCATCCCTGACAGCAGGTCGTAGCTGTCGTCGGCCTCGATCGAGTCCGGCAGCAGTCCCGCCAGAACGCGGGCGCGCTGAAGCGCTTCCTCCCCGACGACACCCAGGGAGCGCAGCAGCAGCCAGCTCCACACCTGCGAGGCGATCCCGAGGTAGGCACCGGGAGGATCCGGCCGCAGGCGTACCCCTTCCTGCCGCCTGGCGGCGTCGCGGTCCTCCATGGCGCGGATCGTGCGCAGGACCGCTTCCAGAAGCCCGTCCAGTTCCGCGATCGGCTCGGCCCTGCCGTCCGCGGCTTCCCTGATGTAGGCGCTCAGCAGGATCGCCAGGCCGTGGGCTCCGCCGTACAGGTCGAGCGACAGCGGCTGCACGGCCCAGCCGGTGAGGTCGAGCACGGGCGTGATCCACGTGACCGTGCCGTCCGCACCGCGCACGGCGCTGTCCAGGACCTCGCGGAGGATGCGGGCGGCCGCCGCGCGCCGCCTGGGCTCCAGCCGTTCGGTACGGACGAGGCCGGGCGGGAGCCGTTCGAGGTCCGGCATCCAGCCCTCGTTGAGGTACGCGCTGACCAGAGCCGCCTGAGCCACCGCGCGGTCCAGGCCGTGGTCGCGCTCCCGCCAGCGGGCCACCGCACCGGCGACCAGATCGCTCTCCGGGCCGCACCTGGTGTCGGCGGGGCCGCGGAGCATGCCGACGCGCGGCGTGGTGTCGAACATCGGGATGTCACCGTGGCACAGCTCGTCCACCTCCGCGGCGATGATCGCGGCGTCGCCGGGGGCCCCGGGGACGTTCTCCGACATCTTCGCCAGCAGCCGGGCGGCCTTCGCGCGGGCGTCCGCCTCGTCGTGGAGCGCGGCCGGATGCCACAGCATGCGCGCCAGCTCGGCGTACGACTCGGTGGAGCGCAGCACCGCGCGGACGGGACAGTCGGAGAACGGCGCCAGCAGCGGCTCCAGCTTGCCCGACCGGTCCAGCTCGGTCAGGCGGTCGTCGAGCTCGTCGAGGCCGGCGATGATCAGGTCCCAGTACCGGCCGAGCACCGGCTCGGGGCTGGGATGGTTGGCCGCCGGCGGCAGCGTCACCCGCTCGGTGCCCATCCTGGGGCTGTCGGTGCCCGCGCCGAGCACCACCGGCAGCTCGATCTGCGGCTGCTGGCCGGGCAGCGCGCCCGCCGCCGACATGTCCACGCCGCGCCAGCCCAGGGCCACCCCTCGTCCCGGGAGCAGCCCGATGCCCAGCACCGAGCTGTTCACCAGCTCCACCGCCGTGTCGAAGGCCCGGCCGTACCCCGAGGGACGGGCCTTCGCGTGCGGGGCGAACAGGCTCTCGCAGTCCACGACCACGGGGTGCGGCCCGGCGGCGATGAGGTTCTCGGCGTGCAGGTCGTTGCCACCGAGCAGGCGCATGAGGGCCAGCCAATGGCCCAGTCCCCGGTAGAACGCGCGCAGTTCGCCGTCGCCGTCGCAGTGGCGGTGCTCGATGTGCTCGGCCCAGCCGTACCCCTGCCTGGTCACGACGGCGGGCACTCGCATGGTCGGGACGCCGAGGTACGTGAGCAGGTCGGCGAGCGCCGCGTCCACCGCCAGCGAACGCGGCTTGTAGACCACCCGTCCGCCGCCGCCGTGCAGCACGACGACCGTCTGCCCGCCCCGGTGGCTGTCGCCGGCGCCGAACTCGACGCGGTCGAGCTCGCCCGACGGCGCTCCCGGAAGCGAGACCAGCCTCGCGCGGTCCGCGGCGAAGCGTTCGGCCAGGCGGAACGCGGCGGCGCACCGATTGCGGATGATCGTCGTGAGCCTCGGCATCATGCCGGGGTAGAGCACCGCCAGATCGTTCCAGAATGCCGGTTGCGCCGCACTTCGCCGCCACTCCCGCCAGCGGGCGGCGGGGTCGGCGGCGGTCAGGCGCCCGGACAGGCGGGCGGCGTTCACCTCCAGCACCAGTACCCTGGTGATCTTGCGGCGGACCTCCTCCTCGACGGACAGCGCAGCGCCTGACAGGACGGCGCTGCGCTCGGCCGGCGCAAGACCGGTAAGTGCGCGCAGCCGGGCCCCGAGGTCGGTCAGTGCGGGGCCGATCAGCGGGTCCAGCGGAGGGTCGAACTCACCGGTCATGCGCTCCGCCCCTGCTCAGCAGCACTGATAGGTTCTGGAACCCGAGCAGGCGGTCCCGCATCTGCCGGAGCCGCCCGGCCCTGTCATGGTGATCTCCGACTCGACGTACATGCCGGGCATCAGCGGGCCTGCCGGGCTGTCCGGGTCGTCGCCCGCCCTCCAGGCGGCGATGATCTCCTCGGCCCTCTCGAGGGTGACGGTCATGTTCGCTCCCTTCTCGAATCTGGCCCCATGATTCGGGGTCGACGCAACGCCTCATAGGCCTCATAACTGCGCACTTGACGACAGATAGGGGATATGAGATAGACAGGCGTGATCACCGTTTCTGCGGTAGATGATGACCAGATGCTCATCGACGGGCTGGTCGCCTGGCTGGCGGTCGTTCCCGACGTACGGCTGACGGGATGGGCCGCCTCCGTCGCCGAGCTGCTCAGGACCGAGCCGTCCCCGGCCGACGTGGTGCTGCTCGAGGCGCGGCTCGCCGACGGCTCCGACCCGGTCGAGAACGTATGCGCGCTGGTCCTACGGCGGCGGCGGGTGCTCGTGGTCAGCGCGATGCCCGGTGGCAACCTGGCCAGGCGGATGATCGAGGCGGGAGCCGGCGGATACCTCACCAAGAACCACAGGCTGGAGACCCTGCTGTCCAAGGTCAGGGAGCTGGCCGAGGAGAAGATGGCCTGCCCGCCGGGCCCTGCGGACCACATGGCCGGGCGGGATTGCGTCCGTCCTGTCCTGTCCCCTCAGGAGCATGCGGTGCTGCTCGCCTACGCCTCCGGAATGACGCTCGCCGCGGCGGCGCGCAGCGCCGGAGTGCGGCCGGGAACCGCCAAGAACTACCTGGAACGTGTCAAGGAGAAGTACCGGAAGGCTGGGCGCCCGGCGTACACGAAGCTGGAGCTCGCGGTCCGGCTGAGAGAGGACGGCCTGGCCACCTGACCCTGCGGACGCCGATTGATCATCCGGCCAGGTCAAGCTGCATGCCGATACTCCTTCAGGATGTGTTGGGAATGGGAAGCGGTCGGAGCGGAGCTGCCTGGCACAGAGCCCGATGCGGCCGTTGTTCGTTGGAGAAGGCTTCGAACTCGCAGAAGGTGATGCTGGTTCCAGATCAACATCAGGTCCAGCAGTTCGCGCCGGCAGGACTGGATCCACCGCTCCGTGATTGCCTTCATTCGCGGTATCCGGATACCGCTCCTGACGATGCTTATTCCGGCATCGGCCAGTACCGCGGTGAACGTGGCGTCCCGGATGGGCGGTGACGCCGAGGATGCGGATACGGCGGGTGGCGTGCTCGATGACCGCCAGAACGTACAGGCGGGCGCCGGTGAGGGTTGCGGACTTCGAAGAAGTCGCACGCCAGTAGGGCGGTGCCTGGTTGCGTAGGAACGTGGCCCAGGTTGTGGCGGTCCGTTCGGGAGCCGGGTCGATGCCGTGTGCTTCGAGGATTTCCCAGAGCGTGGAGGCGGCGACCTTGATACCTAGCGTGGCCAGTTCACCGTGAACGCGCCGGTAGCCCCAGGAGGCGTTCTCCCGTGCGGCCGGACCAGCAACGCAAGGTGCTGGAGTCTCTCCGTCGGCAGGCGGTGAAGCAACACAGCGAGGAGGAACCGATCAGTCGGCGTGAACGCGGGCTTGGTCACCGGGCCCTCCGAGCGCGGCCCGCGGATCGGTTTCTCCCCGATCAACACCCGCTTCGCCGCCTGTCGTGACGCGCTCGGCCTGGATCGGGCGCTGGACCTCCCGGTCGCCGAGTTCCTGCTGCAATCGAGGGTGATCGAGCTTGGTTCCGATGGAGAGATGAGCCGTTCGCTACGGAGTGGCCAGCGTTGCTGACCCGCCCGGAAGCACTACCGACTCTGTCAAGAAGGCCGAATCAAACTTCCCGACGAGGTGAATTGTTGGCCTATTCCCAGCCCGCGTCCACGATTGCCAGTCTGCCGGCTAATGGCGGCCGATCGCCGGCGCCGTATGGTTGTAGTTATTTGGTCACCTATCCATGGGCGATGTCCCGACCCAGTACCACTGCTTCGGCGGGGCATAGTTTGACATCAATTCTCCATGCGACCGGGCCGTGACCCACTCCTGCCATTGGCATCGGATCTGAACGTTGATAGTCGCCTGCGCCGGTTCCTCTCGAGGGGGTGTGGCCGGGCGCGTCGTGGTGATCTCGTCTGACACCGCTGGTGGGACCAGGTGGCGGAGGCTTGAACACTGTCCGCATGTGGCCACGGCTGGAGGATGATTTCCCGCCCGCAATCAAGTTTCATAGAGGCGAACAGCGCGTCGCCGCCTCGATCATCGACTGGAGGGGATCAAATGGCCGTTTCTGCTGTCGCAAATTCGGGCCATCACCGACGACTCCATGATGTCCAGGCGCAGCCGTGGTTCGGCAGCTCATCACGGGTTTTCCTGACGGGCGCATCTGCCGGAATTCGAGGCTGAGGAATATGTCTCCGAATGGCAACTGTGTCTCTGTTGACCCTTGAGTGTCGACCGGCTCAATGTGCTGACCACTGGCAGGGTCGCACCGTCCGGTGTGTGTGGCAGGGCCCTGCCCCGAATTCCCCCTATCCAGGAGGTACCCATGGCTCCCTACCCGTCGCGAGCCCGGCTGATCGTCAAGCAGTCGGGCAAGGTGCTGGCCATCGAGAACGCCAGCCTCAAGGACGGCGCCAGCCTGAACCAGTACGACACCGGCACCCAGGACAACGAGAAGTTCGAGCTGCGCGACGCCGGCGACGGCTACGTCCGCATCGTGGTCAAGCATTCGGGCAAGGTGCTGGCCATCGAGAACGCCAGCCTCCATCAGGGTGCCAGCCTGAACCAGTACGACACCGGCACCCAGGACAACGAGAAGTTCGAGCTGCGTGACGCCGGCGACGGCTACGTCCGCATCGTGGTCAAGCATTCGGGCAAGGTGCTGGCCATCGAGAACGCCAGCCTCGATCAGGGTGCCAGCGTGAACCAGTACGACACCGGCACCCAGGACAACGAGAAGTTCCGGCTGGAGCCCATCAGCGACGCTAACTGGTAGCTCACAAGGTTGAGCACGTCCGTGCCGTCCGCACGCCGGACGGCCGGGCGTACCTGACATCGCGGCTCACCATCTCCGCACTGCCACCCGGCAGGCAGCCGAAGGAGGCGCTGGCAGGCCTTGAACCAGTGATCCGGCGTGTCAGGCGCGCACGCTCTCTGGCCGGCGACGGCACGAGCGAGCAGCTCTCCTGCTCCCGTACGTGTCCCTGCCGTGATCCCGTCCCGCTGCCCTTGCTGTCACTGCAGCAGGTGGTGGTGGTTACGTGTTCAGCCCTCGGTCTAGCCCTCCGTGGCGTTCAGCAAGCGGCGCGTGAGGTCGCTGAGACGCGCGGCGGTCTCCTCGGAGAAGCGCCGGTTCGGCACCCGGCATCTCGTTCTCGAGCAGCTGCAGGCTCGTGCGGACGTCAAGGCTCGGCAGGCGGTGGGGCGCGGCATCAACCGCCTTCAAGACACTGTGCCATGGCCGTCAGATACGACAAGCCCGCGGTCCGCCACGAGGTGACCGTCCTCGTGACGGCCATCAACGCGCCGCCATCCTTGGCTGCAGGGCGGCCCGTGCGATTCCTGCCGGTGAGGCGGGCATCAACTTCCGGGATTTCCTTTTCGAGGATCAAGCACGTCACTGGACGCTTCGGTGTGCCCCGTTCGCAGAGGGAGCTCCAGGACGTCCTCCCTGCCGAAGACCTGCCCGGTGGGAACGAACCCGGCAGAGGTGTAGAGCGCCCTGGCCGCGATGTTGTCGCCACGCACCCCCAACCGCAGCACCGGTACGTCGAACGCGTCCCGCACGTGGGCGATGACCTGTTGGAGGGCCGCTCGGCCCAGCCCCTTCCCCTGGTGATCCTTGTCGATCATCAAGCGGTAGAGCCAGATCTGGCCGTCATCGGGATCGGGGCCGTACATCGCGAAGCCCACGGCGCGCTCATCGTGCATCACCGCACGGGTCACGAAGCCCGGCAAGAACCGGCTCTCCGCAATCGAGTACAGGTTCGACGCGATGAGATCAGCCTGGTCGTCAGCCACCCTCAGCTCGGCCACCGCTTCCCAGGTCTCCTGGCACAGGTCGTCAAGGCGCACACGAATCGACATTGGCCCTCTCTATCGGATCATTGCGCAGACCGTCATGCGAATATCACTGCGATCAGGCACAGGACCACTGCGCGAATCGCCGCACGTCCCGCACGGAGGTCGGACAGACGACCGCCCCATTGCCGTACCAGCAGGCCGACAGTGCTGGGGAGGGCCGGCAGCGCAGAGGCGTCCCGAACAGCGCCACAGACGGCTCGCCGGAGCCTTCCGCCGTTCGGCAAGAAGTCGCCCAGCATTCGCTTCCTCCCCATGCAAGCCGTCACGCTCCTCTGCGAGCGTGACGAAGGGCCGCAGGTTCACCTGCTCCGCCCCACTTCGTGCGCAAGCTCATGGGCCACCCGAGAACGACGCACCAGGTATTCCAGATGAAAGGTATGACCCATGTGCCGCACCCATGCACACTCCCACAGCGCACCGGAAGGAACGGCTGCGTTCGCCGACTTGTCCGTCTCAGAGACCGAACTGTCGCCCGCCGACCTCGGTCGGCGCCGCTTTCTGCTGAACAGTGGGCTGCTCGGCATCAGCAGTCTCGGCGTCACCGCTCTGGGCGGGCTGACCGCGCGTCCCGCCGCCGCAACCAGCAGAGGCTCCCGCGCGCTCCACTGGCTGGCCGGCGACCATCACGTTCATACGCAGTACAGCTACGACGGCATGTACACCATTGAGCAGCAGGCTGCGGGCGCTCTCAAGCACGGCCTGGACTGGCTGGTCATCACCGACCACGGGCACGCCGCGCACGAGAAGTTCGCGGTCGAGTCCACTTTTGCCGACATCGTCACCTCCCGGGGCAAGCACCCTGAGCTGCTGTTGTGGCAGGGGCTCGAGTGGAACGTTCCCGGAGCCGAGCACGCCACGGTGTTCTTCGACGGTGCTCGCGATGAGATCCAACTGCTGCGCGCGTTCGAGCGGCTCTTCGACTCCAGGATCAACGGCACCGGCGCCGGCAGCCCGGCGAACGAGGCCAAGGCGCTGGAGGCGCTCGCCTGGCTCGAGACCGCGCTGCGCACGGGTTCGGCGAGTTCCGCGCTGTTCCTGATCAACCACGTGATGCGGCGCGGCAGGTACTCCCCGCGTGACCTGCGCACCTATCGCGACAAGGCGCCGAACATCGCAGTCGGCATGGAGGGCGCGCCTGGCGCCCAGAACGAGCCCAGGGCCCGCGGCGACTTCAACAACACCGCCGACGCCGACTCCTGGCCCGGCTGGCGGCCGGAACACTACCCGACGTACGGCGGCTTCGACTCCATGACCGGAATCCTGGGCGGCATGTGGGACTCGATGCTCGCCGAGGGCAAGGGCTGGTGGATCACTGCCAACTCCGACGGCCACTTCTACAACGGTGACTCGATCGTCGAGCCCTCCCGACCTGCTGACTGGTACGACCAGCACGGTAGGTACCCTGATCCCATCGACGGCGGCGTCCCGCTGCGGCACGCCGACTTCTGGCCAGGTCAGTTCAGCCGCACGGTTGTAGGGGCGACCTCACGCAGCTATGGCGCGGTCATGGAGGCGATCAAGGCCGGGCGATCCTGGGTGTCGATGGGCGGCCTCATCGACGGGCTGCACGTCGACGCGCACGCCCCCGGCAATGCCCCGGCCACGTTCGGCGGACGGCTGTCGGTGCGGCGCGGCGACGACGTCACCGTCACCATTTCCGTCGATCTCGCCGGCCGTCCTAACGCCAATGAAGAGATCCCCCGGCTCGCCCGCCTGGATCTGATCCGCGGTGCGATCACCGGGCCGGCCGCCGACCCCGACGTCTTCACCGCCCCGGACGTGAGTGTGGTCGAGTCGTTCCTGCCGAAGGGCAAGGGCCGGGTCGCCCAGTTCCACTACAGGTTCCGCGACGTGCGCGAGCCGTTCTACTTCCGGCTGCGTGGCACCGACGGCAGGCGCAGCGCTCCCGGCGGGATGGAGCCGGCGGCGGACACAGGCCGCAATGAGAACCCCTGGCACGACCTCTGGTGCTACACCAATCCCACCTTCGTGGAACTGACATAGAACGATTCGACGACACCCGCTCCCACTGCGGTACACGGTCTCGCAGTGGGAGCGGGGATTCGCCGTGCGACCAGAGCGGCAACTGGGACCATCGCCGGGTGCAGCTCTCGCTTGTCCACCGGTCGGTAAGAGGTCTGCTGACGGTGCTCATGCGCTCTGGTCCGTCCAAGGACGTCGAGCTACTGGTGCTCCGGCGCCAGCTCCGATGGCCGACCGCAGTGGCACTGTGGCGTTCTCCACCCCTGACCGGTCCAGCGGCACACCCGTGCTCGGCGTGCTGACCGTCGAGGAGAACGCGACCGCCTGTCTCGCGCGCCCGGAACACGCCTGCACCGGCGTCGCACCCGGTCCACCCACGACAGCCGCCGCTGTCCGAGAGACACATGCCAGGTCAGAGCAGGTGACGCAGTTCTCGGCGCCCACAGGCGGCGTACCCCGTGCCGGCGCGCCCGCGTCCGGAAGGGCCCGCTAACATCGGGGTCTCCCGGTCCCGCCTCGCGGATGCCCCACTGCGACGGACGCCCGGCCGACCCGCCACGGAGCCCGCGTGCCCACGATCGACCCCCGACGTCTCCTCATCCTCCGTGCCTTCGTGCTGTCCGACTCTGTCACCGCGACCGCGGCGGCGCTGCACCTGACGCCGTCCGCGGTGTCGCAGCAGCTCGCGGCGCTCGAGCGCGAGGTCGGTCACGCGCTCGTCATACGCTCGGGGCGCAAGCTGGTGCTCACGCCGGCCGGGCGCATCCTCGCCGGGCACGCCGAAGAGATCAGCTCACGGCTGAAGATCGCCGAGGCTGACCTGGCCGCGCACGCAGGCGGCGTCCTCGGGCAGCTCAGGATCGGCGCCTTCCCGACGGCGATCAGCTGGTTGGTGGCACCCGCCATCGTCGAGCTGCGCCGTCAGGCCCCGGGTGTCGACGTCACCGTCGTCGACGCGGAGGCGCACATGAGCCACCGGATGCTGATGCGAGGCGACATCGACGTGACCGTCAGCATGGAGTACGAGTCCGACCCCGAGCGCGATTCCCCCGACATCGTGAAGTTCCCGCTCTATATCGAGCGGTTCAAGGTCGTCCTCCCACAGGCGCACCCGCTGTCCGGCGAGGAGGGCATCGGGCTCACCCAGCTCACCGAGGAGGGCTGGATCATGCCCTCGCCCGGTAATCCGTGCCGCACGATGGTGCTGCAGGCGTGCGCGGAGCTCGGCTTCCACCCGCCGATCACCCACGTCTCGGACGACTACCGCGCCGCGCTGGCGCTGGTCGCCGCCGAGGCGGGGATCTGCCTGGTGCCGGAGTCCGCGCTCTCCGCCCGCGACGCCGAGTGGGTGACGATCCTGCCGACGCGCGGCATCGCGCCGCTGCGCAAGGTGATCATGACGACGCGGCGGGACAACCAGGGCCACCCCGTCGTACGCGCGGGGCTGGAGGCGATGCGGGCCGCTGTCGCCGAGCCGGACTCGGAGGTCTACGGCCCGCTCGCGCGGTCCGACACCTTCAGCGTCGAGTGACGGCTCCCGCCGGTGGCGCGTTCTCACGGAGGAAGGCGTCGACGTGCCGGTGGTACTCCTCCGGCTTGTCGCGGCGCACGCAGTGGTGTGCGCCCTCGATCACGACGACGTCGAAGCCGGGCGCGACGGCCGTGAGGCGCTCACGGGAGTGTTTGTCGACGATGACGTCGCCGGTGCCGGTGACGAGCAGCGCCGGTACGCCGGCCGGGCCGACCGTGATCTGCCGTGCGGTCGGCGTCCAGATCCGGCGCTTCTCGTGGACCCGCTGCTGCATGTAGTCGATGTCGACGGCCTTCATCGCCTCGGCGAGCGGGCGCAGCTCCTGCTCCGCCCAGTGGGGCTTGAGCTCGCGCTGCATGTCCATGAGTTCCTCGACCGACGCCGTGTCGGCGTAGTCGAAGGGGTCCTTGGTGGTCTGCTCGACGCTGAGCCACGGGTTGGGACCGGCCTCCGGAACCCACCACGGCGGGTCCTCCAGCACCACGCCGGCCACGAGGTGCGGGGCGTCGGCGGCGACGAAGGCGGCGATCCGCGCGCCCATGGAGTGTCCGACGACGAGCGTCCTGCGCCCGGTCTCGTCGAGCATGTCCTTGAGGATGTCGATCGCGTCCTGCACCATCACGTCGGTGGACGGAACGCCCTCGTGCTCGGGCAGGCGGCCGGGCGACTTCCCGTGGCCCCGCGCGTCCGGCGCCACGATGTGGTAGTCGCCGCCCCAGCGGTCGACGGCGTCACCGTAGCAGTCGCCGGACTCCACGGCGCCGTGGAGGATGAGAATGGCAGGCGCGTCTGCTGCGTCCCGCCCATACTCTCGGACGAACAGGTCTGTTCCCACGTGTCCTCATTCACTGCTCTGTCGCGCCGGCCCCCGGCCGGCTCACGACGGGGTTGTCGTTCGGTGGATCATGGTCATGATCGTGGCACGCCTCTTCGGCGTCGCGCAACGCTCCCGCAGGTCAGGTCAGCAGCTCGCCTCCGGTGTCGCCTCGACCAGCGCGCGCGTGCAGGGGTGCCGCGGGGAGCGGAAGATCTCGTCGGACGAGCCGGTCTCGACGATACGGCCGCGCTGCATGACGGCGACGCGGTCGCTGTAGAGCCGGATCACCGCCAGGTCGTGGCTGACGTGGAGGAACGAGATCCCCTGGTCGCGCTGCAGGTCGGCCAGCAGGTTGAGGATCTGGGCACGCACCGACACGTCGAGCGCCGAGGTCGGCTCGTCCGCGATGATCAGATCCGGCTTGAGGGCGAGCGCGCGTGCCACGGCGACGCGCTGGAGCTGCCCGCCGGACGCCTCGTGCGGGTAGCGCCCCAGGTAGTCGGCGCCGAGGCCGACCGACTCCAGCAGCGCGACCAGTTCGGCGGTCGACGTCGTCTCGCCGTGCGCGCGGAAGACGTTCTCCAGCGTCTGCCGCACGGTCTGCAGCGGGTTCAGCGACGCCAGCGGGTCCTGGAAGACCATGGCGACGTTGCGCCGCAGCCGCCGCAGTCCTCGCCGGCTGAGGCGGGCGATGTCCTGCCCGCCCGTACGGACGGTGCCGGACGTCGGCACCACCAGGCCGTTGGCCATCCGCGCCAGCGTGGACTTGCCCGAGCCGGACTCGCCGACCAGGCCGAGCGCCTCGCCCCGCTCGACATGGAGCGAGACGCCGTCCACGGCGAGGAAGCCCTTGCGGCCTCGGCCGAGGCCACCGGCGGTGCGGTAGCGCTTGCTGACGTCGGTCATCTCCAGGATCGGCTCGCTCACCGGGCGACCTCCTGCGGTTCGGGGAGACGATCGAGGTGGCAGGCCGCGAGGTGCACGCCGCCGCCCTCGCTGGTCGGGCGGACGGTGGGCAGCGGTACCTCCACGACACAGCGTTCGCCGACCTGGTCGGCGAAGCCGCAGCGCGGCGCGAAGGCGCAACCCGGTCCGGGCGTCGCGCAGCGACGTGGGCGTGCCGGGGATGGCGCGCAGCCGTGGCCGCTCCCCACCGATGTCGAGCCGGGCATCCAGCCGCGGCGTGGCCGCCCGGAGGCCGGCGGTGTACGGGTGGGCGGGCTGATCGAAGATGTCGCGGAGGCTGCCGTACTCGGCCTGGCGGCCGGCGTACAGCACGAGGACGTCGTCCGCCGCACTCGCCACCACTCCGAAGTCGTGACTGATCAGCAGCATCGCCATGCCGTACTCCTGCTGGAGCCCGCGGAGCAGGGCCAGGATCTGCGCCTGCACCGTCACGTCGAGCGCGGTGGTCGGCTCGTCGGCGATGAGCAGAGCCGGCCGGTTCACGAGGGCCATCGCGATCACCGCGCGTTGCCGCATGCCGCCCGAGAACTCGTGCGGGAAGCGGCGTACGGCCTCCACGGGCTCGGGGATGCCGACCCGGTCGAGCATCTCGACCGCACGGGCCCGCGCAGCGCGACGGGTGACCGACGGGGCGTGCAGGCGGACCGCCTGGGCGATGTGCGCGCCGATGTCGAGGTACGGGCTGAGCGCGGACATCGAGTCCTGGAACACCATGGCCACGTCGGAGCCGCGGGCCCGGCGCAGCTCACGTTCGTCGGCGGAGAGCATCTCCCGGCCGGCGACGACGATCCGGCCCCGGGCGCTCGCCCCGCGCGGCAGGAGCCGCATGATCGCCCGGCCGGTGATCGTCTTGCCCGATCCCGACTCGCCGACCACGGCGAGCGTGCGGCCGCCGTCCAGCCTCACGGAGAGGTCCCGCACGACATCGGCGGTGACGCCGCCGCCGGTGAACGAGACGCACAGGTCCTCGACCTGGAGTACGGGATCAGGCACGGCGGATCCTCGGGTCGAGAAGCGGCATCAGCAGGTCGGCGATCAGATTGCCGACGATGATGAGGAAAGCGGAGAAGAGCGTCACCCCGACGACGATGCTCAAATCGGACTCGTTCACGCCGGACAACAGCAGGTCGCCGAGCCCGTGCAGGCTGAACACCTTCTCCGCGATCACCGAGCCGCCCAGGAGCGCGGTGACGTCGAGCGCGAACATCGCCACGACCGGCACCATCACGCCGCGGACGGCGTGCCGGTTCACCCGCCGAGCCGACGCGCCACGGGCGGTCATCGCGACGAGGTGGTCGGCCGAGAGTTCGTTGAGCAACTGGGTGCGGGTGACCCGGATGTAGCCGGCGGCGAGGATGAACGACAGCACCATCCACGGGCCGATCAGGTGCCAGGCCCAACCCGCGGGTGACTCCGAGAACGGCACGAAGCCGGAGTACGGCAGCGCGTTGAGCATGAAGCCGAAGACCTGGACGACGAGCAGACCGACGAGGAAGGTCGGGACCGACAACCCGAACATCGCGAAGCCGATCGAGAACCTGTCGACGATCCCGCCCTTGCGTATCGCCGACAACGCGCCGAGGCCGATGCCCACGACGAGGCACAGGACGGCCGCGCCCAACGCGAGCGACAACGTGACGGGCAGCCGCTCGGCGATGAGCGTCGTGACGTCGCTGCGGTTCGGGAACGAGTAGCCGAAGCAGGGCGCCTGGCAGTGCACCTGCTGGGCGCCCTCGCCGTACGTACGGCCGGCGAAGAGGCCCTTCACGAACTCGGCGTACTGCCACACGGGGCTCTGGTCGGTCTGCATGTAGGCGCTGACCTTGGCCCGGGTCTCGGGCGGGCACGGCTTGCCGCACATGGCGCGGGCCGGATCCTTCGAGGCCCCGAAGAAGAGGGCTATCGTCACGAAGGCGATCGCGAGGAGCATGAACACCGCGGTGGCCATGCGGCGGGCAATGTAGACGATCATGCAGCATCCTCCATGCGCACGTCGAGGACGTCGCGCAGCGCGTCACCGGCGAGGGTGGCGCCGAAAACGATCAGGAACACCACGGCGCCCGGGAAGAGCATGTACCAGACGTCCGCACCGCTGTAGATCCACGGCAGCGAGTCCGAGAGCAGTTTGCCGAGGTCGGGAACGTCGCCACGCATGCCGACGCCGAGGAACGACAGTCCCGCGACCACGCTGACGTTGCCGGGCAGTGACATCGCGAACAGGACGACGACCAGGCCGAAGAGGTGCGGCAGCATCTCCCTGCGGATGATCTGCCAGGGGGCGGCCCCGCTCGCGCGCGCCGCCTCGACAAAGGCGCGGGCGTTGAGGGCGCCGGCCTGGGCGCCGATGATCCGGGCCGGAACGGTCCAGCCGAAGAAGGCCAACACCAGCACGAGGACCAGGCCCCGCGGCATCTCCGGCGGCACGATCGCCATGATCGCGATGACGAACATCAGGCCCGGGAAGCCGAACATGAAGTCGATCACCCGCCCCGCGACGGCCTTGAGCCAGCCGCCGAAGTACCCGATCGCCGTACCGAGGACGGCTGCGAAGGCGATCGACAGGATGCTCGCCCCGAAGGCGATGAACAGCGACGAGCGGATGCCGTAGACGATCTGGGCGAACAGGTCGACACCCGTCACCGGGACGACGCCGAGCCAGTGGTCGGCGCTGACGCCACCGAAGGCGCCCAGCGGACGGCCGCCGTCCGGGTCGAGCAGGTCGGTGTGCAGGGTGTTCGGGTCCTGCCCCTCCATCCGCACGAGCAGCGGGGCGCAGAGTCCCGCGACGAGCGGCACGACCAGCATGACCAGGCCGGCGACGCCGGACCGCTTCCGGAGGAAGCGGCGGAGGACCGAGGCGCCCCGGCCCTCCGCCTGCTGGATCTCAGCGATCGACACCGACGACCAACTCGTTCGCGAACGGCGGGTAGGCGGGGATGAAGTAGTTCATGATCTTCGAGCCGGCCAGGGCCTGCGTGCGCTGCACGAGGATCGGCACGACCGGGGCGTCCTCCATGATCTGCCTGTCGATCGCGGCCCACATCTTGGCGGCCTTGTCGAGGTCCGGCTCGGCTATCGCGGCGTCGATCGCGGCGTCCACCTTGGGGTCGGAGAACTTCGAGGCGTTTCCGCCGCCGTTGCCGATCTCGCTCGACGCGAACAGCGGCTGGATGGTGCTCATGCCGCTCGGGAAGTCCGCTCCCCAGCCGTTCGTCGTCATGTCGTAGTCGCCGTCGGCGGACGAGACCAGCTCGGACCAGGTGTTGCTGTCCAGGCCCTTGAGCTCGACCTTGACGCCGACCCGCGCCAGCGAGTTCTTGATGCTCTGGGCTTCTTTCTCCTCGATCGCGCTCACGTCGGTCGGATAGGTCAGCGTGAGCTTCAGGTCGGAGACACCGGCGGCGGCGAGCAGTTCCTTCGCCTTGCCGACGTCGCCGGTGTCACCGCCGTCGTACAGGTTGTACTCGGTGTAGCCGGGGATGCCGGGCGTCATGATGGTCGAGGTGATCTGGCCGCCGAACTTCGGGCCGCCGTACACGCTCTGCACCTCGGCCTTGTTGACCGCGTAGTTGATCGCCTGCCGTACGCGGAGGTCGGACAGGCCCGGGCGCTTGACGTTCATGGCGAGGTAGCGGAAGTAGCCCGACGGGCTGTTGGCCATGCGGTCGGAGATCGACGAGTCGGACTGGATCCGCTGGAACTGCGACGGCGAGATGAGCGCGTTGCTGATCGCGGTCTGGTCCTCGCCCTTGTCGTCGATGAGGCGCTGCACGATCGTGTCGTTGTTCAGGCCCATGTCAAGGACGATCTTGTCCGGGCCGGCGAACCGTACCTGGTCGCTGTCGGCCGTCCAGTTCGGGTTGCGGTCCAGCACCGCCTGCGCCCCCTTGCGGAAGCTCGTCACCTGGTACGGGCCGCTGGCGACCGGGTGCTCGCCGTACGTCTCCGGCTTGGTGTCGGCCGCGGCCGGCACCGGCGCGAAGGCCGGCATGCTGACGATCCACGGCCAGTTGCCGAACGGACGCTTCAGCCGGAAGACGATCTTGTGGTCACCGGAGACCTCGATGGAGTCGAGCTCCTTGCCGTCGTACGGGCCGTCGTAGTCGGTGCCGCCGACCAGCAGCGTCTTGTGGTAGCCAAGGCCCCCTGGAACATCGGTGCGAACGACCGCTCGATGCCGTACTTCACGTCCTGGGCGGTGATCGGGCTGCCGTCGGAGAACTTCAAGCCCTCCTTCAACGTGAAGGTCCACGTCTTGCCGCCGTCGTCCGTCTTACCGGTGTCGGTGGCGAGGTCCGGCACGAGGACCGTGTCCTTGTCGGGGAGCGTCCGCCACGACGTCAGCCCGCGGTGCACCCACCGCAGTCGGCTGGTCGGCACCATCTGCGCGTTGGCGGTCTCGAAGGACTCGGTCGCGCGCCGCGAGAGGTAGTGCAGGGTCCCGCCCTGGGGCACGGACTCGAGCGGCGCCGCGTTCTTGCCCTTCGTCGGCTCGGTGGACTGCGAGGTGGACTGCGAGTTCGCGTTGCAGCCCGCCGTCACGAGGGCCAGGACGAGCGCGAGCCCTGCGGGCACCACTCTCCGGGATCGATTCGCCATAGATCGCGCTTCCTGTGAAGCGGCCCCGATCGGTCGGGTCCGCTGCTGGATCTCAGGAAGGGAGTCTGTTGGCGAGCGAGAGCACGCGTCCATCGAGGAGTTCTGCACCGGATCTTTCAGATTTTCTGAAAGATCGTGGGGATCCGCGCGCGCGGCGTCCATGATAGTCCGGCGACCCCGGTGGCCGGAAGACCGCTGAAGAGACGATTGCGCACTCGGGAGTGAGCACTCCGAATCTCGGCGCCTAGGCTCCCGGCTCGCCGTAGAGGGAGGTCATCCAGATGTGGGTGAGCACTTCGACGAGGGTGTCCTCATCGTTGAAGGGGGCCACGTCGAGGGTGGCGAGATAGTAGAGGCGCTCCCCGAGCCAGGTCAGCGCCGCGCCCAGGGCGGCCGGATCCACGTCCGGCGCGGTGGCGCCATCGGTGGTGACGTGCTCGGTGGTGATGCGTTCGGTGGTGACAGCCGTGAAGCTCGCCATCTGGTCGTGCCAGAGTGCGGTGAGCTCCGGGTCGGTGCGCCAGTTCTCCACGATGGCCCGCAGCACGGGCGCCTCCTCGCGCCACAGGCGGGCGCCCTGGCTGATGCCGTGGCGTACGGAGGCCCGCCGCTGGTCGGGTTCGTCGTGCGTGAGCCAGGGCTGCGCGACCTCGTGGCCGCGGGCGATGGCGCGACGGACGAGCTCGGCCAGGACCTCGTGCTTGCTCGCGAAGTAGAAGTAGAAGCTGCCGCGCGCCACCTGGGCGGCGGCCAGGATGTCGGCCACGCTCAGCTCGTCGAAGCGCCGCTCGTCGAGGAGCCTGCGCGTGGCGGTCAGGATCACCTCGCGTAGGTCACGGTCGTCGTCCTTCGGCCGTGGTGCGCGACGGCCCGCTCTCGCCTCCATTCTCGAATCCTAGCGTCTAGACAGCTTGTCTAGACGCTATGTACAGTCCTTGCCATGAGATACACGACGTTCGGAACGAGCGGGTTGCGAGTGTCCGAGATGATCCTCGGGACGATGGGCTTCGGCGAGGACTGGGGCTGGGGCGCTCCGCTCGAGGAATGCCGCAGGAGTTCACCGCGTACGCCGAGGCGGGCGGGAACATGATCGACACGGCGAACAGGTACACCGAGGGCTCCAGCGAACGCATCGTCGGTGACCTGATCGCCAAGGAGCGCGACCGCTACGTGCTCACCACCAAGTACACGCTGTCGATGGACGGCGACGACCCCAACGCCTCGGGCAACCACCGCAAGAACCTGAGGCGATCGGTGGAGGAGAGCCTGCAGCGCCTGGGCACCGACTACCTGGACGTCCTGTGGGTGCACATCTGGGATCCCGCCACCCCGATCGAGGAGACGTTACGCGCTCTCGATGACCTGGTACGCGCGGGCAAGGTGCTCTATCTGGGCTTCTCCGACGTGCCCGCCTGGGTGATCGCGCGCGCCAACGCCATCGCCGAACTGCGCGGCTGGACGCCGTTCATCGGCCTGCAGCTGTCCTACAGCCTGCTGGAGCGCGATATCGAGCGCGAGCTGCTGCCCATGGCCGAAACCCTGGGCCTGTCAGTGGCCGCGTGGGCACCGCTGGCTCGCGGTGTGCTGTCAGGAAAGTTCACCCGCACCGACGCCGCCGCCGGGTCCAGGATCAGCCGCGATGCCGTACCCGACCACCACCTGGCGATCGCCGCCGAGGTCGACGCCGTCGCCGACGAGCTCGGCGTCTCCTCCTCGCAGGTGGCCCTCGCCTGGACCCGGGCACACCGCACCTGGATCCACCCGATCTCCGGCGCCAGGACTCTCGACCAGCTCACCGACAACCTCGCCGCCTTCGAACTGCGGTTGCCGTCGGAGATGGTGGACCGGCTCGACGAGGCCAGTGCCTTCCCGCTCGGGTTCCCGCAGAACTTCATCCAGATGTCGCGCGAGTTCGTCTACGGCCCCTCGCTCGGCCGCTTCGACCGCCGAGTGCCATAGGCGCTGGGCATGGCAGAGAGTCGTTCGCGGACGCAAGAGTGCCGAACATGGTGAACGCGCGACGCGGTGATGCCTCCGGTCCGGGCGGGCATCGGGCTGCGCCGGGGAGACGGCGGAGGTCGCGGCGGACAGAGGGAGCGGAGAGCTCCGGCGAGGGGGCGTACTGGGCCATGTACGACGCGATGACTCCCGAGGAGCAGAGGGAGCACGACAAGGCCACCCGCAAGGGGATCAAGCTCGCGTACAAGCTCGCGAAGCACTACGTGAACGTCGATACTCCAGATCCTGACGACAAAGACGACGACTGAGCCACCGAAGGGCCATGAGCGGCGACGCCGCAGGTGCGCATTCGCCGGCGCGGGACGTCTGGGTCGGGCATGTGTGGGTCATGCGAGTACGCCGACCGCGCGGCGCGGACCACATGAGAGTGCGTTACGCCGACATCACCGATGGAGGCTCACGTAGGCACTCTCAGGGGCTCGAGGGCGTCCAGGACGAGGTCGAGGCCGAAGGTGAACTCCTCCGCCGGGTCGTAGCCGGCGGCGGCGAGCACGGCGGCGGACTCGTTGAGGTAGGGGAACTCGTCAGGAGGAAGCTGGGGCAGGTAGACGTCCTCGGTCATGTCCGCGAACTCGTCGGCGGTGTCGAACGGCAGGCTGGCTTCCTGCAGGGCGAAACCGTACACATAGCTGTCGAGCAACCAGTTGGCGTGCGTCGCCATCAAGACCGGGAAGCCGGCCCTCCGCAGGCAGGCGGTGACCGCTTCGCGGTGGCGGAGGTTCGCGGGCCCCGGCGAGGTCCGCGACTCCATCAGGCCGATCGCCCACGGGTGGCGTGCGAGAACCTGTCGGGCGGATATCGCCCGACAGCGCATCGCCGACTGCCAGTCGGTCTCTTCGGGCGGAAGCTCGATCTCCTCGAACACGACGTCGATCATGGCGTCCAGCAACTCTTCCTTGCTCGCCACGTAGTAGTAGAGCGACATCGCGCCCGCGCCGAGCGCGCCGGCCAGCCGGCGCATGCTCAGCCCGTCGACCCCCTCGCGGTCGGCGATCCGGACCGCCTCGACCACCACCCGTTGCCTGCTCAGCGCCGCGTCTGACGCCACCTGGCGTTGTTCCCTCGCAGACACGGGTCTCCTCTCGCTCGCTCGAACGGCTTGACAATCGTCCCGCGCACGGTCATGGTACAGCGTACTACTTGTAGTACAGCGTACGACGTACGGCGTACGAAACCAGCCGGAGTCGTAGCTCGGACGTGAGGAGGCTTCTGTGGGAATCGAACAGCGATCGAGTGCCGGAGCACGCCTGGCGCCGGGGGCGAGTCCGGCCGGGGCGATGACGATGCGGGCCGCCGACCAGCACCGTTACGGCCTGCCCTCGGCGCTCGAGTCGTCCGAGGTCCGGGCTACCGCTGCCCGGTCGAGGCGATGGGCTCGTCCAGGTGGGCGCGGCCTCGGTACATCCCTGCCGCCAGTGCGGCGGAGGGACCGCTCCTCTCGAAAGAAGAACCGATGACCATCCGAACGAAAACCCCGACCCTGCTCGACAACCGGTCGGTCCCCGTGCACGCCAAGCTCGCCGCCGCATGGACCAGCTTCATGTTCCTCTACATCTACGTCGACTACTTCCATCTCCACAAGCCCGGCGTCATCGACAACCTCCGTGCCGGTGTCGTCTTCGAGTTCGACACCAGCCCGATGTTGTTGACCATGATGCTCACGTCCGTGGCGATCCCGGCGCTGATGGTGATGCTCTCCATGACGCTGCCCGCCCGGGTGAACCGCGCCACGAACCTCGTCGTCGCATCGCTCTACATCCCCTACTCGTTGTTCAACGCGGTAGGGGAGTCCTGGGACTGGGCCCCCTTCTACGGCCTCTCCATCGGAATCGAGGTGCTGCTCCTGGCCTTCGTCCTGCGCTCCGCCTGGACATGGCCTCGAACCCCCGCCGTCCCAGCCGGTCCCGCGACGACCGACCTTCGACAGAACGCACGCTAAACATCACGTGCCGTGCCCGTCAGAGGCACAGACGGGCACGGTGGCGGAGGCGGTCAGCTGGGCTGGCCGGTGGGCATGATGGTGACCTGCTGGAGGTTCGCCCGAGGCGGCAGGCTCGCGATGAACCCGACGGTCTGCGCGACATCCTGCGGCGTGAGCCACTCCATCGTCTCCTTGGAGCCCTCCAGCCATGCCCGCGCGCCCTCGTCGGTGACGTGACTCTGCAGCTCGGTGCCGACGATCCCCGGCTCGATCGCCGAGACCCGCACGTTCTTGGCCCCCAGCTCGGCCCGCAGGTGCCGGGACAGATGGGTGACGTACGCCTTGGTCGCGGAGTAGACGGCGAAGTTCGGGAAGATGTTCTGCGCCGCGATGGAGGAAGTGTTGATCAGGTCGGCCACGCCGCGTGTGCCCGCGGCCTCGACGAGCTGGGGGACGAACGCGCCGATCACGTTCATCAGGCCCGTGATGTTGAGGTCGATCTGGCGCTGCCACTGGTCGGCGGCCAGCTCCTCAATGGGGGCGGGCAGCATGACGCCCGCGTTGTTCAACAGCAGGTCGGCGCCGCCGAGCTCGGCCGCGACCCGTTCGGCGGCGGCCCGCGCCGCCGCCGCGTCGGTGACGTCGGCCGCCAGTGCCAGGGCCTGGCCTCCGGCTCTGCCGATCCGGACGACGAGGTCGTCCAGCCGTTCCGCGCGCCGCGCCACGACGACCACACGTGCGCCCAGTGCGGCCAGTCGTTCGGCCGAGGCCTCGCCGATCCCGCTGGACGCGCCGGTGACGACGGCCACGCGGCCGGTGAGAGGGGTTGCTGCGTTCATGGTGCGAGCCTTCCGAGTCATCCGCGGCCCATCGCCGCGCTCCCTCATCAGCACACCAGCCCGCGTCCCCTTCCCGGGGTGCCCGAACAGGCCCTGACCAGGCAGGTAACCGCGAGGCAGGTACTGGCAGGGCCACCTCCGTGCACCTGGCCGCTCGCCCGTCCCTGCACACTGGAGGACATGGACCGCAGTCGCGAACTCGCCGACTTCCTGCGCTCACGCCGTGCCCGGATCACGCCGGACCAGGCCGGGCTGCCCGCCGACGGCCGCGCGCGTCGCGTGTCCGGCCTGCGCCGCGACGAGGTCGCCAGGCTGGCCGGGGTCAGCACCGAGTACTACACCCGGCTCGAACAGGGCCGCGCCGGTCACCCCTCGCCCGAGGTCGTCGAGGCGCTGGCGCGGGCCCTTCAGCTCGACCCCGCCGAACGCGAGCACCTCACCGACCTGCTGGCCCGTCCCGCCCGCCACGCCCCCGTCAGCCCCCAGCGGGTCAGGCCCGGCCTCCACCTGATGCTCCAGACCCTCCACGACGTGCCCGCCTTCATCCTCGGCCGCCGTACGGACGTCCTGGCCGCCAACCGTCTGGCCCGCGAGGTGCTGACCGACTTCGAGGCCCTTGCCGTGCCTCAGCGCAACCTGGCCCGCTACTACCTGCTCGACCCCGAAGCCCGAACCCGTACCGGCGACTGGGAACGCGTCGCCGCGGAAACCGTCGCCATGCTCCGCCTGGAAGCCGGCCGCCACCCCGAGGACCGCCGGCTCGCCGACCTCGTCGGCGAGCTCACGCTGCGCTCGCCGGAGTTCAGCTCCTGGTGGAACGACCACCGCGTGCTGCGCCGCACGCACGGCACCAAGCACTACCACCATCCCCTCGTCGGCGAGCTGCACTTCCACTACGAGTCCCTCCACCCGCCGGGCGACCCCGACCAGACCTTGTGCGTCTACAACGTCGAGCCGGGCTCCCCGACCGCGCAGGCGCTCCGCCTCCTCAGCAGCTGGGTGGCGCCCACCGCCGCACCTTGACGGAGCACCTCGGGTAACGGTGACCGCAAATCGTCGGTCGTCATTGTCGTCTCCCTTTTCGAGTTGCCAGAGAATGCGGACGTCAGGCGCGCTGTGCGGCGGTTGCTGGGGTGGTGCCGGCCTCGCGGAGGGTCAGCAACCCCGTGACCGCGATCAGCGCCGAGGTCAGGCCGTGGACGCCGAGCGCGGCGGCCGTGGATCCGTGGTGGGCCAGGACGTTGACCATGTCGCCGAACGGGGCGACGGCCGTCATGAGCAGGACCCAGCCCAACGGGCGGCGGTGGCCTGTCACCAGCAGGACGCCCATGGCCAGGCCCATGGCGAGCTCGCGGCTGCCTTTCACGATGGAGAAGCCGCTGCCGTCAGAGGGCCAGTTCGCCAGCCCCGGGAAGGTGGTCCCGAGGGGCAGGACGAAGGACAACCCGAGGTAGAGGGTGAACAGGACGACGACGGCGGCCAGGACGGTGTTGAGCTTCTTCAGCGACATGGTCGTTCTCCTTGTTGTACGGACGGGCAGGGTTCAGCCGCGGACACGGCGGATGTGGCGGGCGTAGCGGGGACTGCCGATGACGTGCCAGATGACGCGGACCGGGACGGGAAGGCCGCCGAGGACGATGGCGCGCTCGGCCGGGTTCGCGTCCTCCAGGACGGCGCCGAAGATCGTGAGCAGGGTGAGCTTGGGCGTGTTGTTCACCAGGTGCTCGCCCAGGGAGGCCCACTCCTGTTGGGTGATGTGCTCGGCCGCGAGCGGGAGGAGGGTGGCCTCCTCGTCGTGAAGGTGTTCAAGCAGGACCGCGCGGTGCTCGCAGAGGGCGGCCGCCAGGGTGTCGCGTTCGTCGGCGCCCGCGGTGGCCTCCCAGGCGGGGAACGCGGCGTCCAGCCTGCTCAGGGTGGCCGCGACGTGTTCGTGCTGGGCCTGCATGCGCAGGACGATGTCGGCCTCCAGGTCCACCCGGGAAAGCAGCGGCGGCCACAGCAGCTCGTCCTCGCCCTCGTGATGGTTGTGCAGGCCCAGCCGGTAGATGCGGAAGTGGCCGGCGATCACCTTGGCGCGAGCGGTGTCACCCGGGGCGACGGCCGCGACGAGCTCCACCAGCCGCCGTGACTCACGGCGGAGCACGCGGTGGACGATCTCCATGTCCTGGGTGTTGACGCTCATCCGTTCCCGCTCCTTCATCGGTTGCGATGTGTTCAGGCTGCTCCTGGGTGTTTGGAGGGGATTTGGAAGGGATTTGGAACGTCCACGTGAGATGTGCGGATCATGGTCTACATCCGGGGGCTGAGCTCTTTCATGGCCGAGGTCGGCGGCGAGCCCGTTCCCCTGGGCGGGCCGCGGCAGCGGGGCCGGCCTCACTGGCGCGCGCCACGCCGCGGCGGCTTCCCCTGCCCGGCCTGGACGACGCGGCCGTATCCTCGAAGGCCGGTACGTCGCGCTCAGACGGCATCCGCGGCTCCGGACGCTGATCACCGCTAGAGTGCGTGATCATGACGACTGGACGATGGGCGTTGGGCGGCGACCTGAGCGTCGCCAGGGTCGGGTACGGCGCGATGAAGCTGACCGGCTGGCCGAGAGGCGACCGTCCCGGCAGGGACACCGCGCTCGCCGTCCTGCGCCGGGCCGTCGATCTGGGCGTGAACCACATCGACACCTCGCACTACTACGCTCGCGACGGCGTGGCGGCCAACGAGCTGATCCGGGAGGCGCTGCATCCCTACCCGGACGACCTGGTCATCGTGACGAAGGTGGGCGCGCTGGTCGAGGGCTCTGACCTCGCCTTGCCCGCCGAGGGCAAGACCGGCCTTACCCCCGACGGCCTGCGCCGCGGCGTCGAGGCGAACCTGCGCTCACTCGGCGTTGACCGCCTCGACGTCGTCAACCTGCGCATGGGCGACCTCGACCGCGCCGGGACGCCGCTCGCCGGGCCGCTGGAGACGTTGCTCGCGCTGCGCGAGGAGGGGCTGATCCGCCACCTCGGCGTCTCGAACGTGACGCCTGCCGAGTTCGCCGAGGCCCACGAGATCGCGCCGATCGTCTGCGTCCAGAACCTCTACAACCTGGCCAGCCGCGAGGACGACCCGCTGGTGGACGCCTGCGCCGAGGCGGGCATCGCGTACGTGCCGTTCTTCCCGGTCGGTGGGTTCCGGCCGCTCACGGCCGAGCGCCTGGACGCCGTCGCCGCCCGCCACGGCGCGACCGTGCCGCAGGTGGCGTTGGCCTGGCTGCTGGCTCGGTCGCCGAACATTCTGCTCATCCCCGGCACCGGCTCGCTCGCCCACCTGGAGGAGAACGTCGCCGCCGCGTCCCTGAAGCTGACCGAGGAGGACCTGGCCGACCTCGCCGACCAGGCGCACTGACCACGGAGTCCGATCGCCTGCTCCGCTGCCGCGTGGGCGGCGGAGAGGACGGGAGTCACCGGGTTCGCGTCACCAGCTCGCCGATCTCGGGGAGGACGGCGTCCGCGACCGTGATCTTCCGCTCGATGAGCCCGTTGGCGTGGAACAGGTCGGCGGCGTGCTGCTGCTCGGCGACGAACTCCGCGCTGACCGGGTGCAGCCCCCACGGGCGGGTGCGCAGCGCGTGCTCCCACGCGTCGAGGTCGCCGTCGAACAGGGCCGCGGCCTCGCGCGGGTGCTCCTCCGTCCAGCTGTCCGCCCGCTGCAGCGCGGTGACGATCCTGGCCAGCTCCTCCGGCCGTTCCCGGGCGAAGTCGCGACGGGTGAACCAGAGCGAGCGGTGGCTGAACAGGCCCTCGGTCTCCACCAGCGTCCGGGTGCGCGACTCGACCGGCGTCAGGTACGGGTAGGAGCCCACCCAGGCGTCCACGTCGCCGTTCACCAGCAGCTCGGCGGCGTTGCCGTAGGCGTCCACCGGGACGATGTCGCCCCACCCGAGCCCGGCCCGCTCCAGCGCCAGCAGCAGCAGGGTGGTCTGCCAGGAGCCGTGGCCGAGCGCCACCCGCCTGCCCTTCAGCTCCGCCACCGAGCCGATGGGGGAGTCGTCCCGCACCACCAGGCGGCCGTTCTCGACCCGCGGCCCCGAGATCGCCACGTACACGATGTCGTGCCCCTTGGCCTGGGCGGTGACCGGGGGCGTGGAGCCGGTGCCGATGAAGTCGTATCCGCCGTCGAACAGGTGGTCGCCGTGGGCGGACGGCAGGGCCCGGGTGGGATCGACGAGCTCGCCCCGGCCGAGGGCGTTCAGGTCCACCCATTCGACGCCGGGCAGCAGGTCCAGGTGGCGGGCCACCCAGAGCGTGTTGTTCTGCGGGAAGAAGCCGACCTTGGTGGTCATCAGGAGCGTCCTTTCAGTAGCGGCAGAACGTGGCGGCCCACGCGGCGGGCCTCTTCGAGATGGGGGATCCCGGCCAGGATGAGGGCGTCCACCCCGAGGTCCAGCAGCCGGTCGAGGCGGTCGGCGACCTGGTGGTAGTCGCCGACCAGGCCGAAGGCCGGGCCGTCGCGCAGTTGGCTGAACCCGCCCCACACGTGGGGCGCGACCTCCAGGGCGCGGGGATCGTCACCGACTCCGGCGAGGAAGGCGCGGCTGCGTCGCACGCCGACGGAGTCGCCCTCGCCGGCGTCGCTCTCGCGCGGCCGGGCCCGCCAGCCGGCCTCGATCTCCGCCCACGCCTCCTCCTCGCTCTCCCGGGCCAGCACGTCCACCCGCACGGCGAACCGGGGCGGCGTGGCACTGTGCGCGCGCACCGCGTCGAACTTCTCCTCCAGCGCCTCGAACGGCTCCAGCCAGGACAGGTAGTAGTCGGCGTGCCGCCCGGCGGCGTCGATGGCGGCGGGGGAGGAGCCGGAGAAGAAGATCTCGGGGAACGGCTGCCCGGCCAGCTCCTCCGGCAGCCCGGCGTTCTCCACCTGGTAGAAGCGGCCCCGGTGGGTGTGCCCGCCCTGCCAGACGCCCTTGAGCACGTCCAGGAACTCCGAGGTGCGCGCATAGCGGTCGTCGTGGTCGACCTTGTCGCCCCACCAGAGCTGCGCCGGGCCGCCGCCGCCGGAGATGACGTTGTAGACGATCCGGCCGCCGGTGGCCCGTTGCAGCGTGGCCGTCATCCGGGCGGCCTGGACGGGGTGCAGGAAGCCGGGCTGGAAGGCCACCATGAAGCGGTACGACGTGGTCTCGCGGGCCAGCGTCGCGGCGGCGGCCCACGGGTCGTCGGTGTGCGGGAAGTTCGGCAGCAGCCCGCCGGTGAAGCCGCTGTCCTCGGCGGCCCTGGCGACCTCGGCCATGTAGTCGGCGTGGCTGTAGCCGTCGTCCCGGCCGTCCCTGGTGCCGGGGGCGGTGCCGCCGGGGGCGAAACCGCCTCGGCTGCGGACGCGGCGGCGCAGCGAGGGCTGGTCACCCTCCATGTGAATGCGCCAGTAGATGTCAACGGTCAACAGACCGCTCCTTCACGTGCTCGCCGAGGCGGTAGACGTCCTCGGTCTGGAGGAAGAACTCGGTGACGCCGAGCGCGGCGTACTCGTCGGCGGCCTCGATCGAGGGCAGGTGCACGCCGTAGCGCAGGCCGGGCAGCTCGGGGACGAGGGCCGCCAGGTCGTCACCGGCCGCGAAGACGTGCACGTCGGCGTGGCGGCGCGACAGCTCCAGGGCCTCGGGCGAGACGCCTGCCAGGTGCACCTCGGGGAAGGGCGGGGACGACAGCGGCGCGCCGAAACCGCCCTTGACCACCTCGTAGAAGTTCCCGGCGAAGTCGAACGGTCCGCCGCCCCAGACGCCCTTGGCCACGGTGAGGAACTCGTCGGCGCGGGCGAACCGGGCGGCGCCGGTCAGGAAGTCGCCCTGCGCCCTGGCCGCGGCCGGGTCCAGATCCACCGCGAGCCGCCAGCCGAGCCGTCCGGCGGAGAAACGCTGCAGGGACGCCGAGAGCTTGGCCGCGTAGACCGGGGTGGCCACGGCCGGGTGGAACTCGGCCACGACCCGCAGGTGGCGGGTGCGGCGCAGCGCGTTGGCGGCTACGGCGAGAGATTCCTGGCCGGCGGGGTCGAAGGGCGCAAGCGCGCCCGCCCACCCGGACAGGTCCGCGGCCACGGCGGCCCGCCCGGCGGGGTCGCTGAGCGCCGGCCGAACGTCGGTGACGAAGTCCGGCAACGGGGCGAGGGCGGGGCTCCGGGTGGGCAGGACCAGGTGGAAGCGGCCGGTGCGGTGCGCCGTCATGCCGCCGCCCCCAGCGGGACCTCTTCCAGCAGGGCGTCGATGCGCGGGAGCAGCTCCCCGGCCAGCGGCTCGATCTGGGTGTCCAGCACGAACAGGCCGCGCGTGACGTGCCGGGCGCCGAGCACGCTCAGCACCGGGCGCAGGGCGTAGTCCACGGCCAGCAGGTGGGCCGGGGTGCCGCCGGTGGCGATCGGCACCACCGTCTTGCCGGCGAACGCGCCCTGCGGCAGGACGTCCAGGAACGCCTTCAGCAGCCCGGTGTAGGACGCCTTGTAGATCGGGGTGGCGACGACGATCGTGTCGGCCGCGGCCACCTGCGCGGTGGCCCGGGCCAGCTCGGGATGGGCGGTGTCACCGCGCAGCAGGGCCTCGGCGGGCAGGTCACGAAGGCGCAGTACGGTGGCGGGCCGGCCCAGCCGCCCGGCCAGGTGGTCGAGCAGGCGTACGGTGCGCGAGGCGGCCGATGGGCTGCCGGAGATGAGCAGGACGGACATGTCAGATCTTTCCTAGGGGTTCAGCGGAAACGGGCGGCGTCCGGGTCGGCCGCGGCGACTGGCCCGTCTCGTCGAGGAAGCCGGGCGGCGGCAGGTGGTACGGCGGCTCGGCGCCGGCCGGCAGGAGCGCGGGCTCCCGTTCGCGGGAGTCGAACTCCGCGCTGACCGCCGCCAGCGTCTCGGGCTGCTCGACCAGCGTGACCGCCGCCGTGGCCAGGTAGCGGGCGGCGGCCAGCAGCCCGGCGTGTGCGATCGGGGTGCCGGTCGCCGCGGTGGCCGCCCACGAGTGCAGGGGCACCCCGAGCGCCTGCAGCCGCCGCGCGAACGCGTGGTCGGCGTCGGTGAACGCCGGTGGGCCCAGCTCGCTCATCGTGTGGTGCAGCAGCTCGGCGCCCGCCCGGTTGCCGAGCCCCTGCCTGATGGCGGTGACCAGGCGGTGCTCCAGCCGGGTCCCGCTGCCGGCGGCGGCGGCGTGGGCGCAGGTCACGACCTGGTCGTAGAGGGTCCTGGCGGCGGCGGCCGTGGACTCGCGGACGTAGACCCAGACCGTCCGCAGGTCGGGGGTGACGTTGGGGGCGCCGCCGCCGCTGATCGTGTAGCTGACGCGGCCGGAGGGTGAGACGTGGCCGGCGCGCAGGCGCTCGACCATCTCCGTCAGCAGCAGCGCGCCGTCCAGGCCGCTGCGGGTGCCCAGCGGGTTCGAGCCGTGGCCGGGCGAGCCGAGGAAGGAGAACGTGGCCGAGTACAGGGCGCTGGTGACGTCCCAGCCGGTGCCGGTGACGGGGGCGGGGTGCCAGTCGAGGAAGGCGTCCAGCCCGTCGTAGGCGCCGTCGCGCACCGCGTACGCCTTGCCGACCAGGTGCTCCTCGCCGGTGGAGGCGAACACCTTGATCGTGGCCCGGTTCCCCAGTGCCGTGGCGGCGGCGATGGCCGCGCCTGCCGACGCCGCCGCCAGGGCGTTGTGGCCGCAGCCGTGGCCGGGGCCGTAGGCGGGGGCGTACTCGTCGCCCTCGAACGCGACCGGCTCGTGCCGGGCCACGCCGGCCCGCTGGGACAGGCCGGGCAGGGCGTCGTACTCGACGTTGAAGCCCAGCACCGGCCCGCGGTCGCCGTGGGTGGCGACGAACGCGGCAGGCAGGCCGGCCGTGCCCCACGCGATCGTGAAGCCGTGCGCGCGCAGGAGCGCGGCGGTGGCCTGCGCCGAGCGCCATTCGCGCAGCGACGGCTCGGCGTAGGCCCAGATCCGGTCGGCGAGCCCGGTCAGCGCGGCGGCGTTCCCGGCGATCCAGCCGGCCGCCGTCATGGCCCTGCTTCCGGGCGCCGTCATGGCGCCGCTCCCGCCTGGGCGTCCACGCCGAGGTCGGCGAGGAGCCGGCGGCGCAGCTCGACGAAGTCGGGATCGGTGCGGTCGCGCGGCCGGTCGAGCTCGACCCGCACATCGGTGACGAACGTGCCCGCGCGCAGCACCGCGATCCGGTCGGCGAGCAGGATCGCCTCCTCCACGTCATGTGTGACCAGCACCACGGCCGGGCGGTGCCGGGCGCACAGCTCGGCGATCAGGTCCTGCATGTGCAGCCGGGTCAGGGCGTCCAGCGCGGCGAACGGCTCGTCGAGCAGCAGCAGCTCCGGCTCGCGTACCAGGGCCCTGGCCAGCGCGACCCGCTGGGCCTCGCCGCCGGACAGCGTCGCGGGCCAGGCGTCGGCATGGCTGCTCAGCCCCACCTCGGCCAGGGCCGCCAGGCCCTTGGCGCGGGCGGCGCGGCCCTGCCCGATGATCACGTTGGCGAGGGCGCGCTTGGACGGGACGAGCCGCGGCTCCTGGAAGACGACGGTGCGCACCGGCGGTACCAGCACACTGCCGCCGTCGGCCGCGTCCAGCCCGGCCAGGATGCGCAGGAGCGTGGTCTTGCCGGTGCCGCTCGCGCCGAGCAGCGCCAGGAACTCGCCGCGCCGCACGTCCAGGTCAACCCCGTCGAGCACGGCCCGCTCGCCGAAGACCTTGCGCAGCCCCCGGGTGCGTACGGCGAGGCTCATCGGATCGTCACCGCCCTGCGCCAGGGCATCGTGACCCGCTCGGCCAGCCGCAGGGCCAGGTCGGCGGCGAGCCCGATCACCGCGTACAGCAGCACGCACAGAGCGAGGATGTCGGTGCGCAGGTAGTCGGTGGCCCGGGCCATGAGGTAGCCGAGCCCGGCCGTCACGTTGATCTCCTCGGCGGCGATGAGCGCGATCACGCTGAGCGTGGTGGACAACCGCAGCCCGGCGAAGATCGACGGCAGCGCGCCCGGCAGTACGACCTCGCGGGCGATGGCCGGCCGGCCCAGTCCGAACGAGCGCGCCGCCTCGACGACCTTGCGGTCCACGTTGCGCACCCCGCTGGAGACGTTGATGTACATGGGGAACGTGCAGGCCACCCCGATCAGCAGGATCTTGGACGCCTCCTCGATCCCGAACCAGACGATGAACAGCGAGGTCAGCGCCAGGAACGGGATGGCGCGCAGGGCCTGCATCGAGGAGTCGACGAGCTCCTCGCCGAGCCGGGTGAAGCCGGAGACGACGCCCAGCGCCAGCCCCGTGGAGGCGCCCAGCAGCAGGCCGAGCCCGGCCCTGGTGACCGACACGCGCAGCGCCTCGGGGAGCTGGCCGTCGGCCCACAGCTCGCCGAAGGTGTTGACGACGTCCTGAGGGCCGGCGAGCACGTCCTGGGTGAGGGCGCCGGTGGCGGTGGCCGCGTACCAGGCGGCGAGCAGCAGGACGGGGCCGGCGGCGCGCAGCGCGAGCGTGACGGCCGGGTGGCGGCCGGACGAGCGCGGCGGCTGGGGCGCGACGAGCCCTTCGACGCCGGCCTCCGCGTGAGTGGCCACGCTCATGACCGCGCGCTCCCGAGCGTGTTCACGTCCACGACGTGCTGGGAGACGTCCAGCGGCGCGGTGAGCACCTTCTGGTCGAGAAAGAACCTCGCCACGTCCTGATATTTCGTGATTTCGGCGGCGGTGACCGCCTGGACGGGCCTGCCCTTCTTCTGGATGCCGGCCACGAGCTCCTTCTGCTCGCCCTGCACGGCCTGCGGGCCGGTCTGGGTGAAGACGTTCAGATACGCCGCCGGATCGGCGATCTCCTTGGCGCTGCCCTCCTTGATGAACGCGAACAGCGCCTTGACCACCTCGGGATGCTCCTGCAACAGCTTGTTGGCGGCCACGTAGATCACGTAGTTGTCCGACTCGATCGCCTCGCCGTCGGCCAGGACGCGCGCGTCCAGATCGGTGACGGCGGGGATGAGGAAGGTGGAGAAGGTGGACCAGGCGTCCACCTTGCCCGAGCCGAAGACCGGCGCGGTCTGCGGCGGCGGCAGATAGACCCGCTTGACCTTCTCGACCGGCACGTCGAACGTCTGCAACGCCTTGAGCAGCAGGTACTCGCTGGTGCCGCCGTGCCCGACGGCCACGCTGCGCCCGGCCAGATCCGCCACGGACCTGATCGGCGAGTCCTTCTTCACCACGATGCCCTCCCCGGCCAGGTCGGGCGGGACGGTGGCGAAGATCTTGAAACTGGGCTTGACGGCCAGCGCGGTGACGCCCGAGGTGATCGAGCCGGTGGCGATGTCGAGCGAGCCCGCGTTGATGGCCTGGGCGGCCGGGGCGAACACGGAGAAGTCGCCGGCCCACTTGACCTTGGCGTTGACCTTGGCCAGGGCCGCGTCCAGGCTGCCGTCCTTCTTCGCGACGGCCAGGAAGCCGCTGTTGCCGGGGTCGGAGATGCGCACGACGACCTGCTCCTGGCCGGCGGTGGTGGTGGTGTCCGGGCCGCCGCAGGCCGTGGCCAGGAGGGCGAGCGGAAGGGCGAGCAGCAGCTTACGCATGGGTGACTCCTTGGAGCGGGGTGTGGTCGGCCCAGGCGGCGACGTCCACGGGTGATTCGAGGAAGCCGTGGCCGCGCAGGAAGCGCTCCTGCTCGGCCAGCAGGTCGAGGCGTTCGGCGGACAGGTCGAGGTGGAGCGAGGCGCCGGGGCGGTAGGCCGCGGCCACGCCGGTCGCGCCGGCGCCGGTCTCCGCGCCCAGGATCCTGGCCACCTCGGACGGGTGCGCGGCGGCCCAGTCCGCGGCGCGCAGCAGGACGGCCAGGAAGCGGGTGACCACCTGCGGATGCTCGTCCAGCAGGCGCTGGTGGACGGTGATCGGGCGGGGGGTGCCGTTGTTGATCCGCGCGCGCCGGTCCGGCACGGCGTCCAGGTCGATGCCCACCTCCGCGCCGTGGCGCAGGGCGGCCTCGACGGCGAGCGCGCCCTTGACGTAGACCGCGTCCACCCGGCCGGCGGCCAGCGCGGCCAGCTCCGCCTCCCACTGGCCGCCGCCTGGCTCGGCCTCGACGTCCACCAGTTCGGCGTCACCGAGCCCGAGCCCGGCCAGGGAGAGCGCGCCGTGGAAGCCGCGCAGGGCCATGGCCCGCCAGAAGTCGATGGCGATGCGATGCCGGGGCGCCGCCAGCCGCAGGCCCTTGAGCTGCTCGGGGCTCTCCAGGGCGGTGCCGCCGCGCACCAGCACGACCTGCCGCTCCTCGATCCAGGTGAGCCCGATGAGCCTGGTCGCCTCGCCGCGCGAGCGCGCCCACAGCGCCGGCACGTTGCCGCCCTCGCGGAACAGGCCGGTCAGAGCGTGGGTGTAGTGGGTCTCGCGGGGCACGCCGGGGTCGTCGTCCTGCAGCGAGCGGACCTCGATCCCGTCGCCGGCGAACTCTCCCGCCAGCCAGCCCTGGTCGGCCGCGATGCCTGTGGCGGTGGGGACGGGACAGCGGGTGAACCAGATGGCGTCGAGTGCGGCTGTGGTCATGGGGCAGAGTTTGCTAGTAAATTGGTAGGGAATGCAAAGATTGTCCCGCGATGCGGGAAGCGTTCCCGGCTGGACCGGCTCTTACCTGGTCCCCGATCTCCCTACTCGGAAGGCGGAGTTTCCCGCATGGCAACAGACGACAGCGTCCAGTCGGTGCGCAGGGCGATCGGCCTGCTCGGCTGCTTCGGGGGCGGTGACGCCTCGCTCGGCCTGTCCGACCTGGCGCGCAGGATGGGGCTGTCCACCTCGACCACCCACCGCCTGGCCAGGACGCTGGCCGCCACGGGCTTCCTGGAGCAGGAGGCGCGCACCGGCCGCTACCGGCTGGGGACGTCCATCACGGAGCTGGGGCAGCTCTCCTTCCACCGGCGCGGCCTGCACCGCATCGCCCCCGAACTGGCCGAGCTGGCCCGCATCACCTCCGCCACCGTGGACCTGGCCGTCCGCAACGACCGGCACGCGGTCATCCTGAGCGGCGGCTCGCTCAACCCCGACAGCGGCGCCGGGCTGCGCCGCCCCCTGCACTCCACGGCGCTGGGCAAGGTGCTGCTGGCCTGGGACCCGGAGGGCAGCGCCGACCTGGAGGCGCTCGGCCCGCTGCCGGCGCTGACCGGCCGCACCATCGTGGACCATGCCGAACTGCGCGAGGAGCTGGTCCGCGTGCGCGAGTCCGGGTACGCGCTCAACGACGGGGAGTCGGGCGACGGCATCCGCACCGTCGCGGTGCCGGTGCTCGACCGGCACAACCACGTCCGCTACGCGCTGGCCGTGCGCTCCACGCCGCTGGTCATCAGCGACGCGCGGATCGACTGGTTCGCCGCGCACGCGCGGGCCTGCGCCCGCGCGCTGGAGGTGCTGCTGATCCCACCGGCCGAGCGCCGCCTGCGCCCCTCCGCCTGAGTCACGCCTTCCGCCGGCTCCTGCCGCGGCAGGCGGCGCCGTACCGGACGACGGTGGTGACGCGCAGGCCGAACTTCAGCGGCGGATGCGCGCGGCCGCGTCCCCCGGGCGGCGGGCCGCGGCCGCACGGTGGAGCCGGTGACGCGGAAGTGCTCGCCGTGGTGGGTGACGTCCTCGCGGCGGCGGCGGCGAAGTGGGCCGGACGCCGGTAGCCGGGGCCTGCTTGAGGATGTAGCAGAGCAGTCGGGGGCTCATCCGCCGTACCCGCTCCAGATAACCCTGATTTTACGGGGAAGGCATGACGGAGGCGAGGAGTGCCAGCTTCTCGGCGCTGCCGGTGCCGGGGTCCGGGTGCAGGACGATGAGCGTCTGGCCTGCCGCGCCACTCACGCCCAGCCTCTCCCGGTTCAGCCACAGCTCACCGACCTGGGGATGGTCGAGGCGCTTGGGCGCGCCTTCGCACGTGTTCACGTCGTGGCGGGCCCAGAGCCTGCTGAACAGCGGGCTGGCGAGGGAGAGCTCGCCGACGAGTTCGACGAACCGGGGATCGTCGATGTCGGCGCCGACGGACTTGCGGAAGCCGGCGACCATGCCCTGCGCGGCGTTCTCCCAGTCCGGGTAGAGAGCCTGCTCGGCGGGGTCGAGGAACACGTCCCGCAGGCGGTTGCGCCCCGTCACGAGCCGCGGCGACAGGGCGGTCGCCGGCGCGTTGGCGGCCAGGACGTCGAAGGAGCGGCCCTCCACGTACGCGGGCAGCGCGAGCGCGGCGACGAGCCTGGCGATGCCCGTGGGAACGCTCTCCTTGCGGGGCCGCCGCCGTCGCCGCCGGGGATCGCCCGCCCCGAGGCGCAGCAGATGGGCCGTCGCCTCGTCGTCGAGCCGCAGCACGCGCGCGAGGGACACCAGCACCTGCCCGGACGGGTTGCGGTCGCGGCCCTGCTCCAGGCGCAGGTAGTAGTCGGCGCTGATGCCGGCGAGCATCGCGACCTCCTCCCGGCGCAGGCCCGGCACCCGCCGTACGCCCACGGAAGGGATGCCGGCCTGCTCAGGAGTGACGAGCTCCCGGCGGGCGCGTACGTATTCGCCCAGAAGGTTGGATTCGCCGCTCATGCACACCACGGTAATGGCGCACCTCGGCGCGTGCCTGGCCCCCTCACCCCCAGGATCGCGAGGGCTCTGGCTGCGCCGGCGGACGAGCGGAAACCTCACTCGGGAACGAACACCCCTTTGATGAGCAAGGAGCCGCACATGTCAACGTACGTGCTGGTACACGGGGCCTGGCACAGCGGCCGATGCTGGGAGCGGGTGGTCCCGCTCCTGACCTCGGCCGGGCATCAGGCGGCCGCGCCGTCGCTGACCGGCCACGGCGACAAGGCCCATTTGCTCGGCCCCGAGGTGGGACTGGACACCCACGCCGGCGACATCGTCGAGCTGATCACCGCGAACGACCTCACCGACGTGATTTTGGTCGGCCACAGCTACGCCGGGCTGGTCATCTCCTCCGCCGCCAACCGCATCCCGGAACGCATCGCCCACCTGGTCTACCTCGACGCGATGGTCCCGCAGGACGGCGAGAGCGCGGTGGACGTGCAACCCGTCACCCAGGCCCTCATCGACCGCGCCGCGCAGTCCGGGACCGGCTGGCGGATCCCGCCGATGCCCGAGCTGCCGCCGCCCCTGGGCCTGTTCGGGGTCACCGACCCGGCGGACGTGGCCTGGCTGCGGGCGATGCTGTCGGACCAGCCGGCGCTCTGCCTCCAGCAGCCGGTCCGACTGGACAACCCCGCCACGCACGCGATCCCGCGGACGCACATCCACTGCGTCGCGGGCGTACCGGAGGGCATCACTCGGCGGCCCGTTCCGGCGACGCAGCCCAACGGCAGCCCCGCACAGGTGTGGGAGCTGCCGACGGGCCACGACTGCATGATCACCATGCCGGCCGAGCTCACCGGACTACTGCTCAAGCTCGCGTGACCCGGTGGCCTGGGTCAGCCTGGGATCCGGTTGCCGTGGAAGCCCGTGGGGATGCGCACCGGGACGTGCACCTCGGCGAGCGGGGTCGCGGCCAGGTCCAGGCCGCACCGGTGAGCATTGTTCGGATCGGCGCCGAGCCGCCGGGCCAGCTCGTTGCCACCCATCCCTTCGGCCCACACGATGTGGAAACCCGGATATTCGGCCGCACCCTCGAACCCTCGGGCGGCAAAAAGCCATAGATATCGCCCTGCCATTGAATTGCGCGACGTTGTCACCGGACGTACCGAGGCACCGTCTTGATGCCGGCCTCGGTGAGGATCTTGAAGGCGGGGAACTTCCCGCCCCGATCTCGGAGCAGAAAGCGCGCCCGACAACTCGCATGGTCCAGGTCCGTCACCAGGTTCCTTATCGCCTGGGCGACCCAATTTGCGGTGGGGTGCGCAGGCCGAAGTGGGCCGCCCGCCCACGGTCCGCTCCATCCGCATTCTCATCCTGCGCCTTGTTAGCGCGGCGAGAAAGGCCCGATCCTCAGGTGCGCATCTCACTCTGATGTCAGCGCCGAGCCGGCGTTCCAGGACGGTGATCTGGTGACGCAGGACGAGAAGCTCCACGTCCGTGTCCCGATCGCCCTTGGGTGGTGATCGCAGCGCGGCGAAAGCGTTCGTGACGGTCAGGTAGGCCAGGCGAAGCACATCCATGACCTTGGCGGATGTAGCCATCGGCATGCGCAGTGTTCGTCCTGCACCGCAGCCCCGAGAGTCAGCGGTCCGGCAGGTCCAGCAGGTCGAGGAACGCGATCGCCGCCGGGGTACGTCCGACGCCGCTCCAGATGAGGTACTCGACGCGCATGGGTGCGTTGGTGATCTCGATGGTGGCCAGACCGGTCAGGTGGGGGACGTAGGCCGAGGGCAGCAGCGCGATCGCCAGCCCCTTCCGCACGAGCCGGGCCATCATGAAGTCCGCGGTGGTGACCTCGAACGCGACCTCACGGCTCAGACCCGCGGCGGCGAACGCCTCGTCCGACTGCGCCCGCGCGGCCGAGTGCGGGGGCAGGTCGATGAAGGTCTCGGTAGAGAGCCGGGCGAGGTCGACGGCCGGTTCGCCCACCAGCGGGTGGTCGGGGGCGACGACGGCGACCAGCCGGTCCCGGGCGAGTTCACGGGCGTTGACGCCCACCGGTCGCGCGCTGGTGGGCAAGCCGAGGAATGCGACCTCGATCCTGCCCTGTCTGACCTGCTCGGTGAGCTCTTCGCTGCCGCCGACCCGGATGTTCAGCTGGACCTGGGGATATCTGTCGCGGAACCGGCTCAGTGCGTCGGGGATGTCGACGGCGGCCACGGTGGGGATGAGGCCGAGGGCGAGCCTGCCGCGCACCTCGCCGGTCACCGCGGCGACGTCGGCGGCCGCCCGCTCCGCGGCGTTGAGGCTCTCGCGGGCCGCGGCCACGAACGCCTTCCCGGCCGGGGTGATGCGCACGTGGCGGCTGGTGCGCTCGAACAGCCGCGCGCCCAGTTCTCGTTCGAGGCTGGCGATCTGGCGGCTCAGCGCCGACTGGACGACCAGGCACTGCTCCGCCGCCCGGGTGAAGCTGTTCGTCTCGGCGACGGCGAGGACGTAACGCATCTGCTGGAGTTCCATGGATCAATGATGGATCGGCATCGCTGAAGTGACAACAATGCGTTGGACTCATCGCCGGCGCGCCGCAAGACTCGAGTCGTGGCAGGGCCACCATCGGAACTTCGGAGGTGAACGGATCGTCATGGCCAATGCGCCAGAGAAAGTGACCGCGATCGACGTCTGGGTCGATCCGCGCTGTCCGTGGGCCTGGATCACGTCGCGGTGGCTGCTGGAGGTCGAGCGGGTCCGGCCCGTGCGGACACGGTTCCACATCATGAGCCTCTCGGTGCTCAACGAGAACCGGGAGGTGCCGGAGAAGTACCGGCAGGCGCAGATCGAGGGCTGGGGTCCGGTGCGGGTGTGCGTCGCCGCGGCGCAACAGTACGGGGAAGCGGTGCTGCGCCCGCTGTACGAGGCGATGGGAGCGCGGATTCATCTCGAGGGCGCCGGGCTGGGCCGGGACATGATGCTCGTCGCGCTGCGTGCCGTCGCCCTGCCGGACACGCTTGTCGACGCGGCGGAGGGCACCCGCTACGACACGGCGTTGCGCGCCGGCCACCACGCGGGGATGGCTCCGGTCGGCGGCGAGGTGGGCACCCCTGTCATCCACGTTCCCGGTCCCGCCGGCGACCGGATCGCCTTCTTCGGTCCCGTCATCACCCCGGCGCCGCGCGGCGAGGCCGCGGGCGCGCTCTGGGACGGCGTCGTCACCGTCGCCGCGACGGACGGGTTCTTCGAGCTGAAGCGCGGCCGCGACCGCGAACCCAGCTTCTCCTGACCTCGCACTCTTCCCCGCTCGTGCGGGGATGTTCGTAAGGACACGCATGACCACTGTCAGTACTGAATCACGCTCACGGTTGCGGGCGTGGCTGGGCGTCGCGGCCATCACCGCGAGCCTGTTCGTCTTCGTCACCACCGAGCTGATGCCCGTCGGGCTGCTCACCCCGGTCAGCGCGGGACTGTCCGTCTCCGTCAGCCTCGCGGGCATGATGGTGACGCTGTACGGCATCTCCGCGGGCGTGGGGGTGCCGTTCCTGGTCGCGTGGAGCCGTACGGTGAACCGCCGTGCTCTCCTCGCCATGCTGCTGGTGATCATGGCACTCGGCAACCTCGTCACGGCCGTGTCGCCGAACTTCCCGATCGTCCTGGCCGCCCGGCTCGTCACCGGGTTCGCACACGGCGTGTTCTGGGCGATCGGCGTCGCCATGGCGATGCGGCTCGTCCCCGGCGAGAAGGCCAGCAAGGCCGCCGCGGTCGTGCTCTCCGGCATGTCGATCGCCACCGTCGTGGGCATGCCGCTGGGCACGCTCATCGAGAGCCTCACCGACTGGCGCACCACGTTCCTCATCTGGAGCGGCCTGAGCCTGGCCGTGCTCCTCGCCGTCGTGCTCACGCTTCCGTCGCTGCCGTCCCAGAGCGCCATCCCGGTGCGGGAGGTGTTCGCGCTGCCGATCCGGAACGGGCGGCTGCGGGTCGTGATGATCACCGTCGCGCTGTACGTGCTCGGGCACTTCGGGGCGTACACGTTCATCCGCCCCTTCATGGAGCAGCGTGCCGGGGCGTCGGCGGCGTGGGTGACCGGGCTGCTGATCGTCTTCGGGGTCGGCGGCGCGGTCGGCAACTTCGTCGCCGGGCACACGGTCAACAAGAACATGCGCGCGACGTTCGTAGGCGCCTGCACCGGGCTCGTCGCCTCGCTGCTGCTACTCCTGGTGATCGGCGACAGCCCGGCGGGTCTGGCGGTCGCCGTGGTGATATGGGGGTTGTCCTTCGGCGCCGCCAACCTCTGTCAGGTCAACATGATGCTCGCCGCGGCCCCGGACACCTTCGAGGCCGCCATGTCGCTCAACACCATGGGCTACAACATCTCGATCGCGCTCGGCGCGCTGCTGGGCGGGCTGTTCGCGGACGGCTTCGGGACCACGGGCGCGGTGTGGTTCGGCGTCGCGCTGACGGCGACCGCACTACTGACCGCCTTCAGCTCGCACCGCGACGCCGCGCACGCCTGAGAGGGGCACACGTGAACACCAGCACGCACAACGGGGCGATCCGCGTGACGGCACTGGACCACATCGTCCTGAACGTCGAGGACGTCGACCGCTCGCTGCGGTTCTACAGCGACATCCTGGGCCTCGAGGCCGAGCGGGTCGACAAGTGGCGCCGCGGCCAGGTCTCCTTCCCTTCGGTCCGTATCGACGCGGCCACGATCATCGACCTCGTCGAACGTCCGCGCGGGGAGTCCAACGTGGACCACATCTGTCTGGTCGTGGCGCCGCTCGACTGGTCGGCGGTCATCGACGCCGGAGTGCTCGACGTGGTCCAGGGCCCGGTTGTCCGCTCGGGCGCCCGCGGCGACGGCCAGTCGATCTACGTCCGCGACCCCGACGGCAACACCGTCGAACTCCGCTGGTACCCCCAGGACCTCGACCAGCCCCCGCTCGACGGCGAGCTCGTGCGTGACCCGGCGACCCGCGAGCGGGCCGCGGCGGACTTCGGTCACGTCGTGCACACCGTCCCCGAGGCGGTGCTCCGCCCGGGCTCGGTCGCCGACGTCGCCGCCGTCGTGCGGTGGGTGGCCGGCGCCGGCAGGCAGGTCGCTGTTCAGGGCGCGCGGCACTCGGTGTACGGCCGGTCCCAGGTCGAGCGCGGCGTTGTCGTCGACATGTCCGGGCACAACACGATCCACCATGTCGGCGCGGACCGGATCGTCGTCGACGCGGGCGCGACCTGGCGCAACGTCCTCACGGCCGCGCTCCGCGACGGCCGCACCCCACCGGTCCTCCCCGAGTACCTCGACCTGACGATCGGCGGCACCGTCACCGTCGGCGGCGTCGGCGGCACCAGCTGGCGGCACGGCGTCATGAGCGACTCCGTGCTCGCGCTCGAGGTCGTCACCGGCGACGGACACGTCCGCACCTGCTCACCCGACGAGCACCCGGACCTGTTCGACGCCGTGCGCGCCGGACTCGGCCAGGTGGGCGTCATCACGCGGGCGACCCTGCGACTGACGCCGGCGCCAGAGTCCGTCCGCAGGTACCAGCTCCTCTACTCCGACCTCGACGCGATGCTCACCGACCAGCGCCTGCTCCTCGACGAGGGCAGATGGGACTACCTCCAGGGCCGCGCCGTCCCCGGCCGGGAAGGCGGCTGGACCTACCTCGTCGACGGGGCGGCGCTGTTCTCCGGCGAGGTGCCCGACGACGACGCCATGCTCGCGGGACTCGCCGACGACCGCGCGAAGGCGACCATCGGCACACACGACTACCGCACCTACACCGACCGGTTCACGCCCCTGGAGAACGCCCTGCGCGACGCCGGGCGCTGGGATTCCCCGCACCCATGGCTGTTCACCTTCATCGGGGCGTCCCGCGCGGGTGCGGTCCTGGCCGAGACGCTCGCCGGGCTCACCGTCGGCGACCCCGGCGACCACGGCGTCGTCTCGGTCCTGCCGCTGCGGACGAATGCCGTACGCAGCCCGCTGTTCCGGCTCCCCGCGGAGCCGGTGGCGTTCGCGATGAACCTCATGCGATATCCGACACCGGGCCCCGCCGACATGGTCGCCGCCATGGTGGCCGGTAACCGCGCCGTGTATGAGCGGGTCGTCGCGGCGGGCGGCATGCTCAACCCGGCCAGCGCCCTGCCCATGTCCGCCCTCGACTGGCAGGCCCACTTCGGTCCGGTGTGGGACCGGCTCGCCGCCGCCAAGCGGGCGTATGACCCCGGCCGCGTCCTCACCCCCGGCTACGAGGTTTTCCCGAGGCAGGACGGGTGAGGAGTTTGCCCAGGAACCGGCACACCGGGTACTGGCAGAGACCGGATGGCCACCGATCCGGTGCCGGCGGTCAAGCTGGGAGCACTGCTTCGATACGGACCTCCAGCCGCGATGACCATGGGCTGCAGCCCGTGGAGGCCCGGCTGGCGCGGCGGACCTGCCCAGGGCCTGGCGCGCGCCTACTCCTCAGCGGCCCATGCCGCCGCTGCACGTGCCGTCCTCATGGCGGGCCCTGATTTGTGCACACTGGGCGTCCATTCGGGCGTGTGCCCCGGGAGCGGCGGGTGGCCTCCTCGCCGCGCGCCAGCGGCTCCGGTGGTCCAGCTCGACGGCCGCCGGGGTCGCCTGCACCAAGGTTCAGGCGCGCACGGCCCGAACCTAAGCTTGGTCCTTGATGCCGCTACCTGGCGGCTGAGGACAGGTTCGCGAGCGGTGGGCCAGGATGGGCCGCGCCACGGACTAATCACCCACCTATGGACATATGGGTGGTTATCCCTGGATGATTCCCCCGTGAAGATCAAGAAACTGCTTCCCGCCCTCGCGGCGTCCGTCCTTGCCCTGTCTCTGACCAGCGTCCCGGCGCAGGCGTCAGCCGCGACGGGTTACGTGGTCGCCACCACCGTGGGCGGCGGAAGCGTCTACGGCGAGGCCCACCTCGGCCCGAGCGGCGGGCAGACGTACCTGAAGGTCCAGGACTTCACCGACCTCGGCAACTGGCGCATCAGGGGCAGCATCGAGAAGTACTACCGCGGCGAATGGGTCCAGGTCGTCGCGTGCACGGCGAAGGACACCTACTCGACGACCTGCTACGCGAGCATCCCCGTGGGCACGCTGGTCAGGTCCCATGTGTGGGCGTTCCTCAACAACACTGTCCGCTACCACGGCTACAGCCCCTCGACCCGCGTCTGACGAATGCGGTGCGGCCCCAGCTTCCCGGCGGGGCCGCACACTCCCGCAGTTTCCCCAACCGTTGACGACCCGGTCGAGGGCGCCGAGGTCGCGCCGGCAACAGTCATGACGTCACACAGCGCCCATCGCGATGGAACGGGCAGAGAGTCCGCTCATGACTGATGTACCTTCTCCGGCCGGACGATTCGCCGTGGCGGAGAGGCAGACACCGCGTGCGGTGATCAAGGTGGGGGAGTGGCGACAATGACGGACATGTCTGATGGCGCGGTTGTACTAACCGGAGGACGCATGGCCTCGGAAGTCCTCCGCAGGCACGATACGGTCTTGCGACCCGTCTCGGGTTCCTCCGAATTCATGGCGTCACTTCTGAGAATCTTCGATCAACAGAACTTCGTCGGCGCCCCGAGGTATCTCGGCCCAGTAGACGGCAAAGACATGTTCACCTATATCGCGGGTGACGTCCCTGAGAAGTTCCCGGCCCCAACAACGCGGTCTTCCGGAACGGAATGCCGGTTGCGTTCATCGACTTCGAGCAGGCCGCTCCTGGGGGCCGCCTTGAAGACGTCGCGTACATGGCCTGGACCTGGTCCATCTCATCGAAACAGGCCGTGGCGCTGGAGGACCAGGCGGCGCAGGTGCGCCTCATCGCCGACACGTACGGTCTGCGGGAGACAGAGCGCCGCGCGTTGACGGACTGCGTCCTGGAGCGGCAATCGCGCAATGTTCGTTTCTGGGCGGAGCTTGCGACGCATCCGGAGACTGCTCCAGCTGCGCCGGAGGTGCTGGCTGACCGGATTGCCTGGAGCAGGCGGGAACGCCACTTCGTCTACGAGCACCGTGCGGTCTTCGAGGGGGCACTGGCCTGACGGCTGACGGGTGGGCCGCTGATGAAGGCGACAGCCCGTCGGGCGCAGCCGAGCAGGCGCGCGACGACGCTCTGCGCGAGCGGAGCAGACCCTGGCCGAGCACCGGACGCGCCGGTTGCCGCCGGGCTGGTGCTGCCCCGAGCCGGCTGACCTCAGCGGCGACCTCGGCGACGGCGTACGCGGGGTGAGGCTGCCCGAGGCGAGCGTTGCCGTCGCCCGGCTGCTGGACGGCGCCGTGGTGCTGCACCACCAGGGCCGGCAGATCCGGCGAGGACGAGCACACCGCCCTCACGGCTGCGCCCTGGCCGTCGGCCTGCTCGTCCTCTTCCACGACGCCCATGAGCACCTCCTCCGAAGCGGAACGCTTCCCGATGAGCACTGACAAGCCCCCCGCCGGCTGCGGTCTCCGCCGAAAACGGCCCATACAGCCCGACCAGGGATGACTCCTGGCCGAACGAGCCGTCGTCACGGATGCCCCACTGCCACGCAGGGCAAGATCCCGTGACCGCGGTGCACGGCGACCTCGACTCCGACAGACTCGCCCGCATGCTCGGCATCCAGATCGACGTCGCCGTCGCCTGGCAACCAGCCTCCGGCGACTGGATGACCTACGCCGCCAGCGTCAGCCGCCGAAGGAAGGACTCATGAAAGCATCGATAACGGTCGCGCAGATCCCCATCACCTGGGACATCGCAGAGAATCTGTCGACCATCGCGGCGGTCCTGGCCGACAGCCAGCCGGACGAGATCGTTGTGCTCCCGGAGGGCGCCCTGTCGGGTTACGGCTCTGACCTGTCGGTTCTCCACCATCTCGACCCCACGACGCTCGCCCGCGCCATCGACGATCTCGCCACGTTGGTGCGTGCGAAAGCGGTGCACCTGTTCTGCGGCTCGCTGCTGTTCGAGCACGGCGCCTGGTGGAACGCCGCCCTCTACCTCTCGCCACACGGCACCAGATGGACCTATCGGAAGATCAATTTGGCGATGAACGAGCGCGGCCTGCTGCAGGCCGGATCCGAGCTCCCCGCGCTCCAACTTCACCTGGCCAACGGCCCTCTCACCGTCGGCGTCCAGCTCTGCCGCGAGATCCGCTTTCCCGAACAGTGGCAGTACCTGGCCGACGCAGGAGCACAGGCTTTCATCTACCTCACCCACGCCGCCAACCTCACCGAGCCGGCTGGAGTTTGGCGAAGCCACCTGATCAGCCGGGCCGCAGAGAACCAGCGGTTTGTCTTCGCGGCCAACGTCGCCGATCCTCACCAGCACTGCCCCAGCATGATCATCTCCCCTCGCGGAGAGAGCCTCGCCGAGGTGCCCGCCACCGGCAAGGGCATGCTGCGGGCGACCATCGACACGGACGAGGCCGCCGACTGGTATCTCGGCCAGCGGAGGCGCGACGTCGTCCACCTTCGCTACCAGAACAGGCCAACAGGGCATGCATTCGGACGGTTTTGATATCCCCAGTGCGGGAGACGCGGCGCCGCGAGGCCGCCGACCGGGTCGCCACGCTGCAGTTCGACCGGCACGGCAACCGCATCTGGCGGCAGGCCAAGGCGCTGCTGGGCGCTGATGCCAGTACCGAGCGCGAAGTACATGCCAAGCCTCGGGACGTGGAGCCTGAGGTCGGCAGCCAGAGGACCCCGATCCCGGCTCGAGTTCTGCTCAAGAGGCCCTCTTCGGCTCGCGTCAGCGGCTGCACACCGTCTTCGCGCCATTCGAGTCAGGTGTCACTCGTGTCCGGGCGTGCCGCTGTGGTGCAGGTGACCGTACAGGAAGGCGTGGACGCCCGCGGTGACCGTCTCGGTGATCTTCTCGGCGGACAGGGTGGTGTGATGCGCCGGCAACCCGGCTGAGACCAGCAGGAGCAGGTGTAGCGCCGCGCGGTCGGGGTCGTCGATGCGGAGCATCCCTCGGTTCGCCAACCGACGCAGGTGGGCGGCCAGTTCGCGGCGGACCCGCCGTGGTCCGGTCTCCTGCCAGGCGTCGATGGCTTCCTTGGGGATGTGGTCCGCTTCGGCGTTGATCTGTCTGACCAGGGAGAAGTGGGCGGCGCTGTCGGGCCTCGGTGTCACCCAGTCCCGTCCGAAGTCGATGAGGTCGGTCTCCACGTCGGTGACCTTGCGCAGGTGGCGGTCGATGATCGCGATCTGGATGTCGGCGGCCTGTTCGGCGCTTTCCTGGATCACGACGCGAAACAGTTCGGCCTTGTCGGTGAAGTGGTTGTAGATGGTCCGGGTGGACACTCCTGCCTCGGACGCGATCGCGTCCACGCTGGCGCGGGTGTATCCGTCGCGGGCGAACACCGTCAGGGCGCCGTCCAGGATCGCCTGCCGTTTGCCGGTCGGCCCTCGGTGAGGGCGGGGTGTCGTGCTGTCTTCCGTGGTCATATGGGGCCTTCCAGCAATTTTACAAGGAGCGTTGTAATTTTTGCCATACACGTTGTACTTTACCTCGTGTCGCACCCGGGCGGCATCTTGTGAGGAGAGCCACGCATGATCAGGATCGCCATTGTCGTCGGCAGCACCCGTCCGCGGCGCCGGACCGCCGTAGCGGCCCGCTGGGTCGCCGAAGTCGCCGCCCATCACCCCGCCGTCATGGCGGGACAGGCCGCCTTCGAGGTCGTCGACCTGGCCGAATGCGGCCTGTCGGTACTGGACGAGCCGCTGCCCGCCCTGTTCGGCGACTACCGTCACCCGCACACCAACCGGTGGGCCGAGACCATCGCCTCCTTCGACGGGTTCGTGTTCGTCACCCCCGAGTACAACCACTCGGCCCCGGCCGCGCTGAAGAACGCCATCGACTTCCTGTTCGCCGAGTGGAACAACAAGGCCGCCGGGTTCGTCAGCCACGGCGTCCACGGCGGCGTGCGCGCCGTGGAGCACCTGCGGCACGTCATGACCGAACTCCAGGTCGCCAACGTGCGCACTCAGGTCGCGCTGTCGGCCTTCACCGACTTCGAGATCACCGACCCGGCCGAGCCCGGCACCCTCGCCCCCGGCCCACACCAGGAGCCGGCCCTGAACGAGTTGCTCGACGAGGTCATCGCCTGGTCCCGGGCGCTGCAGCCGCTGCGCCAGGAAACCGGTCAGGCGGTGAGCGCATGAGCATGCGATACCGGCTGCTGGGCCGTACCGGACTGCGGGTCTCGGAGGTCTTCCTCGGCGCGATGACCTTCGGCGAGGAAGAGATCGGCGCCTCGCCCCAGGAGGCCCGCCGCATCGTGGACCTGTACGGCGAGGCCGGCGGCAACCTCATCGACACCGCGAACTTCTACTCGGGCGGGCGCAGCGAGACCATCCTCGGCGAACTGCTGACCGGCCGCCGTGACAGGTTCGTGCTGGCCAGCAAGTACACCGTCGCACGCGACGGCAGTGATCCCAACGCCGCGGGCAGTCACCGCAAGAACCTCACCCTGTCCCTGGAAGCCAGCCTGCGCCGGTTGCGTACCGACTATCTCGACCTGTACTGGGTCAATCTGTGGGACCGGCACACCCCGATCCAGGAGACCATGCGGGCGCTGGACGACGCCGTCCGCGCCGGGAAGATCCTCCATATCGGCATGTCCGACGCGCCGGCGTGGGTCATCGCGCAGGCCAACACCCTGGCCGAGTGGCGCGGCTGGACCCCGTTCGCGGCCCTGCAGGCTCCTTACAGCCTGCTCAACCGGGACATCGAACGCGAGCTGCTGCCCATGGCCCAGGCGCTCGACCTGACGGTCGCCGCCTGGGGACCGCTTGCCCACGGCGTCCTGTCGGGCAAGTTCACCTCCGCCGGTGGGCCGCAAGCCGGCACGCGGGTCAGCCCGCGCTCCCTCGGAGCCCGCGAGCACGCCGTCGCCCAGGCCGTACGGGAGGTCGCCGACGAACTCGGCGCCACCTCCGCGCAGGTGGCCATCGCCTGGACCCGGGCGCGATCGTCCGCCGTGCACCCGATCCTGGGCGCCAGGAACGCGGCGCAACTCCAAGAGACCCTCGGCGCCCTGGACCTCACCCTGCCCGACCACGCCGTACGACGCCTGGAGGCGGCCACCGACTTCACCCTGGGCTTTCCCGGCGACTTCCTCGCCCAGGCCGGCCAGGCGGTGTTCGGCGAGGCCTCGGCCAGGCTCGATGGAAGACCTCTGCCATGAGCGAAGAACGCGGGCCCGCGGCCGCCGTCCATCTGGTGGCCGGCGTTCGCGGCCATGGGCACCTCCGCCGGCCGGGACCTCGGTCTCCGCGCTGTCCGGCGCGGACCCTGCGCGGCCTGTACCGATCGGTCTACTTGACGGTTGGGAGGAGGACGCCGCGTCGGAGTGTCCGCCATTCTGGTCTCAGAGCCTTGCGCTCACCCGCGACCGAAACCCTGAGCGGGCTACCAGCTCGAACTGGTTACTCCCGGGTAGAGCCAACCGCTGTTCCATTGTTCCCCTGGGCCGATCACGGCTGATGGCACCCGACACCGGCCGTCGCTGATCGTCCGGCTTTGCCGCGTTTGTCAAATGGGTGTCACCAGAGGTGTACTGCCTTCCGGAAAGCTGATCATCCGATCACGCACGAGGGAGGACCGGTGGACTTCGCGATCCTGGGCACCATTCGCCTCAATGGTCCCGGCGGCCGGATCCGTCTCAGCCGGAAGCAGCGGGCCGTGATCGGGGTCCTGCTGCTCCACCCGAACGCGACCGTTTCCACCGAACGCCTGATCGGCGCCCTCTGGGACGACCCGCCCCGCTCGGCACTGTCCAACGTCCAGACCTACGTCCATCAGCTCCGCCGCTCCCTGGAGGGCAGCGGCCTGTGGCTGGGGACCGAGGGGTCGGGGTACGCCTGCGAGGTCCCGCCGGAGCGTCTGGACCTGCTGGTGTTCGAGGAGGGCGTACGCCGGGCGCGCAGGACACGGGCGAACGGCGACCTGGTGGCGGCCGAACGGGAGTACGCGGCCGCGGTCGCGTTGTGGCGCGGAACCCCGGCCGAGGACGTACCGCTCAGCGGGGCCGTGGCGCCGCGGATCACCGAGCTGGAGGAGCAGCTGGCGGTGGCCAGATCGGAGTGGATCGACGTACGGCTCGCGCTCGGCCACGACGGGCTCGCCGCCGAACTGCGTACCCTCGTCGCCGCCCACCCGCTGCGTGAGCGGTTGCGAGAGCAGCTCGTGGTCGCCCTGCACCGCAGCGGGCGGCGGGACGAGGCCCTCGACGCCTTCCGCGAGGCGCGTGAGCTGCTGGTGGCCGAGCTGGGCATCGAGCCGGGCCCGGAACTGCGCCGCCTGCACGCCGCGCTGCTCTCCGGCGACGCCGATCGCCGTTCGCCGCTGCTCCCCGGCGAGGCCGATCATCACTCGCCACCGGCCGGAGAGGCCGGGCGCCACTCGCCGCCACCGACAGGAGAGGGCGGTCGTCATTCGCCGCCGCCGGCCGCAGACGCCGACCGGCAGGGCATGCCGCCTTCCGCGGACGTCGAAGCGGGCGCGCGGCCGATGGCGTTCCGGGGGCTGTGCCAGTTACCCGGCGATACCGCGGACTTCGTCGGGCGTGCGGGAGAGATAGCCGAGCTGCTGGGGCTGCTGCGGGCGGGCGCGGATCGGCTCGGTCCGCCCATCGTGGTCGTGTCCGGTCTGCCCGGGGTGGGCAAGACCACGCTCGCCGTACGACTGGCGCACCTGTTACGAGCCGACTATCCCGACGGGCAGCTCTTCGTCCGGCTCGGACGGGACGCGCGCGGTCCCCGGGAGCCCGGCGAGCTGCTGGACGTGCTGCTGCGCTCGCTCGGCCTCGACGGCGCGCTCATCCCCGTCCCGGTCGAGGAACGCGCGGCACTGCTGCGTCAGCGGCTGGCCGACTGGGCGGTGCTCCTCGTGCTGGACGACGCCGTCGAGGAGGACCAGCTCCGCCATCTGCTGCCGGGCACCGCACGCGGCGCCGTCCTGGTGACCTCCCGCTCTCCGCTGCCCGCCCTGGAAGGTGCCGTACGGCTCACGCTCGACCTCCCTGACGAGAAGGACGCCAGGCTCCTGCTGGAACGCGTGGCGGGTCCGGACCGCATCGGTTCGGCGCCCGGCGCGGCCGAGCAGATCCTGCGTTCCTGCGGCCGGTTGCCGCTGGCCATCCGGGTCGCGGGAGCCCGCCTGGCCACCCGGCCGGTCTGGCCGGTCAGCGAGTTCGCCACCCGGCTGGCCGGACGGGGCCTGGACGAGCTGGTCGTCGGCGGGCTGGACGTGCGCGCGACGTTCGAGCCGAGCTACGCGGCGCTGCCGGATCCGGCCAGGCGCGCGTTCCGGCTGCTGGGCCTGGCCGGGCTGGACAGCGTGGCGGAGTGGTCGGTCGCGGCCCTCCTCAGACGACCCGCCACGGAAACGGACGCGGCGCCCGCCGGACCGCCTGGCTCGGACGGCGATGCGGACAAGCCGGGGGCGGCCGCGCTGGAGGCCGATGCGCACGAGCCGGGGGCGGCCGTGCTGGAGGCGGACGCGGACAAGCTCGCGCTGGAGGCGGATGCGGCGCTGGAGACGCTGGTCGCGCGGGGCATGCTCACCTCGACCGAGGTGGACGGGGCCGGACAGCCCCGCTACCGGCTGCACGACCTGCTGCGGGTGTACGCGCGGGAACGGGCGCAGGCGGAGGAGACCCCCGAGGGGCGGCGTGCGGCGCTCACCTGGCACGTCCTGGAATGCCTGCGGCGTACCCGGGCCGCCACGCGCCGCCTGCCGATCCTGCTGGCCCCGCCGTACGAGCGCGAGCCGGAGGAGGGGCCGGCGCCCGACGTACGGGTGAGCGAGATGTGGCTGGCGGCCGAGCGCCGTACGCTGATGCTCGCCCTCAGCACCGCCGCCGAGCTGGGCCTGAACGACGTGGCGGCCGAGCTGGGGCACCACCTCACCAGCTATTTGATCATGGATCGGTTCCTGGCCGACGCCGAGCGGGTCCAGCGGATCGTGATCGGGCTGGGCGATGGGCGCGCCGCGCTGCGGGCCCGGCTGCTGCTGGCCACCGTGGAGATCGAATGGGGTCGGTTCCCGTCGGCCGAGGCCATGTGCGGCGTGCTTCTGGCGGAGTTCGGCCGCGCCGGCGACAGGCATGGAGCGGCGTACGCGCTGATCGTCAGGGCCGCCGCGCGGCACGGCATCGGCCATTTGGACGAGGCGCTGGCCGACGCGTACGCCTGCCTCGACCTGATGGCGGCTCACGGCGACGCCGCCGGGCTGGCGTACGCGTGGACCTGGCCTGTCTGGATCCACGTCGAGCGCGGTGAGCACGGGCGGGCCGTGGAGATCGCCAGGGCGCGGCTGGAGGTGACCGAGAAGGACGACTACGCCATCCGCGGCAACCTGCTGCGCGGCCTCGGCACCGCCCTCCACCAGCGGGGCGAGACGGCGGAGGCCGTCGTCCGCTACCGGGAGGGCCTGCTGACGGCGCAGGCGCTCGGCGATCGCGCCGAGACGAGCAAGGCGCTGCGCCGGCTGGGGGAGGCACTGGGTGCGCTGGGCCGCTTCGACGAGGCGACCGAGACACTGGCGGCGAGCCTGCGGCTGTTCGTGGTGAGCGGCGACACCCTCGGCGAGGCGCTGGCCGGGCACACGCTCGGCGTCGTGCACCTGCGCCAGGGCGAGCCCCACCGGGCGGTGGCGGACCTGCGGACCGCGCTGGAACGGCTCGGCGGCGACGGGCCTTCGGTGTGGCGAGCCCGCATTCTCAGGGAGCTGGGCCGGGCCTACGCCCTGCTGGGGCGGCACGAGGAGGCGGTGGCGGCGTGGCGCGGCTCCCTCGCCCTGTTCGGCGACGCGGCGGAGGGACGGGAGGTGGCCGCGTTCCTGACGCCCTGACCCACGCTATTCGCCGAGCCGCCACACGACCGGCACGCCCTGCGTTCCCGCCAGCCTGGCCTCCTTTCGCGCCAGCCCCGGTGTGGCGCCCTCGGCGACCAGCACGCCCTCGGGCGACAGGGCGGCCCACATCCCGGCGGGCGCGTCGGCCACCTCCAGCGCCCGGTTCACCTCCGGCCGGGCCGGGGCGGGCGTCCGGCGGGCCTGCCACCGCCGCCAGTACAGCCACTGCACGACGATCAGCGGCCCGAGCACGGTCAGCAGCGGCAGCAGCCGGCCATGGGACAGGACGAAGGCGATGGACAGAGCCAGCAGGACGGCCTCCAGACCGGCGGCGCACCACGCGGCCGCCTTCCCGTACGCCCGCAGCGCCACCACCGGCCAGATCGACAACATCAGGCAGTCGCCGAGCCCGATGAGGGCGGGATCGTCGCCGTAGGAGGAGGCCAGCACGGGCGCGAACGGCAGCCCCTGCATCCGCTGGACGAAGTCGGCGGTGAGCGACGTCAGCCCGGTGGCCAGCGTGTCGTACAGGGTGAGGGCGGCGGCCAGGGCGGCCACCTGCGCGGGCGTGATCGCCGCCTGCACCCACATGTTCACCACGCCGACGACGAGCAGGATCAGCAGGGCGTCGTTGATCACCAGGAGCGCGGCCGGCCATCCCAGCGCGAAGGCGGTGACGTCGGCGGCGCACAGGAGCAGGGCGGCGATCATGCCCCACCGGCCGCCCAGCACGGGGGCGAGGGTGAGCTGGGTCAACGTCAGGACCACAAGCCCGAAGATCGACACGACGACGCCCGTGGGCAGGTGCAGGTACGCGAACGGCATCACGACCAGCGTCACCACCATGACCGCGATGTCCGCACCCACCATCCGGCCGACCGGCGGTCTGGGCATGACGTAACGGCGCAGGTACGCGGCGGTGAGCGCGACGGCCAGAGCGACGAGGGCGTACAGGGCGAGCACGTACGGGGTCATCACAGTCCTCGCTCGAAGCTGATCTCCAGCAGGTCCGTGCGCAGCCGGCAGGGCGTGGGCAGGTCCTCGGCGGTCTCGACCAGAACGATGCCGGTCAGGGGCAGCCCGTGGGCGCGCTCCTCCAGCCGGCCGAGCAGGCCCTGCTCGGCCTTGCCCGCGACGACGTACAGGATGGTGCCCTCCAGGGCGTAGCGGGTGGGCAGCGGCAGCGCGTGCTCGGCCTGCAGCAGGTCCAGCACGTCACGCGTGGTCAGCCCGCCGGGCGACCGGCGGCCGAGCACCCGCGAGGTGGCGGGCAGGGCGGCGAGGGCGCACGTCGGGGCCTCGGCCAGAACCTGGACGAGGTCGCCGGTGACGTACCTGAGCAGGAGCGTCGTGTCGCGAAACGTGGAGTACGGCGTCACGACGATCGTGCCGATCTCGCCGGGAGCGGCGGGGGCCAGGGTCTCGGGGCCGAGTATCTCGACCAGGCCCTGGTCGGCGGACAGGTGCAGATGACCGTCGGGGCAGACGCGGCCGGACACCGGGGCGATCTCGGTCATGCCGTACCCGTCGCGGACCTCGGCCCCGAACGCGTGCTCCGCCCGCTCGCGCAGCGCGTCGGTGAGGACCTCGCCGCCGGACCAGATGGTGGTCAGCGCGAAGTCGGCGGCCCGCCAGCCGCCCCGCTCGGCCTCCTGGACGAGCGCCGCGAGGTGGGAGGCCGGCACGTTGAGGTGAGACATCTGCGCGCGCTTGCCCGGCACGTGCAGCGGAGTGGCCAGCCGGTCGAGCGTGGCGGCCGGGTCGATGGTGCCCAGATGGGCGAACACGGCCCCGGTACGGGTGACGGCCCGTTCGGTGAGGATCTGCGCAACGGACCGCGAGCTGCTCGCGTTGGCCCACACGTCGTCCGTGCGCACGTTCCCGGACATCATGAGCGAGAGCGCCGACAGGCACGACAGCAGCTCGATCTCGTAGGCGGAGAACCACACGAGCGTGGGCGTGCCCGTCGTGCCCGTCGTGTGCGCGAGCACGGATGGCTTGGCCAGGTCGGAGACGAACGCCGCCGGCCTGCCGCGCAGGTCGGCCTTGGAGGTGGGGGCGATCGAGGCCAGGGTCTGCGGGGTGATCGAGGCCGGGTCCACGCCGTGCTCCGCGAACCACCGCCGGTAGTAAGGGCTCTCCGCCGCCGCGTGGGCCACCGTGCGCCGCAGCCGCCGCCGGGTGAGGTCCTCCTGGAGCTCGGGGTCGTTGCCCGCGATCAGGTCGTCGGCGCCCTCGCCGGGCGAGCCGAACGTCTCCAGCGTCTCGCGCATGTCGTCGACCAGCGTGTAGACGTCCCGCAGCCGGAACCTGCGCCCCGACATCATCGACCAGGCGTAGCCGAGCTGGCGTACCGCGGTGCCGAACACGCCGCTTTCCTCCCGTCGTGGTGTCCCCCGGGAGCGGGCTCCCGGGGGATCACTCGCTGTTCGTCAGACCTGCAGACCGAAGATGGCGCTGGACAGGGTGCTGACGGCGTACTTCGCGTAACGACGGGTGGTCTTGACCATGACGAACTCCCAGTTCCTCAGGGGGCGCACCGATCGCGCCCTCTGCGATCAAGACTGGGAGCCGCTGCCAGAGACCCCCTACACAGCCGCTACAAAGTCATTACAAACAGCTGGTGGCGGGCCCCGTCCCGGTGCCGCGTTCCGCGCCGCAGCGGCTCAGCCTCGGGGAGTCGCCACTGTCCTGGTCCGGGTCGCGGGCAGTACGGCCGTCAGCACCGCGAGGACACTGCAGAGGCCGATCAGCCCGGTGACCGGTTGCCAGGGGACGTCGATGGCCACGGGCCCGGAGAGTTGCGCCAGCGCAGCGTACAGCCCGAGCAGTCCGAGCCCGGTCGCGACGGCGGCCAGGACCACGCCCACTGCCACCACCAGCAGCGCCTCGGCCATGACGTACCTCAGCACCTGAGCCTTGGCCGCACCGAGCAGGCGCAGGGCGGCGTGTTCGCCGACTCGGTCCGGGGCCGCCATCAGCAGCGTGTTGACCAGGGCGATCACGGTGTAGCTCAGCATGATGCCGAGCACCACCAACAGGCCGAGGCGGCTGGCGGAGGTCTGACGGTCGTTGGTGGCGGTGGCCCAGGCGGCTTTGGTCAGGGCACGAGCGTTGTGCCCGTCGGTGGCCCGTTGCAGTGCCTGCCGGACCTCGGTGGCAGAGGCGCCGGGGCGCAGTTTCACGTACGCGACCGACGGCGGGGCGGACAGGGCGTGGGCCGAGGCGAGGTAGGCGTCGGCGGGTGAGCCGGCGCCGAGCAGCGCGACGACTGTCAGGGTGGCCTGGCTGCCGTCGGCCCGCCACATCCTCACGCGCTGCCCCAGGTTCAGCTCCCAGGTGGGCGAGACGGCGATCGTGTCGTCCCCCAGCTTCGCGAGCGATCCTGCGGTGACGGGGACCGACAGGGTGCTGGTGAGTGCGGCTGGGTTCACGGCCTCGGCGGCCCGCCTGACCAGCTGCGTGCCCGCCCCCTCCAGTGTGTAGAGGCTGGTCGAGGTGACGGTGGCGACATCGGCGCCGGACACGTCACGCAGGCGGTCGAGGAGTTGCCGGTCGAGCCCGACCGCGCCGGTGGGCACCACCACGTAGTCGGCTCGGACGGGAGTGGTCTGCATCGCCGCCTTCGTGGCGTCGGTCATCGCGGTGGCTCCGAGCAGGGTCGCGGCCAGGGCCACGGTGACCATGACCGGTGCGGCGACGGCGGCGGTACGCCGCGCCGAGGCGCCCGCCCACGCCGCGACCACCAGCGCGCCCGCACCACGAAAGCGGCCGAGAGGAGCGGCCAGCAGCGCAGTGACCGGGCGGACGAAGACCGGGGCGAGCAGCCCGACAGCGGCGATGAGCAGCATGACGACGGGCATGAACGTCTTGTTGTTGGTCGCACCGTCCGGGTCACTGACGGCGTTGACGGTCATGCTGACGACCGCGGTGGCCAGCAGGCCGCCTCCGGCGACCCAGCGTCCGATCGTCATGGCCTTCGGTTCCACCGCAGCAGTGCGCAGTGCCTCCGCCGGCCGTACCCGGGCGGCGCGCCAGGCGGCGGCGACCACGCCGAGCACGGCGACCAGCAGCCCGACGGCGAAGGCCACGAAGGACGGCACGGGCGAGGTGGACGGCGTGAGCCAAGCGGGCGCCATCCCGAGCGAGATCAGCCAGTGCAGGATCGGCTGGGCACCCAGCGGGCCGAGCACCGCGCCGAGCACGGAGGCGGCGACCGCGATCAGGAGCGCCTCGCCGTACACCATGCGTCTGACCTGGCCGCTGGTCGCACCGATGGTACGGAGCAGGGCGAACTCCCGCTGCCGTTGACCGACCGCGAAGGCGAAGGTGGAGGAGACCACGAAGATGGCGATGAATCCGGCGAAACCGGCGGCGATGCCGATGATCGTGTTGGCGTTGTTCCGTGCCTGCTCGTCCGCTTCGCGGGTCGGATCGAGCAGCGCCCGATCCTGACCGGTCAGGACCATCGCCCGGCTGGAGACCTGCGGTGTGTCCTGCTGAGCCGAACGGGGCACGGCCGCCTGGCCCAACGCGGCGCGCACTTCCGCGACGGGACGCCAGAGGGCGAGCGCGTCGATGCGCGGCGACAGCCGGGCGGCGTGCTCGTCGGCGAAGAACACCGTGGGCTGTGAAGTCGCCGAGGCCAGCCCCACCACCTGGTACGTCCTGGTCCCCGCGGTGGTCACCACCCGGACGCGCTGACCGGCACGGGCCCCGGCGGTGACGACGATCTCGCCCTCCCCGGCGGGCGCCCTGCCGGCCACCAACCGCTGTGGCGCCGTACGGGCGGCGGACCAGGGACGGCCCACGGCGGACGGCCCTTCCACGAGCTGCGCGGGGAAGATCCGGTCGATCACGGCCCCGGGCAGCCGGTCGGCCAGTTCAGGCGCCAGGCCGCGTGGCTGGGCCAGCGGCGCGCTGCTCTCGCCGTACGGGCTGCTGAGGGTAAGCCGCTCATCGGGCGCCACCACGACGGGGGCGGCGGCGTACCGCTGCGGCACGCGGTCCGGCGAGGACAGGCTGGAGGCCAGCACCTGGCCGAGCGCGGCCATCAGGGCCGCGCCGAGCGCCAGGGCGAGAAAGGTGCCGACGAAGGACAACGATCGGGTACGCAGGGTGGACCAGGCGATGCTCAGCATGACGCCTCCAACTGCAACATCTTGGTCGCGACCTGCTCGGCGCTCGGATCCCGCAGTTCGCCGAACACCCGGCCGTCGGCCAGGAACACCACGCGGTCGGCGTAGGACGCGGCCACGGGATCGTGAGTGACCATGATGATCGTCTGAGCCTGCCTGTCGACCAGGTCCCGCATCAGCCGCAGCACGTCACGGCTGGTGCCGGTGTCCAGAGCACCGGTGGGCTCGTCGGCGAACAGTACGGCCGGCCTGGTGATCAGAGCGCGGGCGATGGCGACGCGCTGCTGCTGGCCGCCGGACATCTCGGCGGGCCGGTGGTGCATGCGCTCGGCCAGGCCTACGGAGGCCAGGCTCTGGCGTACCTGTCGGGTGTCGGGCCGGCGGCCGGCCAGGCGCAGCGGCAGCGCGACATTCTGGGCGGCGGTGAGCGAGGGCAGCAGGTTGAAGGACTGGAAGACGAACCCGATCCGATCGCGCCGCAGCAGCGTCAGCTTCCTGTCGCCGAGCGTGGCCAGGTCCCGCCCGTCGACGACCACTCGGCCGGAGGTCGGCCGGTCCAGCCCGGCGGCGCACTGCAGCAACGTCGACTTACCGGACCCCGAAGGCCCCATGACGGCGGTGAACGTACCGGCGCCGAACACGATAGACACGTCGTCGAGCGCCGTCACGCCGTGGGCGTGGTGTTTGGTGACCGAGCTCAGGTCGACCGCTTGCATGGGATTCATGGACGACGACACTAGGCACGCCAACATCTGGGCGGTACCGGACAAACGACTAGGATTCGTCCCATGCTTCGGGGGCGGGAGCCTGATCAGCAGGCCATTGACGTGCTGCTCGACCAGGCGCGCGCCGGACGTTCCGGCGTTCTGGTGTTCAAGGGCGAGCCGGGGATCGGCAAGACCTCGCTCCTGTCCTACGCCGGGGAACGCGCGCACGACATGACCGTGTTGCGCGGTCTGGGTATCGAGACCGAGGCCGACCTGCCGTACGCCTCCCTCCACCTGCTCCTGCGCGGCCGGCTCGACTGCCTGGACGCGTTGCCCGAGCCCCAGGCGGTGGCGCTCGCGGGCGCGCTGGGGCTGGCGCCCACCAGGACCGACGACCGCTTTCACGTGGGCGTCGCCGTCTTGTCGCTGCTGGCGGAGCTGGCCGAGGACCGGCCGCTGCTGTGCCTGGTCGACGACGCCCACTGGCTGGACGAGGCTTCCGCGCGCGCGTTGTGCTTCGCCGCGCACCGCCTGCACGCGGAAGGAGTCGTGATCGTGTTCGGTGCGCGCGACGGCTTCGACCCGGCGGGCCTGCCGGAACGGCGACTGGGCGGCCTGGACGACCAGAGCGCCGCCCAGGTGCTCGCCGACGTAGCCCCGGAACTGGCCGGACCGGCGCGCCGGCGGATTCTCCAGGAGAGCGCTGGAAACCCGCTCGCCCTGCGCGAGCTGCCGCGCACCGCCGACGTGCCGGCCTATGACCACAGCCCGTTGCCATTGCCGGAACGGCTGCGCTTGGCCTATGCCGACCGCATCGGCCGGCTGCCGCGGCCCGCTCAGACCGCATTGCTGGTCACCGCCCTCGTCGACGACGGCGACCTGGACAGGATCACCAACGCCTGTGCCGGACTCGGCATCGAGCCCGCGGCTCTGGGAGCGGCCGAACTCGCCGGCCTGATCAGGATCGCCGGCCGGCAGGCGGCATTCCGACACCCGCTCATGCGCGCCGCGGCCTTCCAGCTCAGCACGTACGATCAGCGCCTGGAGGTACACGCGGTCCTGGCTCGCCTGCTGGTCGATGATCCGGACCGGCGTGCCTGGCATCTGGCGGCCGCCGCGACGGGCCTGGACGAGAGCGTGGCACGAGCCCTGGAGGAGACAGCTCACCGGGCCAGAGAGCGAGGCGCGAACGTCAGCGCCTGCGCCGCGTTCGAGCGGGCAGCCGAGCTGAGCGAGGATCCGGAACTCAAGGGACGGCGGCTGCTCGCAGCCGCCGTGGACGCCACCGAGGAGGGACAGCTGCACCGGGCCCAACAGCTCCTCGATGCCGCCACCGGCCTGGTGCCGGACGCGTCGGCCCGTGCCACCCTTCCCACGCTGCGGGCCAGGATCGCCTTCGGCCAGGGCGCACCGCGTCTCGCGCACGAACTGCTGCTCAACGGCGCCGCCGACGTGGCCGACGACGACCGTGCCGCCGCAGGACTGATGCTGGTCGAGGCGGCACGCAACGCGCACCGTCTCGGCGACGCGGACGGCATCGTGGCAGCCGCCACCCGGCTGAGCAGGCTGGACCTGCGCCCGCAGGACGATCTCGACCTGGCCCGACAGACCGCCCTCAGCACGGCGATGCTGCTGACCGACGGGCCCGCCACCGCGCTGCCCGTCATGCGGGAGCTGGTGGCCAACAGCAGCCGGATCACCCCGGGCATGCACTCGCGCCGCATCAACGCCGCCTACTTCGCGCTCCAGACCGGCGACTTCCAGACCGCGTGGGAGATCGCCCGCGCCGCCGCCGACGAATGCCGGACGGCCGGCGAGATCAGCAAGCTCGCGGTGCTCCACATCACGCTGGCCACCAGCGAGATCTTCCTCGGCAGATTCACCGACGCCATCGCCACCGCAAGCGAAGGGCTGCACCTGACCACTGAGACGGGACGGCACAGCCGGGCCGGTTGCATGCAGGGCATGCTCGCCTGGATCGCCGCCGCCCGCGGCGACGTCGGCCGATGCACCGAGCTGGCCGGCGGCTCCCTGGAGCAGTACGACGCCAACGGCATCGTCAACGGCCTGGCCTGGGCGCAGTGGGCTCAGGCTCTGCTCGACCTGGGGCAGGGCCGGCTCGCCGAGGCGCTGGACCGGCTCGATGCGGCAATGGCCGGTCCCGTACGCCATCAGTACCAGGCCGTCCACTTCGCCCCCGACCAGATCGAAGCCGCCGCCCACCTCGGCTTGCCGGCCTATGAGCCGCTGCGCCGCTATGAGGCCTGGGCGCAGGCCTCCGGTCTGGCGTGGGCGCAAGCCGTCCTGCACCGTTGCCGGGCTCTGCTGGAACCCGACAGCGACCGTGCGGAGAGTCTCTTCCACACTGCCGTACGGCTGCACTCCCACGGCGGGCGCCCCTGGGAGTCGGCACGCACCGCGCTCCTGTACGGCGAGCGCCTGCGCAGGGAACGAAACAAGAGAGCCGCCCGCGTCCAGCTCCGTGCCGCGCTCGAGATCTTCCAACGCCTCGACGCCCGTCCGTGGGCCGAACGCGCCCGAAACGAGCTCCGCGCCGCCGGCGACACCACTCTGGCCGTCGGTGCCGGCGACGGCCTGCCGGCCCTGTCACCCCAGGAACTGCAGATCGTGCGCCTGGCCGCGGCAGGGCGGACCAACAAGGAAATCGGCGCCCAGCTCTTCCTCAGCCCCAAGACCGTCAGCTATCACCTCTACCGAGCCTTTCCCAAGCTCAACGTGACCGGCAGAGCCCAACTCGCCGGGCTCGACCTGACCTGAGCGGGCTGCACGCAGAAATCAGCGGTAGCGCCCCCTTCTGCGTACTCGGTCTGTCTCGGCTCGCCACTCGATCCCCCCCGGTGATCAACGGGGTGGCGGCTCGCCGTAGGTACGGGAATTCCAGGCCGCGTGCGGGGAGCATGGCCTTCGTGGGCCCATACGAGCGTTCCGGTGCCCCCATCGTGGGTTCTCTCTGACCGGCCGGATGACCAGCTCACGCAGTTCGTCCGGGATCGGCGGACGCCCCGTTGCGTTCGGGTAGGTCCAGCGTGGACTCATACACCTGCCGGGCCTCACCTCCAACCCGACCAGCGCCTGGACCACCAGACCAGATGGCTGTGCCAGGCCAACGATGTGCCCGGCGTCATGATCCGATGGATGCCTGCATCGGTCACCGGCTCCGCGTACGGCCCGTGCGTGGCCTCGCGTAACCGCATCCCCAGCCCCGTGTACGGCGCCACGTCCCCACGCGTGCCGACTCCGATGATCAGAACCCGCATGCGCGCCTCCTGCCGTCCCCGTGGATGGCAGTGCCCGGCGTGGGGCCGGATTGGCCCTCGCAGCTCTCACCGCGCTGACCTGCTCAGGCGCCGTCTCAGGAACCGGAAGGCCGGACTTCGCCTCCGAAGCTCGATCATGTGGCTGAGGCTCCTCGTCCCAACCACATGATCCGAACCCTGAACAGCTCCTGGGTCTACACGGCCGAAGGCGGGACCTGGGCGATGTGCGGCTGGGATCCCGGGGTCACCACTTCTTCCACTCGTCTTTCTCGTAGCACTTGTGCAGCCACCATGTGAGCTTCGGCATGCCCGTCCAGCCCATGTAGGGCCCGTGCCCCAGCACGCATCGCGCCTTCCTGAGCCCCTCCGGGGTCCAGCCCCTGCCTCTGCTGCACTGGGGGATGAACTTCCTCACGATCGGCTTGTTGCACAACCACTTGATGTTGGGGGTCGGCGGCGTGCTCATGGCCCCGGCGGCGCTGGAAGTCGCCGCGGGGGTCAGGGTCTGGGTTGCCGCTTGCGCCGTCCCGCCCGCGAGCACCAGGGCGAACGTACCCGCCGCGACTGCGGTGCCGAACTTTGCGATGGCCTTCATGTCATCTCCTTCGCTTGCGAATCCGCTGTAGGAGTGAAGCTAGGCCGGGCCTTGTTGAGGTCGTGTTGAGGATCCGTGAAGCGGTCTCCCTCGCTCCGGGGTACTCAGGCGCCAGGCGCGACCATGGCCTACCGGCGTACGCCGCTTAGCGTGGGCGTCCGGGAGATTGTCTGGAACCCCATCCGCTACCCAGACAAATCGGCGACACCGAGCCCCCACCCGCCGGGTGGTGCTCAGAGCCCGTTCGTCCCGCCGGTCTCACGATCGTCATCCAGTTTCGGCCTGAGCAGGAACACGAAGGTCAGTGCCTCTCGTCGTCCAGGGCGGTGGTGGTGTGCGGTCTGCCGGTCGGTGATGTGGTGTCCGCCGCCGTCGGGGATGGCGCCGAATTTCTTGACGTCGACGTGCACCAGGTCGCCGTTGTACGGGGGCGATGCGGGCAGCTGCCGTCAGGTGTGTCCTGTTGCGGCCACATCGGTAATGACCGCGCCATTCCAGCGAAAGGAGGGCGCAGGCATTTCGTCGATCGGCGATGGAGGGCACATGCGCGGTGAACGGTTCTTCCGCACGGGTCACCGACCCAGGCGTTCCACGACGACGCGGTGGCTCGTTCGAGCCGGCTGCTCCGTCCTGCTGCTGACCGCGACCGTCGGCCCTGGCCGGGCCTCCGCCGCTTCCGCAGACGCCCCCGTCACCTGCGGGAGCGTCGTGACGGCGAGCGTCACTCTGACCGGGGATCTGACGTGCCCCGGTGACGCGCTGATCGTCGGCGCCGACAACGTGACCATCGACCTGGCCGGGCACACCCTCCGGGGAGCGGGGACCGGCACAGGCGTTCAGGTCGGCTCCCAGGGGGCCGCCTGGACCGGAACCGTCATACGCGACGGCCGGATCGAAGGGTTCGCCACCAGCGTCGGCGACGACGCCCTCACACCCCACATCACTGTCGGCCTTCGCGACATGACGATCGCCGGAGGTCCCGTGAAGCTGCGCGGCGGCGCCTGGCCCGAGCTCTCCATCAGCGGTTCCTCCCTCCGCCGATGCGAAGTGGACGCCGTTGACGCCCGCCAGGTCCGCCTGACCATCGACGGCTGTACTCTGCACCGCGTCTCGGCCCGCAGCACCTACACGACGCTCACGTCGAGCAGAGTGATCTCGGGCGGCCTGTCCTTCAACGAGAACAACGCCGGCCTCGTCACCGGCAACGTCTTCGACAACGCCCCGATCAGCGCGGACAACAACAGCTGGAACGTCGTGCTGCGCGACAACGTCTTCAAGAACGCCGACATCGCGGTACGGGCCGGCTGGGCGCCGGGCACGCTCGTCGAGGACAACACGTTCAAGAACAACTCCATCGGCGTGTACGGCGATCGGTCGGACGCCACCATCGCCCGCAACCGGTTCATCGGCAACCGCACCGCCGGCATCTACGTCAGGAATTCCACCTCCTCCACGTCGTCGTTCATCGACAACGTGTTCAAGGGAAACGGCCGCGATCCCAGCGGGCTCACCGACGAGGCAGGCCATCCCGTACGAGGCGCCATCCACATCGGTCGGGGAAGCTCCCCGATCACCCTGACGGGGAACGTGGGCAAGCACAACGCGGGCTACTTCGTCTGGATCACGCCGCCCGCAGGAGTGATCGACGGCGGCGGCAACCGGGGCCGTCCCTGCGGTCCCCAACCACTCCCGCTGATCTGCCACTAATGGGAGCTACTGAGGATGCTCTTGGGGCAGACTCGGTGCCTGGTAGCTGTATTGACCACGAGCGTTGTTGACAGCCAAGGGTTCTCTCAATGGAGAGGCCTCCGCTGCGGTGCAGTTGGCGAATCTGCACCGGACGGGGGCCTCGTGTCAGACTGCACGCCCCGGAACTGGAAGCGCAGGTGTGCCGGCTGCGCACCGGCCGCAAGCTCGGCCCGGCCCGCATCGCGTCCTGGCGGCGAGGGGCGGGGTGTGGCCGTCGCAGGGCGCGGGATCCCGCCTGGCGGGCTGAGCCCTCATCTCTGAGAGCGGAGTGTTATCGCAGGTCGGCGGCCTCCGGGCGATTCTTCCGCGCGATCATGAGGGCCTCGGGGAAGCCGGGGCCGTGGACGACGTGGATCTGTGCGAGGTCGGTGACCTCCCCGCAGGTGTCGCAGGTGGTCTGCTCGGTGATCGCCCCATCGCAACCGGTGTGCCGGTACAGAATGGGCGGGCCGCCGGGCGCCGCCCATCGATCGCCCCACTGCGTCAGCGCGATGATCACGGGTGCCAGGTCGAGTCCCTTCCGGGTCGCGGCGTAGCGGCTCCGGTCGGGGTGTTCCTCGCTCGACCGGCGTTCGAGGACGCCCGCGTCGACCAGGCTGTCCAAGCGTTTGGCCAGGATGTTGGTCGCGATGCCCAGGCGCTGGAAGTCGGCGAACCGGGTCGCCCCGGCGAACAACACGTCGCGCACGATCAGCAGGCTCCATCGCTCGCCGATGACCTCCAGTGCCCTGGCGGCCGAGCACACCTGCGTGTCGTAGGTCTTGCCCAGCATGGCGACCCCACCTCTCCGAGGAGCACTTGCGTCATGCAAGGCTACCCCACTAGCCTCGCTTGCATCACGCAAGTGAGCTCTCGTGTGCCGGACGGCGGCCCGGCCGCGACCGGGGAGCCTGCCTGTCCGTCCGGAAGAACAATCATGTGGAGGTCACCGATGAGCGGATTGCTGCTCAAGGACAAGAACGCTGTGATCTACGGAGGCGGCGGCGCCATCGGCGGCGCCATCGCACGGGTCTTCGCCCGGGAGGGCGCGAGGGTCTTCATCGCCGGACGGACACCGGCGAAGCTCGACGCCGTGGCGCGTGACATCGCCGCCGCGGGCGGAAAGGTGGAGACCGCCCAGGTCGACGTGCTCGACCAGGAGGCGGTCGAGAAGCACGCCGACGCGGTCGCGGCGGCGGCCGGCGGCCTCGACATCGCCGTCAACGCCGTGAGTGTCCAGCACGACCAGGGGACTTCGCTGGCGGATCTGTCGCTGGAGGAGTTCATGCGGCCGATCGACGGCTTCTTGCGGACGCTGTTCATCACCAGCAAGGCTGTGGCCCGGCACATGGGTGGTGAGCGTCCCGGTGTGATCCTGACGCTGTCGGAGCCGGGTGCCAAGCTGGCCGTGGGCGGCATCCTGGGGCACGCCGTGAGTGCGGCCGGCAAGGAGGCGTTCTCCCGGGTTCTGGCCGCGGAGCTGGCGCCCGGGAACGTCCGGGTCATCGGCATCCGTCCCCACGCTGTCGTCGACGCGCCGGCAGCCGGTTCCTACACCAAGGAGCTCTTCGAGCAGACCGCGGCAGCGGCCGGGCAGTCGGTCCAGGAGATGCTCGAAGGCGGGGCGATGGCGCAGGGGACGCTGCTCAAGAGGCTTCCGACGCTCTCCGAGATCGCGGAGACGGCCGCGTTCCTGGCTTCGGATCGAGCGGGGGCCATGACCGGGACGATCGCCAATCTGACCGGCGGCGCGATCGTCGACTGAGCTCAGGCTCGCCGGATCGTCGAGTGGAAGGCCACCTGGCGACGCAACTCGCCGGCGGCACGGATATGGCGCTGCCCGGCGCGTCGTGCGGTGCCGTGCCAGTCGGCGATGTCCTGCGTTGGACGCGACGTGGCTGTCGCGGAGCCTGAGATGACCGGCTCGCGCGGGTTGTCGGAGTGCGGGGATCGGCCCACGCGGGACGCGCAGCGCGGCCGGGGCTTCAGGCCGCGCGGGAGCCGGTCCCGGAATGTCACCGATCCCGGTGCCGGCACGCCGATCGGGAGCAGCCGCTCCTTGAAGGGACGGGGCCGCATCAACGGGGCCGTCGCCAAGGTCGCCCCCAGGAAGTAGGTGGCCCTCGAGCTGCCGGCGAAATTACGCGGATCGGTGATCGAGCCGCCATCCTGAGGAGCGCCACTCCAGGCGGTGCCGGTGGCGCGCGTTCACCAGCGGTCTGCTGACCAATCTGCTGAACCCGGAGGCGGTCACCTTCACCATCGCCTTCCTCCCGCAGTTCATCGATCCGCAGCCTCGCGATGACCTTGCGTGCGGACGGCGAGCGCGCCGATCAAGGATTGGTGTGCTCGCCCGCCAGGCTTTCGAAGCAGGGACGCAGGAGCTCGATGATGTCGTCGGCGGAGGCGTCGGCGAGCGCGCTCAGCTTGAGAAGGTGACGGTCGATGACCACGCCGGTGATGATGGCCGTGATCAGGGCCGCCCGCAGGTGCGCGTTCCGGTGCGGGATGGCCTCGCCGACCTGGGACAGCCAGGCACGCCCGCTGTCGCGGAAGTCGTCACTGGCGCCGGCGTGGGTGAGTACGGAACGCAACAGCGCCAGCGACGCCGCCGGTTCGTCGTCGAGGCGTCTGCGCAGCATCGACAGCAGCGCCTCGGCGGGCTCACCGGGCGGCAGTTCGTGGGTTTCGACCTGGACGGCCTGCGTGAAGAGCTGTTCCTTGGAGCCGAAGTAGTGCATCACCAGGCCGGCGTTGACCCCGGCCGCGGCGGCGACGGCGCGAATGGTGGTGTGTTCGTAACCCAGTTCGGCGAAGGCATGCCGGGCCGCGGCGAGGATGCGCTGCTGCGTGTCGAGGCGCTGCTGCGCCCGCGTACGGCTGGGCTTGGACGACTCACTCACCGGCTCATTATACGGGCGTTGACCCAATCGCCTCTTTCGCTATACGCTCGTTCAATGAACATGCGTACAACGAAAGTCGTGACGGACATCCTCCAGGCGGGCAGGTCGGGAGACCATGAACGATTCCTCGACCTCATGGCTCCCGACGCCGTGATCGAGTGGCCGTACCGGCTGGAAGGCATGCCGGCCAAGCTGCGCGGCCGGGCGGAGATCGCCGCGTTCGTCTCCGCGAAGGGCTCGCTGATCAGCTTCGACGAATATGTCGACCTGGTAATGCACGAGACCGTCGACCCCGAGGTGGTCATCGTCGAATACACCGCGCACGGCACGGTCACTGGCACAGGAGCGCCGTTCACCCAGCGGGTCATCGCCGTGTTCCGGGTCCGCCACGGGCAGGTGGTGTCCTACCGGGACTACATCAACCTGCTCCCGCTCATGAAGGTGCTGGAGTCCCATGACGCGTGAACCGCGCCGAGGTTCGGCGCCGGATGGTCGCTGTCGTTCTCGCTGATCACGCCGACAAGAGCGGGCTCCTGGTAGCCGAGGCATTGTCTGCACTACTCGGCGACCAGGAGCCCGTGGTGTCCGTTGCACGCCCGCGTTCGTCAGGCCCCCGTCACGAGGACCCCGGTACCAAGACCTTCACAGCGCAGCCGCACGCAATGGTGCCGTTCATCTGGGGATTTCGGAGGAATGAGCCTGCCGCACAGACAGCAGGTGATTTGGAACTTCGGGCGCGCCGTCAAGGTCTCCCATGTTTCCTGAACGGTTTGGTCCCTAAGTGCGCCTCGATGAATGGAAAAATAGTTCAAATGCCGATTGATTCGCACCTGCTCGCCGTGTTCACGGCGACCACCATCGTTGCTCTGATCACCCCTGGCCCCGACATGCTGTTCGTCATGGGATGCGGCATGCGGGGCGGCGCCCGAGCCGGGCTGCTCGCCACGCTCGGCGTGATCACGGGTGACGCGTTGTACATCGCCGCAGCCGCAGCCGGCCTCTCCATGTTGTTGACGGCGTTTCCCGTCGTGTTCACGGTGTTGCGGCTCGCCGGCGCCGCGTACCTGATCTACCTCGGCGTGCAGATGTTCCGCAACCTCAGGAAGGGGCAAGCCGCCGATTCGGCCGCCGGGATGAGCGGCAGGCGAGCCTTCCTCAACGGCGTGGTGTCCTCTGCGGCCAACCCGCAGACGTTCGCGTTCATGGTCGCTTTCCTGCCCCAGTTCATCAATCCCGGGGCAGGGCCTGTCTGGCTGCAGTTCACCATCCTGGGCGCGGTGCTGATCATCTTGGAGTTCCTGGCCGACGCGACGGTCGGCGTGCTGGCAGGGCGGATCGGTGGCTGGCTGCGCGGTCGGCAGGCGGTGCGCCGCCGGCTCGACGCCGCGACCGGGACCATGTTCATCGGCCTGGGCATCACTCTCGCGGCCCAACGCTAGGGTTCGAGACCCTCGCTCCGCCTCGTCGACCAGATCGAACGCGTACTGGAGATCAACCAGCTGAGCACCATGACCGAGGAGGCCGTCGAAGCCGCTTTCACTGGGGCGATCGGACTCGCCTCGCTCCTGACGGAGGCCCGGTAGAACAACACCTGAAGCTCCTGGTTGCGGCGGCGGTCGCCTGGCCCGGGGCGGCTCACTGGTGGTCCTCACCCTCTTCGCCCGCGTCGTCGAAGCCGCCGGAGACGCCACCGCCGCCGCCATATGGACCGGCGCCGTCCTCGCCACCCTCGTCCACGAGCGGGCCCACCTCCAGCCGGCGCAGGGCTGACCCCGTTCAATGGGCTTTCGGTGTCAGGCTGGCGGCACGTGGGCGCACTGCGACGCGACCACGGTGCCGTTGACATAGCCAGCCGTCGGGCACAGGAACGTCTCGGGAGGCGAGGGCACTCCGGACCGGAGCGTGATGTAGGCCGGTTCCGTGCCCGACGCCGATCTCGTGCAGGGGCCGGCGAGGATGTCGATTCCTCCGCGGTAGGGGTTGAGCGACCAGAAGCCCTGGGCGCAGTCGTACACACGCTCCTGGGCGGCGGCCGGCGTCGCGGGCAGGAGCGCTGCCGCGACGAGGGCGAGGACGAGCGTTCGGACGGGGCGCATAATGTTTCCCTTCGGAGTCTTGAGGGTGGGCGGACGAAGCTGCCCAGGGCCCACGCCCGAGGAGCCGTTGGCGTGCGGCGGGGGCTTCACCCGGGTTCCTTCCTGCAGCCGTCGGCGCCGAGGAAGCCGTTCCAGGAGAAAGCGGTGGCGCAGCGGTGGGTTCCGGCGGCCGAGCCGGACCGTACCGTGATCACGACGTCGGCGTATCCGGTGCCGTCGCACGGGTTGCCGGAGAGGTGGTAGCCGTACTGACCAGGGGTGATGCTGCCGAAGAAGCACTCGTAGGAGCCTTCGGCGTGGGCGGCGGGGGGCGCCAGGAGGGGCGCCGCGAGCACTGCGGCGGCGATGACAGAACATTTGAGCGGACGCACGATGCTCCCTTCACGGAGACGGTTCCGTTCAAGAAACTAGGCAGCCCGGTCAGGGGTTGCCCAGAGGCATCTGTCACCGGTTCGTGTGTGCTTCTCCCAGGTCCGCTCATGTAGTTCAGCGAAGCGGTCAGGGGCGTGCCGCCGTCAGGCGTGCTGTACATCAGCCCGGCGTGCCCCGCGATGCCGCCGGCCGATAATTCCGTCCGCGCAGGTCAAGCGGCAGGAAGCGGCCTGTGGCGCGGATTCCCATGGGGATCAGGCCGCCGATGGCGTCCGTGGCGGGCTGTGCCGTTCTCAACCATGCGGGGCGGCCGGGGTTGCTGGAGTTCCCGGCGCGGGACGCCGTACTCCGTCGGCGCGTGATCAAGCAGCTCCGGCCCGGACGATGTTCAGCGGCCTGCATCCGGTCGCTGCCGGTGTGCGGGCCGGCGACGCGTGGGGACAGAAACCGGGACGGTTCCTGGTCCCTCTTGAGAGCTACCGCTGTGTCCGTTCCAGGGGGATGGCATGCCTGGCTCCGATCCCTAACCTCTCTTAAGCCGCGGAAGACACCGCGGCCACTTGATCGAAAGGATCGCGATCGTGGCGTCCCCGGAGCATCTGAGAACCAGCCCTTCGCACACCGGTTCGGCCACGGGCCGTGGCCGGTTGCGCAGGTTCCGGTTCCCCGTCCTGCTGGTCGCGTTGTTCGGTGTGATGTCGGTGATGACCGGGATCAACCAACTCGTCTCGCCCATACCCATCCTCGCCCTGCCGGTGGGGGTCGGCCTGGCCGTCCTCGCCGTCACCTGCTACCGCTGGTTGTGCCGGGCCGTCGAGCTCCGTCCGGACATCCCCGAACTCGGGAAGACGGGGCGATGGTCCCAGCTGTGGCGCGGGATGTTGCTCGGGTCGGGCCTGTTCATCGGGTTGATGGTGCTGATCGCGGCGTTCGGTGGCTGGCAGGAGCTGTCCTGGGGGTCCTTCGGCGGCTTCCTCGGCGCCGCGGGGTTGATGGCGAGCGTCGCCGTGGCCGAAGAACTGCTGTTTCGCGGGGTGGTGTTCCGCATCATGGAGGAACGTACCGGCACGGTGATCGCCCTGGTCGTATCCATGCTGCTGTTCGGCGCGATGCACCTGGTCAACGGCAACGCCACCCTGTGGGGCGCGTTCGCGATCGCCTTGACGGGCGGAGCCATGCTGGCCGCCGCCTACGTCGCCACCCGCTCGCTGTGGCTGCCCATCGGCCTGCACTTCGCCTGGAACTTCGCCCAAGCCGGGATCTTCGGTGTCACGGTCTCCGGATCGGCCGTGCCGCCCGAGGGCCTGCTGAACGTCACGCTGTCCGGCCCGACCGCACTGACCGGCGGCGTCTTCGGCCCAGAGGCCAGCCTTTTCGCGCTGCTGGTCTGCATGGTGCCCACGATTCTCCTGCTGCGGCGGGCCGCCCGCGCCGGCCGGATCCAGCCTCGGCCGCACCGCGCCAATCTCTCCGCCTGACCGCAAGGAGACCGGTCGGCGCGGGCGCCGCGTCAACCCTGATCGGCGGACACCAGTCCCACCCGGTAGGCGAGCACCACCGCCTGGACACGGTCGCGCAGGTCGAGTTTCGTCAGGATCCGCGACACGTACGTCTTGACGGTCTCGGTGCTGATGGACAGTCGTGTGGCGATCTCCGCGTTGGACAGGCCCTCGGCGAGCTGTTCGAGCACTTCCAGCTCCCGCTGGGTCAGTGCCCGCACGACCTGCTGCAGGGCCGGCCGGGCGGAGTCGGTGGGGCGCAGGCGCTCGGCGAAGTGGCCGATGAGGGCACGGGTGACGGCGGGCGCGAGCAGCGAGTCGCCACGCGCGACGGTGCGTACGCCGTCCACGAGTTCCTTCGGCCGCGCGTCCTTGAGCAGGAAGCCGCTGGCGCCCGCCCTGAGTGCTTCGTAGGCGTACTCGTCGACGTTGAACGTGGTCACCACCAGCACCTTCACCGGAGCGGCGACGCCTGGCCCGGCCAGTCGCCTGGTGACCTCGATGCCGTCCAGGACAGGCATCCGGATGTCCATCACGACGACGTCCGGCAGCAGCCGCCGGGCGGCCTCGAGCGCCGCGCGGCCGTCCGCGGCATCCCCGACGACCTCCATGTCGGGCTGGGCGGAGAAGATCGTGGTGTAGCCGGTACGCACCAGCTCATGGTCCTCACAGATGAGCACCCGGATCGGCGTACTGGTCATGCGGTGCTCCTGAAGGGGATGAGAGCCCGGACGCTGAACCCGCCCCCGGGCCGGGCGCCGGCGGACAGCTCACCGTTCAGCATCTGGATGCGCCGGCGCAGCCCGTCCAGCCCTCGTCCCCCGGACGGCACGACGGGACCTTCCACCGGAGCGGACCCGTCGGTGGTCACCTCGATGTCGATGTGGCCGGCGCGGTGGTGGACCGTGACCCTGGTGGGCCGGCCCGTCGCGTGCTTGATGGCATTCGTGAGGGCTTCCTGAACCACCCGATACGCGGCCAGCTCGACGTCGACGGGCTGAGGCAGGCGCTCGCCGTGCTCGGTCAGCTCGACGGGCTGGCCGGAGACGCGGGCCTGGTCGACCAGGTCGGCAATACTGTCGAGGCCCGGCGTACGGTGCATGAGCGCGTCGTCGCCGGTCGCCTCCAGCACGCCGAGCAGATGCCGAAGCTCCGTCAGCGCCCGCCGGCCGGTGTCGCTGATGGCGGCCAGCCCTTGCCCTGCGCGTTCCGGTGCGGTGCCGACCAGGAACTGTGCAGCGTCGGCCTGCACCACGATGGCGGTCACGTGATGGGTGACCACGTCGTGCAGCTCACGGGCGATGCGGGCGCGTTCGTCGGCGCCGGCCGCCAGCGCGCCGAGCCGCCGCCGTTCGGCCTCTTCGGTCCGCCACCGGCGCATCCCGGCACCGGCCGTCCAGATCACCGCCAGAACCAGGTAGAAAGCGAGGAAGTCCGAGATCCGGTTGGCAGATCCCCACCAGCTCAGAACGACCGCCAGCGCGGCGTAGCCGGCGCTCACCGCCGCCGCGAGCGTGCGTCGGTGCCTGGGCTGTTGGGCTCCGGCCGTGAACAGGGCCAGGTAGAAGCCGATGCTGGCGAACGTCGGCGGATAGCAGAGCGCCTGATGAACGGCGAAGGCGGCGCCGACGACGGCCAGGCATGCCGCCGGGTGACGGCTGCGGAGCGCCAGCGGCGCCGACTGCGCCACGGTCAGCGCCACCGCCAAGGCATCGGCAGGGCGCCGTGGCAGGTCGCCGATCTGCGCTCCGATGACGGACAGGGTCGGAACGAATGCCAGCGCGGTGAGCGTCGCCGCGAGCGCGCCGTCCTTGAGCGAGGACGGCCGGGCTCTCCACCAGGCCGGCCATGAGCGGACGGCCAGGGGAACGCGCGCGAACACCGGTGTAGTCTAACGGCCCTCTGCCCGCACCTGGGGCACTCAGGGACCTGGTCGACGGCGACGCCGACGACGATCGCCCCGCGGGCTTGGCAGCGGCGGACGCGTCCGCCGCCGCCTGAAATTTCCGGAAAACTCAGTGGATTTATAGTTGAGATTCCGGGGGCGGGTAAAAAGCGGGTGGTGAGCATTTGACCCGCCCGCCCGGGAATGGCGTACGACGCCGCCGACACATCACGAAGTACTGTGACCGCCAGGGCTCGCCACGGCCGATGGGCGGGAAGGTGCCATCGTGATCCGCATCCTTTATTGGAACCTCTGCAATTTCTCCCTGCCCAAGATCTCCGACCCGACGACCGTCACCACGACGAACGAGTCCGCCGCCCGGCAGAGCTATATCGTCACCAAAGTCATGCGCGGCCCCACCGGCGGCCCCATCCCCGACCTCATCGTCGTCGTCGAGGTCTTTTCGCGTATCACCGACGTCGACGCCGAAGGCATCGCGCTGAATCCGAGCAGCAACGCGGGAAAGGCCGTCCTGCGGTTGCTGGGCCAGATCCGCGCGGACGCCACCCTCGGCAACGCGACCGACTGGTGCCTCGTCCCGCCGATCAACATCGGCGGGCTCGGCCAGCAGGAGGCCGTGGCCGTCCTCTACAACGCCAACAGGCTCCAGTTCACCGGCCCGAACCTCTTCTACGAGCTCTACGGCCCGCCGGGCACCGTCGTCGGGCAGAGCCAGCCGGTCACCCTCGCGACCTCACAGAAGCTGACCCCCTACCCCGCTCCCTGGCTCGCCAGGATGGCGGCCCTGGGACGGACGACCACGTTCCCGGGGGTCCCTCAGCCGATCGCCGAGAACCAGCTGGCCGGCGAATGGCAGTACTACACCGCCGGCACCGTCCGGCCGATCCCCTCGCCGGCGCCGCCCCCGATGCCGCCCAACCGCCTGCAGTTCCCCAATGACGGCTGCCGGGCGCCGTTCTACACCCGCTTCCTCGACGTGGCCGGCAATCGCAGCATCAACCTCTTCGCCGTCCACACCTCCCCGGACACGGCGCGGGCCGGGGTCAAGCGGATGGCGCTCGTCCCCGAGATCGCCGCCGTCAACGCGGGCGAGGTCAACGTCCTGCTCGGCGACTTCAACGTGGACACGTTCGAGCCCGCCGCCGACGCCTTCACGGCCCTTCTCACCGGCTCGGGCGGCATCTACACGCTGGAACTCGACGCGCGGGTGGCGCACGCGGGCAACCCCGTCCCGAGCCGCAAACCGTACTGCATGACGCACCTGCTCCCGGCCAACGTGGCGATGCCGTACAACGACTCGGGGGTGGCGGCGGATCCGCAGCACAATGTCTATCCGCGCTTCGGTTACATGGGCAGCTCGTGGTCGGGGATCAGCGACACCGGCGCCATCGACAACATCCTGACGGCTTATGGCGGCGCGGGCGCCGCCGCCAACCTGACCGTCGTCAACACCTACACCGGAACGCCGTACAACCTGTTTCCACCGGCGCCGCAGGGGGTCACGGCGGAACTGACGGGAGGGCTGCCCTTTCCCAGCCACTTTCCCTCCAAAGTGCTCACCAAATGTCCACCGGCACTCCTGGGAACCGGCGGAATTCAGCCGAACACCGGTGGCGCCGCATTCCTGGAGCAGATCTTCCAAAGCTGGGACTACGCCGGTCTGCCGTTCAGCACCAGTGACCACCTGCCGCTGATGATCGACATTTAGGGGCGGAATGAGTCTCCAGGACCTGCAGACCGTCCTTCAGTCCCAGGCCGACGGGAACGGCGCCGTCACCGTCGCGGAATCCACCCTGACGGCGGCCGGGCTGACCCCGGCGGCCGGCTTCGACGCCACGATCCGGACCAGCCTGAACGTGACGTCCGGCTTGTCCGTCGCCTTCACCGGCCAGGTCCCGGCGCCCGTGGGAAACCAGCTCAGCCTCTCGGGCACGGCCGCCTTCCTGGGGGTGACCTCGGTTCCGACGCTGGTGGTCCTCACCCTTGAGACCGGCGGCACGGTCGACGCCCTGATCGTCGCCACCCTGCCCGCGGACTGGACCTTCGGCACCAGCTTCCAGGCGCTGGAGACTCAGCCGTTCACCAGCATGACCCTGACCCAGCCCGCGTTCCTGGTGACCACGGCCGCCCAGACCGCCTACGCCTGGCAGCCGGGGGCGCCCGCCCTCACCCTCGCCAAGGGACTGAACGTCGCCGCGCTCCTCGGGCTCGACGGCCCCGCCGCCCTCCTGCTGGGGCTGATCGACAGCCTCGAACCCACCGGCACGGTCGTCCTGTGCGGCACGATCGACCCCACGACCGACCGGCCGGCCGTGGCGCTGACCGGCACCATCGACGCGCCCATCACCGCGGACACGTCCTTCGACCTGTCGCTGCCGACGGTCCTGGTGACCAGCGAGCCCGACGAGAACGGGTTCCTGGCCTACTGGCTCTCCTTCGCCTCGACGCTCAATGTCGGCGGGCAGCCGTTCAGCACCTTCCAGGCCGCGCTGATCGAGGGATCGCCGAACCTCTGCCTCACCATGACGGCGACGGGCAAGCCCATCACGCCCGACGAGATCATCAAGCTGATCGGCAAGGTCGACTACACGCAGTCGATCCCCTCGGCGCTGACGGAGGTCTTCTCCTCAGTCGGGCTGACCGGCCTCGGCGCGACCTTCAACGTCGAGACGCCCGCGGTCCTGGACATCACCGGCGGGATCGGCACGACGTCGTCCTGGACGCTGGGGGACTTCACGCTGGAGAACCTGACGCTCAACTGCTCGGTCATGTCGCCGTTCGACGCCTCCCCGATGGTGCTGGCCGGCTTCGGCGCCACCGCGCAGATCTTCCCGGACGTCTTCCAAGGCGTGTTCGAGTTCGAGCTGACCGCCGACACGGCCGGTGACCTCGGGATCGTGGCCGGTTTCAGCGGTACGGTCACACTGAAGGACCTGGTGGACGGGATCTCGGGCAACACCGTCGACCTGCCGGACTGCCTGCAGGGCATCCAGTTCGACGACTTCGGCATGAGCTTCGCCAAGGGCGGCGACGGCTCCGACTGGCAGATCTACGGTACGGCGCAGGGGTTGTTCAGCCTCGGCCTCGACACCGGGCCGCTGAACGTCACCGTCACGGCGGTCATCTCCTCGGCCGGCGGGCAGAAGACGTACCAGCTGGTGGGCGCGCTGCAGATCGGCGAGGAGTTCTTCGACGTCGAGATCGACCTGGGCGGCGCCGGCAGCAGGATGACCGCCTCCTGGATCGACCAGGGGGAACCGCTCGGGTTCGCCGACGTCGCCGCCGCCTTCGGCTGGACGTCCATGCCGGCCGTCCCGCCCGACCTCGACCTGGGGCTCACGGGCGCCACGCTGGTCTACCACTTCACCGACGACAGCATGGCCTTCGGAGCGCAGTCGCGAACCTACGGCGAGGCCGCGTTCGTCACGCTCAAGACCGGCCAGACCCGCGTCTGGACCTTCTGCCTGGCCGGCGGCCAGAGTTTCAGCCTGTCGGACCTGCCGCTGGTCGGCGACGAACTCGCCCGCGTCGAGGACGTCTCGATCGGCGCCCTCAAGGTCCTGGCCGCCAGCGCCCCGATCGCCGACCCGAGCGCGGTCAACAACCTGATCCAGGATCTCGGCGGGGACTACCCGCTCCTCCCGGCCCAGGGCGTGGCGGGGACCCTGCTGATCTCGGCCGTCCTGCGGATCGGCGACGACGCGCTGCCGATCGACGTCGCCATGGGCGGTCCGAGCCGGCCCCAGGCGTACGCGTCCGCTCCGGCGGCGGACGGGACCACCTGGTTCGCCGTCCAGCGCAGCTTCGGCCCCGTGTCGATCAACCGCATCGGCGTCCTGTACCAGTCGAGCCAGCAGGCCCTGTGGTTCGAACTGGACGCCACGCTGGCCTTCGGCCCGCTGACGCTCAACCTCGACGGGCTCGGCGTCGGCTCGCCCCTGACCAGCTTCGCCCCGCAGTTCTGCCTCCAGGGCCTCGGGGTGGCCTACAGCACGCCGCCGCTGGAGATCGCCGGCACCCTGATCAACATGGAGCCGCCGGGCAGTGACGCCGTCGACATCGAAGGCGGGCTCATCGTCTCGGCGAGCGGACTGACACTGGAGGCCTTCGGTTACTACGGCAACGCGTCGGGCTTCTCGTCGATGTTCGTCTTCGGCGACCTGAGCTACGCCGTCGGCGGCCCGCCCGCGTTCTTCGTCACGGGCGCGGCGCTCGGCTTCGGCTACAACTCCGCCCTGCGCCTGCCGTCCATCGACGAGGTCCAGGTCTTTCCCTTCGTCCAGGTACTGCCGGGTTCGACCGCCGCCAAGGCCGGGCTCTTCGGCCCCGACCCGACGCCCGCCACGGTGCTCGACGTCATCAGGAAGCCGCAGCCGCCGTGGGTGAGCGACGAGGCCGGGGCGCTGTGGTTCGGCGCGGGGATCACCTTCACCAGCTACGAACTCGTCGACTCCCAGGCCATGCTCTTCGTCGAGACCGGGCAGGAGCTGGTCATCTCGCTGGTCGGCGACGCGCGGGCGTCGTTCCCGCACCCGACGGGGACGGCGGGCGAGCCGTGCTACGCCAGTGTCGAGCTGGACCTCGACGTCCGGTTCGCGCCCGGCGAAGGGGTGTTCTCGGCCCAGGCCGTGCTGGCCCGCAGCTCCTTCCTGCTCGACCCCGCCTGCGTCCTGACCGGCGGCTTCGCCTTCTTCGTCTGGTACGGCGACAACCCCCACGCCGGCGACTTCGTGGTGACACTCGGGGGCTACAACCCCGGTTTCCAGCGGCCCGCCCACTATCCCGCCGTACCGCCGGTGGGCTTCCACTGGGCGATGGACTCGACCATCTCCATCAGCGGCGACGCCTACCTCGCCCTCACCCCGGCCGCCATGATGGTCGGCGGCCGGCTCGACGCCACCTACCAGTCCGGCAGCCTCAAGGCGTGGTTCGACGCCCACGCCGACATCGTCGTACGGTGGAAGCCGTTCTGGTTCGACGCCGGCATCGGGATCACGATCGGCGCCTCGTACAAGATGAACCTGCTGGTCACCTCGGCGACCGTCTCGGTGGAGCTGGGCTGCGACCTGGAGTTCTGGGGGCCGCCGACCGGCGGCACGGTCACCGTCGACTGGACCGTCATCTCCTTCACCGTCCCCTTCGGCTCCGCCAGGCAGGCCGGGCCGCGGATCAAGGGCTGGAGCGACGTCGAGGCGATGCTCCCCGACACCCGCGACCAGGCCGAGCCCAACATCCTGTCGGCCACGCCCACCTCCGGCATGATTCCGACGGGCGCCTCGGGCCCCGGCTCGGGCGACGACACGTCGTGGCCGGTACGCGGTGGCACGTTCGGCTTCACCGTGACCACCCCCGTCCCGGTGACCACGGCCGGGGTCGGGTCCGCCCACGCCTTCAGCGGCGACACGTTCGACGTCCACCCGCTGGGGTGGACCGGCGTCTCCTCCGGCCTGACCGTCACCCTGACCGACCAGGCGGGAGACGACAGATCCGCAGCCTTCGACGTCGCGCCGCTGCGCGCGGCCGTACCCGCCTCACTGTGGGGGGCGCCGCCCCAGAACGGGGGCGTGCCGGCAGGCGGCGCCCAGCTCGTACCGGACCAGATGACGGGCCTGACGATCGTCGTGCGGCCGCCGCGGACGGGCGCCACCCCGGGACCGGTCGACGTCGGGCTCGCCCCGGCCTCGGTCGACCTCGCCCTCCCGGACGCGCAGCTGCCGCTCAGCGGCTCGGCGCAACCGGCGGGCCCCACCCCGGCGAACGGCGGCAACACGATCAGCCGGATCGCCGATGCCGCCTCCGGCATCGCCTCGGACCCGGTACGCGCCGCGCGCGCCTCCATCCTGACCGGCCTCGACATCCTCGGCTACGGCCCTGACACGCCCGACGACCCGATGACGTCCTTCGCCGGCGAGGCCGGCCGTCTGTTCGCCGCCGAGCCTCTGATGGTCGGCTGATGCCACTCATGCGACCAGGTCTGGAGAAAGCACGCCTCATGCCGACCGTCAGCGAGCCCGGCACGATCCAGTTCTTCGACGGCTACGTCCCCTCGTTGCCGGCCGACACCTACCACGTCGAGGTGAAGCAGGTCGTCTCCGGCGACGGATCGACGCCCACGTACGACATCCAGCAGGAGTTCGTCGTCCAGGCACCGGAGTTCGTCATCGACCGGGGCGTCGTCCGGACCGTCCATCCGCCGGCCGGGTCCTGCGGCGTCTACGGTCAGACGCTTGCCTTCGTCGTGCTCACCGATCCCTGCCTGCCGTGGGAGCGCAGTCTCGTCCCGGGCGACGCGGCCGGCGACACGCCGTGGATGGCGCTGCTGGTCTTCGCCGAGGGGGAGATCCGCCTCCAGGAGGGCACGAACAACCCGGTGTCGACCTGCACGGTGGGGGAGCTGACGGCCGAGGACCCGGACGTGCTCAAACCCGCGTTCCCCCAGGGCTGGTTGTCGGACACCACCCTGGCCTCGCAGTGCCAGACCATCACCGTCACCGGAGACGCCTTCACCGCAGCCGCCCCCCAGACCGGCGACCTGCCCTATCTGGCGCACTGCCGGGCGGTGCCGTCGGCCGCCGAAGGCGAGGCGATGTCGTCGGTGCTGGTGGCGAACCGGCTGGCGGTCGCCGACACCCGGCAGGACGCCCCCGCGCCCTTGCGCTACCACGCCCACCTGGTCTCCCTGGAGGGGTACGCCGCCTACCTCGGCCCCGGCGGCACCCCCGTCCCGCAGCGGCAGGACGGCAGCGGGCCGAAGGACGTCCGGCTGGTGTCGCTGACCGGCTGGACGTTCGTCTCCCAGCCGCAGACCGGCGAGAGCTTCACCCAGCTGATGCAGGGACTCATCGACAGCCAGGCGGCCACCCCCTCCCTGTCGCTGCCTGCCCCCTTCGTCCTGGGCGTCGACCCGGTCGTGTACGAACGGCTGGGACTCGGCTATGCACCCCTGACCTTCGCCGCCGGGACCGGTGAGACGAGCTACGCCTGGTACCGGGGGCCCTTCACCCCGTTCGTCGCGCAGGAGCTGCCGCCGGTGGGCGACCCGGCGGTCGAGCCGCGCGACGCCACCAGCGCCGACGCCCTGATGATCTACCTGGCGGACGAGGGGCTGTTCGACCTCAGCTACGCGGTGGCGTGGAACATCGGCCGCCAGCTGGCCCTGGCCGACAGCGCGTTCGCCCGGACGGTCAACGGTTACCGCCGGTCGGCCCATGCGGCGCTGGGCAGGCTCTCGCAACGCCTGACCTTCGGCCACTTCTCCCGGTACGACGACCTGACCCCGCTGGCCGCGCCCACGGCGACCCGCCCGCGATTCTCGTCCCTGATCGGCGACGGCCTGGGACGTACGTGGACGCGGGTGCTGGAGTCGGTGCACGACGGCGACCGGCCCCCGGGTCCCGTACGGCGGCGGCCGGTGCCGGCGGGCCGCCGCAGGGCCCTCCATCCGCGTGACGTGCTGGCCCTGCCGGGCGCCGCCGACGCGGTGACGGACAACCTGCACGAGGTCCTCGGAGCCGATCGCCAAATGGCTCGCCAAACTCAGCCTGCTGCGCCCGGTGCCGTTCTCGTACCTGGTGCCCGATCCGCGCATGTTGCCGGCGGAGTCGGTCCGCTTCTTCTACGTCGACCAGGGCTGGATCGACGCCGCCGTCGCGGGCGCGCTCAGCCTGGCCGTGCACGGCTCGGCGGACGTGGCCCTCCTGTCGTCCTCCTGGCCGTACCTGCGGCAGGCCGTGGCGCGGCACCGGGTGCGGTTGTCGGGAGGCGCGGTCCAGGCGGAGGGCGACGGCCCCGGCGTGACCGGCATGCTGATCCGCTCCCAGCTCGTCGCCGGCTGGCCGTCCCTCGTGGTCAGCCCGAGCATGGGCGGGGCGCCGCTGCCGGTGATCCGCGACGACTGCCTGTCACCGGCGGTCCGCCTGTCGTTGTTCCAGGGGGTGCCCGACGTGGTCCGGCTGAGCGAGCCGTGCCAGGGGCTGCGCTTCGGCGCCGAGGACGAGGAGATCTACCCGCGCTGCCTCACCCTGCCCGCCGCGACCGGGGCGCAGATCGCCAACGCCACCCCGGTGCCCCTGGCGCCGATGCTGCGGGCACCGGCCGACGGCGCGGTCGGCGGCGTGATCCAGACCGCGGACCTCGCCGCGCGGCTCGAAACCGCGGCCGGGGTCCTGCCCTTCGCCGCCGACGCCGTCGTGCACTGGAACGGCGCCCCGCTGGTCACGACCGTCGGCGGCGGCCAGCTGCGGGCCACCGTGGACGCCACCCTGGTGGCCACCGCCGGGACCGCCGCCGTGACGGTCACGACCGGCGGCGCCACCTCGGCGCCCGTGACCTTCACCATCGACGCCGCGCTGGCCGTGGACGAGCTGGCGCCCGCCCTGACCGGCGCGGGGAGCGGCCCGCTCAAGCTGACGGTGCTGGGGCGCGGCTTCGGCGCCGACGCCGTCGTGCGGTGGAACGGCGACGCGCTCACCACCCAGGTGGTCAGCGTCATGGAGGTGACGGCCGCCGTCCCCGCACAGGAGCTCGCCTCTCCCGGTACCGCCACCGTGACCGTCACCTCGGGCGACGCGACCTCGAACCCGGCCACCTTCACCGTGGCCGGCGCCGGCCCGGCGATCGACAGCCTGGAACCATCCCTGCGACCGGCCGGCTCACCGGGCTTCACCCTGACCGTGCAGGGCTCGGGCTTCACCTCCGGCACCACCGTGCAGTGGAACGGCTCGCCGCTCGTCACCCGGATCGTCGCCGACGGCACGCTCCTGGCGGCGGCCGTGCCGAAGGACCTCATCGCCACCGAGGGCACCGCGTCGGTCACGGCCGGCGCGGACGGGCAGCCGTCCTCACCGGCCGTCTTCACCGTCACGGGGCCCGACCCCACCCTGGGCCTGATCAGCCCCGCCGTCGCCCTCGCCGGAGGCGCCGGGCTGACCCTGACGGTCGACGGTGTCAACTTCGGCGCCGACGCGGCCGTCCACTGGGACGGCACCTCACTGGTCACGACGTGGCACGACGCCGAGCAGGTCACGGCCACCGTGCCGGCGGACCTGCTGACGGCGGGCGGGCAACCGGCCGTCACCGTGGTGTCCGGCGGCGTCACCTCCAACGCCCTGCCGTTCGGCGTCATCACGCCCCAGCCCGTCGTCGGCCTGCTCGAACCCGCCACCGTCGTCGCGGGGACGGCCGGCTTCACCCTGACGGTCACCACCGGCTTCGGCTCGGGGGCCTACGGGCTCCAGGTCGTGCAGGCTCCGAAATCGCAGGACTTCCCGACGCCGAGGAACTCATGAGCGACGCCGTACCCCTTCTCGTGCCCCTGACGGTCGAGGCCCTCGTGGTCAACGACGACGTACGCCTGGATCGCGATCCCACGTCCTGCAAGGCGTTCATGCGTACACAGATGCAGTACGGTGCCCTCCAGGAGTGCGTGAGCGGCCAGCCGGTCATCGGCGACAACGACCTCTACTTCACCCGGACCGGCCTCACGGAGTCCGGCGTGCCGACGACGGACTTCTACGACGGCGTCTACCTCAAATGGCGCATGCCGGACGCGCTCACCCGGGGCGCGCACGACCCGGTCACCGGCGTCACCACCTATCCGCCCGTACCCAACCGCTGGCTGGTCGTCCGCATGAACGGCGCGGAGACGAACCGCCAGGCGACGGCGTGGATCATCGAGAGCGACTTCGTCTGGAAGACGCCGCCGCCCTCGGGGACGGTCGCCGGCCTGGCCTCGTTCTACGTCGGCGAGCAGCAGAACCTGCCCGAGGCCATCCGCATCGGCCGCAACGTCGAGCTGGGCACCTGGACGGAGAGCGGTGACAGCCTGCACCTGACGGCGGTCGCGCCGGGCAATCCCGCCTTCGCCTTCTACCAGCCCCACAACAACAACGTCTTCTCCTTCGTGGACGTGCTGGCCGACGGGCCGGACGACACGCTGAGCTACCAGGTGCTCGGCTGGTTCTCCGACGCGGGGGACGACCCGCTGGCGGGCGTGGACGCGCAGGACTTCGCCGCGCGGCTCGACGCGCTGGGCTGGACGTTGCAGCCCGGCACGGACCCCACCCTGACCACCCGGACGACCTTCCTGACCGGATCGGTCTGCGGCGTCACCTGGCAGACCGGGCAACTCCCGCCAGGAGGAACGCCCGGCGGGACCACGCCGATCGCCGTCAGCGTGGGCAACACGTCGGTGGAGGCGCTGACCGCCCTGGTGGCCACGCAGGCCCAGGCGCTGGCCGACACCTCGGTCGACGCCGACCTGCTGGAGGCGTTCCAGCTCGGGCTGCTCGACGTGCTCGACGAACCGGACGGCGCCGCGATCCTCGCCGAAAGGCTCCAGGCCGGCTTCTTCCAGCGGTTCAACGGCGGCTACGACTGGACGATCGTCGACGCGCCCGGCAGCACCGAGACCCTCTCACCGGGGGAGAGGGCCCGGGAGTCGGAGTGGCTGGCGAACCTGCGCGCCGACCAGAAAGCGCTCGACGACGCGCTGCGTGAGCTGGCCGCGCTCCAGACCCTGCTCCACACGGCCTGGTGGAAGTACGTCAGCCAGCCCTGGCTCTACACCGGGAAGACCAGCGTCCCGGGACTCCAGGACCAGACGGCTCTGGAATCGCTGATCGACCCCGCCGTGCAGGGGAGCGTCGGACAGCGGACGGCGGCCCAGCTGCGGACGGTGCAGGCGCTGGCCGCCCTCGTGCCGGACGGCGCCACCCCGGAGGCGCTCCAGCAGGCGATCGCCGCATTCTCCGCCCTGCGGGACCTGCCCGCCTCCCGGGTGCTGAAGCGGACGTCCGCCGCCCCCTTCCACCTGCCCAACAACCCGGTGGTGCTGATCAGCGGCGCCGGCGCCGCCGGCATCGTCGGCACCGGCGGCCCCGCGCTGTGCCGTTTCCCCTCGCAGCTCGTCACGGCCTTCGCCTGCGGCGGCACGACCGTCTCGGCGTCGACCCAGGGCCTGACCATCGCGCAGCCCGGCCTGTCCGGGGTGAGCGGCGCCCCCTGGACGGACGACCTGGTGGCCGGCCTCGTGAACGAGTTCTTCCTCACCGACCCGGCCAACGCGACGGCGATCAGCGCGGTCATCCCCGGCAGCACCCCGGCCGAGGTGCTGACCGCCATGGGGGACCCGGCGAGCTACACCGGCGTCTACCCCGAGGGCGGCGTGCTGCCCTGGACCCGGAACCCGTGGCACCCGCTGCTGCTGATGTGGGAGGCCACCTACTACCCGATCGCGTACGGCACCCCGGACGCGCCCAACTGGACCCTCCAGGACGGCGCCTACGTGTGGAACGGCACACCGCAGAGCGTCGAGCAGCCGAGGACGCTGTCCGGCCTCATCCAGCTCAGCTCGACCGCCTCGCTCACCATGGAGTCGCGCATCCAGGCGTTCCTGCGCGACGATCCCTCGCTCGCCCCGCAGGAGGCCGAGGAGTTCGAGGCGCTGCTCGGCTTCGTCCAGACCCAGGACAGCTGGGACCTGCTGTCGCAGTCGCTCGACGGCTTCAACGAGCAGATCCGGCTGGGGATGCCCGGGGTGTTCCTGGGGCCGGGGAGCGCCGCGCCGGCCACGGATCCGCCGCTGCCGGTCCTCATCGGTGGCGCCGACGAGTATCCGCCGTACCTGCCGCTGATCCCGTCGGACGGCGTCCCGGCGAGCCTCTTCCAGCCCTGGCGCGCCGGTCAGTTCGCCTTCGACAACCTGGTGCTGGTCGACGAATGGGGCCAGGCCCTGTGGCCGATCGGGGGGCAGCCGAAGGGTACGGAGATCGTCTACCGCCCGGACGACCTGCTGCCCGTGTACACCTCCGAGCAGGTGCTGTTCACGATCACGGACGGGCAGGCGGAGGCCCCGGCGCCCGCCGACGCTTCGGGGCCGGTCATCACCGGGTTGTCACCGGACCTGATCCAGGCCGGCATGGCGCCCTCCGCGCGGATCCCCGTCACCGTCAGCGGGTCGGGCTTCGGGACCGACAGCGTCGTCCGATGGGGCGGCACCCCGCTCACCGCCACGGTCAACGGCGACGACGAGATCGTCTGCTCGGTGCCCGCCACCTTCGTCATGGAGCCGGGCGCCTTCGACGTCACCGTCGAGTCGGGCGGCGTGACCTCGCCGCAGGCGGTCCTCACCGTCTCGGCCGGCCCTGCGATCGGCACGCTCGACCCGTCGTCGGCCGTGGCCGGGTCGGCCGCCTTCACCCTCACGGCGACAGGGGTCGGCTTCGCGCCGCAGTCCATGCTGGCCTGGAACGGCTCACCCCTGCAGACCGCCTACGTCAGCCCCACCGAACTCACCGCGCAGGTCACCGCCGACCTGATCGCGCAGCAGGGCATGGCGTACGTGACCGAGATCTTCGGCCACCAGTGCGTGAGCGACGACTCGGCCGACTACGTCCAGCTGCCGCCCGCCCTGCTCCAGCCGGCGCGCCTCGACTTCACCCTGTCACCGGCGACGGACGACAGGACGAGGTACGGCGCCGAGGCTGATCCGGTGTGCGGCTGGGTGCTGCCCAACCACCTGGACGCCTCACTGATCGCCTACGACGCGACCGGCACGGCGCTGGGCGAGATGTCCGTCGGCTACGACCCGTCGGACCAGCCGGCGGTCCACTGGGTGGCGCTGCCCGGCAGCCCCTACACCACCCTCCACCAGATCGCCCGCGCCATCCCGCACTTCGGGCCGTTCCTGCTGGCGCTGAAGCGGCAGGAGCCCGCGACGTTCACCGCCTTCCTGGGGGCCGTGGACGAGACCCTGTGGACGACGGCGCCGATGGGGGCCGTGTTCGACCACGATCTCGCCGTACTGATGGGACGGCCCATCGCGATGGTCCGCGCCCGGCTGCGGTTCGAGCTGGACGGCCCGCCCTACGCCGACCCGAGCTGGCAGTACACCTTCGACCCCGCGCCGCCCGCCGTCACCGGCTACGAGTTCCCGATCGAGCTGGGCGACCTCGCCCGCCTCGGCGACGGGCTGATCGGCTACTTCACCGGCGACGACTACACGCACTTCAACGTCGTCCAGCAGGCCGTGCGGACGTCCTCGTCGTACCTCACCCCGATCGGCGTGGACGGCAACTACGTCTACCTGCCCTTCGACAGCACGACGGCGGCGTACGTGTCGATGCTGGTCGACCCGCGGGCCGCCGTCCACGCCACCACGGGCCTGCTGCCGACGGCCCGGGTGGCCCTGCCGCCGCGATTCGTGACCGACGCCCTGGCCGCCATGGACGTGACCTTCCGCGTCAACGGGGGACTGACCGACCAGACGATCTCCGCGGCCGGGGCGACCACCGTCCTCATGCCGGTCCCCAAGGAGAGGACCGGCACCTGGTCGTGGACCGAGAACGACGCCGGCACCTGGACCAGCTACGCGACCGGCCCGAACGACACCACGGCCCGGCTGCCGACCGTCGCGCCGGTGTTGCGCCGCGGGCTCCTGCAACTGTCCGCGGCGCTGGGCGACCAGGAGCACCCACGGCCGCGTCCCGGCCGGTGAACCGACAGCGAGGAGACCTTCATGCCGCCGATCCCCAAGCCCAACGTCTGGATCAACGCCGAGGACGACCCCTCGACGCTGCTGACCTACGCCCTGCAGACGAATCCGGCGCCGCTGGTGGTCAGCGACCCCGACGACCCGCGGCACCAGGCGTCGCTGGAGTTCGTCATCTCGAACCAGACGAGCGAAACGGTGAACGTCGCCGCCATCGTCATCACGTTGTGGCTCGGCTCGGCCGGCACCGACATCACGCCCAGCGTGGACGGGGTCCAGAACATGATCTCCGACACCACGAACTGGATGGTCCTGGGCCCGTTCGTGGGAGAAGTCGCCGCGAACTACCGGCTGGTGCCGGCCGCCGGCGCGACCGTGCCGATGGCTCCGGGCGGGTCGGTCTACCTTCAGCTCTACGAGATGAAGACCGTGCCGGAGGCGGGCACGACCACGATCTCGATCCTGGAGGAGACGGGGGCGCAGCCTCCCTGGAACGACGCCTCCACCGACATCCAGGTCACGACCTTCCCGTACGGGTTCTACTTCAACGGGCTGACCGCCACGACGGAACAGGACGGCTCGCTGGTGCCGGTGTCGCAGGTCGACTACGGCGACACGGTGACCCTCGTCTGGAACTGTTCGGTCGTCGACACGGAGAAGGCGTTCACCGTCCACTACTCCAGCGCGGCGGGCCAGGGGACCGTCGAGGAGCTGCGGAACAGCGCTTGGACCTCGCGCAGGCTGTTCTGCGACACGGTCTTCACGGTCGTCGTCGACGTGGTCGGGCCGACCGGGGCGCCCCTGACGGCGGCGATGTCGACGACGGTCGCCGTACAGGATCCCGATCTCGTCGCCACGTCCCTCACGGCGGGGACCGCGACGATCACCGGTGAGACCACCCTCTCCGGTACGACGACCACCGGCACGCTCCTCGCCGGCGACGTCACGGCGAGCAGCCTCACCTCCACCGGCGCGCTCGACGTCAGCGGGCAGACGGTGCTGGCCGGGGCGGGCATGAGCGCGGCGAACGTCAGCGGGCCGCTCACCGTCAGCGGCCTGGCCACACTGACCGGCGGGCTCGACGCGGCGGGCGGGCAGGTCACCATGCTCGGCCCCGTCGTGACCCTCGCGGCCCCCACCACGACGGCCACCCACGTGAAGGCCGCCACCGACGGTTTCGCCGTCATGCAGATCACCTGGCCGAACGCCAAGCCGTCCTGGGCGCAGGGGCGGATCAACCTGTTGGGGCAGTGGTTCGTCGTGGAGGGCGGTGTCATCGTCGCCCCTCCGGGAGGCGGGAGCACCCTCACCACCCCGAACGTGATGACCGTGCCCATTCCCGCCAACACCGACTGGTGGTACGACGGCGCCGCCGTCACGTTCGGCAGCTCCGAGGGCGCGGAACAGGCCGGCGACAGCTCGATCATCCAGCTGTTCTGGTTCCCGCTCGGAAGCGGCTCGATCGGCGACTCCTACGAGATCGTCCCGGTGGACGAGACGACGGAGGTCCCCGGGCCGCCTCTCGCAGATGTCGGCGCCGTGCTCCGGCAACGCGCGGCACGTGCCCGCAACCTCGTCGACAAACTGTCCCGGGCCTTCGGCCACACCCTGGACGACGGCGTGCGGAACGAGCTGGTCACGCTGTTCTCAGAGGGTTGAGCGCGCCGGAGGCGCCACCTGCACACCGCAAGTTCGTGGCCGTCCTGCGGCAGGCCGGCCACCGACCCGGCGCGGGCGCGGTTGTGATCGCGTTGTTCGCGGTGGCGGTGCTGCGGCCACGGCAACGGCCACGATCCGGAGGGTGCCGCTGCCATCGCCGGTGCAGCGGCTCGCGGGGGCGCGGGGCGTCCGCGCTGTTGAGGGCCGCAGGGCAGGCCCGCTCATGCCGCGCGGCTCGAACGGGACGTACGGCTCGGACGGCTGCTCGCGCGGCGTCTCGCCGACGACGGCTGGACGCTGATCGACGACGCGCCTCTGCCCGTCGTCTGCGTGGCGGCTCCCGAGGCCGAGACGGGGGGCCACGAGAGCAGCGCCGTCCGGCTCGCGGGGCGTCCCGCCATCCGCCTGTGCGTGACCAGCCATCGTACGGGCCTCGCCGACATAGAGGCCGTGGCCGGCGCGCTCGCCGAAGCCCGCAAGAGGACGCCGATCGCCTGATCGAGCTGCCTGGCTCGGCCCAGGATGGCAGTGACGGCGACGGCCAGGTGGAGCGCGCCGTGGGCCGGGGCCGAGGACGGCGGCGGTGATGTCCCTCGCGGCGACGGCCCAGCCCTCGGTGGCGCGGCCCTGCACGAGGGCTGGGCCGAGACCGAAGGCCAGGCTGTGCGCCGTCGTGTCATGCGGTGGCCGTACCGGACCGGCCCCCTCCGTCCAGGAGGGTGTTGATCATTTCCTGGAGGCGGTCGCGTCCGAAGTCGCCGAGTGCGCCGGTCAGGGCTTGGGCGAGCTTGTCGAAGGGGTCGTCCGTCGGCAGCTCCTTGGCCTTGTCGGTCAGCTCCCGCACGCTCCACAGCCCGTCCTTGTGGATGTGGCCGCCGAGGGACCAGCCGTGGTTGACCGCGACGGTTCCGCCTCGTACCGACAGGACCTGGCCGGTGAACGGGCAGGCCGCACCGGCCAGGTAGGCGGCGACAGGCGCGCAGGCGGCCGGGTGCAGCGGGTCGAACCGGCCCGTCGGCGGCTCCTCGTTCATGGCGGGAACGGCGAGAGTGAGGCGGGTACGGGCCATCGAGGGCGAGATGCAGTTGACCCGCACGCCGTACCGGCCGAGTTCGAGGGCGGCAACGATGGTCAGCGCCGCGACCCCGGCGTTGCCCGCCGCGTAAGACGCTTGCGTGGGCAGGGGGTTGAGCAAGCCGGAGCCGGAGGAGGTGTTGATCACGGCGCGGTCGGCGCGGACCCCGGCCTCGTACCGGTCGCGCCAGTGGCGGGCCGCCCAGCGGGTCACTGCGAAGGTGCCCTTGAGCTTGACGGCCAGGACGTCGTCGAAGTCCTTCTCCGGCAGGTCGGTCAGGCCCATGTTCCGTTCGATGGTCGCGTTGTTGACCACGACGTGCAGGTCCCCGAACGACTCGAGGGCCGTCTCCACCATGCGGCGGGCGCCGTCCCAGTCGGCGACGCTGTCGGTGTTGGCCACGGCGGCTCCGCCGCCGGCGGTGATCTCCTCGACGACCTTCGCGGCCACGTCGCCGTCGCCGCCCGTACCGTCGATGGCGACGCCCGGGTCGTTGACGACGACCTTGGCGCCCTCGGCGGCGAAGAACAACGCCTCCTCCCGGCCGATGCCGCGCCCCGCTCCGGTGATGAGGACCACGCGTCCGTCCAGGCTTCCCATGTTGATCATCCTCCATTGAGTGCAGTCACTGTATTGGTTCAGTGTATGCACAACTGCAGTAGATGAAGTAGTATGACTGGCATGGTGGAGAAAGCGGGTCTCCGGGAGCGCAAGAAGCAACGCACCCGGCAGGCGTTGACCGAAGCGGCGATACGCCTGTTCGAGGACAGGGGCTACGACCAGGTGACCGTGGCCGAGATCGCCGACGCCGCGGAGGTGTCCCCCCGCACGTTCTTCCTCCACTTCCAGACCAAGGAGGACGTGCTCCTGGCCAATGCCGACGTGCGCGTCGACCTGGCACTGGAGGTCATCGCCGAGCACCGCGCCGGTGAGCGGCTGCCTGACGTGCTGGTGCGGGCGACGGATCAGATGATCTTCAACGCCTGGGATCACGACCTGCCCAGCGGGCTCGCGGCATTGCGGGCCCGGCTGGCGGCGTCGGAGCCGTCGCTGCAGGCCCGGCTGCTGCAGCGGTACCTCACCGCGCAGGCCGAACTGGCTCCGGCGTTGCAGCGGGCCTTCCCCGACGACCTCGACACGACCATGGCCTCCGCGCTGGTCGGCGCCATGGTGGGCGCGGTCGGCGCGGCCGCGCTGACCGCCCTGCGACGCGGCGACGGACCCGACGAAGTACGGGACGCCATGCGGCAGGCCATGGCCTTGGTGGCGCGATCCGTCACCTGAGCGATGATCACGCTTGATGCGGGCCGCACCGTCTGGGTGACCAGTGGACATCCCTGCTCGCGCAATTGCCGCACGGAGGCATTCGGACCGAGGCCGTATCCCTGACAACCGACGCGCGTGGTCCGGGTCGCCGGTCAGTGATAGGACATGTGATAGACGTACGGGACCGCCCCCTGGTCGAAGCGGACGAAGAACACGTCGACCCGGCCCGGCCCCCAGGACGCGGCGGCTGGGGCGCGCTTCTCGTCGAGGGGCCCGGTGGCGGTGTGGTCCAGCGGTTCGGCAGGACGGTCCCAGCCGTGGCCGCTGGTGTTCCAGCGCCGATCGACCAGGCGCCCTCCGGAGTTGTAGAACACGTGGAGCGACCCGAACCGGTCGGCGACCGCTGCCGGGTCGCAGGTGAGTGAGTCGCCCAGGTCCTCCTCCGCGCCCCGCACCCCGGCGTCCAGCCACTGGTGCATGAGATGGTTGGTGGGGGATCGGTAGAAGACGTCCAGCCGTCCTTCGCCCCATGATGCGGCCGTGGGCCGCCCCTGCACGGTCCCGCCCCAGTCCTCCTCGCCGGACCAGGCGCCGCCGCTCCAGCGGCGGTGCAGGAGGCGGCTGCCTCCGCTCGCGGTGGTGTAGAACACGTGCAACTGGTCCGACGCGGGCCACCCCACGGCGCAGAGCCCGTTGATCGTTCCCCAGCCCAGGTTCTCGGGCGCCGTCCACGACTGCCCGTTCCACCAGCGATGCCAGGGGCCCGTCCCCGGGTGCGCGTAAAGGAAGTCCAGATGTCCCGGGCCCAGCGAGCTGAGGGCCATCGAGCCGATGGCGGAGGAGTCACCGCTTCCGTCGCCCGGTCCCGCCGGCCCCGGCTGGGACTCGAACGCCGCCCCGGTCCAGGCCACCCTGGCGATCTTCTTGAAGTCCGCGAACGAGCTCCATGCCGCGTCGATGCGGTTCGGCCCCCATGAGACGGCGGTCATCGCCGGTATCGGGACACCGTGGCTCATGGCGATCCCGCGCCGTTCCGACCAGCCCGGCAGGTGCGGCATCGGAGCCGGCGCCGGGACGACCGTCGCCGTCGCCCGTACGTCCGTGAAGGCCCCGTGCGGGGCGATGGTCCGCAACATGTACGTGTAGTCGCCCGGGCCGCCCACGTGGTCGGTGAACCGTCCCGGGTCGGCGGCCCCGGGCGAGCTGAACAACCTCACCTCCGGCCCCAGCCGGACCACGAACAGCTCCCTCACGGCCGCCGCGTCGACGCGGTCCCACGTCAGCTCGACGGCCCCGCCGATGTTCCCGACCGCGCGGAAACGGCCGGCGGGCGGCGGTGGCGGCTCCGCCGGAGCGGTCGCCGAGGGCAGGGTACGCGCCTGGAAGCTGTTGGCCGCGATCACTCCTCCCGGGTACACGCACGCCACGATGAACGTCATCTGACGGTCGCTGGGCAGGTTCGTCCAGGTGTACCGGCCACCCCACCCGCCGACCGAGGGATCGGCCGTGAACACGGCGAGGTCGACGTCGATCGTGACCCGCAGGTCGAACGGGTTCGTCCAGATGCGGTAGCCCAGCGGCGTGTCGCCGTTGGGCACCCAGGTGCTGACGACGCTGTTGGCGTTGCTCGACCACGGGCCGAATGTCGGGGCCACCTGAACCATGACCGTGCTCCCTTCTGTCGGACGACGGACCTACGGCAGGTGGGGCATCGGGGCGGGAGCCGCCAGGTCCGGGATGAGGCTGCGGACCTTGTTGCGTGCGCTCTCGGCCGTGCCGTTGGAGCTGTTGGCGATGACGGCGATGAAGCACTCGTCGTCCCCCTCGGGGACGATCACGATCGTCACGTTCACCTGGTCGTTGCCGCCCAGGACGAAGTACTCGTCGCCGGCCGGGTCGCTCCAGACCTCGTATCCGGCCGTGCTCAGCGCGGTCATCGCCTGCGCCCGCGCTGCGGCCCGCGTGTAGCGGCGGCGCATCGTGCCCCAATGCGTGTCCATGGACTCTCCTGCCCGACAGCTGTTGATCTTCTGGAGTCGTTCCAGAACCAGCCTCCGCCGCCGGACGCCGTCCGGCATGAGTAACGCCTACTCATTCGGGCGGCGCCGAGGCCGCGGGCACCCGGCGACAGGCTCACCAGGGTGGACGGGAGCCCACCGTCCCGCGCCGTCCTCAGGCCGCTCGCAGGCCCCACTGCGCGTCGGCGGGCTCTTCGGGATACTGATCTTCATGGCTACCGATCCGGTCCCGCGTGAGGTCAGGTTCGTCAGCAACGAGGTGGAGCTGGCGGGTTCGATGGCGGTTCCCGATCGTGGCGAAGTGGCTCACGGGGTGGTGATGGTCGGCGGGTCCGGGGCGTCGGACAGGGACAACGGCACGTACTTCCCGCCCCTTCGCCGGCACCTGGTGGAGGCCGGTATCGCCGTGCTGTCCTACGACAAACGTGGCGTCGGCTCGTCCACCGGCGACTGGCGGGATGCGACCATGGACGACCTGGCCGGCGACGCCCTCGCTGCGCTGCGTTTCCTCCGCGCGCAACCTGGCATGCGGACCGGCGAGGTGGGGCTGTTCGGGCACAGCGAGGGCGGCTGGGTCGTCCTGCGCGCCGCCGCCCGGGCCGGCGCACCTTGGGTGATCACCAACAGCTGCCCGGGGATGACTCCGGCGGCCCAGGATCGGCACGCGTTGGCCAACGCCCTGCGGCGCGGCGCGGCGACCGCGCGGCCGGCCGATGGCGTGCTGGCCTGGTACGACCGGCTCGTCGACGCAGGCCGGAAGGATCTCGGCTTCGCCGAAGTGGCCCCGCTCTTCGACGAAGAGCACGCGTTCACCGGCTTCTGGGGCGACATGGACGAGCGTCTCTGGGGGTTCCAGAAACGCAAGCAGGACCACGATCCCGTCCCGGACACGCTGCGCCTGCGCTGCCCGCACCTGGCGATCTTCGGCGGCGCCGACGCACTGGTCCCCGGCGCCGACCACCGGCTCCAGACGAACGGTGGCACGAGTACGGCGCCGGGCTATCTCGACACCTTGACCAGGTGGATCAAGGGCTGAAGCAGCGGTCAGGGCCGGCGATGAGGCGACCTTGTCGCCGGCCACTTCCGGCCAGCGTGGTCGCCTCACCGCCGGCATCGACTCTTCGGCCGTGAACCCGGACGAGCGGATCCACCTGGACGCCGAACAAGCCTACGACGCCCAGGACGGCGGCTACAGCGCGATCATGCGAACCCGCCCGGACACGATCGCCGCGGCGCTGACGGACTCACCGGCAGGGCTGTTGGCCTGGATCGCCGACAAGTACCGCGACTGGAGCGACTGCGAGGGCGACCTCAAGGCCCGGTGGGAGGCCGACGACTTGCTCACCCTGAGCCACGAATCCCTGATGGCAGGCTTCCCCCGGAGCCTGGCCGAACGCGCCTTTCCCAACCTGCGACACTTCGCTCGCCCCGACCGCGGCGGACACTTCATGGCCCACGAGGAACCGGACTACCTGGCAGAACAGCTCCGAACCTTCTTCCGGCCCCTGACCTGAACCTGGGTCGGGCAACGACGCCCCATCGCGGCCGGCCCCGTGCCAGGACTGTCCCCAGCGGCTGACGAGCCTGTAGATGCCTTGGATGGCGGTAGCCCCAGCCCGGCCTCTGGCTCACTACCGCCACTCGCTGTTCCGGCTGCCCGCCTGCTCCACGAACCGGGAGAGGACCCACAGGCACAACTGCAAGAACACCATCAGCACAAGGATGAGCAGCGTCGCGGGGAACGCGACGTGCAGCCACGGCGGCGTCCCCACCTGGCTGGACAGCTTCGGCGGTACGTAAAAGCATGACCAGACGTCGTCGCTGGTCGAGATCGACGTGAAGTACGCGGTCACATCAGCGAACGCTGCGTCGAAGAATCGCCCGGCAACCCAGGACAGGTACCCTGCCAGCACGATCACTCCAGAGAGCTTCCTGCGGTAAGGGAGAGCGGCTGCTGTCCAACGCCCACAGCGCGATCCGCAGAGGTTGCCGCAGCACCCCTCGGACGGCTTTGGCAAAGGAACGGAACCCGTCCGGGCCGGTGATCACGAGCATGAGGGCCAGCGTTACGGGCCTGAGGAGGATCTCCGGCCACGAGCGTCCGGCCTCCCATTGGGCGACCGCACCGATGGCGATGATCGCCCACGCCGCGATGACCAGCGGCCAAGAGCGAGCACCACGCCGCCGCAAGTTCCCGACCTTGAGAGCCAGCACGACCGGGGAGACAGCCAGCCAGAGCGCCACCACCCACGCCCCAAGGGCTGACTGCCCCAGCCCTCGCGGGGATTCCGCCCAGGCCAGAAAGTCGGTGAGCGAGAGCGCTACCAGCAGCACCGCTCCCACCACGACGGCGGCAGCCTGAGCGGCCGGCCACATCCACCGTGGCCATCTTGGCCTGCTCGGCGATGCCTCGCTCATCGCCGGCCTACTTGGAGCTGCAGGCGCTCGGTGTCATGGACGGCCTGCCGGAAGCTCTGGCCGACGGCCGCCCGCGCCCCACACCGCCACGAGCGCCCGCAGTCCGTTCTCTGCCCCGGGCTCGTCCTCCAACGGGGCGCTCAGCTGCAGCCGCCACGCCGCCTCCTGCTCGGCCTGGCCCGCCCCGGTGCAGTAGCGGTCTTGACCACGGCCGTTCCCCCGTCGGCGCCACCGCCGCCAACGCCTCAGTCAACATCCGCGCCCCTCCCTCGGCCTCGGCCCCGCGTCCGACTATCGCCGCGAACATGAGGCGCATTACTTGCCGATAGACGAGCCGATCATGAACCCAGGGTCCTGACCGATGGCAGCCGAGCAACCACGCACGTCGCCTCACTCCTCGCCCTCAGCGCGGGCAGCATGGATCCGCGAGCGCCCCGACGCACCCTCTCGCCGATTTCCCACACGGCGCAGCAGCGTGCGATGAGCTACTGCCCCACCGCCTCGGCGGCGGCGTCATCGGCACGGAGGGCCAGTGATCAGCGCGTTCGCGCCGCTGCTCGGCAATGTCATGGCTGCCTCGTCCGATGGGGTGGCTGGGGGACGAGGACGATGCGGTCCTCGGTCTCGTCGGTCCACGCCTGCGCGACCTGGGGGAGGGGTACGGCGCGGGCCCGCACGTCGATCGCGCCGGCGGTCACCGCTGAGGCCAGTTCGGGCAGCTCGGCGAGGATGTCGCGGGCAGGGACCGAGCCGATGCCGCTGCCGACGATCTGCAGGCGGGCCGAGCGCAGTGCCGCGGACGGGATCGGCGCACTCTGGCCGGCGACCGATCCGATCTGGATCCAGGTCAATGGGACGGCGCGGTCGGCGCGGGCGGTGAGCATCGGGATCAAGGCGCCGGCCGCGGGCTCGCCCCACACGTAGTCGATGACCACGTCGACATCGGCCGCGCGGCCGATGTCGTCGAAGGTGATCGTCTCATCGGCTCCGAGGGCGGTCAGCGCTCTCAAGCGGGTGGCGTCACGGCCCGCTGCGATGACGTGGGCGGCGCCGAACAGCTTGGCGATCTGGACCGCCATTCGTCCGGCGTTGCCGGTGGCGCCGAGGACCAGGACACGCTGACCGGCCCGGAAGTCGACGCGCCGGCGCAGCGCGACCCAGGACGACATGGCCGGGTTCATCGCGGCGGCGATCCGCACGGGGTCGACGCCGTCGGGCAGGATCACGCTGCGACGCGGGTCGATGAGGGTGCGGTCGGCGAACGTGCCCAGAGCTGTGTCGTCCAGGACCACGTAGCGGAGGTTGCCCTCCTTGTCGCGTACGACGCCGTCGACGCCTGGGACGAGCGGGTACATGCCCTTGCCGGAGTAGTGCGAGCCGTTCGCCTTGGCCCTGGTCAGATGGTGCAGACCGGCCGCGAGGACCTCGACGACGAGCTCGTCGCGGCGTTCCGCGGGGTCGGAGTGGTCCTGATAGACCGGCGGAGCACCGGCTTCCGGGATGACGGCAGCATGCATGGAGACCTCCAGGAGATGGTTTGCATTTCCAACTATCTTCAGGATGGTTGGAAATGCAAACCATGTCAACCGGGCCGTGCGATCGACGCCGAATCCGTCGACCCCCTGATGCGGGATCGAGCCGAGAGGCGCCCTCGGGCGACGGCGATGCCGGACGTCCACGCCTCGGCATGGTTGGTATCTCCAACCATGCCGGACTAGCATGGCGGCATGACCGTCGCCGACGACGTCATGGACGCCCTCGTCCGGACCACCTTCGAGGTGGCCGGCGTGCTGACCCGCATCGGTGGCGAGCATGATTTGTCGCTCACCCAGCTGCGGGTGCTCGGCATCCTTCGCGACCGCCGCCTCCGCGTCACCGACCTGGCCGCCTACCTCGGTCTGGACAAGTCCACGATGTCCACCCTCATCGCCCGCGCCGAGCGCCGGGGGCTGCTGACGCGCGGCAAGAATCCCGATGACGGCCGGGTCGTCGAGGTGTACATGACCCCGGCCGGGATCGAACTCACCGAGCGCGTGAAGGACGACATCCGGCGGGCCCTGACACCGGCGACCGGTCGGCTGGATCCACAACAGCTCGGTCAGCTCGCCGGCCTGCTCGACGTCGTCTCGGCCCGCCCGTCGCGGGCACACGCCGAACCGGGCCCGACTGCCGCGCGCTGATCACCGAGCGGGGCCACGGCCAGTTCCTGCCGTCTGCGACGTTCGCCCGCCGGCAACGCGCGGGGAGCCGGGCCCAGATCCTGGCGGCAGCGGGGACGCCGCCGGGAAGACCGGCTGGCCGGTGAGCAGGGCCGCGGACTGCCGGCCGCGGTGGTGACCGTCGGGCAGCGGGGCGACAATCCCCGGTCCATCTCGGTGCTGGGCAGAATCGGGGCTGCGCGCGTCTCTGGCGACCGTCCCAGGACCCCGCCGGACCGAGCACTGCGGCGACGATGGTGTCACGTCACACTGTGGGTTCTGCTGGTGGGCATCGGAGCGCCGTACGGCGAGCACGGTAACGAGCGGAGCATGCGCGCATCGGCTGCCGCCGACGGGACCGGGCGCCCGCGCCGGCACCGTGGAGCCGGCGACCCCCAGTTGCGCGCGAGCTCCTACTTCCCTGCCTGGCGGCTGGAACGTGGCCGCCAGGCCGACCAGGCGCTGACCAGCGTGGTGGCCACCAGCCACCTGCTCGGCGTTTTCGACACGGTGAGTGGACAAGCCGGTCGGGCAACTCGGCATGCACGCGCCGCCCGGCGTCGTCGCGGTCACCTCACCCGAGGGCTTCGTCGTGGCCGTCAACGAGGCCGCGCAGGCGTCCGGGGTGTCGGTCGCCACGCCGCAAGCCTCAAAGATCCTTATGAAACACTCTCGGCCGCCGGCCGGGCTTCGGGCCGTAGGACCGGCAGCCCGGCCCGCAGCCGGGTTAGGAACTCGTCGACGTCCAGGCATCGGCCCTCCGCGTCGACGACCTCGGGCACGAACGCCTCGACGATGCTGTCCCCGACGGCGAAGTCGGCATCGTCGTCATCGTCGTAATTGTCCACCCAGCGCCCGTTCGGGGCGTACACGTCCATGGCGTGGTCGTAGTCGATCACCCATGGGGTCTCGACGATCCCGGTCCGCAAAGAGCCGTGGTTGTACCAGCCGTAGACCAGGTGGGTGAAGGCGCCGTCGTGGATGTAGATCTCCGCTTCGCCGCCCTCCAGGGTCTCGGCCTCGGTGCGACCGCCGACGTACAGGCCGGGCCGGTCCCCGTAGAGCGCGATCGGGCCGTTGACCTTCAGGTCGCCGGTGACCACGATCAACTCGACGTCGCCCTTGGCGTCGCCGCCGCGCAGTTCGTTGATGGCGTCCAGGAAATCCCCGTCGAGGTTGAGGTCGCCGTCGCAGAACAGCACCTCGTCGTAGCCGGGCGACGCTCCCGCACCCTCGAACACGGCGGACAACGCGCCGCCCAGGCGGGCATCGGCATCGGCATAGGACAGGGACGCGGGGATGGCGGATATCGGCATGGGGAAGATCGTAGGTCCGTGTACCGACAATCCGGCGCGCGCGACAGGGTTCTGAAACACGGCCTGGACCACATTGAGAGCTTCCTGCACGGTGGCTGACCCGCGCCTTCAAACCCGGCTAGGGCACCGCCTGGCCCAGCGCGGAAAGGAGCGCGCCCAGACGGCCGTCCAGCGACCCGCTGAGCTCCAGCACCGGGGTGTCCTCCCAGGCGCCCAACGGGTCGTCATAGACCAGGTCCAGCAGCGCATCATTCACCCGCGAGCGAAGCCCGCGCATCTCCGCAGCCGGCAACACCCGCTCCGTCTCCGCCGTGACCGGCGTAACGACCAGCAGGTCAAGCCCCGCAAAGGCGGCCTGCCGCAGCGATTCTACGACCACCCGCGGCGCCTCCGATCGCGCCAAGAGCCCCCGGCCAGTGCCGCGATCCAGTCGGCCGGCTTGACTGCGCTCGCCTGCTCGGCCACCGCAGGCTGAGGGCTGGCGCTGAGCGCGGTGGCAGTGACGGTGACAGTCATCAGGGCCGATGGTGCGGCGGCATGCCGGCGGCGATGCTCTCGGCCTGCTTCTTGGGGCGCCCCTTCTCCCACTGGGGGCGCATGCGCAGGATGCCGTCATCCCGGCGAGCTCCCAGCCGCCGGCTGGGTTGAGCCTCTTCCCATCGCGTACGCGAGGCTCCGGCTCGTCGCCGTCGGTGACTCACGTCTTCGCCGCCGGGAGGTCTTCGTATGGGGCGGTTGCGTCGTCATGGGGCTGATGTGGCGGGTGTGGCCCGATTGAGGACACAGTCCTCCTGACCCCATCCGCCCGCGCCGCGATCTAGGTCTCTGCCCCGCCCTCTGTCTCACCAGAGGGCAACTCATCCGCTGTGGGAAGCGGTGACTGTTCATCTTTCCTGTTCAGGAAGATGGGGATGGCTGACTGAGCAATGGCTCGGCGTTGCTCCTGGGAGCGGCAGTTCCGCAGAGCGATGCGGAAAGCCCACGCCGCGAGCATCAAGCGCAGCAGCACTGGCAGAGCTAGGACTATTGCAGCAACGGTGAAGCCAGGATTCAGGGCCCTCTGCCCTGCACGCGTGGGCTACTCATGTGGGCAGCGTACGTCTGGATCGCATCGCCGAGAAGCGGTCCAAGAACACCCGCCCGGCAGCATGATGAGAACGACCAGCACGACCCAGCTCGTGATCAGCCAGATGAGCTCGAACAGCAGCGCCCTGGCCCGTCCGTGGCCGCTCAACGGAAGGCCGGAGGGATCTCACGAGGGCGCCCCCACCCGGCCGGCGTTGATCGTGCCCCCTTGCGTGACCTCGACCACGATCGGCACCCCGTCCGGGACCCGGCCGCGAAGCGCGCCGAGCAGGCCGGAGACCGGCGGCAGGTCGCCCGGCGTCCGTACGCGGATGTGAATCTCGCGGGAGACGACGTCGGCACCGGCGATCGACGAGCCGGGCACCGCGGAGATCCACTCGGTGGCGACCGCCCGCGCCTGTGCGCTCCAGGCGCTCAGCAGGTAACTGACCACGCTGTTGACCGACAGCGGCAGCAGCACCACGACGGCCAGCAGCACCAGCGTGAGCCGAGTGTGGCCGCTGCCACCGGAGCGGGCGACGGACTCGGCTGCGTACCCGGTCGCCGTGAACACCGCGATGCCGCCCAGCACCAGCGCCAGCAGATTGGACAGAAAGAGCACGAGCGCGCCGAGCGTCAGCCAGCCCGCTCCCTGGCCGAGACAGACCCCGGCCACGGCTAGCGGCGGGACCAGGGAGATCGCGATCGCCACGCCCGGCAGCACGGCGGCGACGTCGCGGCGGGCGTGCGCGACGGCTCCGGCCAGCCCGGTGGCGAGCGCGGCCACCAGATCCATCAGCTTGGGGGATGTGCGGGCGGCGATCTGGCTGTTGGCCAGCAGCGCATACGAGGTGGGCAGCAGCAGCGAGAAGACCATCCCGGTGGCGATCACGAGGAGGGCGCCGAAGAACACGAACCCGACCGCGCCCTCCCGGCGGCGCCGTACGATCGCCAGCGCGATGCCCATGATGGGCGTGCCCAGCGGCGCGATGATCATGGCGCCGATCACGGTGGCCGTGGAATCGGTGTGGATGCCGGCCGCGGCGATGATGGCCGACAGGGCGAGCATCGTCCAGAACGCCGATCGTTTCGCGCGCACGTCCCCCGAGGACAGGTCCAGGATTTCGGCCAGTTCCTCCAACGGGCGGCGTTGCGCCGTGGGGAGGAGGCGCTCTTGGAGACGGCTCAGCACGCCGTCACCGGCCGTTTCGACTCCTGCGGGCGGCCAGCGCGCCGATCAGGATCCCGACGACGGTGCACGCCACCAGCGTGACCCACAGCGGGGCGGTCACCACGATCGTGAACAGGCGGATCGTCGCGTCCTGCTGGTTCTGCAGGATGAACGCGACCGCCAGCACCAGCAGCACGAGTGCCAGCCAGACGCGCGGCGGTACAGCCGCGAGACGGCCTTTTGGGCGTTGCTCTGTCACGAATTCCTCCAGATTTGCGGGCGCGTGTTTGTGACCAGGTCTTCGTCAGCGCAACCTTCCACGGAGCCGTGGTTGCCCCACCGGTTGACGCACCAGCGGGTGAGCAGCGCGTACAGGCTCGTGTCATCCCGTGCTGCCCGTCTGCGGGACTTTCGCCTCGGGATCCCACCACGCCTCTTCACCTTGCCGGCTCTCGCAGCTTCGCAGGGGAACCCGTGTCCGCCGGCACGGGATCGGTCTCGGTACGGGTTCGCCTCGGAGGCGCAACCAGTCGCCGGCAACGCCGCCCCACAGCCCGGGCCGCGGCCAGGGCGCTTCGGACGGTGACGGTGTCGAGGCGTCCGGCGGGCGGGCTGTCGGGGGTCCAGGCGATGGCCAGCATGCCGCCCAGCAGGCCAAGGATCATGCCGAGCAGGAAGCCGCCCAGGTTGGAGTAGACGAAGGACGCCAGGGACAGCAGCACCGCGATCAAGCCGAGGAACAGTCGCTGGCCGGGCTGCAACCACACGAGCATGCCCGCGATGATCAGGGTGAGAGCGATCAGGTAGCCGGCACCCACCGTGGCGAACATGACGGCCACGGGCAGCGCGTCGAGCGCGAGCGGGATGGACAGCAGCTCCAGCCCCGCCGCCACGATGAACAGCCCGCCCCAGAACGGCCGGGAACGACGCCACAGCTTCATGATCTTCCATCCTTCGTCTCACGTCGCGCCCCCTGCCGCGCGCAATCCAGGCCCGTCCTGCCTCAGTAGCACTCGTGCTCGCCGCGCGACACCTTCAGGTCGAGGTCGGGCAGGCTGAACGTCGCCGCCGTGACCGCCCTGGCGCCCAGCCTGACGTTACGCAGGGTGACGACTCTCGCTTGGCTGCCGAACGTGCCGGCCGGCCCCCTGCCGGCGGGAACCTCGTCCAGGGTGCCGGCATCCCGGCCCAGTTCCAGGTCCCGGATGGAGGCGGCCGTCTGTCCCGCCACCACATCGATCACCAAGTTGTCGATGTCGACCTCGTCACCGCCCCGGCCGCCGGTCAACTGGAGCGTTATCGTGCCCACGGGCGTCTTCACCAGCGCGCTCGTGCACAGGCCGGTGACCGCGGCCCGCCGAACGCCGGCCACGATGACAGGGAACAATTGGCCCTTCTTGGTCCGGTCCACGTCCGTGGCCAAGGAGAAGCCCTGGCCGCGCAGCTCGCCGGCGAACAGTTTGAAGCTGTTGCCGGAGACCGCGAACGTGGCGCCGATGACCCCCTGGGCTGTGGCACCGACCAGCAACGACGTCATCGCCGCGACAGGAGCGAAGAGTAGACCGAAGCGCTTCCAGCACACGCGGCCCTGCTCGGCCATGAGGCGCTCCCTTCGCACCGGCTTCCGGACGAGCCAGCGATCCGTTACAGACAGTCATACTCCGGTCTATTGCCGAGCATGTGCGACGCCCTCGGTATGCGTCGGCATACACGCCGGACGCCGCGGGTTATGGCGTGAGGCTGGGCAATCTTGCCGAAAGCCAGAACGGCGGTGACCGGCCACAACGGTGAGTTACTCCGGCCAGCCGTGGTTCGGGCAGGCATTCACCTACGAGGCCGCCGTGATGGAAGGCTCCACAGGCCTTATCGGCCATACCGGGCAGGCCAGGCTGCTCTGGTGAACCCGCACGATTGCCCCGCCAGGCCAGGGCACCCCGTCGTGAACGCTCACACCGGGGTGTCCCGGCTCACCCGCCGGTCGAGCGATCTCGGACCGCCGGCGAGACGCCGCCGGGACCCGGCCGCGGTGAAGTAGCCGGCAGGTCCGGCCGGCCCACCGGGGCCGTCGACGAAGCCGACGCGGGGTTGCGGTGCCGGCGAGTGCCTCGGCGAGGGGGCGCCGACCGGCACCCCACAATGACATCGGCAAAACCCGCACGCGAGAGCCCCCTTGACAGACAGGTTGAAGATCAACCTTAGGTCAGGGCGCTGAGGCCGTGGCGGGTTCGGGCGCGGCCGGGCTCGGGGCCGGAGCCGGGCGGCGTACCAGGGCGATCGTCGCCACCGCGGCGGCGAGGGCGATCGCCGCCGCCGTCATGGTCGCGGCGTTGAGGCCGGCCGCGTATGCGGCCGGGACGACGGTCGCGTCGGAGACCTGGCTGATCGCCTGCGCGGCCTGGCCGCCGGTGAGAGCCTCCGTCATGGCGGCGGGATCGCTCACCTCGCCCTCCAGGGAATGTTGCAGCGTCGCACGGAAGACGCTGCCAAGCACCGCGATTCCCAGCGCGTAGCCGAGTTGCCTGAACGCGCTGACAGCACCGGCCGCCATCCCGCTTCGCTCCGGGGAAACGGAGCCCATCGCCGCCGCCGTGACGTTGGGGAGGGCCAGTCCGACGCCGATCCCGGTGATCGCGAACCCGGGGATGACGGCGGTCCAGCCCGATCCCGCGGTCAGCACCGCCTGGCTCAGCGTCCCGATCCCGATGAGCAGCATTCCGGCGCCGACGGCCCACCGGGGTGACACCCGGTGGAGGAAGCGCCCGGTCAGCCAGGAGGTCACGAACGACAGGCCGCTCATCGGCAGGATGACCAACCCGGCCTCGATCGCGCTCAACCCTTGGACGGACTGCAGCCACAGCGAGGTGTAGAGCAGGTAGGCGAAGGCCGCCCCCGACATCACCAGCGAGGCGATCATGATCCCGGCGAACGTCGGGTTGCGGAACAGGCGCAGGTCCAGCAGGGGATGCCGGGCATGGATCTCGACCACGACGAAGGCAATCAGGGCGGCTGTCCCGATCGCGACCATGCCGAGCGTCGTCGCCGAGGTCCATCCGTTCTCTCCCGCCTTTGTCAGCGCGTACGTCACCGCGCCGGCGGCCAGGACGAAGAGCGCCGTACCGGGCAGGTCGATCCGCCGGGCCGCCGGGTCGCGCGACTCGCGAACCACCCTCAGGGTCAGCCCCACGGCCAGTACGCTGACCGGCAGGTTCACCAGGAAGATCCACCGCCAGCCGAACTCGTGCGTCACCAGCCCGCCAAGGAGCGGCCCGACGCCCGCTGCCGCACCGTTCACCGCCCCCCAGACGCCGAACGCCACTCCCCGGTCGCGTCCCTCGTAGGAGGCGTTGACCAAGGCGACGGTCGTCGCGAACATCATCGCCGCGCCGGCGCCCTGCACCGCCCGCGCGCCGACGAGCACCACCGTGTCCGGAGCCAGCCCGCAGACCAGTGACGACAGCGCGAACAGCGCCAGCCCGCTCACGTACACCTTGCGGCGTCCCACCAGATCGGCGAGCGCACCCGCACCCATCAGCAGCGCGGCCAGCACCAGCGCGTAGACGTCCATGACCCACTGCAGCGAGGAGAACGACGACTTCATCCCCATCGCCATGTCCGGCAACGCCACCGTCACGATGTTGACGTCCACCAGCAGCATGAACGCCCCGAGACAGACCGCCGTCAGCGGCCACCACTTGCCCATGTCAGTCCTCCGTAGATCATTGCGGACCGCCAGAGCGGTCAGGCGGCAACGATCGCGGATGAACCGCGAGAGATCCATCCAGGAGGCCATAAATCCATAATTTCGACATCTTTTACTCTTGAATGGTGAATTCCTCCATCGGCGCCGTTGCCGACGCCCTCGATCGCAAGCTCATCCACGCGCTGCAACTCGACGGTCGGGCACCGTTCAGCCGTATCGCCGACGTCTTCGGCGTCTCCGACCAGACGATCGCCCGCCGCTACCGCCGATTGCGCTCGCAGGGGCTGCTGCGCATCGTCGGCGTCCCCCCAGCCAACTACGTCGCCCACGGCCGATGGCTCCTCAGGCTGCGCTGCGCGCCCGGCGCAGCGCAGAGCGTCGCCGCCACCCTCGCGCGGCGTCCTGACACCGCCTGGGTCCAGATCGTCTCCGGCGGCACAGAACTGCTCTGCATCGCGCGTACCCGCAGCCAGGTCGAGAGCGAGCAACTCCTGCTGGACGGGTTGCCGCGCGGTAATCGGGTCGTCGCCGTCGCCGCGCATTCGGTCCTGCACACCTATTACGGCTCGCCCGGCAGGATCCGCAGCCTGGAGGCTCTCAGCCCCGAGGAGGTCCAGCGGCTGAGCCCCGAACCGGCGCCGGAGATCGAAGACATCCAGCGTCTGGATCCTGGCGACCAGCGGCTCCTCGACATCCTGGCCCGTGACGGCCGGGCCGGTCACGCCGAGCTCGCCGCCGCGACCGGCTGGTCGCAGTCGACCGTCGGACGCCGTCTCGACCATCTGCGCGGCATCGGCGTGCTCCACTACTACGCCGAGTTCGATCTCCCATACGTCGGCTTCCACACCGCGGCCCGGTTGTGGGCGACGGTCGCCCCCGCGGAGCTGGTCGCTACCGGGCAGGCGCTCGCCGGACACCCCGAGGTCGTCTTCGCTGCGGCCACCACCGGGCCCACCAACCTGGCCGTCCAGGTCGTTTGCCGTGACTCCCGCGAGCTCTACCGTTACCTCACCGGACGGGTGGCCGCCTTGAAGTCGATCGGCCACGTCGAGACCGCCCCCATCGTCCAGGACGTCAAGCGCGTCGGCGCAGTCCTCGACCCGGCCTTCCTGGATACGCCGCGCCGCTGACGGCTGAGGCGTTCAGTCCCTGGAACGCCTCTTCGAGGGCGCGCCGCGCCACCGCTGCCACAGGACGGGAAGACCGGTGCCGAATATTGGCTGAGTTCCTGAACTGGGCGTGATCAGATGAGTGCTCTCATGCGTGTTCGGCGTTCGGGGGATCGGCTCGGTGGCGGCCGGGGTGTCCGTCGTCTCCGCTGGGGGTGGCGTGTTCGCCCAGTCCGGCGCGGCGGGCCTTGACGATGGCGTCTGATCTGGTGGTCACCTGAAGTTTGGTGAAGATGTTGGAGACATTGTTGCGGACGGTCTTCTCGCTCAGGGCCAGGGCGTCGGCGATGGCGGCGTTGGGTTTGCCGGCGGCCATGAGGTCGAGGATGTCGCGTTCGCGTGGTGACAGGGACGGGAACGGGTGGGCGGGGTTGCGCACGTCGGGCTGGAGGAAGGAGGCGATGCGGGCGGCGGCGGTGGCGCCGAGCAGGGCCCGGCCGGCGGCCACAGCCGTGATGGCCCGGATGATGTCGTCGGGCCCTGAGCCCTTGACGACGTAGCCGCGGGCTCCGGCGCGCAGGGCCGCGAAGATGGAGGTGTCGTCCTCGAGCATGGTGAGCATGAGGATGCCGGTCGAGGGCAGGTCGGCGAGTATGCGGCGGGTGGCGGTGATGCCGTTCGTGCCCGGCATGTGGATGTCCATGAGGACGACGTCCGGTTGCCGGTGGAAGCAGAGCTCGATGGCCTGCTGACCGTCGGCGGCCTCGCCGACGAACTCGAGGAGTGGACTGTCCTCGACCAGTTGGCGCAGGCCTGAGCGGAAGATCGGGTGGTCGTCGGCCACCACGACGCTGATCGGGCGGGTGTCGGTCATGACGTCTCCGCGGGCGTTCGTGCGGGGCTGAGGGGGAGGGTCGCGCGAATCGTGGTGCCGTTCGGGGTGGCGCGTTCGACCAGGCAGGTGCCGCCCAGTTCGGCGGCGCGTTCGCGCATCGAGGTGATGCCGACGCCGGCGCGGTAGCCGTCAGGTATGCCGATGCCGTCGTCGTTGATCTCCAGGTGCAGGGCGGTGCCGGCGCTGATCCGTACGGTGCCGCGGCCGGCGTGCGCGTGGCGGGCGGCGTTGGTCATGGCCTCCAGGGCGATCCGGTAGGCGGCGACCTCGACGGCGGCGGGCAGGACGGGTTCCTCCTGCGGCCCCTCGACCACGAACGGCCCAAGCGTCCTGGCCTGCTCGCGCAGGGCGCCGATCAGTCCCAGCTCGTCCAGGGCGGGCGGGCGCAGGCCGTACACGAGCCTGCGAATCTCGGCGACGGCCTCCTGGACTTGCGCGGTGAGCTCGTTCAGCTGCCCGGCCACGGCGTCGGCGTCGGTGGCCAGCCGGGAACGCGCCCGTTGCAGCCCGAGCACCGTTCCAGCCAGCGCCGGCCCGAGCCCGTCGTGCAGGTCCCGGCGCAGCCGTCGCCGTTCCTCCTCCAGCGCGGACACCAGCCGTTCGCGTGAGCGCAGCAGATCGGCGGTGAGCGACACGGCGTGGCCGGCGGCGGCGATCTGGCCCGCCAGGCCGGACAGCAGCCGCCGCTCACCGGGGGTGAATGCCCCACCGGGGTCACGCCCGGCCACGGCGAGCGTACCGACCGTCTCACCTGCGAACACGAGCGGGAACTCCTCCGGCGGATCGCCGGACGGGTCTCCCGCGCAGGCCCTGACGTTCTGTCCGAGGCGGACTTCCACGTACGGGACGCGCAGCGCGGCCTGCACCGTGCGGGCGACGCTGGGCAGCACCTCCTCGGGGAGGGCGGCGGCCTCCAGTCGGCGGCTGAGCTGGACGAGCGCGCCGGCCGGGTCGTCCCGGTAGCCGTAGACGATCCGGTTGACGGCGCGTTGCAGGACGTCGCGCAGTGGCAGCGCCACCAGCGTCGCGGCGACGACGGCAAGAGCCTCGCTGACGGCCTCGGACGTCAGCAGCCGCACGACGGCCGCGACGCCCAGATACACCGTGAACACGAGCACGGTGAGCAGTCCGTAGGCCATCGTCGCGCTGAGCACCCGGCGGCCGTCGAACAGCCCGTACCGGCGGATCGCGACCCACGCCGTGCCGGCGAGCGCCAGCATGCCCGAGACCTCGGCGGGGGTGGCGTCTATCGACTCTCCTCCGAACGAGATGAGCGCGATGCATCCCCACCAGGCCGCCGCCAGCAGCCAGGCGGCGGGCTGCACCAGGTTCAGCGCGGCCAGCTGGCGCGGATCGGTGGTGCGGGCTCTCCTGCGGTGCACCGACCAGGCCGCGACCGTGGACAGTGGCGCCATGAGCGCGATCACGGCGGACAGCCCGGCCGCCGCCGTCCCCCACTCTCCCGCCAGCCCGGTCGGATTGTCGTGTTCGGGGAAGTCCGACAGCGTCGGCGACAGCAGCAGGCCGAGGAACAGCATGATGGCCTGCGCACAGCACAACCACAGGAACGGACGCCACCGCGGCGACGGTGGCCGCCCATCGGGGAACAGCAACAGCCCGAGCGTCGGTACGAGCCCCAGCGCCGGCACCCAGGGCCATCCGTCCAGCCATCCGGCCCATGCCGCGAAGGGGACGTCCGCTCCGGCGGTGTAGGCGGCCTCGGCCAGGAGGTAGCCGGTGCAGGCGAGCGGGAAGCCGACGCCGCTGGCCACGAGGATCCAGCCGACCGGGTTGCGCGGCTGCGACCGTGCCATGGCCGCCCCCACGACCGGCACCGACACGTACACGACCGCCACCACCGGCAGGACGATCGACCAGGCCCTCACCGGGTAGACGATCGCCGCCGCGGCGCAGGCCATCGTGAGCACGACCGCCGTCCCGCAGGCGGCGGTCGTGGCGGCGTCGACAGGAGCGGTATCCACGATGCCGCGATTATCACCCATCTTCCGCCGCGTCCCTAGGGAGCTCACGCCGCGACCTTCTGCCCGCTGCCGCGGCCCGGCCGAGCCGTACCAGTGCGCGAACCCGACCAGCCCGCCGACACCATGGCCTTCCTCCCATCACCAGACCCACGGCCGCGCCCGCGACCGGGGTCTCCACCGTGGAGCGTCGCGTGGTCCCGGCGACAGAGGCGGCGGTCCCGGCTCATCGGGACCCGGCTGACGAAGGCCGCTCGGGGGCGCGCCGTCACGCCACGCCGTCCTGCCGTGCCCCTCACGCGCGGCCGCCCCACAGCCCCCGGCCTGCTGTTTCCCGTGATTCCCGGACGGCCGGGACGGGCGCCTCTGTCGCCGGGACCATGCCGGAGCCGATGGTGGAGCAACGAGGACGCCCGAGCCTCCTGGGCACGGGCTCCCATCCATCAGCGATCAACGCACCCGGTCACAGGGTGGGACACGGTCTTTCCTCAGGACTTCGGTCCAGGAAGACGGAGTGCTCACCCGTCGGTGGCCACCAGTCCGAAGTCTGCCGGATGAACTCCGGCAGACCCGTCAACTCTCATCAGGAAGAGTCACCATGGCCTCCGCAACAGTCCGCCGCGCCCTCGTCGTCGCCCTGACCGTGGCCGCCGGCCTCCCCCTCACCGGAACCGGGATCGCCCACGCCGCACCCGCCTACTACAAGTTCGTCGCCGAGCACAGCGGCAAGTGCCTGGACGTACTGCACGGGAGCACCCTGCACGCCACCCCGACGCACCAGTGGCAGTGCCTGGACCGAGTGCTCAGCCAGCAGTGGGAGGCACGCAAGTTCGACGACGGGTCGTACGTGTTCGTCGCCAGGCACAGCGGCAAGTGCCTGGACGTCGCCTTCGCGAGCACCGCGGGCGCGGCGGCCGTGCTCCAGGCCACCTGCAGTTACAAGGCCAACCAGCGGTGGCGGCTCAAGAAGAACGCCGACGGCACCATGCGCGTCATCGCCAAGCACAGTGGTCTGTGCCTGGACGTGGCCAACGTGGACCCCGCCAACGGCGCCAGGGTGGTGCAGGCCCGCTGCTGGGGCGGCGAGAACCAGAGCTGGCACATCAACAGGGTCGCCTAGCCGTTCTCGAAACCGACCTCCCCTCGCCGCTGCGGCGCGGGGAGGTCGTCCGGGACGAGGCCCCCGATGCACCGGCACCATCCGGTAACACCCCATGCCCTGACCGGGTCATAACCCCCTAGCCAGGAGAGTCCACATGACAGGGAGAGAAGGAAGCAGCTCGCTGATACCCATAGTGGTCGCCGTCATAGGCCTGATCACGGCCCTCGTGACCTCACCGCTGTGGGGCGAGCCGGTATGCCAGGCGCTCGGGGTCTGCCGGGACGGCGGTGACCACTCCGCCTCGGCAGGCAGCCCCAAGAGTGGCCACAACCCCTCCAAGCAGTCGTCCAAGCCGACCAGAGGCACGGGGGAGTGGAGCTGCCCCGGTGGACTGTTCTGCGCATGGGACGGCGCCCAAGGCGCGGGCACCATGATCGTCCAAAAGGACGCCACCTGCAGCATGCACGACATCGGAAGCGCCGGCTTGGGGGACCGGCTGACCTCGTATCAGAACCGGACCGGCACGAGCGTCGCACTGTACAACTGGACGGGCGCCGAATGGCAACTACTCGTGAACGTGCCCGACGGCGCGAAGGGCGACATGCCACAGTCGGCGGACAACATGACTGACGCAGTGAAGATCTGCGCCTGACCAGCCAGGTCGGAGAGCGGGTGACGAACAGGCCGTGCCCGCCGGTCGGGTACTCCCGGGAACCGGCCTGGCGGCACGGAGGCGTCGGCGACCCGCTGGTACTGGCGGACCGCCGAACCCCCGCCGTCGGACCCGCCGGCCTTCACAAGAAGCCGCCGCTCATCCCACCTGACCGGCTGACCAGCGGCTCGGCGGCCGCGCCGGCGTGCCAGGCGGGAGTCTCCGGAGGCTCTCAGCCGATCAGGTTGTAGGCGGCGGCCACACTCAGATAGGCGAGCGCGGCGAGGACCACGACGGTGCAGTGAACCCGCCCGGCCAGGGTCCACCAGCCCTTGACCCAGGCCAGCCCGGCGGTGACCAGCGTCACGGCGGCCCCGGCCGCGGCCAGGACGGGCAGCGTGGTGATGGTCGTGAACAACGGGCTGCCGCCCAGGAAGAACTCGGCCTGGTTGGCGTCGAAGTCGGCGAACATCGCCACGAGGGATCCGGCGGAGGCCGTGACGAGCACCGCCGTGATCCACGCGGGCAGCCCGGCCAGGCGTGGCCTGCGAACCGGCCGCCGGCGCGCCGTCCGCCCGGCTCCGGCGGCAGCCCCGAAGGCACCTGCGGATGCGGCGCCGTCACCGGACCCGCCGCGCCTGCGACGGCGCCGCGCGAGGCGTACGGCATGCGCGAGGGGTCCGCCCACAGCCGACAGCAGCAGCACGGTCAGGCTCACGCCGAGCACGCCGAGATGCAACGTGGGCGACTGGTACCAGGCCAGGCGCTCCAGCGGCCCGGCCGGGTTCTCCGTGGCCAGCAGGCCGTCGGGGCGGAACCGGATGGTGCGGTAGCCGTTCTTCTCGCGGAACAGGGCGGGGGCGATCTGCGTCCACTGGCGGCTCTCGGTGGGGCCGAGCGCGACCGCGCCGGTGGTGGTCAGGAGGCCGTCGCCGCCCGCGCTGACCGTCACGGTGCTGGTGAGCGAGCTGAGCTTACCCAGGTCGGTCATGTCGGCGGCCAGGGCCGTACGGTAGGTGCCGGTGTACTGGGCGACGTCGGGCAGCGGGCCCGGCGTGGCGTCCGCCGGGGCGGGGGCCGGGGCGAAGCGGTCGGCGAAGGCGTTGACCAGGGACCAGGCGGAGTCGGGGCCACCCTTGCCGATGCCGTTGTAGGAGGCGTAGACGCCGATGCCCCGGTCGGGGATCAGCGCCATGATCGCGAAGTAGCCGGGAATGTTGCCCCGGTGCACCACCAGGCGCCGGCCGTTCCTGGTGTACTCCTGGAAGCCGTACCCCATGCCGGCGGTGCCCTCGGCGTTGCCGAAGTGGCGGCTCTGCATGAGCCGCACGCTGTCCGGCCTGAGTATCCCCCTGCCGCCGGTCAGCTGGGCCAGCATGAACGCGGCCATGTCGGTGGCGGTGGAGCGGAAGCCGGCTCCGTGCGGCGGCATGTGCCCGTATTTGGCCCCTTCGGCCCGGACCTGGTGGCCGTCCTGGAGACGGTAACCGGGGGCCAGTGCCTGGGCGACGGGACCGGGCTCCGGCTGGGTCATGCTGGAGCGCGCCATGCCGAGCGGGCGGAAGATGTTCTCCTGCACGTACTGGTGGAAGGGCAGGCCCGAGCGCACCTCGACCAGGTAGCCGGCCAGGCCCATCCCGTAGTTGGAGTAGACGGCCCTCGCGCCGGGCGGCCGGATCCGGGGCGGCTGGTGGTCGGCGAGGTGGGCGCCGAGCGGGTGCACATCACGGGCGGTGGCCGCGCCGGTGCCGAAGTCACCGCCGGCGAACCCGGCGGTGTGGGTCAGCAGGTTCGCCATGGTGACCGGCCGGCCCGGGTAGGCATCGTCGATCTTGAACGTGGTGAGGTACTGGTTGACGTCGGCGTTCAGGTCGATCCGGCCCCGTTCGACGAGCTGCATGACGGCGGTGGCGGTGATCAGCTTGGCCACCGACGCGGGGGCGAAGACGGTCCGCTCGGGGTCCACGGGACGGCCGGTCTCCACCTCGGCGACGCCGTACCCCTGGGCGAAGACCTGACGGCCGCCCGCCACGACGGCGATCGCCGCCCCCGGGATGTGGTGCTCCTTGAGCTGGCGGGGCACGTAGGCGTCGGCGAACTCCCGTACCGACCGTGCCGGATCGGCCGCCGTCGCGGCGGCGGGGGCGCTCACCGCGAGCAGCGGCGCGGCGACCGCCAGCGAGCAGATGAGGGCACGCCGGCGGGATGATTTGCGTTCGAGCAGCATGAGCTGCTCTCCTTTCTGTAGGAACACGTACGCGTCAAAGGCACGCCGTCACGGCGTGGTCGTGCGGTTCCGCCGTCCGGGGGTGAGTTGCCGCTCGCCCCCGGACCTGTGTCACAGGCTCGTCAGTCGACGCTGAGCAGGATCCTCTCCATCGCCGCGACCTTCTCCGTCAGCTCGCCCAGCCTGGCCTGCACCTCACCCTGCCGCTGCACGGCCTGCTCGGCCAGTTCGCGATATCTGGCCATCTCGGCCGTCAGCACGTCGGTGCGGTGCCGTTCGAACCGGAAGTAGAACGCCATGCAGGCCGTGATCGCGCCGAACAGGATCAGCACGACCACGATGGGGATCACGATGGAACCGATGTCGATCACTGCGGGGTCTCCTGCACCTGATGGGGTCCTTCCTCGTCGTCCGCGCGCAGAGCCGCGAGGACGGTGTCGATCGTCAGGGTGAGCTCGAAGGGCAGCAGCTCGATGTACTTCATCGCCTTGCCGTCGGCCGACAGCTCCAGTCGCCCTTCGACCAGCCCCGCCTTCTCCAGCCGCTCCAGATGCATGTAGAGCAGCGCACGGGACACCTTGATCCGGCGGGCCAGCTCGCTGACATGGATCCGGCCGCCGGCGAGCTCGGCGAGGATCTGCAACCTGAGTGGATGCCCGACCGCGCCGAGCAGGCGGAGCAACTCTTCGCTGGTCGGCATGTCGTCCTTGGAGAGGGTCTGTCTTGCACCTGTTAGTTCAGTCTTACAGGTGCAAGTGTACGCGTCAAACCGGCGGTGTGCCGCTCGGCCCGGAGGGCATCTGGTCGCCCACGGGGACATGGTGGCGGACGTTCGCGATGTGCCTGATCGGTCAGAAGAGAGTGCGTCTTCCTGGCGCGGTGTGCCGGTTGACCTCGTCCGTGATCTGTGGGGCGACGTGGCGGTCATCCTCTGTTTCGCCGGACCGTTCGACGACTCCACGATCACGGACTCGCGGAACTCGGGATCAGCCATGAGCTCGCGCTTTTCGGCGATCCGCGAGGAGGCGTCCTCGGATGAGGCGGTCGGCATGAGGATCCAGCCGCCCCTGCCAAGCCGGGAGTGCGCGCCCCCGCCCAGGCCTACCACTCGACCACGATCAGCAGCGGTGTGTGATCGTCTGGGCGGGGTCGCGTGCCACGGTCCCGGGCGGCGGTTACGCAGAGGGCACTTGCTTCGATGCCTGGTGCCGCATCGGGCCGGCACGGACCCGAGCGCCGGGCCTACTCCTTCGGCTCCCAGGCGCGGAGCAGGTCAAGCAGCCCTGCGTCGCCGTCAACGTGCAAGGAGGCGGCCGGGATACGGTCGTACAAGTAGAGGACCAGCTCACCGGCCGTGCCATGGACGGAGGCGCCGGCTGCGTCCGAGTCCTCGCCGGTCGCGGCAGTGGGCGTGGGGATGCGGGTAGAGCGTGCGCCGTCGCCGTCGACCGAGAGGCGCCAGGAGCGGCCCTCGGCGGCGTGGAAGTCGAAGGCCGTGGGCTTGTGCGGCCAGGCGCTGGGCGTCGCGACGCAGGTGAACAGGAACTCCTCGACGCCGTCGAGGGCGACCTCGGCCGGCACCGGCTGCGGGGCGCCTGCGGCGAGTTGAGCGTCGTACGTGTGCACCGCGCTCTCCTGAACCCGGTGCCGGGCGACTCCGCCGGAGCTCCGTGGCGTCTGCAGGGCACTCCACCACGCCCAGCAGCCGGCGTCCGGTCCCGCCTCCCGCAGTACGCCCAGCAGAAGTTGCGTCGACTCCGTCAGCCAGGCCAGCAGGGCCTCGCGCTCCCGCGGCACTTCCAGGGCGGCGCGCGCAGCGGCGGCCTCGGCCGGGGGAGCGTCGGCAGGCCCCGCGCCGACGATGGCGGCCCAGAAACGGTCTCCACCACCCAGGTGCCTCACCAGATCGAACAGCGTCCACCCGGGACAGGTCGGCACCTGTGCGTCGAGACTGGGCGCGGCGGCGACCGTGGCGCGGAAGGCGGTCGACCGTTCATCGATCAGTCGCAGCAGGTCAGGGAACTCCAAGTTCTTTTCCACGCCGGATGTCTATCACCGTCGATCCCGGGACCGGTAGGCGGAGCGGTTCGGTCAATGCGCACGAGATCGCGTCGGCGTGTTCGTCGTCCTCTGCCCACAGGCCGACACGGGCGAAGCCGAGCCCCGCCGGAACGGCGATCTACCTGTCGCTCCTGTTCGCTCTCACCGAGGACCGCATCACCGCCGCCTTCCACCAGGCAGAGAACACCCCGGCGTTCCGATCAGCCCTGCACGACCCCGCGGTGACCGCGGACCCCAGCGCACGGCATCTGATCGCCGGACTGCACGATGGATCCGGCGTCGACCTCAACAACACCTCCTACCTCGACCATCTCGACGCCCGCCTGGCCCGGCCCGTGCTGGACGGCATGGCCGGCGCGATGGACACCGTCTTCATCGTGGTCGGCTGCGTCATGGCCGCAGGGCTGGTGCTCGCCCTGTTCCTCAAGGACAGGACTCGTGACTGACCTGGAGATCTGGTCGCACGTGATGTGTCCCTGGTGCTGCATCGGCAAGTGGCGGCCGAGGAGGACCTTGTGCGGGGTCAGGTCCACGGGCTCTTGGTCAGGACGGTCGACGTGCTGCGAGGCCGGTCGCCCGGCGGGGGAGTGGAGGCCGGCGGGTGCACCTTGGCGGTCGGCCAGAAGGCGTCCAGCTTGCCCTGCCCGGCGATCTCCTCATCCTTCTTCGTCGCCTTCTTCTTGGCCGGGGGCTTCTTCTTGGGCGGGGTCACCTTCTCCTTGACGACGACGCTGGGGGTCGAGGCGGCTCTTGCCCGCGGCGTGATGACGGGGGAGTCGGTGGAGGTGGTGGTGGTGATCTGCTTCGTCGGCTTGCCGAAGAAGTTCTTCTCCTTTCCGACGACCCTGGTGCCGGATCCCTCGGTGATGTAGACCTTCTTCCCGGCGGCCTGCAGCCTCTCAGCGGCGGCGCGGAGCTTGGGATGCACCCAATCGGGGGCCGCGCCAGGAAAGACGTAACGCAGGTGACAGGGCTGGGCCGGCAGCGAGAGCTTCTTGACGTAGTCGTTGAGCTGTTCGTCGAAGCCTTGCGTCAAGTCCTTGCTGGGGGTCTGATCGGTGCCGTAGCCCTTGTACTCGCAGAAGCAGAGTGCGGGCTCCGGCTCTCCCGGGGTGAAGACCAGCTCGATGCTGTCCACCGATCTCCCCTTGGTGGAATCCGGGATGGTGATCGGTAGTTCGACGTCCCTGAGCAGATAACTGCTGCGTGCCGCCAGCGTCTTGTTGATCTGGAAGATGTAGCCGCGCAGCTCCGCCCATTCGACGGTGGCCGTGCCGTCGGCGATCGCTTTCAGCAGGTTGTCGATGTTCTTCCGCATCCACACCAGTCTGCCGCCGTCGTCGAAGCCGTCCCGGCCGAGGACGGACAGCGCCACGTCCAGCCAGGCGCTCGTCTCGGCGGCCTGCTGCTTCGAGGACACGGTGTCCATGCCCTTCTTCTTCGACCCCGGCAGCACGTACGCGTCCGCCTTCGGGCGGACGGCGAGGAGGTAGTCACGGACCGTCGCGGTGAGTTCGTCGACCGTCTGGTCAGGGCCCTCGACGGCCATCGTCTGCCGTTTGAGCAGAATCTTCGCCATCAGGGTCAGCTGCTTGGGCGAGAACTTCTTCATCACCTGCATGCCGGCCAGCGTGACGAGCTCGTGCATCTGCTGGGCGTAGTCGTACGTCGACGACCCCTCTTCCGTGCCCTCCATGATGCTCTGTGCGAGGGCCAGGGCGCTGGTGCCCAGATCGTCCTTCGACGCCTTCTGCTTCTTGGTGGGCTTCGGCGGGTCCACGTCGAGGTTCGTGGTCGTCAGCGAGATGGGCGGGGTCAGGAACGACAACGACTGCTTGGGCTTGGTGATCGTGCTGGGTTCGCGGTCCGTCGTCCGGACCGGCGTGATCGTGAGCGGCGTCCTGTCGCCGCCGGTCGCGCCCGTGCCGGTGTCGGAGTCCGTGTCGATGGTGACGGGTACGCGGTTGGGCTGGAAGTCGCCCGTGTTCTGGTTCGCCTTCTTCTTCGGCCCGGACACCGACTTGGCTTTTCTCTTCATGGTCGTGATCCGTCCTGGTCAGCGGGCGCGGTAGAGGAGGGCGAGTCGCAGACCCGCGAGGGCGGAGCGGTCACCGGTGAAGGTGAGCACCAGGGGAGCGGTGGCCGGGAGCCCGGGAGTGGGCAGGAGGCGGCCGTCGACCAGCGGGTTGCCGTGCACGGCGAACTGGGCGGCGCCGGACGCACCCGGGTCGTACACCGGGTAGATGCCCGTGATCTGCGGGTTGTACAGGTCCGGCAGCAGGGCGGGGGACAGGGGAAGGGTGAGAGTGTCCGTGAATGACTCCCACTGTTCGGGGAACTCCGCTGCGACGTCGATGAACCGCGCCGCGTCGTACGGCTGCAGCAGCCCCTTCACCCCGGCCGCGAACGTCTCGCCACCGTGGTCCGCCTCGTACCGCAGCGTGATTTTGGCGTCGAACAGACCGGCGGGGTGGTCGGCGGAACGCAGGCCGGGCAGTGTGAGACGCCAGGCGGAGACCGCGCCCGTGCCCTCGAACGGCAGGTAGCGGTCCTCGTCGTAACGCAGCTCGAACAGACCGTTGTTCTCCCAGCCCTCGGGCGGCTGCGACAACGCGATCTGCCGGCCCGCCCGCCAGTCGGTGCGCACGCTGCTCGGCGGCGTGCCGGTCGGGGTGAGCAGGTACTGCACGCCCTTCGGGTCGGGGGTCAGCAGGGTGTGGTGCGTGACCTGGCCGAGCGTGGCGTTGAGCGGCAACGTCGCCCCGTCCGCGCCGACGAACGTGATGGCCATGGTGCGGATCTGGCGGCGGTAGTGGCCGGGGAAGTCGCGGTCGAAGAAGCCCTCGGTGAGCGCGAACTCGCAACTGCCCGTCGTGCGCAGCGTGAGCAGCGCCACCGGATCCAGCTCCAGCAGCGAGATCTGCCGGGTGATCTCCAGTCGCCGCCCGTCCCCTGCCGCGTACGCCTGACCCAGCCGGTCCAGGTCGTGCGCGAGCAGCTGCCCGGCGAGCAGGCCCTTGCGCCTGCTGTCCCAGTGCGCGGGAGTGATCACGCCGCCGGTGGCGCCACGCTCGTACTGGTAGGCACGTTCGGCGGCACGGGCCAGGTCGGCCGCCATCCCGTAGGTCTGGAAGTACAGACCGGCGAGCCGGCCCGACATCCACTGGTACAGGTCGGCGCCGGTGAACTTCTCCCGCAGGAACGCCGTCACCGCCTCCTGGTCGGAGATCTGCTGGTGCAGGATGTCCAGTTCCCGCCGCGCGATGGCCAGCCGCGCCTCAGCGCTGGTGACCTGGTGCTCGATCTGCGCGCTCTCGTTGGTGGCGATGGCGAGCTGCAGCTGGTTGTCCTGCATGGCCCGCTCCTGCTCCGCGCGTACGCCGAGCAGCTCGCCCAGGACCGACAGCCCCTCGCCCAGCGACTCGGCGATCCCGGCGACGCTGTCCAGGGCGTCGCCGATCTCGTCGCCGCCGGCCATCGTGCCCAGGATGAACGGGCCGACCAGCACCTGCGGCGCGCCGTGCGCGACGGAGGCGCCGATCCGCAGCCCGCTGGAGGTGAAGTGGGCGGTGGACGCGGCGGCCATCATGGAGAGCTGGGCGACCTGCAGCGGCGTGACACCCGCGTCGATCACCTGCTGGAAGTGGATCATGCGCGCCCGCGCCCCGGCCAGCCCGGTCCGCAGGCCGGCGAGCGTCTCCTCGGCGTCGACGATCTGCGCTGCCTTGACGGCGCGGGTGAGCTCCAGAATGCCTGTCTCCTGGGTGGACTGCAGCATGCTGAGCGCCTCGGCGTCCTGGCGCTCCAGCACGTCCTGCAGGTTCGCCCCGAACTGGCAGACCCGGTCGGTGAGCTCCTGCGCCCTGCGGTACAGGTAGGCGAACCGGTGTTGCGGCACCTCGGCGGCCGGCGTGACGCTCACGCCGTCGAGCTCGCCCGCGTACGCGCCCGCGACCAGCGTCATCGGGTCGATGGGCGGCTCGAACAGCGGCAGCGGCCGGCTGATGCCCATGATGTCCAGCGACGCCCTGATCTTGGTCAGCCGGTCGGTGACCAGATCCCAGTAGCCGAGCAGCATGGTGTTGACCGGCGCGAAGAAGTACGGGTGCCCGATGCTGGCATGCACCCTGGCCAGCTCCCCGAACAGTTCGTCCGAGGCCGAGACCTTCTCCAGCTCGGCGAAGCCCATGGCCGCGTCCAGGGGCATCGGCCGCAGCTCCTGCGGACGCCGCCCGAGCAGGTCGTGGGCGAAGATGTACAACATCCGCGCCTCGTCCACGCTCTCCGGGGTGAAGCGCCGGTAGAGCTGGTCGCCCCAGTCGAGCAGGTTGTCGATGTACCCGGTGACCACCGCCCGCCGGTAGGCCACCGGCCGCAGCGCCGCGATCGTGTGCGGGTCGAACGGATCATCGCGGTACGCCTCCCGCAGGCTGTCCACGTCGCCTGTCACGTCGTACACGCGGGGCAGCTCCATGGCGAGCGCGAGCTCCTCACCCGGTGGCAGCGTGGCCAGCGCGGCGAGGTCCCTGCGTTGCCCGTCGGTGAGCGCCGCGCCGCCACGGAAGACCGGCACGAGCGAGTCGAGCAACGCGATCGCGCCGGCGAGCGCCGGATCCCCGTACGCCCGCAACGCGTCGGCCAGCGCGGCCGGGTCCGCGCCGAGGAAGGGCAGGAACCGCCACGGCTGACCGGGCTGCGTGGGGTCGAAGACGTACTCGTACCAGGTCCGCGCCTCGTCGAACCGCTGGGCGGCGTTGAGCGCCTGCGCGATCAGCAGCGGGGCGTGGAAGAAGATCTCCCAGTAGTAGATGCCGTTCGCGCTGGTGAAGTCCAGGTGAGACCGGCCGGGCAGCCAGGCCTTCTTGACCCGTCCCTCGCGGACCTTGATCGTGACGGCGTCGGAGCCGCCGGTGTCGAAGGCGGGCAGCTCGTCGGTCTCCTGGGTGTAGGTGTCCAGCAGCGCGGGCACGCCGCCGGCCAGCAGGCGCTGGTTCAGCTTGTACGCGGTGCTGGTGGTGAGCCTGATGATGTCGTGCGGCACCTCGGTGTACTCGTACGGGCGCGGCAGGTTGCCGCCCTTGGCGTACACGGCGTACTGGTCGCCGACGAAGAGGTACACGTCGGCGCTGGTCTCCAGGGCGCCGGTGATCCCGGCGGGCAGTTCGCCCCAGTTGCCCGCCAGGGGCCGCCACTTCCAGTCGCCGACCCTGGCGTACTCGCCGCCGCTGATCGCCCAGCCGCGGAAGACGGCCTCGACGGTATGGGTGATCGTCTGCGGGTATCCCTGGTCGACCACCTCTGGGATGCTGTACCCCGGGCCGAGGGTGTAGCGGGCGAGCCTGGTGCCGCTGGTGATGAACAGGTACGTGTCGTCGACGACCCACGCCGCGTCCACCGAGGTCCAGCCCGGCCCGTCGGACGAGGCACCCTGCTGACCCGGAGGATCGTGCGGAACCGGCAGGTCGATCCTCCCTGGCCTGCGCCCGCCGCGTGACTCGCCGCGTGACTCGCCTCGCGTCGGTTCGGGCGCGGCCGTGGCGGCCGGCTCGGCGTCGGGATCCGGCTCGACTCCAGGCCACGACGGGTCCGACGGCCGCAGCGGCTCGGTGAGACCCCAGTGCCGGGAGATGTACTTGCTCCTCTCCGCGGTGTTCGACCCCGACGCCATCTTGGTGAACCGGCCGCGCCTGCTGTTGTTGAAGAAGTAACGCGTGCCGTCGGGCAGCGTGACGGCGGCGTCCACGCGCACCCAGTTGGGCAGCCCGGTGGCCCCCTTGATCGGCGCCAGCGCGGCCGGCTCTCCCGCGGCCGGCATGATCGGCCGGCACAGGAAGCTGCCGCCCTTGTGGTCCACGCTGAACCAGGAGCCCTCGCCCATGCCGAAGCCGGCCGGCCGGTTGAACCAGATCACCGAAGCCGGGTCGATCCCGCCCGGCTCGTCGAAGATGGTCGTCACGTCGCCCGTGGGCGGCTGCACGGCGATCCCGGACACGGGCACGCTGTACAGCTCGGGAGTGAGCGCGTACGACGTGCCCATGCTGCCGCCGCCCGCCAGCGTGGCCACGTACGAGGCGATGATGGCCTGGTGGTCGCCGCCACCGGGCAGCGGGCCGGGCCGCACCGCGAGGGTGACGCCGAGTATCGGGATGTTCGTCGACGACCCGGTGGCCAGCAGCTGCGCGGGCACCCACTCCTGGTTGAGGTTGACGTAGGAGTAATAGATCTTGACCGCGTGCCGTACCGGTGCGCTCACCTGCTGGCCGGTGCCCGACTCGACGACCGCGATGGTCGTGGTGCCGGTCCGCTCGGGTGGCAGGTCCTCGACGGTGGCCCAGAACACGAAGGTCCGGTCGAAGGCTCGTACGGGCTGGACGCGGTCGGCGTCGATGCGCAGGTCCACCTTCTGCCAGGGCCGCCAGGTGGCCGACAGCTTGTCGCCGTCGCGGAAGGTGGCCGTACGGCAGTAGTAGCGCCGCGGATCGCTGCGGGTACGCCCGAACAGGACCAGGTCGCGCGCCCCCGCGTGGGCGGCGTCCACGTACCCGCCGGCGATCTCCAGCCGGGACACCTCGGTGTACTCGTCCAGGTAACGCTTGTACGCGCGCTGCGCGGTGGCGGAGGTGACGCCGCTCTGCAGCAGGTCGCTCTCCAGGTCGGCGAAGCCGGGCGTCTTGGTGTCACGCAGCTCGGGACGCAGGTAGTTCTCCGGGTACAGGTAGACCCGCCTGTTGGCCTCCCACACCCGGTAGTTCTTCATCCATGACCACCAGCGGCGCAGCCGCGCCCGTGTCTCCGGGGCGGTGAGGCCGGGCGCCTGCTCCAGGTCCAGCAGGCAGCGGTGCAGGTAGAGCTGCACGGCCGCGATCGCCTCGCGGATCCGCGAGGTGACGCCCTTGCCGCCCATGTCGACGTCGATGAGCTGCCGGTCGAACAGGTCGGTGGAGTCGGCCAGACCGGGGTCGGCCGCGAGCACGACCGACAGCAGCGCGTCGCGCCGCAGGACGCTGTCGCGTTCGCCGGTCAGGCCGGGCAGCGTGGACGGCGGCACGCCGGCCCTGCGCGCGAGCGCGAACAGCTCGCGCGCCGCCAGCACGAAGCCCATGTTCGACTCCGACGGCAGGGTGCGTTGGGCCCACATCAGCTCGGCCACGTCCCAGCCGAACAGGGCCGCCATCGTCTTGTACGGCTCCTCGTCCGCGGCCGTCAGGGCCTCGGCCGGCGCCGCGCCGAGCGCGGCGAACCGGATGATCGTGAACAGGTCGGCGAGCCGGTGGTCGGCGCCGTCGCCGAAGCCCTCGGTGATCGTGCGCACCAGGCCCGCGTCACTGACGTACGTGTCGCCGCGCACCAGGTACAGCCGTCCGGCCAGGGTGAACGCGGCGTCCACGCCGGACTCGAAGGTGGTCGGCACGGCGCCCCAGTCGTCCTTGATCGTCCGCGGGAACCCGGGGTCGGCCAGGTCCAGGACGCCTGCCGGGTCCGGGCCGCCGTCCGTCGGGCCGTCGGGTTCGATCGTGTAGCGGACGTACTGGTCGCCGCGGAAGGCGTACACCGCCTCCTCGATGGCCACCACGGCGTCCACGGTGCGGTCGAACGCGTTGCGTACCCGGCCCCACACCGGTGGCGGCGTGCCGGGGGCGTCGGCCCGCAGGTAGTTCGAACCCGCGAACAGGTGGATGCCGTGGCCGGCGAATCCCGCGTCCACCCCGTCCAGGAACGCCTCGGGCAGCGGCGAGGGCAGGGCGAGGTCGTCGGCGAGCCGGGCGAAGATCGCCCGTGGGTAGCCCTCGTCGGGCCGGATGTACTCGTTGCCCGTGTAGCGGCTGTAGCGCCCGCCGGACAGCAGGTAGGTGCGCTCGCCGACGATCAGGGCGGCGTCGAGCGGGCCGCCCAGCGGACGGGTCCGTCCGGCGAGATCCTCGTAGTCGGCCTGGTAACCGGCCTCGTCGCCCGCGGCGAAGGCGGTCTCGAGCACCGCCTCCTGCCCGGCCGAGACCACGTGGCAGCGGCCGCCCATGAACAGGTAGAGGCTGCGCCGCCCGGTGACGGCGGCGTCCACGCTGGTCAGGGCGTCCTCGAAGGACTCGGCCAGCCCCGGAAACTCTTTCCGGAAATTTCGGGACATGGGCTTGGGGTAGCCGGGGTCGGCGTAGGCGTACTCCTCCGTGGAGTATCGCGCGTACCGGTCGCCGCTGATCAGGTACGTGCGCCCCGCCCAGGTGAACGCCGCGTCCACCCGCCAGAACGACTCGCCGGCCGGTTTGGTGAGCGGGCCGAAGGCGCCGTCGGCGTAACGACGGTACTGCTCGCCGAAGCAGAAGTAGGTCGCCCCGTCGCCGCCGACGTACGCGCCGGTCAGCGTGCCCTCGAAGCCCCGCCAGAGCCGGCCGATCGGCCGCGGCGCCGACCCGTCGGGCAGCGTGTACGTCAGCCCGGACAGCAGCACCAGCGAGTCGCCCACCGGCAGCACCGCCCGGGGCACCTCGTCGGCGTTCCAGTACGACGCGTCGGTGACCTGCGGATACCCGGGATCGGGCGCGGTGTAGTCGCGGCCCGAGTAGACCACGTACCGCATGAACCCGTTCTCGTCGGGCCGCTCGAACAGGTAGGTCGCATCCTGCCACACGTACGCGATCGAGACGCTGGTCAGACCGCCCCACGTCGCGGCGATGCGGTGTGGCCGTCCGCCGTCCACCGTGTACTGGTCGCCGCTGAACAGGTAGGTACGCCGGTCGCGCCCGGTGAACCCGGCCTCCACCGCGCCGAGCCCGCGCGGCCTGCCCCACGCCTCGGCGATCGGGTACTCGCGATCGACGAGCGTGTCGTAGCAGGCGTCGCCCTTGAACACGTACGTGACGCCGTCGGTGCCGCGCAGGACCGCGTCCAGGCCGGTGCGGAACCGCTCGGGCAGCTCGCGCAGCAGCCTGGGCCTGGCCGGGCCGCTCACCGCGCCCAGCCCTTCCACCGACCCCTGCCGCCGCCAGCCGTTCGGCCTCTCGACGATCAGCTGACCGTCCTCCACGAAGGCACATGACACCCCGGGCACGTCGTAGGTCCGGTGCAGCGCGTCGGACACCACATGACAGGTGTGCTCGCGGAACAGGTAGACGTTCCCCCGATCGGCGAAGGCCGCGTCCACCGCGTCCAGCTCCACCGTCAGCCTGCCCAGCCGCGGCTCCTCCTTCAGGTCGGAGAGCGCGCGCGGATAGCCGAGGTCGGGGGTGGTGCCGGTGTAGCGGATGAACTGGTCACCCGAGAACAGATAGGTGTGCTCGTCCACCTGCAGCGCCGCGTCCACCCGCCCGGTACGCGCCAGATTGTTGCGCGTGCGCCCCCAGAAGGCGGCCACCGGCGCGGGGTAGCTGTCGTCGGTCCTGCTGTAGTCACCGCTCGAGTACCGTACGTACTGCTCGCCCGAGAACACATAGGTGCGCCCGTCGCGTCCGGTGAACGCCGCGTCCACCGAGGCGAACGGCACGCTGTCCCACTGCTCGGACAGCTTCCGCGGCGCCGACCACCAGCGCCGCCGCGCGTCGAACTCGACGTACCGGTCGCCGCGGAACAGGTGAGTCCGCCCGTCGGCCGAGGTGAAGACCGCGTCGACCTCCGGACCGAACGCGTCAGGCAGGTTCCACCAGTTGCCGGGCAGCGGCTGCGGATAGCCCTCGTCAGGCTTGGTGTAGTCCGCGGTCGAGTAACGCACGAACCGGCCGCCGCCGAACAGGTACGTCTCGCCGTCCAGCACGAAAGCGGCGTCGACGCTGGTCAGGCCGCCCCAGTCGGCGGCGATCCCGCGTGGGTGGCCGAGGTCCACGCGCGAGTAGTCCGTGCCGGAGTAACGCAGGTACGTCCCGCCGCTGAACAGGTACGTCCGCCCGTCCAGGCCGACGAACGCCGCGTCGACCCGGCCACTGGGGAACGCGGCAGGCATGTTCCCCCACCGCTGCGTGGTCGGCACGATCCGCGCGTCGCCGGTCAGCGCGACGGTACGGCCGTCCTTGAACAGGTGGACGACGCGGCCCGCGTCGGCGAAGGCCGCCTCGATGTCGCTCTCGAACTCGGCGGGCACACCGGGGAACTGCGTCTCGATCTTCACCGGGTAGCCGTCGTCGGCCTGCGCGCCCTCGTTCTCCAGTGACGCCGTGTGCAGGGCGACGCGGTCGCCGCGGAAGACGTACACGCCGGTGGGGTCGGCGTACGCGGCGTCCACCAGCCCGTCGAAGCCCTGCCCGTCGAACCCCGGCGCGCCGGGCTCCTCCCCGTCGTCGGCACGGGCCCCGCGCCAGAATCCCGCCTCGTCGCCGAAGGCGTGGAACGCGCCGTCCCGGCCGAAGAACCCGGGCTCGCCGAACTCCGCCGCGGGACGCGGGAACCCCTCGTCCACCACGCTGAAGTTCCCGGTGGAGTAACGCACGTACTGATCTCCGCAGAACAGGTAGGTCCGCCCGTCGTCGTCCACCAGCGCGGCGGTGATCTTCCCGCCGCCGGCGAACTCGTCGCGGAAGCGTCCCCAGACCTGCTCGTGGGCCACCCATCGCGTGCTGCCTGGCTCGCGCACGTACGCCCGCGCGCCGCTCACCAGCCAGTCGGCCCCCGCCGGGTGCCTGAACGCGGCCTCCACCCGGGCCAGCCCCGGCACGAGCGTGGCCAGGGGCGCGGTGCTCGCGAGCTTTCCCTCGTGGAAGCGCCAGTATCGCTCGCCGCGGAAGACGTACACGTCTCCGTCCGCGCTCTCCAGCACCGCGTCGATGCCGTCGGCCTGGTCGGGCAGCGCCAGCGGCTCGGGGTAACGCCCGGCCAGCCGCAGGTCGCCGAAGGCGAGCGCGACCCGGCGCTCGTCCAGGCCGAGTTTGGCGGCCAGCCTGGCGAACGCCCTGATGCGCCGGTACGCCGTCGTCGGCGGCTCCAGCAGGTCGGTCAGCTCGGCGCCGACCCCGGCGCAGATCGCGGTGACGACCGTGGCGGGCACGCCCAGCGTGTCCTGCGCGACCGCCAGCAGCGCCGCCGACTGCGCCTCCTCCTGCGTGACGAGCACCGCCTCGATCTCCGCGACGGCCTCCTGGGTCGCCACGGCGACCGCGTTCAGCAGGCCGAAGACCTGCGCGCTGTAGTCCGCGACGCCCGGCAGGTAGAACTCGACCACGCTGTTGGGCTCGGCGAAGAACGACAGGCGATCCTCGGGCACAGCCAGCTCTTCGTCCAGGTCCCCGCCCTGGATCAGCGCGTCCAGGACGACCTGCGCCCCGGCCTCCTCCAGCCCGAGCGCGTTCAGCGACGCACCGTCGAGCCGGTAGGGCCGCTGCTCCTCCGCGATGGCCCGCAGCCGCTCCTCGACGACCGGATCGTCCCACTCGCCCGCGTCGATGATCCGCCGCCCGACGGCCGACTCGGCGATCTCGACGAAGGCCTCCGGCGGGAAGAGGCAGACCCGCGCCCACAGCTCGGCGACCTGCTCCTGCATGATCGCCAGAACGTCCGCCTTGTACGGCTCGAACTCGGCGGACAGCGCGAAGTCCTCCGCCACCAGCTCGGTCACCGCCTCCTTGTCGCGGTAGTTCCCTTCGCCGTCGATGAACCCGTTGTACTTCAGGTTCGCCAGCAGCCCGTCAGGGGCCGCACCCAGATCGATCTTCAGCGGCTCCTTCAGATAGGCCTGGCCGCCGGCCCTGATCAGCTCGATGACGTCGGCCGCGACGTCATCGAGGTCGGCGTTCAGCTCGCCGATGGCGGCGTCCAGCACCACGCCCTCGGCGTCGATGTAGCCGTTGTAGACGAGGTTGTCGTACAGCTCGGCGCGCTGGGCGATCGACAGCCCGGTCAGCTCCTCCAGGTGCGACGGATAACACATGTCGCCCAGCTCGCCGAACAGCTCGGCCACCTTGTCATGGTGCGGGGAGAAGTCCGTGGCCAGCTCCGACGGGACCTCGACCAGCTCGCCGTCCGCCGTGAGGTTGCCACGGAGCACCAGGTTGGTGAAGATCTTGACGGCCAGCCGGTCACCCAGCCCCAGCCCGGCGAAGTCGGCCGGCGTGATCTGCGCCATCCCGATCAGGGCCGCGTACGCGTCGGCGGGCCCGTCCCAGATCGCCCGGGACGCGCGCTCGCTGAACCGGTCCGACACGAACATCCGCGGCCCCGGCGCCACCAGCGCCAGCGCCTCGCCGAGCGCGGCGGCGAACTCCTCCTCGCCCTCGACGGGCTCGCCCGGCACGGCCTCCTGCGCAGGACCCCCTGCGAACTCGGCCAGGTCCTGAGCCGACAGTCCGCCGTCACGCATCCACCGCACCACCAGCGGCAACGCCTGCGCCAGCCATAACCCCGCCCCCGCCTCGGGCATGGCCAAGATCCGCCTGCAGTCGCCCCGCGTGCGTGGCGTCGCGAACGGCATGGTGAACGGCACCGCGAACGGCACGGTGATCGATCCGTCCAGCAGCCGCAGCAGGTCGAACAGCTCGTCCGCGGTGAGTCCGAGCACCGTCATCAGCCGCGCCGCCCGGTGCAGCGCCGACGGCCCGGCCTCGCCGGTGACCACCTCGCCGAAGCGCGCACGCAGCCGTTCCAGCTCCGCGGCCCCGATCCCGAGTGCCTCCGCTACCGTGACCCCGGCGAACGTACGGACCTCCAGCTCGGCCGGCATCGGCGCGGCCAGGCTCACCGTGACGTCCATGGGCAGCCCGAGTGAGCGGCTGACGTGCACGGCCGCTGCCAGCACGCCCAGCGCCGCCGCGTCCAGCCGGTTCTTGCAGCAGCCGCTCAGCACGAGGTCCAGGTCCTCGAACGACAGCCCCGCCCGCCGCGCCAGACGGACGAACCGGTTGAACCGGTCCAGCCAGCCGAGCAGCTCGGCGCCGCCTGGCAGGCTCAGCCGCCCGTCGGCCACGGTGACGGCCGCGCCGCCCTGCCTGACGAACGCCGCGCCGAGTACCCCGGTCAGCTCGACCTCCGACAGCCCCGCCGTCCGGCGCAGCCGCGCCGGGTCCGCCAGCACGCCGAGCTGCTCGGCCTTCCCCGCCGCGTCCTTTCCCACCTGGAAGGACGCCCGCAGCTCGGCCTCCACCGGCCGCGAGGTCGTGACCACGCGGACCACCTCGGGCGACAGGCCGAGGAACCGCTCAGCCAGCTCCTTCGCCTGCGCGCCCAACAGCCGCGGAATCTCGTCCCGCCCGACGTCGTGCCTCTTCAGGAACGTTCCAAGCTCTTCGTAGGCGAGGTCGAACGGCTTGTCGAACGGGAAGGGCATCGTCTTCATGCGCTCGTACGGGTCCGGGCCCGCCAGCCGTTCGAGTATCTCGACCACGATGTCGAGGTACGGGAGCTCGGTGGTCGTGTGCTCGGCGTCCAGCGGGATCTCCCGGATGTCGGGCCGCCGCTCGTGCAGCCGAGCCCCGTCGGCGTCGACCTCCTCGTCCAGCAGCCGCAGCAGATCGGCCAGGTACGCCGCCGGCGAATTCACCGTCCGCGCCTCGTCCCCCGGCCGGAAGTCCAGTTCACCGAACAGCAGCTGGTAGTTGGGCAGGCTGTCGCCGACTCGCATGTGAATACCCTCCGAATCGCGGGCGCGCAGGGCAGGCCGGCGGCGCCGCGTACAGGTGAAGTCGTCCCGGAGATGGAGAATGGGTTTCGACAGCGGGAAAGACCGTTGTGCGGTGAATCCGTCGTCGTCCCGGTAGCCGCCCCCCTTGGCGCGACCGTCAACAGCCAGGCCCCCGACAGCACTGGCTCAAAGCGCCGCCCGGCCTCGTCACGGCAACGCACCGGACTGGGACAGGCAGTAGCAACAATGCATCGACTTCAAAGTCAGGTCAATGCGTGACAGCGCCGCAGATTCCGCGAATTTCATCGCGCGCTTGTCAGCCGCTGCGGGCTCGTTCTCGGACGGGGCCCGCGACCCCGGCCCGACTGACGCGGGCCGCGCCTCAGCACATCGACGGGATGCGGGTGAACGGGTTCACCACCGGGGACGGCGGCTGCGGCTGGGCGGGCGCCTGGTGGTCTGCTGCGGCGGATCGGGCGTGGGCTCCGGTGGTTTCCCCGTGCTTCCGGCGGGTGTCGAGTGGGGCACTGAGCCGTCGTGGGTTGGGCAGAAGGGTGTCCGAGCCCGTCAACGATCACTTCAGGAACCGGAGTCGTCATATGCCCACGCAGTCCGCACCGCAGGAGCCGGCGGAGATCGCGCCCAAGCTCGTCGAGGTCACCGACCAGGTCCTGTTCGGCGACATCTGGGAACGTCCCGGGCCCTCGCCGCGCGACCGCAGCATGGTCACCGTCGGCGTGCTGGCCGCCCTGTACCGGAGCGAGCAGCTCGGCCACCACCTCGACGTGGCCCTGGACAACGGGCTCACCGTCGAGGAGCTGTCCGAGACGATCACCCACCTGGCCTTCTACACGGGCTGGCCCAACGCCATGACCGCCATCACCCTGCTGCAGAAGATCGCCGACGAGCGCGGCGGCGGCTGACCGGCCTTCCGGGACGCCCCCGCCACAGGCTCGCCGCCCACCGTGACGGGCCCGGCCGGGACGGCTGATCCCGGCCGGGCGTCCGTTCGTCAGAGGGCGCGGCGCGGGCCCGCCTGGGCGCGGATGGCGGTGGTCGCGGCGATCAGTTCCTGCTCGTCCTTGATGGTGCGGTTCTCCTCGTACGTGACTCCGGGTGGCGGGGCGTCGTGGCCGAGCGGGTCGGCGTCCCAGAAGTTGCCCCGGTAGACGACGTTCTCCAGCGGCGGGCCCACGTGCAGGACCGCCGTGTTGTCGGCGCGCGCGACGACGTTCTCCTCCACCCGCACCCAGGAGGCGCCGTAGTCGGTGTAGAGCCCGAAGTTGTACGGCGTGCGGGTGTCCTCGATGACGTTGCCCAGCACCAGCGCCCCGTCGTCATGGGAACCGCCCTGCGGCCCCGACACGTACACGCCGCCGCCGTCGGCCAGCACCCGCATGGTGTCGACGGTCCGGTTGCGTACGATCCGGGTGCCCTCGCCGGGCCCGGCGGTGATCCCGCAGTGCGGCACGTCCCTGACCTCGTTGTGCGCGACGACGCATCCGGACGTCCCCATCACCGCGATCCCCGGCGATCCCGGATATTCGAGCCCGACGCCGCGTACCAGGTTGTCCTCGATCACCGTGCCCCGGCTGCCCGTCACCACGACGGCCCCCGCCGAGAGCATGTCGAAGTCGCAGCCGCGCACGACGTGCCCCTCGCCGCCGGACACCCCCAGCCCGGACGCCCCCAGCCTGGTGAACCGGCACCCGTCGATCACCACGTCCGAGCAGTCCTCGAACGCGACGCAGGCGGGAATCGTCACGGAAGCCGTGGGATACGTCACGGACGCACCCTCGCCCAGCTCCGCCACGCCGACGCCGCCGCCCTCGTAGAAGCCGCTGCCGTGATAGTGCACGAAGCCCTCGGGACGGCTCGGGCGCAACCAGGTCGCCTCGGCGAACGTCAGACCGCGGAAGGTCACCCGCCGCGCGCCGGACCCGCGTACCAGGGTCTCCAGCGCCGGGGCGACCACCCGCGTACGGGCCGGGTCCTCGCCGGGGCGGGGCAGGTAGCGCAGCACGTGGTGGCCCGGCCGTGAGCGGTCGAGCACGAACGTGCCCGGCTCGCGCAGGAAGCTCGGGTCGTTCTCGATCCTGGTGGGCAGGCCGGGCCCGGCGGAGGTGGTGCCCTCCCAGGTGGAGTTGTACAGCTCGGAGGCCCATCCGAAGGCGGGCGTCGCCATGGTGATCACGGTCCGGTCGCCGTCTCGGGCGACGTCCGCGACGGGCAGGCGGCCCTCGGTCCACGGGTACACGCCGCGGTGGACGAACTCCACGTCGCGCGGGCTGGTCCAGGCCAGCGGCGCGGCGCTGTCGGTGACGTAGCCCGTGGCGGTCGCGGCCGGGGACGAACCGGGCAGCCCCTCGATCCCGGCGCGGGCGGCGCGGCGGCCGTCCACGTAGAGCTGGCGGGTCTCCAGGTCGCCGACGTCGGCCAGCCAGACGCCGTCGCGCACCTGCCAGCCGGTGATCGTCCGGCCGCCGCTCAGCACGGCGTCCTCCTGGCCGGGGGTGCCGTGGCCGTACGCCTGGTAGACGGTGCCCGAGTCGGCCTCGGTGAGCTCCAGCGGCTCGCCCAGCACGTGGACGCCGCCCCTGAGGTGGATGACGGACTCCCCGCCGGACGCCCTGGCGGCCTCGCGGGCGCGTCCGGGGGTGGCGAAGGGGCGTTCGAGGGAGCCGGGCCAGGAGTCGTCCCCGCCGGGTGCGACATGGAAGTGGAACACAGGTATCCCCTTTGCTGTTTATGGCGTACACGGAGTAATACACCATAAACGAGGGAGGTGCCAATGGCGCGAGGTGTGGCGGGGGACCCGGACCACGGGGTCGAGCTGCTGTGGCGGGACGCGGAACGGGAGCCGCGGCCCGGCCTCAGCCTGGGCCGGATCGTGCGGGCCGCGGTCGAGCTGGCCGACGCCGAGGGCCTGGAAGGGTTGTCGATGCGCAAGGTCGCCGACCGGCTGGGCTTCACGACCATGTCCCTCTACCGCCATGTACCCGGCCGCGCCCAGCTCGTGGACCTGATGCGCGACGAAGTGCTGGGCGAAGCCCTCGTCGCCGCCCGGGACGCAGCCCCGGACGCCGCCCCGGACGCCGATGGCGGCTGGCGGGGGCGGCTGGAGGAGGCGGCCCGGCGGGCGTGGGAGCTCCGCATGCGCCACCCTTGGCTGGCCGAGGTGCGCGGCTCCCGCCACCTGCCGGGCCCGAACGCGGTCGCCCACTACGACCGCATGCTCGGCGCGCTGACCGGCACCGCGCTGCGGCCGTCCGAGGTGGTCGCGGTGGTCGGCCTGCTCGGCCGGTTCGTGGACGCCGAGGCGCTGGTCCTGGCCGAGACCCGGCGCGAGGAACGCCGCAGCGGCGTGTCCGAGCAGGAGTGGTGGGGCGCCCGCGACTCCCTGTACGAACGCCTCGACCGCTATCCCGCCCTCTCGCGCCTGTGGGAGACGGGCGGCTGGGACGACCCGGAGGACTCCTTCACGTTCGGCCTGCGCCGCCTCCTGGACGGCGTCGAGGTGCTGATCCGAGAGCGTGACGAAAACCGTGACGAAAGATGCCCCGAGTGTGGCACCCCACTGGAAACCGCCCCCTCGGGCCGCCCTCGCGTCTACTGCGCGCGGGCCTGCCAGCAACGCGCCTACCGCAAGCGCAGGTCGGCCGACTGACCCAACCCGGTGTTCAGGGCGATCATGAACACAGCCACCGACGCGGAAACCCCGTGGCTCTTCCCCGGACGCAGGGTCCTGGTGCCTCAAGCCCTGGTTTCCGCGTTCAGGTCACCCGATCATCGACTCCTACCGGTCTCGCAGCTTCATACCTCGCTAGGCGGCGGGGATCGTCACAGCTGCGTGCCGGGCCACCGCGGCGGCGCCCGCGCCGGCCAGGACGAAGATGGCTGCCAGACCGGCCCAGCCCGCGGTGCCGTGTTCGACGGCGGTGGTGGCGAGGATCGGGGAGACCATGGCGGCGATCGCGTAGCCGGTCTGACTGAGGCCCTGGTAGGCGCCGGCGCTGCGCTGGTCGGCCAGTTCGAAGGCCATGCCCCAGCCGCCCGCCTCGCCCAGGATCTCACCCATGGTGTGGGCGAACGCGGCCAGGACGAACAGGACGCAGGCGACGAACACGTTTCCGTGGCCGGCCAGGGCGTACAGACCGCATGCCGTCGCGAGCAGCCATGACGCGCGCCTGACCGTGCGCCCGGCCTTGCGCACGTCGTCGGTGCCGCGCGAGGCGCGCACCTGGAGGGCGGCCACGACCACGGTGTTGAGGACGAGCAGCACGGAGACGATGGCGGTGGGCGCGTCGGTGGTGGCCACCCAGAGCGGCATGCCGACGGTCAGCAGGCCGAACTGCGTGGCCACCACGGTGTTGCACACCACGCTCGCGATGTACGTACGGTCCCTGAGCGGCGAAGGCCCGGCGGACGCGGTGCGCTCCCTGACGGCGGTCATCCTGGCGGCGAGCTCCGGCACCTGACGCCCGAGCCCGGCCAGCGGCACGGTGGCCGCAAGCAGCAGGACGCCGGCGGCGACCACCGCCACACGGTACGCCGACGCGGTGCTCATCAGGAGCGCCGCCGCGGCGGCCACAGTGCCCAGGCCGATGAAGACGTTCGTGACCACGCGCATCCGGGCCCGAACCGCGACCCGCTCCGGCCCGGTGTACCACCGCGCCAGCATCGCCTGTTTCGACGAGGACCCCACCGAACGCGTGATCACGGCCAGGCAGGCGATCAGGGTGAACACGACGGCGTCGGAGACGAACGTGTAGGCGAGCAGCGCAACCCCGTTGAGCCCCGTCGCCACCGCCTGGACGCGGTGCGCGCCCACCCGGTCAGCCAGCCACCCTCCCGCGTACGAGGCCAGCACCCCGGTGCCGCCCGCGATGCCCAGCCCGAGCCCCACTGTGGTCGCGCTGAGCCCGATGACGAGCGTGAAGTACAGCGTGCTGACGGTGTAGAAGACGCCGCTGGAGAGCGCGAACGCCATCGTGCTGAGGGTCAGCGAGCGGGCGACGCGGTCATGGGGGAAGAACGTCTGGATCACGGGGGTCTTTATCCCGCGATAGGGCCTTTGTCGCCAATTGATGTAGCGTATGGCTTCATGGCGGGGCTGATCGAGTACGAGCTCGCGGGGATGGACGTGGCCGACGTCCGCTTCGCCATCTCGCCGCTCAACGAGCTCACGCTGTCGTTGCGCACGTTCCGCGACCCTGGGCGCTATCCCGTGCACCTGCCCTGGCTGCGCCGCACGGAGCAGGCCCGATCCGCACTGGACGTGCCCCTGCTGCAAGCGCTCACCAACGACGACATGTGGACACCGGACTACCTGTCACCCCGCCCCCACGCCCCGCTCACCCGCATCGACGACGAACTCGCCACAGTCGCCCGCGTCCCGGTGGACCGGGTGCTCGACGACCTGCGCGCCATCCACCCCCGGCTGCCCGAGCCGCTGCGCGGCGACCCGTCCGCCCGCATCCTGGACGCGCTGCGCGACTACTGGCGCACCTGCTTCGCCCCCTGGTGGCCCCGGATGCGCGCGGTCCTGCAGGCCGACGTGGTCCACCGCGGCCAGGTCATCTCGGCCCACGGCCTGGCCGCGATGTTCGCCGACCTCAGCGAGCGCGTTCAGTTGCAGGACGGCGTCCTACGCATGCGGCTGATCAGCGACGCCCGCTACCGGCGCTCCACCAGCGGCGAGGGCCTCACCCTGGTCCCGACCCTCTTCGGCCGGGCCGCCACCGTTCCCATCTCCCCGTCCGAGCCCCCTTTGATCACGTACGGCACTCGGGGCGTCGGCACGCTCTGGCAGCCGGAGGCCCGTCCCTCCCCGGCGGTGCTCACCGACCTTCTGGGCGCCTCCCGGGCCGGGCTGCTCACCATGCTCGAGACCCCCGCCTCATCGACCGAGCTCGCCGGCCGCCTGGGCGTCACTCCTTCGGCCGTGAACCAGCACCTGCGCACCCTCCGCGCCGCCGGCCTCCTCGCCAGCGCACGCCACGGCCGCTCGGTCCTCTATCTGCGCTCGGAACTCGGCGACGCCCTCGTCACCGGATCAGGACCCCGGGCCGTCGGCGATGACCGCGGCTCGGAGGACGCCGCCCGCCCCGGCCCTTATTGAGCCGCGTGGCCGTGCCGGACCTGACAGTGGTGTGACAGCCTCTGTTCGGCCCGTGTTAGGGCCGGGTCCGTACAACCGATCGCATGCAGGCAACCATCGAAGTCAGCGGGCTGCGCAAACGGTTCGGCCCGACCCTGGCGCTGGACGGCATGTCGTTCACCGTGCTGCCCGGCCAGGTCACCGGGTTCGTCGGCCCCAACGGGGCGGGCAAGTCCACCACGATGCGGGTGATCCTCGGCCTGGACGCGGCCGATGAGGGCCACGCGCTGATCGGCGGACGGCCGTACACCAGCCTGCGCAACCCGCTCACCCACGTCGGCGCGCTGCTGGACGCCGGGGCGCTGCAGCCGAGCCGCACCGCGCGCAACCACCTGCTGTGGCTGGCCCACTCCCAGGGCCTGGACGGCAGGCGGGTCGAGGAGGTGCTCCAGCAGGTGGGGATGCAGTCCGCCGCCCGGCGCAGGGCGGGCGGCTTCTCGCTGGGCATGCGCCAGCGGCTCGGCATCGCGGCCGCGCTGCTCGGGGACCCGCCGGTGCTCATGCTGGACGAGCCGGTCAACGGCCTGGATCCCGAGGGCATCGTGTGGATGCGCGGCTTCCTGCGGTCGCTGGCCGGTGAGGGGCGGGCCGTGCTGGTGTCCAGCCATCTGATGAGCGAACTGGAGGACACCGCCGACCATCTCGTGGTGGTGGGCAAGGGCCGCGTCATCGCCGACACCAGCGTGGCCGATCTCATCACGACCGCCTCCCGCGGCCGGGTCACCCTGCGTACGACGGCGCGCGCGGCGGCGATGTCGGTGCTGGGCCAGGCCGGCGCCACGATGGCCGTGACCGATCGCGACACGATCGCCGTCTCAGGGCTGCCGCCGGAGCACATCGTGGCGGTACTCAACGCGGGCGGGGTGCGGTTCTCCGAGGTGGCGGCGCACCGGGTGACGCTGGAGCAGGCATACATGGACCTCACCGCCGATGCGGTCGAATACCGGGGGACGGCTCGATGAGCACTCGCTCTCAACGCCCCGCCGGGCGCGGGGGCTTCGGGCGTCTGCTGCGCTCCGAGTGGATCAAATTCAGGACGGTACGCGGCTGGGTTGTCGCCATGACCGCGGCGGCGCTGGTCACCGTGCTGCTCGGGCTGCTGTCGGCCGCCAGCAGCCACGCCTCCTGCAACTCCGGTCCGGTCGAGGTCGCCTGCCCGCCGCCGCTGGTGGGTCCGGGCGGCGAAGCGGTGGACGACAAGTTCTACTTCGTGCACCGGCCGCTGGCCGGGGACGGCAGCATCACCGTCCGCCTCACCTCCATGACCGGCCAGATCCGTAAGCCCGACGTCAGCCCGGGGCAGCGCAACGTGGTTCCCGGCCTGGTGCCGTGGGCGAAGGCCGGCGTCATGATCAAGGAGAGCACCGAGCAGGGCTCCGCCTACGCGGCGGTGATGATGACCGGCGCGCACGGCGTGCGGATGCAGCACAACTTCACCCACGACACGGCCGGCCGGCCGGGCGGCGTCTCCCGGGAATCGCCGCGCCGGCTGCGGCTGACCCGCGCCGGCGACACCGTCACCGGGTACGAGTCCGCCGACGGCACGAACTGGACCCAGATCGGCACCGCAACCCTGGCCGGACTACCGCAGACCGTACAGGTCGGGCTGTTCGCAACCTCCCCAGGGGATCTGACGGTCACGCAGGGGGATCTCGGCGGGTCCGTCGCGGCGGCCCGCTTCACCGAAGCCACCGGCGAGTTCGACCAGGTCGAGCTGCAGGGCAACACGCCCGGCTCGTGGCGCAACGACGACATCGGCGTCACCATCGCGCCCGACGGGGCCGAGCACCACCCGGGCCGCGCCGGCCGGTCCGGCGGCACCTTCTCCGTCACCGGCGTCGGCGACATCGCGCCGACCATCGAGGGCGCGACCCCCGAACGTCCCCTCAGCAGCGCGCTGACCGGCCTGATTCTCGTGATCGTGGTGGCGGTCATGTTCATCACCGCCGAGTACCGGCACGGCCTGATCCGGACGACCCTGCTGGCCGGCCCGCGCCGCGGCCGGACGCTGGCGGCCAAGGCGCTGGCGCTCGGCCTGGTCACCTTCGCCGCCGCCCTGCCTGCCACCGCGATCACGTTCACGGTCGGCGGGCGGATCCTGCGCGACAACGGCAACGCCGTTCTCCCGGTGTCCCCGCTCACCCAGGTGCGCATCGTGGTCGGCATGGCGGCGCTGTTCGCGCTGGCCGCCGTGCTCGCCCTCGCCCTCGGCGCGCTGCTGCGGCGCAGCGTCGCGGCGGTCATCACCGCCATCGCGGTGATCGTGGTCCCGCACGTCCTCGCCACCACCTCGGTCCTGCCCGACAGCGCGGCGCAATGGCTGCTGCGCCTCACCCCGGCGGCCGGCTTCGCCATCCAGCAGAGCGTCCCGCAGTACGCGCACGTGCTCGGCCACTACGCGCCCATCGCCGGGTTCCACCCGCTGCCGCCGTGGGCCGGCCTGGCCGTGCTGGCCGGCTATACCGCGCTCGCCCTCGGCTCGGCCGTCCTTCGACTCCGCGGGAGGGACGCATGAGAGAGCACCTGCATGCGGAGTGGACGAAACTCCGTACCCAGGCCGGCACCGGCTGGCTGCTGCTCGCGATCGTGGTGCTGACCGTCGCCGTCAGCGTCGCGGCCTGCGCCGTCGTGTCCTGTGCCGCGGAAGGTTGCGGCTACGACCCCGCCAAGATCGGCCTGTTCGGGGTCCAGGTGAGCCAGGCGGTCGTCGCCATCCTGGCCGTGCCGGCGATCACCGGCGAATACGGCACCGGCATGATCAGCCTCACCCTGACCGCCATGCCGCGCCGGACCGGCGTCCTGGCCGCGAAGGCGATCGTTCTGACCGGCTTGACCCTGATCGCCGGGAGCGTCGCCGTGCTCGCCTCCGCGCTGGCCGCGCGGCCTGTTCTGCTCGACAACGGATTCCCCGCCGACATGCTCCTCCTCACCAGCGGTCCCATGCTGCGCGCCGCCGTCGGCTCGGTCCTCTACCTGGCGCTGATCGCCCTGTTCAGCCTGGGGGTCGCCACCGCCGTACGGGACTCCGCCACCGCCATCGGGGTCGTGCTCGGCCTGCTCTATCTCTTCCCCGCCCTCATCCTCATGATCGCCGACGATGACTGGCAGCGGCTTCTCTGGCAGATCTCCCCGATGAACGCCGGGCTCGCCGTCCAGGCCACCACCAATCTCGCCGGCCTCCCCCTCAGCCCATGGGCCGGCCTGAGCGTACTCGCCGCATGGGCCACCGCGGCGCTCCTGGGCGGCGGGCTGCTCCTACGGATGCGCGACGCATAGCCGTCAGTCGGATCACCGCCGGCACCGCAGCACTCGCCGGTGCGTTGCCGGCGAAGGTCGGTGACCAGTAGGTTCGCGCCACCAAGGTTCGAGGAGAAGGGATTGCTGAAGTGCTCACGCTGGCGGCGGTCGCCGAAGACCCGCTCGTCCTGACGCGTCGCCTGAACCTGAAGGACGGTTCGGAGGTCGTCTTCCGACCGCTGATGCACACTGACGCGGAGCGTCTTGCAACCTTCCTGGAGGGGCTGTCGGCCGAATCGCGGCGACTGAGCACCTTCGACGGGTACGACCTCGAGGCTGCCCGGCAGCTGTGTGACGCGATCGCGCGCTACGACAAGCTCAGGCTGGTGCTTGAGGACGTGCCGTCCGGCAGGATCGTCGGACTCGTCGAATTCAGTCTGGAGCTCCACCCGTCGGACATCGCCCGCTACCAGGAGGCCGGCATCCCCCTGGCGGCGACGGACTGCCGCTTCGGGCCCACTCTGGCCGACGACCACCAGGGGAGAGGGGTGGGAACGCAGATCTTCCCGCTCATCGCGGACATCGCACGGCATTTCGGCAGGACGAGAATCATTTTGTTCGGCGGCGTTCTCGTCGACAACCCACGCGCCGTTCGCTACTACGAGAAGCACGGCTTCCAGCTGGTCGGCTCCTTCACCGGAAGTGACGGCGCACAGTCGTTCGACATGATCCTGGACCTGCGCCCGCCGCGACATGACGAAGGGCCCACTGCTCAGTCGTACTCATCGTGACGCCTCGAAGGCGTGCAACAGGAAGGCCAGCACGTCGGCGAGCAGGGCATGTTCCTGCTCTCGGGTCGAGCCGGCGCCGTGACCGCCGTGCTCCTCGACACGCAGCAGCACCGGCCGGCCGGAGGCGCTGGCCGCCTGCAGGCGGGCGGCCAGCTTCGCCGGCTGCCACGGCGGCACCCGCGCGTCGCGACGTCCGGTGGTCAGCAGCACCGCCGGGTACGGGACGCCGTCCTCGACCCGCAGGTAGGCATCGGCGATCAGCAGACCGCGCAGGCCCTCCTCGGTGGTGACGCTGCCGAACTCCGGCACGTGGATCGGCCCGTTCTCGCTGAACTCGGTCCGTGTGGCGTTGACCGTCGGCACCTGCATCACCATGGCGGCCCACAGTTCCGGCCGGCGCACCAGCGCGCCGCCAGTGGGGATGCCGCCGGCGCTGACGCCCTCGCCCGCCAGCCGTCCCTGCCGGGTGTAGCCCAGGGCGATGAGGTGCTCGGCGCAGTCGATGAAGTCCGTGATGGTGGCCTCCTTGCGCAGGCCACGCCCGGCCTCGTGCCACTCCCGGCCAAAGGCGCCGCCACCGCGCAGGTGCGCCACGGCGTAGACGCCGCCACGCTCGTACCAGGCGAGCATCTCCGGACGGAACTCCGGCAGCTCGGACATGCCATGGGAGCCGTAGCCGGTGAGCAGGACCGGGTTGTCGCCGTCCAGCACCACGTCCTTGTGGTGGATGACGGTGAGCGGGATCGGTGTGCCGTCCCTCGCGGGCACGTGCAGGGTGCGGGCGTGCACGTCGCCGAAGTCGACCGGTGAGCGGGGCGCCAGGCCGGTGTCCTGGAGGGTTTCGCCGTCGTAGCGGTAGAGCCGCGGCGCGTCTGTCCAACCGGTCGCCAGCAGCAGGGCCTCGGGCCGTTCCGGGTGGGTGGTCAACTCCCAGACGGCGCCCTCCACCGGCATTGGGAGGTCGGCGGGCTCGCCGCCGGACAGGGGCGCTTGCCGTACCCGATGGACGCCACCGTCGAGATCGCGCACCAGCAGCCGGTCGCCGACGACGCGCACCGCCTCCACCACGCGCTCACCCGCGGGCACGACCACCCGGGCTCGGGACAGATCCGGTACGGCAAACGGAACGGCGAGCACGTGGGAGCGGGGCGCGTCCCGATGGGAGACCAGATAGAGGGTGTCGTGGCTGGTGGCGAAGGCGGTCACACCGTCCGCCACGTCCGCTGCCTTCCGCCACGGGCAGGTGGCCGGATCGGCGAGCCCGGCTCGTGGCGCCACGTACAGCGAGCAGTCGCTCAACTGCTCGCTGGTCCAGGGGCCGAGTGCGCCGCGGGAGACGATCGCCAGCATCCACTCACCGCGCGGCGGCACCACAAGGAAGGGCCGATCCTGCGGGGTCAGCTCGACGTGGGGGTTGAGCCCGCGCGCCAGCACGACCTCGTCCCGCGCCGGGTCGGTGCCCAGCCGATGCAGGAAGGATCGGCTGTCCAGACGGCGCTCCTCGGGCGGAGCGCCCGCCGGAGGAGCCGCGAAGCGGTGGTAGACGAACGACCGGCCGTCCTCCAGCCAGCTCAGGAAGGCGAAGCGCGTCGTGGGCGGGATCGTCTCCAGGACGGCGCCGGAGCCGACGTCAATGACCTGGATCGTGCTTTCCTCCGACCCGGACGGGAAGACGGCGCAGGCGACGTGGCGGCCGTCGGGAGAGGGCACGTACCAGGCGATGGCGTGGTGCGCCGCGCCGGGCACGGTGTCCGGGTCGAACAGGACCCTGCTCGCTCCCTCGGGCTCACGCACCATCAGCACGAGTACGCCGGCGCCTGGTTCGCGCGCCAGGTAGAAGATCCTGTCGCCCGCCGGCGTGAAGTGCGAGTACTGCGGGAGCGCGCCGCCCAGCTCGCGGATCCGGGTCAGCAGCTCCTCCCGGCGGGGCAGGGTGTCCAGTTGCTCGCGGGCATGTCCTGCCTGGCCGTCGAGCCAGCGGTGGAACTCCTGGCCGTCCGCCTCCATCCACCGGTAGGCATCGTCGAGCGTGATGCCGTGGTGAACGTCGCGCACCACGTCCACTCGGGCGACCGGGGGCCCGCTGATGTCGGTCATCCGCATGATCATAGGCGACGCTCGCGAAGCCGGATGAGCTGGTGAGGGCGACCGAGATCGCCCCGTGCCGTCGCGCTCGGCCATGCGAGTCGACGACGCGGCCACATCCGCCCTGGCCTGGCCTGTGCCGCAGGCCGAGTGGCAGCAGGTGGGCCGTTACTGGCCGATCCCGTCGGGACGACTGCCTGAAGAGCTTGAGGCGACTCAAGCACGTCCGGGCCCCTGCTCGGCCGACAGCCGGGGGCGCGGCGGGTGGGCTACGGCTCCCCGAGGTTGCGCAGCAGGGCGCTCTCCAGGTGGGCGGGGATGTCGGCCAGCCGCCAGCCCTCCCGCTCGGCGCGGCGGGCCAGGTCCTCGTGCAGCTCGGCGCTCACCGGGACGACCTGGTGCCGCGAGTCGAGGATGGGCTGGTACTTGCGGCGGATCTCGTGGTCCTGGCGGCGGATGAAGTCGAGCAGCCCCTCATGGTCGTGCGTCAGATCGGTGACCGCGAGCACCGCGCGGTCGGCGAGCCAGGCGGGCATCGGGTAGTGCGCCGTGACCTCCTCGGCCACCCCGGCGGCGTCGGCACGGCCGTCGTCCTCCCCGGGCGGCGGAAAGGCGCCTGCGAGCACGACCAGCAGCCGGTCGGTGGGGAAGCCGCCGGGCAGGGGACGGCCCTCGACGAGGGGCCTGACCACGCCCGTCAGCGCCCGCCCCGAGTGCCCGCCGAGCAGGACGTCGACGCCGTCCACCAGCACGACACCCCGGTGGATCGCCGCCGGCCGGCCCGAGGAGCGGGAGACCAGCTCCTCGACGATCTCCGTCACCCACCACGGCTGCCCGCCGCCTTCGTTGACCGCCTCCGCGTCGCCCGCGGTCAGCGCGGCCCCGTCCAGCACCGCCCATGGCACGTCCCAGACCTCGGCCAGCGCCCTGACCAGGGCGGTGCGCTGGCCGGTGCGCGGGTCGACCAGGACGACGCACTGGCGGGCGGCGTCGCCGCCGGGAGAGCCGTAGTGCCTGCTGCTGACCACCGCCAGGGTCTCCCTGGCGCGGACGGCCCCCGGCAGCAGGTCGCCGAGCTTCCTCGCCACCTGGTGCGGCGTCAGCGGGCGGCCGCCGGCGGACGGGGAGACCAGGGCGGCGGTGTTCAGCCCCCTGCCCACCAGCGCCGCGTCGACGATCAGCGGCGGCGCGCCGGGCTCGGGCCGCTCGAACATCGTGGCGGCCAGCGCGTTCTCCAGGACGCCGCGCAGCCCGCGCGCCCCGACGCCGCGCAGGAGCGCCTCCTCGGCGACGCGCTCGACGCCGTCCTGGGTGAAGACCGTGCCCTTCCTGCCCTGGAGGGCCAGCAGTTCGGCGTACTCGTGGGTGAGGCCGTTGTGCTCGTTCTGCAGGATCTTGACCAGCTCGGCGTGGCCGAGGGGGAGCGTGGCGGTGATCACCGGGAAGCGGCCGACCAGCTCGGGCAGGAAACCGTACTCGATGACGTCCTCGGGCAGGATGTGGTCCATGAGCGCGGCCCGGTCGCCCAGGGCGTTCTCGGGCAGGCTGAGCCTGCGGGCCACGTGCTCGGCGAGTCCGTTGAAGGCGCCGAGGCACACGAAGAGCACGTTCTTGGTGTCGAACTGGTAGAAGTCGAGATTGGCCGACAGCTCCGAGCCGCCCTTGGGCACGTCCACCACCGACCCCTCGACGAGCTTGAGCAGCTCCTGCTGCACGGCCCCGCTGGAGGCTCTGCTGCGCTCGCCGTGCCCGAGGGCGAGCTTGTCGAACTCGTCGACGCAGACGATGCCGTACTCCGCCCGGCGCAGGTTGAAGGAGCTGGCGATCAGCAGCCGGTAGAGCATCTTCTCCACCGTCGTCCCGCCGTAGCCGGTGCTGCTCAGCACGGTCGCGTTGGTGATGACGAACGGCACGTCGAGGAGGCGGGCGATGGTCTCGACCAGCATCGTCTTGCCGGTGCCCGTCGGGCCGAGCATCATCACGTTCGCCTTGCGGATGGCCACCGGCGGCGCCTCGAACCGGTTGGCCATCGTCAGCCGCAGGTAGTGGTTGCCGACCGCGACGGCCAGCCGCTCCTTGGCGGTGCGCTGGCCCTCGATCCTGCTGTCCAGGTGCCGCACGATGTCGGGCGGGTCGCGCAGGTCCACGCGCGGCAGGATGCGCGTCTTGGCGTCGATGAAGTCGTCCAGCGTCAGCCGCGTGGCCGCGCGGGCGCTCGCGGCGGCGGCCGCCCAGTGGACGAGCTGCCGCAGCTCGGCGCCGGTGAACCCGGCGACCCCCGCGGCGATGGCCTTGAGGTCCACCGCCGCGGTGAGGTCGTGCTCGGCCAGCAGCAACCGCAGGATGTCGGCGCGCTGCGCCTCGTCCGGCGGCTCCAGGTCGATGCGCAGGCCGAAGCGGGCCGGGGCGAACAGCGCCCGGTCGATCACCCGGGGCCTGCTGGTGGCCGCGATGACGTAGACCCTGCCGTTGGCGCCGAGGTCGTCCATGGCCGTCATCAGCTGCGCCATCGTGCGGTGGGCCTCGGACTCGCCGCCGACGCCGGAGCCGGGCTCGCTGCTGCGCTCGACGGCGATCAGGTCGATCTGGTCGATGAAGACGACGACCGGGCTGCCGCTCCCGGCGCTCCTGCTCGCCTCCTGGAAGGCCTGTCGCATCCGGCTGGAGCCCATGCCGATGAGGATCTCGTGGAACTCGGCGCCCGAGTAGGCGTACAGGCGGACGTTCGCCTCACCGGCGACGGCCCGGGCGAGGACGGTCTTGCCGCATCCGGACGGCCCGGTGACGAGGACCGCGCGGGGCACGTCCGCGCCCAGCTTGCCGTGCGGCTTGCGCAGCCAGGCCACGACCGGTTCGAGCTGTGCCTTCACTTCGTCGAGCCCGCCGAGCCGGTCGAAGCGCTCGTCCGGTTTCTCCGCCGGCCGGCCGAGGGTCTGCCCCTGTTTAGGCTGGTTGGCGGCGAGCTGTTGCAGGCCGCCCGCCAGCATCCTGATCGCCAGCCCGACGAAGATCAGCGGAAGGCTCACCGCCAGGACCAGCGCCCACGGCACGCCGAGCAGCCAGGTGACCGCCGTGCCGACCCAGGTCCCCACGTTGCGCCATTCGCCGCTGAACAGCAGGTAGAACGCGAACGCGAGAGCGGGCACCGCCAACGACCGCAGGAACTTCACAGGGGCCTCCCGCTCAGGGTCCGGTATGAGTGAACAACGCCCAGACGAGCGGCGCGTACGGCATCCGCTCGCGCAGCTCCAGCACGGCCTCGTGGAGCGCTCGAGCCGTGCCGGACGGGTCCAGGCCGCCCTGCCCGTCGCCCAGCCGCCGGTAGACGCGGGCCGCGACGTCGGGCGCCGTGCCGTCCTCCAGCTGCCACTGCGCGCCGATCACGTGGCGGTACCCGGCCAGGTGCACGGCCGACGACAGCGTGATCGCCTCGTCGGAGAGCCGCTCGTCGCCGCGCGAGGTGTCGCAGCCGGACAGGAACGCCAGCCGCGCGTGGTCGGACAGGTCGAGCGCGGCCAGGTCGCGAACCGTCAGGGGCCCGTCCTGGAGCACCAGCCAGGCGTGAAACGGGCTGGCCGTGTCCTGCGCCCCGTGGCAGGCGAAGTGCGCCCAGGGGCTGGCCCGCAGCACGGTGAGCACGGCCTTGCGGGTGGCGCTCGCGCCGCGCAGCAGGCGGGCGCCGGGGAAGCAGCCGAGGAAGATCTCCTCCTCGCGGGCCGCGCCCGGCAGGTCGGCCGCGTCCGGCGTCACCGGCATGGACACGACCAGCGGCCGGCCGTCGGGCCGCGAGACGGGCGGCGGCAGCGCGCGGACGTGGGCCAGCGCGCGCACGGTCGGCGTGTAGGAGGACACCACGCGGTCCATCACCGTGCTCGGCCGGGCGTCGTGCCGGGTGCGGTGGTCGCCGGAGGCGTGCAGCGGCAGGAAGACCGCCGGCCCGGTCGGGCACCACCACACCCGCCGCGCGCCGGGCAGCCGGTCGAGCACCGGCTCGGTGATGGCGTCCCAGGTCCAGCGCAGGGTGTCCTGGACGGTCTGCCGGGCGGTCAGCCGTTCCTCGAACTCCTCCGCCGCACCGCCGAGCGCGTCGATCGCCTCGGTGAGTCCGGTCACCTGGGCCTCGGCCGCCTCCGCCGTCAGGCGGGGCAGCGGCACGACGGTCACCTCCCCGGCCTCGACGACGAGCGCGTCGCAGCGGTAGGGGCTGACGTTGACCACGACCACGGGGCCGTCCGAGGCGGCCGCCGCCAGCCGCCCGAAGTCCATCGACCGCTGGAAGTCCTCGAACCCCGGCTGCCGGCGGATCTCCGCCACCAGCGCGGCGCGCCGCCGGGCCGCGAGGTGCCGGCGGTCCATGTCGGCGGAGCGGGCGTCGAGCTCGGCATGGACCTCCGCGAGGCGCCCGGCCAGTTCGGGCAGCTCCCGGGCCAGCCGGTCCCGGTCGGCCCGGGCGTCGAGCGCCTGCGCCAGCAGCACGCCCCGGCCCTGCTCCAGCAGCTCGACGGCCAGGCGGGCGTCGCCGGTCTCCAGCGCGCAGGCGGCCGCGTCGCTCGCCGCCCCCTGGAACTCCGCCAGCAGCCGCTCCTGGTCGCCGCGGTTCAGGCCGCGCCAGGCCATCGCCTCCAGCAGCCGGACCATGATCGCGAACCCCTGCACGGCCAGCGCGAAATCCCGCCGGCCCGCGGCGAGCCGCCCCCAGAACCGGGCCGCGCCCGCGCGGGTGGTCGCCGGGGCCGCCTCGACGGCCGTGCTCTCGCGCAACGCCTCGATCGCCTCCGCACGCAGGCGCCGCGCGTCGGCCGGCTCGTCGTCGGCCCACCGGTCGAGCAGCAGGGCCAGCTGGTTGAGCACGCTGGCCCTGAGCGGCTGCCCGGGGGAGATCAGGTCCAGCGTCTCGCGCAGCAGGCGCACCGTCTCGGCGTACGGGGCCGGCTCGCCGGTGGCCTTGGCCCTCAGCGACAGGCTGAGGCCGAGCATCGAGAGCCACAGGGGATACTCGGCGTGCGTGACGGGCCCGGCGGCGACCGCGTCGCGCAACATGTCGACGGCCTCGTCGAGATCGTCGGCCACGTGGGCCGGCTGGGGGCCGCCCCGCATCTCGTGGACCATCCGCGCCAGCGCGTCGGCGTCGGCCGGCGCCGGGCTCTCGTCGCCCGCCAGCCGCAGGAGCAGGCGGGCGACCTTCCGCTCCTCGTCCGTCACCAGCGACGCCTCGGCCCGCGCGACCAGCGCCATCCCCAGGCTGGCCATCATGCCCGCCCGGCTCACGTGCGTCCGGCCGAGCCTGGCCAGGGCGGCGCGGAGCAGCTCGACCGCGTCCCCGGACGCCGCCGCCTGGTCGTGGACCATGAGCGCGTTGGCCAGGTTCCGGCTGGCCAGGCCGCTGTCCGGCGTCTCCTTCGGCACGGAGGCGACGGACTCGCGCAGGATCAGCCGCGCCTCCTCCAGCGCCGCCGTGTCGTCGTACTGGACGTAGCGGCGGAACAGGGCGCTGCCGAGGTTGGACAGGTAGGAGCCGCGCAGCGAGTGCTCGCGCGGGGTCAGCCGCACGCACTCGCGCAGCGCCTCGATCGCGTCGTCCAGGTCCTTCTCCACCCCGAGGTCCTCGAACCGGGCGAGCAGGGAGCCGCCCAGGTTGGCCCGGTAGAGCGCGGCGTCGTAGTGATGGTCGGGGGTGGCCCGCACCGCCTCGGAGTGCGCCCTGATCGCGGCGTCGATGTCCTGCTCGCGATGCCGGCGCTCGAAGGCGGCGTGCAGGGCGCTGCCGAGGCCGGTCAGGGCCATGCCGCGGTTGGCGTGGTCGGGCGGCGTCGCCGCCACCCCCTCCCGGCACAGCCGCAGGCACTCCTCCAGGTGCTCCTCGCGCCCGGTGATCCGGTACGCGATCAAGTAGGTGTTGGCGAGGTTGGCCAGGTGCAGGCCGCGCTCCGGGTCGCCCTCGGGCAGGCGCTCGACGCCCGCCAGGAGCAGGTCCTGGGTCGCCTGGAGGTCGGCGGCGGACCCCGTCGCCTGCATCCTGCGTCCCATCGCGGTGCCCAGCGCGGACAGCAGCTCGCCGTGCGCGGGGTGCCCGGCGGGCAGGCCGGCCAGGCTCGCCCGCATGGCCGCGATGACCTCGTCGAGCAGCGTGAGCCGGCCCGACATCATCGCGATGATCGAGGCGTGGTAGGCGATCTCGACCAGGTGGGCGGTCCGGAGGGCGTGCTCGGGCGGCAGCAGCGTCAGCTGCTCGCGGATGTGGGGGATGAGCCGGTCCGCCGTGAAGACCTGCTCCGAGACCTCGATGCCGTGGTCGAGCAGCCAGCCGAGCCCCGCCCTGATGCTGCGCCGCTCCAGCTCCGAAGCCGTGGGGAAGCGCCGCCGCACGATCTCCAGCAGGTCGCGCAGGCGCCGGTTGCGGCCGGGCAGGTCCGGTCGCCGGGCGAGCAGCATGGCCAGCTTTACCACCCGCGACAGGTAGTAGGTGTGGCCGGGGTCGGTCTCGGCCACCAGCCGGCTCAGGATCGCGTGGGTCTCGTCCTGGTACTCCCTGAGCCGCTCCGGGTCGAGCTCGGCCTGCCTCTCCAGCGCCAGGACCAGGTTGGCCATCGCCGAGTCGCGCAGCTCGGGATCCAGCTCCGGGCCGTCGCGCAGCTCGCGCAGCAGGGCGACCGCCTCCGCCAGCACTTCGCGGTTCTCCGCCGCCATGCTGTGGTCCGGGTGGTGCAGGTCGTAGGTGTTCAGCAGCGCCGCGGCGCGGCTCAGCCGGGCCACCGCCCCGGCGTCGGCGCCCCCGGCCAGCCGCACGACGTCACGGTGGGCGGTGAGCGAGTCCTCGATGTCCTCGATCCGTCCTATGTGGTCGAACCGCATCGACAGCCCGTCGCCGAGCGCCGACAGCCACTCCGCCCGTTCGGGATGGTCGTCGGGCAGCCGGTCGAGGGCGTCCCTGAGCGCCGCGAGCGCCTCGTCGAGCTGCTGGAGGTCCTGGCTCGACGGGTGCTCGCGGATGACCCACACCGCGTGCCGGGCGGCTCGGACGGCTCGGCTGCGTCGAAGCATCGGTGTCCTCCCGCCGGGGCCGGGCCGAGGCGATCCTCGTCGCATCGGGGCGCTCTCCTGCGCTTCGCTTTCCGCGACGCGGGTGTTACCGTCCGTCCGTCTTGCCGACGTCGCCGGGCGGGTGGTAGACACCGAGCCATGGCAGATCCGCCGGACGACGGCCGCGCGCTCGCGGCCCTGTGCGAGAGCCTCCCCGACTGGTCCGCATGGCCGGGTCGGAGGGATGGTCGGCCGAGCTCGACGAGGCCAGGCGCGCGCTGCGCGGCGGCGAGCGCCGCCCCCAGGAGATCGTCGACGACCTGAGCCGCATGCTCGGCCTCGACGTCCTGGCCCGCGGCAAGCCGGTCGTCCCCGCTCTGCCGACGGCCGGCGACCTGCCGCCGCCGCCCGGCGGGTACCGCTGCCCGCTGGGCCGCTGCCGGCGCGAGGCCCGGCCCGAGCCCGGCGGCGCGATACCGGCGTGCGACGTCTACGAGCTGCCGCTGGAATACGCGCCGGGATGACGGGGTTCCTGTCGAGCCTCGGGCAGAAGCTCGCCGAGCGCTGGCTGACCGTGCTCGTCCTGCCCGGCGCGCTGTTCGAGGGCGTGCTCTGGCTCGCCGCCGTCCTCGGCCACCGGCGCCCGTGGGACGTCCCGTTCCTGGCCGCCCGGGCCACCGCCCAGACCAGGGCCCTGGACGGCGAGCCCGTCGCGCAGGCGCTGCTGCTGGTCGCCCTCCTGCTAGGCGCGTTCGGGGCGGGGCTGGCCGCGAACGCGCTGGCGGGGCCGGTCGTGCGCTGCTGGTTCGCGCGGGGGCCGCGCCGACTGGCCCGCCCCCTGGTCGAACGCCGCAGGCGGCGCTGGGACGACGCCCACCGCGCCTACGAGTCGGCGACGGCGGCCGAGGGCGAGAGCACCGCGGACTTCGAGCGCCGCCGGGGCGAGCTGGCCGCGCGCCGCAACGCCATCGCGCTGGCCCGCCCGTTCCGGCCCACCTGGATGGGCGACCAGCTCGACGCCGTCGCCGTCCGCGTGCGCAACCGGTACGGCATCGACCTCGACGCCGCCTGGCCGCGCCTGTGGCTGGTCGTCCCCGACCACGCGCGGACCACGATCGGCGACGCCCGCGCCGCCCTGACCGGCGCCGCGACCACCGCCGCCTGGGGCGTGCTGTACCTGGCGGTCGCGGCGGTCACCCTGTGGTGGCCGGCGGCGCTGGTCGGCGTGGTGACGATCGCGGTCGGCCACCGCAGGGGGAGGTCGGCGACGGGCACGCTGGCCCAGGTGTGCGAGGCCACCGCCGACCTGTACGGGGCGGAGCTGGCCAGGGCGCTCAACGTGCCGCTCGCCGACGGCAAGGTGACCCAGCGCGTCGGCTTCACCATCACCGAGCTCCTCCGCAAGGGCGCCTGAGCCCGGCCGGCCCGCCGGCCGGGGGTGCGCCGCCGATCGCGACGTCGCCCTCCCCGGCGCACGAGAGATCATCCGGCGGCCACTGCTCGTGCCATCGCCCACGAGACGGCCTGGGGATCAGCATTGGGCGGCTCCCGGACGGCGATATCTGCCCGCACACCGGCTACGACCGCGCCCGCGGACGCCGCAAGGTCGAGGCGCGGGCGCGGCTGCGCAACGCGCTGCTTCCGTCGGTCCACTGAGTGGACCGAAGATTGCCCGTCGCCGTCCGTCACCAACACTATGGACCTGTCAAGGGGCGATTACTGTCTGTGACCGACCGAAGGTCGAGCGGTCGGACGGCAGGCGCTCCAGCCTGAAGGCCCGGCGTCCGACCGCCGTCGACGCGACACCCATATCCGGCGGCGGCGATCAGGCCGTTCACGAAGGGAAGACCACGATGAGCATCCGATCGGCGAGGGGCCTGTCACGAGCCCTGATCGCAGCGGCGGTGGCGGGCGCTGTGACGATGGCGCCGGGCCTGACCGGCACGAGCGGCGCCCTGGCCGCGGCCGACCCTACATGCGGGAGCTGGATCTCCAGTCTCGTCTTCCCCGGTCTGTCAGCCCGAGCCTGCATCTGGGGGCCGGTGCCGCCTGGAAGCAGGCCCAGACGGAGGTCTTCAACGGCACGGGTTTCTCGGTGGAGGTCGAGAACCTCACCGCCCGCCTGGAGTCTCTTCCCGCGGACGCCCGCTGCGTCAACATCAGCCTCCAGAACGGGCAGACGGCGTTCTGCGGCACCCGCAGCGTGCCCGACAACAACCCCTTCCAGTTCGACCGCGCTCTGGGCTCCGCCCAGGTCACAGATCTGGTCAGGCGGGAGCAGTTCTCCTTCGAGTCCCCCTTCGTGGGCTGAGCAGGGCTTCTCGCCGTTCGGCTCAGCCGGCACCGGCTCCGCTCATGCCCGCCTCGCAGCCGCCGTCATGGTGGGCAGGGGTGTGGCGCCCGTGGTCGCGGCTGCGGATGAGGGTCAGCACGACGACGACGGTGATGAGGGCCAGGCCCGCGGAGCTGTAGAGCACGGCCGACGCGCCGGAGGCGATGGCGTTGCTCAGAAGGTCTTCGACGGCGGCTCGGGCGGCGACGGGAGTGACGTCGAGGGCGCGCTGGATGTCGCCGTCGGCGGCGAGGACGGCCTCGCGGGATGCCGCGGGCAGGGACGGTCCGGTGGCGACGACACCGGCGATGCGAGTGGTGTAGACGGCCCCCAGGACGGCGGTGCCGATGCCGGCTCCGGCGGAGGCCAAGCCGGTGATCGTTCCGGCGACCATGCCGGCTCGCCGCTTGTCGGTGACGTTCATGGCGACGGCCATGACCGGTGCGCCGGCGATTCCGCCGCCGATCCCCCAGACGAGCAGGGGGATTGTCAGGAGCCAAGGGGTGACGGTCGGGGTGAACGCCAGTGCCAGCGCGGTGGCGCCCACCGCCTTGCACGCGTAGCCGCCTGCGATGACGTAGCCGGAGGGGAACCGGCTCAGGAGTTTTCCTCCGAGCATGCCCGCCGCCATCTGGGCGAGGAAGACGGGCGTCAGCAGCAGTCCGCTCTGTGTGGGGTTCAGGTGCAACGACCACTGAAAGTACTGCACGAAGTAGACCGTGCCGCCGATGGTCAGAACGCGGGAGACGAAGACCGCCAGGGCGGCGCCGGCGAAGGCGGGCCTGCGGAACAGGGCGACGTCCAGCGTGGGCGCACCGATCCGGCTCTGGAGGAGAAGGAAGGCCACGAACAGGACGACCGCGATCGCGAGCTGCGTCAGTGTCGCCGCCGATCCCCAGCCCTGGTCCTCTCCGCGCAGCAGGGCCAGGTTGATCAGGGCGAGTGAGGCGATCAGCAGTGCGGTGCCCGTCCAGTCGATCCGGCCCTGTCGGGCGGAGGCGGAGCCGTCGGGGGGAAGGATGCGCAGGCAGAGCACGAAGGCGACCGCGCCGATCGGGACGTTGATCAGGAAGATCGCGCGCCAGCCGAGCGTGTCGACGAGTGTGCCGCCCAGCAGGGGGGCGATCAGGCCGGCCGCGGTCGCCGCGCTTCCCCAGGTGGAGATGGCCATGTTGCGCCGTTCTCCGTCCAGGTGCTGGGAGAGCAGGGGGAGTGCGTTGACCATCAGGATGGCGCCGCCGATGCCCTGCGCGGCGCGAGCGAGGTCGAGCACCATGGTGGTCGGCGCCGCGCCGCAGACGATCGACGCGGCCGTGAACAGGGCGATGCCGAGCAGGTACATGCGGCGTCGGCCGATGCGGTCGGACAGGCTGCCGACGACCTGGGTCACCGCGCCCATGGTGATCATGTAGCTGATGATCACCCATTGGATGCCGGCGAGTGTTCCGCCGAGGTCGGCCTGAATCGCGGGCAGGCCGACGGTCACGATCGTCATGTCGATCACCACCAGCGCGGTGCCCGTGATGGCCAGGCCGAGAACGGCACGCCCCCGGGCGTCGGTCGAACGGGCGACCGTCGGCGGGGTCATCGGAGAGCTCCGGGAAGGTGTGCGGAGGTAAGGGTCACCTAAGGAGAGTGGCGCAGGCCGGAGGTTAAAGTCAACATAGTGTGAAACTCAAGGGCGGTATGCTCGGATGGTGCTCCACGATCCGGACCAGCCCGGCGCCTCCAGCCCTGATGCCACCAGCCCGGGCGGGCCGCGTCGCCGCCGGCGGCCGCTCACGCGCAAGGGCCGGCCGACCCTGACCAAGGACCTCATCGCCCAGACGATGCTCGACCTCGCGGGCGTTCACGGCTTCCGCGCGGTGACCATGCGACTGCTCGCCGAGCATCTCGGTGTGACTGTCCGGGCCCTGTACAACTACGCCGACGACCGCGGTGAGATCGTGGAGCGCGCGGTCGCGCTGTTCCTCGAGCAGTGGCCGGCGCCTCGTCTGGATCCCGGGAACTGGGAGCGCGGCATCAGGGAGTACGGCGCCGCCCTGCGCGCGGTCTACCGGCGCTACCCGCGGGCACTGCTGGTGTCGCTGGACGAGCAGCTCGGCGACGTGGCAATCCACCAAGACCGCCTGATCCACACCGACGCCTTCCTGGGCATGCTGCGTGACATCGGGCTGGGTGTCGCGGAGGCGCAGATCGTGCACCGCGATCTGACGCTGCGGCTCTTCGGGTTCGTGCTGCTCGTGGACCATCGTCAGGACCAGGGGGAGTCGGTCATGGAGCACACTCCCGTCCCGCCGCTCTGGTTGCGGGCACATCCCGACCTGGCCGTTCCGCACCTTCGCGAAGCGGCCGCCGCCGCTCCCGTGATGACGGTGGACGAGGCGTTCGAGCACGTCATGCACGGGGTGATCGTCATCGTGCGCGACCTGCTGGCTCCTGCCGGGGAGCTTCACATGGAGGTCGCAGACCAGGTCGAGGTCTTCCGCAGCGCGGGCCCAGGGACGGGCGGGGGAAGTGCCGGCATCACGTCCAGGCCGCCCGTCCGGTAGGGGACGTCGAGAACCGCCACACCGTGGCGATCCGGATGGGCCTCGTCGTCGTGGAGGCCCCGGAGCCCGTCCAGAGGGAGCTGGCCGAACCGGCCACCCAGCTCACAGCGCCGTACCAGGACGGGTGACCCCCGTCAGGAGGGTGCGGTGCGCCGCAGGAAGGCCGAGATCTCGTACGCGACGACGTCCGGCCGCTCCAGGCCGCACAGGTGGCCGAGCTCCTGCAGCAGGACCGCGCGGCTTCCGGGGATGCGCCGCACGTCGTCAAGCTGCTTCGCCTGGTCCACCACGACGTCCTTCCCGCCCAGGAGGTAGCAGGTCGGTACGCGCATCCCGGGCAGCTCGTCGGCCTGGCTGGTCAGCGCGCCGCCGGCCAGCCAGCCGTGCCACATCCGTTCGGTGACGGTCAGCATGCTGCTCGTCAGGCCCGATGTCCTGGACGGGTCCACGGAGATCGCCGCCACCGCGTGCGTGAGAGCCTCGACGTCGCCGTACGCGGCGTCGAAGCCGGCGATCATCGCGTCCTCGGCCGTCGTCCCCCCGGCGTTCCACGGGACGACGCCGATCAGGGCGCGTACCTCGTCCGGGTGGTCGAGCGCGATCCGCACCGCGATCGCGCCGCCGAGGGAGTAGCCGACGAGGCAGTAGTCGTCGGCGCCCGCCTCTTTGATCGCCTCGTGCAGGATCGCCGCGAGCGAGGGCAGCCGTCCGTCCGCGGGCGCGCGTACGGACCGGGCGTGTCCGGGCAGGTCGAAGATCAGGACGCGGAACCCGTCAAGGTGCCGCGCGATCCCGGCCATGAGATCGGCCGAGGCGCCGAACCCCGGCAGCATGACAACTGTCGACGGGCCCTGTCCGTGTTCTTCCCAGTGGATGCCGGAGCTGGTGTGCGGCATGGCGATCTCCCTTGGTCGGACGAAGGTCAACGGTGTGCGTGGCGGGCGGCGAAGGCCAGGAGGAGCGCGGCGGTCCGCGGCGGATCCTCCATGATGGGCGAGTGCCCGACACCGGGCAGCACCTCGACCGTCGCGCCTGGGACGGCGCGGTATTCGGCGGCGGAGGAGGAGCGCCACCTGCGGTCGTCGGCGCCGAAGATCACCAGCAGCGGCTTGCCGAGGGGGATCAGCCGGTCAGGGAGCGCGCGTCGGTTCACGTAGTCGTCGCCGTCCTGCGAGGTCGCGACGAAGGCGTGGTAGGTCATCTCGCGCGCGTCGTCCACGACCGCCTGTGGGACCTCGTAGCCTGGGCGGCTGAACGCGCTGCTCGCGGCGTCGCGGATCAGGCTGTCGGTTCGGAGCCGCCACAGCAGCTGCCCGATGACGGGCTTGTCCAGGAGCCCGCCGACGAAGCCGGTTGAGACGGCGGCGTTCAGGCGCGGTGCCGTGTCGATGATCGCGAGCGCGGACACCAGGTCGGGGCGCTGCTCGGCGAGGGCGGTGGCGACCGCGCCGCCGGTGGAGTGCCCGACCACCACGGCGTGCCTGACGCCGAGCCGGTCCATGACCTGGCCGACCCGGCGTCCCTGCTCCGGCATGCCGTAGCCGCCGTCGGCCGGTTTGGCCGACCGGCCGTGTCCCAGCAGGTCGAGCCTGATGACGCGGTAGGACCCGGCCAGCAGCGGGACGAGGGCGTCCCACGAGCGGGTCGAGGCGGCGAGCCCGTGGATCAGCACGAGCGCCGGGGCGTCGGAGGGGCCGTCCTGGCGCACGTGGACGTTCCCGCCGTCGAGCGGCAGGGTCGGGCTTCCGCCGGCGCTCTGGCGGGTCACCACCGCCGCGTTGGCCAGCAGCGATCCGGCGATGACGAGAAGGACGGCCGCGGCGATCAGGAGGCGCCGCCGGCGCCGTGTCAGCCTCCGGGGCGGAAGGCTGCGGCGAGTGGCGCGATGGAGAGTGGTCATGGACCCACGGTCGCCGCCGGCGCGCGCGGGTGTCTTGAACGAATGTCCTCAGGCGCGGGAGGGCGTGCTGCCGGGACAGGCGGTGCGAACGCGCTCAGGCGGGCGAGGGCGCGCTGCCGGGCCAGGCGATGTCGTCGACCGCGAGGAACGGCTCGGCGGCGACGGTGGCGGGGGTCGCGCCGGTGAACGCCATGACGTCCCGATGCAGATGGGACTGGTCGGCGTAGCCGGTGTCGGCCGCCACCCGGGCCGCGGCCACGCCCGCGACCAGCCGGTGGGCGGCGTGGTCGAAGCGGACCAGCTTCTCGGCCTGCTTGGGTGCCAGGCCGAGCTGCGACCGGAACCGCGACCACAGCCGCTTACGACTCCACCCGACCTCGGCCGCGAGCCCATCGACCCTGGCCCGACCCCGGCTTCCGACGATGCGCCGCCAGGCCCAGGCGACCTCCTGGTCCACCGGCGGCTCCGCCTCGTGCCGGCGGGCGAGCAGCGCGTCGACCAGGGCGAAGCGATCCTGCCACGACGGGACGCCGCCCAGCCGCTCACGGATCCGTGACGCCTCTCGCCCCCACAGGTCCTCCAGGGACACGACGGCGTCTCCGAGGTCGGCGGGCGAGACGCCCAGTACCGCGCGGGCGATCAGCGGCGACAGGCGTACCTGCACGCACTCGACGTTCTCACCCCAGACCCGGACCGAGCCGCCGAATCCGAGCCCGGGCCCGGCGACCATGCTGCCGCGCTGCCGCCGCCCGCCGTCACGGTCAAGGACGGGCGAAGCGGCGCCGAACTCCACCAGCAGCGTCATGGCCGGATGGGGGACCATCCGGAGCGCGTCCAGGTCACGGACGCGGAACCCGGCCATGGTGACACCGGCCACCCGGCTTGGCCGCGAAGGGCACGCGACGTCCCACACGGCCGTATCGCGCACGAATGTCCGCATCGTCCCATGCTAGCCAGCCGACTCGTGGGAACATTCGTCCAATCCAGCGGCGTGCACCGGCGGCGACAGTGAGTGCATGACGACAAGGATTCTCATCTCCGGAGCCGGCGTCGCCGGCCCGGTCCTGGCCTACTGGCTCACCAGGCACGGCTTCGAGGTCACCGTCGTGGAACGGGCCCCGAGCCTGCGCAAGACGGGCGCGCACGCGGTCGACCTGTTCCGGCCCGCGATGGACATCTCGGAGAAGATGGGCGTGCTCGCGCGCGTCGAGGAGCGGGCCACCGGCACCAGCCGGATGAGCGTCCACCAGGAGGGCGCGCGGCGTCCCGTCCGGGTGGACCTCTCCAAGATCTTCGGCGCCGCCTCCGGCCGGCACGTCGAGATCATGCGCGACGACCTGAGCGAGATCTACCACGATGCCACCCGCGACGACGTCGAGTACGTCTTCGGCGAGTCGATCACCGCCATCTCGCCCGACGGCGAGGTGCGGTTCGAGAACGCCGCGCCGCGCCGCTTCGACCTCGTCGTCGGCGCGGACGGGCTGCACTCGAACGTGCGCCGCCTCGTGTTCGGGGACACGTCCGGCGCCTTCATCGGGGCCTACTTCGGGGTGCTGACCCTGCCGAACGTCTCCGGCCTCGACGGCGAGCTCGTCATGCACGTCGGCGTCGGCCGTACCGTCGGGGTCTACGGCGCGCGTCACCTCGACGGGGCGCGGGCGTTGTTCCTGTTCCGGAGCGCGTACGAGCTGGACTGCCATCACCACGACGTGCCCCGTCAGAAGAAGCTGCTGCGCGAGGCGTTCGACGGTATGCACCCGGCCGTGGACGGCTGGCTGGACGAGCTGGACCGCAGCCCGGCGTTCTACTTCGACTCGATCAGCCAGCTCCGCATGGACTCCTGGTCGCGGGGGAGGGTGACGCTCGTGGGCGACGCGGGCTACAGCCCCGGCCCGGCCGTCGGCGGCAGTACCAGCTTGGCCGTGGTCGGCGCGTACGTCCTCGCCGGGGAGCTGGCGCGGGCGGGCGGCGACCACGAGCGCGCCTTCCCCGCCTACGAGCGGGCGATGGCCGAGCACGTGCGCGGCAGCCGCGAGGCCGCGCTCAGCGCGGCGAAGACCCTGATTCCCACCTCACGACTGGGGGTGGCGGGACTGGCGCAGGGAGCTCGCCTGATCTCCGGCCTGCCGTCCGGGATCGGCCGCGCCCTCCTCCGCCTCACCACGAAGAGCGCGCGCCTCCACAACTCCATGACCGTCGAGGACTACTCGTTCCCTCCATCACGGGCCCCGCTCGCGTAGGCGCATATGACGGCAGGGACACAGTCCAATCCGTTCACAAAGAGGGGGAGCTTCGGGATCGTGGTGGGGACCCTTTCGGGGGCGAGAAGGGAGTCCGCAGGAATCAGCGGTAGCGCACCGAGCTCATGCGGTGGTGGCTCGCTTCCGGCGGCGTAGGGGATCGCGGTTGGCGACACGCTTCGACGCTGGGCCGCACGTAGCGCTCCAGGGAGCGTACGGAGGCGTGTCGGGAGCGGGCCAAGAGGGTTGGGGCGTTGGTGCCGTCCTCGCACCGCCGAGACGGGCTTGGACTTCCAATCGCCCTGACCTCAGCCTCAAGGCTCTCTAAGGGCACAGTGCAGAGGTCAGCAGGGTCATGGCCGCCTGATGAGGGTCGCCGGAGAACGGGGTGATCGACAATGTGACCTGTCGCGAACCGTCGGCTGAGTTGAACGCCACCGTGAGGTAGCCCGGGGCACCGCCGCCGTGGCCGAACGCAGTGCCGCAGGGAAGAGGCGCCAGCTCCAGCCCCAGCCCGTACCCCCCGGTCGTGCCGGGATCCTGCATCTCCTTCAGCAGGCCGGGGCGGAGCAGCTTGCCCTGGAACAGGGCGCGGTAGAACCGGTTGATGTCCCCGGTGGTGGAGATGATCTCGCCCGCCGCGCCGGCCATCGTGGGATTGAACCGTGTGACGTCAACGGGGACGACCTTGCCGGCCCTGGTGACCGGCACATATGCGTGGGCGTGCGGGCCGTACACCTCCGGTGAGGCTCCCGGCACGCGGGTGTGCCGCAGGCCGAGCGGCCGCAGGATCCGCTCCCTGATCTCTGTCGCGTACGGCCTGCCGGTGACCCTCTCGATCAGCATGCCGAGCACGATGTAGTTGGTGTTGGAGTACCTGAACTGGGACCCGGGTGGGAAGTCGCGCGGGAGCTTTTCCGCTCTTTCCACCAGTTCGCGTGCCGACCAGGTGCGGTAGCGCTCCTTGGGGATGCCCGCCTCGTCCATCATGTCCGTCGAGTACTCGGGAAGGCCGCTGGTGTTCTGGAGGAGGTGCCTGATCGTGATGTCGGCGCCCCCGTCCACGAGCTCCGGCAGCCACTGCTCCACACTGTCGGACAGGTGCAGCCTTCCCTCTCCCACCAGTTGCAGCACCGCGGTCGCCGTGAAGGACTTGGTCACGCTCCCGGCCCGGAAGCGCCCGTCCACCGGGGCCGGCCGGGCGTTGTCGATCTTCGCCTTGCCGCTGGCGGCTCGCCAGGTCCTGTCCCCGTCGCGAACCTCGGCGATCGCGGCGACCGCACCGCCTGCGACGACCTTGTCCAGCATCGCCTGCAAACTCGGCCGACCGCTCGGGCTCGCGTCTGCCGCCGCGGTGGCGGTCACGGCAGGCGTTGCCGCCAACGACACGGTCAAGCACGCCACGACGGCCGCGCTGATGCGTCTTCCCTTCACGTTGCTCCTCCGATTCACGGAGTCCGGCTCTCGGTCTCCGCCGTATCAAGATCCGACACGAGAGGGCGGTACGGCGTCGGAGTTGTCCCCTACGGAAACCCTGGTTCCACACCGACGATCTCCGACTTGGGAAGGACGCCTGTGCCGGCCTTCAGGCCAACCTCACAGCCCTTCGCCTGGAGCCGGGCGATCAGAAGAGAGTCGGCGGCCGTCCGTGAAAGCATCGAGGCACTTCGGGCAAGAAAGGGCGACCATCGTTCACTTGACCCAGCGGAGACGCCTGCATGGCCGTTCCACCTGACCTGGCCGACCCACCCGATCTACGGGTGGACTTCGAGCAGATCTTCAATGCGCACTTCTCCGAGATCCACCGCTACATCGTCAGGAGGTTGTCCGACGACGTCGCTGACGACCTGGCCGCCGAGGTGTTCCTGGCGGCCTATCGGGGTGGCTATGACGCCTCGCGCGGCGGGGTGCGTCCGTGGCTGTACGGCATCGCCACCCACCTCATCGCACGGCACCGCCGTACCGAGATCCGTAGATGGAAGGCGCTCAGCCGGACGGCTGAGCGCGCCGGGCACAGTCCCGAGCACAGTCCCGAGGACGCAGCCCTGGCCCGCGTGGCCGCAGGCCGGCTGACCGGCAAGCTGGCGGGGGCGCTGGCCGGGCTCAATCGTGGGGACCGCGACGTGGTGCTGCTGAGCGTGCTGGGCGACCTCAGCCACGCCGAGGTCGCCGCCGCCCTGGGGGTCCCGGCGGGGACGGTGGCCTCCCGGCTCAGCCGCGCTCGCAAGCAACTCCGCAAGGCACTCGGCGACGTCAACCCGTTGGAGGAGACCCATGGATGAGCTGAGACTCCTGGCGAGAGCGCTGCCTGACGCGCCGCCGCCCTCGGCGGAGGTGGTCGAGAAGGCCCGCCTCCGACTTGCCGCCGCCCAGCGCAAGCCGGTACGGCCAGGTAGGGCGAATCGGCGGGGCCTCGCCTGGGGATGGACTCTGGGAGCGGCCGCGACAACGATCGCCGTCGTCATGGCCGTCGTCACGCTGGTGTCGAACATGACCGCTGTTCCCGCAACGATGCTCGCGCCCCCGGCCGGCAACGATACCCTGCTCCGGCTGGCGGACCAGATCGCGAAACTGCCGGACGAACGCGGCGACTACTGGCGCAGGCCGCTACTCAACAATGGGCTGATGAGGGTCCGGGCGGGCGGCGAAACGTTCAACGTCCTGTCCTCGTCACGAATCGACCTCTGGCAACCGCGCGACCCCGGCGACCCCGTTCAAGCGGAGCAGCGGCAGCAGTTCGTCCGTCCTGCCACAGCGGCCGACGAGCGTGCGTGGCGAGCGGCGGGTTCTCCGGTCACGGTCCAGCGCGTGTGCACGCCGGGCGGCATGCCGGACACCTGCGCGAGAGTCCAGTTGCGGTCCAAGCCCTCACAGTGTGTTTACACGCGCGCGGCCGAGCCGGGCGGCGTGCTCGGTGACAGACGGCTGGGTGAACTCACGCTGGCCGACCTCGCGGCGCTGCCCGGCGACGCCGAGCGACTCCGGGAGAAACTGCGAACCTACTGGAAGACCCGAAAGGACGGCCAGCCCAAGGAGAGCTTCGAAGAATTCCTCTCCACCTCCTCCCACCTGCTGGAGCTCCCGGTCAAGCCCTCGGTCAGGGCAGCCACCCTGCGTCTCCTCGCCGGCCTGCCGACGACCAAGGTGCGCGGCCCGATCACCGACCCTCTGGGACGGAAGGGAATCGAGGTCACCTTCACAAAGAGCGAGGGCTTCACCGCCGGATTCGGTTCCGATGGCGAGGTGGCGCAGCGGTACACCACCATCCTCGACCCGCGGACCGGCACCGTCTTGGCGGTGGACGTCGCGATCGCCGTCGAGAGCACGGAGGGGCTCACCAAGGGGACGTTCATCGACTATCAGGCATGGGCACCTGAGGCGGGCTGGACCAGCGAACGCCCCGAGCGGCCGCGCGGCTGCCGGCTCAGCGACCGTCCGCTCCCGTGACGGGACGCCCCGGGCACGCACGCTCACCACCCTCCTTTCCATCAGAGCCTGCGGGCGGCGAAATCGCGTCCGGCTTGTCAGCGCGCAAGCGGCTTTGCCGGAGACTCCCGAGGACAAGCGGCGAGGCAGCAGGCGAGCCTCCAGGGCGCAGTCGCTCATACCGGGGTGGGAACAGGCTGTCCTCCCGCTGCGCCGCGCCCGCCTGCCTGCGTGCGACCAGGCCGGACAGGTCGGCGCGCAGAGCGTCGATGGCCTCGACCACCAGCTGGTGGTTGTCCACACGTCGCGGGATCGGGAGCGGCAGTCTCCTTGCCCGGGGGCGGGCAGGAGTCCGCCGGCGGCACTGGCCCCGATGACGTCTGGTCAGGCCGCCAACGCGGCGATGATCTTGTCTGCCAGGCGCTGCGTGCGCTCCGGGCTGGGCGGGGCCTGACTGATGTTGACGCCCCAGTAGAGAGGCCCGGCCAGCAGGTCCAGGCCGAGTTCGATGTCGATGTCGGCAGGAAGTTCGCCGCGCTCGATGGCGCGGTACAGGATCGCCGCGACCTTGTTGCGGCGCGCGCCGCCCACCTGTTCCCGCAGGACCACTGCCACCTCGGGAGAGCGGGTTGCCTCGGCGAACATGTCGGGCACGATTCGGGCGACCAGAGGGTGGCGCAGCGCCTGGTCGGTGATCGTCAGGAAGGCCAGCACGTCGCCGCGGAGCGTCCCGGTGTCGGGTGTGTCGGCTGCCCGGACGGCGACTTGGGTGATCAAGTCCATGACCATGGCCTGCTTGGAGCTCCAGCGGCGGTAGACGGCCGTCTTGCCGACCCCGGCCCGGCGCGCTACGGACTCGATGGACAGTCGGCCGTACCCGGTCTCGGCCAGTTCGGCGAATGCGGCGGTGGCGATGGCGTCCGTGACGTCCTGCTGCAGGACGGCCGCTCCGGCTGGTTTGCGCGTCATGAGCCTATCTTAGCGATGCGACGCAACGGTTGCGTTCTATCGTTGGGTTCCACTAGCGTCGATACGGCAACGTTTCGACGTGAGGAGTGACGTCATGAAGTTCCTCTTTGAGGATGAGTCGTTCTCCTTTGAGGCGCTACGCACCGCGTGCTTCGCCACCTATGGCGGCGCCGATCTGGGGGAGGTTCTGGTGACCGCGCGCGCCATAGGTGACGGGGACGAGGCCGCCTGGCATCGCGAGTGGAAGAACACAGCCGGACGCGTGCACGAGCTCGGCAACCGCTCACTCGCAGCCGGGCACCGGGTCAGCGCCCGGGAGGCGCTGCTGCGGGCGTCGAACTACTACCGCACCGCGGAGTTCTATCTGCGCGACAACCCGTTCGACGACCCCGACGCCAAGGAGCTGTCGGCGCTGGCCCGCGACACCTTCGCCACCGCGGCCGGCCTGATGGACACCCCGGTCGAGGCGGTGGCGATTCCCTACGCGGACACGACGCTGCCCGGCTGTCTGTTCCTCGTCGACGACTCCGGGAGACCGCGTCCGACGGTGGTCTTCACCAGCGGCTTCGACTCGATCCTGGAAGAGGCCTACTTCGCCGTGGCCGCCGCGGCGCTGCGGCGAGGCTACAACTGCCTGGCCTACGACGGCCCTGGGCAGGGTGCGGCGCTGCGCGAGCAGCGCCTGTTCTTCCGCCCCGACTGGGAAAGCGTGCTCACCCCCGTACTCGATCACGCCCTGACTCGCCCGGAGATCGACCCCACCCGCATCGCCCTGCACGGCTACAGCTTCGGCGGTCTACTGGTCGCCCGCGCCGCCGCCCATGAGCACCGGGCCGCCGCACTGATCCTGGACGACGGCATCTACAGCTACTTCGAGGCCACCACCCGGCTCATCCCGCCGTTCCTGCTCCAGTGGATGCTGGAGGGCCGGGACGAAGAAGCCGAGCGGGTGCTGTCGCTGATGCTGCCCCGCAACACCGCGTTGCGCTGGGCCCTGCGCAACGGAGTCTGGACCTTCGGCGCCGACTCTCCCTCCGACTATGTACGCCGCTCCCGCCCCTACACCCTCGACGGGCTCGCCCACCAGGTCACCACCCCGGCCCTGATCTTCGACCCGGACAACGACGCCACCTTCAAGGGCGAACCTCAGCGGCTGCACCAGGCGCTGACCAGCCCGAGCACCCTCATCACCTTCCCCGAGGCGGAAGGGGCCGGCGAGCACTGCAGCTACGGCGGGCGCGCCACGCTCCACCAGCACCTGTTCGACTGGCTCGACGACACCCTCGCCATCGCCTGAACCCCGAGCGGAGACCACCACCATGACCACCGTGATCGATCAGATCGACCGTGCCCTCGACATGACCGCCGCCGTCGTCAAGGGCATCACCGACGCGCGGCTCACCGACCCCACCCCCTGCCCGGAATGGGATGTCCGCACCGAACTCAACCACTTGGTCGGCGGGATGCGCATCTTCGCGGCCGAACTGTCCGGCGCCGACCCCGGCGGCGCCCACGAAGACGACTGGCTGGGCAGCGACCCGCACGCAGCCTTCGTCACCGCCGCCGAACTGGATCGCACCGCCTGGCATCGCCCGGAGGCCCTGAACACGACCGTCCGCTTGGGGTTCGGCGCCGTCCCCGGGCCGATGGCCGCGCTCGTCCACCTCACTGAGGTTCTGGTGCACGGCGCAGACCTGGCCGTGGCCACCGAGCAGGAACATCTCCTCGACCAGCCTGCCTGCGATCACCTGCTCGCGATCATGCGCGAGATGGACTTCGCAGCCTTCCGCCGTCCCGCCATGTTCGGCCCCGAGCGCGAGATCCACGCCGACGCCCCTGCCCACCAGCGGCTACTGGCCTTCCTCGGCCGCGATCTGCGCAGCGCGGATGCCGCTGCTTCGGAGCGGGCGCCGCAAGCGGCACGGAACATGTCCTGACTCCTGCTGCCGGTGGTGGCGGGTCGGAGAACGTAGAGCGATCTGGTCGCGGCAACCGGATCTGCGGCCTGGCCTGGCCGGGCCGGCAGGTAGGGCGGCGCGGCACGTTCGGCCGCCGCCCGACGACTTGGGGGATGCTCCTACTCGTCGGCGTTTCCGGGACCGGGCGAGCGGCTGCCCCGGGCGGCGGTCCCAAGCGGTCCGAGGTCAGTTCGCCAAGGGGAGCAGCACGTTGCTCGGGCCGAGGTCGATGGTCACGGACTTGGCGGCCGGGTCGGTGGTGACGTAGTCCTTGTCGTTCGCGACGATCACGATCCCGATGCGATGGCCGGCCGGGAAGACGTAGTCCGTGGCGTGCAGGCGCCAGCTGACGGTGTACGCCTGGCCGGGACGGACGGCCCTCGGACGGGTCACGGAGTCGCGGTTCTTGACGTCGATGGAACCACGCGTGACGACCGGGAGCTTGGTCGGCTTGCCTCGCGGGGAGGGGGCGAACAAGTCGGCGCTCTCCGGCTGGGCCGCCGTCGCTTGCGGAGCCGCCGGGCCGTGGTCGACCAGGAGGGCCGTCAGCGGAGTGCTGGTCGACGTGCTCGTCATGCGTACGCTCACCTCTGCCGTACCGGAGAGGTGTGTGGGCCGGGTCAGGGGAGCCGTGAGGTAGGCGAGCCGGTAGGGTGCGCCGACCGACGGGTCGGCGATCATTTGCGCTTCGTACCGCGTGGGGTCGTCGGTGAAGGTTTGGGTCGCGCTCGTGGCGGGCGTGTCCGCGAGGGTGCCCACAGCCGACGAATCGGCCGGACCGAACCACATGCGAACCGGCCGGGAATCGGGATGAGGCCAGCTGGCGGCGGTCTGCCAGGAGTTGTCCGATTGCTGGACGGTCACCCGCGGCTCTCGCATGATTCCGTTGTCGAGGTCGTAAAGCCAGTGGTCCATCCAGCGGTGCAGGGTCTCCTGCCAGTAGCCGGCGCCGGTGACGAGCGGGTCCTCGTGTCCGCCGTTGTGCAGCCAGAGCTTGCGCGGCACGTCGTTGTCCTCGAGCCGCTGCCACCATTCGGCGAACTGGCGACCACGAACCTTCGTGTCGTTCAGCCCCTGCGCCGGCAGGACGGAGGCCCGTACGCGAGAAGCATGCCGCCGGTAGTTCCGTTCGGCCCAGAAGGGGGTGTAGTCGGCGGTGTCGTCGGCCGCGTCATCCCCCAGCTTCGTCAGAACGTCCCCGCACTTGGTCTTGGCGCTTTCGCTGATGACCCGGTTCGCCTGGTACTCCGGGTAGCGGTCGCCGAGCGAACCGCCATAGGCGATCCCCTGGTCTCGCGCGTAGTCGTACCAGCTGGAGATGGCTCCTTCCGGAACGATGGTCCTGAGCCCCTTCACCCCCTGGGCGGCGGCCGCCTCGGCGAGGGTGCCGTCGTAGGAGAGACCGATCATGCCCACGGCGCCGGTGCTCCAGTCGGCGACCACCGCGCGCCCGTTCGCATCGGTGGCACGTGCCCGGCCGTTGAGCCAGTCGACAGCCGCGGTCGCGCTGAGGACGTCCTCACGGCCACCGGTCGTCGGGCATCCTTCCGATGCGCCCGTGCCCTGCACCTCGACCTCCACCGCGGCGTAACCCCGTGGCACGAAGTACTCGTCGTACCAGTCGTTGAACACTCCCGGGTCGGGCACCGCCGATTGTGCCTCCCGGCCCGAGTAGGGCGTCGCCTTCAGGATCGTGGCGACCCTCATCCCGTTCAGGGTCTCCGCAGGGCGCATCACGGCCACGGCGACCCGGTCGCGGCGGCCGTCGCGATCACTGTCCATCGGCGTCTCGACGTACACCGTCTCGCGCACCGCCTCCGTGTACGAAAAGGCGGGCTGGGTCTGCCCGTTCCGCACAAGGAGGGTCGGCGCGGCCGACGCCGGCGCCGCGGGCAGGACGGAGACTAAGGCGAACACCGTCATGCCGAGTCCCGCGACCTGGCGCGTAGTACTGGCAGGGCAAGCCAAGCCCTTGGTGGTCGGACGGGTGTGCGGTCGTGCAGCAGCCGGCTGGGCTGTTCGGCCAGTGCCTCCTCCGGGTCGAGCGGCAGGCGGTCCGCCACCGTCGGATCAGAGCAGCTGGAACACAACGACCGCAACTAGCTTTACCACACCGCCTACCGTCGCCTACGACTGGGACGGCGCCGCGCCCTGTCACAGGTCGTCGTCATAAACGGCCACCGTCAGCGTTCCAGGGCGCCGCAGGTACTCGGGGATGGACGTCTCCAGCCGGACTCTGATCGTTGTCGTCTTCTCACCGCGCGGCCGTTTGCCAATGTGGACGTACCCGGCCAAGCGGGTGGTCGGCGGGGCGGAGCAGGGGAGGGGGCTTTGGTGCAAGCGCCCGTTCACCCACATCTTGTTGCTGAGCCGCTCGGTGAGGCCGTCCCCGCAGTAGGTGACGATGGCCAGTCCGCGGCCCCGGTTCCGCACGGTGAGCGTCACCTCGCGGGTGCCGGGCCAGGTGGCGCTGCCCTTGGTGACCAGGTTGAGGTTCTCCCCGATCTTGGCGGGCGGTTCGACCGGGCGCGAGGCGGTCCTCATCGTGGCCGGCGGGGTCCACTCGTACACGCCGAACCGCCATTTCCCCGGAGGTGTGCGCCCGAGGTCGCGCTTGACGGTGAATCTCACCGTCCGCGTCCCGGCGGGGAGGGGCTGCATGTCGACCGCTTCGCCCCGCTCGCACGAGTTCATCAGAAAGGGCGCCGGTGACAGCGTGTAACTCTTGTCCAGGCCCGGTACCCACGCGCTGACAGGCGGTGGCGCTGCCTTGGGGTGTGGGCAGTCGGGCAGGATGGCCACCGGCTTGCCGCTCACCTTCACCTGGAACGTCGTCGATTCCTCGCGTGATGGGTCGAAGGTCGCCGTGGCTAGCCTGCGGTAGACGGTGCCGTCGGACTCCTCGTACTGGATCGGGAGCTTGTCGGTCACTTTCGCGGTGGTCGGCTGATCGACTTGCGCCGGCCCGCGCAGGCTGACGATCGTTCCCGCGGTGACGACCGCGGCGGCGCAAGTGACAGCGACAGCGACGGCCGACAACCGGCGCCGCCGTGCGCCGCGCGTCCTGGCCCGCAGCGAGTGCCACGGGATCGGGCGGTCGAGCGCCGGGCTGCTGCGCTCGTCCAGCAGGCCGCGGAGTTCTCCCTGGTCGATATGCATCGCGCTACCCCCTCCTGTCGTACGCGAACGACTCGTCCACCCGAAGCTTGGCCAGCGCCCTGCTCGCCTGGCTTTTGACCGTCCCGACGCTGCAGCCGAGCGTCGCAGCGGTCTGGACCTCGGTCAGGTCCTCGAAGAACCGCAGCACGACGACGGCCCGTTGCCGGGCAGGCAAGCGGCCGAGCGCCTGCCAGACCAGTTCGCGGTCGTCGGCCTGTCCCATGTGGTCGGCCGCCTGCGCCCGGTCGGGCGGCGACTCGCTGGTCAGCTCGGCCTTTCTCCAGCGCCGCCGCCACCAGGAGACGTGCAGGTTCACGATGATCTTCCGGACGTACGCCTCACGCTCGTCGCCCAGGCGTGGCCAGGCCTGCCACGCCTTCAGCAGCGCCGTCTGCACCAGGTCCTCGGCCGCTCCCCAGTCGCGGGCGAGCAGGTAGGCGGTGCGGAGCAGCCGGTGCCACGACGCCTCGACGAACGCGTCGTACTCCGATCTATCCGCCATGTACGGTCCTTCCTCAGGCGACAGTCACCCGTCCTTACGCCGCCGGAAGTACAGAAGGTTGCTCAGCTTCTTGCACTCTTGTGCAGTGGGTGTTCGTTGCCCGTGAACCCTGGAAGCTCGATTGGGACACGGTCACACGCGGCTTGGGACAGAGGGCCGGTTACCGGGCTGGGCGGGTGATCAGCACTTCTATGCCGTCCAGCAGGAGGTCGAGGCCGAACCGGAAGTCGGCGTCCTCCGTCCAGCCGGTGGAGTCCCTGAGCAGGCCGGAGCGCATCATGGCCGACAGTGCCGGGTACGTCGCGGGGTCCAGGACCTCGGTGAGTATCTCGCCGTACTCGGCGGCTCCCTTGGCCCTGGCCGCGAGCTCATCGCCGCCGGCGCCGAGCGAGTGCGTGAGTGTGGCGTTGGTGAGGGCGTAGCCGGTCAGGGCCGTGGCGGCGTTGAACTTCTGGCCGTCGTCCAGCCCGGTACCGGACAGCGCGTCCAGGGCCCGGTCGAGCCAGAGCAGTCGCCGCGGGCCCATGGGCGGGGTGCTCTGGCGCAGGTCCAACAGCCAGGGCCGGGACAGCAGGAGGTCGCGGGTGAGCCGGGTCCACGTGGCGAGGTAGTCGCGCCAGGGCAGGTTCCCGCGTTCGGGTGGTGGGGGCACGGCGCTGTCCGCCATGACGGTCAGGAGTTCGTCCTTGTTGCCGACGTACCGGTAGAGCGCCATCGGAGCGACGCCCACCTGGGCGGCTACGTTGCTCATGGAGACGGCGGCCAGCCCCTCGGCGTCGGCGATCTCGATGGCGGCCGTCGTGATCGTGGCCAGGTCCAGGCGCGGCCTCGGGCCTCTGCGCGTGGTGGGTTCGCGGTCCCACATCCGCGCCACGACGGGTGGCAGCTCTGCCATCGAACATCCTCTCGTGCGGTCGGAATCTGTGTACGTCATATAGCCTAATAGTCGTGTATGTCATACAGAGTAGACCGTACATAATGAAGGAGGCGGCATGGAGATCCGTACGTTCGCGCCGAGCGACCGCGCCGAGCTGCGCGAGCTGTTCGAGCGCGCGGGCGAGGGCGCTCCCACGGCGTCGCTGTGGGGGCACGTGGACTCGGAGGCGGCCGTCTACCTGGACCCCTACATGGAGCTGGAGCCGGACTCGCTCTTCGTCGCCGTCGCCGGGGGCGCCCTGGTGGGCTACCTGACGGGATGCCTCGACAGTGCGAGGTTCCCGGGCGAGGGCGAGCGCATGGAGCAGGCGATGCGGACCTACCGGCTGGTCTTCCGGCCCGGGCCCGCGGCCTTCTTCGCGCGCAGCCTGGCCGATCTGGCGTGGGCCGCGGTCCGCAGGCAGCCCGGCGTCGGCGAGTTCGCCGACGCCAGGTGGCCCGCGCACCTGCACATCAACGTGGCACCCGAAGCGCGAGGGACCGGCGCCGCCGACGGGCTGATGAGCCGCTGGCTCGACCGGCTCAGGCAGGCCGGATCCCCTGGCTGCCACCTGCAGACCCTGGTCGAGAACACCCGGGCGGTGCGGTTCTTTGCGCGCATGGGCTTCGCCGAGCACGGCCCGGCACCACTGGTGCCCGGCCTCCGGCACGACGGCCGGCGGGTCCACCAGCGGACGATGATCTGGAACGCCGGCCGCGCTGCCGAGGAGGCCGGAGCGCCGACGTCCGCCGAACGTCAATAGGTCTTGAGGCTCGCCTTGCTGAACCTCAAGATCGTTCGTCGCTCAGAGCGGATCATCTGATCGTTGAACCTCGCTCATGTCCAGCTCGAACCTGCCGTACAGGTTCAGATGGGACGGCCGCGCGTCATCGGCCACGCTGCGCCGCCTGGCCGACGGTGGTGTCCCGGTCGCCGAGGAGGCGTAGGTGACTCCGGTCAGGCGTTCGGACAGTTGCCACAGGTGAGCGGCCGTGTCGGTGTCGCGGATGGCGCGTTCGCGGGTGCGGCGTACGGGCTCGCCGCGCAGTTGCAGCGGCCCGTCGGGAACGATGTAGCTGCCGCCGGACAGGTCCGGTACGGTCGCCGCGTACAGCGAGGTCTTCGCTCCTTCCGGCGTCGGGCGGAAGGCTGCGCGCACCAGCAGGCGCGTGAGAGTTGCGTACAGGCGTCCTCTGCCGCTGTTGGCGCCGCCGGTGAGCACGTTGGTGCGGGTGAGCCCGGGGGAGACGGCCATGCTGCGCAGCCGCAGCCCGGCAGCGTCGGCCCGGCGCTGCAGCTCCATGGCGAAGTAGAGGTTGGCGCGCTTGGACTGCACGTAGGCGAACGCCGTGCGATATCCGCGCTCGGCGTTGAGGTTGTGCAGGTCGAAGCGGGCGAAGCGCTGGCCTTCGCTGCTGACGGTGATCACCCGCGGGTCGGGCGCGGCGAGCAGGTGCGGCAGCAGCAGGCCGGTCAGGGCGAAGGTGCCCAGGTGGTTGATGCCGAACTGCGACTCGAACCCGTCGGTGGTCCGGGCGTACGGCACCATCGCCACCCCGGCGTTGTTCACCAGCAGATCGAGCCGGCCACGGTCCCACCCGGCGGCGAACTCGCGGACGGAGGCCAGGCTGCCCAGGTCCACCCGGCGCAGTTCCAGGCGGGCGCCAGGCGCCTCGCCTTGCATGCGGGTCAGCGCGCGTCGGCCCCGTTCAGGGTCGCGGCAGGCCAGGACGACCTGGGCGCCACGGCGGGCCAGTTCGCGGGCGGTGATGTAGCCGATGCCGCTGTTGGCTCCGGTCACCACCACGACCCGACCGGTCTGGTCGGGGATGTCGTGGAAGGTCCAGGGGGAGGGCTGTGCATGATGTGCCACCTCGGAGGAGTGGGGACCAGCGCATCGCAACTTTGAGTTGCGATAGATTGATCCTGTCATTCGCCCTCGAATATCGCAACTTGGAGTTGCAATGCGGTCTGGTCAACCCCCTGCCCGGCCGGTCGGCCGCGGCGCCAAAGTACGCGCCGCCGTCCACGCCGCCACCCTCGCCGAGCTCCTCGACAGGGGCTACGCCGCGCTGACCGTCGAGAACGTCGCCCAGCGCGCCGGGGTCCACAAGACGACGGTGTATCGCCGGTGGAAAGATCGCGAGAGTCTGCTCATCGACGCCCTGGCCGAACACATGGCGACGGACATCCCCGTGCCCGACACCGGCGCGATCGAGACCGACCTGCGGGCGCTGGCGCGCTCGATCGTCCAGGTGTTCACCAGCCCGGCCGGGCAGGCCATCCTGGCCGCCATGTTCACGGGGGCGGCCCACCTTCCGGAGATCGCCGCGGCCCGCCGGCAGGTGTTCGACGACCGGCTCGCCAGAGCTGAGCCGATGCTGAGGCGTGCCGTCGAGCGCGGCGAGCTTCCCGGGGACACCGATCCCGCCGAGGTGCTGAAGACCCTGGCCGCGCCGATCTACCTCCGCCTGCTCATCACCGCCGAACCCGTCGACGAGAGGATCGCCGACCAGGCGGTGCGCGTCACGCTCGCCGCCGTGCGCGCGGGCGCCCTACGGCCGGGGCACGACGATGCGCCGGCCGGCGAGTGAGGACGCTGGTCCGGCGGGCCAAGCTTGGCCTGATCGCACATTCCGGTGGCCCCCGGGGAGGATCCGATCTCCGCCATCGAGCTGAAGCGGGATGCGCTCCACATCGCGAGAGCATGTATTGATCGCCAGTTGTGCAGCGAACAAACGGTCGCTTGGCCGCCCCGGACGTCGGAGGCAGGACGCTCCGGGGACAATGCCCGGGAGGGCGCCGACCTTTCACCGGCATGGCCGCTGTCATCAGCGGAAAGTGGCCGCTCGCCGTAGCAACGGCAGTGCCAGGTCTACCGCGAGCGGTAGTCAGGCCGGTCGAAGGTGTGCACGTTGTCGCTGCCCAGCACCTTGCCGGCCGCTTCCAGGACGACCTTCGGAGTGTCCTTGGTGAAGTACGCCTCCGCGTTGACACCACGGGACTCCGCCGCCCGCTGCAGATGCGTGAGGTCGCTGATGGTCTTCGACAGATTCTCGGCCTTGCCCGGGCCGCCGACCTGGATCAGCTCCCCTTTGGGCCCCAGCACGTCGACCTTGGCGACGCCGCCCTGGCCGTTGGGCAGGGTGTAGCGGATCTCGGTGTCCTTCAGCGCACCGCCTTCACTGATCGAGGCGGCCCGGTTGTCCCTGGCCAGGCTTCCGCCGGTGAGCTGGGCGACCGCCTTCTCGTTCTGGAAGCCCTTCGCGGAGCTCATCTCGCCTGCGCTGGGGCCTGCCATCGAGCGTACGGTCGAGGGCGCCTCCGGCTTGTAGGCTCCCTGCCTCGGTTCGTACGTCTGGGCCGGTCGCGGCTCGTAGCCGCGTGAGACCTCGGGCGCGGGCTTGACCAGCCCTTCGGACGCCGAGCCCGGCTTTCCCCGGCCAGGCCTCCGGCGACTCCGGACACGAAGTCCTTGCGAACGGCTTCCTGCCCGGCCTTGGCGGCGGCCTCGACCTTGGACTCGGGCCCCACCCGGCCTTCGGTGACGTACCGGCCGGCCTGGTAGTCATGCGGGACGAGGACATTGCGGATGACGGTCGGTTCCTTGGTGTCTCTCGTGGGCAGCGCCTTCTTGCTCTCCAGTTCCTGCTCCACCTGCCGGGGCGAGATCTTGGCCGGGTCGAGAGGGCCGCGGCCGAGTTCCATGACGAGCTGGGCGTAGCTCTTGCCGGACCGCTGTTCAAGGTCGGCGCGGATCTGGGATTCGGTCCGTCCGTCCGGGCCGGGGGTCTCCGGTTTGCCGGCCTTCTCGCCGGTCTTGCCGGGGCCGCCGGTCTCCGGGCTCTTGCTCGGCGCGCCGGCATCCGCGGACTGACCCACGCGGGGGTCGGCGGTCTGCGTCGCGTCCGCTGGAGAGGTGCCCTTGGAGGAGGTGGCTTCCGGGCCGCTCATGCCGCCGGCACCGGTGTACTGCTGATCGCTGCACAGTTGTATGGCGTTCTCCGAGGCCGAGCCCCGGGAGACCCCGTCGCCCCACCGGGCCGGCTCGTTCGGGTTCCACGGCAGCTTGATCGCCTCCGGGCCAGCGAGACCCCCGGCACCTCCGGATTCGTGACTCGACCTGTCCGGCAGGGCGGGGCGATCTCCGGGCCGGGACGGTTCGTGCCCCTCCGGCTTAAGCTGCTCGGTGGTTGACTCGGGTGAGTTCAGGCCAGGCCGTTCTGAGCTGGCGGAGCCCTCCGAGCGTCCGGAGACGGACGGTTCGCGGCCCTCTGGCTTGAGCTGCTCGGTGTTCGATTCGCGGGAGTTCAGGCTGGGCCGTTCGGAGCTGGCCGAACTCTCCGTCCCTCCCGGTTTGTCGGTGGAGTGTTGGGTGTGCTCGAGGTCTCGTTCCGACATGGCCGCTCCTCCTATCCCGTGCCGAGTTCCTTCTTGCGGAAGGAGTCGATCTGTTCGGGGTTCGCCGACGGCTCGGCGGGGCGGGCCGCCAGCCCAGGCTCGGGCACCTTGGTGGAGGTGTCCGACTTATCGGGAAGGGAGAGGGCCCCTTCCTTTGACTCGTGCTGCTCGTGGTCGGAGCCTGGGGCGCTGCGCTCGCTCAGGTACTCGAATCCCAGCGTCTGCTGGTTCAACCCCTGTGGTGCGTCGAGGCGGGCCCCCAGGTCGATGCCCTCACCGAACTGCGTCTTCGACGACCCCGCCGCGAGCATGGAGCTTCCCGATGCTTTCTCGGCTGACACGTCGGCTTCGCCGCCGGTTCCGATGCCGAGGCCCCCGGTTTTGCCTCCGCTGGAGCAGAACTTCTGCCCCTCTTGGAGCTGTGCGCCGGCCGCGTCGTAGGCGCGCCGCATCGCCGCCGCGGCCTCGCCCGCCCCCTGCATGCCCGACGCCTCTATCGCCTTGGCGGCCAGTTCCATGCCCTCCCGGTTGAACTTTTCGAACTCCGCCTGGCGCTCCTGCAGCGCATCGCTGCCCTCGTGCGGACGTTTCCCGGCCATCACAGACCCGCCTCCTCGATCACCCTGGCCACGATGCGCCGGCCGCTGCGTGGGGCCTTGCGGCGGTCGTCGGCGAGCATCTGCTGCTCGAAGCAGAGGCACACCCGGCGGGCCGCGGTGTCCAGTGCCGCCCGGGCTGGCTCGGGCAGCTCGTCGGAGGGGAATTCGATCAGCTCGTACGCGGCGTCCTGACAGACCTCCCAGGTGCGGCGCCGCCGCTTGTCCTCCGAGACGGCGTCGATGCTGTCGGCCTCCAGCCATCCGGCCTGGTAGCGGCCGCTGTTGACCAGGTCGGCGACCGCCGAGCGGTACAGGCACAGGGCCGGGTCCTGGGTGCACACCAGATGACAGGCCGGGTACGGCTCGCCCTGTCGGGCATGCAGGCGGTGGGCCGTCTGCTGCAGCGCGCCGATGAGTGCGGCCTCGTTGCGGCCCTGGTTGTCGAGCCGGTCCAGCAGGACGGCGCGCAGCCGGTCACGGAGCTCGGCCGTGTCACTGTAGGACCAGGCGCGCTGGGCTCCGCGCCGGGTGGCCAGCCAGTCGGTCCCGTGACCGGCGAACGCCCGCAGCAACGCGTCGGCGGGAACGGTGGGCGGGCGCCGGGAGTGAAGGGTGGAGACGAGGTCGTCCCACAGGCGGTCCAGGGCGCCCGCCTCGTCGATGACGGAGGTGACGAGGCGGGAGATGACGCGCTGGACGTACTCGTCGCCGGCCAGCAGCCGGGCGGTGTCGCACGTCACCGGATCGGCGCACGTCTCGGCGCAGAACGGCTGCGGCAGGAAGAACGCGGCCAGCGAGCCCTCCTGCCGCCAGCGCGCCATGTGCTGCTGCACCCGGTCGTCCGGCGGCGGCTGCGGCGACAGCGGATCCTTCACCAGCGGCACCCGTACCAGCAAGGGTGCGTCGTCGCC
>NZ_CP184335.1:1517500-3360000 GCF_054392275.1 Actinomadura sp. ATCC 39365 | reverse complement strand
GGCCAGATCCTTCTCCAGACGCTTGCGCTCGGCCACGACGTCGATGGCGCCCGCAGTGTCGATCTCCACGGTCACCGCGCCCACGCTGAAGCGCGCTGTGGCGTTGAACGTCTCAGCCGGCTCCGTCAGCCGCAGCAACGCGCGGATCGCCCTCTCCTGGGCCTCCAGCGGCGTGCCGGACAACCCCAGACGGGCGGCCACCTTCTGGCCGGGCTTGAGCCCCTGATCGGAACGGAACCTGCGGACCTCGGTGACGAGCTCCTGCAGAGCGTCGATCTCGGCCTCGGCCGCCGGATCCGTGTAGCGGGCGTCGCTCTGCGGCCAGGGGGCGACGACGATCGACTCGCCACCCGTCACCGCCCGCCACAACTCCTCGGTGACGAACGGCACCAGCGGATGCATCAACCGCAGCAGCGCGTCGAGCACGTGCCCGAGCACGAGCCGGGTGTGTTCGAGCCCCTCCCCGAGCTGAATCTTGGCCAGCTCCAGGTACCAGTCGCAGACCTCGTCCCAGGCGAAGTGGTAGAGCAGGTCGGAGGCCTTGGCGAACTCGTACTCGTCGAAGGCCGCGTCGGCGGCGCTCACCACGGTCTGCAGGCGCGAGAGGATCCAGCGGTCGGCCGCGGTGAGCTCGAGCCCGTCGAGCGAGCCCACCGCCGCGCCGTTCATCAGCGCGAACCTGGTGGCGTTCCAGATCTTGTTGCAGAAGTTGCGCGAACCGGCCGCCCATTCCTCGCTCACCGCCACGTCGGCGCCGGGGTTGGCGCCGCGCAGCAGCGTGAAGCGGGTGGCGTCGGCGCCGAAACGCTCGACCCAGTCGAGCGGGTCGACCACGTTGCCGAACGACTTCGACATCTTCTTGCCGTACTGGTCGCGGACCATGCCGTGCAAGGCCACGGTCTGGAACGGCGGACGGCCGTCCATGGCGTAGAGGCCGAACATCATCATCCTGGCCACCCAGAAGAACAGGATGTCGTAGCCGGTGACGAGCACGGAGGTCGGATAGAACTTCTCCAGCTCCGGGGTGGAGTCGGGCCAGCCGAGCGTGGAGAACGGCCACAGCCCGGAGGAGAACCAGGTGTCGAGGACGTCGGAGTCCTGGGTGTAGCCGGCCGGCGGCTCCTCGTCGGGGCCGACGCAGACGACCTCGCCGCCCGGGCCGTACCAGACCGGGATGCGGTGGCCCCACCACAGCTGGCGGGAGATGCACCAGTCGTGCATGTCGTCGACCCAGTCGAAGTAGCGCTTGGCCAGCTCCGGCGGGTGGATGCGGGTGCGGCCGTCGCGCACGGCGTCGCCGGCGGCCTTGGCCAGCGGCGAGACGTTGACGAACCACTGCAGCGACAGCCGCGGCTCCACCACGGTCTTGCAGCGCGAGCAGTGGCCGACCGAGTGCAGGTAGGGGCGCTTCTCGGCGACGATGCGGCCCTCGGCGCGCAACGCGGCGACCACGGCCGGGCGCGCCTCGAAGCGGTCGAGCCCCAGGAAGGGGCCGTGGGCGGTGATGACGCCGCGTTCGTCCATGACGGTGAGGGACGGCAGCGAGTGACGGCGGCCGATCTCGAAGTCGTTGGGGTCGTGGGCCGGGGTGACCTTGACCGCGCCGGTGCCGAAGGCGGGATCGACGTGCTCGTCGGCGACCACGGGGATCATGCGGCCGGTCAGCGGCACCTCGACCATCGTGCCGATCAGGTGGGCGTAGCGCTCGTCGGAGGGATGGACGGCCACGGCGGTGTCGCCGAGCATGGTCTCGGCGCGGGTGGTGGCCACGACGATCTCGTCGGAGTAGCGGATCGAGACCAGCTCGCCCTCGTCCTCGCTGTGCTCGACCTCGATGTCGGACAGCGCGGTCAGGCAGCGCGGGCACCAGTTGATGATGCGCTCGGCGCGGTAGATGAGCCCGTCGTCGAAGAGCTTCTTGAAGATGGTCTGGACGGCCCGCGACAGCCCCGGGTCCATGGTGAAGCGCTCGCGCTCCCAGTCGACGCCGTCGCCCAGCTTGCGCATCTGGCCGAGGATCCTGCCGCCGGACTCCTCCTTCCACTCCCACACGCGCTCCACGAACGCCTCGCGGCCCAGGTCGTGGCGGGACAGGCCCTGCTTGGCCAGCTCGCGCTCCACGACGTTCTGGGTGGCGATGCCGGCGTGGTCCATGCCGGGCAGCCACAACGTCTCGCGGCCCTGCATGCGGGCGCGGCGGGTCAGCGCGTCTTGGACGGAGTGGTCGAGCGCGTGGCCGATGTGCAGGACGCCCGTCACGTTGGGCGGAGGGAGGACGATGCTGTACGGCACGCGCGAGCTGCTCGGGTCGGCGTGGAAGTAGCCTTCGGACACCCAGCGCTCGTAGCTACGGGTCTCGACGTCGGCCGGCGTGTATTGGGTGGGCAGCTCTTGCGTGGTCACAGTGACCAATTCTAGGGAGCCGGACAAGCGAAACGCCCCCGGGTTGAATCCCGGGGGCGTTTCGTAAGACGGTCAGGCCGACTTCTCGCGCGGCGTGCGCTGCTGCTTGGCGGCGAGCTGGTCGCGCGGGACGAGCGTCGGGATCGCGTGTTCCAGCACCGACTCGCGGGTGATGACCACGCGGGCGACGTCCTGGCGGGAGGGCACCTCGTACATGACGGACTGGAGCACCTCCTCCAGGATGGCGCGCAACCCGCGGGCGCCGGTGCCGCGCAGGATGGCCTGGTCGGCGATGGCCTCCAGGGCGCCGTCGGTGAACTCCAGCTCCACGCCGTCGAGCTCCAGCAGCTTGCGGTACTGCTTGACCAGCGCGTTGCGGGGCTCGGTGAGGATCTGGATGAGGGCCTCGCGGTCGAGGTTGTGGACCGAGGTGATGACCGGCAGGCGGCCGACGAACTCGGGGATCATGCCGAACTTCAGCAGGTCTTCGGGCATCACGTCGCCGAAGATGTCGGCCGTGTCGACCTCTTCCTTCGAGCGGATGATGGCGTTGAAGCCGATGCCCTTCTTGCCGATGCGCGACTCGATGATCTTCTCGAGGCCGGCGAAGGCGCCACCGCAGATGAACAGCACGTTGGTGGTGTCGATCTGGATGAACTCCTGGTGCGGGTGCTTGCGCCCGCCCTGCGGCGGCACCGAGGCCGTCGTGCCTTCGAGGATCTTCAGCAGCGCCTGCTGCACGCCCTCGCCGGAGACGTCGCGGGTGATCGACGGGTTTTCGCTCTTGCGGGCGATCTTGTCGACCTCGTCGATGTAGATGATGCCCGTCTCGGCCTTCTTGACGTCGTAGTCGGCGGCCTGGATGAGCTTGAGCAGGATGTTCTCGACATCCTCGCCGACGTACCCGGCCTCGGTGAGGGCCGTCGCGTCGGCGATGGCGAAGGGCACGTTGAGCATCTTCGCCAGAGTCTGTGCGAGGAGAGTCTTTCCCGACCCGGTCGGCCCGAGCAGCAAGATGTTGCTCTTGGCCAGCTCAAGGCCGTCGTCTCTACCCCGGTCGCCGGACTGCACCCGCTTGTAGTGGTTGTAGACCGCCACCGAGAGCGCCTTCTTCGCCTTGTCCTGTCCGATGACGTAGGCGTCGAGGAACTCGTAGATTTCCCTCGGCTTGGGCAGGTTGTCCCACTTGAGCTCGGAGGACTCGGAGAGCTCCTCCTCGATGATCTCGTTGCAGAGATCGATGCACTCATCGCAGATGTAGACGCCTGGACCGGCAATGAGCTTTTTGACTTGCTTCTGACTCTTCCCGCAGAAAGAGCACTTCAGCAGGTCTCCCCCGTCGCCGATGCGTGCCACCCCAGATACTCCTTTGCGTGGGACCGCCCTGCTCACGCGAGCAGTGTCTCCGGACATCCTCCGGACTAGGCCGAACCGCTCAGGTTTCGACGTTACCGTCTTCTGGGCCCTCAGTGAGCCCCCTAGCGGCGAGTCGCACCGGAACGTGCCCTATTGGGCAGCGCTCCGGTGCGTCACATCTCAACTAGGAAGCGACGGCCTGAGCTCGTTTCTTCCTGGTCGGGATGATGTCGTCGATCAGACCATACGCCTTTGCCTCGTCCGCGTTGAGAATTTTGTCGCGTTCGATGTCCTTGCGGATGTCGGCGGAGGCCTTGCCCGTGTGCTTCGCCACGATGTCCTCGAGGAGGGATCGCATGCGGAGGATCTCGCGGGCCTGGATCTCGATGTCGCTTCCCTGGCCACCGCCCTCGGTGGAGGGCTGGTGGATCAGCACCCGGGCGTTGGGCAGCGCGAAGCGCTTGCCCGGGGTACCGCCGGCCAGCAGCACGGCCGCGGCGGACGCGGCCTGGCCGAGGCAGACGGTCTGGATCTCCGGCCGGACGAACTGCATCGTGTCGTAGATCGCCGTCATGGCCGTGAACGAGCCGCCGGGCGAGTTGATGTAGATGCTGATGTCACGGTCGGGGTCGAGCGACTCCAGCGTCAGCAGCTGGGCCATCACGTCGTTGGCCGACGCGTCGTCGATCTGCACTCCGAGGAAGATGATGCGGTCCTCGAAGAGCTTGTTGTACGGGTTCATCTCCTTCACGCCGTAGGACGTGCGCTCGACGAAGGAGGGGAGAACGTAACGGCTCTGGATGTTCATGTCAGCTCCCCCTAGGAGACCGGGCCCACGGAGGGCACCTGCCGCGCGCTGCGCACCACGTGATCGATGAAGCCGTAGTCCTTCGCCTCCTCGGCCGTGAACCAGCGGTCACGGTCGGAGTCGGACTCGATCTGGTCCAGCGGCTGCCCGGTGTGGAAGGCGATCCGCTCGGCGAGCGTCTTCTTCACGTAGAGCATCTGCTCCGCCTGGATGGCGATGTCGGCCGCGGTGCCGCCGATGCCGCCGGACGGCTGGTGCATCATGACGCGGGCGTGCGGCAGGCCGTAGCGCTTGCCGCGGGCGCCGGCGGTGAGCAGGAACTGCCCCATGGAGGCGGCCATGCCCATCACCACCGTGGACACGTCGTTAGGCACATATTCCATCATGTCGTAAATCGCCATACCGGCACTCACCGAGCCCCCCGGCGAGTTGATGTACAGCGTGATGTCGCGCTCGGGGTCGTCGGCCGCGAGCAGCAACAGCTCGGCGCAGATCCGGTTGGCGATCTCGTCGTTGACCTCCTGACCGAGCACGATGATGCGCTCACGCAGCAGGCGCTGGTAAAGCTGGTCCTCAAGCCGGAAGGACGAGCCGTTCTCACGGCCTCGCGACTCAGGCTGATAGAAGGTCGGCGGGCTGGTCACAGCGTCACCTTCCGATGCGTCGTAAGTGATTGGCTTTGCTTGTGACCTTAACGCGCGACGCCCACAGGTCATGCCCGGTCCCCCGTACTGTTCGCTGACGGCGCAGGTCTGGGTGACCGGTCTTCTGTCAGCCTACGCCGTTCCTCCACGTCCAGCTCGTGGTCCGGCTCTGTGGGCGTTTCGGCGGGGATGGTTCCGTGCTGATGGGGCTCGTGGAGCTTGTGGGGTTGCGTACCGGTGGACGCCGTCCCGTGGCGGGGAAGCGGTCGCGCGGGCGGTGGCGGTGAGGGGCTGTCAAGGCTTCGGAGGGCGGTCCCCGCACCTGAGGGACCGACCGCACCCCGCGGGATCGTCAGGAGCCTTCTGGGCGCGTACACGCGCTCGGTCGCCTCGAGGACGCGCGTGGCGCGCCGCCGAGGCCGGAAGACGCCGAAGCCCCCGGACCCATGGGGTGCGGGGGCTTCGGGGAAGGAAGGTCAGGCTTCGGCCTTCTCCTCGGACTCGGCGGCCTCGTCGGCCTCGTCCTCGACCGGGGCGCCGTTGATCTCGGCGTAGATGGCCTTGAGGTCGACCTCGTTGCCCTCGCCGTCGACGACCTTGGCGGCGTCGCCCAGGACGGACTTGGCCTTGTCACGGACGATCTCGACCATGGCCAGCGTGAGCTGGTCGTTGTCGGCCAGGTGCTTGGCCAGCTCGTTGGGCTGGACGCCCATCTCCATGGCGCGGCGCACCACGAAGTTGGTCAGCTCCTGCTCGTTGACGCCCAGCTCCTCGGCCTTGACGATCTTGTCAAGCACGAAGCCGACCTTGAGCGCCTTGGCGGAGTTGCTGTCGAACTCGGCGAAACGCTCCTCCTCCGTCGTCTGGTAAAGACGGAAGAAGGCGTCACGGCTGAGGCCGCTCTCGGCGATCTGGTGGTCGAGGTTGTGCTTGCGGGCGTCGACCTCGGCCTTGAGCGCGCTCTCGGGCAGCGGGATGTCGATCTTCTCGAGCAGCGCGTCGAGGGCCTTCTCGCGGGCCTGGACGACCTGGTCGATGAGCTTGTTGCGGCGGGCCTGCTCGCGGATGCTGGCCTTGAGCTCGTCGAGCGTGTCGAACTCGCTGGCGAGCTGGGCGAACTCGTCGTCGAGCTCGGGCAGCACCTTCTCCTTGACCGACTTGACGTTGATGATCACGTCGGCCTCCTCGCCGGCGTTCTCGCCGCCGACGAGCTCGGTCTTGAAGCTCTTCTCCTCGCCCGCGGACATGCCCGCGAGGGCGTCGTCGAGGCCCTGGAGCACCGAGCCGGCGCCGACCTCGTAGGAGACCTCGCTGGCCTGCTGCTCCTCGATGTTCTCGCCGTTGATCTCGGCGCGCAGGTCCATCACCACGAAGTCGCCGTTGGCGGCCGCGCGCTCGACGCCGGTCAGCGTCGCGAAGCGCTGGCGCAGCGAGTCGAGCTGGGCGTCGACGTCTTCGTCGGAGACCTCGGCGGAGTCGACGGTGATCTCGGCGCCCTGGTAGTCGGGCACCTCGAAGTTGGGCCGGATGTCGACCTCGGCGGTGAACTCGATCTGCTCACCGTCGTCGATCTTCGTGACCTCGATGTCGGGCTGGCTCACCGGGAACACGTCGACCTCGTCGACGGCCTGGCCGTAGAGCTTGGGCACCGCGTCGTTGAGGGTCTCCTCCAGCACTACCGCCCGGCCGAAGCGCTGCTCGATGATGCGGGCCGGAACCTTGCCAGGCCGGAACCCGGGGACGCGCACCTGCTGCGCGACCTTCTTGTACGCCGCATCCATGCTCGGGCGCAGCTCTTCGAACGGCACCTCGACGGTGAGCTTGACCCGGGTCGGGCTGAGCTCCTCGACAGCGGTCTTCACGGAATGGTCTCCTTGATCAAGCTACGAGTGATCGCGGGCGCGTCCATTCGGTACGGCTCACGCGCCGCGCCCACATGAGCGGCGTTGGGCATGCTCCGCCACGGCGGGATCCAACGCCGATGGCCAGTCTAGGGCAGATGCGTACCGAACAACGACGCCGTCGCCGTCAGAACTCCTCGGCGATCGTCCGCAGCAGATCGATCGTCTCATCAGGAGTGGTGCTCACGGCGCACAGCCGCTCCATGACCTCTGTGTATCGGTCCACGTCCTCACGCTTGTCCAGGTACAGCGCACTGGCCAGTTGCTCGACGTAGACGACGTCGGGCAGGTCGCGGTCGGGGAAGCGCAGGATGCTGAAGGCGCCGCCCTCGGCGCTGTGGCCGCCGAAGCTGAACGGCATGATCTGGATGGTGATGCTGGGCTGCCGCATGAGGTCGATGAGGTGTTCGAGCTGGGCGCGCATGACCTCGACGCCGCCGATGGGCCGGCGCAGCGCCGCCTCGTCGATCACGGCCCAGAAGACGGGGCCGTCCGGCCGGTCGAAGATGCGCTGGCGTTCGAGCCTGAGGTCGACCCTCCTGGCGATCTCCTCCGCCGCGATGCCCGCCGCTCCGGCGGTGACGACCGCCCTGGCGTACTCCTTGGTCTGCAGCAGTCCCGGCACGAACTGGACCTCGTAGGTCCTGATCCGGGCGGCGGCCTCCTCAAGGCCGACGTATGCCTGGAACCACGTGGGCAGGACGTCGTTGAACCGGTGCCACCAGCCGGGTTCGTTCGCGGTGGCCACCAGGTCGAGGACGGCGGCTCGCGCCTGCGGGTCCACGACGCCGTACAGGGTCAGCAGGTCGGAGACGTCACGTTCCTTGAACCCCACCCGGCCCAGTTCCATGCGGCTGATCTTGGATTCGGAGCCTCTGATGAGGTGGCCCGCCTCCTCGCGGGTGACGTTCTTCGCCTCCCTGAGCTTTCGCAGCTGGGAGCCCAGGAGGATGCGCAGCGCCGTCGGCCCGGAACCCGGCTGGTTCTGCGTCACTTTGCCTCCTATCAAGGTCCGCACACACAGTGACACCACATTGCCGGGTATGACAAGGTCTCAACCTCGTGTCCGATTAGGAGAGATTTGCCCCAAAAGGCGCATGCTGTTGCACATTGCAGCTGCACGTGCATTTGGGTCTTGCAGCCGCCGCGTTCGTGACCCATGATGGCTTAGTGCATTGTGGGCCAAACATGCACTAAACCGAGAGCTACGGGGAGGTATCGGCGGCATGGTGGAGGATCCTCTGGCCACTGCCGATTGCCTGCAGATCACCCGTGAGGTGGGATTCGACCACCTGCTCAAGGGTGGGAAGCCGAACACGACCGCGTGCCCCCTGCCCTTCCAGGCCGACTCGGTGAAGACCGCCAGGGACGTGACCCGCTCCACGCTGCGGGGATGGGGCCTGCACGAGCTGAGCGACGACGCCGCGCTCGTGGTGTCCGAGCTGGTGACGAACGCCGTCAGGTACGCGATGTACGCGGCCGGCCGGCGGGAGATCGAGCTCTTGCTGATGCGCGTGTCGCCGCACGTGCTGCTGGCGGTGGCGGACCCGAGCGACGAGGTGCCGCGCCGCAAGGAGCCGGACTTCATCTCCGAGAACGGACGCGGCCTCTACATCGTCGAGACCTACAGCCAGTGCTGGGGCTGGGACCCGCTCGACCGCGGCGGCAAGGCCGTGTGGGCGTTGTTCCGCGCCGAAGAGGGCGCCGAAGAGGGCTGAGCCCCCGCCTGCCGCTACTCGCCGGTGGCGCCGTCGATGCGCTCGCGCAGCAGGTCGGCGTGGCCGTTGTGGCGCGCGTACTCCTCGATCATGTGGACGAGGATCCAGCGATGGGTGCAGTCCTGGCCGTTACGGTCGCCCACGGCGTCGAGGGGCTTGGCGGCCGAGATGGCGCGGGCGCGCTCGATCTCGTCCTGCCAGGTGGCGAACGCCTCCTCCACCGAGGCGTCGTCCACGTCGTTGAAGTCGGCGTCGTTGTCGACGTCCTTGTTCCAGAGGCGGGGAATGTCCTCGCCGTTCAGCACGCGGCGGAACCAGACGCGCTCCACGTGCGCCAGGTGCCGGACCAGGCCGAGCAGCGACATGGTGGACGGCTCGGCGGAGCGGAGCCTGAGCTGCTCGTCGGTCAGGCCGGCGCATTTGACGGCCAACGTGCCGCGATGCCATTCGAGCCAGTTGTCGAGCATGGCCCGTTCGTCGCCGGCGAAGGGAGGGGGTACACGATTGTCTGTCACGCCTCGACCTTAGTGGGCAGTTCGTCCGGCTTCGGCGTGCGTCCTGGAAAGGCAAGAGGCCCCCTCCGTGTCGGAGAGGGCCCGCTGACCTGGTCGGGGCGACAGGATTTGAACCTGCGACTTCTTGCTCCCAAAGCAAGCGCGCTGCCAAGCTGCGCCACGCCCCGCCTCGCCGGGTGCGCATGCGCTCCGTTACTCCGGTACGCTTACGCCCTGACGACCGGATGAAGTCTAGACCAGAGTTCGACCGGTTCGCGCGGACGTAGCTCAATGGTAGAGCCCTAGTCTTCCAAACTAGCTACGCGGGTTCGATTCCCGTCGTCCGCTCCAAGCACGAAGGCCCAGGTCCGGGAGCTGATCCCGAGCCTGGGCCTCACTGTTATCCGATCTTGTCTCTCTATTCGCCTCGTCGGCGTGACCGCCGCGCCACTCACCAGGCTTCCGACGAGAGCACTTGCTCAGGGCGCAGCCTTCACCAGATCCACGTGCCGTGCCGCCCGTCGTGAGCGGCGTCCTCGCGGATGACGAGATGCGCGGCTTCGTGACCGGCACGGGAATCTTCGTCCAGCGGGATCGCGAACCGGTGCTCCCCGAAGTCAACTGCCAGGAGCCTGGCCGGCACCATCTCGTAGCCGTCGATCACGTGACCGATGTAGTGGCGCATGACCACAGGTGCGTTGCCATGCGGAAAACGCCAGCCCCAGCATCCGTACAAACCGAACGGATCGGCGAAGGCCCGAAGGATCGCACCGTCGAACTGCAGCTCAACGTAATCCCGCACAAAACAGACTGCTGACACCTCGCGACCGACGAGGAGCGAGAGGCCGTCGTCCGGTACAGGCCCCCAGTGGTCCATGTGGTCATCCTGGCACGGGCACAACTCGGGAGCTTGCAGTGCCGCCGCACCCGCGCGAGCATGCGGCCCGGGCGCCGACTGACATGCATGAGGCAGGAACCCCCATTGCGCTGGTGAGCGTGGGCTTCATGCTCGGCGCCATCGCTTTGGCGCCAGGAGACCTTCGACGGTAAGAGCAACCTCCGGTGGGACTCAACTCCGGATGATCACGGTCGCCGGCTCCGCACTGCAGGTGAAAGGCCAGGTCTGGGGGCCTGGCCTTTTGTGATCTTCGGGGGCGTAGGCTGGCGTCGATGCGTGCACGTCCGATCTCCCGGGAGGCGCTCGTCGAGGAGCTGGCCGAGCTCGTCGCCGCGCGGCCCAGGGACGCCTGGGTGCGGGTGGCGGTCGACGGGGCGCCCGCGGCGGGGCCCGGCGCGCTGGCCGACGAGCTGGTCGCGCCCCTGCGGTTGCGCGGCCGGCCCGTGCTGCGGGTGTCGGCGGGCGACTTCCTGCGGCCGGCCTCGCTGCGGCTGGAGCACGGCCGGACCGATCCCGACGTCTTCTACGAGGACTGGCTCGACGTCAAGGGCCTGCTGCGCGAGGTGCTCGAACCGCTGGAGCCGGGCGGCTCGGGGCGGGTGCTGCCGGCGTTGTGGGACAGCGGGATCGATCGCGCGTACCGGCTGCCCTACCGGGAGCTGGCGCCGGGCGGGGTGGTGCTCGTGGACGGGACGCTGCTGCTGGGGCGGGGGCTGCCGTTCGAGGTGAGCGTGCACGTGTGGCTGTCGGCGGGGGCGCTGGCGCGGCGCACCCCGCAGGACGAGCGGTGGCGGCTGCCGGCCTACGAGCGGTACGAACGGGAGGCGCGCCCCCAGCGGGCCGCCGACGTGGTGGTCAGGGCCGACCATCCGGACCGGCCGGCGGTGCTGACGGACGGCTGAGCCCGAGCAGCGCGTCCAGCTCGGCGACGGCCTGGGCGTTCGAGGTGAAGCGCACGGCGTGCAGGCCGGCCGCGCGGGCGCCCTCGACGTACGGCTCGTGGTCGTCGAGGAACACCGTGGCGGCGGGGTCGGCGCCGAGGACGTCGCAGGCCATCAGATAGATGCGCGGGTCCGGTTTGCGCATGCCCGCCTCGTGCGAGTAGACGATGTGGTCCACCAGACCGGAGTAGCCGTACGCGGCCTGTTCGCGTTCCCTGGCGCCGACGAAGCTGTTGCTCACCAGGCCCGTGCGGTAGCGCGGACGCAGGGCGCCCAGGTACGCCATGAGCTCGGTGTTGGGGGTGCCGAGGTACTCCGTCCAGACGTCGGCCATGAACGCCACGGCGTGCGCGCCCAGCAGCTCGGCCACCTCGGCGCCGGCCTGCTCCTCCGTCACCTCTCCGACCGCGCCGGCCAGCCAGGTCGGCTCCAGGTGGGCGTCGATGTGACCGGCGGGCAGGCCGAGCCGGTCCTCCCACCTGGCCGTCACGCCCAGGGACGGCGTCAGCTCCAGCACCCCGCCGATGTCGAACACGACCGCATCGATTTTCATACGCTCCTCCTGTGAACTGTTTCAACCAAGGTAAAGAAGGAACGTGTCCGCGTCCATACCCTTGACGGCTCACAGGGGCGGCTCAAACTGAAACGGTGATCCCTGGCAACTGGTACAACATCGTTCCCGATCTTCCCGTGCCGCCTCCGCCGCCCCTGCACCCCGGCACCCGCCGTCCCGTCGGGCCGGACGACCTCGCGCCGCTGTTCCCCATGGAGCTCATCGCGCAGGAGGTCAGCGGCGACCGCTACGTGCCCATCCCCAAGGAGGTCATCGACGTCTACCGGCTGTGGCGGCCCACGCCGCTGATCAGGGCGCACCGGCTGGAGAAGGCGCTCGACACGCCGGCCCGCATCTACTACAAGTACGAGGGCGTCTCACCGGCCGGGTCGCACAAGGCGAACACCGCCGTGCCGCAGGCGTACTACAACGCCAAGGAAGGCGTGCGGCTGCTGACCACGGAGACCGGCGCGGGACAGTGGGGGTCGGCCCTGGCGTTCGCCTGCGCCCAGTTCGACATCGAATGCCGGATCTGGATGGTTCGCGCGTCCTACGACCAGAAGCCGTACCGGCGCTCGCTCATGCGCGTGTACGGCGCCACCGTCCACCCCAGCCCCTCCCCCCTCACCGGCGCGGGCAGCAAGGCGCTGGCCGACGACCCCGCCTCCCCCGGCAGCCTGGGGCTGGCGATCAGCGAGGCGGTCGAGGTGGCCGCCGCGAACCCCGAGGCCCGGTACGCGCTCGGCTCGGTGCTCAACCACGTCCTCATGCACCAGACGGTGATCGGCGAGGAGGCCTTGGCGCAGCTGCCCGAGCTGCCGGACCTGGTCATCGGCTGCACCGGCGGCGGCTCCAACTTCGCCGGCCTCGCCTTCCCCTTCCTGCGCGAGAAGCTGGCCGGACGGATCGGCACTCGGTTCAGGGCCGTCGAGCCGGCCGCCTGCCCCTCGTTCACCCGCGGCGTGTACGCCTACGACTTCGGCGACACCGCCGGGCTGACTCCGCTGCTCAAGATGCACACCCTCGGGCACTCCTTCGTCCCCGACCCGATCCACGCCGGCGGGCTGCGCTACCACGGCATGGCGCCGCTGCTGTCCCACATGTACGAGCTGGGGCTGTTCGAGGCGGTGACCCGTACCCAGAGCGAGTGCTTCGAGGCGGGCGTGCGCTTCGCGCGTACCGAGGGCATCGTCCCGGCCCCCGAGCCCACGCACGCGCTGGCCGAGACCATCGCCGAGGCGCTGCGCTGCAAGGAGAGCGGCGAGGAGAAGGTGATCCTCACCGCGCTGTGCGGGCACGGCCACTTCGACCTGACCGCCTACGACCGCCACCTGGCCGGCGAACTGGAGGACTACACACTTCCGCAGGAACGCCTCGACCAGGCGCTCACCGAGCTGCCCGGCTGAGCTGACAACGGGTGGCCGCGGGATCGCGGCCACCCGTGTTCAGTTCGCGTTCGGGCGCTTCCCGTGGTTCGCCTTCTTCTTCTTGCGCCCCCTGCCCTTGCGTGCGCGTTTCGCCATGGGCTCACCTCCGACGGTCGGGATCGTGACCTACAAGGTCTCCCCTGCCCGCGCGTCGCACAAGCGATACGCCGTGACCTAACATTCCTCAACAAACTCGTGTCATAATTTGGTGGAATCTGTTGGAAGGGGTGGGCGTGCTCGCACAGCAGCGTCAGCAGACGATCCTGGAACGCGTGCGCAGCAGCGGCGGCGTCCGGGTGGCCGACCTCGTGCGCGAGCTCGGCGTCTCCGACATGACGATACGCCGTGATCTTGAGGTGCTGGCCGAGCGCGGGCTGCTGGAGAAGGTCCACGGCGGCGCGACGGCCCTCGGCCCTGGCTCGACCGAGGAGCCGGGCTTCACCGCCAAGTCCGCCCGCCAGCAGCAGGAGAAGGAAGCCATCGCGCGGCACGCGGCCACCCTCGTACGGCCGGGCACCGCCGTGGCGCTCTCCGCCGGCACCACCACGTGGGCGCTGGCCCACCACCTGGTCACGGTGCCCGAGCTGACCGTGATCACCAACTCGATCCCCGTCGCCGAGGTCTTCCACCGCAACCCGCGCGCCGACCGCACGGTCGTGCTGACCGGCGGCGTGCGCACGCCCTCCGACGCGCTCGTCGGCCCCGTGGCGGTGGCGGCGATCCGCCGCCTGCACGTGGACACGCTCTTCCTCGGGGTGCACGGCATGAGCCTGCGCGCCGGGTTCACCACGCCCAACCTGCTGGAGTCCGAGACCGACAGGGAGCTGGTGGCCGCGGCGCACCGGCTGGTGGTCCCCGCCGACCACACCAAATGGAACACGGTCGGCATCAGCACGATCGCCGAGCTGACCGAGGCCGACGTGGTCATCAGCGACGCGGGGCTGCCCGAGGAAGCACGCACCGAGCTGGCCGAACGGGCCGGAGAACTGATCATCGCGGAGGGCACGCCTTGAAGCGCACCATCACCCACCTGGCAGACGGCCGAGAGCTGATCTACTTCGACCGGCGCGACGACGCCGACCGGAGCGCGATCGACCGGCGGCCGCTCGACCCGCGGCCGGTGGCCTCCGAGCTGCGCTACGACCCGCTGACCGAGGAGTGGATCGCGATCGCCGGCCACCGGCAGACGCGGACGTTCCTGCCGCCGGCCGACGAGTGCCCGTTGTGCCCGTCGTCCGACACTCGGGCGTCGGAGATCCCGGCCCACGACTATGACGTGGTGGTGTTCGAGAACCGCTTCCCCTCTTTCTCCGGAAATTTTGGGACTTATGGGGATGTCGGCGGCCTGAGTGAGGTGCGGCCGGGTGTCGGGCGGTGTGAGGTGGTCTGTTTCACCTCCGACCACTCCTCCTCCTTCTCCAGGCTCTCCAACGCCCAGGTCAGGCTGGTCATGGAGGCGTGGGCCGACCGGACGGCCGAGCTGTCCGGCATCGAGGGCGTCGAGCAGGTGTTCTGCTTCGAGAACAGGGGTGAGGAGATCGGCATCACGCTCCCCCACCCGCACGGGCAGATCTACGCCTACCCCTACGTGACCCCGCGCACCAAGCTCCAGCTCGGGGCCGCCTCGCGGCACACGGGCGGCAACCTGTTCGCCGACGTGCTGGCCGCCGAGCGGGCCGCCGGCACCCGGGTGGTGGCCGCCAACGAGCTCTGGACGGCGTTCGTGCCGGCCGCCGCGCGCTGGCCGTTCGAGGTGCACGTGTATCCGCACCGGCAGGTGCCCGACCTGGCGGCGCTGTCGGAGGAGGAGCGGGCCGCGTTCGCATCGCTGTACACCTCGGTGCTGCGGGCGCTCGACGCGCTGTTCGGGGTGGCGATGCCGTACATCTCGGCCTGGCACCAGGCGCCGGTGCGGTACGGCCGCGAGCTGGCCTACCTGCACCTGGAGCTGTTCAGCATCAGGCGGGCGCCAGGGAAGCTGAAGTACCTGGCGGGCTCGGAGTCGGCCATGGGCGCCTTCGTCAACGACGTGCTGCCGGAGGAGGCGGCACGCATGTTGCGATCACGGATTGATCACTAATTGGTTTCTCATTAAAGTCGCATGACTCGTGATCTACCACTAATATCCCGTTAGACATCGGCCATAACGGCCGTTGTACGCCTAATCCCGGGCGTGTTGCCCGGGAGCCGGGGACCCATCGCATCCGGGGTGAATCCGCGCAAGTGGTAGGGACTGCTCCCGTGCCCGAACCCGTCAGCTAACCCGGCCGGCAGAGGGAGAGGAACAACCACGTGGCGGCTTCGTCCCCCGCGAGTCTTGCCGTCGGTCTCATCACCGCCACCGCCCTGCTCGTCCATCCGGCCGCCGCGTCAGCCGCCGTCTCGGCCGCGCCCAAGCCGTCGGAGGCGCAGCTGCGGGCCCAGCTCAAGCAGCTCAACCGCAAGGTCGACAAGCTGATCGAGACGTACAACCTCAAGCGCGTCGAGCTGGCCAAGGCCCAGCAGGCCGCCACCGCGGCCCAGCAGCGGCTCACCGCCGCCGAGCAGGCGGTGGCCACGGCCGAGCAGCGGGTCGCCGAGATCGCCCGGCTGCGCTACCAGAACGGCGACACCTCCCTGCCGGCGTTCATGATGACCCCGGACGGCGGCGGCGCGGCCGTGCTCGAACAGCTCACCGCCGAGCAGCAGGCGGTCGTCGACAGCGTGGCCAAGGCCCGCGACGACCAGAAGAAGGCCGCCACGGCCGCCGCCGCGCTCGCGACGGAGCTCAAGGCGGGCACGGCGGAGGTGGCCGAGCAGCGCGACGACGCCCAGGACGTCATCGACGACATCAAGAAGAAACTCCAGGACCTTGTCCCGTTCGGGCCGGGCAAGAAGTCCGACGGGAGCTGGGCGCCCGAGCTGCCGTCCGGCTCGGACAACATCACGCCGCGCACCCAGCTGATGCGGGCGCAGGTGCGGAAGAACTTCTCGCTGCCGTACGAGGTGGGCTGCTTCCGGTCCGGCTCCAGCGGCGAGCACCCGCTCGGCCGGGCCTGCGACTTCATGATGAGCACGGGCGGCACCATGCCGAGCGCCGTCAACAACGCCCTCGGCGACCGCCTGGCCGACTGGGCGCTGAAGAACAAGGCCAAGCTGGGCGTCAAGTACGTGATCTGGAAGCAGCGCATCAACCAGGGCTCGGGCTGGCGCTCGATGTCCGACCGCGGCAGCATCACCGAGAACCACTACGACCACGTGCACATCTCGATGAACTAGCCGCGTCCGGCGGCTCAGCGGACGCCGGTGAGCTTGTCGGGGTTGGTGACCGAGTAGACGGCGGCGATCCGGTCGCCCTCGGGCGTGAGGTCGACGACGACCACGGCCAGCGGGCCGTCACCGGAGAAGACGAGCGCGCACGGGTCGCCGGCCACCCACCGGTAGCGGAGGTCCACCGCGCCCGGGGTCAGCGTCGCGGCGACGGACATGAACAGCGCGGCCACCCGGTCCCGGCCGTGGACCGGGTGCAGGCTGGTGGCGGGTCCCTTGCCGCCGCCGTCGGTCCACAAGGTCACGTCCGGCGCCAGCACCTCCAGCAGCGCGCGCAGGTCACCGCCGAGGGCGGCCGCGGCGAACCGTTCGGTCACCTCGGCGTGGACGTCGGGTTCGGTCCGGTGACGAGGACGGCGAGCATGGACGTGGCGGCGCGCACGGGCCGCGAGCTGCCGGACCGCCGCCGGCGTACGCCCGAGGATGTCGGCCGTCTCCGGATGGCTGAAGCCGAACACCTCGTGCAGCACGAAGACCGCTCGTTCCAGCGGTGACAGGGTCTCCAGCACGACCAGCACCGCCATCGACAACGACTCCCCGCTCCCGGCGGCGCCTCCGGCGTTGTCCGAGGCCGTGACCAGCGGTTCCGGCAGCCAGGCGCCGACGTAGGTCTCCTGGCGGCGGCTCAGGTCCACCCGCCGGGCCAGCGCCTGGTTCACCGCGATCCGCACCAGATAGGCCCGGACGTTCTCCACGGTTCCGGCGTCCGGCCTGCGGTGCCTGGCCGACCAGGCCAGCCACACCTCCTGCAGCACGTCCTCGGTGTCGGCGACGCTGCCGAGCATGTTGTAGACCACGGAGAACAGCAGTTCGCGGTAGCCGAGGAACTGCTCGGTGGCGGCGTCGGCCGGGTGCCGCGGGGTCGGTGTCATGGCGTGCCTCCTCATCTGTCGCAACCGAAGAGTCCCGTCGCGCGGCGATTGTGACATGACCGCATCAAGCGTGATCTATGCCACTCATGTCACAGTTCCCGGACGGTTGCCCCTCTGTGGTGGCGTCACGACTCACAAGGGAGAGCTTCGATGCGTACATTGATCCGCGACGTCAGGGTGTTCGACGGCGAGCACACCATCGCGACCGCCGACGTGCTGATCGAGGACGGTCTCATCGCCGCTGTCGGCACCGGCGCGGACCACCCGGCCGATGCCGAGGTGGACGGCACGGGCCGGACGCTGCTGCCCGGCCTGATCGACGCGCACACCCACGTGTTCGACGGCAGCCTGGCCCAGGCCCTGCGGTACGGGGTCACCACCGAGCTCGACATGTTCTGCCTCCCGCAGCTCCTCGCCGGGCAGCGGCGCCTGGCCGCCGAGAACGACGACGTGGCCGACCTGCGCAGTGCCGGCACGCTGGCCACCGCGCCGGGCGGGCACCCGACCCAGCTGCTGGCGGCCCTGGCGGGCACCGTCCTGGACGGGCTCGACGTCACGGCGATCGACTTCGTCGCCGATCCCGCGCAGGCGCCGGCGTTCGTCCAGGCCAGGGTGGCCGAGGGGGCCGACTACCTCAAGATCGTCATCGACGACGGCGCCGTGCACGGGGCCGACCTCCCCGTCATGACGGCGGAGGTCGCCGCCGCCCTGGCCGCGGCGGCGCACGAGGCGGGCCTGCTGGTCATCGCTCATGCGATCACCGCCGCCGAGGTGGAGATCGCGCTCGACGCCGGCGTCGACGGCCTGGCGCACGTGTGGACCGACCTGGCGCCGGACGACCCGGCCTCGCCGTGCCTGGCCGACCGGGTACGCGACCAGGGGGTCTTCGTGGTGACCACGCTGGCCTACTTCGAGGCGATCACCGCCCAGCACGTCGAGACGGCCGACTGCGCCCGCCCCGGCAGCTCCGCCAACGCCGTCGGCGCGCTGCGGGCCCTGCGCCGCGCGGGTGTGCCCCTGCTCGCCGGGACCGACGCCACCCCGTTCGTACCTGCCCACGGCGCCGGCCTGCACCGCGAGCTGCAGTTGCTCACCGAGGCCGGGCTCGGCGCCGAGGAGGCGCTCGCCGCCGCGACCAGCGTGCCCGCCCGGCACTTCGGGCTGGCCGACCGGGGCCGGATCGCCCCCGGTCTCCGCGCGGACCTGGTGCTGGTCGAAGGCGACGCCACCCGGGACGTCACCGCCGTCGGCGACATCGCCGAGGTATGGCGTCGCGGGGTGCGCCAGACCCGGTAGCCGGTGGCCGCCGACCGGGTCAGCCGAGCGTGAGGGGGTTGACCAGGTCGGCGTAGACCAGCAGACCGGCCATGATGATCAACACGAACGCCATCGCGTACGTGAGCGGCAGCACCTTGGCGATGTCGACGTAGCGGGGCTCGGGGCGGCGCAGGATCTTGGCGTAGCCGCGCTTGATCCCCTCCCACAGGCCGCCCGCGATGTGGCCGCCGTCGAGGGGCAGCAGCGGGATCAGGTTGAACAGGCCGATCGCCAGGTTGAACCCGGCCAGCAGGCTGACGAAGGTGAACAGCTTGCTCTTGTTGGACATGTCGGAGGCCAGGATCTCGCCGCCGAGCCGGCCCGCGCCCACCACGCCGACCGGGCCCTCGGGGTCGCGCTTCTCGCCGGAGAAGGCGGCGTTCCAGACGCCGACCATCTTCGCCGGCAGGTTGACCATCGAGCCCACGACGCGGCCGGTCAGGTCGCTCATGTAGCCCGGCACCTGCCCGATGCTCTGCTGCTCGAAGACCTGGGAGGGCACGACGCCGAGGAACCCGACGCCCTTGTCGACCTTGCCCTCGTCGGTCAGGCTCGCCATGTCGCGGGCGATGAGGGCGACGTCGAGCGTCATCGGCCTGCCGTCGCGGACGATGCCGAGCTTGACGGGGCCGGCGCCGTGGCCGCGGATCATGCGGGTTGCGTCCTGCCAGGTCGCGATCTTCTGGCCGTCGAGGGAGACGATGCGGTCGCCGACCTTGACACCCGCCTTGGCGGCCGGGGTGCGCTCGTCGGTGGGCGCGCACGTCTTGCGCACCTCGGTGGTGGGGATCACGCACGTGTTGGTGTCGGGCGACACGATCGGGGCGGTCTTCGGCAGGCCGATGCCGACCAGCAGGACGCTGAAGAAGATGAAGGCCAGCACGAAGTTCATCGCCGGGCCGCCCGACATGATGATGATCTTCTGCCACCACTTCTTGCGGTAGAAGACGCGGTCCTCGTCGCCGGGCCGCACCTCCTCCATGGCGGCCTCGCGGGCGGTCTCGATCAGACCCTGCCACGGCCCGGTCGACGCGCTCCGCAGCCTGCCGGGGTCGTCGCCGGGACGCGGCGGCAGCATGCCGATCATGCGGATGTAGCCGCCGAGCGGCAGCCACTTGATGCCGTACTCGGTCTCGCCCCTGCGGATGGACCAGGCCGTAGAGCCGAAGCCGACCATGTACTGGGTCACCCGGACACCGAAGATCTTGGCCGGCACGAGATGGCCCACCTCGTGCAGGCCGACGGAGACCATCAACCCCACCAGGAAGAGAAGGATCCCGGCGACAAAGAGCCAGTTCATCTACGCGCGCTCCAGGCAGACAGACGGTCTCGACGTTCCCAGACTAGTCGAACTCATCACATCCCTCGGGCTTGCCCGCACTTTGGTGAATCAACGGACCGCATTGACAGTGAGCGATCAGCCGATCACCCTGGGAGACGATGGAGGGGGACGTCTTGATCCGCATACTCATCGCCGAACACCTGCCCTTGGTGCGACGCGGTCTGCAGGCCACGCTCGAAGCCGAGCCCGACCTGCGGGTGGTCGCCGAGACGGGCTGCCCCGACGGTGTGCTGCCGGCCGCGCGGTCGAGCGCGCCCGACGTCGCGATCGTCGACCTCGACCTGCCGGGCCTGCCGGTCGCCACGCATCTGACCGAGCAGGTCCCCCGCTGCTCGGTGCTGATCCTCTCCGCGCGACCGAGCCCCGGCCAGGTGCGCAGGGCGTTCAACGGGAGCGTGCTGGGGTTCATGAGCCTGCGGGTGGCGCCCGAGCGGCTGGCCGAGGGGGTGCGCCAGGTCGCCGCGGGCGGGCGGGCGGTGGAGGCCGAGCTGGCGGTGGCAGCCCTGCAGTCGGCCGCCAACCCGCTCACCCGGCGGGAGCTCGACGTGCTGCGCATCGCGGCGGGCGGGGCGAGATCGACGGAGATCGCCGACCAGTTGTTCCTGTCGGTCGGCACCGTCCGCAATCATCTGTCGCGGATCATGTGCAAGACGGGCGCCCGCAACCGGCTCGACGCCGTGCGCATCGCCAGCGACAGCGGCTGGTTGTGAGGGACCGGACGGGATGACGGGCCCGGTGGAGCCGCGCCGCTCCGCCGGGACCCGAACAGTCAGATGATCTCAGCCCGCCGAACCCGTTGCCAGTGACCGCCATCACGACCTGACCCGTGTGAAACGTCACTACGGACGCCAGATCAACACCAGCGCGCAGTCGTCGTTGTGGCCCGAGGACATCGCGTTGACCAGCGCCCTGGCGCCGTCGCGGAAGCCGGAGGGCAGCAGCCGCTCCGCCTCGCCGAGCAGCCGGTCGAGCCCGGCGTCGATGTCGCGCCCCGGCTGCTCGATCAGGCCGTCGGTGTAGAGCAGCAGCGCGTCGCCCTTGCGCAGGGTGCCGCTGTCGGGCTCGCAGTGGAGGTCGGGCACCACGCCGAGCACCACGCCCTTGGCCGAGGCGACCTGCCAGTTGCCGGTGCCGGAGTCGAGCTTCACGACCGGCGGATGGCCGGCCGAGGTGATCGTGTAGTCGCCGGTGGCGAGGTCGAGGCGGACGTGCACGGCCGTCACGAAGCCCTCGTCGCCGCGCTGGCGGTGGAGGTAGGCGTTGCACGCGGGCAGGAAGTCGTCGACCGAGCCGAGCAGCCCGCCGAACGTGCCCGACAGCAGCAGCGCGCGGGTGCCGGCGTCGACGCCCTTGCCGGAGACGTCGACGAGGGCGATCTCCACGGAGTCGCCGTCGCGCATGGAGACCAGGAAGTCGCCGCCGAACGACGAGCCTCCGGCCTGCTTGAGCACCACCTTGCCGCCCCAGTCCTTCGGCAGCGGGGGCAGCTCGCCCTGGCTCCTGAGCCGGTCGCGCAGCTCCAGCAGCATCGCGTCGCCGCGCAGGCCCTGCACGCCGAGCTTGCCCCTGGTACGGGCCATGAGCACGGCGAGCACGGTGGTGAACACGATCGTCACCGTGAGCCCCAGCCCCACCCGCGCCACCCCGAGCGTGGCCGCGACGTAAGTCAGCGCGACGCCCACCGCCACCAGCAGCTTGACCAGGCTGCGCAGCCGCAGCTGCAGCCCGCCGATCAGGGTGACCAGGATGAGCAGCGACGGCGAGAACCACTCGGTGGACACCTTCGCCGCCAGCAGCCCGATGACGAGCGAGAGCACGGTCAGCGTGATGAGCAGGTTGCGGTCACGGGCCAGCGGCCCTCTCCGGACGAACCGGACGGCGGACACCAGGAACGGCACCCGCACCAGGACCGCGCGGACCCGTGGCGGAATCAACGGCGCCGGACGGGAACTCATGATGCGTGTGACTGTATCGGTCTGACCCCTGTTTGGGCAGCCCACTTGACCAACGCCTTGATCATTAAGCACGGATATTGGGTGGCCGTCCCCCTTTGCCCGCTCCTACCGTGGACGGATGACCTATCCGATCCGTCCCATTGACGAATCCGAGTGGCCGGGCTTCGCCGGCGTGCTCGCAGAGGGGTTCGGCTGGACGCCGCATCCCACCCAGGACGAGCGGTTCAAGGCGGCCACGGAGTTCGACCGCACCCTGGTCGCCTTCGACGGCAGCACCATGGCGGGCGTCACGTCCGTCTTCAGCCTCACGATGACGGTCCCCGGCGGACGTCAGATCCCCGTGGGCGGCGTGACCGCGGTCAGCGTGCTTCCCTCGCACCGCCGCCGCGGCGTGCTGTCCGCGCTGATGCGCCGACAGCTCTCCGACATCCGCGACCGCGGCGAGACGGTGGCCGCCCTCTACGCCTCCGAGTCGCTGATCTACGGCAGGTACGGGTACGGAAGGGCGGCCAGCGAGCTGTCCTACAAGATCGACAAGCACCGCTCGGCCTTCGTGCGGGACGCCCCCACCGACCCGGCGCTCCGGCTCAGGGTGGTCTCCCCCACCGAGGCCAGGGCCGACTTCGAGAAGCTGTTCGCCACCGTCGTGACCCGGCGTCCGGGCCGGTACGAGCGCAACCGGCACGTCTGGGACGCCTTCCTGGCCGACGAGGAGCACGACAGGGGCGGCTGGGGCTCGCTGCGCTCGGTGCTCGCCGAGGACGACGAGGGGGTGCGCGGTTACGCGCTGTTCCGCACCAAGTCGGCGTGGGACCCCAACGGCGTGCCCAGCGGCGAACTGCGGGTGTTCGAGCTGGAGGCGACCGACCCGGCGGCCTACGCCCTGCTGTGGCGCAACATGCTGGACCGCGACCTGATCACCAAGCTGGAGGCGTACCCCCGGCCGGTGGACGACGCCCTGATCGCGCTGTTCGCCGACTCCCGCCAGCTGCGCGCGACCTGGTCCGACGAGCTGTGGGTACGCCTGGTCGACGTCGACAAGGCCCTGACCGCCCGCGCCTACGCGGCCCCCGTGGACCTGGTGATCGAGATCGAGGACGACGTGTGCCCGTGGAACGCCGGCCGCCGGCGGCTCACCGCCGACACCACCGGCGCGGAGTGCAAGCCGGTGGAGGACGAGCCGCACCTGACGGTGCCGGTGTCCGCGCTCGGCTCGGCGTACTTGGGCGACGGCCTGCTCGGCGCTCAGCTCGACGCGGGCCTGCTGCGCGAGCACACGCCGGGCGCGGTGCGGGCGCTGGCCGCGGCCATGGCGTGGAGCCCCAAGCCGCTGGCCGGTCTGGTGTTCTGAGACACAGGACGTAGGCTCGGAGCATGGCCCTGCAAAGTCTGCAGATAACCGCGACCATCGCCATGCGGGCCCGCGACGTGTCCAGGCCGTCGAAGGAGCAGCAGGAGGCCGCCGACCGGCGGCCCCTGCGCGACGAGATGCCACGGCGCGAGGCCAGACGCAAGACCTAGGGCAGCGAGGGCAGCTGGCCGATCGTCTCGTAGGTGGTCAGCTGCGCGATGCGCCTGCTGTGGCGCTCGCTGCCGGAGAAGGAGGTGGTCAGGAAGACCTCGACGAACCTGGTCGCCTCCTCGGTCGTGTGCATGCGCGCGCCGATGCTGACGACGTTGGCGTTGTTGTGCTCGCGGGCCAGCGAGGCGGTCTCCTCGCTCCAGGCCAGGGCCGCGCGGATGCCGCGCACCTTGTTGGCCGCGATCTGCTCGCCGTTGCCCGAGCCGCCGATCACCACCCCCAGGCTGCCGGGGTCGCCGGCGACGCCCTCGGCGGCGCGCAGCACGAACGCCGGATAGTCGTCCTCGGCGTCGTAGACGAAGGGACCGCAGTCGGTCACCTCGTGGCCGTGGTCCTTGAGCCAGGACACGAGGTGGTTCTTGAGCTCATAGCCGGCATGGTCGGCACCGATGTAGACACGCACCCGTCCAGTCTTCCACAGCCCCGCCGATCCCACTCGCTGGCTAGAGTAAGGACCCCTACCGTTCCCCAGTCCTTACGAAAGTGGAGACGCATGCGTGAGATCCGCGTCATCGGCGATCCGGTGCTGCGCACGCCCGCCGAGCCCGTCACCGACTTCGACCGCGAGCTGCGCCGCCTGATCGAGGAGATGTTCCAGGCGATGTACGCGGTCAACGGCGTGGGCCTGGCCGGTCCGCAGATCGGCGTGTCGCGGCGGCTGTTCGTCTACGACATCGCCGGGCGCAAGGGCCATGTCGCCAACCCGGTGCTCACCGTCGACGACGCCGAGGAGGTCTCCGACGAGGAGGGCTGCCTGTCGGTGCCCGACCGCCGCACCCGCACGCCGATCTACGCCCCCGTCGCGCGGGCCGCGGGCGTCACCGTCGAGGGCATCGACCGGCTGCAGCGGCCCGTGCGCATCAAGGCCCGCGGCTCGCTGGCGCGCTGCTTCCAGCACGAGACCGAACACCTCGACGGCAAGCTGTACGTGGACCGCCTGCCGAAGGACGAGGCGCGCAGGATCATGCTGCGCGCCTGAGGCCGCGGCGGGCGGTGGCCTACAGCTGCAGCGACTTGATCTCCAGGTACTCCTCCAGGCCGAACTCGCCCAGCTCGCGGCCCACGCCCGACTGCTTGTAGCCGCCGAAGGGGGCCAGCGGGTTGAACTGGCCGCCGTTGACGACGACCTGGCCGGTGCGCAGCTTGCGGGCGACGGCGACCGCGCGCTCCTGGCTGCCCGACCAGACCGCGCCGGCCAGGCCGTACCTGGTGTCGTTGGCGATCTCCACGGCCTGGCCCTCGCTCGTGTACGGGATCAGCGCGAGCACGGGCCCGAAGATCTCCTCCTGCTCGATCGTCATGCCGGGCTCGACCCCGGCGAAGACCGTGGGCTCGACGTAGAAGCCGCGCTCGCGGGGGCGCTCGGTGCCGCCGGCGACGAGCCTGGCGCCCTCCTCCTGGCCCCGGTTGATGTAGCGGACCACCCGGTCGCGCTGGGCCGCCGACACCAGGGGCCCGACCCTGGTGGCCTCGTCGAAGGGGTCGCCGACGGTGTACTTGCGGGTCGCCTCGACGGCCAGGCGGACGGCGTCGTCGTACTGGTCACGGTGGACGATCATGCGGGACCAGGCCGAGCAGGTCTGGCCGGCGTTGATGAAGCAGTTGGCCACGCCGACCTTGACGGCCGTGGCCAGGTCGGCGTCGGGCAGGACGATGTTGGCCGACTTGCCGCCGAGCTCCAGCGCCACCCGCTTGACGGTCTCGGCGGCGAGCGCGGCGACCCGGCGGCCGGCCGCGGTGGAGCCGGTGAAGGAGACCATGTCCACCTCGGGATGGGCGGCCATCGCCTCGCCGACGACCGGGCCGCGCCCGCTGACCAGGTTGAACACCCCGGGCGGCAGACCCACCTCGTCGAGGATCTCGGCCAGCGCGTACGCCGCCAGCGGCGCCACCTCGCTGGGCTTGAGCACCACCGTGCAGCCGGCGGCCAGCGCCGGGCCGACCTTGCAGATGATCTGGTGCAGCGGGTAGTTCCAGGGCGTGATCGCCGCGACGACCCCGATCGGCTCCTTGACCAGCAGGGAGTTGCCGATACGGGACTCGCGGGGGTAGCTCTCGGCCAGCTGCGCGTAGGAGGACAGGACGGCCGCGGGCATCAGCGTCTGCACCTTGAGCGCGAAGCCGAGGGGCGCGCCCATGTCGGTGGCGATCGTCGCCGCGACGCTCTCGGCGCGCTGTTTGAGCAGCTCGGCCGCGTCGCCGAGGAGCTTCCCTCGCTGGGCCGCCGAGGTGTCGGACCAGGCGGGGAACGCCTCGCGCGCCGCCGACACCGCCGCCTCGACGTCGTCGGGGGTGCCCGCCGGCACCCGGTCGATGATCTCCTCCGTGGCCGGGTTGGCGACCTCGACGGACTCGTCTGACGTAGAGGCGTTCCAGGAACCGCCGATATACAGCTGGCGCATGGGTCCATCCTCGCGTGCACGTCGTGGGCTGGCGAGAGCGCGGAGCGGGCAGAGGGAGATTCCTCATCCTCGGCGCGCCCGAGAACCTACCGCCGGGGTATGAGTCTTACCCCGGCGGTGGACGACATATCTAGTCGAAGGTGGGCTGTCTGGTACGAGTCCGCTTGAGCTCGAAGAAGTCCTCGAACTCGGTGACGAGAAGCACGCCGTCCCACAGCCTGCCCGCGTCCTCGCCCTTCGGGATGGACGTGATCACGGGGCCGAAGAAGGCGTTGGCGCCCACGCGGATGACCGGGGTGCCGACGTCCTGGCCGACCAGCGTGATGCCCTCCTGGTGAGAGGCGCGTACGGCGTCGTCCCACTCGGTGGAGTGGGCGGCGGCGGCGAGGTCGCGGCTGAGGCCGATCGCCACCAGGGAGTCCTCGATCAGCTCGCCGAGGCGGCTGAGGTCCTTCATCCCGCGCTCGTTGTGCAGGCGGGTGCCGAGCTCGGTGTAGAGCGGGCCGACGACCTCGTCGCCGTGCGCGGCCCGCGCGGCGGCCACCACGCGGACGGGTTCGATGGCCCTGGCGATGGCCTCACGGTAGGAGTCGGGCACGTCGTTGCCCTCGTTGAGGACGTTGAGGCTCATGACGTGCCAGCGCGGCTCGATGGCGCGTACCTTCTCCACTTCGAGAAGCCATCGTGACGTCGCCCAGGCAAATGGGCAGAAAGGATCGAACCACAGGTCCACGGGAATCTTCTCAGTCACGTGGGGCCATAACCTGAGGGTGTCGAGGTCCTATTCCCGGCGTGGCAGGATACCGACAAACTACAACGAAGTGGTGAAAAGGAGCGCAACTTGGCAGGCAACCTGACCCGGGACGAGGCTCGCGAGCGCGCCCGGCTGTTGAAGGTCGAGTCGTACGAGGTCGCACTCGACCTGACGGAGGGGGACGAGCGCTTCGAGAGCGTCACGACGGTGCGCTTCACCAGCACCAGCCCGGGCGCCTCCACCTTCATCGACCTCCATGGCGCCAACGTGCGCAAGGTCACCCTCAACGGCACCGACCTCGACGTCTCCTCCTACGACGCCGACAAGGGCCGCTTCCCCCTCCCCTCGCTGGCGGAGTCCAACGAGCTGCTGGTCGACGCCGACTGCAGCTACATGCGCACGGGCGAGGGTCTCCACCGCTTCGTGGACCCGGTCGACCAGAAGGTCTACCTGCACAGCCAGTTCGAGACGGCCGACGCCCACCGCATGTACGCCTGTTTCGACCAGCCCGACCTCAAGGCCGTCTTCCAGCTCACCGTGCTGGCCCCCGCCGACTGGGAGGTCGTCTCCAACGGCGCCGCGGCCAAGGTCGAGGACCTCGAAGGGCAGTCCGGCCGCCACGGCGGCGTCCAGGCGGCCAGGCGCTGGGAGTTCGAGCCGACGCCGGTGATCTCGACGTACATCACCGCGCTGGTGGCCGGGCCGTACTACAAGGTCACCTCCGAGCACGACGGCATCCCCCTCGGGCTCTACTGCCGCGCCTCGCTCGGCGAGCACCTCGACGCCGACAACCTCTTCGAGGTCACCAGGCAGGGCTTCGACTTCTTCCACCGGGTGTTCGGCGTCCGCTACCCCTTCACCAAGTACGACCAGCTCTTCGTGCCCGAGTTCAACGCCGGCGCGATGGAGAACGCCGGTTGCGTGACGTTCCTGGAGGACTACGTCTTCCGGTCCCGGGTGACCGACGCGGTCGTCGAGCGGCGCGCCGAGACGATCCTGCACGAGATGGCCCACATGTGGTTCGGCGACCTGGTCACCATGCGCTGGTGGGACGACCTGTGGCTGAACGAATCCTTCGCCACGTACGTGTCCGTGCTGGCCCAGGCCGAGGCCACCCGCTGGGGCAACGGCGCGTGGACCACGTTCGCCAACGTGGAGAAGTCCTGGGCCTACCGCCAGGACCAGCTTCCCTCCACCCACCCGATCGCCGCCGACATCCCCGACATGCAGGCGGTCGAGGTCAACTTCGACGGCATCACGTACGCCAAGGGCGCCTCGGTGCTCAAGCAGCTCGTCGCCTACGTCGGCCTGGACAACTTCCTGGCCGGGGTGCGCGACTACTTCGCCGAGCACGCCTGGGGCAACACCGAGCTGAAGGACCTGCTCGCCGCCCTCGAGCGCACCTCGGGCCGCGACCTGTCGTCGTGGTCGAAGGAGTGGCTGGAGACCGCGTGGGTCAACACGCTGCGGCCCTCCTTCGAGGTGTCCGACGGCCGCTTCACCTCCTTCGAGGTGCTGCAGGAGGCCCCGGCCGACTACCCGACGCTGCGCTCGCACCGCATCGCCATCGGCCTGTACTCGCTGGCCGACGGCGTGCTCACCCGGACCAAGCGGGTCGAGCTCGACGTGGTGGGCGCCCGTACCAGTGTGGCCGAGCTGATCGGCGCCGAGCAGCCCGACCTCGTGCTGCTCAACGACGACGACCTGACCTACGCCAAGATCAGGCTGGACGAGCGTTCCCTGCGCACGCTCGTCGAGGGCGGCATCGCGGCCTTCACCGAGTCGCTGCCGCGCGCCCTGTGCTGGTCGGCGGCCTGGGACATGACCCGCGACGGCGAGATGTCCACCCGCGACTACGTCCGGCTGGTCATCTCCGGCGCGGGCACGGTCTCCGACATCACGGTCCTGCAGGCGGTGCTGCGCCAGGCGCGCCAGGCCGTCCAGCAGTACGCCGCCCCGGCCTGGCGGGCCGAGGGCGAGGCGCTGCTGGCCGCCGAGCTGCGCTCGCTGATCGGCTCGGCCGCGCCCGGCTCCGACCACCAGCTCGCCTTCCTCCAGGCGTTCGCCCCGGTGGCGGTCTCCGGCGCCGACCTCGACCTGCTGCAGGCCATCCTCGACGGCACCGGCGTGCCCGAGGGGCTGACCGTCGACGCCGACCTGCGCTGGACGCTGGTGGCCGCGCTGGTCTCCGGCGGCCGGCTGGGCGAGCCCGACATCGCCGCCGAGCTGGAGCGCGACCCTACGGCGACGGGTGAGCGGTCGGCCGCGCTGTGCCGGGCCGCGATCCCGACGGCCGAGGCCAAGGCGGCGGCCTGGGAGCGGATCGTGGGCGGCGACCTGGCCAACCACATCGCCCGCAACACCATCGTCGGCTTCCAGGACGCCCACCACGCCGAGCTGCTGGAGCCGTACCGGGAGAAGTACTTCGCCGAGGTCGGGCGCGTCTACCGCGAGTGGACGTTCGAGAAGGCATCGACGTTCGCCATGAACTGCTTCCCCGCGCTGCTCATCGAGCCCGCCACGGTCCAGGCCGCCCAGGACTTCCTGGCCGCCGAGCAGCCGCCGCAGGCCCTGCGCAGGCTGATCCTGGAGGGCGCCGACGGCGTCAGCCGGGCTCTGCGCAACCGCGAGACCGACGCCGCGTCGGCCTGATCCGCACGGGTCCCCGCCACGCCCGGCGGGGACCCGGCTTCGCGCTGCGGCGAATACGGCCTGAGCACGGAGACCGGGTGTTAGCCTCAAGTACGTGCTAGGCGCCGGTACCACGCTCAACGACCGCTACGTGCTGGCCGACCGCCTCGGCGGCGGCGGCATGGGCGAGGTCTGGCGTGCCGACGACCTGGTGCTGGGCCGGGCCGTCGCGGTCAAGGTGATGATGCCCGCCCTGTCGGAGAACCCCACCTTCACCCAGCGCTTCCAGAACGAGGCCAGGGCCATGGCCACGCTCAGGCACCGCGGCGTGGTCGGCGTCTACGACTACGGCGTCCACGAGGCCGACGGGCGCCGGGTCAGCTACCTGGTGATGGAATACGTCCGGGGCGAGTCGCTCGACCGGGTCCTGCGGCGCGGCCCGCTCGGCGCGCACGAGGCCATGCGCCTGGTCGCCGAGGTGGGTGACGCGCTGGCCGCGGCCCACGCCCAGGGCATCGTCCACCGCGACGTCAAGCCGGCCAACCTCATGGTCCGGCCCGACGGGCAGGTGGCGCTGACCGACTTCGGGGTCGCCCACTCCGGCTCGGCCGGTCACCTCACGGCCACGGGCACCATGCTCGGCTCGGCCGCCTACTGCGCGCCGGAGATGGCCGCGGGCAACGAGGTCACCCCGGCGGTCGACGTCTACGCGCTGGGCGTGGTGGCCTACGAATGCCTGACCGGGCGGCTGCCGTACCAGGGGGACACCCCTGTGCAGATCATCTTCAAGCATCTCAACGCGCCCGTGCCCGAGCCGCCCGCCGACCTGCCTCCGGCCGTGCGCCAGGTGGTGACGCGGGCGCTGCAGAAGGACCCGGCGCAACGCTGGTCGTCGGCGTCCGACATGGCGCGGGCGGCCCGCGCGTCGGTCACCGCCGCGGCCCTGCCCGTCCCGCCGCTTTCCGCGTCCCCGGCGGCCGCGCCCACGACGGGCTCCCACGCAGGTTTTTCCACGGACCCTCACACGGGTCTTCCCACGGGCTCCTACCCGGGCCTCCAGCCGACGGGCGTCATGCCCGTGGCCGACACCGGCTCGTCGCTCACCATGCCCTCGGCCCCCGACGGCGGCAGGTCCCGCCGGCGTCGCACGCTGACGGCCGTGGGCACGATGGCCGCCGCCGTCGTGGTCTCGGCCGCGGTGGCGGGGTCGGTGTGGCTGCGTCCGGCCGAGCCCGCCAGCACGGGCCAGGTGCTGCCGCCCGCCGACGAGACCACGCAGATCCACAGCCCGAGCAGCCCCGAGCACACCACCAAGGAGCCGGCGCCGCCGACCAAGGCCGTACCGACCGTGAAGCCGAGCGGCACCACCAGCGCGACCCCCGGCCCGACCGTGGCCCCCACCACCCCGAGCGCCACGCCCACCGTCTCGCCGAAGCCCACACCGACCGTGACCACCGCCGAGCCCGAGCCGACTCAGGAGCCCACCCAGCCTCCTGAGGAGCCCACGGACGAGCCCACGGTCACCAGCCCGCCCGAAGACGTCCAGTGCGTACGCGCCCCGTGCCCGTAACCACCCCCGGACGTCCGGTGTGTGCACGTGCAGTGCCCGTGGTCACTCCAGAACGTCCGACGCCTGCACGCCCCAAGCCCGTGGCCACACCAGGACGTCCGGTGCGTGCGTGCCCAATGTCCGTGACTGCTGAAAGATCGTGAGAAAGTCTTCGCGTGGATTCGACTCGTGAGCTGCTGATCGCCCTCGCCCGCCGGTACGCCTTCGCCGATCTGGGGGCGCTCGCCCCCACGGCCGAGATCTCCGACGTGTGCGAGTTCGGGCAGCGGCTGCTCTCGCTCGACGCCGAGGACTTCGCCGCCGAGGCCAGGTCCGTACCGGCCGACCTGCGCCGGCTCGCCCGCGCCTGCCACATGCCGCAGACGCCGCGGGAGCAGCCGCGCGGGGCCCTGGAGTCGCTCAAGCCCGCCTACGGCCTGCTGCTCGAGGCGATCGCCGTCCGCTGGCACCGGCGGGAGCTGAGCCCCATGATCGCGGCCGTGCACATCGCCAGCGAATACCTGCCGCTGCTGGCCTTCGAGCCGCAGCTCGGCCACGCCGGCGACCCGGCCCGCTGGCCCGCCGGGCTGAGCGCGCCCGGGAGCAGGTTCGGCGTGATCGGCGACCGCGAGTGCGACCACACCAAGTCCGAGCAGTCGGCCACCAACCGCACGCTGCGGGTGTCGGTCGAGCCCGGCGAGGGCTGGCGGGCCTACTTCGACCGGCAGCACAGCCAGCTCGCGGGCGCGCTCGCGGTCTGCGTCGCGACCTGCCGCAACCCCTGCACGGCCATGGACTGGATCGAGCCCGAGCCGCGCGCCGACCTTCAGGTACGCGCCCGTACCGCGCTGACCTTCGCCGAGACGCCGCTCGTCCGGCTGCGGCACGCCGCGCCCGTCGGGCACGGGTTCGGGGTGCCGTCACCGGAGGAGGTGCTCGACGCCTGGGAGCGCAGCCGGACGGCACTGGACAAGAACGCGGTGGGCGCCGCGGCCGCCAAAGACGACGGTTTCCCGCTGCCGGGGCTGCCCGCGCTGTTCTCGGCCGTGGCCGGGGCGCCGATCGAACCGTCCGGCCTGCTCGCCGGCGTCAGCGACCACGTCGTCACCCTGCTGCAACGCACCTGACCAGGCAGGCCCGAGCCGACGGAAGCGTTCCCCTCAGCCCCAAGGGGGCGTCGCGCCCAACCGCCGCAGAGCACAGCGCACCTGAGCCGAAGATGCAGCACGCCCGGGCCCGCACCCCTGAGCCTGCCCCAGGTACAGCATCCCTGAGCCGACGGCTGCGGCAGCGCGGGATTTGAGGGGACGAGTCCGAGGGGCGGCACCCACGCGTTCGAGGGGACGGAACGCCTGACCGCCGCCAGGCACGGCGCAACTGAGCCGAAGATGCAGAGCACCCGGACCCGCAAGGGCCGTACCCCTGAGGCCGCAGCATGGCACAGCGCATTTGGGACGACGGGTGCGGCGTGCCCGGGGCAGCAGGGTGCCGGACGACAGCGTGTCTGCCCCGAAGGATGCGGTGCCCCGGCCCCGAAGGGCGGTGGGCGACAGCTCGGCGAGCCGAAGGGGCGGCGCCGCGTGCCGGAGGGTGCCGGGCGACAGTTCGGCCGAGCCAAAAGGGCGGTGCCCTGGGCCGCAGGGTGCCGCGCGTCTGAGCATGTAGGGCACCTGCGGGGCCGAGCCGGCAAGGGCGGCGCGCCCGGGTTCGGAGGGGGCGGGTCAGTGCTGACGGGTGGCCTGGTCGCCGAGGGCGGTGATGCCGTACAGCAGGCCGCCGATCAGGTCGCCCGCGCTGAAGGCGGTGGCCATCGACAGGGCGGTGAGCCGGCAGGCGCCGTCGCTCAGCCTCCGCCTCGCGTTCGCGCCGGTCACGATTTCCAGGGCGTGCCCCGCCGGATCGACGTACACCACCACGGCGTCGGCCGACTCGGCGCCCAGGGCGGCATGCAGGCGCTCGGCGAAGTGCCGTCGCGCGCCGACCGGCTCGCCCAGAAACACGCCGAAGCGCAACCCGCTGCGCCGCTCGGCTCTCTGGACGGCCCTCCTGAGATCGTCGACCTGAGCCGTCGTCAGCGCCCGCCTCGGCACCCGAGTCAGCGCCCGCTTCGGTGCCTGCGCCGGAGTCCCCTCCGAGGGCCGCTCTGGCGCCTGCGCCGGTGCCCCTTCTGAGGGCTGTTCCGAGGACCGCTCCGATGCCTGCGCTGGTGTCCCCTCCGAGGGCTGTTCCGAGGGTTGTGTCGGTGGCTGCTCGGAGGGCTGATCTGTGGGCTGGTTCGAGGGGCGCTTCATGGAGGGCATCGCAACGTCACCAGCCCGCCGAAGCGCCGCCGAGGCGTCCGTCCGGGTCGGCGGTCGCGGCTGCGGCTGCCCAGTCGGGTTCGGGTGTCCGGGCCCAGGGTGCGACGCCGTCGGCCAGCACCCGTGCCGAGGTGCTCGCGCCGTGCTCGCTCCCGGACGGCCCGCCCAGCCACACCGGGCCCGGCTCCACCACCCGGGACGAGCCCCGCCCCGCCACCATGACCACCAGGCTGATCAGTACGAACAGCCCCAAGGACACCCCGGTGAGAAAGAGCAGACTTTCCGCCGCGCTGTTCACACGACGAACGTAATCCTCAGGCGGGTGCCCGGCCAGACCCGTACGGCGGCCCTTCTACCAGACGGACGGCCGGCGCTCGCCCCAGAACCCGCCCACGGCCGCCTCGACCTGGGCCGACAGCGAGATCAGGGTGCCCTCGCCGCCGATCCGCCCGGCAAGCATGACGCCGATCGGCAGGCCCTCGGCGCTCCAGTGCAGCGGCAGGTTGACCGCGGGCTGGCCGCTGACGTTGTAGATCGCCGGGAAGGCGGCGAAGCGCTTCATGCGTTCGAACGTCTCCTCGACCTCGTCCACGTCCTCGAACCAGCCGACCGGCCTGGGCGGCTGGGTGAGGGTCGGGGTGAGCACCGCGTCGTAGGCGTTCGTGATCGTGAGCGCGCCCCGGGTGGCGAGCTGGAGGGCGGCCTGGGCCTGGAGGAACGCGGGGGCGGTGGTGGCCAGGCCGCGCTCGCGCAGCCACCGGGTGAGCGGCCTGAGCAGGTGCCGCTGGTCGTCGGCTACCGGGTGCATGCAGGCGAAGGTGTACCAGAGGGTGACGAACTGCGGCACGAGGTCCGTGCCGAACGGCCTGGAAATCTCCACGACCTCGTGCCCGAGGCCGGCGAGGGTCTCGGCGGCGCCCTCGTACGCGGCCAGCACCTCGGGATCGACCTCGGCCCCCGGCACGACGGGGTCGGCGTAGCGGGCGATGCGCAGCCGTCCGGGGTCGCGGCCGGCGCAGGCGAGGTACGTGCCCTCGTGCCGGGGCGCGAGGTAGAGGTCGCCGGGCTCGTTGTGCGCCATGACGTCGAGCAGGGCCGCCGCGTCGGCCACGGTACGGGCGATCGGGCCGTTCGTGGACATGCCGGCCAGGTCGGGGATGATCGGGGCGAAGCTGATCCGGCCGCGGGTGGGCTTGATGCCGTACAGGCCGCACGCCGAGGCCGGGATGCGGATCGAGCCCGCGCCGTCGCTGCCCTGGGCGGCCGGCGCCAGCCCGGCGGCCACGGCGGCGGCCGCTCCCCCGCTGGACCCGCCGGCCGACGTGCCGAGGTCCCAGGGCGAGCGGGCGGGCGGCGAGACGTCGGTCTCGGTGTAGCAGGGCAGCCCGAACTCGGGGGTGGCGGTCTTGCCCAGCATGACCGTGCCGGCCTCGCGCAGCCGCGTCACGACCGTGTCGTCCACCGGCGCGACGAAGCCCCGGTAGGCCGCCGACCCGAAGGTGATCGGCACGTCCTTGACCAGATTGAGGTCCTTGACCGGGATCGGCACCCCGGCCAGCGGGCCGTCAGGCAGGTCCTTCTCCAGGCGGCGCGCCTGGTCGAGCGCCTGCTCGGCGGTCACGGTGACGTACGCGCCGACCGAGGGGTCGATCCGCTCGATCCGGTCGAGATAGTGCTGGGCGAGCTCGACCGGCGAGACGTCACGGTCGCGGACGGCCCGGGCCTGCTCGAGCGCGGAAAGCTCATGAATTTCTCGCACGATCGGCACACTAGGCATCTCTAGAGAAGAACGTAAGACATACCCCGAAAACATGAGTGGAACACGATGAGCTGGGCCATAAAACTATGGACAGGTCAACACTAGGAATCATTCCGATCTCCGAGCTACGGTGAGTTACGTGGACTCCGACAACCAGCGAGAAGACGGTCACAACGCGTCACCCATCTGGGTGAGCGACCGGCCAGAGGGCGAGCGCACCGCCGCCGCGACACCATCGGCGCCCACCACCACCTACGCGCCCGTGGAACGCGCGTCCGTGCGTGACCTGCTCCAGGAGCCGCGGTTCCGCCGCCTGCGCAACCGCGCGCTCGTGGCGATCGGCGTGGCGATCGTGGTGGGTTTCCTGCTGCGCGACTGGCGTCTGGGAGTGACCGCCGGGGTGATCGCGGCCGTACTCGAAACGGTCTACCGCGCGCGGTCGCACTCCACGGTGCCGGCGTGGCGGCGCGCGTCCGTGGCCGAGCGGCGTACCGAGGGGCAGCTCCGCAGGCTGGAGCGCAGCGGCTACCGCACCCTGCACGCCAGGGCGATCCCCGGCAGCGAGGCCCAGATCGACCACCTTGTGGTGGGGCCGACCGGCGTCTACGCCGTGGACTCCGAGAAGTGGGACAAACGGCTTCCTGTCCGCGTCCAGTCGGGCAAGAAGCTCTTCCACGGCCCCTTCGACATGAAGCCGCGGCTGACCGAGGCCAAGTGGGAGGCGTCCCAGGCCAGCGAGCTGATCAGCAAGGCGTTCGGCCGGGAGGTCGTCGTCGTGCCCTCCCTGGCCATCTACGGTCCGCCCGTGCCGTGGAAGATCATGACGATCCGCGGCGTCGACGTCTACCAGGGCGACCGGGCCCGCAAGTGGATCACCAAGCGCGAGCGGGCGCTGACCCCGGCCGAGATCGACCGGCTCTACGACATCGCCGCCCAGGTCCTGCCCGCCCGGTACGGCGAGGGCTAGGACGGCCGGCCGACCCCGCGGAGTCACGCTCCGCGGGGTTTTTTCACGCCCGCCGACGTGCTTGCCGACAGGCGGACGCCGAAGTCGTCCAGTTCGGCGGCCAGCACGCCGCTGGGCGGCAGCGCGTCCGGCAGGCGGGACAGCAGGGCCGTGCCCACCCCGGCGATGCGGACGATGTGGTCGATCAGCGCCTCCCGGTCCTCGGGCCAGGGGAAGGACGGCTGGGCGATGAGCAGCGAGACGCAGCCGTGCACCGCCGACCAGAGGCCGAGCGCCAGTTCCTCGGGGTCGCCTTCGAGCACGCGGGCCGCCACGCAGGCGGCGACGGCGTCCACCATGTGGCGGAAACAGGCGGCGGCGGCCGGCGGCACGCCCTGCACGGCCGAGGGCCGCATCATCAGCACGCGGTACTGCACGGGATGGTCGAGGGCGAAGCGCGCGTAGGCCCGTCCGCAGCGGCCGAGCGCGAGGAACGGGTCGCCCGTCAGGTTCTCGCTGAACATGCGGCCGAACTCGTCCCACACCCGCAGGCAGACGGCCTCCAGCAGCGCTTCCCGGTCGGCGAAGTGCAGGTAGACCGAGGGCGTGGACACCCCGGCGCGCTGGGCGACGGCGCGCAGGGTGAGGGCGTCCTCGCTGCCGGACTCGGTCAGCAGGTCCTCGGCCGCGCGCAGGATCTCCTCCCGTAGCAGGCCGCCTTCTCCGCGCCGGGCGCGTACACGTCTCGCAGCGGTCATGGATCTCACATTGACGCCGTCAGGTTGACGGTGTCAATCTGACCTTCTGCGGAAGGGATATCGCGAAAAATGGGGACTTTCGGGGAGGCGACCGCGCTGGTCGCCCGCGGCGCGGACGAGTTCGGCGCCACGCTGGACGCCCAGTGGAGCGTGGGCACCAAGCTGCACGGCGGCTACCTGCTGGCGGTGCTGGCCCGCGCCGCCTGCCAGAGCGGCGCCGGCGAGCGGCACCCGCACGTGACCGCCGTGAGCGGCGCCTTCGTCGAGCCGCCCGTGCCCGGCCCGGCCGACGTGCGCGTGGAGCCGCTGCGGATCGGCCGGAGCGTGGCCCAGGTCCGGGTCTCGCTGGCCCAGGAGGGCAGGGTGCGCGTCGAGTCGCACGTCACGCTCGGCGTGCTGGACGACGGCGACCCTTGGTGGACCTCGCTCCCGCCGGTCGAGCTGCCGGCCGAGGAGGACTGCTTCCTCGCGCCCACCGACCCGCCCGGCGCGGACTTCCCCGTCCCGCTGATGGCCGTGGTCGAGGAGCGCGTCGATCCGGCCCATCTGGCGTTCGCGTTCGGCGCGCCGACCAGGAGGGGCGAGATCGCGAGCTGGCAGCGTCTGGCCGACGGCTCCGACTGGGACCCGCTGAGCCTGCTGGTGGCGCTCGACCCGGTGCCGCCGGTCTCGTTCGACCTCGGGCTGTCCGGCTGGGTGCCGACGATTCAGCTCTCGGCCTACATCCGCCGGCTGCCCGCCCCCGGCCCGATCAGGGTCCGCCTGTCGGCCACGGATGTCGGCGGCGACCGGATGGACGAGGTGGCCCACGTATGGGACTCCAAGGGGCGCCTGGTGGCCCAGGCGACCCAGCTCGCGGCCGTACGGTTGCCGGACTGAGCTGTCCGGTGAGTGGACATGCGTCTCAGGTGCCGGGCGGGTGGCCGTAACATGTGAAGACTCGCCTCATGATGGGAGAAGCACAATGCCGGCCCTCAGGTCACGTACGGTCACCCACGGCAGGAACATGGTCGGCGCCCGGGCCCTGCTCCGGGCGACCGGCGTAGCCGGGAGCGACTTCGGCAAACCCATCATCGCGGTCGCCAACAGCTTCACCCAGTTCGTCCCGGGCCACGTGCACCTGCGCGAGGTCGGCGACGTGGTCTCGGCCGCGATCCGCGAGGCGGGGGCGATCCCGCGCGAGTTCAACACGATCGCCGTCGACGACGGCATCGCGATGGGCCACGGCGGCATGCTCTACTCGCTGCCGTCCCGCGAGCTGATCGCCGACGCCGTCGAGTACATGGTCAACGCCCACTGTGCCGACGCGATGATCTGCGTCTCCAACTGCGACAAGATCACGCCGGGCATGCTGCTGGCCGCGTTCCGGCTGAACATCCCCACGATCTTCGTCTCCGGCGGCCCCATGGAGGCCGGCAAGACGCCGGGCCGCAAGCTCGACCTCGTCGACCCGATGGTCGCCGCCGCCGACGCCTCGGTGTCCGACGACGAGCTGCTGGAGATGGAGGAGAACGCCTGCCCGACCTGCGGGTCCTGCTCGGGCATGTTCACCGCCAACTCCATGAACTGCCTGACCGAGGCCATGGGCCCGGCCCTGCCTGGCAACGGCACGATCCTGGCCACCCACAAGCGGCGCAAGCAGCTCTTCGAGGACGCCGGCCGCCAGCTCGTCGAGATCACCCGCCGCTACTACGAGGACGGCGACGAGTCGGTCCTGCCGCGCTCGGTCGCCACCCGCGCGGCGTTCGAGAACGCCATGACGCTCGACGTGGCGATGGGCGGCTCGACCAACACGATCCTGCACATCCTGGCCGCGGCCCGCGAGGCCGAGGTCGACTTCGGCCTCAAGGAGATCAACGAGATCTCGCTGCGGGTGCCGTGCCTGTGCAAGGTCGCCCCGGCCACCAACAAGTACCACGTCGAGGACGTCCACCGCGCCGGCGGCATCCCGGCCATCCTGGGCGAGCTCGACCGGGCCGGGCTGCTGCACCGCGACGTGCCCACGGTCAACGGGGGCACGCTGGCCGACACGCTGGCCGCCTGGGACGTCAAGTCGCCGACCGTGCTGCCCGAGGCCGTCGAGCTGTGGCACGCGGCGCCGGGCAACGTGCGCACGGTGAAGGCGTACTCGCAGGACAACCGCTGGGACTCCCTCGACCTCGACCGGGCGCAGGGGTGCATCCGCGACCTCGAGCACGCCTACAGCGCCGACGGCGGCCTGGCCGTGCTCTACGGCAACATCTCGCGCGACGGCGCGGTGGTGAAGACCGCGGGGGTCGACGAGTCGATCTGGAAGTTCAGCGGGCCCGCGGTGGTGTTCGAGTCGCAGGAGCAGGCCGTCGAGGGCATCCTCGGCGGGCAGGTCAAGGAGGGCGACGTGGTGGTCATCCGCTACGAGGGCCCCAAGGGCGGCCCCGGCATGCAGGAGATGCTCTACCCGACCTCGTTCCTCAAGGGCAAGGGCCTGGGCAAGGCGTGCGCGCTGGTCACCGACGGCCGCTTCTCCGGCGGCACGTCCGGGCTGTCGATCGGGCACGCCTCGCCGGAGGCGGCCGAGGGCGGCACGATCGCGCTGGTCGAGGACGGCGACATCATCGACATCGACATCCCCGGCCGGTCGATGGAGCTGCGCGTGCCGGAGGCCGAACTGGCCGCGCGGCGCGAGCGGCTGCTGGCCGACCTGGGCGGCTACCGGCCGCGCGACCGCAACCGTCCGGTGAGCGTGGCGCTGCAGGCGTACGCGGCGATGACCACGTCCGCCTCTACCGGTGCCTCGCGCGATCTGTCGCAGCTGTCCCGATAGTTAGTGTGCGGTGGACCCCCGGTCCACCGCACAGATTTTCGAAAATTGTCGGTGGTCGTCCCTATTCTTGGGGTATGACGACAGTCGTGAAGGACGAGACTCGCCCGCTGACGACCGCCGAGATCGCCGCCATCGCCCTCTCCCTCGCTCACCTCGGAGCGGGCCCGCAGGCCGTCGCCGCACGGCGCGGCCTGCAACACGCGCTCGAGCACCTGGAGCTCGACGACGACGTCATCGCGACCACGCTCGCGACCTTGACCGAGCCGCTGCCCGTGGAGACCGCCTCCCGGGCCAGGCTCATCGCCGACGCCATCACCAGCCGCCTCATGATCCGCCTCCACTACCGCGACGCCTCGGGGGCCGTCACCTCCCGCGACGTCGAGCCGGTGACCTGCCTGGTCCACCGCGAATACTGGTACCTGGTCGGCGTGTGCCGGATGCGGCGGGCCATCAGGGCGTTCCGGTTCGACCGCATCATCGCGGTCGAACCCACCCTGACCCCGTCGCGGCCGCACCTGGCCGACCGGTTCCTGCCCTTCCAGCGCCGCCGCCGGCGCACCACCGCGGCATGAGCCGCAAAGAGACGCCTGCGGCGTGAGCCGCGGGCGAAGCACTGCGGCGTAACCTGCCGCAAGCTTGACCCTCGGGCCCCCGGGCGTTGGTGCGGGGCGTGACAGGCTCGCGCACATGCGCGTCCGGGGGATCTCGCTCATCGCCGCCCTGCTGCCCGTCGTGGTGTCCGCCTGCTCGGCGGCCCCGCGTCCGGCCCCGCTCCCGATCGTGGCGCACCGCCAGGCGGTGACCGTGGAACGCCTGCTGCCGCCGGCCACACGGCGGGCGCTCGACCGGGCGCTGGAACGTCAGCTGCGGGGCCGTCCTGGGCGGGTGGCGCTCTCGGTGTACGACCGCGCGACGGGCGTGCGGTACTCCTACGCCGAGGGCAGACCGTTCGTGCTGGCCAGCGTGGCCAAGGTGGACATCCTGCTCGCCCTGCTGCTGCTCAGGCAGAGCGAGCACCGGCGGCTCGGCGCGTACGAACGCAGGCTCGCCTCCCGGATGATCCGCCAGAGCCACAACGAGAGCGCGCACGAGCTGTACATGACCGTCGGCGGCCAGGAGGGGCTCAGCCGGGTCCTGCGCGCGCTGGAGGTGCGCGACACCAGGCCGGGCGCGGGCCTGTCGTGGGGCATGACCCTCAGCCACCCGTCGGACCAGGTGCGGGTGCTGGAGCAGCTCACCGACCCGGCCGGGCCGGTGCCGGCCGCGAGCCGCCGCTGGGCGCTGGGGCTCATGTCGTCGGTGGACGGATCGCAGGCGTGGGGCGTCAGCGCCGCCGGCGGCGAGGTGGCGCTCAAGAACGGCTGGCTGCCGGTCGAGGCGCACGGCGGCCGGTGGACGGTCAACAGCGTGGGCAGGATCGTGCTGAACGGGCACGAACTGCTCATCGCCGTGTTGTCGGAGCGCAGCCCGGACATGGCGACGGGCGTGGCGACCGTGGAACGGGCGGCCCGGCTCGCCGTGGAGGCGTTCACCCGGGCCCGCCGGTCAGGAGCAGCAACCTCCGCCGCAGCAGCCGCCACCACCACCGCCGCCGGCCGGGCGGGGAGCGGCGGCGCCACCGGTCATGGAGACGGTGGACAGCAGCTTGACCGTGTCGCCGTGGCCCTCCGGGCAGGTCGCCGGCTCGTCTGAGGCCGACATGGGACGGGAGACCTCGAACGTGGAGCCGCAGGCGCGGCAGCGGAAGTCGTAACGCGGCATGCGGTAAGCCTAACCCGCTGTGGCCGGTGAGCGGGAGCCGGTGTAGGTCAGGTGCGCATGGTCGGAGACGGGTTCGTAGCCGATCGACCGGTAGATGGCGTTGCTGGTCGGGTTGTCCAGGTCGGTGAAGAGCACGACCTGCGCGCACCGCTCGGCCAGCGCCACCTCGCTGGCGTACGCGGTGACCGCGGCCCCGTAGCCCTTCCTGCGGCACGACGGCGGCGTGTAGACCGGTCCGACGCGGCACACGCCGCCGGCCGCCCGGCCGAGCCCGGCCACCGAGACCGGCGCGCCCTCGGCCTCCCACACGAACAGCTCGCGCCCGGCCACCCGCTGGGCGACCCGCTCGGCGACGTCGTGCGCCTCACCGAGCCCGACCTCGGTCCCGAACGCCTGGTACCAGCTCACCATCAGCGGGAAGTCACCGGGGCCGGCGAGCCGGCCGCGACCGGGCACGGACGGGACGGCGAGCGCGCCGAGACGGTAGAGCCGTTCGGACACCGTCCGGTCGGGCTCGCCGAGCAGCCGGACGACTTCGGACGTCACCTCGACCGGCCCCACGACCATGGGCAGGTCGCCGCCGAGCGCCTCGACCAGCGGGGCGACGGCCTCGGCGGGCATGCGCGTGAGGCTCAGGGGGCGGGCGGCGTGCGGAAGGCGGCGGCGCGCACCTGGCCCTCGACGGTCCACCAGGCGAAGAAGGGGTCTTGGGCGGGATGGCCGGCACGCAGGTTGGCGAGGACGGTCAGCGGAACCGTGTTGCCGACCGGGTCGCCGAGCAGAAACGGCTCGGCGACCGCGGCGAATTCCTCCGGATCGGAGGTGAAGGTCCACATACCCGTCATGGTGGCAGGCGGTGGCCTCCGGCTTCAAAAGGGATTCCTAGGCCGCCGCCTCCAGGTAGGGCGCCCATTGGGGATCGCCGACGAGCGAGGCGCCGATGAGCCGCCAGTGGGCGCCCCTCGGCACCGCCGGGAGGACGCGCAGCGTCCATCCCAGCTCCTCCAGGTATTTGTCGGCCTTCCTGTGGTTGCAGGTCGTGCACGAGGCGACGCAGTTCTCCCACGTGTGGGTGCCGCCGCGCGATCTCGGGATGACGTGGTCGATGGTCTCGGCCCGCTGCCCGCAGTAGGCGCAGCGGTAGTCGTCGCGCCGCATGAGGGCGGCCCTGGTCAGCGGGATTCGGGACCGGTAGGGGATGCGGACGTATCTGCGGAGCCTGATCACCGAAGGCACGTCGAGGGTGCAACTCGCCGAGCGGAGCTGGGCGCCCCGCCCGTCGCGGTGCACGACGTCGGCCTTCTCCCGCAGCACCAGCACGATGGCCCGGTGGAGCGAGAGCGTGGTGAGCGGCTCGTAGGTGGCGTTGAGCAGCAGGACCTGGCGCGTCATCGGGCCTCTCCCTGCCGCGCGCGTATCAAAGGGGACATGCCGTGGCATGTCCCGCCTGTCGGCCCCTCCTGGGGCACTGGTGCTTCCGTCACATGGACCTCCGCCGGACGGTCCAGCGGATGGTCACCACGGCACCGTCCTGTCACCAAGTCTGGCGTTAGCCGTAGCGTCCCCGCCACCCCATAATCTTCAAGCCGGAATGACCAGAGGGACACACGTTACGTTTTATGCCCGCTTCACCAGCGCTTTACGCCCCCACCTTGGCAGTAGGGTTCCTGGCATGACGCGAGAGCCTTATCCGACGGCACGCCGCGAAGACGTCGTCGACATCCTGCACGAAACGCCCGTCCCCGACCCCTATCGGTGGCTGGAGGACCCTGACAGCCCGGACACCAAGGAGTGGCTGCTCGCGCAGGCCGAGCTGTTCAACGCCAGTCGTGGCGAGCAGCGGTTCAAGGACCGCATCGCCGAGCTGCTGCGGTCCGGCTCGGTGGGGGCTCCGGCCTGGCGCGGGGAGCGCCGGTTCTTCTCCCGCCGCACGCCCGACCAGGAGCACGCGGTCTACTACGTGGTCGAGGCCGACGGCACCGAGCGGGCGCTGATCGACCCGATGGAGATCGACTCGTCCGGTCTCACCACGCTCGACGCCGTTCAGCCCGACAAGGAGGGGCGGCTGCTGGCGTACCAGATCTCGGTGGGCGGCGACGAGGAGTCGATCCTCTACGTCATGGACGTCGCGACCGGGATGCGCGTCGAGGGCCCGATCGACCGCTGCCGCTACTCCCCCATCGCCTGGCTGCCCGGCGGCGAGGCGTTCTACTACGTGCGCAGGCTGCCGCGCACCGAGGTGCCGGAGAACGAGGCGCAGTTCCACCGCCGCGTCTACCTCCACCGCGTCGGCACCTCGACCGAGGACGACGTGATGATCTTCGGCCAGGGGCTGAAGATGACCAACTACTACGGCGTCTCCGTCTCGCGCGACGGCCACTGGCTCCAGGTCTCGGCGCACGAGGGCACCGCGCCGCGCAACGACCTGTGGGTGGCCGACCTGACCGCCTCGCCCGCCGACTCCCCCGACCTGAAGGTCGTGCAGGAGGGCGTCGACGCGCAGACCGCCCTGGTGTTCGGCCGCGACGGCCGGCTCTACGTCCACACCGACAGGGACGCCTCCCGCGGCCGGGTGTGCGTGACCGACCCGGCCGAGCCCGGCTACGAGACCTGGCGCGACCTGATCCCCGAGGACCCCGAGGCGGTGCTGTCCGACTTCGCGATCCTCGACGACCTGGAGCGTCCGGTCATGCTGGTGGGCTGGACCCGCCACGCGATCAGCGAGATCACCGTCCACGACCTGGCGACCGGCGAGCGCGTCGGCTCGGTGCCGACGCCGGGGCTGGGCACGATCGGCGGCATCTCCGAGCGTCCCGAGGGCGGCTTCGAGGCGTGGTTCGGCTACACCGACAACACCACGCCGCCGACGATCCAGCGCTACGACGCCCGCACGGGCGAGACCACGCTGTGGGCCGCCTCGCCGGGCGCGGTCGAGGTGCCGCCGGTGCGCACGTCGCAGGTGGTGTACCGGTCCAAGGACGGCACCGACGTCCGGATGCTGATCATCTCCCCCGCCGACGAGCGGCCCGGCCCCCGGCCCACGATCCTCTACGGCTACGGCGGCTTCGGCCTGTCCATGACCCCCGGCTACTCGGCCTCGATCCTGGCCTGGGTCGAGGCGGGCGGCGTCTACGCCATCGCCAACCTGCGCGGCGGCGGCGAGGAGGGCGAGGACTGGCACCGCGCGGGCATGCTGGCCAACAAGCAGAACGTGTTCGACGACTTCCACGCCGCCGCCGAGCACCTCATCGAGACCGGCGTCACCACCCGAGAGCAGCTCGGCATCTCCGGCGGCTCCAACGGCGGCCTGCTGGTCGGCGCCGCGCTGACGCAGCGCCCCGACCTGTACGCGGCCGTGGTCTGCTCGGCGCCGCTGCTCGACATGATCAGGTACGAGAAGTTCGGCCTCGGCGCGACCTGGAACGTCGAGTACGGCAGCGCCGACGACCCCGAGCAGTTCGGCTGGTTGTGGGGGTATTCGCCCTACCACCGGGTCGAGGAGTCGGTGGCCTACCCGGCGACGTTGTTCACCGTCTTCCAGTCCGACACGCGGGTGCACCCGCTGCACGCCTGGAAGATGTGCGCGGCGTTGCAGCACGCCTCGGCGGCCGGGCGGCCGGTGCTGCTGCGCAACGAGGCCGAGGTGGGCCACGGCGCCCGCTCGGTGAGCCGGACGGTCGACCTGTCGGCCGACACGCTGACCTTCCTCGCCGAGCACACCGGTCTGTAGTGTCGGGAGCATGAGCAGCCCGGGGCCGGCCATCGTCGAGGCCGTCCCCAGCGCTGCGCTGCGGCCGTACGTCATCAAGTTGTGCGCCTACAGCGAGCACTATCCCGCGCCCGTCACGCGCGCCGAGGCCGCCCTTCCCGGGGCGGTGCTCATCCTGGGCGTCGGCGCGCCGATGGAGGCGTACGGGGAGCGGGTCGGCGCGTTCGCGGGCGGGCTCGCCGACCGGTTCGCGGTCACCCGCGTCAAGGGGCTCTGCGAGGGCGTGGAGGTGGTGCTCACCCCGTTCGGGGCGCGGCGGCTGTACGGGCTGCCGATGCGCCAGCTGACGAGCCGGGTGGTTCCGGTGGAGGCCGTGCTCGGGCCGTGGGCCGGGGAGCTGCTCGACCGGCTGGCCGCGACGCCGTCGTGGCGGGAGCGGCTGGCCCTGACCGACCGGCTGCTGACCGAGCGCATCCTGGCCGGGCCGCAGGTGGGCCCCGAGCTGCCGTGGGCGTGGGCGCGGCTGCTGGAGTCGGGCGGGCGGCTCGGCGTGTCGTCGCTGGCCGCGTCGCTGGGCTGGAGCCACCGGCATCTGGTGGCCCGCTTCCACGACCAGGTCGGGCTGGCCCCCAAGACTGCGGCCCGGGTGATCAGGTTCGGCCGGGCGGCGCGGCTGCTGCGCTCCGGCAGGCCGATCTCCGCGGTCGCGGCCGAGTGCGGTTTCTACGACCAGGCCCATCTCAACCGCGAGTTCCGGGCGCTCGGCGGCACCACGCCCGGTCAGATTCGTCCAAGACCCGCGGGCGGGCCGCCGCGCATGCTGGAGTCATGAAACGCACTGTCTACGCACTGGCCCGCTACGAGCACCCGCAGGCGGCGCTCGACTTCCTGACCGGGGCGTTCGGGTTCCGGGTGCACGAGTCGTCGAAGGACGAGTCCGGAGCCGTCGACCACGCCGAGCTGTTCGTCGAGGACGACCTGATCATGATCGGCCGGGGGAAGCCGGGCGGGCCCGGCGTCTACATCGCGGTCGACGACGTCGACGCCCATCACGACCACGCCAGGGCCGCGGGGGCCGTGATCACCATGGAGCTCACCGACCAGCCGTACGGCTCGCGCGAGTACGGCTGCAAGGACCCCGAAGGCAACTCCTGGTTCTTCGGGACGTACCGCCCGTAACCCCTCGGGAAGAGGTCAGCGGGGGAAGACGACGGTCTTGTGGCCGTCGAGCAGGACGCGCTGCTCGGCGTGCCACTGGACCGCGCGGGCCAGCGCCACGCACTCCACGTCGCGCCCGATGCGCACGAGGTCGTCCGGCGAGTGGCTGTGGTTGACCCGGGCGACCTCCTGCTCGATGATCGGGCCCTCGTCGAGGTCGGAGGTCACGTAGTGGGCCGTCGCGCCGATGAGCTTGACGCCCCGGTTGTGGGCCTGGTGGTAGGGCTTGGCGCCCTTGAACGACGGCAGGAACGAGTGGTGGATGTTGATCGCCCGCCCGGCCAGCTTCTCGCACAGGTCCTCCGACAGCACCTGCATGTAGCGGGCCAGCACCACCAGGTCGACCTGGTAGTGCTCGACCAGCGCCAGCACCTCGGCCTCCTGCCTCGGCTTGGTCTCGGGCGTGATCGGCAGGTGGTGGTAGTCGATGCCGTACGACTGGGTGAGCGGGCGCAGGTCGGGGTGGTTGGAGGCGACCGCGACCACCTCGATGTCGAGCGTCTTCGACCTGACCCGGTAGAGCAGGTCGTTGAGGCAGTGGTCGAACCGGCTGACCATGATCAGCACGCGCGGCTTCCTGGCCACGTCGCGCAGCCTGAACTCCATGGCGAAGTCGGGGGCCAGGGCGGCGAAGGCGGCGCCCAGCTCGTCCTCGCCGAGCGGGCCGGAGAACTGCACGCGCATGAAGAACCGCTGAGCGACCCGGTCGCCGAACTGCTGGCTCTCGATGATGTTGCACCCGTGCACCGCCAGCAGGCCGGAGACGGCGGCCACCACGCCGGGGCGGTCGGGGCAGGACAGGGTCAGGATGTACTCGGCGTGGCTGCTCATGCCTTCACTCTCGCGGACGTGGGATCGTAGGGCGCCTTGAGGCTGATCTGGGCAGAGTACAGGTCACCGGCCACGTCGACCGCCACCTTCTCCAGCGTGACGCCGCCTTCGTGCGAGACCTCGGTGACGAAGCCCAGCGCCACGGACCTGCCGAGCGTGGGGCTGTGGGCCGCCGAGGTGACGTAGCCCACCAGGACGCCGTCGGACAGCAGGGACTCGCCGCCCCACAGGTGTGCGGCGGGGTCGTCCAGCACGATCGAGACTACCCTGCGCGACGGCGTCTCCAATGCGTGCCGCGCTCCCCGGTAGCCGCCGCTCTTCTTGCAGGTGAAACGTAGTCCGGCGGCCGCGGGGGTGACCTCGGGGCCCAGCTCGCGGCCCCAGGCGCGGTAGCCCTTCTCGATGCGCATGGCCTCGATGGCGTAGTGGCCGGCCTGGGTCAGCCCGCCGGCGCCCATGAGGGTCTCGTGCACGGTGACGGCGAACTCGGCGGGCACGTACAACTCCCAGCCCAGCTCGCCCACGTACGTGACGCGGGTGGCGCGTACGGTGGCGTGGCCGAGGTCGACCAGGCGGGACGTGCCGAAGTCGAAGGCGGAGAAGTCGGACTTCGACATCGACTGCAGGATCGTCCTGGACGAGGGGCCCATCACGCCGAAGACCGCGTACGCGCCGGTGACGTCCACCAGGACCGCCCGCCGGTCGCCGAGGCCCTTGGAGATGTGGTCGAAGTCCCTGGTGGTCTGGGCCGAGCCGGTCACGATCAGGTACTCGTCGCGGGCCACGCGCGTCACCGTCAGGTCCGACTCGTAGCCGCCCCGGTCGTTGAGCAGGCCGGTGTAGACGACCCGGCCGGGCTCGACGTCCACGTCGGCGGTGCACAGCCACTGCAACGCCTCCATGGCCTCGGGCCCCTTGAGGACGAACTTGGAGAAGGCGGTCTGGTCGAACAGCGCCGCCGCGTTCCGGCACGCCGCCACCTCGGCGTCCACGTACGGCTGCCATCCCGGCCGCCCGAACGTGGACGGCGTGGCGGGCCCGAAGTAGTTGACCCGCTCCCAGCCCATCTTCGATCCGAAGCACGCCCCCGCCTCGGCAAGCAGGTGGTGCACCGGCGAGCGGCGCAGCGGCCGGGCGGTCCGCGGCTCCCGGTCCGGCCAGGGCATCGCGTAGTGCAGCCCCAGCGTCTCGGTGACCCGGTCGCGCAGCCAGGTGTCGTTGCCGGCCCAGCGGGCGAAACGCCGGATGTCGGCGGGCCACAGGTCGCCGGTCGGCTCGCCGTGCACGATCCACTCGGCCAGCGCGCGGCCGGCGCCGCCCGCCGAGGCGATGCCGGCCGAGTTGAACCCGGCGCCGACGAACAGGCCGCGCACCTCGGGGGTCTCGCCCAGCAGGAACATGTTGTCGGGCGTGAAGCTCTCCGGCCCGTTGTAGAACATCCTGACCCCGGCGCTCTCCAACGCCGGGACGCGCTGGATCGCGTTCTCCATGATGATCGCGAACTGGTCCCAGTCCTCCTCCAGGAGCTGGAACTCGAAGGGGTGGGGGATGCCGTCCATGCCCCAGGGCTTGGCGTCCGGCTCGAAGCCGCCCACGACCAGGCCGCCGACCTCCTCCTTGAGGTAGGCGTACCCGTCGGGGTCGCGCAGCACGGGCAGGTCGGGGCGCACGCCGGGGATGCGTTCGGTCACCACGTAGTAGTGCTCGGCCGAGTGCAGCGGGACGGTCGCGCCGGCCATCCTGCCGACCTCCTTGGCCCACTGTCCGGCGCAGTTGACCAGCACCTCCGTCTCGATGTGGCCCTCGGAGGTGTGCACGCCGCGCACGGCGCCGTCGCGCACGGTGACGCCGGTGACGCGGACCCGCTCGATCACCTGGACGCCGTGCCGCTGGGCGCCCCTGGCCAGCGCCTGCGTGAGGTCCGACGGGTTGGCCTTGCCGTCGCCGGGCAGCCAGACGCCGCCCACCAGGTCGTCGGTGCGCATGACCGGCCACAGCTCGCCGGCCTCGCGCGGGCTGACGACCTCGGCCTGGATGCCGTAGTTCCGGGCGGCGGCCGCGGTGCGCCGCAGCTGGGTCATGCGCTCGGGGGTGCGGGCCACGCTGACGCTGCCGCACTGCCTCCAGCCGGTGCCGAAGCCGGTCTCGGCCTCCAGGCGGGCGTACAGGTCGGTGCTGTACTTGATCAGCCTGGTCATGCTCTCGGTGTTGCGGAGCTGGCCGACGAGCCCGGCGGCGTGCCAGGTGGTGCCGCAGGAGAGCTGTCCCTGTTCGAGCAGCACGACGTCGGTCCAGCCCAGCTCGGCCAGGTGGTAGGCCACGCTGCAGCCCGCGATGCCGCCACCGATGATCACGACCTGTGCCCGGGAGGGCAGGGATGTCAAGAGATGCTCCTCAAGCGATTGATCCCCGGCCAGCTGCGGACGTTGCGCAGCATGGCGATGAACGCCTGCTCGGCGGGCCCCAGCAGCCGGTCGCGGCGGTGGGCCAGCACGATGGGGCGGGGCTGGGGCGCGGGCAGCACCTCCAGGGCCGCCAGCCGCCCGTCGGCGAGCTCCTGCTCGACGCAGTGCTCGGACACCAGCGAGACGCCGAGCCCCGCGGCGACCGCCTGTTTGATCGTCTCCGGGCCCCAGATCTCGCTGCGGCCGGCCTCTTCGAGCCCCCACGTCTCCAGCGCCTGCTCCTGCAGCTCGCGGGTGGAGGAGCCGGGCTCGCGGATGAGGAAGAACTCGCCCGTCAGGTCGGCGGGCTCGGCGCGGCCTCTGCTGGACAGCCGGTGGCCCGGCTGGGTGATGACGACGAGCCGGTCCTCCAGGATCGGCTCGCTGACGAGCTGCGCCGCGCCGGGCTCGCCGGCCAGCACCGCGACGCCGATCTCGCCGTCCACCAGGCCGCGCTCGACCCGCTGGCCGTTGCCGACCTGGATGCCGAGCTCGATGCCCGGATGACGGTCGCGGAAGGCGGCCAGCAACGGCGGCAGGAGGTACGTGCCGACGGTGGTGGTGCCTCCCGCGACCAGCTTGCCGGTCTGCAGCCCGGAGACCTGCCGGATGGCGGCCACGGCCTCGTCGGCCAGCAGGAACACCCGCTTGGCGTACTCCAGCATCACCTCGCCCTCGGGGGTGAGCCTGATGCGGGCGCCGCTGCGGTCGATCAGCGTGGCGCGCAGCGCCTGCTCAAGCTGCCTGACCTGGTGTGACACGGACGGTTGGCTGAGGTAGAGCTTCTGCGCCGCGGCCGAGAAGCCGCCGCACTCCACGACCGTCATGAAGATCCAGAGCCGGTGCAGGTTGAGCTGCATGTCGTCGTTAACCCCTAGCTGCCTCGATCGACTCTCGGAGCGCGTCCTCGAGCTGTTCCAGCCGGTGCCAGGGGATCTCGCCCATCGTGCAGATCCTGAAGAAGTCCGCGGAAAGTTGCCCCTGACCGGCGTAGATAACGTAACCGCGCTTTTTGAGCTCATCGTGAAGCGCCGCATAAGTTACGTTTTCGGGGAGATGAAGCATTGTTACGGTGTTTGACCTGAATTGTTCATCAACGAGGATTTTCAGGCCGAGACGGGCGAACTGGCCGCGGACGAGGGCCGCCCGCTCGCGGTACAGCCGGGTCCGCGCCGCGAAGCCGCCCGCCTCCTCGTACTCCTTGATCGCCTCGTCGAGGGAGTAGCAGACCTGCACGGCCGGGGTGAACGGCACGTCGCCCTTGCGCTGACCGGCCAGGTAGCTGGCGGCGTTGAGGTAGAGGCTGCGCGCGGGCGCCTCCTGGATCCGCTCGATCGCCGCCTCGCTGCACAGGATGAACGACATGCCGGGCAGCCCGTGCAGGCCCTTGTTGGCGGTGCCGCAGACGACGTCCGCCCTGACCTCTGCCAGGTCCTGGTCCTCGATCGCGGTGCCGCTGATCGCGTCGATCACGAACAGCGCGCCGTGCTCGGCCACCACCTCGCCGATCTCCTTGATCGGGTTGATCAGGCCGGTCGTGGTCTCGTGGTGCACGCAGACCACGGCGTCCACGTCGTCGCGCCCGGCCAGCGCCGCCCGGACGGCCTCGGGGTCGGCCGGGACCGTCCAGTCGCTCCCGACCTCGTGGAACGGGATGCCGTGCGCCTTCGCGATCTTGATCATCCGGTCGCCGTAGACGCCGTTGTTCACGACGAGCACGCCACGTCCCGCGCGGACGGAGCTGATGACCGCCATCTCCATGGCCGCGGTACCCGACCCGGTGACCAGCAGCGCCTCGTGCGTGCCGGCCAGGTTCAGGCACCGGGGCAGGGCCTCGCGGATCCTGAACAGCAACTCCGTGAACTCGGGCTCGCGGTGGCAGAGGTCGCCGCGAAGCAGGGCGTCCTTGACCCGCTTCGACGTACATGCGGGCCCGGGATTCAACAGAATGAGTTCTTCGTCCATCAATCCACTCGATCTTGGGTAGTTATCGGGCATTACGGACGCTATCCGGGGTGGCGCCGCATGGGACAGCCGCCTTTCCCCTATGAGGGCCATAAGGGAATCGGGCTTGTCCGTGCTGAGCAGCGCCGACTGGGATGGGGCACGTGCCGTTGGAGACCGTCGTACTGATCGGGGTCGCGGGGCTGTTCGCCGTCGTGTCCGGGATCAACGACGGCGGGGCGCTGCTGGCGACCGGGCTCAAGCTGCCGGTGATCAGGCCGGCCGTCGGCATCCTCTCGCTGGTGCTGTTCGTCACGGTGGTCCCGCTGGTCACCCACCAGGTGGCGCTGACGTTCGTGAACCGGCTGGCGGGCTTCCACGCCCCCGGTGGCCAGGCCGCGATGACGGTGGCCGTGCTCTGCGCACTGGCGGTGGTGTTCACGCTCAGCGCGAAGGGCCGGCCGACCAGCCTCACGCTGGCCGTGGTGGGCGGGCTCACCGGGGCCGGGCTGGGGTGGGGGCTGCCGGTGTCGGCCGGCTCGGTGGCGCTCGTGCTGGCCTTCGGGCTGGCCGCGCCGTTCGTGGGGGCGCTGCTGTCGTGGCTGCTCATCCGGCTGCTCGTACGGGTGACCGACGCGCCCGGCCTGGCCCGCTGGCACTGGGCCGGGTTCCTGCTCCAGACGCTCGCCTACGCGGCCAACGACGGGCAGAAGATGCTGGCCGTCTTCATGATCGCGCTCGGCTTCCAGGGCGCGCCCCTGGCCTGCACCTCGCTGGTGGCGGTGCTGTTCGGGCTCGGCGCGCTCTACGGGCTGCCCAGGGCGGGCCGTACGCTGAGCCGCGAGATCATCGTCTCCCGGCCCGCGCACGGCGTCGCCGCCGAACTGGCCGCGGGCACCGCCGTGCTCGCCTGCGCCGCGCTGGGTATGCCCGTGAGCATGACCCAGGCCGTGGCCGGCGGGCTGGTCGGCGCCGGGGTCGCGCAGGGCGGCGGCCGGGTCCGCTGGTACGCCGCCGTCAGGATCGTCGTGGCCTGGCTGCTGACGCTCCCGCTGAGCGCGCTGCTGGCCGCGACGGCGGCGTTCGTCCTGAAGGGGCTGAGGGGGACGTGGTGAAGCGATGGCGCCGGATCCGGGACCTCATGACCGGCCGCATGGACGGCGCGCTCACCGGCGCCCTGCTCGGCCAGCTCAAGGCCACCAAGCAGGGCGCCTGGCTGGCGATGGCCATGATCGGCGGCGAGGTCGGCAGGACCGGCGCGCACGAGCGGATGCGCGCGATCGAGCACCTCGGCGACGAGGAGCGCGCCCGCCTGGTCGAGGAGCTCAAGACCGCGCTGGTCACGCCCATCGACCCCGAGGACCTGTTCCGCCTGTCGCGCTCGATCGACGACGTGCTGGACTCGCTCCGGGACTTCGTGCGCGAGTCGCACCTGTACCGGGTGCCCGACCAGATCCGCTTCACGCCGCTGCTCGACCAGGTCATCGTGGGCATCGACGCCCTGGAGAGCGCCGTGCGCGGCCTGGCCGCCCGGCCCTCGGCGGTGGTGCAGGACGCCTTGGAGGCCAAGAAGGCCGGCGGCGCGATCCGGCGCATGTACCAGTACGAGATCTCCCGGATCTTCTCCGGCGAGGTCACCTCGAACGCGCTCAAGCAGCGCGAGCTGGTACGCCGCCTGGAGATCGTGGGCATGGCCATCGGCGAGGCGGCGGACGCCATCGCCGACGGCGCCATGAAACGCTGACCGTCAGGCCGTCCGCCCGGCGAAGGCGTCGACGCCGGTCAGCTCGGCCGACAACCGCCACAGGCGGGCGGCCTGCTCGGGGTCGGTGGCGTAGGGATGCACCCCGCCGCCGGAGCCGTCGGCCCGCTCGGCGATGTCGCAGTCTTCGCAGTAGACGCCGCCCATGCCGTCGAGCTGCGGGGAGGTGGCCGCCCACAGCTGGGTGGCCGCGCCCTGCTCAGGGCTCTTGAAGCCGGGATTGAGCAGGTTGCCCTGCTCGTCGATCCAGCCCGCCTCGACCATCTCCTGCTTGGTCAGGTGGCGCTGGAGCGGGGTGAGGATGCCGCCGGGGTGCACCGCGAACGCCCGCACCCCCGCGTCCTTGGCCAGGGCGTCGAGGTGCACGGCGAACAGCACGTTGGCCGTCTTCGCCTGGCCGTACGCCTGCCACTTGTCGTAGCCGTGCTCGAACATCACGTCGTCCCAGCGCATGCCGGAGCGCCGGTGGCCGCCGGAGGAGACGGCCACGACCCGGCCGCCGCCGCGCTCGACGGCCGGCCACAGGCGGTTGACCAGCGCGTAGTGGCCGAGGTGGTTGGTGGCGAACTGGGCCTCCCAGCCGGGGCCGACCCGCGTCTCGGGGCAGGCCATGATGCCCGCGTTGTTGATCACGAGGTGCAGGTCGCGGCCGGAGGCCAGGAACTCCTCGGCGAAGCGGCGCACGCTGTCGAGGTCGCCCAGGTCGAGCTCGCCCACCTCGACGCCGTCGATGCCGGCCAGGGCCTCCTCGGCCGCGCCGCGGCGCCGGGCCGGGACGACGACATGGGCGCCGGCCCCGCTGAGCGCGCGCGTGGTCTGCAGGCCGAGGCCGGAGTAGCCGCCGGTGACGAGCGCGACCCTGCCGGTGAGGTCGATGCCCTTGAGCACCTCGTCCGCGGTGCTGCGCGCGCCGAAACCCGAACCGATCCTGTGCTGAGGCGTTGTCATGGGACCGACGTTACGAAGTGAAGTGCGCTCTAAGTCAAACCGACCCGCCGGACCCGCCTGCCCCGATCAGAGGCCGAGGGCCGGGGCCAGGCGCTGGAGCCGGCTCAGGGCGTCGTCGAGGTCGGGGCCGCCCGGTGACAGCGGCTGGACGGCCACATGGTCGGCCCCGGCGTCGAGGTGGGCCCGCAGCCGCGCGGCGACCTGCCCTTCGTCGCCCCAGGCCACGATGGCGTCGGCCAGCCGGTCGCTGCCGCCGCCGGCGAAGTCGTCGTCGGTGAAGCCCAGGGCGCGCAGGTTGCCCAGGTAGTTGGGCAGGGTCAGGTAGTAGGCCAGGTGGGCGCGGGCGATCTCGCGGGCCCTTGCCGGGTCGGTCTCCAGCACCACGGCCTGCTCGGGCACCAGCAGCCGGCTCGCGCCGAGGACGCGGCGGGCCTGCTCGGTGTGCTCGGGCGGCACGAAGTAGGTGTGGGCGCCGTCGGCCCGGTCTCTGGACAGCTCCAGCATCCGGGGCCGCAGCGCCGCCAGCAGCCGGGGCGCCCTCGCCTCGGGCAGGCCCTCCTCGGCGGCGTCCATGCCGTCGAGGTAGGCGCGCATCGCGCTCAGCGGCTTGTCGTAGGCGTGGCCGCGGCTGCCGACCAGCGGGCCGTGGCTGACCCCGATGCCCAGCACGAAACGGCCCGGGAAGGCGTCGGCCAGCGTCTTCGCGCCCGCCGTCATGCCCGTCGCGTCGCGGCCCCAGATGCTGGCGATGCCGGTCGCGACCGCGACGCGGGTGGTGGCGGCCAGCAGGACGGCCGCGGTGGTGAGCGGCTCCTTGCTCTGCCGGCCCTCGTTGATCCACACGGAGCCGTAGCCCAGCCGCTCGATCTCGGCCGCCGCGCGCCGCGCCTGCTCGGCGGGGGCCTTGCCGAACAGCGGATGCCACACCCCGAAGTGCCCGGTCTCCATGACCGCTCCCTCGACTAGAATGTTCGATCGAGATGGAACACTACACCAATGTTCGACCGCCATCGAACAGAACGCGCGGCCTGACCCACACCTCTCCCGTCGAGGTGTCGCTGCAGGCCGCCCTCGACGCGCTCGGCGACCCGGTCCGCCGCCGCATCGTCCGCGAGCTGGCCGAGGAGCCCGACTGGGCCCGCGCCTGCGGCACGTTCGCCCACCTGCCGGTGGCCAAGTCCACGCTCAGCCACCACTTCGGGGTGCTGCGCCAGGTCGGCCTGCTGGAGCAGCGCGACGAAGGCACCCGCCGGCTCAACCGGCTGCGCCGCGCGGAGTTCGACGAACGTTTCCCCGGCCTGCTCGCCCTCGTCGTCGAGGAGCCGGAGGGCGCCTAGGGCATGCGGCGGCCCTGGCGGGTAGGGGCAGGCCCATGCAGATGCGCCCGTTCGCCCGTAACCTCCTCGCCACGACGGCCGCGGTCACCGCCACGGCCACGCTCGGCAGCCTGGCCACCTCCTCGGGCTCGGCCTGGTACCGCCGGCTGCGCAAGCCCCGCTGGCAGCCGCCCAAGCAGGCGTTCGGCCTGGTCTGGACGCCGGTCTACGCCCTGATCGCCTACGCCGGCGCGCGCGCCCTGACCTCGGGCGACGACCGCGCCGGCCTGGCCCGCGCCCTGGGCGCCAACCTGGCGCTCAACGCCGCCTGGACCCCGCTGTTCTTCGGCGCCCGCTCCCCGCGCCTGGCGCTGGCCGACATCGTGGCGCTCGACGCGGCCAACCTCGTGCTGCTGCGCCGCTTCCTGCGCGCCGACCGCCGCGCCGGGCTGGCCCTGCTGCCCTACGTCGGCTGGACGGCCTTCGCCACCGCGCTCAACGCCTCCATCGCCGCCCGCAACCCCTGACCGGGAACCCCGCCCGAAGGCGGGGCCCCCGCCCGCGCGGTCAGGAGACGCGCAGGTCGTCCACCGCCCAGTACCAGTTGTTGGTCGCGTCGAAGTAGTGGAACCTGACCCTCATCGACCTGGCCCCGGCCGGCACGGTCACCTTCAGCGACTCGTTCCTGGCGACCGCGTCGGCCGTGTAGTTCTTCACCAGCGTGTCCGCGCCGCCGTCGAACGACACGAGCACCTGTGCCTTCTGCGCGCCGTCCACGCGGTAGTGGGTGGCGTAGGCGAGGGTGACGGACGCCCGGCCGGTCACGGTGTAGGCGGGCGAGACGAGCGTCGAGTCGAACGTCCCGGTGCCGTGCGACTTGTCGTCCCATTCGTCGGAGTCGGCCACCGCGAAGGTGCCCCTGGATCGGACGTTCAGCTCCCGCTGCTGGTCACGGGCCGCCCGCGACCAGAACTCGTCCGTGCTGAACGCCCAGCCGCGCCACTCCTGAACGCCTCCCGACGGCATCCTGGACGCGTCCACCGCCCAGCCCGCGGGCGGCGTGTGCGAGTAGCCGAGCACGCCGACCGGGATGCCGGTCTCGTCGGTCCTGCCGGACAGCGCGACGCCCTCGAACGCGTCGCCGGTCCTGGTGTCGACGCGCCGGCCGTCGATCCCGCCCGGCACGGCCAGCCGCAGCCCGGTGAAGACCGCGGCCGTCACGTCCACCAGGCGCGTGTCGGCCGGCCGCGCCCCGGCGGCGATGCCCGGCCCGGAGGCCAGGACGAACGTGCGGCGCTCCTCGATCGAGGACCCGCCGTGGCCGCCCGCGTCGGTGTGCCCGTGGTCGGTGGCCACGATCACCGTCCAGCGCTCGGCCCCGTACGTCGGCCTGGCCCTGACCGCGGCCAGCAGCCGGCCGATCCGGGCGTCGGCGTCGTGGACGGCGGCCAGGTAGGCGGCCGAGGCGGCGCCGCTGTCGTGCCCGGCGATGTCGATGGCGCCCAGGTAGACGAAGGAGGCGTCCGGGTTCTTCGTGCGCAGGACGGTCTCGCTGACCTGGGTGAGGCGCTCGTCCTCGGCCGGGTAGCCGTCGGCGTCGCCGTCCAGGACCACCCTGGCGTCGATCCGGGGGCCGAACGTGCCCTGGTCGGCGAGCGGCTTCCAGTCGAGGGCGGCGTAGGTGGAGTAGCCGGTGCCGGTGTTCTCCAGCCTGGTCAGGAAGTCGGGGTACCGGTCGTAGTGCTTGCCGGCGAAGGTGTTGTCCTTGACGCCGTGCAGGTCGGGCCAGACGCCGGTGGCGATCGTGGACCAGCCGGGGCCGCTGGAGGTGGCGGCCATCGGGCTGGTGTAGAGCAGGCTGGTCCCGAACGTGCCGCCGCCGATCAGGGCGTCGAGGTTGGGGGCGTCGGCGGGGGCGATGCGGTCGTGGCGCAGGCCGTCGAGGCCGATGACCAGGACCTTGTCAGCGCTGATGCCGTTCGGGACGTCGGGGACGGGCACGGGCGCGGCCAGGGCGGTCGCGCCGTTGAGCACCTTGCCCTCGGGAGCGGGTGCGGGATCGGCCGCCTGGTTCGCCAGGGCCGCCGGCGCGGGGACCGACACGGCCGCGGCCACGAGAGCGGGCAGGATGCGCCATCGTTGCATGGACGTACTCCTCGCTGAGTGCTGGGGTGATCCGGCTGAAGGATCTCCAGCGTCAGGCGGGTGCGTGAATAGCGTCTTTCCGATGGACGCCATAGAGGGAAAAGGGGGCCCAAATGGGCAGCAGCCAACGTCCTGCCGCCCGCGTCGTCTGCCTCGACCGCGACGGGCGCGTCCTGCTCATGCACTGGTACGACCCGGTCAGCGGCGCCGACGTGTGGGAACCGCCGGGCGGCGGCCTCGACCCGGGCGAGACGGCGCTGGAGGCCGCCCGGCGCGAGCTGGCCGAGGAGACCGGGCTGCCCGGCTCGGCCGTCGGCGAGCACTGGGTGGACGTCGAGCGCGACTTCTCCTGGCTGGGCGTGCGCTACGTGAAGACCGAGCCGTTCTTCCTGGCCACGTTCGACGAGGCGCGCCCGCGGGTGACCCCCGCCGCGCTCACGGAGGAGGAGCTCGGCGTCTACCGCGGTCACACCTGGGCCGAGGAGATGCCGTACGGCGTCGAGCCGCCGGAGCTGGCCGACGTGGTGGCCGCCCTGCGCGCCGCCGGCTAGGCCCCGCATCCGCCCAGCACTGTGATCAGCACGATCACGACCTTATCGGGGCTTGTGTCCCAGCTCGGCCAGCGTGGTGGACATCAGACCCCGCAGCAACGGCCCGGCCAGGCCCTCGTGCACGGACTCGACCGGCAGGCCCTGGGCGATGCGGGCGTGGTAGGACTCGCGGTCGCGCTCGCCGGTGTAGGGCAGCGCGGTCATCGCCACGACCACGGTGGCCCGGGTGCCGCCGCGCGGCAGGACGGCGACGGCGTGGGTGCGCAGGCAGGTCTCGTCGGGGGCGCCGTACCAGCCGCACTTGACCCCGGCGTCGGGCGAGCCGAGCGCCTCGCGGGCGCCGAACGTCTGCTCGCCCGCCACCTGCCGCATCCACGCCAGGACGGTGGCCGCCACCGGGTCGCCCGCCGCCGCGGCCTGCGCGAACACGGTGTAGGCGGCGGCGACCTCCTCGGCCGACACCTCCACCGAGCCGAAGCGCGACGGGTCGCCGCCCGGCTGCGCCCACCGGACGCCGGTGCGCCGGTAGAGGTCGTCCAGCAGCACGCGGGGGCCGATGGACAGCCAGAGGCTGAGCGTGTCGGCGTTGGAGGAGACGACCACGGCCGGCTCGGCGTGGCGGCGCCAGCGGTCGGTGTCGTCGATGTGGTCGGCGGCCACCCAGGCGTAGAGCGGCTTGAGCAGCGAGGCGCAGCGCAGCCGGGCCGGGCCCGAGCGCACGCTCATCGTCCGGGCGGGCGGGCCGCCGTAGCCGCGCCTGATGCCCGCGGCCTGTGCTCCGGCGCTGTCTTGGAGGTCTTTCAGCAGGTCATTGAAGGCCACCGTCCCACCGTAGACCTACGGGGCGGTCCGCCAGCGCCCTTCGTACCACTCCGCGCTCGGTGGCTCGCCGGGCAGCGGGGTCGCGCCGGGGGCGCGCAGGCCGTCGAGCGCGATGGCCAGCAGGCGCTCCTTGACCCGCTGGTGCTCCTCGCTCGGCGGGCCGGGGGCGGGCCTGCTGAACTGCTCGATGAGCAGGGAGACGTCGAGCGTGGTCGCGTCGGGCCGCAGCGCGCCGGCCTCGCGGGCCCTGGCGACGAGCGTGCCGGCCAGCTCGGTGGCCCGGCGGGAGGTGCGCCACATCTCGTCGGTGACCTCGATCGTGCCCGCCACCGGGGCCAGCGCGCCGGAGCGGCCGGCGACGCAGGCGCGCACGTACGCCTCCAGCCCGGTCCACGGGTCGGGCTCGGCCAGGGCCGACTCAAGGTTGTCGACCACGCGTTCCATGGCGATCAGGCACAGCCGCTGGAGCAGCTCCTCCTTGGTGCGGTAGCGCCGGTAGAGGCTGCCCATGCCGACGCCCGCCTGCCTGGCGATGGCCGAGACCGGCGCGTCGAACCCCTGGGTCGTGAACACCTCGTGGGCCGCCTGGAGCAGCCGCAGATCGTTCCGCGCCGCCTCGGCCTGCCTGCCGCGTCCTGCCATGCCGTACAGGATATTGCGGAGCGCTGTGCTCCGATATACGGTTCTTTTCGGAGCGAAGCGCTCCGATATAGGAGGTCTGTCATGCGTGCGGTGGTTCTGCGGGAGATCGGCGGCCCGGGGTCGCTCGTGGTGGAGGAGGTGCCCGACCCCGTTCCGGGGCCGGGTCAGGTGCTGGTCGAGGTGGCGGTCGCGGGCGTCACGTTCGTGGAGACGCAGGTGCGCGCCGGACGTGGGCCGCGCGCGGCCGAGCTGCCCGCGGTGCTGGGCAACGGGGTGGCGGGCACCGTCCTGGCGGTGGGCGAGGGTGTGGACGCGGCGCTGACGGGCTCCCTGGTGGTCACCACGCTCGGCGGGTACGGCGGCTACGCCGAGCTGGCGGTGGCCGCCGCCGAGGACCTGATCCCGGTGCCCGCCGGGCTGTCGCCGCGCGAGGCCGTGGCGCTGCTGGCCGACGGGCGCACCGCCGTGGGGCTCGTCCGTGCCGCCGCGCCGCGGCCCGGCGAGTGGGTGCTGGTGGAGGCGGCCGGCGGCGGGGTGGGCAGCCTGCTGGTGCAGCTCGCCCGCGCCGCGGGCGCGCGCGTGGTCGGCGCGGCCGGCAGCGCCGACAAGCGCGACCTGGCCGCGCGCCTCGGCGCCGAGCTGACGGTCGACTACACCGCCCCGGGCTGGGCCGACGAGGTGCGCGCCGCGACCGGCGGCCTCGACGTCGTCTTCGACGGCGTGGGCGGCGAGATCGGCGCCCAGGCACAGGACCTGCTGAAGGACGGCGGCCGGCTCAGCGCGTACGGCATGGCCGGCGGCCCGATGACCACCCCCGCCCCCGCGTGACCGCCGTCGCCTGGCCCGCGGCCGACCCGCGCGAGCTGGCCAGTGAGGCTCTGGAGCTGGCCGCCGCCGGCCGCCTGCGTCCCACGGTCGGCAACGTGCTGCCCCTGGAGTCGGCGGCCGAGGCGCACGCCGCCGTCGAGGCTCGCGCGATCACCGGGAAGTCCCTGCTGCTGCCCGCGCGGGCCAGGACGATCCTGGTCACCGGCGCCACCGGCAACCAGGGCGGCGCGGTGGCCCGGACGCTGCTGGCGCGCGGCTGGACGGTCCGCGCCCTGGTCAGGGACCCGGCCTCGGACGCCGCCCAGGCCCTGGCCGCGCTCGGCGCCACCCTGGCCAAGGGCGACCTGGACGACCCCGCCTCGCTCCGGGCGGCCATGACCGGCGTGCACGGCGTGTTCAGCGTGCAGGCCCTGGCCGTGACGGCGGAGGAGCTGGCCCGCGAGGTGCGCCAGGGCGTCGCCGTCGCCGACCTGGCCGCCGGGCTGGGCCTGGCGCACCTGGTCCACAGCTCGGTCGGCGGCGCCGAACGCGACACCGGCATCGAGCACTTCGCCGGCAAGTGGGCGATCGAGCGGCACATCGCCGAGCTGGGCCTGCGGGCCACGGTGCTGCGCCCGACGTTCTTCATGACGAACCTGCTGTACTACGCCGAGCCCGCCGGGGACGAGCGGGTCATCGCGCTGCCGTTCCGGCGCATGCAGCTCGTCGCGCCCGAGGACATCGCCCACTTCGCCGCGGAGGCGTTCGAGCGTCCCGAGGAGTACGCGGGCCGGGCGCTGGAGATCGCGAGCGAGGAGCTCACCGGCGCGGAGATCGCCGCGGTCTACCAGCGGGTCACCGGCACGCCCACCCGGTTCGAGCAGACCGCGCCCGGCGGGGAGCGCATGTACGAGTGGTTCCTGGAGAGCGGCTACCAGGCCGACATCGCCGCGCTCCGCGCCCGCCACCCCGGCCTGCGCACGTTCGAGTCCTTCCTGCGCGACCGGCTGGCCCGCTGACCCACGCCGTCCCGGGTCAGGACAGCGCCGCGTCGAAGCGGGCCCGCAGCTCCGACAGGCGGCCGACCGGCTCGGCGCTGTAGACCAGGCGGACGTACCGGGGCGCCACGCTCTCGCCCCAGGCCGTCATGGGGGTGGCCGCCACGCGTCCGCGTTCCAGCAGGCGGGCCGACAGGTCCTCGGCGGTCAGCCCCATGGCTTCGGCGTCCACCAGGACGGACCAGCCGCCGCCCGCCCGGACCACCGGCAGCCCGTCGAGCTGCGCGAGCACGGTGTCGTGGCGGGCCTGGTACTCGGCCGCCGCCTCCGCCACCCCCGCGCCGGCCGGGTCGGTGAGCGCGGCGGCGGCGCCGTACTGGTGGTATCCGCTGGCCACGGTGGTGTTGTAGATGGTCGCGACCATGATCCGGGACATGATGTCGGCCGGGCCGGCGACCCAGCCGATCCGCCAGCCGATCATCCGGTACTCCTTGGACATCGATCCGATGATGATCGTGCGCTCGGCCAGGCCGTCCACCTGGCAGGGGTTGATCCGCGGCCGGCCGTCGAAGACGATGCGCTCCATGGCGGCGTCGTAGATCAGGTACGCGCCCGTACGCTCGCACACCCGCGCGACCGCCTGCCAGTCCTCCCGGTCGAAGACCACGCCCGACGGCATCGACGGGCTCATCAGCAGCAACGCCGCCGCGGCGGGCACCCGGGCGAGCGCCTCGCGGTCCAGCCGCCAGCGCCCGTCCTGCACCAGCAGCGGCACCAGGTGCGGGCGCGCGCCCGACAGCCGCACCCGCTGCAGCAGGCCGGCGTAGGTGGGGTCGGTGAGCAGCACGGGCTCGCCCGGCTCGGTCGTGGCCAGCAGCACGGGCATCACCGCCGACGTCCCACCGGAGGTGATGCACACCTGCCGCAAGGGGTCGTAGTCGAGCCCGGTACGCGTCCGCAGCTCGGCGGCGACCGCCTGGCACAACACCGGCAGCCCGGTGAACGGCAGCCAGCTGTTGCCCGTCCCCTCCTCCAGCGACCGCCTGGTCGCGGCCACGGCGGACGGCGGGGGCGGGACGTCGGTGTCGAGGTTCTCCAGGCGCAGGACGTCGGCGTCCGCCCCGGCGGCCGCGGCCACCTTGTCGATGTCGAACGGCTGCACCTGCGCGAACCGGGAATTGGGCCGCATGACCGCACCTCCGTGCCTCGTTCCGTATACGGAACACCCTTGGGACACCCACGCTCCTCCAGTGGGGACGCGGGTGTCAAGGGGCGGCGCGGAGGCGCGGTCAGGCCAGGCGCGGTCAGGCCAGGGTGCGGTCGGCCGGGCCGTCGTAGTGGTCCGGCCCCTGCATCGACAGGTCCAGCGGCTGGACCATGTCGGAGTTGGCGGAGGCCCGCCAGCCCTTCTCCCTGGTCATCTCCTCGATCGAGTGCGCGCACAGCGACAACGACCTGCACACGATGAACATGGCCTTGAGCTGCAGCGGCTCGTACCCCATGTCGAGGCCGACACAGCCCATCGAGCCGGGGCCGTTGAGCCAGATGCGGCGGCCGAAGACGCCCTCGGTGGCGTCCTCCATCGCGCGGGCGATGCGGACGTACCGGCCGGTGACGCCCAGCTCGTCCGACAACTCCAGCAGGCGGACGGTACGCGGGTCGCGGATGTGCTGGGCGTGGTGGAACCCGGGCATGCGCTCGCGGCGTTCGCGCATCTCGGCGACGACCTTGGCGGCGGCCTCCTCGTCGCTCAGCCCGTCGCGCTCGGCCCGCTCCCCGACCGCGAGGAACATCTCGGCGGGCCGGTCGGCGGTGCCGTGCAGGCGGCCGATGCCGGCGACGCCCGCCGCGACGGCCGCGTTCAGCTCGGCGCCGCCGGAGGTGGCGAAGCGCACGGTGGCCGAGGACGGCGACATGGCGTGCTCGGCCATGTTCACCAGGATCGCCTCGGTCATCCGGCCCACCTCGGGCGTCGGCAGCTCGCCGCGCAGCACCAGGTGGAAGTGCTCGGCGAAGGAGATGTTGCCGGTCAGCTCGTTCACGTCGTACCCGCGCACGACGATCCGGTCCTTGTTCTTCCAGGCGATCGCCGTCTCCCAGGCGAACGGCTTCTTGTCGGTCAACGGCCTTTCCTTTCAGGGAAGTACACGCACGCCGGATCGATCTCCTCGCGCAGCAGGCGGAGGTCCTCGGGGTCCGGCGGCACCACAATTTCCAACGAGTCCCGAAATTTCGGGGTAAAGCCGGTGTTGTCTAGGACGTCCGTGACGCTCGCCCCCGGCATGAGCGCCGTCACGGTCAGCGCCGAGTCCTCGGCCTCCATCACGCACAGGTCGGTGACGACCTTGACGCGCAACGGCCCGAGCCCGGCCTTGGCCCGCTCCCCCGGCCCGCCCAGGAACCCCGGGCTGGTGACGTAGTCGCAGCGGGCGGGGAAACGCCGCTTCTCGTGGTCGGTCAGGATCACCACCTGCCGGCAGTGGCTGGCGATGTCGTTGGCGCCGCCGCTGCCGGGCAGCCGCACCCGCGAGCCGTCCGGTCTCGGGACCCAGGTGGAGTTGATGTTGGCGTACTCGTCCACCTGGGCCCCGCCGAGGAAGCCCGTACGGACCAGCCCGCGCTGCACCAGCCCGCCCAGCGCCTCGAACAGCGACCCGTGCCGCGCGGCGCCGCGCATCAGCCGCGGATCGACCACGGACACCGGCGTCGGCACGACCTTCGGGAACATCACCCCCGACTCGATGACGAGCTTGGCCTCCGGCGCGTGGGTGCGCTGGGCGAGCGTGGCGGCCAGCAATGGCAGGCCGGTGCCGACGATCACCAGGTCGCCGTCGCGGATCTGCCGGGCGCCCTCGACGACCAGCAACTCCCTCGGCAGGGCGGTCCACTCCCCGGACGCGCTCACACCAGCCTCCCCATCTGCTCGGTCAGCCCGGCCCTGAGCGTGCCCGCCGGGTCGCGGGCCCTGAGGTGGTCGTCGAAGGACGCGCCCAGGTTGGCCCTGATCCACTCGCGCAGCTCGGCGTCCCCGGCCCGGCCCAGCGCCTGGTACTCCTTGATCTCCGGCTCGGCGAAGTCGTACGCGCGGTAGACGGAGGTCGGGAAGGCGCCGAAGGGCTGGTGGACGACCGCCGTCACGTACGCCTCCGGGATGGTGACCCGCTCGGGCCGGTCGGCGAACGCCCCGGCGGGCAGCACCTCCTCGGCCGACACGATCGTGGCGCGGGCGGCCCTGACCATGTCCACCTCGTGGGAGGTGACCCCCTCGATCACGACGTTCCCGGCCAGGTCGGCGCGGTTGGCGTGGATGATCGCCACGTCCGGTGTCATCGCCCGCAGCAGCACGACCGGCTGCCCCGTCCACGGATCGGCCGACTCCACCGCCACCCCGTCCGACACCAGGTCGGCCAGCAGGTCGGTGCCGAGCAGGCTGCGCGTCGGCAGGAAGGGCACGCCGACGGCCCCCGCCGCGAAGCGGGTGGCCATCGCCAGGTGCGAGTGGTCGCCGACGCCGACCTCGCCGCGCTCGACGGCCCGGCGCCAGGCGAACAGCGTGCCGTAACGTTCCAGGTTGCCGGTGCCCTGCTCGGTGCGGACCACCAGGCCCGCGGCCACCAGCATGTCGAGCGGCAGCGACAGGTTGCAGCCGACCACGGTCAGCCCGCCGATCCCCTGCCTGATCACCTCGTGCACCAGCGCCATCGGGCAGCGGTTGATGTTCTGGCCGCCCATCCCGACGACGGCCCCGGCGGGGACGTGCCGGGCGACGGCCTCGGCGGCCGTCAGTAACTTATGCACGCCGACCGCCACTCGGTGTAGAAGTCCCAGACCTGCGGCGAGCACTCGGGCGGGCCGAACTGCGACAACTTGGCGCCCATGTGGGGCAGGTGCGCGTACGCGCCGACGCCGGGCCGGTTGACGTGCAGCATGCCCGCCTCGAAGCGGTCCAGGGCCTCGAAGATGGTCGCCGGGTCCTGGGTGAAGATCGTGCCGCTCATGCCGTACCTGACCGAGTTGGAGATGCGCATGGCGTCGTCGAAGCCGTCGCAGTCCACCACGGACAACACCGGGCCGAAGATCTCCTCCTGGGCGATCTCGCTGTCCCAGGGCACGTCGCGCAGCACGGTCGGCTGGACGTAGCAGCCGTCGGGCACGCCCTCGGTGTGCCGTTCGCCGCCGACGGCGACCTTGGCCCCGGCCTCCTGTGCGGCCTTGACCGCGTCCAGGCAGGCGCGCATGCGGGTCTCGTTCACGACCGGGCCGATCGTGGCCTCCTCCGACAGGCCCGGCCCCACCTTGAGCCGGGCCACCTCGGCGACCAGCCGCGACAGGAACTCCTCCTTGACGGCACGGTCGACGATGACCCGGGAGGTGGCGCTGCACCGCTGCCCCGACTGCCCGAACGCGCCGAACACGGTGGCCTTGACCGCCTTGTCCAGGTCCGCGTCCGCGAGCACCAGGACCGCGTTCTTGCCGCCCAGTTCGAGCTGGGTGCGCAGCAGCCGCGGCGCGCCGGCCTGGTGGATGGCCAGGCCCACGGGCAGCGAGCCGGTGAAGCTGATCCCGGCCACGCGCGGGTGCGTCACCAGCGCCTCGCCCGCCGCGATGTCGCCCTGCACGAGGTTGAGCACCCCGGCCGGGACGCCCGCGTCCACGAACGCCTCCACCAGCAGCGCGGAGGTCAGCGGCGTGAACGGCGACGGCTTGAGCACCGCCCCGCACCCGGCCAGCAGCGCGGGGGCGACCTTCCACATGGGGATGGCGAGCGGGAAGTTCCACGGCGTCACCAGGCCGACCACGCCGATGGGCGCGCGGAAGGTGTAGGAGAACGTGCGCGGCTCCTCGGCGGGCAGCGTCTCGCCCTTCAGCCTGCGCCCCTCGCCCGCGGTGAAGTCGAGGATGGCCAGGGCCCGCCTGACCTCGCCGCGCGCCTCCTTGATGAGCTTGCCCTGCTCACGCGTGATCGCCTGGGCGAAGTCCTCGGCCCGCTCCTCGATCAGGCGCTCGGCGGCGCGCAGGTACTCGGCGCGCTTGATCGGCCCGAGTCCCTTCCACTCCGGCATCGCCGCCGCGGCGGCCTCCACGGCCAGCTCGACGTCCGCGCCACCGGACTCGGCGAAGTCCCCGATGTGGTCGGAGAGGTCGCCGGGGTTGATGTTCGGCCGGGTCTGCCCGCTCTCGGGGGCACGCCATTCGCCGCCGATGTGGTTGAGCAGGTAGCGACTCGGGATCGTCGCCATCGGGTTCCTTTCCGGTCAACTTCTGATACGGCAAAGCCTCACGGCCTGGGATGTTCCGGACAAGGGGGATTAGACCGATGCCCCCGATAGGCAGCCGTTATATGGCTCCGCCTATAGCGGCGATAGGCAAATCACGCATTGGCCGGACCGTTCCGCTGCACTAGACATGCCGGGGAAAAGACCTGCTCACGGCACTTGTCGAATTCACCCGGAATTAACCGAGGGTCCATATGAAGCATCGCACATGGGCGGTAATTGCCGCCTCATCCCTTTTCGCCCTCACCGCGTGCGGCAGTTCGGCCGGCGCCGGTGAATACGACTGGTCCGCCGCCCCGGACACCGGCAAGATCGCCGCCCAGGGCAAGGACCTGCCGACCTACGGCCTGGCCCCCGACTGGGCCAACTACGGCGAGGTCGTCAAGACGTTCTGCGCCAAGTACCAGGGCACCTGCGCCCACAAGGACACCGACATGTCCTCCTCGGAGGAGATCGTCAAGTTCGACGCCGAGAAGGACAACCCGATCGGCACGGCCAGCGACATCGGCCTGATGTGGGGGCCGGTGGCCGAGGCCAAGGGCGTGGTGCCGGCGTACCTGCCGCCGTCGGCGGGCAAGCTGAAGGACTGGCAGAAGGGCAAGGGCGGCTGGGTCGCCACGTTCGTCGGCGCGCCCGCGTTCGTGGTCAACACCGACAAGGTGAGCAACCCGCCCAAGAGCTGGCAGGACCTGCTCAAGCCCGAGTACAAGGGCCAGATCGCCATCAAGAACCCGGCCTCCTCCGGCACCGGCCAGGCCATGGTCGTCGCCGCCGCGGTCGCGGGCGGCGGCTCGGTGGACGACCTGACCCCCGCCTACACCTACTTCAAGAAGCTCAAGGACGCCGGCAACCTCAGCGACGTCAAGATGAGCGAGGAGACCCTGGAGAAGGGCGAGGCCCCCATCCAGATCAACTACGACTTCAACGGCCTGGCCCAGAAGGCCGCGCTGAAGGCCAAGAACGTCAACGTGGAGGTGATCATCCCCTCCGACGGCTCGGTCTGGTCGCCGTCCGGAATGATGATCAACAAGTACAACACGGCCAAGGGCGACTTCCTCAAGGGCCTGCTCGACTACGTGCTCTCCGACGAGGCCCAGACGCTGTTCGCCAAGTTCGGCGCCCGGCCCGTCCGCGCGCTCAACGGCGACCTGCAGCTGCCGGCCGACGCCAAGGCCAACTGGCTGCCCGAGGAGTCGTACGCGCCGGTCAAGGAGATCGAGATCACGAAGGTCAATCCCGAGCAGATCGTCGCCGACTGGGAGGCGAAGGTCCTCGCGTGACGTCCCACATCACGGAGTCCGTGGCGGCTCCACCGGCCGCCGCGCGCCGCAGGGCCCCGGGCAGGCTGTTCACCGCCTGGGGCCCGGCCCTGCCGCTGCTGCTGTTCACGCTGGCCACGCTCGTGCTGCCGGCGCTGCGGCTGCTGCACGACACCTTCGCCCTGCCGGACGGCGGCTACGGCTTCGACCACATCGTCAAGGTGGCGCGGAACCCGGTGGACCGCCAGGCCATCGGCGGCTCGCTGGCGCTCGGCCTGACCCAGGCCACGCTGGCCACCGCGCTCGGCGCGCCCGCCGCCTGGCTGATCACCCGGATGCGCCTCGGCGGCCGGGCCTTCTGGCTGTCGCTGATGAACGTCGCCTCGAACTTCGCCGGCATCGGCCTGGCCTTCGGCTTCGTCGCGCTGATCGGCTCGACCGGCATGCTGACGCTCGTGCTCAAGGGCCTGTTCGGGATCGAGGACAACCCGTTCCCCTCGCTCGGCTCCTTCAACGGCATGAACGTCGTCTACCTGTACTTCAACGTCCCGATGTTCGTGCTGCTCACGCTGCCCGCGCTCAGCGTGCTCAAGGACGACTGGCAGGAGGCCGCCGCGGTCTGCCACGCCACCCGATGGCAGTTCTGGCGGTACGTCGGCCTGCCGGTGCTCGCGCCGTTCGTGATCGCGGGCTGGCTGCTGGTCTTCACCTGGACGATCGGCGTCTACGCCGTCGCGTACGCCATCGGCTCCTCCCCCAGCGCGACCAAGCTCATCACCCTGCAGATCGGCAGCACGCTGGAGTCCTCGGTGTTCGGCCTCGGCCGGGCCGCCGTGCTGTCGGTGCTGCTCATGATCCTGGCCATCGGGGCGACCCTGCTCTACCGGCTCTCGCTCAGGCGCGCTGCGAGGTGGCTGTGAGACGGCGCGTCTTCCTCGGCCTGCTGGCGGTCTACTTCGGGCTGCCGCTGCTGGCCGCCCTGCTGTACTCGGTGGCCACCCGCTGGACCGACACGCCGCTGCCCGACGGCTACACCCTGGCCCACTGGGCCGGCGTGTTCGCCGAGCCGGACGTCATGGCCGCGCTCGACCGCTCGCTCGTGCTCTCGGCGGTCGTCGTGGTGATCGAGATCGTGCTGGTCGTGCCGGCCGCGTACTGGTCGGTCGTGCACAACCCGCGCATCGGGTCGATCGTCCAGACGATCGCGGTGATCCCGTTCGCCGTCCCGTGGGTGGTCGTCGGGGCGGGGCTCCAGCTCGTCACCAAGTCGGTCGCGCCCGAGCTGTTCGGCACGTTCTGGCTGCTGGCCGCGGCCACCGCGGCGATCGCGTTCCCGTTCATGTACCGGGCGGTGGAGAGCTCGCTGCTGGCGGCGGGGGCCGTCCAGCTCAGCGAGGCCGCCGCCACGTGCGGCGCCGGGCCCGCCCGCACGCTGGTCAGCGTGATCCTCCCGGCGATCCGCGGCGGCGTCGTCTCCGGCGCGCTGCTGGTCATCGCGACCGCCATGAACGAGTTCGCGCTCGCCAAGATCCTCACCGGCGTCAGCTACGAGACCCTGCCGCTCTGGTCGGCCAGGCAGTTCGTCTCCCGGACGCTCGGCGACCCCAACGCGCTGGCCGTCGTCACCATCTTCACCTTCGGCCTGCTGTTCGCGCTGTCCGCGCTGGTCGTCTGGCTCGGCCGCGGCCGGGTGAGCGCGTCCATGGCCACCGCTCCGGTCCAGAAGGGCACCACTCCATGAGCCACGTCGTACTCGACCGCATCACCAAGCGCTACGCCGGCCACACCGCGCTGAACGGCGTGAGCGTCAGCGTCGAGCAGGGTGAGATGCTGGCCCTGCTCGGCCCGTCGGGCTGCGGCAAGACCACGCTGCTGCGCTGCATCGCGGGCCTGACCGGGTTCGACGGCGGGCGGCTGACGATCGGCGGCGCCGACATGGCCGGCGTGCCGGTGCGCAAGCGGCCCATCGGCATGGTCTTCCAGTCCTACGCGCTGTTCCCGAACCTCACCGTGGGCGGCAACGTCGCCTTCCCCCTGACCGTCAGGAAGCGGCCGAAGGAGGAGGTCAGGGACCGCGTGGCCGAGATGCTCGACCTCGTCGGCCTCGACCACCTCGCCGACCGCCTGCCGAACCAGCTCTCCGGCGGCCAGCAGCAGCGCGTCGCCCTGGCCCGCGCGCTCTCCCCCGTCCCGAGGTGCTGCTGCTGGACGAGCCCCTGTCCGCCCTGGACGCCCAGGTACGCCACCGCCTGCGCGACGAGGTGCGCCGCATCCAGCACCAGGTCGGCATCACCACCGTCTTCGTCACCCACGACCAGGCCGAGGCCCTGGCCATCTCCGACCGGGTCGCGGTGATGAACGCCGGCGACATCGAGCAGTGCGGGCCGCCCGCGGAGATCTACACCGCGCCCTCCACCCGCTTCGCCGCCGGCTTCGTCGGCAACCGCAACACCCTCGAACTCGACGCGGTGGACGGCCGGGTCACCGCGGGCGGCGCGTTCGACGTCGAGGCGCCCGCGCCGCGCGTCCTGTGCATGTTCCGCCCCGAGGACGTCGAGCTGGCCGCGGACGGCCCCGGCGCGCGGGCGGTCGTCGACGTGACGGTGTTCCTGGGCGCCACCACCCGCGTGTACGCCCAGGCGGGGCCCTCGGTGATCTTCGCCGACGTGCCGTCCAGGGCCGCCGCCGGCCTGTCGCCGGGAGACGAGGTGCGCCTGCGGGTCGCCGCCGACCACGTCCAGGTGTTCCCCGCCTGACCCGCCCCGGGACCGCCGGTCCCGGGGCCGGGGCGCTAGCCGCCGAGCCCGAACCAGAGCACGGCGAACACCCCGCACGGCACGCCGGCCAGCACCAGCGCGACCAGCACCCGCCAGCGCAACGCGAGCCCCGGCCCGGTCACGAACGCCGCGACGGCCCCCGCCCCGGCGAACACGACCGCCGCGCCCACGGCCTGCGCGGCGGTGTACGGCACCGACGGCAGCAGCTTCCCGGCCGCCCAGAACGCCACCGCCGCCCCCGCGGCCACCAGGGCGGCGCGCCGCGCGGGCCGCACGTCCACGCGCTCCAGCACGTACGCGGCCCCGGCGAGCATGATCAGGCTGATCGCCAGGAGGGCGCCGAGGGCCGGGGCCAGGCAGTCCCAGTCGGCGCAGCCGACGCCCGCCCACGCCAGCCGGGCGGTGGCCCACCACAACACCCCGAGTGCCCCGCACACCCCCGCGGCTCGCCCTATACGCCCCGTCATGCATTAATCGTCCCACTGTCAGGCGGAGGCGGTCGCGCGGAGCTCGTCGGCCTCCGCCTCGGCGGTCCTGCCCAGGGCGCGCAGGGCGACGGCGCGGTTGGCGTACAGGTCGGGCTGCCGGTCCAGCTCGATGGCCCGGGTCAGGTCGGCGAGCGCGCCTTCGGCGTCGCCCGCGGCGTAACGCAGCACGCCCCGGTTGCCCCAGGCGGCGGCCAGCTCGGGGGCGTGCTCCAGGGCCAGGTCGAGGGCCGCCGCGGCCTCTTGCAAGCGGCCCGCCGCCGTCTCCAGCTGGCCGAGCACGGTGAGCAGGTGCGGGTTCTCCGGTGCGCGGGCGAGCCCGGCCGTGACGTCGGCCCTGGCCTCCTCGTCCCGCTCCGCCGCCGCCAGCAGGCCGGCGCGGTTGACGTAGGCGTCCAGGTAGGCGGGGTCCAGCTCGATCACCGTGCCGAGGTCGGCGAGCGCCCCCTCGATGTCGCCCCGCACGGTACGCAGCTCCGCCCGGTTGTAGTACGCCTCCGGCAGCGGCGGCCCGGCCCGCATGGCCCGTTCGTAGTCGGCCAGCGCCTGCTCGGCCTCCCCCAGCCGGAGCAGCAGGTTGCCGCGTTCCAGGTAGGTGTCGGGAAAGTCCGGGTCGAGGGCGATGGCGGCGGTGTAGTCCTCCAGGGCCTCCTTGGCGTGGCCGAGCGCGCCGAGGAGCTGGGCCCGGTTGGTCAGCAGCACCATCCGGTGCAGCGGGTGCCGGTCGCCCAGCTCACCGGCCAGCTCGACGGCCGACTCCACCAGCGACAGCGCGGCTTCCAGCCGTCCGTGCCGCAGCTCGACCAGCGCCAGGCCGTTGCGGTCGAAGCCGAGTTTGAAGGCCCTCTCCAGGGGGTCGGGCAGCAGGCTGGAGATGGCGATGGCCTCGTTGAGCCAGCGGCGGGCCCTGCCCAGGTCGCGCCGCGCCGGGTCGGGGTGGCGGGCGTCGAGCATGGCCGTCCCGTACGCGGCGGCGGCGTGCACGACCGGGTCCTGGCTGGCCGCGCGTACCCGGTCCCACAGCGCCCGCGCCTCCTGGACGCGGCCGAGCCCGCCGAGCGCGGTGGCGGTGCGCTGGGCGAAGCGCCACCACCGTGCCTCCCCCGGCTCCGTCCGAGCCAGGCCGAGCTCACCCAGCTCGGCCGCGGCGTGCAGGAAGCCCTCGCGCATGCAACGGTCCACCAGGGGCCACAGCTCGTCGGCGCCGCGCTCGTCGGGCGGCGGCTCGGGGCCCTCGGCGTAGACCGTGACGGCCAGCGTGCCGGCCGGGACCCGCCGGGTCAGGACGTCGAGAAGCTCGGTGTCGGTCGGGTCGGCGTGCGCGCCGTTGCACACCGCGAGCGTCGCGCCCGGCCGCACGGCCGCCCGGACGAACTCGGCGACCCCGTTGGCCAGCCGGAGCGTCCGGCGGGGCGCCGGCACCAGGATGCGCTCCTCGTCCGGCAGCCCGGCGTCGATGGTCGTCCGCCGGGCGGGCACCTGCCCGGCCAGCTCGGGCGCGACCGCCCGGACCTCGATGTCGTAGGCCGCGACCAGCTCGCGCGGGGCGTCCGGCACCAGGCGCCGCAGCAGCGCGGCGCCCACGGTGTAGGGGCCGCGCGGCCGGCGATGCGCGTCTATCAGCGGCATCAGCGGCCGCACGGCCCCCGTCGGGCGGGCGACCCGCCCTGGACGCTGAGGTGGGGCCCGTTCTCGGTCACCCCTTGTGAATGACGCCTGCGGTCCCTGCGAGCCTCGCGGTGCCTGGCTTACGGACGACGATGCGCTTCATGACGTGCCTCTCCGATGGGTGTGATTATCCATTATTCGGACACCCAACCGGATATCAAGATTTATGGTGAGGAAGTGGCGGTTTAACGAATAAGAAGCACCTGGCATTTGTGCGCGTCCCGCAGCCTATTGAGACCGAAACCAATGATCGACCGCCGCGACCCGCGTCTGTTCCGATTCCTCCATCAACGTGCACAGGCACCGCCCGACCAGCGTGACGGACTGGCAGCAGCCGGGCCCCGGCAGCTTCTTGGCGCGCACGATCGCGGTCGCCCGCTCGATCAGCCGCTCCAGGCTCGGCTCCCCGCCGCCCTTGAGCGCGTGCGCGTTCCACGGGCACGCCTCGACGTCCTTGCACGCGCTCTTGGCGATGAACGGCGCCGGCCCCGGCTCGAAACGCAGCCGGTCCTCACGCTTGATCCGCAGGTCGGCCAGCACCAGGGCGGCGCGGCGGGAGACCTCCAGCAGGTCGCGCCTGCCCGGCCGGCTCTCTTTTCCCGCGGCCGGCCGCTCGGGCAGGGCCAGCAGCATCGCCGCGGCCATCAGCCCGCCGCCCAGCACCATGCTCCAGCCCACCTGCTCGTGGAACCAGATCACCGCGATGGCGGCCACCCAGAGGGGCTGCGAGGACATCATGATCGCGCTGGGCACGGCCGGCACGTGCTTCTGCCCGTACGAGCGGGCCAGGAACCCCAGCGCGCACGACACCACGGCCAGGTGCGCCAGGATCGCCCAGTCGGGCAGGCTGGACGGCAGCGTGATCCCGCCGCGCAGCGCGAAGCCCCCGGTGAGGATGCCGATCGTGAAGAGCTGGATCGTGGTCAGCGCGTACGCGTGGAAGCGCTCGCCCTTCCTGGACAGCTCGGCGAGCATGAGCGTGTGGGCGGAGTAGAGCGCCGCGGCCGTGAGCGTGACGCCGAGCGCGAGCAGCGAGACCTCGTGGTCCTCGACCCCGCGCAGCAGCGTGAACACGGTCATCCCCGCCATGGCGAGCACCACCCCGGCCCACACCCGCCGCGGCGCCCGGCTCCTGCACATCACCAGGGCCAGGACGGGAGTGATCACCACGCTGCACCCGACGGCGAACCCCGACACCGCAGAGGGCAGGCTGTGCAGCGCGAGCGCCTGGGCGGTCTGCCCGACGCCGAACAGCAGACCCAGCACGAGCCCGTTGACCCACGTCCGGCGCGACAGCCCCCGCAGCGAGCGCGGCCGGATGACCAGCAGCGTCACCGCGGCGATGAGATACCGCTCGGCCAGCAGGTCCTCCACCGGTAACCGGAGGATGAGATCCTTCATCAGCGGAAACGCCGACCCCCAAGCGGCGCTGACGAACAACAGAAGCACGGCTCCCAGGAGGGGTCGGGAAGCGGGCACGACTGCCATGGAGCAGAGCATGCCACTACTAAATGCATTCGCCAGAGCACGCGGAGAAGGCGGTGAGGTTCCTCTTCCACTTGGAGTTAAGACCCTCACTCCAGGCCCGAAACATCCATACCGGCGGCGGCGAAAACTGCTCTTTCCTGCGGTTACTGCCTGGTACGGCCGAGCTCTCCACATTCGCACCGGGTACGGACGCGTGCGCGTACCGTGCGAACGGACGGAGGCGGCGCCCCGAGGATCGTCACTCTCCGCGATCAGCCCGAGGCGGTGTGGTCACGCCTGAGCGTAGAGGTCGCAGCAGCCCCGCGGGGGCGGAAAGGGAAAACAAGCCAAGGCCCCAGGAGGGGATGGGGCGTGGCCGCCGGATCCGGAAGCGTCGGACCGCGGCGTCGTCGTCGGAGCTAGAGCTCCATGGCCGGCGCGGGCGCCAGCCGTTTCTCGCCGTAGATGACGACGAGGTCGCCCACCTGGGAGCGCGACAGCTCACGCCAGCCCTGGCGGGCGTACAGCGCGAGGGCCGCGCCCTGGTTGAGCGTGGTGTCGCCGCGCAGGCTGCTGAAGCCGAGCTCCAGGGCGCGGTCTTCGAGGGCCGAGAGCATGGCGCCGCCGTAGCCGCGCCGCTGGAACTCGGGATGGACCCTGAGCCTGCACACCTCGGCGGTCTCCCGGTCGACGGGCTTCAGGCCGCCCATGGCGACCACCCGCGAGCCGGCCTCGCCCACGATGAAGTCACCTCCGCAGGCCAGGTAGATCTCCTGGATGCGGGGGAAGTCGTCGTCGTAGTAGACGCCGTCGCCGGGTTGGAGACCCACCTCGGCGAGGCAGATCCGGTGCAGCGCGAGGATGGTGTCGAGATCGGACCAGCGGTACCGCCGGATCTTCAACGTCATCCACCGCTCCCTTCCTTCTGGGCCAACTTCCGACGCCGCAGTTGGGCGCTGAATTCAGCCAGCATGTGATGTTTGTCGTCCTTCTTCATGATCGCCTGCTCCAGAGCGAGCGCCGGGCGGATGATGAGGTCCGTAAGATATTCATCCCCCAGATTGCGCAAGGCGTTCGTACCAATTTGTAGGGCTTCGTCGATGTCACCCTCCAGGAGGCGGCACTGGGCCTGGTCGAGCCTGATCAGGGTCTGGTCGAGGACGTGGTCCTCGTACTTGCCGAGCGCCTGGTCGAGCACCACCTCGGCCTCGATGGTCTGGCCGAGCTTGGTGAGCACGTCGCCCTGGTAGAAGTAGAGCTGCTTCTCGGTGTAGCCGAAGGCCATGTCCTCCTGCTCCTCGCTCTTCATGTGCGAGAAGGCGCTCCTGGCCCGGGCCAGCGCGCGCTTGGCCTGGTCGACGACCTCCTTCTTGCTGTCGGTGCCCGAGAGCATGGCCAGGGCCCGCGCCTCGACGACCGGCGCCATGGCCTGGGCCACGCACGGCGTGGCGCCCGCCAGGTCGCGGCTCTTCTTGGCGAGGTTGAGCGCCTCGCGGGCGTCGCCGTAGTAGAGGGGGACGAGCGACTCCCTGGCCGTGATCCAGGCCCGCAGCGCGCGGTCGCCGGTCTCGTCGGCGGCGAGGCGGCCGGTGCGGAAGAACGACCGGGCCAGCCGGTGGTCGCCCAGGTTGATCATCACCATGCCGCTCAGGCCGGCCAGCTGCGCGGCCATGCGGCACAGCCGGTCCTGGAGGTCGATCGGCTGGCGCCGGGACAACGCCGTGCGGACCGCGCTCAGCTCCAGCAGCACGTCGCACAGCAACCGCAGCGGGGGCGTCGTCGTGTACTGGCGGCCGAAGGCCAGCGTCGCCTCCTCCCACTGGTCGAGCATGCCGCCGGACACGGTGGCCGAGACCAGCGTCTCGTCCATCCGCCGCCGGATGCCCTCGCACGCCCCCAGCACCGGCCCGTCGAACTGCTGCTTGAACGAGACGTCGGTGTCGAGCAGATTTAACAACGTGCGCCGCAGGATGTTCTCGTCCTCCTGGGCGTCGGCCTCGACGGTCATCGGATGGATCACCAGGTCGCGGGGGATCGACGCCGACGCCGCCGCCACCAGGCGACTGCCGGCGTCGCCGAGCACGCCGGGCATCCGGTGGCCGTGGCCGCAGATGCAGGGCCCGTCGAAGCCGAGCTCGATGGGCTCGACCCGGTAGACCGAGCACAGGTAGTGGAGGTATTCGGGGCCCGGCCGCTTGAGGCCGCTCTCGTACGCCGACAGCAACGTCTCGCCGATGCCCGGCGGCGCCTTGGCGTCGCGCTCGAACAACGCGCGCACCTGCTCGATCACGTCCGCGAGCGCGATGCCGTAGGACAGGCGGTGCGCTTTGATGCGGGTCGTGCTGAACTGCGGCGAGCACGCCTCGTGGATCTCTTCAGCTATCTGGGCGGAGGTGCGCCCGGTGGCAAGGCCCTTGGCCCTGATCCGCCGGGCGATCTCCGTTTCCCTGTGCTGCCTGCCGGACATCCCGGCCCCTCTCCCGATGTCTCGACCCGTCAAGACTGGTGACTCAGCGTAGCCCTCAGGTAGCTCTTCGCCTAGAGACGACTATGAAGCAGCGAGGGCCGTTTGGAAACGTGCTCATCAAGCCTACGGTTAAGGATCGTCCTCCGAGGGACTGTTTCTTACAACCCATGAGGGAATAGCCACTCCCTGTGATCAGCAGGGTGGCGTTGCGTGTGCTGTTGACTTGAGCCATGTTTGGCCCACCAGCAACGATTCCCAGGGAGGACGAGAAGGTGACGGACGACAAGATCGGACATCTGCAGCGCCTCGTATCCGAGCTCGGCGCTCGCGGTCTGCTCGCACGAGTGGTCCAGACCCAGAGCGGCCGGCAGTTCGTACGCGTCATCAACCCGAAGGCGACGAGCCTGTCCGAGAACGTCACCTGCCGGCCGGCGAACGCCTCGGACCTTCCCGACTGGTGGTACTGCTGGTCCTGGGGCGAACCCATGCACACGGCCGACGACCCGGCCGGTGCCGCGACCAAGGTCGCACGCGTGCTCGCCGCGGTGGGAGAGTGACCACGCGGTGATCCGGGTGGAGCGCAGCCACCACGGCTCACCGCCCCCACGGCGGCCCCGCGGGGCCGGCGGGACGATCGGTGCGGAGGGCGTCCGGGTTCCCGGGCCCCTGATCGTCCCGCCGGTTCCGGCCCCTTCGCGCGGGCGCACGCCCGTGCGCGCAGATCAGCCCGGCGGGTGCGCCCGCCGGGTGCCGGGGGGATCACCTCCCCCTTGGAACCGGAACGGGCCATGCTTCCGGGTGTGTGGCCCGTCCGAGCCGTCCGTCATCGGAGCGTCCGGTCTCTCCCTCCGCGGCCCAGAGACCGGGCGACCCCGTCTTCCCCGGCGTGATGTGACGGCGGCCGGTTCGGTCAGCGGTATTTTTAGATCCAATTGGACTGATTTGCCGCTGACCGAACCGCTTCCTGAGGGGGAATCCACCCAGTGTTCCTGTTGGTGACACGAGGGCCATCGCCTACGCCCACGCCGGCAGATTCGTCGCTCGTGCAGGACTTGGACAAAGTGAGCTCGCAGATGGCGCAAGCCTGTCAAGGTGACACGGTGTTCTGTGGTCCCCTGGTCGACTGGCTCGACAACGCCTCCTGGGCGCCGTTGCTGGCCAGTTTCATCACCATCGTCCTGATCCTGGTGCTCGGGTTCGTCGTGCGGAACATCTCGCACCGGGTGATCACCAAGGTGGTGAACCGGGCGGCCACCGGCGGCTCGCTCGCCAACAGGTTCCGCCGCAACGCGGCCACCGACGGCATCGACGCGCTGCTGCACGAGCGCCGCAAGCAGCGGGCCGAGACCATGGGCTCGGTGCTCAAGCACATCGCCTCCATCGTCGTCCTCGGCACCGCCATCCTGACCGTGCTCGACCGGCTGACGATCCCCATCGCTCCCCTGCTGACCAGCGTCGGCATCCTGGGCGTCGCGATCGGCTTCGGCGCGCAGGAGCTGGTGAAGGACTTCATCGCCGGCATGTTCATGCTGCTGGAGGACCAGTACGGCGTGGGCGACGTGATCGACGCGGGCGCCGCCATCGGCACGGTCGAGGCGGTCACCCTGCGGGTCACCCGGCTGCGCGACGCCGACGGCCGCGTCTGGTACGTCCGCAACGGCACGATCACCCGCGTCGGCAACGAGTCGCAGGGCTGGTCGCGGGCCTACTTCGACGTCCCGGTGGCCTACGACGCCGACATCACCGCCGTACGCGCGGCGCTGGAGATCGTGGCCGAGGAGATCTGGGCCGACCCCGAGTTCCGCGAGAGCGTGATCGTGGAGGAGCCCCAGGTGTACGGCGTGGAGCAGCTCTCCGACAGCGCGCTGGTGTTCCGCATCACCGCCAAGACGCTGCCCTCGCGCCAGGCCGAGGTCGCCCGGGAGATCCGGCTCAGGGTGAAGGCCGCCCTGGACTCCGCCGGAATCCCCATGGTCGCCATTGCATAAGGTGAGAACGTGACAGAGACCTCCTTCTACGACGCCGTAGGCGGCGAGGAGACCTTCCGCCGCCTCGTCCACCGTTTCTACGAAGGTGTCGCGGAAGACCCCCTGCTGCGGCCGCTCTACCCCGAGCCCGACCTGACGGGTGCCGAGGACCGGCTGCGCGGATTCCTGATCCAGTACTGGGGCGGCCCCAACACCTACAGCCAGGAGCGCGGCCATCCCCGGCTGCGCATGCGGCACGTGCCGTTCGTGATCGGGGAGGCCGAGCGCGACGCCTGGCTGCGGCACATGCGTGACGCGGTCGACTCGCTCGGCCTGCCCGAGGACCAGGCGACCAGACTCTGGGACTATCTGGTCTACGCGGCCCAAAGCTTGGTGAACTCGCCGACATAACGGGCATGACGCCCACATGGATATCCCCTGGTGGCGTGATGCCGTCGTCTACGAGATCTACGTTCGCAGCTTCGCCGACGCCTCCGGAGACGGCGTCGGCGACCTGGCCGGGGTGCGGGAGCGGATTCCGTACCTGAGGAGGCTGGGGGTCGACGCCATCTGGCTGACGCCGTTCTACCCCTCTCCGATGGCCGACGGCGGTTACGACGTGGCGGACTACCGCGGCGTCGACCCGCTGTTCGGCACGCTGGCCGACTTCGACGCGGTGGTGGCCGAGGCCCACGGGCACGGGCTGAAGGTGCTGGTGGACATCGTCCCCAACCACAGCTCCTCCGAGCACCCCTGGTTCCAGGCCGCGCTGCGGGGCGAGGGACGCGACCGGTACATCTTCCGCGACACGATCAACAACTGGCAGTCCACGTTCAGCGGCCCGGCGTGGACCCGGGTCCCCGACGGGCAGTGGTACCTGCACCTGTTCGCCCCCGGCCAGCCCGACTTCAACTGGCGCAACCCCGAGGTGCACGCGGAGTTCCTCGACGTCCTGCGGTTCTGGCTGGACAAGGGCGTGGACGGGTTCCGCATCGACGTGGCGATGGGCCTGTACAAGGCCGAGGGCCTGCCCGACGTCGGCGACCAGTCGTTCAAGTCGGTCTCGCCGGTCTGGGGGCAGCCGGAGGTGCACGGCGTCTACCGCGACTGGCGCAAGGTGCTGGACGGCTACCCGGGTGAGCGCATGGCCGTCGGCGAGGTCTGGACCGACAGCGCCGAGGACCTCGCCCTCTACGTGCGCCCCGACGAGCTGCACCAGAGCTTCAACTTCGCCTGGCTGCAGGCGCCGTGGTCGCCGACCGCGTTCAAGAAGGTGATCGACGACACCCTGGCCTCGGTCCCGTACGCCACCTGGGTGCTGTCCAACCACGACGTCGTACGCCATCGCACCCGCTACGAGACCGCCGATCCCGGCACGGGCCTGGCGCGGGCCAGGGCGGCGCTGCTCACGATGCTGGCGCTGCCCGGCTCTGCCTACCTCTACCAGGGCGAGGAGCTGGGCCTGCCGGAGGTGACCGACCTGCCCGCCGAGGCCAGGCAGGACCCGGTGTTCTTCCAGTCGGAGGGCAAACTGCCGGGCCGCGACGGATGCCGGGTGCCGCTGCCGTGGTCGGCCGAGTCGCCCTCCTACGGGTTCTCGCCGCCCGGCGTGCGGCCGTGGCTGCCGCAGCCGGCCGCCTTCGCCGAGCTGACCGCCGAGAAGCAGGAGGGCGACGCGGACTCGACGCTGGAGTTCTACCGTCGTGCCCTGGCCTGCCGCCGCGAGCTGGCGGGTGTGATTCCTTACACCCTGGAGTGGCTGGACTCCCCCGAGGGAGCGCTTTTCTTCTCCAGGGGCCCGCTGATCTGCGCCATCAACTGCGGGATGGAGCCCGTACGGCTGCCGGCGCACGACGCGGTGCTGCTGTCCAGCGGCCCGGTCCAGGCCGGGACGCTGCCGCCGGACACCGCCGTGTGGCTGCGCGGGGAGTCATGACCGAAGGCCGGCCCGCTGCTCGCCGCGGACGGGGATGACGGGCAGCGAGACCAGCGCGCAGGCCAGGCCGACCGCGTACGCCGCCCAGTACCCCGTCCCGGTGATCAGCGCCCCGGCCAGCGGCGTCACCCCCAGGGCGACGACGTTCTGGACGGTGTTGTGGGTGCCGAGCACCTTGCCCGCCCAGGCGGGCCCGGCCAGCTCGCCCGCCCTCAGGTAGGCCAGCCCGTTGCCGGACACGGTGAGCACCGAGGCCGTCGCGAGCGCCACCGGGCCGAGCAGGCTGTCCGTCGCCGTGCCCACGACCAGCAGGGCGAGCACGGCCAGGCAGGCGCAGGCGAGCAGCAGCAGGGGACGCATCCGCAGGCCGACCCGGTCGGACCAGCGGCCGACGGCCACGCGGACCACGGCTCCGGCGACGGCCGACAGGCCGAAGAGCTGGCCGGCGGCCACGGCGTCCCAGCCGTACAGGCCGACCAGGCAGGTGACGCCGTACGTGCTGACCACGATCTGCGGCACCGCGTGCAGCCCGCTGGTCGCGTGCACCCGCCACAGCGCCGGCTGCCGGTACGGCGACCGCGCCGGCCCCGCGCTCCCCCCAGCGATCGAGTGCGGCGGCTCGGCCAGGAACAGCGCGGCCAGGACGGCGGCCAGCAGGCTCACGGCGGAGCAGACGAGCAGCACGCCGGGCAGCCCGTGCGCCCGCGCGACCGGCGGCAGCACGAACGCCGCGACGGCCATGCCGAGGGTGTAGGACACCTGGCGCAGGCCCATGGCGACCCCACGCTCGGGCGGCTGGAACCAGCGCAGGACGATCCGGCCGCCGCCGACCATGGCCGCCGAGCCGGCCGCGCCCGCCAGCGCGAGCAGCGCGATCACGGCCCAGGCCGGCCCGGCGAAGGCGACGGCGGCGAGCAGCACGGCCGCCAGGCTCACGCCGATGCCGAGCACCAGGCGCTCGCCGTGCCGGTCGGCCAGCGCGCCCCAGGCGACGAGTGCCACCAGAACGCCGATTCCCGGGGCGTTCCCGATGACTCCGGCCACTGCCAGCGGAACACCGAAATGTCGCTCAATCTCCGGCATGACGAGAGGAAGGCCGAACAGTCCTAAGGTGACGCTCGCATGGGCGTTGACGCCCAGCGCGAGCATCAGCCAGCGTTTCCTGCCGGGACCGGCGGGCGGCTGCGGTTCCAGGGCGGTCAGCCCTGGGCCGAGTAACGCTTGAGCAGGACGAGCTCGTCCTCGCTGAGCCGGCGCGGCGCGGCCCGCTCGACGTCGTAGGCCACGATCACCGAGGTGGCGGTCGCGTAGACCTCGTCATCGTCGCGGATCTCGTAGGCCAGGGTGAAGCGGACCGGCCTGATCTGCGTGACCCAGGTCTCGACCCTGACCGGCTCGGGTCGCAGGCCCAGCGGGCGGCGGTAGTCGATCTCGTGGCGGGTGACCACGAGCCCTCCGAAGGGCGCCTCGCCCGCCTTGACCGGATCGATCGCGAACATGCCGAAGCGGGCGTCCTCCAGGTAGTCGAGGAAGCGCACGTTGTTCACATGCCCTTGGGAGTCGATGTCGGCGAATCTGACCATGCGGGGGAAGACGTGCCGGTGCGCCGGGGAGGGTTCTGCCACGTCCGCCACGGTACCCGTACCGTCCGGCCCGCTGGTCACCGGGCCTTGCGGCGGGCCAGGCAGGCCAGCACGGTGAGCACCGAGATCGCGGCCATGCAGGTGAGCGCCCAGCGGTAACCGGTCACGAGCAGGCCGACCGCGTCGCCGGAGAGCTGCGACAGCGTCCCGGCGAAGACGCGCCGGTGCAGCCCGGCGGGCAGCGGCGCGGTGATGATCGACAGCACCAGGCCGGTGCCGACCACGTTGCCGGTGTTCTGGAGCATCAGGCGCATGGCGTTGACGATGCCGAGGCGTTCTGAGGGCAGGCCGTCCAGGATGGCGGTGGTGTTGGAGGGCAGGAAGACGCCGGAGCCGAGGCCGATGAGCACGAGCCCGGCGGCCACCGCCGGGTACGGCGTGCTCGCCGACATCGTGCCGAGCAGCGCCAGCAGCCCGCAGGTCGTGGTGGCGGCCCCGGCCACCGCCAGGGTGCGCGCGCTGGTCAGCCGCTGGAGGAAGCCCGACGTCACCGACTCGACCATGGCCGCCACCGCCAGCGGCAGCACCTTCAACCCGGCCTGTACGGGATCGTCCCCCCGCACGGCCTGGAAGTAGAGCGCGACGAGGAAGACCATGCCCATCCGCGCGACGGCGTTCAGGAAGGAGGCGAGCGTGCCGAAGGCGAACGCCCGGTCGTGGAACAGCCGCAGGTCCACGACGGGATGGGCGGCCCGCCGCTCCCTGGCCACGAACAGCGGCAACCCCACGGCGAACGCGGCGAGCCCGGCGGCCACCACCGGATGCCCCCACCCCAGCCTGCCGAACTCCGACAGCGCCAGCAGCAGCCCGCCGAGCGTGACCAGCACGAGCACGCTGCCCGGCAGGTCGAGCCCGCGCTCGCGCCCGGCCGGTTCGGCCCGCCGCAGCGTGATCGCGCCCCACACCAGGCAGATCACGCCGATGGGCACGTTGAACCAGAACACCCAGCGCCAGCCCAGGTTCGCGGCGAGCACGCCGCCGAGCGTCGGGCCGATCAGCCCGGCGACGGAGAAGGAGGCGACGTAGACGCCCATGCCCTCGCCCAGCCGCTCGCGCGGGAAGGCGTCGCTGACCAGGGCGGCGCTGTTGGTGAGCAACATCGCGGCGCCGGCGGCCTGCACGACCCGCATGGCCACGATCACCCACGCGCCGGGCGCCAGCCCGGCGAGCAGGGCGGCTCCGGTGTAGACGGCCAGCCCGAGCAGGTACATCCTGCGCCTGCCGAACATGTCGGCTAAGCGACCGAATACCACCATGAGGACGGTCGTGGTCAACTGGAAGCCCAGCAGGATCCAGCCCGCGGCCGTGGCGTCGGCCCCAGTGTGCCGGGCGATCTCGGGCAGCGCGACGTTGATCGAGCTGCCGCCCAGCCCGGTCAGCACGCCGGCCAGGCTCACGACCGACAGCGTGCGCCAGGCGTGGCCGACGGGGGCGGTGGTCGTCGTCACCAAGGGCCTGTCCTTTCTAGATTTTGATACTAGAATCCAGTTCAAATCGTCGGCCGGTCAAGGATCGAGGTGTCGGATGAGCGGGATCGTCGAAGGTCGCGTGGTGATCGTCACGGGTGCGGCCAGGGGCATCGGGCGCGGGCACGCCCTGGAGTTCGCCAGGCAGGGCGCGAAGGTGGTGGTCAACGACCTGGGCGCCGAGGTGGACGGCACCGGCTCGTCCGGGGCCGCCGCCGAGGTGGTGGCCGAGATCGAGGCCATGGGCGGCCAGGCGATCGTCAACGGCGAGGACGTCTCCGACTTCGACGGCGCCGAGCGCCTGATCAGGTCGGCCGTCGAGCATTTCGGCGACCTGCACGTGCTGGTCAACAACGCCGGGATCCTGCGCGACCGCATGCTGGTCAACATGACCATCGACGAGTGGGACGCGGTGATCAGGGTGCACCTGCGCGGCACGTTCGCGCCCCTGCGGCACGCCGCCGCCTACTGGCGGGCCAAGGCCAAGTCCGGCGAGCGGCTCGACGCCCGGATCATCAACACGACGTCGTCCTCCGGCATCTACGGCAACCCGGGCCAGGGGAACTACGGCGCGGCCAAGGCGGGCATCGCCGGGCTGACCGTGATCGCCGCCAGGGAGCTGGAGCGCTACGGCGTGACCGTCAACGCCATCGCCCCCGCCGCCCTCACCCGCATGACGGAGAACCTGATCCCGGCCGGGGCGACCGGCGCCGACCCCGACGACATCGCGCCGCTGGTGGTCTGGCTGGCCAGTGCCGAGGCGCGCGGCGTCACCGGGCGGGTGTTCAACGTGCGCGGCGGCATGATCAGCGTGGCCGAGGGCTGGCACGCCGGCCCCGGGGTGGACAAGGGCGCCCGCTGGGACCCGGCCGAGCTGGGCGAGGTCATCCCCGCCCTGGTGGACAAGGCCGCCCCCAACGCCCTGACCAACGGCCGCGTCCCCGGACGGGAGGACTGACATGCCGCTCGACCACTCGCTGATCGGCGTCGAGGGCCCGGCCCACGAGCGCACCTGGACCGCCGAGGACACCATGCTGTACGCGCTCGGCGTCGGCTCGGGCCTCGACGAGCTGGAGTTCGCCACCGAGAAGGGGCAGCGGGTGCTGCCGACGTTCGCGGTGCTGGCGGCGCAGTCGCCGGGGCGGCGGCTGGGCGACTACGACCCGGCCCTGCTGGTCCACGCCGAACAGGGCTTCGAGCTGCGCCGCGAGCTGCCGGCCGCGGGCGGCGTACGGACGACGTCGAAGGTGACCGGCATCTACGACAAGGGCTCGGGCGCGCTGGTGACCACCGAGGCCAGGGCCGTCGACCTGGAGACCGGCGAGCTGCTGATCGCCTCGCGCAGCTCGGTGTTCATCCGGGGCGAGGGCGGCTTCGGCGGCGACCGGGGGCCGCGGGAGGAGTGGGCGGTCCCGGACCGGGCGCCCGACCACAAGGTGACCTACCCGACCCGGCCGGACCAGGCGCTGCTCTACCGGCTGTCCGGCGACCGCAACCCGCTGCACAGCGATCCCGAGTTCGCCGCCAGGGCCGGGTTCGACCGGCCGATCCTGCACGGGTTGTGCACGTACGGCGTGACCGGGCGGGCGTTGCTGCACACGCTCGCCGGGTCGGACCCGTCGCGGTTCAGGGCGATGTCGGGCCGGTTCAGCAGCCCGGTGTTCCCCGGCGAGCCGCTGACCGTCTCCATCTGGGCCGACGGCGACGACGTGCTGTTCCGGACCGCCAAGGACGACGGGACGGTGGTGATCGACCGCGGCCGGGCGACGATCAGTCGTCGCTGAGCCCCCTGAGGGGATCGAGGCGGTGGATGAGCTTCATCGCCGCCTCGATGATCTCCCTGGCCTCCTCCTCGGTGTCGGAGGTGGCCACCTCGCGGGCGGCCTCGCCGATGATGCTGGTCAGCACCGCGACCGTGAACCGGTCGAGGGGGTCTCCCCCGGCGCCGAGCAGGACGGCGTTCTGGCGCACCCACTCGCGCCCGCGGGTGCGGCGGATCAGCTCGAAGCCGGGCGGGCCGTCGCCGTCGATGAAGAGCCTGACCAGGTCGCGCCGGTCCCAGGCGCCGTCGAGGTAGGCGCGGGCCCCGGCGATCAGCAGCTCGACGGGGTCGCTGACCCCCTCCTTCTTGGCCTTGGCGACGCTGGCGGCCGACGCCTGCTCGTGGGCCGCCTGGTGGTCCTCGTAGAGGGCGAGGAACAGCTCGGTCTTGCCGCCGAAGTGGTGGTAGAGGCTGCCGACGCTGGAGCCGGCGCGAGCCACGACCTCCGAGACGTTGGAGTCGGCGAAGCCGTGCTCGCTGAAGACCTCACGGGCCGCCTGCAACATGCTCTTGCGCGTCTGAGCCGTACGGCTCCACTCCCACGAGGACTTGCGTGCCATGCCAGGCATTCTATCCCGGCGAATTCTAGAATCTGATTCTTGACCAGTGCGACGCGGCGGCTAGAATCACGTACTAGAGAATGATTCTAGAAATTCAGGAGGCGGCCGTGGACTTCTCGCTCAGCCCCGAGGAACGGCAGATCCGCGACACCGTGCGTGCCTTCATCGAGAAGGAGATCATGCCGCTGGAGCCGGAGGTCCTGCGCAACGAGCGGGAAGGGCGTCCGGGGCTCGATCCCGAGGTCGTGCGCGACCTGCGCGCCAAGGCCAGGAAGTCGGGCTTCTGGGGCATCAACACCCCCGAGGAGTACGGCGGCGCGGCGCTCGGCCCGATCATGTCCGCGATCATCGCCATGGAGATGGGCCGCACGTTCGTGCCCTTCTCCTTCGGCGGCAGCGCCGACAACATCCTCTACGCCGGCACCGACGAGCAGAAGCGGCGCTACCTCGTCCCCACCATCGAGGGCGAACGGCGGTCCTGCTTCGCGATCACCGAGCCGGGCGCCGGCTCCGACGCCCGCAACATCCGCACCCGCGCCACCCGCGACGGCTCCGAGTGGGTGATCAACGGCGAGAAGACGTTCATCACCGGCGGCAGCGAGGCCGACTTCGTCATGGTGTTCGCGGTGGCCGAGGGCCACGGCGTGACGTGTTTCCTGGTCGACCGGGACATGGGCTGGACGTCCGAGCCCATCCCGACCATGGGCGAGTGGGGGCCGGCCGCACTGGTGTTCCAGGACGTGCGGGTGCCCGAGGAGAACATCCTGGGCGAGCTCGGCAGGGGCTTCGAGCTTGCCATGCAGTGGATCGGGCAAGGGCGGTACATGATCCCGGCCCGTGCCATCGGCTCCGCCGAGCGCATGCTCCAGATGGCCATCGACTACGCCAAGATCCGCAAGTCGATGGGCCAGGCCATCTCGGAGTACCAGGCCATCCAATGGATGATCGCCGACTCCCAGGTGGAGATCGAGGCGGCCAAGTGGCTCACCCTCCACGCCGCCTGGCAGGTGCAGCAGGGCATGGACGCCCGGCACGCCTCCTCCATCGCCAAGCTCAACGGCGCCGTGATGGCCAACCAGGTCGTGGACCGGGTGCTGCAGATCCACGGCGGCATGGGATACACCAAGGAGCTGCCGGTCGAGCGGTGGTACCGGGAGCTGCGCCTGCTGCGCATCTTCGAGGGCACCGACGAGATCCAGCGCCGCACGATCGCCCGCAACCTCATCAAGGGCCACGCCAGGCTCGGCCTGATCGGAGAGTAGTCCATGTCGGTCGAGGCACTGTTCAACCCGCGCTCGATCGCCCTGGTGGGGGCCACGGACAAGTCGGGCTGGTCGGTCAGCACGCTGCTGAACCTGCGCACCCACGGCTTCGCCGGGCCCGTCCACCTGGTCAACCCCAGGGGCGGGGTGGTGCACGGGTCGCCGGCCTTCCGCAGCCTGACCGAGCTCCCCTCCCCCGTCGACCTGGCCTACGTCATGGTGCCGACGGCCGCCGTGCTCGGCGTGCTGGAGGAGGGCGCCAAGCTGGGCATCGGCTGTTACGTGATCCTCACGGCGGGGTTCGGGGAGGCGGGCGCGGAGGGGACGCGGCTGGAGGCGGAGATCGCCGGGTTCGCCCGTGAGAACGGCCTGACGATCCTCGGGCCGAACGGCAACGGCTACATCAACGCCGCCGCCGACGTGACCCCGTACGGGCTGCCCATCCCCGAGCCGCTGCTGCGCGGGTCGGTCGGCGTGGTGCTGCAGAGCGGCGCGCTGGCCAGCTCGGTGCTCGGCTTCGCCCAGGCCCGCAACGTCGGCATCAGCCTGCTGACCTCGATGGGCAACGAGTCGGTCGTCACGGTCACCGACGTCGTCGACCACCTCGTGGACGACCCGGCGACCAGGGTCATCGCCCTGTTCCTGGAGACCATCAGGAACCCGGCCGAGTTCTCCCGGGTCGCCCGCCGGGCACTGGTGGCGGGCAAGCCGATCGTCGCGCTCAAGATCGGCCGCAGCAGGCTCGCCTCGCACACCGCGCAGGCCCACACGGGCGCGCTCGTGGGCGACGACGACGTCATCGATGCCGCGATGCGCCAGCTCGGCGTGATCAGGGTGCGCTCGCTGGAGGACCTCATCATCACCTCCGGGCTGCTGGCCGCCACCGGCCCGCTGCCCGGCCGCCGGGTGGGCGTCGTCACCCCGTCCGGCGGCGCGTCCGAGATCATCGCGGACCGGGCCGAGGACGAGGGCCTGGAGCTGCCGCCCTTCTCCGCGGCGACGGTCGAGCGGCTGGCCGGGATCGTGCCGTCGTTCGGCACCGTGCAGAACCCGCTCGACGTCACCGGCTACGTCCTCGTCGACCGCACCCTGCTCGGCCGCGCCCTGGAGACGGTGGCCGCCGATCCCGGCATCGACCTGGTCATGCTGCTGTCCGAACCGCCCAGGATCGCCCCTGCGGACCCCGCGCCCGTCCTCGCCATGTACGAGACCAGCTCGCGGCGCATCGCCGAGTCGCCGGTGCCGGTCGTGGTGGTGAGCAACGTGCTGACCGACGTCACGGAGTTCGGGCGGCAGGTGCAGCGGGAGACCGGGTTCCCATACGTCATGGGCGGGATCGAGCACGGTCTGACCGCCCTCGGCGCGGCGGTGCGCTGGTCGGAGGCCCACCGCAGGGCCCTGGCCGGCGGCGGCCCGGCCGGGCGGGCGGCGGTCACCGGCGTACCCGAGGGTGCGCACGGCGTGTGGGCCGAGCACCGGGCCGCCGCCCTGCTCGCCGCCGCGGGGCTGCCCGTGGTGCCCTCCGAGACGGCGGCGGACGAGGCGGCGGCGGTGGCCGCGGCCGAACGGTTCGGCTACCCGGTGGTGCTCAAGGCCGCCGCCGAAGGGCTCGGGCACAAGAGCGACATCGGCGGGGTGCGGCTCGGGCTGTCCGGTCCCGAGGCGGTGCGGCAGGCGTACCGGGAGGTGGTGGCCGCGGCGCGGGCGCACGCCCCCGACGCGGGCGTCCTGATCCAGCCGCAACGCGGCGGCGGGATCGAGCTGCTGGCGGGCGTGGTGCGCGACCCGGCCTGGGGGCTCACCCTGGCGGTCGGGCTCGGCGGCGTCTGGGTGGAGGTGCTGCGGGACGCGGCCCTGCGCGTGCTGCCGGTGGACGCCGGCGAGGTACGCCGGGCCCTGTCCGAGCTGCGCGGCGCTGCCCTGCTGGACGGCGCCAGGGGCACCGAGCCCGCCGACCTGGACGCGGTGGCCGACGTGGTGGCCAGGATCGCCGCGTTCGCCGAGAGCCTGGGCGACGACCTGGAGTCCCTGGAGATCAACCCGCTCCTGGTCACCGGCTCCCGCGTCGAGGCCCTGGACGCCCTCATCACCTGGCGCCCGCCGCCCTCCTGACCCGCCCCGGCGCCCGGCGGGGGCCGCTCAGTGATCGAGGCTCTTCAGCAGGATCATCACGGCTCCCAGGGCGCCCGAGCCGGCTCCGCAGACCAGCCGGATCCAGAGCCGGTCGGTCTTGGGCGCCGCCGCGAAGAAGCCGAGCACGGTGAGCAGGACGACCGACACGGCGATCTCCAGGTACACCGACGCGTCCAGGGACATCACGCCGGTCATCGCCACGCACAGGATCACCGTGAGCGGGACCAGTCCCCACAACATGCCGGTGGACCGCGTCACCGCGCCCCGCACCGCCTTGCGCACGTCCGGCGACCGGTCGCCGACGATCTCCGCGAACGCGTGCGCGATCCAGAACACGATGACCGTGCCGATCGCGGTGGCCAGCAGCTCGGCGGGGTCGGCGATCCAGTGCGAGAGCCCGGAGACGACGCCGGCCGTCAGGATGGTCCCGTAGACCGACTCGCCGTTGACGAACCGCCCCACCCCGCGCGCGGCTCCCGTGCTCACCCGACGAATCTAGTACGGCCCTCGCGCGCGGCCCGGCGCCCGACGCGCCCGCCTGGACAACCTTTGGCGCCCCGCCCGGCCGTGGCGCGGGGGGCGTCGGTGGCGGCCGCCCGCGTCCGCAGCAGCGCGGGCGGCCGTCACCGGTCCGGTGGCCGAGCTGTGGCTACTCGACCTCGATGGGCAGCTCGTAGACCTCGGTCGTGGGATGGCCGGCCTTCTCGTGCACCCGCATCACCGCCTCCTTCGACGGCCCCGACGACAGGCAGAACACCTTGCCCGAGTCCGGATCGAGCCAGGCCCGCTCGAAGTGCACACCCTCGGCCCCCTCGACCGCAAGGTCCCGCTCGTGGGCCTCGCGCAACTGGTCCTCGGTGACACCGACGAAACCACTGTGCACGTCCATGAACTTCGGCATCGCCGTCTCCTCTTCTCAGGATCTTCCGCTTCCGATGGAGAGGCGTTCCATTCCGTTCCATCCTGTTCCATCGGCCCGTCCGGGCTCGCCTGCCCGGAGGGCCGTGCGCGGAACCTAGGGCAACCGGGAGGCCAGGACGAGGGTGGCGGCGGAGGCGAACATGCCGCCGTTGCCCAGCACCACGCTCACCTCCACGTCCGGCACCTGCGCCGCGGCCTCCCCCGGAGCTGCCGCACCGACTCCTGGATGGCGAACATGCCGTACATGCCGGTGTGCGTGTAGGACAGGCCGCCGCCGTTGGTGTTCATCGGCAGCCGGCCGCCGGGCGAGGTGTGCCCCTCGGCGATGAACGCCCCCGCCTCGCCGCGGCCGACGAAGCCCAGGTCCTCCAGGCCGTAGACGGGCACGTGGGCGAAGGCGTCGTACACCATCAGGTGGTCGACGTCGTCGTGGGAGATCCCGGCCTCGGCGAAGGCGGCCCGGCCGGACAGGCGGAAGCCCTTGGAGGTGGTGAAGTCCTCCATCTGCGAGACCATCGGCGCGTCCATGGCCTCGCCGGAGCCGAGCAGGTAGACCGGCGGGCGGCGCGACAGCTCCTCGGCGGTGACGACCAGCGCGCCGCCGCCGTCCGTCACCAGGCAGCACTCCAGCAGGTGGAAGGGGTAGGCGACGAGCTTGGACGCGAGCACGTCCTCGACCGTGACGAGGTCGCGGTACATGGCCCGCGGGTTCCGGGAGGCCCAGCGGCGCTGCGCGACCGCCACCTCGGCCAGCTGCTCGTGGGTGAGGCCGGTCTCCTTCATGTAGCGCAGCGCCGTGACGGTGAACGACGTCGGCGGCCCGACCACCCCGTACGGCAGCTCGAACTGCCCGAGCAGCGAGTCCGCGCCCAGCCCCCACCGGCCGGCGCCGACGCGCGACCGTCCCGACTCGCCGTGCGTGATCAGCACGGTACGGCACAGCCCGGCCCGGATGGCGGCGGCGGCGTGCCGCACGTGGAACAGGAACGACGACCCGCCCACGCCCGTGCCGTCGAGCCAGGAGGGCGTGATGCCGAGGGCGTGGGCGACCTGGATCGGGCCGGGCGTGCCGACCGTGGCGATGCCGTCGATGTCATGTTTCGTCATGCCCGCGTCGGCGAGGGCGTTGCGCGCGGCCTCCAGGTGGAGCTGGAAGGTGGAGCGGTCCGGCAGGCGGCCGATCTCGTCGGTCTCGGCCGCCCCGGCGATCACGATGTTCATCGGGCGTCCCCCGCGGGCTCGAAGAGCGGCACGTGCACGTCGCCGCGCCGTTCGAACACCACCCGCAGCTCCATGTCCAGCGGCAGGTTCTCGGGGGTGTTGGGCACGCCGACGATGTTGCTCATCATCCGCACGCCCTCCTCCAGCTCCACGACGGCGATGGCGTAAGGCCCGCCGGCCTCGAAACCGGGCGCGGGGCGGTGGTTGATCACGTACGAGTAGAGGGTCGCGCGGCCCGTCGCGCGCACCCACTCCACGTCGCCGCCGCCGCAGTGGGGACAGCTCGGCCGGGGGTAGAAGTAGTGCCGCGCGCACGTCTGGCAGCGCTGGATCCTGAGCTCTCCCGCGGCCGTGCCGTCCCAGAACGGCTGGGTCTCGGGCGTTGGCTTCGGTGCCGGTTTCATGGGCCTCCCCACTCTGGTTCTAGAATTGCACTCTAGAGCTGAGTTCGGTGCCGGGGAAGCCTCCGCGGTTCAGGGGCTGGGGATGCCGTCGCCGTTGCGGCCGCGTCCCGCCAGCACCTCCGCCAGCGTCGGACGGGCCTCGTCGGGGTCACGGAACCCCGGGCAGGCGAGCTGGATGAGCACGCCGTGCGCCTCCTTGGGGTGCAGGAACACCTCCTGCCAGCGCACGTCGGCCCTGTTGAGCCCGTGCAGCCGGTAGCCGCGCCCGGTGAGCCGGGCGACGGCCGCGTCCATGTCGCCGACGTGGAAGTTCAGATGATGGACGCCGCCGCGCCCCCGCGTCAGCTCGAAGAAGCTGTCGAAGAACGTGGACCCGGTCAGCGGCTCCATGAGCTCGACCTTGCTCCCGTTGGAGTACGTGAGCTGCAGCGTGCGGTACCCGCTGACCCGGTTGTCCCCACCGCCTCCCAGATGGCGACCGCCGAGCAGGTCTCGGTAGATCGGCAGCAGATCCCTGATCCGGGGAGCGGCCACGGCCGTGTGGTCGAAGGTCACGTCGAGGCCGTCAAGTTCCAGGTCCACGCCCGGCTCCTCACTACGAACGAATCCTAGAATTTGATTCTAATCATCTGATACCGGGTACGCACTCTTGACGCCGGCCGATGCGAGGAGCAGCATCTCAGAAATGGATTCTAGAGCTAGCTTCTAGAACTTATGGCGGGGGCCCAGGCTCGGCAGAAAGGCTTGTCATGAGGCTGTCCTACGTCCGCGAGCTCGACGAATACCCGACCGGCGCCCGCCGGATGAAGATCCTCACCATGGCCGTCCTGGCCATCCTCATCGGCTCCTACGAAGGGCAGATCGCGCCCGTCGTACCCCTGCTGCTCAAAGACCTCGACATGTCCCTGGCCACGTACGGCGCGGTGTCGGGGACGACGGCGGTGGCCGGGGCCGTGGCCTCCATCCTGGGCGGCCGGCTCACCGACCGGGTCGGCCGGGTCCGCCTGCTCATCCCGCTCATGGCCCTCACCGCCGTGTGCTGCTTCGCCATGACCCTCGTGCACAGCCCGCGCGACCTGCTGATCGCCCGCATCCTGCTGGCCTTCGTGGACGGCGTCGCCATGGCCTCCACCGCGCCGCTGATCCGCGACTTCTCGCCGCGGCTCGGACGGGCGCAGGCGTTCGGGTTCTGGACGTGGGGCCCGGTGGGCGCGAACTTCCTGGCCGCCGCCGTCGCCGGCTGGACGCTGCCGATCTTCGACGAGTCGTGGCGGTCGCAGTTCGTCATCATGGGCTGCTTCTCGCTGGTGATCTCGGCGGTCATCGCGTTCAACATCGCCGACCTGTCCCCCGAGCTGCGGGCCAGGATCCAGCACACCGAACGGGCCGCCGAGGAGGTCGTCGACCTGGAGCGCCCGCCCACCGTCCGGTCGTTGTTCGCCCGGCGCAACATCTGGGCCCACGTCCTCGGCATCTCGCTCTGGCTCGTCCTCTACATCACGCTGTCGTTGTTCGGCCAGACGATGCTGGTGGGCGCGCTCGGCATCAGCAGCGCGCAGGCGTCCACGATCATGGCCGCGTTCTGGAGTCTGAACCTCGTCACGCTGATCGTCACCGGCCGCCTGTCGGACCGCCTGCAACTGCGCAAGCCGTTCTCGCTCGCCGGGACGATCGCCGCGGTGCTGGTCACCGCCTACCTAGCCGTCGCCCTCGGTCAGGAAGGCGTCTCCACCGGCACGCTCATGGTGGTCGGCGCCCTGCTCGGCGGCTCACTCGGCGTCGCCTATGCCCCCTGGATGGCCAACTACTCCGAGGACGCCGAGGACGCCGACCCGCGCCTGCAGGGCACGGCCTGGGGTTTGTTCGGCTTCCTGAGCAAGGCGATCGCGGTGGTCGGGCTGCTGGTCATCCCGCACGTCGTGGCGGCCACGAGCTGGCAGACCTGGCTGTTCGTGGCGCTGGGCTGCCTCGTGCTGTTCGTCCCCGCGATCCTGCTGTTCAACGGGCCATGGCGGCGCACCGCCCCTGCTCCCGTACAGGTCGCCCTCACCGAGGCCGAGGGCTGATCCATCCTGCCGGAACACGCGAAGAGCGGCGCACCCCGGGGGGCGCGCCGCTCGTCGCAGGAATGAGCTGTGAGTCCCGGCACCGGAACGAGCCGTGTCAGTCCCGGCTCCAGGACGAGACGCGTCAGCCCCGCTGCCGCGACGAGACGCGTGGGTCCCGCTGCCAGCGACGCGACGTGTCGACCCTGACGCCGAGACGAGAGGTGTCAGTCCCGATGCCGCGATGATACGTGTCAGCCCTGGCGCCGGGGATGAGACGTGTCGTTCCCGGCGTCAGGGTGAGACGTCAGTCCCGGTGCAGCTTCCGGTACGTCACCCGGTGGGGACGGGCCGCGTCGGCGCCGAGACGCTCGATCTTGTTCTTCTCGTAGTCGGCGAAGTTGCCCTCGAACCAGTACCAGTTCGAGCCTTCCTCCCACGCGAGGATGTGGGTGGCGATGCGGTCGAGGAACCACCGGTCGTGCGAGGTGATCACGGCGCAGCCCGGGAAGTCGAGCAGCGCGTTCTCCAGCGACGACAGCGTCTCGGTGTCGAGGTCGTTGGTCGGCTCGTCGAGCAGCAGCACGTTGCCGCCCTGCTTGAGGGTGAGCGCCAGGTTGAGCCGGTTACGCTCGCCGCCCGACAGCACCCCCGCCTTCTTCTGCTGGTCGGGCCCCTTGAACCCGAACGCCGCGATGTAGGCCCGCGACGGCATCTCGACGTTGCCGACCTTGATGTGGTCGAGCCCGTCGGAGACGACCTCCCAGACGTTCTTGTTCGGGTCGATGCCGCCCCGGCTCTGGTCGGCGTAGGAGATCTTCACGGTCTCGCCGATCGTGATCGACCCCGTGTCCGGCGTCTCCCCACCCGTGATCATGCGGAACAGCGTGGTCTTGCCGACGCCGTTGGGGCCGATGACGCCGACGATGCCGTTACGCGGCAGGTCGAACGTCAGGCTCTCCATCAGCAGGCGGTCGCCGAAGCCCTTGGTGAGCTGCTCCGACCTGATCACCGTGGTGCCCAGACGCGGGCCCGGCGGGATCTGGATCTCCTCGAAGTCCAGCTTGCGGAACTTGTCGGCCTCGGCGGCCATCTCCTCGTACCGCTGGAGACGGGCCTTGCTCTTGGTCTGGCGGGCCTTGGGGTTGGAGCGCACCCACTCCAGCTCGTCCTCCAGGCGCTTCTTGCGCTTGGCGTCCTTCTGGCCCTCGACCTTGAGGCGCTGGGCCTTCATGTCGAGGTAGGTGGAGTAGTTGCCCTCGTAGGGGTAGCAGCGACCGCGGTCGAGCTCCAGGATCCAGGTGGCCACGTTGTCCAGGAAGTACCGGTCGTGGGTGACGGCCAGCACCGTGCCGGCGTACTTCTCCAGGTGCGACTCCAGCCACTGCACGCTCTCGGCGTCGAGGTGGTTGGTGGGCTCGTCGAGCAGCAGCAGGTCGGGGGCCTCAAGCAGCAGCTTGCACAGCGCCACGCGGCGGCGCTCACCACCGGACAGCTTGCTCACCTCGGCGTCGGGCGGCGGGCAGCGCAGGGCGTCCATCGCCTGCTCGAGCTGGCTGTCGAGGTCCCATGCGTTGCGGTGCTCCAGCTGGTCCTGGAGCTTGCCCATCTCCGCCAGCAGCTCGTCGCTGTAGTCGGTGGCCATCTGCTCGGCGATCTGGTTGTAGCGCTCGAGCATCGCCATCGTCTCGGCGACACCCTCCTGCACGTTGCCCAGAACGGTCTTTTCCTCGTTGAGCGGCGGCTCCTGCTGGAGCATGCCGACCGTGAAGCCCGGCATCAGCTTGGCGTCGCCATTGGACGGCTGCTCCAGGCCGGCCATCATCCGGAGCAGCGTCGACTTCCCGGTGCCGTTCGGCCCCAGGACACCGATCTTGGCTCCGGGCAGGAACGACAGCGTGACGTCGTCAAGGACAACCTTGTCGCCGTGCGCCTTGCGCACGCGCTGCAGCGTGTAGATGTACTCCGGCATGCTCCCTAGCTTAGAGGCTGCGCACGCAGGCTTCCGCCGCCCAGCCCCATTCACCCCCACCCTTCACCGCTCGCCCTGCACCCCCACCCCTCCACCCCCATCTCCCCCGAACACCTTGACGCCCGCACGCCGCAACCCTTGACGCCCTCACACGCCGCAACACCCATGACGGCCCAGACCCGGGCCCACCTTGAGGACGGGGCCTGTTCCCACCACCGCCCTCAACCGACCGGCGATCTCCGTCACGCCCTCTTTGCCCCAGGCATCGGGCCCGCTTTGGGGGGCGGGGGCCGTTCGCACCCCGGACCTCGCCCGACCAGGATCTCCCTCACGCCCTCTTTGTCCCCGGCCCTGGGCCCGCTTTGAGGGCGGGGGCTGTTCGCACCACCGCCCTCAACCGACCGGGATCTCCGTCACGCCGTCCTTGGCCCCTTCGCCACGGCCCCCCTTCGTCGCGGCCCTGCGGTGGTCGCCGTCGCGGTCTCCGCCGCGATCTTCGGGATGGTCTCCGCGGCGGCGAGGAGAGTGGCGGCTGCGGGCCGCAACCCTTGACGCCCTCACACGCCGCGACACCCATGACGGCCCAGACCCGGGCCCACCTTGAGGACGGGGCCTGTTCCCACCACCGCCCTCAACCGACCCGCGATCTCCGTCACGCCCTCTTTGCCCCCGGCATCGGGCCCGCTTGGGGGGCCGTTCGCCCCCGGACCTCAACCGGCCGGGATCTCCGTCACGCCGTCCTTGGCCCCTTCGCCACGGCCCCCTTCGTCGCGGCCCTGTTCGTCGCGGCCCCTGCGGCGGTCGCCGTCGCGGTCTCCGCCGTGATCTCGGGATGGTCTCCGCCGTGGGGAGGAGAGCGGTGGCCGCGGGCGGCACCCCTTCATGCCCTCGCGCGCTGGAACGTCCATGACGGCCCAGGCCTCAGGCCCGCCTTGAGGGCGGAGGCTGTTCACACCCCGGACCTCAGCCGGCCAGGGTCCCCGTCACGCCCTCCTTGGCCCCGCCGCCGCGGCCTCCCTCGTCGCGGCCTCCGTCGTCGTGGCCCCTGTGGTGGTCTGCGTGGTGGTGAGGAGGGCGGTGGCTGCGGCGCGTGCCCGTTGTGCCGGGTGGGGCGAGCGCTCGCGTACCGCCGTGACGATGGCTCCGTCCACCAGCAGCACGAACAGGTGCGCCAGCTCGGCGGCATCGGCCCGCCCGTCCCGCTCGATCAGCTCCGAGACGTACGCCCGCACGCGCTCCTTGTGCTCGGCCGCCACCCGATGTGCCGTACTGTCGGGATCCGCCGTCTCGATCATGGTGTTGATGAAGGCGCAGCCACGGAAGTCCGCCCGCGCGAACCGTTCGGCCAGGGCGTCGAAGACGTCCAGCGGATGCCCGCCCAGAGCCTCCACGCGTTCGGCCAGCCAGGCCCGCCACCGCTCGTCCCGCCGCCGCAGTACGGCCACGACCAGGTCGTCCTTGCTCGGGAAGTGCCGGTAGAAGGAGGCGCGGCCCACCCCCGAGACACTCAGGATCCGCTCGACGCCCACCGCCCTGATCCCCTCCGCGTAGAAGAGGTCCTCGGCGGCGTCGAGCAGTCGTTCACGGGCACGCGTGGGCATACCGCCAAGCTATCCCGAACTTCCCCAAAACGGAACCGTTCGGTATCGTCTTGCCCAGATGGAACTGACCAGTACCGTTTTGGAGACATCATGCCCCGCCTTCCACAACTGACAGAAGACAATGACGGTTTGCTCGACCAGACCCGCCGCCAGCTCGGCAAGGTCCCCAACCTGTACGCCGCCCTCGCCAACGGCCCAGCCGCCCTGGCCGGCTACCTCGCGATGCGCGAACACCTCAGCTCGGGCGCCCTCACCCCGAGACTGAGGGAGCAGATCGCCCTGCTGGTCGCCCAGGAGAACCACTGCACCTACTGCGTGAGCGCCCACACCATGCGCGGACGCCGTATGGGCATGTCCGACGAGGAACTTCTCCAGACCCGCCAGGGCGCTGACGACGAGCCGCACGCGGCCGCCGTCCTGGCCATCACTCAGGCGATCATGCACACGGGCGGCGCAGTGAGCGACGACGACCTGGACGCCGCACGGGCCGCCGGCGTCTCGGACGCGGAGCTCGCCGAGATCGTGGGCCACATCGCCCTGAACACCTTGTCCAACTACTTCAACCACCTTGCCCAGCCCGAGCTGGACTTCCCGGAGGTGCAGGCATGAACCCCACCTGGAGAAACGGCACGGTCGAACTCCTCGACGGCTACACGCTGACGAACTCCGAGGGCCGCCGGGTGTCGACCGTGGAAGGAGTGCGGTTCGCCATAGAGGGCGGGTATCTCAACGTCGAGGTCCCCGGCGTACCGCACATCCAGATCGTCTCGGCTCCCGCCGTCCGCCTTGTCACCTGCGACAGCGTCACCACGTCCTGACGCCCCAAGACGCACAGGCCACAAACCAAGGGCAGGCTCCTGACCCATCCCCATCAGGGGCCTGCCCGCATTCGATGAACATCGCACCGCGCTTGTCACGACACGTCACACGGCTCGCTCCTCGGGCGACGGCGGTTGTGGAGGCTGGACGACGGGGATGCAGACACGGTCCCGGCCCAGTTCCTTGGCCCGATAGAGAGCCAGGTCGGCGGCGGCCAGCAGGTCGATCAGATCGTCGCCGTGCACGCACATCAACGCGACCCCGACCGAGATCGTGATCCGGATCAGAGCGTCGTCCACCGGGATGGCCATGTGCCCGATGTGCGTACGAAGTCGCTCGGCGACCTGCCGCGCCTCCTCGACGTCCGCCCCCGGCAGCAGGACGACGAACTCCTCGCCTCCGAACCGCCCCACCACGTCGGATTCCCGCAGCTCCCTGCGCAACATGGCCGCCACCCCGGCCAGCACCTCGTCGCCGACCAGATGCCCGTGGGCGTCGTTCACCCGCTTGAAGTGGTCGATGTCGATGATCAGCAGCGCCAGCGTGTCACCGCTGCGGCGCGCCCGGAGGATCTCGGTGTCGGCCTCCCGCTGCCAGGCCGCCGCGTTGAGCAGCCCCGTCTTCGAGTCGGTACGGGCGGCGGCCTGCAACTGCGCATGCAGCAGACTGCGTTGCAGCAGGACGACCGGCGGCAACGCGAGCACCAGCAGAGCCAGATTGAGCCCGCACCCGATCGAGACCGTGACCCCGAGGCACAGCTCGACCACGTCCAGCAGGACGCTCTCCCTGTTCCACAGCACCTCCTGCCACGACCCCTCAGGATCGGACGTGTGCGCCGCGACCGCGATGAGACCGATGTTGAGCAGGGAGAACAGCACGGCAGCCGCAACCGCGTAGGCGATCGGCGGCCCACTCCCCCGCGTCAGCACCCAGGGATCGGGGACGACCCAGTGGAAGGCGACCGACGCCGTGCAGCCGGCCAGGCCGATGGCCGCCGAGCTGAACACCCGACGGTAGAGAACTGTGGCGCGCACGCGTACCTGGAGAAGGATCTGCAGCACAATCGGCGCGAAGAGGGCGTAGACCGGCGGCAGGAGCAGGGCGACCGGCAGCCACCAGGCCGACAACAGGTCACGCGAGACTCCGGCGGGCATGCCCAGACGCCTGCTGGCCTCGATGCAGACCGCCCCACATGCCATGAGAGCGGCAAAAGTCAGCAAATCCGGCCAGTGGAAATCGGTAGATCTCGTGAACAAGGCAATCGCGACGGCATCTAGGGCGACAATGGCGCACAGATACGCCACAAGCGGGCGCCGTTGCCCGAGCAATGGCCAACGACCGGCCATTCTTGACACACCGTCGCGAGACTTGATCGTGGCGTGACTGGTCGCCGCCATCTCGTCTCCTCCCTGACTAACGATGTGTAACACAATAATTGCGGAGTGTGCGTTATGCGATGGGAACCGCTACGTTGAAACGACCACGCCTGCTCACTCCGCGAGCGGGCAGTGCCGGAAAGGAGCAACCATGGTGCGGGGCGTGACCTGGACATGACCAATGCTCTAGGTATCTGACGCGGACAAACACCCCATCGGCCCCCTTCGGGGTGACATCGGGGCCATCAGCCGATGCCCCTCTCCCTCCCTCTGGCCGTCCCCTGCGCGGGGCGCCGACCCATCGGCTGCTGCCCTCCGCCCCGATCGCTTGCCCCCTGTCCGACGGCTGGTGAACCATCGGTCGTACTCCTTCATCCCCTCCATGTCGGGGAATTCGATGACCGGCGAGTCTGGGCCCACGCCATCAAGGCGTGCATCACTCCCAGGACTGCTGTCACGTCGCGCTTGCCCGCCGGTGCCTGCGGGCGCGTCGCGTTGCCACCTGAGGACGCGGTATGGCTTTACACGGTGTCGTCCGTCTTGACGCCTGCGCGTGCCCGAATCCGAGCACCGCCGAGAGGTGAGCAGCGGGGGCGGAACCCTGCCTCGCTGTTGTGCCGGACCCACACTGGCCGCCCGCACATCCTGGCGTCACCGGTAGGCGACTCCCGTAGGCGACGCCTGTCAACAGGCGGCCCAGCAGGCGCCTGGCCACCAACTTGGCCCTCAACCGGGCAGCGCACCGCCGGGCGCAATGACCATCGCGAGGCGAACCGGGGCCACTGCGCCTTTGCATGCACACGCCTCCTTTGGGTGGATTGGCATTCGCGTTGGTGTCTCGTACAGGCGGGTGAGCAGCCCGTGCAGACAGGTGGGCGACCCGTGCAGCGTGCATGCAGTCCGTGTAGGCGGGTGGGGAGCCGGCAGGTTGGGCACCGTGCCGGAGCGTGGACTTGCGTTCGGGCGGCCGACCGCCCTGCTTCCTGGGAGGGCATCCCTGGCGAGTCTTCAGGAGTGTTGAGGCAGGTTGCTCGGTTCGGGGTGGTGTGAGGCGGGTGTCTTCATGGCGGATTGAGCAGGTCGCCATGAAGACACCCGCCTTCACGGGCAGCGCCGCGTATCCGTCACGACGGAAGCATCCAGAGGTGCAGGTGCTCAGCCGTCAGGTGACGATGGTGTCAGGCTGCGGCCTTCTCCGGTGCCTGCGTCTTCGTCCGGGGCTTGCTGGACGCGCCCAGGACGCGGACCGTGGCGGCCTTGGCTGACGAACCGCGGCCCGGATGCTCTCGGGTGACCATGCCAGGAGCGATGTCGTCTCCCAGGGCGGTGTCGGGCTGGGGCTCTGGGGTGACCTCAGGACCTGGGACTGGCTGCGGGGTGGCAGCGTCGGGGGCGGTGGCCGCTATGGCCAGCGCCGTGTGGTCGGTGTCCGGCTCGGCGTCCTCGTCGTGAGGCTGCGCGGGAGCGCTTCGGGGGGCGTCGGCGGCCACGGGGACCGACGGGTCGGCGGTCGAGTGGAGGGAGGACGGGCGGACGGGCTTGGTGCCCATCGCCCAGTCCTGGGTCTCCTCGTCGAGGCGTTCGCGCATCTCCTTGGTCATCGAGCCCAGGCCGCCCCCGCGCTCCGGCTTGGTGAAGACGCCGGTGCCCCAGCGCAGGTCGTGCCCGACCGCGCTGGCCTCGATCTCCGGCATGAACCGGCGGTCGCCTTCCGCGCCGAACTCGCGGATGCGGAGCTTGCCGGACACGACGACGGGTTGCCCCGCCCGTACGCAGTCGGCGACGTTGTCGCCCAGCGCACGCCAGCACCGGACCGTGAAGCAGACGCGCTCACCGTCGGTCCATTGCCCTGTCTTCCTGTCGAAGTAACGGTGTGAGGTGAACACCTTCAGCGACGTGACCCTGGTGCCGTCGTCGAAGCTGTACTGCCGTGGCTCTGCTGCGACGTTTCCGGTGAGCGTGATGTAGATGTCGTTCATCCGTGCCTCCCATGCGGCGGGCGGACTGCCCGCGACCTGGGAACACGGTGCCTGAAGCAGGCAGGGTGGGGCGGGGGCGAACGCCGTTCTGTGGATGAGGGGACGGCGAGGGAGGACGGCTGTGGATGACGTGTCGGCGTTCAGCCCGTACGAGGAGAGGGGTGTCAGGCCGAGAGGTCGCGCAGGGCCGTGTAGAAGGCGTGGTGGCGGCCGAGCTCACGTTCGACCGGCTCCACCACCATCTTCGCCGACACCGCCGACACCCTGCGGCGCATCTCCCGCTCCAGACGTTCCCGCTCCCGCGAGGCCCCCAGCTCCACGAAGTTGCGCGAGGCGATGCCCGACAACGCGCCCAGCCCCAGTACGGAGGCCATCATGAGCGCCACCCACGGCAGCGCCGCACCGTCGCCGACCAGTTGCAGGGTCGGAGGCAGTTGCCCGGGCACGGTCAGCCCGGCCACCAGCCACACCACCCCGGCCACGAACGCCGCCACCAGCAGGTACTGCCAGACCTTGAGCAGCCGCCACCAGCCGGGCACCCGGTCCAGGCGCGGCGCCACCTCCGTGAGCTCCTCGGTCAGCGCCTTGGGAAGCCGGGACGCGTGCGAGCGCGCGGCCTGTTGCACCGCGGTCCGCCACACCGGGTCCATCCCGGCCGCCAAGCCGTCGGTGAGCGCCTGCACGGCGTTGGCCACCTCGGCGGAATGCGCGCTCACCGAGCCGGTCGTGATGCCGCGGATCTCGTCGCCGACGTCTTCGAGACGCAGGCTCTTCAACGGATCCGGACGGAACTTGGCGAACCACCGCGGATACGGCCAGCCGACCCACTGGCTGGAACGCTCGGCGTAGACGTTCTCCATGGCCTCGCCGACGGCCGGGACGCCGATCGCGTCGCAGAGGGCATCGGTGAGCCCCATCCTGCGCGCCTCGTCGACCGACGACGGCACGAGCAGCGCGTCGCCGAGCGGCATGGCCTCACCGAGCCGCTGTTCCATCCGCTGGAGGTCCGCCTCAAGCTTCTGGATGGCGGCGCGGCGGCGGCCGACGGCGGTCGCGACCACGCTCTTGAGACTCTCGACGCCGCGCCCGGTGACGGCCGAGGTGGGTACGACGCTGGGATGCTCGACGCCTTCCCGGCGCAGCAGGTCGTTGAGGTCGATGACCAGCTCGGCCAGCTCCGCCGCGGAGAGCTTGTCGGCCTGGTTGAGCGCGAACACGGTCACCGCGTCGTGCCCGGCCAGCTCGGTCACGTAGCGCCGGTGGGTGGAGGCGTCGGCGTACTTCTGCGGGTCGAGCACCCACACCACCAGGTCGGCCAGCCCGATGAGCCGGTCGGCCTCGTTGTCGCTGAGCGCCCGGATCGAGTCGTGGTCGGGCAGGTCGAGCAGGATCAGCCCGTGGAGCTGGCTGTCGCCCTTGTCGAGCGCGCTGGTACGGGAGAAGCGGTGGCGCGGCTGGATCTGCAGCCAGTCGAGCAGCGGCGCCGAGCCCTCCAGACCCCACACGCAGGCGTGGGTACGGGCCGTCGTCGGGCGGCGTACGCCCGTGGGCGACAGTTCAAGCCCCGAAATGGCGTTGAACAGGGACGACTTGCCGCTGCCGGTGCCGCCCGCGAGGGCGACCACGGTGTGCTCGGACGACAGCTTGAGCCGGTCGCCGGCCCGCGTCAGCAGCGCACCGGCCTCGGTGAGCAGTTTCTGGTCGAGCCGCCCCGGACCGAGCTCCACCACCTTGTTGAGCGCGGACAACCTCGGCGCGAGGCCCGCCCTCGGGGGCGTGGTCGTCGTCATCGGGCGACCTCAAGGTTGTACGTCGCCTGGTAGAGGCGGGTCGCGACGGACTCGTCCGGGATGCCCGCCGAGTCGAGAGCGTGTACGTAACGCATGGATTCCTCGTCGAACAGCATGCCGATCCTGGCTCGCAGGTCACTGAGCGCCTTGGCGCCGATGCCGCGCAGCGACTCCGCGCCGAGCAGCGCGTTGACGAGCCGGTGCGGCACGCCCGACCCGTCGCCGCCGCTGAACATGGCGACCGTGAAGATCAGGGAGAGCGCGTCGGGATCGAACGAGACGAGCTTGGACACCGAGCGCTTGGTCACGCCCTCGGTGCGTACGAGCTCGTTCAGGTGGTCCTGCCAGGACGCGATGGCGCGCCCGGCGTGCCGCAGCAGGTTGTCCGACGGGCGGTCGAGCCCATCGGCGAGCTTGGCGCCCAGCTCCGAACGGTGCCGCCAGCGCGCGACCACCTCCTCGGCGGCGCGGTTGGCCGCGGCGACGATCACCGACTCCAGCCCGGCCCGGATCGCCGCCTTGAACGCCGTCACCCGCTCGGGCGTCTGCCTGCCCGCTTTGCCGCTCTTGCCGAACTGCAGCGAACGCATGAGGTCGCCGGAGCCCGCGAAGTCCTGCCAGCGAGCCAGCACCTCGCCGTGCAGCAGCGAGCCGTTCTTGGACGCCTTGTCGATCTCGGCCAGCGCGCCCAGATAGGCGGCCTCGACGTCGCTGCGCAGCTCGGCCCGGAACGCCGCCTGGCCCTCCAGATGCCTGGCCAGCGCGGGCACGCGGGTGCGGAAGCTGTTGAGCACCCCGTTCAGGGTCTCCTGCACGGCCTGCGCCCGGCGCGCCTCGTCGACCGAGAGCTCGGCCAGCCACAGGCGCAGGTCGGTGACCTCGCTGTCGGGCAGCCTGCCGTCGGTCACCGTCGCCTCGTGGATCACGAACCTGTCGATGTCGCCCAGGCCGTATTCGGTCAGCATGCGGACGAAGTGCTTGAGCACGACGTCGGCCGACCGGGGCTGCACCCGCGACAACACGATGGCCAGGCGGGCGCCGCGCTCCTTGGCCAGGCGCAGGAGGCTCCAGGCGGGCGCGTCGGCGTAGCGGGCGGCGGTGGTCACGAAGATCCACAGATCGGCGGCGTCGAGCATCCGGTGGGCGATCTCGTGGTGCTCCTCGACGACCGAGTCGATGTCGGGGGTGTCCAGCAGCGCGACGCCCTGCGGAAGCTTCTCGGTCGTCACGACGACCAGGCCGCTCGTGTCGCTGTCGGTCGAGGGCCGGTCCAGCCGTTCGAGGCCGCTGAGCAGCTCGCCCTCCGCGAACCACTTCCGGTCGTCGGGGTGGCAGGCCAGGATGGGGGTGCCGGTGGTGGGGCGGCGCACTCCGGTGCGCGAGATGTTCCGCTCGGCCAGGGAGTTGACCAGGGTCGACTTGCCCGCGCCGGTGGAGCCCGCGATCACGATCAGCGCGGGGGCCGTGTTGGTGCGCACCCGGGGCAGGACGTAGTTCTCCAGCTGGGCCAGCAGGTCGGCCCGCGCCTGCCTGGCCTCCTCGGCTCCCGGCAGGTCGAGGCTGAAGCGCAGGTCGGACACGCTTTCGCGCAACGCGCTCAGCGCCGACGTCATCGCCTCGACGACCTCGGCCGGCAGCTCCTCGACCCGCTGCCCTTCCCCTGGCGCTTCTTCCAGCTCCCGTACGGCGTCGGTGTCCGCGCCCGCCTCGACGTCGGCGTCGGTGTCCGCGTCCGCGTCGTCATCAGCGTCAGTGTCCGCGTCGATGTCACTGTCGGTGTCGGTGTCGGAGGGGTCGTCGGTTTCGGCGTCGATCTGGGTGTCGGCGTCCGGGTCGGCGTCCGCCTCGGCACCCGCGTCGGCGTCCGCTTCGGTGTCCGGGGCGGCGTTCGGGGCGGCGTCGGGGACGGTCTCGCCGCTGTCGCCGATGGCGTCGGCGCGGTCGTCCGCACCCGCTTCGGCGTCCTCGGTCTCTACGGTGAACGCGACGTCGTCGGCGTCGGCCTTGAAGTCGGGCTCCTCCTCCGCCAGGTCTCCTGGGTCGGTGGGGTAGTCGGCGCCGACGGGGACGTCGAAGGCCGGAGAGAAAGCGTCGAAGCCAGTGGTGGTCGTGGCGGTGGCGGTGTCGCTGGGGTCGGCGACGGCGCGGTTGTCGTCAGCGTCCACCGCCTCGTCGGCGTCCACCATCTCCTCGGGGTGGATCGCCTCGCGGGGGGCGTCGCCGCCTTCCGCGAAGAGCGCCGCTTCGGCATGAACGTTGTTCCCGGCATCGCCGTCGGCGTCCTCGTCAGCGGAGGCATCGGCCTCGTCGACAGGGTCCGTCGCGCCCGTGACCCCATCGGCGTCCACCACCTCGTCGGGGTGGATCGCCTCGTGGCGGTCGTCGTCGCCTTGCCCCACCAGCGCCGCTTCGGCTTCAGGGGCGGGGTCGTCATTGGGCCCGTGGGTGTCGTCGCTCTCCGAGTCGACGTCGCGGTTCCCGGCATCGCCGTCGGCGTCCTCGTCAGTGGAGGCATCGGCCTCGTCGAGGGCGTGTGTCTCGTCCGTGACCGCGTCGGAAGGTGCGTCCTCGGTAGCGTTCGGGGGCGCGGCCGTGGGCTCGGGCTCCGGTTGCGGGGCGGCGCCTGGTTCCTGGGGGGCTCGTTCCCAGAAGGCGGCGGGCCTCGGACGTGCTTCGTTCCCCTCACGCGGGTCGGCGGCGCGGGCCGGGGTGAACAGGCTCGGACGGTCCGCCGGACGGGACGGCGTGAAGAGGCTGGGCCCCGTGGACGGGCCGGGCTCGTCCGTACCGGCCGGAGGCTCCTGCGAGGCAGCCGGGAGCCGTGGAGCGGTGGGCTGCCGTGGACGGGCGGGCTCGTCGGCGCGCGGCGGCGGCTGGAAGAGCGAGGGCCGGGCAGCGGCGGACGACGGCTCGCCCGACGAACCCACAGACGGCGGACCCGACGAACCCACAGACGGCGGACCCGACGAACCCACAGACGGCGGACCCGCGGGGGAAGCGGGCGGCGGACCCGCGGGGGAAGCGGGCGGCGGGCCCGTGGGAGCGGCGGGCGGCGGAGGCGCGGGGGTACGGGGATCGGGCAGGTCGTCGTCCGTCACCGGGCGGAAGCTCAACGTCTGCTCCCCCAGCGACTCGTGCCGCCCGTCATCCATGGCGGTGTTCACGGCAAGCGCTCCGCTCGAACCATCTCGACCTCCTGGCCGACCCGCACGACGTCGCCGACGATGACGATCGCCGGAGGCCGTATCCCAGCCGCGGACACGCGGTCGGCCACGGTGGAAAGCGGTGCGATTACCGCCCGCTGGGTCGGAAGGGTACCGTCCTGTACCACCATTACGGGAGTCTCCGGCGCACGTCCGTCTCGAAGCAGCGCCTCGGCCACTTTCGGCAGCCGCTCGACGGCCATCATCAGCACCAGCGTGCCCTGGGATCGGGCCAGGCCGGGCCAGTCGACGGTGGAGGCCGGGTGGTCGGGCGCGACGTGCACGGAGATGACATGGAACTCCTGGCTCACCCCGCGGTGCGTCACCGGCACCCCGGCCGCGGCCGGGACCGCGACGGCGCTGGTGATTCCGGGGACGACGAGCACGGGGATGCCGGCCCGGGCGCAGGCGATCATCTCCTCGCCGCCGCGCCCGAACACGAACGGGTCGCCGCCCTTGAGCCGGACGACGAACTTGCCCTGCCTGGCCCGGTCGACCAGCAGCTCGTTGATCTTCTCCTGGGACAGCGACCTGCCGTAGGGCACCTTGGCGGCGTCGATCAGCTCGACGTCGGGGGCGAGCTCGTCGAGCAGCGCCCGGGGCGCGAGCCGGTCGGCGACCACGACGTCGGCCTGGGCGAGGAGCTGCCGCCCGCGCACGGTGATCAGGCCGGGGTCGCCGGGGCCGCCGCCGACCAGGGCCACGCCGACGGGCTTGGTGCGGTTGCGGCGGGCGTCGACCGTGCCGTCGCGCAGCGCGCCGACGACCGCGTCGCGGATGCCCGCGGCCCGGCGCGGGTCGCCGCCCGCGGTGACGGCCACGCTGATCTCGTCGACCCGGCCGGTGGCCGGGGTCCAGGCGGCGGAGGCGTCTCTGTCGTCGGCGCGCACGCACCACACCCGCTTGGCCTCGGCCTCGGCGGCGACGGCGGCGTTGACGGACCTGACGTCGGTGCAGGCCTGCACGAGCCAGGCGCCGTCGCAGTCGCCCACCTCGTACGGCCGCGCGTGCCAGGTGACCCGGCCCGTCGCGATCAGGTCGTCGAGGGCCGGTGTGACGGCCGGGGACACCACGGTGACCTCCGCACCGGCCTCGAGCAGCGCGGGGACACGCCGCTGCGCGACGCGGCCGCCGCCCACGACGAGCACCCGGCGGCCGGAAAGCCGCAGGCCGAGGAGGTAGGGACCCATGGGGGGAATCTCCCGTTCGCGAAGGTTGTGTTTGGAGGTAAACCTACCGGCTCACCGTGCGTCGTTCGCTGCGCATGGCTCAACGGCCGTCAAGAAGAGGCTGCGACGGGTCCCAGCGTGGCCCGCCCTGAGCGTCTTTGCGGCGTCTGGCCATGGCCGAGAGTGCCTCAAGAATAACGCGGTTCCCGAGGAACGCGGTGATGTCGGCGTGGTCGTACGGCGGCGAGACCTCGACCACCTCCATCCCGGCCACGGGCAGCTCGTAGCAGATCCGGCGCACGGCGTCGAGGAGCTGCCTGGCCGACAGGCCGCCGGGCTCGGGCGTGCCGGTGCCGGGGGCGTGCCCGGGGTCGCAGACGTCGATGTCCACGGACAGGAAGATCTGGTCGCACTCGTCGAGCGCGATCCCGAACGACTCCGTCAGGCACTCCTCCAGCCCGCGCGTCACGATCTCGGTCATCTCGTACGAGCGCATGCGCTGTGCCGCCATCCAGTCGAGCGTCTCGGGCTCCGGCCAGTAGCCGCGCAGCCCGATCTGCAGGAACCTGTCGCCCCGGATGGCGCCGGACTCGATGAGCCGCCGCATCGGCTGGCCGTGCCCGTGCAGGTGGCCGAACTCGATGTCGCCGGTGTCGGCGTGCGCGTCGAAGTGGATCATCGAGGTGCGGCCCGGCTGGTACGCCCTGGCGGTGCCCCGCGCGTCCGGCAGCGCGACGGTGTGGTCGCCGCCGAGCACCACCGGGACGGCCCCGGAGGAGGCGATCCGGTGCACCGCGTCCTCGATGGCGGCCAGCGAGCCCTCGACGTCGCCGGAGTAGCACTCGACGTCGCCCGCGTCGAGCACCCGCAGGTCGCGCAGGGCGTCGACGCGCAGGGCCAGGCTCGGACGGGACCCGTTGTGCGGCAGGTAGCAGGTCTGGCGCAGCGCCATCGGCCCGAACCTGGCGCCCGGCCGGTTGGAGGTGCCCCCGTCGAAGGGGGCACCGATGATCACCACGTCGGCTCCGGCGTAGCTGGCCGGGTCCGCGACGTCGCAGCGGTCCACGCCGAGGAACGTTATGTCAGGGCCGAACATGGGACCGTACCGGGACACTGCTCACCTCACGTGCTGTTTCGAGTGTCCCCCATCATCACACGGGCTTTTCGGTGACCCCCGCCGAGTCGAACGTCGCCACGTCGTGCATCACCCGTACGGCCGCGCACACCAGCGGGTGCGCGAGCAGGCCGCCGGTGCCCTCGCCGAGCCGCAGCTCCAGGTCAACCAGCGGGCGCAGCCCGAGGTGGTCGAGCGCGGCGGCGTGGCCGGGCTCGGCCGAGCGGTGGCCGGCCACGCAGTGACCGCTGACGTGGGGGTCGAGGGCGGCGGCGACCAGGGCGGCCGAGCCGGCGATGACGCCGTCGAGGATCACCGGCACCCGGTTCGCCGCGCCGCACAGCACGAAACCCGCGATGGCCGCGTGCTCGAAGCCGCCCACGGCGGCCAGCGCGCGCAGGGCGTCGCTCGGCCCGGTGCCGCCGGGCAGGCCGTTCACCCGCAGCGCCTCGCGGACGACCGCCACCTTGTGGTCGTAGGTCGCGTCGTCGATCCCGGTGCCCCTGCCGGTCACCTCGGCCGGGTCCTTGCCGGTGAACACGGAGATCAGCGCGGCCGAGGCGGTGGTGTTGGCGATGCCCATGTCGCCGGTGATCAGGCAGCGGGCGCCCCCGTCGATCAGCTCCTGCGCCACGGCGATGCCCGCCTCCAGCGCCCTGACGGCCTGGTCGACGCTCATGGCGGGGCCGCGCGACAGGTCGGCGGTGCCGTACGCGACCTTGCGCTTGACCAGGTCGGGGGCGTCGGGCAGGTCGGTGGCGACGCCGACGTCGACCACCGTCACGGACGCGCCCACCTGGGCGGCGAAGGCGTTGGCGACCGCGCCGCCGGCCAGGAAGTTGGCGACCATCTGCGTCGTGACCTCCTGCGGCCACGGGCTGACGCCGCGCGCGTGCACGCCGTGGTCGGCCGCGAAGATGGCCAGGGCGGCCGGCTCGGGCATGGGCGGCGGGCAGACGCCGGAGGCGCCCGCCAGGCGTACGGCCACCTCCTCCAGGGCTCCGAGCGCACCGCGCGGCTTGGTGAGCCGGTCCTGATGGGCGCGGGCCTCGGCGAGCGCCTCGGGGTCGGCGGGACGGATGGCTGCCAGGGTCTCGGCGAGCACGGACACCTCCACTTAGTGAACGAGCTGGAGCGCTTCCTCGTACCGGTCGATCACGACGTCGGCCAGCGTCTCGCAGTCGCCGATCACCTCGGCGCAGCGGATGTCGAGGTCGGGGTGGCCCGCGCCGTACGCCAGGGCCTGCGCCCACACGCGCTCCAGCAGACCGCCCGCGAACAGCAGGTACGGCACCACGATCACCCGCTTGGCGCCCAGCCGGCGGCAACGTTCGAGCCCGCCGGGCACGCCGGGCGGCGTCACCGAGACGAACGCGGTCTCGACCGTCATGTAGTCGTAGGCGTGCGTCTCCCAGAACAGCCGCGACACCCGGTGGATCTCGGCGTTCGCGGTGGCGTCGGTCGAGCCCTCGCCGACCAGCACGACCGCCGTCTCGCCCGGCTCGACCTGGCCGGGGACGTCGTCGAGGGCCGGGGTGTCGACGGCGCGCAGCCGGGGCCGGGCGCCGACCAGCTCCAGGGGGCGCGGCCTGGCCATCTCGGCGGCGGCCTCGCCGAGCCGGTCGGCCAGCAGCGCCAGCACGCGCGGGTCGGGGCCGAGGGGGCGGCCGTAGTCGTACATGAGGGTGGGGTGGCGCTGCTGTTCGAGCGCCATCGCGGCCGGGAACTCCTCCCCCACCCTGCTGAGACTGAGCGGCAGCGCGACGAGACGGTGGTGGCCGCGCGCCATCAGGGACGCCACGGAGTCGCTCAGGCGCGGCGTGGCGCGTTCCAGGTAGCCGCCGGAGACGTCGACGGCCGTGTGGTCGAGGCGGCAGCGCAGCCGGTGTACGAACCTGCCGAACTCCGCGGCGTAGGCGTCATCGTTCGAGCCCTGCCCGATCAGCAGGAGCGGCGGCTTCATTGAGGGATTCTCCGGTGCATAGACAAAGTCACGCGAGGATAACCGATACGTGCCCGTGGGGGACAGGTCACGCTGCGTGCGCGGGCCTGGCGTGCACGACGAAGACGGGGTCCGCGGCGGTCAGACGGTGGGAACCGCCCGCGCCGGGCCTCAGAGTGGACGCCTGGATCCGCGTGCCCTCGCCGCGGTATCCGAGCTCGCGCAGCAGCCCCAGCACGGCGACCGCCCGCTCGGCCGTGCCGAGCGCGCACACCAGGGCTCGGGGGCCGCGGGCGGCGCAGGCCGCGACCACGTCGTCGCCGCCCCCGCCGACGAAGACGGCGTCGGGGTCGGGCAGCGGTTCGAGCGCGGCCGGCGCCTGCCCCCTGGTCAGGGCGACCTTGACGCCGTGGGCCAGCACGTTGGCACGCAGCCGCGCGCAGGCGGACTGGTCGCGTTCGACCGCCACGACGGCCGCGCCCAGCCTGGCGCACTCGACGGCGATCTCGCCCTCGCCCGCGCCGACGTCCCAGACCAGGTCGCCGAGACGGGGACCCAGCTTGGCCAGGACGAACGCCCGCACCTCGGCAGGCAGCCCGTTCTCCCACGGCAGCGCCCACTCCACCGGGCCCGGCTGCGCGCCGGCCACCCAGCCCGGCTGTCCGGGCCGGTGCAGCGGGTCGATGACGAGGACCACGTCGGGGTCCTTCCACGGCCGGGTGGTGGCCTCGCCCATGCGGCTGTGCGTGACGCGCTGTCCGGGGCCGCCGAGGTCCTCGAAGACGATCAGGGCGCGCGGCGTGGTCGGCGCCAGCTCCCTGGCGATCTCGGCGGGACCGACGCCGGGCGCGACGAGCAGCGCGACCTTGGGGTGGGCGCGGCAGGCGTTCACCACGCGGGCGAGCCGGCCGGGGCCGGAGGGGGCGACGACGAGGGCGTCCTCCCAGTTGAGCCCGGCGCAGGCGAAGGCGCGGCTGATCAACGAGGTGGCCGGCAGGACGTCCGGGCGAAGGCCGTGCGCCCGTAGTGCGCGGACGACGCCGAAGAAGCCGGGATCGCCCTCGGCGACCACGACGGCCGGGCCCCGGTCCTGCCCGAGATGGCCGTCGAGGGCCTGGAGCACGTCGCCGTCGTTCGCGGCCCGTCCGTCGACGCCGAGCCGGCCGAGAATGGCGGCGGGGCCCACGACGAGCTCCGCCTCACGCAGCCTGCCCGCGGCCCCGGCCGGCAGCTCGACCCCGTCCCAGCCGACAACCGTGATCATTCAGCCTCACCGTCCTCATCCCCAGGGTGACGGTTCCCGCCGGGTTTCACCATGGGCCGGCGGGGCCAGTCCGCTGTGCCCTCAGGCCAGGTCGGACGGGACCAGGCTGTAGACGACCAGGTCCTCGCCGTCGAGCGCGGCGCGGGCCACGCCCTCGCGGGCGAAGCCGGCCTTCTCCGCCACGCGTTGCGAGGCCGGGTTCGACACCGCGGCCCGCAGTTGCAGCCGGCGGAAGCCGTGGCGCTCGAACAGCCAGCGCGCGATGGCGGTCACGGCCTCGCCCGCGTAGCCCCGGCCGCGGGCCCACGGCGCGGTCATGTAGCCGACCTCGGCCGTACGGTTGCGCCAGTCGAGGTCCCTGAGGTCCACGTTGGCCACGAAACGGGTGGTGGTGAACTCCTCCGCGGTGAACGCGATGCCCGCGCCCCTCATCCGCATCCGTTCGCAGATGTCGACGAACGCGCGGGCGTGCTCCTCGGTGTAGTCGCGGGGGACGCCGGTCCTGGCCTGGGTGAGCGGGTCGGCGCCGGTGGCGGCCAGGCCGGGCACGTCGGCGGGGACGGGCTGCCGCAGCAGCAGCCGGGGCGTGCGCAGCTCGGTCTTCGGCAGGGCGGGCGCGGGCTCGCCGGAGTCCTCCCGCAGCAGGCCGAGGACGACCAGGTCGTGCGGGCCGTCCTCCTCCAGCACGGCGGCGCGCAGCACGCCTTCCCAGGTGAAGCCCGCTTTCAGCGCGACGCGCAGGGAGGCCGGGTTGTCCAGGTTCGCGGTGAGGTCCACCCTGCGCAGGGCGGTGGTGGCGAACACCCAGGCGGTCAGGGCGCGTACGGCCTCGGTGGCGTAGCCGCGGCCCCGGTACATCGGGTGGACGCCGTAGCCGACCTCGGTCGTGCCCGCCGTCCACGACGTCCTGAACAGGCTGATGGCGCCCACGATGCGGTCGTCGGCCTCGGTCATGGCCAGGTGCAGGCCCTGCTGCGAGCGATACAGCTCGTGCACGCCGTGCGCGAGCCACTGGCCGACGCCGGAGGCGTGGACGGGCGCGCCCGGCGGGAGGAAACGGTCGCCGGGTTCCACCGTCTCCACCACCGACCGCACACGGGCGGCGTCACGGGGGTCGAACGGCCGCAGCACGAGCCGTCCGGCGGCGATGCGCGCATCGGGATCGAACACGTGCGCACCCTACACACTCACGATGTTTGCCCACGAAAGCGGGGGTAGGGGCCGCTTTGAGAGGAGTGAGGGAACTATGGAACGTGGGAGCGACAAGCACGGTCCGCGCCTGGACGATCAGCAGAAGCACGAGACCGAGGGCATGGTCCGCGGCGGCGGCAGCACGCACGCCGAGGAGTGGAAGGAGACCGAGTCCATGCCCGGGCCCGGCGAGGAGTCAGGGCAGTCGTACCCCCCGGGACACGAGCCCGGCACCCCCCAGGGCATCACCCAGCGCGGCGTCGACATCCGCAGCGACCTGGCCAAATGGCTCAGCGACACCCCTTGGCCCGCCTCCAAGGACGACCTGGTCCAGCACGCCGAGGACGTGGACGCCCCCGACCAGGTGGCCGACATGGTGCGATCCCTTCCCGACCGCCGGTTTGTGAACATCGCCGACGTGGCCAAGGCCCTGGGCCTCGGCATCGAAGAGCGGAGGTGGTGACCTGTGCGTCTCGACTTCATCAGGCCGCTGTACGAGCGGCGCGGCCCGTACGCCTCGGTCTATCTGGGCGCGCTCACCGAGCCGCAGCGGGAGACGCACTGGCACAGCGTGCGTGACCAGCTCGACGGGACCGACCCCGCGACCATCGACGCCCTGGAGGTGGCCGCCAACCGGCCGGCGCCCGGCCAGGCGCTGTTCGCCACGCACGGCGCGGTGGTGCTGGCCGAGCCGCTGGCGCGGGCGCCGTACGAGCTGGCGACCGTGTCGCCGCTGCCGCACGTCACGCCGATGCTGAGGCAGCGCGGCGAGAACGTGCCGCACCTGCGGGTCATCGTGGACCACGCCGGGGCCGAGCTGTCGGTGTTCGGCGGCGGCGCGCCGCGCACGACCACCGTGGCGGCGGCCGACTGGCCGCTGCAGAAGACCGCCCAGGGCGGCTGGTCGCAGAAGCGGTACGAGCGGGGCGCCGAGGAGACATGGGAGAAGAACGCGGTCGCCGTCGCCCGCGAGATCGATGAGCAGGTACGCAGGATCGGCGCCGAGCTGATCATCGTGGCCGGCGAGCCGAAGTCGCGCTCCTACCTGCTGCAACATCTCAGCACCAAGTCCGCCGACCGGGTGATGATGGTCGAGCACGGCAGCCGCGCCGACCACGGCCAGTTCGAGGCCGACGTCGAGCGCGCGCTGGACGACTGGCTCGAACGCCGCCGCGCCGAGCTGCTCGACCGCCACCGCGAGTCATCGGGCCCGGCGGGCCTGTCCCAGGTCGCGCACGCCCTGCGCGAGGGCAGGGTGCACGCGGTGCTCATGCCCGCCCAGCTCGACCGGACCGTGTGGACCGGTGAAGGCGGCACCCAGCTCTCCACCGACCAGGGCGAGCTGCGGCGCTGGGGCGTTGAGCAGCCCGTCGAGGAGCGCGCGGACTCGGCAGTGGTCCGGGCCGCCGCCATGACCGACGCCGAACTGTGGTTCACCGACGACGTGCAGGACGTGGCGGCCGTCCTCAGGTACTGACGACCCTGGACGTGCCGGCGTTCAGGTGCTGATGATCACTTCGAGGGTCCGGGGGCCGTGCACGCCCTCGACCCGGTTCAGCTCGATGTCGCTGGTCGCCGACGGGCCGCTGATCCAGGTGAGCGGACGGGCCGGGTCGAGCCTGGCCACCGCCTCGGGCACGCCCGCCACGATCTGGTCGGCGCGCACCACGCACACGTGGTGGTCGGGGACCAGCGTCTGCGCCCTGGCGCCCTGGCCGGGCCCGTGGTCGAGGACGATGGTCCCGGTCTCGGCGACGGCCACCGCGCAGGCGGTGATCACCCCGTCGGCGGCGTCGAGCGTGTCCCAGCGCCGGTCGGCCCCGGCTTCCGGGCTGCTCGGCGCCGCCCAGGCGAAGCCGTCCGGGACGATCATGCGGCGGCCGGCGGCCAGCTCGGCCAGCTTGCCGGGCACGTCCGCGTCGGGCAGCACGTGCACGACGGCCCGGTAGTCGCGCACCCGCTCGGCGAACAGGCCCACCACGTCGTCCACGTCCGGGCGGGTCCGGTAGTGCCGGGCGACCTCCACCTCGGGCGCGTCCGCGACCGCCTTCCTGACCTTGGCCAGGATCTCCTCACGCGCGCCCATCGTTCCGCTCCCACCACTCTCTGAAGGATTCTTCCGGGATGTCGGGCACGTCCCGGGTGTCGGTCCAGGCCGCCAGCGGGCCGGGCAGCCGCCGCCTGGGCACCAGCCGGCGCAGCCGGCCGGCCAGCCGCTGCGCCCTGGCCAGCCGGGCCTGGTCGGCCAGCACCCAGCCGGCGGCCTTCATGCCCGCGCGCTCGGCCGCCGCGTGCGGCGCCTTGGCCCGCAGGTCCACCAGCACCTCGGGGATGTCGATGGCCACCGGGCAGACCTCCAGGCACGCCCCGCACAGGCTGGAGGCGAACGGCAGTGAGGCGTCCAGGTCGGAGGACATGCCCCTGAGCTGCGGGGTGAGGATGGCCCCGATCGGCCCTGGATAGACCGAGCCGTACGCGTGGCCGCCCGCGCGTTCGTAGACCGGGCACACGTTCAGGCAGGCCGAGCAGCGGATGCAGCGCAGCGCCTGGCGGCCCACCTCGTCGGCGAGCACGTCGGTGCGGCCGTTGTCGAGCAGCACCAGGTGGAAGTCCTGGCCCTCGGTGGCGCCGGTCCACGTGCTGGTGTACGGATTCATCCGCTCACCTGTGGAGCTGCGCGGAAGAAGCTGGAGGAAGACCTCCAGATCCCGCCAGGTCGGCAGGAGCTTCTCGATGCCGACGACGCTGATGAGCGTCTCGGGGAGGGTCAGGCACATGCGGCCGTTGCCCTCCGACTCCAGCACGACCAGCGTGCCGGTCTCGGCGATCATGAAGTTCGCGCCGGAGACGGCGACCTTGCTCCTGAGGAAACGTTCGCGCAGGTGCAGCCGGGCGGCCTCGGCCAGGGCGGGCGGCTCGTCGGTGAGGCCGTCGGGCACGCCGGGCATGCGGTCGAGGAAGATCTTGCGGATCTCCGACCGGTTGCGGTGGATCGCGGGGACCAGGATGTGGCTGGGGAAGTCGTCCCCGAGCTGCACGATCAGCTCGGCCAGGTCCGTCTCGTACGCGGTGATGCCGCGCCGGGCCAGCGCCTCGTTGAGCCCGATCTCCTGGGTGGCCATCGACTTGACCTTGACCACCTCGGTCTCGCCGGTGGCCGCGACCAGGTCGCCGACGATGCGGTTGGCCTCGTCGGCGTCCCTGGCCCAGTGGACGGTGCCGCCCGCCCGCCGGACGGCCTCCTCCAGCTGGAGGAGGTAGCGGTCGAGGTGGCGGAGCGTGTGATCCTTGACGGCCTTGCCGGCCGCGCGCAGCTCGGCCCAGTCGGGCAGCTCGCCGACGACGCCGGCGCGCTTGCCGCGAATGGTGTGGGTGGCTTTCCGGAGGTTGAACCGCAGTTGCGAGTCCTCCACGGCTTTCGCCGCATTTTTCGGGAAATTTCCAGGCATGCCGAGGAATGTCGCGCTCATCGGGTCTCCTCCGTGGCTGCGAGGATCTCCGCCAGGTGCATCGTCCTGACTCCCGTCTTCTGGCGGCTCAGGGTGCCGCCGATGTGCATCAGGCACGAGTTGTCGGCCGCGCAGATCACCTCGGCGCCCGTGTCGAGGATGCCGCGCACCTTGTCGGCCCCCATGGCGGCCGACACCGCCGGGTTCTTGACCGCGAACGTGCCGCCGAAGCCGCAGCACTCCTCCGCGCCGGGCAGCGGCACGAGCTCCAGACCTCGGACCTTCCGCAGCAGCCGGGTGGGCCGGTCGCCCAGGTGCAGCCCGCGCAGCGAATGGCACGTCGGGTGATATGTCACCCGGTGCGGGAAATATGCGCCAACGTCGTCGACTTTCAGGACGTCCAGCAGGAACTCGCTCAGCTCGTACACCCTGGGCACGACCTCGGCCACGGCCGCCGCGCCCCTGCTGCCCGGCCGCACCAGCTTCGGGTACTGCTCGCGCACCATGGCCGCGCACGACCCGGACGGCGCCACGACGGCGTCGTACCCGGCGAACACCTCGGTGAACTTCCTGGCCAGCCGCACGCCCTCCGCCCGGTAACCGGTGTTGACGTGCATCTGCCCGCAGCACGTCTGGGCGACGGGGAAGTCCACGTCGCAGCCCAGCCTGCGCAGCAGCGACACGACGGCCTTGCCGGTGCCCGGGAAGAGCGTGTCGTTCACGCACGTGATGAACAGGGCGACTCGCACGACTCTCCCAACGAATGGTCCGACCACTGTATGGTCAGACCATACCTAACCACACTGTTCCGGGCCAGCACCGGGGAGGCATCGGTGAAACGCACACGGGCGTTCGAGGACGTGCTCGCCCAGATCGAACGGCGCATCGCCGAGGACGGCCTGACCGTGGGCGACCGGCTGCCCGGCGAACGCCAGCTCGCCGAGCAACTGGGCGTCGGCCGCTCGTCCGTACGGGAGGCGCTGCGCGTCCTGGAGACCCTGGGCGTGGTGTCCTCGCAGGTGGGACGAGGCCCGGACGCGGGAGCCGTGCTGACCTCGCGGCCCGACACGGCGCTCACCGACCTGCTCCGGCTCAACCTGGGCCTGGCCACCCTGGAGCAGCGCGAGGTCGTCGACGCCCGGCTGATGATCGAACGCTGGTCGGCCGCGCACGCGGCGGCGACCAGGGCCGGCGTCGCGGAGCTGGCCGCCGCGATCGAGGGCATGAACCGGGCGGCCACGGCCGAGGAGTTCGTGGAGCACGACACGGCCTTCCACTGCGCGATCGCGGACGCCTCGGGCAACCGGCTCATCGCCGCCATCATGCGCTCACTCCGGGACGCGATGCGCAGGAACGCCATCGAAGCGGTCGAACGCCTCGGCGACCCGTCCGTGCTGCACGCCGACCACGAGCGCATCCGCGCGGCCATCGCGGCGGGCGACCCGGAGGAGGCCCAGCAGGCGGTGACCGACCACCTGGCGCACGCCTACCCCGCCCTGTTCCCCGGTCACTGACGCGCGTCGGCCTCCCGGCAGCCCGCCCCCGAGCAGGCCCGCATCGCCTGGAGCCGGGCGTCGAGGCCGGCCAGCAGCGCCGGGTCGGCGGTGGCCGCGAGGTTGTCGAGCTGGTACGGGTCGGCGGCCAGGTCGTAGAGCTGCCGCTCCCCCGTGTCGTACCTGACGTAGGTGTAGCGCTCGGTGCGCAGCGCCTGGTAGGAGGGCACCGGGGTCTGGGCCGCCGACGACCGGTTGACCGGCCTGTTGAACTCGACCAGCACGTTCTTGCGCCACTGGGCGGGCGGGCTGCCGCGCAGCAGCGGCACCAGCGAGCGCCCCTCGCTGAACGACGGCACGGCGGCCCCGCCCAGCTCGGCGATCGTCGGCGCGATGTCGACGGTCGCGCCGAGCTGTCCGATCGTGGCCCCCGGCCGGATCCCCGGCCCGCGCACCACGAACGGAACCTTGATCGCCTCCTCGAACGGCGTCGTCTTGCCCTGGGTGAGCCGGTGCGTGCCGAGATGGAAGCCGTTGTCGGAGGTGAAGATGATGTAGGTGTTGTCGAGCTTGCCGGACGCCTGCAGCGCCTCGATGACCGAGCGGACCAGGTCGTCGACCCCCAGCATCGACCGCAGCCTCCTGCGGTGGCGCTCGTCCACCCGGTCGATGTCCTCCTGCGTCAGCGAGGGCAGGGAGCTCAGCCACAGCGGCTCCTTGCTCACGTCGGCCTGGTTGAACGACGGCGTGCGCGGCGCGGTGACCTCGGGAAGGTCGTCGACGTGCCGGACCGCCGGGTTTGCCGGGTTGTGCGGGCCGATGGGCGTCAGGTACAGGAAGAACGGCTCGTCGGCGCCGGTGATGAAGTCACGTGCCTTGTCGGCCAGCACGTCGGACAGGTAGTCCTCCTCCGACCAGCCGTAGTCGTACAGGTCGCCGTTCTCGTTGAGGCGGTAGCCGTACTCCTCGTAGAGCTTGCGGACCGGGACGTCCCATTCGTCCCAGCCGGGCGGCACGTAGGCGGCGTCGGCGGTGGCGCCGGGATAGTGATTGAGGAACTTGCCCATCAACGCGGTGCGGTAGCCGGCCTGCTGCATCCAGGTGCCGATCGTGGAACGTTCCAGATCAAGGGAATGGAAGCGGTCGAACCCCCCTTCGGGGGCGGTGTTGGTCAGAACGCCGTGGCTGTGGACGTACTGGGAGCGCAGGATCGACGTGCGCGAGGGGCAGCACCAGGAGTTCGTCACGAAGAAGCGGCTGAAGGAGGTGCCCTTCGCCACCAGCTCGGAGTTGATGGCCGGGAAGTAGGGCAGCGTGCCGCTCTCCAGGTCGTCGGCCATCACGAACACGATGTTCGGCCGCGAGGCACTCACGGCCAGCGTCGGCTCGGCCGCCGGCGACAGCAGGAGCAGCAGGCAGAAGAGACGGCAGAGACTCTTGAGCACAATGTCTGATCTCCCCGGCAGATCACGCATTGACACTGCGGCCTCGGTAATGGAACTTTATTCCGGAGGTGCGTATGAAGCTCGGCCTGAACCTCGGCTACTGGCAGCGCGACGCCGACGACGCCACGGAGACCGTCCTCGCCGCCGAACGCCTCGGCTACGACTCGGTGTGGACCGCCGAGGCGTACGGCAGCGACGTGTTCACCCCGCTGGCCTGGTACGGGGCGCGTACGAGCCGGATCAAGCTGGGCACGTCGGTGGCGCAGATCTCGGCCCGCCCGCCGGTCACGACCGCGATGACCGCGATGACGCTCGACCACCTGACGGGCGGTCGGCTGCTGCTCGGCATCGGCGCCTCCGGCCCGCAGGTCGTCGAGGGCTGGTACGGGCAGCCGTTCGCCAGGCCCCTGGCCAGGACCCGCGAGTACGTCGAGATCATGCGCCGCGTGTGGCGCCGCGAGGAGCCCGTGACCAGCGACGGCGACCACTACCCGCTGCCCCTGGCGGGCGGCCTGGGCAAGCCGCTCAAGCTCATCACCCACCCGCTGCGCCGCGACATCCCCGTCTACCTCGGCGCGGAGGGCCCCAAGAACGTCGCCCTGGCCGCCGAGGTGGCGCAGGGCTGGCTGCCGCTGTTCGCCTTCCCCGGCAGGATCGAGGAGATGTACGGCGACGCGCTGGCGGGCCGCGACCCCGGCTTCGAGATCGCCGCCATGGTGATGGTCGTCATCTCCGACGACGTCAGGGCCGCCCTCGACGGCGTCAAGATGATGCTCACGCTCTACATTGGCGGCATGGGCGCAAAGCAGCGCAACTTCCACGCCGACATCATCGGCCGCATGGGCTTCGCCGAGGCGGCCGAGCACATCCAGGCGCTCTACCTGGCCGGCCGCAAGGACGAGGCGTTCCGGGCGATCCCCGACGAGCTGGCCGACGGCATCTCGCTCGTCGGCCCGCCCGGCCGGATCAGGGAACGGCTCGAACTGTGGCACAAGAGCCCGGTCACCAGCCTGCTGGTGATGGGACCGCGCGACGAGCAGTCGCTGCGCACGGTCCGCGACCTCGTGCTGGGCTGACCCGTGCCCGGCTGATCCGTGCCCGGCCGGGCGGTCAGTCCGGCCGGGGCGCCGGGTCGTCGGTCACCGAGCGCAGCAGCGGCCTGCTCAGCGCGCCCGCGCCGATCACGCCCGCGAAGCCGGCGCCCACGCAGACCAGCAGCGTGACCACGCCGCTCGTGCTCACTCCGCCGATCATGAACGGCATCGCGCAGAACGCGCCCACCAGGATCGCGCCGCCGCCCATCACGGCCATCGGGATCAGCGTCTCGGCCCGCCGGGCCCGGTCCAGGACCTCCAGGGGCGTGCCCGCCAGCCGCAGCAGCGCGTAGGTCTGCCGCCGGTCCAGCACCGACGAGGCCGCGGTGATGCCCGCGCTGGCGATCGCCACCAGGAACGACACCGACAGCACCACGATCGTGCCCACCCGCACGTCGGCCAGGAGCAGCAGGCCGAAGCGCTGGTCGTCGGCCTTCGTCGTCGGGGTGCGCCCCGGCACGAGGTCGCTCAGCGCGGTGCGCGCCCGGTCGACCACGACGTCGTCGGCGCCGCTGCCGAGCGCCGCGACCACGGTGTGCTTGACGGTCTTCACCGTGGCCGTGATGCCCGCCCGCCCGAGCCGGTCGCGGGCCTGGTCGGCCACCTTCGACGCCTCGCCCACCGGCGCCACGACGCTGAGCTGGGCGGGCCCGGCGTCCCCGCCGAACGCGCCGGGGCTGAGCAGGCCGAGGAATCCGGCCACGAAGCCGGTCAGGGCCACGCCGCTGACGGTCCGCCAGGCCGAGCGCGGATCGTCCACCAGCCTGCGGGCCGCCAGCAGCCGCGCGGGCCGGCGCGCGGTCCCGGCCGCGACCTTGCCGATGAGGCCGACCACCCACGGTCCGGCCAGGTTCAGGCACAGGAACGCCAGCCCGAGCGCCACGGCCACGAGCGCCACGCTGGTCCCCCTGGTGAGCAGCGGGAACACGGCCAGCACCGCGAGCAGCGCGAGCACGCGGACGAACCGCATGCCGGGCGGCGTCTCCCGCTTGGCCACGCCGAGCGGGCTGACCACGACCCGGCGCAGCCCGACCACCGCCGACAGCCCCACCAGCAGCGGCACCGCGACCAGCACGCCGGCCAGGACCAGCAGGTTCGGGAACAGGTCGGCGACGAACCAGGTGCCGCCCTGGATCGGGATGCGCGCCAGCAGCGGCACGGCCGCCCCGAACGCGACGGCCCCGGCCAGGGCCCCGGCGAAGGTCACCAGCACGGCCTCGGCCACCGTCATGCCGACCACCTGGCCCGGCGTCGCGCCGATCAGCCTGAGCGCGGCCAGCCGCTGGTCGCGCCGGGCGACGGTGAGCCTGGCCGCGGCGCCGCCGAACACCAGCAGCGGCACCACCATGAGCACGCTGGCGATCAGCGCCAGCACCTGGTACGCCTCGGCGTCCTCGCTGGGGGTGCCGGCCAGGGTCGCGACCTTGACCGGCGGCTTGCCGAGGATCCAGTCGTCGCTGCGCTCGGCGGTCATCGCGGGCGAGTCCGGCGCGTGGCCGACCACCGCGACGAGTTCCTCGGGCTGGACCAGCGCCTCGTCGCCCAGCACGCCCTTCGGCGCCGGGTAGCGCTTGGCCAGCCGGTCGGCGGGCAACCTGGCGGCCAGCTCGGACAGGGCAGGCGACAGCCACACCTCGCCGGGGGCCGGGAAGCGCGGCATGCCGGGCGGGGCGGGCGCCCCCGGCGTGAGCGCGGCCAGGTCGACGACGGTGATCGTCTGGTCGCCCACGTAGTCGAAGCGGGTCGCCTCGACGGCCACCGCGTCCTTCTGGGCCGCCGCCACGGGGTTGCGCCAGGCGCTGCGGTCGGCCCTGGCGTCGAAGGCGACGTTCGCGGCGACGGCGAACAGCAGCAGCCCCGTGGCCACCGCGACCGCGCCGAAGGTGAGCCAGGTGCCCAGCATGCCCCTGCGGCCGCCGCCCTTGAGCAGCCGCCAGGTCAGGTCGAGGTTCACGCGGTCACCCCGTGGGCGAGCAGGCGGCCGTCGCGGACCTCGACCGTGCGGTCGCACCAGGCGGCCACGTTGGGGTCGTGCGTGACGACGATCAGGCAGGCCCCGTTGTGCCTGGTCGCCTCGGTGAGCAGGCGCATGGTGTCCTGGCCGGTCTGCTGGTCGAGCGCACCGGTCGGCTCGTCGGCGAAGACGACGGCGGGCTTGCTCACCAGCGCCCTGGCGATGGCCACGCGCTGGGCCTGGCCGCCGGACAGCTCGCCGGGCCGCCGGGTCTCCATCTGGTGCAGGCCGAGCAGCGGGAACCACTCGCGGGCCTGCCGTACGGCCTGGGCGCGCGGCACGCCGCCCAGCATGAGCGGGAGCGCCACGTTCTCCTCGGCGGGCAGCTCCGGCAGGAGCTGGCCGAACTGGAAGACGAAGCCGAAGCGGGTGCGGCGCAGGGCGCTGCGCTGGCGCTCGCCCATGGCGTCGATGCGCTGGCCCATCAGGTGGACCTCGCCGTCATCCGGCTTCATGATCCCGGCCAGGCAGTGGAGGAGGGTCGACTTGCCGGAACCGCTCGGGCCCATGATGGCCACGGCCTCTGCCGCCCGTACCGTGATGTCCACGCCGCCCAGGGCGACCGTCTGCCCGAACCGCTTGGCCAGGGCTCGTCCAACAAGCACGTCGTTCATGGCCTCCACCCTTCCGCGGCGGGGGGTGGCGGCGGATCGGCCGTGCGTCCATTTCGGCCTCGGCCGAACGGCTGATCCTTAGAGTTGAGCCGTGACTATTCGGGTTCTCATCGCCGACGACCAGCAGCTGGTGCGCACCGGCTTCCAAATGATCTTGGACGCTCAACCGGACATGGAGGTCGTGGCCGCCGTGGCCGACGGCGCCGAGGCCGTGGCCGAGGCCAGGCGGCTACGGCCTGACGTGTGCCTGCTCGACATCAGGATGCCCAAGCTCGACGGGCTGGAGGTGACCCGCGTGCTGGCCGGGCCGGGCGTGGAGAACCCGATGCGGGTGGTCATCGTCACCACCTTCGACCTCGACGAGTACGTCTACGGCGCGCTGCGCGCCGGGGCCACCGGCTTCCTGCTCAAGGACAGCGGCCCCACGCTGCTCATCGAGGCGGTCAGGGCCGCCGCCGGGGGCGACGCGCTGGTGTCGCCGTCGGTCACCGTACGGCTGCTGCAGCACCTGACCCAGCCCAGGCGGGCGGCCGAGCCGCCGAACGGCCCGCTGACCGACCGCGAGCTCGACGTCGTGCGCCTGGTCGCCAGGGGACGCACCAACCAGGAGGTGGCCGCCGAGCTGTTCGTGTCGCTGTCGACGGTGAAGACGCACCTGGGCAGCATCCAGGCGAAACTCGGTGTCCGCAATCGAGTGGGAATTGCGGCTTGGGCGTGGGAATCCGGCGTGGTGAGCTGATTAACAGCGGTGCTCACGGGATACAAGTGAGTCAGAACCTCAGCGCATGGCCCGGGGGGAGAACATCGTGCGCTACGCCCAGGCACCGCCAACCAAAGCAGCTTCCGCCGTATATGTGACGCTTGCCGCGCAGGTCCTCTCCCTGGGCGCCCTCGTGGTCTTCGAGCAGTCCCGCGGCCGTCATCTCGCCGTCCAGCTCGCCGCGTTCGGCGGCCGTCCCCAGGGGGCGCAGGCGGAGGCGGTCGTGGGGGCGGTGACGATGTTCGCGGTGCTGATGATGCTGGTCGCGGGCACCTCCGTCGCCGCCGGGGCCGCCTACGTCACCTGGATCGTGCGGGCCCGTCAGGTGAAGGACCGTTCCAGCCCCACCGGGCCGGTCGCGGCCGCCTGGCTGATCCCCGTCGTCAACCTGGTCGCGCCCGCGCTGCTGGTCGACGACGTGTGGCGGCGGGCCAAGCCGCCGGCCGGGCGGCGCGGGCGGTGGCTCGTGCTGCTGGCGGCGTGGTGGCTGAGCTGGCTGGCCATGCTGACGCTGGTCACGGTCCGCCTCCCGCTGGAGTCCTCCTCCGACGGGCTGACCGGGGTGGGAGTGCTGGAGCTGGGCGGCGCGGCGGTGGCGGCCCTGCTGTGCGCCGCCACCGTCCGCGAGGTCACCCGCGTCCAGCGGCTCGACGTGGCCGGGCGGCTGCGCGAGGCGGTCGCCGAGTCCGCGCCCGGCCCCGAGGTCGTGACCCGGCTGACCACCCGGCCCGCCCAGGGCTCGGCCCCGTTCGGCCACACCGGCTAGCGACCGCCGGGGGGCCGGGCACAGGGTCAGGCCGCCGTCGGGCCGGAGCTGCCGGGGCTGGCGTGCCAGAGCTGCCGGGGCGGGGTGGCGATGGCGGGGCCGAGGTCGGAGTAGGGCGAGAGCCGGAAGCCGTTGGCGTACTCGATCCTGCGTCCGCCGACGCCGGGCCGCTCTTCGGGGGCCCGGTCGAGCAGGGCGCGGACGGCCTCGACGCCCTCCGCGCGCCACAGCGCGTCCAGGTCGGTGAGGTTCCAGCAGTCGACGGCGCGCATGGAGACCGCGCGGGCCCCCGTACGGCGGACCACCCCCTGGCCAGCATGAGCCACGAGCCGAACACCGTCGCCGCGCACCTGCCCTGCACCGACTCGAAGAACGTCAGGTCGACCGGCCCCGTCGAGTCGTCGAGAGTGGTGAAGATGACCCGCTGCCCCGAACGCACGGCGGGCGTCTGGGTGGCCACCTTCACCCCGGCGACCAGCACCTCCGCGCCGTTGCGCTGGGCGAGCAGGTCCTTGGAGCGCACCACCCCGAGCGCGTCGAGCAGCTCGTCGTGGAAGCTGATGACGTGCCGGCTGACGTCGATGCCGAGGATCTCCAGCTCGGCCTCGACCATCTCCGTCTCCGTCATCTCGGGCAGCTCGCCGGGCGGCAGGTGCTCGCCGAAGCCGAGCGGCAGCTGCGTGGACGGCTGCTCGGCCCTGGGACGCGGCGGCGCCGCGGTGTAGCGCCTGGACCGGGGCGCGGCCGAGCGCACGCCGATCGACGACGCCCGCTCCAGCGCCCCCACCTGGGCGATCAGGTCGCGCCGGGTCAGCTCGCCCGGACGCCAGCGAGGGCCGCCGGGACGCAGGCCGTGCAGCGCGTCGAGCCCGCCGACCTGGACGATGCGCTCGATGGTCGGGCGCGAGGGCCTGGCCCGGTCCCAGAAGTCGGCCAGCGACGTGTACGGCTGCCCGGCCACCATGCGCTCGACCTCGGCCTCGCTCACCCCCTTGATCGCCGAGAACGGCACCCGCAGCGCGTAACCGCGGCCGATCTCCCCGATCCTGAACTCCTGCCGCACCGGACGCCGCTCCTCCCCCAGCTCCGACGGGCTCACCCGCAGCCGCAGCGGCGGGCGCGGGCCGAGCCGTTCCACCCGCCAGTCCTTGCCGGACCCGTTGACGTCGAGCGGCAGGATCTCGACCCCGCACTGCCGGGCCTCGTCGATGATGACCCGCGACGGGTACATGCCGGGGTCGTGGGTGAGCACCCCGGCGAAGAACGCCGCCGTGTGGTGCCGCTTGAGCCAGGCCGACTGGTAGGTGGGCAGCGCGAACGCCGCCGCGTGCGCCTTGCAGAACCCGAAGGCGCCGAACGCGTCGAGCACCTTCCAGGCCCGCTCCACCGCCGCGTCACCGAACCCGTTGGCCCTGGCCAGCGGCACGAACGCCTTGCGCACCCGCTCCCGGCCCTCCGGCGTGCCGAGGGTGCGCCGCAGGGTCTCGGCGAAGGACAGGTCGCGTCCCGTCATCACCGAGATGATCTTCAGCACCTGCTCGTGGAAGACGACCACGCCGTGCGTCTCCTTCAGCGCCTCGCGCAGCCGGGCGTGCGGGTAGTACGGCTGCCGCCACCCGTGCCTGGCCTCCAGGTACGGGGTGACCATGTCGGAGTTGACCGGCCCCGGCCGGAACAGGGAGATGTCCACGATCAGGTCGTGCATCCGGCGCGGCTCCAGCTTGGCCACCAGCTCCCGCTGGCCCGGCGACTCGATCTGGAAACAGCCGAGCGTGCGGCTGGCGCAGATCATGTCGTAGGTCTCCCGGTCGTCGTGCGGGACGTACTCGACGCCTGGGTCGTCGCCGGCCTGCTCGTCCAGCCTGACCTCGATGTCGTCCACGCGTTTGACCTCGCTCAGCGCGTACGCCATGGCCGACTGCATCCGCACGCCCAGCACGTCCAGCTTGAGCAGGCCGGCCTCCTCCACGTCGTCCTTGTCGAACTGGGACATCGGGAACTCCAGCAGGCTGCGTTCCACCGGCGTCCTGTCGCGCAGGCCCGAGTTGCCGACCAGCACGCCGCACGGGTGCAGCGCGATGTGCCTGGGCAGGCCGTCGAGCTTCTCGGCCAGCCGGAACACCCGGTCGAGCCCGGCCTCGCCGAGCCGGCTCTCGCGCAGCTCGGGCAGGTCGGCCAGGGACGCGGTGATCTGCCTGGCCCTGATGTGCGGGAACGCCTTGGCGATGGCGTCGATCTCGTGCGGCGGCAGGCCCATCGCGCCGGCGACGTCCCTGATGGCGCTGCGCGCCCGGTAGGTCTCCATCATGGACACGCAGGCCACCCGGGCCTCGCCGTAGCGTTCGAAGATGGCCTTGTAGCAGTCGAGCCGGCGGGCCGACTCCACGTCCACGTCGATGTCGGGCAGGCCGACGCGGCCCTCCGACAGGAAACGCTCCATGAGCAGGCCGTGGTCGAGCGGGTTCACCTCGCCGATGCCGATGAGGTAGTTGACCAGGCTGCCGGCGCCCGAGCCGCGGACGGCGCAGCGGATGTCCATGCCGCGGATCATGTCGGTGATGCCGGCCACGGCGATGAAGTACCCGGACAGGCGCTTGCGCTCGATGACGTCCAGCTCGGCCCGCAGGCGTTCCCTGGCCTCCGCCGAGCGGTCGAGGCCGCGCCTGACCAGGCCGTCCTCGACGCGGTTGCGCAGCAGCGGCACCGGATCGCTGCCGACCTCGGGCAGGTTGAGGTCAGGCGGGTCGTTCCTGAGCGCGAGCAGCCGCAGCGGGTCCATCGAGCACGCCTCGGCCAGGCGCCTGGTGGTGAACAGCAGCCGGGCCACCCGCTCCCGGTCGGCGCCGCAGACCTTGGCCGCCACCTGCCACATCTCCTTGGTGCTCTTGAGGTAGGCGTGCGAGGTGCTGCTCTCCAGGTGCCTGGGGTGCAGCGGGACGAGCCGGCGGGCCGCGTCGAGCACGTCGCCGACCTGGTGGTCGGCCGGGTCGAGGTAGCGGGCGGCATTGGTCAGCACGGCCGGCACGCCGGCGGACTCGGCCAGGCCGAGCATGCGGACGGCCGTGGTGGCGTCGCGGAAGCCGTACTGGTCGACCAGTTCGATCACCACGCCGGGGACGGCGGCGCGCCACCGGCCGAGCAGCGTCCTGGCCTGCTCGTCGCGGCGTTCGGCGATCGCGCGGCCGACGTCGGAGCGTGGCCCGAGCAGCACCACGAGCCCGTCCTCGGCGCCGAACCCGTGATCGCCGCCCGCCGCCCCGGCCCAGGCGCCGACCAGCTCGCGGGTCACCTTGGGCGCGCCGCGCTCGCCGGCGGCGTGCGCGGCGGTGACCAGGCGGCACAGCCGCGACCAGCCGCCGGAGCGGGCCAGCACGGTGACCCGGTCCTCGGCGCCGGGCCCGCTCCTGGGCCCGGTCGCGGGCCGCGGCGCGCGCAGGCCCGGCGCGGGCGTGACGGCCGGGACGTCGAGCGCCAGGTTCACGCCGACCACGGGGGCGATCCCGGCGTCCGCGCACGCCTGGACGTGCTTGACCGCGCCGTAGAGCCCGTCGCGGTCGGTCAGCGCGAGGATGTCCATGCCGTGTTCGGCGGCCCGTTCCACCAGGGCGTGCGGGAAGGCGGTGCCGTACCTCATGGAGTAGGCCGAGGCCACGTCGAGGTGCGGGAACGGGGGCGCCATCAGTCCCACGCCCGCAGCAGCAGCCAGCCGTCGCCGGCGGTGTCGTAGCGCAGCTCGTACGAGCCGACCTGGCGCCCCGGGCTCGCCTCCACCCGCCAGAAGCGGCGCTCGCCGGGATCGCCCTCGCCGGTCTTCCACCACTCGCGCGCCACGACCCAGTGGTCGAGCACGTCGCGGACGAGATAGAGCCGGTCGCGCCAGACGAACTGGGTCGGCTCGCCGTCTCTGGTCCACACCTCTATCGGATCGCCATAGAGTCTGCTCAAGACGCTTCTCCCCGCGGCTCTGGTTCCTTTGCTGAGCCACCCGGGGGAAGACGGGCGCTTATGTATCGAACATATGTTCTTACGGCCCGAAGCGCAAGTCGCCCGCCCGCCGCGTCAGGGGGTTGGCGCCGATCGAGTTGCGGATGCTGAAGGTGACGCTGCCCGCCCGGTACCGGTCGTCGGAGGACTCCACCGGGCGGCCCTCGTGCGTGGTGGTGACGCGGCGCTGGCGCAGGAGCGGGCTGCCGCGCCGCACGCCCAGCAGCCGGGCGTCCCCGGCGCCGGCGGGCACGGCGTCAATGAGGTGCTCGCCGTAGGCGAAGATCAGGCCGACGGACTCGTACAGGGCCTCGGTGACGGACGCGCAGTCGGCGGGCAGCGCCTCGACGGCGGGGGCCACCCACTCGGCGTAGACGGTCCGCTCGACCAGGACGGGCTCGCCCTCCAGCGAGCGCAGGCGCAGCACCTCCAGCACCTCGCCCCCGCCGAACCTGGCGGACTCGGGCGCGGTGGCGGCCCGGCGGCGCTGGGAGATCACCTGGCCGCCGATGCGGTAGCCGTTGGCCCTGGCCCACTGGGCGAAGCTGTGCAGCTCGGCGAAGCTCTGGCTGCGCGCGTTGCCGAGCACGATGCGCCTGGCGCCCTGCCTCGACCCCACCAGCCCCTCGGCGACCAGCACGGCCACCGCCTGCCGCACGGTCCCGCGCGCCGCCCGGTGCCGGGTGGCCAGCTCGGCCTCGCTCGGGAGCTGGGAGCCGACCGGGTACGCGCCCGCCAGGATGTCATCACGCAGCTCAGCGGCTATCCGTTCATAGCGCGCAACCATTCGCGACCTTCTCCATTCACGAAAGAGCAATGTTTATGCGACTTACTGGTGCTCGCTTGTTTGTACAAGTTCCCTTAAGTTCTTTCCACACCCCCGGAGAGTGGAGGCGACGTGTTCACACCTCGCGCCCGTACGGCCGGCGTCATCGCGGCCCTTACCGTTGTCACCGCGGCGTGTGGCGCCGCCCCGAGCAGCCAGCAGACCACCAAGACGGCCGAAGGCGGGGCGAACGCGGCGACCGCCGCCTCCGCCGCCGACTTCGGCGGCTTCGACAAGCTCGTCGAGGCCGCCAAGAAGGAGGGCAACCTCCACGTCATCGCGCTCCCGCCCGACTGGGCCAACTACGGCGAGATCATCAAGTCGTTCGAGGCCAAGTACGGCATCAAGATCGAGAGCGAGACGCCCGACGCGGCCAGCGCGGACGAGATCAACGCCGTCAAGACCCGCAAGGGCCAGGACCGCGCCCCCGACGTGCTCGACCTCGGCCAGTCGTTCGCGATCAGCGGCGCCAAGGAAGGGCTGTTCGCGCCGTACAAGGTGCAGTCGTTCGACAAGATCCCCGAGGGTCAGAAGGAGCCGACCGGGCTCTGGACCAACGACTACGGCGGCTACGTCTCGATCGGCTGCGACGCCAAGAAGATCGCCAAGTGCCCGACCAGCTACGCCGACCTGCTCAAGCCCGAGTACAAGGGCAAGGTCGCGATGAACGGCAACCCGACCAAGTCGGGCTCGGCCTTCGCCGGCGTGTACGCCGCCGCGATCGCCAACGGCGGCTCCTTCGACGACATCCAGCCCGGCATCGACTTCTTCAAGAAGCTCAAGGACGCCGGCAACTACAACCCGGTCGAGACGACCCCGGCGACCATCGAGAAGGGCGAGACCCAGATCAGCATCGACTGGGACTACAACAACGCCGCCTACGCCCCCCAGATGGCCGCCAAGGGCCTCGACTGGAAGGTGAACGTGCCGACCGACGGCAAGTACTTCCAGATGTACGCCCAGGCCGTCAACAAGGACGCCCCGCACCCGGCGGCGGCCAGGCTGTGGCAGGAGTACCTCTACAGCGCCGAGGGCCAGAACCTCTACCTCAAGGGCTTCGCCCGTCCGGTGCTGCTGCCGTCCATGACCTCCGACGGCACGGTGGACAAGGCGCTGGCCGCGAAGCTGCCCCAGGTCGAGGGCACGCCCGAGTTCCCCACGCCCGAGCAGGTCGACGCGGCCAAGGCCAAGCTGGCCAGCGGCTGGGACGCCGCGATCTCGGGATGACCCGCCCGCGTTCCAGGGGCTGGGCCGGCGCCCTGCCCCTGCTGGCCTTCTTCGCCCTCGTCTTCGGGGTCCCGGCGGTCGCGCTGGTGGCGGGGGCCTTCACCGTCCAGGGACGGCCGAGCCTGGCCAACGTCGCGCAGAGCCTCCAGGGCGGCTACCTCGTCGCCATGGCCGGGAGCGTCAAGCTGTCGGCCGTGGTGGCGCTGGCCGGGGCCGTCCTCGGCACGTTCCTCGCCTACGCCGTGGTGACCTCGCGCTTCACGCTGCTGCGCGAGGCCGTGCTGACCGCCTCGGGCGTGCTGGCCAACTTCGGCGGGGTGCCGCTTGCGTTCTTCTGGATCGCCACGCTGGGCAACTCGGGCGTGATCAGCGGCCTGGTGGGGCTGCCCTCGGGGTCGTTGTACACGTTCTGGGGGCTGGTGATCGTCTACCTGTACTTCGCGATCCCGCTGATGGTGCTGGTCATGGCGCCCGCGCTGGACGGGCTGCGGCCCCAGTGGCGCGAGGCCGCCGCCAACAGCGGCGCGACCGCCTGGCACTACTGGCGCCTCGTCGCGCTGCCGGTGCTCGCGCCCGCGATGCTGGGCGGGGTGGTGCTGCTGTTCGGGTCGGCGTTCTCGGCGTACGCGACCGCGAACGCCATGGTGGGCACCGTCGTGCCGCTGGTCACCCTGAAGATCGCCAGCGCGCTGACCGGTGACGTGCTGGTCGGCTACGAGAACATCGCGCTGGCGCTCAGTCTCGACATGATCGTGGTGGCCGGGCTGGTGATGGCGATCTACCTGCCGCTGCAGAGGAGGAGCTCCCGATGGCTGCGCTGACCGGGCTGGAGCCCGTCGCCGCGGCGGCGGCGAAACCGCCCGCCCGGCCCCGCTGGTGGCGCGGCCTGGTGTTCGCCCTGGCCGCGGCCTACTTCCTGATCCCGCTCGGGGCCTCGCTCTGGTACACGGTCCACAACCCGGCCACCGGGGTGTCGTTCTCCGCCTACGGCGAGCTGCTGACGGCCGAGGGCTTCGCGCGTTCGCTGCTGCTGTCGCTGTCGCTGGCCGCCGCGACGATCGTGCTGGTCCTGCTGCTGGCGTTGCCGGCGATGCTGGCCGTACGGCTGTTCGCGCCGCGGCTGCGGCCGGTGATGGAGGTGCTGTGCACGCTGCCGCTGGTGGTGCCGCCGATCACGTTCGTGGCCGGGCTGACGACGTCGTTGCGTGACGGGGCCGACATCCTGGCGCCGACGCCGTTCTGGGGCACGCTGATCGCGATCCAGGACCCGGGGTTCCCGGTCGTGCTCGTGCTCGCGTACGTCGTGCTGGTGCTGCCGTTCGTCTACCGCTCGCTGGACGCCGGGCTGCGCACCATGGACGTGCGCACGCTGGTCGAGGCCGCCCGGAACCTGGGCGCGTCCTGGCCGCACGTGCTGCTGCGAGTGGTGGTGCCGAACCTGCGCTCGGCCCTGGCCAGCGCGTCGTTCCTGACGCTCGCGCTGGTGCTGGGCGAGTACACGGTGGCCAGCCTGCTCGGCTACGAGCCGTTCGCGGTCTGGATCGTGACCGTGTCCGGCTCCAAGGGGCAGCTGTCCGTCGCCGTCTCCATCCTCAGCCTGCTGCTCATCTGGGTGTTGCTGCTCGCCGTCTCCACCGTCTTCAGTGGAAGGAAGAAATCATGACCGCTGCGGTGGAGTTCCGCGGGCTGCGCCGGGTGTTCGGCAGGACGGTCGCGCTCGACGGGTTCGACCTGACCATCGCCCCCGGCGAGTTCGTGGCGCTGCTGGGGCCGTCGGGCTGCGGCAAGACGACGGCGCTGCGCTGCGTGGCCGGGTTCGAGCGGCCCGACTCCGGCGCGGTGCTGCTGGACGGCAAGGACATCACGAACGTGCCCGCCAACAAGCGCGACGCCGGGATGGTCTTCCAGTCCTACTCGCTCTTCCCCAACCTCAACGCCCGCGACAACGTGGCCTTCGGCCTGCGCGTACGCAAGGCGCCCGCGGCCGTCCGGCACGCCAGGGCCGCCGAGCTGCTCGAACTCGTCGGCCTCCCCACGCACGCCGACCGTTTCCCGCACCAGCTCTCCGGCGGCCAGCAGCAGCGCGTCGCCCTGGCCCGCGCGCTCGCGCTCGAACCGCGCGTGCTGCTGCTCGACGAGCCGCTGTCGGCGCTCGACGCCAAGGTGCGGGTGACGTTGCGCGAGGAGATCCGCCGGTTGCAGCTCGACCTCGGCATCACCACCGTCTTCGTCACCCACGACCAGGAGGAGGCCCTGTCGATCGCCGACCGGGTCGCGGTGCTGCGCGAGGGACGGCTGGAGCAGTGCGGGCCGCCCGCCGAGGTCTACGACCGGCCGGCCACGCCGTTCGTCGCCGAGTTCGTCGGGGCCATGAACCACCTGGCCGGGCGGCTGTCCGGGGACGGCGTCACCGTGCTCGGCCAGCTCCTTCCCGTGGACGGCCCGGCGCCCGCCGAGCCCGACGTGGACGTGCTGATCCGGCCCGAGGCCGTCCGGGTCACGCCCGACCCGGACGGCGGCGCCGAGGTGCTGGCCGCGTCCTTCCGGGGGCCTCGGTGCGGCTGCGGCTGTCGCTGGAGGGCGGCGAGGTGCTGGCCGACGTGCCGGGGCACGAGGCGGCCCGGCTGGGGCCGGGGGCCCGCGTCACGGTCCGGCTGGTGGAGCGCCCGGTGCTGGTGGCCGCCCGTACGGTGACGGCGCCGGCGCCGGTGTTGTCGGCCGATGCCTGAGAGGCCGGCCGACGCGGTCCTGTTCGACATGGACGGCACGCTGGTGGACACCGAAGGGCTCTGGTGGCAGGCCGCGGCTTCGGTGGCCGGGTCGCTGGGCCGTGCGCTGACGGCCGCCGACGCGCCGCACGTGACGGGCCGCACGGTGGGCGACACGGCCGCGTACCTGGTGGACGGGGCCGGCGGGGTGAGCGCGGACGGGGTGGCGAGCGCGCTCACGGAGGCGTTCGCCGAGCGCGTCAGGACGGGGCTGACGGTCGTGCCGGGGGCGCCGGAGCTGCTGGCCGAGCTGGCCGCGGCGGGCGTCCCGACCGCACTGGTGACCGCCTCCCCCCGCAGCATCGTGGAGCTGGTGCTGCCGAGGCTCGGGCACGCGTTCGACCTGGTGATCGCCGACGAGGACACCGCCCGGGGCAAGCCGCACCCGGACCCGTACCTGGAGGCGGCCCGCAGGCTGCGGGTGGCGCCGGCGCGGTGCGTGGCCGTCGAGGACAGCCCGGCGGGCGTCGCCGCGGCCACCGCCGCGGGCTGCCGCGTGCTGGTGGTGGACCCCGTACGCGGGCTGGCCCAGGTGCGGGCCGGGCTGCGCGGCGCTCCCCCGCACGGGGGATGAGCCCGCCTCCCGCAGGGGAGGGACGGGCCCGCGGGTGTCGGCAGGATTCCGGTCATGAGCCCGGAGATGAAAGTTGTCAGGACGCCCGCCGTCGCGCTCGCGCTGGTCGTCCTCTACGGCGGCCTGCGCGTCTACTGGGAGCTCGGCCACATGCCGGAGCGCATGTCGCCGATCGGGTCCGACCTGATCGTGTTCACCGGCTGGGCGGCGGTGGGCCTGTGCGCGGCGGCCGCGGCGGCGCTGGTCGTCATGATGGCCGTGCGCCCCGACGGCCCGCTGGGGTGGGCGCCGCCGGCGCTGGCGTGGGCGGTGGGCGGTGCGCTCATCGTGTCGGGGGCGCTGCTGCTGCTCGACGTGGTGTCCATGGTCGTGCCGGGGCTCGGCATCCCGTTCTCGTGGGCGGGGGCGCTCAGCAAGGCGGCCTGCGTGGGCTCGGGGGTGCTGCTCTGGCGGTCCGCGGCGGCCTACCGGCGGCGGGCCGCGGGGGCCTGCGCGGCGTGCGGGCGGCGGTCGTCCCGGGTGCTCGCCCGTACGCCGGGGTGGGCCTTCGCCGCGGCCTACGTCTCCGTGGCCGGCTGCCTGGCGCGGATCGCGGCGCAGGCGGCCGTCGGGTTCGACGTCGTGCCGTACCGTGCCGGGGTGGTGGCGTTCGAGGTGGGGTTCCTGCTCGCCGGGACGCTGCTGCCGCTGGCGCTCGTCCACCGGTTCGGGCGGGTGTGGCCGGGATGGGTGCCGTGGCTGGCCGGGCGTCCGGTGCCGCGCCGGCTGGTGTTGTGGCCGGGGGTGGGGGTGTCCGGCGGACTGCTGGCCTACTTCGGGGTGGCGCTCGGGCAGATGGCCGCCGAACGGCTCAGCGGGGGCGTGCCGTTCTCCGGGGGTGATCTGCCCGAGGCGTTCTTCTGGGTGGCCGTGCCCGGGTACGTGGTGTGGGGCGCCGGGATGGCCGTGGCGGCCTGGTCGTACGCGCGGCGTACGCGCATCGCGTGCGAGTTCTGCGGCGGATAGCCGCGAATCGGTAAGCTGGGCCGCCGTGAGCGGTGATATATCCCAGATCGGGCGCTACCGGCTGCTGAGCGTGCTCGGGCGGGGCGGCATGGGCACGGTCCATCTCGCCGAGGATCCCGCCGGGCAGCGGGTCGCCATCAAGGTGATCAATCCGGAGCTCAGCCAGCACGAGCAGTTCCGGATGCGCTTCCGCCGGGAGGCCGACGCCGCTCGCCGCGTCCGCAGGTTCTGCACCGCCGCGGTGCTCGAGGCCGCGCTCGACGGCGACCTGCTCTACGTGGTCACCGAGTACGTGCCCGGCCCCAATCTGGAGGAGGCCGTACGCCAGTCGGGGCCGCTGCGCGGGTCGAGCCTCGACGCGCTGGCCGTCAGCGTGGCCACCGCGCTCACCGCCATCCACGGCGCCGGGGTGGTCCACCGAGACCTCAAGCCGTCGAACGTGCTGCTGTCCCCCGTCGGGCCGCGCGTGATCGACTTCGGCATCGCGCGGGCGCTCGACACGCTGGGCGGCGTCACCGGCACCGGCGAGCTGGTCGGCACGCCCCGGTACATGGCCCCCGAGGTGCTGCGCGGCGAGCCGGTCTCGCCCGCCTGCGACGTGTTCTCGTGGGGCTGCCTGGTCGCGTTCGCGGCGAGCGGGCGGGCGCCGTTCGGCGGCGACACGCTGCCCGCCATCGTCTACCAGGTGCTCAACGCCGAGCCCGGCCTCGACGACGTCGATCCCGGCCTGCGCGAGCTGGTCGGGGCCGCGCTGCGCAAGGACCCGGCCGCGCGGCCCACCGCGCAGCAGCTCCTCGACCACCTCGTGGGCCGCTCGGCCGCGCCCGAGCAGGCCGCGCACACCGTGCAGGTGGCCTGGCAGCACGCCACCACCCCGTTCACCGAGGCCAGGCCCACGGCGGCGAAGCGGCGCGGCAGGCTGCTCGGGATCGGCGCGGCCGCCGCGGCGGTGCTCGTGGCCGGCTCGGTGGCCGCCTGGGCGATGCTCACCCCGGGCGGGCCGCCCGACGACCTGGGCGTCCTGTACCGCGAGGACTTCACGCAGACCTCCGGCGGCTGGCTCGGCACGTACGACCCCGACGCCACGGGCAGCAAGGGCTACCGCACGGACGGCACGTACGGCCTCGACGTGGCGGACGGCCGCGAGGAGCAGCGGGCCAAGGCCCCCATCCCGTTCCTCGTCGCCACGCCCACCAACACCCCCGACCCCTCGGCCACGCCCACGCCGATGTTGCCGTCGTCGGTGGTCGTCGGCGTCACCGCCGAGGTCGGGGAGTACGCGGGCAACGGCGAGTACGGCCTCTACTGCCACAACTCCGACGATGACGACACCTACTACGAGTTCGGCCTCGACACCGAGGGGAACGCGCGGATCCGCCGCGTGTACGACGGCGCGGGCGGCACGCTGACCCAGCCCGCCAAGGTGGCCAAGCCGGAGGGACGGATGCGCATCGTGGCCTCGTGCGAGCAGCGCGGCGCCGGGGTGCGGCTGACGATGTGGGTGAACGACAAGCGGGTGCAGCAGGCCGACGACCCCAACGGGCTCGGCAACGGGTACGTCGGGGTGTTCGCGCGTACGCCCAAGGACACCCAGTCGTTGCTGAAGATGACGTTCGACGACTTCGAGCTGCGGGGGCAGAAGGAGCCTTAGACGGGCGGGCCCGCGTTCCCGGCGGCCATCGGGGTAGGGGGTGTGGATGGCGAAGCTCATGGACCGGGTGCGCGCGTACCTGCGCAGCCCTGAAGGCAGGCAGACCGTCGAGAAGGCCAAGCGCATGGCCCGAGACCCGCAGAACCAGGAGAAGGCCCGGCGTTTCCTCGACCGGTTCCGCACCCGGCGCCACTGACGAGCCCCGCGACCGCCTCTTCCGGGCGGCCGCTTCCGTCGGCCGCCTCACCGTGGCCGCTTCCGTCGGTGGCCGCTTCCGTCGGTGGCCTCTCTGCGGCTGCTTCTTCGCGGCCGCTTTCGTCGGTCGCTTCTTCGCGGCCGCCGCTCTGATCGGGGTTCTCAGAGGATCCCGGCGCGGGCGGCGGCCAGGGCGGCGTCGGCGGCGCGGTCGGCGTCCCGCTCGCTCACCGGCTCGTGCGCGACGAACAGCCGGTAGTAGACCGGGGCGACGGCCACCCTGATCACCTCCTGCACGTCGACGACGTCGGGCAGCTCACCGCGGGCGATCGCGCGCCGCACCACCTCGGCCGACTGGTCGTGCCGGGCGGTGAAGAACTCGTGCAGGGCCCGCGCCGCCTCCGGGTTCTGGACGGCCGCCGCCACGAACGCCGACGACACCGGCCCCATCTCCGGGTCGGCGAACCCGCCCCGGACGAGCTGGACGATCGCCCGCAGGTCGCCCTCGACGCTGCCGGTGTCGGGAATCGGCCACGGCTCGTCCTTGGCCAGCTCCAGGGCGTCGGAGATCAGGCCCTCCACACTGCCCCACCGCCGGTAGACGGTGGTCTTGTGCACGCCCGACCGCTCGGCCACGTTCTCGACCGTCAGGCCGCGGAAGCCATGGGCCGCCAGCTCGGCCAGGGTCGCCTGGCGCACGGCATCGCGAACTCGCGCGCTGCGCCCTCCCGGACGTCTGTTAGGTTCCAAAAACTACTCCAGTTGCGTTTGCGGGTTCACCTGTGCCAAACTAACGCTACAACAGTTGCGATTGGAGTTCCATCCTGATCAACGTTCGAGGGCTCAGCAAGTCGTACGGCGACCGCTCCGTGCTCACCGACGTGTCCCTGTCCGTGGGCCCCGGCGAGCGCGTGGGCGTCGTCGGCGAGAACGGCTCCGGCAAGTCCACCCTGCTCCGGCTACTGGCGGGCGTCGAACAGCCCGACGACGGCGAGATCACCGTCACCGGCGGCGCCCCAGGGCGGGTCCCAGGCGAAGTCGCCGGTGACGTCGCTACCGATGTCTCCGGTGACGTCGGCCACCTCGGCCAGACGCTCGGCCTGCCGCCCGGTCACACCGTCCAGCAGGCGGTCGACCACGCGCTCGCCGGCCTGCGGGCCATGGAGCGAAGGCTGCGCGAGCTGGAGTCGGCGCTCACCGACGACGTCATGGGCGAATACGGCGAGCTGCTGACCGCCTACGAGGCCCGCGGCGGATACCAGGCCGACGCGCGCATCGACAAGGCCCTCCACGGCCTCGGCCTGGCGCATGTCGCCCGCAACCGGGTGTTGTCGAGCCTGTCGGGCGGCGAGCGCGCCCGGCTGGGCCTGGCCTGCGTGCTGGCCGCCGACCCCGCCACGCTGCTGCTCGACGAGCCGACCAACCACCTCGACGAGCCCGCGCTGACCTGGCTCGAAGAGCGGCTGCGCGGGCACCGCGGCCCGGTGGTCGTGGTCTCCCACGACCGGGTCTTCCTCGACCGGGTGGCCACCGCCGTCCTGGAGGTCGAGGAGGGCGCCGTCACCCGGTTCGGCGGCGGGTACAGCGGCTACCTGGCCGCCAAGGCGGCAGCGCGGGCGCGGTGGGAGCAGGCGTACACGGCCTGGCGCGAGGAGGTCCGGCAGGTGCGCGAGCACGCCGCCACCACCGCCCACCGCGTGGCGGCCGGGCGGGCCATGAAGGACAACAACAAGATGGCCTACGACCGCAACGCGGGCCGCGTCCAGAGCTCGGTGGCCACCCGCGTGCGCAACGCCCACGAACGCCTGCGCCGCCTGGAGGACGACCCGGTCCCCCGCCCACCGACCCCGCTCCGCTTCCGGGCGGCCTTCCGCACTCCCGCTCCGGCGGGCGACGCTTCGGTAAGCGACGGTCCGGTGGGCGACGGTCCGGTGGGCGACGGTCCGGCCACGCCTGCGGTCCTGGTGGAGCTGCGTGACGTCCACGTCGGCGACCGGCTCCACGTCGGGTCGCTGACCGTCCGGGCGGGCGAGCGGGTGCTGGTGAGCGGGCCCAACGGGGCGGGCAAGTCCACGTTGCTGCGGGTCCTGGCCGAGCGCGCCGGGTGCCGGGCCGGCCACCTCGCCCAGGACGACGACCTCGACCCCGGCCTGGCCGTGCTCGCCGCGTTCGGGCACGACGGCTACGCCGACGAGCGGCGCGCGGCCCTGCTGGACACCGGCCTGTTCCCCGCGCACGTGCTCGGCCGGCGGGTGGGCGAGCTCTCGGTCGGCCAGCGGCGCCGGCTGTCGCTGGCCAGGCTGCTCATCGGGGAGCACGACCTGCTGCTGCTCGACGAGCCGACCAACCATCTGTCGCCCGTCCTGGCCGACGAGCTCGACCACGCGCTCGCCGCCTACCGGGGGGCGGTGGTCATGGTCACGCACGACCGCGCGCTGAGGCGCCGTTTCACGGGCACCGAGATCCGACTGACAGGGGGACACATATGTTGACCATGATTTCCGCAGGCTCGCCCTACGGCGTGGCCACCGCCGCCGACGGCGCGCTCTGGTTCACGCTCGTCCACCAGGGCCGCGTCGGCAGGCTGGTGCCGGGGCACGAGCCGGTGATCCACCAGCTCGACCCGGCCGACGGGCAGCCCGGCGTGATCGTGCCCGGCCACGACGGCGCGATGTGGTTCACCGAGGGCAAGGGCGGCCGGGTCTGCCGCATCACCGGCGACGGCCAGGTCACCGCGTACGCGGCCGACTCGCCGTACGGGATCGTCGCCGGGCCAGACGGGGCGATGTGGTTCACCCAGATGGGCAGCGGACGCATCGGGCGCATCGGCGCCGACGGCGAGCGCTCCGACTTCGACGTGCCGGTGGAGGGCGGCATGCCCGCCTTCATCACGGTGGGCGGCGACGACGCGCTCTGGTTCTCGATCAACCAGGGCCACGCCGTCGGCCGGATCTCGCTGTCCGGGGAGGTCACCGTGCATCCGCTGCCCACCGAAGGGGCCGCCCCCGTGGGCATCACGCTCGGGCCCGACGGGGCGGTGTGGTTCGTGGAAATCGGCGCGGGGCAGGTCGGCCGGATCGATCCGGCCGGGAAGATCACCGAGTTTCCGCTGCCCGATCGGGCCTGCCGTCCGCACGCCATCGTGGCCGGTCCCGACGGCGCGCTCTGGTTCACCGAGTGGGCTGCCGGGCGCCTCGGCCGCATCACGGTCGACGGCGCGATCGAGGAGCACCAACTGCCCTCGGTGCCGGTGCCGTCGTCCTCGGTGCCGTCGTCCGCTACCGCCGGGCAGGGCGGGCCGGGCGCCGCCGGCGGCAGCGAGCCGCACGGGCTGACGGTCGGTGCCGACGGAGCGATCTGGGTAGCCCTGGAAGCCGGCGCCCTGGCCCGCATCCTGCCCCCCTCGCCCACCCCCGACCAGTGACGACCGCCCCCAACCGGTGACGACCGCCCCCAACCGGTGACGACCACACCCGATCGGTGACGGCCGCACCTGGCCGATGAGCCGCGAGCGGCGGGGCTCCGGCGACCGTGGCAGGTACTGACGGCCTCCGGATCCCCTCGGCGGCGCGGTGGGGGCGGGGTGGCGGTGGGGGGCTGGGGCGGAGTTGACTGGGGGGATGCATGCCATCATCGTCTCCGCCCAGGGCGGTCCAGAGGTTCTCGAATACGTCGAGCGTCCCGATCCGGCGCCGGGTGACGGGGAGGTCGTGGTCGACGTCGCGGCCGGCGGGGTCAACTTCATCGACATCTACCACCGTTCCGGCGCCTACCCGCTCCCGGTGCCGACCCCGATCGGGTCCGAGGGGGCCGGCGTGGTCTCGGCCCTCGGCGCCGGGGTGGAGGGGTTGGCCGTCGGCGACACCGTGGCCTGGGCCGGTGTGCTGGGGAGCTACGCGGAGAAGGCCGTGGTGCCGGCCGACCGGCTGGTGCCGGTGCCCGACGGCGTGTCCGCCGAGCTGGCGGCGGCGGCGATGCTCCAGGGCATGACCGCCCACTACCTCACCCACTCGACGTACGAGGTCAAGGAGGGTGACCAGGTGCTGGTGCACGCCGGCGCCGGCGGCATGGGCCAGTTGCTGATCCAGGTCGCCAAGCTGCGCGGCGCCAAGGTCTACAGCACGGTCTCCACGCCGGAGAAGGAGAAGCTGGCCCGCGCGGCCGGGGCCGACGAGGTGCTGGGCTACGACGAGTTCGCCGAGGCGTTGCGCGGCCGGATCCACGTCGTCTACGACGGCGTCGGCAGGACGACGTTCGACGGCGGCCTGGAGGCGCTGCGCCCGCGCGGGCTCATGGCCCTCTACGGCGCGGCCAGCGGCCCGGTCCCGCCGTTCGATCCGCAGGTGCTCAACCGCGCCGGCTCGCTCTTCCTGACCAGGCCCACGCTCGTCCATTACGTCGCCGAGCGCGAGGAGCTGCTCTGGCGGGCCGCCGACCTGTTCGGCTGGATCTCCTCGGGGCAGCTCAGGATCAACGTGTCCGAGCGCTACCCGCTGGCCGAGGCGCGACGGGCCCACGAGGACCTGGCCGCCCGGCGTACGACCGGAAAGTTGCTGTTGATTCCCTAGCGCTACGCTCGCCCCTTGTGGACATCAATGCGGCAGTCTGGTCGTTCGCTGCCGTCGTCGCGCTCCTGACGATCACGCCGGGGCTCGACACGGCTCTCACCCTGCGCACGTCGCTGCTCACAGGCAGGCGGGCGGCCTGGGGGGTGGTGCTGGGCATCCAGCTCGGCACGCTGGTCTGGGGCGTGCTCACCGCGGCGGGGCTGTCGGCGCTGCTGGCGGCCTCGCGGTTCGCCTACGACGTGCTGCGCTGGGCGGGGGCGGCGTACCTGGTGTGGATGGGGTTGCGCATGCTCCTCGCCAGGGCGCGGGCCGGCGAGGAGGAGGACGGGCAGCGGGCGTTCGGCTTCGGCAAGGGGTTCCGGCGCGGACTGCTCACGAACCTGCTCAACCCCAAGGTCGGGGCGTTCTACGTGGCGATGTTGCCGCACTTCATCCCGGCCGGCGCGCCGCACGCGGCGATGGGGCTGCTGCTGGCCGGGGTGCACGTGGCCGAGGGGCTGGCGTGGAGCGCGGTGCTGATCGGGTTCGCCTCGCTGATGAGCGACGTCCTGCGGTCGGCCCGTGTGCGGCGGATCCTCGACCGGGTGACCGGCGTGGTCATCGTCGGGTTCGGGCTCCGGCTCGCCCTTCACGACTGATCCCACGGCCAGTCCAGCAGGCGCGCGCCCAGGACCGCGGTCTCCAGGGTGAAGCGCTGGGTGGGGTCGTCGGGCGAGAAGCCGGTCAGCCGGCGGATGCGTTCCAGCCGGTACGTCACCGCCCGCGGGCTGATCCGCAGCCTGCGGGCCGCCGCCGCCTGGTTGCCGTGCGCGGCGAAGACCGCCTCCAGCGTCTCGACCAGCGGCTCGTGCCCGCCCCTGGCGTGCAGCAGCGGGCTGAGCACGCTGGTCACCAGGTCCTCGATCGCTCCGCGGTCGCGCAGCAGCACGGGGAAGACCAGCAGGTCGGCGGCCTTGACCACGTCGAGCGTGAGCCGCAGCGCGTCGGCCAGCTCCAGTGCGCCGGCCGCCTCCCTGAAGGAGGTCACGACGCCGCCCGGCCCGCGGTGCGGCCGTCCCACGCCGACCCGCCACCCGGCCGGGAAGCGGGCGCGTACGTGATGGGTGAACTCCCCCACGGCGGCGGGCAGCGTGGCGGGCACGACGCACACCAGCAGCCCTTCGCGGACGGCCACCAGCACGTTGTGCGAGCCGAACCGGGCGACCAGATCGCGCTCGATGCGGTCCTGGTCCCCGTCGCGCAGCCCGCGGGCGGCGGCCACCACGTACGACTCGGCCAGCCGGAGGCCGAAGTGCTCGGCCCGTTCGGCCAGCCGCTCGGCCCGTCCCTGGAGCAGGTCGTCCACGAACTCCCTGCGGGCCGTCTCCTCGCCCCTGAGGGCGGCGAGCTGGGCCAGCTCGTACCCCTCCATGAGCGCCGAGACGGCCCTGCGCAGCGCGGGCAGCACGTCCGGCAGCCCCTCGGCGGCGGCGAGCGCGCCGTCGACCAGCGTCCGCAGCGGGACGCCCTGCTCGGCGGCGCGGGTGCCGTCGGCGCGGCAGGCGTCGAGCGCCTCCCGCGAGGGCGGGCGGCCCGCGGCGGCCCCGGCCAGCACCTGACGATGCCCGCCGAGCAGGTCGGCGGGCATCCTGGAGAGCACCATCACACTCCTACGTCACGCCTGTCGAAGGACAGGATCGCGGTGAGCGCGAGCACTGCCGTCGCTCCCGCCAGCACAAGGTAGTCCCCGACCGGCAGGCCCTCATAGAGCGGCCGGCCCTCGGCGTAGTAGTGGAACGGCGAGAGCCACTTCAGCCAGGCGATGGCCGCCACACCGCGGCCGAGCGTGACGACGATGTACCCGGCCGCCACCCACACGCCGACGACGGACGAGGCGATCATCCTGCGGCCGGTCACGGCGCCCACGGTCAGGGCCACGGTGCCGAAGAACAGCGCGAGCAGCAGCACCCCGACGTGCGCGGCCAGGACACGGTCGAACGGCACCCCGAGCTCCGCCGCGCCCCCGGCCGCCCACGCCACGGCCAGCGTCACGGCGAACACCGACAGCAGCGCGATCGCCAGCGCGCAGAACCGCTGGAGCACCAGCCGCTTGCGGTCCACCGGCAGCGTGACGACGAGCTCCAGCGTCCCTGCCTCCTCCGGCTGGGCGATCGCCCGGTTGGCCAGCATGGTGGCGAGCACGACGAACAACATCGGGACGAAGAGCTGGTAGACGACCGTCTGCAGGAAGTTGACGCCGAGGGCCAGGTCGGGCATGCCGCCCATGAGGTCCCTGAGCGGGCCGGGGTACTTGGCCAGGGCCTGCTGGTTGAACGTCCTCGGGTCCTGGCTGACGCTCCGGAAGATGCTGATGTAGAGGGCCATGAACGCGCTGATGCCGACGGTCCACCAGATGAGGGCCCGGCGGTGGTCACGCAGACTCTTGGCGATCATGGTGCCGTTCCTCCTCGCTGTAGTAGGTCAGGAAGATCTCTTCGAGGTCGGGCTCGGCGCTGACCAGGTGCACGACGGTGAACCGGGCGGCGGCCTTGACCAGGGCGTCCGGACGGCCGTCGATCGTGCACCGGACGCTGGCGCCCTCCACGCGCAGGTCGCGCACCCCCGGCAGGCCCTCGAACGCCGACGGCGGAACCGGGGCGTCGAAGTGCAGCTCCATCCGGCGTACGGCCTTCTCGCGCAGCGCGGCCACGTTCTCCACGGTCACCAGGCGGCCCGCGCGGACGATGCCGACCCGGTCGGAGACGCTCTCCACCTCGGCCAGCACGTGCGAGGACATGAGCACGGTCCGGCCGGACGCCCGCACCTCCCGGACCATGGCCAGGAACTCCTGCTGGACGAGCGGGTCGAGCCCGCTGGTCGGCTCGTCGAGGATGAGGAACTCCGGCTCGTGCATGAACGCCTGGATCAGCCCGACCTTCTGCTTGTTGCCCTTGGAGAGCTTGCGCATCGGCACCGACAGGTCGGCGTCGAACCGTTCGGCCAGCTCCTCGATGCGGCTGCCCGGCACCCCGCCGCGCACGCGGCCGAGGAAGCCCAGGTAGTCGCGGGCCCGGTCGCGGCCTTCGAGGGCCAGCTCGCCGGGCAGGTAGCCGATGCGGGCGCGGGTGGCGGCGGCGCGCGGGTCGTGGCCGAACACGCGGACCGTGCCGCGGGTGGGCCTGATCACGTCGAGGAGCAGCCTGATCGTGGTGGTCTTGCCGGCGCCGTTGGGCCCGAGGTAGCCGAAGATCTCGCCGGGCCGGATCTCCAGCGTGAGGTCTTCGAGCCCGCGCCGCCCGCCGTAGTACTTGGTCAGCCCTTCGGCCTGAACCACTGCTGTCATGCCGGAATCGTCCCGCCGGGGCGGCGCCGGGGTCACTGGCCGAAGTCGGCAGCGTCATGGGCGGTTTTCTGCCGGGACACGGCAACGAGAATGGGCAGGGTGAGGAACGTGGAGACGGCGTTCGTGCTCGGTGGCGGTGGCGTGCTCGGTGCTCACGAGGTGGGCATGCTTCAGGCGCTCGACGACTTCGGCATCCGGCCCGACGTGGTCGTCGGCACGTCGGTGGGCGCGCTCAACGGCGCGCTCATCGCCGCCGACCCCGCGCGGGCGGTCGACCGGCTGACCTCGTTGTGGCGGTCCGACGTCGTGCGTACGGCGTTCGCCGGGTCGTGGGTGACCCGGCTGTCCACGCTGGCCAGGACCGGCACCCACCTGCATCCCAACGGTCCCCTGCGGGAGGTGCTGGCCGGGACGGTGCGCACGGAGCTGATCGAGGAGCTGGAGGTGCCGTTCCAGTGCGTGGCGGCCTCGGTCGAGCGGGCCGCGGCCCACTGGTTCGCCAGCGGGCCGCTGGTGGAGGCGGTGCTGGCGTCGTGCGCGGTGCCGGGGCTGCTGCCGCCCGTGCAGATCGGCGGGGAGCACTTCTTCGACGGCGGGCTGGTGCACAGCATCCCCGTCGGCCGGGCCGTGCAGCTCGGGGCCAGGCGGGTCTACGTGCTGCACGTCGGCCGGATCGAGCGCCCGCTGACCGCACCCCGGCGGTTCTGGGAGGTGGGGATGGTGGCGTTCGAGATCGCGCGCCGCTACCGGTTCGCCGAGGAGATGGCCACGTTGCCGCCCGGGGTGGAGGTGCACGTGCTGCCCGCCGGGGTCGCCGCGCCGCTGTCGAACCTGCGCTACCGCGACCTGTCCCAGATCTCCACCTACATCGAGCGGGCGTACCAGGCTTCTTCCCGCTACCTGCGGACAAGAGGAGGATGAAGGTAGGACCTCAGGGAAGGCAGACCTCGGGGAGGCGCCGTTGTTCCCACCGCGTATCGTGCGCCGGATCGTCCTGGCACCGCTCGTCGTCGTGGTCACCGTGGTGGTGCTGGTGACGCTGCCGTTGTGGCTGCTGATCACGTTCGGGGCGTCCTTGCGGCTGCCGCCGCCGCAGCGCAGGGGGTTGCGGTTCGTCTGGTTCGGCGCGGCCTGGCTGACGCTGGAGTCGGCGGTGCTCATCGCCTGCCTCGGGCTGTGGGTGTCGGGGGCGTTCGGGCGGGCCCGGCACCAGGAGCGGCACTACGCGCTGATCCGCTGGTTCCTGGCCAAGGTGTACGGGGCGGCGGTGCGCATCTTCCGGCTGACCGTGGACGTCGAGGAGCCCGCGCCGACCCCGCAGGAGCGCGCCGCCCGGCTGAGCCGCCCGATCGTGGTGCTCTCCCGGCACGCCGGGCCGGGCGACTCCTTCCTGCTGATCTATCACCTGCTGTCGGTGTACCGGCGGCACCCGCGGATCGTCATGAAGGCCGCCCTCCAGTACGACCCGTCGCTCGACGTCGTGGTCAACCGCCTGCCGAACGCCTTCGTGCCCCGGCGGTCCGGCCGCGAGCGGGTGATCGAGGAGATCCGGCGGCTGTCGGCGACCATGGACGACCGCGACGCGCTGGTGATCTTCCCCGAGGGCGGCAACTTCACCCCGCGCCGGCGGCGGCTGGCGATCCGCCGGCTGGAGGACAAGGGGCTGGCCGAGGAGGCGGAGCGGGCGCGTGGCATGACCCACCTGCTGCCGCCCCGGCCGAACGGGGCCATCGCCGCGATCACCGCCTGCCCGGAGGCCGACGTGGTCTTCGTCGCGCACACCGGCCTGGACGACCTCGTCACGATCGGCGACGTGTGGCGCAGGCTGCCGTACGCGGCGCGGATCACGGCCAGGTGGTGGCGGGTACCGGCGGCCGAGGTGCCCAGGGACGACCGGGAGAGCCAAGTCCGCTGGCTGTACTCCCACTGGGAGGAGATCGACGCCTGGATCACCGCCCAGCGCGAGCGTTCCCCGCGGGATCAGGCCGAGGGGGCGCCCGGCGGCAGGTAGGGCACGGGGGCGGGGCCGTCGCGCAGGAGCCCCAGCAGGGCGTCGGTGTCCAGGTGCTGCTCGATCAGGTCGCCCAGGGCGTCCAGGCGGGCCTCGCGCAGGCGGCCGAAGTCGGTGTCCGGGGCGGGGACGAAGGCACGCCCGGCCCGTTCGGCCACGTCGGCCAGGAAGGCCCGGCGGAAGGCGTCGTTCTCCAGGGCGCCGTGCCAGGTGGTGCCCCACACGTCGCCGGCGCGGCAGCCGTCCAGGAAGGGCTCGCCGCCCTCGACCGTCGCCCGCCCGTGGTGGATCTCGTACGCGCTGACCGGCTGCCCGTAGGCCCTTCCGACCGGCCGGGCGAGCCGCTTGTCCGGCGCGAACTCGACGCGGACCGGCAGCAGCCCGAGCCCGTCCACCCGGCCCGCCCGCGACTCGACCTCGTCCACGATCTCCCGGCCGAGCATCTGGAACCCGCCGCAGATCCCGAGGACGGGCCCGCGCCGCGCGAGCAGGGCGTCGGCCAGGCCGGTGCGCCGCAGCCAGGCCAGGTCCTCGACCGTGGCCCGCGAGCCCGGCAGCACCACCAGGTCGGCGTCGTCCAGCTCGACCGGGTCGGTCACGAAGCGCACTACCACGCCGGGCTCGGCGGCCAGCGCGTCCAGGTCGGTGAAGTTGGAGATCCGGGGCAGCCGGACGACCGCCACGCGCAACGTCTGCCTGCCCAGCGGCCGGCCGGTCACGACCCGGCGGGAGTCCAGCGCGAGTGAGTCCTCGACGTCCAGCCAGAGGCCGTCGAGCCAGGGCAGCACGCCGTACACCGACCGGCCGGTGAGCTTCCTGAGCATGTCGAGGCCGGGTTCGAGCAGCTCGCGGGCGCCCCGGAACTTGTTCACCACGAACCCCGAGACGAGGGCCTGGTCGGCCGCGTCCAGCAGCGCGACCGTGCCGTGGAAGGCGGCGAACACGCCGCCCCTGTCGATGTCGCCGACCACGACGACGGGCAGCCCGGCGGCCCTGGCCAGGCCCATGTTCGCGATGTCGCCGCGGCGCAGGTTGATCTCCGCGGGGCTGCCGGCGCCCTCGCAGATCACCACGTCGTACTGGGCGCGCAGCCGGTCCAGGGACGCCAGGGCGGTGGTCCGCAGGAGGTCCTTCAGCGCGCCGTACTCCATGGCGTCCACGTCGGCGACGGGCTCGCCCAGGAGCACGACCTGGCTGCGGCGGTCGCTGCCCGGCTTGAGCAGGACGGGGTTCATGTCGGCGACCGGTTCCAGCCCGGCGGCCTGGGCCTGCATGGCCTGGGCGCGGCCGATCTCGGCGCCGCCGGCGGTGACGTAGGAGTTGAGCGACATGTTCTGGGCCTTGAAGGGCGCCACGCGCACGCCCTGGCGGGCCAGCCAGCGGCAGATCCCGGCGGTCACGACGCTCTTGCCCGCGTCGGAGGTGGTGCCGGCGACCAGCATCGCGCCGGTGACCTGCGCAGTGTTCATGCGATCACCGTACATGAGCCCCAAACTGCGAAATTTCCCAGAAAACGCCCATTTACGAATCGTGTGACTTCTGCCACTCTTGCTAGAACGTTCGCCTAGAACAGCATTCTAGATTTTCCTACTGGAAGGGTGGGCATGGTCAGGACGTTGGGTTCGCCGCGTACCGGCGTCATCGACGCGCGGACCAGGGCGCCGTTCGGCTGGGCGCCGCTGGTCGTGCTCTTCGTCGTCGGGCTCGTGGACCGCATGGAGTACAACCTGCTGTCGGGGGTGCTGCCGCTCGTCCAGAAGGAGTGGGGCTTCAGCGACACCGCCGCGGGCTCGATCCCGACCGCCGCGGCGCTGGCCGCCGCGATCGTCTCCCTGCCCGCGGGCTTCCTGGCCGACCGGTTCAGCCGTACGCGGATCATCGCGGTGGTCGTCCTGCTGTGGGCCGTCGCCACGCTCGGCTCGGGCCTGGCCACCGGCTTCGTGATGTTCTACCTGATGCGGGTGCTGCTCGCGGCGGCCGAGAACATCGACAACCCGGCGGCCGGCAGCCTGCTGGCCGACTACTACCCGCCGGTCAGCCGGGCCAAGGCGTACGGGCTGACCCGCGTCACGACCTACCTCGGCGGCATCGGAACGCTGCTGGGCGGCGTGCTGGCCGAGGTGTTCTCCTGGCGCACCGCGTTCCTGGTCATGGTGGTGCCCGGCGTGCTCACGGCGGTGCTCGTCTGGTTCCTGCGCGAGCCGGGCCGCGGCGACCTGGACCGGATGGTCGCCGGGGCCCCCGTGGAAAGCGCCGGATCGTCCCAGGGCACCGCGTCCCCCAAGGCGCCCTTCTGGCAGCAGTTCGGGCAGGTCATCCGCATCCCGACGCTGCTGTTCGTCTGCGTCGGGCTGGGCCTGCTCACCCTCGGCCTGGCCGGGATCTTCTACTGGCTGCCCACGCTCATGGTCCGCGAGTACGGCGTCGGCGTCGGCGCCGCCGGCTCGCTGAGCGGCCTGATCACCATCGCCGGGACGCTGGCCGGCACCCTGGTCGGCTCCTGGCTGGGCCGCAGGTGGCACGGCACCCGCAAGGGCGGCAGGCTGCTGGCCGGCGGCGGCGGCATCACGGCGGGCGCGGCCGTCCTGGCCGGCGCGCTGGCCATGGACTCGATCGGCCCGATGGCCGCGCTGGTCCTGCTGGCCTGCTCGCTCATGTCGATCGCGATCCCGAACATGACGGCCTGCCTGGCCGACGTCGTCCCGGCCGCCGCGCGCGGTCTCGGCTTCGCCGTCCTGCAGCTGCTCATCACGGCGGCCGGGGCGTTCGGCTCGCTCGTCGTCGGCATCGCCTCCGACCGGTTCGGCTCGCTGATCGGCGGCATGTACCTGCTGGTCGTCCCCATGATCGTGGGCGGCCTGGTGACGCTCGGCGCCCGCGCCTCCTTCGAGCGCGACGCCGGGCGGGTCATGGACGCCGCCCGCGCCGGCTAGGACGGCAGGCAGACGGTCAGCGCGCCCGGGGCCACCTTCGCCTTGATCTTGGTGGTGGCCTCGCGGTCGCCGCCGTCCAGCTCGTACGTCATCGGCGACCCGAACCGGGCCGACACCTTGCGCGCCCGGGTGATGCGCACGAACGGCGAGTCCTCCGACCGTCCGGCGGCCATCTTGCCCATCACCCGGGCCCACTGGATCGGCCCCTTGGCCGTGGACAGCCCGACCTCCAGCCAGCCGTCGTCGGGCCGGGCGTCGTCGAACGCCTCGACCCCGCCGGCGATCGTGCCCACGTTGCCGAGCAGCAGGCAGCTCGCCTCGCCCTCGAACCAGGTGGACCCGTCGACCTTGACCGTCATCGGCACCAGGGGCCCGCCGACGTGCCGGACGGCGGCCTTGACGTAGCTCAGCTTGCCGAACTTCCGCTTGGCCTTGCCGTCGGCCTCGGCGATCATCTCGGCCTCGAACCCGGCGCCGGCCATGACCGCGAAGTGCTCGCCGTTGAGCACCCCGAGGTCCAGCTCGGCACGGCGGCCCTCGAAGCCGATCCGTACGGACTCCTCCAGGTCGGTGGGGATGCCCAGGTTGCCGGCGAACAGGTTGGCCGTCCCGGCGGGCAGGATCGCCATCGGCACGCCGGAGCCGGCCATGGCGTCGGCGCAGCGTTGCACCATGCCGTCACCGCCCCAGACGAACACCAGCTCCGCACCCGCCTTGAGCGCCTTGCGCACCTTCTTGGGCGCCTTCTTGCTCTTGGGCACCTCGTGCCAGATCAGCTCGCCGACGTCCCGCTCGGTGAGCAGCACGCGCAGCCGGTCCAGGCCGGCGCCGAGGATCTTCTTCTGATGTGCGACAACCGCGATAGTGGGGGACACTCCTCCCTCACTACCCGGCCTTTACCGGGTTATTAATGGGTTTCGTGCGGGTAGCGGTGGCCGAATGCGCATCCAGGACTGGTTCCTCACCGAGGAGGAACGCGACAACCGGGCGACCGGCCTCGACGCGTGGTCCAGCGGCAACGACGTACGACCGCTGATCCACGGCGCCACGTACTTCGCCGAGCTGAAGACCTGTCTGGACGCACTGCGCAAGGACGACCTGCTGCTGTTCGCCGACTGGCGGGGCGACCCCGACGAGCGGCTGACCGACGACGGCCCCACGGTGGGCACCGCCCTCGGGGCCGCGGCCGAGCGCGGCGCCGTCGTCAGGGGCCTCATCTGGCGCTCCCACCTGGACCGCCTGCGGTTCAGCGCGGCCGAGAACCGGCACCTGGGCGAGAAGATCGAGAACGCGCACGGGCAGGCGCTGCTGGACACCCGGACCAAACCGGGCGGCTCGCACCACCAGAAGTTCGTCATCCTCCGCCACGACCGCGACCCCTCGGCGGACGTGGCCTTCGTCGGCGGCATCGACCTGTGCCACAGCCGCCGCGACGACGCCGAGCACCTGGGCGACCCGCAGTCCTGCCCGATGCCCGACGTGTACGGCCCCCGCCCGCCCTGGCACGACATCCAGCTCGCCATCCACGGGCCGGCGGTCGCCGAGGTGGAGAAGACCTTCTGCGAACGCTGGGAGGACCCGGCCCCCGAGACCAGGGACCCGCTGCGCCGCCTGCGCGACCACTTCAGCAAGCTGGACGACGCTCCCCCGCTGCCCGAGCCGGGCCCGCCGCCCCCGCCCGCCGGCACGCACCACGTGCAGCTCCTGCGCACCTACCCCGCCCGGCACAGCGCGTACCCGTTCGCGCCGGACGGCGAGCGCAGCATCGCGCACGCCTATCACAAGGTGCTCGGCAGGGCCCGGTCGCTGGTGTACCTGGAGGACCAGTACCTGTGGTCCACGGACGTGATCGAGCCGTTCGCCCAGGCGCTGGAGCGCGAGCCGGAGCTCCGCATGATCATCGTGGTGCCCCGCCACCCCGACCAGGACGGCTGGCTGGCCGGCCCGGCGAGCCTGATCGGCCGGGTCGAGGCGCTGGACCGGCTGATGAGGGCCGGCGGCGACCGGGTCGCGATCTACGACCTGGAGAACCGCCAGGGCACCCCCGTCTACGTGCACGCCAAGGTGTGCGTGGTGGACGACGTGTGGGCGTCGGTCGGGTCGGACAACGTCAACCTGCGCTCGTGGACCTACGACTCGGAGCTGAGCTGCGCCGTCCTGGACGAGCGGGAGGACCCGAGGCCGCCGCACGGCGCCCTGAGGTTCGCCCGCGACCTGCGGCTGGCGCTCATGGCCGAGCACCTGGACGAGGAGTCGGAGTCCGGCCGGGACGAGCTGTGCGACCCGGTCGCCGCGTTCGACGCGTTCGCCGAGTCGGCGGCCCGGCTGGAGGGCTGGCACTCGGCCGGCTGCCGGGGCCCGCGCCCGTCCGGCCGGTTACGCCCCCACCCGGCCCCCACGCTGTCCCGGGTGCGCAGGGCGATGGCCATGCCGCTCTACCGGTTCGCCGTCGACCCCGACGGCCGGCCGCCGGAGCTGCGGAGATCGCGGAGGTTCTGATGAAGACGTTCCTGCTCGACAGGCTGGGACCGCGGATGACGGTCGCGGCGTTCGCCGTCGCGCTCATCATGATCCCGTTCTCCCTGCTGCTCGTCGTGGCCAAGATGCCGCTCAACCGGCTGGACGCCGGGGTGGCCCACGAACTGCACGAGTACGCGCTCGCCCATCCCGGCGTGACCAGGGTGCTCATCGTCTGGACCGACCTGTTCGGGCCGTGGCCGTGGCGCGTCGCGGTGGTGGCGTTCACGGTCTGGCTGCTGATGCACGGCAGGCGCAGGCTGGCCCTGTGGGCGATCACGACCGTGACCGCGGGCGGCCTGATCGGGCTCGGCCTCAAGATCCTCGTCGCGCGGGTGCGACCGCACCTGCCCGACCCCGTCGCGCTGGCGCCCGGCGACTCCTTCCCCTCCGGCCACGCGGTCAACGTGACGCTCGGGGCCGGCGTCGTCACCCTGCTCCTGCTGCCGATGTTGCCCCGGTGGGGGCGCCGGCTCGCCTGGGTGCTGGCCTGTTTCGTGGTGGTCTCGGTGGGCTTCACCAGGATCGCCCTCGGCGTGCACTGGGTGAGTGACGTCGTGGCGGGGGTCGTGCTGGGCGTGGCGGTGATCGCCGCGACCGCGGCGGCATTCGAGACGTGGCGGCGCGACACGGGCCGCCGGCCCACTGCGCCGCTGACCGAAGGTATGGAACCCGAACCGGTGAAGGTGCCCGATGAGCAGAGCTGAGCATGTCCGGTACTACGCGTTGTCGCTGGTGTTACCTCTGGTGCTGATGGGCGCCGTCACGTACGGCATGGGGCTGCTCATCGTCGGCGTCCCCCAGCCCGGTGACGTGACCGTGAGCAAGGACTTCGCCTCCATCCGCACGTCGCTGTGGAACACGCTCACCGACTACGGCACCAGCCTGTCGGACACGCCGTACGTCGTGGCGTTCACGGCGGTGGCGGTGATCCTGTTCCGGCTGGTCTACAAGCGCTGGCGGGAGTCAATCTTCATGATCGCGGCGGTCTGGGGCCAGTCGCTGGTCTTCCTGGCCACCACCGAGCCCGTCGGCCGCAGCCGTCCGCCGGTGCCCCACCTCGACCCCGCGCCGCCCACCTCCAGCTTCCCCTCGGGGCACGTCAGCGCCGCCGTCGCGTTCTACTGCGGGCTGGCGCTGGTGCTGACGACCCATGTGCGCAACCGGGCCCTGCAGGTGGTGATCTGGACGATCGGCATCGCGGCGCCGCTGATCGTCGCCTTCTCCCGGCTCTACCGCGGCATGCACTTCTTCTCGGACGTGACCTGGGGGCTGCTGCTCGGGGTGTTCTGCGTGGTGGTGGCCGCGCGGTCCATCCTCTACCGGACCTGGGACAGACGGCCGGCGGCCGTGGAGGGCGGCCGCCGGCGTCCGGCCTCCGTAGGGGACTAACGGCGGTGGTACGCGGGCCCGCGGCGCGCCCGCCGGCGGCCGGTCGGCCGTCCGGCGGGCCGCCCGGCCTGCTTCCTCCGCCGTCCGAGCAGGTAGCCGGCGGCCAGGATCGCCAGCCCCCAGGGGGTGCGGGCCAGCCAGCGCGCCACGAAGATCTTCAGGAACTTCTTCATGCCCGCCCGCTGCCCCCGCCGGGCCCCGTGATGCGGAAGCCCGGCCCCACCAGGGACCATGCCGCCGCGGCGCCTACCATACGGCCCATGACCACGCACGGATTCACGCTCACCGCGAAGGGCCCGTTCGACTTCGGCGCCACGCTGCGCTTCGTCGAGGACTGGCCGGCCACCAGCGCGCTGCCCTCCGACGGCCGGACGCTGCGCTTCGCCTACTGCGCCGAGTCCGACTGGCTGCCGATCGGGGTGAGCGTCACCGCCGCCCCCGGCGGCGTCGCCGTCACCACCACCCGCGCCCCCGGCCCGGCGATCCGCGGCGAGGTCGCGCGCATCTTCTCCCTCGACGTGGACGCCACCGGCTTCGCCGAACTGGGCGCGGCCGACCCGGTGCTCGGCGACGTGCAGCGGGACCGCCCTGGGCTGCGGCCGGTGTGCTTCTGGAGCCCGTGGGAGGCGGCCTGCTGGGCGGTGATCGTGCAGCGCTCGTCGATGATCGTCGCCTCGCGCATCAAGCAGCGCATCGCCGACCGGTACGGCGCGGCCGTCACCGTGGACGGGCAGGCGTACCAGGCGTTCCCGCCGCCCGTGAGCCTGGTGGACGCGGGCGGTCTCGGCCTGCCGGCGCAGAAGGAGGAGTGGCTGCGCGGCCTGGCGCGGGCGGCGCTCGACGGCGTGCTCACCACCGAGCACCTGCGCTCGCTCACCCCCGAGGACGCCCTGGCCGAACTGCGCGCGCTGCCCGGCGTGGGGCCGTTCTCGGCCGGGTTGATCCTGATCCGCGGAGCCGGCGCGCCCGACGCGTTCCCCGGCGACGAACCCCGGCTGTTCGGCATCCTGCGCGAGGCGTACGGGCTGCCCGAGGACGCCCCCGCGGGCGCCTACCGCAGGCTCGCCGAGTCGTGGCGGCCCTACCGGTCGTGGGCGTCGTTCCTGTTCCGCGCCACCGGCTACCGGGCCGCCGCAGACTGAGCCGGAGACTGAGCCCGCGCGCGCATGGCCCGCGCGCCCGATGATCCTTAGAGTGGTCGCCATGACGGACGACGCCGACATCCGGGCCGGCGACCACGACCGCGACCAGGTGGCCGACAGGCTGCGGCAGGCGGTCGCCGAAGGCCGCATCAGCCTCGACGAGTTACGCGAACGCATCGACCGCACGTACGCCGCCAGGACGGTCGGCGAGCTCGGCGCCCTCGTCGCCGACCTGCCCGTCATCTCCCCTGCTCCCTCCGCCGCCTCCGACGTGCTGCGGATGCACACCGAGCACTGGCGGGTGAGCCGGGCGGGGCGGTGGGTGGTGCCGCCGCGCATCGACGTCCGGCTCGGCGTCTGGGGCACCGCGAAGCTCGACTTCCTCGCCGCCGAGTGCCCCCATCCCGAGGTGGAGGTGCGGGTGACGATCACCTCGTGGTTCGGCGACCTGCATCTGAAGGTCCCGCACGGCTGGCGGGTGCGCGCCGACGAGGTCGTCTCCCCCGGGCTCGGCCGGGTCCACAACAAACCGGTCGAACCGCCCGCCGCCGACGCGACGGTGCTCCGCCTCTCCGGCCACAGCCGAGGCGACATCTGGATCCGCTACCGACCTCGACGACTTGAGGGCTGATCACCTCGCGTTGATCATCTGTCCCCCTCTCCCGCCGCCTGCCCGGTTCTGGGAACCCCCTCGGGCCGCCGCCGCCCGTGCCGGGCATGGTCGTCACAGAGAGGTCAGCGCGGCGAGTTCGCGCCACTCGGGGAGGGGCAGGTCGCCCGGGTTGCCGGTGAGGACCTGGAGGCACACGTGGTCGGCGCCCGCGTCGAGGTGGGCGCGTACGCGCTTCTCGATCGCCGCCGCGTCGCCGTGGGCCACGATCGCGTCCACCAGCCTGTCGCTGCCGTGCTCGATCTCGTCCTCGCCGAAGCCGAGCCTGCGCAGGCTGGCGGCCTGGTGGGGCGCCGCGGTGCGGTAGAAGGAGACGTGCTCCGCGGCCACCTCGCGGGCCCTGGCCGGGTCGCGGTGCAGCACGACGGCCTGCTCGACGGCCAGCAACGCGCCTGGCCCCATCGCCTCCCTGGCCCGCGCGGTGTGCTCGACGGGCACGAAGTACGTGTGGGCGCCGAGCGTCCGCCGGGCCGCCAGGTCCAGCATCTTCGGGCCGAGCGCGGCCAGCACGCGGCGCGGCGCGTGCGCCGGGGGCGCCGAGTCCAGCGGGACGGCGTTCATGGCGTCGAGGTAGCCGCCCATCGTGGTCACCGCCCGGCCCAGGCTCGGGATCGCGTAGCCGTCCATCTGGATCGGCTCGTCGCTGATGCGGTGGCCGCCGAGGCCGAGGAGGTACCGGCCGGGGTGGGCCTCGTTGAGCGCCCGTTCGGCGGCGGCCATGGTGATCGGGTCGCGCAGGGCGATGTTGGCGATGCCGGCGGCCACGGTGATCCGCCTGGTTGCCGAGAGCAGCAGCCACGACTGGCTCACCGAGTCGCGGCCGAACCCCTCGCCGAACCACAGCGCGCCGTACCCCAGCTCCTCGATCTCGGCCGCGGCCTCGCGCGCCTCCCCGGCGGGGCGGGCGTCGAGGGCGAACGTCCACAGGCCCACCTTGCCCAGGCGGGGTCCGTCGTCGTGGTGGACGTCGTCGGTCATGGGTCACCGTCCCGTCTATACGGAGAACTTCTCCGGTTACGTCGGGGACTATAATCGGAGACGTTCTCCGATTCAACCCGCGGGAGTGTCCAGTGCCGGCACGGGCCATGCGCGCCGACGCGCGCCGCAACTACGAGCAACTGGTGGCGGCGGCCATCGCCGTGGTCGCCGAGGAGGGGCCCGACGCCTCGCTCAACGAGATCGCCAGACGGGCCGGCGTCGGGGCAGGCACGCTCTACCGGCACTTCCCCACCCGCGAGGCGCTGCTCGCGGCCGTGTTCGAGGGGCGGCTGGCCCGGTTGTGCGCGCGAGCGGAGGAGGCGGGCCAGGCGCTGCCGCCCGGCGAGGCGCTGGTGGCCTGGCTGCGGTCGCTGGTCGCGCACGCCATGACCGACCGGGGGCTCGGGGCGCGGGTGATGCTCACCCAGGACGGCGCGGGGGTCGACTGCTGGGCGACGTTGCGCGCCGCCGCCGCGCGGCTGCTGCTGCCGGCCCAGGAGGCGGGGGCCGTGCGCGCGGACGTCGAGGTCGCCGACCTGGTCGAGCTGGCGGCGGGCATCGCCCAGGCCACCCCCGACCCGGCCCGCGCCGACCGCCTCCTCACCCTCACCCTGGACGGCCTGCACCCCCGCCCCTGAACCCCTTCAGGGGACACGGCCGCTCAGCGGGCCGCGGCGGTGGTGAACGCGGACATCCCGGCGGTCCAGGCGGCCTCGATGTCGGCTCCGGGCGGGAAGCGGCCGTCGAGTTCGAGCATGACCAGGCCGTGGGCCAGCCCCCAGACCGCGCGGGCGGCGGCCTCGCCCCGCACGAGCCGGACCAGCGGCAGCGCCGCCCGCTCCTCCACCCCGGCGGGCAGCAGGTCACGCGGCAGCGGCCCCGCGCTCATCAGCCGGTACAGGTGCGGCTGGCCCAGCGCGTACGCCCGATAGGCCCGCCCGAGCACCGCCAGCCCGCCTCCGCGGCCGTCGTGCTCGGCGCGTTCCAGGGCGGTGGCCAGTTCGGCGAGGGCGATGGCGATGAGTTCGGCCTCCACGGCGGACTTGTCGGGAAAGTGCTTGTAGAGCGACGGCGCGCGGATTCCGAGCCGGGCGGCCAGCGCGCGCATGGTCAGCGCGTCCGCCCCGCCCGCCTCGACCAGCTCCCGCGCCGCCGCGACGATCTGCCCCGCGCGCGGCGACAGCTCAGCCACGCGCGCTCCTCGGACCGTGACCGAGGAGACGGGCGACGGCGACGTACGTCATCCAGGCCAGCCCCGCCGTGAAGACCGGCACCCAGCCCAGCGGCGAGACCGAGTAACCGACCAGCACGGCCAGCGGGATCCACGGACGGTGGGCGAGGTCGTGCAGCACCGCCGGCCCGCCGAACCTGGTCGCGTACGGCGCCAGCACGAACAACGCCGAGCTGACCGGCGTGGCGCCCCCGTGCTTGACCACCTCGAAGACGAGGAACGCGAGGCAGAAGGCGGCCAGAGCGGCCCACCCGGAACGGCCGGCCACTCGCCTGACGGTCACTGCGGTCATGATGCCCTCCTGGAAGCTAACGCCGTTAGCCACACTCTAGGCTAACGACGTTAGCCTGTCCAGGACCAAATAGGGTGGAACCATGATCGATCGGGAGGTGGCCGTGCTCATCGGCCTGCAGGCCTCCGGCAAGTCCACCTTCTACCGGCGCTGCCTGGCCGCCACGCACGCGCACGTGAGCAAGGACGACTTCCCCAACGCGCGCCGCCGCCAGCACCGCCAGCTCCGGCTGATCCGCGAGGCGCTGGAGGAGGACCGGAACGTGGCCGTGGACAACACCAACGCCTCGCCCGAGGAGTGGCAGCCGCTCATCGTGGCCGGCCGGGAGCACGGCGCGCGGGTGGTGGCCTACTGGTTCCCGCCCAACGTCAAGGGCTCGCTCCAGCGCAACGCCGAGCGCACGGGCCGGGCCAGGGTCCCAGAGGTGGGCGTCTTCGCCACGCTCAGACGGCTGCGCCGGCCGCGCGCCTCCGACGGCTTCGACGCCGTGTACGCGGTGGAGTTCGACGGCCGCGGCGGCTTCCTCGTCCGCAGACAGGACGGCTGAACCGACGCCGGACGTCAGGGGCGGCGGGTGGCGAAGCGGTAGGCGATCTTGGCGGGGGTCAGCCAGCGTACGTGGGCGCCGTTCCTGGCCCGGCCGACCACCCGCTCGGCCAGCCACGGCGCCACCGTCTCCACCGGGTCGGCGAGGATCGCGAAGATGCGGGCCGACCGCTCCCGTTCGGCGTCCGAGTAGCCGTGCGTCAGCAGGTCGGTGACCACCATGCCGGGGCTGAGCAGGCCCGCCGTCACCCCGTCGGGGGCCTCCTTGGCCAGCGCCCTGGTCAGGTACGTCACGGCCCGCTTGGTGGCGCCGTAGACGGCGAGTCCGGGCACCGTCCGGCCGTCGCCGCCCAGCCCCTCCATGTTCCAGACGTGGCCGCCGCCGTCCTGCGCCGCCATGCCCGCCACCGCCACCGCGCAGCCGTTGACCGTGCCCAGCAGGTTGACCTCGGTCACCGCGCGGGCCTCGGCGGCGGGCAGCCGCCACAGCGGGAGGCGGTCGTGGGAGATCCCGGCGTTGTTGACCCAGATGTCCACCCGGCCGTGCCGCCGTACGGCCTCGTCCCAGAGGTCCTGGAGGCGGGCGCGGTCGGCGACGTCGGCCACGACGGCGGGTACGCCGAGCTCGGCCCCCGCCGCGGCCACGCGGTCCGGGTCGGTGCCGCACACGGTGACCCGGTGGCCGCGGGCGGTCAGCGAGCGGGCGAGGCCGAGGCCGAGCCCGCGGGTGCCGCCGGTGATCACGATCGAGCGGGACGCGCTCACGCCTCGTGCTCCTTCCTGGCCGCCACGGTCGCCTCGATCGCGTCCGCGAGGAACCTGCCGACGACCTCCCGCTCGGCCGGGGTGAACGCGTCGATCGCCGCGGTGAGGCGCCGGACGAGCGGGGCGAAGAAGGCGCCCGCCAGCTCGACGGCCTGCTCGTTCATGACGACCTCGACCTTGCGGCGGTCGCCAGCGTCGCGCCGCCGTACGACGTGGCCGGCCTGCTCCAGCCGGCCGAGGAGGGCCGTCGTGGCGGGGGCGGAGAGGTTCAGCGCGGCCCCCAGTCCGCCGGGCGAGAGCGGCCGGCCGGCGAGGTGGGCGTCGAGGATGACCACCAGGGCGTTCATGTCGGTCCTGTGCAGCCGGTGCCCGACCGCGAAGCCCTCCACGAACCGGTCGCTCTCCACGTTGAGCCGGCGGATGAGGACCATCAGGTCGTAGGCCGTCATGTCACCCCTTATATTTCTATGGTGGAAGTATTCCATCGTAGAAAGAAAACGTTAGCCGCGATCCGTCCTGAGACGGTACTCGTCGCGGGGGTGGTCGCGAGCGCCGTCCTGACCGGCCTGATCTGGTTCCTGGGCCGGTGGCTGGACGACGTCGTGCTGCTGCCCGACCAGGGCTCGTCCTGGTACTACTGGAAACTGCCCGAGCCCACCGTGTGGACCAGGCTGTCGGCCTGGGCCGGTTACGCCGCCCACCAGCTCGTGTTCTGGTGGCTCATCCACCACGCCCAGACCCGGGTCCGCCGCTACTCCGCCGGTCTCCACCCGGTGAACGTCGTCGCGCTGGCGGTGAACGCCGGGTTCGTCGCCCTGCACACCGTGCAGACCCATCTGTTCTACGACGGCCTGGCCCAGGACGTGTCGATCTACAGCTCCCAGGGCTCGGTCGTCCTTCTGCTGGTCGTCGTCCTGATCATGGAGAACCGGCGGCGCGGCCTGTTCCTCGGCCGGCCGGCGCCCATCAGGCGGGAGATCGTCGACTTCGCCCGCCGGTACCACGGCTACCTGTTCAGCTGGGCGGCGGTCTACACCTTCTGGTACCACCCGGCCGAGTCCACGCCCGGCCACCTGATCGGCTTCTTCTACATGTTCCTGCTGCTGCTCCAGGGCAGCCTCTTCCTCACCAGGGCGCACACCAACCGCTACTGGACGGTGACGCTGGAGCTGGCCGTCGTGGTCCACGGCACCCTGGTGGCCGTCATGACCTCGGGCCCGGACGGATTGTGGCCGATGTTCCTGTTCGGCTTCCTCGGCGTCTTCGTGATCACCCAGATGCACGGCCTGGGCCTGTCCCGCGCCGCCCGCTGGGCGCTGACCGGCTGCTACGCGGTGGCCCTGATCGCCGTGTACGCCGTGCGCGGCGACCTGGCCGGCACGAACGAGGCGATCAGGATCCCGGCCATCGAATACCTGCTGGTCGGCGTGCTGGCCCTGCTCGCCTGGGGAGCCGGCCGCCTGTGGGCGCTCAGAGCGGGAGCGGGATCCGGTCGAGGAACCAGTACAGGCTGACCGCCACGATGGACAGCGACACCGCGGCCACCGTCCAGCGGGCCGCGGCCGTCCGCCGCAGCAGCACCAGCAGGGGGAAGAGCACGGCGATGATCGCGAGCTGGGTCACCTCGATCCCGACGTTGAAGCTCAGCAGCGACAGCAGCAGCTCCCACGACCCGCTCTCGCGGATGTCGAGCGCGCCCGCGAACCCGAGCCCGTGCATCAGGCCGAAGGCGAAGACGACGGGCAGCCGCCAGGCGCCCGGCCGGTCACGGCCCAGCAGGTTCGCGAGCGCGACGACGACGATCGAGGCGGCGATGACCGGCTCGACCACCGCCGCCGGCACGTTCACCACGCCCATGGCGGCCAGCAGGAACGTGATGCTGTGGGCGACCGTGAAGGCGGAGGCGGTGACCACGACGTCACGCGCGCCGCGGGCGCCGATGATCAGGGTGAGCAGGAAGAAGACGTGGTCCAGCCCGAGCACGAGGTGCTCGACGCCGAGCAGGAAGAACTCCCCGATCTGGCCGGCCGCCGCGCGTTCGGCCAGGCGCAGGGTCGGGCTCGCGGCGGTCAGGACGGCCGAGCCCCGCTCGCCGGCGAGGTCGTAGCGCAGGAGCGTCCGGGTGCTGTGGACGAACGTCTCGGCGTCGGGGAACAGGGCGCTGGAGATCGTGTGCTCGCCGCCGTCCACCGCCGGGCAGGCGTAGGCGAGGGTCAGCGTCGCGAAGGCGGCCTTGCCGCGCGGGTGCACATCCGCCCCGCCCACCTGCCGGGGGACGCACGGCCGGTCGGCGCGGGCGACGGCGAAGCGGCGGGTGACGTAGCCGAACACGGCGTCGCGGTTGACCGCGAGCTGCCGCAGCTGCTCGGCGCGCTCCTTGGCCTCGTACGCCTCGGCGTAGAGCCAGGCGGACTTCATCAGCAGGTCGTACTCCAGGTCGAGCACGACCCTGACGTCGGTGGCGGTGCCGGTCACCTCGGCGTGGGCCTTCGTGGTGGCGTCGTGCGCCGCCGCGGGGGCGGGGTGCAGCAGGTCGGCCAGCGCTGCGCAGAGGATGACGGCCAGGACGACGGCGTAGGGCCAGCGCCAGCGCCGGTGAGGCATGTCCGGTCTCTCCAGGGTCGGGGGAAGGGCCGCCCCGGGCGCGGGCCCGGGGCGGCGAGGGGGCGGATCAGCGGGTGAACCAGCGGTACATGGGCGAGTCCTTGTCCCACTTGCCGGGACGGCCGTGCTCGTCCTTGGTGACGAAGACGCTGGGCTCGGAGGCGGTGACGCCGCCGCCCGCGGAACGGGCCGTGACGAACCAGGCGTAGGCCGTGTCGTCCTTGAGGTGCTTCCACGTCACCGAGGCGACCTGGCCCGAGGCGGCGGCGCTCCTGCCGATGATCTTCGTCGGCTTGTAGAGCGCCAGGGAGTCGGTCCTGAAGCTCGTCGTCCGCGTGGTGAGGTCGACGGGCAGGACCATGTTGTCCTCGCGCCCGTCGTAGCGGCGCAGCGGGTCGAACTCGCCGGCGCCGAAGTCGCCGAGCAGCGGGGAGTAGGTGTCCACGCTCAGCTCGGCCCGCTTGACGTCGAACTGCAGCAGCCGGAAGTAGCTGGCCCCGAACTGGAGCTGGTCCTCCGGCTGGTAGCCGCCGATCTCGGTGAGCCCGAGCCGGTCGGCCGAGACCGTGTAGAACTGGTAGTCGGCCAGCAGCTCGACCACGCCGTTGCCGACCTGGCCGACCTTCGGCTTCACGTTGGTGCCCACGCCGTGCTCGTGACCGGCCAGGATGAGGAAGACGTTCGGGTTCTTCTCGACCACCGTCTTGTAGAGCATCGAGCCGTCGGGGGCGGAGAAGGGGGCGCCGCGGCCGTCGGCGTTGCCGCTCGGCACGAGGTAGTCGTGCGAGAGCAGGATGCCGTTGCGGCCGGGGAACTTCTTGAAGACCGAGTCGGCCCACTCGGCCTCCTCCCTGGTCACGCCGTACGACAGGCCGACGACCACGAAGTCCAGGCCGCCCGCGGAGAACAGGTCGTAGTGGTTCTGGTTGTCGCCCTCCTTCCACGGGCCGCCGTACTTGGCGTGCCGCCAGCCCTGGGAGGCGTCCTGGTAGCGGGACGGGCCGTAGTACTTGTTGTAGATCGCCTCGGGGCCGTTCTCGGTGCCCGACTGGTTGTCGTGGTTGCCGGCGATGACGCCGTTCGGGATGTTCGCCTGGTCGAGCACGCGCTGCTGCTTCGACGACACCTCGAACTCGCCGACGACCTCGCGCTGCATGGCCTCGTCGGCGGGCTTGCGGATGTTGTTCTCGATGATGTCGCCGGTGTGGGCGACGTAGGAGATCTTGCGCTGGTCCTTGTTGGCGGTGATCCAGTTGACGATGCCGGCGTAGGCCGACTCCCACACCGCGCGCTCCTGCGCGGTCTCCTGCTCCACCGCGCCCTCGGAGATGTACTGGGTGTCGGTGAAGTGCACGATCGAGAAGTCGTACGTGGCGGGGTCGGCGAAGCCGTTCGGGTCGCCGGGGTCGATGTCGTCGGCGAACGGGTCCTCGCCGGTCACCATGACGTGCACCTGCTGCCGGTCCACGTACTCGGGGCCGACGACGGCGGTCAGGACGGTCCTGCCGTCGGCCCCGCCGCGGGCGCTGGTCAGCAGGTCCCACGCCTTGGCCTCGGTGTTCCAGGCCCGCAGCGAGGCCAGGCGCTCGGGGTCGACGACGCCCTCCCAGCGCAGCACGGGCGCGTCCACGTGGCCCTGCACCTTGACGTCGAACCGCTGGTAGACGAGGTCGCGTCCGGCGGGGGCGTCGAGCGTCCGGCCGTCGCCGGGTTCCAGCCCGTCGGCCCTGATCCGCTGCTCGCCCGGCACCTTCAGCGTCGTGGGCAGTGTCGTGGCCGTGCCCTGGTACGCCTGGTCCGGGGTGAGGATTCTGGCCTCGGAGAAGGTGGCCGTCACCTGGCCGCCGCCGGGCTCGCCGACCTTGGCCGACAGCGTGACGGGGTCGGTGACGTCGGCCGTCCCCGAGGCCGGGGTGAGCTCGGCGGGGGCGTCCGGGATGCCGGCCGACTCGAAGACGATCTCCCGGGCCGCGGTGTTGCCGAGCCCGTCGGCGCCGGTGACCGACAGCGTGTGCCGGCCCGCCTTCAGCCCGGGGCCGATCCGGGCGCCCAGCTCCACGGCCTGGCCGTCGAGCTTGACGTCCGGCCCGGACACGACGCCGGAGGCGTCTTCGAGCTTGACGTCCAGGACGACCGTCGCGTTGATCCTCTCGTCCGCGGCGGGGACGCTCCTCGCGACCTTCGGCGCGGAGTTGTCGGTGATCAGGACGCGGTCGGCGGTCTGGCCGGAGGTGGACCTGGCCGCCAGGGTGTGCCGGCCGTCCTTGATCGCGATGGTGTCGAGGTCGGCGCGCAGGCCGCGAGCCGGGGCGTCCACCAGGAACTCCAGGTCGATCTCGGTCAGCGGGTTCGCCGTGTCGCCGCAGTTGCCGTCACCCATGCCGTAGGACGGCTTGATCATCTGACCGGCGGCGGTGCCCTGCGCCGGGGTGAGGACGATGTTCGAGATCGCGAAGTCGTCCCGGTTGGCGCCGCAGGACGTGGGGTACGTGCCGGCCACGAAGTCGATCGTGTTCCAGCCGGGCACGAGGTACTCGTTCGGGATCGGCAGGTCCACCCGGCGGCTCACGAAGTCGCCGTCGAGCACCACCTTCTGGCCGTTGACCAGCACGAAGTTCTGGTAGCGGGCCTCGATCGAGTTGCTGCCCACGGTGAAGCCGAGCGTCGCCTGGCCCGCGCCGAGCGTCTCGGTGACGTGCACGGCGGGGGCGTCGATCGTGTAGCGCAGCTCGGCCTCGCGCGGGAGGGCCTGGTCGCTGCCGCAGTCGCCGTCGCCCAGCGCGTACGAGGGCTTGACGTCCTTACCGGTCACCGTGGCGCCGTCGAGGGTCAGGGCGAGGCCGGCGATCGTGAAGTCGTCGCGGTTGACGCCGCAGGAGTCCTTGTAGTCGCCGGTGACGACCTTGATCGTGTTCTCGCCCGGCGTCAGGAACCTGGCCGGGACGGCCACGGTCACGCGCCGGCTCGCCCAGGTGCCGCCCAGGTCGATGCGCTTGCCGTTGACCAGCAGGAAGTCGTCGTACTTGTCGTCGATCGAGTCCGCGCCCACGTCGAAGGCGAGCATGGCGGCGCCGTTGCCGAGCGTGGCCCTGGTGACCGGCTTGCCGCCGTCCACGGTCAGCGACTCGACGCCGCCCGCGCCGGCCGCCGGGACGGTCGCGTACACCGTCTTGGTGCCGGCCACGAGGGTGCCGTCGGTGGGCAGCAGCCGCGGCGCGCCGGCCGGGGCGTTGTTCACCGTCACGGTGTTCCGGACGGTCGCGCCCGCCGCGGTGGCGGCGCTGAGTACGTGCTCGCCGTTGGCCAGCCCGGTGGTGTCCAGGTCGGCGGCGAGGCCGGTCGTGCCGCGCGGGTCGGACTGGGTGAAGAACTTGAGGGTGGCGCGCTTGAGCAGCGTGGTGTTGCTGCCGCAGTTGCCGTCGCCGAAGTTGAGCGTGTAGGGGTTGTCCTCGCCGTCGGCCACCTCGCCGAGCAGTTGGAGGCCCACGTCCGAGAGCACGAAGTCGTCGTAGTTCTGCCCGCAGGACGACTGGATCGTGCCAACCACGATCTCGACCGTGTTCTCGCCCTTGACCAGGTGTTCGTTCGGGATCTCGATGGTGGCCCGCTGGTTGGCGAAGTTGCCGATCTCGGCCTTGTACGCGCCATTGACCTGCACGTAGCTGTGGTACTGCGCCTCGGTGGAGTTCGAGCCGACGTCGAAGGCCAGCTTGGAGACGCCCACCGTCGCGGTGGCGGTGACGGGGGTGCCGTCGATGTCGAGCTTCGTGACGCTGTCACCGGCCGTGACCGGGACGGCGGCGACCTTCGCGGTGCCCTCGAGGTAGGAGCCGGTGGCGGGGGTGAGCGCGGGCGGGGCGGGGGTGCTCGTCGGGGTGGGGGTCGGCCGGCCGCGGCCCTGCTCCACCGGGTCGGCGTACGCCGCCGTCACGAGGCCGCCCACCAGCACCGCCGCGAGCGCGGTGGTGACGGCGAGCCGTCCCCTGCTCCTCGAACCGCCTGATAACTGTCGTGCTGCCATCGGCTGCATCGGGTCCTTCCATGACGTTCACGGGCAGCCGATGAGGCGGCGTGCCCTTCGAGCGGACACGTTGGAGCGCACGGGTGAACGTTGTGCATGGAGAGACTGAAGGGGCGGGGAACTGTCTCCTCATTCTGGTCATCTGCCCACAGACGGGAACAACCCCGACAAGAGAGACGGCGTGACCCGCGGCCCGCGGGCCGGGTGTCACGCCGTCGTACCGCTCAGGCTCAGCTCTGGTGCCCCGGGAGGTTCTTGTTCTCCTGGGACTTGTTGCCGGAGGACTTCTTGTCGGCGCCGGTGCGGCTCTGGGTCGAGGAGCTCCGGCTCTTGTCCTTGTCCTTGTCGCCCGTCTTCGTCTTGCGGGCCTTGCTCTGCGGCATGACGGTTCCTTCCTTCGGTACGCGGAGTCAGCGGGTCGCTTGGCTCCGTAACTGCGCGTGCCCGTGGCCCGGACGGTCATACGGCAGGCCGGTCAAGGTTTCCTCAATAGGCCGAAATATCCATACATTTGCCGCCGGTCGTCAGATCTCGATCACCACCTTCCCCGGCACGCTGCCGCGCTTGTCGCGGAACGCCCGCCCGGTCTCGGCCAGCGGATACACCGCGCCGACGTGGGCGCGCAGCAGCCCCGCCCCGGCCCGCGCGGCGAGCTCGGCGAGCTGGCCGCGGTCGGGCTCGACGATGAAGAACACCGCCCGCCCGGCCTCGGGCACGACCGGCGGCGGCGCGGTGATCGAGACCAGCGCGCCCCCGGCCTGACCTTCGCCGCCGAGCGGGCGAGCAGGTCGCCGCCGATCGTGTCGAAGATCAGATCCACCGGCTCGACCGCCTCCTCGAACGACTGCCGCTCCAGGTCGACGAACTCGTGCGCCCCCAGCTCCACCGCCAGGCCCGCGACGCGCCCCCGTCCGGTGGCGATGACGTGCGCGCCGGCCCGGCGGGCGAGCTGGACGGCGAGCGTGCCCGTGCCACCGCCCGCGCCGTGCACGACGACCGTCCGGCCCGCCGCCAGGCCGCCGTGCGTGAACAGGCCCTGCCAGGCGGTCAGCCCGGCGAGGGGCAGCGCGGCCGCCTCGGTGAAGGTGACGTTGGCGGGGATCGGGGCCAGGTTGCGCGCCTCGACCGCGACGTACTCCGCCGCGCCGCCGTCGCGGTGCCAGTCGGTCAGGCCGAAGACGCGGTCGCCCACCGACAGGCCGGTGGTGCCGTAGGCGACCTCGGACACCACGCCGGCCACCTCGTGCGCGGGGACGGACGGCGCGCGCTCCCGCCCGGCCCGGTCGGTCCAGGTGCCCGGCCACTCCAGCTCGTCAGGGACGAAACCGGCCGCGTGCACACGCACCACCACGTCGCCGGTGGCCGGGCGCGGCACCGGCACGTCCTCCAGGGCCAGGTCGCCGCCGGGCCGGTGAACGCGTATCGCTCTCATGGTCATCGCCTCTCCGTTCATCGTCATTGTCGGCGACAGGACGGGACAGCGACCCGGAGTGTGACAGCGACGCGCCGGTCAGGGCCAGGACCACCGGATGCCGACCAGGCCCGGCTGGAGGGCGGCGGCCATCAGGTGGACGGCATGCTGGGCGTTCAGCGTCAGCTCGGAGGCGGTCAGCTCGCCGCCGCCCGGACCGCGGCGGGCGAAGCGGTGGATGCGCACCGGCAGCTCGACCGGGTCGAAGGCGACGCGCAGCACGTACTGGCCGGCCGGGAAGCGGAAGCCGCGCTCGTAGAAGCAGGACTCGGCGCCGCTGAGGTCGGCGATCTCGTACCGCAGCACGTGGGTGTCGCCGACCCGCAGCGACCGGTCGAACAGCAGCTCGGCGACCACCGTGGCGGTCTCGCCGTCCCTGGTGACGCGGCCGACGCGGCAGTCCTCCAGGGCGGCGACGGTGACCCGGTCCACGTCGCAGCCGACGTCGCCGCGGTAGATCATGATGTAGCGGTCGGCGCCCTCCTCGTGGGCCTGCACCACCTGCGTGGTCTCGCGGGTGGTGAGGCTGCGGTCGGGGCCGATGCGCAGCGACTCGTACATCACGGCGATGTGCAGGCGGCGGTCGTCGGCCACCGCGTCCAGCTCGTCCAGCATGGCCGAGACCACCTGGGCGGGCCGGAACAGGGTCGAGTACGCCACCCCGGGCGCGCGGCCGCGCGGCTTCGGCGGCCCGAGCAGCCCGATCAGCGAGCGCGGCGGCAGGTCGAGGATCTCCTCCAGGGCTCCCACGGCCCGCAGCGACTCCTCGCGCTCCGGCCGGCGCAGGCCCTGCTGCCAGTAGCTCAGCGTGCTCACCCCGACGTGGAGGCCGCGCTGCGCCAGCCGGTGGCGCAGCCGTTCGAGGGTCAACCCCCGCGCTCCGACCGCGGCTCGCAGGGCGACGTGAAAGGGGCCGGCGCGCAGCGCGGCCTGGAGCTCATCCGCCACGTTGTGAATGTTCACAGATTTCCACAGATTCGTCATCACTTCATGAACGTCATGAAATGTCACCTTCCACAGTGATCTGTCAGGGAAATCCGCTCCCCCTTGTACGGCCATCTCCGCAGGTCGAACATCCTTCGCAGCACCCCCCAGCAGAAGGAGCGCCTATGTTCCGCCTGGCCGTGGCCCTCGCCCTAGCGGCGGCCACCTGGATCGCGAGCAGCCCCCCGGCCGAGGCCGCGACCTGGTACAAGCTGAACTTCACCCAGCAGTCGCAGCAGTACTCCAACTGGTGCTGGGCCGCGACGGGCAACTCCGTCGCCGCCTACTACGGGTACTCCTACAGCCAGAACCAGTTCTGCAACCTGGCCTTCAACCGCGGCGTCAACACCAGCTGCCCGAACAACCAGGCCACCCTCGGCAACGACCAGACCGCCTTCCGCCAGATCGGCATCAACCCCGGCGTGTACGTCTACGACTACCTGACCTACGCCGCCATCGTCAGGGAGATCGACGCCGACCGCCCGATCATGGCCCGCATCCAGTGGACCAGCGGCGGCGGCCACATGGAGGTCATCTACGGCTACGACAAGACCTCGTCGTACGTGTACTGGAGCAACCCGTGGCCGTCCAGCACCCGCTACAACTGGTCCACCTACAACTACTACGTCTCGAACTCCTCGTTCTTCTGGACCCACTCGCTCGACTACATCGGCGCGTGAAGGAGGCCATCGACATGAAGCTCATCGCAGCGGTCGCGGCCCTGACCGCGCTGTTCCTGTGGGTCCCGAGCCCCGCGCTGGCCGACCCCGGCGCGCCCACCCAGGCCGACGTCGACGCCGCCAGGGCCGCCGCCGCGGGCGCCGGCGACACGGTCGGCCGCTTCTTCGCCGGCCAGGGCAGGCAGACCAGCCTGGCGCCGGTGGCGGCGCGGGTCGACGGCCCCACGGTCGCCGTCAACGACCTCAACCCGGACTTCGTGGCCGGACGGTCGGCGGAGATCGCCCGCTTCGCCTTCCTCGCCACCGGCGCCACCGCGCCGGACGGGCAGACCGCCTCCGTCTGGACCACCCGCGACCGCCGCGGAACGTGGGTGGTCAGCAACATCGCCAGCGGCGGCGACGAACAGCGGTACGCGGGCCAGACCGGCACCGTGTTCCGCGAGCCGCAGCTCAACGCCTGGTACGCCCTGCGCGACGGCACGGTCGTGCCGCTCAACGACGAGGCCGCGCAGTCGGTGGGCCGGGCGGGCGTCCCCGTGGCCGACTACCGGCGGCTGGCGCACCAGCGCTACGCCGCCAAGCTCCCCGGCAGCGCCTATGCCAGGGACGGCTACGCGGGCGGCTACGGCGTCCCCGGCCCGGGGAGCACCCCCTTGCCCTGGGTCGTGGGCGCCGTGGTCCTGCTCGGCGCGGCGATCACCATTCGCCTGCTGCGCGGGCGCCGCACCTGACAAGATCCGGTGCACGGCCCGCGCCTCCGACGGCCATCTCGGCGGAGGCGCGGGCCGCCTTTTTCTGAGTAGCCCCTACTCATGCCCTCCCCCGCCCCTCGCCCTCACCATGGCGGCACAGCTGCTCATCCACGAGGGGGGACGACCATGGCAGACATCCACAGCGCGGCGGCCGCGGGGCCGCCGTCCCCGCCGGCCGCGCCGGTGCTGGACAACTCGGCGCGGGAGGTGCTGAAGGGCACGCTCGTTCCGCTGCGGGTGCCCACCGCGCACGACGACGCACATGACGGCGCGGGCGGCGGCATCGTCAAGCTGGGGGCGGTCCGGCAGCTCGCGCTGGCCCCCGGCGACACCGACGCGGTCCGTGACCGCCTCCGGGCCGAGAACGCCCCTGGAGGCGTCTCCGGCGAGGCGTTCGACCTGCTCAGGCGCTTCGAGGAGCAGCCCGTCGCGGCGCTGCGCCCCGATCCCGCCGCGCTGGCGCGGGTGCCGGCCGCCGAGCTGGCGCTGTTCGCCGGGACGCTCGTCGAGCTGCGCGCCGAGCGCCTGCGCGAGGCGGAGAGCACCGGCGCCCGGGAGGCGGCCGGCCGGGCCGCGCAGGCGCTCAACACCGCCGCGGTGGCCCTGCGCGGCCTGGCGGTCAACACCGCCGCACCACCCATCGGCATGCTCAACCTGGAACGCATCGAGATGGTGCCGATCGGAATCCAGCGCGGCGAGCTCGTCTCGACCATCCCGCTCGCGCCCGGCGAGGTGACCGCGGTCACGCACAAGGAGTGGTCGGTCACCTCGAAGGAGTTCACCACCATCGTCACCGACTCGCTGGAGGAGGTCAGCGAGACGGGCGTGACCGACAACACCGACCTGTCGCAGTCGACGTCGTCGCAGAGCCAGCACTCGAACCAGTTCAACATCACCGGCACGGTCCAGGGCGGCATCCCGATCATCTCCGGTTCGAGCACCACCGGGTTCACCGCGCAGGGCTCGGAGTCGGCCTCGGCCGCCGAGAGCATCAAGCACGCCCGCGCCACCACGCAGAAGGCGTCCTCGCGCTCCCGCCGCGAGCACAAGGTGACCATCTCCACCACCACCGTGACGGGGTCGGAGGAGACCTCGACCCGGGTGCTGAAGAACACCGGCAACGACCCCGTCCGGATCGACTACTTCAGCCTCATGCGCAAGTGGCGGGTCAGGCTCTACCGGTACGGGCTGCGCCTGACGTACGACATCGCGGTCCCCGAGCCGGGGGCGTCGATGCGGCGGGCGTACGCGGAGCTCGAGCTGCTGCGCTCGCAGCAGGGCCCCTTCGAGTTCCCGGTCAGGCACGGCGACATCACCACGGAGCTGGTCGACCAGGACGGTCACCCGTCCCCGACCGGCGTCCCGAAGTACCAGTGGCTGGCCGACCGGCACGGCGTGACCGTCCGGCCGCATCCCGAGGCGCCGACGCCGCTGACCGTCAGCTCGCACGTCAACACCGACGGGAACTGGTGGTTCCTGGACCTGGAGTTCGACGTGCCGGGCGGCACGCACATCCGGGAGATCATGCTGGACGCGCAGGTCGGCAAGGACGACTCCGACGACAAGATGAACTTCGACGTCATCGGGGCCCGTTCGGAGCCGACGTGGCGCAACCTGTCGGACGCGCTCATCATCCGCGACCACCGGATCATGTCCTTCGACGGCGCCACGCCCTACATGCGCGGTTTCACCGGCCGCCACAAGATCACGTTCTTCTTCCACCACTCCGAGCGGGTGTTCGTCGGGCTCGGCGTGCGGCTCGACCTCACGGACGAGGCCGTCGAGCAGTGGCGCACCGACGTCTGGAACACCCTCTACAACGCCGCCCAGACCAGGTACTTCGCCGAGCAGGAGGACATCGCCGCGCGCATCGCGGCCATCGAGGACAAGCTGGCCAACGTCGACACCCTGACGCTGCGGCGGGAGGAGAGCGACGAGATCATGAAGTGCGTCCTGCGGTTCATCCTCGGCAGCGACTTCGACTTCATGCCCGCCGACGTCCTGGCCGCCTTCCTGGCCGCGCACGTGGACCTCCAGCACGGCATCGGCTTCGACGGGCCGAGCCTCGGTCTCAGCGCCGAGCAGTGGACGCTGCTGCGGCGGCACGAGGACCTGGTGCGTTTCATCAACCAGGCGATCGAGTGGGAGAACGTGGTGACGTTCCTCTACTCCTACTTCTGGGACGTCCCGCCGAGCTGGCCGTTCATCCGGCAGTTGCGGCACCCGGACCCGACCAGGCAGGCGTTCCTGCGGGCCGGCAGCGCGCGGATCGTCCTCACCGTGCGCAAGGGCTGGGAGGAGGAGTGGATGCGCTTCGCCGAGGGGGGTGCGGTCGGCGCGCCGATCCCGGCGCCGTACCTGACGATCGCGCAGGAGATCGCGGCCTACGACGACCGCAACTATCCCGGCATCCCGCCCGCCAACCCCGAACGGGCGGCCGCCCGGCTCCAGGACGCCGCCTTCACCACGTCCTCCTCGGACCTCGCGCCGAGCCCGAACCCGGTGAACATCAAGGTCGGCAACAGCTCGGCGTTCGTCGTCGGGCTGCCGGTCGTGCTGGACGCCGAGGACGACCGCCGCGTCCAGGAGGCCCAGCTCGTCGTCGCCATCCCGGACGCCACCCACCTCACGGTCGAGCGCCTGAGCTTCGCCCACCGCGGCACGCAGGCTCCCGTGCCGATCCTGCAACCGGGTGAGAAGGGGGCGCTCATCGCCGAGTGGCACGAGTACACGCCGTCGTCCGGCACCGACATCGCGCTCACGTCCAACCTCGCGACGATCTCGTAGGGCGGCGGACGGCCCGATGACGTACTTCTGCTTCCAGAGAAGCCAGAACGACCGGGTCTCCCGGATCTCCCTCACCGTCGGCGAGGAGACCCAGCCGATGATGTGGAAGGGCGAGAAGCCCGACGACAACGTGCACGCCGTGCTCTTCCACCACACCTCCGGGCTGGTGTTCCTGGAGGAGACCCGGGCCTCCTACGACCCGCAGGGCTCCTACCGGGTGTTCGCGCTGACCGGCAGGACGCCCGGCTCGGGCCGGTTCGAGGCCATCGAAGTGCCCCGGACGGGCGCCCTGCGCACGCTCGGCCGGTTCGACCTCGACGTCCGCGACGCCACCGACGACCAGGCCGACCTGGTCTACACCGGCAAGTTCCTGTACTGGCGCAAGTCCATGCCGGCCTCCCTCCAGGGCTCGGGCACACTGCTGTACGCGGCCACGTCCGGCCTGGTGGGACACCAGATCGGCACCATGCAGAACAGCAAGGACCACGGCCCGCTGCCGGAGGGCCTGTACACGTTCTTCACCCACGTCGATCCCCGGCAGAACTCCGTCGAGGCGGCGAACCAGCGGGGCGACAAGGCCGTCTCCAACCCCGGGGAGGGCATCCAGTTCCTGCCCGTGGGCGGCAACGGCCCGGTCTTCCCCGACTGGGGCACCTTCCGCGTCCGGCTCACCCCGACCCAGGGGAACATGTACGGGCGCGGCGGCTTCTACCTGCACAACTCGCACAAGGGGTACAGCCACGGCTGCGTCGAGGTCGGGACGAACGCCGACGGCCTCGACTTCTTCTCGGGCCTGCTGGCCTACGCCGGCAGCCAGCAACGCAAGGCCAAGCTCGTGCTGCGCGTCCGGTACTCCTACCCCGAGCAGGGCACCCTGGGCAGAACCCTGCGCTGACCCCTCGGCCCGCACCGTCGCGGAACACCGCGGCGGTGGCGGCGGCGCGGGGTCACCAGCGGCAACGCGCGCGGGCGGCGGAGACCGTCACCTCGTGGGTGTCGTCGGCCCCGACGGGCTGGTTGCCGACCAGGACGGTGAGCCGGCCCGCGGCGGGCACCCGCCAGGTGCCGATCGGGGCCCAGCGCCCCCGGTGGGCGCGCTGGTCCACGGTCACCGGCGGGCCGAGGTGCGGCGGGTCGGTGTCGTTGTCGTCCAGGTAGTAGAAGGCCAGGCCGGTCGAGCGGGGGTCGTCGGGGATGTGCACGTCGATCGTGCAGCGCGCGCCGCCGCGGGTGTCGAAGTACCAGTTGACCGCCTGGTTGAAGTGGGCCGGCTCGTTCCCGACGCGCAGCGCCAGCGCCGTGCCCACGCAGCCGTCGCCCTTCCACCCGCCGGTGACGGGACGCCAGGCGGGGTCGGCGTAGAACCACTCCGCGGCGCACCGGGGGCCGTGCACGGCCTGCCACCGGACGGGGCCCGTGGGGGTGGGGCCGGGCAGCGGCTGGGTGACCACCACGGTGTTGGGATCCAGCATGGTTCCGGGATCTGACACGGTTCCGGGATCGTCCGCCGCCGTCGCCCGGACCGTCGCCGGGCCGCCCGTCGTGGCGGTGGTGGTGGGCGCGGGGGTGGGGCCCGTCGTGGGCGTGGCGAGCCGGGGGAACAGGACGGCGGCCGTCGCGCCCAGGGCCAGCAGGACGGCTCCGGCCGCCAGTGCCCGCCCCGGCCAGGGCGTCCTCGCGGGCCGCGTCGCCCCGGCGGTGCCGTCCTCGGCGGGGCCGTCCCCGCTGGGGCCGTCCCTGCTGGAGTCGTCGCCGCTGGAGTCGTCCTCGGCGGGGTCGTCCTTGCTCGGGTCGTCCTTGCTCGGGTCGTCCTTGCTCGGGTCGTCCTCGGTGGGGCCGGTTTCGCCGATGAGCGCCTGGTACTCCGCATCCGAGGGCCAGGAGTGCGGGTCCGTGGCGCTTCCGGCGAGTGCCGCCGCCCGGTCGGACGTGATCCGCTCCGCCGGGTCGCGCGCGGCGCACGAGCGGATCAGCTCGGCGAGCTCGGGCTCGACGCCGTCCACGTCGATGTCGGCGTTCAGGCTGCTGTAGAGCACCGCCATCGGCTCGCCGCGCCCGAACGGCGGACGGCCGGTGGCGGCGTAGGCGATCGTGCCGGCCAGCGCGAAGACGTCCGCCGCCGCCGTGACCGGCTCCTGACGTACGGCCTCGGGAGCGATGTAGCCGGGGGTGCCGACGATCTCTCCCGACGTCGTGATCGTGCTCTGGCCGGGGGCCCGCGCGATGCCGAAGTCGATCAGCCGCGGGCCCTGCGGCGACAGGATGACGTTGTGCGGCTTGAGGTCGCGGTGCTGCACGCCGTGCCGGTGCACGTCGGCCAGGGCGGCGGCCAGCCCGGCGAGCAGCCGCCGGCACAGCCCCGCCGGCAACGGCCCCCGCTCGGCGACCGCCCGCAACAGCGTCGGCCCCCGCACGTACGCCGTCGCCAGCCAGTACGGCGGCGCCGTCACCCGTGCGTCCACCAGCGGCGCCACGTACGGGCTGCGCAGGCCGCGCAGGGTGGCCGCCTCGCGGCGGAAACGTTCCATGGCCTCGGCATCGGCCGGGTCGTGCTTGATGACCTTGATGGCCACCAGGCCCAGGCGGCGGCTCCTGGCCAGGTACACCACGCCCATGCCGCCCGCGCCGAGGCGCCCGAGCAGCCGATGGCCGCCGATCTCGGGTGGGTCCGTCGCCTGTAACGCCTGCACGCTCATCCCAGTCGATCATGACAGACCAGGCACTCGGGAGGCAGCCCTCTGTCACGTCCGACTCCAACCGGATCCGAAGCCGGCGCCGGATCGGGCCTGAGCCCGGGCGCGGGGGGATCCGGCCGGATCGGGCTGGAGCGAGCGGGCGGGGCCCGGGGTCAGGCCGTGCCGTCCGGCACGGGGAGCAGGCCGCGTTCGGCGAACACCTTCTTGGCGGCGAACGTCGCGTTGAGCGCGCGTGGCATGCCGCAGTAGACGGCCGAGTGCAACAGGGACTCAATGATCTCATCGGGCGTCAGGCCGACGTTCAGGGCGGCGTTGACGTGCACGTCGAGCTGGGGTTCGCAGCCGCCGAGCGCGGTGAGCGCGCCCAGGGTCACCAACTGGCGGTCGCGGGGAGCCAGGCCGGGGCGGTCGTAGATCTCGCCGAAGGCCCAGGCGACCACCTGGTGGGCCATTTCGGGCGAGACGTCGGCAAGGGCGTCCACGACCCGCTGCCCGGCCTCGCCGTCGATCTTCCGAAGCACCTCCAGACCGTGCTCGTAGCGCTGTTCACGGCTGGTTCCTTCTGCAATGTTCGTCATGCCCGGAACCGTAGAACTTCGAGCGCACTCAAATGCAAATCGCCCTCGCAGCGACGGCGAGGGCCACGGCAGATGCGACGCCGGGAACGCGGGCGCCCAGCGCAGCGGGCTACCCGGCGAGCGCGGTGGGGCGCAGTGCGGTGGGGTGGTTGGGGGGGTTATGTTGTTAGTTTGGGGGGTTTGGTTGCTTTTCTCGGGGTGTGATGTCCGAGTTATTCGATGTCGGTGTGGTTTGGGTCTGGATATTCACACTAGTCCAGGGATTGTATGAAACTTCGTGGTTATTCGGGGTTGAGGAATACCACAATTCCGTCGTTCTCGCCCGCTCGTCGCCAGCCCAGACGCTCGTACAGGCGAATGGCGTCGGGGGCGTTCACGGAGGTCAGCAGCCAGCTCCGACTTTCGCCGCACAGAAGGTCCAGAATGCGCCCCGCCAGACCTCGGCCGCGGGCGCGCGGAGCGACCGCCAGCTCGTCCACCTGGAGTGCGCCGGCCAGCATCCGGGACACCCCGTCCGGGCCGAGCGCCGCGAGCACCTTGCCGTAGCTGCGGGTGTGCGGCAGCGGGGTCGCCGTCGGCCAGGCCGTCCCGAACCCGCACGGACGCGCGCCCTCGACGGCCAGCACCGCGCGGAACCCGGGCCGGGCCGCGTCGGCGGCGAACCGGACGCCGAACTCGGCGACCTCGCCCTCCCCCTCGCTCCACGGCGGCCCAGTGAACACCTCGCGATAGAGATCGATCAGCTCCGCCCGGCGCGCGAGCGCCTGCTCGCCGGTCAACAGTTCCAGCCGCACGTCCGTACGTTCCGTCATGCTTCACCTCACTGTCTAGTCGTAGTACGACAGTGACGATAGCGGACGTCCGGCCAAACCGGCACCCCCGCGCCCGCGACGCCGGACGCCCGGAGCGCATGTTCCCGGCAGCGCCGCATTTTCGGGGCGACAGTGCTAGGGAATGATCGAGTCACAGTAAAGCGACACCACCGCTCCTTGTCGCAATAAACCTGGACAAGTCGGCTGTAAGGGCCTGGTAAATCTGGTCAAGCTTTAGCAGCTCATGCCTGTCTTGTCAGAACTCCGAACTCAATGCGCGGGTAAGACTGCTCATGCCGGAGACCGACGGCAGTCGAGAAGTCCCGCGGCGGTTCTGGAAACTTCTGAACGGAAAGCGCGATGAAATCAATGATGAAGAAGCCGGCGGCCGTGCTCGCCACGAGCGCGTGCCTGCTGCTGGGTGGCGGCCAGATGCCGGCAGCCCAGGCCAGCACGGCCGGCACGGCGTCGTATCAGAGCCCAGCCGATGAGAAGCCGGTCCTCCGGGGCGGCTGCGGCTGGCGTCACTGCGGTCCTCGCTGGTGGGGCCCGCGTTGGGGCGGCTGGTGGGGCGGCGGTCACCACCACGACCACGACCACGACCACCACCACCGTGTAGGCCCGCGTGGTCCCCAGGGCCCGCGTGGCCCGCAGGGTCCCCCGGCCGTCCACAAGCCGGACCACCACGACCACGACCACGACGACCACGACGACCGTGGCCACGACGACCACAACGAGGACGACGACTGGGGCGAGTGGGGCGAGAACTTCGACGGGTTCTAAATAGCCCTGGGCGAGGTTCCCGCTGACACAGCAACACGCTGAACGGCGGGGTTCCCGGCGACATGCGCACACCGGCCGTCCGGACGAAGACCGGCTCCCGGTCCGGTGACCGGCCACGCGCCCATGTCCCGGCGAACCCCGCCCTGCAGCCCCCGGCCCCGTACGCCCCCGCCTCTGCGCACCCCCGCCGCTGCATGCCCCGCCCCGCACGCCTCCCCGGCAGTTTCCTGCCCCCACCAGCACCGGAAGCCCCTCCCGAGGCCCCCGCCCCCGCGACTCCCCGTCGACCGCGCCGTACCGCCGGACGGGAAAACGGACGGTAATGCCTTTTCTCACCGGCTGGGCTATGGTCGGCCTTATGACGGGACCGTGCAGAGCGCCACGAGGCCCCATCGCGCTGTGCTGCGTGGTGGGCCTGGTCCTGCTGTCCCTGCTGGTCGCCGGCCCTTCCTACGCCGACGACCAGACTGCCCCGCGCCCCGTGTCCGCCGGTCACGAATGGACCCCGGACAAGGGCGGCGACCGGATGCCGAGCCTGCCGCCCCAGGCGTCCAGCGGCCGTGAGCACCACGTGCTGTCGTTGTGGCCGCCGCTGCGCGGCGCGCGGCACGCCGAGGCCGCCCACCTCCCGCTGCTCCCGGCGCCCGGTTCCGACGCGGCCGCGATCCGCGACCCGCAGCAGGTCGGGCACCGCACCGCGGGCTCGCGCAGCCCGCCGCTGATCTAGCTCCCTCCCTCTTCACGAGTCGCCGCCTCCCGGCCCCCCAGCGCGCCGCGGGGCCGGTCGTCGCGCCCGGCCTTTCGCACCGCCGGGTCCACGCGTTGCCCGGCCGCCCGCGGGTTCCCGCGCGTCCCGTACGGCCGGAGGTCGCCGTCGTGGCGTCCCCGCGTGCGGGATGCGCCCTTTTCTCTCGTCTTTCGCGTACGAGTCCTCCGCGTCAGAGCAAGGAGCCGATCATCGTCATGTCCGACGCCGGATCAGTCCACGAACACTCACCGCGAACATCCGCGGTGCACCGCGCCCACGTGGTGCTCGACCTGGGCACCTCACGCACCCGTTCGCTGTCCCTGGACGGGTTCGCCATCGCCGACCGTCCCTCGGCGGTCGTCGTCCCGTCGCCGGAGAGCGCGGCCGGGATCCCGGTCCGTCCGATCCGCCGGGGCATGGTCGTCGACCCGGGCGCCTGCCTGCGGCTCGTGCATCTCGTGCTGCAGGACGCCTGGCTGGCCGGCGGCCGGCCGCTGGAGCACGTGATGGCCGCGGTGCCCAGGGCCGCGACGGGCAGCGACCGGCAGGCGGTGCGCGCGGCCGTCGCCGAGGCGGCCGGCTGCCAGGTGACGCTGGTCGAGGCGCCGCTGGCGGCCGCCGCCGGCGCCGGTCTGGACGTCGCGGGGCCGGGGCCGTACCTGCTGCTGGACGTGGGGGCGGGCATCGTCGAGGCCGTCGTCGTCAGCGGCGGCGCGGTCAGCGACGCGGCGGCGCTCCAGCTCAGCGCCACGACCAGCACGGGACTGCTGCCGGACGCGCTGGACGGCGTCGTGGAGATGACCGCCGGCCTGCTGCGCCGCCAGCCGGCCCACCTCCGCCCGGCCGTCCGGGACAACGGCCTGACCGTCACGGGCGGGGGCGCGCTCCAGACGCGACTGCTGGACCGCCTGCACACCGCCCTTCGCACGCGGATCAACGCCGCGGCGGAGCCGCAGCACGCCACCGTCCGCGGCCTGCTGCGCCTGTGCCTGCGCCCCGCGGCACCCGTCATCGCACTCTGAACCCCCGCAAACCGCGCGGAAAGGAAACCACCATGACCGACCACCTCAGCACCGTGCAGCTCCAGTCCCTGCGCCAGGACATCGACGAGCAGCTGGAGCGGCGCAGCCGCCACCTGCTCGGTCTGCAGGCCGCGGCCCAGGACGGCAATGGCGCGGACGACACCTGGCAGGAGCTGCTGGCCTCCCTCGCCACCGCCGACCGGGCCATCGCCGAGCTCACCCAGGCCCGCGACCGGCTGACGGCCGGCTCGTACGGCCGCTGCTCGCACTGCGAGGCTGGCATCCCGTTCGAACGGCTCAAGATCCGGCCGCTGGCCCGGTTCTGCATCAACTGCCAGCGCCGGTACGAAGCCGCCTGAGCCCGGGACCGGCCGCCCCGCGCGACGTCGGGCGGCCGGTCCACCGCCGGCGGCCGGATGGACAGGAATATGCAGACCGGTCTAGTGTGTGCCGCATGGCGGTCAAGGGGGACGAGACACGGGCGCGCATCATAGCCGCGGCCCGGACGCTGGTGGAGGCCCAGGGCAGCCACGGCACCGGCCTCAACGAGGTGCTGGCCGTGGCCGGCGCGCCGCGCGGGTCGCTCTACCACCACTTCCCCGGCGGCAAGGACCAGCTGGTGGGCGAGGCGCTCGCCGCCGCCGGACGGGAGGTCGACGCCATGATCGACGACCTGGCCGGCGCGCTGCCCAGGGCCCGCGACCTCGTGCCGGCCGTCCTCGACGCGCTGGCCGACAGGATGGTGGCGGCCGGGTACGCCAAGGGCTGCCCGGTGGCGACCGTGGCCCTGGAGATCGCCTCCTCGAATGAGCAACTGCAGCGCGTCTGCGCCGGCATCTACGAAGGCTGGCAGCGCAGGCTGGCCGACGCCCTGCGCGCCGACGGGCACGCCACGGCCGACGACGCGGCCGACGACGCGGCCGACGACGCGGCCGACGACCTGGCGGCGACCGTGCTCGCGCTGATCGAGGGCGCGCTGGTGCTGGCCCGCGCGAGCCGTTCCCGGCTGCCGGTCGAACGGGTCCGCCGCCAGGTCGTCAGACTGCTGGCCTGAGCCGGCGGTTCTTCATGCCCACAAAATATGCAGATCGGTCTAGAGAGGAATGGACATGGAAGACGCCGTGGTGTTCGGTGCGACCGGCTTCATCGGCAGATGGACGGTCCTGCACCTGCTGGAACAGGGCCGTGCCGTGACGGCCGTCGTCCGCCGCGCGGACGACGGGCCGGCCCGCTGGCTGCGTGAGCGCGGCGTGCCCGCCACGCGGCTCACGGTCGTCGAGGGCGACGTCACGGCCGGGCCCGGCCTGGGACTGGGCGCTGCCGGCGAAGGGGCGGCGGGCGTGCGGGACGTGTTCAACGCCGCCGGCATCTACCGCTTCGGCATGGGACGCGAGGAGGCCAGGGCGGTCAACGTCGAAGGCGCGCTCAACGTGCTGAACTGGGCCGCCGCCCGTCCCGGGTTGCGCCGGCTGGTGCACGTGTCGGGCTACCGCGTCGGGCTGGACCCGCGGCCGCGCCACCCGCTCCCGGAGGCCGAACTGGCGGCCCTGTACCGGGACAAAGGGGCGTACGAGGGCTCCAAGGCCGAGGGGGACGCCGCCGTACGGGTCGCCGCGGCGCGGCTCGGTGTGCCGCTGACCGTGGTGAACCCGAGCAGCGTCATCGGCCATTCGCTGACCGGTGAGGCCGGCCAGTACCTCGGACTGGCCTCGCTGGTCCGTGACCTGTGGGCGGGCCGGCTGCCCGCGCTGCCGGGCGGCGCCCGCACGTTCGTCCCGGTGGTGACGGTGGACCATTTCGCCCGGTTCATGGCCGCCGTGCCCGAGCACGACCCCGAGCCCGGCGGCCTGCACTGGCTGCTCGAACCCGCCACGCCCGACCTGCCCGACCTGATCCGGCTGCTCGCGGAGCACCTCGGCGTACGCGCGCCGCGCATACGCGTGCCGGTGGGCGTGATCCGCCGCCTGCCGTCCGCGCTGACCGGCGCCGAGCCCGAGACGCTGGGCTTCCTGACCGAGGACCGGTACGACACGGGCTCGGCCGACCGGGTCGCCGGGTCCGCGGGGCTCCGCCGGCCACCCGTGGGTGACGCGTTGCGCCGCTGGGCCGACCGGCTGGTCGCCGACCGGTTCGGGGACGCTCCGGCCGCACGTCCCGGTGGTTTCCACAACGTGGCGGGGTCGCGTACGTACGTGGCGGGTGAGCGTACGGCGCCGCGGCTGGTCCTGCTGCACGGGCTTCCGCTCGACGGCGACTCCTGGCACGGCGTGCTCGACGAACTGGACAGCACCCCTCCCCCGGCCCTTCCCGGAACCGGTTCGCACCGGTTTCCTGCGCTTGTCGCCGATCTGCCGGGGCTGGGGCGTTCCTCGTCCGCCGGGGGCGCGGCGTCGGACTGGCTGGCCGAGTTGCTGGGGCCCGTGCGCACCCGTCCGGTGATCGTCGCGCACTCGGCCGCCGCCGCGCCGGCGCTGCGGTACGCCGCCGCCCATCCCGGCCGGATCGCCGCCCTCATCCTGCTGTCCCCGTACTTCCTCCAGCGCCGGCCGTCCGCTCTCACCCTGCTCCTCGCGGCCCCTCTCCTCGGGAGGATGGGCCCCGACCGGCTCACGGCCGCCCTCCTCGGCCCGGCGTCCCCGTCCGAGGAGGCGCGGCGGGCGGTCGCGAGCGCCGCGGCCGGGCTCCGCCGTCCCGGGGTCGCCCGGCGCACCGCCCGCGTGCTGCGCGCCGCGCAGCGCCCCGCCGAACGCGCCGCCCTCCGCACGCTGCTCGGCGGCCCCGTCCCCGTGCACCTCGTGGCCGGCGAGCTGGACCCGCTGCCCCCCGACGCCGCCCCCGCCACGGTCATCCCGGGAGCCGGGCACCACCCGCACCTCACCCACCCGGCCGCCGTCGCGGAGATCGTGCGGCAGGTCCTTCTCAAGCACGCCGTGGACGATTGCCCTCCACCGCCCCTGCCTGAGATCATGACCGGCCCACTTCCTCGCCACCCCAGGGAACCATGAGCTCCGTCACCTACACCGAGCCCACCGAGCCCCAGCCCGAGATCCCACTCGCCGGCGGGGACGTCACCGAAGGCGTCGTACGCGTCGGCGACACCGTACGCCGTCCCGTGGGACCCAACTCCCCGCTGGTCCACGCCCTGCTGGGGCACCTGGAGGAGGCCGGGTTCGCGGGCGCGCCGCGTTTCCTCGGCATCGACGCCGCCGGCCGCGAGGTGCTGACCTTCGTCCCCGGTGAGGTCGCCGGACGGCCGCGGCCCGCGTGGCTGGCCGACGAGGAGCGGCTGGCCTCCGTGGGCCGGCTGATCCGGGCCTACCACGAGGCGGTGGCGGGGTTCGTCCCGCCCGACGGCGTTCGGGCGGACTTCGGGTTCACCGAGCCGCCGGGCATGCCGCCCGCGCCGCCGTACCCGCCGGAGCTGGTCGGGCACCTGGACTACACGCCGGACAACATCGTGTTCCGCGACGGTGTGGCGGCCGGGCTGATCGACTTCGACATCGCCAGGCCGGCCACCCGGGTGGAGGAGCTGATGAGCGCGATGTTGTACTGGGCGCCGCTGGCCGACCCGGCCGACGCCGACCCGCCCCTGCGCGGGCTGGACGTGCCGCGCCGCTGCCGGCTGCTCGCCGACGCGTACGGGATGTCCGGCGTCGACCGGTCGCGCCTGGTCGAGGTGGCCGTGCTGCGTACCCGGCGGTCGTGGTTCTCGATGCGGCAGATCGCCGAGGAACGCGGCGGCGGCTGGGCCCGGATGTGGGAAGAGGGCGTCGGCGACCTGATCAAGCGGCGCGAGGCGTGGCTGGAGCGCCACGGCCCGGCGATCGAGGCCGCGCTCACCGCCCCGTGACCGCTCGGAGGCGTCCGCCCTACTGGCCGGGCGGCGGCAGCCGCAGGGCGAGCAGCGCGATGTCATCGGTACGCGGCGACGGCGCGAGCGCGAGCACCTGCTCGCAGAAGTCCTGGAGCGGACGCCGGGCCAGCGTCGCGGCGTGCCGGCGCAGCCGGGCCAGGCTGGTGTCCAGGTTGACGCCGGGCACCTCGACCAGCCCGTCGGTGTAGAGCAGCAGCGTGCTGCCCGGCGGCAGCGGCGCCAGGGCGTCGTGGCGGGTCACGTCGTCGAGATGCACGCCCAGCAGCAGCGACTGGCCCTCCTCCAGGTAGCGGGCCTGCCCGTGCGCGGTGACCAGCAGCGGCGGCAGGTGGCCGGCGCTGGTCCAGCGCAGGATCCGCGTGTCCGGATCGCCCTCCGGCTGGGGCGGCTCGATCCGGGCCAGGATGGCCGAGGCCGTGGGGGCGTCGCTGGCGACGGCCATGACCTTGTTGAGCCGGTCGAGGATCAGGCTGGGCGACTCCTTGTGGTCGCAGGCCAGGGCGCGCAGCATGTTGCGGAGCTGGGCCATCTGCCCGGCGGCCTCCAGGTCGTGGCCGGCGACGTCGCCGATGGCCAGCGCGGTGACGCCGTCGGGGAGCACGAACGCGTCGTACCAGTCGCCGCCCACCTGGGAGCCGGCCGGGGCCGCCAGGTAGCGGGCGGCGAGCTGCAGGTGATCGACCTGGGGCAGCGCGGTCAGCAGGTGGCGCTGCATGGTGTCGACGATGTCGCGCTGCTGGCCGAACAGGCAGGCGTTGTCGGCGGCCAGGGCCGCGGTGCGGGCGATGTCGGCCACCAGCTCCACGTCGGCCTCCGTGTACGGCCGCGCCGGGTCGGTGCGCGCCACCGTCAGAGCGCCCAGCACGCGGCGCGGCGTACGCAGCGGCGCCACGATCGCCGACGAGCCGCCCAGCACGTTGAACAGGGAGTCGTGCGCGGCGGCCAGCGGCCCGTCGGGCGGCGCGGCGATCTGCTCGGGCCCCAGCAGCAGCGCCTGCTCCCCGCGCAGCACCCGGACCAGCGCCGATCGCGAGGGGCCCTTCGGCAACGACGGCAGCTCGGCGAACCACGAGGGGTCCACCGGCGCGGCCCCGGCGCAGGCCATGGCCAGTCGGCGCAGCTCGCGCGGCCCGAGGAACATGTCCACCGCCGCCCAGTCGGCCAGGCGCGGCACCAGCAGGCGGCCGAGCCGCGTCATCGCCTCGCGCACGTCCAGCGTCTGGGTGAGGACGGTGCTGATCTCGGTCAACAGGCGGAACTGCTCGGTCAGCTTCTGGGCGCGGACGAGCTCTTCGGCCTGCCGGCCGGCCGCGTCAAGGCGTTCGACGACGTCGATGAAGATCACGACGACGCCGGCCGGCTCGCCGTCGTGGTGGATGGGCGAGGCCAGCCAGGCGACCGGGAGCAGCCGGCCGCCGGCGGTGGCGAAGGTGGCGAACTCGCTGCGTACGGGCCGGTCCTGCCGGCACACCGTGACCAGCTCGCAGGCGGAGCGGGGCGGGAGGCTGCCGTCGAGGCGGCGGTGCAGCGTCTGGTGCGCGTCGGCGCCGCGCAGCTCGTCGGCGGGAAAGCCGAGCAGGGCGACCGCCCCGGGGTTGACCCACGTGATGCGGCCGGCGAGATCGGTGAGGTAGATGCCCATGCCCGTGCCGTCGAAGGCCGCCCGCAGCAGCCACTCCGCGGGCTGGGCGCCGGAACCGGAGCCGTCCGGCCGGTGTCCGGCGTCACCCCGATCAGCCATCATCACACTACGTTATCGGATGATTACTGACATGCCGACTTCGTGTACCCGGGAACGTGCCGGGCCGGGACCAGCCGGGCTAGGACCAGGGAAGGCGCCGCCGGCCATGGTGCTGATGAGGCGGCGATCGGCGGCGCCGGGGGCTTCCGAGGGCACCAGCATGCGCAGCCGCAGCCGCGAGCCGAGGCCGGTCTGCTCCAGCGCGACCGAGTCGCACAGTTGCTGGATCACCCACAGGCCGAATCCGTGGGACGCGGTCGGGTCGACGTCGGCGGCGTCGAGGTGGTCGGGGGTCAGGCGGCCCGCGGTGTCCAGGATCTCCACGCAGACGCCGATCGGGTCCCGGGTCGCGGTGACCAGGCCGGCCGAGCCGCCATGGTCGAGGACGTTGGTGACGGCCTCGTTCACCGCGAGCACCAGGTCCTCCAGCCGCTCGCCGGACAATCCGCTGTGGTGGCCGTGGATGCGCACCAGGTCACGGATGAACGCCAGATCGGCGCTGATGGGACAGCGCAGCTCGAACTCCACAAGCATGATCGTCTCGTCTATCGGACGTCGGGAAGGGGTACGCCGGCCCCTTCCAGCTTTCCCGTCGAGCGATCGTCAAACGCGCCGACCGCTCACGGGCCGGATCCCAGCACTACGAGATGACGGCCTGGGCGAGGGCCATGCCGCACCAGGCCGCTCCGAGCCCGGCCGCGATGCTGGCCGCGGCGTTGAGCGCGGCGTAGGTGCGGGCGCCGTTCTGCAGCAGCCGCAGGGTCTCGTACCCGAAGGTGGAGTACGTGGTCAGCGCCCCGCACAGGCCCGTGCCGAGGAGGGCCTGCGCCCCGCCGGTGGCGGGCAGCGCCAGCAGGAAGCCGAGCAGCGCGGACCCGGCCACATTGACGGTGAAGGTGCCCCACGGGAACAGGCTGTCGTGCCGGGCCTGGACGGCGCGGTCGATCAGGTAACGGGCGGGCGCCCCCACGGCGGCGCCCAGCACCACCAGCAGCAGCGCCGTCACGGACGCCTCCCACCGCGCGGAGCCCGGGCGGTCTGGTCGGGGGCGCCCATGTCGGGGGTGGTCTCGGCGGGAACGGTCTCGGCGGCAGTGGCGAACCGGCCGAACAGCCCGCGCCCGAGCACCTGGCCCAGGAAGACCGCGGCCAGTGCCGTGACCAGCGTGACCGCCAGGTAGGCGAGGGCCGTGCGCGGCTCGCCCGCGGCCAGCGCCCCGTGGGCGTCGGCGATGGAGGTGGAGAACGTGGTGAACCCGCCCAGCACCCCCACCCCCAGGAACGGCCGGGTCAGCGGATGGGCCCGCCAGACCTCGGTGATGGCCACCATCAGCAGCCCGATCAGCAGGCAGCCGGTGACGTTGACGGCCAGCGTCGGCCAGGCGAACCCGCCGGGCGGCACCGGGAAGGCGGTCAGGACGGCGTAGCGGGCGAGCGCGCCCAGCACGCCGCCGGCCGCGATGACGGCCAGCGTGGCGACCGGGGCACGGGCCAGCTCGCCGCGCTGGGCGGGCACATGCAGGTCGACGTCGGGATCGACCGCGGCCCGCGGATCGACCTGCGCACCCCCGATGCAGCCGGGCTCGGGTCCAAGTTCGGGTTCAGGTTCAGGGGGACGGGCTTGGGCCATGAGGCATCTCCTACCAGCACATGAGCGTGGCACATCTCTGGCAGGGACCGTTGGCGGCGACACCGCGGTTACCCCCGGACGGGCGGGAGGCGGCGGGCCCCACCGCCGCGGCTCCCGGCACGGGAAGCCGCCCCCATCATACCGGCGACCACCCCACACCCACCTCCGAGGAGTCTCCCGCGCAGGTAACCGGCCCCCGTCGTCAACCGCTGAGCGACAACCAGACGCGGTCGGACAGAACGCGGGCCGCCTCGTCCAGGTCGATGTCCGGCGCGCCCGCCAGCCACCGCCTGCTCACCTCGGCCACCGGCCCGATCAGCAGCATCTCCACCTGCGCCACCGGCAGCCGCGCGACCGCCCCCTCCGCCATGCGCGCGCCGATCCAGGCGTTCAGCCTGGCCAGCCGGGACGCCTTGGCCGCCGCGATGCGCTCGGCGTACGGGCCGAGGTCCAGCGCGTACGGCGCCGCGTGGATGAAGCGGGCCTTGTCCGGGTGCGAAGCGGTGAAGCCGAGGTAGGCCGTCACGGCGCGGCGCACGCCGTCACGGGCGTCGGCGGTCTCCTCGGTGACGGCGACCAGCGTGTCGAGCAGCTCGTCCATGCACCGGCCGTACAGCGCGGCGGCCAGCCCTTCCAGGCTGCCGAAGTGGTGGTAGACGCTGCCCATGCTGACGCCGCTGCGCGTGGTCACCGCCCGGAGGGTGAAGTCGGCCGGGTAGACCTCCAGGGCGGTGTCCAGGAGCCTGCGCACGGTCTCCTCGCTGCGCCGGTGCCGGGTCATCGCACCGCGGCCAGCGCCTCGGCCTCGTCCCAGACGCGCCTGGCCAGGTCGGCGTCCAGCGCCGGGCCCTGCAACGGGACCTGGCGGTCCTGGTCGAAGTACCGGCCGGTGCCGGGAGCCCCGGCCAGGGAGACGACGTGCCGCGCGCCTTCCTCGGGCGCGGCCCAGCTGCGCTTGGCGGCCTTGAGCAGCCAGCCGAGCGGGCCGCGGCGATCGCCGAGCCCGGTGCGGATGACGCCGGGGTGCACGGCGTCGATCGTGATCCCGGCCGTCCGCCAGCGTTCGGCGAACAGGGGCACGGTGAGCAGGTTGCACAGCTTGGTGTCGGCGTACGTGCGCATCGGCGAGAAGGCGGCGCCCATGGCCGTGCGTCCGGGTTCGGCCCGGCCCTTGACGTACAGGCCGGCGGTGACCTGCACCACGCGTCCGAGCCGGTCCTCCAGCAGGTGGTTGAGCAGGAACGGCGCCAGGTGGTTGACCGCGAACGACTCCTCCAGCCCGTCCCCGGTCAGGACGCGGCGGGCGGGCCACAGGCCGGCGTTGTGCACGAGCACGTCGATGCGCGGGCAGCGGTCCCGCAGGTCGCCGGCCAGCCGCCGGACCGACTCGGCCGTGGTGAGGTCGCCCGTCACGGCCTGGACGTCGCCGCCGATCCGCGCGGCGGCCTGCCGGCCCTGCTCCGCGTCCCGCGCGACCAGCAGCACCTGGTGCCCTTCGCCGGCCAGGCGTCCGCACACCGCGTATCCGATGCCCCGGTTGCCGCCGGTCACCACCATGATGGACATGTCAGAGCATTTTTCTAGAGAAATGATCTATTTTCAAGAAGATGGCCGGTCCGGCTTGACCTGGAGTTCGCTCCAGCCCTCAGACTCCCGTTCCGGGGCCTCGTACAGAACGTGACGAAATGGGGAGACAGCATGAAGTACCGGACGATCGGCACGAACCCGGACATCCGCCGCGAGGTGAGCGCACTTGCCCTCGGGGCGATGTTGTTCGGCTCGGTGACCGACGAGAAGACGTCGTTCGCCATCCTCGACCGCTACGCCGAGGCCGGAGGGACGTTCATCGACACGTCCGACAACTACGCCTTCTGGGTGGACGGCGGCCAGGGCGGGCAGAGCGAGGAGCTGCTCGGCCGCTGGCGGCGCAGCAGCGGCGCCGGCGACGAGATCGTGATCGCCACCAAGCTGGGCGCGCGGCCGCTCGCGCCGGGCACCAGCTACGTCGACAACGCCGAGGGCCTGTCCGCCAAGGTCATCAGGGAGTCGGCCGAGCGCAGCCGCGAACGCCTCGGCGTGGACCGCATCGACCTGCTCTACGCCCACATCGAGGACCGCACCGTGGAGGTGGCCGAGACCGTCGAGGGCTTCGGCGCCCTGGTGGCCGAGGGCACGGTCGGCCTGCTCGGGGCGAGCAACCACGCGATCTGGCGGGTGGAACGGGCCCGCGCCCTGGCCGCCGCGGCCGGGGTGGCCGGGTACGAGGTGCTGCAGTACCAGCACAGCCTGCTGCGCCCACGCTTCGACGTGCCGGAGTCGATCTTCCAGGACGGCAGCCTCGGCCACGCCGGGGCCGAGCTGCTGAGCTACCTGCGCGCCGAGCCCGCCCTCACCCTGGTCGCCTACTCGCCGCTGCTCGGCGGGGCCTACACCCGGCAGGACAAGCAGGTGCCGCCGGACTACGACCACCCCGGCACCCCGGCCCGCCTGGCGGTGCTGCGCGAGGTCGCGAAGGAGTGCGGGGCGAGCCTGAACCAGGTGGTGCTGGCCTGGCAGATCGGCTCGGCGTTCCCGGTGATCCCGCTGGTCGGGGCGTCGTCGGTGGCCCAGCTGGAGGAGAGCCTGGCCGCCGTGGACCTGGAGCTGACCGACGACCAGCGCGCCCGCCTGGACGCCGCCCACTGAGACCGCCCGCCGCCGGGAAGCGACGCCGCGCCTGAGCCCGGTTCGCGGGGGTAAGGATGGGGCGCATGTTCATCAAAGCGTGTCTGAACGGAAGCCGGGCGGCGGGCGAGCACCCCCGGCTGCCCATGACGCCCGCCGAGCTGGCCGCCGACGCCGTGGCCGTGCGGCGGGCGGGGGCTGGGGCGGTGCACGTCCATCCGCGTGACGCGGCGGGGCGCGAGTCGCTGGCCGCCGCCGACGTCGGGGCGGCGACGTCGGCCGTCAGGACGGCGGCGCCGGGGCTGCCCGTGGGCGTGTCCACCGGCCTGTGGATCACGGGCGGCGACGCCGTGGCCCGCCTGGACGCGGTGACCGCCTGGGCGGAGCTGCCGGCCGGCGCCCGTCCGGACTTCGCCTCGGTGAACCTGTCGGAGCCGGGGTTCGGCGAGCTGGCGCGGATGTTGCTGGCGGCCGGGGTCGGGGTCGAGGCGGGGGTGTGGACGCCGGCCGACGCCGCGACGCTGACCGCCTCGGGGCTGGCCGGACGGATGACGCGCATCCTCGTCGAGGTGATCGACGCGCCGCCGGAGGAGGCGGTCCCCCGGGCGGCGGCCGTTCTCGACCGCCTGGACGGGTCGCCGGCCCCCCGCCTGCTGCACGGTGAGGGGCCGGCGACGTGGCCGCTCGTCGCGGAGGCCGTACGGCGGGGCCTGGCCACCCGGATCGGCCTGGAGGACACGCTGCTCGATCCGGACGGCGGCCCGGCCGAGGACAACGCCGCTCTCGTCCGCCACGCCCTGGCCATCGCCCGCCCCGGCGGATGGAGAACGGCGCGCGCCGGGCGGTAGGGGCAGCCCCCGCATGAGGGTGGGTGGTGCCGTGACTGTGGCAGAGCCGTCAATTCGCCAGAGTCGGGACATAGTTGATCGACGCGACAAGGAGTCCCGATGCCTTCCTCCGCCGCCCGGCGCGCACTCGCCCTGCTCGTGATCGTCCCGCTGGCGCTCGCACCGATGGCTCCGGCGTTCGCCGCCGACCGGGCGCCGTCGTTGCAGTCGCGGCTGGACGCCCTCACCGCCTCCCCCGACGTGCCCGGCGCCGTGGCCTACATCCGCCACCCGGACGGCAGGACCACGACGGTCGTCTCCGGCACCGCGCGGCACGGCACGAAGCAGACCATGCCCGGCGCCGACGGCCGGTTCAGGATCGCCAGCGTGAGCAAGTCGATCATCGCGGCCACCGTGCTGAAGCTGGCCGACCAGGGCAAGGTCAACCTGGACGAGCCGGTCGAGACGTACCTGCCGGGGGTCATCCGCGGCAAGGGCATCGACGGGCGCGACATCACCGTGAAGATGCTCCTGCAGCAGACCAGCGGCCTGCCGGACTTCACCCCCGCCGCCGACTGGTCGAAGATCGGCAAGCAGGACCTGCTCGAACTGGCCCTCTCCCTCGAACCGACGCCCCGCGGCCGGTTCGCCTACTCCAACACCAACTACATGGTCCTCGGCCTGGTCGCCCAGGCGGTGACCGGGCGCGACTTCCGCGTGGTCAGCCGCGACCTGGTGCTGAAGCCGCTGGGCATGCGGGACACGTACTGGCCGGCCAAGGGCGAGACCGGCATCCGCGGCCCGCACGCGCACACCTACGGCGTGCACCCGCTGCGCCCCAAGGACGGCGTCGTCGACCTGACCCGGCTGCCCGGCCACGCGTTCGGCGCCAGCGGCGGGCTGGTCTCGACGCCGCGCGACCTGAACACGTTCTGGCGGGCGCAGTCCGTCAGGTCCGGTTCGTACGTCGACGTCGACCGGCCCGGCTGGCCCAAGGGCGCCCGTTACGGCTACGGCGTCATGGAGATCCCGCTGAGCTGCGGCGGGAAGTTGTGGGGGCACGGCGGCGACGTCCCGGGCGTGTCCACCTTCAGCGGCCGCGACCGCGCGGGCCGCACGGTCACCGTGTACACCACGGGCTCGGCCAACGGCGGCAAGGCCCGCGACCTCCTGATCGCCGCCTTCGACACCGCCCTGTGCACCCGCTGACCGGGGTTCCGGCGGCCCGGCGCGCCCGCTAGGCGGACCGCCGGCTCAGCACGGGGTCGGCGACCAGCCGGGCCACCGGGCACAACGTCTGGCCGTGCTCCCGGAACAGCTCGTCCCTGGAGCCGAAGTACCCCAGGTCCGCGCGGACCCGGGCGGACAGGTCGCACTTGGGTGAGGACGTGCCGTCCCAGTCCACGACCGTCCGGGTGACGGCGTCGAAGAGGGTCTCGGGGCCGTCGTTGCCGAAGCCGGAGGTGGCGCACAGGCCGTCGAACAGCTCGGAGATCGGCACCCAGCCCTCTTCGAGCAGGAACTCCGGCCACGCCAGGATGACGTCGGCGGGCACCAGCGGCCGCATCCGCGGGAAACGCGAGTGCCAGAACGCGCCGTCGACCACCCGGCCCCTGACCCGGGTGGCGATCCCCCGGCCGCGGGCCAGCGCCTCCAGCACGGCCATGCGCTGGCTGCACGAGCCCCGGCCGCGAGCGACGGTCACGGAGACCGGCTGCTCGTCGTTCATCGCGTACACCGGGCGGATGGTCTGACTGACCAGGGTGTGCGCGGCGCGTACCAGGGCGCGCGGCGGCGTCGCCGCGCCGGGGAGTCGGGCGGCCAGGGCGGTGACGCGGGGGTGACGCCAGTCGAGGATGGCCGTGGCGGCGGTGCCGGGCCCTGATGATCCACCTTCGCTCATGCCCGCCACGATAACCCGCCCCTTTCCGGGACGTGCCGCCGCCCCCGTCGCGGGGTGGGTCAGCGGTTCATGTCGCGACGCAGGGCCGGGAGCCGGGGCTCCTCGTCGGTCCAGGCGGCCGTCCTGATCGCCTCGTACGAGCGGTCCTGGCCGACCGTCGACTCCAGGGCCAGCGGCAGGCCGGTGGCGGTGTCCACGACGAACCGGTACCGCTCACCCGGCCCGCCCGGCCGGCTGACCGCCTGGCCCTTGCGGCCGAGCGGGTCGGTGGCTTCGCTCTCCGCGCTCGCCCCCGGGAGCGCGGCCAGCATCCGGTACGTCGCCGCCCGAACCTCCGGCGAGGTCGGGAAGTTCATGACGAGCCGCACGCCGGTCTCGAAGAGCTGGGCGTTCATGTCCACCCGCTCCTTGCCGTACCCCTTGGACACGACGCGTTCGAGGGTGTCGCGCAGCCCTTCCGGGGTGGTCGGCAGGGCGTTCAGGGTGGCGGGCGTCATGGGCGTGCCCAGCAGGGTGAGCGTCTTGCCGCTGTCGTCGCGTACGGCGTCGCGCTCGCCGGGGCCGGCCTGCAGCTTCACCGGGGGCGTCCCCCCGCTCAGGGTCCAGGTCCGGGGGAGCCGACGGCGCGCCAGGCCGTCTCGTCCTCGGGCGTCGCCGGCTCGGCGCCGAGATCCTGGCGGATCACCCAGGTGGGGCGGCCGGCCGCCTTGGGGAGCCAGAGCTCGACCGAGCGGCTGGTCCTGAGGGTGTAGTGGCCGCCGGGCGCGCGTTCGTACCGGCCGACGACGCCGTCGCGCCTCCAGTACGCGCCGTCGCCCGTGGCGGGGGTGACCGAGTCGGCGGCGGCCAGAAGGATCTCACCGGCCGAGAGCCGGGCGGGCGCCGCGGATGCGGCGGATGCCGAGGGTGCCGACGGCGACGAGGGTGCGGCGAGGAAGGTGGCGGCCACGGTGACGGCGGCCGCCCCGGCCAGGCTCGCCCCCACGAGCGGCCGGCGCCGCCGGCTCCTTCCGCCGTCCGGCAGCGCCCACGGCGCCGGCCGCCGCTCCTCCCGGCGGACGCCGGCGTCCATGGGGGAGGCGTAGGCGTCGGCGAGGCGGGCGCGGCCGTCGGCCAGCACCTCGGGGGTGGGGGCGGGGCCGCGTAAAGGTCGCGGATCAGGGTCAGGTCCTGGTTCAGGTCAGCCACGGGAGTCTCCAAGCAAGGGGTTGACGCCGCCCAGGGCGGCGCGAAGCTTCCTTCTGATGCGGTTCAGCCGGGAACCGACCGTTCCTGAGGGGATGTCGAGGGCCTGGCCGATCTCCTGATAGCTCAGGTCGGCCAGGGCCGGGAGCAGCAGGACGTCGCGGTCGGCGTCCGGCATCGCCTGCAGCGCCGCCACCAGGTCGTCCTTGACGCCCGCCGCCGCCAGCCGTCCGGCGACCAGGTCCTCGTGCCCGTCCTCGGCCTGTTCGCCGGTGAGCGTCCCTTCCGGCGCCCGTTGCATCGCCTGCAACCGGCGCAGCTCGCTCCTGCGGTGCTGGGCGACGACGTTGGTGGCGATGCCGTACAGCCAGCCGCGGACCACGCCGCGGCCGGAGTCGAAGCCGGCCCGGCCGTGGAAGGCGGCCAGGAAGATCTCCGCGGTGAGGTCGTCGGCGGCCTGGGTGCCGAGGCGGCCGGCGACGTACCGGTGGATCTCGGGAAAGTAGCGGTCGTAGAGCACCCCGAACCTCTCGGGGCGGCGCAGGGACTCGGCGATCGCCTGCTCGTCCTCGACCGTCATGGTTTGTGTCACACCCCTACTTGGTGGGAGCGCCCGTCCTTCTTCACGCCGTCTCAGCTCGTGAAGAGGGGGCGGGCATTCCGCCAAGAAGACATGTGATCCTCAGAACGACAGCGGTCTCGCTGACCATCGCGCTCCTCGGAGCCGTCCCGTCCGGCCTGCCGGCCCCGCCGGGCGGCCCCGCCCGTACCGTGACGCTGATCACGGGAGACCGGGTGAGCCTCGTCGCCGACGGCGTGCGCGTCGCGCCGGGCAAGGGCCGTACGGGCGTCGTCTTCAGCACGGAGAAGATCGGTGACCGGCTCCGCGTCGTCCCCGGCGACGCCGTCCCCCTGCTGGCCGCCGGCCGGCTCGACCCCCGCCTGTTCGACGTGACGACCCTGCTGGAGTACGCCCCCGGCGCCCTGCCCCTCATCGTCACGGGCCCGGACGCCGCCCGCCGGCCGGGCCTGGCCGCCCACGGCATGGCGGTGACCCGCGCCCTGCCCGCCGTGAACGGCGCCGCCGTACGCTTCGACACCGCCGCCGGCTCCTGGCCCGGCCTCAGGGCCTCGCTCTCCACCGGCACCGGGAAGATCTGGCTCGACGGCCGGGCGACCCTGTCGCTGGACGCCAGCGTCAAGCAGATCGGCGCCCCCGCCGCCTGGGAGAAGGGCTACACGGGCGCCGGGGTGAAGGTCGCCGTCCTGGACTCCGGCATCGACGACACCCACCCCGACCTGGCCGGCAAGGTGGCGGCCCGCTGGAACTTCACCGGCACCGACACCGCGGCCGACCTCACCGGGCACGGCACCCACGTGGCCTCGACCATCGCCGGGACGGGCGAGCGTTACCGCGGCGTCGCGCCGGGCGCCACCCTCCTGGACGCCAAGGTGTGCGCCGACCGCTGGTGCGCGGAGTCGGCGATCCTGGCCGGCATGCAGTGGGCCGCCGAGCAGGGGGCCAAGGTGGCCAACCTCAGCCTCGGCTCGCCGGACGCCCCCGGCCTGGACCCGCTGGAGGAGGCCGTCCGGACGCTGACCGAGCGGTACGGCGTGCTGTTCGTCGCGGCCGCCGGCAACTACGGCAAGCCGGGCACCGTCGCCTCGCCCTCCACCGCGGACGCGGCCCTGTCGGTCGGCGCGGTGGACCGTGCCGACCGCCTCGCCGTCTTCTCCAGCACCGGTCCCCGCGTGGGGGACTCGGGATTGAAGCCCGACATCACCGCGCCCGGCGTCGCCATCCGCGCCGCGCGCGGCAAGGACTCCCCGGCGAGGGCCCGTACGTCGAGATGTCGGGCACCTCCATGGCGGCCCCGCACGTGGCCGGATCGGCCGCGATCCTGGCCGGGCTGCGCCCGGACTGGACGCCCGAGCAGCTCAAGGCCGCCCTCATGGCCACCGCCCGGCCACAGCCCGGCACCGCGATCCACGCCCGGGGCGCGGGCCGCCTCGACGTGGGCCGCGCGATCGGCCAGAGGGTGACCACCTCCCCCGCGTCGGTCGGCTTCGGCGTGCTCGCCTGGCCGCACGACGACGACGAGCCGGTCACCAGGAAGCTCGCCTACCGCAACGACGGCCCGGAGCCGGTGACGTTGCGCCTGTCGGCGCGGGCCGGCGCGGACGTGTTCGAGGTGTCGCCCGCCACGCTGACCGTCCCCGCGGGCGGCCGGGCGGAGGCGACCGTCACCGCCGACACCCGCGGCGACGTGGCCGACGGGCCGCTCGGCGGCTACCTGGAGGCCACCGCCGAGGACGGCACGACCGTGAGCACGCCGCTCGCCGTGGTCAAGGAGGTCGAGAGCTACGACCTGACCCTCGACCGGCCGGGCGCCGCGGACGCGCTGACCACCCTCTACCGGACCGACGTCGACCGGAAGGACTGGAACCCGGTCACCGTCCAGGCGGGCGGCAGGGTCACGCTGCGGCTGGCCAAGGGCACCTACGTCGTCGACAGCCGGACCACCGACGGCCAAGGTCTGACCATGCTCGTCCATCCCGGCCTGCGCCTGGACCGGGATCAGTCCCTGCGGCTGGACCCGGCTCAGGCGCAGCCGGTGTCCATCGCGCCGCCCGACCCGGCGGCCAGGCACCTGATGACCGAGGTGACCTACGGCGGCCGCACCCGGGACGGCTCTCCCTACTACCTGGGCGCCGAGGCCACCATGTTCGACGCCGCGCCGGGCATCCGCACCGCGCAGGTCGGGTCCGGCCGGTACGACCTGCTGACCAAGGTCGCCGGCCAGTGGGCGGTGCCGGGCCCGGACGGCGACCTGGCGGGCAGCGCGCAGGCGTACCGGCTGGCATGGTTCGTCCAGGGCCAGGTGCCGACCGGCTTCAGCCGCCGGGTCGGGCGCGCGGACCTGGCCACGGTCCGCAGGGACTACGGCGCGCCGGCGGCCGGCACGGACGCGAGCGCCGCAAGCGTCGCCTGGCCCGCGGAGGGACGGTTCTTCGGCATCATGTTCGTGACCGACTTCCGGCCTCCCTTCACGCACACCGAGTACGTCAACACCGGCGGCGGCCTCCGCTGGCAGAACGTCTACACGGAGAGCGGCCCGACCTGGGGAGGCGACCTGGCCTCGACCGCCCTCAGGTACGAGGCGGGGCGCGCCTACGACGAGACCTGGAACCGCGGCGTCTTCGGCCCCGCGCCGGTCACCGTGGCGGACACGCCTGCCTTCTCCCGGACGGCCGACGTGATCTCCGCGTTCCCCTCGCTGTACGCCGACGGGGCCGGCCATCCGGGGACGTCGAGCGTGTCCCGGGCGCGGACCGCCCTCTACCGGGACGGCGAGCTGGTCGCGGAGGAGCCCGGTCCGGGGGCGCGGTTCGGCGTGCCGGCCGGGGAGGCGGCCTACCGGCTGGAGGTGTCGGCCGAGCGCGGCCCGGAGCCGCTCTCCACCCGTACGGCGGTCGCCTGGACGTTCCGCTCGGCCGGTGGCCGGGACGGCGCGCTGCCGCTGCCGGTCGTCGCCTTCTCGCCCGCGCTGGACCCGGCGAGCGGCGCGCCCGCCGGGCGGGCGTTCGCGGTGCCGGTGTCCGTGCGCGGGCAGGCGGGCGCGGTGCGCGAGCTGGCCGTGGACGTCTCCTACGACGACGGCCGCACCTGGCGGGCGGCGAAGGTCGCGGGCGGTGCCGTACGGCTGCGCCATCCGGCCGGGGCGGGCTTCGTCTCCCTGCGCGCCCGCGCCGCCGACACCGGGGGCGCCACCGTGGAGCAGACGGTGATCCGCGCCTACCGGATCGGGTGACCGCCGACCGGCGGTGACGCCGCGACGCCCGCCGTCGGTCACGCCGGTCGCCGGAGGGCGGAGCCCGTCCGCACGGGCGACTTTAGGGAAATTTCCGATTTTGCCGTCATTTCTAGCCACAAACCGCGATGATCAAGCTCGGCCGGATGCCCACGGGGGGCGCACCGACCGTTGATTGGAGCCCCATTTTGCGGAGAAGACTCCCACTGTTCGCCACCGCCTTCGTGGCGCTGGCGGCGTTGATCCCTGTTCCGGCGGCGAACGCGGCGACGACCGCGAAGCCCGCCACCACCACGACGAACGCCATCACCTGGGCGCCCTGCGAGGAGGAGCCCAGCGCCGAGTGCGGCAAGCTGACCGTGCCCATCGACTGGGCCAGGCCGAGCGGGCCGTCGATCGACCTCGCGGTCGCCCGGCGCAAGGCCACCGACCCGGCCGCCAGGGTCGGCTCGCTGGTGATCAACCCCGGCGGTCCGGGCGGGTCCGGCGTGGAGGCCGTCTACGGCGCTCCCGGGTCCTACACCGAGGAACTGCAGCAGCGGTTCGACATCGTCGGCTTCGACCCGCGCGGCGTGGGCCGCAGCCACCCGGTCATCTGCTCGGCGTCGGTCTACAACCAGATGCCGCCCACCGTCATGCGCAGCCAGGCCGACTTCGACGCCTGGAACGCCTTCACCAAGAAGCTGCACCCGGACTGCCGGGCCCGTACCGGCCCGCTCTACGACCACGTGGACTCCGTCTCCGTGGCCCGTGACATGGACGCCCTCCGCGCCGCCCTCGGCGAGGAGAAGCTCACCTACTACGGCATCTCGTACGGCACCCTGATCGGCCAGATGTACGCCGAGCTGTTCCCCGGCCGCATCCGGGCGCTCGCCCTCGACAGCAACATGGACCACAGCCTCGGCGTGAAGGGCTTCTTCGCCACCGAGGCCCTGGCCGTCGAGGACGGCTTCGACCAGTTCGTCGGCTGGTGCGAGCAGGACACCAGTTGCGTGCTGAACGGCCGTGACATCCGTGCGATCTGGAAGAGCCTGCTGGACAAGGCCCGCCGCGGCGAGCTGGTCTACCCCAGCACCGGTCAGCGGATGACCGAGCTGCAGGTCATCTACAACGCCGCGCTGGGCAACGAGGGGCCCGACTGGCGCACGCTGAGCGAAGTGATCAACTGGCTGAACGGCGGCCCGGCCCCCGAATGGGTGCCCCCGCTGCCCGGCCGGGGCCCGGTGGAGGGTGACGTCGCCGAACTGCCGACCCGGATCCTCTGCCAGGACTACAACCTCAAGGTGAACAGCTACGCCGAGTACGCCGACCTCATGCGTACCGCCGGCCTCCTGGCGCCGGACACGAAGTACCACCCGTACCCGACCGACGACCTGCCCATCTGCCTCAACTCGGGCGCCCCGGTCAACCCGCCGCACTCGCTGCGTTACACCGGCCAGGCCCCGCTGCTGCTCGGCAACTCGATCCACGACCCGGCCACGCCGTGGATCTGGGCGGCCAACGCCACCCGCCAGCTCGGCCCGAAGGCCGTGCTGCTCACGTACGAGGGCTGGGGTCACCGTATCTACGGCAAGGACAAGTGCCAGACCGACATCATCGACCAGTACCTCATCGGCCTGAAGGTTCCGCCGCAGGGCACCCGCTGCGCCGTGGGCACGCCTGAGGAGACGCTCAAGAAGCAGACGAAGCGGGCGTGGCCGTCCGACTCGCTGCCCTGGGCCGGATAGTCCGCACGTCATGGGTACGGCTCCATCGCGGGCCGTACCCATCCCCACAAAGGGATATTTGCCCTGGCGAACCCCTCGGTATGGACAATTCAGCGTAAGAAGGTAGCTGATGAGGGGGGATGAGCCATGATCGAGGTCAAGAGCATCGACAAGCCCGACGAACGGCGCGACTTCCCGAAGGGCCACCTGGAGATCTGCGAGCTGAGCGGCCTGACCTTCGGGGTCGCCACGTTCGAGCCGGGATGGCGTTGGTCGGAGTCCGTCAGGCCGATCGCCGGCACCTCGTCCTGCCAGGTGCACCACAACGGCTTCGTGGTCTCGGGCCGGATGCGCCTGCGCATGGACGACGGCACCGAGGCCGAGGCGGGGCCGGGCGAGGTCTTCGTCTGCCCGCCGGGACACGACGCCTGGGTGGTCGGGGACGAACAGGTCGTCCTGTACGACTTCGCGGGCGGCGCCGCCGACTACGCCAAGGCGAGGAACGGCTGACGCCGCGCGCGCTCCGGACGGACGCCGCCTAGGCGGGCGCGTGCGACCGTCTGGGAATGATCTCTTCCAGCGCCTCGGCGACGGTGGCGCGTACGCCGAGACGTCCTTCCAGACCGGTGATGCGCATCAGCCTGGCCGGTTGCGGGGTCGGCGCGGCGACCATCACCGTCCGTCCCGTGGCGGTGATGCGTTTCCACGCGCCGATCAGCGCGCCGAGTCCGGCCGAATCCATGAAGCCGACGTCGGACAGGTCGATCAATGTGACGGCGGCCGGCGTGCCGTCGAGATAGCCGGTCGCCCAATCCTCGATGGCGCCGGCGGTGTGCAGGTCAAGGTCCCCGGCCGGGTGCAGCACGACCGTTTCTCCCGCGGAGTTCGCCAGGAGCCGGAAAGTGTCCACTTTCACTGCTATCACTTCCCTCCTTGGTCCGCTCTCCCCTGGTCATCGGCCGACAAACCCCGCGACCTGCCTGCCGGACGCAGCGCCGCTGCTCAATGCGGATATTTTCGCAGGACAATTAGCGGTGCGCCACGACGCCATTCCCGGTGCGAAAGCACGGCCATTTCTTCGACGCCGGACGCATGCCCATACATAAGTAAAGAAATGCTGGGCAGCGGCAATGAAACGTGATCGCCGACGTTCGAGGAGAGTGAGAACCATGGTCCTGCTCGGCCTGCTGCTCATGGTCGCCGGGTCGGCCGCCGTGGTCGTCCTGTTCACCCAGACGACGACCACCGCCACCGCCGCACTGACACTGATGGGCGTCACCTTCCGGGTCGGTGACCTGGAGTTGTTCGCCGCGGGGGCGGCCACCGCCGCCGCGTTCATCTTCGGCGCCTTCCTGATCGCCGCCGGGACGGGCCGCAGGCTGGCCCGCCGCCGCGAACTGCGCCGCCTGCTGGCCGAGCGGGCCGACGACCAGCCCGCCACGGACCAGGACAGGCACCCCACGACGGACCAGCCCGCCGACCGGCTCGTGGCCACCGGGCGCACCGCCGACCGGCAGCCCGAGTCCGCCCCCGCCGCGCGTCACCGGACGCCGGCCGACCGTCTGGTCGCCGGCCGCCGCCGCCCGGTCACCGGCTGACCCCGCGGCCCGGACGGTGGGCTCAGCTCACCGACACGCGGGCCCGGGACGGATCAGGCGGGCAGCGCGTCGGTGGTGGGGACCACCAGGCCGAACAGGTCGCCGATCGTCGTCAGAGCGGCCTCGTGCAGCACGTCGGCGGGCAGCGGCGCGCCGCCGGGGCCGGCCGGCGTACGGGTGGCGCAGGCGTCGGCGACGACCGTGGGACGGTACCCCAGCCGGAAGGCCCCCTGGGCGGTGAACGTGACGCACATGTGCGTCATGAACCCCGCCAGGACCAGGTCGGGCCCGGCCTCCATACCCGCCAGGACGTCCTGGAGATCGGTCTGGTGGAAGGCGTCGGGGAACGTCTTGACCACCACCGGCTCCCCCTCGCGCGGCGCGACCGGCGCGCTGATCGCCCCGATCTCGGCGCGGACGTCGTACGGGCTGCCGGGGCCGCCGTCGTTGACGACGTGCACGACGCGGGCCCCGGTGGCGCGGGCGCGCTCCAGCAGGCGGGCGCCGGCCGCGAGGGCCCGCTCGGCGTCCGGCAGGGCCATGACGCCGGTGCTGTAGGTGTTCTGGTAGTCGATCAGCACGAGGGTCGAGTCGGCCAGCCGGGCGGGCTCGGCCGGCAGGCCGACGACCTGGCGCAGGGTGGGCGAGACGGTGCTGCTCATGGCAGGGTTCCTTTCGGGCAGGCTCGCGCCGCCACCCGGCTCGGGCGGCGTACGCGGGGAGAGAGGGGATCAGGCCACCGTGCGGAAACGGCGGCGGTAGGTGCCGGGGCCGGTGCCCAGACGGCGGCGGAAGGCGCGGTGCAGTGTCTCCACCGAGCCGAGCCCGCTGTCGGCGGCCACCCGGGGCAGCGGCAGGTCGGTGGTCTCCAGCAGCCGGCGCGCCACCTCCACGCGCGCCGACTCGACGTACGCGGCCGGGGTGAAGCCGGTCTGTTGCCGGAACACCCGGGTGAACTGCCGCTGGCTCAGCCCCATCCGCGCCGCCAGCTCGACCGTGGTCAGCTCCTCGGCCAGGTGCTCGGCGATCCACAGGCGCAGGTCGTCGATGTCGCGGCGGCCCGAGGCGGCCCGGGTCAGCGGGACGCTGAACTGGCTCTGGCCGCCCTGGCGCTTGAGGTAGACGACCAGTTCGCGGGCCACCGCGAGGGCCGTCTCCTCACCGTGGTCCTCGGCCACCAGCGCGAGGGTCAGGTCGAGGCAGGCGCTGATGCCCGCGCCCGTCCAGATCCGGCCGCTGGAGCGCAGGAAGATCGGGTCGGGATCGACGGTGACCCGGGGGTGGTCGGCGGCCAGTTGCCCGGCGGTGGACCAGTGGGTGGTGGCGGTCAGGCCGTCCAGGAGGCCGGCCTCGGCCAGGATGTGCGCGCCGACGCACACCGAGGCCACCCGGCGGGCGTCCGGAGCGGTCCGCCGTACCCAGGCGACCACCTCGGCGTCCGTCAGGGCGCGTGGCCCGTCGGGCGTGACGGTCACCGCGCCGGGCACCACCAGGGTGTCCACCTGGTCGCCGACCTGGTCGAACGTCAGATCGGCGACCAGCCGCACCCCGGCGGACGTGGTGACCTGGCCGCCTTGGGGCCCGGCCAGCCGCACGTCGTACAGGGCGCGACCGGCGACCCGGTTGGCCAGGGCGAACACCTCGGCCGGGCCGGTGACGTCGAGCAGGTCGACGTCCGGGAAGAGCGCGATGACGACGCGGTGAGCAGCGGGCATGCCCCGATTCTCACCGAACGGGCGGAATGTCCGCAACGACAGTTATCTGGCACATCTGGCCATCGAGCGGGCCGGGTCCGGTCAGCCGGCGTGCAGGTCGGCCGGTTCGCCGAGCCGCAGGGCCAGCAGGGCGACGTCGTCGGTGAAACCGTCGCCCCGGTGGACGAGCAGCAGCTCGCACATCTCCTCCAGGGGCAGGTGGCGCAGCCGGGAGGCGGTGCGGATCAGGCTCTCCATGCCCCGGTCGAGGCCGTGCGCGGGGTCCTCGACGAGCCCGTCGGTGTAGAGCAGCAGCGTGGACCCGGCCGGGATGACCTGCTCGTGGTCGGGCCGGGGCAGGTCGGGGGTGACGCCGAGGGGGTGGCCGCCCTCGGCCCGCAGGTAGCGGGCGGGGCCGTCGACGGGGAGCAGCAGCGGGGGCAGGTGCCCGGCGGTGGCCCACCTCAGCCGCCAGTCGGTGCCGCCGTACTCCTCCAGGCGGGCCAGCAGCACCGTCGCCATCGGGCCGCCGTGCAGGGCGTGCAGGATCTCGTCGAGGCGGCGCAGGATGTGGGAGGGCGGCTCGCAGTGCTCGTAGGCGAGCACCCGCAGCATGTTGCTGATCTGGCTCATGACGGTGGCCGAGCGCAGGTCGTGGCCCATCACGTCGCCGACCATCAGGCAGGGCACGCCGTCGGGCAGGACGATCGCGTCGTACCAGTCGCCGCCGATGCGCGGGACCGTGCTGGAGGGCAGGTAGCGGGCGCAGGCCCACAGGCCGTTCAGCTCGGGCAGCGACGGGAGCAGGCTGCGCTGGAACTCCTCGGTGTTGCGGCGGATGCGCTCGTAGAGTCGGGCGTTCTCGATGGCGACGCCGGCCGCGCTGGCCAGCGCCGCGACGATCCGCTCGTCGTCGCCGGTGAACGGCAGGCCCGAGCGTTTGTCGGCGAAGTACAGGTTGCCGTACGCGGTGCCGCGGACCAGGATCGGCGTGCCCAGCAGGGTGTGCATCACCGGATGGCCGGCGGGGTATTCGCGGAAGCTGGGGTGGGCGAGCACGTCGTCCACGCGCAGCGGCCTGGGCCGGGCCATCAGCTCCTGGAGCAGGCCGTGGCTGGTGGGCAGGCGGCCGATGGCCTCGTACACCTCTTCGGAGACCCCGTAGGTGAACAGGTCGGCGAACTCGCCCTCGTCGTTGAGCACGCCGAGGGCGCCGTACCGGGCGTCCACCAGGTCGGCCGAGACCTCCACGATCGTGCGCAGCGCGGCGTTCAGCTCCAGCTCGGAACTGATCGCGAGGACCGCCTCCAGCAGGCGCGCCATCCGGCCGTGCAGATCCTCGATCTGCGTCAGGCTCGCCTGCAGCCGCCGGAGCTTCTCGGCGCCGAACGGCCCCAGGTCTCCGCCGTACGCGCCGCCCTCCGACCGCTGTTCGCCCACCCCACCCCCCGAGATGCCCTTGCCCAGGTCATGCCCCCGGTCACCGGCATGACACCTGGTCGCGGGCACCGCGGGAGGCGGCTCAGAGCACCTTGGAGGAGGCGGCCGCCCAGGTGTTGCAGGAGCCCGGGTCCCCGGTGGCGAAGCCACGCTTGATCCACGAGCGAAGCGTGGAGGTCTTGCCGTACGAGCTGTACTTGCCCAACTTGTTCCCTACGGGGAGGGTGAGGAAATAGTCCCAGTCCTTCTTCGACCTGCCCGCCAGGGGCCAGACGCTCTTGACGAAGGCGCCGCCCAGGCACTCGGTCTGGAGATTCTTACGCCGGTCCTGCTCACGCCCTTCCGCCTTGGTGGGGTACGGGATCACGTCGTAGGCGTCGGAGATCCCGACGAGGTTCTGCACGTGGTATGCGTACATCCCGGCCGTCGTGTGGAGCAGCCACAGGTCGCTCGGGTCGTCCGTCCAGTCCTTGCCGATCTGGAAGGCCAGCGTGCGGGTCTTCGCGCAGTACCACGTCTGCGAGTCGTCGTCGTTCACGGCCAGGCCGCAGTACTTCTTGGGGATGCGGTTCATGTGCCGCACCTTCACCGGCTCGTACGGCAGCCCCGCCCCGGTCAGGTGCTGCTGCCAGGTGCTCTCCAGACAGGCGACGACCGCGTCCACGTAGGCGCGGGCCTGCTTGAGGTTGTGGCGCTTGACCCGCGGCTCGGCGCAGGTGGTCGTGGGCAGCGGGCCCGCCTCGTAGAGGGGGTTGGCGATCAGCTTGGGATGCTTGACCGGGTAGGCCGCGCTCTCGGCGGCGGCCGTGCCGGCCAGGGAGGCCGTGAGCACGCCCGCCATCGTCAAGATCATGAGGGGTTTCACGAAGGGTGACAATAAGGCCAGAACGCGGCCGCCACAAGGCGGTCAGCCGCTCACAGCGGTGACGTTCAGTTGCGGGGCCGAGCGGATCTCGGCGTCGGTGAACCGTTCCGTGACCCAGCCTCCCCGGGAGAACAGCGCGGTCTGGTCGGTGTGGTGGGGCGAGTTCGGGTTGGCGGACAGGGAGTAGGTGAGGACGGTGCGGGTGCGCGGCCCGTCCGGGGTGAGCTCGACGGCCATCATGAAGCTGGAGCCGGTGTTCACGTCGGGGTAGCGCCCGTCCTTGCCGAGCGGGCCGGAGTTGCGGACGCGGTCGAAGCAGCCCTCCCCCTCGGTGCAGCCGGGGATCGGGACCGACGCGTAGTGCTGGGCCTGGCCGGTGGTGAGAGTCAGGGGCAGGCGGTTGTCCCGGAAGAACAGCACGGCGTCGGCCAGGGCGCGCCGCACGGCGGGGTCGTCCCGCTTCAGGCCGCGCGGCGTGGTGAGCGGCTGGGCGGGGTCGAACGGCACCCGCCACCAGCTCTGCGGCGGCTCCCCGGGCTTGACGGGGACCTGCAGCCCGTCGAAGAACCGCCGCCACAGCACGGCGCCCTCGCCGTCCAGCGTGGCGCGCCCGTCCCAGCGGGTCAGGGTCCGGCAGGCGTCCCGTACGTCGACCCGCTCCCCCGAGGAGGCCCGCAGCTCACGCTGCCCCCGGCACAACGCCACCAGGTCCGGACGCATGAGCTCGAAGCCGTGGTTGCGCTTGCTCCGCGCGGTGGCCTGGAGCGTCTCCAGGGTGAAGCCGGGGGCGCCGAGCCCGTCGGTGCCCCTGAGCCGCCGGTCGATCATGTCCAGGCTCACCCGGGGCCGCAGCTCCACGTCGGTCCGTACGGTGCCCCAGACCTGGTCGTAGCCGGTCAGCGGGGCGGCCGGGTTCGTCATCCACGGGCTGTTGTTGGAGTTGGCGACATAGTCGGCGCGGGTCAGTCCGGGCCGGTTGCCGGGGCCGAAGATGCCGGGCACGACCGCGTCGGCGTCCTTGCCCCACAGGCACGCCGAGGTCGAGCCGTCCAGGACGAAGGCGTCGATCGACGGGTCGGGCGACGGCTTGGCGCACCGGCCGGCCTGGGCGTCGGTGACGTGCGGGACGACGGAGGCGTCGGCGAAGGACGCCGTCCCCCCGACGTCCGTGGTCAGCGTGTAGACGAACGGCAGGCCCTGGTGGGCGTCCTGGGCGGCGCGCAGTCCGCGCAGGTCGCCGGCCTTGGCCATCGCCAGCCACTCGTCGGCCGCCCGCAGGTTGGCGGCGTTGACGTCGGCCAGCGCGTACGCGTACTCGTCGCCGCGCCCGGCGGCCAGCACCGGGCCGTAGCGGGAGGTGAACAGGGTGCGCGAGACGAGGGTGCCGTCCTGGAGCGGCACCACGACCTCCTGGCGGCCCATCGGCTCGGGCCGGCCGTCGACCAGGTAGGTGGTGGGGTCGCCCTGCGCCAGTTCGAGCCGGTAGAGGGTGAACCGCTGGGCGTGGGAGACGGTGTGGGTCCAGGCGACGGTCTTGTTGTGGCCGATCTGCACGACGGGGGTGCCGTACAGGCTGCCGCCGGCGACGTCCAGCACGCCGGGGATGGTGAGCTGCACCTGGTAGAAGCGGCGGACGCCGTTCCACGGGAAGTGCGGGTCGGCCAGCAGCATGCCGTGGCCGTCGCGGGTGGCCTCGCGGCCCAGCGCCCAGCCGTTGCTGCCGGGGGCGCGGCGCGGGCCCTCGTCCCCGTCGTCCCCGCCGCCGACGATGGCCTCCTTGAGCGCCGAGCCGCCCGACATGCGGCTCAGGTCGAGGAGGTTGGCCCAGACGTCCTCGGCGGTGATCGGGCCGACCCAGGACTTGCCGCGGCAGGTGGGGTCGGGCAGGTTGGCCACGCCGGTGTCGTCGAGGTAGCGGTTGTAGCCGGCCACGTACCCGTCGACCAGCTCGCGCAGCTCCGCGCTCGGGCCGATGGGGGCGGGCCGGGCCAGCAGCCGCCGGACGACGCCGGAGTCGGCGACGCTGCGGTGGTAGAGGTCGCTGGTGAGGTTGGCGACCGGGCGCACCGGGTCGTCGGACCGGGCCTGCGGGCCGAAGTGGCGCGATCGTTCGCCGCGCAACGTCACCACCCACGAGGCCAGCACGCACAGGTTGTCCTGGGCGAAGGCGTACCCGTAGCCGAAGCCCAGGCCACCGTGGTTCTTGGCGGACACGTGCGGGATGCCGTACTCGGTGCGCCGGATCTCGGCCGACCAGCGGCCGGCGGCGGCCGCGGACGGCGGGCCCGTGAGCAGGCCTGCGACCAGAGCGAGCACGATCGCCGCACAGGACGTTCGCAGCTTCATGTGGCTCCTATTCGAAACGCGCGTTGTCGGGCGAGGTCATGCGCCGCAGCAGCGGCAGGACGGTCGAGATCACCAGCAGGGAGGCGACCAGCCCGCCGCCGACGCCGGCGAAGTAGGCGGGCCCCGGCATCGCCAGGGAGGCCCCCTTCATGGCGAGGGCGTCGATGAACGGCGCCGCCACCCCGAACCCGGCCCCGGCCGCCACGACGGCCGCCAGGACCAGCGGCAACGCCGACTCCAGCAGCACGACCGCGCCCAGGGTGCGGCCGGGCGTACCGGCCAGCCGCAGCAGCGTGAACGGCTGCCGGCGCTCCACCAGCCCGCCGCCGACCGCCACCAGCAGGCTGCAGCCGCCGGCGAGCAGGGTCAGCGCGACCATGGCCAGCGCGATGTTCTCGGCCTGCGTGTAGAGCGCCGCCCGGACCTGGGCGACCTCGTCGAACGTCATCGGCGGGCCGGTGCTCTGCCCGGCCAGCAGGGTGCGGATCTCCTCCAGGGTCGCCGGGTCGGCCATGGTGACCAGCACGGAGGCCAGGTTGAGCCCGTCGGCGGAGACGGGCTCGCTGTCCGGCCCGGCGAGGGGGATCAGCTTGTCGATGGTGAGCGGGTTGTCGGCCTCCACCATCCGGTCGAACCGCCCGGCGACCGCCCGCGCGCCCGGCGGGCACTGCCCGAGCGCCGGGAAGCGGGCCAGGTCGGCGCACTCGACAACGGCCCGGGGCGGCGGCGGCCGCTCCGGGTCGATCACCCGGTTCTCCTCCTCCTTCGCGGCGTGGATCGGCAGCACGCCGACGCCCGGGTAGGCGCGCAGCCGGGCCACCAGCTCGGCCCCGGCCCGCGGTGACAACCCGCCGCCGCCGAGGTCGCCGAGCGGGGCGCGCAGCACGCCGGACAGCGTCCCGCCTGCCACCGCCCGCTGGCCGGCCACCACGGCGGGCACGATCCCGGCGATCGCCGTCCCGATGAACACCGCGAGGACGAGCCCGCTCACGGACCTGAAGGCGGCCTTCGGGTCGGCCGCCAGCCGCCGGGCGGCCAGCAGCGTCGCCGCTCCGCCGGTCAGCCGGGCGGCCAGGCGGGCGGCCAGCATCGTCAGCCAGGGGCCGGCCAGGATCAGCCCGATCATGATCAGCGCCAGGCCCGCCGAGGCCGTCCCGGCGTTCGGTTTGCGGTCGTCGGTCTGGAACATCGGCACCGCGAACAGCGCCAGCCCGGCCAGCAGCGGGAGCGCCCGCCAGGCGCGCGGCGGCCGTGGGGCGCCCTTCCTGAGCGCGCCCAGCGGCGAGATCCGGACGCGGCGCAGCGACCACAGCGCGCTCACCCCGGCCAGCAGCGGGACGCCGGCGAGCACGGCCGCGTACTGCCAGGCGGCCGGGGTCACCGTGTCGGGGAAGAACCGGGAGCCGGTGACGCGGATGGTGGCGACGGCCGGGCGTACCAGGAGGAAGAGCACGATACCGGCGAGCGTGCCGGTCAGCGCGCCGAGCGCCGAGTCCACCGCGGCGAACAGGTTGACCTGCCGGGACGTGCCGCCCACCAGCCGGATCGCGGCGAAGCGCGCCTCGCGGCGGGCGGCGGCCAGCCGGGTGGCGGTGTTGACCAGCACGAGCAGCGGCAGCAGCAGCCCGACGGCCGCGATCGCGAACCCGAAGTGGTAGATGTCGGCGTTGGCGTCGACGGCGGGCTCGTCGGCCGTCGTGTCGACCTGCCGGGTGCCGAGCAGGGCGGCGACCTGCTCGGGCGTGCGACCGATCACGATGGTCAGGTCGTCGGGGCCGGAGAGCGCGGCGCGGCCGATCGTCCCGGCCCTCGTGCCGGGGAAGCGGTCGGCGAGCTGCGCGCGCGGCGCCGAGTCCAGCAGCCGGGCCAGCGCCGGGGAGACGTAGTACTGGCCGGGCGCGGGCATGCGGGACAGCCCGGGGACGACGGGAGCCTGGCCGCCGAGCGCGGCGGCGTCGAGCCGCCTGATCGGGCGGCCGGCGTAGTAGTCCTCGTGGTGGTTCCACAGGGCGCCGGTGGCGGTGGCGTCGAGGGCCCAGCCGCTGGGGGCGGTGCCGCGGGTGCACTCCCAGCAGGTGCGCTCGCCGGCCGTCTGGAAGGCGTTGAACAGGGAGAGCGTGGTCAGCAGCACCGCCACGCCGACCGCCACTCCCGCGACGATCAGCGCGAGCCGGGCGGCCGCCTCCCTGCCTCCGGCCAGCGACAGCCGCAGGCCGAGGGCGATCACCGTACGACCTGACCGGCGAAGGGGTCGGTGAGCCGGCCGTCGCGGACGATGACCTCCCGGTCGGCGCAGGAGGCGACGCGGGCGTCGTGGGTCACCACGATCACGGTGGTGCCCTCCTCTCGCGCCAGGCCGACCAGCAGTTCCATGACGTGCTCGCCGGTCAGCGAGTCGAGCGAGCCGGTCGGCTCGTCGGCGAACAACACCCGCGGCCCGGTCACCAGCGCCCTGGCGATCGCCACCCGCTGCGCCTGTCCGCCGGACAGCTCGCCGATGCGCCGCTCGCCCAGCTCGGCCAGCTCCAGCCGCTCCAGCCAGCCCGCCGCCCGCCGATATGCCGCCTTGCGCCCGGTACGCGCGAGCAGCAGCGGCAGGGCGACGTTGTCGGCCGCGGTGAGCTCCGGCACGAGCTGCCCGAACTGGAACACGAAGCCGAACGCGGTGCGCCGCAGCCGGGTGCGCCGGTCGTCGCTCAGGGTGTCCAGGCGGCGGCCGTCGAACCACACCTCGCCGCCGTCGGGGGTGAAGATCCCGGCCAGGCAGTGCAGCAACGTCGACTTGCCCGAGCCGCTGGGGCCCATGACCGCCACGACCTCCCCGGCCGCCACCTCCAGACTGGCCTCCCGCAGCGCCGGGGTGCGGCCGAAGGAGCGGCTGATCGCGCGGGCCTCCAGGATCACGACGACCCCCGCACCAGCTCGGCCAGCGCGTCCAGCCGCGCCTGGGTGACGTCGATCCAGCGCAGATCGGCTTCCAGGTGGAACATGCCGTGGTCGGCGAGCAGCGCGTCGGCCAGCGAGTCCCCCCGCTTGATCTGCGCGAACTCGCGCATGCGCCGCAGGTGCGTGGCGCGCTGGAGGTCGAGGTAGGCCGCCGCGTCGCGGCCCAGCATCAGCGCCAGCACGACCTTGGTGAACAGCACGGTCTGCAGGTACGGCTCGGCCGCGACCGGCTCGCTCAGCCACGCCTCGACCTCGCGCGCGCCGATCGGGGTGATCGCGTAGCGCTTGCGCTCGGGGCCGTCGCCGGGCTCGCTCTCCCCCGCGGTGACCTTGCCGTCCCTGGCCAGCCGGCCGAGGGTGGAGTACACCTGGCCGAAGGGCAGCGACTTGCCGCGGCCGAAATAGGTGTCGTAGTCGCGCTTCAGGTCGTAGCCGTGGCTCGGCTCCCGCTCAAGGAGGCCGAGCAGCGCAAGAGGAACGCTCATGCCCCCGCACTATATACCGAGGGTATATACGGGGGGCATAACCGCGAGAAATGGGTCGGCGTCGCCTCAGGAGGTGGAGCTGGGTGACGGCACGGGCTGGTGGTCGCCGTGCCGGGGGCCGCCCTTGCCGCCGTCCCTGTCGCCCCAGTGGTCGTCGCCGTGCCGGCCGCGGCCGTCGCGGGCGGTCACGTCGTGGACGGTGACGGCGGTGGCCGTGCCGCCGGTGACCTTGGCGCTGACCATGACCTTCTGGCCGGCCTTGATCGCGCCGATGCCCTGGTCGCGATTGACCCGGGTGTCGGCGTTGACGGCGTACTGCTTGGTGTAGCCGTCCCCGCTCTTGACCGTGACGGAGTCCTGGCCGACGGCGGTGACCTCGCCGTACTGGGTGGCCACCGTCACGTACGCGCCCTGTCCGTCGGGGACGACGAACTCGCCGTGGACGGGCGGGCCGCCGAACCCGCGCCCCCAGCCGCGCCCCTTGTCGGACGGCGAGCCCGACGGGACGGCCGAAGGGCTCCCCGCGGACGGGGGCGTGCCGGTGGGTGACGGCGCCGGCGACAGCGCCGAGGCGGCGGCCACGCCGGCGCCGGCGGCCAGGACGACCGCGGTGGTCGCGGCGAGCAGCACGGAGCGGGGGAACCGGCGCCTGGGCGGTTCGTGCTCCAGGGTCTCCGCCTTGCCGAATCCGTCAGGCCCAGAGGTCATGATCTTTCCTCTCTACGGGATATATCACCACAACCCTGCCCTTGACCACCTAAAACGGTCGTAAACGCCCATCGATCTGCGGCCCGCGCCCCCGCGCGCGGGCCGCGCCGAAGCCGCTAGGACGCCGAGACGCGCACCAGCGCGCGGTCCCCGTCACGCAGGACGGCGATCCGGGTGCCGGTGTCGGGCACCTTCACCCCGAGTTGCGGCAGATCGGGGTTCCAGTAGACGCCACGGTGGTCGTCGAACACGGGAACGCCCGGACGCGCCGGGAACACGGCGGGAACGCCCGCCGAGTGCAGCCGGAGCCGGTCCGTGCGCGCGTTGCCGAACGGCGCGTCGAACACCTGGAGCCGCGCCCCGGCCGCCGCCCCACTGGCCCAGCGCAGCGGCTCGGGCCGGGCGTCGACGGGCAGGATCATGCCCTCGCCGGGGTGGTCGCGGGTGGTGTTGTCGCCGTACCAGGCGTCCCAGAGCCAGATGAGCACGCCCTGCTGGTACGGGTAGTGCTCGACCCGCTGGCTGCCGGTCCACCCGAAGTTGTACGGCCCGGTCCGCAGGTAGGCGTTGTAGCCGGTGTAGCGCCGGTTCTCGGCGAGGTAGGCGCGGGAGAAGCGCTGCACGCCCACCTCGCCGCTGCGGGCGAAGCCCACCGCCGTCCACTCGCCCTCGCCCTGCTCGACGTCGTCGGCGAACACGCCGGGCACCTGGATGTCGTCCACCCGGAAGCCGGACTCGGAGGTGTTGGAGTCGGTCGAGTAGCGGAAGCGGAACCAGACCTTGCCGCCCGCGTACGGGCTCAGGTCGTAGGAGATCTCCCGCCAGTCCGAGCTTCCGGTGAGCGGCTGCCCGACCGGCGTCCAGGCCGCGCCGTCGCGGGAGACCTCGGCGTACAGGTAGTCGTAGCCCTGCTCGATCGCGTACGCCGCGTGCGCCTTGAGCGTCGGCTCCGTGGCCCGGGAGAGGTCGATCTGCCGGGTGAGCGTCTGCTCAAGGTTGTCGCCCTTGCCGCTCCACCACTGCCACTCCCCCTGGTACGGCCGGCCCAGCGGGGTGCTGATCTCGCGCGCCGGCAGGTCCACCACGAGCGCCTGCGGATCGCGGGTGTTGTAGGAGCCGACGCCGAGGGTGTGCGTGGAGGGGGTCGCCGCGCGCGCCCGGTCGTAGGCCAGCCAGCCGAGCTGGAGCTTGCTCCAGGCGTCCAGGTCGCCGGCGTACTCGCCGAGCGGGCCGGTCCGCGAGCTCAGGTAGGAGCCGGACGACATCAGCGACCAGAAGTTGACCGAGTTGTCCCCGCCGCCCGCGTACAGGTCCGGCAGGCCGAGGTCGTGGCCGAACTCGTGGGCGGTCAGGCCGACGCCGCTGTTCTCCCCGGCCGTCAGGTAGTCGCCGACCCAGATGCCGGTGTCGCCGATCTGGGTGCCGCCGTTGCGGTTGCCCTCGGGGCCGGCCTGGCCGCGCTCGGGCCAGTAGGCGAAGTAGCGGTGGGCCCAGACGGCGTCCGCGCCCTGCGCGCCGCCGCCCCAGGTCTCGTCCACGCCGGCGTGCACGACCTGATAGTGGTCCAGGTAGCCGTCGGGCTCGTCGAAGTCGCCGTCGTTGTCGTAGTCGTAGCGGTCCCAGACGTCGTACTCGGCCAGTTCGGCGCGGATCTGCTCCACCGTCCTGCCCTTGGCCTTCTCGGCCTCGTACCAGGCGTTGGCCGAGTCGCGTACCAGGTCCCAGTTGTTCCAGCAGATGCCGCCCTCCTCGGGGGCGCACCGGTCGCTGCCGTAGCGGGCCTCGTTGTACGGCACGCGTACCCAGTCGCTGACGTAGCCGTCGAGGTCGTAGCGGCCGGAGGACTGGAGGCGGTAGTAGTCGCGCAGGGAGTTGCCGCCGGTCGCGAAGTAGGACTTCACGTAGGAGGCGCGGTCGAAGTCGGGGCGCCAGAGGGTGTGGTTGTCGTCGGTGCCGCGCGGGTCGGGGATCGCGTTGTGGCGGGGGCCGGGCCGGCCGCCGTACTTGATCTGGCCGTCGATCTTCGTCTCGTTGTCCACCTTGTCGCCGAACTCGGCCAGGACGACGAAGATCTGGTCCTTGCGCTCCTGGGCGAGCTCGACGTAGCGGTGGCCGACCTTGACCGAGCGGCCGGGCCGCGCCTTGGCCGCCGCCGCGTCCGGGGATAAGAGCCCTTCGACGGCCTGCCTGCGCAGCGCCGCCTGCTCGCGTTGCTGCGGGCTGAGCGGGGAGATCTCCCTGCTCACCTTTTTCGCGGGTGGCGCCGCGGTTTCCGCCGCCGCGGCGGAGACGGGAGGGACGCCGAGCGCGGCGATCGCCAGGAGGGCGGCCGCCGCGGAGAGAGTGATTCGCATGGCATGTAACATGTCACACTTCAAGTCTCTCGTCTCTACCTCCGGCCGATCTTCCGGGAGGCGGATCCCGTCACTCGACGATCAGGTTGACCGGGATGTTGCCGCGGGTGGCGTTGGAGTAGGGGCAGACCTGGTGGGTGGCCTCGACCAGCTCGCGGGCGACCTCGGGGGCGATGTCGTCGGGCAGCTCGACGCGGAGCGTGGCGTCGAGCTGGAACCCGCCCGCGCCGTTGGGCGACAGGCCGATCTCCGCCGTGACGGAGGCGTCGGAGACGTCGATCCGCTTCTGCCCGGCCACCAGCCGCATGGCCGAGGCGAAACAGGCGGCGTAGCCGGCGGCGAAGAGCTGCTCGGGGTTGGTGCCCTCGCCGTCGCCGCCCAGCTCCTTCTGCAGGGCCAGCTTGACGTCCAGCCTGCCGTCGGAGGTGACCGCGCGCCCGTCGCGGCCGGCCGAGGTGGCGATGGCGGTGTACATGCTCATGACCGGTTGCCCTTCGTTTTGCTAGACAGACCTGTCTGTCTAGTTCGTTGAGCCTGAGACTAGACAGGTCTGTCTGGTAGCGTCAAGGGGTGAGCGCAGAGACGGTGAAGGACCCCCGCCCGAGTCCGGCCCGCATCCGGGTCCTGGAGACGGCGGCGCGGCTGTTCTACGCCGAGGGCGTGCACTCGGTGGGGATCGACCGGATCATCGCGGCGGCGGGCGTCGCGAAGGCGACCTTCTACCACCACTTCCCGAGCAAGGACGAGCTGGTCCGGGCGTACATCGCCGAGCAGGGTGCGGTGCAGCGGGCCCTGGTCGACACGCTGCGCGCGGACTCACCCCGGGAGACGCTGGCGGCCGTCTTCGCGTTCATGTGCGAGTTCGGGTCCGGCGCCGGTTACCGCGGCTGCCCGTTCGTCAACACGGCGGCCGAGTACCCGGATCCGGCGCATCCCGTACGGAAGGCCATCGCCGAGCACCGGCGCTGGCACCGCGACCTGTACCGCGACCTCCTGGCGGCCGACGGCCACACCGACGCCGAACGCACCGCCGACATCCTCCTCCTGGTCAGGGACGGCCTGGTAGTGGGCTTCGACCTGGACGACCCGGCCACCGTCCGCGCCACGGTCCAGGAAACCCTGACCCGCATCCTCACCCCCTGACCCACCCCCCACCCGCCACACACCTCCGCGCGCCTCACACCCTCCGCCCTCCGCACTCATCCACGCCCTTCGCGCTCACCGCCCTTCGCGTCCTCCCCCTTCGCGTCCCCCCCTTCGCACCCTCCGCCCTGCGTGCCCTCGCCATTCCGGCCCTGCGCGCCCTCCGCGTCCTTTGGCGCCCTTCACCCCCTTCGCCCTTCGCACCGCAGGCCGCTTGAGCTGGGGGGATGGGAGTGGGGGAGGTGGTGGTTTGGTGGTTTGTGGGTAGTTTGTCTGGTATTACTGGGCAGCGCCGTTGCTCCCTTTCGCACCGTTTACGAGGCAGGCATGTCGTTGTCCCGAAATATCAGGAGAAGTGTGGCTGCGGCGGTGGCCGCCGTCCTCGCTCTGCTCATCGCCTCGCCCACGCCTCCGGCGGCCGCCGACACCCCCGCCCGGCCCAACATCATCTTCTTCCTCGTCGACGACCTGTCGGCCGACCTGCTGCCCTACATGGACACGGTCCGCGGCCTCGCCGAAGGCGGCACCACGTTCACCGACTACTACGTGTCCGACTCGCTCTGCTGCCCCTCCCGGGCCTCGATGTTCACCGGCCAGTTCCCGCACAACACCGGCGTACGGACCAACCAGGGCTACGACCGCGGCGGCTACGAGGCGTTCGCCCGGCACGAGAGCCGCACCTACGCCGCCTCCCTCCACCAGGCCGGCTACCGCACGGGCTACCTGGGCAAGTACATCAACGAGTACCCCGCCCGCCCCGGCTACCAGGTGCCGACCGGCTGGGACGAGTGGCACGTCTCCGCGGGCGGCGGCTACAACGAGTTCAGGTACCAGCTCACCCGCTACGTCAGGGAGGAGTCGGGCGACCGGCGCCCGATCGCCCCCTCCAGGGGCGACTACCTGGTCGACGAGCTGGCCCAGCGCGCGACCGGCTTCATCGAGCGTTCCCGCGAGCACGCCCCCGACCGGCCGTTCTTCCTCCAGGTCTCGCCCTTCTCCCCGCACAACCGGGTGGACGTCAAGCCCGGCGACACCGAACCGCGTTTCCCGCCCGCGCCGCGCGACCGCCCGAAGGACCGCTTCCCGGCCGGCGAGTTCCCGCACGGCGACTGCGGCGGCCCCGACTGCGACGGCATCGACGTGACCACCCTGCCCTCCTACGACGAGGACACCGCCGACAAACCCTCCTGGGTCCGCCGGGCGCCGATCGAGGCGAAGCGCGCCGAGGAGCTGCGCGAGGACTTCCGTGACCGGATCCGCATGGTCCAGTCGGTCGACGACATGGTGGGACGGGTGCTGTCCACGCTGACCGAGCCGGAGCGCCGCAACACCTACGTCGTGTTCGCCAGCGACAACGGCTTCCACCTCGGCCAGCACCGCCTGGTACGCGGCAAGTCCACCCCCTACGACCACGACGTACGGGTCCCGCTGCTGGTGAGGCGGCCGGTCACCGGAGAGCACGACCGGCGGGTGACCGGCGCGATCGCCCAGAACGTGGACCTGTTCGCGACCTTCCTCGACATGGCCGGCCTCGCCCCGGCGATCCGCGACAGCCGGGACGGCCGCAGCCTGCTCCCCCTCATCCAGGGCCGGCAGGTCGCCGACTGGCGGCAGGCGGCGCTGGTCGAGCACGTCAGGCCCGACCCGCGGACGCCCGGCAGGCCCGACCCCGACGCCGACCGGCTGAAGCAGGGCAACGCGCAGCCGCCCACCTACAACGCCGTACGGACCGCAGGAGAGCTGTACGCCGAGTACGAGGGCGACCCGAAGCCCGAGTACTACAACACCGTCACCGACCCCCACCAGGAGTCCAACGACCCCGGCAACGCCCGGACGGCGTACCTGGCCGGGGTCCTGCGCGGGCTGACGGCGTGCGGCAGGCCCGGCGCGCCCGACTGCTGGACGGCCGCGCATCTGCGCTGAGGCGTACGGCAGAAGTTGACCTCCTTCGGTCCGGCGGTTGACGCGCCGGCCGCCGGTCCCCTCGTAAGTTGGGGCGGTCGGGAGCCCGAACCGAAGGAGAACGATGCGGTTCACGTCCGCCCTTGCCGGATTACTGATGTTCGCAGGCACGTTCGCAGGCACGGGGGTGGCCCAGGCGGCGCCCACGCAGGCGGCCACCGGAGCGGCCGGGTGCGCGGCCGTGCTGCCCCGGCCCGACGGCCACGGCATCACCTGCCTCGACGTGCGACGTCGCCCGCAGAGCGACGACTCGGAGCTGCGGGACGTCACGATGACCTCGACGGCGATCTTCCAGCCGTCCGGCGGCACCCCGGTCATCGACCCGCTGTCGCGCCCGATCACCGTCCGCGTCTACCTGCCGAAGGACTACGACCCCTCGCGCGCCACCCCCTACCGGGCGCTCTACCTGCTCAACGGCGGCGGCGACGACTACGACTCGTGGACCACCAAGGCCGACCTCGTCTCCCTTGTCCGGACCGCGGGCTCCTTCGACGGCATCGTGGTGATGCCGACCGGCGGGATGACCGGCTGGTACGCGGACTGGGCCGGCCGTACGGACGGATATTTCGCGCCGAAGTGGGAGACGTACCACATCGAGCAGCTCATCCCGTGGATCGACGCCAACTTCAACACCGTCGCCGACCGGTCGGGACGCGGCCTGGCGGGCCTGTCCATGGGCGGCTACGGCACGCTGCGGTACGCGGCCGCGCACCCCGGCGTCTTCTCGGTGATCGGCGCCTTCTCGCCCGGCATCGACCTGCGGGCCAGGCCCGCCCAGCGCACGATCTCCGACTCCATGTGGCAGTCGGGCGCGGCGATCGAGCTGACCGACCTGGGCGAGTTCCGCGTCAACAAGTACGACAACGGCGGCCCGCTGCCCGTCCTCGACCAGGAGGTGCAGCGCCGCTACCGCCTGGACACCCTGTTCGGCCCGCACACCACCACGGTCTTCCACGGCCGCACGGTCGACGACTGGCCCGCCGCCAACCCCGCCGACCTGGTCACCCAGGGCAGGTACGCCCCCTACGACGGACGGCTGGCCCTGTACGCCGGCGGCTGCGCGAGCCTCCCGCGCGTCCCGGACGGCACCGGGCCCGCGCCCGCCGCGTGCGGCTACGACACCAGGGCGAGCGACGACGCCGCAGGCGTCAGCGAGCCGATCCTCGGGGCGTACGCGAGCGAGTTCGACGCCACGCTGACCGGCCTCGGCGTCGGCCACCGCTACTGCTACAGCAGGGGCGGCCACGACTGGAACGCCTGGTCGGCCTACCTGGTCGACTTCCTCCGGTACGCCTACGGCACCGCCCCCGCCCGCTGCCCCTCACTCTGACGCCTCAGCCCGCTTCCAAGTCGGCCACAAGTACCGGCCGGTAGTCCTGGACCGGTGACGAACCATCTTCCGACCCGCGTCCTGACCGCCCTGGGCGCCGCCGTCCTCACGCTGATCGCGCTGAGCACGGCGGCTGCCGCCGACCCCGCGAGCTGGAGGTGGGGCGCCCTGCACTCGGCCGACGGCCTGGCGACCGCCCGGGGCAAGGTCGTGGCGGGCCAGTCGGGCCTGGCCGTGACCGGCACCCTCGACGACGACCGCGGCAAGGGCTGCTCGTGGGTCCTGATCAGGTACCAGAGCGCGAGCAACGGCCGCTGGCGCACGCACGGGGTCTACAACTGCCTGCCGGGCACCGGCTCCTTCCGCAAGAACGTCGGCGGCGCGCTGCAGATCCGGGCGCAGGTGTGCCGCGGCAACGGCGCGCGGCCCGTCGGCCGGTGCTCGCGGTGGCGGACGATCTACACCCAGGGCGGCTGACGCCCGTCCCGCCGTCCCCGGGCGTCAATCGGCGCGCTTCTTGCTGGCGATGATGTAGAGCACCAGCTCGCCGCAGGCGCGGCAGACCGTCATGTCCCCGTCGGCTCCCACGTGGGCGGGGACGGCCCGCGCGCCGCAGAACGCGCACGGCCGCTCCACCGGCTCCCGCTCGCCCCGCACGGTCCCGGCCGTCGCCAGCAGCGCGCACCCGAGGCAGATCGAGACCGACTTGCCGACGACGAGGTCGGCGGGGTCCGGCGCCGAGCCGCAGAAACCGCACTGGAACACCGCTGTCACCCCGATCCAGTCGCTCGGGCGCGCGTGCTCGCCGGACAACACCATCCGCAGCACGCGCAGGCAGCGGCCGGCGACCTCGTCCGTGACGCCCGCCCGCTCGAGTTCGGCCCGGAGCTCCGTCCGCGCGCCGGGGTCCTCGGGCGGGAGCGCCTTCAGCAGACCGAGCAGCGCCTCGTCGAGCGCGCGCAGGGCGTCCGCGGCGGAGGTGACGAGATCACTCATGCCGCGCCGCCGGTGAGCGGCGGGCCCGGAATGCCATGCGCTTCCTGGTACGCCCTCGCGCGGCCGAGCCATTTGCCCGCGCGGCTTCTGCGTAATATCGCGATCCACATCCACCGTGCGTTATCGGCGGCCGTGCCGGAAACGCTTCCCGACGATGACCGTTCTAGAATTCCGCACCACCCCGAGTCAATGGACGGGACCTCCGGGCCGAAGGGCATGAATTCATGCGCCCGGAAATCGGCGGCGAACTCGGGCCGGCCGGCGTGAAGGAGCGCCGGAGCACCAGGCGCGGGCTTCATCTCCTCAGCCCCTGCCACCACCTGCCAAAAACCCGCAGCTCACGGCCGCGTGACGGCGCCTGGCGGGCACGCCGGCAGGCGCCCCGGGGTGTCGAGTATTCGCATCCTTAAGCAGGGTCACGCATTCCCTCATTTCCGGCGGAGGCGCGGGCGCCCCTTTCGCGGCCATCATCGCCCCGGCCCAATAAAGCGTCAACGGGGAGGGCCCTACATTTTCCCTATATTGCGGCGTGGCGCCGTCTTGCGCGCCCCGGGTTGTCCCGGCACGCTGGCAGACGTGGCGGATAACCGTACTGGAAAGGGCCGCGCGCGAGCGGCGCGCAGATGGTCGGCCGCGCCGCGCAGCCAAATGTTCAGCCTTCCGGAAATCCTCGCCAAGCTCGCCGACCCCGACCGCGAGGCGCCCGGCGATCCGGAGCTGCGTGACTTGTTCGAACGCGACCAGGACGACCGGCGCGACGGCGTGCCCGGCGACGGCGACGAGCGCGGCCTGGCCCGGCGGGCGCGCTGCATGGAGAAGTTCGCGGCCGGAGAGGTGCGCTCGCCGGGCGACTACTACCACCTGGCCACGGTGATGCAGCACGGCGGGCTGGCCGAGCACTACCACCTGGCCTTCGAGCTGGCACGGCGGGCGGCCGACGCCGGTTGCCGGCCCGCCCGCCGGCTGGCGGCCTCGGCCCTCGACCGGTGGCTGCTGCACATGGGCCTGCCCCAGCGCTACGGCACCCAGTACGTCGACACCGGCGGCCGCTGGTCCCTCTACCGCGTCGACCCCGTCACCACGGACGCCGAACGCACGGTCTGGGACGTCCCGCCGCTGGCCGAGGCCCTGGCCCAGGCCGAGGAGATGAACCACGCCGACGGCCTGGGCTGACGCCGACGCCTGACCACCCCGGCCTCGGACGATGAACGGCCGGCCCGCGGTTCAGAAAGCGGACACGACCTTTGCCACGGGTTTTCCCGGAATTCCCAGGTCGCGGCGGGCCGGCGGGCGAACCTGACCATGAAATGTTCCCGTCCCGGTCGAAACAGGCAGGTTCCCATGGTCAGACGGGCTCTCGTGGCGCCGGTCCCGCTCGCTCTCTCGCTGGTCGCCGCCCTCGCGGTCGCGCCGCCGGCCCAGGCGGTGACGCTGGAGGAGAAGCTCTCCGCGCTCTCGGGGTTCACGCAACCCACCGCCTCCAGCGCCGAGGCCTGGCGGGACGCCTGGGCCGACCGGGGGTCGTGGGCCGACTTCGACTTCGACTGGTCGAGCGACGGCTGTACGAGCAGCCCCGACCAGCCGATGGGCTTCGACTTCTCGATCCCGTGCCGGCGGCACGACTTCGGCTACCGGAACTACCAGGCCGTCGGCGACTTCCCGGCGAACAAGGAGCGCATCGACAAGGCGTTCTTCTTCGACCTCAAGCAGGTGTGCACCCAGTACTCGATCTTCCGTCAGCCGAGCTGCAACGCGCTGGCCAAGCTGTACTACCAGGCGGTCCGCCACTACGGCGCCCCTCGCGGCACCGGCGGGGAGATCGTGCGCGTACCGGACAGGGACTCTCTAAGGCAGCAGGGCGCCGCTGAGTCCGCAGACGGCGGTGACAAGATGTTCGCCCAGAGCCCGCCAGGATTCTTCGACTGAACCGGCGGCGGCGTGGCCGGCCGCCAGGTCGGCCTCCAGCTCGGCGCTCATGTGGACGACGAGCAGCCGGATCATCGCCGTCTGCCGCTCGGACAGCTCGCGCTCCCGGTCACGCATCGACGGCGGGCGCAGCAGCTCCAGCCGGCGGAACGAGGGCGTGCTCAACGTCGCCCGCGCCGCGTACTCGCGCAGGGACGGCTCCACGACGGCCTGGGCGAGGAACCGCCCGTACCAGGACGGGGTGCCCAGCTCGATGTGGTGCTCGATGCTCGGCGCGATCGCGCACGTGATCCAGTCGCGCAGCGACACCTCGCCCGACGTCTCCAGCGCGGCCACCATCGGCAGGCGGTGCCGGTCGATGGCGGCCGCGTGACGGGACAGGATCGCGTGGATCAGCTCGTCACGGGTGCTGAAGTGGTATTGGACGGCGGACTTGTTCCGCTGGCCCGCGGCCTCGCGGATCATCCTGATCGACACGTGCGCGAAGCCGTGCTCGGCATAGAGCCGCTCCGCGGTCTGCATGATCCTGTCCTTGGCCCGGATCGAGCGGGGAGACGGCGCGGCGACCGCCGTACTGACGTCCATGACCGGTCCTCGATCTCGTTTCCACCACCGTCCCCGAACGCTATCCCATGCCGCCGGCGGAGGTCAGCGGGTCACCAGGTGACCCATACGTCCTGGAGGCCGCCGGACAGGCCGCCCGTGCGCAGCCGCAGCTCGCCGGGGTCGTCGCGGAGCCGCAAGCCGGGCAGCCGCCGCGTCAGCAGGTCCAGGACGACCTGCAGCTCCACCCTGGCCAGCGGCTGGCCGAGGCAGTAGTGGCGGCCGGCGCCGAAGGTGAGGTGCTGGCCGCTGTTCTCCCGGCGCGGGTCGAACCGGTCGGGGTCGGCGAACTTGGCCGGGTCGCGGTTGGCCGCCGGGATGTTGGGGATCAGCGTGCTGCCGGCGGGCACGGTGATCCCGCTCAGCTCGACGTCCTCGGTGATGAAGCGGGGCACGCCGCCGATGGCCGACAACGTGCTGTCCAGCCGCAGGACCTCCTCCACGGTACCCGGGACCAGGTCGGGGTCGTCGATCACGGCCTCGTAGCGCTGCCGGTCGGACAGCAACATCGCCGTCATGATGGCGATCATGTTGGACGTGGTCTCGTGGCCGGCCAGCAGCAGCCCGCGCACGGTGGCGATGAGCTCGTCCTGGCTGAGCCTGCCGTCCTCGGCGTCGGTGATCTGGGTCAGCTCGCTGAGCAGGTCGTCGCCGGGGTCGGCGCGGTTGCGGTCGATCAGGTCCGACACGTACGCGTTGAACTCCCGGTAGGCCGTGTCGACCTCCTCCTGCGTGTTGCGCGTCAGGGTCAGCATCGTGCGCGACCAGTGCGCGAACTTGTCCTGGTCCGAGCTCGGCGCGCCGACCAGCGCGCAGATGACCCGTACCGGCAGGGGCAGGGCCAGGCCGGACGACAGGTTGCCCGGGGAGCCCTTGGCCAGCATGGAGTCGAGGAGGTCCTCGGCCATGGCCTGGACCCGGGGGCGCCAGACCTCCATCTTCCGGGCCGTGAACCAGCGGCTCAGCAGGCGCCGCCAGCGCATGTGGCCCTCGCCCTCGCCGATGTCGCCGGCGTCCTTGCGCCGGTTGAACAGGCCGCCGTCCTCGGTGGTGGACAGCCGGGCGGCGCCCTCGCGGGCGAGGTCGCGGCTGAAGCGGGGGTCGGCCATGACGGCGCGGGCGTCGTCGTACCTGGTCACCAGGGCCGCCACGTCGCCGCTGGGCAGGCGTACGTGGGCCACGGGGCATTTCTCCCGCAGGTCGGCGAGTTGTGGGGGCGGTTCCAGCGCCGTGGGGCGGTCGAAGGGGAAATCGGGGATCGCGTCAGCGGTCATGCGTCCTCCAGCTTGAAAGCCCGACACTTCGGAATATAAGGCGATCGCCTTATTTGAGGCAATCGTCTTGACTGGATGGATTACTGCGGGTGCGGAAAATCTCCCGAGGCGTTGCCTCGCCTTGGGAAACCCCACCGCCTCCGAGCTGGCACGCATCGGGTTACCGCGATACGTCGATGACTCACTATGATCGCGTCCATGGCGGAGGCTCCACTTATGACCGATTCCGAGCTGTCCGAGGCGCTGCGGGCGCTGGCGAACCCGATCCGGCTGCGGCTGCTGTCGTGGTTGCGGGAGCCGGGGCGCCATTTCTCCCTGGAGGGAGCGATCGCCGACCCGATGGAGGTCGGCGTGTGCGTGACGCACATCCAGGCCCGGGTGGGCCTGGCGCAGTCGACGGTGTCGGCGTACCTGAGCGAGCTGCAGCGCGCGGGGCTGGTACGCGCCACCCGCGTGGGCAAGTGGACGCACTACAAGCGCGACGAGCGGCGCATCGCCCAGCTCGTCGCCACGCTCGGCCGCACGCTGTAGGAGCCGCACCCGCTCGCCTACGGCAGAGGCCGGTTTCCATATATCGACATTTTGCGATATGTCTATCCTTCTAACGATCGACATGACGATGAGGGGATGTCCCATGGGCAGCATCGACGGCCTGGACCTCGGCACGTACGGGATCTACACGTTCGACTTCGAGCACGTGCCGGCCGCGCACATGCGCGAGTCGATCCAGGAGCTGGAGGAGCAGGGGTGGGGGGCGTTCTGGATGCCCGAGCTCCTGGGCCGCGAGGCGCTCACGCACGCCGGTTTCCTGCTGTCGTGCACGCGGCGGATGCACATCGTGAACGGCATCGCCCAGATCTGGGCCCGCGAGGCCAGGTGGACGTACGGCGCGGCCCTGCTGCTGGCCGACGCCTACCCCGACCGGCACGTCCTCGGCCTGGGTTTCGGCGGCGAGCCCCGCGCCGGGACGACCCCGCTGACGGCCATGCGGGCCTACCTCGACGAGCTGGACGAGCTGGAGACCGTCAACCCCGTCCCGAAGTCAGGCGTGCGCCGCCTGCTGGCCGCGTACGGACCCAAGATGCTCGAACTGGCCCGCGACCGCGCGGCGGGCGCGCAGACCTACCACGTCAACGTCGCGCACACCGCCGAGTCACGGCGGCTCCTCGGCCCGGACGCCTTCCTGGCCGTCGAGCATCCGGTGCTGTTCGAGACCGACCCCGCCAAGGCCCGCGCCGCCGCCCGCGCGCACCTGCGCCCCTACCTGAGCACCCCGTACAACGTGGCGAAGTTCCGGCGGCTCGGGTACGCGGAGGACGAGATCACCGGCGGCGGCAGCGACCGCCTGGTGGACGACTTCGTCTTCTGGGGCGACCTGGACACCGTCGTCGGCAAGCTGCGCGGACACGTGGACGCGGGCGCCGACCACGTCGCCGTGCAGGTGATCGGGATCGAGCCGGGCCGGACGGCGATGCCCCACTGGCGCGAGCTGGCCGGCGCCCTCTCCCCCGGCCGCGCCTGAACGCCACCCAGATATACAAACGATCGGTCGTTAATATAGTTTGGTGGCATGACATCCGACACCACCGCCGGGCCGTGCGCCGCATGCTGACCTCACGCTGGATCCCCGGCCCCGAGAGCGACCGCCCGGGGCCGCTGGTCGCCGCCCTGACGGACTTCCGCATGCGGCGGCTGCTCGACCTGCCCGGCATCGCCCGGCACGGCCGGTCCCTGAGCCGCCACTGGCCCGGCCTGCCGGGCGCGGTGGGCATGTGGCTCTGGGCGGACCTCGCCGGCCGCCGGGTCGGCTCGCTGTCGGTGTGGCGGAGCGAGGAGGATCTGCGGGGGTTCGTCCGGTTGCCCGAACACGTCGCGATCATGCGCGCCTACCGCGACCGGGGCACCCTGCGCTCCCGTACGTGGCCCGTCGACGTCCTCGACCGGAGCGTCCTGCTGCGGTCACTGCGCTGACCCGCTCCTCGCCGGTCGATCCGGCCGGCGGGCCCGCTCATGGCGGACCGTTCCGCGGGCACGCTAGGGTCGGGCGGGAACGGCAGCCGGAAGGCGGGGACGGATGGCGTGGGCAGCCCGGGTGGTCGCCGTCGTCATGGCCGTGGTCTCGCCGGTGCTGGTGCTCGCGGCGGTCCTGATGTACGCGGCGCTGCCGCCGGAGTGGCGGCTGCCGGAGATCTTCAGCCCGCTGGCCGCGGCGGGGGTCACCTTCCCGGCCTTCAGCGCGTTCCTCATCGTGCACCGGCCGCGGCTCAGGCTGGCGTGGCTGATGTGCGCGGGCGGTCTCGGCGGCGCGGTCAACACGTTCTGCCAGTCGGCGATGCTGGCCGCCGCGGCGGGCAGGGATCTCGCGCTGGCGGGGCTGCTGAGGTTCCCCGCGCAGGTCGGCTGGGCGGTGTCCGGGCTGCTGCTGGAGATGTTGCTGCCGCTGTACTCCCCCGACGGCAGGCTGCCGTCGCGGCGCTGGCGTCTGGTGGTGCTGCTCGGCGCGGTGTCGACCGCGGTGGAGCTGGCCCACATGTTCCTGCGTCCCGACCCGCCGGCCGAGGGCTATCCGCTGCCCGCGGTCATCCCCAACCCGTTACAGGTCCCGGAGCTGGCGCCGATCTGGCCGGTGGTGACGGTGGTGGCCTGGACCGGGATCCTCTCGACGCTGCCGCTGGCGGCGTGGTCGATGTTGCTGCGCTTCCGCCGGGCCGACCCGGTCGTGCGGCGGCAGATCGGCTGGCCGCTGTTCTCCTTCGGCGGGTACATCGTCTTCATGCTCGCCGGCGTCGTCGTGCCGGAGCTGTACTGGTTGTCGATCGGGTGGGCGGCGATCATCCCCGTGTCGATGGTGATCTCGGTGACCCGCTACCGGCTCTACGGCATAGACACCGTCGTCAGCCGGACGTTCGTCGCCGCCGGGCTGCTGGCCGTGGTCGGCGGGGTCTACTTCGGGGTGGCCACGCTGTCGAGCCTGCTGGTGTCGGGGTACCACCAGGTCGCCGGGCTCGCCTCCGCGCTGCTCACGGGCGCGTTCTTCCAGCCGTTGCGGCGGGCGCTGCAGCGCGCGGTCGACCGCCTGCTCTACGGGCCGGTGGGCGATCCGCGCGTGCTGGCCGAGCGGCTGGCGCAGGAGGTGCGCCGGGGCGATCCGGCGCAGGCGCTGGCGGCGGTGATCGGCGTGCTGCGCGAGGGCCTGGCGGTACGCGGCGTCGCCATCGAGGTGACCAGCGGCGAGCCCGGCCACCCGGTCAGCGTGGCGAGCACGGACCGCGGGCAGGTCGGCGACTCCCCGCGCGAGGTGCCCCTGATCTGGCACGGCGAATGGGTGGGGCGGCTCCTGGTCGGCCCGCCCGCCGCGCGCCGCTTCCCCGCCGCGCACGACGAGCGGGTGCTGGACACGCTGGTCCCGTACGCGGCCGACGTGGCCCACGCGGTCCGCTTGGCCGCCGACCTGCAACGTTCTCGCGAACGTATGCTGGCCGCCCGCGAGGAGGAGCGCCGCCGGCTGCGCCGGGACCTGCACGACGGCCTCGGCCAGACGCTCAGCGGGCTGGCCATGACCGTCAACATGGCCCGTCTCAGCCTGAAGAGCTCGCCGGAGGCGGCCGACGGGCTGCTGCGCGAGCTGCGTACCGGTATGGACGCCGTCACGGGCGACCTGCGGCAGCTGGTCTACGGCCTGCGCCCGCCCGCCCTGGACGACCTGGGCCTGGCCGCCGCCGTACGGGCGCTGGCCGCGCCGGACGGCCCAGCCGCGGAGGTGATCGCCGAGGGCGACCTGACCGGCCTGCCCGCCGCCGTCGAGGTGGCCGTCTACCGGATCGCGCAGGAGGCGCTGACGAACGTGCGGCGGCACGCGCGGGCCACCCGCGTCCGGGTCGAGCTGCGCCGCGAGCCCGGCGCGCTGCGGCTGCTGGTCGCCGACGACGGCAGGGGCCTGCCGCCGGAGCACCGGTCCGGCGTCGGCCTGACCTCGATGCGCGAGCGCACGGCCGAACTGGGCGGGATCTGCCTGGTCAGCGGCGCCCCGGGCGCGGGCACCACGGTGGAGGTCATGCTGCCCGTCCAGCCCTGACCGTGCGCCTTACCGGCCGGACGCCCGCTTGTCACATAGAGTGCTGGACGATTACTCTCGGTAACTCCCATGGAGGTGTCCATGAAACTCAAGGGCCGTATCGCCTGCGCCATGGCCGGTGGCGCGCTGCTGACCGTCGCGCTCACCACCCCGGCCGCCGCCGACTCGCTGGCCGCCGGCGGGCCCGTCGGCGCGCTGCTCCAGCCGGTGCTGGACGTGTTCAACATGGTCAACGACACGTCCACCCTCGGCGCCCTGCTGCCCGGCGGCATCATCACCGCCCGCTGACGTTCGCCCTCCCCCCGGGGCGACCGCGCTCTGCCCTGCGGGCCCGGCCGGGGCGTACCGTGGTTCGCGGCGGTCACGGCGGAGGGCGGTAGCAGCGTGCAGGGGTGGGAGCCGTCGACTGTCGTCAGTGACGAGCTGGTCGACCCGTCGCCGGTCGCCGCGCTCGCGGCCCTGTTCGACGACGGCGTGCCGGTCCCGGGACCGGGCGCGGAGCTGCCGCCGCTCTGGCATTGGGCGGCGCTGGCGCGCTGGCCCGTCTCGTCCGTGCTGGGGGGCGACGGGCATCCCGTACGCGGCTCGTTCCTGCCGCCCGTCGGCCTGCCGCGGCGGATGTTCGCCGGGGGCGAGGTCGTGTTCCACGGGCCGCTGCGGGTCGGCGAGACCGTACGCAGGCAGAGCACGGTGGAGTCGGTCACCGAGAAGTCCGGGCGGTCGGGACGGCTGGTCGTGGTGGTCGTGCGCACCCGGCTGACCGACCAGGACGGCAGTCCCGGGCTGGAGGAGCGGCAGGACCTGATCTACCGCGAGGCCGTGGCGCCCACCGGCCCGGCGGCGACGGCCGAGGAGGCCGTGGCGGCGCGTGCCGCCGGTTCCCCGTTCCGCAGGGCGGGCACCTGGGAGTGGCACTTCGACACCGATCCGACCCTGCTCATGCGGTTCTCCGCCGCCACCGCCAACGCCCACCGCATCCACTACGACTGGCCGTACGCCACCCGCGTGGAGGGATATCCCGGCCTGCTGGTGCACGGGCCGCTGATGACCCTCGCCCTGGCCGAGACGCTGCGGCTGGAGAGGCGTCCCGAGCGGGTGAGGCGGGTCGCGCACCGCAACAACCGGCCGCTGTTCTGCGGGCAGCCGGCACGCCTGCTGGGCCGCAGCACGTCGGACGGCTTCGCGCTCGACCTGGTCGGCCCTGAGGGCGCGACGACCGGCCCGCACACCACCCTGACCGTGACGGCCGGGTAGGCACCGCCCACGACCTCCGAAGACCGCGCGCCGCCCGTCAGGGGGCGATGACGTGTTCGGCGAGCTCGCGGGCGGCGGCGGCCGGAGCGGTGCCGGGGCGGGTCGCGCCGACGGCGAGGGTGCCGTCGATGAGGATGAGGAGCTGGTCGGCGGCGTGGTCGGGACGCGGGTGGCCGAGCGCGGTCAGCTCGCGCGCCAGCAGCTCGTGCACGTGCCGGCGGTAGTCGCGGGTGATCTCGTGCGCGGGGTGACCGGGGTCGGTCAGGCCGAGGTCGGCGGCCAGGTAACGGCAGCCGTGGAAGCCGGGCATGGCGACGATCTCGCCGATCCGGTCGAAGACGGCCAGCAGGCGCTCGCGCGGGTCGTGGCCGGCGGCGTCCATGGTGCGGCGGTAGTCGGCGGCGTCGGCGTCGGCGGCCGACCTGAGCACCTCGACGATCAGGCCGTCCTTGCCGCCGAAGTGCTCGTACAGCGAGCGCCGGGCCACGTTGGCCGCCTTGAGCAGGGCGTCGACGCCGACGTTGACGCCCTGGCTGTAGATCAGCTGGTCGGCGGCCGTCAGCAGGCGCTCCCGGGGGCCCGGTCCCGTACGAACTGTCATGCCTTCAGGTTGCCACGGGTTGACGAGTAGATCAACCGGTCGATATACATAGATAGACTGATCGATCTACCCGCTTCCTTCTGGAGGAACCGTGTCCTTCCCATCCACCGCCGACGTCATGGAGCGCTTCAACCGGGCCTTCGTCGAGCGTGACCGCGGCCTGCTCGACGACCTGGTCGCCGAGGACTGCGTGATGGAGTCCGTCCAGCCGGCCCCCACCGGCGAACGCGTCACCGGCCGCCAGGCGTGCCTGGACTGGTGGGGCGCGCTCGTGGACGACCTGACCAGCGCGTTCGAGCCGCAGGAGGTCATCGTCGCCGGTGACCGCGCCACCATCCACTGGCACTACCGCTACGGCCCCGGCCCCTCCGACTGGGTCAGCGGCGTGAACCTCATGCGCGTCCGCGACGGGCGGATCGTCGAGGCACTCGGCTTCAGCAAGACCGCCGGCGAAGTTCCCCTGGCCACCGCCTGATGGACGTCATGCGCAGCTACCACGTCGACAGCGGAGCCGGCGTCGACGGCCTGTCGATCAAGGAACACCCCGTCCCGACTCCCGGCCCCGGGCAGGTGGTGGTCGCGGTACGCGCCACCTCCCTCAGCTACCGCGAGCTGATGATCCTGCGCGGCGACTACGTGCTCCCGGTGAAACCGGACGTGGTGCCGGTCTCCGACGGCGCCGGCGAGGTCGTCGCGACCGGCCCCGGCGTCGAGTCGGTCGGCGTCGGCGACCGGGTCACCGCCACCCTCTTCCCGAGCTGGCAGGACGGCCCGTTCGCCCTGCGGCACCTGCCGCAGCTCGGCGGCTCGCTGGACGGCATGCTCACCGAGTACGCGCTGCTCGACGAGCACGCGCTCGTGCCGATCCCGGCCCACCTGTCCTACGAGGAGGCCGCGACGCTCCCCTGCGCCGCGGTCACCGCCTGGAACGCCCTGACCGGCGACGGCTCCGGCCCGCTGCCCGGCCGGACCGTCGTCACCCAGGGCACCGGCGGGGTGTCGCTGTTCGCGCTGCAGTTCGCCAAGGCGCTGGGCGCCCGGGTGATCGCCACGACCAGCAGCCCGGCCAAGGCCGAACGCCTGTACGCGCTGGGCGCCGACGAGGTCGTCGACTACCTGGCCACCCCCGACTGGGCGGCCAGGGTGCGCGAGCTGACCGCGGGCGAGGGCGCGGAACACGTCATCGACGTCGTCGGCGATCTCGGGCTGTCGCTGGCGGCCACCGCGATCGGCGGCCAGGTCGCCAGCGTCGGGTTCGTCCTCGGCGACCCGCCGCCCCTCGATGCGCGGGCGGTCTTCCGGTCGGGAGCCACGCTCCGGGGCATCGCCGTCGGCAGCCGCGCGCAGTTCCTGGCCATGAACCGGCTCATCGAGGCCAACCGCCTGCGCCCGGTCATCGACCGTGTCTTCCCTTTCGACCGGGCGCCCGACGCCTACCGCCACTACCTGTCGGGCGGGCCGTTCGGCAAGGTCGTGATCACCGTGTGAGCCGGTCAGCCCCGAGCACCGACCGGGCGCAGCGGGCGGGGCGTGACCTGGAGCTTCACCACGCCCTCGCGGTACGCCAGCGCCTCCCAGACGAGCCAGTCGTCGCCGACGTCGGCGGCGCCGACGGGCTCATAGGTGAGTTGGAACTTCCCTTTCATGCCGTCGATGAAGTTGATCTCCGTGTTGCCGGGATCGTCGCGCACCCGCTCGTAGACGGCTTCCAGGCCGCGTCCGCGGAGCTCGGCGCGCACGTCGCCCACCCGGCGGTCCTTCACCGTGACGCCTTCGAGCCTCTCGCCCGGCTCCGTCGCCCCGGCGGCCGCCCGGTAGAGCTCGTCGCGGACGGCGGGCCTGCCGAGCTGGGCACGCACCGGCCCCTCGAAGCCGGCGGGGACGCGGAAGGTGAGCCGGCACCCCGCCTGGCCGATCCGGCAGCCTTCGGGTTCCAGGCCGCCCTGGAACTCGCCGGCCGGCCGGACGCCCCTGACCAGGATGAGGTCCCCCACCCGCGCGGGCGAGGCCGGTACGAGCTGAAGCTCGACGTCCAGGCCCACGGCGGTGAACGCCTCGGCGTACATGGCGGACTCGGCGAGCGGGTCCTTGATTCTGGCCACCCATGCGTCGCCCTCCCGGGTGACCGCGATGGCCGCGTTGGCGTACGACGTCACCACTCCGGGCGGCAGCGCCGACAGGACCGCCAGCAGGACGGCCGCGAGGATCGCCGTCACCGGCGCGAGCACCAGCAGCCGCCCGCGCCCGCGCCGTGACCGCGCGGCTTCTCCGGGCCGCCAGCCGATCCGGGCGGCCAGCTCGCCGGGGTCGGGCAGCGGGATCTGCGACCTCATCCGCTCGATCTGCTCGATCTCACGCATCGGCGGTTCCTCCAAGCGCTTCGCGCACCTTCGTCCGGGCTCTGTTCAGGCGCGAGCGCACGGTGCCCACGGGGATGTCCAGCACGTCGGCGACCTGCTGGTAGCTCAGCTCGCCCCAGGCGGTGAGCAGCAGCACGTCGCGGTCGCCCTTGCGTAAGGCGGCCAGCGCGGCGGCCAGCCGAGGGCTCTCCGCCTGCGCGCTGACCTGCTCGGCGACGCGATCGGCGTGACCGTCCAGCACCGGGTCCACGCCGGTGCGCGTCAGCGCGCGCAACATGCGCAGCTCGGACCGGTGGTGCCGGCTGATCAGGTTGGTGGCGATCCGCCACAGCCACGGCCGCACCTCGCCCCGGGCGGGGTCGTAACGGGCGCGGATCCTGAAGGCCGTGTGGAACGTCTCCGCCACGATGTCGTCGGCGAGGTCGCCGCCGAGGCGCCGGGCGGCGTAGCGGTGCAACGGCGGGGCGTGCCTGCGGAACACCTCGCCGAAGCAGCCGGGATCCTCCAGGGAACGCGCGACCAGCAGCGCGTCGTCTCTCTCGTCGCCGAGCAGGTCAGGTGGGCCCATCGATGTCCTATCGCCGTAGCGGGCTTACACCCGTTACTAGCCCGCTACGGCGTCAGGGGTTCGCGGGCGGCGCCTAGCAGGGGGTCTCGTAGAACTGCGGGTACGAGCCGCGGGTGCCCACCCACGTCACGTCGCCCACGCAGTTCTCGTACTTGACGCCGACCACCGTGGTGCGGGTGGAGTCGCTGTAGTAGTACGTCTCGCAGTGGAAGTCGATCTGGCAGGCGCGGGCCTGGGCGGGCGAGCCGACGACGGTGAGGGCGCCGAGGGCGAGCAGGACGGCGAGCGATGCGCGGCGAATCATGGAGATCCTCTCTGACGCGAGGAAGCGCTACTGCCCTCGATGATCGATCGCCGGAGCGAACAGTTCAATACGGTTCATGGCAGTTCAATGTGGTTGATGCCGGGTACCCCGTCGCGAAGGCGAAATGATCGCCCCTGTCACCGACATAGGATCTTTTCATCTGGTAGATGGCTGATTGTCGAAAGGCTTCCATGACCCACCCCCTCAGCCGCCGGTCCGCCCTGCTGGGGGCCGCGGCCGTGGCCGGAATCGCTCTGTGGGAGAAGCCGGCCGAGGCGGCCGGCGCCGCCGCGTTCGACGCGGCCCGGGAGCGATGGGTGAGCCTGCTGGCCGGCGCCACGTACGACCCGGCCTACCTGGACAAGACGCAGGCCGTCGAGGGTTCGGCCAACGCGGTGCTGCGCAAGATGAACCCCGCTCCCGGCCGGCCCAGCCTCTGGCCCGACCTGCCGCTCGACGACCCCCGTACGGGCAACTTCAACCGCGCCTACAACCGCATGCGCACGCTGGCGCTCGGCTGGGCCACGCCGGGCACCGACATGCACCGGGACCAGCGGGTCGCCGAGACCGCGGCCAGGGCCCTGGACTTCCTGTACGAGCACGCCTACCGCGAGGGCCTCGACCGCCGCGGCAGCAACTGGTACTGGTGGGAGATCGGCGTCCCGCGCGCGCTGACCGACACCTGCGCCCTGCTCTACGACGGGCTGCCCAAGGACGACCTGCGCCGCTGGCTGCGTCCGCTGCGCCACTGGTGCCCCGACCCCGAGCGCCGCGTCAGCCACCCCGGCGTCGTCGAGACCGGCGCCAACCGGGCGAGCAAGGCCATGGCGGTGGCGATGCGCGGGCTGCTCACCCACGACGCCCGCCTGCTCAAACGGGCCAGGAAGGCCGTCTCCGACCTGCTGCGCCGCACCGGCGGGCCGGGCGACGGCTTCTACCGCGACGGGTCCTTCATCCAGCACGGCGTGTTCCCCTACAACGGCAGCTACGGCGTGGACTATCTGGAGAGCGTGGCCAAGCTGATCGCCATGCTCGCCAGATCACCGTGGGAGATCCGCGACATCGGGAACGTCTACGACATCGTCGACCGTTCGTTCACGCCGTTCATCTTCGACGGGCTGATGATGGACTGCGTGCGCGGCCGGCAGATCTCGGTGCAGGGCCACCGCGACCACCACTCCGGGCAGAAGGCGGTCGAGGCCATCCTGACGCTGCTGGAGACGGCGCCCGAGCGCCACGCCCGGCGCTGGCGGCCGATGGTGAAGGGCTGGCTCACCCGCAACCAGGCCGTCCCGTACGCGGCGGTCGCCCCGCTGGCCGGCGTCGCGCGGGCGCAGGCCCTGCTGGCGGACGCGTCGGTGCCGGTCGGCCCCCGCACGACCGGCACGTACGTCTTCGCCGACATGGACCGGGTCGTGCACCGGCGTCCGACCTGGGCGTACGCGATCGCGATGAGCTCGGAGCGCATCGGCGCGGCCGAGGGCATGAACCAGGAGAACCTGCACGGCTGGTACACCGGTGACGGCATGACGTACCTCTACACCGACGACCTGACCCACTGGAACGACGACCTGTGGCCGACGATCGACCCGTACCGGCTGCCGGGCACCACGGTCGACACCCGCGGGCGCGCCGACCTCCCGCACGGCGCGCGCCGCCGGCCGCCCACCCCGTGGGCGGGCGGCGCGGCGCTCGACGGCGAGTACGGCGTGGCGGCGATGAGGCTGATCGCCGACGGCTCCTCGCTGCGGGCCAGGAAGGCGTGGTTCCTGCTCGACGACGGGGTGATCGCCCTCGGGGCCGGCATCACCGCCTCCGACGGCCGCCGCGTCGAGACCGTCGTGGAGAACCGCAACACCCATGGCGCCCATCCCCCGCTGACCCGCGGCGACGGCTGGGTCCACCTGTCCGGCGTGGCCGGATACGCGCTGCTCGACGGCGCCGAGGCGAAGGTGATCCGCGAGCGGCGCACCGGCCGCTGGCGCGACATCGACACCGGCGCCACCACCGGCGGCGACCGAACCCCCGTCACGCGGCACTACACGACGATCCTGGTCGACCACGGCGTCGATCCGCGCCGGGCCCGCTACGCCTACGCCGTGCTGCCCGACGCCACCGCCGAGCAGACCGCGGCCTACCGCGGGCGGGTCGAGATCCTGGCCAACTCCCGCACGGTGCAGGCCGTCAGCCGGGACGACCTGATCGCCGCCGTGTTCTGGCGGGCGGGGGCCGTCGAGACCCCGCACGGGCCGCTCGCCGCCGACGGCCCGTGCGCCGTGCTGCTCCGCCACGACCGCCACCGGGTCCGGCTGGCCGTCTCCGACCCGTCCAGGACCGCCGACGAGGTGCGGATCAAGCTGCCGTGGCCGGTCAGGTCGGTCAAGGAGGGCGACCGGGGGGTGCGCCGGTCCAAGCGGGCGGTCAAGGTCGAGGTCGGCGGCAGCCGCGGGCACACCCGTACGGCGGTCGTCCGCGTCTGAGCCGGGCCGTCGCCGTTCAGGAGGCGCCGGTGGGCGCGTGCGGCAGCAGCTCCGCCACGGGGAGGCCGGGGTCGGCCAGCCGGCGCGGATCGGCGGTGTGCCCGGCGGCCACCAGGGCCCGGAGGTGGGCGGCGGCGCCCTGGCCGTCCATGGTCAGGGCGGCCACCGGGACGCCGCGGTCGAGCCAGAAGGCGGTGAACCCGGGCTCGCCCGGCTCGCCCCTGGTGACGACGCGGTCGGAGGTGGCGGGGAGGCCGACGTATTCGAGGGTGGAGCCGTACTGCGTGGAGAAGAAGTACGGGACGTGGTCGATGGTGACCGGCTCGCCCACCAGCGTGGCCGCGGCGGCGGTCCCGTGGACGACGGCGTTGTCCCAATGCTCGATCCGGACCGGTTTGAGGTAGCGCGGGTGCCGGTGGCGGGCGACGTCGCCGACGGCCAGCGCGGCCGGGTGCGAGGTGCGCAGGTGGCCGTCGGTGACGATGCCGCCGTCGACGCGCAGCCCCGCCGCCTCGGCCAGCTCGGTGTTGGGGACGACGCCCACGGCGACCACGACGAGATCGGCCGGGACGCGCCGCCCGGCGACGGTGCGCACCGCCTCGACCGAGCCCGTCCCGAGCACCGCCTCGACGCCGTCGCCGGTGAGCAGCTCGACGCCGTGGTCGAGGTGCCGGCGGGCGACGGCGCCGCCGATCCGGTCGCCCAGCACGTGGTAGAGCGGCGTGGGCAGCGGGTCGACGACGGTCGTGCGCACGCCGAGCGCGCGGGCGGCGGCGGCGACCTCGCAGCCGAGCCAGCCGGCGCCGACCACGACGACGGCGGAGGCCGCGCGCAGGGCCGCGCCGAGGCGTTCGCTGTCCTCGCGGTCGCGCAGGTAGTGGACGCCGTCGAGGTCGGCGCCCGGCACCCGGAGGCGGCGCGGGCGGGCGCCGGTGGCGATCAGCACCTGGCCGAACGGCAGCTCCACGTTGCGCCCCAGCTTCACCCGCCGGCCGTCGAGGTCGAGCAGGGTGGCGGGGGCGCCGAGGGCCGGGCGACGTCCTGGGCGGCGTAGAACCGCGGGTCCAGGACGTCGAGCTCGGCGGCCTCGGTGGTGCCCAGCAGGTAGCCCTTCGACAGCGCGGGACGCTGGTAGGGCAGGGGGTGCTCGTCGCCGACGAGCGTGACCGGCCCGTCGTAGCCGTGGTCGAGCCGCAGGGCCCGCGCGGCCTGCGCGCCGGCGAGGCTGGCGCCGATGATGACGATGCCGGGATCGGCGGGCATGGGGACGCTCCTTGTGAACGGACGGGGTGGCGCGAGGGGGTCAGACGACCTGGAGGTTGGCCATCATGGCCATGTCCTCGTGCTCGGCGTTGTGGCAGTGGAAGAGGTAACGGCCGCGGTAGCCGTCGAACCGGGTGATGATCTCCACCGACTCGCCCGGACGCAGGGAGACGGTGTCCTTCAGCCCCGCGTCATGGGGCAACGGCGGACGGCCGCTGCGCGAGAGCACCCGGAAGCCGACCAGGTGCAGGTGGACGGGGTGGTGGACGTCGGCGACCATCCGCCACACCTCGACGTCCCCGAGGCCCACGGTGACGTCGGACCGGGCGGGGTCGAACGGCAGCCCGCCGATCAGCCAGCCGCGGCCGTCGTGCATCCGGCCGGCGCGGAAGGAGAGCTCGCGCACCCGTACGGCGTCCGCCCGCCGCCACTCCGGCAGGTCGGTGGACAACACGCGCGGGACCCGGCTGTCGTCGGCCGCGGCGCGCGCGACCCGGAAGGCCATCACGTCCCTGGTACGGCCCGAGCCGAGCCGGTTGACGATCCGGACGCGCCCGCCGACCGGGACGCGGGCGAAGTCCACGACCACGTCGTAGCGCTCGGCCGGCGCGATCGGCAGGACCTGGTGGGTGACGGGGGCCGCGAGCAGCCCCTGGTCGGCGCCGATCTGCACGAGGTCGAGCCGCCGCCCGTCGTCGAGCACGGCTTCGAGCTCGTAGTGGCGGGCGTTGGAGGCGTTCAGCAGGCGCAGCCGGTAGCGGGCCGCGTCCACCTCGTGCACGGGCCAGGGGGCGCCGTTGACCAGGATCACGTCGCCGAGCACCCCGGCTATGTACGGTTCGAGCACGCCCGGCCGCTCCCGCAGGGTGGGGTCGAGGGCGGGGTAGGCGAGCTCGCCCTCGGCGGTGAACGCCCGGTCCGCGATCATGAGCGGCAGCTCGCGCGGCCCCGCGGGCAGGCCGAGTGCCTGCTCGGCGTCGTCGCGGACGATCTGCAGCCCGGCCAGGCCGCGCCAGATCGCCGGGGCGGTGAAGTCCATCCGGTGGTCGTGGTACCACAGCAACGTCGGCCGCTGGTCCAGCGGGAAGGTGTAGTCCCTGGTGCGCCTGCTCAGCACTGCCCGCGGGTCGCGCATGTTCCCCATCCCGGAGCCGTGTGCCATGTGCATGGTGGGCTCCGTCCAGCCCTCGGGCAGCACGAGGTCGGTCGGGTAGCCGTCGGAGGCGGCCGGGGTGCGCCCGCCGTGCAGGTGGACGACGGTCGGCACGGGCAGGTCGTTGCGGTGGGTCACGGTGATCGGCCGGCCCCGGCGCGCCTCGATCGTCGGCCCGGGGAAGATGCCTCCGTACGTCCAGGCCCGGGTCCGCACGCCGGGCAGGATCTCCAGGGTCGTCTCGCGCTGGACGATCTCGTAACGGTCGGCGCCGCCCGAGGTGCCGGACGGCGCCAGCACGGCGGGGATCGGCAGCGGCACCTGGAACGGCGGCGGCAGCGGCAGGTCGCTGCGCAGCTCGGCGCCGGTGATCGAGGGCCGCCGGGCCATCGCGGCCGAGGCGCCGAGCCCGGTGGCCGCCATCAGCCCGAGCGCGCCGCCGATGCCGAGCGCCTGCCGCCTGGTCACGCCGCGGGCCGGCCGGTCGAGCTCAGGCATCGCGGGCCGCCCGGCGCGGGAAGGGCCGGCGCCACACGTCGATGAACTGCACCGTGAGCGCGGCGACGGTCGCCACCCCCAGCGGGATGTGCAGCCACAACGCGCCGTCGAGCCCGGCGAAGTACTGCGCCGTCTCGGCCGCGACCACCGCCGCCGTGGCCAGGAACGGCCCGCTGCGGCGCAGGCGCGCCCACACCACGATCGCCACGATCAGCTGCAGGTAACCGACGGAGGTGACCACGTCGGCGCCGATGGAGTGCCAGCGCAGGCTGTCGTAGTCGCCGGTCAGGTACACGCCGGCGAACACCGGCTGCCCGGCGATCGCCACCATGTGGGCGCTGACCGTCGCCCGCAACGTCCAGCCCACGGGTGCCGTGCGGCGCGCCGCATCGGCTCGCGGCCCGTCGAGCACGCTGAGCATCGGGGGTCCTCCTCATGTCCGTCCTGGTGAAACGCCTCCGACGCTATGGCTCCCTGGTTATCTTGTCCAAGATCTATATTGCTATGGTGTTATGCGTTGGGAGGCATGATGGATCTGAACGCGCTCCGCCAGTTCCTGGTGGTGGCCCGGCTCGAACACCTCAGCGCCGCCGCCGAGGAGCTGCGCGTCGCGCAGCCGTCCCTGAGCCGGACGATCGCACGGCTGGAGAGCGAGCTGGGCACGCCGCTGTTCGACCGCGGCGGCCGGCTCCGGCTCAACGGCGCGGGCATGCTGTTCCGCGGTTTCGTCGAACGGGCGCTCGGCGAGCTCGACGCCGGACGGCGAGCCGTCGCCGAGGCCGCCGGCGAGGGTTTCGGCACCGTACGCCTGGCCTCGGAGACCTTCCTGACCCTCACCGGGCCGCTCGCGGCCTACAAGCGCGCCCATCCCTCCGTCGAGATCGAGCTCCACTGGGCCCCCGCCGACGACATGACCCGCCGCCTGCGCGCCCAGGAGTTCGACCTGTGCGTCGCCTCCCAGCCGATCCACACCGACGGGCTGGAGGCGGCCGAGCTGCTGGACGAGCCGGTCGGGCTGGTCACCTCGCTCGACCACCCGCTGGCCGGCCGTACGTCGGTGACCATCGACGAGCTGGCCGACCAGCCCTTCGTCACCGCCCGCAAGGGACACTGGCAACGCCGGCTGCTCGACCGGCTCTTCGCCGCCAGGGGCCGCACGCCGCGGATCGTCTGCGAGGGCGACGAGCCCAGCGCCATCGCCGACCTGATCAGCACGGGGCTGGGCATCGGGCTCGTCCCGTCGCTCGCCCGCCGCTCCACCACCCGCGCCCCGCTCACCTGGGTGGACGTCGACGACCCCGACTGCCGCCGTACGCTCACCCTGTTCTGGGGCGCCGACAGCCACCTGTCCACCGCCGCCCGCCTGATGCGCACCACGATCACCAGCTGGGACTGGCTGGCCGGCGAACCCCAGGAGAAACGCTGAGCGGTCGTGGGCTACGGCAGGGGCGGAATGGGCGCGCCGATCCAGCGGCGGTAGGCGTCGACGCCGGGCGCGAGCTCCTTCAGCACGTGCCCCACGCCGGTGGCCAGCGCCCCGCCGCCCAGGGCGATCAGCACGGCGTCGAACGACGGCACGGCCCCGGCCAGTTCCAGGCCGATGGTCGCCGCGCCCTCGCAGGTCTCGACGTCGAGGCTGTCCTCGACCAGCCGGATGCCGTCGTGCCCGGCCATGGCCGCCGCCCGCGCGCGGGCCAGGTCGAAGTCGCCGTCCACGAGCTCCAGCCCGGCGTCGAGGGCGCGGATGCGGTCGAGCTTGGCGGCGGGCGCGGAACGGGGGCCACGACGGTGACGTCGAGCCCCCGCCGGCGGCCGGACCAGGCGAGGGCCTGGCCGAGGTTGCCCGCGCTGGCGCACACCACGGCCCGCGCGCCGCCGTCGGCGAGCAGGCCGGCGACCAGCTCCGTGCCGCGGGCCTTGAAGCTGCGCACCGGGTTCGCCGTCTCCAGCTTGACGCTCACCGCGCACCCGAGGTGGGGCTCCAGCGCCGGGCAGGGGAACAGCGGGGTGTCGAGGAACATGGGGTCGATCATCGGGCGTGCCGCCCGGATCCGAGCAGTGTCGAGCCGCGTCTCCCGCACGGCACAGGAGCGTAGCAACGGCCGGGCCACGAGAACCCGGACACGCGGCGCGACCGTCCGTACACTTTCTGTCGCTGGTCTGCGTGGCCTTACGGTCCGGTCAAGAGAGGGCGGGGTGGGGAGCGATGAGCGAGGTCCACGACGGCGGACCGCCGCCGGGCGCCGCGGAGGCCACCGGCCCGGAGTCGGTGACCTGTCACGAGGACCTGGTGCGGCTGCTGGCCGAGCAGTTCGCCCGGGCCGACGTGTCGCTGCGGGAGTTGCAGGCGCGGGCCGACAGGTCGGGCGGCGCCCGGTTGCCGCGCAGCACGTGCGCCGACATGCTGGCCGGTCGGCGCTTTCCCAAGAAGGCGGTCATGGTGGCGTTCCTGCGGGGGTGCCGCGTGCCCGACCACCAGCTCCCCGCGTGGGAGCGGGCCTGGGACCGGGTGCGGATCAGCCGGCTGCCCGCCGGAGCCTGGGACGATCGCGGCCCGCAGGCGTCCGGCGGCCCGGCGCCCGCCGCGCCCGGCCCGGCGGGACCGGTCCTGCCGGGCCGGGCAGCGTCGGTCCTGGGCGGCGGCGGGCCGCGGCGGGCCGTGCTGTTCGCCGGGATCGCCGTGCCGGTGGCCGCCGCGCTGGCCCTGGCCGTCGTCGTCGCCCTGCGGCTGACGGGACGGCCCGAGCCGCGCCCCGAAGGCGCGTCCGGCCAGGCCGTGGACCCCGGCCACATCGTCACCGACGACGGCCGCGCGTTCCCCCGAGGCGGGTCGAGCCGGTTCACCGTGAGCGTCAGCCCGGCCAACACCGGCGTACGGCTGACTCGCCGGCTCGACGCCGGCGTCGGCCTGCAGGACGCGACCGTCACCGTCGACGGCGCGCCGGCGGCACGGTGGCGGCCGCTGCTGGAGGACGCCGTCCACAAGTGGCGGAACCAGATCGTCGATCTTCCGCCGGGGCTGACGGCGGGACGGCGCGCGCTCACCATCGTCAACACGTGTGTGTCCGACTCGGGGTTCAACGAGTTCCTCTACACCGTGGAGCACCGGATCAACGGCGTCTGGTCGGTCGCCGACCGGGTCGACGTGGGCCCCGACCATCCCGCGAGCGAGGCCGCGCACGACTACCGCGTCGTGCGCGGCGACTGGGCCCACCACCAGACCTTCGCCTACCCGCCGCGAAGGGAGGACTGGGACGTTCGCTAACATAGCGAAGTGCTTCTTTATGAAGTACGTAAGGAAAAGGATCCCCCATGGCCTCCATCCGGCACGAAGTCGTCATCGACGCCTCCCCCGACCACATCTGGGACGTCCTGCGTGACGTCGGAGCCGTGCACGAAAGGCTGCTCCCGGGCCGCGTCGCGGACACCCGGCTGGACGGCGACCAGCGGTTCCTGACGTTCCCCGACGGGCACGTGATCCGCGAGCTGATCGTGGCGATCGACGACGACGCCCGCCGCCTGGCCTACGCGGTCGTGGAGGGCGCGAGGCCGCCGCTGGCCCACCATCACGCCTCCTTCGAGGTCCGCCCGGAGGGCGAGGGGGCCGGCCGGCTGATCTGGATCACCGACGTGCTGCCCGACGCGCGCGCCGCCGAGGTCGGCCTGCGGATGCGGTACGGCGCGGCGGAGATGAGGCAGGCGATCGAGGCCACGTCCCACCACTGACCCACCGCCGCCCTACCGCTGCCCCGGCACAGGGCCCGGCACTGGGCCCGGCACAGGAGCACCGGTGCGAGGTCACTAGGATGACCGGCGCCGGACGACCCCCCGTCCCTCCAGCCGGCTCCCCCGCACCACCCGAGAGGCGCACACCACGATGGCGGACCGCGACGCCACCCCGCTCGACGACCCGGTCGCCGCGTCACTGCGCGGCCGGCACGCGCACCTCGCCCGGCGGCTCGGCGCGGCGGCCACGTACCGGGCGGAGGTGGCGACCTTCTCCTCGGTCCCGGCCGAGCCGGACGAGCGGGCGTGGGCCGACCTGGCCCGGCTGCTCGGGCCGGGCGAGCTGGCCGACCTGTTCAGCTCCCCGGCGACCCCGCCGTCCGGCTGGGAGCCGGTGTTCGCCCTCGACGGCCGCCAGCTGATCTGGGGCGACGACCGCATCCCCGCCGCCCCCGGCGACGTCACCGAACTGGGCACGGACGACGTCCCGGACATGCTCGACCTCGTCGCCAGGACGCGACCTGGGCCGTTCTGGGCGCGTACCCGCGAGATGGGCGCCTACCTCGGCGTCTTCGACGGCGGGAAGCTGGTCGCGATGGCGGGCGAGCGGCTGCGGCCACCGGGCTGGACCGAGATCAGCGCCGTGTGCACCGCGCCCGAGGCACGCGGCCGGGGCCACGCGGCCCGCCTGGTCGGCGCGCTCGTCGCGCGGATCGTGGCCCGCGGCGAGCGTCCGTTCCTGCACGTGGCCGAGGCGAACACCGGCGCGATCGCCCTCTACGAGCGGCTCGGCTTCCGCACCCGCAGGACCGTGACCTTCCGGGGTTTCCGCACCCCGTGACGAACCCCGTGACGGCCCCGGGGCGTCCCGGGACGGCCGCGGGGGCGGGCGCTCCGGCACTGGCGGAAAAACGCGTTGCCGCGGACGCTCGGTGAAACGTATGGTTTTGCGCTCGTGGTCACAGTGGTGGAGCGGGTCCTGCCGGCCCGGCTGGGGACAGGGTTCCGATGGTTGCTGGCGTCGAGCTGGCTGACGAATCTCGGTGACGGGATCGCGGCCGCCGCCGGCCCGCTGCTGATCGCGACGCTGACCCGCGACCCCCTGATGATCTCGCTGTCCGCCCTGGTGAGCTGGGCGCCGCCGCTGATGTTCAGCCTGTACGCCGGCGTCCTGTCCGACCGGTACGACCGCCGCAGGATCGTGCTGGCCGCGAACGCCGTCCGCGCCGTGGTGCTGGCGGCGCTCGTCGTGCTCATGGCGACCGGCACCGTGACCGTGGCGACGGCGCTGGCGGCGCTCACGCTCCGGTCCATCGCCGAGGTGTTCGCCGACAACGCGACCTCCACCCTGACGCCCATGATGGTCGCCAGGGACGACCTGATCGTCGCCAACGCCCGCCTCGGCACCGGGTTCATCACGCTCAACCAGCTCGCCGGGCCGCCGATCGGCGCGGCGCTGTTCGGGCTGGGCCTGACCTGGCCGTTCGCGAGCCAGCTGCTCCTGGTGCTGGCGGGGATGGTCCTGGTCTCCCGGATCGCGCTGCCGCCGCGGGCCCGGCCGGACGACGCCCGGCGCCCGAACACCGTGCGCGAACTCGTCGCCGGGTTCAGCTGGACCGTGCGGCACCCGGCGGTGCGCACGCTGGCGCTCACCATCCTGATCTTCAACTTCACCTTCGGCGCGGCCTGGTCGGTCCTCGTCCTCTACACCCAGGAGCAGCTCGGCCTCGGCGCGATGGGGTTCGGGCTGATGACCACCATCGGCGGCATCGGCGGCCTGATCGGCACCGGCCTGTACGGGACCATCACCCGCAGGGTCAGCCTCGGCGCCTTGATGCGGATCGGGCTCATCATCGAGACGTTCACCCACCTGGGCCTGGCCCTGACCCGTTCGCCGTGGGTCGCCGGAGCCATCTTCCTGGTCTTCGGCGCGCACGCCTTCATCTGGGGCACCACCTCGGGCACCGTCCGCCAGCGCGCGGTCCCGCAGGAGCTGCAGGGGCGGGTGGGCAGCGTCAACACCGTCTGCGTCTACGCCGGCCTGGTGGTCGGCTCGTTGATCGGCGGCGTGCTGGCCACCCGTTTCGGCGTCGCGGCGCCCTTCTGGTTCGCCTTCGCCGGTTCGGCGGTGTTCGTGGTGCTGCTGTGGCGGCAGCTCATGCTCATCGCCCACGACGACTGAGCAGCGGGCGCCGCTCGTCCGCCTCACTTGAGCGGGTCGTGCCCCCAGTTCATCAGTGAGTAGCGCCACCGGGTCTCCCGGACGTCACCGGACGGGCGCTGCGCCAGGTGCCGGCGGATGTAGCCGATCACCTTGGTCATGTGCTCGTAGTCGTGGCCGGTCCAGGACGATCTGCCCTTGCGGAGCAGCCGGACGATCTCGCGGCCGGAGGCGTGGCCGGTCGACTCGCCACCGTCCTGCTTCTGGCCGACCTCCTTCGACTCCGCGGACTCCAGCCAGCGTTCCAGCTCGTGCGCGGTCATGTTGACGGCCTGGCCGAACTCGGCCGCCACGTCCCGGTCGCCGCTCACTTCGCGCCCTTGTCCTTGCCCTTGCGCAGGGCGGACGGCTTGTGCACGGCCTCGCGCCCGCTCTTGTCGCTGCGCACGACGTACTGGGGGTCGTCGGGCGAGGCCGCCACGGTACGGCCGGCCTCCTTCGTCCTCTTGGTGATCTTCTTCTCCACCTTGCCGCGGGCCGTGGACCCGTGGCTCTTCCAGGAGACCTCGTCACCCACGGACGGATCGTCCTTGCGCTTGCCGGTCATACGAACCGCGCTACCCCGCCCTTCTCCCACACTCGGTCAGGCGGGCAAACCTTCCTTTACCGGCGCCGTCCTGGCGCCGCCGCCGGTGTCCTCGGGGCGGGGCGGCTGCTGCTCACACGTGGCCGAATCGTAAAGTGAGCACGATTGCACCAGTGATGTAGGGAGCCCTTCTTGCACGAGAAACTGTCGTCGACCTACGACAACGTCCTGCGCCGGAACCCCGGCGAGGTCGAGTTCCACCAGGCGGTGCGTGAGGTGCTCGAAAGCATCGGCCCGGTTCTCGGCAAGCATCCCGAGTACGCAGAATCGAAGATCATCGAGCGGATCTGCGAGCCCGAGCGGCAGATCATCTTCCGCGTGCCGTGGCTGGACGACCGGGGCGAGGTGCAGATCAACCGCGGTTTCCGGGTGGAGTTCAACAGCGCGCTCGGGCCGTACAAGGGCGGGCTGCGCTTCCACCCGTCGGTCTACCTGGGCATCGTCAAGTTCCTCGGGTTCGAGCAGATCTTCAAGAACGGCCTGACCGGCCTGCCCATCGGCGGCGGCAAGGGCGGCTCCGACTTCGACCCCAAGGGCCGCTCCGACCGCGAGGTGATGAGCTTCTGCCAGAGCTTCATGACCGAGCTCTACCGGCACATCGGCGAGTACACCGACGTCCCGGCCGGTGACATCGGCGTCGGCGGACGCGAGATCGGCTACCTGTTCGGCCAGTACAAGCGCATCACCAACCGCTACGAATCCGGCGTGATCACCGGCAAGGGCCTGGTGTACGGCGGTGCCCAGGTACGCACCGAGGCCACCGGCTACGGCTGCACGTTCTTCGTGGAGGAGATGCTCAAGGCCCGCGGCACGTCGTTCGACGGCAAGCGGGTCGTCGTGTCGGGCTCTGGCAACGTGGCCGTCTACACGATCGAGAAGATCGAGCAGCTCGGCGGCGTCGTGGTGGCCTGCTCCGACTCCTCCGGCTACGTGCTCGACGAGAAGGGCATCGACCTGGACCTGCTCAAGCAGGTCAAGCAGGTCGAGCGGGGCCGCCTGGAGGCGTACGCGGAGCGCCGGGGCGAGCAGGCCGTCTTCGTCCCGGACCGCAGCGTGTGGGAGGTGCCCTGCGAGGTGGCGATGCCGTCCGCCACGCAGAACGAGATCACCGGCCGGGACGCCGCGTTCCTGGTGGACAACGGCTGCGTCGCAGTCGGCGAGGGGGCCAACATGCCGACCACTCCGGAGGGCATCAAGGTGTTCCTGGAGGCGGGCGTCGCGTTCGGGCCGGGCAAGGCGGCCAACGCGGGCGGGGTGGCCACCAGCGCGCTGGAGATGCAGCAGAACGCCAGCCGCGACTCCTGGACGTTCGAGTTCTCCGAGCGCCGCCTCCAGGAGATCATGCAGGACATCCACGGCCGCTGCCTGCAGACCGCCGACGAGTACGGCATGCCGGGCAACTACGTGGCGGGCGCCAACATCGACGGCTTCCGCCGGGTCGCCGACGCCATGCTCGCGCTGGGCCTCATCTGACCGCGCCGGCACCCCGTCCGCCCTCGCCGGCCCTCGCCGGCGAGGGCCGGCGAGGGGTCAGTCCGGAGTGCCGGGAGGCAGTTGGTGGTCGGCCCAGACGTAGGTCTCGGGCAGCAGGTCGGCGACGGCGACCGTACGGAGACGGTCGCCCTCGCCCACGATGACCTGGAGGGCCGGGAAGTAGTCCAGCAGGACCTGACGGCAGCGGCCGCACGGCGGGACGACCCCACGCTCCCGGTCCCCCACGGCGACGACCGTGTCCAGCTCGTACGCGCCCTGTGCGGCCGCCGCGCCGATGAGGACCAGCTCGGCGCAGGGCCCGCCGGTGAAGTGGTAGGCGTTCACCGCCGTGACGATCCGGCCGTCGCGGACGCGCGCGGCGGCCGCCATGGTGTGGTTGTCACCCCTGCAGCGAGTGCGGGCGACCTCCGCGGCGGCCTGGACGAGTTCGCGGTCGACGTGCCGGCTCACTGCCCCTCCTCGTGACTTGGCGCGTCAGGCGCGGGTCTGCTCGCGCAGGAACTCGACGATCAGCTCGGTGACCTCGGCCGGCCGTTCCATGCTCGCCAGATGGGCCGCCCAGGGCAGCTCGACGTTACGGGCGGCGGGCAGGTCGGCCTCGGTGTGCCGGAAGTCGGCGACGTCGTGCGCGCCCGACACGGCCAGGCACGGCATCGTCACGGCCGCCGGGTCCACCTGGACCTTGACCGGGCCGACGACCCCCTCGGCGAGCTGGAGCTCGTAGGCGCGAAGCTGCATCTCGTGCACGGCCCGCCCGGCCTCCTCGCCGCCCTCGGGGCCCAGCCAGCGGTCGACCATCAGCTGCGCGGCGCCCGCCAGGTCGCCCGCCTCGACCAGCGCGTCCTCGCGCTCACCGACCGCGCGCAGCTCGGCGCTCGGCTCCCGCCAGGGCAGCGCGGCGGAGAGCAGGATCAGCGCCTCCACCCGCTCGGGGCTGCTCGCGGCGACCTCCAGCGCCACCTTCCCGCCGTAGGAGCAGCCGACCAGGAAGAACCGGTCGATGCCCAGGCTGTCGAGCAGGCCCAGCACGTCGCCGGAGTTGCTGTACGGCTCGGTGGGCAGCGGGCTCTGCCCGAAGCCACGCAGGTCGCACCGGACCACCCGGAACCCGGCGGCGATCAGCGGCTCCCACTGGGGGTCCCACATGCGCCGGTCGCAGACCCCCGCGTGCAGGAGCAGCAGCGCCGGTCCGTCGCCTGCCACGTCATAAGAAATCGTCATCGCGCAGACGTTACCAGTCATTCACTGACCGGTTTGTCCCACACGAGACGGCGCCGGGGCTTTTCCGGCGACCCTGGCCATCCAGGCCGTCACGCCCAGCACCACGGCCGCCAGCACTCCCAGCAGCACCGAGTTCAGCAGGTGGCCGACCCCGGGCAGCCCTCCCACGTGGATGCCGACCATCGGCAGCAGCACCACCAGCGCGCGGCGCCCGACCGGCGACCGCAGCGCCAGCCCAGTGGCCACCGCGGCCAGCGCCCACACGGGCGGAGAGGCCCACCGGGACGAGATCGCCGCCCCGGCGACCGCGCCGCCGAAGAGCACGGCCATCCACCACAGCAGCCGCCGGCCGCCCAGCGGGCCGGGCCCGGGAGAAGGCGCGAGGAGCAGCATCGCCCCGCACAGGACCAGCGGCAGCGCCGACATCGCCATCCCGCCGACGTCGAGCGGCACGCCCCCGATCAGGAGCACCCCGTCGCCGACCACGGTGTACGTGACCGACGCGGACACGCTGCCCCACACGTGCTCCCCGAGGATCACCAGCGCGTACGCCCACGCGCAGGCGGCCGCCGCGCCGGCCCTCCCGCGCCAGGCCAGCAGCACCACGACCGCGTACGGCAGGGCGAAGGTGAGGATGCGCAGGAACTGCCGGAGCTCGTCGTCCACGAAGGGCGGCTGCCAGGCCGCCGCTGCGAACATGACGGCCCGCGCGAGCGCGCTGAGCAGCAGCGCGACGGGCACGAGGAGGGCGGCGACGTCGACCGCGGCCCGCCACTGGGCGCCCGCCCCGCGCCGCACCCGGATCGCCAGGCCGCCCCGCACCAGGTCGAAGGTGTCCCGCACGCCGGGCCGTCGCCGGCCGGGCCGCGCGCCCGCCAGCAGCACCGCGACCATCTCCTCCTCGTGCAGGGCACGGTGGTCGGCCGGGTACCACCGGGCGAGCAGCCGCCGGCAACGCCGTTCCAGGGACGTCACAACGACCTCCCCGGCCCGCCGAACGCCGCGGACGGCCCACCGAGCGACACCGGCAGGCCGCCGAGCGCCGCGGACAGCTTGCCGAGCGCCCCCGGTGGGCCGGCGAACGCCGATCCCAGCTCCCCGCGGGACCGCCATGCTGCCCGGCCGCGCAGCCGGGCCGTGGCCGTTTCGGCGTTGTGCCGCAACTGCTCGGCCTCGGCCGCCAGGCGGAGCTCGCCGTCGGACGTCAGCCGGTAGTAGCGCCGCGCCCGCCCGTCGACCACCTCCTCCCGGTCGGCCGCCACCAGCCCTTCGGCCTGGAGCCGGTCGAGGGCGGCGTAGAGGGTGCCGGCCCGCAGCCGCATCCGCTCGCCGGAGATCCGCACGACGTCGGTGATGATGCCGTAGCCGTGCTGCGGCCCGGCCGCGAGCGCGGTCAGGATGAGGAACGTCGGCTCCTGCATCGCTCTGGAAGTCATGCCGACGATATATACCGATGATCTGAGCATGCCGCAACTCCGGGGCGCGGGAGGCCGCGAGGCGCCCCGCGCCCGGAGCCCTACGGCAGCGCCACCGCCCGGTCCAGGGCGGGCGGGGTCACCGGCCCCTGTCGCAGGTAGGCCCGCATGGCCTCGTAGTCGCGGCTGCCGCGCACCGCGTCGGTGTACCCGGCGAAGGCGGTGTAGCCGTCGGCGCCGAGCAGCGTGTACGCCAGCGCCGCGAGCCGGTAGGTCCTGCCGGTGTCGAGCGGCTGCCCGTTGATGACCACGTCGGCGGGGTTGATCCGGTCGCCCACGGGCCGGTTCGGGGAGTAGGAGAAGCGCACGTTCTTCGACACGGCCAGCGGCGCGAACTTCACGGTGCCGTCGGCCTGCGTCTGCCACTGCTGCTCCAGGGCCTGCTCAAGCTGCGAGCCCTTGACCGACACCGTGACCACCGGGTTGGCGTAACCCCACGCGGCCCACGACTCGCCCATGAGCACCTTGCCGTCGGCGTCGGCGGCGTTGGTGCCCTTGGCGAACTTGAGGTCGCCGCGCAGCGAGTTCGAGCCCTTGGTCGGCGCCACGGCCACCATGGCCAGGTCGGCCTTGCCGCCCTCGGTCTGCTGGGAGTCGAAGTACTCCACGTCGGCCACGGTGTTGCCGAGCGTGCTCTGCCCGGTCACGTCGCGGGTCCTGGTGAGGTCGCCGGTGATGGTGCCGTACGGCTTGGCGTAGGTCTCCTTCTGCATGGCGTTCCAGTGGTCGACCAGCTTCACCATGGCGGGGTCGGGGGCGATGTCGCGGGTCACCGGGTGGTTGGCCGCGGTGGTCGCGGTCCTGATGACGTCGCGGGTACGGCGGTCGAGCTTGAGGTTGACCTCGCTGATGAGGCGGCCGTGGTTGGCGGCCTCGACGACCGGGCGGGGGTTGCCCGCGGGGTCGGGGATCGAGCAGTTGAAGTACCAGTGCCAGTGGCCCGTGACGATGGCGTCGATGTCGGGCGAGGCGTTCTTGGCGAAGTCCCAGATGGGCCCGGCCTTCTGGTCCCCGCAGCCGCTGTAGTCCTCGCCGGCCTTGCCGCCCTCGTGCACGTTGGCGACGATGGCCTTGACGCCGCGGCGCTTGAGGATCTCGGCGTACTTGTTGGCCGTCTCAACCAGCGGCAGGTTGTCCAGCGACGGCTGGTAGGAGGTGGAGCCGTCCACGGTGGTGGGCGTGGTCAGGTTGATGAAACCGACGGGGATGCCCTGGAACCGCTTGATCACGTACGGCGGGAGCACCGGGCGGGTGTCGCCCTTCATGGTGATGTTGGCCGTGGAGATGTCGAAGTCGGCGCCCTGGAAGGGCTGCCCGTCGGAGTCGGTGAAGCAGCTGTCGAGCCCGACCTCGCCGAAGCACTCCCCCTTGCCCATGTGGTCGCGCAGGAACTCCAGGGAGCGGTCCAGCTCGTGGTTCCCGACCGTGGTGAACTCCACCTTGATCTTGTTCAGGAACTCGATCGTGGGCTCGTCGGCGTGGTACGACACCTCGGTGGGCCAGCCGCTGAAATTGTCGCCGCTGGAGAAGGTGACCGTGTTCTCGTGCCCCTGCCGGAGCCGGTCAAGATGGGCCGCCAGGTACGGCGCGCCACCCACCACCAGGGTCTTCCCCTGCGGATCCTTGATCGTGCCATCCGTGGCGTTGCTCTGCGGGGTGATGTAGCCGTGGAAGTCGGTGAGCGACAACAGCTGCACGTCCACGGGCTTGGGCGCGGCCAGTGCCGGTGAGGCGGACGAGGCCAGAGTGACGCCTAAGGCGACAATGATCCACTTACGGAACGAAGACACGCATACTCCTAAATAGGGGGATATAGCGGGAGAAAAGACTTGCGGATCAGCCCTTCGAGCCGGTGAACGCGATCCCGGCGATCAGCTGCCGTTGCATGACCACGAAGAGAACGACCACCGGCAGCGAGGCCACGACGGACCCGGCGAAGAGGATGGGGTAGTTGGTCAGGTACTGGCCGCGCAGCGAGGCCAGCCCGGCGGAGAGCGTCATCATCTCCGGATCGGTGTTGACCACCAGCGGCCAGAGCAGGCTGCTCCAGGACCACATGACGGTCAGCAGCCCGAGCGCCAGCAGGCCGGGCCGGACCAGCGGCAACATGATCCACCAGTAGATCTGCAGCGGGTTGGCGCCGTCCAGCCGCGCCGCCTCGTCCAGCTCCTTGGGCAGGGTCTTGAAGAACTGCCGCAGCAGGAACGTGCCGAAGGCGCCGAAGACGCCGGGGGCGATGAGCGCCTGGAGGCTGTTGAGCCACCCGAGCCCCTGCATGATCTCGTACCGCGGCAGCAGGAACAGCTCTCCCGGCACCATCAGCACGGCCAGGAACAACATGAAGACCGGCCCGCGCCCGGGGAAGTCCAGCCGCGCGAAGGCGAAGGCCGCCAGCGAGCACAGCAGCAGCTGCCCGGCCGTCACCGCGACCGTCACGACCACCGTGTTGAGGAACTGCCGCCCGAGCGGCACGGTCTGGAACACGTCGGCGAAGTTGTGCCACTGCCAGGAGGGGACCGCCGTGGGCGGCACCCGCATCGACTCGGTCATGGTCTGCAGCGAGACCACGAGCTGCCAGACGAACGGCATGACCATGATCAGGCCGCCGGTGAGCAGGACCGTGTGCACGATCCAGCGCCTACTCATAGTGGACCCACCGCCTCTGCAGTCGGAACTGGACGGCGGTCAGCATGAGGATCAGGGCCAGCAGCACGACCGCGATCGCGGCGGCGTAGCCGCGGCTGTTCTGCACGAAACCCTGCTCGTAGAAGAGGTAGACGATCGTGCGGCTCCCCGCCAGCGCCGGGCTCTTGGTGTCGATCATGAGGTAGACCAGGTCGAAGACCTGCAGCGCGTTGATCAGCGTGATCACCACGACGAAGAACGTGGTGGGCGTGAGCAGCGGCAGGGTGATGCGGAAGAACTGCCGCAGCCGGCCCGCGCCGTCGATCGAGGCGGCCTCGTAGTAGTGCTTGGGGATGCCCTGCAACCCGGCCAGGAACAACACCGCGTTGTACCCGAGCGAGGTCCAGATCCCGACCACCGCGACCGCGTAGATCGCGAACTCGGGGTCGGACACCCAGTACGGCCCGTCGATCCCGACCAGGCCGAGCACGTAGTTGATCGGCCCGAAGTCGCCGTTGTACAGGTAACGCCAGGTCAGGCCGACGGCCGCGGGCATGGTGACCACCGGCAGGAAGTACAGCGTGCGGTAGAAGCCGAGCCCGCGCAGCCCCGGCACGTTCAGCAGCGCCGCGATCACGATCGACAGCGGCACCCCGATCAGCACGAGCACGGAGTAGAGCAGCGTGTTGCGCAGCGCGCCGGCCATCTCCTCGTCGCTGAAGAGGGCGGCGAAGTTGTCCAGGCCCACCCACGTCTGCCCGCCGAACACACCCGACTCGGTGAAGCTGAGGTAGAGCGTCTGGACGATGGGCCACAGGTAGAACACGGCCAGCCCGAGGGCCATGGGCGCGATCAGCCCGTAACCCCACAGCCAGTCGCGTCGCGACCGCCGCCCCGGCGGGGCCGCCGCCTTGACGGCGGCCCGTTCCTCGGTCAGCACCATCGGCTACTCCTTGGCCAGGATCTCGTTCATCTGCGCGGCGATCTCCTTGGCCGCCTCCGCGGTCGGCCGCTTACCCGCCCACGCCTCGGCCAGGAGCTTGTTCTGCACGTCCTGCCACTTGGCGGTGTTGAGCGAGACGGGGTACGGCACGCCGTTCGGGATCGAGGCGTCGAAGGCCTCCTTCAGGTGGTAGTCGGGGAAGGCGGCGAACCAGCCGTCCTGGGTGCCGGCCCGCGAGGAGACCGAGGCGCCGCCGGAGTCGCTGAGGATCTTCTCGGCCTCGTCGGAGGAGAGGAACGCGGCGAACTGCGCGGCCTCGGCCGGGTGCTCGCTCTTGGCCGAGACGGAGTTGGCCAGGCCGAGCAGGATGACGGCCTCCTGCGCCGGCCCCTTGGGCAGGGGCGCCACGTCGACCTTGCCGCCGCGCTCGGTGTTGGCCTTGAACGTGGTGGCCAGCCACGAGCCGCCGTAGTACATGGCGTACTTGCCGGTCATGAACAGCTGCACGGGGCTGGTGTCGGTGGTCGCCTGGGCGGGCGGGGCCACCTTGTCCTTGTTGATCATGTCGGTCCAGAACTCCAGGCCCTGGATGGAGCCGGGCTCGTCGAAGCCCGACTTCTTGCCGTCGGCGGAGATGACGTGGCCGCCGGCCTGGATCATCGTCGGGTAGAAGCCGCCCTGGTCCCACAGGGGGGCCAGCAGGCCGTACTGCTTCTTGGCCGGGTCGGTCAGCTTCTTGGCGGCGGCCTTGAGGTCGTCCCAGGTCCAGTCGGCGGTCGGGTACGCGACGCCGCCCTTGTCGAAGAGCTCCTTGTCGTACCAGAGCACGGGGACGCCGACGTCGCGCGGCATGCCGTACAGCTTGCCGTCGTAGCGGTAGCCGTCCACGATGGCCTGCGGGAAGGCGCTGACGTCGGCGTTCTCGAAGGGGGCGATGACGCCGCCCTTGGCGTACATGCGCACGTTGAGGCTGTTCATCCAGAAGACGTCCGGGGCCGCGCCGCCGGTGGCCGCGGTCTGGAGCTTGGTCCAGTACTGGTCCCACGGCGTGATCTCAAGCTTGACCGTGACGTCGGGGTGCTGCTTCTGGAAGGCGTCGATGATCTTCTGGGTGCTGGGCTGGTCGTTCTTCTCCCAGATCGCGTAGCTGATCGTGACTTTTCCTGGCTTGGTGGCGGTGGTGTCGGAGCCGGAGCCACAACCGGCCAGTGTCATCGCCAGGGCGGCGGCGAGTGCCATACGCAGGCGCACGGGCATTTCCTTTTCTCTAGAAGCCGTCGGCGGGCAAGCCGGAGCACGGCGTCGGGGGATGATGATCAGGGTCTCGATCTCGGCGGGCTCACAGTCCGGTGTTGGTGAAGCCGGTCCTGGCCACGACGTCGCCGTATCCGTTGGCGTCGAAGTCCTCGACGTAGAAGAGGTGGAACCCGCGGCCGTCGGCGGCGACGGCGGTGCCCGACTGGTCGCCGGCGGTGTTCGGGTTCATGCGCTCGCAGGGGAAGCGGCCGGTCGTCGTGCCGTCGGCGTTGAACCCGCGGGCGTACACCTCGTGGGAACGGCCGGCGTTCCACAGGTCGGACTCGGTCCAGCCGACCACGAACCGCCCGGTGTCGTCGACGGCCACGGACGGCGACCCCTGGACGGCGCAGCGATAGGTCTGGTCCATCTTCCCGCAGAGCGGCGGGTACTCCTTGCCGCCGTCGGAGGGCGTGTTCGGCGCGAACTTGCCGAACGCGACGGGGGTCTCCGCGAACCTCTGCCCCAGGGAGGGCGTCAGGCCGCGCGTCCGCACCCGCCAGACGGTCGTCACGTCGCCGCCGGTGACCGCCACGTTGTCGCTCCAGACCACGACGCTGTCGCCGCCGGGGGTCGTCGCCACGGCGGGGGCCAGGTGCTGGGTCGCGGAGTTGGTGTTGATCCGGGTGGCGGGGGCGACGGTCGCGCCGGTCGCCGAGATCCGCCTGCCGTACACGTCGGGCGCCTGCTGCCAGACCACGGTCGCGGTGCCCGCGCCGTCGACGGCCACGTCGGGCCGGTCCCCGGTGCCCACCTGGAGCGGCGCGAAGGAACGGGCGGTCAGCGAGGCGTAGCCGGCCGCGCGGACGGTACTGGTCGGCCCGTCCTCCCAGGCCACCGTGAACCCGCCGGCGCCGCGGACCGCGATCCTCGGCCGGGTCTGGTCGCCGCTCCACTGCGGGTCGTTGGCCCAGATCGTCGCGCTCAGCGTGCCCGACGGCGAGAGCCTGCGCACCGCGATGTTGTGCTCGCCGCGGCAGTCGCCGTCCTCGGCCCAGGCGACGTAGGCGTTGCCCGCGTCGTCCACGCCGGCCGACGGCTGCACGTGGTTCCAGCCGGTGACGCAGCCGACGCCGCCCATCGAGACCTTGACGGGGCCGGTCACCGGCTGCCCGTCGCGGTAGATGCGCGCGTAGACCTCGGTGCCCTCCACCGAGGCGCGGTCGCGGTCGTCCTCCCAGGCCACGGCCGTGTAGCCGGACCGCACGGCGGCGGCCCTGGGCGCGCGCTGGTCGTCGGGGCCGTTGGCGGTCATCTGGAGTTCTGCCCCCGGGAAGGCCCTGGGGACGATCTTGACGACCTCGTCCTTCATGGCGGTGAAGTCGGCGTCGTAGGCCGCGTAGACGGCCGGGTCGTCGACGCGGACGAAGGAGTCGTCGGAGGCGGTCAGGGAGCCGCCGTTGAGGTTGTGGGAGCCGGTGTAGACGTAGCTGCGCCGCGCGCCGCCCGCCGCCGCCGACGGCCCGTCCACCAGGATGATCTTGGAGTGGATGCTGTCCGGCGCGCAGGTGTCGCCGGCCGGGTAGTGGCAGCCGCCGGGCCGGAAGGTGTGCACCACGATGCCGCCCTTGGCGAGCTCCGCGGCGGTCGCGACCGTCTGGTTGCCCTCGGCCACGAGCACCTCGACGTCGCAGCCCTGCTGCTTCTTGGCCTTGAGCTCGGCGATGACCAGCGGCCGGTCCGTGGCGAACTGCGACTGCACCACGCGGATCGCGCCGGGGCAGCCCACGTCCCGGATCATGGCCGCGACCAGGTCGGCGCTGCCGTACGTGCTCTGGTCGTAGGCGGTGTCGCGGGGCTCCATCCAGACCGTGACCCTGCCGCTGGTGGCGGTGAACGGCGCCCGCCAGGAGGTGCGCACCTGGGAGACGAGCGTGTCGAACACCTGCCGGTAGCCGTCGGCCAGCGCGGCGTCGCCCGAGCTGATCAGCATGTTCTGGTGCAGGCCGTTGTCGGGGGCGAGGTTCTGCGAGCTCTGCACGACCACGTCGGTCCTGCCGTCCGTGAGCCGGCTGAACACGAGGAACTTGTGGTGGCTGATGTCGGTGTCCGGCCCGTTGCAGCCCTTGTCGCAGAGCGTGACGGGCACGCCGGCCGCGGCCAGCTCGTCCAGGAGCGCGTTGTGCCCCGATCCCTCGGACACCACCCGTACGTCGACCCGCCGGGCGTGCGCCGCCACCAGCGCGTCCTTGACGGCCTTGATCTCCAGCACGAAGGTCGCCACGCGCAGCGTGGAGTCCGGGGCGGCCAGCCCGATCAGCTCCAGCACCTTCGCGGGCAGGGGATCGGCGAGCGTGCCGTCGACGCTCGGCCTGCTGAAGTACGCCGACAGCTCCGGAGCCGCCGCCTGGGCCGGGGTGACCAGGCCGAGCAGGCAGGACAGGCCGACGAGGACGACGGACAGACGCTTGATCATGCTCGCTTCCCTTCGCTGAGGTTCCGCCGCAGGTCGCGGGTCCAGGCCGCCACCTCGGCCTCGGTCTCCGCCCGCTCCCGGGGCCGGCCGCGGACGTCCGGCCGGGTCTGCCACGGCTCGGGACCGGTCTCCTTGCGGTACTCCACGCCCAGCGCGGCGAGCCGGCGCTCGTGGTGGTGCAGCCGCGCCCGGAAGTCGTCGAAGTCGCCTCCGGCGGGGCTCCACACGACCTCGGCGAAGGCCGACAGCCGCGGGAAGGCCATGTAGTCGAGCCCGCGGGGCGAGTCGATGTGCTCGGTCCAGAGGTTGGCCTGCGCGCCGAGGACCCGGGCGGCCTCGGCCTCGGTCAGCTCCGGCGGCACCGGCTCGTAGGCGTGGACGTCACGCAGCGAGATCACGTTGCCGATCGGGACCGGCTCGTCGGGCCGGTCAGACTGCCGGAAGTCCAGGTAGAGCTCGGTGAAGGGGCAGGTGACCACGTCGTGCCCGGCGCGCGCCGCCGCGACCGCGCCGTACGTCCCGCGCCAGGACGCCACGGTCGCCCCCGGCGGCAGGCCGCCCTCGATGATCTCGTCCCAGCCGAGCAGCCGCCGCCCGCGCGCCGCCAGGTGGTCGGAGAACTGGCGGATGAACCAGCTCTGCAGCTCCTCCTCGTCGCGCAGGCCGAGCTCGGCGATGCGGCGCTGGGCCGAGGGGCTCTGCCGCCACTGCTCCTTGGGGCACTCGTCGCCGCCCACGCAGACGTACTCGCCGGGGAAGATCTCCATCACCTGGTCGAGCACGTCCCGGTAGAAGGCGAGGGTGGCGTCCTCGACGTTGAGCACGTTGGGAGAGACGCCCCACCCGGTGGCGACCTCGAGTTGTTCGTCGAGGTTGCCCAGCTCCGGATAGGCCGCGATGGCCGCCTGCGAGTGACCGGGCAGCTCGATCTCCGGCACCACGGTGACGAACCGGTCGGCCGCGTACGACACGATCTCGCGCAGGTCGTCCTGGGTGTAGAAGCCGCCGTGCGGGCGGCCGTCGAACACGCCGTGCCGGCGGTCCCCGAGCGGGCTCTCCCTGCGCCAGGCGCCGACCTCGGTGAGCTTCGGATGGCCCTTGACCTCCAGCCGCCAGCCCTGGTCGTCGGTGAGGTGCAGATGCAGCACGTTGAGCTTGTGGGCGGCCAGCAGGTCGATGTAGCGCAGCAGGTCGGGCTTCGGCAGGAAGTGCCTGGCCACGTCGATCAGGCAACCGCGCCACCGGAAGCGCGGCCGGTCGGCGACGGTGACCGGGGCGAGGAGCCAGCCCTGCTCGCCGACCGCGCCCCTGCGGAAGGCCGCGGGCGGGAGGAGCTGGCGCAGGGTCTGCGCGCCGTAGAACGCCCCGGCCGCGTCACCCGCCTCGACGCGCACCCCGTCGGGGCGTACGGTCAGGCGGTAGCCCTCCGGGCCGAGCCCGGCGGTCAGGACGAACTCGATCGCCCCCGGCCCCGGCGCTCCGGCGGGCAGCGGCAGGCCGGTCGCGGGCGACAACGCCGCCCGCAGCCAGCCCTCCACCCGCGACAGGCCGGGAGGGGCGGCGATCACTGTGGTCGCGGTGAGGGCGAAGGGTTCCCCGCCGTCTGGGGTCACATGGACGGGTCGTGGCAGCAGCAAGACAGGTCCCTGGGGGGTTCGGGGGCGGGATCGTCGGTCGGTGACAGGGCGGGCGGCGGGTCGTAGCATGGCGCTCGGCTTCCGGTCGCCGCGAGCCGCCCGCGGCCATGCCCGTGATCTGGCCTCTTTTTCTCGGTGAGCGCCTCGATCAGGATTTATGATGGAGCTCACCATTAAGATTCGTCAAGAAGGGTCATCAGTGACGCTCTCCGTGACCGGCGGCGACCTTCAGCGGCTTCGGCGGCTCAACGCGCTCGCCGCGCTCTCGGCCCTGCGCACCGGCGGGCCGGCGACGCTGACCCAGCTCGCCGAGCGCGCCGACCTGGCCAGGGCCACCATCAAGGTGGTGGTCAAGGACCTCATGGAGCTGGGCTGGGTGGTCCAGATGGATCCGAGCGGCGGCGAGAAGGGCAGGCCCGCGCGCCGCTACCGGTTCCACGCGGAGGCGGGCCGGGTGCTCGGGCTCGACATAGGAGCGCACAAGGTGCTCGTGGTCGTGGCCGACCTCGACGGCAACGTCCTGCACACCACCCGCGAGCCGGTCACCCCCGAGCAGCCGCGCGCCGAGCGGCTGGCCGCCGTGGACCGGGCCATCGACGCCTGCCTGACCGGCTCGGGCACCGCCGCCCCCGACGTCTGGCTCGCGGTCGCGGGCAGCACGGGCTATGTCGACCTGCAGGGGCGCGTCGTGCTCTCGCGGGCCATCCAGGACTGGTCGGACGTGCCGCTGGCCGACCATCTCGGCGACCGGCTGCGCTGCCCCGTCCTGGTGGAGAACGACAGCAGGCTCGCCGCGCTCGCCGAGTGCCGCAGGGGCATCGCCCGCGACGCGCGGAACCTGATCTTCCTGCACGTCGGCCGCCGGGCCGGCGCGGCCGTCGTGCTCGACGGGGTCCCCCTGCGCGGCAGCGGCGGCGCCGCCGGGGAGATCGGCGTGCATCCGCTGTTCAACCTCGGTCACGTGGGCGAGCTGCTGCAGGCCGTCCCGTCGGTCGAGCCCGGCACGCCGCCGGAGGCGGTCGCGGGAGCGGTGTTCGAGGCCGCCAGGCAGGGTGACGTCGAGGCGCGCCGGGCCGTCCTGCGCTACGTCAAGGTGCTCGCACTGGCCACCACCGCGATGGCCCTCACCGTCGACCCCGACCTGGTGGTGCTCGGCGGGGGTTCTCGCGGTCGGCCGACGTGCTCATGGAGCCGCTGAGGGTCGAGCTGGAGACGATGTGCCTGCGCACGCCCGAGCTGCGGGCCTCCGTCCTCGGCGACGAGTGCGTGGCCATCGGGGCCGTGTGCCACGGCGTCGAGCATCTGGCCAAGGTGCTCTTCGACCCGGAGATCGACCTGTCGGTCGCGGGACCTCCTTCCTCATTAATGGTGTAGTCCACCAAATATATCGAGCCAAGGCGCGAAGGCCCAGGGAAACCTGCCGACCCTCGCGCCTTTTCGTTTCCGGGCCTCTTCGTCGAGTTACATCGAAGTTCGATATAAATAGGGCGTGGCATCCTCTCAGGCGGACCCCGGCCCCGCCCTCGACCTCGACGGGCTGGTCGGCGCGATCGAGGACTTCAACGCGTACTTCATCCGGCTGCCCTCGGTCAGGCGGCTCAGCTTCTCGACCCTGTCCGTGCTGCACACGCTGGCGGGCAAGGGTCCGATGCGGCTCACCGACCTGACGGCGACGGAACAGCTCAAGCAGCCCGCGCTCACCAGCCTGGTCGCCAAGCTCGAACGGGACGGGCTGGTCTCGCGCCACCCCGACCCGCGCGACGGCCGCGCCGTCCTGCTGACCCTCACCGAGGAGGGCAGGGACATCGTGCGTTCCCGGCGCGCCGACCGGGTGGCGCGGGTCGCCCGCCTGGTGGCGCACCTGAGCGACGACGAGCGGGCGGAGCTGGCCCGGTACGCGCGCGTCCTCGGCCGCCTGACCGAGATCGCCGCGCGGGTCGAAGACTAGGAGGACAGTTCCCTTGACGAATCGCCCCTTCCCGTTGCGCCCGGAGCCGCTGCACGTACCGGACGAGGTGCTGGACGACCTGCGCCGCAGGCTCACCATGACCCGATGGTCGCCGTCCGCCGGGAACGATGACGGCTTCTACGGCGTGCGCGGCGAGTACCTGCGCGAGCTGGTCGCCTACTGGGCCGACGGCTTCGACTGGCGGGCGGCGGAGCGGGCGATCAACGCCTACGAGCACTACCGGGTGGACGTCGGCGGCGTGCCGGTGCACTTCATGCGCAAGCCCGGCGTCGGCCCCGACCCCGTGCCGCTGATCCTCAGCCACGGCTGGCCCTGGACGTTCTGGCACTGGTCGAAGGTCATCGACCCGCTCGCCGACCCCGGCGCCCACGGAGGGGATCCGGCGGAGGCGTTCGACGTGATCGTGCCGTCGCTGCCGGGTTTCGGCTTCTCGGCCCCGCTGGACGGCCGGCCGGACATGAACTTCTGGAAGATCGCCGACGTGTGGCACGAGCTGATGACCGGCGTCCTCGGCCATGACCGGTACGCCGCCGCCGGATGCGACGTCGGGGCGCTGGTCACCGGGTAGCTCGGCCACAAGTACGCCGACGAGCTGTACGCGATCCACATCGGCTCGGCGCAGAAGCTCACGTTCTTCAACGGCGACCGCGCCTGGGACCTGAGCGGCGGCATGCCCATCCCGGACGGCCTGCCCGCCGACGTGCACGCCCGGTTCGTCGAGCTGGACCGGCGGTTCGCGGTGCATCTGGCGGCGCACATGCTGGCGCCGTCCACGCTCGGCCACGGCCTGGCCGACTCCCCCGCCGGCATGCTGGCCTGGATCCTGGAACGCTGGACGAAGTGGTCCGACAACCACGGCGACGTCGAGAACGTGTTCACCAAGGACGACCTGCTCACCCACGCGACGATCTTCTGGGCGGGCAACACGATCGACAGCTCGATCCGCACCTACGCCAACAACAACCGCTACCCCTGGACGCCGTCGCACGACCGGTGGCCGGTCGTCGAGGCGCCCACGGGCATCACGTTCGTCGACTTCGAGAACCCGCCCGGCGTGACGACCGGCGAACAGCGGATCCGGAGCTTCCTCGACGGCGACCGGGCCGCCTGGTACAACCACGCCGACGTCACCTCCCACGATCGCGGCGGGCACTTCATCCCGTGGGAGATCCCCGACGAATGGGTGACAGACCTCCGCCGCACCTTCCGCCCCCACCGCTGACGTCCCTTCCCGTGCGCGACCGAGTCGGCCGGCGGTTCGGCGGGGGTCAGAGTTTCCTGGGCAGCACCGGGGTCGCGTCGGTCCAGCCCGACGCCGTCAGTGCGGTCCACGCGGTGACCTCGACCCGGTCGCCGTCGGAGAGCCGCTCCTCCACGGCCAGCAGCCGGCCGGACGCGTCGTCGATGACGATCCGTCGCGATCCGCCCAGCAGCTCGATCCCCGTCCCCACGCGCCCCAGAGGGTCGCTGGTCGCGCCGATGTTCCGCACGCTCGGCAGGCCCGCGAGCATCCGGTACAGCCCGGCCCGCACCTTGAGCGTGGTCGGCAGCTGGGACAGCAGGCTGGTGGCCTGCGCGAACAACGACTCGTCGGACGGCTGGCCGATCGGCCCGGTCCACCGCTGGAGGACCTTCTTGAGCGCCGCCGGATCGTCCGGCAGGCCCATCACCTGTTCCGTGGTGACGTGCGCGGCACCGACATGGGGGTAGGACACCTCCGGGTTGCGCCTGTCGTCGAGTCGGTTCGCGAACGGCGGCGCGGGCAGCACCCCGCCCACCCCGGGGACGGCGGCTCCCGCGCAGTCGCCGAGCCGCCACGCGCCCTGCCCGCGCCAGGTCTCCTCATCGGCCGGGGTGAGCGGCTTGCCCGACTGGGCGGTGACGACCAGCCAGCTGGGCTCGCGCGCCGCCTTCGCCATCCAGAGCTCGTGGGCGCACGTCACCCGGTACCTGACGCTCTTGGGTGTCCCGCCGTCGGGGGGCCCCTGGCCCGCCTCCTGCAGCGCCATGCTCTGCCCGACGGTGTGCCAGTAGCGGCCGGTCACCGGGGTCGCGGTCTCGATGCGCTGCGCGGCGGCCAGCAGCACGGTGCGGGCGGACATGGGGACAGGCGCCGCGGGCCGCTGGTCCGTGCTCCGCACGAGGACGACCGCCGCCACCGCGACCGCCGCGACGGCGGTGAACCGCAGGGTGCCCGGCAGCCTCCTTCTCGGGCGCGAGCGCCGGCGACCAGGCTCTCCGGGCGAGTCGAGGGCGGCCAGGACGAGCACGTCGGCGGCGGAGAGCCACGACCCGCGGTCCAGCGAGGCCGGGCGGGCCTTGGCGAGCAGGTCCATCGGGTCGGGCTTGCGGCTCATCGGAGCTTCCTTCCTGGAACGGTGACGGGCTGGGGGGACGTGGCGGTGCCGCCGGCCTCCATCGCCGACCGCAGCCGGCGACGCGCCCGGTGCAGCCGGACGAAGAAGACGGCCTTGGTGCAGCCGAGCACCTCGGCCGCCTCAGCGGTGGACAGGCCGTGCCAGGTGGTCAGGGTCAGCAGCTCCTTGTCGGCCTCGGACAAGGAGGAGAGCGCCCGCAGTACGGCGATCCGCTCGGTGGCCTGTTCGCCCGCGTCGAGGGCGGCCTCCTCGACCCAGGTCCGCAGCTCGGCTTCCAGGGCCTGACGCCGTACGGTCTGCCGGAAGTCGTCGCGCAGGACGTTGCGGGCGACGCGGAAGAGCCACGGCAACTCGGCGTGGGCCGGGATGTCGTCCAGCCGCCGCCAGGCCACCAGGAAGGTCTCGCTGACCACTTCCTCCGCGAGCTGATGCCCGGCGCGGCCGGCCGCGTAGGCGTACACCCGCGGCCGGTAGGTGTCGTAGAGCACGGTGAAGCGCTCGGGTGGGTCGGGCAAACCGTGTCCTTCGATCGCGGATGAGTCGTTCGTAGAACATGTGGTCTGAAGGACGGCTTTCTTACATCCCGGTTCCGGATCTCTCGCGAACCGGTCTAGCCGGCGAGGGCCTCGGTGATCTGACGGGTGGTCTGCGCGGCGACCCTCGGGCTGACGGCGGCGTAGGCGGTGTACGCGTTCAGGCCGGTGGCAAGGGCCCAGCCGCGGCCCCTGGTCCAGGTGGCCTCGTCCACGCCGAGCGCGGCACGGAAGGCGGCCCGGCTGCCGGCCGACATCAGGGTGAAGGCGATCATCAGGTCGGCGGCCGGGTCGCCGATGCCGAGCCCGCCGAAGTCGATGACCGCGCTGACGCGGCCGTCGACGGTCAGCACGTTGCCGGTGTGGAAGTCGCCGTGGAACCAGACCGGCGCGCGGTCCCAGCCGGGGGCGCTCATGGCCGCGTCCCACAGCCCGGTCATGGCGGCGCGGTCGAACACGCCGCCGAGCGCCGCGATGGCGGCCCGCGTCGCGCGGTCACGGCCCGCCAGCGGCTGCCCGGCGAGCTCCGGGCGGGTCTGCAGCGACGGGACGGACCCGGGCGCGAACCGCTGCAGGGCGACCAGGAACTCCGCCAGCCGCTCGGCGGCCACGGACGAGTCGGCCAGCACCTCGACGGTGGCCACCTCGCCCTCCAGCCAGCGGGACACCGCCCACCGCCACGGGTAGCCGAAGCCGGGCTCGCCCACTTCCACCGGCACCGGGACGGCCAGGGGCAGCCTCGGCGCGAGCCTGGGCAGCCACTCGAGTTCCTTGTCGGCCTGCCCGACGGCGTCGGCGTGGCGGGGCAGCCGGACGGACAGCTCCTCCCCCAGCCGGTAGATCACGTGGTCGGAGCCCGCCGGGTCGAGCAGCCGCAGCGGCAACGCGGCCCACTGCGGGAACTGCGTGTCGACCAGCCTCCTGACCAGGGCGGCGTCGATCGTGGGGCGGGCGTGCGCGGTTCCCGGGACTGCCAAGGACGACTCCAGCGACGGGCCCGCTCCGTGCGGCGGGCGGCCGGACCATCACAGTGCACCGCGCGCCCGCCTGTCGACCCGATTAAGACGAGGACCGCCGGGGACGGCGGGCCGGTGGTCCGGCCCGCCGCGACCTCCGGAGCTGTCCTGTACGCGTTCCCCGGGCGGACCCGCCGGGGTCAGCCGGGGCGGTTGCCGGTCGGGATCACGATCTTGGTCTGCGCGCCCTTGGTCAGGTAGAACGTGGTCCACTTCTTGATCATCTCATCGAGGAGCCAGGCCGCGGCGGGCACCAGCGGCAACCCGATCACGCCCTCCCTGAACGCCACCAGCAGCGGCCAGGCGGTTTTGACGACCGGGTCCCACAGCGGCTCGCGCGGGATGCCGTTCCAGTCGGCGGCCTGGTTGCCGGTGAGGTACCTGGAGAACGCGTTGACGAGCGGCTTGTCGATGCTGCCGGGGCTGGTCAGCTCCGCGAGCATGTCGCGCAGGATGTCGTTCAGCTCCACGCCCTCCGGCGTCGGCCCCATGTTCCTGGGCAGGACGATGTCCGACTGGGCGTAGGAGGTGTCCCAGGTGGCGGGGATGAACTCGTCCCTGATGCCCAGCATGTGCGCCAGCAACTGCAACGAGTGCAGGTACGCCGCGGACTCGGCGGCGGAGATGCGCACCTTCCACTCGCGCATCCCGCGCATGGAGTAGGTCGCCAGGGTGTGCCAGGTGACCAGCATGTCCTCCTGGCTGATCGGGATGGGCCCCGGCCAGTGGGGGGACGACTTGAGCAGGTGCCGCACCGCCGCGTGCACCAGCCGGGTCTTGACGGCCTCGACCACGGCCGTCCCGCCGGGCCCCCAGGCGTTCTGGGGCCTGACCGCGTACGCCAGGACGTTCGTCTTGGCGACCCGGTCCTTCAGGTCGGCGCCGCCCGCGGAGTAGTAGACCGCGCGGGCCTCCTTGGGGATGGCGGTGGCCAGCATGCCGGCCCCGACGATGGTGAGGACGACGATGTAGTTGCCCTTGAGCGCGTGGAACCGCGACGCGGCGTCCAGCTTGGCCTGGTCGGCCCACGACGGGAGCCGGCGCGCCTGCTCGATGAAGGCCCGCAGGTCGGCCGGCAGCCCGGCGGGCAGGGGCTGGTCGTTGCGGTTCCAGTCGTAGAGCAGCCGGTTGACCTCGGGGATGAGCCCGCGGTCGAACAGCGAGGCGAGGAGGGGGTCGGCGACGTCGTCCCACACCCAGCGAGGGTCGGCGCCGGTGCCGGAGCCCGCGACCGAGCCGGATGAGGGCCACTCCCAGCCGTCGGCGAGGGTCTTGGCCTGGGCCGGGGAGGTGATCCCCAGCGCGCCGAGGGCTCCGAGGGCGCCGCCCGAGATCAGTATCTCGCGCCTGCTCAGCTCTGCCATGCTCTGCACTCCTTCGAGATGGGGGGTCCCGCTCAGGGCAGTCTCGATCGGCTCGCCGGAGATCCACCGAACAGGGAGCGCGTGTCGGCGCCGTCGCCGGAATCACGCCTGCTGAGTTCTCCCACGCCGCTTCCTCCTTCTCGTCCGGGGCCGAGAAGTGGGTGATACTGAGAAACAAACCATGAGTCTGTGTATCATCATGAGAGCACGTTGTGATGGACATCACAAGACCCGCCCCTGAGGCAGAATCGATCCAGGAGGTGATCGTGGAATCCGTGCTGTCCGGCTTCATGGCGCCGTCGGGCTCGGAGTCGTTGCTGGAGCGCGCCTTCGTCGACGCCGTCGAACGCGTCGGCGACCCCGACGAGTTGAGGGCACGCATCCTCGACGCGGCCTACGAGCAGTTCTGCCGGATGGGCATCAGGCGCTCCACCATGGAGGACGTCGCACGCCTGGCCAAGGTGTCGCGGATCACCGTCTACCGGCGCTTCGACACCAAGGACACGCTGGTCGAGCATGTGGTGCGCCGGGAGTTCCGCCGTTACTTCGACCAGTTCCTCATCGACATAGAGCAGGCCCACACCCCGGCCGACCGGGTGGTCCTCGGCTTCGTCAGCTCGTTGCGGGCCATCCGCGGCAACCCGCTGATCGGCGGTCTCATCGCCACCGAGCCCGACCTGCTCGTGCCGTCCATGATGACCGACGGCGGCCAGACCCTCGCCACGGTGCGGCAGTTCGTCGCCGGCCAGCTCCGCCGGGAGCAACGCGCGGGCAACGTGTCCGACGGCCTCGACGCCGACCTGGTGGCGGAGATGATGGTGCGCATCTCCACCTCCTTCCTGGCGATCCCCAGCGCCGTCATCGACCTCGACGACGACGGGCAGCTCGCCGAGGTGGCCAGGCGCTTCCTCGTGCCCATGCTCCAGCCGCCCGCCTGACCCGCGGGGCCCGGGGCCTCACCTCCCGCCGGGGAAGGCGGCGCGCAGCGCGGCGCCGCGGGTGATGACGGCGACGCCGGCCAGGGCCAGCGCCGACAGGCCCTGGAGCACGGCGTACCAGGCCGGGCAGAGTCCGGGGATCAGGTCCACTCCGATGATCGCGATCGGCACAACGGTGGACAGGGTGCGCACCCGGTCGAACGCCTTGTACGACCCCTCCGCGGCGCGGCCGGTCATCCGGTGGATCAGCGGAGCCATCGCGACCAGCACGACCCCCGGACCCACATGAAACCGGACGCCTCGCCGCCGGTGAACGCCATCACCGCGACCACGCCGAGAACGATGACACCGATGGCCCCGAAGAGCGCGACGCACTTCTTCACCGTGGCGAGGGCCTGCTGGGCACGGGGGTCGCCGAGGGCCGACGTCGCGGTCGTGGTGTCGCCGGTGTTCGTCATGATCTGTCTCCTCCGTGTCGTTGTGGCAGCGAGCTTAGGAAGCACCCACCGGGCCGGAACATGGGGTTGGCCGTACGGGTGGGTGGGGCTGGCCCCACTTCTGCCGGCGATCCCGTCCCGCCCGTCCCTCTTGACTTATTCTTTTGACCGACATATCTACTTTCCTGAAGGCATATTCCAGCCACGCAATGTTGGCCGAGCAGATGAACTCCGAGGCGATCAGGCAATTCGTCTGGGACCATGAATCGCGCGTCGTCACGTTCAGCCTTTCGCCGACCATCTGAACAGTGGAATGGAAATTCGTGATGTCCCACGCACCGGTTCCCTCCGACGCCTCCGCCTCCCCGTCCGGATCGATGTCAGGGCCGTCCCGGCGGGCCGTCCTGGCGGGTGGCGGCGCCGCGCTCGCCGCCGTGCTGGCCCCGGCCGCACCGGCGCGGGCCCGTGCGGCGCGGGACGCCGGCCGGACGGCCGTCACCTCCGGCACCGACTTCGCCGTCGCGCCCTCGCCCGACGGCCGCCTGCTCGCCCTCGACCTGCTCGGCGTCCTGTGGGTCTGCTCGTCCTCCGGCGGCGCCGCCCGCAGGCTCACCAGCGACCTGTACGACATCGCCCAGCCCGACTGGTCCCCCGACGGCGAGACGATCGTGTTCCAGTCGTACCGCGACGGCGTCTTCGACCTGTGGACGATCCGGCCCGACGGATCCGCGATCAGGAAGCTGACCACCGGCCCGTTCGACCACCGCGAGCCCCGCCACAGCCCGGACGGCCGCACCATCGCCTACTCCTCCGACGCGGGCGGCAGCTACGGCATCCACCTGCTCGACGTCGCCACCGGAGCGAGCCGCGTGCTGACCGACGGCTCGGCCGAGGAGTACGAGCCGGCCTGGTCGCCGGACGGGAGCAGGATCGCCTTCGTCGTCGCCGACACCAGGATCGACGTCGTCGAGGTCGCCACCGGCACGCGCGCCACCGCGGTCACGGTGCCCGCCGGGCAGGTCGTCCACCAGCCGTCCTGGCTGCCGAACGGCACCGACCTCGCCTATCACCACTTCCACGCGGGCGCCAACGACCTGGCCGGCACCGCGGGCGCCCTGGTCACCGGCGAGGAGGTGTTCCCGTTCCGCGCCCGGTTCGCCGCGGACGGACGCTATTACTACACCTCCGCGGGCACCATCAAGGTCCGCCGCCTCGGCTCTCCCACCGCCGGCACGGTCGGCTTCACCGCCGCGCTGACGACGACCACTCCGAAGTACCGGAAAAAAGTCCGGGTATTCGACGAGCCGGGCTCGTTCCCGGTCGTCGGAATCGGCAGTCCGGCCGTTTCACCGGACGGCTCGGCCATCGCCTTCCGCGCGCTCAACGACATCTATCTCGTGCGCGGCGACGGAACGCCCGAACCGCTTTTCCGGGACCGCTGGTGGAAAGCCGACCCGGATTTCTCCCCGGACGGGCGGCGGCTGGCATTCGTCACCGACCGCACCGGCACGCTCAACGTCTGGGTCCGCGACCTGGACACCGGCGCCGACCGGCAGGTGACCCGGCTGACCGACTCCGCCGCCCTGTCGGTCCGCTGGTCACCGGACGGGAACGAGATCGCCTACTTGGACCAGGACGGCGCCCTGTGGGTCGTGGAGGTCTCCACCGGCGACCGCCAGAAGATCTACGACGCGACCTTCGAGCCGGGCCGCCCGACCTGGTCACCCGACGGCAGGACCCTGGCGATGGCCGCGGTGGTGCCGTACTCGCGGCGTTACCGGGAGGGGCTGTCCAAGATCCTGCTCGTGGACCGGGCCACGGGCGCCGGCACGTACGTCGACCCCGCGTCCCACCGGTCCCTGCAGACCCGTGGCGACGACGGCCCCGTCTGGTCGCCCGACGGCACGATGCTCGCCTTCGCCATGGAGTCGCTGCTGTGGGTGCTGCCCGTCGACCGGACCGGCCGGCCCACCGGCGCGGCCCGTCAGGTCACCCGCGAGGTCTCCGACGCCCCCGTCTGGGCCGGCGACTCGGCCACCCTCCTCTACCTGAACGAGGGCCGTCTCAAGAGGGCGAGCCTCGACGGGAGACCCGCCCGGCCGGTCCCGGTGCGGCTGACCTGGCGCAACGACCCCGGCCCCGACCAGGTCGTCATTCACGCGGGCCGCATGTGGGACGGCGTCTCGGGCCGCGTCGTCCGTGACGTCGACATCGTCGTACGGGGCCAGCGCATCGCCGCGATCGAGCCGCACCGGGAGGGACGGCCCGGCGACCTGATCGACGCCCGCGACAGGTTCGTCATGCCCGGCCTGATCGACATCCACCACCACCGCGAGATGCAGGGCTACGCCTACGGGTCGCGGCAGGGGCCGCTGTGGCTGGCCCTGGGCGTCACCACCACGCGCTCGCCGGGCTCGCCCGCGTACCACATGGTCGAGGAACGGGAGTCGGTGCAGTCCGGCGCCCGGCTCGCGCCGCGCTACCTGGGCACCGGCGAGGCCATCGACGGGGCGCGCATCTACTACAACTTCATGCGCCCGACGTACTCGCACGAGCAGCTGCGGCTCGAACTGCGGCGGGCCGCCGCCCTCGACTACGACCTGCTGAAGTGCTACGTGCGGCTGCCGGTCGGCTGGCACCGGGAGGTCATCGACTGGGCCCACCGCCAGGGCAAGCCGGTCAGCTCGCATTACCACTATCCGGCGATCGCCATGGGCGGCGACCAGACCGAGCACGTCGGCGCCACCAACCGGTTCGGCTACTCGCGCACCGTCACGAACGTCGGCTCGGCCTACTCCGACGTCATCTCCATGTTCAACGCCTCGAAGATGGCCAGGACCCCCACCCTGTTCAACTCCTCGACCCTGTACCGGGAGGACACCTCGCTGGTCACCGACGAACGGGTGCGCCGGCTCTACCCGAACTGGCGGATGGCCGCGCTCCGGGCGACGGTCACCGCGGCGCAGACCGCCGACCCGGCGACGGTCCAGGTGGTCCGGACGAACCTCGCCAACCAGGTCGCGCAGCTCACGGCGATGATCCGGGGCGGTGGCGTGGTCACCGCCGGCACCGACGCGCCGATCGACCACCTCGGGCTCAGCCTGCACATGAACCTGCGGGCCATGGTCCGCTACGGCCTGACCCCGCGCGAGACGCTCACCGCCGCGACCAGCACGTCCGGTGCGTACCTGGGTCTCCCGCTGGGCCGGATCGCCAAGGGCATGTACGCCGACCTGGCCATCGTCGACGGCGACCCGCTGTCCCGCATCGAGGACGCGGCCAACGTCACCGCCGCCGTCGTCGGCGGCAGGCATCACACCGTCGAGCGGCTTCTCGCGCCCTACCCGTCCGCCACCGCCACCGACCAGGCGGCGTCCGCGGCCTCCGCGCCTGCCGGCGGGGTCAAGGCCCGCGTCCCCGTCCATCCGAGCACGGCGGGCCACTGGTGGAACGACCCCGCCCACCTCGACAAGGCCCGCACCGCCTGCTGCGACGGCCACTGAACGGGTCCCGCCCGCGCTGTGCCGGGGCGGCGTAGTCGCGCACGGCGTCCTCGGCCGGAGCGTGCGGTGGCTGCGGAGGCGGCCGTCTCGCCAGGTGAAGGCCGCCCGGACCAGGACAGCGGAATGTCCGTACGGCCGATCCCGGTCGGCCGTTCGGCCGATCAAGATCAACCGCACGGCCCCCTAGCGTCGGTGCCGACATCATCAGAAGAGGGGGCTTTCTGTGCGTGCACGAAAGATCGTCACAGCCGTCGCCGCGAGCGCGACCCTGGTGGCGGGGATGGCGATCACCGGGCAGGCGTCGGCGGACGTCATGCGTGCCAACGGGACCGACGGCGTGACGAGGTTCCACCGCCAGGCGCTCGCCTGGCACCGCTGCGCGACCGGTCCGGGCGACGACGCCGGCGCGGCTCTGGACGCGGCGGGCGCGCAGTGCGCCGAGGTCACCGTCCCGCTGGACTACCGCAGGCCCCGGGGGCGGACCGTGTCGGTGGCGATCTCACGGATCAAGGCGGCCGATCCCGGCGCGCGCCGGGGCGTCCTGCTGATCAATCCCGGCGGTCCGGGCGGGAGCGGGCTGCGGCAGCCGCTGCTCGGCGGGCTCATGCCCGCCGTCGCGGCCCGCTACGACCTGATCGGGATGGATCCGCGCTTCGTCGGCCGCAGCACGCCGATCCGCTGCCGGTGGACGACCGACACCCCCACCCGGTCGGCCGGCCCGACCCGCCGCACGTTCGACGAGAGCGCGACCCTCATGAAGGAGCTGGCCGCCGGATGCGTCCCGGGCAACCGTGACCTGCTGCCGCACGCCTCCACCCGCAACACCGCCCGCGACATGGACGTCATCCGCGCCGCGCTCGGCGAGCCCAGACTGTCCTACCTCGGCTACTCCTACGGCACCTACCTGGGCGCCGTCTACACGCAGCTGTTCGGTGGCCGCGCCGACCGGTTCGTGCTGGACAGCGCGGTGGACCCGGACGTCTACGGCCCCGACCTGCTGTCCGCGAACGGCCCGGCGATCGACGCCGCGCTGGGGCACTGGGCCTCCTGGGCCGCCGCCCGCGACTCCGAGTACGGCCTGGGCGCCACCGAGGCCGACGTCCTGGCCACCGTGGAGCGGGTGAACCGGGCCGCGTCCCGTCGTCCGCTGCGCGTCGGCGCGTACCGGATCGACGCCCACCACGTCCCCTACCTGCTGTTCATCCGCCTTTACGACGACAGTGCCAAGGCGTACGGCGGCCTTGCCGCGGAGGTGCGGACGCTGGCCGGCGCCGCCCGCGGCGACGCGGTCACCGTCCCGGCGTCGCTGAAGGAGACGCTCGACGGCCTGTTCACCGGGTCGGGGTCGGCCGAGGACCGGTCGGGCACCCCGATCCTCTGCGCGGACCGGGCCGCCTCCCGCGACCTGGAGTCCTACTACCGCGACATCCAGGCCCACCGCGCGGACGAGCCGCTGTTCGGGCCGATGACCCGCAACCTCGGCCCCTGCTCCTTCTGGCCGGCCGCACCGGTGGAGGCGCCCACCGAGCTCGGCAACGACGTCCCGCTGCTGGTCGTCGGGGCCGACGGCGACCCCGTCACGCCCTTCGCCGGCCAGCGGTCCATGCACCGGGCGCTGGCCGGCTCGCGCATGATCACCCTGCGCGGCGCCTTCCGCCACGGCGCCTACCTCGCCGCGGGCGACACCTGCGTGGACGCCACCGTCAACCGGTACCTGGTGGACGGCGTCCTGCCCGGCGGGGACACCACCTGCGACGAGGCCGGCCGGGGGTGATCCCGGCCGGGGATCGAGCGGCGGGGTGAGCCCCGCCGCTGGTCAGCCGGATCGGGCGCGTCGGCAGCGGGCCAGCTCGGCGCGCAGGTCGCGGCGGAGCGCCCGGTCCAGGCCGGGCTGGGCGAGCGCGTCGGCGAAGTCGCGGGCCGCCTCCTCCCAGCGGCCGAGCCGGGCCAGCGCGGTGCCCCGGTTGTAGCGCGGCTCGGGCGCGGGCGACAGGGCCACCGCCCGGTCCAGGTCGGCCACGGCGGCGCTCACCTCACCGCGTTCGAAGCGCACCGCGGCACGATTGGTCCACGCCTCGACCAGCGTCTCGTCGCCCTCCAGCGCCTGGGTGAACAGGTCTTCGGCCGGTTCGCCGCGCTCGGAGCGGATCAGGCCGAGCGTGCACAGCAGCGCGGGGTCCTTGGGGGCCAGCGCGAGGCCGGCCAGCGCGTCCCGTTCGGCGGCGTCGAGCGCGCCGCGCTCCAGGTGGGCGTTGACCAGGGCGATCCGGGCGTCCAGGTGGCCTGGGTCGATGGCGAGCGCGTGCTCCAGGTCCTCGCGGGCCCGGTCGTCACGGCCGCGTTCCAGGTGGAGCACGGCGCGGTTGTAGTAGGCCTCGGGCAGGTGCGGCCCCAGGCTGATGGCGGTGCCGTAGTCCTTGATCGCGGGCTGGACGCGACCGGCCGCGCGGTGCAGGGCGGCCCGGTCCACGTAGTACTCGCTGTTGTCCGGATCGTGGGCGATCACGCTGTCCAGGTCGGCCAGGGCCCGCTCCGGGTCGCCGAGTGCCAGGTGCACCTGGGCGCGGTTGTGCCGCAGGCGGGCCAGGTGCTGCGGGTGCTCGCCCGGCGCGAGCACCGCGGTCAGCCTGGCCAGCCCGTCGTCGACCAGCCGCAGCGCCTGGTCGGGCGCGCCTGCCTTGGCGTCCAGCAATGCCAGGCCCTGCTCGTAGAAGACGGTGGAGATCACCTGGTGGCGCGGGTCGTCCACGTCCTGTGCCAGTTCGAGCGCCTGTTCCAGCCAGTGCCGGGCCCGAGCGGGGTCCTGGCGGGCGGCCGGGAGGTGGCGGGCGTACAACATGGCGGTGGCGTACGCGGCGGACATGTTGATCTTCGGGTCGCCGGTGGCGGCGCGGGCCTCGTCGTAGAGGTCGAGCGCCTCCTCGGCGCGCTCCAGCGCCGCCAGTGCGGTGGCCAGGCCGGTGGTGCAGGCCCACCATTGCCGCAGGTCGCCGTCCGGGGTGACGAGGGCGCGTCCGTGGGCGGCGACGCGGGCCGCGTGGTGGTAGAAGCCGCGGGCCAGGCTGTCGCCGAGGGCGGCGCGGACGGCGTCCGGGGCCGTGGGGAGCGGCGGCGGCTCGGCGGGGCCGTCGTCACGCAGGTCCAGGACCAGCGGGGTGGCGGCGGTCCGCGGGACCAGGGTGTCCAGCAGTTCGGCGGTGGTCTCGTCGGCGTTCGCGACGTGGTCGAAGGTGACGGTGACCGGGCGGCGGAGGGTGCCGGCCCAGGCGGCGGCGAACTCGGCGGCGCCGTACGCCAGGCAGGCGGTGCGGCGGGCGGGGTGGAACCTGATCGGCTCCTCCTCGGCGGCCGGCCGCGCCGTGCGGTCGAGCCAGGGGGCGATCGCGTACAGCTCGACCCGATGGCGGGCGGCCAGGCGGGGACGGTCGGCGGCGATCGTGGCGAGGAATCCGGCGACCCCGGCGTAGGGCCCGTGGCCGCGATGGCAGTCGAAGCGGTTCACGGCCGCACCGGCGACCGCAGGGGCGGGCACCCGAGAGCGCCCGCCGTCTCGGCACCTACCAGCACCACTCGATCCAGAGCCGGCGGGCACCGGACATCAGGCGCTGCGTGCTCTTGCGGCGGATGGTCATCTTCTTCATGGGCGCCTCCCGGGGAGTGATCCACTTCAAGATGCCCAGAGCATAAACCGGTGTGTCCGAAATGAGTAGACCATCCGGAATTAAAGATGATCTGGCCTCAAGATTGGCGGACGGCGACACGAAGATCTTGTCGGTGGCGCGATCTATCGTCCCGGCCATGACTTCAGCGACGCAGGCGTACACGTACGCCGCGCCCTCCTCCCTCATCGACGGTCGCCTCGGGCTCGCGACCTCCGGCGGCCGTGCCCTGTCCGGCCCCGCCGTGGCCCCCCGCTTCTTCAGCGGCGTGGTGACCCAGGCCGCCCCCGCCGCGGCGGCCCTGCTCGGCGTCGCCGACGTGGCGCTGGCCCGCTACCACCAGCCGCAGGAGCGGCCCGGCTGGGTGCGCGACCCGGTGGTGACGTGCAACGGCGACCGCCTGCGGTTCGAGTCCTTCTCGGCCTGCGGCGGCGTGTACGCCCGGCTCGACCTGCTGAACGGCGCCCTCGACGGCGAGGTGTTCGACCGGGGCACCACCAACGTCGACGTGAACGCCCCGCTGCGGGAGGCGCTGGCGCGCATCGGCGCGCGCGACCCGCTGCACCTGGGAGTGGGCCTCGACGAGCTGGTCGTGACCACGACGGACGGCGCGGTGGTGGAGAAGAAGGTGCCGCTGCCCGAGCGCTGGCTGCGCGGGTTCGCCGAGGTGCAGGTCATCGCCTCGGGCATGGACCAGCGCGGCGAGCTGGCCGGCATGGCGGCGGTGCGCTTCCTGCGCGGGCTGCCCAGGAAGGGCACGGTGTGGGTGGCGCAGGCGGGGCGCGACCTGAAGGTCTCCGACCGCCGGGTGCCCGGATCCGTCCAGCTCGCCGGCCCCAACCGGCTCGCCACCCTGCTGCCGCTGCTCCGCTTCGCCAAGGCCCTGCGGGTGTACGGCCCGTCCGACGCCGCTTCCAGCGCCTGGGAGCTGGAGCTGCCGGGCATGCGCTACACGCTCACCCTGTCGCCCGAGCGCTGGCGCGGCTTCTCCGGCGAGGGCGCGGTGCTCGACGACCTGGCCACCGACGAGGCCGAGAACGACGCCGACCTGGTCGGCATGCTGCTCAACTTCGAGCCCGAGGTCGAGATCGGCCTGCTGGCCGACCGCGCCGGCATCCCCGCCGACCGGGTCCGGGCCGCGCTGACGCAGCTCGGCGTCGCCGGCCGGGTCGGCTACGACCTGGCGGAGGCCGCCCACTTCCACCGTGAGCTGCCCTACGACAAGGACAACGTGATCGTGCTCAACCCGCGGCTGGCCAAGGCGCGCAGCCTCGTCGAGGCGGGCGCCGTGCGGCTCGACGGCGAGTCGGCCACCGTCCGCACCTCGGGCGGCACGCGTCAGGTCACGCTGGCCGACGGCTCCTGCACCTGCGAGTGGTGGTGGGACCACCGCGGCTCCCGTGGCCCGTGCAAACACGTACTGGCCGCCCGGATCGTCGCCCGCGCCGCCGTGGAGGTCTCCCGATGACCGTCTGGACGGAGATCCGCGACCTCGTCGTCCGCAAGGAGGTCGGCCGCCTGGCCGACCTCCTGGTCAGGCTCACCGAGCAGGAGCGCGCCGAGCAGGCCGGGCAGCTGCCCGGCCTGCTCAAGGAGGTGCGCCGGGTCCGCACCGAGCAGGTGCGCGCCGAGCACCCCGGCGACTTCGAGGAGCTGGTCTCCTGGGAGGTCGGCGAGCTGCTCGACGGCATGGCCGGGGCGCTGCTGCTGGCCGGCGTCGGCCTCATCACCGGCCCGGCCGCCGCGGTGACGTGGATGACCGGCCGCGACGTCAACCGCCGCTGGGCGCCGGCCGTCAACGCCGGTCAGGTGTGCCGGGTGGCGGCCGCCCGTCCGCCGGAATGGCGCCGGGACGTCGCGGTCCGGCTGGCCCGGCGGGTGCGCCGTCCCGCCGACCGCATCGCGCCGCTGGCCGTGGAGCTGCTGCGCCAGTCCGGCGCGGTGCCGCCCGACCACGACCCGCTGGTGGCCGCCTGGCTGTCCCTGCCGACCGTGCCCGGTGACCCGCTGGCCCCCGTGCTGCTGCCCCGGGTCTTCGACGCCGACGGCGCCGGCCGCGTCCTGCGGGAGGAGTCGCTGCAGCCCCGGCCCTCCCGCTGGCTGGCCGCCGTCGTCCGCACGCTGCCCAGGGAGCAGGCGCTCGACGGCTGCGTGAGCCGGTTCCTGCGCGGCGGCGAGCAGCAGGACCTGCGGTTCTTCGTCCGGCTGCACACGCTGCTCGATCCCACGCCCGCGGAGTCGGCTCCCCGCCTGCGCGACTACCTGCGGTTGTTGCCGTCGGCGCCGGGCACGGTCGCCGAGCTGGCCGCCGCGCAGGTGCGCGCCGCGATGCCGCTCGACCACGCCGACCTGGTCGAGGCGGTCGACGCGCTCACCTTCCGGGCCGAGGCCAAGCTCGCCGCCACCGGCCTGCGCTGGCTCGACCAGGCGATCCGGGCCACGCCGGAGACCGCCGCCGACTTCGTCACCGCGCTGGCCACGGCGTACGCGCACACGTCCTTCGACGTGCGCAACCGCGCGGTCGAGCTGACCCTCAAACACGCCGGCCTGCTCACCGAGCACGCCGAGGCGATCCTCGACGCCGTCCGCGGCCTCCCCGCGGACCTGGGTGCGAAGCTGGCCGCGCGGTTCGGCGGGGAGATCCCGGTCGAGGAGCTGCTGGAGCCCAAGGAGTTCCCGCCGCTGCCCGAACCTGCGCAGGCGCGGCCCTTCCCCGAGCCGTCGATCTCCCCTGGCACGCACGAGCCGTGGATCGAGCAGGAGCGCTGGCTGGCGGCCTTCGTCACCGGCGTCGCCGACGACCGCGCGGAGCTGCGCAGCACGCTCGCGTTCCACGTCGAACAGGCCCACGGCCACTGGCGGCCCAGCGACGTGTGCCTCCATCCCGGCGACTGGCAGTCGGCGCTGGCCGCCGAGCTCGTCACCCCCGGCAGCGTGCCGGAGCTCCCGCCGATCCAGCCGGAGAGGTTCTGGGACCGCGCCGGCCACTCCATGGGAGTGCACGCCGTCACGCGCGGGCAGGAGCCCGAACCGGAGCCGTCGACCAGGCGGATCGTGATGGGCGGCGCCTACCGGCCCGGCCGTTTCCTCGACGACGACGCCCCGCTGCGCGCCTTCGTCATCACCTGGACCAGCGACGAGGGCCCGGCCAAGGCGGTGGCCCGCGAGGGCGACCAGGAGATCCCCTTCGCCGGAGGCCGGATCCGGCTGAACGAGGCCGATGATCCCCGCCCGGTGCGGAAGAGGCCCGGCGTCCGGTACGACGACTCCGTGGAGGCCATGCCGTACCACGTCCTCGACCACGCCTACGACCAGATGCTCGAGCTGGGCGTCGACCCCGTCCGGATCGCGGCGATGCGACTGGGGGAACCGGTGCCCCCGCCGGGCCCGGACGAGCCGCTCGCGCAGGTGACCGTCGTGTTCGTCCCGCCGCGGCGGCGTTCGTACCTGCCCGGGGCGCTGTCCGAGCAGGACGAGTGGCGGCGGCGCAACCGGCTGCCCCTCCTCGGCCGGGTCGCCCCGCCCCACGACTTCCTGCTGCACCGCTACGCGGAGCTCGCCGCGGCCCTGCGCGAGGGCACTCTCCCGCCGGTGCTGCTGGCCACGCCGACCTGGACGAGCGGCCACCTCGACCCCGACGTGCTGGTCGGCCGGCTGGAGACGTGCGCCGCCGCCGGGGTGGAGCCGCTCCCGGCCGACCTGGCGCAGGCGTTGCTGCGGCTGCCGCGGGGCCGCCATCCGGCGGCGGCCGAGCGGGCCGCCAAGGTCGAGTCGGAGGCGGCGCGGTCGGCCGCCCGCTGGCTCGCCGGTGACGGCATGGCCGACCCCGAGTGCGGCCACGTGTGGCGTCACATGGTCAACGCGTCCATGGTCGAGTTCGGCGACGGTGAGCCGGAACACTTCACCGAGGTCAGGCTGCGGCCCGTGCTGCGGGTGACGGCGCCGACCGGTCATCGGCTGATCGACGAGGTGCTGCTGCGCGAACCGCCCGACTGGATGGGCAGCGAGTCCGGCCACACGCTGTGGGCGTGGCCCGCCGTCCTGCCCTCCCACCGCGAGGTCGTGGCCGTCAACTTCCTGCCCTACCTGCTGCACGGCCACTGGGGCACCTGGCGCGCTCCGGCGGAGATCACCGGCCTGGAGATCGCCCAGGGGCCGATGGGCGAGTCCACCGCGGTGATCCTCGCCTTCCTCCTGGCCGGCGAGGTGCCCGAGATGATCCCGCTGGTCCTGCGCATGGCCGCCAGGGGCGAGCTGCCCGCCGAGGCGATCGGCCGCCAGCTCGCGCTGGTGCTGCGCCGCACCTGGCAGGAGACCACCCTCGCCATCGCGGTCCTGACCCGGCTGGCCGAGGCCGGTGGCCACCACGAGGTGTGGCGCGTCATGCGGGCCCTGCTGCCCGTGATGTTGCCCGGCGAGGGGCGGCGGGTCACCGTGAGCCACACCCGGCTCGTCGCCTTCGCCACCGACGTGGCGCTCTGGACCGGCGCGCGCGGGGAGATCCCGGTCGTCGCCGAGTTCGCGCGCAGCCGCCGGACGACCCGCTTCGCCCACGCGTGCCGGCGCCTCCACGCCCAGCTCACCGGAGCCACCTCATGACCACCGACGACATCCGCGCCGAGGTCAGGCGCCTCGTGCTCGCCCATGACACCGAGCGGCTGGCCTCGCGGTTGCCGAACCTCACCGGCGACGAGCGGGCCGCCGTCGCCGCCGAGCTGCCGGGCCTGCTCGCCGAGCTGCGCCCGCGGCTGCTCACCGCCCGCTGGGGCGCCTTCGACCAGCTCACCGGTCCCGCCGAGGCGCTGATGATGGTGGGCGCGGCGACCGTTCCCGGCCCGGCCGGCGCGGCCACGTGGCTGATGAAGCGCGACCTCGATCCGGGAACGTCCGGCGCGCCGAGCCCGCACCGGCTGGTCAGAGCGGTCTCCGGCCGCTCGGCGGCCTGGCGGGCCGATCTGGCGGTCCGGCTCGCGCGCCGCGTCCGCCGTCCCGACGACCGGGCCGCGCCGTTGGCCCTGGCGCTGCTGCGCGACGGCGCGGTCACCCCGCCCGACCACGAGCCGCTGGTGGCGGCCTGGTTGTCGGCGGCGGCCGTGGCCGACGACCCGCTGACGCCCCACCTGCTTCCGCGGATCTTCGAGGCGGCCGGCGCGGGCCGGGCGCTGGCCGACGAGAGGCTCACCCCCGAGCCGTCCCACTGGCTGGCCCTGACCGGCCGCGCGCTGCCGCGCGAGCAGGCCATCGCGGGCTGCGTGCGCCGTTTCCTGCTCGGCGGCGACACGCGTGACCTGCGCTTCTTCGTCCGGCTGCACACGCTCGTGGCGCCCACGCCGGCGGAGACGGCCGGGCGGGTGCGCGACTACCTGCGGCTGCTGGCCACCGCGCCGGGCCCGGTGGCCGAGCTGGCCTGGCGGCAGGTGCGCGGGGCCCGGCTCGACCCGGCGGACGTCGCCGAGGCCGTCGAGTCGATGACCTTCCGCCCGGAGGCCAAGCTCGCGGTGAAGGGCCTGACCTGGCTCGACCGCGACCTCGGCCCCCACCCGGAACGGGTGAACGACCACGTCACGGCGCTGACCAACGCGTACGCGCACGCCTCCCACGAGGTGCGCGACCGCGCGGTCGCCCTCACCCTCAAGTACGCCGGCCACCTCACCGACACCGCCGCGCTCCTGGAGGGGGCCGAGCTGCTGCCCCCGGCCGCGGCCCGGCGGCTCCACGAGCGCTTCGGCGCGGGCGGGACCGGCGACTTCACCCCTGGCCGACTGCCCGATGTCACCGTCCCCGGCCCGTTCCCCGTCCGCGGCCCGGAGGCCGGACCGCCGGCGGAGGCCGGCTGGATCGCCGTCGAGGCGTGGCTGGCGGCGGTCGTGCGGGAGGCCCACGCGAACCCCGGCCCGCTCCGGGAGACGCTGGCCCGGCGGTTCGGCGAGGAGCTGCGGCCGGTGCTCTACGACATGCCGGTGTGGGAGTCGCCGCGCGACTGGTGCACCGCGCTGGCCAGGGAGCTCGTCAACCCGGGCGAGGACCCGGGGCCGCCCGGCTCGCGTCCGCCGCGGCGGTGGCCGCCGTACCGGAGCGGGCCCGGCTCGCCCGACGACTTCGGGCAGGCCCTGTACGACGGCATGGTGAACCTCGCGGCCACGGCCTTCCGGCTGCTCCCCGGCCTGCGCACGATGCTCCCGCTGCACGACCTGCCCGACGACGTGCAGGAGGAGCTGCTGCGGACGGACGACGTCGAGACCGATCCCTACGACCCCGCCGCCCGACCGGCGCCCGCCGACTGGAACCGCCTCCCCCACCGGGAGGGATGCGCCGGCCCCCACGCCTTCCTGCTGTCCCGCCTCGACGAGCTGCTGCGCGCCGCGAAGGCCGGAGCCCTGCCCCCGGTCCTGCTGGCCACGCCCACCCGCACCGACGGTCACCTCGACCCCGAGACCCTGCTCAGCCGCCTGGCCGGGTGCGCGCGCTCCGGCCGCGAACCGCTGCCGTTCGACCTGGCACAGGCCCTGCTGCGCCTGCCGCCCGATCCCGCCCCCGACCTGGCCGAACGGGCGAAGGGCATCGGCTCGGCGGCCGCCGCCACGGTGGCCCGCCGGCTCGGCCGGGGCGCGCCTTCTCCCCCGCGGGTCGAGGTGACCTGGACCACCGATCCGGGCTCCGTGCCCCACGACCATGTCCTCGACCGGCGCGGGATCACCGGCGTGAGCTGGCCGCCTGCCGAGCCCACCGGCCTCGCCCACGTCGACGCCCTGCTGGCCGCGCCCTCCGGGAGGCGTGACTTCCGGCGCGGGGCACGTGACTTCTGGCCGGGCATGACGCCCCACCACCGGGAGCTCACGGCGGCCCACCTGGCGCTCGGCCTGCTCGACCACGCGGTTCCGCCCGGCATCGACGACCTGCGCGGCCTGGCGCTGGCCGAAGGCGGATCCGGCCCGGCCACGGCCCTGGTCCTGGCCTACCTGCTCACCGTGAAGGGCGACGACGCGGTGCCCCCGCTGCTCGAACTGGCGGCCAGGGGCGCGCTCCCCGCCGCTGAGACGGGCCGCCTGCTGGGCATGCTGAGCCGCCGCAACGGCTCCGGGGCCGGCCTCGCCCTGCCGTCACTGGAACTGGCCGCCCGACAGGGCGCGCACGCCGAGGTGTGGACGATCCTGCGCCACTTCCTGGCCGTCCTCCTCCCGCGCGAGGGCGAGCGGGCCCGGGGTGCGCACACCAACGCCGTCGTGCTGGCCACGGAGGTCGCCATGTGGGCCGGCGCGCGCGGCGGGATCCCGGAGGTGGCCGCCCACGCGGGCAGACGCGGCTCGACCTCGCTCACCCGGGCCTGCCGGGGCCTCCACCAGGTGCTGACCCGCGAGCCCTGAACCGGCCCGGCGCCGATCCCGCCGACCAAGCCGAACCGCCGGCGGGATCAGCCCCGGACATGCCGAAGCGGCGCCGGGGTCGGCCCGGCGCCGCTTCGGTGGTCTCGCCGGCTCAGCCGGCCACCAGCTCGTAGCCCGCCTCTTCGACGACGTCCCTGATCTTCGCGTCGTCGAGGGCGTCGGTCGAGGTGACGGTCACCTGCCCCGTGGCCAGCTCGACGTCGACCGAGGAGACCCCGGCGACCTTGCCGATCTCGGTCTTGACGGTGCCCGCGCAGCCGCCGCAGGTCATTCCGGACACCGTGTAGGTCTTCGTGCTCATCGCCTCGCTCCTCTCGTAATACCCCGGCCGGGTATGTCGAAGAGAACGTACGCCCGATCTTCCGGAAAGGCAAGCCATACGGCGGTGGGGTATATGAGACGCGCGTCACATTGCCTCACCTATACCCCCACCCGGTATCGTTGTCCCGCATGAGAACCCTTGACAAGATCGTTGTGGTCGGCGCCTCGCTGGCGGGGCTGCGGGCCGTCCAGACCCTGCGCCGGGAGGGCTTCGACGGCGTGCTCACGCTGGTCGGCGCGGAGGCGCACGTGCCGTACAACCGGCCGCCGCTGTCCAAGAGTGTCCTGCGCGGCGACGAGGACGTCACGCTCCCCGGCGCGGAGGAGCTCGGTGACGACTGGCTGCGCGGCAGGCAGGCCGTCCGCCTGGACGCCACGAGCCGCACGGTCGTCCTCGACGACGGCGCCGAGCTCGGCTACGACGGCCTGGTCGTCGCGAGCGGCGCCCGTCCCAGGCGGCTCGACGGCGTGCACACCCTGCGCACCCTCGAGGACGCCCTGGCCCTGCGCGCCGAACTGGAGTCCGGCCACGAGCACGTGCTGGTCATCGGCGGCGGGTTCATCGGGGGCGAGGTGGCGACCACGGCCAGGCAGCTCGGCCGCAAGGTCACCCTGGTCGACTCCGGCCCGCACCCCATGCACGCGGGCCTCGGCGCCGAGGCGGCGCGCTGGCTGGCCGGGCACCACGAGCGCAACGGCGTCGAACTCGTCACCGGCGTCCGTGTCACCGAGGTGACCGGCGGTCAGGTGCGGCTCGGCGACGGCCGCGTTCTCTCCGCCGACCTGGTCGTCGGCGGCATGGGCGTGACGCCCAACACCGAATGGCTGGCGGGCAGCGGCCTGGCCGTGGACGACGGCGTGCTGTGCGAGCCGACGCTGTACGCCGCCGGCTCGGTGAACGTCGTCGCGGCGGGCGACGTGGCCCGCTGGCCGCACCGTCTGTACGGCGACGCCCTGATCCGCGTCGAGCACTGGTCCAACGCCAACGAGCAGGGCGCGGTGGCCGCCCGCAACCTGCTGGCCGGGCCCGACGAGGCGCAGCCGTTCGCGGACGTGCCCAACTTCGCCACCCACGTGCACGGCGCCCGCATCCAGACGGCCGGGCTGCCCCATCTGGCCGACGAGGCGCGCGTCGTCGCCGGCGACCCGGAGGAGGACCGCTTCGCCGTGGCCTTCGCCCGTGAGGGCGTGCTGGTGGGCGCGGTCGCCGTCAACGCGCCGAAGGACCTGATCAGGCTCAAGCGGTCCATCGCCGCGGGCGAGGCGCTCTGACTACGACCGCGGGTAGCATGACCGGCATGATGCGTGGCCTTGGCGAGCTCGAATCCACGATCATGGACTGGATGTGGGCCAGGCGGCGTCCCGCCTCCGTCCGCGACGTCTTCGAAGACCTCAAGCAGCGGCGGACCATCGCCTACACCACGGTCATGACCGTGATGGACAAGCTGCACACCAAGGGCATGCTCCGGCGCGAGGCCGTCGGCCGCGCCTACGTCTACGAACCGGTCGCCTCCAAGGAGGCCTACACCGCCGACCTGATGCGCCGCGCGCTCGCGGGCAGCGGCAACCAGGCCGCCACCCTCGTGCACTTCCTCGAACGGCTCACCCCCGAGGAGGCCGCGGCGCTGGAGGCGGCCCTGCAGGTCTACCCGCACCGGGGCCGGCCCGCATGATCGCCGCCGTCGTCCTGGCCTGTTACACGGTGGTGGCGGCCCTCTGGCTGCCCGTGCTGGGGCAGCGGGCCGCGAAATGGTCCGACCGGGCGCCGCGGCTGGCGATCGCGCTGTGGCAGGCGGGGGCGGCGTCCGTGGTCGCCTCGGCCGTGCTGGCCGCGCTGGCCTTCGCCGTGCCGGCCGAGATCGTGGGCCACGGGCTGGCGGGGTTGTTCGAGGCGTGCGCCGACATGCTGGGCGACGGCTCGGGCGTGTCCCGGGTGGGGTTCGCGGCCATGCTGGCGGCCGGCGCGGTCCTGGCCAGGGTGCTCTGGTGCGGCGGGACGGTGCTGGTGAAAGCCGCCGTGGAGCGTCGCCGGCACGCCGCCATGTTGCGGCTGCTCGGGCGGCGCGACGCCGAGCTGGGCGTGGTGGTGATCGACTACGACGAGCGGCTGGCGTACTGCGTGCCGGGCCGGCGCGCGCAGACGGTCATCACCACGAGCGCGCTGCGGGCCCTGACCCCGGAGCAGATCGCCGCCGTGCTGGAGCACGAGCGGGCGCACCTGCGCGGCCGTCATCATCTGGTGCTGGCCGGGGCCGAGGCCCTGGTGCGGGCCTTCCCCAGGGTGCCGCTGTTCGAGCGGGCCAGGACCGAGATCGCCCGGCTGGTCGAGCTGCTCGCCGACGACGTCGCGGCCCGCCGCCACCCGCGCGCCCAGATCGCCGCGGCGCTGGTGAGCCTGGCCACCGGGCGCGCGCCCGCGTTCACGCTCGGGGCGGGCGGGGAGACGGCGCTCAGCCGCGTACGCCGGCTGCTCGGCCCCGAGGAACCGCTCGGCCGCCGCGAACGGCTGACCGGGCTGCTGGCGGTCAGCGCGCTGCTCGGCGGGCCCGCGGCGGTGGCGCTGGCGCCGGGGGTCGGCTCGTTCCTGGCCCACCACTGCCACTCACTGCTGTCCCTCTGACCTACTACTTTCCTTAGTTTCGGACGGCCGTCAGGCGACGCCCCACCGCGGCCAGTGCTGCACGGCACCCGCGAACGGTCGCACCGCCATGGCCGCGGCGGTGGCGGCCTTTCTCCATGCAGAGCATCGTCGCCGCGACGGCCCCCGGCCCGGCCGACCGCGTCGAGCAGCGTGACGAATGCCTGGACGAACAGCTCCGTGGAGCCACAGGGCACGGTCCAGCGCAGCCACCACGCCACCGTGCCCTCGACTGTTCATGCCCGCCCGAACGGGGGCGGGCTGTTCCTGAGACGGATCCGCGCAGGCCGTGAGGATCGGACGGCGTCGGGGCCATGCCCGCGCCCTGCACGCCAACAGGGATAGCTACTATGCAGAATAGTAGGATGGTCCGTCCGTGCGAAGCCGATTCCCGACCTCTCTCTTCGCCTACACGCCGCCGGCAGGAGGCTCACCTCCCTCTTTACCGGCATACCCCATACCCCTAAACTCGGTCACCCCACCTAAGGAGTATCACCATGGACCATAGTGGACATCACCCTCCCTCCTCCTCGTCCGAGCAACATCACGCCGCTCCGCCCGCCGCCACGTGGGCCATGGCCGCCCAGGCGACCCTGCACTGCCTGACCGGGTGCGCGATCGGCGAAGTGCTCGGCATGGTGATCGGCACCGCGGTCGGCCTGTCCAACCTCGCCACCGTGATCCTCTCGGTGGCGCTGGCCTTCGTGTTCGGTTACGCGCTGACCATGCGCGGCGTCCTGCGCGCCGGGCTGGACTTCAAGGCGGCGCTGAAGGTGGCGCTGGCCGCCGACACCATCTCGATCGCGGTGATGGAGGTGCTGGACAACACCGTGATGGTGACCGTGCCGGGCGCCATGGACGCCGGGCTGGCCAACTGGCTGTTCTGGGTGGCGCTGGCCGGGTCGCTGCTGGTGGCGTTCCTGCTGACGACGCCGGTGAACAAGTGGCTGATCTCCCGCGGCAAGGGCCACGCCGTGATCCACCAGTACCACCAGGGCCACGGCGACCACGGCGACCACGGCGGCCACGGCGGCCACGGCGGCCACGGCGGCCACCAAGGTCATGAGGACCACCAAGGTCACCAGGGCCACCACGGCCACTGACCGGCCGTCGCCCCAGGCACGACATGAGCCGACCCGCCGCCGTCCGCGATCACCCAGGGATCCCGGACGAGAGGCGGGCCCGCTCGCGGACACCCGTCCCGCCGCCATGAGCGGGCCTCTCCCGCCACCGCAAGGGCCGCCTCTCGACGCCGAGCCCGCAGAACACAACGCCCCCGGCTCGCCCGGCTCGCGGCCATGAGCCGGATTTCCTGGCGCCACCACGGGCGGTCCCCGTCCCCGACCAGGAGAGCGCGACATCCCGCCCCTCGCGACACGCAGCCCACACACCCGGCTTCCCGGCACTCAAAGCCCCCAGCCCCCCTGGACGCTTCTCCGCATACCCCTCGCCCGCACACCCCGCCCCCTGACCCGTCCCACATACCCCCACCCCGCATACTGCGCGCATACCCACGCCATCCGACACGCCCAAGGCCGCGGCCCCGTACTGCGTCCCGCACACCTGGCCCTCTTGCGCGTCACGCACCCCCCACACCGCATACGGCGCGACCTGCCCTGCACACCCCCGCGTCCCGACACGCCCCGCACACAGCCGACCGGTGACGTGTCCCACATACCCCCGCCCCGCATGCCGCGCGACTAGTCCCGCGCAACCCCGCCCCGACACGCCCCCCGCCGCGGCTCCGTGACGCGTCACCCCGCCCTCCGACGCGTCGCCATAGAGCCCCGGAGCTGCGGGTATGCGACAGTCGCCCGGCCGCCGGGAGGAATCGGCAGCGCACGTGGACCGGCCGTTCCGCGGTGTCGCTGATGCGATCTTCGGCGCGCGGACTTGACAGATACCCCCCGGTGTATGTATGTTCATCGCCAGATACCCCCTACCGGTATTTCCGAGGAACCCAAAGACCCGCCCGCATCCCCCACCGGGGTACGGCGTAGTGCTGGAGAATGCTCATGTCCGCACCATCCCCCCGGCGATGGACCGCCCTGGCCCTGATCGCCACGGCCCAGTTCATCGTCATCATGGACACGTCGATCATCGGCGTGGCCCTCCCCCGCATCCAGGAAGACCTCGGCTTCTCGCAGGAGAACCTGTCGTGGGTCTTCAACGCCTACGTCGTCGCCTTCGGCGGGCTCCTGCTGCTCGGCGGCCGGCTCTCGGACCTGTTCGGCGCACGCAAGCTGTTCAGCGCCGGCTGGCTCATCCTGCTCGCCGGCTCGCTCGTCGCCGGCATCGCCCCCGAGGTGTGGGTCGAGCTCACCGGACGTGCCGTCCAGGGCGTCGGCGCGGCCCTGATCGCCCCGTCCGCGCTGACCCTGCTGATGATGCTGTTCGGCCACGACCCCAAGGAGCTCACCAAGGCCCTCGCCCTGTACGGCGCGGCCGCCCCGGCGGGCGGCACCGCGGGCGTGTTCCTCGGCGGCGTCATCACCGAGTACCTGAGCTGGCCCTGGGTCTTCTACATCAACATCCCGATCGCGCTCGTCGCACTCTTCGCCACCCGCCCGCTGATGCCCGCCGGCCAGTCCCAGCGCGGCTCCATCGACATCCTCGGCGCGCTGACCGTCACCGCCGGTCTGGGCGCGGCCGTCTACGCCATCGTCCGGGCACCCGAGGTCGGCTGGGGCTCCGCCCAGACCTGGGGCGTGCTGGCCGCCGCGATCGCGCTGCTCATCGCCTTCCTCGCGATCCAGGCCCGCCGCCGCGAGCCGCTGATGAGGCTGTCGATCTTCCGTACGCCGAACCTCGCCGCCGCCAACCTGACCCAGCTCCTGCTCGGCGGGGCCTGGATCCCGATGTGGTTCTTCCTGAACCTGTACCTGCAGCAGGTCCTCGGCTACAGCGCCTTCCCCAGCGGCGCGGCCCTGGTGCCGATGACCGTCCTCATCATGCTCGGCATGATCGTCCTGGCGCCGCGCGCCATCAACCGGTTCGGCCCCAAGGCCGTCACGGTGGCCGGCCTCGTCCTGCTCGCCGTCGGGATGGGCTGGCTGTCGCTGATCAGCCCCGAGGGCAGCTTCGCGGTCGACGTCCTGCCCGCCAGCCTGGTGGCCGCGCTCGGCATGTCGCTGGCCTTCATTCCCTCGCTCGGCACCGCCATCTCCTCCGCCCGTCCCGAGGAGGGCGGCCTGGCCTCCGGCATCGTCAACACCAGCTACCAGGTCGGCTCGGCACTCGGACTGGCCGCCATGACGGCCGTCGCCGCCGCCAACGGCGCCGCCCAGCTCGGGAACCTGCCCGCGCTGACCGACGGCTTCTCCTCGGCCTTCGTGGGAGCCGCCGGGATCGCGGTCGCCGGCGCCCTGATCGCCGCGCTGACGCTCCGCTCGCGGGGCGCCGCACCCGCCGAGGCCGCCGACACCGCCGAGACCGCCGCCACCCGCGGCTGACCTCGACGCTCACAGCTCCGAAGGAGATCCCCATGTCCATCCTCATCGCCTACGACGGTTCACCCGACGCCCGCCACGCCGTCGAGGAGGCCGCCCGGCTGTTCCCCGGCGCGTCCGCGGTGGTGCTGTACGCCCGTCAGCCACTGGAGAGCCTCGCCGCCCACCTCGAAGGGCATCCCGCCCTGGAGGACCTGCGGGACATCGACGCCAGGACCATGGACGCCTCGGAACGGCTGGCCGCCGAGGGCGCCGACCTCGCCCGCTCCCTCGGGCTGCGGGCCGAGCCGCGGGTCGCCTCGGTCCCGGAGGAGGTCGTCGCCGCTGCCATCGTCGACGCCGCCGAGGAGGTCGACGCCTCGCTGATCGTCCTGGGCTCCCGCGGGCGGCAAGGGCTGCGGGCGCTGCTGTCGGGCAGCACGTCCACCCACGTCATGCACGCCACCGCGCGGCCCACGCTGATCGTCCCGTCCAAGCCGCTGGCCGACGCCCGTCGCGCCGCCGAGCACCGCGCGGCCCGCTGAGGTCGTCGAGAAACGCCCGGCTCCCACCGGAGCCGGGCGTTTCGGCGTTCCGGTGAACGCGCCGAACGCGGCGTGCGTATCCCCCAACGAGCCGGAACGACGGCCTGTTACGCCGGATAGTACCGGCGAAATGCCAACAAGCAGGGCGAACTTCTGTAATATTCCGCCTCAGGCATGGAGGCGTACGAGGAGGCATCGTAGTGGTCGTGGCGACGAGGCTGAGGCGAGCGGCAGTGGCCGTGACACTTGCGGCGGTCGCGGCGGTCTCCATCCCGGGCGTCGCCTCGGCCGATCCGTCGCCCGCCAAGGCCAGGGCCAGGCTGGTGAAGCTGAACGAACGCGCCGACGAGGTGGTCGAGCAGTACAACCAGGCCACCGAGGCGCACAAGAAGGCCAAGCAGAAGTACGACGCGCTCAACGCCGAGGTCGCGCGCAAGAACGCCCAGGCGGACGGGTTACGCAAAGACCTCGTCTCGGCGGTGGTCAGCGACTACCAGTCGGGCCCGCTCACGACTTGGGGCCGCTTCGTCGCCGACGGCACCCCCGACGAGGTCCTGAGCGGCATGGCCGCCCTGGAACAGATCTCCCGGGCCAGGGCGGCGAAACTGGCCGCGTTCCAGGCGACGACCAAGGACCTGCGCGCCCGGCGCGACGAGGCCCGGACCGTCCTCGCCGAGGCCGACGCGGCGCGCGACAAGGTGCGGGCGGAGAAGGCGAAGGTCGACAAGCTGGTCGAGGCGCAGACGAAGCTCCTGCGCAGGCTGGGCGCCTTCCGGGCCGGCGATCCGAACAGCGCCGGCATCAGGTACACCGGCTCGGCCTCCGGAAACGCCCGCCAGGCGTTGCAGTTCGCCTTCGCCCAGGTCGGCAAGCCCTACCAGTACGGCGCCGAGGGCCCGAACTCCTTCGACTGCTCCGGCCTCACCCAGGCCGCCTGGCGCACCGCCGGGGTCGAGCTGCCCCGCACCACCTGGACGCAATGGGCCTGGGGCGCGAGCAGACGCGTTTCGCTCGACGCGTTGCAGCCCGGCGACCTGCTCTTCAGCAAGGGGCTCGGGCACATGGGCATGTACGCCGGCAACGGAAAGATGGTCCACGCGCCCCAGACCGGGGACGTCGTCAAGGTGGTCGACCTCGACGACTACTGGCGCACCCGGCTGCTCGGGGCGGTCCGCCCCTGACCGGCGACGGCGGCGGCCATCCGCTCGACGGCCTCGGCGACCCGGGCCGGTGAGGTGGCGAAGTTGAGCCGGACGAACCCGCACCCCTCCGGCCCGAACCGCAGCCCGGACGACAGGCCGACCCTGCCCTCGTCGAGGAACACCTGGGCGGGGTCGTCGCCCAGGCCCAGCGACCGGCAGTCGAGCCAGGCGACATAGCCGCCCTGCGGCGGGTGGTGGCCGACGCCGGGCAGCAGGACGGCCAGCCGGTCGACGAGCAGCCGCCGGTTGCCGTCGAGGGCGGTGATCACGTGCTCGAGCCAGGGAAGGCCGTGGGTGAAGGCGGCCTCGGAGGCGAGCACGCCGAACAGCCCGGCCCCTTCGCTGACCGTCTCGTGGATCGCCGCCACGTCGGCGCGGGCGTCCGGCCCTGGGACCGCCAGCGCGGCCTTGAGCCCGGCCACGTTCCAGGCCTTGGACGCCGAGACGAAGGCGACGGAACGCGCCGCCGCCGGGTGGTCCAGGGACGGGAACGGCACGTGCCGGTGGCCCGGATAGGTGAGGGGCGCAAGGATCTCGTCGGTGACGACGCGTACGTCATGGCGGTCGGCCAGCACGGCGACCTGGGTCAGCTCCTCGCGGCTGAGCACCAGGCCGGTGGGGTTGTGCGGGTTGCACAGCAGGTACGCCCGCGCGCCCGAGGCGAAGCCGTGCTCCAGCCGGTCCAGGTCGAGGCGGTGCCCGCCGGGCCCGTGGGCCAGCGGGCTGGTGACCACCCGGCGGCCGATGCGTTCGAGCCAGGAGAAGGCGGGCGGGTGGCCGGGGGTGTTGACGACGACGCGGTCCCCGGGTTCGGTGACGATCCGGAGGACCTCCACGATGCCGGACATGATGTCCGGGACCAGTCGTGCCGTGGAGGGGTCGGGGCGCCAGCCGTAGCGGCGCGCCGCGAACCCGGCGAAGGCCGCGGGGAGGCGGCCGGGGAGCGCGTATCCGGTGTCGCCGCGGGTGACGGCCGTCGTCAGCGCGTCGACGACGGGCCCGGCGAGCGGGGTGTCCATCTCGGCGATGCGCATGGGCAGGACGTCCGGCGGGTGTCGCTCCTTTCGGGTGCCGGAGCGGCGGCGCTCCGGCCGGGGACGCGAAAGGGGCTCCGAGCGTCGCGCTCGGAGCCCTCTTCGCGGATGTTCAACTGTGGCGGTTGTTCACTTGAAGCGGCGCAGCCGCAGGCTGTTGCTGACCACGAACACGCTGGAGAAGGCCATCGCGGCCCCCGCGATCATCGGGTTGAGCAGGCCGAGCGCGGCCAGCGGCAGGGCGGCCACGTTGTAGGCGAAGGCCCAGAACAGGTTGCCCTTGATCGTGCCGAGCGTCCGGCGGGAGAGCCTGATCGCGTCGGCGGCCACCCTCAGGTCGCCGCGCACCAGGGTCAGGTCGGACGCCTCGATCGCGGCGTCGGTGCCGGTGCCCATGGCCAGGCCCAGGTCGGCCTGGGCGAGCGCGGCCGCGTCGTTGACGCCGTCGCCGACCATCGCCACGACCTTGCCCTCGCCCTGGAGCTCCTTGACGACGTCGACCTTGTCGGCGGGCAGCACCTCGGCGATCACCTCCTCGATGCCGACCTCGGCGGCCACCGTCTTCGCCACGGCCTCGTTGTCGCCGGTCAGCAGGACCGGGGTGAGACCGAGCGCCCGGAGCTGCTGGATGGCCTCCTTGCTGGTGGGCTTGATCACGTCGGCGACCACCAGCACCGCGCGGGCCTTGCCGTCCCAGCCGACCGCCACGGCGGTCCTGCCGCCCGCCTGGGCGGCGTGCAGAGCGCGTTCCAGGTCGGACGACAGGTGCTGGGACCACTCCTCCAGCAGCCTCGGCCGGCCGACCAGGACCGCGTGCCCCTCGACGATGCCCTGGACGCCGAGACCCTCGACGTTCGCGAAGTCCTCGGGGGTGGGCAGGTCGCCGACGCGGGCGGCGGCGCCCTTGGCGATGGCCTGGGCGATCGGGTGCTCGGAGGCGTGCTCCAGAGCGCCCGCCAGGCGCAGCACCTCGGCCTCGTCCTCGCCCTCGGCCGGTGCACGCCGGTGAGCGTCATCCTGCCCTCGGTGACGGTGCCCGTCTTGTCGAGCACCACCGTGTCGATGCGGCGGGTGGACTCCAGCACCTCCGGGCCCTTGATCAGGATGCCGAGCTGCGCGCCCCGGCCGGTGCCGACCAGCAGCGCCGTCGGGGTGGCCAGGCCGAGCGCGCACGGGCAGGCGATGATCAGCACGGCCACGGCGGCGGTGAAGGCCGCGCCGACGCCGTCGCCGGTGCCGAGCCAGAAGCCCAGCGTGCCCAGGGCCAGCGCGATCACGATCGGGACGAAGATGCCCGACACGCGGTCGGCCAGCCGCTGCACCTGCGCCTTGCCCGTCTGGGCGTCCTCGACCAGCTTGGCCATCTGGGCGAGCTGCGTGTCGGCCCCGACCCGGGTGGCGCGGACGACCAGCCGGCCGCCCGCGTTCACGGTCGCGCCGGTGACGGTGTCGCCGGGACGCACCTCGACGGGCACGGACTCGCCGGTCAGCATCGAGGCGTCGACCGCGGAGGTGCCCTCCTCGATCACGCCGTCCGTGGCGATCTTCTCGCCGGGCCGCACGACGAACCGGTCGCCCACGGCCAGCCGGTCGCTGGGGATGCGGGTCTCCACGCCGTCGCGCAGCACCGCGACGTCCTTGGCGCCCAGTTCGAGCAGGGCGCGCAGGGCGGCGCCCGCCCGCCGCTTGGAGCGGGCCTCGAAGTAGCGACCGGCCAGGATGAACGCGGTCACCCCCGCCGCGGCCTCCAGGTAGATGTTGCCCGACCCGTCGGTACGCTCGATCGTGAACGCGAAGGGGTGGGTCATGCCCGGCGTGCCCGCCGTGCCGAAGAACAGCGCCCACAGCGACCAGCCGAGCGCGGCGATGGTGCCGACCGAGATCAGCGTGTCCATCGTGGCGGCGCCGTGGCGCAGGTTCGTCCAGGCGGCCTTGTGGAAGGGCCAGCCGGCGTAGACCACGACCGGCGCGGTGAGCACCAGCGACATCCACTGCCAGTTCGTGAACTGCAACGGCGGGATCATCGCCATCGCGATCACCGGCACCGCCAGCACCACCGAAGTGATCAGCCGGCTGCGCAACGGCCGCAGCTCGTCCTCCGGCTCCTGCTCGCCCGGCTCGCCCTCGGTCCTGGGCGGCGCGGGCAGGGCGGCGGTGTAGCCGGCCGCCTCCACCTGGGCGATCAGCTGCTGCGGATCGACGCCTTCGGGGAAGGTGACCTTCGCCTTCTCGGTGGCGTAGTTGACCGTGGCGGTCACGCCGTCCATCTTGTTGAGCTTGCGCTCGATGCGGTTGGCGCACGAGGCGCAGGTCATGCCGCCGATCGAGAGTTCGACCGCGTTCTGCCGGTCATCGGTGACAGAGGTCATCACCGTTCCCCTTTCCCAGTGGCTTTCTCAGTGGCTGTGGTTGCCGTGCCCGGCGGGCGTCGGCGACGCGTCGGGGGTGGCGGGCCTCGGCCCGGCGGCAAGCGTGAAGTCGGCGGTACGGACCTCGCCCTCGTGCTGGAAGTCCAGGAACAGGCGGTAGTCGCCGCCGCTCGGCACCTCGGCGTAGAAGACGATCTCGGGGCCCGGCTGCGTCCTGCCGTCGCCCGGCTCGCCGTCGGGGTGGACGTGCAGGTAGGCCAGGTCACGGGCGCGGAGGGCGACCAGGTGGCCGAAGGCGCCGAGGTAGGGCTGCAGGTCGGTGACCGGCTTGCCGTCCTTGCTGACCTTGAGGGTGAGCTTGCTGGCCTGGCCCGGCGTCAGGTCGCCGTCGAGGGTGACCTCGTAGCCGTCGACCTTCGATGTGCGGCCGGTCTCCGGCAGCGGCTTGGGCTGGTAGTCGCCCGCCACGGCCAAGTCGGCGCCCAGCGTCAGGGCCTCGCCGCCGGTCGGCGCGAAGTCGGCGAAGGCCCGGTAGCCGCCCGCCTCGGGGAAGGTGACCTTGACCGACCAGATGCCGTCGGCCGACATCTCCGGATGGACGTGCTGGAAGCTGCCCAGGTCTCGGGAGACCACGATGAAGTGCAGCTTCTTGTCGTGCTGGACCTGGTAGTCGGTGACCGGGCGGCCGTCGGGGCCGGTCACGGAGAAGCGGAAGTCGGCGGGCTCACCGGGCTTGATCGACGTGGTGAGCGGGTTGAGGGTGTAACCGTTCTCGGACACTTGGAGCCCCCCGGGGGTATCGTTCGTCTTCGTCGTCGTCTGCTGGGCTGTGTGCTGGTTGTGGCCCGCGCTCTGCGTGGTCTCCGTGGTCTCCGTGGTGGCCGTCATGGCGCTGTGGTCGGCGGCGGGAGCGGCCCCGACCGGGCCCACGGCCTTGCCGACGCCCAGGGCGCCGCCGAAGACGACGGCCAGCCCCAGGGCGTAGGAGCCGAGCTTGGCTACGGTGTTCACGACTGGTTCGCCACTTCGTACCCGGCCTCCTCGACGGCGGCGACGATCTTCGCCGCCTCGATCGGGCTGTCACTCTCGACGGTCAGCAGGCCGGAGGCCAGATCGACCTCGACGCCGGTCACTCCGGCGACCTCGCCGACCTCTTCCTTGACCGAACTGACGCAGTGGCCGCAGGTCATGCCCTTGACGGTGTAGGTGGTGGTGCTCATATCGGTCTCTCCTTCAATCCGGTCAGGAACGAACAAGTCTGGCGATGGCGTCGGAGGCTTCCTTGACCTTGGCCTCGGCCTCCGGGCCGCCCTTCGAGGTGGCCTCGGCGACGCAGTGGGCCAGATGGTCCTCCAGCAACGACAGGGAGAACGACTTCAAGGCGCTGGTCGCGGCCGACACCTGGGTCAGGATGTCGATGCAGTACTTGTCGTCCTCGACCATGCGCTGCAGGCCCCGGACCTGCCCCTCGATGCGGCGCAACCGCATCCCTTGGTCCTGCTTGTTACTGCCGTGTCCAGCCATGCCAGCCCTCCCTCGGCTCGTTGCCGTTGAAGACACTATACCCCCCTATGGTATCCAGAAGGCAAGTGGCGGCCCCTGCGACGAGATCCGGCGGCCGGATGAGAGGCTGGCGGCATGTTCCCGGAGACTCCCGCCGCCGCGGCGGCGCTGTCGGTGGCCGGCCGTTACTGCTCGCCCGCGCTGCTCAACCACTGCGTCCGCGCCTACCTGTGGGGAGCGATGTACGGCGCGGCCCACGGCATCGCCTTCGACGACGAGCTCTACTACGTCTCGGCGCTGCTCCACGACATGGGGCTGACCGAGCCCTTCGACAGCCACCGGCTGCCGTTCGAGGAGGCGGGCGGGCAGCTCGCCTGGGTGTTCGGCACGGCGGCCGGCTGGCCGGCGGAGCGGGCCGAGCGGGCCACCGAGATCATCAGGCTGCACATGCGCGCCGACGTGTCCGCCGCCGCCGACCCCGAGGCCCACCTGCTGCAGGTCGCCACGAGCTGGGACGTGGTCGGGCGGCGGCCCGAGGAGTTCGCGCCGGACGCCAGGGCGGAGCTGCTCGCCCGCTACCCCAGGCTGGGCTTCGGCGCCGAGTTTCTGGCGTGTTTCCAGGATCAGGCCAGGCGCAAGCCGGACAGCGCCGCCGCGGCGTCGGTCCGTAACGACGCCGCGGGGCGGATCGCCGCCAACCCTCTGGACGCCGTCTGACCCGAGCCCCGGCGACTGGCCCGAGCCGCGCCGACTGACCCGAACCCCGGCGACTGATCCGAACCCCGGCGACGCCGCAGGTCAGGAACCGGGCCGCAACGAGTTCCGGTACGGCGGCATGAACCGCGTCCTCGGCATCTGGTCGGCCAGCACGCCGCCGTCCACGACCAGGGTGGCGCCGGTGACGTAGCGGGCCGAATCCGAGGCCAGGTACGCGACCGCGCCGGCCACGTCGTCCGGCCTGCCGTACCCGCCGCGCAGCGGATGCGCTCCTCCCACGCCGCCTCGAAGGCCGCGCGGTCGAAGGGGAAGTCGCCGTCGATCGGGGTGGCGATCATGCCGGGCGCCACGGCGTTGACGGTGATGCCGTGGGCGCCCAGCTCGGCGGCGAGCGAGCGGGTGATCAGCTCCAGGGCGCCCTTGGAGGCGTTGTAGTGGGCCAGCCCGGCTTCGGCCATGAGCCCGTTCTTGGAGGAGACGTTGACGATCCGCCCCCGCACGCCGTCGGCGATCATGTGCTCGGCCACCCGCTGCGCCAGGAAGAACGGCGCGTCGCAGTTGACCCGCATGACGGCCTGCCAGCCGGCCACGGTGATCTCGTTGAAGTGTTCGAGCCGGGCCACCCCGGCGTTGTTGACCAGGACGTGGATCGGCCCGTGGTCGCGGCGGACCGCGTCGGCCAGCCCGGCCAGGCCCTCGGTGTCGGCCAGGTCGAAGCCGTAGTCGCAGCCCGCACCCGGCCGGTCGACGGTGATCACCCGGTAGCCGTCGTCCGTCAGGCGCGCGGCGATGGCCTGGCCGAGGCCCCTGGCGGCCCCGGTGACCACGGCCAGTCCGGTCATGACAGCCCCAGCAGGTCGAGCGACGGGCGGTGGATCAGCTTCTCGATCTCCTCCCGGTCCAGGGGCGGCAGGCCGGGGATGCCGGGGACGGCGCCGACGGCCCGCAGCCCCGCCACCGAGGCGTCCACCGTGGTGAAGGGGTAGTCGCTGCCGAACAGGAGCTTGCCCCACACCCCGTAGTCCTGGGCCAGGCGCAGGCTGTGCCAGAGCTGGAAGGGGCGGTAGTGCAGGGCGGAGACGTCGGCGTAGACGTGGCGGTGCTTGCGGATCACCGCGATGCACTCGCCCTCGTACGGGTGGCCGAGGTGGGCCAGGACCATGCGCAGCTCCGGATGCCTGATGGCGACCTCGTCCAGGTGCACCGGCAGCGCGTAGCGCAGGGGCGCGGCCGAGACGAACGTGGTCCCGGTGTGCACGAGCAGCGGCAGGCCGTGGCGGGCGGCGTAGGCGTACAGGTCGTCCAGCTCGGGCGCGGCCGGGTCGAAACCGGCGTACATCGGCATCAGCTTGATGCCGCGCAACCCCAGGTCACGGTGGCCGTGTTCCAGCTCGTCGCGCCAGCCGGGCTGGGTGGGGTCGAGCGACAGGTAGCCGATGAGCCGGTCGGGGTGCTCGCCGGCGTAGGCGGCCACGGCGGCGTCGTCCACCCACAGGCCCGAGCGCCTGGCCTTGCCGCCCACCACGACGGTACGGGTGCCGGCGGGCGAGGTGGCGGCGTAGTCCGCCCAGCGCACGGTCAGGTCGACGTGACCGCCGTGCGCGCGGGCGGACTCGGCCGCGAACGGGTCGCCGACGTCGTCCGGGCAGGTGAACAGATGGGAGTGGACGTCAACGATCACGCTTCTCCCAGCCCTCCTTGAACATGTTCCAGAACCGGTGGGACGGCGGGTGCTCGGCGAAGACCTCGTCGGCCAGCTCGACGCCGAGGCCGGGCCGCTCCGGCAGGCCGACGTGGCCGTCGATCACCGGCAGGGCGCCCTTCAGCGCGTCGAAGACGTACGGCTCCAGCATGCCGTCGAACGTCTCCAGGACGAGCAGGTTCGGCATGCCGAGCACTGCGTGCACGGAGGCAGTGGTGCACAGCGGGGAGTTGGAGTTGTGCGGGGCGACGAGCATGGCGTGCACGTCGGCCTGCGCGGCCAGCTTCCTGATCTCGGTGAACCCGCCGGCCATCGACAGGTCGGGCTGGATGATGTCGACCGCGCCGGTGGCGAACAGCCGGGCGTACTCGTAGCGGTTGTGGAAGTGCTCGCCGCCGGAGATGGGCATGGCGGCGCGGGCCCGCAGCTCGGCGTAGCGCTCGATGTGCGTCCACGGCAGCGGCTCCTCGAACCAGCCGAGGTCGAACGGCTCCAGCTCGCGCACGAGCCGGACGGCGGTCGGCATCGCGAACCGGGCGTGCCCCTCGACGAACAGGTCGAGGTCGGGCACGGCCTCGCGGACCGCCGCGACGATGTCGACCGAGAGCCGCAGCTCGGCCCGGGACAACTCGCCCAGCCCCGCGCCGAACGGGTCGAACTTCAGCCCGGTGTAGCCGCGGGCGGCGACCTCCTTGGCCTTGGCCGCGAACACCTGCGGGTCGCGCTCGCCGGTGTACCAGCCGTTGGCGTAGACCCGCACCCGGTCGCGGCAGGCGCCGCCGGTCAGCCGGTAGACGGGCACGCCCAGCGCCTTGCCCATGATGTCGTGGAGCGCCTGGTCGACGCCGGAGACGACGATGCCGCCGACGTCGCCGCCGCGCAGGAAGTCGCCCTGGTACATCCGCAGCCAGATCTCCTCGACGTCGAAGGGATCGGCGCCGATCAGGTGGCGCTGCGCCATGGCCTCGGTCAGCGAGCAGGTCTCCCGGCCCCGGTAGGGGTGGGTGATCTCGCCGATGCCGCTCAGCCCCTCGTCGGTGTGGATGCGCACGTAGGAGAAGTCGCGCCAGGCGGTGCCCAGCGAGAGGGTCTCGACGCGGCTGATCCGGCCGGCGGGACCGGCCGGGCGGCTGGTGTCAACGGTGAGCATCGGCGCCGCCCATGGTGCTGACGTCGGTCAGGTCGAGCACGTCGCCGCGGGCGAGCCTGGCCGCGGTGGCGGCCGCCTCCAGCAGGTGGTCGGCGTCGGCGTCGGTGTGGGCGTAGGAGACGTGGCTGCGCTTGAGGTTCAGTGGCAACTCGAAGATGCCGTGCTCCAGCAGCCGGCGGCGGTACCCGATGAACATGTTGGCATCATTGCGCAGCAGGTCGTCGTAGGTGCGGGCGGGTCCGGTCATGAAGTAGCCGACGAAGACCGAGCCGTACCCGCTGACCAGCGCCGGGATGTCCAGCGAGGCGAAGACCTCGGCCAGGCCGGTCCTGATCCGCTCGCCGAGGCGGAAGACGTGCTCGTGCACCGGCTCCTCGCGCAGCTTGCGCAGCGTGGCCAGGGCGGCCGCCACGACGGCGGGGTGGCCGTTGTAGGTGCCGGCGAAGAAGGCGGGGCCGCCGGGCCGCGAGCTGAACAGCTCCATGAGATCGGCGCGGCCTCCGAGCGCGCCCACCGGGTAGCCGTTCGCGATCGCCTTGCCCATGGTGGTGAGGTCGGGGGTGATCCCGGAGATCGCCTGCCAGCCGCCCAGGTGGTGGCGGAAGCCGGTGATGACCTCGTCGAAGATCAGCACGCTGCCCGCCCTGGTGCACTCATCTCGCAGCGTCTGCAGGAACTCCTGCTCGGGCAGCAGGCAGCCGACGTTGTGCGGCACCGGCTCCAGGATGACGGCGGCGATGTCGTCGCCGTGCTCGGCGAACGCCCGGCGTACCGCCTCGGGGTCGTTGAACGGCAGGACCAGCGTGGCCTGCAGCACCTCGGGCAGGATGCCGGTCGAGATCGGGTCGTGCGTGCCGACCTTCTCCGGCGCGGAGATCACGTTGAGGCTGACCGCGTCGTGCCAGCCGTGGTAGCAACCCTGGAACTTGACCACGAGCCGGCGGCCGGTCGCGGCCCTGGCCACGCGCAGGGCGTGGAAGGTGGCCTCGCTGCCGGTGCTGGTCAGGAGCACCTTCTCCACGCTCGGCACGAGCTCGGCCAGCGTCTCGGCGAGCTCGACCTCGCCGGCGGTGACGCCGACGCCGCACAGGTCCACCGTACGGCCGGCCTCGGCGACGGCCGCGGCGACGTCGGGGTCGTTGTGGCCGAGCAGCGGCGGGCCGAAGGCGGCGTGGTAGTCGACGAACTCCCGCCCTTGCGAGTCGCGGAAGCGGGCGCCGGCGGCATGGGTGATCACCAGGTCGGTGAGCCCGGGGATGCTGCGCTGCCCGCTGTTCACGCCGCCGGGGATGACCTGGCGTGCGCGCTCGGCTAGGTGCTTCAAATCTCTCTCCTCCGACGCGCCTCCCGGCCCGGCCCGGCCAGGAAGCGCTGATCATCCGCCACAAATTCCGAACAGTGTTTGGCAATACCGAACAGACGAGGGAGATTGAAACACGAGAACGGGTGGGGGTCAACGATGAATTCCGCTAAGCTGTTCGGCTGTGACGAACACTGCTGCTGAGGAATCGCGATATTGGGTCCGCAGCGTCGCCCGCGCCGCCGAAGTGCTGGAGGTCCTGTCCCGCGTGGGGCCGGGGGGCGGCATGAGCGTGACCGAGGTCGCCGCGGCCTGCGGGCTGAGCAAGAGCGCCGCCTTCGCCACCCTCTACACGCTGCGCGGCTACAGCCTGGTCGCCGACGACGGCGAGGGCATGAACCGCCGCTACCGGCTGGGCATGGCGCTGGCCAGGCTGGGCGCCAGGGCCCAGGAGCAGCTCTCGCTGCGCGACGTGGCCCGCCCCGCGCTGGTCGAGCTCACCGAACGCACCGGGATGAACTCCCGGCTCGCGGTGCCCGAGGCCGGCCAGGCCGTCGTCGTCGACCAGGTGAGCAACGGCGAGCGCATCCAGGTCGACCTGCGGATGGGCACCAGGGAGCTGCCCCACTGCACCGGGCTGGGCAAGGCGCTGCTGGCCGAGATGGGCGACGAGGAGGTCGCCAGGGTCGTCGGCCACGTCGGCCTGCCGCGCCGGACCGGCAACACGATCACCGAGCTGCCGCTGCTGCTGGCCCACCTGAAGACGGTCAGGGAGCTCGGCTACGCGGTCGACGACGAGGAGGACGCCGACGGCATCTTCTGCATCGGCAGCGCGCTGCGCGACCACACCGGCGCCTGCGTGGGCGCGATCAGCATCACCTCGCTCAAGCGCGACCTGCCCGCCTGGCGCTACCAGGAGCTCGGCCGGGAGGTGAGAGAGACGGCGGCGATGATCTCCCAGCAGCTCGGGCATGCCACGTGACGGCTTGACATATCCCTCACCACTGTCTAGCGTCCTCGCCAATCGTTTCGGGCGAAGATCCGACTCCGAGCGCCGCGGCCCCCGGCGCCGGACGTCTGGGCCGCAGCACCGCCGCCTGCCCGCCTTCGCACGTCGCCCGGCCTTCCCATCACCCCGTTCCCGAAGGCCTCCCCCCATGAACCATGTAGCCGACGTCGCGCGCCTTCTCGCGCTCGACGCCTCCCGACTCGCCGACGGCACGCTGCTGCGTGTCGCGGGCTATCACCGCGCCGGTGACGGCGGCGGCAAGCTCGTCCGCTGGGACGCCGCCTCGACCACGCCCGCCAACGGCGGCACCGTGCTCGGCTCCGCGCCCAAGGGCCGCTGGATCCAGCTGCACGACGGCTGCCTCGACTTCCGCGCCTTCGGCGTCTTCGACACCAAGACGCCCGCCGACGCCGCGCTGGAGGCCATGGTCGGCGACCCGGCCGTCTCCAGGATCGAGGCCCACACCGACCTCAACTTCGTCAAGCGCCACACCTTCCGGCGCTCCGACCTGGTGCTCGACTTCGGCGGCCACACCATGACCACCGCCGGCATCGAGAAGAACTCCCACGACACCCCCTTCGGCGCGGTCCTGTTCTTCCAGGGCGAGCGGACCGGGACCACCGTCACCGGCACGCTCACGGCCACGATCCCCGACCTGGCCGACGTCTTCGAGGTCGATTCCGGGCGGTTCCGGGTCGGCCAGTGGTGGGCCGTGGAGGTCAATGCGCTGGCCGGCACGTACGAACGCGAGCTCCAGCGCCTGGTCCAGATCACCCAGGTCGTCGACGGCCGGCACGTCCGGGTCAACTACAAGAACGGCTGGGAGCTGGCCGCCGGCCGTACGCTGACCTGGACGCTGGTCGACCCGGTCGAGCGCGTCGACGTGCGCGACCTGCGCTTCGAGGCGGCCCCCGGCGGCGACGAGTACACCGGCTCGCACCCCGTCGCCTACGAGTACGCCGTCCACTGCGACGTCGAGGACGTGCACGCCACCGGCAGCTTCTGGCCGGTGATCATGCGACGCTGGTGCACCCACTTCCGCACCGAGCGCTGCAGCCTGAAGAACCCCCCGACCGTCATGTACGGCGGAGCCGGCTACCTGACCCAGCAGATCTACTGCCTGTACGGCCACGTCGCCGACTGCACCACCTCCAACGTCCGCCATCTCAACGACTTCACCGCCAGCGCCTACTGCACGGTCGAGAACTGCCACGGCGACGGCGACGACGAGGGCGGCAACCCCTTCACCACCCACGGCCAGTACGAGCACGACCTGGTCTTCACCGGCAACTCCGGCCTCATGGACATCGCCAACAGCGGCACCCTCTGGGGCACCAGCGCCAAGCGGATCACCGTGCGCAAGCACCTGTGCTCGTGGTTCGTCGCCGGAACGAAGATCACCGACCTGACGCTGGAGGACGTCCGGGTGATCCCGCGCTCGACGTTCGACCCGGCGGGAACGCTCCAGGTGAACGCCGACGGCCTGCACATGCGCGGCTGCTCGGCGAAGACCGTCGCGATCGGCCAGCGATCCAACCGCTCCGGACGGCCCAACGTCATCGAGGGCTGCTCCTTCGACCTGCCGAAGGACCAGGTGCTGGTGCAGACGCCGGTGAGCAACACGCTGCACTTCAAGGAGTGCGCCGTCACCGGTCTCGACGGCGCCACCCTGCGCGGCTCCGGCGCCCTGCGTTTCACCGGCTGCGTCCTGAGCGGGTCGGGCAAGGTCTCGGTGGGCTCGGCCGACGTCGTGATCAGCGGCGGCCGGCTCGACGGCGTGCAGCTCGAGCTGAGTGCCGTACGCGACCAGCGGCTGCGTCTGGAGGGCGTCGCGCTGGAGAACTCCACCGTCGGCCGGGCCGCCGGTCCGGGCGTCCTGACCTGGGAACTGGCCGCCTGCACGGCCACCGCCACCCGCGTCGAGCTGGCCACCGGCGCCAACCGCTTTCGCGCCACCGGCTCCCGGTTCACCGGCGGCCGGCTCGACCTGACCGCCGCCACCGTCCTGGTGCACACCGGCTGCACCGAGGAGGGCGTCGAGCGCGCCTTCCCGCCCGCCGGCCCCCGCGTCCTCATCGCCGACACCCTCGCACTGTAAGGAACCACCCCCATGGAACGTCGTGACATCCTGCGCGTCACCGGTTTAGCGGCTGTCGGCACCGTCCTGATGGCCAAGCCCGCGCTCGCCGAGCCGGACAAGAAGCCCAAGGACGAGGTGCACGCGGTCGCCACCGTCGCCGAGCTGCTCGCCTTCGAGGCCGCCAAACTGGCGGACGGCACGCTGGCGCAGGTCGCGGGCTATCTCAAGCCGGGCGACGGCGGCGGCAAGCTCGTCCGCTGGGACGCCGCCTCGACCACTCCCGCCAACGGCGGCACCGTGCTCGGCTCCGCGCCCAAGGGCCGCTGGATCCAGCTGCACGACGGCTGCCTCGACTTCCGCGCCTTCGGCGTCTTCGACGACAAGACGCCCGCCGACGCCGCGCTGGAGGCCATGGTCGGCGACCCGGCCGTCTCCAGGATCGAGGCCCACACCGACCTCAACTTCGTCAAGCGCCACAAGTTCCAGCGCTCCGGCCTGGTGCTGGACTTCGGCGGCCACACGATGCGCACCGTCGGCATCGAGAAGGCGGGCCAGGACGACCCGTTCGCGGCGGTCATGTTCTTCCGCGGCAAGGTCACCGCCACCACGGTCAGCCACAAGCTGAGCGCCGCGGTGCCCGACCTGTCGGACGTCTTCGAGGTCGCCGACTCCGCCGCCTTCAAGGTCGGGCAGTGGTGGAGCGCCGAGGTCAACGCGCTGTCCGGCCGCTGGGAGCGGGAGCTGCAGAAGCTGGTCGAGGTCACCCAGATCGTCGACGGCACGCACATCCGGGTCAACTACAAGAACGGCTGGGAGCTGGCCGCCGGCCGCACGATCACCTGGACCCTCGTCGAGCCGGTCGAGCGCGTGCACGTGCGCAACCTGCGCTTCGAGGGCGTCGCGGACGGCGACCAGTACACCGGCTCGCACCCGCTGGCCTACGAGTACGCCGTCCACTGCGACGTCGAGGGCATCCACGGCACGGGCACGTTCTGGCCGCTGGTCATGCGGCGCTGGGCCACCCACTTCCGCACCGAGCGCTGCACCCTGAAGAACCCCGCCAGCGTGACCTGGGGCGGGGCCGGCTACCTGACCCAGCAGATCTACTGCCTGTACGGCCACGTCCGCGACTGCCACACGGCCAACGCCCGCCACCTGAACGACTTCACCGCCAGCGCCTACTGCTACGTGGAGAACTGCCACGGCGACGGCGACGACCAGGGCCCGTTCGTCACCCACGGCCAGTACGAGCACGACCTGACCTACACCGGCAACTCCGGCCTGATGACCTTCGCCAACTCCGGCGCGGCCTGGGGCTCGGCGGCCAAGCGGATCACGGTGCGCAAGCACGTCTGCTCGTGGTTCGTGGCCCGGGTGAAGGTCACCGACCTGACGCTGGAGGACCTCCAGGTCATCGGCAAGCCGTCGCTGGAGGGCTCGGGCATGATCTGGGTCAACGCCGACGGCGTGCAGATGCGCGGCTGCTCGGCCAGCCACACGCTGATCGTCTCCCAGCAGTCGAAGTTGTCGCGCCGGCCCAACCTGATCGAGGGCTGCGTCTTCACCGTCCCGGCCAAGAGCGAGATCGTCCAGGCGAACGTGACCGCGCCGCTGCACGTCAGCCGCACCACGTTCCACGGCCTGAACGGCAACGCCTTCAACGGCGCCGACCTGCGCCTGTCCGGCTCGACGCTGAACGGCGCCGAGGGCGCGGCCCCGCTGGTCCTGGCCGGTTCGGTGTCGCTGACCGGCTGCACGGTCAAGAACGTGGGCCTGGCCGCCGCCGGCAAGGCCGACCAGCGCATCCGCCTCGACGGCGGCACCGAGCTGGCCGAGGCCGGGCTGTCGCGGGTGGCGGCCGCCGGGCTCGTCTCCTGGCAGCTGGCCGGGGTCCGCAGCCAGAACGCCGGGGCCCACGTCCAGCTCGACGCCGGCAGGAACCGCTACGCGGCGACCGGCTGCCAGTTCGGCGGCGGCCGTCTGTCGATCAAGGCCTTCGAGGTGGTCCAGCACACGGGCAACGTCGAGGAGGGCGTCGCCAGGGAGCTGCCGGCCGACGGCCCGAAGGTCCTCACATCAGGAAATCTGGTGATTTAGGTGCGAAAGATAACGCTGGCGGTCGCGGGAGCGGGCAACCGGGGGCAGACCTACGCCTCCTGGATCGCCGCGCACCCCGATCGCGCGGAGCTGGTCGCCGTGGCCGACCCCGACCCCGCCCGCCGGGCCAGGCTGGCCGGCCCCGGCGTGCGCGAGTTCGGCGACTGGCGCGACCTGCTGCGCGAGCGGGTGGCCGACGCCGTCGTCCTGGCCACCCAGGACCGCCTGCACGTCGAGCCCGCCATAGCCCTGGCGCGGGCGGGCTACGCGCTGCTCGTCGAGAAGCCCATGGCGCCGACCGAGGAGGAGTGCCGCGAGATCGTGGCGGCCGTCGGCGAGACCGGCGTGCTCCTCGCCGTCTGCCACGTGCTGCGCTACACGCCCTACACCGCGCTGGTGAAGCAGACCGTCGACAGCGGCGTGCTCGGCGAGGTCATGAGCGTCGAGCACCTGGAGCCGGTCGGCTGGTGGCACCACGCGCACTCCTACGTGCGCGGCCCCTGGCGCAGCGAGCGCCTGGCCAGCCCGATGCTGCTGGCCAAGTCCTCCCACGACCTCGACTGGCTGACCTACGTCACCGGGCTCAGGATCGAGCAGGTCGCCAGCTTCGGCTCGCTCGGCCACTTCAGGCCCGAGCGGCGCCCGGAGCAGGCCGCCGACCGCTGCCTCGACTGCGTCCTGGAGCCCGGGTGCCCGTACTCGGCTCCCCGCCTCTACCTGAACCGCGGCTACGACTGGCCGACCAGCGTCCTCGGCGAGAACGAGGAGCAGGTCATGGACGCCCTGCGCACCGGCCCGTACGGCAGGTGCGTCTACGCCTGCGACAACGACGTGGTCGACCACCAGGTGCTCGCCATGCAGCTGACCGGCGGCGCGACCGCGACGTTCACCATGACCGCCTTCACCGAGCAGACCCACCGCCAGACCAGGATCTTCGGCACCCACGGGCGGCTGATCGGCGACGGCGAGTCGGTCGAGGTCCTCGACTTCCGCGACGGCCGCAGCAGCCGGCGCAGCGTCGCCGAGACCGGCTCGAACGCCGGCGACGGCCACGGCGGCGGCGACGACGGCGTGATGGACGCCTTCGTCACCGCGCTGGCCACCGGCGACCCCGCACACGTGCGCTCGGGCCCCACCGAGTCGCTCCACAGCCACCTCGCGGTCTTCGCCGCCGAGAAGGCCCGGCACAGCGGCACGGTCGTCACCGTGCCCGCATCCTAGGAAGGAACCATCATGCGACTGCGCGCGCTGGCCGCCGCTGCGGCCGCCCTCGGCACGCTGACCGCCTGCGGCGGCGGCTCCGGAGGCGACGAGAAGCAGACCGTGACCATGTGGATCTACCCGAACATCGCCGACCAGCCCAAGCACCAGGCGTTCTGGGACGAGCAGACCAAGGCGTTCGAGGCGGCCAACCCGAACATCGACGTCAAGGTCGAGATCTACCCGTGGGCCAAGCGCGACGAGGCGCTGTCCACGGCGATCGCCGGCAACAAGGCGCCCGACGTGGTCTACCTCATCCCCGACCAGCTCCCCAAGTACGCCAGGACGCTGGAGCCGGTGGACGCCTACCTCGCCGACAAGGCCGACTACCGGGACAACGCCCTGAAGTCGGTCACCATCGACGGCAAGGTCATGGGCGCGCCGATCCTCATGTCGGCCAACCCGCTGGTCTGCAACCAGAAGGCGTTCGACGCCGCCGGCGTCACCGAGTTCCCCAAGACCTGGGACGACGTGCTCGCCCCGGCCCCGAAGTTCAAGGCCAAGGACGTCGACGTCACCAACTACTGGGCCGACCCCGCCGCCACCCTCAACCAGTCGTTCTACCCGCTGCTGTGGCAGGCGGGCGGCGACGTGTTCAGCCCCGACGGCAAGTCGGCGGCCTTCGGCGGCGCCGAGGGCGTCAAGGCGCTGACCTTCCTGAAGAAGCTGGCCGACGGCGGCTACGTGGAGAAGGACCTGCTGACCGGGCTGCCCAAGTTCGAGCAGACCAGGACCGCGCAGAACAAGGTGGCCTGCACCTGGCAGCAGCTGCCCGCCGACGTCGAGTCGTTCTGGGGCAAGGAGAACATCAAGGTCCTGCCTCCGCTGACCGACGCCAAGCAGGTCGCCTACGGCACGGTCGGCTCGCTGGCCCTGCTCAAGGCGTCCGACCACAAGGAGGCGGCGGGCAAGTGGATCGGCTTCGCCACCGGCGCCGCCCCGAGCAAGGCCTACGACCTGGCCTCCGGCTACTTCTCCCCGCGCAAGTCCACCGGCTCGCTGTACGCGGCCGACCCGGTGCAGGCCGAGGTGGAGAAGGCGCTCGACCTGACCACGGCCGGGCCGCTGCACGAGAAGGCGCGTGACGTGATGGGCGTCCTGGCTCCCGAGATCCAGGCCGCGCTGATCGGCAAGAAGACGCCCGAGCAGGCGCTCGCCGACGCGGCCAAGGCCGCGGACGCGCTGCTGGGTGGCTGATGGCGGCGATCGACGTCAGGCGGTGGGAGGCGCGGACCGGACTGCTGTTCGTCCTGCCGTGCCTCCTGCTCTTCCTGCTGTTCCGGTTCGGCCCGTCCGTCGCCGGGGTGCTGCTGGGGTTCTTCGACTCCTCCATCGGCGCCAGCCCGGAGTGGACCGGCGTGGACAACTACCGGCGGATGGCCGCCGACCCCGTCTTCTGGGAGTCGCTGCGCATCACGCTGATCTACACGATCCTGTACGTTCCGGCGTCGATGGCCGCCTCGGTGGGCATGGCGCTGCTGGTGCGCCGCGCCTTCCGCGGGGCCGCCTTCTTCCGCTCGGTCTTCTTCCTGCCCGTCGTCACCAGCCTGGTCCTGGCCGGGACGGTCTTCACCTGGCTGTTCTCCTCCGAGGGGCCGATCACCAAGCTCACCGGGCAGTCCTGGCTGGCCTCCACCACGCTGGTCATCCCGGCCCTGGTGATCGTCTCGGTCTGGTCCAGGTTCGGCTACGGCATGCTGATCGTCCTGGCCCGGCTGCAGGACCTGCCGCGGGAGCTGGAGGAGGCCGCGCTCACCGACGGCGCCTCCACCTGGCAGCGGTTCCGCTACATCGTGGCCCCGCAGCTGCGCCCGGCGCTGTTCTTCGTCGCCGTGATCGAGACGACGAGCTCCTTCCAGGTGTTCGACCTGGTCTACGTGATGACCGGCGGCGGCCCGGCGCACGGCAGCTTCACGCTGGTCATGGCCCTGTACGAGCAGGCGTTCAAGAACTTCGACTTCGGCTACGCCAGCGCCATCGGCGTCGCGCTGTTCGTCATGACCCTCGTGGTCGCGCTGATCCAGCGCCTGATGATCGGGAGGTCGAAGTGACGACATACCGCCCGTACAAGGCGCTGGAACCGACCAGGGCCGGGAAGGTCGCCAGGTTCGTCCTGCTGGCCGTCGCCACGCCGGTCACGCTGTTCCCGTTCTACGCGATGGTCGTCCTGTCGCTGAAGCCGGGCACGGCCGTGACGTTCCCGGAGAGCATGCTGCCCTGGCCGGTCGACTTCAGCGCCTACGGCGAGGTGCTGGGCGGCCGCGACCTGGTCACCTGGACGGTCAACACGCTGATCTACTCCGTGGTCAGCGTGGTGGCCGTGCTGCTGCTGGCCTCGCTGGCCGGATACGCCTTCGCCAAGAAACGTTTCCCCGGCCGCGAGCCCATGTTCTGGTCGTTCCTGGCCATGGTCATGGTGCCCTACCACGTGACGCTCATCCCGACCTTCATGCTCATCGCCGAGCTGGGCGGGGTGGACACGTACTGGGGGCTGATCCTGCCGACGCTCGCCAACGCGCAGGCGGTCTTCCTCATGCGGCAGTTCATCATGGGCCTGCCGGACGAGCTGTTCGAGGCGGCCCGGCTCGACGGCGCCTCCGAATGGCGGATCTTCATCAGGATCGTCCTGCCGCTGTGCAAGCCGATCCTGGCCACGCTGGGCGTCTTCGTCTTCCTGTGGCACTGGAACGACCTGCTCTGGCCGCTCATCATCGGCGGCGGCGCCGACATGCGCACCCTCACCGTGGGCATCGCCTCCCTGCAGACGGAGAACGTCCCGCTCAGCGTCGTGCTGGCCGGGGCCACGGTCGCGTTCGTACCGATCTTCGCCGCCTACCTGGTCGGCCAGCGTTATTTCACCGAAGGAGTCACGATGTCGGGGATCAAGGGTTGATGTTCACCTCCGTCGACGATCTGGAAGAGCACCTCACCCGCCCGTCCGAGTCGCTCGTCGCCGACCTTGCCGCCGGCTCCGGCGACCTGGTCGTGCTGGGCGCCGGGGGCAAGATGGGGCCCACGCTGTGCCGCCTGGCCCGGCGCGGCCTGGACGCCGCCGGGCGCGGCGCGGACCGCGTCTTCGCCGTCTCGCGCTGGTCCGACCGCGCGGCGGCCGGCGCGCTGGCCGGGCACGGCGTGGACGTCGTCCCCTTCGACCTGCTCGACGGCGACCTGGGCACGCTGCCCGACGCCGCGGACGTGGTCTTCATGGTCGGGGCGAAGTTCGGCACGTCCGCCGCGCCGTACCTGGCCTGGGTCGTCAACGCGGCCCTGCCCGCCCGCGTCGCCGAGCGGTACGGCGGGGCGCGCATCGCCGCGCTGTCCACGGGCAACGTCTACCCGCTGGTGCCCCTGTCGTCCGGCGGGAGCGTCGAGGGCGACCCGGTCGGGCCGGTGGGCGAGTACGCGATGAGCTGCCTCGGCCGCGAGCGCGTCTTCGAGCACGCGGCCGCCACCCGCGGCACGGCCGTGACGATCGTCCGCCTCAACTACGCCGTGGACCTGCGGTACGGCGTGCTGGCCGACATCGGGCAGCGGGTGCTGTCCGGCGCCGCGGTGGACGTGACGACCGGGCACGTCAACGTGGTGTGGCAGGGCTACGCCAACGAGGTCGTGCTGCGCTCGCTGGCCCACGCGACGGCGGGCACGCCGTTCACGCTGAACCTGACCGGCCCCGAGACCGCCTCGGTGCGCCGGGTGGCCGCCGCCTTCGGCGCGCGCCTCGGCACACCGGTGTCCTTCGAGGGTTCGGAGGCCGGCACGGCGCTGCTGAACGACGCCACGCTCTGCCACCGCCTCTTCGGCTACCCGCACGTGCCGCTGGGCACGCTGGTCGACTGGCAGGCCGACTGGCTGACCGCCGGGCTGCCGACGTCGGGCAAGCCCACCAAGTTCGCCGTACGAGACGGGAGATTCTGATGCCCACGCCGAACCCCGCGCTGTCGCGCCTGCGGGCGGGGACCGTCATCCCCGCCCACCCGCTGGCGCTGACCGCGGACCGGACGCTGGACGAGCGCCGCCAGGCCGCGCTCACCCGGTACTACCTGGCGGCGGGGGCCGGCGGCCTGGCCGTGGGCGTGCACACGACCCAGTTCGAGATCCGCGGGGCCGGGCTGCTGGAGCCGGTCCTCCGGCTGGCCGCCGACGTCGCACGGGAGTCCGCCCGTGAGTCCGCCAGTGAGTCCGCCGGGGAGCGGCCGGTGCTGGTCGCCGGGGCGTGCGGGCCGACCGCGCAGGCGGTGGCCGAGGCCGAGCTGGCCGCCTCGCTCGGGTACGACGCCGTGCTGCTCTCGCCGGTCGTGCCGGGCGCCTCCGAGGACGACCTGCTGGCGCGGGCGCGGGCCGTGGGCGAGGTGCTGCCGGTCGTCGGCTTCTACCTGCAGGCGGCGATCGGCGGGCCGGTGTTGTCGCGCGGCTTCTGGCGGGCCCTGGCCGACCAGCCCTCCACGGTCGCGGTGAAGGTGGCGGCGTTCGACCGCTACCGCTCGCTGGACGTGGCGCACGGCGTGGCCGCCTCCGACCGGGCCGACCAGGTCACGCTCTACACGGGCAACGACGACCACATCATCGGCGACCTGCTGGCCGAGCTGCCCGGCGGCCTGCGCTTCGCCGGCGGGCTGCTCGGCCAGTGGGCGGTGTGGACCCGGGCGGCGGTGGAGATGGTCGACGCCCTGCGTGACGACCCGGCGCCGTGGTGGGGCCGGGCCACGGCGCTCACCGACGCCAACGCCGCCGTCTTCGACAGCGCCAACGGCTTCGCCGGCTGCATCGCCGGCGTGCACGAGGTGCTGCGCAGGCAGGGCCTGCTGGCGGGCACCTGGTGCCTCGACCCGGACGAGGGCCTCTCCCCCGGCCAGGCCGAGGAGCTGACCCGCGTCAGCGCCGCCTACCCGTGGCTGACCGACGACGACTTCGTGGCGGAGCACCGCGATGCCTGGCTCGGCTGACTCCGCCGTGCGCGTCCTGGTCAGCGTTCCGCCGCCGCTGCGTGCGCAGTTCTTCCCCGACCCCGCCGCCCTGCTGGCCCTGGGGGACGTGCGGCTGCTCGACGACCACCGCGCGCTGCCCGAGGCGCTGCCCGGCACCGAGGTGCTGGTGACCTCGTGGGGGGTGCCGCCGCTGACCGCCGAGCTGCTCGACCGGGCGCCGGGGCTGCGGCTGGTCGCGCACACCGGAGCGACGGTCAAGCCGTTCGTCACCGGCGAGCTGTGGGCGCGGGGCGTCCGGGTGACGCAGGCGGGCGCGGCCATGGCCCGGTCGGTCGCCGAGGTGGCGCTGACGTTCACGCTGGCGCTGCTGCACCAGGTGCACCGCTTCGACCACGCCCTGCGCGGCGGCCGGCCGTGGGAGGCGGCCGAGCGGGCGCCGGCCAGGCGGGAGATCCTCGGCTGCCCGATCGGCGTCATCGGCGCCTCCAGGACCGGCCGGGCCTACCTCGACCTCGTCCGCGCGCTCGGCGCCGAGGTCACCGTCGCCGACCCGTACCACGAGGGCGCCGTGGAGCTGGACGAGCTGCTGTCCACCAGCCGGATCGTGGCCGTGCACGCGCCGGCGCTGCCGGAGACGCGCCACCTGCTGGGGGCGCGGGAGCTGGCGCTGATGCCCGACGGCGCCGGGCTGGTCAACACCGCCAGGTCGTGGCTGGTGGACGAGGCCGCCCTGCTGGCCGAGCTGGGCACGGGACGGCTGGACGCGGCGATCGACGTCTTCGACGAGGAGCCGCTGCCGGTCGGGCACCCGTTCCGCGCGCTGCCGAACGTGCTGCTCACCCCGCACCAGGCGGCCGGCACCGATTCGGGCCGGGCCCGTCAGGGCCGGCTGGTGGTCGAGGAGATCGCCCGGTACGCCGGCGGCGTCCCGCTGGCGCACGAGGTGACCCCGGAGCTGCTGGGGAGGATGGGATGACGTCCCTGCGCACCGCACGTCCCGGCGACCGGGAGGCGCTCTACGCGCTGTGGGCCGCCTGCTTCGACGCCCCGCACGTGGTGCCCCTGTACGAGACCGACCCCGGCCGGTACGGCAGGACGTTCGTCACCGGCGACGTGTCGGCCTGCGTGTACTACCTGCCGCGCCGGCTGCACGATGGCCAGGGCGGCGAGGTGCGGGCGGGCGGCGTGGCCAACGTCGCCGCCCATCCGTCGGTCCGCGGGCGCGGGCACGTCCGGCGGCTGCTGGCGATGGCGGCCGAGGCGATGGCGGCCGACGGCTGCGCCTGGTCCCTGCTGTTCACCGGCACGCCGGGGGTCTACAAGGAGTGGACCGGCTTCGAGCTGCGGACGGTGTCCGGCCCGTTGCGCCGTACCGGCCCGGCCGGGCGCGGGCTGCGCCGGATCCCCGTGGGCGAGGCGGCGATCCTGCGGGAGGTGTACGAGCGGCACAACGCGCGGCGTCCGCTGACCGCCGTGCGCGACGAGGCGCACTGGCGGGACCGGCTGCCGATCTGGTACGGCGACCCAGTCGAGCTGCTGGCCGGGGACGCCGGGTACGCCGCCGTGCGATGGGACGGCGGCGTACTCGACGTGCTGGAGGTGGCCGGAGACCTGCCCGAGGTGCTCTCCGCGCTGGCCGCCGAGGCGGCGGCCAGGGGCGTCCGCACCGGCAGGGCCAGGCTGACCTGGGCCGAGCCGGCCCTGCCGCACCTGTTCGCGAGCGTCGTCCGGGAGCGGGACCGCGCCGGGATGGCCCGCGCGATCCTGGGCGACCCGGTCCCCGTGACCGGCGCGGCGAACGCCGCCCACTGGCCGGCGGACTACTTCTAGCCGGGTTCGGACATGCGGAAGTCGTACCGGGGCGGGACGGGTTCGCCGGGGTGGACGGCCAGCCAGAGGCGGTCGAGCGAGACCTCCCCCTCTCTCAGGTCGTCCACGCGGATCCCGTCCGCCAGCAGACGGCGCAGGCGGCCGAGGTCGCCGGTCGCGTGCGCGGCCCTGGCCTCGGCCAGCCGGACGCGACCGTGGTCGCGGTACGGCAGCGCCTCGATCAGGGCGAGCGCCGCCGCGGACCGCCCGGCCACGAGCAGCGCGTCAAGGGTCTCGACGGCCAGTTCCCGCAGGTCCGGGCGCAGCCGGTGCGCCTCGATCATGAGGTCGGCCGCCTCGTCCGGCGACGCGGAGAGGAAGGCCAGGACGCGCAGCGCCCACGGGGTCCTGCGCGCCCCGACCGACCGCTCGCAGGCGTCGCGGGCCGCGTCGTCCTCGCCGTCCGCCAGGCGCATCAGAGCCAGGTGGTAGTACGCGTGCCAGTCGTCCGCGCTCCTCTCCAGCGACTCCCGCCAGCGCCGTCCGGTGATCGGGGACGCGGGCGGGTCGCAGACCGGCAGGCGGCCGGTGGCTCGCAACTCCTGCCAGGGCGACTGTTCGGGGCCCGGCGGCGGGAAGCCGGCGAGCCCTTCCAGGCCGCCCCAGCCGGAGCCTTCGGCCAGCCAATCCTCCTTCGGCCCGAACGCCGCCGCCTCCCCCAGCGCCTCCTCCAGCCGCGCCGGAGTGACGAGCCGTTCCAGGGCCTCGGCCGTCGCCGCGCACGCCTCCCGCCAGCTCCCGTGCACGGCCGCCGCGTCGACGTCGAGCCGGCCGTACGCCTCGACCCAGGACCAGGTCGCGCCGCCGGGCATCGGCAGGTGTTCCAGCTGGGTCCTGGCGAGCCCGGCCTGGATCTCCAGGTAGGGCGCGCCGGGGCCGGACAGCCACTCCTGCCACTGCCGGCCGCCGGTCGTGGTCCCCCAGCAGAACAGCTTGCGGCCGCGCAGCCTGCCGGTGGAGGTCTGGACGAGCCCCGACCCGGCCTCGTCCAGGGCCGCGATCCAGCGGCGCGCCCCCTCGGGCAGGTCCAGGAAGTAGTCGGCCGCCCGGACGGCCCGCGCCGGGTAGCTGCGGTCGGCGCCGTCCGTCCCGGGGAAGTCCACGTGCCGCAGATCGCTCACGTAGTCGAAGTGGAAGGCGTGCTCGGCCGGGGAGAGCACCCGGACCTTCTCACTCTCCGGCACGGCGATGTTGGACCACCAGTAGACCGGCGTCACCTGGTCGGCGGGGTTGTGCAGGGAGACGTGCACGTAGAGCACCGGCGACCCGGCGGGCAGCCAGGCGTCGATCCGCACGACCAGCCGCCGGAGCCGCTCGAACTCGAACATGCGCAGCACCGGCGTCCCGTCGGCGGCGGTCGCCCGGACCGCGTGCAGCGGCTCGCAGGTCAGCGGCCAGTGCCCGGTCGTGCCCAGGTTCCACTCCACCCCGCCGGCGACCCACGCGTCCCGCAGCGCGAGGTTGGCGGGCTGCAGGATCGGGTTGCGGTGCAGCAGTTCCCGGCCGCTGGGCCGGTGCACGAGTGACCACAGGCGGCCGCCGTAGCCCGGCAGGAACGTCGCTGTGAGCACGTCGTTCTCCAGGACCGCCGTGGGCAGCTCGCGTTCGGCGCGGTCGCGGCCGTACCCCCACTGCCGGGTGTACGGCAGGAGTGAGCGCGGCCGGCCGTAGACCAGGTTCCGGCGCATCTCGTCGTCCACGCCCACGCCGTCGCCGGTGGCCGGGCGCACGCCGGACAGGATCGGCAGCGTCCCGGAGACCGGGTCGGCGGCCCCCTCGACGCGGAGCCTTCCCTCGCGCAGGATCGTCATGGCGTGACCTCGACCGTCAGCCCGAACGACAGCACCGTGCCCCCCGGCAGGACGGGCCGCACCGTGAACGTGTGGGCCGAGCCCGGCACGAGTGGGCCGATCTTCGCCTTGGTCCGGTTCGCCGGGACGCGGGCGACCTCGGTGTCACCGTCGAAGACGGCGTAGCCGGTCGCGATCAGCGACCTGGGCCAGGCCAGCCGCACCGACGTCTTCTTCGTCTCGGCGGTCAGCTGGGCGCCGTCGGCCCACGGGCGCGGCACCTCCACGACGAAGGCGTCCACGATGGCGATCCGTCCGGTGTCGGCGGCGCTCTGCCGGTTCACGACGCGGATCGTGTGCTCGCCCAGTTTCAGGCCGCTCGCCCGGAACACCCGCTGCTGTCCCTGACGGACGGGGCCGTAGCAGTCGGCCGAGGCGCGCAGCTCGCCGTCCACGTAGAGGTCGACGACCCCCATGTCGGTGTAGCGCTCGGTGAGGAAGCTGATGCCGGTGCCGGTGAAGGTGAGCTCGGCGTAGTCCCCCTTCTCGGTGGAGTAGTGCACGTCGTCGCCGTAGTCGCCGAGACCGCGGTTCCGGTCCACGCCGAAGGCGCCGGAGTATTTCACCCGCTGGTCGTCGTCGTTGACGTGGGTGAGGATCAGCGCGGGATCGGTGACGGTCAGCGGGTAGCCGTCCGACAGGCCGTCGTGGATCGCCGTGATGGTCGTCGAGCCCCAGGACACCGCCTTCACCACGCCGTGCGCGTCCACCGTCGCGACCGACGGGTCCGAGCTGAGGTAGGTGACGCCGTCGGAGACCGGGACGCGGCTGCCGTCGGCGCGCACGGCCTCGACGGTGAGCGTGGCGCTCTCGCCCGCCTTGAGCGCGGTGGCGCCGGTCACGACGAGCGCCTTGGTCGCGGCGGTGCCCGCGGTGACGGTGAACGCGTCGAGCAGCAGGCCGCTCCCCTCGGCGACGATCCGGAACGTGTGCGCGCCCGCGGTGAGCTTCACCCAGGTGCCGACGGTCGTGAAGTGGCCGTCGCCGCCGGTGTCCGGCACGTGTACCGGGTACCGGTCGCCGTCCACCTCGAAGCGGAAGGAGGTGTCCTTGCCGGACGCGGCGGTGAACCCGACCCGGTAGAGCCCGGTGTGCGGCGCGAAGACGTTCTCGTATCGCAGGTAGTCACCCTCGTCCACGTGGCCGACCGCCCGCACGGGGCCGTCGGCGCCCTGGTACGGGCCCACGACCACGCCGGTGTCGGCCCCCTTCCAGGCCCATTCCTGGCCCAGGTTCCACTGCATGGTGTAGTGCTCCGCCTCGATCGTCTGCGCGGCGGCGCCCTCGAGGTCGAAGCGCATCCGGTTCCACACGATGTTGGAGTGGGCCTCCGTCCACACCACCTTGATCGCATGCCTGCCGGCGGTCAGCCTGACGACGAAGTCCTCGGTCCTGATCCGGTTGACCCCGCCCGTGTCGCGCAGGCTCAGCACGCCCGAGACGTCGGCCCCGTCGACCTCGACCCGGAATCTCAGCGGGTCGGCGTTGACCGTCGAGTACTGGAACTGCAGCAGGTAGTCGCCGTTCGCGGGGATCTCGACGTCGTCGTACCGCAGCCAGTCGCCGGTGTCGACGACGGAGACGCCGGGGGTTCCGTCGTCGCTGACCGCGTCCTCGGCGGCGAGCCAGACGCCCTCCTGCGCGGTGGGCTTCTCGGCCTGGATCGTGATCGACTCGGGCCGCTCGCGGGTGAACCGCATCCAGTTCATGAAGAACCAGCGGCCGTCCTCGCGGATGATCCGGATCGTGTGGCGGCCCTCGGAGAGGGCGAGGTCGCGCTCGACCGTCCGGTACACGTTGTAGCCGCCGGAGTCCGGCACGGTGACCGTCCCCAGCGCGTCCCGGCCGTCCACCTCGACCCGGAACCGGTTGCCCTGCTCGGACGACACCCGGAACTCGGCCCGGTAGGTCCCGCTCGCGGGCACCACGACGTTGTCGTACTCGGCCCACTCGCCGGCCTCGTCCAGGTAGACCGAGCCGAAGCCGCCCTCGGGCGGCGCCTCGACGCCGTACGCGCCCCTGGCCTCGGTGTAGTCCTCGTTCTCGACCTTGAACTGGACGAGCGGCGCCGCGAGCGCGGCCGGCGGCGTGACCCCGGGCACGACCTCGACCGTGCCGATCGGGTACACCTTGCCGGCGCCGTCCGGCATGGCCAGCTCGATGCGCGGCCTGCCGTCGGCGCCGAGCATGGCCACCGCGACGTCGTAGGTCCCGGCCGGGACGCCGGCGGGCAGCGTGAACTCCGACCGCAGCTCGCGCACGTCCCCCTTGAACCACTTCGTCTGGTCGAGCGAGTCGTCGGTGCCGCGCCACACCACCTCGCCCGTGGCGCGGTCGGTGAAGCGCACCTCCAGCGGGTACTTGCGCGGGCTGAAGCCGACGCCGTTGTTGGTCCAGGTGTGGGCGAGCGTGAACCGGCCACCGGGCGTGACCCGCGAGTCGTACGTCGCCCGCGGCATGAGGAAGCGGTAGCCGGAGTAGCGCCCGAGCGTCGTGAACCACTCGCCGTAGGCGTCCTTCATCGCCTGCCACTGCGCGAAGCTCGTGTTGTTGATGCCCTGGAGGTTCGAGTGGTAGCCCTCCAGCGCGTTCTTGACCACGAGCCGCGGGTTGTTCAGCATGATCCCGCTGTCCCAGCCCGCTCCCTCCGAGACCTGGATGAGGTCACGGCGGAGCTTGCGGTTGATCCACACGTTCTCGCTGCCGGTGCCGTACTGCATCCACGGGAACGCGCTGTTCACGGTGTCGGACCGCAGGCCCCAGTTCTCGTTGCGGGCGGCCTGCTCGTAGCCGAACGCGACGTACCGCTTGGCCTGCGTGTCGGCGTCGGGGTCGGACGCGATCACGTCGGCGCCGGGGTTCGGCATCATGACCATCGTTTCGGTGAAGGCGTCGGCGTAGATGTCGATGATCGCGCGCAGCGTCGCCGAGCGGGTGGCGTTGTCGGGCCACGGGAAGTTCATCGCGTCGTTCCAGCCCGACCATTCGCCGAACAGCGCGAAGGCGCGCAGGTCGACCCAGGCCATCCCCGGGTTCTTGTCGTAGCGGGCGGCGAAGGCGCCGACCGCCTCCTTGAGCTCGGCGAGGTAGATCGGGTCGTGGTAGATGGGCTGCCGCGACTTGTAGACCGTGTTGTACGGCGCGAGCCGGAACCCCGCGCCGAGCTCGTCGAAGAGCCAGGCGGGCGGGTACTCGTAGGCGAAGACGCTGGGGTCGTTCTCGATGTCGGGCGCCTCGGACATGAGGAGCTGGAACTCGACGGTCTTGCCCTGCTCGACGACGCGCTTCATGAACGCGTCCAGGCGGTCCCAGGTGAAGGCGTCGTCCTCGGGCTCGAAGTCGGCCCACGCGATCTGCAGCCGGACGATGTCCGCGTCGTCGGGGATCTTCTCCTTGCCGTCGACGAACGCGGTGATCGCGGGATCGTCGGTGAAGACGTAGCCGCGCCGGCCCGCGGGCTTGGGCGAGTTGATGTCGAAGGCGGTGCCGGTGTACGGGTTGCCGTGCAGCACCTCGTGCGTGTCGGTGAAGGTCACCGTCGTGCGGGGAGCCGGTGTCTCGGCGGCAGTGGCGGCAGTGGCGGCGTGGCCCGGGACGACGGCCAGGGCCGCGGCGACCGCGACGGACAGGGCGACGCCGAGCAGGCCGCGGCTCATCGGTTCCCCATCTCGAGACGCACGGGGACGGCCCCGGTCAGCGACCGGTACGCCGCCTCGACCAGCGCGACGGTGCGGTAGCCCGCCCGCGCGTCGGGCTGGCGGGCCTCGCCGGTGCGTACCGCGTCGAGGAAGGCGCGGATCAGCAGGTCGTCCAGCGGCGCGCCGTAACCGGCGGCGACCGCGCCCTTGCTGTTCCAGCCGGTGAGGACGCCGGCGAAGGGCGCGATCTCGGCCACGCCCTCGGTGCCGACGACGGTCAGCGTGACCAGGTCGCCGGCGTTGGGCCGGCCGGGCGGCCGCGACCAGGAACAGTCGATCGAGGCGATGGCGCCGTCGTGATAACGCAGCGAGACGAGCCCGGCCGTCTCGACCGGTGCGGCGGCGCCGTCGCGGCCCGGGTTCGGGATCGTGTTGGCGATCGCGTACACCTCGACGGGGTCCTCGTCCAGGAGGTCGGCGAGCAGGTCGGCCACGTGCACGACGTGGTCGGTCAGGGCGCCTCCGCCGCTGAGCGCCGGGTCGACGAACCAGCCCCGGGTGGTGGGCACGCCGCCGCAGTTCGTGGCCGCGACGGAGACGATCCGGCCGAGGTCTCCGCGCCGTACCGCCGCGCGCAGTTCGGCGTAGGCGGGGGCGAACCTGACCGGGAACGCCGTCATCAGCACGGTGCCCGCGGCCCGCGCGGCGTCGAGCATCTCGGCCGCGTCCGCGAGCGACGTGGCCAGCGGCTTCTCGCACAGCACGGCCACGCCCTCGGAAGCCGCGCGCACCGCCAGCTCGCGGTGCCGGACGTTCTCGGCGCAGATCACCACGCCGTCCGGCCGCCACGCCCAGAGGTCCTCCTCGGTCTCGAAGTAGCCGACGCCGAGCGCGTCGGCGAGCGCCCGGCCGCCGAGCTCACCGGTGGGGCGGTCGGCGTGGCCGGGGTCGCACGCCGCGATCTCGATGTCGCCGGCACGTCGCAGGGCGGCGGCGTACTCGGTCGCGTGCAGGTGGGCGAAGGAGAGGAGTCCGATCCTCATGCGGCAGAAACCTCTTCCGTGGCGGGCTGAAGGTCGACGGGCAGGCCACTGGCGGCCGAGCGGGCCACGGCGTCCGCGATGCGCATGGCCTCGAGGCCGTCGAGGGCGGTGACCCTCGGCGCGGCACCGCTCGCGATGGAGTGCAGGAAATCCGCCAGCTCGGCGCGATAGGGGCTGGTCAGCGGGGAGAAGTCAGGCAGGAGGTCCCCGCCGGGCTCGGCGCTTCCCTCGTAGCGGAAGGCGCGGCGCTCGGCGGAGTCGCCGTGCACGACGCCGTCGGAGCCCGCGACCTCGAACTGCGTGCGGAACTCGATCGGAGCCGTGGTCCAGGTCGCGGTGAGCAGCGAGATCGCGCCGCCGGCATGCGTCAGGAACGCCTGGGTGCTCTGGCTGCCGTCCACGACGTTCGTCCGGGCGAACACCCGCTCGACGTCGCCGCCGATCCAGCGGGCGATGTCGATGTCGTGGATCATGAGGTCGAGCAGCACGCCGCCGGAGCGGTGCTCGTCCAGGTACCAGCCGCTGCGCGGGCTGCGTCCCTGCCGGGTGTGGCGTTGCACGCCGACCCGGCCCACGTCGCCGCGCCGCACCGCGTGCCACAGCTCCTCGTACTCGGCGAAGTACCGGACGACGTGCGCCGGGAAGAGCGGCACCCCGGCCTCGGCGAACCGCGCGACGAGATCCTCCGCCTCCGCGAGGGTGCGGGTCAGGGGTTTCTCGCACACGGTCGGGAGGCGGTGCTCCAGGGCGGCGAGGGCCAGCTCGCGGTGGGTGTGCGTGGGCGTGCAGATGTCGACGACGTCGGCCGCGCCGAACAGCGCCGCCAGATCGGCCACGGGCCGGCCGCCGCCGTGCCGGGCGATGAGCTGCTCCGCGTCGTCGGCGACGGAGCAGACCACGACGTCGTAGCCGAGGTCGAGCCAGGCCGGTAGATGCGCGTTGGCGATGCCGCCCGCGCCGATGAGTCCGACCGTTCCGTGCATGTGGTGACCATCCGTTTCCGCGTGATTGCCGGTCATTTGCCGATGCCTTGCGTCATGCCGTTGACGATGCGGCGGCCGAACCAGAGGTAGATCGCGATCATGGGGAGCACGACGATGACGACGCCGGCGAAGAGCCCGCCCCAGTTCGAGGTGTATTGCATGTTGGAGTAGAAGTTGAGCAGCGCGACGTTCAGCGTCTGCATGCGCTGGTCGGGCACCAGCATCAGCACGATCACGGTCTCGTTCCACAGGCTGAGCACGTTCAGCACGGCCACGGTCGTGATGCCGGGCCTGGCGAGCGGGACCATGATCTGCCAGAACGTCCTGAACGGCGTAGCGCCGTCCAGGGCCGCGGCCTCCTCCAGTTCGCCGGGCAGCGACCGGAAGTAGCCGATGAGCACGAAGACGCTGAACGGCAGGCTCAGCACGACGTAGAAGAGCGCCACGGTGATGCGCGGATCCCAGGCCCCCGTGATCCAGTCGATCATGAACCGCGACAGGCCGGCGCTGATCAGCACCATCGGAACGGCGAACGCCTGGAACGGGATGCTCATGCCGACGGCGAAGAACGTCGCGACCGGCCCGCTCGACCGCCCGCCCAGCCGGGCCACCGCGTACGCGGCCGGGATGCCGAGCCCCATGATGAACGCGACCGAGACGGCCACCAGGACCACCGAGTTGAGCGTGGCGGCCCCGAGCCCCGAGGTCGACCAGGCGGTGGCGAAGTTCTCCCACATCCAGGTGCCGGGCAGCCCCACGGGGTCGGCGAAGATCGACCGCGAGGTCTTGACCGAGTTCAGCATGACCCACAGGACCATGGCCAGGTTGAGCAGCACCCAGAGCCAGAATCCGGCCCTGACCAGGAGGATCGCCGCGGAGCCGAAGGCGTCGGCCGGGCGTCGGCCCGCGGGGCCGGTCATGACCACTCCAGCCGGTCGCGCCGCTGGATGCGGCGGGACAGCACGATCAGCCCGACGGTGACGACCGTCATGACCACCCCGATGGCGGCCGCCTCACCGAGCTGGGCCAGGCCGCCGACGCGTCCGCCCGTGACCCGCAGGTACTGCTCGACGGCCAGGGTCCCGGCCTCCGGCGGCGGGGTGCCGGCCGTGCCGACGAAGGCGATGACGATCTCGAACGTCTTGATGCCGGCGATCGCCCAGAGGGCCGCGGCGGTCGCGATCATGTCGCGGGTCAGTGGCAGGGTGACGTACCTGAACTGCTGGATCAGGCCGGCGCCCTCGATGCGGGCCACCTCGTACAGGCTCGGGGGGATCCCGTCCACCGCGGACATCACCAGGACGACGTAGAAGCCGGCGGCGCTCCACACGACCCCGGCCGTGATCACCCGGAAGATGAGCTCGGGTCCGAGCCACGGCTGGCGCAGCGCGTCCAGCCCGGCCAGCCCGAGGACGCTGTTGACCATGCCGTTCGGGTTGAACAGGAACGAGACCGCGAGACCGACGGCGATCGGTGAGATCATGAACGGCAGGAAGACGGCCGACCGGATGAAGGCGCCGGCGCGGGCGGTGCGCAGCGCGACCATCGCGGCGACCGCGATCAGGAAGAGCGCCACCCCGACGACCAGCGTCAGCAGGACGGTGTTCAGGAACGACGACAGGAACATCCGGCTCGACAGGAGTTCGGCGTAATTGGCGAGGCCGGCCCAGGAGAACTCGGTGCCCAGCCCCGACCATTCGGCGAAACTGAGCACGACACCGAAGATCGACGGCACGACGAAGAAGATCAGGTAGGCGACCAGTGCCGGCAGCAGCAACGGCAGGTACAGCCGGCGGCGCTCGACGTGCAGGGCGCCACCGGCGGCCCGCACCCGCCCCCGCCGTGCCGCGGGCCGCGCCACGGTGTCCGCGACCATCAGTCGCCCAGCTCGGCGGTCTGCGCCTTGCCCTCGGCCAGGAACTTCCCGGCGTCGATCGACCCGCCGACGAGCTTGTCGTCGAGCGGGAGGAAGACGTCGTTGAACCACTTGGGCGCCACCGTGGCGACGCCGTCGAAGTCGAGGCTGACCGCCGTCGCGGTGCGGATCGACTCCTGGATCGAGGTGAGCTCCTCGGGGGCCGGGGAGTCGGAGCGCGAGGGGATGTTGTCGGCGTCGGTCGCGATCCGGTCGATGTACTTCTTCTGCATCGCGAACGCCAGGAAGTCGGAGACCGCCCGCCGGTTCGCCGACTTCGGGTTCACGCCCCAGCCGAGCGCGCCGATCGTGACCGCCGCGCCTTTCGAGGCGTCGACCGGCGGCAACGCGATGATCCGCGCCTTGACCGCCGGGGCGCGCAGCGAGGCCGTCTCGCTGCCGAGCCAGGTGCCGTTGAGGTTGAAGGTGTGGTCGCCGGCCGCCCAGGCGTTCTGCGCGTCGGGGAACTTCGTGGCCATGTGGTCGGGCTGGAAGAGCCCGGCCTTGACCAGCGATTCGAGCTCCGTCACGGCCCGCTTCACGTCGGGACGGTCCCAGGCGGCGGGGTCCTCGGCGAGCTGACGCAGCGTGCCGGGGCCCGCCGTCGAGAGCAGCAGCTGGTAGAGCCAGAACGCGTTGTAGGAGTTGACCGTGCCGTCGAGGGCGATCGGCCGGCGTCCCGCGGCCTTCTCCTTGCCCGCGAGGGCGAGGAAGTCCGCGAAGGTCCTGGGCGGCGTGGTGGCGAAGTCCGGGTGGCGGGCGGCGTCGTACCACAGGCCCACGGAGAAGACGCTGTGGGGCACGAACCCGTACCCCTTGTCGTCGCTGATCGCCTTCAGCACGCTCTTGGGCAGGACCTCCTCGATCGTGGCGTTCTCGCCGGGGATCCTGGTCCGGAAGACGTCCGACATGTCGCCGAGCGCGCCGGCGGCGCGGAACTCGGCGGTGTGGTCGATCGCCGTGTCGAAGAAGTCGGGCCCCTCGCCGGTCGCGATCGCGTTCTTGATCTGCTCTTCCTGGGCCTTGCCGAGCCACTGCACGTCGACCTTGACGCCGGTCTGCTTGGCGTAGTCGGCGATGACGCTCTCGAAGAGCGTGGCCTGCGGGGTGCCCTTGGCCCACTTCCCCCAGTAGACCAGGGGTTTCGCGGCCGAACCGGACGGGGCGGCGGAGGACTCGCCGCCTTGGAGCTTCGTGCCGCACGCGCTCAGGACGAGGAGCGCGCCGACGACGGCCGTGACACGGATGCCGTTGCGCATTGCTGTTCCCTTCTGGGGGCAGGCGTCTACGGAGTGCCGTGCGACGCGAGACGGGGCTGCGCTGCGCAATAATAAAGACAGTTTCTGTATTAATGGAAGAGCCTTGACCGTACTTCGTGCGTCATCCGGCGCCACGGGAATCGAGAGGGTTGTGGATGAGTGTGCTGATCGGACGTGAGCAGGGCCCGCTGCGCCGCGCCGGAGACCAGTCGCGGCTGCGGCGCCTGAACTCCCTGGCCGTGATCGAGGCGATCCGGCGGGAGCCGCTCACCATCCAGATGGTCGCCCAGGCCACGGGGCTCTCGAAGACCGCCGCGGACTCCGTCGTCGCCAACCTCGTCACGCTCGGCTGGGCCGCCCCGGTGGAGCCGCTGGCCCCGACCGGCGCCGGGCGGCCGGCCAGCCGCTACCGCTTCCGCGCCGAGGCGGCGGTGGTGGTCGGCATCGACATCGGCCAGCACACCACCAGGGCCGAGATCGCCGACCTGAACGGCGAGGTGCTGACCGCCGGGTCGGTCGCCTCGTCCGTCTCCGAGGCCCCCGGCGACCTCGTCGCCGCCGCCGTGCAGGTCGTCGACCGGCTGCTGGCCGAGCAGGGCCGCGGGCGGGCCGAGGCGTGGGCGATCGGCGTGGCCGTGCCCGCCGTGGTCTACCAGGACGTCATCACCAAGGGCGCGCACGGCTGGGCCGGCTTCAGCGTGCGCGCGGCGCTGGAACCGCACTTCGAGTGCCCGATCGCGGTGGAGAACGACTCGAACCTCGCCGCGTTCGCCGAGGCGTGGAAGGGCAGCGCCACCGACGCGACGTCGATGATCTACGTGCACTCGGGCAACCGCACGGGGGCGGGGCTCGTGCTGAACGGCATGGTTGTCCGCGGCGCGAACGGCGCGGCCGGCGAGATCGGCGCGCTGCCGCACGTCGGCTGGGAGCACGCCCAGGAGTTCCTGCACGACGTGCGGCTCGCCGACGGGCGGCGGCTCAACCGCGAGGAGGTGTTCGCCGCCGCGGCCGACGGCGAGGCGGCGGCCGTACAGGCGGTCGACCGGTTCAGCGGGGAGATCGCGATCGGCATCGCCGCGCTCGTGCTCGCGATCGACCCCGAGATCGTGGTGGTCGGCGGCGGCAACGCGCGCGCCGGCGACACCTTCCTGGAGCCGCTCCGCCGGCACGTCGAGGCCCTGTGCACGGTACGCCCGGCGCCGCCGATCGTCACCTCGGCGCTGAAGGAACGCGGATCGATCACCGGCGCGGCCGGGCTCGCCGCCAACACCGTCCTGGAGCAGCTCTACGCGGCGGCCTCCGGCGGGCAGACCCTGTCCAGCACCGACGTCCCGCCGTGGCGCTGGAGCGCGGCGGCGGGTGGGGCCCAGGCGTAGCGCCTTCCCGCCCTTCCGGAACAGACATCGGATGAATCGTCGCACAACCCTTGCCGACGGAACAGAGATCGGGCTACCTTTCGTCCAATCTCTCCCCCGCCTTGGAGTGGACATGGCTCGCTTACGTCGCCTTCTTGCCGTCTCCCTGCTCAGTGTCATCGGATGTCTTCCCGCTCCCGCTCAGGCCGCGACGGACGGCCCCTACGAGCCGACCGTCGAATCCCTGAACAGTCACCCGACCCCTAAGTGGTTCAACAACGACAAGTTCGGCATCTTCCTCCATTGGGGGGCGTACTCCGTCCCGGCCTGGGGCCCGCGCGGCAGTTACGCCGAGTGGTACTGGTACTACATGAACTCCCCCGGTAACGCGACCAACAGCTACCACCGGGACACCTACGGGCCGGACTTCGCCTACGACCGCTTCGCCGAGCAGTGGAAGGCCGAGAAGTTCGACGCCGCCGACTGGGTCAAGCTCTTCAACGACGCCGGGGCCAAGTACTTCGTCCTCACCTCCAAGCACCACGAGGGCGTCGCCCTGTGGGACAGCAAGGTGAGCGAGCGCGACACCATGGCGCTGGGTCCGAAGCGTGACCTGGCCAAGGAGCTGTTCACCGCGGCCCGCGCCGACGGGAAGCTGCGCGCGGGCTTCTACTACTCGCTCATGGAGTGGTACAACCCGCTGTTCACCGGCCGCCCGGCGACCAACCCGTACACCGGTCAGCCGGTGCCCTACACCGGGGCTCCGCAGAGCGGCGACTACGTCAAGGACTACATGCTCCCGCAGATGCGCGAGCTGATCGACGGCTACGACCCCGACATCCTGTGGTGCGACGGCCAGTGGGACCGCTCGGCCGCCCAGTGGCAGACCGCGGGGGTGATCGCCGACTACTACAACCAGGCGGCCAAGAAGGGCAAGGAGGTGGCGGTCGCCAACCGGTGCAAGATCGAGAGCGGCGCGCTGGAGAGCCACGAGCTGGACTTCCAGACGCCCGAGTACTCCGTCAAGCCGGACATCGACCCCGTCAAGTGGGAGGCCAGCCGCGGCATCGCGCACTCCTACGGCTACAACCAGAACGAGCCCATCGAGGACTACCTGACCTCCGACCAGCTCGTGGACTCCTTCGTGGACATCGTCAGCAAGAACGGCAACCTGCTGCTGGACGTGGGCCCGAAGGCCGACGGCACCATCCCTGACGTGCAGCGGGAACGGCTGCTGGACATGGGCTCCTGGCTGAAGGTCAACGGCGAGGCCATGTACGGCACCACGTACTGGACGCGCGCCGAGGAGAAGGGCGGCCCGGACGACGTCCGGTACACCGCCAAGGACGGCGTCCTCTACGCGACCGCGCTGAAGTGGCCGGGCGAGCGGCTCACGCTGGGCGCGGACGTGCCGGTGGGCCCCGGGACGCGGATCACGCTGCTCGGCTCCGACGCCGGCCCGCTGCCGTGGCAGCGCGACGAGCAGGGCCGGGTGGTCGTCACCACGCCCGCCGAGACCGGGCAGTACGCCTACTCGTTCAAGATCGAGACGCCCGGCGTGTCGGCCCTGCCGCGCTTCGGCACGGACCTGCCCGAGCACGTGCAGGCCGGTGAGAGCCTCACCGGCAAGGTGACCGTCACCAACCCCGGCTCCACGCCGCTGCGCGCGGCCTCGCTGACCCTCACCGCGCCCGCCGGCTGGACGGTGACCCCGGCGAGCACCCGGATCGGCCACCTGGCCGCCGGGGCCGCCGTCGAGGTGCCCGTCACCGTGACCGTGCCGCCCGGGGCCGAGCCCGCCGCGCTGGGGATCCAGGCGACGCTCAGGTCCGGACGGCTGCGCGCGCCGTACCGGATCCCCGTCTCGGTGGTCCTGCCGAACCTGGCCGAGGGCAAACCGGCCACCCAGCAGAGCACCGGCTACGACGCCCCGGCCGGACGGGCCGTGGACGGCAACACCGACGGCGGCTTCTGGAACGGCTCGGTCACCCACACCCAGGAACCGGCCAGGGAAGCCTGGTGGCAGGTCGATCTGGGGGCCTCGGCCGCCCTGGACAGCGTGGAGATCTGGAACCGCACCGACTGCTGCGCCGACCGGTTGCGGGACTACTGGGTGATGTCCTCCGAGCAGCCGATCACCGCCGACGGCCTGGAGGCGGCCCGCACTTCCCCGGGTGTGACCGCCGTGCACGTGCAGGAACAGGCCGGCCGGCCCAGCACGGTCAAGCTGCCCGCCGGCACCACCGGCCGGCACGTGCGCATCCAGCTCTCCTCCGGCACCGACCCGCTCGCCCTGGCGGAGGTACGGGTGAGAGGCCGCTAGCGCGGGCGCCGATCCCGGCCTGCCCGCCCGTGGGCGGGCCGGGACGGTCAGGGGCGGCAGGTCTGGTCGGCGGCGGGGAGTGCGCCGGTGGCCAGGTAGGCGTTGACCTTGGCGTCCACGCAGGCGTTGCCGTACTCGCCGTAGATCCCGTGGGCGATGGCGCCGCGCAGGGTGAGCAGGCGGGAGCCGGTCAGCGCCCGGTGCATGGCCTTGCTGCCCTCGTAGGTGGTGGCGGTGTCGCCGGTGGCCGACACGATCAGCGCGGGGGTGGGGTTGGCGACGTGCGTGAGCCGCTCGCGCGGCGGGTCCGGCCAGAAGGCGCAGGGCCAGATGTTGTTCTTGACCGGGCCGAAGAGCGGGTGGCGCGCCCGGCTGCGCTGGACGTCGTCCCAGTAGACGTCGGGGTCGCCCGGCGCGGCCCGGTCGCCGCAGGTGATCGCGGCGGCCGGACTCGCGAACGGCGAACCGGCGCTGGTCAGGACGAAAGCGAGGAATCCGGCGAACTCGGCGCCGGGTTCGGCCGGGCGGCCGTGCGCGGCCTCGTTCAGGGTCCGGACGGTGGCGGCGAACTCGGCTCGGGCCTCGGGACGGTCACTGGCGGAGCCGACGGAGAGCAGGTACGGAACCGCCTGGTCGTCCACCTCGTACGTGCCGACGCGCAGCGGGCGTTCCTCCGCGGCGGCGACGATCGTGTCCACGGTGGCGAGCACGCGGGCGGGGGTGGCGCCGAGCCCGTAGGCGGCGTGGCGTCCGGCGGCCCAGGCTGCCCAGGCGCGCAGCGCGCGGTCCGCCTCGTCCTCACTGCCCTGCATCGCCCGGGGGCCCCACTTGTCCGGGTTGCCCGCGCTGTCCAGGACCATCCGGTCGGTACGGCCGGGGAACATCTGGGTGTAGACCGCGCCCAGGTAACTGCCGTAGGAGTAGCCGAGGAAGGAGATCCGGCGCTCCCCCAGCGCGCGGCGCACGAGGTCGATGTCGCGGGCCGTGTCGCGGGTGTTGGCGTACGGGAGCACGTCGGCGTGCCGCCGGGCGCAGCGTTCGGCCAGGTCGCGCTGCACCGCCACCTGGTGGTCGAACCGGGCGCGGGTCGAGCCGGCCGAGCGCAGCCACAGGCCGATGGGCCAGCCGCAGTCGAGCGGCGTGCTGCGCCCGACGAAACGCGGGTCCAGGCCGATGATGTCGTACCGGGCGGCGACGTCCTTCATGGCCGCGCGCGTCCGCAGGGGCATGCCGAGCGTGCTCTCGCCGGGGCCGCCGCTGTTGAGCACCAGGGTGCCGATGCGATGGGCGCGGTCGGTCGCCGGGATGCGGGACAGCGCGAGCTTGATGGTGCGGCCGCCCGGCCTGGAGTGGTCGAGCGGGACGGCGAGCTCCGCGCAGCGCCCGCCCGCCCGGTCGAGCTGCCCGCCGACGGCGTCGTCCGGGCCCAGGGAGCAGCGTTTCCAGTCGAGCGCCGGAGGTTTCCGGCCGGTCGCCACGGACGCGCCGGCGTCGGCCCCGGCCGGGGGCGCGACGGCGACGGACAGGGCGATCAGGGCGAGGGCCGGGACCAGACGGCCGAGCGGCCGCACACGTGTCGGTTTCATGGCCGGGGACGCTATTCCGGCCGGACGCCCGGCACGATACAGCCGGCCGCAGGCCCTTGGTACAGCCCGCTGTAGTGTCCGGCCGCGGACGGTGCCGGGATACTGGTGCCCCGGTACGCAGGTCAGGAGGAGGTGCGCATGCGTGACCGTGCCTTCCCCGGCCCGATCTCCCGGTTGTTCTCCGGCTCGGCCTCCCTGTTGTCGTCCGGCTCGCTCTCCCGGTCGTTCTCCGGCTCGGTCTATCTGCTGGGCACGCTGGCCACCGCCGTGGCCACGGCGCTCGTGCTCCCGGTGCTGCTCGCGCCGGCCGCGGGGCGGGGCTGGGCGGGCTGGCACCGCCGGCGGGCCGGCCGGCTGCTCGGCGTCCCGGCCGGCGGGGTGCCGGGCGGGCGGCGGGATCTCGCCTGGGCGCTCGCGCACGTCGCCACCGGGTTCCCGCTCGGGCTGGCCGCCCTGCTGTGCCTGGGCAACATCGTGGTCGCCGCGGTGGCGATGGTTCTGTGGCAGGCGTTCCCGGCGGACACGCGTCCCACGCTGTTCTCGTTCTTCGACGTCCCCGTGGACGACTGGGTGACCGCGCTGGCCGGAGGGGCGGCGCAGATCGCCGTCCTCGGCGCGGCGGCCTGGTGGGGGCTGCCCGCGCTGGCGCGGCTGCACGCGCGGCTGTGCCTGGCGCTGCTCGCGCCGTCGGCCCGCGAGCGGCTCACCGAGCGGGTCGACGTGCTGACCAGGAGCCGGGTCGGCGTGGTCGACGCCCACGGCGCGGAGCTCCAGCGCATCGAACGCGACCTGCACGACGGGACGCAGGCCCGCCTGGTGACCATCGCCATGCATCTGGGCCTGGCCCGCGAGTCGCTCGCCGACGACCCGGACACGGTCGCCCTGCTGCTCCAGGAGGCGCACGAGACGACGGAGGAGGCGATGGCCGAGTTGCGCGCGGTGCTCCAGACGATCTACCCGCCGATCCTGGCCGACCGCGGGCTCGACGGCGCGCTGACGGCGCTGGCCGCCCGGTCGAGCGTGCCGGTCCACATCGAGCTCGCCGGCCTGGGCGCGCTGCCGCCGTCCGTGGAGACGGTGGCCTACTACGTGATCGCCGAGGCGCTGACGAACGTGACCAAGCACGCCGCCGCCACGCGGGCGTCCCTGCGGATCGAGCGCGCCGGCGACGTGCTGTCCATCGAGGTCACCGACGACGGCAGGGGCGGCGCCGACGAGGCGCGCGGCACCGGGATCCCCGGGATGCGCCGGCGGGTCACCGCCCTCGACGGCACGCTGCGCCTCGACAGCCCGCCGGGCGGCCCCACCACGCTCGCCGTCCGGATGCCGTGCGCATCGGGATCGTCGAAGGAGGTCCCGTGCGGGTCGTGATCGCCGAGGACAACGTCCTGCTGGCCAGCGGGCTGAAGCTGCTGCTGGCGGCCAAGGGCTGCGAGGTCGTCGCGGTCGTCGGCGACGGCGAGGCGTTCCTGCGCGCCGTCGCCGAGCACCGCCCCGACATCGCCATCGTCGACGTGCGGCTGCCGCCGTCTTTCCGCGACGAGGGCATCCACGCCGCGCTGCGGGCCCGCCGCGAGCACGGCGCGCTGCCGATCCTGGTGCTCTCGCAGTACGTCGAGCGCGAGTACGCCGGCGAGCTGCTCGCCGACGGCCGCGGCGGCATCGGCTACCTGCTCAAGGACCGCATCGGCCGGGTGGCCGAGTTCGTCGACGCCCTGCGGCGGGTCGCGGCCGGCGGCACCGCGATGGACCCGGAAGTGGTCGCCCAGCTCTTCGCGCGCCGCGCCGACGACCCCCTCGCCGCGCTCACCGCCCGCGAGCGGGAGTCCCTGGCCCTCATGGCGCAGGGGCACGACAACGCCACCATCGCCGAGCGCATGCGCATCTCCGACAACGCCGTCCACAAGCACATCGGCAACGTCTTCGCCAAGCTCGGCCTGGCGCCGGACGACTCCGGCCACCGCCGCGTCCGCGCCGTGCTCGCCTACCTGGACGGCACGCCGCGCCCGCCCGAGCAGGCCCCCGTCCGCGGGAACCCGCGCTGACCCCACCCCTTCCGGCGGAAACGCCCGCGCGGACGTCAGAGCAGCGCGGCGAGCTCGGCCGGCCGCGAGAACATCGGCCAGTGGCCGGTCGGCAGCTCGGCGAACGTCCACTCGGGCGCGCCGAGCGCGGCGAACACCGGGTTCCCCGAGGCGATCAGCTCGCGGATCACCGCCACCGGCGTGGTCGAGGCGACCATGGTCTTCGGCGTCGCCGGGATCCGCTCCGGCCGCTGCGCCGGCTGCACGGCCGCGCCCCACGGCTGGGGCGTCGCCCTCGCGCGGATCTGCTCCCAGCGTTCCTCGGTCAGGCCCGCGAACCTGCCCTGCCCCTGCTCGTAGGCGGGCACGTCGAGCGCGTGGCCGTCCCCGACCTGGGCGCGCCAGGCCTTCTGGGTGTCCTCGTCGTTGAAGTCGATCACCGCCGCCCCGGACGGCAGCGGCCCGGCGTCCACGTAGACGACCCGGCTGAGCCGCTCGGGATGCCGGTCGGCGACCGCGGTCACCGGGACGCTCGCCCCGCTGTGCCCGACCAGGACGACCTCGTCCCATCCGTCCATCGCCGCCAGGATGTCGGCGACATGTGTCTCCACGCCGACCTCCGGCGACAGCTCGGCGGCCCGCTCCGCCACCCCCGTCAGGGTGACCGCCCGCACCTGGTGCCCGGCGGCGCGCAGTTCGTCCGCCACCTCGTCCCAGGCCCAGGCGCCGAGCCAGAATCCGGGCACCAGCACGTAGTTCGCCATCTCGTCGTCCTTCCAAGTGAACCGATGTCGCTACGCTAAGGCCGAAAGCGGACAGAAACCGCCCGGATTAAGAGGGTGACCTGTGTCATATCCGGCGACCCGGATGCTGGCGATGCTCGAACTGCTCCAGGCCCACCACGGGCTGGGCGGCCGCGACCTCGCCCAGCGGCTCGGCGTGGACGAACGGACCGTCCGCCGTTACGCCGCCCGGCTCGCCGACCTGGGCATCCCGGTCGCCGCCGAGCGCGGCCGGTACGGCGGCTACCGGCTGATGCCCGGCTACAAGCTGCCGCCGCTGATGCTCACCGACGACGAGGCCACCGCCGTGGTCCTCGGCCTGCTCGCCGGACGCCGCCTGGGCCTGGCCGCCGAGGCCACCGAGGCCGCCCTGGCCAAGATCCGGCGGGTGCTGCCGGCCACGCTGCGGCAGCAGGCCGGCGCGCTGGAGGAGACCCTCGACTTCACCCTCGCCGCCCGCGCCGCGCGGACCCCCGCCGGCCGGGCCGTGCTGACCCTGGCCGCCGCGATCCGCGACCGCCGCCGGGTCACGCTGGGCTACCGCTCCTGGAAGGGCTCCACCACCGAACGCGAACTGGACGGCCACGGCCTGGTCTTCCACTCAGGCCGCTGGTACGTGACCGGCCTCGACCACCTGTCCGGCGAGCTGCGCACCTTCCGCCTCGACCGGATCTCCTCGGTCGTCCCCGGGACGGCCTCCTACGAGATCCCCGCGGAGTCCGACCCGGTGCGGCAGGTCACCGCGTCGCTGGCCCGGGTGCCGTACGCGCACCTCGTCGAGGTCGTGCTGCGCGTGCCCCTCGCCGAGGCGGCCCGTCGCGTCCCGCCGTCGGTGGCCACGCTCACCGAGACCCCGGACGGTGTCCTGCTGCGGATGCGCGCCGAGTCCCTGGACGGCATGGCCGCCATGCTCGCCGGGCTCGGCTTCCCGTTCACGATCCTGTCTCCGCCGGAGCTGCGCACTGCCGTCCGCCGGCTGGCCCAGGGCCTGCTGGACCAGACTCCCGAATGAGGCCGGGCGGGCGGGACCGGGCGGATGCCAGACGAGTCCGTCCGGGTCCGTCCGACCTGCTGTTGGACACCCCGGCCCGGCCGGTTGCGTGGGGTGCGAGGCGGCCGACCGGGCCGCCCGCAGCGAAGGAGAGACCCGTGAACGCATCCAGCGCACCGCGCCCCGGGACCAGTAAGGTCATGGCGGCCCTCGCCGCCACCGCACTCGCCGCCGGGCTCGGCCCGGCCGCCCTCGCCACGACCGCGTCGCCCGCCCAGGCGGCCCCCGCGACCGGCCAGCCGGGCCTGGACCGCCTGCACGCGTACTGCCAGAGCCTGGGCCACCTCAACTCGGTGGCCCAGAATCCGAAGTCGGTCTGGAGCTGGCGCTGCGTCGGCGTGGACGGCACCATGCACGGCATCAACATGCACGACGCGTGCCGCTGGCAGCACGGCGCGGCCCTGTCCCACGCCGCCTTCCACGACGAGCACAACGCCTTCTCCTGGTACTGCTACTGATCGCGGCACCACACCGGCCCGCCCGCCTTCGGTCGGTGGTCAGGCGATGGGGGCGGGCAGGACGCCGGTGCGGTGGAGATGGTGGCGGGCCGCCGCGATGGCCTCCGGCGTCGAGGCGAACACCTGACCGGCCTCGTCCAGGCGGGCGATCGCGCCCAGGGCGCGCAGCGGCCGGTGGTGGCCGTCCCGGATGCCGGAGACGTACACGGTGATGCCGCGTCGTTCCAGGCGGGCGATGGCGTCGCCGAGCACCAGGGCGCCGCTGGCGTCGATCGTGGTGATGCGGGACATGCGCAGGATCACCACCGAGACGTCGGCGACCTCCGACAGCTCCAGCAGGAAGCGGTGCGCCGCGGCGAAGAACAGCGGCCCGTCCAGCCGGTAGGCGACGATGTGCTCGGCCAGCAGCTCGTGCTCCTCGGCGCCGTGGTCGCCGGGCAGGTCGGGCTGCAGGGGCACGGTGTCCAGGCGTACGTTCCTCGCGATGGCGCGCAGCGCGAGCGCCCCGGCCACGACCAGGCCGAGGATGACGGCGGTGACCAGGTCGAGGACGAGGGTCGCGACCGCGGTCGAGGCCAGGACGACGGCGTCGGCCCGGGTGGAGCGCAGCATCGACGTCACCGAGCCGACCTCGACCATCCGCGCCGCGGTGGCCAGCAGCACCCCCGCCAGGGCCGCCAGCGGGATGCGGGCGACCAGGTCGGCGGCGGTGAACACGATGACGCCGAGGATCGCGGCGTGCGCGAGCGCGGCCAGCCGGGAGGCCGCGCCCGCGCGCACGTTGACGGCGGTGCGGGCGATCGCGCCGGTGGCCGGGACGCCGCCGAACAGCGGGGCGACCAGGTTGGCGATGCCCTGGCCGAACAGTTCGCGGTCGGGGTCGTGCCGATGGTTGACGCTCATGCCGTCGGCGACGGCGGCCGACAACAACGATTCCAGCGCCGCCAGCGCGGCCACGGCAAACGCGGGGGCGACGAGGGAGCTGAGCGCGGCGACGTCCAGGAACTCCAGGGACGGGGCGGGCAGCCCCGCGGGCAGGGCGTCGATGCGCGTCACCGGCAGCCTCGCCAGCTCCGCGACGAGCGTGGCGGCGGCGACGGCCAGCAGCGAGAACGGCACGGCGGGCCGCCGGCGTCCGCCGACCAGGATCAGCGCCGCGACCGCCGCGGTCATGGCGAGGGCGGCCCAGTCGGGACGGACGGCGAAGTCGCGTACCGCCTGCCAGGCCACGGCCAGCACCTTGTCGCCCTCAGGCGTGGGCACGCCGAGCGCGGCGGGCACCTGCTGCATGCCGATCACACAGGCGATGCCCAGGGTGAACCCCTCCACCACCGGCGCGGGCACCAGCATCATGAACCGGCCCGCCCGGGCCAGGGCCAGGCCGAGCAGCAGCAGCCCGGCCAGCACCCCCACCGTCAGCACGCCGGTGGCGCCGTGCGCGTGCATGATCGGGACGAGCACCACCGTCATCGCCCCGGTCGGCCCGGACACCTGCAGGGCCGAGCCGCCGAAGACGGCGGCCAGCGCGCCGGCCACCACCGCGGTGGCCAGCCCCGCCTGCGCGCCCAGCCCGCTGGAGATGCCGAAGCCGAGCGCGAGCGGCAGCGCCACGATGGCCACCGTCAGCCCGGCCAGCAGGTCGCGGCGCGGATGACGGCCGAACGCGGCCAGATCGGCCCGGCCGGGCAGGAGGGGGCGCAGACGGGCCCAGCCCGTCCGGAGCACTGAGGTCACCGTTCGCCGGCCTCCGACTCGAGCAGCTCGTTCAGCAATGCGTGCCGGCCGGAGAGCTTGGCCTGCAGCAGGTGGCGGGCGGCGCGCAGCAGCTCCGCCACGTCGCCGCCGGACAGCGCGTACACGACGGTCGATCCGTCGCGGCGGGCGGTGACCAGCTCCGAGCGGCGCAGCACGGCCAGATGTTGCGACAGGCCGGTCGGTTCCACCTCGATCTCGGCCAGCAGGTCGCGCACCGGCATCGGGCCGTCCTGGAGCAGCTCCAGCACGCGGATCCGCACCGGATGTCCGAGCAGCCGGAACAGCTCGGCCTTGGCCTCGTACAGGGGGACGGACATCAGGGCGATTCCCTTCCCGTCGGGGCCTCGCGGGCCGGGCCGGGGCTCCGGCCGGTGTGCACGCCGTGCGCGCGGGCCATCCGCAGCACCTCGTCCAGTCCGCCGGCGGCGGCCAGCGCGGCGTCGGCGTCGCCGTCCTCCTCGGCCGCGCGCAGCGCACCGGCCGCCTCATCCACCCGGCGCCGGATGGCCGCAGCGAACGCCTCGCTCACACTGTCCCTCGCCTTCACGCCTGCCTTGACGAGATAAGTGTTAAACGAATTGCGAAAATTCGCAACTTCTATATTGCCGGAGGCGAGCGCGGCTACCAGGCCACCGCCTTCGAATGCGTCCCGCCGTGGAGGCCGCGACCGGCGCCCGCGAACTGCTCGCCAAGGCCATCCGGGCGAACGTGGCGTTCATCGCCGCCCACTCGTCGCAGGTGCGGGCGCTCCAGCAGATCCTGCTCAACAGCGGTCACAGGCGTCCGGGCACGGCACCACACCGAGTCACTGAACCGGCCGGCCCACCTGTTCACGGACGGGCAGCGCGCCGGCGTCGATCGACAGCGTCGTCCCGCTCCTCGCCGCCGGGCTCGACCCCGGCCTCTGCGCGGACGAACCGGTCGCACTCTTCGACCGCAGTACGAGCGAGAAGCCCTGAGACCGGCCCGGAAGGGAAACGACAGCCGCCGACCGGCCACGTGCCCACCGCTCAGGCGACCGCGTCGGCGGGCTGCTTGCGGCGGAACCTGATCTCGTAGGCGAGCAGCGTGCCGCCGACGGCCACGGCGACCGCTCCGACCACGGGAAGCGCCTCGGCGGACGCGGCCACGGCGGCGAACGCCAGGACCAGCAGCGCCACCACCACGCGGCTCAGCCAGGGGAAACCCCACATGCGCAGCCGGAGCAGCTCGGGCGACTCGGCCTCCATGCGGCGGCGCAGCCGGAGCTGGCTGAGCGCCACGAAGACGTAGAGCAGCAGCACCAGCAGCCCGGCGGTGTTGATCAGCAGGTCGAAGGCGTCGTCGCCGACCGCGAACGCGCCGGCCATCAGGGCCAGCGCGAGCGCGCCGCCGCCGAGCAGCGCGGGCGCGGGCACCCCGGACGCCCGCACCCGCGCCGCCGCGGCCGGGGCGTCGCCGCGGGCGGCCATCGCGCACAGGACGCGTGAGGCGGCGTACAGCGCGGCGTTCATCACCGACACGACCGCGACCAGGATCACCCAGGTCATCAGGGTCGCCGCGCCGGGGACGCCGAGCTCGGCGATGGCGGCGGCGAACGGGCTGTCCGCGCCGTTGGCCGGGACGCGGTCCCACGGCACGACCGCCAGGATGACCAGCACCGAGCCGACGTAGAAGATCAGCACCCGCCAGACCACCCGCAGGGTGGCCCGCGCGACCTCCTTGGCCGGTTCGGCCGACTCGGCTGCCGCGATGGTGACGATCTCCGCCCCGAAGTAGGAGAACAGCACGGTGACGAGCGCGGTGAGGACCGCTCCCCAGCCCTTGGGGGCGAACCCGCCGTGCCCGGTCAGCGCGCTGAGGCCGGCGCCGCCGCCGGACGGCCACAGGCCCAGGACGTACAGCGCCCCGGCGGCGAGGAACGCCACGATCACCACGACCTTGACCGAGGCCAGCCAGAACTCGGTCTCGCCGAACAGCCGTACCGAGACCAGGTTGGCCGCGGTGAGCGCCGCCAGCAGCCCGACGGCCGTCGGCAGCACGGGGACGGCGCCGGACAGGGAGTGCAGCAGCTTGGCCCCCGCCACGCCCTCGAACGCTACCGCGACGATCGCGAACAGCCAGTAGCACCAGCCCACCAGGAACCCGGCGCGCGGCCCGAGGGCGGTACGGGCGTAGTCGGCGAACGAGCCCGCCGAGGGCCGGGCGGCGGCCATCTCGCCGAGCATCCGCATCACCAGGACGACGATCAGGCCGCCCAGGGCGTAGGCGACCAGTGCCGCCGGGCCGGTGTCGGCGATCACCTTGCCGCTGCTGACGAACAGGCCGGCGCTGATGACGCCGCCGAGCCCGATCATGGTCATGTGCCGTCGTTTGAGTCCGCGGTGGAGCGATCCCCCGCTGTCGTGCCCGGTCATGGCGTTCGGCTCCCTGCTGTTCTCGGATAGGGGAGGTCGGACCCCGGCCCATGGACGGGCCGGGGTCTGGTTGATCGCGGGGCGGTACGGGCGGCGCGGTCAGTGGCCGCGGTCAGTGGCAGCGGTCAGTCGCCGTGGTAGACGGCGGGGCGCCGTTCGACGAAGGAGCGGACGCCTTCGCGCACGTCCCGGCCGCGCAGGCAGGCCAGCAGCCCTTCGGTCTCCAGGTCGAGCACCTGTTCCAGGTCCAGCTCCCAGACCTGCCGCATGGCCCGCTTGATCAGGCGTACCGGGGTGGGCGCCGCGGCGGCGACGCGTTCGGCCAGCTCCAGCGCCGTGTCGAGCAGGTCGGCGTCGGGGACCAGCCTGCTGACCAGCCCGGCGCGGTACGCCTCGGCGGCGCCGACGGTCTCGCCGGACAGCAGCAGGTCCACCGCGCGGCCGTGGCCGATCAGGCGGGGCAGCGAGTACAGCACGCCGTTGCTCGGGAACAGACCCCGGTGCACCTCCTTGAAGGCGAACGAGGCGGCGTGGCCGGCCAGGCGCAGGTCGCTGGCGATGGCCAGCTCCACGCCGACACCGACCGCGATCCCGTTGACCGCCGAGATGATCACCTTGGGGTGGGTGGTGAAGCGGCGGGTGAGGTCCTGGAGCGCGGCGGTCCGTTCGACCAGGTCGGCGTCCGACCCGGCGGCGAGCTGCGCGCCGGCCTCCTTCAGGTCGGTCCCGGCCGAGAAGGCGCGGCCGGTGCCGGTGAGCACGAGCGCGCCCACCGTGTCGTCGCGGGCGGCCTCGTCCAGGACGGCGACCAGCTCGCCGTAGGTGCGCTGCCGGAAGGCATTGAGCACCTCGGGCCGGTCGAAGGCGACCACCAGGGCCGAGCCGGCGCGGCGCACCCGCAGATCGGTGCTCATCGGTTTCCCTCCCGGGCGTCGTAGGCGCCGTCCCGTCCGGTCGGCAGCAGGTGCTTGGCGATGCGTTCGGACGGCGTCATCGGGAACGCCTCGACGAACTCCACGAACCGCGGCGTCTTGAAGTCGGCCAGCCGCGCCCGGACGTAGGCCACCAGCTCGTGCGCCTCGACAGGCTCGGCGACCTGCACGAACGCCTTGACCTCCTCGCCGAGCAGCTCGTCGGGCACCGGCACCACGGCGGCGGCGCGCACGGCCGGGTGGCCGGTCAGCACCGCCTCCACCTCGGCGGCGGCGATGTTCTCGCTGCCGCGCCGGATCATCTCCTTGAGCCGCCCGACCAGGTGGTAGTGGCCGCGCTCGTCCCGGTGGCCGAGGTCGCCCATGGGGTACCAGCCGTCGCGCAGCAGCGGCTCGTCCCGGTTCCAGTAGCCGGTCAGCATCGGCCGGCCGCGGACCACGATCTCGCCGACCTCGCCGTCCGGGGCGTCGGTCCCGTCCTCCCGGACGATCTTGGCCTCCTTGCCGGGGACGGGCCGTCCCATCGCGCCGGTGCCGACACACGCGGTGTCCTCGGGCCGGACGGCCAGCACGACCCCGGCCTCGGTGCTGCCGTACGCCTCCCGCCAGGGCGCGCCCCAGCGCTCCTCGATCGCGGCGTGCAGGGCGGGCGCGATGCCCGAGCACAGGACGAGCCGGACGCGGTGGGCCCGGTCCAGTTCGGGGTCGGCCGGCTGCTTGAGCAGCAGCAGCGGCATCGTGCCGAGGACGTAGAAGAAGGTGGCGCCGTGCTCGCGCACCGACGGCCAGAAGCCGGAGGCGGAGAAGCGCGGCAGGATCACCAGCGGGATGCCGGTCAGCAGGCACAGCACCGTGTTCCACTGCGGGTCCATGTAGTAGAACGGCTGGGCGGTGAGGTCGACGTCGTCCGGGGTGACGGCGGCGACGTCGGCCGCGAGCTCGGCCAGGTGGAGCCAGTAGCGGTGGGTGAGCATGCAGCCCTTGGGGAACCCGGTGGTCCCCGAGGTGTACTGGAGGTTGAGCAGGTCGTCCCAGCCGACGTCGGGCAGGTCGGGGGTACCCGACGCGGCGGCCGTCTCGGCCCCCGCGTCGAAGGCGCCCGCGGGGACGGGTTCGGAGGCGGCCCCGGCGTCGGCGGGGTCGAGCAGCCCGACCTCCCCCAGGCCCTGCGCCAGCAGCGCCCCGGCCGCGGCGGCCGAACCGGTCAGGGCCAGCACCGGCGCGGAGTCCTTGACGACGTGGGCCAGGTCGGCGCTGCGATAACCGGGGTTCAGCGGGACGATCACCGCGCCCAGCTTGGCGATCGCCAACCAGGCGACCGGGAAGCCGATCCCGTTGCCCAGCATCACCGCGACCCGGTCGCCGCGGCGGACGCCGTGCGCGGCCAGCACGCCCGCCAGCCGGTCGGTCCGCTCCGCCACCTGGGCGACGGTGGTCTCGACGCCGTCGAAGCGGAACAGCACCCGGTCACCGTGGGCGGCGGCCCGGTCCCGGAGCAACCCGCCGAGGCCCCCCGCGATCAGCCCGGCCGCTCCCCCGCCGGACGGCGGCGCGGCCGTCACGCCCGCCGCCGGGTGGCCATGTCGAACATCATCACCAGCTCGGCGGCGCAGTCGGCCAGGTCGACGGCCTCCTCGTCGAAGACCCACTGGAGCATGACACCGTCGATCGCGCCCTGGACGGTGGCGGCCAGCGTGCGCGGCGAGAAGTCGCGGAAGTCGCCGCTGTCCTGGCCGCGCCGCAGGATGCCCTCCAGGTGGTGGCGGCACGGGTCGTACATGTCGGCATTGAACCGGCGCTTGGCCTCGGGCGATCCGAAGCTGCCCCAGATGTCCACCAGCGCGACGAAGTTGGCGCGGTTGGCCGCCATGAACTCGAAACTCGCCTCGATGAAGGCGCGCAGCCGGTGCGGGGCGTCCGGCGCCCGGTCCACCCTGGCCTTGATGAACCGGTTGGTCTCGGTGAACAGGGCGTTGACGACCTGCTGGATCAGCTCGTCCCGGCCGGCGAAGTGGTAGGAGATCACGCCCCTGCTGACGCCGACGTCCTGGGCGATCCGGGCCAGCGACGCCTGGGGCAGCCCGGCGCTGGCGATGGTGGAGATGGCGCCCTCCACGATCTGCCGCCGCCGGGCCTCCTCGATGAACGAGGCCTTCTTCTGGCCGTCCTGATCGATTTTTGACCGCATGGCCAGGATTCAAGCCCGGCGGACGGCGTGCGGCAAGCCCCGCTCAGCGACTGTGCGGTTTCCCCCACCCCGCGCCCGGCCGTTCCGCGGCCCGGCCGGTCGCCGCGAGGTAGTGCAGCACCGCCAGCACCCGGCGGTTGCCGGCCGCCGACGCGGGCAGGCCGAGCTTGGCGAACACCGCGGTGACGTGCTTCTCCACGGCGCTCAGCGACACGTACAGCTGGGCGGCGATGCCGGTGTTGGACCAGCCCTCGGCCATCAGGGCGAGCACTTCGCGCTCCCGGGGCAGCAGGGACTCGTCCCAGCCGGAGTCGGGCATGGCGGCACCTCCTCGGTGCGGGAAACCGCAAGATCCGGGCGAACCTCTTGTCTCACTCATACCATCTGGATTAAATCCTGGCCATGCGGTCAAAAAATCATCATCATGCCCAGAAAACCTGCTTGCTCGGCGCCGTCCTGGCCGGCGTGGTGCTCGGCGGCGGCCTCGCCGTCCCGGCCCACGCCCGGACGGCGCAGGTCCCCGCCACCGCGGCCCAGAACGCCACGGACGCCACGGACGAGCGGCTCCGCTGCCTGCTGGACGGCGTCGCCAAGCCGCCCGTGCCCGGCGCGATCCTCACCGTGACCGGCCCCGGCCGCGCCTTCGACGGCGCGGCCGGCGTGTACGAGCTGGGCGGACGGGCCCTGCGCAGCTCCGACGCCTTCCGCACGGCCAGCGTCACCAAGACGATGACCGCGGCCGTCGCGCTCCGCCTCGCCGAACGCGGCGACCTGCGCCTGGACGCTCCCATCAGCGAATACCTGGACCGGAAGCTGGTCGCGCGTATCCCGTACGGGTCGCGGATCACCGTCCGGCAGCTCCTCGACCACACCGCCGGCCTCTACGACTACGTCGGCGACGAGAAGTGGTTCCAGTACGTGCTCGATCATCCGGACAAGACCTGGAAACCGCTGGAGCTGGTGGACTGGGCGCTTCGGTCCGGCAAGCCCTACTTCGCCCCCGCCAAGGGCTACCACTACTCCGACACGGGCTACGTGCTGGCCGGGCTGGTCATCGAGAAGGCCGGGCGCGAGCCGCTGCACCGGTTGTACCGGTCGTTGCTGCTGCGGCCGCTGAAGATGGACCGCACGTACCTGGAGTGGTGGGAGCCGCACCGCGGCCCGCGCGCCCACAACTACCTCGGCGAGCGCGACACCTACGACTACAACCCGACGTTCGACACGTTCGGCGGCGGCGGCCTGGTCTCCACCGGGGCCGACCTCAACCGGTTCATGCGCGGCCTGTTCGAGGGCAGGCTCTTCAAGAGCCCGGCGACGCTGCGGACGATGCTGCGCAGCACCCCGCAGAGCGTCAAGGCCGGCTCGCCGTACGGGCTGGGCATCGCGCGGCTGACCGCGACGGGCGAAGCCGCCTACGGGCACAGCGGCTTCTTCGGCGCGTTCCAGATCTACGTGCCGAAGCAGCGGCTCGCGATGACCGGCACCCTCACCCAGTCGGAGATGGTGTCCAAGAAGCAGAACAGCGAGTTCATCGAGAACGCCCTGCGGGTGAGCCTCGGCAAGGAGCCCGCCGGCCCCTGCGGGCGCCGGTAGCCGCGATCAGGCCACGCAGGAGTCGGCCAGCTTCCCCGACGACGCCATCGCCGTCCTGGTGGGCGTGACCGACGGCCGGGCGGACGGCGTGCCCGCGGCGACGGTGGCGGGCGCGCGGTGCGAACGGACGATGGCCTTGCGGACGTCGGCACGGATGCGCGGGAAGTCCGGGTACGCCGGGTTGTACCGCGGCGGAACGATCGACAACGTCCCGACCTTGGCACCCTTGACCTTGTCGGCCAGCGGCACCAGGTCCTGCAGCAGCCCGCGCGGGATGTCGGTCCGGAACGTCTGCCGGGCCGCGCCGGCCAGCTGCTTGAACTTCAGCAGCACGTTGGCCGGGTCGAGCTGGTCGAGCATGGCGGAGATGACGCAGTGCTGGCGGCGCATCCGGGTGTGGTTGTCGCCTCCTGCGCAGTTGGAGCCGTCGTGGTCGCGAGCCCTGCCGTACCAGAGCGCGTCGTTGCCGTTCAGCCGGCGGGTGCCCGCCTTGATCACGCCGCCGTCGCTGCGGCCCACGCCGTAGCAGATGTCCTGCTCGACGTGGATGCGCACGCCGCCGAGCGCGTCGATCAGCCGGGCCACGCCCCACATGTTGACCAGCACGTAATAGTCGATCTTGAGGCCGAGGATCTCGCCCACCGCGCCCTTGACGGCCTCCGGCGCCCGGGTGGGCGAGTTGCGGAACGGCGCGGGGTGGGTGTCGGCGTAGGCCCAGACGCCGTTCAGCAGGTCCTCCGACTCCCGCCCGGCTCCCGCGATGTAGAAGCCCTTGGGCGGCGGGAACAGCCGGCCCATCACGCTCCCCCTGGGGAAGGGCGCGTTCTCCATCTCCCTGGGCAGCGCGAACAGCACGGTGTCGCCGGTCCTGACGTCGATGCTGGCGACGTTGACGCTGTCGGTGCGGATGCTCGTCCCGTTGCGGCCGCGCGCGCCGTCGCCGCCGAGCAGCAGGATGTTCACCCTCGTCCGGCCGGCCCACGGGTCGGCGTGGTCGATGGGCGTGGGCTCGGGGGCGTTGAACACGTCGGTCAGCGTGGCGTCGACCTCCGACACCGTCTGCGAGGCCACCACGAACGGCGACACGACGGCCGCGACCAGCAGCAGCGCCACGCCGTCCGACCAGACCAGCCGCCGCCGCGGCCGCAGCACGGTGTAGGAGGCGACCACCAGCAGCCCCCACGCGACGCCGACGCCGACGGCGCCACCGCTGATCGCCTTGGCCCAGGTGGCCTGGGTCGCCATGGCCATGCCGCCCGCCGAGGCCACCACGACGGCCACCGCCACGCCCGCGGCCAGGAACAGCCCCAGCAGCGCCAGCCCGAGCAGCCGGTACCCGGCCCGCAGATGGGCAGCGCCCGGAATCACGATCGACAGCGCTGCCCAGCCGATGGCTGCCCCCGCGCCCCGTTTGGTGCCCATCCGCCCTCATGATCTCTATGTGGTACGTCCCCCGAGATCATAGGTTCGGGCCTGATTACCCACGTACGCAACTTTTGACCGCATATCCAGCCGACAAAGGCGTCAGTTCACGTACGCCCACAGGTCGTAGGTGGAGGAGCCCGGGTAGCTCTGCGGATAGTGCGTGCTGCACCACCAGGTCTGCCAGCGCCCGTTCTGCCGGCCCGACTGGCCGAAGGCGACGCAGATGTCGTACGGCAGGTTGGTGTGGACGACCTGGAGCGTGGACGTGGCGTCCGCCGGCGCGCTCGTGGCCAGTCCGCACCGCAAGATCGGCCCGCGCGCGGCCCTGGCGACCAGCGCGAACGTCGCGTAGGCGATGAAAGGTTCATTCCGCCGCCCCTGACGGCGTCAGGACGCGGCGCGGCCGTGTCAGCACGGCGTCCGCGCGGTGTCAGCGCGGCCCGCGAAGGTGGACGCCATGAACACCTCGGCGATCACGGCGACTATCCGGTGTTGCTAGGTACCAGTACCTCGTGCCACTATGTAGCCAGTAGTCAGCACCACTGAGTAGTTGCGCCCACGGCGAGCCCCCCGGAAGAGAAGACAGGACCGAGTGATGACGACACAACAAGATCCGGCGATCCAGGTGCACGGCCTGGAGAAGTCGTACAAGGAACTCAACGTGCTGCGCGGCGTGGACTTCGAGGTGGCACGGGGCAGCATCTTCGCGCTGCTCGGCTCGAACGGCGCGGGCAAGACCACGCTCGTGAAGATCCTGTCCACGCTGCTCAGGGCCGACGCCGGCACGGCCAGGGTCAACGGCCTCGACGTCGCCGGGCAGGCCGCCCGGGTGCGCGAGTCCATCAGCCTCACCGGCCAGTTCGCCGCCGTGGACGAGATCCTCAGCGGGCGGGAGAACCTCGTGCTGGTCGCCCGGCTGCGGCACCTGAAGAACCCCGGCAAGATCGCCGACGACCTGCTGGAGCGGTTCTCGCTGACCGACGCGGGCGGCCGCAAGGCCGCGACGTACTCGGGCGGCATGCGCCGCCGCCTCGACATCGCGATGAGCCTCATCGGCGACCCGCCGGTCATCTTCCTCGACGAGCCGACCACCGGCCTCGACCCCCAGGCGCGCATCGAGGTGTGGCAGGCCGTCAGGGAGCTCGCCGCCCAGGGCACCACCGTGCTGCTCACCACCCAGTACCTGGACGAGGCCGAGCAGCTCGCGGACCGGATCGCGATCCTGCACGAGGGCCGGATCATCGTCAACGGCACCCTCGCCGAGCTCAAGCAGCTCCTCCCCCCGCCAAGGTCGAGTACGTCGAGAAGCAACCGACCCTGGAGGACGTCTTCCTCACCCTCGTCGGCACGAAAGCCTAAGGACCACCACGATGAGCAAGCACTTCTTCGGTGACACCACCGTCCTGCTGGGACGGTCCCTGCGCCACATCTCCCGCAGCCCGGACACCATCGTCACGACCGCGATCATGCCGATCGCCATGATGCTGATGTTCGTCTACGTGTTCGGCGGCGCGATCAGGACGGGGTCGGACTCGTATGTGAACTACATGCTGCCCGGCATCCTGCTCATCACGGTCGCCTCCGGCATCGCCTACACCGCCTACCGGCTGTTCATGGACATGAAGGGCGGCATCTTCGAGCGTTTCCAGTCCATGCCGACCGCACGCTCGTCCGTGTTGTGGGCGCACGTGCTGACCTCGCTGGTCGCCAACCTGGTCTCGCTCGTGGTCGTGATGCTCGTCGCCCTGCTCATGGGCTTCCGCTCCAGCGCGGGCCTGTCGGCCTGGCTGTCGGTCGCGGGCATCCTCATCCTGTTCACCCTGGCGCTGACCTGGATCGCCGTCATCCCCGGCCTGTCGGCCAAGACCATGGAAGGCGCGAGCGCGTTCTCCTACCCGCTCATCTTCCTGCCGTTCCTCAGCTCGGCGTTCGTGCCCACCGACACCATGCCCACCGTGGTGCGCGTCTTCGCCGAGAACCAGCCGGTGACCTCCATCGTCAACGCCATCCGCGCCCTGTTCGCCGAGCAGCCCGTCGGCAACGACATCTGGATCGCCCTCGCCTGGTGCGTCGGCATCCTGGTCGTCGCCTACGCCTTCGCCATGAACACCTACCGCCGCAAGATTTCCTAGGCCGCAAAGGACGATCATGACCGACTCCCTCCACACCGTCACGCCGATGCCCGCCGAACGCCGCTCCGGCTGCCCGTTCGACCCGCCCAAGGAGCTCGTCGAGGCCCGCGAGCACGGCCCCATCAGCCACTTCCCCTTCCCCGACGGACACCAGGGCTGGCTGGTCACCGGCTACGACCTGGTCCGCTCGATCCTGGCCGACCCCCGGTTCAGCTCCCGCAAGGAGCTCATGGCCCACCACCCGACCATCGACTACGGCGACATCGAGGTCCCCCCGGCCCCGCCCGGCGAGTTCCTGCTCATGGACGAGCCGCAGCACAGCCGCTACCGCAAGCCGCTCGTCGGCAAGTTCACCGTCCGCCGGATGCGGCTGCTGACCGAGCGCGTCGAGCAGATCACCGCCGAACACCTGGACGCCATGGAGAAGGCCGGCCCCACCGCCGACCTGGTGACCGCGTTCGCCAAGCCCATCCCCGCCATCGTCATCTGCGAACTGCTGGGCGTGCCGTACGAGGACCGGGGCCGCTTCCAGGAGAACATCGACAAGTTCCTCGGCGGCGAGGCCGGTGACGAGGAACTGATCGCCGCCTACCTCGCCACCCAGCAGTACCTGGCCGAACTCGTGGCCGCCAAGCGCGCCGCCCCGACCGACGACGTGCTCAGCGACCTGCTCGACAGCGACCTGACCGACGAGGAGCTGCAGGGCATGGCCCTGATCCTGCTGTCGGCCGGGTTCGACACCACCGCCAACATGCTGGCCCTCGGCACCTTCGCCCTGCTGCAGAACCCGGACCAGCTCGCCGCGCTGCGCGCCGACCCCACGCTCGCCGACCAGGCCGTCGAGGAGCTGCTGCGGTACCTGTCCGTCGCCAAGCAGTTCTACCGGGTCGCCCTGGAGGACGTCGAGGTGGCCGGCCAGACCGTCAAGGCCGGCACGATGGTCATCCTGTCCCTCAACACCGCCAACCGCGACCCCGAACGTTTCCCCGACCCCCACACCCTCGACCTGCGCCGGCAGGACGGCGGCCACCTGGCCTTCAGCCACGGCATCCACCAGTGCCTGGGCCAGCAGCTCGCCCGCGTCGAGATGCGCGTCGCCTTCCCCGCGCTGCTCGCCCGCTTCCCCACCCTGCGCCTGGCCGTACCGGCCGACCAGGTCGCCCTGCGGCCGGAGATCGCCGACATCTACGGCGTCAAGAGCCTCCCCGTCACCTGGGACGCGTGACCACGGCCAGGAAGCGCCCGGATCCCTGAGCTCCAGAGAGGAACCACCATGGCAGAGCTCCCGGCGGGTCCTGGGCAGCCCTCCTCACCGGCGCTGCGGGCCTCCGACGCCGACCGCGACCGGGTCACCGAGCTGCTGCGGACGGCCGTCGCCGACGGCCGGCTCGACCTGGCCGAATTCGAGGAGCGGCTGGAGGCGGCGTTGTCCGCCCGCACCGTCGGCGCGCTGGCCCCGCTCGTCACCGACCTGATCGCGGGGCCGGGCAGCGCCGGCGCGCTCGCGCTGCCGCTCCCCGCGGCTCCGGCCGCCGAACTGCTCACCATCAAGGAGAAGCACGGCTCGGTGCGCCGCGACGGCCGCTGGAGGTTGCCGCACCGGCTGGCGCTGCGCACCGCGTGGAGCGACGTGCTGCTGGACCTGACCAGCGCGGTGCGCGGCGCGCCCGAGCTGGTCATCGAGCTGCGGGTGAGCGGCGGCAGCGTGGAGCTGATCCTCGCGCCGGGCATGGTGCTGGAGAGCGACGAGCTCTCGGTGCGGCACGGCACGCTGGCGATCGGCAGGGCACCCGACGACGACGCACCGGAGGTGTTGCGCGTCCGCCTGACCGGCCGCATGCGGCACGGCCGGCTCGCCGTCCGCCGGCAGCCGCCGCGCCCCTGATCACCAGATCAGCTACTCTGTGGTACTGTGTAGCAGTACTCGGTATCACCGAGTACTTCGGAAGGGCGGAAGAAGAGCCGCGATGGACAATCTGACGGAGATGCTGAAGGGCACGCTCGAGGGCTGCGTGCTCGAGATCATCGGCAGCGAAGAGACCTACGGGTACGCCATCACGCGCCGGCTGAACGACCTGGGCTTCGCCGACGTCGTCGAGGGGACGGTCTACACCATCCTGCTGCGACTGGAGAAGAACGGGCTCGTCCAGGTGACGAAACGACCGTCCGAACAGGGCCCGCCGCGCAAGTTCTACGCGCTCAACGACGCGGGACGCGCGGAGCTGGCGACGTTCTGGGCGAAATGGGCGTACATCACATCCCGGATCGACAAGCTCAAGGAGGGCGGGAGATGAATTTCTGGGAGACCATCACCGGCAGCGATCTCACCAGGGAATACAAGGCGTTCGAAGCCCGGGCCGCGGCACTGCCGGCCGACCACCGAGCGGCATGGGACGAGATCAAGGGCCATCTCTTTCACTACTCGGACTTCACCGGCCGGAACCTGATGCCGATCTTCGACGGCGTTCTGGGGTTGCTGGAGGAGACGGCGGCCGACGGGCAGAACGTTCACGAGGTGCTGGGCGACGACATCCCGGGCTTCTGCGCGGCACTGGCCGGCGAGACCGGGGGCCGCAGCTTCCGCGACCGGTGGCGCGAGCAGCTGAACAGGAACGTCGCGAGGAAACTGGGCCGGCTGGGAGGCTGACGTGGGCATCCAGGACATCATCGAGGGCAAGAAGCAGTGGCGGGCACACCTGGCGCGGGTCAAGGCGCTGCCGCCCGACTACCAGATCGTCTACAAGGAGATGCAGCGGTACTTCTTCAAGGTCGGGCCGGTCGGGCTGACCGACGGGCCCCTGCTACCGGGGATCGTCGACTTCTTCGAGGAGGGCGTCGCGGCCGGCAAGGGAGTCCTGGAACTCATCGGCGACGACGTCGCCGCCTTCGCCGACGGCCTGATCAAGGACTCCCGCACCTACGCCGACCTCTACCAGGAGTCCGTCAGCGAGAAGACCGGCACGAAGGGGAAACCTCACCGGTCGTAGAGCCTTCGGGCCCACAGGTACCCGCCCAGCGCGATGACCGCGCTCCAGAGTGCCGCCGCCGCGAGGCTGGGCCCCGCGGGCTGCCCGGCCAGCAGCGCGCGCAGGGTTTCGATGACCGGCGTGAACGGCTGGTGTTCGGCGAACCAGCGCAACGGGCCCGGCATCGACTCCGGCGGCACCACGCCGCTGCCCAGGAACGGCAGCAGCATCAGCGGCATCGGCAGGTTGCTGGCCGTGGCCACGTTCCTGGTGACCATGCCCAGCGCGGCCGACAGCCAGGTGACGGCGAAGGTGAACATGGCCAGCACCCCCACCACCCCGAGCCAGTCCAGCGCCGAGGCGGCGGGGCGGAAGCCGATCAGCAGGGCCGTCAGCGTCACGGCCGCGATCGCGGTGAAGTTCTGCACCAGCGCGCCGAGCACGTGCCCGGTCAGGACCGAGACGCGGGCGATGGCCATGGTCTTGAACCTGGCGACGATGCCCTCGGTCATGTCCATCGCCACCGCGATCGCGGTCCCCTGCGCGGCGCTCGCGATCGTCATGATCAGGATGCCGGGAGTGACGTAGCCGACGTAGGCGGCGCGGTCGCCGCCGATCCCGGCGCCCATGATGCCGCCGAGAACGTAGACGAACAGCAGCAGGAACACCACCGGGACGCCCGCGTAGGTGAGGATCAGCGTGGGGTAACGCCACATGTGCCTGATCTGGCGGCGCAACATGGTCGCCGAGTCGGTGATCGCTCTCATCGGGTGGACTCCTCGGTCAGGGTCAGGAAGACGTCGTCCAGGTCGGGCGTGTGCATCGACAGTTCGGCGACGTCGACGGCCTGCGCGTCCAGCAGTTCCAGGAGCTCGCGCAGCCCCCTGACGCCGGTGTCGGGGAGCTGCACCGTGAGGGACTCCTCGTCGCGCGCGGTCGCCCCCACCAGGGAGGCCGCCCTGCGGTACCCGTCGAGGTCGGCGAAGCGCACGACGACGTGGCCGCCGGGGACCATGCGCTTGAGCTCTTCAGGGGTGCCCTCGGCCACCAGCCGGCCCTGGCTGAGCAGCGCGATGCGGTCGGCGAGTTCGTCGGCCTCCTCCAGGTACTGGGTGGTCAGGAAGATGGTCACGCCGTCCTGCCGGACGAGGTCCCGGACGATCTGCCACATCGTGCGGCGGCTGCGCGGGTCCAGGCCCGTGGTGGGCTCGTCGAGGAAGATGATCCTGGGCGTGCCGACCATGGTCATGGCGAGGTCGAGCCGGCGGCGCATGCCGCCCGAGTAGGCGCCCGCGGGCTTGCGCGCGGCGCCGGTGAGGTCGAAGCGCTCCAGCAGGTCGCCGGCTCGGCGGCGGCCCTCGGCGCGGCCGAGGTGCAGCAGGTCGGCCATGAGCCGCAGGTTCTCCTCGCCGGTGAGGAAGCCGTCGACCGCGGAGAACTGGCCGGTGACGCCGATCACGGCACGCACCTTGTCGGGCTCCCTGGCCAGGTCGTGCCCGGCGACCCGGATCTCGCCGGCGTCGGCCTTGATCAGGGTGGACAGGATCTGCACCGTGGTGGTCTTGCCCGCGCCGTTGGGGCCGAGCAGCGAGAAGACGGTGCCCTGCGGGATGGACAGGTCGATGCCGTCCAGGACGCGGTGGGCGCCGTAGGACTTGCGCAGCCCCGTCACCGAGACGAAGGCCCGCGACTCGTCGCGATAGTACGTGTTCATCACCATTGAAAGCTACGTTGCTTTCAGAAATTGTGTCAATCAATGGAAACACATAAGCCCAGTTCATATGCGACAAACTGATACGTTGGCGCTGAAGCTGAATGCAATGAAACGTTGCATTGTGTGCGGACGAACGCAATAGTGAGGTCGTGGCAGAAGGAAGGTTGACCCTGCACGACCGCCGGCGCATCGCGGCCGGTCTCGCCGAAGGCCGCTCCTACGCCGAGATCGCCAGGCGGCTCGACCGGCCGACCTCGACGATCAGCCGCGAGGTCGGCCGCAACGGCGGCCCCGGCGACTACCGTCCCGAGCGGGCGCACCAGGCGACGGCGCGGCGGGCGCGGCGCGGCGCCCCGGCACGTTCGGCCGCACCCCGGAGCGGTGAGGTCTTCGAGGTGGAAGAGGGAGCCGTCGAGATGGCGGTCGCGATGGGCCTGCCGAAAATGGTGGCGCGCGTGCTCATCGGCCTGTGGCTGAGCGAGGACGGCCGGCTCACCGCGGCCGAGCTGGCCCGAGAGCTGAAGGTGAGCCCCGCCTCGATCTCCACGGCGGTGGGCTACCTGACCCAGCAGGGGTTGATCAGGCGCGAACGTGATCCGCAGCGGCGGCGCGACATCTACGTGGTCGACGACGACGCCTGGTACCACTCGACGATGATCAGCGCGCGGCAGACGCTCGCGGCGGCGGAGGTCGCGAAGGCGGCGGGGCAGACGCTCGGGCTCGACACGCCCACGGGACGGCGCCTGGCCAGGGGCGGCGCGTTCCTGGAACGGATCAGCCTGGACGCCCTGGCGTCGGCCGAACGCTGGCGCCACCTCTTGCCGTGACCGGAGCGCGGCCCGCCGCGTAGAGAGGCCGTCAAGATTCGGGCCACGGCCGTATGAAAGGCGTCAAGAACGACAAAACACCCCATTTTCCGGCGTTTGCTGAACCTGCGGCCGCCCGTCAAGGGGCGGCGGCGATCTCATCATCGAGCTGAGGAGTGGGGATGGCCGACGTCATCTTCGTCGCCCTGACGATCGCGATCTTCGTGATCTTCGGGCTGGTCGTGCGGGCGGTGGAGCGGCTGTGAGCGCCGTCAACGCCACCGGTCTCATCGTGGTCGCCGGTCTGGTGATCTTCATGGTCGCGGCCCTGCTGTTCCCGGAGCGGTTCTGATGAGTACGGCCCTGGCCGGGATGATCTTCATCGTCTCCCTGATCGCCGCTCTGGCCCTGGTGCACAAGCCGTTCGGCGACTACATGTACCGCGTCTACGCCACGACGAAGCACAACGTCGTCGAGCGCGGCATCTACCGCCTGCTCGGAGTGCGGGCCGACGCCGAGCAGAGCTGGCCCGTCTACGCCCGCAGCCTGCTGGCCTTCTCGGTGATCTCGGTCCTGGTCGTGTACGGCCTCCAGCGCCTGCAGGACAAGCTGCCGCTCAGCCTCGGCATGGAGCCGGTCACCGATCACATCGCCTGGAACACCGCGATCAGCTTCGTCACCAACACCAACTGGCAGGCGTACTCGGGCGAGTCCACGATGGGCCACCTGACCCAGATGACCGCCCTGGCCGTGCAGAACTTCGTCTCCGCGGCCGTCGGCATGGCGGTCGCGGTGGCGCTCGTACGCGGGTTCGCCCGCCGTAAGTCCGGCACGATCGGCAACTTCTGGGTGGACCTGGTCCGCGGCACCCTGCGCATCCTGCTGCCGATCGCCTTCGTCGGCGCGCTGGTGCTGGTGGCGGGCGGCCTGGTGCAGAACTTCTCGGGCGTGCACGAGGTGGCCACGCTGACCGGCGGCACGCAGGTCATCACCGGCGGCCCGGTCGCCTCCCAGGAGGTCATCAAGGAGCTGGGCACCAACGGCGGCGGCTTCTACAACGCCAACTCGGCCCACCCGTTCGAGAACGCCACGAGCTGGACGAACTGGTTCGAGATCTTCCTGATCCTGGTGATCCCGTTCTCGCTCACCCGTACCTTCGGCCGGCTGGTCGGCCAGGTCCGGCAGGGGTACGCGATCCTCGCGGTGATGGGCGTGCTGGCCCTGGCGAGCGTCCTGCTCACCAACGTCTTCGAGCTGTCCGGGAACGCCACCGTGCCGCAGGCGGCCGGCGCGGCGCTGGAGGGCAAGGAGCTGCGCTTCGGCGTCTCGAACTCGGCCACCTTCGCCGCCTCGACCACCCTCACGAGCACCGGAGCGGTCAACTCCTTCCACGACTCCTACACGCCGTTCGGCGGCATGATGACGATGGTCAACATGATGCTCGGCGAGGTCGCGCCCGGCGGCGTCGGCTCGGGCCTGTACGGCATGCTGATCCTCGCCGTGATCACGGTGTTCGTGGCGGGCCTGATGGTCGGCCGCACCCCCGAGTACCTGGGCAAGCGCATCGGCGCCCGCGAGATCAAGCTCGCCTCCCTGTACTTCCTGGTCACCCCGGCCCTCGTGCTGGTCGGCACCGCGTTCGCGATGGGCTCGGCGGAGCGGCGCGCGAGCATGCTGAACGGCGGCCCGCACGGCCTGTCGGAGGTCCTGTACGCCTTCACCAGCGCCTCCAACAACAACGGCTCCGCCTTCGCCGGCCTCACCGTCAACACCCCCTGGTACGACGTGGCGCTCGGCCTGTGCATGGCCTTCGGCCGGTTCCTGCCGATCATCCTGGTGCTGGCCCTGGCCGGTTCGCTGGCGGCGCAGTCGCCCGTCCCCGAGGGCGCCGGCACGCTGCCCACGCACCGGCCGCTGTTCGTCGGCCTGGTCGTCGGCGTGACGGTCGTCCTCGTCGCCCTCACCTTCCTCCCGGCACTCGCGCTCGGCCCGATCGCAGAAGGACTGTCCTGACATGTCAACCCCCGTACTGGACAAACCCTCCCCCGCGCGGCGGGACGGCCGCGTGGGTGGCGGCCTGCTGGACCCCCGGCAGCTCGTCAGGTCCCTCCCCGACGCGGTCAAAAAGCTGAACCCGGCCACGCTGTGGCGCAACCCCGTCATGCTGATCGTCGAGGTCGGCGCGGTGTTCACCACCGTCCTGGCGATCGTCGAGCCGTCGTTCTTCGCCTGGGCGACCGTCGTGTGGCTGTGGCTGACGGTGATCTTCGCCAACCTGGCCGAGGCCGTCGCGGAAGGGCGCGGCAAGGCGCAGGCGGCGACGCTGCGCAAGGCCAAGACCGACACCCGGGCCCGCCGCCTGCGCGGCGACGCCGAGGGCGGCTGGGACACGGTCGGCGCGCCCGAGCTGCGGCAGGGCGACCTGGTGGTGGTCGAGGCCGGCGAGGTCATCCCCGGCGACGGCGACGTGGTCGAGGGCATCGCCTCGGTGGACGAGTCGGCCATCACCGGCGAGTCCGCGCCCGTCATCCGCGAGTCGGGCGGCGACCGCTCGGCGGTGACCGGCGGCACGAAGGTGCTCTCCGACCGGATCGTCGTCAGGATCACCCAGAAGCCCGGCGAGAGCTTCGTCGACCGCATGATCGCCCTGGTCGAGGGCGCCGACCGGCAGAAGACGCCCAACGAGATCGCGCTCAACATCCTGCTGGCCGCCCTGACGGTCGTCTTCCTGGTCGCCACCGTGACCATGCAGCCGCTGGCCGTCTACTCCAAGCAGATCAACCCCGGCGTCCCCGACTCGCTCGCGCTCGACGCGGACGGCGTCACCGGCATCGTCCTGGTCTCGCTGCTGGTCTGCCTGATCCCCACCACGATCGGGGCGCTGCTGTCGGCCATCGGCATCGCCGGCATGGACCGTCTTGTGCAGCGCAACGTCCTGGCCATGTCCGGCCGCGCGGTGGAGGCGGCCGGTGACGTGTCCACGCTGCTGCTGGACAAGACCGGCACGATCACGCTGGGCAACCGGCAGGCGGCCGAGTTCGTCCCCGTGGACGGGATCACCGAGGCCGAGCTCGCCGAGGCCGCCCAGCTCTCCAGCCTCGCCGACGAGACCCCCGAGGGCCGCTCGATCGTGGTGTTCGCCAAGGAGCGGTACGGCCTGCGCGAGCGCGAGATCCACGGCGCCGAATGGGTGCAGTTCACCGCCCAGACCCGCATGTCCGGCGTGAACCTGGACGGCCGCGAGGTCCGCAAGGGCGCGGCCACAACGGTCATGAAGTGGGTGCGCGACAACGGCGGCCACCCCACCGACGACGTCGGCCACATCGTGGACGGCATCTCCGCCTCCGGCGGCACCCCGCTGGTCGTGGCCGAACGGAGCCGCGTGCTCGGCGTCATCCACCTCAAGGACGTCGTCAAGCAGGGCATGCGCGAACGCTTCGACGAGATGCGCCGCATGGGCATCCGCACCGTCATGATCACCGGCGACAACCCGCTCACCGCCAAGGCCATCGCCGACGAGGCCGGCGTGGACGACTTCCTGGCCGAGGCCACCCCCGAGGACAAGCTCGCCCTGATCAGGAAGGAGCAGGAGGGCGGCCGCCTGGTCGCGATGACCGGCGACGGCACCAACGACGCCCCCGCCCTGGCCCAGTCGGACGTCGGCGTGGCCATGAACACCGGCACCTCGGCCGCCAAGGAGGCCGGGAACATGGTCGACCTGGACTCCAACCCGACCAAGCTCATCGAGATCGTCGAGATCGGCAAGCAGCTGCTGATCACGCGGGGCGCGCTGACCACGTTCTCGATCGCCAACGACATCGCGAAGTACTTCGCGATCATCCCGGCCATGTTCGCGGCCGTCTACCCCGGCCTGGACGCGCTCAACGTCATGCGCCTGTCCAGCCCCCAGTCCGCGATCCTGGCCGCGGTGATCTTCAACGCGCTGGTCATCGTCGCGTTGATCCCGCTGGCGCTCCGAGGCGTCCGGTACCGGCCGTCCAGCGCGTCCAAGCTGCTCTCGCGCAACCTGTACGTCTACGGCCTGGGCGGCATCGTCGCCCCCTTCATCGGTATCAAGATCATCGACCTGTTGATCCAGTTCCTTCCGGGGATGTCATAAATGGAACGCCTGCCAAGCCTGCTCCGCCGGCACCTCGCCGCCCTGCGCGCCGTCGCCGTCCTGACCGCGTTGCTCGGCATCATCTACCCGCTGGTCACCACCGGGGTCGCCCAGGCGCTGTTCAACGGCCGGGCCAACGGCTCGATCGTCGACGGCGGCCACGGCAGCGCCCTGATCGGCCAGTCCTTCACCGACAAGGACGGCAATCCGGTCAGGACGTACTTCCAGTCCCGCCCGTCGGCCGCCGGCGACGGCTACGACCCGACCTCGTCCGGCGCGAGCAACCTGGGCCCCGAGGACGTCGTGGACACGCTGCCGGTCGCGGGTGCGGAGGGCCGGCAGTCGCTGCTCACCCAGGTCTGCGCCCGTTCCAAGGCGGCCGGCGAGCTGGAGGGCGTCAGCGGCGCCCGCCCGTACTGCACCCCGGACGGGGTCGGCGCGGTGCTCAAGGTCTTCCCCGACCGGGCCGTCAGCGTCAACCAGGCCTGCCCGGCCACTCCGTTCGTCGCGACCTATCAGGGCAGGCGGGTGGAATGTGCCAAGCCGGGTGAGGACTACGCCGCCGGGCGCACCGTCCCCGTCCGGGGGAACGCGACGGCGGTCGTCCCCGCCGACGCGGTGACCGCGAGCGGCTCCGGCCTCGACCCGCACATCTCCGTCGCCTACGCCGACCTCCAGGCGCCCCGCGTCGCCAGGGAACGCGGCCTCGACCGGGCCGAGGTCGAACGGCTCGTCAAGGAGCACACCACCGGCCGCGTCCTCGGCTTCATGGGCGAGCCTGCGGTGAACGTGCTCGAACTCAACCTCGCGCTCGACAAGGCATGAGGTGAGGGGCCGGTTGCGGGTCTACCTCGGGGCGGCGCCCGGGGTCGGCAAGACGTACGCGATGCTCGGCGAGGGCCGCCGCGCGCGGGAACGCGGCCGGGACGTGGTCGTGGGCCTGGTCGAGACCCACGGCCGCCCCCGCACCGCCGCCCTCCTGGAGGGCATGGAGATCGTCCCGCGCCGGACCGTCGTCCACCGCGGGGCCACCTTCACCGAGCTCGACGTGGACGCCGTCATCGCCCGCCGGCCGAAGGTGGCGCTGATCGACGAGCTGGCCCACACCAACGTGCCCGGCTCGAAGAACGTCAAGCGCTGGCAGGACGTCGACGAGATCCTGGACGCCGGCATCGACGTCGTCTCCACGGTGAACGTCCAGCACCTGGAGTCGGTCAACGACGTCGTCCAGGAGATCACCGGCGTGCCGCAGCGCGAGACCGTGCCCGACGAGGTGGTGCGCCGCGCCGACCAGATCGAGCTGGTGGACATGTCACCGGAGGCGCTGCGCCGCCGCATGGCGCACGGCAACGTGTACGCGCCCGAGAAGGTCAGCGCCGCCATGTCGAACTACTTCCGCGTCGGCAACCTCACCGCGCTGCGCGAACTCGCGCTGCTGTGGGTAGCCGGCAAGGTGGACGACCAGCTCGACCGCTACCGCGCCGATCACGGCATCGCCACCACCTGGGAGACCCGCGAGCGGGTGGTGGTCGCCCTGACCGGCGGCCCCGAGGGCGACACACTGGTCCGCCGGGCCGCCCGCATCGCCGCCCGCACCAAGGGCGCCGACCTGCTGGCGGTGCACGTCACCAGCGCCGACGGGCTGGCCGGCGCCGACCCGGCCAGCCTGGCCCGCCAGCGCACGCTGGTGGAGGACATGGGCGGCAGCTACCACCAGGTCGTCGGCGACGACGTCCCGCGGGCGCTGCTCGACTTCGCGCGCGGCGTCAACGCCACCCAGCTTGTCCTCGGCGCCTCGCGCAGGGGGCGGTTCGCGCAGGTCCTCTCCCGGGGCGTCGGCGTGGAGACCACCGCCCGGTCCGGCTCGATCGACGTCCACATGATCACGCACGAGGAGGCCAAGCAGGGACGCCGAAGGCCCGCCCGCACGCGCGCCGCGCTCACCCGCACCCGGCGGGCGAGCGGCTGGGCGCTGGCGGTGGCCGGGATGCCGCTGCTGACGGCCGCGCTGGCGCCGTTCCGCGACATGTTGTCGCTGCCCAGCGAGATCCTGTTCTTCCTGTGCCTGACCGTCGGGGTGGCCCTGGTGGGCGGCATGTGGCCGGCCATCACCGCGGCCGTCGGCGGTTCGCTGCTGCTCAACTGGTTCTTCACCGCGCCGGTCGGCGAGTTCACCATCGCCGCCCCGGAGAACCTGTTCGCGCTGGTCGTGTTCGTGCTGGTGGCGGCGGCGGTGAGCACGATCGTGGACATCGCCGCCCGCCGGACGCGAGAGGCCGCGCGGGCCGGCGCCGACGCCGAGCTGCTGTCCACCATGGCCGGACACGTGCTGCGCGGCGAGGCCGCGGTGTCCTCGCTGCTGGAACGTATGCGCGAGACCTTCGGCCTGACCTCCGTCACCCTGCTGGAACGGCGGCCCGAGGCCGCGCGCGTGCCCGACCAGCAGTCCGACCCGGACGCCTGGCGGATCGTCGCCACCTCCGGCGGCGCACCCGCCACCTGCCCAGGACGGTCCGACACCGACGTCGTCATCGACGAGGAACTGGTCCTGGCCGCCAGGGGCGAGCCGCTGGAGGCCGCCGACCGCACGGTGCTGGAGGCGTTCGCCGCCGAGACCGCCGTCGCGCTGCGCCAGGAACGCCTGCAGCAGGAGGCCGAACGCGCCCGCCCGCTCGCCGAGGCCGACCGCATGCGCACCGCGCTGCTGGCCGCCGTCAGCCACGACCTGCGCACGCCGCTCGCCTCCGCCAAGGCCGCCGTCGAGAGCCTGGGCAGCACCGAGGTCGCCTGGTCGGAACGGGACCGGTCCGAGCTGCTCGCCACCGCCGAGGAGTCGCTGGACAAGCTGGACCGGCTGGTGGCGAACCTGCTGGACATGAGCCGCCTGCAGGCGGGCGTGCTCGGGGTGAGCGCGCAGCCGCTGGCGCTCGAAGAGATCGTGCCGCGTGCCATCGACGACCTCGGCCCGCTGCGGGACCGCGTCGAAGGCGACGTCTCCGTCGAGCTGCCCGACGTGCTGGCCGATCCCGCGCTGCTGGAACGCGTCCTGGTCAACCTCATGTCCAACGCCGTGCGCTTCAGCCCGCCCGGCCGGACCGTGCTGATCACCGCGAGCGGGCACGGCGACCACGTCGAGATCCGGGTGATGGATCGCGGCCCCGGCATCCCGCCGGAGGCGCACGACCGCGTCTTCCAGCCGTTCCAGCGGCTCGGCGACCGCGACAACCACTCCGGCGTGGGGCTCGGGCTCGCCCTGTCCCGCGGACTCGCCGAGGCCATGGGCGGCACACTCGTGCCCGACGAGACCCCCGGAGGCGGCCTCACCATGATCCTCACCCTCCCCGCCGCCCCCGGACGGTGAGTTCCTGCCCGGGGCCGGTCAAGTGAGCCCCTGGCAGCGTGGCCAGGGGCTCCATGTGGCGGGCCGGATCACGTTCGTGGCACCGCCGGGCGGACTGTCGGCCGCGGGTGCGCCAAGTTCTCAGGAGTAGCGACGGAAGCCGGTGATCGAGCCCGGGTAGTTGATGGAGTCGTAGCGGACCCCGGTGGCACTGTTGAGCGCATTGATGATCTCGTCGTTGCCGACGTAGATCCCTACGTGGCCAGGCAGGGCACCGTTGTAGAACACCAGGTCACCGGGCTGCAGGCTTGCCCTGCTGACCGCCCAGCCCTGCTGGTACTGGCCCTGGCTGGTGCGGTTCAGGCCGATCCCCACGCTCTCGTAGGCCTTGAGCGAGAGGCCGGAGCAGTCAAAGGCGTTGGGCCCGGTCGCCCCGTAGACGTAAGGCTTGCCGACCTGCCGGCGGGCGAAGGCGACCGCGCCCGCGGCGGCCATCTTGTTGGCTCCTCCGTTCGTGTACGTGGTCCAGAAGGGGCCCGACGCGCCGTAGGCGACCACGTTTCCGTCGTCCTGGATGACCAGCGTCCCACCGCCGGTGGCGTGGCTCCGGCTGGCCCAGACCACGCTGCGATCCGGCCGGTAGATCACCAGGTTGCCGTCGCCCTGGTTGGCGAGGTAGGCGCCGTTGTTCTCGGCGGCGTTGGTGTACGTGGCCCACAGGACGCCGCTCGGCCCGTAGAGTGCGAGGTTGCCGTCACCCTGCATGACGAGCCGGTAGGCGTGGTTGGGTGACTCGATCCAGTCGGTCGAGCCTAAGTTCGTCACGCCGATGCGGTCGCCCCTCGACTGGGCGTCCGCCGGTGACGTGGAGAACACCAGCAGGAACACGCTGAAGGCGGCGAGCAGCGCGGATGTCCCGCGGAGCCGGAAGCGGAGTGCCGCCGGCAGCTTGCCGCCGCCACCGTGTGGGTCGTGTGCCGGGATGTTCATGATTGCTCCTTCGGTTCGTCCGTGCCGTGAGAGGTGGTCTCAGCGGTAGTGAAGGGCGCCCGCCGCCGGCCGGACAGTGCAGCCCCGCACCCGTCCGGCAGGGGTGCCTGCCACGTGATGCCGACCGGAATTTCTCGCGCCGCACAGCCGAATCCCGGCCGGCTTCCGCGTGGAAGTTTTTTCGTTGTTCCGCAACTCGGCGGCGTATACCGGGCGCTATTCTCTGGGTGGCCGGTGGTCGACAAGATTGGCGATCAATCGCCGAAAGGCGGCCCTGCAAGATGGAGAATGCGCAGACCGGCGAGGCACCGGCGCCGGGCGAGCCCGTACTCGTGACGTTCGACGGCGAACAATGGCGAATATCTCGCGGACAGTTGCTGACGTTGGGCCGGAGCCGGGCATGCAATGTGCGTTTCCCGGACGATGATCACCTGTCGCGGCGAGCGGGTTCGCTGATCGTCCTCAACGACTGCGTCCTGATACGCAATGACTCACACCACAAACCGCTCGTCGTCCGGCCGCCGGTCGGTGAGGACCGGCTGGTCGAGCCGGGGGCGGCGGTCACGTCACTCCCGTTCCCGACCTTCAGCGTCGTCTTCGCCGGTCGTACCGGCTCGACGGTGACTGTGCGGGTGGACGCCCGTTCGCTGACGCCGGGCGCGGACCGGCGCGGGGACGCGGCGGTGAGCCGCGCGCCCAGGACCGTCACCTCGCCGATGGCGCTGACCAGGGGCCAGCGGCTCGTGCTCGCCGCACTGTGCGAGCCGTTGCTGGTCAGGGCCGGACCACAGGCGGTCCCGGCGACGTACGCGCAGATGGGAAGGCGGCTGGGCCGGCAGCCCCAGTACATCCGCAATGTCGTCAAGTCGCTGCGGGAGAGCCTGTCCGGGCACGGCATCCCGGGCCTGACCACGGACGACAAGGAGATCCCGCACGACGACTTCCGGTGGGCGCTGGCGCGTTGGGCCGTGCGCACCGGTGTCGTCAGAGCGGAGGATCTGCACGCCCTGCCGTCCGAACCCGAGGCCGGCCAGAACGATGGATCCTGACAACGCCCGGCCGGACGACGAGCCGGTCACCCGCGGCGCGCCGGATCCGCCGCATCCAGCGCCCGTCGGCGGCATCCGAGGCGGCGCGCCGAGCAGGATCGGCGTTCCGGCCGACGAGCCCAACGGGTTGTTCGTCGGCCCGCCGGAGGCACCCGACCGGCACGAGTTGCTGGGCGACGGGATACCGGGCGGTGAGGGGATCACCTGGAAGGCCCGCTATCAGGGTGAGCTGACCTCACCGCTCCCGCTGGCGATCAAGCTGCTCAGCCCGCCGCGCGACGCCGGGCCTGATTGGCCCTCAGCGCGTGATCTGCAGCGCTGGCGCGACCATGCCGTGCTGCTGCGACACCTGAAGCTGGACCATGTGGTCCGGCTCGACGAGGTGTTCCTGGGCGCCGCTCCCCATCCCGCCGGAAGCGCGCGAGCGGGGCACGCCCCCTCGACCGAGTCGATGGCGTACCTGGTCATGGAGTGGGTCGAGGGGCCGACGCTGCACGCGCTGCTGGCCGGCGTCCCGGCGAGTGGCGACACGATCCGCCGGCGCCTGGAGTACGTGGCCGAGGCCGGCGAGGCACTTGCCGGCCTCGCCTCCGTGACGCGCTCCGGCGGGAACCCGAGCCTGCACCGGGACGTGAAGCCCACCAACTGCATCGTGCACCCGGAACGTGGCCTGGTGCTCATCGACGTGAGCACCCTGCGGCTCATCGACGACGGGCACGACCTCGCCGGATGGCACACGCCCGCCTACACCGCCCCCGAGGTCCTGGCCGCACCGCAGCTGCCCCGGGCCGTGGCGGCGGACGTCTACTCGCTCGGCGCGCTCGCCTGTTTCTGCCTCACGGGCCAGGACCCGCCGGTCGCTGACGCCGCCGGCGCCTCGGCGCACATCGAGCGCGAGTTGCAGGCCGTGGCCGAGGGCGCCGGAGTGACCGATCCCGGGCGCCTCACGTCGCACGTCCTGACCGCCCTGGACGGCGACGCGTCCCGCCGCCCGGCCGACCTGCGAAGCTGGAGCCGCGGCCTGCTGGAGGCGGCCGTTCTCACAGGTGCCGAGCCGGCGGCCGGCGACTCCGGCGAGCCGGCCGGCGGTGCACCGGTCGACGGCGAGCCGGTCAGTCACCCGACTTCCCCGACGCGGCCACGCCGGCGATGGCCCCCCGTCGTGGTGGCCGCGGCGAGCCTGGTCGTCGCCGCGGGCGGGGCGTTCCTGCCGGGGCTGCTGACACGTACCCCCGGGGCCGGCAACCCCGGTCAGACCGCACCGCCCTCGCTCACCGGCGGCACCGGTACGGCGCCGACGCGCCCCACGCCGAGCCGCACCACCGGCGACGCGGCGAAAGCCACCGGAGCCATCACTTCGCCGGCCGACGGTGCGGGCGTGAAATATTGCTCCTACTTCTCCGGCACCGCCTCGCTGCCGCCCGGCACCACCTTGATCCTGGCGAAGCAGAATATCGTCAACGGCGATCCCACCAAATACGTCGAGGTCGTCTTCGGTTACCGGAATCCCAGCGCGCTGGCCACCTGGAAAGGCGCTCAGTATTTCGGCGGAGAAAACGAGGGCGGCGTGGGACAGGTTTTCCGCATCCAGTTGATCGCGGTGAAACTGGAGCGCGCCGTACGCTTCCACGACACGCAACTCACGGTCGGCGAGGTTCAGGCCCTGGTGAAGTCCGGAACCGTGTTGGCCAGTGTCAAAGTGCACCGGATCGCCGCCGGCGGGACCCCGGACCAGTGCCCCGGGCCACCCGCCTAGATCGCGACCGGGCCTTCTCAGCGGCGGCATCCGGAGCGGTACCCCCAGGAACAGCCCGGCCGACAGTGCAGTCCCGCACTGTCGGCCCGGCCGGTCGCGGCCTTCACTGCTCGAAGGAGCACACGCCGACTTCGAACCGAGTGGGAGTCCGCCATGAAGCATCCCCGTCTCCGGCCGCACCTGACGGCGATCGGCAGCGCCGTCGTGACGCTGGCCTCTGTCATGACCGCCGCAACCCCGCTGCCCGCCGCCGCCACGACCAACGCGTGCACCAACCCGGTGCTGGCCGCCAACCTCAATGGCTGGGGCCCTCTGGACGGCGGCTGGGTCACCCGCGACCCGGTCGGCGACCTGTCCGGGGCGAACTGGGCGTTCGACACCGGCGGACGCTCCTTCTACATGCCGCAACTCGCGGTAACCGCCGGCCAGACCTGGACCTTCTCCGCACAGGACCGGGTCGTGTACGGCTCCGGCACCGCCCGGATCGTGGTCGAGTGGTACGACGACAGTGGTCACTACCTCAGCGAGCAGCCGGGGCCGATCGCCGCTCTGCCGGCCTCCACCGAGACCGGCGGCACGTGGACCCCCGTCACCGCCACGCTCACGGCACCGACCGGCGCCACCTCGGCGCACGTGCTGCAGGAAGGCGACTTCGGCACCGCGACGGGCACCGACTTCAAGGCCACCAAGTGCGACTACCGGCTCGGATCGGCCGCGCCGAGCGACCTCGCGTCGGTCCGCCACGGCTGGGGCACCCCGGTGGCCGGTCAATCCGACGAGTACAACGGGACATCGGTGGACCTGGCCAAGTGGGGCCTGTTCGGCGCCGACCCCGGCCAGTCGACCGGATGCTCGCCGGGCTACAACGGCCACGGTCAGCGATGTGCGTCACAGACCACAGAGGGCGGCGGACACCTGTCGGTCACCGGCACCGCGGACGGCAGGACCGGTGGCCTCTACAGCCGGATGCGACCCTTCAAGTACGGGCGGGTCGAGGTCAGGGAACGTGCGGTGCCGCTGGCCGACAACGGCGGACAGCGATACCACGCGGTGCCGCTGCTGTGGCCGGAGAACGACGCCGACTACCCCCGGGCCGAGATCGACTTCGCCGAACGCGACGTGGCCTCGCCCACCGTCGACCTGTTCGTCCACCATGACGGCACCCAGAGCAACTGCTCGTTCGCCGTGGACTCGACGCAGTTCCACAACTACGCCGTCGACTGGCAGCCGAACTCGGTGAAGTGGTACGTCGACGGCAACCTGATCTGCACGGTCAACGCCGCGATCGACTACTTCAACACCACCAACGGCGGGGCCCAGATGGACATGTTCGCCGCGACCGGCACCTTGATGCGCCCGGCCCGGCAGGACGTCGACTGGATCCGCATGTACGCCACCGCCTACACCCAATACCACTGAGGGCCGCGCGGGGCGGTGCCTCTCGGCGGGCGGCCGGGCCGAGGGCGAGGGGCCATGAGGAGCGATCGCCCGGAGGTCAGTGGCGGGGGCGTGGGGCGGCGGCCGACTGAGCCAGACGGAGCAGCGACAGCAGCGTGGTTCGCTGGTCGTCGTCGAGCACCGAGATGATCGGCGCCCGCTCGAAGAGGCGGCCCAGGAGGCGGCCGCGGAGTTCTCGGCCGGAGTCGGTGAGGACGAGCCGCTTGGCCCTGCGGTCGTCCGGGTCCGGCTCCCGGCGCAGGAAACCGCACTGTTCGAGCGCGTCCGCGATTCCGGTCACGTGGGAGGGCTCGCAGTGCAGCTGGCAGGCTATCTGGCCCATGCGCAGCGGTTGGCCGAGCTGAAGCAGGGTGTGGGCCTGCGGCACGGTGAGACCGACCGCGGCGGCCGTCTCGTCGAAATGTGCCCGCAGGGCGGCGTCCGCGGCGAACAGGCGTTCCACGATCTCCTGGCCCTCGGGGTCCGGCCAATCGATCTCCAGCTCCGCCACGACTCCCCCGCTGCCCACACTGTTTCAGCTCTTGAACTATATGCCCGACGGGCGCGACGCCAGGCGTCACACAGCGGCCGGTACGGCGGGCCCGGCCACGCGGTGCCGGCCGTCGGCCGCACGGGAGGCGCGCGACACCCGGGCCATCGCCAGGAAGGAGACCAGCAGGCAGGCGGCGCCCAGCGGCATGAGGTCCTTCTCCACGAACGGCACCATGACGTCGGCGACCACCAGGACGGGCGTCCACGCCTTGACGCGGCGCTGGACCGCGAGCTGGAGGACCAGGCCGATCTGGGCGACGAAGAACAACATCGGCCCGAAGTCGTAGACCACCTGCTGCACCCCGGGAACCGACTGGACCTGGTCGAAGAGCACGCCCATCGCGGCGTGGTCGGCCGAGCGGAACCCCACGACGATGTCGATGGCGAACTGGGCGATCAACGTGGTGATGCCGACATGTCCGGCGACGGCCAGCCCGGTCGCCAGGCGGCCACGACCGGCCAGCCTGCGCATCTCGTGGAAGGTCACGGCGAAGAACGCCAGGGCGCCGATGAAGGCCAGGTGCCCGGTCGTCCAGGCGAGGCCGGGGCCGCGGCTGCCGTCCAGGCCGTCCAGGATGCGGATGACGCCGTAGGTGAAGGTGAGGACGGGGGCGGCGACGAAGGCGATGCGGGGGTTCATCTCGTTGGCTCCTTAGCGGTGATGACCTCCCTAATCCTGGTTTTCCACGGCCTTACGGACATCGCCGGGACGGGCGAAGTCCCGTCTCGCTCTTGAGTGGGATGCGGGACCTCATCTCCCTCCCGAGAGGGATCATTCCCCGCCCAGGCCGACGAGGCCGAGCTCGTAGGCGAGCACGGCCGCCTGGGTGCGGTCGCGGGCGCCGAGCTTGTCCAGCAGGTTGCCGACGTGTGTCTTGACCGTCTCCCTGGTGACGTGCAGCGCGGCGGCGATCTCCGCGTTGCTTTGCCCGAGCGCGATGTGCCGCAGGACGTCCAGCTCGCGCGGTGTCGGCTCGACGGGCAGTCGCTGGCGGGCGCTGCCCACGTGCGGCGAGGCGATGCGGCGCAGCGCGTCGGGGAAGAGCACCGCGTCGCGCCGGTGCACCAGGCGGACCGCCTCCACCAGCTCGCCGGCGGGCGAACGTTTGAGCACGTAGCCGGCGGCTCCCGCGCGCAGGGCGCCCCAGACGAGCTGGTCGCTCTCGAACGTGGTGACCATGACGACGCGCGTCCTCGGCGAGCGGCGGGCCAGCTCCCGGGTCGCCGCCAGACCGTCCATGACGGGCATGCGGATGTCCATCAGCACGACGTCCGCGCCGGCGCCGGCCGTGACCGCCGCTCGTCCGTCGGCGGCCTCGGCCGTCACCTCGATGTCGTCGTGCAGGCTGAGCATGGTCGCCCAGCCCGAACGGATGAGCTGCTCGTCGTCGGCCAGGACGACCCGGATCACAGCGGCAGGCTCGCCCGGACGCGCCACGTTCCGCCCACCTCCTCCCAGGTGCACGTCCCGCCGGCGAGCCGGGCCCGCATGCGCATGCCGGTCAGGCCGCGCCCCGGCTCCCCCGGCCTGCTCAGGGTCGCGTTGTCCATGGTCAGGGTCAGTTCGGCGGCAGCGGCGACGGTGAGCGTGACCGGGCCGTGCCCGTGCCGCAGGGCGTTGGTGAGCGCCTCCCTGGCGATCGCGAACGCGGCCCGCGAGGTCGCGGGCGACACCTTGCCGAGGTGGCCGACGCTGACCCGGACGTCGAGGCCGCGGGTGAGCGTGCCGAGCGCCTCCAGGGTGGGCGTCCGGCCGGCCGCGCCGTCGTCGAGCACGCTGAGCAGCACGTCGAGCTCCTGCTGGGCGTTGCGGGCGGTGGTCGTCAGGTGGCCGAGCGACTGCGCGGCGAGCTCGGGGGCGGCGCGGCGCAGCGCCGCCTCGGCCGCCATGGCCTGCACCAGGACGACGCTGAGGGCGTGGCCGACGGAGTCGTGCAGTTCCAGGGCGAGCGACTGGCGGCGGTCCAGCTCGTCGATCAGCCGGGACGGCTCAGAACGCAGCAGCCGCCGCGCGACCCAGCGCTGGCCGAGCCCGGCGGTGACCATCGCGGCCAGCACGACGGCGGTGAGCAGCAGCACCTCGGCCACCTGGCCGGGCGCCGCCTGCCACGCCCGCGGCAGCAGCCCGGGGGACAACGCCAGGACGGCCGCGCTGAGCGTCCCGCCGACGTACAGGTGCAGGCTGGTCAGGGCCACCAGGTAGAGGCGGTCACCGCGCTCGGGCACGTCCACGTCGAGCAGGTCCGACAGCGCGATCACCTCCAGACGGCGGGTCAGCGGCAGCAGCGCGAGCAGCACCGAGGCGGGCAGGCACGCCGCCCACAACACCAGCAGGCGGCCCGGCGTCAGCTCGGCCAGGATCGGCAGGCCGAGCCCGGCGGCGACCGGAGCCAGCAGCGCGGCGCCCAGGAACTGGTAGACCCCGGCCCGCACGGCCTGGGCGAGAGGGCGTTTCACGTGGACCGACGTTAGCCGACGCCTCCGTGGCCGCACTCCCCCACCGGGGGGAGGCAGGGCGGCCCGGTCGTTCCTAGCGTGGGGCGCCATGACGAGAACTGATCGTTCGCGCGGCGCCGCGACGCCGCTCCCCGTGGCCGCCGCGACCGCGGGATCGCCGGTGACCGGCGGGCGGCTGCGCACGGTGTGGCGGGCCGCCCACGCGCCGGTGGCCGGGGTGCCCCGCTGGGCGCGGATCGCCGCCTACGCCGTGCCGTTCACCGTGCTGCCGTCCAGCTTCTGGCGGTTGCCCGCGGCGTTCGACCGCGGGATCGGGGTCGGTGAACGGCTGTACGTCGTGTGCCTGTCGATCGTGTCGGAGCTGGTGGCGTTCACCGCCGTCGGGCTGGTGGCCGCGTGGGGTGAGCGGTTTCCCCGCTGGATCCCCGGGTTGCGTGGCCGGCGGGTGCCGCCGCCGGCCGCCGTCGTTCCGGCGGCGTCGGGCGCCGTGCTCCTGACGGTCCTGTGGACGTACGCCTTCGTGACCCAGCTCGCCGGGGTGACCATGCGCGGCGAGCCGATCCCGCCGGACTTCCCCAGCCGGGCGGGCGGCTGGGAGGCCGCGATCTTCGCCGTCTGCTACCTTCCGCTCCTGCTGTGGGGGCCGCTGCTCGCCATCGTCACCTACGCCTACCACCGGCGCCGGAACCCGCGCCCCGGCGTGCCCGCGCCCGCTCTCAGTGGGACAGGGCGGCGGTGAGCCGGTTGCTGAAGCGGGCGAGCAACCCGCTCTGGGACGTCTCGGAGACCATCCGGCCGACGAACGGGGGGATGCGCCAGTTGGCGGGGCTGCGCCTGGCCAGCCTGGACACCAGGTTGACGTGCGGGTAGCGGGCCCGCTCGTAGGCGCGCAGCCGTTGCGCCGGGTCGCCGCCCTTGGCCAGCTCGCGGCCGAGCACCCACACGTCCTCCAGGGTCTGGTTGGCGCCCTGTCCGAGGGTGGGCGGCATGAGGTGGGCGGCGTCGCCTATCAGGGTGACGCGGCCCTTGCCCCACTCCCGGCGCACCTTCTGCCAGTGGTGGCCGAAGAAGTCGAGGTCGGCCTCCGACGCCTGGGCCAGCAGCTCGGGGACGGGCGACGCCCAGTGACCGAAGCGGCGCCGCAGCTCGGCCAGGGGCGCGGCCGGGCGCGGCTCGCCGGGGGCCCAGCGCACGTCGAACCACCACTGGAGCTTGCCGTCACCGGCGGGGATGATCCCGCACGCACCCTCCTTCCCGGTGATCATGAGGTGCAGATGGGTGCGGGCGAGGTCGATGTCGATCCGGCTCAGGGCCTGCCAGGTGCCGAACGTGGCCGTCCGGATGGGGACGTCGCCCCACAACTCGCGCCGGACGGCCGAGTGGTGGCCGTCGGCGCCGATCAGCAGGTCACCGGTGGCCGTCGAGCCGTCGTCGAAGGTCACCGTCACCCCGTCGCCGTCCTGGGTCACGGTCCGGCAGGCCGTGCCGTAGCGGATCAGGTCGCCGGGCAGCCCGTCGGCCAGCCGTTCCAGCAGGAGGCGGCGGGAGATCGACTTGTTCGGGAAACCGTAGAGCGCGGCCGCGTGGGCCATGTCGGAGGTGAGCCGCAGCCGGCCGTCCGCCGTCAGCGCGTCGATCCGGTCGAACCGGCCGCCGACGCCGTCGAGGCTGACACCGAGGTCGTGCAGCACCGCGGCGCCGTTGCTGAAGATGCTCAGCCCGGCGCCGCCCGTCCGCATCGCGGTGGCCTGTTCGTAGATCCGCACCTGGTGCCCGGCGGCGAGCAGGCTGCGCGCGACGGCCAGACCGCCCACGCCGGCGCCGATGACAACAACGTCCATTTTATCTCCAAAACGAAGTTACTTCGATTCAAAGATACATCGCTGTGAAGTACATTGGGGCGAGTGACCGACAACCACCCGGAAGAGGACGTCTACCGCGAGTTCCTGATCGCGGTCATGCTGCACATCGAGGCGATCGCCGACCGGCTCGGCGTGCACCATGTGGACGTGGCCGCGCTCATCCTGCTGGAGATGCGCGGCCCCCTCCCCGTGGGGGCGATCTCCGAGGAGCTGGGGCTTCCGTCCGCGTCCGCCACCCGGCTCATCGACCGCCTGGAGAAGGCCGGCTACGTGCGGCGGGTACGCGGCGAGCGCGACCGGCGCATGGTCACGGTGGAACTGCTGGAAGGCGGCATGGCCGAGTACCACGCCACCCGCATCACCTCCGAGCGGCACCTGGGGCGGATCCGCGGGCAGTACACGCAGGAGCAGGTGCCGTTGATGCTGGGCATCCTCGCCGGCGTCGCCCGCGCCTACCGCTCGGCCACCAGGGAGATACGCGAGCAGTCCGACTGAGGCGCCCCGGCGGGCCCGCGGGCCCGCCGGCGCTCAGCCCGCCGGGTCGTGGCGTCAGGACGCGTCGCCGGCGCGGTCGACCTCGTCGACGAAGGCGAGCACCCGGGCGTTGACGCGGTCGGGGAACTCACCGTTGAGGGCATGGGAGGCGTCCGGCCACAACTCGACGACGCCGCGGGCGAGCAGGCGGCGGGCACGCAGGGCGGCCTTGCGCGGGTCGTGGATGATGCTGCGCCCGGCGATCAGGGCGAGCACCGGCACGCCGAGCCCGGCCACCTGGTCGTCCGTGGGGTACGTGGGCGGCGGCAGGAAGGCGGTGAAGTCCCGCATCCCGGCCGAGATCAGGTTGGCGACGGGTTCGTCGTCGGAGGCGTCGGCCCCACCGGAGATCCAGCTCAGCAGCTTCCGGCGCCACGACTCGGGGAAGAACGGCACCACCGAGCCCAGCGAGAAGACGACGACCTTCCAGGTGATCCGGCCGAAGAGGTTGGCGGGATCGAGCACGCTCACCGAGGCGATGCGCTCCGGCACCCGCAGGGCCAGGTGGAAGGCGCTCCACCCGCCGATGGACACGCCGAGGAGGTGCACCCGGTCGAGGCCGAGCCGGTCCAGCAGTTCGGCCAGCCAGGCCGCTTGGTCGTCCGCACCGGTGAACGCCCGGGTCTGCACCGACAGGCCGGGCTCGCCCAGCAGGTCGACGGTGTAGACCGGCCGCCGGGCGACGAGGCCGGCCAGGTTCGCCTCCCACATCGGGGTGGCCGAGGTGCGCCCCGGCAGCACGAGCAGCGGCACGCCGTCGCCGCCGCCGAAGCGGTAGACCCGGACGGATCCGAAGCCGGTCACCACGTCGTGGGTCTCGCCGGGTTCGGGAAGCCGGGCCATGGCGTCGTCGTAGGCGGCGCGGTAGCGCGCGAAGGCGGGCGCGTCGCGGAAGTGGCCGAGCCGCCGCGCGCGGAACGCGGCTCCGATGTTGGGTTCGACAAGGTCGTTCACGTGCGGGATCCTTCGTTCGCCCTTCGCGATACGATCGTATCGCAACAACGTCACGATACACTCGTATCGCAAAGAAGGGGGGCCGTGCCGAAGCAGGTGGACCACGCGGCGCGGCGGGCCGAGATCGCCCATGCCGCGCTCAGGCTGTGCGCTCGTGACGGCCTGGCCGGTGTGAGCATCGGAGGGGTCGCCCAGGAGGCCGGCGTCTCCAAGGGGCTGGTGCAGCACTATTTCGGGGCGAAGGCCGACCTGCTGCGCGCGAGCGCGCAGCTGCTCAGGCAGGAGATCGAAGGCCATGTCCGCGCGGCGCTGCGGGAGGCCGCCGGGCCGGCCGACACGCTGCGGCGCACGCTGCTCGCCGTCGTCGAGCTGGGCTCGCGCGCTCCCGTGCTGCTGCTCGCCGGACACGCGTTCCTGGCCAGGGCCGTCGCCGATCCCGACGTACGCGAGCTGTACCGCGCGGGCGGCGACGCGGTGCACCGCGAGATCGCCGCGCTCGTGGCCGCCACCGCCGCAGACCCCGGTGTCGAGGCGGGCGCCGAGGCCCACGTGCTGCTCGGTCTCGCGCGCGGGCTGGCCGACGGGGTGCTGGTCGGAGACCTGGACATCGCGGAGGCGACCGCGGTCCTCGACCACCAGCTCCGCCGGCTCGGCCGGCCGGCGGGCACCTGACGGAACGGCGCGGGCGGCCCGGGGAGATCCTCCTCCGGGCCGCCCGCGGCGCTCTCACCCGCCGATCGCGGGCATGCCCTCCGGTACGGCCTCCGCCGCCGCGTCCGGCCTGGCAGCCGCGAGCAGCTCCACCAGCCGGTCCGCGATCGCGGAGATGGTGGGCTGCTGCCACAGCAGGGTCGCGGGAAGACGGCAGCCGAAGCGCTTGTCCAGGCGCCGCCGGACCATGACCGTCATCACCGAGTCCAGCCCCTGCTCGACCAGGGGACGGCGGACCGCCAGGTCCTCGGGGGCCAGCCGCATCACGGCCGCGATCTCCGCCCGCACCTCGGGCAGGACGCGGTCGCGCAGGTCCTCCGCCGTCAGGCCGGCGAACGACTCCGCGGGCCCGCCCAGCTCCTCCTCGGCCGGGACGGGCGCGTCGATCACCGGGTAGCGCAGCCCCGTGAGGTGTCCCACCACCCGGCCGTCCAGGTCGGCCAGGAGCGCCCGCACGGTGTCGTCGGCGGCCCGGTCCACGGCCGCGTCGATGACCACCGTCGCGGGCGGGGCGCCGGTCAGCACGACCTCGTCGATGTGCACGACCATGCGCAGCACCGGATCGCCGGGGAACACGCAGGGCGCCACGGACATCGCCGCGTCCAGCGCCGGGGCCCAGCTCTCGGCGTCCCCGGTGCGGACGGTGGCGCGCAGCGCGCCGTCGCCGCCCAGCAGCGTCTCGATCGTCCAGTCGAAGCCCGTCGAGGGCACGCCGACGGCGGCCAGCCGCCGGTGCACGAACCCGGGGTCGATCGCGGTCAGAGCGCCGGCGTCGGGCAGCACGTCGGGCTTGACCTGGCCGGGAGCGGCCACGTCCGCGGTGACGTGCACCAGCCAGGCCGGTTCCGGCTCGCCGGGGCCGGCCGGCGTACGGGCGGCGAGCCGGACCGCCGGAGGTTCGTGCACGACCTGGACCTGCCGGCGTTCCGCGGTCATCAGCGGATGCGTCATCTCCACGCCGGTGAGCGTGGTGTCCTCGTCCTCGGCCGCGTGCAGGAACGTGTTGACCAGCACGGCGGCGGGCACGATCTCGACCCCGTTGAGGGTGTGGCTGCCCGGGTAGGGCCGGTTGGCGTCCTCCAGGCTGGTCCGCCACACCCGGGTCCGGCTGCCGGCGAGGCTGGTCCCGGCTCCGAGCAGGGTGTGGGAGCGCACGTCGTGCCCGCGGTTGTCGTCGTCGCCGGAGTCCTCCCGCCAGTGGCGGCGGTGTTGCCAGGCGTACGGCGGCAGCTCGGTGAGGCCGCCGTACGGCTGCAGCCGGTTCCAGTCCACCTCGACGCCGTGACAGTGGGCCGTGCCGACCGCGGCGAGGAAGGCCGGCAGCTCCGGCTGGTTCCGGCGCAGCGTAGTGCCGACGAACACGTCCTCGAACCCGTTCTCCGACAGCGTCTCGGTGACGGAGTGCGCGACCACCGGGTGGGGGGAGATCTCCAGGAACACGCGGTAGCCGTCCTCGGCCGCGACCGTCGTCGCCGCGGTCAGCCGCACGGGGTCCCGGAGGTTCGCAGCCCAGTATGCGCCGTCCAGCACGGGCGCCGCCCGGGGGTCGGCCAGCGCGGTCGAGTACATGGGGATGCGGGGCGCGCCGAACGACAGGTCGGCGGTGGCCGCGGCCAGCTCGACGGCCAGCGCTTCCATGTGCGGGCTGTGGAAGGCGACGTCCGAGGCCACCCGCCGCACCACGATGCCCTCGGCCGGCCAGTCCTCGACCACCGCCTCGACCGCGGCGACGTCGCCGGACAGCACGGTGGAGACCGGCGACGACGAGATCGCGGCCACCAGGTCGGTCCGGCCGGCCAGCCGCTCCGCCGCCTCCTCGAAGGACAGGCCGACCATCACCATGGCCCCCTTGCCCTCGGCCTGCCGCAGCAGCCGCGAGCGGCGGCAGATCAGGCGGGCGCCGTCGGCGACGGTCATCGCGCCGGCCGTCACCGCGGCCGCGATCTCGCCGACGGAGTGGCCAATGACGGCCCGCGGAGCGACACCGTACGCGTTCCAGAGCCGGGCGAGGCCCAGCTGCATCACGAAGATCATGGTCTGCACGCGGTCGATCGTGTCGAGATCGCCGTCGGCCAGGACCTGCCGCGGCGAGAAGCCGATCTCCGCGGCGAAGATCGGCTCCACCTCGTCGACCAGGGACGCGAAGTCCGGCACGGCGAGCAGCTCCCGCCCCATCCCGCGCCACTGGCAGCCCTGCCCCGAGAAGACCCAGACCGGCCCGGGGCCGAGCTCGGGCAGCACGTCGCCGGTGAGGACCGCCTCGGCCGGCACGTCCTCGGCGAGCCTGCGCAGGTGGGCCGCCAGCTCGTCGCCGTCCGTCCCGATCACGACGGCGCGACGGGCCAGATGGGTGCGCCGCAGCGCCAGCGTGTGCCCCGCCGACGCCGGGTCGACGCCCGTCCCGAGGTGGTCGGCGAGCCGGCCCGCGTACTGCCGAAGGGCCTGCTCCGAAGCGGCCGACAGCGGGAACAGCCGCTCCGCCCGGGGAGGCGTCTCCTCCTCGGCGGGCGCGTGCCGGGCCGGCGGGGCCTGTTCGAGCACGATGTGCGCGACCGTGCCCCCGTACCCGAAGCTGGAGACGCCCGCCCGGCGCGGGTGGTCGCGCTCCGGCCAGGCCGACGGCCGCGTCACCACCCGCAGGCCCGAGGTCTCCCACGGGACGGCCGGGTTGAGGGCGGACAGCACGCTCGGCGGGATCTCCCCGCGGTCGAGGGCGAGCACCGCCTTGATGACGCCGGCGATGCCGGCGGCGCCTTCGAGGTGGCCGATGTTGGACTTGACCGAGCCGATCAGGCACGGGTCGCCGGGGGCCGCCCCGCGCCGTACACCGAGGACAGCGCGCCCGCCTCCAGCGGGTCGCCGAGCCGGGTCCCGGTGCCGTGCGCCTCGACGTAGTCGACGGTGGACGGTGCGACGCCCGCCTGCCTGCAGGCGCGGGCCATCACGTGTTCCTGGGCCTCGCCGCACGGCGCCATGATGCCGTTGGTGTGCCCGTCCTGGTTCACGGCGCTGCCGATGACCAGCGCGAGCACGCGGTCGCCGTCACGCTGGGCGTCGGACAGGCGCTTGAGCACGACGACGCCGCAGCCCTCGCCGCGGCCGTAGCCGTCGGCCGCCGCGTCGAACGACTTCGACCGGCCGTCGGGCGCCAGGGCTCCGGCGGTGCCGAGCGTGAGCGTCTGGCCGGGGGTGACCAGCAGGTTGACGCCGCCGGCGAGGGCGACGTCGCTCTCGCCGAGCCGCAGGCTCTGCGCGGCCAGGTGCAGCGCGACCAGCGACGCCGAGCAGGCGGTGTCGATCGCCATGCTGGGGCCGCGCAGGTCGAGGGAGTAGGAGATGCGGTTGGCCACGGCGCAGGTCGCGGCGCCGATCCCGGTCCATGCCTCGATCTGGGGCAGGTCCTCCAGCAGCCGGCCGCCGTAGTCGGCCGTGCAGACGCCGACGAACACCCCGGCGTCGGTCCCGGCCAGCTCGTGCGGCGGCAGGCCGGCGTGCTCCAGGGCCTCCCACGCGGTCTCCATCAGGATCCGCTGCTGCGGGTCCATCAGCTCGGCCTCGCGGGGCGACAGGCCGAAGAACTCCGCGTCGAAGCCTTCGATGTCGCTCAGGAAACTGCCGTGCCGTACGGCGTCGCGCAGCGCGGCGGCGTCTTCGGGGCTCCGGGTCTCGTACCGGCGCCAGCGTTCGGCGGGCAGCGGCCCGGTCGTGTTGCGGCCGGCGCACAGCAGGTCCCAGAACTCGTCCGGTGAGTGGACGTCGCCGGGAAGACGGCATCCGATCCCGACCACCGCGACTGGTTCCACCCGGGCTCCGCGCGGAGTGTCGACCATCTGCGTTCGTTTCCCTTCGATGTCAGGCCCAATGAGGAGTTTCGAGGATTTCGAGCACGGCGCCGGAGACGGTCACCCCGGGCCCGGTGCCGAGCATGAGCAGGTGGTCGCCGGGGCCCAGCTGCCCGGTCGCGAGCAGGTGGTCGAGGGAGAGGACCTGGTCGCCGGCCCCGCAGTGGCCGATGGCGCGGCCGTAGTCCCAGGTGGAGCGGGACATGGGCAGGTCGACCACGGCCATGCACCGCTGTTCGACGATCTCCTCGGAGTAGTTCATGAACGCCACCCGGGTGAGGTCGCGGGCCTCGATCCCGCTCTCGTCCAGCACGCGTTCGACGATCTCCACCAGCGCCCGCTGGATGTTGAACAACGCCGCGCTGGTCTCGCCCCTGGGCATGACCTGCTGCCGGAACTGCTCGTTGCGGGCCGCGAAGCTCATCCGGCGCCCGACCGTGACGCCCGGCGGGAACAGCGGTTCGCTGCCCCGGTGCAGTTCCTCGGCCTCGGCCACCGTCGTCGTGCAGACCGACGCCAGCCGGGCGAATCCGCGGTCCTTGGTGAGGACGAGCGCGGCTGCGGCGTCCCCGCCGATGTAGCCGGGGCCCATCCGCCACCGGTCCATCAGCGGGGTGCCGTAGTTGTCGGCGGCGACCAGCAGGGCGGCCTGCCGGGCGGGAGCGGCGGCCAGGTGACCGGCCGCGAGTTCCAGGGCGATGAACATCCCGTTGCAGCCCTGCCGGATCTCGGTGGCCAGGACGTCCCCGCCGACGAGATGACGTTGCAGGTAGGAGTGCGGAGGCCAGCCGTCCGGGCCCTGGTGCCAGGTCGAGGCGTACAGGAGGAGATCGAGGTCGCCCGGCGCCCGGCCGCTGCGCTTGATCGCGCTGCGCGCCGCGTGCAGGGCCATCTCCGGGGCCGGCACGTCGCCGGCGACCACCGTCCCCGCCAGGTTGTGCAGCTCCGCTTCCTCCGCCGGGTACCAGCCCTTGGCGACGGCTTTCTCGACGCTGACGACGGTCCGGGGCAGGTAAGTTCCGACGCCGCTGATGTAGGTGTCCGCGTACCGCATGACTTCCGTCCTCGTCCCGGCTAAGCGGATCGGAGTTCTCTGACCATCGTCACGATGGTCGCGACGTCCCTGAAGTTCTCGGGGTCGAGCATGGCGGCGGTGATCCGGACGCCGACGTCCTTGCGGAGGAAGTTCACCAGCCGCGCCGTGCGCAGGGAGTCCAGGAGGCCCGACACGAGGAGCGGGGTCGTCTCGTCGACCTTGACGTCGTCGCCGTCCAGGACCAGGTTGTCCTGGATGAAGTCGACCAGCCGCCGCGTGATGTCGTCGCTCACGCGTGTGCCCCTCTCGTGACGGGAGCGGTGGACAGGACCCGGAACGCCGCCGCGGCGACCGACGTGCCGGAGCCGAAGCCGACCATGAGCAGGTGGTCGCCGGGCACGAGCCCGCCGGTCGCGATCAGGTGCTCGAAGGCGATGAACTGGTCGACCGCGCCGCAGTGGCCGACGCGCCGGCCGTAGTCCCAGGTCGTCTGGTCCTCGTCGATGCCCAGCCAGGACATCTGCCCGTCCAGGTCCTCGCGGCGGCCGTGCGGGAACGCCACCCGGGTGATGTCGGCGAAGTCGATGCCGGCCTCGTCCAGGGTCTGCTCGACCTGCTGCATCATCGTCTTCTGGATCGTCAGGTGGATGCCGGTGCCCTGCGCCTTGAGCAGCCGCTGGCGGAACTCCTCGTGCCGGTCCCCGAAGCTCAGCCCCCTGCCGACGGTGGCGTCCGGGGGGAAGAGCGGGTAGGCGCCGTCGTTGACCGCGTCGGCCTCCGGGATCACCGTCACGTTCACCGACAGCAGCTCGGCCATGCCGTAGTCCTTGCCGAGGACGAGCGCGGCCGCGGCGTCGCCGATCAGCGCCCCGGGGGTCATCCGCCAGCGGTCCACCAGCGGCGTGCCGTGGTTGTCGGAGGAGACGACCATGGCCGTCTCCCGGTCGGCGGCGGCCTGGAGGTAGCTCGCCGCCAGCTCCAGCGAGCTGATCATCCCGACGCAGCCGCTGCGGATCTCGAACGCCGGCACGCCGCCGCCGAGGAGGTGCATCTGCAGGTAGTGCTGGGGCTGCCAGCCGTTGGGGCCCTGGTGCCAGACCGACGGGTAGAGCAGCAGGTCGAGATCGCGCGGGGAGGACTCGCCCCACCGCTCGTACGCGTCCAGGACCGCGAGCCGCGCCATCTCGGGCGCCGGCATGTCGCCGGCCACCGCCGCGCCGATCTGCCGGAACTTCTCGGCGTCCGCGGCCGGGTACCAGCCCTCACGGACGGCCTGCTCGACGCTCACGCTGTCAGGCACGTAAACGCCCAGGCTCCTGACGAACATGTTGGGTGTACGCACACGCCTCCTAACTCATCGACGAATCCCGGACAACGGCCTTCGGCAGGGAAAAGCGCTTATCCGATTTATTTCAGGCCAGGAGTCATGCGGCCCCCGGCCGGTCGGGAAATACGACGTGAAATGAGCCGGCGGGCCGTCCCGGGTAAGGATAGGGGCGGCCCGCCGAATAAAGCAATATCGTGGTCCGCGACCTTCCGTGACCGACGTTCGACGGAACGTGTCGCAATAAGGGAAAGCCGCTATTCAGCTCACCGCCGGGGATTCGCCGAATAAAATTCGGGAATCCGCCCGGATTGCCGAATAAAATTCTGGAATCCGGGCGGCCGGGAGACCCGCGCCGGGCCGTCGCCATTCGGTTCCGTCCCGGCGCGCGTCGTGTCAGGGCACTCTCGTGCAGACGAGGTTGTTGAGCTTGAACTGGGCGGGAATGTCGTTCGTCCCGGTGACGGTCGCCGAGAAGCCGAGGCTCTGGCTGGAGCCGGGGCCGATGTAGGAGTTGGTGCCGGCGTCGCGGGCGGTCACCTGCGTGCCGGTCTGGGTCACCGCGGTGTCCCAGGCGTAGGTGATCTGCTGGTTGCCCGACCAGGCCCACGTGGCGGTCCAGCCGTTGATGGGCGTCGTGCCGGTGTTCCTGATGGTCAGGTGGCCGTTGAACGCGCCGGGCCAGACCTCGGTGGTGTAGGTGACCTCGCAGGAGGTGCCCATCTTGAGCCCGCCGCGCAGGAAGGTCGTGAAGTTGGGCCAGGTGGGGTCGAGGGTGCCGGTGCCGACGGTCTCGCCGCAGTTCTTCGTGGTGCGGACGGTCTGCGTGCCGTAATGGGCGGGGTCCATGACCTGGGGCATCATGTGGTCGGCGCCGGGCACCGAGACGAAGGTGGCGGACCCGCACTGAGCCTTGATCTTGTTGTAGAGCAGGACGCTCTGCCCGTGCGGCACGAGGAAGTCGGCCTGGCCGTGCAGGAACATCAGCGGCGGGTCGTTGCCGTCGACGTACGTCATCGGGTTGGCCTGGGCCACCGTGGCCGGGCAGGTCTGGATCGGACAGCCGACCAGGAGGGACTCCGGCGAGGCCGGAGAGTTGTGGTCCAGCCCGCCGGTCGGCAGGTTCTGGGCGTTCATCTGCAGGAAGTCGGTCGGGCTGTAGAAGGCGAGCCCGGTCTGCACGGAGCTGGAGACGCCGGTCGTGCCGAGGGTGCCCTCCAGCGCCGACACGCCGCCGGACAGCGTGGCCATCTCCGTCAGCCAGCCGCCCGAGGAGTCGCCCATGATCGCGAATCGGTTGGGGTCGAGCTGGTACGTGGCGGCGTTCGCGCGCAGCCAGCGGATCGCCGCCTTGATGTCGTGCACCTGGGCCGGGAAGATCGCCTGGGCGCTGGAGCGGACGCTGACGCCGGCCACGGCGAAGCCCAGGGGGTTGAAGATCGCGGCGATGGCGTCCGCGCCGGCCTTGCCGTCGTCGCTGCTCCACGCCGAGCCGGTGTGCCAGATGATCAGGGGGCGGGGCGTGATGCCGGTGGCGGGCAGGTAGAGATCCAGCAGATGCCCTCTGCTGCCGGCCGGTTGTGCGGGCGCGTAGGCGATGTCGGTGATCGTCTGCGTCGCGTGTGCCGGCGGCGCGAAGGCCGCCGGCACACCGACGGCGGCCAGCACGGTCATCGCCAAGCCGACGGCGGCCGTGCGGATTCGAGCTTGCATGGTGCGACTCCGGTTGGTCGGATGGTCGCCGCTTCCCCGGGTGGCCGTCCGTGTCTCGTTCGATGGCAGGGCGGCCGTGATGAGCACGCCGACCTGTAGCGCCTGTGAGAACAACGTCCTGTTCGAGTGTCGCGGCTCACATCGATATGGGCGGGGAGACGATATGACACCTACGCGACGATGGTCAAAGTTTTCGTAGTTTCGTTTCCAGTAGAACGGGAAAGCGGCATAAATCGTACTTTGGGGGCGTAAGGCGCGGAGACGGCCCCAGATCATCCATGGCATGCACAGGCGGTCGGATACACCCCCACGGCGTCTTTCACGCCGATGAAAGTTTCATGACCCGGCGGCCGGCGATTCCGGCGCGACAATCCCACCGGAGCCGTTAGTGATAATGTCCACCGACATGATCTCCCCAGTCGCAGGAGGACGAATGCGAAAGGCACGCGCTGTTCTCGTCTCGGCCGTCATGGTCCTTGGAGTGTCGCTGACGATCGGCGCCGCCCCGGCGAACGCCGAGAAACTGGCCGGCGTCTTCAGGGAGCACGCGGAGTGCGAGCGGATCGGCACCCAGGGCATCGACCAGAACTGGTGGGACGACTATTCATGCCAGTGGGAGAGCAAGTACAGCTACTACTTCCTCTACGCCTGACCCGGTGAGACGCACGCCCCCCGGGCCCGCGGATCGAACCGGGGGCGCGTGCGCCTACCGGGTCACGAGCGCGCCGGCGGGGTTCTGGTCCGCGGCGAGGCGGCGCTCGCATGCGGAGGCGCGGTCACGGAGGCCCGTCGTCCGCCCGGCATGCCGAGCGCGACCAGCACGCCGACGAACGCGAACACGGCGACCGCGCCCATGCCCGCCGCGAAACCCGCGCTGAACTCCTCGGCGGACGCGTAGCCCCCGGCAGCGCCGAACACCGCGACCGTGACCGCGACGCCGAACACCCCGCCGAAGATGCGCAACATCATGAAGACGCCGGACGCCTGGCCGATCTCTTGCGGCCGCACGGCGCCGACCGCCGCCTTCTGCGCCGCCGGCATGGCCATGGTGACCCCGGCCGACCCGATGACCAGCGCGGGCAGCAGTTCGAGATAGCCGGTGCCGGGGCCGGCGACCAGGGCGATCCAGCCCATGCCGACGGTCTGGAGCAGTAGCCCGCCCACGACGAACGTCCGCTCGCCGACCCTGTCGACCAACCGGCCGGCGATCGGCGCGCACACCATCAACGTCCCGGTCCACGGCATCAGCCGCAGGCCGGCCATGAGCGGCCCGTCCCCGTGCACGACCTGGAAGTACTGGGCGAGGAAGAACATCGTGCCGTACAGCGAGGCGAACACGAGGAAGTTGGCCGGGTTGGCGGTGGCGAACACCCTCGACCGGAAGAACCGCATGGGGAGCATCGGCGCCTTCGCACGTCGTTCCCAGAGCACGAAGGCGGTCACCAGAGCGACGCCGAGCGCCAGCGCGCCCAGCACCTCCACACTGCCCCAGCCCGCCGCGTTCCCGCGGACCAGACCCCAGACGAGGCCCAGCGCGCCCGCGGTCACGAGCACGACCCCGCCCAGGTCGAACCGGTTGCCGGGGCCATGGCTCTCGCCGACGCGCCGCGCCGTGAGCAGGATCGCGACCAGGCCGATCGGCAGGTTCAGCCAGAAGATCCACTGCCAGGCCAGCCCCTCGGCGACGGCGCCGCCGACGAACGGGCCGGTGAACGTCGCCAGCCCGGTGATGCCCAGGTACAGCCCCATCGCCCGGCCCCGCTGGTGCGGCGGGAACGCCGTGCTGATGAGAGTGAGTGACAGCGGCAAGACCATCGCGGCACCGGCGCCCTGCAACGCCCGCGACACGATCAGCGTGCCGATGTCCGGGGAGGACGCGCAGGCGGCCGACGCGACCGTGAAGACCGCCAGCCCGGCCGTGAACATCCGGCGGCGGCCGAACCGGTCACCCAGCGCCGCCCCGGTCAGCAGCAGCACCGCGAACGTCAAGTTGTAGGCGTTGACGGTCCACTCAAGTGCTTCGATCGAGGCCGCCAGGTCGCCCCGGATCGTGCTCAGCGCCGTCGTGACGACCAGACTGTCCAGGGCCATCATGAACGACGCCAGTGACGCGAGCGCCAGCACCCATGCCTGGCCGGACGTCATCCTTCTCTCGCCGGTGCTCATCGTTCTCCTTCTACGCGTGTCTTCTCCCGCACGGGTGATCAGGGCCGCAGCGAGCGCGGGAGCCCGAACCCCGGCAGGAGGGAGTTGTCGTGGAACCGGGTCAGCGCGGAGACGCGCTCCCCGGTCAGGGTCAGGACGAGCAACCCGTGTGCGTGCAGGATCGGCGTCCGCGGGTCGCGCAGGTAGCAGCCGAAGGCCGGCTGGCCGTTCGCCCGCGTCGGAACCAGCACGTACCTGCGCCCGTCACGCAGCGCGACCGTGGTCAGGAAGTGCCCGATCGCGTCCGTGCCCTGGTATTCGAGCGGCAGCGGCGGCATGGTCAGCCACGCGTCGTCCGTCAGGACGGCCACGATCGCGGCGACGTCCCCGGCCTCGAACGCGCGGCTGAAGTCGGCCGCGATCCGGCGTTCCTGCGGTGAGTCCGGCAGCGGAGCACTCTCCCGGCCGGGACCGGGAAGATCGCGTGCCAGCGCGGCCCGTGCGCGTCTCAGCGCCATGGTCACGGCGTTCCCGGTCGCGCCGAGGACGGTCGCCACCTCGGCGGCCCGGAATCCCAGGACGTCCCGCAGCACCAGCACGGCACGCTGCCTGGGCGGCAGTCGTTGCAGCGCCGCGAGGAAGGCCAGCGACACCGACTCCCTGGCCTCGTACCGGGCTTCCGGCCCCGGCACGTCGTCGGGGATCTCGGCGAGCAGCGCGTCGGGGTACGGCTCCAGCCAGCTCGGTTCCTCGCGGCGACGCGACGGCTCGGGCATCGGGATCTCCGCTCGGTAGGCCGCGTGCTCGTGCGGACGGCGGGCGCCGGCACGCAGTGCGTTGAGGCAACGGTTGGTGGCGATCCGGTAGAGCCACGTGCGTAACGACGCACGCTCCTCGAAGTCGCCGATCCCGCGCCAGGCCGCCAGCAGTGTCTCCTGCAGCAGATCCTCGGCGTCGTGCACGGAGCCGAGAATGCGGTAGCAGTGCACCTGGAGCTCATGACGGTACGGCTCGACCAGGCCGCGGAACGCCTCCCCGTCCCCTGCGCGGGCCGACGCCAGCAGGTCCCCGGGCGTGCGCCGGTCATGGTCCGGGTCGCCGGTCCCCCAGGACGACGGGGTCCCTCGCATGTCGGCTCCTTTCGTGGGTCCCTCTCGAATGGTCAGACACCACTCGTCGCGGAAAGGAGTCGCTGCCCGGCCGATTCCTCAGGAGCCGGAAGGCCGTCTCAGCGAAGGGCGGCCAAGGTGGTGAGGGGGTTGTCCAGGAGGCCGGCGAAGGCGAGTTCGGCGGCTCCGGCGAGCGTGGTGTCGTCGCCCAGGGCCGTCACGGCCAGGCGGACCCGTTCCCGCGACACCGGCAGCACGTGCGCGTCGATCCGGGCACGGACGCGTGGCTCGGCGCCCGGGTAGACATCGCGCAACATCCCGCCGAAGACCACGAGCGCCGGGTTGAACAGGTTGATGAGGTTGACGACGCCGACGCCGAGCCAGTCGCCGACGCGGTCGAGGGCGTCCCGCGCCCTGGCGTCACCGGCCCCGGCGAGGGCGACGACGGACCGGATGCCGTCGCGGCCGACGAGGTCGCCGGACCGTCCCGCGTAGTCGAGCAGGGCCTCCTCCCCCACCTCGGCCTCCAGGCAGCCGCGCGACCCGCACAGGCAGGGCCGCCCGTCGAACGGGTTGACCAGCATGTGCCCGAGTTCGCAGCCGTAGCCCGTGTCGCCGTCCAGGAGTTCGCCGCCGACGATGATCCCGCCGCCGACGCCGACGTCCCCGTGCAGGTAGACGAGGTTGTCGGCGTCTCGTCCCGCGCCGCGCACGTGCTCGGCGATCGCACCCAGGTGCGCCTCGTTGCCCACCTCGACGGGCAGCCCGAGGCCGAGCCCGGCGCCGAGTTCCGCGCCGAACGCCTGGTCCACCCAGCCGAGGTGCGGCCCGTACCGCACGGTGCCGTCGGCCCGCCTGATCAACCCGCAGTACGAGGCGCCGACCCCCACGCACAACGAGCCCGGCCCGGCCCCGGCGACCAGCTCGCGGCCGAAGGCGGCCAGGACCCCGACGACGTCCGCCAGGTCGACCCCGGCGCGGGCGCGGACGCGCTCCCTGCGGTCGAGGACCTGGCCGCCCAGCCCGACGCGGGCCGCGATCAGCCGGTCCACGGCGACGTCGAACGCGAGCCCGTACACCGTCCCCTGCTCGGGCATGACGACGATGGACGGCCGCCCCGCCCGGCCCCGCCCGGCGGGCACGCCCTCGCGGACCAGCCCGGCCGCGGCGAGTTCGGCGGTCAGATCCATGATGGTGCTGCGGTTGAGGCCCATCCGGCGGCCGAGCGCGGCGCGTGACACCGCCCCGTCGTGGTGGACGCGCCGCAGCACCTCGCTCAGGTTCCGCTGCCGCATCTGCTCCTGCGTCCGCACGCCCACCGCCGATCCCGCCATCCCCGTCACCCCTTAGGACGTGCCCTCACCCGATCACGGTCGTGTCGGCAGGCGCAAGGTGAAGGTGGTGCGGACGCCCGGGGTGCTGGCGGCCGTGGCGGTGCCGCCGTGCGCCTCGGCCAGGTCGCGGACGATGGCGAGGCCGAGGCCGCTGCCGCCGGTGCGGCGGTTGCGGGACTTCTCCGCCCGCCAGAACCGGTCGAAGACGTGCGGAAGGTGCTCGGCGCGGATGCCGATCCCCGTGTCGGTCACCTCGATGACCACGTGGTCGCCGTCCTGGCGGGCGCCCAGCGTGACGTGCCCGCCGGTCGGCGTGTAGCGCAGGGAGTTGGTGACGAGGTTGCCGATGGCCTGGCGGAGCCGTACGGGGTCGGCGGTCAGGGTGGGGGCGCCGGTGATGCCGGTGGCCAGGGTGAGCCCGGCGGCCTCGGCGCGGCCTCGGTGGGCGGTGGCCACCTGGTCGAGGAGGTCGCCGAGGTGCACGGGTTCGAGGTGCAGGCGCAGCTTGCCCGCGTCGGCGAGGGCGAGGTCCTGGAGGTCGTCCACGATGTGCTGCAGCAGCAGGAGCTCCTCGACCAGGGAGGCGATCAGCGCGGGGTCCAGCTCGGCGACGCCGTCCTGTGCCGCCTCCAGCCAGCCTCGCAGGTTGCTCAGTGGCGTGCGCAACTCGTGGGAGACGTCGCTGACCATGGCCTTGCGCTGCTCCTCCATGCGCTGGAGGTGCTCGGACATCTCGTTGAACGCCGTGGCGAGCTCGCTGATCTCGCCGGTCGTCCTGACCTGGACGCGGGCGGAGCTGTCCCCGTCGCGCATCCGCCGGGCGGCGTGGGTCAGCGCGTTGACCGGGCCGACCAGGCGTCGGGCCGCCATGACGCTGACGCCGACGGTCAGCACGAGCACGAGGAGGGCGGCGCCGGCGATCGAGGGCAGCGGGATGCGCGGGCCGGTGGCCTCGGCGGGCGATCCGATGTACAGGTACGCGGCGGGGGCGACGTAGGGATCGAGCTGTTCCTTGCGGGCGGTGACGATGCAGGAGGAGATCGTCTGGCCGGGTTCGGCGGCAGGCGCCGGCCGCTTCTCCTTGGAGATCCAGGTGAAGTCGAGGCCGACCGAGCCGCGTTCCGCGCCCTTGCCCTTCAGACATCTGCCGACCAGGAGGTTGAGCTGCTTCAACGCGGACTTCTCGGTGCGCGTCGGCGTGTTGAAGGTGACGGCGTCGCAGGGGGCCGTCACGGCCGGTGCCGGGCTCGGCTCCCGCGGGACGCCCTCGCCGGTCGTCGTCACGAAGGGCCTGCCGGTGTGGGAGACCGTCGTCCGTACGGCTTGACCGGTGCGTCTCATGCAGACGGCGTAGGCGTCGGCGGCCTTCCCCAGCCGGACACGATCACGGTCGGGCAGCAGGAAGGGGCCCACCGCGCGCGGATCGATGCGGTCCTCGGCCGCCCCCGGCACCAGCGTCACGTCCACGGCCAGCGGATCGACGACGGCCGACACCCTGGCGGGCAGCGGGGTCCCGGCGGCCGCCGAGTCCGCGATGAGGGCGCCCTTCTCGGTGGTCAGCGCGATGCGGCGGCTGTTGGCGGCGGCGAGGTCGCGCACGGTGGCGGCGACGCCGGACCAGTCGGGGTGGCGGGAGGCGTAACCGAGCAGGCTGTTGTTGATCTGGGCGTCGCTGGCCAGCGTCTGGCCCTGCTCGCGCTGGATTGCGCCGGAGGTGCTGTTGGCGGCCAGCCACGCCGTCGCCGTGATCGAGCAGACCGCCACGACGGCCGAGCTCGTGAGCAGCCTGACGAACAGCGACCTCATGCCTGGGTCAGCTTGTAGCCGACGCCGTACACGGTCAACAGCCGGGACGGGCGGCGCGGGTCGGGCTCGATCTTCTTGCGCAGGTTCATCACGTGCACGTCGACCGTGCGTTCGGTGATGAACCGGTCGAAGCCGTGGATGCGCTCCAGCAGCTGCTTCCTGGTGAACACCCGTTCCGGCTCGGCGGCCAGCGTCTCGATGATCCGGAACTCGGCGAGCGTGCAGTCGGCCGGCGTGCCCGCCACGGTGACGGTGTGCCTGACCGGGTCGACGACGAGGTCGCCCGCCCGGAACAGCCGGCCGGCCTCCGGCGACCTGCCCGTACGGCGCAGCAGCGTCCGCACGCGGGCCATCAGCTCGCGCGGGCTGTACGGCTTGGTCATGTAGTCGTCGGCGCCGAGGTCGAGCCCGAGCAACAGGTCGTCCTCGGTGGACCTGGCCGTCAGCATCAGGATCGGCAGGTCGGACTCGGCGCGCAGCACCCGGCAGACGTCCAGCCCGTCGACCTTCGGCATCATCACGTCGAGCAGCACGAGGCCGGGATCACCCTGCCGGGCCTCGTCGATCGCCGAACGTCCGTCGTGCACGACGCGGACCTCGTGGCCCTCCCGCTCCAGGTAGCGCCTGAGCAGTTCGGCCTGCTTGGGGTCGTCCTCGGCGACCAGCACGTACGCGCACATGGCCCGAGGTTATGCGCACTCCACGAGTGCATACGGGATCCGCATGACAGGCAAACAGGTTCCACACATTCTGCCGCCAGGCTGCGCCGGGTGAGAACCAACCTGCTTCGTACGGCCGCGGCGACGGCACTCGCCCTCCTGCTGGCGGGCTGCGCGGGCAGCGCAGACGGTGCCGTACGCCCCGACCCCGTGAACACCCCGGTGAACACCCCGGCGGGCGGCGCCAGATCGAAGATCGCGAGCGTCAAGGGGGCCCGGATCACGATCTACCGGGACAGACAGGGCGCGCCCCAGCGGACGATCACCAGTCCCAACGACTACGGCACGACGCGCGTCTTCCTGGTGGAACGCGACGAGGGCGACTGGCTCCAGGTGCTGCTGCCGATCCGGCCGAACGGCAGCAAGGGCTGGATCAAGGCCGCCGACGTGACGCTCGCCGAGACCTCCCACCGCGTGGAGATCGACCGCGGGGCGTTCCGCTTCACGGTCTACGACGGCGACCGGCCGGTCAGGACGGGCAAGGTCGCGACCGGCGAGGCCGGGACGCCGACGCCTCCGGGCCGCTACTTCTTCACCGAACTGGTGAAGCCCACCGGTGACGGCGGGGCCTACGGCGCCTACGCCTTCGGGCTGAGCGGCTTCTCGCCGGTGCTGAAGAGCTTCGCCGGCGGCCCCGGCCAGCTGGCGATCCACGGGACGAACAAGCCTTCCGCCATCGGCACGCGGGCCAGCCACGGCTGCGTCCGGGTCGGCAACGACGACATCACCTGGATGGCGAAGAACCTGGCGATCGGCACTCCGGTCGTCGTCAAGGGCTGAGGCCCTGCTCGAAGGATGAGAGGAACCCTATGAAGATCAGGACCATGCTCGTCGGCGCCGGCGCGGCGCTGGCCCTCGCGGCCGGCCTCGCCGGGTTCTCGGGGACGGCCTCGGCCGAGCCCAAGAAGCCCGCCGCAGTGCCAGCCGCGGTGCCCGCCGCAGTGCCCGCCGCAGTGCCCGCCGCCGTCCCCTCCGCGGCGCCCTCCCCGGTGCCCGCGGAAGGCCGGCCCACGGTCGAGCGGACGGCGGGCCCGAAGGAGCCGGTCGCCGTCAAGCCGCGCTACACCGGCTGATCACGGCACGTCGCCGCCGCGTGACGTCCCTCCTCTCCCGCCCGCCGGCCGCGTCAGCGGCCTGGCCATCGCGGGCGGGAGCAGGACCCGGACGCCGCGGCGCCACGTGCGGGCGGCGAGCGGGGCGGCCACGCCGTCCCCGACCACGCACGGCACGGCGTCCGTGACGCCGCCCCTCCCCCGCCGGGGCCCGACCCCGGCGGGGGCCTTCTTCTTCCGAGCCATCCTCTGCGCCAACGCCTGAGGACCGGGCCTTTCCCGTCGCGCTCCCGACGTCACCGTCCCGCGCCGGATGTGCTTGCCCGTCCGCGTTTTCTGTTGCGCTGAGTTGACGAGCGACTCCCCTACGTTCCGCCCTCTTTGCGCCTTTCGACCCCGTTTGCGAGACGGCCCCGGCGAAGAGGATCATTCAGTCTGGCGTTCCGGAGCAGTGGCGAGAAGGCCGCACTCCTCGCCCACGTCCGGAGCCCAGGGTTTGCCTGTCGCCGGCCCAGGAGGTTCGCGCGCTCCGGCCGACGCTGGGCACCGGGACGTCGCTGACCACCCGCCAAGCCGTCGCGCCGATCGGCCGATGGCGCGCCCTCCTGCAAGCAAGATCATGGCAGGTTCCAAGTCAGCGGCAAGCCGGGTCGCCGATGCTGTTGTGCGGACGACTGTGGGCGAAAGGAGCACGTAACCGCAGAACACGACATATGCCGCGAACGCCCCCCGCCACACCCGCCGACCGCGCGACACTGAACCGCCCGCACGACCCCGCACGACCCCACGCGCCCAGCGACGACCTCGCCCGGGCCCGCGTGCCGTCCCCGAGGAACGGGCCGTTCCCGACCGCCCACCCGGGCACGTTTGACCTTTGCTGGAAAGAGGACACATGAATACGGATGTGACGGGCGCGAACCGCCCTCCCACCGACTCGCCGGGACGCCTCCACGAGGCCCTGGAGGCGCAGTGCCGGCGGACGCCCGATCGCCTCGCCGTCGTCGCGGGCACGAGCCGGATGACCTACGCCGAACTCGACCGCAGGGCCAACGGGATCGCCAACGCCCTGGCCGCGCGGGGTGTGGGACGCGGCGACCTGGTGGGGATCTGCCTCGACCGCGACGAGTGGCTGGTGCCCGCGCTGATCGGGGTGCTCAAGGCGGGCGCGGCCTACGTGCCGCTGGATCCGGCCTATCCGGCGGAGCGCTTACGTTTCATGGCCGAGGACGCCGCCATGAACGCGGTGGTCACCTCGGCGGCGCGGCGCGAGACCGCGGCGCCGACCGGCGCGGACACCGTGCTCGTCGACGACGTGACGCCCGCCGCGCACGGGCCCGAGGTGCCCGGCGAGCCGGGCGACGCCGCGTACCTGATCTACACCTCCGGCTCCACCGGCCGCCCCAAGGGCGTGGTCGTGGAGCACCGCAACACCCTGAACCTGGTGCGCTGGGAGGCGTCCGCCTACACCGCCGAGGAGCTGAGCGGCATGCTCGCCGGCTCCTCCATCTGCTTCGACGCCTCGATCACCCAGATCTTCACGCCGCTGTTCGCGGGCGGGACCGTGATCATGGCGGACAACGTGCTGGCGCTGCCGACGCTGCCGGCCCGCGACGAGGTGCGCACGGTCTTCGGAGTCCCGTCCGCGCTGTCGGTGCTGCTGCGCGAGCCGCTGCCGGACGGCGTGCGCATGGTGCTGTCCGGCGGCGAGCGGCTGACCGCCGCGCTGGTCGCGCGCGTGTACGCCAACCCGGGCGTGCGCCGGGTGCTCAACATGTACGGCCCCACCGAGTGCACCACCGGCTCCACCCTGTTCGAGGTGAGCCGCGACCACCGGGGCGACCCGCCGCTGGGCGGGCCGATGGCGGGCGCGCTGCTCAGCGTGCGCGACGCCGCCGGCAGCCCGGTCCCGGACGGGGAGGTCGGCGAGTTGTGGATCGGCGGCCCGAACGTGACCCGCGGCTACCTGGGCCACGACTCGCAGGCGTTCGGCACCGACCCGGACGGCACCCGCGTCTACCGCACCGGCGACCTGGTCCGACGGGTGGACGGCGAGCTGCGCTACGTGGGCCGCGCCGACGACCAGGTCAAGATCCGCGGCTACCGGGTGGAGCTGGGCGAGGTCGAGTCGGCGCTGGACCGCCATCCCGCGGTGCGCCGCGCCGTCGTCCTGGCGCACACCGACGACGACGGCATCGCCTACCTCGTCGCGCACGTGGCCGCCTCCGGCGTGACCGAGCCCGAGCTGCGCGACTGGCTGCGTGACCGGCTGCCCGACCACCTGGTCCCGGCCAGGATCGGCGTGACCGGCGACCTGCCGATCGCCCCCACCGGCAAGGTGGACCGCGCGGCCCTGCCCAAGCTGGGCGCCGCCCGGACGGGGAGCGCGGCGCCGGTCGCGCCCCGGACGGACGACGAGCGCCAGGTGGCCGAGGTGATCGCGGACGTGCTGGGCCTGCCGGAGGTGGGCGTGCACGACCGGTTCGCCGACCTGGGCGGGCACTCGCTGGCCGCCGCCCGGGTGGTGACCGAACTGTCCCGGCGGCTCGGGCACACCGTGCCCCTGGCGACGTTCCTGACCGAGCCGACCGCCGCCGGGCTGGCGGCGCGCCTGGGTGAGCCGGGATCGGCTCCCGTGCGGCGGACCGGCCGGACCCGGCACCCGCTCACCGCCGCGCAACGCGAGTTCTGGACGTTGCGCCAGCTCCACCCGCACAGCCCGGTCACCACCGTGTCGATCCGGCTGCGCGTGCGCGGCCTGAGCGGGAGCGCGCCGCTGCGCCGGGCGCTGGACGCGGTCCTGCGCCGGCACGAGGCCCTGCGCAGCACGATCTCCGCCGGCGAGGACGGCGTCCCGTACGCGGTCGTGCACCCGCCCGTCGCCGTCCCCCTGGCCGAGCATCCGGCGGGCGCGGACCCGGTGAAGGTGGCCCGGGCCGCGGTGGAGCACGTGTTCGACGTGACGACCGAGGTGCCGTTGCTGCGCGCGAGCCTGTGCCCCGTCGGAGAGGGCGTGGCCGAGCTGGTGCTCGTGACGGACCACATCGCCTTCGACGGCGGTTCGACCGGCGTGCTGATGGACGAGCTGGCCGCCGAGCTGGCGGGTGAGCCCGTGCCCGAGCCGGCGGTGCAGCTCGGCGACGTCGCGGTGCGCGAGCAGGAGGACCGGCCCGACCTCGCGCGGCTGCGGGAGTTCTGGCGCGGCGAGCTGGCGGGGGCGCCGGTGGCGGGACCGCCGCCCGGCGACCTGACGACGTGCCGGGTGATCAGGCCGCTGACCGAGGAGTTCACGGACGACGTGGCCGCGCTGGCCCGCGCGTGCGGGGCGACCCCGTACGCGGTGTACCTGGCCGCGCTCGCCCTGGCCGCCGGGGAACCGGACACCCTGGTCGGCATGGTCGCGGCACGGCGCGCCCGGCCGGAGCTGGCCCGGGTCGTCGGGCCGCTGATCGACACGGTGCCGGTACGGCTGCGGCCGGACGCCGCGCCGACCTTCCGCGACCTGGTCCGGCAGGCCGGGCAGGCCGCCACGCGGGCGCTGGTCCACCAGGAGGTCCCGCCCGCCGACGTGCCCCGCGCCCCGGTGCTGCTGGCCATGCAGCACGCCGAGGTGCCGGTGCGCGCCGGCTGCCTCGAACTGCTGACCGAGATCGGCCCGGGCGCGGCGGTGCACGAGTTCAGCGTGCTCGTCAACCGCACGGCCGCCGGCGCCGAGCTGCACCTGGAGTACGCGGTCGCGCTGCTCGGCCGGGAGGCGGCCGGGGCGTACCTGGACCGGCTGCTGTGGCTGCTGCGGCGCGTGGTGGCCGAGCCGGACCTGGCGATCGCCACGTTCGAGCCGGTCACCCCGGACGAGCGCGCCGCGTTGCTGGCCCGCGCGGCCGGACCGCGGCTGCCGGACGACCTGCCCCCGGTGCCGCTGTCGCTCGCGGCGAACGCGGGCGGCACGGCGGGCACGGCGGTGGTCGGCCCGGACGGCGCCGCCCTGACCCACGCCGAGCTGAACGACCGCGCCGACCGGATCGCGGCCGGGCTGCTGGCGCACGGGGTGTCGCGCGGCGACGTGGTCGGCGTCCACGTGCCGCGGGACGAGATGCTGGCCGCGGTGCTGCTGGGCGTGTGGCGGGCGGGGGCGGCGTACCTGCCGCTGGACCCGGAACACCCGGCCGGGCGGCTGCGCCTGCTGGCCGTGGACGCCGGCGCCCGCGTGGTCCTCACCCGCGGCGAGACGCCCCTGGAGACGGCACCCGACAACGACGGGCCGGTGACGCTCGACGCGGACCGGCTCGCGGCGGGCCCCCGCGCGGACCTGCCCGAGGTGCACGCCGCGGACCTGGCGTACGTCACCTACACCTCCGGTTCCACCGGCGCCCCCAAGGGGGTCGAGGTCACCCACGGCGCCCTGGCCGCCCTCGTGGCCGGGATGATCTCGACGCTCCGCCTCGGCCCCGCCGACGTGCAGCCCGCGGTCGCGCCGCTGAGCTTCGACGCCTCGGCCTCCGAGCTGTGGAGCGTCCTGGCCGCCGGTGGCACGTCGGTGGTGGTGGACAGGGCCACGGCCACCGACGGGCACGCGCTGGCGGAGCTGATCACCACGAGCGCGGCCACGGTGATCGACTTGGTGCCGACCGCGTACCGGATGCTGATCGCGGCCGGGTGGGCGGGTGACCCGGCGCTGCGCGCCGTCGCCGGCGGGGAGGCGCTGGACCCGGCGCTGGCCGAGCAGATCCTGCTGCGCGTCGGCGAGTTGTGGAACGCCTACGGGCCCACCGAGACCACCGTCACCTCGACGCTGCACCGGGTGCGCGCGCACGAGGGCGACCGGGTGCCGATCGGGTCGCCGATGCCGGGCGAGCGGGCGTACGTGGTCGACGCGCGGCTGCGGCTGGTGCCGCCGGGCGCGGTCGGCGAGCTGCTGCTGGGCGGCGCCGGGGTGGCCCGCGGCTACCGGGGCCGTCCTGACCTGACCGCGACCGCCTTCGTGGCCGACCCGTTCACGCCGGACGGCCGCTGCTACCGCACCGGTGACCTGGCCCGCTGGCGGCCGGACGGGACGCTGGAGTTCCACGGCCGCCGCGACCACCAGGTGAAGGTCCGCGGTTACCGGATCGAGCTGGGCGAGATCGAGGCCGTGCTGCGCGAGATCGCCGAGGCCGCGGTGACCGTGGCGGGCACGGACGCGCAGGCCCACCTGGTCGGCTACGTCGCGCCGGAGACGGCGGACCTGGCCGCGGTCGAGCGGCACGCCCGGTCCCGGCTGCCCGGCCACATGGTGCCGCGCCGCTGGGTCGCGCTGCCGGCCCTGCCCATGCTGCCCAGCGGCAAGGTCGACCGCCACGCGCTGCCCGAGCCGGACACCGGCCCGGCCCCGGCGCGGGTCGAACCGGCCACCGAGGCCGAGCTCCTGGTGGCCGCCGTCTGGGCCGAGGTGCTCGAACGGCCCGAGGTCTGGGCCGGCGACGACTTCTTCGCCCTCGGCGGAGCCTCGTTCGCCGCGACCAGGGTGGCCGCCCGCCTGCGCGAGATGTTGCAGGTCACCGTGCCCGTGCGGCTGGTGTTCGACCGGCCGGTGCTGGCCGACTTCGCCGCCGCGCTGGAGGAACTGCTGGCCGCCGACCTGATGGAGGGGATCGAGGGATGACCGAGGTACGTGAGGACCGGATCGCCGAACTCGTCCGGTCCAGGCTCGCCGCCGCCCTGAAGCAGAAGGAGCAGGCCGCCGTCCCCCGGATCCCGGCGACCTCGGCCGCGGACATGCCACTGTCGCCGGCTCAGGAGCGGCTGTGGTTCCTGGCCCAGCTGGAGCCCGGCACGCCCACCTACAACGTGCCGCTGACGCTGCGGCTGCGCGGCCCGGTGGACGTCGCCGCCCTCACCGGCGCGGTGGCGGACCTGGCGGAGCGGCACTGGATCCTGCGCGGCGTCATCGACGACGGACGCGTGCGGCCGGTCGCCGCCGTGCCGGTGCCGGTGGTCGACATGGCGGCCGCCGGCCCGGCGGAGCTGGAGCGGGAGCTGGCCGAACACGCCTGGCGGCCGTTCCGGCTGGACGCCGAGCCGCCCCTGCGGGCCACGGTGTTCCGGCTCGGCGACGAGGAGTGCGTGCTCGCGCTCACCCTGCACCACATCGCCACCGACGCCTGGTCGGAACGCGTGCTGCTGGACGATCTCGCCCACCTGTACGCCGCCCGCCTCGGCCTGGAGCCGCCCCCCGCTCCCCCGCCCTGCAGTACGCGGACGTGGCCGCGTGGGAGGCCGGGCGGCCCGACGCCGACCTCGACTGGTGGGCCGGTCACCTGGCGGGCCTGCCGCCGGTGCTCGACCTGCCGCTCGCCCGCCCGCGCCCGGCCGTCCCCACCTGGGAGGGGGCGGCGGTCGCGGTGGAGGTGCCCGAGGCGCTGTCGGCGAAGGTGCGCGCGGTGGCCGGGACGTCGCCGTTCATGGTGTTCCTGGCCGGGCTGCAGGCGTTGCTGAGCCGCCTGTCCGGCGTCGACGACATCGCCGTCGGCGTGCCGCACGCGGGCCGCCACCATCCCGACGCCGAGCGGGTCGTCGGCTGTTTCATCAACACGCTGGTGGTGCGCGGCGACACCGCGGGCGACCCGACCGGCGCCGAGCTGCTGGCACGGGCGCGTACGGCGGCGCTGGACGCGTTCGCGCACGCCGGCACGCCGTTCGAGCGGGTCGTGGAACGCCTGCAGCCGGAGCGGAACCTCGCGGTCACGCCGCTGTTCCAGGTGATGCTCAACGTCTACGACACCGGCGCGCCGCTGTCGCTGCCGGGGCTGGAGGTCGAGGCCGGGTCGCCGCCCGCGCCGACCGCCAAGTTCGACCTGAACCTGGAGCTGGGCGACGACGGCACCCGCTTCTCGGGCGAGTTACGCTTCCGCACGGACCTGTTCGACGAGGCCACCGTGCGCCGCCTCGCCGGCTGGTACCTGGAGCTGCTGGACGGCATGCTCACCGACCCCGGCGCGCCGGTGCGGCTGCCGGCCGGCGACGACCTGCGCGGCCGGGACGCCGACCTGCCCGTGGACGTGCCGCTGCACACGCTGGTCGAGCGGATGGCCGACACCCGGCCGCACGCGGTCGCGGTCGGCTCGCTCAGCTACGCGGAGCTGGACCGCCGCGCCAACCAGGTGGCCCACTGGCTGCTGGAGAGCGGGGCGCGGCCGCAGGAGCCGGTCGGCGTGCTGCTGGAGCGGCGGCCCGAGCTGGTGGTCGCCATGCTCGGCGTGCTCAAGGCGGGCGCCGCCTACCTGCCGCTCGACCCGGTCTACCCGGAGCGGCGCAACCAGGCGGTGGTGGCCGACGCCGGAGCGCGGATCGTGCTCACGGGTACCGAGCTCGCCGCCGCGGCGGAGGCGTCCGGCGAGCGTCCCGGTGTGGCGGTGCGGCCGGAGCACCTGGCGTACGTCATCTACACCTCGGGCTCGACCGGGCGGCCGAAGGGCGTCGCGGTCGAGCACCGGCACATCACGCACTATCTCGGCGCGGTGGCCGAGGTCGTCCCCGCGGGGATGACGTCGTTCGCGCTGGTCTCCACCGCCGCCGCCGACCTGGGCATGACGAACGTGTGGTGCGCGCTGACCACGGGCGCCACCCTGCACCTGATCGACCACGAGACGGCCACCGACCCGGCCGCGTTCGCCGCCCGCCTGTCGGCGCACCCGGTGGACGCGATCAAGATGGTGCCCAGCCAGCTCGAACTCCTCGGCACGGCCGCGCTGCCCGGCAAGCTGCTGATCCTGGCCGGCGAGGCGGTGCCGGCGGACCTGGTCGCGCGGGTCCGGGCGGCACGGCCGGACCTGGAGGTGCAGATCCACTACGGCCCCACCGAGACCACGGTGTCGGTGCTGGCCTGCGACGCGGGCGAGGCCCTGGCCGAGCTGGGACCGGGCCGGGCGCCGCTGGGCCGGCCGCTGGCCGACGTGGTGTGCCGGGTGGCCGACCCGTCCGGACGGGCGCTGCCGCCCGGCGTGCCCGGTGAGCTGTGGATCGGCGGGCCGAGCGTGGCCCGCGGCTACCTGGGCCGTCCCGACCTCACCGCGGAACGTTTCACCGGCGGCTGGTACCGCACCGGCGACCGGGTCCGGGTGACCGGGGACGGGCTGATCGAGTTCCTGGGGCGGATCGACGACCAGGTGAAGGTGCGCGGCTTCCGCGTCGAGCTGGGCGAGGTCGCCGCGGCGTTGCGGGCCCTGCCGCAGGTCGCGGAGGCGTACGTGCAGCCGGTCGGCGACGGCCTGGAGCGCCGCCTGGCCGCCTGGGTGACGCCCGCGACGGTGGACGTCGCCCAGGTGCGGTCGGCGCTGCGCGAGCGGCTGCCCGACTACATGGTGCCGGCCGCGATCGGCGTGCTGGAGTCGTTGCCGCTGACCCCGAACGGCAAGGTGGACCGGGCGGCGCTGCCCGTGCCCGAGGCGGGGCCCGCGGTGCGGGTGCCGCTCGGGACACCCGCCGAGCGGCTGGTCGGCGAGGTCTGGGCCGACGTGCTCGAACTCGCGGAGGTGTGGGCGGACGACGACTTCTTCGCCCTCGGCGGGCACTCGTTCGCGGCGACCCGGGTGGCCGGGCGGCTGCGGGAGCGGCTGGGCGCGGCGGTGCCGGTGCGGCTGCTGTTCGAGCACCCGGTGCTGGCCGACCTGGCCGCCGCGCTCCCCGCCCGGCCGCCGCCGCGCGCGTGCGGCGCGCGCCGGCGGACGGGCCGGTGCCGCTGTCCGGCGTGCAGGCCAGGCTGTGGTTCCTGGCGCAGCTCGAACCGGACAGCAGCGCCTACAACGTGCCGGTGGCGCTGCGGCTGCGCGGCCCGCTGCGCTCGGAGGCGCTCCTGGACGCGGTACGCGACCTGGCCGGACGGCACCACGTGCTGCGCGGCGTGGTCGACGACTCCGGCCCCGAGCCGGTCATGGTGGTGCGGGACGCCGCTGAGGTGCCCGTCTCCACCGCGCGCGTGGACCGGTCCGAGGTCGAGGACGTGCTGGCCGGGCACCTGGCGACGCCGTTCGCGCTGGACCGCGAGCCGCCGATGCGGGCGGTGCTGCTCGCCGTCGGCGAACCTGGGGACGACGACGAGCACGTGCTCTCGCTCACCTTCCACCACATCGCCACCGACGCCTGGACGCGCGGGCTGCTGCTGTCGGAGCTGTCCGGCCTGTACGCCGCCCGCCTCGGCCTGCGCCCGCCGCTCGACCCGCCCCCGGCGCAGTACGCCGAGGTGTCGCCGGTCCCCGACCCGGCCGACCTGGACTGGTGGGCCGGGCACCTGGACGGCCTGCCGCCGGTGCTCGACCTGCCCACCGACCGGCCGCGCCCCGCGGTGCCCGACCCGGGCGGAGCCGCGCTCGACCTGGTACTCCCGGCGGAGCTGAGCGAGCGGGTCAGGGCGGTGGCCGCCGCCTACCGGTCCACGCCGTTCATCGTGCTGCTGGCCGGGTTGCAGGCGCTGCTGGCCCGGCTGTCGGCGAGCGCGGACATCGCGGTCGGCGTGCCGGTCTCCGGCCGCGACCACCCCGACACCGAAGGCGTGGTCGGCTGCTTCCTCAACACCGTGGTCGTGCGGACCGACGTGGGCGGCGACCCGACCGGGCGCGACCTGCTGGCCCGCGCGCGGGAGTCCGCCCTGGGCGCGCTCGCGCACGCGGGCACGCCGTTCGACCGGGTGGTGGACCGGCTGCGGCCGGAGCGGAACCTGGCGGCCACACCGCTGTTCCAGGTGATGCTCAACTACGTCCCCGGCGTGGCCGGGGCGGAGCTGCCCGGCCTGGAGGCGTCCGAGATCCACCTGCCGGAGCTGACCACCAAGTTCGACCTGAGCTGGCACGTCGTGGACGACGGGCCGGGCGCGCCGCTGCGCGGCGGGCTCGCCTACCGGACGGACCTGTTCGAACCGGGCACCGCGGCCAAGCTGACCCGCTGGTACGCCGCCCTGCTCGACGGGCTGCTCGCCGACCTGGACGCGCCGGTGGGCGCGGTGCCGCTGGAGCCGGTGACCGGCCCGGCGGTGGCCGGCGGACCGGCGCCCGAGCCGCCCGCCGGGGCGGTGCACCACCTGATCGAACGCTGGGTGGACGAGACTCCCGGCGCCCCGGCCGTGGTGGGCGCCGACCGTGCCCTGACCTACGCGGAGCTGGAGGCGGCCGCGAACCGGATCGCCCACTGGCTGCTGGCGGCAGGGGTGAGCGCCGACGAGCCGGTCGGCGTGCTGCTGGAGCCGGGCGCGGACCTGGCGTGCGCGTTGTTCGGCATCCAGAAATCGGGCGGCGGCTACCTGCCGATGGACCCGGCGTACCCGGCGGCGCGGATCGCCGCGATGCTGGAGGCCGCCGGGGTGCGCGCCGTGGTGACGGTGAGCGAGTTCGCGCCCCTGATCGGGGACGGCAGGCAGGTGCTGGCGCTGGACCGGCCGCCGTCCCTGCCGGACACCCGGCCCCGGGTCGAGGTGCTGCCGGAGCACCTGCACCACGTGATCTTCACGTCGGGGTCCACCGGCACGCCCAAGGCGGTGGCCGCCGAGCACCGTGGCGTCCTGAACTACCTGGGCGGCATGCTGCCGCGCATCGGCGTGCCCGGCGGGTCGTTCGCGGTGGTCTCCACGCCCGCCGCCGACTTCGGCCTGACCTGCGTGTTCGGCGCGCTGACCACCGGCGGGACGGTGCACCTGGTGCCGCGCGAGACCGCGATGGACCCGGCCGCGTTCGCCGGTTACCTGGCCGAGCACCGGGTGGACGTCGTCAAGTGCGTCCCGAGCCACCTGGAGCTGCTGGCCTCGGGCGGCGACCTGGCCGCCGTGCTGCCGCGCGCGCTGCTGATCCTGGCGGGCGAGGCGTGCCCGTGGGACCTGGTGGAGCGGGCCCGCGCGGCCCGGCCCGCGCTCAGGATCCAGAGCCACTACGGCCACACCGAGTCCACGATGATCTGCCTGGTGTGCGACACCGAGGAGATCCCCGCCGACCGGCGGACCGGCATCGTGCCGCTGGGCCGTCCGCTGCCCGGCGTGTACGGGCACCTGGTGGACGCCGAGCTCCGGCCGGTGCCGCCCGGCGTGCCCGGCGAGCTGGTGGTCGGCGGCCCCGGGGTCACCCGCGGCTACATCGGCCGGCCCGAGCTGACCGCCGAGCGGTTCGTCCCCGACCCGCTGACCGGGCAGGGACGCTGCTACCGCAGCGGCGACCTGCTGCGCGTCACCTCCGACGGGCGGATCGAGTTCCGCGGCCGGGTGGACGACCAGGTAAAGGTCCGCGGCTACCGCGTGGAGCTGGGCGAGGTCACCACCGCGCTGCGGGCGCTGCCACAGGTCGCCGAGGCCGTGGTGCTGCCCGTCGGGGAGGGCAAGGCCAGGCAGCTCGCCGCGTGGGTGACGCCCGCGACCGTGGAGGCCGCGGCCGTGCGCTCGGCGCTGCGTGAGCGGCTGCCCGACTACATGGTCCCGGCGCACGTCGTGGCCCTCGACCGGCTTCCGCTGAACCCGAACGGGAAGATCGACCGGGCCGCCCTGCCCGAGCCGGTGGCCGAGCAGGCCGCGTACGCGGCGCCCTCGACACCGAACGAGGAGCTGGTCGCCGGGGCCTTCGCCCGGGTGCTCGGCGTGGAGCGGGTCGGGGCGGGCGACGACTTCTTCGCCCTCGGCGGCGACTCGTTCGCCGCGGTGCGCGCGGTCAAGGAGATCGGCCGCGGGCTGCGGGTGATCGACCTGTTCACCCGGCCCGCCGTGGCCGAGCTGGCCGCGTACCTGGGCCGCGAGGACGGCGGCGGGCTGCTGCACCGCCTGGGCGGCGGCCGGACCGCCGAGTTCACGCTGGTGTGCGTGCCGTACGGCGGCGGGTCGGCGGCGGTGTACCAGCCGCTGGCCCAGGCGCTGGGCGACCGGGTGGAGGTGCTCTCCGCCGAGCTGCCCGGCCACGATCCCGCCCGCCCCGACGAGTTGCCGCTTCCGCTGGAGGAGCTGGTGGACGTGCTGGCCGCCGAGGTGGCGGCGACCGCGTCCGGCCCGGTCGCGATCTACGGCCACTGCGTGGGCTCCGCGCCCGCCGTCGCGCTGGCGCGGAAGCTGGAGGCGGACGGCGTGCCCGTGCTGGGCGTGATCGCCGCCGCCAGCTTCCCGGCCGCACGGCTGCCCGGAATGGTCAGGCGGCTGTTCGGCGGCGACCGCTGGGTGTCCGACCGGATGTTCCGCGACGCGCTGCGCGCCTCCGGCGGGCTGCTCGACGACATGGACGAGGCCGCCAAGCGCACCGCCGTACGCGCCATGCGGCACGACGCCGACCAGGCGCAGGAGTGGTTCGGCCAGGAGCTGGCCGGCGACGGCACGCCGCTGCGCGCCCCGATCCTGAGCCTGGTCGGGGAACGCGACCGCGCCACCGAGCTGCACGAGGAGCGCTACACCGAGTGGGCGGCGTTCGCGCCGCGGGTGGAGCGGGCCGTGCTGCCCAGGGCCGGCCACTACTTCCTGCGCCACCAGGCCGAACCGCTGGCCGCCGTCGTGCTGGCGCACCTGACCCGCTGGGCGGCCGGAACGCTGCCCGACCCGGTGCGCCCACCCGAACGCACCAAGCTGGGGTCCTTCTACACCGTCGCGGGCGGGCAGATCGTCTCGGCGCTGGGGACGGCGCTGAGCTCGTTCGCGCTCGGCGTGTGGGCCTACCAGCGCAGCGGCGAGATCCTGGATCTGGCGCTGGTCACGATGCTGGCGCAGATCCCGGCCGTGCTGCTCACCCCGCTGGGCGGCGCGCTGGCCGACCGGGTGGACCGGCGCAAGATCATGCTGGCCTGCGACGCGCTGTCCGGGCTGGCCATGGTGGCGCTGGTGCTGCTGCTGACCACCGATCGGCTGGAGTTCTGGAACGTCTGCCTCATCGTGGGCGTGACCTCGGTCGTGTCGGCGTTCCAGCAGCCCGCCTGGCTGGCGGCGATCGCGCAGCTGGTGCCCAAACCGTACCTGCCGCAGGCGAACGCGCTGGCCAACGTGGGCTTCGGCGCGGGCAACGTGGTCGCGCCACTCGCGGGCGGCGCGCTGATCGGCCTGTTCGGGCTGTCGGCGGTGGTGGCCGTGGACGTGGCCACGTTCGCGGTCGGCGTGCTGACGCTGCTGCTGGTGCGCTTCCCCGACCGGCTGTTCCACCGGCGCGAGGAGACGTTCATGGCGGCGCTCACCGGCGGGTGGCGCTTCCTGCGCCGGCGGCGTCCGCTGCTGGTGATGGCGCTCTACTTCGCGGTGGTGAACTTCTGCACCGCGCTGATGTGGGTGCTGGTCACCCCGGTCGTGCTGGCCATCGGCGACTCGGCGGACCTCGGCGCGGTGACCGCCGTCGGCGGCGTCGGCGCGGCCGTGGGCACCGGCGTGGTGCTGGTGTGGGGCGGCACCCGGCGGCGGGCCACCGGCATGATCGGCTTCGTCGTCGGGTCCGGGCTCGGCGTGGTGCTGATGGGCGTGTGGCCGGTCGTGTGGCTGGTCGCGGCCGGGTTGTTCGTCCGGCTGGCGTGCATGAGCATCGGCAACGCGCACTGGCTGTCGATCATCCAGGTCAAGGTGGGTCCGGAGCTGCAGGGGCGGGTGCTCGCGGTGAACATCATGATCGCCACGGCCATGCAGCCGATCGGCTTCCTCTCCGCCGGCCCGCTGGCGGACTGGGCCGGACGGTTCGCCGGCGGGCCCGGCGGGGGCGCGGGGTTGGTGCTGCTCGCCAGCGGCGTGTTCCTGGTGCTGTGGGGGCTGCTGGGGCTGCGGCACCGGCCGCTGCATCACCTGGAGGACCTCGTCCCCGACGCCGCCCCGCCCTCGGAGGCCGCGGCCGACCTGGACGCCATCCAGGAAAGGGTGCTGAGCGCATGAACGAGAGCACTGAACTGATGGACGACGGCGCCGGGCGCAAGGACGGCGGCGCTGGACATATGGACGGCGGCGCTGGGCGTCCGGGCGCGGCGGGGGTGGCGGGGGCGCGGCTTGTCGCCGCCGACGACGTCCGGGCGGCCGGTGAGCGCATCGCGCCGTACGTCCGGCGCACGCCGCTGCTGCGCCTGCCCGGCGAGCGGCTCTGGGTCAAACCGGAGAACCGGCAGCCCACTCGCTCGTTCAAGGTACGCGGCGCGGCCAACGCCGTGGGCCGGCTGGCCGGGCGCGGCGTCCGGCACGTGGTCGCGCAGTCGTCGGGCAACCACGCCCAGGCCATCGCCTACGCCGCAGCCGAACACGGGGTGCGGGCGACCGTCGTCCTGCCGGACACGGCGCCGGAGCTGAAGGTACGCGCCGCGCGCCGGCTCGGCGCCGAGGTGGTGATCGTCCCGCCCGCACTGCGGGAGGAGGCGTGCCTGGCGCTGGCCGACCGGTTCGGCGCGACGGTGATCGGCTCCGACGCGTTCGACGTCATCGCCGGGCACGGCAGCGCCGGGACCGAGATCTGCCTGGACCTGCCGGACGCGGGGGCCGTCCTGGTGCCCGTCTGCAACGGCGGGCTGCTGGCCGGGATCGCGGTGGCGGTCAAGGCCGCCGACCCGGCGATCCGGGTGATCGGCGTCGAGCCCGAGCTGGCCGCCGACGGGACGGCCAGCTTCCGCTCGGGCGCGCGTACGGCGTGGCCGGTGGAACTGACCTACCGCACCCGGGCCGACGGACTGCGCGCCCCGGTGCTGGGCGCCCTGGCCTGGGAGCACATCCACCGGTACGTGGACGACATGGTGACCGTGACCGAGGACGCCATCGACGCCGCCGCCGGCCTGCTCCAGCGGGAGCTGGGGGAACGCGCCGAACCCAGCGGCGCGGTGGCCACCGCCGCCTACCTCACCCACCAGGCGCACCTGCCGCCGGGGCCCGTCGTCGCGATCCTCTCCGGCGGCAACGTCGCGATCGGCACGGAGGCCGGTCAGGAGCCACTGGCACGCAGCACGTGATCACGCCCTTCCGCCGTCGCGCCCCCGCCTGACGCGGGTGCTCTCGACGGCCGGAGGCGCGTGACGGCTGTGGTGGCGGCGCCCGCGAGCGCCGCCACCACGCCCCACGTAAGTACTTCCTCTCCCGAGACTCCGCAGCGCCGTCACGTCATGCGGACGGCATCCGGCACCCCGGATAACCCCGCGAACCGGCCCTAACCGAGACGCTCCCGCCCCTTGTCCGTCAACGACGCCAGGTGCACTCCCACGCCGAAGCTGGTGAAGCCCGACCTGGCCGCCTTCGTGAACTCCGCCACCACCACGTCCGACGGAAAGTCCTTGACCAGGACGTCGTAGGCCGCGAATCCGTGGTCCCGGACGGCGGCGAGAACCATGTCCGTGGTCAGCTCGGGGTGTTCCACGATCTCCTCCAGCAGGTCGCCCTGCCTTCACAGTCGCACCCTTGCCGCCACCTGTCACCCGCAACGGCTCTTTCGGTCCCCGGGCCCAGCTCTCCGCGGCCGAGCGGGCGTTGGGGTACAGATACGGCAGATACTACGATCAGCGGCACATGCAGCCGGCCGAGCGTGAAGGTGTCCTGGTGATGGCGCGACGTCCCTCGTTCAGGGGCCAAGACCCGGGTCACGTCGTGCTCGGCGTCGCCCTCTTCGTCACGATCACGTTCCTCGGACAGGCAGTCACCGACTACGTCATCGACGGCTTTCTGACGGCGGCATACATGGCCGCGCGTGCCATTGTGCTCGTCACCGCGTGGCTCGTGGCTTCGCTGCTCGCCACCTGGCTTCATCGATCGCGCCAATGACCTTCATCAGGGAAGGCTCTCCCGGGCACGACCGCCGACTGGTCGCGGGAGCCTGAGGTGTACAAGGAGTTCGACTGGCTGGCCACGTACGGCCCGTTCTATGAGGTCTCGTGTGTGTCCTTCGCCCGATCCCTCACCCCTCGCGAAGCGCTGACCCGCCTCGGCGCGGGGCCCGACGACATCGAGCAAGTGACCTTCGACGGTCTCCAGGAACGAACGATGGAGTGCATCGACGTCGCCAACCTGCGCAGTGAAGGTGACTACGTGGGCGCACTTGAGACAGCGGGCTGGACGGTGCTCGTCCAACTCTGGACAGGATCAGTCGCTTTCAACCGCCTGCTGCCGAGTCTCTCCCGAGGGACGAAGGTCGTGTCGATCAACCGAAACCTCCACGCCCCCTTTCAGCGATCGTTCGCGTTGGCGAAGAAGCTCACCGGCGTCGCCTTCTCCCAGAGCATGCTGGACATGCGATTCCTCGCCGCCGTGATCAGAGACGAGTGATCACCCCCAGCCGCCCGCCTCGTCCGGCGACGTGGACAGCGACCGCCTCTACGGATTCGCCCCGCGTAACCGGGCGTGCAAGTTGTCGATGCGCCGGTACAGCACCTGGTGGTCGGGCGGTTGGGTGCTCTTCCACAACCGCACCTTCCTGTCGGCGCCCGCTGTGGCGAGCAGATGGCCGTGCGGGTGGAAGGCGATGGCCCGGACGGGACCGGTGTGGCCGTCAAGAGGCCGCCCCGCTGGTTCTCCGGAATCGAGATGCCACAACCGGACCAACCCGTCATCTCCGGCGCTGGCCACCAGGTCCGCCCCCGGGTGGAAGGCCACCGACCGGACCGGGCCGATGTGGCCGACGAAGGGGTCCGCCGTGGCACGTGCCGATGCGGGATCCCACAACCGTACCGTTTCGTCGTCGCCGCCGCTGGCCAGGATGTGCCCGTCCGGATGGAAGGCCACCGTCACGACCGCGCCGCTGTGACCCGCCAACGGCTCACTGACCGGCTGCCCGGACGTCGTGTTCCACAACCGGACCATGCCGTCGTCCCCGCCGTTGGCCAGCAGGTGCCCGTCGAGGTTGAAGGCGAGGGCCCAGCCGGCGCCGTCATAATCGGTCAGCGGACCCCTCAACGGCCTTCCCGTAGTGGTGTCCCACAACCTCACGGTCCCGTCTATGCCGCCGCTGGCCAGGATGCGTCCGTTCGGGTGAAAGGCCACCGACCAGACAGTGCCGGCATGGCCGTGCAACGGTTCCCCCACCGGTCGCAGCCCGTCGATCGTCCACAGGCGTACCGTCTTGTCGCTGCCGCCACTGGCCACCAGATCCCCATCGGGATGGAAGGCCACCGCCACGACGGCACCCGCATGGCCCAGCAGCGGCTCCCGCCACGGCCTCGCCGTCACCGTGTCCCACAGCCGCACGGTCCCGTCGCCGCCGCCGCTGGCCAGGATGCGTCCGTCCGGATGGAAGGCCACCGACCAGACGGCGCCGGAGTGACCTTCCGTCCTCGCCCCGTCCACCGGCCGGTACAGCTCATGCAGTGGCTCGGGGACCGCTCCTTGAGCGTCCTGGATCATGGACCCGATCTCGGGATCCGGCGGGCGACCGCGCTGCGAACGCATGTTGTGGGCGGCGATCCACAGAGCCTTGAACTCCATGACGTCGCCCTTCAACGCCTCCACCACGAGCTCCAGGTTGCCCCATCGAGGCAGGCTGACGCAGCGGATCACCCCGTGCGCGGTGGAGTGGCTCATCGCGCCCGTCTGCTTGGCCAGAGCCCGGCTGCTGGGCTCGCCCGCGTAGAGATGCAGGTCCCGCAGGCGTTCACGCAGAACGGCCAGGGGATCCTCCGGCAGGGGGGCTTGCGGAGACATGGTGATGTCAGGATTCCAGAATCCCGGAGAACGCAAACCCGCCCATGACGGATCTCTTCGCGTCGGCATCCGGGCCGGGCGCTGTCCGTTTCTGTCAGCCGATGTACGGGTTCATCGGATCACGTAAGACCTTGGCAGAGATCGTCAACGGCTCTTCGGCGCGCCACATCCTGATATCGCGCCCTCGGCAACGGCCGAGGTGATGCCGAACCCTCGAAGGGAAGCTCCATCATGATGCTGCCCCACCTCGCCGCACTGGTCGTGACGAGCGCCGCGCTGGTGACACTCCCCGCCATGATCTACATGTTCTCGGCCGACTCAGGCCGCCGCTCCCGAGCACTACGCCTGCTGCGCCTGCTGCTGCGCCGTTGACGCCGGTGGTGCGGGGCGGCCTCAGCGACGCCTATCTGCCGCACATGGCGGTGCCGAAGGCTTCGAAGATGTGGGCGTCGTTCTTCGGGGTGCCGGTCACGTAGAGGGTGACCGCGCGGCCCGAGCGGTCTCTGCCGCTGAGGACGCGGGTGCCGGGCAGGCCGCCGTCGTGCATCCAGGCCGGGCCGCAGGCGAACGGGTAGGAGTAGACGCCCAGGCCGTAGTCGGCCTTCGGCGGGTCGTTGGCGGGGACGGTCCGGGCGAGCATGGTCTTGATCGTGGAGGTGGGGAGGGACTGCCAGAAGCGATTCAGGTCGTCGGGGGTGGAGATCAGGCCGCCCGAGGCGCCGAAGAGGTAGCCGGGCTCCAGGGTCGTGTCGACCACCTTGCCCTGGCTCTTCGGGTCGAACGGGTTCACGCCGTAGGTGTGGGCGTGCCTGCCGCGGATGTCCAGCTCGTTCTGACGCGGCCAGTAGGTGTGCCGCAGGTTCTTCAGAACGCCCTGGCGGGTGGCCGTCCGGAAGTCCTTGCCGGTGACCTTCTGGATGAGCATGCCGGCCACCAGGTAGTTCGTGTTGGAGTAGGCCCACTTCTCGCCGGGTTCGCCGGTGGGCTCGGCGTCCAGGGCCAGGCGCAGGAAGTCGGCGTCGGTGCCGAGGCGGGCCGGATCGATCAGCATCAGGTACTCGGGCAGGCCGCTGGTGTGCGTCAGCAGTTGCCGCACGGTGATCGGCCTGCCGTCGAGCAGACCGGGCGCGTACCGCTCCGCCTGGGCGTCCAGATCGATCTTGCCCTGGTCCGCCAGGCGCGTCACGGTGGCCGCGACGACCGACTTGGTCACGCTGGCGATGCGGAAGTGCGCGTCCGCGCCGACCATCGGCCGGTCGGAGCCGCGTTCGGCGACGCCGGACGTCCACGTCCTGACCCGGCCGTCGGGCTCACGCACCGACACCAGCGCACCCGCCAACCCGTCCTGCCGGGTCAACCGGTCAACCTGCTGTTGCAGGGTGGGCGACGACGGCTTGGCGACGGCCAGCGCCGGGGACGCGGCGCCCAGCAGGACGACGGCGGCCGCAGCTGCGGCAAGATACTTACGCATGTTTCCGGCAACTCCCTTGGATGAGGTGATGTGCCCATCCTGTGGCTGCCGAGCGCCGGAATCGATCATGCCGCCCGGTCTCCGGATGGTGGGGACCGCCCTACCGGGCCCGGAACTTCCTGACCACGGCGCGAAGCCCGTCACGCACGTCCTGAACTGCGATCGAGCAAGGCGGACGGGTCGGCTGCTCACACCCGGGGACGACGACGAAGCGCCGGTCGTCGATGCCGATCAGCACCGGGCCGCACGGGCCTGATCGCCACGGGCCCGGACTGCCGCGCCCCCGCAAGCTCGGGCGGTCTGCGCCAAGGGCAACGGAGTTTCAGATAGTTTGCCCCGTGATGTTTTGTTCGATCAAGGAGGAAGACAGATGCCTGACAGGCTGACCCGACGCGATTTCGGCCGGACGATGGGCCTGGCCGGGCTCGGATTGGCCGGCGCCGGGCTCGTCGCCGGTCAGCCGGGCCGGGCACACGCCGCCGCCGCGACGTGGAGGACCACCGGCACCCTGCCGGCCGGGCTGGGCAGCTTCGACAGCACGATGAAGGCTTTCATGCAGGCCCGGAACCTGTCCTGCGGATCGCTCGCCGTCGCCCGCAAGGGCAAGCTCGTACTGGCCCGTGGCTACACGTGGACGACCAGCACCACCCTGAAGACCCAGCCGACCTCGCTGTTCCGGATCGCCAGCCTGAGCAAGCCCATCACCGGCGCGGCCATCCTCAAGCTGGTGCAGGACGGCAAGCTCAAGCTCACCGACCGGCTGCCCGACCTGCTCCCCCTGACGCCGCCGTCCGGCAAGACGGTGGATCCGCGGCTGAAGGACGTGACCGTCCTCAGGTTGCTGCAGCACCTGGGCGGCTGGGACTCCTCCATCACCGCCGATCCGATGTTCAGCGACCTGGCGATCTCCAGGGCGCTCGGCTCGGCGCTGCCCGTCCGCCAGGCCGACATCATGCGGTACGCCAGCGGCCTCGCCCTGGACCACGACCCCGGCAGCACCTACGCCTACGCCAACTACGACTACCTGCTGCTCGGCCGGATCATCGAGAAGGTCAGCGGCATGCCGTACGGCACGTACGTGCAGCAGAAGATCCTCGGGCCGCGCGGCATCACCCGGACGAGGCTCGGGCGCACGCTCAAGGCCAACGCCGTCGCCGGCGAGGTGCCGTACGCCTCGAAGTACACGGGAAAGACGGTGTTCGACGCCTCCGGCACCTCCGTACCGGCTCCGTACGGTTCGTTCAACCTGGAGAACATGGACGCGCACGGCGGCTGGCTGGGTACGGCGGTCGACCTGGTGCGCTTCGCCGGGATCTTCGACGCCGCAAGCTCAGTGCTCACCTCGACGTCGATCTCCCGGGCCTTCGCCCAGCCCGAGACCGGCGTCAACGGCGACGGCTGGTGGTACGGCTGCGGCTGGTCGGTCCGCAACGTCACCGGCGGCCGCAACACCTGGCACACCGGCAGCCTCCCCGGCACCTACACCATCCTGGTGCGCCGGTATGACGGGCTGACCTGGGCCGCCCTCTTCAACCAGCGCGACGACGCCTCCGGCCTGAACTACGCCGACATCGACCCGGCCCTCCACAAGGCCGCCAACGCGGTGACGACCTGGCCCACCGTAGACCTGTACGGCACCTACCTCTGACAAGAACGCACCGTTGACCGGCCCCGACACCTGAAGCCGTCGGGAGCGGAACCTTCGCCTGCTCGGACGGCGATCGGGTCCTCGGGGCCGGTAGAGACGAATGGGCGGCGATCAGAGCCGCCAAGCCGCACCCGCCACCGGCCGTGCCGCCCTTCGCCGTGCCACACCGCCCCGGCGAGCATGCCGACCGGCGCGTTGCAGGGGGCCGCGCCGCGGGTCGCTCGACTGCGCCTACCGCAACGTGCGGATCGCCGCCCACTACGTCCGTTGATCAGGGGATGTACACCTCGTAGTAGAAGCCCGGCAGGTAGGGGCCGCCTCCGCGGAACCAGTGGCAGTAGACGAGCCCGGTGTATTGGCCGTTCTGCGCCGCGTCCTCGTAGGCGAGGTCGCAGGCGGCCAGGGTCGAGTAGGGGCCCTGCAGGTACCAGTCCGGTGTCGGCCAGCCCGCACTGGCCACGGACGCACTGGTCTGGGTGGCAGCGGAAGCGGGTGTGGCACCAGCCAGGACGCCGACGCTCAGCGCCAGGGCGAGTGCAGCGGAAGGTAATCGGCGGATCTTCATCGCAGGAGACTCCTCACGCTCGGGAAGGAGAACACCTTCAGGTGAGCACCGGCCACGAGCAATCGTCAAGACCTGGCATCGACACCGCATCTCTTTGCCTCCCCAGTGCGCCGGACGCGAAGCCCATCCACGAGTTTCAGGACTTGCGAGAATCGGGTCGCCGCGCCAAAATCCAACCCTGAATCATCCGTCCACGTCATTACTCAGCGATGGCTTCACGTCCTCCCAATGGAATCCTCATCCGGGCGCGGCTGGTGTGGTTTGAATAGTCCGGCTGGATTCATGATTTGCGGCGGGCTCAAGCCGGGCGTCCACTTCCCGCCCGGAGGCCGCACGTGAGGCCCCGTGCGATGGCGTCTCCGAGTAGAAGGCGGACCAGAAGGGCGATCTCCACCGTTGCCGAGAGGCTTGTGATGAACAGAGTCACGTACCGTCGCCGACGCCACATACGCTCTCCTTCGATCCTCGCCGCGATCGTCATGTTCGCGCTTTCCGGCTGCAACCTGGCGCCGCGTGGTGATTCCGCGCCTCGCCCCTTGGCCATCGGGCGCACCGACGACGGCCGGTTCAGGTTCGTCGTGCCGCTCTGCGAGGGAGAGAACGTCCTCTCGTTCGAGGTGCAGGATCATCAGACCGAACGGCTCGTGTGGCGGGTTTCGCAGCCGACCCGATCGACAGAACGCGAAGGATCGATCACCTTGGGTGACGCGCAGGGGTTCACGACGGAAGAGTCGCCGTTGTTGTCGCCCCTGCCGTCCAATATCAGCGTTGACGTGCAGGTGACGAGCGGCGCCCCAATCGGGCAGGGTTTCCTGTTCGGTGCGGCGCCAACGGAAATGAGCGGCACGGATCTGGTGGCGGCCCCCAGTGGGGCGAAGATCTCGGAAAAAGAATTCCGGCAGAAGACAATTGCCGAGTATTGCTGACGACGGCAGAAGCAAGCAGGAGCAGGCGAGTGGCCATGAGGAGGCACCGCCGCTGAATCGGACCCACCCGACGCGACCGACCTCCGGCGGACCATCAGCGCCCAGTTGAACGCCAGACACACCCTGGAACCCGCGACGCTCGCCGGCAGGGGGGCGCCCGCGCCTACGGCGGGCCCACAGGCCGGTTCCTCCTCGCCACCACCGCGCCTGTCACCCCCGCGTCGAACAATCTGCGGGCATGGATTCCGCAAGACGCGCTGTCACCCCGGAAGTCCCGACCAGGCCGACCTACGCTGCCCGCATGGCTTTTGTTATCCCAGAGATCAAGGTCGGCCTGGCCGAGCTCGGTGGCGGGCCTGACGCCTGGTGCTCGAAGTGCGGCAAGCGTGCGACCCTGTACTGCGTCGATCCGGCGACCGGCAAGCCCACGTACGTCTGCACGGCCGACGCCGGTTCCGAGGTGGAGGCAATGCTGCTGCGCTCCCCCGACTAGGTGGATCACCACCGCGATGTCAGCCCTTCAAGCCTCCGCGCTGAAGGACGAGGTGTTCCTCGGCGCCATAGAACCGCGCCCGTGCCCACGAGTGTTCGCCCCCGGGCAACGGGCGCCCCATGCCGTCCGAGCGTCGCTCCCGCCGGACGACGGCGTTCGTCATGGACAAGCCTTCAGCCCCTCCCGTTCAGCCGGACGAGGCCTTGAGCCGCATGGGCCGGACGCTTACGCTCGCGCCATGCCCATGATCACCATGTTCTCCGTGTTCTCCGCGCTGCTGGTCGTTGTCGTGTTCGTCGCCAGGCGACGGCTGGCGGTGGTCACCGTGCGGGGGGAGAGCATGGTGCCGACGTTGCGGCCCGGTGACCGGTTGCTGGTGCTGCGCGGGAAGGTGGTCAGGCGCGGGCAGATCGTGGTGCTCGAGCCGATCGGGCCGGGGATGCGCTGGCGGGACGGGCCGCTGCCCGCGGTCGCGGCCGCCGACTGGGTGGTCAAGCGGGTCGCGGCGCTGCCGGGCGAGCCGGTCCCGCCGCAGTGCCCCGGGCTGCCCGCCACGGTGCCGCCCGGAAAGCTCGTGGTGCTGGGCGACGGGGAGGTCAGCGCGGACTCGCGGTTGTGGGGCCTTGTCCCGGCCGACCGGGTTCTGGGGGTCGTCCTACGCACCCTTGTTAGTACGTCTTAACAGCCGCATACTCCAATATGTCCGGACATTTCCTGACAACGGGGCTGGGATATGCGTCTGGTCTTTTCTGCCGCAGGACTGGCCGCGACCACCTTCACCATCTCCCCGCTGCACCACACCCTGTTCGCCGCCCTGTGCCTGCATCATCCCGGCTTCGCCGTACCCGGATCGCCGTGGCGGGACCTGGCGCGCAGGACGCCCGCCAGAGCCATGCCGTTCGTCCGACGTGTGCACCACGCGCCGCACAGCGTGTCCGGCTTCCTCTGGGCCGACCTGCCGCTGCCGCCCGGGGCGGGCACGCTCAACGACGAGCTCGACGTCCAGCCCGGTCTCGGTGACGTCGCCGACGCGCTGCGCGCCTTCTACGTCAGCTGCGTGGCCCCCGAGTGGGACGCGATACACCGCCGCCTGAGCGCGCACGTGAACCGCTACTCCGAGCTGATCTGCGTGCGGGGCTTCGGCCGTACGCTGCCCAGGCTCACCCCCAGGCTGAGCTGGTACGGCTGCGCCCTGCAGATCGACACCTCGGACCTGTGCCCGTCGCCGGTGGAGCTCGGCGACGGGGGCGTGGCGTTCTCGCCGCTGATGTGCGCCAGCCGCTGCTTCCTCGCCCTGTCGCCGCCCCGCGGCGACAGCAGGGCCGTCATCGCCTATCCGGTCAGCGACGAGGGCCCCCGGGGCCCCGGGTCGGTGGACGCCCTGGCCCAGGTCGTCGGCCAGGCTCGCGCCAGGGTCCTGCGCTCGATCGGCGGCGGATCGGCGACCGGCGAGCTGGCCAGGTCGCTGGCGGTGAGCGCCTCCACGGTGTCCGAGCACGTGACGGCGTTGCGGCTGGCCGGGCTCGTGAACACCTACCGCGAGGGCCGGGCGGTGCGGCACGTGCTCACCTCGCTGGGGCACGAACTCCTCGAATACAGTGCCTGATTTGTCGCATTTCGGTGGCGGTCCGAAAGGATTGCCCCTTTCCTGACTCGATGGTGATGATCAGGCGAATACAGCCCCTCTCACCCAGGAGGTCGGATGACTCGCACACTGAAGGCGTTGGGCGACCGGATGCTCGGCGCCCTGCTGCCCGCCAGCACCGCGGACGCCAGAGGGTGCCCCTACGAGTGCTGGTGCTACCACTGGCTCGACCACACCGCGTGGACCTGCGTGCGGCCGGACTGCACGACCTACGTGTCCTGCTACGAGTGCTGCTGACCCTCCACACCCCGCCCACGGCCCCTCCGCAGAGGGTCGTGGGCGGACCCACCCGTGAAGGAGTGCCATGCCGTACATAGAGCCGTACATAGAGCTGGGCTGCAGGGCCGTGCTCTGCCTGGTCTTCCTGGCCGCGCTGGCGGGCAAGGCCACCGGCTGGCGCGCCTTCGTGTCCTCCGTCCCCGGTCTGGCTCCCGGCCTGCCCGCCGCGCCGGTCGCGGTGGCCGTGCCAGCCGGCGAGAGCGCCGCCGTGGTGCTGCTCGTCCTGGGCGAGCGCGCGGGGTTCGTGCTGGCCGCCGTGTTGCTCGCGGCCTTCGCCGCCGCGATTCTGCTGGCCCTGCGCCGTGGCACCACCGCCACCTGCCGGTGCTTCGGCGTCGCCGCCGCTCCGCTGAGCCGCGTCCAGGTCGTGCGCAACCTGCTGCTGATCGCGGTGGCGGTCACCGGCTGGGTGATGCCGGGCGGGCACGTCGAGCTCGCCGGGGTGGCGCTGGCGCTGGTCGCCGCCGCGGTGCTCGCCGCCGTGCTGGTGCTCTTCGACGACCTCGCCGACCTTCTCCTGGAGAGGAACCTCTGATGCCGTACGTCATCGCAGCCCTGGTCATCGTGGGCGTCATGAGCGCGCTCAACCTGGTGCTGACGTTCGCGGTGATCCGCCGGGTGCGCCATGCCGAGCAGCACGCCGCGCCCTCGGGGCCGCCGTTGCTGCCGGTGGGCTCGACCGTCCCCGACGTGCGCGGGATCGGCCGGCCCGCGGTGATCGGCTTCTTCGACACCGAGTGCCAGGCCTGCCCCGGGCAACTGCCGCCGTTCCTCCAGCTCGTCGCCAATGCGGGCTACTCCCCCTCGCAGGTGCTTGCCGTCGTGTCCGGCCCCGGCGGGGAGAGCTACACGGACGCGCTGCGCGGCAGCGCCACCGTGATCGCCGAGCCCGCCAACGGGCCGGTCTGCCTGGCCTTCCCCAACGCCGCCTTCCCCGCCTTCTACCTGCTCGACGACTCCGGCCGGGTCCGGTCGCGCGCGGTCACCGTGGCCGGGCTCGGCGCCCCCGTCACCGCATGACAGACGAGGTCTCGCCCGGCGTGCTGCGGCTGGCCGGGCGGGCCGTGACGGTGTGGGGGCTGGCCTGGCGGGCCGCTCCGCTCGCCGCCGTCTGCTCGGTGCTCGCCGTCGTCGCCGGTGGCACGATGCCGGTGGCCGCCGCCTGGTGCACCAAGCTGATCCTGGACGGCCTGGCGGGCGGCCGTGCCGTACTGGCGCCCACGATCATGCTCGGCGCGGTCGGCCTGGTCGCCGCGCTGCTGCCGCATCTCACCGAATACACCGACGGACGGCTGCGCCGCGGCATGGACCTGCTGACCCGCGAACGCCTGTTCACCTCGGTCAACGCCTTCGTCGGCCTCGGCCCGTTCGAGAACCCCCGCTTCCGCGACCGGCTCAGACTGGCCGAGCAGGCCGGGACGGGCGCGGCCAACCTGATCCTGGCCCCCGGCCTGTCGCTGGTGCGCGGGCTGGTCACGCTGGCCGGGTTCGTCGCCGCGCTCATGGCACTGAGCCCGGTCATGACGGCGATCGTCCTGCTGTCCGCGCTGCCGTCGCTCGGGGTGCAGCTGTCGCTGAGCAGGCGCAAGGTGCGTCTCACCTGGCAGGTCAGCCCGGCGATGCGCCGCCAGATCTTCTACGCCGACCTGCTCACCGAGGTCGAGACGGCCAAGGAGGTGCGGCTGTTCGGGCTCGGCGCGTACCTGCGCGACCGTCTCCTCGGCGAGATCCGCGCGGTCAACCACCAGGAGCAGGCCCTGGAACGGCGCGCGCTGGCGGGACACGGGCTGCTGGCCCTGCTCGGCGCGGCGATCGGCGGCGCGGGACTGATCTGGGCGATCGCCGGCGGCCGTCTCGGCGTGGGCGACGTGGCCGTCTTCGCCGCCGCCGTCGCCGGGGTGCAGGGCGCGCTGTCGGGCGGGGTCACCCAGCTCGCCCGGCTGCACCAGGCGCTGCTGGTCTTCGGACACTACCGCGCCGTCGTCTCCGCCGCCCCGGACCTGCCCGTACGTCTCCCGCCCCGCCCGCTGCCCGCGCTCCGCTCCGGGATCGAGGTACGAGACGTCTGGTTCCGCTACGGCGAGGGGCGACCGTGGGTGTTGCGCGGAGTGGATCTCACCATCCCGCACGGCGCCTGCGTCGCGCTCGTGGGCCTCAACGGCGCCGGCAAGTCGACGCTGGTCAAACTGCTGTGCCGGTTCTACGACCCGTCGCGCGGAGCGGTCCGCTGGGACGGGACCGACCTGCGCGACGCCGACCCCGCCGAGCTGCGCTCCCGGCTGACCGCGGTCTTCCAGGACTACGTGGCCTACGACTTCAGCGCGGCGGAGAACATCTCGCTCGGCTCGCTCGGCGCCTCACCCGAGCAGGTCAGGGCGGCGGCGCGGCTGGCCGGGGTGGACGCGGCGCTGGACGCCCTGCCGCACGGCTACGACACGTTGCTGAGCAACCGCTTCCTCGACGCGGCCGAGACCTCCGGCGTCGTGCTGTCCGGCGGCCAGTGGCAGCGGCTCGCCGTGGCCAGAGCGTTGATCAGGGGCGAACGCGACCTGCTCATCCTGGACGAGCCGAGCGCCGGGCTCGACGCGGAGGCCGAGCACGCCATCCACCGCAGGTTGCGCGAACATCGGGCCGGCCGCACCAGCCTGCTGATCTCCCACCGGCTGAGCGCCGTCAAGGACGCCGACCTCATCGTGGTGCTGGCGGAGGGCAGAATCGCCGAACAGGGCACCCACACCGCACTGATGGCCGCAGGCGGCGAATACGCCCGCCTGTTCACCCTCCAGGCCAGCGGCTACACCGTCGAGATCGGCTGAAAGCACCGAACGCGGCGAAACGGGCTCCGATGTCGACACAGGTTCATGCGCAGGTTTCGGGCCAGCCCTGGTCGACCCCAGCAGGCCCGCGAACTGCCTGACCAGTCGCTTCGTGTCCGGCACTGCCGCTCTGACGGCCGACGGCGGCACCTCGTCAACCGGGAAGGTGTTGCTCCGCCGTCCGAAGGCCCCGTGGAAGCGGCCGCCCGACCGAGCGCATCGACAGGCCACCCTGCCCAAAGGGATGATCAGGGCGGAAATCGCCTCCGAGGGAACCGCCTCAGTCGAGACGGCCGAGGCTTGAGCCATCAGGGCCAACGCCAGAGGCCCGTCCATGACTCTGCGAATTCAGGTTATGTATGGCAATCTAAGCAGATCCGGGCGAAAAGTCCTGGGCAATCTGTTTGCTGGAGATCAGATGCATAGGACGTCAGGTGGCGATGGCGGACGCATCAAGTCGGCGAAGCCCGTAGCCGCAGGGCACGAGAACGAATCAGCTGACAATCCCTGTCCCAAAATGGCAGGTAGCTGAAATCGTGATCCTCACCTGGAACTCGGCCTCCCGCGCCTATCTCGGATCCGCGCGCCGACACATCGTGGACGACATCTGCACGGGCCCTTTCCTGTTCGCGATCGCTGACGGCCACAGGGGACGAGTTGCCGGCGACATTGCCAGCCGTCTCGTGATCGAAACCTTGCAGAAGTACGATCGCGAAACCGATCCAGCAGATTTGACAGCCGTTCTCGAGCACGCGATCGACGCCGCGAACGAATCCATTCAGCAGAAAGTCGAAGCTCAACCCGAACTGGCGGGCATGGGCGCCGATCTGGTGGCCATGGCGTGGTCCGGGACCACGGCGGCCTTGGCCAACACAGGCGATACACAGGCGTATGTCGCACGCCGAACCGACAGCGGAGCCCTTGAACTCATCTGGACGACCGAGAGTCGTGCCCACGGCACGGCCGAGGCCGACAGCGCGCCGAGTTCACCGGAGCACATCTCGGGCCTCCTCGATGGACGACCCCGGAAGCACGCCCCTGACCTGGTAACCCTCAGCCTGCACGCCGGCGACCGGATCTTGCTGTGCACCCGTGGACTCGGCGCGGCGGTTCCTCACACACTTCTGATGGACGTTCTGAGCGAACCCGGCGGATCGGCGGAAGTGGCTGATCGCCTCGAAGCCCTTGCCGTGGAGCACGGCGGTCCGGACAACATCACCCTGGTCGTCGTCGAATTCGTCGACTTCGAGTTGCACCGGGAGGAATACACGTTCATCGAATAGCCTCCGTCACCTGAACCGCTGACGCGCGACGCCGGAGCCGGCAGCGTCAGGCCCGGCACGGAAAGGCGGCCCCACGTGAAATTCGTGAGGCCGCCCCGGCTTGGAGCCTAATGACTCTCGTTATACCAGTAGCTGATCACCTTGCCGTCCTTGGTGATCCCTCCTTGCCCACCGGTGGGACTCGTCAACTTGATTCCCCGCGCCCCGTCGGCTTGATATTGTGCCGGCGTCTTGTTGAGCGGCTTGGCGTGGTTTGTCGTAGTGGTACTGAAAGCTGTCTTCGAGGGTCTTGTTCGGAGACAGCCAGACCGCAGTGAGTTCCCGGGGGCCTGGAATCCACGACGGTGAGGTGTTGTGCACCAATACCGATGCTGCGCCGGCAAGCACATAGTACGTATGGAAATCCGCGACAGTCAGGTTGTGGACACGCTGATGTGCGGTCCACTTCCTGATCCCCTGCACCTGGGCATACGTGCCGGCCGACATGCGAAGGAACATCCCCTGCTTGAGCTCCTCCGCACTCGACCAGGTCGCGATGCCCCTGATTGTTCATCCGAACGCTGCGTCCATCCGCGCGCAGGCCGATTTCAGGGGGCGTGGGGGCGACGAAGTTCTTGCCCTCATAAAATCATGGTCCAATATTCGCCTCGATAGTCGATTGTGCCATCCGACTCTCGGACTGATTCGATCCTGTCGAACCGAATCTCTATATCGAACTTCTTTTCCTCGGCTGGCTGATAGCCACAATGATGGCACCCCTGCTCTACGCCTTCGGCGAATACGTGCGATTCTCCCGGGAACCCTTCTCGACGCCCCTCGGTTTTCCAGGCAATGGTGGAGCCGATCTCATAGCGCGCCAGAAGCAGGGGGCCGTACATAAACTGAACCCACCAGTAGTCCTCGATGTCACATTGAGGACAGATGGTCTTACTCTCCGGCCGCACCAGATTGAACATCCCCATGAGATCGGCTCCCTCCTCTGGCTAGACTAATAGGGGCGATATTCTACAGGATAGCCTACTGCGCGTAAGGAGTTGGCGAACCTCCGATCGTAGGTGAGTATCGGTAGCCACCCTTCTTGAGCCGCCTCCGACAGGACCGCTGCATCCCCATCGTGCAGTACGCGAGCTTGCGGCTTCATGTCAGCACCTTTTTGCTGCCAACCCTTTCATGTCTTCCAGGTTTGCCAGCGTCGCCCCCATCCTGCCCTTGAACGTCTCCAGGAACTTGTTGAGCAGTGGACTTGTTTTTACCGGATCCTTTTCTGTGTATTCCCGTGCTACCTGTGGGACAACTACGGGCCGCCTGTTGGCAAGCCATGACGCGATCTCGGCCTGGCGTCCATTTTCCATTGCGGCAGCGATGATATTGGTGTCTACTACTACTTCCTGTTGGTCGTCCTGCTTTGTTTCAGTTTTCGGCCGTTCCTCACACCCCGCAGCGCCAGGGCTATCTCCACATGTCATCGTCAGGATGGTGAGCAGCGTTAGGCCGAAGCTGACCACCGAGCCGATGCCTCGCGCGACCGCTCCAACCGGTTTCGCACCGAGGGAGGTGGGAGACTTGGGTACGTATCCCGGGGGATAATATTGGAACGAACGGTCAGGTGAGCCCGAAGTAGAGCACGAACCATCAGCGCAGCGCGATGACGGAAGGTTCACATTCGTGTTTCGCGGCTTGGTACCTGCAGGATCGCACTCTGCACCGTAATTTCCGGCACATTGCGATCCGTCGTACTTGGGGTTGTGCCATGGACGCGGCTCGTGCCCATCAAGCTCAATTCCATTGATGGGGTTGCCGCCGGTGAAGGCGTAGCGGTTGGCGGTCCAGGGATCGAGGCCGAGGCTCAGGTCGTCGAGGGCGCCGTTGTGGGAGTCGAGGTTGAGGAAGCGGTTGAGGCCGGGGTTGTAGTCGCGGAACCCCATGTCGTACATGCCGGTGGAGTTGTCCCAGCGCTTGGCGTTGAAGCGGTAGGGGTTGTACTCCTCCTTGGCGGTGGGGTCAGCGGGGTCAGGTTTGTCGACGCCGGTGAAGAGTTTGTCGTCGTTCTTGCCGTAGGCGGTGTAGCCGTAGGTGGCGCGGGTGTCACCGGTTTCGCTGGTGATCTGTTCGACGTCGGTGTGCGGGTTGTAGCCGTAGTAGGAGGACTCCTCCGAACTGTCGGCCTTCACCTTTACCTGTGACAACCGCTCGCCCCAAGGCGAGTACTGGAAGGACTTGGTGAGCTTGCCGGCCACCTCTTCGTCCAGGACCTCGCCGGACAGGCCGAGGTAGGAGTAGGTGGTGGTCTTGGCGGAGGCGGTGCCTTCCTTCTCGGTCTTGGTGCTGGTGCGGTCGAGCGGGTCGTAGGTGTAGGTGGTGACGGTGTTGGTCGTGCCGTCGCTGCCGAGCTTCTCGTGTTTGGTGACGTGGTCGAAGCCGTCGTAGGTGTACTTCTCCCAGGTCTTGCCGCCGCCCTGGATGGTGCGCGGCCGGCCGTTAGGGTCGTAGGTGAAGGTGGTCTTCTTGCCGAGGACCTCCTCCTCCCAGCGTCACGAGACTCAGATGCCGCGCTGCCGTCGGTGGGCTGTGCTCTGAACCCGATCATCGGGCGCAGGGCGTCGAAGGATCCGAGGCGAGTCGGCGCGCACTTGTGGCATGGTCCGCGCAAGAACGAACGGTTCGAGGCACGCCGACAAGACTGACCCTGGGGAGCCCTTCACGATGACTCACATGCACCTTGAGCTGCATGAGCGCAATGTCGGCGGCTTCAGGTTACGATGCACGGACCCCTGCCCGGTGGATCACGACGAGCGCCGAACCATGCTGACGGCGTTGGACCGGCCGCGACAACGCTGCCTGACATAGTCGACGACGATGATCCCAGCGGTGTCGGCCGCCGGCCCTCGTGTTGGCGTGCTGTTCCTACGCATGGGGTGACCACGACCCTGGGCCTCCAGGGGCTGGTCACTGCGAGATCCCCCTTCGGCCGTCACGGTGACGCCAGGCGGCTGCAAACTCTCGAGCAGCTCCCACGCAGTTGACGTCATCCGGGACAGAGTCGCGGTCACATGTCGCCAGGCGAGACTGTTATCTGGAGCCGCTATTCGGACGGATTCTTCGCTCGCTCGATCCATGCTTTCATGATGTCGACGGCGAGCCAATGACCGCAGTCCTCCGCTTCGGCGAGAATGGTTTTCCCCCCGATGACCCTCAACGGATTCGCACCCCGCGCAAGAAGGTAGGCGGTGACGTTGACGCGCAGGGGGTCGCGGGTTTGAACATGACTGTCCCACTCGATGTCGATTGCGTGCCGGAGCAACGTCCAGCCGCTCTCGCACCCCTGCTCATCCTCAACGTCATGACCGGAATCGAGCAGTTCACGCAATCTCGGCAGGTCTTCCAATTCCACGGCGACATGAGCTGGAGAGTCGGTCAATGGAAAGCTCCTCAAGTATATTCACCCTGAATGAACAGAACAACGTTATTGTACACCCGTGCCACTCCAGGGCCGACGGGATCAACGGGAGACCGAGAGGGCAAAGTGCCCTGCTTCTGCACGCGGTAACAGCAGAAACAGGGCACATGGCCTCATGAAGTCATTGCGTCCTCACATTCACTCTGATGTCGGGGAAGCGTTTGATGAACTGAGCAAGCACTCCAGTGCATTCTGAACAGATCGCACGCTCAGAATAGATGGTGAGAGTGCCCTTGGAAGTCGGCTTAAGCGACTTGGCGAGCTTCTCGAGTATCTTCCACTCCGAGTCGGCGTCCTTCCACCCTCGGTCGAAGATCGGATCGGTCGGCATCTCCACTGAGCCCGGATACTGATGCTTCCCGCTGACGCCGACGAGCTGCCCGCGCATATCGTCGATATCGTACTGTGCCACGGCGGCGTTCCGGCCTTTGCCTACCTGGTATTTGGCCTTGTATTCCGCCACGAAATCCTTGAGTGGGCAGCTCGTGTTGTGAACGAGTACGGCTGCGGCGCCGGCCGCCACATAGTACGTGTGGATGTTGGCGACCGTCATGTTGTGAACGGTCTGAACGGCGGTCCATCGCTTTACCGCCTGCACCTGCACGAACGTTCCCGCAGAGGTGCGGAGCCACATGCCGGACTTGAGCTCGTCGGCAATGACCCATTTCCGCAGCTCAGGCGCCCAGAATGGATGGTGATCAGTGGCGACCAGGGAGCTGCGCTCGTCGTCCTTGTCAGCTGCGTCGACGCTGATCTGGACGAGATGTTTATCGCCCTTGCTGGTCAGAACTGCGGTGACAGGCTCTGCTCTGGTTTCTCCGGTCTCAGGATCGGTTGCCAGTACCTTATCCCCGACTTTCACTTCCTCGATAGGCTTCTGACTGCCGTCCGCCAGGAGGACTTGCGTGCCCGGCACGAAGCTGTCACAGGGAATCGACTTGGATTCGTGGGGAGTGTCTGGGGTGTGGGGCCTGTTCTTGAACCTGGCGTCGAGTGCAGTATCCAGACAGGCTTCAGCATCCCCCTCCTGCATGCAGGTGGTAGCCGTTTTGGTGTTGTTCAGCCAGCTCCACATGATCAGGATGTAGGTCTTCTCCCAGATGTTGAATCCCTGTCGACACTTCTCTCCCGAACAATCCAGATATACGGTCGGAGTATTAGCGTCCTCTCGTTTCTTGAAATTCTTGAGCATTTGGTCATGCCCGTCGCGGTTTTCCTTGTTCGCTGCCCTGATCTCTTTCTCAGTTCGCGGACAGTTGACGCCCGGCTGACAGTGACCAGGACGCGGCTCGTGCCCGTCGATCTCAATGCGTGAGATGGGGTTGCCGCCGGTGAAGGCGTAGCGGTTGCTGGTCCAGGGATCGAGGCCGAGGCTCAGGTCGTCGAGGGCGCCGTTGTAGGAGTCGAGGTTGAGGAAGCGGTTGAGGCCGGGGTTGTAGTCGCGGAACCCCATGTCGTACATGCCGGTGGAGTTGTCCCAGCGCTTGGCGTTGAAGCGGTAGGGGTTGTACTCCTCCTTGGCGGTGGGGTCGATGGGGTCGGGCTTGTCGACGCCGGTGAAGAGTTTGTCGTCGTTCTTGCCGTAGGCGGTGTAGCCGTAGGTGGCGCGGGTGTCACCGGTTTCGCTGGTGATCTGTTCGACGTCGGTGTGCGGGTTGTAGCCGTAGTAGGAGGACTCCTCCGAACTGTCGGCCTTCACCTTTACCTGTGACAACCGCTCGCCCCAAGGCGAGTACTGGAAGGACTTGACCAGCTTGCCGGCCACTTCCTCGTCCAGGACCTCGCCGGACAGGCCGAGGTAGGAGTAGGTGGTGGTCTTGGCGGAGGCGGTGCCTTCCTTCTCGGTCTTGGTGGTGGTGCGGTCGAGCGGGTCGTAGGTGTAGGTGGTCACCGTCGAGGTGGCGCCGTCGGCGCCGAGCTTCTCGTGTTTGGTGACGTGGTCGAAGCCGTCGTAGGTGTACTTCTCCCAGGTCTTGCCGCCGCCCTGGATGGTGCGCAGCCGGCCGTAGGGGTCGTAGGTGTACGTACTGGTCTGGCCGCCGCTGACGGAGGTCATCAGGCGGTTGCGGTCGTAGGTGAAGGTGGTCTTCCTGCCGAGGACTTCCTCCTCCCACACGTTGCTGTTGGGGTCGTGGGAGTAGGTCTCGGTCTCGACCGGGCCGCCGCCGGTCGGGGTCTTGACGGTCTTGGCGATGCGGTCGCGGGGGTCGTAGGTGTAGGCGTAGGTGTTGTCGAGGTAGGCGCCGGGGCTGTCGGCGTTCTGGATCTTGGCGTGGTCGCTGGCCCGTTGCAGGTTGCCCTGGTAGCCGATGGTGTGCTCGGCGACGATCGCGGCGTTCGGCTTCTTCTCCACCGAGTGGCGCAGGACGCCGGACAGGAAGTAGTCGTAGGTGACGGTGTTGTTGTTGGCCTTGGTCTCGCTCTGGCGTTCGGCGCGCGGGGTGTAGGTGTAGGCGGTGGTCTTGGGTGAGGGGTCGCTGGCCGTCTTCTTGTTGACCACCTGGTTGACCAGGTCACGCACGTCGTAGCCGTAGGTGGCCACCGTCTTGTCGTGGGTGCGGACGGTGACGGCGCTGTTCTCGTTGTAGTCGTAGGTGGTGGTGTTCTTCAGGGCGCCGTCGAGCTTTTCCTGGATCTTCTGGATCTGGTTGAGGTTGGTGTAGGCGATGTCCCACAGGTCGATCTTGGCCGTGGGTGAGTTGTCGTCGATCCGGGTCAGGTTGGCGTTGGCGTCGTAGGCGTAGGAGAAGTCCTTCTTCTCGGTGTCGCTGGCGCCGCCGGTGTCGCGGACGAGTTTGACGGCGTCGGCGGCCAGGGTGCCGTTGGCGGCGTCGGTGAGGGTGATGCTGTGGGCGGTGCCGGCGGTGAAGGTGTAGGAGCCGAGCTCGACCCAGGTGCCGGCGTTCTTGGTCTGGTCGACGACCACGTCGGCGGTGCCGCCGTCGTGCTTGACGGTGTACTTGGCGTTGGTGGCGGTGGCGCCGGAGGGGTACTGGACGGCGACCTTGTAGGTGCCGGCGGTGGGGGTGGTCAGGTTCCAGGTGAAGCTGCTCTGGCCGGTGCCGGCGGGGGCGGTGGCGTAGTCGTAGCCGACGAACCCGGTGGAGGCGGCGACCTGCGGACCAGTGATGTTGGCGGCTGAGGTCGGTGTCCAGGAGCCGGTGGCGACGACCTGGCCGGTGTCGGAGTTGTCCTCCAGGACGACGTCCAGGCCGAGCGGGACGCCGTTGTCGGAGTGGGTCTTGAGTTTGCCGTCGGGGTAGTAGTCCCAGTCCAGCGCGCGCTGGGAGGAGCCGCCCGCGGAGGTGACGGTGCGGTTGGTCTGCAGGCCCAGCTTGTTGTAGTCGTAGGTGGTCTTGATGTCCCACGGGTCGGTGGTGGTCCTGGACCAGCCGTTGTCCCAGTAGGTCATCGTGGTGATGTTGCGGACGGTCTGACCGTGGGAGGGCGGGGCGGAGATCTCCTTCAGCCGGGAGACGTCGTCATAGGCGTAGGTGGTGCTGTCGGGCTTGTTGTAGACAGGGTCGTCCTTGTCGAAGGGGTAGATCTCCTCGATCGGACGGTTCAGCTTGTCGTACCTGGTCTCGGCGATGAAGTCGGTGTCGTCGTCGGCGGTCTCCACGCCGCGCGGGGTGATGGTCTTGGTCCTGTTGCCGACCCAGTCGTAGGCGAACCGGGTGGTGATGTACTTGATGTCGCCGCCGTTGTCGGCGTGCGGGACCTGGGTCTCGATCACGGCGCCGCGCTTGTCGTAGGTGGTGATCGTCTTGTTGTTCTCCTGGTCGGTCTGGCTCACCACCAGCCCGTCCAGGTCGTAGTCGACCGCCGTCACGAACCCGGCCGCGTCCTTGGACGTCCTGAGCCGGTGGTTGAGGTCGTAGGTGGAGGTGGCGGTGTAGTCGGCCGTGTCGGCGGTGGCGTTCTTACGCGGGTCGACGACCTTGACGGTGTTGCCGACGTTGTCGTACGTGTAGGTGATCTTGTGCTGCTTCGCGTTGAGGACGTCGGTCAGCTGGTAGATCGGGTCGTAGACGTAGGTGGTGGTGAAGTCCGCCGCGGTCGCGCCGGACAGGTTGCCCTTCGGCTCGGTCTGGGTCTTGAGGTTGCCGGCCAGGTCCCAGGTGAAGGTGGCCTTGCGCTCCGGTCCGGTGTCGCTGTCCTTGGGCAGCAGCGACTCGGTGAGCTGGTCGGCCGCGTCGTAGGCGGCGGTGGCCACGGCGCCGTTGGGCGCGGTGGACTTGGTGACGTTGTCGTTGCGGTCGTAGACGGGGGCCGAGGTGACGACGAAGTCGTTCTTGTCCTGGTCCTTGGGGACCTTCGACTCCAGCGGGCGCTTGAAGACGTCGTAGGTCTGGCTGCTCTTCTTGCCCAGCGCGTCGGTCACCGACAGGACGTTGCCGCGCACGTCGTAGACCGTTGCGGTGGCCTTGTCGTAGGCGTCGGTGATCGTCTTGGGGTAGCCGGAGGGGTCGTAGTCGCCGAACGTGGTGGCGTTCTGGTTGGCGTCGGTCGACTTGGTCAGCTGGCCGAGCGGGTCGTAGTCGTACTTCGTGGTGTAGTCGTCGACTGCCGCCGTCTCGACGCCGAGCGGGTCGGTGACCGTCTTGAGGTTGCCCTTGGCGTCGTAGCCGAACTTCCACCTGCGGCCCTCGGGCGAGGTCTTCTCGGTCAGGTCGGCGACGTAGCCGTTCAGACCGGACTGGTAGACCAGCGTGGTGGGGTTGGTGCCGTTCTTGTTGGCCTCGGCGTCCTTCAGCTCGAGCGGGAAGCCGGTCTTCTGGTCGAACGTCCAGGTGGTGTACGCCTGGTTGGCCTCGGTCAGCTTGGTGACGTTGTGGTCGGGGTCCCACTCCAGCCTGGTGGGCTCGTTCTTGGCGTTGGTGATCGTCTCGGGCCGGCCGTAGGCGTCCAGCACGTACTTGGTCTGGTTCTGGAGCGGATCGGTGATCGTGGCGTTGATCACGCCGCCTTGGGGGCCGTCCGGGTCCACGTAGTCGAACCTGGTGACGCCGTCGAGCCGGTCGGTCAGCGTCTCGACCTTCCACAGGTCCTTGGGGTCGACCGGAGCCTCGTAGTACTTCAGGTCCGTGTCGTTGCCGCGCGGGTCCGTGACGGTCACGAGCTTGACGTTCTTGTTGCCCTGGGTGGCGTCGTAACGGAAGCCGAACGTCTTGGCGCCCTCGTCGCCGGCACCGTCGATCATGCGGGCCATCAGGCCCTTGTCGGTGTAGGCGAAGGTGACCTTGCGGCCGGCGATGTCGGTGATCGACTCGACGTTGTCGATGATGTGCGGGTTGGTCAGCTTGGTGTCGTCGACGGGCTTCCAGGTCGTGTCGTCGATGTAGGTGTAGTCCTGGCCCTTGGCGTAATAGTCCAGGGTCAGCGTCTTACGACCGGCGGCGTCGGTGATGAACTGCAGGAACTTGGTGGGCTTGTTGTTGGACTTGCGCCGTTCGTAGGTGAACGACATGGTGTTGCCGTTCTTGTCGACGATCGCCGACTGGAAGCCCTCGTCGTCGAAGAAGAACTGGGTGCGGTCCGGCTTGGTGAACACCCACTGGCGGGCCGGGTCGCGCGAGTAGCGATCGGGCGAGGCCGCCGATTCGGGCACGCGCTGCAGGTACAGGTGCACGCCGCGGGGGTGCTTGTAGTCGCAGGTGTTGGGCAGGCAGCTGGTGTTGCCGTGCTTGTCCAGCGTCCAGACATGCGTGGTGCCGTCGCCGTCGGTCAGCCGCACCTGCTCCGGCCATCTCTGGCCGGGCGGCTGGAACTGCAGCTGCGAGCCCAGCTTGGTCAGCGTCGAGGTCTGCAACGACCAGCCGTAGCCGAGCGCGGCGGCGGAGGTGTCCAGGCTGTTGTAGGTGGTGCGGACGAACGTCTGCGCGCCCCGGGAGGGGTTGGAGAAGGCGTTGTAGTTCCACACCACGTTGCCCGCGTACGGGTTGACCAGGGCGGTCGTCCCGGCGCCGGTGTTCTTGCCGGTGTAGGCGTAGAACTTCTCCAGCCCCAGCAGGTCGGAGGTGGGCGAGTCGATGCGGATCTGCTGCGGCAGTTCCGGCAGGTGGTGGGTGGCCGACTTCCAGTTGTTGGTGACCGTGTCCTGGACGTCCCACACCAGTTGAGCGCCCTCGGCCAGGTTGCGCGCGGTCGTGGGGGCCTTGACCTGGGCGTCCACGCTGATGCTCGCACCTGGCGGCAGGTCCGGCAGCGTGGTCCTGAGCTGGGTGTCGGCGGTGGAGATGTCGGTGCCGTCGGGCAGCTTCCAGTGGTACGACAGCTTGGTCGAGGCGCCGGGCCAGGTCTCGGCGGTGGTGTTCTTCACCATGACCGAGATCACGGTGGTCGCGCCGACGTCCAGCCGCTCCGGGGTGCCGGGCGCGTAGAACGAGCTCACCGAGCCGCTCTCGGCGTAGGTGACGGCCAACTTGGGCCGCAGCAGCGGCTCGCTGGTCTCGCTGGACAGGAACTGGGCCGACTGCTTGGCCGTGCCGGCCTCGTTGCCGACCTTGATCAGCAGGCCGTGGTTGGCGCTGGGCGTGGCGGTCCAGGCCTTGGCGGCGTCGGTGACCGTCCAGGGCCGCCAGCCGGCTGTGTCGGTCAGCCCGGTGACGCTGCCCAGCGTGGCCGCGTCGATGTCGCCGCCGGGCGTGGTCCACGGGCTGGTCCAGGTCGCGTTCTCGTCGGATGCCCGGGTGAGCCGGTGTGCGGTGAACGAGGCCCCGGTGCCGGTGGCGGTCGCCTGCCACAGCGACAACTGGGCCTGGCTGATCTGCGCGTCGGCGGGGATCTGGGTGGCGTAGTCGTCGAACCTGATCACGGCGCGGGTGTTGGCCAGGGTCGTGGCGGTGTTACCGGCCTGCAGCCGCTTCTGGCCGCCCACCACGTCGTGCCCGGTCGCCGGCTCGCCCGAGGCCAGGGTGGTGTCGGCCGTGGCGTACAGGGTCTTGGTGACGTAGCCGGGCTTGGGCAGGAACACCCGCACCTTCTGCGAGGGCACCACCTGCCCGTTCTTCAGCACCGCCTCCACCCAGTAGTCGGCTCGGTGGGTGTAGTCCGGGTTGGCGCCGTCTTCCGCGGTGGCGCCGCTGCTGGTGTCGACGTACGAGGTGACCTCCGGCGGCAGCGTCACCACCAGGTCGTCGTAGTCTCCGCTGCTGTTGTTGGAGCTGCGGTTGCAGGCCGACGGGCACATGTGACGCAGCCGGTACTCCACCAGGTCGTCGGCGCTGTCACCGGGGGTGGGATCGGCATAGGCGCTCCATGACAGCGACGCGCCCACCGAGGTGGCCAGCGTCGGCTGCTCCAGCCGCACCGACGGCTTGCCGAACGTCACCAGCAGTCGCGGGTGCGCGAGGGGGTCCACCGTCAGCGGATTGACCGCACCGAAGTCGTCGATCGCCTGGTAGGCCACCCCGCCCACCGGGGCGGTCTTGGCCTCGTTGGCCGCCTTGACCAGAATGCCGCCCATCGGGGCCTCGACGCTGGAGTACCAGCCGTTGACCATCGCGGTCACGTCGAAGGTGTGCCAGCGCGACAGCTCGCCCGGCTGCCGGGTCACGGTCGAGGCGGCGGTGGCGGCGTAGCCCGGCTGGTTGTTCCATGTCGTGCCCAGTGGGTCCCACGTCCAGGAGTCGTCGGTGATCTCGTGCGCGGCCAGCGTCACCGCCGCGCTCTCACCCAGCGCCTGGTCGAAGTACATCTCCAGCGAGGCCTGATCGATTCTGGTGCCGATCGGCAGGGTGCTCGCATCCGGCGCGCCGAAGTACAGCAGCGCCCGGTTCAGCCCCGCCGCCGTCTTGCCGACCGGCAGCTTCCAGGAGTCCGCGTAGTTGGTGGTGGCCGAGGCGTTGCTGACGTAGGTGTCGTAGACCGAGATCGCCCAGTCGTTGACCTTGAGCGTGGGGTCGATCAGCACCGGCCAGGCGCGCTCGGGCGCGGCCAGCCACGCCGCGTCCGGCTTCAGCGTGATCGTCGCCTCGCCGCCCGGGCCCTGGACGAGTTCCTGGGTGATGGCGCCGGTGCGCTTGCCGTACGGCGAGGCGGCGTCGTCCTGACTGTCGATCATGAACGGGCGCGGGATCGTGAAGGCCCGCCTGCCGTTCTGGCCGGCGAACGAGATCGACCCGTCGCCGTTCTGCGTGGCCCGCAGGTCACCGCCGGTTTTGACGGTGAAGGCGAAGCTCGTTCCGGCGGCGGGCGGCTTGGTCAGCCGCAGGTGCTCGGTCACCCCGGAGGCGGTGACCGTGTAGATCAGGTCGGCGCCGTCCCACATGCCGGGATAGGTGACGGTCGAGCCCTTCACCTGCGGGCTGATCTGCCGCGCGTCACCCGGCACGCCGAAGGTGACCTGCCCCTTGCCCAGTGCGATCCGGGCCAGCTTGTCACTCTTGTCACCGAAGCGGGTCTGGAAGCCCGTCCTGTCGTTGCCGTGGACGAACCCGTCCCCTTCGGCCGCCCCGACGCTGGTGTCGATGGGCTGCCACGTCCCGGACGAGTCCTTGAAGTACACCGGCCGGGTGGAGATCTCCGCCTGCGAGCGGCCGTCCTCCAGCTCGTACACGGTGCCGAAGCGGGATCGCTTGCCCGTCAGCTCCTTGACCCGCTTGCCCGGCGGCGGCGCCACCGGCTTCTGCTGAGCGGCCGTATCCCGGCCCGGCAGGGCGACCGGGGTCCGTGCGGGGCGGATCTCGCCCTTCGGATCCTCGGTGAACCAGTCCGCCACCTGGCCGGTCAGCCAGGAGGCCGCCCGGGAGAACAACCCGGGTTCGGTGGGAACGGCCGCCGACGACTGCGCCAGCACCGGCGCCGGCGGAGCCAGGGAGGCCATGAGTACGAGCGTGACCAGCACGGCGACGTGCCGCCGTAACCGATCGTGACGACGGCGGGATCGCGGCTGGACAGGCCGCTCGGGGGATGACCGCGACACAGACACTCCACTTCCGTACGGCCACGAAGGCCGCACATAAAGAGCACCTAAAGGCTCTGCAGAGCAAAACATCCGAATCACGCCACAAAGCGACACAAATGGTCAATAAACACGGAACGCGACTTACCGAAACTTCCGAACAAGCGCTCGCATACGGCCGACACGCGCTCCCCGCTGGGAAGATCCACCCGACGGACGCGATCCAGTCGGCGAACCGTCAAGGTGACTGCCTGTAAACAGCGCAGGTCGTGATCAGCTGTGCGGAGAACCGCGCGATCGGACTCCCAGCAAACTCACAGCAAGCCGGTTCCATCGCCAGGAGGCCCCCAGAGCCCGTCCCACCTGCACGAACGAACCGCCGCTCTCGGCAGGGCCAGTCACACCTGGACGCGAGAGGCGTTGCGCGACGACGTCCCACCGCGACCGAACGCCGGATCGACCTGGCGCCGGTTGCCATAACGGTCAGATCACAGTTGACGGACCGCCCCGCCGATGCGGCAGGAGTTGGCACCCCAGGTCAGCACGACGTTCCGACATGCGATGCGCGTACGCCTTCGCGCGGCGGGATCTTGACGACTTCTGACATCCATGTCTAGATCAATCCGATTTGCCCAGAAAGCGCGGAGGTTGGCCATGACACCGAAGCCGTCCGTACACACGTGACATCCCAGCACTCCCCCACTGCCACAGACCGTGACAGCCGCCGAGCCCAGGCAGCGAAGATCTGCGCAGTCCTGACCGGCATCCTGCTGCTGGGTCTCGCGATCAGCCTGACCGCCCTCCCCGGCATCTCCACCACACTCGACGAGATCAACGACCCAGGCGACACCGCCACCATTCGCCAAGCCGCCAGTGATCTCCACCGCGTGCCCTCGTCGGCCACGCCGACACCACGGGCCGTCGCCGCAGCCGGACCCAGATCGCCGATCGCGTCGCCGCCGGCCACACGATCAGCAGCCAGACCGCGACCGACCACCACCACCAGAACTCCGCGAACCACACACGCCGCCCCGCCCACCGGCACGCACAGCACCAGGACCAGGGCCACCCAGCCGCCCGCCGTCACCGCTCGCCCGACACACCATCGTCACGCCGCTCCGCCCGCAACCGGATCCTCGTCCAGCCCGGCCACACCTCCGCCCGACGTCCCGCGCAAGGCCACCCCGCCGGGACAGACCAGAGAGCCCCCGGGCCAGACCTCGGACAAGACCCACGGCCCGAAGAACGCCTCCACCGACAGCGGCCGTCATCCCTCGAACCAACCGAACTCCCGTGGACGGGAGGACGTCACGTCAGGGACGCCGCCGAGTTTCCCGAGGTGACGCGCGGCATCTGGCGACTGCGGGGAGTACCCCGATCGCGGGGCTCGTCCTCTTCCACGGGGTCGTCACTGGCCTGGAAGCGCAGCCCGTCCATCAGGTGATCGGGCGCGTGCGGGTCGCTGCCCTGCCTGGAGTCGGGCCAGGTGGGCCGGAAGGAGACGATGGCGTTTCCGTCCCGGATGTACTTGAAGCGGTCATGGCCGTTGATGTCCATGCTGAAGCTGAGGGCGTGACGGCCTCCTTCGGTCAGCGACAGCAGGAAGGCATCGTCCGAACGTGCCGGCAGGATGCCCGTCCAACCTCCGGCCACCCGACCGTCGACGAGCAGCCCCTTCCCCGGCACTGCAACGGAACAGGAACTCCATCAGTTCGCCGTCGGACTTCGGGTCGGGGCTGGTTCGGGGTGGACGACGACCGGCATGCCGGCCCGCATCGCGCCGGAGCCATGGATCGATCGGCCGTCATGAGCCTTCCGGAACTCCAGGTGGTGGGTGCCCGCCGGCACACTTCCCCACTTGTAGTACTGCCAGGAGTCGCAGCTGAACCGCGCGGTCGCGCCTGCGGGCCGGAGCGCCCCCCAGTAAGTGGTGGTGCCGTCCGGGCAGGAGTTGTTCCACCACAACTCGACGTCACCGGCCGAGGTCTGGGTCCACTCCCGCGAAAGGACGCGGAAGGCCATGCTGTCTATCCGCGTGGCGAACCCGTATCGGGGATCAGGTGCGGGCGGCGGGGTGTCCATGGCGACGGCCGCTTGCTCTCCCGGCCCCCGAAGGAGGACGAACCCGAGGCCGGCCATCAGCACACCCCCCGCACCGGCGGCGAGGACGAGCCGCCACCCTGGCCTTCGTGGGCCCGCCGTCTCCGCCGCCGGGCGTCCTTGATCTTCGGGGCCAGGCCGGCTGAGCACGCGCCAACGTTCCTCCCACGGCCCGCTCTCGGCCCGCACGCCGTCACGTAGGACTCCACGAACCGCCACGCGGGCAGCTCTGCCGGGTTCAACCGCCGCGAAACGGTGCTGGAGTGATAGCCCATCCGACGGCCGATCTCCTGCAGGGACACCCCGCCCCGCAGCCTGCGCAGGTCGTCCACGAACTCGGCGGTCGGCCCCTGCGACCGGTCGATGGGCTGATCCTTGCGGCCGCCCCGCGCCATCCGAAGCTCCTTTCACCCGCCGGACGTTGTTGCGGTTGTTGCTGCCTTCGTTGCGCAGCTCGAAGCCGCTGACAGGGCTCTCGGCAGGATGTCAGCCTCTGGTTGCGACACGACTGCGGTCGTCGTCTTCCCACCCCCGTCCCGCGAAAGAGGATCACCCATGCCCGAACTGTCGTTCGCCGCCCGTGCGGCCTCCGTCATGGCCATGACCGAGCTCAACCTGGGAGCAGAAGTCCGGCACGACCGTCCTCTCCATCACAATGTGCAACGTCTGGACCGGAAAGCTCAACGTCGGACTCGTCCGCTCACGCTGGGGACGCGATACGCGCATGGACGGCCGCACCCTGACGTGCGCCAAGGGGCAGCGAACCACCTTCAACGTACCCATGGACGGCACGTACTACTTCGTCTTCACCAAGCTGGACGACGACAGGTACTACACGGGAAGCGCCACCATCACCTACCCCGCCTGAACCGCCCCGCCCCTCGGACACCGCACCCACCGCTCACGCCGGGACACGCCGGCCTGTTACGGCCGCTGGTTCAGCGTCTGTGGCTTGAACCAGTCGGGCTACAACAAGCGTCCGCACAAGGCGCTGCTCCCCGAACATCGACGAACGCCGGGTACTCATGGTGATCACCGAACGGCCCGCCCTGCTGATCACCGCGCCGGAAGCTACGTCTTCGTCGAACTGGACGCCTTCCTGGCCGGGCGCGGGGCGCGGCTGCTGCGCCCGTCATGCCGCAACCGCACACCCGGCCCGGACGAGCACCTGCCGGCTTGCTCGTCTAGGTGCTGGTGATCATGATTGCCGCTACTAGTGCGAGGCAGATCCCGGCTATCTGGATCCTGCCCAGCCGCTCGTCGAGAAAGACCCCCGCCAGCAGTAGCGTGCTCACCGGATACAGCGAGGAGAGGGTCGCGACGAGGCTCAGCATGCCCTCCTGTTTGGCGAACAGGAAAAGGATGTTGGCCGCGATGTCGAGCGTTCCCGCCGCGACGATCGGACGGAGGGCCGGGCCACGAGGGCGCATCCCGCGTAGGCCGCCGGAGAGGACCACCAGCAGGAGGATCAGGGTGACGGAGCTGCCCCGGGCCGCCAGCAGCGGCCACAGCCCGCCGGTCGGCGTGGTGGGGATGAGCACGAAGAAGCCGCCGAACCCCGCGCCCGCGGCCAACGCGGTGAGAACCGCCTTCCCCTTCCGGCCCGGCACCTCACTTTCGGGTTTCTCCTTACTGATCAGGACGATGGCGAGGACGGCCATCGCGACCCCGACGAGCGAGAGGGGGTTCGGCCGTTCACCTGCGGCCAAACCGTAGATCGCCGGGACACAGGCGGAGGTCGCCGACGTCACGGCGGCGGTCACCGAGATCGCTCCCATGGTCATCGCGCGGTAGAAGAGGGCCAGCCCCAGGCCGCTGGCCAGGCCGGCCAGGGCGCCTTGGGCGAGCGTCCACGCCCCTGGGGGGCCGGCGGTGAACACGAGCAGCAGAGCGACGGTGGCCGCGCCGGACAGATGGGAGAAGAGCGCCACCGTCAGGGCGGAGACCCTTCTCGCGGCGACACCGCCGAGATAGTCGGCGGTCCCGTAGAGAACGGCGGCGCTCGTTGCCAGAAGGGCAGCCAGCATCAACGCTCGCCTTCCGACCAGAGCGAGTCCATGGTCTCGTGGGTGATGTCCTTGTCCGCGTCGGCGGCGGAGGCGTAGGCCATGTTGATGATCGTCCGGCGGCCGCTTCTGATCTCGTGGACCCGGTGGAGCGTGGTGTCCGTTCTCATCAGATAGAGGTCTCCGGGCATGAGCTCCATGGAGTAGATGGGATTGTCCACCAGCGCCCGGTTGATCTGCGGATTCTCCTTGTTCCACGTGGTACCGGGCACGCATTGAACGAAGCCACCCTCTTCGAGTGGCGGGCACTCGATCACCCAGACCAGCGCGTAGCTGTAGTCGTCCCAGTGCCAGCCGTGGGTGTCACCGTTCCTTTCCAGGACGGTGATGACGAACTGTTCTGGAAGGTAGGGGCACGGCAGGACGCGCTCGCCGGCGATCGCGCCCAGTAAGTCTCTGAGCTCCTGGGACTCGTAGAGCCGGGGAATGACTGTTCCGCGTTCTCCGATCTCGTGCCGTGTCACGTTCCGCATGCGCCGTGGGGTGTGTCCGGTTTCCTTGAAGGACACGTCGCGCCGTACCCCCACCTCGTCGACGAGGGCGAGCGCTTCGCGAGCCACGAGTGCTTTGACGCCGTCCGGCACGAGGAAGGGGGTTTTCGCGTAGCCGAAGCGGTGGAGGTGCTGGCCTGCTCTGATGATGTCGTCCGTGTCGACGGAACGCGGCCGTTCGATGACCGTCGCCTCCTTTCCATGGTCAGGGTTCAGTAGTGCGGCAGAGGGAAGTCGGCGCACAGTCGCGCGACGGCCGCAGAGGCGGAGGACTTCGCGTCCTGGTCGAGCACGAATGCCCGGTCGCCCCGGGCAGTGACGGCCGACAGCACCTGGTCCACCAGCGCCGCGCTGGTTTTCATCTCGGTGGCGCCCATTCCGCGCTGCGATGCGATGGTGCTGCCCAGCCGTACTCCGCTCGCTATGGACGGGGCCCTGCTGTCCCCCGGGATGACGTTTCTGTTGACCAGCACGCCGCACTGTTCCAGCGCGCGTTCCGCCACATATCCGCTCATGCCTTTGCCGACGATGTCGATCATGATCATATGAGTGTCCGTGCCGCCGCTGAGCAGATGGAAGCCACGCCAGGAGAGCTCGTCCGCCAGGGCCTGGGCGTTCGCGACGATCCGCAGGCACGTCTGCCGGAAGCGCGGCTGGACGGCCAGGTCGAACGCCCGCGCCTTGGCCGCCATCGCGCCGGGGTTCGGCGTTCCCTGCGTCATGGGGAACACCGCGCGCTGCACGCTCTCCGCGAGGGTGAGCCCGCTGCTCTCCACCGGCGTATCCGCCTCTCGCCCCAGCAGGATCAGGCCGCCGCGTGGCCCGCCGAGCTGCTTGTACGTGCTCGTCGTCGTCACATGGGCCAGGTCGACGGGGCTGGGATGGCAGCCGGACACCACGAGCCCCGCAATGTGGGAGATGTCGGCCAGCAGGTAGGCCCCCACCGAATCCGCGATCATGCGCATCCGGCCGAAGTCGACGGTCCGCGGGTACGAACTCGACCCGGCGATGATCACCCCTGGCCGATGTCTCAAGGCCAGTTCGTGCGCCGACTCGTAGTCGATGAGCCCCTGATCATCGAGCCCGTAGTGGACGGCCCGGTAATGCCGCCCGGTGATGGAGGCCCGGGCGCCGTGGGTCAGGTGCCCACCCGAGTCGAGTTTGAGGCTCAGCAGCGTGCCACCGGGCGGCAGCAGGCAGGACAGCACCGCGAGATTCGCCGCCGACCCCGAGTACGGCTGCACGTTGGCGTACTGCGCGCGAAACGCGAGGCGCGCGCGTTCGACGGCCAGGCTCTCCACGCAGTCGACGTCGATGGAGCCGGAATGGAACCTCGCGCCCGGATAGCCTTCCACCGTGACGTTCGACAGGCTCGTACCCGCGGAGACGAGGACCGACGGATCGGCGAGGCTGACCGAGGCTACGAGGTTGAGCGTGTTCTTCTGCCGGGCGAGGTCGCGGCCCAGCGCGGCCGCGAGCACGGCGTCGTCCTGGACCAGCCGCTCGTAGCCGTGCTGCAGCAGTTCACTGATCTGCGACAGCTCAGTGAGAACCCGCATGATGCTCCTGTTCGTCGTGGGCGAGGCCGATCGGCCTGAGGGAGAAGCCGCCGTCCATCACCGCGGCCGTGCCGGTGCAGAACGAACCCGTCTCACCGGCGAGGAACGCGACCAGCCGTCCTAGCTCCTCAGGAACGCCGAGCCGGCCGAGCGGTGTGGCGCGCGTGCGCCGACGCAGGACGGAGGCGGTGTCGCCGGATGTCGCTGCCGCTTCCCAGCTGCTGATCTCCAGTGATCTTTCCGTGGCGAACGGGCCGGGCAGCACGCAGTTCACCCGGACACCGTCCGCGGCCACCTCCTCCCCCAGCGTCCTGGCGAATCCCAGCAGGGCCGGTCGCAACGCGTTGGACAGCGCGAGTCCCTGGATCGGCTGGATCGCGGACGTACTGCCGACGCAGATGACAGCCCCGCCGCGCTGCGCCCGCATCAGCGGGATCACCCGGCGGCACCCTCGGACCACGCTGAGCAGCACCGAGTGGAACGCCTCCGTCCAGTCGTCATCCGTCAGCGCGTCCCCGGCCGCCGCGCCGGGCTTCGGACCGCCGCAGTTGGTGACGAGCACGTCCACGCCGCCGAGCATGGTGATCGCCGCGGAGAGGAAGGCGTCGAGCTGGTCCGCGTCCCGCAGATCGCAGGGCAGGGCCGTGACGGCGGGGTGCTTCGTGGAGGAGGAGGTCACGGACCTGCCGCAGACCACGACCTCGCATCCTTCCTGCGCGAGCGCGTCGGCCGCGCCCCAGCCCAATCCACGGGTTCCGGCGAGCACGATCGCCCTTTTCCCGGCCAGGCCGATATTCACAATCTCGACACCCTTTCTCGGAATAGCAGGCCAACACTAAAGGATCAATACCGAAGGCGGCCGCATTCCGGCAGACCAGTGCACGCAAACGGCACAGGTCCGCCAGCCATCAGGCAGCCCGGGAAAAGCGGCGCCGACCTACGATTCCCCCATGTATTCAGCTGATCGCGGTGACGTCGAGGCCACCCTCACTTCACTCACTCCTGCGCAGCGCGCTCGATTGGAGAAGGACCTCGGCCTGGTGGCGCCGCGCGCGGCCAATGGGTCCGCCGCCATTCGACGGCGCGACGGGGACCACCGAGTTCCACTGTCGTCTCCGCAGCGCAGGCTGTGGTTTCTCGACCAGCTCAATCCCGGCGACCCGACATACAACTGCACGTACGCCTTCCGGCTCTCAGGTCCAGTGAATGCGAATGTCCTGGAAACCGCGATCAATCGAATCGTCGAGCGGCACGAAGCATTGCGCACGACTTTCGCGGAAAAGAACGGCGAGCCTTATCAGGTGGTGCACGACACCCTGGAAATCAGGCTCACGCGTGAGGACGCCGACGCATGGCACAGCCATTCGGTCACCGAGGAAGCCGGAATACCTTTCGATCTGGAACGCGGCCCGTTGCTGCGGGCGCGGATCCTGAGGCTCGCTGAGCGCGACCACGTCCTGCTGCTGACCCTGCACCACATCGTGGTCGACGGCTGGTCGATGATGGTCTTCTTCTCCGAGCTCGAACGCTGGTACGACGCCGGAATGGAGCAGTACGAGCCCGTCCTGGAGCCGCTGAGCGTCCAGTACCCGGACTTCTCCGCCTGGCAGCAGACCCGGCAGGAGGCCGAGCAGTTCGCCTACTGGCGGGAGGCTCTCCACGGCCTGACCCCGCTTGATCTACCCACCGACGGTGTCGCCGCCCTGCTGCCGGATTCCGCCGGCGCCGAGCATGTGGCCGAGCTGCCCCGCGACCTCGTCGACGACCTGCGTGAGCTCTGCGGCTCCATGGGCGCCACCCTGTTCATGGGGTTGATGACCGTGTTCAAGGTGCTGCTGGCGCGCTACAGCGGCAGCAGGGACATCGCCATCGGCGCCCCCATGCATGGCAGGACCAGACCGGAGCTCGAGCCGCTCATCGGGTTCTTCATCAACACGGTCGTCATGCGGACGGACGTGTCGGGCGATCCGACCTTCCGTGAGCTCCTCGGCCGTGTGATGCGGACGTGCGTCAACGCCTACGAGAACCAGGAGGTCCCGTTCGAGCGGCTGGTCGGTGAACTCGGCTCGGCGGGAGGCAGGGGCGCCTCCCCGCTCACCAGGATCCTCATGCAGATCACCCAGCGCGATGACGTGCTGCCGCGGCTGGCCGGAGTGACGGCGCAGCGTATCGACGTGCCCGCGCGGACCGCGAAGTTCGACCTGTTGCTGGATTTCCGCCGCCACGGCGACACGTTCCGATGTCACGTCCAGCATCGGACCGAGGTCTTCAGCGAAGCGTATGTGAGCAGGTTCATGGCGCACTACGTGACGCTGCTGCGGAGTCTCGTGGCCGCCCCTGACGGTAGGGCACTCGCCGCGCCGATGCTGACGTCCGCCGAGCGCGAGCGGGCGGTACGCGACTGGAACGACACCGCGGTCGACTTCCCCAGGACGTCGACCTTGCACGGGCTCTTCGAGCGACGTACGGCAGCCGACCCTGACGCTCTGGCGGTCATATCAGGGGATCGGCGGGTGACCTACGGCGAACTCGACCGCCTGGCCAACGGCCTGGCCAGACGGCTCGAACAAGCCGGCGTGCGCCGAGGTGACCCCGTGGGGCTGCTGCTCGACAGGTCGGCGGATCTGGTCGTCGGCATGCTCGGCGTGCTGAAGGCGAACGCCGCATACCTGCCGCTCGACCCTGCCTACCCCAAGGCCAGGCTCGACACCATGCTGGCGCAGGTACCGGTGGCGGCCATCGTCGCCGGCCCCGAACGGGTGGGCGAGGGGGGCATCGACGTCGGGGCGGACGGGAGCGGCGCTCCCACCCCGCCGCGGCCGACGGCCGGTCCTGCCGATCTCGCCAACGTTCTGTTCACCTCGGGCTCGACCGGTGTGCCCAAGGGCATCCTGCTCGACCATCGTGGGCGGGTCGCCAACGTCACCGACTACAACCGGCGCTACGGCGTGGGCCCTGAGGACCGGCTGTTCGCCATCTCCTCCCCCACGTTCGACATGTGCACGTACGACGTATTCGGCACCCTCGCCGCGGGCGGCACCGTCGTGATGCAGGACGCGGAGACTTCCCGCGACCCCAAGCGCTGGCTGAAGACGCTGCGCGAGGAGCGGGTGACCATCTGGCACTCCGCCCCGCCGCTGCTCGGCCTCCTCGTCGACCAGGCGGAACGCGACGGGACCACCCTGCCGGACCTACGCCTGGTGTTCCTGGGCGGGGACTGGATTCCGCTCTCGCTGCCCGATCGCATCCGCGCGATCGCTCCGCACGCGACCGTGGTGAGCGCGGGCGGCGCCACCGAGGTGTCGATGGACTCCACCATCTACACCGTCGGCGAGGTCGATCCCGCGTGGAAGAGCATCCCGTACGGCCGTCCTATGGCCAACCAACTCGCCTACGTGGTGGACGAGGCCGGCGAGCCCGCTCCCGAGTGCGTGCCGGGCGCGCTGTACCTGGGCGGCATCGGAGTCGGCTGGGGCTACCACGGCCGTCCTGCCCTGACCGCGGAGCGTTTCGTGCCCAACCCCTTCTCCGGGGTCCCCGGCGATCGTATGTACGACACCGGGGATGTGGCCAGGTACGGCCCCGACGGTCTGCTGGAGCTCCTCGGGCGCAGCGACTTCCAGGTCAAGATCCACGGCGTCCGGATCGAGCTGGGCGAGATCGAGGCACAGCTGCGCAAGAGCCCCGACGTGGTGGACGCGGTGGTCATGGCCCCTGGCACGATCGAGCGCCGCCTGATCGGCTACGTGCTCGCCGCCCCCGGTCGCACCGCGGATCCCGCGCGGCTGCGGACCGAGTTGACGCGAGCGCTCCCGCAGGCGATGGTGCCGTCGGCGATCGTGGTGCTCGACCGGTTCCCGCTCACCCCCAACGGCAAGCTCGACAGGCGTGCTCTCCCGGAGCCACCCACCGCACAGGCCACCGCGCCGAGCCGGGAGATGACGGACACCGAGCGGAAGGTCCACGACATCTGGTGCCGGTTGCTCGGGCATGAGGAGATCGGTCTGGAGGAGGACTTCTTCGACCTCGGCGGGGACTCCTTCCTGGCGATCAGGGCGGTTCGCGAGTTCCATCCCGACCTCCCCGTCGCCGCGCTGTTCACCAGCCCGACCGTCGCCGCGCTCGCTGCGCGGGCGGACAGCGAACAGCCGCAGCAGACACCGCTGCTCCTGCCTCTGCGCACCTCGACGGCGCCCCGGCTGACCATCGTCGCCGTGCCGTACGGGGGCGGCAACGCCATCTCCTACCAACCCCTGGCGCGGGCGCTGCCCGACGGGGTGGCGTTGACGGCCGTCGCGATCCCCGGACATGACTTCACCGGTCAGCAGCTCGCCGAGGTGGCGGACGTCGCCGGGCAGGTGGTCCGCGAGCTGGCACGGACGCCGGGTCCGATCGCCGTGTACGGCCAGTGCGTCGGCTCCGCCCTGGCGGTGGCGATCGCCCGAGGACTGGTGGATGCCGGCCGTCCTCCGCAGGCGGTCTTCCTCGGCGGCTCGCTCGTCGTCCGTGATCCGCTCGCTGCGCTCGCACGGGACGAGTCCCTGTCCGACGATGAGCTGGCGGAGTTCCTCGGCTCGCTCGGCGGCATGGACGGTGACGTGCTGCCACTCGACCGCGCGGAGATGCTCCGGCTGGTCCGCCACGACCAGCGACAGGCCGGACGCTACTTCAGCGCCGCGCCGGACGCTCCGCTTCCCGTTCCGGCGTTCTGTGTGCTCGGTGGCGCCGACCCGACGACCGCTGACGACGGTGCGCAAAGGTACCGCGACTGGCTCAGGCACTTCTCGTCGGTACGGCTCGAAGTGCTGCGGGACGCCGGCCACTACTTCATCAAGGACGACGCGAGCGCCCTGGCGGACGTGCTGGTCCGCAGCATGCGCTCGCTGAGTGAGGAAAGGCGGCCGGCATGACGGACGAGGCCACCACGGCGGAGTTCCCGCTGACCCCCATCCAGGAACTCATGCTCGCGCACAGCGTGCGCGACCCGCTGTCGCCCGCCGTCCTGGTGCAGTACGCCCTGCGCTGCACCGGCCCCTTCGACCCCCTCCGGTACGGCGAAGCCTGGCAGCGCCTTGTAGACAGGCACACGGCGCTGCGCACCTGTTTCGTCCGGCTGGACGGCGCCGCGCCCGTCCAGCGGATCAACCGCTCGGCCGAGTTGCCCGTGACGATCACCGATCTGGCGGGCACGGACCCGGGAGCAGCACTCGCCGAACTGGCCAGAGCCGACGGGAAGCGGGAGTTCAGGCTGGACAAGGCTCCGCTGCTGCGGCTTTCCATCGGGCGGTTGTCGCCAGGCGAGCACGTCATTCTGGTGACGATGCATCACCTGATCGTCGACGGCTGGTCCGCCGAGCTGATGCTCGAAGAGGCGGCCTGGCACTACAGGGAGCCCCGCACGCCTCGCGAGCCGACCGACTTCGGCGTCTACCTCGACTGGCTCAAGGCCCAGGACGACGTACACGCGGAGAGCTACTGGCGTGGCGAACTGGCGGAGGCGACACCCGGCTGCGGGCAGTTGGGCGCGCTGCTGCGTCCGTCACACCACGCGGGCGTATCGCATCCGCAAGAGGTCCGCAGCGCGCTGACCTCGGCCACCGCGGAGGCACTCGTCCAGCGGGCGCGTCGCGCCAGGGTGACGCCGAACGTGCTGACCCGGTCGTTGTGGGGACTTCTGCTGTCGCGCTACAACGGGCGGGCAGGAACGATCTTCGCGGTCACCATGGCGGGCAGACCGTTCGAGATCGACGATGTGGACCGGCTGGTCGGGCCGTTCCTCAACAACGTCCCCGTGCTCGTCGCCGGCCCCGGTGACGAGCCGCTGGACGCCTGGCTGCTCGATCTGCAGAGGCGGCAGGCGGTCGGAGCCGACTACCAGTGGTGCTCACCCGGACAGATCCACGGCTGGAGCGGGAAGAGCCTGTCCGCGACCACCTGCGACAGCCTGTTCGTCTTCCAGAACTACCCCGGCGACCTCGAGCTCGCCCCGCTGGGGGACGGCGTCGCCGTTCATCGCGAGGCTGTGCCCGGGGCAAGCATCCGCACCGGATATCCCCTCACCGTCACCGTCACGCTCGCGGGAGAGCTGACGCTGCGGACCACGCACGATTCCGGTGTGGTGTCACGGCCGGGAGTGGAACGGCTGCACGAGGACTTCGCGGGGGTGCTCACCGCCTTCGCCGAGGGTGCGCGGACCGTCGCCGACCTGCCCCTTCCGCCGCTGTGGACACCGCGGGCCGACGTACGCGGGGAACGGCCGGCGGCCCGCCCCTACACGGCGCCGGAAACCGAGGTGGAGCGCAGGATCTGCGCACTGACGGCAGAGGTCTTGGACCTCGACGACTTCGGCCTGCATGACGACGTGTTCGAGGCGGGGTGCAACTCGGTCGCCGCGATGTACCTGGCGCGGAAGCTTCAGGAAGACTTCGACGTGCCCGTCCCCGTTGCCGAGGTCTTCCTGAACCCCACTCCCGCCCAGCTCGCGATCACCATCCTGGCGGCGGCGCTGCGCCGGGCCCGGCAGTAGTCTGCTCAGCTCAGGGCCCGCACGATCTGGGCCCTGTGCTCACCCTCGTCGAGCGCGATGTCGTCGGCGCGTACATGCTGGGCGAGAGTGCGCAGGGCCGCGGCCGCCTCCTGGGGGCTCGCCCCCTCCAGCCACAGCCCGCGGACCTGGAGCACGCCGTGCTGACGGTCGAGTTTGAGGTCCGCGCGCCCGCCCAGGGCACCGCGAGCCAGGAGCGGGAGGACGTAGTAGCCGTAACGTCGGCGCTCCGCCGGAACGTAGATCTCGAAGGTGTGCTCGAAGGAGAAGACCCGCTGGATACGTTTCCTGTCCCACAGCAGGTTGTCCAGCGGTGACAGGAAGGTGGGCGGGTGGTCGGGAAGCGTCTTGGGGCCGTCCAGGCAGGCGGGGTCCGCGTAGGCGTGGCCTCGCCAGCCTGGGATCTTGAGCTCGGTGACCCTGCCGTCGGCGACCGCCCGCGCGAGCGCCTCCCGCCAGGGAGCCGGCCACTTGTGCAGCCGGTAGTAGTCGGCCACCTCCCGTGCCGTTCCGATCCCCATCCTGGCGACCGCCCTGACGATCAACTCGTAGGCCGCCCGTTCCTGGCCGGGGTTGCGGGTGTCTGTGCGCGGCGGCAGGACCCGCTCGGCGCGGTCGTATTGCCGCGCGAACCCCTGGGTCCTGCCTGCGCACATGAGGACGCCCTGGTCGAAGAGGTCCTCCAGGACCTGTTTGGCGGGTTTGAGCTTCCACCATCCGCCCGATCCGGCGCCGGAGAAGTCGGCGGCGCTGACCGGGCCCTTCGCGTCGACCATGTCGAGGACGTGCGCATAGAGCTCGGCGTGCTCGTCGCGGACCTCCTTGTTGACCGTGCTGGCCCCACGGCCCGACTCCCTCAGGTGCTCGACCCTGTGCAGGAATAACGGGTAGTCGGCCAGGTCGATCCAGCTCATGGAGTGACCCCAGTATTCGAAACCCGTGCGATCGTCGTAGACCTGCTGGTTCAGGTGCAGGGGGTCATAGGCGCCGTACCTGGAGAAGACGGTGAGTTCGTGGCTGCGGGCCAGGACGTCCACCGAGTCGAGCTGGATCACGCCCAGACGCTTCAGCACGTCGACCGGGCGTCGGTAGCTCTCTCCGAAGCCCTGGCCACGCAGAGCCAGGGCGCGGATCTCTTCTTCTGTCAGCAAGTCTGTGGTTCTCCTATCGGATGGTGAATCCGGCGTCCACCGGAAGAATGGTGCCAGTGCAGCGCGCGGCGGCGGGTGAGGCCAGCCACAGGGTCGCGGCCGCGACGTCCTCCGCGTAAGCGAGCGTGTTCAGAGGATGCAGGGCGTGCGACACCTCCTCGTAGCTCGCCGCGCCGACACCCATCATGGTCGCTACCCCGGACAGCATGCCGGGCCCTTCACCGGGGTCCTCGTAGATCGACGTGGGGCTGACGGCGTTCACCCTGATGCCGTAGGGCGCGTAGTCGACCGCCAGGGCCTTGGTCAACCCGATCAGCGCGTGTTTGGCCGTGACATAACCGGAGAACGACCGGAAGGCGATGTGACCCGCCGTGGAGGCGATGTTGACGACGCTGCCACTCCTGCGGTCGACCATCGAGGGAAGGACGCTCTTGGCGCAGTGCCAGGCGCCTGTCACGTTGACGTCGAGCAGGAGGTTCCAGTCGGCCTCCGCCATGTCGTGGGCGAGGACCCCGGCGGGTCCGACGATTCCGGCGTTGTTGACCAGGACGTCGATCCCGCCGAACTCCGCCAGGGCGCCTCCCACTCCTTCCTCGACGCGGAGCGGATCCCGGACGTCGGCCTCGATGGTGACGACACGGGCGCCGAGGTCGCCACACCGCCGTGCCGTACTCTCCAGCTGGTCGGGACGGCTCATCGGGTAGGGGCAGCCGGGCAGATCCGCACAGACGTCCAGGAGGACGAGGTCCGCTCCCGCCTCCGCGAAGGCGACGGCGACGGCCCTGCCGACGCCCCGGGCCGCGCCGGTGACCATGACCACGCCCCCTGAAGGCCAGGTCATCGTGCCTCGCCCGCCGGGGTGAGTGCGGCATCCTCCGCGTCGGTCAGCGCGATCAACCGAGAGGGGAGCAGCCAGACAGCCGGCAGCAGCCCGCCGATCGCCCCGATCAGCAGCGTCGGCCACAGCCCCACGGCCTCGCCCAGCGCGCCGCCAGCGACATAGCCGAGCGGCACGGTCCCCCAGACGAGGAAGCGCATACTGGCGCTCATCCGGCCGAGCAGTCGATCCGGCGTGATCCCCTGCCGGAGGCTGACCTGGTTGATGTTGTAGACGGGGTTGGAGAAACCCCAGACGAACATGCTCACCAGGAGCACGGGCACGGTCAGCGAGCCGAGTGCGGGGGCCGCGGGGATCAGCAGCAGCGCGGCGTTGCCGATCAGCAGACCCCAGGCGATCGTCCGCCCGAGGCCGAACGCCAGGGTGCCGCGCTCGGTCAGGAAGGAGCCGAGCACCGACCCGGCGCCCGAGACGGCGAAGCTGAGGCCGACCATGCTGGGGGCCAGCCGCAGGTCTTCCGTGAGGTAGAGCACGTAGACGGTGAACAGGATGCGGCCGAAGAAGTTGCTGGTCGCCGTCGTGGCCGCGATGACCCGGAGGTAGCGGTTGTGCAGGACGAAGGCCAGGCCCTCGCGGACCTCCCTGAGCAGATTGCGGCCTGCGGGGTCCGGTGGCACCGGCTCTTCCCGCTTCTTGATCAGCGCCAGGCCCAGGGCGGAGAGGAGGAAGGAGGCCGCGTCGATGATCATGGCGGCGGGAGCGGTGACAATCTGCACCAGCACACCCGCCGCACCAGGACCGGACACCTGGGCGATGGTGGCCGTCGCGGTCATCTTGGCGTTGCCCTCCGTCAGCTCCTCCCGGCCGACCAGCGTCGGCAGGTAGGACTGGTAGGCCACGTCGAAGAACAGGCCGAGGGTGCCGAAGACGAAGACGATGACGTAGAGATGCTCGATCAGGAGCAGGTCGAGCGCCGCCAGCAGCGGGACCAGACCGATGCACACCGCGCGGAGGACCTCAGAGATGATCATCAGCGGCCGCCGGCGTAACCGGTCGACCCACACCCCGGCGACCAGACCGAAGACCAGGTAGGGCGCGAACTGGGCGGCGCCGAGGATCCCCAGCTCGGCCGGGGAGGCGTGGAGCACGAGGATCGCCAGGAGCGGCATCGCGATGGTCGTGACCTGGTTGCCGATCTCCGAAACGGTGTCACCGGTCCAGAGCTTGAGAAAGTCACGGTTCTTCCAAAGAGACATGGTCAGAGCTTTCGTGTCGTGGTCGCGGAGCGGGCTGTGGCGCTCAGGTCGGCGATCGTTGCCAGGGTGGCGGCTGCCAGTGCGGCGGCCGTCGCTGAAGCGGTTCGTAGATCGTGGGTCCAGGTCAGCCGCAGCGTTCCCGACACGACCTCGGTCTCGACGGACAGCAGGCGCGTTCGCGGTGACACTCCTGCCCTGTCGTTCGCGCTCAGGCCGTAGGGACGGGGGACGCGAGCGAACGCCGGCCCATCGCCTTCCGCCTCCAGGCGGTGCCCGAGGTAGTTGAAGGCGACCTCGGGTTCGGTGAGCGCGGCCAGCTCCTCGCGTACGGGCGCGGGGCCCAGATGGCGCAGGGCGGCGTACCTGGCCCCGCGGTTCGGCACGCCGTCCAGGACGGAGGCGACGTGGCCGAGCGTCTCAGCCGCCGTGGCCCAGGTGAGATCCACTGTGACGGGGAAGATCGCGGTGAGCCACCCGACAGTCCTGGTGAGATCGCCCTCCTCGCGCAGGGGCTCCCTGCCGTGCCGCTCGACGTCGACCTTGAGTGCGGACGCTCCGCACCATCGACGGATCGCCAGCGCGGTACAGGTCAGCAGGAACGCCTCGAAGCTGACCCCTGCCGCTCGGGCCGCTTGTGCCGCCAGGCTCGTGGCCTCCCTGCTCAGCTCCCGCCGTACGGTCGCCGCGCCCGCCTCGGTGGCGGACTGTTCCGGGTGGTCGACAGGCAGCGCGTCGGTGGCGACGCCTCCGGTGACGGTCCAGTAGACGATCTCGCTCCTCGCCTGCGCGCTGTGGGCGTAGGCGGACAGTTCCGCGGCGAACGCGGCGGCGGAGTCGGTCGGAGCCGGGCGCGGGCGGTCGGCGTAGGCGGCGGCGAGGTCCTGCAGCAGGATCTCCCACGACACGGCGTCCACGACGAGATGGTGGGCGACGAGCGCCACGAGCGGCCCGTCCGGCAGCCCGTGCAGCACCAGGGCACGAACCAGCGGGCCGCGCTCCAGGTCCAGGCCGGTCTGCGCGTCGTGCAGGGCCTTGCGTACCCGGTCCGCGCGATGACCGCCCGGCACGGTGCCGAGGTCGAACACCCTGACGAGCTCCGGGCCGGGCTCCTTGGCGCTGCCGGGCAGCCCGTCGCCGGTCAACGCAGGATGAACGCGCAGCACCGTCCGCAGCGCCGTGTCGAATCGGCCGACGGACCAGTCCTTTCGCGGGCTGAGCCAGACGCTCTGGTTCCAGTGCGCCGGCTGCGGCATCCCCTGTTCCATGAACCATTGCTGCATGGGGGTCAGCCCGCGGCCGGTGGGGGCGAGCGTCGCCGGGCTCGGTGCGGGCACGTCGAGCATGGCCGCCATGCCTTGCGCGCTCTGCCCGATCAGCACGTCGCCTGGCCGCAGGCGCAGCCCCGCCGTACGCGCGGCCGTCGCCACCCGCATGGCGATGATCGAGTCGCCGCCCAGCTGGAAGAAGTTGTCGGTGACCCCGACTCGCTCCAGGCCGAGCGCCTCGGCGAGCAGCCCGGCGACCACCTCTTCCACCGTGCCGACCGCGGCGTTCTCCCGCTCCTCCGCTGGGACGGCGAACTCGGGCAGTGCCTGAGCGTCCAGCTTCCCGTTGGCGGTCATGGGAAGCGCGTCGATGACACCGATCTTGGCCGGGATGGCATGCGCGGGCAGGATGGTTGCCAGATGCTCGCGCAGTTCGCGGGAAGCGGGGATGGCCTGACGGTCCGCTGCCACCACGTAGGCGACCAGGTGAGTTCCCCGGTGCTCGTCGTGGCGGACGACGAGCGCGGCGTCCGCCACCGCTGGGTTGGTGCGCAACGCGGCCGCGATCTCCCCCGGTTCGAGGCGGAAGCCGCGAATCTTGACCTGCTCGTCAACCCGGCCCAGGTAGCAGAGATCCCCTTCGGCGGTACGTACGGCGAGATCGCCGCTCCGGTAGAGGCGCTCGCCCGGCGTGGCGGCGAAGGGGGATGGCACGAAGCGCAGCGCGGTGGTTCGTGGATCGCCCGCGTAGCCGTGGGCCAGACCCGCGCCCCCGACGTGAATCTCACCCGGCGTACCGTCGGGCACGGGCAGGCCGTCGTCTCCGAGGAGATGGATCGACAGGTCCGCGAGGGGCCGGCCGATCAGGCTGCCCGCCCCGGACTCCACGTCGTGCTCGGTGACTTCCCGGTAGGTGACGTGCACGGTCGTCTCGGTGATGCCGTACATGTTGATCAGTGTCGTCCGGCCCTGGGGAACGTGGTCGTACCAGTCCCTGAGCTTGCCGTGGTCGAGCGCCTCGCCGCCGAAGATCACGGTCCGCACGCTCTGCGGATGGCGCCCGCGTGCCTTGACCGCGGCAGTGAGCTGGGAGAAGGCGAGCGGTGTCTGGTTGAGCACGGTGACCTGCTCGGCATCCAGGAGCTCCAGCAGGTCCTCGGGCGACCTGCTGACCTCGTAGGGAACGATGACCAGGGCGGCCCCGTGGCTCAGCGCGCCCCAGATCTCCCAGACGGAGAAGTCGAAGGCGAAGGAGTGGAACAGCGTCCAGACGTCGTTCTCGGTGAAGCGGAACAGCGTCTCCGTCGTGCTGAGGAGCCGGTCGACGCAGGCGTGGCTGATGACACAGCCCTTCGGCGCGCCCGTGGAACCCGAGGTGTACATGAGATACGCGGGTGCGGCGGGGTGGATCGGCGGGCCATCCAGCGGTTCGGGGGAGAATCCGGGGGCCTCGTCGAGGGGGATCGAGGGAAGCCGGGTGCCGGAGAGCGCGCCCAGGATCAGGCGGGCCCGCGAGTTCCGCAGCAGGAGCCGGAGCCGTTCGGGTGGGTAGGTGGGATCGAGCGGCAGATAGGCGCAGCCCGCCTTGAGCACGGCGAGGAGACCGGCGACCAGTTCGGCGGATCGTCCCGCCACGAGGCCCACGACCTGCCCCGGCTCCGCGCCCTGTTCGACGAGCCGCCTGGCCAGCCGGTTGCTCCAGGCGTCCAGAGCCCGGTAGGAGATCCGCCGGTCCCCGCAGATCACCGCCGTCCTGTCGGGATGGCGCTGGACGCTCTGTGCGAAGCGCGCGGTGAGATCACACGACGGCTGCGGATCTCGCGCGCGCACAGGCTCGGGCCGCGGAAGCAGGTCGCGCAGGGTGCGGTCAGGCTCGGCGAGCGCGGCCCACAGGATCTCCTCCCACAGGCCGACGAAGCGTGCGGCGGCCGACGGTGACAGCAGCGAGGTCCGGTAGATCAGTGCACCGGAGAACACCTCGCCCTCGTCGGACATGTAGACGTTCACGTCGAATTTCGCCGTGCCGGTGTCGATGCCTTCCGGGGTTCCGACTGCGGCGCCGAGCCTGACCGGCTCCGACGACTGCGCGTCCACGTTCAGGACGACGGTCGGCACCCATGTCCCACCGAGCGCGCGGGCGGCCGCCAGCACCTGTGCCAAGGGGATCGTGTGGTCCTCGAAGGCGTCCAGCCACGATTCGCGGGTGCGGGCCAGCAGCTCGCGGAACGTCAGGCCGGCGTCGACGTGCTGGCGTACCGGAAGAAGGTTGACGAAGAATCCCAGCACGTCCTGGAGGTCGGGCCGGTCGCGGCCGTCCACCGGCACCGCGAGCACGAGATCGTTCTGCCTGCTGTTCAGCCAGGTGACAATGAACAGGCTCGCGAGCAGGACGGTGAAGGGCGTGCATCTCGAGTCGGCTGCCGTGCTCCTGATCCGCGCCGTCAGCTCAGGGGGAAACGCACGGGAATCTCGCCGCTCGTTCTGGCTTCAGCACCGCCCCGCCGGTCGCCGTACACGCGCACCGGTTCGGCCCCCGACAGGTCGGCGGCCCGCCGGGCGATGCCCGCCGCCCAGGCGCCCGACTCCGCCGCCGCCCGTTGGCGGCGGGCGTAGGCCAGATAGCCGGCAGCCGGGCCGGGGATCGCCGATCCCTCGTAGGCGGCCGTCAGTTCCCTGAAGAACACGCGGAACCAGCCGTCGCCGGCCAGGTGGTGGATCACCACGACCAGGACACACCTGTCGTCGCCGAGCCGCAGCAGTGCCACCCGGAACGGTGGTCCTTCGGCGAGGTCGAACGTCTGCTCCGCGTACGCCGACACCATGGCGTCGACCTCGCGGGCGCTGACGTCCCTGACGTCGACGCGCACGGGCAACCGGGAGTGCACGCGCTGAACGGGCCCGTCGTGGAAGGTCGTACGCAGAACGCTCTGCCTGGCGGCGACCGCCACGAGTGCCTGTTCAAGGCGGATCGGGTCGACGGTTCCCGCCAGCTCCACCTTCATCGCGCTGTTGTAGGCGGCGTTCGCCAGCCACAGCCGTTCCTGCTCGAAAGACAGGGGGGCGTCGGCCGTCACCGCCTGGCGCCGGACGCCCTTGTACCGGAGGTCATCGGCCATCGGTCAGCTCTTCGATCGCGTGGGCGAGGGTGGTGATGGTGGGAGTGTCGAAGATCTGCCGCAAGGGAAGATGAACGCCGAAAGCCTGCCTGATCTCAGCAGTGGCCTGCGCGACAAGCAACGAATGACCCCCCAAGGCGAAGAAGTCGTCACTCGCGCCGACACCCTCCACACCAAGGATCCGGCCGAACAGATCAGCCAGCCACAACTCGGTGACACCCCGAGGCGCGACCAGCCGCGTGGACAGATGCGGACGCCCACCACCCGGCAACGGCAAAGCCGCCACATCAACCTTCCCATTGGACGTCAACGGGAAAACAGACACCGGCACGATCACCGCAGGCACCATCTCCGCAGGCACCAGCGAACGCACATGCTCCAGCAGAAGATCCGCCGCAACCGGCTCCGTGGTCGTCACATAACTGACCAGCCGACCCTCCACCACCATCGTGTGAGCGTTGACCACCCGCGAATGCCGCGCCAGCGCCGTACTGACCTCCTGCGGCTCGACACGGAACCCACGAACCTTCACCTGATCATCGATCCGCCCCAGATACTCCAGCACCCCACCCGCCATGAAACGAGCCAGATCCCCCGTGGCGTACAAACGCTCACCCACCGCACCCGGATGCGGCACGAACCGCTCCGCCGTCAACCCAGGAGCACCCAGATAACCCCGCGCCACCTGCACCCCACCGACGAAGACCTGCCCGGCATGACCCACCGGCACCGGATCCAGACGATCATCCAGCAGATGCACCTCGACACCCGGAACCGGCGACCCGATCGGCACCGGCCCGGTGTGCGGATCGTCCCGAGTCACCTCGTGGACGCAGCAGCCCACCACGGTTTCCGTAGGACCGTACTCGTTGATGACCCGCAGTTCCGCGTCGCCCTCCCTCCATGCCTCGATGGACTCGTACGTCAGCTGCTCCCCGCCCATGACAAGAAGACGGGCGGCACCGGCCAGTTCGCTGACCTGAGCCGTCTGGTTGATCGCGGTCAGTGTGGACGGCGTCAGTTTGAGCAGGCTGAGACGCGGCCGGCTCCTGAGCACCTCGATGAGCGGATCCACCCGGCCCAGCCCGCAGCTCTCGGACAGGAGCGTGATGGGCTGGCCGGCCACGAGCGGCGCGAGCAGGCTGGTCACCGTCAGGTCGAACGTCACAGGGGAGTCGACGACCGCCCCGCTGAGTCCGGCGGTCACATAGCGTCCCGCGGCGAAGGTGACGTAGTTCGTCAGACCCGCGTGTGTCACCATCACACCCTTCGGCCGGCCGGTGCTCCCGCTGGTGTACATCACGTACGCCAAGGCGGCCGGATGCGGTGGGGCGCACTCGGGCGCGACCACCTTCCGCATCTCCCCGACGTCGAGCGTGATCCCCTGGTGGCCTGGGACGGGAGCGCCATCGGTGACGCAGATGTCCGGGCGGGCGTCCCCGATCACGTACGCGGTGCGATCGGCCGGGTGCGCAGGGTCGAGCAGGACGTAGGCGGCGCCGGCCCGCAGGATGCCGAGCATCGCCATGACCAGGTCGGCGGTCCGTGGCAGATACACGCCGACCAGATCACCCGGGCTGACACCCCTGTCGACGAGGGCGGCGGCCACGGCGCGGATCCCGTCGGCGAGCCGGCCGAACGTGGTGGTCGGTCCGCCTGGCGACAGGATCGCGGGCTCGTCCGGACACCGGTGCGCGCGTTCGAGGACGAGGTCCGCGACCGTTCCCGTGGGAAGGTCGGTGACCGGGGGGTTGAACGCCGCCCGCTGCTCCCGCGCGCGTTCCGACATCAGGTCGAGGCGTCCCAGCCGGGTCGTCGGCCTGGCCAGTGCATCGCTCACCGCCTGACGGAACTGGTCGGCGATCTCGGCCGCCAGCGCCGGGTCGATCGCATGGTGGTCGGCGATGATCCGCATCGCCACTCGATCGCCCGTCCGTACCGCGGACAGCCGGAGCGCGTGCGGCTCGCCGGCGTCGACGAGGTTGTCCACCTGCCAGGCGGGTGGCACCGTCACCATGCTGAAGGCGTACGGCCACGGCCGATCCCCGAAGTCCAGTGCCGCGTGTTGCGCGCGGAGCGCCTCCCAGTCGGCGTCGATCACTCGTACGTCGTCCGCCGAGGTCCGTGTACCGTCGTACGGGGTGAGGAGCGGGAGGTAGCGGGCCAGCGGCCCGGCCGCCGCCGCCAGATCGGCCTGGTCGCGGCCGTCCACCGCGACGGCCACGGGAACCGTGCATCCCGCCATGCGGCTCAGCACGGTACGCCAGCAGGACAGCAGGAGCGCCGCCGTCTCAGGCCCCTGCCATTCCATGTCCGGCAGATCGATCACGGCGAGCGCGCGGACGACGGCTTCCCCTACGGCCAGCCGCAACGCGGCGGTGGCCAGCAGCGGCCCGGTCACGCCGAGCACCGACTCGGCGGCGGCCCACCCCTCCTCGTCCAGCACCTCGTGCAGCCACTGCGCGAGATCGGCGTACTGCGGCCGCTCGCCCGTCAGGTCGAGCTCGGCCAGGACGAGGAGCAGGGTCTGCTCGTCCGCACACCAGGTGGGGGCGGACAGGAAGAGGAGCTCCGAGGTACGCGCGGCGACGAACCCGCCGTGCTCCACTGCCATGGCCATCTCGCTCCTGGACAGCGCGTCGCGGTCGCCGTCAGGGAGCACCCTGAGCACCTGGTCGGGCACCGTCCCGATGATCTGCGCCGACTCGGCCATCCCCGGCAGCGCCCGCAGGGAGGTGCGGAGAATCTCGTGCCTCGCCACGACGTCACGGAAGGCTCTGCTCAGCCGCGCGGAGCCGATCCCGGCGGGCAGCCGGGCGCGGAGGTGCACCACGGGCGGCTCACCCGCGAAGAGTCGGGCGTGGGACAACGAACGCTCCTGCATCGGAGACGATCGAAACGCGTGAACCGCCGCTTCCTCAGACATCCACCGATTCCTTCACCAGCTGATCCGCACTGAAAGGCTGCGCCATGGTCACCAGAAGCCGCCGGGAGCCGGTGTACGGCACGCGGCCATGGGCGACCAGCATGTTGTCCACGATCAGGACGTCACCGCGTTCCCACGTGAACGCGAGCGCCTCTGCCTCGTACGCGGCCCGCAGTTCCGCGAGCACGTCGGGTTCGAGGTCGGAGCCGTCGCCGTAGTAGGTGTTGTTCGGCAGGCCGTCCTTGCCGTACTCGGACAGAAGGGCGTCGGCGACGGCGGTCGGCAGGGACGAGACGTGGAACAGCACCGCGTGGTTGAACCAGGTGAGCTCACCCGTGCGCGGATGCCGGACGATGGCAGGTCCGACTCTGCTCAGGTGTAACCGGTCGCCATGCCAGCGGTACGCGTAACCGGCGGCCTCGCACGCCTGCTCCGCCCGGGCTCGGTCGTCGGTCTGGAAGACGGTCCGCCAGTCCAGTCCGAGGCCGCCTCCGAGGTTGCGCACGTAGCGCACGCCGCGTTCGGCGAACCTGGCGCGCACCTCCCGGCTGAGCCTGACGAGCACCCTGCGGCAGTCGGCGATGGGCGTCTGACCGCCGGTGGCCGCCGGAGTGAGGCTCCAGAACATCAGCCGCAGCGGCCAGGTGTGCGCGTAGGAGTTCTCACAATGCAGGGGGATGTGCTCGCTCGCCGGATACTCGGTCGAGGTGTAGACGCGGTCGTGGACCGCTGTTCTGGGCGTCGACCGTTCACGGTATTCCAGCGGTTCGCCGGCCGCGACGGACACCAGGTCCTGGAATCGCTCGGCGGATGACAGGTCGAAACCGCGGAAGAGCACGGCGCCGTGCTCGTCGAGCCAGCCGTCGAGCCGCTGACGGTTCGCCGCGGTCCATCCGGTGAGGCTCACCCCCGGCGTGCTCGGCCGGACGAGCGGGAGCCGGCCGTCGCAGCCCGGTACGGTGGACAGGTCGATCGGGTCGCCGTCGGACAGTGCACGGCGCCGATGATCGGAGAATCTCTGCGTCATCCCGTCTCCTACGAATGGGTGCTGAAGAGCGGCTTTCGGCGGGTCGCACCGGGGTTGGCGCGGACCACTGCCGCTCTTTGCCGGTCGAGCCTGTGTACCTCCGCGACCAGCTCGTCCACACTGGCGTCGGGCCGCTCCATGATCTGGTCGAGGATCGTCTGGTAGGCACGGATCAACCTGCGAATCTCACCGGCGCGGTACAGATCGGTGCTGTACTCCCACTCCAGGACGTAACCACCCTCCCGCCCATCGATGGGATCGGCGGGCTCTCTGATGCCGGTCACGTTCAGATCGAACTTGGCCGACTCCCCCGCGAGGTATTCCACGCGGCCGGCCAGGCCGGGGAACTCCAACGTCGGCAGCGGGGTGTCGTGGAAGGCGAAGGAGACCTGGAAGAGCGGGTTGGCACGCACGTCCCTGGTCGGCGCCAGCTCCCTGACCAGGAGCTCGAACGGGTACTCGGCGTGGTCGAAGGCGCCGAGCACCGTTTGCCTGGCCCGGCCGAGCAGGTGGGTGAAGGACGGGTTCCCGCCGACGTCGATCCTGAGCACCAGCGGGTTGACCATCATGCCGAGTACGGGCTCCAGCGCGCGGAGCGGCCGGTTGGCCGAGCTGGATCCGATCACGACATCGTCGGTTTCGCTGAACGCCCGGCAGGTGATGGCGAACACCGTGTACAGGATCACGAACAGGGTGGTCTCGTGCTCCCTCCCGAGGCTGGTGAGGCGCTCGCACACGGCCGGCGCCAGACGCAGCCGCTCGACCGCGCCCCTTACGCTCGGTTCTGCCGTCCTGGACCGCTTACCCAGCAGGTTCAGTGCTGGGAGCGCTCCGCCGCTGAGCTGCTCGCGCCAGTAGGCGAGCTGGTGGGCAAGGTGACCGTTCTCGACGAGCTGCCGCTGCCACAGGGTGAAGTCCCCGTAATGGACCTCCAGTGGCGGCAGGTCATGCGGTCGTCCTTCGCTGAACGCCCGGTAGATGGCCTTGAGCTCGGCCAGGAACAACCCGATGGACCAGCCGTCGTGGACGAAGTGGTGCTCGACCTGGAGGAGCACGTACTCGTCGTCGGTGAGTCTCGCCAGCCGCCATCGAAACAGCGCTTCGCTGTCCACGTCGAACGGGACGTTGAGCTCGGCCAGCAGGTCGTCCAGCCGCTGCTGCCGCCGCTGCGGATCCAGTGCGCGCAGGTCGAGGACGGGCAGCTCGACCGTCCACGGGCGGCCGACCCGCTGCAGCGGCCTGCCGCCTTCGACGTGGAACGACGAGTACGCGATCTCGTGCCTGGCGATGATCTCGGTGAGCGCCCTGGCGAGCGTCCGCGGGTCGAGGTCGCCTCGCCAGCGCACCGCCAGCGACACGTTGTAGGCGACGGAGTGGGGCGACAGCTCGCTCAGAAACCAGATCATCTCCTGCGAGTACGACAGCGGCAGGTCGAGCTCGCTCCGTTCCCTGGGGCGCACCGCGGGGATCGGGTGTGCCGTGGAGGCGTCGTGCCGGTCGATCGCGTGGGCGAGGGTGGTGATGGTGGGAGTGTCGAAGATCTGCCGCAAGGGAAGATGAACGCCGAAAGCCTGCCTGATCTCAGCAGTGGCCTGCGCGACAAGCAACGAATGACCCCCCAAGGCGAAGAAGTCGTCACTCGCGCCGACACCCTCCACACCAAGGATCCGGCCGAACAGATCAGCCAGCCACAACTCGGTGACACCCCGAGGCGCGACCAGCCGCGTGGACAGATGCGGACGCCCACCACCCGGCAACGGCAAAGCCGCCACATCAACCTTCCCATTGGACGTCAACGGGAAAACAGACACCGGCACGATCACCGCAGGCACCATCTCCGCAGGCACCAGCGAACGCACATGCTCCAGCAGAAGATCCGCCGCAACCGGCTCCGTGGTCGTCACATAACTGACCAGCCGACCCTCCACCACCATCGTGTGAGCGTTGACCACCCGCGAATGCCGCGCCAGCGCCGTACTGACCTCCTGCGGCTCGACACGGAACCCACGAACCTTCACCTGATCATCGATCCGCCCCAGATACTCCAGCACCCCACCCGCCATGAAACGAGCCAGATCCCCCGTGGCGTACAAACGCTCACCCACCGCACCCGGATGCGGCACGAACCGCTCCGCCGTCAACCCAGGAGCACCCAGATAACCCCGCGCCACCTGCACCCCACCGACGAAGACCTGCCCAGCATGACCCACCGGCACCGGATCCAGACGATCATCCAGCAGATGCACCTCGACACCCGGAACCGGCGACCCGATCGGCACCGTCAGACCGGCGTCGAGATCCTCGATCGTCTGGATGGTCGCCGCGATCGTGGTCTCCGTGGGGCCGTAGCCGTTGACCAGCCTGATGTGTCGCAGGCGCGCGTCGGACAGCCATGTCTGGACCGGCCCCGACCTGGCCTTCTCGCCACCGATGAGCACGAGGCGGAGAGATCGGGGAACGGGCGCGCCGGCCGCCAGCACTCCGACGAGCTGGTGCCAGAACTCCGTCGGCAGGTTCACGACGGTGATACCGAGCCGATCGCAGGCGGTCAGCAGCTGGGCGGGATCGAGCATCTCGTCGGTGCGCGGCACGAGCGCGGCGCCCGACGTCAGCGTCAGCACGACGTCCTCGATGCTGGCGTCGAAGCTGGTCGACGAGAACTGCAACCACCGATCGTCGGGACATATGCCGTACTCCGCCTTCATGGTGGCGGCGTAGGCGCCGATGGCGGCGTGGTTGATCATAACGCCCTTGGGCCGGCCGCTGCTTCCACTGGTGTAGATCAGGTAGGCCAGCTCGGCGGGGTGCGTGACGACCTCCGGTGCGGTCCGGTGCGGCAGATCCTGCGGAAGCTCGTCCAGGACGATCGCGCATTCGGCGTCCGCCACGATCTGGGCCGTCCGCTCGGGCGGATACGCGGGATCGATCGGCACGTAGGCCGCGCCCGCCCGCAGGACGCCGAACATCGCCGTGATCAGTTCTGGGCCACGCGGTAGCCGGACCCCCACCAGATCACCCCGTCCGACGCCGCGGGCGGCAAGCCATCCGGCCAACGCGGCGGTGGCGAAGTCGAGTTGCCGGTAGGTCAGGTGGCTCCCGTCCGTGCCGAGGATCGCGGGCGCCTGCGGGCGGGCCGCGGTCTCGGCGAGAAACATGCGGACAATCTCCGGCTGGCTCAGCCTGGTCAATCGCGCCTCCCTGAGTTCGCGATGAAAGAAAGCGACCGGGCCATATCTTTTCGGAATCCAGGGAGAGGAGATAGGGCAAGCATCGGCAGAGGTGTGCCAGGAACCTGGCAGAGATATTCGCGTGTGCTGGCGCGGTCACGCCGGTTGACTTCTACGAACGTTGCCGAGGGTAAACCGAGGCTGATATCAACAGGGCGTGGGACCGAGGAGTTCCATGCTCAAGGGGAAAGTCGCGGATGCGTACACTTCTGATTGACAACTACGATTCGTATACATTCAATCTCTTTCAGATGCTGGCCGAGGCCAACGGCTGCGAACCGACCGTCATTCACAACGACTCCACGACGTGGCGTGAATTGTCAGCCATGCGGTTCGACAACATCGTGTTGTCCCCCGGCCCCGGCCACCCCGCACGGCCCGGCGATTTCGGCGTGTGCGCGGAGGTCCTGCGACAGGCCGACATTCCCGTTCTCGGCGTGTGCCTCGGACATCAGGGAATGGCGGCCGTGGCGGACGGCATGGTCGAACTCGCACCGGAGCCGATGCACGGCCGGCTGAGCCGTGTCTGGCACGACGGCGGCGAGTTGTTCGCCGGCGTTCCCGCTGGTTTCCGGGTGGTGCGCTACCACTCCTGGATCGTCTCCGAGCCCCTGCCCGCCTCGTTGGAGGCGGTCGCGTGGACGTCGGACGGGCTGGTGATGGCGTTGCGGCACCGGTTCAGGCCGCAGTGGGGCGTGCAGTTCCACCCGGAGTCCATCGCGACGGAGCACGGGATGCGGTTGCTGGAGAACTTCAGAGACCTGAGCAGACCCGCCGGAGCCGCCCGCGGCCCGCGTCCGCTTCCCGCCGACACGAGCGGGCCGGAGCCGGCGCCTCCGCCGTACCACGCGCACGTGGCGACGCTACCGGAATGGCTGGACCCCGAGACGGTGTTCTCCGCATTACACGAGACGACTCAGGTGGCGTTCTGGCTGGACAGCAGCCGCGCAGAATCCGGGCGGGCCCGGTTTTCCTTTGTCGGCGCCCACGGCGGCCCACTCTCCCGACTGGTCGAATACCATGTCGGGCGCGAAGAAGTGCACGTCCGGTCCGCCAGAGAAAAGAAAGTCGAGCGAGGCACGCTCTTCGAGTATCTGAAACGCTCGCTGGCGAGAGGCGTGGTCCACGAAGAACTGCCCTTCGATTTCGTCGGCGGATTCGTCGGCTATTTTGGCTATGAATTGAAGGCCGACTGCGGCGGTTCGGCCAGACATCGTTCGCCTCATCCTGACGCCTGCCTGGTTTTCGCTGACAGGTTCGTCGCATTCGATCACGAAGAGCGACGGGTCTATCTTGTCGCGTTGAGCGAGGACGGCGTGGCGGACGCCGCCCGGACCTGGTTCGACGAGACCGGCCGGCTGCTGGCGGCGGCGGTCCGGCCGACGGAGCCGGGCCCTCCTGCCGACATCCATCCGGACCCCGTCCGGCCGAGCATGGGGCGGGCGGCCTACCTCGCCGCCGTCCGCGCCTGCCTGGAGGAGATCCGAGGGGGCGAGAGCTACGAGATCTGCTTCACCGGCCGCGTGCGTACCGAACCGCTCGATCTTCCCTCGCTGGACGTCTACCGGGTCCTGCGGCGGATCAATCCCGCGCCGTACGCCGCGTACCTGCGCTTCGACGAGGTCGAGATCCTCTCCTCCTCCCCTGAGCGATTCCTGCGCGTCGACCGGGAGCGCTGGATCGAATCGAAGCCGATCAAGGGAACCATGCCACGCTCCGCCGACGCCCAGACCGACCTGGACAACGCGCGGGCGCTGACCTTGGACGAGAAGACCAGGGCGGAGAACCTGATGATCGTCGACCTGGTCCGCAACGACCTGGGCAGAGTCAGCGCGATCGGGAGCGTTCACGTGCCCGAGCTCATGTCCGTCGAGAGCTACGAAACCGTTCACCAGCTCGTCTCCACCATCCGCGGCCACCTTCGCCCTGAGCTCACCTCGGTTGACGCCCTGCGGGCGGCGTTCCCGGCCGGCTCGATGACAGGCGCGCCCAAGGTGCGCACCATGCAGATCATCGACCGGCTGGAGGACAGCGCCCGCGGGGTGTACGCCGGCTCCATCGGGTTCCTGTCGCTCAACGGCACGGCCGACCTCTCCGTGGTCATCCGCACCGTGGTGGCCGACCGCTCGGGGACCACCATCGGCACCGGCGGCGCCATCGTCGCCCAGTCCGACCCCGACGCCGAGTACGACGAGGCCGTGCTGAAGGCCACGGCACCTGCCAGGGCGGTGGCCATCTCCAGGCACCAACGGGACATCACCACGACGTACGCGGAAGCGAGGCAAGCGTGAACGGGTCGGTGCGCCACGTCACCCCGGAGGACGTCCCCTATCTCGTCGCCGCGGTGCAGAGCCTGGTCGGCGAGCTCCGTGGCGAGCCGACGGTGATCCCGCAGGCTTCGCCGGCGGCCCATGACCTGGTCGTCCGCAAGGAGGCGGGAGTGGCGCTGATGGCGGTGGACGACGAGGGGCGACCGCTGGGTGTGGCGACGGCCAGCTACCAGCTCGCCATACGAACGGGCGGACCGTACGCCGTCATCCAGGAGCTCTGGGTCGAGCCCACCGCGCGCGGCCGAGGGGTGGCAGCCGCCCTCGTGTCAGCCCTGTCCGAAGAGGCCAGGGCTCATGGCTGTGCCGTCGTCGAGGTGGGCCTGCCCCGGCCGGAGTCGGCGTCCTTCGCGAACGCCCATCGGAGCTACCTGTCCTGGGGCTTTCAGGATCTTGGGCTGCGCATGAGGAAGGTGATCACCGATGCTGACGGTTGAGCAGATGGGCACGCCTCCCGCCCAGCCCTGGACCCTGAACAAGCAGGGTGGGCGGGTGGCCGGCGCCGAGGACGACGGGCGCACGGCGGAGATCGCCAACGGGCTGAGGCGTTCGGGCTGGGGTACGGCCACGGCCGGCGCCTCCGACGATGACCTGGACGAGGTCCTGTCCGCCGTCCACGCCCCGGGCTACCTTCGCTACCTGGAAACGGCCAGCGCCCGACTGCCCGAGGGTGAGTACCTCGTCCCCGAGAATCGCGCCGCACCCGGCGTCGTACAGGACACTCCGCTGCAGGCGGGCACCTACCAGGCAGCCCGGGAGGGGGCACGGACGGCGCTGACGGCCGCCGCGCTCGTCGCCGAGGGCGGGCAGGCCGCCTACGCGCTCTGCCGGCCGCCCGGTCACCACGCGGGCCCCGCCTGGCTGGGCGGCTACTGCTTCCTGAACAACGCCGCCGTCGCTGTCGAAGCCTTGGCCAGGCATGGTCGCAGTCCCGGCGTCTTGGATCTCGACTTCCACATCGGCAACGGAACAGCGGCCATTCTCGCCGCGCATTCCGGGCGCCCCTACGCGTCCGTCCACGCCGCCACGCTGGAGCACTACCCGTGGACCGACGACCTCGTGGGGGTCTCCGCCGACCTCTGCTTCGACATGACGGAGGCGCCGTCCGAGCAGGAGTACGTGACCGCGGTGGCCGAACTGACGCGGCGCCTGGCCGACGAGGGCACCGACACGCTGGTCCTGTCCCTCGGCTTCGACACCCTGACCGGTGATCCGCACGGCGGCTGGACCCTTACGCCGCAGGTGTACGGCCTGGTGGCCGAGGCCGTCGCCGCTCCCGGCTGGCCGATCTGCATCGTGCAGGAAGGCGGATACCGGCGCGGCTTCCTGAGCGAATGCGCCGCGGAATTCGGACAAGGACTATCCGGCGATCTGCCCAGAAAGTGTGGTGCCCATGGATGAGCTGACCCGGCTACGCGAGCGTATCGACGTGCTCGACGAGGAGATCGCCACCCGGCTCGCCCAGCGGTTCGAGGTGGTCAGGAGGGTCGGCGAGCTGAAGCGGGCGGAGTCCATCCCGATGATGCAGGCCGACCGGGTCACGCATGTGCACGAGCACTACCGCAGACGCGGCGCGGAACAGGGCACGCCGCCCGACTTCACCCAGTCCTTCGTCGACCTGCTGCTCCAGGCCACCTGCGGGCTCGAAGACACGATCATCGACGCGCCAGGGGAGATCAGGTGACCACGTTCGTCACCCTCGGTCCGGAAGGGACCGACCACGAGTACACACTCCGCCGGTATCTGGCCTTCCAAGGCATCCCCGAGGCACGGATTCTCCTGGTGGACGACCTGCTTGACGGCCTGGAGACCGTACGGGGCACCGAGGACTGCTTCCTGCTGCAGAACACCGCCCACCCCGACGTCGCGACCGTGACCGAGCGGTACTGGGCCGAGGTCAGGGTCGTGGACTGCTTCGTCGCCCCGACCAAACCGATGGCGATCCTCCGCCGCGCGGACGTTCCCACCCCCGTAGCCTCGCGGTCATGCCGGCCACGGTCGGCTACCTGCGTCCGGGCGAGTGGTCGGAACTGGTCTCCGTACGCGCCAAACCGCTGATCGGCCAAGGCCTGCTGACCGGCCAGTACGAGGCGGGGCTCACCCACCTGTCCTGGGCGCATGAGAACCCGGACCGGTTGGTCGTGATCGAACGCATCGGCCCGGTCGACACCGGCTGGCTGGTCTACGGGCGGGCGCTGGAGTACCGCGACGAGCTGACCGGACTCGTCCGCGCCGACCTCTACGCGAGCGCGCGGTCATGAGCCCCGTCGACGCACTGGTATGGCACGACGGCACTGTCAAGCACGCCTCCGAGGCGACCGTGCCCATCATGAGCCACGCCCTGCATTACGGCACCACCGTCTTCGAAGGGCTGCGCGCCTATGAGGGGCGGCTCGGCTGCGCGCTCTTCCGGCTGGACGATCACCTCGACCGGCTGCGACGCTCCGCCGAGGCGTACGGCATGCGGCTGCCGCTGTCGCCGCAGTCCCTGCGCACCGCGGTGCACGAGGTGGTGCGCGCGCACGGCGGCGGAGATCTGTACGTGCGTCCGATGGCGTTCAGAGGGCCGGGATCCATGGCCCTGGACAGTACGGGGAGCACCCTCGACGTGGCCGTCGCCGCCTGGCGGCTCGACCACTACTTCGCCGGCTCGCACGGCGTCCGCGTCACCGTCTCCCCGTGGACGCGGATCTCCCCCGCGTCACTCGTGCCGCGTGCCAAGGCGGCCGGCCATTACCTGAACTCTCTGCTGGCCAAGTCCGAGGCCGCCGAACGGGGCTTCGACGAAGCGATCATGCTCGATGAGCGCGGGCTGGTCTGCGAGGCCAGCGCCATGAACGTCTTCGTGGTCCATGGCGGTCGCCTGCTGACCCCGATCGCGGACGATCACCTGCTGGACGGGATGACCCGCGACACGATCCGTACGATCGCGACCGGCCTCGGCGTCGATGCCGCCGAACACCCCCTATGCCCCGCGGACCTCCATGAGGCGGACGAGATCCTGCTCACCGGGACGGGCGCGCGCATCGTCCCGGTCAGGCAACTGGACGGCTCAACCTTCCACGCTCCGGGCCCGGTGACGGCGGCCCTGGCGGAACGCTTCGAGGACGTGGTCCGCGCTCGCGTGCCTGAACACCACGACTGGCTGGACGCGGTCGCCGACGTCAGAGTGGGGGCGCGGTGAACGGCCCGGCCGAGCGGCCGCTGCGGATCGCGCTCATCTCCCCGATCTGGCAACGCACCCCTCCTGTCGCGTACGGTGCGACCGAGCTGATGGTCAGTGTCCTCACGGAGGAGCTGGTACGCCGAGGGCACGACGTGACCCTGTACGCGCCAGGCGATGCCGTGACCAAGGCCCGGCTGCGCAGCTTTCTCCCTCAGGCTCCTGGCTGGGAGAAGTCCCTGGAGGACCCGACACTCGAACTCCACCATGTGGTGCACGCATATCGGGACGCCGGGGAGTTCGACGTCGTTCACGATCACACTGACCCCTTCGGCCCGGCGATCGGAGCGTTCGCCGCGACCACCCGCCCGGTGGTGCACACCGTGCACTCCACACCCGCGGAAGAGCCACTCAGATCGCTTTACCGCATGGTCCACGAGCAGGTGGGCCTGGTGGCCCTCAGCGCGGCCCAGCGGGCGACCACACCAGAGCTCAGGTACGCCCAGGTCATCCACCACGGGCTGGACGTCGAGGGGTTCCGCTTCCAGCCGCTCAAGGGCGACTACGCGCTCTTCATCGGGCGGATGATGAACGGCAAGGGCGTCGACCTGGCGATCCACGCCGCCAGGAAGGCCGGGCTGCGACTGCTCATCGCCACCAAGGAGGTGCAGTTCGGATACGAGGCCCGCTACCTGCGCGACAAGGTCAAGCCCTTGCTCGGCGACGACGTGGAACTGGTCGGCGAGGTCGGTTTCGAGGCCAAGGTCGAGTTGTACGGCAACGCGCGCTGCACCCTCGTCCCGACCAACTGGGACGAGCCCTTCGGCTTGACCGTCATCGAGTCCCTGGCCTGCGGCACACCGGTCGTCGGACTGCGAAGAGGAGCGACGGCCGAGATCGTCGAGCACGGTGTGACGGGCTTTCTCGCCGCGGACGTGGACGAGCTCGCCCACTTCGCCGGGCGGACGGAGGAGATCTCACCGACCGCCTGCCGAAGAGCCGCAGAAGATCGGTTCTCGGCCGCGCTGATGGCCCGGCGCCATGAGGCGCTCTACCGGCGGATGATCGCCGCCCACGAGAAGGGGTGACATGTTCGAGCTATCCGAGACGCAAACATATGTGGTCAACCTGCGCAGACGGCCCGACCGGCGGGCACGGATGGAGCACATGCTGCCGGCAGAGATGACGGCGATATTCACCTCCGACTGGACAGGCCCCTTCGACGGGCACGGCCTTTCCCCCGATGTGCTCGAACGCCACTCCGTGTCACCCTTTCCGTGGCAGATCGAGTCGACCAACCCTTGGTGGAACCGGCCGCTCAAGCTCGGCGAAATCGGCTGCACCCTCAGCCATCTCGCCTGCTGGCGCCACGCTCTGACCACCGGCAAGTCCCATGCGCTGATTCTCGAGGACGACGCCGTCCTGGCCGACGGTTTCGTCGACCGGTTGACGGCGGCCACGGCTGCGCTGGGCAGTGCCGATGAGATCGGCCTGGTCTATCTCGGCCGAGTCCCGCTGGAGCAGGACAGGCCATATCTGCCGGGAATGGTCAGCCCCGGTTACAGTCACTGCACATACGGGTACATCCTGAGCCGCCCGGCGATCATCACACTTCTGGCGGCGAAACTGGAAAAGGCCATCATCCCCATCGATGAGTTCCTGCCCGCCATGTATGCCGACCATCCCCGCACGGACGTCAGGGCGCGGTTCCCACGACGCATTTCCGCGCTCGCCTTCGACCCTCCATTGGTGGAGCAGCTCGACAAGGACGAGGCGGGCAGTGATACGGAAGATTCGGCGTTCCTGCCTCCCACAACGGCCACAACCTGGTCAAACGCGACTTCTTGACAAGATCCACAGCCCCTGCCTACCATCCTTCAGGGCCGATGAAATAGTACATTACACACGGAGCATGGAGGCTCAATTGCGCGAGCTCCTGTATATCGAACTAGGTTTCAGCGATTACGCTTCCTATGGCGCGGCACTTGCCCTTTCCCAGGGCCGGCCCATTCGATTAGCGGCCCAGTATCCCGACAAGAGCATGGATTTCGAGTTCCAGACGACCCCGAAACCGCTGGCCGCGGAATTGGACCTGTTCCACCGATTCAGCGGTGTCGACGCGGTCAGCACCATGAGCCTGCCCGATCTGCTGACGCGCTATTCAGGGCACGATCTCGCGGGTGTGATCTCCTACAGCGACGCGCACCTCATGAACGCCGCTCTGCTGGCCCAGCACCTGGGCCTGCCGGGCGCCGACCCCACCGGCATCGAGAACTGCGTCTTCAAGGACCGCGCCCGTGAGATGACCAACCCGCTCGGCCATCCGGTCACCTACGCCGTACGGGTCGCGGAGAATGCCGGGGACACCTCCCCCGTCGGCTACCCATGCGTCGTGAAGCCGGTGGTGGGGCGGGCCAGCTACGGCGTGTCGGTCTGCCACGACGACGCGAGTTACGTCGCCGCCGTGGACGAGGCGATCATCTACTACCGGGCGACCAGCGGCGGCGCCGAGAGCGTCCCCTCGATCCTGGTGGAGGAATACGTCGAAGGACCCGAGTACAGCGGCGAACTGATCTGGGACGACATCGAAGGGCGCTGGCGGTTGCTGGGCGTGACCAACACCGCCCTGATGACCCCGCCCCCCGTCCGCAGGGAGATCGGGCACATCTTCCCGTGGAGCTTCGGGTCCGAAGTCGACGACACCGTCGAGGAGACCCTCATCGCCTGGTTGAACGCCGTCGGACACCGAAGGGGCGCCGCCCACATCGAGTTCAAGATGGAGGCGAACCGCCCGGCGCTCATCGAGATCAACCCGCGCCTGCCGGGGGTGGACTCAGAAGGCTTATCCAGCTCGCCACGGGGTTCGACGTCGTCGACGCCTACCAGCGGATCTACCTCGGCGAGCCCCGGCCATGGCCGGGGCCGCTTCCCCACCACGGCTACTCCGTGTTGCGCGATCTGCTCACCGACCGCAGTGGACGGGTCAAGCGGATCACGGAGCCCGCCGTCACCGCGTCGACGGTCGTCGAAACCGCGACCCGCGACCCCGAACGGCTCCCTCCGCTGCCGCGCGACTCCCACCTCGCCTACGCGATCTCACTGGCGCCCACCCAGGAAGCCGCCCTGGACGCGGCCTCCGCGCACGTCGACGCCATTCAGGTGGAGTACGCCGACGGGCAGTGACACGCCCACAGCACAAGGACAGGAAGGGCCGGCACGTGACAGACGCAGAAGCGGAGATGACCCGTGTGGTCATGGAGATCTGGGAAGACACCCTGCGCAGGACCGACTTCCGCGCGGAGGATGACTTCTTCGAGCTGGGCGGCGACTCCATGGACGCGGCAAGGACACTGGCGGCCCTGCGGAAGCGCACAGGCGCCCTCATCAGCCTGAGCGAGATGTTCCAGCAGCCGACCTGCGAAGGCATCGGCAAGCTCATATCCGGACGGGTCAACGGACATTCGTGAAACCGCAACACCCGGCAGGCCTTTCGTACGCCTGCGCGCCAGGAGGAAGAGTGACAGAGAACGAGACGACCACCCGCTACAAGGTCGTTTTCAACGACGAGCAGCAATACTCCATCTGGCCGGCCGATCGAACGAACCCATTGGGCTGGCACGACGAGGGCACCAGCGGCTCGAAAAGCGAATGCCTGGACAGGATCGAAGTGGTCTGGACGGACATGCGCCCGCTCAGCCTGCGCATCGCGATGGGTCAGCAGCATTCATGACCGTTCTCGTTCACGACCTGGACGGCCTCATCACGGCCAGGCACCAAAGCGTCACAGTGATCGACTCCGTACCCGCCGCGGCTCGCGGGATGGCCTCGCTACTCCGAGCCCAAGGCTACGAAGTGCACGAATACTCCACGATTCCTCAGTCGGCCGGTGAGGACGCCGACCCCCTTCTCCTCGCCCTGCGAGACAGCGCCGACTGGGATTTCCTGCTCCACTGCGCCAGGGCGGCCAAGAACCGCTGCATCGTCGCGGTTCTGGTCGATCCCGACCCGGCCACCTACAGCCGAGCCCTTCGCTGCGGTGCCCGGTCGGCGGTCGATCACCGAGCTCCTGTCGAGGAAATCGCCCGGGTGCTCGAAGCGGCCATGAACGACTACACGCTGTTTCCCGCCCCCATCGCATCAGAACTTGCCGAGAACCGCCGGTGCGGCCCGCCGCCCGGCATCGAGCTCAGCTCCATGGAACTGCAGTGGATCGCGGCGCTCGCCGGCGGATCGACCATCGCGGAACTCGCCGTGAGAGCCTGCTACTCGCAGCGGGAAATGTACCGTTCGCTGCGCGAGCTGTACGACCGGATAGGCGCGCGCAACCGGACGGAAGCGGTGGTGATGGCCGCACGCTGGGGGCTCTTCGAATTCACGCCTCGGGGGGTTGCCCGCAAACGCGCCAGCTGATCATGGCCCATCGGACGGGGGCCCACCACCGCCCGTCCGATGAGCAGATGACCGGCACTCCGCACGAGGCGCGAGCAACCACGCCGAGCAGAGGGCAACGGTGCGGGAGCGATCGCCGAGCATGGGGTCATGACGGCTGTCGCTCCCAGGAGGCGTCATGGAGACGGTCAGCACGGCGAAGGTTCCTGAGTAACGACGCTCCTCGACGCGTTGCAGGACGAGGACAGCACCCACTACGTGGGACATGAAACAGAGCAGGCTGCGGATCCCTGACGGCATGAATCGTCATGGCCATGCTGGAAGCTTTCGGTACATGATCTCTGGACCTGCTGCGATGCAGGTCAGCGTGGCGGTCAGCCCGTCCAGGATTTCCCGCGACTCCCCTTGCTGACCGCCCTGACGGGCATGCCTGCGACGCACCGCCCCTCAAGGGGCAAACATTGTCAACCGGACCAGGCCCCTGACCTCTGTATACGGCTCCCCACTTTCCCATCAGGGAGCCCATCCCGCCTATATCCCGTATGGCTGTTGATCGGACTCGGCAGCCATACTGACCTGCGTACGACCGCTCAGCCTTGTTTGGTCGGTTGTGGCTGGCACAAGCCTTCTGGCGGTACGACTTCGACGGTTTGCCAATAGCTGGGACTGCCGAACTTGGAGTTTTTCGAAAGATTCTGCTATGTAGTCGGTGAACTCTTGAGGGTAGGGAATCAAGCTGAACAGCTCTGCATGCTCGCCGGCCTCCCATCGAGCCAGGACGACCTCGTAGCCTCGGACGTGGGTGAAGTACTTCATGGCACATTCTGGCATCGTCTCATCCAGCAGCAGATGAGCATGCGTCAACAGGAGATCGCACACCTTACGAGACGTCGGCTGGAGTACGCTGGTCATCCATAGGCGGTATATCTCACGCTGGTTCGCGTCGATCCGCTTAATGCTTTCTGATGTCCGCTGATCGAACAGTCCCTCGGGGTCGTATCGATCCCGCATGGCTCGGTAGGCGATGCCATTCGACTGAGTCATGGCGTACATCGGTCCATACAACTGACTCAGTTGAGTCTGCACCCGGGCCAGCTGGTCACGGTGACGGCCGTTCCGGACAGCGCTCCAATGGGTCAACATGAATCCGATTCCTACCGCGAGAATGCTGGCGGCAGCAGTGATCAGAGCTGTGTTCACACAAGCCCCCTGGTGAAGCAGTTCGGCAGGTTGCCAGCCGTTTGCTCAGGAACCTGACGTCTTGAGGTCCGGCGACCCGCTACTGACGGCAGAGTACCTCTCAGGTTTGCTCCATTAGGGCCAGATCTCGTCATCGGGCCTATACGGCCACAACGGCGATCAGCTCACGAGCTCCAACTCCATCACCCGAAGGGACGCGAGCCTTGATCTTTCTCGAATGAATTCCAGCCATGGCTCTCCGCCAGGCCGCCACTCTCGTGTGATCGTTGCTTCACCAGTGTGGAAGAGCTCGGCTCGTGATCCTCTGACGTGTTCCGGCTCTGGTCGGATGCGATGCGGGCCCCACCCTCGAGTACCCGCGCTTCCCCGCCCTCGTGATCATTGCACGCACGATGCATGGCTCTCAGAGACCGCGCTGTGTGAACCGCGCCGGGTTTGTTGGAGACCGGGTTATGTGGCTGGGGTGAGAGTAGCTGAGTTGATCTCTGCGCGGTAGAGGGCTTCGTATTCGGCGGGTGGAAGGTCCTGGCAGGCGCTGTGGAGTCGGCGGTTGTTGTACCAGTCGACCCATTCCATGGTGGCGAGTTCGACGTCGTCCAGGCCCTTCCACGGGCCGCGGCGGTGGATCAGTTCGGTCTTGTACAGTCCGATGGTGCTCTCGGCCAGGGCGTTGTCGTAGCTGTCCCCGCGCGAGCCGACCGAGCTGACCGCGCCGGCGTCGGCGAGCCGGTCGGTGTAGCGGATGGATAGATATTGGCAGCCGCGGTCGGAGTGGTGCACCAGCCCGTTCAGCGTGTCGGTCTGGCCGCCGCGGCGCCACAGGGCCATCTCCAGCGCGTCCAGTGGCAGGTCGGTACGCAGGTGGTCGGTCAGCCGCCAGCCGACGATCATCCGCGAGTAGACGTCGATGACGAACGCGGCGTAGACGAACCCGGCCCAGGTGTGGATGTAGGTCAGGTCGGCCACCCACAGCCGGTTCGGCGCCGGCGCGGCGAAGTCCCGCTCGACCAGGTCGGCCGGCCGCGGACACAGCGGCTCAGCGATGGTGGTGCGGCGCTTGTGATCGCCCCGGACCGCGCCGGACAGCCCTAACCTGCGCATCAACCGGGCGACCGTGCAGCGGGCCACGGCCACGCCCTGGCGGTTGAGCGCCTTCCACATCTTGCGCACCCCGTACACCTCGAAGTTGTCGTTCCACAGCCGGATGATCTCGGCCGACAGCTGCTCGTCGCGTCGCTGCCGGGCCGAGGGCGGCCGGTTGCGGGCCGCGTAGTACGTCGCCGGCGCGAGATCGAGCACCTGGCAGATCGGTTCGACACCGAATTCGTCGCGGTGGGCGTCGATGAAGGCGACTATCTGGGCGGTCGGGGGTCGAGTTCCCGGGCGAAAAAAGCGGCCGCCGACTTCAGGATCTCATTGGCCCGGCGCAGTTCACGGATCTCCCGTTCGAGCTCGGCGATCCTCTGCGCATCGGCTGTCGAGGTGCCCGGCCGCTGTCCTCCGTCGACCTCGGCCTGCCGGACCCAGCTGCGCAACGCTTCGCGGTGGACGCCGAGCTGCTGGGCGACCCGGGCGATGGCGCCTGGCGCGTTGCCGGTCTGCTCGCGGACCTCGAACACCATCCGCACCGCGCGCTCACGTACTTCCTGCGGGTACTTCCTGGGGGCTGGCATCGCGTGTGATTCTCCCTTCCGCCAGCACGATCATGCTGGCTTCAGGGCCTCCAAGAAAGTCGGTGCGGTTCAGTGCGTAGGCTGCGTTCGTGGATGGAGAAAGGCTCGTTCAACTCCTCGACAGCGCAGGAGGGGACGCGGGTCATGCCTGTCTTCGGGCGCTCGCGGCTGGAGCCCGCTTCGAAATATGGCCGGACCCGGTCGAGGCGCTCCAATTGACCAGGACTTACCGGCGTCGCACGCGTCTTGTCCACCGGCTGGAGATCCCATCCCTCGGCTTCGAGGAGACGGTCGCACAGCTCAGCTCCTGCGGACTTCAGCACCTCATCCTCGGCATCGTCGAAAGCACAGAGCCCGCCTACCATTTTCAGCTTTTCCTGTCTCCCGACGCATCGCGTGCAGTCGCTTGCCTTGGCGTCGGCCGGCGTGTCCACAAGCCTCACCAACACTGACCGAGATCACCCGGCTGCAGGCCGCGCCGGCGGCATAGCCATACCGCCATGGACGCGTCATATGCCGCCCACGCTCGCAGGATCTGGCAGTGCCATGTACCACGTCGAGGCCAGGCGGACACCGTCCAAGGCGAGCTGCTGCGCGCGGTCGAGAAACTTCGAGATGAGGCTCAGCGCAACGGCAACATCAACTGGGACGAGCACCATGAACGTCTCCTGGCCTACCTGCGAGAGACGCTCACCAGGTCTGGGCTGTTCGCCAAGGAGACCTTGGCGGAATTGGCCATGGACCTGGATCACGTGGCCGACTTCGAACGCCCCCTCATCAATGACGCGCCCTTCGACCGCATCACGTGCCGCGTCGTGGACTGGTGCCGCGCCCAGCCCGCGACATGGGGCCTTCCCCTTGAACGTGGACACCTTGGAGACTGGACCTTGAGCTCCAGGGGAAGAGATGTCACTGATGGTGATGAAGAACTACCCGGCCGAGTTCAAAGCCGTCTGGACGGGGTGGTGTTTCACAGCGACAACGGGGCGCAGTACTGCTCCCGGGAGTTCGCGCGGGCCTGTCGCCGGCTCGGTGTCACCCGCTCGCGCGGTGCGGCCGGCACCAGCGCCGACAACGCGGCGGCCGAGTCCTTCGATGCGAGTCTGAAGCGCGAGACGCTGAAGGGCGCGCCCGGCCGGCCCGGCGCCCGCACCGCCCGTCTGGCCGTGTTCGGCTGGATCACCCGATACAACACGGTCCGGCGGCACTCCCGGTTCGGCCGGCTCAGCCCGATCGCCTACGAGAAGACGGCAGACAGCGTGAAGTCTGCCGCTTGAAATCGGTGTCCACGTCTATGGCGGGAAGCCCCTTACCTGGACCGTCCTTGACATTGCGCCTGCCGATAGTTCCATCCGTCCAGGCCAAGCGGCATGTAAGTACTCGTGCAGGATGCCGCCTAACCCGTCTCGTCAGCGTATGTTCAAGTCGATGGTTCGCTCGGGATCGATGATCGGATCAGGAGCAGTGCGCAGCGGAGCCGCTTGGCCCAAGGCCCGCGCCGGGTCTCCCGAACCCGGCGGCGGGCTGTGCCCCTGCTGATCGACTCGTTCGACGACGGCAGGGTCCACTCCGTCATCGGCCGCCTCGTCCGCGACCTGCGCTGACACCGTCAGCGCGACAACGACTGCAGTGACCCGGCGATCCAGTGCCCGGCCCAGCGCTTGATCTTGCGCAGCGCCACCGGCCGGCTCGCTGCCCGGTCGAGCCGGTAGTACAGCCGCGGCGGCATGTACGACAGCAGTGGCGAGTGCCGCTGGCCGAGCAGCGCGAACATCTGCGCGGGCTCCAGGCGCAGGTAGCGCGGCAGGTCCTCGTAGAATCGCGCGCTGTAGCGGGCGGCGCTCTGGACCGGCAACAGCGCGGCCTTGCGCTCCCGCTCGTAGGCCGCGAGCGCGGGCGCCAGGGCGGGGTGGCGCTCGATCGCGCCGGCCAGCGCGATGGCGTCCTCGATCGCGAGCGTGGTCCCGGCACCGATGGAGTAGTGCGTGGTGTGCGCGGCGTCGCCGAGCAGGACGAGGTTGCCGCGGTGCCAGGAGCGGTTCGTCACGGTCTGGAAGCGCAGCCACTGCGCGACGCCCTGCCCGCGCCCGATGAGCCGATGCCCGTCGAGCAGGTCGACGAACAGCTTCTCCAGCAGCTCCAGGTTGCCCGCCTCGTCGGCGCGGTCGAGCCCGAGCCCGCGCCACGTGGCGGGCGTGCACTCGATCACGCAGGTGCTGCGCTCGTCGTCGAAGCGGTAGCCGTAGCACCAGATCCAGCCGTGCTCGGTCTCCACGAAAGCGAAGGTGAAGGCGTCGAAGACCCTGGTGGTCCCGAGCCAGATGTAGGTGTTGCCCCCAGTGGCGATCTCGGTGCCGAAGTCGTGGCGGCCGCGCAGCGGGCTGTTCACCCCGTCGGCGGCCACCACCAGGTCGGCGTCCGGGACCTCGCCGAGGATCTCGCGCTCGAACTCCACCCGCACGCCGAGCGCGATCGCCCGGTCGGCCAGGATGCCGAGCAGCCGGTGGCGGCCGATTCCGAAGCCCTCGTCGCCGCGGTGCGTGGTGGTGCGTCCGCCGATGAGGGCCATCCCGTCATGCCACCGCACGGACGCCTCGCCGATGGCGCGGGCCGACTCGGGGTCGCTCTCGTGCAGCCGGTCGAGCAGGCTGCCCCAGTACGTCACGCCCCAGCCGTACGTCGAACCCGCTGGATCGCGCTCGAAAACGGATATGTCACACGAAGGATCGCGCAGCTTCATCAGGATCGCGAAATACAGGCCAGCGGGCCCGCCACCGACACAACTCACCTTCTGTACTTCATTTGGCACAGAGTAGTTATACGCGCACCGTGCGCCACCGTGCGCGCTACGCCACGCCGGACCCGAGCCGGCTGTTCGCACGGATCGACGAGCATCAGTCGGGGTGGGTGGCACAAGAGCACCCAGCAGTACGGGCATGGTCGCCAATCCCGACACCATGCTCGTCCCTAAGCTGATGCCGGCGGTGCTGTGGCCCGGCGCGCCTGTACAGGGCAAACCCGCCGGCGACAAAGGAGATCTGGACCTGCTGCCGATCGCCGAACGCGCCCCGATGCAATCCGGCATCAGCGTCGCCGGCAACGACGTCGACAAGAGCGTCGAGAAGCCGAACTCGGTGACAGTGGAAGACCACCGCCATATCGGCCCCGTTCCCGAGGCCGCGCTGCCGAACCTCGTCACCCGGTGGGAACTGCCGCCGTCGCCGCCCAGGTACCTCACCGGACCGTCGTCAGGCTCTAGGGAACGGCCTTGAGCAGCCAGAGCTCGTTCTCGTCACGACCCTGGTCGAACTGCACCACGCGCGCGCCCGGGTCGGTGGAGGCGTTCGCGACTGCCAGCACCTTGCCTGAGTGCTTGGCGATGAGCCGGTAGACGCCCGGCTCCTGCTCCTTGAGGTACCAGATCTGGCTGGGGCTGCCGTTGATGCTCCACTGCATCGCGAAGTCGGAGTTCTGGTTCGCCAGGGTGACGTCCAGGGCCTTGCCGGAGTGTTCGGCGATGAACTTGTAGCCGCCCTCGGCGGGTTCCAGGCGGAAGATCTGGTTGGTCCGGCCGTGCGGGGTCCACTGGATCGCCCAGCCACCGTCGGCCATGTCGCATTGTGCGATGTCGAGGGCGAGCCCGGACTTCTTGTTGATCAGGGTGGCTCGGACCGGGATGTCCATAAAGGTCCTCTCGAACGGGAGCGGGAGGTGGCGGTGCGCCGCCTCGTCTCCATAAGAGACGATCACGCACGCGAAATCACCCTCCGGCCATGACCACTTCCGGACAGAGGTCCCGCCGCAGAAAGGCGGCGGTAGCCCCCTCGACCACCGCTCCCCCACCGCTCCCCCGCGCCCACCGCCCGGCGGGCCTGAAGTCAGTCGACGATCGCGCCGCTGGTCAGGTTGGCGATCGTGCCGGTCATGGCCCCCGCTCGATCCGAAGCCAGTGGTCGAGGCGGGCGTCCTCAACGGCGGCCGAGCAAGGAGCCGTCCGATCGGAGCGGCTATTCCGTGACCCGGAAGGGGCTCGACCTGGCACCCGTGATCATCGCGCTGACGGAGTGGGGTGATCGATGGGCGGCGCCCGACGGTCCGCCCATTCTGTATCGGCACACCCGTTGCGGCGGGGCGATCACCGAGCAGACCACCTGCGACACCTGCGGGGAGGTCACCGAACTCACGCAGATCCACGTCATCCACGGCCCCGGCTTCCCCGAAGCCCTCTTGGCCTCGCGAAAGAATCGCCCGGATGTCGCCGACCACGGCAGCCCGGCAGCGTCCGACGGGCGCCCGGGGACATAGCGGCGACCTGCTCGTCACGGAGAGAAGCTCGCCGCGCTTCAGGACGCCCGCGTCCAGAAGTGTCCGGGCGGGGCGTATGTGACTGCCGCGATGGCCGGAAGCGGCCACCGTCGCACGTTGACCAATCGCTTGGTTTGGATCACCGTCATGGGTGCTTCGGTAGGCGAGAAGGGTGGGCATGGCGGCTGGGGATGCGATGGTCAAGATTTACGGTGACCGCGCTTACAGGTACGTGGCGATGGTTCGCCATCAGGGCACCACAGTGGCGTTCGCGATGGACGCGAACCGGCGGATCGTCTACAACGTCCTGAATCTGGCCAAACAGGATCCGGCCAAGGGAGAGCTCGACGCGGCCTACTGGGCCGCCAACCCGGCCGAACTGCCGTTCCCGCGCGAGATCACCGAGGTCGGCTACGCGATCGCGGGCGCCACGGCGATGCCCACGGTCAAGCGCGTCACGTTCAAGGGGAGGGGGCGACCTTCGGCCTGGACGCGACCCTCGGCGGCAGCACCTCGGTGACGCGCTCCAAGAGCAAGGACGCCAGCCGCAGCTTCGGCCTGACCGTCGAGTGCGCGCCCTCGGGCGACCTGCAACGCTACGACAACGGCAAACCCGTCTTCAACGCCCAGGGCAAGCCCGTGCTCGTGCCCGGAAAGGTGGACGCGTACCGGTTCCTCACCTTCTACCTCGGTGAGAGCAGCGCCAACTTCGACGACTTCTACAACAAGGTCGTCGACCCGATGTGGCTGACCAACAGCAGCGAGGCCAACGCCGCCGCGCTGCGTCAGGCTCGCCAGTCGGTCGCCAAGCCGCCCTGCTGGCGGGTCATGCACCGGGTCACCTACATCAGCCGGGTGCTCCCGCCCGTGCCGCCGCCCGGCGCGCCGCCGCTGGAGAAGGCGATCAGGGCGGAGAACATCGACAGCAACTACGAACTGATCCAGCGCCTGGACCCCCACGTCCGCACCTCCGCGACCCGCGCGTCGGACCTGGCCGTCGCCACCCGGGCGGCGCTCGCCGCGCGCCTGCCCGAACTGCTGCCCCACGCCGACGACGTCATCGCCTATCTCGCCCAGTACTACGGGCTGGACCTCTGAATCCCGTCACCTGCCGCCCCGCCCGTCCGGAGGGCGGCAGGTGACGTCTCCACAGCGGCCAGGCACCGGGCGCATCGGCGCGCGGGCAAGCCGTCGTGGCGTCGGTTCCCCCGACTCCGGCCAGGCGCCCGTCGCCGCCTTGGCAGAGGGATCGCCACGTCGGCGTTCCGAGGTCTCCGTCGTGCCCTGCTCCCCTTCGCCGGAGGAGACCTGTCCCACCCGATCCAGCGGCGCATTCCCCTCCATCGACAGGAAGGTGATCATGGCATTGAAAGCAGCAGACCTGGCGGCACTCGGCAACTCCCCCATCACGATCCGGTCCGGGGCCTTCCACAGCGTGTATCTCCGCATGGACGGCCGAGCGGTCACCGCCTTCAGCAATTCCGGCGGTGGAACGGTCAACTGCCAGTACGGACCCACGAGTTCGTCGGAGAGATTCCGGGTCCGCCGCCAGGCCGACGGTTCGGTCGCCCTGGAATCGGCCGCCTTCCCGAGCGTGTACCTGCGCATGGACGGCTACCTCGTGAACGCGTACTCGACCGCGGGAAGCGGGACGGTCAACTGCCAGTACACGGGTGACGGGCCGAGCGAGATGTTCGTCCTGGACACGGTGGACGAACAGCGGCTCGACTTCGCGATGCAGTACCAGGAGCAGACCTACTGGTGCTGGTCGGCCACCGCGGTCAGCGTCGCGGCCTACTTCAACCCGGCCACCGCGTGGACCCAGTGTTCCATGGTCAACGCCGAGTTCGGCCTCAACACCTGCTGCGGTCCGGCCGCCTCCGACACCGGCAGCTGCAACAAGCCCTGGTACACGGACAAGGCGCTGACCCGGGTCGGGTACTACCGCGACTCGCAACCGGGCGCCCTGAGCCTGGGCCAGATCCGCGCCGAACTGCAGACCCCAAGCGCGATCGGGGTACGAGTGCAATGGCGCGGCGGCGGCGGGCATGCCGTGGTCGTCCGCGGATGCTACAACTCCGGCGGGGTCGATTACGTCAGCGTGGCCGACCCCTGGTACGGCACCTCTGAGGTGCCCTATGACACCTTCCGCAACTCCTACCAAGGCTCGGGAGCCTGGGACGCCACGTACCGGACCAAGCGGTAAGGAGACCGCGAATGCCCTTGAACCTGCCCACGCCCCCGTCCAACGTGCCCGAGACCGTCCGGGCCAGGCTGCACGCCCTGGCCGCCGACGGGCGCTTCTCCACCCCGGCGTTGCGCCTGGCCCAGCGGGACCAGCTTGAGGTGTCCACGCCGCACCAGGTCTTCACGATCGGTCTCGACGACATCGCGTCCGGCGCCGGCCTGGCCGCGGCCCAGCCGGTGGGCTGGCGCTACCTGATCACAGCGGGCGGAGAGGTGGTCGCCAGCGCCGAGACCGCCCAGGCCCCGGACGGCACCCCGCGACCGCCGCAGTTCAACGAGGGCCGGTTCGCGGCCGCCACCGCCGCCGCCGTCAACGCCGCGCGGGCTCTGCCGGTTCTGCAGCTGGCCGCCTTCGAGCTCCGGCTGCTCCAGATCCCCTCGCTGTACCTGATGGCGCTATGGCTGCACTCGCCGGTCACGGATCTGCTGGTACCGCTGGCGCCCTCACCTATCGGCAGGGAGGGCCAGGCCGTGCCGCCGGCGCAACTGTTCGGCGATCTCGCCCGGCAGGCCCGCGCCCGCCCGGCGGCCGCGCCTGAACAGCCCGGGGACGCTGGACCGCCCGTTCCTTGATCGATGAAGCGGGATCCGGGGGCCCGGGCGGCAAGGACACGATGGTGGCACCTACGCCCGAGCCGGATCGACGCCACCCGTGCCGTCGACCGCGATCCCCTTCTCTTGTGAGCGGAGTCGGGCGACCTCCCCGGGTTCGCCGACGAGCAGTGGTTACGCGAGCGGGGCCCGTGATGGCGGGAACGGGTAGTCCTCGACGGTCATGGAGTTGTGAAGGCGCGCGCTCCTCGTGGTGAGGCGAAGGAGGGCGCGGCCGATCCCGGACGGCAGGCCGGAGATCAGCCGAGCTCCCTGCGCCAGTCCCGCCACCCCGAGTCGTGTAGGTTTGGCGCCCGGACAGCCATACCGATAGAACCTTCTGCAGATCTTGGTGGCCGAGTACGACCAGTGTCACGGTGGTGCCCGCCAGGCCCAAGCACGCCATCCTGACGAAGGTCCTCGACCGCATGGAACCAGCGTGTCACGGTGTGTGTCCACGGCAGGGCATGTCCCGGAGAATCGATGCGCGCCCGATGGAAGACACCCGTTGGCGAGATGCCCGCCCGCCGTCCTTCGACCCAGACGACTACCGCGCCCGCTCAGCCGGGGCGGTGTATGAGGGGGCGAGGGCCACGGTCGAGCTGGCCTGGCCGACACCCGGGAGCGGCGTGACGTGACCGCCCCCTGCCGGCGCGGGCAAGGGCCTGCCCATCGCACTGGCCTGTGAAGTGCCGCAGGCAGACCCCGGTCAGCCACGTCCGGCATCCGCGCCGTCCGGCGCGCCGACCGCATCGTCTCTCGACGGCGGCCGGATCGTGGAGGAAGGCAGCCACGACGAACTGCTCGCCCAGGGCGGCCGTTACGCCGGCTTCTGGAACATCTCCATGGCTTCCGCCGCGCGGGAATGAGCCCGCGGTCACCATCATGTCATCCGGGTCGATCTCCCGGGTTGCGGCCAGTCCCCACCCGCGCCGTCGTACGACGTGCCCGCGCAGGCGGGTCAGGTGGCGGCGCTGCTGGACGACCTCGGGCTTCGTCACGTCGCCGTGGCCGGGCACTCCAGCGGCGGCTACGTCGCCACCGCGCTGGCCGAGCAACGTCCCGACCTCGTGGGTTCGCTTGCGTTGATCAGTAGCGGCCCGAGTCCGGATGCGCTCCTGCGGCAGCCGTTCATCCGCCGGGTGCTGCTGGCCCCGCGGTTGCTGGAGGTCCTGCCCGCCCATCGTCGCTGCCTGCCCTGGCGCGCGGCGCGGGCTGGTGGGGTGGGCCCTACCAAGATGTAGCCGTCCATGCCAGTGAGCATTGGGCAGCTGGCCGGATCGTTTACTGTGATCGCCGCCCATAACGTGATGACCAGCGCCGATACGGCGCTGCATCACCATTCGGGAGAAGTCACTTCATGCGCATCACGTCCAAGCCCCTCGTCCTCGCTCTCGCCGCCGCCACCGCCGGCACAGTCCTTGCCACCGTCCCGGCGCACGCCGCCCAGGCCACGACGCCGAGCACAACCGCCTCGCTGCAGAAGGCGATGGACGCACTGGTGGATACCGGCAACGTGACAGGAGTGCAGGCCAGGCTCACCGAGGCCGGCAACCAGCACGTGCTGCGCGCCGGGACGGCCCGGATCGGCGACAGCCGCCCCGTCCCGGCTGACGGGCTGTTCCGCATGGGCAGCGCCACCAAGGTCTTCACCGCGGCCACCGTGCTGCACCTGGCCGGCGAGGGACGCATCAAGTTGGACGAGCCCATCGCCACCTACCTGCCCGGGCTGCTGCCACGCGAGAACGACATCACGGTGCGGATGATCCTGCAGCACACCGCCGGGATCCCCAGCTACACCGACATGCCGGAGTTTCCCACCGTCGGCGAGCCGTACCTGAAGCTGCGCCTCACCCGGTTCACCGACGAGCAGCTGGTGGCGGCCGCGCTGGCCAAGCCGCTGAACTTCGAGCCCGGCACGCGCTTTTCCTACTCCAACACCGGCTATCTGGTGGCCGGGATGCTGATCAAGGCGGTGACCGGTAACAGCTGGCAGAGCGAGGTCACCAAGCGCATCATCAAGCCGCTGGGCCTGCGGGACACCTCCGCTCCCACCTACTCCACCTCCATCCCCGGGCCGCACGCCCACGGCTACATCAAGAAGAGCACCGGCCAATACGTCGACATCAGCCGACTCAACCCGAGCATCGCCAGCGCCGGCGGCGCGATGATCACCACCACCAAGGACCTGACGACCTTCCTCCACAGCCTGGCCACCGGCAAGGTCCTCAAGCCCGCCCAACTCACCGAGATGAAGAAGGGCCTGTTCGTCAACTCCCAGATCGGCGCGTACGGCCTGGGCCTGAGGGTGCAGTCCACCAGCTGCGGCAAGCAGATCATCGGCCACACCGGAGGCATCCCCGGCTACCTCACCGCCGCCTACACCACCCCCGACGGCCGCACCACGCTGGCCCTGTCGATCAACGAGAAGCAGCCGCAAACCGACCAGGCTCCCTTCGAGAAGGCGATCGACGCCGCCTTCTGCGCCTGAGACCGGCCCTGCCCCGAGGGTTCGACCTCGGGGCAGGGTGCGCGTGCGACGGCATCCAGGGCGGAGGAACCTGCGGGCAGCCGTCAGCACGAGCAGGATCTTGCGGCGACACGGGCTCAGGGCCACGTCCCGCCCCCGCCGTCAGCCCGTGCCCGGGACACGTTCCCCAAGAGCCGGCGCAGCCGCCATCTTTTCCCCACCCGTGCACATCCCGATCGCAGGTTCCTCACCCCCTCCCGTCACACCACACCGTCACCAAGGAGACCGATGTCGCCGTCCCACCCCACCAGAGCCGCCCTCACGCCCCCGCCGGCCACCCCCCGATGGCGCCGCGCCCTGGCCCCGGCCACCGCGGCCGCCGTCGCCCTCAGCGCCCTGGGCCTGGCCGCCGTCCCGGCCGCCGCCGAGGCCGTCGGGCGGGCCCGCCCGCCCGACGCCGTACAGACGGCTCTGGAAGACCTGGTCGGCACCGGCGGCTTCCCGGGCACTCTGGCCTCGACGCGGGACCGCGGCGGGCGCGTGCGCGACTACACCGCAGGCGTGGCGGACCTGGCCAGCCGGGCGAAGGTCCCCCGCAACGGGAAGGTACGCATCGGCAGCACCACCAAGACCTTCCTCGCCACGCTCGTCCTGCAACTGGCCGGAGAGGGCAAGATCGACCTCGACGCCCCGGTCGAGACCCATCTGCCCGGCCTGATCCGCGCCAATGGCAACGACGGCCGCCGCTTCACCGTCCGCCAGGCGCTCCAGCACACCGCCGGCCTGCCGGACTACGAACACGATCTGCTCGGTTCCTGGCCATCGTGGACCCAGGCCCGCCACCGCTACTTCGAACCCCGCGACGTGCTCGACGTGGGCCTGACCCGCCAGCCCGCCTTCGCTCCCGGCACCGGCTGGGCCTACAGCAACACCGGATACATCGCGCTCGGCCTGCTGGTGCAGAAGATCACCGGCCGGCCCCTCGGTGAGGAGATCACCAACCGGATCATCACTCCACTCCGGCTGCGCGACACCTACTGGCCAGGCGTCGGCGAGCAGAACATCCGCGGCCCCCACCCCAAGGGCTACCGGGCCAAGACCAACGAGCCGGGCGCCGAACTGGCCGAGGTCACACAGCTGGACCCGTCCTGGGCATGGGCGGCCGGACAGATGATCAGCACCCCCCGCGACGTCAACCGCTTCCTGGGCGCACTGCTCGACGGCCGGCTCCTCAAGCCCGACCTGCTGCAGCAGATGAAGCAGACCGTCGCCGCACCCGGATTCCCGAAAGGCTGGAGCTACGGGCTCGGCCTGATGAAGATCGAACTGAGCTGCGGCGGCCACGCCTGGGCCCATGGCGGCGACATCTCCGGCTACGAGGTTCGCAACGGCGCCACCGAGGACGGACGCGCGGCCACCGTCGCCGTCACCGCGATGCCCTACACCAAACCCGCCGCCGACCAGGTCAACGCCGCCCTGGACACCGCCCTGTGCGCCGAGCGATAGCAGGCGCCGCAACGCTCGAAGCCCTCTGGTGGCAAGGGCGGGAACTGGCCGGGCCACAAGTTCGACCGGCAGTGATCTGAGCCGCCGAATCCGGGATACCAGCGAGCGAAGCCGTCGGCGAGGTCGTCGTCGAGGGCGAGCTTGCCAAGCTCATCGGCGAGGGCGTCGTCTTCGAACCGGTCGGCGCCGGCATGCCGTCAGCGTCGGCCCGCTCGACACGCGCAACCACGCCGATGTCGGACCAACGCATGCCGAACAGGGACTTCCCGTCGAACACGGCAGCCAGGGCATGTCGTCGGGACCTGTGCAGTGAGCGTTCACCTCGACCACGTGCACGCGAACCCACCGCGGTTCGGGGAAGAAGTCGCTCCCGGGCCGCCCCACAAGACATCAACGTGGGGGCGGCCCGCCGCACTGCACGCGCTGGAGTGCGTCCTGTGCGACAAGCCGATCGAGGTGACATCCGCGGCCGAGGTCAACCTCGGGCCGGCGATCTCGCAGACGGGCGGCGGGCCAGACGCTCCTGGACTGCTACTCCCGGCATGGACCCATCCGGCCTGCGGCCGGTCGACCTGACGCGCGGCGCCATCGATGAGATCACGGGGTGGCAGGTGCGGATGGAGCGCGGCCGCGTCGACGTCGTCCCCCCGATGTGGTTCGCCGGGCACGATGAGGCCCGCCGCAACTTCGTCCGCTGGTTCGGGGAGTACGACGGGCCCATCGCGCTGGAGACCCGCGAGTTGGTCGTCGCGGCGGGCGTGGACGTCGCGTTCGCGCACATGCTCCACCTGGACAGCGGGAAACGCCGGAACGGCCTCCAGACGTCGATCTGGGTGAGATCGTCCCTTGGGTTCCGGCGGGTGGGGGGACGGTGGTTGATCACCCATGAGCACGTCTCGGTGCCGATCGACCCGCGGACCCTGCAGGCGTGGCTCCCGCCGGAGGGCTGAGGTGGTGCGGGGACGATGGGAGCTGCGGACACTCAAGTGAGAACCCGCGTCTCCGGGAACCGGCGGACAGCCGTTGGCGCGGAGAACGATCAGGAAGCGCTCGGGTCTCCCATGTCTCGTTCATCGAGGTGTCATCGCTGGACGGCGACGCTGCGGCGGTCACCCGAAGCCTGGAGGCCGAGGCGATCGACGACGCCCTCGATCTGAGCGCGCTGCCGATGGTCACCAGGCTGATCAGCCCGGCCCGTCGCAAGTCCGCCGACGAACGTGCGGATGCTACCCCGGCCTGAGCGGGTCCTGCGTCCAGGCATCGCTGCAATCCCGGGGAAGTCTCCAACGGAATACACAAGGATCATTGTGCAACAGATCTTGTACATATACGGTCCATCGTATGATCACCGATTCGCGGGTGCTCGCGGCCATGGCGCATCCCCTGCGCCGCCGCCTGCTCGACCTGCTGAAACTGGAGGGCCCTGGCACTGCCAGCAGCCTGTCGGGGCACACCGGCGAGGCCGTCGGCAACCTAAGCCACCACCTGCGGGCCCTGGCCGCCGCAGGGCTGATCGAGGAGGCCCCTGAGCTGGCCCGCGATCGGCGCGAGCGGTGGTGGCGCCGTACCACCCCCACGCTGCGCTGGTCCTCGGCCGACTTCACCGGCGACGCCGCCGGGGAGACGATCGCCCGCGCCCTGGAGTCACTCAACCTGGAGCGGCAGACCGGGCACGTGCGGCGCTGGGCCGACCAGCCTCAGGAGGAGCAGGAGCGCTGGCCGCTCGGCCCGTTCTCCACGGAAGGGTGGCTGCGGGTGACCGACGAGGAGCTGGCCGACTTCGCCGCGGAGCTGCAGACCGTCATCGACAGGTGGGCCGGGCGTGAGCTGCCCGACGACGGCCGCGAGCGCGGTACGGTCTTCACCTTCGCCAGAGCCGTGCCGGGGCGTCCGTGACCCGTACTCCGGGGAGCCGGTTCGGCCTGCTCCAGCACAGGGACTTCCGGCTGTTGTGGATCGGCGAGAGCGCCAGCAGCCTGGGCAGCGCCGTCACCACCGTGGCACTGCCCCTGGTCGCGGTCACCGTCCTGGGAGCCTCGGCGTTCGAGGTCAGCCTGCTGTCGGCGGCCGCCTGGCTGCCGTGGCTGCTCATCGGGCTGCCCGCAGGCGCCTGGATCGACCGCCTGCCGCGCCGCCGGGTGATGCTCGCCGCGGACTGGGTGTCGCTGGCCGCCTTCGTGAGCGTGCCGCTGGCGGCGGTGGCCGGCCGGCTGACGGTCGGCCAGCTCCTGGCCGTCGCGCTGGTCGCCGGGGTCGCCAAGGTCTTCTTCGCCACCGCCTACCGCGCCTACCTGCCCTCCCTTGTCGCGAGGCACGACCTGCTGGAGGCCAACGCCAAGCTGCAGGGCAGTGAGCAGGTGGCCAACCTGATGGGTCCCGGCCTGGCCGGGCTGTTCGCCCAGCTCCTCTCGGCGCTCGGCGGGCTGGTCGTCGACGCCGTGACCTTCGCCGTGTCGGCGCTCTGCCTGTCACGCATCAGGCATGCCGAGCCCGTCCCCGAGCGGTCGCGGCGCCGGCTGCTGCCGGAGATCCGTGAGGGGGCGCGCACGGTCGCGCACGACCCCCTGCTACGCGGCAACACCCTGTACGGCTGCGTCGCCAACCTGGCGCTGACCGGCTACCAGTCGCTCCTGGTCGTCTTCCTGGTCGGCGAGATCGGCGTGAGCCCTGGCGTGACGGGGGTGCTGATCGCGGCCACCAGCCTGGGTGGGGTCGTCGGCGCGGCGGTGGCGCGGCGGATGGCGACGCGTTTCGGCAGCGCGCGGGCGACACTGCTGGGCAAGGCCGGGCTCGCCCCGGTCGGGCTGCTGATCCCGCTGGCCGACCAGGGGGTGGGGCTGGTGGTGTTCGTCATGGCCGGGGTCGTGATCGTCGCGGGCATCGTGGCCGGCAACGTCGTCTTCTCCGGGTTCGTGCAGGCGTACGTGCCCGATGCGTTGATGGGCCGGGTCTCGACGAGTGTGCAGGTGGTGAACTTCGGCGCCATCCCGTTGGGAGCGGTGCTGGCTGGGGCGCTGGCGGAGGCGTTCGGGGTGCGGGCGGCGCTGTGGGCGATGCTGGCGGTGTTCGCGCTCAGCGGGCTGATCCTGCTCGCCAGCCCGCTGAGGCGCCTGCGCGACCTGCCCACCGGCCGGTTGCCCGGCCCCGAGACCACCGAACCGGGCGTACGCGTCTCAAGTTCGTCCAGTCCGTGCTGAGGCACGCGCGACAGGCGACCACGGCGGATGTCTACACGCATGTTCTCGCCGAGGTCCAGAACGGCGCGGCCGACAAGATGGACGGCGTCCGCACATGTTCCGGATCTTGCTTGCCTGGACGACCGCCTTCAGCGCGCACCCGACCCTGATGGAACCGCCCATACGTCCTCGTCCTTGACGGGCATCCCCTGGGCGCGGAGATGTTCGGGATCCGGCGCGGGCATCCCCGTCAATCCTCGTCATCAGAGTCGTCGGCGTCAGGGTCGCGCAAGGCGAGGGACGGCGGGGTATTCAGGCTGGCGCTGTGGATCTTTTCAGGACTTCGCCAATCCGGCTGGGGTGCACAGCGGGCGATTACGGTATGAATAGTGATCTATGGAAGGACTTTCTCATGGTATCCGTTAAGCAGATTCAAGTCGCCTTCGATTGCGCTTCACCTGAGCGTGTCGGTCGCTTCTGGTGCGAGGTGTTGGGGTACGTCGCGCCGGTACCGCCTGAGGGGTTCGCCAGTTGGGACGACTTCAATTGCTCGCTGCCGCCCGAGCAGCGGGACTCAGGGTTCGCATGCAGCGACCCCTCGGGTGTCGGTCCGCGGCTGTACTTCCAGCGCGTCCCCGAAGGCAAGGTCGTCAAGAATCGGCTGCACCTTGATGTGCGGGTCGGCACCGGACTCGTCGGTGCAGAGCGCCTGGCAACTCTGGAGGCCGAATGCGCACGATTGATCCCTCTCGGCGCGAAACGCGTGCGGCTCCTGCCCGCCGATGAAGAAAACGAGTCGTGCCTCGTGATGCAGGACATCGAGGGCAACGAGTTCTGCCTGAGCTGACGAACGTCTACCTCGTTGAACGCGACACAGACCTGACTCGCTGATCGGCTCCCACAGGAAGGCTGTCCTTCAGCTCTCCCTTCGCACCGCGCCGCTGTTGATCAGACGTTCCTCGGTGAGCCAGGGTGAGGAACGAACCCTGGATCGTCGATCGCCCCCAATCATGTGCGGCGTCCAGCCATGCAGTGGCGATCGTAGGGCTGTATCTGTACGACGGCACGGCAACCCCGGTCGGCGCGTTCGGGAAGTGCGGCGGGGCCGGCGTGCGGTGCCCGGCCCGGTGTCCCGCCGCCGTCCGGGATCGGCCCCCAGGCCGCACGCCCGGACGGAGGGCGGACGGAGGGCCGGGGTACGGCGGCGCGCCGCGCCGCCGCTTGATACCTGAGAGAACAACTTGGCAAGCCCACATGAAGGCCCTCGTTTGCACTCAGTCGAGCAGGTCAGGACGGCGCGCTCTGGACACCGACACCGTCCAGGTCCTGCGCGCCCACCGGCAGCAGCAACTGCAGGAACGCCTGGCCATGGGCGAGGCATGGGTCGACACCGGGTTCGTGTTCACCCAGCCTGACGGCAACCGCCTGCACCCCCAGCACGTCCCCGACCAGTTCCTGTGGCTGGCCTGCCGCCCATCAGGCTCCACGACCTCCGCCATGGCGCCGCCTCGCTGATGCTGGCCGCCGGAGTGGAGATGAAGGTGGTGCAGGAAACGCTGGGCCACACCTCCAGCGCGTTCACCGCTGACACCTACACCTCTGTCTACCCGCAGGTGGCCACGGCCGCCGCCGAGAAGACCGCTGCCTTGCTGTTCGGCAAGGAAGAGCAGGGCGAGAGCGGGAGAGTGGTCTCGTTGAGGAGCTGACAGTCGGATAAAGCATCCGGCCCCGCATGCGCCGCCTGCTCGCGGCGAGGCGGGGCCGCTGCTTTCGCGCCACAGGACCGGGAACGCCGGATGATCATGGTGTGTGCAGGGTTGGTGCAACCGAGCACGCACGGAGCACGCAACCGCTAGACGAAAATTCTAGAACGCGTCCGATCCCGCATCACCGCAGGTCAGGCCATGCTTCCTGGGAGCCCGGCCACCACTGATCCCCAGCAGCGACTCGAACAGCCCAGAACGAGGGTCTGGCGAGGGCTGACGGGCGGCGAGTTGCACCGCGCGCCGGGCAGGGTGGGCCGCTGACTCCTCGCATGGGGCGCCTTGGCTCTACGCTTCTTCGCAACGGCGCCGATCCTACGGTGCCTCATGGGCCAGGAAGGGCTCGTTCGCGCGGCTGAGGCCGGACCTCGGGTCATACTCTGAATCCTGTGCGGGAGGAGTTGCGGGCGTTCGTCGAGTGGTGGCGGAAGCCGGAAGCTCACCCGGACGGGGAAACTGATGCTGTCGGACGCGCGGGCGCTGGTGGCGCTGCTGGAGACCGGTGACGAGATCACCCCGAAGATCGGCGACCGGGTGTTCCGGACGAAGATCAGCGCCGGACTGCCCGGACTGGACCTCGTGGAATGGGCCAGGGGAGCCCGGGCGACCGGGTCCACCTCCTGCACGCCGTACAGAACCTGCACCAGCACCAGCCCGGCCAGGGCCGGCACCATCGATGCGATGGAGCCTCGTGCACATGATCGAAAGAACCGGCCGACAGGCCGGCCATGCCGACGTCCTCCGCGAGCAGATCAATGGTCCACCGGCCGCTGACAACCCGCCACCGGTGCGCAGCGCACGCCCTGATGCACCGATTCGCCGAACAGCGCGGCAGTGTGGTGACCGTACGGCGAGATTCACCTACTATCTGCGAACATCTCCCACCAATGGCGCCACGGCACTCTCTCCGGTCAGGAAAACTGGCACCATGGCCTCCCCGTCTGACGAGCATCAGCCTTTCGCTCACCTGGGCGCTCCCAATGCTCCCCTCTACCGGGAGATCCTGCGCGTCTTCGCCCGGGCGAAGGAACGTTTCATCGTGCATCTGCGACCGGAGGACGTGGCGGCGGAGCTGCGGCGGGACAACGACGATGCGCTCGCGCAAGCCCTGGAGAAGCTGCGGGAGTGGGGCAACCTGCGGGCCGACGCGGACACCGGCAGGGTCACCTCTGTGGAGGATTTCCACCGCAAGCGGTTCCTGTTCCAGCTCACCCCTGCGGGGCAGGCGGCCGAGCAGGCGATCGACTTCTACGAGGAGGCGATCGGGAGGCGTGGGGTGCTGCAGTCGGTGGCCCTGGGCGACATCGCCGAACAGCTGCAGGCGCTGACCCTTCTGGCTCAGGAGCAGGATCCTGACCCGGCCAGGGTTCATCTGCTCCTGCTCTCCCTCGCCGAGCGCTTCTCGTCGCTGGCGGACAACGCCCAGGCGTTCATGGCCTCGCTGCGCCGGGCGATCGATTTCTCCGATGGCGACGTGGCGGGGTTCGTCGCCTACAAGGAACGGCTGATCGAGTACATCAACCGGTTCATCGCCGACCTTGCCAACTCCGGCGCGCGAATAGCGACCCTGCTGGCCCGGCTGGAGACGTGCGGGCACGAGGAACTGCTGAGACTGGCCGCGCGCAGGGAGGCCGCCGACGCGGTGCCCGACCGGGCGGAAGCCGGGGAGGCGTACGGGAGGGCCGAGGAGGCGGCGTACTCCTCGTGGCTGAACCGCTGGCGAGGACTTCGGGACTGGTTCGTCTCCACGGATGTGGGCCGGCCGTCACAGGCGCGGTTGCTGCGCCAGGCGGCGATCACGGCGATCAAGCAGCTCATCGACGCGGTCGGGCTGCTCAACGAGCGGAGATCCGGACGCTCCGACCGATCCGCGGACTTCCGTGCCCTGGCTCGCTGGTTCGCCGAGGCGCCCGACGAAGCGGCGATGCACCGCTTGTGGCGGGCGGCCTTCGGCTTGACCCCGGCCCGCCACCTGACGGTCACCACCGCCACCCTGGACGAGTGGCGGGAGGTCGGAGCCGGGACTTCCTGGCAGGACGCACCGCCGATCAGGATCTCTCCCCGGCTCCGGCGTACCGGCTCCTACGAGCGGCGCGGCAAGCCCAACAAGGTGGCCGACCGCAGCCAGGCGCGCAGGCTGCTGATGGAGCAGGCCGAGCGGGAGGCGGCCGAGACCGCCGCGGCCCGAGCTCGGCTCCGCACGGACGGGCCGGTGCTGCTCTCGGAGCTGAACGTGCTGGACCCGCGGGCGTTCCGGCTGTTCCTGGGGCTGCTGGGTGACGCGCTGGCGGCGCGGCGGCCCGGGGAGACGGAAGTGAAGACGGTGACGGGCGACGGCTCGATGGGGGTGCGGCTCACCCTTGTCGCCGATGGCGGCGAGGTCGAGATCCACACCGAGGACGGCGTTCTCACCGGACCTGAGCACGTGGTGGAGATCTCCGATCTCATGGTGGTCCGATGACGCCCGAGGAGGAACTGGCCCAGCGGCGCGCCGCACTGCGCGCACTGCTGGCCAAACCACTGCTGACGGCCGAGGACGACGCCGAGGCGCTGGTGCTGGTCCGCCGCCATCTGACCGAGCTGCGCGAGTGGCTCTCCCGGGAGACCGGCTGGCGCCTGACGGTGGATTCGGGCGCCGCGCGGCTGTTCAAGGGCGTCGCGGACACGTCCGACGCCACCCACCCCGCCAGGGGCAAAGCGGGAGAGCCGTACGGCCGGCGCCGCTACGTCCTGTTGTGCCTGGCGCTGGCCGTGCTGGAGCGGGCCGACGCGCAGACCACGCTCGGCCGCCTGGCCGAGGAGGTGCTGTCGGCGGCGGCGGAGCCCGAACTGGACTTTCACTTCACCCTTGACGGCCGGGCCGAGCGGGCCGATCTGGTGACCGTGGTGCGCACTCTGCTCGGCTGGGGCGTGCTGCGCAGAGTCTCGGGCGATGAGGAGGCATATCTGACCTCGACCGGTGACGTGCTGTACGACGTGCGCAGGCCGGTCCTGGCCGCGTTGCTCACCGGAACGCGGGGCCCATCGACGATCACCGCGGAGTCGTTCGAGGAACGACTGGCCGAGCTCACCGCCGAGCCTGTCCCCGACACCGACGACCTGCGCAACCAGGCACTTCGCCGCAGGCTGACCCGCAGGCTGCTGGAGGACCCGGTGATCTACTTCGCCGACTTGGACGAGGCGGAGCGTGCCTACCTGACCTCCCAGCGGCATGCGATCACCCGCCGGATCGTGGAAGCCACCGGCTTGGTGGCAGAAGTACGCGCGGAGGGCATCGCGATGGTGGATCCCGCCGACGAACTGACCGACGTGCGCATGCCCGAACAGCGCACCGACGGCCACGTGACGCTGCTGGTGGCCGAGCACCTCGCCAGCCGCGGGGCATCAAGCATGGATGATCTGAGGGCTTTCGTCCGGCAGACCGCCCGTGACCATGTGTCGTTCTGGCGCAAGGGCGTGACCGAGCCGGGCGCCGAGGACGGACTGCTGGCCACGGCCCTGGGCAAGCTCACGGCGCTGCGGCTGGTCCACGTCACGGAGGACGCGGCCGTGGGGCTGCCCGCCATTGCCCGTTACGCGCTGGACGAACCCGTCATCAAAGGACAGTGATGCTGCCTTCTCCGACCTCCGAACGCTGGAAGCCGCTGCGCGCCGGGCTCGTCGACATGTTCTACTACGACGTGGAGGAGTTCCACTTCCACGACGGCCGTCTGCTGCTGCGCGGCAACAACGGCACGGGCAAGTCCAAGGTGCTGGCCCTGACTCTGCCGTTCTTGCTCGACGGCGAGCTCGCCCCGCACCGGGTCGAGCCTGACGGCGACCGGCAGAAGCGCATGGAGTGGAACCTGCTGCTGGGCGGCAGGCACCCGCACCCCGAGCGGCTGGGGTACGCGTGGATGGAGTTCGGCCGCCGCGCCGCCGACGGGAGCGAGGAGTTCCGTACGATCGGCTGCGGGCTCAAGGCGGTCAAGGACCGCGGCATCGTCCGGCACTGGTTCTTCGTCACTCCCCAGCGCATCGGCCGTGATCTCCACCTGCTCACCTCCACTGGAGTGGTGTTCACCAGGGAGAAGCTGCGGGAGGCGATCGAGGGCCACGGCATGGCCTACGACCGGGCCGCCGATTACCGCAGGGCGGTGGACGAAGCGCTGTTCGGGCTCGGCGAGCACCGCTACGAGGCGCTGGTGAACCTTCTCATTCAGCTGCGGCAGCCGCAGTTGTCCAAGAAGCCCGACGAGAAGCTCCTGTCGCGGGCCCTCACCGAGGCGCTGCCGCCGCTCAACCCCGCTCTGATCGCCACGGTCGCCGAGGCGTTCCGCGGCCTTGACGAGGAGCGGGACGCGCTGCGCGGGCTGGAGGAGGCGCGCGGGGCGGCGGCCGACTTCCTCGTCCATTACCGCCGGTACGCCGCGATCGCGGCCAAGCGCAAGGCCGCCGTCCCCCGCCTGGCGCAGAGCCGGTACGAGCACCTCGGCCGCGACCTCGGCGAAGCCGAGGCCCGCCACGCGGCCGCGGACGTGGAGCTGGCCGCGGCCCAGCAGGTGCTGGAGGAGCTGGCAGCCCAGCGGAACCTGCTGGAGGCACGCAAGGAGGCGCTGCGGCAGAGCCCCGAGATGCGTGACGCCGAGCGGCTCAAACACATGGGAGAGGAAGCCGGCCGGCTGGACTCCCACGCGCGCCGGTACGAGCAGGAGCGCGACCGCCTCACCGGCGAGACCCAGCGCCGAGGGCAGCGGGCGAGCACCGCCCTCGGCAAGGCCGAGGAGGCGGACCGGGAGCTGGACGAGGCCAGGGAGTCCGCGCTCGCGGCCGCCCGCGCGGCGGCGTTCGAGGCGGGGCACCTCGCCGTCATCGACTGGCACGCACTCGGCGAGCCGTCGGAGCAGGCCAGGGCCCGGCGGGAGGCCGAGACGCTGGCCGACCGCCAGGATCAGGCGATCAACGAGCTGGAGCGGCTCATCGACACCGTGCGGCAAGCTCGGTCCCGGCTCGCCACGGCCCGTACGGAGGTGGACCGGCTGACCGGCGAGCTGCAGTCCGCCGCCGAGCGCGTCGAAGCCGCCGAGCAGGCCACCGGCGCGGCCACGGCCGGGCTGGTCCACGAGTACGCCCTGTACCTGGCCGGCCTGACCGAGCTGCGGCTGGACGACCCTGACGAGATGCTCGCGACGCTGGAGGGGTGGGCCGTCTCCGTCGATGGTCCCAACCCAGCCGCGACAGCGGCCGACGACGCGGCCAGGAACGCCACCGACGCGCTCGGCCGCTTGGGCGCCGGACTGGAGGCGGAGCTGCGCGAGGCGAGGCGGGCCGCCGCGTCCTTGACGGAGGAGATGGCCCGGCTGGAGGCGGGCGGACACGACGCTCCGCCCACCTCGCACACGCGCGCCTCAGACGCCCGGCTCGGCCGTCCCGGCGGCCCGCTGTGGAAGGTGGTGGACTTCGCTGAGGCAGTGCCGGCCGCGCATCGGGCCGGGCTGGAGGCAGCCCTGGAGGCCGCGGGCATCCTGGACGCGTGGGTCACGCCCGACGGGCGGCTGCTTGCCGAGGACGACACCTTCATCGTGACCGGCGAGCCGCCGGCCGGGGCGTCGTGCTCCGCCGTCCTGCGTCCTGCCCTCGACCGCGCCGACCCGCAGGCCGCGGCCCTGTCCGACGCCGCCGTCGAGACGGTGCTCAAGAGCATCGCGCTCGGCCAGGGTGGTGGGACGTGGGTGACCGTCGACGGACGGTGGGCCAACGGCGTGCTGGCAGGCTCATGGCGCAAGAATGACGCCCACTACATCGGCGAGGGCGCGCGAGAAGCGGCGCGGCGTGCCCGGCTGGCGGCTCTCCGAGCGGAGCTGGACCAGGTCGCCCAGCGGATCCATCGCCTCGGCGCCGACCTCGACGCGCTCGCCGCCCGGCGCGAGAGGCTCGCGGCCGAGCACCGGGCGCTGCCCCCGGACGTGCCGCTGCGCGAGGCCCACGTCAAACTCGCCGCCGAGCACGAACGCCGGCGCGAACTCGCCGCCCAGCACACCGCCGCGACAGGGGTGGCGCTCCAGCGGCAGAGCGAGCTGGAGACCGCCGGCAACCGGGCCGCCGAGTTCGCCGGCGACGTCGGCCTGCCTGCCGAACCGCAGGCCTTGGCCGAGGTCACGAGCGGAGTCGCCGGGTACCGGCTGGCACTGGCCCGGTTCTGGCCCGCCGAACAGGCGCGGCGAGCCGCGCACGAGGCCGCCCACGAAGCCGCCGACGACCTCGAACGAACCCGGAGCCGGCTCGACGACGCGGCCGATCTGGCGGTGGGGGCACGCGGCGAGGCGGACGCCGCGGCGGAGACCTATCGCGCACTGGTGGAAACCGCCGGCGCCGCGGTCGAGGAGCTGTTCCGCCGGCTCGACCAGGTGGAACGAGAACTGCGCGAACGCACCTCAGCCGAGGGCGAGACCCGCCGCAGAGAACAGGCGGCCCTGCAGGAACGAGGCAAGGCCGAGGGCGTGCGCGACGCCCTGCGCGGCCAGATCGACGAGGCGACCACGGCACGTGACACCGCCATACGGGAGTTCCAGGCGTTCGCCGCCACGGGACTGCTGCACGTCGCGCTCCCCGCTCTGGACGTGCCCGACCCGGACGGCCAGTGGGCGGCCACCCCCACGGTGCTCCTGGCCAGGACGGTCAACGCCGAGCTCGACACCGTGGACGACGGCCACGGCCCCTGGGACCGGGTGCAGAAGAAGGTGGCCGAGGAGCACAAACTGCTGTCGGACGCCATGGCCAGGCACGGGCACTCCGTCGGACTGACCCTGCGGGACGGGGTCATGATCGTGGACGTGCTGTTCCAGGGCCGCAGCAGGGACGTTCCCGGCCTCGCCGAAGCGCTGGCGGAAGAGACCGGGCACAGAGCCCGGCTCCTGTCGGCCAAGGAACGCGAGATCCTGGAGAACCACCTGCTCAACGAGGTCGCCGGAACGTTGCACGAGCTGATCGCCGCGTCCGAGTCCGAGGTCCGGGAGATGAACGCCGAGCTGGAGTCCCGCCCCACCTCTACCGGCATGCGCCTGCGCCTGGTCTGGAAGATCGCCAGGAACGCTCCTGAAGGGCTGGAGCGGGTCCGCGACAAGCTCCGGCAGACGGTGGACGCCTGGTCCGTCGCCGACCGATCGGCCGTGGGCGCGTTCCTCCAGGACAGGATCGCCCGCGAGCATGCCGACAATGCTGCCGCCGGATGGACGGAAGCGCTGACCCGGGCCCTGGACTACCGCGTCTGGCACGAGTTCGCGATCCAGCGGCTGCAGGACGGGCAATGGCGGGCCGCCACCGGGCCGGCCTCCGGCGGTGAGAGAGTGCTCGCCGCGTCCGTGCCGCTGTTCGCCGCCGCGTCGGCCCACTACAAATCGGCGGGCAACCCGTACGCTCCGCGGTTGGTCGCCCTGGACGAGGCGTTCGCGGGCGTGGACGACGACTCCCGCGCCAAATGCCTGGGCCTGCTGGCCACGTTCGACATGGACGTGGTGATGACGAGCGAGCGCGAATGGGGTTGCTACCCGCAGGTCCCGGGGCTTGCGATCTGCCAGCTGTCCCGTCGCGACGGCGTGGACGCGGTGCTGGTCACCCCGTGGCGTTGGGACGGGCGCGAGCGGCGGCGAGCGGAGCGCCCGGTCACCGCGATGCCGGCCTCTGACGTGGCCGTGGCACAGGACGGCCTGTTCGCATGAGTGTCCAGGATGAGCGGTTGGGGCGGCTGCTCGGCGGTGACGAGACCGCCTGGCTGGTCGATCGGGCACGCCGCCGCCTGGAACAGGGCAAGCCGCTGACCGGGACGGTCACGCTCTCGGCCGCGACTTCCGCGCAGCGCCGCGCGGCCGAGGTGCTGCTCGGCCGCCGTGCTGGAGCCGGTTCTTCCCTGTCGGTCTCCTTGGACGAGGTGGACCGCATCCTGCGAGCGGGGGGCGTCACCGCGGACGGGCTGCGCGAAGCCGTCGTACGCCTGCGCGGCCCGATCCGAGACCAGGCCGGCGAGAAGGCCGCGCAGGCGGCGGCCTGGGAACGGGCCTTCGCCAGGCTCGACGCTCTCATCGCCGGCCGGCCCGAGCTGTCCGGGTGGCGATCATGGTTGGAGTCCACCGGACTGGTCAGAAGGCTCGCCGTCACAGCCCAAGAAGCACGTATTCTGCTCGACCGGTTGAGCGCCGTGCTGGAGCGCCTGCCGTCACCGGGCACGCCCCTCGGCCGGCTCGCCGCCGAGACCTGCGCAGACGCACACGCTCTGGACGAAGGACGCCCGCTGGCCACCCTCGCCCTGTCCGCAGCCCGTGCCCTGTCCGGTCTGCCGCACGCGGGCGAAGGCGGCGCGGACGCCCGCCGCTCGGCCTGGGCCGCGGTCGGCGTGCACCTCGATGACCTGTCCTCCCTCGTCCTCTCCCTGGGGCTGCCAGGTGACGACCACTCCCCCACCGGACGCATGCTCAGCGCCGCCAGGGCTGCGGGCGAGCCGTGCGTGCTGACCCTGCGTCAACTCCGCCGTCACGAAGCACCGCTGCGCGCGGACCTGGTCAGGATCTGCGAGAACCCGGTCGTGGTCGCCGCGGCGGCCGACGAGCTGGGAGCCTCCTGCCCACCCCTGGTATGCGGCGGCGGCCGGCCGTCGGCGGCCGTCTGGCGGCTGCTGGACCTTCTCGCGGCCGGCGGCGCGGCGTTCGCCTACCACGGGGACTTCGACTGGGGCGGAATCGCCATCGCCGCCGCCGTCCACGAGAGGGTCGGGTTCCTGCCGTGGCGCTTCGATACCGCCTCCTATCAAGCCGTGCCCTCGTCGGCGCCACTGTCAGGGCAGGTGCGCCCGACTCCCTGGGATCCGGACCTGGGCCTGGCGATGGAGCGACGAGGCCTACGGGTCGAGGAGGAGCTCGTACTCGCCGAGTTGATCGCCGACCTGGTCCCGAAGGGAGGTGCCAGGCACTGACGCCCAGACTTTCTTGTGATCAACGACCTGACGGTCAGGTAGTCTCAGCCGCCCGGCACGTGTCCTCCGACCTACGGGACGGGGGCAAGCGTCGGACGCCCGTGGACCAGTAACCGAACAAGCCCGGCGAAAGCACGGGCTCGAAGAAGAAACAGCGCTGTCATGGACGCCATCAAGCACGCCGCGGCCCTCAAGGAGCGGCTGGTCAACTTCGCCCTCTCGCCCCAGTTCACCCGCGAACTCGACGCAGCCTTCGAGCGGAGCCGTCCCGACGACCTCGCCGACAGCGAGGTGACCGCCAGCATGATCGTCGATCACTTCGCCCTGCAGCACCGGCTGGCCTCCGGTGACACGGTCATCGACCGCTTCCTGCGTGCCCACCCCGGCCTGAGCCCGCAGGAGCGGGCGATGCTCCTCGGCTGGAGGGACGTGGTCGAAGGCATCTTCGAGGTCCAGGGAAAAGAACAGGACGCCGTGGTCCTGTTCAACCTCGTGGACGAGCTCACCTATCGCGCCCGGTCCAACATGGGCAAGTCCGCGTTCCGCCCCATCGAGAGGGGCATGTTCCTCATCTGCCGCCTGGTGCCGCTCAGGGAGGGCTGGCTGGTCAGCGCGCACATCAGCCTCTTCCCCGCCGAGGCCCGTGACCAGCTCCTCACCCAGGCCGCGGACATCGGCCTGCGCAACCCCAAGCTGGTCTTCCGCAACCCGGACAAGCTCGCCACCGCCCGCCGGATGCTCGCCGCACAGCGAGAGGTCTTCCTCGACCTGTACGACGCCGAATACATCGTGGTTACGGGAGAGGACGTGGTCCCGCGACACGATGCGTTCATGCGGGCGTGCATGGACCGTACCCAGCCCGGCAGCACCTTCCCTCTGCCCGGCTTCACCTATCCCGAGGAGGTGCTGGACGCCGAAACGGTGGCCATCCACTTCGACCCGGAAACAGGAATCAGCTTCTACCTCGAGTTCGGTCTCCTGCAGGAGCTCTTCGCCGACCCGCGCCTGATCAACCGGCGCCGCTACCGCGAAACCCTGACCTCTTACCTGCGGGGCGACGACATCTCCCCCGCGGCCATCCGGCTCCTGGCCGACCCCGCCCCGGACAATGCCGGCGTGGTCTTCGGCAAGCTTCTCAAGAAGAAGGGCTTCTCCTGGCCCGAGCACGGGGAGTCACTGCTGCGCCGGTACAAGTCCCGCTACTTCGACGAGCCCCAACTGCCCACCACTGTCCCGGTCAGCGAGACGATGGCCAAGCATCTGCGGAGCGCCTTGGCTGACGAGTCGTCGGAGCGGTGATCTATGCGCGTAGCCGTCAACCGCCGGCAGATCTTCCGGTCGCCCTCGGTCGTACGGCAGGCTCCTGGCCGCTGAGCTGCATAGACAACACCTCAGCTACCGGGAGCCCGCTCCTGCTTACGGGTCAACTACCCACTCATGACCACAGCACGGCGCGCTACTTACTCGAGCCCGGACACCAAATCCCTTTGTCAGCAGGCTCAGAGACCGTCACCGGCGAACGCCATTGCTCGAAGCGCCGCGACCTGGACAGGTCGGCCGATTCCTGCTCCTACAGAGCGTGCCAGCAGAAGTCGGCGTAGTCGTCGTCGCAGAACGCGGCGGCCGGCGACGTGCGCAGGCCCAGCCGGGACTGTCTAGATAACGGCTCTGGGCCCGTAATCGGTGGTGGCGCTGGGTGATCCCTGCCAGGCTGTGCCGTGCTGAAGATCGACGATCTTACGGGTGTCGTGTTCGCGGGGCTGTCTGCCCTGGTCATCGAGGGCGTAGAGGACGAGGCCAACCACATCCAGGTGATGGCCCGTACGCGCGACGAACCGATGCCGTGCCCGGCGTGTGGGTGCCGACCGGTCGAGTGCACAGCTACGCCGGTCGGACGGTCAGGGATGTGCCGGTCGACGGGCGGCCGGTGATGGTGTCGCTACAGGCTCGGCGTCTGGTCTGCCCAGCGCGGGGATGCCCTCGGCAGACGTTCCGTGAGCAGGTTCCTGGGCTGCTTGAGCGCTACCAGCGTCGGACGAACAGGCTCACCGGCCAGTTGGGTGCGGTAGTCCAGGAGCTGGCCGGCCGGGCCAGTGCTCGGCTGTCCTGGCGGTCACGATCTCCAGGTCCACCGGGCTGCGCCTGCTGATGCGGCTGCCGCTGCCACCGCTGCGGGTCCCGCGCGTGCTGGGTGTCGATGACTTCGCTCTCAAGCGACGGCATCGGTATGCCACCGTCCTCACTGACGCCGAGACCGGTGAGCGGATCGATGTCCTGCCCGGCCGCGGTGCCGATCTGCTGGAGGCATGGCTGCGATCGCACCCTGGCGTCGAGATCGTCTGCCGGGACGGTTCGGGTGCCTACGGGGAGGCGATTCGACGTGCTCTGCCGGATGCGGTGCAGGTCGGCGACCGGTGGCATCTGTGGGCGAATTTCTGCGACAAGACCCTCGCCGAGGTTCGCTCCCACAGCGCCTGCTGGGCCACGGTCAACCCGCCCCGCGCCGCTGGCGTCCACGAACGGACTACCCGCGAGCGCTGGGAGCAGATCCACCAGCTGCTGGGCAAGGGTGTCGGCCTGCTGGAATGCGCCCGCCGCCTGAACCTGTCGCTCAACACCGTCAAGCGCTACGCCCGCACCCACAAGCCCGAGGCTTTACGTCGCGCACCGCGCTACCGTCCCACGCTCGTCGACCCCTACCGCGATCACCTGCGCGACCGACGCGCCACCGACCCAGCCGTGCCCGTGCAGGAGTTGTTCCGGGAGATCAAGGAACTCGGCTACACCGGCAGCCTCAACCTGCTCTACCGCTACATCACCCAAAGCCGAGCCGAAGGGGAACGGCCCGTCACCACCCCGCGCCGCCTGGCACGTCTGCTGCTCACTCACCCCGACCGACTCCGCGATAGCGACACCCGGCTGGTGCAAGAGCTCACCGCTGCCTGTCCCGAGCTGACCGAACTCGCCTACCATGTCCGCGACTCACCCTCCCGCATCACAACGGCCGCACCGAGGGCGTCAACACCCGCACAAAGAGGATCATGCGCCAGATGCACGGCCGCGCCGGGTTCGATCTGTTGCGCCACCGCATCCTGCTGCCATGACGGTCACTTACCGCCACCACCGATTACGGGCCAGAGCCGTTGTTTTACAGTCCCTCTCAGGGTTCGCGTCACTCTGGTTGCCGCTCCTGTTCGAGGGTGACGGAGCGGTCGGTTGTGTGGGATACAGCTCGTTTCCGCCTGGGCTGGCCGCCTTGTGGTCTGATCTTGAGTGGATGTGGCTCGATCTCAGTCAGACTCTCCGTCTCATGGAGACCGGGCCGTTCTACGCCTGGAACCTGTGGCGGATGGGACGGCAAGGTCCCGTGGCTGCTCTGGCGGCTGCTTCCGATGCTCTGCTATGTGACAGCGGTGGGCTTGCTGATCGCGGCGGTTCGGGCGCAGCGGAGTACGGCCGGTCGGACTGATCCTCAGGAAACGATCGTTGGATGAAGGTTGTGCGGTGCCAACACTCGTCCATAGCATTTGGCCTGGCCTTCTATCCTCGGCACTCGTGTTTCTACGCCTGCTGTATCTGCTGATGGTCCGGTTGTTGGGCTGGTTGACGCTTCCCACACGGAGCGACACCTCCAGGACGTGGAGACCTTGGTGCTGCGCCATGAGGTCGCCGCCCCGCGTCGTCAGGTCTCCCGGCCACGACCAGACTGGGCCGGCCGAGCGCTGTTGACCGCACTGGCGCGACTAGCGCCCACGCAGTTACCGTCGAAGGACCATCACAGGATTGATCAACGAGTACCACAGAGCAGCCTGATCGTCCCACAAACGCCCAGCTCAGCAGCAGTGTCCGCGTCTTGGTGCCGCACCGGTAGATCGCTCCAGCAGCTTGTGGACGGCACGCTGGATCTTTCCCGGCCCACGGCTCATCAGCACAGCACAAGGGTGAGGCGTTTCGGCGCGCATCAACATTTACCGCCCTCGGCACACTTGCCTAACGTGCCTTAACGCTGACCGGGGCCGCTGACCTGGGTGGTCGCTTGAGAACCCAAGACAAGGATGGCCGTGAGACCGAACCTGCCTCGGAACCTGACCGGGTCACGGCCTGCTGGGGCTTGGACCAGAGCCCGGCCGGAAACGGCGGTCCGGGCCGTCAACCAGACGCCCCGGACCGGGCATCAGGCTCTGACAGCGCGCCCGGGCAGGGCGGTCGGCAACAGATGCTCGTCGCGGACCACGAACCGGCCGCCGACAAGGACGTGAACGAACCCGGAGGAATGCCTGACCGTATCGGTGTAGGTGGCACGGTCGCTGACGGTCTCGGGGGCGAAAACGGTCAGGTCGGCGTCGCAGCCCGCCTGGACACGGCCCTTGCGCCGCATCGCCGGAACACCCGAGCCCACCACGTCGGCGGGGATGAGCGTGCACCGGCGCACAGCCTCGGGCAGCGACAGGACACCGTTCTCCCGGACGAGCCTGCGCAGCGTCCGGCCGTAGGTGCCGGCCGTACGAGGATGGGTGACGGCGTCGGGCCCAAGCGGCCACGAGAGCGGGTCGGGCGCCCCCGAGCGCCACAGGAGGGGGACGGCGTCGGTGGCGACAGCGGCGTCGGTGAAGGTGAGGGCCCGCTGGATGTAGTCGAACTGGGCGGGGTCGTCCTCGTCGAGCAGGTGGACGAAAGCCGCCGAGCCGGGTTCACTCTCGCGGATTCGACGCAGGGTGTCGGCGTCGGGGATACGGCCCTCGGCGCCGAGCAGGCCGATGGAGTGCGGGGTCAGCCCGCGCCGGTGAAGGAGCTCCGGGGCGAGGAAGGCCGCGCCGACGCCGGTCATGCCCGCGCCGTAGGGGTAGGCCTCGGTGGTGACGCGCGAGCCTTCGGCGCGAACCTTCTCCACCAGGCCGAGCACGCGGTCGACATGGCGGATGGAGGTGCTGTTGACGTGGCAGTAGTGCATGTGCGCGCCGGTCTCGGCGGCGGCGCGGACGACCTCCTCGGCGCCGTCGACGGGAGTGGTGGGGTCCATCTCGACAAGTTCACGGGCGTGGGTGTAGGTGGGCAGCCCGGCGCGGGCGGCGATGGCGGCCACGGCGAGGTACTCGGCGGGATCGACGCGGGGCGCGTAGCCGACCAGGATGCCGATGCCGAGCGCGCCATCGCCGAGGTCGCGCTCCAGCATGCCGACGATACGGTCGACGACATTCCGCGGAGCGGCGCGCTGCCATTCCTCGCGGCCGATGTTGGCCAGGAAGTCGCCACTCAGGTCGCCGCTGGTGTCGAGGCCGAGGAGGACGGACATGCGGGCCACGGCCCAGGAGGTGGCGAAGCCGTAGTTGAGCGGCCTGCCCTCGATCTCGGCCCTGCGGTAGGCGGCGGCGACCGGGTAGGCGCCGGCTTCGAGTTCCAGGACGGTGGTGACGCCGTCGAGTGCCTGCAGGCGGTGGCCGGCGACGTCCGTGCTGTGGCTGTGCAGGTCGATGAAGCCTGGGCTGACGACCAGGCCGGTCGCGTCGACGGTGGTGACGCCGTCGAGCGGCTGGTCGGAGACGGCCTGGATGACCCCGCCGTTGACGCCGACGTCGCGTACGGCGTCCAGACCGGTCTCGGGGTCGATGACCCGGCCGCGGGTGAGGACCAGATCGTATGTCGTCACGCGAGCTCCTTCGTTCCTAGGCTGAACTGCTCAGGGCGCTGGGGCACGATCAACGCGATCAGCGCGCCAAGGACGGTGGTGGCGATGAGCAGGCCGAAAGCGGCGTTGTAGGAGAACTTGTCGACCAGGAAGCCCATGAGGACGGGGGCGAGGACGCCGGCGATCTGGCCGCCGACGTTGACGACGCCCATGCCGGATCCGATGATGGCGGGCGGCAGGGCGCGCACGGGCATGCCGAGGATGCCCATCGTGGAAAGGCCCGCCACGCCCATGGCGAGGGTCTGGTAGACGGTGAACCCGACAGCGGAGTCGGCCATCAGCATGAGCGCCAGGAGCACGGCGGTGACCAGGAGCAGGGGAATGACGTAGAGCCGGGCCCTGTCGTGGAAGAAGCGGTCGAACAGCCAGCCGCCGAGGAAGGCGGTCGCGCACGCGACCAGGCCGGGGATGGCGGACATGACACCGGTGTTGATGAGGGAGATGCCGCGCTCCTCCAGCAGGTAGCTGGGCACCCAGGTGATCAAGCCGTAGCCGAGCATGTTGGTGGTGCAGAAGAGGGCGGCGAACTTCCAGACCGATGGCGAGCGCATGACGGCGCCGAGGCTGGTCCCCTCGTCCTGAACGACGTCGGAGCCGTTGAGGTGGGCGGGCAACGCCTTGGGCAGCAGCTTCCAGAGCAGAACGCCGATGGCGACGCCGGCGGCGGCGGTGACCCAGAAGGTGTGGCGCCAGCCGAGGGCGAGGATGAGCGGCGCGACGAGGAGCGGGGCGACGCCGGCACCAAGCTGGTTGGAGGCGAGCATGGCGCCGGCGGCGGTGGCGCGGATGGCGGGGGTGGTGCGTTCCGCGATTGCCTTGAAGGACGCGCCGGGAAAGAGGCCCTGGCCGACGCCGAAGAGAGCACGGATGACGAGGAGGGAGGCCAGGCCCCAGGCAATACCGGTGAGGGCGGTGAAGACCGACCAGAGCAACAGAGAGACCATGAGTTGGCGGCGGGCGCCGAACTTGTCGGCGAGGATGCCACCCGGCACCTGGCACAGCAGATAGACCAGGGAGAAGGCGGTGATCAGCCAGCCTTGCTCGGTCTTGGTGAGCGCGAACTCCTGGCCGATGAACGGCAACGCGACGGCCATCATCACCCGATCGACATAGTCGATCACCCAGACGCCCATGAGCAGACCGACAGTGACGGTAGCCGTTTTACGTACTTGCGCGGGCGCCAAGGTGTGGGTGCCTTCGGCGAGTCCCATTCACAGGCCTCCGGAGCTAGATCAACGTTCCAGCAACCCTCCATCACCTCACCCGGGAGTGCTTCGTGCAGGAACATGAAGTCGGAGCCGTCGGCGGTGCGATTGCACCAAGATCTATCCACCGGTGGTGAACGCCCTCGATGGCGCTCCACCCGGGTCCAGGCGATGAGCCCCCAGACCGTCCCAGGAGCCTAGTGCCGGCTCGGCGCTCACGTCCGCGCCTTCGGCGCGTTCTGTTCATCGTGATCGCGCAGCATGCGCAAGACGGTGGCGGGTGAGGGGCGCGACCCTTATCGGAGAAGATTCCCATCCGCGCCACGAGGCGGCCCGAACTCGAGCGGGGCCATCGCCATCGTGGCCCGTACCGTCTGGGGGTCTGGGCGCGTGCTCGATGAGGACAAGCCCGGAAAGCGGCTGGGGAGTGCCGTCCTAATGGCCGATCATCTGCACGCGCTCGGGGTCAGCCGGATCGGTCATGGTGCTCGAAGCACAGTGAAGGGCCCACAGCGCGGCTCCCGGCGTCCGACCAACTCCCGGCCTCGACCGGACCATAGAGAAACGACGTCGGCGGGCAACCCCACCGATTTTCGGCCCGGAACGGTCCTCCCGTCAGGGGGTTCAGGGACTAACCCGTCTGTTCGTCGCCCTCGGTTGCCACCCGGGCGGTGACCAGCCCAGACTCGTAGGCCACGATGACCGCCTGGGCGCGGTCGCGGACGGAGAGCTTGTCGAAGATGCTGGTGATGTAGTTCTTGACGGTGGACAGGCTGAGGTCGAGGACGCGGGCGATCTCGGTGTTGTCCAGGCCGGTGGCCATCAGGCGCCATACCTCGACCTCGCGGGGCGTGAGTTCGCCGAGGCCCGTGGGGTTCGGCCGGGTGCCGTAGGGCGCCCGCACGTACGTGGAGATCAGCCGGGTGAGCAGGCGCGGCGCGACGGCGGCGTCGCCGGCGTGGACGGTGCGGATCGCCGCGCTCAGTTCCTCCGGGGAGCTGTCTTTGGGCAGGAACCCGTAGGCTCCGGCTCGCAGGGCGCCCACGAGGTACTCGTCCATGTCGAAGGTGCTGAGCGCCAGGACCCGGCTGCCGGGCACGGTGGCGGCGAGTTCCCTGGTCGCGGCGACGCCGTCGAGGACGGGCATCCGGATGTCCATCACCACGACGTCGGGGCGCAGTTGGCGGGCGAGGGTGACGGCCTGCGCGCCGTTCTCGGCCTCTCCCACCACCTCGAAGGACGGGTCGGGAGAGAGAATCAGCGACAGTCCACGACGTACCAGCGGCTGGTCGTCCACGATCAGCACTCTGATCCTCGGCGGCGTCGGCCCGGTCCCGGTCATCGGCGCGCCCCCTCGTGCTGGACGGCCGCCTCGGCGGCCTCGTCCGTGGTCAGCGGCAGGTCGGCCACCACAGCGAACCCACCGTCGGCCTGCGGGCCGACGGTGAGGGTGCCGTCGTGAAGGGCGACGCGCTCGCGCATGCCGATCAGGCCGTAACCGCCCGAGCCCACCGACGAGGGCCCCTCCCGCGGCAGTGTGCCCCCGCCGTCGTCTCGCACCTCGATGGTGACCCGGTTCTGACGGTACGTCAGCCGCACGGACGCGCGCGCCCGCCCCGCGTGCCTGCGGGCGTTGGTGAGAGCCTCCTGGGCGATCCTGAACACCGTGAGGCCGACGGTCGGCGGCAACGGCCGCCGCTGCCCGTGGACGCCGAAGTCCGTCGGCAGTCCGGCCAGGCGGGATTCCTCGACCAGGCGGCCGAGGTCGTCGGCGCCGGGCTGGGGCTGGGCTGGCGTGGTCTCCGGCTCGTCGCCGTCCCGCAGCACGTCGAGGAGCTGGCGCATCTCGCGCAGCGCGAGCCGTCCGGAGGACTCCAGGGTGACCAGGGCCTCACTGACCACCTCCGGTTCCGCGACGTTGGCGCGGGCGCCGCCGGCCATCAGCTGCATGGTGGTGATGTGGTGGGCCACGATGTCGTGCAACTCCCGTGCGATACGGCGCCGCTCGTCGGCCACCGCGCGGTCGGCGAGGAGTCTGCGGTTGGCCGCCACCTCTGCCTGCCAGCGGTTGACCGCCATGGCGGTGCCGACGACGATCAGGGTGGTGAGGGGCGGGACGACGGCGTCCTGCCAGGGCGGGACGTGGCCGATGTTCTGGCTCAGCAGGGTCAGCGATACGGTCGCGGCGGCGGCGATCGCCGTGACCACGCCGGGGCGGGCCCTGGCTACCGCGTACAGGGCGACCACCAGGACGGCGCCGAAATGCCTGGGCAGCGGCACGATCAGGGTGGCCGCGGTATCGAGCACCAGGACGACGGCGAGCGCCGCCACCGGATGGCGGCGCCGGGCGAGCAATGGCAGGGCCGCCAGCGCGACGAAGAGAAACCCCGCCACGCTCACGGCGTGCCGGCCGTCGGGGGCGTTGAAGAATGCGTAGCTGAGCAGGTTCATCACGCACGCCCCGCCGGCGACGAGCGCGTCGCTGTGGGCCCACGGCAGCTCCCGGGCGTTGCTCAACAATGCTGTTCCCCCGTATCCGGCCTTACGGCCCCCGGAACAGGGTTACACAGCGGCGGCGATGGCCAGGCCGGGACCAGGACCACGGTCCTGGTCCCCGAGAGGCGGAAGGACCCAGGGCCTCGGTGCGAATCATCCGCTACCAGGAGGTTTACCGCTTCTGCGGCTGATGGTCTGGATATCGGCCGGGAGCTCCCGGCAGACGCCGTCCGCCGGAGGAGATCGTGATCCGTGCCCTGACCGGGTACTCCACCAGACACCCATGGAAGGTCATCGCCCTCTGGGCGGTGCTGGGTGTCGTACTGAGCGCCTTGACCCCGATGCTGTTCGACCGTGTCACCCAGAACCAGGCCGGCGATTTCCTGCCCCGGAGCTACGACTCGGCCGCCGCGCTGCGCATCGCCGAGGAGCGGTTCGGGGTGAACCCCGACGCCACCACGGTGACGGTGCTGGTCGCCCGGTCCGACGGCAGGGCCCTCAGCGCCGCCGACCGCCAGCGCGTCGAGGCCGAGGCCGCAAAGCTGGCCAAGCGCCGGGTGATCATGCCCAGGGAGGACGACGGCCCCCAGCGGTTCCTGATCCCGGACCGCTCCCAGACGCCCCGGATCGCCCCGGCGATGACGGCGCCCGACCGGAGCTTCCAACTGCTCTCCGTCGAGCTGATCGGCAACCGCGGGGACAAGGGCGTCCAGGGCGTCTACCGGACCTTCCGGGACTCAGCCAGGACTCAGTTCTCCGAGGCGGGGATGCGTACCGGCTTCACCGGAGCGCTCGCCGAAGCCGTTGACACCGTCGACTCCCGCAAGACCGTCACGACGGTCGGGAGCGGGCTCATCGTGGGCCTCATCGTCCTGATCAACGTGCTGGTGTTCCGTAGCGTGCTGGCGGCCCTGCTGCCGCTGCTGGCGGTCGCCATGATCGGCTTCGTGGCGGCGGGAGCCGTAGCGGGCGCCGCGATGCTCACCGGGCTCAAGCTCGACGCGGGCACCCCGGGCCTCATCAACGTGGTCCTGCTCGGCATCGGCATCGACTACCTGTTGTTCCTGCTGTTCCGCTACCGCGAGCAGTTGCGTACCAGGCCCGAGCAGTCCGCCCGTGAGGTGGCCGCGCAGGTCTCCGGCCGGGTCGGCACCGCGATCACCTCGGCGGCGTTGACCATCGTGGCCGCGTTCGCCACCCTCGGTCTCGCGACCTTCGGGCAGTTCCGCTCGATGGGCCCCGCGATCGCCGTCGCGGTCGTGGTGATGATGATCGGCAGCCTCACGCTCCTGCCGGCGCTGCTCGCCGCTGCCGGGCGCAAGATGTTCTGGCCCTCCCGTACGGCTCTGCGCCCCGAGACCGGTGAGGGCTGGGCCGCCCGCCTGGGTGCGCTGGTCACGCGCCGGCCGCTGATGATGCTGACCGCCTCCATCGGCCTGCTCGCCGCACTGGCTGCCGGGCTGATCGGCATCCGCATGGACTATGGCCAGGGCGGCTCCGGTGCCCAGACCCCCGCGGCGGCCACCGCGGCCGAGATCTCCCGTACGCTGCCGGCCGGCGTGTCCGACCCGACGAGCGTCTTCATCACCGCCAAGGACGGCGGCACCCTCACTGCCGACCGGCTCGACGGCCTCTCCCGAGCGCTCACCCGGGTCAAGGGCGTAGGCCAGATCGCACCGACCGTCCTGAACAAGGACCACCGTGCCGCCCGCATCGACCTCTACCCGACCGCGGACCCGCGGAGCCGGCAGGCCCGCGACCTGGCCGTCGGACCGATTCGGGCCACGGTCGCCCAGCACACGCCTGCCGGGATCACGGCCCACGTGGGCGGGACGCCCGCCATCGTCGCCGACATCTCGACCGCGGTCGACCACGACCTGAAGATCGTGTTCCCGGTCGCGGCCGCGCTGATCGCGCTGATCCTCCTGCTGCTCCTGCGCAGCCTGCTCGCTCCGGTGATCCTGCTGCTCTCCGTCGGGCTCGGCTTCGCCGCGACTCTCGGCGCAACCGGGCTGCTGTTCCAGCACGTCATCGGCGAGCCTGGCGTCGGCTTCACGCTTCCGCTCGTGCTGTTCCTGTTCGTCGTGGCACTGGGGACCGACTACAACATCCTGATCGCCGACCGCATCCGGGAGGAGATGCGGCGATCGGGTACGGCTCGCGCCGCCGTGGCCCGCGCCGTACGGCACACCGCGCCTGCCATCGCCACGGCCGGCCTGGTGCTGGCCGCCTCCTTCGCCGGCCTCGTCACGTCCCCGGGCAACGAGCAGATCGCCTTCGCGATGACGCTGGGCATCCTGCTCTCCGCGCTCGTCGTGTCCCTGGTCCTGGTGCCCGCCCTGGCCGCGCTGCTCGGCCGGGCCATCTGGTGGCCGCTGAGCCCACGACCCGCCGCAGGCGGCCATCGCACCGGACCTTTCGGGTCCCACCCGACTGCTTTCGAGTCCCACCCGACTGCTTCGGCGGTCGCATCTGCCGGGAGGCAAGAATGATGAAGAGGAATCCGATCAACCACCGCATCCACGCGATCGGGGCGTCGGCGGTCACGGCCGCGACGGTCGTCACACTCGCGGCGGGTCCGGCCCACGCCACGTCCGGCTACGACCGGGCGGCCCTGCAGCGGGATCTGGCCGCGATCCGCGACGCCGGCACGCTGGGGGTGCAGGCACGGGTGGTCTCTCCCGCCGGTGACCTGTCCGCGGCAGCCGGTACGGCGGTGCGTGGCCGTACCGTGCCGATCCCGCTCGACGGGCACTTCCGGATGGGCAGCAACACGAAGACCTTCGTGGCCACCGTGATCTTGCAGCTGGAGGCGGAGGGCCGCCTGTCCCTCGGCGACAGCGTCGAACGGTGGCTGCCCGGACTGGTGCGCGGCAACGGCAACGACGGGCGCGCCATCACCGTCAGGCACCTGCTCCAGCACACCAGCGGCCTGCACGACTCCGTAGGCGACATCGAGATGAAGATGCGCACTGAGCAGGGATACCGCGCCTACCGGTTCCTCCGCATGTCCCCGCGCAAACTGGTCGCTCTCAGCGTGGGTCGGCGCCCGCTCTTCTCCCCCGGCACCCGCTGGAGCTACTCCAACATCAACTACCTCCTGGCCGGGATGATCGTCGAGAAGGCCACTGGTAACTCCTGGCGCGATGAGGTGACCCACCGGATCGTCACGCCGCTGCGGCTACGCGAGACGACGCTGCCCGGTGACGCCTCGCGGCTGCCCAAGCCGCACCCGCAGAGCTACACCGAGGACGCCGAGACCGGCCGGCCCTTCCGCGCCACGGTGCTCAGCCTCGGCTGGGCCGGCCCGGCGGGCGAGGCCGTCACCACCACCGGCGACCTGGGCAGGTTCTGGCGAGCGTTGCTGGGCGGCCGGCTCCTGACACCACGTCAGCTCAAGAAGATGACCACCACGGTCCCCGTCGGCGCGCCCGGCAGGGAATTCGGCCTGGGCATGGCCAAGCAGCGGCTGAGCTGCGGGATCACGGCATGGTCGCATCCCGGTGGCACACCCGGGTTCATCACCGACAACGCCGTCACCGAGGATGGCCGCACCAGCGTGATCGTCTCCCGCACCACCTACCCCGGTACCCCAGCCCAAGGCCAGGCCACGGCCCGCCTGATCGACAACGCGCTCTGCGCCAACCGCTGATCACTCCGGTGCGGCGGCCACGGGCGGCCGCCGCACCCGATGGGGCTCTCCGCCCGGGTCCGTGCGACGAGCCCCAAGGTGGAGCCTTGCCGTAGGTTACAGTGGGTGACGGCTGAGATGCCCGACCGCGAGTTTCGGTCCAGGCGTTGGGGGATGAGTCCGGCGCTCGCCACCGCGATAACGACGGCAGGGACGTTGCCGCAGGTCGCGTCGCTCGCAAACGGGCTTTATGTCAACAACGTCGCACGATCTCGATGACTCGGCGCTACCTTGCGGCTGGTGGCACCTCCCCGAGCAGAGGGGCCATCGCCTCCGCCAACGCGTGGGCTGCACACGTAACGGTCCCCACCTTTTGTGAGGGCCGTTCGCTACCCCCCAGCCGCGGCCATCTCTGCCGAGAGTGATTTCAGCGTCTACCTGCGGCTGAGGAGATCTTCGGGAGCGGAGGGCTGGGGTTTTCGGCAGCCGCAGAACCGATCATCTCGGCGGCCGACATGGGAGGGGGTGGCCGTGCGTCACCATGCTGCGGTCACGGTCGACCGCCATGGAGACCGTCACTGGCGAATGCCCTTGCCCGAAGCGCCGCGACCTGGACAGGTCGACCGCTTCCTGCTCCTCCAAAGTGTGCCGGTAGAAGTCGCCGTAGTCGTCGTCGCCGAACGTGGCGGCCGGCGACGTGCGCAGGCCCGGCCAGTTCGTCGCGGTGGTCGCCCGTCTGCGTAGCCGCCAGTGTTCGGGCACCTATCCTTGCTCACATGGGTGACGTACTGAAGGGGCGAGGTTGCGCGTGGGAGTTCGAGGACGGTGGGCTGCGCATTACGCCTGAGCCGGGTAAGGCGTCGAAACTGAGCATGGAGCTCGGAGAGCGGTTCGTGCCGTACGACGCGCTGGCCGATGTCATGCTGGAGCCTGGTGCACGCGGCAGGGTGGCGTTGCGGGCGGTTCCCCGAGAGGGAGCCGATCCGGTCATGTCCGCGGCAACGGGGCAGCTCCAGGAGTCGCTCGATCCGTACCGGCTGGTGCTGCCCGCCGCCACGAAGACGCTGGCCGACCAGTATGCCAACGAGGTGCGCGCGGCCCTGTCCCAGCGCGGTCCGGCTGAGCGGTTCCTGATCGCCGGTCCTTCGGTGCCGCGTAGTTTCAAGGCATGGGACGGTGAGGCCGCCTTCGACGGGCAGGCTGTCACCTTCACCTGGTTCGCGTCCGGAGCTTCCCCGGCCAAGTACACGGCAGGTGACCGGCGTTACCCGATCACCGAGATCGAGGGCGTCGAGTGGCGTGCACTGGAGGAGGCTCGCGGGTCATTGCGGCTGCGCATCCGTGGGCAACAGGCCCTCTCCAACCCCAACAACGATCCCGCCTCCGTGGTGTTCGGCATTGGCTGGGGAGCCACGCATCACTCCCTGCCCTTCGCCGCCGCCGTGCTGGCCGCCGTACAAGCTCCCATGATCGAACAGGTCACGGCGGAAGGCTGAACTGCTGTCCCGTATGTGAACCTGTGAGGTGCCAAAACCTCGTCCGTGGCATCTGATCTGGCCTTCTATCCTCGGCACTCGTGTTTCTACGCCTGCTGTATCTGCTGATGGTCCCGCTGTTCGGCTGGTTGACGCTACTCTCGCGGGGCGACACCTCCAAGGACGTGGAGATCTTGGTGCTATGTCATGAGGTCGCCGTCCTGCGTCGTCAGGTCTCCCGGCCACGACCAGACTGAGCCGACCAGGCGCTGCTGGCCGCACTGGCGCGACGGCTGCCCACGCGGCTTCGCCTTCATCGGATCGTGACGCCGGGCATCTTGTTGTCCTGGCACCGTCGCCTGGTCAGCCAACGCTGGACCTACCCGAACGCGTGTGCGGTGCCATAAACTCGTCCATGGCATCTGACCTGGCCTTCTATGCTCAGCGCTCGTGTTCCTACGCCTCCTGTATCTACTGATGGTCCGGTTGTTCGGCTGGCTGACGCTCCTCACGCGGGGCGACACCTCCAAGGAGGTGGAGATCCTGGTGCTGCGTCATGAGGTCGCCGTGCTGCGTCGTCAGGTCGCCCGGCCGCGACCGGACTGGGCCGACCGGGCGCTGCTGGCCGCACTGGCGCGACGGCTGCCCACGCGGCTTCGGCTCCATCGGATCGTGACGCCGGGCACTTTGCTGTCCTGGCACCGTCGGCTGGTCAATCAACGCTGGACTTACCGGAACCCAGTCGGGCGTCCGCCGGTCCCGGATGAGCTGCGGGATCTGGTGGTCCGGTTGGCCAGAGAGAATCCCCGATGGGGGCGCCGGCGGATCAGGGGTGAACTGCTCGGCCTCGGCCATCGCGTCGGGGAAGGCACCATCCGCCGGATCCTTGCCGCGGCCGGCCTGGGCCCAGCGCCACGGCGGGCGTCACCGACCTGGCGGCAGTTCCTGACCTCCCAAGCCGCCGGTATCTTGGCGTGCGACTTCGTGCACGTCGACACTGTCTTCCTCAAGCGCCTATACGTCTTGTTCGTCATGGAGATCGAGACACGCCGCGTGCACCTGCTGGGCGTCACCTCCCCCCAACGGGCGCATGGACTACCCAGCAAGCCCGGAACCTGCTGATGGACCTGGGTGAACGCGCCGGCGCCTTCAGGTTTCTCATCCGGGACCGTGACGGCAAGTTCTCCCGCTCGTTCGATGAGGTGTTCGCCACCGCCGGCGTGCGGGTCATCAAGACACCCGTCCGGTCACCACGAGCAAACGCGTTCGCCGAGCGGTTCGTGGGAACGCTACGCCGTGAATGCCTCGATCACCTGCTCATCCATGGCAAGCGGCACCTGCGTACAGTTCTGGCCGAGTACGAACACCATTTCAACCATCATCGCCCGCATCAGGGGCGTTCACTCCGCCCGCCGTTGCACGACCCCAGCAAGGCCATCGACATGGCCTCTAGGATCCACCGTCGAACGACCGTCACAGGCCTGATCAACGAGTACAGCAGAGCCGCGTAATCGCCCTGCAAACGCCCCAGCTCAGCAACAGTATCCACGTTTGGCACCGCACACCCGATGCTGATGCTCCTGATCAACGGCACCAAAGACCCGATCAACCCGTACAACGGCGGAAACGTCATGGTGGGCAGCGCCTCCTACGGCAAGATCCTGTCGGCACCCGACACCGCGGCCTACTTCGCCAAGCTCAACGACAACACCGCCGCGCCTCAGATCTCGAAGCTTCCGCACCAGGCAGACTCCGGATCTGACGTCGGTCAACGTCAGGAGCTATGAAGAGGCCGGAAAGCCGCCCGTCATCGAGTACACCGTCAACAACGGCGGTCACGTCGTGCCCAACAAGGTCTACAGTGCGCCGAGCATGCTGGGCGTCACGACACACGACCTCGACGCGCCGCCGGTCATCTGGGACTTCTTCATGAAGCACAGCAACTGACCACACGGCCCCGTCAGCGGCCTCCGCTCGCTCAGCTCAGTACGGCTGCGCAAGTGCCCCAGGCATGACCAACATGCCTTACTACCCCCAGATATCGGTCCGGCAAGTACGCCCAGCACTACATGCCGAACATGACTAACCGTTGAGCGCACCCAAAATCTTGGAGCCACGGTGGCCGACGTGCTCGGCTTCGACGGCGATACCGGATAGAGTTCCCGTTCCGCCGGGTCTTCCGCTCAGCAGCGGGGAGCTGCTGACCAGGCTCGATGCGATCGGATGTGTCCGGTAGCAGCTTCGTTGACGGCAGGCCGATTCAGCGGATCCGCCTGGCCGCCCTACCGCCCAGGTGCAGGAACGCGACCTCACCCGCGTCGTCTCGCAGGAAGCGGCCGACGGCACGCTGCGGGTCGGCGGCGATCGTCACGTCGTCACAGCCCTCGACCAGCGCGAGCGGCATGTCGGGCATGCCCTCCACACCCGCGGCCACCAGTTCGGGTCGCAGCACGAATCGCGCCGTCAGACCCTCGTCGACCTCGAAGGTCCACTGCCCCGCGTCGTAGCTGCCCGCGTACTCCGGCGCGGGTTCGCGCAGCGCCAGCCGTACGGCCTGCGGCTTGGCGTCGAGCAGATGCTCCAGGCACCAGTCGGTCACCAGCTTGCCCAGCACCTTGCCGGGCGCGGAGTTGGTGAGCGTGGTGACGGCGAAGCCGCGCTCGGGCACCAGCACGAACGTGGACAGCTGCAGGTTGCCGATGTTGCCGCCGTGCGTGACCAGTCGCACGCCCGCCTGCTCATCCAGCAGCCACGGCAGCCCGATGCCGGTCCACGGCACGCCGACCCGGACGTGCTCCGCCTGCATCAGCTCCCTGGTGGCGGCTCCGACCGGCTCCTCGCCGCTCGCCCCCAGGTGGAAGGCGGCGTAGCGGAGCTGGTCGCGCACCGACGACACCAGCCCGCCCTCGGGCATGCCTTCGCGGAACAGCCCCCACGTGTGCGCGACCTGCGGGCCGTCCTCTCCTACGGCGTGCCCGACGGCGTGCGACCGCGTCGCGGCCTCCCAGGGGAAGAAGAAGCTGGAGCTCATGCCCAGGGGTTCGAGCACGATCCGACGGACCGCGCTCTCGTACGGCTCGCCGCACACGACCTCGATGACCCTGCCGAGCAGCCTGAACCCGGCGTTGTTGTAGGAGGCGAGCGCGTCGGGCGGGAAGAGCTGGGGCAGCTGGTCGTAGGTGCCGATCGAGGCGGCCAGCGCGCCGGTGTCCCAGCTCTCGCCGTCGTCGATATCGCCGAGGAATCCGCCGGTGTGGGTGAGCAGGTGCCGGATGGTCAGCTCGTCGGCGGCCCGCTCGTCGGCGAGCCGGAAGCCGGGCAGATACTGGCGCACGCGCCCGTCCAGGTCGAGCCGACCTCGCTCGACGAGGTGCATGATCGCTGTCGCCGTGATCGTCTTGGTGGTCGACCCGATCTGGAACAGCGTGTCGCCCGTCACGGGGGCCGGCGCGTCGACGCTGGTGACGCCGGTGGTGAGGACGTGGTCTGCGCCATCGAAAAGCACGCCGACGGCGGCACCGGGGACATGGAGGGATTTCGCCTTGCTGTCGAGCAGGCTCTGCAGATGGTTAAGGTCGGCCATCCGTTCATCCTGCCGACAGCGAGAGCGGTGGGCTTCGTCCGCCCGCACCATTTCCGTCGCGCTGTTCGTCCAGGAGTCAGGGACGTCACCGCTGGCCCGCCGTCTCCGGTCATGCATCCTGGGGTGCCGTTAAGAACCGCGCCACCAACCCCAAGCGGCCGCATCTTCCCAGGCCGGGCGGGATGTCCTCCGGAGAGGCGTCGACTCGCCAGGGCCGCCGCAGCTCTCACGTGTAGGCCATTGACCTGCATATTCTCGCTCGTTTGGGCTGGTGGCGCGGTTCTTAACGGCGCCCCATCATGCATGGTGACTGCATTCCCAAAGGTGAGACCGGCACTCCACCGCGCCCGCTTTTGCCCTGGTCAGAGCCTTGATCACAAAAGGTCAGACACTACAATCAGAACTCTGTACGGTTACCAGCGGATACCCACGTGGGCGTTCAGGCGGCGGTGATGCCAGCGGCCGCGCTCACTCTGGCCATCGTCCGCTGCACGTCGGCCAGCGCGGCGGCCAGCCACTCGCGCTCGGCGTCGTCCAGGTCATGCTCGGCGAGCTGGTGGGCGAGCAGCTCCAGGTGCGTGGCGAAGCGTGCGCTGGCGTCGGTAACGACGTCGACCGGATCGGGCGACGGCTCGACGTCGGCGTGCGGGCGAGCGGACAGGCTGGTCACAGCCTTGACGGTACGCGCACGCGCACAGGCACGTGGGCGGCTCCCGGAACTCCCCGGACACCATTACCCGGCCTTCCGGCCTGGTGCGCGTGAAGGGTTTCAATACTCTGTTCACGGTCGTAAGCTGCGGGCTTGTCTCGGCTTCCTGGCCGAAGCAGTGGCCTGGGTCAGGCATGCTCGAGGCTCGTGACGCTCCGTCTCTTCTATCTGATCTTCTGCCGCATCATGGGCTGGCTGACGCTGCTGCCCCCGTAGCGACGCGTCCAAGGACATGGAGATCCTCGTCCTGCGGCACGAGGTCGCCGTGCTGCGCCGTCAGGTTCGCCGTCCAAGGCTGTCATGGGCGGATCGAGCGGTGCTGTCCGCGCTGGCCCAGAGACTGCCGAAGGCGCTGCGCGCCCACCGACTGGTGACACCAGGCACACTGCTGCGCTGGCACCGGCGTCTGGTCGCGCGTCACTGGACCTACCCACACCGAAGGATGGGACGGCCTGCGACCGATTCGGCGGTCGTGGCGTTGATCCAGCAATTGGCGCGGGAGAACCCTCGCTGGGGCTACGAGCGCATCCGTGGCGAACTCCGGCATTTGGGCCATCAGGTGAGCGGTGCGACGATCCGTCGGGTCCTGAAGCGGGGGCGCTTGGGTCCGGCGCCGCGACGGGCCGATGACCGCTGGTGTGATTTCGTCCGCGCCCACGCCACGAGCACGCCGGCGTGTGACTTCTTCACGGTGGATACCGTCACGCTGCGCCGGTTGTACGTCTTCTTCATGGTGGAGGTCGGTACCCGGTTCGTGCACGTGCTCGGCGTGACCGCGCACCCTGATGGCGCTTGGGCGGCCCAGCAAGCCCGTAATCTTCTCGCCGATCTGAAGGACCAGGCCAGGACGTTCCGGTTCCTGATTCGGGATCGGGACACGAAGTTCACCAGCAGCTTCGATGATGTCTTCGCTGGTGACGGCATTCAGGTGCTGAAGATCCCGCCGCGGTCGCCTCGCGCGAACGCATATGCCGAGCGATGGGTCCGCACCGCCCGCACGGAATGCACCGACCAGCTGCTGCTCTTCAGCGAACGGCACCTTCGCACGGTACTGGACGAATACGTCGATCATTACAATCGCCATCGGCCGCACCGCTCCCTGGCCCTCCGAGCTCCCACCGAAGATGACTCCGACGTGATCCCGCTGCCGCTGGGCCGGATCGAGCGTCGTCACGTTCTCGGCGGGCTGATCAACAAGTACCAGCGCGCTGGCTGACCAACGGATGCAGTCATGGAAAAGCAGGCCAGGGCCTTGGGCCGAGTTTTGACACCCTTCACGGTAACGGCGCTCTCAGAGCGGTGACAGTTACCTCACCACCACGGCGGACAGCCGGCCTCCCCTGCCAACAGCCAGCGCCAAGAGGAGGACCGGTTTCGAGGTTGCCCGTGTCGGACGTCAGCCGCCACGCTCTCGAGCGCCAGTGCCGAGCTGGCGGCTCCTTGTCCACCCTCGGCATTGTGTTCGAGTCCGGGGTTCCCGCGTGGGGAAGCGTCGCGAACCCCGACCTCGCGTCAGGCCGAACGCCACGCCAGCGACAGCCGCGCCGCCACGTCGAACCCTGGCCCGTCGACGGGCTTGACCACGACGTGATCAACGAGCAGGGACAACAGCTCCCGCTGCGTATCGGGGTCCACGCTGGCCCACCAGCTCTCCACGCTCGCTGTGTCCGGCGGCACGAGCTCGGCGCCGCGGCGACGTTGACGCTGTCGGCCAGTTCGCTCGCGCCGCTCCTTTCCGCGATTGGATATTCCCAAGGGCAGTACTGGCGACCCTCGCGCACGTCGAGTACACCGGCCTCAGGACGGCGATTGCAGGAGAAATGAACGCCTGAGGCGATGGCCTCGGTTGTAACCGTCAGTCTCCATCCTGGATGCTGTGCCAGAAGTGGAGGGCCTCGTTTGCGGGGGAGGAGGGCGGCGGCCCCGCGATAGCGGATGGAACTTCTGCGGAATTGGTCGGGTCGGTTACCGATGGGCGGATACTATCGTTCTCCGCCGATATGGCATCACTCTCTGATGAAGAGGCAAGGACTCCGAGGTGCAACAACTCGGTCCACGCAGGATCGACGGAAGCTCCTACCAGTGACTCGGCTGTTTCAAGAAAGGCAGTCGGCCAGTGTTTGTTCCATGCTGAACGCCCTGCCGTAGTCCCCAGGATCCATCGGTCTACCTCAGCGACGCTGGGGTAGACCAGATCGGCCACGGATTCGTCCCTCATTTTTGGGTCAAATCGAACAAGGATCTCGCCTTGATCGGCATAGCTAATCACGTCTGGCGAGAAGTCGCTCCAGTTTACACTCAGGCATTGCCCTAGTCGGGAAAGTGAACACAGGCGATCGGCGGGGTCAAAACGATAGCGATCGATCAGTAGAATCCCAGAGCCAATACGGCCAGCTAGAAGCGACACCGGGTAATCGATCGGATCACGAGCTGAAAGCTGTACCGATATGATGCCTTCCGGTGTGGTTCCATAGGCGACGAGGACGTCTCTTGGAGATGCTTCCGTGGCGCACCAGATGAGGGTTTGCGCGTCCTCAAACTCCTGGTTGAACCAATCTAGGTATTCGCTGGTGATCACGAGTCCTGCCTTTGGCTCATGGGGGAGCGCGGTGGAGCCCTGTGCGTGTATCTTCGCGCACAGGGCCCAGGTTACACCAAATGCCGCAGAGCTATCTGCTGCTAGTCATCCTCGCAGTGAGCGAAGTCGAATTCGCTCGGGTCCGCTTGAGCGACGTCGGGTGGCGGCTGGCTCCCCTTCTTTACTACGTCGACCCAAAAAGGGTCGCCTTCGAGAATTCGGTTCTTCTTATACCAGTCAAGAAGCTTTGCGCCGCCACTGCAGTTATCGGGGCCCTCTACCCATGCGACGGAGAAGTTGATCCCAGCTTTGTCAAGGCCCTCATGCGTAGAAGCAAAGGGATATTCATCACACGACGGGGCTGTGAGAGGGGGGTTCGTTGGCCGAGGAACCTTATTGCATGCCCGGTTCTTGGCGAGGTCGTTCTTATAGGGCACGGTGCCTACCACCTTCCGGTCGCCGGTCGCACGCGTAAGACATCCGGGATGGCCTTCACATCCGTGATTATAGGGCACGAGCCGTCCCGGGATCTTCTTGGTCTTTCCCGGGAATTGAGGGTCCGTGTTTTGTGAGTCGTAGAGCGCCTTCCAGATGTGAGCAGCTGTCGCTTCGGACTCTCGCTGATTCCCGTCGAGAACCCATGTAGGCCGCTGACTCCAGGCTACGCAGCCGCCAGTGTAGTTCTTCAGGGTTCCCGAACTGTCGCATCGGAACTGCATCACCTTGTCGGCGAGCGTCTTGGCGCGTTCCTCGACGGGGTCTGTGTCGATGTAAAAGACGGACGGCTGAATTCCGCACATCCCACGATATTCCGGTGCGGAGAATTTGCTTTTAAGGGAGGTCAAGGTGAAGCTCCGGTCACCTCCCTTGAGCCACCCATCCACTGTATCGGCGATACCGTTCGGTTGATCGTTGTCGCATGAGTTGCTGTTGTTAAGGTGCAGTGAAAAATTGCGGTAACGAGAAGTCGGCCAGCTGATCGTACCGATATCGGGCCGGAAGCTATCGATCCGAATCCAGACCTTGATCTGTCGACTATTGATGGACGTGAATTCTCTGGCCTTATCGCTATTTTTTAGGCCAGTGTACGTGTGGACGACCATGCTGAACCTGGCGAACCATTTACGTCCGGATGGTACTTCGTTGACAGTCTCTCTTTCGCCGAGAACCCCAACGTAGCAAGCGTTGTAAGAATTCTTAACCCAAAATTCAGGCGAGAGGCTTGTTTGGGAATGCGAATTGATGCATTCTTCCTGGGGCATGCGCTGGTACGGGAATTTTCTGGCGGCCGCCTGGGTGCGGGCAGCGAGGTCAGAGGGGCGTTTGCCGACAATAGTGCTCCAGCAGTACCCCCGCGATTCCCAGCCGCTGGTGTCTATCCCGGGCTCGCCCCGACTGCCTGGCCGGCTGATATTTAGGGCGGCCCAGACGTAGTCCTTATGGGTCACGTAGGTGCCAGTCGCATAGACGGTGCCCCGAACCCACGCTGGGCTACGCGCGCACAGCGGGTCATAGGTGGGTGTGGGTGTGGGTGTGGGTGTGGGTGTGGGTGTGGGTGTGGGTGTGGGCTCTGGGTTGTCGCCGCACGGGCCGAGGTCGGTCCATTCGTCGCTGGTTCCTGGCTCGGCGAAGGACCAGCTGACCTCCTCGTGCACTTGCCAGGTGTGCCCGTTGTGCGAGACCTTGGCTCCGCCCAGATACGGCGTCTGGTCTTGAGACCAGGCAGGCTCAGTACACGTTCCCGGTGAAGGGGTCGGTGTGGGTGTGGGTGTGGGCTCTGGGTTGTCGCCGCACGGGCCGAGGTCGGTCCATTCGTCGCTGGTTCCTGGCTCGGCGAAGGACCACCTGACCTCCTCGTTGACTTGCCAGGTGTGCCCGCTGTGCGAGACCTTGGCTCCGCCCAGATACGGCGTCTGGTCTTGAGACCAGGCAGGCTCAGTGCAAGCAGCGACTACTGCGACAGTGAACGTCCATGTATGCGGGGACGTCATGGCGTTGCCGTCCTCGTCGGTAGCGCCACTCGCACTGGCAGTGAATGTTATTCCTGCCGTGAGAGGTGCGCTCGGCGTAAACGTCGCAACTGCTCCTTCGCTGTTTAAGCTTCCCGCGACCAGAGTGCCAGATGCATCCTGTAGGGAAAGTTGAGCCCCCGTGATCGGTTCATCAAAAGTCACCTTAACGATGGCATTCTTCGGAGCATCGGTAGCGTTAGCGGCAGGTTCCGTCGCTATGACATTCGGCGGACTAGTATCCGGCTCTACGGTACCGGTTTCCCCCTCGAGGTCTAAGCCCGCCAGCCACTCTTCTAGTGTCTCGTCTTCCATGGGATAGAACCCAAAGCGAGAATCTTGCATGGATACGTTTGTGGCATTCTCGCGGAAGCTTCGAGCCTCGGCCTCTGTCAGGGATGGCGTTTGGGGGTTGTCCGGGAGATCGGTCAAATGCTCATTGATGACGTTGTCAGAAGGTGGCGTTACGCCATCCCAGGGTCCGGGGATAACGAAGCCCTGCGTTCCGATCTTAACCGGTTTGGGTTGGTACTCGACAAAAAGTACTGGTGCATGATTGGGCTGGTTACGATCCCACGGGCCGCCCTCTTTGGAGTAGAACTGGCGCCAGTTGAGGATGCCTTCGCGATATCCCATGACGACGAGTCCGTGGTCAGGTTCGCCGCCGGCCCAGGCCCGCACGATTGGCTCGATCGAGTACAGCAATTCGCCGCCGCCGGAGCAACCGGCGTCCGGGCTGTAGGCGCCTCCGTTGAGCACCTCATTACTGCTGGTGAAGGACGGCTGGTTGTTCCAGCTCAGGGCACTGTCCAGGAAACGGTGTGCACCGCCGACGCCGCGGCCCCCGCCCTGGGCTCCGTCACGGTCAAGGGCACTGAAGCAGCAGCCACCGCCACGCCGTCGAGTACACCCACCCCGACCCCCACTCCTACGGTCACGGTGACCGCAGAACCCACGGACACCGATCAGGGCGGCGCCATCGTCACCCCCGTGGGTGGCGCGCCGACCGGCGGCGGCGGCCTGGCCGCGCCGGATCCTCTCCCGTACGTGGCGGGCGGCGGCGTCGTGCTGCTACTGGCGATCGGCATCGGCTGGGAGTTGAGGCGCAGGCGCGTGCATGGACTCTGACCGGCACTCGGAGTACTCGTGGCTGGTCTTCCTCGCTGCCGCGAAGGCAAGCCGACCGGCAGCCTGTCCTCCGTCGCCCGCCTCGGGGACGCCAGGCAGGAAGCTGAACGCCTTCTCCTGGGTGATGATCATTGCCGGGGTGATCGTCCTGGTCGGCACCCCGCTGGCGATGACCTACCGGGTTCTGGCCGACGCCGCATCCGCGTCCCCACCTCCGCAGTACGTCGTCATACCCGTGCCTCCTCCGCCCACGGCGCAACCGTCCCCAGACGCGGCCGCCGAGGCCGTGGCCCCGCCCACCCGGCTGGACATCGAGGCGATCGGCGTGTCCGCGCCGATCGTCCAGGTCGGCCTGGACCCCAACGGGGTGATCGAGCCACCCCCTCTGGACAAGGAGAACCTGGTGGGCTGGTACGGCCTCGGCCCGTCACCGGGCGAGGTGGGCCCGGCCGTCCTGCTCGGCCATGTGGACACCCGGACCGCTCCGGCGGTCTTCGCGCGCCTGAAGGAATTGCGGCCACAGGACCGGATCACAGTGGCCCATACGGACGGCAGGCGTGACGTGTTCGTCGTCGACCGGGTCGAAAGGGTCGCCAAAACGGCGTTTCCGAGCGCCCAGGTCTACGGCTCGACGTCGGATCCGGCCCTGCGCATCATCACTTGCGGCGGCGCCTTCAATACCACGTCGCGCAGCTACGCGGACAACGTGATCGTGTTCGCCAGCTTCCTGCAGGCCAGCCCCCAACTGTGACATATCTGTGACAACCACGATCAAAAGCATGCCGGCCCCACGAAACGATCGGCGAGACAGGGCTTCCCACCTGTTTCTTGATCGATAACCGCGACGATTTCCGGCACGAGGACAGCCCTCTGAGCTGCTAATTTTATCGCCGCTTTACGTCCTCTTTGCTCTTGTTTGGAATGTAAGTGATCAATACGCGCGGTGTATCCGCTGCGCTGACGGGGGCGCTCACGCTCGCCCTCCTTCAGCTGCCTCTGGCGGCAGTCGCCCCCTCCGCGGCCCTTGCGGAGACCGACCCGACGCAGACCATGGTGGCCACCGAAGCCGCAGCGCTGAAGCTGGCCCGCAAGACCGGCAAGCCCGTCGAGATCGGCGCCTTCCGTGGCGAGTCCCGTGAGGTGTTCGCCAACAGCGACGGCACCTACACCGCCGTGGAACACCTGCGTCCGGTCCGTACGCGCCAGGCCGGCCGCTGGGTCAGGACCGACGCCCGTCTGGAGAAGAAGGCCGACGGCTCCATCGGCCCGGTGGCCTCCACCGTCGAACTACGCTTCTCCACCGGCGGCGACGCGCCGCTGGCGACGATGGGCCTGGCCGGCCGGGAACTGGCGCTCGGCTGGAACAGCACGCTGCCGGCGCCGACTCTGGACGGCGACACCGCCGTCTACGCCGACGTACTGCCCGGCGTGGACCTGCGAGCCCGCGCCGACGTGGACGGCTTCTCCCACGTCCTGGTCGTCAAGACCCGCGAGGCGGCCTCGAACCCCGCGCTGTCCCAGCTCAGCTACAGCCTGTCCGGCAAGGGGCTGACCACCAGGAAGGACGACACCGGCGCGGTGTCGGCGGTCGACACGGCCTCGGGAGCAGGTGTGTTCAGGGCGCCCACCCCGCTGATGTGGGACTCGGCGCCCGCCCAGGCCGCAGCGGCCCGTACGCTCAAGTCCGCTCCGGCGGCGGCACCCGGCCAGGTCAGCTCCGCCGAGGGCCCGGGCGAGGGCGCCAACGTGGCCGAGCTCGGCGTCCAGGTGACCCAGGACGAGCTGGCGCTGGTGCCCGACCAGAGCCTGCTGACCGGCGCGAACACCACCTTCCCCGTCTACATCGACCCGGTGTTCAAGACCGAGCAGGCCAACGAGTGGGCGATGACCACCAGCGCCTTCCCGTCCACGTCCTACTACAAGTTCAAGGGCAAGAACGACGAGGGCATGGGCTACTGCAGCACCAGCCTCGACTCGCGCTGCGGCAGCAACCACGTCAAGCGCCTGCACTACGAGATGCCGATCGGCGCGTACGCCGGCAAGACCGTCATCTCGGCCGAGTTCCAGGCCAAGGAGGTCTGGTCGGCCTCGTGCGAGGACCGGTCCGTCCAGCTGTGGTGGACCGACAACTTCGCCGACGCCCTGGACTGGGACAAGCAGAAGACGTCCGGATGGTGGCGTCAGCAGCTCGACTCCCGTGACGTGGCCTACGGCCACGACGCCAACTGCCCCGCCAAGAATGTCGAGTTCGACGCCAAGGCCGGTCTGACCAAGGCACTGTCGGCCGGGCAGTCGCGGATGGCTCTCGGCCTGCGCGCCGCCAACGAGAGCGACATGATCGGCTGGAAGCGGTTCGGCGACGACGCGTACCTGCGGGTCAACTACAACACCCCGCCGCAGCAGCCCAAGCCCGCCGACCTGAGCATGAACCCGGGTGGCGCCTGTGTGTCGCCGAACGGCCCGAAGCTGCAGAAGCTGCCGGTGCTGTATGCGACCCTGCGCGACGCCGACACCGAGGACGCCGCCAAGGTCCGCGGCCAGTTCCGGCTGTTCTGGGACGGCGCGCTGAAGTGGACCTCGCCGCTGACCGACGCCAAGGCGTCCGGCTCCCAGTTCCAGATGACTATCCCGGCCACGCTCAACCCGCCGCAGGGCAAGACGCTCTCCTGGGACGCCCGCTCCTACGACGGCACCACCTACAGCGCCTACAGCAGTGAGGGCACCGGCGCCGTCTTCTGCACCTTCCTGTACGACACCGCCGCCCCCACCGCCCCGACCATCACCTCGACCGCGTATCCGGAATCCGACCCGGACAACCCGGACGACCCCTGGCTCGACGGCGTCGGCAGGTACGGCGACTTCACCATCGACACCACCGCGACCGACGTGGTGAAGTACCAGATCGGGCTCAACACCGACCCGTCGTCGGCCTTCGAGCGCACCACCACCGGCGGCGGCCCGGTCACGGTCAGCATCATGCCGTCCACGGCGGGCGTGAACTTCCTGCGGGTCAAGGCCCTGGACGCGGCCGGCAACGCCAGCGCCGTGGCCCAGTACCTGTTCCGCGTCAAGGCGGGCACCCCGGCCAAGGCCGAGTGGAGCATGGACGACCCGGCCGGCTCCACCACCCTGTCCGGTCAGCTCCCGGCCACGCTCACGGGCAACGCCACCCTCGGCATCCCCGGCGCCGACGGCACCGCCCTCGACCTGGACGGCACCAGCGTCTACGCCAAGACCGCGGGCCCGGCCCTCGACACCGGCAAGAGCTTCTCGATCGCCGCCTGGGTGCGCCTGGCCACGTCCAAGCCCGGCAAGCAGATGAACGTGATGGCCCAGGCCGGCGCGGTGAAGTCCGGCTTCGACCTGTTCTACTCACCGGGCTACGACCGGTGGAGCTTCATGCGCACCACCACCGACACCACCACCGCCACGGGCGTCCGCGTCAACAGCGCCGCCGCCCCGCAGGGCGGCGAGTGGCAACACCTGGTCGGCGTCTACGACGCCACCGCCGGACAGCTCCGCCTGTACGTCAACGGCACGCTCACCGAGAGCACCGCCTTCACCTCCGGCTGGAACGCGACCGGCCCGGTGTTCATCGGCTCGGGCGCCTACAACGGCGGCCCCGGCACCCTGTTCGGCGGCTCGATCGACGACGTGCGCCTGTACGACCGCGTGGTCACCGGCACCGAAGCGCGTGACCTGTTCACCACGCACCCCACCGTGGCCGCCCGCTGGAAGCTGAACTCCGCCTCCGGCACCCCCGCCGTCAGCGGCGACGACAGCGGCAAGGCCCGCAACCTGACCCTGGGCGGCGGCGCCTCGATCAGCACGGCGAACGTCGCCGTCGGCACCGGCGCCCTGACGCTGAACGGGACCAGCGGGTACGCCGCCACCGCGGCCCCGGTCGTCAACACCGGCGAGAGCTTCACCGTCGCCACCTGGGCAAGCACGGCGGGACGCCCGCAGAAGCCGGTCGCCGTGCTGAGCGAGGAAGGCAACGTCAACAGCGCCTTCACCCTGCGTTACGTGCCCGACCCGGCCGATCCGGCCAACCAGGGCGCCTGGCAGATCGACGTACCGGACAAGGACGCCACCGGCGCGGTGTCCCAGACCGCGAGCCACCCCAGGTTCCAGACCAATTCCACCTGGGATCACCTCGCCGTGGTGTACGACGCGTTCGCCGACCAGCTGCGGCTGTACGTGAACGGCCAGCTCGAGGAGTCGGTGTCGGTCCGCGACAACACGGTGGCCTTCAGTGCCGCCAAGGGCCTGCATCTCGGCCGGACGAAGACCGGCGGCGTGTACGGCGAGTACTGGCCCGGCCAACTCGACGACACCTGGGCCTTCACCGGCATCGCGAGCGAGAGCCAGATCCAGACTCTCGCCAACAGCACCGAGATCACCACGTACCCGCCCACCGCGCCCGAGCTGCTGCTCACCTTCGACGAGTGCGACGGCACCACGGTTTACGACTACTCCGGCAAGGGCCACGACGCCACGCTCAACGGCACCGCGAGCTGGGTGGAGGACGTGCGCGGAAGCTGCGCTGCCCAGCTGACCGGCGGCGCCTACGCCAGCTCGACCTCACCGGTGCGGACCGACCGGGCCTTCTCGGTGACGGCCTGGGTCAAGCTGGACAGCGCGACCGCCAACCACGCCGCCGTCTCCCAGGACAGCGCCGGAGGCAGCGCGTTCTATCTGGGCTACGAACAGGCCACCCAGCGCTGGATCATGCGGATCAGGGCGAACGACACCTCGACCGCCGCCGCCCGCACCGCCCTCTCCACAGCCGCGCCGGCCATCGGCGCGTGGACCCACCTGGCCGGCGTCTACGACCCGACCAGCAAGAAGGTCAGCCTGTACGTCAACGGCACGTTGCAGGGCTCGGCCACCCACGACACCCCGTGGAACGGCAGCGGCGCGCTGCAGATCGGCCGCACCAAGTTCGTCAGCGGCAGCTACGGCAACGGCTTCCCCGGCGCGCTCGACGAGGTCCACGCCTACCAGGGCGCACTCACCGCCGAGGAGATCACGCTCCTCGCCGGTTCCTGACGCCGACTGGGCCCTCGGGGGCCCAGCCCGCGTTCTCCCTTTCCCGCCTGACACAGGCTTTCTGGAGGTAACCCGTGGGCAGCACGCTGCCACGCAGGCGAGACCGCTGGATCCGGGCACTGGCCGTGCTCGCGCTCAGCGGTGTCGGATTGACCACCCTGCATGCCCAACCGGTCAGCGCCGAGCCGCAGAAGAACGGCCGGCCGGACGTCACCAGTCACGATCGCGTCGCCAAGGGCGGCCAGGTGACCGTACGCGACCGCAGGCCGGATCCGGCCGCCAAGCACACCCCGATCCCCGCGGCCGTCGACTGGCCGCGCGCGGTGACGGTGGAAGCGGACCTGGGCGCTCCCCTCAGTGATTCCCCTCTCCAACTCAGCGTCCCCGCCACGCCGAAGAACAAGAGCACCCAGCCCGCCGCCGGCGGCAAGGTCAAGCTCCAGGTGCACGACCGGACCACCGCACAGCGGGTCGGCCTGGACGGCCCGCTCTTCAGCGTGTCCCAGAGCGAGGGTCAGCCCGGCCGAGCCGGCATCAAGCTGGACTACTCGTCGTTCAAGCACGCGTACGGCGGCTCGTACGGCAGTCGTCTCCGCCTGGTGAGCCTGCCTTCCTGCGCCCTGACCAGCCCGGACAAGCCGGAATGCCGTCAGGCCACGCCGATCGCGTCCGCCAACGACCCTGCGGCGAGCACGCTCACCGGCGAGATCACGCTCGCCGCGGACGCGCGTGCGCTGACTGCGAGCGGTCCGATGGTGCTGGCCGCCACCACCGGGCCGTCGGGCAGCCAGGGCGACTACCGGGCGACCTCGCTGTCGTCCTCGGCGACCTGGTCCGCGGGCGCCAACACGGGCGACTTCAGCTGGTCCTACCCGATGCGTGTGCCACCCGTGCCCGGCGACCTGACCCCGGACCTGGCCGTCTCCTACTCCTCGGCCAGCGTCGACGGCAAGACCGCCAACACCAACAGCCAGACCTCCTGGGTGGGTGAGGGCTTCCAGCTCTCCCCCGGCTTCATCGAGCGCAGCTACAAAGCCTGCCAGGACGACGGCGAGGGCACGGACCTGGAGAAGCCCGGCGACCTGTGCTGGGCCTACCCCAACGCCACCCTCACCTGGAACGGCAAGGGCGGCGACCTCGTCCAGACCGCGCCCGGCTCGGACGTCTGGAAGCTCAAGGACGACGACGGCACCCGCATCGAGCACCTGACCGGCACCACAAACGGTGACGACAACGGTGAGCACTGGCGGATCACCACCACCGACGGCACCCAGTACTTCTTCGGCCTCAACCGCCTGCCCGGCTGGAACGGCAGCGGCGCCACCAAATCGGCCCTGACCGTCCCGGTGTTCGGCAACAACTCCGGCGAGCCCTGCAACGGCGGCGGCTTCGCCGACTCCTGGTGCCAGCAGGCCTACCGCTGGAACCTCGACTACGTCGTGGACCCGTCCGGCAACGCCATGGCGTACTACTACGAGGTCGAGGGCAACCACTACGGCCGCAACCTGAAGAAGGCGGACGACACCCCCTACGACCGCGGCTCCTGGCTGGACCACATCGACTACGGCCTGCGCTCCGACGCCATCTACACCGGCAAGCCGCTGGGCCGGGTCGACTTCGAGGTCGCCGAACGCTGCATCCCCGAGTCCGGGTTCGACTGCGCGCCCGACAAGATCGACAACCAGCCGCAGCAGTGGCCGGACGTGCCCTGGGACCAGCAGTGCAAGAACGCCGACGGCGAGTGCGAGCAGGTCTTCGCGCCCGCCTTCTTCACCCGCAAGCGGCTGACCAAGGTCACCACCAGCGTTCTCAAGGCCGACGGCTCCTACCGTCCGGTCGACTCCTGGGCGCTGGACCACAGCTGGGGTGAGGCGGACGCCGACAAGGCATTGCTGCTGAAGTCCGTCCAGCACACCGGTCTGGCCACCGGCACCCCGGTCGGCCTGCCTCCGGTCACGTTCAACCACGTCCAGCTCATGAACCGGCTGGACCAGCAGGGCGACGACATCCCGCCGTTCGTCAAGTACCGCCTCGGCACGATCTACGACGAGTCCGGCGGCCAGCTGGACGTCAGCTACAGCGAGCCCGAGTGCACCCTGGACAGCCTCCCCGCGCCCTCGGACAACGCCAAGCGCTGTTTCCCGGTGTTCTGGGAGCCGGGTGGCACCGAGAACCCGGTCCGGGACTGGTTCCACAAGTACGTCGTCACCAAGGTGATCGCCTCCGACCGCACCGGGCTCGCGCCCGACATGGTCACCAGCTACGCCTATGAGGGCGGCGCGGCCTGGCACTTCGACGACGACGACGGCCTGGTCAAGGAGAAGTACAAGACGTGGGGCCAGTGGCGCGGCTACGGCAAGGTCACCACGCGCACCGGCGGCGGCCCCGAGGTCGGCATGAAGACCGAGCAGACCTCGCTGTACCTGCGCGGCATGAACGGCGACCGGGCCACCAAGGACGGCTCGGACACCAAGACCGTGACCGTCTCCGACGGCGAGGGCGGCACGCACACCGACCATGAGAGCCTGGACGGCTTCCTGCTCAAGACCACCACGTACGACAAGCCCGGCGGCGCGGTGGTGTCCAAGACGGTCAACGCCCCGTGGCGGCACCAGTCCGCCAGCCGCACCCGGCCCTGGGGCACCGTCAACGCGGCCCTGACCGGGATCGGCAGCACCCGCACCTGGACCGCGCTGGAGGCGGGCGGCTGGCGGGAGACGCGCGTCGACCACGCCTACGACACCACCTACGGCCTGCGCACCCAGTCCGACGACAAGGGCGACGTCGCCACCACGGCCGACGACCAGTGCGTCCGCATCACCTACGCCACGCCCAACACCCGTGACTGGCTGATCAACTACGTCTCCCGTGAGGAGACCGTCGCCGTGGCGTGCGCCACGGCCCCTGACCGCTCCAAGCAGGTCATCGCCGACGTACGCACCTACTTCGACAACGGCGCACTCGGCGCGGCCCCGTCCAAGGGCCAGTCGACCAAGGTCGAGAAGCTGGCCACGCACAACGGCACCACGGCCACGTACGCGACGGTCGGCACCACCACGTACGACGCCTACGGCCGCGAGCTGACCTCGACGGATGCGGCGGGACGCACCTCGACCACCGCCTACACGCCCGCGAAGGGCCTGGCCACCTCGATCGCCAGCACCACCCCTCCCGCCAAGGCCGGGGACGCGGCGACCGCGCTGACCACCACGACCGAACTCGACGCCGCCTGGAGCCTGCCCACCGCCAACATCGACGGGGCCGGGTCGCGCACCGACCTGACCTATGACGGGCTCGGCCGCCTCATCGGCGTGTGGCTGCCGAACAACCCCAAGTCGGCCGGGCTGAACGCCAACACCGAGTACAGCTACACGATCAAGAGCGGCGCCATCGTCGCGGTCGGCACCCGCTCGCTGAACAACACCGGCGGCTACCGCCCGTGGAGCTACACGCTCATGGACGGTCTGCTGCGCCCGCGTCAGACCCAGTCACCCGGCCCGAACGGCGGCCGCCTGCTGACCGACACCTTCTACAACGAGCGTGGCCTGGTCGACCGCAGCCACGCCGCCTATTACGCCACCGGCGCGCCGGAGCCGTCGCTGTTCAAGGTGACCGACGGTGTGGAGTCGCAGGCGGCCTACGAGTACGACGGCCTGGGTCGCGTCACCGTCGAGAAGCTGCTGGCCGGCAACGGAGTCGGCCAGGAGAAGTGGCGTACCACCACCAGCTACGGCGGTGACCGCGTGCACGTGGATCCGCCGGTCGGCGGCACGCCCATCACGACGATCAGCGACGCGCGCGGCCAGGTGAGCGAGAAGCGCCAGTACAAGGGCGACGGCCCCACCGGCGCCTACGACTCGACCACCTACGGCTACACGCCGTCCGGGCGAGTCGGCAAGGTCACCGACGGATCGGGCAACGTCTGGACGTACACCTACGACCAGCGCGGCCGCCTCATCGAGAGCTCCGACCCGGACAAGGGGGTCACCAAGACCGCCTACGACGACCTCGACCGTGTCACGTCCAGCACGGACGCCCGCGGCAAGACCGTCTGGACCGGCTACGACGACCTCGACCGCGTCACCCAGACCCGCGACGGCTCGGCCACCGGCACGCTGCTGACCGAGTTCGTATACGACACCCTCCGCAAGGGCGCGATCACCTCCTCCAGCCGCTGGTCGGCCGGCCAGGCCTACACGAGCGCGGTCACCGCCTACGACACGATGGGCCGGGCCACCCAGACCAAGGTCACCGTCCCGTCGGCCGAAGGCACGCTCGCCGGCAGCTACCAGTTCGGCACCAGCTACAACCTGGACGGCACCGTCCAGTCCATCGGCTATCCGCAGGCCGGCGGCATGAACGCCGAGAACGCCGTCTACGGCTATGACGAGCTGGCCCGGCCCACCACCCTCACCTCCAACCTGAACACCTACGTGACGGCCACCACCTACGGCCTGACCGGCAAGGTGGGCCAGTACGAGGTCGGCACCACGGCGGGCAAGCGCTCCTGGTTCACCTACTCCTACGAGTTCGGCACCCAGCGCCTGGCCAACTCCCGGGTGGAACGCGAGAACCAGACCGGCGTGGACCGCTCGGCCAGCTACCGCTACGACCCGGCCGGCAACATCACCTCCGTCGCGGACGTGTCCAAGTCAGGCACCGACACACAGTGTTTCGGCTACGACTACCTCCGCCGCCTGACCGAGGCCTGGACCGAGGGCGACACCGACTGCTCCGCCGCCCCCGCCTCCAGCGTGATCGGCGGCATCCAGCCGTACTGGCAGTCCTACGCCTACGACGCCACCGGCAACCGAACGAAGGAGACCCAGCACGGCGTGAGCGGTGCGGCCGACACCGTCCGCACCTACACCTATCCCGCTGCCGGCCAAGGGCAGCACCGGCTCTCGTCGGTCACCCAGACCGGCGCGGCGGGCGCGCGTACCGACAGCTTCGGCTACGACCAGGTCGGCAACACCACCACCCGCAAGATCGGCGCGACCAGCCAGACACTCACCTGGGACACCGAGGGCCGTCTGGAGAAGGTCACCGACGGCACCAAGACCAGCACCTACCTCTACGACGCCGACGGCAACCGGCTGATCCGCCGCGACGGCACCACCGTCACCCTGTACCTGCCCTACGGCATGGAGCTGAAGAAGACCACCGTCGTCTCCGGCACCCGGTACTACAACCTGGACGGCCAGACCGTCGCCGTCCGCGTCGGTGCCAGCGCGGTCACCTTCCTCGCCCCTGACCACCAGGGCACCGGGCAGGTGGCCGTCCAAGGCGCCACCCAGATCGTGTCGCTGCGCCGCACCCTGCCCTTCGGCGCACTACGCGGCTCTACCGGCGTCTGGCCCGGCGACCACGGCTTCCTGGGCACCGGCATCAACGACAGCACCGGCCTGACCCATCTCGGCGCCCGCGAGTACGACCCGCTCCTCGGACGGTTCGTCAGCGTGGACCCGGTCATGGACCTGGCCGACCCCCAGCAGATCCACGGCTACGCCTACGCCGGCAACAACCCGCTCACCTGGAGCGACCCCACCGGCCTGCTGACGGCGTGCGCCTCCTTCTGCGAATCGGGCGACACCACCTACACGCCGAAACCGAAGCCCAAGCCCGCGGCCAAGCCGTCCACCTCCACGCCCACGTCCACCGCCAGCGGAAGCCGTGCCGCCGGCACCGCCGCCGCCCAGCAGGCGGTGGCCGCCGCCCAGACCAAGGTCGAGGCGGAGAAGCAGAAGATCATCCAGACCGTGGTGGCGCTGGCGAAGATCGCGGCCGACGAGGTCGGCCTCACCGCCGGCATCGACTGCTTCACCACCGGTGACCTGGCCGCCTGCGGTGAGACCGCGGTCAACGTCCTCACCTCGGTGGCCGGGGGCGTCCTCGGCAAGGCCGCGGTCAAGTACGGCCTGCCCTGGAAGTGGGGCAAGGCCATCGAACTCGGCAAGAAGGTCGGCGGCCTGCTGGTCAAGGCCAAGGACTCCTTCGTCGGCTGGCTGAAGGCCAAGGACGAACTCGCCGTCGCCGAACGAACATTGGCCAACTGCCTGACCAACAGCTTCGTCCCCGGCACGACCGTCCTGATGGCCGACGGCAGCACCAAGCCCATCGAGAAGGTCGAACTCGGCGACAAGGTCAAGGCGACCGATCCGAAGACGGGCAAGACAACCTCACGCCCCGTCGTCAACGTCATCACCGGCGAAGGCAAGAAGAACCTCGTCCAGATCACCGTCGACACCGACGGCGACAAGGGCCAGGCCACCGGCGTGGTGATCGCCACCGACGGCCACCCGTTCTGGAGCAGGGACAGCAAGAGCTGGGTCGCGGCGGGCGATCTTATGCCGGGCGCGTGGCTCCGGACGTCATCCGGCACCTGGGTCGAGGTCACCGCGGTCGAGAAGCAGAGCGCGGTACGACGCGTCCACAACCTCACCGTGGCAGGCGTTCACACCTACCATGTCGGGGTCGGGGGGCAAAATGTCCTTGTCCACAACTGCGGCACGCCGGACTTCGTGGCGAGCGCGGATGGCGTGATCGTGCCGACCAGTGCGAGCCGATTGGAAGCAGGTCTCCAGGCGGCAGAGAATGCCGGACATGTGACTTCGAAGCCGACGCAATCAGCAGGACGGGAATACCTTCTCCCCGATGGGTCCAGCCTGAGGGTCATGGAACCATCCGGCACGGCCGGACTTCGCGCGTCGTTCGAGGACGGAAAGGGAGGACCGGTTAATCCGTTCACCGGGAGGAAACCGCAGAAGCCGAAGAACTTTCAGGGAAACTGGAAGCTCGAATTTCGTTCGCGGACTCACGTAGAGTTGATGCCATGACCGCCACCAACCTTGAGCGCCTCCGCGGCTGCCTGCCGTTGCGGATCGAGGAGCTCAGCTATGACGAGCCCAGCCTCGTACTGGGAGGTGCTGGATGGTCTCTCAGCGTGCTGTCGTCGTGGCGGCTACTTGACGAACACGGGGCAGTCACCCTGGGAGGGCAGAGCAAGGAGAACGACATTCGCGAACATCTCCAAGCGCTTGCCGATGTCGACGTGGTGAATGTGGGCATCCAGTCGGAGTCTCTGCCCATCGACCCTCGACTACAGCTCTCCAACGGATTCGTTCTGGAAATATTCAGCGACTATCCCTTCGACACCTGGGTCTGGAAAGTTCGAAACTGTGACCTCATCTACGTTGGCCCGCTACTGCTGAAATGACCAGATAGGTGACGTTCCAGTAAGTCGCATGCCCACAGAGTACCCATCTGTTAGGGGTAACAATGCTGGATCGGTTCTTGCATGCCTATGAGCTGACGGCAAATGCAGGTACCGATGGTGGCGTCCCTCACCCCAAGGGACGCCACCGATTTACCTGTCAACCCGACGGCGCATGGACGACCCAGCAAGCGCGGAACCTTCTGATGGACCTGGGTGAACGCGCCGACGCCTTCAGGTTTCTCATCCGAGACCGTGACGGCAAGTTCCCCCGCATCTTCGATGAGACGTTCGCCGCCGCTAGAGCCTGTACGGAGTTCGGATCTCTAGGCTGGTCGGAGGCCTCGGATCCATAAGACGGCCCCGCGTAGGTGCAAGCCAGCCAGATAGCTGTCGGGCGTCTTGTCGAACCGGAAAGCCAGCCCACGCCACTGTTTGATCCTGTCCTGCTCGAAAATACGGTCTCGTGCTGTGAACTGCGGTTTTGCTGCGCGTCCAGGGCAGCGACTGCGACCATCGCCAAGTGTTGTTGTCGCTGGTCTATCAATTGCTGAGGAACCTCTTCGGCCTGCTGACGATCCTGGTTCGCGCTGATCTGTCCAAGGACGTTGAGCTGCTGGTTCTTCGTCACGAAAACCAGGTGCTCCGCCGCCAACTCGACGGCCGGCCGCAGTGGGACCACGCCGACCGGCTCTGGCTTGCAGCGCTATCGCGGCTGGTCTGCCGCCACCAGTGGACGAAAATCTTCCCGGTCACTCCAGCGACGATCCTGCGTTGGCATCGTCACCTGGTAGCCCGTACGTGGACCTTCACCGACAGGCGGTGCCCGGGACGGCCCCGCACCCGTCAACCCGTCAAGAGACTGATCGTTCGGATGGCGCGGGAGAACCCGACCTGGGGGCACCGGAGAATCCAAGGCGAGTTGGCGCGCATGGGCCATCCGATCGCGGCCTCCACGGTGTGGGAGATCCTGCACACAGCCGGTATCGATCCGGCACCCCGCCGGGCCGGGCCGACCTGGCGACAGTTCCTGACCGCACAAGCCCACGCGATCGTTGCCTGCGACTTCCTCGTGGTCGAGACGATGATGCTCAAACGCCTGTACGTGCTGGTCTTCATCGAGCATGGCACCCGGAGACTGCACCTGGCCGGAGTAGCCGCGAGCCCAACCGGGGCATGGACAGTGCAGCAGGCCCGCAATCTCATGATGGATCTTGGTGATCGCATCTCAGGGCTGCGGTTCGTGATCCACGATCGAGACCCGCTCTTCACCTCCGCCCTCCGGGAGGTCTTCACATCTGAAGGGCTGCGGGACATCACCACGCTGCCGCGGACGCCGAGAATGAACGCCATCTGCGAGCGCGTCATCGGCACCTACGCCGCGAACTCCTCGACCGGATCCTGATCCTCAACGAACGCCACCTAATGGGAGCTACCGTGGCTGCTGATCGGGCAGACTCGGTGCCTGGTAGCCGCTGGTGAGTGAGCACTCTCGCCGCCTGGATCTTGAATCCTAGGGTCAGATCGTGCCCTCACTGGTGGTCAGGGGTCTTTGATCGCTGATGGGATGTCGTGCCCTCCGATGGTTGGGTGAGCACTGGTCCATTAGGTCGCCGACCGGCTCCTGCGGGCTTCCGTGTCCTGTTGTCGATCGTGGAGGTCGTTGTGCTGTTCGTTGGGGATGACTGGGCTGAAGATCACCACGACGTCGAGGTCCAGAACGAGGCTGGGAAGGTGTTGAAGCGAGTTCGGCTGCCCGAGGGGATGGCCGGGGTCACCCGGTTCCACGACCTGGTGGGCCGGTTCGTCGCCGAGGATGCCGATCCCCGCGAGGTGCTGGTGTGTATCGAGACCGATCGAGGGCCCTGGGTGCGGGCGCTGGTCGCGGCCGGGTACCAGGTGTTCGGGGTCGACCCCAAGCAAGCGGCTCGGCACCGGGAGATCCTCAGTTCCTCTGGCGCCAAGAGCGACAAGGGTGACGCCCATGCGCTCGCGGATATGATCCGCACCCGCCGTCACCAGCTCCGCGAGGTGGCCGGGGACTCCGAGATCGCCGAGGCGGTCAAGGTCGTCACGCGGGCGCATCAGACGCTGCTGTGGGAGCGCACGAGACACATGCTCCGGCTGCGGGTCGCGTTGCGGGACTACTTCCCAGCCGCTCTGGAGGCATACAAGCCCCTCGGCCTCACCAGCCAGGCCGTGCTGAAGCTGCTGGCCAAGGCCCCCGCCCCCGAAGCCGCGGCCAAGCTGACGATCAGCCAGATCAGTGCCTGCCTGAAGGGCCGCCGCGATATCCCTGGCAAAGCCGTCGCGATCCAGGACGTGCTGCGCGCGCAACACCTGGGCCAGGCGCCACTCGTCACGACCGCCTACGCCTCGACCGTGAAATCACTAGCCGCGATCATCGCCGTCCTCAACACCGAGATCAAGACCCTCCAGGGCGAGGTCGAGGCCCATTTTGGCCGGCACCCGGACGCTGAGGTCATCCTCAGCCAGCCCGGCATCGGCGTCGTCCTCGGCGCCCGGGTGCTCGCCGAATTCGGAGACGCCAAGAACCGGTACGCCTCCGCCAAAGCCCGCAAGAACTACGCCGGCACCAGCCCGATCACTCGCCAGTCCGGCAAGACACGGGTCGTCCAGGCCCGGTTTGTTCACAACGACCGGCTCGTCGACGCCCTCCATCTCCAGGCGTCCTGCGCCATCCTCCACGACCGTGCAGTCCGCGCCTACTACGACCAGCTCAAAGCCCGCGACATCAGCCATAACGCCGCCCTGCGCCAAGTCGGCAACCGCCTGGTCGGCATCTTCCACGGCTGCCTCAAAACCCACAGCCACTACGACCAAGCAACCGCCTGGTCACACCACGACTACGACCTCACCGCTTGACACTCAACGTCCAGGGATGTCTGACCCTTGTGCTTCAGGAGTACCTGATCCACTACAACGGGCACCGGCCGCACGTCCAGGCACCAACGTCCCCCGGACATCGCAACCCAACCCGCCCGCGACGTAACCGACCCCAACGACCAGGGGATCGTCCGCCGAAAACCCGTCGTCCACGGGCACGATCAACGAATACCACCACGCCGCTTAACCGCAGCTCAGACCACGTAACTCAATATTCGAGCGGCACACCATCCTGTTGGTAGCGCACGTTTCCGACCTCGAATTCGGCCGTCGTCGCCACCTTCCAGGGCTGCTCCGGCCAAGATATAGAGCAAGCTCGATGTCGCGGAGGACAAGTTCTGATGGGGTTTCAGACACCGCTCTACAAGCTGGCCGACTACCTGAAGTGGACCACAAGCGGGGAAATCCAGCTGCCCGACTTCCAGCGCGGCTACAAGTGGGAGGAGGAGCGGATCCGCCAACTGCTCGTCACGGTCCTGCAACGCCACCCCATGGGAGTGGTGATGCTGCTCAAGACCGGCAACGATCAGATTAGGTTCAAGCCGCGTGCGATCGAAGGTGTGGTGCTTGCCGACGGCACCGAGCCGGCTTCCTTGCTCCTGGACGGGCAACAGCGGCTGACGTCGCTGACCCAAGCGCTGACCGGGAACGGTGTCGTGTCGACCAAGGACAGCCGCGGCAAGCTCATGGACCGTCGATACTACGTCGACATCAAGCTTGCTCTCCAGGGCGCGGACCGCATGGACGAGGCTGTCCTCTCGGTTCCTGGTGACGGCGTGATCCGCACCAACTTCGGCAAGGACATCGTGCTCGATCTCTCCGACGAGGAAAGGGAGAGGGCAGCGGGCTACTTCCCGTTCCGCCTGCTGTACAACCCGCTGGAGGCCGCGACCTGGCTCACTAAGCTGCCCGACATCTCGCTGATGCCGGAATTCATGGCAAAGGTCTTAAGTCCAGCTACGACATACGACATCCCGGCGATCGAGCTGGACAAGGATACAAGCAAGTCGGCTGTCGCCACCGTCTTCGAGAAGGTCAACACCGGTGGCCTTACCCTCAACGTGTTCGAACTCCTCACCGCAACCTTCGCTGGCGACAAGGACTACTACGACCAGCACGGCGAGGACTTCCGCCTCAACGAAGACTGGCTGAAGACCCAGGAGGTCTTCGCCGCACACCCGGTGTTGCACGCCGTCGAGAACACGGACTTCCTGCAAGCGGTCACTATGCTTGCCACGCTCAAGCGCAACCAGGCCGACACCTCGGAGCGCCCCCCAGCCGTCTCCGCCAAGCGCGAGGACGTCCTCAAGCTCCAGCTGAGCGAGTACCTCGAATGGGTACAGCCTCTACGCGTGGGCTTTTTGTGGGCAGCCACCTTCCTCGCGAACCTGCACATTTTCGACCAACGCTCCGTGCCCTACGCCAAGCAACTCGTGCCGATGGCGACGCTGCGGGTAGTGCTGGGCAACGACATCGATCTCTACGGAGTCCGCGAACGGATCACCCAGTGGTACTGGTGCGGCGTCCTGGGCGAGCTCTACGGCAGCGCCAACGAAACCCGATTCGTCCGGGATCTTGAGCAGGTGCCCCACTGGGCACGGGGCGAGGACGGTGCCACGGCGCCACGAACCATCCAGGACGCGGCATTCGTGGAGTCCCGGCTGCACTCGCTGCGGACACGTGGAGCAGCGGCTTATAAGGGAATTCACGCACTCGTCATCGCGGACGACGCAGCGGACTGGATGTACGACAAGACCTTCAACAAGATTCAATACATCGACATGAACGTCGATATCCACCACATCTTCCCCTACAAATGGTGCCTCGACCACGATATCGACGACGAGCGCCGCGAGAGCATCGTGAACAAGACGCCACTGTCCGCAGCCACCAATCGCAAGATCGGAGGCGTCGCACCGTCGAGGTACATGGCCGCTATCGAGAAGGCCGCACACATCCCTCCCGAACGGCTGGACGCCCTAGTTTCATCACACCGGTGTGATCCGAGTGCGATGCGTGTCGACAACTTCGACGCCTTCTTCGTGGCACGGCGTGAGGCCCTGGTCAAGCTGGTAGAGAAGGCCATGGGCAAGACCGTGCAACGCGACGCTTCTGAAGGCGAGATGCAGGAGTCCGCTGACCAGTTCGATGCCTCCGATGACGCCGTCATCCCGGACGAGGAGGAGCCTTATAGCGACGAGCAATCGTGATCGCATCGGGGAAATTCCGAGGTCTGCAGTTCCCCGCCGCCGCAAACGCATGTCCACGCCGCACCCTTGCCGCTAAGTGACGGTGGCCCCGTGCAGCGTCACGCCCTCCTGGATCTCGACGCCTGCCGAGGTTCGGGTCGGGTGGATGGGGGCCAGCGATGCGCGTGGTCAGCGCGGCCAGTTCCGTATCCCAGGACACGACAAGATCGTAGGTCAGAGTGTCCGTGGCCAGACCATCACCTTGAACGGGCAACACCAGTACATTCTGGCCGTCATCGAACAGTCCACCAGGCGCGTCCGCGTGCTGGGCACCACCGCAACCCGAGCGCGAGCTGGGTCATCCAAGCGATCAGGAATGTGGTGATGGATCTGGACGACGCGGGCTGCCGGGCGCGCTTTCTGCATTCGAGATCGGGATGGGAAGTTCCCGATCCTCATGGATGCGATTCTCGCCGAGGCCGGCATCATGACGGTGCTCACCGGTATCCGGATGCCGCGGATGAACTTGATCATGGAGCGGTGGGTGCAGTCTGCCGCCTCGAGCTTCTCGACCGCTGCCTCATCTGTAACGAGCGCCACCTTCGGCATGCCCTGCGCGAGTACGAACGGTTCTCCAACAAGCATCGAGCACATCAAGCCCTGAACCAAGCGGCTCCGCTGCGTCCCATCCCGGTCCGGATCACTGCGGCTTTCCAACCTGATCGGGCTGATCAGCAGGAGAGAGCCGGGACGGGTTGGCATGAGGCTCTCGGCAGCTCGTACGCACAGGTCTGACCCTATGAAGACCAATAGGCTCCTGTTTGCCGGATGTGCCGGTTGAGTGGTCTTTTGACGGCTCGGATCTTGTGTGGAGGGATCTCGGTGATGATGATCACCCAGCTCGTGATCGCCGGGCTGTTGTTACCGAACCTGTCCGTACAGGCACAGCCACCTCTCCTCCACGTGATGACGTGGAACGTCTGTGCGGGCACCAACGCCGGGTGCGCGCTCTTCCGCCGCTCGACCGCCGAACTGGCCTGGCACGTGGCAGTGCTGGCGACCGAGGCGGACGTGGTGTTCCTCCAGGAGTTCTGCACGGGCGCCGACGCCGACCTGGAACACGAGCTCGAACGCCGTACCGGCCGGAATTGGAGCGTCCGGTCGGCGGGGCTGATGTATTCGGACGGTTCTCCGTACCAGTGCCTGCCCGACAGAAACGGCAGGCCGCGTGGGGTGCTGAGCGTCACCCTGGCCGTGGCCGGAGCGGACACCGGCCTCGTCGTGCACGCGCTGACCTCGCCGCCGTGGGGAGCCCGCAGGTACGCCGTCTGCACGGCCGACCGGGCGTTCTGCACCGCGCACTTCTCGTCGGGATCGAGCTACGACGACAGGCAGAAGGGCAGGCCCTACCGGCACATCCAGTTGCGCGAGCTGTTCAAGCTCGGCCGGGGTGTGATCGGTGGCGACCTCAACCTGGTGCCGCGCGACGCCGCCGCGGCCTACAAGGGTCGCGACGAATGCGACCCGCGCCGGCGCTGGACCTACGTGACCCGCAAGCGGAAGATTGATTACGTGTTCGCTGGCGAGGGCCGCGTACGGAAATGCTTCGTCGATTACGCCCGGAGCAGGTGGTCTGATCACGTCCCGCTGCACGCCTGGGTGAGAGCAGGCTCAACGCCGCCTGCACCACGTTGAGCCGGCCCAGCACCAGGTTGTTCGTCATGCCCTACCAGCGAAACGCGGATTTTGCGCATCCACCGTACCGGCCAGGGACGAATTGGAATGCGCCCTCGCTGAGGCCTTTCATCCGTGGGCGAGCTCGTAGTTTTGCAGGACGGCGATCGCCTTGCATAGCTGTCCTGCCTTGTGCGGGCAGCAGCGAAGCTTGCGGAGGATGCGCCAGCCTTTGAGCTGGGCGTTAGCGCGTTCCCCGGGCCCGCGGAGCCGGGCGTGGGAGCGATTGGCCGCCTTTTGTGACAGGGGCTTGTTGCGGCCCTTGTACGGTGTGGCCACCTGGTCTTCGGCGCCTTGGTAGCCCTTGTCGGCCAGGGTCAGCATGCGCCTGCCGAAAACCTCGTCCATGCAGTTCAAGCGGCATGTGAGTACTCGTGGAGGACTCCTCCGAGTCGGTCTCTTCGGCGTACGTTCAGGTCCATGATTCGCTCTGGATCGGTGATCGGATCAGGGACGGCGCGCAGCGGAGCCGCCTGGACCAGGGCTTGGTGGGCCCGGTGCTGGTTGTAGAAGTGTTCGTACTCGCGTAGGGCGTGCCGCAGATGGTGTTCGTTCCAGAGCAGGCAGCGGTCCAGGAGTTCGCGTCGGCAGGACTGCATCCATCGCTCCATGACTGGGTTCATGCGGGGCATGCGGACGCCGGTGAGCACCGTGCCGGCCCGGGATGGCGGATGATCATGGTGTGTGCAGGGTTGGTGCAACTGAGCACGCACGGAGCACGCAACCGCTAGACGAAAGTTCTAGAACGCGTCCGATCCCGCATCACCGCCGGTCAGGCCATGATCAAAGCGCGCCCTGCAGGATTCGAACCTGCGACCGTCGGATTAGAAGTCTGTTGTAAAACGTATCGGCGAATGTCGCGCCGTGTCACCGAATCACGTTATGGCTGGTAGACGGCAGGATGCGGAGCTAGATCGTGTCGGGATCTCCGCACTGAACCGGGGTCGTCCAAGACTGCCGGTCTCCCTACGGTCTCCCCCGGTCTCCCCTCCCCAGATTCTTGTCGAGCGACGCTCGGTAGCTCCATGTGACCGATCGGAGACGTGGCGGCTCCACGCTGGCCTGCTTCCGTAGAGGACGTGTGGATCAGACTCGCCGTCGCCATCACCGTCATCTACACCGCCTCGCCTGCCGGGTGCGGCGCGCCCGCTTCTACGACGCATCCGTCCGGCAAGCACGGGTGCGCGAGCTCTTGGGCGCCGATCGTTGCCGTCCAACTCGGCCACGCGGAGCCGAAGGTGCGGGCGAGCCTCCGCATCAAGTGCGACCAGGCAGTCCTGTCGAGCTTCTACGCGCGCATCTCCATCGACCATAAGGACGGCCTGTTCGACGAGTGGTTCGAGGTGTCCCGCGACTTCTACACGCAGCCGCCCGGCCTGGCCCACTCCTACCCGCTGCTGTCCGCGCCGTGCCGGGCCGGCAGCTACCGGGCGCGGGCGTCCATCACCGGGACGTTCGTCAATGGCGACCCGTACAAGGTGACCGATGAAACGAGCAACGACCGCGTGAATTGCGACAAGCCGAAGCCGGTCACATAGGCGCGGTCGGGTCTCCCCCATGCGCACATGTGATCACCGTGTTGGGGTGTGGAGGGACGACTCCAAGCGCCCACCCTTGGGCGGCCTCGTCCATGAAACGCGGGATACCGGCGGTGCTGTAGGCAGGCGGCGCGGTGAGGTCGGGGTAGCGACCGGCCCATACGCCCCAGCCGTCGCCCCACCACGCGATCCGCCACACCTGCTGCCCCTCATCGGAGACCGCCAGCTCATGCTCTGGAGTGGCGGTTCGGCGGAGCCAGCGGCGTCGGCTCGGCCGGAAGTAGAAGCCGGCGTGGCGGCTGGAGTCGCGGCGCGTGTACACCCATTCAGCGTGTCACAGGCTCACGGCCAGCGCCTCAAGCTGAGCCGCAATGACCTGTCATTTCAGTGGTCAGGGCTCCCCTGCTTCGGGCTGCGCCGTCTGCCGATACAGCACCTCGAACAGGTGGCCACCCTTTACGAGGATGGATGCCTCGACGGGCGCGCCGCCGTCGCTGTAGATCACTCGGAACTGTCGGATCACGGGCACCTCGATGGGGAGGTCAAGCGCCTCTACTTCTTCGGTTCTTGGCTGTCGCACTGAGATTCGGTCCTGGAATTCCCGCTCAGGGAAGCCGAGCTCGGCCAGGACTCTCGGTGCCCCACCTTTGATCTTGCCACGTCCCGCCAACGGTGTTCCCGCCGCGATCCTGGATGGGTAATACGACCACGACATCTCGATTGGGATGTCCGCATGCAGGAGAAGGCGATGCCGCTCGATAGCCTGCTCGCCGTCTTCGAGCTGCAGCGCTTGCGCAACATCGGCCGGGGGCGTCACCTCGCGGACGTGGAGCAGCTCGTACTTGTAGCCACCCGGCGTCGGAGTCTTGTAGGCGGTGGCTGTGACAACGAACGGCTGCCTCTGCCTAACGAACACGCCCTTGCCGGGCGCCCCCTGCAGCAAGCCTTCGTCCTTCAGAAGTTTGATGGCTCCCTGAATTGTGGCCGTGGCACACGTGTACTGGTCAGCCAGTTGCAGCGTCGAAGGAAGCTGTGCTCCCGCGGCCAGCTCTCCCGACATTATCTGTGTGCGCAGGTCCGCGGCGACTTGCTGCTGTCGAGGTCGGCTGTCTGTCCGCCTTGCCAACGTGTTCAGCCTTCCTCTTGCAGTTCGTAACGCAGTTCACGGTCGTGGGCCACCATAGTCATCTCGGAGGTCTCGAACGGAACACCTCTGTGATCTTTGATGACGCGACGCAGCACGAGAACCCAGTCAGCCGGCTGCAGGTTCAGCAAGCGCGCCTCTTCTACCGTGGCGGGCCGGGCACGAATCGTCTCGATTGTGCTGTGAGCTGTGTAGCCGAGCTCTGCGAGCAGAGTGACAGCGCCGCCGCGAATCTTGCCGGTCTGCGCGAGGGGGGTGCCTTGCGCGATGGAGACCGGGTAGTACGAGTCAGCTAGTTCGACCGCCTTGTCGTTCAAGAGCACCAGCCGGCGCCGGACCACGACCGACTGCCCCGGGTCGAGCCCGAGGTCGGCGGCGACATCCGGCGAGGCTTCGAGCTGCGCGACCTCGCGCAGCTGGGTGGAGCCGACACCGCCCTGCTGTGCCGCCTCTTCGGTCCAGGCATCCGACCGCCCTTCGGCCTGGGGCCGGAGGTAGGGAGTTGATGCGTGGATCCAGCGCGATGGCATGGCGTCCCCTGTCTAGTCGACTCGTCCCCCTTCATCACCTTACTCGTAAGGCAGTAAGGCTGTCGATCAACGATAGGGCACCTCACCCTCATAGCAGGCTTGTCGCCATATTAATTTGGCAGTACGGTTGTGAAACGACGATCTCCGTTAAGACAGTCAAATGCCTGACGAGATGTCCGTTTCACTGGCGTCTGCAGAGAAAGGCGATCATCCCGTGCGCAGTGACTCCGCAAGGCGCCGTCAGCGACGGGAGCCCCTGCTGAAGCCGGACGACGTGGCCACCGTGTTCAACGTGGCGACACGCACCGTGATCATCTGGGCCAAGTCAGGGCGGCTGCCGTTCGTCCCCACGCCCGGCGGCCAGTACCGGTTTCGCCCTGCCGACGTCGACGCGATGGTCAACGCACCCGTCGAGGTGGCCTGAGATGACCGCCACCTCACCAGACACGCGAAAGGCGACCCCCATCCTCCAAGACCGAGGCCGCCCGCGTGTCCTCCTGACCGGTCAAGTGAAGAGGACGCACTCCATGATGCCATCCCCCACCAACACCCGCAGCGGCAGATCGGCGGTCCTCGTGCCCGCCCAGCGTGTCCCCTGCCAGTCCTGGTGCGTCGCCCACGACCACGCCGAGGGCGTGTGCACCGCGCCCACCGTCGCCACCCCCGGCGGCCGTTGGGGCATGCCCGGCCACATCTCCATGACGCACGGGCCCGCCGGCGGCACCCTCCACACCCTCAACCACGACCCCGACGCCGAGCTGACCACCGACGAGTTCGAGCAGCTCTGCCTGATCGGGCTCGCCCAGGTTGCGCTCGCCCGCGGCGCCGCCGCCTCCCCGGCCACGGCGGTGGCCCGGTGAAGACCATCCTGCGCCGCCCGCTCGTCCTGTGGGACGTCTCCAACCACGACACCACGTCGTTCGCCGCCTCCATCATCTACCGGCCGAACGACCCGTTCGCGGTCACCATCATGGTCTCGGCCCATGGCGCGGGCGACGCCCAGGAGTTCGTGTTCTCGCGGGCGCTCCTCATCGACGGGCTGGAGCAGCCGACCGGCGACGGAACCGTCCGCGTCGAGCCGCACGCCGCCGCCTCAAACTACGTCATCGTGACGCTCACCGTCGGCGGCACCCGCCGTGAGTTCTTCGCGGAGCGGGCGCCGCTTGAGTCCTTCATCGACAACAGCTTGCGCCGGGTTCCGCTCGGTGGAGAGCTCGCCCCGGCCAGCCGTGAGCTGGACCGGTGGCTGGCGGAGGTGACCGCATGATGCTCGCGGTCCCCGAGGTCCCGGTCGACGTTCAGGTCGTGCTCGCTCCGCTGCTGGCCGCCGGTGTCACCACCACGGCCGCCGCCGACCACCTGCACATGTCCCCGACCGACGCCTGGCACATCCTCGACAACCTGCGTCTCGCCGGCGCCGCCACCCTGCGCGACCGCGGGTGCGGCGTCGAGTGGTGCTGTCCCACCCCCACGATCCACGGAGGCCGTCGATGACCGCCGACCAGTTCACCACCCCGGCCGAGGCCGAGCGTGAGGCCCGCGTCATGCAGGCGAACGACCTGCTCGCGAGCGCGGCGGGCGTCCAGCACGTCGCCAGGAGCACCTACAACCGCAATGGCGGCTACACCCACGACTACGAGGACGGCGTCGAGGCGATCCGCGACGCCCTGGTCGGCCAGGGGCACGCCCTGCTGGCTGTTCGCGACGAGCTCGCCGGGTTGCGTGCCGAACTGCGCCAGACGGCCGCCGCTCCCCGCCAGGACCTGGCCCATCTCGCTGCTGTCGTGCGCGACCTAGCGACCGTCGTGGCCACGTCGGCTGCGGAGGACGCCAGCGTCGCCTGTGCTGTCCGCGACCTGGCTCGCACGCTCGAGCAGGGCGTCGGGTTCGCCGACACCGCCGCAGCCGCCACGGCGTCCATCGCGACGTCGATGCACGACCTCCTCGACATAGTCGACCGGCCGCGCTGGTGGCAATGGCGGCGCCGGTGGCAGCTGCGCAACCTCGCCAAGAGCTTGCCCTTCCCGCAGGTCTCCGACGTGTACGAGTTCCGGCTGGAGCTGCTGCGCCCGCTCGAGGTCGACGAGATCTCCGACGGCGAGCCGCTGGCCTGCACCACCTTCAACGCCACGTACGGGAACGCCGCCGACATCGCCCACCTGCTGCTGCCCAGCCTGTGCGACGAGGCGGGCGTTCCCGCCGACCCGGAGCAGGTGTACGGCCGCGTCGCCGGGCGGGACCGGGGCGGCGACTATCTGTTCCACACCGTGGTGTTCCTGCCCGGCACCGACGTCATCGAGGCGCCGGAGGAGGGGTTCTGATGCGTCCCACCGCCTTCAACGTGATCGCGTTCGCGGTCGTCTGGACCCTCGCCGTGATCGGCCTCATCGCGATCGGCCACGCCCTGCTCACCTGACCGCTGCCGCTCTGTCCGGCCGTCCGGCACCGATCCGGACGGCTCACAGAACGACAGAACCCCGCCCCTTACGACAACGGAGACGGAGACCATACCGATGAACACGACGCTCCCGGCGGAGGCGCCGCACACGCCCGCCGACCACCCGGCCGAGGGTGTCCCCGCGCCCGGTTGGTGGGCACGCCTCACGGCCGGCCGCCGCCACGCTGACGCCCCGCCGGAGCCGCCCACGCCCGACGCGGAGGAGCCCCTCGAGCCGCCGGAGACGGACGGCGGGGACACCCCTGCGGCGGTGTCCCAAGGTTCGATCGCCCGCCGGATCGCGCTCGTCCTGGCCGCCCTCCTGGCCGCCGTCATCGCGGTCGCGTTCCGCGGCTCCTGGACCTCCCAGTCCGACGCCGCCAGCGCAGCGCACTTCGATCCGACCGGTGCCTTTCTGTACCCGTTCGCCCCCGATGGTCTGATTGTGCTGGCGCTCGTCGGCGCGGTCGTGCTTCGACACAAATTCGGGCCGCGCCTGTACTGCCTCGTGGTCGTCATCCTCTTCACGATCACCTCGTACGTGATCAACCACCTGCACGGCATGGGCACGTTCGTCATGGTCAACACGGGTGGCGGCAAGGTGTTGGCCAAGGAGCTGCCCAGCGAGGTCGTCGGCCTCATCGCTGGCCAGCTCGTCGGATCCATCGCATTCGGGTCGCACATTTTGATGCACGTCTTCCGGCACCTATTCCCTGCGGCGCTCGGCGACGCGGCGCGCACCATCTCCACCCCAGCGAAGGCCGCAGAGGGACCACAGACCGCCCCGGAACACCCCGTCGAGGGTGTCCCGGCCGACCCCGAGGCCGAGCGCGAGGAGCGCAAGCAGTGGGCGGCGATCACCGTCCGGATGCTCCTCGACAACGGGATCAAGCCCCGCCGCAAGATGCTCGCGGATCAGTACGGGATCAGCGAGCGACAGGTGTCCTACGTGATCGCCGACGTCGAGCGAGAGCGCGACACCGAGGACACCGAAGGCCCGTCGGCCGCGGCGCACGGGCAGCCCGTCGAGCGCGTGCCGTCGCCCGCGCTGGCCGCCGTCGGATCGGTGAACGGACATGGCAAAGGAGGCGAAGCCGCATGAATGATTCGACAGCCCGGCCCGCATGGTCGGGGGACATGCTGGACCGGCCTGAGATGGTCGAGGCGTGGTCCGGCCAGCTCCGGGTGGCGCTGGCCGAGTACGTCGACTACGTGGCCCGCATCCGCCGGGACGCGGAGGCGATGTGGAAGGCCAACCCGCCCGAGGGCTACAGCAGCTTCGAGGCGTGGTGGCACCACCACAAGGTGACCGCGCCGTTCGCCAAACTCCAGGAGCACCTGGAAGCCGCAGTCAAGCTGACTTTCGAGGCCGCGGCCCAGCACCGGCGGCGGCGGCACGAGCTGCCCGCCGCCCGCCAGGCCGCCGCCGAGGCCAGACAGGAAGCAGCTGCGCTCGGCCGCGGATCGTCCTCCGCCCCCCGCCGTGTGAGCGGCGGGGGGCAGCCCTACCCCAGGCCCCGCCCGGCGACCCAATCCGACCAGGACGGCAGCTTCCTGGACATGGTCCGCCGCGACCGGTCGGCATGACCGCACCCGCCGCCCTGGCCGGGCCAGGGCGGCATCCAACCACCAGCCCACGACGGGAGGCACTGTGAACCGGCCGATGACCAAGGAAGAGCGCCGCGCCTACAACCAGCGCCGTCACGCAGAAGAGCGCCAGGCGTGGCTGGCCAGTCGTGGCCCTCAGGGGACCGCCGACCTGTGGTGGGACGCGGCGCGGAAGGTGGCCCGGGAGCGGACCGCCGCCGGCGACGAACTGGTGTGGGCCGACCTCGCCCGCACCCTCCAGAACTTCTGCGACCGCTACAGCCAGTGACGAGGCGAGAGCTCATGTTCATCTTCATCTTCACCCCGAGCGCCCCGCGGCGAGTCCCCAATACGGACGCGTGGACGCGCGGACGCGCGGGCGCGCGAGAGTACGCCCCTCCGTCACCGTCCGTCAACGCCTGAGAGGAGCGACATCGTGGCCGACGACACCACCACCGACACCGCCAATGCCGGTAAGGGGGGGCAAGGTTGTGTCCTTCCGGCCGCGGTCGGAAGGGCCGGTCGCGCCGCCGCCGTTGCCGCCGTTGCCTGCCGCGCCCCCGGCACCGGTCCGGACGGTCGCCCCCTCCAAGCCCGCCGCCACGGCCGCCGCCGATGTCCCGGCCGCGTTCTGGTCCGATGCCCTGCCGCGCGCTGGGACGATGGGCCCGCCGGCTGCCCTGATGATGCCGCCGCCCCCGCCCCTGCCCGCTCTACCTGACGCCGGCAGCAGCGAGGGCCAGAGCGAGGACGGCGAGTTCGCGCCGCCGGCCCCGGCCGACCCGGACAACCCCACCGGCCGGGAGGTCCTGCAGACGTGCATGACGCTGGTGACCGCGCTCGGCGTGGCCGCTGCCAAGGGCATGTGGGGGCGAGCCCGGCACCGTCATGCTTTGGCCGATGAGGCCCGCGCCATCGCAGACAAGGCCAAGGCCAAGGCGGCGGCCCACGGCGGCCAGCACGGCAGCCACGGGGCCGGGCAGAGCGGCGGCAAGGGGGGTGGCAAGGGCGGCTCTCGCGCCAGCGGTGGTCTGCTGAGTGGTCTCGGCCAGGAGGGCGCGCACCGTAAGCGCCGCGGCGGCCACGGGGGCGGCCACGGCGGAGGATCCGGCGGCGGCACGGGCCCGAAGGGCAACCGCAAGGGCCCCAAGAGCCCCAAGAACCGCCCCGACAAGGACGGCCACGGCCGCTGGCCTAAGGCGCCCAAGACCAAGAACAAGAACAAGAACCGCAAGGACCGTGACGGGTTCGGCACGGAGCCCTGCCTGAAGAACCGCAAGCCGCGCAAGGCGATCGACGCCCCGAAGACCAAGAGGGCCAAGGACTCTCCGTCGCCCAAGGCCACCAAGGACGGCAAGAAGAAGCAGCGCCAAGAGACGCCGAAGGGGCCAGCTCCGCTGCGCTGGAAGGCGCCGAAGAACCGCCCGGACGCAGGCCCTGGAGGGGGCAAGGCGCTGCCGCCCGGCCGTAAGCGCTGGGCCCGTCCCCGTCCGGCGGGCAAGAAGCGCTTCGCGAAGCCGATCAGCACGCGCGGCCGTACGTCGTGGGCGCGGTGGAGGCGGCGGACCCCGGCGTGGTTGGCGGACTGGTGGGCTCCCGCATCGAGGGTGCGCCCAGCGAAGGCCCGCCGTACGCGCAGCCGCCGGTCCTGGATCTGGCGGGCGAAGTCGCCGGCGGGGGCCCGCCGCCCGTCCGGCGGGGAGTGGGGACGCATTCGTCCGCCCGGCTGGCAGCACCAGCAGCAACGGACGCCGCCTCCGCCGCCTCCGCGTGGCGCGCAGTGGATGCGCCCGCCGCCCGCCGCAGACCGCACGGTCCGGGTGGAGCACGCCGAGCTGGTCGACGTGCGACCCCAGCCGCAGTACGAGCCCGACCGGCCGACATCGAAGGCGGTGACGGGAGCCGGTCGGCCCGCGCTGGGTCCCGCCCCCTCGACGCCCCCGACTCCGGGCCCGGCCGCGTCGCCAGCGCGCGACGAAAGCCTGACCGCCCAGCCCCCGTCCAGCCCGCTGGAGGCCAGATGACTCGACCTGTGATCCCGGCCGGGGCCGTGCCCAGTCCGCGCCCGGCCTCTGTGGCGGTCCGGGTGGCGGCCGTGCCGCTGCATGGCGTGCAGTACGACGACGACGCCGAGCTGACCATCCGCGACGTGATCGAGGCCGCTCAGGACGCAGCGGAGGAGATCACGCAAGGGGTGGAGGCGGCCCGCGCCACCGCGGTCGGCGCCGAACGCATGGCGGGCCGCCTGGAAGCCCTGCACGCCGAGCTCGTCGATCTGAAGGTGCCTGGCTGGCTGGCGGCCATCTGGGTCCACCTGGTCGACAAGGCCCTGCACGTCTCGGCGTGCGCCACGGGGCTGGCAGAAGCGCTGCCCGCAGCCTCCGAGGCGATCACCGTCGCAGCCGGCAACGCCGCCGCACGGGACCTGGGCGTGGCCGACACCACCCGCGACCACGGCCACATCCGGCCTGCCGAGCGCGAATACCACGACGAGTAGGGAGAACCGCGCGATGAGCGAACTGGCCACCACCGCGACCGGTGAGGCGCTGGAGCAGGGCGGCAGCATCATGCCCCGGATCGTCCGTTACGGCGTACTCCTGGTGCAGCTCGGCTACGCCGCGGTGCGGCTGCGCGGCCTGGGCGAGCAGATCCGCGCCACCTACGACTACGTGGAGGGGTGCGCAGCCAGCGTCGACCAGACGGCCGACCAGATGGCCGGCCTGGAGGTCGACGACGACACGGTCGGCGAGTTCCGCGACGCCGCGGCGGTCATGCGCGGCGCGCTGGACGACGCCGCCGCCATGGCCGAGGCGACGGAGGAGATGTCGCTGCTGTTCGAGGAGGTCCGCGACGCCCACCAGAACGACTACGGCGACGTGGTCGAGGCCATCCGCACCAAGCCGGGCCGGATGGCCAGGTCCGAGTTCTACAGCAACCGCTGAACCGCTGATCAGTGAGAGGAGCACCGGCCATGGCCACCACCACCCGGGCTGCCAGCCGAGCCGCCAACGCACCCGCCGCCCTGCCGCCCCTCGACGTCGAGCTGCCGCGCTGGCCCATCGTGGACTGGGCACGCCGCCGCCTGCAGGCGGTCCAGAGCGTGACCGGCCGGGCGGCCACCCTGGCCGGGGCGTGCGCCGCGAGCGCCGGCCTGTTCACCGGCAGCCTGACCGGGGTGTCCCTGCTGGCCGACGCGGCGCTGACGCTGACCGGGCTGGCCACGCTGCGGCTGTGGAAGCCCGACGGGCACCAGCGCGCGACCGCCACGGCGCTCTACCTGACGCCCGGTGCCAGCCTGGCCGGCCTGCTGTTCGCCGAGCGGCTGACCTCCGGCATCCACCCAATCGCCACCACCATCGAGGCCGCCGCGCTGATGACCTGGACCGTCGGGGTGTGGGTGGCGCGCCCGGCAGAGGTCGGCCGTCGGATGCTCACCCCGCCGCTGCCCGCCCCGGCCGCCGAGCTCGTCCCGGCCGGGCTGGTGAGCGACCACCCGGCCGCCCGGTGGTGGGCGGCCAAGGCCGCCATCGAAGGCGGCGTCGCCCCTGGCACCGTCCTCGACGACGTCCAGCCGACCGGCAGCACGTCCATGCGGGCCATCATCCGGGCCGCCACAGCGGGCGAGCCGGTCCCCGACATCTCCATCCGCCGCCTGAGCGCGCTCATGGACGTCCCCGAGGACGAGATCGCCATCGGCCCGGTGCCCGGCCGCGGCGCCGGGGTGCGGCAGCTGAAGGTCGGCGACCCCGACGAGACCGACGACCTAGCGACCCGATGGGCCAAGCACGTGGCCCCCAAGGGCATGCCCGGCACGGTGCTGACGGAGATCCAGATCGGCACCCCGGGCGGCGCGCCCCGCACCATCCCCGTCACCAGCACCGGCACCACGAGCACCGGCACCGCGAAGAGCATCACCAGGGAGGACGCGTGACCAGCACCATGACCCACCCCGCCGCCCGCCCCACGGCCCATGCCACCGCCGTGGCGGGCGAGGAGCTGACCGTGTTCAAGGTCGAGCACCCCGAGGGCGCGGAGATCACCTACGACCTGAAGGCGCTGTGCAAGAAGCTCGGCATCGACGACCCGGGCCGCCTGGTCGTGGAGACCCAGGGTCACCTCGGACTGGTCATGATCTACCCGCGCAACCCGCTCGCCGAGGTGCGCGCGGTGACCCGTGAGGACCTGGTCATGGACCACGCCGGCCGGTACGTGACCGGGTTCTACCACAACGGGCAGCCGGTCAAGAAGCGGCTGTTCGACCGGTCGACCGGATCGGCCCAGCGGTTCGTGCTGTTCGGCACGACCGGCGCGGGCAAGTCCAAGACCCTCCAGCTCCAGCTGATCGCCGAAAAGATCAACGGCATCTGCACCTGGCTGGCCGATCTCAAGGAAGGCCAGAGCGTTCCGGAGGCGGCCGGCAACGTGGACTGGCGGGTCACCAGTCCGGAGGGCGCCATCCTCATGCTGATGGCGGCGGTGAAGGTCGCCAAGGCCCGCATGCGTCGCTACAGCGCGATGGGCCGCAACTCGTTCGTGCTCGGCGAGGACCCGCTGCTGCACGTGTGGATTGACGAGGCCAACAGATTGCTGGAGCGCGGGGCCCCCTATCGAGCGCTGGCCACGCTTTTGCTGAAGGAGCTGTCCAGGACCGGCCGGTCCGTGGGCGTGGGCGTCGGCTTGGCCGCCCAGGCATCCCACCTGGAGGAGCTGGGCGGCTCAGACACCCTGCGGGCGATGATGAAGACCGGCGAGGTGACCTTGCTGCGCTGGACGTCGTCCATGATGCGCCAGCTGGTCGCCGACGGCATCCTGCCTGGCGGCACGCAGCTTGCGCCCATCCCCGAGTCGCTGGCCCCGACCGTGCTGCGCTCGCCGTTCGACGTCGCCGACGACGCCGACGCCCCGGGCACGCAGGGCATGGCCTACTACCCGTCCGGACCGCGCCCGACGTCCCTCATGCGCCACCTGCGGCTGGGTTCCATCGCCCCCTTGAAGGGCAAGGACCCCGAGATCCTGGCCCTGTACGGCGATGAGGAGCCCCGCCACCTGGAGCACACGTCGGTGCGCGCGCTCGGTGGCGGCATCGAGCACACCGCCTACTCCGCCCGGGACGACGGCCCCGCCATGGAGGCCCTGTGCGCCCAGTTCGCCGCCGAGGCGAGCAAGAAGGCGGGCAAGGGCGGACGCTCGGCGTTCCCGGCCGGCGACGCCGACGACGTTGACGACGTCGAGTACGGGGAGGACGGCGAGGGCGAGGACGGGAGCGAGGACGTCACTCTGCCGCCCGCTTCCCTGAAGGACCGGATCCTGGCTGTCCTGGCGGACGCGGACAGTCCCATGCCGGCCGCCGCCATCCGGGAGGCCGTCAATGCCGACGGTGGCCGCGAGGTCAGCGGCGGCGGCCTGAGCAACACCCTCAGCGCGCTGGCCAAGTCTGGCGGCGTTGTGCGCACCGAGCGTGGCCTGTACGCCAAGGCCCGCTGACACCTCGAGCGAAGGGAGCCCACATGCTCACCCGGATCGTCGCCGCGGCGCTCGCTACCACCGCCTGCGCCACCCCCACGCCGCCGCCCGCGGCCCACACCGACCCGGCCGGGATCGTCATGGGCGTCAAACAGCCCGCCGTCGGCAGCCCCGTGCTGATGGTCGGTGTGCTCAACCGGATGGCCGCCTACGAGCGGACCGTCACCACCACCCAAGCCGCCGCTTGCACCCGCCGGGCGGCCATGCCCTACCCGACCTGCCTGCCGAGGAGAGTCCCGTGAAAGCCATTGCCTTGCTCGTCGTCCTGGCCGCCGGCGGCCACGCCCTGGCCATCACCCCCACGATGGCCGTACTGCTGGTCATCGGTGGCCTCCTGCTCGCCGGATTCGCGTGCGCCGGCATCGTCGGGCTCGTCCGCCTGGCCGGCGCCCGGCCCGCGCACCTACTCGTCCGGACTGGCAGCGGCCCCGGCCCGCACCACTCCGGCCAGGGAGAAACCACAGCCTCATGAAGACGGGCGCGCACCAGGCCGTGGACCTATCCGCCAAGACGAGCCACGACGGCGCGCGCCCGCGCCCTCAACCCCTGTTGCAGAGATCGAAAGGCATCTCCATGGTGACATCCGCCCGCTGCCCGCGCTGCAGCACGGCCCTCGATGGGGGCCCTGTCGTCTATCGGTGCGCCCAGTGCGAGCACACGGTCTACGCCGCCGACCTCGACAACGAATTCCACCCGCCCGTCCCGGTCGCTACAGCTGCCTGAGACGAGCTGCCCCGGTCACGCCCTCGCCGCGCGGCCGGGGCTTCTCTATGTCGCCCCGACGTTATGCCGCGTGCGGCTGCCCGTCACCCCGAACCGCATCTCGAAGCGCAGCGACTGCATGCGGAATGGGTAACACGTCCCGAGTGATCCGCTTATCCTCCTGTCCTCGTCTGCATCAGACCCGAGGGGCACGGATGACACCCACCTTTCCCACCGCGGCATTCGCCGAAGCTACCGAGTATGAGCGATACATACTCGACACGCAGGCACCCGCCATCCCCGAACCAACCGGCAAACACATCCTCGATCTACGTACAGGCAAACTGCACCAGCACGCCCACGTGACGCCGGGCGTGATCACCGCGCGAGCATACATAGGCGGTGAGCCCACGAAGCTTGATCTCACGCCACTCGTGTTCGGTGCTGCGTGGAAGGTTGTCGATGTGCTGGTGGAGACCCAGCTCGTCGCCTACGAAGGCGGCGGCCCTCACTCCATCAAGAAGAAGGTGAGCCGAGCCAAGACCGGCAACGGCGTCCGACTCGAGCCGCCCTTCACCGAAGATGTGTGGCGGCGGATCTTACGAACCTACGCCAACACATTCGACCTACGGCATTCGGTGACTCACCGACAGTTCACCGCCCACTCGAACGGCACCCTCGAGGCATCTCCTGAGCCCGGACAGTCCACGCCACCCACGGCGATGACCGAGGCCGAGCTCAGCTACTTCTTCCGCGCGATCCAGGAGACGTACACCGCGCTCATCACGCAATCGCTCCCCGGAAGCCGCGCCAGCAATCTACGGTTCCTGCTGGACCAGCTACGGTCTCACCACCGCATGCCACCCCTCGCTGGACGCGAAATCACTGGCTACACCGTCGTCCAGGTGCGCGGCGAACAGGACGCTGATGGGATCGCGACCTTCGACATGGATCGCGTGCTGGCAGAGACCAGCGTGAGGCATCCGAACGCACGCTGCGACCTAGAGATCCACGTGGACGACGGGAGAATCATCCGCGGCGACCTCGAGGACTGGCCGACGGGACGAAACAGCATCGATCCCGACCGTCCTCACTCGTCCTTCACCCTGATCTGAACAGCGAGAACGCCCCGCCCGCCTCACGAAGGAGACGAGCGGGGCGTTCGTATACCGACAGGCTGTCGACAGCAGGTGGCGCAGAACCCGCTGGCTACCTACGCGCTGGTCACGCTCCGGTCGCGGTGCGCGCCACGCTCCGGCTTCGGCGACGACGTCTGCCTGATGAACGCCGCACTGGCCATCGTCAGGAACAGCATGATGGCGGCCGTCTGCTTGTCGCTCACATTCCAGCCGAACACCAGGCCCACACTGATCAGCGCCTGGCCCAGGCCGAGAATCGCGGCCTTGATGCTGCCGCCGTTGTCGGCCGCGCGGGTGGAGACCGCCACCCACAGGCCGAAGCCCGCGGCGAGCGCCGCGTTGATGATGGCGACCGTCTCATCTGACCACGGCAGGAAGAACGCCGCGGCGAGCTGGACCGCGCCCGAGGCGAGCCCCAGCCACAGCGCTGGCTCGCCGGTCACCTCGGAGTTGGGGGTGGTTGTGACGTGGTTGGCCATGACGTCCTCCTAGCTGGCGACGTAGCCGCGGGTGAAGTTGTAGCCCTTGGACTCGGAGACGCCGCCCAGCGTGATCCAGACGGTCTCCCAGGGCGCCCAGCGGTTCGCGCCGGGCCCGTTGTTCAGGTGGTGGCCGTGCAGACCGCAGCGGTCCGGCATGTCGCGGAACAGGATGTGCAGCTCGCCGTCGACGCGGGCCGTCCCGGCGCCCATGTAGACCCGCAGCGTGTGTCCGGCCGGGAGCACGTCGGCGGGCTGGCCGTCGGCGACGGGGAGCGCGCCCGCGGCCAGCGTGGTCGTGTTGCACCGGGTCGTCCTGTTGTTGCCGTGCGCCCACGAGTCCTGGATCAGCAGGCCGACGACGGGCACGCCCGCCGCGCTGTCGTTGACGACGTCGACGAACTCAGCGTTCCTGTTGGCGGCCACGTCCGGGCCGTACGCGTTGTAGCCGATCGCGCCGATGTGCAGGCCCGGGATGTCGGCCGCAGCGGACGCCGGGTTCGAACCGGCCAGCCCGGCGGCGATGAGGACAGCCGCGAGGGTCGCGAGGATGCGTTTGAGCATGAGGTAGCTCCTTGGGTTGGGGGCCCGCCCGCGGCGGGAGAACGCGGGCACGAGCCCGCGAAAACAGGGGTAGGCGAACGCCTACGAGCGGTGCAGCAGGGCCTTGAACGCTGACGCGGTCTCCAGCACCACCTGGCCCGCGGAGGCGTGCCGGATGCTGACGCGCGCGCGGCTGGTCGCCGACAGGCTCAGGTGGGCGGCCAGGTTGACCTCGGCGCGGCCGTCCGCCGTGGCCAGCAGCCGGGCCGGCCTGTCGATCGGCCAGGCCACGTTGACCAGCTTGCCGTCGGCGTCGTGGCGGGTGATGGCCACCTCGACGGGCTCGCCCGCGGCGAGGCCGCGCAGCGCCACGTAGGCGACGACGTCGGCCCACACTGCGGCGTTGGGGGCGATGGACTGGCCGCCGGACGGGTGCCAGCCCGCCGAGTCCTTCCACTCGACGGTCCACCACGGCTGGAAGTCGACGCCGGACGGGACGACGATCTCGTCCTCCAGGCCGACGGACACGATCTCGGGCATGCTGTCCTCCGGTTCGGGCTGGCTCGGTGACGGTGGGGGCGCGTCGGGCAGCGGGGCGCCGGCGCGGACCCACGGGTAGATGGAGGGGCCGGGGCAGTCGGTGGAGTAGCCGTCGCGGTGGCCCTTGATCTCGGGCCCGGCGTTGCCGTGCTCGCGCAGGTAGGCGCGGGCGGCGTGGAATGCCCGCTTCATGCTGGCGGTGACCTCGGTGACGCCGGATGTGCCGACCAGCAGGAGGATGGCGTAGTGGCCGGAGTTGAGGCCGGGGCCGTTCGCGGCGGGCAGGACGTGCGGGCCGCGGCCGACCATGGCCCGGTCGTGGTCGCAGACGATCATGCTGTAGCCGATGTCCGCCCAGCCGTTGCCGTCCATGTGGCCGCGCTGGATGCCGCGCACGGCCGCCCTGCACGCCTCGTGGTCGGTCAGGGTGGCCGGGTTGACGTGCCCGCCCGTGTAGTGGGCCTTCACGCCCCGGGTGGAGCCGAGGTAGGAGCTGGAGCGTGGACGGCGGGCGTCCCACGCCGCGCGGCTCTCGATGATCGTCACTGGTCACGCTCCTAATCGGTTGGTTCGCAGCGGTAGGTGGCCGAGCCGGCCTCGACCGGCCGGCAGGTGTAGGTGGCACCGAGCCAGGTCCACGACAGAGAGCTCGGCGCCGGGCCAGGCTCACCAGGTGGCCCCTGGGGACCACGCTCGCCCTGTTCCCCCTGCGGGCCGCGCTCGCCGGGCGGACCGGAAGGCCCCGGGGCTCCGGGCTGGCCAGGAGAACCGGATGGACCTGCTCCCCCGGATGGGCCTACTCCCCCGGGTGGGCCGGACGGCCCCGGACTCCCAGGCACCCCATCGCGGCCCGGCGTACCGCGCGGGCCGGGTGGCCCCGCAGGGCCGGCAGGACCCTGCACGCCAGGCTCCCCACGGATGGCCACGGTCGGCGACACCAGCGGCGTGCCCCCGAGACGCTTCACCTGTTCGGCGAGGATCTGCCTGTCACGCTCAACCGCATTGAGCTGGGCGCGCACGTCGAGGATCAGCCACATGATGGCCGCGAGCAGGAGGGTGAACAGCATCGCGCCGAGCAGCGGCAGCCGCCACACCCGCCGCGGAGCCTCTTCCTCGTCGACGTCCGGGGCATCGTCCAGCGGCTCGAAGTCGAAGTCGTGGCGGTGGCGGCCCATCACGTACCGCCCCTCGACGTCAGCCACAGGCTGAGCAGCAACAGCACAAACGGGGCCAGCAGCGACGTGAACACCGACGTGATCAGCAGCTTGCGGTCGGCGAGCTTCTGCTTTTTATCCGCGTCCCACTCCGCGCGGAGCTTCGTGATCTCCTCGTCGTGCTCAGCCTTCAGCTCGGCGATCTCACGCTTGAAGTCGTCGAACTCCCTCTGAACGGCCTGCTGGTGAGCATGAAAAAGATCGGTAGGGACGACACGGTCCAGCCGGGCGTTCAGGTTGGCGAACCCTGACTCCAAGCTTCTCCGCAGGGCTTCCATGCTGCGATGAAGCTCCCATGGCGTTGGTGAATCGGGCACACGTCCCCCTCCGACTCCCGTGATCTGAGGGGCGCTGTCATGGTGCGAAGGTGTGCCACCCGCCTGTCCCCCTCGGCAGCGGGCGGCCCGATCGCGGGTGCGCGTCCAGCGCGATCAGGTGGGGTGCCGCCCCGCCCATCCTCGGAAGCGGGACGGCACGTCAAGAGCGCGACCATGTCCGGATCTGGACAAGCGCGCGATGTCAACCAGGCGCATGCTTGGAACGTCCCACTGCGTCCCCGATCAACGTCTGGAGTCGCTCTATGGGCTACCCGTCCCAGCCGCAAGGACCGTACGGCCAGCACCCCCAGCAGCAGCCCTACGGCTCGGGCCCGCAGTACCCGCAGCAGTACGGGTCCGGACCTCAGCAGCCGTACGGGTACGGCTATCAGCAGCCCACGCCCCCGCCGCCGCCCAAGCGCACAAACGTGGGGCTCATCGTCGCGCTGGCCATCGGGATCCCACTGCTCCTGCTCGGAGGGTGCGCCGCGGTGGTCCTGATCGTGGGAGACACCAGCACAGGCCGCGAAGCGCTGGTCACCACGGCGAGCTCACCGAACGCCGCGATGCCGTCGCGCCTGGCGGAGTCCGCCGCCCCCGAGGCGAGCGCTCCAGAAGCGAGCGCTCCCGCAGAGACGGCCGCGCAGGGCCCGACGACGACAGCGGTCGGCGACGCGCTCACCCTGCAGGGCTCCGACCCGGCGCTGAAGGTAACGGTCACCGTGACCAAGGTGGTGAATCCTGCGACACCCGCCGACGAATTCATGAAGCCCAAGCCCGGAAACAAGTTCGTCGCCGTGGAGCTGACGCTCACCAACGCGGGCACCATCGTCTACAGCGACGCTCCAACGAACGGGGCGCTGCTTATCGACGGCGAAGGGCAGCAGTACAGGACCACGCTCTTCCGGGTGCGCGAGGGACAGTCGCTCAACGGCTCGACGACGATCATCGCCGGGGACACCCGGCGGGGAGTCATCGCCTTCGAGGTGCCCGAGGCGGCGAAGCTGGCCAAGCTCCAGTTCGCGCTGAACAGCGGCTTCGCCGATCAGAAGGGTGAATGGACGCTGCCTTGATGTCCTCCGCCTCAGCGCGCCCCGCCCCGCCATCGGCTAGGTGCTAGTCCAGGCAACGTCCCAGCGCGCATTGCTGCTGAGGTCCAGCGACACTCCGCTGTTCTGATCCACGATGACTTCCGCGTAGTCGCCGACTGACATGAACACCATGCCGCTCAGATGAGAGACAGCCGCGGTTGTCGGCGACGTCCGGCCGTCCTGGTGGGTGTAGGTCGAACCGTTCAGGCGGAACAGGACGCGCCGATAGCCCGACGTGCTCGCCAACCCCCACTCGTTCCAATGATGGAAGGTGTAGTACCCGGCAGTCGCGGCGGTGTAGCGGGACGTGTTCGTGGACGTGCTGTGCCCGCCATCACGATCAACCTGTTCGGTGGGCCACGTGACCGCTGTGAGCGTGCCGGACGTCACCGATTGGATCCCCGTCTTCGTGAGGACAGCCAACGGCGGCGCCAGCAGGAAGTTCAGGCTGTCGCGAACGTCCACGTTCATCTTGGCCGCCGTCAACAGTTCACCGACGGTCCAGGTGCGCGGCACTGGGACAGTCGCCATCTAGACCTCCTGGCCTTGTTTGCTGCGGCACGCCTCACACAACTCGGCCGCGCCCAGCCGCAGGGTGCACGGAAGGCACGGCCAGCGCTGCAGCATGGACGGCAGACTCTCCAGGTTCGCCGTGAGGCGCTCCATGCCGTCCGGCCAGATGAGGACCGCGGTCAGCCCGAGCCCGCCGCCGGCGCACTCGGTGCACCAGAACCAGGTGGCTCGCTGCGGCAGGTTGTAAGCCGATCCGCACCCCCACGGGCAATCGACGATCCACCGGCCCTCATCCACGCGCGCGTACGCCCGCATTTCCGGGTTGTCGCCAGCGGGCCTAGGCACCAGGCCCTGGTGGGTGGCCGCCCTCCTTGAATCGGCGAACTGCCAGTACGCTTCCCAGGAGGTGAGCGGCTGCGGTGCTGGGATGCATTCCGCAAGGAAGCGCAGGCGCGCACGTACAACCACGTTCACCAGCCCAGATAGTTGTCGTCGAGGGTGCCGTAGGTCGGGTCGTCGAGGATGAACACAGGCGTGTCACGCTTCGGCGAGGTGTCGAACGTGAAGGTCCACGTCCCGTCTGTGATCACGTCCTGCACGCCCTCGCACCACAGGTCAAGAGAGGCGGCGGGAGCCTCCGCCGGCAGGCCGGTGATGGAGATGAGCTGCCCGATCTCGGAACCGAGCATCTCGTCCCAGACCGTTCCGAGGTTGTGAGCGCCCACAGAGATCTGCCCAGCGCGAGGCTGGGGATGGCCGTACGTGCTCAGCGTGTACGAGGCGCGGTCCAGCGCTTCTGCGTCGCTGAAAAGCAGGGTGTCGATGCTCGCGGCGTAGGTGCCGTGGTGCTCATCGATGGATGCTTGATCGATCACGCGCGTGACGGTCTGCCCGCTGCGGGACACCGACACGTCGTTGATCAGCAGTTGGTCGTCCATGGTGAATTGCAGGTCCGCCCCCACCTGGTCCGCGGCCAGGGTGATGGACGCTGCAGGCGGGAACTGGCGGCGGTTGCGGCCATGGAAGGTGGCCACGTCGTCTCCGGACATGAAGAACAGCCCGGCCTCGGAGAACGCTACCTTCTTGAACGCCTCCAGCGGTGATTGTTCCGTGGCCGGATGGCGGTCCATCAGTGACGATCCGGCGTCGATCGCGGTGGCTGTGACTCCCGCCCATCCCGCGATGCGTGCCGCGCGCGCCCCGGAGAGATCTCCAGCGAAGCCGTCGACCGCGTCCGCCATCGCCTGTACCTGCGGTTGCGTCAGTGCCGTGCTCCAGCCGGCCACGTGACTGAAGTGCCCCTGAGCAAGCTCGGGCGGGTCAAGTGCCGAACCGGGCAAGCCTCCTACTCGGAGGCGAGACATGGCCGGCCAAGAGCCTGTGGCTGCCGGGCTGGAGGTGATGGTGAGCGCTCCGTCCACGTACACCCGTAGCTGCAGCTGGCCGGCCGTGTACTGGGCGGTGACGACGATGAAGTGCAGGGTGCCCTGAAGGGCCGTGACAGCGGATGCGGCGAACGCGCCGGTAACCGTGCGAGCCCCGACCGACAGCGTGTTCGTGCTGGTCGAGTAGTTGAGCCTCAGGTGTACGGTGTCGGAGCCGTTGTCGAGGAACATGAGTCGCTCGGTGCTCGCGTCGGATGGCTGTGCACCGATGATGCCCCACAGGCCCACCGAGACGGCCGGCCCGTTGCCGAGAGGCGTGGTCAGCACCGGCACGGTGAGCAGTCGGCCATGCGCGGTGAATTGTGGCGTCAGCTGGACTCCGGTTGAGTTGTCGGGCCCTCCGTCGACCCCATACTCAAGGGTGCCGCCGATGCCGATGCCCTGCTGCGTCATGTCTGGCTGGGCTGTCACTGCGTGGTTGCCGCCCTGAGTAGCCCCCTGCGGCTCCCCCAGCGGGTAGTAGAAGACCGGTCCCGTGGCCAGGGTCTGCTCGGCGAGCGCCTGCCGGACCTTGTCGCGAGACAGCAGCTTCTGTCGGTCAGTGGCGGTGATTTGCGCTGTGCCCAGGACGCCGTTGGTCCAGGCGTGCGGCCACCGGTCGATGAACCCTGTGAAGCGCCTGTACTCGTCGCCTGGAGACGCCCAGGTAGTCGGCGAGGCTGCTCGCTCGAACTGCCACGCCGAGCTGAGCACGGCGGCCGACGTTCCCGCTGTCATCGCCACGAACGTCGGCCGCGCGAACACGGCGTTGGCCGGCGCTGCCGCCGACAAGGAGACAGCCTGAAACGAGGTCGTGAGCGCCACCGTCGAGCCGGTGTTCTCGCTGAGGAACGTGCCGTTCTTGTCGTACCAGCGGATGCGGCAGGCCATGCTCGCGGCGTTGGTCTCCCTGCGTGCCTGGCAGCGCAGGCTGTATGTCGAGCCAGCTACCACGTAGATGGCCTCGTCTGTGGCCGTGGCCGTGCTGGTGGTGCTCAGCCGGATGAAGTCCCCCGTCGCCCACGTCCCGGACCAGCGGATGGAGGACGTTTGTCCTGCGGGTGCGGTCGCGTTCGTGGCTAGCGTGCCCGTTGTCGCGGAGAAGACGGCTGCGTTGGAGCCTTCCGCCTGGCCCTTCAGCAACAGGTTGACGGACCCCTGCCAGCGCGCCCTGATCCGGATCGGCCTGTTCAGGGTGACGTTCGGGTAGTACGGCGAACTCGTGCGCCCGGCGGTGAAGCGGCCGTCGCTGTTGTTCAGGGCGAGCGACAGTGTGCCGGGCTGCACCTCGTCCAGCTCGTGGCTACGCCGCCGCGAGATGCGGACACCCTCCTGCCACTCCACGAAGTCGGAGACGTCCTGCCACAGCGGTGACCCGTCGGAGGAGTCCTTCGTGAACGCGATCTCGCAGATGGTCTGCGGCATGACCGTCATGCGCCCACCGCCCCTAGATTTCCGAGGTTGAAGCCTCTCCCCTTGGCCTCGTTGAGGGCGCTGATGAGCAGCCGGTACAGCTCGTCCCGCCCCATGAGGGCCTGCCCAGACAGGTGCAGATGGAGATCGCCCCCGCCTCTCGGCGTGATGGGAACCATTCCCCCCGCCCCCAGGGCGACCGATGGCGTCAGCGACATCGAGGCGGCCCCCATCAGCCCCTCTGCCGCCTTGGAGACGATCCCCTGCCCCTGCAGGAGGCCCTTGGCCAGCCCCTCGGCCATGCTCTGGCCGGAGAACAGGGTCCAGCCCTTCCCGCTGAACGGGCCTTCCCTGGCCGGCGAAAAGGGGAACAGCGACCTGATCCGGCCGAGGATGTCCGCCGCGGCGTTGTACGCCGACTGCAGCATCGAGTACAGGCCGTTGATCAGGCCCTGGATGATGGACTGCCCGGAGTTGTAGAGCAGGCTGCCCAGGTTGCCGAGCGCTCCGAGGATCTGGCCGGGGATCTGCGCCGCCGCGCCGACCAGTTCGCCGAACTTCTGGACGGCGGCGTCCTTCGCCTTTCCGATCCACTCCAGGAACATGCCGGGCAGGCGACCGATCCACTGGCCGATGCCGTTGATCAGGTCCGGGATGATCGAGTGGCCGATCAACGCGTCGTACAGGTGCTGGAAGATGGCGATGCCACGCTCGATCAGGGGCGCCAGGTCGGCGATCAGCTCGGCGATGGCGAGCCCGACCTTGGCGAACGCCAGCCCGAGTTCCGTGAGCTGCGGGAGCATCGGCAGGATCGCGGGCAGGAGGTCGTGCACGAGCTTGACCGCGAGATCGGTCAGGATCGGCAGCAGGGGCTGCATCTGTCGCATCAGCTCGGCGAAGGCTGGCACGAGCCCGGTGAGCAGCGACGGGATCAGGTTCAGGATCGGCGGCAGCACCTCGCTCACCACCGCCGCCGCGATCTTGCCGAACGCCTCGTAGATGGGCGGCATCAGCGGCGCCAGCACCGTCAGCGCGTTCGAGATGGCCTCCAGCGCGGGCCGCAGGGCGGCCGCCAGCGCCTTGATGAGCGGTTCGAGGACCGCGCCCAGGTCCGTCAGGGCGACCCCGAGGACTTGGCCGACGATCCCGGCGAGCTGGGCCACGACCGGCAGCAGCGGCGCCGCCGCGATCAGCAGTTCGGCGATTCCCTTGCCGATCGCCAGCAGGCCGGCCTGGAGCTCCGGCGATGCGAACGCCTCCGCCAGGTATTGCGCCACCACGGCCAGTCCCGGGCCGAGCGCGGCCAGGGCGGGGCCGAGCGCGTGGATCGCGGCGGCCAGCGCCGGCGCGATCGAGACCGCGATGTCGCCGAGCTGGGGGACGATCAGCGCCAAGGCGCCGCCGAGCTCGGCGAAGATGGAGCCGATCTGGGAGCCGAGCGGCTCCAGGATGGGGGCCAGGGCGCCCAAGCCTCCCGCCAGCGCGGTGACGCCGGCCTCCAGGCCGGGAAGGAGTGCGGCGATGCCCTGGGCGAGCGCCAGGAACAGGGGCTGCAGGCTGGTGAAGACCGCGCCGATGGTCTGCCCGAGCGGTCGAAGTGCCGGGAGCAGGGTGCCGATCATGGCCGAGGCCAGGCCGACCACCACCGGCACCAGCGGCGCCGCCGCGCGCAGCACGCTGCCGACCGCGGCCACCAGCTCGCGCAGCATCGGCAGCGCGCCCCGGATGCCGTTGCCCAGCACCTGCACGATCACGGCGGCGAGTTCGCCGATCGCGGGGAGCAGGGGCGCCACGGCGGTCAGGACAGCGCCGAGCACCTCGCCGATCTTGACCAGGGCAGGGGCCACGGCCGCCAGCCCGGTCGAGAGCGCCGCGACGAAGGCCTGCAGACCCGGCAGCAGGGCGCGCACGCCGACGATCAGCCCGGAGAAGAACGGCTGCAGGACGCTGAGTGCGTCGCTGATCGTCCGGCCGATGGGCGCCAGGGAGGGGCCGAGCGACATCAGGCCGGTCGCCATGGTGAGCAGGAACTGCTGCACGCCGGGCAGCACCGCGGCGATTGCCTGGCCTATGGAGGCGATCAGGGGTCGCAGGGTTCCCAGCGCGGCGCCGAGCGTCTGCCCGAGAGGTAGCAGCGCGGGCGCCAGCGCGTCGACACCGGCCTTGATGCCGCTGATGGCCGCGACGATGCCCGGCACCAGCGCGGCCAGCGCGGGCGTCACCGCCCGAATCGCTGCCGAGAGCACCGGCCCCACCGCAGTTGCCAGGTCCGCGATCCCGGGCGCCAGCGCGCGGACCGCGCCGGCGGCGGCCTCGATCACCGGGAAGAAGGCGGCCGCGGCCCGAGACAGCGACTGAAAGACCGTGACCAGGGTGTCCTGGCCCTGCGCGGAGTCGAGGAAGGTGTGCAACTTGTCGACGGTCTGGCCCAGCACGCCGAGGGCGTCGCCTCCGGCCGTCTGCATCGCCCGGAAGACGGCCTTGGCGATGCCGCCCACGTCGGCGAGAATGCCGCCGAGCTGCTTGAGCACGTCGACGGCGCCCTGCATCCAGCCGAAGGCTCTGCCCGACAGGGCGGCCTCTTCCAGGAAAGCCCCGAAGCGGCTGGCGAGCTGGGCGACACCAGGCGCCAGGTCTGAGACGAACAGGGCGCCGGTCACGGTCAGGGCCCGGAACCCGTTCAGCAGCGGCTGGAGGGCGGGCGTGAGGTCGTCGATGGACCGCTTGGTGGCGTTGAAGACGACCGTGATGGCGTGGATGGTGGCGCTGTCGCGGGCGAACTCCACGAGCTTCAGCGCGGCCCGGCCGAACGCCTGCGCGACCCCGGTCATGCCGTCGTCGACCGCGTTGATGGCCGGCAGCAGGGACCACATCTGGCCGACCAGCGGCCCGAAGACGCCGTCCTGGACGTGGTCCCTGATGCCGAGGAAGGCGGGCGCCATCTGGAACAGCTCGTAGGCGACGTTGCCTGCGGCTGCACCGAGATTCTCGGTGCCCTTCAGGAAGGTCTCGTAGTCGCCCGACAGCGCCGCGGCGAAGGCGTCGCCGACGCCCATCAGCGCGAGCTTGAGGGTGCCCATCCCGGCCGCGCCCAGGGCCAGCGCGCCGGGCAGGGCGGCCAGCGCGCCGGCCGCGGGTGCCAGCGCCACGACCAGTCCGCCCACGCTGGTGGCCGCGGATGCGGCAGCCCCGGCGACCGCGCCCAGCTTGGTGGCCGTGGCCAGCAGGCTCGCGGCTGTGGTGAGGGCCGACGTCGACAGCGACCCCATCGAGGTGGCCAGCTTGGCCACAGGCGACGCCACGGCCGATACGGCCGTGCCGACGCCGCCCAGGCGGCCCGTCAGCCCTCCCAGGTGCCCTCCCAGGCCTGAGATCTGGCCGCCCAGCCCGCCCAGGGCGCCGCCGAGACCGGCGAAGGGGCCCTTGAGGCCATCGGCCGACTTGCCGACCCCGTCGAGGCGCCGTTGCAGCCTCTTCGCCGAATCGCCGACGTCGTCGAAAACGTTCGAGGCGTGGTCGCGAGCGAAGATGTCGAAAGCCATCGAGGAGGCCAAGGAGCACCTCCCGGATGGGGTTACTGCTGCTTATTCAGTTCGTCGACGGCGTTACAGAACAGCTCGAACTCGGCCCACGTGAGCCTTCCGACTTCCCAGGGGCGGATGCCGAAGTGATAGGCGAGGGCGGGCTTGTACTGGGCGAGTTTCAGGTACGGGTCTTCGCCCTTCCTGCGGCCGGCTTGGGCCTGTCGCCGTTTCCCTCTGTGCCCGCCTCTGTGCTCGCCTCCGGGTTGACGAAGTCGCTGGCGAGCACCACGACGCGGCCTTCGCACACGTCCTCGAACGTGACGTCGCTCTTGCCGCACCGGAACTTCACGAGAACCCAGCCGAGGGCGGCGAAGGCCTCCATGTCGGCGACCTTCAGAGCGTCGAGGAACTCGGCCATCCGCTTGCCGGTCGCCTTCTGCAAGGCGAGACCTTCGTGCAGCGGGAGTCCGTCCAGATCGACCTCGATCGTCTGGCCGTCGTGGGTGAACTGGAGCATGAGCACTCAGCTTTCGATCTTGTTGGCGATGTCGTCCATCGCCTTGAGGATGTGAGCCCGCACCGCGGGCAGGTGGCGCTCGATCGTCACCGAGAACCACGGTCGTCCGTGCTGTGTCGTCCACGGGTCGTGGCCGAACGTTGGGTGCCGCCAGCCCTTCACTGAGTCGAGATGCTTGGGCAGAGTGCGCTGGTCCTGCGGCATCTTGGAGGCGTCCACCTCGATCCGCACCCGAGGCAACCGGCTGCCTGTCTTGGTGACCAGCCGCAGAGACCGGGCCACAGTCGCGCGCAGCCCGGCGCCCTTCCGCGCACGCGCCTCGATCTTCGCCCGCTCCTCTTCGAGTTCATCCGAGCCGAGCTCGAAGTCATGCGTCTTGTCGAGGACCTTGCCGAACCGGTCCCGGTAGACCTTGTGGGCCCGCTGCTTGCGGCCACCGCCTCGTGAGCCAGTCACCGGGATCGTCCTGACCGCCTTGCGGGTATCAGCCAAGGCTGGTTTTGCGCCTGCTCGGATTGCCTTGAGCAGTTCCTTCCGGAGCCTCTTGCCGTCGTCGCCTGCATCCTTGAGCCGCTTGGCCAGGGCGGCGAGCTGCTCGGCACCAGTAATGCGGACGTCGACCATCACAGAGACGTGTCAGTGGACACGATCTTGATCTGGATGGGGGCGTTCGTCTCATCGTCGTACGCCTCGAACGAGGTGGTCATCTGCACGATGTCGGGCCCATCGACCGTCGGCGCCGCCTCTTTGATCTTGCAGGCGGGCAGGATGAACGAGATCTGGTAGTTGTTGCCCGACGCGATCAGCGAGCCCGTCATGGTGAACTCGACCGCCGTCGTGGTGTTGTTCTTGAGCAGGTCATACAGCTCGGTCCGGTTGAACTCGGCGCGGAGCGACCCGGTGATCGTGGGGAAGTCGTTCTCCAGCTGCTCGCGCTTGACGCCGCTCTGCCCGATGCCGTACCGCTCGGTGGCCAGTGGGTTCTCGCCCTTGATGCTGATCTCGGTGACCACGGTGGTGACCGCGACGCCGCCGGAGATGCTCATCTCGCCGGACGCCGTCGATGCTGTCCCGCCGAGCTTGAGGACGCCCTGTTGGAAGTTGAACACCTCCGCGCCGGTCGGGAACGATGCGGTGGCCAGGGCAGTGGCGGTGGACTCGTCCCAGCCGTCCACCTCGCACGAGTACATCAGCGTGCCGTCGTTGGAGAGCTTGAACTCCCACGATGTGATCTTGCAGCCGGTGTAGGTGTGCGCCCTCACCGTGCCGCTTGGCTCAGGTCGGCCGACCTGGATCGTCAGCCCCTTACCGACCAGACCGCCCGGCACATGGATCTGCTTGTACGCCGTCGTCGCAGCGATCTGCACAGGCACCGCCGCCGACCCGAGAGCGTGAGCCACCAGCAACCCCATGCCCTTGGTCGCCCACTCCATCTCCATGGAGCCTTCGACCGTCTTGCGGCTCTGCACCAGCCGACTCGCGCGCTTGAACTTCCGGCCCGTGCGCAGGCCGGAAGGTTCGACGAATGACGGCTTCCACGCCAGCGATTCGCTGTTGAACTCCGCGAACTTGGTGACGGTGACCGGCGTGCCGACCACGGTCTCCGCGGCGAACCCGAGTTGGGCGTCAAGGCCCGTTCCCGTCGCCATCGCTACTCACCCGCCTTCTTGCTGCTCTTGGTGTCCTGGAGGTGCTCCCATGTCGCCTTGGGCCACGCCCTTGCCTCATCGCCCTCGCCGACGATGTAGGCGTCGTCGGTCTCCTCGGTCACCTCGACGCCGTCGACGACGGTGACCTTCCCGGCCTCGACGAGCGGCCCGTCGGCGCGGCCCACGCGGCGGTCTTCACCGCTGATGTTCTTGAACCTGGCCACTCGGGCCCTCCCTCTCAAATGCGGGTCTTGACTGCTACCTGGAACGGGATGCGGCAGGCAACGCCGTCGTGCCACTGCGCCTGCTGCAACGAGCCGGCCGCGACTGCCACGACGGTCGGCGGCGGCAAGCCCAGAGATGGGTCGGCTCGGAGCGCGTCCTCGGCCGCGGCCAGCAGCGCGAAGGCCCGCTCCCGTACCGGCCGCACGGCGGTGGAGCCACGCCAGGCCAGCACGGCGCACGTCACGGTGAAGGTCTCGTCCCGTGCTCGCTGGCCGATCGACGCCCACTCCTGCGTGAACTCGACAGCCTGGCCGCCATCGCCGTCGGGGTCGCCGTCGTAGCCGACGAAGACGGCGTCCGTGACGGGGCTCCCGGTCACCGGAGGGCCGTCGAACACCTTGACCCTGTCGAGGGCGGGGGCGGAGCCGAATAGCGCCACCAGGGCGTCGAGGACGTCCGGGACCCGGGACGTGGCCATCAGGCGATTCCCGAGATCTGCTCGCCGAGCAGTTCCTGCGCCCGCCGCGGGATGCTGAACCCGAACCGCGGGTCGTACACCTCGTCCGAGCCGCCGAACCTGGCGCCGCCCATCGTGCCGCGCTGCGTCTCCCACAGGTGCTGCAGGATGATGAGCGCCGCCTGCCGCACGTTCGGCGGGATGCTGGTCCGCCCCGCCACGTACGAGACGGTGAACGGGCCGACCATCCTGGCCCGGTCGAGCCGGCGCACGATCCCCGTCGCGGCGTCGAGGGCGAGGTCTGCCACCGCCTGGTCGGTGCTGCCCAGCTGGATGGCGGTCACCGAGGTGAGCGAGAGCACGGGGGTGTGGTTGAGCGCGATCCCGTACCCGCCGACGTGCGTCTCCACGTGGGCGGCCCGGGTGAGCGCGCCGGCGTGCCGCTCGCAGATCGCCGTCACCGACCGGATGAAGCCTTGGATCTCCTCATCGTCCGCCGTGTCGCCGGGGTCGATGTTGAGCTGCCGTTTCGCCTCGGCCAGCGACAGGATGCCGCTCTCGGCCCACAGGCCGGCGACCTCGAAGACCTCCTCGTCCGCGCCGTCGGGGCCCACGGTGACCCAGCGGGCGATGTGCCGTCCGGCTTGGGCGGAGGTGTAGTCGTAGTGGTAGAGGCCTGTCCCGTCGTTGACGGGGACGAGCGGGCCTGTGGTGGTGTTGTCGGGCAGGAGGATCGTCAGCGTGATGGCGCTGGGGCTGACCAGCGCATCACCGACACGCACCTTGGTGGTCAGCCGGGCCGCGGCGCCGAAGGCGTACGTGCTCACGCCTCACCTCCGAATGTAGCCAGCGGTTGATCGGAACTGGTCAGCGACGCTGCCGGGCCAGATGCGGTGCCCATGCGCACGACGGCGGCGGAGCTGGAGGACAGGATGACCACGCCTTCGATGACCGGCGCGCTGGTCAGCTCCATCCAGCCGGCCGTGATGCGGCCGCGGAATCGCAGGGCCGGAACGCCTCGACGGCCGTGGGCCATCGAGGGCGCATACGGCGGCGGGAGCGGCGGTACCGCTTGCGGCCACGGCGGATGGACGATGCAGTGGCGTCTGCGGGCGACCGCCGACCGGCGCCGACCGGCGAACCGCGGCGGCCGCGGATCGGCGGCCCACGATGGATGTGAGAAGCGGCCGCGACGCGCCGGGCCGGCCGGCCGCCGCCTGGAGACGGGGGCGGGAACGCCGGGCACCGGCGCCGGGCAACTCGCGACCCTGCCGCGCGGCGCGGGAGCGGTCGGCCGCCGCGTGGACAGCATCTGCGGCAGCCACGCCACGAGCGGAGGTGTCGCCGCCGGCCAGGGCGGCGCGGTGAACCGGCCGCGCCGGGCCGCGGCCAGCCGGACCGGCTCCCGGACGACCCGCGGCGGCATCGATGGCGGCGGTACAGGCGCGGGCGCCGGCGGCACCCAAGCGAACCGTCCACGCCTGCCAGCGGGGCAGCGGGTGGCTGGTCTTCCGGTCTCTCGCGGCGGGAGAGGCCCACCCGGAGGGGCGGCGGTGACGCGCGCCGGGCGTCGCGCCCATGGGCCGAGCCGGGCCGCGGCCAACCGGCGGACCACTGCCGGGAGGTACGGCGGCGGGGCGGCCGCTGCGGGGAGGGGAACGAACGTGACCCGTCCGCCGCGGCGGAGCAGCCCGACCCGGGAGCGGGCACGGACGACCCGCGGGGCCAGCGTCGGCGGCTGGGGGGCGGCTGCCGACCACGGCGGGCTGGCGAACTCGCCGCGACGGCTCCTGGGGTGACGCCAGCGCCGCGACATTCAGCCCCCTTCAGTCGAGTGCGTGCACGCCCGCGCAGTCCGACCAGACGGAGTTGACCGTGAACTGGACGTCGCTGTCGGTGCTCGTTGCGGTGATCGCCCCGTTCTGGGCGACCGCCCACACGAAAGTGTCGAGCACCTCGCCGCGCTCGCCGTACCCGGCGGCGGTCAGCACCTTGTAGGCCAGCACCTGCCGCTTCTGGTAGGCGGCTACGGTGAGGCTGTCCTGCGCCTCCCCCGCGATCAGGACGGCTGCCGTGATGGCTGCCATCCGCACGCGGTTGCGGAAGTCAGGGTTCTGGGTCAGAGCGACTTGGTCAGCGAACGCCACCTACTCCTCCCATTCCACGCTGAGCACGTACTTGTGGCTCGCCGGGAGGGCGTTGTCCCGGTTGATGAACGCCAGCCCGTTCGCGGTGCCGAGCGTCACGGCCCACTCCTCCATCAGCTCCCACGGCAAATCGGCGGAGCTCTGCGTGTTGAACGCGATCCGCCACTGGTCGGCCGAGGAGTTCGTCGGGGCCGCCGAGTAGCCGGTGTTCCACACCGCGCCCGCGGCCGCCGAGTTCGGGTCGAGCTTGGCCGGCGTCATGCCCGCGGTGGGCGTGGTGCCCGCGCTGGTCACCCGGTTGATGCCGACGACCACTTGCTGGCTGGTCGGCACGCCGGCACCGGCGACACAGCCGATCGTCACGCGGCGCAGCTTGTAGCCGGTACTGGCGCTGGCCATCAGCCAGGCGAAGCCGGTGTCCACCGCCAGCGCGGCCGACGATTCGACCTGGGCAGCGTATCGAGCCATGGGACTACCTTTCGGGTCAGAAGAAGCCGGCGTACTGGCCGGTGAAGTGGGGGGCCCGGTCGGGGGCGTCGGCTAGGGTGCTGGGGCTGTTGCCGGGGGTGCCGTTCCAGCTCGCGCCTGGTGATCCGCCGTCGAAGTAGCTGCCGAGGCTGGCCGCCTGCTCGATGAGGCACATCGTGTAGTCGGTGGTGTTGACCGCGTAGTTCTCGCCGGTCACGACCAGCCAACAGGATGCGGTCCCGCTCGGCGCGGTGCTGGTCTGGGAGATCCTGGTGATGTTGCCGGCGGGCGCCGAGAAGCCGGAGTTGGCCGTGCCGACGCTTCCGCCGCCGCCGTCGAGGAACTCGATCCAGACGGTGCCGTTGAGTGTGAACGTCTGCGGCCTGAGGTAGACGCTGACGGTGTACGCCAGGCCCGCGCTGGCCGCCCCCGTCGGCGTGGTGATGTACGACCCCGCCAAGTACCGGGCCGCCCACTGGCGGGCGAACCCCAGCACCGTGACATCGGTCCTGGTGGGCGTCCCGTTGCCGCCCCAGCCGGTCGCGTCGTTGGTCAGGCAGGGGTTGGTGCACAGGTTGACCCTGGTGGCCACGGTCCTGCCTCAGACCAGGTCGCCGGTCACGTTGAACGAGAAGCTGGGGGTCGTCCCGGACGGCGCCGCCCACTGCAGCCGGACGTACCGATCCAGCCCCGAGAACGACTTGTTGTCGCTGCTCACAGCGGTTTTCGCGGCGAACGACCCGACCGTGTACCAGCTGCTGCCATCGGCGGACGTCTGCACGTTGACTGTGAGACTCGGCGTTGTGCCCGACACGGCAGTGACGTTCAGTTGCAGTCGCAGCGTGTGCCGCGCGCCCACCTCGACAGCGGCGGTGTTACCGGCCCCGGTGACGCCGGTCTGGGCCGCGCCGAGAACACCGATGCTCCCGGCGCGGACCAGCCTGCCGTCCGTGTTGTACGACACGGCTACCGACCGCCCCGCCGGCCGCGGGGAACTGCCTTCTCCTGCGGCGCGGAGACTGCATTCTCCTGGCCCTCGTGCACGTCCTCGCGGGTGACGCCGAGCCGGCGCAGTTCGGCGTCCACTGCGGCAACGCGTTCCTCGCGGTCGTATCTGGCGTAGCCTTCGCGCTCGCGCAGCAGCGCCTTCACGTACGCCTCGTCGGGGGTGTCCACTTCGATGTGGTCCACGCCGCCCGTGCGGACGCTGCGGACCGGCACTTGCTCAGGCACGGCGCGCTCTCCCTTACTTGCTGGTGTCGGTCTTGCGTCGGGTGACCTTCGGCTTGGCGTCCGAGGTGTCCGGCGTGTCGTCGGATGCCTCGTCGGTCTTCTCTTCGGTCTTGTCGTCGATCCACTCCGTCACGGCCTCGTCGCGGTCCTCGACGGTCTTGCCGGAGTAGTTTTCGGCCCGCTCGACGGCCTTGGCCCGCTCGGCGTCCGGGGTTGGGCCAGGGGTGGCCAGCGGTGCGCCGTGCACCGTTGACCCGGCGGCTGCCCGGTCGGCGGCGGCGCGCCGGTTGTCCTCCAGCTGCTTGATCGACTGGGGGGTGCCGTCGGGGGTGACGTAGCCCTCCTCGCCGGGCCGCGGCCAGTCGTTATCGTTCTGCTGCTCGGCGGCCTTTTCGGGGGTCGGCTGGACGTTGTCGGTGTCGGACATGAGTCCCTCCCACGGGGTAGTGGTGTGGTGCGTGCGAGGTCCCGGCCGGACCTGGGTGGGGTCCGGCCGGTCCGACGGGCCTAGAACGTCGGCGCGATCATGCCGGTGCCGGAGATGACGCTGATCGCCTTCGGGTACCGCTCGGAGTGCAGGGCGGCGTAGTTGTAGAAGCGCAGCAGGACGCTGAGCTGGGCGGCCAGCGGCTCCCGGAACGTCTCCGACCGCGGGGTGCCCTCGAACAGGATCACGTCCGAGCTGCGGGCGATGACGATGCGGTCCTCGTTCGTGCCCGCACCCAGGTTGACCGGGATGTTGGGGTCGACGAAGACGGGAAGACCCTGCATGCTGCCGACGAACCCCTCGGAGTTGACGTCACCCACCGCGGCGAGCACGTTCTGCGGCGCCCCAGCGACGGGGGTGACCAGCGGGCGACCCGCGGTGTCGAGCGCGGACAGCAGCCACGCCCACCGCCGCGGGTGCATGAAGATCACGTCCGGCGGCATGAACCGCTGCGTGTGGATCTGCTGAATCGCGTCCGCGATCTTCGCGTACAGCTCACCCGCAGTCGGGGACGCGTCCGTGTAGGTGACGGCGTTCGCGCCAGACACGTTCAGCAGGCCCCGCTTGTTCGCGGCGTTGTTGCTGATCACGAACGTGTCGAGCTTGACCGCGTAGTCCGCGGCCAGGTCCGCCAGCAGCACATCGTCCATGTTGATCGGCGACTGCTCGATCAGCTGCAGCGACACGACCTGCTGACCGGCGATCGTCGCGACCGCGGCGGTCACGCTGTTGGTGGTCGCGTCGGTGTTCTGCACCGCGGTGTTCTGCGTCGCCTGCTCGGCCACCGCCGTACCGGTCGCCAGGCGCGGCAGATTGATCGAGTCAGTGCCGGTGGGGAGCGCCATCTGCCGCACCCGGTTGGCGATCACACGTGACGCCCGGGCGAGGCCGATGTACTCGTTCAGCATCCACAGCGGCGGCACGAACTCGCCGCCGGCGCCGTCCGTGGTGGACAGGGCGCGCTTCTCCAACTCGGCGGACACCTCGCGGCTGTTGCGCACCAGGCGCTCGGTCGCGTCGCGGCTGCCGAGAAGCTGCGCGCGCACCAGGTCGCGGAAGTAGCTGTTCTGGCCGCCCTTACGGTAGGTCTCCGGCTCGGAGATGACCGTCACGGTGGGCCGCTCACGCTGCTCGCCAGCCTGCCCGTACCGGGCGGCCAGCTCGGCGTGCTTGGCATCGCGCCGCTCAGCCTCTTCCGCCTCGGTGATCCGACCGCGCATCTGCTCGATCTCGTCGTCCTTGGCCTTCACCAGGTCGCGCTTCTCAGCGAACGACGCGGTCTCTTCGTCGTTGAGGTCACGCTGCTCGGCCCGCGGCGCGGTGAGCACGCCGTCCAGGTCGGCCTTCAGCGCGGCCCTCTCCTCCAGCAGCTTCGCGAGCTGCTGCTTCAGGAACTCCAGCATCGGGAGTCCTCCTTCGGATTGATCAATTGCGGTCTGCCGCGCATGGCCAATCCGCAGGTGGACGGCGGGTGGTGCCCTCACGGGCCCGGCGCGCTATCCGGCGTGCGGCGGTGCGAGCGAAAGATGGAAACGCCTGTAGAAGGCTGGTGGGGTCAGGCCGACTTGCGCTGTCTGCAGTTCAGGCAGGTCGGTCCATCGCCTCCGGGCCTATCGCCACAGGAAACGCAGGGGGCGACGCGACGCAGATGCCTTGGGAGCTCGTACCATGCACGTTTGCGCGCCTTCAGCGAGGCGTCGCCGCTGTATGTCTGGAGCGGTCGGCCGATGTTGGCCGTCCGCTCCTCGATCGGTTTGCCACGGTCAGGGTTGTGCTGCTGGTTGAACGGCGGCCGGAATCTGCGGATGAGATCGGCCTCACGTGCCAGCGCCTCGTCGCGGTTGGGGTAGTGCTCGATAGTGCAGCCAGTGGTCAGCGGCCACCAGGGCTTGGATTCGGCGTGCTCGTGAGTGCGTCGGATGCCTCGGTCGGTCACCCCGATGTACAGCAGGGCGCCGCCTGCGCCGAAATACTGGTAGACGCTGGTGGCACTCATCCGAGGAGGGTGGCCTCGGCCTCGTACAGCGACAGCGGGTGCCGCCGCTGCGGAGTCTCAGGAACGGCTGGCGCGGGCGCGAAGCGCTTGCCGAGCCGCTCGTACAGGGCGCGGGCCTCGTCGTCGCCCATCCGGTCCAGGTCCAGCCCGCGCATCGCCACCGACGTCTCCGGGTTGGCGCCGAAGTTCACCACCGACACGTCGCCACGGTGCAACGACACCTCGGTGATGTCGCGCTGGTCATAGTCCGGGGACCACTGCTGGCGTACCACCCTGAACGCGAACGACATCTCGTCCACGGCGCCGTCCTCCAGCGCGGTGAGCATGTCGCGCACGTCGCTGCGGACAGGGTTGACCTCGGCGCGCATGTGCAGGCCGTGCTCGTCCTCGCCGAGCGCCAGCGTGCCGGCCTTGGTGTAGGCCATCGACAGGCCGCCGTGGTTGAGCAGCAGCTGCACCTGCGGCTGCTCCGCCAGCGTCTTGGCGAACGCCCCGTTGCGCACGACCTCGGTGTAGGCGCCGAGCATGTCCCACATCTCGTAGCCGGCCTCGGTGATCGAGGCGTATCCCTCGACCACGGTCGGGCCGCCGGCCTGGGCCCGGACTTCGAGCTGGACCGGGAAGGCGCGGCGCTCGGGGCCGCGCGACTTGGCGCGCTCGCTGAGATCCACGTCTACTCCTTGGTCATCGGGTCGTCCACGGCGGTGCCGTCGAGCTGTTGAAGCTGGTCGATCTGGCGGGGGGTGAGCGGCGGCCGGTCTTCGAGCTCGCGCGCCTCGTCCTGGGTGCCGAACTTGGCTCTGATGGCGATGGCGTGCGCCCGGTACCGGGTGAGCAGGTCCGTGCGCAGCAGCGCCCCCCGGTTGAACTTGACCCGCTGCGGACGGGGCAGCAGCCCGGACAGGGCGCGCTCCAGCCTGGTCAGCCACGGGTCCAGCGCGTAGATGAGCAGCTGCAGGTTACGCTGCTCGATGTTCTGATAGGTCAGCGATCCGCCGGTCTCATAGCCGAGGATCTCAGCGATGCCCGGCCCGAAGATGCGGCAGCACTCCGCGCTGGTCATGTTGTTGGTCTCCAGGAACTGCGACTCGTTCGGCGCGATCTGGATCGGCTGATACGCCCAGCCGCCGCCGAGCGTCACCGGCTCCCGCCGCCCCTGCAGCGCGGCCATGAACCGGGCCTTCGCCGTCGTCGCCTGCCCCTGGTCGATGTCCTTGTCCGTGGTCAGGACGCCGGTCGGATGGGCGCCCTCCTCGAACCACTGGGCCCCGAACCGCATCGCGGCGATGCCCGTTCCGATCGTCAACGCCTGGAAGGCCACCGGGCTGAGCCCCTGCAGCCGTCCCGGGATCGAGAACACCCGCTTGTGCCACATGTCGGCCGTCGGGACCTCCTGGCCGGCGGCCCGCCAGTGCACGGCGCCGTTCTTGACGTCGCGCCAGCCCTGGACCATGTCCGGGTGCTGCAACACCAGCTGGGTCGGGGTTCCGCGGCGCGGGTCCCGCTCGCCGACCAACCCGTACACGTTGCCGCGCAGCAGGCTGGAGGCCATGTACTGCCAGATCCAGTCCTCCAGGCCGTACCCGTCGCCGCCCAGATCGGCCATCCACGACGGGATCGGCCTCTCCTGCTTGTCCGGCCCGTCGCCGGTGTAGTTGTCCAGCGGCAGCATCGCCGCCGTCCCCGCCAGCAGGCTGACGCTGGCCCACACCGCGACCTTCTGCAGGCTCGCCTCCGCCTGCGACAGATCCACCCGCGCGTACGACGTGCCCAGCGACGAGTTCGGCGGGATCGGCGGCTCGACACCCCACGCTCGGCGCTCCGGCCGCCTCGGCGCCCCGAACAGCAGGCTCACGACCGCTCCCGTCCGGCCCGCGCCTGCTCCCACACCCGGTCGGCCAGCAACAGCACGCCGGCCGCGATGAACCCCGCCGGCCGCCACCACAGCCACGCCCCGTACGAGACGAGACCGAGCCCGGCCAGGCCCGGCAGCACCTGCCCGACCGTCCGCAGCATCGCGCCCGCAAGTTCCGCCACGACTCCGGCCACGCGAGAGAGCGCGCTACGCATGCAGCCCCCTCACCAGATGTTGTCCAGCGGATTCGACTCCGGAGGTGCCGTCTCATAGCCCCACAGCGCCAGCGTGAGCGCCACCAGCGGGCTGATGTCGACGTGCACGCCGCGGCGCGCCCACGCCCACGCATCGCCCAAGGTGCGCTTCTCAGCGCCGGCCAGCGCCGTGTTCACCGGCGCCTGGTCGAGGTGGCGCAGCTTGGTGGCCCAATCGTCGTCGGCGTCCTTCGGCTTCACCACCGCGTCGTACAGGCCGCCGCACGCCTGCGCGTGCTCGCGCGCCGACACCGCGGTGACGGTGACGCCCGCCGCCTCCAGCGCGGTGATGAGCGACCCGGCCGGGCTGGCCGGGTCGACCACGAACGCGACCGGCTTCCACGCCTTCACTAGTTCGGCGGCCCGGGCCACCACCCAGTCCGTGCCGGGCCGGTGGTCCAGCACCTCACGGCCGGTGATCTCGGCGTGCAGCAGGCCATCCGGCCGCCGGCCCGCCGCGGCGATCGCCGCATACTCCCGGTCCGGGGCGACGTCGAGCGCGAACGCCACCCGGCCAGCGATCTGCGACACCGGATCGGCGACCGCCGTCCAAGCCGCCTGCGGGATGACCGTCCACTCCGGTGTCAGGTCCGGCACGTGCTGGCACAGCACCTCGGTGCGGAAGATCGGCTCCGGGTCGGTGGCCAGGGCCGAGGCGATCGCGTCCTCGGTGATGGTGTAGCCCAAGGACGGGTTGGCCTGCGCCCACGCCGTACGGTCCTGCAGGCGACAGTCCAGCAGGTGCTGACCATCAAGGCGCCCGCAGGTGCACTTCACATCGTCCGGCGCCGACCATTCGAAGTGGCCGAGCGCCAGGTCGGCGCCCGGCGTCTCGGCGGCCGCCCGCCCCTGCTTCTGCAGCTCGTTCAGCACCACCGACTTGTCGTCGCCGGCATTGGAGAACGCCCACACCTGCGGGTTGGGCCTGGCCATCGTCGTCTTGGAGACCGCCCCCCAGGCGTCCCACGTCTGATGCTCACGCAGCTCGTCCAGGTTCACGTCATCGCCAGACAGGCCACGGCCGCCCCGCCGCGACGCCGCCGCGATCTTCCACCGGGAGCCGCCGGCCAGCCTGATCGCCTTCTTGCCGTTCGTCCGGTCGACGTGCGCCACCTCGGCCGCGAGCTCCGGCGTACCCTCCACGATCTCCACGGCCCTGTCCCACGACTCTTCGGAGATGTCGAGGTTCTGCGCCGTCCCGATCACCAGGCCGACACCGAGAACGAACATCTTCCACAGGTTCTTGACCTCGACGATGGTCGTCTTGCCGTTCTGGCGGGCAATCAGCACCAGCACGGTGCGGAACCGGAACTTGCCGTCCCAGCGCAGCTCGTGCGCGTGGATGAGCAGCCACCGCTGCCACGGCAGCGGCCGGATCCCGATCACGTCCTGGCCGAACTCGACCGCCGAGAACCCGCTCGAAGTGGCCGGGGTGAGCGCGCACCCGCAACCGCACGGCCCAGGAGGGCCCGTCACGAGCGGCGGCGTCCAGATTCTAGGGGTCGTGCTCCCCAGCAGCACCGGCGCGGAGCTGTGCAAGACGCCCCCCGATCGGCTTGTCACCCTTCATCGCCTTCCGCGCCGCCGGCGTGCCCCCGAGGTCGCGCAGCACGCCCTGCAACTGCGGCCCCAGCCAGCCGACCGTCTTGGTGACGTCGCACATCGCCTCCAACGCGGCCAGCCGCCGGTAGATCGACACGTCATCGGCGCCGGCCGCCTCCCGCCGGACCTCGGCGAGCTCGTCCGCCCGCTCGATCGCCTTCTCGATCTCCTCCGCCTGACGCAACGCAAGCGCCTTGATCGCCTGATCGGTCGGCGTGAGCCAGTCCATCGCCTCGACGGCCACCTTGACCGCGTCACGCAGGTCAGGGGCGCGCTCGCGGGGCTCCGGCGACGGAACGGCGGCGAGCTTGCGTCGGCGAGGGGGCACGCGGGCACCTCCGGCGGGGGTACGGGGCTCTGCGGGGGGAGAAAAAGGGCGCCTGTGCGCGGGGTCTCCCGGCTGGTCTGATCAAAAACTGTTGCCGCAGGTCAGAGCACTGCTGCCGCGTTTTCGCAGGTCACCAGCGTCTTGAGGTGGGCGCCTGCGGCTGCGCTGCGCGCGCGCCTTTGACCTGGTTGCACTTGATGCCGCAGGTGGGGCAGCCCTGCACCCCGTGGGCGGGCTTGAGGTATCGCTTGTCGCGCGGGTCGAGGCCGAGCCGTTCGAGTTCAACGAGCGGCGGGTCGTGGTCGACGTCGCCTGCCTGGTCGTGTCCGCACAGCCAGCATGTGGTGCTTGCGGCCAGCACTTGGGCTCGTACTCTGCGCCATGGCCTGCCGGTGCGGCCCTTGCTGCGGGGCATGTGCCCTCCAGGCCCGTACATGGCGAGGCCCGGCGCTCCGGCCGGGCCGCTTCTCGGGTTGACGGGCCTGGGCCGTGGGGTGGCTGAGGCGACACGTCAGGTGAGTTATCACTGAGGATGGGCCATTATGGGCGTCTTTGGCAAGCGGCCGGTTCCGCGCTGGTCTGCCAGCTGGTCGAGTTCGTCGCAGTCCCACAGCAGGTTTCGGCCATCTCGGTGGACGGTGATTCGGCCTTCAGCATGCCAGCGGCGGATGGTCCGGGCGGGGATCTGGTAGAGCAGGGCGGCGTCGGCGGTGCTGATTCTGGCGTTCATCTGCGCCCCGTCCTCCTGCGGCGTCGCCGCGCGTACTTGCTCTTCATGGTGCTTCGTAGCTGGCGGTCGGCTTCGGCGACCTCCTGCATCTGCGGGGCGATCCGGGCGAGAGCCTTGAATGCCTCACCCACGTTTCGCATCGCCTGCTCGAAGGCGGGCGTCATCGCGTTCAGGTACGTCCGCATGTGCTCGCCGAAGATCAGGCTGGCCTGCTGCAACCTCTCGACGTCGATCGACGCCATAGCGGGCGGCCTGGGTGGTTCGGCGGTCCATGTCATGGAGTCCTGGCTGCCGTACCAGGTGATCACGTCGTCGATCTCGGTGAGGATGTCTCGGCTGCTCACCCGGCCATCCTCCCTCGCTGGAGGCGCCGCCCGTACCGGTGCCACTGCGTTGTGTCGAGTTCGAGATCGCAGCCGTCGCACCAGATGACGGACGGGGTGGGGTCGTCGTCGCGCCGCACGGTGGCGCGCAGGATGCCGCCGCACGGCTCGTCGTCCACGGGCTCGATGCACCGGACGGGCAGCACGAGCGGCAGCCTGGCGGGGTCGATGATGCTGTACGCGCGGCCGACCTGCTCGGCGAACATGTCCTTGAACGCTCCCGCGTTGGGGTGGGCGGCGAGCCAGTCGGCGTGCCGTTCCAGCCACGCGCATTGGGCTCCGGGGTTGGGCGGCGGCCCAGCAATGCCTCGCTCTACTGAGACGAGCGAGGTGATCGATCGCAGGTCGTGGCGCGTCTGCGCCAGCCAGTCGCCGGCGCGGGTGTTGTAGGGGAGCGGCGGGGTTCGGCTGCCGGTGACGGGCGGCGCCGCGGTGTCGCGGCCGGTGGGGAGTTGGGCCAGTACGTCGGCGTGCAGTTCGGGCAGGTCGCGGATGTGGCGACCGAGCGCTATCCGGCATCCGGGGCACAGGTTGAGGCCGTCGGCGGCGGCGCGGGGCCGGTCGGGCTCGTGGCGGTGGCGGGCTTGGCAGAGGACGGGCTGGGCTGGGCGGCGGGTCATGGAGCCCTCCGGTGTCGTGCTGCTCGGCTGGTGCTATCCGTGGTAGTCGGGGTTCTGTTGGTCGATGACCCACGCCTCGTACTCGTCGGCGGTCATCTCGTCGGTGTCGGGCGTGCGGGTCATCTGACGCGGGTCCTGGTCTTGGGGCACTTGGTGCACTGCTGGGTGATGACGCGGCCGATCCGTTCGATGGTGCGCCAGCGGTGCCGGAGGTGGATCACCGTGACACCTCCGCCATGACCCCGAGACGATCACCGCTTTGCGGCCGTTCACTCCGGAACGCTCCGGCAAGAACAGGAGAGAACCCTCCAGGTGGCCCCAGGATGCACGCTGACGGACTTTCGACCCCGTTCGGGAGTCTCTGGACGCCCCTCCCCCACGAAAGGCCGTCAGAGACGATTTCAGCGCTTCGCCCCGCATCCATCAGAGGCCCTTCGTCGGAGACCACGCCATGTCCACGAACCGGGAGTAGTGGAGCTGGTGCGCCACTGTGATCGTCGCGACGGGCCCGTTGCGATTCTTGGCGACGATCAGGTCTGCCTCGCCAGCGCGAGCCGACTCGTTGTCGTGGGCGTCCTCACGGTGCAACAGGATGATCACGTCCGCGTCCTGCTCGACGGCGCCGGACTCGCGCAGGTCCGACGGTTTGGGCCGGCCGTCGCTGCGCTTCTCCGCCTCCCGGTTGAGCTGCGACAGCAGCACGACCGGGACCTCGAACTCGCCTGCCAGGAGCTTCAGGCCGCGCGACAGCATGGCCACCTCCTGCTCGCGGTTCTGCGCCTTCGGCGGCGTCATCAACTGCAGGTAGTCGATGACCACGAGCTTGGCCCCGCCCTGCCGTGACAGGCTGCGCAGCGTCGCCCGCACGTGCTCCAGCGAGCAGCCCGACCGGTCGTCAACGACCAGCGGCGCACCGGAGATGCGCGTACCGGCCTCCACCAGCCGCTCCAGGTGGCCCTGCTCCACCCGGTTGGCGCGGATCGCGTGCAAGCTCACCCCGGCCTCGGCCGACGCCATGCGCTGCAGGACCTCGCGCTGGCGCATCTCCAGCGTCATCAGCACGCTGAGCTGACCGTCCCGGATCGCCGCCTTCCGGATGATGTCGACCGCCAGGGTGGACTTGCCCACCGACGGCCGCGCACCCACCACGATGAGCTGGCCGGGCTGGAAGACCGTCAGCAGGTGCGCCAGGTCCTGGAACGGCGGCACCACGCCGGCGGGCGCGGGCGGCGGGCTCTCCAGGTCGTCCAGCAGGGCGGCCATCTCGCCGCTCACGTCGAACTCAACCCGGTCTCCCGGCCGCACCGCGGCCTCGTCGATCAGCTTGCGGATCAGGTCCGGGTCGGCGTCGTCGTCCCACGCCGGGCTCTTGGTCACCTGCTGGCCGCGCTGGCACGCCAGGTGGAGGCGTCGCCGCCGGGCGTCGGCCGCCACCCGGCGGGCGTGGTACCGCCACGAGCCCCCGACGGCCGCGTGCTGCATCAGCGTGTGCAGGTACGCCCCCGAACCGACCCGCTCCAGGTCGCCGGCGGCGGCGAGCACGTCGAGCACGGCCGTCGGGTCGAGCGGGCGCCCGTCGTCGGCCAACGTCGCCGCGGCGGCGTAGACGATCCCGGCCGGGCTGTAGAAGTCCTCATGCGTAACGATCTCGGCGACGTCGTCGAGGGCCTCGCGCCACTGCATGGCCGCCCCCACGACGGCCATCTCGGCGGCCACGATCCCCGGCGACGGCGCCCATCCGTCCACGGTCAGCTCGTCCGCGGTCATGCGGTCCTCCGGCGGTCGGCGCCGGCCATCTGCACGATGGTGACGTGGTCGGACATCCGGGAGGAGACCCGCTCGCCCACCAGGGACCGCAGATCGAGCTGATTGCTGGTGAGGATGGTGGGCCGCTGATCCTCCCACCGCGGGTCGAGCAGGGCGCCCATCTGGTCGGAGTCCCAGTCACCGATCCGCATCGAGCCGACGTCGTCGATGGCGAGGATCCCGGCGGCGGCGAGCCGGTCGAGGGCCGCCCAGTCGACAGGCGGCGCGACGAGCCGCTGCAGCCGACGGGCCGGCACGATCTCGACGCGGCCACGGTATCCGGCGGCCACCATGCGCTCGGCGAGCGCCCACACCGACCAGGATTTACCGACCCCGGTGTTGCCGACCATCACGAGGTTGCCGTACTCGCCGACGGCGACCTTGTCGGCCCAAGCGGCGATTTCAGGGTGGAGTTCGCCCGGGTTGGCATAGGCGGGTGGCCGGGCGGCGCGCAGCTTGGCGAGGCGGTGCTGGGCCTGTTCGGCGAGCCACTGCTCGTAGGGATTGCTCATAGGATGACCTGCCCATTTGCGATGTCGTCGGCGGTGGGGAGGGGGGCGCGGGATCCGCTGCCGGGCGCGAATCGGCCTCCGCTCGGGTCTTGGCTCGTGGTGCTGCTCATGCGCAGCAGCTCGCGCGGCAGGTCAGCGAACCGCTTGCGCCCGGCCGCGGTGGCGGCCTCGATCAGCCGCTCGGGGTCTTTGCCTTCGTCGAGGAGTTCGCGGGCCTGCCGCCCGATCTGGCCGATGAGCCGGCTCGCGGGTCGCTCGCCGGTGGCTGCTTGGACGCCCTCGATCCAGGCGGCGACGACATCCCCCGCGTTGGCTGCCGTCTCGCGCTCCGGCGCGGCAGCGCCCGCCGAAGGCGGAACGGGAAGGGGTCTAGGGGGAAGGGGAACCACTACCTTCTCACCGTAACTACTCCCCTTTCCCCTGGGCTCGCTCGGAACCCGCTCGGAAGGGGTTCGCGAACCCCTTCGGGAACCCTTACGACCTGCGGCGATAACGGCTTCTCCAGAGGAGGCGTTACCTGACACGCCGAGTGTCGAGTCCTGACTGCCACCATGTGGAGTCGCGGTCTCTTCCGAGGCCCCGGAAAGGGGTCTGTAAGGGGTTCCGTTACCCCTTCCGGAAGGGGTTGGCGAAGGGGTTCCGTCGCCTGTTGTCTTCGCCAGATCGCCAACGAGCTCCTCGTGCACCCGCCGCGAATCCCCCTTTATCTCAGCGACGGGGAGGCGGCGCAGCTCGTCCAGTAGGACCGCCTTGATGACCGGCGACGACAATGCCCTGATCTGGTCGGCCGCCGCCTTGAACACGTTGGGCTGGGCGTACACCTTGTCCCGTCGCATCAGGGAGCGCACCAGCAGTTCCTCGGTCTCGTCGTCGATGACGACGAACCAGCGCTCGGCTAGTAGGTCAAGGTCGGCGCGCACATCCTCGACGGTCATGCCGGCGGCCCCGCGCGACCAGCGACGCTCCCGCAACGCGATCACTCCGCAGTGCTGCAGATCCTGCTGCGAGATCAGGAACATGTACATGCGCTGCGGCCTGGGCGGGAGCGCGAGGAAGTCGTCGTCGTTCCAGATGGATGCGAAGAGCCGGGCGTGATTGCGGGCCATCTGACCTGCTCCAGGGGGTCTAGTCGTCGGTTCTGACTCGGAGCGGGGCCTGTATTCGGTGGAGGGTCATCGCCTCTTCCTCCGCCCGGTCTTGCGCCCCAGGTGCCCGACGTGGTGGCCGCCACAGAACTCGCAGACGTACGCGTTGAGCCGGGCCCGATAGGCGCCCTGCGCGACGAGCCTCGCGATGGCGGCGAGCGCCTGCTTGAGGGTGTCGTAGCGGCGTTTGCCGTCGCACTTGCGGCCCTTCGTCTCGGTGCTCATGCTCGCCACTCCCGGACTTGGATTCCGGCAGCGCGTGCCCGGCGGGTGCAGTCCGTGGCGCCGCGGGAGTTGTTGCGGATGAACGCGAGGAGGATGTCGGCGCCGAGGTCGACCATCTGCTGGTTGCGGTGGTGCCCGGCAAGGGGGCAGTAGGTGAAGCCGGCGCGGCCGTTGCGCCGGTGGGGCCCGGGTGGGCAGGCGGGGCTGCACCTCGCCCAGTCGGCGGGGTAGCGCTCGACGGCCAGGACCTGGTTCGCGTTGTCGCGCCATCCCGCCTGGTCTGCACAGTAGAAGTCGGCGATGGCGTCAGCGCCCCGTGGACAGTGGCCGTGCACGACGACGAATTCGTGCTCACCATTGGCGGCGGCCTGGTCGATGGCGTGGGTGATGGCGTCCCAGATGATGCGCTCGTCGCTCCAAGTGCGTGAGCCGGTGATGAGGATGCGGTAGGTCATGTCGCCTCGCTCAGCAGGTCGGTGTCGATCGCGAGCACGATGCCGGGGCCGAGCTGGACGAGCGGCGGCCCTTCCTGGTGGGCGCGGGCGGTTCTGGCCGCGGCCTCGACGGTGAGGCCGGCGCGGACGAGGCGCCGCATCAGGTCGGCGACGCGCAGCTCAGTCTCGGGCCACACGTAGGTGCCGCTAGGGCTGGGGGTGGTGTGCACGAGGCCGCGGCGGGACCATTGGGCGAGCGTGCGGTAGGCGAGGCCCCGCTTGAGCACTTCGTCGAGGGTGATCGGCCGACGGCTGTTCATGACACGGCCTCGCCGACGTCGAACAGGGCAGGGATAGCCATCTCGTGCTCGGCGGTCCGCAGGTTGGCCACGGCCGTTTGCCAGTACGACGCCTTCAGCTCCACGCCGGCGAACCGGCGGCGTTGCTTGAGCGCGACGTAGCCCTCGGAGCCGATTCCGGCGAACGGGCTGAGCACGAGCTCCCCCGGGTTGGACCACAGGCGCACGCACCGCTCGATGAGGTCGAGCTGCAGCGGGCAGATGTGCCGCTCGTCGGCGTCCTCCTTGGCCACCTTCGTGTTGAGCGTGTGAGTCTCGCGAATGTCGTACCAACACGGCCGGGGCATCGCGAGCCCCAACTCCTGCATGGCCTCGATCGCCTCAGCGTCGCCGACGCTGGGCCAGATGGGCCGAGCCCACGCGATCCACTCCTCGTTGGTGACGTCAGTCTTGACGGGGACGGCGTTGTCGCCGGGCGCGCGGAACAGCAGCACATAGTCGGCGAGGGCGGGCCGCAGGTTGGAGGCGTCGCGCTCCTTCGTGACGAACATCAGCGCGTGGGCCTTCGTCCGGATGGCCTGAGCCTGAGGGTCCTTGTCGACGGTGATCTCGCCGTGGAAGATCCACCCCGCCTGCTCGAACGCGGTGATGACCTGGCCCCGGAAGTCGGTCAGCCCGATCACGCCGTTGAGCGCCTTCTGCAAAGTCACCTGCTGGACGTGCACACAGGCCAGCCGGCCAGGCGTGGTCACGCGCAGCTGCTCACGGATGATGTAGCTGTAGTGCTCGAAGAACTCGGCGCGGTCGCGGCTGTTGGACAGGTCGCGCGGCGAGGGCGAGTAGTTGTAGAGCTGCGCGAACGGCGGCGAGCAGACGGACAGGCCGACGCTGCCGGTGTCGATCTCAGTGAGGCGCTCGCAGGCGTCGCCGAGCATGAGGTGCCAGCCGTCGCCGCGCGCGTCGTCGGTGACGTATCCGGGGTCGATGTCTGCGGTCACGAGGCGCTCCAGGTGGCTGAGGCGCGCATCTCGTCCACGAGCCCGCCTGTGATGGCGGCGGCTTCGCGTTCCTTGCGCGCGACGTTGGTGGCGATCTGTCCTTCGAGCTGGGACAGCACGATGTGGGCGTGGACGGGCCGGGTCTGGCCGTAGCGGTGGCAGCGGCGGATGGCCTGGTAGTACTGCTCGTAGGAGTCGGACAGGCCAACGAACGCCATGCGGGCGCAGTGCTGCCAGTTGAGCCCGTACGCGGCGATCCCCGGCTTGGTGATCAGGTAGCGGATCTGTCCGTCGGCGAACGCGAGCAGCAGCTCCGCCTTCTCCTCCGGCTTCATCGACCCGTGCACGTTGACGGCGCCGGGGATGAGCTTGGCCAGGAGGGCGGCTTCGTCGTTGAGTCCGCACCACAGGATCCACGGCTCGTCGGGCTCGGCGGCGACCAGTTCGGCGGCGCGCTCGCACCGGGCGTCCATGGTGGCCTTGCGGACTTTGGCCCGACCGCCGATGCCGCCTAGGTCGACCGCGAACAGCTGGCCTTCCGGGACGACGTCGACGGGCAGCAGGTGGGGGCGGATCTTCAGGCCGGGCAGGTTGTAGCCGGTGTCGTCTCCGCCGATGTCGGACGGTCGGCGTACGGCGATTGCCCACGACGACATCCACCGGTACATGGGGGCGCGGGCGTGGCCTTTCACCCGCCAGCCGGCCTGGTCGTGCACGAAGTAGGTGCTGAGCATCTCGCGGCGGGTGGCCACTCCGAGGAACTCGGCGTGGTTAGCGAGCTCGGCGACGTCGTTCGGGGCGGGCGTGGCGGTGCACGCCAGCTTGCGCGGCACGTTCGCGAACTCTGCGATCATCCGGTCGCGGGTCTTGGACGTGAAGTCCTTGAGGATCGACGACTCGTCGAGCACCACCGCGCCGAACCCTGCCGGGTCGAAGTGGGGCGTCATCTCGTAGTTGGTGACCCAGAGCCCCGGCCCGGCCGCGTCGCTCTCGGAGCGGACGTACCGGACCGTGATGCCGAGCTTGGCCGCCTCGCGAACGGTTTGCTGGCACACCGCGAGCGGCGCGACGATGAGCGCCCGTTCGGCGGAGTGCCGCGCCCACTCGGTCTGCATGAACGTCTTGCCGAGGCCGGTGTCCGCCCAGACGGCAGCCCGCCCGGTGCGTACCGCCCATGCGACGATCCGCCGCTGCCACTCGTGCAGGGTGGGGTGGACATCGGCGGTGTCGACGGCGGGGCCGGTGGCCCTGGCCCGCTGCTGCTTGCGGGCCAGGAAGTCGGCGTAGGTGGCCGTGCTCATGCCTGCCTCAGCGACATGGCGAGGTAGCGGTAGGACGGGTCGTCGCCGGTCACCAGCACGGGCTTGTGGGCTTCCAACATCGAGATGGTGGCCACGTCGCCCTGGACGCCGTGGAGGCCGTCCACGATGAACTGGGGCAGGAACGACACCTGCACCTCGGCAGCGCCGTCGAGGGTGCACGGCAGGGCCTCGCTGCCGCGGCCGAGGTCGCCGCCGCCGGCTGAGACTTCGACCTGCTCGCCGGTGAACGCCAGCCGTACGGCGGTCATGCGTTCGGCCACCAACGTCACGCGTTTGATCGCTTCGATGAGCGGGGCCTTGTCCACGCGCGCAATGTTCGGGGCGTCGACGCCGCCGAACGCGGCCCGGTAGTTGATGAATTCGCTGTCGAGCAGGCGCGTCACCAGCTGACGCCCTCCGGAGGTGAGGGCGAACTGGCTGTCGTCGGCGCCGATGTCGACGGGCCCGTCGGCGAACCCCTTTCCGGCGTCCTTCAGCGTCTTGGACGGGACGAGCACCCCAGCGGAGGCCCCGTCGACGGTGGGCTGGAACGGGATCTTCCTGGCGGCGATGCGGTATCGGTCGGTGGCGGCGAGTTCGAGCCCGTCGGCGTCGATGTCGACGCGGACGCCGGTCAGCATGATGAGCGTCTCGTCCGGGGATGCGGCGGGGACGACCTGCGCGAGCGCACTCCGCAGGAGGGGGGCGTCGACCTGCCCGAGCGTGGCGGGCGGCTCGGGAAGGGCAGGGAAGTCCTCGACCGGCATCGTGGCTAGCCCGAACTCGGCGGTGCCGCACCGCAGCTCGACCTCGCCCCCGGCCAGCGCCAGTTCGACGGCCTTGTGGGGCAGGCTCTTGGCGACCTCGGCGAGCAGGCGCCCGCTGACGACGACGCGGCCGGGCTCGGCGACGTCAGCCTGGACGGTGCACTTGGCGGAGATGTCGTAGTCGAACGCGCTGACGATGAGGGTGTCGTCGCCGGTCGCTTCGAGCAGGAGGCCGGCGAGGATGGGCACCGCGGGCCGCTGGGGCAGGGTGCGGGCGGTCCAGGCGACGGCGTCGGCGAACACGTCCGCGGGCAGGCTGAGCTTCATTTCTTGTCGTCCTCTCCGGTCAGCGCGTCGTACAGGTCGGGGGCCTTCTCGCGGAGGCAGTCCTCGCAGACGTCACCGGTGCGGGGGTCAAGCCAGCCGGCGCCCTCGCGCGGGTACGGCTCGACGCGCAGCAGCTCGGGGCAGTCGGCGTCGAGGTGGCCGACGATCTGCCCGGTGTGCACGTTGACACCGGCCGGGTACCAGGGCCGGAGCCAGTAGGTGGAGTCGCTGGAGAGCTCGATCTTGGTGGTCGTGCTCACGCTCATGCTGCTGCCCTTCTGGAGAGGAGCTGCCGTCGCTGCTCGGGGGTGGTGCCGCCGTAGATCCCGTGCTCGATCTCGCCCTGGTCGAGCGCGTACCGCAGGCAGGCGGCGGAGAGGGGGCAGCGCCCGCATACGCCGACTGCCTTCTCGATCTCTCGGGCGTACGTCTCGCTGTAGCCGGCCGGGAAGAACAGTTCGGGGTCTTCGTCTTGGCAGGCGGCTCGCGTGGGGAGCGGGTTCTCCTGGTGGTCGCCCGGCGTCCGGCGCTGCGGCTTCACCCGCTTGGCCGAGGCCGGCGCTGCGGCGATCCTGTGCACCGTCTCGGCGAGCTGCCCGCTGCCCTGGCAGCGGGTGCTGTCGTTGAGCTTCATGCCGGGGCGCGGGGTGTGGGAGACGAGGGTCCGGTCGAGCCGGATCGCGATGCTTGGCCGCCCGCAGGTGGCGCAGCTACCGTTCGGGACTCGCCGGTGGCCCAGCTCGGTGTAGGTGGTCTTCAGGTCGGCTCCGCCGAGGCCGAGCATGTCGAACACCTGCTGCAGCTCGGCGGCCGGCGCTCCGAGCTGGGCGGCGGTGTCGCGGAGCCGCTCGGCCGCGGTTCGCCGCTGCGCGGGGGTGAGGGGGTGAGCCGGCGCGGCGCGGCGATGTTGGTGCTGCGCTTCTTCGGCTTCTGGCTGCGGCGCTGCTTCTGAAGGATGCCGTCGCTGTGGAGCCGCTCGCGCTGGAGGAGCCATTCGGCGTCGTGGTCACGGACGCTGTACCTGGTGTCGCTCATGCGGCACGCTCCAGCGACTCGCCGGTGACGCACTCGACCAGCGCACTCACGATGATCTCGGCGATGGGCGGGGTGACGGCGCCGCCGTACTGGCGGACCTTCTGTCGCTTGTTGCCGACCACCACGTAGTTGCTGGCGAAGGCCATGCCCCGGCCAATCTCGTGGGGTTCCAGCATCCGGAACTCCACCTCGTTCACGTCGAGCGCGGGGCCGGCCAGGCCGTACCGGTCGACAGTGGTCAGCGTGCCGACAGGTTCGGTCACCGGCCGGGCGTCGCTGCTGCTGTAGTAGGGCACGAGCAGGTGCTGCTCCTCCCAGGTGACGAGCCCGTGATGGTTGCCGCCGGCCGTGACGGCGTGCATCGCTGTCAGGTCGGCGCGGCGCGCGCGCTCCTTGTCGCCGCCGCCACGCATCGGGATCATCAATGGTGGGAACGCGATCCCCGTCTCGTTGCGGGTGGTCTGGGTGCGGATCGGCTCGCAGCCGGGCGCTGCGGCCTTCCCCTCGCGCCCTTCGACGGGGACCATCAGGGGCGGCAGGGCGAGGCCGTCGTTTTCCGAGGTCGTGCGCGTCGGCATCGGCACTGTTACCGGGATGGCCCGGTCGCGCCAGGTCCCTCCGGCCGGGACCAGAAGCGGCACCCAGTACTGCTCCATTCCGGCCTTGATCCGCGCGATGGTCGCCGGTGCGTACGGGGTGAACTTCTTGCCGGGCTTACCGTCGCCGACCTTCCTGGTGGGCAGCGAGAAGTCGATTGCGGTCGTCGCGGGCAGCACGGCGGGTTCCACGACGGCGTTGCGGCAGGTGACGCGCGGGCAGCGGTAGAGGTACTGCTGGCGATAGCGGCCCATGTCCTTGCGCGGGTTCTTGAACACCTGGATCGCGGACACGACCTCGTCGCAGCCGGGGCACCACGCGCGGGGGCGAAGCCACTTGTCCCAGTCCGGGTCGCGGCCGAGGCTCTGGTGCCAGTAGGCGACGTACAGCCGGTCGCGAGACTGGGGGGCGGCCAGGGTGCGTACCGGTTCGGCGTGCATGGAGTTGAAGGCGATGACCCGGGTGTTGTAGCCCAGGATGCGGATGTCGTTGAGCCACCGGTCCCACTGGTCCCATTCGCGTTCGTCGATGACGTTCTCGACGACGCCGGCCAGGACCAGACCGCCTCGACGGCGTACCCCGGCGAGGTACTGGGGCACCTCGTTCATCAGAGCGCGGGAGCGCTCCTCCTCCTCTTCCTGCGCGGTCTTCCGCCGGGGGATGAGCTCGTCCTGAAGGCTGCGGTGGAAGGTCCGCTTCTTGCCACGGGCCAGGCTCCACTTGGTGCACTCCGGGGAAGCCCAGAACAGGTCGCACACCGGCCAGCGGTCGACGGGGGCCTCGCGGATGTCGCCTTTCCAATGGTCGGTGTGGGGGAAGTTGGCGGCGTGGGAGGCGATCGCCTTGTCCCAGTGGTTGGCGGCGCGGGCGACCTCGACGCCGGGTACGGCGTGCGCTCCTTGGGAGCTGCCTCCGGCGCCGCAGAACCAGTCCATGAGGGTCAGCACGACGCGGCCTCCTTGATTTCGGCTCCTTGCCGGGCGACGTGGTCGACGGCCCAGATGGCGAATGCGGCGATTCCGAGCGCGCTGAGCCGCCGGTTGCGCCGGAGCTGCGCGGTGAGCGTGCCGTCGGTGGGGGCTTGCCGGAGCGCGGCGAGTTCGATGGCGGCGAAGCTGCCGAGGACACCGGCGGCCCAGCACGCCCAGGCGCGCGGGTAGATGTTGGTGCTCGCCGTCGTGCCCGGGGGGAGCACGGGCACGACGGCGGCGATCTGGGGGGCTTCACCGCGCGGCCCTCCGTCGGGGGTAGCGGATGTGGAAGGCGCCGCACCGGCATTCCGAGACGCGGGAGCGTCGCGCCCGGTCGCGGGCGAGTTCGGCGTCGGTGCGCGTCCCGTAGCCGGTGAGGTGGGGCCGGGGGCAGTCGATGACGTACCGCCACTCGCAGACGGGCCACAGCCGCGTCTGCAGGTCGGCCAGGTCGAGGTCGGTGGTGTCGATGCGCGGCGTCCAGTGCTCGGGGTGGCCGGCGGGCACTCGGACTTCGCCGAGCATCTCGGCGGGCTCTCGGGTGCGGCGGGGCCGCCGGTCTCGGAGCCGGTCGCGGATCTCGTACGCGGCGATGATGGCGGCGGCCGCGATGAGGATGGTGGCGCCGGTGGCGAGTTCGGGGTTCATGTGGGCCGCCTTTCGAGGACGGCGTCGGCGTGGGCGAGGGCGGCGTCGAGGTCGCGGGCGTCTTCGTCGGCGGCGGCGGTGAGCAGCCGCTGGAGGGCGTCGCGGTACGGCTTGCCTGCGGTGGTGGCTCCGAACCAGGTGCCGCCGGTGAAGGCGGCGGCGATGGCGAGCCAGGTGAGGATCAGGTCAGGCATTGCTGGCCACCGCCTCGGCGATGGCCTGGCTGACTTTCGGGGCTACGTCCGTCTCGGTCGTGGTGCCCGGTGTCAGACGCTCGACAGCCGCGATGAGGTCGGGCAGGTCGGTGCCGATGAGCCAGGCGAGGGTGCGCCGGTCTTCGCCGCGTACGCACACCTGGTCGCCGGGGAGGCTGGCCCCCGCGCCGGCGAGCCAGCGCAGAGTCCAGAGCCGATCCTTGATCCGCTCCAGGTTCGGCGGGGTCGAAGTGCTCACGGTTCGAGCACTTCCAGCGCGGCGTTGCGCAGCTCGCGCACCACCGTGGCCGCGTCCCGCTCGTCCGACCACGCACCGAGGGACTCGGCGTACGTGTCGTCGTGCGAGAGCGCCAGGAAGTCGATCAGCATGTCGGCGGTGTCGAGCACCAGCCGCCACGAGCGCCCGGCCTGGCGGTCGTCCTCCCAGGTGTCCGGGTCGTGGCCGCACACGACGGCGATGGCACCGGGCACGTCGACGGGCGCCTGGCGCGGTGGCAAGCCGGCCGTCCCGTCGTAGAAGTCGCCGTCGGCCTTGCCCTGCCGCTCGATCAGGTCGGCGGCGGCCAGCGCCACAGCAGCGGGCGTGAGTGTGATGGTCATCGTGGTCATGAGGTCTCCGCAGGTGAGGAGGAGGCGGTGGGAGGTGTGTGCTCACCGTGCTCGGCCTCCCGCTGCAGCCGGTCGATGACCTTGCTGGCTTCGGCGCGGGTGAGCTCGGTGCGGGACGTGATCTGGTTGTCGTCGGTGCGCTGCAGCACCTCGTTGACGAGCGCGAGCGCGCTGTCCCGGTTGGTGATGCCGTGCTCGCGCATGAGCGCGCCCATCTTCTGCTGTTGCGCGTCGGTGATCGCGGTTTCGGCGGGCAGCGCAGGTGCCGTGCGGGAGCGCTGAGCGGTGGGCGCCGGTGTGCCACGGCCTGGGGGCGATGACCTCGGTCGGTGGGCGCGCTGGGCGGTCCGGCCGTCGTACGCCTGCGCGTCGTCGTCCTCGTCCTCGGCGGCGATGCCCGTGATGGCCAGCAGCACGTACCGGCGCGCGTATGTGATCGCGCTTCCCATCTGCATGGGGTTCTCGGACAGCTTGAGCGGGTACTCGCCGGACTCCTCAGTGCCGGAGGCGACGTGCTTCAGGCTGTACCGGAGTACGAACTTCGGGTCGTCGGGCCGCATCGTCGGCTTGGTGGTGTAGACGCAGCCGAGGGCGTTCAGCCGCGACAGGACGACGGCGTTGACCTGGACGAGGTCGGCGTACTTCGTCTTCTGGTTGCCGACCTGGCCCTGCTTGTTCTTCTCCAGCACGGGCGGGTCGGCCTGCAGCATCAGCAGGGCCTCGTCCAGAGACTTCGGCGCGGGGGTCTCGGCGGCCATCAGAACAGGGCCCCTTCGTCATCGACCTGGGCCACCCTGCTCAGCACGTACTGCGATGCCGTCGGCGGGACGATCGGCTCCCCGACCAGGTCGCGCAGGCCGGCGACGATTCGGGCGACCTCCTTGACGTACAGGAAGTCGCGGTAGACGTCCTTGTCGCACGCCAGCGGCACGAACGAGTAGCCGTCGGGCCGGAGGTGGATGCCGGCGCAGAAGTCCACCGGCGGCATGTCGATGACCTCACCGTCGGGGAGGATCAGGTACTCGGAGTGCCGGTACGGCGCCAGTTGCAGCGCCTCCTCGCCGAAGATTCCGGACCGGCTGGTCTTCCAGTCGAACAGCCCTCGGCAGTATCCGCCGCCATCGCGCGGGATGTGGTCGTACTCAGGCATGTCCGGCAGGAGCACGTCGGCGATGAGGTCGGTGGTGCCGACGTGCCGGTGGGTTTCGGAGTAGACGACCGCTTCGACGTGGACGGCACGCACCTGGAAGTCGTCGAGGAACTGGACGCACGACTGGACGTATCCCGCGAGGCCGTCCGGGATGGTGACCTTCTCGCCCGCGATGAGCCGTTCGGCGAGCTTGTGGACCTGGGTTCCCCGGTTGGCGGCGGCGTCCCGCTTCTCGTACCGACCGCCCTTGATCTTCTTGAAGCGTTCGGACAGCGGCAGCGTGGCCAGCTCGTCCCAGTTGTCGAGAACGTATTCGGCGGTGGCGTCTCCGGCCCAGTTGAGCAGGGCGGGCTTGGGGAGGCCGTTGCCTTTGATGGTGGTGACGCCTGGGACGCGTTCGCCGCCGGCGTCTTCGTCGATGTACCAGTGGTTGCGGCCGTTCTGCTTTCTGGCGATCTTCACTGCAGGTCACCGCCCTTCTTGGGCAGGTCCTTCTTGAGGAAGGCCGCCCAGACGCAGACGCGCACGCCCTCGATGTGGCCGATCACGCTCGCGCTGCCGCCGGTGCGCTTCCCGTACGGCGTGCTCACGATTTCGGCACCGAGAAGGTCAGCCCACCTCTGCAGTCCGTTGAGCTTGATGTCCGCCGGGGTTTGCATGAGGGCCATCTGGCCGTCGAGGGCGGGAGCGCCGTGCTCGCTGATCCTCCAGGTGACCTCAGGCAGGTCCTCGTTGAGCAGGGCCACGAGCACCCGGGCAGCAGCGAGTTGCCTCTGGCGGGCGCTCATGCGGCAGGGGTCGTGACGAAGGTGGCGCCGTACGTGCCCGCGATGCCGCGCGCCAGGTCCTCGATCGTCACGCTGTAACCCCACGAGGCGTAGTCGGCGACGTCCACGTCCGTGGTGCTGCACACCTTGGCCAGGCGGCCGGCGTGCCGCTCGACGACCACGAGCGTGGCGCTGTGGGGCAGCTCGCTGACGCGCCGCAGCTCGGGCGTGACCGGTTCGACGGTGATGGAGTGGGGGATGTGCGTCAGGTCGGCGCGGGTCCCGTCGGACGTGAACGGCGGCAGCGTGGGGGGCTGCGTCTGCTCGGCGTCCTCCATGCGGCGTCGCGCCTGGACGATCAGGCGGCCGGCCGCGGCGGGCGCCTGATTGATGGGCAGGTGCGGCCAGGCGGCGCGGATCGCGGCCAGCAGGGCGGAGCGCAGAAGCTCGCCGCCGGGCTGGCCGTCGTGCTCGATGGTGAGGGCGGCCAGGGTGATCAGCGCCCGAGTGGCGGGCGCGTTGTCGAGCTCGACGGTCGGCGCCAGCGTCGGGATCAGGTCGTTGTCGCTGACGGCGGGCAGCACCGTGAGCAAGCTGTGCAGGAGGGTGGCGGCGGAGTCGTCGAGCGGCAGCGGCTTGCGCTCGTCCAGCACGAGAGCGATCAGGTCGATGGCGGCCTGGTCGAGGCCGGGCCAGACGGCCAGCTTGGAGAGGGCGCGGCGGTCGGTTTCGGTGAGCGAGGCGTAGTCGTCGCGCCGCACTGTCCAGATGGTGTGCCGGATGGTGACGATGTCGCCGGGCGTGTAGCCAGCGGGGAGGTCTGCGAGGATGGTCATGGTCTGCTTTCCCTTGCTTGAGGAGGGATGGCGGGTCGGAGCGGGCCCATCCGGTCGAGTCGGGTGGGCTCGCGGCCTGTCAGGGGTGGCCGTCGATCGGCAGCCCCAAGCTGTCGAGCAGGGCCGACTTGGGGACGCGGTAGGCGTTGCCAACGCGGATCACTCGGACAGGGAACTCGCCGGCCCGGGCGAGCTCGTGCGCCTTGGTGCGGCCGATGCCGTACGCGCGGCCGGCGGTCACCAGATCGACGGCGGCGGGGAGGGCGAGCACTTCCTCGGTGGTGAGCGGCCGGGTCCTGCGGTTCCTTCTGGCGCTGGTGTCGGCGGTCATGACGCCTGCTCGCACGCTTCGTCATAGGTGAGGTCGTCGAGCGCTTCCAGTGTGGGAGGGTCGCGCAGGATGGAGCGGATGTCCACGACGAGGACGGCCTTGAGCCGGTAGAGCACCTCGTAGGAGGCGTCCTTGTGCTCGTTCTCGATGTTGGCCATGTGCGGGGGCGAGATCCGGGCCTGCTCGGCGAGTTCCCGGCGGCTCATGCCGGTCTTCTTGCGGAAGTCGCGGATGGCGCTGCCGTTCTGCCTGGGCTTTGCCGGTGCTTGCCGGTTCTCTCCTGCTCGCATGGGGCGAGACTAGGAATAAGCAGGAATACAAGTCAAGAGCGAATAGGCAAGGTCAGGCAAACCGTAACCGGGCTGTGACTGATCGTTCTGAAGGGCCAGGTCCAAAGCGGGATTACGGTAGTTGCGACGATCTGTCAGGGTGCTGTTACGTTGCTTGATTGTTCCTGTCTATTCCGAGACGATGTGCGGCATGGGCGGCGAGGACCTGGATCGGCTGGCGAAGTACGTAGTGCGCCGGCGCGTGCAGATGGGCTACAAGACCCGCGAGGAGTTCGCGAGCGCGGTAGGCCTGTCCGTCCGCACGCTCGGGGACATCGAGCGGGCCCGGCGCGCCGTCGGCGACGCCTCGGTGGCTGCCGTCGAGCACGCCTTGGGGTGGCGGCCAGCCTCCTTCGAGGCCATCCTCAGCGGGCGCGAGCCGGAACTGGAGTCCCCGGACAAGAGTGAGCCGCCCGACCAGCTCGGCCACGTCGTCGGCGATGATCCCGAGATGCGCGCGATCTGGGTCGGATTGCAGGCGATTTCGCAGCTCACCCACCAAGAGCGCGTCCACATGGTGACGCTGGTCAAGGCGCTCCGAGGGACAGCGGGCGGAACCGCGTCACAGTGGGACACCGACACCCAGGGCGGCGGCAACCGCCACACGGGTTGACACAAAGTCACATTTTGTGACAGAACTAACAGTCCGATAACGCGTGTGCGGACCCATTGTCATCGGGGTATGGGGACGTGCTGAAGAAACGAGCGTTGGTGGGGGACGTTCCTCAAGGAACTGCTGACGTTATGAAGGTGCACGCAAAAAATGTCCACGCCTCACCCCGAGGAAACCCCGGCGAGTCTCGCCCTTGCACGCGTCCGGGGGCGCGTCCAACGGCTCACCTCGCTGCACGCCTGGCATGAGCAGGCGTTACGTCGAGAACAAGAGTTAGAAATCGAGAACGCCAGGCTGCGGGCCCAGCTCGCGGCCAGCCAACACCTGATCCAGTCCTACCAGTTCGTGCTCGGCCTCGACCCGGCGCAGGCGCCTCCGCCTCAGCTCGTCATCGCGTGGCACACGGCCAGCGCGCATGACATCCCGGTCGTCGTCGAGGTCGACGGCGCACTCTGGGCGATCGTCGTGGACGGGGCCCCGAGGACCCCGAACCCGGTCGCGGAGTACGAGGACTGGCAGCGCATGAGAGCGATCTACGGTCGCATGGACCGGCAGATCGCGAAGCTGAAGGAGCAGATGGAGGGGTAAGTGGTCCCGATCGTCGCCTACGAGGAACTGCCGGAAGGCATCAAAGTCATGATCCGCGAGGAGGGCGGCCACGAGGTGGTCGTCATCGACTCCCGCTTATCGCGAGTGGAGCGTGCCAAAGCACGCGAGCTCGGCAAGGCCATGCTGCGAGAGCGGCATCAGCACGTGTTCCTGCACCTGGGGATCCTTGGCGAGTGGGGGCAGCAGCGCTTACGGGACCTGGCGCCCGTCTGCCGGGGCTCGGCAACGGCGGTAGCCGGCGGCGCGCTGGCCATGACGATGGTGGTCGGCTCGGACATCGTCGTCGACAAGCGGATCGTGCCGCCCTCGTACGCGGAGTCGCCGACCATCGCCGCCGACCGGATGTCCGAACCGCGCCGGTTCGCTCCGATGGAAAGGATCGGCGATCATCCCGACCCCGCCGCGGTTGGGAGAGTGCCGGTGCGGCCGGCCAACGCGGCACCGCCCATGATGCTTGTGCCCCCGGCGCGGCCGTCGCAGGAGCGCGAGACTACTCCGCCGCGGCGTCCAGAGCAGGACCAGATCCAGGAAGCCGTGCCCGAGCGCGCGGGGCGTCAGCACACGACGTCGTACGCCACTCCGGCGCCGGACGTCACCAAGGCGTCGCAGCGCCCTGCAGCGGACGCGGCAGACGTGCAGGGGCCCTCCACCAAGAGCTCTACCGCCTCGCCGCCGGCCTCCAGCCCGCCGCCCAAGGACACCCCGACTCCGGAGAAGACGTCAACGCCGGAGAAGACGCACGCGCCAGACGTCAAGCTGCCCGGGGTGGAGGTAGACCTGCCCGACCTCACACCGTCATCCCTGGGAGACACGGTGAAGGAGGTCGAGGAGACGGTGAAGGACACCGTGAAGAACCCCGTCGGCGTCGGCAGCGAATGTGATGGACTCGTGAACGTCGACGTGAAACTGCTCCCCAAGGTGTGCGTCGGCGGCTGAGAAGGGGTGGCGGCGGCCATGATGACGGGAAAGCGCTGCAAGTGCCGGGAGGACGGCCACGAGCTGGGCGCGACATGCCCGCGGTTGCGCCGTAAGGACGGCTCCTGGAACCCGAACCACGGCACGTGGTACGGGAAGTCCGAGGTGCCTCCCGGCCCGGACGGGAAACGCAACCTCCTTCGGGCGGGCGGGTTCAAGACCGAGACGGACGTGGAGCTGTTCTACTCCCAGGCCCATCGGCTGCTCGACATCCCGGACGCCGGGCCGGACGGCCACGAGGCGCGCATGGAGATCCTGGAGATGATCCGGGCCGCGCACAAGAAGCAGGCGCCGCTCCCGTCGTACGAGGAGCTCCACCGCAAGTTCAAGGCCGGCCAGCCTCTCCAGTCCATGAAGTTCGGCGAGTACTGGACAACTTGGGTGGCCAGGCGCAAGCGCCTGCGGGACATCCGCGAGTCCACGCTGGTCGGCTACATCAGCCACCATGACGCGCACTTCGGCGAGGTGCTCGACGACGTTCGGCTGGACAAGCTGTTCGCCCCGGTCGTGGAGCGGGTGTTCGAGCGGATCGACGAGAAGAACGACGCCATCCGCCAGGCCCTCGCCTCCGACGATCCTGCTGTGCGGGCCTCGGCGCGTGGCAAGCGCATCACCGGCCCGGCGACGAAGCAGAGGATCAAGGCCACCATCAGGACCGTGTTGGCCGACGCGGAGCGGGAGCACCTCGTCACCTTCAACGCCGCGGCGCTGGTCGCCCTGGAGTCAGCGCCGCGGCCGAAGGGTGTGGTCTGGACGAAGGCGCGCGTCGAGGCATTCAACGAGGCGTTCAAGGCGCGGCTGACAGCGGTACGGGCCGACCCGCACCTGCCGTCCACCTCCGCGGTGGCGGTGTGGAGTGCCACGGACCTGAGGCCGTCGCCGGTGATGGTGTGGACGCCGGTCCAGCTCGGCGCGTTCCTGGATCACGCCGCCGGCGACCGCCTGTACGCCCTCTTCCACCTCATCGCGTTCCGGGGCCTGCGCCGAGGCGAGGTGTGCGGGGCCCGCTGGGTGGATCTCGACGTCGACGACGGCGTGCTGTCGGTGTCCAGGCAGCTCACCATCGTGGGCCGCGAGGTGAGGGAGGGCAAGCCGAAGACGGCCGCCTCGGATGCGCCGGTGGCGCTCGACCAGGCCACGCTGGAACTGCTGCGGTTACACCGCAAGCGGCAGAAGGAGGAGAAGCTCGCGTGGGCCGGCTCGTGGACGGAGACGGGCCGGATCTTTACCCGCGAGGACGGCACCGAGTTGAAGCCTGACTGGCTGAGCGAGTACTTCGAGAGGCTGGCGTTCGCGGCCGGGCTGCCACCGATCCGGCTGCACGACCTCCGCCACGGGGCGGCCACGCTGAGCCTCGCCGCGGGCAACGACATGAAGACGACCTCGGCGATGCTGCGGCACTCGTCGCTGTCGATCACGTCGGACACGTACACGAGCGTGCTGCCGGAGTTGGCGCGCGCGGCGGCGGAAGCGAGCGTTTCGCTGGTCCCCCGGGCTGTGGTCGTGGGTGACCCGTCCGAAACTGACGGTCTCCCTTCGGTCTCCCCGATCCGCCCGAATGACCCATCGGATTCTCGGTCTCCCAGGATCCGCAGGTCCAAGCCCTGAGAAAAGCGCGCCCTGCAGGATTCGAACCTGCGACCGTCGGATTAGAAGTCCGGTGCTCTATCCAGCTGAGCTAAGGGCGCTCCTGCCTTATTGTGCATGATCCGGCGACTTGTCACGCACACGTTCTGGTCGTGTCAGGCCGACAGGGCGATCACCAGCCACATGAACAGGGTTCCCGTGACCGTGGCGGCCAGGGTCCAGCCGGTGGCGCGTCTGGTTGTGTGGGCCTCCGGGAGGATGTCGGAGATGGCCAGGTAGAGGAGGAATCCGGCGAAAAGGCCCAGGTAGGCGGTCAGGATGTGGGCCGGGATGGCGATGAGGAACGTCAGGGTGGCGCCGAGCACGGGGGCGACGGCGTCCAGGGCCAGGAGGGTGAGGGCGCGGCGGCGGGCGTTTCCGTACAGCGACGTGATCGTGTACGTGTTGAAGCCGTCGGTGAAGTCGTGGGCGATGACGCCGATGGCCACGGCGACGGCGAGCGAGGCGTCCGTCTGGTAGGAGGCTCCGATGGCGGCGCCGTCCAGGAGGCTGTGGATGACCAGGGCTGATCCCGCCGTGACGCCTACGCCGGCTCGGGCGTGGCGATGGGCGGCGTAGTCGCCTTCGTGCGCGTCGTGCATGCCCATGGAGCGTTCGACGATGTGGATGCCGAGGAACGCCAGGGCGAACATGAGCATCGGGAGCGGGACGCCGAGCACGTCGACGACGTCCCGGGTGAGGGCTTCGGGGAGGAGGTCGAAGGCCACCACGCCGAGCATCACGCCCGCGGCGGCGCCGAGCACGAGGTGGCGGTTGTTCTTGACGCGGTCGGCGACCAGCCCGCCCAGCAGCGTCATGAGGAAGGCCGCCAAGGAGAGCAGGATGGGCACGGTTCCTCAGGCTAGGGGGTGGCTGGGGGGCGGGGGCGGTACGACACTCGGCCGCGGGATGCGAGGGGCACCGCGCCTTCAGGGACAGGCTCGCGAGGGGCACGGGTTCGGGGACAGGTCGAAGGGGATGATCCCGGTACAGGGGGCCAGGACGGCCCGCCGTACCGGGAGAAGGACGTCCCGAAAGCAGGGCAAGGACGGCCCGAAAGTAGGGGGGAGGGCGGCCCGGAATCGGGAGAAGGGCGGCCAGGTGGCAGGGGAAGGGGAGGACGGCGGGGCGGGAGGGGGTGGGGTAAAGGGCAGGCGGCGGTGGGGCAAATGGGGCTAAGCTGTTGTGGCATGGTCGCGACGCTCCTGCATGAGATTCCCCTGCAGGGCGGGGACGTGACAGACGGGGTGGTGCGCGTCGGTGACACGGTGCGCAGGCCGGTCGGTCCGGCCACGCCCGCCGTGCACGCCCTGCTCAGACACCTTGAGGCAGCCGGGTTCGGGGGTGCGCCGCGGGTCCTGGGAACGGACGGCTTAGGGCGCGAGATCATCACGTACGTCCCTGGGCGGAGCGGGTTGTGCCGGGCCGGTTCGACCGATGCGTTTCTGGTCGACCTGGCGCTGCTGGTGAGGGAGTTCCACGACGCGACCGCCGGGTTCCCGCTCGACGCCGGCGGATGGGAAGGCGGGTCGAACGACGACCGCGCGCCGGAGGTCATCGGGCATTGCGACCTGACGCCGGACAACGTGATCTTCCGTCACGACACCGGCACCGGCGCGGCCACCCCCGTCGCGCTGATCGACTTCGACCTGGCCCGGCCCACCACCCGGCTGTTCGACATCGTCACCACCCTCCGCCACTGGGCCCCGATCGCCGACCCCGTCGACCGTCACCCTCTCCAGCGCGACGCCGACGTGGGAGCCAGGATCCGCCTGTTCTGCGACGCCTACGGCCTCGCGCCCCGCGAACGCCGGCGGTTGCTCGAACTGTCCAGGCTCCGCTTCCACCGGTCCTACGACGTCATGCGCACCCGCGCCCGGGCCGGCGGTAACTGGGCCAGGATGTGGACCGGCGGCGCCGGGGAACGCATCCGCCGGGCGGCAGCCTGGCTGGATGTGCACGAAGATGAGCTTCATGCCCATTTGGTATGACCCGCTAGGTCTCGCGCTCGGTGTCGCACTCGACCAGGTTCTCGGTGATCCGCGCAGCTCAGCCCACCCCGTCGCCCTGTTCGGACGGGCGGCGGCGAAGCTGGAGGAGTCGTCGTACGGCGACACGAGGTGGCGTGGGGTGGTCCATGTCGGGATCTGCGTCGGAGGCGCGGCCGCCCTGGGCGTGCTGGCCCAGAGGAGCGGCGACCGGGCCGTCCGTACGGCGGTGACGGCGTTCGCCACGTGGGCCGTGCTCGGCGGCACGACCCTCGCCCGCGAAGGGGTGCACATGGCCGAGGCCCTGGAGCAGGACGATCTCCGGCGGGCCCGGGCCAGGCTCCCCCACCTGTGCGGCCGCGACCCCGCGGGGCTGGAGGCGCCCGAGCTGGCCAGGGCGACCGTGGAGTCGCTGGCGGAGAACACCTCCGACGCCGTGGTCGCCCCGCTGCTCTGGGGCGCGGTGGCGGGCGTGCCGGGGCTGCTGGCCTACCGGGCGGCCAACACGCTGGACGCCATGATCGGCCACCACTCCCCCCGCTACGAACGGTTCGGCTGGGCCGCGGCCCGGCTCGACGACGTGGCGAACTACGTACCGGCACGCGTGACGGGACTGCTGACGGCGGCGCTGGCCGACGACCCCGTCCGGGCGCTGCGGGTGCTACGTAGGGACGGCCACCGCCACCCCAGCCCGAACGCGGGCAGGTGCGAGGCCGCCTTCGCCGGCGCGCTCGGCGTCACCCTCGGCGGCACGAACGTGTACGGCGGCAGGACGGAACACCGCCCCACGATGGGCGACGGCCCCAAGCCGGACGTCAAGGACATCCGGCGCGCCGCCCGGCTCACCCGCGCGGTCGGACTGGCGGCGGCGGGGCTGGCCGTGCTCACCGCGTGGGGCCTGCGCCGCCGCCATTCCGGATAATCGCGGTAATCAGTCGACGGCGGTCAACTCATTATCCGATTGAGATTGATCGCGAGCCAGATGACGAATGCCGCGACGGCGGTGACGGCGACCAGACCCTTCACCGCGTGGTGCGCGGTCTCCCGCCGCACCGTCACCTGCCGCTGCGTCTGCTTCCAGACCTGCCTGAGCATGATCATGTTCTGGAAGCGGCGTCCGAGCGCGAACAGGGCAAGCCCGATGAGGACGAACAGGATGACACGACCATCGGCAGGTTCCACGACACGGCCCCCTTTTTCGGTCTTGAAGAAGAAGCGTGCCCCCGCACATTTGGTTACTCACGATACTCGTCTGGCAGCTGTTTGTTGATTAATTTATCGGGGCGAGATCCACCACGATGGGAGCGTGATCCGAGGGGCCTTTCCCCTTGCGCGCCTCGCGGTCGACGTACGCCGCCCGCACCCGGTCGGCGACGTCGGCGCTGGCGTAGACCAGGTCGATCCGCATGCCCTTGTTCTGGTGGAACATCCCGGCCCGGTAGTCCCAGTACGTGTACGGGTGGGGTCCCTTCATCGGCGTCGGCACCACGTCGCGCAGGCCGAGGTCGAGCAGCTCGGCGAGCGCGCGGCGTTCGGCGGGGGTGACGTGCGTGGAGCCGGCGAACAGCGCGGGGTCCCAGACGTCGGCGTCGGTCGGCGCCACGTTGTAGTCGCCGCAGGCCACCAGCGGCGAGCCCGCCTCCTCGGCCAGCGCGTCCCGCAGCGCGGCGAACCACTGCAGCTTGTAGGCGTAGTGCGGCGAGTCGAGCGCGCGGCCGTTCGGCGCGTACAGGGACCAGACCCGCAGGCCGCCGCAGGTCGCGCCCAGCGCGCGGGCCTCGGGACGGGCGGCGCCCACCCCGTCGAGCTCGGCGAAGCCCGGTTCGCCGGGGAAGCTCCGCGTCACCTCCTCCAGCCCGACCCTGGACAGCACGGCGACGCCGTTCCACCGGCCGTCGCCGTGGGCGGCGGCGGCGTAGCCGAGCTCGCCCACCTCCGCCACGGGGAACGACTCCGCGGGACACTTGGTCTCCTGCAGGCAGACGATGTCGGGCTCGGTCGCGGCCAGCCAGTCGAGCAGGCGCGGCAGCCGTGCCTTGACCGAGTTCACGTTCCAGGTCGCCAGGCGCATCCTCCTAGCCTGCCACGGCCGGGCCCGGCACCCGAGGTCAGACCGCCTTCATGAGGGCGGCCGAGGTCTCCCGCAGGAAGCCGCCCGTGCCCGCGTCGAGCGCGGCCTTGGCCTGGCGCACGGCGTCGAGGACGTTCCCCGCCGCGCTCGGCGAGTCCTCCACCACCATGCGCAGCTCGATCTCCAGCGGGGAGCCGCCGAACCCCTCGCCCTCCAGCCGGATGAACGCGATCTTGCGGTCGTCGAGGAAGGGCAGGTACTGGGCGCCGACGTGGGTGGAGGTGCCGGCGCCGGTCGCTTTGGTGGCCCGCTTGCCGGCCATCCTGGCCGGGTCCTGGAGGTTGACGAAGTCCATGTTGCCCCCGGCCAGGAGCTGGTGGCCGTCGCGCAGCCGCACCCCGCTCGCGGTCAGGGCGTCGACCAGCGCCCGGTGCACGAGCGTGGCGCCGAAGGAGCTCTTCAGGTCGTCGCCGAGCAGCGGCAGCCCGGCAGCGGCGAAACGGTCGCGCCAGCGCTCGGAGCGGGCGAGCACGGCGGGCATGCAGTTGACGAACGCGCAGCCGGCCTCGATCGCGGCCTCGGCGTACAGCTCGGCGGCGCGCTGGGCGCCGGTGGGCAGGAAGTTCACCACGACCTGGGAGCCGGTCTCGCGCAGGTGGGCGGCCACGTCGGCGACGGTCGCGGCGCCGCTCGGCTCGACCAGCTCGGCCGAGCCCTCCCCCACGCCGTCGGCCAGGATGCCCTCGCGCACGGGCACGTCCAGGTGGGGCACGTCGGCGAAGCGGCGGGAGTTGTTCGGCCGCGCCCAGATCGCCTGCGACAGGTCCAGGCCGAGCTTGGCCCGGCCGACGTCGAAGGCGGCGGTGAACCGCACGTCGGAGACGGCGTATCCGGCGCACACGGGGTTGAGCAGGCCGGGAGCCTCGCCGTCGCGGTAGTACTCGACGCCCTGCACGAGGGACGACACGCAGTTGCCCACGCCGATGAGGGCGACGTTCACGGTGGTCATGCCGCAGTTCATATCAGGCCGGTCCGGCGGGCGACGGCGGCGGCCTCCACGCGGGAGGCGGCGCCGAGCTTGGCCATGATGTTCGACACGTGCACGCCGGAGGTCCTGGCCGAGATGTACAGCCGCTCGGCGATCTGCCTGTTGCTCAGGCCCTCGGCGACCAGGCCGAGCACCTCCAGCTCGCGGGCCGACAGCCCCGGCGTCGCCGACAGCGTCACCCGGGCGGTGGCCGCCGCCGCCTCCGCCTGCCGGCGCAGCGGCTCCGCGCCGAGCGCGGCGGCGATGGCCAGGGCCTCGCGCAGCGGCTCGCGGGCCCGCGCCGGGTCCCGCTCGGCCGCGCCGACCAGCGCCCGCCCCAGCCCGTACGGCTGCCCCACGGCCCGCCAGGCGGCCACCGCGTCCGCCCACGAGCCGCCGAGCTCGGCCTCGAAGGTGGCCCGGTACGCCTCCTGCAGCCGCCCGACGGTGGGCAGGCCGGCCGGCGCGGCGCGCACCCGTCCGATGCGGGCCGCGAGGGCCAGCAGCGGCCAGGCGTAGCGGCGGCTGCGGGTCAGGTCGTGCTCCGACAGCACGTGGTCGACCAGCCGGCGCGCCCGGTCCAGGTCTCCCCCGGCCTCGGCGAGGCGGCATTCGAGCAGGTCGGGCTCCAGGCAGGAGTCGTAGCCGCGCGAACGCCCGCGCATGAGCGGTCTGACCTGCGCGAGCAGCGCACCGGCCGTGGACAGCGAGCCCTCCCACACCGCGACCGTGCCGAGCACGAGCAGGATCCAGGCGCGGTAGATCGGCGGCGGGTCGAGCGCGAGCGCGGGGGCGGCGACCTCGCGGGCCTCCTTCCAGCGGCCCAGCGAGGCGAGCGGCTCGGCCAGGTTGGCGGCCAGGTGGGCGCCGCGCGAGCGGGCCAGGCCCAGCCGGGCGGCCTCGGCTATGCCGCGCCGCGCGACCGCCTCGGCCCTGGCGTGCTCGCCGGCGGCCTCCAACGCGTCGGCCTCGCCGGCGTAGGAGACGAGCAGCGTGTCGTCGTCGGGCGCGCTGATCCGGGCGCGGGCGTACAGGGCGGAGGAGGTGGCGAGGTCGCCGTCGAGCGCGGCGAGCGCGGCCAGGGTGACCAGCGACCTGGCGTCGCCCAGCGCGTACGCCTCCTCGGCGCGGGCGCGGGCCTCGTCGTCCTGGCCGTGCCAGGCCAGCGTGCAGGCCAGGGCGCCGAGCAGCCTGGACTCGCGGGGGGCCAGCCGGACGGCCTCGCGCAGGTCGTCCAGGCCCTCCTCGCCGTGCAGGTCGCGGATGGCGACGCGCAGCTCCAGCAGGTGGGCCGCGCGCAGCGGGTCGGCGACCTCGGCGAGCGCCCGGCCGGCCAGGTCGTCGGCGCGGTGGGCGTCGCCGTCGCGCAGGGCGTCCCTGGCGGCGTCCTCGAGCACCTGGGCGTGGTCCTGGCCGTCCGCGTGCGCCCACAGCTCCAGCACCAGGTCCCATCTCGGGCCCGCCAGGCGGCCTCAAAGGCGCGCGGCCCGTCGCCGGCGGCGTGCCAGTGGTCGGCGGCCAGCTCGGGCTGGGCCGGGGCGCAGCGGGCGTGCAGGCGGCGGCGTTCGCCGGGGAGCAGGTCGTCGTAGACGGCCTCGCGGATGAGCGCGTGCCGGAAGACGTAGGCGTCGCCGTCCACGAGCAGCAGCCGAGCCCGTACGACCGGCCGCAGCGCCTCGTCGAGCGCGAGGTCGTCGAGCCCGGCGACCTGGCGCAGCACCTCGTGGGGCGTCCTGCGCCCGGCCACGGCGGCGATCCGCAGCACGTCGAGACCGGGCCCCGGCAGCTTCTCGGCCCCGGCGAGCAGCAGCTCGCGCAGCGAGGCGGGGGTCGTGTCACCCGCCTCGGCCAGCGCCTCGGCGAACAGCGGGTTGCCCTCGCTGCGCGCCACGATCACGTCGACGTCGTCGCGGCCGAGCAGGCGGGCCACCTCGTCGCGGCCGAGCGGCGGCACCCTGACCACCTCGGCGCCGGGCAGCCGCAGCGGCTCGCGCGAGGTCGCGACGACCATCGCGCCGGGCCGCGTCAGGTTGCGCAGCAGGTACGCCAGCAGGTCGCGGGCGGCCTGGTCGGCCCAGTGCAGATCCTCCAGCACGATCACCAGCGGACGGCGCTCGGCGGCCCGCTCGACCAGCAGCAGCACCTCCTCGAACAGCCGGGCCCGGCCCAGGTCGGGCGTGTCGTCCAGCTCCCCCAGCTCGGGCAGCAGGCACGCCAGCCCCTTGCGTCCGCCGCCCGGCACGAGCCCGGCGCCGTACTCCCTGACCAGGCGGCGCAGCACGGGCACGAACGGCGCGTACGCCGGCCCGCCCGGATCGGCCCCGCCCTCGGCCACCAGCGCGTCCACCTCGCCGGCGAACCGCCCGACCAGTCTGGTCTTGCCGATCCCAGCCTCGCCCACGACCAGCACCGCACTCGGGGTACGGGCCCACGCGGCGGTCAGCCGGCCCAGCTCGGCCTCACGTCCCACGAACACACCCCTCATTATGAAGAGGCGGCTACGCATCATGCCCGATCCCGCCCAAGGCGGGATTCGTCATCGTCGAAGGCATGATGTCGCGTTCGTTGAGCCTGATGATGGCCGCCTCGGTGACCGGGATGCTCGGTTTCTTCCTGCTGTTCTCCACCGTCCCCCTGTACGCGGCGACCGGCGGCTCCGGCGCGTCCGGCGCGGGCCTGGCGACCGGCGCGATGATGGCGTCCACCGTCCTCGCCGAGCTGGCCGTCCCCTGGCTGCTGTCGCGGCACGGCTACCGCGCGGCGATGGCGCTCGGACTGGTCCTGCTCGGCCTGCCCGCCCTGCTGCTCCCGCTGTCGGCGGAGCTGCCCGTGGTGCTGGCCGTGTCGCTGCTGCGCGGCGCGGGCCTCGGCGTGCTCGTGGTCGCCGGCACCGCGCTCACCGCCGACCTGGTGCCCGCCGAGCGCCGCGGCGAGGGGCTCGGACTGTACGGCCTGGCCGTCGGCGTGCCCTCGGTCGCCGGGCTGCCGCTGGGCCTGTGGGCGGCCGACGTGCTCGGGTTCGCGCCCGTCCTCGTGGTCGCCGGGCTGCTGCCCCTGGCCGGGCTCGTGGCGGTGACGGGCCTGCCCGCGGGCAGGCCCGTCACGGCCGGCGCGGGCGGCCGGACGGGCGGGCTGGCCGCGCCGATGCTGGTCTTCGCCTCGGTCACGGTCTCCGTCGGCGTCCTGGTGACGTTCCTGCCGCTGGCGGGCTCGCCAGGACTGGCCTCGGCGGCCCTGCTCGCCCAGTCGCTCGCCACGCCGGCGGCCCGCTGGTGGGCGGGCCGGTTCGGCGACCGGCACGGCCCGGCCGGACTGCTCGTGCCGGGCCTGCTCGCCGCCGCCGCGGGCACCGCGCTGCAGGCGTGGACGACCGCTCCCGTAGCGGTCGTGGCCGGGATGGCGCTGTTCGGGGCGGGGTTCGGGGTGCTGCAGAACGCGACGCTGACGATGATGCTCCAGCGCGGCGAGCCGGCCCGCGTCAGTGCCCTGTGGAACCTGGCCTACGACGCGGGGATGGGCGTGGGCGCGACGGGGTTCGGGCTGGTGCTCGGGCACACCGGCTACCGGCTGGGGTTCGTGCTGGTGGCCGTGCTCGTCGTGGTGACGATCCCGCTGGCCAGGGTCAGGCCCGCGTACGCGGCACTCCCACGGTGATCTCGTGGCCGAGGCGGCGGCCGGCCAGCAGCTCCAGGTCGTCGCCGCTCCAGAACCTGCCCGGGTCGTACCAGTTGGGACGCCGGCCGCCGGGCAGCAGGCCCATCTCCTCGTAGGTGACGGCCACGACCTCCGCGCAGTACGCGCTCTCCAGCGTGGCCTCCTTCCTGGCCCGCCGCGGGACCCGGCCCCTGGCCCAGCGGGCGGCCAGCCGGGCGGTGGACGGGAACGGGGTGCCGTCGAGCCGGGCGACCACCCGCAGCGCGGCGTCCTCCATCTCGGGGGTGGCCTGCGGTTCGAGCTGGCGCAGCCAGGGACGCTGGCCGTAGCGGTCGGCCCAGACGGTGACCGCGTCGCGCAGGTCGTGCAGCTGGACCCCGCGCTGGTGGGTGCCCGCCCACAGGTCGAGCAGCGACTTGCCCAGCTCGGCGTGCCACATCATGGGCGGCAGGTCCTCGATCACGATCGCCATGCCCACGTGGTTGACCGGGCTGTTGGTCATCGTCTGGATGGCCCGGTCGGGCACGGACCTCCCGCGGAAGATCCACAGATCGCCGGTTCTGGTCACCTTGACGGCCTCGTCGAGAGTCAGCACATCGCTAGCCTAGGCACATGCGCTGGTGGAAGATGCTCGGTCTGGCGGGAATCGCGGGGGTCGCGGCCACAGGGGTGGTGGTGGCGCGCGCCGAACGCCGCCGGCGGGCGTACACGCCCGAGGAGATCAGGACGCGGCTGCGTGAGCGGGTCGAGGCGGCCTCGGAGGCGGCTCAGCCGGACGGGCGCAGCTCGTAGGCGAAGACCACGTCGGGGTAGGCCGGGTTGTCGTCGTAGCCCTGGACGCCGCCCAGGTAGGCCCGCTGGTACCGCACCACCCAGGGCAGCGCCGCGGCGGCCCGCACGTCGAGCACGCGTCCGGTGGCCTGCTCGTACGCCGCCTGCGCGGCCTCCTTGTCGGTCACGCTGAGCTCGGGCAGCCCTTCGAGCAGCTCGTCCAGGGTCCTGTCACGCAGGTAGGCCAGGTTGAACACCGGCGGGTTGCCGCTGCGGAAGACGTTGCCGAACCACGAGTAGCCGTCGGGGTAGTCGGGCCACCAGTACATGACGAAGATGTCCTGGCCGCGTTTCCTGCCCTGCTGCCACTGGGCGTTCCAGGGCATGGCGCGGGCGTCGAGCGTGACGTTCAGCGGCTTCAGCTCCGCCGCCAGGCTGGTGGCCAGCAGCCGCTGGTCGTGGTCTCCCTGCGCGTAGGTGAGCCGCAGCCGCAGCGGCCGGCCCGCGGGCCCGTACCCGGCGCGGCCCAGCAGGGCCGCCGCGCCCGCCAGGTCCTGCCGGGGCGCGCGGCCGGCGACGTGGCCGGTCAGCCCCTCCGGGACGATGCCGGCGGCCGGCGCGACCGCGCCCCGCAGCGCCCTGACCAGGCCGCGGTAGTCGATGGCCTTCTGCACCGCGCGGCGCACCCGCACGTCCTTCATCGGGCCGCTCGCGGTGTTGAACAGCAGCATGGCCGTCTGGTACGAGTCCCGCTCGCTGGTGCGCACCCCGGGCGTGACCGCGGCCCTGGCGAACAGCCGGGGGCTGAGCCGGTCCACGAAGCTCACCTCGCCGCGGGCCAGCATCCGCCACGCGCGGTCGGGGTCGGGCACGACGCGGTACTTGACCGTGCTGTAGTGCGGCTTGTCCCATCCGCCCCAGTATTTGGGGTACGCCTTGAGCGTCAGCTCCTCCTCCTGGCCCGGATGCCAGGCCGCCACCGTGTACGGCCCCGACCCGGCATCCCTGCCCGCGCCGAGCCATGAACGCAGGTCGGGCGCCGCCTGCGTGTCGTAGATGTAGGCCGCGTACCCGGAGGAGGCCACCAGGTCGAGCGGCACGGCGTACTTCAGGGCGAACGTGACCGTGCTCGCGTCCTCGGCCTTGACGGAGGAGACGGCGTCCCAGATGTAGGACGCGCCCGCGCCGGTCTTCATCGTGCGCTCGATCGACGCCTTGACCGCCGCGGCGTCCACCGGCCGGCCGGTGTGGAAGGTCGCGCCCTGGCGCAGCGTGAACGTCCAGGTGCGGCCGTCGGACGTCGAGCGCCAGGAGGTGGCCAGGCGGGGGGCCGACTTCTTGGTGAAGGGGTTCCAGAGGGTCAGGGTCTCATAGACGTTCTGGAAGGCGATGAGCTCGTTGGAGTAGGAGCTCGCGGGGTCCCAGTCGGAGATGACGTCCAGGTTCTGCGCGTACACGAAGACCGACTCGGCGGCGGGGGGCCGGGGGACCTCCGTGGGCCCGGAACAGGCCGACAGAAGCGCCAGCGCGGCGGCCGCTGTGAGACGACGGCGCAACGCAGCTCCCTCTGTAACCGATTTGGGGGAAACCTACTGCAAGATCACGGACACATGTCCAAAAGTCCCGAAAAATTGGGCAATTGGGTGATCGAATTGCTATCCTCTGGGCTTGTCCCGTCCGGGGTTGCCAGCAGGGGACCGACCGGAGTGAGGTGCCATGGGTCGTAGCCGGACGATCCGCATGAAGATCATCGGACTACTACTCGTGCCTCTGACCTCCATGGTCGTGTTGTGGGGTGTGATCACCGCCGTCACCGCCGGCGAGAGCCTGGAGCTGCGTCAGTACAAGACACTCTGGACGAACCTCCGCCATCCGGCGTACAAGTTGATCAGCGAGCTCCAGCACGAGCGTCTCTCCTCGGCCAAGCTGCTGCGCCAGGCCGCCTCCCGGAAGGACGTGGCCGACCAGCGCACCCGCACCGACGCCGCCAGGGACGAGTTCAAAAGGCTCTCCAGCAACTCCAAGGACCGATCGGAAGAGATCCGTACGCAGGTGGACGCGGTGTACACGCAGCTCGGCAGGCTCGACGCGATCAGGGGTGAGATCGACGACGGCCTGTCCGACCGTCTGCTCGCCGGCGAGGCGTACAACACCGTGATCGACTCCCTCTACGGCCTGCACCGGCGCGTCGCGCTCATCGACGACATCCCGATCTACGAGCAGTCCCGCGTGATCATCGAGCTGGGCTACGCCAAGGAGCTGCTGACCAGGGAGCAGGCCATCGCGCTCGGGCCGGTCACGCCGTCCGAACGCCGGCAGTTCACCCAGATCGTCGGCAACCGGCGCTTCCTCATCGACCAGGGGCTCGGCGAGCTGGACGCGAGCCTGCGCGACACCCAGGTCTCCCTCGTCACCTCCCCCGTCTACCAGCGCATGCGGCTGATGGAGGACCGGATCATCGCCGGGGCCGTGCCGCCGCGCGGCTGGCTGAGCACCACCGAGTCGATCTCCAAGACGTACGGGGAGTCGCTCATGCGGGCCAGCAAGCTGCTCAACGCGCGCGCCGACCCCGTGGCCGACCAGGTGCTGTCGCGGGCGTTCATCCTGGCCGGCACGTGTTTCCTGCTGGTCATCGTGTCGATCGTGTTCTCCCTGCGGATGGGCAACCGGCTGTCGAAGGAGCTGGGCGCGCTCAGGCTCGCCGCGCTGGAGGTGGCCCAGGAGCGGCTGCCGCACGTGGTGGCCAAGCTGCGCAAGGGTGAGAGGGTGGAGATGCCGGAGTTGTCGGTGGCCACCAGCACGGTCGAGATCGGCGATGTCGGCCAGGCCTTCTCCACCGTCCAGCAGACCGCCGTCGAGGCCGCGATCGGCCAGGCGCAGCTCAGTGAGGGCGTCGGGCACGTCTTCCGCAACCTCGCCAGGCGTTCCCAGGCTCTGCTGCACCGCCAGCGCATCCAGCTGGAGGACATGCAGCACCGCGCCACCGACCCCGAGGCCCTGGACGACCTGTTCCGCCTGGACCACCTGACCACCCGCATGCGCCGCCACGCCGAGGGCCTGATCATCCTGTCGGGCGCCACCCCGGGCCGTGGCTGGAGCAAGCCGGTGCCGCTGCTCGACGTGGCCCGCGGCGCGACGGCCGAGGTGGAGGACTACCGCCGGGTCACCGTCGAGCCGATGTCCGGCCAGCGCCTGGCCGGGCCGGTGGTCGGCGACATGATCCACCTGGTCGCCGAGCTCATCGAGAACGCGACCGTCTACTCGCCGCCGCATACGCAGGTCATCGTGCGCGGCGAGGAGACCGCCCGCGGCTTCGCCTTCGAGGTCGAGGACCGTGGGCTCGGGCTGAGCGCCCAGGAGCTGGCCGAACTCAACGAGCGGCTGGCCAGCCCACCCGAGTTCGACCTGGCCGACAGCGACAAGCTGGGGCTTTTCGTCGTCTCCCGCCTGGCCGCCAGGCACGACATCCGCGTGACGCTACGCGGTTCACCATATGGAGGGACCACCGCGATCGTGTTGATCCCGGCTGAGCACGTCGCCGATCCGGAACCGGAGGCCGACGTGAAGGAGCCCGCCCGTCCTGTGATGCGGGTGGTGCCAAGTGAGTGACGAGCGCTGGCTGGACGAGGACGCCGGTCCGATCGTCCCGGCCTATCTGCTGACCAGGGGCCGTACGGTGCCCGCGAGCGAGGCCATCGACCTCATCGCGGTCATCGTCACCGCCGGTGGGCTGACGCCCCCGGTCGGGCTCGGGCCCGAGCACCTGATCATCATGCAGAAGTGCACCAAGCCGACCCGGCTGGTGGACGTGGCCGCCGAGCTGAACCTGCCCATCGGCGTGGTCCGGGTGCTGGTCGGCGACCTGCACGCGCGGCAGCTCGTCCAGGTCGAGCTGCCGCCCCCCGCGCCGGACGCCAAGGTGCTGCTGGAAGTGATCAGTGGGCTGAAGGCGCTGTGACGGCCCGGCTGTTCAACCTTCCGTAGACGGTGGCGAACACCGCCGCGACCAGCCCGGCCGCCGCGGCGGTGCCGAACACCCACTGGAAGCCCACGACGCCGGGGCGCGCGGCCAGGATCGCGGCGATGGCCGCGCCCGCCACGCTGCCGCCGACGATGCGCACCAGCGCGTTGACGCCCGCCGCCAGCGCGGTCCTGGACGGCTCGACGTGCTCGACGGCCATCGTGCCCAGCGCGGCGTAGCCGATGCCGAGGCCGATGCCCATGAGGGAGGAGGCCACGTACAGGGTGGCCGGGCTGCCGTGCTCGAACGCCAGCCACGCCCCCGCGAGCCCGGTCACGCCCGCGCCCGTCGCCACCATGAACGAGGCGGCGAACCGGCGCATGATCCGCCCCGCGAACAACGAGATGACCAGCATGAACAGGGTGCTCGGCAGCAGGAACAGCCCGACCTGGAGGGTGGAGGCGCCGAAGCCGAAGCCGGTCGCCTTCGGGACCTGGGCGAACTGCGACATGCCGGTCAGCATCGTGAAGAACGAGAACCCGAGCAGCATCGAGGAGACCGTCGCGCCGATCGTGCCCCTGTGCACCAGCATCGACATCTCGACCAGCGGCTCGGCCACCCTGCGCTCGACCAGCACCCACACCACGGCCAGCACGGCGGCCCCGGCGAACAGGCCGAGCACGCCGGGCGACGTCCAGCCCCACGAGCCGCCCTCGCTGATCGCCAGCAGCAGCGCGACCAGCCAGGCGGTCAGCAGCGCGGCCCCGGCGAGGTCGGGACGGCCCTTGCCGGCCGGCGCCACGTCCCGCACGAGGAAGGCCAGGATCACGACGGCCACCAGCGAGATCCCGCCGGTGATCCAGAACACCAGGTGGTAGTCACCGGCGGCCAGCCCGGCCAGGATCATGCCGCCGCCGCTGCCGAACCCCATCGTCGCGCTCAGCACGCCGATGCCGGTCGCGAGCTGCTGCCTGGGCAGCAGGTCGCGGACCACGCCGATCGACAACGGGACCAGCGCGGACACCGCCCCCTGGAGGATCCGGGCCACGATCAGCCAGGTCAGCGACGTGGCCATCGCCGCCATGACCGAGCCCACCACCAGCAGGCCCAGCGCGCCGAGGATCATCGGGCGCCGGCCGTACATGTCGCCGAAGCGTGACAGCAGCGGCGTGGAGACCGCGGCGACCAAGAGGCTGATGGTGAGCGTCCAGCTCACGGCCGAGAGGGAGGCGTGCAGCTCCCGCTGCAGCACGGGAAGCAACGGGACCACCGCGGTGTTCTGGAGGGCGGCGATGGAGGCCGCGAACGCCAGGGAGACCACCGTGGGCCAGGGGTTGCGCATCGACGTCTCACGCGCCGCGGATACGACGGCTGTCGCCATGTCGGCTCCTTTAGATAACTTAGGTAAGTAACCGAGCAACGATGATACATACGTAAGTTAGGTAAGCAAACAGATGGGCGAAGATCTCAACAGGACGGTGTCGGCCTTCCGGCGGCTGGTCGTCACGCTCAACCGCGCCAAGACCCACGAATGGCTCACCGAGGCGGCCGGCATCCGGCTCGACCGGCCCGACGTGCAGATCATCGTCTATCTGCTCGACGCGGGCGAGCCCCGCAGGATCGGCATGATCGCCGAGGGGCTGCAGGTCGAGAGCCCGCACGTGACCAGGCACGTCGCGGCCCTTGAGCAGCGCGGGCTGGTCGAGCGCGTACGCGACCCCGACGACCGGCGGGCCTGGCGCATCGCGCTCACCGAGGAGGGGGCCGAGGTGGCGAGCAGGTGCCGCCGGGTCACCACCGAGTGGTTCGAGGAGGTGCTGTCCGACTGGCCGGAGCCGGAGCGGGCCGAGCTGTCCCGGCTGATGACCAAGCTGTCGGACGACTTCTGCGAGCGCATGCGCGCCCGGTACATGTGAGGAAAACGCGTTGCGGGGCCGGGGGCGCGGGCGGCATGCTCGTGCCCATGGTCATCCAGCTGGTCATCCGGCGAATGCGCATGCCGCACCCGCCACCACAATGCTGGTAGAGATGGGCCCATGCGGATTTCGGTGGCGGCGGACAGCAACGACGGGGTGGCCGGGCGCATTGTGGCCGAGCTGCGCGGGCGTGGTCACGAGGTGCTGACCCACGGCGCACTCGACGACGGCGAGCGCGACGACTGGGCGTGGGCCTGCGAGCTGGCCGCCAGAGACGTCGCGGAGGGCCGGGCCGACCAGGCGGTGGTCTGCTGCTGGACGGGCACGGGCGCCTCCATCGCGGCCAACGCCCGGGGTGCGGGCCGCGCTGTGCGCCGACGCCTACACCGCCGACGGGGCGCGCAGGTGGAACGACGCCAACGTGTTGGCCCTCAGCCTCCGCCTGACCTCCGACGTCGTGCTCGGCGAGATCCTCGACGCCTGGTTCGGCGGGCGGCCCAGCACCGATCCGGCCGACGTGGCCAACGTGGCGCACCTCGCGGAGATCTAGGCTCTGCGGCATGGACAACTTACGGTGCACGCATTGCGGCGCGGAGGGGCTCGAACCCGGGTTCGTCGCGGACCAGGGTGAGCACTCCCGGGGGTACGCCCGCTGGGTCGAAGGGGCGCTGTCGCGCGGGATCTTCGGCGGCGCCCGGCTGATGGGCCGTCCAAAGTGGGAGATCGACGCCTACCGCTGCCGCTCCTGCCACCACCTCGAACTGTTCGCCACCCGCCCCGACTAGCCTCCTGCTGCCGTCGCGGGCGGCTCACGACCCTCACGTCCTGGGGCACGGAAATCGTCGGTGCCGCCCTTTAGGGTGCTGGGCATGACCGACGTGCTGATCCGCGGCGGGCGGCCCTGGGGGCTCGCGTTCCCGGCCGACCTGCTCGTCCGCGACGGCCGCATCCACCGCGTGGGCCCGTCCCTCGACGCGCCCGGCGCCCTCGTCCTCGACGTCTCGGGTCAGCTCGTCCTGCCCGGTCTCGTCGACGCCCACTGCCACCTCGACAAGACGCTCTACGGAGGTCCCTGGGTCCCCCACTCCGCCGACGACTCGCTGGCCGGCCGCATCGCCAACGACCTGGGCCGTCGCGCCGAGCTGGGGGTGCCGAGCGCCGAGCGCGCCGCCGCGCTGCTGGCCCGGATGAGCGAGGCCGGCACCACACATGTGCGCACCCACACCGACATCGACCCGTCCGTGGGCCTGCGGGGCGTGGAGGCCGTGCGCGAGGCCGCCGCCCGCTCCCCCGTCGACGTGCAGCAGGTCGCCTTCCCCCAACACGGCGTGCTCACCAACCCCGGCACCGCCGACCTGCTGGCCGAGGCGCTCAGAGGCGGCGTCGAGGCGATCGGCGGCCTCGACCCGGCCGGAGGCGACCGCGATCCCGTGCGCCACCTCGACCTGATCTTCGGCCTGGCCGACCGGTTCGGCGCGCGCATCGACATCCACCTCCACGACGGCGGCTCGCTGGGCGGCTGGGAGCTGGAGCTGATCACCGAGCGCACCAAGGCGCTGGGGCTCGGCGGCCGGGTGACGGTCAGCCACGCGTACGCGCTGGGCGAGCTCGGCGACGCCGCCCAGGATCGCCTGATCCAGGGCTTCGTCGACGCGGGCGTGGCCATCGCCACCGCCGCCGTCTACAGCTACCCGGTGCCGCCGGTCAAGAAGCTGCGCGCCGCGGGCGTCACCGTCGCCTGCGGCCACGACGGCATCCGCGACCTGTGGGGCCCCTACGGCTCGGGCGACATGCTGGAGCGCGCGATGCACCTGGCCTACCGCAGCACGTTCCGCCGCGACGAGGACATCGAGCTCGCCCTGGAGGCCGCGACCGTGGGCGGCGCGCTGGCCCTCGGGCTGCCCGACTACGGCCTGGCTCCGGGCGACCGGGCCGACCTCGTCGTGGTGCCCGCGAGCGGCCCCGGAGAGGCCGTGGTCGTTCACCCTCGGCGCACTCTGGTCATGAAAGACGGCGTAGTCCTGCACAATTGACCGGCGGGACCATCGAAAGGCAGGCAAGTGCTCTCTATTCACCAGCGGATCGCGGCAGAGCTCGACGTGCGCGACGGGCAGGTGCAGGCGGCGGTCGATCTGCTCGACGGCGGCGCCACCGTGCCGTTCATCGCGCGCTACCGCAAGGAGGTCACCGGCGCCCTCGACGACGCGCAGCTCCGCACGCTCGAGGAACGGCTGCGCTACCTCCGCGAGCTCGACGAGCGCAGGGCGGCGATCCTGGAGTCGATCGAGTCTCAGGGCAAGCTCGACGACGAGCTGCGCGCGCAGATCATGGCGGCCGAGACCAAGGCCAGGCTCGAAGACATCTACCTGCCCTACAAGCCCAAGCGGCGCACCAAGGCGCAGATCGCCCGCGAGCTCGGCCTGGAGCCGCTGGCCGACAAGCTGCTCGGCGACCCGACGCTCCACCCGGCCACGGTCGCCGCGGAGTTCGTCACCGAGGGCGTGGCCGACGCCGCCGCGGCCCTCGAAGGGGCCAGGGCGATCCTGATCGAGCGGTTCGCCGAAGACGCCGACCTCATCGGCGACCTGCGCGAGCGGCTGTGGAGCCGCGGCCGGCTCGTGTCGAAGGTGCGCGAGGGCAAGCAGGAGGCGGGGGCGAAGTTCTCCGACTACTTCGAGTTCACCGAGCCGTTCACCAAGCTGCCCTCCCACCGCATCCTGGCGATGTTCAGGGGCGAGAAGGAGGAGGTGCTCAACGTCGCGCTCGAGCCCGACGAGACCGCCGACTACGAGCTGCGCATCGGCGCCCGGTTCGACATCTCCGACAAGGGGCGTCCGGCCGACCAGTGGCTGACCGAGACCGTGCGCTGGGCCTGGCGCACCCGCATCCTCGTGCATCTCGGCATCGACCTGCGCATGCGCCTGTGGCAGGCCGCCGAGGACGAAGCGGTGCGCGTCTTCGCCGCCAACCTGCGCGACCTGCTGCTGGCCGCCCCGGCCGGCACCCGCGCGACCATGGGCCTCGACCCCGGCCTGCGCACCGGCGTGAAGGTGGCCGTGGTCGACGCCACGGGCAAGGTCGTCGAGACCGCCACCATCTACCCCCACGAGCCCAAGCGCCAGTGGGACCAGTCGCTGGCCGTGCTCGGCGCGCTGGCCCAGAAGCACGGCGTCGAGCTCATCGCCATCGGCAACGGCACCGCCTCGCGCGAGACCGACAAGCTGGCCGGCGACCTGGTCAAGCTCATGCCGTCGATCACCAAGATCGTGGTGTCGGAGGCGGGCGCCTCGGTCTACTCGGCCTCGGCCTACGCCTCCCAGGAGCTGCCCGACCTCGACGTGTCGCTGCGCGGCGCGGTCTCCATCGCGCGCCGGTTGCAGGACCCGCTCGCCGAGCTGGTCAAGATCGACCCCAAGTCGATCGGCGTCGGCCAGTACCAGCACGACCTGGCCGAGTCCAAGCTCTCCCGCTCGCTCGACGCCGTCGTCGAAGACTGCGTCAACGCGGTCGGGGTCGACGTCAACACGGCGTCCGCGCCCCTGCTCACGCGGGTGTCGGGCATCGGCGCGACGCTGGCCGAGGGCATCGTGCGCCACCGCGACGCCAACGGGCCGTTCCGCACCCGTACGGCGCTGAAGGAGGTCTCGCGGCTCGGGCCCAAGGCGTTCGAGCAGTGCGCCGGCTTCCTGCGCATCCCGGGCGGCGACGACCCGCTCGACGCCTCCAGCGTGCACCCTGAGGCCTACCCGGTGGTCCGGCGCATCCTGAGCTCGGTCCAGACCGACCTCAAGTCGCTGATCGGCAACACCTCGGCCCTGCACACGATCCGGGCACAAGACTTCACCGACGACACCTTCGGCCTGCCGACCGTCACCGACATCCTGCGCGAGCTGGAGAAGCCGGGGCGCGACCCGCGTCCGGCGTTCAAGACGGCGGCCTTCAAGGAGGGCGTGGAGAAGATCTCCGACCTGGTGGCGGGGATGATCCTGGAGGGCGTGGTCACCAACGTGGCCGCCTTCGGCGCGTTCGTCGACATCGGCGTCCACCAGGACGGTCTGGTCCACGTGTCGGCCATGTCCCGCACCTTCGTCAAGGACCCGCGCGACGTGGTCAAGCCGGGTGACATCGTCCGCGTCAAGGTGCTCGAGGTGGACATCCCGCGCAAGCGCATCTCCCTGACCCTCCGCCTGGAGGACGAGGTCACCCAGCCGTCCACCGAGGGCCGCCCGCCCCGCAAGTCGGGCGCCCGTTCGGACGGCTCCCGCAACGAGCCCCGCCGCGAAGGCTCCGCTCGCGACGGCAGCGCCCGCGACGGCTCCGCTCCCCGTGGCGAGGGCGGCCGCGACGGCGGCTCTCGCGGTGACGGCCGCGACGGTGGCCGGGGTGACGGTGGCCGGGGTGACGGTGCTCGTGGTGGTGGCGGTCGCGGCCAGGGCGGTCGTGGCGACGGCGGTCGTGGCCAGGGGCGCGGCGACGGACAGCGCGGCGGACAGCGCCGCCAGGACCGTCCGGCTCCCATGGGCGCGATGGCCGAAGCCCTCCGCAAGGCGGGCCTCGGCGGCGACAACCGCTGACCTCAACCCCTGACGGCGGGCCGGCCTCCACAACCGGCCCACCGTCAGGGCTGCCCCCTGCCACCAGCCCACCGTTCAGGCTGGCCCAGTTACCGGCTGGGCGGGGGGTTCTTGGTGGGGGGCGATACGGTCGGAGGGTGAGGACAACTGTGTTTTCCATGGCTGTCGGCCAAGCCCGCGACCTGCTTCGCTGGCGCTCGCCGCTGCGGACCGAGCTCTGGGCGGCCCGGCTCACCGCTGCTCTGGAGCCCGATGAGGTGAGGCCGTTCCTGCGCGAGCTGGCCGAGGACGGGAGCGCTGAGTCTCGTCTCACCCTCGCTGCCCTGGCCGCGGTCGACAGGACCGGATGGCCTGGGGCGGAATCCCATCCGGACGTTGATCAGGAGTCGGCCGAGCCAGTCGAGGCGGAACTGGGGCCGGAATCCGAGTCGGGCGCGGGGGCGGAATCCGCGGCCGCGTCGGAGGCAGGGCCAGGGGCGGGTGTGCTGCGGGTTCTGGGAGTGGAGGTTCCCGGGACGACGGAGGCCGATCTCGGGCTGCCCGGTTGGGTGCGCCGCATGGGTCAGGTGACCTGCGAAGGAGCCTGGTACGGCAAGGCCGACCCGTTCGGCGAGCAGACCCTGGCCGTCCTGTCCTTCAGGTACGCGAACGGCAAGGAGCCGCACATCCTCGTCGTCGGCATCGACCAGCCCAACGGCGGCCTCGCGGTGGACGCCGTCGTCGAGGAGGTCAAGTTCCTCGACGACCTGGGCCTGAGCCCGGCCGAGCCGGGGGTGGTGGCCGGGCGGGTGCTGGACGCGTTCGAGCTGGGCGACCGGATCATGGGGGCTCAGGTGGCCGACACGCTGGCCGCCGTCCGTCCGCTGGCCATCGCGCGGGCCCTCGCGGTGCCCGGGCTCGTACGGCAGGCGCCCGACGGCACGATGGCCGACTTCCATGATCTGCCCGATGTGCCGGGGGCGCGGGAGGCGTTCGAGAAGTTGGCGGAGTTCGTGGGTGAGCGTCCGCTTTGGTGGAGTCCGGCGCGGGTGAGCCAGTTCCTGACGTCGTGGTTGCCGAGGGAGGCCATCCTGTCGGACCCGGCGGTGGCGGCGATGCCGGAGGTCGTCCGGGCGTGGAGCCGTTTCAACGGTGCCCATCCCGCCGTACTGCACCAGATCGACGTGGACGCGCCGCGCCTGCCCGCGCTGATGGCCGACGAGTCCCTGGCGGGGCTCGGCAAACGCATCGCCCGCCAGCACCTGTGACCTGGCTGGTCCCCATCGCCCGGCGACGCCTCCTGACCGTGACGAACCCGGCCACCGACTGTGCCACTGACCGCGACGTCTCACCGGGTAAGCCCGGCCGCGCGGTGGCCATCCGCCGGATTCGGCAACAGGGTCGGTGACGTGGGGTGCACCCAGGCGACGGCTGAGCACTGACGGCGCCTGGACCGCTTGGCGACGGCGGGCGACACCGAGCCGGCACGCGACCACCGGTGCGAGGCCGACTGGCGGCTGCGTGTTGAGCGAAGTCCGTGGATGTCGCCCCTCGCCACGAACGACCAACGGGCGACTGGTGCTTGAGGCAGGCCATGGACGGCCGCGAACGACCGATGGTCGAGCTGGGGCTTGAGCGAAGGCCGTGCTGGCAGCCGTCGCAGCGAGCAATCGGCAGACGGTTGCGCCTTGAGGCGGGCCATAGACGGCAGCCGCCACCACGAACGGCCGACGAGACGACTGCGCCTTGAGGAAAATCCATGGATGGGAGCCGCCGCCGTGAACGGTGGACAGACGGTCGGGCCTTGGGGAGGGGTATCGGGGGCGTCGGCTGGGATGTGGGTGGATCGAGTCGGGGGTGGGGGCGGCTATGCTGCGCAGTGACGTATAGCGGTGCCCCACTTGGGCGTTTCGAGGGAGACTTGCGCGATGTACAAGGAGTTCGCTGTCGAGGCCGTCATGTGGCTCGTCCCGGTTGCGGTGCTGATCGGGGTCGCGCTCCTCGTCACCGCCTGACCCGAAGACCCGAGGAGAACGGGGGCCGAGCACGCGCTCGGCCCCCGTCCGCTGTCCGGGACCGACCAGGTGACTGCGCTACGACGCCCACCGTCCAAGGCCGATGGGCGACCGGGCAACGACGCCCGCCGTCCGGGGCGGCGGGTGAAAAGGCGGGGTAAGGGGCCACGGGTGACAGGGGCCCGCCGGTCGGTGACCGGAAGGTCATGAAGCCTAGGGAACAGGGGCGGCGGGCGGTGGCTGGGGGGTCAGGAGGCCCAGGCCAGGAGGGGGCTGTACTGGCGGAGGCGTTTCAGTGCCTGCTTCTCCAGCTGCCTGATGCGTTCCCTGGTGAGCCCGAGCCGGTCCGCGATCTCGCTGTAGCTCTCCGCCTTCTGCCCGGTGAGTCCGTACCGGAGCTTGATGACGAACGCCTCGCGCGGCGGCAGCGACGTGACCACGTCCCGGACGTCGGCGCTCATGGCGCGGCGTTCGGCGACCTCCTGCACCCCCACCCCGTCCTCGTCGGCGATCATGTCGGCGATGCGGCTCTCGCCGGACTCGCCGACCGGGAGGTCCAGGCTGACCACCTCCTGGCCGAGCCTGCGTAACGCGGCGACCTGGCCGGCGGTGAGCGACGCCGACGCGGCGAGCTCGCCGTCCGTCGGCTCGCGGCCCAGGTCGGTGGCGAGCTGCCGCTCGACCCTGAGCAGCCGCGACAGGTCCTCGGCCACGTGGATGGGCAGCCGTACGGTGCGGCTCTTGTCGTGGATGCCGCGTTCGATGGCCTGGCGGATCCACCACATCCCGTACGTCGAGAACTTGTACCCGCGGGTGTAGTCGAACTTCTCCACGGCCCTGATCAGCCCGAGGTTGCCCTCCTGGATGACGTCGAGCAGCGGCAGCCCGCGGAAGGCGTACCGCCTGGCGGCGGCGACGACCAGGCGGAGGTTGGACCTGATCAGCTTGTCCTTGGCCCGCCGCCCGTCGCGCACGACGGCTTCGAGCTCCGGTGTCGCGGCGCCGCGCTCGATCAGGTGGCCCGCGTACAGTCCTGCCTCGATCCGCCGGGCGAGGTCGACTTCGTCCGCGGCGGAGAGCAGGGGGTTCTTTCCGATCTGCTCCAGGTACATGCCGAGCAGGTCGGGCTCTGCGGCCGACATGTACCGGCAACTACCCGGTAAACGGCGGCGAATTCCCGGCTTCGTTGAGTTCGGCGATGGCCAGCTCGGCTGTGCTGCGGATGTCGAAGAACTTGTCCAGCGCGGTGATCGCGAACAGGTGCTTGCACCGGCCGTTCAGACCGGACAGCAGCAGCTTGCCGCCGGAGGCGGTGACGGCCTTGTGCAGGTAGACCAGCACGGACAGGCCGGAGGAGTCGCAGACGCTGACGGCCTGCATGTCGATGACGAGGAGCGGCGGCTGGGTGAGGTCGAGCGCCTTGGTGACCCGGTCGCGCACCTCGGCCGCGGACCCGAAGTCGAAATCCCCGGTCAGCCGTGCGATGACGCAGGGGCCCTGGAGTCCGAGGCTGATCGACAAAGCCTGCTCCGAAGTCACCCAGCTCCACCTACCCGCGTTGTTTCCCACTTGTCGTCACTTCTCGACCACTTTACGAGAAGTAGCGTCTCGGGTTGAACACCAGCATCTGTTCGATCTGGTCATCGGTGACACCAGAGCCGAGCAGTGCGGCCAGAACGTCATCGTGAATGTGATCGTAGCGCCAGTTCGGCGCGAGCGTGTTTCTGGCTTCGTCCCATGCGCCGCCGAAGTAGTCCATGAAGCAGGCGGTGTCGTGGCTGAGGACCATGCGGTCGGCGTAGCCGCGCCGGCACAGGGCCGCGATCGTGGCCACGCGCTGCTCGGTCGGGTTGTAGACGTCGAGACCGAACCGGTCCATGCCCAGCGTCGCGCCGGTGTCGGCCAGGCGCATCAGGTAGTCGAGGTCGTTGCTGTCGCCCGCGTGCCCGACGACCACTTTCTCCAGGTTCACCCCTTCCTTGGCGAACAGGTCCAGCGCGAGCAGCCCGCTCTGGGTGAAGGCGTTCGTGTGGACGGTGATCGGCGCCCCGGTCAGTACGTGGGCCCGCGCGACGGCCCGGCAGATGCGCTCGACGCCGGGTGTCAGCCCCTTGTGCTCCACCACGCACTTCAGCAACGCGGCCTTCACCCCGGTGTCGGCGATGCCTTCGGTGAGGTCGCGGACGAAGTCGTCGATCATCGGGTCGGGGACGTCGAGGAACAGACCGGGGCCGCGGTGCTCGTACTGGTGGGGCAGTTCCTCGAAGGCGTACAGGCCGGTGGCGACGACGATGTTCAGGCCGGGCACCTCGGCGGCCACGCGCTGGATGCGCGGGATGTGGCGGCCGAGGCCCCACACCGTCGGGTCGACGATCGTCCGCACGCCCTTGGCCGCCACCGCGCCGAGCTTGGCGATGGCGTCGGCGACCCGGAACTCCTCGTCCCACCAGGAGCCTTTGCCGTAGTTGTCCACGTGTTCGGCGGCCACCACGAACACGTGCTCGTGCATCAGCGTCTGGCCGAGCTGTTCGACGTCGATCGGGCCCCGGACGGTGTCGACGGTGGGCATGGGACCTCCATACCAACTGGTCAGTAGGTGCGCCCAACGTAGGCCGCCCCTGCCGCACCGTCAACCGTCCAGGGCGAGTCCCGATCGGCACGTCGGTACATGTCGGGATTCACCGGGCCAGCCGCGGGAACAGGGGTTCCGGCCGCGGCAGGCGCTCCCCGACACCGCCGCCGCCACCCGCGCCGCCGCCGTCGGCAGGAACGGATCGAGCTGGACGGCCAGCGTCCGGCACGCCCCCACCAGCACGCCCAGCGACGCCTCCCGATCGCCGGCGGCCTGCTGCCACGGACGGACGCGTTCGACGTACCTGTTCGCCTCCTCCACCAGCCGCCACACCGCTCCGGCGGCCCGGCGGAAGTCGAAGTCCCGCAGCGCGCCGTGCACGTCGCCAGGCCCGAACTCCTCGCGCACCTCCGGCACGTCGCCGTCCAGGAACCGGTGGACCATGGTGGCCACCCGGTTGACCAGGTTGCCCACGCCGTTGGCCAGGTCCTCGTCGGCCCTGGCGATCAGGCGTTCCTCGGTGAAGTCGGCGTCGCCCACGCGCGGCACCTCGCGCAGCAGCCACCACCGCACCGCGTCCACGCCGTACGCGTCCACCAGGGCCACCGGGTCGACGGCCGTCCCGGACGACTTGCTGATCTTGCGGCCGTTCACGGTGAGGTAGTCGTGCACGAAGATCTGCGACGGCAGCGGCTCGCCGGCGGCCAGCAGCATCGCCGGCCAGTAGACCGCGTGGAAGCGGATCACCCCCTTGCCGACCAGGTGCACCTTGTCCGGCTCGGTCACCCACCAGCGCTCGTGGTCCGCGCCCTCCAGGGCGGTGACGTAGTTGGCGAGGGCGTCCCACCACACGTACACGACCTGGGAGGGATCCCCCGGCACGGGGATGCCCCAGCCGCGGGCGCGCGCCGCCGACCGCGAGACGCTGATGTCGGCCAGCCCCGCCTCGACGAACGCCAGCACCTCGTTGCGCCGGGCGGCCGGCTCGATGCGCAGGCCGCCGCCGCGGATGAGGTCGAGCAGGGCGTCCTGGTAGCGGGAGAGCCGGAAGAACCAGTTCCGCTCCGAGACCACCTGCAAGGGCCCCTCGTGCCCTTCCGGACAAGGCTCTTCGGGGTAGAACTGCTCGCAGCCGACGCAGTAGAGCCCTTCGTAGTGCCGCTGGTAGAGGTCGCGTTCGACGGCCTTCCAGATGCGTTCGACCCCGGCGCGGTGCGCGGGGTGGCTGCTCGTCCTGACGAACGCGTCGAAGGACAGGTCCAGCGGTTCGCGCAGCCCTTCGAACGCGGCCGCGTTGCGGTCCACGAACTCCCGCACCGGCAGCCCTTCGGCCTCGGCGGCCAGCACGTTCTTCAGCGAGTTGTCGTCGGTCCCGGTCTGGAACCGCACGGGTTCGCCGCGCCGCCGGTGGTGCCTGGCCAGCACGTCCGCCTGGACGAGCTCCAGCGCGTGCCCGAGGTGCGGGCGGGCGTTGACGTAGGGGATGGTCGTCGTGATGTACATCGGTCGCCTCCCGAAAGGGGCCCCGACACGACGAGAGGCCCCTGGTCGCAGGGCCTCAACAGGACGTCGTCGGTGAAACCCCCTACGGGGTCATCATCACCGTGCTGATCGTCATGTTCGGCATCGTACCTGGCCTCAGGCCAGCCCGGCCAGCTTGTAAAGCACCAGCGACCCGGCCACCGCCACGTTGAGGCTGGCCCCGGTGCCGATCATCGGGATCTCCACGACGGCGTCGAGCAGGTCGAGCGCCTCGCCGGGGATGCCGGTGGCCTCGTGGCCGAGCACGACGACGGTCGGCTCGCGGGCCATGGGCAGGTCGGCCAGCCTGATGGCGTTCTCGGCCAGCTCGACGCCCAGCACGCGGTCGCGCCGGGAGGCCAGCCAGGGCAGCGGATCGACCCAATGGACGCATGCTCCGGCCCTGAGGGTGTTCCCTCTGGCCAGCGCCTCGGGGACCCAGGGCAGGCGGGGCACGGCCAGGCACGCCCCGGCCGCGTCGCAGGTACGCAGCAGGGTGCCGAGGTTGACGCCGTGCATGGGCCACAAAGGGGCGACGGTGAGATGGCCGAGACATCGGGGCCGCCTGCGCCGCCGCTGGGCCCGGAGCTCTCTGGGGGTGCGCACCCGGATGCCGCTCATGCGGCCGGGCGGAGGTTCCTTACGCGGACGTTCACGAGAAGGGCGCTTTCGTCGGCACGCCCGGGCCATCGTCGAGAGGAATCACGCCCAGTCTACGCCCGTGAGCCGCTCGCGCGGTGGCGTACGGCCCAGACGGCCAGCCCCACGGCGAAGACGGCCACCCCCGCGAGCACGGAGGCGAGCGGCAGCGTGAACGCCAGCACCAGGCACAACACCAGCCCGAGCACCGGCACGGCCTTGACCGGCGCCCCCTCCGCGCGGGAGAGGGTCAGCGCGCAGGCGTTGGCGATCGCGTAGTAGACCAGCACGCCGAACGAGGAGAACCCGATCGCGCCGCGCAGGTCGGCCACCAGCAGCAGCACGACCACCGCGGCCCCGACCGCCGCCTCGGCCCGGCGCGGGACGCGGCGCTCCGGGGCGACCGCGGCCAGCACGCCCGGCAGGTCACGCTCCCTGGCCATCGCGAGCACGGTACGGGAGACGCCGAGCAGCAGCGCGAGCAGCGCCCCGAGCGAGGCCACCGCCGCCCCCGCCCCGACGACCGGGACCAGCCACTCCGCCCCCGCCCGGCGCACGACGTCGGCCAGCGGCGCCGCGGACCCGGCCAGCCCGGACGCCCCGAGCGTGCGCAGCGCGGCCACCGCCACCAGCGTGTAGACGACGAGCGTGACGCCGAGGGCGATGCCGATCGCTCTCGGGATGGCACGGGCCGGATCGCGCACCTCCTCCCCCAGCGTGGCGATCCTGGCGTAGCCGGCGAACGCGAAGAACAGCAGCCCGGCTCCCTGGAGCACGCCCCACGGGCCGGCCCCGGACAGCCCCGCACCCGGCATTCCGGACGGCCGCTCCCCCGTCAGCCCGGCGACGATCACCGCGGCCAGCACGGCGAGCACGAGCACGACGATCACCCGGGCGACCGCGGCCGAACGCTGGACACCGAACAGGTTGAGCAGGGTGAGCGCGACGACCGCCGCGACGGCCAGCGGCCGGGCCGCGCCCGGGGCGACGTACGAGCCGAAGGTGAGGGCCATCGCGGCGCACGAGGCCGTCTTGCCGACGGTGAAGCCCCAGCCCGCCAGGTAGCCCCACAAGGGGCCGAGCCGCCGCCTGCCGTAGACGTAGGTGCCGCCGGACTCGGGGTGGAGGGCGGCCAGGCGGGCCGATGAGGTGGCGTTGCAGTAGGCCACGACGGCGGCGAGCGCGAGGGCGGCGAGCAGTGAGCCGCCCGCCGCGGCGGCGGCCGGGGCGAAGGCGGCGAACACGCCCGCGCCGATCATCGCGCTCAGCCCGACGACGACCGCGTCGCCGGTGCCCAGCCGCCGCGCCAGGCCCTCGGCCATGCCGCCCCCTCCCCCGGCCTACACCCTTGATCGGGTCACCGGTCAGGAGATCCCGAGGCCCCCACTCTGCCGCACGCCACCGACATCCTCGCCGCCGGGTCCGTCAGGAGGTCGCCTCGGGGCCGGGGACCACCAGCACGGGACGCCTGGCGTGGTGCAGGACGCGGTCCGAGGTGCTGCCGAGCAGCAGCGATCGCACGCCGCCCAGTCCCCGCGTCCCGGTGACGATGAGGGTGGCGTCGATCTCGTCGGCCACGTCCACGATGGTCGACCACACCGCCACCGAGTCCAGGTCGCACCGCGGCGTCGCGTCGAGGCCGGCCTCGCGGGCCAGTTCGGCGCCGTGCCCGGCCAGCTCGGTCATCGCCTGGCCGATCGCCTCGTCCTCGGCCGCGGTGTTGTCGAGGGTCATCATGAGCCCGGCCGAGGCGCGGGCCGAGGTCATCGCCAGCCGCTCCCACACGGTCAGCACGACGGCGGATCTGTCCTGCACGGCCCGCCCGGCGAACGCGATGGCGGCCTTGGAGTCGTCCGAACCGTCGTAGGCGATCAAAATGGTCATCTTCACAGCTCCTTGGGCGAGGTCAGAGCCTTACCTCTTTCCAGGAGCAGGCCGTTCTCACGCGAAAAGGGACGGGAAGATCATCCCGCCCCTCGCGAACCTGCCAGGCGTCACGCCAGCGCGGCCGACACCCGCCGCGCCGCCGGCCTGAGCATCGACAGGCCCGCCAGTGCCAGCACCCCGATCTCGGTCACGACCACGACCCGCTGGGTCAGGCCCGCCGGGATGTCGTCGTTGCTCAGGGGGATGCCGAACATGCGCACCACGTACGGGACCACGACCAGCAACAGCGCCCCGAGGGCCACGCCGCTCAGCACGCGCATCGTCCTGGCGTACCGGATCCTGGCCTTGGCCAGCAGGAATCCCGCGGCGGGCATCACCAGGAAGGCGGCGAAGGCGGCGTAGCGGTGGATGCCTCCGGACAACGAGAGCGGCACCCCGGGACGGTCGGTCGGGAAGGCACCGATCAGGAACATGCTCGCCCCCCACGCCACCAGCAGCGCGACGACCCAGCGGTTGGCGCCGGAGCGGCGCAGCGCCTCGGCGATCAGCCCGGACCCCACGGCGAACAGCGTCAGCGAGGCCGGCAGCAGCCATCCGGACGCCTGGAAGGCGTACTCGCTGATCACGCTGTGCAACGGGTCGAGACCCGATTCGGCGTGCAAGGTGAGCATCGCGCCGGCTCCGGTGCCGATGGCCGTGAACCCGCTGACAAGCAATCCCTTCATGCCTTAAAGCTCGCGTAAGGCGGCCTTGACCGACATCGGAGATGAGCCCCCAGCGGGCCCTGATCCGTCCCCTAATACCTTGGTCGGCAGAGTCCGGGGACGGGCCCGTGACCTGCGGAAAGACGACCCTGGGTAGGGCCTCCCTCCTCAGGGTGGGTGCAGTCGGCGGCACCCCCGATTTGACTTGGAGTGCACTCGAAGGGTGACTCTGGATACATGACGATCCAAGAGGCCGCCCAGCGTTCGGGTCTCAGCGCCCACACCTTGCGCTACTACGAGCGCATCGGGCTCATCCACTCGGTCGGTCGCAACGTCAGCGGGCATCGCGACTACGCGGAGGCGGATCTCCGCTGGCTGGACTTCCTCACCAAGCTGCGGACCACCGGCATGCCCATCGCCGACATGTGCCGCTACGCGGAGCTGCGCCGGATGGGCGAGCACACCTCCGCCGAGCGCCTGGCCATGCTGGAGCTGCACCGCGAGCGCGTCCGGGCCAGGATCGCCGAATTGAGCGCGGACATGAGCGTCCTCGACCACAAGATCGACACCTACCGGGAGCGGATATGAAGACACGTGTTCTCGGGACCGGCGGCCCGCGGGTGTCGGCCCTCGGCCTGGGCTGCATGGGCATGTCGGAGTTCTACGGCCAGGGCGACGAGAAGGAGTCGATTGCCGTCGTCCACTGCGCCCTCGACCTTGGCATGAATCTTCTGGACACAGCCGACATGTACGGACGCGGCCACAACGAGGAACTGGTCGGCCGGGCCGTCAGGGACCGCCGCGACGAGGTCGTCCTGGCGACCAAGTTCGGCATCAACCGCCAGGGCGGCACCCGCACGGTCGAGAACAGCCCCGAGTACATCAGGGCGGCCTGCGACGCCTCGCTCCGGCGGCTCGGCGTCGACCACATCGACGTCTACTACATGCACCGCCGTAACCCCGACGTGCCGATCGAGGAGTCGGTCGGCGCCATGGCCGAGCTGGTCCAGCAGGGCAAGGTGGGCCATCTCGGGCTGTCGGAGGTGAGCGCCGACACGCTGCGCAGGGCCGCCGCCGTGCACCCGATCGCCGCGCTGCAGAGCGAGTACTCGCTGTTCACACGGGGTCTGGAGGCCGAGATCCGGCCCGCGGCCAGGGAGCTGGGCACCGCGCTGGTGGCGTACTCGCCGATCAGCCGGGGCCTGCTCGGCGGCGCGCTGCCGAGCGCCGACCAGCTCCCCGACGACGACTTCCGCAGGCACCTGCCCCGCATGTCCGGCGAGCACGCCGAGCACAACGCCCGCCTGGTCGAGCGGGTGCGCGAGATCGCCGCGGCGGCCGGGATCACCCCCGCCCAGCTCTCGCTGGCCTGGCTGCTGGCCCAGGGCGACGACGTGGTGCCGATCCCCGGCACGAAACGCCTGACGTACCTGGAGGAGAACGCCGCCGCGGCCGACGTCACGCTGACCGCCGACCAGCTCGACGCCCTGGCCAGGGCCGTGCCCGCGGACGCCGTCCGGGGCGCCCGCTACCCGAACATGTCGGAGGTCGAGCGCTAGGCCGCGCGCCTGGTCGCGCCGGTCACGACCACCAGCGCGACCAGGATGCCCGCCGTCAGCGGGATCGGCGCCGGCGTCAGCGCCGACAGCAGCACGAGCACGGCCGCGCCCAGGAAGGCCGCGCTGTCGGCGGGACCGTAGCGGTGGGGCCGCACGTGCAGCAGCCAGACCATCGACAGGAACACCGCGACGGGCACCGACACGGCCAGCGCCGCCCCGGTGGCGGACAGGTGGGACGTGCCCGACGCGTGGTCGATGCTCACCTCGACCCCGGCGCTGAACGCCCCGACCGCCGCGAAGATCGCGTAGTGGCCGTACCCCCAGAGGAGGGCGTGCCTGGTGGAGTCGAGGATCTCGGCGGTCGGCGGGTCGAAGTAGAGCCACCACATGGCGAAGGCGATCACCAGCGCGCCCAGGGCCAGCACGATCAGCTCGGGCCGCAGGCCGGCGGTACGCGCCTCGGCCTGGAAGGCGACCGTGGCGGCCAGCACGTTCTCGCCCATCATGATGATCGTGAACAGGCCGTACCGCTCGGCGATGTGGTGCGGGTGCCAGGCGGTCGGGCTGCCCCGCTCGGCCCACACGGGCACCGCGAGCTCCAGCAGCACGCCGAGCGCGAACGCCGCCAGGTACCACTCCCCCGGCACGACCAGCAGCGGGATCCAGCCGACCTGCGCGACGCAGATGCCGGCGGCGTACCGCACGGCCGTCCGCCGGCCCGGACGGTCGCCGCAGGCCGCCCGCAGCCAGTGGGCGGCCATGGCCAGGCGCATGATCACGTATCCGGCGTAGACCACGCGGAAGTCGTGCTCCTGGAACGCCCTGGGCACCCCGGCGGCCAGCACCAGCACGCCCGACATCTGGACGAGCGTGATCACCCGGAACAGCCAGTCGTCGTTGTCGTAGGCGGAGGCGAACCACGTGTAGTTCATCCACGCCCACCAGATGGCGAAGAACGTCGTCAGGTAGCCGAGGACGCCCTCGGCCAGGTGCCCTTCGCTGAGCGCGTGGTGGAGCTGGGAGCCGGCGAACGAGACCGCGACGACGAAGCACAGGTCGAAGAAGAGTTCCAGGTTGGTGGCGACGCGGTGGGACTCGCCCGCGTCGCGCGCCCGCATGGGCCGCAGCCGGATCATCCTCCGATGTCTACACCAGAGAGACCGGCAGGTCGAAGTAGGCGCGGACCGCGGTCGCGCCGGGGCGGCTGTGGACGCGTACGAGGTCGGCGAGCAGGTTGACGATGAGCAGGCCGCGCGAGCCGGAGCGGCGTGCCTCGACGGGCAGGCGCCCGGCCAGCGGATCGGTGATGTGGCCGCCGTCGGCGACCTCGCAGACCAGCCGCGCGTCCTCGATCCAGACCCTGATCAGGCCGGCGCCGCCGCCGTAGTCGAGGCTGTTGGCGCCGAGCTCGGCCACCACGAGCCGGATGTCGTCGAGCCGGTCGTCCCCGAAGCCCGCCGCCTCGGCCTGGCCGGCCGCCAGGGTGCGGGCCGAGGCCAGGTTGGTGTGGTCGAAGCGCAGCGAGACGCACGTGGCCGGCTCGGCGAGCGGCTGGTTGTGCCGCGCGACGACCTCGTCGGGCGCGTAGCGGGGGCTGGGCCGCTCGCCGGAGGCGTCGAGCAGCACGGGGTGGGTGCGCTCGGCCTCGCGCAGCACCTCGGGCGTCAGCCCCTCCAGGTCGTACGGGCACAGGATCGTGACGCGCCGCCCCGCGAACGACAGGTTGATCAGCGCCTCGTGCTGGGCGCAGGCCGGGTACTCGGTCGCCGAGCGGCCGGGCCAGATCGGCTCGCCGATGATCCGTACGTGCTCGCCGGGATGCCGGTCGGCGAAGGCCCGCAGCACGGCCGGGATGATCCGCCCCGGATTGCGGCCCGCCACGCCCATGTCGAGCAGGGTCACCCGGGCCGCGTCGGCGCCCAGCCCCGCCTCGATCTTGGCGAGGTTCGCGGCGGGCACGGCCACCGCCACGGGCTCCCCGGCGGCCAGCCCCTCGCGCACGAAACCCGTGGTGGCAGCCACATAATCCGGGTCACCTCGGTAGAAGAGGGCCGGATGCACGAAAGGGTCCGCCGACATCAGGCACACGGTACCTCCGCATGAGGACTCTTAGACAATCAAATGGGTATTTACAGGGCGTGAAGCGACTTCAGCTCGTGCGCAGGCCCTCGCGGGGGCGCCGGTACTCCCACCTCGATCTGCGGACCCCTTCGGGGCGACGCCTCCCGTTCTGACCGCCACGAACCTATGCTCGGGTCATGTCGGAAATGCACATGCGGGTCTCCGACGAGGACCGGGAGCGCGCGGCGGAGCGGCTCCAGCACGCCTTCGTCGAGGGCCGCCTGACGCGTCCCGAGCTGGAGGACCGGCTCGGGCTGGCGCTCACCGCCAGGACCTACGGGGACCTGCTCGACCTGATCACCGATCTGCCCGCCGCGGCGGCCCCGGCCGACGACGTGGTGGAGCTGGAGTCCAAGAGCGGGCACGTGCGCCGTTCGGGTGACTGGGCCGTCCCGCGGCGGTTGCGGATCTCCTCCCAGTACGGCGGCGTCGACCTCGACCTGTCCCAGGCCGTCATCCCCCACCCTGTCGTCGACCTCGAGCTCGACCTCAGGTACGGCTCCGCCAGGATCACCGTGCCCGAGGGCGCCGCGGTGAACGTGGACGCCTTCCGCACCGACTGGGGCCAGACCGTCGTCGGCGACGTGCCGGGCAGGCAGCGGCCCGGCGTCCTCTACCTGGTGGTCGGCGGGCGGGCCAACTACGGCGGCCTGCGGGTGCGCTATCCGCGCAGGCGCTGGTTCACCCACTGATGGAAGGCCGAGATGTGGTGCTCGCTCGGCACCAGCACGCCGCCCTCCCGGTAGGCGCGTGACCCCATGCCGAGCTGGGTCCGCTCGCAGGCGTCGAAGTCCTGCTCGTTGACCCGGTGGAACAGCTCGACCGACGGCGTCAGGTCGGCCCCCGAGGCCACCACGTCGGGGTGGTAGAGCCAGTCGCACTCGACGACCGTGCGGTCGGCTGCCATGGGGAACATCCGGTGCAGGATCACGTGGTCGGGCACCAGGTTGACGAACACCTGCGGCTTGACGGTGATCGCGTAGTAGCGGCGGTCCTGCTCCGGGGCCACGTCGGGGAGCCGGCCGAAGCCCGCGCCGCCGTCCACGGTGAAGCCCTCGGCGCGCTCGGCGAACTCCGCGCCGTGGCCCACGTAGTACTGGGCGGCGTACCCGCCGGCGAACTCGGGCAGCACGGCCACCAGCTCGGGGTGGATCGTGGCGCAGTGGTAGCACTCCATGAAGTTCTCGACGACCAGCTTCCAGTTGGCCTTGACGTCGTAGACCACGCGGCGGCCCAGGGCCAGCCGGTCGACGTGGTAGTTCTCGATGGCGGCGGGGTCGCCCAGGCGCTCGGTGGCCGCGTAGGTGACGGTGTCCTCGAAGGAGGGCGGCTCGTCGGCCAGGCAGACCCAGGCGTACCCGAGCCATTCACGCAGGCCGACCGGGACCAGGCCGTACTCGACGCGGTCGACGTCGGGCATCTTCGCCAGGTTGGGGGCGGCGGCCAGCCTGCCGTCCAGGTCGTAGGACCAGGCGTGGTAGGCGCACCTGATCGTCCTTCTGACCTCCCCCCGCTCCTCCACGCACAGCCGCGCGCCGCGGTGGCGGCAGACGTTGAGGAAGGCGCGCAGCAGCCCGTCGCGCCCGCGGACCACGATCACGCTCTCCGTGCCCACCTGGACGGTCCGGAACGCGCCTGGTTTCGGCAGGTCGCCGGCGCGCACGGCGCAGAACCACATGCTCTCGAAGATCTTGGCCTGTTCCTCGGCGAACAGGTCGGGGTCGGTGTAGGAGCGGCCGGGAAGCGTGGAGATCAAGCTCGACGTGGTGGTCAACCGACACCCCTTGTTGCGTATTACGCACCGAGTTGCTCTATATGCGACATCGTCCGGCGGCCTTCACGAGGCTGTCAAGAGGTAGGTGCTGAACCGGCGCAGCGACGCCGTGTGCATCCTGGTCGCCATCCAGTCGGGGACCAGGCCGGCGAACGAGCGCTGCCTGTTGGTCACCTCGGTACCGGCGATCATGGCGGGACGCCGCGCGATCCGCGCCCTGGCCCGCTCGTACGCGCGCAGGTCGCCGCCGGCCGAGCGGGTCAGCAGCCAGGCGTCCTCCAGGGCCTGGTTGGCGCCCTGGGCCATGGTGGGCGGCATGGTGTGGGCCGCGTCCCCGGCCAGCGTGGTCGGACCCCTGCCCCAGACCCGGGGGATCGCCTGCCGGTGGTGCGGGAAGAAGCCGATGTCCTCCATCGTCTCCAGCACGGTGGGCACCGGGTCGGCCCAGCCGCCGAACCGCTCGCCTAGCCGCGGCACGATGGCGGGGTCGTCCTGCCAGAACGGCCCGCCGGGCGACGCCTGGACGTCGAACCACCACAACAACCGGCCCGCGCCCGCCGGGATCAGCCCGCACAGCTCCCGCCGTCCGGCGATCATCACGGCCCGGCGGGAGCGCGTCAACGAGGTCGGCGCGGTGGTGAAGCCCTGCCAGGTGACCCAGCCGCTCAACACGGCCGGATCCTCCCCCCACAGGGCACGGCGCACCGCCGACCTGCGGCCGTCGGCCCCCACCAGCACGTCGCCGCGCACGGTGCGGCCGCCGGCCAGCCGCGCCTGGGCCCGTTCCGGCTCGGCGTGCTCGACGCCCGCGCCGTAGACGACGGGCAGGCCCGCCGACAGCGCCTCGACCAGCTCGTGCCGGGCCACATGCACGCACGGATGCCCGTAGCGCCGCTCGGCCGCGGTGAGATCGACGGTGACCAGCCGGCGGCCGTCGTCGGCCCACGACTCCATGGTCTCCAGCCGCCATCCGAGACCGGCGTACCCGACGCCGAGCTCGTCGAGGATGGCCGTGCTGCCGGGCCAGAGGGTCACCGATCCGCCCGCCGTGCGCAGCTCGGGCGCCTGCTCGTACACCTCGACGTCGTGACCGGCGTTCAGCAGCCCGCGCGCCGCCGCGAGCCCCGCCACCCCGGCCCCCGCCACGATTACCCTCATAGAAGCCCCACTTTGAGAGACTGCCAGTATCAGATACCAGGAGTATCACAATGCCCGCGCGCGGCCGCAAGCCCGATCCCACGGTCGACCACCGCATCAGGCAGGCCGCCACCGAGCTGCTGCTCTCCCACGGCCTCGACTTCACCATGGACGACGTCGCCAGAGAGGCAGGCGTGGGCAGAGCGAGCGTGTTCCGGCGCTACGCCACCAAACGCGACATACTGCTCGAATCACTCGGCGGCCTCATGGACACGCACGTCGCCGTCCCCGACACCGGCTCGCTCCGCGGCGACCTGCACGTCGTGGTCTCCGACACCCTCGCCCTGTGGCAGCACCCCGGCGTCGCCCGCCTGACCAGGCAGATGTACGGCGAGGCCGGCCGCGACCCCGCCGTGGCCGAGATCATCCGCACCGGCATGCGCACCCGGATGCGGCGCTCGCAGGTCGTCTACGAGCGCGCGATCGACCGCGGCGAGCTGTCCCCGGACGCCGACCTGGACCTTCTCACGGACCTGTTCGCCGGCCTGGTGAGCTACCGCGGGCTGCTCGACCTGCCCATGCCCGACGCCGAGCAGGTCGTTCACGTGCTGTTGCGCGGCTTTACGCCCACCTGACGGCCGGAATGTTAGCGGCGTGCAAGCGGGGATCAACCAGAGATCGCTAATGTCCTCCTCGTACGGAAAACCAACGAAGGGCACCAAAAATGACTCCCCCTCGCCGACTCGCCCTCGCAGTCGCGACGATCTCCCTTGCCGCTCTGTCCACCGCCTGCGGTGCCGTCGGCCAGGCCGTTGACTGCAACACCGCCGTCAACGAGCTGTCGAAGATCACCACCGAGTGGAGCGGCGCCATCACGAAGAACGCCACGGACACCGCGGCGCTCGGGGACGCCTCCAAGGCCGCCGCCGCCAAGACCAAGGAGCTCGCCGGCAAGTACGACGGCGACGTCGCGGCCGCGCTGAACGACTTCGCCGCCGGCTTCGAGAGCCTGGAGAGCGGCGACATCAGCAAGGCGACCGAGTTCAGCGGCAAGATGAGCGGCTTCACCTCGAAGATCACCGCCGCCTGCTCCTGATCGGCCCGCGGTCGCCGCACCGCCTGCGGGGGCAGGCCGGCGCGGTGACCGCGTCATCCGGTCCGCCGGAACGGGGAACGGACAGGACCGGATGATCCCCTTACGCTTGCTGCCGTGACGGACGAAACGGTGATCGCACGGCCTCCGGCAGGCACCGCACTCCCCGCCAGAGTGCTCTTCCGCCACCGCGTGCGGGTCGGCGCCCTCGCGCTGCTCGCCGCGGTGGCGTACGCCGTTCTCGGGCTGGTCAAGCTGGCCACCTTCCGGGCGACCACGTTCGACCTGGTGATCGTGGACCAGGCGGTGCGCAACTACGCCCACCTCCGGCCGCCGTACGTGCCCGTGCTCGGCGTCTTCCACGAGCGCGGCACGGAGTACCTCCAGCTCGCCGACCACTTCTCGCCGATCTACGCGCTGCTCGCGCCGTTCTACTGGGTGCACGACGGGCCCGAGTCGCTGGTCGTGGCCCAGGCGCTGCTGTTCGCGGGGGCGATCCCGTTCCTGTGGCTGTTCACCCGGCGCGTGCTGGGTGTCGGGCCCGCCTACCTGGTCGCCGCGGCGTACGCGCTGTCGTGGCCGATCGCCCGGGCCGTCGCCTTCGACGCGCACGAGGTGATGTTCGTCCCGCTGCTCACCGCGATCATGATCGAGCGCTACCACGCCGGACGCGTGCTGCCGGCGTTCCTGGCGATGCTCGGGCTCCTGCTCGTCAAGGAGGACATGGGGCTCCTGGTGATCGGGGCGGGGCTGTACCTGTTCGTCGTCGGCGACCGGCTGCGCGGCGTCATTTGCGCGCTGGTCGGCGCGGGGGCCGTCGTGCTCGTCCGGGGCCTGCTGATCACCTCGTTCGGCGGCGACAGCAAGGACTTCTGGGCCTACGGCCACCTCGGCCCCGACGCGCCCGCCGCGCTGCTCGCGCTGCTGCGCGACCCGCTCGCCGCCCTGCTGCTGCCCCTCAGCGACGAGGCCAAGGTCGACACCCTGTTCCTGCTGGCCTGGCCGACGTTGCTGCTGTGCCTGCTGTCGCCGCTGTCGCTGGCGGCGCTCCCGCACGTGCTCGAACGCCTGCTGTCCGACCGTCCCCAGTGGTGGCAGGCCGACTTCCAGTACAGCGCGTTCACCGTGATGATCCTGTTCTGCGCCGGTGTGGACGGCCTGGCCAGGCTGCTGCGCTGGACCGGCCGCGCCGACCGTCAGGGACTCAAGCTGGCCTGGGCCGCCGCGGCCTGCGCCGTCGCCCTCACCCTGGTGCCCAGGTTCGCGCTCGACCAGCTCTACCATCCCGCCTTCTACAAGGAGGACAAGGCCGCCGCCGCGGCCGAGGCGGTGAGCAGGGTGCCCTCGGGGGTGACGGTCGAGGCGGTCAACTCCGTGGGCCCTGCGCTGTCCTCGCGCACCACCGTCCTGCTGTGGAGCGCGGCCCCGCGCGGCGCGCCGTGGATCGTGGCCGACACCGCCCGCTGGGAGTTCCCCTTCGGCTCCGCCGACGACCAGCGCAACCGGGTCGAGCAGCTCCAGACCGAGGGGTACACGAAGGTGTTCGAACGCGACGGGTACGTCGTGCTCCGGCGGAACTGACCGCATGGGCCCGATGCCGCACAATGTCGGCATGGAGATGATCGTGCTCACCGGCGCAGCCGGCATGGTGGGCGGGGCCGTACGCGAGCGGCTCCGCCGGTCCGCCACCAGGCTCGTCCTGGCCGACCGGGTGCCCATGGAGGCCGGGCCGGGTGAGGAGGCCGTCCGCACCGACCTGTCCGACCTGGCCGAGACCGTGGCGCTGGTCAAGGGCGCCGACGCGATCGTGCACCTGGCCGGGGTGCCGGACGAGGCGCCCCTGCCCGACCTGCTCGACGGCAACGTGCTGACCACCCACCGCGTGCTGGAGGCGGCCCGGCTGGCCGGCGTGCCGCGCGTGGTGCTGGCCGGCAGCAACCGCCTGACCGGCATGTACCCGGCCACCGCCACGATCTCCCCCGACCTGCCGCCGCGCCCCGACGGCCTGTACGGCGTCAGCAAGGCCGCCGTCGAGGCCCTCGGCCGCCTGTACGCCGACAAGTTCGGCCTCGAGGTTGTCTGCCTGCGCATCGGCAGCCTGGAGGTCGAGCCCCAGGACGTCCGCCACCTGGCGACCTGGCTGAGCCCGCGCGACTGCGCCGGGTTCGTGCACGCCGCGGTCACCACGCCCGGCCTGCGCTTCCTGGCCGCCTACGCCGTCTCGGCCAACACCCGCCGCTTCTGGCTGCTCTCCCCCGAGCTCGGCTACGAGCCCGAGGACGACGCCGAGCCGTACGCCGCCCGGGTGACCGGCACGCCTGCCGCCTTCTTCACCGACGGCACCCCGCAGGGCGGCGACTTCGCCGCGCCGGAGTACACGCTGCGCAGGGGCGGGCTGGCCTAACGCGCGATCGCCTGCTCGTAGGCCCGGTCGAACCCCTCCAGCACCCCGGCCCACGAGCCCGCGACGGGCGGCGTCGAGCGGTTGTGGGCGGCGATCTCCCGGCGCAGCCCCGCGTCGGAGCACAACCGCGCCACCGCCCCGGCGAGGTCGTCCAGGGTGCGGCCGAGCAGCCCCTCGGTGCCGTCCTTGACGAAGTCGGCGACGCCGCTCTGGGCCCTGGCCACCACCGGCACGCCGGCCGCCCGCGCCTCCAGCGCCGCGATGCCGAACGACTCCCTGGGCGCCGGGGCGACGAAGACGTCGGCCGACTCCAGCAGCTTGGCGATCTGCTCCCGCGAATAGCGGCCCGGCAGCGACACCCAGCCGGTCATGCCGTGCTCGGCCAGGAAACGTTCCATGCGAGCGCGCGCGGGGCCGTCGCCGACGATCGTGGCGCGCATCGGGATCCCGGCGGGCACCCGTGCCCGCGCGGCCCGCAGCAGCCTGAGCAGCCGTACGGGCTGCTTGCGCGGCGCCAGCCGGCCGACGGCCACCACGTGCACCTCCGCCCGCGCGGCCGGCACGCCGGGGCCGGGCGCCCAGCCCGACAGGTCGAGCCCGTTGGATACCACCCGCACCGGCACGCCGGGCCCGGCCACCGCCCTGATCGGCGCCGCCGCCGCGGTGCTCACCGTGGTGGCCACCAGCCCCCAGCGCTGCCAGCCGAACACGAGGCGCAGCAGCCGGTAGAGCGCCCGCGTGACCGGGTCCCACATGCTGTGCACGGTGACCACGCACGGCACCCCCGCCCGCCGCGCCGCCCGCACCCCCATCCAGGCGAACGGCGAGACCGCGCCGGTGTGCACGTGCACCACGTCGGGCCGGACCACGGAGATGCCCCGAGTGAGATGCCCCACTCCGAACGGATGGACCGGCAGGTCGAACGGCATCCTGGCGACGACCCTGCGCACGCCCGGCAGCGCCTCGCCCCTGGTCGCCGTGGCCACGACCACGTCGTGCCCGGCCTCGCGCTGCGCCCGCACCAGGTCGGCCACCTGGACCTCGATCCCCCCGAGTCTCGGCAGGTAACAGTCACTCACGTGAAAGATCCGCACCCCTCCCAGACTAATCTGGGCGTGTGCCTCCACGTACCGCGGTCTTCTTCCACGCCCATCCCGACGACGAGGCCCTGCTCACGGCGGGCACCATGGCGATGCTCGCGGCCGAGGGCCACCGCGTGGTGCTCGTGGTCGCGACCGCCGGCGAGCGCGGCCTGGCCGAGATCGGCCCCGGCGAGGAGCTGCGCGAGACCAGGCTCAAGGAGCTCTACGAGTCCGCCGCGCTGCTCGGCTGCGCCCGCGTCGAGTGCCTGGGCTACGGCGACTCCGGGCTCAGCCCCAAGGGCGGCGTCGCCGAGGAGCGGCCCGACAACGCCTTCATCGACGCCGACACCGAGGCGGCGGCCAGGGCCCTCGCGGCGATCCTGGAGGAGGAGAAGGCCGACCTGCTGTCGATCTACGACCCGGCCGGCGGCTACGGGCACCCCGACCACGTGCAGGTCCACCGGGTGGGCAAGCGGGCGGCGCAGATCGCGGGCACGGAGATCGTCCTGGAGGCGACGGTCAACCGCGACCCGCTGGTGCGGCTGCTGCGCATGGCGGGCCGGGTGTACAAGTTCCCGCCGGAGTTCGACGTGCGCACGTTCGAGAGCGCGTACTCGGCGAGCGACACGATCACCCACCGGGTCAACGTCCGCCGCTACGCCCGGCAGAAGCGCGCCTCGATGGCCGCGCACGCGTCCCAGGCCAGCGGCGGCGACAGCGACCGCACCCTCGCCGTCATGCTGAAGGTCCCCGGCCCGCTCTACCGCCTGGTCTTCGGCACCGAGTGGTTCGTACGCCGTGACCTGCCCCCCGGCACCCGGCTCACTCACCCTTTCGACCCATGGCCGAAGTAGCACCTGAGGGTGACGTGCCGGCTCCGGCGACCCGTCAGACTGGTGGGCGATGAAGAACAAGCCGCTCCAGATCGCCCTGTCCGTCGTGTCGCTCGGGCTGGCCGTGCTGCTCGTGGTCTACCTGCCGCAGATCGTGCGCACGCTCACCGGCAAGCCGGTCTCCTGGCACGAGATCGGCGCGGTCTTCGGGGCGCTCAGCTTCGGTCAGATCGCCCTGATGACGGCTTTGTGGCTGCTGAGCCTGCTGGCGTACACGTTCGTGCTGACCAACTCGCTGCCGGGGCTGAACAACCTCCAGGGGCTGGCGCTCAACGCGGCGGGCAGCGCGGTCAGCAACCTGCTGCCGTTCGGCGGCGCGGTCGGGGTGGCGCTGTCGTTCGCCATGACCAGGGGCTGGGGCTTCGCCAACCGGCCCATCGTGGTGATGACGCTGGTCAGCGGCATCTGGAACACGCTGTTCAGGTTCATCCTGCCGGCCGTGGGCATCATCGCGCTGCTCATGGCGGACGAGGTGCTCGACCCGGCGTTCGTCAAGGCGGGCTGGACGGGCGCGATCTCCATCCTGGTGCTCTGCGTGGTCGTGGCCGTCGCCCTCTACTGGGACCGCGCCGCCGCCGTGCTCGGCCGGGCGCTCGACGGGCTCACCCGGCTGCTGCGCCTGAAGGTGCACGCCTCCGAGGCCTTCCACCGGCTGCGCGCCGACACCGCGGAGATCGTCCGTACGCGCGCGCTCGGCCTGTCGCTCGGCATGGTGTTCTTCCTGGGCTTCCAGTGGGCGATCATGGCGGCCTGCATGACGGCCACCGGCGCCTGGCCGGGCCTGGCCCAGTCGATCGCGGTCTTCGCGCTGTCCCGCGTGCTCACCAGCGCCGTGATCACGCCGAGCGGGGCCGGCATCATGGAGAGCGGCGTCGCCGCGCTGCTGATCACGTTCGGCGTGCCCGGCACTCCGGCCGTCGCGACAGCACTACTTTTCGGCTTCTGGACTTACACTATCGAGATCCCGTTCGGCGGTCTCGCGCTCGGCGCGTGGGCGCTCCTGCGCAGGCGCAACGGCCGGAACGCCGCCGCGGAACCCCCGTCCGCGATCTCGAAGGCCCCGTAGTGACAATCCCAAAGCCGTCAAAGACCTTGTGCGTCGTTCGGAAGCCCGCATAGCGTGGCGGCTGACATGGTGGCGTTCCGGGTTCTGGGGCCAGTCGAGGCGTACGAACACGACGACGAACTCGACCTCGGCGGGTTGCGGCAGCGGGCCGTCCTCGCCCGACTTCTCGTGGCCAGAGGTCAGGTCGTGCCGGTTGACACGCTTCTTTACGATCTGTGGGACGACGACGCCGCCAAGGGCGCCCAGTCGGGCCTGCAGGTCTACATCTCCCGCCTGCGCAGGGTGCTCGAACCGGGCCGGCCGCGCGGCGGCCCCAACCGCCTGCTGGTGACCGTCGCCTCCGGCTACGCGCTGCGCGTGGCCGCCGAGCAGGTCGACGCGCTGCGCTTCGAGCAGCTGGTCAGGGCGGCGGGCGAGCACCTCGAAGAGGGCGACCCGCAGTCCGCCCGCGGCCGCCTGGAGAAGGCGCTCGGGCTGTGGCGCGGCACCCCCTACTCCGACTTCGCCGACCAGCCCTGGGCCGAGGCCGAGGTCAACCGGCTGGCCGAGCTGCGCCTGGTGGCCCGCGAGCGGCACGCCGACACCGGCCTGCGGCTGGCCCTGCACGCCGAGACCGTCCCCGACCTGGAGGCGCTGACCACCGAGCACCCGCTGCGCGAGGAGGGCTGGCGGCTGCTGGCCCTCGGCCTCTACCGCTGCGGCAGGCAGGGCGACGCGCTGGCCGCGCTGCGCAGGGCCAGGAACATGCTGGCCGACGAGCTGGGCATCGACCCCGGGCCCGCGCTGCGCAAGCTGGAGTCCGACATCCTGGCCCAGTCCCCCGAGCTGGAGCTGGCCGCGCCGCCGCGTCCCGCCCGGCCCGCCCCGGCCACCGACACCTGGCCGCCCCGACCGGCCGCCGCCCACGTCGAGCCGCCGCCGCTGGAGCCCGAGCCGTTCGTCGGCCGCGACGCCGAGCTGGCCAGGCTGACCACGGCCGCCTCGCGCACCGGCCGCTTCCAGGTCGCGATCGTGACCGGCGTCGCGGGCGCGGGCAAGACCACGCTGCTGCGCCAGCTCGACGGCAGGCTCGGCGGCGACGGCTGGATCACCGCCTCCGGCGCCTGCCCCGACTCCAGCGCGACCCCGCCAGGCTGGGCCTGGGTGGAGATCCTGCGCTCGCTGATCGACGCGACCGGCGCCGGCGAATACGCCCAGCTCCTCGCCCCCTGCTCGACGACACCGCCCCCGACCGCGACGAGGACGAGGTCTCGGGCGGCTTCCGCCTGCACCGCGCGGTCGGCGGCTACCTCGCCGGCGTGGCCCGCCGGGCGCCGGTGCTGCTGACGCTGGAAGACCTCCACTGGGCCGACGACCAGACGCTGGCCCTGCTGCGCGCGCTGCCGAGCCTGCTGGCCACCAGCCGCGTCCTGCTGGTCGTGACGTGCCGGGAGAGCGAGCTCGACGACCGCCAGTCCGACGTGCTGGCCGCCCTGGCCCGTCTCGAGCCGCTGCGCGTGGGCCTGTCCGGCCTCGACCCCAAGGCCGTGGCCGAGCTGGTCAAGGCCACCTGCGTACGCGAGATCGACGAAGACGCGGTCGAGTCCATCGTCGAGCGCACCGGCGGCAACCCGTTCTTCGTGCGCGAGACCGTCCGGCTGCTCGACGCCGAGGGCGCGGCCGACCGGGCCAGCGCCACGCAGGTGCTCTCGCGCGTGCCCTCGGGCGTGCGCGACGTGCTGCGGCGGCGCATCTCACGGCTGCCCGCGGGCGCCCAGCAGATCCTGCTCCAGGCCGCGGTGATCGGCCGCGACGTCGACCTCGACGTGCTGGTCACGGTCGCCGGCGACGAAGACGCGGTGATCGAGGCGGTCGAGGCCGCGCTGCTGGCCGGGCTGGTGACCGAGCCGGGGCCGGGGCTGCTGCGCTTCGACCACGACCTGGTGCGCGACACGATCTACTCCGACGCCTCCCGCCTGCGCCGCACCCGCCTGCACGCCGCCGTGGCCGCGGTGATCGAGCAGCGCACGTCCTCCGACGTGGCGGCGCTGGCCCACCACTACTTCCTGGCCGACGCGGCCGAGAAGGCCGTCCACTACGCGGGCCTGGCGGCCGAGCAGGCCGAGCGGCGTTTCGCCCACCGCGAGGCGGCCACCCTGTGGGAGCAGGCCATCGCGGCCTTCGACCGCGGCGGTCCGCGCAAGGACGACAAGGGCCGCGAGTCCGAGCCGGAGCGCGCGAAGGAGCGGCTGCGGCTGATGCTCCGGCAGATCAAGGCGCTGGCGTTGTGCGGCGACATGACGGCGGCCAGGCTGCTGCGCCGCCAGGCCATGGACGCCGCGCTGCCGCTCGGCGACCTGGAGATCACCGCGAAGGTGGCCGCGTCGCTGGCGGTGCCGCACAAGGGCATGGCACGCGACTTCACCCGCACCGCGTGGGAGATCGTCGACGTCACCGAGCAGGCGCTCATCGAGCTGCCCGCGGGCGAGCAGCGGCTGCGGGCGAGCCTGCTCACCACGCTGGCGCTGGAGCTGGAGGGCTCCTCCGCGCCCGAGCGCGGGCGGCAGGCGTCGCTGGAGGCGCTGGAGCTGGCCAGGCAGAGCGGCGACCCGACGCTGATCGCGGCGGCGCTGAGCGGCCGGCTGCGCCAGTCCTACGACATCCCGGCCGTCGACACCCGTGAGGGCATCGGCAGGGAGCTGCTGGAGGTCGCCCAGCGCTCGGGGCAGATGGCCACGCAGGCCCTGGCCCACCTGGTGCTGCTGGAGTGCGCGGCGGCCAGGGGCGAGTTCGCCGTCGCCGACGAGCACGCCGCCGCCGCCGACCGCCTGGCCAAGCAGTACGACCTGTCGGCCCCCGCCGCCGTCGTCGTCTGGTACGCCGGCCAGCGCCTGATGATCGCCGGCGACTACGCGGGCGCCGAACGCGCCTACCGCGAGGCCGCCAGGATGACCGCGCGGGCCGGCATGCTGGAAGGCCGCCAGGACCTCCCGCTGATCACCGCGTTCTGCCTGCAGCTCGTCGACGGCCGGGCGGCCGAGACCGTCGACCTGCTGGCGGCGGCCCACCAGCGCGGCGCCAAGTGGACGCTCGACGCCTACGCCCTCGCGCTGGCCTCGGCCGGGCACCTCAACGACGCCAGGGCCGTGGCCGCCACCCGCCCGCCCGTCCGGCCCGACTTCCTCTACGAGCTGGCGATGACCTGGCGGGCCCTGGCGGGCATGCTGCTCGACGACCGCGAGCGCATGGTCGACTGCTACGACAAGCTCAAGCCGTTCGCCGACCGGGTGGCCGGTGCGGGCACGGGCGTCGTGGCGTTGTGGCCGGTGGCGCTGACCCTGGGCGACCTGGCCATCCGGCTCGGCCAGCCCGACGCGGCGCGTGAGCACTACGAGAAGGCTCTTGAGGTGGCCCAGCGGGTGGGCGTGCCGCGCTGGGTCGAGGCGGCGCGCCGCTCGGTCAGCAGCTCACCTGGAAACGCTCGCTCGTGACGGTCCCGCCGGGCCGGGCGATCAGCTCGACCCGGTACCACCCGGCGTTGCCCGAGATCTGCGGCTGCCACTCCACGCTCTGGCTGCCGCCGGCGAACCCGGAGTGGTCCGCCAGGTAGGTGCGCCACGTCCCGGCGGCCGGGCTCCAGCGCGACAACCTCCAGCGGTACAGGACCGTCGTCCCGGGCCGCGGGTTGACCAGCAGGCTGCGGGCCAGGAACGACTTGCCGCAGCCGGGGGCGCCGTCGGTCAGGGCGCTGAGGGCGATCTCGCCCGCCCGGGCGGGGGCGCTCTGCCGGGCCGGGGCGGTGATGGGCAGCTCGCGGGCCGAGAGGGTGACCGTCCGCACCGGCTCGGCGGCCGATCCGGCGCTGCTGTAGGTGGAGAAGCCGACGTAGGCGCTGGTGAAGGCGAGCGCGGCCACGAAGAGCTTGACCGCGTTGGCGGTACCGCCTGCCAGGACCACCGCGCTTCTCGACGACATGATCAACACCCCTTTTGCTCAGTTCAGGTATAGGGCGGGATGGTTGAGGGGTGGTTGTCGGCTACTTGCAGCTGGTGGCCCGGCCTTGCAAGCTGATGTGGCGAAACGCCTCTTCCTTGACTAAGGTAAGGCTGACCTAAGGCGTTGGAGTGGGGGTGAGCGGGCTCATGTGGCATGCGGCTGCCGCCCTCCCCGATCCCGCCCGGCCGTTCTGGTTCGGGCTGCCGTACTGGCTGGTGGGGGCCGTTCTCATCCTTGCGCTGTTCGGCGCGTTCCAGGTCTACTACTGGGTCGGCCGCAAGCTCGGCGAGAAACTCTACGAGTCCAAGGTCGGCGTGCGGCTCGGCCGCGAGCGCGTCGCGCGGATCGAGGGCGTCGTCGAGAAGTGGGGCGCGCTGGCCGTCTACGGCTGCTTCTGGGTGCCCATGCTGCGGCACACGCTGCCGTGGGTGGCGGGCGCGCTGCGGGTGTCCTATCCCTGGTACGTGGTGGCGAGCGCGCTCGGCTGCCTGACCTGGGCGCCCATCTGGTGGTTCGGGCTCACGGCACTGGTGTGGGGCTGGCTGCAGCTGGCCGCCCGCTCGCCCGTCAGCGCGCTGGTCCTGCTGCTCGCGGTCGCGGCCGGCGTGGCCTGGTTCTTCGTCCGCCGTCGGCGCAAGGCCCTGGCCTCGTCCTAGATCGCGGCCGGGGTCTGGTCGTCGATGGCGGCCTCGGGAGCGTTCCTGCGCACGGTCTCGATGCCGTTGACGCAGGCGGCCTTGCTCGGATAGCCCTCGCCCACGGCCAGCGTCTGCCCGTTGTTCGCGACGAGCGCGAAACGGAACGTGCCCCGCTCGTCCTGACTGATGATGAACCTGCCTGCCACGGCCTCGTCTCCCCGCAGATGTCGGATCTATCAAGCATTTACCCCCAACTGAGGGCCACTTACGGCCGAGTTTCGCAAACCAACCCTTGATCTCCTGCGAACATGTCTGGCATGCGTATTGGGGGTTTCATCGGCTCTGCCGTACTCGCGTTGCTTGTGGGGATCTCTTACCCGGCGTCCGCCGCACGGGCCGCCGACGTCCCGACCGTGAAAGCGGGCGCGGCATATGTAGTGGACTCGGACGGAACGATCCACTTCGCGAAGCGGGAGACCCGGCGGGTGCCGGTCGCCAGCCTGGTCAAGGTGATGACGGCCTACGTCGTCCTGCGCGAGGGACGCCTGAACGAACCGATCACCGTCACCGCCGCCGACATGAAGCACGCCACCAGCAACGGCGCGACCACGGCCGGCCTGCGGACGGGCGAGCGTCTTACGGCCAGGGACCTGCTGTACGGCCTCATGCTCCCCTCGGGCGCCGACGCCGCCAACGCCCTGGCCAGGAAGTACGGGCCGGGCAAGACGGCGTTCGTGGCCAAGATGAACCGGGCCGCGCGCTCGCTCGGCCTCGGCGACACCCGCTACACCAACCCCGACGGACTGCCCACGCCGGGCAACGGCGGCTACTCGACCGCCGTGGACCAGGTCAAGCTGGCACAGCGGGCGATGGCCGACCCGGTCTTCCGCACGGTGGTCGGCAGCAAGGTGTACAAGGTCGCCAAGTCGGGCCTGCACCGGGCGCACACCTGGCGCAACTCCAACAAGCTGCTCGGCCGCTCCGCGGACGTCGTGGGCGTGAAGACCGGATACACGAACGCGGCGCAGTACTGCCTGCTGTTCGCGGGCGACCGCGGCGGCAGGCGCGTGTTCGGCGTCCTGCTGCACGACGGGGACGAGCGCCGCTTCAGCACCGCCGAGCAACTGCTGGACTTCGCGGGCGAGCAGATCGCCGGCGGCTGACCCGCGAAGGTCAGCCGAAGGTCAGCCGGCCCGCCGCGGACAGCGTGCTCAGGCCGCCGGTCGCGCAGGCCAGGAGACCCATGGCGGGCGTGATCGTGCCGCGGACGCCCTCGCGGGCCAGCGGCCCCGACACGACCGTGCCGGTCAGGAAGCTGTCGGCCGGGCTCTGGGTGGCCAGCCGGTCGGCCCGCGTACGCACCTCCGAGGTGCCGACCGGCCGCCCGTCGAGGCCGAACCAGGTGATACGGGCGGTGCCGTGGACCTGCCGGGCGCTCGCGCACGAGGCCCGGCCGACGCTCTTCAGGGCGACCCAGCCCGAGCGCAGGTAGGGGGCCGAGCCGTCGCCCGACAGGCAGCCGGTGAGCTGGAGGTTGCCGCGGGCCGACACCGGCCGCGCGGTCAGGCCGATGCGCGGGCTGAAGGTCAGCGGCCGGCCCGCCGGCGAGCTGACGGCGCAGGTCAGTGCGCTGCGGTCGGCAGAGGCGGCCCGCGGGTGCGTGGTCGCCGCCGGGCGGGCGGCCGCTCCAGCGCGCGGGGTCGTCCAGGCGTGCGGGGTCGTGAAGGCGGGCGGGGTGGCCGCGACCGCGGCCGCGATGATCCAGGTCGGCTTCACGGGACCTCCGTCGGTCGCTCTCGGTGATCGGCGGATCACATCTTGCCGCATCCTGTCGCGATTGAGGCCGCAGATCTCGGGTACCGGCTCGTCGCAACCGACGCCACCCAGGCGGACTTTCGCCACCAGAAGCCGACCCCATGGTCGATTCACGCAGATAGGGTGGTGAATGTACCCCTCCGCAATAAGGAAGATCATGGCGGAATTCCTCGAAGTCCGCACGACGATCGAAGGCCATGAGCAGGCCGCCGCGCTCGCGCACACGATCCTGCTCGCGGGGCTGGCCACCTCGATCGACATCGCGGAAGTCCCGGCCGCGCAGGCCGGGGTCTCCTGGCAGCTCACCCTCATCACACCACGCGAACAGGCCGCCGAGCTGGCGGCGCACATCGGCGCGAACGGCGGCACCGGAACCGTCGAGTCCCAGCCGGTGCTGCACGACATCGACGCCTACCCCGACTGGCTCACCGAGGACACCGACCGCCCCTGACCGGCTACTCCGGCGGCCGCTCCCAGTCCCAGCGCGGCACCTCGCGCAGCGGGTGGAGCTGGTCGTCGGTCTCGGCGTGGGAGTTCTGCAACGCCACCTGCGTGCCGAACTCCACGTGCGAGCGGAGCGAGGCCCGGAACGGCTCGTCGCCGGGCAGCCCGGCCGCGTCGGCGGCGTCCATGTACAGCTCGACGAACCGCCGCCGCTGGGCCTCCTCGATGCCCAGCCCGCGGTGCGCCTCGATGAGCAGCGGGAAGCCGCCCATCTCCGCCGAGAACGTGTCGGGGCCGCCGAACGTCTCGACGGTGAAGGCGGTCAGGTTGTCCACGTGGCTCGACTTGCCCTCGCCGAAGAGCGGCTGGAGCAGCGGGTCCGCCAGCAGGCTGCGGTAGAAGATCTCGATGAAGCGGCGTAAGCCCTCTTCGCCGCCGGCGTGCTCGAACAGGGTCTGCATGATTACAGGGTTACACCCCTGCTCGTAGCGCCACCAGACCCATTCGCGCGCCCTCGGCCGGTCAGCGCCCGGCGGAGCGCATCAGCCCGTGGCAGGCGATCGCCGCCGCGGCCACCACGTTGAGCGAGTCGACGCCGGCGTCCATCGCGGCCGGGCTCATGGGGATGCACACCGCGTGGTCGGCCTCGTGCAGCCAGTGTGAGGACAGGCCGTCGCCCTCGGCGCCGAGCAGCAGCGCCACCCGTTCGCCCATCGGGACCCGGTCGAGGGGGACCGCGCCCTGGTCGGGGGTCAGCGCGAGGCTCTGGAACCCCGCCGCCCGCAGCTCGCCGAGGCCGGTGTACCAGTCGTCGAGCCGCGCGTACGGGATCGAGAAGACCGCGCCCATGGAGACCTTCACCGCCCGGCGGTAGAGCGGGTCGGCACAGCGCGGCGAGAGCAGGATGCCGTCGACGCCGAGCGCGGCGGCGCAGCGGAAGATCGCGCCGACGTTGGAGTGGTCGACCAGGTCCTCCAGGACCAGCAGCCGGCGGGCGCCGCCCTTGATCAGGTCCTCGGCCGTGGGCAGCGGCAGGCGCCGCATGGAGGCCAGCGCGCCGCGGTGGATCGGGAAGCCCGCGATGCCGGCCATCAGCTCGTCGCTCACCTCGTAGACGGTGGCGTTGCCAATGACGTCGGACAGCGACTCGTACCAGCGCCGGGTGGTCAGGACCGAGCGGATGGGGTAGCCGGCGGCGATGGCCCGCCGGATCACCTTCTCCCCCTCGGCGAGGAACAGGCCGCGCTCCGCCTCCAGGCTCTTGCGCAGCTCGACGTCCCGCAGCCGGGTGTAGTCGGCGATTCGGGGGTCGTCGGCGTCGAATACGTAGTCAGGCACCTTCCGATACTGCCATGCGCCGCCTGACGTGCCAGACGATCGCATAGCAGGCCAGGACGGCCGAGAGCCCGACCACGGTGCCCGCGCCCGTCTTGGTGAGCACGCTCCGGTAGCCGAACGCGGGGTTGGGCTCGTCCACCAGCGGCCACAGGAGGGCGCCGGCGACCGTGCCGAGCGCGCAGGCGCCCAGCACGGCCCACCGTACGGCGGGCGCGAGCCGCAGGCGGCCCGGCACGTCGGCCGCCTCGGTCCTGGACAACGCGCGCCAGGCCCACCACACGACCACGGCCAGCCCGACGGCCGACGAGGTGTACTGCAGCACGCTGAAGAGCCTGGTCGTGCCGAAGACGGGGGTGTCCGGCCAGGCGCCCCAGCGGGCGGAGGCGTAGGAGTGGGTGAAGGAGTCCCAGAACAGATGCGTGGCCGAGCCGATCACGCCCCCGGCCGCCATCGGGAGGATCCTGAGCCGGCCCGGCGCAGGAGCACCGCTGCCGGGCCGGCCAGGGACGCCGGCAGCAGCGAGATCAGCGGATCGCGCAGCACGAGATGGAACAGCGGCAGGAGCAGCAGCACCGCGGCCAGGTCGAGGGTGAACACGCCCGGCAAGGAGTGCCAGTCGCCGTAGACCGGCAGGAACGGCAGGAAGATCGGCAGGTCGGGGACCATCGCCCCGAGCGCGAGCGCCCACGGATCGGCGAACCTCCGCACCCGTCCGGAGGCCACCAGCGGCAGCACGGCGGCGATGTGACTGGGCGTGAACGGCACGATCCCTCCCCCGGACGCGATCACCGCCATTATCCGGTGAATCTTGAACATCCTTTGCCGCACAGGGCTTAAGGTCACGTTGAGTCATGGGTACGTTACGTAACGCTGTCGACGGCCGGATAGCCGGGAGTTCGGGGGTTCATGGTGTCTGACCAGCGGATTCATGAGCATCCGGCCGCGACGGCCGACTGGCTGCGAGCCGCCCGCGCCGCGCGTGCGCTGTCGGTGGCCACGCTCGCCTGGCTGGCCGTGGAGAGCACGCTGGGCCTGGCCGCCGGGCTGTCCGCGCATTCCGTCGCGCTGATCGGGTGGGGGCTGTCGGCCTTCGCCGAGGCCGGAGCGAGTTTGATCGTGGTGTGGCGCTTCACCGGCGCCCGCACGCTCTCGCCGCACGCCGAGACCACCGCCAGGCGCGCGGTGGCGGTGAGCTTCTGGTTGCTCGCCCCCTACCTCGTCGTGCACGTCGCGCACGACCTCGACGCCGGCCACCGGGCCACGCCGACCGTGCTCGGCATCGTGGTCACGACGGTCAGCCTGGTCAGCATGCCCGCGCTGGGGCTGGTCAAGCGGCGGCTGGGGGCGCGGCTGGCGTCGGCGGCGACGTCCGGCGAGGGCACCCAGAACCTGATCTGCGCCGCCATGGCGGCCGGTGTGCTGGCCGGTCTGTGGCTGAACACGCTGGGCTGGTGGTGGGTGGATCCGGCCATGGCGGTGGCCCTCGCGGCGGTCGCGGTGCGTGAGGGAGCGCGCGCCTGGCGCGGTCACGCCTGCTGCCATTGACCGCCACTCTCCGTAATAGGCGCACCAAAAGAGCGGTTTTGCCACACAGAGCCCACCGAGTAGTGTTCCCGGAGTATTGCGGAGCAACTCCCGCTAGGGTCTCCGGAAGGTCTCAACACACCTAAGAGGACATCGTGGGGCGACACCGGACAGACGAGCTCGATGGCGGCTACCGAGCCCAGGAACCACCCTCCCGCAGGCGGTCGGTCAGCGGGCGTGGCAGGGTGCTCGTACCGCTGGCCGGGGCCGTCGCGCTGGCCGTGCTCCTCGGTGTCGCGGCGTTCGTGATCTTCAATCGGGAGCACGACTGCTCGGCCGGCAAGCTGCCGCTGCGCGTCGTGGCCACCCCCGACATCCACCCCGCGCTCAACAAGATCGCCACCAACTACACCAAGGCCCTGCACTCGATCGACAGCAAGTGCGTCGAGGTCACCGTGACCAGGGAGGCGGCGGCCAAGACCGCGAACGGGCTGGCCGCCGGCAAGTCCGGCGCGGACGTGTGGGTGGCCGACTCCAGCCTGCTGGTGGGCAACCTCCGCAACTCCCCCGCGGGCTCGGCGCTGCCCGAGCCCGCCGGCTCGGTCGCCCTGTCGCCCGTCGTGCTGGCGGCGGCCAAGTCCGCCGCGGCGAAGTTGTCCGGCAGCCTGACGCCGAGCTGGGCGGGCATGATCGCGGCGGCGAACGTGGCCAACCCCGACGGTCCCGGCAGGAAGGTCCGGGTGCTGGCGCTCGACCCGCAGAAGAACTCGGCCGGGCTGGCCGCGCTGCTGGCCGCCGCCACCTCGGCCAAGGAGGCCGGGCAGAACAAGGCGCTGGTCGGCGCGCTGAAGGAGATCTCCGGCCAGCTCGCCTCCGACCCGGCGGCGCTGCTAGCCAGCCTGACGGTGAGGTCGGGCAGCAAGGTGCCGGTCGGCGTCGCCTCCGAGCAGGCCGTCTACGCCCACAACGCCAAGAAGCCCGAGGCCCCGGTGGTCGCCCTCTATCCCAAGGAGGGCACGCTCAGCCTCGACTACCCGATCACGATCGTCACCAAGGACCCGGCGGTCCAGAAGGCGGCCGCGGACTTCAAGCAGGACCTCGGCACGGACGCGGCCAAGAAGATCCTGCGCGACGCGGGCTTCCGCAGCCCCGACGGCAAGGCCGGCGAGACGCTGACGAAGGAGAAGGGGTTCGTCCCCGCCAAGCCGGAGGCGCTGCCGAGGCCCGACGCCAAGAGCGTGGCCGCGATGGTGCAGACCTGGTCGCGGCTGAACCTCGGCACCCGGCTGCTCACCCTGCTCGACGTCTCCGGCACGATGGCGCTTCCCGTCCCCGGCACGAACATGACCCGCATGCAGGCCATCAACAAGATCGCCATGGAGGGCCTGGGGCTGTTCCCGGCCGACTCCGAGCTGGGTCTGTGGACGTTCTCCACGCACATGGACGGACAGGGCAAGGACTGGCAGGAACTCGTCTCCGTCGGCCCGCTCGCCGAGTCCACCAACGGCGTGCTCCGCAAGCAGGCCCTGGTCCGGCAGTTCGGGCAGATCCAGGCCAAGGCCACCGGCGACACCGGCCTGAACGACACCATCAAGGCCGCCTACGGCGAGCTGACGAAGACGTACCAGGAAGACAAGATCAACACGCTGCTGATCCTCACGGACGGCGCGGGCAACGACGACCCCGACGGCGGCGTCACGAACGCCCAGATCCTGCAGTACCTCAAGAAGACCTACAACCCGAAGCGGCCGATCAGCATCCTGCTCATCGCCTTCGGGCCGGAGGCCGAGGCGGGCAGGAAGCAGATGGACACGCTGGCCAAGACGACCGGCGGCGAGGCGTACATCGCCAAGGACGTGCTCCAGGTCCGCGACTTCTTCCTCCAGGGCATGGAACGCCGGCTCTGCGCTCCCGACTGCGACGGCTGAGCCACTCCCGTCACACGGATCACGAGGTCATGCCGGTTGGGCATGACCGCGGCCGCCCCGGTCAACCTGGCCGATCGAGGCGGCGTCCTCTCCCGCGTGGGGGCTTCAGCGCCCGTTCCACCCGCGGGGAGGGGAATCCGTGCCTGGATGGCCGACGGTCGGCCGCGCCGACGATCAGGAACTGGTCGCCGCTCTGCGGCGGGCCGACACCGACGCTCCCGCCGCCCTGTACGACTCCTACGGCGAACGGCTCTACGACTACGCCCTCTCGCTGATCGGCGACCGGGACTCGGCCGCCGACGCCGTGCACGACGCCCTGGTGACCGCGCAGGGCTGCGTGGACCGGCTGAAGGAGGCCGGCCGCCTGCGCGCCTGGGTGTACGCGCTGACCAGGTTCCAGGTCCGGGCCAGGATGGCGCACCGCGGCACGCCCGCCGGGGGCCTGCCGCAGGCGCCGCCGTCCACGCCGTCCGGGGAGCCGGACTCCGAGCTGGCCGGGCTGGTCCGCGAGACGCTGGGCGAGCTGAGCGGGAACGAGCGCGAGATCGTCCTGCTCTCGCTGCGTCACGGCCTGACGCCGGTCGAGGTCGCCTCGGTGCTGGGGCTGACCTCCCGTCAGGCCGCCACCCGGCTGGGCCGGGCCCGCGACCAGCTGGAGAACGCCGCCGCGGCGGTCGTCCTGGCGAAGACGGGCCGCGCGCACTGCCCGGACCTGTCGGCGATGGTGGACTCGTGGGAGGGGCCGCTCACGCCGTTGCTGCGGCGGCGGCTGTCGGGCCACATCGCCGGGTGCGAGGTGTGCACCGAGGGCAAGCACCGGCAGGTCCCGGCGTCGCGGCTGCTCGACCTGGTGCCGGTCGAGTTCCCGCCGCTCTCGCTGCGCCGCCGCGTGGTGGACACCTGCGTCGATCCCGGGCGCGACCAGACCAGGACGCTGATCACCGACCGCGGCGACAACTTCGACCGGACCGGCTTCCCGGTGGCCGCCGAACGACGCTCGCGCCGCCGCCGTCCGCGCCGCCTCGGGCCGGTGGTGCTGGCCGGCGCGTGCGTGCTGGCCGCGACCGGGGCGGTGGTCGTGCTGAACGGCGGCGACGCCGCACAGACCGCGCTCACCCTGACGCCCACGCCCACCCTCTCCTCCCCCGAGCTCACCCCGGAGCCGGCGCCGGAGGAGGACGTGACGCCCGAGCCCACGCCGAGCGCCGATGCGCCGGAGACGTCCCCCTCCGCCACGCCGACGGTCCGGCGGCCCGCCCGGCGGCCCAGCGGCGGGCCGGCCGCGCCCACGGTGAGCCGCCGCAGGCCCGTGCCGGTCGCCCGGCTCGGCACGACGTGCCCCGCCTCGATCGCGGGCGCCGCCAAGATCGGGCTGCGCGCCCGCAACGCCGCGGTCTCCTGGGTGGCGACCGCGTCACAGGGCCTGGACGTGTTCCCCGCCAGCGGCTCGGTCAAAGCGGGCGGCTCGGTGTCGATCTGGGTGACCGTCGTGGACCCGAGCGCCGGCGGCCGCGGCCGCGTCTCGTTCACCTCGAACGGCGGCGCCGCCACTTGCCCGCTGGCCTGGAACGCCGACCGCGCCCCGGAAACCGATCCCCCTCCGATCCGCCCACCCCCACCGCCGAGCCGTCCGAGACGCCCAGCGAGGCGCAGACCTCGAATGTGGACGCGGCACCCCAAGGGTGACGAACAGCTCCCCAGAGAGAGCGGACATAACGGGATAAACAGGACCCTGGCTCGAACATCATAGGCCACATAGGGCATTCTGGTTAGCTTGGGGAACACGCCCGGAAACCCGGAGTCACCATGTCGTGTGGCGGAAGTCACACGAGAAACTTCGCCATGCCGGTGAACCTCAACGGCTCACCAAGCGTCGGCATTGACGTGCCCGGACCCGGATTGGTCCCATGAAATTCGATCAACCATGTCTTGACCAGAAAGAGCAGGAGAGAAACAGGAGATGCTCAAGCACCGCAGAGCGCTGGCATGGCTGCTGGCGCTCGCCTGCATAGCGGGGGCCGTGGTCGCGCTGTTCGACCTCGACACCCCGCTGCGCCCGTTCTTGATCTCCCTGTTCCTCATGGTGGTGCCGGGGGCGGCAGTGGTGGGACTGTTGCGCGATCGTGACCCCCTTGCCGCACTATCAGTAGGAGCCGCGGCCAGCCTCGTCCTGAACGTGCTCCTCGCCGAAGCCATGCTGCTGTTCAACGCATGGTCGCCCAGAGCCGGCGTGGCGACGGTCGCCGTGCTCGGAGGGTTCATGTACGTGCTTCGCGTGTTGTACCGGGGGAAGAACATGCAGACCGAACAGGGGGCCAGGGCAAGGTGAACATCCAGGTAGTGCGCCCGAGAGACCTCGGAGACTCCGAGCGCGCCCGATGGCGCGAGCTCCAGAAGGCCGATCCGAGTCTGGACAACCCGTTCCTCTCCGTCGAGTTCGCCGTGGCGATGGACCGCTTGCGTGACTACGTGAGGGTGGCGGTCATCTCCGACGGCAACCGCATCGCCGGGTTCTTCCCGTACGAGCGGCACAGCTTCGGCATCGGCAAGCCGCTCGGCGGCTTCCTGACCACCTGCCACGGCCTGATCGCGGTCCCCGACCTGCAGCTCGACGCCAAACAGCTGCTGCGCGCCTGCAAGCTCAGCGTGTTCGACTTCGATCACCTGGTCGCCGGCCAGCCGACGTTCGCCCCGTACGAGGCCGACGTGCGCCCGGCCCCCGTGATGGATTTCACCTCCGGCTTCGACTCCTGGCTGGAGCAGGTCAAGAGCAACTCCCCCAAGAACCTCAAGACCGTCCGCTACAAGGAGCGCAAGTTCGGCCGGGAGCAGGGCGGGCTGCGTTTCGAGTGGAACGCCACCGACCCCGAGGTCCTGCGCACGCTCCTGGCCTGGAAGTCCGACCAGTACCGGCGAACCGGCCGGGTCGACCGGTTCGCCCAGCCCTGGATCGTCGAACTCATCGACATGATGCATGCCGAGAAGTCATCGGACTTCTCCGGCATCCTCACCATGCTTTATGCCGGGGACGTGCCTGTTGCCGGGCATTTCGGTCTCCGTACGGCCACGACGCTTGTAGGGTGGTTCCCCGCCTACGACACCGAGTACGCCCGCTACTCGCCCGGCATCGTCCATCACCTGCAGATGGCCGAGGCCGCCGCGAACGACGGGATGCACATGGTTGACATGGGCAAGGGCGGCAAGGAGTACAAAGACTGGCTCAAGAGCGGGGTCCTGTACGTCGCCGAGGGCCGCATCTCACGACCGTCCGCGACCGCGGCCGTCCACTGGATGGGCCGAACTCCTTTCAACAAAGCTCGAACAATCGTCTTGGATCGACCGTCTCTTTATAAGGCGGCCGACCGCGTCCTCAAGGGCTTTGGTCGGGTGCGCACCTCGATGCAGCAGCAGCAGGAGTCACCCAATGTAGTCAAAGAACCAACGGGAGCCGGCTGAACGCTCCCGGCACCACCCCCGGCACCAGCACACACCCTCACTCCACAGGACCCAACAATGCACCGTTCGTCGGCTCCGCCATTCCCGCAGCACCCGGGGATGGCTCCGTGCAGTGAGCGGGGCCGGGTCCCGGAAGGATATCCCTCGTCATGAGTCCCGAGATCACCAAGCACAACGGCAAGGTCCAGAAGTCGCCCTTGCGTTCCATGCCTCCCCCTTCCAGCTTCACGCCCGTCACCCCTCACCTGGCCATTTCCCCTACGGTGAGCGTGGTCGTCCCGGCGATGAACGAGGCCGAGAACCTGCCGCACGTCTTCGCGACGATCCCCCAGTGGGTCGACGAGATCGTGCTCGTCGACGGCAACTCCGTCGACGACACCGTCGAGGTCGCCAAGCGCCTGCGGCCCAACGTGAAGATCGTCACGCAGACCGGCAAGGGCAAGGGCGACGCCCTGTCCGCCGGCTTTGCCGCGTGCACCAGCGACATCATCGTCATGATCGACGCCGACGGCTCGACGGACGGCCGCGAGATCATCTCGTTCGTGGGCGCCCTCGTGACCGGGGCCGACTTCGTCAAGGGCTCGCGCTACGCCGCCGGCGGCGGCAGCGACGACCTGACGCTCAACCGGCGCCTGGGCAACAAGGTCCTCACCGGCATCGTCAACGTGATGTACAAGACCAGCTACACCGACCTGTGCTACGGCTACAACGCGTTCTGGGCGCGTCACCTCGACGTGCTCGACCTCGACTGCGACGGCTTCGAGGTCGAGACCCTGATGAACGTGCGGGCGGCCAAGGCCGGGCTGAAGGTGCACGAGGTGCCCAGCCACGAGCGCAACCGCATTCACGGCGAGAGCAACCTGCGTGCCGTACGAGATGGCTTCCGTGTGCTCAAGACGATCCTGAAGGAGTGGCGCCGCCAGCCCTCCGCCCCTCAGCCTGAGCCCACCGCCACTCCCGCCGCTGACCGAGGCGTCGCGTAAGAGGAACCGTTGTGAACACGTCTGTTGTCATCTGCGTCTACACAGAAGAGCGCTGGGAGGACATCAGGCAGGCAGTCGAGTCGGTCGAGAACCAGAGCCGCCCGGCACACGAGCTGATCCTGGTGGTCGACCACAATCCGGACCTGCACCTGAAGCTCAAGCGCGCCTATCCACAGGCCATCGTGGTGGAGAACACGCACGAGCAGGGGCTGTCCGGCGGCAAGAACACCGGCGTGGCCACGGCCACCGGTGAGATCGTCGCGTTTCTCGACGACGACGCGGTCGCCGACGCGGGGTGGCTGGAGGCTTTGGAGGAGGGCTTCCAGGAATCCGGTGTGGTGGGCGTGGGCGGGCGTACCGACCCCTTGTGGGCGTCGAAGCGCCGGCCCGGCTGGTTCCCGTACGAGTTCGACTGGACGGTCGGGTGCACGTACCGCGGCATGCCCGCGGTGCGCGCGCCGATCCGCAACGTCATGGGCGGCAACGCCGCCTTCCTGCGCGAGGTCGTCGCCGAGGTCGGCGGCTTCCACAGCGGCATCGGCCGCAGCGTGCAGGGCCGCAAGTCGCGCCCGCTGGGCTGCGAGGAGACCGAGTTCTGCATCAGGCTGAGCCAGCGCAAGCCGGGCTCGGTCATGCTGTTCGAGCCCCGCGCGGTCATCGGGCACAAGGTGTCCAGGCAACGCGAGGGCTTCGCCTACTTCAGGTCCAGGTGCTACGCCGAGGGCCTGTCGAAGGCCCTGGTCACGCGGGAGGTCGGCACCCAGGACGGCCTGGCCAGCGAGCGCGCCCACGCGATGAAGACGCTGCCGCTCGGCGCGCTGCGCGGCGTGGGCGACGCGCTGCGCGGTGATCTGTCCGGACTCGGCAGGGCCGCCGCGATCGTCGTCGGCCTGGCCTGGACGACCTGGGGTTACGTGGTCGGCACGGCACGGCTGAAGGTGGCACGCTCATGATCCGCATTCCGATCCTGATGTACCACTCGGTCAGCGACAGCCCCAACGACGACACGCGTCCGCACGCCGTGCGGCCGTCCGACCTGGCCGAGCAGCTCGCCTACCTGTCGGAGAGCGGGTTCACCCCGCTCACGCTGGGCGACCTGGTGGCCGCGCTGAACAAGATCGACGGCCGTACGGTGCCGGCGAAGCCGATCGTCCTGACCTTCGACGACGGCTACGCCGATTTCCACAGCCAGGCGCTGCCGCTGCTCGACCGCTACAACTTCCCGGCCACGGTCTTCCTGACCAGCGGCTGGGTGTCCGACGCCGGCAAGGACGCCGCGGGCCGTCCGCTCGACGACATGCTGTCGTGGGGGCAGGCCCGCGAGGCCGCCCAGAACGGCATCGAGATCGGCGGCCACAGCCACAGCCACCCGCAGCTCGACCAGCTCCGCACCGACGATCTGCGGCAGGAGCTGCGCAGGAACAAGGGCCTGCTGGAGGAGAAGATCGGCGCGCCGGTCGCCACCATGGCCTACCCCTATGGCTACTCCAGCGCCCGGGTCCGCCACGAGGTGCGCAAGGCCGGCTACTTCGCCGCCTGCGCCGTGAGCAACACCATCGCGGCCGACCGCCACGACATGCTCGCCATCCCCCGCCTGACGGTCGGCAAGCCGACGACCATCAGCATGTTCAAGCGCGCCGTCGAAGGCAACGCCGTACCTCTCATCTACCTGCGCGAACGCATCCTCACCAAGGGGTACGCGGTCGTCCGGCGGACGAGGTACGGGCTGCAGCGGGTGCGCGGAAATGTCTAGCCTGCGGGGAAAGATCCTGCGCGACCTCAGTAATCCGCTCTTCCGCCAGGGTTACGCCCTGATGGCCAACACGGTCGTCACGGGCACCCTCGGCATGGGCTACTGGCTGCTCGCGGCGCACTTCTACACCCCCGAGGAGTTCGGGCGCGGCCAGGCGGTGATCACCGCGATGCGGCTGTTCGCGTCGCTGACCGCGCTCGGCTTCGTGGGCGCGCTGGCCCGCTTCCTGCCGGTGGCCGGGCGGCGCACGCCCGAGCTGATCCTGCGCGGCTACGGCCTGGCCGCCGCCACGGGCGGGGTCGCGGCGCTCGGCTTCCTGCTGACGCTGCCGCTGTGGGGGAAGACGTACTCGGTGCTGGCCGGGTTCGGGCCGGGGCTGTTCTTCCTGGCCTCGGTGCTGGTGTGGGCCGTCTTCACGCTCCAGGACGTCGTGCTGACCGGGTTGCGCAAGGCCACCTGGGTGCCGGTCAACAACCTGGTGTTCGGCCTGGTCAAGATGGGCCTGCTGGTCGCGCTGGCCGGCGCGCTGCCCGACGGCGGGATCTTCGTCTCGTGGATGATCCCCACCGCGCTCGCGCTGATCCCGGTCAACTGGCTGATCTTCGGCGTCGTCGTCCCCCGGCACGTCAAGAGCCTCGGCACCGCCCACGAGCCGCCCCGCCTGCGGCAGATCGGCCGGTTCCTGGCCGGCGACTTCCCCGGCACCCTGTCGATCCTGGCGATCGTCTACCTGGTGCCCGTGGTGGTGGCGACCAAGGTGGGCGAGGCCACGTTCGGGCGCTTCTCGATGGCCCACACCCTGGCCAGCATGATCGAGCTGCTGGCCATGAACATGGCGGTGTCGCTGACGGTCGAGGGTTCGTTCGATCGTTCCAAACTGGCCCTGAACTGCCGGCGGGCGCTGCGGCGCGGCTTCATGATCGTGACTCCGATCATCGTGGTGGCCATCATCGGGGCGCCGCTGATCCTGACCGTCTTCGGCGCCGAGTTCGCCGACGAGGGGTCCACGCTGCTGCGGCTGATGGCGCTGGCCGTGCTGCCGCGAGTGCTGATCGAGGTGTACCTGAGCGCGTTGCGGGCACAGAGCCACGCGCGCACGCTGGCGCTCGTGCAGATCGGGCTGGCGGTGCTGGTGCTGGTGTCCACGGTGGCCCTCTTCCCGCGCTTCGGGGTGAACGCGGTGGGTTACGGGCTGCTCTGCAGCGAGCTGCTGGTGGCACTTCTGATCTTCGGAAATCTACGCAAAATACTCAATTTTGGTGAAACTGGGCAGCCGACTGTCACTCAGGGGTCGTCCGGGGCCGCATGATGGTCAACGTGAGGCAACGGGACGGCGATGGCATGACTAAGGGGAAGACCGGCTCCTCCGACGTTCGCAAGGACGCCGGGGAGGAGACAGAGACGCCCTTCGATCCGGAGGCCACGGGGGTGATCCCGCGGCTGACGTTCGACGACGGTCAAGGGGGCGCGCCGGCGTCCCCACCGGAGTCGGACGAGGAGGCGCCGGAGGCGTCCGACTCCTCGGCGGAGGTGAACGCCGAGACGACGACGGCCTTCCGCGTCCCCGGAGCCGTGCACATCGGCCACCCGCCCACGGCTGACGAGCCCGCTGCCGAGCCCGCTGCCGAGCCCGCTGCGGGGCCTTCGCAGGCGTTCGCGGAGCGCGAGGCGGAGGGGCAGCCCGAGTCCGCGGGGCCCAACGCGTTCACCGCCAGGGCACCCCACGCCCCGGCCCCGGCGGCCGGCCCGTCCGGCCCCGAGGGGGCGTCCACGGACGGCGCGGCTTCGAGCGGCGCGGCTTCGAGCGGCGCGGCTTCGAGCGGCGCGGCTGCGAGCGGCGCGGCTGCGGACTCCAAGGGCTTGTCGGCTGCCGGGACCATGCCGATGCCTGCGGCGGGGTCTTCCCAGGCTTCCGCCTCCGGGGCTGCCAAGGGCGGCTCCCCCACGACTGCTGACAGCGGCGACACCTCCTCGAAGAGCCCCGCGGCACCCACAAACTCGAAGGGCTCCGGATCGGCTGGGTCACCTGCGACGGGGGCCGCTCGTTCTGGGGCGTCCGACGCGAAGGGCACTTCGCCGAACGGCGGGGCGGGCGCTGGTCGTCCCGGTGTCGCCGACGCGGGCGCGTCCGGCGCGGACGCCGCCCGTACTACCGGCGCCGGTGCGTCTGGTGTGTCCGGTTCCCAGGGCGGCGGGCCCGAGGGGGCTGGTGCCGCGGGTTCCAAGGCGGGCCGTCCTGGTGGGGCTGCCGTCGAGGGCGATGGTGAGAGTGACGGCAGGACCGTAGCCTTCCGGGCGCCTGCTTCCCGGACGGCCAGTGGCGGTACGGCCGCTGCCGGTGCCGCTGGGGGTGTTGTGGCGTCGGGGGTCGGGGCTCCGGTTGTCGAGCGGGCTCCGGCGGCTTCCGGTGACGGGCAGGTCGTGGGCGGCCCGCGGGGCGGCGAAGGCGCGCCCGTGGCCGCGGGGCAGAAGGGCCGGGTCGCCGGCGGGCGGGTCGGGGCGCTGATCGCCAGCGCGCCCAAGTGGTTGCCCGTCGTCCTCGTGCTCGAGGGCCTGCTCATGTACATCCTCGCCCTGCGCGTGCCCCCGGGCCCGCTGCGGGGTGTGGACCCGGCGAACATCAACGGCCTGGGCCTGATCTCGGCGCTGCCTGCGACGGCGTTCATCGCCATCCTGATCATGATCGTGTCGTTCTTCGTCACGGTCGCCCAGAGCACCGACCGCAAGTTCCTGCTGTTGTTCCAGATCGCCGCCATCACGTTCGCCCTGCACGGCGCGGGCGCGCTGGTGGCCAGCGAGCCGCGCTTCCCCACGGCGTACATCCATGCCGGTTTCGTGGAGTTCATCTCCAGGACGGGCGAGACGGCGATCAGCATCGACGCCCGCATGGGCTGGCCGGGCTTCTTCGCGTTGTTCGCGTTCGTCACCAAGGCCGCCGGCATCACCGACATGACGACGATCCTGCAGTGGACGCCGCTCCTGTCGAACCTGCTCTACCTGCTCCCGTTCGTCCTGATCCTGCGCCAGGTGGTGGCGACGACGCGGGCCCGCTGGTTCGCGGCGCTGCTGTTCATCCTCGTGCAGTGGATCGGGCAGGACTACTTCTCGCCACAGGGGTTCACCTTCGCCCTGTATCTGGCGTTCGTGGCGATCCTGTTGCGCTGGTTCGGACGGGTGGAGCCGCGAACCAAGCCGGTCCCGCCCAAGGGGCTGCGCAAGCTGCTGGGCAAGCTCGACGCGATGACGCCCGGCGAGATCGTGAACACCGGCACCTACCGGGCCGACAAGCTGCTGATGCTGCTGATGTTGCTGGCGCTGTTCTTCGCGTCGGTGGCCTCGCACCAGATCACGCCGTTCATGATGCTCGGCGTGGTGACCGCGTTCCTGATCTTCAAGCGGACCTCGCTGACGTGGGCGCTGCCGTTCTTCCTCGGTCTCGTGACGCTGGCGTGGATCAGCTACATGACGGTCGGGTTCTGGGCGGGCCAGATCGACGCGATCTTCGGCGGCCTGGGCAAGATCCTGCAGAACATCGGCAGCGCCACCTCCGACCGCGTCGAGGGCAGCGACCCGGCGCACGCGCTGGTGTTGCAGGCGCGGCTCGGCATCCTCGGGGTCATCCTCTCGCTGGCGGCGGCCGGGCTGTTCCGGCGGCTGCGCCGCGGGGTGTTCGACCGGTCCGCCCTGATCCTGCTGTGCGTGCCGGTGCTCGCGCTGGGGCTGCAGAGCTACGGCGGCGAGATCGGGCTGCGCATCTACATGTTCGCGCTGCCGGGCTCCTGCCTGCTGGCCGCCTACGCGTTCTTCCCGAACCTGCCGGCCGACAGCGCGGACGTGCGCGAGGAGACCGTGCCGCTGCGCAGGCGTAACGTGCGCTTCAACCCCGAGCTGACCAGGAAGATCTCGGTCGTGCTCGCGGCCTGCTTCGCGGTGCTGTTCGCCTTCGCGTTCCTGCTGGCCCGGTACGGCAACGAGAAGTTCGAACGGGTCACCACCGGCGAGGTCGCCGCCCTGCACTACGTCTACGACCACGACAAGCCGAGCGCCAAGGTGCTCTACCTGGTGCCCAAGGAGGGCCCGGAGGTCACGCCGACCCTGCCGTGGGGTGAGCGGGACGTCGAGCTGGTCAACTTCGGCGTGCAGGCGCTGGTGCACAAGGACCCGACGCAGATCGCCGACGCGGTGGCCAAGCTGAAGGAGCAGCCGCGGAACTCGTACCTGATGGTGAGCCGCGGGCAGGTCAGCTACCTGCAGCTCAACGAGGGCTTCCCGGAGGACTGGGGACAGCGGTTCCGGGCCGCGCTGGACGCCTCGCCCGACCTGAAGAAGGTCTTCGCCAACGACGACGCCGCGCTCTACACCTGGAAGAAGTTCGTGAAGGGCACGGAGATCCCCGATCCCAACCCCTACAAGGGACGTGGCGACCCCACCTCGCCGTGGACGCCCGTCGGCATCGGGGCGCTGGTCGTGACGTGGGTGGCGCTGTTCGGCTACGAGGTCATCGGGCTGAACGGGCCGAACCGGGCACGACGGGCGCGCAGAGGGCTGATGTTCCTGGCCATCCCGGCGTTTTTGATCTCTATAGCAGTGATCGTGGAGAGATTTATCCACATCGCACTAAATAACTGAATTCACAGGAAACGCTAAGGTTTTGCGGGATGATGTAGGCCTGATGAGGACACAGGAGACACTTCCCGCCATGCCCGATGCACGACTCGCGGCTGCGAGGATCACTTCTGTGGACGCCCTGCGCGGCTTCTCGCTGCTGGGCATCCTCGTCGTCAACATCGCCTTCCTGGCCTCCGGTTACCGGATGGCCGGGATGGCGGAGCCCGGCTTCGACTCCTCGCTCGACTGGGTCGTGCGCTGGACCGTGACGCTGTTCATGGAGAACAAGTTCTACCTGCTGTTCTCCTTCCTGTTCGGGTACAGCTTCACGCTCCAGCTCGACTCGGCCGTCCGGCAGGGGCGGGCGTTCGTGCCGATGTTCCTGCGCCGCCTGGGCGGGCTGCTGCTGATCGGCCTGGCCCACGCGGTGCTGCTGTTCCCCGGCGACATCCTCACCACGTACGCGTTCGTCGGGATCGCGCTGCTGGTGCTGCGCAGGATCGGCCCCAAGACCGCGATCGTGCTGGCCGGGCTGCTGACCCTGATGCTCGCGTTCGGCTTCCTGATGCTGGCCCTGCTGGCGATGGTCGGCCTGGACGCGTCCGGCACGGTCGCCGAGGGCACCGCGGAGGCCGCCAGGTCCGACACCGCCCTCGGCGGGGTGTTCTGGCAGATCATCTCCGAGCACATGCGCAAGCTGTCGCTGATCGTCCTGCTGCGGGTGCTGTTCCAGGGGCCGGCGGTGCTGGCCGCGTGCCTGATCGGGCTGGCGGTCGGCAAGCTGGGCGTGCTGCGCGACCTGTCGGCGCACAAGGTGGCGCTGCGCCGGTTGCAGTGGACCGGGTTCACGGTCGGGCTGGCCGGCGCCTTCGTCTACACGCAGTCGGCCTGGAACGGCACGGTGAACAAGTTCCTGGGCGAGGCCATCGACCTGGTGACCGCGCCGCTGCTGGCCGCCGCGTACGCGGCCACGTTCCTGCGGGTGCTGCCGTACCTGCCGCGGGTGGGCCGGGCCCTGGCCGCTCCCGGGCGGATGGCCCTGTCGAACTATCTGGGCCAGTCGCTGATCTGTTCGCTGATCTTCACCGGTTACGGCCTGGCCCTGGTGGACCGGGTCAGCCCCGCCGTCGAGGTGCTGATCGCGCTGGCCATCTTCGCCGTCCAGGTGCTCTACAGCCACTGGTGGCTCAAGGACCACCGGTACGGGCCGGTGGAGTGGGTGCTGCGCTTCCTGACGTACTGGCGCAGGCCCACGGGCGAGCGGCACAAGACCCGCGACTCCGCGCGAGCCGTCTGAAATCGTCTGTCCAAAGACCCCTTGGGCGATGTACGCTCCTACGTGTAAGGAAAATCTTTCACGTGACGGGAAACCATGACCGATGCCGGGCCGACCGGTGACGAGCTGGTCGAGATGCTGGCGGCGCTGGGCAACCCCCTGCGGGTGCGCATCGTCGCGACCCTGGCCGCCGGCCGCGACTATGTGAGCCACCTGGCCCGCGAGATCGGCGTCAGCCGTCCGCTCCTCCACATGCACCTGCGGCGGCTGGAGGCGGCCGGCCTGATCGTCGGCACGCTGGAGCTCTCCGAGGACGGCAAGGCCATGAAGTACTACGAGGTCACCGACTTCGACGTCCACCTCACCGCAGCGGCGCTGGCCGAGGCGGCCAAGACCATCACCGCGCCCGACCCGGAGCCCAAGGAGCACCCCTGATGCCCACCGCCTGGCCCGAGGTGATCTTCATCCTCGGCGTGCTGCTCGTGACCGGCTTCCTGATCTGCCTGGTCATCGTCGGCCTCTTCGACTTCCGCAAGGCGAAGCTGGAAGCCCTGCAGAAGGACGACCTGCGCCGGCTCGTGCAGAGGTTCGAGCAGCTTGCCGAGAACACCCTTGACGCCCAGCAGCGCTCGGCCGCCGACCTGGCCGAGCTGCGCGCCCGTACGGCGTCGATCGAGCAGATCCTCAGAACCGTCGAATAGGAGCGTGCCATGAAGGCCATCCGTTACGCCGCCTACGGGCCGCCCGAGGCCGTCATCGAACTGCGTGAGGTCGAGCCGCCGCCGGTCGGCGACGACGACGTGCTGGTCCGGGTGCGGGCCGCGTCCGTCAACCCGGGTGACTGGCACTTCGTGCGCGGTCTGCCGTACGTGATGCGGGCCGTCTGCGGGCTGCGCCGGCCCAGGTTCGACGGGCTCGGCATGGACCTGGCCGGACAGGTCGAGGCGACGGGCCGCAACGTCACCCGGCTGAAGCCCGGCGACGAGGTGTTCGGCCAGTTCCGGGGCGCCTTCGCCGAGTACGTCGCCGTCCCCCAGGACAAGGTGCTGCTGGAGAAGCCGTCCGGTTCGACGTACGAGCAGGCGGCGGCCGTGCCGCTGGCGGCGCTGACCGCCTACGAGGCCCTGGCCACCAGAGGCGAGGTCAAACCGGGGCAGAAGGTCCTGGTCATCGGCGCGGCGGGCGGAGTGGGGACGTTCGCCGTGCAGATCGCCAAGGCGCTGGGCGCCGAGGTGACCGGCGTGTGCAGCGGCGGCAAGGCTGACCTGGTCGCGTCCTTGGGGGCCGACGAGGTCATCGACTACACCAGACAGGACTTCACTCACCACGCCGGCCGGTACGACGTCATCCTCGACAATGTCGGCGACCGGCGTCTCGCGGACTACCGGCGCGCCCTGACCCCCGTCGGCACCTACGTCCCCAACTCGGGCTCCAACGGCGGGTCGCTCCTCGGGCCGACCGGTCGCATCCTGCGCGTCGTCGCGACGAAGCCGTTCGTCCGTCAGCGCCTGGTCAACTTCGTCACGGCCGGGAACCGGGACGCGCTGGCCGCCGTACGCGGGCTCATCGAGGCGGGCGAGGTCGTCCCGGTCGTCAGCCGGACGTACCGGCTGGACCAGGTGCCCGAGGCCATCGCCCACGTCGAGGAGGGCCACGCCACGGGCAAGGTCGTCGTCACCCTCTAGGGCGCTGCCAGGCGGCGCTGGGCGGAGCGGAGCATGGCCCGGACGACGATCGGGTGCACGAGGCGTACCGGCCAGAAGTAGAGCCGGCCGCGCCGGCCCTTCAGCCGGACGGTGGTCGTGACCCGCACGAGCCGGGCCTCGCGATCGACCCCCACCCCGCAGCGGAAGTCCAGGTGCCGGTCGTCGGCCACGATCAGCGCCTCCTCCCCCTCGACCCGGGCGACCCGGAAGACGTCGCGCGGCGCGCGCGGGATGCCGACCAGCGGCACGACCGCCTGGCGCAGCCACAGGGCCGCGGTGATCCAGCGGGGCATCGACCTGATCGAGAAGACGGCCTTCGCCCAGGCCCGCGGGTCGTCGGTCGCGCGCGGCGGCAGCACGCCGACGATCACGTCGGCGTAGTCGGGCGCGGGCATGTCGTCCAGGGCGGACGACCAGTAGACGGGTGTTCTCATGACGCCTCCATACGGTGCCGTATGGAGAGGACTATACGGTACCGTATGGCGAATGGCGCAAGGGGGCCGGATCACGGCGGAACAGTGGGTGGACGCGGCGTACGCGCGGTTCACCAAGATCGGGCTGGACTCGGTGCGGGTCGAGGCCGTCGCCCGCGACCTCGGCACCACCAAGGGCTCCTTCTACTGGCACCACGCCGACCGCGGCGCGCTCGTCCGGGCGGTCATGGTGCGCTGGGAGGCCGAGGAGACCGAGCACATCATCGCGGCCGCCTCCGCAGAGACCGAGCCGCGCGCCCGGCTGCGCGCCCTGTTCGGCACGGTCGCGGCCCGCGCGGGGCGGCGCGGCGGCGAGAGCCGCCTCTACCTCGACGCCGAACGCGAGGGCGTCGCCGACATCGTCACCCGGGTCACCCGCCGCCGCGTCGACTTCGTCGCCGGGCTTCTGGTGGGGCTGGGCTTCGACGAGGAGGAGGCGGAACGGCGCGCGCTGCTCGCGCTGGCGGTGGTGCTCGGCCTCCAGCAGCTCGAACGCGGCACACGACCGCACATCCCGCTCGACCACACACTCCTCACGGAGACCGCCTTCACGATGGCCGTCACGCCACCGCGCGCCCAGGGGGAATGAGAGGCGATCGCGGAGGTCCGTCGGGGCCGCGCCGGGACCTTCGGGGGATGTCGGGCCGCCGCTGAGCCGTTCACACGTGCGGCCCCCTCACACGTGCGACCCCTCAGACGTGCGACCCCTCAGGCCAGCCCGTTCGGGCGGTGGTTGTCAGGCGTCTGAGCCGTTGCGCTGGAGTTCCAGGAAGTCCTGGTCGCAGCTCAGGCGGTAGCCGTCCGGGGTGCGGAAGTGCTCCTGGAGGTAGGCGGCCACCTCGTCCATGGCGGGCGGCTGCGACAGCGGGACGACGTTCAGCATGAACTGCGCGACGGCCAGGGCGGTTTCCAGGTCGGGCATGGTGACGGAGGCCGGGTCGGTGCTGATGCCGATCTCCCACTCGGTGCCGGCGGTGGCGGCGAAGGCGCGTCCGAGGGCGTCCAGGTCGTAGCGGTGGCCGGTGAAGCGGCGCAGCAGGCGCATGCAGTCGCTGTCCGGGTTCTGCATGACGACCACGACGAAGCCGCCCTCGGCCGTCCAGGAGGCCAGCCTCTGGAGCTGGCGCAGCCACGACTGCTGCGGCAGGTAGTACAGGACGTGCGCGCACAACACCAGGTCGGCCGTCTCCGCCGGATCGGCGGTGGCGATGTCCTGGCTGAGGAGCGTGGCCTCGGGACACCGGCGGGCCAGCTCCGCCCGCAGGTGCTCGTTCGGCTCGATGGCGATCGTCCGGTCGAACCTGGGGGCCAGCCACGCGGTGGTCTCGCCCGTCCCCGCGCCGGCGTCGACGAACGTACGGCGGTGGGGCAGCCGTCCCACGATCCGGGCCAGTTCTTCGCGGGCCCGGATCTTCTGGTCGGTGTGGGCCAGGAAGGTGGCGAAGGCGGCGTCGTAGGCCGCGCTCATCGGGTCGAGGATGTGCACGATGGGCGGCTCGGCGTTGCTGTCGGTCATCACGGTCCCCGGCATCACAAGTCGGTCACTTTCAGCTTATGGAGCACCACTCTACGTTCACGGGTGTCCGGATCGGTGAAGCGGTGGACCGTGCCGGGCGGCTGCCCCTGGATGGGCTCCAGGGGCGAGACGCCGGGCTCAGGTGTCGAGATGCCTGGGCGCGGGCTCTGGCGTCGAGAGGGGCCGGGGGTGAGGCGAGGCGGGTTTGGGGGCAGGCCGGTGGGGGTGGTGAGGGGATGCCGCGGGACCTCCCATGGGGGTTCGACGGGGGGTGACGGTGCTGCGGTGGCAGCAGGTCGGCCGGCGAACCCCAGCAGTCGAGGCGCGGGCTGAACGCAGCACTTCGCCGGTAACCGAGCAACGGCACGCCAACCAGGGGGTGCCGAAGCCGCCGAGAGCGGCAACCTGAGGGCCGAAGGCGCCTCTCCAAGGTGGGCTCCAGCAAGCCCACCCGGTAACCAGGCAACGGGACGGGTGGACCATAGTGCCGAAGGGGCCCGGGGTTGGGGACCATGGGCGCCGAAGGCGCCGGGGGCGTCAGGCGCCGCCTCGTCCCGCCCACTTGATCTCGTACGCCCCCAGCGTCACCGCCTTGCCGTCCACCGTGGCCGTCACCTCCCGGTCGGACGTGTTCACCATGACGACCTGCTGCTCCTGCGCCAGCACCTTCACCTTCGGGTCGGACGACGTCACCGCGCTGTCGAGCCGCGCCCCCGCCGGGAACCACCGGGTGAACCCGCTCAGCAGCCCCGCCATCGGCATCTCGTCCCCCCGCCCGGGTACCCAGAGGCAGCCGTCACACTGGCCCGTCCCCTTCACCTGCGGGTTCCAGTACAGGGCGGTGGTGACGCCGCTCCTGGCGAACTCCATCAGCGCCGCCGCCTGCACGGCCGTGCGCCGCTCCTCGCTCCAGCCGGAGTTCTCCGGCTCGACGTACCATTCGGCCCACCAGACGGGCAGGTCGTCGCTCTTCTCCCGCAGCCACTTCGTGATCGCGCCGAACTTGCCGAGCGCGCCGAAGTCGTCGGGAACGTTCCCCTTGTCGGTCGTCATCGAGGCGCCGTCCACGACGATGAAGTCGGCGCCCTTCTTGTTCTGGATCCAGTACTCGATGGCGTCGAGCGCCCGCTGGTCGACGGTCCCCCACGGGCCCTTGAGCTCGGAGGGCCCGCCGCCCGAGCCGCTCTCGATCGGCATGTACGGGCCGCCCACCTTGATCTGCGGGTCGACCTTCTTCAACGCCGTGTAGACCTTGTTGTAGAGCTGGGTGTACCCCTCGGCGTCCCAGCGGTTGGTCGAGGGGTCCCAGAAGCCCTTGAACTCGTTCCACACCATGTAGTACTTGACGGTCGGGTACTGCCGGGCCACCCGCGCGGCCAGCTTGGCGTAGTCGTCGAAGTGCTCCGGCTTGGGGGCGACGGTGTGGTTCTTGCTCCAGTCGGTACGCCCGGGCTGCCCGCCCTTCATCCAGTCGGGCGCGCAGCACAGGGTGATCACCGGCACCGCCCGTGACGACGCCATGAACGTCAGCCGCCGGTCGAGGTCGCGGAAGCTGAACTGGCCGGGGCTCGGCTCGGGGTTGCCCACGCCCCAGCCCATGATGTGCTGGTTCTGCAGCATCGGGACCCGGCCGAGCATGCCCCTGGCCTGTTCGACGACCTGTCGCGGCTCGGTCTCGGTGCTGTACTGCGTGTGCGTGATGCCCCACCGGGGCCAGTCGTGGAGCACGGGCGGCTGTTCGAGCCGCGGCGGCGCCTGGGTGGGCCCGACCTCGGCCACCTCGCCGCCCCGAAAGCCCTCGCGCGAGCTCGACCGCATGCCCGCGTAGACCATGATGCCGACGACGAGCACGACCGCGAGGACGCCGGCCCCCAGGGCGATCGGCCATGGCGACCGTTTGCGCGCGTGTCTGCCCTCGGTGGGAATCACGGAACGCTCCTTACCATCACGCAACGTACAAAGGCCAGGCAGTGCCCGGCCCTTATGACGGTAATCGTTCCGCTTGCAGCAGACTTGCCATCAATCGGAAGCGGGTGGGCGCTGACCGCCCGCGGGTCCGGGAACCCCGGAGTAACGGTACGGCACCGGCTGCCTACCCGGCTGCACGATGAGCAGGGTGCCCGGCGTCTCGGCGTAGAAGGCGGACTCGACGGCGGCGGCGACGTCCTCGGCCGTGAGCAGCGGGAATCCGGCATCGACGAACATCTCCCGCGCGGCGGCCACCAGCGGAGTGTCGGTGAATCCGGGGCAGACGGCGTTGATCCGGATGTTCTGCTGGGACAGCGGCTCGGCCAGCGCCCGGACCAGGCCGACGACGGCGTGCTTGGTCATGGTGTAGATCGGGTCGCCGGCGAAGGCCACCAGCCCGGCCAGCGAGGACGTGGCCACGATCGCGCCGCCGCCCGACCTGGCCAGCAGCGGCACGCTGGCGCGCACGCCGAAGACGACGCCGTCCACGTTCACGCCGACGACCGCGCGGTAACGCTCCAGGTCGAAGGCCGCCAGGTTGACGCCCCCCGAGATGCCGGCGTTGAGGTGCACCAGGTCGAGGCGGCCGTACCGCCGCTCGGCGAGCGCGACGGCCTCCAGCGAGGCTTCCTCGGTGCTGACGTCGGCGGCCAGCCACGCGCCGTCGACCTCCTTGGCCACCCGCTCGACGCCCTCGCCGTCGCGGTCGACGAGGACGCACTTCGCGCCGCCCGACGACAGCCGCCGGGCCACCGCGGCGCCGATGCCGCTGGCCGCTCCGGTGATGAGTGCAACTGTGCTCATGGGGCTCCTTGCGGGGTCAGGGCTGATCGAGCATGCGATGGGCGCGGGAGATCAGCGTCGGCACGGCCGCGCCGATGCGGTCGAACCCCTCCCCCACGGTCTTACCCTGCTTGAACCTGGCGTGGATACCCTCCACGATCACCGCGAGCTTGAAATTGCCGAAAGCCGCATAGAACCCAAGGTCTGAAATATCGCGACCTGACACCTTTGTGTAGTGGGCGGCGAACTCGGCGGCGTTCATGAACCCCGGCGCCACCGTCACGTCCCCCGCCACGGGGATGCGGGCCCGCTCGTCGTCCCCGCGGTCGTGCCAGTACGTCAGCGTCAGCCCCAGGTCGGCCAGCGGGTCGCCGAGCGTGGACATCTCCCAGTCGACCACGGCCATGATCTCGATCTCGGCCGGCGGCGGCGCCAGGCGCACCAGCGTGTTGTCCAGCCGGTAGTCGCCGTGCACCAGGGTGCTGTCGGAGGTGGCGGGCAGCCGCTCGCGCAGCCGCCGTACCAGGCTGTCGTAGTCGGGCCGGTCGGCGGTCTTCGACCGTTCCCACTGCTGGCACCACCGGTCGAGCTGCCGGGCCAGGTACCCCTCGGGGCGGCCGAAGTCGCCGAGCCCCACCTCGCGGTAGTCCACGGCGTGGATGGCGGCCAGCACCTCGGCCAGCCGCTCCGACAGCCGCCGCGTCTGGGCCGGCGTCGGCTCGCCCAGCTCGTCCCTGGTCTGGACGGCGGCGCCGGGGACGTACCCCATGAGATAGAACGGCGCCCCGACCACGTCCTCGTCGGCGCAGAAGGCGACGGGCTCGGGCACCGGTACGGGCGTCGGCGCCAGCGCGGAGATGACCCGCCACTCCCGCCGCATGTCGTGGGCGGTGGGCAGCACGTGACCCAGCGGCGGCCTGCGCAGCACCAGCCGGCGCTCGCGCGCCTCCACCAGGTAGGTCAGGTTCGACCTGCCTCCGGAGATCAGCGAGACGGACAGCGGCTCCCCTGCGTCCGGCACGTTCCTGCCCAGCCACGACACCAGTCGCGGCCAGTCGATCCCTGGTACGGTCATGGACACACATTAGAACGCCACTCGGTCCTGAAAGCCAGCTGAGAGTTGCATAACAGTAGGCCCGGCACATCCCAGGCATGGATGCTCATCCTTTAACCTGGCCATACACCTCTGACCGCACGCTGGTCAGGTTGTGGTAAGCCGACAGTAGGAGCCCATGCGCGTCACCGTTGCCCACCCTCGCGATCTGGGACAGCCCGAACTCAGCCGATGGCGCGCCCTGCAGGAGTCCGACGCCGCCTTCGACAACCCCTTCCTGTCCCCGGAGTTCACGGTCACGGTGGGCGAGCTCCGCGATGTGGTCCGGGTGGCCGTCCTGTACGACGGGCCGGACATCGTCGGCTTCCTCCCCTTCGAACGCCATCCGCTGGGCATCGGCAAGCCGGTCGCCGCGGGGCTGACCGACGCGCAGGGCCTGGTCCACGCCAAGGGCCTCGACCTCGACCCACGCCGGCTGATCAAGGCCTGCGGGCTGTCGGTCTACGAGTTCGACCACCTGGTCTCGGGCCAGCCGCTGCTCGACGGGCGGCACACCACGCACCCCTCGCCGATCATCGACCTGCGCGACGGCTACGGCGCCTACACCGAGACGTTGCGGACGCGGTCCGGCAAGACGTACAAGTCGACCCTGGCCAAGTCGCGCAAGCTGCAGCGCGAGTCGGGGACGGTGCGCCACGACTACGCGATCACCGACACCGGGCCGCTGCACACGCTGCTCGGCTGGAAGACCGACCAGTACCGGCGTACCGGGCGCACCGACCGGTTCGCCCAGCGGTGGATCGTCGAGCTGGTCGAGCGGCTGCTCGCGACCCGGTCCGACAGCTTCGCCGGCGTCCTCGACATGGTCTACGTCGACGACGTGCCGGTGGCCGGGCACTTCGGGGTGCGCACCCGCACGACGCTGGCCGGCTGGTTCCCGGCCTACGACACCTCCTACGCCAAGTACTCCCCCGGGCTCATCCACCACCTGGCGATGGCCGAGGCGGCCGCCGCGTCGGGCGTCCAGGTCATCGACATGGGCCGGGGCGAGAAGGAGTACAAGGAGAAGCTCAAGAACGGCGAGCTGGAGGTCGCCGAGGGCCGGGTGGCCAGGGCCGGTGTGGCGGCCGGGGTCCACTGGATGATGCGGGTGCCGGTGCGCAAGACGCGGGCCACGGTGATGGCCAATCCGCTGCTGCTCAAGACCGCGGACAAGGCGTTGAAAACCTTTGGGCGATTGCGTACCGTCCTACAAGGGTGAGACTCATCGCGGAGCGCACCGGGCGGCACTGCCTGTGGCTCCCATCCAACCGCCTCGGCCTCTACCTCGCGCTGCGCCACTGGTGCCTGCCGGGTCAGCGGCTGCTCATATCTCCGGTCTCGGCCGACGAGATCCTCTTCCTCGTGCTGGCCGCCGGTCTGCGCCCGGTGATCGCGCCGCTGTCCCCGCGTGACGGCAACATCGACGTCTCCCGTGTCGACCTGTCCACGGTGGACGCCGTCCTGACGACGAACCTGTACGGCCTGCCCGACCAGGTGTCCGCCTTCACGGGAAAGATCCTGATCGAGGACGTGGCGCACGCCCTGGAGACCGCGCCCGGCGGGCGCCCGCTGGGCACGTTCGGCCAGGCGGGGGTCTTCAGCCTGTCCAAACATCCGGGCGCGGGCTCGGGGGGCGTGCTCGCGGTGACCGACCGCGCCGACCTCGAAGCGCTCGAACGCGCCCGCGACGAACTGCTCGTCCCCGGCGCGCTGCGCGCCGACCTGTTCAGCGTGGCCACCTCCATGGCCCGGCAGGCGGCGCTCAGGCTCGACCTCGTCCGCCCCGCGCTCGCGCTCATGCGCGCCCTCGGCATGCAGGAGGAACGCGAGGGCTACCGCATCGCCCTGGAGCCCGACGCGCTGGAGCTGGCGCTCAAGCAGGTGCCCGCGCTGCCGCCGTTCGACCCGTGGGTACGCGCCGACCTGGCGGCCTACCGCGCCCGGCGTGGGCGGCTGGTCCGCTGGTACCAGTCCAGGCGTCTGGCCAAGGTGCCCGGCGAGCGGGCGCGGCGGCTGGCCGGGATCGCCCGGCTGGCCGAGCTGCCCACGGTGGCGCCCGCCGTGCGGGACCACCTGGACCAGCCGCTGTTCCGCGTCCCGCTGCTGGTGCGCGACAGGGACGCGGCCATCGCCGCGCTGGAGCGCCGCGGGGTGGCCACCGGCTACCTGTACGACCCGCCGTACGACGAGTACGCCCTCGGCTTCACCGACGCCTCGCCGGACCCGGGCCCCGCGCGCTGGTGGGCCCGGCACGTGCTGCCCGTGGACCCGCTGTACGCGGCCCGCTCGCTGCCCGTCCTGCGTGGTCTGGAGCCGCCTATGTGGGGTCCGCGCGAAGCAGCCTGAGGAACGCGCGCAGCCCGGTGATGATCTCCTGGTTGTCGTTGAGGCCGTCCACGGTCTCCTCGAAGCGGCGGGCCATCAGCGTGATCCGGCGGTCCAGGTCGTGGTCGGCCCGTTCCAGTCCGGCCCTGGCGGCCGCGAGCTCGCCGCCGATCTCCTCGACCTGCCGGGTGAGCCGTTCCGAGGCGGCGGACAGCTCCTCGACCTGGTCGCGCAGCGCGATCACGTCGAGGCGAGGGTAGTGGACCTCGCGTCCCAGCGTCCTGACCCGTTCCCGGAGGTGCCCGACGTAGGCCCCGGCCGGCCGGAACGCGGTGGCCAGCAGGTAGAACCCGGCGAAGTAGTAGCCGATCTGCCGCCCGGAGAAGAACGTGACCACCGCGACCACGACGGCCGAGACCACGTGCCCGGCGATCGCGAGGACGAGCATGCGGCGGGCGATCGTCCTGGCCTCCTCCTCACCGCGGGCCGGGACCTCGATGCCGGACTCGCGGGAGACCGCGATGTCGCGCACCACCTGCCGGGCGGCGAAGGACAGGTTCCACGGGAAGGTCAGCAGGACGACCAGCCAGATCAGGCAGATCGCGCCCAGGCCCAGCGACAGGAGGGTGGACAGGGGCACGCCCGCGTACAGGACGAGCCACGCGGTGACCGCCGTGACGATCAGCGAGGCCGGCAGGAGCCAGGGTTTCATGCCCGCAACCCTGCCGATGGCGACCCGGCGGCCACCAGCGCTCAGATACTCAATCCGTTCTGAGCATCCCGGATCAGGCCGGCCAGCACCGCGCAACCGCGGCGGACGTCCCTGAGCGAGGCCGAGCCGTAGCCGAGGACCAGGCCGTGCAGGCGGGCGCGGTCGTGGTGGTGGCGGTCGGCGGGGTCGAGCAGCACGCCGCGCTCCCTGGCCCGTTCCACGACCTCCTGGACGTCGCCCGCCGGCAGCTCGGCCAGCACGTGCAGGCCGGCGGTGTCGCCGCGCAGGCGGCAGACCGGGCCGAGGATCTCCACGACGGCGGCCCGGCGGCGGGCGTACTCCAGGCGCATCCTGCGCAGGTGGCGGTCGAGGTCGCCGCGTTCCAGGAGGGTGGCGACGGCCTGCTGGACCGGTCCGCTGGTGCGGTCGGAGACCATGCCGCGGAGGGCGGCGATCCGGCTCACCAGGTCGGGCGTGCCGACCAGCCAGCCGACGCCGACGTCGGGGGCCAGGGTCTTGGACAGCGAGCCGAGCAGCACGACGCGGGTGGGGTCGAGGCCGTAGAGGGCGGGCAGGGGGGCGACGTCGTAGCGGAACTCGGCGTCGTAGTCGTCCTCGACGATCGTGGCGCCGGTGCTCCTGGCCCAGGACAGCAGACGTTCCCTGCGCGGGATCGGCAGCCGGCCGCCCAGCGGGTACTGGTGAGCGGGGGTGGTGTAGAGGACGCGCAGGTCGCGCGGGAGGTCGTCGACGATCACGCCGTCCTCGTCCACCGGGCAGGGCACGACCTCGGCGCCCCTGGCCGCGAACACCGTGCGGGCCACGTGGTAGCCCGGGTCCTCGACGCCCGCCCGTCCGCCGCCGGTCAGCAGGGCCAGCGCGCACAGGTCGAGCCCGTTGCCGGTGCCCCTGGTGACCAGGACGTTCTCCGGGCCGACGGCCATGCCCCCGGCCCTGCGCAGGTGGTCGGCGAGCAGCTCGCGCAGGCGCGGCAGGCCGTGCAGGTCGGGCGAGTCGCCGGGCGGCAGCTCGCCGGCCCGGCGCCAGGCCCGCTTCCAGGCGGCCCGGTCGTAGTCGCGCACCCACGGGTCCCCGGGGCGCAGGTCGATCCACTCGCCCTCGGGGCGGCGGGCGGGCGGCGCCGGTTCGTACGGGCTCTCGCGCGGCGGGACGTGCGACTCCATGGCCGCCACGAACGTGCCGGACCCGTGGCGGCCCTCCAGCCAGCCCTCGGCGTAGAGCTGCTGGTACGCCTCGGTGACGACCGTCCGGCTCACCTTGAGCTGGTCCGCCAGCGCCCGCGTGGACGGCAGCCGCTCGCCCGGCGCGAGCGCGCCGCCCATCATGGCGTGCCGCAGCCAGCCGGCGAGCTGGGTGGTCAGCGGGACGGCCGAGTCGCGGGACAGGGATACCGGCAGGTCAATGTGGGTGCGCACGAAAGTGGTCTCTAGGAAGGGTCGGTTAGTGGCCCTACAGGATAGGTCCACTTCGCGACTAGCGTCGAATCATGCTCTCCTCCACCCCGCGCACGACTCTCGGCCGAGAGAAGCACCGCGGCAGCACCGACCGGAACGATCTCTACGCCGTGCTCGACGCCGGGCTCGTCTGCCACCTGGGCGTGGTGGCCGACGGCCATCCCATGGTCGTGCCCACCGGCTACGGCCGGATCGGCGACACCCTCTACCTGCACGGCTCCACCGGCGCGCGCTCGCTGCGGGCCGGCGACGGCACCGAGGTGTGCGTCACCGTCACCCACGTGGACGGCATCGTGCTGGCCCGCTCGGTCTTCAACCACTCCGTCAACTACCGTTCGGCGATCGTCTACGGCCGTGCCAGGCTGGTGAGCGACCCCGACGAGCGGCTGGCGGCCCTGCGGGCGCTCACCGAGCAGCTCGCCCCCGGCCAGTGGGACTACGTCCGGCCGCCCACGCGCAAGGAGCTGGCCGCCACCGCCGTGCTGGCCCTGTCCCTGGCGGAGGCGTCGGTCAAGATCCGCGGCGGGGCGCCGGACGACGACGAGGAGGACTACGCGCTGCCGGTCTGGGCCGGGGTGCATCCGCTGGTCACGACCTGGGGCGAACCGCAACCGGATCCGGCACTTCCAGAAGGTATCGATATACCGGTTCACATCCTCCGTCGGGAGTAGTTCCATGAATCCGGAACCACCTGGCAAACCCGACTCCTTGATCACGCGTCTCATCAGGTGGGCCGGCTCCTGATGGGAGAGGGCGATGGAGTGGAGTGCTCCCGGTTACACGGAGATCAGACAGCTCGGCGCGGGCGCGAGCGGGCGCGTCGTGCTGGGCGTGCACGACGAGACGGGCGTGAAGGTCGCGATCAAGTACCTCGCCGAGGCGCTGTTGCGCGACCCCGCCGCCCTGTCCCGCTTCCAGGCCGAGGCGCGGGTGCTGACCTCGCTGCGCGACCCGAACATCGCCACGATGTGGGAGTACATCCAGGAGCCGAACGGCGCCTGCATCGTGATGGAGCTGGTCAACGGCGTCTCGCTGCGCGCCCTGCTGCGTGAGAACGGCACGACCGAGCCCGAGGCGGCGCTGGTCGTGCTGAAGGGCTCGTTACTGGGCCTGGCCAGGGCCCACGGGTCCGGGGTCGTGCACAAGGACTACAAGCCGGAGAACGTGCTCGTCCGCGACGACGGGACGAGCAAGCTGGTGGACTTCGGCGTCGCGGTGCCGCAGGGCACGGCCACGCATCCGGAGGGGACGCCGCCGTACATGGCGCCGGAGTTGTGGGCCGGCCGGCCCGCCTCGCCGGCGACGGACGTGTACGCGGCCACCGCGGTCTTCTTCGAGTGCCTGACCGGGCACCGGCCGTACCGGTCCACCGAGCCCAGCGTGCTCGGCTACCAGCACGTGCACGCGCCGGTGCCCTTCCACGACGCGCCCGAGCCGGTCCAGGAGCTCGTCCGGCGCGGCCTGGCCAAGGAGCCGCGGGACCGGCCGCCGAGCGCCCTGGCCTTCGTCGAGGAGCTGGAGGCCACGGCGCGGGCCGCGTACGGCGAGGACTGGGAGGAGCGGGGCAGGCGGCGCCTGGCCGCGCTGGTGGCCCTGCTGGCGCTGCTCCTGCCGGCCCCGCCGCAGCCCACCCCCGAGGTCACCACGTCCCTGGCCAGGACGGTCTTCCGCGGGCTGCGTTCCAACGCGGTGCGGGTGGGCATGGGCACCGCGCTGGTGGCGGTGGTGACGGTGGCGGTGGTGGTCGCGCTCGCCGCCCGGCGACAGCCGTCCGAGCAGCCGGTCGGCGCGGCCGTCGCGGTGCCGCCGGCCACGACCGAGGCGGTGACCGCGCCGCCGAGCACGGCCGAGGCCGTGGTCGCGCCGCCGACCACGCCCGAGGCGACGCCGCGGACCTCTCCCGAGGGGCCGCCGTCGCCGGCGTCCTCGCCCGAGCTGCTGCCGCCCCCGACGACGACCTCCAGGCCGCCCGCCACCACCCCGGCGCCGCGCACGCCGACGGCCGGGCCGACGAGGAAGCCGACCAGGACCGCCACGCCGAAGCCCCCGGTGACGCCCACCCGGACCCCGACGCCGACCCCCGAACCGACCCCCACCCCGACGCCCACGCCGACCCTCACCACGACGCCGACGCCTGTCGCGACCGTTCTCGGGGTGAGCGTGGGTGACGTCACGGTCGACGGCGACGGCGTCGCGCGCGCCTCCGTCACCGTCCGGACCGCCGGAGGCGCCCCCGTCACCGCCACCGGGACGTGGACCGCGCCGGGCGGCGACGGCCACGTCCAGCGCCTGCGGCTGAGCGGCGCGACGTCCTACACCCGCGCCTTCACCTGGGACATCGGCGAACGGCCGTGCGGCAGGACCGTCACGCTGACCGTCGTCACCTCCCCCGCCGCGCCGGGCGGCGCCCGGTCGTCCTCGGTGTCGGTGCCGGCCTGCCCGACGCGGGTGAGCGGGCTGCGCGTCTGGCTGGCGATGCCCGCCGCGCCGGGACTGACCGCGCGTGCCCAGGTCGGCGTGACCGCCGACGGCACCGGCGCGATCCCGGTCGAGGCCGCGTTCGCGGTGGACGGCGAGACCGTCGGCACCCGTACGGCGAGCCTGTCCGGCCGGACCTCCTACTCCCGCGTCCTCACCCACGCCTTCCGCGCGCGCCCCTGCGGCTCCACCCTGTCGGTACGGGTCCGCGCCGGCGACCGCGTCCGGACCGCCCGCGCCGAGGTCACCTGCCCGCCCGCCGTGCGGCGGGTCTCGATCGTCAGGGCCGGGCTGGGCGAGAGCGGCCTGGTGGCGACCGTCTCGGTGGTCACCGCCGACGACCGGCCGGTGACGCTGGACGTGGGGTTCCTGCTCGGCGGCGAGCCGGCCGGCTCGGAGCGGGTCACGCTGTCCGGCGACACCACGTACACCAGGACGGTGAGCCGGGCGCTCAGGGCCGTCCCGTGCGGCACCACCTGGACCGTCACGGCGAGCACGACGCCGGAGGCGGCCAACGGCTCGGACCGGGTGAGCGGAAAGACCCCAGAGTGCCCCAGAGAGACACCGAAGCCCGAAGAAACCCCAAAACCACAGGAAACACCCAAACCGCAAGAATCCCCACAACCCGATAAGCCCGGCACGGTGGACTAACCTCGCAAATTCGGCCATATCGGCATATCGGTGGCGGGAAAGCCCTTCCCTCTGGTTAAGCTACGCAGCGTTTGATGCGGGTGGGGGCCCGAATGACTCCAGAGGAGACCGTTATGTACGGCGAAGGGCAGTGGGGGGTCCCCGGCTACACCGAAGTCCGGGAACTGGGCAGCGGTGCCGCCGGTCGGGTGGTCCTGGCCACGCGCGACCACGACGGCGTGGAAGTCGCCATCAAATATCTCAATGACGAGCTCAGGTCCGACATGGGCTTCGTGGCCAGGTTCCGGCACGAGGCCCGGCTGCTCGGCACCCTGCAGAGCTCGCACCACGCGCGCCTGATCGACTACGTCGAGTCCGGGCAGGGCGCGGCGATCATCATGGAGCTGATCAACGGCGTCTCGCTGCGCGAGATCCTCCGCTCCGAGGGGCCGACCGGGGCCGAGGCCGCGCTGGTCGTGCTCAAGGGCTCGCTCCAGGGGCTGGCCGCCGCGCACGCGATCGGCGTCGTCCACCGCGACTTCAAGCCCGAGAACGTGATGGTCCAGGGCGACGGCGTCAGCAAGCTGGTGGACTTCGGCATCGCGGTCCGCGCCGGCGAGGGGGCCGGCGCCGCGGGCACGCCGCCGTACATGGCGCCCGAGCAGTGGGCGGGCGGGGCCGCCGGGCCGGCGACCGACGTCTACGCCGCCACCGTCGTGTTCTTCGAGTGCCTGACCGGCACCCGGCCCTACCGGGCGCCCAACATCGCCGCGCTCGCCCGCCAGCACCAGAGCGCGCCGCCGCCCGTCGAGGAGGTGCCCTCGGCGCTCCAGAGCCTGGTCGAACGCGGCCTGGCCAAGCAGCCGGGCGAACGGCCACCGTCCGCCGAGGCGTTCCTGACGGAGCTGGAGGCCATCGCGGCCGAGGCGTACGGCGCCGACTGGGAGGAGCGCGGACGCCGCCGCCTGGCCGCGCTCGCGGGCCTGCTGATCCTGCTGTTCCCGAGCCCCCTGCACGATCCCGCCGAGACGCAGACCGCGCTCACCGAGAGCCGTTTCCCCGACCCCGCCCGCCTGCTGAGCAAGCTCTCGGCCAAGGTCGCGATCGGCGCGGTCGCCGTGGGCGTGGTGGTGGCCGTGGGCGTGATCCTGGTCAACTCCTCCTCCGACGAGCCGGTGCTGCGGGCCCAGACGAGCGAGGTCACGCCCAGCGCGACCGACCCGGTGATCGACGAGGAGCCCACGGAGGAGGAGCCGACCGCGACGCCCGAGGAGAGCACCCCGGAGCCGGACCCGACGCCGACCTCCGCGGACCCGGCCGTCTCGACCCCGCCGCCCGTCCTGCCGACGGCGACGGCGAGGGCGACGGCCTCGCCGTCCAGGACGCCGAAGGCGACCCCGACGCGGAAGCCGACCAGGAGGCCGGTCAGGACGCCGAAGCCGACCCCGACCGACTCCTCCGAGCCGGACATCACCGGCAGGAGCAGCACGAGCAGCGACGGCAGCAGGCCCACCTCGGCCGCTCCCACGCCCACCAGGACCTCCGCCCCGCCCACCAGGACGCCCCCGACCAGGACGCCCCCGACCAGCCCGGCGCCCTCGGAGACATCGCAGACGCCGACAAGGACCTCGACCGACGACGACGGCGGCGGAGGCGGCGGCACCGAGACGCCCACTCTGGACACGGTGGGCAAGGCGCAGGCCGGACTCCTCGCGCTCGGCCTGATGACGTCCGGCGCGGTTCCGGTCACACTTGCGGTGAAACGTCGCATGGCAGGACGCCACAGAAAGCGTCGCTAGACGCGCCGGGGGGCAAGGGGGATGGACAACCACAGGAACGGTATCGCCGGGTTCCGGCTGACCGAGCACACGTGGATGACCGAGCTCGGCAACTGGATCGACGCCATCTCGCCGGACGGCCGCAGGGCCGGGGCGCTGCTGTTCGACCCGCGGGTCATCGGCCTGCCCGGCGTCCGGGAACGCGTGGTGAACACGGTCATGACCGACCAGCACCTCGTGCTGGGCGGCATGGGCGGGCTGATCCCGGTGGCCGACGTGGTCGCGGCGGGCGACCAGGTGTGGCTGCTCACCGCGCAGGCGGTCAGCCCCACGCTGGCCGACCTGCTCGCCGGCGCGCCCGTCGACCCGGCCGGGGCGGCGTCGGTGCTGATGGAGACCGCGCAGACGCTGCTCGCGCTGCACGCCGCCGGGGTCACGCACGGCTCGGTGCACCCGGGCACGGTGGTGATCACCGCCGAGGGGGCCGCGCTGCTGTCGGAGCGCGGCCTGTCCGACGCGATCCGCGGCCAGGTCTCGCCGCGCGAGCGGGACGCGGCGGGCTGGGCGTCGCTGGCCCGCGGGCTGGCCGCCTCCTTCACGCAGACCGCGCCGCGGGCCGCGGGCCTGTTCGAACGGGCCGCGGGCACGGCCACCACGCTCGGCCTCGAACCGGCCCGCGCCATGCTGAGCCAGGAACGCGCGGCGCTGCCCGGCGGCCTGATCAGCCGGGACGCGCTGGCGCGGGCGGCGCGCGGCAGGTCGGCGTTCGCGCAGCCGCCGTCGTTCGCCGCTCAGCCGCCGCCGGCGCCCCAGGACGAGGGCGACATCGTCACGCTGCTGCACGTGCCGGCGTCGGGGTCGCCGCCGCGCCTGCAGTTCGGCCCGGGGGTGGGCGGTCCGGGAGCCGGCCCAGGAGCCGGCGCCGGGACCGTGCGGCAGCCCCACCAGGAGACGACGGCCGAACGGATCTGGCGCGAGGGACGCGACGGCGCCGCGACCGTCCATCAGCCGGACAAGCGCTCCCAAGGCCGGGTGGCCAGGGTGTCGCGGCGACGGCGACGGCGCACGATCCTGTCCACGGCGCTCTTCGCGGTCGTCATGGCAGGCGCGATCGTGGCCTGGTTCAGGCTGACGGACGCCCCCGAGCTGGCGGTTCAGTCGATCGACGTGGTGGCGCCGAAGAAGACGCTGGGCTGCGGCGGCGCGATCGTCCTGACCGGGACGCTGGTCACCAACGGGGGCGTGGGCGAGATCCGCTACGAGTGGCGCAAGAACCTGGACAAGGAGGTCGTCAAGGGCAGCCTGCGCACGAGCGCCGACAAGACGTCCTACTCGGTGCCGCTGCGCTGGACGTTGTCGGGCAAGAGCAACGTCAAGGCCACGGCCACGCTGAAGGTGCTCTCGCCGGGCCCGGCGCGTACGGACAAGGCGAGCTTCACCTACAAGTGCTGACCTTCCCTGAATGCGCAACAAAGCGGTTCTTACTAATCTGACGGGCATGACCACGCAGACCCCCGCGGGCTGGTACCCCGACCCGTACGGAGAGCCGCAGCTCCGCTGGTGGGACGGCAACCAATGGACGGACGCCACCCACGCGCAGGAGCCGCAGCCTCAGCCGCAGCAGCCGTCCTCCGGGCCGCAGCCGGGCCCGGGGCCGCAGCCCCAGTCGTCCCCCGACTGGTCGGCCACCCCGGCGAACCCCACGCTCCAGTACGGCCGGCCCTCCTTCGGCCAGCCGCCCTACGGGCAGCCCGCCGACCAGCAGCCCACGCAGGGTCAACCTCCCTACGGCGGGCAGCCCGCCCAGGGCCTGCCCGCCTACGGGCCGCCCACCCAGCAGCAGCCCGCCTACGGGCCGCAGCCCGGCCGGCAGCCCACGCAGTGGGCCGGCGGTCCGCTGCCCGGCCCCGGGCAGGCGCCGCCGCCCAAGCAGGGCAACCCGCTGCCGTGGGTGTTCGGCGGTCTGGCCGCGCTGGTCGTGGTCGCGCTGATCGTGGTCGCCGGGATCTTCTTCCTCAACCGGGGCAGCAGCACCCCGGTGGCCTCGCCCTCCACCGAGGAGCCGCAGCCGTTCCCGACGGCCGAGCCGCCCTCCGCCGGGCCGCCGACCGAGCTGCCCCCGCAGGGCGGCGAGCTGCCGCAGCCGCAGGACGGCCGCATCACCGACCCGCGGAGCGGCCTGTCCTACCAGGCGCCCGACGGCTGGAAGGTGCCCGCGTACGGCGACGTCAACGGCGCGGACCCGTCCCAGCAGATGTGGACGAGCGGCGTGCAGGCCAGCTCGCAGGAGAACTACGAGGGCGACAAGGACTGGATCGGCAACGCCTACGCCGGTCCGCTGGCCGCGCTCATCCCCTACGCCGGCGCCTCGGGGCTGGAGGAGACGGCCAAGGCGCTGTTCATGCAGTTCAGCACCCAGTTCTACGAGCCGCAGCACACCACCAAGCTGATCGAGAACAAGGCGACGAAGATCGGCGACCGGCAGGCGTGGGTGATGCAGTTCCAGCTCGACTTCACCGCCGTCGCGGAGAAGAACGGCTACAAGTGGAAGAAGGAGAACGCCGCGATCGTGCTCATGGACCGCGGGGCGGGGCAGCGTCCGACCTTGTTGTACATCTCCGTGCCCGACAATCTGGGCACCGACGTGGTCGCCAAGGTTCTCGGCTCGCTCAAGCCCGCGTAAGCGGGGGCACTAGGCTGGTGGGGTAACAAGCGGGCGGATTGCTCCGAGCCGCTGGGCGAGGAGATCGAATGAGTGACGTGCTGGTCTGGATCGACTGCGAGATGACCGGGCTCGACCTGGGGCGCGACGCGCTGGTCGAGGTGGCCTGTGTCATCACCGACAGCGAGCTCAATCAGCTCGACGAAGGCGTCGACGTGGTCATCAAGCCGCCGCCGGAGTCGCTGGAGCAGATGTCGCAGGTGGTGCGCGAGATGCACACCGCCTCCGGCCTGCTGCCCGAGCTGCCGGGCGGCGTCACGCTGGCCGAGGCGGAGTCGCTCGTGCTCGACTACATCCGGCGGCACGTGCCGGAGCCGAAGAAGGCGCCGCTGTGCGGCAACTCGATCGGCACCGACCGCACGTTCATCGCCAGGGACATGCCCGGGGTCGACGCCTGGCTCCACTACCGCATGGTCGACGTGTCGTCGATCAAGGAGCTGGTCCGCCGCTGGTACCCGCGGGTCTACTTCGCGGCCCCCGAGAAGCAGGGCGGCCACCGCGCGCTCGCCGACATCAAGGAGAGCATCAGGGAGCTGCGCTACTACCGCGCGGCGATCTTCGTGGCGCAGCCCGGCCCCGACTCGGCGACCGCCCGGCAACTCGCCGAGCGGGTCAGCGGCTAATTGGATGGCGTAAAGACTCCCGAACCCCGCTACACTTTTCCTGTGCCGTCACGGAGCGGGCGGCCATGGTGGGTGTAGCTCAGTTGGCAGAGCGCCAGGTTGTGGTCCTGGATGTCGAGGGTTCAAGTCCCTTCACTCACCCCAAGCGCACAGCCGGTCCCTCGGGACCGGCTGTTGTCGTTTTCTCCCGACAACGCCCCCAAATCAGGACAATGCGAGTTATGCTCGCTGTCTACCGCTAACGCCGGAAGCACGGGGGCCATCGGCGATCAGACCGTCTGCGCGCCCCCGGAGGCCGGATGAGAGTCGACGACGCAGCGTTCGACAGCGTGATCACGTCCTTGAGCAAACGCGAGGCCGAGGTCATGGATCTGATCGCATCGGGCCAGTCCAACGGCCAGATCGCCCAGTGCCTGTTCCTCAGCGAGAAGACCGTGAAGAACCACGTCAACCGGATCTACGCCAAGCTCGGCGTCGACTCCCGGGTCACGGCCATCGGACTGTGGTTGTCGCTCAGGAAGGACGGCTCCTGACCCGGCGGGGGTTCAGCCGGTCGTGATCCGGCGGCCGGTCAGGCGGGTGGGCCTGATCTTCAGGTAGTGCTGGCGCCGCCCGCCGGCCCACGGCTCGACGCCCGTGCTCTCCGCCTCGGCCCGCTCGTCCTCGGTCGTGACGTGGTGCAGAGAGCCGTGGACGAGCACGCTCCAGCCGCCCCGCGTCAGCTCCTCGATGCGGTCGACCTCGAACGCGACCTCGTACTCGACGTCCTCCACACCCGTGCTCAGGTCCTCGTCGGTGCTGCCGCCCGCCGCCGTGCGGAACACGATCGACCCCTCCGACATCCGGAAGTTCACCGGCAGCACGGTCAGGCCGTAGCGGCCCTCGAAGGCGATCCGGCCCACTCCCCCGGGCCGCAGCAGGCTCAGGCACTCCTCCTCCGCCAGCGGCACCAGCGTGGGGTGCGCCGCGGCCGGCCCCGCGCCGGCGGGCTCGGCCACCTCCCCGAGCAGGCCCTCCACGGTGGTCTCCAGCGCCTCGGCCAGGCGGGCCAGGGCCTCGCGCACCGAGATGCCGGACTGGTCCTCCAGATAGGCGACGTAGCCGACCGCCACGCCGGACCTCTCGGCCAGGTCCTGCCGGCTCAGGTTCAGCGATTCGCGACGTTCGGCTATCCGGCGGCCCAGGCGTTCCATCGTGGTCACTTGCTCAGACATACCGGTGCCCTACCCCGGATCTCCCCACTTCCCGGTGGTGTCTATGGCAGAAATGGTTTAACCGATGCTCTGGGTGCCATATGGACCATGGAACGGAATCCGGGAAGGAACGTGGTCATGGTGCGGAGAGCGCGCGTCGTCGTCGTGGGAGCGGGCTTCGCCGGCCTGGCCGCGACGCGGGAACTGGCCAAGGGCGGCGCCCTGGTCACGCTCGTGGACCGGAACCCCTACTCGACCTTCCAGCCGCTGCTCTACCAGGTGGCCACGGCGGGGATGGGCACGTCCGACGTCTCCTACCCGATCCGTACGTTCGCCGCCAAGTGGCCGAACGTCCGCGCCCACCGGGCCGCGCTGAGCAAGGTGCACCCGTCCGACCGGCGGGTGGAGTTCGAGGACGGCTCCACCCTCGACTACGACTACCTGGTGATCGCCACAGGCGTCACCACCAACTGGATCCACGTGACCGGCGCCGAGGAGAACGCGCTGCCGATCTACTCGCTGCGCGACGCGGCCGACCTGCGGCGGCGGCTCCAGCACTGTCTGGAGGACACCGCGGCGGGCCGGCGCGAGAGCGCCCACGTCGTGGTGGTGGGCGGCGGCGCGACCGGCGTGGAGACCGCGGGCACGCTGGCCGAGCTGCGCCGCCGCACGATGCCGCTGACGCATCCCGAGATCCGGCCCGACCAGACGAGCGTCACCCTGGTCGAGCGGTTCGACTACGTGCTGGCGCCGTACAAGCCGCGGCTGCGGGACGCGGCGGCCGCGGCGCTGCGCAGGAGAGGCGTCCGGATGCGCCTGGGAGCCACGGTGGCGGGCGTGCAGCCGGACGCCGTCATCCTGGAGGACGGGACGCGCCTGCCGAGCGACGTGACCGTCTGGGCCCTCGGCGTCACCGCGCCCAAGGAGGTGACCGACTGGGGGCTGCCGCAGGGCAAGGGCGGCCGGATCACGCTCACCGACGCGCTCAACGTGCCCGACCATCCCGAGATCTTCGTGGCCGGCGACCTGGCCGGGCAGCCGGACGCGCTGCCGCAGCTCGCCCAGCCGGCCATCCAGATGGGCAAGCACGTGGGCAGGCAGATCCTGGCCGCGGCGCACGGGCGGCCGCTCAGCCGCTTCTCCTACCGCGACCCGGGGATCATGGCCACGGTCGGCAAGGCCGAGGCGGTGCTCCAGCTGCGCAACGGGCTGACCATGCGCGGCCTGCCCGCCTGGCTGGCCTGGATCTTCATCCACGTGGCGTACCTGCTGGGCGGGCGCAACCGGGTCAGCGTGCTGCTGAACTTCTTCTGGCGCTACGGCGGGCCGCGCCGCAGCGCCACCAGCATCGCCTCGACCGAGTGAGCGGCGCTCAGAGCGCGGCCGACAGCGCGCCCAGGCCGTGTTCGAGGTCGGCCTCGGGGATGTTCAGCGCCGGGCGCAGGCGGACCGACCGGGGCCCGCAGGGCAGCGCCAGCACGCCGTGCTCCTCCCTGAGCCGGGTCACGTAACCGTCCCTGGCGGCCTGGTCGGGCAGGTCGAAGGCGCACATCAGGCCCCTGCCGCGCACGCCCGAGACCGTGTCGGGGTGCTCGGCCTCCAGCTTGGTGAGCCGTTCGAGCAGGACGCCGCCGAGCGTGCCGGCCCGGGAGATCAGGCCGTCGCGCTCGATGATCTCCAGGAGGCCGCGGCTGCGGACCATGTCCACCAGGCCGCCGCCCCACGTGGAGTTGATCCGGCCGCTGAGCTGGAAGACGTTGTCGGCCACCAGGTCGACCCTGCGGCCGGCCATGATCCCGCCGACCTGCACCTTCTTGGCGAAGGCCACCACGTCGGGGGCCAGGCCGAGCTGCTGGTAGGCCCACGGCGTGCCGGTGGTGCCGCCGCCGGTCTGGACCTCGTCCAGGACGAACAGGGCGTCGTGCTCGTGGCACAGGGCCTGCATGGCGCGCAGGAACTCGCCGCGCATGTGGTTGTCGCCGCCCTCGCCCTGGATCGGCTCGGCGATGAAGCAGGCGATGTCGTGCGGGTGACGTTCGAAGGCCGCCCTGGCCTGGGCCAGCGCGCGTTCCTCGGCGGCCTCGACGTCGCCGAGGTGGACGGCCGGCACGTCGATGCGCGGCCAGTCGAACTTGGGGAAGCGGTCGGTCTTGCCCGGCTCGGTGTTGGTCAGGCTCAGTGTGTAACCGCTGCGGCCGTGGAAGGCGCGGGTCAGGTGCATGACCTTGGTGCCCAGGTCGCGGGGGCGGCCGGCGGCCTCGTTGCGCCGGCTCTTCCAGTCGAAGGCGGTCTTGAGCGCGTTCTCCACGGCCAGGGCGCCGCCCTCGACGAAGAACAGGTGGGGCAGCTCCGGGTCGCCGAGCACGCGGACGAACGTGTCGACGAAGTCGGCCAGGTGCTCGGTGTAGATGTCGGGGTTGGCGGGCTTGTTCCGCGCGACCTGGCCGAGCAGGGCGGCGAAGTCGGAGTCGAAGGGCGGGTTCACACCGAGCGGGGCGGACGCGAAGAAGGTGTAGAAGTCCAGGTAGCGGCGGCCGTTGCGGGCGTCCACCAACCAGGAGCCACGGCTGAGTTCGAGATCGAGGACGAGACGGTAGCCATCGACGAGCAGGTGACGGGCAAGGCGGGTGTGTACGTCCATGCCTTCTCCAATGTCGTGAGACAGGCCGGAGGTTCCATAGAGGGAACCCGGTCGTATCCGTAAAATTTACGGTATTCCTGCCCCGCGAGTGAACTTCTTCAAACGAAGTGACAGCACAATCATCGCGATTCCATAGAGGATCGCGAAAATGCCGAGCAGCCAGACGAGGCTCAGCATTCCGGCGCCGGGCCGGATGATGAGCAGGACGCCGAAGATCACCGACAGGACGCCGGCGATGATGAACATCCACTCGTTGTCGATGGACTTGCGCAGCCGCACGCCCGCCACGATCTCGGAGACGCCGGAGACGATGGCCCAGAAGGCGATGAGGTAGAGCAGCGCGAGCGAGGTGATCCCGGGCCAGGCGAAGGTCACGACGCCGGCCACGATGCCGACGATGCCGGAGAAGATCAGCCAGGCCCGTGACCGGGCGCCGTGCCGGAAGGCGGCGAAGAGCTCGAAGACGCCGGAGACGATGGCGTACGCACCGAAGAAGATCACCAGCACCCACAGAGTGATACCCGGCCACTTCCACGCCAGCACACCGAAGATGATCGCGGCAATGCCACGGATGAGCAGCAGCCACCACGAACGCGAAAGTTCCTGCATACTGGTCTGCTTTCCGTGATTCGTGCGAAAAGAGACCAGCTTTGGGTCAAATGTCGACCTACATGTGGGAATAGACCACGATCGACACCGCGATGTACTGCACCAGGTACGCGGCGATCGTGAAGGCGTGGAAGACCTCGTGGAAGCCGAACCAGCGCGGCGACGGATCGGGACGGCGCAACCCGTAGACGATCGCGCCGGCCGAGTAGAAGACCCCGCCCACGGCCACCAGCACGACGGCGGCCACCCCGGCCCCTTCGAGCAGCTGCGGCATCACGAAGATCGCCGTCCAGCCCAGCGCCAGGTACAGGACGGTGTAGAGCCAGCGCGGCGCGTTCATCCAGCACACCCGGAACAGCACCCCGGCCAGCGCGCCGCCCCACACGACCGAGAGCACGGCGACCCTGGCCGCGCCGTCGAGTGCCAGCAGCCCGAACGGCGTGTACGTGCCCGCGATGATCAGGTAGATGTTGGCGTGGTCGAACCTGCGCAGCACCTCGGCCAGGCGCGGCCCCAGCGTGCCCCGGTGGTAGGTCGCCGAGATGCCGAACAGCAGCCCCGAGGTGATCGCGTAGACGCCGGCCGCCAGCCGGGCCTGCAGGGTCGGGCCGAGCGCCACGAGCACGAACCCGGCCACCAGCGTCACCGGCAACGCCCCGGTGTGCAACCAGCCACGCAGCCTCGGCTTCACGGTGATGGTCGTCATGTAACCTACGGTACCGTAGGTTACGGATTGAGCTGAAGTGCCAATGGTCACAAGCCCTCCGAGCGGGCCCGGCCGTCACAGGCCGTTCAGGAAGCGCACGGCGATCGGCACCGCCGCCGAGCGGCCCGATCCGCCGTTCCTGACGAACACGCAGAAGGCCAGGTCGTCCCGGTAGCCGATGAACCAGCCGTGCGAGGTCTGGTCCTGCACCTCGGCGGTGCCCGTCTTGCCCGCCACGCCCTCCGGCAGACCGGCCTGGCTCGCCGTCCCGTGGTCCACGACGGCGGCCATCATCTCCCGCAACGCCCCGACCACCCCCTCGTCCAGCTTGACGTCGGGGAACGGCTCGCCGTCCACGCGGCGCACGTCGTCCTCCGACAGCAGGCGGGGCGAGCGCCACGTGCCGCTCTGCACGGCGGCGGCCACGGTGGCCATGCACAGCGGGGTGGCCACCACCGTGCCCTGGCCGATGACGTCGAGGGAGAACATGTCCGTGTCGTCGGTCTGCTGCATCGTGCCGCACCGGCCGCCCACGCCGGTCGCCATCGGCCGGTCGAACCCCCATCGGGCGGCGGTCCTGCGCAGGTCCTCCATGGACAGCCGGCTGGTGGCCTGCTCGACGAACGTGGTGTTGCAGGAGTAGGCGTAGGCGTCGGCGAAGGTCACCGTCCCCCGGTCCACGTCGCCGTCGTTGCTGATCGCCGCCGAGAAGTCCGGCGCGTACGACGCCGGGCACCCCATCTCGTCGCCCGTGGTGACCCCCTTCTCCAGCAGCGCGGCGGCGACGATCGTCTTGAACGTGGAGCCGGGCGGGAAGGCGTCGCGCACCGCGCTGAAGTTGTCCTCCAGCCGGTCGGCCAGGGCCAGGATCTCGCCCGTGCTCGGCCTGAGCACCACGATCGAGGAGTTCGCCACGCCGTCCAGGGCCCGCGCGGCGGCGGCCTGGACCGGCTGCGACAGGGTGGTGCGCTCGACGTTCGCCTTCGGCAGGCGGGTCAGCAGCGCCTTGTCGGGCTGTCCCGGCACCCTCGACACCAGCTCCAGCCCGTGATTGGCCTTGGCGAACTCGGGCTTGAGCGGGTCGAGGTAGGCGTCGGCGTAGCTGTCGTTGGGGATCTTGGCGCCCTCGCTGGTCACCAGTTCGGCCGCCGAGGCCTCGACCTCCTCGACCTCCAGCGTGCCGCCGTCCTTGAGCAGCGGGTGCAGCGTCTCGGGCGTCCACAACACCCGCCAGGCCCGATCGCGCACGCCCAGCCGCAACGTGCTGTCGAACGGCCACGGCCCGAGTCCCGTCAGCTCCCGCACGCCCGCGAAAGGCACCTCGGCCGACTCCTCCCCCGTGCCGCGCACCGGCCCCGGGGTGAGCCGGATCGACTGGACGTGCAGGTTCTCCGACAGTTCGCGGTGCCGGTCGAAGAAGTCGGCCGGCGGCCGGTCGACCAGCAGGGCCATGCCCGCGATGTCCCCCTTCCGCCAGGCGTCGAAGTACGCGGCGGCGGTCTTGGCGGCGCTGCCCTTGACGTGCCCGGCGGCCAGAACGGCGAAGGCGCCCGCCCCCAATACCGCGACAACCGCGATGACGAGCACAATCAACCTCTTGCGTCGCATACGGTTCTCCCAGGGAGGGATCAGCGTGGCACGTGGACAGCGGGAACCGATGCCTGGCCTTTATCCGGTGACGTTCGGCGAGGTCGAGCTTCTCCGGGACCTGGACAGGCAGGACGGCTGGGTGCTGTCCAAGGATGGCGTACCTCAGTCGTACGTTGACCTACAAGACCCGACATTTCTGGATTTCGAGTACGTCCGGCTCATGGCCGACGTCATCGACCTCCTGCCGGAGGGGCCGCTGAGCTGCGTCCACGTGGGGGGCGGCGCGTGCACGATCCCGCGTTACGTCGCGGCCACCCGCCCCGGCTCCCGGCACATCGTGATCGAGCCCGACGGCCTGCTGGTCAACCTGGTCCGCGAGCAGCTCGACCTGCGCTCGGTCCCCCGGCTGAAGGTCATCGTGGCCGGCGGCCGCGAGGGCACGGCCAAGGTGTGGGACGACTCGGCCGACCTGGTCGTGCTCGACGCGTTCACCGGCGCCACGATGCCGGTGGAGCTGGCCACCGCGGAGTACATGGGCGACCTGGCCCGCGTGCTGCGCCCCGACGGCACGCTGCTGATCAACATGGCCGACGGCAAGGGCCTGGCGTTCGCCAAGCGGCTGCTGGCCACGGTGTGCGACGCGTTCCGGCACGTGGCGCTGCTGGCCGAGCCGGGGATCATGCGGGGGCGCCGGTTCGGCAACCTGATCGTCGCGGCCTCGCGCACGGAGCTGCCGCTCGACCTGCTGTCCCGCCGCGCGGCCGGCGGCCTCACCCAGGCGCGCTGCGTGCACGGGGAGACGCTGAAGAACTTCATCGGCGGCGCCTACCCCATCAGGGACGGCGACGCCGTGCTCGCCCCGGTCCCGCCCCCGGCCGTCTTCGGCTGAGCCGGGGTAGCGGGGTCAGCGGTCGGACGGGCCCAGGTAGGCCAGGACGGCCGCCACCCTCCTGTGCACGTCGCCGCTGTTCTCCAGCCCCAGCTTGGTGAAGATGGCGTTCACGTTCTTCTCCACCGACGAGATCGACAGGTGCAGGGCCCGGGCGATGCCGGCGTTGGAGCGGCCGTGGGCCATCTCGCGCAGCACGTCCCGCTCCCTCGGGGTCAGCGACTCCCCCTGCCCGCGGACCTCGCGCCTGGCCAGCAGGCCCTCGACCACCTTGGGGTCGATGACCGAGCCGCCCCCGGCGACCGCCCGGATCGCGCCGAGCAGCTCGTCGAGGTCGCCCACGCGGTCCTTCAGCAGGTAGGCGAACCCGGCCGTCCCGTGCTTGAACAGCTCGAAGGCGAACAGGGCGTCGGAGAACTGCGACAGCACCACCACGCCGGTGTCCGGGTGGCCGGCCCTGATGCGGTGGGCGGCGTCGATGCCCTCGAAGCCCGGCCGCCAGTCGCCGCCGGGCATGCGGATGTCGGTGACGACGACCTGCGGCTCCAGCCTGCGTACGGCGTCCAGCAGCTCGTCGGCGTCGCCGACCGCGCCGACGACGGTCACCTCGCCCGACAGTTCGAGGAGCTGCCGGGTGCCCTCGCGCACCAGGTAGTGGTCGTCGGCGACGACCGTGCGGACGGGCTCAGGCATCGGTCGGCACCCAGGTGTGCATCCTTGTCCCCTTTCCGGGTTCGCTGTCGAGTTCCATGCCGCCGCCCAGCGCGTCCAGGCGGTCGGCGAGCGTGGCCAGGCCGCGGCGGGCGGCGGCGGCCGGGTCGAAGCCCCTGCCGTCGTCGGCGACGGTGGCCCGTACGCGGCCCGGCGCCAGGGTCAGGCGCACCTCGATCCTGGCGGCGGCGGCGTGCTTGAGCGCGTTGGCGACGGCCTCGCTGACGGTGAAGTACATCGCGCCCTCGACCTCGTCGGCGAAGCGGCGGGCCCGCAGCCCGGGGTCGGCGGTGACGGTCGTGGGCACGGGCAGCCCGGAGCAGCGTTCCTCGACGGCCTCCACCAGGCCGCCCTGGCTGAGGGCCGACGGGTGGATGCCGGCGGCCAGCTCGCGCAGGTCGGTGAGCGTCTGGCGGGCCTGCTCGCGCAGGCGGGCCAGCGAGTCGGGGCCGGCGCCGGTGACGCGGGCCAGCTCCAGCCCGGCGATGAGCGCGACGAGCTGCTGCTGCACGCCGTCGTGGATGTTGCGCTCGATCCGCCGCCGCTCGGCCTCCTGGGCGTTGACCAGGCGGGCGACCAGCCCGGCGCTCTGGATCGCCAGCCCGGCGGGCACGGCCAGGGCCTCCAGGAAGCGCCGGTCCTCCCGGTCGTACCGGCCGGCTCGGCGCGGGCCGAGCTCGATGCGGCCGAGGCCGCCGCGCACCGGCACGGTCAGCGCCGTCCCGCCCTCCTCCTCGCCCGCGGCCACCCGGGTCCCGTCGGCCAGCTCCACGGCCGCCCACCTGGCCTCCAGGCCGTCGCGGACGGCGGCGGCGAGCCTGCCGAGCTGCTCGACCGGCTCGGGCGTGGCCGCCAGCGCGGTGCCGAGGCCGGACAGCACCTCGTCCACGGTGGGCCGCAGATCGAAGATCAGGTGGAGGCGGGAGCCCCGCAGGCCGAGCCGGATGTCGAGCAGCCGGTGCCGCACGATCCCCACCAGGACGGCGACCGGCAGCGCCGCCATCACCGTGAGCAGGCCAACGACTGCGGCGCCCCACAACCGCGCGTCCAGCAGGAACAGGAGCAGCACGCCCGCGAAGAGCTGGACGGCGGTGCCGGCGACCATCCAGGCGTACTGTCCGCGCTCGGCAGGCACGCTGCGCCGCCAGCGGACCACGAGCCCGGCGAGGACGACGACGGCCGTCAGGAAGACGAGAAGCTGGCCCAGCGCGCTGGCCAGGGCCGCCCAGATCGACCCGGTCGTCAGCTCGGCCGGCAGCTCGCCGGGCCGAGCCGGGTTGACGCCGAACAGCCCGTTTCCCACCGTGTGCATGGCGATCGCGACCCCGCCGATCCAGGCCACAGGGCGCCAGCGCCGGGACGGCAGGCGGCCGTCGGGGAAGAGCAGCGGGACGAAGATCCAGGTCAGGCCGTAGAACGTGGCATAGAGCGCGGACAGCCAGACGACGATCGGCCCGCTGTAGTGGAACCTGACGGCCACGCCGGTGCCCAGCGCGCCGAGCCCGAGGCAGGCGGCCGCGGTCAGGAACAGCCAGCCGTACCGCAGGTCGGGGCGGCGGACGGTGAGCAGCCAGCCCAGACCGGGCAGCGCCAGGCCGAGGACGCCGAACGCCCACTCCTGCAGCGGCGCGGGCAGGCCGGACCCCAGCATCGCGCCCGCGAGGGCGCCCCCGGCGCCGATGGTCGCCAGCGACCCGGCGAGCAGCCTGGAACTCATGAACCACCATCGTCAGGGGGAACCGAAAGGGCGTCTATGAGGTTAACCGCACATTCGGTACGGACAGCCCCACCTGCGAGAACGGCGGCCCATATGGTGGGCGCGGGCCCGGCCGCGGCTGTTGGCTGGGCACATGTCTCACTACAGGTTCCCCGCGCTGGCCACGGCCCTCATGGCCGTGGCGGTGACGGCCTGCGCGACGCAGCCCGTGCCCGCCCTGGCCACCATCACCGGGTCCGCCACCGGGTCCGCCAACGGGTCCGCCACCGCCACGCCGACGGCGAGCGCCGCGGTCGAGATCCCCGACACCCCCGTCGGCGGGCAGCTCCGCTGGTTGCTGGAGGCGGTCACCCGGCTGCCCGTCGGCGACGCCGAGCTGGCCGGGCACTTCGCGCCGAGCTTCCTCGAACACATCCCGCCGGCGCAGCTCAACCAGGCGCTGGCCGGGTTCGAGGACATGCGGCTGGACCGGCTGGACCAGGCCCAGGAACGGTCGTTGTCGGCGACCGTCACGGCGGCCGGCAAGGCGTTCACCCTCGCGCTCGGGGTGGACGGCACCGGGAAGGTCGACTACATCCAGTTCACGGGCGTCGCCCCGGCCAGTTGGTCGGAGCTGGACCAGCGGCTGCGCCAGGTGGCGCCGCGGGCCGGCTTCCTGGCCGCCGAGCTGACCGGCGACGGCCGCTGCCGCCCGGTCCACGCGGTGGCCGGCGAGAAGACGTTCCCGCTCGGCTCGATGTTCAAGTTGTACGTGCTGGGCGCGGTGGCCGAGCGGATCAGGAGCGGCGCGTTCGGCTGGGACACCGAGCTCACGATCAGGCCCGAGCTGAAGAGCCTGCCGAGCGGCGAGCTCCAGGACCGCCCGGACAACAGCAAGGTGACGGTGCTGGAGGCGGCCCGGCTGATGATCTCCATCAGCGACAACACCGCCACCGACCTGCTGATCCACAAGGCCGGGCGCAAGGCGGTCGAGCGGGTCGTGCGCTCGTGGGGCGGCGACCGGCGCAACGTGCCGTTCCTGACGACCCGGGAGCTGTTCGTGCTCAAGGCCGCCGACTATCCCCGGCACGCCGAGCGGTACCTGTCGCTCAACACGTCCGCGCGCCGGGCCTACCTCGCCGGGGTCGTGGACAAGGTGCCGCTGTCGAAGGTGCGGCCGTGGGCCGAGCCGCGCGAGCTGGACCGGCTGGAGTGGTTCGCCACGCCCGCCCAGGTCTGCCGCGCCTACGGCGGGCTGGCCCGGCTGAAGGACGCCCGCGTCGGCGAGGTGTTGTCGATCACCGACGCGGGGCTGCGGCTGGACAAGGCGCAGTGGCCCGTGGTGTGGCACAAGGGCGGCTCGGAGCCGGGCCTGCTGGCCATGAGCTTCCTCGCCCGTACGGCCGCCGGCCGGACGTACGTGGTGTCCACCACGGCCGTGAACCCGGACGCCCCCTTCCAGCAGGGCCCGGTGGGCCAGGAACTGCTGGTGCTGACGCGGGGGGCGTTCGCGCTCGTCAAGTCCTCATAGGGCGGCGTGGGCGAGGTCGACGAACAGGGCCGAGGACCAGCCGAAGCCGGTCGTGGCGCGGCCCGCCCGCCGTCCCGTGAGGGGGTTCCAGTACTCGTAGAGGCCGCCGCCGTCGCGCACCATGGCCAGGGTGCGGGCGGCGAGCTCGGCGGCGACGTCCGGGTGGCCCGAGCGGCGCAGGCCGTCGATCAGCAGGTAGTTGACGTTCAGCCAGACCGGGCCGCGCCACATGGCGTCGGGGTCGAAGCGGGGGTCGTCGAAGGCCACCGTGGGGACCGGCCGCTCGGCCCAGAAGGCGGGCGAGGTCAGGTCCTGGACCAGCCGGTCGGCGATCTCGTCCGGGAGGCGGCCGGTGAGCAGCGGCATGAGGTCGAGCGGCGTCCGCACGTCGGCGTCGGCCGCGCCGGCGACCTTGGTGACGAAGCGGCGGCCGTTCCAGCGGCGTTCGACCATGCGGTCCACGAGCGCCTGGGCCCTGGACCGCCACTCGCCGGCGTCCTTGCCGAGCGCCGCGGCGATGTCGCCCAGGCGGTCGTACTGGAGGGCCAGGTAGGAGTTGAGGTCCGGGGGCTCGGCGCGCGGGCCGCCGTCCCAGATGGGGCTGTCGTCCAGGCCCGACGAGTACGGGTGCAGGTACTCGGCCAGGCCGTCGCCGTCCGGGTCGGAGTGGGCGAACCACCACTGCTGCGACCGGACCAGCGGCTCGTAGACCTCGGCCAGGAAGCCCGGGTCGGGGTCCACCTCGTGGATCTTCCACACCGCCCAGGCGGTGAGCGGCGGCTTGGTGACGGGCACGACGTGCCGGATCGGCTCGCCGCCGACGTGCTGGGCCAACCGGGCCAGGTCGGAGCGGGGCAGGTCGGTGGTCTCGGCGAGCACGCCGTGGTCGTGCACCACATCGGGGATCAGGCCGTCGGGACGCTGGTTGTCCAGCAGGATGCGGATCTGCTCCCTGGCCAGGGCGGGGTCGGCGTGCCGCAGGGCGATGGCGTGGAAGTAGGAGTCCCAGTTCCACAGGCCGACGTAGCCGTACTTGGAGGGGATGAGGGATTCCCTGCCCTGGATGCGTACCAGGTTGACGGCCAGCGTCCACCAGGCCTGCTCGGCGCGTTCGCGCAGCTCGGCGGGGACGGCGGGCATCCGGGCGAACCAGGCGGCCCAGCGTTCGGCGGCCTCGGCCAGCACCTTCGCGCCGTCGGTGACGGTCCGCTCGCCGGCGAGGGTGACGCAGCCGTCGATGGCGGCCTCGCCGCCGTCCCAGACGGCCCTGGCGCCCTCGCCGACCGCGACGAGGGTGTCGGGGTCGGCGAAGGCCAGGGTCACGTCACCGTCGAACTCCACCCGGTGGGGCAGGGCCCGGCGCACGCGCAGTTCCCGGGAACCGGCGTAGAACCGCAGACCGGCGCGGACGATCGTGTCGTCGAGCCGGGTCTCGTAGAGCGCCTCGGCGACGCGCAGCGAGCCGTCGTCGGCCGCCATGACGAGCAGCCGCGAGCCGCGCTCGGTGAAGGGGCGTTCGCGCAGGTCCAGCACTTACTTTCCTCCCAGGCCGGAGGCGGCCATCGAGTTGATGATCTTCCGCTGGCCGATCAGGAACGCGATCAGCGTCGGCACCACGGCGATCGCCGAGGCCGCCAGGATCTGCCCGTAGTCGGTCGCGCCGTGCTGCTGGGCGAACTGGCTGAGCAGCAGCGGGACGGTGAACAGCTCCGGCGTGTTCAGGAAGATCAGCGGGAACAGGAACGAGTTCCAGGACGCCAGGAACACGATGATGCCGAGCGCGCCGAGACCGGGCCGGATGTTGGGCAGGACGATGCTCCAGAAGCACCGCCACCGGCCCGCGCCGTCGATCCTGGCCGCCTCCTCCAGCTCGATCGGCACCGCCCTGATGAACTGGCGCAGCAGGAACACCGCGAACGGGTTCGCGATCGTCGGGACGATCAGCGACAGGTGCGAGTCGATCCAGCCGAACTGGGCCAGCATCAGGTAGAGCGGCACGATCGTCACCTGTGACGGCACCATCTGCGTGGCCAGGAACAGCACGAACAGCACGCCCGAGCCTCTGAACCTGATCCGGGCGAAGGCGTAGGCGGCCATGGCCGAGGTGAGCAGGGTGAGCACCACGTTGAGCGCGGCGATGTAGAAGCTGTTCCAGTACGCCAGCCCGAACGGCATGGTCGACAGCGCGTCCGGATAGTTCTGCCAGGTCCAGGGGGCGGGCAGCCAGGCCGTCGGATCGTTGATCATCTGCCGCACGCCCTTGGCGGAGGTGAGCAACATCCACACGAACGGGAACAGCATCAGCAGCCCGCCGACCGTGAGCGCGGCGTGCAGACCGATCTGCCGTGATCTCATGCGTACCGCCTCACGAGTCGTAGTGGACGAAGCGCTTCTGCGCGGCGAACTGGACCAGCGTCACGAGCAGCGTCAGCACCAGCAGGATCAGGGCGGCCGCGCTGCTCGGCCCGAACTCGAACTTCTTGAAGCCGAGATCGAAGATGTGGTACACGATCGTGCGCGCGCCCTCGTTGTCCTTCGGGTCCACCAGCACGTAGATCTGGTCGAACGCCTGGAACGAGCTGATCACCGCGACCACGGTCGAGAAGAAGATCGTGGGCGACAGCAGCGGCAGCGTCACCGACCGGAAGATCCGGAAGGAGCTCGCGCCGTCGATCCTGGCGGCCTCGACGACCTGCGGCGGGATGGTCTGCAGCCCGGCCAGGAAGATCACCACGTTGAGGCCGAGCGAGGACCAGATCGTCACCACGGCGATCGCCACGATGACCCAGCCGGGGTCGAGCAGCCAGTCGGGGCCGCCGACGCCGAACCAGCGCTGGAGCGAGGTGTTCAGCACGCCGTTCTCGTCGCCGGCCAGGATGACCTGCCACATCAGGGCGACGGCCACCGAGCTGGTGACGACCGGCATGAAGTACACGACCCGGTAGATGTTGCTGCCCTTGATGCTGTTCAGTGCCACCGCGATCAGCACCGCGAGGGCGAGCCCGAACGGCACGGTCAGCAGCGCCAGCTTGATCGTGTTCCACACCGCGCGGCCGAACAGCGGGTCGGTGAGCTGGGCGGCGAAGTTGGACAGCCCGGCCCACGACTTCTCGCCGAGCCCGTCCCAGTTCATGAAGGCCAGCACCACGGCGAACCCGAGCGGGATCACCAGGAACACCACCAGCGCGCCGACCTGCGGCGCGAGAAAGATCGCGGCCCACCAGCCGTCGCGGTCGCGCAGCTTCTTGGCGGGCCGCGCGGCGGTCTTGCCGCGCGGCCCGGCGAGCACGGCCATCCGCTAGCCCAGCTTGCCGTCGACGAGGGTCTGCAGCTCGGTCATGCCCTGCTCGAAGCCGAGCTTGCCCTGCCAGACCTTCATCAGGTGCTCGTTGATCGAGGCGGTCAGGCCGGGCACCGAGACCTCTTCGGCGTAGTTCGCGAAGCCGGTGTCACGCACGTCGAGGAACGTCTGGGCGTGCGCGGGGTAGTTGCCGGCCAGCACGACCTGCTCGGCACCCTTGATCGAGGGCACCGCGCCGCCGTCCTTGAGCCGCAGGAGCTGGCCCTCCTTGCTGACGAACTCCGTCAGGAAGGTGAAGGCCTCCTTGGGCTGCTTGGTGCCCTTGTTGAGCGACAGGTAGGAAGCCGCCACGGCGCCGGGCATCGGCTCGCCGGTCTCGGACGGGAACGGGACGATGTCGTAGGACTCCAGGTCGCCGCCCTTCTTGATGGTGTCGATCACCCACCGGCCGCCGGCGTAGAAGCCGACCTTGTGCTTCATGAACTGGGTGCCCGCGGTGTTGCTGGCGGGCAGCAGGTCGGCGCTCAGGAACGTCTTGTCCTGGTAGCCCTTGGCCAGGGTCTCCAGCGCCTTGCGGGACTTGGGGTCGGTGGTAGCGACGAACTTGCCGCCGTCCCACACCTTGCCGCCGAAGCCGCTGACGACCGAGTACGTCGAGCCGTACCAGTTCCAGAAGATGGACCCGCCCATGCCCGCGGCCTTGAGCTTGGCGTTCATGTCCAGGTACTTGGCCATGGTCCACTGCTTGGACGCGTTGAGTGCGGCCGGGTCCTCGGTGATGCCGGCGGCCTTCAGTGCCTTCTTGTCGTACCAGAGCACCTCGGGGTTGGTGTCGTTCGGGACGCCGTAGATCTGGCCGTCCTTCTTGGCGCCGCCGTACACGCCCTCGAAGAAGTCCTCGGGCTTGCTCTTGGAGTCCGGGCCCGCGAGGTGGTCGTTGAGCGGCGAGACGACACCGGCGGAGACGAACTTGCCGATGTTGTCGTCACCCACGAAGAACACGTCGGGAGCCGTGCCGCTGGTGAGCTGGGCGAGCAGTTTGGGGTGGTAGTCCTCGTACTTGGCGACGGACTCCAGCTTGAGCTTGATGTTGGGGTGACGCTGCTCGAAGTCCTTGGTGAAGGACTCGTAGAGCTTGACGTCCTCCGCCGATCCCCACGTGGACCAGCGGATGGTGACCTGCCCTGCGGCGGCGTTCCCGCTCACGCCTGGAACATTCCCGCCTCCGCCGCTGCAGGCGGTGGCGGCGGTGGCGAGCAGACCCAGTACGGCCAGCGCACGCTTCATGATGGGCTCCTTCGGGGGGGGTGGTGCTGTTGTGGGCTACGCGAGCCCGCCGCCGTCGACGACGAGAGCGGAACCGGTGATGTAACTGGCGGCGTCGCTCGCCAGGAAGAGGACGGCCTGGGCGATCTCCTCGGGGCTGCCCGAGCGGCCCATCGGCCGGTCGGCGGCGTCGGCCTCGAAGGCGGCCCAGTCCTCGTTGAGCTGACGGGCCTCGTCCCGCAGCATCGGGGTGTTCGTGTCGCCGGGGTTGACGGAGTTCACCCGGATCCCGGCCTTGGCGTGGTCGATCGCCAGCGCCCTGGTCATGTTGACGACGGCCGCCTTGGAGGCGCAGTAGGAGATCGCGTTCCCACCGCCCTTGAGGCCCCAGCCGGAGCCCGTGTTGACGATCGAGCCGCCCTCGGTCATGAGCGGGATGGCGTGCTTGCACATCAGGAACACCGAGCGCACGTTGACCGCCATCACGCGGTCCCACTCGTCGGCTTCGAGGTCGAGCGCGGTGGTGCGGCGGATGATGCCCGCGTTGTTGAACAGGACGTGCAGGCCGCCGTAGGTGTCCACGGCCGTGCGGGTGATGCGCCGGCAGTCCTCCTCCGCGGACACGTCCCCCTGGACGGCGACCGCGGCCGCCCCCGCCCGCGTGATCTCCTTGGCCGTCTCCTCGGCCCCGGCGCCGTCGATGTCGGCGACGACGACCTGGGCGCCCGCCTCGGCGAAGAGCAACGCCGTCGCCCGGCCGATGCCGGAGGCACCGCCGGTGACGATCGCGACCTTGCCATCGAGCCTGTTCATCCGTAGAACTCCTCACTTGCCGCACAAATGCGATAAATCGTGCTTTCGCGGTATCCGGTGATCACCCGTACGTGCCCGGCCAGCTTCCGGTCCAGTTCCTGGTCCCCGCTGTCGGACAGCAGCGGCCGTCCCCCGAGCCCGGCCAGTTTCTGCTGGGTGGCCAGCACGACCAGGCGATCGCCGGACCCGTCACCGAGCACCTCGTCGAGCACCCGGGGCGAGACCTGCTGGTTGCCGCGGCCGAGCACGAAGCCCTGGCCGCCGATCACCGACAGCACGATGACCGCCTCCCGGCCGCGTACCAGCTCGAACAGCTCCCCCTCGGTCACGTCGGCGGCCACCAGGTCGGCGCCACCGCCCGCGCGGGCCTCGACCACGTCCACGCCGAGCAGCGTGGTGGCGAGCCCGAGCTCCCTGCCCACGGCCGCCGTGGTGGCGCCGGGACCGAGCACGTAGCGCGCCCCCGGCCGCAGCCGGGCCGCGACCTCCCGGGCGATGCCCTCGACCGTGGCCGGAGCCGCTTCCGAGGAGCCCGCCTTGCGTCCCGACAGGGCCGCGCGACCTGCCGGGACGCGCAGGCTACCGTAGAGCCGGGGGCTGACGAGCCCGCGGCGGTAGCGCTCCTCGTCCAGGTCCACCACCTCGGCCTCGGCGCTCTCCGGCCGGGCCAGGAAGTCGGCGGCCACGAACCCGGCGGTGGCCGGGCTGAGCGCGAAGCACCCCGAGTACACCTTGACCCCCGCCGGGATCCCCAGCACGGGCGGCGCCTGGCCGCCCAGCTCCCGCACGGCGTCGAGCACGTCGCGCGCCGTGCCGTCGCCGCCGGCGAACAGCAGCAGGTCCACATCGGCGAGCGCGGCGACGGCCGCCCGGGTGTCCGCGGCGGTGCTCACGTCGGTGCTCACGTCGGTGCTCATCTCCTGGACGCCGGAGGGCGCCAGCTCGTACGGGACCGCGGCGGCGCGGGCGCTGTCCTCGCCCATCGCCCCCGCCACGGTCACCAGCCGGGCCCCGGGACGGCGGGCGAGCAGCGTGGCGACGGCCTGCGCGGCCCGCCGCCCGGCCTTGGGCTCGGCGCCCTTGGCCAGGGCCGCGCGCTGCACGTCGGCGCCGTCGCTGCCCTTGAGCCCCACGGACCCGCCCAGCCCGGCGACCGGGTTGACGATCAGCCCGATCACGCCGTTCCCTCCGGACGCCATGGCTCAGCCGCCCGCGGCCAGGTGCTTGCGCACGTACGCCCGCCAGGTCGGCGCCCACTGCTTGGGGTCCTCGAGCGGCGTCGGGTCGATCTTGTGGATCGTCTGGTTGTACGGCGCGCCCTTGACGAACTCCGGATCCCGCCGCGCCTCCGAGGCGACGTGCTCCAGGATCGCCGCGTACTCGTCCAGGTCCTCCCGCGAGTACGACTCCGTCGGCTCCAGCGTGAACGGCTCCGGCACCAGGTACGGGTGGTGGCTGGTCCAGTAGTGGACGCCGAAGTCGGCGGCGCGCACGCCGATCTCCTCCGAGTGCACCCCCGTCTCCTCCGACAGCTCCTGCCAGGAGTAGCGGACCTGCTCGATCCGGCGCTGGTTCCACGGCGCCGAGGCCCCGGGGATCTGCAGCACCTTGTGCATCAGGTAGTTGTTGTTCAGCGCCGCCGTCTCGGCCACCTCGCGCAGCCCCTGCGCGCCCAGGGCCATGATCCAGGCGTAGGCGCGCACGATGTTCGGGGTGACGCCGAGGAACGGCCGGATCTTGCCGACGCTCCGCGCGGGCGTCTCCAGCCCGTAGGAGTCGCCGTCGAAGGAGACCACCGGGCCGGGCAGGAACGGCTCCAGCTCCGGCGAGACGCCGCAGGCGCCGGCCGCCGGACCGCCGCAGGCGTGCGGCGTGGAGAACGTCTTGTGCAGGTTGAAGTGGCACAGGTCGAACCCGGCGTCGCGGGCCCTGGTGATGCCGAGGATGCCGTTGGCGTTGGCCTGGTCGTAGCAGGCCAGGCCGCCGACCTCGTGCACCAGGTCCACGAACTCCTTGATCCGGGAGTTGTAGATACCGGTGTCCTCGGGGTTGGTGATCATCAGGGCGGCCGTGCGCGGGCCGACGGCGGCGCGCAGCGCCTCGATGTCGGGCAGGCCGTTGGCGTCCGGCATGAGGGTGATGACCTCGTACCCGGCGACCTTGGCGCAGGCCGCGTTCGAGGGGTGCGAGAACATCGTGGTGATGACCTGGTCCCGGTGGCCCTCGCCGCGGGCGGCGTGGTAGGCCCTGATCATGGCGATGTTGGCGTAGATCGCCGCCGAGCCCGAGCCGGGCTGGAGCGACACGCGCGACATGCCGGAGATCTCGGCCAGCATGCGCTCCAGCCGCCAGTAGATCTCCAGCACGCCCTGCACGGTGTCCTCGTGCTGCAGCGGGTGCAGCTCGGCGATCGCGTTGGCGAACTGGTCGTTGACCTTCGGGCTGTACTTCATCGTGCAGGTGCCCTGGCCGACGTCGATGTTGAGGTCGACGCCCAGGTTCTCCTGCGACAGCCGCAGGTAGTGCCGCACCACGTGCGGCTGCGACATCTCGGGCAGCTTCGGCGGGGTGGCCCGCCCGACGCCCTCGGGCAGCTCGACCTTCGCCGCGCCCGGCTCGGGCACGGCCAGGCCGCGGCGGCCGGGGCGCGACAGCTCGAAGATGATCGGCTCGTCCCAGCGTGCCTGGTGGAAGCGGCGCAGCGGCGGCTTGGGCGCCACCGGCAACTGCGCGAAGGACTCGGCTCCGTGCCCGCTCATGCCTGCACAACCTCCTGTACGGCTGCCGCGAGCCGGTCGATGTCGTCGATGGTGTGGCGTTCGGTCACGCAGACCAGCACCGTGCGCTCGTCCAGCGGGACGCCGCCGTAGATGCCGCGCTCGCGCAGCCCGGCGAGCAGCGACGCGGAGTCGGCCACCTCGATCGCGAACTCGCGGAAGTGCACCGAGCCCGCGTGCCGGACGGTGACCGACCGGCCCAGGGCGTCCATCGCGTACCGGGTGCGGGCCAGGACGGTCTCGCCGAGCTCCTTCATGCCCTGCGGGCCCATGAGCGCGAGGTAGACCCCGGCCGTGATGCCCCACAGGGCAGCGGCCGTGCCCACCCATTCCTTGCCCTCTTCGCGCAGGGCGAAGGAGGTGCGGTCGTAGAAGACGTCGCCGAAGCCGTACTCGCCGGGGACCTTCGTCGGCGCGATGCCGAACAGGCGCGAGGGGAACTCGGCGACCAGCGGCTCGTGGTCCTGGGTGGCGATGTAGCCGGCCTGGCCGCCGCCGTAGTTCTGGTGGATGCCGAGCGACTGGATGTCGCCGCAGACGATGTCGGCGCCGTAGGAGGCCGGCGGGGCCAGCACGCCCAGGGAGATGGGGTCGGCGCTGACGACCAGCAGCGCGCCGGCGGCGTGCGCGTGGTCGGCCAGCTCCCGGCCACGGGTCTCGACGACGCCGTAGACGTTCGGGGTCTCCAGGTACAGGGCGGCGTAGGAGTCGTCGAGCGCGACCTCGCCGATCTGCCCGTCCTTGGCCACCGGGGCGAGCTCGACGGTGATGTCGGGGGCCAGGAAGTCACGCAGCTTGCTCAGCTTGTCGGCGCTCACCGCCCCGGTGACCAGCACCTTCGACCGCTTGGTGTAGCGGCAGGCCATGCGCAGCGCGGTGCCCGAGGCCTGGAAGCCGTCGTAGGTGGGGACGTTGACGACGTCCATCTCCAGCAGCTCGCCCATCATGCTGACGTACTCGAACAGGGCCTGGAAGCGGCCGTGGTCCTCGTACGGCTCGCCCGCGTACGCGGTCAGGAACTCGCTCCTGGAGTTGACCTCGTCGCAGACGGCGGGCACGTGGTGCGGGTAGCAGCCGTGGCCGAGGAAGCTGAGCGCCTCCTCGGTGTCGGTGTTCCGGGCGAACAGCCCCTTCATGTGGCGCACCAGGTCGCGCTCGGCGGTGAACGGCGCCGGCAGGTCGAGGGGCCGGTCGAGCCGCAGCTCCGCGGGGATGTCGGCGTAGAACTCCTCGACGCTCGACGCGCCGACCGCCGCGAGCATCTCGGCTCGTACGCCCGGCTCGGCGTTGGGTATGTACGGGTGCGTCACTTCTCTCCTTCGATCCTGAGCACGACGGCGTCGCGCGGGGCCAGCTCGATGCCGCCCCGCAGTTCGGCCCCGGTGAGCAGGTCCGTCCCCGGGTACGGGAGCGTGACCGGCTGCGGGGCGGTGGTGTGGTTGAGGAGGAACAGGTGGCCGCCCCTCCTGACGGCCTCCACGCCCTCCGGCACGTCGATGCGGTCGATGCCGTCCAGCAGCGGCTCCAGCACCGGCGTCACGTCGTCGAGCAGGCAGCCGACGTAGGTGACCGTGCCCTTGCGGGTGACGGCCGGCAGGCCGTCCAGGTCGCCGCCCTCGAACAGGGCGACGGGCTCGGCGCCTTCCAGCCTGATCCACTCGGCCCAGGTGCGGGCGTCGCCCAGGCCGGTCCGCTGGACGTCCCCGTCGGCGAGCGGCCAGAACTCCTCCACGGCGATGCCGAGCAGGTCGGCCAGCGGGCCGGGCGCGCCGCCCTCGTGCACCTGGTCGCTCTCGTCCACGACGCCGCTGAACGGGCCCACGACGAGCCTGCCCTCGTACGCCTCCAGCGCCTTGGCCTGCTCGGCGGTGCACATGTACAGGTTCGGGGCGATGACCAGCTCGTACGGCGACAGGTCCCGGCCCGGCGGCACGAGGTCGACCGCGATGCCCCTGGCGTGCAGCGGGGCGTACCAGGCGAGCAGCAGCTCCTTGAGCCTGAGCCGGTTGGACGGCATGGACTCGGGGGCCTCCAGGGCCCACCAGCTCGGCCAGTCGAGCACCAGCGCGACCTGGGCGCGGGTCTCACTGCCCGCGACCTCCGACAACCGCCGCAGGTCGGCGCCGAGCGCCAGGGTGTCCCGCCAGCCGCGGGTGCGCGTGCCGCCATGCGGCAACATCGCCGAGTGGAACTTCTCGGGGCCGTACTTGGCCTGCCGCCACTGGAAGAACATCACGCCGTCGGAGCCGTGGGCGAGCGCCTGAAGGCTGTGCAGGCGCATCATGCCGGGCGGCTTGGGGACGTTCACCTCGCGCCAGGACACCGCGGACGGCGCGGACTCCAGCAGCAGCCAGGGCGCCTGCCGCAGCGAGCGCATGAGGTCGTAGCTGAGCGCCACCTGCACGTGCGAGGTCGGGTCGGCCGGGTCGGGGTAGGCGTCGTCGCTCACCACGTCCTCGGCCGCGGCCCACTTCCAGTAGTCGAGGCCGTGCAGGATGCTCATGAAGTTCGTGGTGACCGGGACGCCCGGCGTGATCGCGCGCAGCGCCGCCTTCTCGGCCAGGAACAGCTCCAGGAGGGCGTCGCTGCAGAAGCGCCGCCAGTCGAGGAGCTGGGCGGGGTTGACCGGGCCCGGCGCCGTCCTGGGCGGCTCGACCTGGCCGAAGGACGTGTAGTGCTGGCCCCAGCAGGAGGTGCCCCAGGCGGCGTTGAGGCCGCCGACGGTCGCGTACCGCTCTTCCAGCCAGCGGCGGAAGTGGGCGGCGGACTCGGGGCAGAAGCACTCCAGCGTGTGGTCGGCGTACTCGTTGCCGATGTGCCACATGGCCAGCGCCGGGTGGTCGCCGTAGCGCTCGGCCATCGCGGTGGCCAGCCGTACGGCGTGCTCGCGGTAGACCGGCGAGCTCGGGCAGTAGCCCTGCCGGGAGCCGAACTCCAGCCGCACGCCGTCGGCGTTGACCGGCATCATCTCGGGGTGCTCGCGCACCAGCCACGGCGGCGGCGTCGCGGTCGCGGTGGCCAGGTCGGCGGCGATGCCGTGCTCGTGCAGCAGGTCGATGACCCGGTCGAGCCACCCGAAGTCGTAGACCCCGCGCTCGGGCTCCAGGCGCGACCAGGAGAACACCGCGACGGTCGCCATGTTGACCCCGGCCTCGGCCATGAGCCGCGCGTCCTCGGCCCACACCTCCTCCGGCCACTGCTCGGGGTTGTAGTCCCCGCCGAACAGCAGCCCCGGCATCCGGGTCAGCCCCACTCGAACTCCTCGATCATGCAATGTAATATTTTGTATGCCGAATTCATAGTGCAGTATTTTGCATCACGTCAAGGGTTAAGATTCGGTTGTCCTGAACGAGAGGGAGTCCCCCATGCCGATCGAGCGGCGACCGTTGCGTGAGCAGATCAGGGAAGAGCTGCTGAGCCGGCTCGACCGAGGCGACTTCGCCGCCGGCACCGACATCAACGAGGCCTCCCTCGCCGCCGACCTGGGCGTCAGCCGCACTCCCCTGCGCGAGGCGCTGATCACGCTGGCGGGCGAGGGCGTGCTGGAGAGCACCCAGGGGCGCGGCTTCCGGTTCGCCCCGGTGAGCCGGCGCGAGTTCCGCGAGCTGTGCGAGATCGTGGCCGCCCTGGAGTCGCTGGCCCTCGACTGCTCCGACCCGGCCCACCTGCACTCGATCGCCCCCGACCTGCTCAAGCTGGCCCAGGACTTCCCCGACAACGTGGCCGAGCAGCAGGTCATCGAGCGCCACGACGACGAGTGGCATGACCTGCTGCTGAGCGGCTGCCGCAACGAGCGCCTGCTCGACCTCATCACCAGCGTCAAGGCCGGCATGCGCCGCTACGCGCACCTGATCGCCGGTGACGACGCCCCCTTGGAGCGCGAGGCCGCCGAGCACCGCCGCATCGCCGAGTTCCTGCTGGCCGACGAGCCGGCCAAGGCCGTCCAGGCGCTGCGCGACAACTGGATCAACGGCATGGAACGGATGATGTCCCGCATCCCGTGACCCGATGGAATAGTTGAAATCTCAACTTGGTTGCATGGGGCAGATCCCGCTGGAAGGAGCGCGACATGCCCGCCGTTACCGTTGAGAACCCGCTCACCCTCCCCCGCGTGCCCGCGCCCGTGGCGGGGGTCCCCGAGCGGAAGGTGCTCGCCGTCGAGACCGCGCCCAGCGGGTTCGAGGGCGAGGGCTTCCCCGTTCGCCGCGCCCTGGCGGCGATCAAGCTCGAATACCTCGACCCGTTCGTGATGATGGACCAGATGGGCGAGGTCGACTACGCCGCCGGCGAGCCCAAGGGCACGCCCTGGCACCCGCACCGCGGCTTCGAGACCGTCACGTACATGATCGACGGCGTCATGGAGCACCTCGACTCCAACGGCGGCGGCGGCACGATCACCAACGGCGACACCCAGTGGATGACGGCCGCCTCCGGCATCCTGCACAAGGAGGCGCCGCCGGAGTGGCTCGTGCAGAAGGGCGGGCTGTTCCACGGCATCCAGCTCTGGGTCAACCTGCCGGGCGCCAAGAAGATGATCGCGCCGAAGTACCAGGACATCGGGCGTTCCAGCGTCGCGCTGCTGAGCAGCCACGACGGCGGCGCGCTGGTCCGGCTGATCGCCGGCGAGCTGGCCGGGAACACCGGTCCGGGCAGCACGCAGACGCCGATCACGCTGCTGCACGCCACCATCACCCCGGGCGCGCGGCTGACCCTGCCCTGGCGCAAGGACTACAACGCCCTGGTGTACGCCCTCTCCGGCCGCGGCACGGTCGGCGCCGAGCGGCGTCCGCTGCACGGCGGCCAGCTCGCGGTCTTCGACGGCTTCGGCAACCGGCCGGGCCTGACCACCGTGGGCGAGACCGTCACGATCGAGGCCAAGGACACGCTCGACGTGATCGTGCTGGGCGGCGAGCCGATCGGTGAGCCGGTGGCCCACCACGGCCCGTTCGTCATGAACACCCGCGCCGAGCTGGTCCAGGCGTTCGAGGACTTCCAGGCGGGCCGCCTCGGCACGATCCCGGCCGAGCACGCCCATTCCTGACCGTCCCACTCGTGAAGGCCCGTGCGTTCCGCACGGGCCTTCACGTTTCTGGTAGACATTCATTGTGAAGGACGTACATAAATTTGACCAGGAGCCGGACGGCTCCCTCTTCGACCCGCGGGCCAGGGCGGCCATGAGCGAGTTCGTCGGCGGCGGCGACACCGCGCCCTTCGAGGCGGCCGCCGCCGTGCGGACGGCGTACCAGGCGGTCGAGCGCATGCGCGCGCACGGCAGCGAGGGCCGCGGGCTCAGCTCGGGCGCGATGGACGTCCTGCTGCGCCTCGGCGCGGCGGGCGCCGGCGACGGCATCAGCATCGGCGACCTGGCCCAGGCCGCCGGGGTCAGCTCGCGCAACGTCACCGGCCTGGTGGACACCCTGGAGCGCGACGGCCTGGCGCGACGGGTCCAGGACAGCCGCGACCGGCGCTCGGTGCTGGCCGTGATCACCGACGAGGGCCGGGCGTGGATCGAGGCGTTCCGCACGCCGTCCCGGATGGCGATGCGTGCCATGTTCCAGGGCTTCTCGGCCGCGGACCTGACCGCGCTGCGGCACCTGTGCCTGCGGCTGGCCGACAACCAGCAGCGGCTCTCGGCGCACCTGGAGGGGCGATGACGGGCACCCGCGAGGTGGTCAGGGCCTACCACGAGGCCAGGCTCCGCGGCGACGTGCCGGCCGCGGCGGCGTTGATCGGCGAGGGCTTCTCGTTCAGGAGCCCGTTCGTCTCCTCCGCCGACGCCGCCGGTCACCTGGCCGGCATCGAGGCCCTGGTGAGCGTGGTGACCGGCGTCGACCTGATCAGCGAGCTGTACGGCGAGTCGGAGGCGACCCTCGTCTACGACCTGCACACCGCCACACCGGCCGGCACGCAGCGCACGGCCGAGCACTTCAGGCTCGGCCCGGACGGGAGGATCCGGACCATCATGTTGATCTTCGACGCCGCGCCCTGGCAGCCGATGGCGGCGGCGATCAGGTGAGCGGCAGGGCGGCGGCGGTCTGGCGCCAGATCCTGCCGTCCCTGACGACCAGCGTCCCGAACGTGGTGACCCGGTTCCCGCCCACGGCCATGACCGCGTTGTAGAAGATCACGTCGTCCTCGATGCGCAGCGACGTGATCTCCTCCACCCGTGGCCCGGCCGCCAGGTAGGCGGTGAACAGCTCGCGGATCTCGGCGGCGCCCCTGGCCACCCGGTCGAACCGGACGACCACCGCCTCGTCGTGGTACTGGGCGAGCAGCGCCGCCAGGTCCCCGTCGGCGATGGCGGCGAGCTGGCGGTCGAACACTTCCTGGGTCACGATGTGCCTTCCGGGGAGGGGCGCAGCAGGTCGTGGCCCACCTGCGCGGCGCCGTACAACAGCAGGAGCGGGAGCGCCGCCGCGACAGGCAGCGCGGAGGTCGCGAGGGCGAGCACGGCGGCGGCCAGCCGGACGGCCCCCGCCCGGCGGTCGGCCGAGCACAGGTGCTGAAGGCCGAGCACGGCGAAGACCAGGGCGGCCGGCACCCCGACGGCCCAGCTCGCCCCCGACGGGTGCATGATCGCGTGCTCGATCCCGATGCCGAACGCCACCAGGCCCATCGACAGCGGCAGGTGCGAGTACACCCACACCTGCCCGGCCAGCTTGGTGCGCAGCACGACGGACTCGTCGACGTGGTCGAAGTACAACCACCAGAAGGCCATCGCGATGGCCACCCCGGCCAGCGCGACCAGCAGCACGGACGGGGTGACCTCGTGCCCCTTGAGCCCGGTGACCACGGCGGCGACCACCTCACCGAGCACGATCACGACGAACAGCCCGAACCGCTCCGGCAGGTGCTCGCTCTGCGGCGGGAGCCGGCTCTGGTGGCCGCGGCTGAGCAGCGGGGTGGCCAGGTCGATCACCAGCGCCACGGCCCACAACGCGTACCGCTGCGGCGGATCGACGGCAAGGGAGGCCAGCCAGATGACCGCGGCGACGGTGAACCCGGCCGCGTACCGCACGGTGAGCGGCCTGGCCTCCGGGACGTGCCGGCCGGCTCTGAGGTAGGCGACGACCAGCAGGACCCGGGCCGCGACGTAGGAGATCGCGAACAGGGCCGAGCGTTCCTGGATGTCGCTGACGCTGGCCGCCATCGTGGCCACCGCGAGGATCTGCGGCAGCGCGAGCAGGCGGTGGCTGACGTCGTCGGTGTCGAACCGGTTGGCGTAGAAGACGTAACCCGCCCAGGACCACCAGACCGGCACGAACAGGCCGACATAGGTGAGGACGCGACCGGCGTCGGCCCCGCCGGCCAGCACGTCGGCCAGCTCGGCGACCGCGACGACGAAGACGAGGTCGTAGAGTAGCTCCAGCCAGGTGGCCCGGCGGTGCACCTGCTCGAACAACCGTAAACGGGGCGGCTGCCACTGGCGGCTAGTCAACGCGGGACCTCCACAATATGTAATTGTGTAATTATGCACGCCTTTCGGCTAGTGCAGCGTCAGGCAGGCCACCCGAGGGCCCGCCTCGCCCGCGTGGGGGCCGCTCTTCTTCGTGGCCTTGGCATGGATGACCAGCGACTTCGGCAGGGCGGCGGGGTCGAGGCTCCAGGGATGGCGGGCCGTCGAACGACCCGCGCCCGACCCGTCGGTGGTGACGTCGAGCCAGATCTCGCTGGCCGGGTCGGCATGGCCGGGGTTGTGCTGGTAGTGGCCGCCCGCGTCGTCGGGGTCGGCGCCGCAGGGCGCGGTGTGCAGGTGGGCGCCGTAGTGATGGCGGGGCAGGAAGCCCTCCACGACCAGCGAGGTGCGGGTCGCGCCGCCGGTGGACTCGGCCGTGAGGCTGGCCTGCGCGCCCTCGGGGGCCAGGCGGCGGTCGTAGGCGATCGCCGCGGTGTCGCCGGAGGTGAACTCACCGCCGCCGCTCAGCTCCGGCACGCCCGGCGGGCTCGGCTTGGTGACCTCCTGCAGCGGCGCCGGCGGCCCGGCGCAGGCGGCGGCCGTGAACAGGACGAGCAGGAGTGCGGGCACGCGCATGAGGGACCCTCCGGGTCTGCTGACGAAAGGCCCCTCACTCTAATGAGTAGCCGTACGGCTACACGCCGTGTTCGGCGAAACTCACTTCAGCGCCCCCGAGCTGAGCCCGGACTGGATCTGCCGCTGGAAGATGATGTAGACGACCATCACCGGCAGGATCGTCATGCTCAGGGCGGCGAACAGGCCCGGCCAGTCCGCCTCGTAGCCGGCCCTGGTGGAGATCCTGGCGATGCCGAGCGTGAGCGGCCACTTGTCCGGGGCGCCGCCCATGAGCGCCAGGGGCAGCAGGTACTGGTTCCACTGCCCCAGGACGTTGAAGATCGTGATGCTGACCAGGCCGGGCTTGGCCATCGGCACCATGATCTGGAAGAACGTCCTGGTGTGCGAGGCGCCGTCGATCAGCGCCGCCTCGGCGACCGCCTCGGGCAGGGTGCGGAAGAACGCGGCCAGGAAGAAGATCGTGAACGGCAGCGAGTACGCGATGTAGACGATGATCAGGCCGATGTGCGAGTCGAGCAGCCCGAACTGCTTGACGACGAAGAACAGCGGCCCGAGCGCCAGGAAGATGGGGAAGGCGAGCCCGGCGACGAAGTAGTAGTAGATCAGCTTGCCGCCGAGGAACTTGTAGCGAGCCAGCACGTACGCCGCCATCGAGCCGAACAACATCGTGCCCGCCGTGCCGAAGAACACGACGATGACCGTGTTGAGCATGTACTGCCCGACGTGCGCCTTGTCCCAGGCCCGGCCCCAGGCGTCCAGCCGCAGCGCCCCGGGGAGCTGGAGCGGGTCGCCGAAGATCTCGGTGTTGCTCTTGAACGAGGCCAGGAACGTCCACAACAGCGGCAGGACGATCAGCAGGGCCCAGACGGCCAGGGCGACATGGGAGAGCCCGCTCAGCACGCCGGGCCGCGGCCTGCCCGCTCCACGCGAAGCCATCAGAGCTCAACCCTTTCACGCCTGGTCGTGCGGAGCGTCAGCACGGCGAACGTCACGGTCAGGAAGAACAGCACCACGCCCATCGCCGAGGCGTAGCCGACCTTGTGGTAGTCGAAGGCGGTCTTGTAGATGGTGATGGGCAGGATGGTGGTGGCGCCGTCGGGCTCGCCCCGGTCGCCCGCCAGCACCTGGATCAGCGCGAAGCCGTCGAAGGCGGCGATCCCCAGGTAGATCCAGCCGACCTGGAGGGTGTCGCGCAGCAGCGGCAGCGTGATGGAGAAGAACAGCCGCACGCGGCCGGCCCCGTCGATCGAGGCGGCCTCGAAGTAGTCCTTGGGGATGGCGGCCATGCCCGCGGAGAAGAGCACCACGTAGAAGCCGACCGCCTGCCAGACCATCACCGCGATGATCGACCAGAGCGCGAGGCCCGGCTCGGTGAGCCAGCCGATCGGCTCGGACAGCCCGAGCCTGGCCAGCGTGCCGTTGATCACACCGTCCTCGTCGGGACGGTAGATGGCCTGGAACAGCACGCCGACCACGGCCACGGCGAGAACCTGGGGGAAGAAGAACACCACCCGGTAGAAATTCGACCCCCACACCCCGCGCATTCCCGCGCCGCGGGTGCCGCCGCCGAGATTCAGCAGGAACGACAGGAACAACGCGATGACGATCGTCAGGAGCGGCAGCACCAGCAGGAGAATTCCGTGGTTGCGCAGGGCCTGCCAGAAATTGTCGTCCTCGAACAACCGGCCGAAATTGTCCAGCCCCACGTATCGGACGACCGAGCTGACGCCGTTCCAGCTCGTCAGCGAGAGCTGGAAAGCCTGCACATATGGGCTGATCACGAAGACCGTGTAAAGCGCGACCGGGACGGCCAGGAACCCGATGACGAATCCGTACTTGCGCAACCGCTCCATGTGCTCAGGCGCTCCGCGTCTGCTTGGTGACGGAGTCGTCCTTCTTGACGTCGTCGGCCTTCTTCTGCATGCGCTCGCAGAACTCGTCGGGGGTGATGCGCCCGGCCATCAGGACGTTGGTCTGCTCCCAGCCGTAGTCGAACAGCTCCTTGTACCAGCCCTCGAACCGGGCGTCGGTGATGATGCTCTCGCCGGCCGCCTCCTGCGCCTTGGCGGCGCTGACCAGGCCGGGCGGGAACTCGGAGCTGTCGGCGGCGCCGGTCACCACCGTGAGGTTGTTGGTCTTCTTGGTGAAGCCCGCCGCACCCTCCTTCGACAACATGATCCGCAGGTACTCCAGGCCGCCCTGCGGATTCTTGCCCTTCGCCGCGACGACGAAGTTCTCGCCCACGCCGACCTGGATCGCGCCGTACGGCATCTTGTCGGAGGCGGTGACGTCGGGGATGGGGGCCAGGGCGTACTCGAAGTCGAGCGGGATGTCCTTGGTCATCTCGTTCTCGAGCCAGGAGCCGCACGGGTAGAACAGCACCTTGTTCTGGAGCTGCTTGACCTGGGTCTGGGTGTGGTCGAGGCCCAGGTACGCCTTGTCGCCGTACTTCTGCTGGATGTCCAGCCAGGCGGTGACCGCCTGCTTGACCGCCTCGCTCTTCCAGGCGTTGTCGACGAGGTTGTCGATGTCGATGATGACCTGGTTGCCGCCGATCTTGGCGGCCGTGTAGAGGACGTTCCAGAGCTGGTAGTACGGGCCCTTCTTGCCGGGATAGGCGAAGAGCGCGATGCCTTCCTTCTTGGCCGCCTCGCCGAGCGCGGTGAACTCGGCCCACGTCTTCGGCACGCTCCAGCCCTTGGAGGCGAACAGCTTGGCGTTGTACCACAGCGCCCGGTGGGAGACGGTGTAGTTGAGCACCAGGTCCTTGCCGTCGAGCTTGCCGTTCTGCAGCACGAGGGGCGTGATCGTGTCGCGGACCTTCTTGGACGGGTCGTCGAAGGAGGGCGCGTCGTAGAGCGGGGTCAGGTCGGCCAGGTGGCCCTCGGTGGCCAGCGCGGCCAGGTCGAGCGCCTCGGGGCCGGAGTTGTTGATCACGTCGGGCATGTCGTTGCCGACGATGCGCGGCCGGAGCTGGGTGCCGATCTGCTGGGTGGCGGTGTGCTTGACCGTGACGCCGGCGTGGGCCTTCTTGTACAGCTCTTCGTGCAGGTCCTTGGCGTAGGAGTCGCCGTAGCCGCCGCTGAAGATGACCACTTCGAGCGGCTTCTTGACGTCGACGCCGAAGGGATTCTTGGGGTCCGCCGACGCCGCGATCGTCGTGGCGGGCGCCGCCGAGGGCTGGTCGCCGCCACCGCTGGTCGCGCAGGCGCTCAGCAGGCTCGCGCCGGGCCCGGCCACGAGCGCGGTCAGGCCGATGCGGCGGAGCAGCTGACGCCGAGTGATCTCGCCCGGGTGGGTCATGGGGGGCTCCCGAAGAGGATTCAGTTAGGAAAGTTTCCTAAACGTTTGCCCGAACGTACGAACGCCCGCCGACACGCGTCAAGGGGGCGCAATCGAGACGTGACCTTGCCGTGATCCCTTGCCTAGAATGCCGTTCTAGAAGCAGGGTGGGTCACATGATTATCGAGTACGCGGACCGGGTGTGGCGCGGCGAGTCTGACGACAGCATCGTGGACACCGGCATGGAGGGCAAGGGCGTCCAGACCGTGACCGAAGGTGTGGGCTGGTGGGCGGGGTTCGGCAACGCGATCGCCTTCGAGACCGAGGGCGAGCTGCTGCTCTTCGACACCGGCGGGCCGTGGGCCGCCGGCCGCCTGCACGAGGACGTCCGCCGCTGGTCCAGGGCGCCGCTGACCACCGCGTTCTACTCCCACGGGCACATCGACCACGTCTTCGGCACGGGACCGTTCGAGGAGTCGGGCCCTCGGGCCACGGTTTACGCCCATCAGGCGGTGGTCGATCGGTTCGACCGCTACCTGCTGACAAATGGTTACAACACGGTGATCAACCAGCGGCAGTTCCAGAACACCCGCCTGCGCTGGCCCGCCGACTACCGGCGGCCCGACGTCACCTACACCGACGCGCTGACCGTACGGCGCGGCGGGCTGACCTTCGACCTGCTGCACGCCAAGGGCGAGACCGACGACGCCACCATCGGCTACGTGCGCGAGCATCGGCTGCTGCTGCCCGGCGACCTGTTCATCTGGGTGACCCCCAACTGCGGCAACCCCCAGAAGGTGCAGCGCTACCCGCGCGAATGGGTGCACGCGCTGCGCCGGATGGCGGCCCTCGACGCCGAGATCATGCTGCCCAGCCACGGCGCGCCCGTCTTCGGCGCCGACCGCGTGCGGCAGGCGCTGCTGGAGACGGCCGAATGGCTGGAGTCGATCATCACGCAGACCCTCGACCTGCTCAACGCGGGCGCCAGGCTCGACGAGATCGTGCATGCGGTGAAACCTGCCGAGCGCCATTCCGACCGGCCCTATCTGCGGGCCCGTTATGACGAGCCGGAATTCGTCGTACGCAATCTCTGGCGCCTTTACGGCGGCTGGTACGACGGCAATCCGGCCAATCTCAAACCGGCCCCGGAAGCGGTGCTGGCCAAATCCGTGGCGGAACTCGCGGGCGGGCCGCACGCGCTCGCCGACGCGGCGCTCAAAGCCCTTTCCGAGGGCGACGAGCGGCTCGCCGGACATCTCGCGGAAATGGCCGCGCTGGCCGCTCCTGACGATGCGGGTGTGCATCGGGTCAGAGCCCAGGTTTTCGCCGCGCGGGCGGCCGGTGAACAGTCATTGATGGCGAAGGGGATTTTCACCTGGGCCGCCGCGGAATCCTCGGCCCGGACGGACCGGGAGACCCCGGCTCCCCTCGAAGGCGCCTAGCACTCCAGTGACACATCGCGCCGGGCAGGCGCGGGGCAGCGGTAGAAGGCCGGCTCGTTGAGGATGACCATCCAGCCGTCAGGGTCTGTGCCGTGGCTCGCGGCCACCGCATGATCTTCGGCTGTCTTACCAACTCCGAATGATCATGCGATGGCCGTCTCCATGCGACCCCGACGCCTCAAGATCTCCAAGCGTCACTGGAGTGCTGGATGGTCACCCCACAAGGTGGCGGGCGTCACGGGCACTTCGCGCGCATCGTGGGGCTCCAGCCGTTGTGGACGACGTACTTGCTCCCCGCGTAGTAGCTGACCTGGCCCTGCAGGCGGTAGGTGAAGGTGTCCCCTCGCTTGCAGCCCTTGTACAAGGTCTTCTTGCCGGCTCCGTACCAGGAGGCGCTGGAGATGTTCTGCCAGCCCCACCAGCGCTTGCGCTGAAGCATGATCTTGACGCGCTGGTTGCTGGAGCAGCCTATCGCCCAGCCCGTCGCGGCCACGTGTCCCTTGCGCATCTCCGGACGGTACACACGCACCTCACGGCAGGACATCGTCATCGAGCCGGCCCTCGCGGCGGCCGTGGTGACGGTGGCGAGGGAGGTCTGGGCGCCGGTCTGGACGGAGGCCTGCGCGGGGGCGCCCGCGGTCAGAGCCGCGGCGGCGACCGCCGCACCGAGGACCATCGTGTTGAGCGTTCGCATCGGATTCTCCTTGGTGCTCGTCGTACTGGACACCGCGAAGGTAGCCAGGCCGATGTTGAGACCCTGTGGAGCTCCTGTTGAGCGGACGATCGGCCAGGTGTACTCCGGAGACGCATCGCGATCATGATGGGGACCTGCGCCGGTACCGGCGGTGTCGGGCGCTGGACGCCACCCGGGCCGGTGCCGGGGTTCGCGGGCTCAGGGACGGGTCCAGCTTTCCTGTGGCCGGTCGGCCCGCGGCAGGGAGTCCTTGGGGACGTCGGCGGGAGCCACGGCGTCCACCCTGACCGTGTCCGAGGCGACCTTGATCACGCTGTCGACGATCCAGTCGTCCTTGACGTGCTCCGCGGCCACGTCGTAACCGCTGCCGCTGCCGTCGGGGTTCGACCACATCACCACGTACTCGATCTTCAGGCCGCGTCGCGACAGCTCGGCCCTGGCGTGCGAGACGGGCTTGCCCACGACCTTGACGCCGGCCACACCGTCGGCGGCCAGACCCACCGTGCTCGGCGCCATCGCGGCATACCGCTCGCCGGGCTCGGCAGGGCGGCCGATCCCGACGATGACCTTGCCTTTGTACCCGGTCGGCATGGAGATCGTGCCGCACCAGACCGACGCGCAATTCTCGACGCTGCGAACCGTCACGCCGGTCCCCGGCGGGAAGTTCCCGGGGGTGGCGGGGCCGAACAGCATGCCCGCGTACTCGGGCGCGACCGGGATCTTCTTGACCGTGGCGTCCAGGCCGACGGCCCTGAACGCCTCGGTGTAGGCCGCCGCCTCCGCCTCGGGGTCGGTGATGACGACGTCGATGAAGTCGTCGCCGGTCTTGACGGTGACGGCGGCGTTGGCGTACTCGGTGACCGGGCCGAAGATCGGCAGCGTGACGGCGAGCACGGCGGCCAGCCCGGCCGCCACCGCCCCCAGCAGGAACACCTTGCGCGGCGCCCTGCGGCGCGGGCGCGCGACAGGCCCGCGCTCCTCGGCGGTGATCGGCTCGGACGTGATCGACTCCATGAGCGCCCGCGCCCCCGCGCCGGACGCCTGCCCGGCGGGCACCCCCGCCAGTTCCTCGTCACGCACCCGGGCGAGATCGGCGATGTTCACAACGAGCTCCTTCCGGCGCCTGCGCGCGGGATCGGCGACGTTCACAACGGGCTCCTTGTCGCGCCCGCTCGCGGGATCGGCGGCGTTCACAACGGGCTCCCTTCGAGGGCGACGGCCTGTGTGTGCTCGACCCCGGCCTCAGCCAGGCGGCGGGCGAAGCGCCGGCGCGCCCGGTACAGGCGGACCCGTACGGCGTTGCGGGTGATGCCGAGGGTGGTGGCGATCTGGCCGGTGTCCAGCTTCTCCCAGGCGACCAGGGTGAGCAGCTCGCGGTCGTCGCCGGAGAGCGTCCCGAACGCCCGGGCCAGCGGCGACAGGTCCTCGACGGACGGCCCGGTGACCACGGGCGCGGCGGCCAGTTCCGCGCGTAACGCCTCGGTGCGCCGCTCGTGGCGGCGCTCACCGCGCCGGTGGTTGGCCAGCACCTTCCTGGCCACGCCGTACAGCCAGAGCCGGGCCTCCTCCCCGCTCGGCACCTCCTCGATGCGCCGCCACGCGATCATGAACGTCTCGGCCACGACGTCGGCCGCGTCGTCGGGGTCGGGGCAGCGGCGCAGCGCGTAGCCGAGCAGGGGTCTGTAGGAGAGTGCATAGATCTCCTCGAACCGGCTCTCGGGATCGGCTCCCATCCGGTCTCCTCACGTGAGCGTCAACAACACTCACCCCATGTCCGGATTTTTGGCAGCATTACAGCTCTTGGCGGGAGGAGTCGGTTTTGACGGTGAATCGCATCGTAGGCGTCGGTGTGCTGCTCACGGACCCGGACGGGCGCGTGCTGCTCGGCGAGCGGGTGAAGGCGGGCGAGCCCTTGTCGTGGTGCCTGCCCGGCGGGGCGGTGGAGCCCGGCGAGACCTTCGAGGCGGCGGCCGTCCGCGAGCTGGCCGAGGAGACCGGCATCCGCGACGCCGGGCCGCCGGTCGTCACCGGCGTGGCCCTGGACCACCCGGAGGGAGCGGTGCGGGTGACGGCGGCGGTCACCATGCTCCCGGGCGCCGACGCTCCGGCGGTGACCGAGCCGCACGTCTTCCGCTCATGGCGGTGGTTCCCGTACGACGGGCTGCCGTCCCCGCTGTTCCCGGCGACCGCCCTCGTCCTGGCTGCCCCAGCCTCCGGTTCCCGCAACGGGCTCTACAGGATCACGCCGCCGCCCGTCGCACAGCCGTGATCCCGGTCCGTCAGGACAAGACCTGCTGGAGAGATGGTCCGGCGTTCGCGCGGACGGTCCAGGCCACGAGGTGGTCGACCTCGGTGCAGACATCGATCCGCGCACGGACGTCCTCAGGCACCTCGATCCCACGCTCGGCCACCCGCTTCATGCCGGCCAGCAGTCAGAGACCTGCTGTTGAACCAGCAGATGCATCGATCAGAACCTGAGGCACCCGCCGCTAAGTCGTCCTAACAAAAGGATCTAGGAATAGGGGTGATCGCCTTCAGGTTGATCACCGCGTGAGGAAGGGCGAACATCCACCGTGGATCGTGGCCGACGAGTTGTGGGCCGCGATCATCTGCTGGCGACGCCTTGCCCGCTGACCTTCCTGTCAGGGAACTCTAGAGGCCGGACCTCACTGCCCGGCGCCGTGCTCGGTAGTTCGTCCAGGACAGGATCGCGCCTGCGGTGATGAGAAGCGCTGCAACGCTCCCTGATAGCAGCCGACGAGTGGGGCAATCGGGGTTACTCGGTTGATAGCCATCTCCGAGGAAGGCGCTTCCACACGTCAGCGAACTGTGACCGTCCCAGCCCCATGGGTTTGGGAAGAAGAAGCCGAGGGCGACGCCGCTCATCACCATGATGACGCCGAGTACCCACCAGGCCCTGACCACAGTCAGCCACGTTAGATCAGTGGACGGTGTGCCGCCACTCGGTGACCCTTCCCACGAGATGGTGCAGGAGCCGACAACAGACCAGATCATTTTGTTAGGACTTCTAAGAGCGCTGCCCGTCCGAGTCGTCGAACACGTCACGTGCGGACTGGACGCTGCTCGCGCGCAGAGCCCAGCGCTTGAGCAGGTCGATGTCGGTGCAGGTGTTGATGTGCGCGCGAACATCCTCGGGAACCTCGACCCCACGCGCTTCCAGCGCATACAGCACGAATTCCCGCCCGGTTTCGGCTGCGGCCTCCGCACGGCCCTCTTCGAGCCCTTCCGCACGGCCCTCTTCGAGCCCTTCCGCACGGCCCTCTTCGAGCCCTTGCGCACGGCCCTCTTCGATCCCTTCCGCACGACCTCGGCCGAAGTGCTGACGGGCGAAGGGGCTGTAGACCGGCCAATCGGTAGACATCATGATCTCTTCCGTGAACGCCCGAACCGCAAGAACCGCTGACCAGCAGCGTGGTCGCCGAATCCTCGACGACCACGCCCACCGGAGACCTCGCCGCCAACCGCGCTACCCGTCCGAGTCCTCGAACACGTCACGTGCGGACTGGACACAGCTCGCCCGCAGAGCCCAGCGCTTGAGCAGGTCGACGTCAGTACAGGTGTTGATCCGCGCGCGAACATCCTCGGGAACCTCGACCCCACGCGCGTTCAACGCGTACAGCACGAATTCCCGCCCGGTTTCGGGAGCGGCTTCCGCACGGCCCTCCCGGAGCCCTTCCGCGCGGCCCACCTGGATCCCTTCTGTACGGCCTCGGCCGAAGTGCTGGTGGGCGAAGGGGCTGTAGACCGGCCAGTCGTTGGACCTCATGATCTCCTCCAAGATGCGCCCGATCTCAGGCACGGACATACCGTGTGCGTATTCATAATACTTCGGAGCGTAATCAACGGCCGTCTCCGCCAGGGCGGCCGCGAACGCCTCCAGCACCTTGCGCTCGCGTCCGTGGATCATGACGGACATCACCGCGAGTTCCAGGTGGGCGGCGGCCTCCCGTGGGTCGGTGATGGCCGGCACGTCACCCGGGCCGAGCACGTGTGCCTGCAGGCGGTAGCCGGTCAGCCCGGAGTCGATCGGCTGGGAGTAGTAGGCGGCGGCGGCTCGATCGGGGCACACCACCAGGACCGTCACGTCGCAGCGGAGCATCAGCCATTGCGCGGCGGCGTACCGAGCCAGTTGCTGGGGATCTTTGGACTTGTCCTGTTGGATCTCCACGATGACGGCGTGTGCCGGGCTCTGTGGCGGACCGAGCACGATGCCGAGATCCGGTTCGATGTCGTCGGAGGGCCGGGTGTTGAACAACCGGTCCTCCTGCCGCACCAGCGGAGTAGAAGGCAGTTGTACGCCCATGAGGTCGCGAAGGATCTCCACCGCCAGTTGGGGGCGGTCGGCGAACATCTGCCTGAGGGCGTCATGTCGGGGGGACGGCATGACACTTATTGTCACACGGCGAGCGCGTAGCGTGACCATTGACTCTGGAGGGGATTGCGGCCTCGTTCGTCCAGGTCGGTCAGCGGACAAGCGAACGGGCCCGCTGGAGATGCGATGACGCCGTTCCGGGCCGGGGAGCAATGCACGCACCCGGCAACCGACCAACGGGCGGGCCAACCACACGCTCCAAGGAGCCGGCCGGGCGGGATCCCGCGGGCCCACCCGGTGGCCAGGGGAACGGGTGGGGCAACCGCAGGCGTCGGTCGGGTGAGGGGTCAGGCGAAGTGGGTGCGGGTTTCGGTGAAGGCCTGGTCGGTGGCCTCCAGGGCGCGGGCCACGTCCGCCTCCGTCAGTGCCGCCGACATGAACCAGTTGTGCCACGGGTGCAGGTACACCCCGTGCCGCAGGCAGGCGTCGCTCCAGTACAGCGCCGTGGACAGGTCGGCGTCGCCGTCGAAGCTGAGCCACGGGATGGTCACCGGGCCGGTCTGGTTCACGACGAAGCCGTGGGACTTGGCCTGGGCGTACAGGCCCTCCCTGAGCTGGGTGCCGGCGCGTTCCATGGCGCCGATGCCGTCCGTGTCGCGCAGGGTCTCGATGGTGGCCTTGGCGGCGGCCATCGCCACGGCCGAGAACCAGAAGGAGCCGGTCGTGTAGAGGGTCTGGGCGGCGCCGCGCAGGGCGTCGGTGCCGGTGACGGCGGCGATCGGGTAGCCGTTGGCCATGGCCTTGGACCAGGCGGTCAGGTCGGGACGCACCCCGTACGGCTCCCACGACCCCCGCAGGTCGATCCGGAACCCGGCCCGCACGTCGTCGATCACCAGGGCCGCCCCGAGGCGGTCGGCCAGGGCGCGGGCGCCGCGCGCGAAGGCGGGCTCGACCAGCTCCTGGTCCTCGAAGGAGTCGTGCTTGAAGGGGGTACAGATGATCGCCGCGACGTCGCCCTCGACGGTGGCGGCGGCGGCCTCCAGGGACTCCAGCGAGTTGTAGGTGAACTCGACCAGGTCGGCGCGCTCGTTCGGGGTGGTGCCGGCGGTGGAGGGCGTGCACCAGGGGTCGGCGCCGTGGTACGCGCCGTGCGCCATCAGCACCTTCGTGCGCCCGGTGGCGGCGCGGGCAACCATGAGCGCCTGGGTGGTGGCGTCGGTGCCGTTCTTGGAGAACATCGCCCAGTCGGCGCTCGGCACGGTGTCGACCAGCAACTCGGCCAGCTCCACCATGACCGGTCCCGGGCCGTTGAGGCAGTCACCGAGCGCGAGCTGCCGGGCGGCGGCCTCCTCCACGCGCGGGTGCCGGTGCCCGAGCACGACCGGTCCCCAGCTGCACATGAGGTCGATGTACTCGCGGCCGTCCACGTCCCATTGGCGGCAGCCCTCACCGCGCTGGAAGAACTGGGGGTAGCCGGGAGCGAAGATGGCCGCGTTGAGGTGCCCGTACATGCCGCCGGGGACGACCTTCAGCGCGCGCTCGCGGAGTTCGGCGTCAGTCATGCGAGAGTCCTTAGGGTGGATTCGAGGTCGGTGAGGCCGGCGTCGGAGCCGAGCCCGGTGGCCACGCGGGCCGCCGCGGCGGTGCCCCAGCGCGCGGCCTCGACGACGTCGCGGCCGTGCAGCAGGCCGGTCAGGAAACCGGCGCAGTACGCGTCGCCGCACCCGGTCGTGTCGGCGACGTCCGTCTCCAGCGCCGGCACCCGCTCGGGCCCGCCGCCGGAGGTCAGTACGAGGCTGCCGGCCGCGCCGAGGGTGACGAGCACGCCCTTGGGGCCGTCGGCGAGCAGGGTCGCGGCGGCGGTGGCCACGTCGGGGTCGCCGGTCATGAGCAGGGCCTGCGACTCGTTGGGCAGCACGTAGTCCACGTGGGGCAGGAACGCGCGGGCCATCGCCAGCAGGTCGGGCAGCTCCGACAGCAGGTCCATCGTGACGATCGTGCCGGCCGCGCGCACCTCGTCGAGGAGGGCGAAGAAGGCGGGGTCGCCCAGGCCGAAGGTGACGTCCATGCCGCCCAGGTGGATGGCCCGGGCGCGGCGCAGCACGTCGGGGTCCAGGTCGGCGAGGGTGACGCCGAGGTTGGCGCCGGGCACGTGGAAGCTGGGCCGGCCGCCGTCGGGGCGGATGGGCAGGATCGAGGCGGCGGTCTGCTCGCCGGCCCGGCGGACCAGGCGGGAGGCGTCCACGCCGCGCTTGGCGAGGACGGCCACCAGGAAGTCGCCGAGCTCGTCGTCCCCGATCGCGCCCATGGTGATCACGTCGTTGCCGAGTTTGACCAGGTCCACGGCCGTTCCGGCGGCGGCGCCGGCGGCGGTGAGGCGGATCTGCTCGACGAGTACGGTGTCCTGGCCCTCGGGGATGTGCTCGACGGGCCTGGCGAGGATGTCGACGATGTGCACGCCGACCGTGGCGACGGTCATGGACTAAATAGACAGACGTCCGAATAAAAAGTCAATATGGTGGGAGTCGCCGCGAGAAGAGGGGGATCCCGATGCCGAAGATCGTCGATCACGATGAGCGCAGGGCCGAGGTCCTGTCGGCGGCCCGCAGGGTGATCGTCAGGGACGGCATCGACGCCGCCACCACCAGGGCCATCGCCAAGGAGGCCGGCTACTCCAACGGCGTGCTCGCGCACTACTTCGCCGACAAGGACGAGATCCTGCTGTCGGCGCTGAGCCAGTCGCACCAGCGCATCAGGGAGCGGCTGACGCGCAAGGTCGAGGGCGTCACGGGCCTGGCCGCCCTGCGCGAGCTGCTGCTGGACAACCTGCCGCTGGACGCCGAGCGCACCCAGGAGAGCCGGCTGGAGGTCAGCTTCTGGAGCCGCAGCCTGGCCTCGGACCGGCTGGCGGAGGTCCAGCGCGCCGAGGCCGACGAGCTGCGCGCCGCCGTACGGGAGCTGCTGGGGCAGGCCCGCGCGGCCGGCGAGGTACGCGCGGACGGCAGCCTCGACGACCTCGCCGAACACCTGCTCGCCCTGGTCGACGGCCTCAGCCTGCACCTGCTCCTCTACCCGGGCCGGCTCACCCGCGTCGACCTCGAACGGCTCATGCTCCAGGCGCTCGACCGCCTGTGACCAAGGGAAGCGCTGGAAGTATTTCGGACGACCGACTACTGTGCCGACCCATGAGCCTCCGCGAGCAGTTGTGCGAGTACGGCAGGCGTGCCGCCGAGCTGGGCCTGGTCATCGGCACCTCGGGCAATCTGAGCGTGCGCCGGGGTGACCAGGTGGCGGTCACCCCGTCCGGCGTGGCGCTCGACCGGCTGACCCCGGAGGCGTGCCCGATCGTCGACCTGGCGGGCCACCTGGTCGAGGGCGAGCTGCAGCCGTCGTCGGAGACCCCCATGCACCTGGCCGTCTACCAGGCGACGGGCACTCAGGCGATCGTGCACACGCATTCGGTCTTCGGCACGGTCGTGGCCACGACGATGACCGAGCTGCCGCCGGTCCACTACAACGCGCTGCTGCTGGGCGGCGTGGTCAAGGTGGCCGAGTACGCCACCTACGGCACGCCGGAGCTGGCCGCCAACGTGCGGGCGGCGCTGGCGGGCAAGCAGGCCGCCCTGATGGCCAACCACGGCGGGGTGACCATCGGGACGACGCTGGAGCAGGCGTTCGAGGCCACCCGCCTGCTGGAGTGGCTGTGCGAGGTCTACGTGCGCGGGCTGGCCGTGGGCAGGCCGACGGTCCTGACCGACGAGCAGCTCGCCGCCGTCGTGGACCGCGCGGCCAACCCTCCGGCGTTCCCGCGCCGCCCGAGCTGACCCGGGGAGCGCGATCGGGCCGGTCAGGCCAGCGCGGCCTGTTCTGCCAGGCCCAGCGGCAGGCCGCCGGAGCCGGCGATCCGGTCGTGGAACTCACGCAGCGACCCGGTGAACGACTCCCGGATGCGGTCGATCTCGATGGCCCCCGTCAGGTACGACGGCGCCTGCGTCGGCCAGGCGCAGTAGCGGTTCACCTCGCCCCGGGCGGTGCCGGGCGACAGCGACGCCTTGGTGGCCATGAACGTCTCGGCCTCCTCGATCGACATGTCCTCGCAGTGCAACGCGGTGTCCACGATGATCCGGGCGGCGCGGAAGAGGCGGAAGTCCAGGTGGGCCAGCTCGGTGGCGGGGGTGTCGAAGTAGCCCTGCTCGTGCAGCACCTTCTCGACGTACAGGGCCCAGCCCTCGGTGAAGTACGGCGTCCTGAAGACCTTGCGGACCGTACGCGGGTTGTCCGCCATGTACGACAGGTGCCAGTGGTGCCCGGGATATGCCTCGTGCACGGCGATCGAGGGCATCTGGGCGCGCGCGTTGGTCCGCAGGCGCTGGCGTACCTGCTCCTCGGTGAAGTCGTCCGGGGTGTAGGGGACGAAGAAGATGCCCGTGCGCGAGCTGCTGAGCGGCGGCGGCGCCAGGTAGTGGGCGACGTACAGCACCGGGCGGGCGTACTCGGCCGACGGCAGGACCTCGCACTCCTCCCCCTCGGGGAAGGTGACCAGCCCGCGCTCGCGGACGAACTCGCGGGCCCGCCGGGTCTCGGCCTCATACTCGGCCCGCATGTCCGCCAGGGTCGGCGGGTGGTCGTCCATGAGGGACTCCATCGCGGTCCGCCAGTCCTCGGTGCCGTTCATGCCGAGGGCGACCCGGCGCATCCGCGCGTCCAGGTCGGCCCAGGCGGCCCTGCCCTTCTGGTGCAGCTCGGCGGCGCCGTACGTGAGCATCTCGCGCTCGCGCAGCAGGGTGGAGTAGAGCTTCTCCCCCATCCGCCAGGTGCCGCCGCACTGGAAGCCTTCGAGGAAGGACACCAGCGCGTCGAACGCGTCGGCGGCGGGTCCGGCGGCCTCGGCCAGCCGGGCGCGCAGCGCCTCGTCGCCGACCATCGCGGGGAGCGTGCGGGTGAGGAAGTTGCGGCCCGTACGGGCCTGGTTGAGCCCGCGCGTGACCAGCAGCGGCGCGGCGAGGTCGGGGTCCAGGTTGGCCTGGCAGGCGGCCAGCACGCCGGGCACCTCGGCCAGGCGGGAGACGGCGGCGGCGACCAGTTCGGCCTCCGGCTTGAGCCGCTGCTGGAAGGCGTTGAACAGCGACCCGAAGACGGCCGAGAGGTAGAGGCCGGGGTTGCGCCGCCACTCGGGCCAGGACTCGAGCGCGACCGAGCCCCTCAGCTGGGACAGGACCAGGTCTCTGTCGATGGCGTCGTCGAGCGAGTCGGCCGGGGCGTCGGAGAGGCGTTCGATCCAGCGGACCTCTTCCCGGGCTCTGTTCTCCCAGGCGGAGGCGGTGAAATCGCCGAGGGTGTGGTCGTAGCCGTCGGCTCCCAATTGGCTGGCGACGACGGGACGGTCGGAAAAGTACCAGTTGAGAAACTCGTCCACCTACGCACCATATCCTGACGTTCATGCCCCTGCAGATCACTGGCGCGCTAGGCGACCCCGACCTCATCCGGCTCCCCTGGGACGTCCCGCTGGCCGACTGGCCCAAGCATCATCTGGTCGATCTGCCGCGCGGCATCTCCCGCCACGTGGTGCGGTTCGCCCGGCTCTCCGGCAAGGTCTACGCGATCAAGGAGATCAGCGAGCGGTACGCCAGGCGCGAGTACCAGCTCCTGTGGGACCTGGCCAGGCTCGACGCCCCGGCCGTCGAGCCGGTGGCGTACGTGACCGGCCGCGACGAGGGCCTGGACGCCGCGCTGATCACCCGGCACCTGCAGTTCTCGCTCCCCTACCGCGCCGTGATGTCCGGCACCCTGCGCCCCGACACGCTCACCCGCCTGCTCGACGCGCTCGCCGTGCTGCTGGTGCGCCTGCACCTGAACGGCTTCTACTGGGGCGACTGCTCGTTGTCCAACACGCTCTTCCGCAGGGATGCCGGCGCCTTCGCGGCCTACCTGGTGGACGCCGAGACCGGCGAGATGCACCCGATGATCAGCGAGGGCCAGCGGCTGACCGACATCGACGTCGCCCACACCAACATCTTCGGCGAGATGCTCGACCTGGAGGCCGGCGGGCTGCTGCACCCGTCGATCGACCCCATGGAGACCGCCGAGGACATCGTCACCCGCTACCACCGCCTGTGGGCCGAGATCACCGACAGCGAGATCATCGACGAGGTCGACTGGCACCGCGTGGAGCAGCGCATCCGCCGCCTGAACCTGCTCGGCTTCGACGTCGCCGAGATGATGGTGCGGCGCAAGGTCGGCACCGGCCGCCTGATCGTCCGGCCGAAGGTGGTGGACGCCGGCCACCACCAGCGCCGGCTGATCAGGCTGACCGGGCTCGACGTGGAGGAGAACCAGGCGCGGCGGCTGCTCAACGACCTGGACGGCTACCGGGTCGCCAAGGGCCTGCGGCACGAGGACGAGGCCATCGTCGCCCACCGCTGGCTCGCCGAGGTGTTCCACCCGACGGTCGACGACATCCCCGCGGAGCTGCGCGGCAAGCTGGAGCCCGCGCAGCTCTTCCACGAGCTGCTCGACCACCGCTGGTACCTGTCGGAGGCGGCGGGCGGCGACGTCGGGCTGGCCACGGCGGTGAAGTCGTACGTGGACAACGTGCTGGTGCACAAGCCCGACGAGAAGGCGCTGCTGCCCGACGACCCGGACGAGGACGATCAGTAGGCGACCGTGATGCGGGTGCGCGGGTGGGCGTGCTCCTCCAGCTCGTCGACGATCGCCACCGCGTAGTCCTCGGCGGTGATGAAGCTGCGGCCGTCGGCGTCGCTGAGCAGGTCGTCGCGGCCGATCCGGTAGACGCCGGTACGCTCGCCGGGCGCGATCTCGGCGGCCGGCGAGACGTAGGTCCAGTCCAGGTCGGTCACCTCCCGGTAGAGGCCGAGCGCGGCCCGCGCGGCCTTGGCCTCCTTCTTGTAGATCTCCGGGAAGCCGGGCGTGTCGACCAGGTCGACGTCCGGGCCGGCCTTGAGGCTGCCCGCGCCGCCCACGACCAGCACCCGGCTCACTCCGGCGGTGCGCAGGCCGTCGATGAGGGCGCGGTTGGCGGCCAGGAACGGCGGCTCGGGCTCGGTGCCGTCACGCGGCGGGGCGATGGCGCAGACGACGGCGTCGTAGCCCTCGGCGAGCGTGGCGGCGTCGTGGACGTCGCCCTTGACGGGACCGCGGCGGCTGACACCGGTGACGTCGTGGCCGCGGCCGGTGAGTTCGGTGACGATGCGCTGACCGATCATTCCGGTCGCGCCGAACACGAGGATCTTCATGAGAAGCACAGTATCCAATGGATACTGGTTACTTCATCGTGCTATAAGTACCTTATGGATACCGGTGATGCCTTCGACCCGAACTGCCCGACCAGGCTGGTTCTCGACCGGATCGGCGACAAGTGGTCGGTGCTGGTGCTGCTCAGCCTCAGCGACGGGCCGATGCGCTTCACCGTGCTCCGGGGGCGGATCGGCGGGGTGACGCCGAAGGTGCTCACGCAGACGCTGCGGGCCATGGAGCTGGACGGGCTGATCACCCGCGAGGTCTTCGCCGAGGTGCCGCCGCGGGTGGAGTACGCGCTGACCGACCTCGGCCGCTCGCTGCACGCGCCGATCTCGGTGGTCGCCCGGTGGGCCGAGGAGAACGTGCACGAAATTCTCCGCCATCGTGAAAAAATCTCGTGAATTGATCATATTTCCGCACCAGGGATGCTTTTCTTCGTCCTGGCCGTATAAAAACGTATCCCTCGGTAAATCGCCTCCCTTCTGATCTCTTGTGGCCCCCTACGCTTTCCCCGTCCCACGACGGAGGGAGGCTCGCGGTGCTGGGAGTGGACACCTGCCTGGCGGAGGTCATGTCGATACCGGGCGCGCTCGACGCCATGCTGGTCGACGGCACGAGCGGCATGGCGGTCGCCTTCAGCAGCGCGTCCGGCGTGGACGCCGACAGGTCCGCCGCGGCGCTGACCGAGGCGTTGCGCGCCACCACCGACGGGCTGACCCGGACGTGTCCCGGCGAGATCGTGCGCATCGACGACATGCTCGTCACCACCGACCGGGGGCACCACCTGCTCCGGCTGCTGGAGACGGTCTTCGAGGGCCCGCTGGTCATCTACGTCCGCCTCGACCCGGAACGGTCGAACCTGGCCCTGGCCCGTTACCGCCTGCGGGCCATCTCCGACCTGCTGACCACCTGAGCCATGGCCGCGCTCGACTCACTCCTCGCCGGACTCGCCCGCGAACGCGCGACGGGGGCGCTCCGCCTGGGCAGGAACGGCACGATCTACCTGTCCGAAGGGCGCGTGACGTACATGGAGTGCGCCCAGACGCCGGGCGTCGAGCGGCTGTTCGCGGCCAGGGGGCGGGTGCCCGAGTCGGCCCTGCGCGCACTCCAGGCCGACGGCGGCCGCGCCCGGCTGCTCCAGGAGGGCCCGGTCACCCTGGCCGAGCTCCAGTACGCCGTGCTCGGCGTGGTCCAGGACGCCGCCTTCTTCCTGCTGCCGGTGACCGGCGTGCGGCCGAAGTTCCGGCCCGGGGAGGAGCACTGGCTGGGCGGGCAGTGGTTCTTCGACGTCCAAGAGCTGGTGCGCGAGTGCGCCCGCCGCCGGGAGCAGCTGGCCGGCATCTGGCCCTCGTCCGACGTGGACACCCAGCCCGTGCGGCCGGTCCCGCGCCTTCCCGGGCACGGGGTGGCGCTCAGCCAGGTGCAGTGGGAGGTCGTCGTACGGGCCGACCACAAGGCGACCCCGCTGGAGCTGGCCCGGCACCTGGGCCGGTCGGGCTACGCGGTGCTGCTGGCCGTCAGAAGGCTGGCCGCCGCCGGTCTCCTGGTCCCGCCGGACCCGGTACGGCCCGCGCAACGCCGTCCTGAGGACGGGGAGGCGCTGCCCAGGCGGGTGCCGGGATCGGTGGCCGTGCCCGCCGGCACCGGGCGGGCGGGGCCGGCCGCCGGGCCGGTGCCGACGGGGGACCCGACCGATCTGACGCTGCTGCTGCGGCTGAAGAAGGCCCTGGAGGAGATGCCGTGAGGTTCCCCTCACGACGCAGGAGGAGGCCACCCGTGGAGCTACGGCAAGAGGTCCTGGCGGAGATGGAGCTCCTGCGCGGCCGCACGCCGGACGTCACCGGCAGCGTCGCCTGCACCGTCGACGGCCTGCGGATCGCCTGCGACCTGCAAGGAGACACCGGCGAGCAGGTGGCGGCACTGTCGGCGGCGCTGCTCGCGATGAGCGGCCGGATGCTGACCATGGCGGGCCGCGGGACGTTCGAGGAGACCCTCGTGTCCGGCACCGCAGGGTTCGCGGCCTTCTACGCCGCGGGCCCCACGATCGTCCTCACGGTCCTGGCGGGACCCGGCGCCAACGTCGGGCTCCTCCGGCTGGAGGGCAGGAAGACGGCGGCCTCCGTGGCCGCCGTGGCACGCAAACACTGACCATCCCCACCGAAGCGGAGGAAAGCATGGCAGGCATGGACGTCTCCCTCAAGGAGATGATGAGCATCGACGGCACGATCGGGGCGGCGATCGTCGACCACGGCAGCGGCATGGCGCTCGGCACGCTCGGCGGCTCGAAGGAGCTGGACCTGCAGGTCGCGGCGGCGGGCAACACCGAGGTCATCAAGGCCAAGCTGCGCACGATGGACTCGCTGGGCCTCAAGGACGGCATCGAGGACATCCTGATCACGCTGACCGCCCAGTACCACATCATCCGCCCGCTGACCGGCCGCAGCGGCAAGGGCCTGTTCCTCTACCTCGCCCTCGACCGCAACCGGGCCAACCTGGCCCTGGCCCGGCACATGCTCAAGGTCATCGAGGAGAAGCTGGAGCTCTGACCGGCCACGGCTCCGCGGGGCTCCGCGGGCGGCTACGCGGCGGGCTCCGGCCGTGCGGGCGCCGCGGAGCCGGTGTGGGCGGCGATCTCGGCGACGATCGCGGGCCAGAGGGGGCGGGGCAGGTCGTGGCCCATGCCGGGGTAGGTGACCAGGCGGGCGTCCGGGATGGCGGCGGCCGTCGCCCGTCCGCCGGCGAGCGGCACGAGCTGGTCGTCCTCGCCGTGGATGACCAGCGCGGGCACCTTCAGCCCGCCCAGCGCGGACGTGCGGTCGCCGGAGGCCATGATGGCGGCGAGCTGGCGGGCCGTGCCGGCCGGGTCGTGGCAGCGGTCGAAGGCCAGCCCGGCCAGCCTGGTGACGCGTTCGCGGTCCAGCTCCCAGCCGGGGGACCCGAGCACGGCCCAGGTCGTCAGCGCGCCGGCGACGACCGTCTCGCGGTCGGTCGCGGGCTTGGCGAAGAGCACCGCGGCGGCCGCCTCGGTCGGCGGGGCCGCCTGCGGACCGGGCGTGGACATGATCGAGGTCAGGCTCAGCACGCGGGCGGGGTGCCGGATGGCCAGCGCCTGGGCGATCATCCCGCCCATCGAGGCGCCGACGACGTGCGCGGCGGGCAGGCCCAGGACGTCCATGAGCCCGGCGCTGTCGTCGGCCAGGTCGTCCAGCACGTACGGCGAGGGCGCACCCCATGCGGGGACGCCCTCGTCGTGGAGATGGGTGGACAGGCCCGCGTCGCGGTTGTCGAACCTGACGACGTGGTGGCCCTGCTCGGCCAGGAGTTCACAGAACTCGTCGTCCCAGTGGATGAGCTGGGCGCCGAGTCCCATGATGAGCAGCAGGGGCCGGCCCGCGGGTGAGCCGAAGCTCTCGTAGGCGATCTCGATGCCGTTGGCGGCTGCGCGCTGGATCACAGCGACCAGAATGTCATTCTGGTCGCGAGGCGTAAAGAGCGGTTTGTTCGGAGATCAGTCGTTGAGCAGCTTGCGCAGGCGCTCGCCGCCGAGCACCACGCCGCCGCCGGCCAGCACCAGCACGCCGGCCATGACGGTGCCGCCCATCGCGACGGTCTTCCCGACCTGGCCGCCGGCGGAACCGGCCGCGTCCTCGGCGGGCTTTTCGGCCAGCACCTTGGGGGGCTCGGCCGGGTTGGCGTCGTACCTGCCCCACGCGCCGCTGGAGAAGGCCACGGGGTAGTTCTTCTTGCCCTTGCCCTCGCCCCACTTGGTGATGACGTAGTCGATCTTGATGTGGCCGCGGCCGCCGTTGCCGTCCACGCCGAGCGTGTCGGGGTTGAACGTGCCGCCGGTCAGCTCGGCGAAGGTCTTGGCGTCGAGGTCGAGCATGACGCCACGGTTGGAGGGCTCGCCGGGGCCGCGGTCGCCCACGAAGAACGGCATCTTCTTGCCGTTGAAGGTCACGTAACCCTCGGTCATGAGGGGCCAGCTCGGGCTGGCGGCCAGGCCCTTCTGCATGGGCTTGCCGCTGGCCGGGAGACCGGTGTCGCCGGCGCGGCCGGAGGAGTCGTCCCAGAAGTAGGAGGCCTTGGTGGAACCCTTGAGCAGGATCTTCTGGTCGTCGCCGGTGTCGGCGTGGGCGCCGGTGGCGGAGATCGTCAGCGCGCCCAGGGCGGACACGGACAGCAGAGCGAGAGAGCGCAGGCCAAATCGAGACATGAAGCAGTGAAGTCCTTCGCGAGGGGACAGGGGGAACGCGCGTGACTACGGTGCGTAACCGGGCAGAGCGCCGAAAAGGTGGTTACGCGGCGCGTGGGGGAAGTCAGGGAAGAGACCGCTCAGCAGGCGGTCGTCACTACACTGTCCGGGGGTACGACGAGGTGGTACATGCGTGAAGTCCTCTCCATCTCGCCTACCGGGTTAGCTGACGGGTTCGGGCGTGGAGATGCCCTACCGGCACATGGCCGGATTCACCCCAATGAGATGGGTCCCCGGTTCCCGACATGTCGGGATTCGGCGCCAGCTGTCGTCCCTCTCCTGGTAGGGACTACGCCACCAGCTGGTAATTGGTTAAGACGGTACCCAGAGATTCGGACAAATACAAACGAATCGTCATGAACCGGGTAAAGATCTACCTATCGAGGTAAAGAGAAAGGGGGCACGGCATGCCGTACCCCCTGCGAAATCGGGCCTTTCAGCCGCCGCTCTTGCGCCTGAAGGATCTTTTACTCGCTGCCGGACCGTGCGCCCCGTGGATCTTCGACGGGTCCACGCCCCTGCCACCCGCGGCCGAGTCGGCCTGCTGCCCGCGCTTGCGTTCCAACGCCTCGCGGAACTTGCGCTTCATCTCGTCCTCGGGAGTCTCGCTGACTTCCGGCTCCGGTGTTTCCGCCATGAGGACCTCCTGGTTCTGGGGACATCCACAGCTTCGCACGACGTCGCTTACGACGCGAAACCGGCCTCCACTCTGCTTTCCGCGGCGGGCGTCCGCTCCAGCCGCCTGCCGGGCATCATCACCAGCGCGACCAGGGCGATTGTCGCGCCCGCCACGCCCAGCGACGGGATGACCACGGCCGCCGCCGAGGCGTGCGCGGCCGCGAGCCCGTGCACGGGCGCGTCCGTGGTGATGACCGACGTGTACGCGGTGCCGGCCAGCGCCAGCGCCACCGAGCCGCCGATCTGCCGGAAGAAGGTGAGGTTGGCCGAGGCCGTGCCGATGTACCGCGGCTCGACGGCCTGCTGCACGGCCACGGTCAGCCCCGACAACATCGGCCCCATGCCGAGCCCGAGCAGCGCCATCCATCCGGCCAGCAGCAGGCCGTCGGTGCGCACGGTGAGGTTCAGGCAGAGCAGGCTGCCGGCCACCAGCAGGAACGGCGCCCCGACCAGCCACGGCTTGTACGTGCGTGTCCTGGACATCAGCGTGCCCATGAGAGCGCTGCCCGCCACCATGGCCAGCGTCATCGGGTAGATCCTCAGCCCGGACTCGGTGGCGCTGACGCCCAGCGCCTGCTGGAAGTAGCGCGGCAGGAACACCACGCCGGCGTACATGCAGAAGGCGGTGAAGAACGAGCTCGCGTTGACCAGCGTGTACGTACGGTCCCGGAACAGGTGCATCGGCATGATCGGGTTCGCCGCCCGCAGCTCGACCAGCACGAACACGACCAGCAGGACCAGCGCCAGCAGGACCGGCCCGGCCACGGGCGGGGACGTCCAGGAGTTGCCGTCCAGGCCCTTCTCGGTCAGGCCGAGCAGCAGGGCGCTGATGGCCACGCCGAACACCGCGATGCCCGCGTAGTCCGGCCGGCCCCCGCCGCCGGTGCCCGGACGGAACGGCAGCCGCAGCACCACGATCGCGATCAGCACGATCCCGAGCGGCACGTTCACGTAGAAGGCCCACCGCCAGCTCGCGTGGTCGGTGAACAACCCGCCCAGGAAGGGCCCGGCCAGGTACGTCAACGCCATCACGCCGCCGAGTGCGCCCTGCACGCGGGCGCCGTTGCGCCCGGGCGGGAACATCTCCATCACCAGGGCCAGCGACAGCGGCAACAACGCGCCCGCGCCCAGCCCCTGCACGGCGCGGAAGGCGATGAGCTGGGTCATGTCCTGGGCGAGCCCGCACAACGCCGATCCGGCGACGAACACCGACATCCCGACGAGCAGCAGCGGCTTCCTGCCGTGCTGGTCGGAGAGCCGGCCGTACAGCGGCACGGTCACGGTGGAGGTGAGCAGGTATGCCGTGACCACCCAGGTGTAGAGCCGGGTGCCGCCCAGCTCGCCGGTGATGCGGGGCAACGCGGTGCCGACGATCGTCTGGTCGAGCATCGCCAGGAACATCCCGCCGAGCACCGCCAGCAACACCAGTCCGTTGCCCTTGGCCTTCATGTCATTAGTCACAGGTGAAGATTGATATGTAAGAGCTGACATGTCAAGTCTTCGCTATGCTGGCGGACATGTCCCTGCGGATCGCGCTCCTCGGCCTGCTCGCCACCAAAGGCCCGGCCAGCGGCTACGACCTGGCCAAGAAGTTCGAGCACTCGCTCAACCACGTCTGGCAGGCGGGGCACACGCAGATCTATCCGGAGCTGGTCAAGATGGCCGCCGACGGCCTGGTGACGGTCGAGCACGAGGGCGCCCGGGGCCGCAAGATCTACGCCGTCACCGCCGAGGGCCGCGCGCTGGTCACCGAGTGGCTGGTCGGCCACGACCCGTCGGCGACCGTGCGCAGCGAGACCGCCCTCCAGGCGTTCCTGCTGGCCCTGCTCGACACCGGGCAGGCCGTCGCCGTGGTCGAGCGCATCAAGGCCCACTTCCAGGCCCGGCTCGCGGTGCTCGACTGCCGGCCCGGGGGCCTGTTCGGCCAGTACGCGCTGTCCCTCGGCCTGCACCAGGCGCGCTCCGGCATCGAGTGGGCCGACGAGACCCTGGCCGCCCTGCGGCGCGAAGGGTAAAACGGAACTCTTCACTTCCTGGTGTTGCGTTGGAGAAGCGCCGGATATACACCCAGGCATGATGCTCAACCTCCCAGTACGGCGATGAGCCTCCTGGGTCGTGACCTGGCGATCGACCTCGGCGCGGCCGGCACGAGGATCTACGCCAAGGGCAGGGGCATCGTGCTGGACGAGCCGTCGGCCGTCCTGCGCGACAGGGAGACGGGCAAGGTCGTCGGCTACGGCACCGAGGCCGTGGACGATGTGGACGGCGCGGACGGCGAGACGTACTGGCCGATCAGCGACGGCCTGCCCCAGGACGGCGAGCTCGCCCGGCGCATGATCAGGCACTTCCTGCGCAAGGTGCACCGGCACCCCTTCCCTCGGCCGCGCCTGGTGATGGCCGTGCCCGACGAGTTCACGCCGATCGAGCGAGTGGCGCTGCGCGACGCCGGCTTCGAGGCGGAGGCCCGCGGGATCCTGCTGGTCAAGCACGCGATCGCCGCCGCGCTCGGCGCGGGCCTGCCGGTGCGCGACGGCGCCGGGCACATGGTCGTCGACATCGGCCGGGACGCCGCCAGGGTCGCCGTGCTCTCCTGCGGGTCCGTGGTCGCCGCCGCAACCGTGCGCGGCGGCGGGAACGCCGTTACCCGCGCCGTCGCCCGCCTGGCCGAGGACGAGCACGGCCTGCTGGCCGACGAGCGGGAGGCCGAGTCGGCCAAGCTGCGCGCGACGCGGGAGCCGACCGGGAACGTGCTGATCCGCGGCAGGGACGCCGGCACCGGCGAGCAGCGCGCGGTGGCGCTGCCCGCGGCGCGCGTCCGCGAGGCGGCCGTCCAGCCGGTCGAGCACATCGTGCGGGCGGCCGAGTACACCATGGAACGCTGCCCTCCCGAGCTGACCGCCGACCTGGGCGAGCGGGGAATGGTGCTGGTCGGGGGCGGCGCGCTGCTGCCCGGTCTGCGACGGCGGCTGCAGGAGGGGCTGTCCATGCCGGTGCGGCGCGCGGAGCGGCCCAGCGACTCGGTGGCCCTGGGTCTCGGACGCTGCGTGGAGGACCTCGGGCTGATCGCCAAGCTGAGGCGCCGGTGAGCGACCTGTTCGACCTGGGGGTCTCGGTCGCCGACAAGATCGTCAGGACGATCGCCGTCTACGTGACGATCGCCGTACTGCTCCGCATCGCCGGCAAACGCGGCATCGCGCAGCTCAACAACTTCGACTTCGTGGTCATGCTGCTGATGAGCAACGTCGTGCAGAACGCCATCATCGGCCCGGACAACTCGCTGGTCGGCGGCCTGGTGGGCGTGGTGATCCTGGTGGCGGTCAACTCGGTCGTGGTGCGGCTGGCGGCGACCGTGCCCTCGGTCGGCAGGGCGTTCGAGGGCACGCCGGTCGTCCTGGCCCGCGACGGGCACTTCATCCCCTCCGCGCTGCGCCGGATGGGCGTACGACAGGCCGACCTCAACGTGATGCTCCAGCTCCGGGGGCCGAGAGCGTCACCGACACCGACCTGGTACGCCTGGAGCCCGGCGGCTCGCTCCTGGTCCACCTGCGCCCCGAGGAGGAGGAAGCCGAACGCGGCGACCTGGAGGGCCTGTGCCGGCGCCTCGACCGCATCGAACGCAAACTGGACGAGCTGAAAACCGGCCCCTCCTGAGAATGCGCGGCGGGACGGCCTTTTGATATCGGCCATTAATCTTGCGTTAATCCCCCTGCGCCCGGAATTGATCTCCGATATCGTCCCAACGTGCGCCTGGCTGGTCGCTCGGTCGTGATGTCCGCGATGCTTGTATGCGTCGCGGTCGCGGCAGCCTGTACCTCCGGCCGCCAGTCCTCCTTCGAGGAGGCGGCCAGGCAGCTCGCCGCCGACACCGACACCCTGCTCACCAGCGCCGCGCTGCGCGTGTCGCCGGCCGACCGCTCCGACGAGACCGAAGACCGCTCGTGCGTGCCCGGCCAGGTGCGCCGGCTCGTCCGGGCCGAGGGCGAGTCGGCCGACGCCCCCGACGGCCTGCTGCACACCCTCCAGGACATGGGCTACGACCAGATCGTGGAGGACCTCGACCTGCGTGACGAGACCCCGGTCGTCTCCGTCGTGCGCAACCCCCGGACGAACCTGACGTTCGAGCTCACCGTGCTCGACGGGCCGAACGTCAGGATCGTCGGCAGGACGACCTGCTACTCCCCCGCCCCCGAGGCCACCCGGTACTGACTCGGGACGCCCGGTCCCGCCTCAGAGCACCTGCCTCAGGGCACCTGTCTCAGGGCGCCTGTCTCAGAGCGACTGCCTCCAGAGCGCCTGTCTCAGGGCGTCGACAGCGCCTCCGTCGGCGACAGCCGCGAGGCGCGCACGGCCGGATAGAGCCCCGCTACCGCGCCGATGAGCAGCGTGGCCGCCAGGCCCCCGACGGTAGCCCACGCGGGCACCACGGCCGGCCACCCGCGGGAGAAGGCGTAGGCGATGGTGACGCCGGCCCCCAGCAGGATCCCGCCCGCGCCGCCCAGCGCGGACAGCAGCAGCGACTCGGCGAGGAACTGGGTGCGGATCTGGCCGCGCGTCGCGCCTAGCGAACGGCGCAGGCCGATCTCCGCGCGGCGTTCCAGCACCGAGATGACCATCGTGTTGGCCACGCCGACGCCGCCCACGAGCAGCGCCACCGCCCCGACGCCGAGCAGCAGCCCGGCGAAGGCCTGGCCGGTCGCCTGCTTGGCGGCCAGCGCGTCGGACGGGCGGGAGATGTCCACCTCGTTGGACGCCTCGGGGTTGGCCGTGCCGGCCAGGACCGACCGTACGTCCTCCAGCCTCGCCTCCTGCGAGCGGGTGTAGAGCGTGGTCGGATGCCCGTCGAAGTCCAGCCTGGACTCCGCGACCGGCCAGCCGACCAGGGCCGCGCTGTTCAGCTCCTCGGCCAGGGGCACCGGGTCGAGCAGCCCGACCACCGTGAACCGGATGCCGCCGATCACCACCTGCGTGTCGGGGGTGACCGTGCCGATGCCGAGCCGCTGGGCGGCGGCCGAGCCGAGCACGACGGCCGGGTAGCGTTCGGTGGCCGCGTTGAGCCAGGTGCCGCGGCGGACCGTCGCGCCCACGGTCGGCAGCAGGTCGAGGCGGGCGGCGATCGTGACCAGGCCGTTGGTCTGGGGCGTCGGGATCTCCTCGCTCCGGTAGACCTTGGCCTCGGGCACCTTGCCCGTGGACGAGACCGACTCCACCGGGCCGATGCGCTCGATCATCGCCTCGGCGTCCATCGGCATCTGGGCCGCCTCGCCCAGGAGCGTGGTGCCGGAGGAGACGGTGAGCAGGTTCGTGCCCAGCGCGGACAGCGTACGGTCCAGCTCGGCGCTGGAGGAGGACGAGATGCCGACCACGCCGATCATCGCGGCGATGCCGATCGCGATGCCGAGCGCCGACAGGAACGCCCGCAGTGGGCGCGTACGGAGGCCGACCGCGCCCACGCGCATCACGTCGCGCGGGCGCATCCTGGCCGGGGAGAGCCTGGGGCGCTCCAGGGTCGCCATCACGCCACCTCGGATTCGACGGGCTCGCGCACGCACCGGCCGCCGCGCTCTTCGCCGCTCCCGGGCCGCTCCGCACCGCGTCCTGAGCTCTGGCCGGAATCGGCTCCGAGCCCGGAACCGGAGCCCGAGCCCGCGTTCGAGCCTGAGCCTGCGCCCGAGCCGGAGCCCGCGTTCGAGCCCGCCTTCGAGCCCGAGCCTGCCTTCGAGCCTGAGCTCGAGTCGGAGACGATCCGGCCGTCTCGCATGCTCACCTGGCGGGGGAGGCCGGCGGCGATCTCCCGGTCGTGGGTGATGATCACGATGGTGGTGCCGCTCCCGTTCAGCTCGTGCAGCAGGTCCATCACGCCGGCGCCCGAGACCGAGTCCAGCGCGCCGGTGGGCTCGTCGGCCAGCAGCAGCGGCGGGTCGCCGGCCACCGCCCTGGCGATGGCCACGCGCTGCCGCTCGCCGCCGGACAACTCGTGCGGCTCGTGGTGGACGCGGTGCCCGAGGCCGACGCGGCGCAGCGCCGTCCCGGCCCTGCGGCGGCGTTCGGCCTGCGGCAGGCCGGTGTAGATCAGGCCGTCGGCCACGTTGTCCAGGGCGGTGACCTTGGCGGCCAGGTGGAAGTGCTGGAAGACGAAGCCGATCGTGGTCGCGCGCAGGGCCGAGAGCTGGTTGTCCGACAGCTTGGAGACGTCGTAGCCGTCGATCTCGACGCGGCCCGCCGACGGGCGGTCGAGGGTGCCGACGATGTTGAGCATCGTGGACTTGCCCGAACCCGACGGGCCGACGATGGCGACCAGCTCGCCGTGCCGGACCTCCAGCGACACCGCGTCCAGCGCGGCCACCCCACCGGGATAGGTCCTGGACACGTCGGTGAGCAGGATCATGGCCCGCCCCACACCCGGATCCGCGACCCGGCCCGTAGCGGGGGTCGGCCCAGGGGCTGGGGTGGGGGTGGGGGGCGGCGCGGTGGCCGTGCCCGGCAACCCTGCAGCAGCCTGGGCGGGCGTGCCCGCGGGGCTCAAGGCCGGGGGCCGGCGGAGCTCGGGGCGGGGGTGCCCGCGGGGTTCGGGATCGGGGGTTCGGAGGGGAGCGGGGTGGGGGTCATTTCGGGATTCCCACTGTCATGCCGTCGGTGAGCCCGTCGCCGGAGATCTCGACGCGGCCACCGGCGAACAACCCAGTCTTCACAGCGACATATCGCGACCTGCCGCCTTCCACCACCTCCACACCGAACCCGCCCTCCCGCAACGCGACCAGCGCCGACACCGGCACGGTCAGGACGCCCTTCCGCCGGTCGGCGGTGAACGTCACCTTCACCGCCGCCCGGTCCAGCCCCTTGGCGGCCTTGGCGTTCCCCAGCGAGACCTGCACCTCCAGGCGGGTCTCCGGGTCGGCGTTCTGCCCGTCCCCGGGCTCGATGATCGTGGCCACCTCGGTGATCCGGCCGGTCACGTCCTTGCCGTCCGGCATCGTGACCGAGACCTTGGTGCCCTTCCTGGCCATCCGCTGGTCCTCGGCGGCCAGTTCCGCCGTGACGACCTTCTTCGTGCCCGTGTAGGTGAGGATCTTCTGGCCGGGGCCGGTGGGCTGGCCCTGCTCGGCCTCCAGGCTCTCCACCCGGACCTTGCCGGGGGCGAAGACGACCCGTCCCAGCTCCACCACGCCGGTCTCGTCGAGGCCGCGGTCCTCCTGCCACTCCCGCACCGCCTGGGCGGTGTCGTAGGTGTACTCGTCGTCCACGGTGAAGCCGTCGTAGCCGAGCTTGCGCAGGTTGCGCTCCAGGTTCTCGACGTCCTTGCCCTCGCTGCCGATCCGCAGGTCGCGGTAGGCGGGGGTGGTGCCGTACAGGAGCATGACCGGCTTGTTGTCCAGGCGGTACAGGGACCGGCCGCGGGTGATCTGGTCGCCGCTGTCCGGCAGCCAGGTGATGGTGCCGGACCTCCTGGCCATGGCCGTGGTGACCGGGCCGTAGCCGAGCTCGCCGTCGGCGTCCCTGGTGTCGTTCAGCGTCTGGCGGGCGACCGGGGTGGTGGCCGGGGGCAGCGCACCGGCCGACGTGGACGGGGCGGCGCCGCCGTCCAGCACCCCGCCGGGATTGACCGCCAGGACCACCGCCCCCGCGACGGCGACCGTCCCGACGAGGATGAGGGCCGTCCGCCCGCCGCCGCGGCGGCGGGCGCGCGGGGAAGGGGCGTCCGGCTCGGCCTTTCCGTCGATGGTGGCCGTGCCCATCAAGAGCCCTCCTGTCCCCCGCCGATGTTCATCCGGCACTTCTCCTGCGCGGCCTTGAAGTCGGGGTCCTCGCCGACCTCGGGCGTGATGCGCACCATGCCGCCCTCGGGGTCGGGGAACGCCTCCACACCGTTGTCGCGCATGCACTGCGCCTGCTTGCGCATGTTCTCGGCCTGCTTGGGGTCGCCGCCCTTGCCCAGGTTCATGCCCGCGGGCTGGAGCGCCTTGCAGGCGTCCATGGCCTTCTGGACCTTCTCCGGGCTGCCGGAGCTCTTGTCGAACTTCATCTGGATCCGGCCGTCCGGGCCGGGGTCGGCGATGTCCAGGCCCTGTTCGCGCAGGCAGGTGGTGTACTTCACGGCCTGCGCGTTGCGGTCGGCGGTGGCCGAGGCGCCAGCCGTCGGCTTGGCGCCGGTGCCGGTCACCGACGCCACGTCCGATCCGCCTTCCTGGGCGCCGCACGCCGTCAGGAACAACGCGGCCGCGGCCAGCGCCATGAGGGATCGTCCTCGCATGAATGTTCTCCTCCATCGAAAGCCGGTGGCCTTACGAGGGGAGATGCAATACGCGGACGTGTTTCTCCAGCGTTTCCGTTCCCGGCTTATCCGGATCAAATACCACCCGCGCAAGAATCGAGCCGGAGGTACGGAATGCGGGTGCTGGTGGTGGAGGACGAGCGCATGCTCGCCGGCGCGATCGCCGAATGGCTGCGCGACGAGACCCATGCGGTCGACCTCGCGCACGACGGCGCGGCGGCGCTGGAGCGGATCGCGGTCAACGACTACGACGTGGTCGTCCTGGACCGCGACCTGCCGCGCGTGCACGGCGACGACGTGTGCAGGGAGCTGGTCGCCTCCGAGTCCGACGCGCGGGTGCTGATGCTCACGGCCGCCGCCCAGCTCGACGACCGGGTGAGCGGGCTGTCCATCGGCGCCGACGACTACCTGTCCAAGCCGTTCGCCTTCCCCGAGCTGGCCGCGCGCGTCCTGGCGCTGGGACGGCGCTCGCGGCCGGCCACTCCCCCGGTGCTGCGCCGGGCCGGGATCACACTGGACCCGGCGCGCAGGGAGGTGTTCAGGAACGGGCGGTTCGTGCCGCTGTCGAAGAAGGAGTTCGCCGTCCTGACCGAGCTGATGCGGGCGCAGGGCACGGTCGTCTCGGCCGAGCACCTGCTGGAGAAGGCGTGGGACGAGCACGCCGACCCGTTCAGCGGCGTGGTGCGGCTGACGATACTCAAGCTGCGCCGCAAGCTGGCCGACCCGCCGGTGGTGGAGACGGTGCCGGGAGTGGGGTACCGCATCCCATGAGACCGCCGCACCCCACCCTCAGGCTGCGCCTCACCCTCGTGTACGGCGCCCTGTTCCTGGTGGCGGGGCTGGCCCTGCTGGGCGTCACGTACCTGCTGTTCAACCAGCAGCTCGCGCAGTCGTTCGAGAACCGGTTCATGACCAACGACGGCATTCGCAAGAACGTGATCTTCCTCAAGCAGGACGGCGTCGAGCTGATCGGCCCCGCCGCCGTCAAGTGGATGCGGCAGCAGGAGGAAGGGGTGCGGGAGGCCGCCGTGACCTCGCTGCTCACCCAGGGCGCGATCGCGCTCGTCGTCGTGTGCGGGACCGCCGTCGGGCTCGGCTGGGTGGTGGCCGGACGCGTGCTGGCCCCGCTGCACCTGGTGACCGAGACCGCGCGCAGGATCGCCGCCGCCCCGATGGCCGAGCGCGGCCTGCACGAGCGCATCGCGCTCGGCGGCCCGCCGGACGAGGTCAAGACGCTGGCCGACACGTTCGACACGATGGTGGAGCGGCTCGACCACTCCTTCGACGGCCAGCGCAGGTTCGTCGCGAACGCCTCCCACGAGCTGCGCACGCCCCTGACGCTCAACCGGGCGCTGGTGGAGCTGGCGATGCACCGGCGTACCGCCTCCGACGACGTCAAGGAGCTGGGCGAGAGCCTGTTGCAGATCAACGCCCGCCACGAGCGGCTCATCTCGGGGCTGCTGCTGCTGGCCCGCTCCGAGCAGGAGATCGCCGACCGTTCGCCGGTGGACCTCGCCGACGTCGTCACCCACGTGGTCGCCCAGACCGCGCGCGACGCGGAGGACGCGAAGGTCGTGGTGAAGGAGGACGCCGGGCCCGCGCCGACCGCGGGCGACGCGCTGCTGCTCGAACGATTGGTACACAACCTGGTCGAGAACGGCATCCGGCACAACCTCGGCGACGGCACCGGCTGGGTACGGGTGTCGAGCCGGACGGTCCCCGGCGGGCAGGTCGAGGTGGAGGTGGTCAACAGCGGGCCGAGCGTGCCCCCGTACGACGTGCCGCTGCTGTTCAAGCCGTTCCACCGGCACGGCGCCGAACGGGTGGTCACGGGGATGAGCGCCGGGCTCGGGCTGTCGATCGTGCGCTCGGTGGCCGTCGCGCACGGAGGCGACGTGACGGCCCGCCCGCGCGAGGGCGGCGGCCTGGTCGTCACCGCCACCCTCCCGGCCGGCTGACCCGGCTACTGGTGGGCGGCCGTGCGCAGTGAGCGGTAGAGCAGGCGGGGGTCGCCCAGGTGGTGGCGGAGCAGCTTCTCCAGGCCGCCGATCGGGACCAGGTTCTGGGGGGCGCGCGGGTCCTTGTAGTCGACGCCGGCCAGCGCCGGCAGGGCCAGCGTGACCGCGTCGGCCAGCTCGACGACCTGCGCGGGGTCGAGCTCGGCGCTGGCCTCGCAGCGGGCGATCCCCGCCCACGGCGCCGTCGACTGGACCGGCAGCCGCAGGTACCAGGCGTGCCGGCGCCAGCTCGTGCCCATGAGGAACACCGGCGTGCGCTGGCCCGGCGTGAGCGCGGCCCCCACGGCCGACTGCGGCTGCGGCAGGTACGCCGCGTGGTGCGTCTTGATGTAGCCGACCGTCCGCGGCAGGTGGGTGCGCCCCCGCAGTGGGCCGTCCACCAGCAGCAGGTCGTCGCCCAGCGCCCGGTGGCGGACGGCGAGGTCCACCTCCAGCTGGGTGACCTGGCGTTGCAGGGCGAGCGACAGCTCCTCGAAGCTGGAGTCGGCGGCCTTGTTCGGCAGGTAGGAGGCGTGCGCGGTCTTGACCTCCGGCGCGTACGGCGAGGCCGAGATCAGCGACCTGTTGACCTCGATCGCGGCCAGCTCGGCCCCCTCGCGCCCGCAGCGGACGATCCCGGCGGCGTAGGAGGCGGCGATCCCGGGGACGGGCATCGGCAGGTCGGGATCGTGCACCCAAACGCGGGCGTCGATCCGGCGCACCCCGTCGGCGACCAGCAGCGTCTCGGGGACGGCGGCGCCGGGGCCCGGCGTGACGGGCTTCCAGTCGGCGGCCGGCCGCTCGATGTCGAGGACCAGCTCGGCGCTGGTGGCGCCCAGCTCGGACAGGGCCTCGACGGCGATCGCGGCGGCGTAACCCGGGTCCCAGGGGTCGACGGTGAAGCCCGAGTTCCCCGGGTTCACGGCCCCACCTTGCGCACGTGCGAGCCCTTCGCGTCGCGCAGCACCTCGAAGCGCGCGGGCACCCGGTCGGCCAGCGCCGGGACGTGGGTGACGACGCCGATCATGCGTTCCTGACCGGCGGCCAGGCGTTCGAGGGTGGTGGCGACGGTGTCGAGGGTGGCCGGGTCGAGGGTGCCGAAGCCCTCGTCGAGGAAGATCGAGTCGAGCCCTCTGGCGACGGCCCCCGACAGCGCCAGGGCCAGGGACAGCGCGGCCTGGAAGGTCTCGCCGCCGGACAGCGTGCGGGCGCTGCGGCGCAGGCCGGCCTCCCCGTGGTCGATGACCTCGATGTCGCCGGTGCGCTCGCCCAACGCCAGCTCGTACTGGCCGTCGGACAGCTCCATCAGCGTCTCGGACGCCGCGGCGACCAGCACGGCCAGGGCCTCGGCGCACAACCACCGCTCGAAGGCGTTGGCCCGCAGGCGCAGCGCCAGCTCGTGGGCGACCTTGGCCTCGTGATCCTTCTCCGCGACGGCGGTCTCCAGCTCGGCGGCGCGCCTGCGTTCCTCGCGGACCCGTTCGAGGGCGCCGTCGGCCCGCGCGACCGCTCCGGCGACGGCCGCGCCGAGCTGGTCGGGGGTGGCGTTGCGCGGGACGGTGACGCCGTGCTCGGCCAGGCGTTCGGTCAGCCGGTGGCGTTCGGCGGCGAGCCGGGCGGTGGCCTGGGCGAGCTCCTGCTCGCGCTCGGTCAGGGCGGCGCGGGCGGCCTCGGCGGCCCGGTCGCGCCAAGCGAGCAGCTCGGTCCAGGCGCGGTGGAGGTCGTCGCGGGTGAGCGGCGGCGGCGCGTCGCCGGAGGACGCGAGCACGAGCAGCCGGTCGCGGGTGGCCGCGAGGGTCTGCCAGGCGCTCTCGGCCTGCCGTTCGACCTGTTCGGCGGCGGTACGGGCGCGTTCGAGCTTCTTGCGCGCGTTGCGCACGGCCGTACGGGCCTCGGTGGCCAGGGCCTCGGCCTTGGCGATGGCGGCCAGGCGGCCTTCGATCTCGTTGCGGTCGCCGGGAGCGGGCAGCCCGGCCAGCTCGGCGTCGAGCCTGCTCGCCTGCGTGGCCAGCATCGACGCCGACGTCTCGGCCTTGGCCAGGGCCGCCCGGCCACGGGCCGCGTGGTCGCGGGCGGCGGCCAGGGCGCGGTCGGCGGCGCCGAGATCGGCGGGCGCCTCGTGATGGGGCAGCTCGGTGAGCGGGCGCAGGCAGAGCGGGCACGGCTCGCCCACGGCCAGCCGGTGGCTCAGACCGGCCGCGGTGTGGGCGTCGCGCAGCCGTTCGCGCTCGTGCTCGGCGTCGGTCAGCGCGCGTTCGGCGTCGGCGACCGCGGGCGTGAGGCGCTCCAGCGCCGTGGCGGCCTCGGCCGCCGCCTTCCGGGCGTCGGCGGCCTGGGCGGTGAGGCGCTCGCGGGCGTCGAGCGCGGCCAGCGCGGCCACCGGCTCGGCGCGGTCGCCGAGCGCGGCCAGCGCCTCGAACGCCTCGTGCTCGTCGGCCTCCACGGACGCCGCCTCGGCCTCCAGCGCGGCGACCGCGTCGGCGGCCTCGCGGCGGGCCGAGGCCAGTGTCGGCACCGCGGGCGGCATGCGCAGCGCGGCCAGCGCCGACTGCCGCTCGGCCACCGACGCGCGTTCCTGCTCGGCCCGCCCGATGTCGGCCTCGCGGGAGCGCAGCAGGTCGAGGTCGGTGTCGATGGTGGCGGCCAGCCGCCGCAGCGCGGCCAGCCGGTCGGCCAGCTCCCGTTCGGCCTCGTCGGACGCGCCGGCCAGCTTGGCGAGCTGGTCGCGGGCGAAGGCTGCGGCGTTGCGCGCGGCCTCCTCGTCGCGGGCGGCCCGCTGCCTGATCAGCTCGTAGACGTCGGCGTCGAGGAGCTGCACCAGCAGGTCCTCGGCGCTCGCGCGGCGCGGCGTGCAGGAACTCGGCGAACCGCCCCTGCGGCAGCACCACGCACTGGGTGAAGAACTTGTACTCCAGGCCGGTCACCCGCTGCACCTCGGGCGTGACGTTCTCGCCCTCGGCGAGCGGCTTCAGCACCATCTCGTACGCCTCGTCGAGCGGCGCCGCCGGGTCGAGCTCATCGATCCTGGCCTCTTTGGTACGGACGGTCCCCTTGGCGTCGCGGACCAGCGAGCGCACCACGCCGTAGCGCCGCCGGTCGCTCTCGAACACCAGCGCCACCTTGCCCGAGCTCGCCGACGGCGCCAGGGCGTGGGCGATGACGTTCTCCTTGCCCCAGCGCGGGACGGTGCCGTACAGGGCGAAGCAGATGGCGTCGATGATCGTGCTCTTGCCGGCGCCGGTCGGGCCGACCAGGGCGAAGTACTCGGTGTCGGAGAAGTCGACGGTGGCGGGCTCGCGGAAACTGCCGAAGTGGTCGAGGTGCAGCAGCAGGGGACGCATCAGCTGGTCACCTCGTCGTAGAGCCGGTCGAACAGGGCGGCGACCTGGTCGTCGTGGCGGCCGGTCGCGGTCAGGTACTCGCGGAACAGCTCGCGCGGGCTGCGCGCGGCCGACCCCGCCCGGCGCACCGCGGGCACGGGGCGGAACCGCTCGTCGAGGACGACGTCGACCGAGCCGGGCAGCAGGTCGCGCACCTGGTCGGACAGGCCGACGCGGGGCTTCTCCTCCACGATCACCTTGAGCCAGTCGTCGCCCGCCTCCAGGCCCTCCAGCTGCTCCAGCGTGCCGCGCACCGTGCGCAGCCGGCGCGCCGAGGCGAACGTCAGCTCCCGCACCACCGCGGGCCGCCCCGGCGTGACCTCCACCAGCAGCGCGCCCGGCGTGTTGCCCTCCTCGCCGAAGTCGACGGCCAGCGGCGAGCCGCTGTACCAGATCGGGCACGGGCCGGGGATCTGCTGCCTGCGGTGCAGGTGGCCGAGCGCGGCGTACTGGGTGGAGACCGGGAAGGCGTTGGCCTCGAAGTAGTAGGAGAAGATCGACTGGGCCTCGCGCTCGCCGCCGCCGAACGCGCCGCCCGGCAGGGTGCCGTGCGTGGTGATCAGGTTGACGGTGTCGCTCTGGAAGCCCGCGGTCAGCGCGCCGACCAGCTCGGAGATGCGGGTGGCGTAGTCGCGGTTGTGGTCGGCGGTGGTGCCGGTGAGCACCTCCGCGGCGCGTACGACATAGCGGTGGGACAGGAACGGCAGCACGCCCAGCCGCACCGGCTCCCCCGAGCGCGCGGTGAAGGCCAGCGTGCCGCCCGCGTCGGGACGGCGGAAGACGCCCACCACGTGCATGCCGAGCTTGCCCAGCACCGGCCGGTAGACCTCGAAGAGCTGCGGGTTGTCGTGGTTGCCGGCCAGCACCACCACGTCACGGCCGTCGCCGCGCAGCGCCATGAGCGCGTTGAGCACCAGCGACTGCGCCTCGGGCGTCGGCGCGGAGGTGTCGAACAGGTCGCCGGCCACCACGACCGCGTCGACGTCGTGGGTGCGGGCCGCCGCGACCAGCTCGCGCAGCACGGCCCGGTGCTCGTCCATGCGGGAGCGGCCCTTGAGCACCTTGCCCACGTGCCAGTCCGCGGTGTGCAGGAATTTCACCGAGCTCCCTTCAGAACGGCGGAATGTCGTCTTCGACGCCCGGCAAGCCCTGGAACGGGTCGGCCGACGGGCTGACCCGCGAGGCCGCCTCGGCCGGCCGGGTCGCCCAGGCGGGGAACGGGAAGGCGACGGCCAGCGGCACCGGGATCTCCGGCTGGGCGACGAACATGGTGCCCGGTTTGGCGATCGTGGCGCGTTCCCTGACGGCCGGCGGCAGCCAGCCGTACTCGGAGCGGGCGGCCTCGGCCGGGTCGAGACGGCCGGCGACGCGTACGGCGCTGTTGGAGACGATGCGGCGCTCGACCTCGGAGGCGGTCTGCTGGGCGCCGATGAGGATCACGCCGAGCGACCGGCCGCGCTCGGCCACGTCGAGCAGGATCTCCTTGATCGGCGAGTCACCCTCGCGCGGCGCGTACTTGTTCAGCTCGTCGAGCACCACGAACAGCAGCGGCTTGGCCGTGCCCGAGGTCTCCTTGCGGTGGAACTCGCCGCGCAGCACGACGCCCACCACGAACCGCTGGGCGCGCTCGGGCAGGTTGTGCAGGTCGACGATGGTGACCTGGGCGTCGGACGTGCGCACCGAGTGGGCCCGGAAGAACGGCAGGTCGCCGCGGACGATCGGGGACAACGGTTTGACCGCGCTGCGCAGCCTGCGCAGGAAGGCGTTGACCGTGCCGAGCGGGGTCTGGGCGCCGGTCCACTCGATGCGGGTGGCCTCGTCCTGCAACTCGTCGGACAGCAGCTCGACCAGGTCGCCGAAGGTGCGGCAGGCGGTGCCCCTGATCATGACCGCGCCGCCGTCGCCGACCGGCTCGGCCCACGACTTCAGCCGGGCCGCCACCTGGCCCACCAGCAGGGAGTAGCCGGCGCGCTCGTCGTCGGCGTCGGCGAAGACGAACCGCAGCAGCTCCTCCTCGCACAGCTCGACCAGCGTCCAGTAGAACGAGCTGACGCCCTGGGTGCGCGCGGACACGTGCGGCACGCCGTTGGGGTCGCCGGGCCGCGGCGGCGCGAACACGTGCACGCTGCCGAACGGCTGGGCGGGCAGCCCGAGCCGGGCGTAGGCGGCCCGCGCCCCGTCGTCGAGGCGCACGTTGTCGTGGTCGAGGAAGAGCAGGTCCTCGCCCTTGACGGAGAAGATCAGGGCCTTGGTGTTGGCCGACTCGGCGTCGAGCACGCCCGAGTTGAAGATCGAGTAGAGCAGGAACGTGGCGAAGGACGTCTTGGTGGCCACGCCGGAGACGCCGGAGATCGACACGTGCGCGCCGCGGGTGCCGTCGAGGAAGTCGAAGTTGACGTAGAGCGGCAGGCCGTCGCGGCCCATGCCCATGGGCACCCGGCGGTCCATCACGTCGAAGTAGAGCGCCTGGTCGCGGTCGCCGGCCCCGGCCAGGAAGACCTTGGCGCCCGGCAGCGGCGGCACGAACACCTCGGGCTCGACCCTGGTCACCCGCACCTCGGCCACCTCGACCACGGCGGCGGGCAGCGCGCCCTCGGCGATGAGGAACACGTCGGAGTCGTAGGCGGCACCCTCGTGCCTGGCCTCGACCGTGGTCACCACGCCGGCGACCAGCACCGGGCCGTGGCCGGGCACGTCGCGCCTGGTGACCACGACGTCGTCGAGCTGGAGCACCTTGCCGGGCTCCAGGCCGACCCAGAACGACAGCGGCGAGGCGGCCTGGGTGCCCAGGACCCGGCCGACCACCTCACCGGTCGCCATCGCCGCAGGAGACGCCTCGCGGCTCGCAGCCCCGTTGACCGTCACGAATCCCTCCACCACCAGACATGCCCTTCCAAAGGAGAGTAGTCGGGGGCCGGGGATGCGTCCGGCTCATTGCCGCCTTCGCCGCGCCGCGTCAGAGCGCAAAGGCCGCCTTGGTCCAGGCGAACTGGGCGTCGAGAACCTCGCCCAGCAGGCCGGCCAGCGCGGTGTCGGGCCGCTCCGCCGACTGCCTCGGCCCGATGCGGCCGCCCTCGGCGCTCCGCCCGGCCACCAGCAGCACCCGCGCGCCCTCCCGGTCGACCGCCAGGGCCGCGGCCGGCTCCCACGCGCCGTCCCGGTGCGCTGTGCTGAGTCTGCGCGGGCCCTCCCGGTGGGCCGGAGGTCTCCACGCGACCTGGCCCTCCGTGGGCGCGAGGGCAGGCGCGGGGGCGACGACCACCATCGCGTCGACCCGCATCGCCGTCGCCACCCGCCGCCGGGACTCGTCGAAGGCCGTCTCGGGCGGCACGGGCTGGGCCCGCATCGAGTCGGCCATCGTGCGCAGCAACGCGGGCAGGTCGAGCTCGCCCGCCGGCGGAGCCAGCTCGTACTGCAGGTAGCCGACCAGCGGGAACGGCGGATCGGGGAGGGTGTTGTAGCCGAGGAACAGCCTCGGCCACCCGGCCGACTCCGAGGGGCCGGTCAGCGCGCCGTGGGCCACCCGCCCCAGCTCGCCGCACCCGTGGTGGGGCAGGCCATTGACTGACCGCAACATCGCCATGCACGAATTGTTGCAGACCGATTACCTTCAGTTGCGCGTTCTCCACGAGAGCCCGGGGCCTCCGCCGTCCAGCGTGATCATCTTGATGGGAGCCATGGATACCACCCGGGTCCGACAGAACCGGCTCCGCACAGCACGCGTTGTCCGGATGTGGACGGTCCGGTCAACCTGTCGCATCCGTCCGCCGTCCCTTCTGTGTCACATCCGTCACAAAGGGAAATCGTCGTGCGCCTGCCACTGATCCTGCCCTTGGCCGTCCTGCTGTTCGCCACGCCCGCGCCCGAGAGCGGCACGGTGGCGGCGTACACGTGCACGACCACCGGTACGAACGAGACGCAGATCGTCAAGATGGACATCACGCTCACCGTGCCCGCCACCGCCTCCGTGGACCGGCAGATGACCATCGGCTGGCGCGGCTCGTACGTCGAGGGCGCCGAGCTCCGCGCCCCCGCCACCGGCCTGGACGGCGAGGTCAACCTCTACGCCTACGCCGCCGTCAGCGGGATCGACCGGCTGACCTCGGCGACGGGCGTCGGCAGCCCCGGCCTGATCGTCCCGGGGGCGGTCATCCCCCTCCCCAGGGGCACGGTCGAGCTGCGGACCACGCCCCGGCATCCGGGAACGGGCACGGTCCGGCCCGCGTCGGTGAACTTCGGGCCGACCCCGCAGAAACGCCTGATCGAGTGCGAGCTCCAGGACAAGGACGCGCCGGCGTCCTACCCCCTGACCGTCACCGCCACCGACACCACCCCGAGCACTCCTGACACCTCGGACACCTCGGACGCGGAAGCCACGCCCCCGGCCGAGACCTCCGAGGACGCGCCCACCGCCACGCCGACGGGCGGCGCGAACACGGGGGGCGGGGGCGAGGCGGGCCCCGACGGGCGGGCGCTGGTGCTGGCCGGCTCGCTGGTCCTCGCCGCCGCCCTCACCGGCCTACGCCTCCGCCGCTCGTCCCGCCCGTAGAGGCCGTACGGGCCGGGCCACGTGTCATGCGTGGAGGTACGTGCTCCTATGATCCGATGCGTGGCCAAGTACTTCGACCTGCATCCGGACAATCCCCAGCCTCGCCTGATCGGCCAGGTGGTCGAGTCTCTGCATGCCGACGGTCTGATCGCGTACCCGACGGACTCGTGCTACGCGCTGGGGTGCCGGCTGGGCAACAAGGACGGCCTCGACCGGATCAGAGAGATCCGGCACCTCGGCAGCGATCATCACTTCACCCTGGTCTGCAAGGACTTCGCGCAGTTCGGTCAGTTCGTTCATGTGAGCAACGCGGTGTTCCGGCTGGTCAAGGCGGCGACTCCGGGCGGGTACACGTTCATCCTGCCCGCGACCAAGGAGGTGCCGCGGCGGTTGCTGCATCCCCGGAAGAAGACCGTCGGCGTCCGGATCCCCGATCATGTCGTCACCCAGGCGCTGCTCGCCGAGCTCGGCGAACCGCTGGTGTCGAGCACCCTGATCCTGCCCGGCGAGACCGAGCCCTCGACGCAGGGCTGGGAGATCAAGGAGAGCCTCGACCACGTGTTGGACGCCGTCATCGATTCGGGGGAATGCGGCGCCACGCCGACGACCGTCGTGGACCTGTCACAGGATGAGCCCGAGATCCTCCGTCGCGGCACCGGAGACCCGTCCCTCTTCGATTAGGCCCACCCGGCCGGCCACCCCTTCGGGAGGCCGGCCGAGCCCGCTCTCACCCTGGACGGCCGGGAGCGGTGACCAGGCTGCTCTGTCCCGGTGCGACCTGCCTGACCACGGCGGGGGCGCCCGGGAAGCGGGCCTCCCAGCGGTAGGCGGTGTCGCGGGAGGTGTTGGTGAGCGTGGTGGCGGTCCTGCCGTCGTGCCGGACGGTGATCGTGCCGTCGCCCAAGGGGATGCCCGAGACCTCGGCCCAGGCGATGTCGTCGGGCAGGTGGGACAGCGTGGTCACGGCGTTCACGTCGGGTGTGACGCCGAGCAGGCCCTCGACGACCTGGCTGACGAGAGTGAAGGACACCTCCGGATAGTCGCCGTTGAGGCCGCCCGCGACGTGCGGTTCCGCACGCCGGTCGAAGACGTGCCGCATCCACCGCCAGGCGGCCGCGTTCCTGTCGTGGCGGAAGAAGGTGTCGGGCAGGTACGTGTAGGCCTCGATGTTGCGGGGGCGCTCGGGGCCGGCGGCTTGGCCGTCGATGAAGTCGAGGTAGGCGTCGTTGCGCGGACCTGGCTCGATGAGGTCCTTGAGCGGCATGAACCAGCTGTTCTCACAGCCCCATCCGGTGACGGGGGCGCCGTCCACGGTGTAGCCGCGCACCAGGTCCGCGGGGTTCTCGCCGACGCTCCAGACCTCGTTGAAGTGCCGCCTCAGCTCAGCGGCCCGGCAGGCGAAGTCCTCGCCGTCCAGGCCGCGGGCCCGGCTCAGGGCGCTCATCGCCAGGTATGCCTGGTACCGGGAGCCGACGGAGTCTCCCGCCTCCGCCAGGTGCTCGCCGCCCAGCTCGTTGTAGCTGGCCACGCCCTCGAAGATGCCCCTTCCGGTGGCACGCGGCACGACCTCCGTCAACGCGTTGCGGTAGTAGGACCACAGCACGGGATCCTCGACGTAGGCACGGTCCCAGGTCCATCGGTAGGCGGTCCCGGCCTTCTCCACCAGCTCGTACACCGCGGGCAGCTCGCGGACGAAGGAGTCGGGGCCGCGGTAGTCGATGGACAGGTAGGAGCCGTCGAAGTTGAACGCCCACACCGGGTGGAAGCCGTGCTCGGGGGTGGCCGAGGCGGCGAAGCAGCGCAGCATGGTGAGGTTGGCCTCGGCCATGCCGAGCAGGTGGGCGCCGACGATCTGGTGCGCGTAGTCGCGGACGTAGAAGCCGCTGCGGTGTGCGTATCCCGCCCAGTAGGAGGGCAGGTAGCGGCCCTGTCCCGTCCCCGCGGGCCGGTGTTCGTCGACGTCGACGGGGCCCCACGAGCCGCCCTCGTGCCGCAGGCGCAGCGCCCTGTCTCGGGCCCACTCGAACATCGCGACCAGCTCGGAGCAGGCGGAGGCGATGCGCATCACGGGCCGATGCTGGGACGGACCACCAGCTCCCCGGGCAGCAGCAGCCCCGCCTGAGGGGTCGTGCCGTCCTCCACCGTCTGGATCAGGCGGCCGATCAGCGCCCGCGCGATGCGCTGGAGCGGCAGCCGTACCGTGGTCAGGGCGGGATAGAGGAACGCGGTGAGGGGAAGGTCGTCGAAGGCGGCCAGAGCGAGATCGGCACCGATCTCGATGCCCTCTTCCCTGGCCGCGGCGTAGACGCCGAGCGCGAGCCAGTCACCGGCGGCCACGATGGCCGTCGGGCGGTTGCGGCCGCGCAGCAGCTCACGGGTGACCGTGACGAGCTCCGCGGGGCCGTCGCCCGGCGCGGAGAACTCCTGCCCCACCAGGCCGTGCCTGCGGACGCCGGCGCGGAAGCCGTCTCTGCGGTCCTCCATCCACGGTTGCGCGCCGACGGAGGCCAGGAAGGCCACGCGCCGATGCCCCCTGGCGGCCAGCAGCCCGACCAGATCGATGACCGCCTGAACGCTGTCGACGTCCACCCACGACTGCGGCTGGTCCGGCATCGTCCTGCCGAACGCGGCGAACGGGAACCCCGCCGCGGTCAGGTGCGCGACTCTGGGGTCGTCACGCATCACGTCCGACAGCAGGAAGGCGTCCACGGTGCGTGCGGCGATCACCTCGTCCAGTGCCTGCTCCTGACTCTGACCCGGGGACGGCCGCAGCAGCAGGATCCGGTAGCCGACCTCACCGGCCGAGGCCACGATGGCCTCCAGGAACCCGCCCATCAGCGGGTTGGGGTTGGCGGGGTCGTCCACCGGCGTCGGGTAGGCGATGATGCGCCTGGTGCCCGACTTGAGGCTGCGCGCCGACTGGTCGGGCCGGTAGCCGAGCTCCTCGATCAGCCGGGTCACCCGTTCGAGCGTCTCCGGCTTGAGCCGCTGCGGGGCGTTGAGCGCGTTGGAGATCGTCTGGCGGGACACGCCTGCCGCCCGGGCGACGTCCTCGATGGTGATCCCACGGCGTGCCGCCACTCAGTCTCTCCTCACCGTCAGCAGGCCCCCCACGGGCACCTCGACCACGCTCGCGCCGGAGGTGAAGCGCAGCTCGCTCTCGCTCACGAGCCGCCCGCCGCAGTCGCGGACCTCGGCCGTCGCGACACCCCGCCCGTACAGGACGACGCGGGTGTCCGGGGCGGCGTTGGCCACGAGCAGCTCTGCGATCTCCGGCACGTCCACAGGCAGGGCAGCGTACCGGGCCACGACCTCGCTCTCTTCACTGTAGGCCCGCACCAGCGGGTATCCGTGCTCAACCCCCTGCGGTTCCAGCACGCCGAGCTGCAGCGTGGCGAGGTGGCGCCGGAAGACGCCCAGCCAGAACCGGACGGCGGCGAGCTGGTCGGGCCGCTGGGCCGCCAGGTCCACGGAGATCTGCGGCACCGAGAAGAGCACGTTGATCAGGTGCACCGCGACCTGCTCCGCGGACTCGTCCGGATGCCAGAGGATCATGTCCGAGTGCACGGCCTGAGGTCCGGCGGTCAGCCGCAGGTCGATCGTCCGCTGCCGGTTCTCCTGCGAGCTGAGCGGGCAGTCCACCGCCCTGACCATGTTCGCGTACGGCCACAGACCCGGGCTCGTGTACGGCTGGCGGTGCTCGATCAGCACGTCCGGCTTCGCCGCCCGGAGCCTGACGTCGAGCTCGTGCAGCAGCTCCGCCACCCCTTCGTCGGTACCGAAACGGTCGACGAAGTCGATCTTCAGGCCGTCCGCGCCCCATTCCTCCACCGCCCGCGCGAGCTTGTCGACGAGGAACTCGCGCACCTCGGGGTGACGCGGGTCGAGGACGGCCGCGTCCATGTGGGCGAGGTAGCGCAGGAACTTCCCCTCGAAACGCTCGAACGCGGCGTTGTGCTTGCCCACGAACGGCAGCGCGTACCACAGCAGGTAGGCCATGCCGTCGCTCTGGACCCGCTGGATGTGCTGCCGGATGTCCGGGATGTTGGGCTCCCAGTCGCCGCAGAAGGCATACCCCCGCGACCGGTCGGCCGTCTGCCATCCGTCGTCCACGATCATCGTGGCGCAGCCCAGCTCCTTCGCCAGACCGGCCTGGAGCTCCACCGACTCCCGTGAGACCTCCTGGTGCATGCTGTACCAGGTCGAGTACACGGGCAGCCTGGCCTGACGCGGCGTGGGCGGCAGGTCGCGGCCCTCCTGCCACCATCCGGCGACCTCGGCCAGCGCCGCGGAGAACTGCCGATCCGACAGGTCCAGGCGTATCCGCAGCCCCTCGCCCTGCACGGTGAAGACGAACTCGCCGGTCTCCTCGATCACGCCGCCGGTGAAGCTGCCGGTCACCGAGGCCAGGGCCACCGTGCACAGGTTGGCGCCCGCCGTGCCGACAAGGCTGACGACGGGCGCGCCGGAGACCAGCCCGGCCGCCGTCGGAGAGCTCCAGATCGGTGGGATCCAGCGGGTTCCCGAGCCCGGCGTCCAGAAGGCCGCGGCGTTGACGCAGGGCACTTTCCACTGCGCCGCGTTCCCTTCGGGGGCGTCGATCAGCCAGACGTCCGGCGCGACCGGGGTGACCGTGATCGCCTCCGTCCCGGCTATCGCCACCTCGACCTCGCCCGCGCGGACGACGGTCGTCTCCCCGAGGGCGTGCGGCTCCCAGATCTGCATGGTCAACCTTTCGTGGCCCCGGCCAGCAGGCCGGAGATGAACTGTTTCTGAAGGACAAGGAAGAGGATCATCATGGGCAGCGCGGAGATCGCGGTGCCCACCATGACCTGGCCGAAGTCGGTCCTGGCCAGCCCCTGGAGGGTGGCCAGCGCGACCGGCAGGGTGAACATCTCGGGCGTGCGCAGCGCGATCAGCGGCCACAGGAAGTCGTTCCACGCGCCGAGGAACAGGAAGACCGCCAACGCCGCGAGCGCGGGCCGCATGACCGGCACCACCACCCGCCACAGCACCCGTAGCTCCCCTGCGCCGTCCACGCGCGCCGCGTCGAGCAACTCGTCGGGTACGGCCTGGAGCGACTGCCGGATGAGGAAGATCCCGAACGGAACGGTCAGGTTCGGCAGGATGAGCGCCGGGAAGGTGTCGATCAGCCCGAGGTCGTTCATCATCTCGAAGATCGGGATGATGGTGACGCCGCCCGGGATCACCAGCGTCGACAGCAGCAGGACGAAGAAGGCGTTCCTGCCACGGAACTCGAACTTGGCGAACGCGTAGCCCGCCAGCAACGCCACGACCAGCGCGATCGACGTCTGGACGACCGCCACGAGCAGCGTGTTCCCCAGCACGTGGAGCAGGCCGATGGACTCCTCCAGCTTCGCGGTGTTCGCTCCGAGCTGGTCGCCCGGGGAGAACGTGGGCGTGGCGCCGAAGATGTCGGCGTTGGCGTGCGTGGCCGCCATGGTCAGCCAGTAGAACGGGCCGACGCACAGGGCGAAGCACGCGGCGAGCGCGAAGGTCAGCAGCCAGCCCTTCATTTCCTGCCTCCGGTGAGCTTGAGCTGCACCAGCCCGAAGCCGGCCACGATCAGCGTGAGCGCGTAGGCGATCGCCGAGGCGTAACCGAAGTCGAAGTAGCGGAAGCCGTTCTGGTACAGATAGAGGGAGATCGTCAGGGTGGAGTTGTCCGGGCCGCCGCCGGTGAGCACGAACGGCTCGTCGAACAGTTGCAGCGTGCCGATCGCCGACAGCACGATCGTCAGCAGCAGGATCGGCCGCAGTTGCGGGACGGTGATCGACCAGAAGCGGCGCACCGCTCCCGCGCCGTCGACCATCGCCGCCTCGTAGAGCTCCTTCGCGATGCTCTGCAGTCCGGCCAGGTAGATCACCGCGTTGTAGCCGCAGTAGTGCCAGGTCAGCGCGATGACGATGGCTATTCGCGCCCAGAAGGGGCTGCCCAGCCAGTCGATCGGGCTGACGCCGAAGAGGCCGAGCAGCCAATTGAGCAGGCCGGAGTCCTTGCTGAGGATCACCGAGAACATCACGCCGTAGGCGACCAGGCCGGTCAGCGAGGGCATGAAGACGCCCAACCGCCACAGGGCGCGCAGCCGTACGAGCTTGGAGTTGAGGCCCAGCGCCAGCAGCAGCGCGAGGATCAGCATGATCGGGACCTGGACGACGAGGATCAGCGCGGTGTTCCACAACGACGTCCAGAACAGCGGGTCGTTCACCAGCCTGACGTAGTTGTCCAGTCCGGCGAAGGAACGCGCCGCACCGGCGCCGGTCGTCAGGCTGATGTAGGCCGCCGCCAGGATCGGATAGGCCTTGAAGCAGACGAAGCCGAGCAGCGCGGGCAGCACCAGGAAGTACGGAACGTTTCTCCTGGTGAGCAGGCGGGCGGTCATCCCGCGAGCTTCCTGCCGGACTGCTGGGACAACTGCTGGGCCGCCTGGCTCAGCGCGGCGGCCGGGTCGGCGCCCTTCAGCAGGACCTGGGTCTGCGCGTCACTGGCGATCTTCAGGGCGCGGGCGTAGTCGCCGGAGTAGTAGGTGGCGTCCGCGCCCTCGCCCAGCGCGTCCACGAAGGGCTTGAGCGCGGGCTGCCCGCCGTAGTAGTCCGTTTTGGCGGTGAACCGCGGGTCGGCGTAGGCGGCGTTCAGAGCGGGGAAGACCCCGCCGTCCTTGAACACCTTGTTGATGACCTCGGGCCTGGTCAGCGCGTACTCGAGGAACTTGAACGCCTCCGCCTTGTGCGGGCTGGTTCCGGAGACCGACAGGTACGTGGAGTTGACGATCGCGGTGCGCTTGCCGCCCGGCACGACGGCCGGCGGCTGCATGACGCGCCAGAGCCCCTTCTGCTCCGGCCACATCTCGGGGATGTAGCCGACCGCCCAGGCCGCCCACGGCAGCACCGCCACCTTGTTCTCGCTGATCAGCTTCTTCCGCGTCCCCTCGCCGGAGGTGTCGGCGACGATCCCGGCGTCGTTCATCTTCTTGATCAGGGTCATCGCCTGCACGGCGGGCGCCGAGGAGAGCGTGACCGCTCCCTGACGGTCGAAGTAGAAGGCGCCCTGCTGCTGCAGCAGCGACTGGAAGAGGTCCATGTCCACGCTGCCGGCCGCCGGCTTGTTCAGGCCGATCAGATAGGCGCCCGTCTTCTCCTTGAGCTTCTTGCCCGCCTCGATCGCGTCGTCCCAGGTCCTGATCGCCGCGGAGTCGATGCCCGCCTTGTCGAACAGGTCCGAACGGTAGAAGAACCCGACCGGGTTGACCTCCCATGGCATCGCGTACGCCTTGCCGTCCTTGCCGGTGACCGTCGGCCACAGCCCCTTGGCGAAGGCGTCCTTGTACTTGTCGGCGCCCAGCTCGCTCAGGTCCGCCAGCCCGCCGGGGAACTTCTCCATGTATCCGGGCAGGTAGTCGATGCCGATGTGCAGGACGTCCCCCAGGCCCTTGCCTCCCGCGGCCATCCCCACCGTGATCTTCTCCCAGATCGCGGGGTTCCCGACCACCTGGACGTCGACCTTGATGCCGGGGTTCGCCTGCTCGAAGTCCTTGGCCACCGAGGCCAGTCCGTCGGAGGCGGGCTTCCAGCTCCAGACCGTGATCTTCACGGGACCGGTGGACTTCTGGTCGCTCCCGCCCCCGCTGCCGCAGGCCGTGACGGCCAGAGCGAGAGTCGCGGAGACGACCATGACGAGAGGTCGGTTCATGACGATTCCTTTCTCGGGGGGTGCAGGGCGGCGGCCAGACGCTGTACGGCCTCGCCCGAGGTGGTGGCGTGTGGCGAGAGACGGATCCACTCGCCCCGCAGAGTCGTGGTGAGCCCGGCGGCGGCCAGCGCGGCGTGGACGGCCGCCGGATCCCGGCCGGGCATCGTGAAGGACCCGATGCCGCTCCACTCCGCGGCGCCACGGCCGGCGCCGGGTGGCACTGGTCCGCCGGCGCCGGCGGGCGCGTCCAGCAGCACCCGTGCCCCGGCGGCGCGGGCCGTGTCGAGCAGCTCACCCAGCCGATCGGCCGTCCTGCGGCCGATCTCCGCGACGCCGACCTCCAGGACCAGCTCGATCGCGACGCCCAGGGCGGCGACGCCGGGATAGTCGGGATTGGTCATCGTGTGCGCGGCCGCTCCCGCGAGCGGCGGCCGGGGCGCGGGCCCCGCCAGCGGGCCCTCGACCCCCGACCACCCGCCGAGCCCTGGCGCCAGCAGCCCGGCGACGCGGTCGCGGGCCAGGAAGAGAGCCGCCCCCCATCCGGCGCGCAGCCACTTCTGCCCGCCGCAGACCAGCACGTCGGCGGCCTCCACCTCCAGCGGCACGACGCCCAGCCCCTGGATCGCGTCCACGACCAGCACGCGTCCCGGCCCGAGCACCTCCTTCAGCGCTCCCAGCGGCGCCGGGTAGCCGGTGAGCGCGTCGACCGCGCTGACCGCGAGTGCCCGCACCGACCCGTCCAGGTGCTCGGCCAGCACCTGCGGGGTGAGACGCACTTCGTCGATCCACCGCACCCGGAGCCCGCCGCGCCCCTCGAACCGCAGCCAGGGGTAGACGTTCGCGGGGAACTCACCCCGGGGCAGCAGCACCACGCCCTCTCCCGGCAGCGCGGCGGCGGCGGCGAACAGCCCGTGGCTGGTGGAGGAGACGAACGCCACTTCGTGCTCGGCCGCCCGCAGCAGCCGCGCCGCCGCCGAGCGCGTCCGCGCCGCCTGCTCCTCGAACCAGGCCAGCGGCATGTCGCCGATGCGGCGCCAGGCCGACTCGGCCAGGACCGCCGCGGCCGCGCGGGAGAGCGGCCCCAGCCGGGCGAAGTCGAGATAGCCGGATGGCTCGGCGAAAATTTGAACGTTCATATCCTCTGGAGGCTCATCTAGGCATGAAGAGGTGGGGAGTGTCCTGCTGACCGGGGATAACGGGGCACATCGATATGAACGTTCATATTACGCAGCTTCCTCGTGGCCGCAAGCAAAGATTGCATAACGGGCCGGAAGCGGGCGGCTCACACCTTCGGCCCGTGCCGCTGCCGTGGCGTGGGCCGGCGCTCCGCGCGACAGCATGTGCGCGCCCCGACCCCGAAGGCCCGTCCGCGTCCGGCCTGGCGTTCCCCTGAACGCCTCAAGGTCCGACCCGGCGAACGGTGGGAGCCGACCAGAGCCTCGTGAAAACGAGAAACCCCAGCTCGACACGCCGAGCTGGGGTTTTCGTGCGGTGCGCCGCCAGGGACTCGAACCCCGGACCCGCTGATTAAGAGTCAGCTGCTCTAACCAACTGAGCTAGCGGCGCTTGCAGAGAGGAATATACCGGTGATCCGCATGTTGGTCGAATCGACCTGGGTCGAGCTCCTACCGCTAGAATAAAGTTCGGCCTGCAGACAGGGAGCATCGATGTTCGACTCGCCCGCCGACGTGACGGCGCGGCTCGCCGCCGTGGACTACCTCTCCGACGACGCCATCTCCACCTCGGTGTTCCTCGCCGCCGCGCTGGGCAAGCCGCTGCTGGTCGAAGGGCCCGCCGGCGTGGGCAAGACGCAGCTCGCCAAGGCCGTGGCCCAGGCGACGGGCTCGGAGCTGGTCCGCCTCCAGTGTTACGAGGGGCTCGACGAGGCCCGCGCGCTGTACGAGTGGAACTACAAGAAGCAGCTGCTGCGCATCCAGGCCACCAGCGCCGACGACGACATCTTCACCGAGGAGTTCCTGCTCGAACGCCCGCTGCTGAAGGCGATCAGGTCAGCCGCCCCCACCGTGCTGCTCATCGACGAGACCGACAAGGCCGACGTCGAGGTCGAGGGGCTGCTGCTGGAGCTGCTGTCGGACTTCCAGGTCACCATCCCCGAGCTGGGCACGATCGCCGCCACCCGCAGGCCGTTCGTCCTGCTGACCTCCAACGCCACCCGCGAGCTGTCCGAGGCGCTCAAGCGGCGCTGCCTCTACCTGCACATCGAGTACCCGACGCCGGAGCGGGAGCGCGACATCGTGCTCGCGCAGGTGCCGACCATCCGCGCCGACCTGGCCGAGCAGCTGGCCAGGACGGTCGCCACCATGCGGGCGCTGGAGCTGAAGAAGGCGCCCTCGGTCGCCGAGACCGTCGACTGGGCCAACACGCTGCTGGCCCTCGGCCGCGAGGAGCTGGACGAGGCGACAGTGGCCGGGACGCTGGGCGTGGTGCTCAAGCACGCCTCCGACCAGACGCGGGCGATCAAGGAGCTGGGGCTGCCGGATGCCTGAGCGCGGATCGCTGGTGGACCGGCATGTCGGTTTCGTGCACGCGTTGCGCGAGGCGGGCCTGCCGGTGTCGCTCGCCGAGGGGCTCGACGCGGCCCGCGCGCTGCGGGTGATCGACCTGAGCGAGCGCGAGTCGCTGCGCGCCGCCTACGCGGCCACGCTGGTCAAGAAGCCCGCCTACCGCCCCGGCTTCGACGTGCTGTTCGACCTGTGGTTCCCGTCGTCCACGACCGGCATGTACGCCCCCGCCCCGCCGAGGCCCGGCTCGATCCGCGCACGGCCCCGGTGGACGAGCTGCGCGAGCGCCTGGCGGAGCTGCTCACCGGCAGCACGGACGCCGAGCTGCGGGAGTTCGCCCAGGCCATGGTCGAGCGGTTCGGCCGCCAGCAGACCACCGGGCCGGGCCGCCAGAACTGGTTCTCCTACAGCGTCCTGCGCGCCCTGTCCCCCGAGACGCTGATGGCCCGCATCCTGCGAAACGTGCTGGCCGGGCAGGAACGCGGCGGGCTGGCCGAGAAGACCGTGCGGCAGCGCGTCAACGACAACGTCCGGCGGTTCGAGGAGGCCGTGGCCATCGACGTGCGCCGGCGCATCGCCGAGGACTCGGGGATCGAGCGCATCGCCCGCTCGGCCGTGCGCCCGCCGCTCGACCAGATCGACTTCCTGCGCGTCACCAGGGCCGACCTGGCCAGGCTGCGCAAGGAGGTCCATCCGCTGGCCAGGCGGCTGGCCGCGCGGCTGACGATCAAGCACAGGAAGGGGCGCAGGGGGCGGCTGGACTTCCGGCGCACCGTACGGGCCTCGCTGCAGAGCGGCGGCGTGCCGCTGACCACGCACTTCAAACCGCCCCGGCCGCACAAGCCCGAGCTGGTCATCCTCTGCGACACCAGCGACTCGGTCTCGTCGTTCGCCCACTTCACGCTGCTGCTGACGTACGCGCTGCGGGAGCAGTTCACGAAGGTGCGGGCGTTCGGGTTCGTGGACAGGGTGGACGAGATCACCCGCTTCTTCGTGCCCGGCGCGGACGTCGTGGAGGCCATGACGCGGCTCGCGGACGAGGCCGACATGTCGCGCTTCGGACGGACGAACTACGGCCACGCCCTGGAGGGCTTCGCCGAGCGCCACTCCGACGCCATCGGCCCCAGGACCTCCCTGCTGATCCTCGGCGACGCCCGCTCCAACTACCAGCCGCCGGCCCTCGACGTGCTCAGGCGCCTGACGTCGGGGGCCCGCCACGCCTACTGGCTCAACCCCGAGCCCAGGCAGCAGTGGGACACCGGCGACTCGGTCGCGAGCGAGTACGGCACCGTGGTCGAGATGCACGAGTGCCGCAACGTCGCCCAGCTCACCGCGTTCATCGAGACGCTGGCCTGACGGCGGTCAGACCTTCTGCAGCTCCCTGGCCGCGGTGCGGGCCAGCAGCTCGACCTGCTCGTCGGTGAACACCACGCCGTCGACCGCCTTGATGCGCCTGGCCACCAGGCGTGGCTTGAGCAGCGCGAGCCCCTCGCCGACCACGACGCCACCGCGCGGCAGCAACCCGCAGTGGACGGCCAGCATGGGCGAGATCGTGACCTCGATCCCGGTCTCGCGGGTCAGCAGCTCGGCGAAGGCCTCGGCGGTGTCCACCAGCGGTTTGGCCCACTTGGTGCCGTACTTCTCGCTGAAGAACAGCCTGCCGTTGTAGCAGCCGATCTCGGTGTCGGGGCTCCAGGACTCGTTGTCGATGACCCAGATGCCGGTCGGGCCGATCACGAGGTGGTCGATGGAGGCCTGGTCGCGGATCGCGCGGCCGTCGAGCACCTGGTAGCCGCGCCTGGCGAGCTGCCTGCGCAGCAGCCGGCCGGTGATCAGCTCACCGCGCCGGGCGCCGCGCCAGACGGCCGTCGCGCGGAAGGAGCGCCAGTCGATGTACCAGTCGACGGCGGCCACGAGACCGGCGGTGACGGCCCCCCAGAACAGCATGAACTCCGAGCCGAACCGCAACGCGAGCAGGATGCCGCCCACCGCGCCCACGCCGGCCTTGACGTACCGGGAGCGGCGGCGGTTGGGCGCGTCCTCGCGCCAGAACTTCTCGTACCACCACTGCGGGGATGAGCCTGTGTACTTCTCGTCCTGCTGCACATAGATAGAGCCACCGGGCACGGCAAACTCCCCGAATGAGTAGAAACCCTCAGGATCTGCCACTCCGAAGATCCCTCGCCGGTCTAAGGCATACCCAAGCACGAACCAAGGTGAGCCTAAGGTGACGCAAATAAAACCTGCAAGACCGTCAACCGACCAGTCGGTATGCTATGGCGGGTGACAAGGGGGACGATGTGAAGGAAGAACCCGTTCGGCAGCGGTTGCTCGCCGAGGCGACCAGGCTGTTCGCGGCCCGTGGATTCGAGGGGACCTCGGTCCAGGAGATCGTCCAGGCGGCCGGCGTCACCAAGGGCGCCATGTACCACTATTTTGACTCAAAAGACGATCTGCTGCACGAGATCTACGCCCGCCTGCTCCGCATGCAGATGGACCGGCTGACCCGCATCGCCGACGGCCCCGGCACGGTCCGCGAGCGGCTGCACCGGGCCGCGGCCGACGTCGTGGAGACGACGACCGCCAACCTCGACGACTCCAAGATCTTCTTCAGGTCGATGCACCTGCTCGCCACCGAGAAGCAGAAGACCGTGCGCGCCGAGCGCCGCCGCTACCACGAACGTTTCCGCGACCTGGTGGCCGAGGGGCAGCGCACGGGCGTCCTCAGCGACCGGGTGCCCGCCGAGCTGGTCGTCGACTACTTCTTCGGCTCGGTGCACCACCTGGGCACCTGGTTCCACGCGGACGGGCCGCTGACCGGCGCCCAGGTGGGCAAGCACTTCGCCGACCTACTGCTGAACTCCCTCGGGGCCGGGGACACCGGCGAGTGAGGCCAGCGCCTCCCGATGGTCGCCGGGCGTACCGAGCGCGATCTCGGTGGCCTTGGCGCGCTTGAGATACAGATGAACGGGATGCTCCCAGGTCATCCCGATCCCACCGTGGAGCTGCACCGCCTCCTCGGCGGCGTGCACCGCCACCCCCGCGTTCCACGACTGCGCCACCGCGACCGGGATGTCCCCGGGATCGGCGGCCGCGCCGCGGGCGGCGGCCCTGGCCCTGACCACGTCGAGCCAGAGGTCGGCCAGCCGGTGCTTGATCGCCTGGAACGAGCCGACCGGCCGGGCGAACTGGTGGCGCTCCTTGACGTAGGCGAGCGTCGTGTCGAGGCACCACTCGGCCACGCCGAACTGCTCGGAGGCCAGCAGCCCGGCCCCGAACCTCAGCACGCCGGCCAGGTCGCACTCCCCCACGTCGCGGGCCTGCGCCCCGGACAGGGTGACGGTGGCGACCGGCCTGGTCAGGTCGAGCGAGGGCACGACCTGCACGGTGGCGCCCTCGACCTCGTACAGCCTGCCCTCGAAGGGGACGAGGAGCACATCGGCCACGTCCGCGCCGGCCACCCCGGTGACGGTGCCGGACAGCCGCCCGCCCTCCAGCCGCAGCGACGACCCGCGCCCCGGCCGGTACGGCGAGGCCGCGAACGACACGACCAGCGCCGCCGTCCTGCGCCCTTCGGCCAGCTCGCCGAGCAGGGCGTCAGCGGTGGGCAGCAGCGCCTTCGTGGCCAGCACCGCGCTGGTCAGGAACGGCACCGGCGCCACGGCCCGGCCCAGCTCCTCCAGCACGACGGCCACCTCGCTGGCCGACGCGCCCGCGCCGCCCAGCTCCTCGGGCACGAGGAGCCCGGCGACCCCGATCTCGCCCGCCAGCGTCTTCCACAGGTCCAGGTCGTAGGGCTGCGACTCGACGCGCCCGAGCACCGCGGCCGGCGGGCAGCGGTCGGCGAGCAGGCCGCGCACGGCCGCCCGCAGCTCCTCCTCGACCTCGGAGTAGAGCAGAGTCATCGCGGCAGGTCCTTCCAGGGCACGTCCTTGTCGACGCGGGGCTCGGAGGGCAGGCCGAGCACCCGTTCGGAGATGATGTTGCGCAGGATCTCGGACGTGCCGCCCTCGATCGAGTTGCCCTTGGCCCGCAGGTAGCGGTAGCCGGGGCCGCGGCCGTAGAAGTCGACGTCCTCCGAGCGGCGGAACGTCCAGTCGTCGTAGCCCAGGTCGCGGCGGAGCTCGACGTCGAAGCCGGACAGCGCCTGGTTGAGCTTGGCGAACGACAACTTCATGCCCGACCCCTCGGGGCCGGGCTGGCCGACGGCGAGCTGCTCGCGCAGCCGGGCCCCGGACAGGCGGGTGACCTCGGCCTCCACCCACAGCGCCAGCAGCCGCTGGTGCAGGTCGTGGGTGCGCAGCTCGGGGTGCTCGCGCCAGGCTTCCAGCACCGCGCCGACCATGCCGCCGCCGCGCCGCACGGGCGCGCCGCCGATCGCGACGCGCTCGTTCATCAGCGTGGTCTGCGCGACCCGCCAGCCGTCGCCGACCTCGCCCAGCCGCAGGTCGTCGGAGAGCCGCACGCCGGTCAGGAACACCTCGTTGAACTCGGCCTCGCCGGTGATCTGCCGCAGCGGCCGCACCTCGACGCCGGGGGCGTGCATGTCGCAGATGAAGTACGTCATGCCGCGGTGCTTGGGCACGTCCGGATCGGTGCGGGTGACCAGGATGGCCCAGCGGGAGTGGTGGGCGCCCGACGTCCAGACCTTCTGGCCGTCGACCACCCACTCGTCGCCGTCCCGGACCGCGCGGGTGGCGAGCGTGGCCAGGTCGGAGCCGGCGCCGGGCTCGCTGAAGAGCTGGCACCAGATCTCCTCGCCGGTCCACAGCGGGCGCAGGAAGCGCCGTTTCTGCTCCGGCGTGCCGAACGCCAGGATCGTCGGCGCGGCCATGCCGAGGCCGATGCCCTGGACACCGCTGTTGATCTGCGGCGTGCCGGCCAGCTCGTGCTCGACCACCTGCTGCAGCTCCCTGGCCGCGCCGAGGCCGCCGAGCCCTTCGGGGAACCAGACCCAGGCCAGCCCGGCGTCGAACCTGGCCCGCAGGAACGCCGTCCGGTCCCCCTCGGGGTCGTGCTCGCCCAGGAACGCGCGTACGCGCTCCTTGATCTGCGCTTCGTTCACATGAACCTCTTCAGCTCGCGATAGGCCAGGGACCGCTTGTGCACCTCGTCGGGGCCGTCGGCCAGGCGCAGGGAGCGGGCGCCCGCCCAGAGCGCGGCCAGCGGGAAGTCCTGGGAGACGCCGCCCGCGCCGTGCACCTGGATGGCCTTGTCCAGGATCCATTCGACGGTGATCGGGGTGGAGATCTTGATGGCCTGGATCTCGGTGTGGGCGCCCTGGTTGCCCACGGTGTCCATGAGCCAGGCGGTCTTGAGCACGAGCAGGCGCAGCTGCTCGATCCTGATGCGGGACTCGGCGATCCAGTCCTGGACCACGCCCTGCTGGGCGACCGGCTTGCCGAACGCCGTCCTGGCCAGGGCCCGCTCGCACATCAGCTCGACCGCGCGCTCGGCCATGCCGATCAGGCGCATGCAGTGGTGGATGCGGCCGGGGCCGAGCCTGGCCTGCGCGATGGCGAAGCCGCCGCCCTCCTCGCCGATCAGGTTCTCGGCCGGGACGCGCACGTCCTCGAAGACCACCTCGGCGTGGCCGCCGTGGTCGGCGTCGGTGTAGCCGAAGACGTGCATGCCGCGCCTGACGTGCAGCCCCGGGGTGTCGCGCGGCACCAGGACCATGCTCTGCTGCCGGTGCTTGGGCGCGTCGGGGTTCGTCTTGCCCATGACGACGAAGATCTTGCAGTTGGGGTTCATCGCGCCGGAGATGAACCATTTGCGGCCGTTGATGACGTACTCGCCGCCGTCGCGGACGATCGAGGTGGCGATGTTGGTGGCGTCGGAGGAGGCGACGTCGGGCTCGGTCATCGCGAAGGCCGACCGGATCTCGCCGTCGAGCAGCGGGCGCAGCCACTCCTCGCGCTGCCACTGGCTGCCGAACATCGACAACACTTCCATGTTGCCGGTGTCGGGGGCGGCGCAGTTGGTGGCGGTGGGGGCGATGCTGGGGCTGCGGCCCATGATCTCGGCCAGCGGGGCGTACTGGAGGTTCGTCAGACCGGCGCCGTGCGCGCCGGGCAGGAACAGGTTCCACAGGCCGCGCTTCCTCGCCTCGTCCTTGAGGTCGTCGAGCAGCGGTGGCGGGCTCCAGCCGGCGGCCGCGGCCTGCTCCTCGAAGGCGGGCTCGGCCGGATAGACGCATTCGTCCATGAAGCGGAGCAGGCGCTCGCGCAGGTCCTCGGTGACGGTGTCGAAGGCGAAGTCCATGCCGCTGAGCCTACCGACCGGCCGGTATGGATGTCGACAGGTGGTTCCCCGCAAAAAGGGCCAGGTGGCCGTCAACCTGCGACGGGACCGGCGCCTATCGTGGCGGCATGACCGCCAAGCTGCCCGCGCCCGTGGTGCTGGAGAACGACGTCGTGCGCCTCGAACCGCTCACCCTGGAACACGTCCCGGACCTGTTCGCCGCCGGAGGCGGGGACGACGAGCTCTGGCGCTGGCTGCCGATCGTCACCCCGCGCACCGAGGAGGACCTGGCCAGGGCGGCCCGCGCGCTCATCGGCGACGACAAGCACGTGCCGTTCGCGGTGATCCCCAAGGAGACCGGACGGCCCGGCGGCTGGACGACCTACATCGACGTGCCCGGCTTCGACGACAGCGTCGAGATCGGCTGGACCTGGTACGGCCGCGCCCACTGGCGCACCGCGGTGAACACCAACTGCAAGCTGCTGCTGCTCGACCACGCCTTCGGCCTCGGCCACAACCGGGTCCTGCTCAAGACCGACGTGCTGAACCTGCGCTCCCAGGCCGCCATCCGGCGCATCGGCGGCGTGCACGAGGGAACTCTGCGCCGCCACCGCAGAAGGCCCGACGGCACCTGGCGCGACACGGTCTATTTCGGCATCCTCGAAGAGGAATGGCCGGAGCACCGGGCTCGACTGAACCGCTGAACGGAAGGCGGCATCTAATCCCGCATGACTGATCGGCTGGGAGGCTACTGGCTCGGCGCCCGGCTCGACGGCGGCGGGCGGACCACCGTCCGCGAGGCCTACGACGAGTCGGGCGGTCGCCATGCCCTCCACCTGCCCGGACCGGGCGCGTACGCGACGGTCCCGGAGGTGCGCTCGGTGCACGCGGCGCGACTGGTCGAGGCGTGCCCGCAGGGCGATCCGCCCTATCTGGTCAGCGAGTACATCGAGGGGCCGACGCTGCGCCAGGTCGTCGAGCGGCACGGCCCCTTCGCCGGTGACGACCTCTACCGCCTGGCCGCCGCAACGGCCACCGCACTGGCCGCGGTGCACGAGGCGGGGGCGGTGCACGGGTCGCTCACGCCCGACAAGATCATCTTAGGCGTCGACGGGCCGCGCCTGGTGGGGCTGGGGCTGGCCGACGCCGAGGCCGACCCGGCGGGCGACGTCCAGGCGTGGGGGCGCGTCCTGCTGTTCGCCGCGTACGGGCTCACCGAGCGATTAGGCAACGGGGAGCGCCTCGACCGGCTGTTACGCGGCCTGGTCGCCGCCGCGCTCCACGACGACCCCGAGCGGCGCCCCGACGCCCGCCACCTGCTCATGTCCCTGCTCGACGCCCCGCAGTCCCAGCTCGGCCGCCTCCTGCCACCCGAGCCGGTCGACGACCCGCCGCTCGGCGTCCGCGCCGAGGCCCTCTACCTCCAGCTCTGCCGGGCGGACCAGGATCTGGTGCCCGAGGTCTTCCTGCGCCTGGTCGGGCTCGACGAGTCCGGCGGCGACACCGTGGCCCCCGCCCTCCGCGACGACCTGGTCGCCGGACGCGCCCCCGACGAGGTGGCCGCGATCGACCGGGTGCTGGAGGCGTACGGGAAGGCCGGGATCCTGACGATCAGCGACCGGGGATCCCTCACGATCACGTACACCGCGCTGCTGCGGGCCTGGCCGCGCCTGCACGAGTGGCTGGACGGCGAGCGGGACGGCCTGGCCGTGCACCGGGAGCTGGCCAGGGCGGCGCGGGCCTGGGAGGCGGGCGGGCGCCGCGAGTCCGACCTCTACCAGGGCGAACCCCTCGACCGGGCGATGGCGTGGGCGGCCGGCGGGCGGCGGCGGGTCACCCTGAGCCCCGGCGAGCAGACCTTCCTGGACGAGGGCCGCGCGCGGGCCCGCGGCGGCGCGCGCAGACGCCGGAGGCTCATGGCGGGGCTGCTGTCCGGCCTGTTGTCGGTCGCGCTGCTGGCGGCGCTGCTCGCGGTGTGGCAGCGCGGGGCCGCCGACGGGCGGCTGGAGCAGGCGATGGCCAAGGTCGCCGCGTCGCGGGCCGAGGCGCTGCGGGTGGCCGACCCGGTGACCGCGCGCCGGCTGAGCCTGGCGGCCTGGCGGCTGGCCCAGGTGCCGCAGGCGCGGCGGGCGCTGAAGGCGGCGGCCGCCGACCCGGCCGTGGACGTCTTCACCGACCCGCACGCCGGGCCGCGCTCGCTGTACGCGATCAGCGACGACGGCTCCCGGCTGGCCGCGCTGAGCGACGACACGGTACGCGTCTACGACGTCCCAGGGCACCGGCGGCTCGCCGAGACGGCCGGCCCCGAGCAGAGCGTGCGGGCGATGGCCTGGTCCCCCGACGGGCGCACGCTGGCCTTCGTGGGCGTGGACCGGTCGTACCTGTGGGACACCGCGTCGGGGCAGGGCGTCGGGCCGCCGTTCGGGAGGGGGCTGGGGGCGCCGGGCGAGCAGTCGGCGTGGTTCAGCCCAGGGGGCGGGCTGCTGTTCGCGGCGGCCCGGCAGTCGGGCGAACGGTGGGCCTGGGACCTGCGGGCCCGCCGGGCGGCCTTCGTCGGCGAGTACGCGGTGGCCGGTCCCGGTGACCGGGTGGCGCTGACGTTCGAGGGCCGGCGTTCGGCGATCAGGCGCGGCGACCACGTCACGCCCGCGCCGTGGCTGGACCGGATGCCGTGGGAGTACACGACGTTCGCGCCGGACGGCGAGCGGGTGGCCATCGCCGAGGAGACCGGCATCCAGATCTACGACCTGGACGGCGTGCCCGTGCTCGGCACCCGGCTGCGGCCCTCCCCCGGCCACCTGCGCTTCAGCCCGGACGGGCGGCTGCTGGCCGGGACGGACAACGACCGGGTGCGGGTGTGGCGCGTCCCCGACCGCGCGTTGCTGGCCGAACGCCAGGTGCCGGTGGGCGGCGCGGACCGGCCGGCGCGCGCGGTGCTGGCGGGCGACGGGCGCACGGCCCGCGTGCTGGCCGCCGGCGGGACGGTGCTCACGCTGGACCTGGCCCGGTCGCCGGCGGCCGGTGATCCGGCGTCGGCGGTGTGCGCCCGCTACGGGGGCCTGTCGGCGGCGGACTGGGCCCGGCACCTGCCCGAGGTGCCCTACCGAGCAACCTGTACCGGCTGATCCCGGCCGACCACGGCTGATCACGTGCGACCCCGGCCGATCCCGGCCGACCACGGCGTTACGCGAATTTTTCTCGAATTCGTGGCGTGGATCTTGAACCAACCCCCTTGCCGGGCACGTAACCGTAGTCGTACGGTCACCGTGAGCTGTTGGTCGAAGAGAAGGAGAGTTCCCCCCGTATGGGCAGGCATGCGGCACCCCCAAGGACGAGTCGCCGGAGGCCGAATCCGGCGCGGCCGACGGCCACCGGGAGCCTCGCGGCAAGCACGCGAGGGACGGCGCGGACGCGGGCGGAGAGGAGTAGGCCGCCGAGGGCCACGCATGGCCGACACGGGCGCCGGCGGTCCTATCCGCCGGCGCCCTCGTCACGCAGCATGCCGGCCAGCAGGTCGCGCAGCGCGAGGGTGAGCTCCGCCACGGTGGGCACGGAGCCCGCGCCCGCGATCGCGTCGAACATCAGCCCCTCCCCGAAGGCCACGAGCTGGCGGGCGTGGCGCACCGGATCCTTCGACCCCAGGGCGGCCAGCATGGCGGGCGCCGGGTCGCGGAAGTGGCGGCCCGCCCGGTTGTAGATCTCGCGCAGCTCGGGGCGCCTGGTGGCCTCCAAGGCCAGCTCGTAGCGGGCCAGGGTGCGCCTGCGGTCGTCGAGCTGCACGCGCACCGCCTCGGCCAGCCGGGCGGGCAGGTCGTCGAGGGTGAGCGGCACCGGCTCGTAGGCGATCGCCATGGCCTTCATCTCCAGCTCGGTGAGCCGGGACAGGGTCAGCTCCAGCAGGGCGGCCCGGGTGCGGGCCAGGTTGGACGTCGACCCGGGCGGCAGCCCGGCCGCCTCGTCCACGGCGCGGTGGGTGAGGCCGCGCATGCCCCGCTCGGCCAGCAGGGTGATGGCCGTGTCGGCGACGGCGTCCGCTCGTTTCACGGACCGAATACTACAGGGGTAGTGCGAGTGAACTACAGGCGTAGTACGCTGACACTACAGACGTAGTAACCAAGGAGGCGTCATGCCCAAGGCTGTGGTGATCGGTGGCGGAATCGGAGGGCTGGCCTGCGGCGTGGCCCTGCGCCGCAAGGGGTGGGAGGTGAGCGTCCTGGAGCGGGCGGCCGCCGTCGAGCCCGTCGGCTCGGGGCTCGCGGTCGCCGCCAACGCCCTCAAGGCGCTCGACACGCTGGGGCTGGGCGACCGGGTGCGCGAGCTGTCCACGGTGGAGGGGCCGCTCGGCGTGCGGCGGGCGGACGGCCGCTGGCTGACGCGCACCACCACCGACCACGCCGACGCCCGGTACGGGGACTCGGTGGTCGTCATGCTGCGGGCGACCCTCATGGACGTGCTCGCCGACGCCCTGGAACCGGGCGTCCTGCGGCTGGGCACCACCGTGACGGGCGTGGACGCCGAGCGCGGGATCGTGCGCACGGAGGCGGGCGAGATCGAGGCCGACCTCGTCGTGGGCGCCGACGGCATCCGCTCGGCGACCCGGCGGGCGCTGTTCCCCGGCCATCCGGGGCCGGTGTACTCGGGGGTGACGGCGTGGCGGGCGCTCGTCCCGCGGAACGGGCTGGACATCCCCCGGTCGGAGAGCTGGGGCAGGGGGCTGGTGTTCGGCGTCCACCAGCTCACCGACGACCTGGTCTACCTGTACGCCACCGACCTGTCACCCGCCGGCGCCACCCACGGGGACGAGCGGGAGGAGCTGCTGCGCAGGTTCGGTGGCTGGCACGAGCCGATCCCGGCGCTGCTGCGGGCCGCCGACCCCGCCCGGATCATCCGCAACGACGTCCACTACCTGAAGACGCCGCTGCCCGCCCTGCATCGGGGCAAGGCGGCGCTGGTGGGCGACGCGGCCCATCCGATGACCCCGAACCTGGGCCAGGGCGCCTGCCAGGCGCTGGAGGACGCCGTGGTGCTCGCGCACGTGGCGGACGGCGACCTGGCCGCCTACACCGCCGCCCGGCTGGCGCGCACGTCGGGCGTCGTGCGGCAGTCGATGACGATCTGCCGGGTCACCAAGCTGCGCAACCCGCTCGCGGTACGGCTGCGCGACCTCGCGGTGACCCTGGCGGGCCGGCTCAGCCCGGAGCTGATGCTGCGTTCGATGGACGACGTGTTGTCCTGGCGTCCGCCGGTGGAGGCGGTCACTGACCGGACGCGGGCCGCTGACCGGTGACCGCGCCCTCGGACGCCGCCTCGGCGGCCACCGTCGCGGAGGTGAGCACCGGGGGCACGGGAGCGGGGGCCGGGGCCGGCTTGGAGTGGTCGGGGGTGAGGCGGCCGAGGGTGATCGTGCCGCCGATGGTCAGCGCCCCGGCCAGCAGCGCGGGGATCGCCGTGGACGGGCTGGTGGGCAGCGGCTCGCCGAGCAGGATCGCCCCCGCCAGCACCGAGGTGATCGGGTCGATGACCTGGACGCCGGCGTAGGCGATGCCGAAGTAGCCGACCGCGTACGAGCGCTGGAGCAGCACCACCGCGCAGACCAGCAGCACCGGCACGGCCAGCGTGAACCAGTGGATCAGCCGTCCCCAGTCACCCTCCAGCCCGCCGCCGACCACCCGGACGAACGTCGAGACGCTCGCCGTCACCACACCGGCGCCCACCGAGAGCAGCAGCGCCCGCGCGGGCCCGTGGAAGCGCCGCGCGAGCACCTGCGAGACCAGCGCGATCGCCGCGATGACGCCCAGGAAGGCGAGCGCGGCGCCGTTGCTCAGCCGGGGCGTGACGTTGTGCTGCGGCACCAGCAGCATGAGCCAGAGCAGGCCCACGGCGACGGCGATCGAGCCGAGGATCTCCGCCCGGTACGGCCTGCGCCCGTACATGAAGGCGGCCAGCGGCACCGCGAACACCAGGGTGGCCACGCTGATCGGCTGCACGGCCACCAGCGGCGCGAAGCTGAGCGCCACGGCGTGCAGGCACGCCCCGGTGAAACCGATGACGCCGCCGATCCACCAGCGGGGGCGCCGGACCAGCTTGAGCGAGGCGCCCGCGGCCACGGCCTCGTACTGTTGGAGGGCGGCGCCGAGCGCGTATCCCAGCGCTCCGGCCAGCGCGATGAGCAGCCCGATCCAGGTCATCGGCGCCCACGCAGGGGCAGGGGTCCGTGCAGGAGCATTGCTCCAGCTTAAGAGCCAAGCGGAGCACTACCATCATTCTTTAGGCTGATAAATCGCCCAATTGCGGCTGCCACCTGCACGAACTTGTGGCTGATCCTTGAGCCCCCGCGGGGGCGTCGCGGCCCCTACGATTGCTCGGGAACCACGCAGAACAGGTGGCCCTCCGGGTCCTGCAGCACGATCCAGCGCGTCCCCTCGTCGGTGACGCCCGGCTGGAACTCCGGCTTGACCGCCCCGAGCGCGGTGTACTCCTCGACCGCCTTGTCCAGGTCGGGCACGCGGAAGTCGAGATGGAACTTCTTGTCCGCGCTGGGCCAGACGCCCGGCTTGTAACCGGGCACCCGGCCGAAGTAGATGCTCGTGGTGCCGTCGCCGATCGCCGCGTACTCCTCCTCCGAATACTGGATCTCGAAGCCGGTCACCTCGTGGTAGAAGGCCGCCAGCTTCCGGGGGTCGTCGCAGTCGATGGTGAAGGCAATGAGCTTGGCTTTCGTCGTCATGCCTCCATGCTGGCAGGCGTACCTGTCATCTTCTGTCAGGTACGCCCGGCGGGTCAGCCGCGACGCGTGGCGGCGGTCACCCGCTTGAGGATCCGGTCCCATTCCGTGCCGAACGGGTTGTCCTGCACCAGGTACGTCCAGGTGGCCGACGGGCGCTTGAGGTCGGGCTCGGGCGCCTCGAACGACTCCAGCGAGCGGCGTTCGACCTCGGCCTGCAGCGCCTTGTACTCGGCCACGGCCTCCCGCTGGAACTCGTCGACCGGGCTCATCCGGCCCAGCGCGCGCAGGTGGATGCCCTCGCGCAGGTCGTTGAGGAAGGCCAGGTGCTCGGTCCAGCAGGTGTCGATGGCGTGCAGGACGATCTGGCGGGCCGTCTCGTCCCTGGTGTCCTCGGGCAGCTCGGCCCAGCGCCCGGGGTCGGCCTCGGCCAGCGCCTTGGCGGCGGCGTCGCCGTGGAGGACCTTGTCGCGCCATTCGAGGATCAGCTCACGCTGGTGTTCGAGCAGGCGGGTGTAGCGCCAGGTGTTGCGGTGGATCTCCAGGTTGACGCCCTCGGCCACCCGCTGGGCGTGGCCCACGATGTACGCGCCGCGCCGGTGGCGCACCAGGCCGTCGGGGTCGGCGGCGGGCGGCCGCTCGTCGGGGACGAACTGGGTGATCAGGTCGTCGGTCATGCTGACGAAGAAGACCGAGCCGCCCGGGTCGCCCTGGCGGCCGGCCCGGCCGCGGAGCTGGTCGTCGAGGCGGCTGCTGGCGTGGCGGCCGGAGCCGATCACGTAGAGGCCGCCGAGCTCGGCCACGCCCTCGCCGAGCCGGATGTCGGTGCCGCGACCGGCCATCTGGGTGGAGACGGTGATCGCGCCGCGCTCGCCCGCCCTGGCGATGATCGTGGCCTCTTCCGCGTCGTTCTTGGCGTTGAGTACGACCGGCTCCATGCCGCGGCGCTGCAGGAGCTTGGCGAGGTTCTCCGACTCGGCCACGTCGAGGGTGCCGATGAGAATCGGCCGGCCCGTCTCGTGCACCTCCTGGATCTCCTCGACCAGCGCGGCGTCCTTGTCGGGCACGGTCGGGTAGATGCGGTCGGGTTCGTCCTGCCGCACGCACGGCCGGTTGGACGGGATGACCGCGACCTTGAGGCCGTAGAACTCGCCGAGCTGCTCGTTGACCGCGACGGCGGTGCCCGTCATGCCGCAGATCTGCGGGTAGCGGCGGATCAGCCCCTGGACGGTGATCGAGTCGAGGATCTCGCCCTTCTCGCTCGGCGGCAGCGCCTCCTTGGCCTCCACGGCCGCCTGGAGCCCGTCGGGCCAGCGCTGCAGCAGCGCCACCCGGCCGCGCGAGGGGTTGATCAGCTGGACCCTGCCGTCGCGCACGATGTAGTCGACGTCGCGGGCGAGCAGCGCGTGGGCGTGCAGGGCGAGGTTGAGCTCGATGAGGGTGCCGGGCTCGTGCTCGTCGTAGAGCTCGACGCCGAGGATGTTCTCGACGCTGTCGGCGCCCTTGGGGGTGAGGTAGACGTTGCGCGCCTGCTCGTCGATCTCGTAGTGGTAGCCGCGGACGAGCGTGCGCACCAGCGCCGCCATCTCCGGCACCGCGCTGCCGGGGTCGGCCGCGCCGGCCATCACCAGCGGCACCCTGGCCTCGTCGACCAGCACGGAGTCGGCCTCGTCGATCAGCGCCACCTCGGGCGCGGGCACGATGATCTCGGCCGGGTCGGTGCGCAGCCGGTCGCGCAGCACGTCGAACCCGATCTCGCTGACCGGCCCGTACGTGACGTCCTTGGCGTAGGCGGCGCGGCGCTCCTCCGGGGTGGAGTTCTGGTCGATCCAGCCCACGCTGACGCCGAGCGCCTCGTAGAGCGGGCCCATCCACTCGGCGTCGCGCCTGGCCAGGTAGTCGTTGACGGACATCACGTGGACGCGCTTGCCCTGCAACGCGTAGCCGGCGGCGGCCATGGCGCCCGACAGGGTCTTGCCCTCGCCGGTCGCCATCTCGGCCACCTTGCCGTCGAGCAGGGCGAGTGTGCCCAGCAACTGCACGTCGTACGGCCGGAGCCCAAGGGTGCGGTCGGCGGCCTCCCGCACGACGGCGCAGAACTCGGCCAGATCGTCCATGCCAGGCGTCGGCAGCTCCTCGAGCTTCCCGACACGGCCGGCGCGCTCGTCGGCCGCCTTGACGATCTTCAGATAGGGGCTCAGGTTCACGCCGCCTGGACGATCCAGGAGGTTTCTGAATATTCCCTTTATCGAGGCCACAGTTCCTCCAACGCACGTTTCGCCGGCGCCGTTCCGTTATGCCGAAATGAGAGAACGGAGCGACGATACGGCAAGCGTCGCCGTACCGGACCTTAACTCATCACGGGCCCTGGACCTCACATCTCCGTTTCCGCTTTCAGCGCGAGAACGGCGACCGCGGCGAGCAGGAGCGCGCACCCGCCCCAGGCGAGCGGGGTCAGCCGCTCGCCGAACAGCAGGACGCCGATCAGCGCCGCCCCGGCCGCCTCGCCCAGCGAGATGATCGAGACCGTGGTGGCCGGCAACGCGGTGAGCGCGCGGAAGAACAGGCCGTAGGCCAGGGCGGTGGGCACCGCGCCCAGGTAGACCAGCAGCGCCACCGACGACACGCTGAGCTCGGGCAACACGCCCGCCGGCAGGGCGAAGGGCGCCAGGCAGGCCGCCCCGACCGCGAACCCGCCGACCGCGGTGCCCTGCGGGTCGCCTTCCCGGTGGTACCGGGAGAAGAGCGTCACGCCGGCGTACCCGGCGGCCGAGAGCAGGGCGTACCCGATACCGGCCCCGATGCCGGCCCCGATGCCGGCCCCGATGCCGGACGGAGAGTCGGCCCGGACGACGGACTCCCAGGTGAGCAGGACGAGCCCGACCGGCGCGGCGGCCAGCGCGGCACGGGCGACCGGGCCGAGCGGCTCGCGCAGCAGCAGGCGCCCGCCGAGGGCGGTGATGATCGGCGTGGCGCCCATGGTCACGACCGTCGCGACGGCGACGCCGGACCCGGCGATGGCCGCGAAGTACGCGGTCTGGTAGACGGCCATGCCGACCCCGATCGGCAGCACGTGCCAGGTGAGCCGGCGCGGACGCGCCGCGCGGCGGGTGAGCGCGAGCAGGAAGGCGGCGCCGAGCAGGTAGCGCCAGAGCGAGACGCCGACGGGGCCGAGATGGCCCGACTCGAACAGCAGCGCGCCGGCGGCGCCGCCGGTGCCCCAGGCCGTGGCGGCCACGGAGACGTAGACGGCGCCACGGCGGGCGGAGACAGGGGTCATGACAGGAGTTCTCCGGGTGGAGTGGTCGGAATGGGCCCGTATGCGGGCAGCAACCACCCCCGGATCAGTCAGACCCGGAGAATCCTGGAACGCCGCCGCCCGCTAGCGGGCCGGCGGCGGGGAGCAGACGAGGAAACGACGCGGCATGGGCGTCACCCTAGCCGCCGTCCGCCGCGAAAGCAGCCGGGTTTCACGGCTTGCGGGCCACGCCTCCCAGCAGCAGCTCCTCCCAGGGGGCCAGCGGGCCGGGCAGCCGCTCGTCGGGGTGCCATTCGGGGAAGTGCACCACCCCGGGCTCGACCAGCACGAGCCCGTCGAAGTACGCCTCGATCGCCGTGCGGTCGCGGAAGTGGCCGGTGCCCATGGTGGCCTGGAGCAGCGCCTCCAGGGCCTTGGCCTTGGGGTTGCCGGAGGCGAACATGTTGGAGACGGCCAGGTGGCTGCCGGGGGCGAGTTCGGCGACGTACCGCCGGACCAGGCCGTGGGGGTCGTCGGCGTCGGGGAACAGGTGCAGCAGGCCGATGGCCAGCAGGGCGGTGGGCTGGTCGAGGTCGATCAGGCGGCCCAGCTCGGGGTGGCCGAGCACGGCGTCGACGTCGCGGGCGTCGGCGGTGATCGCGGTGGCGTTGGGGTTGCCGCTCATGATGGCGCGGGCGTGCGGCTCGACCATGGGGTCGATGTCCACGTAGACGACCCTGGTACGGGGGTCGGCGAACTGGGCGACCTCGTGCGTGTTCTCGATCGTCGGCAGCCCGGCGCCGAGGTCGATGATCTGCCTGATGCCCGCCTCGCGGACGAGGAAGTCGACGATCCGGCCGATGAAGGCCCGGTTGCACCAGACGAGGTCGACCACCTCGGGCACGGCGTCCTTGAGCCGGCGCGCCACCGAGCGGTCGACGGAGAAGTTCTCCACGCCGCCGAGCAGGCAGTCGTGCACGCGGGCCACGCTGGGACGCGTGACGTCGACGCCCGGAGGGGCCCACTCCTGCGCCTCGCCGACGGTCATCCGGCCCCCTTTCCAGTCCGTGACGCGGATCGTATCCGCCGCCACCGACGCTTTGTTGGGGGTTTACCGGAGTCTGTCCGGGTAGCGGGAGTCTTGCCCGAGAAAAGACGGAAGAAGAGAGGAAGAGAGCCCGATGGAGCTCTGGAACTATCGTCCTGACGTCTATGACCGTGGTCAGAGTCTGGATCTCGTGGGGTACCACGTCCAGGCGACCGACGGGAAGATCGGGTCCGTCGACGAGGCGACGTACGAGGTCGGCGAGAGCTACATCATCGTCGACACCGGTCCCTGGATCTTCGGCAAGAAGGTCATGCTGCCGGCGCAGGTCGTCACGCGCATCGACCCTCAGGAGCGCAACGTGCACGTCGCGCGCACCAAGGCCGAGATCAAGGACGCGCCCGAGTTCGACGAGGGCAGGTACAAGGAGCCCGAGTACCGCACGCGGCTGGGTGACTACTACGGCCGCTACGGCGGGTGACCCTCGCAGTCTGTCCTAGAGGGAGGGCCGCGTCCGTTCAGGGCGCGGCCCTCCGCCCGTTCCGGGCCGCCCCATCAGGGCCACCGGGTCAGGGCCGTCGGGTCAGGGCCACCGGCTCTCGCCGCTGGCCACCACCGGCTCGCTCAGCACGCCCAGCCGCTCCAGCAGCGTCACGAACGTCGTCGCGTACGGCGAGTCCGCCGTCACCGCCACCACCCGCGGCCAGTCCACCTGCTCGCGCAGCGCCCGGACCTGGGCCAGCAGGGACCCGTAGTCGCAGGCGTGCTCCGACAGCGGCAGCAGCCACGAGATGACCAGGTCGGTGGCCTCCAGCACGGGCACGATCACCGCCGACGCCTTCAGCGGCTCGGCCCGGTCCAGCAGCTCCTCGGTGATCTCGTGGTCGGAGACCCGGAAGATCAGATCGACCAGCCGGCCCTCGTCGTACGCCTTGACCAGCCAGTCCTCCGGCGGTTTGGCGGTCTCGAAGCCCAGCCCGCGCAGGGCCTCCAGGGCGGCGGGCACGTCGTGCTCGGTGAGGACGAAGTCCACGTCGTGCAGGGAGGGGGCGGCGCCTCTGGCGTAGGCCGCGCAGCCGCCGGCCAGCGCGAACTTCACCCCGGCGTCCTTCAGCCCGGAGCTCGCGCGCTTCAACGTGTCAAGGATGGCGTCAGTGACCGCATGACCATGGCTGCTCATGGTTCCGGGCTACCCTCACGATCGTCATGTAGACGTTGCGAACAGCCCAAGAGACAGCCCGGGACGGCGCGTAGAGGCAGGGGTTGAGGGTAGCGCCACACCCTATGACCGAGATGCTGGAGAAGACGGAACGGGCCTACGGCAACGGGCATGATCGTCCGCTGGGCGGCTACCTGGGCATCCTCGCCACGTACGGGGCGGGCGTGGCCGGTGCGGCGGCGGCCGCCGTGCTCACCAAGAGGAAGCTGCCCGAACGGGTCGGCGTCCTCGACATCGCGCTCATGGCGGCCTGCACGCACAAGGTCTCCCGGCGCCTGGCCAAGGACCCGGTCATGAGCCCCCTGCGGGCGCCCTTCACCAGGTACGAGGGCCAGGGCGGCCCGTCCGAGGTCCAGGAGGAGCCGCGCGGGCCGATGGGCGAGCTGCTGGCCTGCCCGTTCTGCCTGGCCCAGTGGGCGGCCACCGCGTACGCCGTCGGCCTGGTCTTCGCCCCCAGGGTGACCAGGCTCGTCGGCGCCACGATGACCGCGGTGGCCATCTCCGACTGGCTGCAGCTCGGGTACGCCAAGCTGATGAAGTCGGCCGACTAGCGCACTTTCGGGTACGCAGAGCTGATGAAGTCGGCCGGTCAGCGCACCCTCGGGAGCACCTCGCGCTCGTAGAAGTCGAAGAACGCGTCCTGCTCCGTGCCGATCTGGTTGACGTACACCTCGTCGAACCCCGCGTCCACGTACTCCTTGAGCGCCCGCGCGTGGACCTCGGGGTCGGGGCCGACCGGGCTGCCGCCCACGGCCTCGTCCTCGGTGACCGACTCGGCGAGCTGCTCGAAGTGGCGCGGCAGCGGCAGGATCTGTGACGCCTCCCCCTTGATCCCCTGCGTGGGCCACAGGCGGTGGACGGTCTTGCGCGCGGTGGCCTCGTCGGCGGCGTAGCAGACCTTGAGCCCGCCGAGCGCCGGTTTGCCCGCGCCGCCCGCCTCGCGGAACCGCGTGACCGACTCGGCGTCCGGCGCGGTGGAGATGTAGCCGTCGGCCAGCCGGCCGGCCAGCGTCGTCGACTTCTCCCCGAACCCCGACATCAGGATGGGCACCGGCTCGTCGGGCAGCGTGTAGAGCCGGGCCGTGTCCACGCGGTAGTGGGCGCCCCGGTGGGTCACCAGCTTGCCGGTGAACAGCTCGCGCATCAGCCCGACGGCCTCTTCGAGCATCTCCAGGCGTTCGCTGAGCGGGGGCCAGCGCGACTCGACGACGTGCTCGTTCAGCGCCTCGCCGGTGCCCACGCCCAGCCGGAAACGGCCGCCGGTGAGCGCCCCGGTGGTGGCGGCGGCCTGCGCGACGACGACCGGGTGGGTACGGATGAGGGGGCAGGTGACGGCTGTGGTGATGGGCAGGGAGGTCGCCTCGGCCAGCGCGCCGATCACGGACCAGACGAAGGGCGCCTGGCCCTGCTCGTCCAGCCAGGGGTGGAAGTGGTCGGAGATCCACAGAGCCTCGAAACCGGCGCGTTCGGCGGCTTTTGCCTGACGTACCAGTTCTTTGGGTCCGTGTTCCTCACACGACAAGAAATAGCCGAATGTCGTCATGAATCACCACCTGCCCGTTACGGCGGAGGAAAACATGTTATGGAGTCGCGCGTGGGGGCAGTTGCACTCACATGGCTACTTTGCTTTGGATCATCGCCGTAATCCTCGTCATCTCCGGGATCTACGTGATTCTGGCCCGGCGCGACCTCCTCTGGGGGATCGTGCTCATCGTCCTCGGCTTCCTCGTGGGCCCGGGCGGGGTCAGCATCTTCAATGTGTAGGGCGCACGCCGCCCCGCACTCCGTCCGTGACAACCCGCTGGGCCGAACCTCGAGAACGGCCCAGCGGACCACCTAGTTTTGCCGAAATATCAGCACCACCGGCCCTCAATCCCGATTGATCGGGCATGGGGAGCGAGTGAGCAGATTTCCGCCGTTCAGCCGCTACGAGATGAACGCGGCTTCGGCACGGGTCCGTGAGCAACTTGTTCACGTACGCCGCCACCTGCGTACCCAGGCCATCCTCGACGAGGCCACGGCCCGCCTGGCCACCCGGCTCAACATCCGCCCAGGCGAGGCCGCCGAGCAACTCGCCAGGATGGCCCAGCACAGCGGTCTGGAGCTGATCGAGGTCGCCAAGGGCATCGAACGGCCGTCCGAGCAGGTGCTCGAACGGCCCGAGGTGCCCGAGTGGGTACGCGGGATGCTGGCCGGCGTGCACGCCTCGGCCCTCTTCCTCACCCCCGTCCACGACGACGCGGGCCGTGTCGTGGACTTCCTCGTCCTGGCCGCGAACAAGCACGCCAGGACCCCCGCCGGACGCACGGCCGACGACCTGGCCGGGCGCCGCCTGCTCGCGGTCAGCCCCGGCGTGGCCAGTTCGGGCCTGCTGGACGACTACATCGCCGTGTACGAGTCGGGCGAGTCCCTGCACCACATGCCGCTGGAGTTCGTCGAGGCCATGGACTACCGGCTGTGGCCGGCGACCCTGGCCGTGCGCGCCGCGCGCGTGGACGAGGGCCTGCTGGTGAGCTGGCGCATCCTCGACGACGAGGAGCTGCTGGTCTCGGGCTGGGAACGCGCCCAGCGCCTGGCCGAGCTGGGCTGGGGCGAGTGGAACCTGGCGACCGAGCGCACCCTGTGGACACCGCAGATGTACGAGATGTTCGGCCGTGCCCGCGCCGACGGCCCGATGCCCCTGGAGGAGCTGCCCGGCGTGGTGGTCGCCGAGGACCTCCCGGTCATGGACGAGCAGATCCGCACGCTGCTGGAGTTCCGCGAGTCCGTGGAGAACGAGTTCCGCATCCAGCACCGGCACGGCGTACGCCACCTGTGCGTCTACAGCGAGCCGATCCTCGACGGGGACGGCGTGCCGGTCAAGGTCCGCTGCCTGGTCCAGGACGTCACCAAGAACCGCCGCAGGGAACGCGCGCTGGCCGTGGCGCACGAGCAGGCGACCCAGGAGAAGGAACGGGCCGAGCAGGAGCACCGGATCACCGTCCAGCTCCAGAACACGATCCTGCCGATCCGCCGGGGCCTCATCCAGCTGCCGGGGCTCACCGTCGGCGTGCGGTACCTGCCCAGCGAGGACCTGGCCAGGCTCGGCGGCGACTGGTTCAAGGCCCGGCTGATCACCGACGGCCGCGTGCTGCTGGCCATCGGCGACGCCATGGGCCACGGCCTGACCGCGGCGAGCATCATGCTGCAGATGCGCTCGGGGCTGGCCGGCCTGGCGTACACCGGCGCTCCCGCCGGTCAGCTCGCCACCTGGCTGAACGACCTCATCGTGCACTCCAACGAGGACGTCACCGTCACCGGCACCGCGATCATCGGCCACTTCGACCCCGAGCGGCGCACGTTCGCCTGGACCAACGCCGGGCACCCCGCGCCCGTCCTGATCAGGGACGGGCGCGGGCAGGCCGTCGAGGGGGTCACCGGCACGCTGCTGGGGGCGTTCGACGCGGCCGAGTACGACATGACCGTCACCCAGCTCGAACCCGGCGACACCCTGCTCATGTACACCGACGGCGTCGTGGAGCGGCGCGGTCAGGACCTGGACACCGGCATCGCCGCGCTCCTGCGGGCCTCGCACGCGTGCGTGGGGGACGATCCCGAGCAGATGATCGACTGCCTGCTGCGCCGGCTCGGCGCCGACGACTCCACCGACGACGTGTGCGTCATCGCCGCACGCGTGTTGTGACGCCCTCCTGCGGGGGTCAGTCGTCGTAGTCGTTGCCCGGCTCTTCCAGGCAGTAGACGCCGTACGCCCTGCCGAGGACGGGCAGGGCGACGTTGCGCACCCGGATGCCGCCCGAGGTCGTGCCCTTCTCCGTGCCCTTGTGGGCGTGCCCGTGCAGGATGAGGTCGGCGCCCGCCGTGTCCACCGCCTCGGCCAGCAGGTAGCTGCCGAGGAAGGGGTAGATCTCCAGCGGCTCGCCCTCCAGCGTCTCCTTGATCGGGGAGTAGTGGGACAGCACCACGCGCTGGTCGGCCACGAGCTCCTTCAGCGCGACCTTCCACGCCTCGGCGATGTAGCGCGTGTGGGAGATGAAGTTCTTGATCTCGCGCTCGCCGAACTCGCTGGCGCTCTTGCCGGCGAACCCGCCGCCGAACCCCTTGCCGCCGACCACGCCCAGCTTCCGGTCACCGCACTGGATCACCGCGCCGTCGTCGTCGAGCACGATGACGCCGGCGTCGCGCAGCTCGGCGGCGATCTCGTACTGCAGGTCGGAATGGTAGTCGTGGTTGCCCAGCACCGCCACGGTGGGGATGGGCAGGCCGCGCAGCTCGTCGGCCACGACCCGGCCCTCCTCCAGCGTGCCGTGCCGGGTGAGGTCTCCCGCGACCATGAACACGTCGGCACGTTCCTCGATGCCCTCAAGCCTGCGCCGGTACTGGCCTCTGACGTCCTCGCCCAGGTGGATGTCGCCCACCGCCGCGATTCGCAGGTCAGTCAAGATGCTCATCCTCCCCCGGCGCCGAGACGTCGACCACGCGTATCTCGTTGTGCAGGTGCAGCTGGGGCGCGATCTCCCGCGCCACCTGGCCGAGCCTGTCGCGCTGCTCGGCTCCGCTCACCTGGCCACGCAGGAACAACTGGTCGCCGCGGACGTCGACCCGGATGCCCAGCTCGTGCGTGCGTCCGTCCTCGGCCAGCGCCTGTTGGACGCGGGCCGCGACGTACTGCGGAGCTTCCATCACTTGCCTCCTTCTATTGTCGCCGCATGCCCGGGGATTAACGGCTCAAACGGCGCGAATAAGGTCTATAACGGCCCGTTCCACCGTCCCGTGGGTGGCGAGCTGCCCGTAATCGGCGTCCGCTCCGAGTTCGGTGAGGGCCGCGGCGATCGTCCTGTCCTGGTCGTACGCCTCCACCACCCGCGGGTCCACGTACGACGCCCGCGCCACGGTCGGCGTGTTGCCCAGATACTCGGCCACCTCCCGCATCACCCGGGTGACCGCCCGCTTCCTGGCGGTGCCGTTCCCACGGGCGTGCTTGGAGACCGCCAGTCCCACGGCGGCCAGGACGGTCGCGTGCCAGGTGCGGAAGTCCTTGGCGGTGACCTCGCAGCCGACCAGTTCGCGCAGGTAGTCGTTGATGTCCTCGCTCCTGACGTCGCCCCAGCCGCCTTCCGGGCGGCGGTAGCGGAGCAACTCGCCCTCCGCGCCGAGCGCCTTGAGCGAACGCAGCACCGTGCAGGCGCCGGGATCGGCCACCACGACCTCGCGGGAGATGTCCCCCTTGGCCTGGTAGGCGCAGGTCACGACGCCGTTGCTGCAGGTCACGTGGTCCATGCGCAGGGTGGCCAGGCCGTAGGTGTCGTAGCTCTCGCCGCCGATCCTGAAGAAGCCGACGTCCAGCAGGCGGGCGGCGGCGGCCAGCACCCGGTCCCTGGTCAGGCCGCGGCCCTTGAGGCGGTCGTCCACGGCCTTGCGGAACGCGGGCAGGCGCTCGGCCACCTCCAGCACGTGGTCGAACTTCGCCTTGTCCTGCTGCTCGCGCCACAGGTCGTGGTAGCGGTACTGCCTGCGTCCGGCCGCGTCCACGCCGACAGCCTGGAGGTGGCCGTACGGGGAAGGACAGATCCACACGTCCTTCCACGCCGGGGGGATGACGAGCGACCTGATGCGCTCCAGCGTCGCCCTGTCGCGCACCGGCCGCCCGTCCGGTCCTTCGTAGCTGAACCCGCGCCCGCGACGGCGCCTGACGATCCCCGGCTCACTCTGGTCACTGGGATGTAGCTCGGGCACGCAGGGCGGCTACCCAGCACGTTAGGCAACAAACAGGACGGGCAGGTGAGCGGCATGCCTGAGAACACGGATGACGGTAGATGGCACGAAGAGGGTGACCGGAAGGGCCACCCCATGGTGCCCGCCACACCGCGCGACGTGGTGCACATCAGGGTGGGGTCGTTCATTCTGGTGTTCCTCTTCGCGTTCACGGTGCTGGGGCTCATTGCGGGCGCGCCGGTGATGGCAGGGATCGCGATCGTGTTGTTCATCATCACGATCATCGACATCGCGATGGCGATCCGGCGGCAGAAGGAACGAGACACTGGAGAGGCAGGCTGACAACCGACATGGCATCCCTTCGAGGACGCGTGGTAGTGGTGACGGGCGCGAGCGGCGGGGTCGGCCGGGCGGTGGTGCGCGAGCTGGGCGCTCGCGGCGCGCGCGTGGCCCTGATCGCCCGCGGCACGGCGGGCCTCGGCGCGGCCGCCGTGGACGTGGGAACCGCGGGCGGGGACGCGAAGGTCTACGAGGCGGACGTGGCCGACTACGAGCAGGTGAAGGCGGCGGCGGAGCGCGTCGAGGCGGAGATGGGACCGATCTCGACCTGGATCAACACCGCCTTTTCCTCAGTCTTCGCCAAGTTCACCGATATTTCGCCAGATGAGTACGCTCGTACCACTTCGGTGACGTACCTCGGCTACGTGTGGGGCACCAAGGTCGCCCTCGACCTCATGGGCCCCCGCAACGCCGGGACCATCGTCCAGGTCGGCTCGGCGCTGAGCCATCGCGGCATCCCCCTCCAGTCGGCGTACTGCGGGGCCAAGCACGCCATCAAGGGCTTCACCGAGTCGCTGCGCACCGAGCTCCTGGCCGACCGGAGCGGCATCGACGTCACGCTGGTCCAGCTGCCGGCGGTCAACACCCCTCAGTTCGAGTGGGTCCTGTCCAAGCTGCGGCGGCACCCCCAGCCCGTACCCCCGATCTACCAGCCGGAGGTCGCGGCGCGCGCCATCGTGTACGCCGCCGAGCACCCCGGACGCAAGGAATACTGGGTGGGCGCCAGCACCGCGGCCACCCTCATGGCCCAGCGGGTCGCCCCCGCCCTGGTCGACCGGTACCTGGCCAGGACCGGCGTCCAGTCCCAGCAGACGGACGAGAAGCAGCCGAGCGGGGTGTCGAACCTCTGGGAGCCGGCCGACGAGGACAAGGACTACGGGGCGCACGGCACGTTCGACCAGCGCTCACACGGTCACAGCCCCCAGGTGTGGCTGTCCCAGCACCGGCGCGCGGTGATGCTGGCGGCGGGAGGCGTGGCCGCGGCGGTCACGATGGCCCGCCGGCTCACCCGCTGACCGGGTAACGGGCCTTTTCTCCGGCCCCCACCCGACACCTGGTAACCGGGTGGGCCGCGAGAGCCCACCCGGACGCTCGCTGCTCGCCATGGTCACGCGCCCGGCACCCGGTTACCGGGTGAGCCGCGGGAGCCCACCCCGGACCAGGCGCGCAGCGAAGTGTCCTCTACCGACGTACCGGCCATGCCCCTACCGCCTGACCTGGCAGCGGACCTGCTCATTCCTCAACCAGCCGTCCCAAAAGATCAGCAGCGACTGGACGGGAGCGTCCGCCAAACACTGCGATCTTCAGAGTCGCAGCACTCGGCTCCAAAAGGCCCCGGGGATCAAGGCGGTTCGGCTCAGCGCCCCGGCAAGGCTCGCTCCAGCTCGATCAGAGCCAGCGCGGGCCCCTCGTCGAACTCGTGGTCGTGGGTCCTGCCGGTCTCGGTGAAGCCGTTCTTGGCGTAGAAGCGGCGCGCCTGGGCGGAGTCCCGGAGGGTCCACAGGTGCACGTCGTCGTACCCGGCGTCGTGTGCCGCGTCCAGGACGGCCGTCAGCAGAACGCCGGCGATGCCGCTGCCCCAGACGTCCGGGTGGGCGAAGAAGGTATAGATCTCCGCGGAGCCGGGACGGGAGGTGGATGCCCCGAACCGGGCGAAGGCCCCGGGTCGCTCGTTCAGGCTCGCCAGCAGGATCGGGTCCCCGCCCTCGGCCAGGATCCGGTGCCACTTGCCGCGCCGCTCCTCGATCCCGGCCGCGGCGACCTTCGGCGCGCACAGCGGGCCGTGCGAGACACCCCAGGACAGGGCGTGGATCTCGCCGAGGACGTCCCCGTCACCGGGTTGCGCGGGGTGGACAGTGATCACGTCAGGCATGACCTGAACACTAGTGCCGGCTGCCGTTGCCGACTCGGCCGGGACTGAAGGGTCGATCCCTCACCCCACGGTCAGCCACCGCGCCCCTTCAACGAGTACACGAGAACGCATTCGCAGAAAGTGAGGCATCGACGACATCCGGATGCAGGCCCGTCCGCTTACCCGGCTTCAGGATTTGGACTTCGGAAATCTGGGCCCCGGCCCGTACTTCACGCCCGCTCCCCCTCGCGCGTCACCGACCTTGGAGATGATCTCGCGCTCCCGCAGACTGTTGAGCAGGTCCCGGGCCGCGTAGACATGCAGATCGAAGAGGCGGCGTATCGTCTGGTTGGTGACGAAGCCGTACTCCCGGACGTGCTCGATCACCTTTCGATCCATGTCGTCCACGTCGACATGCCGATACGAAACTGAGCGGGACATGGCTGCGAGCACCTCTGCTCGCAGCCGATAGGTGGGGAACTGCTTGGAGGCGCTTCGCTTGGTGGGCGCGATCAGGCTGTAGTCGTCAAGCATCATGCGCAGCACTTCCTGCGCTTCGACGGGCGCCCGCTGAATGATCTCAGCGAGCTCGAACGCGTCGATGCTTCTGCTGTGCCGCAGGTGCGTCAAGGAGAGCAGGATGTTGATGTCCCTGCTCGCCCTCAGTGGCAGATCACTGATGAACCGCACGAAGGCCGCGTTCCCGATGCCGCCCGCGAGGGTCGCGCGGACCAACGTTCCGTGGTCCTCGAAGAGCGGTGGCTCCTTGCCGATTCTGAGCATCTCGCGGTAGGCGCGGTCCACCCCTTGTCCTGTCCGCTCGGCGAGTTGCAGGACGGACACGGTCTCCGTGAGCAGCCGGTTCCTGGGAGTGGACGGATGGGTGAGGATGTTGGCGGGGGTCACTCCCGACACCAGGCCACCCGGGCTCGTGATGATCATTCGCTCGGGAGAGTGCTCGATGTCGACGGTTCCACCGGTCTCGTACGACCGATGGATGAAGGCGTTGATGACCAGCTCTCGTGCGGCTTCGCTGGGGTAGTCGGTGAGCTGGAGCTGCACGCCACCTGCCAGATTGAGCGGCCACACCTCTCTACGGCTCTCCATGGCGTCGGTCATGGCCTGGATCGCCGCGATCAACGGCCTGGTCCCTCTCGTCCGCCCCGTGGCTTCGCTGCCCGAGGTGGGGCGGAACTGGTAGGAGTAGCCATAACTTGGGATTACTCGCGGAATCAGCTCTTCATCTGCCAGCAGCAGCACTGCCGCATTCGTGACGCTTCCGTTGGGGGCGATCAGGCGGAGCGACTCCAGGAGAGCACGGTCCGCCAGCTCGGCCAGATGATCGCGGCCGCTGGCGATCAGCAGTCGCCGGAGCCTCTCGAACTCCACCGCGCTCAGTTGGCCGATGCTGAGGCTGGAGGCGTCGGCCGACCAGTCGACCTGGCCGCGAGCGATCAAGACCTCGCGCTGCTGGTGCGGAGGGAACGGCAGGCACTCCTTGCCGAGGCGACGGGTGGCGAGGCCCGCGGCGTTGCTGTGCGGCATCGCCCCCTGCGGGACCGTGACCAGAATCAGCCGCGCGCCTTCGACGACCCGCTCTTCCACGAAGGCGGTGATCGGCGGGCTCGTCCGGTCGAAGATCCCCTTCCGGATGCCCTCCACCGTGTAGCTCTCGGGCACACCGCGAAGTGCGTGGACACGGTCGGTCGCCTTGTCGTCGACCCCCAGGACGAGGGTGCCGCCGTGGGCGTTGACGAAGCAGACGAGGGCGTCGGAGATGAGATTGAACGTGGCCTTCAGCGACTCGGCCACCAGCTTGAAGTCAAGCGTCTCCGACTCCAGGGAGTCCGCCTTGACGCCCTCCCCCACCACGGCGAGCGCCGCGTCCACCTCGTCATGCATCACTTCACTGACGATAACTGAGAAGTGGGTTCTCAACGACGTTTCTCAGTTGCCCTCAGTACGTCCCGCGTCCCTTACGCGAGGATCGCGGTGGCTTCGACCTCGACCAGGTGGTCCGGGACGGACAGGGCAGCGACGCCCAGCAGGGTCGCCGGCGGGGTCGCCGTCGTGCCCAGCTTGGCCTTCGCCCGGGAGATCCCGTCCAGAAGGGCGGTCATCTTGTCGGGGGTCCAGTCCACGACGTGGACGGTCAGTTTCGCCACGTCGTCGAAGGAGCCGCCGGCCCCCGCGACGGCGGTGGCGACGTTGAGGTAGCACTGTTCGACCTGTGCGGCGAGGTCGCCCGCGCCGACGGTGGTCCCCTCGGCGTCCCAGGAGACCTGGCCGGCGACGAAGACCAGCCTCGTCCCCGACGCGACCGCCGTCTGGTGGTAGACGTCGATCTCGGGCAGCCCCTCGGGGTTCAGCAGGGTGACGGGCATGGTGGTACGCCTCCTCATAGGGGCGGCCGGGACGCGCACGGCCACCCAAAACTCTCTTGTGGTTACTGAGGAACTGTAGGAGAGTGTCCGCTGACGTGGAAGAACGCACTTTTCAGTGACTGGGGAACCTCATGGTGAGCAAGCAGTTCAAGGGCTCGGACGGCGAGGCGGACCTGAGGCGGGCCGACTCCCTGGCGCGGGAGATCTTCACGGACGTCGCCAACAAGTGGGCGTTCCTGATCATCGAGGCCATCGGCGAGGGCACTCTGCGGTTCGGCGAGCTGCGCGGCCAGGTCGAGGGCATCAGCCACAAGATGCTCACCCAGAACCTGCGCATGCTGGAGCGCAACGGGCTGGTCGAGCGGAAGGTGTATCCGACCGTGCCGCCGCGGGTGGAGTACACCCTCACCGAGCCGGGGCGGGCCCTGCGCGCGACGGTCGACGCGATGTGCGCGTGGACGCAAGCCCACCTCGGCGACATCGAGGCCGCCCGCCGCCGCTTCGACGCATGAGGCCCCACGCCGGGACCGCCCGGGCGAGGGAGGTTTCAACTACCGACAAATGGGGTCAGGTGACGTCAGGCCCGAGTTAAGCGCCGCGCAGGGGGTAGGCGGCGTGAAACTCACGAGGAGGGTCTTGATGCCTGAACGCGATCTCCAGTACTTGACCGAACTGGCCGCGCAGCTGCGCGTCGACTCCGTACGCGCCGCCGCGGCGGCCGGTTCCGGGCACCCCACCTCGTCGATGTCGGCGGCGGACCTGATGGCCGTGCTGTTCGCCTGCCACCTCAGGTACGACTTCGACCGCCCCGACAACCCCGGCAACGACCACCTGATCTTCTCCAAGGGCCACGCCTCCCCCTTCTCTACTCGCTCTACAAGGCGGCGAAGGTCATCGACGACGAGGAGCTGCTGTCGTTCCGGCGCCGGGGAAGCCGCCTGGAGGGGCACCCCACCCCCCGGCTGCCCTGGGTGGACGTCGCGACCGGCTCCCTCGGTCAGGGGCTGCCGGTGGGCGTGGGCGTGGCCATGGCGGGACGGCTGGAACGGCTGCCGTACCGGGTGTGGGTGCTGTGCGGTGACAGCGAGCTGGCCGAGGGGTCCATCTGGGAGGCGGCCGAGCACGCCGGGGCCGAAGGGCTGGCCAACCTGGTCGTGATCGTGGACGTGAACCGGCTGGGGCAGCGCGGCCCGACCCGGCACGGATGGGACACCGGGGCGTACGCGCGCCGGTTCGGCGCCTTCGGCTGGCACACGATCGAGATCGACGGCCACGACCCCGGCCAGATCGACTTCGCGCTGGGGGACGCCTGCAACACCCGCCGGCGTCCCACCGTGATCCTGGCCAAGACCCGCAAGGGCGAGGGGGTCGTCGAGGTCGAGAACCGGGAGGGCGCGCACGGCAAGGCGCTCAAGGATCCCGACAAGGCCATCGACGAGCTGGGCGGGCCGCGCAGCGTCCACGTGGACGTGCACAGGCCGGAGGGTGAGGCCGCGCCGTACCACTTCGACCCGCGACCGGCGACGGTGCCCGAGTTCGAGGTCGGCGCGAAGGCGGCGACCAGGGCGGCGTTCGGCGCGGCGCTGGCGGCGCTCGGCGCGGCCCGCGGCGACGTGGTGGCGCTGGACGGCGAGGTGGCCGACTCGACCAAGACCGAGGAGTTCGGCCAGGCGTTCCCCGAGCGCTTCTTCGAGATGTACATCGCCGAGCAGCAGCTCGTGGCGGCGGCCGTCGGCCTGTCGGTGCGCGGCTGGACCCCGTACGCGGCCACCTTCGCGGCGTTCCTGACCAGGGCGTACGACTTCGTCAGGATGGCCGGCGTGAGCCAGGCGTCGATCCGGCTGGTCGGCTCGCACGCCGGCGTCTCGATCGGCGAGGACGGCCCCTCGCAGATGGGCCTGGAGGACCTGGCCATGATGCGGGCGGTGTACGGCAGCACGGTGCTGTACCCGTGCGACGCCAACCAGGCGGCGGCGCTGACCGTCGAGATGGCGGACGTGTCAGGGGTGTCCTACCTGCGCACCACCCGCGGCGAGACGCCGGTCATCTATCCGCCCGGCGAACGTTTCCCGGTGGGCGGCTCGCGGGTGCTGCGGAGCTCGCCCGACGACCGGGCCACGATCGTGGCGGCCGGGATCACGGTGCACGAGGCGCTGGCGGCGGCCGACGAGCTGACGGCGGCCGGCATCCCGGTCGGCGTGATCGATCTGTACTCGGTCAAGCCGGTGGACGCGGCGGTGCTGGTGGAGGCCGCCACGACGACGGGCAACCTGATCACGGTCGAGGATCACCGGCTGGAGGGCGGTCTCGGCGACGCCGTGCTGGACGCCGTCAGCGAGCTCGGCCCGCGGGTGGTGAAGCTCGCCGTGACCGGGTTGCCCGGGTCGGCGACGCCTGAGGAACAGCTCGCGGACGCCCGCATAGACCGCCACGCGATTGCCGAGGCGGTCAAGCGGTTGTTGTGAAGGAACTAGCGGGCCTTCGCCGTGGCCTTCCTGTTGGCCTTCTTGATGGCGTCCACCAGTTCCTTCTTGGTCATCCTGGATCGGCCGCGCACCCCGAGCCTGGACGCCACGCCCTGCAAGTGCTCCTTGCTGGCGTTGGCGTCCACGCCCTCCTCGGTCCTGCCGGAGCGGTCGGTCGCGCCCTTGTCGGACGGTCCCTTCTGCCCCTTGGGCTCCCAGTGGTCTCCGACCTTCTCGAAGGAGTGCTTGAGCGCGGCGAACGCGGTCATGTGCGCGCGCCGTCCCTCTCCGTACTCCTTCACGGCGGAGTCGTGCGCCTTGATCCACGTGTTCTGTGCCTTCTTCGGCGAACGCTTGATGGTCGACGGCAGCTCGTCAACGGCTGGCATGTCGATTCACCTCCTACAGCGGCGGCTCGTCGTAGTGGCGGCGCTCCTCGTACACCGTGGTCCTGCGGGTCTCCGGCTCCTCGTAGATCTCGTGCCGGTGCACCGGCTCGTCGATCGGGCCGACCGCCCTGCGGGTGACGCTGATCCGGTAGATGCCGAACAGCAGCCCCGCCAGGCCGCCGAGCATGAGGATGACGCCCACGACGTTGATGTCGAGGCCGGCGAGGTCGAACTCGACGGCCCAGGTGAGGATCGCACCGAGCATGATGAGGATGATGCTTCCGGCGATGGTCATCAGATTTACCTCCTTGACACGAAGGAACCTCTATCCACATGTCGAAAAACAAACCAGTCGTGGTGATCGGGCTGATGGGATCGGGTAAGACGACCGCGGGCCGCCTCCTCGCCACAGCGCTGGGAATGCCGTTCACGGACAGCGACCCGTTCCTGGAGAAGGAGCACGGCGGCACGGCGGCGCAGATCGCCGTCCGCGAAGGGGCCGGCGCGCTGCACCGGTACGAGGCCGAGCACGTGCTGGCGGCGCTGGCGGGCGAGCCGAAGGTGATCGCGGCGGCGGCCAGCACCGTGGAGGACCCCCGGGTGCGCGAGGCGTTGCGCGAGGCGTTCGTGGTCTGGGTGGACGCCGCCGACGCCGTCCTGGCCCGGCGCATGAGCTCGGGCGCGCACCGCCCCGAGTTCCGGCCCGCGGAGATGCGGGCCCGGCGCGAGCGCTACTTCCAGCAGGTGGCGGACCTGACGTGTGACGTCGGCGTGCTGACCCCCGAGGACGTGCGCGACGCGGCTCTGCGGAAAATGGGTTTGCCCGCCGATGAGCAGGACTGATACCCAGAGGGGATGTTCGCCGAGAAACCCACTCTGACGGGTGAGCGCGTCAGGTTGCTCCCGGTCGGCCCCGAGCACGTCGAGGGCCTGATCGCGTTGATCAGCGATCCGGAGGTGCAGCGGCTGACGGGCTCGCACGGCGAGGTCGACCACGGGGTGGCCCGCCAGTGGTACGGCACGCGGGGCGAGCACGCCGACCGGCTCGACCTGGCCATCATGGCCGGCGACGAGTACGTCGGCGAGGTCGTCCTCAACGAGCTCGACCGGCACAACCTGTCGTGCAACCTGCGGATCGCGCTGATCGGCGCCCGGGTCTTCGGCAAGGGCTACGGCACCGAGGCGATCGAGCTGGTTCTCGGCCACGCCTTCGCCACCACGCCGCTGCACCGCATCGGCCTCGGCGTCTTCACCTTCAACGAGCGGGCGCGGCACGTCTACAAGAAGATCGGGTTCGTGGAGGAGGGCGTGCAGCGCGACACCCTGCTGTGGGAGGGCGAGTGGCACGACTCCGTGACGATGTCGGTGCTGCGGCCGGAGTGGCAGTCAAGATCCAGAAGCCTGGCATAATGATCATGACGCATGGGTCCCCCGAGGCGCGCGGGGGACCTGTGGTCGTTCCCTCACAACCAACGGCCGGTCCGGCGCATCTAAGCATCAGTGACGATGCGCTTGGTGCCTGGTGACCCCGAGAGGCTGGGCGGCTTCTGGCTGGCCGCCCGGCTCGGCGCGGGCGCGCGCGGGGTGGTCTACGACGCCTACGACGACGAGGGCCGCCGCTACGCGGTGAAGGTGCCCCGGGTCGAGGTCGAGCCGGTCGCGCGGGTGAGCTGCCCGCACCTGGCGGAGGTGGTCGCCTCCGGGGCCGATCACGGCATCCCGTACGTGGTGAGCGAGTTCGTCGACGGGCCCGACCTGCGGCAGGCGGTCGAGCGGCACGGGCCGTACCGGGGCGAGGAGCTGGCGGCCCTGGCGGGCGCGCTGGCCGGGGCGCTCCGCGCGCTGCACGCGGCCGGGCTGACGCACCGCGACCTGCGGCCGGAGAGCGTGCTGCTGGCGGCGGGCGGCCCCAAGGTGATCGACATGGGGGTGGCGGTCGGCGGGTCGCTGGGGGCGACGTGCACGTACCTGGCCCCCGAGATCCTGACCGGCAGCGGCCACGAGACGGCGACGGACGTCTTCTCCTGGGGGGCCGTGGTGCTCTACGCGGCCACGGGCGGCGACCCGTTCTCCGGGCGGAGTCTCGGCGCGGTGCTGCACCGGCTGCTGACCGTCGATCCCGACCTGAGCGCCCTGCCCGACGGGCTGCGCGAGCTGGTCGGGCGGGCACTGGCCAAAGACCCCGCCGCCCGCCCCGCGGCGGACGAGCTGCTGGTCGAGGCCGACCCCGCCGCGTTGCGCCCGCCGGCGGGCGCGTTGCGCCCGCCGGCGGGCGTGGCCGGGCACAGGTCGCTCGGCGAGCTGGCCGAGCGCGTCTACGCCGGGCTCACGCCGCGCCAGCAGGAGGCGGTGCCGGGCCTGCTGCTGCGCCTGATGGACGGCGACGACCCCCACGACGAGGGCGGCGTGCTGGCCCCGCTGATGGACGCCGGGCTGCTCGTACGCCGGAGCGTGCGGGTGCCGCCCACCGAGACCCCGGTCGGCAAGCTCGTGGCCGTGCGCGACGACCGGGTGGCGCCGGCCAGCGCCGCGCTCTACCGGGCCTGGCCGCGTCTGCGCGGCTGGGTGGCCGACGAGCGCGACGGCCTGGCCGTCCACCGGGAGCTGCGCCTGGCGGCCGACCGATGGTCGCGCCACCGGCGCGGGCGCACGTACCTCTACCGGGGCGACCGGCTCGACACGGCGCTCGGCTGGGCCGCGGCCAAGCGCCGCCACCTGCGGCTCAACCAGCTCGAACGCGACTTCATCGGCGCGAGCGTGGCCATGTCCAAGCAGCGCAGGCGGCTGCTGCGGCCCTCGCTGGCGACCCTGGCCGCCGCCCTGGCCGTCGCGGTGTCGATGTCGGCCGTCTCGCTCAACGGCGAACGGGAGCTGCGCGGACACCTCCTTGAGGCCAACGCGCGGGCCGTGGCCGCCCGCGCCGAGGCGCTGCGCTCCTCCGACCCGCGTACGGCGATGCGGCTGAGCGTGGCGGCCTGGCGGATGTCGCCGGTGTTCGAGGCACGGGTGGCGTTGCAGGCGTCGCTGTCGCAGCCGGAGCTGGGCGTGTTCACCGACCCCGCGGCCGACGAGCGGGCCGGCTACCTGCTGCGCGGCGACGAGCTGGTCAGGTGGCGCGACCGCACGCTGACCGTCTGGGACGTCCGCAGCGGCCGGCAGCTGGCCGCGCACGCGCTTCCCGAGGGCAGCGCCGCGCTGAGCGACGACGGCCGGTACGCCGAGGGCACCGGCGGGCAGCCCGTCGAGGTGGCCACCGGCCGGGCCCCCGCGACCGGGACGTACACGATCACCAGCGGCAACCGCACCAGGGTCTACCGGGGCGCCGAGGTGCTGCTCGACGTGCTCGACCACCGGGTGGCGGTGTCGCGCGACGGGAGCCGGGCCGCGGTCTCCGACCTGGACGGGCGGGTCGAGCTCTGGTCGCTGCCGGGCCGGGCCAAGGAGCGGGAGTTCACCGTCCGGCCGCAGACCGGGCCGGACCGGTCGGCTCCGCCCCTGTCGTTCAGCCCCGACGGCCGCACCCTGGCCGTCGCGGGCCGCGACGGCGTGACCCTCCTCACGCCCGGCGCCGAGCCGCCGCGGGAAGCCACCGCGACGACCACCGCCGCGTTCGCGGCGGAGGCGGGCGACGGGGAGATGCCGGCGGACGGCTCCGCCGGCACGCCCGTGTTCAGCCCCGACGGCAGCCTGCTCGCCCTCCCCGGCCGAGACGAGGTGCGCCTGTGGAGCGTGGCCGACCGGCGGCTGGCCGGCGCCTACCGCTTCCGCGGCGACCAGCACGGCGACCTGGCCTTCTCCGCCGACGGCCGCACCCTGCGCTACCTGAGCGGCCTGGGCTCGGTCGTCTCGCTCGACGTCTCCGGGCTCCCGGCCCCCTCCCCCGGCGTCCACACGGCCGCGCTGTCGAGCGACGGCCGGGTGGCGGCCAGAGACGTCGGGAACGCCATCCGGCTCACCGACGTGGTGGCGCGCAAGCCGCTGGCCGAGATCGCCGCCACCGGCGACGTCGCCTTCGACGCGGCGGGCAGGCTGCTGGCCGTGGCGGGCGACCCGGTCACCGTCTGGGAGGCGTCGGGCGGCAGGAGGGTCACCGTCATCGACGCGGGCGGCGACGTGCCGGCCGTGGCCCTGTCCCCCGGCGGCGACACGCTGGCCACCGCGCGCGGCCGGCGGCTGGAGACCTGGGACGTGCGCGCCGGCCGCCGGATCAGGGCCTACGAGGGTGCGGGCGACCTGGCGATGGCCTTCAGCCCCGACGGGTCGACGCTCGCCTCCGGCACGAACCTGCTCGACCTGCGCACCGGCGAGATCACCCCGCTCGCCCCGGCCGCCGCCCGGCCCACCGCGCTCGCCTTCTCCCCCGACGGCCGCACGCTGGCCCTCGGGCTCGGCGGCGGACGCGTCGAGCTGTGGGACGTGGGCGAGCGCGAGCGGGCCGGCTCGATCGAGACCGGCACGGCCCCCGTGCACGACCTGCGCTTCTCCCCCGGCGGCGACCTGCTCGCGATCGACGCCGAACGCACCTCCCTGTGGGACGCCGGCACGCTGCGCGAGGTCGGCCAGGTCGGGTCGGGGGCCGAGGGCCTGGCCTTCAGCCAGGACGGCCGCAGGCTGCGCGGCGTGGCGGCGGACGGCAGCGTCCGCGAGAGCCCGGTGGACCCGGCGCTGACGGCGCAGGAGGTGTGCGCCCGCGCGGGCGGGCCGCTCAGCCAGGACGAGTGGAGCCGGCTGATCCCGGAGAGCGGCTACCAGGGCGGCTGCTGAGGCGGGCGGCCGGTCAGGAGGCGGGGTAGGTCTTGAGCACCCTGCCCTGGGGGTCGGCCACCAGGTAGCCGGTGCGGTAGGCGTCGCCGAGGTAGACGAGCAGCACCTGCTTGGTGCTGGTGAAGACGAAGTTGGGATCGACGATGAGGTAGCGCGTGGTGGGCTTGCGCACGCCGAGGACGCTCTCGGCCTTCTTGAGCAGGCCGGGCAGGGCGTCCCAGTTGTACTTGGCCAGGTCGACGGGCGGGGTGCGGACGGTGGAGCCGGTGCCCTCGCGGGTGGCCTTGCCGTCGCGGTAGGCGTAGCGGTCGTAGACGGCCGGGTCGCCCTTGAGCGGGGCCTCGGCGGAGATGTACGTCGGGTAGACGACCATCCGGACGACCTTGGTGCCGCCCATGACCGGCTTGAGCGCCTTGATCGCGGCGCGGATGCCGTCGGGGGTGAGCAGGTTCTCCGGCTGCGGCTCCGGCTCCTTGCTCGCCTCCGGCTCCTGGGCGTCGGTGGTCTCCACCGGGGTGATCTGCGGCGTGTTCGGCTGGGTCGGTTCCTCGGCCCCGCGCACGCCCGGGAGCAGCGTGTAGACCAGCACGCCGGTCACCGCCAGCGCGCCCACGGAGGCCGTCACGGCGGCGACCGGCGAACGGCGGGCGCGGCGCGACGCCACGGTGCCGGGCTGCGAGAACGACGGCTGCGGCCCCCAGGGGTGCGGTGCCCCGGGCGGCACGGTGGCCCCCTGCCGGGCCCCGGGCGGCACAGTGGCCCCCTGCGGCGGGCCATGGTGGAGCGGACCCGCCTGATGGAGCGGACCCGACGGTGCGGACGGGTGACCGGGGTGGAGCGGTCCCGAGGGTGCGGACGGGTGACCGGGGTGGAGCGGGGCCGGGGCCGGGGCGGGCGGCAGGTAGGCGGGCGGGGCCGAGCCGGGGTCGGCGGCGGCGGCGAGCATGCGGTCGAGGGTCTCGGCGTCGGGACGGCCGGCCGGGTCGCGGCGCAGCAGCGCGCCGAGCACGGGACCGAGCGGCCCGGCCCGCTCCGGCGGCGGCACCTCCTGGTTGAGCACGGCGGCCAGCGTCGCCAGCGTGGTGCTCCGGCGCAGCGGGTGGCGGCCCTCGACGGCCACGTACAACAACATGCCGAGCGACCACAGGTCGGAGGCGGGGTCGCCCTCGTGCCCGTTGATGCGCTCGGGCGCCATGTACTCGGGCGAGCCGATGAACGACCCGGTCGCCGTCAGGCTGGTCGACTCGCGCACGGCGGCGATGCCGAAGTCGGTGAGCACCGAGCGGCCGTCCTCGCGCAGCAGCACGTTGGCGGGCTTGACGTCGCGGTGCTGGATGCCGACGGCGTGCGCGGCGCGCAGCGCGGAGAGCACCTCCCGGCCCAGGCGGGCGGTCTCCCAGGGCGTCATGGGCCCGCGCGCGAGGCGGTCCTGGAGCGAGCCGCCGGTGACCAGCTCCATGACGATCCACGGGTAGCCGTCGCCGCCCGGGTCGACGATGTGGTGGATGGTGGCGACGTGCGGATGGTTCAGCCGGGCCAGCGCGCGGGCCTCGCGCAGCACCCTGGCCCGCAGCGCGCGGGCGGCCTCGGGGTCGTGCTCCTCGAACGAGGGATCGGGCGGCCGGACCTCCTTCAGCGCGACCTCGCGGTGGAGGGCGGTGTCCCAGGCGCGCCACACCAGGCCCATGCCACCGCCGCCGAGCCTCTCGGTCAGCTCGAAGCGGTTGTCGATCACGCGATTGTGCATGGGAAGCAGCGTAGGGCCGGGCCGTGGTCGCCGTCATCAGGGTGGTCGCGGTGGGGATGGACGGGCTGGTTGGATGGGCGCCATGAACGCAGGCGATCACCAGCTCGGCATCTACCTGACGGGCATGCTCGAAGGCCGTACGCCGGAGCTGACCACCGACCTCTCGGCCCTGGAGGGCGCGGCCAGGCGGGTGCTCTCGCCCGAGGCGCTGGGCTACATCGTGCCGAGCGCGGGCAGCGGCTCGACCGCGCGGGCCAACCTGGAGGCGTTCGAGCGGCGCCGGATCGTGCCGAGGATTCTGCGCGGCGTCGCGCGGCAGCGTGACCTGTCGTGCGAGGTGCTGGGCACCCCGATGGCGGCGCCGGTGCTGGTGGCGCCCATGGGGGTGCAGACGCTGGCCCACGAGGAGGGCGAGCTCGCCACCGTGCGGGCCGCGGCCGCGGTCGGCGTCCCGTACGTGCACTCGACGGCCGCCGCCCACGACTTCGAGCAGGTGGCGGCGGCGGGCGGGGACGCGCCGCGCTGGTACCAGCTCTACTACCCGACCGACCGGGACGTGTGCCTGAGCTTCCTGCGCCGGGCCAGGGCGACCGGCCACTCGGTGCTGGTGGTCACGCTGGACACGACGCTGCTCGGCTGGCGTCCGGCCGACCTCGACCGCGGCTACCTGCCGTTCCTGGCCGGCACGGGCATCGCCAACTACCTGAGCGACCCCAACTTCGCCGGGGTCGAGAACCCGGTCGCCCACTGGGCGGGCATGTTCCCCAACCCGGGCCTGAGCTGGGACGACCTGCCGTTCCTGCGCGACCACTGGGACGGCCCGATCGTGCTCAAGGGCATCATGAGCACCGAGGACGCGCGCCTGGCCGCCGAGCACGGCGTCGACGGGATCGTGGTGTCCAACCACGGCGGCCGCCAGGTCGACGGCGCCCTGGCCGCGCTCGACGCGCTGCCCGGCATCGCCGAGGCGGTCGGCGACCGGCTGACGGTGCTGTTCGACTCTGGCGTGCGTACCGGGGCCGACGTGGTCAAGGCGCTCGCGCTGGGCGCGCGGGCCGTGCTGGCCGGCCGTCCCGTGCTGTACGGGCTGGCGCTGGGCGGCCAGGCGGGCGTCGAGCACGTGCTGCGCTGCCTGCTGGGCGAGCTGGACATCACGCTCGCCCTGTCCGGCTACTCCTCCCCGGACGAGCTGGGCCCCGACGCGCTCGCCTGATGGCACATCGAGGTCCGGAAATGACCGCGATTGCCCCTACCTTTGTCCCCATGGATCCCCTCATCTCCCAGCGCGCACTCAACCGGGCCACGCTCGACCGGCAACTGCTGCTGCGCCGCGGCAGCGGGAGCGTGCAGGAGGTCGTCGAGCGGCTCGGCGGCCTCCAGGCGCAGACCCCCCACACCTGGTACGTCGGCCTGTGGAACCGCATCGAGGGGCTCAAGCCCGAGGACGCCTCCGGCCTGCTGGCCGGCCGCGAGCTGGTGCGGATCGCGCTGCAGCGCTCCACCATCCACCTGGTCACCGCCCGCGACTGCCTGGCCATGCGGCCGCTGTTGCAGGTCGTCACCGAGCGCATGACGCGTACGACGTTCGGCCGGCGGCTGGCCGGCGTCGACCTGGACGAGCTGGCCGCGACCGGCCGGGCGCTGCTGGAGGAGCGGGCGATGACCTTCGCCGACCTCGGCCGGGCGCTGGGCGAGCGGTGGCCGGAGCACGACCAGCACGCGCTCGGCCAGGGCGTGCGCTGGCTGCTGCCGCTGGTCCAGGTGCCGCCGCGCGGGCTGTGGGGCAGGAGCGGGCCGGTCGCGCACACCACCGCCGAGTCGTGGCTGGGCCCGGCGGAGGTGCCGCCGATGACGCCCGCCGAGCTGGTCCGGCGCTACCTGGCCGCCTTCGGCCCGGCCTCGGTGCAGGACGCGCAGACGTGGTCGGGCCTGACCAGGCTGGGCGAGGTCGTCGAGTCCATGGACCTGGTCCGCTTCAGGGACGCCGCCGGCCGCACGCTGTACGACCTGCCGGAGGCCGTCCGGCCGGCGGCGGACGTCCCGGCCCCGGTGCGGCTGATGTACGACTTCGACAACCTGTTCCTGTCGCACGCCGACCGCTCGCGGGTGATCAGCGAGCGCGGCGCGGCCGTCATGCAGGGGTCGTTCATGGGCACGAACGTGATCCCCCGGATCATCCTGGTGGACGGCGTCACCGCCGGCGACTGGACGGTGACCAGGGCCAAGGGCGTCTCCACGCTGAACGTGCACCAGTGGACGCCGATCGCCGAGCTGGACGAGGTCGAGCGGGAGGCGCGGCTGCTGCTGGAGTTCCTCGCCCCCGACGACGAGCACGACGTCTCAGTCCTTGACCGCCCCTCCAAGCCCTGACACGAGCCGCCGCTGCACCGCCACGAAGAAGATCAGCACGGGGATCGTCATCAGCGTCGAGGCCGCCATGATCCCGCCCCAGTCGTTCTCGTTGGGCTTGAAGAAGACGAGCAGCGCGGCGGGCAGGGTCTGGTTGTCCTTGGCCGAGATGATGAAGGTGCGCGCGAAGACGAAGTCGTTCCAGGCGGTGATGAAGGAGAACACGCTGGTCGCCACCAGGCCGGGCGCGACCAGCGGGAACAGGATGCGCCACAGCACGGTCGCGTGTCCGGCCCCGTCGATCATCGCCGCCTCCTCCAGCGCCTCCGGCACCCCGGCGACGAACCCGCGCAACATCCAGATCGCGAACGGCAGCGTGAAGGCGAGCTGCACCACCACCAGCGAGGCCAGCGTGTTGAGCAGCCCCAGGTCCCGGACCACGAAGAACAGCGGGATCGTCAGCGCCTCGACCGGCACCATCTGCGCGACCAGGAACATGATCAGCACGGTCGTCCTGAACCGGAAGGCGAACCTGGTCACGGCCACCGCCGCGAGGAAGGCGACCCCGGCCGACAACACGACCACGACGAGCGCCACGATCGCGCTGTTGAGCAGGTAGCGGGCGAAGTTCTCCCCGGTCAGCACGCGGACGAAGTTGTCCAGCGTCGGATGGGACGTCCAGGGCCTGACCTCCAGCGACTGGATCTCCCCGGCGGGCTTGAGCGCCGACAGGACCATCCAGTAGAGCGGGAACGCGGTGAGCAGGGCGACCACCAGCGCGACCGCGTTGGGCAGAAGACGGCGTCGGTTCACAGGCGTTCCCCACTGCGCCGCAGCGCCCGGATGTAGAACAGGGTGATCACGAGCAGGATCAGCGTCATGACGACCGCGACGGCCGAGCCGAGTCCGTACTCGGAGGAGCCGAAGGCGATCTGGTAGGCGTAGACGTTGAGCACGGTGTTCTGCCCGGCCACGCCGCCGCCGTTGGTCATCACGTAGATCTGGGTGAAGAGCTTGAAGTCCCAGATGACCGACTGGATGACCACGATCGTGACCAGCGGCCGCAACATCGGCACGATGATCCGCCAGAAGCCCTGCCAGGCCGAGGCGCCGTCGAGCGCGGCCGCCTCCAGCACCGAGGCGGGGACGGCCCGGATGCCCGCGTACAGGGTGATCATCACGAACGGGAACGAGTGCCACACGACCGTCGCGCCGACCACGCCGAAGGTGACCCACCGGTCGTAGAACCAGTTGAACCCGTCGATCCCGAGCACCTGGTTGACCAGGCCGAGGTCGGCGTCGAACAGGAACATCCACACGGTGGAGCCGGTCATCGCGGGGGCCGCCCACGCGCCGAGCGCCGCCAGCGACAGGGCCGTCCTCGGCAGCGGCCCGGTCCTGGTCAGCAGCACGGCCAGGGCCGCGCCGACCGCCAGCGTCGCGACGACCAGCGCCGCCGCGAACCCCACGGTCTGCGCCAGCACCTCCCAGAACCGCCGGTCGCCGAGCAGCGCGGCGTAGTTGCCGAACCCGACGAACGTGCTCGGCTGCCCGCCGCTGACCTGCGCCTGCCGGTAGTCGAAGACCGACAGCAGGCCCAGCATGTAGACGGGATAGCCGAACATGGGGACCAGCACGGCCGCCGCGGGCAGCAGGTAGAGCCAGGGGCGCCCGCGGCGGACGGTCGTACCTCGGCTCACGAGCGGCCGAAGGCGGTCTTGACGGCCGCGGCCGCCTCGGTGGTGGCCTGCTCGACGGTGGACTGACCGGTCGCGACCTTCTGCAGCATCGTGGGGACGACCTTGCCGTTGTCGATCTTCACCCAGGCGGGGTCGATCGGCACGAACCGGGTGCCCTTGGCCACCGTGTCCAGGAACGGCTTGACGAACGGGTCCTTGGCCGCCAGCTCGTCGCGGGCCGAGGTGAGCGTCGGCAGGTTGCCCATCGCGTCGTACATCTTGGCCTGGTACGCCTTGCCGCCCAGGAGCTTGACGAAGTCCGCGGCCAGGGTGCGGTGACCGGCGTTCTTCAGCACGCCCAGGTTGTTGCCGCCGGCGAAGGCGGGCGCGATCGAGCCCTCGGCCGCGCCGGGCAGCGGGACGACGGCGTACTTGCCGGCCGCCGCGCCGGCGTCCACGGCCGAGCGGTTGAAGTTGCCGAGTATGCCCATCGCGGCCTTGCCGCCGGCGAACAGCTCGACCGTCTTGCCGCCGGTCAGCGAGACGCATGCCTGCGGCGGGCAGACGTCGTCGGTCAGCAGGTCCGTGTACGCCTTGACGCCCTTGCGCGACTGCGGCGAGTCGAGCGAGGTGATGTCGCCGCCGGCGTCCCAGACGAAGGGCAGGGCGCCGAAGGTGTACTCGCCGCCGACGGCTATGCCGTACAGGTCGGGCTTCTTCTTGCGGATCGTGCGGGCGGTCTCGGTCAGGGCGCCGATGGACGTGGGCGGTTTCAGGCCGAGCTCGTCGAAGACGTCGGTGCGGTAGTAGAGGGCACGGATGCCGATGAACCAGGGCAGGCCGTACTGCTTGCCCTGGACGGAGGCCGACTTGACCAGGTCGGGGGTCAGGTCCAGGCCCTTCAGGTCGGCGGTGAGGTCGGCGAATCCGCCGGCGGCGGCGTACTCGGCGAGGTCGGTGTTGCCGTACTCGGCGACGTCCGGGGAGCTGGCCGGGTCGTTGAAGGCGCCCTTGAACTTCTCGTGCCGGGCGGGCGTGGTGGGGATGTAGGTGACCTCGACCTTGACGTCCGCGTGCGCGGCGGTGAACTCCTTGATCGCCTCGTTGACGACCTTGTCCTTGGGGGCCCGGTTGGGCTCGTCGAAGAGCCAGACGCGCAGCGTCCCCCTCCGCTCGTCGCCGCCGCCGGAGGCGGGAGCGGTCGAGGGCGCGCAGGCGGCCAGCGTGAGCAGGGCCGTTCCGGCCGCGGCAAAGTAAAGAAACTTCACTATTACCTCCTGCGCAGACACTAGGAATTCGCCCAGGAGTCGAGAAGACTTGTCAGGAGATGTTGTGCAGTGCACAACAGGGTGCTGCATTTCGCGAAATTTCATCGAATATGGTGACTTGCGTGCCCGAACGCAACCAGTCCGCCTCGCTCCGGCGCGCTCTGGCCGTCCTGGACCACGTACGCGGCCACACCGGCCTGTCGCTCACCCAGCTCGCCGAGGGCGTGGGCCTGTCCAAGAGCACGGTGCTGCGGCTGACCGTCCCGCTCGTGGAGGCCAGGCTGCTCGAACGCGACCGCAGGACCGGGGCGTACCGGCTGGGGCACGGCACCCTCCAGCTCGGGCAGGCGTACCTGGCCACGCTGGACCTGCGCGCGGTCGCCGCCGAGGAGTCGCACCGGCTGATGAGCGAGGTGCGCGAGACCGTGCACCTGGTCGTCTACGACCACCCGCACGTCGTCTACATCGACAAGGTGGAGAACGAGACGAACGTGCGCATGGCCTCGCGCATCGGCAGCCGCGGCCCGGTGCACGCCACGGCGGTCGGCAAGGCGATCCTGGCCTGGCAGCCGGAGGAGGCGCTGGCCGGGCTGGCACTCGACCCGATCACCAAGCACACCATCACCGACGCCGACCGGCTGCGTGCCGAACTGACCCACATCCGGCGGCGCGGCTACGCGGTGGACGACCGCGAGAACGAGCCCGAGGTGCGCTGCGTCGCCGCGCCGATCTTCAACCACAACGACGCCGTCGTCGCCGCCGTCTCGGTCTCCGGGCTCACCTCGCGGATCACCGCCGCGCGGGTGCGGGAGCTCGGGCCGCTGGTGGCCGGGGCGGCGTCGCGGATCTCCAGAAAGCTGGGCAGGCCGACCACATGACCGAACTGGTGACCTTCGGCGAGACCATGGCGCTGTTCGCCGCCCGGCGCACCGGGCCGCTGCGCTTCGCCCGCGACTTCGACCTGGGCCTCGGCGGCGCCGAGTCGAACGTGGCGATCGGCGTGGCCCGGCTCGGCCACCGGGCGACGTGGGCCGGGCGGGTGGGCGACGACGAGTTCGGCGACCTGATCCGGGCCACGCTCACCGGCGAGGGCGTGGACGTGCGCGCGGTCACCGACCCGGACGCCCCCACCGGGCTGATGATCAAGGGCAGGCGCACGGCCGACCTCGTGGACGTGCGGTACTACCGCAAGGACAGCGCCGGGTCCCGGCTGCGGCCGGCCGACCTCGATCCGGCGCTGATCGCCTCGGCCAGGGTGCTGCACGTCTCCGCGATCACCCCGGCGCTGTCGGCGTCGGCCCGGGAGACCGTGGCGCACGCGATCGCCGCGGCGCGGGCGGCCGGCGTGCTCGTCTCGCTGGACGTCAACTACCGCCGGGCCCTGTGGACGGCGCAGGAGGCGGGCGCCTGGCTGCGGGAGACGGTCGGCGGCGTGGACGTGCTGTTCGCGACCGTGCCGGAGGGCCGCCTGGTCGCCGACGTCGACGACCCGGCCGAGCTGGCCAAGGCGCTCGCCTCGCTCGGGCCCTCGTACGTGCTGGTCAAGTCGGGGTCGGCGGGCGCGCTGGAGCTGTCCGGCGGAGTGCTGCGCCGGGCGCGGCCGTACCGGGTGACCGAGGTGGACCCCGTGGGGGCCGGGGACGCGTTCGCGGCCGGGTGGCTGGCCGACTGGCTGGCCGGGGCGGACCCGGAACGGCGGCTGGACACCGCCTGCGCGGCGGGGGCGTTCGCGGTGACCTCGCAGGGCGACTGGGAGAGCCTGCCCCGCCGCTCCGACCTGGGCCTGCTCGGCCGGGGCGCCGACGGCGTGAGCAGGTAGCCGCCCCAGGACGAGGTTTTGCCCGTTTTCGACCCGTTCTTGAGGGCAGCCGGGGAAGATCTCGTCCGGGGAGAGGAAACAGTGCGATGACAGACGTCTCCAGCAAGGGTCCGCAGTCGAACGACGAGCGCGAGGTGCTCACCAACCGACAAGGGCATCCCGTCTACGACAACCAGAACCAGCGGACGGTCGGCCCGCGCGGACCGGCGACGCTGGAGAACTACCAGTTCCTGGAGAAGATCAGTCACTTCGACCGCGAACGCATCCCCGAACGGGTGGTGCACGCCAGGGGCGCGCTGAGCTACGGCTACTTCGAGGCGTACGGCAAGATCGGCGACGAGCCGGTCAGCCGCTACACCAGGGCCAAACTGTTCCAGGAGGCCGGCAAGCGCACCGACGTGGCGCTGCGCTTCTCCACCGTGATCGGCGGCCGCGACTCCGCCGAGACCGCCCGCGACCCGCGCGGCTTCGCGATCAAGTTCTACACCGAGGACGGCAACTGGGACCTGGTGGGCAACAACCTGGCCGTCTTCTTCATCAGGGACGCCATCAAGTTCCCCGACGTCATCCACGCGCTCAAGCCCGACCCGGTGACCTTCCGGCAGGACCCGAACCGCATCTTCGACTTCATGTCCCAGACCCCCGAGTCGATGCACATGCTGGTCAACCTGTTCAGCCCGCGCGGCATCCCCGCCGACTACCGGCACATGCAGGGATTCGGCGTGAACACCTACAAGTGGGTCAACCAGCAGGGCGAGACGTTCCTGGTCAAGTACCACTGGATGCCCAAGCAGGGCGTGCGCAGCATGACCGCGGCGGACGCGGCGGTCGTCCAGGCGGGCGACCTCGGGCACGCCACGAAGGACCTGCACGACGCCATCGAGCGCGGCGACCACCCCGAGTGGGAGCTGCTGGTCCAGCTCATGAGCGACGAAGAGCACCCCGAGCTGGACTTCGACCCGCTCGACGACACCAAGGTGTGGCCGGAGAACGAGTTCCCGGCCAGGCCGGTCGGCCGCCTGGTCCTCAACCGCAACGTCGAGAACCAGTTCGCCGAGAACGAGCAGGCCGCCTTCGGCACCGGCGTCCTGGTGGACGGCCTCGACTTCTCCGACGACAAGATGCTGGTCGGCCGGACGTTCTCCTACAGCGACACCCAGCGCTACCGGGTCGGCCCGAACTACCTGCAACTCCCGGTCAACCAGGCCAGGAATGCGCCCATCAGGACCAACCAGCGCGACGGCCAGATGGCGTACTTCGTCGACACCGGCGGCGAGGACCCGCACATCAACTACGAGCCCTCGCTGCGCGGCGGCCTGCGCGAGGCCGAGTACCCGACCCTGGACGAGGAGGGCCCGGTCATCAACGGCCGGCTCATGCGCAGGCGCATCCCGCGGACCAACGACTACAAGCAGGCCGGCCAGCGCTACCTGCTCATGGAGCAGTGGGAGCGCGACGACCTGGTGCGCAACTTCGTCGACGCGCTCAGCCAGTGCGACCGGCGCATCCAGGAGCGCATGGTCTGGCACTTCCTGCTCGTGGAGGACGACCTGGGCCTGCGCGTCGGCGAGGGCCTGGGCATCACCCCGGACGACGTCGCCCGGCTGGAGCCGCTGGCGAGCCAGGACCTCACCGACGAGGACCGGGAGCGCCTGGTCAAGCTCGGGCGCAACGGACCGCGCGACGTGGAGGGGCTGAAGATGACCCACTGCGTGCCGAACGAGCGGGCCGCCCACGCCGACGGCCTCTGAGCGGCGGCTACAGCAGCCCGGCGGCGGCCAGCAGCTTGCCGACCCGGCCGGTCTCGTCGTCGTTCAGCGGGATCTGCGGCAGCGCGGTGAGCGGGCAGTCGATGACGCCCCGCAGATGCAGGGCGGCCTTGAACGCGCCCAGCCCCGCCGAGCTGCCGCCCATGCGGCCCGCACCGACCCGGACGATCTCGAACAGCCTGACCAGGCGTTCCTGCTCGGCCCTGGCCGCCTCCCAGTCGCCGCGGGTGGCGGCCCGGTACAGCTCGGCGTACCCGTGGGGGTCCACGTTGCCGAGGCCGGGCACCACGCCGTCGGCGCCCATCCACAGCGCGGAGTCCACGGTCACCTCCGACCCGGTGAGCACGCTGAACGGCGCCCGGCGGCCCATGATGACCTGGCGCAGCCCGCCGTCGTCGCCGCTGGAGTCCTTGACCCCGGCGAGCGCGCCCTCGGCGGCCAGGTCGAGCAGCAGGTCCGCGCTCAGCTTGGTGTGCACGCTGACCGGCAGGTCGTAGGCGTAGACCGGCAGGCCGGCGCGGGCGGCGATCGTCCGGAAGTGGGTGCGGATCTCCTCGGGATGGGTGCGCGTGTAGAACGGCGCGGTCGCCACCAGCCCGGACGCCCCCGCCGCCGCCGCGACGCGGGCGTGTTCGAGCACCCGCGGCGTGGTCATGTCGATCACCCCGGCCAGCACCGGCACCTGGCCGCCCACGTGCCCGACGACCGTGTCCAGCACCACCCGCCGCTGCGCGTCGGTCAGGTAGGCCACCTCCGAGGAGGAGCCGAGCACGAACAGCGCGTCCACCCCGCCCGCCAGCAGGTGGTCCACCAGCCGGGTCAGGGAGGCGGCGTCCACCTCGTGGCCGGGGGTGAACGGGGTGCAGACCGGGGGGATCACGCCGGTCACCGTCGCGGACCCGGCGACATCGGGATCTGTCATGAGTGCTCCTGGATCAGCTCTAGGTCGGTGGCTCCGGCCGCCACCGGGTGGTGGCAGTGGAAGAGGTGGTCGTCCCCGGCCCGCGTGGCGGCGGGCATCTCGGCCGCGCACAGGTCGTCGGCCCGCCAGCACCGGGTGCGGAACGGGCAGCCGCTCGGCGGCCTGGTGGCCGACGGCACCGCGCCCACCAGCGGGATCGGGGTGATGGGCGAGATCAGCCCGGGGGTGGCCGAGAACAGCGCCCGCGTGTACGGATGCCTGGCCCGCCCCGGCACCGACCGCGCGGGCGTCTGCTCGACGATCCTGCCCAGGTACATGGTGACCACGCGGTCGCTCATCCGGCGCACGGTCTGGATGTCGTGCGAGATGAACACCATCGCCAGCCCGAGCCGGTCCTTGAGGTCGAGCAGCAGGTTGAGGATCTGGGCGCGGACCGACACGTCCAGGGCGCTGGTGGGCTCGTCGGCGACGACCAGCCGAGGTTCGAGCGCGAGCGCCCTGGCCACGGCCACCCGCTGCCGCTGCCCGCCGGAGAGCTGGCCGGGCAGCGCGCCGGCCACTCCGGCGGGCAGGCCGACCAGGTCCAGCAGCTCGCGCACGCGGGCCTCGCGCTCGCCGGGGGTGCCCCGGCGGTGCACGTCGAGCGGGTCGCGCAGGATCCGGCCGACCGGCAGCCGCCGGTTGAGCGCCGTGGACGGGTCCTGGAAGATCAGTCCGACGCCGCCGCCGACGAGCGTGCGCCGCTCGTCCTGCTTCAGCGTCCACAGGTCGCGGCCGTTCAGGCGCACGGTTCCCGAGGTCGGCCGCTGCAACCCGACCAGCACCTTGGCCAGCGTGGACTTCCCGCAGCCCGACTCCCCCACGATCCCGACGGTCTCGCCGGGCGCGACGGTCAGCGAGGCGGCGGTCAGGGCGTGCACGCGGTCCCGCGCGAACAGCCCTCCCGAGCGGGCCTTGTGCACGACGTGCACGTCGTTCAGCTCAAGCACGTGTCTCACTCCCTGCGAGTTCGACCGCCGGGTGGTGGCAGGCCACCGCGTGCCGCCTGGCCTCTCCGGCCAGCACCGGGGTCTGCGTACGGCACACGCCGGTGGCCATCGGGCACCGGTCGGCGAACCTGCACCCGGCCGGGAAGTCGGCGGGCGCGGGCACCACGCCGGGGATCTGCGTCAGCCGCTCGGCCCCCGACTCCAGCGACAACACCGAGCCGAGCAGCCCCCGCGCGTAGTGGTGGGCGGGCTCGCCGACCAGGGCGGCGGTGGCGCCGGTCTCGACGATCTGGCCGCCGTACATGACGACGACGCGGTCGGTGACGTCGGCGACCAGGGCCAGGTCGTGCGAGACCAGGATCAGCGCGAACCCCAGCTCCTCGCGCAGCCGCAACAGCAGCTCGATGACCTGCGCCTGGACGGTCACGTCGAGCGCGGTCGTCGGCTCGTCGGCGACGATGAGCTTGGGGTCGCGCGAGAGCGCCATCGCGATCAGCACCCGCTGCCGCTGGCCGCCCGACAGCTCGTGCGGGTAGGCGGACAGGGTGCGGCGGGCGTCGAGGCCGACGAGTTCGAGCAGCTCGGCCGGGGTACGCCGGCCGCCCCTGCGGGTGAGCTGCCTGAGCTGGGCCCTGATGGTCATGGCCGGGTTGAGCGAGGACAGCGCGTCCTGGTAGATCATCGCCATCTCGTGGCCGAGCAGGCGGCGGCGGGCCCGGCGCGGCAGCGCCAGCAGCTCCTTCTGGTCGAAGCGCACGTGACCGCCGACCCGGGCCTGGCGCGGTTGCAGGCCCATGACGGTCAGGGCGGTCAGCGACTTGCCGCAGCCGGACTCCCCCACCAGGCCGACGACCTCGCCGGGCCACACCTCGAAGCCGACGCCGTCCACGATGTCCACGCCGGGGTCGAAGCCGATCCTCAGGCGTTCGACGCTGAGGATCGGCTGTCCTTCGGGCAGCGGGCGGGCGCGTCCGGCCAGCCGGCGGGCGGCCTCGGCCAGGCCGGGCAGCTCGACGACCTGGCCGGTGCCGGGGGCGGCCTGCTCGTAGGCGTCTTCCTTCTTGGGGGCGGCCCTGCGTACCGGGGCGGCCCAGGCGTCGGAGATGCCCTCGGACAGGATGTTCAGGGCCAGTACGGTGATCAGGATCAGCAGGCCGGGGAAGACCGTGGCCCACCAGCCGCCGAGCAGCACCAGGTTCTTGCCGTCGGCGATGACGCTGCCCCACGACGGGTTGGGCGGGCGTACGCCGGCGCCGATGAACGACAACGACGCCTCGAACACGATCGCGTCGGCCACCATCACCGTGCAGAACACCAGTACCGGCGCCGCGCAGTTGACCGCGACGTGCCTGAGCACGATGTACGGCGTGCGCGCGCCGATGACGCGCTCGGCCGCCACGTAGTCCTCGCCGTACTGGGCGATCACGTTGGCCCGCACGACCCTGGCCACGGACGGCATGTAGAGGAAGGCCATGGCCATGACCAGCACCGGGATGCTGCCGCCGAACACCGCGACCAGCACGGCGGCCAGCGCGATGCCGGGGAAGGCCATGATCACGTCGAGCACGCGCATGACGGTCTCGTCCACGACCCGGCGCGAGGTGGCCGCGACCGCGCCGACGACCGCCCCGGCGACCAGGGCGAGGCCGGTGGCGCCGAGGCCGATGATCAGCGACCAGCGGGCGCCGTACAGGAGCCTGGACAGGATGTCGCGGTTGGCGCTGTCGAGGCCCATCCAGTGCGCGGCCGACGGGCCGCCGCCGGCGGCCTCCTGGAAGTACGGCGAGTGCGGCGCGATCAGCGGCGCGAACAGGGCGGCCAGCACGACCAGGACGACGACGCCGACCGCCGGCCACGACGCCGCCGGAAGGCGACGGAAGGCGACGCCGGGCCTGGACAGGCGTTCGGTGAGTCCGCTTCTCATCAGGCGGCACTCCTCAGGCGGGGGTTGACCAGCAGGTAGAGGATGTCGACGACCAGGTTGACCACCATGAAGCCGATCGCGATGGTGAGCACGACGCCCTGCACCACGGCCGGGTCGCCGTCGCGCACCGCGTTGATCATGAGCTGGCCCATGCCGGGCAGGCCGTAGATCGTCTCGATGACCACCGTGCCGCCGATCAGGTAGCCGATGCGCAGGCCGAGCACGGTCAGCGGGTTGATGAGCGCGTTGCGCAGCACGTTGCGGCCGACCACGACGATCATCGGCAGGCCGCTGCCGATCGCGGTGCGCACGTAGTCCCGGTCCAGTTCCTCGACCATCGACGTGCGGATGATGCGGGTGAGCTGGGCGGCGATCGGCAGCGACAACGACAGCGCGGGCAGCGTCATCGACTGCAGCCAGCCGGTGAGGGAGTCGGCGGGATTGATGTAGCCGCCGGTCGGGAACAGCCCTTCGCCGACCGCCAGCCACTGGATCATCAGCAGCGCCAGCCAGAACGCCGGGGCCGCCACGCCGACCAGCGACACGACCCGGATCGCCTGGTCGGGCCAGCGGTCGCGGAACAGCGCCGCGGTCACGCCGAACACCAGCGAGAGCACGACCGCCACGGCCAGGCCGAGGAACGTGAGCTGCAGGGTCAGCGGCAGCGCGGTGGTCACCGACTCGACGACCGGCTTCTTGGTGAGCACGCTGGTGCCCATGTCGCCCTGGGCGAGGTCGGCGACGAAGCGCACGTACCGCAACGGCAGCGGGTCCAGCAGGCCGTTCTCCTCCTGGAAGCGGTGGATCTGCTCCGCGGTGGGGTTCGCGCCCTGGAAGTAGGCGTACTCGGGCTTGACGCCCGAGAAGCGCATCACGATGAACACGAACGCGACCACGCCCAGGACCAGCGGGATCAGGATGAGGAGCCGCCGCAGCAGCATCCTGAGTACGAGCGTCATGTCCTCTTGGCCTGCAGCAGGTTGATGCCGGGGTACGGCTGGGCGCGGATGCCGGAGAGCTTCTTCGGGTCCCAGGCGGTCATCAGCTCGTTGTGGACGACGGGGTAGAGCACGGCCTGCTCGGCGACCAGGTCCAGATATTTGTGGATCTGCTCGCTCTTCTTGGCCTTGTCCGTCTCCTTGCCGGCCGCGTCCATCATGGCGAACAGCTTCTCGGCGTCCTTGCTGCCGTCCCAGTGGCTGTACTTCATCCACAGGCCGCCGGGCACGTAGTTGTAGTGCAGGATCAGGTCGGCGTCCATGCCGAACTGGTTGGGGTTCGAGGCCGCCGCGACCACCTGGTAGTCCTGGAACTGGTCCATCTTGGTGAACAGCGCGGCCGTGTCCTGCGGCTCCAGCGTGGTCTTGATCCCGACGGCCTCCCAGGAGGCGGCGATGGTGGGCAGGCAGTCGACGATCCAGCTCACGTTGACGGCCATGAGGTTGACCGTCAGGTTCGTCACGCCCGCCTCCTTCAGCAGCGCCTTGGCCTTGTCGGGGTCGTAGTCGTAGACGACCGAGGCGCGCCGGTGGTCGGGGTGGCCCTCGTTGAGGAAGGAGCTGGAGGCCGTGCCGTGGCCCTTGAGCGCCACGTCGATCATCTTCTGCTTGTCGATGGCGTAGTGCAGCGCCTGGCGGACGCGTACGTCGTCGAAGGGTTTGGCGGCGGTGTTGAACATCAGGAACATGTGGTTCATGCCCTTGCCGCCCTCGACCGTGAGGCCCTGCTGCTTGAGCTGGTCGACGTTGGCGTACGGGATGTTGTCGGCGATCTGCGCCTCGGCCGAGCCGCCGGAGATCTTGGCCACCCGGGCGGAGGCGTCCACGATGGTCAGCCAGTTCATCTTCTTGACGGTGGCCGGGCGGGGGCCGTTGTAGGCGTCGAACGCCTCGAAGGAGGTGTTGGATTTGGGGTTGTGCGCCGCCTGCTTGTACGGCCCGGAGCCGACCGCCATGCCGCTCTTGGCCTTGTCCCACGCGCCCGCCTGGCTGAACACGTGCTTCGGCATGATCTTGGCGATGGTCAGCCGGGGCGCCGCGTCGGGGAAGGGGAACTTCAGGACCAGTTCCACGGTCCGGTCGTCCACCTTCTTCACCTCCTGGAGCCACGGCTTGAAGAAGTTGCCGGTCAGCACGTTGTCGGGGCCGAGGATGCGCTCGAAGGTGAAGACCACGTCGTCGGCGGTGACCGGCTGCCCGTCGTGCCACTTGGCGCCCTCGCGCAGGGCGAACGTCCACGACGTGGCGTTGGCGTCGGCGGGCAGCGCCGTCGCCAGGGCCGGGTACGGCTCCCGGGTGACCGGGTCGGTGTCGAGCAGCCCTTCGTAGACGTGACTGATCCCGGCCATCGCGAACGCCGACGCGGTCTGCGTCGGGTCCCAGCTCTGGTCGTTGCCGTAGCCGATGACGGCGGTGATCAGGTCTTTGTTCGATCCGGCGCCGACCGAGCCGGTCGAGGCCGGGCCTCCGGAACAGGCGGAGAGGGTGGCCGCGATGAACGCCGCCGCACCCGTGGCCCCGCTGTAGCGCAGGAAGTCACGGCGGCTGAACTCAGAGCTCACGGATGCCTCCTGGGGGGAACAGGTAGAACGTAGGACATCCCATGTCCTATCTTGTGCGTAACGTGGACGCTAAACGCCAGAGCGTCTTGAGGTCAACAGAGGATTTCCGGAATGTTACCTACGATGAAAGGAAGCTTCATGGCCGCAGTCCCGCGTCCGGCACGTCCCAGCCGGGCCGTCGAGGCCCAGGAGGGCGTCAAAGACCTGATCGTCAGGCGCGGGCTGGTCGCGGGTGACCCGCTGCCCACGGAGTCGGAGCTCATGGAGGAGCTCCAGGTCAGCCGCAACTCCGTCCGGGAGGCGCTGAAGGCCCTGCAGGCGGTCGGCATCGTGGACATCCGCCACGGCTTCGGCATGTTCGTGGGCCGGATGTCGCTGTCCGGGCTGGTGGACGAGCTGGCCTTCCACAGCCGCATCACCCTCCAGAACGGCCGCAACCACCTGGCGCACCTCATCGAGATCCGCGAGATCCTGGAGAGTGGGCTCGTCCAGCGGCTGATCGACCTCGGCCCGGAGGCCGACCTCGCCCCGGTGGCCGACGTCATGGCCCGCATGGACCACGAGTCGCAGGTCGGCGAGGTCTCCCCCGAGACCGACCGGCTCTTCCACGACCTGCTCTACCGGCCGCTCGGCAACCCGCTGGTCAGCCAGCTCCTCGGCGCGTTCTGGGACGTCTACCACCAGCTCCGCGACCACCTCGGCGCCCCCGACGAGCCGCCCGGCGACGTGGCCAGGCGGCACCGCGACATCTACGCCGCGGTGCTGGCCGGCGACCGGGCCGCCGCGGTGTCGGCCGTGTACGCGCACTTCGACGGCGTGCGCAACCGGCTGGCCCGGCTGGGAGGTCAGTCCGGGTAGCGGGCCACGCGCCTGGCCCACGGCCGCCGCCACTCCTCGTACCACTCGGCGAACCAGGGGTGGGGCGCGGCCAGCGGCACGATGTGGGTGACGGTCTCGTGGTAGTAGCGCTTCTGGAACCGCCAGTGGAGGCGCTGCAACTCCTGCACGTTGCTCACCCGGTCGGCCAGCTTCACCAGCACCGCCTGCGCCGGGGCCTTGGCCAGCGCGGCCAGGTGGTCGGCCTTCGCGCGCCCGGCGGGCCTGGTCACCCAGCGGACGAGCCCGGTCACCTCCGCGCCGAACCGCCGGGCCAGCTCCCGCTCGGTGCACGCGGTGTCCTCCAGCACGTCGTGCAGGACGATCGCGGTCAGCACGTCGGGGTCGCGCACCTGCGCCCCGGCCACCGCCACCTCCAGCGCCTCCAGCAGATGCTCCACGTACGGCCGCCCGGTGGGACGCTGCTGCACGCCGTGCTGCGTCCGGGCGAAACGCACCGCCTCGCGCAACCTCGTGACGGCCTGCGACGGGAGCGCCTCGGCCAGGGGGCCGGCGGCCTGGCCCCACGACATCCAGCTCGTGAAGATCTTCATCGGGCTCCTCTCGACGTCCTAGGCTGAGAATATGACCGAGATCGCCGTTCCCGACGGCTCGTGGACGTTCAACGGAGAGATGCTGCGCATCGTCCCTGGCGGCGACAAGGACGTCCACGAGCTCCGCAAGGTGCTCGGCGAGGTCGCCGTGCCGCTGGAGGCCATCGCGACGTGCGCGTTCGAGCCCGGCCGCAAGGGCGGCCAGCTCCGCCTTCGCCTGCGTTACGGCGCCGACCCCCTGTCCGACCTCGTCGCCGGATCGCTGGCCGCCCCCGCCGACCCGTACCGGCTGGCGGTGCCCAAGGAGCGCGCCGGCGCGGCCCAGTACTTCGCCGACGAGGTCCGCGACACCCTGGAGATCAACCAGACGCCCAGCGGCCCCTGCGAGCACTATCTCCTTCCCGGCCCTGCCATCCCCGTCTCGGCCACGGCGGGCGACGGCACGGCGATCTTCGACGGCGAGCGCGTACGCCTGGAATGGACGGGTTTCGCCAGCTCGGAGAAGGAACGGGCGGGGTCGCAGGAGTTCCCGCTGGCCGAGCTGGTGGGCGTGGAGTGGAAACCGCAGTCCGGCCTCGGCTACGGCACCCTCCGCTTCCGGCTCAAGGGCGACGGGCCCGGCGCGTCCCCGCAGAAGGACCCCCACTGCGTCTCGTGGGGCATCCAGCGCTTCGGCGGCGCGACCGCGCTGGTCGGCGCCGCGGTGCTGGCCCGGCTGCCGCGCGAGCGGCCCGAGGAGCTGGAGCCGCCGGCCGCCGGCGGCGACGCCCACGACGCGGTGCTGCGCCGCCTGGCCGAGCTGGGCGAGCTGCACCGTTCCGGGGTGCTGACCGACGAGGAGTTCGCGGCGGCCAAGCAGGCCATGATCCGCCGGCTCTGACCGGCGGACGGCCCGAAGGACAAGCCTCCGGGCCGCGGCCGGTCAGGCGGCTATCGGGTCAGCACCATCAGCGTGAAGAAGCCGGTGTACTGGCAGAAGTACGACAGGTAGGTGCCGTTCGCCTTGAGCTCCTTGCCCTTGGCGATGCACTTGGCCTCACTGCTGTAGTCGCCGTACTTGATCCAGGTGGAGGCGGCGGCCGAGGCGGCCGAGGTGGTGGCGGAGGCGGCGGGTGCGGTCATCGCGGTGCACGTCGCGGCCAGGGCGACGGCCGCGACGGAGGTGGCGGCGGCGCGGGTGAGCTTGGACATGGACATCCCTTCGGGGTCAGGGGGTCATGGCGGAGAAAACTAGATCATTTCCCGCCGTCATGATCATAATCATCCGCGCGGCGGCCCGCTGACGCCGCCTGGCCGAGCTGCACCGTCCCGGGGTGCTGACCGACGAGGAGTTCGCGGCGGCCAAACAGGCCATGATCCGCCGGCCTTAATCGGCTTGGCTGACGTCCGTCCCCTGTGGGACGGTTGAGCCGTGTCCGACCAGCTTCCCCGTACCGTGGACGAGGCCGTCGAGGCGGAGCGGAACGGCCGCCGGCTGCGCTACCTCTACTTCTGGGGCCACCGCCCGGCCCGCGACGGCGGCCCTGGCCGCGGCTGCCTGTCGCAGTGGTGGCCGGTGACGTTCACCGAGGGCGGCCACACCTTCGCCTCGGCCGAGCACTACATGATGGCCCACAAGGCGTGGCTGTTCGGCGACCACGACAGCGCCGGCCGGATCCTCCTGGCCGCGACCCCGGGCGAGGCCAAGAAGCTCGGCCGCACCGTGCGCGGCTTCGACGAGGCCGTGTGGGCGGCCCACCGGCTCGACATCGTCACCCGGGCCTCCCTCGCCAAGTTCGGGGCGCACCCGGACCTGCGGGAGTTCCTGGTAGGCACCCGCGCGCGCGTGCTGGTCGAGGCCAGCCCGCTGGACCGGGTCTGGGGCATCGGCCTGGCCGCCGACGACGAGCGCGCCGCGTCCGCGGCGACCTGGCGGGGGCTGAACCTGCTCGGTTTCGCCCTGATGGCGGCCCGCGACGAGCTGGACGCCTGATCAGGTCAGCACCTTGGTGATCTTCGCCAGGTCCAGCAGCCGGAACTCGGCGGGCTCGTGGCACCACACGTCGAGGTCGGCGCCGCGCACCTCCGGGCCGCTGACGGTGAGCTCCTCACCGTCGTGGACGATCCGGGCGGTGCCATGGTACTGCAGCTCCATCGCCACCCGTTCGCGGGCCTTGGGGGGCAGGGCGGTGGCGTACCGGGCGAAGACGTCGCGCATGCCGTGGTGGCTCGGCAGCGGCTCGCCGGCGGTGGCGACCAGCCAGGCGGCGGCGCGTTCCGGGCTGAGGACCGCCCGCTCGCGGCCGGACGGACGGGCCGGGGCGCGCCGGGGCGTGCGGCCGGTCACGGTGAGCGAGCCGTCGGCCTCGCGGGCGACCGGCGCGTAGCCGGCCTCCCTGAGCAGGGCCAGGGTCTGCGCCGGGTCGAGCGCGCTGGCCAGGACGGTGGGCGCCAGCAGGCGCGGACGCAGCTTGGCCAGCCTGCGATGCGCGGCCAGCTCGGCCAGCAGGGCCTCGTCGTCGCCGACCACGCAGCAGCCCACGGGGACCACGCCGATCTCGCCGTGCCGCCGCGCGACGTCGTGGACGAGGTACGTCAACGGCTGCGGCAGCGGGCCGGTGGCCACCTCGGCCAGAGCCGCGACGAGGCCGTCGGCGGTGTGGCCGGCGTCCAGGGCACGGCGCACCGAGGACGGGCCGAACCGCCACGAACCGCCGGGCTCGCGGTCGGCGGCCCGGTCGAGCACCTCCGCCAGGGCGGCGGCCGGAGGCCCGGTGACGACGGCGGTCAGGTCGGTCCCGAACAAGGCCGTCTGCCGGGCCCCCGCCAGCAGCCCCTCCGCGGCTTCGTCCACGCCCCCCGGCGCGGCCTTCTCACCGGCGCCTTCCCCGACGGACAGGGCGGGAAGGGTCGCCCGGAGTGCCAGGCCGGGCGGGCTGAGGGCGTCCGCGCCGACCAGTCCGAGCAGCCTCGACTCGGCCAGCACCGCCAGCACGACCTCGCGGCAGCTCTCCCGCTGCACCAGCGGGAGGTGCCAGCTCGCGGCCCGCGCCACCTCCTCCGCGTCCACCACGGACGCCGCGCCCGGAAGAAGGCCGAAGACCACCTCGCGGATGACGCTGGACGGCGTCCCGGTCCCGGCGGGGGCCGGGGAGGCGCGGCTTGCCGTCGTACCGGCGGGTGGGGCTGATCGGCAGCCGCCACCACGCCTCGACCAGCGCGACGTACCGGTCGGCGGGCGAGAGCCGCAACCAGGCGTCGAACCCCTTGGTCGGTGAGACGCCGGTGCGCCGCGTCTCGGTCGCCCGCCGCGTGCGCACCTGCGTGACCGGGTTGGCGCCCAGCAGCCCGGCGGCGTGCGTCAGATCCAGCAGCAGGCGGACCTCGTCCTCGTCGCAGCCGAGCCGGCTCGCCAGGCGGCGCACCTCCTTCACCCCGACGCCACCGCCCTTCAGCTCGGGCAACGGCTCCCCCGCCGCGGCCTGCAGCAGCGCCGCGGCCCGGTCCAGCAGGCGCAGGGCGGCCACGGACGCCTCGTGCGCGACCAGGTCGGCGGCGACCGGCCGCGTCCGGACCGCGGGCGGCCCGGACGGAAGCTCGACCCGGTAGTCGCGTCCGCGCAGCGCGAGCGCGACCTCCATGGGCATGACGTAGGTGCGCTCCCAGTCGACGCTCCAGATCAGGCCGTGGTCGGCGGCCCATTGCACCGGGGTCGCCGCGGGCCGCTGCCGGCGGTGGCCGCGTGCCGGGAACTCGTCGAGCACGCGCCCGGGGCCGCGCTGGAGGAAGTCGTCCAGCAGCTCACGGGTTCCGGCGGGGGCATGGGCGACCTGCCGGGCCAGCCGGTCGGGGTCGGCGAGGGCCGCCGTGATCGACTCGACCAGCACGGCCTTGCGGGCCGTCCCCCTGCCGCCCAGCCGCCGGTGCACGTCGGTCAGCTCGGCCACGGTGACGTGCGTCAGGACCGAGGCCAGGTCGGGACCGAGCCTCAGGGGCGTCGGCAGCACCGCGGGCAACCCGGCGGCCGGGTGCAACGACCCGCCCTCGCCCCGCCGTACGAGCGCGACGCGTTCGAGCCGGTCGATCAGCCCCGGCAGGTCGGCGCCGGCGGCCACCAGCTCGGACAGCGGCCGGCCGCTGCGGGCCGACACCAGGATCGCCTCCACCAGCAGCAGGCAGGGCAGCGGTGTCCGGGACAGCGCCAGGTGCACCGACTCCGGCGCGTCGAGCCGCTCGGCCAGCTCGGCCAGCCGCCGCGGCGGCACGGGCCGCAACACGTCGGGCCGCGCCGCCAGCAGCTCGGCCAGCCGCTCGCGCCCCAGCCCCGCCAGCCATCCCAGAAACGTCTCGTCCACCGCCCGATTGTCGCAAGCCGCGGGGAACGGAGGGGCCCGGAAAGCAGCGAAGCCGCCTGGTGAACCAGGCGGCTTCGGTGTGGTGCGCCGCCAGGGACTCGAACCCCGGACCCGCTGATTAAGAGTCAGCTGCTCTAACCAACTGAGCTAGCGGCGCAACAGGCTTAACTGTATCAGCCGCCGGACGGTGCCCGCACATCAGCCGAGCCGCTGCCCCAGCCGCCCGTACGCCTCCAGCACCAGGTCCCAGAAGCCCTTCACGTCCACGGACGTCGCCACCAGCGCGTTCGCCTGCCGCCCGCGCAGGTCGAAGTCGGTGACGGTCATCCCCCGCGTGTACGTCCCGGCGGTCTCCACGTTCACCACGGCCGGCACGCAGGTGAACAGCGACGGGTCCAGCACGTACGCCACCGCGCAGGCGTCGTGGATGGCCGGGCCGCCCTCGGCCGTCACCACGCCGTAGAACTGCGCGGCGGGCACCAGCAGCTCCGACAGCCGGCCGAGCGGCCGCATGCGGTCGAGCACGTCCGCGGTGACCAGGGCGGACAGGGTCACGTCGAGGCCGAGCTGGCGTACCTGCCAGCCGGCCTCGAAGACGATCGCCGCGGCCTCGGGGTCGGCCAGCATGTTGAACTCGGCCGCCGGGTTGTGGTTCCCGCGGGTGTACGAGCCACCCATGATCACCAGCTCCCGGGCCCACTCCACGACGCGGGGCTCGCGGCGTACGGCGAGCGCGATGTTGGTCAGCGGGCCCACCGCGACCAGCGTGATCTCGCCCGGCGCGGCACGCAGGGCGTCCACGATGAAGTCCACCGCGTGGCCCTCGGACAGGGCGCGCACGGGGGCGGGCAGGACGACGTCGCCGAGACCGGTGTCGCCGTGGACGTGGCCGGCGCGGACCGTGCGGTGCAGCAGGGCGCCCGCGCTGCCGGGTGTGACCGGCACGTCGCCGAGGTCGAGGAACTCCCTGAGCGCCAGCGCGTTCGCGGTGGTCAGCTCCAGGTCGACGTTGCCGCCCACGGTGGTGACGCCCACGATGTCGAGGTCGGGGGAGCCGGCGGCGAGGGCCAGGGCGAGCGCGTCGTCGATGCCGGGGTCGCAGTCGATGAGAACTTTCTTCACACCACAGGACAATACGCATGACCGATGGCAGACGGGACAGCGCCGGGGTCGGCTGCGGGCATGGATCGGGACACGGACCGGGGCACGGGTCCGGGCATGGATCGGGGCCGGGCAGTTCCCCCAAATCTGCCCGGCCCCGATCGGTGGCGGTCCAGGCCGACGTCTTCCCCCAAAAACGTCGGCGGTCCCGCACTCGCGGACCGCGGTCCCCCTCCGCGTCCGCATCGGTGAAGGTCTGTTGTGGCCTCTCGACCTGCTACAACGCTACCGAGACGAATGCAACGGTCGCGTCATAACGGGGTCGAATAAGCGTTTAATCCGACTAGGGAAGCTCCAATCGAACCTCCGTACCGTCCTGCAACGATCTGCTCACCGTGCAGTACTTGTCGTGCACCCGCCCGGCCACCGCCCTGAAGACCTCGTCGGCCTCCTCCGAGGGCAGCTCCACGTCGTAGGTGACCGTCACCGGCCCGAGCTTGTTCGGCTCGACCTTCTCCGACTCCACCGTCATGGCCAGGCGCACCAGCCGGTGCCCGCGCTTGGCCGTGAGCGGCTCGACGGTCACGATGTTGCAGCCGCCCACCGCCGCGAGCAGCAGCTCGACCGGGGTGAACACGCCCTCGTCGTCGCCGCCGCCGATCTTCACCTCGGCGCCGCGGGCGTTCGTGGCCCGGAAACCGCCGTCTTCTGTCCGCTCAACACGCACGTTAGCCATGTTTCAGACCTTACTCAGAAAGCTCTCATGTTCTTTCAGCATCGTCGTAGACATGGCTAGTGAGGTGAATGCGAGTCACGGTCCCATCCTCTTCTGGTGCGGGGTCGCGGTCGCCGAGTTCGGCGCGATCCAGCCCGGGTTCGGCTACCCCTGGCGGCCCACCGCGTACGCCGCCGCGGCGTTGCTCGTCGCGCTCGGCTTCGCCATCGTCAAGGCCGCCGATCTGCTCCGCACCGAACAGGCCAGGCAGCGGCTGCGGCTCGGCGGCTACCTGGCCGGCGCGCTGCTGGTGGCCCACGAGCTGAGCTCCACCGCGTACGTGACGGAACTCAGCCGCGTCGGTTCGCTCCTGCTGTACGCGATGGCGGCGGTCATGGCGGTCCGCAGCCACACGGTCGTCCCCGAGACCAGGGGCAGAGTGCTGATCGCGTCCGGCATGGACCCGGAGACCCTGCGCGCCCAGCTGACCGGCGGCACCGGGACGGACACCGTGGCGGTCTACCGGGCCGAGCGCGCCACCAGCGAGCTGCGCGACCTGGAGGCCAGGTACGGCCTCATCCTCGTCACCGGCGCCGAGCACGACCCGAGGGCCAAGGAGCGCATCAGCGCCTCCGGACTCAGCCGCGAGATCCCCGACATCGCCGAGCGCGAGGTGGTCGTCGAGGGCCCGCGCCCGTTCACCCGGTACGTCGGCGGCGCGTTGTCACGCCTGGCGATCCCGAGGTCACAGGTGCGTTTCAAACTAGGGCAAAAGGTTTAGCCCCACGTTACGGCCGACGTGAGAGCGTGGGCAGCGGACAAGGAGGCCAGGTGACGATTTTCCCCGGAAGCGCCCGTGTCGACACGGTCATGGGCATGCCCGTCAGCGTGGACATCCGCACGGCTCTGCCGGCCCGAGAGCTCACCCCCTGCTCGACGACGCCTTCTCCTGGTTGCGCTGGGTGGCCGACACCTTCAGCCCGGCCAAGGAGGACAGTCAGATCTGGCGCCTGAACCACGGCCTGACCATCAGGCAGATCCCCGAGCTCGTCGAGGTCCTGCACCGCTGCGAGGAGCTGGGCGAGGCGACCGGCGGCTGGTTCGAGCACCGGATCAACGGCGTGATCGACCCCTCCGGCTACATCAAGGGCTGGGCCCTGGAACGCCTGTCGCGGGCGCTGTGCAACGCGGGCGCCGGTGACCACCGCATCAACGCGGGCGGCGACATCAGGGTGCGCGGCTCGGCCGCCCCGGGCAAGCCGTGGCGCGTCGGCATCCGCGACCCGCACACCGACGTCGTCAGGAAGGCGCTGTTCGCCCACGACCTCGGCATCGCCACCTCGGGCGGCGCGGCCGTGGTGGACCCGCGCACCGGGGAGCGCCAGCAGACGCTCGGCTCGGTCACCGTGATCGGCCCCGACCTCGGCGTGGCCGACGCCTACGCCACCGCCATGTACGCCATGGGCCCCACCCTGGCCAGGCGGTTCGCGACCGACCTGGCCGAGGCCGGCGCGTACGACACCATGATCGTGCTCCGGGACGGCCAGGAGGTCAGCACGCCGGGCATCTCGGGCATCGCCGCGGGGGCGCGCCTGGCCGGCTGAGCACGGCTCAGGCGTCGGGATGATCCCGCAGGTATTCCAGGTAGATCGGGCGCAACGCCTCGCCCAGCTCACCCTCGCCCGCCGCGAGCGCGTCGCTGAGCAGCGCGGACACCCGGCTGAGGTCGTTGGCGGTCTCACTCTCGTGACCGCTCGCGGCCTCGGCGGCCGGGATCACCTTCAGCAGGTTCCACAGGAAGCCCAGATCCCCATGGCGTACGGCGTACCGCACCGCTCGGTCGTGCAACTCCGCCGCGGGCAACGAATCAAGACCATTAGCGTCCATCCCGCTCCCTTTCCCGACATGAGTCACAGGTAACCGCCGCCACCACGCGTGATCGACCGGCTTCGCGCCGTCGATGTATCGCGCCGGCGATCGCGAAGTGGGAGGATCAACCAGCGTGAGATTCATCATCAGAACCGTGGCCGCGGCCGCCGCCCTCTGGGTCGCCATCCAGCTCCTCGACGGCATCCGGATCACCGCCCCGGAGAACTCGGCCAAGTACTGGGGTGTGCTGCTCCTCGTGGCCCTGATCTTCGGTGTCGTCAACGCCATCGTGAAGCCGATCGTCAAGGCGCTGGGCTGCGCGGTCATCGTGCTGACCCTCGGGTTGTTCCTCCTCGTCATCAACGCGGGCATGCTGCTGCTGACGAGCTGGATCGCCGGCCAGTTCGACATCCCCTTCCACGTCGACAACTTCTACCCGGCCGCCTTCTGGGGCGCGATCATCATCAGCGTGGTCAGCTGGCTGCTCGGCCTGTTCATCCCCGACAACGACTGACCCCCTCCCATGCAGCTCAACGGCGCCGGCCTGACCTGCGCCCAGGTACACGAAGCCGCCCACGGCCGGGCCCGGGTCACGATCGGTCCCCTCGATCGTGCCCGGGCCTCGTGGGCCACCGCCCAGGGGCTGACCGGCCCCGTCTACGGCCGCAGCACGGGCGTGGGCGCCAACCGGGACGTCCGGCTCGACTCCCCCGGCCTCGGCCTGCTGCGCAGTCACGCCTGCGGAGCGGGTCCCCTGGTGGCGGCCGAACGCGCGCGGGCCATGCTCGTCGTACGGCTCAACCAGCTCATGGCGGGCGGCTCGGGCATCGACCCGGCCGTGCTGCCCGTCCTGGCCGAGGCGGTCGCGGGCGGGTTTACGCCGCCGGTCCGCACGTACGGCGCGATCGGCACCGGCGACCTGACCGCGCTCGCCACCACGGCCCTGTGCCTGCTGGGCGAGGTGCCCTGGCGGCGGGCGGGCGAGGAGACGGCCGGGCCGCGCTTCGCGCTCGCCTCCGGCGACGCGCTGCCCTTCATCAGCTCGGGCGCGGCCACGCTGGCCGACGCCGCGCTGGCCTGCCACCGGCTGGGCGCTCTGCTGGAGGCGGCGGTCGAGGTGGCCGCCCTGTCCTTCACCGCGGTCGACGCCTCCGCCGAGCCGCTGGCCGCCGCCGTCCAGGAGGCCAGGCCGCATCCGGGCCAGTCGCGCGTGGCCGGACGCCTGCGCGGCCTGCTCACCCACGAGCTGGCCACCCGCGTCCAGGACCCGTACGGCTACCGCGCCTTCGCGCAGGTGCACGGCGCGGCCGTGGACGCGTTGGAGCGTGCCACCGCCACCGTCGAGACCGACCTGAACGCCGCCACCGAGAACCCGCTCATCACCGGCACCCTGGCCTGGCACAACGGCAACTTCCACTCGGCTCCGGTGGCCCCGGCCCTCGACGCGCTGCGCGCCGCGCTGGCCCAGACCGCCCAGCTCAGCACCGCCCGCCTGGCCACCCTCATGAACCCGGCCTACACCGGGCAGCTGCCCTTCCTGGCCGACCGGCCGGGCGCCTCCGGCCTGATGATCCTGGAGTACGTGGCCCAGGACGCCCTGGCCGAGCTGCGCCACCTCGCGGCCCCCGTGACGACCGGGACCGCGGTGATCTCGCTGGGCACCGAGGACCACGCCGGTTTCGCCACCCAGGCCGCCCGCCACGCGCTGCGCTGCCTCGAACCGCTGGAGATCGTGCTGGCCTGCGAGCGCGCCGCCGCCGTGCGGGCCCGCAAGGGGGCACGACCCGACGGGCAGCTCACCGACGAGCTGGACGAGGCGCGGGCGGCGCTTGCGCGACCGAGCCACGCTCCCTGAGCGTCGGCTCCTGGACCACGCGGCGGCGGCGGGTGCCGCCGTCGGCCGCGGCCGCGATGAGGCGCACCGCGGCCCTGACGATGCCGTCGATGTCCCAGTCGACGGTGGTCAGGCCGGGGGTGAGCAGCCCCGACATGGGATGGTCGTCGTAGCCCATGACCGACACGTCGCCGGGGATGGACAGGCCCAGCTCCTTGGCCGCGGCGTAGACGCCGTAGGCGATGGAGTCGGCGAAGCAGAAGACCGCACCCGGCCTGGACGTGGAGAGGATCTCGTGGGCCGCCGAGGTGGCCGCCGCCAGGTCGTGGGGGGCCGTGACGACCTCGATGTCGAGCCCCAGCCGGTCGGCCTCGGCCAGGACGTGCACGTCGGCCGGACGGTCGGGGGTGCTGGCCTGGGTGGGCGTGAGCACGGCCACCCGGCGGTGCCCGAGGCCGGCCAGGTGTTCCAGGGCCAGCGTGACGCCCCGGCGGTTGTCGAAGACGACCTCGCCCGCCGTGCCCGCCAGCGAGTCGCCGATCGCGACGACGGGCAGCGACTCGCACAGCTCGGCCCAGAACGGCGCGGCCGGGTCGACCGGCTGCACGATCATGCCGTCGACGCGCTGGTCGCGGAGCTGCTGGGCGAGCACGCGCTCGCGGTCGGGGTCGCCGACCGCGTCGAGGATCAGGGCATAGCGGTCTTTCTCCCGCAGGCCCCTGCTGATGCCGACCGCCAGCGACTGCTGCCACAGGTCTTCGAGCGAGCCGCAGAGCAGGCCGATCATGCCCGTGCGGCCGCTGGCCAGGGCCCTGGCGATGGGGTCGGCCTCGTAGCCGAGCTCGGCGGCGGCGGCGCGCACGCGCTCCATCGTCTCCTCCGAGACCTGCATGCCGCGCAGCGCATAGGAGACGGCCGCCGGAGACAGACCGGTCGCGCGGGCCACTTCCCGAATCGTCGCTCTCTTCCGCGGCATCCCGCCAGCCTATTGCCTGCCACCGACAGAAGCCGGGTTCCCGCACGGGCTCGCGGGCTTTCTTGGCCCGCCCTCGACGTGCGAACCGTTGACAAAAGGGACAGTGAAGCGTTTCACTGAACCGTATCAGTGAAACGGTTCACCTGCTTGATTTCGCAGTACACTTCGTTTACCTGTAATCTCAGTAGGAAATAGAGGGAGGTGTGATCGTGAGCATCGACGTGCACCAGCATCTGTGGACGGACTCGTTCGTCGCCGCGCTGCGCGCTCGCACCGTCCCGCCCCGGCTCGACGGCTGGACGCTGCTGCTCGACGGCGAGCCGCCGTACGAGGTGAACCCGGCCGACCACGAGCACCGGGACACGACGGGGCTCGACCTGGCGCTGGTGTCGATGTCGAGCCCGCTGGGCGTGGAGTTCCTGCCGCCGGAGGAGGCCTGGCCGCTGATCGACGCCTACCACGAGGGCGCGCTCGGGCTGGGCGAGCCGTTCGGGGTGTGGGCGGCGACCTGTCACAGCGAGCCCGATCCGGAGCGGCTGGCCAAGGACCTCGACCGGGGGCCGGCCGGGCTGCAGATCCCGGCCACCGCCGTACCGGACGACCGGCTGCTCGACGTGCTCACCGAGCGGGACCTGCCGCTGTTCGTGCATCCGGGGCCGGCCGCCGTGCCGCCGCCGCCGGGGGCGCCGCCGTGGTGGCCGGCGCTGGTGCCGTACGTGCAGCAGATGCACGCGGCCTGGCACCACTTCCACTTCGTGGTCCGGCCCCGGCATCCTCGGCTGCGAGTGTGCTTCGCGCTGCTGGCCGGGCTCGCGCCGTTGCACTCCGAACGGCTCATCGCCCGTGGCGGCACCGGGCGTGGCCTGGTCGATCCCGGTTTCTACGTGGAGACGTCCTCGTACGGGCCGCGTGCCATCGACGCGATCGTCCGCGAGCTGGGCGTGGACGTCGTCGTCAACGGCTCCGACGCACCGTACGCCACCGCCCCCGACCCCGGCCTCGGCACCGCCGCCCGCCACGCCATCCAATCCACCAACCCCCGCCGCCTCCTGGGCCTCCCCCACCCATGAACCCGCGAGGGAGCGCCGGTGCCTGGAGGAGCGGCGGGAGCGCAGCGACCAGAGCGGGGGAAGGCGCCGGCACACAGGCGACCGAGCCGCCTCACGCAGTGAGGCCATTAAACGCGCGAGGGAGCGCCGGTGCCTGGAGGAGCGGCGGGAGCGCAGCGACCAGAGCGGGGGAAGGCGCCGGCACACAGGCGACCGAGCCGCCTCACGGAGTGAGGCAATCAGATACAGCGCCCGCCTCACGGAGTGAGGCCATTAGATGCAGAAGGGAGACTCGTACGTGAGTGACATCCAGATCCAGGGCGGGGGCGTGTGTGCCGGGCTGCCGGAGCGCACGCTCGACCGGCGCGAGCTGCGCGACCTGGTCGACGAGCTGGCCGCCAACCCGCAGGAGTGGCGTGAGATGGTCGACTTCCCGGCCGACGGCGGGCGGCACTACGCCTCCCTGTACCGGGACGCCTACGTGGACGTCTGGGTGCTGTGCTGGCGTCCCGAGGACGACACGGGCTGGCACGACCACGACATCTCCTCGGGCGCGGTGCACGTCGTGCAGGGGGCGTTGCAGGAGTGCAACCCGCGCATCGGCGGCGAGCACCTGGAGACCGTGGTGCCCGCCGGGCAGTCGTTCTCGTTCGGCCCCGACCACATCCACCGGCTCGGCGGCGCGGAGGGCGAGAGCGTCTCGATCCACGCGTACTCGCCGCCGTTGTGGCGGCTCGGCCAGTACTCCATCGACGACAGCGGCGTCATGCGCCGGGTGTCGGTGAGCTACGCCGACGAGCTGCGTCCTATGGACGAGCCGGTCGCTGTGGCCTGAGCACGCAGCAGCTCCCGCACGCCTCGACGTCGGGCAGGGTGATCCACAGGCAGCACGTCCTGCGGAAGTAGCCGTCGTCGGCGGGCTCGACCAGCCCGTCGACCGGGCTGCCGAGCTCGGCGAGCAGGGCCATGTAGTCGCCCTTGACGATGCAGGTCAGCGGATGGGCGAACGCCTCGGCGGTCGAGCCCCACAACGTGCGCTCGCCGACCTTGGCGAGCGCGCTGATGGCCTTGACCAGCGGCTGCTGCGCCTCGGCCAGCGACTCGCGGATGGGTTCGACGCCGGTGCCCCAGCTCACGCGGCTGGCGGCGATCGTCACGCCGGCGTCGGAGACCTTGAAGTAGGTGTCGGCCAGCCGCATGACGGGGATGCGGCCGTCGAGGGCCCAGCCGAGCGCCATGGGCAGGCTGTGCCAGTAGCCGAAGGTCTTCCAGAACAGCGCCGCGCCGACGTGCCGGGGCGCGTTCCAGCGCGCCGCCGTCTGCCCGACCAGGCCCTCCAACAGCGTGTACGGCTCCCGCAGCAGGTCGGCGGCGGCCGTCCAGCTCTCGTCGGGGTCGATCACGAGCCCTGGCTCGACCCCGATGACACCGCCCCGGCCGTCGGCCAGACGCTGGAGAGCCTCGGTCAGCACGCTCGGATCCCTTCTACAGGTTAGCCTTACCTAAGGTAGCAGGGCGTCCGGCGAACCATCCAGCCACCAGCTGGGCCCCGAGGACCCCCAGGCCGACCGTCAGCGGCACGGTCCAGCCGCCCGAGACCTCCCTCAGGTAGCCGAACAGCAGGGGGCCCAGGGCGGCCACGACGTACCCCACCGACTGGGCCACGGCCGACAGCGCGGTCACGCCGGCCGGATCGGCCGGGCGCAAGGCGATGATCAGCAGCGCCAGCGCGAACGAGGCCCCCTGGCCGATGCCGAGCACGATCATCCACAACCACGGCACGGTGGCCGGGGCCAGCAGCACGCCGAGGTAGCCGAGCACGGTCAGCACGCCGGCGCCCACCACGTACGGCACCTGCGAGGCCCGGCGGCCGGCCAGCACCGGCACCGCGAGCGAGGTCGCGACCTGGACCAGGTTCGTCAGGCTGAGCAGGTAGCCGGCCTGGTCGGCGGGCAGGCCGGCGTCGAGGAAGATGGTCGGCAGCCAGGCCAGCATGACGTAGAAGGTGAGCGACTGCAGGCCCATGAGCGCGGTCACGTACCAGGTGACGCGGCTGCGCAGGACGGCGCCGAACGGTCTCGGGCCGCCCTGCTCGGCGGGCCCGCCCCGGACCGCCTGCGGCAGCCAGAGCAGGGCCGCGAGCACGGCGGGCACGGCGAGCAGCGCCGAGACGCCGCGCCAGTCGAAGCCGGTGGCCCGCTCCAGCGGGATCACCAGGGCCGAGGCCCCGGCCGCGCCGGCCACCACGGCCGCGACGTAGACGCCGGTGAACAGGTTGACGCGGGTGGGGAAGTGCTGCTTGACGATGCCGGGCATGGAGACGTTCATGACGGCGATGGCGGTCGCGGCCAGCGCCGAGCCCAGGTAGAGCATCGGAACGCCGTCGAGCCCGCGCAGGCACTCGCCCGCCGCCACCACGAGCAGGCCGGCCAGCAGTGTTCTGTCCAGGCCGATGCGCCGCGCGAGCAGCGGGGTCAGCGGGCCGAACACGCCCAGGCAGACCACCATGACGGTGGTGATCGCGCCGCCGCCCGACGGCGACAGCCCCAGGTCTTTCATGATCTCGTCGAGGAGCGGTGACAGGCCCGCGATGGCGGGCCTCAGGTTGAGCGCGGCCAGCACGAACCCGGCCACCAGCAAGGCGTGACGCAACGGCATAGGGAACCTACTCTGGCACAGGCGTCTGACAACGTTGTCCGCCCGGGTGGAGTAGGACATGATCCATGCGTGAGACCGACGATGAAGGACGTCGCGTCGGCGGCGGGCGTGGCGCTCAAGACCGTCTCGCGCGTGGTCAACGGCGAGCCCGGCGTCCATCCGGCCACCGCCGAGCGGGTGCGGGCGGCCATCGACCGGCTTGGCTACAGCCGCAACGAGAGCGCCCGGGTCCTGCGCACGGGCATGACCGCCACCATCGGGCTGGTCATCGAAGACGTCGCCGACCCCTTCTACGCCGGTCTCAGCCGGGCCGTCGAGGACGTCGTCATCGACCACGGCTGCCTGCTGCTCAGCGGGTCCTCGGGCGAGGAGCCGGGACGGGAGCGCGAGCTGGTCGAGACGTTCTGCGCACGCAGGGTGGACGGGCTGATCGTCGTCCCGGCCGGCGACGACCACGCCTACCTGCGGGGCGAGCTGGAGGCCGGCACGCCCGTGGTGTTCGCCGACCGGCCGCCCGAGCCGGGGATCGACGTGGACACCGTGCTCGCCGACAACGCGGGCGGGGCCGAGCAGGCCGTCCGGCACCTGCTCACGCACGGGCACCACAGGATCGCCTTCCTGGGGGACGATCCGGCGATCTACACCGCGGCGCGGCGGCTGGCGGGTTACCGGCGGGCGCTCGGCGGGCTGTTCGACCCGCGGCTGGTGGCGATGCGCCCGCCGTCGCTCGACGACGTACGGGCCGACCTGCGGCGCATGCTCGCCCTGGACGCGCCGCCGACCGCGCTGTTCACCGGGAACGGGCGGCTCACGGTGACCGCGTTGCGGGCCCTGGAGGGGCGGCGGCTCGCGCTGGTGGGGTTCGACGACTTCGAGCTGGCCGACCTGCTGCGGCCGGGGGTGAGCGTGGTGGCGCAGGATCCGGCCTGGATGGGCCGGGTGGCCGCCGAGCTGCTGTTCCGCCGCCTGCGCGGTGACGGCGGGCCGCCGGAGCACGTCGAACTGCCCGTGCGTCTCATCCCGCGGGGCTCCGGGGAGCTTCCGGCGACCTGACCGCACCGGGCGCCCCGACCGTGCCGGAGGAACTGACCGCGCCGGAGGAACCGGCGGCACCGGAAGAACCAGAAGAACAGGAAGAACCAGAGGAACCGGAGGGCTTGGAAGGGCGCAGGGGCCCGATCAGGGCCAGGGCGACCAGGACGCCCGCCGCGCCCGCCGCGACGATCGCGGCCCCCGGCCCGATCGTCTCGCCCAGCGCGCCGACCAGCGCCGCCCCGGCCGCCTGCCCCGTCATCAGCCCCGCCGACTGCAGCCCGAACGCCTGCCCGCGCCCCTCCTCGGGCACCGCGTCCACGAACCGCCGCTGCAACCCGAGCTGGTACGACAGCCCCGCGGCAGCGCACGCGGCCAGCACCGCGGCCCACCCCGCGCCCGGCCCGAGCGCGAACCCCAGCCACGGCACCCCGAGCAGCACGGCGAGCGGCGCCGACAGCCGCTCCCGCAGCGGCGGCGCGGCGAACCTGCCCACGCTGAACTCCCCCGCCGCCATCCCGGCCGCCGCCGCGGCGAGCACCATGCCCGCCCGCCCCTCACCGCCCAGGTACGGCACGATCATCGCCTCCGCCCCGGCCAGGCACATCGTCGGCAGCCAGCCGGCCAGCAGCAGGCCGCGCACCCGCCGGTCGGCCAGCAGCGACCGGTTCACCCGCATCGTCTGCCGCACGGCCCCCGTCCCGCCGCTCCCGGCGGCGGCGCGGGCGGGACGGTCGGGCAGGCCGAACCGCAGGACCACCGCGCCCACAGCCGACAGCGCGGCGGTGGCGGCCAGCGCGCCGGGCGCCCCGGCGAAGGCCAGGAACGCGCCGCCGGCCGCGAGCCCGCCGACCTGGGAGGCCGCCGAGGCGATCCCGAGCACCGACCGGCCGAGCACGAACGCGTCCCCCGGCAGGACGTCCGGCAGCGCGGCCGACCTGGCCGCGCCGAACACCGGCGAGAACAGCCCGCTGACCAGCACCAGCGCCAGCATCCCCCACACCGGCAGCCCGGCGTAGGCGAGCAGCAGGCACACCGCCGCCCTGACCAGCTCGCCGGTCACCATCAGCGCCCGGGGCCGCAGCCGGTCGGCCAGCGACAGCAGGAACATGCCGCCCACGATGTACGGCAGCCACCCCGCCATGTACGCCGCCGCCGACAACCCCGGAGAGCCCGTCCGCGCGTACACCAGCACGGACAGGGCCAGCATCTTGATCGATTCCCCGGTGATCAGCAGCGCGAAGCTGCCGAACAGCACCCGGAACTCCTTGACCGCGAACACGTCGCCGTACGTCGCCGCTCTCACACCCCCGATGCTGCTGAACCGGCTCCCGACCAGGCCATGGTTTCGGATATAACCGAAAGATGGCACTGAGGATCCAGGTGACCCCGCAGGACCTGGTGGCCAGCAGGTTCGCGATCTCCCCGCTGATCGAGACCATGCACGCCCACTGGACGCTCGACGGCAGGAACGAGCCGGGCGTGCACCGCCGGTGGGTGGAGCGGTGGCGCGGCCCGTACCTGGACCTGGTGCGACGGCATCCGGCGCTGCGCGCGCTGGCGGCGATCAGCGGCAACAAGGGCGACGCGAACGTCGACTTCATCGCCCCGCCGCCGGCCGGGATGAGCGTGCCGTTCGAGACCGAGCTGGCCTCGATGCGAAGGACCCCGGTCCGCCAGGCGCACGAGGAGATCGCCGGGGTGCTGGCGGGGCTGCCGCCGGTGCCGGGGCCGGTCCGGGACCTGCTGTTCTCGCCCCGGGTGGTGGAGGTGCTGGCCGACGCGTACGAGGCGCTGTGGCGGGAGATCATCTCGCTGGACTGGCAGCGGTTCCACACGATCCTCGAACGCGACGTGATCCAGCGGGCCGGGCGCCTGGCCGCCTACGGCTGGGCCGCCGCCCTCGACGACCTGAGCGACCAGGTGCGCTGGCGTCCGGACGGGCACATCGAGGTGCGCCTGCACACCCGCCACGGCCTCCACGTGCTGGGCGGCGGGGGCCTGCTGTTCGTGCCGACCGCCTTCTCCGGCACGGTCGGCGTGTACCTGGAGGCGGCCTGGCCCAACGCGCTGGTCTACCCGGCCCGCGGCACCGGCGCCGCGGTCGGCGTGCCGGACGGCGACCTGGCGCTGCTGATCGGCCGCACCAGGGCACGCGTCCTCACCGAGCTGGCCGTGCCCGCGACGACCACCCACCTGGCCGCCCTGCTCGGCCAGAGCCTCGGCGCGACCGGCGGGCACCTGGCCGTCCTGCGCAGGACGGGCCTGGTCGTGGGCACCCGCACCGGCCGTTCCGTCCTGTACGCCCGTACGCCGTTGGGCGACGCGCTGGCCGGCCGGTCACCGGCGTAGCGGGCCGTCCCGCGTCAGCCCTTCAGCGCGCCCGCCATCAGGCCGCGCATGAAGAACCGGCCGAGCAGCACGTAGATCAGCATGGTCGGGATCGAGGCCAGGATGGCCGCGGCCATCTGCTGGCTGTAGGGGGTGGCCTGGGCCCCGGCGATGTTGTTGAGCATGACGGTGGTCGGCCAGCTCTGGGGCCCGGTGATGAAGACGGCGAACAGGAAGTCGTTCCACAGGGAGGTGAACTGCCAGATGATCACCACCGCGATCGCGGGCCACGACACCGGCAGCACGACCGACCAGTACGCGCGCAGCATCCCAGCCCCGTCCACCCGCGCGGCCTCGATCAGCTCGTCGGGGATCGTGACGTAGTAGTTGCGGAAGATCAGCGTGCAGATGGGGATGCCGTACACGACGTGCGCGAGCACCAGGCCCGGGATGCCGCCGTAGAAGACGCCCTGCAGCCCGGTCTGCTCGTTCAGCCAGACCATGAGCTTGACCAGCGGGATCATCACGCCCTGGTAGGGGATGAACATGCCGAACAGGAACAGCGTGAACAGCACGTCCGCGCCGGGGAAGCGCCATTTGGACAGCACGTAGCCGTTCATCGACCCGAACGCGCACGACAGCAGCGATCCGGGGACGGCCAGCAGCACGCTGTTCCACAGGCCGGGGGCCAGCTTCTCCCAGGCCACCCGCCACGCCTCGGTGGTCCACGTCTTCGGCAGGTTCCACGCCTGGCCGGGGTCGGCCTCGGTGAGCGGCTTGAAGCTGGTGGCCAGCAGCACGTAGATCGGCACGAGGACGACGACCACCAGGGCGAGCAGCAGGCAGAACCGCACGACCCCGAACCCGGTCCTGCGCCGGGCCGCGACGGCCGTCATGGCCTGCGCTCCTTGCGCACCGACCAGATCAGGTACGGGATCACGAAGACCGCCACGCTGAGCACGATGTACGAGGCGATCGTGGCCCCCTTCGCCGGGTCGTGCGAGTCGTAGACCGCCACCCACATGAACACCGCGGGCACGTCGGTGATGATCTGCTTGCCGGACACCGCCACGATGAGGTCGAAGACCTTGAGCGAGATGTGTCCCAGGATGATCAGCGCCGACAGGGTGACCGGCCTGAGCATGGGCAGCACCACGTGCCGGTAGACGCCCCACTCGCCGGCGCCGTCCACCCGCGCGGCCTCGCGCAGCTCCTCGGGGACGCCGCGGAAGCCCGCCAGGAACAACGCCATGACATATCCGGACATCTGCCAGATTGCTGGGAGCGCCATCGCGGCCATCCCCCAGTCCGGATCCCTGAACCACTGCCACTGCGGCAGCCCGATCGCGTCGAACAGCCGGTTCAGGCCGACCGCCCGCTCGCCCGTCCCGGAGTTCATCAGCCACCGCCACACGATGCCGGTCGCGACGAACGACACGGCCATCGGGAACAGGTAGATCGCCCGGAACGTGCCCTCCCCCCAGATCCCCTTCTCCATGAGGAACGCAAGGAACCAGCCCAGCACCAGCGCCCCCGCCACGAACGCGATCGTGAACACGATCGCGTGGTCGACCGACAGGCGCCAGCGCGCCTGGTCCCAGATGTCGACGAAGTTCTTCAGCCCCACGAACGTGCCCTCGGACACCTCATCGTGCTGGTCCGTCATGGCCAGGCGGAAGTTCCAGCCCAGCATGCCGTACACGAACACGCCGATCGCCACGATCGACGGCGCGACGAGGAGGAGTCCGGGCAGCCAGGTGCGTGCCCGCCTCACAACCGTTTCCCTTCGCGCGGGTACGGCGGGAGCTCCCCGCCGTACCCGCATGCGTCACTGAGCGTTGGCCTTGGCCGCGTCGGCCAGGCCCTGCTGCAGGCCCTTGACGTCCTTGCTGCCGATGAACAGCCCGACCGCCTCGTTGATCGAGGCCAGCCACGGCTGGCTCACCGAGACGCCGTGCTGGATGGAGCCGGCCAGCTTGTTGCCCGACCAGTCCTTCAGCGCGTCGGCCAGGTAGTCGGTGTAGAGCGACTGGTCGGCGTCCTTGCGGGCGGGGATGGAGCCCTTCTTGGGGTTGAAGGCGTCCTGCCCCTCCTTGCTCGCCGCGACCTTCAGCCACGCCACGGCCCCGTCCCGGTTCTTGGCGCCCTTGGGCAGGGTGAAGCTGTCCGACAGCCACATGTAGGTGCCCTCGGTGCCGGGCGCGGGCGCCCAGTCGAAGTCCGTCTTGGACGTCTTGCCGAGGCCGCCCTCCGGCGGGTTGTGGAAGTAGCCGTAGGCCCAGTCGCCCATGATGTTGAACGCCGCCTCGCCGTCGGCCACCTGCTTGGCGGCGGGCTGCCAGTCGTCCTGCGGATCGCCCGCGTACGACATGATCTTGGCGTAGTTCTCCAGCGCCTTCGTCATCTGCGGGCCGCTCCAGTCGGCGCCCGGCTTGAACAGCGCGTTGTAGGCGTCGGTGCCGAGCGAGCCGAGCAGCACGTTCTCCAGCAGGTGGGTGGCGGTCCACTCCGAGCCGACGGAGATCGGGATCTTGCCCTTGGCCTTGACCTTCTCCAGGTCGGCGATGAACTCCTCGATCGTCTTGGGCGCGGCCGCGATGCCGGCGTCCTTGAGCACCTTGGGGTTGAACCACAGGACGTTCGACCGGTGGATGTTGACCGGCACCGAGTAGATCTTGCCCTCGACGCCGATCTGCTCGACGAGCTGGGCGGGGAAGACGTCCTTGAGCTTCAGCTCGTCGTACAGGAACGTCAGGTCCTCCAGGTTGCCCGCCTTGATGTAGCCCTGCAACTCGGCGCCGGCGTGCCCCTGGAACGTGTCGGGCGGCGTGCCGGCCTGCAACTTCGACTGCAACAGCGCCTTGGCCTTGTCACCCGAGCCGCCCGCCACGGCGGCGTCGAAGAACGTGTAGTTCGGGTTCTTGTCCTCGAATATCTTCTTCATCGCCTGGAGGCCGTCGGCCTCACCGGGGCCAGTCCACCAGGAGAAGACCTCCACCTGCTTCTTGCCGCCGCTCGACGAACCCGGCTCAGAAGTCCGGCCGCCGCTGCCTCCGCCGCAGCCCGCCAGGCCCAGAACGCCCGCCATCGTGATCGAGACGGCCGCTAACCACCGTCGCATCGCACACCATTCCCTTCGCGATCCCCCGAAGTTGGTGACCTTTGACAACGTTGTCAACAACGGCTATCAACCCACTTCGCGCGCGCCGACGTCAAGGGCGGAGCAGGTAACAGGTCCGCATACTCAGCCGACGCGCTCCAGCGTGCCGGCCGGCCCGGTGAGCACGGTGACGCCCGCGTCGTAGCCGGATCCGGGCAGGTCACCGCGGCCCGCGGCCACGACCAGCGCGCCCTTGGACACGGCCAGGCCGACCAGGGCGGGCAGGTCGGCGCCGTCGCCGGGCGGCCACGTGCACAGCACGACGTCGGACTCCACCAGGCCGATGGGCACGTCGAGCTCGGCCATCCTGGCCAGCAGGTCGGCGTGCGTGAGCCGGGCGCCGCCGGGCAGCGCCAGCGCGTCCTGGCGCTTGGCGTCGAGGGCGGGCAGCGCGGTGGGCTCCAGCACGAGCAGGCCGCGGAAGTCGATCGTGTCGAGCGCCGGGCCCAGCGAGACCACCTGGCGCACGCGGGAGCCGTCGGCCGCCGCGATCGCCGTCTCCGCCAGGTCGGGGGTGGTGATCAGCATGCGGGCGTCGCACTCGCGCAGCAGCGCCGCCACCTCCTCGGCGCCGAGCCCCGCACCGATCGGCGCGGCCACCCCGCCCGCCGCCAGCACGGTGTGCAGGGCCACCGTCTGGGTGCCGGTCGTGGAGACGTGCACCCCCACCACCTGGTCGCGGCGCGCTCCCTGCGCACCAGCCCGGACGCCGCCCTGGTCACCTCGGTCACCAGGCTGCGGTAGCCGTAGACGTGGCCGCCGCGCAGATCGATGAGCGCCGGCCGCTCGCCCCGCTCGTAGGCCCGGCAGAACACCTCGTGGATCACGGTGCCGGAGGACGAGGCGGACGGCGTCATGCCCGTCAACGTACGGTCGCCCGCGCGCCGGCCGCATCCACCGATCTATGTAGAGCGGTGTGCATTTCCCCAGCCCAGGGCCGAGGTGGGCGGGCCCGAGCCCTGCGCGACTCGAGCCCGCTGTCACGCGCCCTGGAACCGGGCCCCCACCCCTCCGAGAAGGCCCGGCTCCGTCGGGACGCGTGACGTCCCTCGGTCGATCGGCCGCCGCGGCCCCCGGCGCGAGGACGGGAAGCGCGGGGCGCGGTCGATCACACGCAGAACGGTAGGCGCTCGGACGGGGGCGGCACATGCGCTGACATGGCCATTCGACGATGTAAGCGCCGGGCGGCGGCGATGTGTAGAGAACCCGCCGGGATCAGCGTCCGCCGATCACCCATGCGGCAATCTGTGTACGTGTGGAGAAGCCCAGCTTGCCGAGGATGTTGGCGACGTGCCGCGCGGCGGTGGCCGGGCTGATCACCAGTTCGTCGGCGATGGCCCGGTTGCTCAGCCCGCGGGCCACCAGCTCGGCGATCTCGCGTTCCCTGGCCGTCAGCCTGCTGTCCTGGGCGGCGGGGACGACCGGCGCGGCCGGCAGCTCGGGCAACGGGCCGCCGAGCGCGCACGAGACCGCCTGGTCGGCCGTCATCGCCAGGCCCTCGGCCCACAGCAGCGCCACCAGGGCCTCGCCGAGCCGGTCGCGGGCGGGGGCCAGCAGCTCTTCGGTGCGGGCGTCGGGGCGGCGGTCGCGCAGTCCCAGGGAGGCGGCGGCCAGCAGGACCGCGCGCCGGTCGTCGCCCTCGGCCGCGACCAGGCGCGCCCAGGCCGCCAGCCGCCGGGCGATGCTGTCGCGCAGGCCCGCGTCGCGGCTGAGCACCAGCGCCTCGGTGAGCCGGGCGCGCGCCTCGGCCAGGTCGCCCTCGTCCAGCGCGACGCGGCCGAGCCCGGCCAGGCAGCTCACGATCTGCTGCCGGGCGTCGATGTGCCGCAGCAGGCGCAGGCCGGCCTCGTAGTGCCGCCGGGCGCCCAGCCGGTCGCCGGTGCGCCGGGCGATCTGGGCCAGGCCGACGTGCCCGTAGGACTGGCCGAGGTGGTTGTCCAGCCGTTCGCTCAGCGACAGGACCTCCTCGAACGCGCGCCGCGCCTCGTGCAGGCGGCCGGCCCGCAGGCCGAAGTCGGCCCGGGTGCCCTGGGCGAGCGACTCCAGGATCGGGTCGCCGCGCCGCCGCGCCGCCTCCAGGGCCGGGGTCAGGGGCTCCTGGTCGCCGGTCGCCTGGGCCAGCATGATCAGGCCCACGGCCTCGCCGTAGGCGTCCTGGGCGTCGACGCACAGCGCCAGCCCGATCTGTACGCACCGCGCCGCGAGCCCCGTCTCGCCGGCCGCGAGCGCCAGCTCACCGCGCAGGATCATCGCCTGCCCGCGTAAACCCTCGGGCACGTCGGGGGCGTCGAGCGCGAGCAGCCGGTCGAGCCGTTCGGCGATGTCCAGCCGCCGCCCGCTGGCCATGAGCAGGTAGCGCACGTCGGTCAGCAGCTGCAGGGCGGTCTGCGGCGACCCGCTCGCCACGGCCCAGTCGCAGGCCGCGCCCACCTCGGCCTTGAGCCCGTCGAACAGGTTGACGAAGCGCTCGACCACGGGCCACGACGTGCGCGTGCCCGGCGCGAGGACGTCCTTGAACCGGCCGGCCAGCCCGGCGAGCGCGGCCAGATGCGCGCGGCGCAGCGCCGCCTCCTCGCCGGACTCCGCGAGCTGCTCCAGCGCGTATTCGCGGACGGTCTCCAGCAGCCGGTAGCGGGCCTGGCCGGCGACCTCGCCGTCGAGCACGACCAGCGACTTGTCCACCAGGTCGCACAGGCGCGGCAGCACGTCCTCCTCGGGCAGGCCGGTGCCGGCGCACACCGCTTCGGCCAGGTCGAGCGTCCAGCAGGAGCGGAAGGCCGCCACGCGGCGCAGCAGCAGGCGTTCCTGGGGGCTGAGCAGACGGTAGCTCCAGTCGACGGCGGCGCGCAGCGTACGGTGCCTGGCGTGGGCCGTACGGGCGCCGCCCGCCAGCACCCTGAACCGGTCGTCGAGCCGCTCGACGAGTTGCCTGACCGACAACACCCGCACCATGGCGGCGGCCAGCTCGAGCGCCAGCGGCAGCCCGTCGAGCGCCTGGCACAGCTCGATCGCCAGTGGCAGCGTCTCCTCGTTCAGCTCGAAGCCAGGACGCGCGGCGGTGGCCCTGGTCACGAACAGGCGCACGGCCTCGCTCTCCTCGCCGACGAGTGAGAGCGGCGGCACCCGCCAGACCGTCTCGCCCGGCACCCGCAGCGGCTCGCGGCTGGTGGCCAGCACGGTGAGCCGCGGGCAGGCGCCGAGCAGGTCGCGGCAGAGCTCGGCGCACTCGCCGACCACCGGCTCGCAGTTGTCCAGGACGAGCAGCACCCGGCGGCCGCCGATGGTGTCCGCCAGATCCTCGGCGATGCCGAGCGCGGCGCAGACCCGCTCCCGCAGCTCGCCCTTCTCCACGTCGGCCAGCTCGACCAGCCACACGCCGTCGGGGTGCTCGGCGGCGACCCGGGCGGCCAGGCGCAGGGCCAGGCGCGTCTTGCCGATGCCCCCCGCGCCGCACAGCGTCACCACGCGCGAGACGCGGCCGAGGTGGGCCAGCTCATCGAGATCGGACTCCCGGCCCACGAACTGGTTGGGCTCGGCCGGCAGGTTGCGGAAATCGGCGGTTCGCAGCATCACTGTGAGTGTGGCATCAACTACCGTTCGCGCCCAGACTCAAATCGGTGGAGAACTCGGCGGCCCGCGGTCAGGCCAGCGCGGCCTCCAGCACCGTGCGGGCCACCTGCGCCACCGCACCGGCCCGGGGGCCGGGCTGCTCCAGCACCACGCCGACCGCCACCTCCGGGGCGGTCGCCGGGGCGAACGCCGTGGCCAGCGCGTGCTCGCCGCCCGTCGCGGCGATCTTGGCGGCCACCTCGACGCCGGGGACGGCGACGGCCGCCCCCGGCCCGCCCGCGTGCGTCTCCGTGGTCATCATCGCGGCCAGGTAGCGGGCCTGGACGGTCGTCATGGTGGTGCGGTACGGCTGCGGCCCCGCCTGGCCGAGCAGCGAGCCGTCCGGCAGGCTCACCTCCTCCACCAGGTACGGCCGCATCAGCACGCCGTTGTTGGCCACGGCCGCCGACAACATCGCGACCATCAGCGGCGTCGCCCGGTCCTGGTCCCGGCCGACGGCCGACAGGGCGGTCCGCGCCCGGTCCATGCCCTGCGGGTACGTGCTGGGCGCCGCGGCCATCGGCACGCGCAGGTCCCCGTCGCCGAACCCGAACGCCTCGGCCTGGTCCCTGAGGCTGTCCTGGCCGAGCCGCACCCCGATGCCCGCGAACGCGGTCTCGCACGAGGTCTGGAAGGCGCGCAGCAGCGTGGGCCGGGGCCTGCCGCACGGACCGGCGAGCGAGCCGGGCAGCCGCGGGCGGAGGGCGGCCTCCACGGGGGCCGTGGGCGTGTACTCGCCCGAGGCCAGCGCCGCCGCCGTGGTCACCAGCCTGAACGTGGCCCCCGGCGGATAGACCTGGTCCAGCGCCCGGTTCAGCAGGGGCCGGCCGGGGGCGTCGCGCAGCCGGTCGAGGGCGCCGTCGAGCCGGGCGGGGTCGAAGGTGGCCAGCGTGTTGGGGTCGTAGGACGGGTAGCTGGCCAGGGCGAGGATCGCGCCGGTCGCCGGATCGATGGCCACGGCCGCCCCGGGCACGCCGGCGGCCTCCAGGGCGTGGTAGGCGGCCCACTGGGTGCGCTGGCCGATGGTCAGCCGCACGTCGGCGCCGGCCACGTCGCCGTCGCTGACCATCGAGCGCACCTTGACCTTGGCGTCGTCGCCGGACAGGACGCCGTCCTCGGCCTCCTCCACGCCCGTGGAACGGTAGAGGGACATGTAGCCGGTCACGGGGGCGTAGAGCTCGCCGTCGGTGTAGACCCGCTGGAACCGGTACGGGCCGCCGCCGGGCGTCGGGCGGCTCCTGGCCACGGTCGCGCCGTCGTAGGTCAGGATGTCGCCGCGCGGACGGGCGAACCGGGCGATGAGCGAGCGCTCGTTGCGGCGGTCGGCGTTGAGCGCCCGCGCCCCGAACGCCTGGACGACCGTGACGTGGGCCAGCAGGACGAACAGCAGGGCCGCGCAGAGCACGGCCATGCGGCCCAGCGGGACGTCGATCTGCTTCGCCCTGGTTCCCGCCATGGTCCTTGGTCTAACAACCGGACCACCAAGGCAGGGCTACAGGACGCTGCGGTAGTAGGAAATCTTGCGGTGGATGTAGTTCTGGCGCTCGGCCAGGTTGGCGATCTGGGCCTGGACCTGCCGGTCGTGCTCCTCCAGGAGCCTGATGCGGTCGGGGATCGTGTCGTCGCCGCCGCGGACGAGCTCGGCGAAGCGCAGCAGCATGGCGATGGGCATGCCGGTGTCGCGCAGGCAGCGGATCATGCCGAGCCAGCCGACGTCCTCTTCACTGAACCTGCGCTGACCGGCCGCGTTGCGCTCCACGCGCTCCAGCAGGCCGATCTTCTCGTAGTAGCGGAGAGTGTCGAGGCTGAAGCCGGTCTCCTCGACGACCTCGGCGGGGGTGTACACGCTCACGCGTCCCAGTCTTTCACCTGGAGCGCACTCCAGGTCAACGCCTTGACATGGAGTGCGCTCCAGGTCCGAGGGTCTGGCCCATGAACATCGCACTCGGCACCATCCCGTTCGGCACCGGCGTCGGCCTGCGGGAGACCTTCGCCATCCTCGACCGCTTCCAGGACGCCGGCGGCACCATGCTGGACACCGCCAACAACTACCCCTTCTGGAACGAGGGCCGCACCGGCGACGAGAGCGAGGAGGCCATCGGCGCCTGGCTGGCCGCGCGCGGCAACCGGGACCGCGTCTTCATCGGCACCAAGGGCGGGGCCCGGCCGACCGTGCCCGGCGACCGCACCCTCGACTCGGCCGAGGGCCTGTCGGCGGCGGCCGTCGCGCGGGCCGCCGAGGGCAGCCTGCGGAGGCTGCGGACCGACTACGTCGACCTGTACTGGTCGCACATCGAGGACCGTTCGGTGCCGCTGCACGAGACGCTCGGCGCCCTGAACACGCTGGCCGAACAGGGCAAGGTCCGCGCGCTGGGGGCGAGCAACATCGCCGCCTGGCGGCTGGAGCGGGCCAGGAACCTCTCGGGCGCGCACGGCTGGCTGCCGTACGGCCACCTCCAGCTCCGCCACACCTACCTGCGCCCGCGGCCCTTCACCCGGCTCCCGGAGGGCGGCCACACGCTGGCCTCGGACGAGACCCTCGACTACGTCGCCGCCGAGCCGGACGTGACGTTGTGGGCCTACAACACGCTGATGTCGGGGGCCTACACGCGGGCCGACCGGCCCATGCCGGAGGTCTACGACCACCCGGGCACCGCCCGCCGCCTGGCCGCGCTGCGCGAGGTGGCCGTCGAGCTGGGCGCGACGCCCAACCAGGTGGTGCTGGCGTGGCTGATGGCCGACGGTCACGTGCCCGTGGTCGGCGTGTCCACGACGGCCCAGCTCGACGAGGTCGTCGGCGCGGCGGACGTCAAGCTGGACGCCGAGCTGCGCGCCCGGCTGGACGCCGTCGCATAGGGGGGTCAGGGCAGGTGGTCGGCGAGGTAGCGGCGGACGAGCTGCTTGCACTCGGCGATCAGGTCGGCGTCGCCGCCGGGATCGGCCCGGAAGGCGAGCTTGAGCACGGCGTCGGTGGCCTCGACGGCCACCACGAGCGCCCGGTCGAGCCCGGGGCCGGCGGGTGCGTCGAGCAGGGCGAGGGTGAGGGCGCGCAACCGGTCGGCCACGATGACGTTGTTGTCGAGGGCGCTGTCGAGCGTGCGGTTGGTGCCCTCCAGCGGCGGCCCGCCCGGGGTGGGCAGGACCTCGCCGAAGTCGACCACCGCGAACCCGGGGGTGGTGCGCTTCATGTCGACGAACTCGTCGATGGCCAGGTCGACCAGGTCGGTCCAGTGGCCGAGGTCGGCCTCGGCGATGCACTGGGTGACCCGCTGGAGGAACGCCTCCAGGTTGCGCAGCGCGAGGGCGCGCACCAGGCCCTGCTTGTCGTGGAAGAACTGGTAGAAGGTGCCGATGGGGACCTCGGCGCGGCGCGCGACCTCCTTCGTGGTCAACGCCTCGTAGCCCACCTCGTCGAGCAGGAGCGCACACTCGTCGAGCATCCGCTCCACCCGCTCCACGCTCCGGCGCTGGGCGGGACGGCGGCGCAAGGTACTCGTCATGCTCTCCATCCTGGCTTATTACCAGCAGGTACAGACCGGCCACTTTGCCGTCCGTTAACATGAGCCATACTCGCATAAAGGAGCCGAGATGTTCTTATGGGGTACGGCGACCGCCGCCTACCAGATCGAGGGCGCGGTGGCCGAGGACGGCCGGGGCGCGTCCATCTGGGACACCTTCGCCCACGAGCCCGGCCGGACCAGGGACGGCCACACCGGGGACGTGGCCTGCGACCACTACCACCGCTGGCGCGAGGACGTCGCCCTCATGTCCGGCCTCGGCGTGAACGCCTACCGCTTCTCCATCGCCTGGCCGCGGGTGCAGCCGCTCGGCGCCGGCGAGGTCAACCCCGCCGGCCTCGACTTCTACGAACGCCTCACCGACGGCCTGCTGGCGGCCGGCATCCAGCCCGTGCCGACGCTCTTCCACTGGGACCTGCCCCAGGCCCTCCAGGACCGGGGCGGCTGGACGGACCGCGACACGGCCGGCCGCTTCGCCGACTACGCCGCGATCGTCGCCGAGCGCCTGGCCGACCGCATCCCGCTGTGGATCACCCTGAACGAGCCGTTCGTCCACATGGCCTTCGGCCATGCCATGGGCATCCACGCCCCCGGCCAGGCCCTGCTGCTCGACGCCCTCCCCGTCGCCCACCACCAGCTCCTCGGCCACGGCCTGGCGGCCGGGGCCCTGCGCGCGGCGGGCGCGCGGCAGGTGGCCATCACCAACAACTGCACGCCGGTCTGGCCCGCGTCGCAGGAGGAGGCGGACGTCAAGGCCGCCGACGCCTACGACGTCCTGCACAACCGGCTGTTCAACGACCCGGTGCTTCTCGGGAAATATCCAGATCTTTCGGCCTACACAGCCGACCTCGACTTCATCCACGACGGCGACCTGGAGACCATCTCCGCCCCCTGGACGCCCTCGGCATCAACTACTACAACCCCACCCGGATCGCCGCCCCGCCCCCCGGCGAGCTGCTCCCGTTCACCGACACCGGCGTCACCGGGTATCCCACCACCGCGTTCGGCTGGCCGGTCGTCCCCGACGGCCTGCGCGAGCTCCTGACCGGACTCAAGGCCCGGTACGGCAGCGCGCTCCCGCCGATCCACGTCACCGAGAACGGCTGCTCCCAGCCCGACGAGCTCACCCCGCAGGGCACGGTCGAGGACCAGGCCCGCATCGACTACCTGCGCGGCCACATCGACGCCGTCATGGCCGCGCGGGCCGAGGGCGTGGACGTGCGCGGCTACTTCGTGTGGTCGCTGCTGGACAACTTCGAGTGGGCCGAGGGCTACCACCAGCGCTTCGGCCTGGTGCACGTGGACTTCGCCACGGGCCGCCGCACGCCCAAGGCGTCCTACGCGTGGTACAGGGAGCGCGTCGCTCAGAACACCGACACGTGAACGTGGTCGTAGTGGTTGGCGGTCACGCCGCCCCGGTCGGACATGGGGTCCCAGCCTCCGCCTGACCGGATGTCGTAGTAGCGCTGCTTCCAGATGATGTACATGACGCCGATCCGCGAGCCGTTCTTGATGAGCCATTCGGCCAGGGCGTCCCCGCGGTCGGCGTCGGCCCCGGAGGCCATGGTGCCGCCGCGGGACATCATGAAGTCGCAGGCCCGGCCCTTGCCGTGCTCGCCGGGGTCGCCGGGGCGCAGGCAGCCCACGCCGTACTTCATCGGGAAGTTCTGCATGATCTCGGCGCGTACCGTGATCATGCGCTGGGTCAGGCCCTCGGCGCCGCCGGGCTGCTGGAAGCCGTACTTGGCGAGCAGCCGCTCGATCTCGCGCCGCTTGCCCTGAAGGGTCTTGATCTCCTTCTTCAGCTTGTTGATCTTGTCGTTGGCGTTGAGCTTGGCCTCTTTGGACTTCGCGATGAGCTTCTGGATGCTCTGGACGCGCTCGGTCCGCTCGGTGGCCATGTACGACATGTTCGCGGCCTGCCCGAGCGCGGTGGCCGGGTCGACGCTGAGGCCGAACAGCTGCATGCCGTCGAGGGGGCCGTTGACGTACGTCTGGCGCGCGATCTCGGCCACGCCGGCCTGGGCCGCGGCCAGGCGCGCCGCCAGGTCGCCGGAGGTGTCGGTGGCGTTCTTGGCCTGGATCCTGATCTCCTCCAGGCTCTGGATCTGGCCGCGGTAGAGGTCGTTGAGCCGGGACGCCTGCTTGGTGAGTCTGCGCAGCTCATCGATGTTGGGATCGGCCGACGCCGGCTGCGGGGAGGCGAGCCCGAGCAGCCCGGAGAGGACGACGAAGACCGCGGCGAGCCGCCAGATCCTCACACCCGTCCCCTCCTCGCATAGACGGACCGAAACTATAGAAGATGATCTTGATGGCTGTCATCCGAACCAGCCAACTGACGCACCTTTGGCGAGGTACATAGTCCTTTGTCGGAAATAAGGAAGATCTAAAAGATTGGGCCTTGTGGAGGGCTTGATCCCGGTCTGAGATGGCGATCGAACTCGTCTCTGCGAAGGGGCAGATCGTGTCTCGAATCATGACCATCGCCGCGGCCGTGCTTCTCGGCCTGGGCACCTCCCTCGTCCCCCTCACCGCCGAGGCGTCGGTCGATCCGCTGCCGCCCGGCGACCGCATCGACCTCTACCAGGTGGACGGCAAGCCGGGCACCGCCCAGTTCCTGCGGGAGAAGGGCTTCGACGTCGTCCAGCACGAGAACGGCGGCGACAAGGAACACGTCGAGCTGACCGCCGCCCAGGCCGACCTGGCCGGACTGGCCAAGCTCGGCCTGCGGCCCGAGCCCGTGCGCAACCCGCAGGGGCAGAGCAACCTCCAGGCCGCCAAGGCCCAGGCGGCCGGCGGCTACACCGTGTGGCGGTCGTACTCCGAGCAGGGCGGCATCGCCGACCAGCTCAGGGCGATCGCGAACGCCAACAGGGACATCGTCAAGCTGCAGTCCATCGGCAGGACGCTCAAGGGCCAGGACATCCTCGCCGCCAAGGTCTCCACCGGAGCCCGGCTGCTGCCCGACGGCCTCAAGCCCGCCACGCTCTACTCGGCCACCCAGCACGCCCGCGAGTGGATCGCCGCCGAGGTGGACATGCGGCTGCTGAAGTACGTGGTCGCCAACAGGTCGGCGCTGCGGGACCTGCTCAACCGGACCGAGCTGTGGTTCGTGCCGGTGGCCAACCCCGACGGCTACGACTTCACCTTCACCGAGGGCAACCGCCTGTGGCGCAAGAACCTGCGCGACAACGACGGCGACGGGAAGATCGCCAACGGCGACGGCGTGGACCCGAACCGCAACTTCCCCACGAACTTCCGCTACGACGAGGAGGGCTCGTCGAGCATCCCGAGCAGCGAGACCTTCCGCGGGACCGGCCCGGCCAGCGAGCCCGAGACCAGGGCCATGGACGGCCTGCTCAACCGGGTCAGGTTCGAGATGAACCTGAACTACCACTCCTTCGGCCCGCTGCTGCTCTACCCGAGCGGGTTCCAGATCGCCACGAAGACCGCGGACAACCCGATCTACGAGGCCCTGACCGGCGACGACGACGCCCCGGCCGTCCCCGGGTTCGACCCCGACCTCGGCGCGGAGCTCTACACCACGAACGGCGACACCAACGACCACGCCCACGCCCGGTACGGCACCCTGTCCTGGACGCCGGAGCTCGACGAGGGCTGCGACGGCTGCGGGTTCGTCTTCCCCGACGACGAGGCGGCGGTGCAGGCGGAGTTCGCGAAGAACCTGCCGTTCGCGCTCGACGTCGCCAGGTCCGCGGCCGACCCGGTCGAGCCGGTCAGCCACCTGGGCAACAGGACGCCCGACTTCGTGCTCGACCCGTTCGAGTTCAGCTACGGCACCGACCAGGCCGTCCAGGTCACGGCCAAGCGTAAGGTCGGCCCCGTCCTGCTCAACTACCAGGTCAACGGCGGCCGGACGAGGATCGCGCCGACCGGCGAGTGGAAGGGCGGCGAGCGGTACGGCAAGGGCTACGACCGCTACTACCACCGGCTGCGCGGAAAGATCACCGGCACCCGGCCGGGCGACAAGGTCAAGGTCTGGTTCAGCGCGATCGGCAGGAAGAGCGGCGACTTCACCTACACCGTGCAGGACGACATCGGCGGCAAGGTTCTCGTCCTGGCCGCCGAGGACGTCACCGGCCTCAGCCCGGCCCAGGGCGGGACCGAGGCCAAGTACGCCGCCGACTACGTCAAGGCGCTCCAGGACGCCGGATACCCGGCCGACGTCTACGACATGGACAAGATGGGCCGCAAGGCTCCGCACCCGCTCGGCGTGCTCAGCCACTACAAGGCGGTGGTCTGGGAGACCGGCGACGACGTCATCCCCCGCTCCCCCGGGCAGGTCGCCGGCACCACGTCGAAGGGCGGCGTGGACACCGAGCTGGCGGTGCGCGACTACCTGAACGAGGGCGGCAAGCTGCTGCACGCCGGCAAGTACCCCTCGTACGCGGCCAACAACAACGGCGCGTACTACTACGAGCCCGACCAGCCCGGCCACCCCGAGTGCACGGTCCCCGACGACCCGCCGTGCATCCAGGTGTTCAACGACTTCCAGCAGTACTGGCTGGGCGCCTACGTCTTCTTCGACGACGGGGGCACCGACCAGGCGAGCGGGCAGCCGTTCGCGCTGAAGGGCAACGGCGGCAAGTTCGAGGGCTTCGCCGGCACGCTGCAGCCCGGCCACACCAACTCGTTCGTGGCCACCTCGGCCATCCTGCCCCCGGCGCAGTTCCCGCTGTTCGCGAGCTCGGCCCAGGTCAAGTGGGTACGCCCCGGCGGCCCCTTCGACCCGCACACCGGCTCCTGGGACGTCTACAGCGGCATCGCCGACGTCTCCTGGAAGCGGCTGACCACGACCGTGGACCTGACCGGCAAGAGCTCCGGCGACCTGTCGTTCTGGACCTCCTACGACACCGAGGCCGACTGGGACTTCCTGACGGTCGAGGCGCACACCGCGGGCGCCGACGACTGGACCACCCTCCCCGACGCGAACGGCCACACCTCGCAGAGCACCGGCGAGAGCTGCAAGGCGGAGAACAGCGGCGGCTGGCGGGTGATCCACCCGTTCACCCAGCACTACCAGGGCGCGGCCTGCGAGCCGACCGGGTCCTCCGGCGCGTGGCACGCCGCCTCGGGCAACTCCGGCGGCTGGCAGCAGTGGAAGGTGGACCTGACCCCGTACGCGGGCAAGCGGGTCGAGCTGTCGATCTCCTACCTCAGCGACTGGTCCACCCAGGGCGCGGGCGTCTTCCTCGACGACGCCAAGGTCACCCTGGACGGCACGGCGGCCGGTGACACCTCCTTCGAGTCCGACCTCGGCGGCTGGGCCGTGGCCGCGCCGCCGGCCGGCTCGGCCCCCTCGATCAACAACTGGTTCCGCACCGACCAGGTCTTCGAGGAGGGCGGCGGCATCGTCACCGCGGACACCGTCTATCTGGGCTTCGGCGTGGAGAGCCTGAGCGACCAGGCCGCGCGTACGGACCTGGTCAGGCGGTCGATGCGGCACCTGCTGGGCGACCCCCGCTAGCGACGCCCCGAGGGGCGCGGCACACCGCTGCCGCGCCCCTCTTGCGTGCACGGACAGAACATGGTTCGGTCGCCTTGAGGCGTACGCGCAGCAAGCAAGCATTCGGTCAAGCAGGAGGCTCACGACATGCGCCAGCACGACAAGCTGTTCATCGGGGGCGAATGGGTGACCCCGGCGGGCACCGGGACGATCGACGTCATCTCCCCCCACACCGAGGAGGTCGTGGGCCGCGTCCCCGACGGCACCGCCGAGGACATGGAACGCGCGGTGTCCGCCGCCCGCCAGGCGTTCGACCACGGGCCGTGGCCGCGCATGACGTTCGCCGAGCGGGCCGCCGTGATCGAGCGGCTGGCGGCGATCTACAACGAGCGCCAGGGCGAGATGGCCGCCCTGATCACCGAGGAGATGGGCTCGCCGATCACCTTCTCCAACCTCGCGCAGGCGCCGCAGCCGCTCGGCATGCTGCAGTTCTACGCCGGGCTGGGCAAGGAGTTCGCCCAGGAGGAGGAGCGTCCCGGGCTGTTCGGGCCGATCACCGTGCGGCGCGAGCCGGTCGGTGTCGTCGCGGCCGTCGTCCCGTGGAACGTGCCCCAGTTCGTGACCATGACCAAGGTCGCGCCCGCGCTGCTGGCCGGGTGCACGATCGTGCTCAAGCCCGCGCCCGAGACGCCGCTGGACGCGTACCTGCTGGCCGAGTGGGCGGCCGAGGCCGGGATCCCGGCGGGCGTGCTCAACATCGTGCCCGCCGGGCGCGAGGTGAGCGAGCACCTGATCTCCCACCCCGGCGTCGACAAGGTGGCCTTCACCGGCTCCACCGCCGCCGGCCGCCGCATCGCCTCCATCTGCGGCGAGCAGCTCAAGCGGGTCAGCCTGGAGCTCGGCGGCAAGTCCGCCGCGATCATCCTGGACGACGCCGACCTGCAGGCGAGCATGGGCTTCCTGGCCATGGCCACGCTGATGAACAACGGCCAGGCGTGCGTCGCCCAGACCCGCATCCTGGCCTCGCGCAGCCGGTACGACGAGGTCGTGGACGCCGTGGCCAACATGGTCAACTCCCAGCCCGTCGGCGACCCGGCCGACCCGGCGACCGGCATCGGCCCGCTGGTGGCCAAGCGCCAGCAGGAGCGCGTCGAGGGCTACATCAAGATCGGCATGGACGAGGGCGCCAAGGTCGTCGTCGGCGGCCTCGACCGTCCCCGCGACCGCGGCTGGTACGTCGCGCCCACGGTCTTCGCCAACGTCGGCAACGACATGCGCATCGCCCGCGAGGAGATCTTCGGCCCGGTCCTGGCGGTGATCCCGTACGAGGACGAGGCCGACGCCCTGCGCATCGCCAACGACAGCGACTACGGCCTGGCCGGCACGGTCTGGACGGCCGACACCGAGCGCGGCATGAACGTCGCCCGCCAGGTGCGCACCGGGACCTACGGCGTCAACTGCTTCATGCTGGAGTCGAACGCGCCCTTCGGCGGCTTCAAGGCCAGCGGCATCGGCCGCGAGCTCGGCCCCGAGGGCCTGAACGGCTACCTGGAGTACAAGACGATCGCCCGGCTGGGCTAGCGGCGGCGAAGAGGGGCCCCGCGCGCCGCGGGGCCCTCTTGCGTGCCGGGGAAGGCACCCAGCGTGCCCCCGCGACGCTAGGTGCCGGATCCGCCGCCTACAGTCGGCGACTGCCCGGCTACTGAAGTATGTCCCACGGTCACCGCCAAGGCGGTTTCCTTCCCCGAGGACTTTTCTCCCGGCGGATCCTTTCCATCCGTCTTAGGTAGACGGGTATTACTCACGAAAGGTTCGAGGAGATCCATTTACCGATACGCCGGATGAGTTCGGGGCCGGCGGCCGACTCCGCGTGCCCGTAGCCCGGCTCGATCCACAGCTCCTTGGGCTCGCGGGCGCCGTCGTAGAGCTGGTGGGCGTGGTCCAGCGGGAAGAAGGCGTCGGCGTCGCCGTGCACGACCAGCAGCGGCGCGGGCGAGACCAGGGCGGCGGCCTCGTGCGGCGGCATCGGGATCGGGTCCCACTGGCCGCTCGCGATCCTGGTGCGCTTGGCCAGCCGGGCGGCGAACCTGCCGAACGGCTGCTCGATGGCCCAGTGGACCTGGCGCATGGGCTTGGTGCCCCGGTAGTACCAGCGCGCCGGGCCGCTGACCGCCGCCACCGCGTCCACTCCTCGGCGCAGCGCCGCGTGCCGGACGGCCACCGCCGCCCCCATGGAGAAGCCCACGACCGCGACCCGGCGGTAGCCGACCACGCGGGCATGCCGTACGGCGGCCTCGACGTCGAGGATCTCCAGATCGCCCACCGTCGTCTCGCCGCCCGAGCGGCCGTGCCCGCGGAAGTCGAACGCGAGCACGCCGCCGTAGCCGCTGAGCACGTGCGCGATGCGGCGGGCGGTGCGCTCGCGCCAGGATCCGGTGAAGCCGTGCGCCATGACGATCCCGATGTCGCCGGCCGCCGAGGGGGTGTGGGCGGCGTCGATGCGGACACCGTCCTCGGTCCTGAGCATCACCGGGAAATTGGGCGCGAAAGGCATGAATACCAGCTTATTCGTGGTCCGTTTCCAGGCCGTGCTCGGTGGCCCACACCGCGATCTGGGCCCGGGAGGCGAAGCCCAGCTTCTCCATGATGTTGGCGACGTGCCGGGCCACCGTGGCCGGGCTGATCACCAGCTTCATGGCGATGGCCCGATTGCTCAGGCCCCCGGTGAGCAACGCGGCGATCTCCAGCTCCCGGCCGGTCAGCCCGCCCTGCCAGGCCCCCGGCGACGGCCCGGACGGCCCCGCGGGAACGGCCTGGCCGGGATCGAGCACCCGCCTGGCCACCTCGTCGGGCGACTGCCGGGCCCCCTTGGCCCACAGCAGCGACACCCGGCCCTCACCGAGCCCGGCCCTGGCCCGCGTGAGCAGCTCCTGGACCGGGCCGGGGACGCCGTACTGGCCGATGGCCTCGCGCAGCGCGGTCGCGGCGGCGGCGGCCAGCACCGCGCCCTCCAGGTCGCCCTGCTCGGCCGCCAGCGCCGACATGGCCGTCAGCGCCCGCACCACGCCCCTGCGCTGGCCGGTGCGGGTGCTCAGCGCCAGGCTCGCGGCCAGGTGCAGCCGGGCGGCCGGATAGTCGTGCATCCGGGCCGCCACCCGGCCCAGCTTGGCCTGGCAGCGGGCCAGCTCGACCCGGTTGCCCATGTCCTCCAGCAGCGGCAGGGCCGAGGTGTGGCAGGTCATGGCGGCCTCCAGGTCGCCCGCCGCCTCGGCCACCGCGCCCAGGTGGGTCAGCGCCCTGGCCAGCGTCCAGTGGTGGCCGGCCTCCCTGGCCAGGGCCAGCGCCTGCTCGCCGCGCCGGCGGGCCTGGCGGAGCTGGCCGCGGAACAGCGCCAGGTTGAGCTGGGCGATGCGGACCGTGGCCAGGTTGAACAGGTCGTCGTGGGCGGTGGCCGCCGCCTCCAGCTCCTCCAGGTAACGCAGCGCCTTCTCGCTCTGGCCGGTGCGGAAGAACACGGCCAGCGCCACGCTGTAGGTGACGCCCAGCCAGTGGGTGTACGGATGCCTCTTCTGCTCCTCCACCCCCTGCACGACCAGCTCCTCGGCGCGGGCCAGCTCGTCGCAGATCTCCAGCCCGTACGCCAGGCCGCCCTTGGCCACGGCGACCACGTCGGAGGGCACCAGGGACAGGTCGAGGGCGAGCAGCCGCTGGTGCCAGCCGACGGTCTCGCCCAGCTCACCGCGTACGGCCAGGATCGCCAGGGCGGCGCGGGCCAGGCGCAGCCCGAGCACCGGGTCGGCCGACTCCACCGCCCGCTCCACCGCCGCCCGGCAGTCGTCCATCAGCGCCCGGCCCCTGACGAAGTGCGGGACGCGGGCGGACCAGGGCATGCGTGGGTCGAGCGTGCCGGCCTGGTAGCAGTGTTCCATCTCCTCGCAGATCACCCGCAGGTGCCGGTCGCGCAGCCGGGTCAGCTCGCCCGCCTCGGCCAGCCGCTCGGCGGCGTACTGCCTGATGGTCTCCAGCAGCCGGTAGCGCCCGTCGTGGTGGAGCACCAGCGACTTGTTCACCAGGCCGTTGAGCAGGTCGAGCAGCTCGGCCCTGGGCACGATGCCGCCGTCGGCGCACACCCGTTCGGCCACGACCAGGTCGAACAGCCCGGCGAACACCGACAGCCGGCGCAGCAGCACGCGCTCCTTGGGCCGCAGCAGGTCGTGGCTCCACTCGACGGTGGCCAGCAGGGTGCGCTGGCGGGCGGGCGCGGTGCGGTCGCCCCTGGTCAGCAGGGTGAACCGGTCGCCGATGCGGTCGGCGATGCGGCCCGGGCTCATCAGGCTCGTGCGGGCCGCGGCCAGTTCCAGCGCCAGCGGCAGGCCGTCGAGCGCCCGGCACAGGCGGACGACGTCGTCCATGCTGCCGGTCACCGACCGGGCCCCCGCCGCCAGCGCCCGCTCGACGAACAGCAGCACGGACTCGGCGTCGGGATGGTGGTCGTCGGGCAGTTCCAGCGGCGGCACCCGCCAGACCAGCTCGCCGGGGATGCGCAGCGGCTCGCGGCTGGTGAGCAGGAAACGCAGCTGGGGGCAGTCGGCGATCAGGCCGGCGACCAGCTCGGCGCAGCGGTCGACCAGATGCTCGCAGTTGTCGAGCACGATCAGCGCCCTGGCCTCGCGCAGCCGTACGCGCAGGCCGTCGAGCAGTCGCCCCGGGGCCTCGTCGCGGACGCCGAGCACGCCGGCCATCTCGTTGACGATCAGGGCGGGGTCGGCGAGACGGGCCAGCTCGACCAGCCAGACGCCGTCGGCGAAGCCCGGCGCGGCCCTGGCCGCCACCCGCAGCGACAGGCGGGTCTTGCCGATGCCGCCGACGCCGCTCAGCGTGACCACGCGTTCGTCGTGGACCAGCGTGCTCAGCTCGGTCAGGTCGCGCCCGCGGCCGACGAAACGGTTGGGCTCTGCGGGCAGGTTGTGCGGAACTGGCGGAGTCATGTCGGTGCCCAGGGTCAGCGGAGGATCACAGGTGCGCTCAGTCTCCACCTCCGGCCGACCGCGTGCGATCACTTTCCGTGGACTGTCCGCGACTGCGCGGATACGGATGCCGCCCGCCCAGCTCGGCCACGCTCATCACGATCCGCACGCGCGACTCCTCGGCCGCCTCCAGCGCCTCCGGCACGTCGGAGATCATCACCCGCGCGCCGCTGGCCCGGATGCGCTCGCCCAGCCCGGCACGGTCGAGGTCGGCGGGCACCGGCCAGACGACGCCGCCCGCCGCCATCACCGCGTCCGCCGCCACCAGCAGGTCGGGCCCCACGGGCAGGCAGACGAGCACCGTGTCGCCCGCGCGCACCCCTCTGCGCCGCAACTGGGCGGTCGCGATCGCCGACCGCTCGTCCAGTTGCTTCTCGGTGAGCTCCACGCCCGTCCCGGAGTCCACCATGACGATGTGCTCATCCATGGCGTCCACGGTAGGGAGGGGGTCACGTGCCTACATGGGGCGGAATATGCAGATCCCTATGCAGAAGCGCTGGGGTGCTCGGCGGCCCACACCGCGATCTGCGCGCGCGAGGTGTACCCCAGCTTCTCCATGATGTTGGCGATGTGCCGGGCGACCGTGGCCGGGCTGATCACCAGTTCCTCGGCGATGGCCCGGTTGGACAGGCCGCGGGTGAGCAGGCCGGCGATCTCCAGCTCGCGCACGGTCAGCAGCGAGTGCCTGACCGGCTCGGCCGGCACGGGCGGCGGCGCCGCGGGCCGCTCCCCGCCAGCACCTGGCGGGCGGCGGCGTCGGGGCTCATCGCCCGGCCGCGCGACCACAGGGAGGCCGTACGGCCCTCGCCGAGCTTGGCGCGGGCGCGCGAGAGCAGTTCCTCGATCCTGATCGTGGCCGAGTGCTGGCCGATCGACTCGCGCAGCGTGGCCGCGGCGGCGGCGGCCAGCACCGCGCCGTCGAGGTCGCCCTCGTGCTCGGCCAGCACCGACAGGCCGGCCAGGCATCGGGCCACCCCCTGCCGCTGGCCGGTCTGCCGGCTCAGCGCGAGGCTGTCGGCCAGCCGCTCCCTGGCCGCGGCGAACTCGCCCAGCATGGCCGCGACCCGGCCCACCCTGGCCAGGCAGCGCGCCAGCTCCGAGTCGCTGCCCAGCTCGCACAACCACGGGACGGCCAGCTCGTAGCGGGACTTGGCGGTCTCCAGGTCGCCGCGGGCCTCGGCCACCGCGCCGAGCTGGGCGGCCATCCTGGCCATGAGCCAGCGGTGGCCGTGCTCGCGCGCCCGCGCCAGGGCCTCGTCGCCCAGCCGCTGGGCCTCGCGCAGCCGGCCCCTGGTCAGCGCCACCGCCGACAGCCCGGCCAGCCCCGCCGCCTGGTTCCAGGCGTCGCCCGACTCGGTGGCCTCGGCCAGGCCCCGCTCGGCGTGGTGCAGCGCCTCGTCGATGCGGCCCATGCGCAGCAGGACCACGACCACGAGGCTGTGCATGACGCAGCGGGTGAACACGTTCTCCTCGCCCAGGCCCGCCAGACTCTGCGTGGCCACCTCCAGCGACCGGCTGAGCTCGTCGCGGGCCTCCAGCCCGTAGGCGAGGTACGCCTTGCCCTGCGCGATCTGCCCGTCGGGGACGGTTTCGAGGTCGAGCGAGAGCAGCCGCTCGATCCAGCCGACGATCTCGGTCAGATTGCCGGAGATGGGCAGCAGGGCGGTGCTGGCGGCGCACAGGCGCAGGCCGAGCCGCGCGTTGCCGGACTCGGCGGCCCAGTCGAGGGCGGCCCGCTGGTCGTCGAGGAGCTGCTTGCTGGCCGTCAGGCACTCCAGCCGCTCCGGCCAGGGCACGCCCGGCCGGACCATCTCGGTCGTGAAGTGGCGTTCCTGCAGGTCGCACAGGACGGTGAGGTGCCGCTCGCGGACGTCCTCGCGCTCACCGGCCCGGTCCAGCCGCTTCATCGCGTACCGCTTGATCGTCTCCAGCATCCGGTAGCGCCTGCGTTCCTCGTCGCACAGCACGAGGGACTTGTCGACCAGGCCGCCGAGGAGGTCGACGATCTCGTCCCGGGCGATGGGCCGCTCGGCGCAGACCTGCTCGGCCAGGTCGAGGTCGAAGTCGCGGGCGAAGACCGACAGCCTGCACAGCAGCACCTGCTCCTTGGCCGACAGCAGGTCGTAGCTCCAGTCGACGGTGGCCAGCAGCGTGCGCTGCCGCGCCGGGGCCGTACGGCCGCCCGTGGTCAGCAGCGAGAAGCGGTCGTCGAGCCGGTCGGCGATCTGCCCGGGGCTGAGCAGGCTCGTACGGGCCGCCGCCAGCTCCAGGGCCAGCGGCAGCCCGTCGAGCGCCTGGCACAGGCGGACCACGTCGGGCAGGGTGTCGGGGCCGAGCCGGGTGCCGGCGGCGGCGGCCCGGTCCATGAACAGCTGCACCGACTCGGCGTCGGCGTATCCCATCTCGGGCAGGTCGAGCGGCGGCACCCGCCAGATCAGCTCGCTGGCGATGCGCAGCGGCTCCCGGCTGGTGGCCAGGATGCTCAGCCGGGGACAGCAGGCGACCAGCTCGGCGGCCAGCCCGGCGCACCCGTCGACCAGGTGTTCGCAGTTGTCGAGCAGCAGCAGGCAGCGCAGCTCGCGCAGCCGGGCGGTGACGGTGTCGAGCAGCGGGCGCCCGCTCTCCTCGCGCACCCGCAGCACCCGGGCGATCTCCTGGACGATCTGCTCCGGACGGCTGACCCGGGCCAGCTCGACCAGCCACACCCCGCCCGGATAACCGCCCACCAGCCCGGCGGCCACCCGCAGGGCCAGCCGGGTCTTGCCGATGCCGCCGACGCCGCACAACGTGACCACGCGCGTCTCGCCGAACAGCCCGCGCAGGTCGTCGAGGTCGCGTTCGCGGCCCACGAACCGATTGGGCTCTGCTGGAAGATTGTGCCGGGGGGCCTCTGGCATGTGTTCACCCTGCGTCGCCGAAGGATCACACTCTTGCACAGTGTCGCACTTTTCACAGGCCAAGCGAGCTGACGATCGCCCTTTCGTCCACAACGCGCAGAATGGGGTTTCCCAGCAGCCGCCTGGCGACGTCGTACGGCGCCACGACCATGGTGGCCCTGCGCTCGGCGGCCAGCACCCGGCAGCCGATGACGGTCGGCTCGTTGGCGGCGATCACCACGTGGGCGCCGGACATCAGGGCCAGGTCTAGCACCCGCAGCCCCTTGAGCAGGTCGCCGGCCGCGTTGACGACGACGTCGTCCTTGCCGACCACCAGGCGGGCGGCCAGGTTGCGCAGGTCGGCGGCGAGCTCGTCGTGGTCGAGCACCCGGCCGCCGCCCGGCGCCAGCGCCGCGCCCGCCAGCGGGCCGAACTCCACCGGGCTCGCGTTGAGCAGCCCGGCGAACGGCAGCGCGCCCGGCGAGGGGCGGAAGGCGTAGACCCGGTCCGCGGCGGGGCTGCCGGGCTCGCGGGGGCCGCGGGTGATCATCATGCGGACCGGGCCCGAGCCGTCCAGCACGGCGACGCCGCCCGCCCAGGCCACCGCGTGGACCGCCACCACCAGCGAGGCGCCGAGCGGCAGGTCGATGAGGACGCGGTCGCCGTAGGTCAGCCCGTCGCGCCGCAACCCGCCCGCCGCGCGGGTGACCCGCCTGGCGAACTGCGCGTACGACAGCACCTCGCCGGTCCTGACGTCGCTCACCGCCGGCTGGTCGCCCTTGCTCGGTGCCGAGCCCATAACCAGCTCTGTCCACGTCATGACGACAATGTAGGGACCGCGGCGGCTCCTGCCATGCACACAAATGTGCAACCTGCTATGTACGTCCCGGCTCGCGCTCGTACAGCTCGGTGAGGGGGGCGAGCCGGTCGGCGGGCACGTTCAGCCGCAGGACGGCGCCGGGCTCCTCCGCCCAGGAGCCGCCCTCCCAGGCGAGCTGCTCCCAGGCCACCAGCCTGCTGCCCGCGAGCCGGCGCCTGATCAGGGCCTCGACCAGCCAGGGGGCCCGGCCGCCGGGGCCGCGCTCGTACCCGAAGAGCTTGCCGGTGCGGCGGGGCACGACGATGAGGCCGCTGACCCGGAACGCGTTCTGCACGCCCATCAGCAGCGGGCCGTCCTGGCACAGCCGCACGTCGGCGACCCTGCCGACCACCTCGCCGGCCGCGTCGGTCACCGTGCGGCCCTTGAACCAGCTGATCCTCGGGACGGGGCCGGCGGCGTGCACGACCTCTCCCCCGGGCCGGCGCTCGCCGCCGCTGCCGGGGATCCTGGCGATCACGTTCTCGCGCATCCAACGTTCGAGTGCGGGCTCGGCGAGCTCGCCGCTCACCTTGATCGCGCTGCCGATCTCGGTGACCAGGTGCATGGGGATGCGCCGGGGCTGCGGGTGCTCCTCGGGCCTGAACAGCGTGGTCACCGAGCTCATCAGCCAGCCGGGCAGGCCGCCGATGCGGGGGGCCAGCGCGAGCGGCCCGGCGAGGAGGGCCGCCACGTACGGCGGGTCGCCGGCCAGCTCCAGGTCGTCCACCTTGCAGACGGGCTCGCCGTCGTCCGCGCCGACCACCTGCCGGTCGAGCAGGTGCAGGTCGGCGTGGAGCTCCCGGGCCCTCATTGCCCCGCCTTCGTGGCGACCAGCAGCGGGACCGCCGCCACCGCGACCACCGACAACAGGATCATGTACGCGGTGCCGACGGCGTTGGTGAACCGGCTGTTGACCCGGTCTTCCATGTAGTCGGGATCGTTGGCGATCATCAGCACGGGCAGGTACGTCAACGGCAGCGCGGCGGCCGAGAACACCAGCGAGTACTCCGTCACCATGACCGGGTCGACGGTCGTCAGGATGAGCGCCGCGGCCAGCACGACCGCGACCAGCACCACGACGTGGAACCTGGCGGCGTCCCTCGGCCGCGCCCTCTTGCCCCACCGCCAGCCGAAGTACTGGCTGAGCGTGTACCCCGACGACAGCGCGGTCTCCAGCGTCGCGCCGAACGTGGCCGCGAACACCCCGATGATCGCCATCGCCATCCCGATCTTGCCCAGCCCGACGCCCACCGGCAGCACCATCTGCGCCAGCGACTCCACCTCGGCCTGCACCGGCAGGAACACCGCGGCGGCGCAGACCATGATGGTCAGCGACAACATGCCGCCGAGCGGGAAGCCGACGAACACGTTGGCGCGGGCGGTCACCAGGTCTTTGCGCGTCCACCGCTCCTCGACGCCGCCGGAGGAGAAGAAGAACACCTCGTACGGGGTCATCGCGCCGCCCAGCAGCGCGACCGCGTAGTACCAGTAGGTCGCCGCCCCCTCGGCCTGCGGCGGCGAGGCGAGCTGGCTGCCCAGCTCGCCCCAGTCGGGGCCGAGCTGCCACGCCGCCACCCCGAACACCACCAGCGCGAGCCCGGCCAGCCCGAACACCCGTTCCATGGTCTCGAACCTGACCCGCCACATCACCAGCCAGGCGACCAGCGCCACCCCCGGCACCCACAGCAGGTAGTTGACGCCGGTGGCCAGCTCCAGGGCGAGCGACGCGCCGCCGATCTCCGCGGCCAGCGTGAGCAGGTTGATGAAGAACGACGCCCCCAGGTTGAGCAGGCCCGCCCGCGGGCCGAGCCGCTCGCGTACGAGGTCGAAGACCGGCCGGCCGGAGACCGCGGCGATCCTGCCGGACATCTCGGCGAACAGGCAGATGCCCACCACGCCGACCACCACGACCCACGCCAGCGACATCCCGAACCGGGCTCCGACCAGCGAGTTGGCCACGAGGTCGCCGATGTCCACGAAGCCGCCGACGGCGCTGAGGATGCCGAGCGTGACGGCGAAGAGCTTCTTCACCCCAGCGCCTCCAGCTCCCGCACCGCTCGGGCGGGGTCCTTGATCCGGTCCCGGCGTACCTGGATGAGCAGGTCGTCCACCAGGTCCTCGGCCCGCTGGATCCGGTCGAGCACCCGGTCGCGCACCTGGTCGGACTGCTCGGACGGCGGCTGCACCCCGCCGAACTGGTCGCCGACCGCGTCGAGCTCGCCGGCCGCGTCGGTGAGCACGACCTTGAGGTACGGCCTGGTCAGCCGGTGGGAGTTCGCCACGGCCAGGCGGACGATCTGGATGACGGAGGAGACGCTCTTGTCCGACTGCTGGGCCTTGAGCGCGTAGTCGTGGTCGTCCCAGGCGGGGCTCACGCAGCCGGCCGCGGCCACGAGCGGCACGAGGAGCGCCGCCACCTGCCTCATGTGCGGCCTCGCAGCAGGAAATAGGCCAGCAGCCCGAGGAGCAGCGCGAACTGCCCCCACGCGGCGAGCAGCACCAGCCCTTCGTCTCTCACGGTTGCTCATTGCCCCCTGCTCCTGGTCCATGCGGGAGGCCGGGAATCAGACGCGCGGGCCGGGGCGTTCACCCCTACAGCGCCGCAGACGCCTTGTCCCGCTCTTGTCACGAGAGGGGATCAACTAGACTTGGTGGGTCGCGACTTCGCGCGGCCGCCCCCACGACACAGAGCGAGAAGTCATCATGCCTTTGAACAGCCGCGACGACCTGCGGAACATCGCGATCATCGCGCACGTCGACCATGGCAAGACCACACTGGTCGACGCCATGCTCTGGCAGTCCGGGGCCTTCCGCGCGAACCAGGACGTCGACGACCGGGTCATGGACTCCAACGACCTGGAGCGCGAGAAGGGCATCACCATTCTCGCCAAGAACACCGCCGTCCAGCACGGCGGCATGACCCTGAACATCATCGACACCCCCGGCCACGCCGACTTCGGCGGCGAGGTCGAGCGCGGCCTCTCCATGGTCGACGGTGTGGTGCTGCTGGTCGACGCCTCCGAGGGCCCGCTCCCGCAGACCCGGTTCGTGCTGCGCAAGGCCTTCGCCGCCAAGATGCCGGTCATCCTGTGCATCAACAAGGTCGACCGCCCCGACGCCCGCATCAAGGAGGTCGTCGACGAGGTCTACGAGCTCTTCATGGACCTCGACGCCACCGAGGAGCAGATCGACTTCCCGATCGTCTACGCCTCGGCCAAGGCCGGCCGCGCCTCCCTGAACCGTCCCGACGACGGCGGCATGCCCGACTCGGAGGACCTTGAGCCGCTGTTCGACATCATCAAGTCGACGATCCCGGCGCCCACGTACGACCCCAACGCCCCGCTGCAGGCGCACGTCACCAACCTCGACGCCTCCTCCTACCTGGGCCGTATCGCGCTGTGCCGGATCCACCAGGGCATCATGCGCAAGGGCCAGCAGGTCGCCTGGTGCCGTACCGACGGCACGATCCAGAAGGTGAAGATCACCGAGCTGCTGATGACGGAGGCGCTGGAGCGCAAGCCGGCCGAGGAGGCCGGCCCCGGCGACATCATCGCCATCGCGGGCATCCCCGAGATCATGATCGGCGAGACGCTGGCCGACCCCGAGGACCCGCGCCCGCTGCCGCTGATCACGGTCGACGAGCCGGCGATCTCGATGACGATCGGCACCAACACCTCGCCGCTGGTCGGCAAGGTCAAGGGCTCGAAGGTCACCGCCCGCATGGTCAAGGACCGGCTCGAGAAGGAGCTGGTCGGCAACGTGTCGCTGCGCGTGCTGCCCACCGACCGTCCCGACGCCTGGGAGGTGCAGGGCCGCGGTGAGCTGGCGCTGGCCATCCTCGTCGAGCAGATGCGCCGCGAGGGCTACGAGCTGACCGTCGGCAAGCCGCAGGTGGTCACCAAGACCATCGACGGCAAGGTGCACGAGCCGGTCGAGCGCCTGACGGTCGACTGCCCGGAGGAGTACCTCGGCGCGGTCACCCAGCTGCTGGCCGTCCGCAAGGGCCGCATGGAGCACATGACCAACCACGGCACCGGCTGGATCCGCATGGAGTTCGTGGTCCCGGCCCGCGGCCTGATCGGCTTCCGCACCGAGTTCCTGACCGAGACCCGCGGCACCGGCCTGGTCCACCACGTCTTCGACTCCTACGAGCCCTGGTTCGGCGAGCTGCGCACCCGCAACAACGGCTCGCTGGTGGCCGACCGGTCGGGCCCGGTGACCGCGTTCGCCATGCTCAACCTCCAGGAGCGCGGCACGCTGTTCGTCTCGCCGACCACCGAGGTCTACGAGGGCATGATCATCGGTGAGAACTCGCGTTCCGACGACATGGACGTGAACATCACCAAGGAGAAGAAGCTCACGAACATGCGCTCGTCCACGAGCGAGGAGACCGAGAAGGTCATCCCGCCGCGGACGCTCTCGCTGGAGCAGGCGCTGGAGTTCATCCGCGAGGACGAGTGCGTGGAGATCACGCCCGACGCGGTCCGCATCCGCAAGGTCGTGCTCGACGCCGCCACCCGCGGCCGCGCCGCCGCCCGCGCCAAGCGGGTCTGATTCGTTTTTCTCCGCACCACGGCCGCGTGTCACTTTCCCGGTGACACGCGGCTTTCGTGTCAGGGGGGCCTGTCAACGATCGGCCCGAGCACGCGCGATGGAACGTCTCTCCCGTGTCACGGTGTAAAGAAACGTGGTCATGAGACCATCTGTGATAACACCGTGACCCTATGCCATAGAACATTTCGGCATGCCGGAGAATCATCCCAATTGTGGGAAAGCTCCGGATGGCAATTTCATTCGGGCTGGCTCTGGTGTCGTTCGGGGCGATCGTTTGGTGCACCATCGCAGCCAGACCCGTGGCCGGGTCCGACAGGCCCAAGAGCACCGTCGTGACCAATCCGTGGGCGGCCGCCGCCGCCCGCGCCGACCCGGCCGCCGGATGGGCCCGTACGGCCGCCACCGAGGTCTCGGTCACCCGGGCCCGCGCCGCCGACCTCGACGCCGTCCCCGAGGGGCGGATCGATCCCCGGCAGCGGCAGGTCAGGATCACCGTCAGGCACCGGCTGGACATGCGTCCCGACGACCCGCTGGCCGAGGCGCTGCGCCAGGGCGGCGGCTTCCCGGGCACGCTGCCGCAGGTGACCGACTCCGGGTTCGGCGCGCTCAAGGTGGACGGCCAGAGCCTGGCGCCCACCACCCGGCTCGCACCGCTCGTCGTCTCCTCGCCGGGACACGTCGCGGCCGAGTTCACGGTGACGCTGCTGCGCCAGGTCAAGGTCGAGGGGCTGTTGCGGCTCGACTTCACCTCGCCGACCGCGCTCCCGCTGATCGTCGTGGTGCGCGCGGTCACCGTGCTGCCCGGCGAGTGGACCGTGCTGCGCGTCGAGGGCATCCAGCCCGAACGGCAGGAACGCGGGCTGCTGCGGTTCTCCGTCGGCGCCTACCCGGTGAGCCTGACGCTGGCCCCCGGCTCCTACGGCTTCCCCGACGTCGCCGAGGAGGACGACTTCTCCTGGGCCACCGCGCTCGGCGTGCTCACGGCGTGCGCGCTGGCGGTGTTCCTGGTGCGCTCGCTCGGCCGCCGGTGGTGGCAGCGGGTGCCCAACAGGGAGCTGGTCGTCGGCCTGGCCATCGCCGCGCCGGCCCTGCTGATCCCGCTGGTCGCCGCGGAGTGGTCGCCGGTCGGGTACGTGATCCTGTTCGTCGCCGTGCCGGTGATGGCCCTGCGGCACGCCGGACGGGTGCTGCCCACCAGCCCGCCGTGGACCGGCCGCGACCTGCTCACGGTGACCGGGCTCGGCCTGCTGGTCGGGATCGGCATGCTGAGCTGGTCCTGGCTGCACGGCCAGCTCCCCGGACGCGTGCTGCTGACCGGCGCGGCCGTCGCGGCCCTGGCGGCGGCGGGCGCGGCGGTCGGCTTCAGCGTGGACCTCGGGGTCAGGCCGGTGGTCGTCCGCCTGGCCGCGCTGTGGGCCGAGGCCGCGGTCGGGCTGCTGGCGCTGGCCCTGTGGCTGCGGGCGCTGCTGGACGGCGTGTACCCGCCCGACAGCGTCCGGCTGCTGCTGGCGCTGAGCTGGGCGATGATCCCCGTGGCGGCGGTGACCGTGGCGACCAGGCGGTGGAGCCGGGCCGCGGTGGTGGGCGCGGTCGTGGTGAGCCTGCTCGTGCAGGGCTGGCCCACGGAATGGCTGGACGCGGGGTCGTGGAGCCTGGCCGTGCCCCGCGCGGGCGTCCCGATGATCGGGAGCCTGCCGCTGGACCCGCTGGTCCGCGGGGTGCTCGGGCTGCTGCTGCTCGGGTTCGTGATGCTGGTGCTGCGGTTGTGGCGGCTGGGCTGCCGGACGGCGGCCGTGCGCGACCCGGCCGCCGAGTCGACGATGGTCGTCGTGCTGATGGTGCTCTACATCACGCCCGGCGGCAGCACCACGCTGGCCGACATCGACGTGCCGCTGCCGCTGCTGGCGATCACCTCGCTCGTGGCCTGGCTGACCGCGCGCTGGCTGCTGGCCGGGCCGCCCGCGTCCGTCGTGGAGCCGGACACGCAGGAGGAGCACCGGCAGTTCGTCCGCGCGGCCCTGCACAGGCGCCTGCTGCTGCTCGCCGAGCAGGAGCTGTACCGGGCGGGACGGACCAGGCTGGCCGCGGACATGTCGATGGCCGAGTTCGACCAGCGGCGGCAGGCGCTGGAGTCGGCGCTGCGCGAACACGGCCGCCATCCCGAGACCGCCTTCGCCACGGCGGCCGGGTGCACGCCCTGGCACAACGGCGTGTCGGCCTTCACCGTCAGCCTGCTGCTCAGCCTGCCCTTCGCGCTGGTCTACGGCCGGCCGGAGGGCGCGGACCTGACCAGCTTCCTCTTCGACGGCCGCTACCTGCTCACCCTGCCCGCGTTCGGCTTCCTGTTCGGCTACTTCTACCCGTGCGTCAGGGGCACCCAGCCGATGACCAAGGCGCTGCACCTGGCCGTCGCGGCCCTGCTGACCAGCCTGGCCGGCTACCTGTCGACGCTGGTCGAACCGGACATCGGCCCCCTCGACAAGGCACAGGTCGTGGCCATCGTGGTGGGGCAGGTGATGATGGTCTGCGTCGGGCTCGGGCTGTTCTGGGAGTGGCGGATCATGCACCTGGCCGGCGAACCGTGGGCCAGGGTACGCAACCTGCGCAGCGTGCGCAGCCTGGCCGCGCCGACCCTGGCCCTCGCGCTGGCCGTGGGCACGACGGCGGCCAGCTCGGCGGCCGGGCAGACGGTCGACCGCATCCTGAAGGGTGACCAGGTCACCACGAGCCAGCGGTGACCCGTCAGCGGCGCGGCAGCTCGCTGCCCCTGACGTGCGCGCACTGCCAGTCGACCAGCGCCGCGAAGTCGCGCCAGGCCCGCTCGACGCGCCCGCGCACCTCGGCCGTGTGCACCCACGCCTCCGGCTCGTGGCGGACGCCCGCGAACAGGGACCTGTGGCGCAGCAGCTCGATGCGCGGGTGGTCCTCGTCGAAGCCGCGCGGCCTGGTCTTCAGGCGGTCGCCGCCGATCGTGTAGCCGGCGTCGGCGAGCCGGGCCGTGATCGACTCCAGCGGCTTGCCGGTCACGTCCTCGTCCACGGCCGCGCGGTAGCGGGCGACCTGGTCGGCGGCCTGGGTGTAGCGGCCGCCGGCGACGTACAGGCCGGCGGCGCTGATCTCGACGTAGTAGCCGATGCCGGGCATCAGGTCGACGAAGGCGCCCTGATGGGTCTTGTACGGCGTCTTGTCCTTGGAGAAGCGCACGTCACGGTAGGGCCGGAAGAGCTGGGCCGGGCCGAACTCGGCGGCCAGCTCGTCGGTGAGCTCCGTCATGGGCCCGCGCACCGCGTCCTCGTAGAGGTGCTTGTGGCGGGTGAAGTAGTGCTTGGAGTTGTCCGCCTCAAGGCCCTCGTAGAAGATGAACGCCTCGTCGGGGAAGCCGGTGAAAGCCATGGCCCAAGGGTGCCATGCCGCTCACCGTGCGGTGTACGTGCGGCCCGGCGTGGGCGGGCGGCCGTACAGTTCCGAGACCGTCACGAACGTGTAGCCCTTCTTGGCGAGCGTGTCGAGCACCTTCGGCACGGCCTCGACCGTGGTGGGGTGGATGTCGTGCATGAGCACGATCGACCCGGCCTTGGCGGTGTCGGCCCGCCTGACCACGGCGGCGGGCTCGCGGTGCAGCCAGTCGAGGGTGTCGACGTCCCACAGGATCTGGGCCAGGCCCTCGCGGCGGGTCTCGGCGGCGACTGCGTCGTCGGTGCTGCCGTACGGCGGGCGCATGACCCGCATCTTCACCCCGGTCAGCCGGTGGACGAGCTCGTCGGTGTGCCCCAGCTCGTTGCGCACCCCCTCGCGGGACAGGCCGGTCAGCGACGGGTGGGACCAGGAGTGGTTGCCGATCTCGTGGCCCTCGTCCACGATGCGGCGGGTGATCCGGCCGCCGCTGTCGGCGGCCACCATCTCGCCCAGCACGAAGAACGTGGCCCTGACGTGGCGCTGGCGGAACAGGTCGAGCAGCTTGCCGGTGTAGGGCCCTGGACCGTCGTCGAAGGTCAGGGCCACACACTTGATCTTGCCGCAGTCGAACCTGCGGCTGCGCGGCCAGTCGGCCTGCTGCGCGATCAGCCGCTTGGCCAGGACCTCAGGACTGACCTGCGGCCGGATCATGGCGGAATGTCGGCGCGGCACCGGTTGAGCGGCACAGCCCACGAGAACGATCAGGACGAATGGCAAAGCCCAAATGCGCATGTTTTCCCCCGAAACACCGCACGCGGGGGCCTTACGGATAGTCCTGGACCGGTCTCCCCCGTAGTTCCCTGGCCAGGTCGTCCCACCAGAGTGGGATATCCGCGTGCAGCTCCTTGTAGCGGCGCGCCACGCGCATGGCACATCCAACCGGATCCGTACCCAGATGACGACGTTTAACCGGACCTTCCTGCCAACGGTAAAAACCGTCCCTGTAGTGCACGACGAGACCTATCCAGACCGAGATGGTCGCTCCGTCCCCCACCTCGTACGCGCTGGTGACTCCCAGCCCGTGCAGCTCCGCCTGGAGTTTCTCCGCCGCCGCGCGGGCTTCGGTCACACGCCACCCCCTGCCGACGTTTCCGTACACAACAGATGTACCCAGCAACGGGCATCAGCCGTCCAAGACATGGAGTAATCATGAAACTCCGGGGAGTCACGTGCAGGCCGTTCGACGTTATTGGTCGGCTTCCGCCGTTGCGCGGCCGGGCCGCCCTTGTTACGTTTCGGCCGTGCGCCGTGAGCGGGCACAGTCGCTGAAGCACGTCGCGGTACCGTACGACTCCGATCGGGCCTTCCTCGACCTCGTCGTGCCGCGCGTGCGCACCGCGCTGGACGAAGACCGGCGCGTGCTGGTCGTCAATCGTCCCGACCGGCTGGCGTTGTTGTCGGAGGCCCTCGACGGCGACGCGCGGCGCATCGACAGCCGCCCGGCCGGCGCCTGGTACGGCCACCCCCACCGGATGCTGGCCGCCTACCACGAGTACACGCGCGGCCGGCCCACCCTGGTCGTCGGCGAGCCCGTCTGGACCGATCTGAGCGAGCTGCGGATCCAGGACCTCATCCGCTACGACTCGGTCGTCAACGCCGCCCTGGCCGCGGCCCCGTCCGTCATGATGTGCCTGTACGACCTGCGTCACGTCCCCGAACCCGTGCGCGAGCTCACCTCGGTCGTCCATCCCCTGGTGCTGGGGTCGGGCGGCGAGGCCGCCAGCGGCCGGTTCGTGCAGCCCCACGAGCTGGTGCTCGACGGCGACGACGCGCCGTTCCCCGAGCCGGGCCCCGGGGCCTGCCTGGTGCGTTTCACGGCCCGCGAGCTCAAGCGCCTGCGCCAGACCGTCGGCGACTACGCCAGGACGGCCGGCATGGACCGCAACCTCATCTCCTCGCTGGTGCTCAGCGTCTCGGAGATCGCCGCGAACTGCGTCGAGCACGGCGCCGGGTTCGGCACGATCACGATGTGGGTGGAGGAGCGCGACCTCGTCTGCGAGATCGCCGATCCCGGCGGGACGCTCGACGACCCCCTGCCGGGCTACATACCGCCGGAGCCCGAGTCCCCGCGGGGGTACGGGCTCTGGATCAGCCGGCAGCTCTGCGACCGGGTGCAGCTGCGCGACGAAGGCGGCGTGCTACGCGTCCGCCTTCGTCTGTCCCTGGACTCCTCCTAGGCCGCGGCGCGGGGGCGGGAAGGCGCACGGCGCCCTCCTCCCGCGCGTAGTCCTCCAGCATGCCGCGGAGCTGGCGGCGGCCACGGTGCAGGCGGGACATCACGGTGCCGATGGGCGTCCCCATGCGCTCGGCGATCTCCTTGTACGCGAACCCCTCGACGTCGGCCAGGTAGACGGCCACGCGGAAGTCCTCGGGCAGGGAGCGCAGAGCGTTCATCACGACGCTGTCGGGCAGCCGGTCGAGCGCCTCGGTCTCGGCCGAGCGCAGGCCCGTCGAGGTGTGGGACTCGGCGGCGTGCAGCTGCCAGTCCTCGATGTCCTCGGCGGCCGACAGCTTCGGCGAGCGCTGCTTCTTGCGGTAGTCGTTGATGAAGTTGTTGGTGAGGATGCGGTGCAGCCACGCCTTGAGGTTGGTGCCCTCACGGAACTGGTGATAGGACGTGTACGCCTTGGCGACGGTCTCCTGCACCAGGTCCTCGGCGTCGGCGGCGTTACGGGTCAGGCGCATGGCGGAAGCGAACAGCTGCGACGTCACGGGCACGACATCGCGCTCGAACCAGTCCTGACGCTGCTCATCGGTCATAGTGATCAATTCATTCCCCCTTGCGCTATCCCCCGTTCGGCACAAGCCGCCTGACAGCATTCCTCATCCTCGCAACTCCCAGGTAAGGGACGCGTTAGGAGAGTCCGCATAGGTCAGAAGGGGTTTGTAGTCCATCTGCTCGCGGCGTGCGTGGTCACGTCCACGGCCGGACAAGTCTCATTATCATAACACTACCCACCCAATTTCGTAGGAATAGTGGTCAGAGTCACAGGGGATAGCGTATGGACATGGAATCTGTGGACCGTCACGACACGGGGACACGTCGGTGGGTGGCGGAGGCCATCCGCAAGGTGGAGGCCGACGCCAACCGAAGTTGTGACACTCACCTGCACGCCTTTCCGCTTCCCTCGCACTGGGGCGTAAACCTCTATCTGAAAGACGAATCGGTGCACCCGACCGGTTCACTGAAGCACCGGCTCGCCCGGTCCCTGTTCCTGTACGGCCTCGCCAACGGCTGGATCGGCCCGGCCACCACGATCGTGGAGGCGTCCAGCGGCTCGACCGCGGTCAGCGAGGCGTATTTCGCCCGGTTGCTCGGCCTGCCGTTCATCGCTGTCATGCCGGCGTCCACGTCGCCGGAGAAGTGCCACCTCATCGAGTTCTACGGCGGGAAATGTCACCTCGTCGCCGACCCCGGGGCGATCTATGACGAATCTCACCGGCTGGCCGCCGAGACCGGGGGCCACTTCATGGACCAGTTCACCTACGCCGAACGCGCGACCGACTGGCGTGGCAACAACAACATCGCCGAGTCGATCTATTCGCAGATGTCCATGGAGCCGCACCCCGAGCCCGCCTGGATCGTCGTCGGCGCCGGCACCGGCGGCACGTCGTCCACGATCGGCCGCTACATCCGCTACCGCCGCCACCCCACCCGCCTGGCCGTGGTCGACCCGGAGGGCTCGGCGTTCTACCCGGGCTGGGTCTCGGGCGACCCCACGGTGACGGCCTCCGGGTCGCGGATCGAGGGCATCGGGCGTCCCCGGGTGGAGCCGTCGTTCCTGCCCAGCGTGATCGACCGCATGATCGCCGTCCCCGACGCCCGCTCGATCGCCGCCATGCACTGGACCCGCGAGGTCACCGGCCTGGACGTCGGCGGCTCCACGGGGACGAACATGGCGGCGTGCGTCGAGCTCGTCAGGGAGATGCGCGAGGCGGGCGTCCAGGGCAGCGTCGTCACCCTGATCTGCGACCGCGGCGACCGCTACAAGGGCACCTACGACAACCCGGAATGGCTGGCCGGCCAGGGGCTGGACCTCCAGCCCCACCTAACCGACCTGCGGGCGCTGCTGCCGCGCTGAGCGCCTGGGCCTAGGAGGCGGCCTTGGCGGGGTCGACCGAGAAGGTCTTGGCCAGGTCGTCCAGGATGGCGTGGGCGCCCTGGATGCCCACGGCGCTCATCCAGGTCAGGTCGCTGACCTCGTGCTTGTCCCCCTTGAGCCGGCCCCACAGCGGGTTGCCGACGAACTTCTCCTTGGGGCCGTCGCTGGCCGGGTCCGGGTAGGTGGCGACGAAGATGTGGTCGGCGTCGAGGTCGGCGATGCGCTCCGCGCTGATGTCCACGGCGATGGCGTCGTCCTTGGTCGGCTGGCCCTCGGGGCGCGGGAAGCCGACGTCCTTCAGCACCACCCCGGAGTAGGACTTCTCCACGTAGAGCCGGACGGTGGGCTCACCGGCGAAGCGCACGATCGAGACGGTCGGCAGCTTCCCGCCCGCCTTCTCCTTGATCGCGGCCCCGATCGTGCCGGCGCGCTCCTCGAACGCCTTGATCCGGGAGTCGGCCAGGTCCTCCTTGCCCAGGGCGCGGCCCATGAGCCGCAGGTTCTCCTTCCAGATGGCGCCGGTCGTCTCGCTGAAGACGGTCGGCGCGATCTTCGACAGCTTGTCGTACAGGGCCTCGTGCCGGACCTTGGCCGACACGATCAGGTCGGGCTTGAGCGCGGCGATCTTCTCCAGGCTGGGCTGCTCCAGCGTGCCGACCGGGGTCGCCTCCTTGCCGTACTGGCCGACGAGCGGGCCGAGGTAGTCGGGCAGCTTGGTGTCGATCGACCGGTAGGTGGTGTAGCCGATCACGGGGGTCTCCAGCGTGAGCACCGCGTCCACGAAGCTCTGGTCGAGCGCGACGACCCGCTTGGGCTGCCCGGAGATCTTGGTCGAGCCCATCGCGTGCTCGATCGTCCTGGCCGCCGGGTCGGCCGACGGCGTGGCCGCCGGCTCCGTCGAGCCGCACGCGGCCACCCCCGCCACCAGCAGTACACCGGCCAGCACCCGCCACGCTCTCATCGGAACCCTTTCTCGAAGTAAGGCGAACCTAAATTAGGTTAGCCCTGCCTAACCTGGCATACTTCACCACGATCGGGCAAACAAGGGGAGGAAACTGGTGACCGCGCTCGCGCCCCGCCTCCACGGCATCCGGCGCCGGCGGCTCGTCCTCCTGCTCCTCCTCCTCGCCGCCGTCGCGGCGGGGGTGGTGCTGAGCATCACGGTCGGCTCGAAGTCCGTACCGCCGGGCGACGCCTGGCAGGCTCTCACCGCGCCCACGGGCAGCGAGAACGACATCATCATCCGCTCGCTGCGCGTGCCGCGTACCGTGCTCGGGGTGCTGGCCGGGATCGCGCTCGGCGTCTCGGGCGCCCTCATGCAGGGCCACACGCGCAACCCGCTCGCCGACCCCGGCCTGCTGGGCGTCACGCAGGGCGCGGCGTTCGCCATGGTGGCCTCGATCATCCTGCTCGGCGCCTCCAGCCTGCTCGCCTACATCTGGTTCGGCCTGGCGGGCGCGCTGGTGGCCAGCGTGGCGGTGTTCGCGCTCGGCATGACGGGCGGCAGGGGCGGCCCCACCCCGGTCACGCTGGCCCTGGCCGGCACCGCGGTCAGCGCCCTGCTGTACGCCATGACCTCGGCCATCGTGCTCCTCGACGAGCAGGCCATGGACGTCTTCCGCTTCTGGCAGTCCGGCTCCATCGCCGCCAGGGGCCCGGACGTGGTCTGGCAGGTGCTGCCGTTCATCCTCGCCGGCCTGCTGCTCGCCCTGGTCAACGCCCCGGGCCTGAACGCCCTGTCGCTCGGCGAGGACGTCGCCCGCTCGCTCGGCCAGAACATCGCCCTGACCAGGACGGTCGGCGTCGCCTCCGTCACCCTGCTGTCGGGCGCGGCGGTGGCGGCCTGCGGCTCGCTGGCCTTCGTGGGCCTGATCGTGCCGCACCTTGCCCGGCCGCTGTCGGGCACCGACCACCGGTGGCTGTTGCCGTACTCGGGGCTGGTCGGGGCGGCGTTGCTGCTGGTCGCCGACGTGATCGGCCGCGTGGTCGCCCCTCCGGGCGAGCTGGAGGTCGGCGTGGTCCTCGCCCTGATCGGCGCGCCCTTCTTCGTCGCCCTGGTCCGCCGCAGAAGGCCGGTACGGCTATGACCGCGCTCCCCCTGCGCCTCGGCACGCTGTCCTGGCGGCTTCGCCTGCGCGCCGTCGCCGTCGGCGTGACCGGCCTGGCGGTCCTGGTCGTGCTCATGGCGCTGAACATGCGCATCGGCGACCTCCCGATGAGCCTGGCGGAGGTGCTCCAGGGCACCTTCGACGTCAACAGCCCGGCCCACTTCGTCATCATGGAGCTGCGCCTGCCGCGCGCCCTGACCGGCGCCCTGGTCGGCGCCGCGCTCGCGCTGTCCGGCGCGATCATCCAGTCCATCGCCCGCAACCCGCTGGCCAGCCCCGAGATCCTCGGCGTCACGACCGGCGCCTCGGTCACCGTGGTGGCCGGCGTGGTGGCCAGCGGCAGCGTCTACGGCGGCACCAGCGGCCTGCTGGCCGACCTGGGCATCCCCGCGCTCGCCCTGCTCGGCGGCCTGCTCGGCGCGTCCGTCGTCTACGGCCTGGCCTGGCGGCGCGGCCTGGACGGCTACCGCCTGGTCCTGGTCGGCATCGGCGTGGCCGCCGTGTTCACGAACGTGAAGTTCTGGCTGCTGACCGTCGGCGACGTGAACGACACCGGCCGGGCCATGGTCTGGATCAGCGGCTCGCTCAACGGCCGCGGCTGGGAGCACGTCGTGCCCGTGGCGCTCGCGCTGGCGGTGCTCGTCCCGGCCACCCTGCTCGGCACCCGCTCGCTGGACGCGCTGCGCTTCGGCGACGACGTGGTCACCGCCCTCGGCGTACGCGTGAACGCGGCCCGCGCCCTGCTGATCCTGGGTGCCGTGCTGCTGGCCGCGGTGGCCACCGCCTCGGCCGGGCCGATCGCGTTCGTGGCCCTGGCCGCGCCGCAGATCGCGCTCCGGCTGACCCGCTCGGCCCGGCCGCCGCTGCTGTGCTCGGCGGTCACCGGGGCCGTGCTCACCGCGGGCGCCGACCTGATCGCCCGGACCGTCTTCTCCCCGATCGAACTGCCCGTCGGCATCGTCACGGCCGTGCTGGGCGCACCGTACCTGATCCACCTGATCTGGAGGGCACGCAAATGAGGCTGCAGGCCGCGGGCGTCAAGCTCGGCTACGGCGACCGGACCATCGTGGACGGCCTCGACCTGGGCGTCGAGGCGGGCACGGTGACCACCATCATCGGCCCGAACGGCTGCGGCAAGTCCACCCTCCTGCGCGCGCTGGGCCGCCTGCTCAAGCCCCAGGGCGGCCAGGTGCTGCTGGACGGCAAGCGCATCGACGCCATCCCCACCCGCGAGGTGGCCAAGATCCTCGGCGTGCTGCCGCAGGCGCCCTCCGCCCCCGAAGGGCTCACCGTGGCCGACCTGGTCGCCAGGGGCCGGCATCCGCACCAGACGTGGTACCGGCAGTGGTCCTCCGACGACGAGTCAGCCGTCGCCGCGGCGCTGACCATGACCGGCCTGGCCGACCTCGCCGAACGCCCGCTCGACGAGCTGTCGGGCGGCCAGCGGCAGCGGGCGTGGATCTCCATGGCCCTGGCCCAGGGCACCGACCTGCTGCTGCTCGACGAGCCCACCACGTTCCTCGACCTGGCCCACCAGGTGGAGGTGCTGGAGCTCGTCCGGCACCTGCACGAGCAGGCCGGCCGCACGGTCGTCATGGTCCTGCACGACCTCAACCTGGCCGCGCGCTACGCCGACCGGCTGGTGGCCATGCGCGCCGGCCGGGTCGTGGCCGCCGGCGCACCGCACGAGGTGCTGACCGAGGAGCTGCTGCGCGAGGTGTTCGAGCTGGACGCGAAGGTCATCGAGGACCCGGTCGCGGGCACTCCTCTCGTGGTGCCGATCGGACCGCTCGCAGCTCCCCGCGCCTGACGGTACCGGCCGCCCGTCTCCTCACCCCTCGGCCAGCGCCCGCCCGACGTCCGGATCGTCGGGGGCCAGCTCGGCGGCTCTGAGCAGGTCCTGCCTGGCCTCCTTCGCCCGGCCCAGCTCCCGGTGGACCATCGCCCGGTTGAACAGCAGCTCGGCCGTCTCGGTCAGCTTCAGCGCGCGGGTCAGGTCGGACAGCGCGCCGTCGGGGTCGCCGCGCTCGAAGGCGAGCACGGCCCGGTTCCCCCACGCGGCGGCCAGGTCGGGGTCGACCTCCAGCGCGGTGTCGAAGGCCGCGTACGCCTCCGGATAGCGGCCCTGGGCCGTCTCCACCTGGCCGAGCACGCAGAGCAGGTGGGCGTCGCGCGGCCGGAGCGCGAGGCCGCGCTCCACGTCCCGCCTGGCCTGGTCGTACTCGCCGTGGAGGGCGAGCAGGCCGCACCTGTTCACGTACGCGGGGGCGAAGTCGGGGTCGAGCTCCAGCGTGCGGTCGAGGTCGGCGCGGGCGCCGTCCAGGTCGCCGGCCGCGAACCGCAGCTCCGAGCGGTTGTAGTACGCCTCGGGGAAGGGCGGGCTGAGCCGGATGACGGCCTCGTAGTCGGCCAGGGCCTCGGCCGGTCTGCCCAGCTTGTTCAGCAGGTTGCCCCGGTCGAGGTAGTAGTCCGGATAGCCGGGATCGGCGTCGATCGCCGCCGTGTAGTCGGCCAGCGCCTCCTCGTACCGGCCGGCCTGGGCCAGCAGCTGGGCCCTGTTGGCGCGCAGCACGAGCCGGTGGACCGGGTGCTCGTCCGCCAGGTGCTCGTCGGCCAGGGCGATGGCCTGATCGACCAGCCGCAGCGCGGCGCCCGGACGGCCGGCGCGCAGCTCCACCAGGGCCTTGCCGTTGAGGTCGAAGCCGAGGTGGAAGGCGCGTTCGCGGGGGTCGGGCAGCAACGACGTGATCGTGACGGCCTCGTTGATCCACGCCATCGCCTCGCCGGGATCGCGGCGGGCGGGATCGTGGTGGCGTACCAGGATCATCGCGGTGGCGTAGGCGATGGTGGCCCGGTGCTTGGGGTCGGTGCTGAGGCGCCTGGCCCGGTCGTAGAGCTCGCGGGCCTCCTCCTCGCGCTCCACCGCCTCCAGGGCCGCGGCGACGCGCTGCACGAGGGTCCGCCACCCTTCGGGGTCGTCCTCGTACGCCATGCCGCGCAACGCCTCCGTGCCCGACTCGGCCATCGCGTGGTGGAAGCCCTCGTCGCGGTAGCGGTCGAAGTCGGCGCACAGCGGGCCCTCGCCGGGCGACGACGGGCCCTCCTCGACGCGCAGCAGCCCCGGGTCGAGCCGGCGGCGCAACACCTCGACCAGCTCGCGGTCGGTGTGGTCGGCCTCGCCCAGGTTCGACACGACGAGCGTGACCGGCCCCGTGTCGGCCAGCAGCTCGCGGACGAACTCGGCCAGCCCGTTGGCGATCCTGAGGCTGCGCCGCGCCCCCGGGATGAGGATGCGCTGCCCCCTCGGCAGGTCGTCGGCGAGCGAGCGCCTGCGCACCGGCACGAGCGGCCGCAGGCGGGGCGCCGCGACCCGGAGCTCCACGTCATGGGCGGCGACCAGGTCGGGCCGCCGGTCGAGCGCCTCGGGGACCAGAAGGTCGAGCAGCGCGGCGGCCAGCGTGTAGGGCCCGGCTGCCCGGCGGTCGGCGTCCAGGGCGATCGTCCTCACGACCGCCCCCTTCCCAGCGGTCGGCGTTCCCGCGTGGAAACGCCGACCCAGAGACAGGTCAAGCGCAGTGTCGCGGCGAGGCGAGCGTGGAGGGCCTGACAGTCCCGGGACGATGGACGACGATCTTCTTCATGGGCATCCCTTACGTGATCGCGGATAACCCGAACATGTCAGCACAAAGCTAACTAACGACTCAAGACTTTTCTGGTAAGGGCCATTTCGGCATGAATTAGGACACGACCGATAAACGGCGTTAGTCGCCCAGGATTGCGTCCACGAAGACATCCGGGTCGAAAGGCGCCAGATCGTCGGGCCCCTCGCCGAGCCCCACGAGCTTGACCGGCACGCCCAGCTCGCGCTGCACGGAGATCACGATGCCGCCCTTGGCGGTGCCGTCGAGCTTGGTGAGCGCGATGCCGGTGATGTTGACCACCTCGGCGAACACCTGGGCCTGGCGCATGCCGTTCTGGCCGGTGGTGGCGTCGAGGACGAGCAGCACCTCGTCGACCGTGGCCTTCTTCTCGATGACCCGCTTGACCTTGCCCAGCTCGTCCATCAGGCCGGTCTTGGTGTGCAGGCGGCCCGCGGTGTCGACGATGACGACGTCGACCTTGTCCTCGATGCCCTTGGCCGTGGCCTCGAAGGCCACCGACGCCGGGTCGCCGCCCTCCGGCCCGCGCACGGTCTCGGCGCCGACCCGCTCGCCCCACGTCTGGAGCTGGTCGGCCGCCGCCGCGCGGAAGGTGTCGGCGGCGCCGAGCACGACCTTCTTGCCGTCGCCGATGAGCGAGCGGGCGAGCTTGCCGGTGGTGGTGGTCTTGCCCGTGCCGTTGACGCCCACGACCAGGACCACGGCGGGCCGCTCGCCGTGCTTCTGCACGTGCAGGCCGCGGTCGAGGTCGGGGTTGACCTGGGCGAGAAGCTGCTCGCGCAGCAGGCTCTTGACCTCCGCGGGCGTGCGGCTGCCCAGCACCTTGACCTTGGTGCGCAGCTCCTCGACCATCGCGCGGGTCGGGGCGACGCCCACGTCGGCGGTGATCAGGCTCTCCTCGATCTCGTCCCAGACCTCGTCGTCGAGCCGGTCACGGGACAGCAGCTCCAGCAGGCCGCGGCCGAGCGCGCTCTGCGAACGCGCCAGGCGCGAGCGCAGCCGCACCATCCGCCCCGCGGACGGCGGCGGCACCTCGACCTCGGGGGCGATGACCATCGGCTCGGCCGGCTGGACCGGCGGCGGCACCGTGGTGACCGCGCCGTCGGCCTCCTCGACCGGGCCGGCGGGCCGCTTCTCCTCCTCGGGAAGCGGCGGCGCCTCCGGCGGCGGCACGGGCGGCGCCGCCTTGCCACCCGGCCTGAACAGCAGGAAGAGGCCGCCGGCCGCCAGCAGGGCGACGACGGCCACGATCACTATGACGCCGAGGTAACCATCCACAAGATGTCAGTTTTCCAGATCGACCGGCATGGTCATGCCCAAGGCACACGGATGATGACAGGCCGGATCAGGCGGATTCGCGCTCCCGCAGGCGCTGGCTGACCACCTGCGTCACGCCGTCGCCGCGCATCGACACGCCGTAGAGGGCGTCGGCGATCTCCATCGTGCGCTTGTTGTGGGTGATGACGATGAGCTGGGAACTCTGCCGCAACTCCTCGAACAGGGTCAGCAGCCGCTGGGTGTTGGTGTCGTCGAGGGCGGCCTCGACCTCGTCCATCACGTAGAAGGGCGAGGGCCGCGCCTTGAAGATGGAGATCAGGAACGCCACCGCGGTCAGCGAGCGCTCGCCGCCCGACAGCAGGGACAGGCGCTTGACCTTCTTGCCCGGCGGCCTGGCCTCGACCTCGATGCCCGTGGTGAGCATGTCGGTGGGGTCGGTGAGCACGAGCCGCCCGTCGCCGCCGGGGAAGACCCGGGTGAAGATCTGCTCGAACTCGCGGGCGACGTCCTCGTAGGCCGAGGCGAACATCTGCTCCACGCGGTCGTCGACCTCCTTGACCACGGTCAGCAGGTCGCGCCTGGTCTTCTTGAGGTCTTCCAGCTGCGAGGTCAGGAAGGCGTGGCGCTCCTCCAGCGCGGCGAACTCCTCCAGCGCCAGCGGGTTGACCTTGCCGAGCTGGGTCATCTGCCGCTCGGCGGCCCTGGCCCGCTTCTCCTGCTCCTCGCGGACGTACGGGACCGGCGGGTCGCCCGGGACGGGCGCGTCGGGGCCGTACTCGGAGACCAGCGCCTCGACCTCGACGCCGAACTCCTCCATCGCCCGCTCCTGGAGCTGCTCCAGCCGCAGGCGCTGCTCGGTGCGGGCCACCTCGCTCCCGTGGACCCGGTTGACCAGCTTGTCGAGCTCCTGACCCAGCTCACGCACGCGCACGCGGACCTGCTTCAGCTCGGCGTCGACGGCGACGCGGGCGAGGTCGGCGTCGTCGCGCTCGCGGGAGGCGAGCTGGATCGACGAGGCCAGCGCCCCGAGCACCTGCCTGGCGCCCTTGCTGACCGCCTCGGCCAGCAGAGCCTGCCGCCGGCGCCTGGCCCGCTGAGCGGCGGCCTGGGCGCGTTCCTGGCGCTCGCGCTGGGCGGCCCGCAGCAGACCGTCGGCGCGGCCCTCGATGCCCTTGACGCGCTCCTCGGCGGTGCGCACCTGCAGCCGGGTGTCCATCTCGCGCTGCCGGGCCGTCTCGCACGTGGCGGCCAGGTCGTCGCGCAGGTCGGTGGTGGGCTCGGTCTCCAGCTCCTGGGCGTACTCGGCCTCGGCCAGCCGGATCTCCAGCTCGGCCAGCTCCTCCAGCCCCTCGGTACGGGAGTCCTGGGCGGCGGTGACGCTGCGGGCCAGGCGTTCGGCCTCGGCGTGCGCGGCGTGCGCGGCGGCCTCCAGCTGGGCCAGCCGCCTGGCCGCCGCCGCGTTGCGCTGGTCGGCCTCCCGCTGGCGGGCCCTGACCTGGTCGAGGACGCCCTGCGCGGCGCTCACCCCGGCCTGGGCGGCGGTGACCGCGCTCTGGGCCTCGTTGACGTGCGCCTGGGCCGCCTCGACGGCCGTCTGGGCCGCCTGCTCGGCCTCGATCGCCTGGTCGAGCGCCTCGGCCGTCTCCTCCGCCGTGGCCTCGGCCACCCGCAGGTCGTGGACGGCCTCGTCGAGCGCCGCCCGCACCTGCAGGACGGAGGTGCCGCCCGCGGACCCGCCCCCGGCCAGATGGGCCCCGAGGACGTCGCCGCCCTCGGTCACCACGCGCAGCTCGGGACGCCGCCCCACCAGCTCGCGCGCCGCTTCGAGATCGGCGACCACGACGACCCTCGCCAGGACGTGGTCGAGCGCCGGCCTCAGCTCGTCGGGCACGGTGACCAGATCGGCGGCCCACCGCCCGCCGTCCGGCACGGCGGGCCGGGATCGCGCAACCTGGGAGTGATGCGCGGTGTCCGAAACCCCGGTCTCGGCCACCAGCAGCGTGACCTGCCCCGCGTCGGTGCTGCGCAGCAGGCCGAGCGCCTCGACGGCGGTGTCGAGCGTCTTGACGGCGACGGACTCGGCGACCGGGCCGAGCACGGCGGCGACGGCCAGCTCAGCACCCGGCGTGACCTGCATGGAGGCGGCCAGCGGGCCCAGCACCCCGGCCAGGTCGGCGTCGAGCAGCGCGGCGCCGCCGTCGCCCTTGGCCAGGCCCAGCTCCAGGGCGTCGCGGCGGGCCTGCAGCGCGGCCACCGAGCGCTGGGCCTCCTGGTCGGCGGCGCGGGCCGTGGCGACCCCCGCCTTGGCGGCCTGGACGGCGGCCCGCGGCGCGCCGAGCCCGGCCTTGGCCTCGTCGGCGGCCACGCGGGCCTCGTCGGCGGCGGCCCTGGCCTCCTCGACCACGGCCTGCGCGGTGGCCAGCTCCTCGGCCAGCGCCGGATCGGCCGCCGGCTCCTCGGCCCGCTCGGTCTCCAGGTCGGCCAGCGCCTGACGTTCGCGCTCGGCGGCGTCGGCCACGGCCTTCTCCAGCCGGCCGATCTCCTCCTCGGCCGCGCGCGCCCTGCTGCGCACGGAGTCGACCTGGCCGCGCAGCCTGGCCAGGCCCTCGCGGCGGTCGGCGGCGGCACGGGCGGCCATCGCCAGGCGCCGCTCCTCCGCGCCCAGCTCGGCCTCGGCCGCGGCCCGCCGCTCGACGGTCTCCGCCAGCAGCTCCTGGGCGTGTTCGAGCTCGGCCCGCAGGACGTGTTCCTGCTCGCGCGCCTCGCCCGCCTCGCGTTCGAGGTCTTCCGGGTCGCGGCCGCGGCGTTCGATGGCGGCGGCGTCGAGGGCGTGGCGGTGGCGTTCCGCGGCGAGCTGTTCGAGGCCGGTGATGCGCTCGCGCAGGGAGGAGAGCCTGAAGAAGGTCTCCTGGGCGGCGCTCAGCCGGGGCTGGGTCTCGGCCTCGGCGGCCTCCAGGGCGGCCTCGCGCTGCTGGCCCTCGGCCAGCTCGGCCTCGACCTGGTTGCGCCGGGCGGTGACGGCGGCCTCGTCGGCGGCCTCGCGTTCGAGCGTGGCGCGCAGGATGCACAGGTCGTCGGCGAGCAGCCGCAGCCGCGCGTCGCGCAGGTCGGCCTGGATGACGGCGGCCTTGCGGGCGATCTCCGCCTGGCGGCCGAGCGGCTTGAGCTGGCGGCGCAGCTCGGTGGCGAGGTCCTGCACCCGGGTGAGGTTGGCCTGCATGGCGTCGAGCTTGCGCAGCGCCTTTTCCTTGCGCTTGCGGTGTTTGAGCACGCCCGCGGCCTCTTCGATGAAGGCGCGGCGGTCTTCGGGCCCGGCGTGCAGCACGGCGTCGAGCTGGCCCTGGCCGACGATGACGTGCATCTCGCGGCCGATGCCCGAGTCGGACAGCAGCTCCTGGATGTCGAGCAGGCGACAGGTGTCGCCGTTGATGGCGTACTCGCTCTGCCCCGACCGGAACATCAGCCGGCTGATCGTGACCTCGGTGTAGTCGATCGGCAGCGCGCCGTCGGAGTTGTCGATGGTCAGCGTCACCTCGGCCCGGCCCAGGGGCGGCCTGGAGGAGGTGCCGGCGAAGATGACGTCCTCCATCTTGCCGCCGCGCAGCGACTTGGCGCTGTGCTCGCCCATGACCCAGGCCAGGGCGTCGACGACGTTGGACTTGCCCGAGCCGTTGGGACCGACGACGCACGTGATGCCGGGTTCGAGGCGCAGGGCGGTCGCGGAGGCGAAGGACTTGAAGCCGCGCAGGGTGAGGGTCTTCAGGTACAAACGCCGACCCTCCTCCCCGGCCTCGGCTGAACGGGCTTCGGAAAAGCCTACTGGTCTCGGCCGCCCCTCGTGGGCATGTCGATGACCAGCGCTTTTTCACCAGGGAAAATAACAAGGGACGCCTCTTCGAGACGTCCCTGGGTCTTGCGCTCCGATCACTCTCAGGTGAGTGCCGGCTCGCGCTCCTGCAAGCGACTGAGCGCTTCGTCGCGGGTTTGCGCCGCAAGAGCGTCATTCGTGGCCTGAAGTCGGATGAGTTCTGCCTCCAGATCCCGGATACGCTGCTGCAAGCGGCGCATCTCCGAGACCATCCGAGGGTCAGGACCGCCGACGTGGCCGAGTAGAGCCTTCGCCATGGTAAAGGGTCCTCCACGCTGAGTGACCAGACTGGTTCGCGCACTTCTATTCCGCGGGAGGGGTGCGCGTGGTACTTAACAAGAGTCGCACCGGCAGTGTGGGCGGTCAAGTCGATCCAACCGCAACGCCCTACTGATAGGCACTCCCGACATACAACTATACCCTATTTGGGCCGTTTAGCAAAAGCGACTACCGCTCTACAAAACCGCCCAAACTACCTCGGGGTTCACTCCATCGTTCCACTACTCCATCGACCCTTCCCGGCGTGTCACAACCTTTGAGCAGCTCCAACAGCTTGACGCACGCCTCCCGCGGCCCCTCGGCGACGACCTCGACCCGGCCGTCGTCGGTGTTCCGCGCCCAGCCGGTCAGGCCGAGCTCCAACGCCCTCGCGCGCGTCCACCACCGGAAGCCCACCCCTGGACCCTCCCCCGCACCCAGGCGGTTACTCGGACGTTTTCCGAACCTTTGTCGCCATTACTCTTCGTATCCGTCATGCCGCCACCGTCTCATGCCGCCGTACGACTTCCATGGCCAACTCGTTGAAGGCCAGGATCGAGGCCGTACGTCCGGCGCGCAGCCAGGCCAGCCCCAGGATCGACGGAGGCAGGCCGTCGACCGGCACGAACGCGATGTCGGGACGGCGATGGTGGTCGGCGCTCGGCTTGCAGAAGAGCATGCCGCCGCGGTTCAGTGCGACCTGCGTCAGGCCCTCCTGGGTGGTGGCCACCGAGCCGGCCCGCGCGATCGGCCGCCCGGAGGGGGTGAGGGTGGGGGCGATGTGCTCCTGCCAGCGGCGCGGCGCGGGTTCGTCGAGGCCGAACAGCGCCACCGAGGCCAGTTCCTCGGCGTCGACGCCGGCGCGGGCGGCCAGCGGATGGCGTACCGACAGCCCCAGCTCGACCGGGCAGTGGTTCAGCTCGGCGCCGCCCTCGAGATCCGGCTCCTCCAGCGGCAGCAGCGTGAACGTCAGATCCACCCGCCCCTCGCGCAACTTGCTGAACGGGTCGGAGAGCGGCACCTCGACCAGCTCCACCATGCAGCCGGGATACCGCCGCTCGAACGCCGCCACGCTGCCGGTGACGATCTCGGTCGGCGTGGCCAGGAACCCCACCCGCAGCAGGCCCGCCACCTCCCGCGCCGAGGCCGTCGCCCGCGACACGGCCGCCGCCATGCCGTCGTAGGCGGGCCGCAGGTCGGCCAGGAAACGCCGGCCGAGCGGCGTCAGGCGCACCCGCCTGCTGGTGCGGTCGAACAGGCGGCCGCCGATCCGGGTCTCCAGCGAGCCGATGAGCTGGCTCACCCGGCCGGGCGACAGATACAGGCGCTCGGCCGTACGCGCGAAGTGCAGCTCCTCGCTCAGCACGACGAAGCACTCCAGTTCCCTGAACTCCATGCCACTCCCCGGACGCGATCGCTTAGCCTGCCTAAAGCAAGGCTTCGAGCTTCGTCATTGTTCCGCCTGCTGCCGATGACAAGGCTGAACGGCATGACGACTCTTGAGACCTCCACTGTCGCGCGGGCCCGCTGGCTCGCCGTCCTCGCGGTCGCGGTGGGCACCTTCACCATCGTGACCAGCGAGATGTTGCCCGTCGGCCTGCTGACCTCGATCGCCGCCACCTTGGGGGTGTCCGACGGCACGGCCGGGCTGATGATGTCCCTGCCGGGGCTGGTCGCGGCCGTCTCGGCCCCCGTGCTGGCCCTGGCCACCCGGCGGCTGGACCGGCGTGTCCCCTTGCTCAGCCTGATGGCGTTGCTCGCGGTGGCCAACCTGGCGGCGGCGTTCGCGACGAGCTTCCCCGTCATGCTGGGCGCGCGGGTGCTGACCGGGATCAGCATCGGCGGGTTCTGGGCCTTCGCGGCCGGGCTGGGCCTGCGGCTGGTGCCCGAGCGATCGGTGGGCCGGGCCACGTCGGTGATCCTCGGCGGCGTGTCGGTGGCCTCGGTGCTCGGCGTGCCCGCGGGCACGCTCATCGCCTCGGCGGCGGGGTGGCGCACGTCGTTCGCGGTCATGGGCGGGCTGGCGCTGGTGCTGCTCGGGTTGCTGGCCGCCGTGCTGCCGCCGATGCCGGGCGAGGACGCGTCGGGCGGCTCCCGCGCGACGCTGCCGGGGACGCTGCGGGTCGTGCTGGCGGCGACCGTGCTGATCATCACCGGGCACTTCGCCGCCTACACCTACGTCCGGCCGTTCCTGGAGCAGGTCGCGGACGCCGGTCCCGGCCTGGTCAGCGTCGCCCTGCTGGTGTACGGCGCAGCCGGCGTCGTCGGCAACTTCGTCGCGGGCGCCAGGGCGGCCCGCGACCCCAAGCCGGTGCTGATCGTCCTGGCCCTGCTCATCGCCGGGTCCACGGCGGCGCTGGCGCTGGTCGGGCTGCCCCTGGTCATGCTCGTCGTGTGGGGCCTCGGCTACGGCGGCGTGGGCGTGGCGCTGCAGCTGTGGATCATGCGCTCGGGCGGGGGCGAGCTGGGCACCGCGCTGTTCGTGGGGGCGTTCAACGTCTCGATCGCGCTCGGCTCGTTCGTCGGCGGCCGGGTGGTGGACGGCGTGTCGATCTCGTCGGTGATGTGGCTGGGCGCCGCGCTGGCCCTGCTCACCGCGGCTTTCGCTGGCATTTGGGGCAGGAGTACGACGACCGGTTCATGAACGCCTCCCGCCTGATGGGCGTGCCGCAGCGGGAGCACGGCAGGTCGCGGCGGCCGTAGACCTCCAGCGAACGGTCGAAGTAGCCGCTCTCGCCGTTGACGTTGACGTAGAGGCTGTCGAAGGAGGTGCCGCCCTGCTGCAGGGCGGCGCCCATCACCGTGCGCACGCCGGCCAGCAACTCGGCGACCTTCGGACGGGTGAGCGTCTCGGTGGGACGGGCCCAGTGGAGCCGGGCGATCCACAACGCCTCGTCGGCGTAGATGTTGCCGACGCCGCTGATCAGCGACTGGTCCAGCAGCGCCCGTTTGATCTCGGTGCGCCTGGCCCTGAGCCGGCGGGTGAACTCCGCCTCGTCGAACGACGCCTCGAACGGGTCGGGCGCGATGTGCGCGATCGGCGCGGGCACGCCGCCGACGAGCGGGGTCAGCATGACGTGGCCGAACGTGCGCTGATCGACGAAGCGCAGGTCGGGGCCGCCGTCCTCGAATCGGAGGCGGACGCGCAGGTGCTTCTCGGGGGGCGTCTGCGGATCGACGACGAGCAGCTGGCCGCTCATGCCCAGATGGGCCAGGAGGGCCTCCTCGCCGCCCGACAGGGGCAGCCACAGGTATTTGCCGCGGCGCTCGGCCGACAACACCGTACGACCCTTCAGGCGGGCGGTGAACTCGTCGGCCCCGGGGACGTGCCGCCTGATCGCGCGCGGGTGGAGCACCTCCGCCGCGGCGATCTCGCGGCCGACGACCCATTGCGCCAGGCCGCGCCTGACGACCTCGACCTCTGGCAGCTCAGGCACCGTGCACCAACCGTCCTCTCGACTTCCCCGGCCGCAGGGCATGCCGTGGCAGGGGAGGATCCGCAGTCACAACGCCGGACGCGGGCCGGGGCTTCCCGTGCGCCGGGGTCAGTTCGCGGGCTGGCTCTCGCGCTGCTCGCGGCGGGCCCGGATGCGCGTCCAGGCCGCCTCGGCCGCCTGCTGCTCGGCCTCCTTCTTGCTGCGCCCGTTGCCCGAGCCGTAGGACTCGCCGCCCACGCGCACCATGGCCGTGAACGACTTGGCGTGGTCGGGGCCGCTCTCCTCGACGTGGTATTCGGGCACGCCGAGCGCCTCGGAGGCGGTGAGCTCCTGCAGGGACGTCTTCCAGTCGAGCCCCGCGCCCAGCGAGGCCGAGCGCACGATCAGCGGGTCGAACAGCAGATGGACGACCCGGAACGCCTCGTCGAGGCCCTTGTCCACGTAGATCGCGCCGATCAGCGCCTCCAGCGTGTCGGCCAGGATCGAGGACTTGTCGCGCCCGCCGGTGCCCTCCTCGCCCCTGCCGAGCCGCAGGAACCGGCCGAGGCCCAGGTTGCGGGCGACGTCGGCCAGCGCGCGCATGTTGACCACGGCGGCGCGCAGCTTGGCCAGCTGCCCCTCGGGCAGGTCGGGGTGGTTGCGGTAGAGGGTGTCGGTGACCACGAGACCCAGCACCGAGTCGCCGAGGAACTCCAGGCGCTCGTTGGTGGGCAGGCCGCCGTTCTCGTACGCGTAGGAGCGGTGCGTCAGGGCCCGCTCGAGAATGTCGGGGTCGAGGCCGACGACCAGGACCCGCTGCAGCTCTTCCCTGGCGACCTCCACGGCCACCGGCTTAGGACCTGCTCCCACGTGTTTCCTCCTCGGACATCTTCACAAGGCGGCCGCGGAAGATGCCCGAAAACGTGGTGGGCGTCGGGGTAACGTGTAGCCCCGGCGTCCACCACGGCCGCGGGCGAACCGCCGCCGTACGCATCTACAGACGTTAACGCCGACCGAGGCACAATGGCACCCGGTCGGCATCACGTCAACTGCTGACGGTGAAACCCGCCGCGAACATGACGGGCGGGCCTGCTGTCAGTGTGATCAGGCGGACGGCTCGATGACCTGACGACGGTTGTAGGTGCCGCAGGTGGGGCACGCGATGTGCGGCTGCTTGGGCGAACGGCACTGCGGGCAGCTCACCAGGGCGACAGCAGTCGTCTTCCACTGGGAGCGACGGGCGCGGGTGTTGCTCCGCGACATCTTTCGCTTCGGGACGGCCACGTCACTTCTCCTGATCGTTATCGTTCTCGGAAACCAGACCTTGCAACGACGCCCAGCGGGCATCGATCTTCTCGTGCCGGTGATCGGCGCCGGCCTCGGCCAGCTTGATCCCGCACTCCGTGCAGAGCCCCTCGCAGTCCTCGCGGCACACGGGGCTCAGCGGCAGTGCGAGCACCACCGCGTCACGGAACGTCGGCTCGAGGTCGAGCAGCTCACCGTCGAGCAGTGAGTCCTCCTCCGAGGCGTCCTCGTCGGAGTAGAAGAACAGCTCCTGCAGATCGACCTCGATGTCCGAGGTGATCGGGTCAAGGCACCGCGCGCACTCCCCGGCGAGCGGGGCGTGCGCCGTGCCCGAGACGAGCACGCCTTCCATCACTGCTTCGAGCCGGAGGTCCAGCTCGACTTCGGCGTCTTTGGGGACACCGATCATGTCGACGCCGAGGTTAGCCGGTGCCGGAAGGGACAGGGTCATCTGCCGCATCGTGCCCGGTCGCTTCCCCAGATCATGAGTGGAGAGCACCCAAGGGGAGCGGGGGTCGAGGTGCTGAGTCATCTGCTCTCGCTAGGCATGGCGAAGACGCTCGCCGTCGTACAAGGCCGAAATGAAAGGATACCAGGTCGCGGTCAGCCCCTGAGACGCTCGATGAGCAGCTTGTGCACCAGGTCAGGGACCAGGCCGGACACGTCGCCACCATACCGCGCGATCTCCTTGACCCGGCTGGAGGACAGGAAGGAGTACTCGGGGTTGGTGGGCATGAAGAGCGTCTCGACGCCCGAGAGACGGTAGTTGAGCTGGGCCATCTGCAACTCGTAGTCGAAGTCGCTGACGACCCTGATGCCCTTGACGATGGCGGGGATGTCGTTGTGCTTGCAGAAGTCCACCAGCAGGCCGTGGAACTTCTGCACCTTGACGTTGGGGTACTCCTTCGTCACGGTCTGAAGGATCTCGATCCGTTCGTCGACCGTGAACAGGCTGCTCTTCTCGATGTTGATGAGGACCGCCACGACCACCTCGTCGTACAGGCGGGCCGATCGGCCGATGATGTCGAGATGGCCATTGGTGATGGGGTCGAACGACCCCGGGCAGACAACGCGGCGCAAGACGCCTCCCAGGTCTACGGGTTCCCGGCGGCGCGACCGTACCAAACGGATGCTTCGCCGTATCTACGGACCCTCTCCTCAACATAACCTTCCGGCCACATCAAGGACTTTCCCCTCGTTTCCCGCTCGAACGCCACCAGCCCCTCGTCCATCAGCCACCCGTTGTCGCGCAGCAGCTCCAGGACCCGGGTGACCTCGCCGTCACCCAGCGCGTACGGCGGATCGGCGAAGACGATGTCGTACGGCTCCTCCGGCGGCCTGGCCAGGACCCGCTCGACCTTGTCGGCCACCAGCTCGGCGCCTTCGAGGCCGAGGGACTGGATGTTGGCCCTGATCGTCCGGATCGCCTTGGCGTCGGACTCGACGAGCAGCGCGTGGGCCGCGCCCCTGGACAGCGACTCCAGGCCCACGGCGCCGGAACCGGCGTACAGGTCGAGCACGCGGGCCTCGCGCAGGCCGTACAGGGAGTCGAGGGTCAAGAAGATGCCTTCCCTGGCCCTGTCGCTGGTCGGCCTCGTGCCCCGCCCCGGCGGCACGGCCAACCGCCGCCCACCCGCGCTCCCCGCGATGATCCGAGTCATAAGGTCCATTGTTCCGCATGTTCGCCCAGGTCAAGAGTGGACAAGTGTCGGCCTCGACTGCGCAAGGGTGATTCACATCGGCCGGATCGGCCCGCATGATGAGTCTGCGGCCTTCAAGGTGACCCACATGAAGGCCGACCGGCGTGATCGTGAGCCCTTCCGCACGCCGGTTCCCTCGGCACCTGACCCGAGGGTGGGCCCAGCCGGGGACGGCATTCGGGGGAGGCCGTCCCCGCGGCTGGGCCTTTAACTTCTTCTTTTTTTACGGCTTCGCGTGGTCTTCCCACTCGCCTTACTTCGGCTGATGGCCCTCCATGCAACGGCCTCTGACCCTTCACCGGCTCGCCGCCGTCACGCGAGCCTTCGTTGACCGGCTCCGTGGTTCTCCTGGGCCCTCACGTCTTCTCCAAGTACTCCGCCTTCTCGTCCTCCAGGAGGCGGGCTATCTCGGCGCGCAAGCCCTCATGGTGGGCCAGTTCGGGGTCGTCCGACAGGAGCTTTGCGGCTTCGTCCCGCGCTGTTGTGATGACGTCTTCGTCTCTCAGGAGCTGCAGGAGCTTCAGCGAGCTGCGCTTGCCCGACTGCGCCGCCCCCAGGACGTCGCCCTCGCGGCGCTGCTCCAGGTCGACGCGGGACAGCTCGAAGCCGTCGAGCGTGGCGGCCACCGCGTCGAGGCGGGCGCGGGCCGGGGTGCCCTCGGGGAAGTCGGAGACCAGCAGGCACAGGCCGGGCAGGCCGCCCCGGCCCACCCGCCCGCGCAGCTGGTGGAGCTGGGAGACGCCGAAGCGGTCGGCGTCCATGATGATCATGACCGAGGAGTTGGGCACGTCGACGCCCACCTCGATGACGGTGGTCGCGATCAGCACGTCGAGCTCGCCCCTGGTGAAGGCACGCATGATCGCGTCCTTCTCCTCCGGCGGGAGCTTGCCGTGCAGGGTGCCGACCCGGAGGTCCTGGAACGGCCCCTGGGTGAGCAGCTCGGCGACCTCCAGCACGGCCAGCGGCGGACGGCGGTCGTCGTCGCCCCCGCCGCCGCCAGGTCGCCCTCGTCGCCCTCCAGGTCGCCGATCCGCGGGCACACGATGTACGCCTGCCTGCCCAGCCCCACCTCCTCGCGCACCCGCTGCCAGGTGCGTTCGAGATAGTGGGGCTTCTCCGCGGCCGGCACGACGTGCGTGGTGATGGGCGCGCGCCCCGACGGGAGCTGCGACAACGTCGAGACCTCCAGGTCGCCGAAGACCGTCATGGCGACCGTGCGCGGGATCGGGGTCGCGGTCATCACCAGCACGTGCGGACGGCCCCCGCCCGCCTTCTCGCGCAGCGCGTCACGCTGCTCCACGCCGAAGCGGTGTTGCTCGTCGACCACGACCAGCCCCAGGTCGGCGAACTGCACGTGCTCCTGGAGCAGGGCGTGCGTGCCGACCACGATGCCCGCCGTGCCCGAGGCCGCGTCGAGCAGCGCGGCACGCCGCGCCGCCGCGCCCATCGAACCCGTCAGCAGCGTGACCGCCGTGCCGCCGAACATGCCGCCCTGGGCCAGCTCGCCCAGCATGTTCGTGATCGAGCGGTGGTGCTGCTGGGCCAGCACCTCCGTCGGGGCCAGCAGCGCGGCCTGGCCGCCCGCGTCGACCACCTGAAGCATCGCGCGCAGCGCCACCACCGTCTTGCCCGCGCCCACCTCGCCCTGCAGCAGCCGGTGCATCGGGTGCTCCAGCGCCAGGTCGGCCGCGATCTCCTCGCCCACCTGCGCCTGCCCCTCGGTGAGCGAGAACGGCAGCCGCCCGTCGAAGTCGGCCAGCATGCCGTCGGAACGCCTCGGACGCGGCCTGGCCGGCCACGCCGTGGCCGCCTGGCGGCGCTGGAGCAGCACCGCCTGCAGCACGAACGCCTCGTCGAACTTCAGCCGCTTGCGCGCCCGGCCCACCTCGGCGAGGTCTTTCGGCCGGTGGATGGCCACCAGCGCATCGGCGAGCGGCTGGAGGCCGTGCCTGGCCCGCAGCTCGGCGGGCAGCGGGTCGTCGAGCGGGCCCAGCGTGTCGAGCACCACGCCGACCGCCCGGCGGATCGCCCACGGCGTGACGTCCTTGCCCGCCGGGTAGATCGGCACCGGCGCCGACGCGAACTCCTCGGCGCTCGCCTCGCCCTCCTCGAACAGCTCGAACTCGGGGTGCGAGAGCTGCCAGCGCGGCTTGGACCGCGCCCCGAACAGCCCCACCTTGCCGGCGAACATGCCACGCCGCCCCGGCTTGAGCCGCGACTCGGCCACGTGGGAGCCCTTGCCGAAGAACGCCAGGTAGATGCGGTTGCCGTTGCCGTCGACGACCTCGGCCTCCAGCCACGTGCCGCCGCGGTTGCGCATGGGCTTGCGCATCAGCCTGGTCACCTCGCCGACCACGGTGACGTGCTCGTCGACCTCCAGCGCGTCGAGCGAGGTCAGCTCGCCGCGCTCGGCGTAGCGGCGCGGGTAGTGGCGCAGCAGGTCGCCGACCGTCTCCAGGCCGAGCACGCTGTGCAGCAGCTTGGCGGTCTTCGGGTCGAGCGCTTTGGTCAGGGGCTCGTCGAAACGGCTCACGGGATCCAGTTCTACCGCCTGCGGCCGACAGGAATCCCGCACCGGGCCCCGGAGTCGCCCGCGGAGGGGGCTCGCACCGGGCCCCGGAGTCGCCCGCGGAAGGGGGCCGTGCCGCTACTCGACGCCGATCAGCAGCGGGTAGCCGCCCTGCTCGCCGTCGTAGACGACCAGGTCGACGTCCGGCCGCGTGCGCCGCAGGTGGTCCTCCAGCCGGACGGCGAGCCGTTCGGGCAGGTCGGCGCCGGTGACCAGGGTCACCAGCTCGCCGCCGCCGGCCACCATCCTGTCGATGATCAGCCTCGCCACGCGCTCCAGGTCGCCGCCGATCACCGCCACGTCCCCGTCGATCAGGCCCAGCACGTCGCCCGGCCGGCACACGCCCGCGCTGGTGAACGCCTCCCTGTCCGCCACCGCCAGATGTCCGTACCTGGTGTGGCCGGCGGCGTCCGTCATGGCCACCACGTCGTCGTCGAACCGGCGCAGCGGGTCGTGCACGGCCAGCGCCGACAATCCCTGCACGGTCGCCCTGGTCGGCAGGACGCTGACGACCACGCCGTCCTCGCGGGCGATCTCCGCCGCCGCGACGGCGACCGCGAGGACGCCCTCGTCGTTCGGCAGCACGGCCACCTCGGCGCCCGCCTGCCTGATCGCGGCCAGCAGCTCGGGCAGCGCGGGCCGGGTGCCGGGCGCGCGGCGCACCACGACCGCGCCGCTCTCCTCGAACAGCGCCGCGATCCCGTCACCGGCCGCCACCGCCACCACGCCCCTGCCCGCCCTGCCCCGGTGCGTACGCTCGGCCAGGTACGTGATCCTGACCCGGTGCGGACGCCCCGCCCGCAGCCCCGCCTCCACGGCCGCCCCCGCGTCGGCCACGTGCACGTGCACGTTCCACAGGCCCTCGCCGCCCACCACGACCAGCGACTCGCCCATGGCGTCGAGCTCGTCGCGCAGCCCGGCCACCGCCCGCTCGTCGGCGTCCAGCAGGTACATCACCTCGTAGCCGGCGCCCACCTCGGTCATCGGCGTGACCCGCCCGGTCGGCGCCGGCACGTCGTAGTGGTCGCTGTAGGAGTCGGTGAGCACGGCGGCCAGGGTCTCCAGCACGATCGCCGCCCCCGCCCCGCCCGCGTCCACGACCCCGCTGCGGGCCAGCACGTCGAGCTGCCCCGGCGTACGGCGCAACGCGGCCCGCGCCTCCCGCGCCGCCTGCCGCGCCACCTCGCACGCGTCGCCGTCGGCGTCCCGGGCGGCCCTGGCGGCCGACTCCAGCACGGTCAGCACCGTGCCCTCGACCGGCCTGGCCACGGCCTCCCGGGCGAGCGTGGCCGCCCTGCGCAGGCCGGCACGCAGGTCGGAACCGTCCTTGAGCACCTCGGCCAGCCCGCGCAGCGCCTGGCTGACGATGACCCCCGAGTTGCCGTGCGCCCCGACCAGCGCCCCGTAGGCGAGCGTCTGCCACACCACGGCGGCGTCGACGTCGTCGGGCAGGGACTCGACGGCCTCGGCCGCCGACAGCATGGTGAGGTGCAGGTTCGTGCCGGTGTCGCCGTCGGCCACGGGGAACACGTTGAGTGCGTCGATCTCCGGTCTCGCCCGGCCGAGTGCGTCGGCGGCCAGGCGGGCCCAGCGGCGCACCGCGGGCGGGTCGAGGGCCTTCATCTGCGCTCCTTCGACCTCCCCGCATGCGCTACCTTGTTGGAGGAGAATATCCCCGCACCGGTCACCGTCCAGTGCTCTGGTTCGCGCCCAATGGTGTGGATCAGATATTCTCGTCTGGCTGGCCGGTTGTCCCGGCATGCCCTCCGCCCGGAAAGCATCAGCGGACAGGGCTACATCGACTGTTTTAAGGAGCGATACCGTGGCTTCCGTCTGCGATGTCTGCCGCAAGGGGCCGACCTTCGGCAACAACGTGTCCCACTCGCACCGCCGTACCCGTCGTCGTTGGAACCCCAACATCCAGACGGTCCGCGCGGTCGTCGGCGGCACGCCGAAGAAGCTGAACGTGTGCACCTCGTGCATCAAGGCGGGCAAGGTCACCCGCTAGTTCTCGTCTTTCGCGAAGCCCGTCGCTCCTGATTGCTGGAGCGGCGGGCTTTCGTCGTGCCCGCCCCCGCCGGCACCGCCTGGGCGGCGCTGAGGGGACGCTGGGGGCACCGAGCCCGCCGCGGGTCGCCACCGGGCCCGGAGGGTGTGGGTCAGCGCCGGACAAGCAGGGGTCAGCGCCAGCGCCAGGCGTGGTCGACCGGGCCGATGCCGGAGCCCAGGGGGAAGCCGCGGGCGATCGCGCCCGTCACGTACTCCTTGGCCTTCCCCACCGCCGTCGGGACGTCGTCGCCGAGCGCGAGCCGGGAGGCCAGGGCCGAGGCCAGGGTGCAGCCCGTGCCGTGGGTGTGGCGGTTGTCGAGGCGTTCGGCGGCGAAGCGGTGCTCGGTCGTGCCGTCGGTGAGGAGGTCGACAGGGGCGCCGGGCAGATGGCCGCCCTTGATGAGCGCCCAGGACGGGCCCAGCGCGAGCACGGCGTCGGCGGCCCGGCGCAGGTCTCCCTCGTCCTCGACCTTGACGGAGGTGAGCTGCTCCACCTCCCACAGGTTCGGCGTCACGACCGTGGCCACGGGCAGCAGGCGCGTCCTGAGCGTGTCGACGGCCTCGGGGGCGAGCAGCGAGTCGCCGTGCTTGGACACCCCGACGGGATCGACCACCACCGGCGCGTCATAGGCCCCCAGCACCTCGGCCACCGTCTCCACCAGCACCGGCGAGGCCAGCATGCCGGTCTTGACGGCCTGCGCCCCGATGTCGCCCAGCACGGAGTCGAGCTGCGCGCGCACGGCCTCGGGCGGCAGCTCCCAGTAGCCCTGGACGCCCAGCGAGTTCTGGGCCGTGACGGCGGCGATCACGCTCATGCCGTGCACGCCCATCGCCATCATGGTCTTCAGGTCGGCCTGGATGCCCGCGCCGCCTCCCGAGTCGGAGCCCGCGACGGTCAGCACACGTGGAGGGGTCGTCATGAACCCCATCCAACCACTCGACCGGTACCGAACAGGCACTCAGCCGATCGCGCACTCCCCGCCGACCAGCCCGCACGCGCCGGGCTCCTGCGCCTTCCCCGTCGCCGAGTACGTGACGTCCACCGAGCCGCCTGCGGCCAGCGAGCCGGACAGGTCGATGATCAGCAGGTCGCCGTCCTGGGTCCAGGAGCCGCCGTTCACGTCCATGACGCGGCCCTCGACCGGGACGGAGAAGGTGGCGTTCGCCAGCGGGGCCGGCGACTGGTTGGTGACGCGCAGCGTGGCCGAGTACGAGGCGAGCCGCTGCTTGACCGTCTGCCGCACGTTGACCGAGCCGCCGCTGCCTCCGTACCCGGACGTGGAGGTGGTCGCGGGCGCGGGGCTGCTGCCCACCGTGGGGACGACGCCGGTGTCGGAGTTGCCCAGGGGCGTGCCGTCGTCGGTCGGGGCCTCGGAGATCGTCTCCTCGGCCGGCGGCTCCGGCTGCTGCGTCGGCTTGGCCGAGGTCTTCGTCCGCGTCCTGGTGGGCGTGGGGGTGGGGGCCGTGCTGCGGCGCGGGGCGCGGTTGCCGACCGTGGGGGCGGTGGTCGTCGGGGCGTCGGAGGGCGTGCTCGACTCTTCGTCCTCCGTCGGCTCCTCGGCGGGCTCTTCCTCCTCCGTGCCGGGATCGGAGACCGCCGCGGTCGAGGGGCTGGTGCTGGTGTGGACGGCGGCGCAGCTCGTGTCCGCGCACTTGCCGGGGTCACCCGAGGAGCTCATGAGCTTCACCCCGGCGACCGTGCCGCCGAGCACGACGGCCACGGCGGCGACCGACAGCAGCGCCATGCGGCCCCTGCCCTTGCCGCTGCCGCCGCCGGTGGGCGCGTTCAGCCCGTCGTCGTCGCCACCGCCGCCGCCCCTGGACGACTTGCGCCGGCCGCCGCGGCGACGGCCACGGGACTCGTCGGACTCGTCCAGGTCGTCGAGGTCCTGGTCGGAGGACCAGCCCGAACGCAGGAAGCCGGTCTCGGCCTCCGCCCAGGCGGGGGTGTGCGCGGCGGTCGGCTCCCCGGCCACCTTCACGTCACCGGGCTCCGGCGGCCTCCCGTGGAAGGCGGTGTCGGACCCGGCGGGCACGTCGAACCTGGCCGTACCGCCGGACTCCGGCACGTCGAACCTGGCGGTGCCACCGGGTCCCGGCACGTCGAACCTGGCCGTGCCGCCCGGCTCGGGGGCGTCGAAGGGGCCGGTGTTCCTGCCCTGCCTGTCGAACGGGCCGCTGTCAGGACCCTGCGCGTCGAACGGGCCGGTGTTCCGCCGGGGGGCGTCGAAGGGGCCCGTGGTGCGGCCGGAGGCGTCGAAGCTCGGCGGAGGTCCGAAGGCGGACGTGGCGTCGGGCTGGCCGGAGGGGCCGACGGCGTCCCAGTCGGCCGGGCGGGCGAACGCGCCCGTCACCTCGAACGGCCCGGCCCCGTTCGGCTCGGGGTAGGGAGACCCGGAGAACTGGGGGCCGTTCGGCGGCGGAAAGGGGCCGGAGGGCGCGTCGGACGGCGGGAACCCAGGGGCGGCGTCGGCGGGCACGGCGAAGGCCCCCGTGGTCTCGAACGGCTCGGGCTGCCTGCCGCTGCGCTGCGGCGGGCCGTCCTCGCGGCGCGGCATCGGGGCCCACTGCCCTGTCACCTCGACCTGGTCCGGCAACGCCGGCCAGCCCGGCGCCTCGGCCGGCTCGTCGGGACCCCAGAAAGCGCTGCCGTTCCCCCGTTCATCCCCATCGTCGGATCCACCGGTGCCGTGGCGGCCCATGGCTGCCCTTTCTCGCGGTTACAGTGGCCGCCAATCTTCATAACACCTTTACTACGTCCTTGTCACAACAATCCCGCTAGTCCTACCCTAAACCCGGAAAATTTCACTTAAATCGGGACAAGTCATCACCGAAAGTGATCCCAGCCGCCCCGTCCCACCTGGCGGCCGTGCACCAGGACGCCCTCGCCCTCGACCACCCGGCCCACGAGCTGCCACGACGACGGAAGCCGTACGTCAGGAGGGAAGACCGCGGCGAGCGCGTGATCCTCACCACCCGTGAGCACCCATTCCAGCGGATCCTGCCCCAGCTCCTTGGCCGCCGCCGCCACCGGCTCCCCCACGGTGAACGACTCGGGATCGAGCTCGACGCGTACGCCACTGGCCTCGGCCACGTGCCCGAGGTCCTGCACCAGGCCGTCGCTGACGTCGAGCATCGCGCTCGCGCCCAGCTCGGCCGCCCGCGGCCCCTCCTCGTACGGCGGGCAGGGCCGCCGGTGGGCGGCCACCGCCTCCGCCAGCACGCCGGAACCCGCGGCGACCCCGGCGGCCAGCAGCGCCAGCCCCGCGGCGGCGAACCCCAGCCGCCCGGCCACGGCCACCACGTGCCCCGGCCGCGCGCCGGAGCGCGTCACCGGCGCCCGCCCGCGCAGGTCGCCCAGCGCGGTCACCCCGATGACCACCAGGTCGGACCGGGTGACGTCGCCGCCGACCACGCTCGCGCCGACCACCGCGCACTCCTCGCGGAACCCGTCGGTCAGGGCGTCGAGCCAGGCCACCGGCAGGTCGGCGGGGATGCCGAGCCCGACCACGATGGACGTCGGCACGGCCCCCATGGCGGCGATGTCGGCCAGGTTCTGGGCGGCGGCCTTGCGGCCCACGTCGCGCCCGCCGGACCAGTCGAGCCGGAAGTGCCTGCGCTCGACCAGCAGGTCGGTCGAGACGACCACCCGCCCGTCGGGCGCGGCGACCATGGCGGCGTCGTCACCCGGGCCGAGCATGACCCCCTCTCCCTGGGGCAGGCGTCCGGCAATACGATTTACGACACCGAATTCGCCGAGATCTCCGACTGTGATGACGCACCTCCTGACGCACACAGGGTACGGTGGCCCTTCGGCGTGATCCAATCGCCCGGGAGGACGTGATGGTGCAGGCCTACATCCTTATTCAGACCGAGGTCGGCAAGGCCGCCGCCGTTGCCGAGGAGATCTCCGGAATTCCGGGGGTCACCCAGGCGGAAGACGTGACGGGGCCCTACGACGTGATCGTCCGCGCTGAGGCGCGCAACGTCGACGAGCTCGGGAAGCTGGTCGTGGCGCAGATTCAGGCGGTGGAGGGGATCACGCGTACTCTTACGTGTCCGATCGTTCATATCTGACACATTCGAGGTCTGGGTTCCATGCGCGCCGCCGCCGTCCTACTCCTTCTTCTGGCACTCGCCGGCTGCGGCGGCGTGGTACAGGTCGATCCGCCCAAGCCTTCGGGGGAGGCGGCGGCGGCCTGTGACAGGCTCGCGTCCCTGCTGCCCAAGACGCTGGACGGCGCCGAGCGCGGCACGTCGGAGCCGGCCTCGCCGTACGTGGCGGTCTGGGGGGAGGCGTCCATCGCGTTGCGCTGCGGGGTGCCGCGGCCTGCCCGGATGGCGCCGACCGACCAGCTCCAGGAGATCGACGGAGTGGGCTGGTTCGCCGATCCGGACAAGCCCATCCTGTTCACCGCGGTGGCCGCGCCCACGTACGTGGAGGTCACGGTCGGCGGCGACCACGCGGCGTCCGACGTGCTGGCCGAGCTGTCGGGGCCGATCGGGCGGGCCGTGTCAACGCAGTCCGGCTGAGCGCGACAGCGCGAGCTGGATCAGCCGGTCGACCAGCGCCGGGTACGACAGCCCCGAGGCCGCCCAGAGCTGCGGCGCGACCGACAACGAGGTGAACCCGGGCATCGTGTTGATCTCGTTGAAGACCAGCCGGCCGTCGGGCGTGTAGAAGAAGTCGACCCTGGACAGGCCCTCGCAGTCGAGCGCCTCGAAGGCCCGTACGGCCATCGCGCGCAGCTCCTCCGCGGTCTCGGCCGGGATGTCGGCGGGCACGGTGAGCGACATCTGGTCGGGGTAGTACTTGGCCTCGAAGTCGAAGAACTCCTGGCCGCCCTCGACCTTGACCTCGCCCGGGATCGACGCGGCGGCGGGCTCGTCGCCGAGCGACTCCAGCACCGCGCACTCGATCTCGCGGCCCTCGATCGCGGCCTCGATCAGCACCTTGGGGTCGTGCCGCCGGGCGGACTCGACGGCCGCCTCCAGCTCGGCGCGGTCGTGGGCCTTGGAGATGCCCTGCGAGGAGCCGGCCCTGGCGGGCTTGACGAACACCGGGAAGCCGAGCTCCTCGGCCTCCTTCAGCACGACCTCGCGGTTGAGCCGCCAGTCGCGGTCGCGGACGACGACGTAAGGGCCGATCGGCAGCCCGGCGGCGGCCATCACGGTCTTCATGTGGGCCTTGTCCATGCCGACGGCGCTGGCCAGCACGCCGGAGCCGACGTAGCGGACGCCGGCCATCTCCAGCAGGCCCTGGATGGTGCCGTCCTCGGCGAACGGGCCGTGCATGACGGGGAAGACGACGTCGACCGTGCCGAGCTCGACCGGGATGCTCCCGGGGTCGTAGGCCACCAGCCCGGCGCCGCCGCTGGGCAGCGCGAGCGCGGCTCCCGAGGTGTCGACCGCGGGCAGCTCCCCGGCCTCGATGGCGAACCGCTGGTCGGACGCGGCGAGCACCCACCTGCCGTCCTGGGCGATCCCGACCGGGATCACCTCGTACTTACTCCTGTCGATCACATCCAGCACGCTGCCCGCGCCCATGAGGGACACGGCATGCTCAGAATTGCGACCTCCGAAAACGACGGCGACGCGTGGCTTGCTCATGACGTCCGAATCTACCGGGGTGTCCCCCTGACAGCGAGTCGAGCGCGCGGTGGCGTCCGGATTCACAGGCCGTACCGTTCGGGTTTGGGCGAGCGGGACATGAGCAGCATGCCCGCCTCCGACGGCGACATGCCGTCGTGCACGACCCCGACGACCACCTCGGTGATCGGCATCTCGACGTCGTGCTTCCTGGCCAGTTCGAGGACGGACTCGCAGGACTTCACGCCCTCGGCGGTCTGCTTGGTGGCGGCGACGACCTCGGCGAGGGTCATGCCGCGGCCCAGGTTCTCGCCGAAGGTGCGGTTGCGCGACAGCGGCGAGGTGCAGGTGGCCACCAGGTCGCCCATGCCGGCCAGCCCGGCGAAGGTGTGGGGGTCGGCGCCCAGCGCGGCGCCGAGGCGGGAGATCTCGGCCAGGCCCCTGGTGATGAGCATGGCGCTGACGTTGTCGCCCATGCCCATGCCCGCCGAGACGCCCACGGCCAGCGCGATCACGTTCTTCACCGCGCCGCCCAGCTCGACCCCGACCACGTCGGTGTTGGTGTACGGCCGGAACCACGGCGGCAGGTGGCAGGCGGCCTGGAGGCGTTCGGCGACCGACTCGTCGGTGCAGGCGACGACCGTGGCGGCGGGCTGGCGGTGGGCGATCTCCTTGGCCAGGTTGGGCCCGGACACCACCGCGACCCGCTCCTCGGGCACCTCGGCGACCTCGCGGATCACCTCGCTCATGCGCTTGGTCGTGCCCAGCTCGACGCCCTTCATGAGGCTGACCAGGACCGCGTTCGACGGGATGTGCTCGCGCCAGGCGGTCAGGTTGGGCCGCAACATCTGCGAGGGGACGGCCAGCACCACGAAGTCGGCGCCGTCGAGCGCGCGCACGGGGTCGGTGGTGGCGCGCAGCGCCTCGGGCAGCGTCACGCCGGGCAGGTAGTCGGGGTTGGCGTGGTCCTGGTCGATCGCCTCGACCAGCTCCGGCCTGCGCCCCCACAGCGTGACCTCGTTGCCCGCCTCGGCGAGGACCATGGCGAACGTGGTGCCCCACGAGCCCGTGCCGAGAACGGCTGCCTTTGTCATGCCATCACCGCCTGGCGGGATCGTAGGGAGTTTCCGGGGCCTTCTCGCCGCGCAGCTCGGTCAGCTGCTCGGTGATGGCCGCCATGATGTCTTCGGTCGCCTCGCGCAGCACGCCGGCGCGCAGGGGCTGCCCCTCGTACTTGGACAGGTCGACCGGCGGGCCGACGGTGACGTGGAAGGTCTTGCGCGGGAACAGCCTGGGCTTCTTGGCGCCGTACGGCAGCAGCTCGTGGGCGCCCCAGTGGGCGATGGGGATGACCTGCGCGCCGCTCTCCAGCGCCAGCCGGGCGGCGCCGGTCTTGCCCACCATGGGCCACAGCTCGGGATCGCGGGTGCAGGTGCCCTCGGGGTAGAACAGGATGGCCGCGCCGTCACGCAGCCGCTGGGCCGACGAGCTGAGCGACCTGGCCGCCTCGCTGCTGCCCCGCTCGACCGGGATGGCCAGCAGGCCGTTGAGCGCCCGGCCCAGGAAGGGCACCTTGAACAGCGCGGCCTTGGCCAGGATGACCGGCCAGCGCCCGTTGTTGAACAGGAAGTGCGACAGCAGGACGGGATCGCTCCAGGACAGGTGGTTGGCCGCGATGATGATGCCGCCGGTGCGCGGGAGTCGCTCGCCGTTGCGCCAGTCCTTCTTGACCAGGAGCCACGACAGCGGCTTCACCACCGCTACGGCGAATGACTCCCAGAAACGCGAAGGTCGCGTGGGGCGGCTCATGGTCTCCTCCAACCCGTACGGTGTGCGCCCCAAGTCTCCCGGTTGGCCGCGTGGGATGTCGAGGCGAGATGCTTAAGCCTATGAGCAACCGCTGGTCTCTGGTCATTCCGGTGAAGACGCTGGTCGCGGCGAAGACCCGGCTGGCGGCCGCGACGGGCCCCCACCGTACGCGCCTGGCCGTGGCCGTGGCCTGCGACACCGTGGCCGCGGCGCTGGCCTGCCCGGCGGTGGCGCGGGTGATCGTGGTGACCGCCGATCCGGCCGCGGCGGGGCCGCTGGGGGCGCTGGGCGCGCAGGTGGTGCACGACCCCGACCGCGGGCTCAACACCGCGTTGCGCACGGGCGCGGCCCATGCCGTACGCGTCGCGCCCGGTGAGGCGGTGGGCGCGCTCCAGGCCGACCTGCCGGCCCTGCGACCGGCGGAGCTGGCGACGGCGCTGGCCGCGGCGGCCGAGTTCGACCAGTCGTTCGTGCCGGACGCCCAGGAGGTCGGCACGACGTTCTACGGCGTGCTCGCCGGGCGGCCGTTCACGCCGCGGTTCGGCGGCGAGTCGCGGGCCAGGCACCTGGCCGGCGGCGCGAAGGAGCTGTGCGTGCCGGGGATCGACTCGCTCCGCCGGGACGTGGACACCCCCGACGACCTGCGCGCGGCCCTCGCCCTGGGCCTGGGGCGGCACACGGCGGCGGTGGTCGCCGACCTGTGGCCGGGGGCGTGACCCTCCGGGCCGCCTCTCGCCCGCCGGGCGGCGGTCGGCTTAGGCTGGACGGCGTGCAGGCGACGGTACGCAGCTTCGACGAGGTCACCCGTTCCGGCTCGGTCTTCCTCGACGACGGGACGGTGCTGGAGTTCGGCACGCGCGCCTTCGACGCGGGGCCGCTGCTGCTGCTGCGCACGGGGCAGCGGGTGAACCTGGCGACCGACGGCGGGCAGATCACCTACATCACGCTGTCGACGTTCCCGATTCCCGCGCCCGAATGACGACGCGGTCCCGGAAAACAGCGAACGCCCGGGCGTGGGCCGCCCGGGCGTGATGTCCGCTGAGACTATTTCTTCTTGCCGATCTGCTTGCCGCCCTCGTTCACCAGGTCCTTGAATTCAGAGCCGGGACGGAACTTAGGCGCCCAGCTCTCGGCGACCTTGATCTCGGCGCCGGTCGACGGGTTCCTGGCAGTGCGGGCGGGCTTGTTCACCATCTCGAACGCGCCGAAGCCCGTGATGGAGACCTTGTCCCCGCTCGCCACGGCCTTCTGGATGGCCTCGATGACCGCGTTGACGGCCTCGGTGGCCGTCCTTTTGTCGCCCACCCGATCGGTGATGGCGTCGACGAGCTCTCGCTTGTTCATGAAAGTCCTGCTCCCCCAGTGACGGCTCGGGGTTCCAGCTCTCGAGTTCGACGTAGAAACCCCTTACGCGCTCGAAAGTAGGCGGGATCGCGGGGGAACTCAATCACCCTGCGTGTTTTCCCCCTCGCGTGGCGTGTCGAGAGCGCCCAGAAAGGCGTCGAGCCGGGCGGCCGCCCTTTCCGGATCGCGCTTGGCGAGATCGCAGATGGACAGGTAGCGGCGGGCCGCCCGTTCCTTGTCGGCGGCGGGGAGCATGCGGACGCGGCGGTGCGCCTCGCGCAACCGCCGCGCCAGTTCGTCGTCTTCTAGACGGTCGTCGGCAGCCATGGCTGCCGACCATTCTCGTACGCGGCCACGTCGTCGGCGTGACGCAGGGTCAGGCCGATGTCGTCCAGGCCCTCGGTGAGGCGCCAGCGGGTGTAGTCGTCGATCTCGAACGGCACGACCTCATCGGCCCAGCGGACCTGGCGTTCCAGCAGGTCGACGGTCACCTGCAGCTTCGGGTCTGCCTCGACGGCGGCCTGCAGGGCCTCGACCTTCTCGGCGGGCAGCACGACCGGCAGCAGCCCCATCTTGGTGGAGTTGTTGCGGAAGATGTCGCCGAACCGGGCGGCGATCACGGCGCGGAACCCGTACTGCTGCAGGGCCCACACGGCGTGCTCGCGGGAGGAGCCGGTGCCGAAGTCGGGGCCGGAGACCAGGATCGAGCCGCCCTCGTAGGAGGGGTCGTTCAGGACGAACGTCGGGTCCTCGCGCCAGGCGGCGAACAGGCCCTTCTCGAAGCCGGTGCGGCTGACCTGCTTGAGCCAGACGGCCGGGATGATCTGGTCGGTGTCGACGTTGCTGCGGCGCAGCGGCACCGCCGTACCGGTGTGGGTGGTGAAGGCGTCCATCGGTCTGGTTCTCCTTACAGGTCGGCGGGGGCGGTCAGGCGGCCGGTGACCGCGGTCGCGGCGGCGACCTGCGGCGACACCAGGTGGGTGCGGCCGCCCTTGCCCTGGCGGCCCTCGAAGTTGCGGTTGGAGGTGGAGGCGCTGCGCTCGCCGGGCTTGAGCGTGTCGGGGTTCATGCCGAGGCACATCGAGCAGCCGGCCTCGCGCCACTCGGCGCCGGCGGCCTTGAACACCTCGTGCAGGCCCTCCTGCTCGGCCTGGAGCTTGACCAGCATCGACCCGGGCACGATCAGCGTGCGGGTGCGGACCTGGCGGCCGCGCAGGATCTCGGCGGCCGAGCGCAGGTCCTCGATGCGGCCGTTCGTGCACGAGCCGACGAACACGGTGTCGACCTCGATCTCGCGCAGCGGCGTGCCCGCGGTCAGGCCCATGTACTCCAGCGCGCGCTCGGCGGCCGAGCGCTCGACCGGGTCGGCGAAGCTGTCGGGACTCGGCACGGACCCGCCCAGCGGCAGGCCCTGGCCGGGGTTGGTGCCCCACGTGACGTACGGGGTCAGCGTCGAGGCGTCGATCTCCACGACCTTGTCGAACACGGCGTCGTCGTCGGTGCGCAGCGACTTCCAGTACTCGACGGCCTGGTCCCACAGCTCGCCCTCGGGGGCGTGCGGGCGGCCCTTGAGGTAGGCGAACGTGGTCTCGTCCGGGGCGATCACGCCGGCGCGGGCGCCCGCCTCGATGGACATGTTGCAGACGGTCATGCGGCCCTCCATGGAGAGCTTGCGCACGGCCTCGCCGCGGTACTCGACGATGTAGCCCTGGCCGCCACCGGTGCCGATCTTGGCGATGATCGCCAGGATCAGGTCCTTGGCCGTGACGCCGGCGGGCAGCTCGCCCGAGACCTCGATGGCCATCGTCTTCGGCCGGTAGGCGGGCAGCGTCTGGGTGGCCAGCACGTGCTCGACCTCGGAGGTGCCGATGCCGAACGCGATGCCGCCGAAGGCGCCGTGGGTGGAGGTGTGGGAGTCGCCGCACACGATCGTCATGCCCGGCTGGGTCAGGCCGAACTGCGGGCCGATGATGTGCACCACGCCCTGGCCGGCGTCGCCCATCGGGTGCAGCCTGATGCCGAACTCGGCCGCGTTCTTGCGCAGCGTCTCGACCTGGGCCTTGGAGACGGGGTCGGAGATCGGGCCGAGCACGGTCGGGACGTTGTGGTCCTCGGTGGCGATGGTGAGATCGGGCCTTCGCACCTTCCGGCCGGCGAGACGGAGACCGTCGAACGCCTGCGGACTGGTCACCTCGTGAATGAGGTGCAGGTCGATGTAGAGCAGGTCGGGTTCGCCCTCCGCACGGCGGACGACGTGCTGCTCCCAGACCTTCTCGGCCAGTGTGCGGCCCATGATCTCCTCCTTGAGATTGCCTCCGACTTGCTTTCTCATATGTCGAGACGGCAGTATCGGTGTATGGACAACTCTAGCGGAGTCGGAGTACTCGACAAGGCCGTTCTTGTACTCAATGCCCTCGAAGCGGGTCCCGCTTCCCTGGCTCAGCTCGTCCAGGCCACCGGCCTGGCCCGCCCCACGGCCCACCGGCTGGCCGTCGCACTTGAGCACCACCGCATCGTGAGCCGCGACACCCAGGGCAGATTCGTGCTCGGGCCGCGGCTCGCGGAGTTGTCCACGGCGGCCGGCGAGGACCGGCTGCTCGCGGTGGCCTCGCCCGTGCTGATGCAGCTGCGCGACCTGACCGGCGAGAGCGCGCAACTCTACCGGCGCCAGGGCGACGAGCGGGTCTGCGTGGCGGCGGCCGAGCGGGCCAGCGGCCTGCGCGACACCGTCCCGGTGGGCTCGGCGCTGCCGATGACGGCCGGTTCGGCGGCCCAGATCCTGCTGGCCTGGGAGGAGCCCGACCGGCTGCACAGGGGCCTGCGCGGCGCCAAGTTCACCGCCGCCACCCTCGCCTCCGTGCGCCGCCGCGGGTGGGCCCACAGCGTCGGCGAGCGCGAGCAGGGGGTGGCCAGCGTGTCCGCCCCCATAAGGGGCAGCGGAGGCAAGGTGATCGCCTCCGTCTCGGTCTCCGGGCCCATCGAACGGCTCACCCGAGCGCCCGGCCGCCTGCACGCCGTACCCGTCATGGCGGCCGCCGAACGCATCACCGAGGCCATGCGCCGCACGTCATGATCGGCGAAAGCTCGTATTTCGGGGGCCGACTGCCTCGCGGGCGCACTAGCCTGAGTGCGTGACAGATCGCATCGAGGTAGCCGCCACTGAGCTGCGACCCCTGCTCGAAGAGTTCATCATGTGGGCGCGTTCCAACGCGCCCGACAGCGACCCCGAGCTCGTGGGGCCTGCCGCACTCTGGCACCGTCTCGCCTTCTCGCAGGATCTCGGCACGTGGAAGCGTGCCGACCTGCGCAACCTGCTGCTCGACCGCATGCCGAAGGTCGTGGAGGATCCCGACGCCGCCGCCGACGGCATGCTGCCCGCCGTCGACGCGTACCTGACGTTCCTCTCCCAGACCGGCAGGCTCGCCAAGGGCTCCGACTCCCTCGTCGACCTGCGGGCCGAGCTCGACGACGTCGAGGACGAGTTCGTCGAGCTCATGGAGGACCTGCTCGACGACGACGGCGCGGGTGACGACGAGGAGGAGACCGGCGACCTGGGCGACTTCGAGGCGTTCGCCGACGAGCTGGCCGAGCTCGACACCATCAGGTTGCGCCCCGACTCCGAGCTGGCCGCGGCCGCCCGCCAGGCCCCGCTGGTCGCCAAGGCCCGCGACCTGGCGCTGTGGGTCGGCTCCGGCCGCCGCGTCGGCGAGGACACCCTGCTCACCGACGCCGAGGTGGAGGAGGCGCTGGCCGCCGTCGGCCTGCCCATGCCCGAGACCGACGGCCCGGTGGCCGAGGCGGTCCCGCAGCTCTGGAACATCTGGAACCTCGCCGTCGACCTGGAGTTCCTCGAACCGGGCGAGGGCAACACCGTGGCCGTCCAGGACGACACCTCCGAGTGGCCGTTCGACGACGACGAGGACGTCCTCGACGCCTGGATGCTCGGCCTGCACTCGGTCGACTACGGCGACCCCGAGCTCGACGACGACGACCTGACGATGGCGCTGACCGGCCTGACCCGGGGCCTGCTGGTCAGGCTGCTGCTGGCCGGCGGCTCGCGTGAGCGCGACGACCTGGCCCGCGAGCTGGCCGAGGCCGCCGCCGACCTCGACGAGCTGGGCGGCGACGCCTGGGAGGCGGCCGGCGACCCGCTGGCCCCCGCCATCGACTGGCTGACCGGCTACGGCATGATCGAGGTCGAGGGCACGACCGTGCGCCTCACCCCGCTGGGCACCGAGGGCGTCATCCACCTGGTGGACGACGCCGACATCGAGGTCGACGCCCGGCCCGCGATCGAGTCGATGAGCGCCCACGAGCTGCTCGCGCTGAGCGCCGAGCTGCCCGAGGACGAGGCCGACGCCGAGTTCGCGGCCTGGATGCGGCTCAGGGAGCCGGCCAAGGCCGCCGAGGAGCTGCTCGACGCGGCGGCCGAGGACGAGAGCGACGCCCTGATCCGGGTGCAGGCGGCCAGCGTGGTGGGCACGCTGGGCGAGGCCGCCGTCCCGGCCTGGCAGGCGGCGCTCAAGCAGGCGTCCCTGCGGCCGTACGCGGCGACGCACCTGAGCCAGCTCGGGGTCGAGGGGGCGCCCGAGCCCACCCAGGACGACACCCACTGGCTGATCCTCGACATGTGGACGATCTCGGCCGGGCTGGGGCGTTCCGAGTTCGTCAGCAGCCTGCGGGACATCGGCCCCGACATGGTCAACGGGCTCCTCGAGGTGATCTGGAAGATCCCGCACGCGCACGTGGAGGAGCTGCTTGACCTGATCTCCCAGGTCCACCCCGACAAGCAGATCGCCAAGACGGCCCGCCGCGCCCTGTTCAAGGCCCGCTCCTCGGCCTGATCCCATCACGGCCAGGGCCCCGCGCGACCCGCGCGGGGCCCTGTTCCCGTTCACGGGCGGCTTGCAAGGTTCTCGGTCGCGGGCGGCCCGTAGAACGCGGAAGGTTGCCGTTCGCGAGCGGCCCGTAGAACGCGAAAAACGCCCCGGTGCTTGACGCACCGGAGCGTTTGGGTGAACGTAGTCCCGACCGGATTCGAACCGGCGCTACCGCCTTGAGAGGGCGGCGTCCTGGGCCACTAGACGACGGGACCTTCGCACAGCTTGTGATCGTGGTAGTCCCGACCGGATTCGAACCGGCGCTACCGCCTTGAGAGGGCGGCGTCCTAGGCCACTAGACGACGGGACCTTGTCCACAAGCTGGTGTGCCGGGTCTCCCCGGCGACGCAGGTAACTCTACCGCACCCCGCAGACCACAACCAACCCGCTTATCAGCGCATGAGATCGGGCCGGTGGCGGCGGACCCAGTCGCCCATCGGCCCCCGTTCCCACAGCGGGTCGATCTCGCCGAGCGCAGGGCCTGGACGCGTACGCGCACGCCGCCGGGCCGGCCCAGGAGCCGTGGGTCGGCCGGCCGGGTGTCCACCACGCCGATCCCGGTGATGTCGGGCCAGCGCAGCCGCACCCGGAAGCCGCGGGCGTCGGCCAGCTCCACGCCCTCCGGCGAGAAGCGCACCACCGTGCCCGCCACCAGCCGGCGGTGCTTGACGACGAGCACGCCGGTCAGGGCCGCCGTGGCGAGCGCGCCGATCACGACGCCCAGCGCCGAGCTGCCGGTGAGGATGGCTCCGAGCAGCAGGCAGACGGCGAAGAAGAGCACCAGCGGCCCGGCGAACGGGGCGACGAAACGGGCAAGACCGCCCTCGCGCATGCGGAATTCGTCCATGAGGCGAGGGAGGCTACCCGCCGAGCAGCCCGCGGCGGAAGGCCTCGGCCACGGCGGCGGCGCGGTCGCGGACGTCGAGCTTGGCGTAGGCGTGCAGCAGGTGCGTCTTGACGCTGGCCTCGCTGATGAACAGCTCGGCCGCCGCCTGCCGGTTGGTCGCTCCCCCGGCCACCAGCCGCAGCACCTCCAGCTCACGTCTGCTCAGGTCGCCCCGCCTCGGTCTGCGGACGTGGTCGGCCAGCCGTCCGGCCACGGCGGGGGCGAGCACGGTCTCCCCCTCGTACGTGGCCCGCACGGCGCGTGCCAGCTCCTCCGGGTGGGCGTCCTTCAGCAGGTAGCCGGCCGCCCCGGCCTCCAGCGCGGGCAGGACGTCGGTGTCGAACGTCGTGAGCACCAGCACCCGCGGCCCGCTCCCGCTCAGCTCCCTGATCGCGGCCAGGCCGTCCATGCCGGGCATGCGCAGGTCCATGAGGACGACGTCGGGTCGCAGCTCGGCCGCCAGCCGGACGGCCCGGGCGCCGTCGGCCGCCTCGCCCACGATCTCCATGCCGGGCTCGGCGCCCAGGGCGGCGCGCAGGCCGTCCCGGACGATCGGGTGGTCGTCCACGATGAGCAGTCTCACGGTCGTTCGCCTTCCGCGGGTATGACGGGGACGGCCGCGGCCACGGCGCTCCCCCGGCCCGGCTCGGACTCGACCTCCAGCGTGCCACCCACCGCGCGGGCCCGCCGGCGCATGCCCTCCACCCCGAAGCCCTCAGCAGCCTCCTGCGGAACGAAACCGCGCCCGTCGTCACGGATGTCGAGCATGACGACTTCGTCCGTGTACGACAGGGTGAGGGCCGTCCTGGTGGCATCGGCGTGCTTGGCGACGTTGGCCAGTGCCTCCTGGGCGATGCGGAACAGCGTGGCCTCGACGTCGGCGGACAGGGCGACGGGGGTGCCGGTGATCTCGACGGCCAGGCCGACGCCCGCCGTGGCGGCCCACGAGCGGGCCATGCGGCCGAGCGCGTCGGGGAGTCCGGAGTCCTCCAGGGGGCCGGGGCTCAGGGCGCGTACCGTCCGGCGGGTCTCGGCCAGGCTCTGGCGGGCCAGCCGGGCCGCCTGGTCGAGGTGGCGGCGGCGGTCGGCCTCGTCGGTGGCGCGGCCGGCCGCGCCGAGCTTGCCGATCAGGGCCGCGAGGTCCTGGGCGACGGTGTCGTGGATCTCCCCCGCCACGCGCTGCCGCTCGTCGAGCACGCCCGCCCGCCTGGCCTGGTGGAGGAGCCGGGCGTGCAGGTCGGCGTTCTCGTCCATGGCGGTGCGCAGCTCGCCGATCAGGCGGCGGCGCCGGTCGCTCTCGGCGGAGACGTACCAGCCGGCCAGGGCGAGCGGGACGGCGATGCCGCCGGCCACCGTGAACAGCCCGGCGGGCGCGCCGGGACCGGCCTGGGCCACGACGACGACCACGGCGGTGAGCGTCACGCCCGCCATCACCAGGCGGGTCGGCAGCAGCGCGACGGCCAGGGGGTAGCCGAGCGAGGCGAACACGACGAAGGCCGGGTTGCCCGCCACCAGCGCGGCCGCGAGGCCCACGAGCAGCACGTAGTACGGGACGACGAGAACGGCCGGCCGGTGCCGCCGGGAATGCAGCCACGGGACGGCGGCGAGCCACACCGCCGCGACGGCGGCCAGGACGGGCCAGGGCGCGACGATCCAGGGCGCCGCGGCGGCCAGGGCGTTGCCACCCTGCGGCGGGTCGCCCATGACGGCGGCGGCGACCACGGAGATCGCCAGCAGCCCGTAGCCGAGCGCGACGTGGAGCAGACGCTCACGTCCTGGTGCCCGGCTCACGCCTCCAGCCTGGCACGCCGCCCGGGTCAACCGATCGGTGGATGGGCGGACTCAGCCGTACGGACGGCCGTACGGGCGATGCGCAGGACTGCCGGCCCGGGCGAACATCGGCCCATGAGCGATCGAGAGAGCCGATCCCGGCCCGGCCGGGTGACCACGTTCGTGTTCGTCACCGGAGCCGGCGGGGTGGCGCAGGGAGATCCGGAGCTGACGCTGCGCGGGCACCGGACCGTGGGCGTGGAGCTGCCGGGGCACCTGCCCGCCGAGCAGTTCAGCCGCGCCTACCAGGCTCCGCAGGACCTGGCGGCGCTGGCCGCCGCGCCCTCGCCGGTGTCCGGGGTGACCCTGGACGACTACGTCGAGGCCACGGTGGACGTCGTGCGCAGGGTCGCCGCGTACGGCCCGGTGGTCCTGGTGGGCGGGAGCCTCGGCGGAGCGGCGGTCACCAAGGCCGCCGACGAGGTCCCCCACCTGCTCGACCGGCTGGTCTATGACACGGCGTTCTGCTGCACGCGGCTGCGCTCGCCGGCCGAGTACCTGGAGACCCCGGAGGCCGCCACGAGCCTGGGGAAGGGGCTGGTGGCCGGGATGATCGGCGACCCCGCGGCGCTCATGGCGGTGCGGATGAACTGGCGGACGTCCGACCCGGCGTTCCTGGCCGCGGCCAAGGAGGCGTTCATGGCCGAGGCGGCCGACGGCGAGTTCCTGGCGCTGCTCAACACGTTGCTGCCGGACGAGAGCCTGCTGGTCTCCGCCGCGGACGCGCGCGGCAGGACGGACGCCTGGGGGCGGGTGCCGCGGACGTACATCAGGCACGCGCGGGACCGGATGATCCCGCTCGCGCTGCAGGACCGGATGATCAGGGAGGCGGACGCGGCCACCCCGGACAACACGTTCGAGGTGCGCACGGTCGACGCCGGGCACGCGGCCACGGCCGCGGAGTACCGGAGGATCAGCGAGATCCTGGACGGCCTGGCGATCTGACGGGCCGCCGAAACGAAAAAACGGACGTCTCTCAAGGAGACATCCGTTTCGGGAACTTGCTGGGGTACCAGGACTCGAACCTAGACTAACTGAACCAGAATCAGTCGTGCTGCCAATTACACCATACCCCACCGCTGCGAACCCCTTCTCGGAGCGCGCTTGGCGACGTCCGAAAGAATAGCCCAGCTCGGGGGGTAAGACCAAAACGATTGCCGAAGCGGCGTCCGGCCGCCTGCGGCACGGGCTCCGACGTGCCAAGCTGAAGAGGACAAAACACCACGTGGAGGAGCCCAAGCGTTGGCCGAGAACCCGTTCTTCGCCCCTAGTAGCCTGCCGTACCAGCTGCCGCCGTTCGCGGACGTCCGCGAGGAGCACTACCTGCCCGCGTTCGAGCGCGGCATGGCCGAGCACCTGGCCGAGGTCGACGCGATCGCGAACAACACCGAGCCGCCCACCTTCGACAACACGATCGCGGCCCTGGAGCGTTCGGGGCGGATCCTCGACCGCACGGCCACGGTCTTCTTCAGCATGGCCGCGTCCAACTCCAGCGACGGGATCATGGAGATCGAGAAGGAGATCTCCCCGAAGCTGACCGCGCACAATGACGCGATCCGCCTCAACCGGGCGCTGTGGGCGCGGATCAAGCAGGTCGGCACGTCCGACGCCGAGGAGGCGTGGCTGCTGGAGAAGTACCGGGAGGACTTCGTCCGGGCCGGGGCCGACCTGTCGGAGCCGGAGCAGGACCGGCTGCGCGAGCTCAACGGCGAGCTGTCGAAGCTGTCGACCGAGTTCGCGCAGACCCTGCTCAAGGCGTCCACCGAGGAGGCCCTGGTCCTCACGGACCCCAAGGAGCTCGACGGCTTCGACGAGGCCAGGATCGAGTCCCTGCGCAAGGACGACGGCACGTACGTCCTGCCGCTGCTGAACTTCACCAACCAGCCCGGCCTGGCCCAGCTCACCGACCGCGACGTGCGCCGCCGCCTGTACGAGCGGAGCGTCGGCCGCGCCCCCGCCAACTTCGACCGGGCCGCCAGGATGGCCACGCTGCGGGCCGAGCGGGCCGCGCTGCTCGGCTTCCCCGACCACGCCGCCTACTCGGTGGCCGACCAGACGGCCAAGACCGTCGAGGCGGTCGAGGAGATGCTCGGCCAGCTCGTCGGCCCGGCGGTGCGCAACGCCGGCAGGGAGGCCGAGGCGCTGACCGAGCAGGCCGGGTTCGAGATCGAGCCGTGGGACTGGTCGTACTACTCGGAGAAGGTGCGGCTGGCCCGCTACGACTTCGACGCCGACGCCATGCGCCCCTACTTCGAGCTGAACCGGGTCATCAGGGACGGCGTGTTCTTCGCCGCCACCGAGCTCTACGGCATCACCTTCACCGAGCGGCCCGACCTGCGCGGCTACCACCCCGACGTGACCGTCTTCGAGGTGTTCAACGAGGACGGCGGCGCGCTCGGCCTGTTCCTGCTCGACCCCTACGCCAGGGCGAACAAGCGCGGCGGGGCGTGGATGAACAACCTGGTCGACCAGTCGCACCTGTTCGGCGAGCTGCCGGTGGTCATGAACAACCTCAACATCACCAAGCCGGCCTCGGGGCCGACGCTGCTGACGTACGACGAGGTGAACACCGCCTTCCACGAGTTCGGCCACGCGCTGCACGGGCTGTTCTCGCAGGTGCGCTACCCGCGCGTGTCGGGCACCAGCGTGCCGCGCGACTTCGTCGAGTACCCCTCGCAGGTCAACGAGATGTGGGTGACCTGGCCGGAGGTCCTGGCCAACTATGCCAAGCACCACGAGACGGGCGAGCCGATGCCCGCCGAGCTGGTGGAGAAGCTCAACGCGGCCGAGAAGTTCAACCAGGGCTTCGCGACGGTGGAGTACCTGGCGGCCACGCTGCTCGACTGGGCCTGGCACCGGCTGGCGCCCGGCGAGCAGGTGGCCGACGCGCAGGCGTTCGAGCAGCGGGCCCTGGAGGCGGCCGGGATCGACGTGCGGCTGGTGCGCCCGCGTTACCGGACGAACTACTTCGCCCACATCTTCTCGGGCGGCTACAGCGCCGGCTACTACTCCTACATCTGGAGCGAGGTGCTCGACGCCGAGAGCGTGGAGTGGTTCAAGGAGAACGGCGGCCTGACCAGGGCGAACGGCGACCACTTCCGCCGCGAGCTGCTCTCCAGGGGCGGCAGCCTCGACCCGCTGACCGCCTTCCGCAACTTCCGCGGGCGCGAGCCGGGCATCGGGCCGCTGCTGGCCCGCCGCGGCCTCGACTGACCGCCGCTCCCCGCCTCCCCCGCTGAGGCTTCCCCTATGGCTCCGGCAGCTCCTCGATGCGCTGCCGGAGCCATTCCTTCTCCGCCCGGCTCGACGCGCGGGCGATCTCCAGCATCCCGCGCCGGTACGGGTCGGGCTCGTCCTTGATCCGGACGGGCCGGCCGCCCTCGTAGAAGAAGCTCGCCGGGGCCTCCAGGAAGGCCAGCCTGCGCCGCAGCACCCGTGACCGGTCGGCGGGGTCGGGCAGCGCCGACAGGAACGTCAGCAGGGCGAAGAAGCGCGTCTGGTCGCTGACGTCGAGCTCGCTCGGGTCGCGCAGCCGCCGCAGCAGCTCCTCGCGGCCCTTGCCGGTGAGCGTGAGCACCTGCCTGCGGGCCGCCGCCGCGCCCGCCTCCTCGTGCCGCTCGACCAGGCCCTTGCTCTCCAGTCTCGATATGGCGGGGTAGAGGGCGCCGTCGCTGACCGGGCGGAGGTGGCCGGTGAGCGCGGCCAGGCGCGCCTTGAGCTCGTAGCCGTGCATCGGCCGTTCGTTCAGGAACCCCAGGATCGTGAGGGACAGATCCCCGCCGCTTGCCATGTCGTGCATCGTAACGCTATACCTCTAAACGAGGTACAACGAAACGAGGTACGCATGTTCAGGCTGGCTCTCCCCATCTACGTGGAGCTGCTCACGGCCGTGGTGGTGGTGGGGGTGATCGACCTGCTGTGGGTCTCGGGGCTCGGGGAGGGCGCCATCGCGGCCGTCACCGTGGGCACCACGGCCGAATACCTGGCCTACGGCCTGTTCCTGGCCGTCCCGACGGGGGTGACCGTGCTGATCGGGCGGCGTGACGGGCACGCGCCGATCGGGCCCGTGATCAGGACGGGCTGGGTGTTGTGGGCCGCGTTCTCGGTCGCCGTCGCCGTCCCCGGCGTGTTGCTGCGCGAGCCGCTGGCGGCCCTGTTCACCGACGATCCCCGGCTGACGGCCGACTTCTTCCTGGTCTCGCTGGCCGGGCTGCCGGTGTTCTTCGCCCAGACGGTCGTGGACGGCGTCCTCAAGGGGCTGGGCGACACGAAGACCCCCATGCGGAACGCGCTGATCTGCAACGCCCTGGTCGTCGTCCTGGACCCGCTGTTCATCTACGGCCTCGACCTGGGCGTCCAGGGGGCCGCGCTGGCCACCGTGGCGGCGCGGCTGGTCACGCTCGCGGTGGCCCTGACCTCCCTCGTACGGCTCCGCACCGCCGGCGGCGACGGCCTGCTCGCCGGCGAGGTGCTGCGGACCGGCCTGCCCATGTCGGGCGACTTCCTGGCCCGCTCCCTGGTGGGCATGGCGCTGGTGGAGATCGTGGCCGGGTTCGGCACGGCCGAGGTCGCCGGGTACGGCATCGGCCAGAAGATCATGCTGGCCGGGGTCATGGTCTTCTACGCGCTGCGCCAGGCGGCGATGATCCGCACCGCGCGGTCGGAGCCGGTCGGGTCACCGCTGCGGCTCGGGCTGGTGACGGGGGCGGTGGTCGCGGTCGTGCTCAACCTGGTGGCCGCGCCCGCGGCCGGGCTGTTCACCGACGACCCGGCGGTGGCCGTGGGCTTCCTGCGGTGGATGGCGCTCTACCTGGTGCCGTTCGGCGGGCTGATCGCCGTCGGCGGGGTGCTCCAGGCGAGCGGAAGGGGCAGCCGCCTGCTCGCCGCCACGCTGGCGGGCTTCGCGGTGCAGCTGCCCCTCGCCTACCTGCTGAGCTCGTGGCTCGGTGTCACGGGGGTGTGGTTGTCGATGGCCGTCGGGTCGTCGCTCAGCCTCGCAGGCGCGCTAGCGCCGCCCGGATCCGCTCCATGGCGCGCTCGCGCCCGAGCACCTCGATCGACTCGAACAGCGGCAGGCCCACCGTCCGGCCGGTGATCGCCACGCGTACGGGGGCCTGGGTCTTGCCCAGCTTGAGCCCGAGCGGCGCGCCGACCTCCTCCAGGGCCTCCTTGAGCGACTCCGGGTCCCAGGCGACCGTCTGCAGGCGGTCGAGATAGCCGCCGAGGATCTCCACCGGGGAGTTCTTCATCGCCTTGTCCCAGGACGGCTGGTCGAAGACGGGCTCGTCGAGGAAGAGGAAGTCGACGTTCTGCCGGATCTCCGACAGCACGCCGATGCGGGTCTGGGCCAGCGCTGCGACCTTGCTGAACAGCTCGCGGTCCCAGGTGGGGTCGAGGTAGGGCGAGCAGCGCTCCTCGAAGGTCTCCAGCGGCAGGGCCCTGATGTACTCGCCGTTGAAGGCCCGCAGCTTCTTCTCGTCGAAGAAGGCGCTGGCGGAGTTGACGTCCTCCAGCCTGAACAGCGGGACCATCTCCGCCCACGGCATGATCTCGCGGTCCTCGCCGGGGCCCCAGCCGAGCAGCATGAGGTAGTTGACCATGGCCTCGGCGAGGTAGCCCTCGTCGCGGTAGTCCTCCAGGGCCACCTTGTCGCGGCGCTTGGACAGCTTCTTGCGCTGCTCGTTGACGATCACCGGCAGGTGGGCCCAGACCGGCGGGGTCGAGCCGAGCGCCGGCCACAGCAGCACCTGCTTGGCGGCGTTGCCGAGGTGCTCCTCGCCGCGCACGACGTGCGTGATGCCCTGGGTGATGTCGTCGACGGCGTTGGCCAGCACGTAGAGCGGCGAGCCGTCGGTGCGGGCGATCACGAAGTCTTCCTGGGCCTCGTTGGGGAACTCGACGTTGCCCCTGATCAGGTCTTCGACGAGGGTGACGCCCTCGTCGGGGGTGCGGAAGCGCACCGCGCCCTCGGTCAGGCCGCGCTCGCGGCAGAACCCGTCGTAGCCCTTGTGCTCGGAGCCGGTGCGGGCCACCAGCGTCTCGCGGGTGCAGTCGCAGTGGTACGCCTTGCCGTCGGCCAGCAGCTTGGCCACGGCCTCGCGGTGCTGCGGCTCGTACGCCGACTGGAAGTAGGGGCCCTCGAACACCGGGTTGGTGCCGTTGATGCCGATCCAGTCGAGCGCCGAGATGATGCCCTCGGTCCACTCCGGACGGTTGCGCGTGGCGTCGGTGTCCTCCACGCGCAGGACGAAGCGGCCGCCGGACTGTTCGGCGAGTGCCCAGTTGAACAGCGCCGTACGGGCGCCGCCGACGTGGAACATGCCGGTCGGGGACGGGGCGAAACGCACCCGTAGATCAGTCACGGGAGACCACCTTGTTCGTGAGAGTGCCGATGCCTTCGATGCCGACGCTGACCTCGTCGCCGATCTCCAGCGGGCCGATGCCCGCCGGGGTGCCGGTCAGGATGACGTCGCCGGGGATCAGCGTCATGACGGCGCTGACGTAGGCGACCAGCGCCGGGATGTCGTTGATGAGCTGGCTGGTGCGGCCGCTCTGCCGGATCTCGCCGTTGACCGTGGTGGTCAGCGCGAGGTCGCTCGCGTCGAGATCGGTCTGGATCCAGGGACCGAGCGGGCAGAACGTGTCGAAGCTCTTGGCCCGGGTGAACTGCACGTCCTTCTTCTGCAGGTCGCGGGCGGTGACGTCGTTGGCGCAGGTGTAGCCGAAGATGACGTCCTTGACCCGGTCGACGGGCACGTCGCGGCAGAGCCTGCCGATCACCACGGCCAGCTCGCCCTCGTAGTCGACCCGGTCGGACAGCGAGGTCGGGTAGGCGATGGCCTCGCCGTGGCCGATCACCGACGTGGACGGCTTCATGAAGATGAGCGGCTCGTCGGGCACCTCGTTGCCCATCTCGCGGGCGTGCTCGGCGTAGTTCCTGCCGATGGCGACGACCTTGCTCGGCAGCATCGGGGCCAGCAGCTTCACCTGGGACAGCGGGAAGCGCTCGCCGGTGAACTGCACCTGGCCGAAGGGATGGCCGGAGACCGTGGAGACGAACTCCTCTCCAGGGCCGCCTTCGACCACGCCGAACGACACGCCTTCGCCTGTGGAGAACCTCGCTATACGCACCTGACAAGGCTATCGCCGCCGCCGGAGGGGTCCGCCCACCGCCAAAAAAGTCAGGAACTCTCCATAAATGCCCCCAGAGTCCGTTTTGTGGGGCATCGGTGGTGGTTAACCGGATATCTCTGCTTATCAGAGACTTCTAGGGGGTGACGGAACGTGCCGGACACGATGGTCAACCAGACTTCTGCCGTACCGCGGGCCAGAACGCAGGACGGCGGGCCGGCGACCTCGCTGGTCACCGACAAGGGCACGACGAGCATCGACGACGTCGTCGTCGCCAAGATCGCCGGACTGGCCGCACGCGAGGTCTCCGGCGTGCACGCCATGGGCGGCGGCGCCGCCAGGGCGCTCGGCAACGTGCGCGGGATGGTCGGCGGCGAGCGCAGCGTCGCCCAGGGCGTCTCGGTCGAGGTCGGCGAGCGCCAGGCGGCCGTGGACATGGACCTGGTCGCCGAGTACGGCACCGCCATCCCCGACCTGGCCGCGGCCGTGCGCAGGAACGTCATCGCGGCGGTCGAGCGCATGTGCGGCCTGGAGGTGACCGAGGTCAACATCAGGGTCGACGACGTGCACCTGCCCGGCCAGGACCGCGACAGGGATCGCGGCAGGGGCGAGGACGCCGAGCAGCCGGAGCCCCGGGTCCAATGACCGGGCCCGGCGCCACCGCCTACACGCGGGCCGACGCCGACGCCGACGCCAAGGCGGAGGCCGAGACGCTGGCCGAGCTCGTACGGGCCTGCCCGGGGGTGGCGGGGCTCTCCGGCGGCCCGTTCGGGACGGTGGCGACGTACCTGCCCGGGGCGCGGGTCATGGGCGTCTCGGCCGACGGCGACACGGTGGAGATCGCCATCGTGGCGACCCTGGAACGGCCGCTGCCCGAGACCGCCGAGGACGTCCGCCAGGCCGTGTGGGAGCCGGCCGGCGGGCGTCCCGTCAACGTACGCATCGACGACGTGGTGATCGACGTGGTGGAGGAATCATGAGCAACGTCCCTTGGCTGCCGGTCATCGGCATGGCGGTCGGCATCATCCTCGGACTCGCGGGAGCCTTCGGCGGCCTCGGCGCGTTCCTGCTCGTCCTCGTGCTCGGCGCGGTCGGCTTCCTGGTCGGCAAGGTCGCCGAGACCGGCGAGGTCAACCTGTCCGGTCTGACCGCGAGGCGGCGATGACCACTCCCGCTCCCCAGGTCGATCCACAGGGCGCTGTCCGGGTCACGGTGCCCCGGCAGCGGCTCGCGCCGGCGGCCGAGCCCGGGCGGCGGGGCCGTACCGAGATCTCCGAGCGGGTGGTCGCCAAGATCGCCTGCTGCGCGGCGCGGGAAGTGCCCGAGGTGCTCGACGTGCGGCTGGGCGGGGTGCCGTGGACGCACTCGTCCAGCGCCGAGGTGCGCGGCGAGCGGGCCACCCTGAAGCTGGACGTGACCGTCGCCTACCCGGCCCCGCTGCACGCCGTGGCCGCCCGGCTGCGGCAGCACGTGCGCAACCGGGTGGCCATGCAGACCGGCCTGGACGTCACCCGCCTCGACGTGATCATGACCGATCTGGCGGGAGGCCCGGCATGACCCACGACCGCCCGCCCGGGGAGTCCGCGGACACGACAGGAGGCGGCCCGCCGCGGGACAAGGGCGCCGACCGGGCCGCGGTGCGCGCGTTCCGGCCGCAGCGCCGGGTGCCCGCCATCGTGGTCGCCGTCCTGCTCACGCTGCTGGGGTTGCTGGTCGCCGCCGAGACGGTGTCCGCGCTGGTCGGCAGCCCGCTGCGGTGGTTGCCCTACGACCGGATGCTGGCGTGGGCGGCCACGACGCCGTGGTCGGACCCGCTGGTCCTGACCGGGGCCGCGATCGTGGCGCTGGTGGGGCTGGCGCTGCTGGTCACCGCCCTGGTGCCGGGACGGCCGCGGATGGTCCCCGTGCGGACCGGCGACCCCGACCTGATCATCGGCGTGCGTCCCAAGAGCTTCACCAGGGCCCTGGAGCACGCCGCCGAGGAGGTGCCCGGGGTGCGCTCGGCGCACGCCAGCCTGCGCGGCCGCACGGTCGCCGTCACCCCCGCCACGTCCGGCTGGGACGACGAGGGCTTCGGCCGGGCCGTGCGCGAAGCCGTCCTCACCAGGCTCGCCGGGCTGGATCCGGTGGAGCCGTACCGGGTGGCGGTCAACGTCAAGGAGCGCCGATGAACAGGAAGACCGGCCGCGGCAACCGCTGGGGGCTGGCCCTGGTCGGGCTGGTGCTGGCCGTCCTGGGCGGGCTGACGCTGGCCCGCGGGCTGCTGGGGCCGGCCACGCCGATCGTGGACGCGGGCGTCCGGGGGTTCTTCACCCGCAACAGCCCGCCCGTGTGGTGGGCCGTGGCCGCCGTGTCGGTCCTGGTCGCGCTGCTGGCCCTGCGCTGGCTGGTCGCGCAGGGCCGCAGGGACGCCCACACCCGGCTGCGCCTGGAGGCCGGCCCGGACGGCGTCACCGAGATCGCCGCGGGCGGCATGGCCCACGCGGTCGCCGCGGACGTCGAGGCCAGCCCCGCCGTCCTGAACGCCGACGCCGACCTGGTCGGCCCGCGCGGCCACCCCGAGGTACGGCTGCGCGTGGCCGCCGACGAGGCCGCCCCGATGAGCGAGCTGAGCGAGCACCTGTCCCGGGTCACCCTGCCGAACCTGCGGGACGCGCTGGACAGGGATCACGTACCGGCGGTGGCCCGCGTTAGCCTGGAGCCCTCACCTGCGACGCAGCGGGTCGTGCGCTAAGGCTTCGCCGAGAGGGGTCCTCCGTTGTCCATCGTGAAGATCAACGTCCTGACCGTGCCCGCCGAGATGCGGGAGGAGCTGGAGAAGCGGTTCTCCGGCCGGGCCGGGATGGTGGAGTCGGCCGACGGCTTCGAGTGGTTCGAGCTGCTGCGGCCGGTCGAGGGCACCGACCAGTACCTCGTCTACACGCGCTGGCGCAGCGAGGAGGACTTCCAGACCTGGCAGCAGGGCCAGGCGTTCCAGCGCGGCCACGCCCAGGCCGCCGCAGGGCAGGGCCAGGGACACGGCCAGGGACACGGTCACGGGCAGGGCCCGGCGGCGACGGACTCCCGGGTGTGGAGCTTCGACGTCGTTCAGAGCGCCGGGCCCAAGGGCTAGGCGTCGAGGGGGTTGGCGGCGATGCGGTCGGCGATCCCGCCGCGCACGAACCGGCCGGCGTAGCTCGACGGCTTGCGCGCGCCCTGGTCGGCGATGCAGGCGGCGAACTCCTTGGCGATCTCCAGCCGCGGGTAGCGCTCCAGCACCTCGCGCCGCACGCCCTCGGGGATGTCCTCGGTACGCCGGCCGGAGATGTCCATGCCGGTGGAGAGCTCCAGCAGGTGACCCTCCGGGTCCTCCTCCACCGGCACCTCCTCCCACATGTGCCGGATGATCACCTCGGCGGCGCGCAGCCGGCGCTCGGGCGACCAACCGGCTCCCGCGCAGAAGGCCCAGGCCACGTGGCCGCCGGCCTCCTCGTACGGCACCGTCTGACTGTCGAACTCGGCGACCAGGCCGATGTCGTGCAGCATGGACGACACGTAGAGCAGCTCGGCGTCGAAGTCGATCGCCCTGCTCTGGGCGTACGCGGCGGCCCACAGGTACGCGCGCGAGGAGTGGTTGAGCAGCGAGGGTGTCTGGTAGCGGGTGGCCACCTCCAGCGCGCCGCGGCAGGCGGGCGTGTCGGGCAGCACGATGTCGTCGAATCTCACGGCCTCAGCATGACATCCGCGGCGCCGGAGCCACCGGGGGGCATCGGGCCGTTAACGATCCGGTACGCGACTTGACCGGTTGATCGTGATTCCGAAAGCATGTCCCGCCCTCACTTTCTTGTCCGGAAGGAACCCTGGCGTGCGCCGGCTCGCGATACCTCTTGCCCTCACGCTCGCGCTCGGCGGGCTGACGAGCCCGGCCCAGGCCGCCGACAAGGTCACCCGTACCGCGCAGTGCCAGGGGGACTGGCTGCCGGGCACGCCGACGGCCGAGGACGTCATGAAGGGCGAGATCTCGCTGGTGGGGCTGCCGGCGTACAAGCTGGGCAAGGACATCAGCTGGGGGGCGAGCCCGTACCGGAACCGGTCGTGGGAGTTCGTCTTCCAGTCGTTGCGCTGGATGGGCACCCTGGTCGTGGCCTACGAGAACACCGGCGAGCGGCGTTACCTGGATCGTGCCACCGAGATCACCAAGGACTGGGTGGCGAACAACCGGCGCGGGGCCGCCGCCACCAAGCCGTACGTGTGGAAGGACCACCCGGTCTCGCTGCGCACGCAGCCGTTGTTGTGCCTGAGCATGCACGTCAAGGAGAGCTGGCTGAAGGACAGCCTGGCCGACCACGCCAAGCTGCTGTCAGACGCGCGGTTGTACAAGAAGGGCCACAACCACGGCATCGACCAGGACATCGCCCTCATGGGCATCGGCTGCCGGTACGGCCGCTCCGACTGGTCGAACCTGGCCTCCAGGCGGCTCACCGGCACGGTCAAGCTGGACGTCGACTCCCAGGGCGCGCTCATGGAGCAGGCCCCCCGCTACGCCGTCTACGTGTACGGCCGCCTCCAGGTCGCCATCACCAACATGAAGGCGTGCGACCGCAAGGTGCCGGCCGAGATCAGCCGGCGGGCCGAGGCGCTGAAGGACTTCATCGCCCACTCCACGATGCCCAACGGCTACATGGTCCCGATCGGCGACGGCAGCGCCGAGACCGAGCCCAAGATGGAGACCGGCACCCCGAAGCAGAAGGTCAAGGTCTACAAGGCCGGTTACGTCTACGGCCGGACGGCCTGGGGCAAGCCGGGCTCGTCGTACTACTCGATCAGGTTCGGGCCCGGCATGAAGTTCCACGGGCACGAGGACCACCTGGGCGTGACGTACTACGCGCAGGGCCGCGACATCCTCATGGACGGCGGCTTCCACTCCTACGAGAAGAGCGCCTACCGCTACTGGACGCTCTCCCCCGAGGCGCACAACGTGCCGACGGTCGAGGGGGCCCGGTTCCGGCCGCGCACCTCGTCCAGACTGACCAAGACCTCCTACGGCAAGGACCGGCAGGCCTTCCGCCTCACGGACCGGGCCTACGGCGTGAGCCGGACGCGTTCGGTGCTGGTGAACCACGGCCAGGACCTGATGGCGGTGCTCGACACGGCCTCCGGGGGCAAGAAGGTCAGGAACCTGTGGCGGTTCGCGCCCTCGTACAAGGTCGTCTCCAACGGCGGCGGCAAGGTGGTGCTGGCCGACGGCGCCTTCAAGGTGACGCTGATGCAGTTCTCCGCGTGCGAGCGGGTCGGCGGCCAGAAGGTGGAGCGCGGCGGCGAGCTGGGCTGGGTGTCGCCCACCTACCTGGCCAAGGACGCGACCAACGTGGTGGTGTCGCCGGCGGCGAAGTCGCTGCTGACGGTGATCGTGCCGGGCACCGACTCGCCCAAGGTGTCGTGCTCGGGAGGCAAGCTCAAGGTCGAGGGCGAGACCCTCTCCGCGGGCCTGCTCTAGCCGGTCTAGAAGGCGATCCGGCGGTACCACTCGTTGGAGAGCATCTGGGCGCGGGCCCGCTCCGGCAGCCCGGTCAGCATGGTCATCGACGCGCCGCGCTCCACCTCGGACTCGTGGGCGAGCATGGCCGCCCACTTGCGCTCCGACCAGCGCGACACGTCGATCGCGGCCGAGACCTGGTGGTCGGGGACCCCGGGCAGGGCCTGGCCCGGCTCCGGATCGGCGCCGAAGACCGCCCGCCAGTGGGCCGTCACGACCGAGCGCGGGACGGTCGCCAGGTAGAGCGCGTGCGGCCGCCAGGGGTCGCCCGTGCCAGGGTAGAGCTGGTCGTAGCCGGCCGCCTCGACCGCGGCGAGGGTGACCCGGTGCACGTGGACGTGGTCGGGGTGGCCGTAGCCGCCGAAGCCGTCGAAGGTGAGCACGACGTCGGGCCGGACGGCCCTGATGTGCTCGACCAGCAGGCCCACCGCCTCGTCGAACGGCACGTCGAGGAAGCGCGGGCGGCCGGGGGCGGACTCGGGCTTGCCCGCGTCGGCCAGGCCGAGCAGCCGGGGCTTGCCCGCGCCGAGGATGTCGAGGGCCCGTTCCAGTTCCTGCGCCCGCTGGGTGCCCTCGGCCCAGGTGCAGGTGACGACGGCGGTCGTGGCGCCCTCGTCGGCGTATTTGGCGAGGGTGCCGCCGGTCCAGATCGCCTCGTCGTCCGGGTGGGCGTGCACGCCGAGCACACTGAAGCTCATGGGTCACCATCGTATGGAGGCCGGGCACCGGTCGGGACCCGCGTAGGCTCTACGCGGAACACCCGCCCCCGGAAGAGACGAGCCGATGAGCGAGCCCGTACCCCCTGACCTGCTGGAGATCGCCGACGCCCTCGTGCCCGGCGCTCCCCTGGGCAGCGCGCGGCTCGCCCGTGGCGGGATGCACGACGTCGTGCTGCTCCCGGGGGTGGCGGCCGTACGGGTCGGCCGGCGGCCGAGCGTGACCGAGGCGCTGCCCCGGCGGACCGAGGTGCTGCGCGCGATCGCGGCCGCCGGGCTGCCGTTCGCGGTGCCCGAGCCGCTGACGCCGGTGACGACGTTCGGCGAGCGCGCCGCCGTGGCCGTGTCCTGGCTGGACGGCGCCGGTCTCGACGCCGGCCGGGGCGACCCGGCCCTGATCGGCGAGCTGCTCGGCGCCCTGCGCGAGCTGCCCGTCACCCCGGAGCTGCGTGCCCTGCTGCCCGCCCCGCGCTCGTACGCCGGGCCCGCGAGCTGGAGCACGATCCTCGCCGAAGAGGTCATCCCCCGCTTCCCGGCCAGGTGGCAGGAGGAGGGACGCCGGCGCCTCGACGACGCCCTGGCCCTGGAACAGGTCCCCGACACGCTGGTCCACGGCGACCTCGTCGGCGACAACGTCCACTGGGACGCGAACGGCAAGCTGGTCGGCGTCCTCGACTGGGACCGGGCCCACCTGTTCGACCCGGCGATCGACGCGGCCTTCATGGGCTGGCACGGCTGGGAGCACCTGCGCGACGCCGTCGACGCCGGCACCTACCGGCGGGCGGTCACGTGGGAGCGCGCGTTCGGCGTCAACCAGCTCGTCGCCCTCCTCGTGCTCGCCGGCGAGCCCCTGACCCTCGTGGACAGCTTCACCACCCACGTCGTGGCCTGGCTGGACGAGGACGGCGGCCCCGACCGGCCCTAGGCCGCCCGTTCCCGCGGCGCCGGCATGCGGATGATCGACACGCCGACGGTGCCGAACGCGGCCAGCAGGATGACCGGGCCGCCGATCCCGAGCACCAGGTTCCACGCGCTCGCGCCGAACAGCCACACCACGATGCCCACCAGCACGCCCGCCGGGAACCACCAGCCCGCCAGCCCCGCCCGCGCGTACGCGACCGCGACGAGGACCAGGCCCAGGAAGGACCCGATCATCCCGGGCAGCTGCCAGGCGGCGATGAGGGCGGGCTGCGCCGCGTCCTGCATGAGCTTCTCGGCCTGCGCGGCGGGCAGGGCGTCGAAGAGCACGATGTCGAAGAAGTCCGAGATCATCAGCGACGAGAAGTTGATCAGGCCGAGCACCGCGAGCGCGCCCGCGACGGTGGCCAGCGCCCTGCCCTTGCCTCTGACGAGCTGGACCATGCCGATCACCCCTGGCACGAACAGCACCCAGGTGTAGTGCAGGAGCGTCGCGCTGACACCCACGGCGCCCGGGTTGTGCGCGTAGACCAGCGGGTCCTCGACCCCGGGCTCGGACGGGTCGGTGATCATGCCGAGGATCAGGCAGACCGGGGCCAGGACGAGGCTCGCGCCGGCCAGGAAGCGGCGGATGGAGAGTGCGTCGGTTGACATGCCGGGCACGGTAGGCGGCGCTCGCCGGGCCCGTCGTCAAGGCAGGCTTGGACCCGGCGTCCCCCTTTCGGTGGATTCCGCTGCACATTGTGACAATCCGGGCGGGCTACTCTCGCCTCATGCTCCACCGCCGTTCCCCCTCCCCCGTCGACTGGCTCGTGGCGGCGGTCGTGGCCCTGTTCGCGGTCGCGGAGGAGGTCAGCGTGCGCTCGATGGCCTCTCCCCGCTCGTACGTGCCGCTGTGGATCGCCGCCGGGCTGGTCACCGCCGCCGCGGTGCTGTTCAGGACCCGCGCGCCCTTCGCGATCCTGGCCGTCTACTCGGCCGCCAACATCGCGACGTTCGCGCTGGCGCCCGGGTCCCCCGCGGCCTGGCAGTTCTACACCCAGCTCGTGCTGCTGTGCACGCTGCTGGCCGAGGTGCGCCCCGACAGCGCGCGGGCCGTGGCCGGGCTGACGGCGACGGGCGTGTTCGTGGCCGCCATGCTGTCCAGGACCTCCCCTCCGTCCGGATGGGGGGACGTCGCCGTGGCGCTGGTGATGTGCGCCATCGCCGCCGGAGCCGGTCTGGCCGTACGCCGCCACCGCGTGCTGGCCGTGCAGGCGGCCGAGCGCGGCGCGCTGCTGGCCCGCGAGTCGGTGCAGGAGGAACGGGCCCGGATCGCCCGCGAGCTGCACGACATCGTCGCGCACAGCGTCAGTGTGATGACCATGCACACCGGCACCGTCCGGCTGCTCCTGAGCGAGGACCAGGAACCCGAGCGACAGGCGCTCACCACGGTGGAGGCGGCCGGCCGGGAGGCCATGGAGGAGCTGCGGCGCATGCTCGGGCTGCTGCGCGGCACGCAGGCCGGCGACCGGCTCCCGCAGGCCGGCCTCGACCGGCTGGCGGACCTGCTGGAGCAGTTCAGGTCGGCCGGGCTCGACGTCACCCTTGAGGTGTCGGGCGAGCGGGTGCCGCTGTCCGCCGGGCTGGATCTGTCGGCGTACCGGATCGTCCAGGAGGCGCTGACCAACACCCTCAAGCACGCCGGGCCGACGCGGGCGGCGGTGCACGTCTCGTACCTGCCGGCGGAGCTCCGGCTGGAGATCACGGACCAGGGGCCGCGCGGCCCCCGGCCGCCGTCGGGCGGGGGCGGCGGCCACGGCCTGATCGGCATGCGCGAGCGAGCCGCCCTCTTCGAGGGCACGCTGACGGCGGCCCCTCTGCCTGGGGGCGGCTTCACGGTACGCGCGGAGCTCCCCCTGTGACCCCCGCCTCCTCGCCGCGCCCGGACGCCCCCGCCATCCCCACCGCCTCTCCCCTCGACGCCGTCGACGATCTCGCCCTCGACGGGCCCGGTCGCGGGATCGGCGTGGTGATCGCCGACGACCAGGCGATGATCAGGGCCGGGCTGCGCCTGATGATCGGCACCCAGCCGGACCTGTCCGTGCTGGGCGAGGCCGCCGACGGCGAACGGGCCGTGCAGCTGGCCCGCGACCTGCGCCCCGACGTCGTCCTGCTCGACATCGCGATGCCCAGGCTGAACGGCCTGGAGGCCGCCCGCCGCATCCTCGCGGTCCCGGCGCCTCCGCGGGTGATCATGCTGACCACCTACGACACCGACGAGAACCTCGACCTCGCGCTGCACGCCGGGGTCAGCGGGTTCCTGCTCAAGGTGTCGCCGCCCGAGCACCTGTTCGCCGCCATCCGCAGCGCCGCGCGGGGTGACGTCCTGCTCGACCCGGCGGTGACCGGCCGCGTCGTGGCGGCCTACCGGCGTACGGCCCCCGCCCCCTCACCGGCGGCCACGGGGGTGACGGCCCGGGAGGAGGAGGTGCTGCGGCTGGTGGCGCAGGGCCTGTCCAACACCGAGATCGCCGGCACGCTGTCCATCACGGAGGCGACCGTCAGCACCCACATCAACCGCCTGCTGACCAAACTCGCCCTCCGCGACCGCGCCCAGATGGTCCGTCACGCCTACGAATCAGGCCTCGTCCGCCCCGGCGACCCCCCGGACGGCATCCCATCCATCAGATGATCTGATTCCATGTCGGACCGGCTCCCACGGCACCGGGCCGCATGGTCAAGGCGTTCCTGGTGAGAAGCGCGGCCTCCTCGGACGCCGACTTCGAAACCGATGCCGGCACAGCCCGCGAGGCGTTCGACGACGAGCTGAGGGACACGTGGCCCGACGCCTGATCCCGGACACAGGGGTGCTCATCGCAGCCGCGCCTCCAGGTCCGCCCGGGTCACCCCTGGCCCCGCCCCCGGCTGAGGGCCGCCCCTTCCACAGGGCGGCCCTCAGCGGCGAGGGCCGCTCGGAGCAGGCTCCCGAAGACCCCCGGCAAGCAGACGAACAGGCGGGCCGAGGCACGGGGTGCGCCGAAGGCGAAGCCCGCTCCCAGCGCGCCGGGGTCAGCTGCAGTCGCGGCCCGCGCGTAGCAGGCCGTACGTGACCGCCTGCTCCAGCGCCTGCCAGGAGGCGTCGATGATGTTCTCGGCCACCCCCACCGTCGCCCACTCGGCGGTGTCGTCGCTGGAGGTGATGAGGACGCGGGTGACGGCGTCCGTGCCGTGGGTGCCCTCGAGGATGCGGACCTTGTAGTCCACCAGCTCCAGCCTGGCCAGCTCGGGGTAGAGCTGCTCGAGCCCCTGCCGTACGGCCTTGTCCAGGGCGTTCACGGGGCCGTTGCCCTCGCCGGTGGCGACGATGCGCTCGCCCTTGGCGTGCAGCTTGACGGTGGCCTCGCTGACCAGCTCGCCGCCCTTCGTCCGCTCGACGATCACCCGCCACGACTCCACCTCGAAGTGCCGCCGGCGCGCCCCCTGGACGGTGTCGCGCAGCAGCAGCTCGAACGACGCGTCCGCGGCCTCGAAGGTGAACCCCTGCGACTCCAGCTCCTTGACGCGATCGACCAGCGTCTTGGTGTGCTCGGGGGTCAGCTCGTAGCCCAGCTCGCGGCCCTTGAGCTCGACGGAGGCGCGGCCGGCCATGTCGGAGACGAGCATGCGCATGTCGTTGCCCACGGCGGCCGGGTCGATGTGCTGGTAGAGGTTGGGGTCGACCTTGATGGCGCTGGCGTGCAGGCCGGCCTTGTGGGCGAAGGCGGACATCCCGACGTAGGGGGCGTGGGAGTTGGGGGTGACGTTGGTGACCTCGGTGATCGCGTGGGCGATGCGGGTCATGTCCGCCAGCGCCTCCCGCGGCACGAGGTCGAAACCGCGCTTGAGCTGGAGGTTGGCGACGACGGTGAAGAGGTTGGCGTTGCCCGAGCGCTCGCCGTAGCCGTTGGCGCAGCCCTGGACGTGCGTGGCGCCCGCCTTGACCGCGGCGAGGGTGTTGGCGACGGCGCAGCCGGTGTCGTCGTGGCAGTGGATGCCGACGCGGGCCCCGGTCTGGACGGCCGCGTGCACGGTCTCGGCCAGCTCGTCGGGCAGCATGCCGCCGTTCGTGTCGCACAGGGCGATGACGTCGGCCCCGGCTTCGGCCGCGGTCCGCAGCACTTCGAGCGCGTAGGCTGGGTTGGACGTGTAGCCGTCGAAGAAGTGCTCGGCGTCGAGGAAGACTCGCTGTCCCTCCGCACGAAGGTGAGAAACCGTGTCGCGGATCATCGCGAGGTTCTCCTGGAGAGTCGTGCGGAGGGCCAGCTCCACGTGCCGGTCGTGACTCTTGGCGACAAGGGTCACGACCGGCGCGCCGGATTCGCGCAATGCGGCTACCAATGGGTCGTCGGCGGCCTTCACACCGGCCCGGCGGGTCGCGCCGAACGCGGCGAGCTGCGCGTGCTTCAGGTCGAGCTCTGTTCGAGCGCGCCTGAAGAACTCTGTGTCCTTGGGGTTGGCGCCCGGCCAGCCCCCTCGATGAAACCGACGCCCAGGCTGTCCAGCTGCCGTGCGATGGCGAGCTTGTCGACGACGGTGAGGTTGAGTCCTTCCTGCTGCGCGCCGTCGCGCAGGGTCGTGTCGTAGACGTGGAAGCGGTCGTCGGCCATGAAGTCTCTTCTTTCGGATCCGTGTCCTGGAAAACAAAAAGACCCCTCACGGACGTGAGAGGTCTGCGCGCTGGCGGTGTCCCTTTGTCAGCCAGCGCGCCTGCCGATAATGAGCAGACCGTAGAACATGGTGCCTGCCAGTCTGCCACAGGGATTCACCATCTGGCACATCGGTCTCAGGTTGTGGACACGACCTTTACACTTGCACGCCGGCGCCCCCGGTGACGGCACGTTCGAACGCCGCCGGGTCGAACACCTCGTTGCCGAGCTGCTGCCCGTCGAGCAACACGGTGGGCGTGCCCTGGATGCGGATCTTCGCGGTCTCCCCCAGGTGGGTCTTGGCGTACGACTGCGAGGTCACGCACTCGTCCACCGAGGCGCCGACCTTCCTGGCGGCGGCCACCAGCTCCGGCACGGTGAAGCCCGAGGCCGAGCCGTGCGGGGCGGGCTGCATGGCGTAGAGCTCGTCCCTGAAGGCCAGCCAGTTGTCCTCCGGCATGCACCGGGCGGCGGCCGCGGCCCTGATGGAGTTGGAGCGCATCGGCTCGTCCTGGAAGATCGTCACGGCGTGGAAGACGACCTTGAGCCTGCCCTCCCTGGCCAGCTTCTGGATCGTGCCGTCGACCTTGGAGTGCATCTCCTTGCAGATCGGGCAGTCGAAGTCTTCGTACACGTCTAGCACGGGCGCGTCGCTGGACCTGTCGGCCAGCACCATCGAACCGTCGAGCTGCCTGGTCAGGCGTACCGACCCGGCCGTCTCACCCGGCTCCGAGAAGGCCAGCACACCCAGCATCACCAGCGCCGCACACGCGACCGCGACCGCAACCAACCGCTTCATCATCCGCCCACTTCCAGCTCACCGATCGCGCGAACCCTACCAACGACAGACCCCCTCTCCGGACAGCCGGCCGGGGCGGCCCCGGCGCGGCGGCCCGCCGGAGGATCTTCCATGGATACCTGATGACGATGAGAGAACGCTGTGAGGGGAGAATGACCTTCATGAAGGCGAACCTCCTCGACCCCGCGGTGGGCCGGTACATCCTCGACCACTCCACCCCGCCCGACCCTCTGCTCGACGAGCTGGCGCGGGAGACCGCCGAGGCGACGGGCGACGCCGCCAGGATGCAGATCTCCGCCGACCAGGGCCGGTTCCTGACCATGCTGACCCAGCTCGCGGCCCCGGCCGTGGCGGTCGAGGTGGGCACGTTCACCGGCTACTCGTCGGTGTGCATCGCGCGGGGGTTGTCCGGCGGGCGGCTGCACTGCTTCGACGTGAGCGAGGAGTGGACGTCGATCGCCCGGCGCTATTGGGAGCGGGCGGGCGTGGCCGACCGCGTCTCGCTGACGCTCGGGCCCGCGCTGGAGACGCTGGCCGCGTTCGACGAGCCGATCGACCTGGCCTTCCTCGACGCCGACAAGGGCAACTACCCCGGTTACTACGAGTTGCTGGTCGAGCGGCTGCGGCCGGGCGGCCTGCTGCTGGCCGACAACACGCTGCGCAGCGGGCACGTCGCCGATCCGGCGCGCTCGGAGACGACGACGGTGCAGATCCGCGAGTTCAACGACCTGGTGATCGAGGACCCGCGGGTGAGCGTGGTCATGCTGCCGGTCGCCGACGGGATCACGATGATCAGGAAGAACCACTAGATCACGGGACGCCGCTCCCGTTACTCTGAGTGATCCTTTGGAGACCCCCGGGAAAGCATGAGGACGGCGGCATGGTCAGGCCCCTGGAAGAGCGCTACCGCACCGTGCGCGAACTGTTCCCCGAGTTCCGCATCGAGACGGTCCAGGGCCGGATCGTGGTGAACGAGCCGGGCACCTGGCAGCACAACACGATCCTGTCCCGGACGTTGTTCCAGCTCGCCGCCGCGGCGGCGGTCCGGGGCTGGGAGATCTGGCCGAACATCACCGTCTACCTGGGCCCCGGCCACGATCTCTACGTGCCCGACCTGGCCGTGGTCCCGCGCCGGCCGCGGCTGCACGAGGAGCACGCCGTCCACGGCGCCTCGACGATCCTGCTCGTGGACGTCGTCTCGGTGGCCACGACGTACGACGTGCACTTCGTCAAGACGGGCGGTTACGCGCGCGGCGGGGTGCCGCTCTACCTGGTGATCGACCCGTTCCAGCAGCTGGTGACGTTGTTCGGCGGGCCGGGCGGGCGGCGCTACCGCAGCGAGAACGTCGTCTCCCTGGGCGAGCCGGTGTTCCTGCCCGACCCGTGGAACCTCCACGTCGACACCGCGGCCCTGACGGAGGCCGGCGCCTGAACGCCGGCCGTCCGCGCGGCTCTAGCCGACCTTGTGGATCCAGTTGCGGGTGTCGGGACGGGCGCCGTACTGGATGCCGACGAGCTCCTCGCGCACCCGCATCGTCACCGGGCCGGGGGTGCCGTCGGCGATGGTCCAGGAGCGGTCGTCGCCCCTGACCGAGCCCACCGGCGTGACCACGGCGGCGGTGCCGCACGCGAACACCTCGGTCAGCTCGCCGGAGGCGCAGGCGGACTCCCACTCGTCCACCGAGATCAGCCGCTCCTCGGTCTCCAGGCCGAGGTCGCCGGCCATCTCCAGGATCGACTCCCGGGTGATGCCGGGCAGCAGGGTGCCGGTGAGCGCCGGGGTGACGAGCTTGTTGCCGAAGACGAAGAACAGGTTCATCCCGCCCATCTCCTCGACGTACTCGTGCTTGTGGGCGTCGAGCCAGACGACCTGGTCGCAGCCGTTGTCGACGGCCTGGCGCTGGGCGACGAAGGCGGCGGCGTAGTTGCCGCCGCACTTGGCGAAGCCGGTGCCGCCGGGCGCGGCGCGCGTGTACTCGGTGGACAGCCAGACCGAGACCGGCTTGATGCCGCCGCTGAAGTACGAGGCCGCCGGCGAGGCGATCACCATGTACTTGTAGGTCTTCGACGGGTAGTTGACGCCGAGCCCGGCCTGCGTGGCGAACATGAACGGGCGCAGGTAGAGGCTGTGGCCCTCGGTGGTGGGCACCCACTCCTTGTCGGCCGAGACCAGCAGCTCCAGCGACTCCACGAACGCCTCCTCCGGCAGCTCGGGCATGGCCATGCGCTCGGCCGAGCGGTTGAAACGGGCGGCGTTCGCGTACGGACGGAAGGTCGCGATCGAGCCGGAGATCTGCCGGTACGCCTTCAGGCCCTCGAACAGCTCCTGCGCATAGTGGAAGACCGAGGTCGCGGGGTCGAGCGAGAGCGGCCCGTACGGCATGAGCCTGGCGTCGTGCCATCCCTCGCCGTCGGTGTAGTCGATCGAGATCATGTGGTCGGTGAAGACCTGCCCGAACCCGGGGTTCGCCAGTACCTGCTCCCGCTCGGCCGCGGTGCGAGCGTGGTCGGAATGCTGCACGTCGAAGCTGAGCTTCTGAGCGATGGTCATGACGGCGGTCCTTCTCTCTACGAATCTGCGACTTCAAGCTGATTCTGGTAGCTACTGCCCGCGAGCAGTATTCGTACTTCCTAGTGTCTCGCGATTTGGGATAGCAAGAGGCAGTTGGGGGTGGTTCGATCCGGTGAACGCAAAAAAGCGCCTGGCAGTCCTCGTCCGGACCGCCAGGCGCGTGCGGGGCTAGGCGGTCCTAGCCGGCTACTCGCGCGGCGATGTCGTCGCCGATCTCGCTGGTCGTGCGGCCGGCGCGGCCGGTCACCCGCTCGGCGATGTCGGCGGCCACGGCCTGCTCGACCTTGGCGGCCTCGGCGTGCAGGCCGAGGTGGTCGAGGAGCATGCCGACGGACAGGATGGTGGCGGTCGGGTCGGCCTTGCCCTGACCGGCGATGTCGGGCGCGCTGCCGTGCACCGGCTCGAACATGCTCGGCGAGGTGCGCTCGGGGTTGATGTTGCCGCTGGCCGCCAGGCCGATGCCGCCGGCGATCGCGGCGCCGAGGTCGGTGATGATGTCGCCGAACAGGTTGTCGGTGACGATCACGTCGAAGCGCTCGGGCTGGGTGACGAAGAACATCGAGGCCGCGTCGATGTGGCTGTAGTCGGTGGTGACGTCGGGGAACTCGGCGGCCACGCGGTTGACCGTGCGCTGCCAGAGGTCGCCGGCGTAGGTGAGCACGTTCGTCTTGTGGACGAGCGTGAGCTTCTTGCGGGGCCGCGACTGAGCCTTCTGGAAGGCGTAACGCACGACGCGCTCGACGCCGTGGGCGGTGTTCAGCGACTCCTGGGTGGCGATCTCGTGCGGCGTGCCGCGGCGCATGACGCCGCCGGTGCCCGCGTAGAGGCCCTCGGTGCCCTCGCGGACGACGACCATGTCGATGTGCTCGGCCGAGGCGCCGGCCAGCGCGGTCTCGACGCCGGGGAACAGCTTGACCGGCCGCAGGTTGACGTAGTGGTCGAACTCGAACCGGAGCTTGAGCAGCAGGTCGCGCTCCAGGATGCCGGGCGGCACGCTGGGGTCGCCCACGGCGCCGAGCAAGATCGCGTCATAGCCGCGCAGCTCTTCGAGCACCGCGTCGGGCAGTGTCTCGCCCGTACGGTGGTAGCGGGCTGCGCCCAGGTCGTAGTGGGTGGGCTCGATCTTCGTGCCCACGGCCTCCAGGACCTTGAGCCCTTCGGCTACGACCTCGGCGCCGATGCCATCCCCGGGGATGACGGCCAGGCGGATGTTACGCGACTCCATGGGCGGTACCTTACCGGCTCGTCTCGGCTGACGAACACATCATCTCAACAACCGGACAATCCGTTTTGGGGGGATTGCGACCTTTTGACCGTTTCGTTAGAGTCCGACGAGCCTAATCCACGCAGCCGCTGCGTGGAGCCGGGGACCCACCTTTCCCCCCGGGGCGAATCGGCCGCGCCTCCCCCGAGGAGCACCGCCGTAGGGCTACTTCCAGGCCCGAGCCCGTCAGCTAACCCGGTCGGCCACGTGGAAGGACAGTCCCCTGTCTAGCATCGCCATCTTTTTGGCGGTGGCAGCGGGCGCCGCAGGTCTCGCGCCTGCCGCCCCCGCGGCTCCCGCCGCTCCGGCCGCCCCCGCCCCCTCCGTCACCCTCACCGGCCCCCAGGTGAAACAGGTCCAGGAACGGCACGTGCCGAAACCGGCCTGGAAGGTCGCCCTCGAATACGCCATGGACAAGCGCGGCACCCCGTACGTGTGGGGTGGCGCCAGCGAACGGGGCTACGACTGCTCGGGCCTCATGCTCCGGGCCTACGAAGACGCCGGCATCGAGCTCCCCAGAACCGCCGCGGAGCAGTACGGCGCCTTCTCCAGGAAGATCGCCTGGAAGGACCTCGAACCAGGCGACCTGGTGTTCTTCAGCGGCCTGGGCCACGTCGGCATGATCTCCAAGCCCGGCTACATGGTCCACTCCCCCCATACCGGCGACGTGGTGAAGGAGGAACGCCTGTCGCAGTGGCGCAGGCAGGCCTTCGTCGGCGCGGTACGCCCCGACCCCAAGGGCGTCAAGCGCTGGGCCGACTACAAGCAGCTCCAGAAGGCCCCCGCCCCCGCCATGCTCACCGCGACCCTGTGACGACGACCTTCCCCGGGGCGTGCCCCTCCTCCTGGTAGCGGACGGCCGCCGGGAGCTCGCCGAACGGGAAGGTCCTGTCGATGACCGGGGTGACCGCGCCCTGCTCGATCAGCCCGGTCAACGTCAGCAGGTTCGCCCTGTTGCTCCCGCAGCGGACCACGTCCGCCCTGACGATCCGCTGCGGGACGAAGGGCCCCGACGCGAGCGCGGCGAACATGTGGCCGGCCGGCTGCACCCAGCGGCCGGCCGGCCCGCCGACCAGCACGTACGTGCCCTTCCTGGTCAGCACGCGGCGGCAGTCCGCCAGCCGGCGACCGCCCGCCACGTCGAGCAGGAGGTCGAAGCGCCGCCCCGACGCCGCGAAGTCCTCCTTGGTGTGGTCGATGACGTCGTCCGCGCCGAGCGAGCGGACCAGGTCCGCGTTGCGCCCGCTGCACACGCCCGTGACCTGCGCCCCCAGCGCCTTGGCGAGCTGCACGGCGAACGTGCCCACGCCGCCGGACGCGCCGTTGACCAGCACCTTCTGGCCCGGCTGGACGCGTCCCTCGTCGCGCAGCGCGATCAGCGCGGTGTTGGCCGCCATCGGCACCGCCGCCGCCTGCTCGAACGACAGGCCCGCCGGCTTGGGCGCCACCTCGCCCTGCCGCAGGCAGACGTACTCGCCGAAGCCGCCCCCCAGCGACATCGCGTACACCTCGTCGCCGGGACGGAACAGCGTGACGTCCTTGCCGGCCGCCTCCACCTCCCCCGCCACGTCGGCCCCGAGGACGGCGATGCTGGGCCGGCGCAGCCCGACCCCGCCGCCCATGACCCGGGCCAGGTACGGCTCTCCCCGCATGAAGTGCCAGTCGTAGGGCTGCACGGACGTGGCCCGCACCCGGACCAACACCTCGTCGTCGCCCGGCACGGGCCGCTCGACGTCGGTCAGGACGAGCTGGTCGGGCGAGCCGAACGAGCGCAGGACGTACGCCTTCATCGTTTTTCTCCCTCGTGCCGCTGATGTGCCGTCAGTGTGGGCGTGACCTGCACGGACGCTCAACGGTCGAAAGGCGACGGCTCGATGGCCGAAAGTACGACCGCCCTCCCGCCGATGGTGCGAACCGGGACGGGCCGTCCGCGCGATGACCGGGCACGGGCGCGGGCGGCACGCTTTCGGGCATGAGATGGATCGCACCCGCCGGGCTGCTCGCGCTCAGCGTCGTCCCCCTGGTCGCCGGCGCACTCCGGCTGACCGAACTGGCCGCCGGCGCCCCCGTCACGGCGGACAACGCGCGCTTCTTCGCCATGCCCGTGCCGGTGCTGCTGCACATCCCGGCTTCCCTGGTGTTCTGCGTCCTCGGCACGTTCCAGTTCCAGGCCCGGTTCCGGGCCGGGCGGCCGGGGTGGCACCGCGCGGCGGGCCGGGTCCTGGTGGCCTGCGGGCTGGTCGCCGCGTTGTCGGGGTTGTGGCTGACGCTCTTCTCCGACCTTCCCGCCGGCGACGGGCTGCTGCTGGCCGCCTTCCGGCTGCTGTTCGGGACGGCCATGGCCGCCTGCCTCCTGCTCGGCCTGGCCGCGATCCGGCGGCGCGACATGGCCCGGCATCGCGCCTGGATGACCCGCGGGTACGCGATCGGGCTCGGCGCGGGCACGCAGGCGTTCACCCTGGCGTTCGGGCCGGCCGCCTTCGGGCCGCCCGGCGAGCTCGGCCGGGCGCTGCTCGTCGGCGCGGGCTGGGTGATCAACCTGGCGGTGGCCGAGTCGATCCTCCGCAGAGCCCGCAGAGTCCGTCGAGGTCAGGTGCGTACGCGGTCGGTCTCGTAGGCCCACATGGCGATCTCGACGCGGTTGCGCACGCCGAGCTTGGTCATCAGGCTCGCGACGTGGCTCTTGACCGTGCTGAGCGAGATGTGCAGCTCGCGGGCGATCTCGCTGTTGGTCCGGCCGCGGGCCACGGCGCGCAGGATCTCCTCCTCGCGGCCGGTGAGCGCCTCGACCGGCTGCGCGGGCGCCTCCGTACGCCCGGCTCCGGCGAACGCGGCCAGCAGGCGCGCGGTCACGCTCGGGGCGATGAGCGCCTCGCCGCCGGCCGCCGCGGTCACCGCCTGGGCGAGCAGCGCCGGGCCGGCGTCCTTGAGCAGGAAACCCCTGGCCCCGGCGCGCAGGGCGGCGTAGACGTACTCGTCGAGGTCGAACGTGGTGATCACGACCACCGCCATGGGGTCGGCGACGTCGGGCCCGGCCAGCTCGCGGGTGGCCGCGATGCCGTCGAGGCCGGGCATGCGGATGTCGAACAGGCACACGTCGGGGCGCAGGCGGCGGGCCAGCTCGACGGCCCGCCTGCCGTCGCCGGCCTCGCCGACGACCTCGATGCCGGGCTGGGCGTCGAGGATCATCCTGAGGCCGGTGCGGGCGATCTCCTGGTCGTCGGCGACCAGCACCCGGATGGCCGCCGCCCCCTCCGGATCACTCACCGCGGCCTCCCGCCGGTCGCTCACGCCGCCTCCCTCCGGTCACTCACCACGGCCTCCCGCCGGTCGTTCATGCGGTCTCTTTCGGCAGGACGGCGGTGACCGTCCAGCCCCGGTTGGGGTTGGGGCCCGCCTCGCACGTGCCGCCGAGCAGGGCGGCGCGTTCGATCATGCCGATCAGGCCGTAGCCGGGGGCGGCGACCCCGCCGGCGCGGTCGCCGTCGTCGCTCACGGTCAGGTGTACGGCGGCGTCGTCGGCGGTGACCCGGACGGTGATGTGGGTGGCGTGGCGGGCGTGCCGCCGGGCGTTGGTGATCGACTCCTGGGCGATGCGGTAGAGCGCCGCGCCGGCCGAGGGCGGCAGGTCGCCGAGCCCGTCCGCGATCTCCACCTCGACGGCCGGGCCGACGCGTGGGCGTCCGGCGAGCCGCCGCAGGTCGTCGAGGTGGCGGCCCGGGGTCAGCTCCGCCGGCTCGTTCCTGCGCAGCACGCGGACCATGGCCCGCATCTCGGCGAGCGTGCGCGACGCCTCGGCCTCGATCACCCGCAGCGCGTCGGTGGCCGCGCCCGGCTCGGAGGCGGCGGTGGCCAGGCCCGCCTGGGCGCGGATGGCCATGGCCGAGACGTGGTGGGCGACGGTGTCGTGCAGGTCGCGGGCGAGCTGTTCGCGTTCGAGCAGTTTGACCTGGTCGAGCTCGCGCAGCCGCGCGCCGGCCCGGTAGCGGAAGGCGCTGCCCAGCCCGACGGTCGCGACCAGCACGCCGAGCGCCGGGACGACGTCGCCGGGCGCCATGCGGCCGGAGACCAGCGACAGGCCGACCGCGACCAGCCCGGCCGCCATCCCGATCACGGCCTCGCGCCCCGATCCCCACCGGAACAGCGCGTAGAGCACGATCGTGACGAACGCCAGCGTGTACGTCTCCACCGACTCGCCGCCGGTCAGCAGCGGGGCCACGGTGGTGGCGCCGAACACGAGCGCGACCATGAGCAGCGGCCTGGTCCTGCGCCACAGCAACGTGGGGATCAGCGCGACGGTGACGGCCGTCGAGACCACCGGCCACCGGAGGTCGGGCCGTAACACGCCCTCGATCACCGCGGCCGGCACGAGCGCCGCGACCAGCGCCCAGTCGCGCCACACCCGCACCGGCGGGCCGGGAGGACGAGGCTCGCGCCACACGGAACGAAGGAGGCCGGCCACCCCCACATCGTAAGCGCGCCCCACCTCCCCACAGAGCCCCGAACCCGCACCAACCCCCGTCCCCGAAAACTCCGGCACCGGAGGGGGCCGAGCCAGGGGTCCAGCGGGCAGACCCGGCCAACGGAACCGAGGAGCACGTGCCAAGCCAAGGGGCCGGGGGCCGGGGGCCGGGGGCCGGGGGCGGGCGGGGCCGCCTCGGGGACTCAGCGGGTGTGGGCTCTGGGGGCTGTTGGGGTGGTCAGTGTTTGCGGGCGTCGAAGATGAGGTCCCAGGCGCGGGACTTGGCGTGGGCGACCGCGCCCAGCAGCACGCCGCTGTCACCCAGCGCGCTGGCCACCACCCGCGGGCGCAGCGGTCCGAGCTCGGCGATGCGGCGCTCCACGGACGCGCCCAGCAGGTCGAGGTTGCGGCCCACTCCCCCGCTCAGCACGATCACCTCCGGATCGAGCACGGCGGCCACGGCCACCAGCAACCCGCCGATGCGGCGGCCCTCGGCCTCCACCACCGACCTGGCCGCCTCGTTCCCGTCGGCGGCGGCGGCGAAGACCTCCCTGGCCGTCTGCAGCTCCAGCCCCGCCGCCCGAGCGGCGCGCACCACGCCGGGCGCGGAGGTGACCGCCTCGGTGGCCCCGTGCGTGAAGGGGTCGGCGTCCTGCGCGAAGGGGCCGGCGGGCAGGGCGGGGGCGGAAGGTTCCTCGGCGGCCGGGATGTAGGAGACCTCCCCCGCCGCCCCCCGCGCCCCGACGTACAGCTCGCCGTTGATCACGATGCCCATGCCGACGCCGGTGCCGATGGACACCAGGGCGAAGTTGGCCTTGCCCCGGCCGGCCCCGTGGACGTGCTCGCCGACGGCGGCCAGGTTGATGTCGTTCTCGATGACGAGGTCGACGCCCAGGGCGGCGTGCAGCCGGTCGGCCAGGTCAGGCGGTCCGGGCAGGTTGGGGGCGAAGTCGAGGCCGCCGCGCACGGGGTCGTACACGCCGGGCGAGCCCACCACCGCGCAGGTGATCGAGCGCCACTCGACCTCGGCCTGGCGGGCCGCCGCCCTGGCCAGCTCGCCGACCAGCGCGGCCAGCTCGGCCGAGGTGCGGGCCGTGTTGCGGCCGTCGGTACGCCCGGCGAACGTGCCGCGCAGGTCGGCCACGGCCACCCTGATCCAGTCGCGGCCGATGTCGACCCCGGCGACGTGGGTGGAGGCGGCGTTGACGTCGTAGAGCGAGGAGACCGGGCCGGGCCGCCCGGACACCTCCCCCACCAGGTGGACCAGGCCGTCCTCGGCCAGCCCCGCCAGGGCGGCCGAGACCGTGGGCTTGGACAGGCCGGTGCTCTTGGCCAGGTCGGCGCGCGAGGCGGGGCCGTGCTCGTGCAGCTGGTCGAGCAGGCGGCGCTCGTTGAGCACCCGCAGCAGCCGTGGATTCGCCAGGTCGCGTCGCATGTCCGGCCTCCCTCCGAGGTGCACTCTAGCCAACACACCTGATAGTAAACTACCTTTCTTACCAAGCGGGGGCGGGCATCTTCTGAGAGGACGAAGTGTGATGCACCGAGCTTGGCGACTCATCCCCGCGGCGGCGGTCCTGCTGGCCGCCGCCTGCGGGACCAGCACCACCGGCACGACCACCACCACCACTCAGGCCGAGGGGACGTCGAAGGGCGGGACGATCGCCCTGTTCCTCCCCGAATCCAAGACCACCCGGTACGAAGCCTTCGACCGCCCGCTGTTCGAGGCCAAGGTCAAGGCGTTGTGCCCCGACTGCAAGGTGATCTACGGCAACGCCGAGCAGGACGCGGCCAAACAACAACAACAGGTCGAGGCCGCGCTCACCCAGGACGCCGACGTGCTCGTCCTGGACGCCGTGGACGCCAACGCGGTCGCGCCCCTGGTCAACCAGGCCAGACAGAAGAAGGTCCCGGTGGTCGCCTACGACCGGCTGATCTCGGGGATCGACTACGCCTACTACGTCTCGTTCAACAACGTACGGGTGGGCGAGATGCAGGGCCAGGCGCTGCTCGACGCCATGAACGCCAAGGGCACCACGGCCAAGGGCCAGATCGTGATGATCCACGGCTCGCCCACCGACCCCAGCTCGGCCGACTACAAGAAGGGCGCCAAGAGCGTCCTGGACGGCAAGGTCAGGGTCGGCAGGGAGTTCGACACCCCCGACTGGAGCCCCGACAAGGCGCAGCAGCAGATGGAGCAGGCGATCACCGCCATCGGCAGGGACCAGATCGTCGGCGTGCTGTCGGCCAACGACGGCATGGCGGGCGGCGCCATCGCGGCCATGAAGCGCGCCGGCTACAAGGAGCTGCCGCCCATCACCGGGCAGGACGCCGAGCTGGCCGCCGTGCAGCGCATCCTCACCGGCGAGCAGTACATGACCATCTACCTGGACATCAGGAGGGAGGCGGAGAAGGCGGCCGAGCTGGCCGTCGCCCTGACCAGGGGTGAGCAGCCCGCCGCCACCTCCAAGATGAACAACGGCACGGCCGACATCCCGGCCTTCCTCCTCGACCCCATCGCGGTCACCGCCGACAAGATCAAGGACACCATCGTGAAGGACGGGTTCTACCAGGCAGACCAGATCTGCACGGCCGAGGTCAAGGCCGCCTGCGCGAAGGCGGGCATCGAGTAGATGATCGCGGCGACCGGGATCTCCAAACGGTACGGAGCGGTGCGGGCGCTCGACGGGGCAGGGCTGGAGCTGCGTCCCGGCGAGGTCGTGGCGCTCATGGGCGACAACGGCGCGGGCAAGTCGACGCTGGTCAAGACCATCTCCGGCGCGGTTTTGCCGGACGAGGGCGAGATCACGGTGGACGGCGTGCCGGTGCGCGTCGCCACCCCGCACGACGCGCAGGCGCTCGGCATCTCGACCGTCTACCAGGACCTCGCGCTCTGCGAGAACCTCGACGTCGTGGCCAACCTGTTCCTCGGCGCCGAACGCCGCCGCTGGTCGGTGCTGCGCCACCTGAGCATGGAACGCGCGACCCGCGACCTGCTCGCCCAGCTCGACGTGCGCATCGGCGACATCAGGGTGCCGGTGTCGACGTTGTCGGGCGGCCAGCGGCAGTCGGTGGCCATCGCCAGGGCGCTGCTCGGCGAGCCCCGGCTGGTCATCCTGGACGAGCCGACCGCCGCGCTCGGCGTCGAGCAGACGGCCCAGGTGCTGGCGCTGATCCGGCGGTTGCGCGAGCGCGGGCTCGCGGTGCTGGTCATCTCGCACAACCTCGCCGACGTGCACGAGGTGAGCGACCGGGTGGTGGTGCTGCGTCTCGGGCGCAACGCCGGTGAGTTCCGTACGGCCGAGGCCTCCCGCGAGGAGATCGTGGCCGCGATCACAGGAGCGGGCGAATGACGGCGATGCCGATCACGGTGACCGGACGGCTGCGCCACGGAGAGGCCGGCGCCTGGCCGGTGGTCGGCGGCCTGGTGGCGATCACGATCGTGTTCAGCACGCTCAACGAGCGTTTCCTGTCGCCCGAGAACCTCACCAACCTGGCACTCCAGATGGCCGCCACGGGCACGATCGCGCTCGGCGTCATCATGGTGCTGCTGCTCGGCGAGATCGACCTGTCGGCCGGCTCGGTCAGCGGCCTGTGCGCCACGATCATGACGATCGCCCACGTCAAGCAGGGCTGGAACGCCCTGCTCGCCATCCTGCTGGCGCTGGCGGCCGGCGCGGCGATCGGGCTGCTGCACGGGCTCATGCTGACCAAGCTGCGGATGCCGTCGTTCGTGGTCACGCTGGCCGGGCTGATGGGCTGGCTCGGGCTGCTGCTCTACCTGCTGCGGCAGGGCGGGACGATCAACCTGCCGTTCAACGGGTTCATCTCGGGGCTGAGCGACACCTGGCTGCCGGGGTGGCTGTCCTGGGCGCTGGTGGTCGTGCTGGCGGGCGGTCACGCCGGGGTCGCCACGCTGGCCAGGCGGGCGCGGGTGGCCGCCGGGCTGCCCGTGGCGCCGGCGTGGCAGATCCCCGTGACGGCGGGCGGGCTGGCGGTCGTGCTCGGCGCGGCGGTGGCGGTCATGTCGGCCGACCGGGGCGTGCCGCTGCTGCTGGTGCTCTTCGGCGCGCTGGTGGTCCTGCTCGACCTGGTGCTGCGGCACACCGCGTTCGGCCGCCACCTGTACGCCGTCGGCGGCAACGCCGAGGCCGCCAGGCGCGCGGGCATCAACGTGACCAGGATCAGGATCCTGGCGTTCGTGCTGGCCTCGACGCTGGCGGCGGCGGGCGGCGTGCTGGCCGCCAGCCGGCTGTCGGCGGTCAACCAGGGGTCGGGCGGGAGCGACATCCTGCTCATGGCCATCGCCACGGCGGTCATCGGCGGCACGTCCCTGTTCGGCGGACGGGGACGGGCCTACGCCGCGCTGCTCGGGGTGCTGGTCATCCAGTCGATCACCAACGGCATGTTCCTGCTGAGCGTGGACTCCTCCGTCCGGTTCATGGTGACGGCCGGCGTGCTGGCCCTGGCGGTGGCGATCGACTCGCTGGCCCGCAGGGGCGCCGCGCGGTGAGCCGGGTCCTGGGCATCGACGTCGGCGGGACCAAGGTCGCGATCGGGGTCTCGGGCTCGGACGGGCCCGTGGTCGCCGGACGCACCCGGCTGGAGACCGGGCCGGACACGCTCGTCCGGGCCCTCGCCGCCGCCCGCGCCCTGGACGCGCGTCCGGCCGCGGTCGGCTTCTCGACCTGCGGGGTGATCAGGGACGGCGTGGTGCGCCTGGCGCCGAACGTGCCCGGCTGGGAGGGGCTGGAGCTGCCCAGGCTGCTGCGCGAGGAGTTCGGCGCGACACCGGTGGCCATCGACAACGACGTGAACGCGGCGGCGGCTGCCGAGCTGCGGTGGGGCGCGCTGCGCGGCGTCTCCACGGGCGTCTACCTCAACCTCGGCACCGGCCTGGCGGCGGCCCTGGTGGTCGGCGGCCGGGTGGTGCCCGGCGCGCACGGCGCGGCGGGCGAGATCGGCTACCTCCAGGTCACGCCGGGGCAGGCGGCCTTCGCCGACGGGCGGGTGCCGCTGGAGGAACTGGTCTCCGGCGCGGGGCTGGCGGCCAGGGGCGGCGCGCTGCTCGGCCGCGCGACCACGGCGGAGGAGGTGCTCGCCGCGCGTTCCGGACCGCTGGCGGAGCTGGTGGCGCAGGCGCTGTCGGTGCTGACCATGACCGTGGCGAACCTGTGCGTCACCCTCGACCCCGAGGTGCTGGTCGTGGGCGGCGGCATGATGGGCGCGGCCGGGCTGATCGTGCCCAGGCTGGCCGGGGAGGTGCGGCGCGCCGTGCCGTTCCCGCCGGAGATCCGGCCCGGCCGGTTCACGGACGACGCGCCGCTGCTCGGCGCGCTCGCCTCGGCCCACGCCGCGGCGCGGGCCTGAGGACGGCGCTACCGGGCGGAGTTCTGGGGGGCGCCGCCGTTGTCCCTGCGGTCCAGGGCGGTCTGCAGGGCCTCGGCGGCCTCGTTCTCGTTCTCTTCGGTACGGTTCCAGGCGTACATCTCGTACATGTCGCTCATCTCGTTTCGCTGGCGCGTTCCAGAAAAGGGGGCGTCGGACCCCGGTCGCGAATCCGACCGGGCCTGCTCTCGCGGGTCCGGGTCACGGACCGGGCGAAGGGAAGGGACTGACCGGCCGACGGCATCACCACTCACCGCGGCGGGTCGTCGGCCTGCCCTAACAGGCCCCGCCGCGGCAGGTAATGAGTACGAGAACCTGGCGCATTTCCACCAACGGTACCCGGCGGCTGTTTCGCTGTCTCGTTGGATGTCCTACTATCTCGCATTCTGAGACAAGAAAAAGGCCGCCACCCGGAACGGTCCAGGTGACGGCCTTCCCCCGGATCGGGGGCTCAGTCCTCAGGTCGCGAGGTCAGTCCTCCAGGTCGACCGAACGGCCGCTCTCGGCGCCGATCTCGGCCGCGATCTGGTCGATCACGGCGGCCGGGATGGCCGAGTCGACGGTCAGCGCGATGAGCGCCTTGCCGCCCTTGACGTCGCGGGCCACCTGCATCGAGGCGATGTTCACGCCGGCCTCGCCGAGCAGCCGGCCGACCACGCCGACGACGCCGGGACGGTCGGTGTAGGTGAAGAAGGACAGGTGGGCCGTCGGCTCGATCTCCATCTCGTAGCCGTTGACCTCGACGATCTTCGTGATCTGCCGGGGGCCGGACAGCGTGCCGGAGACCGAGATCTGGCGGCCGTCGGCGAGCACGCCGCGTACGGTCACCACGTTGCGCCAGTCGGGGCTCTCGGAGCTGGTCACCAGCTCCACGCTGATGCCCCGCTCCTTGGCCAGCAGCGGCGCGTTGACGTACGTGACCTGCTCCTCGATCACGTCGGCGAACACGCCCTTGAGCGCGGCCAGCTCGATGACCCGCACGTCCTGGGAGGCGATCTCGCCGCGGACCTCGACGTCGAGCTTGGTGGCGACCTCGCCGGCCAGGGCGGTGAACACCCGGCCCAGCTTCTCGGCCAGCGGCAGGCCCGGCTTGACGTCCTCGGCCACCGCGCCGCCCTGGACGTTGACCGCGTCGGGCACGAACTCGCCCGCCAGCGCCAGCTTCACGCTCCGCGCGACCTGCGTGCCGGCCTTCTCCTGAGCCTCGTGGGTGGAGGCGCCGAGGTGCGGCGTGGCGACGACCTGGTCCAGCTCGAACAGGGGGCTGTCGGTGCACGGCTCCTTGGCGAACACGTCGAGGCCGGCGCCCGCGACGCGGCCCTCCTTGATCGCCGAGTAGAGCGCGCCCTCGTCCACGATGCCGCCGCGGGCCACGTTGATGATCCGCACGGACGGCTTGACCTCGTGCAGCTCCTTGTCGCCGATGAGCCCGAGGGTCTCCTTCGACTTCGGCAGGTGCACGGTGATGAAGTCGGCCTGCTTGAGCACCTCTTCGAGGCTGAGCAGCTTGACGCCCATCTGCGCGGCGCGGGCCGGCGGCAGGTAGGGGTCGTAGGCGATCAGCTCGACGCCGAACGGCTGGAGCCGCTGGGCCACGAGCTGGCCGATCTTGCCGAGGCCGAGGATGCCGACGACCTTCTCGTCCAGCTCGACGCCGGTGTACTTGGAGCGCTTCCACTCCCCGTTCTTCAGCGCGGCGTGGGCCTGGGCGGTGTTGCGGGCGCTGGCCAGGATGAGCGCGATGGTCTGCTCGGCGGCGCTGGTGATGTTGGAGGTCGGCGCGTTGACGACCATGACACCGGCCTTGGTGGCGGCCTCGACGTCGACGTTGTCGAGGCCGACGCCGGCGCGGGCGACCACGCGCAGCTTCGGCGCGGCGGCGATGGCCTCGGCGTCGACCTGCGTGGCGGAGCGCACGATCAGGGCGTCCACGTCGGCGAGGGCGGGCAGAAGCTGGGAACGGTCCGCTCCGTCGGTGTGGCGGACCTCGAAATCAGCGCCGAGCACGGCGAGGCCGGCCTCGGACAGCTCCTCTGCGACCAGAACGACGGGCTTGTTCACAGGCGTGGATCCTTAGGGGCATGCGGCGGGCTGGAGGGACACGTCGCTGGGCCCCTCGGATCCCTCAGAGTCTATCCGCGCTTGTGAACGCGTTCACGAGGGACCCACGATTTGAGACGGCCCCGCTCGGCGTCGCGACACCCTGGACGCGGCTCCGGTACCCAGGCGGCAGCAAAGTCATCCACTCTGCACACATCTTTGTCTTGATCGGGGGATTTGTTGGCCATTAGCCTGATAAGCCGTGGCCGACTACCTATGGTTCGTCATATGAGCATCGGGAATCCTGCGCTTGCCGACGTGCTCGCACAGCATGGCACGCCCCATCGCCTGCTGGCGGCCCTCGCCGACGGTGGAGTCCTGGTGGCAGTGCGACCAGATCGATCGGTCGTCCTTGGGACGACCCAGGCGGGTGACCGGGTTCTGCTCGGGTACACCAGCCCTACGACCTACGCCAGGCACCGCGGCAGCCATTCCCTCTCGGTGTGCGACGCCGACACCATCCTGGACATCCAGCGCGTCACCGGCGTGCCGGAGATCGTGATCGACGCCGCGGGCCCCGCAGCCGCGGCCGTGCCCATCGACGATCTCCAGCGCTTCCTCACCGGCACGCGCTCGGGGCCCACGCCCGTGCTGTCGGGGGCGGTGCCCGCCGCCTACGCGACCGGCGCCATGGCCACCGTCTCGCGCGTGCCCTCGCTGGCGCAGGTGGCCCCGCCCGCCCCGCAGGCGCCCGCGCTGCCGTGGGTCCCCGCGCCCCGGCCCCACCTGTCGGGGCCGATGCAGCAGGTGGACCCCGGCTACCGCAGGTGCACGCACCCGATCCTGCCGGCGCTGCGGCAGGCCATCGCGCAACTGCTGGCCGACTTCCCGCTCGTGCACCACGTGTGGATCTCCGAGGCCGGCACCGCGTCCGGGGCGACCGGGATCATGCTGCACGTCAAGGTGCACATGTCGGCCGCCGAGGACGTCGTCCGCGACCTGCACCGCCTGGTACGCGCCCGCCTGCCGCAGTTCGCGGCCAGCGGCGCGCCGATCCTCATGGCCAGGGTCGCCGACGCGCGCAGCGAGCGCCGGATGATCGAGATCGGCGCGCACGTGGTCTGCGCCGACGTGCGCGAGTAGCCGGCGTACGGGAGCGACCCGGTGGGGCCCGGGAAACTGGGCCCTACCGAACAAGCCCTCGCTCGGCTTGAATGGGCCTCATGATCACATCGCCGGTGAGCGCGCCCACGGTCTCCAGGGGCGTGCGCCTCGGCTACGGCGTGGGCTCTTTCTGCACGGCCACGGTCAGCGCCGTGCCCGGCCTGCTCCTGCTCTACTACATGACCAACTTCCTGGCCGTGCCCGCGTGGCTGGCCGGCGTGGTGGTCACCGCGCCCAAGGTCTGGGACCTGATCATCAACCCGCTGGTCGGCCGCTGGTCGGACCGGACCGTCTCGCGGATGGGGCCGCGCCGCCCCTGGTTGCTGGCCGGGTCGCTGACGCTGCCCGTCGCGTTCTTCCTCGTCTTCGCCGGGCCGCCGCTGACCGGGGTGCCGGCCGCCCTGTACGTCGGGCTGTGCTTCATGGCGACGGCGACCGCGTACGCGCTGTACGAGGTGCCGTACAAGGCCATGCCCGGCGAGATGACCCACGACTACCACGAGCGCACCTCGCTGCTGCAGTGGCGAATGATCTTCATCGGCGCGGCCACCGCGATCAGCGGCGTGCTGGCCCCGATGATCGCCACCGGCCAGGGCGAGGAGGGCACGCTCGGCAGCTACCGGCTGATGGGCCTGACGATCGCCCTCATCCTGCTGGCCTCGATGCTCGGCTCGTTCTTCGGCACCGCCCGCGCCCCCATGACCGGGGCGCCGGAGGCCGACCACGGCGGGTGGCGCGAGCAGTTCGCGGCGATCAGGGGGAACCGGGCGTTCCTGTGGCTGACCGTCATGGCCTGCCTGCAGATGCTCGCCGTCAGCATGATGCTGGCCGCGGCGCCGTACTTCGCGTCGTACACGCTGGGGTCGCCGAAGAGCACGCAGACGCTCTTCGCCGCGCTGGTCGGGCCGATGCTGCTGACCATGCCGCTGTGGGTGTGGCTGGCCCGGCGCTTCGACAAGCGCGGCGCGATGATCCTGGCCGCGCTGCTGTTCGGCGGCGGCACCGCGGCGGCCATGGCGACCCCGCTGTTCGGCCCCCTGTACGCCCACCTGACCATCCTGCTCGTCGGCATCGGCATCGCCGGGGTCGAGCTCATGCTGTTCTCGATGCTGGCCGACGTGGTCGCCGCGGACGCCGCCGAGTCGGGCAAGCGGCGGGCCGGCGTGCTGACCGGGCTGTGGACGGCCATCGAGAGCGGCGTCAGCTCGTTCGGCGCGCTGATCTTCGGGATCATCCTGTCGATCGGCGGGTTCGTCGAGTCCGACGCGAGCACGCCCGTCCAGCAGCCGGACAGCGCCGTGACCGCGGTCCTCATCGGGCAGACCGCGGTCCCGGCGCTGATCATCTTCCTGTCCGTGCTGGTGACGCTGCGGTATCGGCTCAGGCCACCCGACGGGCCAGCACCAGGCGCGTCCGGGTGAACAGACCGGCCACCAGGGCCGCGACGAGCGGCAGACCCACCACGACCGCGGCCAGGAACAGCCAGGGGACGTCGATCACCGAACCCTCCATGCCGCCGTTCTGGCCGAACTCGCCTCTCCTTTGCATCGGCCAGGTCAGCGCGAGGCCGCCGACCACACCTCCGACGAGGCCGACCACCGCGCCCAGGCCCGCGATGTAGGCGGCCTGGGCGGCCACCACCAGCCTGCGCACCCGGGGCGCCGCGCCGATCGCCGACAGGTTGTTCAGGTCGGGGCGCATGTCGGCCGCCGCCAGCCCGGTGGCCGCGAACGTGCCCCCGAGCACGAGGATCAGCGCCGCGCCGAGCAACAGCATAAGGACGGAGGCGCGTTCCTCTCCCTCCTCCCGCTCGGAGTAGAGGTACATGTCGCTGTCCAGCTCGCCCCGCAGGTCGGCCTCCATGCGCCGCTCGTCCTGCGACAGGGACGCGACGTAGAGCGACCGCTCGACCGTGCCGATCCCCGCCTTGGCCAGCGCCTGCGGCGGGATCACGGCGCCCGTCTGGAGGGCGTCGGCGCCGCTCGACACCACGGCCGGCACCCGGAAGGTCCGGGAAGTCGAAGTGCCGTTCGAGTCCCAGGGTTCCGAGGTCACCTCGATCATGCCGTCACGCACCGAGTGCGGGCTGAACGCCACGGCCTTGCCCGCCGCCAGCGCGGCGGCCGCCTGCGGGTCCCGGCGTTTCTGGAGGAAGGCGAGCAGGTCGGCCCCACCGATCGGAGTACGGCCGTAGAACCGGTGTAGGCAGGACTCGCAATTCATGGTCACGGTCAGCAGCAGGAGCCCGCCCTTGTTGTTCGTCGCCTCCTGTCCGGTTGCGACCTCCGCCCCGGGGAACCGGGCCCGGACGGCGTCCTTCAGCCGGGCCCACTGCTGGTCGTCCATCCCCGTGGTGCCGCCGACCACCGTGGTGCCCAACGGGAACACCGAGAAGTTGTTCTCCTTCTGGGAGGTGTACGTGCTGCTGGTGGCGATGCCGATCGCGACCGCCCCCATGGTGGCCGCCATGACGGCGGCGGTGGCCGAGGCCGTACGGACGCGGTGACGCGCGGCGTCGCGCACGGACAGGCGCAGCGGCAGCGGCAGCCGGGCGGCGATCCGCGAGGTGGCCTGGACCAGCCACGGCATCAACGCCACCATGCCGAGCACGCACGGCACGAAGGCCGCGGTCATCGTCACCGGGCCCCTGGTCATGGCGTATCCGATCGCGCCCAGCCCGGCCGTCACCAGCACGATCCCGAGCAGGGGGCGCCGGGCGCGCCCGCGGACCTCCGCGGCCCGGCCGGCCAGGACCTGCGCGGTGTTCTGGCGGCTGGCCTGCACCGCCGGCACGATCGCCGCGATCAGCCCGCTGACCAGGCCGAGCGCCGCCACACCGAGTACCGGCAGCCACGGCACGTCGACCGGCCCGTGCGACCAGTCCAGCTCCCTGGCCGCGATCGACTCGACCAGCAGGCCCGGACCGATGCCGAGGACGACCCCGAGCACCGCCGCCGCGCCGCCGAGCACCAGGCCGTCGGCCAGCACGATCACGCGCAGGTGCCGGGCCGACCCACCCTGCGCGGAGATCACCGCCAGCTCCCTGCGCCGCCGCCGCAGCCCCACGGCGAACGCCGGCCCGGCCAGCAGCGCGGTCTCCATGACGACGAGCACGATCACCACGCCGAGCTGGACCAGCTCGCGCGGGTCGTTCCAGATCTGGTGGGAGCCGTCACCCGTGTGGGCGTCGAGCACCGCGCGGGAGGCGACGCCGAGGCCCGCCTTGTTGAGCTGCCGCACCTTCGACCGCGTGACCGGGCCGGAGGTGTCGGCGAGCCAGCCGCTGCTGTTGCCGTCGTTCTGGCGGTTGAGCAGGCCCTCCGGCAGGGCGGCCAGCTCCAGGATGCCGGGCCGGTTGGGGTTCTCGGCGACGCCGACCACCTTCACGGCGCGGTCCGGCCGCCGCACGGTGAGCGTGTCGCCCACCCGGACGCCCAGGTCGGCCATCTTCGGCGAGATCGCCACCTCGCCGGGCGCGGCGGCGTAGCGGCCCTGCTCCAGGGTGCGCATCCCGGCCGTCATGGGGTCGCGCAGATCGACCTCCACGACGTCCGCCTGGTTGAAGCCGTCGGGCAGCCGGACGTTGACCTGGCTCGTCTGGTAGCGCAGCAGGCGGCCGGGGAGCAGCGCGTTGATCTCCGTGGTCGTCCACGGCCGCGGCGAACCGCTGATCTCCGGCTGGTACGCGGAGTCACCGCTGTAGTCCTGCCGGACCGGGGTGCGGAACGGGAAGGTGATCAGGCGGGCGTCGGCCGCCCCTAAGCGCGTGACCGCCCGCTCCTTCGGGGTGAGACTGGTCGTGGCGGCGCCGGTGAGCACCGCCGTGATCACCAGGACGGGCAGGCCGATCATCACCATGATCAGGGCGCTGCGGCCCTTGAAGCGCGACGCGTCCCTGCGGGAGATCCGCAGGGCGGCGAGGAAGGCGCTCATCGGGAGCTCTCCATCCGCATCGCCGACGCCTCCGCGATCAGGCCGTCCCGCAGGTAGACCACCCGGTCCGCCCAGGCCGCGTAGCGCGGCTCGTGGGTGACCAGCAGCACCGCCGCGCCCTCGTCGCAGCGGTTGCGCAGCAGGTGCAGGATCTCGTCGCCGGTGGCCGTGTCGAGCGCGCCGGTCGGCTCGTCGGCCAGCAGCAGCCGCCGCTCGCCGACCAGTGCCCTGGCGATGGCCACGCGCTGGCGCTGGCCGCCGGACAGTTCCTCGGGAAACCGGTCGGCGATCTGGTCGACGCCCACGTCGGCCAGGACGGCCAGCGCCTCCCGGCGGGCCTGGCCGGCGCGGACGCCGTCCAGTTCCCTGGGCAGCATCACGTTCTCGGCGGCCGTCAGGGACGGGATCAGGTTGAGGTCCTGGAAGACGTACCCGACGCTGCCGCGTCGCAGCGCGGCCAGGTCGCGGACCTCGGCCAGGTCGCGGCCCTCGATCCGGACCGTGCCCGTCGTGGGCCGGTCGAGGCCGCCGGCCAGGTTGAGCAGGGTCGACTTCCCCGAGCCCGACGGGCCCATGACCGCGACGAGCTCACCTTGTGCCACCTCCAGGCTCACGCCGCGCAGGGCGTGCACCGGCCGTGCTCGCGGGTCACGTCCCGCAGCTCCACCACAGTCATTGGTTCTTCTCCTTGACAACGGCCTCGCAGTGGTCGAGCCAGCGCTGCTCGGCCTCGGCCTTGAAGATCATCGATTCCAGGACGAGCCGCTGGGCGAGGCCGTCACCGGCGGCCCTCTTGGCCCTGGTCAGGTCCTGGAGCGTACGCATGGTCGCCATCCGCTGGGCCAGGATGACCGCGCCCACGTCCACGTCGGTGGCGGCGACGGCCATCGCGATCTTGATGGCTAGTTCGTCCCGAGGCCGGTCGGAGTGGTCGACGGGGGTGCTGAACCATCGCTCCAGTTCCTCCCGACCGGCCTCGGTGATCGTGTAGACGGCCCTGCCCTGCTCGTCGGCTCCGCCCGGCGCCACCAGGCCGTCACGTTCCAGGCGGGCGAGCGTCGTGTAGACCTGGCCGATGTTGAGCGGCCAGGTCGCCCCCGTCGACGCCTCGAACTCCACCCGGAGCTGGTAGCCGTAGCGCGGTGCGCTGCTCAGCAGGGCGAGCAGTCCGTGTCTGATCGACATGGATACTGAGTATGCATACTGAGTATGTCCATCGCAACTGATCCGCGTATTCTGGACACGGAACGCCGTTCAGGCCGATACTCGGGACATGAGCTCCACCCAACCGCCGTTCCGCGCCTCCGACGGGGAACGCGACCGTGCGATCGACGAGCTCAAGCACCGGGCCGTGGAGGGCCGGATCTCCCACGACACCTTCGTCGGCCGGGTCGACCAGGCGCTGCGGGCGCGCAACCAGCACGAGCTCGACGAACTGGTCGCCGACCTGCCGCGGCGGCCCACGATCAGGCAGCGGCTGACGGACGCGGTCTCGTCGGTGTCGGAGCTCACCACCCGGCTGCAGGCGGCCTGGCGGCGGCCGCGGCTGCCCCGGCTGGCGCTGCCGGACGACGACCGGCTGCGTTACGTCGTGGGCCGGGGGTCGGCCTGCGACCTCGTCCTGGCGGACCTGACGGTGTCGCGCGTGCACGCCGAGCTGCGGCGGGAGGGCGACGGCGGCTGGATGCTGGTCGATCTCGGCTCGCTCAACGGCACCCGGCTCAACGGGTGGCGGCTGGTGGGGCCCGTCCGGGTCAAGTCGGGCGACGAGATCTCCTTCGGCGACTGCGGCTTCCTCGTCGCCTCAGGTCAACCCTCCTCCTGACCCCTCCTCCGCCCCTGCACCCCCGTGCCGGACGCGCCGAGTCGGCTCCAGAAATACGGATATTTGCGGATTACACGGCGACTGCGCTGATTCATGCTCACATGCGATCCCCCAGTCCCTTGGAGACCACATGCGGCGCACCTCAGCCTCCCTCCTCGCGGGCACGCTCGTCGCGGCACTCGCGTGGGCGTCCGGCCCCTCCACACCGGCGGTCGCCCTCGGCCCCTCCCCCGGCGTGGCCGACCTGACCCAGGACATCAACCAGATCCTCGGCGACTCCAGGCTCACGATCGCCAGGGCGGGCGTCGTCGTGAAGAGCGCCGCGAACGGCGAGCAGCTCTACGCCACCGACGCCGGCAAGCTCATGACCCCGGCGTCCAACACCAAGCTGTTCACCTCGGCGGCGGCGGTGGAGACGCTCGGCCTGGACTACCGCTTCCCGACCACCGTGCTGAACGCCGGCCGCAAGGTCGGCTCGGTGCTCACCGGCGACCTCGTGCTACGCGGCACCGGCGACCCGACCATGCTCGCCGAGGACTACGACGCGCTGGCGGCCAAGGTCGCGGCGGCCGGCGTCAAGGTCGTCACGGGCAAGCTGATCGCCGACGACACCTGGTTCGACGGCCAGCGACTCGGCACCGACTGGGCCTGGGACGACGAGACCGCCTACTACGCGGCGCCGATCTCCGCACTGACCGCCTCCCCCGACCGCGACTACGACGCCGGCTCGGTGATCGTCTCGGTCGAGGCGGACGGCGGCCAGGTCAAGGTCTCGACCACCCCGGCGACCGACTACCTGAAGATCGTCAACAAGGCCACCGTGGGCGCCGAGACCGACGTGCTCATCGAGCGGCAGCACGGCACGCGGACGGTCGTGATCACCGGCACGGTCGCCGACCCGTACCAGGAGTGGGTGGCCGTGGACGACCCCACGGCGTACGTGTCCTCGCTGTTCCGCAAGGCGCTGGCCGCGCACGGCGTACGGGTGCTCGGGCCGACGGCGACGGGCGCGGCTCCCGCCGGGGCGGCCGAGCTGGCCAGGCACGACTCGATGCCCCTGAGCGAGCTGCTGGTGCCGTTCCTGAAGCTGAGCAACAACATGCACGCCGAGATCCTCACCAAGGCCATGGGCCGCAAGGCCGCGAACCAGGGCACATGGTCGGCCGGGCTGAAGGTCGCCACGGACTTCGCGAAGGCCAACGGCGCCCAGGTGATCAACATGCGGGACGGCTCGGGGTTGTCGCGCCGCGACGGCTTCTCGCCGGACTCGATCGTCCAGCTGCTGACCGCCGTACGGACCAAGCCGTGGTTCAGCACCTGGTACGAGGCCCTGCCCATCGCCGGCAACGCCGACCGTTTCACCGGCGGCACGCTGCGCAGCCGGATGCGGAACACCCCCGCGGCCAACAACGTGCACGCCAAGACGGGCTCGCTGACCGGCGTGACCTCGCTGTCCGGCTACGTGACCAGCGCCGAGGGCGAGCCGCTGGTCTTCTCGATCATGCTGAACCAGTACCTGTCCGGCTCGCCGAAGGACATCGAGGACAAGATCGCCGTACGGCTCGCCCAGTTCTCGCGGGCGACGGCGACCGACGTCACCGCCCAGCTCAAGGCCGCCGACCAGGGCCCGGCGGGCGACCTGGAGTGCTCGTGGCTGAAGCCGGCCCAGTGCTGACGAACCGATGACGACCTCGGCGGCCCTCCGGACGTCCGGCGGGCCGCCGTTCGCCTGGCTCGACAGGACGGTCATCACGATCTGATCACCTGGAGCTCCAGATATAGTTCGCATTTTCACTACATAGCCGACATGGGCGCGCCAGAATGCGGATTCAACGCCGTGGCGAACCCCCTGATCCCCGGGAGCGCCGGGCCGTCGCCGGCCCCACCCCCAAGCCGGTCGTCCCACCACATGCCCGGCACGCTCCCCTCCCGGCGGGCCCGCGCCGCACGTCCCCCCGCACACCGGACCGCGGCCGGGCCCGCCCCCTCTCCGACAGAAGGCGGCCCGCCCCTTCGAGGCGCCCTTTCTCGGCATGCAAGAGGGCACGACTAAGGGGCCTGCCCTTGTGGACAGGCCCCTTAGTCGCGCAGTTCAGCCGCTGAGGAATTACTTCAGCTGACGGCGCACTTCGTGTCTTTGCTCTTGATGCCGAGGATCTGGCTCAGGATGTCGCCGGTCTCGAGGACGAGCACGCCGCTGGTGCTGTTGTCGACCTCGCCACGGGCGAAGATGTTCTCGTCACCACAGACGAAGAGAACCCGGCCCGGGTCCTCGTCGGAGTGAGGGACGAAGGCCATGTGAGGGGTCGCCGCTAGAGCGGAGCCGCCGACCATGACCATCCCGCCGACGAGCCCGGCCAGGATGAGCCCTTGTCTGAACATATCGATTCTCCTTGATACCTATCGACTACTCTCCGTAGCTATCGGGAGGAGATTTGCCCTAGGCCCTCTTTCAACAAACGCCGGTATTTCTGTCTTTACCAGCGAAAATACGCCGCATGGGGGAAGGGGTGACACAGCTCGCCCTTCTTGACCGATCGGTGTACGCGGCAGAGGAATATCCGGCCCCGCCATGACCTGCCGCTGACGGCGGGCGTCAGGGAAGGGTGAGAACCACCGGGCCGTCGGTGGTGATGGCCACCGTGTGCTCGACGTGGGCACTCCTGCTGCCGTCCGCCGAGCACACCGACCACCCGTCCTCGGCCATGAGGTACTCGTCGTCGCCGCCCGCCATCAGGCTCGGCTCGATGGCGATCACCAGTCCGGGGCGCAGTCGCAGGCCGCGTCCGGGGCGGGCCTCGTTGGGCACGAACGGCGACTCGTGCATGGCCCGGCCGATGCCGTGGCCGCCGAAGTCGTTCTGCATGCCGTAGCCGGCGCCGCGGCCGACCAGCGACATCGCGTGCCCGATGTCGCCCATCCAGCCGCCCGGCACGGCGGCCGCGATGCCCGCCGCCAGCGTCTCCTCGGCCACCTGGATGAGCTTGAGGTCCTCGGCCCGCGCATGCCCGACGACGAAGGTGACCGCGCCGTCGGCGTGCCAGCCGTCGACGTGCGCGCCGAAGTCCACGCTCAGCACGTCGCCCTCACGCAGCCGGTACGGCGTGGGCAACCCGTGCAACATGACCCCGTTCACCGACGTGCACACCACCCCCGGGTACGGCATGGCCCCGAACGACGGGTGGTAGCCGAGGAACGACGACCGCGCCCCGGCCTCGTGCATGACCTCGCGGGCCACGTCGTCGAGCTGCAGCAGCGACACCCCGACGGCGGCCCGCTCCCGGACGGCGGCGTGCACGGCGGCCACGACGCGGCCCGCCTCCCGCATGGCGTCGATCTCCCCGGCGGTCTTGAGCGTGATCACAGCGGCCTCCCAGCCCTCGGCGCGATAACTATACCGGTATTATTATCACGCTTCCCGAGGGCTTGCAGCGACCTCACCACCCGCTTGACTAATCACCCAGAGTAATCGTTATAGTGCTCAGAGTATGCGTTTCGGACGGTTCTCCATGCTCGCTCTGGCGCTCGCGGCAGGGGCCGTCGACGCGCTGAGCTTTCTCGCGCTCGGACAGGTGTTCACCGCGAACATGACCGGCAACGTCGTCCTGCTCGGCCTGGCGCTCGGCACCGGCGACACCTCGCACGTCATCCGCTCGGGGCTCGCCCTGACCACGTTCTGCCTGGGCCTGGCCATCGGCTTCACCCTGCTGGGCCGCGCCGCCCCCGCCGGACGCGCTCCCCGCCCCCGCGGACCGCCACACCACCCGCCCGCGCGCCGACGCAGGCGCGGGACTGGGAACCGGCGGAGGGGGCGGACCGGGAACCCGCGAAAGTGCGGGCCCGGGAGCCTGCGGAGGGGCCAGTGGAGGTGCCGGTCGGGACGCCGGTGGGGGTGCCCGTGCGTCCGCTAGTGGTGCTGCTCGCGGAGTTGGTGCTGCTGGTGGTGGTGGCGGCCGGATGGGCGGCGCGCGCGCTGCCGCATCCGGCGCTGATCGCCGCCTCGGGAACCGCGATGGGCCTGCAGAGCGCGGTCACGCGCTGGGCGGGCGGCCCCGGCCTGTCCACGACCTACGTCACGGGCACGCTGACCAGCCTGGCGGGCCAGGCGGTCGGCACGCGCTCGGGGGTGCTGCGCCCTTTGGGCGTGGTGCTCTGCGTGGCCTCGGGCGCCGTCGTCGCGGCCTCGGCGCTGCGCGTGCACGCCGCCGTCACCCCGTTCATCGCCCCGGCCACGGTCGCGGCGGCCACCGCCGCCTGGGTCCTCACCACGACCCACCGCGCGAGACCGCGCCCACACGCCCGGTCGGCCCTGTAACGAGAAGGCGGAGGGCCAGCGCTGCACCCCAGAGGCGGCACACTCCGCGGCAGGTCAGCCCGGAAGCCCCGAAGCGACAGGCTTACGACAGGTCAGCCCCGAGGCGGCGCGTCTTGCGGCAGGTCAGCCTGGTATCTCCGAGGTGGCAGGTTTGCGGTAGGTCAGCAGGTAGCGCCAGAAGAGCAGCCTGCGCAGGGAGAAGCCGGGCAGCAGGGACGCCGCTTCCCGCCGTACCTCCGCCAGGGACATGTCCGCCGGCCGCACCGGCGCGGGCACCGTCCCGGCACGCGGGCCGCCCGCCCGCTCTCCCGCCGCCACCGCCACCCGTGCCGCCGCGTTCACCGGTACGGCGGCCAGGCTCCACACGAAGTCGGCGGCCGTCCGCTCCGCGTAGCACCCGAGGACGGCCAGCACCCCGCCGGGCGCCAGCGCGTCCCGGAAGGCGGCCACAGTCTCGAACGGCATGTGGTGCAAGCTGGCCAGGCAGGAGATGTAGTCGTAGCGCCCCGCGGGCAGCTCCATGCGCGTGACGTCGGCGCACAGAAACCGGACCCCGCTCACCGGCGACGACGAGGCGGCCTCGATCACCTCGGGCGCCGGGTCGACCGCGTCGACCTCGATCCCGCGGCCCGCCAGCCGCCGCGCGAACCGCCCGGTGCCACAGCCGACGTCGAGCGCCGTCCGGGCTCCCCTGGGCACGAGCCGGGCCATCGCCGGGTGGTAGTGATCGTTGTGATCGAAAGGCATCCCGGCATCATGCCACCGCCTCGCCGGCGAACCCCCACAAACGGGAGAAATGCATCGCCCGCCCACTGACCGTGCAGCAGGCGGGCGACGTACGGCGGAAAGGTCAGGCCTTCAGCCAGCTCATCATCGGACGCAGCTTCGCGCCCGTCTTCTCGATCGGGTTCTCGGCCAGCTCCTCGCGGTGACGCGTGAACTCCTTCTGGCCGCCGTCGAACTCCTCGACGAGCTGCCGGGCGAAGGTGCCGTCCTGGATCTCACCGAGGATGCGGCGCATCTCCTGACGGGTCTCGTCGGTGATGACGCGCGGGCCGCGGGTGTAGCCGCCGTACTCGGCGGTGTCGGAGACCGACCAGTACATCTTGGAGATGCCGCCCTCGTACATGAGGTCGACGATGAGCTTCATCTCGTGGAGGCACTCGAAGTAGGCGACCTCGGGCTGGTAGCCGGCCTCGATGAGGGTCTCGAAGCCCGCCTTGATCAGCTCGGAGACGCCGCCGCACAGCACGGCCTGCTCGCCGAACAGGTCGGTCTCGGTCTCCTCGGTGAAGGTGGTGCGCAGCGCGCCGGCGCGGGTGCCGCCGATGCCCTTGGCGTACGACAGCGCCAGGTCGAGGGCCTTGCCGGAGGCGTCCTTCTCGACGGCGACGAGACACGGGACGCCGCGGCCGGCCTCGAACTGGCGGCGGACCAGGTGGCCCGGGCCCTTCGGGGCGACCATGCAGACGTCGACGCCCTCGGGCGCCTCGATGAGGCCGTAGCGGATGTTGAGGCCGTGGCCGAAGAAGAGCGCGTCGCCCTCGACGAGGTTGGGGGCGACGTGCTCGGCGTACAGGTGGCGCTGGATGTGGTCCGGCGCGAGGATCATGGTGAGGTTGGCCTCCTCCACCGCCTCGGCCGGGGTGACGACCCGCAGCCCGTCGTTCTCCGCCTTCTCGCGGCTCTTGGAGCCCTCGGGGAGGCCGACGCGCACGTCGACGCCGGAGTCACGCAGGGAGAGCGCGTGGGCGTGGCCCTGGCTGCCGTACCCCAGCACGGCCACGTGACGCCCCTGGATGATCGACAGGTCGGCCTGGTCGTCGTAGTAGATCTCGGTCACTTGAATAAAACCTTTCAGGCGGTACGGTCCAGTGCCCTGAGGGACCGGTCTGTGATGGAACGGGCGCCGCGGCCGATGGCCACCATGCCCGACTGGACGAGCTCTTTGATCCCGAACGGCTCAAGGACCTTGACGAACGCCTCGAGCTTGTCGGGAGTGCCGGTGACCTCTATGGTCACCGCGTCGGCCGCGACGTCCACGCAGCGGGCACGGAAGAGGTTGACGAGTTCGAGGACGTGCGACCGGTTCTCGGCGTCCGCCTTGACCTTGATCAGCATGAGTTCGCGCTGGACCGACTGTGACTGGTCCAATTCGACGATCTTCAGGACGTTGACCAGCTTGTTGAGCTGCTTGGTGACCTGTTCAAGGGGCAGCTCCTCCACGCTCACCACGATCGTGATGCGCGAGATGTCGTCGTGCTCGGTGGGCCCGACGGCGAGCGAGTCGATGTTGAACCCCCGCCTGCTGAACAGCGCGGAGACCCGAGCGAGAACACCCGGCTTGTTCTCGACAAGCACGGACAGCGTGTGTCTACTCATCCTCGTTCTCCCACTTCGGCGCCATGTCACGGGCGATCTTGATGTCGTCGTTGCTGGTGCCGGCCGCGACCATGGGCCAGACCATGGCGTCCTGGTGGACGACGAAGTCGATCACGACCGGCACGTCGTTGATCTCCATGGCCTTCCTGATGGTCGCGTCGACGTCCTCGGCGCGCTCGCACCTCAGGCCCACACAACCATAGGCCTCCGCCAGCTTGACGAAGTCGGGGATGCGACGCGCGGTCTGCAGGTTGGTGTTGGAGTACCGCTCCTCGTAGAAGAGCGTCTGCCACTGGCGGACCATGCCGAGGTTGCCGTTGTTGATGACGGCGATCTTGACCGGCACGCCCTCCAGGGCGCAGGTGGCCAGCTCCTGGTTGGTCATCTGGAAGCAGCCGTCGCCGTCGATGGCCCACACCGTGGCCTCCGGCCGGCCCATCTTCGCGCCCATGGCGGCCGGGACGGCGAAGCCCATCGTGCCGAGGCCGCCGGAGTTGATGAACGTCCCGGGGTTCTCGTAGTCGATGAACTGCGCGGCCCACATCTGGTGCTGGCCGACCCCGGACACGTAGTAGGCGTCGGGCCCGGCGATGGCGCTCAGCCGCTCCATCACGTACTGGGGGGCCAGCGTGCCGTCCTCGAAGGTCTCGTAGCCCAGCGGGTAGGTCTCCTTGTAGCCGTTCAGGACGGTCCACCAGTCGGTGTAGTCGCCCTTCTGGCCGGAGGCCTGGATCGCGCCGACGAGGTCGCTGATGACCTCCTTGCAGTCGCCCACGATGGGCACGTCGGCGTGCCGGTTCTTGGAGATCTCGGCGGGGTCGATGTCGGCGTGCACGATCTTGGCCTGCGGCGCGAACGAGGCCAGGTTGCCGGTCACCCGGTCGTCGAAGCGCACGCCCAGCCCGATGATCAGATCGGATCTCTGCAGCGCGCCCACGGCCGAGACGCTACCGTGCATGCCCGGCATGCCCATGTGCTGGGGGTGGCTGTCCGGGAACGTGCCACGGGCCATCAGGGTGGTGACGACCGGGATGCCGGTCAGCTCGGCGAGCTGCAGCAGCTCGGCCGACGCGCCGGCCTTGTGCACGCCGCCGCCGACGTACAGGACCGGCCGCTGGGACTCGGCGATCAGCTTGGCGGCCTCGCGGATCTGCTTGGAGTGCGGCCTGGTGACCGGGCGGTAGCCCGGCAGCTGCATGACCGGCGGCCAGCTGAACGTGGTCTGGGCCTGCAACGCGTCCTTGGAGATGTCCACCAGCACCGGCCCCGGACGGCCGGTCGAGGCGATGTGGAAGGCCTCCATGATCGTGCGCGGGATGTCCGCGGGATCGGTGATCAGGAAGTTGTGCTTCGTGATCGGCATGGTGATGCCGGAGATGTCGGCTTCCTGGAACGCGTCCGTGCCGATCATCGGCGCGGCGACCTGGCCGGTGATCGCCACGATCGGCACCGAGTCCATGAAGGCGTCGGCGATCGGCGTCACCAGGTTGGTGGCCCCGGGGCCGCTGGTCGCCATGCACACGCCCACCTTGCCGGTGGCCTGCGCGTAACCCTCGGCCGCGTGGCCGGCGCCCTGCTCGTGCCGTACAAGCACGTGCCGGACCTTGGTCGAGTCGTAAAGGGGATCGTAGGCGGGCAGAATCGCGCCGCCCGGGATCCCGAACACGGTGTCGACTCCCACGTGCTCCAGCGCCCTCACCAGGGCCTGTGCACCTGTCATCCGTTCGGTCATCGGCTCGTTCCTTGCGTGGCTACTCACTTAAGGACATAAAAAATGCCCCTTCCCACCGGTGGGGGTGGGACTGGGGCGGCGCGCAGGTCGGAGTGCTTCGCTATCGGCCTGCGCGCCGGCGAAGTACTACGAGAATCTCACTGCGAAGCATGGCTTACACCATAGCCGCTCAGAACGCCCCGATGTCAACTTGGCGGGACGCGAGTCTCAAACCGTGAGACTCGTACGCATGAGACTGTCCACTCCGCGGGCCGCCATGGGACGCGCCACCAGGAATCCCTGCCCTCTGGTGCAGCCCATCTCGCGCAGCAGCTCCAGCTGCTCGGGGCGTTCGATGCCCTCGGCCACCACGGTGAGCCCGAGGTCGTGACCGAGCCGCACGATCGTACGGGTGAGCAGGGTGAGCGTGTCGTCCCTGCCCAGGCCCGACACGAACGACGGGTCGATCTTGATCATGTCGACCGGGAGCTGCCTGAGGAAGGCCAGCGAGGCGTAGCCGGTGCCGAAGTCGTCGATCGCCAGCCGCACGCCCAGCGCGCGCAGCTCCGACAGCCGCCTGATGGTCTCCTCGGCGTCCTCGACGAGCATCTCCTCGATCACCTCGAGGGTGAGCGCGGAGGCGGGCAGGCCGCTCTCGGCCAGCGCCTGCTCGACGGTCTCGACGAAGCGGGGGGCGGTGATCTGCCGGGCCGACAGGTTGAGCGACAGGCCGATGTCCCAGGACGAGGCCCGCCAGGACGCCACCTCGCGGCACGCCTCGCGCAGGATCCACTCGCTCAGCGGCACGATCAGCCCGGTGTCCTCGGCCGGGCCGAGGAACTGCTCGGGCGGCACGAACACCGAGCCGCGCCACCACCGCACCAGCGCCTCGACCGCGGTCACCCGGGAGGTGGCCAGGTCGACCACGGGCTGGTACTCGATGGCGAACTGCTGCTCGATGAGCGCCCGCTGCAGGTCGGCGGCCAGCTCCAGGCGGCGCACCACGTCGGCGTGCATCTGCGCGGCGAACACCTCGACCCGCCGCCCGCCCAGCTCCTTGGAACGCGCCATCGCCACATCGGCGTTGCGCATGAGGTCGCCGGCGGGCAGGCCGTCCTCGGTGAAGGCCACGCCCACGCTCGCGGTCAGCGCCACGTCGCGGTCGGCCACCCGGAACGGCTCCTGGGAGACCGCGCGTACCAGGCGCTCGGCCATGTCCACGGCCATCTGCGCGTCGCCGCCGGTCTCCACGAGCACGGCGAACTCGTCGCCGCCCCACCGGGCCAGCGTGTCGTCGGCGCGAACGGCCCCGCGCAGCCGGCGGGCGGCCTGGCCGAGCAGGTAGTCGCCGCTGGCGTGCCCCACCGAGTCGTTGACGGAGGTGAACCCGTCGAGGTCGAGGAAGATCACCGCGACGTTGCCGGACGTGCGCCCGGACAGCACCTCGCGGGTGCGCTCCTCGAAGTAGGCGCGGTTGGGCAGCCCGGTGACGCCGTCGTGGAAGGTCAGGTGGGCGACCTGGTTGCGCAGGGCCTCCTCGTCGCTGACGTCGCGGGTGGTGACGAGCATGAGGTCGTCGCCGCCGATGTGGCGGGTGGCGACGGACTCGGTGGGCCGCCAGGTGCCGTCGGCGGCGCGCACCCGGCAGGCGATCATGCAGGCGCCCGGCGCGGCGCCCTCCTCGTCGGTGGTCATGGCGCGCATCGCGGCCTGGATGCCCGGGACGTCCTCGGGGTGGATGTAGTCGAAGATCGAGCCGCCGACCAGCTCCTCGGGCGGGTAGCCGTACGTGACCTCGACACCGGCGCCGATCTCGTGGACGACGCCCTCGTAGTCGCACAGCAGCACCACGTCGCCGGTGCTCTCGGCCAGCTCCCTGAGCTGCCGCTCGCCCAGCGAGACCAGGCCGCGCAGCCGGATGGACGCCGCCGAGAGCACGAACAGGCGGACGAGCAGGAGCAGCACCACGGAGACCGCGACCACCACGACGCCGGTGACCGGCTGCGCGGCCCGGGATCCCGCCAGGTGGGCGAGTAGCGTGCAGGCGGCCACGGCGACGAGCGCGAGCGGCATCATCGCGACCACGTTGCGCACGACGGGACCGCCGACCGGCCGCGCCCGCGGCCCCCAGGGCACCGCGGCCAGCAGCAGCAGCGCGACGGGCACGAGCATGACGGTCCACATGGGCGGCGGGTCGCCGGCCAGGCGGGCCATGGCGGCCGACAGGCCGCCGACGGTCATGGTGGCCAGCACGCCCACCCCGGCCAGGCCGAGCAGCCAGGAGCCCGCCCGGCTGGTGAGCACCGAGGGGATCACCCCGCAGGTGACCAGCAACGCGATCATCGGCGGCACCATGGCGAACGTGAACGTGGGCGCATCGCCCGCGTCCTCGTAGTAGTGGCGCAGCGCCACCACCCAGCCGACGAGGAAGAGCGAGGCCGCGCACAGGTACGCGTCCGTGAGATGCCGTAACACGACCTTGGCCGGGAACCTGCGGTCGGCGGCGATCAGCGCGCCGCCCGCGATGATCACGGTGCCGAGCAGGACGAACAGATCGGCGAAGCTGACGACGAAGCTGGTGGCCACCGCGCGCAGCGCCACGCCGGCGAGCCACACGACGGCGCCGCCGCCCATCCAGCGCGCGGCCATCGCCATCGAGCGGTGTTCGGCCGACCTGACCGAGGCCACCAGCAGCGAGGCGGCGGCGACCAGGGCCGCCACGCCTCCCGCCACGGCACCGGTCAGCACGGCCGGCCCGCCCGAGAGGAGCGCGGCGGTGAACGCCACCACTCCGGCCGCCCCTGCGGCGGCCAGCGGCGCCCGTGGATCACGCCAGCGGATCACAGTCGTTGCCCATCCTGTCTTGAACCCTGCACCAGTGACCGCCGAAGCCCGGCGCTCACATCGCCAGTGTGTGCGGTCGCGGATGCGCGGGTGGTGACAACGCCGATGTCGTCACCGATCTGATAACCACACAGACCAATTTCCGCCAAGAGTTCCTTGACAGCGAGTCAGGAACTCCCTGCAGACGCCACCGTACGCACGAAAGGTCACGGACCAGCCACGTTCCGGGATCCTCTCAATACGAGTCGGTAATGACGTTGATCAACTCTTCACCTGCGCGGTAGCGCCCGAGCTGCTCGCGGATCAGCCGGAGCGTGCGCCGTACGGAGGCGGGGGTGCTGCCCGCGATGTGCGGCGTGATCAGCACGCCCGGAGCGCTCCAAAGGGGGTGGCCCTCCGGCAGCGGCTCGGGCGCGGTGACGTCGAGCGCGGCGCGTAGCCTACCGGTTTTGAGCTCGGCGATCAGGGCTTCGGTGTCGACCACGCCACCCCTGGCCGCGTTGACCAGGACGGCGCCGTCCTTCATGCGGGCCAGGAAGGCGGCGTCGACCATGCCGGCGGTGTCGGGCGTGGCGGGCACGAGCAGGACCACGACGTCGGCCGACGGCAGCAGCGCGGGCAGCTCCTCCATGGCGTGCACGCCCTCGCGCGCGCTCCTGGCCACCCGGACGACCTCGACCTCGAAGCCGCTCAGCCGCCGCTCGACCGCCGCGCCGATGGACCCGTGGCCGACGATGAGCACGGTGGAGTCGGCCAGCACGCCGGTGTGGTGGTAGGTCCACTCGCCGCGGCGCTGGGCGTCGGTGAATCCGGGGAACTCCCTGAGCACCGCGATCATCGCGCCGACCGCCCACTCGGCGGTGCCGGCGTCGTGCACGCCGCGGGCGTTGCACAGCACCGCCCCCTCGGGCAGGTGCGGCCGGTACGGCTCCACCCCCGCGGTGACGGTCTGCACCAGCCGCAACGAGCGCATCCGCGCCAGCGTCCCCGGCACGTCGGGCACCACGACCAGCGGCGGGATCCAGACCTCGACGTCCTCGATGCCGTCCGGCATGGCCGAACCATCGTAAACAGTGCATTCGACGCCTGGCATGTCAGACAGGACATCCGCCGCCGCTTCGGACGGAACCCAGATCTTCATGCCGAGAACCTTACGACCCGCGGGGAAGTATGGAACACATGAGGAAGCTCTGGACGATCGTGCTCCTGGCCGCGCTAGCCGCCTGCTCGGCCGGCGGCGAGGCGCCGACGGCGGCGGCGGACCCGGCGGTCCCGGACCCGGCGGTCTCGGCCCCGACGGCCTCGATCCCGGCGGCCAGGGCGCCCCGCGCTCCCGAGGACGTGGCGACCGGCCTGGCCGTGCCGTGGGCGATCGCGTTCCTGCCCGGCGGGGACGCCCTGGTCACCGAGCGGGACACGGCCAGGCTGCTGCGCGTCACCCCCGCGGGCGCGGTCACCGAGGTCGCCCGGATCGGCGACGCGCGGCCCGGCGGCGAGGGCGGCCTGCTGGGCGTGGCGGTCAAGGACCGGCAGGTCTTCCTGTACTACACCGCCGAGCAGGACAACCGGATCGTCCGCTACCGGCTCGGCGACGACGGCCTCGGCGACGAGCGGCTCCTCGTGGAGGGCATCCCCAAGGGCGGCATCCACAACGGCGGCCGGCTCGCCTTCGGCCCCGACGGCTACCTGTACGCCACCACCGGTGAGACCGGCGACCGCGGCCTTGCCCAGCGGCGCGACTCGCTCGGCGGCAAGATCCTGCGCATGACCGTGGACGGCGCCCCCGCCCCCGGCAACCCGTTCGGCACGCTCGTCTACAGCTACGGCCACCGCAACGTCCAGGGCCTGGCCTGGGACGCCGCGGGCCGCCTGTACGCCTCCGAGTTCGGCGCCGACACCTACGACGAGATCAACCTGGTCCGGCCGGGCGCCAACTACGGCTGGCCGGAGGTCGAGGGCAAGGGCAAGGACGCCCGGTTCGTCAACCCCATCCTCACCTGGCCCACCGGCGAGGCGTCGCCGTCCGGCATGGCGTACGCGGACGGCGCGCTGTGGGTGGGCACGCTGCGCGGCCAGCGGCTGTGGCAGGTGCCGCTGGCCCCGGACGGCTCGCCGGGCACGCCCGTGGCCCGCTTCACCGGCCGCTACGGCAGGCTGCGCGCGGTCACCGCGGCGCCCGGCGGCGGCCTGTGGGTGAGCACCAGCAACAAGGACGGCCGCGGCTCACCGCGTGCGGGTGACGACCGGATCCTGTCGGTCGCCACGTCCTAGCCGGCCGCGCCGCAGGTGAGCGCGGTCTGCGGCCGGTACTTGGTGACCAGCTTCTTGTCCTTCTTCACGATCTCGCCGTCCTTGTGGAACACGCGGGTGACGTCGATCGTGAAGCCCTGCTGGCCGGTGGCGGCCACGCAGCCCGGCTCGTCGCTGGTCGCCCGGCCGAACGGCTTGAAGTCGCGCCGCTCGGACTCGACCGCCTCGACCTTGTCGTACCGCTTGGTGCTCCACAGGGTGACGCTGACCGTCGTGGCGGTGGTGGCGGTCTTGATCAGCACGCCGTACTCGGAGTCGTTGCGCCACTTGAGGTCGCGGTCGGGGTAGAGCAGCGCCACGTCGCGCCCGGCCGGGTAGGAGGGCGCGTAGTAGTCCATGGGCTCGTGCTCGACCAGGTCGAAGCCGCCGAGGAAGGCCGCGTTGTACAGGGTGGTGGCGAACTGGGAGACGCCGCCGCCGACGATGTCGACCATCCGGCCGCCGACGATCTGGCCGGCCCGGACGTAGCCGTCCTCGACCGTGCGCTCGCCGGTCGCCTCGTTGAGCGAGAACGTCTCGCCCGGCTTGACCAGCCTGCCGTCGAGCTGCTGGGCCATGCGCCGGATGTTGGTGACGCGCGGCGGGCAGCAGTCGAAGGTCGTGCTGAACGTGCCGACGTTCTCCTTGATGCCGAGGCCGCGGAGCTGGCTCGTGGTGACCTCCGGGGTGACCACGCCCAGCTTGACCTCCACGGTCCGGGGGCCGGCGGAGGCGAGCAGCTTCTCGACGTCGCGGGCCAGCAGCTTGGCGTTCACGCCCCTGCCCTTGCGCGCGGGCACCAGCACCGGCTTGTCGCCGACGATCTGGTACGTCGCGTCGCGCGGCTGCTGGGTGGCGTCCACGAGGCTGTTCTCCACCGGCGCGAGCGCGGCCTCCGCGTCGAACTCGGGGACGAGCGCACCGTCACCGTCCGGCACGTAGGTCAGATGGGCGGCGATCATGGCCGGGGTGAGCTGGGCCTGCTTGCCGGCGAGGGTCAGCGTGACGGGCGCGGAGACGGCCTTCCTGGCCGCGGCCAGGGCCGACTCGACGTTCTCGGTCGAGGTGGCGGGCTTGGCCGGGCGCATGGACAGCACCACCGCGCCGCCGCCGCGCAGGAACGCCTCGCCGATCCGGCGCACGGCGTCGTCCCGGTCGAGGAGCACGCCGTCCTCGGGCATGCGGGCCTTGGGCTCCAGCCCCGAGAAGGTCACCCTGCCCTCGCGGGCCTGCTTGTCCACGCCTTCGGCCAGGCCCTCGACGGTCCTGGTGAGCTGGGAGGAGTCGATGGTGATCTTGGGCGGGACGTCGGTCGTGCCGGTCAGGCCGCGCCAGACCTCGACGGGGCCGGGGAAGCCGCTGGGGGCCTGCCCGATGGTGCCGACCACGTCGAGCTCGAGTCCGGCCTCGTCGGGCTGGACGGTGTCCTTCTTGCCGTTGATGTTCACCGTGACCGGCCGGCTGAGCCTGGGGCCCAGCTCGGTGCGCAGCTTGTCGGCCGCCTGGGTGACGGTCAGGCCGCCGATCTCCACGCCGCCCACCCGGGTGCCGCGCAGCACGGCCCCCGACATCATCACGGCCGGCACCACGTACGCCAGCGTGGCCAGGACGAGCACCAGCACCAGCACCCCGGGCAGCAGACGGCGCCGGCGGGCGGGCTCAGGCTCGAAGGCGGGCGGCCGGTCGCCGCCGCCCCCGAACACGGGGGCGGGCGCGGCGGGGTCCTTGTCCTTCATCGGCCACGGCTGCGCGGGCGGCGCCTTCGGTGGCAGCGCACCGCCGGTCTGACCGCCGGGCGCGCTCGGTCCTGGGGCCGGCCGGGGCTCCTGCTGGTCCTGCGGGCCGAAGATGTCACGGGACACGCCCGGAGGTAATCCTTCGATCCGCGGCTTCTTGGAGACACCCGACGTGGGCATCGGCACCGAGGCGAACGGGTCGGTCGGTGATTCGATCGGTCCGGCGTTTCGCACGCCTCAATCTCCTCCCGGTCCGCAGCCAAGTCTCAGGCAACAGTAAGGCACGAGTGTCCGACTATGTCACCAGAAACGAATACGGAAGTGTGTCAACCTAGCCACCGGTAGCGATGTTCCGGCCGTCCCGCGGTGCCGTACCTGGGGTGGAGCTCGGCCCGGCCCGACGCGCACAGGTGCTCCAGATACCGCCGCGCGCTCACCCTCGACAGGCCCGTGAGCTCGGCCGTCTCGGCCGCCGACAGGTCGCGCCCGGCCGCGCGCAGCGCCTGCGCCACCAGCGCGCAGGTGGCCGGCGACAGGCCCTTGGGCACCGGGACGGGCTGCTTGGGCGCGCCGAACAGCCGGTCCACGTCGTCCTGGCGGGCCTGGGGGCCGATGGCGGTGAGCCTCCTGCGGGTGTCGGCGTACTGGCGCAGGCGTTCGGTGAGCGCGGCCGCGGTGAACGGCTTGATCAGGTAGTTGACCGCGCCGCCGCGCATGGCCTCCCTGACCGTGGCGACGTCGCGGGCCGCGCTGATCATCAGGACGTCCACGTCGTCGATGGCCTTGAGCACCTCCAGGCCGGACATGTCGGGCAGGTAGATGTCGAGCAGGACCAGGTCGGGCCGGAGCTCGGCCACGGCGGCGAGCGCGTCGGCCCCGGTGTGCGCCACGGCGACGACCTCGAAGCCGGGCACGCGCGCGACGTACCCGCCGTGGATGCGGGCGACCATGAAGTCGTCGTCCACCACCAGGACCCGTACGTCGTTCACGCGCGGGCCTCGGCGGGCAGCAGGGCGGTGAAGACGGCGCCGCCGGCGTTGCGCACCCGGACCCAGCCGCCCCGGCGCAGGCACGCCTGCCGGGTCAGGGCCAGGCCCAGGCCGCGCGGCCCCGACAGGGCGGCCTTCGTCGTGAACCCCTCCCTGAAGACCTCCTCCACCAGCTCGGGGGTGATGCCGGGGCCCGAGTCGCCGACGCGGACGTGCAGGCCATCGGCGTCGGCCACGACCGAGACCTCGACCGTGCCGCCCGCGCCGTCGAGCGCGTCGATCGCGTTGGCGACCAGGTTGCCGACCACGAGGACGGCGTCCTGCGGGTCGCCGAGCGCGCCCTCCGGCACGGCGGAGTCCTCGGCCAGCACCAGCCGCGCCCCGCGCTCGGCCGCCTCGGCCGACTTGGCCAGCAGCAGCGCGGCCAGCGTGGGGTCCTGGACGCGTTCGCGCAGGCCGGTGGCGTACGCGCCGGAGGTGGTGCGGGTGATGAAGCCGATCGCGGCCTCGTGCTCGCCGAGCTCCAGCAGGCCGACGACGGTGTGCATGCGGTTGGCGAACTCGTGGGCCTGGGCGCGCAGGGCCTCGGTCGCGCTGCTGGTGTCGTCCAGCTCGCGGGCCAGGCGGACCAGCTCGGTGCGGTCGCGCAGGGTGACGACCCAGCCGCGGTGCCGGCCGCGTACCGCGACCGGGGTCCTGTTGAGCACCAGCACCCGCTCGCCGTGCAGCACCACGCGGTCCTCGCCCGGGTCGGCGCCGGTCAGCACGTCGCGCATGCGCTCGGAGACCGGCATGCTGGTCACGTCGGCCCCGAGGTCGCCGAGCAGGTCGCGGGCCGCGTCGTTGACCAGCGTGACCCGCCCGGCCAGGTCGAGGGCGAGCACGCCCTCCTTCACGCCGTGCAGCACCCCCTCGCGCTGCTCCAGCAGCGCGGCGATCTCGCGCGGCTCCAGCCCGAACGTCTGCCTGCGTACCCGGGCGGTGATCAGCGCGGCCAGCGCCAGACCGGCCAGCAGCACGGCCAGCGCGGTCCAGATCAGCGGCGGCAGCGCGCCGCCGAGCTGGCCGGTGACCGTGGTCTGCAGCACGCCGACCGACACCAGGCCGATGACGTTGCCGTATTCGTCGCGGATGGGAGTCTTGCCCCTGACCGTGGTGCCGATCGTGCCCGTCTCGGTGCCGACCCAGCTCCGGCCCGTACGCAGGACCGCGGTGCCGTCGGTGGACAGCCGCTTGCCGATCAGGGCGGCGTTGGGATGGGCGTAACGCTTCTGCTCGGCGTTGGCGATGGCCACGTAGTCGGCTCCGGTCTCGTGCTGGACGCTGAGCGCCAGCGGCTGCAGCACCGACTCCGGGTTCTCCAGCCGGAAGGCGTCGCGCACCTGCGGAAGGGCGGCCACCGACTGGGCGATGGCCAGGGCGCGCTGCTGGTGCAGCGCGTCGAGCTGCTCCCTCGTGTGCCCCGCCCACACGCCTGCCGTGCCTCCGACGGCGAGCAGCACGATCACCATCTGGAGCACGAACAGCTGGGTGCCGAGGGGGGCGTCGGTAACCCTGCGCACGCCCACATGGAAACAAAGCCAGGTCACGGCCAGGTCGCGACCAATACGACCACTATGACGGCAACCGCCCAAAGCCTCGACCGGGCAGGGAACGGGCATCACCATCGCAGCCCTACGACTGTGCGAATCCCCCCTTGGAGTGATCATGCGCTTGCGCGTATTCGCCGCCGCCCTGGCGGCACTCTCCGTCGCCGCCCTGTCCGGCTGCGGCGAAACCGGCGCCTCCGGCGGCGACGGATCCCTGCGGATCATGGCCCCCGCGGCGGCCGGCGGCGGCTGGGACCAGACCGCCCGTACGGCCGAGCAGGCCCTCAAGACGGCCGACCCCAAGCGCAAGGTCGAGGTCTACAACGTGCCGGGCGCGGGCGGCACGATCGGCCTGGCCCAGCTCGCCGGCGAGAAGGGCAACGGCAACCTGCTGATGACCATGGGCCTGGTCATGGTGGGCGCGATCGAGCAGAACAAGTCGAAGGTCACCCTGGCCGAGACCACCCCCATCGCCAAGCTGACCGAGGAGTACGAGATCGTCGTGGTCCCGGCCGACTCCCCGTTCAAGACGCTGGCCGACATGGTCGCCGCGTGGAAGGCCGACCCGGCGAAGGTCTCCGTCGCGGGCGGCTCGGCGGGCGGCACCGACCACATCGTGGCCGGGCTGATGGCCAAGGCCGCGGGCGTGGACCCCAAGCAGGTCAACTACATCGCCCACTCCGGCGGCGGCGAGGCGCTCAACGCGCTGCTGGGCAGCAAGGTCAGCGCGGGCATCTCGGGCGTCGGCGAGTTCGCCGAGCACGTCAAGTCCGGCAAGCTGCGGGCGCTGGCCGTCAGCAGCGGCTCGCGCGTGGCCGGCCTGGACGCGCCGACGCTGAAGGAGGGCGGCCTGGACGTCGAGCTGGCCAACTGGCGCGGCTTCGTCGCCCCCGGCGGCCTGGACGACGCCGCCAAGAAGTCCCTCACCGACCTGGTCACCAAGATGCACGACTCCCAGCCCTGGAAGGACGCCGTCGCCAAGAACGGCTGGATCGACTCCTTCCAGACCGGGCAGCAGTTCGCCGACTACCTGAAGTCCGAGGAGACCAAGGTCAAGGGCATCATCGCCGAAATGGGGCTCGTGTCCTGATGGCTCGCTGGTGGCGGCCCGAACTCGGGCTGGCGGTCGTGGTGCTCGGGCTGGGCGTGTTCGTGATGGTCGGCACGCTCGACGTCTCGGCCGCGGCCTCCCAGCTCGGCCTCGGGCCGCGCTTCTTCCCCATGCTGGTCGGCGGGGCCATGGTGCTGATCGGCCTGTTCTACGTGATCGACGTGCTGCGCGGCGGCGCCGGCGACCCCGAGGAGAGCGAGGACGTGGACGCGGACGCGCCCACCGACTGGCGCAGCGTCGGGCTGGTCAGCGGCGTCTTCCTGGCCTTCGCCGCGCTCCTCGACGTGCTCGGCTGGGTCATCGGCGCGAGCCTGCTGTTCTTCGGCCTGTCGGTCGTGCTCGGGGCCGAGCACAAGGTGCGGGCCGCCGTGGTGGCCGTGGTCCTCGGCGTGACGACGTACCTGCTGTTCGTCAAGGGCCTCGGCGTCTCGCTGCCGGCCGGCCCGCTCGGCGGGGTGATCTGAGATGGGCTCGTTCCAGCTCCTCATGGACGGCTTCGCCGCCGCGCTCACCCCCGTCAACCTCCTGTACGCCCTGGTCGGCGTCACCCTCGGCACCCTGGTCGGCGTGCTGCCCGGCATCGGGCCCGCGATGACCGTGGCGCTGCTGCTGCCGATCACCTTCACCGTGCCGCCGGCCAGCGCGTTCATCATGTTCGCCGGCATCTACTACGGCGGCATGTACGGCGGCTCGACCACCTCCATCCTGCTCAACACGCCCGGCGAGTCGTCCTCCATGATCACCGCCCTGGAGGGCAACAAGATGGCCAGGCGCGGGCGGGCGGCGCAGGCCCTGGCGACGGCGGCCGTCGGGTCGTTCGTGGCCGGCACGATCGCCACCGCGCTGCTGGTGGTGGCCGCGCCCGCCGTGGTGAGCTTCGCGATCTCGTTCGGCCCCGAGGACTACTTCGCGCTGGCGATCCTGGCCTTCACCGCCGTGTCGTCGGTGTTGTCGCGTTCGGTCGTGCGCGGGCTGGCCTCCCTGGGGCTGGGGCTGGTGATCGGGCTGATCGGCATCGACCAGCAGACCGGTCAGGCGCGGCTCACGCTCGGCGTCCCGCAGCTGCTCGACGGCATCGACGTGGTGATCGTCGCGGTCGGCCTGTTCGCGGTCGGCGAGGCCCTGTACGTGGCCTCCCGGCTGCGGCACGCCGCGCCCGAGGTGGTGCCCGTGGGCCGGGCGTGGATGGGCCGCGCCGACTGGCGGCGCTCCTGGCTCCCCTGGCTGCGCGGGACCGCGCTCGGGTTCCCGTTCGGCGCGCTGCCCGGCGGGGGCGCGGAGATCCCCACGTTCCTGTCGTACGCGGCCGAGAAACGCCTGGCCAAGGGCGTTGCCAAGGAGGAGTACGGCAAGGGCGCCATCGAGGGCGTCGCGGGCCCGGAGGCGGCCAACAACGCCTCGGCCGCCGGGACCCTGGTCCCGCTGCTCACGCTGGGCCTGCCCACGTCGGCCACGGCCGCCATCCTGCTGGCCGCCTTCCAGCAGTACGGCCTGCAGCCCGGCCCCCAGCTCTTCGACCACAACCCGGCGCTGGTGTGGGCGATGATCGCCTCGCTGTTCGTCGGCAACACGATGCTGCTGGTGCTGAACCTGCCGCTGGCTCCCCTGTGGGCACGCGTCCTGCGCATCCCCCGGCCGTACCTGTACGCCGGGATCGTGCTGTTCGCCGCGCTCGGCGTCTACGCCGTGAACGGCACCGTCGTGGACCTGTTCGTCCTGTACGTCCTCGGCCTGCTCGGGTTCTCCATGCGCCGCTTCGGCCTGCCCGTCGCGCCCGCGGTGATCGGCATGATCCTCGGGCCGATGGCCGAGATCCAGCTCCGCCGCGCGCTCGCCATCGGCGCGGGCGACGTCAGCGTGCTGGTACGCAGCCCGATCGCCGCCGTGCTCCTCGCCCTCGCCCTGCTCGCGCTGCTCACGCCGTTGTTGCGGCGGCTGATGGGGCGGCTGATGGCACGCCGCGGCGTCGATGCGGTCACACCCGTGTCACGCGAGGACTGACCGGCCCGCCCACCGGGAACGTCGCCCGGTGGTTCTTGGGACCCGCCTTCCGGCGGCGGAACGCGCGGAAGGCACGGCGCCCGCGAGCGCGCCCCCTCGGTGGCCCCGTCGATATGTCCGGATCGGCGGGACCACCAGGGGCCCCGCCGATGTGCGCGCATCCGCGGGACCACCGCAGGCCCCGCGGATGGGCCGTGCCTACTCCGAGACGCCCAGCTTCTCCAGGATGAGCTGCCGGGCGCGGGCCGCGTCGGCCTTGCCGCGGCTGGCCTTCATCACGCCACCCACCAGCGCACCGGCGGCGGCGATCTTCCCGGACCGCACCTTCTCGACCGCGTCCGCGTTGCCGGCCAGCACCTGGTCGATGATCGCCGACAGCTCGCCCTCGTCGTTGACGATCTGCAGGCCGCGCGCCTCGACCACCTCGTCGGGCGTGCCCTCACCGGCCAGCACGCCTTCGAGCACCTCCCGGGCGAGCTTGTCGTTGAGCGCGCCCGAGGCCACCAGCTCGGTGACCCTGGCGATCTGGGCCGGCGTGATGGGCAGCTCGGCCAGCGCCACGCCGCTCTCGTTGGCGCGCCGCGCCAGCTCGCCCATCCACCACTTGCGCGCGTCGGCCGCCGGGGCGCCGGCCGCGACCGTGGCCTCGACCAGGTCGATCGCGTCGGCGTTGTGCATGGCCTGCATGTCGAGGTCGGACAGACCCCACTCGGCCTGCAGCCGCTTGCGCTTGACCGACGGCAGCTCGGGCAGCGCCGCCTTCAGCTCGGCCACCCACGCCGGGTCGGGCTCGATCGGCACCAGGTCGGGCTCCGGGAAGTACCGGTAGTCCTGGGCCTCCTCCTTGGACCGGCCGGACGTGGTGGTGCCGGTGTCCTCGTGGAAGTGCCGCGTCTCCTGGATGATCTTGCCGCCCTCGGCGAGGACCCCCGCCTGGCGCTCGATCTCGCTGCGCACCGCCCGCTCGACGCTGCGCAGCGAGTTGACGTTCTTGGTCTCGGTGCGGGTGCCCCACTCCGACGACCCGCGCGGCATGAGCGAGACGTTGACGTCGCAGCGCAGCGAGCCCTCCTCCATGCGCACGTCGGACACGCCGAGCGAGCGCATGATCTCGCGCAGCTCGGTGACGTACGCCTTGGCCACCTCCGGCGCGAGCCGGTCGGTGCCCGGGATGGGCTTGGTGACGATCTCCACCAGCGGGATGCCCGCGCGGTTGTAGTCGACGATCGAGTAGTCGGCCCCGTGGATGCGGCCGGTCGCGCCGCCCACGTGGGTGGACTTGCCGGTGTCCTCCTCCAGGTGCACCCGCTCGATCTCGATGCGCACGGTCTCGCCGTTGACCTCGACGTCGACGTAGCCGTCGAAGCAGAGCGGCTCGTCGTACTGGGAGATCTGGTAGTTCTTCGGCATGTCCGGATAGAAGTAGTTCTTCCGGGCGAAGCGGCACCATTCGGCGATCGAGCAGTTCAGCGCCAGGCCGATGCGGATCGTCGACTCGATGGCCATGGCGTTGGCCACGGGCAGCGAGCCGGGCAGCGCCAGGCAGGTCGGGCAGACCTGGGTGTTGGCCGGGGCGCCGAAGGCGGTCTTGCAGCCGCAGAACATCTTCGACTTGGTGCCGAGCTCGACGTGCGTCTCCAGCCCGAGCACCGGCTCGAACCTGTCGAGCGCTTCGTCATAGACCATGGTCATAGCGACGGGGCCTCCTTCAGCAGCGGGCCGCCCCAGCGGCTCTCCAGGGCCTTCTCGACGGCGGCGCCGACGCGGTAACAACGGTCGTCGGCCAGAACCGGGGCCATGATCTGCAGGCCGACCGGCAGGTTGTCCTCGTCGGCCAGGCCGCACGGCACCGAGATGGCCGCGTTGCCCGCGAGGTTGGACGGGATGGTGCACAGGTCGGCGAGGTACATCGCCATCGGGTCGTCGGTGCGCTCGCCCAGCCGGAACGCCGTGGTCGGCGTGGTCGGCGAGACCAGCACGTCGACCTGCTCGTAGGCCGCCTGGAACTCCCGCGAGATGACCGTGCGCACCTTCTGCGCCTGGCCGTAGTAGGCGTCGTAGTAGCCGCTGGACAGCGCGTACGTGCCCAGCATGATACGCCGCTTGACCTCGGGGCCGAACCCGGCCGCCCTGGTCAGCGCCATGACCTCCTCGGCGCTGCGGGTGCCGTCGTCGCCGACGCGCAGGCCGTAACGCATGGCGTCGAAGCGGGCCAGGTTGGACGAGCACTCCGACGGCGCGATCAGGTAGTACGCCGGCAGCGCGGTCGTGAACGACGGGCAGGACACCTCGACGACCGTGGCGCCCAGCGACTCCAGCAGCTTGACGACCTCGTGGTAGCGGGCCAGCACGCCCGGCTGGTAGCCCTCGCCGGCGAACTCCTTCACCACGCCGATGCGCATGCCGGACACGTCGGGGTTCCTGGCCGCCTCGACGACGCTCGGTACCGGCGCGTCGACCGACGTGGAGTCCATCGGGTCGTGCCCGGAGAACGCCTCCTGCAGCAGCGCCGCGTCGAGCACGTTCCGCGCGAACGGCCCCGGCGTGTCGAGCGAGCTCGCGAACGCGATCAGCCCGTACCGGGACGAACCGCCATAGGTGGGCTTCATGCCCACGATGCCGGTGACGGCGGCGGGCTGCCGGATCGAGCCACCGGTGTCGGTGCCCGTGGACAGCGGCGCCTCGTACGCGGCGACGGCCGCGCTGGACCCGCCGGACGAGCCGCCCGGGATCCTGTCCAGGTCCCACGGGTTGCGGGTCGGGTGGTAGGCGGAGTTCTCCGTGGAGGAGCCCATGGCGAACTCGTCGAGGTTCGTCTTGCCGAGGATGACCAGCCCGGCCGCGCGCAGGCGCGCGGTCACGGTCGCGTCGTACGGCGGCCGCCACCCTTCGAGGATCTTGGACCCGGCCGTGGTCGGCATGTCGCGGGTGGCGAAGATGTCCTTGTGCGCGACCGGCACCCCGGCCAGCGGCCCGAGCTTCTCGCCCGCACGCAGCCGGGCGTCGACCGCCCGCGCCTGCTCAAGGGTCGTCTCCCGGTCGACGTGCAGGAACGCCTGGACCTTGGGCTCCACCTCGGCCATGCGGTCGAGATGCGCCTCGGCCACCTCGGCGGCCGACACCTCACCCGCGGCGATCATCGCGCCCAGTTCGGCGGCGGTCTTGCGGATCAGACTCATGCCTCCTCCCCGAGGATGCGCGGCACACGGAAGCGGTCGTCCTCGACGGCGGGAGCGCCGGAAAGGGCTTGCTCGGGCGTCAGGGACTGTCGCACCTCGTCGGCGCGGAAGACATTGGTCAGCGGAAGCGCGTGCGACGAAGGCGGCACGTCCTCGGCGGCGACCTCGGCCACCTTCGCGACCGACTCGATGATGGCATCGAGCTGGGTGGCGTAGTGGTCGAGCTCGTCGTCGGTGAGCGCCAGCCTGGACAACCGGGCCAGGTGGGCGACCTCGTCGCGGGTTATGGCGGACATGAGTCGTTGAACCCGTTTCGTGGATGGAGTTTGGGACACTGCCATCCTAGGGGGCTTGACGCCGCAGGCCCGAACCCTTAACCCGGCGGAAACACACTCATCCGTAGAGCTGGTCCAGGCCGATCGCCAGCACGTCGCTCTCCTGGGCCAGCGCGGCCTCGAATCCCGCCCCGCTGTAGCAGACCAGCTTGGCGTCCCGCACGTCGTACCCCTTGGCGTCGAGCAGGTCCCGCGCCCTCCTGAGCCGGGCGACGTGCCGGGGGCCCATGACCTTGCCCCACTTCGCCTCGCCCAGCGACAACACCCGCTTGCGCTCGCCGCGCATCGCCGGCGCGAAGACCGCGACGTCGATCTGGATCTGCTCGTGCCGTACGGGGTCGACGACGGTTCCCGCGCCGATCTCGCCGGGCGAGTCTCCCAGGACATCGGGTTCCAGCAGGTGGAACTGACGGCACATCTCCTCGAAGTGCGGGCCGAGCACCTGGTCGCTGAAGCCGGCCCGGCCGTCCTGCCACACGGACTCGGCCCGGCCGCTCTCCAGCGGCCCCCACTGCGGTCGCATCACGACCTCGTAGAAGTGGATGAGCGGCTCGCACACGCGGTAGACCGACCGCGAGGAGCGGAAGACGTCCACCTCCCTGCGAAGCAGGTTGCTGTCCTCCAGCACGTTGAGGTGATGGCCGATGTCGGACGCCTTGCGCCCCACATAACTCGCGATGCCGCCCCGGGTGCCGTTCCCGGTGGCCACGGCCGCCAGCACGGACTTGTACATGGCGGTGTCCCGCACCTCCGCCTCCTCTTCGAGGAGATGGCGGGCCTGCTTGAAGAGCGGGGTCAAGGGCGAGAGCACCGTGCGCCGCACCCAGGCGTCGAAGTCCTCCAGGCCGTCCGGCCTGTCGTCGTTGGCCAGGGGCAGGTACGCGGGGGTCCCGCCGGCGATCGCGTGCACCTTCACGGCCAGCTGCGGATCGGTGATCCCCCAGTACTGGGCGGCGAGGCGGTAGTCGAACGGCCGGACCGCGAGTTCCATGGAAGCCCGCCCCCTCAACGGCGCGTTGCCTGCCAGCAGCCGGCCCATCACGGACATCGCCGAGCCGCACAACAGCAGGGACGCCGGCACTTCGTCGAAGACCGCCCGGTCGATGGCCTGCTGGATGATCGAGGGCAGGGCCGGCGACGCCTTGCTGAGGTAGGGGAACTCGTCGATCACCATGAGAGCGCGGCGCTCGGCGCTGACGGCGAAGAGCTGGCCGATCGCCTCGTCCCAGGTCGTGAAACGGAACGGCGCCGAAGCCCCCACGTACCGGGCCAGGGCGGCGGCGAAGAGGTTCAGCGACTCCGTCGGGGTGCCCTCTGTCGCGCCGAAATAGAAGCCGCCCGTCTTGCGCGCGAGCGACTCGACCAGGAACGTCTTGCCCTGGCGGCGCCTGCCGCTGACGACGCCGAGCCGGGGCCGCGGCCGGGGACCGGAACGCTCGACGAAGGCGGTCAGAGCCTCCCACTCGAAGTCGCGCGCGAAGATCCGTTCAGGCTTCGGGATCAAGACGCCCCCAGAGACATCGAAGTGTACTTCGACGAAGTGTGCTTCGACGAAGTCGACTCCTGTAATCGTTCAGGCCGTCTGGGTGACCTCGGACTGGTAGCCGAACTCGATCGCCGGCGCCGGCTCGCAGCGGCCCCTGAGCCAGGCGGTGGCTTCGGCGGCCGGCATGGGCTGGCAGAACAGCCAGCCCTGGCCCAGGTCGCAGCCCATCTCGGCCAGCCGCAGGGCGACGTCGTCGGACTCCACGCCCTCGGCCACCGAGCGCAGGCCGAGCGAGCGGACCAGGTCGACGATCGAGCGGACGATGCGGTCGTCGTCCTCGGACTCGGCGATGCGGCGGACGAACGAGGCGTCGATCTTGACCTCGGAGACCGCCAGGCGCTGGAGCCTGATCAGCGAGGAGTAGCCGGTGCCGAAGTCGTCGAGGGACAGCGGGACGCCGAGCGTGGCCAGCGCCTTGATGGTCTCCTGGGTGTAGGCCTGGTCGCCGGTCAGGATGCGCTCGGTGACCTCCAGCTGGATCGCGGCGGGCGGCAGGCCGTACCGGGTCAGGCCGACCTCCAGCTGCTCGGGCAGCGCCGCGTCGAGCAGGTCGCGGGCCGAGATGTTGACCGAGATCTGCACCTGCAGGCCGGTGTGCCACCAGCGGGCGGCCTGCTCGAGCGCGGCCTCGATGACGTATTCAGTGAGCTGGCGCATCAGGTACGTCTGCTCGGCCAGCGGGACGAAGTCCGACGGCGGGATCGGCCCGTGCACCGGATGGCACCAGCGCAGCAGGGCCTCCACCCCGGTCACCGCGCCGCCGGCCAGGCTGACCTTGGGCTGGTAGTGCAGTTGCAGCTCGCTGTTGTCGATGGCGCGACGCAGGTCGCCCAGCAGGTTGAGCCGTTCGGGCGAGTTCCGGTCTTTGTCGGGCTGGTAGAGCTCTACCCCGGTACGCCCTTCCTTGGCCAGGTACATGGCCACGTCGGCGCGTTGCAGCAGCAGCTCGAAGTCGGGGGCGTGGTCGGGGAAGAGCGCGATGCCGACCGAGCCGTCGAGGTCGAAGCTCATGCCCTCCAGGCGCACGGGCTCGGTCAGGGCGGCCCGCAGCCTGGCGGCCACCTCCCTGGCGGCGTTGGCGTCTCTGATCGAGGGCAGCAGCACGGCGAACTCGTCGCCGCCGAGCCTGGCCACCACGTCACCCGGACGGACGGAGTGGGTGAGCCGGTGGGCCACCATCTGCAGCAGGCGGTCGCCCACCGGATGGCCCATCGTGTCGTTGACCTCCTTGAACCGGTCGAGGTCGAGGAGGAACAGCCCGACCCGCTCGTCGTGGCGGGACTCGGCCAGCGCCTCCTCCGTGCTGACGATGAGCATCTTGCGGTTGGGCAGGCCGGTCAGCTCGTCGTGCATGGCCTGGTGGTCGCGGCGCATGGACAGCGTGGCGGTGAAGTAGACGGCGGCGAGGGGGGCGACGAAGAGCGGCACGAGGCCGGGGGAATGGTCCATCACCACGACGACCAGCGGCGCGAGGCCCAGCAGCGCGGTGTAGACGAGCCCCTGCGGCCCGGCGGTGACCCGCAGCACGCGGACGATCGAGCGCCGCTCGTGCAGGGCGACCGCCCCGGACACGAGCGCGGCCCTGGTGGCGAAGTAGGCCACGCCGGCCAGCGCGATCGCCGGCAGGTCGGCCCCGGTGGGCGTCCACGGCACGGCCGGGCCCGGCACGACGCCGAACAGCCCGAGCACCACGGCCGCGGCGGTGAGCGCGAGGGTGGACTGGGCGACGTTGAACATGACCCGGTGCCACGCCTTGCGCGTCACGACGCCGTTCATGGCGATGGCGACGGCCTGCATGAGCACGGCCGTGGACAGCCCGAAGTGCAGCAGCACCGCGAAGGTGAACATGGTCGACGGGTAGGTGCCGCCGACCGCGGTCGCCGAGGACACCATGACGGGCCGCAGCTCGCCCAGCATCACCAGCACCGCCAGCACCCAGAACAGCGGGGTGCGGGCGAGCTCCGCCAGCGCGGCCGGATCCAGCCTGAGCAGGGCCACGATCAGCGCGGTGAAGCCGATCACGGTGATGCCCGCGAGGAACGCCCAGAGCGGCGTGCCGACGCGTGGACCGGTGTCACGGGTGTCGGTTGGGTCAGTCATCGGTAACAGAACCCCCATTAGGTCACTATGGGAGGGTACGACCTTCACCCCACTTCGCGAAACCAAGCGCGTACGTTCCGTCACTTCTCCTTTCCGACATATACCCAAAAACCACTATGGGTAGCGCGGCCATCGACAGTCCGTACACAACTCTGATCCCCAGCCCGCCGGGCGCCCATCCGCGAGGCCACCGAACACCAGCCCCGCCGCAAGGGCGAGCCGGGCTCCGCTACCCCTCCTCGACGACCGCCACGCGCGCCGCGGCCTCCGGGCCCTCCTTCAGAAGCAGCTCGAACCCCTGCTCGTCGAGGATCGGCACCTTCAGGCTGACCGCCTTGTCGTACTTCGACCCGGCGTTCTCCCCCGCCACCAGGAACGACGTCTTCTTCGACACCGAACTGGCCACCTTTCCGCCCCGGCCGGTCAGCGCCTCGGACGCGGTGTCGCGGGTGTACGCCTCCAGCGTCCCGGTGACCACGAACGTCAGCCCCTCCAGGATCTGGGGCTCGGTCTTCTCCGGAGCGGGGCCGTCGTCCATCCGCACCCCGGCCCGCCGCCACCGCTCGACGATCTCCCGGTGCCAGTCGACCTCGAACCACTCCCGGATCGTCGCCGCCACCCGCGGCCCGATGCCCTTGACCGAGGCCAGCTCCTCCTCCGAGGCGTTCATGATGGCGTCGATCGACCGCATGGAGTCGGCGAGGTCGCGGGCCGTCGGCGGCCCGACGTGCCGGATCGACAGCGCGACCAGCACCTGCGCGAGCGGCGCCGACTTGGCGCGGGCGAGCTCGTCGACCAGCGTGCGGGCGGCCTGGCTGGGCCCGCCGTCGAGGTTGGCGAACAGGGAGACGACCTTCTGCTCGCCGGTCTCGGGGTCGAGCTTGGGCAGGCCGGTGTCCTGGTCGCGGACGACCGACCGGATCGGCATGAGCTGCTCGATCGTCAGGTCGAACAGGTCGGCCTCGGTGCGCAGGACGGGCTCCTGCGGCGGCACCGGCTGGGTGAGCGCGGTCGCCGCCACGTAACCCAGCCCGTCGATGTCGAGCGCGCGCCGGCCGGCCGCGAAGTAGAGGCGCTCGCGGATCTGCGCGGGGCAGCTGCGGGCGTTGGGGCAGCGCAGGTCGGCGTCGCCCTCCTTCTCGTAGGCCAGCTCGGTGCCGCACTCCGGGCAGTGGGTCGGCATGACGAACTCCCGCTCGGAGCCGTCGCGCAACGCCGTGACCGCGCCGACGATCTCGGGGATGACGTCGCCCGCCTTGCGCAGCACCACGGTGTCGCCGACGAGCACGCCCTTCTTGATCACCGTGGCCGCGTTGTGCAGGGTGGCCCGCTCGACGGTCGAGCCCGCGACCACGATGGGCTCCATCACCGCGTACGGCGTGACCCGGCCGGTGCGGCCCACCCCCACCTGGATGTCGAGCAGCTTGGTGTTGACCTCCTCCGGCGGGTATTTGAAGGCGATGGCCCAGCGCGGGGCCCGGGAGGTGGACCCCAGCTCCCGCTGCGTGCGGAAGTCGTCGACCTTGACCACGACCCCGTCGATCTCGTACGCCGGATCGTGCCGGTGCACCCGGTAGTGCTCGATGAACTCGTCGACCTCGGTGAGGCCGGGCACCACCTGGAACAGGTCGCTGACCGGCAGCCCGAACTCCCGCAGCCGCTCGTAGACCTCCGACTGGGCGCGCGGCACGGCCGAGCCCTCCCAGACGCCGATGCCGTGCACGAGCATGCGCAGCGGGCGCTGGGCGGTGACGCGCGCGTCCTTCTGCCGCAGCGTGCCCGCCGCCGAGTTGCGCGGATTGGCGAACGGCGGCTTGCCCTGCTCCACGAGCTGCTCGTTGAGCTGCCTGAAGCCCTCGACCGGGATGTAGACCTCGCCGCGCACCTCGACCAGGCTCGGGACGCCCTCGCCCTTGAGCCGGTGGGGCACCCCCTTGATCGTGCGCACGTTGGCCGTGACGTCGTCGCCGACCCGGCCGTCGCCCCGGGTCGCGCCGCGCTCCAGCTTGCCGTCGCGGTAGACCAACGCGATGGCCAGCCCGTCGATCTTCAGCTCGCACAGGTAGGGCCCCGGGTCGCGCTCGGCCAGCCGCTCGACGCGGGCCATCCAGGCGGCCATGTCGGCCTGGTTGAAGGCGTTGTCGAGGCTCTCCATGCGGTTGAGGTGGCTGACCTTGGTGAAGTCGCCCGAGACCGGCGCGCCCACCTTCTGGGTGGGCGAGTCGGGCGTCTGCAGCTCCGGATGGGCCTGCTCCAGCGTGAGCAGCTCGCCGAACCACTCGTCGAACTGCGCGTCGCTGACCGTCGGCTGGTCGAGCACGTAGTAGCGCCAGCGCGCGTCCTCGACCAGCTCGCTCAGCTCCGCATGCCGCTTGAGCGCGGCCACGGGCACGCCCCCGACCTCGGTGTCACGCTCGCTCACGCTGGGTCTCCTTCCACGTCAGACACGCTGAGCAAACGCTACCGCCGGGCCCCGACAGGAACGACTCCGCCGGTCATCCGCCCTGGGCCCAGACGCCTTCCCAGACCGAGCAGTTACCGGTGATCTTCCTTGCCGTGCCCCGGCAGACCCTGCCCTCGATGGAGAGCATGTAGCCGGTCTTGAGCGAGAACTCCAGCGGCTTGGTGCCCGAGCAGTTGCGGTACGTCTTGTGCCCGTCGCCGCCGCCGTCCTTGACCCAGCGCAGCTGCAACCACGAGCACCCGGAACGGCCGGGGAAGTCGTACAGCCTGCCGCTGACCACGAACCCCGGCCGGTCGAGCAGGACCTTGCCCTTGGCCTTCCCGGCCCGGTCGGCGGAGTAGATCGACCCCCAGCTCCAGATCTCGGGGTTGGCCGAGGCCCCGGCGGGGACGGCGATCGAGGCGGACGCGATCAGCATGGCGGCACCGACGGCCAGAGCGCGAACAATCATGGCAAGGACGCTACTCAGCCGCCTTGCATCCCGCTTGCCGGATCGTCCTTGAGCACCTGGGCGGCCTTCCTGCACGCCGCCAGGGCCGCGCGCGCGTAGCGGGGCGAGGCTCCGGCGAGGCCGCAGGCGGGCGTCAGCGTGACCTTGGCGGCCAGCCCGTCGGGGGCGAACCCGAGCCGCCGCCACAGCTCCACCGCGGGCCTGGCGACCACCCCGGTGTCCGGCAGCGCGACATCCCTGCCCGGCACGACGCCGAGCAGCAGGCCCGCACCGGCCTCGAAGAGCTCGCCGAGCTGGTCGTCGTCCCTGCGGCGCAGCAGCGACGCGTCGACCGACACCGCGCGCGCCCCGGCCCGCCGCAGCAGCGCATAAGGCACCCCGGGCGCGCAGCAGTGGACCACCGCGTCGGGGAACAGCCGCAGCGACTCCTCCACCCGCCACTCCTCGACCGCCGCCAGCCGCCCGAACCCGGACGCGGTCGGGACCGTGCCCGCCAGCACGCCCGGCAGCCCAGGCTCGTCGAGCTGCAGCACGATCTCGGTGACCCCCGGCAACCGCCGCCGTACCTCGGCGCAGTGGTCGGCGACCCCCTGGGCCAGCGACGCGACCAGGTCGCGCACGGCGCCCGCGTCGGAGAGCATCTTGTCGCCGTACTTCAGCTCAAGGGACCCGGCCAGCGTCCACGGCCCGCACACCTGCAGCTTGAGCGGCCCGGAGTAGTCGTGCGCGACCTCCTCCAGCCCGTCGAGGTCGCGGCGCAGGTGGTCGACGGCCCGCTGATGGTCGCGGCCGGGCCGGTCGGCCAGCCGCCACCCGGACGGCTGCACCTCGACCGGCAGGTCGATCAGCAGCCCGGCCGTCCTGCCGACCATGTCGGCGCCGACCCCGCGGGCCGGCAGCTCCGGCAGGTACGGCAGGCCGGGCAACTCGCCGAACACGACACGGATCGCCTCAAGATGATCCTCACCCGGATGTGACCCGACCCCGGTGGCTTCCCACGTAGACATGGGCACAAGCGTAGGCTCTGCCGAATGGAGCTCACCAAACTCACGCACGCCTGCGTACGCCTTGAGAAGAACGGCAAGGTCCTGGTCATCGACCCGGGCACCTTCTCGCAGGAGCCGGTGCTCGACGGGGTCGACGCGGTTCTGATCACCCATCAGCACTTCGACCACTTCGACATCGAGAAGCTGAAGGCCGCCCCCGCCGGGGTCGAGGTCTGGACGTGCGAGGGCGTCGCGGCCGCGCTGACCGACGTGCCGGTCAAGGTCCAGGTGGTCCGGCACGGCGATTCCTTCGACGCGGCCGGTTTCCGGGTGAAGGCGTTCGGCGAGTGGCACAGCAAGAACCACCCCGACGCGCCCGTCGTGCAGAATGTCGGTTTCATGCTCGACGACGAGGTGTTCTACCCCGGCGACGCGCTCACCTTGCCCGGTGTCGAGGTGCCCACCCTCCTCGCGCCGACCAACGCCCCCTGGATGAAGCTCAGCGAGATGGTCGAGTACCTGCGCACGGTCCGCCCGGCCCGCGCGTTCTCCACGCACGACGGCCTGCTCAACGACATCGGCCTGTCGCTGGTGGACAACTACCTGGAGCTGGAGTCGGAGAAGCAGGGCGCCGACATGCGCCGGCTCAGGGTCGGCGAGTCGGTGACGCTGCCTTAGGCGGCCGAGACGATGGTGGCCGAGCCGATGACCGTGTCGCCGGAGTAGAGCACGGCCGCCTGGCCCGCCGCGACGCCGGTGGCCGGGCGGTCGAGGTCGATGCGCAGGCCACCCGCCTCCTCCTCGAAGCGGCAGCCGTAGACCTCGCCGTGGGCCCTGAGCTGCACGGTCAGGTCGTCGAGGCGGGACGGGCCATTCCAGACCGGGCGGACGCAGGAGATCGAGGTGACCTCCAGCGCCGAGCGCGGGCCGACCGTGACCGTGTTGGAGACCGGCTCGATCGACAACACGTAGCGCGGCCTGCCGTCGGCGGCCGGACGGTCGATGTGCAGGCCCTTGCGCTGGCCGACCGTGAAGCCGTGGGCGCCCTGGTGGGTGCCCACCACCGCGCCCTCCTGGTCGACGATCGGGCCCTCCTCGGCGCCGAGCCGGCCGGCCAGGAAGCCGCGGGTGTCGCCGTCGGCGATGAAGCAGATGTCGTGGCTGTCGGGCTTGTCGGCGACGGTCAGGCCGCGCCGCGCGGCCTCCTCGCGCACCTCGGCCTTGGTGGAGCCGCCGAGCGGGAAGATCGCGTGGCTGAGCTGCTCACGGGTGAGCACCCCCAGCACGTACGACTGGTCCTTGCCCTGGTCGACGCTCCTGGACAGCACGCCGTCGGACAGCTTGGCGTGGTGGCCGGTCGCGACGGCGTCGAAGCCGAGGGCGAGCGCCCGGTCGAGCACCGCCTCGAACTTGATCTTCTCGTTGCACCGCAGGCACGGGTTGGGTGTGCGGCCCGCGGCGTATTCGGCCACGAAGTCCTCCACCACGTCGCGCTGGAACCTCTCGGCCATGTCCCAGATGTAGAACGGGATGCCGATCACGTCCGCGGCCCGCCGCGCGTCGCGGGAGTCCTCGATCGTGCAGCAGCCCCGCGCACCCGTGCGGTGGGATTGAGGGTTGGCCGACAGGGCCAGATGCACACCAGTGACGTCGTGACCGGCCTCGGCTATCCGGGCGGCGGCCACGGCGGAATCGACGCCGCCCGACATGGCGGCAAGCACACGCAGTCCCATGACCGTTCCAGCGTACTGTCCGGCGGGGAGTGCGCGGCCATCGGCTCCGTCTGGAAGGATTCAGCGCATGCGACTGTTCGGGCGCAAGGACGAAGAAGAAGAGGCCGGCCGGCCCGGCGACGGCGTGGCCGCGTTCTGGGCGTGGTGGCAGGAGGCCAGGCCGCGGCTCGACTCGCTGGTGGCGGCGGGCACGGCCGACGGCATCGAGGAGCTGGTAGCGCCCGCCGTGGCCGCGATCGACCCCGGCCTGGTCTGGGAGGTGGCGCCCGGCAGGAACGCCGCGCACGCCCTGGTGGTGACCGCGGCCGGCGACGCCGAGCTGCGCTCGCTCGCCCACCGCTGGGCCAGGGCCGCGCCGCCGGCCGACCTGTTGTGGGAGTTCCATCCGTCCCGGCAGGCCAACCCGCAGGCGCTGGAGCTGACGCTCGACGTGGGCGGGTTCGAGTTCGCGCTCGACAAGCTGGTCTTCGGGCTGCGCGTGCCGCGCAACCAGCCGCGCGTCGACGTGGCCGCCCACCACCCGATCTTCAGCGAGCTCGACGAGGAGACCCGCCTGGAGGCGACGCTGCTCGCCCTCGACTGGCTGCTGGGCGAGGACGACGTCGCCAGATGGGTGGGCGAGATCACGCCCGCCACGTTCCAGCCGATCGACGCGGTCGCCGCCGTCCACCTGCCCGCCGTGGTCGCCGACCTGGCCTCGGGCTACCAGGGCGAGGAGTGGCTGCTGCTGGAGGGCCAGACCGGCGAGGGCGCGTCGCTGGTGGCCACCGCGCGCTTCCCGCTGCGACCCGTCGACCACCCGCTGCTCGACCAGCACATCGAGATCACGCTCCCGTACGCCCACCGCGACGCCGACGGCCTGCCCGTCGGCGATTCGCTGAAGGCGTTGCGCGACTTCGAGGAGCGCCTGGCCGCCCGCCTGCTCAAACTTCGCGACGACGCCCTGCTGGCCGCGCACCTGAGCGCCGCCGGCCACCGGGTCATCCACGTCTACGCCGACCCGGCCTCCGACGCGGCGATCCACGCCAAGGAGCTGATCGTGAGCTGGGAGGAGGGCGAGCCGCGGGTCGACGTGGGCAGTGACCCCGCCTGGGCCGCGGTCTCCCCCTTCCTCAGCTGAGCCCGGCCCTGCGGGCCCGTTCGACGGCCGCGGGCAGCACCTCGATCAGGCGGTCGACGTCGGCGCCTGACGAGGTGTGGCCCAGGGTGAACCTGAGCGAGCCGCGCGCGGCCGCCGCGTCGGCGCCCATCGCGAGCAGCACGTGCGAGGGCTGCGCCACGCCCGCCGAGCAGGCCGAGCCGGTCGAGCACTCCACGCCCTTGGCGTCGAGCAGCATGAGCAGCGCGTCGCCCTCGCAGCCGGGGAAGGAGAAGTGGGCGTTGCCGGGCAGCCGGCCGGTCGGGTCGCCGTTGAGCACGACGTCGGGGACGGCCTGGCGGACGCGCTGGATGAGCTCGTCGCGCAGCGCCGTCAGGCGGCGGCCCAGGGCCTCCTGCTCCTTCACGGCGGTCCGCACGGCGGCGGCCAGACCCGCGATGGCGGGCGCGTCGAGCGTGCCGGAGCGCACGTCGCGCTCCTGACCTCCGCCGTGCTGCACCGACACCGGGGTCAGCCCCCTGGTCAGCAGCAGCGCGCCCACGCCCATCGGGCCGCCGACCTTGTGGCCGGTCAGCGTGAGCGCGTCGGCGCCGGACTCGGCGAACGACACCGGGAGCTGGCCGATCGCCTGCACCGCGTCGGTGTGGAACGGGACGCCGTGGTCGTGGGCGACGGCCGCCAGCACGTGGACCGGCTGGACCGTGCCCACCTCGTTGTTGGCCCACATGACGCTGATCATGGCGACGTCGTCGGGATCGCGCTCGATGGCGGCGCGCAGCGTGTCGGGATGGACCCGGCCGTATTCGTCGACGTCGAGCAGCTCGACCTCGGCGCCCTGGCTCTCGGCCAGCCACGCGGCCGGGTCGAGCGCGGCGTGGTGCTCGACGGAGCTGAGCAGGATGCGCCGCCGGGGCCTGCGCGCCCAGTAGAGGCCCTTGATCGCGAGGTTGTCGGCCTCGGTGCCGCCCGAGGTGAACACGACCTCGCTCGGCCGGGCCCCCAGGGCGTCGGCGATGCTCTCGCGGGACTCCTCGACGACCCTGCGCACCTGACGGCCCGCGGCGTGCAGCGAGGAGGCGTTGCCGACGCGTTTGAGTTGCTCCGTCATGGCCTCGATCGCTTCGGGCAGCATGGGCGTGGTCGCCGCATGATCAAGATAGGCCGACGGTCGTGTCACCAGATCAGGGTATCTCGTTTGCCACTGTACCGTCCGGACGGTACAGTTGAGGCATGCGAAGGGACGAGCTGTTGGACGCGGCGGAAGACCTCCTGTGCGACCAGGGGTCGGCCGCGCTGACGCTGTCCGCCGTGGCCGACCGGGCCGGGGTGAGCAAGGGCGGCCTTCTTTACCACTTCGGCACCAAAGAGGCCCTGATCAAGGGCATGGTCGAACGACTGATCGAAGAGTTCGACGACCTGATGACCGCGCAGCCCGACGGCACGTACACCGAGCGCTACCTCGGCGCCACGCTGATCGCCGTGCGCTCGGGGCGGCTCCGAAGATGGGCCGTCGTGACGGGCGCGTCGGGGAACCTCTTCCTGCTCGCGCCGCTGCGGGAGGCGATGTCGCGATGGCACCGGGAGGGGTTGAGCGACGAGCCCGACCCGCTGGCCGCGCAGATCGTGCGGCTGGCGTGCGAGGGGTTGTGGGACGTGGCCAGCCATGACCCGCAGCTCAACTCGGAGGCGGACCTGCGTGCCCTCGAAGCCCGGCTGAGAGCGCTGCTCAAACCCGGCTGAACCGGCTGCTTCCGGTGTGTCGGGAGTCACCGTGGTCCCGGGAATGCGCCTGGGTCACTTCTGGTTCAGCTGTCGGAGCTTCGATCACGGAGCTTTCCGCAGTTCTCTGCGGCTTTCTGTGGCTTCTGTGGTGGACCGGAACGGATGGGAGGGGCCTCGCGATGACGATCCCGTGCTCCCACGACCCCTGTCCCGTGGCCTTCGCCCGCTCTTCCTCCAGACCGAGCGCCTCGGCGGCGCCCGTCGTCCCCGTCAGACCGGCCCGTACGGGCTGGGCGGGCCGGACGCGCAGGCCCCCGTCAGGCAGACGGTAGGCCGGAGGGCGCGGCGGTCGGGCGAGTGGCGGGACAGATCTGGTCCGGCCGTCAGCCCGACAGGGCCGACAGTCCGGCCATGACGCGGGCCACGATCGAGAGCCCGGGTCGCTCACCGAGCACCACGAGCTGACCCCGACCGGCACCAGCCGGCCACCCGCTCCCCGACACCACCCACCCGCGCCCTCAGCCGCGCCTCAGCGCACCCAAGGGCCCCGGACCGACCGACCGCCTCAACCCACCCAACGGCCGAGGCCGGTCGCCCGACCTGGGCCTGCCAACGCCCGCACGGCCCCCGCTCGCCCTCCAAGCAGACCCGTCGACAAGCCAAGTCGCTCGGCTCCGTGGGGGCCGGGCGGCCGAGCCAGCCCTACGGGTGCTCAGGTGCAGGTCGGCCGGGCACTAGCGACGTAGGACCAGCCGGACGCTGGGGTGAGCCGGGCCGCAGGCCCGGCTGGCCGGTCCGGAGGACCTCAGGCACAGGAACCGTCGGGCCGACCGAGCACTCGGTGAGCCGGATCGGCGGCGAACTGACCAAAGGCACGAAGGCCGGGCCGGCGAACCGGCCGCGCATTCGGGCGGGCCGGGCCAGAGGCTCGGGGCCGGGCCGAAGGCTTGGGGCCGGGGCGGTCGGTCCGGGTCTGGTCGGTGGTTTTTTGTCCCTTCGAGTGTTCATCCCCCCAGATTTTCTGGGCGCCCCCGCAAGGGGGTGCCTGATTTGTGGCGAAACAACGAGTTTGTGAGAGGTGTGCCATATGACCCGCGACCTGAGGACGGCCCGCTACGGGGCGATCCTCACCTTCGTCCTCGGCGGCCTGATGGTGGGCACGATGACCGTGCGCATCCCCGCCCTGACCGACAAACTCGGCCTGTCCGAGTCCACGGTCGGCGCGGTGCTCCTCGCATGGGGCCTCGGGGCCCTCGTGACCATGCAGTCCATGCGACGGATCATGGCCCGCGCGGGCAGCAGGGCGGTTCTGCGGATCGGCGCCCCACTCACCGCGATCGGCCTGCTGGCCGTCGCCTTCGCCCCGAACCTGCCCCTCCTCGTCGTGGCCGCCACGTTCTTCGGCATGGCCTTCGGCACCGTGGACGTCGCCATGAACGCCCAGGGCTCCACCGTCGAGCAGGCGTACGGCCGTCCGCTGATGAACGGCATGCACGCCGGCTGGTGCGTGGGCGCCATCTCGGCGGGCGCCCTGGGCAGCCTGTCGATCGCCGCCGGCCTGTCGTTCACCGCCAACCTGGCGCTGGTCGCCCTGGTCTCGCTGCCGGTCGCGGTGCTGCTCGGCCGTACGTACCTGCCGGAGGCCCCGGTGACGGAGGCGGCGCGCACGGCCCGGCACCGCATGCCGGCGATCGTCTACCTGCTCGGCGCGATCATGTTCTTCGCCTTCATGGTCGAGGGCATGGTCGCCGACTGGAACGGCCTGTACATGCGCAACGAGCTCGGCGCGCCCGAGGCGCTGGCCGCGCTCGGCTACCCGGTGTTCGAGGCCGGCATGCTGCTGGCCAGGCTCACCGGTGACCGGCTGCGCTCCCGGTTCGGGGTGCGCGGCATGCTGGGCGTGTCCGGCGTGGCCACGGCCGGGTTCTTCACGGTCGTGCTGATGGCTCCGGCGGCGCTGGTGGCGGTGCTGGCGATGTTCTTCGTCGGGCTCGGCGTGGCGACGATCGCGCCGCTGACGCTGTCCCTGGCGGGCACCGCGACCGACGCCCCCGGACCGGCCATCGCCCAGGCGGGTGCCATGGGCTACGCGGGCCTGCTGCTCGGCCCGGTGGCGATCGGCTTCCTGTCGGACGCCACCTCGCTGCGCGGCGCGCTCGGCATCGCGGTCGTCCTGGGCGTGCTGATCGCCGTGGCGTCGCGGTTCCTGCCCAGGCGGGAGGCGCCGGTGTTCGGAGCCGTTCCGGTGCGGGAGCCGGTGAAGGTCGCCGCGTAGGACATTTGTCATGCCAAGCCTCGTACATCCATCCATGTCCGATTCATGGAGGGCGTGCGAGGCTTAGGCGGTGTTCAAGCCATATGCCACTGGCGTCGTCCTCGTCGGCACGGCGATTCCGAGCCTCCTGCAGTTCGCCGTCCCGGGGCTGGAGGCCGGGTGGATGCGGGATCCGGCGGCGATCTCCGGCGGCGAATGGTGGCGGCTGGGGACGGCGCTGCTCGTCCAGGACGGCGGCGCGTTCGGCACCCTGTTCAACCTGGCGTTCCTCGCGGTGCTCGGCTATGTCGCCGAGCGCGCGCTCGGCCCCGGGCGCTGGCTCCTGTTCTACGCCTCGGGCGCGGTCGCGGGCGAGGCCGCCGGTTACCTCATGCACGACCCCGGCGCCGGCAACTCGGTCGCCCTCTGCGGCCTGGCCGGCGGCCTCGCCGTGGCCGCCTCCGGTGCCCTGGAACGCTCGCTGGGCGCGTTCTACGCGGTCGTCTCGGGCGCCTGGACGTTGTCGGCGTTCGGCACGGCCGGCGTGGTGCTCATGGTCGTCCTGGCCGGGGCCGGCTTCCAGCTCGTGATGCACCGCGACCGCGTTCCCGCCCCGCTGTTCCCGGCGGTCGCCGCGGCGGCCGCCGTCGTCCTGTGCGCCCTGCCGGACCTGCACGGCTTCGCGCTGCTGGCCGGCGTCCTCGCGGGATGGGCACTGAAGGCGGCCGGCGCCCGGACCGCGCCCGCCACCTCCGCCTGAGACGGCGAAGCGGCGCCGCACGTCGTGCGGCGCCGCTTCCGTCGGGGCGCTACCCGCGCCCGCCGATCTCTGACGCTACTTGCGCTTGCCGACCTCTTCGGTGAGCTGCGGGACGACCTGGTGCAGGTCGCCCACGACCCCGTAGTCGGCGAGCTCGAAGATCGGCGCCTCGGGGTCCTTGTTGATCGCGATGATGGTCTTCGCGGTCTGCATGCCGGCCCGGTGCTGGATGGCGCCGGAGATCCCGGCCGCGATGTAGAGCTGCGGCGAGACCGTCTTGCCCGTCTGGCCCACCTGGAACTGGTGGGGGTACCAGCCGGCGTCCGTGGCGGCACGCGAGGCGCCGACGGCCGCGCCCAGCGCGTCGGCCAGGCCCTCGATGACGGAGAAGTTCTCGGCGGAGCCCACGCCCCGGCCGCCGGAGACCACGATCGCGGCCTCGGTCAGCTCGGGCCTGGCGCCCTTCTCCTGCTTGACGCGCTCGACGATGCGGGCGGCCTTGGCCGCCTCGCTCAGCGCGACCGACACCTCCTCGACGGCGCCGGCGCCCGCGGCGGCCTGCGGGGCCGTCGAGTTCGGGCGTACGGCGACGATCGGGGTGCCCCTGCGCACCTTGGAGTGCACGTTGACGCCGCCACCGAAGATCGACTGGTCGGCCACGAAGCCCTCGGACAGGCCCACGGCGTCGGTGATGACGCCGGAGTCGGTCTTGACGGCCAGGCGACCGGCGACCTCCTTGCCCTCGGCCGTGGCGGCCACGAGCACCGCGGCGGGCGACTTCTCGGCGACGAGCTGCGCCAGCAGCTCGGCCTTGGGCGCCACCACGTGGTCGACGATGTCGGCGGACCCGGCGTTGTAGATCGTCTCGGCGCCGTACTCGGCCAGCTTGGCCTTGGCGGCGTCGCCGAGGCCGGGGCCGGCCCAGACGGCGGCGGGCGTGCCGAGCGAGCGGGCCAGGGTCAGCAGTTCGAGCGTGACCTTCTTGACCTCGCCGTCGACCTGCTCCACGAGAACGAGAATCTCCGACATATCAGTAAAACCCCCGTTCTCAGATGAACTTCTTGGAGGCGAGGAAGTCGGCGGCCTTCGAGCCTCCGTCGCCCTCGTCCTTGACGATCGTGCCGGCGGCGCGCGGCGGCGCGGCGGCGAAGTCGACCACCTCGGACCAGGCGGCGCCCAGGCCGACCTGGGCGGCGTCGATCTCGGCGTCGGCGATGGCCAGCGTCTCGACCGGCTTCTTCTTGGCCGCCATGATGCCCTTGAAGGACGGGTAACGCGGCTCGTTGATCTTCTCGACCACGGACACGACGGCCGGCAGCGAGGCCTGGACCTTGTCGAAGCCGTAGTCGGTGATGCGCTGGACGCTGATCGAGGAACCCTCGATCTCGACCTTGTTGGCCAGGGTGAGCTGGGCCGTGCCCAGGCGCTCGGCCAGCATCGCGGCCAGCACGCCGGTGCGGGCGTCGGTCGACTCCGAGCCCAGGACGACCAGGTCGAACCCGATCTTCTTGAGCACCTGGGCCATCGCGTACGAGGTGGACAGCGCGTCGGAGCCGTGCAGCGCGTCGTCGCTCAGATGGACCGCCTTGTCGGCGCCCATCGCCAGGGCCTTGCGGATGGTCTCGGTGGCCTTGCCCGGGCCCATGGTGAGCACGGTGACCTCGCCACCGTGCGCCTCCTTGAGCTTCAGCGCCTCCTCGACCGCGTACTCGTCAAGCTCGTTGACCACGCCGTCGACGGCGTCACGATCGAGCGTGTTGTCATCGGACCGCAGCTTGCGCTCGGTCGCCGTATCGGGGACCTGCTTCACGCAGACGACGATGTTCATGGCCGGTGGCCGACCTCCCGTGTTAGCGTGCGCCCACCGCGTCGCTGCGATAGGCGCCGAATGCAATGCTGACCAGACTGCCAGGTTCCCGACGGGCTCCTGACACGGGGTGGGTCAGAGTCGTGCCCTGGCTCCCGCGGTCATGTTACCCATGGGTAGCTTACGCGCAAACTGGCGGTTCCCGCGTGAAGCCCTACCCTTCCCACCATACCGAACTTTATTCGGTACGTTCCGACCGCCCCCGGAGGGAAATCAGGCGGACAACAGGAACACGATGCCCACCACCAGGGCCGTACCCGCGAACAGGGCCAGTGTGAACGTGCTGAACACCGCGGCGAGCCCGAAGCACAACCCCACCGCCCCCGCCACGCTCACCAGATCGGCCACCATCCGGCTCCGCCGGTACGGCCCGCGCGAGAGCAGCGCCACCCCCGCGTCGCTCACCACCGCCAGCACGTAGGCGGCCAGCAGGAACAGCGCCACCTCGGGCAGCGGTTCGCGAGCGGCCGCCGCCAGCAGCGACACGAACAGGCCCGAGCCGATCAGCCACCGCCTGCGCACCTTCTCCCGGTGCCGCGCCCTGGACTCCTCCACCGACCTGCGACGGCCGTCGCCCGGCCGCCACTCTCTCGTGCTGATGTCGTCGGCCGGCCGGGGACGCGCCGCCGGGGCCGAGGGACGGGGGCCGGTCTGCCGTACGTGCGGGACGGGGGCGACGCCCAGCCGGGCGCAGATCTGCGCGGCCGTGGGCCGCGCGGCGGGGTCGGTGGCCAGGCACTCGCGTAACAGCGGCGCCAGCCAGTCCGGCACGCCCTCCAGGTCGGGCGGATGGTGCACGACCCGGTAGGCCACCGCCGAGGCCGGCCCCTGCCCGTACGGCTGCCGCCCGGTCGCGGCGTAGGCGAGCGTCGCGCCGAAGGAGAACACGTCGGCCTCGACGCCCGCGCTCCCGCCTTCGAGAAGCTCCGGAGCCAGGTAGCCGGGCGTGCCGACCACCGCGCCCGACGCGGTGACCGACAACGAGTCGAGCGCGCTGGCGATGCCGAAGTCGATGACGACCGGGCCGTCCTCGCTCATCATCACGTTGGCCGGCTTGAGGTCGCGGTGGACCACCCCGGACTCGTGCATGGCCAGCAGCGCGTCGGCCAGCCCCGAGGCCAGGGGACCGAGCTCGGCCACGGGCACGGGCACGGCGCTGAGCGGGCGGCCCTGGACGTAGCGGGTCACCAGGTAGGGTCTGGGGCCCTCCAGCGAGGCGTCGAGCACCTCGGCGACGTGCGGCCCGCCGACCCGGCGCATCGTCTCGACCTCGCGGTCGAGCCTGCCCAGCGCGAGGGCGTCGGCCGCGACGTGCGGATGCAGCACCTTGACCGCGACCGTGCGCCCCTGGGTGTCGAGCGCCAGGTGGACCTCGCCGAAGCCGCCCGCGCCGAGCCTGGAGAGAAGCTCATAAGGGCCGAGGCGCTCGCTCATACCTCATCTCTCCCCCGTCGGGCCGAGGGGGACACTCACGACCACGGAGTCAGGAAGCCCAACCCCAGCCCGTCGAGCAGACTTTCGATCAGGCCGGTGATCAGCCCGATCGTGCTCTGCCTGGCGTCGCTCGCCAGGTCGTCGATCACGCTCTGGGGGGCCCGCCAGGGCGTCCAGACCGGGTCCTGGCCGAGCGCGAACATCACCGCGAACAGCGCGGCCGTGCCCACCGCGACGACCGCGACCAGCGCGGCGCCGGGGCTGCGCAGCACGCCGGTGAGCGTACGGGTCACGGCCTTGCGCGGCGCGCCGCCGCCCGGGAGCACGAACAGGCCCCCGGCGAACGCGCCGGCCGCGTAGGCGGCGGCCTGGTTCGTGCCCATGCCGCCGGCCCAGTGGAGCGCGCCCCACACGCACGCGCCGAACAGCAGCGCGAGCGGCACGTGCACCAGCGTCACCAGCGCGGACTTGACCAGCGCCCACGGCGTGCCGACCAGCGCGAGCAGCGGGTCGGCCGAGCTGCTGCCGCGGATCTGGCGCCGCTTGACCATGTCGCCGAAGAGGTATTCGCCCACGCGCAGCACCACCGCGAGCGCGACGGCCACCGCGCCCATGACGACGGGCATCATGACGGTCAGCGCCACCAGCGTGACCAGCAGCAGCAACCCGGTCACCTGGGCGCCGAACAGGTACCTCTTCCGCTCCGCCGGCGGCACGTGGCCGCGCGGCTGGGGCGGCGGCGTGTAGGGGCGCGGTTGCGGCGGCGGCGCCGGGTAGCCGGCCACCCGCTGGTCGGTGCGCGGCACCGGGCGCGCCGAGGTGGGCGCGGGCACGTAGGGCGGCGGCCGCTCCTCCCGCCGCGCGGGCGGCGGCGGGGGCGGGGGCGCGGGCTTGCGGTACTCGACCGGCGGCAGCAGGTCGGAGAACGTGTCCATGGCGCGCGTGCCGCTGCCGATGCGCTTGGTGCCGGTCGGCCCCTCGATCTCGTTGAACGTCGTCACCGACGGGTCGAGCTCCCTGGCCATCCGCAGCAGCTCATGGGCGCCCGGCCGGGCGGTGGGATCGACCCGCAGCGCGCGCGACAACCAGCCGCGCAGCCACGCGGGCGCCCGGTCGAGCTGGGCCCGCCCTTCCATGATGTTGAAGCAGACCGCCTCGAACGTCCCGGTGCCGAACGGGGGCGCGCCCGTGGCGGCGAAGAACACCGTCGAGGCCAGCGCGTGCACGTCGGCCGCCTGGGTGATGTCGGAGTCGCGGATGATCTCGGGCGCCAGGTAGCCGGGCGTGCCGACGAACATGCCGGTCTGGGTCAGCCGGGTCGCGTTCACCAGGTGGGCGATGCCGAAGTCGATGACCAGCGGCTCGCCGTCGACCAGCATGACGTTGGACGGCTTGAAGTCACGGTGGATCACGTCGGCCGCGTGGATGGCGACCAGCGCCTGGCACAGCCCCTGGGCCAGCCTGATGACCTGCCGCGCCTCCAGGGCGCCCTCGGTCAGCACGGTCTCCTCGAGCGTGCGCCCGGGGGCGAAGCGGGTCACGACGTAGGGCTGGCCCCCCACCAGCTCGGCGTCGATGACCTCGGCGACGTACGGGCTGCGCACCCGGCGCATGGTCTCGACCTCGCGCGTGAGCCGGTCGCGGGCCTTGAGGTCGGCGGCCACGTGCGGGTGGAGCACCTTGATGGCGACCTCGCGGCCCTCACCGTCGAGACCCAGGTGGACGACCCCCATGCCGCCCTCGCCGATCTTCCTGACGATGCGGTAGGGGCCGAGGCGTTCCGGCGCTTGGATGCTCATCGCCACCTTCCTCGGCTCAGCCGCCCTTCAGGCTGGTGAGTTGCTCTGTCACGGGTGTGACGTCCAGTGGACTCCATACACTCCCCCTTGCCGTGTCCCCGAACGTGCCGTAGGCGAGGATCAGCGAGAGCGCGGCGCCCGCCGCCAGGACTCCCGCCATCGCCATGGCCGCTGTCCTCGAGGGTACGAGCGATGAGAGCGTTCTGCGCATCTGCCGCCCCGGGCCCTCGACGCCCGGCCCCGCGCAGAGGGTCCAGAGCGCGACCGCGGCCCCCCACGCGAGGGCGTTGGCCGAGTTCATCTTGACCACCACGCTGAGCAGCAGCGTCACCGGCAGGCCGAGGATCAGGGCGTACAGGACGAGCGCGACCGTGATGCCCACGGACTTGGCCAGCGCCTGCGGCCGGGCGAAGACCCTGAACACGTCGAGGGCGGCGGACCCGGCGGGCCTGCGGCCGCTCAGCGCCGGCTGGGCGAGGTCGGCCGCGCGCAGCAGCACGGCGATCGGGATCGCCACCACCGCCACCAGGACGGGAGCCGTCACCGCCGCCACGATCATGAGGATCAGCAGCATGGCGCTCGCCACCCCGTACGCCTTCGAGCGCTGCAGCGCCTGCCCCGGACGCCCGCCCGCGTTGTACGGCTCGCGAGCGGCCTGCGGGTCCTGGGACGGGTATTGCGGCTGCGCCGGGATGTAGGGCGGCGGCTGCACGGGCACCGGGCCGTAGTTCGCCGGTTCCTGACCGGAGTTGAACCGGCCGTGGTCGACCGGCTGGGCGCCGGACCCGAGCCGGCCGTGGTCGACCGGCTGGGGGCCGGAGCTGAGCCGGCCGAACTCGGCCGAGTCCGGGCGCACGCGCCGGGTGGGCACGTCGGCCTCGTGCGGGTTGACCTGCGGGTGCGACTGCGGCTGGGGCTGGGGGTGCGGCGGAGGCTGCTGCTGCGGCCAGGGCTGGCTGGGCCCCGCCTCGCGCTGGATCTGGCGCAGCTCCTCCGGCGAGACCCGGCGGGTCGGCCACGGGTCGCCCGCGCCCTGGTCCGGCAGCGCCGCGCCCTGTTCGGGCAGCCCGGCGCCGGGCAGCGGGGCCGCCTGGTTGGGGAGCCCGGCCGCCTGGTTGGGCAGCAGCGAGACGAAGTGCGGGTCGGCGGGCGGCGCGACCGGCTGCTCCTGGCCGTCGATCAGCCGGCGCGGCGTCATCGGCGGCGTGGAGACGTCGTAGGAGGGCTTCTCCCCCACGAACGGCGGCCGCCTGGTCGGGTAGTCGTCGGGCGCGTCGGGCCGCGGGACGGTGGAGATCTCGTCGGGCCCGCCGCGCGGCGGCCTCGGCAACATGCGGGCCGTCTGCTCGGCCAGGTCGGCGGCCTTGGGCCGCTTGGCCGGGTTGCGCTGGAAGCCCGCCTTGAGCAGCGGCTGCAGCTCGGCCGGCACGCCGCTGATGTCGGCCTTGCCGGCGGTGATGTTGTAGAAGATCATCTCCAGCGTGCCCTTGCCGAAGGGCGGCTGGCCGGTGGCGGCGTAGAGCAGCGTGCCCGCCCAGGCGTGGATGTCGACCTCGGGACCGGCCTCCTGGCCCTCGATGATCTCGGGCGCGAGGTAGCCGGGCGTGCCGATGAACATGCCGGTCTGGGTCAGCCTGGTCGCGTCGACCGCCTGGGCGATGCCGAAGTCGATCAGGACGGGCTCGCCGTCGAGGATCAGCACGTTGCCCGGTTTGAGGTCGCGGTGGATCACGCCGACGGAGTGGACGACGGCCAGCGCGGAGGCCACCCCGTGGGCGAGCCGGACCAGCGCGGGCAGGTCGAGCGGCCCGTCGTCCTTGACGATCTCGTCGAGCGGACGGCCGGGCACGTAACGCGTGACGATGTAGGGACGATGACCGGTTACATCCGCATCGACCACTTCTGCGATGAATTTGCTGCGGACCCGGCGCATGGTCTCGACCTCGCGCGAAAGCCGTCGCCTGGCGACCTCGTCACCGGCGACCTCTCCGCGCAGGACCTTGACCGCCACCTGTCGCCCCTGGGGGTCGACAGCGAGGTGGACAACGCCCATCCCGCCTTCACCGAGCCGCCTGAGCAGCCGGTAAGGGCCTAGTCGGTCATCGTTCATGGCATGAAGCACCATACCGGCTTAATCCCCGCCCACGAGATGAACCATGAGGCCACATTCCCACTCGTACAACGTCCGATACGGCCTCATCGGTTTCCCATCCAACGGTCTCGAATTGGCTTCAGTTCGGCTTCGGGGCCTTCAGGTCGTCAGGGACAGGACCTCGGCGCCCTTCAGCCCGGCCAGCGCGGCGCCCGGCACGGCGAGCTTCGACCTGCGCACGCCGCTGCCGATCACCACTCTGGGATGGTCGGCGACGTGCACGTCGACCAGGACGGGCCAGTCGCCGGGCAGCCCGAGCGGGGTGATGCCGCCGTACTCCATGCCGGTCAGCTCGACCGCGTCGGCCATCGGCGCGAAGCTCGCTTTCCGGGCGTCAAGGTGCTTGCGCACCACGCCGTTGACGTCGACGCGCATCGTCGCGAGCACCATGCAGGCGGCGTAGCGGGTCTCGCCGCCGCGCTTGGCGGCCACGACCACGCAGTTGGCCGACTCGTCGAGCCGTACGCCGTAGCGCTCGCAGAACGCGGCCGTGTCGGCCAGGTCGGGGTCGATCTCCGCCACCTCGGCGCCCTCGACGCCCGGCACGGCGAACACCACCGGATCGGCCAGCAGGTCGGTGCGGTCGGTCGCGGGCACCCAGTGCAACGTCATCCTCGTCTCCTCGATCGCTCTTCCTTGACCGACCCTATGCCGGTCGAGGAAGTGGCGTGCGACGTCACGCGGACTGCAGCACCCGCTGGTGCAGCAGGGTGACGGCGCTGCGGGCCGACTCCATGGCGCCTGCCTGCCAGGCGATCAAGTGGGTGAGCCAGTCACCCGCGAAGTAGACCCTTCCGGCGGGGCGTTGCAGAAGAGTGAAGGACGAATCAAAGGACGGCCAGTACATCCAGCCTCCCTGGATGTGCTCCTGGCGGTGCCAGGCGATCGAGACGCTGGACAGCAGGTTCTGGCGGTATTTGTCGCCGTGGATCTTCCGGCCCTGGGTGAGTGCCTTCCGCCTTCTGTCCTCGGGGGTCATGGAGCCGTACAGTTCGGCGTTCTGCTCGGTGTTGTAGTAGCCGACGATCAGGCCGCGTTCGGAGTGGTAACCGTGGGAGGGGTACCAGATGTGGGTGATGTCCAGGTCGGTCTCGGTGACGCCGCCGTAGATGCGGTCCTCCAGCTCCCACCAGCGCCTGCCGTACTCCAGGCCGATCTTGCCGGCGGCGACCGGAATGGGGGTGCTCAGTGCGCTGGTGACCTGCGCTCCGAGGTTGTGCGGGATCTTGGCGAGGAGGTGCGGGGGAAGGGTGGCGATGCAGTAATCGGCCTTGACGGTGCCGCCGTCGTACGCCACCTCGACGCCGTCGTCCAGGGTCGTGATCCTGGTGACCTTGGCGCCGGTCCTGATCCGGTCGGGCCCTACGGCCTCGGTCAGTTTCCTGACGATCGCGTCCATGCCGCCGACCGGCTGGAACATGGGGGTGGCCATGTCGTAGCCGAAGTCGTTGGTGATGGCGCGGCCGGTGGCGGCGGCCAGCACGTCGTGGAGGGTGCCGGGGGGCGGGATGGGGGTGCCGCCGTCGAGCGCCGGGTACTTGGTGAAGCCGCGCCGGGGTGAGCCCTCGTAGTCGAGCTTGGGTCCGAGGTCGCCGAACCGGTGGAGGAACTCCAGCAGGCGTTGCCGGTCGTCGGCGGTGATCGCCTTGTCGAGCGCGCCGATATTTGTGGCCTTGGCCAGCAATTCTGCGACATATCCGTACATGTCGGCTCGGGCGGTGCGGGCCCGCACCGTCTTGCCGTTGGTGTGGACGTACGCGGCGGCGTTGTTGTTGACGAACGTCTCGATCGGGACGCCCAGCTCCCTGCAGTAGTCGAGGGTGACCATCCAGGGGGCGATGCGGCCGGGCCCGGCGTTGAAGTAGACGCCCTCGCCGAGCTTGACGTCCTGGGCCGGGCCGTTCAGCTCGGTCAGGCGGTCGCCGCCGCGCAGCGTGAGGTTCCTCCCGCCGGCCCTGCCCCTGGCTTCGAGCAGGGTGCAGTCGTAGCCGGCCTTGCCCAGCTCGTACGCGGCGGTCAGCCCCGCCACGCCCGCGCCGAGGATCACCACCTTGGCCGCGCCCTTGCCGCGCAGGGAGAAGTCGCCGGGGCGCGGCGCGGCGAACTCCTTGTCCTGCTCCGAGGGGGCGAGCCCGAGCGCGCCCATGGCGGCGTACATGGCGCCCGCGCCGCCCACCGCTCCGATCCCGACGAGCAGCCCCCGCCGGGTCAGCGCCGCGCCTTCCACCGTCACCCGCTCCCTAGGTCAGCAGTTACCGACATCTCAGCCGTACGGCCCGCTGCCGCAGGCCACCTGGCCGCCGATGGTGGCGAAGATCCCGAGCAGCGCCATGATCTGGCGGAAGTCGTCGGTGGTGAACTCGGTGTGCCGGGAGCCGACCGTCTTCACCCCGGGCACCAGCGCCACCGCCGCCGCGATGGCGGTCGAGTTCCACTCCACCCCCAGCGTGTACGGCGCCTCCACCCGATAAGGCGTGAAGTCGCTCAACCGGGACAGCCCACGAGCGGCGGCCTCACAGATCTTCGCCTGGGCGACGCTCGGCGGCAGCAACTCGGCCGAGAACTTGTCGATCCCCTTCTTCACCGCGACCGTCTCGACGTCGCCGAGCAGCTCGCGCGCCTCCTCGCCGACGGCCTCGTCCCCCGTCACCAGCACGACGGGCACGCCGTGGAAGCCCGCGCACGCCGCGACCAGCCGGGTCTCGCCGCACAGCTCGCCGTTGAGGTAGACGTTCTGGATCTCCTTGCCCATCCACGTGTGGTTGAGCACGCCGTGCTGGACGCCGGCCATGGCGTGGTAGCCCACGAAGCACGCGGCCTGGAACGTGCCGTCGAGCCCCTGGGCCATGCGCTGGGCCTTGCCCGGCCCCCGGATCAGGGTGGCCCGCGGGTCCAGGAGGTCGATCCGCAGGTTCTTGGTGGACCCGTGGGCGTCGTTGACCAGCACCGAGCCCGCCCCCGCGGCGAACGCGCCCTCCACGGCGGCGTTGGCGTCGGCGGTCATCAGCTCGCAGCCGCGGTCGTAGCCGCGTTTGCCGGCGTGCATCTCCTCGGGGTCGGTCAGCCCCGTCACGCCCTCCATGTCCACCGACAGGTAAACCTTCACGCAGTCAACTCCTCGCACTTCGCCGGATCCGCCCCGCGGACGGTCACGCGCCCCACGTCTCCACCCGCCGTACCTCGGCCTCGGTCATGAGACCGACCTGATCGGTCAGGAAGGCGGCCGCCTCCGCCCGCCACGGCTCGGGGATCTCCTCGATCGCCGGCGGGTAGCAGTGGTCGAGCCAGCTCGTGGACTCCTCGGTGGCCTCGAAGTGGTCGAGGGCCTTGGCGAAGAGGGACCGTTCGACGCCGGGGATCCGGGCGAGGCCGTACTCGACCATCTCCTGACCCCCGAAGGGGGCGGCCGCAGCCACTTGCGGGCCACGGGACGGTCGGCGGTGAGGGGCGTGTCCAGCGGACGGCGCTCGACGGCGGCCTGGATGAGCTCCTTGTACAGGCACTTGCCGCAGGTGCGGCAGGGGCCGTCGGTGCCGCGCAGGCACCAGCGCACCTGGTCCTTGAGCTCGGAGTTCAGCGCCAGCCGCATGGTGACGGCCTCGCTCACCCCGCCGACCGGGAGCACGATGTGCACGCCCGCGGCGGCGAACAACCGGCCCCACGCGCCGTGCGGCGCCCACATGGGGTTGTCAGGCGTGAACCGCAACAAGTAACGGTCACCGCCGAGCCAGCGTGAACCGAGTTCATAGCCGAAGCCCAGGCCGCCGAGGTTCATCCGGTCGGCCAGCAGGAGCGCCCCCGCCGCGACGGCGTGGTGCTCCGGATAGCCCGGACGCGGCTCGGCGAGGGTGAACTCCAGGTCGGAGGTGACGGTGGTGAGCTCGCGACCGGTCTGCTCGGCCAGCTTGGCCAGCACGTCGGAGCGGTAGTGCGGCCACCGGTTGGGCACCCTCGGATGCGGCATCCGCCGGAAGTGCACGAACGGCGCCGACGGATGGATGGCCGCCGCGGCCACGGAGTCCGCGCCGCCGCTGTAGGAGATGGCGAGCCGGTCCCCGGCCCGGCGCGGCTCGGCCCCGACCGGCCCGGCCTCGATGCCCCACCCGTCGTGCAGGGCCGCGGCCACCTCGGCGGAGACGGCCCGGTCGAACGTGATCCGCCGTCTGGTCCAGGGCGCCACGATCGTCCAGGCGGCCACGGCGAACAGGTCGGGGTGGGCCTCGGTGGGCACGCCGCCGATCGAGCAGGAGTTGGTGGCCAGCTTGACGGGATGTTCGTCGGCCGCCCTGCCGGTGATCTCGTCCTCGGGGTCGAGACGGAAGGTCAGCTCGCCGCCGGACCAGGTCACGCGCACGGCCGGCCCCCCTCGGGGACGCGGGCCCGCAGGTCGTCGATGGCCTGCCAGACGAGCACCTCGTTCTGGAGCACGCCGTCGAGTGCCTGCGCGGTCTCCTGCGCCAGCCGGTACGTGTCGTCGACCCTGGCCTTGTCGATCACCGGCCCGGCCGCCGGGCGGGCGTTCCGCAGCCGCTCGACCTCGCCCTGCAGGGTCGCCATCTCCCTGCGCAGGGTCTGGACCTCCCAGAGCGCGTCCCGGATGTCCTGCCGGTGGTCGGCGACGGAGATGTAACGGGAGTCGAACCACGTACGCACGGCTTTACGCAGCCGGGCGGGGACCGGGACGCGCATCATGAAACGCCACCATACTGGCAAACCCGCTTCCCCTTGGACGGCCTACTCCAAAGGGTCGCAATCGCATGGCGGCCGGGCGGTCACCGTCCGGTGAACTTGGCCTTGGCCTTCTCCGCGAAGGCCCGCATGCCGATCCTGGCGTCGTCGGTGGCGAACAGGCCGGAGAAGTGCAGGCGCTCGATCTCCAGGCCGGAGTCGAGGTCGACCTCGGCTCCCTGATCGACGGCCTGCTTGGCGGCGCGCAGCGCCACGGCCGGGCCGCCGACGAACGTGGCCGCCCACTCCAGGGCCGCCGTGTAGACCTGCTCGTCCGGCACCACCCGGTCGACCAGCCCGATGGCCAGGGCCTCGGCGGCGGGGACGTGCCGGCCGGTGAAGATCAGATCCTTGGCGCGGGACGGGCCGACGAGCCGGGGCAGGCGCTGCGTGCCGCCCGCGCCCGGGATGAGCCCGAGCAGGATCTCCGGCTGGCCGAGCCGGGCCGACTCGCCCGCCACCCTGAAGTCGGCGCACAGGGCCAGCTCGCAGCCGCCGCCCAGGGCGTAGCCGGTGACGGCGGCGATGACCGGCTTGCCGATGCGGGCCACCGTGGTGAAGCACGCCTGGAGCGTGCGGGAGTGGGTGGACATGTCGGCATAGGACATGTCGGCCATCTCCTTGACGTCCACGCCGGCGGCGAAGACCCGCTCGCCGCCGTAGAGGATCACCGCCTGCACCTGGTCGTCGGCATCGACCTGAAGCGCCGCCTCGACGAGCTCCCGTTGCGTCTGAACGTCGATCGCGTTCATCTTCGGACGGTCAAGACGGATCGTGGCGATCTGGTCGGCCACCTCGACGCTCACAAACTCACCCATGAGCCGAACCTAACAGAGCGCCCCCGCTCACCCCGCCGCGGCCGACTTCACCTCGTCGGCGGCCTTCTTACTGGTCGACACGCGTACCAGCGCCGCCGACAGGCGGGCGAGCTCGTCGCCGGAGCGGGCCAGGCGGGCCAGGCCGCGTTCCTGGCGCGGCAGCCCGAGCCGGGCCGCGCCGTCCAGCACCCGCCCGTCCAGGTGCGGCGCGACCTGCGGCCAGACGCCCTGGACCTCGCGCAGGAAGATGTCGGCGCCGGTCGGGCCGATGCCGGGGAACTCCCGGAGCAGCTCGCCGATGCGCCCGGGGTCGCCCCCGGCCTCGTCGCGCAACCTGCGCAGGTCGCCCTTCCAGCGGTCGAGCAGCAGTTCGGCGCCCCTGCCGAGCATGGTCGAGGTGCGTTCGTCGTAACGCCGGTAGTGGCCGCGGCCGAGGGCGTCCACGCGGTCCTGCCAGCTCGCCCGCGCCATGTCCCGCGGCGTGCGGTACCCGGCGGCGAACAGCTCGCGCGCCGCCGCCACCGCCACCCCGGACGAGATGCGCGCGCTGAGCAGCGTGGCCAGCACGAGGAGCTGGTACAGCGGCCGCGGCCGGTCGGCGAGCCGGATGCCCGCCTCCGCGGCGAACGTCTGGCCGCACTGTTCGAGCAGGGCGTCCAGCACGCCCTTGTCCTTGTCAGCCATGACGCTCCGCTACCCCCATGGCGGGCGCTCATCCCGGCCCGGCGCGTTTGCCTCCCTGGTCGCGGGGGAGGCGGGGGGTCTCCAGCGAGAAGGAGAGCATCGTGCTGACTTTGACTGACAACGCCGTGGTCGCGATCCGTGACCTGATGGTCGGCGAGGACGTGCCCGCGCACGCCGGCCTGCGGATCGCCGCCAAGCCGGACGAGGCGGGCGCCTTGGAGGTGTCGCTGGCGAGCACGCCGTACGCCGGGGACCAGGTCATCGAACAGGGGGACGTGCGCGTCTTCGTGGCCGAGGACGCGGCGCCCATCCTCGACGACAAGTCGCTGGACGCCCAGCCGGGCACGCCGGGGCACCCGACGTTCCGGCTGGACCGCCGCACCTGACCGGCCCTGCCGGGCTTCCGGCGGCCCGCCCGCCACCTCGGGGGCCGCCGGGAGGCCGTCAGCCGGCGGCGCGACCGGCGCGCACGGCGTCGGCCAGCTCGGCCAGCAGGCGCTCGGTCTCCTCCCAGCCCACGCAGGCGTCGGTGATGCTCTGCCCGTACGTCAGGCCCTCGGCCGGGCCGGGCTCCTGCCGCCCCGGCACCAGGAAGCTCTCCACCATCAGCCCCGCGATGCCCTTCTCGCCCGCCGCCAGGCGTCCGGCCACCTCACGCACCACCGCCGCCTGCCGTACGTGGTCCTTGCCGCTGTTGCCGTGGCTGGCGTCGATGATCAGCCGCTCCGGCAGGCCGGCCTTGGCCAGCAGCGCGAGCGCGTCGCCGATGGACTGGGGGTCGTAGTTCGGGCCGGTGCGCCCGCCGCGCAGGATGACGTGGCAGTCGGGGTTGCCGGTGGTCGAGACGACCGCGGCCCGGCCCTCGTCGTCGATGCCGAAGAAGACCTGCGGGTGCGCGGCGGCCTTCACGCCGTCGATGGCCACCTGCACGTCGCCGTCGGTGGCGTTCTTGAAGCCGACCGGCATGGACAGGCCGGAGGTGAGCTGGCGGTGCACCTGGCTCTCGGGCGTGCGCGCGCCGATCGCGCCCCAGGTGACGGCGTCGGCGATGTACTGCGGGCTGGTGGGCTCAAGGAACTCGCAGCCCACCGGCAGCCCGGTGTCGAGCACGTCGAGCAGCACCGTCCTGGCCAGGCGCAGCCCGCGCTGGACGTCGTGGCCGCCGTCGATGTCCGGGTCGTTGATCAGGCCCTTCCAGCCGATGGTGGTACGCGGCTTCTCGAAGTACACCCGCATGACCACGCATAGGGCGTCGCCGAGGTCGCGGGTGGCGGCGGCCAGGCGGCGGGCGTAGTCGAGCGCGGCCTCCGGGTCGTGCACCGAGCACGGGCCGACGATGAGCAGCAGGCGGTCGTCGTCGCCGGCGAGCACGTCGCGCACGGCGTTCCTGCTCGCCGCCACCAGCGCCTCACGCTCGGGGCCGAGCGGCTGTTCACCGATGAGCTCGCGGGGCGTGGGCAGGGGTTCGAACGAGGTGATGCGCAGGTCGCTGGTCGTGGTCATGGGCTGGTCCTCCGCTTTCGCTGGAAGTTCGAAGGCGGTACGGCCCACATCCGTGGCCCCCGGAGCCGTCCGCCTGAACGACGAAAGGCAGAGACGGGACGTCTCTGCCTTTGGGCTCCGGGTGATCAGTAAGTCAGCGCATGTGACCTTCGGCTCCACCCGGAGCCGCCACATAGCGCCAAAATCGGCTGATCACTGACATGCTGTCGACGCTAGCAGACGCCGGGTGACGGCTCCAAATCCCGTCCGCTATCCGAGATCGGATTCCCAGCCGGGTTCGCGCAGGTCGCCGAGCCCGTAGAGACCGACCAGGGTGCCGTCGGCGCGGGTGACGACGACGTGGTCGACGTTCGCGCCTTCCATGCGGGTGGCCAGGGCGTCGAGCTGCTCGCTGGGCCGTACGGTGGTGACGCCGGTGTTCATGGCGGCCTCGGCGGTGCCGGTCAGGTCGGCGCCCTTGAGCTCGCGCGACCCGATGACACCCTGCACCACCTCGTCCCGGTCCACCACGACCGCGAGCCCGGCCGGGTCGGCGACGATGCGCTCGCTGAGCTCCTCCAGCGGATCCTCCAGGTCCGCCGTGACCGGGTCGCGCCGGGCGCCGGAGCCCACCAGGACGGCCTCCCCCTCGTACGGCAGGTCGGCCGACAGCCAGTCCATCTTGCCCAGGCCGTAGTCGTGCACGTCGGCGAAGCCCAGCCGGGCCAGCCGGTGGGCGGCGCGCGGGCTCAGGTCGCAGAGCCAGTCGTGGCAGTAGACGACGACCGGGCGCGACCGGTCCAGCAGGTCGTCGGCCAGCCGGTCGAGCGAGCCGAGCGGCAGGTGCACGGCGCCGGGCAGGTGCGCCCAGGCGTACTCGCGCTCGGGCAGCACCTCGGCGAGCTGGGCGTCGCGCGTCGCGAGCAGGTCCTGGACGCCGACGCGGTCGATGATGCCGGTCATCAGGCCCTCAGCGCTCCCCCCGGCGCGGCCGCTCGGACTTGGGTCCTTCGGCGCGGTCGCCGCCCACCTTGCGCGGGCTCTTGTCCGGATCCGACTGGAGTTTCCTGGCCACGCGTTTCTTGAGCTCCTGCTCGCTCATCCCTTGCCGGTCCAGCTGCTTGCGCAACCGGCGGCGCTCGTTGTCATAGGAGTGACTTCCGGGTCGAGGCATGACAACTCCCCCTCTCCTCCGAAGGCCCGCCTACCCAGCCCCTCACCTGCTAGTCCTGGATATTCGGCCCCTCGGGGCCGGTCCGGTGGCCTGTTAAGCGATGAAAAATATCTTCGCAAAGTTCTCGCCAGAGAAGGAAAATGTTGAGACGCTGAACCGGCACCACACCCCCCAGTCAAGGAGCGGTTCATGCGCAGAGCGCTGGCGATCGCCGTCGTCGCCTTGTTGCCCTTAACCCAAGTGCCCTCGGCCAACGCCGAAGAACCCGCCGACCGGCAGCAGGCGTTCGCCGCGGCGGCCGACGAGTTCAAGGTCCCGCAGAGCGTGCTGCTCGGCGTCTCGTACCTGGAGTCACGCTGGGACGCCCACGCGGGCCAGCCGTCGAGCGACGCCGGGTTCGGCCCGATGCACCTGACCGACGCGGCCGCGTACACCGGCTCGAACCACCACGGAGAGGGCGAGGAGGACGCCCGCGGCGACGAGAGCAGGCCGCTCGCGCCCACGGCGACCCCCGCCCCGGCGGAGATCCCCGCCTCGCTGCGCACGATGGAACGCGCCGCGCAGCTCACCGGCGAGAGCCACGAGCGGTTGCGCACCGACGACGCGGCCAACATCCGCGGCGGCGCGGCGCTGCTCGCCGACTACCAGAAGAGCCTCGGCGCGCCCCTGAGCGCCAATCCCGGCGAATGGTACGGAGCCGTCGCCAAGTACTCCGGCGCCGACGAGGCCGACGCGGCCAAGTTCTTCGCCGACGAGGTCTACGCCACCATCCAGGAGGGCGCCGAGCGCACCACGGACGACGGGCAGAAGGTCACCCTGCCCAAGGTCCCGGACCTGGAGAAGATCGAGAAGTGGCTGGAGAAGCTCGGCCTGCGGCCCGCGCGGCGCGACGGCGTCGAGTGCCCGGCCTCGATCTCCTGCGAGTGGATCCCCTCGGCCTACCAGGAGCTCCCGCCGGACGACTACGGCCACTACGACCTGGCCAACCGCCCGGTCAGCCAGAAGGTCGACTACATCATCATCCACGACATGGAGGGCTACTTCCTCCCGTCGATCAGGCTCAACCAGGACCCGAACTACGGCGCGAGCTGGCACTACTCGGTCCGTTCCAGTGACGGGCACATCGCCCAGCACATCAAGACCAAGGACGTCGGCTGGCAGGCCGGCAACTGGTACATCAACGCCAAGTCCATCGGCATCGAGCACGAAGGCTTCCTGGCCGAGGGCAGCACCTGGTACACCGAGGCGATGTACCGCTCGTCGGCCCGGCTCGTCCGCTACCTGGCGCTCAAGCACGGCGTGCCGCTCGACCGCGCCCACATCCTGGGCCACGACAACGTCCCGGGCACGATCCCGAGCACCGTCCGCGGCATGCACGAGGACCCGGGGCCGTTTTGGGACTGGGCGCACTACTTCCAGCTCATGGGCGCGCCGCTGCACCAGTTCGGCGGGCCGAGGGCCGGCTCGGTCATGATCAAGCCGGACTTCGCCACCAACAAGCCCTACTTCTACGGCTGCGACCGCAAGAACCCCGAGGCGGCCTGCCCGCCGCTCAGCGCCGGCACCGTGTGGCTGCGCACCGAGCCGCGCGACGACGCCCCGCTGATCAAGGACATCGGCAAGCACCCGACCGGCGGCTCGCTCTACAGCGTGTACGACCACAGCGCCAGGGCCAGCACCGGCCAGCGCTTCGCCGTCGCCGACCGCCAGGGCGACTGGACGGCGATCTGGTACCTCGGCCAGAAGGCGTGGTTCCACAACCCGGCGAGCGCCCCGACCGCGATCCCGTCGATGGGGCTCGTCGTCACCCCGAAGCCGGGCAAGGCGACCGTGCCGGTGTTCGGGCGGGCGTACCCGGAGCAGGAGGCGTATCCGGCCGGCATCCCGTACCAGGCGGTGACGCCGCTGCAGTACACGTTCTCGGCGGGCGAGAAGTACACCCTGGCCGGGCCGGCCGCCACCGAGTACTACCGGGCGGTCACGTTCAACCTGGAGGACCACACGGTGGTCAAGGGCAAGACGAAGTACCTGGAGATCCAGTTCGGGCACCGCGTGATGTACGTCAAGGCTGACGACGTGCAGGTGACGTTCTCCGGGTGAACTCCTTGACGGCGCGCCTGGTGCTCGCGAGCGCCTCCTGAGAGGAGTCGAACGTGCGCTGGGCGACGCCGACGAACACGCAGTCGACGACGAGGAGCTGGCTGATCCTGCTGGCCAGGGCGCCGGGACGGAACTCCGTCTCGCGCCCGGCCGAGATCAGCACGTGCTCGGCCAGCTCCGCGATCGTCGAGCGCGGGTTGTTGGTGACGGCCACCGTGGTGGCCCCCGCCTCGCCCGCCCGGCGCAGCGGCTCGATCACGTCGGGGGTCTCCCCCGAGGTGCTGATGCCGATCGCCACGTCGCCCGCCTTCAGCAGGACGGCGCTGGTCAGGGCCAGGTGGGCGTCCTGGAAGGCGTGGCTGGACAGGCCGATGCGCAGCAGCTTCTGGGCGACGTCCTCGGCGACTAATCCCGAGGCGCCCACGCCGTAGGCGTCGATGCGCCTGGCCCCCACGATCGCGTCGACGACCAGGCCCAGGCGCTCGCTGGTCAGCTGGGCGACGGTGTCGTTGATGGCCTCCGACTCGGCCCTGGCCACCTTCTGGATGACCTCCGACAGCGGGTCGTCGGGCGCCAGGTCGCCGGGCACGAGCCGGTCGGGCTGCGCGGCCGCCGCCGCCAGAGCCAGCCTGAGCTGGGGATATCCGGCGAAGCCGAGCAGCCGCGCGGTGCGCACGATGGTGGCCTCGCTGGTGCCGGAGGCGGCCGACAGCTCCGTGATGGTGCTGCGCGCGACCGTCGCCGGATCTTCCAGGATGAGCCGGGCGACGGTCTGCGCGGCAGGCGTCAGGGACGGCAGGACACCGCGGACCGTGGCCACCAGATTGTCGGCCCGCAGGCCGTTCCCGCTGTCGTCCACGGTCCTGATTATGCACCGCCCGACCACCGGCCCGACCTCGTCCGGATATATCAGCGCAAGGTACCGTTCGTCATTCCCACCGGCTCCTCAGGCACGGCGATCAGTCCCAATTCCGCCGGAGTGGCAGCGAACGGGTGATGCGGGACGACCCGGACGGTGTATCCGAAAGCCCCCGTACGGTCGAGCGGCACCCGGCCCGTGAAGTGGGCGTGGCCGTCGTCCTCCAGCGACTCCAGGGCCAGCCGCGCGTACCGCGGGCGGACCAGCTCGTCGTGCGGCCCGACCTTGCCGTACGCGGCCTCGACCAGCACGTCTCCCGGCTCCAGGTCGCCGAGCGCGATCGTGGCCCGCAGCTCGACCGCGGCGCCCACCTCGGGGGCGTCGCCCACGCCCGACGCCTCGACGTGCTCGACCCGCACGCCCGGCCAGGCCCGCGTGACGCGCACCCGCCAGGCCGCGAACGCCCTGGCCGCGGCGTAGGAGTCGGCCGACAACGCGCGGGCCGACTTGGCGGCCGGGGTGTAGAGGTCGACGACGTAGTCGCGGAGCATGCGTCCGGCCAGCACCTTGGGCCCGAGCGAGGCCAGGGTGTGCTTGACCATCTCCATCCACCTGCGCGGCAGCTCGTCGAACGGCCGGTCGTAGAAGCGGTCGGACACCTCGTGCTCGATCAGGTCGTACAGGGCGCCGGCCTCCAGCTCGTCGCGCCGGTCGGGGTCGCTGACGCCGTCGGCGGTGGGGATGGCCCAGCCGTTGGTGCCGTCGTACCACTCGTCCCACCAGCCGTCGCGGATCGACAGGTTGAGCCCGCCGTTCAGCGCCGACTTCATGCCCGAGGTGCCGGACGCCTCCAGCGGCCGCAGCGGGTTGTTCAGCCACACGTCGCAGCCCTGGACCATGAGCTGGCCGAGCGTCATGTCGTAGTCGGGCAGGAAGACGATGCGGTGGCGCACGTTGTGCTGGTCGGCGAACTTGACGATCTGCTGGATCAGCTTCTTGCCGCCCTCGTCGGCCGGATGCGCCTTGCCGGCGATCACGATCTGCACCGGCTTGTCCGGGTCGAGCAGCAGCCGGGTCAGCCGCCTGGGGTCGCGCAGCATGAGCGTGAGCCGCTTGTACGACGGCACCCGCCGGGCGAAGCCGATCGTCAGCACGTCGGGGTCGAGCGCGTCGTCGATCCAGCCCAGCTCGGCGACCGAGGCGCCGCGTTCGCGCCACGACCTGCGCAGCCGCTCGCGCGCGCCCTCGACCAGCCGCCTGCGCAGCTTGCCGCGGATCTCCCAGATCTCCCGGTCGGAGATCTTCTGGATGCCCTCCCAGCCGCGGGCGCGCTCGATCAGCGAGGGCAGCTCGCGGCCCGCCAGCTCCATGAACTCGCGCCCGACCCACGTGGGCGCGTGCACGCCGTTGGTGATCGAGCCGATCGGCACCTCGTCGAGGTCGAAGCCGGGCCACAGGTCCTTGAACATCTCCCGGCTGACCGCGCCGTGCAGCTCGGAGACGCCGTTGACGCGCTGGGCCAGGCGCATGCCCATGACGGCCATGTTGAAGCGGCCGGGCTCGGCCTCGGCGCCCAGGGCCAGGATGCGCTCGACGGGCACGGTCGGCCAGGCGGAGTCGCCGCCGAAGTGGCGTTCGATCAGGTCGCAGGGGAAACGGTCGATGCCGGCGGGCACCGGCGTGTGCGTGGTGAACACCGTCCCCGCGCGGACGGCCTCCAGTGCCTCGTCGAACGACATGCGCGACTCGGTCAGCTCGCGGATGCGCTCCAGGCCGAGGAAGCCGGCGTGGCCCTCGTTGGTGTGGAAGACCTCGGGCTCGGCGTGGCCGGTGATGCGGCAGTAGGCCCTGATCGCGCGGACGCCGCCCACGCCCAGCAGCAGCTCCTGCATGAGCCGGTGGTCGGTGCCGCCGCCGTAGAGGCGGTCGGTGACGTCGCGGGCGGCGGTGTCGTTGTCGGCCACGTCGGAGTCGAGCAGCAGCAGCGGCACCCGGCCCACCTGCGCCACCCAGACCTGGGCGTGCAGGACGCGGCCCTCGGGCAGGCCGAGGCGGATCTTGACGGGTTCGTCGCCGTCCTTCAGCAGGGTCAGCGGCAGCCCGCCGGCGTCGAGCGCCGGGTAGTGCTCGAGCTGCCAGCCCTCCGGCGAAAGCGACTGGGTGAAGTAGCCGTGGCGATAGAGCAGGCCGACCGCGAGGATCGGCACGCCCAGGTCGCTGGCCGCCTTGAGGTGGTCGCCGGCGAGGATGCCGAGACCGCCTGAGTACTGGGGCATCGCGGCGGCGATGCCGTATTCGGGGGAGAAGTAGGCGATGGCGCGGGCGACGTCGGGCAGCGTCTGGTACCAGCGCGGCGACGTCATGTATTCGCGCAGGTCGTCAGCTGCGTCGGCGAGACGGCGGAGGAAACGGCGGTCGGCGGCCAGCTCGTTGAGCCGGGCCGGTGTGACGGCGCCGAGCAGGGCCACGGGATCGTGACCGACCTGTTCCCACAGGGCCGCGTCGACCTCGGCGAAGAGGTCCAGCGTCTCCGGATGCCAGGACCAGCGGAGATTGTGCACGAGCTCGCCCAGGGCGGCCATCTCCGCGGGCAGGACGGTGCGGACGGTAAACCGGCGGATAGCTCTCACGTTTCTGCACCCTACGGGCTAGGAGGGACCTCTCAGTCCTTCACCCCCAAGAAGCCCCTTCAAACCCCAGCCCGGAACAAGCATGAAGCCGGACGATTGGGGCAACTTTCCTCTTTGTTGGCTCTCCCGGGAACACACTCGGGAGGTCTATCCGCTGCTGTCCACTATTTACGTGCAAGGATCGTTACTGCCGGGGTAGGCCGTATCCAGCGGTCCCACGCGGTTGCGAAATCTTGCACATACGGAAAGCCTCCGGCGGCGCCGAGCGCGCCGTCGCAAACCCTGCGAATGCGATGATCGGACGAATTCCCATCACGGACATCTCCCCCGTCGTCGACTGCGGGCAGTGGCCCGCCAAGGCGGTCGCCGGCGAGACCTTCCAGGTCTCGGCGACCGTCTTCCGAGAGGGCCATGACGCCGTGGCCGCGGGCGTGGTGCTCACCTCGCCCGACGGACAGCGTGGCCGCCTGAAACCCATGCGCGAGCTCGCCCCCGGCACCGACCGCTGGGGCGTTGACGTGTGCCTGCCGGCCGAAGGCGACTGGATGTTCCGCGTGGAGGCGTGGAGCGATCCGATCAGGACGTGGCTGCACGACGCCGAGATCAAGATCCCGCGTGGCCTCGACACCGACCTGATGTGCGAGGAGGGGGCCCGCCTGTTCGAGCGGGCCGCCAAGGCCGTCCGTACGGCCGAGTGCCCCGCGCCCGGCGGCCAGGCGGGTCCCGGCAACGGGCACTCCAGGAACGGCATGGGCAACAGCAAGGGCAACGGCAACGGCGACAGCGCGTGCGGGCACCGGGCCGCGCTGCTGTCGGTGGCGGCCACGCTGCGGGACGAGGAGCTCGACCCGCGCGCCCGGCTGTCCATCGCCCAGCTCCCCGAGACGGCCGCGCTGCTGGCGGCGCATCCGTTCCGCGAGCTGGTGACCAGGGCGAAGCCGTACAAGGTCAGGGTCGACCGGCGCAGGGCGCTCTACGGCTCCTGGTACGAGTTCTTCCCCAGGTCCGAGGGCGCGGTCGTCACCGAGTCCGGCGTCTCGAGGTCGGGCACCTTCCAGACCGCGGCCAAGCGGCTGCCCGCCATCGCCAAGATGGGCTTCGACGTCGTCTACCTGCCGCCGATCCATCCCATCGGCCAGACCTTCCGCAAGGGCCGCAACAACACGCTCAGCCCCGAGCCCGACGAGCCCGGCTCGCCGTGGGCGATCGGCTCGGAGGACGGCGGCCACGACGCCGTCCATCCCGACCTGGGCACCCTTGAGGACTTCGACGAGTTCGTCAGCCGCACCCGCGCCCTGGGCATGGAGGTCGCGCTCGACTTCGCCCTGCAGTGCGCCCCTGATCACCCGTGGGTCAAGGAGCACCCGGAGTGGTTCACCATCCGGGCGGACGGGACGATCGCCTACGCCGAGAACCCGCCGAAGAAGTACCAGGACATCTACCCGATCAACTTCGACAGGGACCCCGAGGGCATCTTCGCCGAGGTCCGGCGGGTGCTGCGGCACTGGATGGACCACGGCGTGCGGATCTTCCGGGTGGACAACCCGCACACCAAGCCGGTGGCGTTCTGGGAGCGCCTGCTGGCCGACATCCACGCGACCGACCCGGACGTGGTGTTCCTGGCCGAGGCGTTCACCCGGCCCGCGATGCTCCAGACGCTCGCCAAGACCGGGTTCCACCAGTCGTACACGTATTACACGTGGAAGAACTCCAAGTTCGACGTGGAGACGTACCTCTCCGAGCTCTCGCACGAGACGTCCGCGTTCCTGCGGCCGAACCTGTTCGTCAACACCCCGGACATCCTGCACGAGTACCTGCAGCACGGCGGCGTGCCGGCGTTCAGGATCAGGGCCGTGCTGGCCGCTCTCACGTCGCCGACATGGGGGGTCTACTCCGGGTACGAGCTGGCCGAGAACGTTCCGGTGCGCCCGGGGAGTGAGGAATACCTAGATAGTGAGAAATATCAGTACAAGCCACGCGACTGGGCGGCCGCCGAACGCGACGGAAGGACCCTCGCCCCGCTCATCACCCATCTGAATTTGTTCCGAAGAGCGCATCCGGCGCTGCAGGAATTGCGTAACCTACGGTTCCACAGGGTCGACCATCCGGACATCGTCTGCTTCTCCAAACGGCTTCCGGGCGCCTTTGACACGGCCACACGAAGGCACGGGCTGGGCGACGTCGTTCTGGCGGTTGTCAATCTGGATCCTCACCACACCCACGAGGCGACGGTAGATCTCGACCTGCCCGCCATCGGTCTCGACTGGAACGCCGAGTTCGTCGTGGACGACGAGCTGTCGGGCGAGTCCTACCGCTGGAGGCAGAGCAACTATGTGCGTCTCGACCCTCACATCCAGCCTGCCCACATTCTCACCGTACGAGCCGCGCCACGGTAGAACAGAATTCAGCGGGGAGTCTTCAACGTGTGTGAAAGCGCCCTCCTCATGAGCCCCCTCTGGGGGAGCCCATGAGCTCCACACCCATTCCCAACACCTTTGACGAGGAAAAGCCGCGCGATCCTTACTGGTACAAGCGCGCCGTCTTCTACGAGGTTCTGATCAGGGGATTCGCCGACTCCAACGGCGACGGGACCGGGGACATCAGAGGTCTGATCAGCAAGCTCGACTACCTGCAGTGGCTGGGCGTCGACTGCCTCTGGCTGCTGCCCCTGTACGAGTCGCCGCTGCGTGACGGCGGCTACGACATCGCCGACTTCATGAAGATCCTGCCCGAGTTCGGGGATCTGGGAGACTTCGTGAAGCTGGTCGACGAGGCGCACAAACGCGGCATGCGGGTGATCGCCGACCTCGTCATGAACCACACCAGCGACGCGCATCCCTGGTTCCAGGCCTCCAGGCACGACCCGGAAGGCCCGTTCGGCGACTTCTACGTCTGGTCGGACACCGATGAGAAGTACCAGGACGCCCGGATCATCTTCATCGACACCGAGACGTCCAACTGGACCTACGACCCGGTGCGCGGCCAGTACTACTGGCACCGCTTCTTCCACCACCAGCCCGACCTCAACTACGAGAACCCGGACGTGCAGGAGGCCATGCTGGAGGTGCTGCGGTTCTGGCTGGACCTCGGCATCGACGGCTTCCGCCTGGACGCGGTGCCCTACCTCTTCGAGGAGGAGGGGACCAACTGCGAGAACCTGCCCAGGACGCACGAATACCTCAAGAGCATCAGGCGTGAGGTCGACCGGCTCTTCCCGGACCGGGTGCTGCTCGCCGAGGCGAATCAGTGGCCTTCGGACGTGGTGGAATATTTCGGCGATCCGGTAGGCGGCGGGGACGAATGCCACATGGCCTTCCATTTCCCGCTCATGCCCCGCATTTTCATGGCGGTCCGCCGGGAGTCCCGTTACCCCATTTCCGAAATTTTGGCACAAACGCCGAAAATTCCGGAACATTGCCAGTGGGGGATTTTCCTGCGGAACCATGATGAGCTGACGCTCGAAATGGTGACCGACGAAGAACGCGACTACATGTACACGGAGTACGCTAAAGATCCGCGTATGCGGGCGAATGTCGGCATCCGCCGGCGGCTGGCTCCCCTGCTGGAGAACGACCGCAACCAGATCGAGCTGTTCACCGCGCTGCTCCTGTCGCTGCCGGGCTCTCCCGTGCTCTACTACGGCGACGAGATCGGCATGGGCGACAACATCTGGCTCGGCGACCGCGACGGCGTCCGTACCCCGATGCAGTGGGATCCCGACCGCAACGCCGGGTTCTCCGACTGCGACCCCGGACGGCTCTACCTGCCCGTGATCATGGACCCGATCTACGGCTACCAGGCGATCAACGTCGAGGCCCACCAGAAGAACGCGGGCTCGCTGCTCCACTGGACCAAGCGGATGATCGAGATCCGCAAACGTCACCCCGTCTTCGGGCTCGGGGAGTTCGCCGAGCTCAACTCCTCCAACCCCAGCGTGCTCGCGTTCGTCCGGGAGCTGGGCGACGACCGGATGTTGTGCGTCAACAACCTGTCGCGCTTCCCGCAGCCGGTCGAGCTTGACCTGCGCAGATTCGTCGGCGTCTCCCCCGTGGAAACCATGGGAGGGGTCCCATTCCCGGCAATTGGCGAACTACCGTATCTTTTGACGCTTCCCGGGCATGGGTTCTATTGGTTCACACTCCCACCGGCACACACCCAGGAGGAGTAGGGCGTGAAAGAGGAGCTCCTTGCCGCATGGATCGGCCGCCAACGATGGTTCGGCGGCAAGGGGCGCCCGATCGACGATCTGTCGATCGAGTCGGACGTCGAGCTGACGCCAGGGCTCCGGCACCTGATCGTGGCCGTCTGGCAGGACGGCGCTCGTGACCGGTACCAGATCTTCCTGGGCGAGCGGCACGACCTGCCCGACCGGCTCAACCACGCCCTCATCGGCAGCCTCGGCGAGACCTACTTCTACGACGCCGTCCATGACGCCGACAGCATGAGCTGGCTGCTGGAGGGCATGGCGGGCGACGAGACCCGCAGCGGGCTGCGCATGCGGCACGCGCCCGGCGTCGTCATCGACACCTCCCAGCGCAGCCTGGTGCTGGGGGCCGAGCAGTCGAACACCTCGCTCGTGTACGGCGACTCCTACATCTGCAAGCTGTTCCGCCGGCTCATCCCGGGCGTCAATCCGGAGCTGGAGATCATCAGCGCCCTGGCCGCCCGGAGCGCGCCGAACATCGCCCAGCCGTACGGGTGGATCGAGGCCGACGTGGACGGCACGGACACCACGCTCGCCTTCATGCAGGAGTACCTGTCCAACGCCAACGACGGCTGGGACCTCGCGCTGGCCAGCGTCCGCGACCTGTACGCCTCGCTGCCGGGGGTCACCGCCGCCGAGGCGGGCGGCGACTTCGCCGCCGAGTCCGTACGGCTGGGCATCGCCACCGCCCGCGTCCACCACGAGCTGGCCGCGGCGTTCCCCACCGAGCTGGTCGAGATTCCCGAGGTCAAACGCATGGCCGAGGGCTTCCGGCGGCAGCTCGGGCGGGCCATGGCCGAGGTGCCCGAGCTACGGCGGCACGTGACGGCCCTGGAGGACGCCTACCACCAGGTGGAACTGCTCACCAGGGAGGTGCCCGTGCAGCGCGTTCACGGGGATTACCACCTGGGCCAGGTGATGCGCACGCCCACCGACTGGGTGGTGCTCGACTTCGAGGGCGAGCCGGGGCAGCCGCTGGCCGAGCGCCGGGCGCTGTCGTCGCCGCTGCGGGACGTGGCCGGCATGCTGCGCTCGTTCGACTACGCGGCCAGGCACCTGCTGGCCGACCATCCGCAGGCCGCCGAACTCCAGCCCCGGGCCGAGGCCTGGGCCGACCGCAACCGCACCGCCTTCCTGGACGGCTACCGCGAGGGCGGCGGCATGATCACGGTCGGGGACGCGGCACTGCTGCGGGCGTTCGAGCTGTCCAAGGCGGTGTACGAGGTGGTCTACGAGGCCCGCAACCGGCCGTCATGGGTCTCCATCCCGTTGGCCGCCTTCCACCCCCGCCCCGCCTGACCGGCGGGGCGCCCCGAGGCGGCCCGTGGGTCAGCGCAGCTCTTCGACCAGGCCGGGCAGGCCCTCGGCGCCGTGGCCGCGGGCGGTGCGCTGGTCGACGATCGCCTTCAGCGGCAGCAGGAGGTCGGGCTTGACCTGCTGCTCCCTGAAGGCGCGCACCAGGTTCTCCAGGCCGGACCTGTTGATCTCCAGGTTCGACACCAGGGTCGTGTAGTCGCGCGACTCGACGGACTTGACCCACTCCGGTTGCGCGGCGGCCATCGCGTTGAGCCACGGGACCAGGAGGGTGCTGGTGAATTCGGTCAACGGATAGCCGGCCGAGTCGACGAGCGCGACCGCCTCCAGGAAGCCGGCGATCTGGCCGTACATGCCGGTGAGCATGGCCAGGTCGAGAAGCGGGGCCAGGCCGGGGTCCGTGCCGACGAAGCGCGGCTCGGCCATCGCGCGGAACGCCTCCTCGAAGCGGTCGAACGCCGCCTGGGAACCGCTGTAGAGCACGAGCGCGCCGGGCCGGCCGATCATCTGGGGCACGGCCATGATGCCGCCGTCCACGTAGTCGCCGCCGCGTGCGGCCACCCATTCGGCCGCCTGGCGGGCCTCGACGGGCCGGCCGGTGGTCAGGTTCGCCACGACCCGGCCCGTCAGCGGGGTGTCGGCCAGCAGCTCGTACACGGCCGGGTAGTCGAGCACGCAGACGATCACCAGCGGGCTCGCCGCGACCGCCTCCGCCACCGTCGCGGCGCGGGTGGCGCTTCTGGCGACCAGGGGCTCGGCCTTGTCCGCCGAACGGTTCCACACGGTGACGCGGTGTCCGGCGTCCAGCAGGCTGCCGGCGAGCGCCGCGCCCATGAGGCCGAGACCGATGATGGAAATTTCTTCTGACATTTCGGGATTCCTTAGGTTCTGACTGATGCGTTCACCCTGCCCGCAGGGGGTTATGGTCTGATTCGGAGTTGGTTATGGGGGGCAGAGTGCGGTTCGGGGTGCTGGGGGCGCTCGCCGTTTGGGGGCCCGGCGGCGAGCCTGTCCAGGTGCTGGAGGTCAAGGTCCGGGCGCTGCTGGCCGACCTGCTGATCCATGCCGGGCGGCCGGTCTCCGCCGACCGGCTGATCGAGGACCTGTGGGGCGGCAGGCCGCCGGCGAACGCCCTGGCCGCGCTCCGGGTGAAGGTGTCGCAGCTGCGCCGGGTGCTGGGCGACCGGGAGCTGGTGGCGTACCGGGCGCCGGGGTACGTGCTGCGGGTCGAGCCCGAGGACGTGGACGCCGGACGGTTCGCCGACCTCGTCGGGCAGGCGCAGCGCAGCGCCGACCCGCGGACCCGCGCCGGGCTGCTGCGGCAGGCCCTCGACCTGTGGCGGGGAGCCGCCTTCGCGGAGTTCGCCGACGAGGAGTTCGCCAGGGCCGCCGTGGCCCGGCTGGACGAGCAGCGGCTGGTGGCGCTGGAGGAGCTGGCCGAGGCACGGCTCGGGCTGGGCGAGCACGGGCTGCTGGCGGCCGAGCTGGCCGACCTGGTGGCCGAGCACCCGTTCCGCGAGCGGCTGCGGGCCGCGCACGTACGGGCCCTGTACCGGGCGGGACGGCAGGGCGAGGCGCTGGCCAGCTACGCCGACCTGCGGGCGCGGCTGGCCGACGAGCTCGGGCTCGACCCCGGTCCCGAGCTGGTCGCGCTGCACCAGGCGATCCTCGAGCAGGACCCGGCGCTCGACGGGCCGGGGCGGCGGCGGACGAACCTGCCCGCGCCGCTCACCGGCCTCGTGGGCCGGGAGGAGGCGGTGGCGGAGGTGCGCGCCCTGCTGCGCGCGAACCGGCTGGTCACGTTGACGGGCCCCGGCGGGGTCGGCAAGACCCGCCTCGCGCTCGCCGCGGCGGACTCCCCGGGCCGCCCGGCTTCGGCGGCGGGGTGTGGCTGGTGGAGCTGGCGGGGCTGCGCGCCGGGGCGCCGGCGGTCGAGGTGACCGAGGCGGTCGCGGGGGTGCTCGGCCTGCGGGACGACGTGGGCGGCGCGGCGAAGGACCTGACCGCCCGGCTGGCCGGCGTGCTGGAGAGCACCCGGACGCTGCTCGTCCTGGACAACTGCGAACACGTCGTCGAGCAGGTCGCCGCGCTGGCCGGACGGCTGCTGCGGGCCGCTCCCGGGCTGCGCGTCCTGGCCACCAGCCAGGAGTCGCTGCGCATCGAGGGCGAGGCCCTGTGGAGCGTGCCGCCGCTGGGACGGGAGGCGGCGGCGGAGCTGTTCGCCGCGCGCGCGGGCATCGAGCCGGACGCCGACGTCGCCGAGATCTGCGCCCGGCTGGACGGCATCCCGCTGGCCCTGGAGCTGGCCGCGACCCGGATGCGCACGCTCACCCCGCGCCAGCTCGCCGAACGGCTGGACGACCGGTTCAGGATGCTCTCCTCCGGCCGGCGCGGCGCGCCCGCGCGGCAGCAGACGTTGCGCGCGATGATCGACTGGAGCTGGGAGCTGCTGGGCGAGGACGAGCGCGTCGTGCTGCGGCGGCTGGCCGTGCACGCCGACGGGTGCACGCTGGAGGCGGCCGAGGAGGTCTGCGCCGAGCCGGGCGTGGACGTCCTGGAGGCGGTGGCCAGGCTGGTGGACCGCTCGCTGGTGGTGCGGGCGTGGGGCGACGGGGAGCCGCGGTTCCGGCTGCTGGAGTCGGTGGCGGCGTACTGCCTGGAGCGGCTGGAGGCGGCCGGTGAGCCGGCGGAGATACGGCTCCGGCACGTGCGCCACTACACGGGCCTGGCCGAGCGGGTGGAGCCGTACCTGCGGGGGCACGGGCAGCGGCGCGCGCTCGCCCAGCTCGACGCCGAGGGCGGCAACCTGCGCGCGGCGCTGGAGACGGCGGTGCGGCTCGGCGCGGCGGCCGAGGCGCTGCGGCTGGTGAACGCCCTGGCCTGGTACTGGGTGCTGCGCGGCCGGCTGGGCGAGGGCGAGCGGGCGCTGGAGGCGGCGCTCGCGATCGCCGCGGACGACGATCCGGGCGCCCCGCAGGCCAGGGCATGGCTGGCGGGCATGCGGCTGCTGGTCGGGCAGCCGCCCGGCCCGGACGTGACGGAACTGTTCGCGGCCGTCCAGGACGCCTGGGAGCGGGCAAGGGCGCGGTGGTTCGTCGGCTTCGCCCTGTTCGGGTACGACGATCTGTCGATCAGCGGCGGAATGATCGAGACGGCGTTGTCGGAGTTCGGCGAACTGGACGACGAGTGGGGCATGGCCGCCACCCTGACCGTCCGGGCCAGATGGGCCGGGATGCGCGGCGACCTGGAGGGCATGCGGCGCGACGGCGAGCGGGGCCTCGCGCTGTTCAGGCGGACCGGGGACCGCTGGGGCGAGCTGCGGGCGGCGGAATGCCTGGGCAGCCACGCCGAGATCATCGGCGACTACGACCGCGCCGCCGGACTGCGCGCGGAGGGCCTGCGCATGGCCGAGGAGCTGGGCCTGTGGAGCTCGGTCTCCGACGCGCTGTCCCGTCTGGGCCGGATCGCCATGCTGCGGGGCGACCACGCGGCGGCCGACGACCACCACGAGCGGGCCAGGCGGCTGGCGGTGTCGCAGTCGAACCGTCCGGCCGAGGAGTTCGCCGAGATCGGGCTGGCGCTCGGCGCGCGCCGCCAGGGACGGCTCGACGAGGCCGAACGGCTGCTGCTGTCCTGGCTGGACTGGGTGCTGGACGTCTCCGGCGAGCCGGGCGCGGCGCTGATCCTGGCGGAGCTGGGGTTCGTGGCCGAGCTGCGGGGGGACGCGGCGGGCGCTCTGGAGTTCCAGCTTCGCGGGCTGGCCGCCGCCCGCAACGTGGGCGACCCGCGCGCGACCGCACTCGGGCTGGAGGGGCTGGCGGGGGCGCGGGCCCTCGACGGCCGGTACGCGGAGGCGGCGCGGCTGCTCGGGAAGGCCGCCGCGCTCAGGGCGTCCGTCGGCGCGCCGCTGCCGGCGGGCGAGCGGGGGGACGTGGACCGGATCACGGCGGTCGTGACGGCGGGCCTGGGGGCGGCGGCGCTGGCGACCTGCCTGACCGAAGGGGCCGGGATGCCGGTGGACGACCTCCTGGAGGACACCTCGGGCGCCTGATCGCCTCACATGGGGCGTGTCCGGCCACGACACGGCCAAGGATCATCCATGACGATCCCGCATACTTCTGCGATCATCCCGGGATTTTGCACATTCGGTGATTGTCGCCGTGAAAGCGGGCAGTGCCTGAGATGGACGGTCATCATAAGGCAGGGTTGGGAGCATGCCCATGAGGACAGAGCTCGACCGCCTCGCTGGCGGGGCGCACCACGATCCGCACTCCGTGCTCGGAGCACACCCGGTCGCGGGCGGCGTGGTGTTCCGCGCGCTGCGCCCGCTGGCCGAGCGGGTGCAGGTGGTGCTCGACGACGGCACGGCCCACGACATGAGACACCAGGCCCACGGCGTGTTCGAGGCCACGGTCACCGGGCTGGACAAGGTGCCCGACTACACCCTGCGGGTCCGGTACGCCGGTGGCGAGCCGTACGAGGTCAGGGACCCGTACCGGCATTGGCCCACGCTGGGCGAGGTGGACCTGCACCTCATCGGCGAGGGGCGGCACGAGCGGCTGTGGGAGGTCCTGGGCGCCCGGGTGATGGAGCACCAGGACGTGCAGGGCACCGCGTTCGCCGTCTGGGCGCCGAACGCGCGCGGCATCAGGGTCGTCGGCGACTTCAACCACTGGGACGGCACCGCCTACCCGATGCGCTCGCTCGGCCGGTCGGGCGTGTGGGAGCTGTTCGTCCCCGGGCTGGCGGCCGGTGAGCGGTACAAGTTCCAGATCCTCGGCGCCGACGGGCTCTGGCGCGACAAGGCCGACCCCATGGCCCGGCGCACCGAGGTGCCCCCGATGACCGCCTCCGTGATCGACGAGTCCTCCTACACCTGGGCCGACGACGACTGGACGGCCGCGCGGCGCGACCGGCCGGCGCAGCTCGGGCCGATGAGCGTCTACGAGGTGCACCTCGGCTCGTGGCGGCCGGGGCTGTCCTACCTGGAGCTGGCCGACCAGCTCTCCGACTACGTGGCCGACATGGGGTTCACGCACGTCGAGCTGCTGCCGGTGGCCGAGCACCCGTTCGGCGGCTCGTGGGGCTACCAGGTGACGTCCTACTACGCGCCGACGGCCAGGTTCGGCACGCCCGACGAGTTCCGGCACTTCGTGGACCGCATGCACCAGCGCGGCATCGGCGTGCTGCTGGACTGGGTGCCGGCCCACTTCCCCATGGACGACTGGGCCCTGGCCCGCTTCGACGGCACCCCGCTGTACGAGCACGCCGACCCGGCCAGGGGGGAGCACCCCGACTGGGGCACCTACGTCTTCGACTTCGGCCGCAGGGAGGTCAAGAACTTCCTGGTCGCGAACGCGCTCTACTGGCTGAAGGAGTTCCACGTGGACGGCCTGCGGGTGGACGCGGTCGCCTCGATGCTCTACCTCGACTACTCGCGCCGCGAGGGCGAGTGGACCCCCAACGTCTACGGCGGCCGGGAGAACCTCGACGCGGTCGAGTTCCTCAAGGAGATGAACTCGGTCTGCTACCGGGAGGCTCCGGGCATCTCGACCGTCGCTGAGGAGTCGACGGCCTGGCCCGGCGTCTCGCGGCCGGTGCACCTGGGCGGGCTCGGCTTCGGGTTCAAGTGGAACATGGGCTGGATGCACGACACGCTCGAATACCTGCGCCGCGAGCCGATCTTCCGCCAGTACCACCACCATCAGATGACGTTCTCCCTCATCTACGCCTATTCCGAGAACTACGTGCTGCCGCTGTCCCATGACGAGGTGGTGCACGGCAAGGGCTCGCTGCTCGGCAAGATGCCGGGGGACGAATGGCAGCGTTTCGCCCAGCTCAGGGCGTTGCTGGCGTTCATGTGGGCGCATCCGGGCAAGCAGTTGTTGTTCATGGGCGGCGAGTTCGGCCAGGGCTCGGAGTGGTCGGAGGAGCGCGGGCTCGACTGGTGGGTGCTGGAGTTCGACGGGCACAAGGGCGTGCAGCGGCTCGTGCGCGACCTCAACAGGCTCTACAAGGAGACCCCGGCGCTGTGGGAGCAGGACGCCAGACCGGAGGGGTTCCGCTGGATCGACGCCGACGACGCGTCCGGGAACACGTTCTCGTTCGTCCGGTACGCGGCCGACGGGTCGGCGGCGGCCTGCGTGGTCAACTTCAGCGGCGGTGCGCACGAGAGCTACCGGCTCGGCCTCCCCTACGGCGGTCACTGGGCGGAGGTCGTCAACACCGACGCCTACGACTACTGGGGCAGCGGCGTGGGCAACATGGGAGGGGTCGAGGCCGAGGCCGAGCCGTGGCACGGGCTGCCGTTCTCCACGACGTTGCGGGTGCCGCCGCTGGGCGCGGTGTGGCTGACCAAGGAGGCGCCGACGGAACAGTCGGGGTCGGCGGAGTCCTCAGGGTCGGCGGGGTCGTTGAACGTTTGAGGTGCGTGCGCTGAAAGTTCGGTGAGAAACGGGGCCGGACTCTGTGCTGGCGGGATAAATCGCCCTAAACTCCGAGATCATCCCCTTCGGAGGACGCGTGCGATTTCGCCCCCTGATCGTGTGCTCGATCGTGCTGGCCCTGTTATCGGCCCCCGTCCCGGCGTTCGCCGACGACCCCGCGGCGACGCCGACGCCGGCGCCCTCCCAGAGCAAGCTGGAGGAGGGCCTCGCGCTCGACGGCGACACCACCCGCGCCATCGTGGAGCTGACCGACGCCGCGCAGCACGAGCCGGTGGCCGGCGCGGCGGCGGCCCAGAGCGTCGACGTGCTGCTGCAGCCGCCGAGTCAGTCGTTCATGGTGGTGGAGGGCACCGCCGAGGAGCTGGCGAAGCTGGCCGAGGACCCGCGCGTCACCTCCATCCACCGCGACCGGACGTACGCGCCGGCCGAGGTGGGGTCCAACATCACCCAGATCGGCGCGGACAAGGCCCACGAGAAGAACCTCACCGGCGCGGGCCAGAACATCGTCGTCCTGGACACCGGGATCGACCGCGACCACCCGTACTTCGGGGGCAGGCTCGCGGGTGAGGCGTGCTTCTCGGCCGTGGAGAGCGACGTGGAGTCGCTGTGCCCGAACGGGCAGCCCCAGCAGACCGGCGAGGGCGCGGCCGACGCCACCACCGCCAAGTGCCTGTCCGGCGGCGTGAACCTGTGCGAGCACGGCACGCACGTCGCCGGCATCGCGGCGGGCAGCGGCGGCGTGGCGCCGGGCGCCGGGATCATCGCGGTGCAGGTGTTCAGCCGGGTGAACGACGAGGACACCTGCATGGGCGAGTCGTCGTGCCTGCTGGCCTTCGAGTCGTCGCTGCGGCTGGCCATGGACTACGTGGCCACGCTCACCCAGCCGGTCGCGGCGGTGAACCTGAGCCTGGGCGGCGCGTTGTCGGAGACCGACTGCGACGCCACCGAGGAGGGCGCGGTCTTCAAGCCGAAGATCGACGCTCTGCTGGCCAAGGGCATCGCGACCGTGGTCGCCGCCGGGAACGAGTTCTTCGAGGGCGCCTCCTACCCCGCCTGCGTCTCCTCGGCGGTCGCGGTCGGCGCGAACGACGGCTCCGACGCCATCGCCGACTTCTCCAACCGGGGCTCGCTGGTCGACTTCTTCGCCCCGGGCGTGGACATCCAGTCCTCGGTGCCGGACAACCAGATGGCCACGCACAGCGGCACCTCGATGGCGACGCCGCACGTCGCCGGCGCGCTGGCGCTGATGAAGGCCGCCTCGCCGCAGACGCCCGTCGCCGACCTGATCAACACGCTGAAGACCACGGGCCGGCCCTACCAGTACGAGGCCAACGGCGCCCAGGTCACCACCCCCGCCTGGACGTGGGCGCCGCCCTGGCCGGCACCGGCACCCAGCCGCCGATCACGCAGACGCCGACGACCGCCCCCACGGACGACCCCGAGCCCGACCCGACGGACGGCAGCGGCCCGACGCCCGAGCCCGACCCCACGGACGACGGGCAGCCGGCGCCGGCCCCGACGTCCTCGGTCACGCCGGTCCCGCTGCCCACCGTCACGGTGACGGTGACCGTCACGCCGACCCCCGCCCCGTCGGCCGCCGCCGTCTGCACCCGCGGCACGGCCGGCGCCAGGATGACGGCCGGCAAGTGGGCCGTGGAGATCCACCGCAGCAGCGGGACGATCCCCGACAACGCGCTGAACTGCTACCTGAAGCTGATCGGCAAGGCCAGCAAGGTGTTCCCCGAGCTGACCAAGGCGTCGTCGCTGGGCAAGGCGTATCGGGTGCTGAAGGGCACGAAGACGACCCGCGACAAGCTGGACAGCGCGCTGCTGACGGCCTGGCTCAACTGGGCGCACGGCAGGAACGGCACCACGGTGCTGACGGCCGCCGAGAAGGTGCGGCTGAGCGGCGCGGCGTCGAAGGCGGCGCTGAAGAAGGCGACGAAGAACGTGCTCAAGTCGCTCTGAGGCAGCTTCCTCAACGGAAGGGCCGACCGGCCCTTCCGTCTTCCCCGCCGCATGGCAAAAACCCGCTCAGCTTTCACTGCTTTCACTTACGTCACCGACATCACACATGTCACACCAGGGGATGGGCACCTCACACCGGACGGTCTGACCCTCGGAGGACTAAGTGAGGCTACGGTCCCTGCTCGCCGGCGCTGCCGCGCTGGCCACGACATCCGCCGTGCTCTGCGCGGCGCCACCGCTGAGCGCCGACGCGCGCGACACCGGCGACCCGGTCATCAGCCCCGCCCTGGTCGCGGAGGTCAAGGCCAAGAGCAAGGTCCGGTCGATCATCCAGCTCAAGCCGGGGCAGAACGTGCAGGCCGTGGCCAAGGATCTCGAACAGGCCTCCGAGGGCAGCCGGGTGCTGGAGGCGGCCCAGTCGCCCCATTTCTTCGTCGCCGAGCTGGACGGCAAGACGCTGGCCCAGCTCAGGAAGGACGACCGCGTCCAGGCGGTCTACAAGGACGAGCTGCGCCCGGCCGTCCTGGACACGAGCACCCGGATCATCGGCTCCGACCGGGCCAACGCGGCCGGCTGGACGGGCAGGGGCTTCACGGTGGCCGTCCTCGACACGGGCATCGACCGCGACCACCCGTTCTTCGCCGGCCGGATCGTGGACGAGGCGTGCTTCTCCTCCTCCGACGCCAGTGACGGCTCGGTCTCGCTCTGCCCGAACAGCCAGCCGAGCCAGACCGGCCCGGGGTCCGCGGACGCCGAGACCGCCCAGTGCGTCGTGAACGGCGTCAACGCCTGCTCGCACGGCACGCACGTCGCGGGCATCGCCGCGGGCCGGATGACGACCGGCGCCCCCTCCAACGGCGTCGCGCCCGCCGCGGGCATCCTGCCGATCCAGGTGTTCAGCCGCATCGACAGCGCGATGACGTGCGCGGTCATCGGCACCCAGGCGCCCTGCTTCCTCAGCTACACCTCCGACCAGAAGCTGGCGCTGGAGTACGTCGCGCGGGTGGCCGCGGCCCAGCACGTCGCCGCGGCGAACCTGAGCCTGGGCGGCGGCGGGCCGTACCGCGAGAACTGCGACTCCGACCCGAGCGCGGCGGGCCTCAAGCCGGACTTCGACACGCTGATCTCCCTCGGGGTCGCGCCCGTGGTCGCGGCCGGCAACAACGGCTTCCCCGACGGCGTCTCGGCGCCGGCCTGCATCTCCTCCGCCGTCGCGGTGGGCGCCACCGACGACCGGGACGCGGTGGCCGACTTCTCCAACCGGGGCCCGCTGCTCGACCTGCTCGCGCCGGGCGTGGGCATCAGGTCGTCGGTGCCCGACGACACCTACGCCGACAAGAGCGGCACGTCGATGGCCACGCCGCACGTGGCGGGGGCGTTCGCGCTGATGCGGCAGGCGTACCCGAACTTCACGGTGGCGCAGAGCCTGCAGCGGTTGCAGGCCACGGGCCGGAGCATCGGCTACCCCGCCGGCGGCGCCCAGGCGCGCACCGCTCGGATCGACGTGTTCAGCGCCACGGCCCCGAGCGCTCCCAAAGCCTGAGACCAGCACGTACGAGAGGGCCGGACGGGACGATCCGGCCCTTTCGCGTACCAGAACAAGAAGCGGTAACAGAACACAAGTGCCTCTCTGACATCTCTTGTCCAATATCTACACTTCTTTACACAAACGCCCCCCGACCCCCCGGAGGATCAGTTGAGACTCATGTCTCTGCTGGCCGGTGCGATCACCCTCGCCGCCACCGCTGCGACGATGGTCGCCACCCCCGCCCTGGCCGACCCCGAGTCCAAGATCGACCCGGCCGTGACCGCGGCCGGCGAGCACCGCGTCATCGTCCGCGTCCGCCAGCCCGCCCAGGTGCAGTCGGCCCTGGCCGGTGCGGAAGGGGTCAGGCAGGACAGACGGAACGTCGTGGCCACGCCGCCCGCCGAGCTGGCCGGCAAGCTCGACTTCTTCGTCTACCGCGGCACCCGCGCCGAGTTGGAGAAGGTCGCCGAGCAGGCGGACGTCGTCTCGATCCGCAAGGACCGGCTCAACGAGCCCTCGCTGGCGCAGAGCGTCCCGCTGATCGGCGCCGACCGGGCACACCGGCAGGGCTTCACCGGCAAGGGCACCGCCGTCGCGATCATCGACTCCGGCATCGACAACGACCACCCGGCCTTCGGCCGCCGCATCGCGGCCCAGGCGTGCTTCTCCGCCACCGACCCGGCCGACGGCTCGACGCCGCTGTGCCCCAACGGCAGCCAGTTCCAGATCGGCGACGGCGCGGCCAGCTCCGAGACCGAGGCGTGCCTGCGCAACGCCCCCCGGCCCGAATACGGCCTGTGCTACCACGGCACCCACGTCGCGGGCATCACCGCGGGCCAGGCGACCAAGGAGTTCCCGAACCCCGGCGTCGCCCCCAAGGCCAAGATCATCGCGATCCAGGTCTTCAGCCGCTTCGACAACTCCCCCTACTGCGGCGCCGCGGCGGCCTGCGTGCTCGCCTACGACTCCTCGGTCCTGACCGGCATGGCGTACGCGAACGTGCTGGCCGACCAGTACGACGTCGCCGCGGTCAACCTGAGCCTGGGCGGCGGCAAGTACGACACCTACTGCGACGAGGGCGACGGCGCCGACTTCAAGGCCGAGGTGGACCGTCTCCAGGCCAAGGGCGTCGCCACCGTCGTGGCCTCGGGCAACAACGGCTTCGACGCCTCCGTCTCCTGGCCCGCCTGCGTCTCCAACGTCGTGACCGTGGGCGCCACCGACAAGCAGGACGCCGTGGCCTCCTTCTCCAACCGGGGCACCATGCTCGACCTGTTCGCGCCCGGCGTCTCGATCACCGGCGCCATCAGCGGCAACGCCTACGCCACGCTGAACGGCACCTCGATGGCCGCCCCGCACGTCGCCGGCTCGTTCGCGCTGCTGCGGCAGAAGCGCGCGCACGCCACCTCCGACCAGCTCCTCGACGCGTTGAAGCGCACCGGCAAGCCCATCGCGTACGCCAGCGCGGGCACCCAGCTCACCACCCCCCGCATCAACGTCTACGCCGCCCTGCACAACCGCCACTGACCCGGCATCGGCGCAGGTTCCAGGCGGCCGCCCGCACCCGGGCGGCCGCCTGGACCTCTTCCGGGCCCGATGCAAAATGTGTCGCTTAGGGTGGCTATATGGACGCAGGCAGGGCGATCTTCGAAACCGTCGACAAGCTTCGCCAGCGGCGCACCGGCCCGCTGGTCCTGGAGCTCGATCTCACCGAGGGCCTCACGGAAGGACCGCCGTCCGACCCGGTCGCCGCGGTGTTGTCCATGCGCAAGACCCGTCTGTCGGACGCGCTGTCCGGCCTCCGGCGGGCCGGCCGGGACTCCAGGGTCAAGGCGCTGGTGGTCAAGCTCGGCGGCAACCCCATGGGCCTGGCCATGGTCCAGGAGCTGCGCGAGGCCGTCACCCGCTTCCGCGCCTCCGGCAAGCTGACCGTGGCCTACGCCGAGACGTTCGGTGAGTTCAGCGGCGGCACGGTGCCCTACTACCTGGCCACCGCGTTCGAGCGGGTCTACCTCCAGCCCAGCGGCGACGTCGGCCTCACGGGCGTGGCGATCGAGCAGCGTTTCCTGAAGGGCGCGCTGACCAAGCTGGGCGTGGAGGTCGAGGCCGGGCAGCGGCACGAGTACAAGACCGCGGTCAACACCTTCACCCAGGACCACATGACCGAGCCCCACCGCGAGTCGATGACCCGCATCGTGGAGTCGGTCGCCGAGCAGCTCGTCCGCGGCATCGCCGAGGGCCGCAGGCTCGACCCGGCCAAGGTGCGCGAGCTGGTCGACCGCGGCCCCTTCACCGCCTCCGAGGCTCGGGAGACCGGCCTGGTGGACGCCCTCGCCTACCGCGACGAGGTGTACGACGAGGTCAGGCGGGCCACGGGCGGCGAGGCCCACCTGCTGTTCGTCTCCCGGTACGCCAGGAGCGCGGCGGTGCGGAAGCTGCCGCACCCCATGGCCGACGGCATCGCGCTCGTGCACGGCAGCGGGCAGATCAGGAGCGGCCGCAGCGGACGCAGCCCGCTCGGCGGAGGCGGCGCGATGGGCTCCGACACGATCAGCGCGGCGCTGCGCGCGGCCCGCCGGGACGAGCACGTCAAGGCCGTGGTCTTCCGCGTGGACAGCCCCGGCGGCTCGTACGTGGCCTCCGACACGGTGTGGCGGGAGGTGACGCTGACCCGCCGGGTGAAGCCGGTGATCGTCTCCATGGGCGACCTGGCCGCGTCCGGCGGTTACTTCGTCTCCATGGGCGCCGACGTGATCGTGGCCCAGCCCGGCACCCTGACCGGCTCGATCGGCGTATATGGCGGCAAGCCCGTCATGACTGACTTGCTCCAAAAAATCGGGATAAATACTGAACTGGTCGCCGACGGGGTCAACGCCGGCATGTTCTCCACCGCCCGCGGCTTCTCCCCCGACCAGTGGGACCGGGTGAACGGCTGGCTCGACCGCATCTACGACGACTTCGTGGGCAAGGTCGCCCAGAGCCGCGACCTCACCCGCGAACGCGTCCACGAGCTGGCCAGAGGCCGGGTCTGGACCGGCGCGGACGCCCATGCCAACGGCCTGGTCGACGAGCTGGGCGGCCTTGAGCACGCCCTCGGCCTGGCCCGCGAGCGCGCCGGGCTCGCCGACGACGCCCCCGTGCGCGTCTACCCCAGGCTCAACCCGCTGGAGCGCCTGCGGGGCCCGGAGTCCAGCGAGGACAAGTCCGCCGCCCTTGCCAGGATGCGGCTCGACGCCTGGGGGCCGCTGGCCCGCCTGTCGGCCGAGCTGGGCCTGCCCGCCGCCGGTCCGCTCTCTTTGCCCGGTTGGTACGTCATCAGGTAATTCGATCTTGTATGCTCCCTGATCCACGGGGAGCGGAGGAGCACACGTGATCGTCAACCTCGCCGTCGCGCCGGCCCTGGCCGCCGCGCCCGCGCAGCCGCCGGTCGGCGCGCTGCCGGGCAGCGGCGCGAGCGTGGTGGCCAAGCTGTCCGGCCGGCCGGTCCAGCTCAGCTCCTACGGCACGGCCGCCCCCGGCGGCCAGTGGGCGTGGAACCCGGCCAAGGGCGTCTGGACCCGGGTGGACGGCGCGGTCAGCGTCTCCCCGGACGAGCGCCGGCAGGTGAGGCTGGCCGACCGTGCGGGCGGCGCACCGAAGGTGACCTTCCTGGACCGCCGGTCGGGCAAGGAGAGCGAGGTCGAGCTGCCCGTGCCGGAGGACCCCGAGCGGGAGGGCCAGTACCTGCGAACGCTCTGGCCCACCTGGTCGCCGGACGGCCGCCGCCTGCTGCTCAACGTGTTCGAGCCGGGCGGCGAGCCGCGTTCCGCGGGCATCGTGCTGATCGACGTGCCCTCGCTGGAGGCCCGGTTCGTCCGGATCGAGAAGGCGCTCATCACCGTGGGCGGCTTCCAGTGGACGCACGACGGCAAGGGCGTGGCCGTGCGCTGGGGCAAGAACGGCTCCTCCGCGGTCCGCCGCTACGACCTCACCGGCGCGGTCACCCGGACCTGGCACGTACGGGGACGCCCGGCCGCCTCCGGGCTCGGCACGTTCAGCCCGTCGGGCCGCCGCTTCGTCACCGCCTGCACCTCGCTGGAGAAGGCCGCCTGCGTCTGGGACACCCGTACCGGCAGGGCCGTCACCCAGGTCAAGCTGGCCTTCAGCCCGGTGTGGGGCCCGACGCTCGGCTGGTACGACGAGCGGCACCTGCTCGCCCCGGTCAAGGACGGCGTGGGCGTCGTCGACCTCACGGGCCGGGTCGTCGAGACGCTGGTCAAGGCCGGTAAGAAGACGACCCTGTATCCGCACTTCGAGCGCCGGGGCTGAAGAAGGCCGCGGCCCGCTCCAGGGCGCCGGTGTCGCGCAGGATGTCGCCGGGGCGGTTGGCGTAGCCGATGAGCGCGCCGCCCCACGACCCGAAGTACTCGGCCGACAGGCGCAGCGTGCCGATCAGCGGATCGGCCACCGACTCGTCCTCCTCGCTGATCGTGGTGACCGCCCATACGGTCTTGCCCGCCATGCGCGCCTTGAAGTCGTAGCCCGGGACGCGCATCCAGGCCGACCAATAGTCCAGGTAGAGCTTGGTGGTGGCGGAGACGCTGTACCAGTAGAGCGGCGAGACGATCACCAGGTCGGTGGCGTCGAGCGTGGCCTCGGCGAGCAGCTTCTCCGCGCCCTCGGGGACGGGGTAGACGCCGTCGCCGGAGTGGCGGATGTCCTGGAAGGGCGGCAGCGGGTGGTCGTCGAGGCGCAGCCAGCGTTGGCCGACGTCCGGCGGGAGCGCGGCGGCGGCATGCCTGGCCAGGGTCTCGGTGTTGCCGTCACGGCGGTTGCCGCCCAGGAGGAAGAGAAAACTGCGCATTCAGCATCCCATCGGCCGGTAGCGGGCGCGCAGCCGTACCAGCGGCTGGAGCGCGGGGGTGACATAGGGGACGGCGAGCACCCGGGCGACGAAGAGCGTGTGGTCGCCGGCCGGGACGACCTGGGTCGTCTCGGCCTCCAGGGCCGCCACACCGCCCTCGACCACCAGCGCCTCGGTGTGCGCCCCCCGATGGTGGGGGGTGCCCGCCAGCAGGAGGCGGGCGCTGGGACGGCCGGCGGTGGCGAAGCGGCTGGCGATCGCGGCCTGGCCGGAGGACAGCAGCGAGGCCGCCCACCGGTCCTGCCGGAGCAGCACCTCGCAGAGGTAGCCGCGGGAGGCCAGGCTGATCAGCACGAGCGGCGGCTCGGCCGAGACGGACATCAGCGCCGACACGGTCACGCCCAGGTCGTCACGCCCGTCCCGGACGGTGATCACCGCGACGCCCGCGGCCAGTTGGGCCATCGCCTCCGTGAACTCGCTCACAGCGGAGACCTCCGGCCGGAGGCCCCCGCCGCGGGCGTCAGGCGAGGCCGTTGGAGGTCAGCCATTCCTTGGCCACCGTGGCGGGCTCGTCCTTGTTGACGGAGATCTTCTGCATCATGTCGAGCAGGGACTGGGTGCTCAGCTTGGCCGAGATGCCGTTGAGCGTGGTGCGGATCGTGTCGTTCGCGCCGGACTTGAACAGCAGCGGCGTGACGTTCTGGGCGGGGAAGATGTTCTTGGTGTCCTGGAGCGGCACCAGGTTGTTGGCCAGCATCTTGGGGTCCGTGGTGAACACGTTGCCGACCTGGATCGAGCCGTCCTTCAGGGCGTCGGCCGTGGCCGGGCCCTTCGGCTCCCACTGCTTGAACTCCAGCCCGTAGACCTCCTTGAAGCGCGCCTCCCACCGCTTCTTGAACTCGGGCGGGCCGCCGACGACCATGTTCTTGGAGACCTTGGCCAGGTCCTCGATGGTGTTCAGCGACTGCTTGGTCTGGGTGTCCTTGGTGACCGAGAGGCTGTCCTTGTCCTCGGCCGGGGAGGAGTCGAGCACTTCGAGCTCGGCCGGGAGCTTCTCCTTCAGCGCCGCGTTGACCTCGTCGGTCGTCGAGGCGGTGTTCTTCAGGTCGACGAAGGCCAGCAGGTTGCCGTTGTACTCCGGAACGATGGTCAGGCCGCCGTTCTTGACCTGGTCGTAGACCGCCTCGCGGCTGCCGATGCGCGGCTTCTCCTCGACCTGCACGCCCTTGGCCTCAAGCGCCTGGGCGTAGATCGACGCGAGCAGCACGCTCTCGTCGAAGTCGAAGGAGCCGATGACGGCCTTGCCCCCGGCCGCCGCGGCCGACCCGCTGGGCGCCGCGCTCGTGGTGTCGAGCGGGTTGCCCCCACCGCCGCTCCCGCCACCGCAGGCGGCCAGCGCCAGCGTCGCCGACACGAGCACCGCCGCGGTGCCGATCATGCGTCTCATCTTGAATTTCCCTTCTAAAGCGGCAGGTAATACCGGAGACTATCGAACCTTCAGTCTCTGGCTCACCCCCGGCGAAACGGTCACCCTCTGGATGAGGGCGAACACGATCTGCACGACGAGCGCGAACAGCACAATCAGTACTGAACCCCCCACAACGCTCGCATAATCCTTGGTCGCGAAACCGTCGATCACGAACCGGCCGAGCCCCCCGAGCCCCGTGTACGCCGCGACCGTCGTGGTGGAGACCACCTGGATCGCCGACAGCCTGAGCCCGAGCAGGATCAGGGGAAGCGCCACCGGGACCAGCACCCGGCCGAGCACCTGCCCGCCGCGCAGCCCCATCCCGTACGCCGCGTCGCGCAGCTCCGGGTCGACGCCCTTGATCCCCTCGTAGGTGTTGACCAGGATCGGCGGCACCGACAGCAGCACCAGCGGGATGATCACCGGCCAGATCGAGGACGTGCCGAGCAGCAGCACGAACAGCACCAACAGGCCGAGCGTCGGCAGCGCCCTGGCCAGGTTCGCCGAGATGACGACCACGACCTCGCCCCGGCCGGTGTGGCCGATGGCCAGCCCCAGCGGCACCGCGATCAGCATCGCCAGCACCAGCGCCAGGGCCGAGAACTCCAGGTGCTCCAGCAGCCGCGCCGGGATGCCGTCGGGGCCGGCCCAGTTCGCCCCGGTGCCGAAGAAGTCGGCCAGCCAGCCGAAGAACGAGCCCAACCAGCTCACGACGTCCCCTTCCGCGCGCGCACCCAGGGGGTGAGCAGGCGCTGGGCCAGGACCAGCAGGCCGTCGGCGACCAGCGCCAGCGCGACGATCAGCACGATGCCGGTGACCACCGGCGGCATGAACGGGTTCTGGTAGGCCCGGGTGAACAGCCCGCCGAGCCCGCCCTGGCCGATCAGCGCGCCCACGCTGACCAGGCTGATGCTGGAGACCGCGACCACGCGCAGCCCGGCCAGCACCACCGGCGTGGCGATGGGCAGCTCGACCTGCAGCAGGCGGCGCATGGGCGTGAACCCCATCGCGACGGCCGACTGGCGCACGTGGTCGGGCACCGAGTTCAGCCCGTCGACCACGGCCGGGATGAGCACGGCCATGCCGTAGAAGGTCAGCGGGATGATCACGGTGGTCTGCGACAGCCCGGTCACCGAGATCAGCAACATGAACACCGGCAGCGACGGCAGCGCGTAGACGACGTTCATCAGGCCCGAGGTGGGCTGGTAGAGCCAGCGCCAGCGCACGCAGGCCAGCCCGAGCGGCAACGCCAGCACCAGCGCGGCCAGGATCGGCACCACGGACATGGTCAGGTGGTCGGTCAGCAGGTTCCTGATGCTGTCGGCGCGGCCGGTGTCCCAGTTGCGCGCGATCCACTCCCAGATGCTGGGCGGACCCTCACGCATCGGCGGCCTCCGCCAGCGCCTCGTCCAGGGCCTCCCTGGTGGCCACGCCGACGACCCTGCCGTCCTCGTCCACGGCGACCGAGCAGCCGGAGGGCGACAGCAGCGCCGCGTCCAGGGCCGAGCGCATCGAGTCGCGGCCGAGCACGAACGTCCCGTACGGCTCCAGCTCCTCGGGCCGCGACCCGGCGAACCAGCCCACGGGCCGGTCGTCGGGGGTCACGACCAGCAGCCACGGCTCGCCGCTCGCCGCCCGTTCGCGCACGGTCAGGTCGGTACGCAGCCGCAGCCCCTTCGTGGAGATGAACTGCAGCCGCCTGATCCCCCGGTCGTGGCCCAGGAACTCGCGGACGAAGTCGTCGGCCGGCTCCGACAGCAGCGTCTTGGGGTCGGCGAGCTGGGCCAGCCGCCCGCCCACGCGCAGCACGGCCACGCGGTCGCCGAGCTTGATCGCCTCGTCGATGTCGTGGGTGACGAACACGATGGTCTTGTTCAGCTCCGCCTGCAGCCGCAGCAGCTCGTCCTGGAGGCTGGTGCGGACGATCGGGTCGACCGCGCTGAACGGCTCGTCCATGAGCAGCACGGGCGGGTCGGCGGCCAGCGCCCTGGCCACGCCCACGCGCTGCTGCTGCCCGCCGGAGAGCTGGAAGGGATAGCGGCCGGCGAAGGCCGGGTCGAGGCCGACGCGTTCGAGCAGCTCCATGGCCCGCGCTCGGGCCTTCTTCTTGTCCCAGCCCAGCAGGTACGGGACCGTCGCGATGTTGTCGACGATCTTCCGGTGCGGGAAGAGGCCGGCCTGCTGGATGACGTACCCGATGCCGCGGCGCAGCGTGGGCGGGTCGATGCCGCTCACGGGCACCCCGTCGAGGAGGATCTGTCCCTCGGAAGCGTCGATCATGCGATTGATCATCCGGAGGGACGTCGTCTTCCCGCAGCCCGAAGGGCCAACCAGCACGGTGATCTCGCCGGTGGGCGCCTCAAGGGAAAGGGCGTCCACGGCGGTGGTGCCGTCTGGATAGCGTTTGGTGACAGCGTCGAATGTGATCACGCGTGACCTCTCGCTCGATGGCAGGGCCGCGGCCCCCCTGCCACGACCGCCGCATGATCTCGGTGGCCCACAAGACTACGGCGACCCGCACCCCTGTGTCCCCACGGGGGACGGCTTAAACGCTTCACTGACCAGGGAGATTTACCGGAATTTCCGATCAAGTGGTGCGCCGGGCCTGGGTGAGTTGGCATGATTACCTCCACAAACTCCAGACGCGTACCCCTCACCTCAGCGTCCGCACATTTAGCAAGAGGATCGGCCCCGTGTCCCAGCCGCTCACCGGTCAGCGCCCCCGCACAGAACTGATCGCAGAGCTCTACGACCGCCATGCCGCCGGGCTGTTCGCGTACTGCGCCGACCAGCTCGGCGATCCGGGCGCCGCGTCCGACGTCCTGGCGTCCGTGCTCGCCGGCGTCCCCGACGTCGCCCCGCCCCGTGCCGCCCTGTACGCCTACGCCCGCCGCCAGATCCACCGGCGGGACGTCGTCTACGCCCCGCCCGTCGTGGACCCGCTCATCGACCCGGCCTCGGCGCTGGTCGAGCGCGTGCTGCGCGAGCTTCGCCCGCAGCAGCGCGAGGTGCTGGTGCTGTGCGCGGTGTGCGGGCTGAGCCGGGCCGAGCTGGCCTGGGTGCTCGACGTCGCCCCCGACACCGCCGACGAGCTCGCCTTCGGGGCGGGCCACCGGTTCCGCGAGGTCCTGGACATGGCCCTGACCGCGCTGGCCGGCGGACGGATGCCGAAGCCGGTCGCCGACGTCTACGGCGCGCTCGCGGTCGCGCCGCTGCGCGACGTCCTGGGACGTCTGCCCTGGCCGGAGCCGCCCGCGATCCTGCGGGTGCACTTCGCGGGATCGGTGCCGGCCGAGCCGGGGCCGCTGTTCGTCAAGCCGCTCTGGCCCGCGCCGCCGCAGTGGCCGCTGCCGCTCGCCGAGGCCGACCCGGCCACCAGCACCGGGATCTTCCCGGCGGACCTGCTCGCGCCGCCGCCCGCCGGACGGCCGTCCGTGCACGAGGCGACGACCGCGCCGATGCCCAAGCTGCGCGACCCGCTCGGGGCGCTGGACTCGATGTGGCCGCTGCGGGACCCGGCCGCGCGGGCGGCGGCCGTACGGCCGTTCCTGACCAAGCCCCCGCAGCCCGCGCAGCCCCTGCCTGAGGTCGCGGCCCCGTCCGCCGGGCCGTTCAGCACGGGGGACTTCACCGCGCCACCCGCCGCTCCGGCCGAGGGCCGGGTGGCGGGCGCCGTCGTCCCCCCGCCCGGGGAGCGGCCCTTCTTCCTGGCCGCGCCCATACCCGCGGACGTGCTGGACGACGAGCCCATCACCCAGGAGATGCCCGCGATCAGGGACGTTCCGGCGGGTCAGGACCCGGCCCCCGCTCCCCGGCGTCCCCTGGCGGCGGAGCAGCCGGGCAAGGAGGCGGCGCCGCTGTTCACCCCGAGGTCCAGGGCCGCCGCCGAACCGGTCTACCGCATGCCCGCCCCCGAGTCACCCCACGCCCCGGCCCCATCCGCCCCGGCGCCGTCCCACCCGGCCCTGTCCGACCCGGCTCTGGCCGACCCGGCCCTGTCCGAGGATGCGGCGCCGTCCGGGCGCAGCCGCGCGGCGGACTTCGCCTTCGAGCTCGCCCGCGAGCTCGAAGCCGACCGCGCGCGCTACCCGGACCCCGCGCGCGACCTCCAGAACCCGTCCCGCCGGAAACCCGGCGCCGAGCCGGCCCGCTCGCCGGGGAGAGGCGGCGCCAAGCCCGGCGCCCGCAAGCAGCCGGCGGGCAAGAAGAAGGCCGCGGCCAGGAAGAAGGCGCTCAAGCGGCGCAGGGAACGGCACTACGACTGGGCCTGGGAGTTGATCGGGTTCCTGATCTGCGTGGCCATCGCGATGATCGTGTTCTTCTCCGTGCCGATGTTCATGGGCCCGTGAGCGCCTACATGGTGTTGACGATCAGCCCGATGTGGGTGAAGTAGTTCAGCGCGCCGAACAGCAGGAACGCCGCCCCGGCGATCCCCCAGCACACCCCGGTGACGGTCGTCACCGGGCCGCCCCTGGCCCGCAGCGCGAACGGGAACAGCACCGCACCCACCCCGACCAGCACGTACAGGCCGGAGATGAAGGTGGCCTCCAGCAGCGGCAGGTCGGCGAAGGCCCCCGAGATCGGCTCCTGCGGCGGCGCGGCGAACAGCGTGTACGTCCACCCCGCCGCCGCGATGCCGAAGCAGGCCAGCCCCATGCCGAAGACGAACAGCGAGATCGGCCCGGCCGTGCGCGCCACCAGCTTGCGCCGGTCGGGCGCCACGGTGCTCAAGCCCCAGCGTTTCCACAAGTAGAGCGCGGCGGCCAGCAGCAGCACGCCGAACGCCAGCGAGGGCTCCCCGAAGATGATGTTGTCGAACGGGAAGCCCTGCCCGGCCAGCGGCCAGGTGAGCGTCATGTGCAGCCCGGTGACCGCCAGGACGGCCCCGACCGCGCCGAACGCCAGCGCCCAGCCGTCCACGTGCTCCAGCGGGTCACCCCTGAGCAGCCGGCGGCCGAAGGAGACCACGAGCAGCAACCCGACGCCGGCGGCGACCGCCATGATCGTGTTGTAGGTGGGCATCCTGGCCCAGTCGATCTTCAACTCCGGCTGCGCCAGGACCTCCCAGAATCCACTCATACAGGGATGATTACCCTGTGCACCTTTCTCTTAACTGACGGTCACGACGCCGACAGGATCAGGCCGCTCGTCGGAACCCCGGTCCCCGCCGTGACCAGGACGTTCCGCGCGCCGGCCACCTGGTTGGCGGCCGTCCCCCTGATCTGCCGGACCGCCTCGGCGATGCCGTTCATGCCGTGGATGTACGCCTCGCCCAGCTGGCCGCCGTGCGGGTTGACGGGCAGGCGGCCGTCCAGCTCGATGCCGCCGTCCCGCAGGTAGTCGGGGGCCTCGCCGCGTCCGCAGAAGCCCAGCTCCTCCAGCTGGGCCAGGACGAACGGGGTGAAGTGGTCGTACAGGATGGCCGTCTGGATGTCCGCCGGGGACAGCCCGGACATCTTCCACAGTTGCCGGCCGACGACCGACATCTCCGGAAGGCCGCTCATGTCGTCCCGGTAGTAGCTCGTCATCATCATCTGGCCCGCGCCCGCGCCCTGCGCCGCCGCCGTGATCACCGCGGGCGACCTGCGCAGGTCGTGGGCGCGTTCGGCGGACGTCACGACCAGGGCCACCGCGCCGTCGCTCTCCTGGCAGCAGTCGAGCAGGTGCAGCGGCTCCACGATCCACCGGGACGCCTGGTGCTCCGCCAGCGTGATCGGCCGCCCGTGGAACCAGGCGGCCGGGTTGGTCGCGGCGTGCCGGCGCATGGCCACCGCCACCCGCCCGAAGTCCTCCGACGTCGCCCCGAACTCGTGCATGTACCGCCGCGCGAACATGGCGACCCACGCGGCCGGGGTCATCAGCCCGTACGGCACGTGCCAGCTCATCTCCAGGCCCTGGGAGGTGGGCTCCCCGGTCAGCCGGGCGTTCGGCTGGCCGAAGCGGCGGCCCGAGCGCTCGTTGAAGGCCCGGTAGCAGACCACCGTCCTGGCCATGCCGGTGGCCACGGCCATCGCCGCGTGCGCGACCGTGCCGCAGGCCGCGCCGCCGCCGTACTCGACGCGGGAGAAGAAGGTGAGGTCGCCGACGCCGGTCTCCCGGGCGACGGCGATCTCCTGGTTGGCATCCTGGGTGTAGGTCACCATGCCGTCCACGTCGGACGGCGGCACCCCGGCGTCGTCCAGGGCGGCGAGCACGGCCTCGGCCGCCAGCCGCAGCTCCGACCGGCCGGAGTCCTTGCTGAACTCGGTGGCCCCGATGCCCGCGATCGCGGCCCGTCCGCCCGGCATCACGCGCTCCCGGGCAGGACGAAGGTGACGGTGCCGGTGGCGTGGTCGCCCAGGCTCACCCTGCCGCGCACCTGCGCGGTGTACCGGTCGCCGTCGCGCTCGACGATCACACCGCTGAAGCTCAGCCGGTCCCCCGCGTACGCCGGGACGCCCAGTTTGACGTTGATGCTGGTGATGACCGCCTCCGGGCCCGTCCAGTCGGTGACGTAGCGTTCCACCAGGCCCATGGTGGTGAGGATGTTGAGGAAGATGTCCTTCGAGCCCTGGGCGCGGGCCTTGGCGGTGTCGTGGTGCACGGGGGTGAAGTCCCTGGTGGCCAGGGCGGTGGCGATCACCGTCGTGGGGGTCAGGTCCACGGCCAGCTCGGGCAGGGCCGTTCCGGCGGCGGGGGTCACGGCTCCTCCGGCGTCCACATCGGCAGGACGAGCTCGTCGTCCATCGACCGGTACGTCACCCGCAGGGCCATCCCGACCTCCACCTTCTCGACCGGGCAGTCCACGACGTTGCCCACGATCCGTACTCCTTCCGGCAGTTCCACCACGCCCACCACGAACGGGACCTCGCGCCCCGGCACCGGCGGATGGTGGTGGACGACGTAGCTGTAGAGGGTGCCGCGGCCGCTCACGACGGCGTGCGACCGGTTCCCCGAGCGGCAGTTCGGGCACATCGGGCCGGGCGGATGGCGCAGCTCCCCGCAGTCCGCGCAGCTCTGGACGCGCAGCTCGCCGTGCCGCGCCCCCTCCCAGAAGAACGCGGTGTCCGCGTTGACCGCCGGCCGCAGCGGGTACGGCTCCCGCGCGCGCGGGGCGGGCGCCTTCGGGCGGAACTTCAGCACCCGGAAGAGCATCTCGGCGACCGGCTGGTCGTCGTCGCCGTACCAGGTGACGTTCCAGGTGGCGAAGTAGCCCTCGCCCAGGGCGGTGCGCTTCGGCCCGGCCAGCGACGTGAAGCGGGTGCCGGGGGTCAGCAGCTCGCCGATCCTGGCGTACCGGTGGTAGGTCTGCTCGCAGTTGGTGGCCACGACCCCGGTGAAGCCCGCGGCGTCGAGCGCGGCCAGCAGGTCGTCCACCGGCGAGCGGTCCTTGGCCGGCGACCCCGGCCCCTGCATGGTCCACACCTGGGCCATCGCGGGCGGGGCCACGCCCTCCTCCAGGTAACGCGGGTTGGCGTCGCCCATGGCCGCCAGCCAGTGGCGGATCATGGGCGCGTTCACCGGGTCGGCGGCCGGGGTGCCGCGCAGCTCCCCCATCGCCATCTGCTTGCCGGCCAGCTCGTGCAGCTCCGCGTCGGTCATCGGGCCGGTCATCCCGCCGGTCGTCGCGGCGGTCGTCGGGTCGGTCATCGCGGCGGCCTCGGCAGGCTCAGGCCGAGCATCGCGATCAGCTCGCGCTGCACCTCGTTGACCCCGCCGCCGAACGTCAGCACCACCGCGCCCTTGACGGCGTGGTCCATGCGCTCGGCCAGCTCGGCCGTCTCCGGGTCCGACGGGTCGCCGTGTCTGGACACGACGTCGCAGACCAGGCGGCCGATCTCCTGCATGCGCTCGGAGCCGTAGATCTTGGTGGCCGAGGCGTCGGGCGCGCCCAGCCAGCCGAGGTCCATGTTCGCCGCGACCTGCCAGTTGAGCAGCTCGTTCGTACGGAAGGCGGCCCACACCCGGGCGAGGGCACGGCGTACGTCCGGATTGTCGGTCAGCCCGGCGTGCCTGGCCCAGGCGAGGAAGCGGTCGTAGGTCTGGCCGAGGTTGCCGGCCGGGCCGAGGGTGACCCGTTCGTGGTTGAGCTGGTTGACGATCAGGTCCCAGCCGCGGTCCACCTCGCCCACCACCATGTCCACCGGGACGCGCACGTCGGAGTAGTAGGTGGAGTTCGTGTGGTGGCGGCCGTCCATGGTGACGATCGGCGTCCAGGAGTAGCCGGGGTCGTCGGTGGCGGCGATCATCATCGTGATGCCCTTGTGCTTCTTGGCCTCGGGGTTCGTCCGGGCGGCCAGCCAGATGTACTGGGCGTAGTGCGCGCCGCTGGTGAAGATCTTCTGGCCGTTGACGACGTAGTGGTCGCCGTCCAGCACCGCCGTGGTGCGCAGGGAGGCCAGGTCGGTGCCGGCCTCGGGCTCGCTGTAGCCGATCGCGAAGTGGCACTCACCGGCCAGGATGCGCGGCAGGAACCGGTCCTTCTGCTCCCGGGTGCCGTACTGCATCAGCGTCGGGCCCACCGTCTGCACGGTGATGATCGGGTACGGCACCCCGGCGCGGGCGATCTCGTTGGCGAAGATCTGCTGCTCCAGGGGGCCGTACCCGCCCCCGCCGTACTCCTTGGGCCAGCCCAGCCCGAGCTTGCCGTCGCGGCCGAGCCGGCGGCAGTGCTCCATGTACGCCTCGCCGAACGGGTCGTCGGCGATCTTCGCGCGGTCCTCGGCGGTCAGGCAGCCGCGGAAGTACTCGCGCAGCTCGTCGCGGAGCGCGCGCTGCTCCCGGGTCAGGTCGATCAGCATCAGACGAGGGCTCCGATCAGGTCGAGCTGGGCGTCGGCGCCGCCGAGCAGGTGGGACAGGTGCTTGGCCTGCGCGAAGTGGCGGTGCAGCGGGTAGGTGACGTCGAGCCCGAGGCCGCCGTGCAGGTGCTGGCAGGTGTAGAGCGCCTTGACGGCCTCGCAGACGTGGAACGCGGCCAGCGCCACGTCCTCGTCGGCGGGCAGGCCCTCGGCCAGCCGCCACGCCGCCGACCACATGGCCACGTCGAGGGCCCGTCCGGCGATGTAGACGTCGGCGATCTGCATGGTCACGGCCTGGAACTCGGCCAGTGCCCGGCCGAACTGCCGTCTCGTCCTGATGTAGGAGGTGGTCAGGTCGAGCGCCCCGGCCAGGACGCCGCTCGCCTGCGCGGCGACGGCCACGGTGAACAGGCGTCCGGCGTCGGCGGCGGCCTCGGGCCCGGCCACCGCCTCGGCGGGCGTGCCGTCCAGCAGGACCGTGGCGGCCGGTTCGCCGGTCGAGGTGAACTCGGGGCTCGCGGGCGGCGACGCCACCAGGAACAGCCCCTCGTCCGCGGTGACCAGGACGTCGTCCGCCGGGTACGGCACCGCGACCTTGCGCCCGGTCAGCGACCAGCCGTCGCCCTCGCGGCGGGCCGCCGTGGCGGGCGGATCGGCCGGGGCCCGGCCGGGCTCGCGCCGGGCCAGGGTGCCGCGCGTGACCCGCCCTCGCTGCTCAGGGCTGCCGTGCCGGGCCAGGGCCAGCGTGCTCACCAGGACGGGCAACGCCGGCACGGCCGCCGCCCGCGCACCCACCTCGCGCAGCACCACGGCCATCTCGACCGGGCCGAGCCCGGCGCCGCCCGCCTCCTCGGCCGCGCACACGCCCAGGAGCCCGGCCTGCCACAGCGCGTCCTCGGCCGCCGGACCGCCCTCCCCCTGCTTGGCCGCCGGGCCGCCCTCTCCTTGCTTGGCCAGCACTTCGGCGGTCAGCTTCTTCAGGTCCTGCTGGGTCTCGTCCAGGTTGAAATCCATCAGCTCTCCAAGAGGTGGTGCCTGCCGTGCTCGACGAACTCGTCCTCGATCGCCTTGACGTCCACGCCGGTCAGGGGGCGCAATCCGGCCGGGGAGCGCCACCAGACGGGGTCGCCGGTCCGCCACGCCTCCTTGGCCAGGATCCGCTTGATGACCTTGTGGGAGGGGGTCTGCGGAAGTTCACTACAAATCCGGATATAGCGGGGTAAGGACTTGGGGCCCAGGTCGGTGCGCCCGGCCAGGAACGCGGTGAACGCCTCGGCGTCGAAGGGGCCGTCCAGGACCAGCGCCGCCATCACCTGGTCGCCGGCCGCCGCGTCCGGCACCGGATAGACGGCCGCCTCCACCACGCCGCCGAACTCGCGCAGGGCGGCCTCCACGGGGGCGACGGCCAGGTTCTCGCCGTCCACGCGCAGGCGTTCGGTGCCGCGTCCGGCGAAGAAGACGTGGCCGGCGGGGTCGGCGTAGGCCAGGTCGCCGGACCAGAAAGCACCGTTCCTGACGCGTTCGGCGTCCGCGTCCGGGTCGTTGTAGTAGCCCTCGAACAGGCCGGGGCCGGCGGTGTTGACCAGCTCGCCGACGGCCTCGTCCGGGTTGAGCAGGCGGCCGCCCTCGATGCGGGCGGGCTGGCACGGGCGTCCGGTGGCGGGGTCGAGGATCTCCACGCCCGCGCCCAGCCTGCCCAGGCTGCCGGGCGGGGCGCCGGGGTCGGGGGTGAAGGAGATGGCCGTCTCGGTGGAGCCGAAGGCGTCGATCACCCGGCAGCCGAACCGCTCGCCGAACCGCCTGGTCGCCACCGCGCTGCCCTCGTTGCCGAAGGCGATCCTGAGGGGGTTGTCGGCGTCGTCCTGGCGTTCGGGGGTGGCCAGGACGTAGGAGAGCGCCTTGCCGACGTAGTGCAGGTAGGTGCAGCCGTGCCGCCGTACGTCCGGCAGCAGGCCGGAGGCCGAGAACCGCCTGCGCACGGCCAGCGCCGCCCCCGAGGCCACGGCCGGGGCGTAGGCGGCCATCAGCGCTCCGGAGTGGAACAGCGGCATCGAGCAGTAGACGACGTCCTCGGGCGTGAGCAGCGCGGCCAGGCTCAGCCCCGGCAGTGCCAGCTTGCGCTGCGTGATCCGGACGGCCCTGGGCCGGCCGGAGGTTCCCGACGTGAAGATCAGCATCACCAGGTCGCCGGGAGCGGCCTCACCGGGCCGCCCGCCGCCCTCCCCCAGGGACGACACCAGGGACAGCGGCATGCTCTCCACGCCCAGCGCCTCGGCGACCGACGTGGCCGGGCCCGCGAAGGGGGCGTCCCAGAGCAGGAGGTCCACGTCGGTGGCGCGGGCATCGCGGACCAGCTCCTCGGCCGGGCGCGTCGGGTTCAGCGCGACCAGCACGTGCCCGTCGAGCGCCGCCCCGCCGAGCAGGAGGAGCAGCTCCGGGACGTTCTCCGCCAGCACGCCCACGTGCAGACCCGCGCCGCGCCCGCTCAGCCAGGCTCCCGCCGCCCGGCAGCGGGCGACGTGCTCGCGCCACGACCACACCGCGCCCTCGAACATCAGCCCAGGTCGGTCGTCCCGCGCCCGGTCGAGGAGCAGGGTCGCCAGCGTCTGCGCGATCATCGAGCCTCCAGCAAGCGCTAGGTAAGCCGAATGGCAAACTAGAACAGATTCTAATATCTGTCCAGTACCGGCCCTCTGCATAATGTTCCGACATAGTCCTGTAACGCCGTAGACATGGGCCAATACGGCCTGTTTGTGACTCGCGAGTAACAAGCCGCGTTGCCGAGAAATCAGATAACGTGTTCTTATGCGTACCTCGCCCGGGACATTCTCCGCGCCCCCCAGCGACACCGAGGGGGCCACCGAGGGCCGCGCCACGGCGGGCGGTCGCAGCGTCCGCACCCGCAGCCAGCACCAACGCCGCAAGCGCATCGTCCAGGCCGCCGCCGCGCTGGCCTCGCGCGGCGGCGTCGAGGCGATGCAGATGCGCACGGTCGCCGAGCGCGCCGGCGTGGCGCTGGGCACGCTCTACCGCTACTTCCCGTCCAAGATGGACCTGGTCGTGGCGGTCGTGGGCGAGGAGATCGACCTGCTGGAGAGCAGCATCGAGCGCCGCCCGCCCGGGGCCTCCACGCCCGCCAGCCGGGCCGTCGACGTGCTCATGCGGGCCACGCGGGGGCTGATGCGCGAGCCGGAGCTGGCCGACGCGCTGATCCGGTCGTTGATCATGGCCGAGGTCCAGACACCGTTCGGCGACCGCATGACGGGGCTGCTGCTGCGGGTGTCCGCCGACGGGCTGACGATCGACCAGGCCGGCGAGGAGCAGCTCGACCTCGCGGGCTCGCTGGCCAGCGTGTGGGTGCAGGAACTGCTGGAGATGTTGCGGGGGCGGCGCACGTACGACCAGATCCAGCGGCGCATCGAGACCGCCGCGAACCGCCTGCTGGCCGGCATCTAACCCCTTCCGGACATCTCCGTCATGCCCTAATCGGCTTTTTGTCGGTGGCGGAAGCTATACAAGGGGCATGAGCGACAAGCCGACGAGCGAAGACTTCCTCCGGCTGGCCGATCCGATGCGGCGCGAGCTGTTCGCACACTGCTACCGCATGCTGGGGTCGGTGCACGACGCCGAGGATCTCGTACAGGAGACCTATCTGCGGGCCTGGCGGGGCTACGACGGGTTCGAGGGGCGGTCGTCGCTGCGCACGTGGCTCTATCGCATCGCCACCACCGCCTGCCTGACCGCGCTCGACAGCCGCGGCCGGCGGCCCCTGCCGACCGGCCTCGGCGCCCCGAGCACCGAGGCGGCCGCGCCGCTGGTCCAGGACGGCGAGGTGCCCTGGCTGGAGCCGGTGCCCGACACGCTGGCCGGGATCGAGGCGGCCGGCGACCCCGCCTCGATCGTGACCTCGCGCGAGAGCGTCCGGCTCGCGCTTGTCGCCGCGCTCCAGCACCTGCCGCCCCGCCAGCGCGCCGTGCTGATCCTGCGCGACGTGCTCAGATGGCGGGCGGCCGAGGTCGCCGAGGCGGTCGGCCTGTCCACGGCGGCCGTCAACAGCATCCTGCAGCGGGCCCGCGCGCAGCTCAGCGAGGTCTCGCCGAGCCTCGACGACCAGGTCGAGCCGCTCTCCGCCGAGCAGCGCCACCTGCTCGACCGCTACGTCGCCGCCTTCGAGAACTACGACGTCGACGAGCTGGTCTCGCTGTTCACCAAAGACGCGATCTGGGAGATGCCCCCCTACGTGGGCTGGTACGAAGGCCCCGACGCGATCGGCGAGCTCGTCTCCACCCAGTGCCCCGCCAGCCGGCCGCACGACCTCAAACTGCTCCCCGTGGCCGCCAACGGCCAGCCCGCGTTCGCCGTCTACTTCCGCGAGGGCGACGTCTACCGCCGCTTCGCCATCATGGTGCTGGCGTTGCGCAAAGAAGGCATCAACCACGTCGCCATGTTCTTCGACCTGCGGCTTTTCGACACTTTCGGGCTACGTGCCGAGCTCCCCGCCGGAAGCGAGGCTTCCACCGGAAAGTAGAACGCGTTACAGTCGCGGCCAGAGCAACATTCTGGAGGCGACTGTGGGCACACCTGTGATCGTCGAGGCCGTTCGCACGCCCATCGGCAAGCGGGCGGGATGGTTGTCGGAGCTCAAGCCGCAGCAGGTGCTGGCCGCGGCACTGAACGGCCTGGTCCAGCGCGCCGGCATCGATCCGGCCACGGTCGGCCAGATGTTCGCCGGCTGCGTCACGCAGGCCGGCGAGCAGGGCGGCCACGTCGGCCGCCACTCGTGGCTCTACGCCGGGCTCCCCTACCAGACGGGGGTCACCACGCTCGACGCCCAGTGCGGCTCCTCGCAGCAGGCCGTGCACCTGGCGGCGGCGATGATCAGGGCAGGCGTCATCGAGGCCGGCGTCGGATGCGGGGTCGAGATGATGAGCAGGGCGCCGCTCGGCAGCAACGTGCGCCCCGCGCGGCCGCGCCCCGACGACTGGAGCATCGACCTGCCCGACCAGTTCACCGCGGCCGAACGCATCGCCCGGCGGCGGGGGCTGACCAGGGAGCGGCTCGACTGGTTCGGCGCGCGGTCGCAGCGCCTGGCGGCCAAGGCGTGGGCCGACGGGCGGTTCGAGCGGGAGATCGTGCCCGTCGGATCCGTCCGCAGGGACCAGGGGTTACGCGAGACCACGGTCGAGAGCCTGGCCGGGCTCAAGCCGGTCGCCGAGGGCGCCCTGCACACCGCGGGCACGTCCTCGCAGATCTCCGACGGCGCGGCCGCCGTGCTGGTGACGAGCGAGCAGGAGGCCCGCCGGCAGGGGTTGCGGCCCAGGGCGCGCATCCTGGCGCAGGCGCTCGTCGGCGCCGAGCCCTACTATCATCTCGACGGTCCCGTGGAGGCGACCGCGAAGGTGCTGACGGCGGCCGGGATGACCATGGGCGACATCGACAGGTTCGAGGTGAACGAGGCGTTCGCGTCCGTGGTGCTCTCGTGGGCCGCGGTGCACGAGCCCGACCTCGACCGGGTCAACGTCAACGGCGGGGCCATCGCGCTCGGCCATCCCGTCGGGGCCACCGGCGCCCGGCTCATCACCACCGCCCTGCACGAGCTCGAACGCTCCGACACCACCACCGCGCTGGTCACGATGTGCGCGGGCGGTGCGCTGGCCACGGCGACGATCCTCGAACGCCTGGCCTGATCCGCCATTCAACGCACGTGCTCGATCGGGGGAACCGGTGGGGAAGACCAGGCGCAGGCCGTACTCGGAACAGCGGCCGCAGGAGCTCGGCGGCGGGGTCTGGAGCGTGCCGGTGCCCATCCCGGGCAACCCGCTCGGCTACACGCTCGTCTACGCCGTCGAGTCGCCGCGCGGGCCGGTGCTGGTGGACGCCGGATGGAACCATCCCGACGCCTGGGAGGCGCTCAGCGGCGGCCTGGCCGCGCTCGGGCTCGACGTCGCCGCCGTGAGCGGCGTGGTCGTCACCCACTTCCACCCCGACCACGCCGGGCTGGCCGGGCAGGTCAAGGAGGCGTCCGGGGCCTGGATCGCCATGCACGAGGAGGACGCCGCGCTGGTCCGGCTCATGCACCGGTTCGCCGCGGAGGAGCACGCGAGCTTCCAGTCCGACATGCTCAGGCGGGCCGGCGCCGACCCCGGCGAGGTGCGCGAGGCGATGGGCACCCGGCCGACGCCGCCCGCACTGCCCGACCGCGAGCTGCGCGACGGCGACCTGGTGGAGCTGCCGGGCCGCAAGCTGCGCGCCGTGCACACCCCCGGCCACACGCCGGGCCACATCTGCCTGCATCTGGAGGACGCCGACCGGCTGTTCACCGGCGACCACGTCCTTCCCGACATCACCCCGCACATCGGGATCTATCCCTACGACCGGGACGACATCGATCCCCTGGGCGACTTCCTGGACTCGCTCGACCGGGTCGGCGAGCTGGGCCCCCTCGACGCCCTGCCAGCGCACGAGTGGATATTTCCCGATGTTGCCGCGCGCGCCGCCGAGATCCGCCACCATCACGAGGAGAAGCTGATCCGGTTGCGCACCCTCATGGCCGAGCGGTCGCGACCGCTGACCATCTGGGAGGTCGCCTCGATGATGACCTGGAACCGGCCCTGGGACGACCTGGCCCCCGTGCTGCGCAGCATGGCGGCCGGCGAGGCCGCGGCCCATCTGCGCACCCTGGAGACCCGGGGCCTGATCCGCCGCGTCCCGGACGTCGATCCCGTACGCTTCCAGGCTCTAGACTCCTAGACATCCGATGTCTAGGGAGAAGAGTGTGGCGGTCACCGACGCGGCCATCGACAAGATCAAGCAGATGATCCTCTCCGGGGAGCTGACCCCGGGCGACCGTCTGCCGAAGGAGGCCGACCTCGCCGAGCGGCTCGGCCTGTCGCGCAACTCGCTGCGCGAAGCCGTGCGCGCGCTCGCCCTGATCAACGTGCTCGACGTGCGCCAGGGCGACGGCACGTACGTCACCAGCCTGGAGCCGCACCTGCTGCTCGACACCATGTCGTTCGTGCTCGACCTGCACCGCGACGACACGGTGATCCAGTTCTTCGAGGTGCGGCGCATCCTCGAGCCGGCCGCGACGGCCCTCGCCACCGAGCTGATGCGCGAGGAGGACATCGAGGAGCTGCGGCGCATCCTCGACTCGCTGCCCGCGCAGCCGACGGTCGAGGAGCTGGTCGCCAACGACCTGGAGTTCCATCAGCGCATCGCGCGCGGGTCGGGCAACAGCGTGCTCTGCTCGTTCATCGAGAGCCTGTCAGGTCCGACCACTCGGGCCCGGGTGTGGCGCGGCCTCACCCAGGAGGGCGCGATGGAGAAGACCCGCGAGCAGCACACCGCGATCTACGAGGCCATCGCCGCCCGTCAGCCGGACGTGGCGCGGTCGTGGGCCACCGTGCACGTGGCGGGCGTGGAGGCGTGGCTGCGCAAGGCCCTCGACTGATCGGCACCCGTTCCCCGGGTAGTAACCGTGTCGTGGCCGACAAACTGGAGCGATACCGCAGCAAACGCGACCCCAGCCGGACCCCCGAGCCCGTACCCGCCACCCCTCCCGAGGACGGTGGCGGCGCCGCGTTCGTCATCCAGGAGCACCACGCCCGGTCCCTGCACTGGGACCTGCGGCTGGAACGCGACGGCGTGCTGGCCTCCTGGGCGGTCCCCAAGGGCCTGCCCGCCGACCCCGGCACCAACCACCTGGCGGTGCACACCGAGGACCATCCGATGGAGTACCTCACCTTCCACGGCGAGATCCCCAAGGGCGAGTACGGCGGCGGCACCATGACCGTCTGGGACACCGGCACGTACGAGACCGAGAAGTGGTCCGAGCGCGAGGTCAAGTTCGTCCTGCACGGCCGGCGGGCCTCCGGGCGGTTCGTGCTGTTCCGGACGCGGGGCAAGAACTGGATGATCCACCGCATGGACGCCCCCGTCCGCGATCCGTTCCCCGACGTGGAGCCCATGCTGCCCACCGAGCGCGCCCGGCCGCCCAGGGACGCCGCCGCCTACGCCTTCGAGTTCGCCTGGGGCGGACGCCGGCTCCTGGTGCCCGTCGACGGCGGACGCACGACGGCCGCCCGCGAGCATCCCTGGCTGCGCCCGCTGGCCGCGTCGTTCGGCAGCCGGACGGCGGTGCTGGACGGCGAGGTGGTCACGCTGGCCGGAACCGAGATCCTGGTCGTGCACGACCTGCTGTACGACGAGGGCCGCTCCCTGGTGGACGAGCCGTTCGCCGACCGGCGAGCCGCCCTGGAGTCGCTGGGGCTGGCCGGCCCCCGCTGGCAGACCGCGCCCTCGTGGCCCGGCGAGGCGGGCGCGGTCCGGCAGGCGGCGCGCGAGCAGGGCCTGCCCGGCGTGGTGGCCAAACGCCTGGACTCCCGCTACGAGTCCGGCACGTCCACGTCCTGGCTGTTCATCCCCTCCTGAGGCCGCAAGCCCGCAGAGCACAGCGCGGAGCGGTACTTGGACGCGGAAGGCGTGCCGGATCGCCTGCTGTGATGGCCCCTCATCCAGACATGGGGGGATCCATGCAGAACATTCGCTTACGCCGGACGGTGCTGATCTTGGCGTGCGCCGTCGTGCCCTTCCTGGGCACCGGAGCCGCCTCGGCGGTCACCGCCTCCGGCCCCGACCTCACCCGGCAGTCCGCCGACACCGGGGCCAAGCCGCCGGCCAGGGACTCGACCGGCCCGCGCGGCCAGGTCCCCGGCGGCTTCGCGAGCTGGGACGCGCTCTTCACCGAGCAGACCCGGCTGAACGCCGTCGCCGACCGCGTCACGGCCGTGGCCGAGACCTCCGACGGGTACGGCGGGGTGGTCGTCGCGCCCGAGAACCACGAGGTCCGCCTGTACTGGAAGGGCCAGGTGCCCGCGCCGGTGCGGGCCGTGGTCGACGAGGGCCGGCTGACCGCCCCGGTCTCCGTGCTCCCGTCCGCCTTCTCCTACGCCGACCTCCTCGCCGAGGCCGACAGGTGGAGCGAGTCCGGGCAGGTGACGGGCGCCGCCCCCGCGGCCGACGGGAGCGGCGTGCGGCTGTCGGTCCCGGACGAGGACACCGCCCCCGACCAGCTCCAGCGGCCCGGCGGCGCCACCGCGCCGATCACGCTGGAGCGCGGCGAGCGCTTCGACCCGGCCTACAGCAGGCAGGACGACGTCCCGAGCTACTACGCGGGCGGCCGGACCTGGAACGCCAGGACCGGCTCCGGCTGCACCTCGGGGTTCGCCGTCTACGACAAGAACGGCAATCCCGGCTTCCTGACCGCCGCCCACTGCGGGGAGTTCTGGGACTCCTTCTACGACGGCGGCGGCTCGGGCAGCCCGGCGAACCGCATGGGCGACCTGCAGTGGCGGCTGCCCAAGCGGGACGCCGCGATCGTCCTGGCCGACGCCACGGCCGACGTCTTCGACGGCGGTCCCGCCGCCTCCACCAGCAACCGGGTGGTCGCGTTGTGGAAGGCGTACGTCGGCAACTTCGTGTGCAACTCGGGGGCGTCGCTGGGCGAGTACTGCCTGATCAAGGTGACCGAGACCGGGTGGAGCGGCACGTACACGAACGGGCAGTACGTCAAGCACATGGTCAGGGCCAAGAGCGTCGTCGGCGGCTGCGCCGTGGCCCACGGCGACAGCGGCGGCCCGGTCTACTCCTACACCAACTGGTTCGACGACGTCGCGGCGCAGGGCATCACGTCGGCCATCAGCAAGCCGGTCGCCTGCGGCGGGCTGGACGGCGGCCGGGTGATCGTCTTCTCCCGGGTGTGGGACGTGGCGCTGGCCTTCGGCGCGTACGTACAGGTGCACTGAACGAGGACGGCGGCCGGGCGGGGGCCCGGCCGCGGTCAGCTCAGCAGGCCCTCGCCGGCCAGCTCCAGCCACAGGTCCTCGGGGACCGGCCGGGACCACAGCGCGGCGTTGGCCAGGACCTCCTCGGGCGCGCGGGCGCCCAGCACGATCGAGGCGACCGCCGGATGGCGCAGCGGGAAGGCCATGGCCGCCTGCGGCAGGGAGACGCCGTGGCGCTCGCAGACGGCGGCGATCCGGGCGGCCCGGTCCAGCAGCGGCGCCGGCGCGGGTGCGTAGTCGAAGGTGCCCGACGGGGCCGGCGTGGCCAGGAGGCCGCTGTTGAAGACCCCGGCGGCCAGCACCCGGACGCCGCGTTCGGCGCATTCGTCCAGCAGCGGCAGCCCCGACTGGTCGAGCAGCGTGTAGCGGCCGGCGAGCATGACGACGTCGACGCCGGTCTCCCGGACGAAGCGCAGCGGCGCCTGCCACTGGTTCATCCCGACGCCGATCGCCTTGACCACGCCCTGCTCCCGCAGCTCGGCCAGCGCCGGGTACGCCTCGGCCAGCGCCTGCTCCAGGTGGTCGTCGGGGTCGTGGATGAGCGCGATGTCGATCTCCGGCAGGCCGAGCCGGGCCAGGGAGTCCTCCAGGGAGTCGCGCACGCCGTCGGCCGAGAAGTCCCATTCGCGGCCCAGCCCGACCGGGACGTCGAACATCTCGTCGTCGTCGCGCACCCGCGAGGGCACCACCAGCCGGCCCACCTTCGTGGACAGGACGTAGCCCGACCGCTCCGCGAGCGCGGCGCCCAGGCGCCGCTCGGACAGCCCCAGCCCGTAGTGGGGCGCGGTGTCGAAGAGGCGCACGCCGCGGTCCCAGGCCGCGTCGACCGTGGCCCGCGCCTGCTCGCCGGAGACCGCCTGGTACAGGTTGCCGAGCGGGGCGCCGCCGAGGCCGACGCGGGGCAGGTCGATCACGTCAGCTCCCACACCTGTCGCAGGCCGCCCGCCGACTTGTCGAAGTCGCCGTCGAGCAGGCGGTTCATCTGGCTCTGCCAGGCCCGGTCGGCGGGGTCGTCCTTGAGCGCGGCCTGCAGCGCGGCGTAGTCCTCGACCTCCACGAAGTGGAACAGGTCCAGGCCGTCGCGCCAGATGCGCCACGAGATCACGCCGTTGGCGCGCATGACGGACTCCAGAGCGGCCGGGATCTCGGCGTGCTCCCGGTCGTAGGTCTCCTCGCACCCGGGCCGGAGCCTGGTGCGCAGGGCGAGGCGTTCCATCAGTCCTGCGCCTTTCCGCCGGCGATCCTGCTGATGATCAGTGCGATGAGAATGATGCCACCGTAGATGACCGGTTGCCAGAAACCGGAGACCCCGATGAGGGTGAGGATGTTCTGGACCAGGCCGATCACCAGCACGCCGGTCAGCGCGCCGAGGACGGTGCCCTTGCCGCCGTCCATGCTGACGCCGCCGATGACGGCCGCGGCGAAGACCATGAAGATCCAGCCGTCGCCCATCTCGTTGCCGATCGCGCCGAGGCGCCCGGTCTCCAGGATGCCGGCCGTGGCGGCCAGGATCCCGCCGAGGACGAACACGCCGAACAGCACGCGGTCCACCCGGACGCCGGCGGCGCGGGCGGCGTCGGCGTTGCCGCCGATGGCGTACAGGGAGCGGCCGAGCCTGAGGTAGGTCAGGCCGAAGACGCCGGCGGCGAACAGCAGCGCGGCGATCCAGATGGCGGCGGGCAGGCCGAGCCAGGTGGCGCTGCCGAGGTAGAGCATCGAGTCGGGGAGCTGGAACAGCGTCTTGCCCTGGGTGAGCCCCTGCTGGAGGCCGTCCACGATGATCAGCATGGCCAGCGTGACGATGAACGCCGAGAGCTGGAACCTGATGATCAGGAACCCGTTGAACGCGCCGATGGCCGCGCCCACGAGCAGGGCCAGCGGGATCACCAGCCAGCCCGGCAGTCCGAGGCCGAACCCGCCCGCCGAGGCCGGGACGACCAGCATCACGGCGATGCCGGGCGCGGTGCCGACCGTCGACTCCAGCGACAGGTCGAACTTCCCGGCGATCAGGATCATCGCCTCGGCCAGCACGAGCAGCGAGATCGCCGCCTGCTGCTGCAGGACGTTCGTCAGGTTGCCCGCCGTCAGGAAGGTCGGGTCGAGGAACGCGCCCACGACGAGCAGGAGCAGGATCACCGGCACCAGGGTCAGGTCGCGGAACCTGGCCAGCCTCAGCCGGGGGGCCGGAGCAGTCAAAGTGGTCACTCTTGTATGCCTTCCATCACGGCCACGAGCTCGTGGTCGGTCCAGCCACGCGGCACGTCCTTGACGACCCTGCCGTGGAACATCACCAGCACCCGGTCGCAGATGCGCAGGTCGTCGAGCTCGTCGGAGACCACGACGGCCCCCGCGCCCCGGCCGACCGCGTCCTCGACCGCGCCGAGCAGGGCCTGCTTGGCCTTGACGTCGACGCCCGCGGTCGGGTTGATCACGACCAGCGCCCTCGGGTCGTCCACGAGCGCCCGCGCGAACACGACCTTCTGCGCGTTACCGCCGGACAGGTCGCCGACGGGCTGGTCGGGCCCCTCGGTCTTGATGTCCAGGCTCTCGATCATCTGGACGGCCCTGGCCCGGCGCCGCGCGGGCGAGACCATGCCGTAGGCGCCCAGCTTGTGGGCGATCGGCAGGGTCGCGTTCTCCCCTACCGACAACATCGGCACGAAACCCTCGTGGTGCCGGTCCTCGGGCACGAACCCGAGCCCGGCGCGCATGGCGGCGGGCACGTCGCCCGGCCTGACCCGGGTGCCGTCGATCGTGACCACGCCCGTGTCCGGCTTGCGCAGCCCGACCAGGGTCTCGGCCAGGCCGACCTTGCCGCTGCTCGCCGAGCCCGCCAGGCCCACGACCTCGCCGGACCTGACCGAGATGTCCACGTCCTGGTAGCGGCCGGTCAGCGACAGGCCCGCGCCCGACAACACGACCGCCTCGCCCGGCACGCGCTGCCGGGCCTCGTACGCGGCCGTGGCCTCGCCGGTCATCGCGTTCACCAGCTCGTCCTGGGGGAACCCGGCGACCGGCCGGGTCACGATGTGCCGGGCGTCGCGGAAGACCGTGACGCTCTGGCAGATCTCGTACACCTCGTCCAGGTGGTGGGAGATGTACATCATCGTGACGCCCTGCTCGCGCAGCGAGCGCATGCGGGTGAACAGCCGCTCGATGGCCGGGCCGTCGAGCCTGGCGGTGGGCTCGTCGAGGATGATGAACCGGGCCCCGAACGACAGCGCCCGCGCGATCTCCACGAGCTGCCGCTGCTCGACGCCCAGCTCGCCGGCCAGCGCCTGCGGGTCGACGTCGACCTCGTAGGTGTCCAGCAGCTCGCGCGCCTTGGCCCGCAGCGCCCGCCAGTTGATCACCCGGCCGCGGGCGGTCTGGCGGTTGACGAACAGGTTCTCCGCGACCGTCAGCGCCGGGATGATCGTGGACTTCTGGTACACGCAGGCGACGCGCTGCCGCCAGGCGTCGCGGTCGGCCAGGGCGGGCGCCGCCTCTCCCGAGAACAGCACCTCGCCCTCGTCCGGCCGCTGGAGCCCGGTGAGGATCGACACGAGGGTGGACTTCCCCGCGCCGTTCCGGCCGACGAGAGCGTGGGTCTGGCCCTCGGCGATGGCGATCTCCGCGCCGTTCAGCGCGGTGGTCGGGCCGAAACGCTTGACGACATTTCGGGCTTTAACGTGATATTTCATCACTTGACCTGATTACCCCAGAGGTTCTGGTCGTCCACGTTGTCCTTCGTCACCAGCGGCGCCGGGAGCTGGTCCTCGAAGCCGTTGGGCAGCTGGATGATGTTGCTGCCGTGGTCGGTCGGGCCCGGCTGGAACGTCTTGCCGTCGACCGCCGCCTTGGCGTAGAAGATCGCGTACCGGGCGTAGAGGTCGGCCGGCTGCGACACCGTGGCGTCGATGTTGCCCTTGCGGATCTCCTCGAACTCCTGCGGGATGCCGTCGTTGGAGACCACGAAGACGTGCTTGGGGTCGGTCGGCGGGACCAGCAGGTTCTTCTGCTTGAGCACCTGCAGCGTCGGGGCCAGGTGCACACCGCCGGCGTGCATGTATATGCCCTTGATGTCCGGGTTCTGCTCCAGGCGGGTCTGGAGCATGGACGCCGCCTTGCTGCCCTCCCACTCGGTCGGCTCGCTGAACACCGTGATGCCGGGGAACTTGCTCTTCATGCACTCGTTGAACGCCTCGGACCTGTCGCGGCCGTTGATCGAGCTGAGCGCGCCCTCGAGCTGCACGACCTTGCCCTTGCCGCCGAGCTTCTCGCCGAGGAACTCGCACGCCTTGGTGCCGTACGCGCGGTTGTCGGCGCGTACGACCATGTAGACCTTGCCCTTGTCGGGCCGGGTGTCCACGGTCACCACGGGGATCTTCTTGTTCTCCAGCTGCTGGAGCGTGTTGGCGATGGCGCCGGTGTCCTGGGGGGCCATGACGATCGCCTTGGCGCCCTGGCCGACCAGCGCCTGCACGTTGTTGACCAGCTTGGAGACGTCGTTCTGGGAGTTCGTGGCGGGCATCAGGTCGGCCTTGAGCTCGGTCGCCATCTGCGGGACGTACTTCATGTAGGAGTTCCAGAAGTCGGAGTCGGCGCGCGGGTGGTCGATGCCCACCTTGCCGCCGCCTCCCCCTTCCGCCGTGGAGCCGCTGGTGCCGTTCGTGCCGCTGGAGCCACAGGCGGCGACGACCGCCAGCAGGGCCGCGCCCGCGACAACCGGACCGATCTTCATGGGGGGTTACCTTCCTTGGTTGGTTGGCCGGAGCCGCAGCCCCTGCATGCCGCCGTCGACCGCGAGCGCGGTGCCGGTGGTCGCGGCGGCCTCGGGACCTGCCAGATAGGCGATCGCGGCGGCGACCTCCTCGGCGCTGACCAGACGGCCCATGGGCTGCCTGGCGTTCAGCGCCGCTCGTTCGGCCTGCGGATCGTCGGCCGAGTCGAGCAGCCGCCCCACCCACGGGGTGTCGGCGGTGCCCGGGTTGACGCAGTTGACGCGGATGCCCTCACGGACGTGGTCGGCGGCCATGGCGAGGGTCAGCGACAACACCGCGCCCTTGGTCGCGCTGTAGAGCGCCCGGTCCGGCAGCCCCGCGGTGGCCGCGATCGAGCAGGTGTTGACGATGGCCGGGTGCTCCGACCTGCGCAGGTACGGCAGCGCCGCCCGGCTCACCCGGACGATGCCGAACACGTTGACCTCGAAGACCTTCCGCCACTCCTCGTCCGGGTTGTCCTCGACCGTGCCCTGGGCGCCGATGCCCGCGTTGTTGATCACGATGTCGATGCCGCCGAGCCGTTCCGCGGCCTCGGCCACCGCCACCCGCACGGACGCGTCGTCGGCCACGTCCGCCCTGATCCCCACGAAGGGGTCGCCGGGCGGGGCGAGGTCGAGGCAGGCGACCTTCATGCCGCGCGCCGCGAGCAGGGTGGCGGTGGCCAGGCCGATGCCTGAACCGCCGCCGGTCACGATGGCCTTGAGCGTCATGACGTGGCCCTCCATACCTGGCCGTCGGGGAAGGAGTGGGCGGCGATCGACGCCGCATGCATCTCGGCGCTGAAGCCGGGGGCCATGGGGGCGGTGTAGCGGCCGTTGTCGATGACGACCGGATCCACGAAGTGCTCGTGGAGGTGGTCGACGTACTCGATCACGCGGCCGTCCATCGTGCCGGTGATCGCCACGTAGTCGAACATCGACAGGTGCTGCACCAGCTCGCACAGCCCGACGCCGCCCGCGTGCGGGCAGACCGGCACGCCGAACTTGGCCGCGAGCAGCAGGATCGCCAGGTTCTCGTTGACCCCGCCGACCCGGGCCGCGTCGATCTGCAGGTAGGAGATCGCGCCGGCCTGGAGAAGCTGCTTGAAGACGATGCGGTTCTGGACGTGCTCGCCGGTGGCGACCGGGACCGGACTGATGCCCTCGGCGATGGCGGCGTGGCCGAGCACGTCGTCGGGGCTGGTCGGCTCCTCCACCCAGTGCGGCCGGTACGGGGTCAGCGCGCCGACCCACTCGATGGCCGAGGCGACGTCCCAGCGCTGGTTGGCGTCGATCGCGATCGGGTAGTCGGGGCCGCAGACCTCGCGGGCCACGCGGAAGCGGCGCAGGTCGTCGTCGAGGTCGGCGCCGACCTTGAGCTTGATCTGGCTGAAGCCCTGGTCGAGGGCCTCCTTGCAGAGGCGTCGCAGTTTGTCGTCGTCGTAGCCGAGCCAGCCGGGGGAGGTGGTGTAGGCGGGGTAGCCGGTCTCGATGAGCCGCTGGATCCGCTCTTCCTTCCCCTCTTCCGCATTTTTCAGGATCTGGAGGGCTTCGTCCTGGGTGAGCGCGTCGCTCAGGTAGCGGAAGTCGATCAGCCCGACGATCTCCTCGGGCGACATCTCCGCCAGCAGCCGCCACACCGGCTTGCCCGCCCGCCTGGCCTTCAGGTCCCACAGGGCGTTGACCACGGCGGAGATCGCCATGTGCATGACGCCCTTCTCCGGCCCCAGCCACCGCAGCTGCGAGTCGTTGACCAGCTCCTTGTACAGCGCGCCGAGGTCTTCGACGTCCCGGCCGAGCACGTACGGCTCAAGCGCCCGGATCGCTCCGGTCTGCACGTCGTTGCCGCGTCCGATGGTGAACGCGAACCCGTGACCCTCGACCCCGTCGTCGGTCTTCAGCACCACGTAGGCGGCGGAGTAGTCGGGGTCCGGATTCATCGCGTCCGACCCGTCCAGCTCCCGCGACGTGGGGAAACGCACGTCGTGCGTCTCCAGCGCGACGATCCTGTACGCCATCAGGCCTGCCCCACCGTCTGCCGCTGGCGGCCGAGCCCGTCGATCTCCAGCTCCATCACGTCGCCCGCACGCAGGTACGGCTGGCCGGGCATGCCCATCGCGACCCCGGCCGGGGTGCCGGTGTTGATCACGTCACCGGGTTCGAGCACCATGAACCGGCTCAGGTACCGCACGATCTCGGCCACGTCGAAGATCATGTCCTTGGTGCCGCCGTCCTGGCGCGGCTCGCCGTTCACCCAGAGGCGCAGCCCCAGGCGCTGCGGGTCGCCGACCTCGTCCGCCGTCACCAGCCAGGGACCCAGCGGGTTGAACGTCTCGCACGACTTGCCCTTGTCCCACTGGCCGCCGCGTTCGAGCTGGAACTCGCGCTCGGAGACGTCGTTGGAGATCGCGTACCCGGCGATCACGTCGAGGGCCTCGTCCCGGCTGTCGAGGTAGCGGGCCCGCCGGCCGATCACGACCGCCAGCTCCACCTCCCAGTCGGTCTTCACGCTGCCACGCGGCACCAGCACCTCGTCGTACGGGCCGATCACGGTGTTGGCGGCCTTCATGAACACCACGGGCTCGGCGGGCGGCTCCGCGCCGGACTCGGCGGCATGGTCGCGGTAGTTCAGCCCGATGCAGACCACCTTGCCCGGCCGGGCGATCGGCGCGCCCACCCGCAGCCCGGCGGCATCGACGACGGGCAGGTCGCCGCGCTCCAGCGCGTCACGCACGCGCGCCACTCCCCCGGAGGCGAGGAAAGCCCCGTCGATCTCGGGCTCCCCGATGTCGCGCAGGGTGCCGGAGGCGTCCATCACCACCGGCCGCTCCTGTCCGACAGGTCCCACTCGCAGCAGCTTCACACCGCACCCTTCACTTATTCATCGGATGTCTGTGTCTCAGATGCTGCTGCGACATGGCGGCACGTGTCAAGGGCGTGCAGCCGGATACATCCGATCCGTAACCCAGAACGACACCTCGAACCCCAACCAACCACCTGCATCAGCCCCCAGAGCTCCGAAGATTCCCCTCTTTTGTCGCTTACACCACCTTGAGAAACATCGGAGGTACCTCTCACTCCCCTCCCGACTCCGTGCCCCTGACCTCCCTACGCTCAGACGCCGGATCGAGGGGAACTCCAGCGCGCGGTCACGCCGGCCGGAACGCCCACCAACGTCCGACCGGGTTTCGCGCCAGGAAACGCCGGTCAGCGTGCAGCACACATGACCCCTTGTATCGGGAACTCCCGCGCGCACACCGCCACCGACAGCCCGCACGTTCCCCACCCCGAAGGCACCACCTCGCCCTCCACCAGGAGAACGACGACGGGCAAGAACCCGAAGGAATCCAGAAAAGGCCGCTAAGGGGATGGCACAGGGTTCCGCGCCAGATCCCAAAGGCGCCCCCCGAACCATGGAACCTCAAGGTCTCGGGGGTCTCGGGGGTCTCGGGGGTCTCGGGACTTCGGGACGGGGATGCAGGCCCATACGGGCAACAGGCCGCCGTACCGGCGGTACAGATCCCATACGGGTGAGGGGCCATACCCAGGGTGCAGGCCCTACGCGGGTGAGGGGCCGTACGAGCGACGGGCCGTACCAGGAGTGCAGACCCATGCGGGCATGCGAGCGCTGCCTGCCAGATGCGCCTTGTAGTTGCGGCGTGTTGTGCGCGCCGGGCGATCTCGGCCCCAGGTCCAGACTCGGCCTCGTGCTCCGGCTCGGACCCGCGCTCCGGCATGAGCCGACGCCCGAGCACGGTCTCGGGCTCGGGAGCGGGCTCGGGCTCGGGAGCGGGCTCGGACTCGGGAGCGGGCTCGGGAGCGGGGGCAGGGACGGGCTGGGGGCGGGCTGTGCGGCGGGAGCGGGAGCAGGGGCAGGGGCAGGGTGGGGCAGTGCTGTGGTGCTTGGTTTGGGGGGACGGGTGGGGAGGTGTCGAGGGTGAGGGGGTTGTCTGCGGCGGGGGTTATGGCGGGGGTGTCTGGATGGTGGGGATGGTGGCGGGGTGGGGCTACTTGACGGGCGTACAGTGGCGTAATAGAACACGTTTCAGTACGAATAAACCAAGCGCTTGATCAAGAGGTGACCGCGCGTGCATATCGACCTCGTCGACAGGGACCGTTACGCGACTTCCGGCCCACCCCACGAACAGCTCGCCTGGCTCCGGGCCAACTCCCCCGTCCACTGGCACGACGGCGAGCCCGGGTTCTGGGCGGTCACCCGCTACGAGGACGTCGTGCACGTCTCCCGCCACTCCGACCTGTTCTCCTCGGCCAAGAAGCTCGCCCTCTTCGACGAGATGCCCGAGGACCAGATCGCCCTCCAGCGGCTGATGATGCTCAACCAGGACCCGCCCGAGCACACCAGGCGGCGTTCCCTGGTCAACCGCGGCTTCACGCCCCGGACGATCGGCGCCCTCGAACAGCACATCCGCGATATCTGCGACGACCTGCTCGACAAGTGCTCCGGCGAGGTGGACTTCGTCACCGAGATCTCCGCCCCCCTCCCCCTGTACGTGATCTGCGAGCTGCTCGGCGCTCCCGCGACCGACCGCGACAAGTTGTTCTCCTGGTCGAACCGCATGATCGGCGCCCAGGACCCCGACTACGCGGCGACCCCCGAGGAGGGCTCCGGCGCCGCCATGGAGGTGTACGCCTACGCCAACGAGCTCGCGGCGCAGCGCAGAGCCGCCCCCAAGGACGACATCATCACCAAGCTCCTCCAGCCCGACGACAAGGGCGAAACCCTCGGCGAGGACGAGTTCGACCTGTTCGTCCTGCTGCTGATCGTCGCGGGCAACGAGACCACCCGCAACGCGGCCTCCGGCGGCATGCTCGCCCTCTTCGACCACCCCGACCAGTGGGACCGCCTGGTGGCCGACCCCACGCTGGCCAGGACGGCGGCCGACGAGATCGTCCGGTGGGTCTCGCCGGTCAACCTGTTCCGGCGCACGTCGATGGCGGACCAGGTGCTGGGCGGGCAGCCCATCAAGGACGGCGACAAGGTCGTGGTCTTCTACTCCTCGGCCAACCGGGACGCCTCCGTCTTCCCGGACCCGGAGGTCTTCGACATCGGACGCACCCCCAACACGCACATCGGGTTCGGCGGCGGCGGCGCGCACTTCTGCCTCGGCAACCACCTCGCCAAGCTGGAACTGCGTGTCCTGTTCGAGCAGCTGGCCAGGCGCCGGCCGCGCATCCGCCAGGCCGGCCCGGCCCGCCGCCTGCGCTCGAACTTCATCAACGGCATCAAGGAGCTCCCGGTCACGATCGCCTGACCCCGCCGAAGCCCTCCTAGGCACCGGGGACGCCCTCACGAGAACCGCCGGTGCCGGGGATGGCGAGCGATTCCGCGGCGGGCCGCGCGGATCTGGCGCAGGACGCGGACCGTGCCCTCCGGGCCGGGTTGCCAGCCGCGTTCGATCAACGCGTCGGCGACGTGCCGGAGGAGGCCGGCGATCTGGCCGGGGATGACGTCGCGGCGTACGGCGATCACGCGCCAGCCCAGCCGCCGCAGCTCCTCGCGGCGGACGGCGTCACGCTGCCGGTCCGCCGGCGAGGTGTGGTGCTCCTTGCCGTCGTACTCGACCCCCACCTGGTACGGCTCCCACCCCAGGTCGAGGTAGGCGCGCCGGCCGCCGCCCAGGGGCACGGCGAGCTGCGTGGTGGGCCTGGGAAGGCCGCCGTCGACGAGGACGACCCGCAGCCAGCTCTCCCGGGGCGAGGCGGCGCCCCCGTCGGCCAGGCTGAGCGTGTCGCGCAGCCGCCAGGAGTTGAGCGGACGACGCCACAACGCCTCCATGTCGACGCCCCGCCGCGCGAACTGGTCGAGCGCCGCCACCGCCTCCGGACGCGGCAACGACCGGGCGCAGTCGAGGGCCGTGCGCGCCATGGTGGTGAGCCGGACGCCCTGGTGGACGGTGACGTCGTCGGCGGGCGGTTCGCCCACGTACGTGACGCAGCCGGGGATAGCCAGGTGAGCGGGGGCGATCACCTCCACCGGCCAGTCGGCCTCGGGGACGGAGAGCATGCTCAGGCCCCAGACGTGTGCGGCCGTCTGCCGGCAGACGACGGCCTGCCGGCAGGACCGGGTGATGCGCTCGGCGCGGCCGAGCAACGAGAGTGCGGCGATCACGGGGTCCAGGGTGACGGCCTCACCCCGGCCCCCGCAGAGCCGAACCCCGTTCTGTGGACAACCGTCCGGCAACTCACTCGGCGGTCCGCGTCATCGCGGTGGCTGGTCGGTCCAGTCGGCGGTCACCCATATGAAGCCTCTGCCCCACGACAGGCCCCCGTCGCCGCCGTAGAGGTAGTTCGTCCGGATCACCCGTGCGCTCTCGGGGTCGACCACCATCCTGATCTCCGGCCCGCCGTCGGGGTTGGGGAAGCGCAGCTCCTGCCCGTCCTCGACCTCGCCGTCGTTCTCGACCCCGGGTGTCGCGGCGAGCGCCCGGAACGCCGCGGACCGGACCTCCGGCGGCGCCGGCAGCTCCGAGATCAGCGCGACCAGGGAGAACAGCGGGTCGCCACGCTGCTCGGAGGAGGTCATGGCGCTGGCGAGCCCGGGAAGCGCGGCGATCCGGGACGTCAGCGCCGCAGGCTCCGCCGGCAGCCCTTCGAGCTCGTCGATGCTCACCTCGGCCCCCTTGAGCCTGAGGGGGTTCGGGTCGGGCACGACGACCCCCGCGGGGGCGTCCGGCCGGCCCCTGGACCAGCGCCGTCCGTCCCGCGTGGTCCAGCTCTCACGGGTGGGGATGTCGACGCCGCGGTACTCGCGGGTGACGTGCCAGTAGCGTCCGGCGCCCTCGGGCGTGCGCTCGGCGCTCGCCGCGGCCATGAGCAGCACCTCCTTGCCCGAGGCCGGAGTGCCGGCGGGCGCGATCGCGCCCGTCGCGAGCACGGTGACGACCGCCGCGGCGGCTGCGAGGGCGAGCGCGGGCGCGAGCCATCCGGGCGAGCGCCCTGGCCAGGTACGGCTGCATGCCCTGAGCCGTGACGGAGGCCACGACCCGGTTCTCATGGCCTTCCAGTACGGGTTCCGGGCCCAGCCGGGCCAGCGCCCGGTAGTGGCGGATCTCCTTGCGCCGGTGCCTGGCGATCAGGTTGGTGGCCAGGCCGAACAGCCAGGGCCGCAATCCGCCGCGCTCCGGGTCGAACCGGTCGCGGTGGTCGAAGGCCAGCAGGAACGTCTCGGCCGTGATGTCCTCGGCGATCTGCGTGTCCAGCCGGCCGGCCACGTACAGGTAGATGTCGCGGAAATGGCGGTCGTGCACGAGGGTGAACAGCTCGGGGTCCCGCCGGTACCGGGCGGCCAGCTCGGCGTCGGTCAGCTGTTCGCCCGCTTCGGCGATCACGTTCTCGTCTCCGTCATCAGGCTGCCTTCACGAAGTGGTGGACGGTCACCCATGCTTCGCCGCAGGCCCGGATCGCCTTCCCGGGAGGCCGCCGCCGGTCAGGAGGCCAGTGTGCGCAGGGCGGGCAGGACGTCCTCGGCCAGGCGCTCGGCCTGGGCGCGCGGGTCGGGGCCGAGGGGCGTGAAGTTCATCGACGTGAACCCCAGGTCCACGAACGCCGCCAGGCGGTCGGTCACCTCAGCCGCCGAGCCGGCGACCACGCCGTCGCCCTCTGCGGGGGCGCCGATGCGGAAGGTGACGTTGTAGACGCACTCGACGGCGCGACCTGCCGACAGGATCCGGTCCCTCATGACCGCCGCCCGCTCCGGCGGCGCGAACCCCAGGGACGGGATCCAGCCGTCCGCCAGCCGGCCGGTGGCGTCGAGGGCGCGCGGCCCGTACGTGCCCAGCCAGATCGGGATGGGGCTGAGGGGCTTGGGCTCGATGGTGGCCCGATCGGTGCGGTAGCGGGAGCCTTCGTAGGTGAAGTCCGACTCGGCCCAGAGGCCGCGGATGACGTGCACGGCCTCGACCATGCCGTCCACCTTCTCGCGGGGCGTCGGCACCCCGAGCCCGAACGCGCGGAACTCATCGTCGGAGTAGCCGCCCCCGAGGCCGAGGATCAGCCGGCCGCCGGAGAGCCGGTGCAGCGTCTCGGCCATCTTGGCGACCATCGCGGGCGGCCGGTACGGCACTCCCAGCACCCGCGTCGCCACCCTGATCCGCGAGGTGGCGGCGGCCACCCAGGTCAGCATCGTCCACAGCTCGTACGTGGGCTCGCCGCCGCACGGGTGATCCGAGGCCGAGACGAAGTCGAAGCCCAGTTCCTCGGCCGCGCGGGCGTCACCCACGGGATCGGCCCCCGGCACCGCCGACGTCGATATGCCCAGTCCGAACACGACCCGCCTCCTCCGCTTTGGTTTACATGTAAACCTAGAGCGGAGGTCGGTTACACGTCAACTAAACTTCCGGGTCATGGAGCCCAACTGGCTGGACGACGCCGAGTTCCGGGCCTGGATCGGCTATCGCAGGATGCGCCTGCTGCTGGACGCCCAGGTCAACCGCGACCTCGCGAGCGATTCGGGGCTGTCGGCCCCCGACTACGACGTCCTGTCCGCGCTGACCTCCACGCCGGGCCACCGGTGGCGGCTCACCGCGCTGGCCGACCGCATGCTCTGGTCGAAGAGCCGCCTCTCCCGGCACATCTCGCGGATGGAGCAGCGGGGGCTGGTCACCCGGGAGGGGTTCGAGGGGGACGCGCGCGGGGCCGTGGTCGTGCTGACCGACGGAGGGTTGCGGGCCATCCAGGAGGCGGCGCCCGCCCATGTGGCGTCCGTGCGCAGGCACTTCATCGACCTGCTCTCGCGGGAGCAGATCGAGGTGCTCGCCACGATCGCCGAGACCGTCCTGGACCGCCTGCCGGACGGCGAGCAGGACAAACCGGGGTGACCCGGCGCGGTCAGACCTCGACCCACATCGGACGCCAGTCCGGCACCTCGTGGTAGCGCCGCAGCTCCGCCACCCCGGACAACATCCCGCCCCAGGCCGCGTACGGCGGGCGCTCGGCGTCGAAGCCGCTCTGCACGAGCGTCAGCCGCGTTTTGCCGGCGGACCCGGCGAGCTCCCAGGAGCTCACCCCGGGGCCGCCCCAGTCGACGGAGAACCGGCGCTCCGGCTCCAGCTCCAGCACCTTGGCCGGCGACGGGTCGTTCGCGAACCCGCCCATGGCGAACCGGCCGCCGACGTACGGCTCGATCTCGATCGGCATCCCGAACCACTTGGTCACCGTCTCCGAGTCGACCAGCGACTCGAAGACCTGGGCGGGCGCCGCGTCGATGGTGACCTCGGCGCGCAGCTCGCGCGCGGTGAAGTCGGCGCGCGGCGTGAGCGGGCGGCCCTCGACGTGCTCGGCCAGGCTGGCCAGCACCTGGAACCAGTACGTCTGCAGCACGCCCCGGATGCTGGCGCCGGTGACGACGTCCTGGAAGTCGAAGTGCGACTGCGACACCGAGACGATCGTCGCCGCGTCGCCGTCCTCCTCGACCGCGAGTTCGGCGGTCGTCTCGACGCCGTCCAGCAGCCAGGCGAACCGCACGCCGCGCTCGTCGGCCGACAGGACCCGCTGGTGCGGCGCGTCGCCCTCCGGCGTCGTACGGCCCCAGAACTCGAACCGGTCCGGCAGGTCCACCTCGACGTGCTCGGCCAGCCAGACCCGCGCCGCGACCGGATCGGTGATCGCGTGCCACACCTCCTTGACCGGCGCCTGGACGCGGACCTTCGCGATCATCGGCTCACTCATGCTCTTCTCCCTTGGGGTAACAGGCGACGGCGAGCTTGAAGGCGTCACCCTCAGCGCCGCCGTAACGAGTGAAAAGCTCCTGCAGCATGCCCTGCAGGTCGTTCAGGAACTGCTGGCGGCTCTCCGGACGTACGTGGATCTCTCCGGACAGGCCGATGGACGGCAACTCGGGCGCGTCCCGGTCGAGCGCGGCGATGTCGGCCTGGACCTCCTCCATGAGGTCGAGCAGGTAGCCCAGGCTCAGCTCGTCGCGCGCCTTGCGCAGCCCGATCCGCCCGACCAGCCGCGGCGACAACCAGTACGACCGGGCGCCGGCCTGGTAGATGCCCTCGTGGACGCCGCGCACCTTGCGCTCGGACACCAGCTCCACGAGACCGGCCTCGACCAGCCGTTTGACGTGGTAGTAGACCCGCTGCGGCGTCTGCCCGAGGCGTTCGGCGACCTCCGAGCAGGTACGCGGCTCGGCCAGTTGCCTCAGCACCTCGACCCGCTGGGGCTTGAGCAGCGCCTCGGCCTGCTCGATCTGTTCCAGATACAGGACATCTCTCATCGCAAAAACAATCTTTTACGTAAAAATCCTCTTTGTCAATGGGACAGACCAAGAGCGGCCGTAAGCAGCAAAAAGGCCCGCACCGGACCGGGCGGGCCAGAAGGTGGTGAACCGGCTCTAGGGCCAGGAACTGTCCTGATCGGGGTCGCCGCCGGCGGACAGCAGGCGCAGGTCGCTCTCGACCATCATCGCGACCAGCTCGTCGAACGACACCCGCGGCTCCCACCCCAGCTGCGCCCGCGCCTTCTTCGGGTCGGCGCACAGCAGGTCCACCTCCGCCGGGCGGTGCAGCGCCTGGTCGACCACCACGTGCCGCTCCCAGTCCAGCCCGGCGGCCGTGAAGGCGGCCTCCACCAGCTCCCGCACCGACTTCATCCGCCCGGTGCCGATCACGTAGTCCTCGGGGTTGGCGGCCTGGAGCATCAGGTGCATCGCCTTGACGTAGTCGCCCGCGTAGCCCCAGTCGCGGCGCGCCTCCAGGTTGCCCAGCCGCAGCTCCGTGGCCAGGCCGAGCTTGATCCGGGCCACCCCGAGAGTGACCTTCCTGGTCACGAACTCCGCGCCGCGCCGCGGCGACTCGTGGTTGAACAGGATCCCCGACACCGCGAACATCCCGTACGACTCGCGGTAGTTCTGCGTGAGGAAGTGCCCATACGCCTTGGCCACCCCGTACGGCGAGCGCGGGTGGAAGGCCGTGCGCTCGTTCTGCGGGGTCTCGGTGACCTGCCCGAACATCTCCGAGGACGAGGCCTGGTAGAAGCGGATCTGCCCCGGGGACGACGATCCCCCGCCCCGCGACACGCCCGAACACACCCGAATCGCCTCAAGCATCCGCAGGACGCCCATCCCGGTCACCTCGGCGGTCAGCTCGGCCTGCTCCCACGACATGGGCACGAACGAGATCGCCCCCAGGTTGTACACCTCGTCCGGCTGAACGCGTTCCACCGCGGAGATCAGCGACCCCTGGTCCAGCAGGTCGCCCCGCACCACCTGGACGTCGGCCAGCAGCTTGCGCATGCGCGAGACGCGCGGATTGGCCTGCCCGCGGGCCAGCCCCCACACCTCGTAACCCTGGTCGAGCAGGTGCTCGGCCAAGTAGGAACCGTCCTGGCCGGTGATGCCGGTGATCAGAGCGCGCCTGGCCAAGGGGTCCTCCAACTATCACGTAGGTACGGTGGCCCGCACCGCGTCCCTTTGGGACGGGAATGTACAGCTAAGCGCCTGGACGCAGCACCAAAGCCCACTAGAACCTGTTCCACCGAACCACGCTCGGTTACCTTAATGTCGCAGTTCGCACGGCCTGTGGAGACTGTTGTGAACAATTCCAGGTGACCTACCGAATGGTAGCCTTCTCGGACTAAGGTCATCTTTCACGGTACACGCCCGCCTCTTGGGGCCTTACCGCAGAAAACATGGGCCTACCGGCGGAGAAAGGGGTGTCCGTGAGCGAGGCGCTGCGGATCGCGCTGCTGTCCTATCGCAGCAAGCCCACCTGCGGCGGGCAGGGCGTCTACCTCCGGCACCTGAGCCGTGAACTGGTCGCGCTCGGCCACCACGTCGAGGTGTTCTCCGGTCCGCCCTACCCCGAGCTGGACGAGGGCGTCGTCCTGCGCGAGGTGCCCAGCCTCGACCTCTACCGGGACGAGGACCCGTTCAGGACCCCGAAGCTGGCCGAGTACCGCGACTGGATCGACCTTCTGGAGGTCGGCACCATGTGGACGGCCGGCTTCCCCGAGCCGCTCACCTTCACCCTGCGCGCCTACCGCGAGCTGAAGAAGCGCGTCGGCGACTTCGACGTCGTCCAGGACAACCAGACCCTCGGCTACGGCCTGCTCGGCATCCAGAAGCTGTTCCCCGTGGTCGGGACGATCCACCACCCGATCAGCGTCGACCGGCGGATCGAGCTGGAGGCCGCCACGGGCTACAAGAAGCTCACCATGCGCCGCTGGTACGGGTTCGTGAAGATGCAGTCCCGCGTCGCCCCCCGGCTCAGCCCGATCCTCACCGTCAGCGAGTCGTCGCTGGCCGACATCCACCGGGACTTCAACGTCCCGCAGGCCAACATGCGGCTGATCCCGCTCGGCGTGGACACCCGCTACTTCCACCCGCGCCCGGACAAGCCCCGCCGCAAGGGCTCGATCGTCGCGGTGGCCAGCGCGGACTCGCCGATGAAGGGCGTGGCCACGCTGCTGCGCGCGGTCGCCAAGCTCGCCACCGAACGCGACGTGAACCTGACCGTGGTCAGCAAGCCCACCCCCGGCGGCCCGACCGAGCGGCTCGTCCAGGAGCTGTCTCTGCAGGACCGGGTGCGCTTCGTCCACGGCATCTCCGACGACGAGCTGGGCGAGCTGATCGCCACCTCGGAGATCTCCGTGGTCCCCTCGCTGTACGAGGGCTTCTCGCTGCCCGCCGTCGAGCACATGGCCTGCGCCACGCCCCTGGTGGCCAGCCGTACGGGCGCGCTGCCCGAGGTCGTGGGGGACGCGGCCGTCCAGGTCCCGCCGGGCGACGCCGAGGAGCTGGCGGCCGTGCTGCGCCGCCTGCACGACTCCCCCGAGGAGCGCGAGCGGGTGGGCAAGGCCGGCTACGACCGGGTCATGGAGCGCTACACCTGGCACGTCGTCGCCAAGCGGACGGTCGAGGCGTACCGCGAGGCGATGGCGGCGCACAAGGGCCGCCGCTGACCCCCGAACGAAAAGCCCCAAGAGCTGATCAAGGAGAAGCGACAAAGTGCTGACCGTGGACTTCGACCGGCTCCCCGTGGGCCCCGGCGTGCGCGTGCTCGACCTGGGCTGCGGCGGCGGCAGGCACGCCTTCGAGGTGCTGCGCCAGGGCGCCGACGTCGTCGCCTTCGACATGGACCAGGCCGAGCTGGACAACGTGGCGGCCATGTTCGTGGCGATGGACAAGGCGGGCGAGGTGCCGCTGGGCGCGACCGGCGACACCGTCCAGGGCACGGCGCTGGACATGCCGTTCGAGGACGGCGGCTTCGACCGCGTCATCGCGGCCGAGGTGCTGGAGCACATCCCCGACGACATGGCCGCCATGCGGGAGATCTTCCGCGTGCTCAAGCCGGGCGGCACCGCGGCGATCACCGTGCCGAGCTTCCTGCCCGAGCGCATCTGCTGGGCCCTGGACGAGGACTACCACACCGCCCCCGGCGGCCACGTGCGGATCTACACGCTGGCCGAGCTGTCGGCCAAGCTCAAGTCCGTCGGCTTCGAGATCGGCCCGCACCACCACGCCCACGGCCTGCACGCGCCCTACTGGTGGATCAAGTGCGCGGTGGGCGTCAACAACGACGACCACCCGGTCGCCAAGGCGTACCACGAGCTGCTGGTGTGGGACATCATGAAGCGCCCGGCCGCCACCAGGATCGCCGAGGCGCTGCTCAACCCGCTCATCGGCAAGAGCGTGGTCCTCTACGTCAAGAAGCCATGATCTCCCGCGAGGAGGTCGTCCGCACGGCCCTCAGCATCGCGGCCATCCAGCAGGACGACGGCGGCGTGCCCTGGCCCGAGGGGCACGTGGACGCGTGGAACCACGTCGAGTGCCTGATGGGCATGTGCGTGGCCGGGCTGGCCGAGCCGGTGCGGCGCGGCTGGGAGTGGCTGGCCCGCCACCAGCGCCCCGACGGCTCCTGGCCGATGAAGCTGCTGGACGGCGTGGCCACCGAGGCGGGCGGCGAGTCCAACCACGCCGCCTACGTCGCCGCCGGCGTCTGGCACCACCATCTCGTCACCGGCGACCGCGAGCACGCCGAGCGCCACTGGCCCATGGTCAAGGCCGCGCTCGACTACGTGGTGGGCCTGCAGAGCGAGCGGGGCGAGATCGTCTGGGAGCGGGACGCCCACGGCCGGGCGGCGGCGTACGCGCTGCTGACCGGCTGCTCCTCGATCCACCAGGGCCTGCGCTGCGGCGTGCTGCTCGCCGACCACCTGGGCGACCCGCAGCCGCACTGGGAGCTGGCCGCCGACCGGCTGGCCCACGTGTTGTCGGCGCACCCGGAGGCGTTCGCCGACAAGAGCCGGTTCTCGATGGACTGGTACTACCCGGTGCTGGGCGGCGCGGTGCGCGGACGGCAGGCGTTCGAGCTGCTGGAGCGCGAGTGGTCCACGTTCGTGGTGCCGGGGCTCGGCATCCGGTGCGTGTCCGACCAGCCGTGGGTGACCGGGGCCGAGACGTGCGAGCTGGTGCTGGCCCTGGACGCCATGGGCGACCGCACGCGGGCCGCCGCGCTCTTCGCCGACGTGCAGCACCTGCGGCACGAGGACGGCTCGTACTGGACCGGCTGGCAGTTCGTCAACCGCAAGCACTTCCCGCACGAGCGCTCCGGCTACACCGCGGCCGCGGCCATCCTCGCCGCGGACGCGTTGCAGCGCCTGTCCCCCGGTTCCGGGCTGTTCCGCGACATCGCGGGCACGTCGGTGTCCGACCCGGAGGCGTGCGGGTGCGTGGAGCGTCAGTCCTTCAGGTCGGCGCCCCCGGGCTGACCCGGAGAGCAACCCGGAGGCGGGTCATCCGAAGACCTGCGCGCAGCGCCGCTCGTACGCCCGCCGCCAGCTCAGCCGGTACAGCACCCGCAGCGGCAGCGGCGCGGTCGCGAAGATGTGGGCGCGCTGCGCCTCGTCGGCCGCGTCGAGGGTCCAGGCGGCGACCATGGGCAGCTCGCGCCCATGGCTCCTGCTGACCGCCTTGCCCGCCTCCTCCCACCACTCGGGGCTGACGTGCGCGCGGATCAGCGGGACGATCCGCGATTCCTCCAGGTCGAGGTGGGCGTTGAGCAGCGTGTGCAGCGCGCGCAGGTCGGCGGCCTGCTCGGCGGGCGGGCGGCGGGGGCCGGTGAGCCGTTCGATCACCTCGTCCATCTCCTGGTGGTCGGACTCCAGCCGGTCCAGGACCTCGGTGGCCTCCGGGGCCAGCGAGCGCAGCAGGGGCCAGATGTTGGCGTCCTCGTCGGAGTGGTGGTGGTGCAGCGCGCGAAGCTGCATCGCGGTGTGCTCGTCGATGAGCGCCCTGCGGCTCCCGTCGCCGGGCGGGCAGCGGTCGAGCGCGTCGGCCAGGCGGCCGAAGTCGCGGCGCAGCGCGCGGTGGAAGGCCAGGAACAGCACGAGGTCGGGGCCGTTGCGGATGGTGTCTGTGGTCATGCCCCCACGATCGGCCCCACCTCTTCAGGGCGACTCAACGCGTACTTGAGACGCGCTCCGCCCACCACGTCAGCCCGGCTCCCGCACAGCGCGCGGCGGCCCGGTCGAAGTGGGCGCGGCGGGCGTCCCGGTCCTCGGCCAGCAGGCCGAGGAAGTAGCCGACCGGCCCGGTGGGGAAGGTGGCCTGCCCGATCGCCAGGCGGTCCTCGTACGGCAGCAGCCGCCGGTAGATCTGCCGGCATCCCGCCGCGTCGCCCATCGCCCGCCTGGCCAGGCCGGTGTAGCAGAGCGAGGGCAGCTCGCCGAAGTCGCGCGGCATCGCGTGCCAGGGTTCCCGCATGACCGGCGGCTCCCCGGCGTACACCGCCGACAGGACGCGGACGAGCTGCCGGTGCCCCGGGAACGGCGAGAACCGCTCGATCAGGTCCTCCTCGACCGGCCGCCCGGCGAACAGGTCCACGGCCACCAGCACCGAGGCCAGCGCCGACCGCGTGTGCCACAGGTTCAGCCGCTCCCCCGCCTCGGCCGCCGTGGTGTACGCCTCCTCCGCCCCCGCCACGTCGCCCTCGACGAGCCGCCGCGAGCCGAGGTAGAGCAGGTGCTGGAAGCGCGGCCAGGGCAGGTCGAGCCGTTCGATCAGCAGGCCGGCCCGGTGGGCGGCCTCGTCCGCGCCGCGCACGTCGTACAGCTCCAGGCGGGTGCGTTCCTGGATGAGCCGGCCGAGCAGTTCGAAACCGGGCAGGCCGAGGCCGGTCAGCTCGGTGGCGATGCCGTCCAGCTCGTGCATGCGTTCGGGGAGCTGGATCCCCTGGTAGCGGGCGTTCAGGGTGATCGCCAGCAGCCGCCGTCCCGCGCCGTTCGCGGTGAGCCTGCGGGCCATCGCCAGGGCCTCGGCGGTGGCGGTGTCGCAGCGCGGGTCCGCCGAACCGTCGTAGCGTTCCATGCCCAGGCAGCCCAGCAGGCGGCAGCGCAGCTCGGAGTCGCCTTCCGGAAGCCGGTCGAGGGTGGTCTCGATGCGCTCGACCACGTCCAGCTCCACGTCGCCGTAGGTGTGGAACTTCCACAGACCGGGGGCTTCCAGGCTGGTCAGCGCGCGGGCGGCGAGCTCGGGATCGCCGGTCCTGTCGGCGGCGCGCACGGCGTGGCCGCGCGTCTCGTGGGCGCCGTAGCCGTCCCCGGCGTCGAGCTGGGCCCGTACCAGGCTGAGCAGCAGCTCCACGTGGCGGACCGGGTCGGCGCCGGGCAGCCGTCCGTGGGTCTCGGCGGCCCGCCGCCACCAGGTCACGGCGTCGTCGTACGCGTGCCGCCCGGACGCCTGCCCGGCCGCCGCCGTGGCCCACCGTACGGCGTCGGCGGCTGCCGCCGGGCCCGCGGCCAGGGCGTGCGCGGCCAGCGCGGTCAGGTCGGCGGCCGGACGGCGTTCGAGCGCCCTGAGCACGGCCAGGTGCAGCTCGGTCCTGCGTCCGGCGGGCAGGTCGGCGTAGCACGTCTCCCTGACCAGGTCGTGGGCGAAGGCGTGCTCCTCGTCCAGCAACCTCAGCCCGACCGCCGCCGCCACCGCCTCCTCGACCAGCCGCACGCCGCCGTCCGCGGCCGGTTCGCCGGCCCCGGGGGTGCGGCCGGCCGTGTCCAGGGCCTCGGCCAGCAGCAGGGCGTCGGTGGCCTCGCCCGCCACCGCCGCCACCTCCAGTACCGCCCGGTAGGGCTCGGACAGCCGCCGCGACCGCTGCCGCAGCACGTCGGCGAGCCCTTCGGGAACCGCGCTGAGCGCCCGCGGCAGCCCTTCGTCGGCGGCCAGGCGCAGAGTCTCGCGGACGAACAGCGGGTTGCCCTTGGTCCGCTCGGCCAGCGCGCCGGCGTGGGCGGCGTCCAGGCCGGACAGCTCGGCCACGGCCGCGGCGTCAAGTCCGGCCAGCGGCAGCCGCAGCGCGCCGGCGCGGGCGACCATGGCGAGCGCGTCGTACATGGCGCCGGTGCCCTCGCCCGAGCGCACGGTGATGAGCACGGCGACCCGGCCGTGCTGGAGCCGGGCGAGGTCGGCGAGCAGGCCGAGCGAGGCCGCGTCGGCCCATTGCAGGTCGTCGAGCAGCACGAGCAGCGGCCGGTCGGCCGCCAGCGCGGCGAGGTAGCCGACCACGGCGCGGTGCAGCCGGAACCTGGCCTCGCCCGCCTCGGCGTGCTCCTCGGGCGCGGCGTCGTCGAGCAGCCGCCCGAGCGCGCCGGACACGGCGGCCTCGGGCGGCACGCGGGCGGCCAGGTCGCGGACGATCTGCTGCCACGGCCACAGCGGCGGCGCGCCCGACATCTCATGACAGTGCCCCCAGGCCACGAGCCAGCCGTCCGCCTCGCGCCCGCGCGCGAACTCCTCGGCCAGCCACGTCTTCCCGATGCCCGGCTCCCCGGACAACACCGCCAGCCGGGTACGGCCGCCCGCCACGTCGGCGGCCAGCAGCGCCAGCCGGGCGAGCTGGCCGGACCGTCCCACGACCACCCGGTCCGGCTCCGCCGTCCGGACCGGCCGCGTCAGCTCCACGACCGGGCGGGTGACCACCTCGCCCAGGGCGGCGTCCTGCGTGAGGATCATCGACTCCAGCCGCTGGATGCCGTGGCCCGGGTCGAGCCCCAGCTCCTCGGCCAGGTGGCGGCGGGCGGCGCGCAGGGCGTCCAGGGCGTCGGCCTGGCGGCCGAGCCGGTACAGGGCGCGGGCCAGGGCCTCCCACAGGCTCTCGCGCAGCGGATGCGCCCTGGCCAGCGACTCCAGCTCGGCCACGGCCGCCGGGTCGGGCCCGGCCGTGACCAGGCGCTGCTCGCGCACGTCCAGGCACGCCTGTTCCAGGCGTTCGATCTCCGGCCGCAGCCACGACACGTCCGCGAACTCCTCGTACGGCGTGCCGTGCCACAGCCGCAGGGCCTCGTCGTAGGCGCCCAGGCCGGCCAGGCGGGTGAACTCGGCGGCGTCCAGCCAGTGGGCGCCCAGGGCGTACCCTGGCGGCCGGTTGACCAGGACGGCCGAGGGGGCGCGCGGCGCGCGTCCGGGTTCGAGCAGGCGGCGCAGGTTCGAGACGTAGCTGTGGAGCGTTCCCGTCGCGCGCGGTGGCGGGTCGCCGTCGTACAGGCTCTCCAGCAGCGCGTCGACCGAGACGGTGGCGCCCCTGGCGATGATGAGGCGGGCCAGCAGCAGCCGTGGCCGCGGCCCGCCGACGTCGATCGGGAGGTCGTCGAGGGAGGCCGAGAAGGGGCCGAGAACGCGGAACATCACCGCCATGCGGGGATTCTCGCACGATCACCAGAAATTGCCCCCGTGCCGGAAATATCAGCTTCCGAACACCTCAGGGGCCGCGTGCCGCAGCCGGTCCAGGCTGTCGCGGGCCGCGTCGAGCGCCTTGCGTACCGGGCCGAGCAGCACGCCGTCCCGCTTGACCGGCTCGCCGTCCACCAGGACCGTGCGGACGAGACCGGGGTGCGCGGCGAGCACCACCGCCGCGGCCGGGTCCACCACGGGGGCCAGGCCCACGGTGTCGGCGGCCACCACGATGACGTCGGCCCGCTTGCCGGGCGTCAGGCTGCCGGCGCGCTCGCTCGTCCCGGTCGCGGCGGCGCCGCCGGAGGTGGCCATGGCGAGCACGTCGCGGGCGGTCAGCGGCTCGGGGCGCCCCGACTGCCGGTGCTGGGCCAGGGCGGCGCGCATCTGCGCGAACAGGTCGCCGGACGTGGCGATCTCGGTGTCCACGCTGAGCCCGGCCACGACGCCGGCCGCCTTGAGCCGTCCGGTGGCGGGCGTCCCGAGGCCGGGCATGGTCTGCTCGATCAGCGGCGACACGCTCGCGGTCACGCCCAGGTCCGCGGCGCGCTTCAGCTCGTCGTCGGCGCAGCCGGTCGCGTGCACGAGCGTGACGGTCTCGTCGAGCAGGCCGAGCTCGTCCAGCCGGGTGACGCTGCCGGCGTTGCTCAGGTGCATCGTCGTGCGCAGGCCGAGCGCGCGGGCCAGTTCCAGGTCGCGCCTGGTCGCTTCGAGCCTGGACAGCTCGGGGCCGCGGGCGGCCAGCGCCATCGTGACGCGGCCGTGGTCGTCGGGCAGCGCCGCGCGCACCCGGTGGACGTCGTCCGGCAGCGGCTCGTCGCTGTCCACGACCCACCTCATCGGGTCGGTCTGCGGCCAGCCGTAGGCGAACACGCCCCGGATGCCGCTCTCCTGCAGCGCCTCCACGGCGGCGTCGGCGTGCTCGGGGGTGTTCTGGATGTGGGCCCAGTCCACGAGCGTGGTGATGCCGGCGTCCAGGGCGGCCAGCGCGCCGAGCAGCGTGGCGGCGCGCACGTCCTCGGGGCCGATGGCCGGGCCGAGCCGCACGAAGGCCGCGCCGGCGTAGTCCATGAGGCTCCAGTCCAGGCCGAAGTGCCTGGTGGCGGACTGCCAGGTGTGCCGGTGGGTGTCCACCAGGCCGGGGAGCACGATCCCGCCGGTCGCGTCCACGACGGCCGCGGCCTCGGGCCGTTCGCCGGCGGGCAGCACGTCCGCGATGAGCCCGTCCCGTACGGCGATGGTCGCGGGCCCGTCGGGTACGGCCGGGTCCATGGTGATCAGGTGGCCGCCGAAGATGACGAGGTCGTAGGGGGGCATCTCTTCTCCTCCTGGTCCGTTCGGGAACGTCCGTAGTTCTCGCACGTCCCGCTTGTGGGCCACTGAAGAGGCGGGTTTGAGTCGGGGCCAAGTGACGCAAGGGCTTTTGCGGGTTCTTTGCCGGGGACATCCGGTGCGCCGCCGGTGAACGGCGCAATGGGGTTACTAGCTTCGTGTCTGGCCGTAGGAGGCGTCTTCGGGGGAAGCGTGGGCGACACGGGCACAACAGCGTTCTTGGACCAGGTCAGGATCGAGCCGACACTGTCCCCGGCGAGGGGGCTGCGGAGGTTTCTGGCCAAGGATCCTTCGGAGTCCGATCTGGGCCTGCGCAGGTTCCGGCTGCGCCCCGGGACTCCCCGGACAGTCTTCACGGATTCCGAGAAGTCGTACGTGTTCGGCTTCAACGCGGTGATGTCGCGGGAAGTCGAGAAGATCGAAGACCTCTCACCCGAGCAGCGGCCTTTCGGCCACGAGGGCGCGGCGGCCGCCTGCACCGTCCTCGACCTGCTCACCTTGACCCGGGGCCGGCGCCTTCACGAGCTACTGGCCGGCCCCGCCCAGCATCACCGCCACGCCGCGTACGTCGGCGCCGGACGCGGCTACGCGCTGCTGCGGCTGCGTCCGGTCTGGGGCGCGCGGCGGGCGCACCCGCTGATGCGCTGGCTGGCCGTGGACGGGTTCGGCTTCCAGTGGAGCCTGTCGCGCGCCGACCGCATGGTGGGCCGCAGGAGCATGCCCGACCTGCTCACCCGGGCCCACTGCGCGGTCTTCGACCAGGGCCTCGGCCGGCTGCTGTGGTACCACGACTGCGCCTCGCCGGACGACGTCGGCGCGCGCATCGCGGGCTTCCCGGCGAGCCGGCGGGCCGACCTGTGGAGCGGCGTGGGGTTCGCGGCCACGTACACGGGCGGCGCCGACAGCGACGAGCTGTGGTGGCTGACCGAGCACGCCGGCGCCGACGGTTTCCGCGCCCACCTGGCCCAGGGCTGCGCCTTCGCGGTCACGGCGCGGCTGCGGTCGGGGGCGCTGCCGGACCACGCGCGGCTGGCCGTGCCGATCCTGGCCGACGCCGCGCCCGACGAGGCGGCCGCCTGGACCGACCAGGCGCTGCTGGCCCTCGGCCACGACGCCCACACCCACGAGGACTTCCAGCGCTGGCAGGCCCACACCCGCCGGTCGTGGAACCGCCGTCACCGGCGCTAGACGTCCTGGCCGACGCGTTCGAGCACGCGCAGCGAGCCCTCGGCCGACACCTCGCGGAAGGCGCCCGACTCAAGGGCCCGCAGGTAGACCCGGTAGGGGGCCTGCCCGCCGTCGGCCGGGTCGGGATAGATGTCGTGGAAGACCAGCGCGCCGCCCTCCATGACGTGCGGCGCCCAGCCCTCGTAGTCGCGGGTCACCGGCTCCTCGGAGTGGCCGCCGTCGATGAAGAGCATGCCGAGCGGCGTGTTCCACAACGCGGCCACCCGGTCGGACCGCCCGACGACGGCGATCACCTCGTCCTCCAGCCCGGCGGCGGCGATGGCGGCGCGGAAGAAGGGCAGGGAGTCCATCTGCCCGAAGCGCGGGTCCATCAGGGCCGGGTCGTGGTGCGCCCAGCCGGGCTGGATCTCCTCGGAGCCCCGGTGGTGGTCGACGGTGACGACCACCGAGCCGGTGTGCCGGGCCGCCGCGCCCAGGTAGATCGCCGACTTGCCGCAGTAGGTGCCGATCTCGCAGAGCGGCCCCAGGCCGCCGTACCGGCAGGCCGCCTCGAACAGGGCCAGCCCCTCCTTCGGCGGCATGAATCCCTTGGCGTGCTCCGCTGCCTGCAGCAGCTCCGGCGGCATCGTCATAGGCATGCACCCTAGCCGAACCGAACAACATTCCAGGGACCTCTTGCCGTGCTTCTTTGCAACCTGTTCTACTTGGCACGTGAATCAGCGCGCTCGTATCGCGATGTCCGACGACGAGGTCACAGCGTTCCTGGAGGGTTCGCGCAAGGTCCAGCTCGCGACCATCAACCCCGACGGGACGCCGCACCTGGTGACCATGTTCTACGGGCTGGACGAGGGCCGCATCGCCTTCTGGACGTACGGCAAGGCGCAGAAGGCACGCAACCTGGCCCGCGACCCGCGGGTGAGCTGCCTGGTCGAGGCGGGCGACGACTACGACCAGCTCCGCGGCGTCCTCGTGTACGGCGTCGCCGAGCAGGTGGACGACCGGGACCGGGTGCTCGACATCGGCATGATGATCGCGCGCAGGATGACGCCGGGCGTGCCGGACGACCTGCTGACCCCCTATGTCGAGCAGACCGGCAGAAAACGGATCGCCTACGTCGTCGAGCGCACCAAAGTGGTCTCATGGGATCACAGGAGGCTCACATGAAGGTCAAGGTCGACGAACTGGTCTGCGAGGCCAACGCCGTGTGCATGGGGCTCGCGCCCGAGGTCTTCGAGGTGGACGACGACGACCAGCTGCACATCCTGCTCCCCGAACCACCCCCCGAGATGCAGGACCGCGTCCGCAGCGCGGTCAGGTCCTGCCCGAAAGCCGCCCTGTCGCTAGAGGACTAGCCGTAGCCGGAGGAGGAACCCCATGCGCGCCGCGATCCTGCACGCCGTAGGCAACGACAAGCTGGACATCCGCGACGACATCACCCTGGCCCCCGTCGGGCCGACCGATGTCCGCGTACGGATCAGAGCCACGGGTGTGTGCCACTCGGACCTGTCGGCCATGTCCGGCGTGCTTCCGCAGCCGGTGCCGCTGATCCCGGGCCACGAGGGGGCGGGCGAGGTGGTCGAGGTGGGCGAGCACGTCACCTCGGTCGCGCCGGGCGACCACGTCGTGATCAGCTGGCGCCCGGCCTGCCAGTCCTGCGACCTGTGCGTGGGCGGGCAGCCGTACATGTGCATGAAGTACGTCATCGAGTCCTTCAGCAAGGGCAACTTCCGCTTCGGCGGCGACAACGCGACGGCGTTCGGCATGGCGGGCTGCGGCACCTGGGCCGAGGAGGTCATCGTGCCCTGGCAGGGCGCGATCAAGATCGACGACGACGTGTCGTGGGAGGCGGCGGCCCTGATCGGCTGCGGCATCACGACCGGCGTCGGCGCCGCGATCAACACCGCCAAGGTGCGTCCCGGCTCCACGGTCGTGGTGATCGGCTGCGGCGGCGTCGGCCTGTCGGTCATCCAGGGCGCCCGCGTCTCCGGAGCCAGGACGATCCTCGCCGTCGACCCGCTGGAGTCCAAGCACGCCCTGGCCAGAAAGGTCGGCGCGACGCACGCGGTCACGCCCGAGCAGGTCCCCGAGGCCCTGAACGAGCTGACCGGCGGCAGCGGCTTCGACTACGGCTTCGAGGTCGTCGGCAAGTCGGCGACCATCCAGAGCGCCTGGCAGCTCACGCGGGCGGGCGGCGACGTCATCGTGGTGGGCGCCGGCGCGCTGGACGACATGGTCTCCATCTCCGCCTTCAGCCTGCTGTTCGAGGGCAAGAAGCTGCTGTCCAGCCTGTACGGCGAGGCCGACGTGCGGCACGACTTCCCCTACTTCGCCAAGCTCCACAAGGCGGGACAGCTCGACCTGGAATCCCTGATCAGCGCCCGCATCCGGCTCGGCGACCTGAACGACGCCGTCGCGGCCCTGCGCGGCGGCGAGGTGCTCCGCCAGATCGTCATCATGGACTAATGGGACCTACCGGGTCGGCCTCGCTGGCAGACTCGGTGCCTGGTAGCCGCTGGTGAGTGAGCACTCTCGTCGACCGGACTTCGAGTCCTGGGGTCAGATCGTGCCCTCACCGGTGGTCAGGAGTCTTTGATCGCTGATGGGATGTCGTGCCCGCCGATCGTCTGGCGTGAGCACTGGTCCATTAGTCCGCCGACCGGCTCCTGCGGGCTTCCGTGTCCTGTTGTCGATGGTGGAGGTCGTGGTGTTGTTCGTTGGAGATGACTGGGCCGAGGACCACCACGACGTCGAGGTCCAGGACGAGACCGGCAAGGTGCTGAAGCGGTTGCGGCTGCCCGAGGGCATGGCTGGGATCACCCGGTTCCACGACCTCGTCGGCCGGTTCGTCGCCGAGGACGCCGACCCGTCCCAGGTGCTGGTGTGTATCGAGGTCGACCGGGGCCCGTGGGTGCGAGCGCTGGTCGCAGCCGGATACCGGGTGTTCGGGGTCGATCCCAAGCAGGCTGCTCGGCATCGCGAGATCCTTGGCTCCTCGGGCGCCAAGAGCGACAAGGGTGACGCCCACGCGCTCGCGGACATGATCCGCACCCGACGGCATCAGCTCCGCCAGGTGGCCGGGGACTCCGAGATCGCCGAGGCGGTCAAGGTCGTCACCCGTGCTCATCAGGCGCTGCTGTGGGAACGGACCCGCCACATGCTGCGCCTGCGGGTGGCGCTGCGGGATTACTTCCCTGCCGCGCTGGAGGCCTACAGGCCCCTCGGCCTCACCTCGGACGCGGTCTTGAAACTGCTGGCCAAGGCCCCTTCCCCCGAGGCTGCGGTGAAGCTGACGCTCAGTCAGATCTCGGGAACGCTGAAGGGCCGCCGCGACATCCCCGCCAAGGCACAGGCGATCCAGGACGTCCTACGCAGCGAGCACCTGGGCCAGGCGCCGCTCGTCACGACCGCCTACGCCTCTACCGTGAAGTCGCTGGTCGCGATCATCGCTGTCCTCAACCAGGAGATCAAGACCCTCGAAGGGCAGGTCGAGGCCCATTTTGGCCGGCACCCGGACGCTGAGGTCATCCTCAGCCAGCCCGGCATCGGCGTCGTTCTCGGCGCCCGGGTGCTCGCCGAGTTCGGAGATGCCAAGGACCGCTACGCCTCCGCCAAGGCACGCAAGAACTATGCCGGAACCTCACCCATCACCCGGCAATCGGGCAAGACACGAGTGGTCCAGGCACGGTTCGTCCACAACGACCGGCTCGTGGACGCCCTCCACCTCCAGGCGTCCTGCGCCCTCTTGCACGACTCTGCCGTCCGCGCCTACTACGACCAGATCAAAGCCCGCGAGATCAGCCACAATGCCGCCCTCCGCCAGGTCGCCAACCGCTTGGTGGGCATCCTCCACGGCTGCCTCAAAACCCACAGCCCCTACGACCAGGCAACCGCCTGGTCGCACCGATCAAACGACCTCGCTGCTTGACAACAAACGTCCAGGGATGTCTGACCCCTGCCCAAGGCCGGAGAACGGGCTTCCGCTCTCCGGCCCCGGGCAGGCCGGGCAGCGATCGGCCGAACCGGTCGCAACCCATTGCTAAGGAAAGTTTCCTAACGGATACTCCGGGATGAGTGCCCACCACCCCCCAAGGAGTATCCATGCTTCGTCGCGGCCTCGCCCTGCTCTCCATCGCCTCCGCCGGCCTGCTCGCCCTCGCCGCGCCCGCCCACGCGGCCGTCGTGGACGTGACCTTCGGGCCCCTCTCGATCGGCGACTACTGTCACGCCAAGGTCAGCTCGTCCTCGTGGATCGGCTTCTACGAGTCCGGCGGCCTGCGCTGCTACACCGGCGGCCCCGGCCCGATGACCTACGCGGGCTCCGGTGACCCGTACCTGGCCTGCAAGTTCCTCACCACGGACGTGGTGATGTCCGCGCTGCGCGGCACGTCCGACGCCCTGGTCTGCCGCGTCGTGCGCTGACCGCCCTCCGGCGCGGCACGGGACGGACCGTCCCGTGCCGCACCCGGTGTCAGGAGGGCAGGAGCTGGTCGAGGGGGGTGCCGGGGTCGGCGAGCCGGGCCCGGTCCACGGGCTTGCGGGACCTGATGAGGGCCTGGGTGTGGTCGGTGACGTCCCAGACGTTGACGTTCATCGCGGCCAGCACCCTGTCCTCCTCGTCCAGCCAGAAGGCGATGAACTCGCGGGCGTCCAGGTCGCCGCGCACCACGACGTCGGGCGTGCGGCCGGGCGGGACGTGGCCGACGTACTCCATGCCCAGGTCGTACTGGTCGGTGAAGAAGTAGGGCAGGTTGTCGTAGTCGCCGTCCCGGCCGAGCATCGCGCGGGCGGCGGTGGCGGGCTGGTTGAGCGCGTTGGCCCAGTGCTCGACCCGGACGTGGTGGCCCAGCAGCGGGTGGTAGGCGTTGGCGATGTCGCCGGCCGCGAAGATGTCGGGGTCGGAGGTGCGCAGGTCGGCCCCGACCTTGACGCCGTCCTCGACGGTCAGCCCGGCGGCCCGCGCGAGGTCGGTGTCCGGTTCGGCGCCGACGCCGGCCACGACGACGTCCGCCTCGACGTGGGCGCCGTCGTCGAGCAGGACCCCGGACTCGGTGATCTCGGCGGGGCGGGCGTCGAAGAGGAAGTGCACGCCGTGCTCGCGGTGCAGCGCGGTGAACACCTGGGCGACGTGCGGCCCCAGCACGCGCAGCAGCGGCGCGGAGGCCGTCTCGATCACGGTGACCTCGGCCCCCGCGGCGCGGGCGGCGGCGGCCACCTCCAGGCCGATCCAGCCGGCCCCGAGGATCGCGACGCGGCCGGCGCCGGCCAGCGTGGCGCGCAGGCGTTCGCTGTCGTCGACGGTACGCAGGTACAGCACGTCGGGCCGGTCGGCCCCGGGAATGTCGGGACGGCGCGGCCGGGAGCCGGTGGCCAGCAGCAGCCGGTCGTAGCCGAGTTGCTCACCGTCACTGAGAGTGACCTGGTGGCCGGCCGGGTCGATGCCGGTGACCTCGACGCCCAGCCGCAGCTCGACGTCGTGCTCGGCGTACCAGGAACGGTCGTGGACGAAGATCTTGTCGCGTTCGCCGGCGCCCTGGAGGTAGTCCTTGGACAGCGGCGGCCGCTCGTACGGCAGGTGCGTCTCCCTGCCGACCAGCACGAGCCGGCCGTCGAAGCCCTCGCCGCGCAGGGCCTCTGCGGCCTTGGCGGCGGCGAGGCCGCCGCCGGCGATCACGATGGTCGCGGGTGCAGGCATGGTCGGATCTCCTCTTCCTGTCCTGTTCCTGGGCGAAGGGCGTGGTGATCGCGGCGCACGTCAGCTCCCGCCCACGCCGAGCGCGGTGAGCAGCACCAGGACGACGGTCACGACCGCGAACAGCCCATGACCCGCCACGACCGCGACGGGGAAGTGCCGTTCGGCCGGAACCGGCGAGCCGGCCGCCGCCGGGCCGGAGCCGAGCCGGGCGACCCGCGCCCGATGGACGGGGATCCACCGCGCCAGCATGACGAACCCGAGCAGCGCGACCGGCACGAGCAGCCCGAACGCGAGCCAGGCCAGCCAGCCGGCGTCGGCGAACAGGTAGACGATCCAGACGACCAGGCCCGCCGCGGCGAGCAGGAAGTGCCCGAAGAGCACGGGAGCGGGCAGCCGGGACTCACCGGTCCGCTGCTGAGCCACGCCGCCGCGGGCGATCCAGGTGCCGAGCATGTAGAAGCCGCCGACGGCGGTGACGAGCCAGGTGATCAGTGCCGCGATCTCCACGATCTTCCTTCTTTCCAGATGAGCCGTTCGTATGTCCGTAGGCGGGACCTCACCGTGGCGGGGTGGTGGTGAACCCCTCGGCCTGGGTGTCCTCGTCGGCGACCCGGACGCCGTAGCGGAAGGCGAGCTTGCCGCCCAGGTAGCCCGACACCGCGAGCACGGCCAGGCACACCGCCGACAGCACGATCTGCCCCACCGGCACGGGTCCCGGCGGCCCGCCGCCCAGCCGCCAGGCGAACCCGGCCGCGTACCCGGCGGTGACCGCCAGGTTGAGCGCCATGTGCACCAGGCCGGTACGGAAGGCGGGCGTACGGGGCGGGATGGCGAACAGGTCCAGGAACCCGACGGAGGCGGCGGCCAGCGCGCCGAGACCGCCGAGGGCGATCAGCCAGACCGACCCCTGGGCCAGGAAACCGCCCGGCGACACCACGTGCGAGGCGACGTCGAAGACCAGGCTGGCCACCCATGCCCCGATCGGCACCGTCACCAGGATCGGGTGCGCCGGATGCCCGTACGGGCCCGCCAGCACCGTCACCGGCCGCTTGGCCCGGCCGGTCAGCTCGTCCATGACCCACCTCCTATTTCACCAACAAGTCTTGGACATATTCGGCGGCGGCGTCAACCTCCCCAGTACAAAGGCATGGCTTCAGATGATTCACAAGTTTTCTAGGCGTTAAGCTGGATGCGTGACGTCCGACTCCACGAGCCTCGCGGCGGTCGCCGCGCTCAGCGACGACCTGCGCCGCAGCATGTACGAGTTCATCCGCCGCGCCGGGCGGCCCGTCACCCGCGACGAGGCGGCCCAGAGCGTCGGGATCTCCCGCAAGCTCGCCGCCTTCCACCTGGACAAACTGGTGGACGCCGGGCTTCTCGCCACCCGCTACGAACAGCCGGGCGGGCTGCGCCGCGTCGGCCGCACCCCCAAGGTGTACGAACCCTCCGAGCTCGACGTCCAGGTCAGCATCCCCCAGCGCGAACCCGTCCTGCTCGCCGACATCCTGCTCGACGCCGTGCTGGCCGAGACGCCCGGCGAGAGCGCCGGTCAGGCGGCCCGCCGCCTGGCCCGCGAGCGCGGCCACGACCTCGGCCACACCGAACGCGGCGGGCTGCGCGGCGCCCGGCTCGGCCCCGAGCGCGCGCTGACCTGCGCCCAGCAGGTCCTGGAACGTCACGGTTTCGAGCCCAGCCGCGACACCCCGACCCTGGTCCGGCTGCGCAACTGCCCCTTCCACCCCCTGGCCGCCAAGGCCCCCGAGCTGGTCTGCGGCATCAACCACGCGTTCCTGACCGGCTTCCTCGACGGCCTCGACGCCCCGGCCGTCCAGGCCACCCTGATCCCGCGGCCGGGCCACTGCTGCGTCGAGCTGGGCGTGCCGCGGGGCCCCGGCGGCGCGGAGGCGGACGCGCCGGCCTGCGCCAAGGACGGTGACGGCCCGCCACCCGCTCCGCCGGCGTCCTGACCGGTTCCGGCAAGGGTTTCCCATGGGCCCGGCCACGGCCCGCCGGGCGCTCTACCGTGGGATCGCCGGAGTGGTGACGTGGCAGGGGAAGGCGTCCGATGATCGCAGCCATCGCCAGGATCCAGACACTGTCGGCGGCGTTCGGGTACGCCGCCGCGGTGCTCACGCTGACCTGGCTGACCCAGGACGGCCGCCCGGGCGACGGGACGTACGGCGACCTGGCCATGGTCGTCATGGCCTTCCCGCTCTACCTCGCCGCCGGCCCGCTGAACGGCGCGCTCCACGCCTACGCGCCGGGGCCTCCGCACGCCTGGGACCTCGTCCTCATGGCCTGGCCGGGGATCGTCCTGGCGATCCTGCTGGCGTCGCTGCGCGGCCGCGCGGCCGGGCGGGTGCTCGGATGGCTCTCGGCGGCGGCCGTCACCCTGGTGGGAGTGGCGACCACCTTCGACGGCTGGGCGCCACGACGGCCGTACGGCTGGCCGTTCCTCGTCTGCGGGCTGATCATGATCGTCGGGTTGATGACCGCGCGCCGGCCCGCCCCGGACGTCCGGCACGGGCCGGGCCCTCGGCCGCCCGGCCCGTGACCAGCCCAGATCTACGTGGTGGAGAAGGCCGCGTCGAAGGCGGTGGCGGGCGGCGTGATGGAGTTCAGCCGCCGGATGTACCCCAGCGCCTCCCGGGCGCCGTCCAGCCGGTCCATGCCCGCGTCCTCCCACTCGATCGAGATCGGCCCGTCGTACCCGATCGAGTTGAGCGCCCGGAAGCAGTCCTCCCAGGGCACGTCACCGCGCCCGGTGGAGACGAAGTCCCACCCCCGGCGCATGTCCGCCCAGGGCAGGTGCGACGACAGCCGCCCCTTGCGCCCGTCACCGATCCGGACCCGGGTGTCCTTGCAGTCGACGTGGTAGATCCGGTCCTTGAAGTCGAGGATGAACGCCACCGGGTCCAGGTCCTGCCACACCATGTGCGACGGGTCCCAGTTCAGCCCGAACGCCGGACGATGCCCGATCGCCTCCAGCGTCCGCTGCGTCGTGTAGTAGTCGTAGGCGATCTCGCTCGGGTGGATCTCGTGCGCGAAGCGCACCCCCACCTCGTCGAACACGTCGAGGATCGGGTTCCAGCGGTCGGCGAAGTCCTGGTAGCCGGCCTCCACCATCGACGCCGGCACCGGCGGGAACATGGCCACGGTGTGCCAGATCGACGACCCGGTGAACCCCACCACCGTGTCCACGCCGAGCGCCGCCGCCGCCCGCGCGGTGTCCTTCATGTCCTCGGCCGCGGCCCGCCGCACGGACTCCGGGTCGCCCGAGCCCCAGATGCGCGCCGGCAGGATCGCCTTGTGCCGCTCGTCGATCGGATGGTCGCAGACGGCCTGGCCGACGAGGTGGTTGGAGATCGTCCACACCTTCAGGCCGTGCTTGTCGAGCTGGGCGCGCTTCTGCTCCACGTATGACGGGTCCGCCACCGCCTGCGCCACGTCGAAGTGGTCACCCGAGCAGGCGATCTCCAGGCCGTCGTAGCCCCATTCGGCCGCCAGCCTGCACACCTCCTCGAACGGCAGGTCCGCCCACTGCCCGGTGAACAGCGTTACTGGTCTCATGAGTCCTCCACAGGGGTGTACCGGCTGCCGTCGGCCGCGCTCGCCTCCACCGCCGCCAGCACGCGCTGCACCCGCAGCCCGTCGGCGAACGACGGCGCGGGGTCGGTGCCGGCCGCGACGGCCTCCAGGAAGTCCTTGATCTCGTGGGTGAAGGTGTGCTCGTAGCCCAGCCCGTGCCCCGGCGGCCACCACGCGCCCACGTAGGGATGGTCGGGCTCGGTCACCAGGATCCGCTCGAACCCGCCCCCGCCCTCGCTGAACCACAGCTCGTTCATGGACTCGAAGTCGAACGCCAGGCTGCCGAGCTGCCCGTTGACCTCGATGCGCATCGCGTTCTTGCGCCCGGTCGCGAACCTGGTGGCCTCGAAGGAGGCCAGCGCGCCGCCCGACATCCGGCCGATGAACAGCGCGGCGTCGTCGACCGTGACCGCCCCCTCTCCTCGGCACGGGACGCCGCCAGCCCCGCCGACTCCCCCGCCAGCGGACGCTCCTTGACGAACGTCTCCGTCAGCCCCGACACGCCCACCACACGCTGGCCGGTGACGAACTCGGCGACGTCGACGATGTGCGAGCCGATGTCGCCGAGCGCCCCCGCACCCGCCTTGTCCTTCTGCAACCGCCACACCAGCGGGAACTCCGGGTCCACGATCCAGTCCTGGAGGTACTGGGCGCGTACGTGCCGGATCTCGCCGAGCCTGCCCTCCTCGACGTACCGGCGGGCCAGCGCGACCGCGGGGACCCGCCGGTAGTTGAAGGCCACCATGCTCCTGCCCGGCGCCGCGGCCGCCGCCGCGACCATGGCCTCGGCCTCGGCGACGGTGTTGGCCAGCGGTTTCTCACAGATCACGTGCTTGCCGGCGCGCAGCGCGGCGATGGCGATCTCGGCGTGCGAGTCGCCCGGCGTGCAGATGTCGACGATCTGCACGTCGTCCCGCCGGACGAGCTCTCTCCAGTCCGTCTCGACGTCGGCCCAGCCGAGCCGGGCCGCCGCGGCGGCGGTCTGCTCCTTCGACCGCCCCGCCAGCACCGCCATGCGCGGCGCGAGCGGCAGGTCGAAGAACGCGCCGACGCTCCGCCAGGCCTGGGAGTGGACGCGGCCCATGAACGCGTATCCGATCATGCCCACGCCGATGGTGGTCTTGTCTGACATGCAACCCCCGATCAGGATTCGAATCCGAGCGCCAGATACTTGTCGACGTTCTCCTTGGTGATCGTCTCCGACGCGAGGGTGATCGACTGGGGAACCTGGTTCTCCACGAGGTCACTCATGCCCTTGCCCTGCGCGATCAACCTGGCGAGCCTGATGGCCGAGGAGGCCATCGTGGGGCTGTAGGTGACGGTGGCCTTGAGCACCGACGTGCCGGCCTGGATCTCCTTCATGGCGTTCAGCGAGCCGGCGCCGCCCACCATGACGAACTCGTCGCGGTTCGCCTCCTTGATGGCGGCCAGCACGCCGACACCCTGGTCGTCGTCGTGGTTCCACAGAGCGTCGATCTTCTTGTGCGCCTGCAGCAGCGAGGTCGCCACCTGGTTGCCGGTCTCGACGGTGAACTTGGCGTCCTGCTTGGCCGTGACACTGAACCCGTACGTCTTCAGCGCGTCGGCGAAGCCCTTGCTGCGGTCCTGGGTCAGCGGCAGCGTGGCGATGCCCTGGATCTCGACGATCACCGGGTTCGCGACGCCCTTGTCCTTGAGCTGCTTGCCGATGTAGTGCCCGGCCGCGACGCCCATGCCGTAGTTGTCGCCGCCGATCCACGTGCGGTAGGCCAGCTTGTCCGGGAACACCCGGTCGAGGTTGATGACCGGGATGCCCGCCTGCGTCGCCTGCAACGCGACCTGGTTCAGCTGCTGGCCGTCGTTCGGCAGGATGACCAGGGCGTTCACCTTGGCCGCGATCAGCGACTCGACGGCGGAGATCTGCTGGTTGATGTCGTTGGTCGGCTCGACGGCCTTGAAGTCGACGTCGCCGTACTGCTTGGCCGCGCTCTCGGCGTTCTTGGCGATGGCCGCGATCCAGCCGTGGTCGGCGGCCGGCGCGGAGAAGCCGATCGTCACCTTCTGGCCGGGTTCGTCGTTGCCGCTCGCGGCGGGGGCGGGCGCGGGCGCCGCCGACGAGGGAGCGGCCGCCGGCTCGTTGCTGGTGCAACCCGCCGCTAACAGCACTGCCCCGCCGACGAGGAATCCCCTGCGCGCGACGTTCTCACTCATGTTGCTCTCGCTTTCAGGTTCCGCCGCTGGAGAAGGACGGCGACGACGATGATCAGGCCCTTGGCGATCAGCTGGTCGCTGGTGTTGAGCCCGTTGAGGATGAACAGGTTCGTGATGAGGGTGAAGATCAGCAGGCCCAGGATCGAGCCGATGATCGTGCCCCGGCCTCCGGTGAGCAGGGTGCCGCCGATGATGACGGCGGCGATGGCGTCCAGCTCGTACAGGTCGCCGTGGGTGGACGAGCCTGTCGTCGTACGGGCCATGATGAGGATCGCGGCGACGCCGCAGCAGAAGCCGGACAGGGCGTACAGGAGCATCGTGTGCCTGCGTACGTCGATGCCGGCCAGCCTGGCCGCCTCGGGGTTGCCCCCGACCGCGTACGTGCGGCGGCCGAACGTGGTGCGGTTCAGGACGATCCACCCCAGCACCACGACCAGGGCGAACACGTAGACCAGCAGCGGGATGCCGAGCAGCCGCGTGGTGGACAGCTGCACGATGCCCTCGACCTGGATGAGCTGCGTCTTCCTGTCGGACATGCGCTGGGCCAGGCCGCGGGCGGCCACCAGCATGGCCAGGGTGGCGATGAACGGCACCATCCGCCCGTAGGCGATCAGCAGCCCGTTGACCAGCCCGGCCCCGGTGCCGACGAGGATCGCGCAGACGGCCATCACCACCGGCCCGTACGACTGGGTGGCCAGCGTGGTCGCCCAGACCGAGGCGAGGGCCATGACGGCGCCGACGGACAGGTCGATGCCACCGCCGATGATCACGAACGTGGCCCCGACGGTGATCACGCCGATCGTGGCGGCCAGGGCCAGGATGCTGACCAGGTTGGAGGTGGTGGCGAAGTTGTCGAACCGGGTGACCAGGCCGACGACCACGAGCAGCGCCAGCGCGCCCAGCAGGCCGAGGTGGCGGATCTCGGCGACCCCGTTCAGCAGGGACGGTCTCGGCCGGGCGACCCCGGCGGCGGGTCGTTCGGGCGCCTCAATGGGGTCGCTCATCACGCGGCCCTCCCATCCATGATCATGTCCAGTACGCGGTGCTCGTCCAGGCCGGCCGCCTCGCCCTCGTGGATGACGGCGCCCTCGCGCAGCACGAGCACCCGGTCGGCGAGGCCCAGCACCTCGGGCACCTCGCTGGAGACCAGCAGCACGCCGATGCCCTGGTCGGCCAGGTCGCGGATGACGGCGTACAGCTCGGCGCGGGCGCCGACGTCGACGCCGCGGGTGGGCTCGTCGAGCAGCAGCAGTTTGCGTCCGCCGAGCAGCCAGCGGGCGAGCACGGCCTTCTGCTGGTTGCCGCCCGACAGGGTCCTGATCGGGCGCTCGGGGTCGGGCGGGCGGATGTCGAGGAGCTCGGCCAGGCGGGCGGCCTCGGCCCGCTCGCGTCCGCGGTCGATCCACCCGAACCTGGCGAACTGCGGCAGGGTGCCGAGCGTGATGTTCGCGGTGACGCTCTGGTCGAGCAGCAGGGCCTGGGCCTTGCGTTCCTCGGGGGCCAGGCCCATGCCCTGCCGGACGGCGCCGGTCACGCGGCGGCGCGCCGGGCGGCCGGCGAGCGTGACGCGGCCGGCGGCGGGACGGGCTCCGTAGACGGCCTCCAGGATCTCGGAGCGTCCGCTGCCGACGAGCCCGGCGAGTCCGACGATCTCCCCGGCGCGCACGGAGAAGGAGACGTCGGCGAAGACGCCGGGCGCGGTCAGGTTCTCCACGCGCAGCACCTCCTCGCCGGGCGGCCGGGTCGGGCGGGGCGGGAAGACGTACTCGACGTTGCGGCCGGTCATGAGGGAGACGATGCGGGCGGTGGGCGTGTCGCGGGCGGGCAGGCCGACGGCGACGGTGCGCCCGTCCTTGAGCACGGTGACGCGGTCGCCGATCTCGCGGATCTCCTCCAGCCGGTGGGAGATGTAGACGACGGCCACGCCCTGGGCGGTGAGCTCGCGGATGATGCGGAACAGGTTGGCGACCTCGTCGTGGGCCAGGGCGGCCGACGGCTCGTCCATGATGATCAGGCGGGCGTCGTGGGAGAGGGCGCGGGCCATCGAGACGACCTGTTTGGCGGCCGGTGAGAGCCGTCCGACCTCGGTGGAGGGGCGGATCTCGCCGTGGCCGAGGCGTTCCAGCACCGCGCGGGCGGCCCGGCGGCCGGCCTGGCGGTTGACGAACCCGAAGCGGGCGTGCTCGTGGCCGAGGAAGATGTTCTCGGCGACGCTGAGGCCGTCGACCAGGTCGAGTTCCTGGTAGATGGTGGCGAAGCCGAGCCGGATGGCGTCGTTGGGGCTGGCGGGCCGGACGGGCGCGTCGTTGAAGACGATCGTGCCCTCGTCGGGCTGGTGGACGCCGGCCAGCACCTTGATCAGGGTGGACTTGCCCGCGCCGTTCTGGCCGAGCAGGCAGTGGACCTCGCCCGCCCGTACGTCGAGATCGACCCCGTCGAGCGCGCGCACGCCGGGGAACTGCTTGACGATGCCCTTCATGACCAGCATCGGGGGTCCCCTTCAGGCGTTGACGATGCGGTTGATGTTGTCCGGTGACAGGTAGTGCTCGATGGCGAGCAGGCCCGCGCCGAGAGCGGCGGCGTTGATCCCGGTGCGGCTCGGGGTGATGGACAGGTGGTGGGTGGCCAGCGGCAGTGACCGGCGGTAGATGGTCTCCCTGATGCCGGCCAGGAGGTGCTCGTGGACGCGGGACAGTGCGCCGCCGATGACGATGACCTCGGGGTTGAAGAAGTTGACCAGGCCGGCCAGCACCTCGCCGATGAGCCGGCCGGCCTCCCTGACCAGCCGCAGCGCCTGGGTGTTGCCCGCCTGGACGAGCGCGACGACGTCGGCGCCGGTCTCGGCGGCCAGCCCGAGCTCGGCGAGCCGGCGGGCGATGGCGGCGCCGCCGGCCACGGCCTCCAGGCAGGCGCTGTTGCCGCAGCGGCAGCCGGCGTCGTCGTGGCCGCTGACGCGGATGTGCCCGATGTCGCCGGCCGAGCCCTGGGCTCCTCTGTGGAGCTTGCCGTCGGCCACGATGCCGCAGCCGATGCCGGTGCCGACCTTGACGAACAGCAGGTGGCTGGTGCCGGCGAAGGCGTTGCGGTGCTCGCCGAGCGCCATGACGTTGACGTCGTTGTCGACCAGCACCTGGATGCCGTCGAAGTATTCGGGGACGGGGTAGTCGTTCCAGCCGGGCATGATCGGCGGGTTGTTGGGGCGGCCGGTGGCGAACTCCACCGGGCCGGGCACGCCGATGCCGATGGCGCGCAGCGCGGCGCGGGGCCGTCCGGCCTCGCCGAGCAGCCGGTCGAGCCGCTCGTCGACGTGGGCGAGCACTTTGTCGGGGCCCTCGCCGATCTCCAGCGGGTCCTCGCACTCGGCCAGCAGGCCGCCGGTCAGGTCCATGAGCGCGACCCGGCAGTGGGTGGCGCCGAGGTCGACGCCGGCGAAGGCGTGCTCCTCGGTGTGCAGGCGGAGCTGGCGCGGTGGACGGCCGCCGGTGGACTCGCCGCTCTCGGTCTCCTCGACGAGACCGCGTTCGATGAGCGCGTCGACCCGCTGGGAGATCGTGGATCTGGCCAGTCCGGTGAGGCGCGCGAGATCGGAACGGGTGGTCGCCGATCCGGCGCTGATGAGCGTCAGGACGTCGGCAGCCGAGCCCGGCTGGGGGGTCATGCGGGAACAATAAGATCACTCATGCGGCAAATCAAGAGCCTTGTTCGACCGAACCTCGCTGACTTATGCCGAAGATCGAACAAAGCCTGGCATGAGACGTGCGCCGAGACCCTCCCGAACGCGCGGAAGCCGGCCACCGCCCCGACGGGCGATGACCGGCTTCCGGCAGGCTCCGGCGTGGAGCGGCTAGAGCATGGCCTTCATCGAGTCGCCGGCCGTCAGCACGTACGGCTGCTCGGCCATCACCGAGCCCCAGTTGTCGGCGATCGCCTCGGGGGTGAGGTCGTCGGCCTTCCAGCCGGGCCCCTCGGCCACGAACACGCGGGCCACCCGCCCGCCGCCGACGGTGAACACCTCGCCGCTCGACTCGCACGAGTCGTGCACGAGGTAGGCGACCAGCGCGCTCACCCGCTCGGGTGTGAACTTCGCCTCGAACTCGGCCGGCAGCAGCGCCTCGGTCATCCTGGTCCAGGCGACGGGGGCGATGGCGTTGGCCTTGATGCCGTTGCGCGCGCCCTCGATGGCCAGCGTCTTGGTCAGCCCCACCAGGCCCATCTTGGCGGTGGAGTAGTTGGCCTGGCCGAAGTTGCCGAACAGGCCGGCCGGGCTGGAGGTGTTGACGATGCGGCCGTGCCCGGCCTCCTTCATCAGCGGGTAGGCGGCCTGGCTGACCAGGTACGACCCGCGTACGTGCACGGCCAGCACGCCGTCGAAGTCCTCGACGGTCATCTTCCCGAACGACTTGTCCCGCAGGATGCCCGCGTTGTTGACGACGATGTCGACCCGGCCGAACGCGTCGACGGCCGTCTGCACGAGCGCCCTGGCGCCCTCGGGGGTGGCGACGTTGTCGGCGTTGGCGACGGCCTGGCCGCCATGCTTGGTGATGAGCTCGACCACCTCGGCGGCTGGGCCGGTGGAGGCGCCGGTGCCGTCGAGCGCGCCGCCGAGGTCGTTGACCACGACCTTGGCGCCCCGCTCGGCGAGCAGGAGCGCGTGCGCCCTGCCGAGGCCGTGCCCGGCGCCCGTGATGATCGCGACCCTGTCATCGAACCGAAGCATCGAACCTCCAGAGCAAGAGAACAACATTCTGGTAGGAGTACGATAACCGACCGGCTCAGGCGCGTCTCCAGAGCTCGGGCTCACCCTCCTGCCTGCGTACCCTGCCCCGTCCGGCCAGCCATACCAGGTGGGCCAGCGTCTCGTTGTTGGCCGCCCGGCGCATGAACGGCGGGATCGTCTCCCAGGGCCGCGACCAGCTCAGCCGGGTGGCGACGTCCCAGCAGGTCACGCCGTCGTCCTCGCCGACGACCCGTTCGATCTCGGCCAGCCGCTCGTCGTGGTGCGCCAGCACGTGGTCGACGCGTCCGGCCAGCTCCAGGAAGCGGTACTCGTGGCCGGGCAGCACCTCGTCCACCTCCAGGTCGCGCACGGCGGCCAGCGAGCCGAGGTAGTCGGCCAGCGGATCGGGGCCCGACTGGGGGTGCACGGCCACGATCGGCGTGATCTTCGCCAGCACGTGGTCGCCGGAGAGCAGCAGCCTGCGCTCCGGCGAGACGAAGCACAGGTGGCCGGGCGTGTGGCCGGGGGTCCAGACGGCCCGCAGGTCCCAGCCGGGCAGGTCGAGCTTCTCACCGTCCTCGATCAGCCGGTCGGGACGGGCCATCGTGACCATGTGCCTGATCATCATCGAGGCCCCGGCCAGCTCGTCCAGGCTCAGGTCGGGCACGCCGGAGCGCCGGAGCAGGGCCCGCTCCCGCTGGACGAGCGAGTCGATGGCGTCGTCGTCGTACCGTTCGCGCACCAGGTTCGCGTCGGCCGGGTGCAGCCCGATCCAGGCGCCCGACGCCTCGCGGACGCGTCCGGCCAGGCCGTAGTGGTCGGGGTGCAGGTGGGTGACCAGGACGGCCCTGACGTCGGCGATCCCGTAGCCGGCCACGGCCAGCCCGGCGGCGAGGGCGTCGTAGGCCTCGTCGGTGTTCCACCCGGCGTCCACGATGGCCACGCCGTCGGGCAGTTCGAGGGCGTAGACCAGGACGTACCGTAGCGGGTTGACCGGGATGGGCACCGGGATCGACCACAACCCCGGCCGGACCCGCTCGACCTCCGGAACCGCCCCGCTCATCCACGCCTCGCGCTGCGCCACGTTGGAAGGAGTCACCACGAACTTAGCCATGGCCCCGAATATAGTTCTGGTCCCGAATCATGTTCTACTAGGGGTCATGAAGCTGAGCCGCGAGATCTCAGACGATGGCCGCTTCGTCCGGCAGCCGAACCGCTTCACCGAACGGCTCGGGCCGCCCGAGCCCGGCCGCTACCGGCTCTACGCCTCCTACGCCTGCCCGTGGGCACAGCGCGTGCTGATCGTCCGCGCCCTGCTCCGCCTGGAGGACCTGCTGGACGTCACGATCGTCGACCCCATCCGCGACGAGAAGGGCTGGCGGATCCCCGACGGCGGCCCGCCGTACCTGTCGGAGCTCTACCACGCGACCGAACCGGGCTACACGGGCCGCTACACCGTGCCGTGCATCTGGGACATCCAGGACGAACGCCTCGTCACCAACGACTTCCCGCAGATCACCCTCGATCTGGAGACGTCATGGGGCAGCGCGCCCGACCTGTACCCCGAACGCCTGCGCCCGGACATCGACATCATGAACGACCGCCTCTACCACGGCCTCAACAACGCGGTCTACGAGGCCGGCTTCGCCCGCGGGCAGCAGGCGTACGAGGAGGCGGTCACCCGCGTGTTCACCACGCTCGACCTGCTGGAGGTGCGCCTGGCGGAGTCGGAGTTCCTCTTCGACACGCTCACCGACAGCGACGTGCGGCTGTTCACCACGTTGGTCAGGTTCGACACGGTCTACCACGGCCACTTCAAGTGCTCGATCAGGCGGCTGACGGACTATCCGGCGTTGTGGGCGTACACCCGCAGACTCTACGCGATCCCCGCCTTCCGCGACACCACGGACTTCGACCACATCAGGCGCCACTACTACATGACCCAGACGAACATCAACCCGAGCAGGATCGTTCCGGTAGGGCCGGAACTCGACTGGAGCGTGTGACCCCCGGCCTCGGCATCGCGACGAACAGCAGCGCCGAGGCCAGCACCACCCCGGAGGCCACCCACCAGGCGGCGGACGCGCCCGTCTGCGCGGCCAGGACGCCGAGCGTGGAGTTGGCCAGCACCCCGCCCGCCTGGAGCGAGAGCGAGGACGTCGAGGTGACCGTGGTGCGCTCGGCGGCGGAGACCGCGTTGTGCTGCATCTCCAGGCAGAGCAGCCCGGTCACCGACAGCCCGGCGAACATGACGAGGTAGGCCAGCCCGGCCGCCACCAGGCCGGGCACGCCGTCCAGCCCGGCGGTGGCGGCCAGCGAGCCGACCGACAGCGCGCAGAGCACCGCGCCCACCATGGCCCCCCTGGCCGAGCTGCCGGCCAGGCGAGCCACGCGGGGGGCGAGCACGCTGCCGGTGGCGCTGGCGGCATAGCCCAGGGCCGCCACGACGGCGTAGGCCGCGCTGCCGCGCTCGGCCGTGCCGGCCAGCTCGGCCAGGCGGCCGGGGGTCAGCAGCTCGATCGTCATCAGCAGCACGCCGGACGCGGCCGCGGCGGCCATCAGGCGGCGCAGCACCGCGCCCCCGGCCGCCAGCCGGATCCCGGCGACCACCGTGGCGGGCACCTCACGCAGCACGCCCCCCAGCGAGCGCCGCGCGTGCGCCGGCTCGGGCAGCGCGAACATCACCACGACCAGCAGCACGACGGCCGCGCCCGCCCCCAGCAGCGGCGGCACGGCGAGCGGCGTCATCAGCTCCGGCGGCACCAGCATCGGGACCGCGCCGCCCAGCAGCACGCCGACGGCCAGCGCCACCGACTCCATCGCGCCGCCGCGCGCGAGGCCGGGCTTGAGGTCGGCCCCCTCACCCTCGATGCCGTGCAGCGTGTCGACGTACCAGGAGGTCGCCGGGCCGCTGGACAGGGCCCTGGCGATCCCCTTGAGCACGCCGCTGACCAGGAACATCCAGAACGCGGTGGAGACGCTCATCAGCGCCAGGCCCGCCGCGGTGAACACCGCCGAGCAGGCCAGCACCGCGCGCCGCCCGACGACGTCGGCCAGGCCGCCGGTGGGCAGCTCCAGGCTCGCGGTGACGACCGAGAAGACGGTCACCGACAGGCCGACCTCGACCAGGCCGAGGCCCCTCTCGGTCATCAGCAGCACCATGCAGGCGACCATGAGCCCCGGCGGCAGCCAGGTCAGGAAGCTGACGAGCATGTAGCGCCGCAGGGCGGAACGAGCGGTCATCGGTCCTGCTCCTCTTCGTCGTCACCGGCCTGTTCGTCGTCACCGGCCCGGGGGAAGCCCTCGCGGGGGAAGCCGCCCCGCCAGATGTGCACCTGCCGGACGTCGGGGTCGCCGGCGTAGCGGGCGGCCAGCTCGCGGAGCAGCTCCTCGACCCGCTCGTCGAACTCCAGCAGCCCGGCCGGCGGCAGCTCCACGAAGTCGTCGCTCATCCCCGCCGCCCGCACCCACTCGGGGGACCATCGGCGCTCGTCATAGCCCTGGGCGACGCGGGCGAGCGCCTCGACCTGGCGCATCCGCATGATCCGGACCGCCTCGCGGCCCTCCTCGGTGCCGGACAGCTCGCCGCTGTCCCAGGAGGTGTAGCGGTGGCGGGCCCGCCAGCGGCGCTCGCGGCCGTCGCGCCGATCGGGGTCCTCCTCGATGAAGCCGTACTTGAACAACTCACGCAGGTGGTAGCTGGTCGAGCCGGAGCTCTCGCCGACCTTGCGGCCCAGCTCGCTGGCGGTGGCCGGGCCGTCGCTGCGCAGCAGCCCGAGCAGCCGCACCCGCAAGGGGTGGGCGACCACTTTGAGCACCTGCGGGTCACTGATCGTGTACTGCTCCTCCATGAGGACGAGCATAGACCGCAAAGTCTTTTTTGCAAAGGCTATTTTGCGATCCCTGCGACCCTCCGGCCCGGCCTCCTAAACTGGGCGGATGCTTGACGACATCCGCGTGGACGACGCCGTCCTCGCCCTGCGCCCCGACTTCGCCGTGCTGGTGATGCTGGCCCACGGCCTGCGGAACGGCCCCACCGACGACCGCACCCGCGCCTGGCTGGCCGAGGCGTCGGCGTCCGAGGTGCAGGCCGACAAGATCGACGCCTGGAAGGACGCCTACCGCGCCTTCGGCGCCAAGCCGCAGCGCACCAGGCCCTCGGTCGACGCCCTGACCCGGCGCATGCCGCTGCCGGAGATCAACCGGGTGGTCGACGCGTACAACACGATCAGCGTCAAGCACGCGCTGCCCATCGGCGGCGAGGACCTCGACCATTACCAGGGCCCGGCCCGGCTGGTGCGGGCGACCGGCGACGAGCACTCGGAGGAGGCGCTCGGGCAGCCCGAGCCCGGCGAGGTGATCTGGCGCGACGACGCCGGCGTGACCTGCCGCCGGTGGAACTGGCGTCAGGTGGCGCGCACCCGGCTCACCGAGGAGACGACCAACGCGATCTTCCTCCTCGAACGCCTGGAGCCGATGTCGATGGAGGAGCTCCAGCAGGCCGGCAAGGAGCTGGCGGACCTGCTGGAGGAGCTGTCACCCGGGGTGCGGATCACCAGCAGAATCGTGCCCGGAGGGAAATAAACCTGCCGGCCATACGTTGATACCAAACAGTAACAATGGCGGCTCTCCCTGGATTGACTAGGCGGGCGTGACCTCTTCGGCGTGTCCTGAGAGGATCGTTCGAGGCGGCGCGTGCTCTTCGGCGCGCGCTGCCGGTCCGGGCGAGTAGCCTTGGACAGGTTCTCTAACATCAACGCCGATCTGCGGAAGAGGGCGATTTCCGCCGTGTCGTCTGAGTCGTCGCGGACAAACCCGCTGGCAAGCTTTGGTCAGAACGAGTGGCTTGTCGACGAGCTGTACCAGAAGTACCTTCAAGATCCAGAGTCTGTCGACAAGGCCTGGTGGAACTTCTTCGCTGACTACAACCCTGATTACGGACCGGGCCGGACCCCGGTCAGGGAGGCGGCGAACGGCACTGCGACCGCGCCCGCACCTCCCAAGGCGCCCCCGAAGGCGCCTCCGGCAGCCGAGAAGCCGAAGCAGCCGGCCACCCCGGTGCCCAAGGGCGCCGAGGAGGTGAAGCTGCGCGGCGCCGCCGCGCGCACGGCCGCCAACATGGACCTGTCCCTGACGGTCCCGACGGCGACCAGCGTCCGGGCCATCCCGGCCAAGCTGCTCATCGACAACCGCATCGTGATCAACAATCACCTCAAGCGGGGGCGTGGCGGCAAGATCTCCTTCACCCACCTGATCGGCTTCGCGATCGTCAAGGCGCTGAAGGCGATGCCGGAGATGAACTACTCCTACACGGAGGTCGACGGCAAGCCCACGCTGGTCAAGCCCGAGCATGTCGGGTTCGGCCTGGCGATCGACGTCCAGAAGAGCAACGGTGAGCGCCAGCTCCTCGTGCCCTCGATCAAGGGCGCCGAGGAGATGGACTTCCGCCAGTTCTGGGTGGCCTACGAAGAGGTCGTCCGCAAGGCCCGCGCGGGCAAGCTGGGCGTCGACGACTTCTCCGGCACCACGATCTCGCTGACCAACCCCGGCACGATCGGCACCGTCCACTCCGTTCCGCGTCTGATGCCCGGCCAGGGCACGATCATCGGCGTCGGCGCGATGGAATACCCGGCCGAGTACCAGGGCGCCTCGCCCGACACGCTGTCGCGCTTGGCCGTCTCCAAGGTCATGACGCTGACCAGCACCTACGACCACCGGATCATCCAGGGCGCCCAGTCGGGCGACTTCCTGCGCCAGATCCACCGGCTGCTGCTCGGCGAGGACGGCTTCTACGACGAGATCTTCGAGGCCCTGCGCATCCCGTACGAGCCGGTGCGCTGGGTCCAGGACATCTCGGCCTCGCACGACGACGACGTGGCCAAGTCGGCCAGGGTCATCGAGCTGATCCACGCCTACCGCGTGCGCGGCCACCTGATGGCCGAGACCGACCCGCTGGAGTACAAGCAGCGCAAGCACCCCGACCTCGACATCCAGTCCCACGGGCTGACCCTGTGGGACCTCGAGCGCGAGTTCGCCACGGGCGGTTTCGGCGGCCGTCCGCTGATGAAGCTCCGCGAGATCCTGGGCGTGCTGCGCGACTCCTACTGCCGCACGGTCGGCATCGAGTACATGCACATCCAGAACCCCGAGGAGCGGGCCTGGATCCAGGCGCGGGTGGAGAAGCCGCACGCCTCGCCCGAGCGCGACGAGCAGCTCAACATCCTGTCCCGGCTCAACACCGCCGAGGCGTTCGAGACGTTCCTGCAGACGAAGTTCGTCGGCCAGAAGCGTTTCTCGCTGGAGGGCGGCGAGTCCCTGATCCCGCTGCTCGACTCGGTGATCAGCGACGCCGCCGACGAGGGCCTCGACGAGGTCGTCATCGGCATGGCCCACCGCGGCCGGCTCAACGTGCTGGCCAACATCGTGGGCAAGTCCTACGCGCAGATCTTCGGCGAGTTCGAGGGCAACATCGACCCGCGCACCGCCCACGGCTCCGGCGACGTCAAGTACCACCTGGGCGCGAGCGGCGAGTTCACCGCGCCCAGCGGCAAGATGATCACGGCGTCCGTGGTGGCCAACCCCTCCCACCTGGAGGCGGTCGACCCGGTGCTGGAGGGCGTCGTCCGCGCCAAGCAGGACCTCCTGGAGCGCGGCGAGGAGGGCTTCACCGTCCTTCCCGTCCTCGTCCACGGCGATGCGGCCTTCGCCGGCCAGGGCGTGGTGGCCGAGACGCTCAACCTGTCGCAGCTGCGCGGCTACCGCACCGGCGGCACCGTGCACGTGGTGGTCAACAACCAGGTGGGCTTCACCACCTCGCCGGCCTCCTCCCGCTCGTCGGTCTACGCGACCGACGTCGCGCGGATGATCCAGGCGCCGATCTTCCACGTCAACGGCGACGACCCCGAGGCCGTGGTGCGCGTGGGCCAGCTGGCCTACGAATACCGCCAGGCGTTCCGCAAGGACGTCGTCATCGACCTCATCTGCTACCGCCGCCGCGGCCACAACGAGGGCGACAACCCCGCCTTCACCCAGCCGCTGATGTACGACCTGATCGACGCCAAGCGCTCGACCCGCAAGCTCTACACCGAGGCGCTGATCGGCCGGGGCGACATCACGGTCGAGGAGGCCGAGTCGGCGCTGCGCGACTACCAGGCCAAGCTGGAGCAGGCGTTCACCGAGACGCGCGAGGCGGCCAAGAAGCCCAAGGAGGCGGCCGCCATGCGGGTGCCCCCGGCCGAGGTCGTCAAGTGGTCCCACGCCGACACGCCGACGGCGATCAGCGACGAGACGCTCAAGCGCATCGTCGACACCCAGCTCAACCTGCCCGAGGGCTTCACGCCGCACCCGCGCCTGGCGCCGGTGCTGCAGCGCCGCGGTCAGATGGTCGAGACCGACTCGATCGACTGGGCGATGGGCGAGACGCTGGCGTTCGGCTCCCTGCTGATCGACGGCCACCCGGTGCGCCTGGTCGGCCAGGACTCCCGGCGCGGCACGTTCACCCAGCGCCACGCGGTGCTGGTCGACCGGATGACCGGCGCCGACCACACGCCGCTGAAGCAGTTCAACGAGGGCACCACGAAGTTCTACGTCTACGACTCGCTGCTCAGCGAGTTCGCGGCGCTCGGCTTCGAGTACGGCTACAGCGTCGTGCGTCCCGATGCCCTGGTGGCCTGGGAGGCGCAGTTCGGCGACTTCGTCAACGGCGCCCAGACGATCATCGACGAGTTCATCTCGTCCGGTGAGCAGAAGTGGGGCCAGCGGTCGTCGGTCGTGCTGCTGCTGCCGCACGGCTTCGAGGGCCAGGGCCCCGACCACTCCTCGGCCAGGATCGAACGGTTCCTGCAGGTCTGCGCGCTCGACAACATGACGGTCGCGCAGCCGTCCACGCCGGCCAACTACTTCCACCTGCTGCGCTGGCAGGTGGAGTCCAACCGGCACAAGCCGATGGTGGTCTTCACGCCCAAGTCGCTGCTGCGACACAAGGCGGCCACGTCGAAGGCGTCCGACTTCACCACCGGCACCTTCCAGCCGGTCATCGGCGACACCACGGTCGATCCGGCCAAGGTCACCCGGATCGTCCTGGTCTCGGGCAAGCTCTACTACGACCTGGCCGCACAGCGCGACAAGACGGGCCGCGACGACGTCGCGATCGTCCGTCTCGAGCGGCTCTACCCGTTCCCCACCGAGGAGCTCACCGCCGAGCTGGCCCGCTACGGGCAGCAGGCCGAGCTGGTGTGGGCCCAGGACGAGCCGGTGAACATGGGCCCGTGGCCCTACCTGACGCTGAAGCTGGCCGAAGACCCGCAGACGCTCGGCGGCCGGTCGCTGCGCCGCGTCTCGCGGACCCCGAACAGCTCGCCCGCGACGGGTTCGCACAACTCGCACGACACCGAGCTGGAGGAGATCCTCCACCAGCTCTTCGGCTGAGCAGGCCGCCAGTGAGCCCCCGGCCGTCCGGCCGGGGGCTTCTGTGTTGACCGGCAGGGTGAGGCCCCTGCCTGCACGAAGGAGAAACCCATGTACTTCACCGATCGAGGGATCGAGGAGCTGGTCGATCGGCGGGGCGAGGAAGAGGTCAGCGTGCTCTGGCTGGGCGAGCGGCTGCGCGAGTTCGTCGATCTCAACCCCGAGTTCGAGACCCCGATCGAGCGGCTGGCCACCTGGCTGGCCCGCCTCGACGACGAGGACGACGACTGACGGGATCCGCCGCCGAGACGCGATACATCTTGAGTTTTCGAGTAACGCGACATATCGTGTTCTCGTAAGAGACGTACTCGTCAAGGAGGCATACGTTCATGGAGAAGTGGACGCTCGACGCTCCCGAGCAGCTCACGTTCGGGCCGGTGGAGTCACTTGACGTGCGGATCGTCGCCGGCAGGCTGGCCGTCCTGGCCAGCGAGGGCCCGCCCACGCTGGAGCTGACGGAGATCGAGTCGGCCGCGCCGCTGCTGGTCAGCTACGACGCGCTGACCAAAGAGCTGGTCGTCACCTACGAGGGCCTGACCCTGGACGGGCTGCTCGGCTGGCTGCGGCGCGACAAGCGCAGGACCAACCTCACGCTCACCGTGCCCAGGGGGTGCCGGGTGAACACGGAGGTGGTCTCGGCGTCCACGGTGCTGGCCGGGTTCGAGCGTTCCACCCGGGTCAAGAGCGTGTCCTCGGAGGTCGTCCTCGACGGCGTGAGCGGCGAGGTGAGCGCCACCACGGTCTCCGGCTCGATCGAGAGCCGGGCCATGGAGGGCGACCTGGCGTTGAAGACCGTCTCGGGCGAGCTGACGCTGGCCGACGGCAGCCCGCGCCGGCTCAAGGCCAGCACGGTGTCCGGCCGCATCACCGCCGACCTGACGCTCCGGCCGACGAGTCATGTGACGCTCAACAGCGTCTCGGGTGCCATCCTGGTGCGGGTGCCGGAGAACGTCGAGTCCGACGTCAGCATGAGGTCCACCTCCGGCAGGCTGAGCTCGACGTTCGACGGACTGTCGGCGAACAACAGCCCCGGCTCCAAGACGCTGTCCGGACGCCTGGGGGGCGGCATGGCCTCACTGTCGGCGTACACCGTCTCGGGCGAGGTCGCGCTGCTCAAGGGAGAGAAGGAATGAGCCCTGTCTTCGGTCACGGCCGGCTCCGGCTGTACCTGCTCAAGCTGCTGGAGGAGAGCCCGCGGCACGGGTACGAGGTCATCCGGCTGCTCCAGGACCGCTTCCTCGGCGTCTACTCGCCCTCGCCCGGCACGATCTACCCGCGGCTGGCCCGCCTGGAGGAGGAGGGCCTGGTCACGCACGAGGTGGTCGAGGGCAAGAAGGTGTTCTCCATCACCGACAAGGGCCGCGAGGAGCTCAACGCCCGGCTCGACGAGCTCGACGACCTGGAGCAGGAGATCTCCGCCTCCGTGCGCGACATCGCCCGCGAGGTCAAGGAGGACGTCCGCGACACGGTGAAGTCGCTGCGCGACGAGCTGACCCGGATGGCCAAGGACGTCCGCACCGGCACCCGCGACGACGCCAAGGCGCGGGCCGAGGAGCTCAAACGGCTCAAGGAGCAGCAGAAGCGGCAGTGGATGGCGCACGCCAACCAGTGGCAGGTGGAGAGCGACCGGCTGGCCGGCGAGTGGCGCCGGATCTGGTCGGACATCTGGACCACGCTCGGCGGCGACACCGTGCGCCGGACCGAGCTCGACAGCGAGCTGGGCGAGCTGCTGGCCGACTTCGTGGCCCAGGCCCGCACGGAGGCCGCCGGCGCCGCCCTGACCACGCAGAAGCTGGACGAGCTGCACACCGTGCTCGACGAGGCGTCCGCCCGCATCCGCGACATCCTCCAGCGCTGAACCGCCGCTGAGCCGTCGTCAGGCTGAGCGCAATGAGCGTTGCGGGCGTCCGTGGCGGCGGGCCGCTCTGCGGGCGTGATAGGCGACCGGCATGTAGCGCAACCGCTCGGGCAGGCGCGCGGTCAGCATCGCCACGGCGTGCCCGAGGTGCCGCAGCCGCCGCTCGTCCCGGGCCGTCCAGCGCAGGCCGAGCTTCCTGCGCGCGGCCGGCGGCAGGGTGCCGACGGTGACGAAGTGGTTGAACTCCCCCGAACCCAGCCCCACCGGCGTCCACAGGCGGCGCAGCGGCCTCGGCAGGCCGGGCGGGGCGGGCGTGCCGCGCATGACGGCGAGCACCTCCAGCGCCGTCGGGTGCGGCTCCAGCCGTTCGGCGACCATCGTGTCGAAGTAGCGCCAGAACGCCTCCAGGTCCGCCGGCATCTCCCGCTCCGGCACCTGCAGGATCGCGCCGAGCTGCCGCGACTCGGCGTACATGCGGCGTTGCTGCTCCTCGGTGTAGGGGGTGCCGAAGTAGCGGTTGAGCGTGACGAAGCGCTCGAACAGCGACAGGTGCACCCAGGCCCACGCCTCGCCGTTCAGGGCGTGGTAGGCGCGGCCGTGCTCGTCCACGCCGCTGATGGAGCGGTGCAGCTCGCGCAGCCGCCGCCCCTCGGCCAGGCCGCCCTCACCGCCGTAGACCCACTTCTGGACGGAGGCGAGCGTGCGGTTGAGCCGCCCCCACGGGTCGTCCTTGTACGTCGAGTGCTCCGCCACGGCCGCGCCGACCGCCGGGTGCATGGTCTGGAGGACCAGCGCGCTGCCGGCCACGAGCAGGTTGCGGTATTCGCCCGCGGTGTCCCAGTGCATCGAACCCGGGCCGAAGGGCTCAACGTTCATGGTGAACGCCTCCAGGGTGATACGACGTCATTCTTCCTGTATCACCCAGAAGGCGGACAAGTAACCCTTCACTTATTCAGCTGGTAAAGACGATTTTTCCGAAGATCTCCCCCTCGGCCATGGCCGCGAAGCCGTCCCTGGCCTCGGTCATCGGCAGCGTCCGGTCGATCATCGGCCGCACGCCCGTCTGCTCCAGGAACACCGCGAGCCGCTGGAGCTGGTCGCGGGTGCCCATGGTGGTGCCGACCACGGAGAGCTGCAGGAAGAAGACGCGGTTGAGGTCGGCGGGCGGGACCGCGCCGCTGGTGGCCCCGGAGACCACGATGCGGCCGCCCGGCCTGAGCGACTTGAGCGAATGGTCCCAGGTGGCCTGGCCGACGGTCTCCATGACCGCGTCCACCCGCTCGGGCAGCCGCGCGCCCGTCTCGAAGACCTGGTCGGCGCCGAGTTCGCGGGCCCGCTCGCGCTTGCCCTCCGACCGGCTGGTCGCCCAGACCCGGAAACCGCCGGCGCGGCCGAGCGCGATCAGCGCGGTGGCGACGCCGCCGCCGGCGCCCTGCACCAGCACGGTCGAACCGGGTTCGAGCCCGGCCTTGTCGAACAGCATGCGGTACGCGGTCAGCCAGGCCGTGGGCAGGCAGGCGGCCTCCTCGAAGCTGAGCGCGGCCGGCTTGGGCACGAGGTTGCGCCGCGGCACGGCCACCCGCTCGGCGAACGTCCCGTCGTGCACCTCCGACAGCAGCGAGCGCCTGGGGTCGAGCGTCTCGTCCGCGCCCGTGCCGATGACGGCGTGCACGATGACGTCGTTGCCGTCCTCGTCCACGCCGGAGGCGTCGCAGCCGAGCACGATCGGCAGCCGGTCCTGCCTGATGCCCACGCCCTTGAGCGTCCACAGGTCGTGGTGGTTGAGGGCGGCGGCGCGTACCGAGACGGTCGTCCAGCCGTCGGGCGCCTTCGGGTCGGGGTGCTCACCGAGCGTCAGCCCGGCGAGCGGATTGTCGGGATCGGTCTGTGTGGCGGTTACGGCGAACATGGCCGCACCCTACTAACCGACCCGCCACCACCCCCGACACCGCCCCGCCCGACCGAGCCGCCGCCTCGCCTCGCGGCGTCCGGCCGGGCCTCAGTCCTTGACCGTCACCCGGATCCCGGCGAGGGCGCGGCGTCTGAACTCCTCGGAGCCGGCGACGGCGACCTCCACGTCCCCCCGGCACGTCCACTCGCCCGGACGCCCGCGCCCCTCGATCACCTTCGGCAGCCGGGCCTTCCTGACGCAGTCGGGCGTGGGCGCCAGCACGACCATCTCCCGCACTCCCCCGCCGAACCACAGCTGCGGCCCGGCCGGGCCCTCCTGGGTCATGGCACCCGGACGGGCCAGCCGCACCGATCCTTCGCCCGACAACACCAGGTACCCCTCCCGGGTCACCTTCCCGTGCAGCTCCCGCGCCAGGGCCGTGCGCTGGTCGAAGGTCAGTCCGTCGCCCCTGTCCTGCATCGCCACCCGCCAGCGTCCGAACGCGAACAGCAGCACCTGCCCACTGCCTCCGCCGGGCTGGGGCGGCCACAGGGTGACGCCGGGGCCGTAGCTCCTGATCGGCCGGCCGCCGCCGGTCACCTCGGCGACCCCGTTGTACGGCACGCCGAACTGCCGGAACCGCCCGTCGATCCACGCCCCCTGGAACGGCCGCACCCCCAGCTCGTTGAGGTCGAGGTCGGCCGGGTAGCGCACCTCGGCCTTCAGCCCGTCGGGGAAGACGACGTCGATGATCTCGTCGCGGCCCTTGGTCCTGGCCGGGATCCGCAGGGCGTTGGGGCCGTTCTCGATCCTGGTGAGGGAGCGGATGGGCGTGGTGGCGGACGGCGAGGGCGGCTCCTGCCGTGGGTCGCGGCTGAGCAGCAGGCTGACGGCCGGGATCACCAGCAGAGCCAGCACCACCGCGAGCCCGATCCACCGGCGGCGGCCGCGCCCCCTGCCTCGATGACGTCGAACTGGTCGGACACGACGTGCCTCGCCGGGTTAGTGCGGGTTGCGCCCTTCACTCCCAGTTCAGTTGAGCGACATCCACCCGCGCAAGCCCTCGAACCCGGCGAAGTCCCCGTGCGAGGTCACAACTTCACAACCTCGCCGGGATCACCAGGTGGCCACGTTGGGCCCGTCGCCCGCCACCAGGCCGACCCGCTGCCCCACGAGCTCCCGGGACATGGCGTCGGCCAGCAGCTCCGGCTCCAGCACGTGCGCGTGCGCCCGCCCGCCGGCCGGCAGGTCGACGACGAGGATGCCCTTGTCCGGCTCGCCGTCCGGGCCGTGCGCGACCGTGTAGCCGGCCACGGTGGCGGGCCCGGCGTACGAGCCCACGACGGGCACCCCGGCCGCCGTGAACACCGGGACGGCGTCCCCCGGCGGCCCGCCCGGCTCGCTGGACCACACCGCGTACGTGTGCTTCGTCAGGTGCATCCCCACGCCGGTCACCAGCCCGTGGCCCGACTGCGTGCGCAGCAGCCCGGCCATCGTGGCCGTCGAGTGCAGCACGTAGTCGCTGGCCGGGCCGCCGGCGTACGGCAGGCCGCCGGTGACCGTCAGGCCGCGCCGGTCGTACGGGTCGAGCCCGATCGCGTCGCACGCCTGCCGCAGCGCGACGGCGAAGCAGCTGTACAGGTCGAGGGCGTCCATGTCGGCCAGGCCGAGCCCGGCGCGGCGGAAGGCGGCCTCGGCGGCGGCCCCGATCGCCTGCGACGAGCCGAGCGCGGGCCGCGCCGCCACCTCCCACGTGTCCTCGGCGTACGCCCAGCCGCGCAGGTAGACCCGCCGCTCGTCCGGCACTCCCAGCCGGTCGGCCAGCTCCGCGCAGGCCAGGACGACGGCCGCCGCCTGGTCGACCTCCATGACCGCCACGGTGTTCCTGCTGTACGGCCAGCCGACGAACCGGTTGCCCTTCACCAGCTCCTCGGGCGTGCGCACGGCCCGCCGCCACGCGTGCGGGTTGGCCGCGGCCACCTCCGTCATCGGCGCCATCATCCGGCCCCGGTCGAGCATCTCCTCCTCGACCGTCATCCCGGCCGCCGCCCGCCGCGCGGTCTCCATGATCGCGTACGTGTGCACGGGCAGGAACAGGTCGTGTGCCAGCTCGGCCGGGTGCGGGGGCCGTTCCCAGCCGTAGGGCGGCTTGGGATCGGCGGCGTGGCTCCACGGCACGTGCTCGCCCGCCCGCCGGTAGGCCCGCCGGGTGGCCAGCGCCTCGGCCCCGGTGATCAGCGCGCAGTCCAGGTCGCCCGCCGCGATGCCGGCCGCGGCCGCGCCGATGAGGAGCTGCGGAGCCGTACCGCTGACCTTGGAGTAGGCGGTGTGGCGCGGCGTGGCGCCCAGGCGCTCGGCCAGCCGCCCGGTCGGCGAGTCGTACTGCCAGGAGTCGGTGTGGACGATCTGGATCGAGTCGAGCCGTCCGGCGGGCAGCCGGGCGTCATCGGCCGCCTCGCGGGCGACCGATTCCCACAGATCGAGCGGTTCCGGGCCGGGCTGCTCGCGAACGGTGCGTTGTGCGATGCCGATGAGACAGGGGGTGCGTGGATCCATACGGACATCTAACCAGAACAACATTCGGTTGATAAGTAGTGGCGTTTGATAATCAGGGTTACCACTGTTGCAGCAGAATCATCATCATGACCTTGACCTGCGAAGATGCCTTTCTGGAATACATGCGATTTCGCTATTTCCATAACGAATCGGAACCAGGTCCGACCTTTTCACGTCGCTTTCTGGCTGACGGGTTGCGCCATTCATTAGCGTGCTCAACGTTTTCCTGGCCCACCGGGGCGCAGCACCCCGCTCTGGGCCGCCGAGAACCGAGAGGAGTTCCATGCATTCCCGAGCAAGGCGCATCACGATCACCCTCGCCGTGCTGGTGTCCGCCGCTCTGGCCGCCGGCACGACCACCGGCGCCGCGGCGGAGGCGGCCTCGGCCCCCGACGTCGTGTCCAGGAACGCGGCGACCCCCGCCGAGCAGGCCGTGCAGTTCTGGACGCCCGATCGCATCAAGCTCGCCACCGACCACGACGGCGCGCTCGACGTGTCGTCCAGGGGCGTCAGGGGCGTCAGGGGCGTCACGGGCGGAAACCAGACCCCCGACGGCCCGCCCGGATCGGTCCCGCCGATCGGCGGGGAGAAGGCCAAGGCCGGCAAGAGCAGGCAGGTCAACCTGCCCAACACGGTCGGCCGGGTGTTCTTCACGCTGCCCCGGACCGACCCGCGCAACCCGAAGAACTGGCGGTACTGCTCGGCCAGCTCCGTACAAGGCAAGTACCGCAATCTGGTGGCGACCTCCGCCCACTGTGTCTACGACACCCAGAAGAACACCTTCTACGACAACTGGATCTTCATCCCGTCGTACTGGGACGGCGACAACGCGTGGGAGGGCAAGGCGCCGTACGGCATCTACGCCGCCAGGACGTTCAACGCGCACGACGACTTCGTGGTGAAGGAGGACTACGACTTCGACTACGCGTTCGTCAACGTCTACAACGGCATCAAGGTGAGCTGGGAGAAGACCGGCAACCGGTGGCGCTGGACGGTCAGGAACGTCGGCCGCCTCGGTGACAACGTCGGCGGCCAGGGCTTCACCTGGAACCGCAGCACGAAGCTGAACGTGTTCTCCTTCGGCTACCCGGCCGGCGGGCACCCCGACGGCGACAGGCCGTACACCGGCCGCACCATGAAGTGGTGCTACGGCAGGACGGCTCCGATGCCCGAGGCCAAGAAGTACGACCTGCAGGAGCAGATCGGCTTCAGGTGCTCCTTCACCGCCGGCGCCGGCGGCGGCCCGTTCATCTACGACTACCGGAACTCCTCCCGCACCGGCTACCTGGTGGGCGTGAACAGCGTCGCGTGGGACACCGACGGCAACGACCGCTACGACCACATCTCGTCGCCGTACTTCAACACCGACACCTACGACGTCTACAAGGCCGCCGCCAACCGCTGGACCGGCAACATGCCATGATCCGGCCCGGCAGTCGAGGCCCCGGATCCTCCTCGGCGGGATCCGGGGCCTTCCCGGTCCGTACGCCGCCCTCGGCGTTTCAGACGCGCGCTTCGGACCCGCGCCTCAGACCCGCGCCTCAGACGCGGAAGACCGGGCCCGTGGCGACGGCGAGGGCGCAGGCGTTGGGGAAGGTCTGCGAGTAGCGGTAGCGGTCGCCGTCCCAGACGCCCTCCGCCCGTACGTCCACCGGTTGGTAGTCGGCCGTGCAGGAGACCCCCGTCCGGCCGCTCAGACGGGCCGGGTTCCCGCCCACCTGTTCGAGAGCGGCACAGGCCGCGACCTGCCCCGGCGCGACCCGGCCAGGGGTGCACTCCAGCACGCCCTGCCGATCTCCGACGCTGATCCGGAAAAGCCTTTGGTCCTTGTGCGACGTCCGGACATCGGGCGGTCCGGTCGTGGCGTTCGCCACTGGAGCGGCGGCGAATGCGGCGCAGGAAAGCGCGGCGACGCAGAGAATTCGGTGCATAGGCGCAGCCTCTATCAGCCCTCTGACCTGGGGCAACGACCGACACGCGTGATCATTTACGCGTATCGGGAGGGATCGGCTGATGGTGTCCTTATCGCACACGGTGCACTCTTGATCAGGTAACGAATCTCTATCCGGGCTGCAATACAGGCAGTTGATCTGGAAAAATCCACCCTTACGACCCTAAGAAAGGCATTTCATGATCTCCCGGGCCAGGCAACTGGCGGCGGCCGCCCTGGGCGGCGCGCTGCTGTTGCTGCCTGCCTTCACGGGGATCGCGAACGCCGCGCCCACGAGCAGAGTCTTCGGCGTCACGCTGGCCAAGACCGCCGCCGACATGAAGAAGGTCGCCGACTACTGGCGTCCCGACCAGCTCAAGCAGGCCGACAGCTACAGCCCCGCCACGCCGGGCGCGCAGGCCGCCCCGACGTCCTCGGCGGGCGCCGCCTCCGGGCCCGCCTCGCCCGTGACGACGGTGCGGCGGACGTCCGCGACGCAGGGCCTGGCGCCGGCGCCGCCCAGGCGGGGCGGCGCCGGCAAGACCATGGGCAAGGTCTTCTTCAAGTTCGGCGCCAAGCAGTACTGGTGCTCGGCCAGTGCGGTCGCCGCCCGGAACCGCAGCGTCGTGGCCACGGCCGGCCACTGCGCGTACGACTCCCGCCAGGCCAAGGCCGCCGAATACTGGATCTTCGTCCCCAACCCCGGACCCAACGGCGAGACGCCCGACGGGATCTACGTGGGCGCCGCGCTCAGCATGCACGAGGACTGGTCCGGCAAGGGCGACTACGACTTCGACTACGCGTTCGTGACCGTCCACCGCGGGTTCGTCTGGGAGCAGGCCAAGGACGGCACGTACACGATGAAGGACGTCGGCCGGCTCCAGGACAACGTGGGCGGCCAGGGCCTGGAGATCAACAGGAAGCCGGCGGCCGCCACCATGACCGCGTTCGGCTTCCCGGCCGGCGTGCAGCCCGACGGCACGCGTCCGTTCGACGGCAAGACGCTGCGGACGTGCCAGGGCAGCGTCACGTACTGGACCGTGGCTCCCGCGCTCGACCTGCAGAAGGGCGTCCGGCTCCAGCCGTGCGCCTTCAGCCCCGGCGCCAGCGGCGGTCCCTGGCTGGTCGACTACGACGCGGCCCGCGGGCTCGGCAACCTGAACGGCGTCAACAGCCTGACCTGGAACAGGGACGCCAAGGGCGCCTACGACGCGGTGTCGTCGCCGTACTTCGACACGACCACCGCGGAGGTCTACCGACGCGCCGCCGCGCTCACCACACCGGGAAATGTGACGTAAGTCACATGCAACCAGGTGATCACGCGACGTGATCAGCTGATCCATTGATCTCGGTACGGTAACGGGGCCGCTTGGGAGCGCTGACACGATCTACCGAAAATTTCCAATCGCCCTGTCAGCGTTATAGGTTCCGGGTCGTCCGTTTGCTGAATTTCGGGGTGCAAGAGGCGCCTCCTGTCAGCGCAACCTGGAGTTACCTTGAAGCGAATCCTCCTCCCCGTCGGCGGCGCGGTCGTGGCGACCGGCCTTCTGGCCGCCGGGCTCTCCGCCACCGCCCAGGCCGACGGCGATGTCTCCCACGACCCGATGGCCGGCAACAACTCCCAGGCCGCCTCGATCGCCTCCTTCTGGATCGCCTCCAACGGCGCCGCCCTCCGCCAGGCCACGCAGTACACCTGGGACTCCAAGGAAGTGCGGAAGGTCGTCTCCAAGGGCGGCTACGACCCGGACGGCCGTCCCGGCATGACCGCGCCGACCGGCGCCCAGAAGGCCGGCGCGTCCCAGAACGTGAACCTGCCCAAGAGCATCGGCAAGGTCTTCTTCGTCGACGGCTCCGGCAAGTTCCGCTGGTGCTCGGCCACCTCCATCCAGTCGGGCAACCGCAACCTGGTCGCCACCGCCGGCCACTGCGCGTACGACACGGACAGCAACCGCGACACGCTGTCCAACTGGGTGTTCGTCCCGGGCTACTACCAGGGCAAGGCCCCCTGGGGCATCTACGTGGGCAAGCAGGCCTTCACCCACTACGACTTCGACAACTACGAGGACTACGACCGCGACTACGCGTTCGTCACCGTCTACAACGGCATCCAGTTCGACGGTGTGAAGCAGGTGGACCGCAAGGACTACGAGCGCTTCAGCGGCCCGAAGCGCGCCTGGGGCGGCCACTACTACATCCTGCTGTCCAAGGACGCCGGCCGGCTCGGCGACGCCGTGGGCGGCCAGGGCTTCGCCTGGAACCAGCCGACGGGCAAGTTCGTCCGCACCTTCGGCTACCCGGCGGCCCCGCACCCCGACGGCAGCAAGCCGTACAGCGGTGTCACGCCGAAGCACTGCTACGGCAAGACGACGGCCAAGGCCGTGGGCGCGTCCTGGCTCAAGATCGAGGAGCACGTCGGCCTGAAGTGCGCCGTGACCCCCGGCTACGACGGCGGACCGTGGCTGCTGAACTACAGCAACGCCAAGCGCCTCGGCTACGTGAACGGTGTCACCAGCACCTTCGCGGACCAGGACGGCAACGACCGCATCGACTACATCACCTCGCCGTACTTCGACGGCGAGACGGCGGCCGTGTACAAGGCGGCCACCAACTTCCCGTCCGGGAAGATCGTGGGGCCTAACGGAGAGCTCTACAAGTAAGCCCTCACCAGGGGAGAGAGGGCCCCGGCGTTGCTCCTTGCCGCCGGGGCCCTCACCTGTCCCCGCCCCCGTCGATCGACTTCGCCGGGGAAGGCGCTCCGCGCCCACAAGAGCTCAGGCTCCTTCTGATCAGGCGCCTGCCGGCGCACCCCCTCGCCTCCGGCACCATGGGCCTCCCACCGACGACGCCCAGCCGGCCACGACGGCCCTTGTACGGCCTCCCGAATCTGCAGCGTTTCGGGGCGTGATTCGCCAGCCCTTGTGGCGCAAGATGTCGGTATGACCGAGGACCAGGACGAGCCCGCGACCGCTCCCGCCCCGACGGCCCCGGAGGTCACGATCACCCTCGACCCCCACGTCAAGGCGTACGTCGACCGAGCGGTGGAGAACGGTGAGTTCGCATCCGTGTCCGCGGCCTTCAACGAGGCGATGCTGGAACGGATGCGCCGCCGCCCCCGCGTCCGCAGCTGGTGACCACGGGAGGCGCCCGTCACGGACGCAGGGCCGGCCCGCTGACTAGCGGACGGTGACGCGGTCGCCCGCCGGCGCCGCCACCGGCGAATGAGCGGCCAGGTAGCTCGCCAGCGCCCCGGTGTCGTCCGGCCCGCCGGTGTACGTGGTCGTCCCCTCCCAGCGCGGCCACCCGTCGAAGCCCGCGATGAGGCTCCAGGCGCCCGCGACCTTGATCTGCTGCGTGGCGCTCACCGGCACCCCGTCGAGCGTCATCGACATGACCTTCCCGCCGCCGAGGGTGTAGCGCAGCCCGGCGGACGGGGTCAGCACCCAGCCGGCCGGATTGGCAGTGGCCAGCAGAGCCTTGAGCTGGCCGCCGGTCATGGTCTGGACGTCGATGGCCAGCCCCGCGGGATGCACGTTCCACAGTTGCTCGAACCCGATCGGGCCGGTCGGCAGGTCCGCCTTGACGTCGTACCGGTTGACCAGCGCGACCTGCGCGCCGGAGCGCGCCCGCACCGACTCCAGCTGCGCGTCGGCCGCCAGCTCGGCCATCGGGCCGCCGGCGGCCGTACGGGTGACGGGCTCGGCGGCCTCGCCGAACGTCTCCCCGGACGGCGGGGTGTTGCACTTGAAGTAGTAGAGGACGTTGGACCGCAGGCCGTCGGGCTGGTTGATCTCGATCTGGACCGAGTAGTCACGTGAGTCCGGCGCCGACTCCCACGTGACGGTCTCCAGCAACGCCCGGTGGACGATCAGACGCTTGGCGGGCACGACGAGCGTCTTCCACTCCCCGGCGCCGACGAGGCGGTACTGGATCGTATGCTCGCCCGCCGGCAGCCCCTGGAAGTACCCGTGGACGTCGAAGCTGACCGGGCACTTCGACGCCGTGGTGCGTTCGAAGGCGATGGTCAGGCTGCCGACGTTCGCGGTGGCGTCCGAGGCGGCCTGCGCGCCCGTCGCGAGCACGCCCAGCATGAGGGCGCGCCAGCCCTCACGCGGAACCACGCGACACGAACGTCCCCCGCCCATGGACGACGACCAGCAGGCCGCGCTCCGCCAGATCCCTGACCGCACGCCGCACCGTCACCCGGGAGACGCCGTACTGGCTCGCCAGCTCCAGCTCGGCGGGCATCTTGGCGCCGGGAGCCAGCAGGCCGGAGGCGATGTCGTTCTCGACGTCCTCGGCCAGTTGCCGCCACACCAGGTTCGGCCCGACATGGTCGATGCGGTCGCTTTTGTCCACCAAGGCCATAGAAAAACACTAAGGGACGCAGAACCTACGAGGACAAATGACTACCTCATTCAAGGTATGGAGAGGTCCTATCATGTCTAGTGCTTGTATCTTCCAGGCGATCCCCCCGCGGGCCGCTGACGAGACGAAAGGAAGCACTCATGACAGACCTCTACGGCGGCAGCCTCGATGACGTGCCCTTCACCCAGCTTCGCGGCGGCGGCCCACAGGGCGAGCACATGGAGACCTGCGTCCTGATCGCCCAGATCCCCGGCATCGACGACGCCTACGCACTCCGCGACTCGAAGAACCCCGACGCCGGAACGCTCCGCTTCACCGGCACCGAGCTGCGCGCCGCCGGAATCGCCACGATCTAGCCGAGACAGGGACAGCCGACCCCTGCCCGAAACCCGGCCCCAAGGACCGAAACGAGCAGGGGCGGCCCCGCCGACCACGGGGAAGCACCATGCACTGGCACGCCTACCTGTGGACCGGCAACGGCGCCGAGCGCGGGAGAGAGGCCGAACGCCGCCCCGGCTCGCCCGGTTTCGCCACCTCGCCGCTTCCCCCGATGCGTACGGGCGACGTGCTCCCTCGATGCGTCGACGTGCAGTGGGGAGAATGGCTCCAGAGCGGCCGGTTCCTCACGATCGGCGTGATCTGCTGCCCGAACCGGCACGTCTCCCATCCATGCCCGATCAACCGCCCTCATGGACGAAGGCACCCTTCAGCCCCATAGCGCCCGATGTCTAGCATGAGAGCCATGCTGATCGACGCGGTGACCGAGATCCTTCGTGAGACCGCCGAGATCGCGATCCTCCCCCGGTTCCGCGCCCTCGCCGCCGGCGACGTCTCGGAGAAGACACCGGGCGAAGTGGTCACCGTGGCCGACCGCGAGGCCGAGGAGCTGATCAGCCGCCGCCTGCGCGACCTCCTGGACGTCCCCGTCGTCGGCGAGGAGGCGGCCTCCGCCGACCCCGCGCTCCTCTCCGCCCTGCACGACGCCCCCACCGCCTGGCTCGTCGACCCGCTGGACGGCACGGCCAACTTCGTCGCGGGACGCCCCGAGTACGCGGTGATGGCCGCCCTGGTCCGGGCGGGCCAGACGGTCGCGTCCTGGATCGTGCGACCAGCCGAGGACGACGTCTACGTCGCCGAGCTCGGCTCCGGAGCCTGGCGGAACGGCATCCCCGTCCACCGCTCCGCACCTCCCGCCGACCCCGCCCGGCTCCGCGGCGCCGCCCTCACCCGCTTCCTGGACGACGATGCCAAGGCCCACGTGACGGCCGCCGCTCCCCGCTTCGCCGCCCTCACCCCGGGGACGAAGTGCGCCGGGGTGGACTATCCCCGCCTCCTGAACGGCGACCAGGACTTCCTGCTGTTCCACCGGACGCTGCCCTGGGACCACGCGCCGGGCGTCCTGCTGCTGACGGAGGCCGGCGGCACCGCCCGCCATCTCGACGCCACCCCGTACAGCCCGTCCGTCCCCAAGCCGGGCCTGCTCAACGCAGCCGACGCGGCCTCCTGGCGGACGGTGCGCACCATCCTTCTCCCCTGACGCTCAGGGTCGCGCCTGCCGCCGGCCCTCGCTTCGCCATGCCCAAAAGCGACAAACACCCCAACTAGCCACATCGCACGCAGACCCTGTTGGGCCCGGATCCCCTACGAAATCGGGCAGATTGTCGAAACCTGAGGGATCCTGACGCGAACCTGAAGATCACCTGTGAACGACGGGCCGATTTAGACGGATGGGGCCCCAATCTGGTTCCTGTGATCTGAGTCACATTCATCCGGTCACGGAGAGCGACAGATCCCTAACGGAACTTTCGTCCCGGAGTACAGATTCCCTACAGGGCCAGCGAAAACATCTCTTTCCGGTAACATCACGCCAAAGCCTCTGACAGATAACAGCACGGTAACGGCGAAACGGGCCCTTACCGATCCCCTCAGAACGGCTTTCACCTGCGGAGATCACTGGCTATGTTCCTTGCTATCCCTTTACTGACGCATGGGACGCATGTTGCGACCCACGACAGACCAAGGAGCAGTTCCCTTGAAGCGCATCCTCATCCCCGCCGGTGGCGCCATCCTGGCTACCGGCCTCCTGGCCGCCGGCCTCGCCGGTACGGCCTCGGCCGACAGCGACATCTCCACCGACGCGATGGCGGCGAGCGCGGCCAACGCCAAGGCCATCGCCCAGTTCTGGGCCGAGAGCAACGGTGCCGCCCTCCGGGCCGCCACCGAGTCCAACGTCTGGGACAAGGCGGACGTCGCCAAGCTGCAGAGCAAGGGCGGCTACAGCGCCGACACCAAGCCGGGCACCACTGCCCCGATTGGTGAGGAGAAGAAGACCACCGCCAAGACGCAGAACGTCAACATGCCGAAGACCATCGGCAAGGTGTTCTTCGTCAACGGCAAGGGCGAGAAGAAGTGGTGCTCCGCCACCTCGCTCCAGTCGAAGTACCGCAACCTGGTCGCCACGGCCGGTCACTGCGTCTACGACACCGGCGCCAACGCCGATGTCATGTCCAAGTGGGTCTTCGTCCCCGGTTACTACCAGGGCAAGTCCCCCTGGGGCATCTACGTGGGCAAGCAGGCCTTCACCCACTACGACTTCGACGTGTACGAGGACTTCGACCGCGACTACGCGTTCGTGACCGTGTACAACGGCGTCCAGCTCGGCGCCGGCACCTCCAAGCAGGTCTCCAAGGCCGACTTCGACAAGTACCAGGGTGTCAAGGACGCCAAGGACGTCGAGATCAGCCGCGAGGAGTTCCGCAAGGGCAAGCTCGACCCCACCTCCACCGAGGCTTACTGGGTCAAGCGGGGCACCGCCCCTGAGGCGACCGGCCCCGACTTCCCCGGCGCCGAGGCCGGCAAGGTCGAGGTCAGCGAGAGCACCTACCGGGCCGCTCGGGTCGGCAAGGGCAACGGTTTCAAGTTCGGTGAGCCCGTCACCGAGATCGTGACCGACTCGCAGGCTTCCACCTACCTGGAGAACCAGAAGAAGGACGCCGCGAAGTACCCGGCCAAGGTCGTCAAGGACGCCCGCGGCAACTGGACCATCACGCACTTCTTCGTGCAGCAGTGGTACAAGCCGGGCTCGGACACCAAGTACTACAAGACCGTCTTCTTCATCATCGAAGGCTTCGCCAAGGACGCCGGTCGCCTCGGCGACAACGTCGGTGGCCAGGGCTTCGCGTGGAACCAGCCCACCGGCAAGGACGTCCGCGTGTTCGGCTACCCGGCCGCGCCGCACCCCGACGGCCACAAGAACTACACCGGCATCACGCCGAAGTGGTGCTACGGCAAGACCACCAAGAAGCTGGTCGGTTCGGCCGCCAAGAAGATCGAGGAGCACGTGGCGCTCAAGTGCGCCATGACCGAGGGCGCCGACGGTGGTCCTTGGCTCCTCAAGTACAGCAACGCCAAGCGCCTGGGCTACCTGAACGGTGTCACCAGCACCTTCAACGACCAGGACGGCAACAACCGCGTGGACTACATCTCCTCGCCGTACTTCGACGGTGAGACGAACGTCGTCTACAAGGCCGCCGCCAACGTTTGGTCCGGCAAGATCGTCTGATGACGGCTTCCGACGACCGGTCTTGACCGATCGCAGGACCGTCAGCAACCGAAGGGCTCGGCATCCGCCGGGCCCTTCGGCCTTTTCCGGGCCGGAAAGTGAAGGCGTTTGGACGCATGCGACGCCGAAACGGTGCCATCAACCCAATGTGATCTGCGTCACACTGCCCGAGCGAGCCGGATCAAGGGTGACCGCCTGGCCCGCCGGAACCGCTCACACCTTCTTTATGTTGATCAGGGCAAACAGCCTGAAGCCCGACTTCTGCCGACTCCTACGCAACAGGGACCTAAACATCACAGAACGATAACGCCCGGCTTGTCGCATCTTTTCCTCTCAAAGCGGCTACCGGATTTCAAGATCGACACTGTATGTTCCTGGCTATCCCTTTACTGACGCATGGGACGCAAGAGGCGTTCCACGACAGCGCAAGGAGTTACCTTGAAGCGCATCCTCCTCCCCGCCGGTGGCGCCCTGCTGGCCACCGGTCTGCTGGCTGCCGGCCTCGCCGGTGCCGCCCAGGCCGACCCGGACGTCGACGCCGCCGCTCTCGCTGCCAGCGAGCAGAAGGCCGCTGAGGTCCTGGACTTCTGGACCAAGTCCGACAACGCTGCCCTGAAGGGCGCTACGGCGTACTACTGGGACAACAAGGACGTCAAGAAGATCGTTCAGAAGGGTGGGTACGTCGCTGACGGCAAGCCCGGCCAGTCTGAGCCGATCGGCGCCGAGAAGACCACCACGGTCAAGTCCCAGAACGTGAACCTGCCGAAGTCCATCGGCAAGGTGTTCTTCGAGGGCCGCGACGGCAAGCTGTACTGGTGCTCCGGCACCTCGATCCAGTCCCAGTACCGCAACCTGGTTGCGACCGCTGGTCACTGCGTGTACGACATCGCCGCCAACGACGAGGTCGTCTCCCGCTGGGTCTTCGTCCCGGGTTACTACCAGGGCAAGGCTCCCTGGGGCATCTACGTGGGCAAGCAGGCCTTCACGCACTACGACTTCTCGAACTACGAGGACTTCGACCGCGACTACGCGTTCGTCACCGTGTACAACGGTGTCGGCGGCGTCCTCAACAAGGCGAAGCAGGTCACCAAGGCCGAGTTCGACGCCTACAAGGGCGAGAAGGAGCCCAAGGTCACCCAGGTGACCCGGGAAGAGTACGTCAAGGGCAAGCTCGACCCGAAGACCACCGAGTACTACTCGGTCGACCCGGGCAGCCGCGCTGAGAAGGTCGGCCCCGACTTCCCCGGCGCTGTTGTCGAAAAGGTCGAGGTCAGCAAGTCCACCTGGTGGAGGGCTCCCGTTGGCAAGGCCAACGGCGCCAAGTACGGCGAGCCGGAGACCTCGCAGGTCACCAAGCACGAGTACCTCAGCTACCGTGGCCCGGGCGAGAAGAACGTGGACTCCGCCGGCAACTACACCATCACGCGTTACTACACGCAGCAGTGGTACAAGCCGGGCACTGAGTTCAAGTTCCTCCGCACCGACTTCTTCATCTACGTTCACGAGATCAAGGACGTCGGCCGCCTGGGCGACAACGTCGGTGGCCAGGGCTTCGCCTGGAACCAGCCGACCGGCAAGTACGTCCGTACCTTCGGCTACCCCTTCGCCAAGCACCCCGACGGTTCGAAGCCCTACTCCGGCGTGACGCCGAAGTGGTGCTACGGCAAGACCGGTGCGAAGGCCACCAAGGTTCCGAGCCTGAAGATCGAAGAGCACATCTCGCTGAAGTGCGCCGTCACCGGCGGCTACAACGGCGCCCCGTGGCTCCTCAAGTACAGCAACGCCAAGCGCATGGGCTACGTCAACGGCGTGACCAGCGTTCTGTACGACACGGACGGCAACGACCGCTGGGACTACATGTCCTCGCCGTACTTCGATGGTGAGACCAACGCGGTCTACTCCTCGGCGGCGAAGGTGTGGTCGGGCAGCCTCATCCCGAAGGCCGACAGCTGATCTTCGGTATGACACCGAGTTGAGGGTCCAAACCTCCGCTCACCCCTGCTTTACCCGAAGGGCTCGGCATCTGCCGGGCCCTTCGGCCTTTCCGGCGTCAAACCGAGAAGAACCCTTACCAGAGTGACTTAAGGGTCGATAGGGTTTTGACGCCCTTCTTGACAACCCGTGTGGAGCCTCCCTTGAAGCGCCTGCTCATCCCCCTCGCTGCTGCCAGCTTGAGCGCCGCCGCGCTTGCCGTCCCCGCCGACGCCAACCCTCATTGGGTCACCGACGACCTGACCGCCAAGCCCTCGGACGCCTACAGCGCCGCGTACTTCTGGCTCGACGCCAACGGCGCCGCGCTGCGCAAGGCGACGGAGTACCAGTGGGACGCCAAGGACGTCACCAAGCTGGTCGCGGCCCGCGGCGAGGAGAACGCCGCGCCCGACGGCAAGCCCGGGCTGACCGCCCCCACCGGCGCCCCGAAGCCCAGCGCGAGCAAGAACGTCAACCTGCCCAAGACCATCGGCAAGGTCTTCTTCGTCGACAGCGCGGGCAAGTACCGCTGGTGCTCGGCGACCTCGATCCAGTCGCGGAACAGGAACCTGGTGGCGACCGCCGGCCACTGCGTCTACGAGACCGGCAAGGACGTCTACAGCAAGTGGGTCTTCGTGCCCGGCTACTACCAGGGCAAGTCCCCCTGGGGCGTCTACGTCGGCGCCTACGCCTTCACCGCGTACGACCTCGACACCTACGACGACTACGACGGGGACTTCGCCTTCGTCGCCGTGCACAACGGTTTCACCCTGGCGGGCGAGAAGCAGGTGGAGGCCAAGGAGTTCAAGGCGTGGGGGGGCGACAAGTGGATCAAGCCCCGCGAGATCGACGCCAAGGAGTTCGAGAAGTGCCTGCTGAACCTCGGCGACTGCTGGTCCGAGGGCGAGGACAAGCCGGCCGACGTCGTCGGGCCTGACTATCCGAACGCCGTGCTGGAGAAGGTCGAGGTCGGCGAGGAGGCGTACAAGGCCGCCAAGGTCGGCAAGGGGAACGGCTACAAGTTCGGCGAGCCGGTCGTCGAGCAGGTCACCAAGACCCAGCTGGACGCCTACAAGGGGCTCGGCAAGAAGGGCACCGACAAGTTCGGCAACTTCACGATCACCCACTTCTACACGCAGAAGTGGGTGAAGCCCGGCACCTCGCGGAAGTACTTCATGCCGGAGTACGTCATCGGCGTCGCCAAGGACATGGGCCGGCTCGGGGACGTCGTCGGCGGGCAGGGCTTCGCGTGGAACCAGCCGCGCGGCCAGAAGGTCACTGTCTTCGGCTACCCCGCCGCCCGGCACCCCGACGGCGACAAGCCCTACACCGGCGTGACCCCCAAGTGGTGCTCCGGCAAGACCGGCACCAAGACGTACCAGGTCAACACCTTCAGGGTCGAGGAGCACCAGGTGCTCAAGTGCTCCATGACCGCCGGCGCCGACGGCGGCCCCTGGCTCATGAAGTACGACAACGGCAAGCGCACCGGTTACGTCAACGGCGTGACGAGCATGTTCCACGACCAGGACGGCAACGACCGGATCGACTTCGTCAGCTCCGCCTACTTCGACGGCGAGGTGGCCGACGTCTACAACAAGGCCAACTACGCCGAGACCAAGAGCATCGTCGGCCCGAACGGCGAACTGCTCAAGTAGGACCACCGGTGAAGCCCCGGACCGCCGAAGAGGCGGCCCGGGGCTTCGCCCGTCCCGGGGCCGTCACACGGACGTGAGCTCGCGCGTACGCTCGCGCAACGCCATGACGGCCCGCTCGTGCTTGTAGGGCTCCAGCCGCCGCCGCAGGTCGGCCGCGTACGACCGGGACCGCGCCGACTGCAGCTCTCCGGCCAGAGCCAGCGCGTTGCCCGCCGCCTGGCACGCCTCCTCCAGCTCGCCGCACTCCAGCAACCCGGCCGCCAGCAGCGACAGGTTGAACATGCGCCCCCGCACGTACCGGGTGTCCATGTCGAGGGAGCGCCGCGCCAGCCGCACCGTGCGCTCACCCTCCCCCAGGTCGCGGAAGCAGTGGGCGAACTTGGCCGACAGGTAGGCCTCGTCGAAGTAGCTGAGCCAGCGCGGCTCCTCGGTGGGCCTGCGGGCGTCGAAGGCGAGCTCGGCCTGGTGCAGTGAGGCCCCGCAGGACCTGGGGTCGCCGAGGCCCGCGTGCGCGTGGGCCTCCAGCACCTGCGCGGAGGCCAGCAGGGTCTGGACGCCGGCCCGCCGGGCCGCGAGCTGGGCGGCCCTGGCCAGGTCGAGGGCGTGGGCCGGCTGGCCCATGTAGATGGCCTGATGGGCCATGCCGGCCAGGATCTCGCCGCCCAGGGTGTGGTCGTCGGCGCCCCTGGCCAGGCGGAGGGCCTGGATGAGGTAGCGCTGGGCCAGGCCGTGCTGCTCCATGTCGTAGGCCATCCAGCCGGCCAGGCGGGTCAGCTCGGCGGCCGCGGCGGCCAGCTGCTTGCCGGTGGACTCGCCGTAGCTGCCGTCCTTGAGCAGGGGGGAGACGGCGGTGTCGAGGTACTTCACGACGGACGAGCGGACCCGGCCGCTGCCGAAGCGGTTGTCGAGCTCGCCGAAGGACCGGGTCACCTCGTGGATCGCGGCGATGTCGGCCCTGCCCACCCGGCGCGCTCCGGTGCCGCTGGGACGCCCTTCGGGAGGCGCCGTCAGCCAGCGTATGGCTCCGACGGATCCTGCTCCGATCGCGAAGGTGGAGTCGATCAGAAACCTCCGTCTCTCCACGTCGGCCCGCCACAACGCCGTCACGGTCGCGACCCCCTCCTGCCACGTGTGGGTGAACTCCTGCCCGAGGTCGAGGGGCGTGATGTTGGTCGGCATGCCCAGATCCTCCGAGCTCACCGGGCGGCCGAGCCGCAGCGCGAATATCTCTGTGAGCAGGCACGGGACGGGATCCCGTGGCTTCTGGCCCCCGATCCACCGCAGCACGGAGCTGTGGTCGTACTTCAGCCCGGGGGTGCCGCGCGCGGCACCCAGGTCGTTGAGGCGCCTGGCCAATCCCTTGTGGGAGAAACCCGCCTCCGCGATGAGCTGCTGCAGCAGTCGGTTAGGCTCGCGTTCCATCGCTCTCCTCGTCACAGGAGTCGGCGCCCACATCCTTACAGAGCGCTATTTTTATAGCACGTTGTGTAAAGGCTTTTCGGCAGTTCCCAAAGGTCACGCGAACTCCATCGCAGTCCCCTCGCCAGCCCTGCTCGGGATCAGGATCTGGATCCGGCTCACCTGGACGGGGAGCTCATCTACCCATGCCTCGGGCGGGAAACCGCAATGCCTGCTGACCTGCGCGGAAGCGGGAAAACAAGCGAGCGGGGGCCGATCGGCCCCCGCTCGTGACGGTGGATCAGGCGCGCGCGACGCCGTCGGCGCGGGCCTGGGCGGCCACGGCGGCGGTCACCGCGGGGGCCACCCGCCGGTCGAACGGGCTCGGGATGACGTACGTGGCCGAGAGGTCGTCGCCGACGACGGCGGCCAGCGCCTCGGCGGCGGCCACCTTCATGTTCTCGGTGATCGTCGTGGCCCGCACGTCGAGGGCGCCACGGAAGACCCCCGGGAAGGCCAGGACGTTGTTGATCTGGTTGGGGAAGTCGGAGCGCCCGGTGGCGACCACCCTGGCGTGCCGGGCGGCCACCTCGGGATGGACCTCCGGGGTGGGGTTGGACAGCGCGAAGACGATGGCGTCGGGCGCCATGGACGCGATGGCCGCCTCGGAGACGGTCGAGCCGGACAGCCCGAGGAAGACGTCGGCGCCGGCCAGGGCCTCCTCGGTGGAGCCGGTGTGGCCGGCCCGGTTGGTCTCGCGGGCCAGGGCCTCCTTGACCGGGTTGAGCCCTTCGCGGCCCTCGTAGATCATGCCCTTGGAGTCGGCGACCGCGATGTCGCCGATGCCGGCGTTCAGCAGGATGCGGGTGACGGCGACGCCGGACGCGCCCGCGCCGGCCACGACGGCGCGCAGGTCGCCGAGCGCGCGGCCGGTCAGGCGGGCGGCGTTCCGCAGGGCGGCCAGGGCGACGATGGCGGTGCCGTGCTGGTCGTCGTGGAAGACCGGGATGTCGAGCAGGTCGCGCAGGCGGTCTTCGACCTCGAAGCAGCGCGGGGCGCTGATGTCCTCCAGGTTGACGCCGCCGAACGACGGCGCGAGGCGCACGACGGTCTCGACGAGCGCGTCGACGTCGGTGCAGTCGAGGCAGATCGGGACGGCGTCGACGTTGCCGAACTCCTTGAACAGCAGCGCCTTGCCCTCCATGACCGGCATGGCGGCCGACGGCCCGATGTCGCCCAGGCCGAGCACGGCGGTGCCGTCGGTGACGACGGCGACCACGTTGGAGACCCAGGTGTAGTCGTTGACCAGCGAAGGCGTCTCGGCGATGGCGGTGCAGACCCGGGCGACGCCGGGCGTGTAGGCGAGCGACAGGTCGTCGGCGTCGCGGACGGGAATGGTCGAGCGGACCTCCAGCTTGCCCCCGCGGTGGAGCGCGAAGGCCGGATCGAGGTCGAGCGGTTCGACGGAAGCAGAAGCGGGCGTGGCAGACACAGCGACCCCTGTATTCATCGGAGCGGAGCGGAAGAGACCTTCGGCGTACGAGCGCGAGTGGGCTGGCTTCGGTAGCTGCCAAGCTCCCCCTCGTCGGTCGTCTCTGAGGGGTTACGGGGGTCACCCGTCTCCCCATAGTGCCACATGGTGAGATGGTCGATGGTGTCGGAGCCGACGCCGTTCCGTTGACGCATTGTTAAACGCGGGATGACGGACCGCAGCTAAACCCCCTTTAAACTGCACAAAACGCAAGTTACGTGGCATAACTCTTTCGAGGAGGCCGTACATGGCCCTCAGCCCCAAGGGCCGCCGTGGCTACGCTGTCGGCGCGCTCGCCCTGACCGCCGCTCTCGCCCTCAGCGCCTGTGGCAGCGACACCGGAGGCTCCTCCGGCAGCACGACCGGCGCGAGCACCTCCGCGGCCGGCGGCGTGAAGCTCGTCCAGCCCGGCAAGCTCACGGTCTGCACGAACATCCCGTACGAGCCGTTCCAGTTCAAGGACGACAGCGGCAAGATCGTCGGGTTCGACGTGGACATCGTCGACCTCGCCGCGAAGAAGCTCGGCGTGACCCAGAACATCGTGGACATCGACTTCGCGGTGATCAAGAGTGGCGCCGCCATGGCCGCGGGCAAGTGCGACGTGGCCGCCGCCGGCATGACGATCACCGACGAGCGCAAGCAGAACATCGACTTCTCCGAGCCCTACTTCGACGCCACCCAGGCGCTGCTGGCCAAGAAGGGCTCGGGCGCCAAGTCCCTCGAGGACGTCAAGGCCAAGAACCTCAAGCTGGGCGCGCAGGCCAGCACGACCGGCCTCGACTACGTCAAGAAGCAGGGCTTCAACCCCACCGAGTACGCCGACTCGGCCAAGGAGCTGCTGGCCCTGCAGGCCGGGCAGGCCGACGTGATCGTCCAGGACCTCCCCGTGGTGCTGACCTGGCTGAAGAAGCCCGAGATCGCCGAGAAGTTCGAGCTGATCGCCAGCCTGGACACCGGTGAGCAGTACGGCATCGGCCTGAAGAAGGGCGCCGACCCGACCCTGCTCAAGACGATCAACGAAGAGATCACCAAGGCCAAGCAGGACGGCAACTACGAGAAGATCTACGTGAAGTGGTTCGGCAAGAAGCCCGGCGAGCTGGGCTGATCCATGGCTGACCAGCCGAAGACCGCTGAGCCCGGCCGGGCCGGGCTCAGCCCTCGGAAGAAACAGCGGATCACGCGGGCCGTCCAGTACGTCGTGCTGGCCGCCGCGCTCGTCGCTGTCGTCCTGTACGCCGACTGGGCCAGTCTCGCCCAGAACTTCGCCAAGGTCGACGTGGCCAAGCAGGCGCTGCCCGACCTGTTCACGGTCGCGCTGCGCAACACGATCATCTACACGGTGGGCGGTTTCGTCTTCGCGTTCGTGCTCGGGCTGCTGCTCGCGCTCATGCGGTTGTCGCAGGTGCGGCCGTACCGGTGGATCGCGGGTGTCTACATCGAGATCTTCCGCGGCCTGCCGGCGCTGCTCATCTTCCTGATGATCACCTTCCTGCCGCTGGCGCTGCCCGGGTTCGAGGTGCCGTTCGGCACGTACGGACAGGGCATCCTGGGCCTCGGCCTGGTCGGCGCCGCCTACCAGGCGGAGGTCTTCCGGGCGGGCCTGCAGGCGGTCCCCAAGGGCCAGACGGAGGCCGCCAGGTCGCTCGGCATGTCCGCGACCCGGGCACAGGTGACGGTGGTCATCCCGCAGGCCATCCGCATGGTGATCCCGCCGACCACCAACCAGTTCGTGTCCCTGCTCAAGGACTCCTCGCTGGTGCTGTTCCTGGGCGTCTCCGGCGAGTACGTCGAGCTGGCCAAGTTCGGCAACGACCTGGCCTCCCAGTACGCCAACGCCACGCCCATCATGGTCGCCGGCGTGACGTACCTGATCGTCACGATCCCGCTGGGCTACCTCGCGTCCCGGCTTGAGGGGCGTAAGCGGAGGAGCCAATGACGCACGCCATCGAGCTACGCGGACTGCACAAGTACTTCGGCAGGAACGAAGTGCTCAAGGGCATCGACATGACGGTCGAGCCGGGCCAGGTGGTGTGCGTCATCGGGCCGTCCGGCTCGGGCAAGTCCACGCTGCTGCGCTGCGTGAACCTGCTGGAGGAGCCCACCAAGGGCAAGGTCTACGTGCAGGGCGTGGAGGTGACCGACCCCGACGTGGACATCGACGCCGTACGACGCCGCATCGGGATGGTCTTCCAGCAGTTCAACCTGTTCCCGCACATGACCGCGCTGCAGAACGTCATGATCGCGCAGCAGCGGGTGCTGAAGCGCGGCAGGCGGGAGGCCGAGGTCGTGGCCCGGGAGAACCTGGAGAAGGTGGGCGTCGGCGCCAAGTGCGACTCCTACCCCACCCAGCTCTCCGGCGGGCAGCAGCAGCGGGTGGCCATCGCCAGGGCGCTGGCCATGAACCCCGACCTGATGCTGTTCGACGAGCCCACCTCGGCGCTCGACCCGGAGCTGGTCGGCGACGTGCTCACGGTCATGCGCAAGCTGGCCGAGGAGGGCATGACCATGCTCGTGGTCACCCACGAGATGGGCTTCGCCCGCCAGGTGGCCGACCGGGTGGTCTTCATGGACGGCGGCGTCGTCGTCGAGGACGGCGAGCCCGCCCAGGTGATCGGCGACCCGCGGCACGAGCGCACCCGCACGTTCCTGCACCGGGTCCTGCACCCGGAGGAGTGAGCCGTCCGGGCCCCCGGAGGTGCCGGGGGCCCGGCGACTCGTGTAATACTCCCGCATGGACCTGACCTCTTACGCAGAGTGGGCGGTCCGCCTGATCAACGATCCCGCCCCTCCCTCGGAGCTGACCGCCCTGCGCGCCGAGCTGGCCGCCGTGTTCGACGTCGCGGGCGACGCGCGCGCGGTGGCCGAGCGCCTCAACGCCCTGCTCGTGCGCTATCCGGTGCACCCGCGGCTGTCGGACCACGACGGCCAGGGCTGGCACCTCCACCTGGCCGAGGACTCCGCCGCCAGCGCGGTGATGGGCCTGGCGGCCGTCGTCGCCGAGGTGGGCGCCGACCGGCTGGGCCGCTGCCACGAACCGCGCTGCGCCCGCGCCTTCCTCGACACCTCCTCCAACCGCTCCCGCCGCTACTGCTCGCCCCGCTGCGCCACGCGCGCCAACGTGGCGGCCTACCGGCGCCGCAGGAGCGCCCAGGAGGGCTGAGAGGTCACCTGCGGCGCACCAGCGGCCAGTAGCGCAGCACGACGCGCCCGACGATCTCCTCGACCGGCCCGAAGTCCCAGCTGTCGCGGCGCCCGCCGGCGCGCTGGTTGTCGCTCTCCAGCCACCAGCCCCCCTCGCCGTGCCACTGGGCGCGTTTCACGATGAGCTGATCGGGGTCGCCGGGCAGCCGGGCCACGACGAGGTCACCCGGATGGACGGCGGCTCCCCGGCGGACCAGGAGCCAGTCGCCGGGGACCAGCGCGGGACGCATCGAATCGCCCTCGACACGCACTCTCATGGGCAGAGACCCCCTACTCCGCAGGCGTTGGGACCCGAGTAAGGTCGGTTGTGGACCAAGCTGATTCAGCATCAAGGAAGGACTTTCTGATGCTCGCACGACTGCTACGACCCAAGCATGTCGCTTCCGCCCACTGCGACCTGCCCTGTGGGGTCTACGACCCCGCCCAGGCCCGGATCGAGGCCGAGTCGGTCAAGGCGATCATGGAGAAGTACGAGGCCAGCGACGACCCGGTCTTCCGTACCCGCGCGCTCATCATCAAGGAGCAGCGGGCCGAGCTGGTCAAGCACCACCTGTGGGTGCTCTGGACCGACTACTTCAAGCCGCCGCACCTGGAGCAGTACCCCCAGCTGCACCAGCTCTTCTGGGAGGCCACCAAGCTGGCGGGCGCCGCGGCCGCCAAGGGCACCGTCGACGGCGGCAAGGCCGACGAGCTCCTGGCCAAGATCGACGAGATCTCCAAGATCTTCTGGGAGACCAAGGCCGCCTAAACGGCACAAAAGGCTCTGTGCGGTCCAGACCGCACAGAGCCTTTTCCGTTGATGGCGAGTCTGAATCCGCCAAGCACCTCCCGGGGGCGGTAAGTTGCAGTTGGCGTCGGAAACGCGAGGAGGAACGTGACCGAGGAAACCGAGACGCGTGCGGAGGGTGTAGCGGGCATCCGCGACGTGGTGAGCATCAGGCTCCCCGCCGCGAGTGCTTACCTGTCGGTGCTGCGCACGGCCACCGCCGGCCTGGCCGCCCGGCTTGACTTCACCCTGGACGAGATCGAAGATCTGCGCATCGCGGTCGACGAGGCGTGCGCCATGTTGCTGAGCGAGGCGGTTCCGGGCACCGACCTGACCGCCGAGTTCGAGCTGACCGGCGACGTGATGAAGGTCAGCGTCGAGGTGGCCACCGTCGGCAGCTCCGCCCCCAAGCGCGACGACTTCGCCTGGATGGTGCTGACCGCCCTGGCCGACGACGTCGACGCCGTGACCGACTCCCCCGACCGCATGGCGATCGTCCTGCGTAAGCGCCGAGGCGCAGCGAGGCCGGCGTGACGGAAAGGACTGGAGCCATGGCCACCAGCGAACACGCCGTGCCCGACAGGGTTCGCGCCCGCTTGCTCTTCGCCGAGCTGGCCGAGCTGGGTCCCGAGGAACCGCGACGCCAGCGCATCAGGGATGAGCTGGTCGAGCTTCACCTTCCGCTGGTCGAATACCTGGCCCGGCGCTTCCGCAACCGCGGCGAGTGGCTCGACGACCTCACCCAGGTCGCCACGATCGGCCTGATCAAGTCGATCGACCGGTTCGATCTCAAGCGCGGGGTGGAGTTCTCCACCTACGCCACGCCCACCATCGTCGGCGAGATCAAGCGGCACTTCCGCGACAAGGGCTGGGCGGTCCGGGTGCCGCGCCGCCTGCAGGAGCTGAAGCTCTCGCTGACGAAGGCGATCAGCGACCTGTCGCAGCGCGAGGGCCGCGCGCCCACCGTCGCCGAGCTCGCCGCCTACCTCAAGATGACCGAGGAGGAGGTGCTGGAGGGCCTGGAGTCGGCCAACGCCTACTCCACGGTGTCCCTCGACGCGCCCGACTCCGGCGACGACGACGCCCCCGCGGTGTCCGACTCACTGGGCATCGTGGACGAGTCGCTGGAGGGCGTCGAATACCGCGAGTCGCTCAAGCCGCTGCTCGAACGGCTGCCGCCGCGCGAGAAGCGCATCCTGCTGCTGCGATTCTTCGGGAACATGACGCAGTCGCAGATCGCGACCGAGCTGGGCATCTCGCAGATGCACGTGTCCCGGTTGCTGGCCCGTACCCTCGCCCAGTTGCGCGAGGGGCTGACCGCGGAGGACTAACCGTCCCCGTAGAGAGCATGGGTGGTGGGGGGCGCGAGCAGCGCCACCAGCCCGGTCAGGGCGACCACGATCAGCGGAACGCCGATCAGTGGCTGGTCCGACTGGATGAGCGTGACCCCGACGGGCAGCAGGAAGATCTGTGCCAGCACGCCCGGCGACCTCCCCCACCGCTCCGCCCGCAGCAGGCCGCCCCAGGCGACCCAGAGCAGCCCGGCCCCGATCAGCAGCCCGAAGGCCGACTCGGCGATGGCCGTGGTGAGGCTGTCAGGTGTGCTCACCACCGTCTCCACCGCGACGTAGATCCCGAGCCCGAGCGCGACGAGCCCCTCCAGGGCCACGACGACGGCGGCGACGAGCAAACTCCACGGACGCTTCGACACAGCCAAACCCTATCCGCCCCCGGGTCCGGTCCCGCCGGGGATGTTCCCCCACCCCGAACGGGTCGGCGATCAGCGGCTACGCTGGCGATATGCGCGCAATGTTGCTGGTCAATCCCAAGGCCACCACCACCAACGCCCGCACGAGGGACGTGTTGATCCGCGCGCTGGGCGCGGCCGTGGAGCTGTCGGTGGAGGAGACCGGCTACCGGGGGCACGCCGCGACGCTGGCGGCCACGGCCCGCGCCAAGGGCTTCGACGTGGTCGCGGTGCTCGGCGGCGACGGCACGATCAACGAGACCGTCAACGGCCTGCTCAACCCGGTCAACGGCCACGACGTCCCGCCGGCCGACGATCCGAGCTCCGGACGTCCGGGCCTCATCGTGATCCCCGGCGGCAGCGCGAACGTGTTCGCCCGCTCCCTCGGCCTGCCGAACGACCCGGTCGAGGCCACCGGCGCGGTCCTGGAGGCGCTGAGGGAGGGCCGGCGCCGGACCGTGGGCCTGGGGCAGGCCCTCTGGGAGGGAGAGAACCGGTACTTCACGTTCTGCGCGGGCATGGGCTACGACGCCGAGGTCGTACGGGCCGTGGAGGGCCTGCGGGGCACGGGGAGGAAGGCCACTCCTGCCCGGTATGTGAACACCGCTCTGCGGCACTATCTGGCCACGGACAAACGGCACGCCCCGATGACCCTGACCGGGCCGGGCATCCCGGCGGCCGCGGGCGTGTTCATGGCGATCATCACCAACACCTCGCCGTGGACGTACCTGGGGGCCAAGCCGGTGACGCCGACGCCCTGGGCGAGCTTCGAGACCGGGCTCGACCTGCTCGGGCTGAGGCGGATGGGGCCCGTCCAGATCGCCGGCCTGATCCGGCAGATCCTCACGGAGAGTGACGCCGTCCCGTCCGGCAAACACCTCGTCCAGCTGCACGACGAGGCCGAGTTCACCCTCACGGCCGACCGTCCCGTGGCCTTCCAGCTGGACGGGGACTACCTGGGCGAACGCGAATCCGTAACGTTCCGGTCTACCCCGAACGCGTTACAAGTTCTGGTCTAGCTGGTTACATTCGGTCATTGTGTGACGCATCCGACATCCATAACCGCCAAAACTTCGCCCCAACCCCCTTGCGTGCACTCTCCGTGGCTGGAAGGCTCAAGACTGACGTCGGAACGTAGGACCTTTAACAACCCCAAGGCCCTCCGGCCGTCAGGCGGACAACCCCGGTCCAACACCTGGATTCGGGTAATTGTTCGCGCGAGTTAGTGAAACTCTTCACAAAGTAGTAGCCGCACGGAGCCGACCAAAGGTTCCATCTACTAAGGAGTGGACGCATGGACTGGCGCCACCGAGCTGCCTGCCGTGACGTGGACCCCGAGCTGTTCTTCCCGATCGGCAACACCGGCCCTGCCCTGATGCAGATCGAAGAGGCCAAGCAGGTCTGCCGGTCCTGCCCGGCCGTCGACGCCTGCCTGAAGTGGGCGCTGGAGTCCGGACAGGACGCCGGCGTCTGGGGCGGCCTGAGCGAGGACGAGCGCCGCGCCCTCAAGCGCCGCACCGCCCGCGCCCGTGCCCGCGCCTCCGCCTGATCTGCCCAGCCTGATCTGCCCCACCTGATCCACACCTCCGATCGACCCTGCCTTCCCCGCAGGAGCCGCCCAGCTTGGCGTGATCGACGTTTCCGCCAAGACCCCGTCGCGTCGCGTACGCGGCGGCCAGGCTCGTACGGACCGGGCGCCGCCCCTGAAGGGCGGTCGCCCGGCCCCACGGAGCCTCACGCGGACGGCAACGGGATCGACAACCCCACGTGCGTGCCGCCGCCCTCCCGCGGCTCGATCGTGAGCTTGCCCGACAGCTCCCCCTCCACCAGCGTGCGGACGATCTGCAGCCCGAGACTGGTGGACTTGTCGAGGTCGAAGTCCGCCGGAAGGCCGCGCCCGTCGTCCCAGACGGTGACGTTGAGCCGGTCGGGGGCGGGCTCGACCAGCACCTCCATCCGCTTGGGACGCCCGTGCTGCAACGCGTTCTGCAGCAGCTCGGTCAGCGCCATGGCCAGCGGCGTGGCGATGAGCGAGGGCAGCACGCCGAACGCGCCCACCCGGCGGGGCGTGACCGCCGCCTCGGCCGCCGACACCTCGCCCGCCATCGCGATCACCCGGTCGGCGATCTCGTCGAAGTCGACGAACTCCTCCGGCGCGTGCGACAGCGTCTCGTGCACGATGGCGATCGAGCCGACCCGGCGCACGGCCTCCTCCAGCGCCTCGCGGCCCTCGGGCACCTGCAGGCGCCGCGCCTGGAGCCGCAGCAGGGCGGCGACCGTCTGGAGGTTGTTCTTCACGCGGTGGTGGATCTCGCGGATCGTGGCGTCCTTGGTCATCAGCTCGCGCTCGCGCCGCCGCAGCTCGGTGACGTCCCTTATGAGGACGAGCGCGCCGATGCGACCGCCGCCGACGATCAGCGGGATGGCTCTGAGCTGCACGATCGTGCCGCCCGACTCGACCTCGGTCTCCTTGGCCGCGCGCCCGCTGGCCACGATCATCAGGTCTTCGTTGATCGGCTCGTCGGAGTAGCACAGCGTCGCCGTCACCCGGCCCAGCTCGGCGCCGACCAGGTCGGCGTGCAGGCCCAGCCGCCGGTAGGCCGACAACGCGTTGGGCGAGGCGTAGGTGACCCGCCCGGCCCGGTCGAGCCGCAGCAGGCCGTCGCCGACGCGGGGCGAGCGGACCAGGATCGGCTCCTCCCCCGAGAACGGGAAGCGCCCCTCGGCCACCATCTGCGCCAGGTCGGACGCGCTCTGGAGGTAGGTCAGCTCCAGCCGGGACGGGGTGCGGGCCGAGGACAGGTTCGTGGAGCGCTGGATCACCCCGAGGAAGCGGCCCTCGCCGTTGTCGACCGCCCGGCGCACCGGGATCGTCTCCTCGCGCACCGGGACCCCCGTGGACCAGTCGGGGTCACCCTCGCGGCAGATGCGGCGCTCGTTCCAGGCGGTGTCGATGAGGTGGCGCTCGCCCTTGGCGGCCACGCTGCCGACGATGTCGTCGTGGTAGACGGTGGGGCCGGTGGTGGGGCGCATCTGGGCGATGGCGATCCAGCCGTTCTCACCGAGCAGCGGCGCCCACAGGATGAGGTCGGCGAAGGACAGGTCGGCCAGCAGCTGCCAGTCGGAGACCAGCGAGTGCAGCCAGTCGAGGTCCGCCTCGTCGAGTGCGGTGTGGCGGGCGACGAGGTCGCTGAGAGTCGGCACGAGTGCATCATGCGTGCTTTCGCCGCCAAGAGCCAAACCGACCCCCTGATCGAATGCCCAGCTCCTGGCCGGGGAAGGACTCCGCACGGCGGGACACGGGCGCGGCACGGGTGCGGCACCGTGCACCCGGCGTGACTTTCGGGGAATCTCATACTGTGAGAACCGTCACACGGCGGGATCGCTCGATCCCCACGACGGGGCTTCGCGGGCATTGCCGGAGGTGATCGACACGGGCGGGTGGCTCCTCGACGACGCGGGCCTGACACCGGCCTCGGTTGCGATCGCGCACGCTGCTGTGGATATCCTTCACAATCAGTCTGAGCTGCCCGGATTCGCGCGTACTTGGCGGTGTGCGCGCTCCGTGCGGATATGCCGTCCTCCCAGGTGGTTGACCGCTCGGGCCGATATGAGTTCCGATGATCTCGCGGTGATCAGACACGCCCTCACCGCCGTGCCAGAAGTGAAGGTGAGAGCGTGACCGACGACGGCCCCCGCGTTCCCAAGTACTACGACGTGAAACGCAGTCTTCTGGAGCTCACCAAGAGCCTGTCCGCGGGCACCGCCCTTCCTCCCGAGCGCACGCTGGCCGTGCGGTTCGAGACCTCGCGCACCACCGTCCGCCAGGCGCTGACCGAGCTGGTCGTGGAGGGCAGGCTGCTGCGCATCCAGGGCAAGGGCACGTTCGTGGCCCAGCCGAAGGTGGCGCAGGTGCTCCAGCTCACCTCCTACATCGGCGACCTGCGCACGGCGGGCCTGGAGCCGGACACGAAGATCCTGGAGATCGGCTACATCACCGCGGACGAGGCCCTGGCGCGGCGGCTGGCCATCAACCCCGGCGGCCGGGTGCTGCGCATCCACCGGCTCCGGCTGGCCAACGGCGAGCCGGTCTCGATCGACACCACCCACCTGTCCGCGCGGCGCTTCCCCGCCTGCGGCGGGAGCTGGAGGTGCACGCCTCCCTGTACGAGACGCTGCACAACGCCTACAACGTACGGCTCACGGACGCCGAGGAGATCATCGAGACCGTGCTCGCCACCCCGTACGACGCCAAGGCCCTGGGCGTGGACGTCGGCCTGCCGATGTTGCTGCTGACCCGCCACGCCTTCGACGCCGACGGCCACCCGGTGGAGTGGGCGCAGTCCCTCTACCGCGGCGACCGGTACAAGTTCGTCACGCGCCTGCGGCGTCCCTGACCGGGATGGCGGACGGCGGCTTCTAGGCTGGGACGATGAGCGTTCTCGTCGTGTCCGGCACCGACTTCGGCGTGGGCAAGACCGTCGTGACGGCAGCGGTGGCCGCCCTGGCCAGGGAGCGGGGGTCGTCCGTCGCCGTGGTGAAGCCGGCGCAGACCGGCGGCGGGCGCGACCTCGACGAGGTGATCCGGCTCTCCGGCGTGAGCACCACGTTCGAGCTGGCGCGTTTCGGCGAGCCGCGCTCGCCGGCCGCCGCGGCGCGGGTGGCCGGGGTGCCGCCGGTGTCGCTGACGGCCGCCGCCCGGTTCGTCGAGGAGCTGGCCGAGAGCAACCGGCTGGTCGTCGTGGAGGGCACCGGCGGCCTGCTGGTGCGGTTCGACGAGGACGGCGCGACGATCGCCGACCTGGCCCGGCTGGTGGGCGCGCAGGTGCTGGTGGTGGCGGGGGCCGGGGCCGGCACGCTCAACCACACGGCGCTGACCCTGGAGGCGCTGGCGCACCGGGGGCTCGACCTGGCGGGCGTGGTGATCGGGCGCTGGCCGGAGGAGGCCGGGATCGACGAGCGGAGCAACGTCGCCGACCTGGAGATGCTGGCCGCGCGGCCGCTGGCGGGAGTACTGCCCGAAGGGGTCGGGCGACTCGGCCGCGAGGCGTTCGCCCGGTCGGCGCGCGAGGGGCTGGGCGCCACGCTGGGCGGTTCCTTCGACCCGTCCGCCTTCAAGCGGCGGGTGGGGGTGCTCTAGCAGCCGGCCTCGGGCAGGCGGCAGACCTTGACGGTCATCTGGCGCGCCTGGTCGATCAGCCCGCGGAAGCCCTTGAGCGGCAGGCTTCTGGTGGGCCAGGCCGACTCGCCGACGATGTAGAGGGCCGCGCCGCGCCTGACCGCGACCGCGTGCTCGCCGCTCTCGAAGAACCGGCCGCCGGCGCGCAGGCCGTCGTCGCCCACGTCCAGGGGCTTGCTGAAGTAGCGGTGGCGGTTGACGCCCTTGCCCACGTCGGCGCAGCGCCTGAGGTCCGCGCGCAGGATGCGCATGGCGGCCTTGGCGTGCCGGACGCTCCGGTAGACGACGAGCTGCTCGTACTTCATCTCGTCCTCGCTGGAGTAGAGGACGGCCCGCGCCTCCAGCCGGCCGCCGTCCCGCCGCCGGTAGGACAGGCACGGGTCGAGCTGGAGCGGCAGCGCGACGGAGTTCTTGACGGTGTAGGTCTCCCACTGCTTGGCGGGCGGGTGCTTCTCCAGGAACAACATGCCGGGCGGTAACCCGCCCAGGACCGTGGACGCGGCCGCCAGCGCGGCGACCCCTGCTGCGAACATGCGAACCTCCCCTTGCTCTGTTTTGGAGTGAGATGTTCTGTGTGCGGCAATTGTTCGAGGGTGGGGTTAGCTCTACCGTCCACCGGCACACCAGGCCCATTTCGTGGAGGTCTGGTGGGTCAATACCTTTGACGCATGAAAGTCCCCCGTCCCTGGTCGGCGCGTGCCTGGCTCGACACGTCGCACGTGATGATCGGGCTGCCGGTCGCCATGGTGCTCGGCGGGCTGACGCTGGTGCTGGCCGTGGCCCCGCCGGTGCTGCGGCGCGGCGTCCCGGTCTTCACCCGGGTGCAGCGGTCCAGGTTCGCGGCCTTCCTCGACGTACGCATCCCGCCGCCGGTGGCGCCGGCCGGCTGGCGCAGGGCGGCCACCTGGCGGCAGATCGCCTACCACCTGCTGTCGCCCTTCGTGGGCGCGGCGGCGGCTTTCCTCGTCGCGCTGGCGTGGGGCGGGGCCGTGGTGGGGCTGCTGTCGTTCGTGCCGCCGCGGGTGCAGGCGCCGCCGCTGGTGTTCCTCGTCGATCTGCGCGATCCGGTCATCGTGGGGATCTCCATGGCGACCGGTCTGGTGCTGCTGCTGCTCGCCCCGGTCCTGGCCAGGGGCATGGCGTCGCTCGACCTGTCGGTGGCGCGCACGCTGCTCGGGCCCAGCCGCAACGAGCTGGGGCAGCGCATCGAGACGCTGACCGAGAGCCGGGCCGGGGTGATCGACGCCGCCGACGCCGAGCGCCGCAGGATCGAGCGCGACCTGCACGACGGCGCCCAGCAGCGCCTGGTCTCGCTCGCCATGAACCTCGGCCTGGCCAGGGCCACCCTCACCGACCTGCCCGAGCCCGCCCGTGAGGCGATCGAACGGGCCCACGAGGAGGCCAAGCAGGCGCTCAAGGAGCTGCGCGACTTCGTCCGCGGCCTGCATCCGGCCGTGCTCAACGACCAGGGGCTCGACGCGGCGCTGTCCGGCGTCGCGGCCCGCGCCCCTCTCCCCGTACGCCTGCGCGTCGACATCGACCGGCGCGCCTCCCCGACCATCGAGGCGGTGGCCTTCTTCATCGTGTCCGAAGCACTGACCAACATCGCCAAACACTCCGCCGCGACCAGGGCCGAGGTGATGGTCCGGCGCGAGCGCGACCGCCTGCACGTGCTCGTCCACGACGACGGCTGCGGCGGCGCCCGGCTCGACGGCGGCACCGGCCTGCGCGGCCTGGCCCAGCGCATCGACTCCGTGGACGGGACGCTGCGCCTGTCCAGCCCGTTCGGCGGGCCGACCACGATCGAGGTGGAGCTGCCGTGCGAGTAGTGCTGGCCGAGGACTCCGTCCTGCTGCGCGAGGGGCTGATCAGGCTGCTCGACGCGTCCGGCATGCGGGTGGTGGCGGCCGTGGACGAGGCCGAGGGCCTGCTGCGGGCCGTCGAGGAGCACCGGCCGGAGCTGGTGATCACCGACGTCCGGATGCCGCCCACGCACACCGACGAGGGGCTGCGCGCCGCTCTCGTGCTGCGCCGCCAGCATCCCGGCCTGGCCGTGCTGGTGCTCTCCCAGTACGTCGAGGAACGCTACGCCGCCCGCCTGCTGGCCACCGCGACCGGCGGCGTCGGCTACCTGCTCAAGGACCGGGTGGCCGACGTGGCCGAGTTCATCGACGCCCTGCGCAGGGTCGCCGGCGGCGGCACCGCCCTCGACCCCGAGGTCGTCGCCCAGCTCCTGCTGCGCGGCGACAGCGACCCGCTGGAACGGCTGACGCCACGCGAGCACGAGGTGCTCAAGCTCATGGCCGAGGGCCGCTCGAACGCCGGCATCGGCCAGGCGCTCGTGCTCAGCGAGGGCGCCGTGGGCAAGCACATCGGCAACATCTTCACCAAGCTCGACCTGCCCCTCGCGGAGGGCGATCACCGCCGGGTGCTCGCCGTCCTGCAGTTCCTCAAGATCAGGAGCATGCCGTGAGGACCATCTGGCTGACGGCGGGGGCCATGGCGACGGTGGCCGCCCTGCTGCTGTCCGTCCTGCTGGTCTGGAACGGGTTCGCCCGGGCCACCGCGCCGCAGGAGACGCGGGCCAGGTCTGTCCCGTTCACGCTGGACACGCTGAAGGTCACCACGGGCAGCGGCGAGGTGAACGTCGAGATCGTGCCGGGCCCCGCGGGAGAGCTGACGATCTACCGGTCCGTGGGGTGGACCTCGATCGACCGGCCGGTGATCACCGAGGACTGGAACGGCGACACCCTGCGGCTGGACATCCGGTGCGGGACCGCGCCCCGGCCGGACGGTCCCGTGTGCCAGGCGGACTACACGCTGCTGGTGCCCTTCGAGACCGGGGTCGATGCCCGTACGACCGTCGGCGACCTCGCGGTCAGCAACGTGGTCGGCGCCGTGCGGCTGACGACCGTGTCGGGGAACGTGCGGGCCGACGGGGTCACCGGCGAGGTCTGGGCCAGGTCCGGTTCCGGGTCCGTCTCCGGCAACTCGATGCTCGGCGGCCAGGCCGACGTCGAGACCGGCTCGGGCGACGTACGGCTCGACTTCGCCAACCCGCCCCTCACGGTCAGGGCCGTCGCGCGGGCCACCGGCGACGTGGACCTGCGGCTGCCGCCGGAGACCTACGACGTGACGACCGAGGGCCGCCGCACCGAGGTGGAGGTCGACGCGGCGAAGGGCGCGCCCAGGAAGATCGAGGCACGGGCGCCGCTCGGGTCCGTCCGCGTCTGCTGCGGATAGTGGAGATCGTCTAGGTTTGTAACCCGGCGACATCACCCGAAGGAGCCTTCATGGCCGGGATCGACACCAGCGTCCCCCACTCCGCCCGCATCTGGAACTACTGGCTCGGCGGTAAGGACAACTACGAGGTCGACAGGATCGCGGGCGACGAGTTCCTGAAGATCTTCCCAGGCATGCGCGAGGGCGCCCGCGAGTCCAGGGCGTTCCTGAGGCGCACGATCGCGTACCTGACGGCCGAGGCCGGGATCCGGCAGTTCCTCGACATCGGCACCGGCCTGCCCACCGCCGACAACACCCACGAGATCGCCCAGAGCCTGGCGCCGGAGTCCAGGGTCGTCTACGTCGACAACGACCCGCTCGTGCTGGCCCACGCCCGCGCCCTGCTGGTCGGCACGCCCGAGGGCGCGACCGACTACATCGACGCCGACGTGCGCGACCCCGGCGTGATCCTCCGTGCGGCCGCCAAGACCCTCGACCTCGGCCGGCCGGTCGCCCTCAACCTGAGCGGCATCATGGGCCACATCACCGACGACGAGAGCGCCCTCGCGATCGTCGGCGAGCTCCTGGACGCCCTGCCCGCCGGCAGCTACCTGGCGCTCAACGACGGCACGAACGTGCACAGCCAGGCCAACAGGGACGCCCACGACCGGTACAACGACAGCGGCGCGCTGCCGTACGTGCAGCGCAGCCCCGAACAGATCGCGCGCTTCTTCGACGGCCTGGAGCTCGTCGAGCCCGGTCTGGTGTCGGTGTCGCGCTGGCGACCGGCGACCGTGGGCGTGCCCGACGAGGTGGAGGGCTACGGCGCGGTCGGACGCAAGCCTTAAGATCTGTTTACTCTTATCACTGGTTGGTAAGTTCCCGGCATGGAGTCTGCGAAGCACGCCGGTGACGTCGCCGTCGCCGTGTCCAAGGCCTACGGCGTCGAGACCATGTTCACGCTCTCGGGAGGCCACGTCTTCCCGCTGTACGACGGCGCGGTCCACGAGGGCATGCGCATCCTCGACGTGCGCCACGAACAGAGCGCGGTCTTCGCCGCCGAGGCGACGGCCCGGCTGACCAGGAAGCCCGGCCTGGCCGTGCTGACCGCCGGGCCCGGCATCACCAACGGCGTCAGCGGCATCGCGACCGCGCACTTCAACGGCTCACCGGTGGTCGTCATGGGCGGCCGCGCGCCACAGTCGCGCTGGGGCAGCGGCGCCCTGCAGGAGATGGACCACCCGCCGCTGCTCGGCCCGATCACCAAGCTGTCGTTCACCGCCTCCGGCGCCGACTCGATCGGCCAGGACGTCGAGTCGGCCTTCCGCACCGCCGTCGCGCCCCAGCGCGGCCCGGTCTTCCTCGACTTCTACATGGACCACCTGTTCGCCCCCTCGCCCGCCCACGAGGTGCACACGCAGTCGCCCTCGCCGCTGGAGCCCGACCCCGACGACCTGGCCGCCATCGCCCGGCTGCTGTCCGAGGCCGAGCGCCCGGTGCTGGTCTACGGCTCCGACGTGTGGATGGACCGGGCCGAGGAGGCCGCGCGCGACTTCGCCGAGAACTGGCGGCTGCCGGTCATCCCCAACGGCCAGGGCCGCGGCATCCTGCCCGCCGGGCACGAGCTGCTCGTCACCCGCGCCCGCGGTCTGGCCTTCTCCCAGGCCGACCTGGTCATCGTGATCGGCGCCCCGCTCGACTTCCGGCTCGGCTACGGCTGGTTCGGCGGCAAGGACGGCGCGCCGCTGGCCCGCGTCGTGCACATCGCCGACGCGCCCTCGCAGCTCGCCACCCACATGCAGCCCGCCGCCAAGGCCGCGGGCGACCTGTCGGTGGTGTTGTGGAGCCTCGGCGCGGCCTGCGGCGACGCGGGGGTCAAGCCCAGCTCGTACGCGCCCTGGTTGTCGACGCTGTCCGAGGCCGCCGCCGCAGCGATCGAGGACGACGCCGAGCTGCTGGCCGCCGACACCGACCCGATCCACCCTATGCGCATCTACGGCGAGCTGGGCAAGGTCCTGGCCGACGACGCCGTGGTGATCGGCGACGGCGGCGACTTCGTCTCCTACGCCGGCAAGTACGTCGAGCCCAGGCAGCCGGGCAACTGGCTCGACCCCGGCCCGTACGGGTGCCTCGGCACCGGGCTCGGCTACTCCATCGCCGCCCGCCTGGCCCGCCCGTCCGCGCAGGTCGTGCTCCTGCTCGGCGACGGCGCCGCCGGCTTCTCCCTGATGGACGTCGACACCCTCGTCCGCCACCGGCTGCCGGTCGTCATGATCTGCGGCAACAACGGCATGTGGGGCCTGGAGAAGCACCCCATGCAACTCCTGTACGGCTACGACGTGGCCGCCGACCTCCAGCCGCAGTGCCGCTACGACCAGGTCGTGACCGCCCTGGGCGGCGGCGGCGAGCTGGTCACCAAGCCGTCGGAGATCGGGCCGGCGCTGCGCAGGGCGTTCGACTCCGGCATCCCGTACATGGTGAACATCGCCACCGACCCGCAGGTCGCCTACCCCCGCAACACGACGGGGATCTGACCCCCTACGACTTCGGCGTGGCCGTGGGGGTCGGCGACGGCGTCGGCGTCGTGCAGATGCCGTCGATGACGTAGAGCGTGACCACCTTCGTCTCCGGGACCACCGTGCCGCCGGCCGGCACCGTCTTGGTGATCCTGCGGCAGGCGGGGTCGTCGGTGGTCACGGACGAGTCGCGGACGCGCACCAGCAGCCCCGCGGCCTCGACCATCTCCTGCCCCTTGAGGAAGGGCAGCCCGGCGACCTTGGGCACCGTGATGTTCTTGACCGTCGTCGTCGGCGTGCTCGACGGCGACTTGGTCGGTCCCTTCGTGGTGGTCGGGGTGGTGGTGGGCGTGGTCGTCGGTTCCGCCGTCTCCGTCGGCTCGTCGGTCTCGTCGCGCGTGGGCGGCCTGGTGGTGGGCGGCACGGCCGTCTTCGTCGGAGTCCTCGTCGGGGGCCTGGTCTTCGTGGGACCGTTCTTCGTCGGGCCGGGGATGTCGTCGCTGTTGCCATCGTTGGAGGCCGTGACGGTCGGCGTCGGCGCGCCGGGCACCATGCCCGTCAGCGCGACCGCACCCGCGCCCACGCCGAGCACCACCGCGACCGCGAGGCCGACGACCAGGCCGGTCCTGCGCGGCGCCTTGGCGGCGCGGCGGCCACCCGGGCGGCGCTCGCCGACGGCGGCGGTGGTCTCCTCCGACGAGGCCGGCAGGTGCGCCCCCGTCTGGAACGCGCCGGCCCCGGCCGGCGGCTGTCCTCCCGGGTAGGCGGGCGGCTGGCCCGGCTGGTGGGCGGCCGTCGGCTGGGAGTGGCCCGCCTGGTAGGCGCCGGTCTGGTACGACTCGGGCGGCGCGGCCATCGTGGCGCCCGTGGCCGGCGGCGCGATCTCGGCCACCGGCGTGATCGCCTGGCCCTGCCCGGCCGCGCGGGCCGCCTCACTCATGGCCTTCGCCGTCGGGAACCGCCGGGCGGGGTCCTTCGACAGGGCCACCTCCACCAGCGTCCTGATCTGCGGCGGGATGTCGGCGGGCAGCGGCGGCGGGGCCTCGCGGATGTGCTTGAGCGCGATCGTGACCGCGCTGTCACCGTCGAACGGCCGCTGTCCCAGCAGGCATTCGTAGGCGACCACACCGAGCGCGTAGATGTCCACGGCCGGCGTGACGGGCGCGCCCTCGGCCTGCTCGGGCGCGCAGTAGGCGGCCGTGCCCAGCACCATGCCGGCGTCGGTCAGCCGGTTGGCCAGGTCGGAACGGGCGATCCCGAAGTCGGTGAGCACCAGCGTGCCGTCGCGCTGCACGAGCAGGTTGCCCGGTTTCACGTCGCGGTGGACGATCCCCTGGTCGTGCACCGCCTGCAGGGCCGAGGCGGCCTGCGCGATGAGCTCCATGGCCGCCTGCGGCGGGATCCGGCCGAGCCGGGCCAGCAGCCGGTCGAGCGGCTCCCCGTCCACGAACTTCATCACGAGGTAGACGGTGTCGCCGCTCACCCCGTAGTCGTAGACGTCGACCACGCCGGAATGGTTGATCGTGGCCATCGCCCTGGCTTCCCCCTGGAACCTGGCGACGAACCCCCGATCATCCATGCGGCCTGGGAGCAGCACTTTGACGGCGACGGTGCGGGCGAGCACGATGTCCTCGCCTCGCCACACCTCGCCCATGCCGCCGGCGCCGATGCGGGTATCCAGTCGATACCGCCCCGCCAGCGTCGTGCCTTGGGCAACCATGACTCCCCCGCTACCCCCCTACATCGGTAACCTCGCCCACCCCGCGGTTCTCCAACAAAGCGAACTTTTGTCGCGGTGAGGTAACACAGTGGTCACGGAAACCCCGAGAGTGTACCTGTCCCAGGAGCCCCATATGCCACTCATATGCCGCAAGCCGTACAAACCCTATCCTGGAGCCTTATGGGCGGTGTTGTCCGCGTTTCCTGGAGATCAGAACAGCCCTCGGTAGGCTGACCTCCATGACGCTCTCACCTGGCCTCCGCTCGCAACTGCTCACCATGGTCGAGAGATCCGACACAGCCGAGCGGGCCGGCAGCGGCGACGTGCCCGTGCTGGCCACGCCCAGGCTGCTCGCGCTGGCCGAACGGGCCACCGTCGAGGCCGTGCGCCCGCACCTGGCCGAGGGCGAGACGTCCGTCGGCACCCGGGTCGAGCTCGAACACCTGGCCGCCAGCGCCGTCGGCGACCACGTCGAGCTCACCGCCGAGCTCACCGACGTGGACGGCCGGCGCCTGGTCTTCGCCTTCGAGGCCCGCGACCGGCAGGGCACGCTCGTGGGCCGGGGCACGGTCGAGCGGGTGGTCGTCGACCGCGCCAGGTTCCTGGCCCGCCTCAGTCGATGACGGCGATCAGGTCGCCCTCCTGGATCACGTCGCCCTCGGCCACCTTGAGCTGCGACACCACGCCCTCGTCCTCGGCGAGCACGGGGATCTCCATCTTCATCGACTCGAGGATGACCAGCGTGTCCCCCTCGGAGACCGCCTCGCCCTCCCGGACGACCACTTTCCACACGTTCGCCACCATCTCGGCGCGTACCTCGGCCACCGGTGCTCTCCTCTTCCGACGCCACCAACAATGTCGACCGGGTCAGGCCCGCATTCGCCCGACCAGACCCGTGTCGTAGTCTCCCGCGACGAATGCCGGGTTCTCCAGCAGCTCGGCGCAGAAGGGCAGATTGCTCTTCGGCCCCTCGACGGTGAACTCCGCGACCGCCTTGCGTCCCAGCTCCAGCGCCTCGGTACGGTCGGCCCCGAGCACGCACAGCTTGGCCATCAGCGGGTCGTAGAACATGGTCACCGTGTTGCCCGCCTCGTAGCCGGAGTCGACGCGGATGCCGTCGCCGGCGGGCTCGTCCCAGGTCGTGATCCGGCCGGGCCCGGGCAGGAAGCGTTTGGGGTCCTCGGCGTAGACCCGGAACTCGATCGCGTGCCCCTCGGGCGCCACCGTGATCTCCGGGCTCTCCCCGGCGGCCACGCGGAGCTGCAGCTCCACCAGGTCGAGGCCGGTGACCAGCTCCGTGACGGGGTGCTCGACCTGCAGCCTGGTGTTCATCTCCAGGAACACGAAGTCCTGGGCGTCGGCGTCGACCAGGCACTCGACCGTGCCCGCGCCGAGATAGCCGACGGCCTCGCCGGCCCGCACGGCCGCGGCCAGCATGCGTTCGCGCAGCTCGGGGCCGATGCCGGGGGACGGCGACTCCTCGACGACCTTCTGGTGGCGGCGCTGCACCGAGCAGTCGCGCTCGCCCAGGGCCAGCACCCGGCCGTCGGGCAGGCCGAGGATCTGCACCTCGACGTGGCGGGCACGTTCGACGTAGCGCTCCAGCAGGACCGCGGGCCCGGCCAGCGCGTCGCCCGCGCCGCCCGCCGCGGCCGCCGCGGCGAACCTGGCCGCCGCCCTGGCCGCCTGCTCGAACGCCTTGGCCAGCCCGGCGTCGTCACGGGCCACGCTCATGCCGATCCCGCCACCGCCGCCGGCGGTCTTGACCATGACCGGGTAGCCGATCAGCTCGGCCGCGTCGAGCGCCGCGACCAGGTCGGTGACCGGCTCCCTGGTGCCCGCGGCGACGGGCACGCCCGCCTGCTCCATGAGGTTCCTGGCGTTGATCTTGTCGCCCATGCGGTCGATGGACTCCGGCGTCGGCCCGATCCACACGAGCCCGGCCTCGATCACCGCCCGCGCGAACGCGGCGTTCTCCGACAGGAAGCCGTAACCGGGGTGCACCGCGCCCGCTCCCGTGGCGCGGGCCGCGTCCAGCACCCTGGCAGGGTCGAGATAGCTCTGCGCGGGGGCGGCCGGGCCGATCAGCACCGCCTCGTCGGCCTCGCGCACGAACGGCAGCCCGGCGTCGGCCTCGGAATGGACGGCGACGGCACGCAGGCCCATCCGCCTGACCGTACGGATGATCCGCCGGGCGACCTCCCCCCGGTTGGCGATCAGAACGGGTCCGAGCGTCTCAGCAATCACGCGGACAACCCTATGACCGCCGTCGGCCCGTCCCCTTTCCCGTGAAGTACCGATCAACGGAGAATGATCTGTAGGAACCCCACAAAGGCGGGCAATCAGCTAGACACGGCCTCTGCCGACCACCCGGGTCAGGGCGTCGAGCGCGGCGGCGTCGTACGCACTGCCCGCCGTGAGCCCGATGCGCTCCAGCGCCGCCCCCGACCGGTCGCGGTCGGTGGACGGGCCCACCAGGTCGTCGTAGGCGTTGGCGACCCTGATGATGCGGCTGGACAGCGGCGGGTCGTCGGCGATCTCGTCGCACTGCCTCCGGACCACCTCGGCCACCCGGTCGAGCACGCCCGTCTGCCTGATCACCTCGGCCCCCAGCTCGGCGATGCGCCGCGCCTGCTCCGGATCGGCCAGCACGGTGGCGCCGCCCGGGATGGGGTCGCGCAGCGAGAGCTGGCCGATGTCGTGCATGAGGGCCGCGTACTCCAGCTCCAGCAGCTCAGGCTCGGCCATGCCCAGCTCCCGGCCGACGGCCACGGCCAGCCGGGACACCCGGCGCGAGTGGCCCGGCTCGACGTAGCCGCCGACCTCGGTGACCCGCGACAGGGCGCGGACGGTCTGCAGGTAGGTGGCGCGGATGCCGGCGTACTTGCGGAAGGCCACCTGCGTGACCAGCAGCGGCGCGGCGAACACCAGCAGCGCCACCAGGTCCATGCTGTGCGTGGCGAGCGCGAGCAGCACGCCGGAGGCGGCCACCGCGGCCCCCAGCGGGAACGCCATGTTGATCTCGTCGCGCACCGCCACCCGGAACGCGGTGCGCAGCCGCTCGGCCCGCAGCAGCGCCGCGATCAGCACGTCGACCAGCAGCGTCACCGTGATCAGCGAGACCATCACCACGAGCGCCGGCCACCAGGTGTGAGCGCCCGGCGGCGGCTTGGTGAGCTGGTAGAGCGGGTCGGCCAGCGGGCGGAAGGCGAAGGCCAGCAGCGCGCCGGTGAGCAGGCGGCGGGCCATCGCGTCGAGCCGCGGCGGCCGGCCGACGGCCAGGTGGGGCAGCGCGCCCGCGACCATCCCGGCCGCGATCACGGCCACGACCTGCAGCGCGGAGTGGCGCAACTGGTTCTGGCTGAGGTCGAGCAGCAGGGTGTAGCCGAGCGCCGCGGCGGCGCCGATGGGCGCGACCTCCCTGTTGCCCGGCATGGTCAGCCGGGCCAGCTCGCCGACCGCGATCAACGCGCCGAACCCGATGGCGATCTCGGGACGGTCGAGCCCCACGGCCGCCGTGTGCGCCACCCCCGCGACGGCGACCAGACCGGCCGCACAGATCAGCAGCAACTGGCCGGAGTCGAGCCGGCGCAGGACCGTGGTCGGCGTCCTGTCGGCGCGCCGGGCGCGCTCTGTGGTGGTCATGGCCCGCTCACGACCTGGATCGGCATCGTCGGGTCGTCGTGGTCCTTGATCGTCGCCTCGGCGGCGTCGGGCGGCGGCGCCTCGACCCGGCGCGGCGGCTGCCAGGGATTACGGTCCAGCGCCCGGATGAACGCGGCCACCATGACCGGGTCGAAGTGCGTGCCGGCGCACTTGCGCAGCTCCTCCACCGCCACCTCGACCGGGCGCGCCCCCCGGTAGGAACGGTCGGAGGTCATCGAGTCGAACGCGTCGGCCACCGCGATCACCTTGGCGAACTCGGGGATCTCGTCGCCGGCCAGGCCCATCGGGTAGCCGGTGCCGTCGTGGCGCTCGTGGTGGTGCATGATCCCGGCGTAGGCCTCGTCGAGGAAGCCGATGCCGCGGACGATCTCCAGCCCGCGCATCGGATGGAGCTGGATCGCGGCGAGCTCTCCCTCGGTGAGCGGGCCGTCCTTCTGCAGCACCTTCGTGGGCACGCCCAGCTTGCCGACGTCGTGGAGCATGCCGGCGTAGCGGATGGCGCGCAGGCGTTCGAGCCTCATGCCGATCTCCTCGGCGATCATGCTGGAGGCGAGCGAGACGCGCGTGCAGTGGCCCCGGGTGTAGTAGTCCTTGGTCTCGACGGCCTGGCAGAGCGCGGCGATGGTGGCGTCGTACGAGCGCTGCTGGGCGTGGTACTGGCCGAACGCCCACCGGGCCACGAACAGCGGCATCAGCACCAGCACCGCCGAGATCGACTGCACGGTCGCCCACAACCCGGCCACCAGCAGCCCGAACGTGCCGTAACCGAGGTAGGACAGCAGGAACTGGACCATGCCCCGCAGCGGCACCTCCGTGGCCCGCACACTGGTCGCCAGGCTGATCATGGTCAGCGTGAGCACGATGTTGAGCGGCACGAACACGGCGGTCGCGGCGGCGTAGGGGCCGATGAGGCTGTCGAACTCGTTGACCCGCGGCACCCCGACCGTGCCATGGAGCCACTCGTAGACCCAGCCGGAGGCGTAGCCGCAGATGGCGAACTGGGCGCCGTTGAACAGCCGCTTGATCAGCGGCAGCCCCGGCCGCACACTGACCGCGGCGGTGAGCCCCACCAGCGCCGCGCCCTCCGGCCCGATCAGCACGACCGCGGCCAGCGACGCCGAGAAGCTCACCGACACCGCGAACTGCTCCACGTTGAGCAGCGTCGGCATCGACTCGCACACCAGGAAGAGCAGCGCGAGCACCAGCAGGATGTCCAGATTCTCCGGCGCCACGAGCGGGCCGGAGACGATCGCGCTGTGCCCGATGAGAGCGGCCGCCGCCGCGATCACGGCGACCAGGTAGACCCTCGCGGGCCAGGGCAGGTCACGCATTGCGGCCCCCTACGGCGGTCAGGTCCAGGAAACCCCTGGCGGAAGCGCGCCGATGCCGGCCAGGACCACCATCGAGGTGACCACGATGACGGCGGCGAGCGACCGGGTGAACCTGTCCTTCAACATCCCACATGCCTCCACGTCGACTTCTGGAGCTCACGCTACAGAAGACGACGTCACCGTACGGGCCGAGCGGGAAATCGCAAGCAAAGTGTAATCAAGCAACTACCTGGCGCGACTCCGCGCCCAGGCCACGGTGCTCTTCACGCCGGTCGGCAGGTCGGTGCGCGGCTCCCAGCGAAGCCCCTCGTGGGCGGGCACCGGATCGACGGCCATCGCCGGCAGGTCGCCGACGCGCGGGGGCGCGAAGCCCGGCTTGTCGTGGGCCCCGGCCGCGTCGGCGATCAGCGAGTGCAGGCGCCTGTCGGTGGTCTGGATGCCGGTGCCGAGGTTGAAGCGGCGGCCGTTGCCCTCGCTGCCGCAGGCCCGGACGAAGCCGTCGACCACGTCGTCGACGTAGACGTAGTCGCGGGTCTGGGTGCCGTCGCCGTAGAGGACGGTGGGGGTGCCGTTGAGCAGGGCGTCGGTGAAGATCGACACGACGCCGGCCTCACCGTCGGGCGACTGGCGCGGGCCGTAGACGTTGGAGAGCACCAGCGTGGTGTACTCCAGGCCGTAGAGGGCGCGGAAGGTCGCCAGGTAGGTCTCGGCGCTCAGCTTGGAGGCCGCGTACGGCGAGCGCGGGTCGGTGGGCGCGTCGCCGGGCACGGGGATCGTGGCGGGCCGGCCGTAGACCGCCACGGACGAGGCGAACACCACCTTGCGCGTGGTGCCCTCCTTGGCCGCCGTCAGCACCGACGCGGTGCCCTCGACGTTGAGCCGGGCGTCGTGGACGGGGTCGGCGACGCTCTTGCGTACGCTGATCTGGGCGGCCAGGTGGCAGATGACCTCGGGCCGCAGCTCGGCCGCCAGCCCGATGATCGCCGGGTCGCGCACGTCGAGGACGTGCAGGCTGAAACGGTCGCTCTCGGCGGCGTTGACCAGGTTGTCCCTGCTGCCGGAGGACAGGTCGTCTACGGCGACGACCTCGTGTCCGTCCGCGAGCAGGCGGTCGACGAGATTCGACCCGATGAAACCGGCACCACCGGTGACTAGGACGCGCATGGCGTGAATCCTAGTCGGCCAGCTCCGACCTCACCTGCTCGATCCGCGCCAGCACCTTGGAACGCAGATCGGCGGGGACGGGATCGCAGCCGCAGTGCTTGGCCACGAGCGCCTTGACCGCCTTGTCGAGGTCGTACTCCTTCAGGCACGGGCTGCACTCGTCGAGATGCACGCGGATGTCGGAGACGTCACCCTCGGTCAGCTCGCCGTCGAGATAGGCGTAGACCTTGTCCAGCACCTCGCGACAGTCGGTGTCGTGCGGGTTACCACAGCTCATTTCGATCCCTCCGAGGGGACCAGGCCGCGCTCGCGGGCGTAGTCCTCAAGGAGGCCCCGGAGCTGCCTGCGTCCCCGATGCAGCCTGGACATCACGGTGCCGATGGGAGTGCCCATGATGTCGGCGATCTCCTTGTAGGGGAAGCCTTCGACGTCGGCGAGGTAGACGGCGATCCTGAACTCTTCCGGCAGCGCCGCGAGCGCCTGCTTGATGTCGCCGTCGGGGAGGTGCTCCAGCGCCTCGACCTCGGCCGACTTCAGCCCGCTCGAGGTGTGGGACTCGGCGCGCGCGAGCTGCCAGTCCTCGATCTCCTCGGTGCCGGACTGCTTGGGCTCACGCTGCTTCTTGCGGTAGCTGTTGATGAACGTGTTCGTCAGGATCCGGTAGAGCCACGCCTTGAGGTTCGTGCCCTCCTGGAACTGGTGGAACGACGCGAATGCCTTGGCGAAGGTCTCCTGAAGCAGGTCCTCCGCGTCCGCTGGATTCCGGGTCATCCGGAGCGCGGCGGAGTAGAGCTGTTCGAGATACGGCATGACGTCGCGCTCGAACCGCTCGCTGCGCTGCTCCAGAGTCTCCGCGCCTGTCGCGGGCACCGGACCCACCCCCTAAGATCACCGGTGGCCGGCTGTGGCGGTACACCGTACTCAGGGGAGAATACCCGCTGGCCGATGACCTCCTGGTCATCGGGGCGCGGTCTTTCCAATGTGAGCATGCTCGTCGCAACACGCCCGCGCCCTTGTCTGTTCCCGCAAGATAGAAGGTACAGAGGACCCGGTGCGGGGAACGTCCATACGTACCGGCTGGTAGCCCTTTTTCCGGAACTCAGGAGTCGCGTGTGCTGCCCATTCCGGCCGAGGAACTGAACGGCTCTGGGACGCTCGGGCCGTACTGGACCTTCTACCGCGCCGTCGCCGCCGAGCAACTGAACCGCTGGCTCCCCGGCGAACCGTCGGTGATCCTCGATCTGTCCGGCGGCCGCGGACGCTGGTCCGGCCAGGCCGCGAGGGCGGGACACCGGGTGATCGAGGTGCTCGACTTCCGCCGGACCGTGGACGCGCAGTCCCGTTTGCGGGACGCCGACCGGGTTCGGCACGTACGCGCCGATGATCTGGCTTTTCTTCCCGATGAGAGCGTCGACGCGGTGGTCGCCGAGGAACGCGCGATGTCGATCGAGCTCATGGCCGAGTCGGCGATGAGCGACGTGGCCAGGGTGCTGCGTCCGGGCGGGCGGGCGCTGGTGTGCGTCGACTCGCTGGTGCTCGGCATGGCGATCCTGGCCGAGCAGGAGCAGTGGCAGCACCTGCGGCAGACCGGCGAGGTCATGCTGGTGCCCTGGCCCGACGGCAGCATCACGCGCTGCTTCAGCAGCGGCCAGCTCCGCGAGCTGCTGATGGGGGCCGGGCTGGAGGTGGAGTGGATGCGGCCGCGCACGGTGTTGTCGCCGTCCACGGTTGACCACGTGCTCGGGTCCGACGGGCGGGCCCTGACCTGGCTCGTGCGCACCGAGCTCGACGCCCATCCCGACGACGACGACACGGTGGGCATCCACCTGGTGGCCAGCGCGCGCAAGAGCTGACCCGCCGCCCGGCTTTCCGAGGGCCGCCGTTCTCCGTGACCGGCGGCCTTCGGCTGCGGCGGCCGGTCAGCTGTGCGGCCGGTCAGCGGCGGCGTTCGCGTTTCCCCTGGCACTGCACGCAGCGGGCGGCCTCCGGGCGGGCCTCCAGCCTGCCCTCGGGCACCGGCTTGTCGCAGTCGACGCACCTGCCGTACGCGCCTTCGTCCAGGCGCCTGATCGCCTCGGTCACCGCGCGGCGTTGCGCGGTCGCCACGGTGAGCATGGCCTGCGCGCGGTCGGCGTCGGTGAGGTCGGAGCCCGCGTCGGCCGCCGAGTGCTCGCGGATCGCGACGGGGTCGCCCTGAAGGACCCCGATCGAGCGGTCCAGCTCCGCGAGCATGTCTTCGAGCCGCTTACGAGCGGTCGTGACGTCCACGAATCCGCACCTCCGGGTGAAAAGGGGGAAGCCCGCGGCTAGGACTCCCCGGTTGTCCCGCCCGGCGCAATTAGGGGCATGTTGTGGCGGTGACACCGAGTGAACGGTCGCATCGCTTTCCTCACCGAATGCCCACTTACCATGCTTCTTACACCTTTAGAAAAGGCTGGCTTCCTCCTCGTCGGGAAGCGGTTTGATGAGATCCGGCCCATTGTTCCGGACATTATTGACATCAGTAGAAACGGGATATGCCGCCAGCCTCCCGGCCTCCGCGGGCACCAGGAGTCGTGAGGCGCGCTCGGTGTCGGTGAGGCCCGGGTCGAGCCAGTCGGCCCAGCGGTCGCGCTCGATCATCATGGGCATCCTGTCGTGGATGCGGCCGAGCTGGTCCTCCGCGTCCGTGGTGATGACCGTGCAGGTCACCAGCCACTTGAGCGGGTCGTCGTCGTCGCGGGTGCGGTCCTTCCAGAACTCGTACAGGCCGGCCATGGCCAGCACGCCACCGTCGGCCGGGTGGATGAAGTACGGCTGCTTCTTCTTCTCGCCCTCGACGGCCATCCATTCGAAGTAGCCGTCGGCCGGGATCAGGCACCTGCGCTTGGCGAACGCCTGCCGGAACGACGGCTTCTCGGCCAGCGTCTCGGCCCTGGCGTTGATCAGCCGGGAGCCGATCGACGGGTCCTTGGCCCAGACCGGCACGAGGCCCCACCTGACGATCCTGAGCTGCCGGACCGCGTGCTCGTCCTCCTTGGAGGTCCGGCTCATGACCGCGTAGACGTTCTTGGTGGGGGCGACGTTGAAGTCGGCGCCCAGCTCCTTGTCGGGCTCGCCGTCGAGCTCGACCTGGAACTCCTCCAGCAGTTCGTGCTTCTTGCGCGCCGAGGCGTATCTACCGCACATGTCCCCACATTGCCATACGTCCGGGTCTCGCTTCGCGGCTTCGCCTCCGGCCGGGGCGGCTCGGCTTCACGGAAGGGCGACGCGTCGTCCACAGGCTGTGAACGCGCCGTACCAGGCCCAGTAGGCTTTGGACATGCCCGCTCAGCACTGGCCCGCGCCGACGGCCGACACGCCCGTCAACGCCTCCGTCCGCCTGCCCGGCTCCAAGTCCGTCACCAACCGGGCGCTGCTGCTCGCCGCGCTGGCCGACGGTCCGGGCGTCGTGCGCCAGGCGCTGCGCAGCCGCGACGCCGACCTCATGGTGTCGGCCCTGCGCGCGCTCGGCGCCACGCTGACGGCCGTGCGCGAGACCACCGACGCGGTCGACTGGGAGGTGACGCCGGGCCCGGTCCGCGGCGGCGCGCGCATCGACGCCGGGCTGGCGGGCACGGTCATGCGGTTCGTCCCGCCGATGGCGGCGCTGGCCGACGGCTCGGTCTTCTTCGACGGCGACCCCTACGCCCGCAGGCGTCCGATGGGCCCGATCCTCGACGCCCTGCGCGCGCTCGGGGCGCGCATCGACAACGACGCGCTCCCGTTCACCATCACCGGGCCGCTGACCGGCGGCGAGGTCACCATCGACGCCTCCGGCTCCTCGCAGTTCGTCTCGGGGCTGATGCTGACGGCCGCGCGGTTCGCGAAGGGCGTGACGATCCGGCACGTCGGCCCGCCGGTGCCCTCCCAGCCGCACATCGAGATGACCGTCCACATGCTGCGCGAGGCCGGGGTCAGGGTCGACGACACCGAGCGCGACGTGTGGCGGGTCGAGCCGGGCCCGATCGCGGCCAGGGACATGACGGTCGAGCCCGACCTGTCCAACGCGGCGCCGTTCCTGGCCGCCGCGCTGGTCACGGGCGGCACGGTCACGGTCCCCTGCTGGCCGGCGGAGACCACCCAGCCGGGCGACGCGCTGCGCGGCCTGCTCACCACCATGGGCGCCACGGTGACCCGCGACGGCGACGACCTGGTCGTCACCGGCACGGGCGAGGTCAAGGGCCTCGACGCCGACCTGCACGAGGTGGGCGAGCTGACCCCCACGATCGCCGCGCTGGCCGCCCTGGCCACCACGCCGAGCCGCATCCGCGGGGTCGGCCACCTGCGCGGCCACGAGACCGACCGGCTGGCCGCGCTGGCCACCGAGATCAACGCCCTCGGCGGCGACGCGGAGGAGACGGCCGACGGCCTGCTCATCCGTCCCCGCCCGCTGCACGGCGGCGTGTTCCACAGCTACGACGACCACCGCATGGCCACGGCCGGGGCCGTGATCGGCCTCGCGGTGCCGGGCGTGGAGGTGGAGAACATCGCGACGACCGCCAAGACGTTGCCGGAGTTCGTCCAGATGTGGGCGGCGATGCTGGAGGCCCGATGAGCGGCGATGATCGCGCGTTTCGCGGCAGGCGGCGGGGGCACTTCGCAGGAGGGTCAGGCGTGAGAGGAAGCGAGCGCATGGGAGCGGACCGCTGAGAAAGCGGGAGTACGACGAGGACGACGTACGGGTCAGGCCGGGCAAGGGCTCGCGCCCGCGCACCCGCATCCGTCCCGCGCACGAGGACGCCGTGGAGGGCTTCGTGGTCGCCGTCGACCGGGGCCGCTACACCACCCTGGTCGAGCCCGAGCGCGGCCACAAGCGCAAGCAGCAGCAGCGCCGGCTCGTGGTCGCCATGAAGGCCCGCGAGCTGGGCCGCAAGGGCATCGTGGTCGGCGACCGGGTGGCCCTGGTCGGCGACGTGTCGGGCCGCCCCGACACGCTGGCCAGGGTGGTCCGTGTGGAGCCGCGCACCTCGATGTTGCGCCGCTCGGCCGACGACACCGACGACACCGACGGCATCGAGCGCCCGGTCGTGGCCAACGCCGACCAGCTCGTGATCGTCACGGCGCTGGCCGACCCGCCGCCCAGGCCCCGGATGATCGACCGGATCCTGGTGGCGGCGTTCGACGCCGGGATCGACGCCCTGCTCTGCCTGACCAAGTCCGACCTCGCCTCGCCGGACGAGCTGGTCGCCCTGTACGAGCCGCTGGGCGTGCCGCACATCGTGGTCCACAAGGGCGGCTCCCTCGACGAGCTGCGCGACCACCTGGCCGGCCGCATCAGCGTGCTGGTGGGCCATTCGGGCGTGGGCAAGTCCACCCTGGTCAACGCCCTGGTGCCCGATGCCAACCGCGCGGTCTCGCACGTCAACGCGGTCACCGGCCGCGGCCGCCACACCTCCACCTCGGCCGTCGCGCTGGAGCTGCCCGAGGGCGGCTGGATCATCGACACGCCGGGGGTGCGCAGCTTCGGCCTGGCCCACGTGTCGGTCGAGACCGTGCTGGCCGCCTTCCCCGACCTGGTGGAGGGCACGGTCACCTGCCCGAAGGGCTGCACCCATCTCGGCGACGGCTGCGCGCTCGACGCCTGGGCGGCCGCGGGCAACGCCGACCCGACCCGCCTGGAGTCGCTGCGCCGCCTGCTGTCCAGCCGCGAGGGTGCCCCCGACGAGCCCGCCGCCTGATCACCGGCCGTTCAGGGGCGGTTGGGGCGCAGCGTCCAGGTGACGGTGAGGCTGGAGACCAGGGTGCCGGCCGCGTCGCGCACGTCGACCAGCACGTCGAAGACCGGCCGCTCGCCGGCGTCCAGCTTGCCGACGACCTCCTCCCTCGAGGCGGCCACCCGCGCCTCGGCCCGCACCTCCCCCAGGGCCACCTTCCGGAACTCGATGGTCGCCGTCGTGGGCAGCGGCACGCTGCGGCTGAGCTGGTCGCCGAACCTGGACAGCACCGCCGCGCCCGACGCCGACTCGGCCAGGGTGAACAGCGTGCCCGCGTGCGGCCCGGCCACGTGGTTGTGCAGCTCGGGCCGGTCGGGCAGCCGGCATTCCGCCCGGCCGTCCTCGACCGAGTCGAACACGATCCCCAACGTACGGGCGAATGGAACGGTTTCGAGAAGGAAGGCACCTACATCAGTGGACATAGGAGACATGTTACTGGTCAGTAGGTGAAAAGGGAGTTACCAGAAAAGGGGCGCCGGTGACTGATGTCCGGCACGACCGACGCGATAGCGTGGCTGACCGTGCAGGGTTACAACGACGATCTACGCCTCGCTCACGTCATGGCGGACGCCGCCGACGACCTGACCATGCGGCGCTTCAAGGCGGTCGACCTCAAGGTCGAGACCAAGCCCGACCTGACGCCGGTCAGCGACGCCGACCGCGCCGTCGAGGAGGCCATCCGCGGCACGCTGCGCCGGGCCCGGCCGCGTGACGCGGTGGTGGGCGAGGAGTTCGGCAAGACCGGGTGGGGAGCCCGGTCGTGGATCATCGACCCCATCGACGGCACCAAGAACTACGTGCGCGGCGTGCCCGTGTGGGCCACGCTGATCGCCCTCATGGAGTACGGCAAGGTCGTCGTCGGCCTGGTGTCGGCCCCCGCGCTCGGCCGTCGCTGGTGGGCGGCGACCGGCGGCGGCGCCTGGACCGGCAGGAGCCTGGCCAAGGCCTCCAGGATGAGCGTCTCCTCGGTCACCAGGCTGGAGGACGCCTCCTTCTCCTACTCCAGCTTCGGCGGCTGGGAGAAGCTCGGCAAGCTGGACAACTTCCTCGACCTCGGCCGCGCCTGCTGGCGCACCCGCGCGTACGGCGACTTCTGGTCGCACATGATGGTCGCCGAGGGCTCGGCCGACGTGTCCGCCGAGCCGGAGCTGTCGCCCTGGGACATGGCGGCCCTCACCGTGATCGTCGAGGAGGCCGGCGGCGTCTGGACCGACCTCGCCGGCGTGCGCGGCCTGGAGGGCGGCAGCCTGGTCTGCACGAACGGCGCCCTCCACGACGAGGTGCTGAACCGGCTCAACGGCACCACGATCACCTCCTGAGAGCCCGCTTCAGGCCGTCTCGAAGTCGGTGCACAACCATCGGTGGCCGTGCCGCTCCAGCCGTACGGCCAGAACGTGACTGCGCTCGCCGCAGTGCACCAGCACGCACATCTCGACGGCCCCTTCCCGCGGCTCCTTGACGTGCGGGCTCCCGACGAACGGCGGCCGATCGGCGGAGATCATCTGCCCGGCCCTGACGAGGTCGCGGTAGGCCCGGCCGGTGAGCCGGTCGGCCACCGACTCCGGCGGGCGGCGACCCGTCAGCACCTCGGCCAGCGCCTGCCCGAGCTGGCGCAGCCTGCGTTCGTCGGGCCGGGCTCCGGGCGGCCCCCAGACCAGCGGGGTCAGGGCCAGTGCGCCGTGCGTGGGGTCGTCCGCCATGCGCCCTCCAATTGACTCAGGGGGAAGAAGGAAACGCCTTAATGAGTTTTCGGCCGGGGCCGCCGGATACGAAATCCGCCAACTTTACCCGGCCGTCGTCCTCTTTCCTCCCCTTGGGCGGAGAAATGCTTCGCGCGGCTGGATCCCCTATTTCTTTATCGGTTGTTCAGAGCGACAACACCCGGGCGACCGCATTCAGCAACGAGTCGCGGTAGGAGGCTCCGTACAGCACCACGTGCACCAGCAGCGGATGGAGCTGGTGCAGCGGCACCCGCTCCCGCCACCCCGGCGCGAGCGGGAACTCCTCCTGGTACGCCCCCATCACCCGATCCAGGTACGGCAGCCCGAACAGGGCGAGCATGGCCAGGTCCGTCTCCCGGTGCCCGCCGTGGGCCGCCGGATCGACGAGCACCCCGGTGCCGCCGGACCACAACACGTTCCCGCTCCACAGATCCCCATGGACGCGGGCGGGTGGCTCGGGCGGCCCGGCCACCTCGGCGAACCGCTCCACCGCCCGCTCGACCAGCCTCACGTCCGCGGCCGGCAGCCGCGCCCGGCGCAGGAACGGCATCACCCGCCGGGTCGCGTAGAAGGACGGCCAGTCGCCGTCGGGCGAGTTGTCCATGGGCAACTCGGCGATGAACCCCGGCCAGGGCGCGCCGAACCCGGCCGCCCCGGCGCGGTGCAGACGGGCCAGGTCACGGCCGAACCGCAGGGCCGCCTCGGCGGTGGGCGCCTCCTGCGGCACCCACGACAACACCAGCCGGTCGGGGCCGGCCTCCACGACCTCGGGCACGGTGATCGCCTCGCCCAGCCAGCGCAACCCGGCGGCCTCGGAGGCGAACACGTCGGAGGCAGGACCGATCTTGGCGAACACCTGCCGCCCGTCCTCCAGCACGCCGCGCTGCAGCCGGCGGCCGTGGGAGGAGCCGAGGTCCTCAGTCGATCTCATCGGCGATGTGCGCGGCCACGCCCTTCGAGGCCGTCTCCAGCATGGTCAGCACCTCCTCGAAACCCTCGCGGCCACCGTAATAGGGGTCGGGCACCTCGGCGCCGTCCGGCGCGCCGGGGTCGAACGAGCGGAACAGGCGCACCTCGACGTCGGCGGGCGCCAGGCGGCGCAGGTTGGCCGCGTTGTCCCGGTCCATCGCCAGCACCAGGTCGTAACGGTCGAACCAGTCATGCGTGAACTGCCTGGCACGGTGGGCGGCGCCGTCGTAGCCGTGCTCGGCCAGGATGCCCAGCGCCCGCTCGTCCATCGGATCGCCGGCGTGCCAGCCGCCGGTGCCCGCGCTCTCGACGACTACCCGGCCGCCGAGCCCGCGCTCCTCCAGGGTCCGGCGGAGCACCACCTCCGCCATCGGGGAACGGCAGATGTTGCCCATGCACACGAGACACACGCGATAGCTCATGCATCCCATCTTCGCTGGTCACATTGATGGAGACGACCAGGGGCGTTCACCGAACGTTCACCCTTGTTGGGGGGTCTGAGTCACTTTGCCTGCATAACTTCATGGACGACTAAGGACCAAGTGAGGGGAACCCAACCGTGAAGTATGCAGGCCGGCTCGCCGCCGTCGCCGTCGTCGGCGCGCTCTCGCTCGCTGCGTGCGGCACAGACAACAACAGCTCCGGGGGCACGAACGGCACCAGCTCCGCCAGCGCCCCCGCCGCGGGCAACGACAACGGCCTGAGCGGCACCATCAACGCCGCCGGCTCGTCGGCCCAGGCCAACGCGATCGACCAGTGGAAGAAGGACTTCCAGGCCAAGAACTCGGGCGTGAGCCTGAACTACCAGCCGAGCGGTTCGGGTGCCGGTGTGCAGTCGTTCATCGCGGGCACGGTCGACTTCGCGGGTTCGGACTCCGCTCTCAAGGACGACAAGGGCGAGCCCGCCCAGGCCGACGCCCGGTGCAAGACCGGCAAGGCCATCAACATCCCGATGGTGACCGGCCCGGTCGCGGTGGTCTACAACCTCCCCGGCGTGGACGGCCTGCAGCTGTCGCCCAAGACCATCGGCGGCATCTTCGACAGCAAGATCACCAAGTGGGACGACGCGGCCATCAAGGCCGACAACCCCGACGCCAAGCTCCCGTCCACGCCGATCTCGGCCTTCCACCGCTCGGACGAGTCGGGCACCAGCGACAACTTCACCAAGTTCCTCAAGGCGACCGCCGGCTGGCCGTACGAGCCCGCCAAGGCGTGGCCCGCCGAGGCCAAGGGCCAGGGCGCCAAGGGCTCGGACCAGGTCGCGGCCAGCGTCAAGAGCACCGAGGGTTCCATCGGCTACGTCGAGCTCTCCTTCGCCGAGAACTCCCAGCTCAGCAAGGCCAAGGTGGCCAACGGCTCCGGCGAGTTCGTCGAGCTGACCGCCGACAGCGCGGCCAAGACGGTCGAGACCGCCGAGATCACCGGCACCGGCAACGACCTGAAGCTGAGCATCGACTACGCCACCAAGACGGCGGGCGCGTACCCGATCGTGCTGGTGACGTACGAGATCACCTGCGAGAAGGGCCTCGCGCCCGAGCAGGCCAAGATTGTCAAGGAGTTCCTCACCTACACCTCCAGCGACGAGGGCCAGGCCGCGCTGAAGGAGCTCGGCTACGCCCCGCTCGCGGGCGAGCTGCTCACCAAGGTCCGCACCGCCGTCGGCGCGATCTCCTAGCACAACATGACGACCAACGTTCGTACCCGTGGGGGCGGGCCGGCCACGCGCCGGTCCGCCTCGCGGCGCAGCCATGGTGAAGGCCCCTTCAAGTTCGTCTCCACCGGTGCCGGCGTCCTGCTGCTGGGGATCATGGCGGCCATCGCCGTCTTCCTCATCAGCGAGGCCGTCCCGGCCCTGCAGGCGAACAAGGGCAACTTCTTCACCGACCTGATCTGGGAGCCCAACGGTAGCCAGGTCTTCGGCATCGGCGCGCTGGCCTTCGGCACCGTCCTCAGCTCGGCGATCGCGCTGGTCATCGCCACCCCCATCGCGGTGGGCGTGGCGCTGTTCATCTCCCACTACGCGCCCCGCCGCCTGGCCGGGCCGCTCGGCTACCTGGTCGACCTGCTGGCCGCCGTGCCCAGCGTCGTCTACGGCCTGTGGGGCGTGACGTTCCTGGTGCCGCTGCTGCGCACGCCGTCGCAGTGGCTCAACGAGCACCTCGGCTGGTTCCCGCTGTTCTCCGGCGAGGGGGCCATCGGCGGCAAGACCATGCTCGCCGGCGGCATCGTCCTGGCGATCATGATCCTGCCGATCATCGCGGCCATCTCGCGCGAGGTCTTCCTCCAGGCCCCGAAGATGAACGAAGAGGCGGCCCTGGCGCTCGGCGCCACCCGCTGGGAGATGATCAGGATGGCCGTGCTGCCGTTCGGCCGGCCCGGTGTCATCAGCGCCGCCATGCTCGGCCTCGGCCGCGCGATGGGCGAGACCATCGCGGTCGCGCTGATCTTCCCCGCCACCTTCGACCTCAGCTTCGAGATCCTCACCCCGCACGCCAACAGCATCGCGGCCAACATCGCCAACGGCTTCGGCGAGGCCACGCAGGTCGGCCGGGGCGCGCTGATCGCCTCCGGTCTGGTGCTGTTCGTCATCACGCTGCTGGTCAACATGGGCGCACGCATGGTGATCAACCGGCGCAAGGAGTTCAGGGCGGTGGGGTCATGACCATCCAGCACATCTCGACCGGCCGCCGGATCAAGGACAGGTTCGTCCAGGGGCTGGTCTACCTGGCGTTCGCGCTGGCCGTGGTACCGCTCATCTCGGTCCTCTGGCTGGTGATCTCGAACGGCCTGGCCCGCTTCGACCTGGAGTTCCTCACCCACTCGATGCGGAACATCGGCGCCCGGGACGTCGGCGGCGGCGCCTACCACGCCATCATCGGCACCTTGGAGCAGGTCCTGCTGGCCTCGCTCATCTCGGTCCCGATCGGCCTGTTCACCGCCATCTACCTGGTCGAGTACGGCCACGGCGGCCGCCTGAGCCGGGCCATCAGCTTCTTCGTGGACGTCATGACCGGCGTCCCTTCAGTCGTTTCCGGCCTGTTCATCCTCGCCTTCTGGGTGCTCTTCCTGGGCAACCCGTTCTCCGGCTTCGCCGGCGCGCTGGCGCTGTCGATCCTGATGATGCCGACCGTGGTCAGATCGGCCGAGGAAATGCTCCGGCTGGTGCCCAACGACCTGCGCGAAGCCTCGTACGCGCTGGGCGTGGCCAAGTGGCGCACGATCCTGAAGGTCGTGCTGCCGACCGCGTTCACCGGCATCGTCACCGGCGTCATGCTGGCCGTCGCCCGCGTGGCCGGCGAGACCGCGCCGCTGCTGCTCACGGTGTTCTTCACCGACTCCATCAACAACGATCCGTTCAGCGGGCCGCAGATGGGCCTTCCGCTCTTCGTCTTCGACCAGGCGGCCCGTCCCAACGACACCGCCATCGACCGCGCCTGGGCCGGAGCCCTCACGCTGATCCTGATCGTCATGCTGCTCAACCTGGTGGCGCGCCTGATCGCCTGGTGGCGCAGGCCCGCCAGGGGCCGATAGGGGGTAACCGCCACAATGTCCAAGCAGATCCAGGTCTCGGGCCTCGACGCGTACTACGGTTCGCACAAGGCGATCGAGGACGTGTCGATGACCATCGAGCCGCGCTCGATCACCGCGTTCATCGGCCCGTCCGGATGCGGCAAGTCGACGTTCCTGCGCACGCTCAACCGCATGCACGAGGTGATCCCCGGCGCCCGCGTCGAGGGCAAGGTCATGCTCGACGGCGAAGACCTGTACGCCCCCACCGTCGAGCCCGTCTCGGTCCGGCGGATGGTCGGCATGGTCTTCCAGCGCCCCAACCCGTTCCCCACGATGTCGATCTACGAGAACGTGGCCGCCGGGCTCCGCCTCAACGGCCGGGTCGGCAAGTCCACCCTCGACGGCGTCGTGGAGGAGTCGCTGAAGGGCGCCAACCTCTGGAACGAGGTCAAGGACCGGCTGAACAAGCCCGGCGCCGGCCTGTCCGGCGGTCAGCAGCAGCGCCTGTGCATCGCCCGCGCGATCGCGGTCAAGCCGCAGGTCCTGCTCATGGACGAGCCGTGCTCGGCGCTCGACCCGATCTCGACGCTGGCCATCGAGGACCTGATGGCCCAGCTCAAGGAAGAGTTCACGATCGTGATCGTGACCCACAACATGCAGCAGGCCGCCCGGGTCAGCGACCGGACCGCGTTCTTCAACCTGGCCGCCCAGGGCAAGCCCGGCAAGGTCATCGAGATGGACGAGACCTCCCGCATGTTCACCAACCCTTCAGAGAAGGCAACAGAGGACTACATCACGGGACGCTTCGGCTGATGACCCCACAGCAGGCGGCATCCACGATGAACGGGGACACGCGGACCAAGCCCGTACTGCTCATCGCCGACCCCGATGACGCCGTGGTCGATGACCTCGTCACGGCGCTGGAACGCGAGGGCGTGGCCGTCACCGGCGCGCCGGACGGCGCCCAAGGGCTGCTCCAGGCGGGGGCGCTGCAGCCGGACGTGGTGCTCGTGTCGGCCACGCTCCCGGTCATCGACGCGGTCGACTTCGTCCGCGCGGTACGGCTCGCGCGAGCCGTACCGGTCCTGCTCGGCGTCGGCGAGGGGAACGCCGAGCAGGCCGTACGCGCGCTCGCGGCGGGGGCGGCGGCCTGCGTGGCCCGGCCGTACCGGGTGCCGGAACTGCTGCCGTTCATCCAGGCGGCCTCCCCGAGTCCCGCAAGGTGCTGGCCGTCGGCGGCGTCGAACTGGACGTCCAGGCCTACCAGGTACGCGTCGCGGGCCGCGCCGTGCACCTCCCGCTGCGCGAGTTCGAGCTGCTGCAGTACCTGATGCGCAACGCCGACCGCACGGTCACCCGCGAGCAGATCATGCGGCACGTGTGGCACGCCGCCGCGACCACGTCGACGAACACGATCGCGGTGCACGTCAAACGGCTGCGCGCGCGCCTCGGCGACAACGACGACCAGCTCATCCAGACCGTGCGCGGCGTCGGCTACCGGCTGGTCACGCCCGGCACTTCCGGAAGTCCCGCATGATCCGCGCGGCGACGCCCTCGACGGTCGCGATGCCGTCCCCCACCTCGGCGCTGCCCTCGGTGAGGACGGCGACCGCGTAGTCGTGGCCGCGGCCCCGGATCAGCCCCACGCTGACCGTGGCCCAGCGCCCGTTGGAGACGCGCTTCAGCCAGCCGTTCTTCAGGCGCACGCGCTCGCCCGCGCAGGCCGCGGCGGAGACGCCCCAGTCCTGGCCGCGGACGACCGCGCCCATGAGTTCGAGCGCCTGCGCGCGCTCCTTGGCCTTGAGCGGGCTCTTCCCGGACACCAGCGCCTTCATCAGGCGGACCTGGTCGTCCACCGACGTCTCGGTGATGCCCCAGCAGTAGAGGTCGACGCAGTCCCCCGGGACGCCCCTGGTGTGCCTGAGCCCGAACCTCCGGCCGGCCTCGGTGAAGCCCGCCGCGCCTCCGATCCGCAACCACAGGCGGTCGGCCGCGTGGTTGTCGCTGTAGCGGATCATCAGGTCGGCGTCGCGCCTGACGGACTCGGGCAGCTTGCGCCACGGTTTCCCGAGCAGAAGCGCCATCAGGATCTGGACCTTGGCCGTGCTGGCGGTGATCAGCCGTTCACCTGGGTGGTAGCGGTAGACGCGGCCGGTCGTCAGATCCCTGACCATGGCCGTGACCGGGCCCGGCCGGCCCGCCAGGAAGCGGTCGAGCCGCTTGGTGATCTTCTTGGCCGGGACGGGTTTCACCGCCTTCGGCTTCTCGGCCGGGACCTTCCCGGCGATCGCCGGGGGGCCGAGGCGGTGCGGCATGCGTACCGGCCCTGACGCGGCGCGCACGTTGAGCGCGCTCGCCGTCCCCGGCACCACCGCGTGCGCGCTCGCCGTCCCCGGCGTCGCGTACGTGGCCGGCGCCGTCCCCGCGGCTCTGCCCGGGGCGAGCAGCGGTGGCAGGAGGGCGAGCGCGAGGGCCAGCCGTGGAAGCGTCCTCACGCTGCCCGCGATCATGCGGTGAATTATCACGAAAAATGGCAACACCGCGCTACGAGTCACCGGAAATCATCTTCACCTTCTCACCACTCCACAAAGAACCCGACCACCGCGAAGACGCGCGATGTGGCCACTGGTACGATTCCCCTCTTTCGGGGTTTCCCAGCACTCTCGGGGCAAAAGTGACAACGGGGCCGAGTTATCCGCAGTATCAGGGGCAACAGCAGCAACAGTGGCCGGCCATGCAGCCGCCGCCACCACCACCTCCACCCAATCCTCTTCCTCCGCCCAGACGCCGGACCGGCTTCTGGGTCACCATGGGCATCGTCTCGCTCGTGGTGGCGATCGCCGTGGGCGCCGGCGTCGGTCTCGTCCTGCGCGGGCGCATCGGCGGCGTCGAGGACCCGCTGCGCCGGCAGGAGGCGTCGGGCAAGGGCGACCCGAACGCCGTGGTCGTCACCGACCAGGAGATCGAGAAGCTGGTCTACGAGCACGGCAAGGCGCTGAGCAGCGGGAACGCCGACGCGTTCACCTCGATCTTCGACAAGGACAACGCGGCGCTCGTCCGCGACCAGCGCAAGGTGTTCACGAACCTGCGCAAGGTGCCGCTCAGCGAGGCGTCGTACAAGGTGATGCGCCGCGAGGGCCGCGCCGAGGACAGCTTCGGGCGGGCCCTGAAGTTCACTCAGGACGTCGCGTTCGTCCACCGGTTCGCCGGCATCGACCTGCGGCCGGTCTCGGAGTGGTACCGCTGGACGCTGGAGAAGGCGTCCAAGGACGCGCCACTGGTCGTCACCAAGGTGGACGGCGCGCCGCCGCCCATGGTGAGCGAGGGCTCCAAGTCCATGTACTACCCGGGCCCGTGGGACATCTGGCCCGACATCGCCGTGGTCCGCGCGGGCGCGAGCATCGTCCTGGCCCGTCCCCAGGACGCGGCCATGGCCAGGCGCGTCGCCCCGATGGTCGCCAGTGCGGCGAAGAAGAACCTGGACTTCTGGAAGCGCAACGGCGACGCCACGGCGCCCGTCCCGGCCGGGTTCGTGGTCGCGCTGGTCGAGGGGCAGAGCCAGCTCGGCAACCTGTTCCGCAAGGAGAAGGCACACGAAGCGGGCGTGTCCATCCCCATGCTCGCCTGGGCCTCCCTGGGCGACGACGTCAAGGTCGGCGGCACCCGGGTGGTCATGGACACCACCTCGTCCTTCTTCCGGTCGTCCGAGGGCATCCTGGAGATCAGCACGCACGAGCTGGCCCACTCCCTCCTGGCCGGGCTGGACAGCGCCGACTTCTCCCTCTTCGGCAAGCCGAACTGGGTCGTCGAGGGCTTCGCCGAGTACTCCGCCAACCGCGGCCACCCGATCAACCAGAACATCCGCTTCCAGGAAGGCCACGCCTACCTGGCCGGCCGCCTCAGCACCCAATTCTCGGGACGGCTCCCCGACAACTCGTCATGGGACGCCAACGGCATGACGAACGTGCACTACCTGATGGGACACCTGGCCATGCGCTACATCGCCCAGCGGTACGGCGAGCAGAAGCTGACCGGCGCGGTGGTCGCGGCCTACCGGGCCAAGGGCGACGACAGCGAGGCGGCACTGTTCAAGGTGCTGGGCGTACGCAAGGCGGACTTCGAACGGCAGTGGGCGTCGTACGTCCGCGGGCAGCTGGCCTGAACGGGGAACAACCATGACCGACCACTCCAACACCCCACCCGGCCCGTACGGCTCCCCACCCCCCAACCCGTACGGCCAGCCGGCTCCCAACCCCGGCTCCTACCCTCCGCCCGCGCAGCCGTGGCCCCCAGAGCCCGGCCGCGTACCCCCCGCAAGGCACGGGCCCAGCCGCCTACCCACCCGCGGGCTACCCGCAACCGCCCGCCAACCCCTACGCTCCTCCTCCCCAGCCCCCGGCAGGCGCGTACGCCCCGCCTACGGGCAACCCAGCCGCATACCCCCCGCTACCAGGCAACCAACCCACGTACCCACCGCCCACGGGCAACCAGCCCACATACCCGCCGAGCCATCCCTCGCCCGGCGCCCCGTCGCCCTACGGCCAACCCCCGCAGCCCCCCGCACCCGGCAGCGGCACACCGTACGGCGGCCATCCCGCACCCCCGCAGCAGAGCCCCCGGCCCAAGTGGAAGACCGCCCTGCTGGCCACCGGCGCGGCCGTGGTCCTCCTCTCCGTCAGCACGGGCACCGCCTGGTTCGTCGCCACCACCGGCACGACCGCCGGCGGCACCACCGCATCCGGCGACGGGTCAGAATGGGACGTCCCCCTCCCCAACGCCGGAAGCTGGGACTTCACCACCGCCCTGGCCTTCGGCAGCTGGATGACCGACAAGGTCGTCATCCGCGCCCAGAAGGACGGCGTCCTGGCCTACGACCTGGCGTCCGGAAAACGCTCCTGGGGCATCCCCTCGCCGGGCGCCCAGCTCTGCGGCGCCACCCCGGACCTGTCCGGCGGCAAGGCCGCCATCGCGTACGGCAGCAGCAACTCGTGCGACCACCTGGCCGGCATCGACGCCACCACGGGCAAGCTCACCTGGAAGATCAAGATCCCGGCCGAGAAGTCCACCCTCGCGAACTCCATCAACGTCCCCCGCATCATGAGCGCCGACGGCGTGGTCGTCACCGAGCTGGACGACGCGGTGGTCGCCTACCGCCTCTCCGACGGCCGCAAACTGTGGAACGCCACGGCGGCCGCCGACGACGGCTGCCATGTGAAGGACATCAACACCGCCCCCACCCGAGTCGCCGTCATCCTCGACTGCACCTTCAGAGGCGGCACCCGCCTCCAGTACCTCGACCCCAAGACCGGCAAGATCACCAAGCAGGCCACGCTGGGCCAGCTCAGCCTCATGACCAGCCTTCTGTCAGCCTCTCCCGCCATCATCCGCAGCGAGTCCGGCGGCCAGAACAACTTCACGGTCTACTCCGACGCCGCCACCAAGGTGACCGAGTTCAAGACCCCCGAGGTGGACATGCTCGCCATGAACACCGTGGCCCTGGTCAACGGCCTGTTCGAACAGCACCGCTACACCATCCACGGCGACCGCCTCTACCTGGCCACGTTCCCGGAGAACGTCCCGCAGAGCATGCGCTCCCGCAACAAGGCTCTCGCCTACGACCTGAAGACCGGCAAGCAGCTGTGGGAGTCGTCCGGCACCCACGACACGATCCTCACCTACGTCCGCGCCGACGACCAGGGCCTGCTGGCCGTCGAAACCGGCGACCGCCGCGACCTGGCCCCCCGCCTCATCCGCCTGGACGCCGCCACCGGCAAGGCCACCGAACTGGCCACCCTCCCCCAGAAGTACGGCACCGAGGCCGAAAAGGCCCGCGTCTTCGAACGCAACGGCGTAGTGATCACCGTCCCCTGGACCTCCGTAGCCACCAAGTACGCCATCACCTACGTCAACACCAAATCCGACTGACCTCGCAACAACAGAAGGGCCCCACGCACCCAGCGTGAGGCCCTTCTCTCATCTCCCCCAACCTCCACCCCCGGCCACGTTGCACACCACCCCAGCCCTGCCACTCCCCACAGCGCCCTCATCCCTGCAACCCGAGCTTTTCGCCATCCCCGTAACCCCGGAACCGCCATTCCCAAGCCCCATCCGCCCTCACTCGCCCACCACCATCGGGCCCCACAGCCTCCCGGTCGGGCCCCGGACCAGCCCCAACAGTCGACCTCTCACCGACACGGGTCTCTCCCCTCAGGACAGCTCTCTCCACAGTCCCGCTTGATGACATTCTCGGACCTTCCCACGCAGCAGAGTCACTGACGGCCCCCACAACCCGCCCCTCACGCACGCAACCTGCCAGCCCACAAAGCCCCCTGCCGATCGCGGAGCTACACCGCAAGGGCATCCGGCTAACAACCAGACTCCCCACCGGGCTGCTCCTGAGAACCACACCAGCCCCCAACTCACTGCTGCCAACACCAGAACCACCCAGCACCGCTCTTGAATCGACGGCCCACCGAGATCAGCCCTCCGCACCTCGGGCTTGGCCGGCTGCGACGCCCTGCGTGTCTGAGAAGCCTGAAAGTGCGGTGGCGTACCCAGAATGCGTGTGCCGAAGATGCGCTACGTGCCGCAGGCCGCGACGCCCCCACATCCCCCGACACCCAGCGCCTGCTCGAGGTGCCATCACGTCACCTGCACGAGGAGATCTCCAGCTTCTGCGGGCTGGTGACACCTGAAGTCTGTCTGCGGGCGCGGGATTGGCGCCGCCGTGCGCAGGCGCGGAGTGAGTGTCGACATTCAGCGGAGACGTAGGGGCGACCCAAGGACGAGCCCAGAGAAGCATCGGCCCAGGATTCGGATACGACCCCATCATTCTCCCCGGAGGCCGGGCCCGGCCCCTCAGTCTCCTTCTAAGTGGGCGGGCTCGGACTGACTAGAGGTGGAACCGATTGGGAGTCGCCGAAGCGGTGCCTGCGCCTTGCTTGCTGCAGCGCACCCTGCGACGCGGTCCACAGGCCGATCCAGGGGCCGATCCACGGGCCAGATCCACGGGCCCGATCCACAGCGGTCCACCAGGCAGTCCCCAGGGCCGGCCCGCAGCCTCCAGTGCACCCCCGCGACAGCACCCGGACAATGAAAAACCCCGGACATGCAGAAAGGGGCCCCGACCGAAGCCGAAACCCCAACCCGGAACCCTCCCCCAAACGCGAAGAAGCCCCACACGAACCGTGTGGGGCCTCTTCGAAAGATTGTCCGGCGGTGACCTACTCTCCCACACCCTCCCGAGTGCAGTACCATCGGCGCAGAGAAGCTTAACTTCCGGGTTCGGAATGTAACCGGGTGTTTCCTTCCCGCCATAACCGCCGTAACCCTATGAAACAAACAAACAGAACTGTTTGCTGTCTCAGAATTGCCTAGTGGACGCGAGCAAAAGCTTTGAGGTCAAGTCCTCGGCCTATTAGTACCGGTCAGCTCCACACATTACTGTGCTTCCACCTCCGGCCTATCAACCCGGTCGTCTACCGGGAGCCTTACCCACAAACGTGGTGGGAGACCTCATCTCAAGGCGAGCTTCCCGCTTAGATGCTTTCAGCGGTTATCCCTTCCGAACGTAGCCAACCAGCCGTGCACCTGGCGGTACAACTGGCACACCAGAGGTTCGTCCGTCCCGGTCCTCTCGTACTAGGGACAGCTCCTTTCAAGTCTCCTGCGCGCGCAGCGGATAGGGACCGAACTGTCTCGCGACGTTCTAAACCCAGCTCGCGTACCGCTTTAATGGGCGAACAGCCCAACCCTTGGGACCTACTCCAGCCCCAGGATGCGACGAGCCGACATCGAGGTGCCAAACCATCCCGTCGATATGGACTCTTGGGGAAGATCAGCCTGTTATCCCCGGGGTACCTTTTAGCCGTTGAGCGACACCGCTTCCACACGCCGATGCCGGATCACTAGTCCCAGCTTTCGCTCCTGCTCGACCCGTCAGTCTCACAGTCAAGCTCCCTTGTGCACTTACACTCAACACCTGATTGCCAACCAGGCTGAGGGAACCTTTGGGCGCCTCCGTTACCTTTTAGGAGGCAACCGCCCCAGTTAAACTACCCACCAGACACTGTCCTCGATCCGGATCACGGACCAGAGTTAGACGTTCAAAACGACCAGAGTGGTATTTCACCAATGACTCCACCCGAACTAGCGTCCGAGCTTCCCAGTCTCCCACCTATCCTACACAAGACGCTCCAAACGCCAATGTCAAGCTGTAGTGAAGGTCCCGGGGTCTTTCCGTCCTGCTGCGCGTAACGAGCATCTTTACTCGTAGTGCAATTTCGCCGGGTCTGCGGTTGAGACAGCGGGGAAGTCGTTACGCCATTCGTGCAGGTCGGAACTTACCCGACAAGGAATTTCGCTACCTTAGGATGGTTATAGTTACCACCGCCGTTTACCGGCGCTTAAGTTCTCACCTTCGCTGTGTCACCACAACTAAGCGGTCCCCTTAACGTTCCGGCACCGGGCAGGCGTCAGTCCGTATACATCGTCTTACGACTTCGCACGGACCTGTGTTTTTAGTAAACAGTCGCTTCCCCCTGGCCACTGCGACCCCCACCAGCTCCGAGTGCAAGACTCATCACCAGCAGAGGTCCCCCTTCTCCCGAAGTTACGGGGGCAATTTGCCGAGTTCCTTAACCACAGTTCACCCGATCGCCTTGGTATTCTCTACCTGACCACCTGAGTCGGTTTAGGGTACGGGCCGCCACAACACTCGCTAGAGGCTTTTCTCGGCAGCATAGGATCATCCACTTCACCACAATCGGCTCGGCATCACATCTCAGGCTATATGGAACGCGGATTTGCCTACGTTCCGCCCTACATGCTTACCCCAGGACAACCATCGCCTGGGCTGGACTACCTTCCTGCGTCACCCCATCGCTTACCTACTACCCGATCGGATCGAGCGTTCACTCTGACCCCAAGCCCGAAGGCTTTAGGCGAGTTAAGGACTCTTAGCATCACGAGGTTCGATATGGGCGCGTTAAAGCGGGTACGGGAATATCAACCCGTTGTCCATCGACTACGCCTGTCGGCCTCGCCTTAGGTCCCGACTTACCCTGGGCGGATTAGCCTGCCCCAGGAACCCTTGGTCATCCGGCGCGAGGGTTTCTCACCCTCGATTCGCTACTCATGCCTGCATTCTCACTCGCACAGCCTCCACAACTAGATCACTCTGCTGCTTCGCCGGCTGCACGACGCTCCCCTACCCATCAACAGACACAATGTTCTGTCAATGCCACGACTTCGGCGGTGTGCTTGAGCCCCGCTACATTGTCGGCGCAGAATCACTTGACCAGTGAGCTATTACGCACTCTTTCAAGGGTGGCTGCTTCTAAGCCAACCTCCTGGTTGTCTCTGCGACTCCACATCCTTTCCCACTTAGCACACGCTTAGGGGCCTTAGTCGGTGATCTGGGCTGTTTCCCTCTCGACTACGAACCTTATCGCCCGCAGTCTCACTGCCACGCTCTCACTTACCGGCATTCGGAGTTTGGCTGACGTCAGTAACCTTGTCGGGCCCATCGGCCATCCAGTAGCTCTACCTCCGGCAAGAAACACGCGACGCTGCACCTAAATGCATTTCGGGGAGAACCAGCTATCACGGAGTTTGATTGGCCTTTCACCCCTACACACAGGTCATCCCCCAGGTTTTCAACCCTGGTGGGTTCGGTCCTCCACCCAGTCTTACCTGAGCTTCAACCTGCCCATGCGTAGATCACTCCGCTTCGGGTCTACAGCATGCGACTCAAACGCCCTATTCAGACTCGCTTTCGCTACGGCTCCCCCACACGGGTTAACCTCGCCACACACCATAACTCGCAGGCTCATTCTTCAAAAGGCACGCAGTCACATCACACAGAAGACAAGCTCCTGTAAGCTCCTACGGCTTGTAGGCACACGGTTTCAGGTACTATTTCACGACCCCTCACCGGGGCACTTTTCACCTTTCCCTCACGGTACTCGTGCACTATCGGTCATCAGGGAGTATTTAGGCTTACCAGGTGGTCCTGGCAGATTCACACAGGATTTCTCGGGCCCCGTGCTACTTGGGATCCCCTCAAGAAGCCTTCAAGATTTCGCCTACCCGGCTCTCACGGTCTACGGCAGCCCTTCCCAGAGCTTTCGACTACCTCAAAGGTTTATCACTTCTTGTGGCTTCGGCAGAAATCACCAGAGGGTCCCACGACCCCGGACATGCAACGCCTGCCGGCTATCACACACGCCCGGTTTAGCCTCATCCGCTTTCGCTCACCACTACTCACGGAATCACTGTTGTTTTCTCTTCCTACGGGTACTGAGATGTTTCACTTCCCCGCGTTACCACCAACCGCCCTATACATTCAGGCGGAGGCAACACCACATGACTGGTGCTGGGTTTCCCCATTCGGACATCCCCGGATCAACGTCTGGTTGGCGACTCCCCGAGGCTTAACGCAGCCTCCCACGTCCTTCATCGGCTCCTGATGCCAAGGCATCCACCGTGTGCCCTAAAAAACTTGGCCACAAAGATGCTCGCGTCCACTATGCAAATCTCAAACAACAAACAGCAACCACATCCACACCGAACGTTTCCGGTGCTTCAGTGGCCCTGTACTGAGGTCACAACGAACAAACAGTCCGTTTCCTCAGGACCCAACAGTGTGTCCGACACCTCGTAACCCCACAACCGCCGTTCCCACTCCTCTTACGAGGCGGTACTAGCCGGTCGGCGATCACGCCGTGCCGAGTAGCCAGTGCTCCACTAATGAGCTGCCGTGTGCAGAACATTCGCCTGCAGTCACAGCGTGGACCCCGGAGACGATGCCCCAGAGCCGATGCTCCTTAGAAAGGAGGTGATCCAGCCGCACCTTCCGGTACGGCTACCTTGTTACGACTTCGTCCCAATCGCCAGCCCCACCTTCGACCGCTCCCCCCAGCAAGCTGGTTGGGCCACGGGCTTCGGGTGTTGCCGACTTTCGTGACGTGACGGGCGGTGTGTACAAGGCCCGGGAACGTATTCACCGCAGCGTTGCTGATCTGCGATTACTAGCGACTCCGACTTCATGGGGTCGAGTTGCAGACCCCAATCCGAACTGAGACCGGCTTTTAGGGATTCGCTCCACCTCACGGTTTCGCAGCCCTCTGTACCGGCCATTGTAGCATGTTTGCAGCCCAAGACATAAGGGGCATGATGACTTGACGTCATCCCCACCTTCCTCCGAGTTGACCCCGGCAGTCCCCCATGAGTCCCCACCACCCCGAAGGGCGTGCTGGCAACATGGAGCAAGGGTTGCGCTCGTTGCGGGACTTAACCCAACATCTCACGACACGAGCTGACGACAGCCATGCACCACCTGTCACCCAGTCCGAAGAGGGCTCTGTCTCCAGAGCTTTCCGGGTGATGTCAAACCTTGGTAAGGTTCTTCGCGTTGCGTCGAATTAAGCAACATGCTCCGCCGCTTGTGCGGGCCCCCGTCAATTCCTTTGAGTTTTAGCCTTGCGGCCGTACTCCCCAGGCGGGGCGCTTAATGCGTTAGCTCCGGCACGGAACCCGTGGAAGGGTCCCACACCTAGCGCCCAACGTTTACAGCGTGGACTACCAGGGTATCTAATCCTGTTCGCTCCCCACGCTTTCGCTCCTCAGCGTCAGGTAAGGCCCAGCAAGCCGCCTTCGCCACCGGTGTTCCTCCTGATATCTGCGCATTTCACCGCTACACCAGGAATTCCACTTGCCCCTACCTACCTCTAGCCGGCCCGTATCCACCGCAGACCCGCAGTTAAGCTGCGGGCTTTCACGGCAGACGTGACCAGCCACCTACGAGCTCTTTACGCCCAATAATTCCGGACAACGCTTGCGCCCTACGTATTACCGCGGCTGCTGGCACGTAGTTAGCCGGCGCTTCTTCTGCAGGTACACGTCAACTTCGTCCCTGCTGAAAGAGGTTTACAACCCGAAGGCCGTCATCCCCCACGCGGCGTCGCTGCGTCAGGCTTTCGCCCATTGCGCAATATTCCCCACTGCTGCCTCCCGTAGGAGTCTGGGCCGTGTCTCAGTCCCAGTGTGGCCGGTCGCCCTCTCAGGCCGGCTACCCGTCGTCGCCTTGGTAGGCCACTACCCCACCAACAAGCTGATAGGCCGCGAGCCCATCCCCAACCGAAAAACTTTCCACCACCACCCGATGCCGGAGGCGGTCGTATCCGGTATTAGACCCAGTTTCCCGGGCTTATCCCAGAGTCAGGGGCAGGTTGCTCACGTGTTACTCACCCGTTCGCCGCTCGAGTACCCCGAAGGGCCTTTCCGCTCGACTTGCATGTGTTAAGCACGCCGCCAGCGTTCGTCCTGAGCCAGGATCAAACTCTCCAAACAATGCTTGGAAAAGTGGTTGAACCCAACCAAAAAGGAATCCGTCCATCCGAAGATTTGGACGGGGTTATGCATGTGTTTCATGCACTGGCTTTTAACACACTGTTGAGTTCTCAAGAAACGGACGCGTACTTCCTCACCAGAACCCGATCCCGGATCCTCGTTCAGAGGCGTTCATTTCGTCTTGCGTTCTTTCGTTGTGTCTTAATTCTTTCAGCCGTTCAAGTCTCTGTCAAATTGACCGGACTTGCTCGACCTGCTGGAATTAAGTCGCGCCCCGCTTCCGGGACAACCCCTCCAACTTACCAGCTCATTCAGACCGCTCTGAACCGTCTTGTATGAACCAGAAGGAAGTGGGATTTGCCGGGCTTCTGTTGAGGCTCTTGCGAGCCCCTCGGCCGCCCTGCGCGAAGCAACTCTAGCAGTCTCCCGCACCTAGTTCGCGCCACACAGGTAATCGTAGGGTCCTTCCCTGGCCACAAGATCTTCAAACCTTGGTCATCGCCGCCCGTACGACACCCGAAGTCAAGCGGTCAGCAAGTCATCCGCAATCGCCCCTCGGTACGAAGGTAGCCACGAGCAGACTGCGCTCTCGGAGGTGCCCGCCATGACCCGCTCGGAGTTCGACGACATCCGTGCCTTTCTCGCCGATCCGGCGACCCATGCGGGAGACCTCCTGCGCATCGCCAGGACCCTGATCGACGACCTCGAACAGGCACGCGTGCGCGAGGCCGTCCTGCGTACCCATTACCTGCGGCTGCTCACGGCGGCGCGGACGACCGTGGCCGCGGACATGGTCGGCGCGCCCGACCCGCTCGCCTTCCTCACGCGCGAGCTGGCCGAGCGCGGTCAGCTGCCCGAGGACGAGGACGCCGTGCAGCAGATCCTGTCCGACGCCCGTACGGCTGAGGCGCTGCTCGCCTGCATGCAGGAGGGGCAGCAACAGCAACAGCCGCCGGTTGTGCGGATGCGCGGGATGCGCCTGCGGCGGTGCGTCGGTGCGCACCGGACGCTCCCCCGCTGAACCGGCCGGCCCCAGCCACTGATCGCTCAGGGCTGATCCCTCAGGGGCTCAAGGCTTCGACCGGATGAGGACTGTGGCCATACCTGGCCTTGGCGACCTGGCTGTAAGACTGCGCTTATGTGGCAACGTGGGCTGAACTGGTCGGCAATCATCCTGGTCGGGATATTTGGTCTGATGTGGATCGGTGTTGTGATCTATGCGGACCAGACGTCTTCCCTGTGGGTGCGTGCCGCTCAGGTGCTCTTCGGGGCCTTGCTGCTCGGGTGGGCCGTGCTCAAGGCGGTCGTCCTGGTCAGGGATCAGGAGGGCTGAAACCGGTATCCCATTCCGGGCTCGGTCAGCAGGTGCACGGGGTGGGCCGGGTCGCGTTCGAGCTTGCGGCGCAGTTGGGCCATGTACTGGCGCAAGTAGTGCGTCTCCTTCAGATAGCCGGTGCCCCACACCTCGGTCAGCAGGTGCCGCTGGCTGATCAGTTTGCCGGGATTGCGAAGCAGGATCTCCAGGAAGTGCCACTCCGTCGGCGTCAGCCGTACGCCACCTGAGATCGTCTTGCCTGCGAGGTCGATCACGTGATCGCCCAGCCGCACTGTCGCGGGTTCCTCTTCGTGCTGGTTCGTGCGGCGGGTCACCGCGCGGATGCGGGCCAGCAGCTCGTCGATGCCGAACGGCTTGGTGACGTAGTCGTCGGCACCGGCGTCGAGCGCGTCCACCTTGTCCGTGCTGTCGGTTCGCCCCGACAACACGATGATCGGGACCTTCGTCCAGCCGCGCAGCCCCTGGATCACCTCCACGCCGTCGAGATCGGGCAGGCCGAGGTCGAGGACGACCAGGTCGGGATGCCAGTCGGCGGCCTGGCGCAGCGCCGATGCGCCGTCGGGGGCGACCGCGACCTCGTAGTGCCTGGCTGCCAGGTTGATGCGCAGAGCACGCAGGATCTGGGGCTCATCGTCGACGACGAGCACGCGGGTCACAGGGCCCTCCTCAGTGAAACCGTCATGGTGAGCCCTCCTCCGGGGGTGTCCTCAAGGAGCAGCGTGCCGCCCATCGCCTCGGTGAGGCCGCGCGAGAGTGCGAGGCCGAGGCCCACACCGGTGTGGTTGTCGCGGTCGCCGAGTCGCTGGAAGGGCATGAACACCCTTTCATGCGCTTCTGTGGGGATTCCTGGCCCCCTGTCGATGACACGCAGTTCGACATGTTCGCCGTGCCAGCTCGCGGCGACGAGCACGGGCTCGGCTTCGGGGCTGTAGCGGACGGCGTTGGCCATCAAATTCACCAGGACGCGTTCGAGCAGCGCCGGGTCGGCCTGGAACTCCGGCAGGTCGGCCGGGACGTCACTGTTGACCCGGTCCCGCAGCGGGCCGAGGTCGTCGATGGCGCGTGGCAGCACGTCCTCGACGGCGACGGGCCGCAATGTGACGCCCAGGACGCCGGCCTGGAGACGGCTCATGTCGAGCAGGTTCGCCACGAGGCGGTTCAGTTTGATCAGGGACTCGTCGGCGGTGGCCAGCAGTTCGGCGCGGTCGTCGTCGGACCAGATGATGTCGGTGTTGCGCAGGCTCTCCACGGACGCCATGGCCGAGGCCAGGGGGGTGCGCAGGTCGTGGCCGACGGCGGCGAGCAACGCGGTGCGCATGCGGTCGGCCTCGGCCAGCGGTTCGGCGCGCTCGGCCGCCTCCCGCAGGCGTTCCTGGCGCAGGGCGACGGCGGCCTCTGCGGCGAACGCCTCCAGGACGCGGCGGTCGCTGGCGTCGAGCAGCCGGCCGCGGGTCGCGAGCACCAGCCGGTCGTCGATCGTGACCACGTCGCTCCCGCCATCCGGGCCGGTGTGGTTCGGGGTGGTGGCGGGCGGGGTGGTGATCGGGGGGCCGCCGGACGTGGCGACGATGCGCCAGTCATCCGATGGATCGTCCCTTTCGAGCAGGGTCACCGCGGTCAGCCCGAACGTCTCGCGCAACCGCCCGAGCAGCGAGGCCAGCGCGGACTCCCCGCGCAGCACGTGTCCGGCCAGTGTGGAGAGCACCTCGGCGTCCGCCCTGGACCGGGCCGCTTCCCTGCTGCGCCGGGCGGCCAGGTCCACGACCGTGCTCACCATGGCGGCGACCAGGACGAAGATGGCCAGCGAGAGCACGTTCTCAGGCTCGGCGATGGTCAGGGTGTGCACCGGCGGTGTGAAGAACCAGTTGAGCAGCCCGAACGCGAGCACCGCCGCCGTGAGCGCCGGCCACATCCCGCCCACCAGCGCGACGCCGACCACCAGCAGCAGGAAGAGCAGGATCTCGCTGGGCAGGCTCAGGTCGAGCGGCGCGATCACGGCGGTGAGCGCCGGCATGGCGGCCAGGGTCAGCGCCCATCCGGCCGCCCTGCGCCGACGTGTCAGCGCTCCCCCGGACGGCGGCCGGCGGGAGCTTCCGCTGACGGCCTCGTGCGGGACCATGTGCACGTCGATCGAGCCGGACAGCGTGGCCGTCGTCATGCCCACGCCGCGGGTGAGCAGCTGCGCGAGCCGTCCTCGCCGGGAGGCGCCGAGGACGAGTTGCGAGGCGTTCACGCCGTCCGCGAACGCGATCAGCGCGCGCGGGATGTCGTCGCCCACGACCTGGTGGTAGGTGCCGCCGAGGTCCTCGACGAGTTTGCGCTGGCGTACCAGGTTGGCCGGGTCGCTCGCGGTGGACAGGGCGTCGGCCCGGGTGACGTGCACGGCGAGCAGGTCGGCGCCCTTGGTCCTGGCCGCGATGCGGGCGGCGCGGCGGACGAGGGTGTCGCCCTCAGGGCCGCCGGTGAGGGCGACGACGACACGTTCGCGGGCCTCCCAGGTGCCCGCTATGTCATGGTCGGCCCGGTACGCGATGAGCTGCCGGTCGACCCGGTCCGCCACCCAGAGCAGGGCGAGCTCCCGCAGAGCGGACAGGTTGCCGACGCGGAAGTAGTTGGCGAGGGCGGCGTCGACGCGTTCGGGCGGGTAGACGTTGCCGTGGGCGAGGCGGCGGCGCAGGGCCTCGGGTGACATGTCGACGAGTTCGAGCCGGTCGGCCCGCCGGACGAGATCGTCGGGGACGGTCTCCCGCTGCGGCAGGCCGGTGATCTGCTCGGCCACGTCGCGCAGAGACTCCAGGTGCTGGATGTTGAGCGTGGAGACGACGTCGATGCCGGCGTCCAGGATGTCCTGGACGTCCTGCCAGCGTTTGGCGTGCCGGGAACCGGGCGTGTTGGTGTGGGCGAGCTCGTCGACCAGCACGGCCGCGGGGCGGCGGGCGATGACCGCGTCGGTGTCGAGCTCGGTGAACGTGGCGCCGCGATGGACGACGGTGCGCCCCGGCACGATCTCCAGCCCGTCGAGCAGGCGGGCGACCTGGTCGCGGCCGTGGGTCTCGACATGGCCCACGACCACGTCACGTCCGCGTTCCTTGGCCCGTCGTGCCTCGCTGAGCATGGCGTAGGTCTTGCCGACGCCGGGCGCCGCACCCAGGTAGACCCGCAGCCGCCCGCGCGACGTGCTTCCCATTCCTCCAGGTTACGGCTGGTATGGCGGAGCGACTCCCCAGCCCCAGTGCGGAACCGGCGCCTCCGGAGGCGGGGTCGCGCCGGGCTGGGAGTTGTGCACGGCCAGCCGGGTGCCCCATTCGATGTAGCCGGCGAACGCGGCCCTGAACTCGGGGTCGTCGGGCAGGCCGACCTCGTCGGCGGCGTCCATGAGGAGGTTCACCCAGCGGCGGCGCTGCGGTTCGGTGATGGCCCGGCCCAGGTGGTGGGCGAGCATGTGGGAATATCCGCCGCGTTCGTGGGTGTACCGCTCAGGGCCGCCGAAGACCTCGCTGAGCCACATGGCGACGTATTTGGGGTGGTCGGGGTCCATGTGGGCGAACAGCGGCCCGATGAGGTCGTCCTTGAGTACGGTCCGGTAGAACGTCGCGGTCAGCCGTTCGAACGCCTCGGTCCCGCCCGCCCACTCGTAGATGGTCGGGACGTCTTTTTCCGTCATGTAATCATGTAATCAGCACCTGCGGCCGCAGGACAAGACTTGTCCGGAAACGACGAAGTCCCCGGTCGCCGTGTGGCGACCGGGGACTTCGGATTGGTAGCGGGGACAGGATTTGAACCTGCGACCTCTGGGTTATGAGCCCAGCGAGCTACCGAACTGCTCCACCCCGCGTCGGTGTGTTGTTATCAACTATACCGCCCTTCCGGAGTCCTCCGACCCGGCCAGGCTTGTCCGGGCGCGTCAGCGACGTAACCATGGGTCTCATGCTGCCCATGTGGGCCGATGACCTGGGCGGACACGAAGGCTCGGCTCCTGGCGCCGCCCGATACCTCTTTACAACGCCACCGGCGCCCAGGGGTCGGGGGGCGTGCAGGAGGGCAACGGCGACCATTCGAGTTTCTTGAGACGGACGATGCCGGATGGGACCTGCGGGGCCGCTGAAAAAGCAACGAGGCCCTGGCCGTCGGCCAGGACCTCGAATCTTGGTAGCGGGGGCAGGATTTGAACCTGCGACCTCTGGGTTATGAGCCCAGCGAGCTACCGAACTGCTCCACCCCGCGTCGCTGTCTTGCTTCTCAAGACTATCGGCGACGGGGGGCGGGCGCAAACCGAATGGGCTAGGTGGTGCCTCCCGCCTGTGTGCCCGAGGGTGTCGGCGTCGGTGTGGACGTGGCCGGCGGTGACGCGGACGGCGTCGCCGACGGTGAGGCGGAGGGAGAGGCCGAGGGCGACGGGGTGGCCGCCGGCTTGGCGTTGGCGCTCTCGATCTGCTTCAGCGCCTCCTCCAGCCGCTTCTGCGCCTTGCCGTACTCGTCCCAGTTCGGGGGGCTGGCCTGGAGGGCCTTCTGGGCGTCCTCGTAGGCCTTCTGGGCGTTGGAGATGGCGGTGTTCATCGCCGACGTGTTCGTCTGGTTGGGCGTGGTCTGCTGGGGCTGGGTGTTCGGCTGTTGCTGCTCGCCGCCGAAGACCTGCTCCAGCGCCTGGTCGAGGGTGTCGCCCGAGCCGACCTTGTTGCCGAACGCCACCAGCACCCGCCGCAGGATCGGGTACGGCTCCTGGCCGGTGCCGGCCTTGGTCTGCACGTAGACGGGCTCGATGTAGATCAGGCCGTTCGCGTAGGGCAGGGTCAGCAGGTTGCCGTACCTGACGTTGGCCTGGCCGAGGCCGAGGGGGCCGAGTTCGCCCGAGAACTTGTTCTGGAAGTTGTTCTGGGCCTGACCGGGGCCGGGGACCGTGGTGTTGGACGGCATGCGCAGGATGCGCAGCTTGCCGTAGTCCTTGCCCACCGTGGAGCCCGCCGCCATGAAGGCCGCCAGGTTGGGGCCTTCCCTCGGGACGAACGTCGTGGTCAGCGAGAACGACGGCTCGGACTCGTCGGGCATCGTCGCCGTCAGGTAGTACGGCGGCTGCTTGACCGACTGGTTGCCCTGCGACGGGTCGCTGGGGATGTTCCAGAAGTCCTGGGCGCTGTAGAAGGCGGCCGCGTTGGTGACGTGGTAGCGCGACAGCATGTAGCGCTGCACCTTGAACAGGTCTTCCGGATAGCGGATGTGCGCCTGGAGGTCGGGGGTCATCTGCGAGGCGGGCTTGATCGTGCCGGGGAAGGCGTTGGACCACGTCTTCAGCACCGGGTCGTTGCCGTCCCAGGCGTAGAGCGTGACCGTGCCGTCGTAGGCGTCGACCGTGGCCTTGACCGAGTTGCGGATGTAGTTGATCTCGTCCTGCGGCTGCTGGGCGACCACGCGGCGGTCGGTGGCCAGGTCGCGGGTCATGTCGCCGAGGCTCTCGCTCTGCGAGTACGGGTACGCGTTGGAGGTGGTGTACCCGTCGAGGATCCAGGTGATCCGGCCGTCGACGATCGCCGGGTAGGCGTTGCCGTCGAGGGTCAGGAACGGCGCGACCTTCTCCACCCGCTCCCGCGGGTTGCGCACGTAGAGGATCTTGGAGTTGTCGTTGACGTCGCCCGACAACAGGATGTTCATCTCGCCGTACTTGGCGGCGTAGACGAGCCGGTTGAGTGCCGAGCCGATCGGCACGCCGCCCTTGCCGGTGTAGGTGGTGTTCTGCTGTCCGGTCTGGCCGCCGGAGACCGGGTAGTCGAGCTCCTGCGGGGTCTTGGGGTTGCCGCCGGCGATGACGTACTCGGAGGAGCCGGGGTTCTCGCCGAAGTAGACGCGCGACTCCTTGAGCCCGGTCGAGGCCGCGAGGTCGCCGGTGACCGGCATGTCCTTGCTGTCGTAGGCGGGCAGACCGCCCGCGTCGACCTGGTTGCCCGGCGCGGCGACGAAACCGTAGCCGTGGGTGTAGACCAGCGCGCGGTTGATCCAGTTGTTCTGGGGCGCGGGCGGGCCGAGCAGCTCGCGGACGCCGACCACGTGGTCGACCAGTTTGCCGTCCTTGCCGGGGTAGCGGTCGACGTCGAGCTGGTCGGGGAAGCCGTAGAAGCCGCGGATGCGCTGGGTCTGCTCGAACGTGGACGACACCAGCGCCGGGTCGAGCAGGCGCACGCCGGTCACCGACTCGTCGCCGCCGGCGCTGACCTTGGTCGGGTCGGCCTGGGCGTTGTAGTCGATCACTTCGGCGTTCTGCACGTCGTAGGCTGATCGGGTGGCTTGGATGTTCCGGTCGATGTAGAGGGCTTCCTTGCCCTGCTGGTTGGGCTTGACCTGGAACTGCTCGACCAACGCCGGGTAGACGCCGCCGATCAGGATGGCCGAGAGCACGAGCAGGCCGAACGAGACGCCGGGCAGCATGCCGCCGGAGCGCACGACGCCGGCGAAGAACAGCGCGGCGCAGATCAACGCGATGATCGCGAGGATGTTCTTGGCCGGGAGCACCGCGTTGACGTCGGTGTAGGACGCGCCGTGCACGTAGCCGCGGTCGGAGAAGACCAGACCGAACCGGTCGATGTAGTAGGCGACGGCCTTGAGCAGGACGAACACGCCGAGCAGCACGGAAAGGTGGATCCGCGCGGCCCTGGAGGCGTGCACGCCCGGCGACTGCAGCCGGAAACCGCCGTAGAGGTAGTGGGTGATCGTGGCCAGGACGATCGAGATGATCACGGCGGTGAACAGGAAGTTCAGCACCATCCTGATGAACGGGTAGTCGAACATGAAGAACGAGATGTCCATGCCGAACAGCTCGTCCTTCTTGCCGAACGAGGCTCCGTTCACGAACTGCAGCCACGTCTTCCACTGCCCCGCGAACGAGGAGCCGGAGAAGAGCGCGAGCAGGCCCATGCCGACGATGAAGATCAGCTTGCGGTGGGGGTCGAGCGCCATGCGATAGCGGTCGGCTCCGCTGCCGCCGCCGAACACGGCGGGGCCGAACATCGGCCGGGTGCGGAAGGCCAGCAGCATGTTGCCGCCCGTGATGCCGACCATGAGCACCGCTCCGACGAGGAACAGCACGATCTGGGTCAGCAGCACCCCGGAGAAGACCGACGTGTAGTTGGTCGTGTCAAACCACAGGTAGTCGGTATAAATCCCAGAAAAGAGAAAAAACAGGGCCACGATCGCGACCAGCGCGATGGCCACAGGCAGAAGCAGCCGCGGCCGGCGTGGCAAGCGCATCGCCCTGCCGGCCCCTGGGGTCCGGAAGCTCAAGGCCAACCCCTCGTCGTGATGAAGAAACGGTCCGTGTCTGGCAACTTACACTGCAGCGCCAGCCGTACGGCTAACGCACGACGCTCGCCGGAAGTTTCATCCGGCCTCACAAGCGGGCACATTGCCCTTCCCGGTGCGCAGCGCGTCGAGCGCGAGCACCGCGTCGTGCAACGTGTCGGCCTTGACCAGCCGCAAGCCGTCGGGCACGGCCTTCATGGCCTCCGCGCAGTTGTCCGCGGGGGTGAGGAAGATGGTCGCGCCCGAGTTGCGGGCCCCCACCATCTTCTGGGCGATGCCGCCGATCGGCCCGACCTGGCCCTCGGTGTCGATGGTGCCGGTGCCGGCAATGCGCTTGCCGCCGGTGATCTCGCCGGGGGTCAGCTTGTCGAGTATGCCGAGCGAGAACATCAGCCCGGCGCTCGGCCCGCCGACGTCGCCCACGTTGATCTCGACGTCGAAGGGGAACTTGAACTTCTCCTGCATGAGCACACCGACGAGGGGCTTGCCGTCCTTGCTGGCGATCGGCTGCAGCGACACGTCGAGCTTCTGGCTGCCCCTGGTCACGTTGAAGGTCACGGTCTCGCCTGGCTTGTGCGCCTTGACGGTGTCTCCGACGAACTGAGAGTCGGTGGCCGGCTTGCCGTCGACCGCGTTGATCTGGTCGCCCTTCTGCAGCTTGCCGTCGGCGGGCTTGCCCTTCTCGGTGGACAGCACCGTGACGACCCGGTCGTAGTGGATCTTGAGCTCGTTGAGCGCGGCGGCCTTGGCGGAGTCTTGGGAGTTGGTCATCTCGACCGCGTTCTCCTCGTCGACCTTCTTCGCGTCGCGGCCGGGCGGGAAGATCGTCTCCTGCGGGACCACCGCCACGGTCGGGTCGATCCAGCCGCGCAACGCGGTCAGCAGGTCGATCTGGGCGGCCGGGCCGCCCTGGTAGGCCACCGTGACCAGGCTCAGCGCGCCGCTGGTGGGATAGGTCTGCCGGCCGTTGATCGAGATCACCGGCTTCTTGTCGATCTCGCCGATGGTGTTCTCGGTGGGGCCGGGACTCAGCACGACGTACGGGACCGGCCGGAACGCGCCCAGGACGCCCAGCGCGAGCACGAAGAAGCCCGCGAGCAGCAGGGTGAGGACGCGTCGTGACATGGTGATGAGCTTATTCGCAGGCGCCGACCCACTCGGTCTCGCCATCGGCGAACACCTGGTGTTTCCAGATGGGGACCTCCGCCTTGAGGTCGTCGATGAGCCTGCGTGAGGCCCTGAACGCCTCGTCGCGGTGTGGCGAGGCCACGGCGACGATCACTGCCGTGTCGCCGAGCCCCAGGTCGCCGACCCGGTGGACGGCGGCCATCGCGGTGACCGGGAAGTCGGCCGCGACCTTCTCGGCCACCCGGCGCAGCTCGTCGGGCGCCGAGGGATGGGCGGAGTAGGAGAGCCGGGTCACGGGTTTGCCGTGGTCCTGTTCGCGCACGGTGCCGATGAAGATCGCGGTGCCGCCCGCCGCGTGGTCTCCCACCGCGGCCAGCACCTCGTCCACGGACAACGGGGTGTCACGAATGCCGAGCAACCGGATGACGTCCACGGAAAGAGCCTAACCTCACGTTCCTACTGGCGACGCTTTTTACGGACCTGCCGGACGATCGCCGCGGTGCCGATGACGGCCACCGTCGCGCCGGCCGCGGTGAGCGTGGCCTCCTTGACCGGCAGCCGCCTGCCGACCACGGTGGTCCTGTTCTCGCGGAGCTCGAGGAGCTGCCGGAAGGCGGCCTCATTGGTCCACGCGGGCTTCCAGCCCGCCTCGCGCAGCGCCGAGCAGTCGACGACCCACGGATAGACGACATAGTGCAGGTCGGTGGCGGGGGCCGGGGTGATGCCGAGCCGGTGCAGGCGCTGCGCGGTGCCGAACGTCAGCCCGGCCGGCAGCTCGAACCGCCGGATCCCGGACAGCTCCTCGACCTGCTCCTGCTCCAGCCAGCCGTCGGAGCCCACGGCCACCACCCCGGTGACGGCCCCCTTGGCGGCCAGCTCCAGCGCCGAGATGAGGTCGTCGATGTGGCAGAACTGCCAGTTGGGGTTGCAGCCCTTGACCGTGAGCAGCCTCGGCGACTCGAAGTGCCGGGTGATGACCGTGTCGACGCCCGGACCGACGACCGCCGCCGGGCGCAGCACCGTGACGTCCAGGCCCGGGTGGCTGCGCAGCGACCTGCGGACCAGCGACTCGATCTCCAGGTAGTCGCCCACGACGCCGGTGTCGGGCTCGGCGGCCACCGGGGAGTCCTCCGGCAGGGGGACCTCGTTGTCGGCCGCGGCGCCGTAGACCATGGCGCTGGTGACCAGGATCACCCGCCGCACGCGGGCGGCGGCGCAGGCGGTGAGCACCGTCTGGGCTGCTCTGAGGTTGTACGCGCGCCGCTCCCCCGGGTCGGAGTCGACGGCGTAGTCACCGGCCAGATGGACCAGGACGTCGATGTCGGAGATCCGGTTCGCCAAGAGCGGATCCCGTACGTCGATCACTCTCCACGTGGCTTCCTGAATGTCGCCGCGCTCCTCGTCGATGGCCACCACTCTGCGGAAATCCGCGGAGGATGCGAGCCTCACGAGCAACTCGCGGCCGATGCCGGAGGCCGCGCCGGTGACGGCGACGACGGGTTGACGCGGGCGTTTCGAGGTAGGCACCAGGTCCTCACTTTGCACTGATCCGCCGTAGGACGACTAACGTGGCGGATGTGGACTCCTCCATCCTGCACGAGGTAGAGCGGTGACTGACCTGCCAGGTCGCGAAAACGACCCTAACGAGAACCCGTTCGCCATGTTCGGCAACCCTGAGCAAATGGCTCAGGCGATGCGCCAGTTCGCCGACATGTTGTCGGCGCCCCAGGGTTCAGGCCCTGTCAACTGGGACATGGCCAAGAACATCGCACGACACGCCGTGGTCGCCCAGGGCGATCCGAGCGTCATGGAAGGCGAGCGCCGACAGATCGTCGAGGCGCTGAGCCTGGCCGACCTGTGGCTGAACGAGGCGACGACGCTGCCGAGCGGCGTGTCCAACCCGCAGGCCTGGAGCCGGTCGGAGTGGATCGAGAACACGGTCCCCGTCTGGCGGAAGCTTTGCGAGCCCGTGGCCGAACGCATGGTCGAGACCATGGGCGGCGCGCTCGGCGGCTCCGGGCTGCCTCCGGAGGCCCAGCAGATGGCCGGGCCGCTGATGGGCATGCTCAAGCAGATGGGCGGCATGATGGTCGGTCAGCAGATCGGCCAGGCGCTCGGCTCGCTGGCGCGCGAGGTGATCGGCACGACCGACATCGGCCTGCCGCTGTCCGGCACCGCGGCGCTGCTGCCCGGCGGCATCTCGTCCTTCAGTGAGGGCCTCGAGATCCCCGCCGACGAGATCCGGCTCTATCTGGCGCTGCGCGAGGCCGCGCACCACCGGTTGTTCCAGCACGTCCCGTGGCTGCGTTCGCACCTGCTCGGGGCCGTCGAGGAATACGCCAGGGGCATCACCGTGGACACCTCCGCGCTGGAGGAGCAGATCCGCGGGCTCGACATCAACAACCCCGAGGCGATCCAGGAGGCGCTGAGCGGCGGCGCGCTGCTCAAGCCCGAGGAGACCGAGCGGCAGAAGGCCGCCCTGGCCCGTCTGGAGACGATGCTCGCCCTGGTCGAGGGGTGGGTGGCCACGGTGGTCGACCGGGCCGCCGACGGCAAGCTGCCCTCGGCGGTCGCGCTGGCGGAGACCGTACGCAGGCGCCGGGCGACCGGTGGGCCCGCGGAGCTGACGTTCGGCACGCTGGTCGGGCTGGAGTTGCGGCCCCGGCGGCTGCGCGAGGCCGCAGCGCTGTGGCGCGCGCTGGAGACCGAGCGCGGCGTCGACGGGCGCGACGCCCTGTGGGGCCACCCCGACCTCATGCCGACGGCCGAAGACCTCGACGACCCCGACGCGTTCGTACGCGGCGAGGCCGCCTGGGACATCTCCCAGCTGGAGGCCAAGCCCGACGACGAGAACGGCGACCAGGACGGCGGCCGGTGACCCTGCACGACGACGCGGTGGCGGTGCTGTCCTCCTGGACCGCGCCGACCCCCGAGGAGGAGGCGCTGCGCGTCGAGTTCCTCGGCCATCTGCGGACGTACGACGACGCCATGTGGCGCGCGTGCGCACCCGGCCACCTGACGGCCACCACCGCCGTGCTCAGCCACGACGGCGCCCGGGTGCTGCTCACGCTGCATCCGAAGGCCGGGCAGTGGCTGCCCATGGGCGGCCACTGCGAGGACTTCGACGCCACGCTGGAGGCGGTGGCGCTGCGCGAGGCCACCGAGGAGTCGGGAATCGCCGGACTTGAGCTGCTGCCCGGCCCGCTGGCCGTGGACAAGCACGAGGTCTGGTGCCATCCGCCGCGCAGCTGGCACCTCGACGTCGAGTACGCGGCCGTGGCCCCTCCTGGCGCCGAGGCCGTCATGAGCGACGAGTCGCTCGACCTGCGCTGGTTCCCCGTCGACGAGATCCCCGAGCTGTCCGACGAGGCCACGCGCCGGCTGGCCGCACGCGGACGCGCCGCGCTCGGCTCGCGCTCGCGTTCGCTCGGCTAGAGTCCTTCGCATCGTTCCAAGGGGGGCCGCGTGGAGACATCTGCCGTTGGCGGCACGATCGTGACGCCTGCCCGCAAGCCGCGGAAGCTGCCCGGCAACCTCCTGACCTGGCTGGCCGTGACACCCTTCGCGGCCTGGGCGGTGGCCAGGGTGGCCGGGCTGGAACGAGGTTCGCTGCCCACGCAGCTCATGACGGCGACGCCGTACGCGGCGGCCGGGTCCCTGGTCCCCCTCCTGATCGCCGCGGTCGGGCGCAAGCGGGCCGCGACAGCCGTCGCGCTGCTCGCCACGACCGCGCTCGGGTTCAGCGTCCTGCCCCGCGCGCTGGGCACGGCCGAGGCCACGACCGGCAGGCCGTTCAAGGTCATGACCATCAACATGTTGTTCGGCAAGGCGGACGCGCAGGTGATCGTGAACCTGGTGCGCGAGTTCGGGCCCGACGTGCTGAGCACCCAGGAGCTGACCCCCGGCGCCGTGGCCGACATGGACGCGGCCGGCCTGAAGGAGCTCATGCCCCACCGCGTGCTCGAGGACGAATGGGACGCCGGCGGGAGCGGCCTCTACTCCAGGCACCCGCTCCAGCCGCTCGACGACGTTGTGCCTCCGGTGGGCCACAAGATGCCCGCGGCCATGGTGTCGCTGCCGGGTGGGAAGCCGATCGAGTTCGTCGACGTCCATCCCTACCCGCCGCTCGGCCCCAACGTGGTCAACTGGAACGAGGCGCTCTCCAGCCTTCCTTCCGCCGGCGGCGAAACCGTGCGGATCCTCGCCGGCGACTTCAACGCCTCGCTCGACCACGCCTCGCTGCGCAGGCTGCTGGCCCGTGGGTACAAGGACGCGGCCGACCAGGTGGGCGCGGGGCTGATCCCCACGTGGCCGGCCAACAAGCGGGTGCCGCCGATCATCACCATCGACCACGTGCTGGTGGACGAGCGGGTGGGCGTCAGGGAGGTCAGCGTGCGCGATGTGCCGGGCACCGACCACCGGGCCGTGCTGGCCGAGCTCACCGTGCCCTGACGGAGGGTCAGCGGCCGGCGATCAGGGCTCGGGTGTTGTCCCAGCCTTCGAGGCCCGGGTCGAGGCGTTCGACGTCGTCGTGCGTGCGCAGGCGGTGCCATCCGGAGATCGTGGCGACCCTGCGCGGGCCCGGGGCCTGAGCTCTGAGGACGGCGACGACGTCGGGGGCGTCGAGGTCGGGGTCCGCCCAGGCGGAGAGCGGCAGTGAGCAGGCCAGCGCCACCGCGCCGCCGTCCGCCGCCGGGCAGACGGTGATCTCGGCCCGGCCCAGCTCCCTGAACAGCTTGCCGACCAGCAGCGAGGGCAGGTCGGGCGCGTCGGCGTTGATCACCGCGGCCTGGTCGCCGGACAGGCGGCCGAGGACGGCTCGCAGCGGCTCGTCCTCGTCGATCGTGATGATCTCCGTGCCGGGCCAGACGATGTCGTCGAGGCCGGGGACGGCCGTGATCAGGACCGGGGTGACGAACTCCAGACCGGCGACCATTTCGTAGGTGTCCTCGGCCACGGCCTCCAGGAACTGCCGTGGATCGACGCCGGGGGCGCCGCTTCGGCCATGCGGCCGCGTACCAGGACGGCGACGATGCGCGTCAACACTCCTCCGGTGCCGTGTGGGCCGCCGCGGAGAATCCTTCGAGGAACCCGCGCGCCCGCTCCGCCTTCGGATACTGTTCTACCAGCGCCCAGAACCCCGGGCCATGGCTCGGCACGATCAGGTGCGCGAGCTCGTGGATGATGACGTAGTTGATGACCCACTCGGGCAGGCCCTTGAGCCGGGTCGAGATCCTTATCGTGCCGTTCTCCGGGGTGCAGGAGCCCCAGCGATGCTGCTGGTTGTCGACCCATCGAACGCTCACGGGGTCGGGCCGGCCGTTGAGGTACTTCACCGACAGTTCCCTCGCCCGTTCGAGCAGGGCCTCGTCGGTCGGCCTTCGTCGTTCTTCCTTGGCGGCCAGCCGGTCGAGCATCCGGCTCACCCATTCATCCGCGTCTTCGCCGCTCAGCCAGGCAGGCAGGAGCACGATCGTCTTGTCGCCGTCGCGGTAGGCGGAGACCGTACGCCGGCGACGAGAACTGCGACGGACCTCGACTGTCTCGGGGGGCACATAAGCACGTTAGCCGAGACTGGCGAAATTCCACAGAGGGTGGACGTTGTTTTCGCTGGTCAGATGATTAAGAGCCGGTGAATTTGGGCATGCGCCTTTCCCGATGCGCCGCCAGGCCCTCCAGCAGGTCGGATGAGGCCATGGTCACAGGCTGGGCCAAGGATTCCCACCTCAGAGCGGCTGCCAGGTCTTGATGGTCTTGGTTCAGGGCGACCTTTGTGAGGCGGGTGGCGACTGGAGCCATCTCTGCGATCTTCTTGGCGATGACCGAAACCTCGGAGAGAAGGTCATTCTTCGGGAAAGATTGATTTACCAAGCCTTTATCTGCCGCTTCCGTACCCGTAAGGAGACGGCCCGTCAGGAGCATCTCCCGGGCCAGTGCCGTACCGGCTCTTCTGGGCAGCAGGTAGGTGGCGGCCATGCCCGGGTGGAGCCCGAGCCGGGTGAAGGGGGCCAGCAGTTTGGCGTCGTCGGCGGCGTAGACGAGGTCGCAGGCCAGGGCCACGCACAGGCCCGCGCCGACGGCGGGGCCGTTGACCGCAGCGACGGTGGGCACCTCCAGGTCGGCGATCATCAGCCAGGTGCGGTAGAAGGCGAGCATGCGGTCGCGCAGCGGCGGCACGGCCTCGGCGCCCCGCTCGCCGATCCATGACAGGTCACCGCCCGAGGAGAACGCGCTTCCCGCTCCGGTGACGACGACGCAGCGCAGGTCGCGGTCGGCGGCCAGGGTTGTCATGATTTCGCGCCATTCGGCCGTCATGGTGTCGGTCATGGCGTTGCGCAGGTCCGGGCGGTTGAGGGTGAGGACGACGACTCCGTCGTCTGTGCGGTCGACCAAGATCTCGCTCATGCGGCGAAGCGTAACGCTCCGCGGGGCGCGGATGTGGTTGCGGTTCCCGGCTTGCCTCGGTGGCTCCCTGGCTTGCCTCAGGATGTGGATGCGGACCCCGGCCCGCCTCAGGTGTAGATGGCTTGCCTCGGGCGCGGTGGGGCGTTGTCCACAGGGGGGCGTTACGTGGGAGGTTGTCCACAGGCGGCGCGGAACCGGCTCGGGATCTTGGTCGGACGTGCGAACCTTCCGGCCATGAGGCCACGTGTGAAGCCGGCCCTCCGGCGAATCCTCCGCGACGAGCACACCCTGCAGTACGGCGTGCATCCCCTCCGGGCCATCACGCTGACCGGCCTGACGAGATCGGTGCGTCAGTGGATCGAGGGGCTCGACGGCACCCGCGACCTGCGGAGGGTGATGCGCGACGCGGCGGCGGCCGGTCTCGATGAGCCGTGCGCCCAGGCTCTGCTCGACTACCTCGCCACGCGGGGCGCCCTGCACGACGCCGGCCCGTTCCCGGCGCCGCTGCGGGAGCTCTCCCTCGCCGAGCGGGATCGGCTGAAGCCCGACCTCGACGCGCTCGACCTGGCCTCCAACACTCCCGAGGGCGGCGTCGAGCTGCTGCGGCGTCGGCGGGAGGCGAAGGTCCGGGTCTACGGTGCCGGGCGCGTGGGGGCGCAGGTCGTCGCCCTGCTCGCGGCCGGCGGGGTCGGCGACATCCGGGTGATCGATCCCGGGCCGGTCCGGCCGGGAGACATCACGCCGGGCGGGCTGACGTGGGCCGAGGTGGGGCTGTCCCGGGAGGAGGGGGCGGCGGCGGTCGCCCGGCGGCTGCTCTCTCCCCCGCCGAAGAACGTGCCGTCCGTTCCGCCTCCGCGCGACCGCACCTCACCCCCTCGACCCGGCGGTCGGAACGCGACGCCCGCCGGTGACGCGACCGGCCGGCCAGCACGCAGCGGGCCTACGCCGTCCGGCGATACGACCGCACAGCCCAGGCGGTCCGACGGCACGACCGCACAACGCAGGCGGCCGGGCGTCACACCGTCCGGTGGCACGCCTGTACAGCCCAGACGGGCGGACGTCACGCCGTCCGGCATCGCCGCCGCGCGGGTCTCGCCTGCCACGCCACCCGTTCCGACGGTGCCGCCCACTCCGGCGGAGGTTAGCCAGGACGCCGTTCCGTCCTCCAACATCCTGGCCGGAGCTCCACATCTGGGGGACGGAACGGCACGTCCCGATCTCGCCATCCTCGCGCCTGTGGGACCTCTGGACGGGGTGCTGGTCAACGAGCTGGCCGACTTCGGCATCCCGCATCTGCTGGTGTCGGCCTTCGAAGGGCACGGGTCCGTCGGCCCGCTGGTGTTTCCCGGGGAGACGACATGCCTCCACTGTCTCGACCTGACGCGCCGCGATCACGATCCCGCCTGGCCGATCGTCACCGCCAGGCTGGGCGGCTATCCGCCCGGCGAGATCGCCTGCGACGCGACTCTCGCCACGCTCGTCGCGGCCGCCGCGACCGGCCAGGCGCTTGCTCATCTCGAAGGCCGGGCGACCTCTGTGACGAACGGCACAATGGACGTAATGCCTGATTGGTGCTGGAAAAGACGGTCGTGGAGCGGTCATCCGCAATGTCGTTGTATGCGAAACAATCCATATTCGCTAACAATGGACATGTCACCTACCAGCGACTGACGTGCTCAGGGGACGACCACGAAGGGGGAAGCGGCATCTCGGGCGAGGTTCCGCGCATGAGTGTGAGCGATCTTCCGCGCCGGGCAGTCACCCGCTCAGCCAAGTTGGCCACCCTTCCGCTCGGGTTCGCCGGGCGGGCCGCCCTCGGCCTCGGCAAGCGCATCGGCGGCAAGTCAGCAGAAATCGTGGCCCAGGAGGTTCAGCAGCGCACCGCCGAGCAGATTTTCAAGGTGCTCGGCGAGCTCAAGGGCGGGGCGATGAAGCTCGGGCAGGCACTGTCGATCTTCGAGGCGGCGCTTCCGCTGGAGATCGTCGGCCCCTACCGGGCGACCTTCACGAAACTGCAGGACGCCGCTCCTCCGCTGCCGGTCGCCACCGTCCACAAGGTGCTCGCCGAGCAGCTGGGGGACGATTGGCGCAAACACTTCCTCTCGTTCGACGACCGGCCCACGGCCGCCGCCTCGATCGGCCAGGTGCACAAGGCCGTCTGGAACGACGGGCGCGAGGTGGCCGTCAAGATCCAGTACCCGGGGGCGGGCAAGGCGCTGCTCGGCGACTTCACACAGCTGGCCCGGCTGGGAAAGATGTTCGGGGCGCTGCTGCCCGGCCTCGACATGAAGGCGCTGCTGGCCGAGCTGCGCGAGCGGATCGCCGAGGAGCTCGACTACCTTCGCGAGGCCGAGGCACAGCACGCCTTCGCGCTGGAGTACAACGGCGATCCCGACTTCCACGTCCCTGATGTGGTGGCGGCCAACGAGATGGTGCTGGTCAGCGAGTGGATGGACGGCACTCCCCTGTCGCGGGTGATCACCGAGGGCAGCAAGGAGGAGCGTGATCACGCGGGGCTGCTGTTCGTCCGGTTCCTGTTCTGCTCGCCTGCCCGGGTCGGCATGCTGCACGCCGATCCCCATCCGGGCAACTTCCGCGTGCTGGCCAACGGCAAGCTCGGCGTCCTCGACTTCGGCGCGGTCAACCGGTTGCCCGGCGGGTATCCGAAGGTCTTCGGGCAGCTCACGCGCATCTTCAACCAGGGCGACATGGACACCGTGATGACGGGTCTCCGTGACGAGGGCTTCATCCGTCAGGACATCGACATCGACCCTGACGCCCTGCGCGCTTTCCTGGCGCCGTACGTGGAGCCGACGGCCGTGGAGGAGTTCACCTTCAGCCGGGAGTGGCTGCAGGCCCAGGCCGCCAGCGTCACCGACCTCCGCCCGACGAATGTGGTTCGCCAGCTCAACCTCCCGCCGTCGTACGTGCTCATCCATCGGGTCCATGCGGCCGGTGTCGGGGTCCTCTGCCAGCTCGGCACCACGGCGCGTTTCCGTGACGAGGTGATCCGCTGGGTTCCGGGCTTCACCGACGACCCGAACGGCGAGGCACTGGCGATCGGCTGATCAGGCGGCGCTTGCGCTTGCGCTTTGTGGGCGGAGACGGCGCCTTGCTTGTGGAGATGTACGGCTAGCGTAGAGATGCGCCGCCGGCTCAGGAGATGCACGGCTGGCTCGCCGGGAAGCGAGGGTGACCGCAGCATCTACTGCCGATGCGCTCAAGCCGCGCCGCGGGATGGCGGGGAGAGGGCGAGGGCATCGGCCTCATCCTCGTCTTCCTACGCAGCTTTCCTACGCAGCCAACAGGACGTCTTGCCGGGAGGGTGTTGTTGGTCTTCCTCGACCGTCGCCCTCACTCCCGACTTCGGGCTTCGGGCTTCGGGCTTCGGGCTTCGGGCTTCGGGCTTCGGGCTTCGGGCTTCGGGCTTCGGGCTTCGGGCTTCGGGCTTCGGGCTTCGGGCTTCGGTAGGAGGGTACGGATACGCAGCAGGCCGTCGGTGATCTGCCGTTCAGGTCCGTTCGTGTAGCCTTCGGCGCCACCAGGCGCCCAGGTGCCGCTCTGTCGGTTCGAGGTCCGGATCGGGAAGAGTGCGACGGCGCAACCGTCGGTCAAGCCTGCTCACGATGCGGCGTAGTTCAGTTCGCTCGCGTGCCGGCAAACGGTCGATCTCCGACTGCAGGAAGTCACGGGAGTAGACCAGGTCACAACACGGACAGTCCGCCCGCGGAAGCAGCAACCGCTTAGCCGGCTTGCGCAGGAACTCCTCATAACGCTCAAGCGCCCGGGCGGTCGACGGAGACCATCGCCTCCTGACGTCTCCAGTGCCGGACCGGGTGGTGTCAAGGTGGCCGCTGAGCTTTGGGGCCTGAGCCCCTGAACGATGCATAGCGCGCACGACGCCTGGCGGCCTACGCGGCATCGTCCCTTCGGATCGAGATCACGTCGCCATCGTGCCATGGGCCTTTCAGCAGCGCAAAGGTGCTCCTGTATGGGCACCGCCAACTGTCGATCGAGCTTGGGCGTCAGGGGAGGCGCAGGCAGGGGTGGCCGTTTGTCGGTTGCGTCCACGGGAGTGGTGTACGAGTTTGACCTGGTCACAAGCGTGGCGGCCGTGAAACAGAGACGGCCATCGCGTGATCCTTCGAGTGCGAACAACGAAGGAGATCGAAGCGATGGCCGCAGACAACAGTGTGACGCCTGAGCAGTGGCTGGCGAAGCAGATCCAGACCGATGACCCCGACGTGTTGCGATCCATGGTCAAGGCCATGGCCGAGGCGTTGATGTCGGCCGAGGCCGACACCCTGTGCGGAGCGCCGTACGGCGAGCGCAGCAACGAGCGGACCAACGCCCGTAACGGCTACCGCCGGCGGGAGTGGGACACCCGCGCCGGCACCGTGGAACTGGCGATCCCCAAGCTGCGCTCAGGTTCCTACTTCCCCGACTGGCTGCTGGAGCGCCGCCGCCGCGCCGAGCAGGCTCTGATCAGCGTGGTGGCCACCAGCTACGTGCTCGGAGTCTCGACACGGCGGGTGGACAAGCTGGTTGAGCAACTCGGCATCAAGCACATCTTCAAAAGCCAGGTCAGCCAGATGGCCAAGGTCCTGGACGAGCAGGTCGAAGCCTTCCGCACCCGCGCGCTGGACGCCGGCTCCTACACGTTCGTCTGGCTGGACGCGCTGACGCAGAAGGTGCGTGAAGGCGGCCGGATCATCAACGTGCACTGCCTGGTGGCCACCGGGGTCAATGCCGACGGGCGGCGGGAGATCCTCGGGCTGGAGGTCACCACCGGCGAGGACGGCGCGGGCTGGCTGGCGTTCCTGCGCGGCCTGGTCGCCCGCGGCCTGTCCGGCGTGCAGTTGGTGATCTCCGACTGTCACCGCGGTCTGGTCTCGGCGATCGGCGCCGTACTGGCAGGCGCGTCCTGGCAGCGATGCAGGACCCATTACCTGCGCAACCTGCTCACCTGTGTGGCCAAGAGCGCACAGCCGTTCGTGGCCACGCTGGTGCGGACCATCTTCGATCAGCCCGACGCCGCCTCGGTGCGCGCTCAGCATGCCTGGGTGCTGGACGCGCTGGAGGCCAAGCATCCGGCTGCTGCCGAGCATCTGGACGCCGCGCGGGAGGATCTGCTGGCCTTCGCTGCCTTCCCGCGCGAGATCTGGACCCAGATCTGGTCGAACAACCCGCAAGAACGGCTGAACAAGGAGATCCGCCGCCGCACCGACGTGGTGGGCATCTTCCCCGACCGAGCCGCGATCGTCCGGCTGGTCGGCGCCGTGCTGGCCGAGCAGAGCGATGAGTGGGTCGAAGCGCGCCGCTACATGGGGTTGGACGTGCTGGCCAAAGCCCGCCTGCGATGCGTCCCCGGCGACACATCCACCCCGGCCCCGATCCCGCAGACACTGACCGCTTAACCTGCAGATACAGGATCACGCGAAGATCGATTCATACACCACGTCCGTGGACGTGACCCCGTTTGTCCGGGCTGGACTGGTCCTCGTGAGATCCGTACGGGTTGGGGCGGAGAGGTCGCTGGGGTGGCAGATCCCCATCAGACGCCGTGCCTGGACGTCGGTGCGCTTGCCCGCATCCGCGCAGCGCGCCCGTCGTACCGGTCGCAGGCGGGGCCTCGGAAAGGTGTTGGCCGACGTCGCAATGGTGTCGCTTGAGGGTTGCGCGCGGCAAGGTCATCGCTCGGCCGGCGAGGTAGGGCTGACGTTCCTGATCGCCGGTCAAGAGGATGCCCCTAAAGGACGTGCCAGGGGTGATGGTGCTGACTGCGGATCAGGGATGACGTTCCGAACCTACGCCAAGGGACGACCCCAAAGACCCTGCGGTTCAAGGGTGCGTTTCTAGATGCGGGTCAGAGGACGGCCCCAAAATCCCTGCGGATCAGGGATGACGCTCCTGGATGCGGGCCAGCGGACGGCCCCAAAGACGCGTCCGGGGCGATGGTGCCGAGTGCGGATCAAGGATGACGTTCCGAACCTACGCCAAGGGACGACCCCAGACCCTGCGGATGGGGATGACGCTCCTGGATGCGGGTCAGAGGAGAACCCTGAAGACCCCGCGGATCAGGGATGACGTTCCTGGATGCGGGCCGGGGGGACGGTCTCAAGGACGGGTCCGGGGTGATGGTGCCGGGTGCGGTCAGGGGTGGCGTTCCTGGATGCGGATCAGGTTGCCGGAAGGGTCGCGGACGGCGCAGTCGCGGACGCCGTACGGCTGGTCCATCGGCTCCTGGACGATCTCGGCGCCGCTGGTCTTCAGGCGTTCGAAGGTGGCGTCGAGGTCGTTGGTGGCCAGGTTCACGCCGGCGTAGGTGCCTTTGGCCATCATCTCGGTGATGGTACGGCGTTCGTCGTCGGTGATGCCGTAGCCGTTCGCGACCGGTGGTTGCAGGACGATGGAGGTGTCCGGCTGCCCGGCGGGGCCCACCGTGAGCCAGCGCATCCCCTTGTAGCCGACGTCGTTGCGTACCTCGAAGCCGAGGGCGTCGCGGTAGAAGGCCAGGGAGGCTTCCGGGTCGGTGTGCGGGAGGAAGCTGGAGTGGATGGTGATGTCCATGGAAGTCACGCTAATTGGGGTCAGGTAAGCGCGGTCTCTCGGTTCCTGATGGGTCTGGTCACCTGTTTCGCCACGCACGACGGCATCCCCGCGGTCGCGCTCGCCGCGCGGCGACGGTAGACGCTGGGAGGGACGCCGACCAACTCGGTGAAGCGGGTGCTGAAGCTGCCCAGCGAGGAACAGCCGACCGCGAAGCACACCTCGGTGACGCTCATGTCGCCGCGGCGCAGGAGCGCCATCGCGCGTTCGATGCGGCGGGTCATCAGGTAGCCGTACGGGGCCTCGCCGTACGCGCGGCGGAACTCGCGGCTGAGGTGGCCGGCTGACATGTTCACGCCACGGGCCAGGGCTTCGACGTCGAGCGGCTGTGCGTAGTCGCGGTCGATGCGGTCGCGAACGCGGCGCAGCAGGGCGAGGTCACGCAGGTGCTGCGCTTCGGCGGGTCTGCTGGTCACATGCGCCATCGTACGTCGGCCCGAGGTCGGCCGGGACCGTCGGCCGACCAGCTCACAGCGCGCCCTCCGCCCCATGAACCCTCCCCGACACGAGTCCGACATGCCGGAAAGCGCTGAGGCACCGAAGACAAACGAATGGAAGGCCCGGTTCCCGGCCGCGCAAGGGAAGCCACCCGAGGTCCGGATCGCGAATCACGGGAAGGAGACGGGCCAAGGCCCTCGATTGCAGGGTGCGCCGGACTCCCAGGCGACCGACCACAGCCCACCCAACAGAAGGCAGAGATCCCGCCCCTCATCAGCCGAGGACGGACGTCTCACAATTCACCCGACAAAACGCAGAGTCCGGCGTGCCCGTGACGCCTCGCCGGGGCCGGACGTCAGAACAGGTGGACGCGGATCTGCCTGACGCGCTGAGGGGTCGCCCTGCTAGTGGCCACGATCACCCCGGGTGATCTTCTTGGAGTACGGTCCAGCAACTCGCCCGGCCGAGTGCAGAGGGCTGGGCATGGAAAGAGCCGGGCGCTGGGTGCGCCCGGCTCTTCAGAGGCAGGTGAGGATCAGGAGATCCTGCGCCGGCGGCAGGACCTCCGCGATCACACCTGCTGGCTCAGCGCCTTCCGCAAGCGGTCATTGGCCCGCTTGACCTCGCGTCGCGCCCGCTGTACGCGGCTTACGCGCAGGATGAGACGCTGCTCCTCCGCTTCGCGGTGGAGAGTTTGTATTCGGTCGTTGACCAAGTCATGAAACAGATACGGCACGGCCAGGCTCCTGGTGGAAGAAGTGCTCATCGGTGTTCTTGTTCTCTCTCGCTCGTAGGGCTGGTGGGTGGTCAGGCAGCGACCGGGTGCTTGCGGGGACGCCCGCGCGGACGCTTGCGGGGAACAACCGTTCCCCTGAGGATCAGTTCGCCGCCCCAGACGCCCCAGGGCTCCTCGCGCTCCAGCGCGCGGGCCAGGCAGGCCTGCTGGATCGGGCAACCGCCGCAGAGAGCCTTGGCGAACTCGACGTCCTCGGGTGACTCTGCGAACCACAGGTCAGGGTCGGTACGACAGGGGATCTTGGCTTCGTCGATCAGGTCCATGATCGTCTTGGCCCCCATCTGCTTCTCCTTTTGATCGAGCTTTTTGATCTTGGTCGGGCACCTCGGAGGTGGTCGGGGATCGCGGAAAAACAAGAAGGCCGCGGATCCTGTGTGCGGATCCGCGGCCTGGGGGCTGCTATGTGCCGGTCAGGTTATGACCGGAGCATCCCTCCAGGGTTGCGGACCGCACAGTCCACCCTTGGTGAGCTGGTTGGTCGGGGCAGCGATACCTGCGCCATAGACAGGAACGCCTTGCGGAGCGGCGACACCCGCGTGAGCCCTCGCACGGACGGCGGGGGCCTGGATACGGGCAGACTTCTCCTGCCGCAGCTTGGCCGGCCCATCGGCGAGCCTCACCGAGTCACGGCGCGCGGAAGAGAGCCACTGCGTGGCCGACATCTGGATGCTCATCACCGGGGCTCACCTCCACTCATCAGATCGTCGGAAACAGGAGTGTCCGACTCGCTTGTCCATGACCCTAAACCGGGAAGCCAGGAAGGGGCAACATATTTTCTACCTGCGATTTTGTGACACAACCACGGTGTCACAACGTGCTGCGAACCGACTACTTCGCCACGCGGATCATCGCCTCCTGGACGACGGAGACCACGAGATCGCCCGACGCGGTGAACATCTCGCCGCGCGCGAGCCCCCGGGCGCCCGCCGACCAGGGGGCCTCCTGGGCGTACAGGAGCCAGTCGTCGGCGCGGAACGGGCGGTGGAACCACATCGCGTGGTCAAGGGACGCGCCGATCACGTTCGAAGCTCCCCAGGCCATGCCGTGGGCCAGCAGGATCGTGTCCACGAGCGTGAAGTCCGAGGCGTACGCGGCCAGCACGACGTGCAGCAGCGGGTCGTCGGGCAGCTCGGCGTCGTAGCGGAACCACACGTTGGTCTGGGCGCTGCGCAGCTCGGGGTTCAGGTGCGCCTCCCACGTCAGGGGCGAGACGTAGCGGGCGTCCACGGGGCGCGGGCGCGAGAGCCACTCCCGCAGCTCGGGGTGGTCGCCCAGCACCTCCGACATCCTGTCCTGGAACGTCGGCAGCGTCTCGGGGGCGGGCACGACCGGCGCCACCGACGCCTGGTGCTCCACGCCCTCCTCGAAGATGTGGAACGAGGCCGACATCGTGAAGATCGCCTTGCCGTGCTGGACGGCGACGATCCGGCGGGTGGTGAACGATCGGCCGTCGCGCAGGCGCTCGACGTTGTAGACGATGGGGATGGACGGGTCGCCCGGCCTGATGAAGTAGGCGTGCAGCGAGTGGACGTGCCGGTCCTTGGGGACGGTGCGGCCGGCCGCCACGAGGGCCTGCGCGGCCACCTGGCCGCCGAAGACGCGCTGGATGCGCTCCTCCGGGCTTCTGCCACGGAAGATGTCCAGCTCGATCTGCTCAAGGTCGAGCAGATCGAGCAGCTCCTTCAGCGCCTCGTTCACAGGGCCCCCTCACAGACGAATATTCCATGGACAAGTCTGACGTGCCACGCCTGTTCCCCCAAACCCGCCCTGCCTTGCCGGAATGCCCCCGTCCCGCCGTTTCGCCCGGTGGGAAAGGGACTCACGCGCGAGGGGACCGGCCGTACGTGAGCGATCTCACCCGCGGCACAGGCCGAGGACGGCCTCGCCGTAGCGGTCGACCTTGACCCGGCCGATGCCGGCGATCGACAGCAGCTCCTGCTCGGTGGCCGGCGCGCGTTCGGCGATGGCCTGGAGGGTGACGTCGGTGAAGACGACGTACGGCGGGATCTTGGCCTCCTTGGCGGTGGCCGTGCGCCAGACCTTGAGGCGTTCGAGCAGGGCCTCGTCGTAGTCGGCGGGGCAGGTCGCGCAGCGGCCGAGCTTCTGCTCGGCCGCGGCCACCAGCGTCTTGGCGCACACCCGGCAGCTCACCGGAGCCGCGACCGTGCGGCGTTCGGCGGCCGGGGTCGTGATGCGGGGCGGCGTCGAGGCGCGGCCGGTGAGCCCGTCGAGGAAGCGGGAGGGGCGGCGGCTCTTGCGCCCGCCGGGCGCGCGGGCCAGCGCCCAGGAGAGCGACAGGTGCTCGCGGGCGCGGGTGACGCCGACGTAGAGCAGCCGGCGTTCCTCCTCGATCTGCTCGGGGGTCTCGGCGTAGATGATCGGCAGCATGCCGTCGGTGACGCCGACCAGGAAGACCGCGTCCCACTCCAGGCCCTTGGCGGCGTGCAGCGAGGCGAGCGTGACGCCCTCCACCGGCGGCGCGTGCTGCTCGGAGGCGCGGCGTTCCAGCTCGGCGACGTACGCGGGCAGGTCGGCGCCCTCGGCGGCCATGTCCTCGGCCAGGTCGGCCAGCGCCTTCAGCGACTCCCACTTCTCCCTGGCCTTGCCGCCGCCGGGCGGGGAGGGGGTCAGGCCGACCCCGGTCAGGATGTGGTGCACCTCCGAGGCCAGCGGCTCGCCCGCGGCCGACCGCGCGGCGCCGCGCAGCAGCACGACCGCCTGCCGCACCTCGGGACGCTCGAAGAATCGTTCGGCGCCGCGCAGCACGTACGGGATCTCGGCCTTGGACAGGGCCTCCTCGTAGGACTCCGACTGGGAGTTGACCCGGAACAGCACGGCGATCTCGCGCGAGGGCACCCCCTTGTCCAGCAGCTTCCTGATGGCCCGCGCGACGCCGGCGGCCTCGGCGGGCTCGTCGTCGTAGTCGGAGAAGACCGGTTTGGGGCCGTCGGGGCGCTGGGCGATGAGTTCGAGGCGGTTGGGGGTCTTGGACTTGGCGATGACCAGGTTGGCCAGGTTCACGACCTGCGGGGTGGAACGGTAGTCGCGGACCAGCCTGATGACGGCGGCCTTCGGGTGCTCGACGGCGAAGTTGGTGAGGTAGCGGGGGCTGGCGCCGGTGAACGAATAGATGGTCTGGTTGGGGTCGCCGACCACGCAGATGTCGTCCCGGCCGCCGAGCCAGGTGTCGAGGAGGAGTTTCTGGAGCGGGTTGACGTCCTGGAACTCGTCCACGACGAAGTAGCGGTACTGCTGGCGGATCTGGGCCGCGACCTCCTGGTGCTCGGTCATCACGGCCGCGGTCAGTTCGAGGATGGTCTCGAAGTCGACCAGGTGGCGTTCGCGGCGGATGCGCTCGTACGACTCGTAGAGCCGGGCCACCTCCTCCGGCGAGCCGGGCGGCGTGCGGTGGTGCTTGGCGGCGGCGGCCACGTAGTCTTCGGGGCCGATCTGGGAGACCTTGGCCCATTCGACCTCGGCCGCGATGTCCCGCAGCTCGGACCGGTCGGGATTTTTCCGGATCTGGCGGCAGGCTTCGACCAGCACCGGCAACTTCGACTCGATGACCGAAGGGGCCTCGCCGCCGATCACCCGCGGCCAGAAGTAGGTGAGCTGACGCAGGGCGGCCGCGTGGAACGTACGGGCCTGGACGCCCGGCGCCCCCAGCGCCCGCAGCCGCTGCCGCAGCTCCCCCGCCGCCCGGGTGGTGAACGTCACCGCGAGCACGCTGGGCGCGTCGACCACCCCGCTGCGCACGGCGTGGGCGATGCGATGGGTGATCGCCCTGGTCTTGCCCGTGCCGGCGCCGGCGAGCACGCACACCGGGCCGCGCACCGCCTCGGCGACCTCCCGCTGTTCCGGGTCGAGGCCGCTGAGGACGTCATCCACGCTGTTCACCCGATCTTCCTCCCCGCAAGTGGCGCCGAAGCACTTTATTCTGGCAACATGCGGCCCGACGTATGTTCATAGTCACCGAGATGCAAAGGAATGGTCTCTTCCCCCACAATGGGGCCGACCATGCTGCATGGGGGGAAAGGAAGGCCGTGCGAACAGCGGTTTTCGCGGGCGCGCTGGTGCTCGCTGCCGTGGCGCTCACACCTGCCGTCGCGTTCGCGGCCGAGCCGCCCATCCCCGTGGTGACCAATCCCACAGACCCCGACGGCCTGGGCGGGCTGGCCACGGAGACCCTTTCCTACGGCCGCCTGCGCAACCAGGACATGGACGTGTGGTGGACGCCCGACGGCCAGAAGCGCCCCGGCGTCTTCCTGATCCACGGCGGCTGGTGGTCCGGCGGCGACAAGAAGTACATGAAGGAGATCACCCGTAGTTACGCCGACCTCGGGTACACGGTCTTCAACCTCAACTACCGCCTCTCCGGCGAGGCCGCCTGGCCGGCGCAGCGCACCGACGCGCTGGCCGCCATCGCCCTGGCGCGCAAGCACGCCGACCGCTGGGCCTTCGACGCGAACAAGTACGTCGTCGTCGGCTTCTCGGCGGGCGGGCACATCGCCGCCTCGGTCGGCACGTACGGCAACGGCATCGCCGGGCTGAAGGGCGTGGTCGGGCTGTCGCCGATCATCTCGCCGCTGCGCGCGTACGCCGACGGCGAGAAGACCGCGAACCACGACAAGCGCAAGCTGCGCGAGGCCGCGATCCGGCTGGCCGGCGGCTGCGAGCCCAAGGGCAAGTGCTCGCGCGTGTGGGCGAGCATGGAGGTGGCCTGGCACGCCAGCGCCAAGGACGCCCCGATGCTCACGGTGCACTCCGAGGACGAGTTCGTGCCGCCGTCGCAGAGCCAGCTGCTCAAGCAGATGCTCGGCCAGGTGGGCGTGCCGATGACGATCATGACGGCGCCGGGCACCAACCACAGCGCTCCCCTGTACCGGGAGCCGGGCGTGGCCGAGCGGGTGCAGGCCTGGATCGCCGAGCGCATCGGCTAGAGGGCCCCGGGTAGGGATTAAGCGGGCGCCTCCGCGTTGTTGCACCGAGCGCCTGATTTCCTGACCTTGGAGGGACAACCCGACATGGCGCTCACGGTCTACAGCACCACCTGGTGCGGCCCATGCAAGCGGCTGAAGTCTCAGCTCGCCCGCGAAGGCATCACGTTCAAAGAGGTCGACATCGAGCGCGACCCGGCCGCCGCCGAATTCGTCATGAGCGTCAACAACGGCAACCAGACCGTTCCGACCGTGGTGATCGAGACCGACCACGGCCGGATCGTCCGGACCAACCCCTCCGCTCGCGAGGTCAAGGCCCTGCTCGGCGCGGCCTGATCACCAGTCGCCGACGAGCTCGCCGCCGTACCACGTCTCGATCAGGCGGCGGGCTATCGACACCGGGGGCGGCAGGCGCACCTCACCCGACCGGAGCGCGGCCACCAGCTCGTCGCGGGTGAACCAGCGCGCCTCGGCGATCTCGTCGGCGTCGGGGATCAGCGCGGTCGTGGTGGCGTCGGCGAAGAAGCCGAGCATGAGGCTGCGCGGGAACGGCCAGGGCTGGCTGCCCAGGTAGCGCGGGTTGACGACGTTGACGCCGACCTCCTCGGCGACCTCGCGGACCACCGCGTACTCCAGGGACTCGCCCGGCTCCACGAAGCCCGCCAGGATCGACAGGCGCCCCTCGGGCCACTGGGGGCCGCGGGCCAGCAGGCAGCGGTCGTCCTCGTCCCTGATCAGCATGATGACCGCCGGGTCGACGCGCGGGAAGTGCTGGCTGGAGTCGTTCGGGCACACCCGGACGTGGCCGCCGGCCTGCACCGCCGTGCGGGCGCCGCAGCGCGGGCAGAACTGGTGGGTGGCATGCCAGGCCTCCAGCGCCACCGCGTGGACCAGCAGGCCCGCGTCGCGGTCGCCGAGCAGCCCGCCCACCTGGCGCAGGCCCGCCGCCACCGGACGGCCCTCGGGTGTGTCGCTCAGGCTCATCGGCATCGTCACCCGGCCGTTGAGGTCGCCGACCGGCGTGCCGGGCAGTGGCCCGGCCACCGCGAAGTAGGCCGTGCCGCCCTCGACGCCGAGCAGGTAACGCTCGCCCGGCGGCGCCTCCGCGGAGGTGTAGAGCACCGCGTGCACCTCGTCGCCGGCCCGCCGCACCAGGGTGTGGCCGTTGTCGATCACCAGCACCCTGGTACCGGGGTCGGCCCACGCCTTCTCCAGCCATCTGTCGTCGGCGCGCAGCGCCGACGATCTGTCGATGGTCCCCCGTGCCAGGAGCAGTGGGCCGATGAGTTGCTCTTCCGCGGTCTTTTCCACTGGCCGCCCCTCCCCAAGTCGCTTGTCATCCTATGACCTCGCAGTTAGCCGCCGATTAGGGTGTGCGGGCCCCGGAGCGATCATTCTCAGGCTAAGATCATCGAGTTAGGTTAGCCTTACCTGATTCCTGCGGGGGTGCCTTCGCGTTGCGGCTCTACCTGACCGCGCTCAAGCCGACGGACTCGGTGACGTACGGCTTCCTGCCCGCGGCGCGGGCCCTCGGGTGCGAGGTGACCGTCCTGACCGACCGGCCGGAGCGGCACCCCGGCTCGGTGCGTTGCGACGTACGCGACCCGCGCGCCCTGATCGACGCGGTCGAGCACCTGGGCAGGCCCGACGCGATCTTCTCCAACTCCGACCACCTTCAGGCGGAGACCGCCCTCGCGGCGTCGTACTTCGGACTTCCGGGCAAGGACTGGCGGGCCTGTCTGGCCGCCAAGAACAAGTTCCTGATGCGCCGCGGGCTCGCGGAGACCGGCGTCGAGATGGTGCGGTCCCTGCGGCTCGCGCCCGCCGATCCGGTGCCCGAGCGCCTGCCCCTGCCCGTGGTGCTGAAACCCCGCGAGGGGGTGGCCAGCGAGGACGTCGTGCTGGTCGAGGACGACCTCCCCCGCGCCGTGGCCGCGGCCAGGCGGCGGCGTCCGGGCGAGACGCTGGTCGTGGAGGAGTACCTCGAAGGGCCGCTGCGGACTCTGGAGACCCTCGGGGACGGCGCCGCGACGCGGGTGCTGGGCGGCTTCGCGACCACGCTGGGCCCGCTGCCGCACTTCGTGGAGGAGCGGCTCGACTGGGCGCCCGCCGCCGACGCCCACGTGCTCGCCGCGCTGCGGACCCTCGGGGTGGGCTTCGGCGCCTGCCACACCGAGTACGTCCTGACGCCCGCCGGCCCACGGATCGTCGAGGTGAACTACCGGGCGATCGGCGACCACTGCGACTTCCTGCTGGCCGACGTGCTGGGCGTGCCGCTGTTCGAGTGGATCCTGCGCACGCACCTCGGGGAGCCGGCGCCCGAGCCGCCGCGTCCGTCCCGGCACGGCTGTGCGGTCAGCGTGGTCGCCGACCGGCCGGGCGTCGTCAAGGAGGGGCCGCCGGAGGAGGACGTCGAGGACGGCGGCGTACGGCTGTGGCACCGGCCGCTGCGCGCCGTCGGGGACGTCATAGAGCTGACCCACACGAACCGGGACTACCTGGGCGTCATCCGGGCCGTGGGACCGGACCGGGCCCGCGTGGACGCCGCCGTCGAGCGGTACCGGGCGGCCCGGCCGTGGGTGGTCGGGTGAGGTCGCGGGAGGCGTACCTGGCCGCCCGGGTGCTGGACGCGCTGGTCCGCGAGGACTACGGCGGCCTGGCCGCCCGTCTCGACCGGACCAGGGCCGGGGCCGGGCTGCTGCTGGCCGACGGGCGGTGGGTCCGGATGGTCGCGGGATCGCCGTTCCAGGACTTCGTGGTGGCGCCGGACGAGCGGCTGGGGCTGGAGCAGGTGCTGGAGACGCTCGTGGAGGTGTCCGAGCCGGCCGACGCCGAAGGGGTGGCGGCCTTCTTCGACGAGTGCCTGACCGCCCTGTCCGCGCTGGAGCTGCACGACGCGCACGCCGGGGAGGTGCTGCGGCGCCAGCCGACGTACGAGTCGCTGGCGGCCTTCGCCGACCATCCCGTCTACCCCACCTCGCGGGCCAGGATCGGCGCCTCGGACCGCGACCTGGTGGCGTACGCGCCGGAGTTCGCGCCCTCGTTCGCGTTGCGGTGGGCGGTCGTCCCCCACGCGGGGACGGCGCTTCCCGCGGACGTGCCGCGGCCGGCGGGCGGGGGCGTGCTGTTCCCGGTGCACCCGATGGCCGTCGACGAGGTGCGGAAGATCGACGGGGTCCGGGTGCTGGCCGAGGAGGCGGTCACCGTACGGCCCACCCTGTCCATGCGGACCGTCGAGGTGGGACCGCGTACGCACCTCAAGCTGCCGTTGCCGGTGAGCACGCTCGGCGTGCGCAACCGGCGCTCGATCAGGGCGGGCACCCTGGAGGACGGCGCGCTGGCCGAGCTGCTGCTGCGCCGGCTCGCCGATCCCGGCGTGCTGCTGGCCGACGAGCAGACCTACGCGCACGCGGGCCACGAGTACCTGGCGTGGATGGTCAGGCGGCTGCCGGAGGGCCGGATCGTCCCGGTCGCGGCGCTGGCGGTGCCCGGCGTGCTGGACGGCCTCGGCCCGGACGTGCTGCCCCGCTACCTGCGCCTGCTGCTGCGCTGGAACGTGCGGCTGTTCGTCCGGTACGGCGTCGCGCTGGAGGCCCACCAGCAGAACCTGGCCCTCGTCCTGCGGGACGGCGACCTGCGGCTGCTGGTCAAGGACAACGACGGCCTGCTGGCCTCGCCGTCGAGGCTGGCGGCGGCCGGGATCGAGGTGCCGGCCTTCTCCGACGGGCGGATGCTCACCGACGACCCGCACGCGCTGGCCGACGTGTTCGTCACGATCACGCTGCACCTGGCCGCCGCGGCGGTGGCGTTCGCCGTGCTGCCGCCGGCGCGGGCGGCGGCCCTGGTGCGCGGCACGCTCGCCGAGGCGCTCGACGAGCACGGCGACCATCCCATGGCCCGGCTGCTGCGTGCCAGGACGCTCGACGCGGCCAGGCTCACCGGCAAGTCCATGGTCACCGCCGGGACGCTCGTGGCCAAGGAACGGTCCGGGGCGCGGGACGTGAACAAGTTCTACGGCATCAGTGGGCCCAACTACCTGAGGAGAGCGTGAATGGACGTCCTGGCCATCGGGGCGCCGGCCGAGGAGGCGACGCTGGCGGCCCTGCTGCGGTGCTGCGTGCGCGAGGTGGCCGGGCCCAGGGGGCTGGTCTGGCCGGCGCCGCCGTACGTGCTGCTGCGGGTGGCGGGGACGCTGCTGCGGGCCCGTACGCACGGCGGGGCCGCGCTGCGCCTCGACGGGCCGCCGGAACGCCTGGAGGGCGGCTCCTGGCAGCCGCTGACGGTCGCCGAGCTGGTCCGGCTGGCCGAGGCCGACCTGGCCGGCCGGCCGGACGAACATGCGCGCCAAGGCCGGGGAGCCGGCGCGGCGCACCTCGTCGTCGAACCCAACGGCGAGTTCGCCGGCCAGGTGGCCGCCAGCAGGGACGCCGTCGCGGCGATCCTGGCGGCCAGGGCGCGGGCCGAGCCGCCCGCCGATCCCTGGCTGGCCTCGGAGCAGGCGCTCGTGTACGGCCACCCGTTCCATCCCACCCCCAAGGCCCGCGACGGCGCGGACTGGCTGCGCTACGCCCCCGAGGCCCACGCCGCCTTCCCCCTGCGGCTGCTCGCGGTACGCGACGACGCGCTGGCCGAGGAGGGCGACCTGACGGCCCTGGACGCGCTGGGCCCGGCGCCCGCCGGACACCGGCTGCTGCCCGCCCATCCATGGCAGCTCGACCTGCTGCGTCCCGCTTTCGGCCCCGAGCTGGTCGATCTCGGGCCGGGCCCGCTCGCGGTGCCGACCTCGTCGGTGCGGACCGTGTACGTCCCGGACGCCGAGGTGTGCCTGAAGTTCTCCCTGGACGTGCGGATCACGAACTGCGTGCGCAAGAACGCCTGGTACGAGCTGGCCGGGGCCGTCGAGCTCACCTCCCGGCTGGCGCCGTTGATCGCCGAGGTCGCGGCGCGGCACCCGGCCGTCCGCTGGCTCCCCGAGCCCGGCTACCGTACGGCACGCGGGCAGCGCGAGGGCCTGGGCGTGATCGTCCGGGCGAGCCCGTGGACGGCCTGCGACCCCGGCGTCACCCCGGTCCTCGCCGCCGCCCTCGCCCTGGACGCCGCCCCGGCCGACCCCCTGGCCTGGTGGACGGCGTACGTGTCGGCGGTCGCGCTGCCGGTCGTGGACCTGTACTTCAGCCACGGCGTCGTCCTGGAGCCCCACCTGCAGAACGTGCTCGTCGGCCTGGACGCCGCCGGCCGGCCCGTCCAGGCGATCTTCCGCGACCTGGAGGGGGTCAAGCTCGTCGCGGGCCGCCACGACCTGGGCGGGCTGCACCCGGCCGTGGCCGGCGCGCTCACCCACGACCCGGCGCGGGGCTGGGCCCGCGTCGTCTACTGCCTGTTCGTCAACCACCTCACCGAGATCGCCGCCACCCTGGCGGGGCCCGACGACGAGCTGCTGCGCACGTTGTGGCGGGCCGCCCGCGACCTGCTCGCCCGCCAGGCCGCCGAGCTCGGGCAGCCGCTCCCGCTGCGCGACCTGCTGGCCGGGGCGCCGCTGCCCGCCAAGGCGAACCTGCGCGTGCGGTGGGCCAGGGCAGCCGATCGCAGCGCCGGTTACGTCCCGATCGCGAACCCGCTCGCGTGAACCGCGTCCCGGAGCGCGAACCCGCTCGCGTGAACCGTGTCCTGGAGGCCGCCGCCCGGCTGCCCGCGCTGCCCGCCTACCTCTACGACCTGCCCGCGCTCGACGAGCACGCCGCGTCGGTGCGCGCCGCGCTGGGCGAGGTCGAGCTGTACTACGCGGTCAAGGCCAACCCCGACGCCGAGCTGCTGCGGGTGCTGGCCCGGCACGTGGACGGGTTCGAGGTCTCGTCGGCGGGCGAGCACGCGCACGTCTCCGCGCTCTTCCCGGGCGTGCGGCTGGCCCTCGGCGGGCCCGGCAAGACCGACGCCGAGCTGCGGCTGCCGCACCACCGCCTGCACGTCGAGTCGCCGTACGAGCTGCGCCGCCTGCTCGCGACCGGGCTGGAGGCGGACGTGCTGCTGCGGGCCAACCCGGACCTGCCGGTCGAGGGGGCCGCGCTCACGATGGACGGCCCGTTCGGCATGGACGAGGCGGGGCTGGCCGAGTGCCTGCCGCTGTTCACCGACCGCGTACGGCTGCGCGGCCTGCACGCCCACCTGGCCAGCGGCCTGGACGCCGCCCAGCTCCTCCGGCTGGCCGGGGCCCTGCTGGAGACCGGGCATCGGGAGGTCAACCTGGGCGGGGGCATGGCGGTGTCGTACACGTCGGGCGAGCGCTTCGACTGGACGGCCTACGGCGAGGGGCTGGCCGCGCTGCGGGCCGGGCGGCGGCTGCGGGTCGAGCCCGGCAGGTCGCTCACCGCCTACTGCGGCCACTACGTCACCGAGGTCGTGGACGTTAAGCGGGTGCGCGGCCGGGCGTACGCGATCGTCCTGGGCGGGACGCACCACCTGCGCACGCCGGTGACCAAGGGCCACGACCAGCCGTTCACGATCCTGCCCACGGGCGGCGGGCCCGGGGTCGCCGGGGAGCCAGTGACGTTCGCCGGCCAGCTGTGCACCCCCAAGGACGTCTTCGCCCGGAACGTGGTGACCTCGGTGCGGGTGGGGGACCGGGTGGTGTTCGGCATGGCCGGGGCCTACGCCTGGAACATCTCCCACCACGACTTCCTCATGCACCCCCGGCCCGCCTTCCACCACCTAGGACTCTGAGGCCGGGACCGCCTCGACGAGCGCGACCAGCCCGTCGGCGTCGAGCAGGTTGACCGGCCGCACGGTCCTGTTGGCCCGGACGTAGTGGAAGGCCGCGCTCACCTTCTCCAGCGGCACCCCGGCCAGGTGCGACCACGCCAGCCGGTACGCGGCGAGCTGCACCGAGGCCGTGCGGGCCGCCTTCCCCCTGGGCGGGACGCCGGTCTTCCAGTCGACCACCTCGTAACCGCCGTCGGGCAGCTCGAACACGGCGTCCATCCGCCCCCGCACCAGCCGGTCGGCGATCATGGTCTCGAACGGCACCTCCAGGTCGACCGGCCGCCGGTCGGCCCACTCGCTCTCCTCGAACCGCTCCTGCAGCTCGGCCAGCCGCACGTCTGCCTCCTCCAGCTCCTCCAGCGGGTCGAGGTCGAAGTCGTCGATCAGCCGCTGCTGGTCCCACCGGCTCTCCAGCCACTTGTGGAACGACGTGCCCCGGCGGGCCAGCGGCGCGGGCTTGCGCGGCACCGGACGGCGGATCCTGCGGGCCAGCTCGGCCGGGTCGGTGGCCAGCGTGACGAGCGACGACACGGTCAGCTTGGCCGGCAGCTCGACGACGGTCGCCGGTTTGCGGCGGTTCAGCTCGCGCTCGCGCAGCAGCAGGTCGGTGTCGCGCTCCCAGGCCCGCAGGCGCTCCTCCTCGAACGGGCGCAGCGGCTCGTCGTCCTCGTCGGCCAGGTTGCCGGCCAGGGCGTCCTCGACCAGCCGGGCCCCGTCGAGCACCGACTCGTAGCGCAGGCCCTCGGGGGTGACCGGCCAGACGGCCTCGGCCGGCTCGGCGAGCAGCGGGTTCGTCGCGCCCTCGGCGAGGTCGCCGGCCCAGTAGGACACCCGGTCGGCCGTGTCGCGGATCTCCAGCAGGAACTCCGACGGCTCCAGCGGCTTGGTGGCGCTGCCCCAGCGGTAGCCGGAGGCGATGAGGTGGTAGTGGGCCCGGGTGACGGCGACGTACGCCAGCCGGCGCTCCTCCATCAGGTCGCGCTCACGGCACTGCTCGTCGAACGCGGCCAGCTCCTCCTTGCTCAGCCCGCCCAGCCGGGGCAGGTCGGCGGCGTCGCCGCGCAGCGGGTAGGGCAGCTTGCGCGGGTTGTCGGTCCAGCGGCTGTTCATCACCGGCGTGGCCGGGAACACGCTGCCCGTCGCGATCGTGCCCTTCGAGCTGAGAAGCTGCGACAGGCCGGGCACGACCACGATCGGCCACTCCAGGCCCTTGGAGGCGTGGACGGTCATCAGCTTGACGCTGTTGCTCTCGCCGACCCGGCCCGCCTCCAGCCCGAACTCCTCGCTCTCGGCCGCCTGGAGATAGGCCAGGAACGCGCCCAGCGTCGGGTCCTCGGCGTCGCCGGCGAACCTGGCGGCCGCGTCGATGAAGGCGTCGAGGTCGGCCCGCGCGGCGAACGCCCCGGCCGTGCCGCTGCGGGCGGCCACCTCGATGTCCAGGCCGAGCCGGCGTTCGATCTCGGTGACCAGGTCGGGCAGCGGCTGGGCGGTGTGGCCGCGCAGGTTGCGCAGCTCCTGGGCGAGCGCGACCAGCCGGGTGCGGGCCAGCGGCGAGAACGACTCCAGCCACTCGGGCCGGTCGGGCAGCTCGTCGAGCGCGTCGACCAGGCTGCCGCGCTCCTCGGCCAGGTCGGCGACCACCTGGTCGAGCGGGTCGTCGGCGCGGTGGCTCTCGCTCAGCTCGCGGGCCAGCTCCCTGGCGTACTCCCCCAGCACCCGCAGGTCGGCCGGCCCGACCCGCCAGCGCGGCCCGGCCAGCAGCCTGGCCAGCGCGTCGCCGGCGGTGGCGTCGTAGAGCACGCGCAGGGTCGCCACGATGTCGTTGACCTCGGGCACGGTCAGCAGGCCGCCGAGCCCGACCACCTCGACCGGGATGTCGCGATCCTCCAGCGCCTTGCGCAGCGCGGGGAACTGCGAGCGCTTGCGGGCCAGGATCGCGACGTCCTGGGGCTGGACGGCGAGCGTCTTCTTGCGCTCCTTCTCGCCCCAGGGCAGGCCGTCGGGGGCGGTCTCCTGGCCGAGGATCCTGGCCACGCCGTCGGCGATCCACTTCGCCTCGTCCTCGGCGGTCTCGTGGAAGGCGCAGGTGACGCGGCCCCGCTCGACCCGGTTGGGCCCCGGCACCAGCACGGGGACCTCGCGGGCCTCCATGCGCAGCGGGAGCTGGACGCGGGCGGCGACGTCGAGGACCCGGTCGCCGTTGCGGAAGCTGACGCTGAGCTGGCGGACCGGCGCCTCCTCACCGGCGCGGGTGCGGAAGTCGCGGGGGAAGCGGCGCAGGTTGCCCGCCGAGGCGCCGCGCCAGCCGTAGATGGACTGGCAGGGGTCGCCGACGGCGGTGACCGGATGGCCGCCGCCGTAGAGCGAGCGCAGCAGGACGAGCTGGGCGTGGCTGGTGTCCTGGTATTCGTCGAGCAGGACCACGGAGTAGCGGGACCGTTCGCTCTCGCCCACTTCCTTGTGGTTGGCGGCGATGCGGGCGGCCAGCGACATCTGGTCGCCGTAGTCGATGACCTCGCGGCGGCGCTTGAGCCGTTCGTACGCCTCCACCAGTGGCAGCAGCTGCTCCCTGGCCGCCTGCACGCCGACCGGCTTGCGCTGGGCCACGGTCGTGCGGCCGGGCAGCGCGCCCAGCCGGGCCTCCAGCCACTCCCCCATCCGCCGTACGTCGGCGGGCGCGCGCAGGTGCTCCGACAGCTCGCCGGCGAGTTCGAGCAGGGCGGCGGTGACCGAGGGCGGGCCCAGCTCGATCTTGTCCATCGGCCCGTCGTACAGGGCCACCACGCGCGAGGCGAGCTGCCACGACACCGCCGGGGTGACCAGGCGCATGGTGGGTTCGAGCGCCTCGCGCAGGGCGTGGTCGGTGACCAGGCGGGCGGCGTAGGCGTGGTAGGTGGACACGGTCGGCTCGTTGTCGAGCGCGCCGGGCGCGACCAGGCCCGCCTCGGCGAGCCCGGTCAGACGCTCCCTGACCCTGACGGCCAGCTCGGCCGCGGCCTTGCGGGTGAACGTCAGCCCCAGCACGTTCTCCGGTTTGACCAGGCCGTTGGCCACCAGCCAGACCACCCGCCCGGCCATCGTCTCGCTCTTGCCCGAGCCCGCGCCCGCCATGACGACCATCGGTTCGAGTGGCGCCTCGATGACCGCGGCCTGCTCGCTCGTCGGCGGCAGGATGCCGAGCTTGTCGGCCAGTTCGACCGGGTTCAGCACACCTGGCCCCCGTTGTCGTTGACCGGGCAGCTCGCCCGCGCCGCGCACGTGCGGCAGCCGTCGTTCACCTTGGCCTGGAAGAACGGGCCCGACATGCCCGTGGCGACGGTGTCGACCAGGTCCCCGGCCCAGCCGGGGTTCTTGTCGTCGGCCAGCGCGCCCTGCCGCTGCTCGGTGGCGGCGTTCTTGCCGGCCGCCTTGCCGAGCTGGACCAGCGCCGCGCCGCCGGGCTCGGTCATGCCGTGCCGGGCGAACGCGCCGAGCAGCGCGGCGAGCTGGTAGACGCCGAGCTGCGGATGGCGGTCGAGCTCTCCCGCCCTGGGCTTGGAGCCGCCGGTCTTCAGGTCGATGATCACCGCGCGGCCGTCGTCGTCGCGCTCGACCCGGTCGACCCGGCCCTTGATCTGCACGCCCTCGGAGACCGTCGCGACGAACGACTCCTCGATGGCGACCAGCTCGCGCGGGTTGTCCTTCTGCCAGCGCAGGAACTTGCCGATCATCTGCTCGGCGACCTGACGCTGCTTGCGGTTGTACCAGACGCCGCCGAAGTCGAGCTCGTTCCAGACCTGGTCGAGCCGCTCGCCCAGGGCGTCCTCGCCGGGCAGGTCGGTGGCGGCCAGCATGGCCAGCGCGTGGATGACGTTGCCGAGGCCCTGGGCGGTGCTGGTGCCCGCGGCTCCGACGGCCGTCTCCAGGAGCCAGCGCAGGCCGCACTTGGTGAAGCTCTCGACCGCGGACGGGGAGATGTTGACGATGTCGTCCGGCCAGCTCAGCGGGCGGTCGTCGGTGATGGGGGTGAGGGCGTACCAGTCGTTGGGGTGGGCGCCCTGGACCCCGGCGGCGGCCAGGCGGGCGAGCTGCCGCGCGGCGCGCTGCCGGACCTTGGCCGGTTTGGTGGGGTCGGTCACCGCGCTGCGGAGGTCGGCCACCAGCGCCGACATGGTCAGCCAGCGCGCCCGGTCGTCGACCGTGGCCGATTCGACCTCGCCCGGCATCAGCTCCGACAGGAACCGGGAGGGCCGCTCGTCGGTGTCCTCGCCGCCGACCGCCGTGACCACCAGCCGCCGCCTGGCCCGCGTGGCCGCGACGTAGAACAGCCGCCGCTCCTCGGCCAGCAGCTTGGAGGCCAGCGACGCGGCGCTCGGCTCGGCGCCCTCGACCACCTCCACCAGGTCGTCGGCGCCCAGCAACGACCCGCGCAGCCGCAGGTCGGGCCAGACCCCCTCCTGGACGCCCGCCACGACCACGATGTCCCATTCCAGGCCCTTGGAACGGTGGGCCGTCAGCACCCGCACGGCGTCGCCGTCGGGCGCGCGGTCGGCCAGCGTGTCGCCCGGGATCTCCTGGGCGGCCAGGTTGTCGAGGAACACCTCGGGGCCCGCCTTGGGCATGCGGTCGACGAACTTGGCGGCGTGGTCGAACAGCGCCACCACCGCGTCGAGGTCGCGGTCGGCCTGCGCGCCGCGGGAGCCGCCGGACAGGCTCTGCTCGGCCCAGCGCCCGCCCAGGCCGCTGGCGTGCCACACGGCCCACAGGAGGTCTTCGGCGGTGCCCTCCTGCGCGGCGGCCTCGCGGGCGGCGGCGAGCAGCTTGGCGACGCGTTCGGCGGGGAGTGCGACGTGCGGCTCGACGCGGGTGAGCTCGCGGGTGTCCTGGATCGCCGCCACCAGCAGCTCGCCGGACGACCGCGCCTCGGGCCTCTCCTCGGCGGCCGGCTCCTCCTCGGCGGCAGGCTTCTCCTCGGCTGCCAGTGCCTCGTTCTCGGCGATCTTGAGCGCCCGGCGCAGGCGGCGTACGCCGATCATGTCCGTGCCGCCGAGCGGGCCCGTCAGCAGCTCCTCGGCCACCCCCTCGTCGAGCTGCGCCGGGTCGAGCGCCACCCGCAGCATCGTGAGCAGCGGCCGCACGCCAGGCTCCTGGGCGATCGGCACCTCGTCGCCGGCGATCATCGTCGGCACCCCGGCGTTGACCAGCGCCCGCCGCAGCAGCGGCACCTGGCGCTTGGCCGAGCGCACCAGCACCGCCATGCGGTGCCAGGGCACCCCCTCGATCAGGTGCGCCCGCCGCAGCGTGTCGGCGACGATCGCGGCCTCCTGGCTGGTGCTGTCGGCCAGCAGGACGCGCACGTCGCCGGGCTCGGCGCCGGCCGCCGGGACCAGGTCGCGGTGGCCGTGCCGCTGGTCGTGGTCGGGGGCCGGGGCGATCGGCAGGCGGGCGGCGACCCGGCGCGAGGCCTCCAGCAGGTCGGCCCCGCTCCTGCGGCACTCGCGCAGCGCCACCACCGGCGCCTCGCGCCCGTCGAGCGTCCTGAACCGCTCGGGGAACTTCATGATCCCCTGGACGTCGGCGCCCCGGAACCCGTAGATCGACTGGTCGGGGTCGCCCACCGCGATCAGGTCGCGCCCGTCGCCGGCGAGCTGGTCGAGCAGGTACTCCTGGGCCGGGTCGGTGTCCTGGTACTCGTCGACGAACACGACGTCGTGGGCGGCCCGTTCGCGCTCGCGCACCTCGGGCCTGGTCAGCAGCGCGGAGGCGGCCCCGATCAGCTCGGCGTAGTCGTAGGTCTCCTCGGGGTCGAGGTCGAACCGGTCCTGGTAGCGCTCGTAGAAGCGGCCGGTGGCGATCCAGTCGCTCCTGCCGTGCAGCCGGCCGAGCGCGACCAGCCGCTCGCCGTCGAGGCCGCGCTCGGCGGCCCTGGACAGGAAGTCGCGCACCTCCTCGGCGAAGCCGCGGGTCTTGAGCGCCTCGCGCAACGACGGCGGCCAGTCGAGCGCGCCGTTCTCCAGCTCGCCGTGGAGCAGCCGGCGGATCTCCAGAAGCTGCTCGGGGCCGGTCAGCAGGCGCGGCGGCGCCTTGCCCTCCAGCACGGACTCGCGGCGCAGGAGCGCGTAGGCGTAGGAGTGGAAGGTCAGCGCCATCGGCGAGCGGGTGGTGCGCCGCAGCCGGCCGGTGACGCGCTGGCGCAGCTCCTCGGCGGCCTTGCGGCTGAAGGTGAGGATGAGCACCCGTTCGGGGTCGGCCCCGCGCCGTTCGATACGCTCGACCACGCTCTCGACGATCGTCGTCGTCTTGCCCGTGCCGGGCCCCGCGAGGACGAGGAGCGGGCCGCTCCGGTGCTCGACCACGGCACGCTGGTGTTCATCCAGCACAGGAGGCTCAACAGGGCCTCCGCTGCCACGCCGCACCAACCGCCAGGTCTGACCACTCACAGCACTAGATTCCACCAGACCACACGGACAGATCGTGCCGACTTACCCGGTCTCCCCCGCGATCCGCCTACCGTATCGAGGCAAATATCCGAATATCGTGCGACACGCCGAGCCCAGGGTTTCGCCGTGGGCGTTGCGCTGCCTGGGGCGATGTAACGTTCCGCACGATTGCCCCACACACGCAGCGTTGTCTCTTGTAACGTTGGGTTGATACTCGCGCCTCTGCTAGGGGGTTGGTCACATGCGCTGGCAGGTCCACTCCGAGACGTCGCTCTACGCCGACCAGTGGCTGGACATCCGGATCGCGGATGTGGAGCTGCCCGACGGGCGGCACCTCGATCACCGGCTGGTCCGCACCGCGCCGGCCGCGGGCGCGGTCGTCACCGACGACAAGGACCGGGTGTTGCTGATCTGGCGCCACCGCTTCATCACCGACAGCTGGGGCTGGGAGGTGCCGCTCGGCCAGGTCGACGAGGGCGAGATGCCGATGGCGGCGGCCGCCCGCGAGGTCGAGGAGGAGACCGGCTGGCGTCCGGGGCCGCTGCGCCCGCTGATGTCCGTCCAGCCGACCAACGGCTTCACCGACAGCCTCAACCACGTCTACCGGGCCGACGCGGCCACCCACATCGGCCCGCCCAGCGACCCCTGGGAGGCCGAGCGCATCGAGTGGGTGCCCCTGTCGAGCATCCGGCGCCTGGTCGAGGCCGGCGAGATCGTGTGCGCCACGACCCTGTCGGCGCTGCTCTACCTGCTCGTCGAGCGCCTTCCGGCCCCGACGCGCCCCTTCGGGTACGACCCCGGCAAGCCCTTCATGCTCTCGGACCTGCCGATCGACCTCTGAGGCCGCGCCCTCAGGAGAACAGGTGGTCGACCACGCGGGCCGTCGCCTTGCCGTCGTCCTTGGGCGCGTACGTGGCCCGGAAGGCCTCGTAGCGGTCGGCGTGCGCGGCGGCCACCTCGTCGATGGAGCGCAGCGCGTCGATCACCTCGGCCGACGTCGGCAGCACCGGGCCGGGCGCCTGCTCGGGCAGGTCGAGGTAGAGCCCCCGCTTGGAGGAGTACTTCGCCAGGTCGTAGCCGTAGAAGACGATGGGCCGGCCGGTGGCGGCGAAGTCGAACATGACCGAGGAGTAGTCGGTCACCAGGACGTCGGTGACCAGCAGCAGATCAGCCATGTCCGGATAAGTCGTGACGTCGTGCGCGATGTCGGGGACGGCGGGCATGGCCTGCATCGGATGGGCGCGTACCAGGATCTCGTGGTCGGCGCCCAGAGCCTCGCGGGCCTTGGCCAGGTCAAGCTTGACCATGGCGTTCTTGCGGTCGTAGTCGCGCCAGGTCGGCGCGTAGAGCACCACCCGCTTGCCCTCGGCCAGCCCGAGCCGTTCGCGGACGGCGGCGGCCCTGACCTCGCGCTCGGGCGAGTTGAGCACGTCGTTCCTGGGCAGGCCGCTCTCCAGGATCTCGCCCTTGTAGCCGAAGGCCCGGCGCAACACCGTGGTGGCCCACGGCGACTGCGACAGCAGCACGTCCCAGCCGCGCACCTCGGCCGCCTGCCGGTACCAGATCGGCGGACGCGGGTCGCGGGCCATGTGCGGCTGGTCGTTGCCGATGCGCTTGGCCGGGGTGCCGTGCCAGGTCTGCAGCACGACCTGGTCCTCGCGGGCGCGGAACCAGGCGGGCAGGAACGAGTTGGTGACGATGTGGCTGGAGCGGGCCAGCGCGGCGTGGTGCTCGCGGCTGCCCGCCCGCACGGCCCGCGCGCCGCCCGGCGGCACGAACGCGGCGTCCTTGACGATCCAGATGTGCTCGCGGTCGTCGCCCCTGCGCAGCCGCTCCTCGTAGATGGCGCGCACGCTGTCGGCGTAGAGCCGGCCGTCGTTGACGACGTAGACGGTCGCGTCGTGCAGCGGCTCGGTGCGCTGGGCCGGATAGAAGACGCGGCGCAGCACGTGGGTGCCGGCCACGCCGCGCTCGTCGTTGGGCCGCCCCTCCTCGACCGCGATCACCGGCACGTCGAACCGGGTGGAGATCATCCGGTACGCCCGGCTGTCGACCGTACGCGGCTCCTCGTCGAGCCCCGGCAGGGCGGCGTGGTCCATCCGGAACGGCACGATCTCGCCCGACGGGTGCCGGAAGGACATGTTCCACGTGCCCGAGGCCAGCGGAACGGGCTCGCCGAAGCGGTCCATGGACGAGGGCGTCACGCGGACGGAGAAGTCGTCGCCCGACCGCTCCATGGGCAGCGAGTACGACAGCCCCGACCGGTGGCGCAGCGTCAGCACCCGGGGGCCGGGCGCATCGGGGTAGTCGCCGCGCAGCACCAGCGTTGAGCCCTCCCAGACGGCGGAGGTGATCACCGGGCGGATGCGGTGGGCGGAGACCACGACGCGGTCGCGCCGGTCGCCGAGCACGGTGATCTCCCGGTCGCCCACCGGAGTGCGCGTCTCGACCAGGTCGGCGAGCATGACGGAGGCCGCCGGGTCGCCCTTGGGCTCGACCCAGAGCCGCCGGCCGTCCTTCTCCTGGAGCAGCGCGGGCACGGCGAGGCCGATCGACACCTCGGTGCCGCCGCCGGACGGCGTGAAGTCGGCGGCGATGCGGTGACCGCCCAGCCTGGCGTGGCCCTTGGTCACGCTGCGGCCGGGCAGGAAGATCTTGAGTTCGAGGCGTTCGTCCTGGACGGACACGCCGGTCAGCTCGGCCCTGTTGGGCTGGAGCACGACCTGCAACGCGCGGTCGGACGTCCAGACCGGACGCACCCACCAGCCGGGCTTCAGCTTGAGGCCGGCCGGGCGCTCGGGCCTGCCGATGGCCGAGCCGCGCAGCAGGCCGGTCGCCCGCGCGCCACGGCTCCAGAAGACGATCTCGGCCCGCCAGGTCGTCGCGTCGGGCACCCCCGGACGGTGGCGCAACCGCCGCCGCACGGCGTGGACCATGCCGCGCACGGCCCCGCGCCAGCGCAGCGGCCACGGGCTCAGCTCGGCGGTGAAGCCGGACCAGTCGTAGTTGCAGCCGGGCTCGCGCGCGCCGTGGGTGGCCTCGGGGGCGAGCACCCGCTTGGTGCGCATGCGGATCGGCGGCAGCCAGCGCGGCCCGCGCAGCACCACGGTCGCCCAGTTGAACCTGCGGCTGCGCACCGACAGCCCCGCCAGGTACGCGAAGCCGGTGACGCGCAGCCTGCCGTCGACCCACACGATGTCGTCGATGTGGGTCACCGGCACCATGTCGGCGCGGCGCAGCCGGTAGAGGTCGGGCGGCAGCTCGTCGCGGAAGGGCAGGTCGGCGTACCAGCTCAGGCCCTTGCGGATGCGCTTGGACGGCTCGGCCGCCGCGGTGACGACCTTGACCAGCGTCTCGCCGTCGACCAGCTCGTCGTCGGGACGGTGCTCGATCAGGTGGCAGATGACGCGGCGGGCGACGGGCAGGTCGCGCTTGACCTCCGCGGCCACGCCGGCCAGGTAGGGGCGGATCAGGGTGAGCAGCTCGCGCCGCCGCGCCGGGCCGCGCTTGACCGCGAGGTCGATGCGCGACCCCAGAGGCCCGCTGAGCACCTCGGTGTCGAACGCCGCGTCGCGGCCGCCGGGCCCGACGGCACGCATGACCGCCTCAAGAGGCTCGCCACGATCGCAGAGATCCTGGACAGCCTTGAGGCGGTCGGCGAGCGTGTCGCCGCTGTGGCGCTGGGCTGTGACGCCGGTGGCCATCGTGGAGGCACCGCCTTTCGGGCCTGTCAGTGTTCAGCCCATGGTAATGGGAGTCACATGTCACGGAATCGCCTCAACAGCGAATCCGCAGGTCAGGCCCCTTACTGAAAATCGGCTGAACGCCCGTCCCAGCGCGCCTGCCTCATGTCCACCCGTTCGCCGCGCAGCGGGGTGCCCTCCTCGCGCCAGTGGGCCAGGCATCGTCGCAGGTGGTCGGGGGCGGCGCCGCTGCCGTCGGCGTGCACGACCCGCCACCACGGGACGCCGCCGCCCAAGGTGGACATCACCTTGCCCACCTGGCGGGGGCCGCCCTCGCCCAGGTATTCGGCGATGTCGCCGTAGGCCATGACCTTGCCGGGCGGGATGCGTTCGACCAGGTCGAGCACCCGCTCGGCGAAGGGGTTCAGGGGGTCCATGCCGCCGGGCCCGCGTCGATGATCTCGTCGAACTTGCCGATCTCCATCACCGTCCCGCCGGACAGGACCTCGATCACGCCGTCGCGCAGCGCGTAGACCTCGCCGTCCTCGCCCACCAGGCGGGCGCCGAGGGCGGCCGACAGCCGCAGGAGCTGGGCCACCTGCCAGTCGGAGCCGGGCTCGCCCACGACCTGGCCCTGCCAGCGCGCCACCGCGTGCCGGCCGCCGTCGTGGCCGGCCACGATCTCCTCAGATCCGCGCAGCTCGAAACCGGCCGGCGCGATGGCCTTCGCGAGCTCCGCGAAGGCGAGTGGCGACTCGCGCACCACCCGCAGCTCGTATCCCATGACGCGCGACCATAGCGGATCTTTACCGTCCACGCGGGCGAAGTACGAGCGGTTCATCACTCCTTGCGCTGATTGAGAACGATGATCGCCCCGCAGAACGTCACCAGCGCGACCAGCACACCCCCTCCGTACAGCCACAACCGCCACGGATCGGCCCCAGGACGGGTCGGCACCGGGGAGTCCTCGCCCCGGCCGAAGTGGTCCTTTCCGGGCGCGGTCACGCTGCGCCGCTGACCGGTCAGGCGCTCGGCGGCGTTGAGCGCGGCCCCGGCGTCCACCACGCCGAACCCGGTGTTGTCGTCGTAGCCCGCGGCCGGACGGCCCCGCGCGCTGGCGGCCAGCGCCCGGGCCACCTGCTCGGGCGGCAGGGCGGGATAGCGCGACTTGACCAGCGCGGCCACGCCGGCCACGAGCGCGGCGGCCGAGCTGGTGCCGTCGGACAGCTCGTACCCGCTGGGCCGCTTGACCACGGGCACCTGCACGCCGGGCGCGCCGACGAGGACCGACAGGTTGTCGCTGCTGAACGTGGCCTTCCTGCCCTGCTTGTCGGTCGCGCCGACGCCGATCACGCCCGAGTAGCCGGCCGGGAAACTCCAGAACGAGGTGCCCTTCTCCTTTGCGTAGGGCGTCTGGCCGTCGTTGCCGACGGCGGCCACCAGCACCACGCCCTTGCTCAGCGCGTACGACACCGCCTCCCGCTCGGACCTGACCGGCCCGTAGGAGCCGATCGACATGCTGATCACCTGGGCGCCGTGGTTGGCGGCGTAGCGCAGGGCGCGGGCCAGCGAGCTCTCGGGCGACTGGAGGTCCGTGGGCGGCAGCAGGTCGAACGCCGGCTCGTCGTCGGTGGCCAGGGGCAGCGACAGGATGCGCGACTCGGGCGCGACGCCGATCAGCCCGTCGCCGGCGCCGGACCCGGCGATCAGCGCGGCCATGGCGGTGCCGTGCCGCCCCGGCCGCACCTCGCGGGCCACCGCGCCCGAGCTCATGTCGGGCCCGGTCGTGACCCGGCCCTTCAGCTCCTTGATCCCGGCGTCCACCGCGCTGTCCACGACGGCGACCGTGACGCCCTCGCCCTTGGTCACGTTCCACGCCTGCTCGACGTTGAGCGCGTCCAGCACCCATTGCTGCTCGTCCCTGACCGGGGCGGCCGTGGGCCCGAGGAGGACGAGCAACGTGGCCGCGAGCGCCCGTACGGCGGTCAGCACACGTTCCCCTGGGTGCACGGCGGAACCTTGGGGGGATCCGCCAGGAAGTAGGCGATCTGGTTGCCGACCGACTTGGCCGCCGGCCAGAGCTCGCTGTGCAGGATCTCCTCCGGGGGGATGGCGGCCCTGGTGCGCCCGTCGGCGTACCCGGCGGTGGAGAAGACGATGTACGGCCCGGCGCCCACCCAGCCGGTGCGCTGGCGCTGCTCGGTGCCGAAACGTTCGGTCACGGTGCCGGGGAAGGCCACGGGCAGCACTCCCACCCGGTCGTCCTGGCCCAGTTGCTCGCCAGCCGACACCCTGGACTCCTCGTCCTTCAGCACGGCCACGCCGACGGTGATGACGAAGGTGGAGGTCTGGTCGACGTACGTGGCGCGCAGCATCGTGACGCACCCGTGGCTGTCGAGGACCCCGGCGACGGAGGCGTCCACGCCCTTGCCGCAGTCGGTCTCGGGGGCGATGCCGACCCGCCTGGCGTACTGCTGGGCGCGGTCGAGGCCGAGGTACTTGACCTCCTCGGGGAAGACGCCCGTGGCCGGCCACGCCTGCCAGCGCCGGGCGATCTCCTCCTGCTTGTACTGGTTCTGCTCGGCCGGGGTCAGCGGGCGCGAGCGCGTCTCGTTGAGCAGCCCGATCGTGCCCAGCAGCACCACGAGGGCCGACACGGCCACGACCGCGCCGACCAGCACGACGAAGATGCGCCGAAAGCGCACGCCCTGCTGGAGGGCCGCCAGCTCGGCGCGTTCCCTGGCCGCGGTGCGCGTACGGGAGTTCGCCGCGGGCCAGGCGCGCACGCGGGACCGGCGGCCGGTCGACGCCCCGAGCGGGTTGCTGCGTCCCGATGTGGCCTCGCCGGCGCGCGGTAGCCCTGAGGTCGACCTACGTGCCTTCACCACCCTGGCCTCGTTCCCGCGTTCGGTCGGTGTCTATTTCGTCCCCGTTAGCAGGCGGATCATGCGTCGTGTGCGCCGTGGTCGCGTCTTACCCGTCTGACCAGGAAGAATATGACCGCCAGCGACGCGAGCGCCCCGCCCGCGGCGCCCGCGGCGACGGCCGCGTAGATCGTCACCCGCCGGTGGTCCCTCGTGGTGACCCTGATGGGCCCGGCCGGGCCGCCCGCCAGCGGCAGGGCGGGGTCCTGGGCCTGCGGGCCGGTCGCGGTCTCGGTGTGCGTGGCCAGGCGGGCGGCCTCGGCCAGGGCCCTGCGGGCGTTGACGACGCCGAAGCCGGTGCCGGTGTCGTAGCCGCCGGGCGGGCGGTCGTCGGCGCTGTCGGCGAGTGCCTGGACGACCAGCGGCGGCGACATTTGCGGATATTTTGCCTTGATGAGGGCGGCGACCCCCGAGACGAGCGCGGTCGCCTGCGAGGTGCCCCGGCCGACCCAGTACTCGTCGCCGGGCCCCGCGCCCATGATGTCCACGCCCGGCGCGGCCACCAGCACCGAGGAGTTCCAGTTGGAGAACGTGGCCCGGCGCAGCCGCCGGTCGGTCGCCCCCACCGACACCACGCCGGGGAAGGACGCCGGGTAGGAGTAGGGCGCGAAGTCTCCGGCGGTCTTCCTGTCGCCGTCGTTGCCGGCCGCGGCCACCAGCACGACGCCCTTGGCGATGGCGTACCGGATGGCCGCCCGTTCCTCCCTGGTCGCGAGCTCCTTGGAGATCGACATGTTGACGACGTCCGCGCCCTGGTCGACCGCGTAGCGGATGCCCCTGGCCACGACGTCCTCGAAGCGCTCGGCCGAGTTGAACTCCCTGAAGCCCGGTTCCTCGTCCTCCAGGATGACCCGCACCGACAGGACGCCGGCCTCGGGCGCGACGCCGATGACGCCCTTCCTTCCCCCGGGCCCGTGGCCGTGCCCGGCGATCAGGGAGGCCATGTACGTGCCGTGCAGCCGCGGCGGCGCGACGCCCGGCGGGTTCGCGCCCGCGGTGAAGTCGCGGCCCACGGTCACCGAGCCGGCCAGGTCGCGATGGGCCGGATCGACCCCGGAGTCGAGCACGGCCACCGTGACCCCCGCGCCCTTGGTGACGCGCCAGGCCGCGGGCAGGTCGAGCGTCTCGATCACGGCCCGCTGGCCGCCGCGCACGTCGTCGTCGGCGTAGGCGGGCGAGGCCGCCGGAAGAACCGCGAGGAGGGCCACGGGGGCGGCGGACAGCGCCTTCCCGGCGCACCGCCTCAGCACCGCCATCCCTCGGCCGCGCAGTCGGGCATCCGGGGTGTGCTGAGGTCGAGCAGCACGCGTTCGGACAGCTCGGTGGCGAAGGCGAAGATCGCCGGACGTGACTCGCCGGACGTGGTCGCGGGCCGGCCGTCCACCTGGCCCGCCGTGGTCAGCACGACGTACGGCCCGGCCTGGCGCACCGACCCGGCCTGCCGCATGGAGGGGGTGAACCGTTCGGCGACCGTGCCCGTGAAGCTCAGCGGCCGCAGCCCCGGCACGGGCTTGCCGTTGTCGGCGAACGCGCTCCTGGCCCGGACCGCGCGCGACTCGTCGGGCAGCGCCACCACGCCCACGGTGACGAGCACCCCGCGCAGCGCGTCGATGTAGGTGGCCCGCAGCACGCCCCTGCAACCAGCCTCGCGCAACGTCCTGACCGCCTTCGCGTCGACGGACCCGGCGCCGCAGCCGGTGTGCGGCGAGATGCCGATGCGCTCGGCCCGCTCCTGCCCGCCCTGCTCGGCCGCGTACGGCAGGGCCGCGGGGAAGACGCGCCCGGCGGGCCAGGCACGCCAGCGTTCCGCGACCTCGCGCGTGGCGGCGGCACGCAGCTCGGACGCGCTCGGGCCGCGGGTCAGCTCGGTGCCCGCCGCGCTCCCGGCCACCCCGGCGGCCACCGCGCAGACCAGGGTCAGCGCGGAGGACACCACCAGGGTGGGCCAGGGGCGGGCGTGGTTCACGACACCGACCTTAGGCGCCTCGGCGGGAGGTTCCCCGGAGAACGCCTCAGTAGCTGGGCAGGCTGGGGTCGACCGTCTTGACCCAGCTCAGCACGCCGCCGCCGACGTGCACCGCGTCGGCGAAGCCCGCGTTCTTGACGATCGCGAGGGCCTCGGCCGAGCGCGCGCCCGACTTGCAGTGGAGCACGATGCGCTTGTCCTGGGGCAGCTTCTCCAGGGCCGAGCCGTTGAGGAACTCGCCCTTGGGGATCAGCGTGGCGCCCGGGATGGAGACGATCTCGTACTCGTTGATCTCGCGGACGTCGACCACGTAGATGTTGTCGCCCTTGTCCATCATGGACTTGAGCTCCTGCGCGGTGATCGTGGAGCCGCTGGCGGCCTGCGCGGCCTCGTCGGAGATCGCGCCGCAGAACGCCTCGTAGTCCTCCAGCAGCTCGGTGACCGTCGGGTTCTTGCCGCACAGCACGCACTCGGGGTCCTTGCGGACCTTGACGTCCCGGTACTTCATCTCCAGGGCGTCGTAGATCATCAGTCGGCCGACGAGCGGGTCGCCGATGCCCGTCAGCAGCTTGATGGCCTCGTTGACCTGGATCGAGCCGATCGACGCGCACAGCACGCCGAGCACGCCGCCCTCGGCGCACGACGGCACCATGCCGGGAGGCGGGGGCTCGGGGTAGAGGCAGCGGTAGCAGGGCCCGTGCTCGGCCCAGAACACGCTGGCCTGGCCGTCGAAGCGGTAGATCGAGCCCCAGACGTACGGCTTGCCGAGCAGCACGGCGGCGTCGTTCACCATGTAGCGGGTGGCGAAGTTGTCCGTGCCGTCGACGATGAGGTCGTAGCCGGAGAAGATCTCCATGACGTTCTCGGTGGTCAGGGTCGCGTTGTGGACGACGACCTCGACCAGGGGGTTGATCTCGCGGACCGACGCCGCGGCGCTCTCGGCCTTCAGCCTGCCCACGTCGGACTGGCCGTGGATGATCTGGCGCTGCAGGTTGGACTCATCGACGACGTCGAAGTCGATGATGCCGAGGGTGCCGACGCCCGCCGCGGCCAGGTACATCAGGGCGGGCGAGCCCAGGCCGCCGGCGCCCACGCACAGCACCTTGGCGTTCTTCAGCCGCTTCTGCCCGGCCATCCCGACATCGGGAATGATCAGGTGGCGCGAGTAGCGGCGCACTTCGTCTACGGTCAGCTCTGTGGCCGGCTCGACCAGCGGTGGCAACGACACGTTCTACGCTCCCGTTTCAGGGGGTCACATCTCTAGCTGAAACCTACTCGGCGAGTGGGGCATTCCCCAATCTCGTCTCACCGATCAGACGGCGCGCCTCCGCCGCCACCACGCGGGGCATCTCCATCATCGCCACGTGCCCCGCCGTCGGCAGCAGCACGAGCCTGACCTGCCGGAACGTACGGGCCGCCTTCGCCGCCATGGCCGGGCGCACCAGTCGGTCGTGCCGGCCGTGGACGATGAGGGTCGGGACCGCCACCTTGGCCGCCTGGCGCCACAGGCTGTCCTCGCCCCGCCGGAAGTACTCGGCCACGATGCCCCTCGCCGAGCCGATCATGGCCTCCCCCGCGTACGGGACGTCGTCGCGCCGGCGCAGCTCCTCCACCGCGTCGGCCAGGCGTACCGGGTGGACGGCGTTCATGTTCGCCCAGACCATGGCGAAGGAGGCGTTGATGCGCTGCTCGGCGGGGAGCAGGCGCAGCTTGTCCGCGAACCACTCGCCCACCTTGGGCACGGCGGCGGCGGCCACGCGGACCGGCCCGTACCTGGGGAGCAGGTCGGGCAGGGCGGGCGAGACGAGCGTGAGCGAGCGGACCAGGTCGGGCCTGGCCGCGGCGACCCGCACCGCGACCGCGCCGCCCAGCGAGTTGCCGAACAGGTGGGCCGGGCCGGTGTGCTCCATCAGCCCGATCACCGCCGCGGCGTGGCCGGCCACCGTGTAGTCGCCGTCCCGCGGAGCCGGGGAGAAGCCCGCGCCGGGCAGGTCGAGGGCGTGGCCGGTGACGGTGTCCTTGAGCTCGTCCATGAGGTCGGTCCAGTTGGTGGCCGAGCCCGCCAGCCCGTGGACGAACACGGCCTGCTCGGCCGGGCCGCCGTCGGGGGTGGATCGCACGTGCACCGGGCCGATCATGCGTCCCGGCCAGTGAGGGACCGGCTCCACCGCTGTCATACGTCCTCCTTGTCGCTCTTCCACGATAACCAGCGCGCCCAGGCGGGGTCTGCATTCCGTACAGACGCCGCCTTTCCTTGACTTATCAGAGCATCGCTGGACATACAGCCTCAAACAGGGATGTGAGGGGGATGTCATGCTCGTCGGCCGCATCGGCACCATCGCCGCGGGCCTGGTCGCCGCGGCCCTCGCCGCAGGCGGGCTCGCCGCGCCGGGCGCGGCAGCCGCCGTCCCGCCCCCGGCCGTCCCGCCCCCGGCCGTCCTGGCCGCGCCGGGCTGCAAGTACCGGGTGCAACACGTCAGGACCTGGCTGAACGTACGTGCGGCGCCGAGGGGGCGGATCATCGACCGGCTGTACCCCGGCGACCACACGCGGGGCAGCTGCCGGCGGTTCGACGGATGGCGCAGGGCGCACGGGACCGAGCACGGCCGGCGCGGGTACGGCTTCTCCCACTACCTGAGGAAGTTCCGCCGGCGGTAGGCCGTCCCCGCGCGGGACAGACATGTGGGACAGGCCCCGAAATTTCAGCTCATAGATATCTAAGGGATCTCATGGCGGCTTAAGTGTGCGGCAAAAGCTGCCGATCACCGTTTATCGGGGTCAGCACGGGTAAGCATCAGAAGCGGACACAGTACGCAACTTGCCGGACACTCTCCGTGAGCGGCCGGAAAGTCACCGTCACTGAAATCCACCGGGGAGGCGTCATGCCATTCCCCGGACGATCCCGACGACAGAATCGTCCAGCATTTCTCATGTCTGGCGCCCCGGCGTGACACGGCGAGCATTTTCGGCGAGCCATTGTCATGCGCACGGCCGCCGCCTTCCGGCGAATGCAGCCATGTCGTCATTCCATGAGAAAGGCACGGCCGGAACTGCCGGAACCCGATGTGATGGGCACTCCGTCATATGCACATAATCGGACATATCATGGCATTTCATTCGATAGAGCTGTAATGCAAGCAATAAGATTGCTAATGCATAGCAAAATAGGGCCACTCCTGTTTGCTGTAGCTCTGTCTCGGAAATGACATTTCACGGATGGCTCATCAGCTAGTCGTTCAAGACCTGGTTCCCGGGCTCTCGGGAACGTCGAGAACGGGGCAACCAATCCTTTAGGGGGAAAACGCAATGCCCAAGCTCAAGAGTGTTATCGCAGGTCTCGCTGTCAGCACGGCGCTGACCGGCGGCGTGGTCAGCCTGGGCGCGACGACCACCGCCAACGCCAGCACCAACAACCTCACCACCCCGACGACCCTCAGCTGGGGCGATGGGGACGGCCACGGCTGGGGGCACCGTCGCCACCACCGCTGCAACAGGAACCGCCACGGCTGGGGCGGCGGCTGGGGCGGCGGCTGGGGCTGGGGCGGCGGCTGGGGTGGCGGCTGGCGCCGGCACCACCGCGGTGGCGGCGTCTGCGTCAAGATCTTCAACGAGAACACGAACGACAACACTGACACCAACACCGAGAACTAAAGGTGAGTTGCGCCCGGCGGAATGCCTGGCGCAACTCATCGACCAGACCGTGAGCTGATGGCGCGGGAATGGTGCCCGTATTCCATGGATGGTCGCTCTTCACGGCGAAGTGAATTCGGCCGGCGAGTACTGGGCTTTCGGGAGGGTCCGCACCCGGACATTGCGGGCCCGCCCGGGACTCCTTTCTCTTCTGTCTCCGCGGCAATTCCCGATGAGGGCTCCGCCGGCTTCCATGCCGGCGGAGCCCTCATTGCGTTCTCCTCCGACACCGGATCCGCGCGCGTTTCCCTCTGCCCAAGCAGTCCGAAATGTCCGATTATGCACCATGATGCTCCATAGTGTCGGACAAGAGAAGACAATGCCCGTTTGTGAGGCATTCGGTGGGATATATCCCCGGCATGGATGTTCGCTAGCGGGCATCCACGACGCTCCGCAGACATCTGGAAAGGCTCGGATTTCGCGGAGCGTCGAGTACGGGGCAATCAATCCTTTTAGGGGGAAACACAATGCCCAAGCTCAAAAGTGTTATCGCAGGGCTCGCCATGAGCACCGCGCTGACCGGCGGTGTGGTCGGCGTGGGCGCGGCCACCACCGCCTCCGGCGCCAACGCCGCCAGCGCCACCGGCGCGGCCACCGCGGCCACCCTGGCCGGCTGCTTCCGCGAGACCCGGTGCGGCTGGGGCGGCTGGGGCCGCAACTGGGGCAACCGCTGGGGCGGCGGCTGCCACCGTCGCTGCGGCGGCGGCTGGGGCTGGGGCCGCGGCGGCGGCTGGGGCTGGGGTCGCGGCGGCGGCTGGGGCTGGCGGCGTAACAACGCCCCCCGGGTCCGCGTCGTCATCCACAACTCGAACCGCAACTTCAACCACAACAACAACGTCCAGCGGCACGACGAGCACGAGCACCACGACAACTAGGCAGGAGTCCCACCCGGGGTGAGCCCGCTCAGCGAGAGCTCGCCCGAGAGGTGAGACCACGCCGACACGGAGGAGTGCCCGCATCCGGCCGACCCCGCTCCCGATGGAGAGCGGGGATCGCCCCCGGATGCGGGCACTCAACGTGTCCCCCACCCCCGCCCCGCCTCGGCCGGCCCGCCCCCTCGGGACGTCCAAGGCGGTCCGTCGTCAGGGTCGTCAGGGTCGTCAGGGTTGTCAGGGGTCGTCGTCCGTCGCTCCCCGAGAAGGCCGTCCGGAGGAACAGGTGGAACGAGTGAGTGCCCGCATTCCTGGAGGAGCTCGTTCTCGACGGGGAACGAGGGTCCGGTGGAATGCAGGCACCCGGTTGTGTGGGATCGCGGATCGCGCCCAGGTTCAGAGCCCTTGGTCAGCGTCCGTACTCGTAAGGGCGGACCTGGTAGTGGGTGTTCCCCGCGACCGCGTTCCGGTTCCGGTTCCGGTTGACGATGATGATGCGGATCCGGGGGAACCGGTGGTGACGCCAGTTACGCCCGCCCCAGCCGCCGCCGCACCACGAGCGGCGGAAGCAGCCGGACAGTGTGGTGGTGGTCGCCGCGGCGGTGACGTTGGTGGCCGCGTCGGCGCTGGTGGCCGTGGTCGCCGCACCGAGGCCGATCACCCCGCCGCTCAGCGCCGTGCTCATGGCGAGGCCGGCGATAACACTCTTGAGCTTGGGCATTGCGTTTCCTCCTAAAGGTTTGGATGCCCCGTTTATCGACGCTTCCGGATTCCCAGGAAACGACGTGGATGGTATGGCTTGCCTGGCCCGCCATCCATGACCTTGATATATCCCCATGAATAGCCAGCAAACCGCAATTGTCCACTTTTGCCGGTAGGCACAGATTCGTATGGCGAGTCGTACACAAACGCAAGTGAGGGCTCCCCGGCTGATGCCGGTGGAGCCCTCACCAGAATTTCCGCAGGGACGGAGAGAATGAATCCCCGGCGCGCTGGGCCGGAATTCAAACCGCTGTCCGAGCCCGGTACTCGGTGGTCGAATTCAGCGCGGCGCCGCCTTCATGAGGATGGCGGTCCGTCCTCGACGTCAGTCGTCGTCGTGGTCGTGGTCGCGGTCGTGGTCGCGGACCGTCGGCTTCGTGACCTCCCGCTCCGTCACCCGGTTGCGGTTGAAGTTGCGGTTGTGGATGGTGACCTTCACCTTGCCCACGCGGTTGTTGTGGTGACGGCGCCAGCCCCAGCCGCCGCCCCAGCCGCCCCAGTTGTTGCCCCATCCCCAGCCACCGCACCGGGACCTGCGGAAGCAGCCGGCCTGGAAGCTGGTGGACGTGACGACACCGGCGCTGGTGGCAGCGTCGGCGCTGGTCGCGGTGGTCGCCGCACCCAGTCCGACAAGACCGCCGCCCATGGCCGTGCTGACGGCGAGGCCTGCGAAGATACTCTTGAGCTTGGGCATTGCGTTTCCCCCTAAAGGATTGGTTGCCCCGTTCTCAACGCTCCCCGGTTGCCAGGGAACTGCCCTGGACGACTTCTGATGAGCCATCCGTGAAATGTCATTTCCTGGACGCGGGCATGGCAACACACAGCCGCCGCCTTTTTGCTATGCATTAACAGCCTTATTGCTTGGATTAAACATTTATTGACTGATATGCCATGATATGTCCGAATCTATCATGATCACCCGGACCGGCCCTCCGCCCGAGTCCCCGGCGCTCCCGGCATCTCGGCACTTGCCTTCGCCCCACCGAGAAGCGTCCACATCCACCCGATTCATCCCAGGCAATTAGTCCCGCTTATTGTGCTATGAAGACAATGTCCCCTATATGCCTAATAACCGAATTGCGACTCCCCGAGAGAACGCGTCAGCCCACGCGCACCAACCCGCCCACCCCAGAAGAACCCGCCCCTTCCCAGGCCACCCGAACGCCCCCACACCGCCCGCCCCACCGCGGCCGCGCCTCCCGCCCGCGGTCGAGCTGGGGGAGCTGCCCCCGAAGACTGACCCGGCGCAGCTCGCGTACGAGATCGACGCCCTGCGCGAGGCCGTGGTCCCCCACACCCGCCTGCTCGGCAGAGGCGAGGCCGCCTACGAGCGGGCCCCTCATCACGCCCGCGCCTCCACACCGTCCGCGCTGCGCACTCCCCACACCACCCCACCCTGCGCGCACGCCCCACACCACCCCACTCCGCGCACGCGGCCCACACCACCGCGCTCCCGCGCACGGCCCTCACCACCCCACTCCGCGCACGCCTCCACACCGCGCCAGCCACCCCAGCCGCATCTCCGCACTCCCCAGGCGCCTGCACACCGGCCGGCCCGTCCTCCAAGCCGCACCTACATCCCGAACGCGCCTCTCGTCTCGACAGCCCGCGCCTACACACGCCCGCCCTGCACGCGCCTTTACTACGCGGCCTCGTCCCAGCTCCACCCGCTCTGGGCGTGCCTGTCCGGTTGCGACCGCCGTGCCACCGCCGCCCTCGCCTCTCACCAGCCGCCAGCCCACCGCTGAGGCCGGCGCAGGGAGACAAGGGCGTCCACGAACCCGAGCAGCAGCCGTCGAGCGGCAGGGTCGTCCTGGTCACCGGCGGTTCGGTCGCGGCACCGGCGATCAGCCGCACCGCTGCGGCCATGCGGGCAGGCGGCGCCCCTGCGTCGCCGCAACGCCGCCGTTGGTGTCGGGGAAGGGGAAGGGGCGCCCGCGACCTGGGGCGCTGGGCATCGGTGGCCATCGACGTGAAGCCGTCGCACGGCCCTTCGCGGCGTCCAGAGGGTCGTCAACATGATGGCGGCGGGCAGGCCGGTGACGAGGGCGGCACCCGGGCCCGTCAGGAGAGCGACCGTCCTCGACGTCGACGGCGGGCCCCGCGCGCCTGCGGCCAGGACGGGGAAACGGCGGTGCTCGACCATCCGGCAGGACGGGGACGCGGCCGTGCTCGACAGGCCGCGACCTGCGCCAGGATGGCGGGGGAACGGATCGGTTAAGCGGACTTGCGTGCCTTGCGCTTCGGCGGGGCCTTCTCCTCCTCCTTGGCCTCCTCGGCCTCCTTCGACGCCTTGGCGGACTTGCCGCCGCCCGCCGCCTTCTTCGGTTTGGCCGGTTCGCCGGTCCGCTCCCGCTTCGCGGCCTCGACGCTGGCGCGCAGGGCGGCCATGAGGTCCACCGCCGGCCCCGCCTCTTCCTCCTCCGGCGCCGCCACGACCTCCTTGCCCGCCACCTTCGCCTCGATCACCTGCTGCAACGCCTCGCGGTACGTGTCGTGGTACTCGCTCGGGTCGAAGTCCGACTCCATGGTGGTGATCAGCGACTCGGCCATCTTGAGCTCCTGCGCCCGGACCTCGATGTCCTCCTCAAGGAACTCGAAGTCGGGGGCGCGGATCTCGTCCGGCCACAACATGGTCTCCAGGACGAACACCCCGTCCCGTACGCGCAGGGTGGCCAGCGACTCCCGCTGCCGCAACGCCACCTTGACCACGGCCACCTGTCCCGAGCTCTCCAGGGCGTCACGCAACAGCACGTACGGCTTCGCACCCTGCGCGTCGGGCTCCAGGTAATACGACTTGGCGAAGTAAATGGGGTCGATCTGCGCAGCCGGGGTGAACTGCAGGACGTCGATCCTGCGCGACGTGCTCAGCGGCAGATCCTCGAAGTCCTCGTCGGTGAGCACCACCATCTCGCCCGTGGCCAGCTCGTACCCCTTGGCGATGTCCGCGTACGGGACCTCCTCGCCGTCGACCGTGCACACGCGCTTGTAGCGGATCCTGCCGCCGTCGTCCCGGTGGACCTGGTGGAAGCTGACGTCTTTCTGCTCGGTCGCCGAGTAGAGCTTCACGGGGATGGTGACCAGCCCGAAGGAGATCGCACCTTTCCAGATGCTGCGCATGGGCACTCCTCAGCAGTAGCGGGCTCACCATATGGGCACATACCCGTCATGGGGCAACCAATGCCATACCCGATTGAACCAATGCTGGCCGTACCTGGGGAACTACCCTCCGAGCGCGACCGGTACGGCCTGGAGGTCAAGTGGGACGGCATCCGCGCGCTCGTGCACCTCGACGGCGTCCTGAGGGTGACGGGACGGCACGGCGTGGAGTACACCCGGCGATACCCCGAAATATCCGGATTCGGGGTCAAGAACGCCGTGCTTGACGGCGAGGTCGTGGCGCTGGACCGGCGTGGCAGGCCCAGTTTCGTCCGGCTCCAGCACCGTATGCACCTGACCGATCCGGAACCGGCCGTGCTGGAGCTCTACCCCGTCACGTACATGCCCTTCGACCTGCTCTGCCTGGACGGCAGGCCGCTGTTCGACCTGGCCTACCGCGACCGCCGCGCGCTCCTCGACGAGCTGGACGTCGGCGCGCCCCCGTACTTCCCCGGGGACTCCGACCTGCTCGCCGCCACGCGGGAGCAGGGCCTGGAGGGGGTGGTGGCCAAGCGCCTCGACTCCCCCTACCGGCCGGGCGTGCGCTCGCCATGGTGGATCAAGGTCAAGCACCTCAGCACGAGGGACGTCGTGATCGGCGGCTGGAAACCCGGCAAGGGCCGCAGAGCCGGCGGGATCGGCTCGCTCGTCATGGGCGTCTTCACCGGTGAAGGGCTGACGTACGTCGGCCACGTGGGAACCGGGTTCACCGACGCCATCCTGGACGACCTCCACCAGGCGCTCCAGCCTCTGGAGATCCCGCGCAGCCCGTTCACGAACGCGGTCCCGTGGAGGAATCGGTGGGTTAGGCCCGATCTCGTCGGGGAGGTGGGCTACACGATGTGGACCGACGAACTGCGGCTGAGACATCCGGTGTGGCGCGGGCTGCGCGCCGACAAGCTCCCCGCGGAGGTGACGCTGTGAAGAAGGTGCCGGTCAGGGTCGACGGGCGCGAGCTGACGCTGAGCAACCTGGACAAGGTGCTCTACCCGGAGATCGGCTTCACCAAGGCCGAGGTCATCGACTACTACAGCCGCGTGGCCCCCGTCCTGCTGCCGCACCTCGCCGGCCGGCCCCTGACCGTCAAGCGGTACCCCAACGGCGTCACCGGCCAGTTCTTCTTCGAGAAGAACGCGCCCGAGCACACGCCCGACTGGGTCAGGAAGGTCAACCTGCCTGCCCCCGGCAGCACCAAGAACCGCGAGAGCATCGACTTCGCCGTCATCGAGGACCTGCCGACGCTCGCCTACTACGCCAACCTGGCCGCGCTGGAGCTGCACGTGCCTCAGTGGCGCGTGGACGAGGACGGCGCCGCGCTGCCGCCCGACACGCTCGTGTTCGACCTGGACCCGGGCGCGCCGGCGACCATCGTGGAGTGCTGCCGGGTGGCGCTCACGCTGCGCGAGGTGCTGAAGGGCGAGGGGCTCGACGCCAGGCCCAAGACCAGCGGCAACAAGGGCATGCAGCTCTACGCCGACTGGGACTGCCGCGAGGAGCCCTCCGCGTACGCCAAGAGGCTGGCCCAGGTCCTGGAGAAGGAGCACCCCAAAGAGATCGTCAGCGTCATGGCCAAGAAGGCCAGGCCGGGCAAAGTGTTCATCGACTGGAGCCAGAACAACCCGGCCAAGACCACCGTGGCGCCGTACTCGCTGCGGGCCGGGGAGCGGCCGACGGTCTCGACGCCGCTGCTGTGGAAGGAGGTCGAGGACTGTGAACACCCCGAGGACCTGGTGTTCACCGCCCCTGACGTACTCGCCAGAGTGGAGAAGCACGGCGACCTTTTCGGCCGGGCGTAGTCTGGACCCGTCCACACCAAGAGGGGGACCGAAGATGTCGGAAATGGACACCCGCGGGGACGAAAGCGTCTACGACGAGGAGGAGGAAGAGGAGTTGTCGCCGGAGACGCCCGAGGCCGACGCCGCCGAGCAGCATCGTGAGCTGCGCCAGGACACCGAGGGGGCGCGCCGCGAGCTTCCGCTCGACGCCGACCCCGCCGACGCGGCCGACCAGGACCGCGTCGTGGACTACGACGACGACGACTACCGCTGAGCACGGGCCGCCCGCCAGACCGAGCGCGTATGACGATGACCGCCGAGGTGTCGGCTACCCGCACGTAGGATGTCGGCACAGTTCGCTGAGAGACCAATGGAGACCCGCGTGACCGCAACCCCGGACGCGAAGCCCCGGGGCACCCGGCTGCCCCGACTGGCCCGACGCCGGCAACTGCTGAGCGCCGCGCAGGAAGTGTTCGTGGAGAACGGCTACCACGCGGCCGCCATGGACGAGATCGCCGATCGGGCCGGGGTCAGCAAGCCGGTGCTCTACCAGCACTTCCCCGGCAAGCTGGAGCTCTACCTCGCGCTGCTCGACCTGCACGTCGACGACATGGTCAACCGCTGCCGCGAGGCCCTGGCCTCCACCCACGAGAACAAGCTGCGGGTGCAGGCCACGTTCAGCGCGTTCTTCGACTTCGTCTCCACGCAGGGGGAGGCGTTCCGGCTGGTCTTCGAGTCCGACCTGCGCAACGTCGCGCCGGTGCGCCAGCGGGTGGAGCGGTCCCTGCAGGAGTGCGCCGAGATGGTCAGCGCGGTCATCCAGGAGGACACCGGCTGCACCAGCGACGAGGCCCACCTGCTCGGCGTCGGCCTGGTCGGCATGGCCGAGGTGAGCGCCCGCTACTGGGTCACCGCGCAGGGCTCGATCCCCAAGGACGCGGCCGAGCAGCTCATGGCGCGGCTCGCCTGGCGCGGGATCAGCGGTTTTCCGCGTACGGCATAACCCGTTCGCTGGGCGCGATCATTCACCGCCTACGGGCCTCCGAGCGGCGACGATGGAACCGAGCGCTAACCCAGTCGACTAGGGAGCCACGATGGAAGTCAAGATCGGCGTACGCTCGGTACACCGCGAACTCGTTGTCGAGACCGACCTCTCCGCCGAGCAGGTCGAAGAGGAGATCAGGAACGCGCTGTCGGTCGATCGCGGCGTCTTCGCCATCACCGACGTCAAGGGCCGGCGCGTGGTCGTGCCGGTGGCCTCGCTCGGTTTCGTCGAGATCGGTGAGGACGAGGCCAGGCCGGTCGGCTTCGGCGGCACCCTCTAACCACCCCACAGGCGGAACAACGAGGGTACGGCCACAACCAGCCGTACCCTCACCAGCCGCGCGGGCGCGGACCACGCGCGTAAGAACCGCATGCCTCACAGGCCACATGCGTCACTGCAGGCGTCATCTGCCTCAGGGATCGCCGCGCTCGCAGGCATCACACGGCCTGCCCGCAGCCCTCACGGGCCACATGCCCCACGGCCGCTCGGTCGTCCGAGGCGGCAGCCCCGGACATGGTGGCGGTGCTGTTCGGCGTGATCCCGTCTCGGCTCGCTCGTCGGGCACCCCGCGCTTCCCCTCCGCAACACGACGCGCGAAGTCCAGCGATTCGGCCCACATCTCGTCAAGGAACTGCCGTAGCGGCGCGAGGCCCTCATGCCTGGGACGGTACAACCGTTTCGTACCCCCGCGCCGCCCCACAACCAGACCGGTCTGCTTCAACACCTGGCAGACGCGGCCGAGAGTCAGATGCCGAGGGTGGCCATCCGCTTGTTGTGGGCCTCCGTGAGCGTTGCGAAGAGGCGTGAGATGTCAGGCGTCTCGCCACCCGCCGCCCTGGCCGACTCCACCAGCAGCAACGCCAGCTCCGGCCGGGCCGTCGCCACCTGCTGTCCCTGGCTGAGCGCCTCGCCGACGAGCCGCCGGGCCCACAGCGCCAGCCGTCCGCCCGCCGTCGGATCGGCCTCGATCCCGGCCCTGACCCGCTCGACGGCGAACTGCGAGCGCGCCTCGTCCACCAGCACCTCGTCCACCAGCTTGACGATCGACGGCTCCAGGTGGCGGGCGGCCTCCCGGTAGAAGTCGAGCGCGATGCCGTCCCCCACGTACGTCTTGACCAGGGCCTGCAGCCAGTCGGCCGGCCGGCTCTGGGCGTGCCAGGCGTCCAGGGCCGCCACGAACGGCGCCATCGCCTCCTCCGGATCTGCCCCCAGCTCGGCCAGGCGGTCGCGCAGCAGGCGGAAGTGGGCGTACTCGGCCACGGCCAGCTCGCTGAGCGCGGCGCGGTCGGCGAGCGAGGGCGCCAGGGTGGCGGCGTCCTCGGTCATCCGGGCGTACGCGCTGAGCTCGGCGTAAGCTAGAACTCCGAGCAGGTCGACGACTCCAGGAGACTCGTTCATGGAGGCAGCGTACTTCCCGAAATATGCGGGAACATAAGCGAGCTCGGCCAGCGTTGTGGTATCGAGTACACTGCTCTGTGAAAGTGCGACCGCACTGTGTTAGTTCGGGGGATTCCCCCGATAACCCCCGATTCCCCGGGTGCGCGGTCGCTGATGACGCGAGAGGGCTGGCTCTACCGCGAGGACCCACGTAACGGGGGCTGTTTTCCGCCCGTTGGTCCCGGCAGGCCCGCCTTCATTTGAGACTGAGGCAGGCCACGCTGACGACTTTCCGAGACCTCGGAGTCACACCAGAAATCGCCGATGCCCTCGAGACCGAGGGTATCGTCACACCGTTCCCCATCCAGGAGATGGCGCTCCCGCTCGCCCTGAGCGGCCAGGACCTCATCGGCCAGGCGCGCACGGGCACGGGCAAGACCTACGCGTTCGGCATCGCGATGCTCCAGAGCATCGGCAAGCCGCGCAAGAACCGCAAGAAGCCCCGCGGGCTGGTCGTCGTGCCGACCCGCGAGCTGGCCGTCCAGGTCAGTGAAGACCTGGTCACCGCGGCCGGCAAGCTCGGCTCCCGGGTCCTGACCGTCTACGGCGGCCGGGCGTACGAGCCGCAGATCGAGGCGCTCAAGGCCGGGGTCGACGTCATCGTCGGCACCCCGGGCCGCCTGCTCGACCTGGTCAAGCAGAAGCACCTCGACCTCAGCCAGGTCACGTCCCTCGTGCTCGACGAGGCCGACCGGATGATGGACCTGGGCTTCCTGCCCGACATCGAGCGGATCTTCAAGCTGATCCCCGCGGAGCGGCAGACGATGTTGTTCTCGGCCACGATGCCGGGCGAGATCGTCACGCTGTCCCGCAAATACCTCAACCGTCCCACCCACGTACGCGCGGAGATGGAGAGCGGCGAGGGCGAGACCACCCCGCAGGTGCGTCAGATCGTCTGGCGCGCCCACCGGATGGACAAGATCGAGATCGTCGCCCGGCTGCTCCAGGCCGAGGGCCGCGGGCTCACCATGGTCTTCTGCGAGACCAAGCGAGCCTGCGACATGGTCGCCGAGCAGCTCGACACGCGTGGTTTCGCGGTCGCGGCCGTCCACGGCGACCTCGGTCAGGGGCAGCGCGAGCAGGCGCTGCGGGCCTTCCGGGCGGGCAAGATCGACGTGCTGGTGGCCACCGACGTGGCGGCCCGCGGCATCGACATCGACGACGTCACCCACGTGGTCAACTACGACTGCCCCTCCGACGACAAGACCTATGTGCACCGCATCGGCCGTACCGGCCGGGCCGGGCGCACGGGCATCTCGGTCACGTTCGTGGAGTGGGAGGAGCTGACCCGCTGGAAGATGATCAACCAGATGCTCGGGCTCGACTTCGCCGAGCCTGAGGAGACCTACTCCACCTCGCCGCACGTCTACACCGAGCTGAACATCCCCGCCGGCACCAAGGGCGTCCTGCCGCACGCGAGCCGTTCGCGTGCCGGGCTGTCCGCGGAGCGCATCGAGGACCTCGGTGAGACCGGCCGGGCCCGCACCCGCGGCGGCAACCGCCGGCGCGAGGAACGTGAAGAGCGCGAGGAACGCCCGGCCCGCGCCCAGCGCCAGCGTCGCCGCACCCGCGGCGGCAGGGAACTGGCCGAAACCGCACCCGCCGAGACGCCGGAGGTCGAGATCGTGGCCGCCAAGACGGAGGAGACTCCCGCCATCTTCACGCCCGACGAGGTCCAGACGGCGGCCGCCGAGCCGAAGCGCACGCGCGTCCGCAGCAGGGGGGCCGCGTCGTCGGCCATCGAGCAGGCGCTGGCCGAGACACCGGAGACCCCGGTGAAGCGGACCCGCTCCCGCAAGGCCGACCAGCCCCAGGCCGCGGACACACGTCCGCGCGAGGAGGCCGCCGAGGCGCCCGCGCGGAACCGTCCGGCCGAGGCCGCTCCCGCGGAGCCGGTCCGGAGCCGTGCGGCCGAGGTCGCGCCCGAGCCGGTGGTGAAGTCCGTGCCGGAGCCGAGCTTCCTGGCCACGCCTCCGCCGCCGGTCCGCCAGGAGCCGGAGCGGATCATCCCGCCGAGCCCGTTCGCGGTGATCTTCCAGTCGCCCGACCTGGCCACGGACGACGATGACATCGCGCCGTCCGCGGCGACCGAGCGCAAGCAGCAGCGCCGCCAGTCCCGTGGCGGTGGCGGCGGTGGCAACCGCCGTCGCGCGGGCTAGCGACAACGGAACAAGGCGCGCACCCCGTTCGCGGGGTGCGCGCCTTTTTCGTCCCTACGGCCCCAGCGCCTTTTCGTCCGTACGGTTCCAGCGCCGGGAGGGAGCCGTACGCGCCCCTCAGGGCCTCGCGGACGCGCCGGCCGACAGATGCGCCCACCCGGCACCACGGGAGCCGAGAGGCCGCCTCAGGGCGCGCCACGAGCCACTGGGGACGAGGACGTCGCCCACCCACCTCGGAAGCGCGAAAGCCGCAAAGCTCACAACTCCCCACAACTCGCCCCAGCGTCGAAGCTTTGCCGGTGTCGAGGCGCTGACCTCTGGGTATTGTTGCCCCACGTGAGTACGCCGCGATTCCTCGACCTGCCACCCGGTGTGACGCCGCAGAAGCTCGAAACGCCCCATGGCGCGTTCGCGGCTCTGGAGGCGCTTCCGGGCAGCGGCGTGGTCGAGCGCTGGCCCGCCCTCCTGGTCCCCGGCCTGACCGGCAGCAAGGAGGACTTCATCGCGGTCCTGATGACCCTGGCCCAGTCCGGCCGCCGGGTGGTGGCCGTCGACCTGCGCGGCCAGTACGAGACGCCGGGCCCCGACGACCCCGCCGCCTACACCTGCGCCGCCCTCGGGGCCGACGTCGATCTGCTGGCCCAGGCCATCGGCGGCGGCGACCCCGTGCACCTGGTGGGCCATTCCTTCGGCGGACTGGTCGGGCGTGAGGCGGTGATCGACGGGCGCACCCGGTTCGCCTCGTTCACGCTGATGAGCTCGGGCCCGGCGGCCATCGAGGGCCGGCGGGCGCGCAACGGCCGGGAGATCATGGAGGAGATCCCGGCGCTGGGGCTCGAACACCTCTGGCACCACCGGATGGAGCCCGAGGCGCTGGCCGCCGACGTCTCCGACGAGATCATGGCGTTCCTGCGCAAGCGGCTGCTGACCAACTCCCCCACCGGCCTGGCCCGCATGGCCGAGCAGGTCCTGCACGCCCACGACCGCACCGACGAGCTGCGCCAGATCGAGATCCCCACCCTGGTCCTCTACGGCGAGCACGACGACGGCTGGTCGCCGGAGACCCAGTCGGAGACGGCCGCCCGGCTCGGCGCCGACTGCGTGGTCGTGCCCGGCGCGGTCCACTCCCCCGCCGTCGAGGCGCCGGAGACGACGGCCGCCGCGCTGGTCAGGTTCTGGAACGCGGCCGAGAAGCACTATTTGGACACAAGGTCCAATGCCATGTAATCATTCACTTACTATGACGGACGAACTCGTCGTCCAGGCGCCGCGGAGCGCGACCTGGCAGGTGCACCTCGACCGTTCGATGTGGGTGGGCGGCGTACGCGGCCTGATGTTGCAGGCGCTGCACCCGCTGGCCATGCTCGGCGTCTGGCAGAACTCCACCTTCCAGGACGACCCCTTCGGCCGCCTGCGCCGCACCGCCGACTTCGTGGGCCGGGTGACGTTCGGCAGCCCGGCGGAGGCCGACGAGATCGGCAGGCGGGTGCGCGGCATCCACAAGGCGCTGCGCATCACCGATCCGCGGACCGGTCGCACGCACCGGGTGGACGATCCGGAGCTGCTGCTGTGGGTCCACTGCGCGGAGGTGTCGTCGTACCTGGAGGTGGCCAGGCGCGGCGGGCTCGGGCTGAACGAGCGGCAGGCCGACCGCTACCTGCGTGAGCAGCGCAGGAGCGCCTCCTACGTCGGGCTGCACCCCGAAGACGTGCCGGGCTCGTGCGCCGAGATGGACGCCTACTTCAAGCAGGCCCGGCCCGCCCTGCGGGTGACCGAGGAGGCGGCGGCGACCGTGCGGTTCCTGCTGTGGCCCCGGCTGCCGCGCGAGCTGCGCATGTTGTCGCCGGGCAAACCGGCCTACTTCCCCTTCGGCGCGCTCTGCTACTACACGCTGCCGGAGTGGGCCCGACGCATGTACGGCGTGCTGCCCGAGGTGCCCCCGGCGACGGTCACCGCGGCGCTGAGGGCGTTCCGGCTGGGCATGAACGCGCTGCCCGAGCCGGTGCACGACCGGGCGTTCATGCCGTCGACGCGGGCGATGCTGGCGGGCGCGCGGGCCCGGCTCGGCGCGGCCGGCTACGACGTGGGCAAGGGGCTCAAGGGCCTGACCGACCCCCGTCGCTGGCCGACGCGGGCCGCCTGACCGCTTCGCCGGGGATCAGTCGGCCAGGCCGTCCCAGGGGTTGCGGTCGGAGCCGGCGGCCTGGCCCTCCGGACAGTGGCGGCGGAAGTCGCACCACGAGCAGAGCGGGCCGGGACTGGCGGCGAACACCGTGTCGAGCTCGGCGGGAACCTGGGCCGGACCCACGACGGGACGCTCGCCCGCCCCCCGGCCCGGCGCGGCGCGCTTGGTCGAGGTGGGGGCGCCCATCACGGCGCGGTAGCGGTCGTCGGCGGTGGCGGCCTCGACGGCGATCTCCTCGGCACGGCGCAGGTGCCGGCCCAGCGACTCGTCGGTGTGGCGCCACTCGACGATCTCGCCGGTGGGCAGGTGGTGCAGCTCGACCGCCCGGCACGGCGTGCGCATCATCGTGGAGGCCGCGATGGCGTACGTGGCCAGGGCGAGGGACGAGCGGGCGTCGTCCTGGGTCAGTGGGCGGCGGCCGGTCTTGTAGTCGACCACGACCAGCTCGTCGCCGCGCCGGTCGAGCCGGTCGATGCGCCCGGACAGCGCGACCACCTTGGTACGCGTGGCGACCGTGCGCTCGACGCCGACCGGATCGTCAGCGGGATCTAACGTCGTGACATATCCGGACACGAGGTCGCGGGCCCGCCCCAGCCACTCGGCCGACTGCTCGGCGTCCCTGAACCCCTCGGTGATCCACCCGTTCGTGAGCAGGACGGCGGCCGTCAGCGGCGTGCGCCGCTCGTACGGCTCACGCCACCACGCCGCCAGCGCGTTGTGCACGCTGGCGCCGACGCTGTTGTGCGCCCAGGCGGGCCCCTTGGAGGGCTGTGGCCGGTCCAGGTAGGTGAACCGGTAGCGGCGGCGGCAGTCGAGCCAGGTGTTCAACCGCGACGGCGTGCACGCGTAGAGCCGCCGCGGCATCCCGTCCAGCGGAAGCTGGTCGTACACCTACTCGTCGCCGGGGCCGAGCTTGATGCCGGAGATCCTGGTGCCGTCGGTCAGCGGGCCCTCGTCGTCGCGGGCGGCGGCCGGGTCGCGGGTCAGCGAGCCCGACACCCAGTCGTCGAAGTGCGGCTCGAGGTCGCCGACGGTGACCTCGTCACCGTGGTTGGCCAGCACCCGCGTGTCGGCCGGGAGCGTGAACAGCCGGCCGCCGATCGAGGTGAGCTGGTCGGCCAGCGCCGGGTACTCGCCGCCGAGCTTGCCCGGCCCGTCGGCCTGCAGGGCCTTGCCGGTGAAGACGGCCCCCAGCGCCTCGCAGTAGAGCGAGATCCCGCCGGGCGAGACGCCGGGCGTCTCCATGACGTCGAGCTGGACGTCGGCGACGCCGAAGACGCCGTCGTCCTCCATGTCGATGTCGGGCCAGGTCTCCCGCCAGGTCTCCCGCCACAGCGGCTTGTCCTTGGGGTGCAGGGCGACGACCGCCTCGTCTCTGCTGGCCACCTCGATGGCCGCGCCGACGTGGTCGGGCAGGCCCGCGGTGCAGATGACGGCCAGCACCTCACGCTCGCCCACCTGCTCGAGGATCTTCCCGGCGTCACGCGCCGCGTCGATGACGATGACTTCGTCGTCGTCACCGATGATCCAGGTGTTGTTCTCGACCTTGTGCTCGGTGCCGTCGATGTCGACGACGCCCTCGGTCACCACTCGCTCGATACGCGCTGTCACGCTTCCGAACTTTAGCCCGTCTGCATGAGAGCGCGAATCGCGTTGATGATGAGTTGCACGGCGAGTGCCGAGAGCAGCAGGCCGGCGATCCTGGTGACCAGCTCCACGCCGTTCTCCTTGATGACGCGGATGATGCTGACCGAGAAGCGCATGAACAGCCACAGCAGGATGTGCACGGCCGCGATGGCCAGCATCAGCGCGGCCAGCCCGTCGGCGCGTCCCTCGGCCTGCTGGGCGAAGACGATGGTCGCCACGATCGCGCCGGGCCCGGCCAGCAGCGGCGTGCCGAGCGGGACCAGGGCGACGTTGACGTTCGAGCGTACGGTGTCGGTGCGCGGCTCGGCCGCGCCGCGCAGCAGTTCCAGGGCCACCAGCAGGAGCAGCAGGCCGCCCGCGATCTGCATGGCGGGCACCTCGACGTGCAGGTACGACAGGATGGCCCGCCCGAACACCGCGAACACCACCACCAGGCAGAACGCCGTCACCGCGGCCTGCCAGGCGATGCGCCTGCGCTCGGCGGGGGTGCGGCCGAAGGTGTAGGCGAGGAAGAGCGGGATGACGCCCGGCGGGTCCATGATCACGAACATCGTCACGAACGCCTCGACGAAGAACCTGACCCCGGACACCGCTCCCCCAACCGGCCGCCCGGGGGAGGCGATCCTGTGCTCAGCCCCGCGCCCGATCCTCCAGGCGCCGGATTTCCAGGCCCTCAGTCTTCCAGCAGCGGCGAGAACCCGCCGAACGGCACCTCGAACTCGCGGTCGCGGGCGTCCTGGAGGGACAGCTCGGCCAGCGCGATCATGCAGCCGGCCTCGGCGGGCCAGGCGATGGTCCACAACCAGTTGCCGAGCGCCTCACCGGCGTAGACGGCCCGGTCGTCGATGCCGGCCAGGCACCACATCGCCGTGGGGTGCCCCAGCACCTCGATCTTCGCGTTGGGCGGCCCCGAGTCGAACCCCTCGCCGGGGTCGGGCCCGTCGAGCCCCGCGAACGTCGCGCCGAGCCCGACGCCGGGTTCCTCGGCGATGACCAGCAGGTCGGCCGGCCCCTCGATCGGCGAGGGCCCGCTGAGCGCGACCACGCTGGCCCGCGAGCCGGTACGGTCGTCGCCGACCTCGCCGAACCCGGTCACCGTCCAGCCGGGCGGCAATGGCCAGGGCAGCCACACGGGCACCACCGAGCGTTTCCGCATGGCCTCCAGCGATTCGCCCGTAGGCGGTCTCGGAGGCTGGTACGGCAGGACGTCGCCGTGCGTGTCGCAATGGAACGCACTGGACAGGGCGCTCGACCCGTGAAGCGGGCCGAAGCACCTTGGGCAGGTAGGAGCCGCTCTCACAGCTACCCACGGTGCTTCCTCCGGCACGGTCGCGTCAAGACCGGGACCCGTTATCCCGTCGTAATCTTGGTCATGTGCGCGTAAATTGTGTCGGCGCGATCATTTTCGACGCCTCTGACCAGCTTCTTCTCGTCCGGCGTGGCCGCCCGCCGGGGATGGGCCTGTGGTCGCTCCCGGGCGGCCGGCTGGAGCCCGGCGAGACCGACGCGGACGGCGTGCGCCGCGAGGTCATGGAGGAGACCGGGCTGCGCGTCGAGGTGGGCCGCCTGGCCGGCACGGTGGAGCGTCCCGGGCCGGACGGCGTCACGTACGTGATCCGCGACTACCTGGCGACCTCCGCCGGCGGCGTGCCCGTGGCCGGGGACGACGCCGCCGACGTGCGCTGGTGCGGCCCCGGTGAGCTGGCGCTCCTCCCGCTCACCGAGGGGCTGCTCGGCTGCCTGACCGAGTGGGGCGTGCTCACCGGTTGGCGGTGAGGCTGGAGGTCCACAGGATCAGGTGGTCGGTGTCGTACGTCGTGGACCTGCCGAGCGCCACCACCTCCGTGCCGCTGATCGCCACGGCCGTCAGGGCCTGCATGCCGAGGCCGGAGAGCCGGTCCCTGGTCAGGGCCATGCGGTTCCACGACAGGCCGTCCTGGGAGACCCAGGCCGCGCTGTCGCCCTCGCCGGGGACGCCGTGCCAGCCGACCGCCACCAGGCCCTGGTCGCCCGCGGCCAGGTCGTGCACGGCCGCCGCCTGGTCCGCGGGCAGCCAGGCCGTCGTCCAGCTCTCGCCGTCGTCGTCGGACACGGCGGAGAAGGCGCGGCGCGAGCCGTCCGTGACGGCCGTACCGATGGCGACCAGCTTGTCGTGGTACGTCGTGACCTGCCGCAGCCCGGCCGACGTGGCGTCCGGCGGGGTGACCCGCTTGCGGGCGCTCCAGTTCACGCCGTCGTCGGAGAACCAGACCACGCTGTTCTCCCGGTCGGCGGCCCCCGCCCCGCCGACCGCGACGTAGCCGCCCTGGGTCGCGATCACGTCGTGGACGCGTACGCCCGAGCCGCCCTGGGGCAGCTTCATGGACCGGGTGTACTTGCGCAGGTCGGGCGTGAACCACATGGCGGCGGCCACCGAGCCCGCCTGGTCGTGGGTCTCGCCGGCCAGCACGTACCCCTTCTTGCCCGCCGCGACGGCGTGGGTGTCCAGGTAGGGCCGGTCGCGGTCGCGGGCCAGGTCGCCGGAGACCGGCACGCGCCGCCAGTTCTCGCCGTCGTCGGAGGTGACGAGCAGGGGGTCGGTGACGGCCAGGTTCGTCTGGGTGCTGCCGGCCGCCAGCCAGCCGCGTCCGCCGTGGGCGACGTCCTCCAGGATCTGCCTGCCGGGGCCGCCGAGGCTCATCGACTTCCAGCGCCGCCAGTTGCTGATCGTCCACAGGCCGGCGTCGCCGGAGGCGGCGCCGACCGCGACGTACCGGCCGCCGGCGGCCGCGAGGCGGGTGGTCTCGCGCGAGACCCTGGTCAGGCCCTCGACCTGGCCGAGCTGGACGCGGGCGGCGGCGCCGCGCGGCGGCGCGGTCATCAGCACGAGCTGGTTGTCGACGTCGGAGGCGGCCTGGTCGCCGCCGGCGAACAGGGTGCCGCCGTCGGAGATCGTGAACCCGCGCAGCGTGGCGCCCGACAGGTCGCCGAGGTCGGCCCGCTTGGCCCAGCCGCGCCCGTCGGCGCTGGTCAGGACCGTGTACTTGCCCAAGGTGGCCTGGCTGATCGCGGCCACGCCGGACCGGTAGGAGACCAGCGACTCCACCCCGGGGCTCTCGCCGCTCAGACCGCCGATGGAACCGCACTGCGACCACTGGGCGCCGGTGGGCGAGCAGTAGACGCGTACGTCGCCGTCGACCGTACGCTGCCTGGTCGGCACCAGGACGAACCGTTTGGGCAGCACGGCCACCGTGCCCGTACGCGGCTCGGCCTCGGGGAGCTGGAAGCCGGTCGCCTGCCAGCCGCGTCCGCCGTCGGACGAGCGCAGCACCCGCGAGCCGCTCCCCTCGACCGGGCGGCCGACGGCCACGACCGTGTCGCCCTGGGCGACGACCGCCCTGATCTCCTGGACGTCCAGCCCCCTGGTCTCCACGCGCTCCCAGAGCCGGCCGTCGGACGAGCGCCAGGCCGCCGGGCCGGGGCCGCCCTCCCCCGGCGTGGCGCCGACGGCGACGAAGCCGGAGGCCGTCCTGGCGATGTCGTAGATCTGGTCGCCGGGCCGGAACGCGGCCATGCCGGTCGCGTCGACGGTGGTCCAGCTGAAGCCGTCGACGCTGGTCCACAGGCCGCGCTCGCCGGACGGGCCGTCGCCGCCGCTGGCCAGCCAGCGCCCGTCGCCGCCGACCACGCGCTGGACGATGGGCGTGGAGGCGCCGCTCACCTGGCCGAGCTGCCAGTGCTTGCCGGCGTCGGGCGAGAACAGGAAGAGCGGGCGCGGGGTCGGGCTGGTGGTGTCGCTGCCCACCGCGACCACCGCGCGGCCGACGGCGACGATGTCGTTGAGCTTCTGGTTGGTGCCGACGCCGGCGGCCGGGACGGTGAACAGGTCGTCCCCCGAACGGCCGGTACCGGCCTCCAGGCGCAGTCCGGTGGTGTCGGTGTCGCTCCAGCGCCATACGAGCACCCCCGTGGCCACCAGGAGCGCCAGGGCCATGGTGAGGGCGATGGGGGCGGCCCTGCTGCCCCGGTGCACGGGGCTGGACCTGCGTACGGCGGCCGGGGCCGGGCCTCTGTGGTGCCTGCCGCCGGCGCCGCCGGGGCGCGGCGGGCCCGTGGCGACCAGCAGGTCCGGTCTGGTGGGACGCCCGCCGGGCGGGCGGCCGACCCGCCTGACCTCGGTGTCCTCCTCACCGGCCCCCTCCGGCTCGGCGGCCCGGAACCCGGGATCGCCGGAGCCGGCATCGCGGGACTCGGGATCGCGGGACTCGGGGTCGTGCGGTCCGGGGGCCTGGGGGCCGGGGGTTCGGGCTGTGGGGGCGGGGGTTGTGTGGCGGAGCTGGGGGCCTCGTCGGCGGGGAGCGGCAGGTGGTAGGGCGGCTCGCGGTAGGGCCCCGCGGCTGCCGTGCCCTCCTGGGCGCCGTCGGCGGGCCGGGCCGAGGGCCCGGCGGGCGGGGGCGCTGCGGGCGGGGGCGCTGCGGGCGGCTCCTGGCGGGGCGGGCCGCCGGCGACGAGTTTGTCCGGGCGGTTGACGATGCGCCGGGGGCGGCGGCGCGGCTCGACCTCGGGCTCGGCCGTCGGCGAGCTGTACGGTCTGCGCCCCTTGGGCGGCTCCTGCGGCGATTCCTCCGGGATCGGGGACGCGAACGGCGGCATGCCCCAAGGGGAGGTCAAGGGTAAGCCCCGGGCCCGGTCGTCGGTGGGCCCGGGCGGGGAGTGGCGGATCCTGGGCTCCCCGGAAGAGGCCCCGGCCTGCTCGGAGGAGGTCCTGGGCTGCTCGGAGGAGGTCCCGGGCTGCCTTGATGAGGTTCCGGGCGGCTCGGGAGAGGGGGGTTCCGCGGCGTCCTCAGGACGCGGGTCGTCGTCGTCCGGCGGTCGCCGTGGCGGATCGCTGGGGCCGGAGGCCACGCGCCGCACCTCCTAGTCGAACTCGTCGTACAGGTGGAACCCGTCGAATCGAACCTGGTCAACCGGGTTGCGCGGGGAAACGGTGAGCGAACGGGCCGTTTCTTACGGACCGTTCCACAAATCCCGTCCCACCTTATGCGCCTATTTTCTACCCCGTCCCACCAAAACGATCACCTCCGTGACACCCTCGCCTGTCCCACAGGAACCAGACCAGCATGCCTGAGCCGGATTGGCGAGACCTCTCTAGCGAGATTTCCCGCACCTCTCGCCTGATTTATCCAGAAATGGCACTAACTGCCCGCTTTTTGGATATATAGAACACACCAATCGCGTACACCCCGAGCTGCACCACCGTTCCCGACAGCGCCTGCCACGGGATGGGTGTCTTGCCCTGGTCCAGCGCGTCCTCCAGGCTGCCCGAGGCCGCGCTGAGCCCGAAGGCCAGCATGTTGTTCATCACGTGCAACGCGATCGGCGCCTCCAGCCCCCCGGTCCGTACGGCCAGCCAGCCCATCACCGCGCCGAAGGCGAACACGTCGAGCAGCCCCACCCACGAGTAGCCGTGCAGCGACGCGAACAGCAGGGACCCGACGAGGATCGCCCACACCGGATTGCGCACGTGCACGCCGACCGCCTGGATGAACCAGCCGCGGAAGATGTACTCCTCGGTCGCCGCCTGGAACGGCACCAGCAGCACGATCACCACGAGAGCGGGCAGGAACCGCCCCCAGCCGACCCAGCCGAACAGGTCGGAGTACCCCTCCCCGGACAACGACAGGGCCGTGACCTGCGCGATCTGGCCCAGCACCAGCGCCAGCGCGGCCAGGCCGAGGCAGCGCAGCAACCACGTCCAGCGCAGCCGTCCGGCGACCGACGACAGCGTGCCGGGCCTGCGGCGCTGGACGAGCGCGGCGGTGCCGAAGACGAGCGGCAGCACGGCCGCGATCGACAGCAGCACCATCACCAGCCCGAACACCGGATCGCCGAAGATCTGCCCGGGGTCGGTCGGCACGGGCAGGCCGAGGATCAGCTCGGCGGCCTTGCCCACGAGCAGCACGCCGGTGCCGATGACGAAGAACCCGACGCCGACGACGATCGTGCCGACGACGGCCCGCCACGGCTCGTTCGCCGGAGTGCGGGCGAGATGGTCGTAACGCACCCCTTGCGGGGTGGGCAGGAACCAGGACCGCTGCTGCGGCACGGGCGGCGGCCCATAAGGATGGACGGGCGGCCCAGGCGGCTGACTGCCATACGGCGGATTCGGTCCAGGGTTCTCCTGCATCCATACATTCTGTCTGCCGGGTGAGCATTAGTTCACAGACGGCCCACCCCTTTGGGCGGATGCTCGGAGTCGTACGGCATTTCGACCCTTCCGACTTTGGGAGCAGTCCATGTCAAGGCTGGGACCTTTCATCACCCTGGCGGCGGGCGCGGTCCTGGCCGCGGGGCTGGGCGTCGCCAGCGTCACCGCGACACCGGCGGCCGACACCGAGCCCCCCACCGGCACGGCGGCGGCGGGGTCGCCGACCGAGGCCGCCGCCGCGCCGTCCGCGTCGCTTTCCGTGTCGCCGTCCGTGTCGCCGTCCGTGTCGCCGTCCGTGTCGCCCGCCCCCACGGAGGCCGCGAAGATCCCCAAGGCCGACTACGGCGGGTACGTCAAGGGCAACGGCGGCCTGATAGCGATCTCTGTCCGCGACGGCAAGGCCGTCGGCTACTTCTGCGACGGCAGGTCGGAAGCCTGGTTCAAGGGCGGCGAGGCCGGCGGGAAGGCCGTGCTGAAGGGCCCGGGCACGGCCCGGCTGACCGCCACGCTCGGCGGCGGACGCGCCAGGGGCAGCCTGTCCGTCGGCGGCGGGCGGTGGAGCTTCACCGCGCCCGCCGTGGTCCGGCCGTCCGGGCTGTACCGGGCGACCGCGCAGGTCAGGGGCGCGAAGTTGCGGGCCGGCTGGATCCGCGTCCCGCGCCCCGGCGGCGGCTACGACCAGGTCGGCGCCGCGTTCCTGGGCCAGGACCAGGTGGAGATCCCCGGCCTGGACGCCGGGCGGCCCACCACCCCCGTGACCGTCGCCGGCGCCACGGTCCTTCCGAAGGACGTGGACGGCTTCATCGAGGAGATGCAATGACCGCCATCCACCGGCCGTCGCACCGGACGGCCGCCGTGCTCCTGATCCCGCTGCTGGCCGGCGGCCTGGTGGCGCTGGGGCTCGGCGTGTACGGCCGGGCGCACACGCCCACGGGGTTCGCGGTCGGCCCGGCCGGGTTCTCCGGCGCGCTGCCGATGAAGGCGTGGCTGACGACCGGGGCGTTCGCGCTGGCGATCGTCCAGGTGGTCTCGGCGCTGTCGATGTGGGGAAGGCTGGGGATCGAGCTCCCGGACGGCGTCCACCGCTGGTCGGGGCGGCTGGCGTTCCTCCTCACGATCCCCGTCGCCTTCCACTGCCTGTACGCCCTGGGCCTGCAGTTCGACGTGCCGCGGGTGCTGGCCCACTCGCTGCTCGGCTGCTTCTTCTACGGCGTGTTCACGGCGAAGATGCTGGCGCTGCCCAAGCGCGACGCGCCGGGCTGGACGCTGCCGGTGTTGGGCGGGCTGGCGTTCACGGCGCTGGTCGGGCTCTGGCTGACCTCGTCGTTGTGGTTCTTCACCGCGGTGGGCGTCAAGGTGTGAACGACTTCGTCCTGGACAGCCCGGCCGCCCTGCCCTTGGCGGCCACGACGAGGGCCATCTTGCGGGACGCCTCGTCGATCATCTCGTCGCCCAGCATGACCGCGCCGCGCCGCTCCACGGTGGTGTAGTGCTCGTACGCCTCCAGGATCAGCTCGGCGTGGTCGTAGTCCTCCTGGCTCGGCGAGAACACCTCGTTGGCCGCCTCCACCTGCAGGGGGTGCAGCACCCACTTGCCGTCGAACCCGAGCGCGGCGGCGCGGCGGGCGATCCGGCGGTAGCCCTCGACGTCCTTGATCTGGAGGTAGGGGCCGTCGATCACCTGGAGGTCGTGCATCCTGGCGGCCATCAGCAGGCGCATGAGGATGTAGTGGTAGGCGTCGCCCTCCTCGTAGCCGGGCGGCTGCTCGCCGACCACGAGGGTGCGCATGTTGATCGAGGCCATGAAGTCGGCGGGCCCGAACACCAGGGCCTCCAGCCGCCTGGACGACCCGGCGATGGCGTCGACGTTGACCAGGCCGCGGGCGTTCTCGATCTGGGCCTCGATGCCGATGCGGCCCACCTCGTAGCCCATCGACCGCTCGATCTGGGTCAGCAGGGTGTCGAGCCAGACGACCTCGGTCGGGTCCTGGACCTTGGGCAGGATCAGGCAGTCGAGGAACTGCCCCGCGCCCTCCACGACCTCGATCACGTCCCGGTACGTCCACATCGTGGTCAGGTCGTTGACCCTGACCGCGCGGGTCCTGCCGGTCCAGTCGCCCTCGCGCAGCGCGGTCACGACGTTCTTGCGGGCCTCGTCCTTGGCCAGCGGCGCGACGGAGTCCTCGATGTCGAGGAAGACCTCGTCGGCGGGCAGGGTCTGGGCCTTCTCCAGGAAGCGGGGGTTGCTGCCCGGCACGGAGAGCACGGAACGACGTGAGCGCATGCGCCAACGCTAACGGCTGCGGGGCGGCCCGCGGCAGGCGTCCCCCGTCTATGGGGACGATCAGCTGTTCCAGTAGCGCTGCTCGCGCCACGGGTCGCCGTAGTTGTGGTACCCGGCGCGTTCCCAGAAGCCGGGCCGGTCGCGGTCGAGCAGCCGCAGGCCCTTGACCCACTTGGCGGACTTCCAGAGGTACAGGTGCGGGACCAGCAGCCGGGCCGGGCCGCCGTGCTCGGCGGGCAGCGGGTCGCCGTCGAAGGTATGGACGATCCACGCCTTGCCGTCGCGCAGGTCGGCGAGCGGCAGGTTGGTCGTGTATCCGCCGTGGCAGTACGCCTGCGCGAACTCCGCCCCCGTGTCCACGTCGTCGAGCAGGACGTCGATCGACACGCCCTGCCAGTCGGTGTCGAACTTCGACCAGCCGGTGACGCAGTGGAGATCGGTGTGCGGGGCGCTCTGGGGTAGGTCGAGCAGCTCGTCCCAGGTCCAGACGCGTTCCCGGCCGGCCTCGGTGACCAGGGTGAACGTCCAGCCGGCGGTGTCGACGCTGGGCGTCGGGCCCGCGGACAGGACGGGGAAGCCGGGCGTGAGGTACTGGCCGGGCGGCAGGCGGTCGTCGTGCCCGCCGCGCCCCTTGAAGCCCTTGGAGACGACGGCCACGGTCAGCCACCTCCCTGCACGGGCGTCTCCAGCAGGCCGAGTCCCGGCATCGCGGCCATCATCCGGCCCGGCGCCTCCACGAGGGTCATGAGCACGTTGTCGCAGTTCGGGCAGCGCAGCACGGTGCCGGGGGCGGGGCCGTACACGGTGGCCTCCCCGAGCGGGCCGTTCATGCCGCACTGCGCGCAGACGCCCTGGGCCGCCGTCATGTCCCGGCCGAAGAACTGGGCCAGCGGGCCTGCCGCGGCGTTGCCGTCCACGGGTTGTTGCATGGTGTCTCTCCTAGCCGTACCGCTCGGTGCGGATGTCGGTGGGCGGGTAGCCCAGGGCGGTGAGGATCGCGGCGACGTGCTCGACGAACGCGGTCGGGCCGCACACGTAGGCCAGCGGCTCGTGGGCGGGCGGCCAGGCCAGCCGGACCAGCTGCGAGCGGTCCACCCGGCCCACGGGCTCGGGCCAGTCGGTGGGGGCCGAGCGGGTGTAGACGAAGGTCACCTCGCCGCCGGCGGACTCCAGCTCGTCGCGGTAGATCACCTGGCCGGGGTCGCGTACGGAGTAGATGAGCCGTACCGGGGTGCCGTCGCCGAGCCGGGCGCGGTGGCGCAGCATCGAGCGCAGCGGCACCACGCCGGACCCGCCCGCGACCAGCAGCAGCGGCCGCCGCTCCGGCATGGGCTCCCACACGAAGTAGCCGCCGATCGGGCCGCGCACCTCCACCTGGGCGCCGGCCTCGGCCACCTCCACCAGGTACGGCGACACCTCGCCCCCCGCCACCCTGGCCACGGTGATCGCGGGCCGCTCGCCGGGCGCGCCGGCCAGCGAGTACGCCCGGGTCGCCTGGTAGCCGTCGTCGGCCGTCAGCCGCACGTCGACGTGCTGACCGGCGCGGTGTCCCGGCCAGTCGGGCACGTCGAGCAGCAGCGTACGCGTCTGGTCGGCCTCCGGGACGACCTCGGCGATCGTGGCCGGCTGCCAGGTCAGTCGTCGTAGTACCGCTGTTCCCGCCATGGGTCCCCGAAGTTGTGATAGCCGGACCGCTCCCAGAAGCCGGGGCGGTCCTCGTCCATGAGCCACAGCTCGTGGATCCACTTGGCGCTCTTCCACAGGTAGTGGGCGGGCACCAGCATCCGTACCGGGCCGCCGTGCTCGGGCGGGATCGGCGCGCCCTCGTAGGCGTAGACCAGCCACGCCTTGCCGTCCACGATCTCCTCGACCGGCAGGTTGGTGGCGTAGCCGCCGTAGCTGACGGCCAGGGCGTACCCGGCCGCCCGGTCGGCGCCGGTCAGCAGCCGGTCGAGGGACACGCCCGTCCAGGTGGTGTCGAGCTTGCTCCAGTGGGTGACGCAGTGGATGTCCACGGTGATCTGCTCGGCGGGCAGCGACAGCAGGTCCGTCCACGTCCAGGTGGGCTCGCCCGCACCGCCCCTGACGGTGAACGACCACCGCTCGGTCCGGACGTGCTGCGTCGCCCCCGCGGTGAGCACGGGGAATCCCTCGGCCAGGTACTGCCCCGGCGGCACCCGCCCGGCCAGCTCCGGCCGCGGACGCCGGAAGTGTTTTCCGGCGAAGCCGCGAGAGACGATCCCCATGAATGCGGTTCTCCCCGGCACGGCACCCGGCGGACACCAGAAAAGGGCAAAGTGTTCAGCCGGTGAATCCGTGGGCGCGCAGGCGGGCGATCAGGCCGTCGATGCCGCACGGCTGGTTCCAGCCGGTCGAGGAGAAGATCTCGTCCCGACCGCCGACGGCCCGGCCGCCGGGGTCGTCGGTCACCTCGTGCAGGATCACGCCCTGCGGGGGCGTGGAATAGGCGACCGAACGTCCCTCGACGACCTTGCCGGTCGGTCTGGCGCGGTTCATGAACAGCAGCACCCGGGTGCCCGGGGGCACCGCGCGCGCGAAGTCGGCCACGCTGTGGACCGGCGTGCCCTCGTCGTCCACCGCCGCCCCTTGGTAGAAGGCGACGTCCGCGACGTCCGAGGCGGCGCCCTTGAGCCGCTCGCCGACCCGGGAGCGCATGAGGACGTACCGGGTGCGGTCCCCCGGGATGCCCTCCTCGACCACGGGCCCGGCGACCCAGCCCGTCACGTGGCCGGTGACGACGGTCTCCACCTTCCCGGCGAGCGCCTCGGGCGTCGGGGACGCCGGGTAGTCGTACAGGGTCTGCCGCAGGACGCGCGTGTCCAGCGGGCCGGTACGGGCGGAGGTCCCGCAGGCGGACGGCGGCTCGGGGCCGGTGGCGCCGCAGCCCGCGACGAGGGCGAGCACGAGGATGAACGACCGCATACCGGTGAAACGCGCGCGGGCCCCGAGCGGTTCGGGGGGTTACAGTCTGATCGTGAGCGACGACATCGCGGCCATCGAGGAGGGCGCCAAGAAGTCCGGCATCCTCTGGCTCGCCCTCGACCGCCCGCGCCTGGCCTGGCACGCCTGGCACGACGGCGCCATCTACCTCGTGACCGGCGGCGGCGAGCAGGACCTGCCGGGGCTCGGCGCGCTCGACCGGGTGCGCGTGACGCTGCGCAGCAAGGACAACGGCGCGCGGCTGGTGGAGTTCGACGCGGCGGTCTCGGTCGTCGACCAGGCCGCGGCGGCCGACGCCGTGGCGGTGCTGGCCAAGGAGCGGCTCAACGCCCCCGACAGCGAGCACCTGACCGAGCGCTGGGCCCGCGACTCGACCGTCCTGCGCCTCACGCCGGAACGCTGACGCCCGGCCGCGGCGACCCGCACCCGCCACGCGGCGACCCCACGGCGGCCGGGCTCACACCTGGGCGGTGACCTCGGCCGGCCGGTCCGGGACGGGGGCCGGCGCGCCGCCCGAGGTGGCGGTCTGGGCGAGCAGCGCGCCGCTCAGCACGATCAGCCCGCCGACGATCTGGAACATCCCCAGCGTCTCGCCGACCAGCGCCCACGCGACCACCGCGCCGCCGATGACCTCCAGCGAGGCGACCGTCGCCCCCACCGCCGCCGACAGCCGCCGCACCATGTTCATGCTGAGGATGTACGCCAGCGCGGTCGCCACCAGCACCAGCCACAGGTACGCCCCCAGCACCGGCAGGGTCGTGCCGCCCTGCGGGGCGACGGAGACCGTGAAGGCCTCCCAGGGGATGTCCCAGGGCTGCGCGAAGGGGATCAGCACGACGGCCGAGCCGACCATGCCCCAGGCGACCAGGCCGAGCAGGTCGATGTCGGGGCCCATGCTGTCGCCCATCAGGAAGTAACCGGCGCAGCACGCCCCGGCCAGCAGGCCGAGGAGCAGCCCGACCGCGTCCAGGCGCATGCCCTGCCACGCCTCGACGACGATCGCCAGGCCGACGAACGCGATCACCGCGCCGACGTACGCGGCCCCGGCCAGGCGTACCTTGCGGACCAGCCTGACCCAGGCCACCACCATCACCGGCGCCATGAACTCCAGCAGCAGCGCGATCCCCACCGGCAGCCGGGTGATCGCGACGAAGTAGAGCGACTGCACGCCCGCGACGGCCATCACGGTGTAGAGCCCGAGGAACGGCAGCCGGGCCCGCGGGATGCGCAGGGCCCGCGGCTTGACCACCGCCAGCACCGCGACCAGCAGCAGCCCGGCGCCCGCCATCCGGGTCCAGACGGCCTCGACCGGCGCCAGCCCGGCGGTGATGAGGTACTTGGCCATCGGCCCGGAGAACGCGAAACAACACGACGACACGAATGCCAGTGCGAGCCCCGCCAGCCTCATGGTCTACCCCTAGTGCCCAGTAATCAGCGTTAAATGCGTTTGATACTGACATGCCAGGCAACCGGGGCGCAACGGCGTCTCACTGTTAGCCTGGCCCACGTGAAGATCTTCGTGGCCCGGCTGGCGGGGACCCCCGTCTTCGACCCCACGGGCGATCAGATCGGCCGGGTCCGCGACGTCGTGGTAGGTCTGCGCATCACCGGCAATCCCCAGGTGCACGGCATGGTCGTCGAGGTGCAGCCGCGCCGCCGGGTGTTCCTGCCGATCACCCGCGTACGCCGCATCGAGGCCGGCGCCGTCGTCTTCACCGGGCGGCTGAACATGCGCAGGTTCGAGCAGCGCGCCTCGGAGACCCTGGTCATCGGCGAGGTGCTCGACCTGTCCGTACGCGTCGGCGACGAGCCCATGACCGTCTACGACGTCGCCATGGAGGAGACCCTGCCGTCCCGGTGGGAGATCACCAAGGTCGCGCTCTTCAAGGGCCGCCGGCGCGAGCCCAGGACGGTCGGCTGGACCGAGGTGTCCGGCTTCGACACCCTGCAGAAGGACCAGGGCGCGGCCGGGCTGATCGCCGCCTTCGAGTCGCTGCGCGCCGCCGACATGGCCAGCGCCCTGCACGAGCTGCCCAGCAAGCGGCGCATCGAGATCGCCCGCGAGCTCGCCGACGACCGCCTGGCCGACGTGCTGGAGGAGCTGCCGCCCGACGACCAGATCGGCATCCTCGGCACCCTCGAACCCGAGCGGGCCGCCGACGTCCTGGAGGAGATGAGCCCCGACGACGCCGCCGACCTGCTGCACGACCTGCCCGAGGACCAGGCGGCCAGGCTGCTGGCGCTCATGGAGCCCGGCGAGGCGGCCCCGGTGCGGCGGCTGCTGACCTACGCCGACGACACCGCCGGCGGCGTGATGACCAGCGAGCCGGTCGTCCTGCCGCCCAACGCGACGGTGGCCGAGGCGCTGGCCCACATCCGCCAGCAGGACCTGCCGCCCGCCGTCGCCGCCCAGGTCTACGTGACCAGGCCGCCCACCGAGACGCCGACCGGCACGTACCTGGGGGTCTCGCACTTCCAGCGGCTGCTGCGCGAGCCGCCCTCGACGCTGCTCGGCCGCGTGCTCGACCCCTCGCTCGACCCGATCAGGCCCGACTTCACCCTGCGCCAGGTCCACGCCTTCCTGGCCAACTACAACCTGGTCGCCGCCCCGGTCGTGGACGAGCTCGGCAGGCTGGTCGGCGCGGTGACCGTCGACGACGTCCTTGACCACCTGCTTCCCGACGACTGGCGCGAGGGGGACGACCGTGACCACTGACCGGCTCGACCAGCCTCGGGCGCTGCGCCGCTCGCTGCGCCCGCACTACGACCCCGAGGCGTTCGGCCGCCTCTCGGAACGCATCGCCCGCTTCCTCGGCACGGCCCGCTTCATCGTCTACATGACGGTGTTCGTGGCGATCTGGGTGATCTGGAACATCGCCGCTCCCCCGGCGCTCAAGTGGGACCCGTACCCGTTCATCTTCCTCACGCTGATGTTGTCGCTCCAGGCCAGCTACGCCGCGCCGCTCATCCTGCTCGCCCAGAACCGCCAGGACGACCGCGACCGCATCCAGTACGAGCAGGACCGCGAGTCCGCCGACCGCAACCAGGCCGAGATCGAGTACCTCACCCGCGAGATCGCCGGCCTGCGCCTGGCACTCAACGAGGTCGCCACCCGCGACTACCTGCGCGCCGAGCTCGGCCGGCTGCTGGAGGAGCTCAACAAACGTCAGTGACGTCGAGCCTGGCCAGCAGCGCCCGCACCTCGCCGATGTCGCCCGCGCCCAGCAGGCCGAGGAACTCGTTCTTGACCCCGCGCAGGTAGGTCGGCGTGGCCTCGGCCAGCCGCGCGGCGCCCGGCTCGGTCAGCACCGCGAACAGCCCCCGGGCGTCGTCGGAGCACGCCTCCCGCCCGACCAGCCCGTGCCGCTGCAACCGGTCGATCAGCCTGGTCAGCCCGCTGCGCGAGAGCAGCACGCGGTCGGCCAGGTCGTTCATCCGCAGCCGCCGCCCCGGCGCCTCGGCGAGCTGCGCCAGCACCTCGTACGAGGCCAGCGGCAGGTCGTGGGCCACCAGCAGCTCGGCCTCCGGGCGGCGCGCGATGCGCACCTGGGCCCGCTGCAACATCCGCCAGACCGCCAGCTCCTCGGCGGTGAGCCCCTCGTCGCGCAGCAGAGTCACGCAGTAACCTTAGACGTTGTTGCACAGACACCTAACAGCGCGGATTAACCGAGCGGCCCCCGGGTTCATACCATGGAGGGGCATTCTCACTGGCTTTCAGCGCCTGTCACACATAGACCGACTAAGGAGGGACGGCACTCCCTCGTGCCGAGACTTCGATGGCACCAACCCAGGAACAGGTGACGGTCGCCCTCGCCACCGTCATCGACCCCGAGATCCGTCGCCCGATCACGGACCTCGACATGGTCAAGAGCATCGAGATCGCCCCCGACGGCGCGGTCCGGGTGGGCGTCTACCTCACCGTGTCAGGCTGTCCGATGAAGGACACCATCACCCGCGACGTGAAGACGGCGGTCGGCAAGGTCGACGGCGTGACGGACGTCCAGATCGAGCTCGACGTCATGAGCACCGAGCAGCGCAAGGTCCTGCAGACCAAGCTGAGGGGCGACCGGGGCCCGGAGAAGGAGATCCCCTTCAACCAGCCCGGCTCGCTGACCCGCGTCTTCGCCGTCGCGAGCGGCAAGGGCGGCGTGGGCAAGTCGTCGGTCACCGTCAACCTGGCCGCCGCGATGGCCTCCAACGGCCTCAAGGTCGGCATCGTCGACGCCGACATCTACGGTCACAGCATTCCTCGCATGCTGGGCGCCGCCGAGCGTCCCACCAAGGTCGAGGACATGATCATGCCGCCGTCGGCGCATGACATCAAGGTCATCTCGGTCGGCATGTTCAAGCCCGAGGGCAACACGCCGGTCGTGTGGCGCGGCCCGATGCTCGACCGGGCGCTCCACCAGTTCCTGGCCGACGTCTACTGGGGCGACCTCGACGTCCTGCTGCTCGACCTGCCGCCGGGCACCGGCGACATCGCCATCTCGGTGGCGCAGCGGCTCCCGTCGGCCGAGATCCTGGTCGTGACCACGCCCCAGCAGGCCGCCGCCGAGGTGGCCGAGCGGGCCGGCTCGATCGCCGCCCAGACCCACCAGCAGATCGCCGGCGTCATCGAGAACATGTCCTGGCTGCCCTGCCCCCACTGCGACGAGCGCGTGGCCGTGTTCGGCGAGGGCGGCGGCCAGACCGTCGCCGACGCCCTGACCCGTACGCTGGGCGCCCGCGTCCCGCTGCTCGGTCAGGTGCCGATCGACCTGCGCCTGCGCGAGGGCGGCGACGAGGGCAAGCCGCTGGTGCTGACCGACCCCGACTCGCCCGCCGCCGCGGAGCTGCGGAAGATCGCCGCCGGTCTGAGCAAGCGCTCCTCCAGCATCAAGGGCATGCAGCTCGGCCTCTCGCCCAACCGTTCCTGACCCTCCCACGCGAAGACGGGCCCGCCCAGCGAAAGCTGAGCGGGCCCGTCGCGCGTCTGCAGGGTGTGTCAGGTCGCCTCGGAGTCGTAGGGGGGCAGCTCGCCAATGCCGAGCTCCGACGGCGGCTCAGGGGCGTCGTAGGACGCGACGGCGGCCGGCTCCAGATCTCTGGGGCGGCCGTTCCAGTCGTCCTCCAGCTCGTCGAGCAGGTGCTTGCGGACGAAGTTCTTCGGGTTGAGGTCGGCGGGGTCGAAGTTCTGGAACTCCGGCCCGAGGCCAGCCCGCAGGTCGTCGCGCGCGTTGTTGGCCATGCGCCGCAGGTTGCGCAGTGTCTTGCCCGCCTGCGAGGCGGCCTGCGGCAACTTGTCAGGACCGAAGACCAGGAGCGCGATGACGATCAGCGCTCCGACCTCCATCCACCCGAGTCCGAACACCGTACGCTCCTACCCGCAGTCCACAATCCTCTCCACAGACTAAAGGCTCCAGCCCGTGGCTGAACCGTCCCCCATGGGTCATATCACTCAGGACGGGGTGGGAGCCGGTTGATCGTCGGCGACGATGGTGAGGGTGGCGGTGCGTTCCTGGCCGGCACGCTGGTACTTGATCGTGAGCTTGGCGCCCGGCGCCTTGCTGCGGATCAACGCGATCAGCTCGTTGCCGTCCTGCAGCGCCAGGCCGTCGACCTCCAGGATGACGTCGCCCGCCTTCAGCCCGGCCTTGTCGGCGGGACCGTTGGCGTCGACCGGCTGACGGCCCTCGGCGGGCTCGGAGGCGATGCGCACGCCCTGGCCCTTGTAGTCCTTGTCCAGCACGATGCCGATCTTGGGACGCTTGGCCTTGCCCGTGGTGATCAGCTCCTCGGCCACCCGCCGCGTCTGGTTCACCGGGATCGCGAAGCCCAGGCCGATGCTGCCGCTCTGGCTGTTCACCGAACGGCTGAGCGTGGCGATCGCCGAGTTCACCCCGACCACCTCGCCCCGGCCGTTGACCAGCGGGCCGCCGGAGTTGCCGGGGTTGATGGCGGCGTCGGTCTGGATGGCGCTGATGTAGGCGGGCTCCTCGGTGGCGGCGCCCGTCTCGTCGCCGGCGATGACCGGACGGTTGAGCGAGCTGACGATGCCCGTGGTGACCGTGCCGCTGAGGCCGAGCGGCGAGCCGATGGCGATCACCGGGTCGCCCACCACGACCTGGTCGGAGTTGCCGAGGGTGATCTCCGGCGTGCCGAAGGTCTCCTCGGGCTTGACCACGGCCAGGTCGGAGCCCGGGTCGCGGCCGACGATGCGGCCCGCGGTGGTCTTGCGGTTGTTGAACATGATCCGGATCTCGCCGCCCTTGGCGGCCATGGCGACCACGTGGTTGTTGGTCACCACGTAGCCGTTCTTGATCAGGAATCCGGAGCCGGAGGCGCCCTCGGTGTTGGTGCCGTTGCCGACCTCCAGCGAGACCACGCTGGGCAGGACCCGTGCGGCCACGCCGGCCACCGAGTCGGGCGCCCTGTTGGTCGCGCCCGTCGGGGCCGGGCCGAGGCTGTAGGACGGGTCGGTGCCGCTGCTGCCCGACCTGGTCAGCAGGTACGTGCCGAGGCTGCCGAGCACGGAGGCCACCAGCGCGATGACCACGGCGATCGCGATCAGCACGCCGACGTTGAGCCCGCGCCTGGGCATCGCGCCCGCGCCGGGCCCGCCCTGGGGCGGCGGCGGGGCCCATCCCGGGCCCATGCCCAGGGCCTGCCGCGGCGGCGGCGGCTGGTTGCCGCCGTACGCACCCATGAAGGGCGGTGGCTGCATCGGCCGCGGCCCGGTCTCCGCCGGCCCGAAGGAGGGGGTCTCGTAGGTCCGCGTGCCGCCGGGGCTCTCGAACCCGCGCGGCCCGGCGGGGCTCTCGAAGGACGGGCCCTCGTACGCCCGCGTCCCCCCGTCGTGCGGCGGCACGCCATCGGAACGGCCCGGCGACTCGTACGGCGACGCACCCGGGCCGTCGGAGCGGCCCGGCGACTCGTACGGCGACGCACCCTGGCTGTCAGGGCGGCCCGACGGGTCGCCCCAGGACGCGCCGAACGAGGCGGGCGGGTCAGGCCGACGGTCCGCCTGCTCGCCCGGCTCGTCGGCGGGCAGGAACTCCGGCCGGCCCTGTGGCTCGGGGAAGTCCGACGTCGTGCGTCCTTCGCCCGGGCGCGTCTCGTCGGTCATCTACGTCTCACCACTCCTTGCTCGGCCACCGCAATCTTCGTTCTGGCGGCATACGAGGGTCATAAAAGGCTTTGTTTGTGACAAATCCCGAACCCAGATCGTATGCCCCAAGCATCGTCGACTACGCCACCCGAGTATCCCAGGCGAGCCCCCGGTTCAGGGCGTGGCGGTCGGCGGCGCGCTGGTGGCCGGCGAGTGCGGGACCCGCCAGAGCTCGACCGGCGGCGGCGAGGTCTGGGGCCCTGTGCCCGAGACCGCGAAGAAGGTGCCGAGTGCGACCGCGGCGGACACCACGCCCACCGCGACGTACGCGCCGCGCCGCCTACCGCCCCGCCCAGGGCCCGAGGCCCCAGCGGTGGCGTCCCTGCGCGGGCGGTTGTCCAGGGGCGCGATGCTGTGGGGCCCAGGAATGGGCACCCCCCGAACGTACGGGTAGGGAAAGGGCGCTCCCTCGGCGGCAGCGGCCCACCCGGCTCCGCCATGCGCAGCAGCGACATGGTGAGATCGGCCGGCATCGCCGGGCCGTCGAGCGAGCGCAGGCGCGACTTCAGCGCCCGCATCGACTCGACCTCCCGCCGGCAGTCAGCACAGAAGGTCAGGTGGGCGAGCGCGCGATCGCGCTCGGTGTGGTTCAGCTCTCCGTCGACGAGCGCCGAAACGCGTTCTTCTAGATGAGCCATATCAGACTTCCTCCCCACTGATCACGGTCGGGGGGAGTTGGGTAGTACGGGGGGCTCGATGGTCGAGCGCCTCCCGCAACTGCGCCCGGCCACGGTGAATACGGCTTCGGACCGTACCCAGCTTGACGCCGAGCGTGGCCGCGATCTCCTCGTAGGACAGGCCCTCGATGTCACACAGCACGATCGCGGCCCGGAACTCGGGGGCGAGCGCGTCGAGGGCGGCTTGGATATCGGGCTCCAGGTGGGCGTCGTCGAACGCCTGCGCCGGCGACGGCTCACGGCCGCGCAGCCGCTCGGCGGCGTCGTCGGCCAGCCCCTCGAACCGGATGCGCTGCTTGCGCCGCGCCATGTCGAGGAACAGGTTCGTCGTGATCCGGTGCAGCCAGCCCTCGAACGTGCCGGGGGTGTAGCTCGACAGCGACCTGAAGACCCTGACGAAGACCTCCTGCGTGAGGTCCTCGGCATCGTGGACATTGCCGGTAAGCCGGTACGCCAGCCGGTACACGCGTGCGGAATGAGTCCGCACCACTTCCTCCCATGTGGGAGGCGTCCAATCAGACGACACGGGAGTATCCGCCTGGTGGTCGCTTTCGTCCACCAGCACTCCTCTCTCTGGGACCACCGCTACCGTCATAGTGCCTGGTTTCGTCCCTTCGTGCGCACTGCCTGCCTTCCGGACCGGCAAAGCCCGTTTAAACCTGCAACGCCTTCGGACCGTCCTGAGTTCCCGTGCAGGCGTGACTCCCCTAGGCTGCGATCGGTGACCAATCGCACGAAAGTGGGGGGAGGAGGCCGATGACCAGTCCGGTGGAGGCCACTCTGGCCTATGCGGAGCAGTTCCATCACGAGGATGAGATCCTGCACGCGGCGCGTCAGCGCGGGCTGGAGATGGGTGCGGTGCCCATCCTTCCCGGGGGCGGGGCGGCGCTCTGCTTCCTCGCCACCGTCGTCAACGCCAAGTCGGTCGTCGAGATCGGCACCGGCTGCGGCGTCTCGGGGCTGTGGCTGCTGCGCGGCATGCGCGGCGACGGCACGCTGACCAGCGTCGACGTCGAGCCCGAGCACCAGCGGCTGGCCCGGCAGGCGTTCGCGGAGGCGGGCTTCTCCGGCGGGCGGGTGCGGCTGATCTCTGGACGGGCGCTCGACGTGCTGCCCCGGCTGTCCGATGGCGGCTACGACATGGTCTTCGCCGACGGCGCCAAGCAGGAGTACGCCGACTACCTGGCCGAGGCGGTGCGCCTGCTGCGCGTCGGCGGCGTGGTGGCCTTCGACAACGCCCTGTGGCACGACCGGGTGGCCGACCCCACGCAGCGCGACCCCGACACGGTCTCGCTGCGCGAGCTGGGCAAGCTGGTGCAGGGCGACGACCGGCTGCGGTCGGTGCTCATGCCCCTCGGCGACGGCCTGCTGGCCGCCGTGAAGATCGCCGACTAGCCAGAGCCGGGCCCCGGGTCAGCCCCGGGTCAGCCACTCCAGCAGCACGCGCACGCCGAACCCGGTCGCGCCCTTGGTCAGGGTGCCCTCGTCGACCGTGCTGCGGCCGACCCCGGCGATGTCGAGGTGCGCCCACGGGCGCTTGCCCGCGAACTCCCGCAGGAACAGTGCCGCCGTGATGGACCCCGCGCCGTAGCGGGAGCCGCTCTCGACGTTGGCCAGGTCGGCGATCGAGGACTCCAGGGCCGGGGCGTAGTCGTCGATCAGCGGCATGCGCCAGAGCCGGTCGTCGCTGGCCTGGCCGGCGGCCAGGAGCTGGGCGGCCAGGTCTTCGTCGGAGGCGTAGACGGCGCCGACGTTCCGGCCGAGCGCCACGGAGATGGCCCCGGTGAGGGTGGCGATGTCCACGACCGCGTCGGGGTCGAGCTCGGCGTCGGCGTAGGCGAGCGCGTCGGCCAGCACGAGCCGGCCCTCGGCGTCGGTGTTCAGCACCTCGACCGTGCGGCCGCCGTAGTGCCTGATGACGTCGCTGGGACGCTGGGCGGCGCCGGACGGCATGTTCTCGGCCGCGGCGATCAGGCCCGTCACGCGTACGGGGGCGCCCAGCCGGGCCAGCGCGGCCAGCACGGCGATCACCACCGCGCCGCCCGCCATGTCGGTCTTCTGGGTCTTCATGTTCTCGGTCGGCTTGAGCGACAGGCCGCCCGAGTCGAACGTGATGCCCTTGCCCACCAGCACGACGTGCCGCTCGGCCGGCTGCTCGGGGACGTAGGAGAGCTGGATCAGCCGGGGCGGCCGGACCGAGCCGCGCCCGACGGCCAGGATGCCGCCGAACCCCTCGGCCTGGAGCTGCTCCTCGTCCCACACCCGCACCGGCAGGCCCTGCTCGGCGGCGCGCTCGGCGAGCCAGGCGGGATGCTTGACCGAGGACGGCATGTTGGCCAGGTCGCGGGCCAGCGCGACGGCCTCCGCCACGACCTCGGCCCGGCGCACCGGCTCCTCGTCGGCGCCGGCGAACTCGATCGCCCGCACGCCCTTCCTGCCCTCTTTGCCGATCTTGAAGGTGTATCCGGCCAGCAGCGCCGCCTCGGCGAACGCCGCGACGTCGCCCTCGGGCGGCACCACGGTCAGCGTGTCGCGGCCCTTGACCTTGCGCGCCAGCGCCGCGCCGGCCCTGCGCAGCGCCCGCGGCGAGCCGTCGCCCACTCCGTACAGGAGCACGCGCCCGACGCCGCCCGCCCGCGCCACCGGGACCTCGACGATCTCCCCCGCCTCCCCCTTGGCCTCGTAGTGGGCCAGCAGGTCGGCGACCGGAAGGTGCAGCTCGACGTACGGCTCGACAGAGGGACGCAGGTCGGAGGTGTAGGGCACGGCCAGCAGCTCGGCACCCTCGCGAACCTCGGCGACCGCGGTGACGGTGGTCTCGATGGGCACGGAGCCCTCCAAACGTCAGCGACCCTGGCGCCGGACTTACGCCAGGGTCGGAGGATCAGGTTGTCTCGGGAGCGCTCAGCCGACGACGTTCTTCAACGCCTCGCCGAGCGCCTTTGCCTCGTCGGCGGAGATCTCCACGACGAGCCGGCCGCCACCTTCGAGAGGGACCCGCATGACTATGCCGCGCCCTTCCTTGGTGACCTCGAGCGGACCATCGCCGGTCCGCGGCTTCATCGCCGCCATGCGTGCATCCCTTCCTGCCTTGGGCTCCCGCGGCCCGCGATTTCCGACCGCCCGAGGGGGTGGTCGGCGCATTCACGTCTTCTGTGATGTCCTATTCTCCCGCATCGAGAGCCCTCATGGGTAACGATCTCCTCCCAGAATGCGTTGTCGAGGCAGGCGATGGCGTCCAAACTGGACTTCGTGCACGCTCGCGCCGCTCTCTTCGACCTGTACGGAGACCACCTGCGTTCGCGCGGTGGGCAGGCGACCGTGGCCGCGCTCGTACGGCTCATGAACCCCCTGGAAATCGCCGCTCCGGCCGTCCGCACGGCGGTCTCGCGGATGGTCCGGCAGGGCTGGTTGCGCCCGCTGCGGCTGCCTCAGGGAGCCGGCTACGGACTCACCCCGAAGTGTGTCAGGCGCCTTGATGAGGCAGCGTTGAGAATTTACCGATCAGGGACACTCGCCTGGCACGGCCGCTGGCACGTGATCGTCTTCGAGCCGGTCAGGGAGCGCCAGCGCCGCGAGCGGATCAGGGCCGACCTGACCTTCCTCGGCTACGCCTGCCTGTCGGAGACGACGTGGATCGGGCCGCGCTCCTCCATCGAGCTGGACAACCTGCTGGAGGGCGAGGGCGTGCGGGCCGACCGGTTCGACGCGGCGCTGGAGGGCGACCCGCGCGAGCTGGTGGCGCGGGCCTGGGACCTGGCGGCCATCGGCGAGGCGTACGAGCACTGGCACGCCGAAGCTGTCACGCTGATCAGCACCCTGCCCGAGGACGCCCCGCCCGACCGGGTGTTCGCCACCAGGAGCAGACTGGTGCACGGTTGGCGCAACTTCCTGTTCCGCGACCCCGGGCTGCCGGCCGAGCTGCTGCCCGCGGGCTGGCCGGGCGAGAAGGCCCGCACGTTCTTCGAGCAGGAGGCCACCAGGCTGCTGCCCGCAGCCGCCGCGTTCGTCGACAGGGAGCTCATGTGATCCGTTACGACATGGCCGACGCCGTCGCCACCCTCACCCTCGACCGGCCGGAGTCGATGAACTCGCTCACGGCCGAGGTCAAGGCCGCGCTGCTGGCGGCGGTGGGCAGGGCGGCGGCCGACCCCGAGGTCAGAGCGGTGCTGCTCACCGGCTCGGGCCGGGCCTTCTGCGCCGGCCAGGACCTGCGCGAGCACGCCGCCAACCTGGCCGCGGGCCGCGGGCTGGCCGACACCGTGCGCGAGCACTACAACCCGATCGTCGAGCTGATCGCGACCATGCCCAAGCCGGTCGTGGCGGCGGTCAACGGCGTCGCCGCGGGCGCCGGCGCTGCCCTGGCCTTCGCCTGCGACCTGCGCGTCGCCTCCGACAAGGCCAAGTTCGCGCTGGCCTTCGCGGGCATCGGGCTGGCCCCCGACTCCGGCGCGTCCTGGACGTTGCAGCGCCTGGTCGGCCGGGCCCGCGCGACCGAGCTGCTGCTGCTCGGCGAGCCGCTCGACGCGTCCGCCGCGCTCGACCTGGGGCTGGTCACGCGCGTGGTGCCCGCCGACGACCTGCCGAAGACCGCCCACGAGCTGGCCGTACGCCTGGCCGCCGGGCCGACCGCGGCCTATGCCGCCACCAAGCGCGCGCTGGCCCACTCCGCCACGCACTCGCTGGCCGACTCGCTCGCGCTGGAGGCCGACCTGCAGGACGCGTGCGTGGCCACCGAGGACCACCAGGACGCCACCCGCGCCTTCCTGGCCAAGGAACGGCCGGTGTTCAGGGGCCGCTGAGCGGCGGCGCTCAGCGGGCCAGGCAGCCCTCGATGTGGTCGTTGACCAGCCCGATCGCCTGCATCAGCGCGTACGCGGTGGTCGGGCCGACGAACCTGAACCCGTGCTTGCGCAGCTCCTTGGCCAGGGCCTTGGAGCCGGGGGTGATGGCGGGCACGTCGGCCATCGTCCGGGGCACCGGCGCGTCGGGGTCGGCGAACCGCCACACCAGCTCCGACAGGCCCTCGGGCAGGTCGAGCGCGGCCCTGGCGTTGCCGATGACGGCCTCGATCTTGGCCCGGTTGCGGACGATCCCGGCGTCGCCGAGCAGCCGTTCGACGTCGCGCTCGGTGTAGGCGGCCACCTTGACGGTCGAGAAGCCGTCGAAGGCGGCGCGGAAGTTCTCCCGCTTGCGCAGGATCGTCAGCCACGACAGGCCCGACTGGAACGCCTCCAGCGCCACGCGTTCGAAGACCTCGTCGTCGCCCTTGACCGGGCGGCCCCACTCCTCGTCGTGGTAGGTGATGTACAGCGGGTCGCCCATGCCCGGCCAGGTGCACCGGATGAGTTCGGTCACGGGCGCTCGTCCTCGTCCTTGTCCTTGCCCAGGGTCGCGCGCACGGGGTCGTCGGCGTCCTTCTCGGGCTCGTCCTGCTCGGGCTCGTCGGTCTTGGGTTCGTCGGTCTTGGGTTCGTCGGTCTTGGGTTCGTCCTGCTCGGGGACGCGCCAGTCCGGCTCCTCCGACGGGTCGCGCAGCTCCGGCTCGCCCGCCCACTCCACCGTCGCGCCGCTCGACGTGACCGGGTCGCCGGACTCCGGCAGCTCCCTGGGCGCGGTGGGCGCCTCGGGCTCGTGGTCGGTGCGCAGCCCGGCGCCGGGCGTGGCGTAGATCTCCTGGCGCGCGTGCAGCCGGCTGGACAGCAGCTCCGACACCCGCTGCTCCAGGACGGCGATCCTGGTGTCGCGGGCGCTGATGGCCTGGGCGGCCCGGCGCAGGGTCTCGTCGACGCTCTGCGTGTGGTAGCCGACCAGGTTGACCGGCAGTTGCAGCGCCATGAAGTCGACCGCCGTGAGCTGTCCGGCCTCGGGCAGGTCGAGCGGCGGGACGTCCGGCGGGAACTCGGTCAGCTCCCCGCCTCTGCCGAGGGAGACCAGGACCACGCAGGCCAGGATGGCGATCGCGGCGATGGCGAGTATGACCAGCACATTGGCATCGTACTCATATGGACGAGCACGTTCAGCGATCTACCACAAGTGCGGGCAATCGGGGCGGGCTGGTCAGCCGGTGGCCTCACCCAGCTCGGCGACGCTCGGACGGACCGGCTGCGGACGCGCCTCGAGGTGGGCGAACGCCTCCTCGACCGTGGTCGTCCAGGAGATCGCGTCGAAGACGTCGGCCCGGGTGAAGCCCTCGGCGTGCATGCCGGAGACGAGCTGCCGCAGCGGCTCGTACAGGCCCCAGGGGTCGAGGATCACCAGCGGGCGGTCGTGGATGCCGAGCACCCGCGCCGTCCAGATCTCGAACAGCTCCTCCAGGGTGCCGATGCCGCCGGGCAGCACGAGGAAGGCGTCGGAGCGGGCGTCCATGACGCCCTTGCGCTCGCGCATGCCGTCGGTGACGATCAGCTCGTCGGAGTCGGTGTCGGCCACCTCGATGTCCACCAGCACCTGCGGGATCACGCCGACCGTGAACCCGCCGGCGGCACGGGCGGCGGAGGTGACCGCGCCCATGCACGAGACCGTGGCGCCGCCGCTCACCAGCGTGTGACCACGCCTGGCGAGCTCGGCGCCCACCTCTCGGGCCAGGTCGACGTACTTCCTGTCGATGCGGAGGCTGGAGGCGCAGAAGATGCAGATGTTCACGGGCCGACAGCCTATTGGGGCTCCGCGGTCTGGGCGGCGGCGGCCTCCAGCTCCTCCTCCCGCTGGTGGGAGCGGGCCCGGTCGGAGTCGGCGATGATCCGCACGGCCTCGTCGGGGTCGTCGGTGACGGAGATCAGGTCGAGGTCCTGGGCGGCGATCTTGCCGGTGCCGAGCAGGGTGCTCTTGATCCAGTCGAGCAGGCCGCCCCAGAACTCCGAGCCCATCAGCACGACCGGGAACGAGGTGACCTTGTGGGTCTGGACCAGCGTCAGCGCCTCGAAGAGCTCGTCGAGCGTGCCGAAGCCGCCCGGAAGGGCGATGAAGCCGCGCGAGTACTTGACGAACATCGTCTTGCGCACGAAGAAGTAGCGGAACTCGATGCCGAGGTCGACGTAGTCGTTCATGCGCTGCTCGAACGGCAGCTCGATGCCGAGCCCGACGGACACCGCGCCCTCGACCTCGGAGGCGCCCCGGTTGGCCGCCTCCATGACGCCGGGGCCGCCGCCGGTGATCACCGCGTAGCCGGACTCGGCCAGCGCCCGGCCGAGCCGCCGGCCCATCTGGTATTCGGGGGTGCCCTCGGGGGTGCGGGCCGAGCCGAAGACCGTGATCGCCGCGGGCAGCTCGGCGAGCTGGCCGAACCCCTCCACGAACTCGGCCTGGATGCGCAGCACCCGCCACGGGTCCATGTGCACCCAGTCGGACGGGCCCTGCCGGTCGAGCAGCCGCTGGTCGTGGGTGGAGCTGGGGACGAGACTCCCGCGCACGACCGCCTGCCCCTGACGGCGTTCGGCTCGTTGCTTCTGTTCCATGGTGGTCACGCTAGTCCTCTCCGTACCGGCCCGCGGTGCCGTTCCCGACCCGGGCCGCGCCCGCCGAAGCGGGCACTTCGAGGATGAACGCCCAGGTCGAAGGCCAGATGAAGGCTTCGAAAAAATCTTGGGAAAAGCAGGGAACCGAATTTCGACCCCCCTGCGTCTAACTGCCGAGGGTGCTGCTCGGGACTGAAAGTGGCTTTCCCCGCCAAATGGCCGGCGAGGAAAGCCACTTTCATTTTGTCAGCCAGTTCAGCAGGGCCCGCTCGCTCTCCGTGATTTTCGGCAGCGACACGTACTCGCCCTGCTGGTGCGCCAGGTTCGGGTCGCCGGGGCCGTAGTTCACGGCCGGGACGCCGAGCGCGGAGAAGCGGGAGACGTCCGTCCAGCCCAGCTTGGCGCGCGGGGTGCCGCCGACCGCGGCGGCGAAGGCGGCGGCCACGGGATGCGTCAGGCCGGGCCTCGCCCCGGGCGCCGCGTCGAGGAAGCTCACCTCGTAGCCCTCGAACACCTCGCGCACGTGCTGCTCGGCCTGCTCGACCGTCAGGTCGGGGGCGAAGCGGTAGTTGACGGTGACCACGCACTCGTCGGGGATGACGTTGCCGGCCACGCCGCCGCTCACCGCGACCGCGTTGAGCCCCTCGTGGTACTCCAGCCCGTCGACCACCGGCAGCCGCGCCTCGTAGGCGTTGAGCCTGGCCAGCACCGGCTCGATGCCGTGGACGGCGTTGACGCCGAACCACGACCTCGCGCTGTGGGCCCGCTTGCCGGTCACGGTGACGTCGGCGCGCAGGGTGCCCTGGCAGCCGCCCTCGATCTCGCCGTCGGTCGGCTCCATCAGCACCGCGAAGTCGGCCGCCAGCCACTCGGGGTGGTCTCTGGCGACCCTGGTCAGGCCGTTGCGCTCGGCCTCGATCTCCTCGCAGTCGTAGAAGACATACGTCACGTCGCGGTTGGGGGCCGGGACGGTGGCCGCCAGCTTCAGCGCGACCGCCACGCCCGCCTTCATGTCGGAGGTGCCGCAGCCGTAGAGCAGGTCGCCCTCCACCCGGCTCGGCAGGTTGGCCGCGACCGGGACCGTGTCGAGGTGGCCCGCGATCAGCACCCGCTCGGCCCGGCCGAGGTCGGTGCGGGCCACGATCGTCTCGCCGGAGCGGTCGACCTTCAGGTGCGGCAGCGCGGACAGCGCCCGCTCGACCGCGTCGGCCAGGGCCTTCTCGTCGCCGCTCACCGACTCGATGTCCACGATCGCGGCGGTCAGCGTGCGTACGTCCTGTGTCAGGTCCAGCATCAGGTGTTCACTCCATGTTCGCGCAGCACCTCGTTGAGTGCCGCCTTGTCGTGCCGCTGCTCCGGCTCCAGACGCTTGATCACCAGCACGCACGGCAGCCCGAACGTGCCGCCGGGGAACTCCTTCTGCCGCGTGCCGCCGACCGCCACGCACCAGTCGGGCACCCTGCCCCGGGCCAGCTCCTCGCCCGTCTGGACGTCGATCACGGGGATCGTGCCGGACAGGATCGTGCCCGCCCCGATCACCGCGCCCCGGCCCACCCGCGCGCCCTCGACGATCATCGAGCGGCTGCCGATGAACGCGTCGTCCTCCACGACGACCGGCACCGCGCCCGGCGGCTCCAGGACGCCGCCGATGCCCACTCCGCCGGACAGGTGCACGTTCTTGCCGATCTGGGCGCATGAGCCCACCGTGGCCCACGTGTCGACCATGGTGCCCGAGTCCACGTACGCGCCGATGTTCGTGAACGACGGCATCAGCACCACCCCCGGCGCCAGGTACGAGCCCCAGCGCGCGATGGCGCCCGGCACCACCCGCACCCCTTCGAAGGACGTCTTGAGCGGCACCCTGTCGTGGTGCTGGAAGTCGCCCACCTGGGAACGTGCCATGCCCAGCAGCCGGAAGGCGAGCAGGATCGCGCGTTTGGCCCGCTCGTCCACCACGACCTCGCCGCCGACCAGGCGGGCGACCCTCGCCTCACCCTTGTCCAGCAGGTCGACGGCGCCGACCACCTGGATGCGCGCCTCCACGTCGGCCGGGGACAGCTCCGCGCGTCGTTCCCACAGCTCGTCCACCACCGGGGACATCACGTGACTCATGGCCACGGAGCTTATCCGGCCGGGTAGGTTCTTCAGGGTGCGCCTGCGCTTCTCCCGTGGAGTCATCACCATCGCGATCATCGTCGTGGTCCTCGCCGTCGGCGTCTCCGTGGGGCTCTACCTCCTGCTCAAGCGGGCGACGCCGCTGGTCCTCCCGGAGGCCTTCTGCATGGTGCGCACCCCCGAGGGCGTCCTGACCCTCGATCCGGAGCAGGCGCAGGTCTCGGCCACCATCGCCGCCGTCGCGGCCCGCCGCCGCCTGCCCGAGCGGGCCGTCGTGATCGCGTACGGCACCGCGCTGCAGGAGTCGAAGCTGCGCAACCTCTCGTGGGGCGACCGCGACTCGGTGGGCGTGTTCCAGCAGCGCGCGTCGCAGGGCTGGGGGCGCAAGAAGCAGCTGATGGACCCGGTCTACGCCAGCAACAAGTTCTTCGCCGCCCTGGTGAAGGTCAAGAACTACCGCAAGCTGCCGCTGGCCGAGGCGGCCCAGGAGGTGCAGCGGTCCGCGGGCGGCTACGCGTACGCGCAGCACGAGCAGGACGCCAAGATCCTGGCCGCCGCCTTCACCGGCCGGGTGCCCAGGTCCGTCCACTGCTGGTATCCGCCGCCCAAGCAGACGCCCGCGCCGCAGGCCAGGACCGCCGAGGCGCGCAAGCAGCTCGCCAGGGCGCTCGGCGACCCGGCGATCACGACGAAGAAGCGGGGCTGGCTGGTGGCGTCCTGGTCGGTGGCGTACGCGGAGAAGTACCAGCTGCGGCGCGTCGGCTACAGCGGCGCGACCTGGGTCAACGACGTCGACGCGGACGGCTGGAAGAAGGGCGGCCAGGCCGGCGACGGCGAGGTCGAGCTGTCCTGACCTCCCGCCGCAGCTCCGGCGCGGACGTCAGGTGGCGCGGGTGATGATGGTGATCGAGCCCGGCGGCAGCGGCTGGGCGTAGCTGGCGGTCCAGGCGTGCCCCTGGATGCGGTCGAAGGAGAGCAGGCGGCCGTCGGAGGCGTGGTAGTCGGCGAAGTCGAGCAGGCCGCGTTCGGGGTTGCCGGTCTCGCCCTCGCTCCTGAAGGCCGCGGTGCCGCGCTGGATCGGGAAGAACTCCACGCCCTCCATGATCAGCATGCTCTTGGCCGGGACCATGCCCTGCGTCGGCACCTCGGTCCACAACAGCACCTCGAGATGGGACGCCTCGCCCGCGGCCTTGCCCTCGCGCACCGCGACCGAGAGCCACAGGCGGCGGCGGGCGACGTCGCGCAGCAGGTATTCGATCCACTGCTGGCCCTGCCAGGAGACGTGCATCGCGCCGAGCACCCGGTAGGGGGAGCCGTGCACCTCGATCCGGTCGGCGACCTGGATCGTGCGAGGGTCGGCGTAGTCGGTGCCGGCATGCCCGGGGGCCTCGACCGGCGCCGGCAGCGGGGTCTCGACCGGAGCGACCTCGACCGGTGGCGGCGGCGCGCTCGACCGGCCCCTCCTGTCCTGCCGCATGGTGGCCACGAACGCCCCCAGCAACAACAGGACGGTGGCGATGCTCAGCCCGAGTACGACCATGGAGGTCATGCTCATCGATCAGCTCGCTCCACTCGCGGTCTGTCTCGGCAGACGCCTTTTTCAATTTGTCCGTGCGCTACGACGGGCGATCCTACTGGAGGCGGCGCACGGCCGCACTGATGCGTTCGTCGGTGGCGGTCATCGCGATGCGGATGTGCCGTCCACCAGCCGATCCGTAGAAGTCTCCCGGCGCGACCAAAATCCCGATTTCGGAAAGCTTACTCACTTGATCCCAGGCGTTCTGCCCATTCGACGCCCATAGGTACAGACCGGCGGTCGAATGGTCGATCGTCCACCCCGCCCGTTCCAGCGCGGGACGCAGCACGGCGCGCCGCGCGGAGTAGAGCTCGCGCTGGCGTTCGGCGTGCGTGTCGTCGCCGAGCGCGACCGTCATCGCGTCCTGGACCGGCTTCGGCATGAGCATGCCGGCGTGCTTGCGCGTCTCCAGGAGCCGCTTGACCAGGACGGGATCGCCCGTCACGAACCCCGCCCGGTAGCCGGCCAGGTTGGAGCGCTTGGAGAGCGAGTGGACGGCGAGCAGCCCCTCGTGGGAGCCCCCGCAGACGTCGGGATGGAGGATGGAGACCGGCTGCTCTTCCCAGCCGAGCTCGATGTAGCACTCGTCGGAGGCCACGACCGTGCCGCGCTCGCGCGCCCAGGAGACCACCTTGCGCAGATGTTCGGCGGGCAGCACGCGCCCGGTCGGGTTGCCCGGGGAGTTGATCCAGAGCAGGTCGACGTGCTCGGGGCCGACCGACAGCGTGCTGTCGGAGGCGGTGGCGGTCGCGCCGGCGAGCCGGGCGCCCACGTCGTAGGTGGGGTAGGCCAGCTCGGGGAAGACCACCCGCCGGGCGCCGAGGTAGGTCGGCAGCCAGGCGACGAACTCCTTGGAGCCGATCAGCGGCAGGACGTCCTGCTGGTCGACGGTGACGCCGTGGCGGCGCCGCAGCCAGCCCGCGGCGGCCTCGCGCAGCGCCTTCGTGCCGTGGGTCAGCGGGTAGCCGGGGCTGTCCGCGGAATCGCGCAGGGCCTGCTGGACGGCCTCGGGCACCGGGTCGACGGGGGTGCCGACCGAGAGGTCGACGATGCCGTCGGGATGCGCCAGGGCACGTTCCTTGTACGGTTCGAGCCGGTCCCAGGGGAAGTCGGGCAGCTTGTTCACGGTTCTCCAGGGTCGTTCGGGGCCGTACACGCCTGCCGCGGACACGGGCGCACGGGGCGCGCCCGACATGGACGGCCCCGGCGCACGCGACTCGCTAGTGGTCCTCGCCCTGCGGCGGCAGCGCGGCCACCACCGGGTGGTCCTTCTCGATCTTGCCGACCTTCGAGGCGCCTCCCGGCGAGCCGAGATCCTCGAAGAAGTCCACGTTCGCCTTGTAGAAGTCCTTCCACTGCTCGGGAAGGTCGTCCTCGTAGAAGATGGCCTCGACGGGGCACACAGGCTCGCACGCGCCGCAGTCCACGCACTCGTCGGGGTGGATGTAAAGCATGCGCTCGCCCTCGTAGATGCAATCGACGGGGCACTCCTCGATGCACGCCTTGTCCAGGACGTCCACGCAAGGCTGCGCGATGACGTAGGTCACCTCGAGCTCCTTTTTCTCCGCACCATGGCATGACTCTGACCGCGGTTTGCTACGCCCTAGTATTGCCGTGCTTGCCAGCTGGCCGAAACGGAGGGTGGCAAACTCATGGCCGCACGCCTCGTCGTCGCGATCACAACTCAGGACATAGGCGCACGGATCACCACTCGAAGACGCGTCCCTGAAGGCTTCCGAGACGCCGTCGGCGTGCTCGAATCCTGGACGGGCGGCGTGTTGAAAGTTCGCAAGCGGGACGGCACTTTGGTGGAGATCGACGAGGAATCGCTGGTCGCGGCCAAGGTCGTTCCGGTCGCGCCTCCTCGACCTCGGGCGAAGTAACGGTAAGTATTCGTTGTGTGACCGTACGTATCTGCGCCGCCGTAGCAGCCGTTCTCGCCAGCGCCGGATGCGGCGCGTCCACGTCCCAGTCCACATCCGAGGGGTCCAAGGACCTGCCGGTGCTCAACGTCCGGGCCGCCTCGCTGAAGCAGGGCTTCGGCACGATGGGGCGCCTGGCCGAGGCCGCCAAGCGCGAGGGCCAGCTCACCGTGATCGGCCTGCCGCACGACTGGGTGAACTACGGCGAGATCATCGACACCTTCGCCGACAAGTACGACATCAAGGTCAACGAGCTGGAACCGGGCGCCAGCAGCAGGCGTGAGCTCGACGCCGCCGCCCAGCTCAAGCCGGACGTGTTCGATCTCACTCTGGACATGGCCGTCTACGGGGCCGACAAGTTCGCGCCGTACAAGGTGACGGGCTGGCAGGACCTGCCCGACCACGTCAAGGACCCCAAGGGCGCCTGGTACGGCGTGTACGGCGGCTACATGTCGATCGGCTACGACCCGCGCGAGGTCAAGGCCCCGGCCTCGTTCGCCGACCTGCTCAAGCCCGGCTACCGCGTCGCGCTCGACGGCGACCCGCTGCGCTCGGCGGCGGCGTTCGGCGGCGTGATGGCCGCGTCCATGAAGGCCGGGGCCAGGCCGGACGCCAGGCAGGGGGTGGACCTGTTCGCCCGGCTCAAGCAGGCCGGGCAGCTCGTCGAGCCGGCCAAGGCGAACGTGATCATCGACTGGGACCACCTCAACGCGACCCGCAGCGCCGACCACGCCGACTCGTGGGAGGTGACGATCCCGCGCGACGCGCCGTTCGGCGGGTACCACGTCCAGGCGATCAGCAAGACCGCCCCGCATCCGGCCGCCGCCCGGCTGTGGCAGGAGTTCCTGTTCTCCGACGAGGGCCAGAACCTGCTGCAGAAGGGCTACGCCCGTCCGGCGCGCGGCGAGGCCATGCTCATGAAGGGCAAGCTCGACACCGAGCAGGCCGCCCGGCTGCCCAAGGCCGCCGGCCCTCCCGTGCTCATGACGATCCCGCAGACGGACGCGGCGAAGGCGTACCTCAAGCGGGAATGGAGCAAGAGCGTGGGATGAGTCCGTTGTGACTTGATATGTCGTAGAGACGATCAGGCTCTAAAGTGAACGGACAGCACGGCCACGGGGGCCCGATGTCTGACGAATGTGAGCTGATCGTCTTGCGATACGACGCACCGAGCTTGGAGCGGTGGAACAGTCGCGCCTACGACAGCAGTTTCGGGTACGTCTCCACCCAGGGCGCGCCGCTGGTCGACCTGCTCGACCCGCAGCCCGGGGAGCGCGTGCTCGACCTCGGGTGCGGCACCGGGGTGCTGACCGCGCAGATCGCCTTCAGAGGCGCGGACGTCCTGGGCATCGACGGTTCCGCCGCGATGATCGAGAAGGCGCTGGCCCAGTACCCGGGGATCGACTTCATCATCGGCGACGGCCACGACTTCACCGTGGTGGACCCGTACGACGCCGTCTTCTCCAACGCGGCACTCCACTGGATGAGCCGCGATCCCGCCGCCGTGATCGCCAGCGTCCGCGAGGCGCTGAAGCCGGGCGGCCGGTTCGTCGCGGAAATGGGCGGCGCGGGCAACTGCGCGGAGCTGACCGCCGCGATGCTGACCGCCTGGCGCGAGTACGGCCTGCGCGAGCCCGACCTGCCCTGGTACTTCCCCACGCCCGCCGAGTACGCGCGCCGGCTGGAGCAGGAGGGCTTCGTGGTCCGGCTGCTGGAGTACTTCGACCGGCCGACGCCGCTCGACGAGTGCCCCGGCGGGGCCGCCGACTGGGTGCGCATGTTCGCCTCGTCCGTGCTCGAAGGACTGCCGCCGGAGATCGTCGACCCCCTGCTCGGACGGGTCAACGAGCTGGCCGCGCCCGCCCTCCGCAGGGAGACGGGCTGGATGGCCGACTACGTGCGTCTACGCTTTGCCGCTGTTCGGCGCTGATGCGTAGTGCATGATGCGTAGGGCTGTTTTGCCGGACTATGGTCTGTTCCGTGGGCGGCGAGATGTTGGCTGCGCCGCTCCGGCGGCGTGAGGGGCTGGTGAACGGAACGGGATGAACTTCTGCCTGAGCGACCTCGTTCCACCGTTGAGGTGGAGCGACGCGTCGACGATCACGCTACTGACCGGGCAGCCGGATCTGCCGGACGCGTGGTGGCGAAGCCTGCCCATGCCGCTGGTGCTCGCGGCCATCGGCCCGGAGTCGCTGGGCGAGCTGCTGACGGAGATCGCGCTGGAGCACTGGCCGGCCGCCGCCGTCGGTGACGTCCTGCCGGCTCTGCACGTCCTGGACCCGGACGAGGCCGACGAACCCGCCGTCGCCATCGCGCTCGACCGCGCCGGGTCGTGGACGGGGCTGCTTTCGCTGACCGGGCGGGAGCTGGTGGACCAGCCGTTCATCCAGGCCCGGCCGGTGCTCAACACGCTGTTCGGGGCGGTGCTCGTCCGGCTGGCGCATCCGTACGCGGGTGGGCGGCAGGTCGAGGCGCACGTGCCGGCGGCCCCGGCGGACGCCGTCGTGGCGGCGGACGTCGCCCATGAGCCCGCGTTCCATGAGGGCAAGGCTGCCGAGGAGGCCGTCGAGGAGACGGCTGACCGTGACGGCGAGCGGGTGCTGGACGCCGACTCGGAGCCGGTCGTCGAGGAGGTCCCGCGGCCCGAGCCTGAGCCCGTGCTCGACGCCGCCGAGGAGCCCGCGCCCGAGCCCGCCGCCGAGGAGGCGGCCGCGCTGGAGGCGGAGGGTGTCGGCGGCGAGCCGGAGCCCTTCTCCCCGGCGGACCACGACGAACCCGCCGACGCCGACAGCTCCGCCGACGTCCCTGAGGTCCCTGAGGTCCCTGAGGTTTCTGAGGGGCGGGACGAGGAGCCGGCCGGGGCCGCACAACCCGAGGCACCCGCCGACCACGCCGAGCCCGACGAGGCGGACGCCGAACACCTTGAGCACAAGGCCGACACCGAGTACGCGGAGGCCGAGGACGCCGAGGCCGAGCACGCCGAGCACCAAGCGGACGCGGAGCACGCCGAACCCGACGCCGAACCCGACGAGGCCGACGAAGCCGACGCCGAGCACGAGGCGCTCATTGAGCACCCCGAGCCGGAGGCGCACGCCGAGCACCCCGGGAACGGGCAGGCCGCGGGTCCGCACGCCGAGTCCGCCGAGGTGGGCGGCGAGGAGTTGCCCGAGCTGATCGAGGCCGCGTTCGCCGGGCTCGACGACAAGAGCTGGGCCGTGGCCCAGAACCGCGTCTTCACCGACGAGCCCTCGGCGGTCGACCAGCTCGCCAGGCTGTTCGCCGTCCCCCCGGCCGACATCTCCGCCACCGAGCAGGAGCTGCGCGTCCGTCTGGACCAGTGGCTGGCCAGCGAGGAGGCCGCGCCGTACCGCGCCCACCTGGACGAGCTGCGCAGGACGCTGGGCCCGGCCGCCCCCAAGGAGCAGCTGATCGGCGCGGCCGACTGGCACGCCAGGGAGATCCGCGCGCTGGAGGTGCCGGCCTGGCAGTTCGTGCTGGCCACGCTGCCCGCGCAGCCGAATCCACCGGTGGAATTCCAGCAGCCGCACTCGGCGTTCGGCGCGATGCAACCGCCGCCGCCCTTGCCGCCGCCGCCCATGCCGGCGCCGCCGCCCCCGGCCGGCCCGCCCGGTCCGCCGCAGTTCCAGGCGTTCACGCCGGCCGCACCGCCGCCCGCGGAGGGCAACGGCGGGGGGCGGAGCAGAACAAGCCGTACCAGCCGCTCAAGGACGTCTCCCAGACCAGGCGCTGCTTCCGCCAGCCGGACGGCCGCTGGTGGCTGCGGATCGACGTGACCGCCGAGCAGCTCGCCGGCGGCGAGTGCGCCCTCCCGACGGGCTTCGCGGCCTACCTGGGCCTGTCCCCCGGTGAGAGCCGGGCGGTCAGGAGCGCGGCGGGCGAGCTGACCATGACCTGGCACGGCAGGCCGGTGCTGGAGTCCATCGAGCGCCTGCTCGTGGACGTCGGCGCCAAGGAGGGCGGCCACCTGTTCCTCACGCTGTCGGACGAGGGCGTGCTGCGCGCCCGTCACCTGCCGGTCGCCGCCCAGAACGCCGAGAGCATCACCAAGGCGCTGCGCCTGGTCGGCTACACGGCGCCGGGCGGCACCCGGGACCAGGCGGCCAGGGTGATCGCGACGAGGATCGGGCTCACCGGCCCCGTCGAGCTGCCCGACCTGCTCACCAGGCTCCGCGAACGCGGCGACCGCGACCTGCTCGCCCTCTTGGACTGACCGCCCGTGCCGCGGCTCGCGATCGGCCCTGACCTCCCAGGGGAGCTCGGCGCACTGGCTCAGCCGGTGCGCAGGGACGCCGTGGTCGCGCTGCGCCGGTTCCTGCTGAACGTCTCCGGAGCCCCGCACCCCGAGCGGGTGCGGGGCTGCCGGGACGCCAAGGTCGCCACGCTGCGTCTGGCCGACGGGCATCGCGGCGTGGTGGTCCGGCAGCGCGACGTCTACTGGCTGCTCGCCGTGCGGCCCGATCCGGAGGCGTGGTCGTACGCCCAGCGCCACCGGTACAGCGTCAACCCCGTGATCGGCGTCGTCGAGGAGTGGGACGCCGAGACCCTGGACCGGGTCGAACCCGCCTTACGCAGGTCGGCCCGCCCCTCGCGGCTGTTCGAGCAGATCTGCGACGGCGACCTGCTCGCGCTCGGCATCGACGTGCACGCGCTGCCCCTGGTCAGGCTGATCTCCACCGAGGCCGACGTGGCCGCGCTCGAACCGCTGCTGCCGCCCACCCAGTACGCGCCGCTGGCCGTCCTGGCCCGGGGCGGCACGCTGTCGGAGGCGTGGCGCGAGCTGGACAACTGGCGCGCCCGCGACGAGGAGACGGGCGCGATCGACCCCGACGACCTGCACGCGGCGCTGCTGCGCAGCCCGGACCGCGCGGTGTTCGCCGCCGACAAGGTGGAGCTCGACCGGGTGCTCGGGGCCCCGGACTGGTGCACGTTCCTGCACCCCACGCAGCACCGGCTGGCCAGGGCCGGACGGTACGAGCAGCCGGTGCTGGTCGTGGGCGGCGCGGGCACCGGAAAGACGATCATCGCCCTGCACCGGGCGGCCCACCTGGCGGCGCGGGGCAGCGGCCCGGTGCTGCTGGTGACGTTCTCGCAGAGCCTGGCCGAGGAGCTGTCCGGCCGGCTGGACGTGCTGATCGACGACGAGACCGTGCGCAAGCGCGTCGAGGTGGACAACGCCGAGCGCCTGGCCATGCGGATCGTCGCCGACGCGGAGGGACGCCGTCCCGCCCTGGTCGGCCCGGGGGCCCGGTCGCTGGCCCAGCTCACCGACGAGGCGATCAGGCTGCTGTCGATCACGACCGGCGACCTGCTGGACGACGTGGAGCCGGGACGCAAGCCGTACCGGCACATCGTGGTGGACGAGGCGCAGGACATCAGCCCGGCGCAGTGGCGGCTGCTGCGGGCGGCGGCGCCGCACGCGCACGACGACCTGTTCGTGGTGGGCGACCCGCACCAGCGGGTGACCGACACGCGGGTGGCGCTCGGCGCGGTGGGCATCCCGGCCGTCCAGCACGACCTGCGGATCTCCTACCGGCTGCCGCAGGAGATCCTGTCCTACGTGGTCCGGCTGCGCGGCGGCGGCCCGGCGAACGGCCTGGTCAAGGGCGTGGCCGAGCTGTTCGGATACCGCGCCACGCACAACGGACGGCGGCCGGTGGTCCGGGCGTACGACACGCCCGAGTCCGAACTGGCCGGGCTGCGCGCCACGGTCGGCGGCTGGCTGGCGGACGGCGTGCCGGAGGGCGAGATCGCCGTCGGGGCGCGCACCCCCACGCTGGCTCGCGCCGCCCGGGACGCTCTGGACGGGCTGGACGTGCGCGTGGCGACCTTCCAGCATCTGAAGGGCCTGGAGTTCGAACGGGTGGCGCTCGTCGGCGTGGCGGAGGGCGTGGTGCCCGGATCGCTGCCCGAGGAGCCGGCCGCGCGGGCTCGAGCGCTGCAACGCGAGCGGAGCATACTGTTCGTCGCCTGCACACGGGCCCGAACGATGCTCTATATCTCGCATTCCGGAAGGGGGAGCCCATTTCTGTCCCCCTGATCACATAGTCTGAACTGCGGATATCTTCCCTTTGCCGGTTGGACCTCAATGAACCTCAGCCTGAGCGACCTCGCGCCACCCCTGCGCTGGACCTCCCCTGGTCAGATCGCGCCGATCGTGGAGGAGCCCCAGCTGCCCGAGGCCTGGTGGCAGGCGATCCCCCTCGACCGCGCGTGCGCGATCGTCGGGACGCAGACCGTGGCGGGTCACCTGGCCGATCTGGCCGTGGCCTGCTGGGGGCACCTGCTGCTCGGCGACATCCTGCCGCTGCTGCGTTTCTCCGACCCCGCCGAGGCCGAGCGCACGCCGGAGTCGCTGGGCAAGGACGTGGTGCAGAAGCTGTTCACCGGTGTGTTCGAGCGATTGCTCGAACCCGCGCCCGCCGCCCTGCCCGTCCTGGCCCGGCCCGACAAACCCCTTCCCGAGCTGATCGACGCGGTGTTCGCCGCGCTCGACGACCGGCAGCGCGCCATCGCCCGCGACCGGCTCTACGCGGCGCAGCGCGCCACGCTCGACGAGCTGGCGCAGCGTTTCTCGGTCACCCGCGAGCGGATCAGGCAGATCGAGCGGGACCTGCGCGACCACGTGGAGGCCTGGCTGGGCTCGCCGGAGGCGGCGGCGCTGGTGGCGCACGTGACGTGGCTGAGAGGCAGGCTCGGGTCGGCGGTCCCGGCCGACGACCTCGCGGCCGCCGTGCCGTGGCACCGCGGCGACCTGCGCACGCTGGGCATCCCCGCGTGGCGGTTCATCCGTACGCTGCTGACCGGCTACGAGCAGGCCGACGGGTGGCTGGTCTCCGGCGGGGCCGACGAGCTGCGGGAGAAGACGCGGCAGCTGTTCACCGACGGGCCGCGGCCGCTCGACGAGGCGGTGTCCATGGTGGCCCAGCTCGGCGTCCGCGAGGACGTCGCCGAGCGGTGGATCCTCGCCGTGCCGCAGCTTCGGGTGCTCGGCCGGCACGTGGTGCCCTGGCCGCGCAGCATCAACGAGAAGGCCGAGGCGGTGCTGGCGGTGGCGGGCACGCCGCTGTCGCCCGAGGAGATCCAGGAACGCATCGGCGAGGACTACAGCCTGGTCGGCATCCGCAACCAGCTCACCGCCGACGAGCGCTTCCACCGGGTGGACCGGAACAAGTACGGGCTGACCAGGTGGGGCGGCGACGAGTACCTGGGCATCAGGGAGATGATCGCCAGGGAGATCGAGCGGGCCGGCGGCGAGGCCTCGGTGAGCACGATCGTGACGAACCTGACCTCCCGCTACGACGTGAGCGAGAGCTCGGTGCGCGCCTACTCGGGCGGCCCCGGGTTCGAACGCACGCAGCGGGGCTGGATCAGGGTGGCCGGGACGTCGCCGACCGGGGAGTCGGAGCCGTACCAGCCGCGCAAGGACGTCTCGGAGACGCGGCGCAGCTTCCGCTCCCGCGACGGACGGTGGTGGCACCGCGTGGACGTCAACGCCGAGCACCTGCGCGGGTCGGGCTCGCCTCTGCCGACCGGGTTCGCCGCCTACCTGGGCATGGCTCCCGGCGGGTCGCTGACCGCCTCGACGCCCTCGGGCGACGTGGTGATCAGCTGGCACAACCAGCCGACCATGGGGTCGATCCGCAACGTGCTGGCCGACTTCAAGGCGAGCGAGGGCGACCACGTGTTCCTGACCGTCTCCGACGGCGGCGAGCTGCTGACCCGCTACCTGCCCGCGGCCGCCGTGGCGATGCCGCCGCTGAACCGGGCGCTCTACCTCATCGGCTACACCGCCCCGGTGCACTCCGAGATGGAGGGGCTGCGGCTGATCGGCGCCCGCATCGGGCTGCCCGACACGGCCACCCGCGAGGAGGTGCTGGCCAGGCTGCGCGAGCGCGGGGACAGGGACATCCTCGGCTTCCTCGGCGGGTGAGGGCTAGGCTCGGGTGATGTTGCGGATCCACGACACCCGGGCCAGGCAGGTCGAGGAGATCTCGGGCGGGCGGGCGGTGCGCGTGTACACGTGCGGGCCGGCGCTGCACCGCCGCGTGCATCTGGGCGACCTGCGCACGTACGTGCTGTCCGACCTGGTCAGGAGGGTCCTGGAGGGGCGGCGTACCCGGGTCGTGGCCGGCCGGCACGTCGCCGACCTCGGGCGTCCCGGCGAGGAGCCGTCGGCGCGCGACCTGGTCCGCGCCCACGAGGAGGCGTTCGGGGACGACGCGGCCGCGCTCAACCTGCGGCCGCCGGAGCACGCGCCGCGCGCCGGGGAGACGGTCGACCTGATGATCGAGCTGGTCGCCGGGCTCGTCGAGCGGGGGCACGCCTACCCGGCACCGGACGGTTCGGTGTATTTCGACGTACGGACGTTCCCGGCGTACGGGGAGATCTCCGGCACTCGTCTGGACGACCTCAAGCCCGCCGACCCGGTCGACGCCGCCGATCCGCACAAACGTTTCCACGCCGACTGGGCCCTGTGGCGGCCCGCCCACGGCGACCAGGCCCGGGACGCGCCCTGGGGGCGGGGCCTGCCCGGCCCGCACGTGGCGTGCTCGGCGCTGTCGCTGCGTTTCCTCGGCGAACGGATCGACCTGCACCTCGGCGACGCCGGCCGGCGATTCCCGCACCACGAGGACGAGCGCGCCCAGTCGGACGCGGCGACCGGCCACGAGGTCGTGCGCCACTGGGTGCACGGCGAGCGCCCGCTGTTCGACGGGCGCGAGATGGCGGAGTCCGCGGGCAACGTGGTGCTGCTGTCCGACGTGGTGGCGGCGGGGCTCGACCCGCTGGCGGCACGCCTGGCCTTCCTCGGGCACCACTACCGGGAGCGGCCCGACCTCGACTGGGACGTCCTGCGGGCCGCCGACCGCACGGTGCGGCGGTGGCGGGCGCGGGTGGCCGAGTGGTCGGAGTCGCCCAGCGCGCCCATGGCCTCGTCGTACGCCGAGCGCGTCGGGGCGGCCCTCGACGACGACCTGGACACCCCGGCGGCGCTGGCCGTCCTGCGGGAGCTGGAGCTGGACGGGTCGGTCGCGCCCGGGTCGAAGTTCGAGACGTTCCTGCACCTGGACCAGGTGCTGGCGCTCGACCTGTCCACGGAGATCGGCAAGCCGCGGGTGCCGCCCGCCGGGGCCGGCGAGCTGCTGGCGCAGCGGGAGCGGGCGGTGGAGGCCAACGACTGGGCGGCGGCCGACCGGCTCCGGGACGAGCTGTCCGACCTGGGGGTTCGCGTCACCGACACCCCGGAGGGACAGAGCTGGGCCCTCTGACCGGGAGCCCCCGCGCGCGGCCGCTCCGACCACCTGAAACGGCCGGAGCAGTGAGCCGGTACTGCCAGACTTGTTCCAGTTCGGCAAGATGGAGGTATCGGTGAGACCCTTTGCGTGGATGCCGTGGCCTTTGCGGTGGTTCGCCCGGGTGTTGACCGTGCTTCTCGTGCTGGCGCTCGTGCTGGCCGGGGTCCTGGTGTACACGGTACGGAAGTCGTTCCCGCAGGTGGACGGGTCGCTGCGGCTGCCGGGTCTAACCGGAAAAGTCGAGATTTATCGCGATAAATCGGGGATCCCGCACATCTATGCCGACACTGCGGCCGACCTGTTCATGGCGCAGGGCTTCGTCCACGCCCAGGACCGGTTCTTCGAGATGGATTTCCGCCGCCACACCACCGCCGGACGGCTCTCCGAGCTGTTCGGCAAGGCCACGCTCGGCAACGACAAGGCGCTGCGGACCATGGGCTGGCGCCGGGTGGCCGAGCAGGAGCTGCCCGCCCTCGACCGGCAGACCCAGGACTTCCTGGCCGCGTACGCCAAAGGGGTGAACGCCTGGCTGGACGCCAACCCCAACGCCTCCGACCGGAGCCTCGAGTACTCGGTGCTCAAGCTGCAGAACGGCGAGTACCGGCCGGAGAGGTGGACCGCGGTCGACTCCGTCGCCTGGCTCAAGGCCATGGCGTGGGACCTGCGCTCCAACATGGAGGACGAGATCGACCGCGCCCTGGCGCTGACCAAGCTGCCCAAGGAGCGCGTCGACCAGCTCTACCCCGGCTACCCCTACGACCGCCACACCCCGATCGTCGGCGAGGGCGCGCTCGCCCAGGGCCGCTACGACCAGCAGGCCGAGCCGCGGATCGGCGGCGTCCGCGCGCTCTCCCAGGCCGCCGCGACGCTCGACGCCGTGCCGAGCACGATGAGCAGCGAGGAGCGCGAGGGCATCGGCTCCAACTCGTGGGTGGTCTCCGGCGAGCACACCACGAGCGGCAAGCCGCTGCTGGCCAACGACCCGCACCTGTCCCCGCAGATGCCGTCCGTCTGGTACCAGGCCGGGCTGCACTGCAGGAAGCTGTCCGAGCAGTGCCCGTACGACGTCACCGGGTTCACCTTCTCCGGCGTGCCCGGCGTGATCATCGGACACAACGACAAGATCGCGTGGGGGTTCACGAACCTCGGGCCGGACGTGGCCGACCTCTTCCTGGAGAAGGTGGACGGCGACACGTACCTGTACAAGGGCGAGCAGGTCAAGCTGGAGACGAGGCAGGAGCAGATCAAGGTCGCCGGCGGCGACCCCGTCACGATCACCGTCAAGAGCACCCGGCACGGCCCGCTGATCAACGAGGTGATGGCGGACGCCCGCCCCAGCGGCGAGGCGAACGCCGTGGCCCTGCAGTGGACCGCCCTCACCCCCGGCAGGACCGTGGACGCGATCTTCGCGCTCAACAAGGCGGGCGACTGGCCCGAGTTCCGCTCGGCGGCGGCGCTGTTCGAGGTGCCGTCCCAGAACCTGATCTACGCCGACACCAACGGCAAGATCGGCTACCAGGCGCCCGGGCGCATCCCCGTACGGGAGAAGGGCGACGGCACCTGGCCGGTGCCCGGCTGGACCGGCGAGTACGACTGGAAGGCCGCGCCCATCCCCTACGAGCAGCTCCCCACGGTGGAGGACCCGGCCGAGGGGTTCGTCGTCACGGCCAACAACGCCGTCATCGACCCCCGCCGCTACCAGCCGCTGCTGACCAAGGACTGGTCCTACGGCTACCGCTCCCAGCGCATCCGCGAGCTCGTCGAGTCCGCGATCGGCAAGGGCAAGGTCGACGCCGGGACGATGTCGGACATCCAGCAGGACACCTCCAACGAGTTCGCCGGGACGCTGGTGCCCGCGCTGCTGCGGGTGGACCTGGCCGGGGCCGCCCGCCAGGCCCGCGAGCTGCTGCGGACGTGGGACCACTCCCAGGGCCTCGACTCCGCCCCCGCCGCCTACTACAACGCGGTGTGGCGGCACCTGCTCATGCTCACGTTCGACGACGACCTGCCCGAGCAGGTGTGGCCCGCCGGCGGCGACCGCTGGTACGACGTGGTCGCCAACCTGCTCACCGCCCCCGACGACCCCTTCTGGGACGACGTGACCACCGAGAACCTCACCGAGACCCGCGACGACATGCTGCGGCAGGCGATGGCCTCGGCGTACCAGGAGCTGTCCGAGCTGTTCGGCACGGACGTCAAGTCCTGGAAGTGGGGCGACCTGCACCAGCTCGAACTGGTCAACGGCACGCTCGGCACCTCGGGCCTCGCGCCCGTGGAGGCGCTGTTCAACCGCGGCCCGTTCGCCGTGCCCGGCAACAAGGACGCGGTGAACGCGACCGGGTGGAACGTGCAGAAGGGGTACGGGGTCACGGCGGTGCCGTCGATGCGCATGGTCGTCGACCTGTCGGACCTGGACAAGTCCCGCTGGATCAACCTGACGGGCGCCTCGGGGCACGCCTTCCACGACAACTACTGGGACCAGGCCGAACCCTGGGCGCGGGGCGACCTGCTCCCGATGTACTCCAAGCCCGAGTCCGTGAAGAACGCAGCCGTCCACACCCTCACCCTCACCCCCTGACCCCCACCGCCGCCCCCTCTTCGCTGGAGGACGGGCCGGCGAGGGGCGGGTGGCGCGCCCGGTGTACGACCGTGGGTGTAGTCGAAGGCCAGACCGTGGTCCGACGCGCCCGGACCCCGGTCGCTGTCAGCATGGCCGCATGAATCGCCTCCGGTACTCCGATCGCCTCTGGTACTCCGTCGGGATCTTCCTCCTGCTCGTGGGCCTGGCGCACCTGGGCGTGCTCGTCGTGGCCGGCGGCCCGTGGGAGGGGGCCGTGTCGTGGCGCAAGCCGTTCACGTTCGGGGTGTCGTTCGGGTTGAGCGTGCTGACCCTGACCTGGGTGTCCCAGTGGTTACGGCTTCGTGCCCGCGCGTTCGTCCTCGGGGCGTTCGCGGTGGCCTCCACGGTCGAGGTGGCGCTGATCACCCTTCAGGCGTGGCGCGGCGTGCCGTCCCACTTCAACATGGAGACCCCTCTCGACACGGCCATCGCCCGCACGCTGGCCGCGTTCGGCATCACGCTCATCGTCATCGCGATCACCATGACCGTCGCCGCCTTCCGCCCGGCGCCGGAGGTCGCCCCGAGCACCCGTCTGGCCGTACGCGCCGGCTTCGCCACGCTGCTGGCGTCCATGGTCTTCGGCGGTGTGATGATCGCCCGTGGCGTCGTGGCGGTGATGACGGGCAACCAGCAGCTCGCCTACACGGTGGCCACCGCGCTCAAACCCGCCCACGCCGTGCTCATGCACGGGGTGCTCCTCCTGCCGGCCCTGTCCTGGCTGCTGTCCCGCACGCTCCCGTCCGAGGGTGCGCGGCTGCGAGCCGTACGCCTGGCCACCTGGGCGTACGTCGCGGTGGCCGCGCTGGTCTCCGGTCTGGCCGTGGCCGGGGTGGCGGTCGTGGGGCCGTCCACGGCGTCGGTGTTGTCGGCCGGGGTGATCTCGGGCCTCGCCATCGCGGCGGTCGCGCTGGGCCGCTTCAGCTCCCGCCTCGGCCAGGCGAAACATTGAGGTCGGGGTAATGGGTCAGCCGTTATGCCGTCGTCTCCGCCACCACACGGGCGCGCGCGGATAGCCACCGTCGTCCAGGTCGGCCAGCCGCTCGAACACGTTGTACGACGCCTGATGCCCGCACACGACGACCGACAGGAGCATGGCCAGCAGGTAGAGCGGGAGCATCGGCAGTCCGGCGCAGCAGGCCCACTGGGTGGCGTGCCGTCCTTCGTGCCGGATGAGCCGGTCGTCCAGCTCGTCCCACCTGGTCAGGACGACGTTCCCCACCGTGAACGCGCCCGCGACGGGGAAGCGGTAGCGGTAGCCGAAGGCGAGGATGAGCCCGTCGGGGCCGGGCCGGCGGGCCGCGCCGCCGACGAAGGAGATGAGTAGGCCGAGCGGGGTGGCGAGGTTCAGATAGTTCACCGCCCGCCGGAACCGATAGCGCCTGTTCATGCGTCTCAGTCTTGACCAATCTTGACAAGTCGGAATAATGATCTGCGTCCTGAAATCTCCCACAAGAGCAGGATTATGAGATTTTCCATCCTGGGCGCGCTGCTCGGCGCTGTTGCACTGGCCGGAGCCGGCGGAGTCGCGATCACCCAGACATCAGCCACCGATCCCCTACGTTCAACCGATTCTCCTTCCGGCGCGCAGGTGGCGTTACCCGTCGCCGCGACCCCGACGGCGACGCCCACTGCGACGCCCTCGGTCGGGGATTACACCGCCACGACGAAGGTGGTCAAGAAGAAGGGCGTCTCGTACTTGAATGTGTCCGTCAAGTACGACGGAGCGGCCCGCTTCACCGTGAAGCAGAAGGTGTGCAGGAGCAAGTCCTGCAGGAGCGCCACCGCCCAGATCCCCGTCACCACCGGGGCCGGGCAGACCACGAAGAAGCTGGGCAAGGGCACGTACAAGGCGAGGGGCAAGCCGGCCGTCAAGGTCAGGCCGCTCCCCTGGCCGACCCGCACCGTGACGGTCTCGCCGACCGCCACGGCCGCGCCGGGCGCGACGGCGACCGTGACGTCCACGGTGACCGAGCAGGCCACGGTGACCGCCACGGTGACCCAGCCCGGCCCGACCGTGACCGTGCCCGGCCCGACGGTGACCGTGCCGGGGCCGACGGAGACGGTGACGTTCACCTGTCAGCCGGCTCCGCCGACGTCCCCGCTTCCGCCGTCCGAACCGCCGACCGCCACGCCGTCGCCCTCGGTCTCGGAATCCCCGGACGTCCCGGACGCCCCGGCCCAGGCCCCCGCGCCACCGCCGAGCGACACCCCGACGCCGACCCCCACCCCGACGCCGACGCCGACGCCGACCGCGACGGACGTCCCGACCGACACCCCCACAGGCGCCCCGACCGACGTCCCCACGGACGTCCCGACGGACATCCCGACGTGCGCGCCGCCCACGGATCTCCCCTCCGAGACCCCGACCCCGACCCCGACCGTGACCTCCACGGACACCGGCGCCCCCACCGACACCCCCACCCCGCCGGAGCCCCCCACCCAGTAACCGCCGACCGGCAACACGCATGACCCCGGGCCAGGCTCAACGCCTGGCCCGAGTCATGTCCCCCGCCCACAACCCACCGCGACCGCCCTCTCACATCCGGGACGCCGCACCACCGCTGCACCAGGCCGCCAACCCCGTAGGGACGCCGCGCCACCGCTCCCATCCCTCCGGCTCGTGACCGGGTACGCCCCCGGAGGTCAGTGTGGGGCGTTTGTGGGGTGGGGTGGTGGAGTGGGGGTCAGCAGGCGGGTGAGGGTGTCGGTGAGCCAGCGTTCGTAGGTGTCGGCGTCCCAGCTCATCATCTCCCGGCCCAGCAGGTACGTCTCCGTGTGCACCAGGACGGCGGTGGTGTCGGTCAGCCAGTCGAGGTCGTGCCCGCCCGCCAGGAGCCCGTCGGCGGCCATCTTGTCCCAGAAGGCGCGCATGTTCGCGCGGGTGGCCTCGCGGCCGGCCCGGGCGGCGGCGGCCAGGTCCGGCTCGGTGGGAGCGGCCTGCAGGGCGACGGCCAGCAGGTCGCCGGCGCGTTCGGCCATCTGGCGGCCGGCCCCGGCCAGGGCGGCGATGCGCTCCTCGGCGGTGGGGGCGGTGCCGGCGCGGACGTACCAGTCGCGGCCGGTGATGTCGACGGCCGCGCCGTCACCGGCGTAGGCGACGTCGACGCAGCGTTTGAGCAGCGCGGCCTTGGTGCCGAAGCGCAGGTAGACGGTACGGTCCCCGACCTGGGCGGACTGTGCGACGGCGGTCAGGGTGGTGGCCGCGTAGCCGTTGCGGAGGAACAGCTCGGTGGCGGCGGTAAGGATCTTCTCCTCGGTGGCGGCGATGCGGGCGGCGCGCAGATCGCGCTTGACGGGGTCCGGCACAAAATGCAGTATAACTGCATCGATGCAGTGCAACTGCAAGGAGGGGATTCCCGTGTCGCACCTCCCGCGCCTGGACGGCGTGCACCACCTCAAACTTCCGGTCACCGACCTGGACCGGTCCCTGGCCTGGTACCGCTCCCGGTTCGGGTACGAGATCGACATCGAGTTCGTCGAGCAGGGCGTGCCGATGGGCTACGCGCTCGCTCATCCGCGCGGCGGTCCCGTACTGGCGCTGCGGCTGGACCCGGAGCGGGCCAAGGCCGCCGCGGGTTTCGACTACTTCGCCATCGGCGTGCCGGACAAGCAGGCCCTCGAGGATCTGGCCGCCCACCTGACCGCGTCCGGCGACCGCCACGCCGGCGTGCACGAGGCGACCATCGGCTGGATCCTGCCCGGCCTGCACGACCCGGACGGCCACGAGATCCGCTTCTACACCACCCAGCCGCTGCCCCCGCGCGAGCGGCCCGCCCCCACCGCGGCGGAGGCGGACGAGGAGCGCGGGAGCAGCGCCCCCCGTCCGGCCGAGACCTCGTGAGCCGCGACCAGGACGGGCGCCTGGAGGTCTTCGCCCGCGGCCAGGACGCCCGCCGCGGCACGGCCGGCAGCACGAGGGCGGCTGATCTCAGGGGGAACCACTCGCGGACGGAGGGCTCGAGAACGACCGGCACCGCCCGCCGAGCCCCCTCCCCACCGCCGGGCAGAACCACGACGGCAGGCTGGAGACGATCGTGATCGCCTCCGACGGCCTCAGCCCCGCGCACTCCCGGCGGCATCAGGCCAACGGCGACCGGGCCAAGCGCCGAAGGCGCGCATCCGGCGCGGGCACTCGCCCAGCAGGCGTTCGATGCACCGGGTCCGGGCGGCGACGGCAGAACCTCGAAGGCCGGTCGGTCCGCGCCCTGGGGCCGGGCTTCCGCGAGTTCTGAACCCCGCCGGTCACCTCACGGAGCAGGACCGAGCGGCCCCCGGCCAGGACGCCGCCCGGCCCCTCCTTGAGCTCGACGAAGATCGCGTGCGACTCGGTGTCGCCGATGTTCCGCCCCGCGTGCTCCTGGGCGCCGACCCACCGCGCCTGCCCCGCCTCCAGCTCCAGCTCGACCTGTTGCCCGCCCGAGGTGAGGCGGCGGCTGAAGGACGACAACGTGACCATCACGCTGTCGGGATGGCCGTGCGGGCTGGTCGAGTCGCCCGGCCGGTCACGGTAGCGCAGCACCCTGACCCGTTCGTTCTCGAAGATCACCGTGTACAGGTCCGGGTTCGTGACCACTGGATCGGCGCTCATGGACCACCTCACAAGGCGAGTCAGCTACATGGGACGACGGTACCATGATGGGCATGTCGGTACCATATGAGCAGACCGGCCGCCACCGGCAGAAGGCCCGCACCCGCGCCGCCCTGGTCGAGGCCGCCCGCCACCTGCTGGCCGACGGCGCGGACCCCACGGTCGAGGACGCCGCCGCCGCGGCCGGCATCTCCCGCACCACCGCCTACCGCTACTTCCCCAACCAGAACGCCCTGCTGACCGCCGCGCACCCGCAGATCGAACAGACCTCCCTGCTCCCCCCGGACCCGCCCGCCGATCCCGTGGCGCGGCTGGACCTGGTGATGACCGCCTTCACCCGGCTCACCCTCGACTGGGAACCACAACTGCGCACCTCGCTGCGCCTGTCCCTGCGACCGGGCGCCGGACAGCCGCACCTGCGCGGCGGCCGGGCCATCGGCTGGATCGAGGACGCCCTCACCCCGCTCCTCGACACCCACCCCGGCCTGGACGTCCACCACCTGGCCGTGGCCATCCGCGCGGCGACCGGCATCGAGTCGCTGGTCTGGCTCACCGACATCGCCGGATACACCCGGCAGCAGGCGGCCGACACCATGTGCTCGTCGGCGCGGGCGCTCCTGGTCGCCGCCCTCGACCAGCACGCCCGCCCCGCCGGCCAGGCGTAGCCGCGGGTCAGAGGTTCTTGTACCGGCCGTCGTGGTAGAGCAGCGGCGAGCCGTCCGCGGGGGTGCCGAGGGCCGTCACCTGGCCGAGCACGATCGAGTGGTCACCGCCGTCGTACACCGCCGTCGTGGCGACCTCGACCGTGGCCAGGGCGCCCGTGAACAGGGCCACCCCCGACTCCCCGCGATGGTGCTCCCACCGGGCCAGTTGCCCGTTCAGCGGACGGCCGCGGTGGGCGAAGAAGCGGGAGGCGTCCTCCATCGAGGCGTGCAGCACCGACACGCCCCACACTCCGGCCTCGATCACCGCGTCGTGGAAACGGGCCACCTTCTCGGCGCAGAAGAGCACGAGCAGGGGGTCGAGGGACACCGACGTGAAGGAGTTGACGGTCATCGCGTGGTCCACGTCGCCGAGCCGGGTCGTGACGATCGCGACTCCCGTGGCGAAGCGGCCGACGACCTTACGGTAGTTTCCCGGGTCCACATGCCGCTCTATGGAATGCACGACGTTACTTTATGCCTCTACGTCGGATTCTTTGGAGGTGGGTATCCCCGCAACAACCACGAACCCCCGCCGGATGAGGGCGAGAACATGAACGCCACCACAAGAGCCAGCAAGCCGCCATACAGGTAGACGTACCCCGCCGCACCCTGAGAGATCACCAGATCCCCGGCACTGAGTTCGAGCGTGAACGGCATCGTCACCAGCAGCCAGCCGAGCCCTACCGCGAACGCCGCCAGCTTCGTGCGCATGAGCCTGGCCGCGCCCAGCGGGAGGAGGAACAGTGCGAGCACCCACCCGATCGCCACCCACGGCACGGCGCCCTGCTGGTCGAGCGGGTGCGTGAACCCGCCCACGACGCCGAGCACGACACCCAGCACGAACAGCATGCCGTACGCCGCCCCGCCCAGCGCCGACTCCGCCTGGCTGCGATGTTCCATGGGGAACGAGGTTAGTGGATGCCCGCGAAGAGATCGTTCTCGCGGTTGTGCGGCTCGCCGAGCCCACCGGCGTCGACCGGCGGCCCCGGCACCGGCCGGCCGGGCACGCCGATGGCCAGGACGAAGTGCTCCACGCCGAGCACCTCCTGCCCGATGTTGTTGGACAGGGCGTACCACGGGCCGTCGACGGTGATCTGGGTGGCGTGGGCGCGCATGGCCTCCCGCTTGTTGCCGACCCAGGGGCGGGCGTCGATCTCGGTGGTGATGTCCTCGTCGGGGCTGCCGAAGGGGATGTCGTCGACGTCCTCGACGAGGAAGCCGGTGCCGGAGTCGTGCAGCGCCTCGGCCGTGCGCCGCATGACGGACCTGGGCACGGCCGTGTGGTAGAACTTCGCGATCTGCCACGGCTCGTCCTGGCGCGGGGCGGGCCGGCCGCCCGGGACGTAGTCGGGCTTGGCGGCCAGCTCGAAGGCGCGGCGGGCCACCCGGTGGGCCTGGATGTGGTCGGGATGGCCGTAGAAGCCGTTGGCGTCGTAGGTCACCAGCACCTGCGGGCGCACCTCGCGGATGACCTTGACCAGCTCGCCGGCCGCCTCGTCGAGGTCGGCCTGCCAGAAGGCGTGCGGCCGGTCGTTGGTGGCGACGCCCATCATGCCGGAGTCGCGCCAGCGTCCGGGTGAGCCGAGGAAGCGGTGGTCCTCGACGCCGAGCGCCTGGCAGGCCGCCGCCAGCTCCCCGATCCGGTACGGCCCGAGCAGGTCGTCGCGGTCGGCCGCCAGGTGGGCGAGGTCGGCGGGGATGACCTCCCCCTCCTCCCCCAGCGTGCAGGTCACCAGCGTGACGTGGGCGCCTTCCGCGACGTATTTGGCCATGGTCGCGCCGGTGCCGATCGACTCGTCGTCCGGATGGGCGTGCACGAGCAGGAGGCGGCGATCAGTCATAGTCATGAGCGTAACAATGGCTGGATACTGGCAGGATTGAGCCCATGAGTGAGAGCTTCCCGCGACTGTCGGCAAGGACCCGCCGGTTCACCCTGGGAGTGCCCAGGGGGTTCACGATCTCCCCCGACGGCGGACGAGTGGTCTTCCTGCGGACGAGGTCCGGCACCGACCCGGTCACCTGCCTGTGGGAGCTCGACACCGAAACCCACGTCGAACGCCTGCTGGTCGATCCCCGCACCCTCCACGCCGATGACGAGGACCTGCCGCCGGAGGAGCGGGCGCGGCGCGAGCGCAGCCGTGAGGCGGCCGGCGGCGTGGTGGCCTACGGCGCCGACGCCGCGCTGACCAGGGCGGCCTTCGCCCTGTCCGGCGGGCTCTACGTCGTCGAGCTGGCGAGCGGCGAGACCCGCAGGCTGGAGACGCCGGGCGCGGTCATCGACCCCCGGCTGTCCCCCGACGGGCGGCAGGTCGCCTACGTCACCGGCGGCGCCCTGCACGTCCAGGACCTCGACTCGGGGCGCGGCGAGGTGCTCGCCACGCCGGAGTCGCCGACCGTCACCTACGGCCTGGCCGAGTTCATCGCCGCCGAGGAGATGGACCGGATGCGCGGCTACTGGTGGTCGCCGTCGGGCGACGCGCTGCTGGTCGAGCGGGCCGACGAGGAGCCGGTCGACACCTGGTACATCGCCGACCCGGCCAACCCCTCCCGTCCGGCCGTGGCCCAGCGCTACCCGGCGGCCGGCACGCCCAACGCCCGTACCGAGCTGTTCGTGCTCGGGCTCGACGGGTCGCGGGTGGCGGTGCCGTTCGAGGAGGAGTACCTCACGACGGCCGCCTGGGACGACCACGCGCTGTCGATCGTGACGATGACGCGCGACCAGAAGACGCTGCGGCTGTTCTCCGTCGATCCGGCGACCGGCGCGTCCACGCTGGTCCGCGAGGACACCGACCCGGCCTGGGTCGACGTCGTGACCGGCGTGCCGGCGCACCTCGACGACGGCTCGCTGGTCTGGGTGGCCACGTCGGAGGGCGGCCACCGGCTGTTCGTCGGCGACCGCGCGGTCACGCCGCCCACCCTCCAGGTCCGGTCGGTGCTCGACGTCGACCACGACAGCGTGCTGTTCAGCGCCAGCGGCGGCGACCCGACCGACATCCACCTGTGGACCTGGGACGGCCACTCGCTGCTGCCGGTCTCGACCCGGTCCGGGGTGTTCTCGGGGCGGATGTCCGGCGGCGTCGGCGTGTTGTCGGAGCAGAGTCTCGACGCCGAGGGCGTCTCGACCACGGTGGTGCGGCGCGACGGCATGGCGGTCCCGATCCCGTCGTACGCCGAGCGTCCCGGGCTCGACCTGCGGGTGTCGCTGGGGCGTTCGGGCCGCCGGGAGCTGGCCACGGCCGTGGTGCTGCCGTCCTGGTACGAGCAGGGCTCGGGCCGGCTGCCGGTCCTGATGGACCCGTACGGCGGCCCGCACGCCCAGCGGGTGCTCAACCGGCGCGGCGCGTTCCTGGAGAGCCAGTGGTTCGCCGAGCAGGGCTTCGCCGTGATCGTGGCCGACGGCCGCGGCACGCCGGGCCGCGGTCCCGCGTTCGAGCGGGCGGTGCTGGGCGACCTGGCGACCCCGGCGCTGGAGGACCAGATCGACGCCCTGCAGGGCGTGGCCGAGCAGTATCCCGACGACCTCGACCTGTCGAGGGTGGCCATCCGCGGCTGGTCGTTCGGCGGCTTCCTGGCCGCGCTCGCCGTGCTGCGGCGTCCCGACGTCTTCCACGCGGCGGTGGCCGGCGCGCCGGTGACCGACTGGCGGCTGTACGACACCTGCTACACCGAGCGCTACCTGGGCCACCCCGACGAGCAGCCCGAGGTCTACGACAACTCCTCGCTGTTCGCCGACGCGCCCAAGCTCGAACGCCCGCTGCTCCTGGTCCACGGCCTGGCCGACGACAACGTGGTGGCCGCCCACACGCTGCGCCTGTCCTCGGCGCTGCTCGCGGCCGGCCGCCAGCACAGCGTGCTGCCGCTGTCGGGCGTGACGCACATGACGCCCCAGGAGGTCGTGGCCGAGAACCTGCTCCTGCTCCAGGTCGACTTCCTGAAGAAGGCGCTGGGCTAGGCGGTCCGCAGGGCGTCGAGCAGCCTCGACGCCCCCAGGCCGATCAGCACGACCAGCCCCATGACCACCAGGAACACCCACAGGGGGGCGCCGAGGTAGGCGAGCAGGCCCTGCGCCACGGCCAGGATCAGCACGCCGAGCACGGTGCCCGCCACGCCGGCGCGCTCGCCGTACGGGCTGGTGCCTCCCAGGAGGACGGCGGCGAGCGCGAACACGGTGCTGTAGAGCCCCTGGTCGCCCGGGGGCGCCGCGCCGAGACGCAGGAGCAGCGCGATGCCGCCCGCGGCGGCGAGCATGCTCGACCCGGCGAGGCCGAGCACCGCGCCGGGCCAGCCGGCGCCCAGCTCCTTGCGCACCTCCTGCCGGTTCCACAGCAGGCCGCCGGCGATCGAGACGACCGCGAACACGGCGAACCCCAGCGGGCCGGGATAGAGCGCGGCGGTCGCCAGCGGGATCGCCCCGTCGCCGAGCAGCGCGACGGCCAGGGCCTCGCACACGACGGCCGCCCCGAGGGTGACGGCCCAGGCCGGGGCCGACAGCAACATCGTGAACACGCTCATGGCGGCCCCCAGGAGCCCGGCGAGCACGAGCGCGAGCAGCATCGCCAGCGGCAACGGCACCCCGGCGCCCGCCGTGAACGCCACGAAGGCGCCGCTCGCGGCGGCGACCGCGCCCACGGCCAGATTGGGCGTGCCGGTGCGCAGCGACAGGCCGAACCCCATGACGATCAGGCCGAGCTGCCCGGCGTGGGCGAGGATGTCGAGCAGGCGGTCACTCACCGTAGTGATCAGGACGAGCGCCAGGCCCAGCAGGGCGAGAAGTGCGAGCACGCCTTCCCATGCGCGCTGCCAGGTGCTCACTCCGACGATGCTGACAGCGCCGGACGATCATCGCAACCCCGCGGGCGCTACCGCGGCGCCGCCCGCTCCAGCAGCCCCTGGAGCACGGACTGCTCCTCAGGCGTGAGCGCGGCCAGCGGCGAGCCCTCGGTCAGCAGGCCCAGCAAGCGCTCCCGCAGGCCGGCGCCCTCCTGGGTGAGCACGAGCAGCTTGGCCCGCCGGTCGCCCGGATGGGGGCGGCGCTCCACGACCCCCTGCCGCTCCAGCCGGTCGATGACGAACGTGGCGTTGGATGGCTCGCACCCCATGCGCCCCGCCAGGTCGCTCATGGTCATCGGGCCGGTCAGCTCGCGCAGCGCCACCGCCTGGGCGGTGGTGAGGTCGAGCGCGGCCGCGCGTTCCCTGACGTGCCCCTCGATCTGCCTGGCGAGCGTGCCCACCAGGCCGCAGAGGTTCCGCTCGGCCGCGGCCCGCGCTTCGGCTTCGGACGTTGTCATACCCCAAAACTACCTCAAGCTTGGATGTTTGCAGCTTTAAAGGTTCTAGTTGTAAGTTTCCGCCATGAGCACTTCTGCGAGCCTTCGCCTGCGCCGCCCTGCCACCCTCCGGTCGCTGCGGGTCGGCGACCTCAAGGTCACGTTCGTGCCGGACGGGAGCGTGCGGCTCAAGCCGTACGGCTGGCTGCCGGGCACGACCGAACGCGACTGGGCCGTGCACGCCGACCACCTGGACGAGACCGGCAACCTCGTGGCGGGCATCGGCGGCCTGCTGGTGGAGGCGGGCGAGCGGGCCCTGTTGATCGACGCGGGGGTGGGCCCGGTGCACCAGCCGGACGACCCCGCCGACCCGCTGATCGGCGAGCTGCGCGGCGGCGACCTGCCGGCCAACCTCGCCCGGCTGGGCCGCCGTCCCGAGGACGTCGAGGCGGTGGCCTTCACCCACCTGCACATCGACCACATCGGCTGGGCCTGGCACCCTGCCGCCGGCGGGCCCGCGTTCCCGTCCGCCGAGTACCTGTTCGCCGAGCCGGAATGGACCGAACGCCACCGGACCCTGGACTTCGGCACGCCGGAGGAGGCCCTGACGACCATGGCTCCCCGGGTAAGGACGTTCGGCGACGGCGAGGAGATCTTCCCGGGTGTGCGGGCCACGTCCGCGCCCGGCCACACCGCCGGGCACACGGCCTACACGATCACCTCGGGCGGACAGCGGCTGCTGGCCTTCGGCGACGCTCTGCACTCCCCCGTGCAGGTGCGCCACCCCGAGTGGCCGGCGGGCTCCGACCTGGACCGCGTGGAGTCGACCGTGCACCGGCGGCGGCTGGTCAAGGAGCTGCTGCGACCCGACACGATCGGCTTCGGCATCCACTTCGCCGACGTGGTCTTCGGCCGTGCACGGGACACGGCCGAAGGACCGGTCTGGGAGCCCGTGGCCTAGGGAGTGGTGGCGGGGGTGCCGTGCCAGCTCGCCCACAGGGCCGCGTACGAGCCGCCCTCGGCGACCAGCTCCTCGTGCGGGCCCAGCTCGGTGATCCGGCCGCCCTCCACGACGGCCACCCGGTCGGCGTCGTGCGCGGTGTAGAGCCGGTGGGCGATGGCGATCACCGTACGGCCCTCCAGCACGGCGGCCAGCGAGCGTTCCAGGTCGCGCGCGGCCCGTGGGTCGATCAGCGAGGTGGCCTCGTCGAGCACCAGCGTGTGCGGGTCGGCGAGGACCAGCCGCGCCAGCGCGAGCTGCTGCGCCTGCGCGGGCGGCACGGCCGTGCCACCGGACCCGACCTCGGTCTCCAGCCCCTCGGGCAGCGTCTCCACCCAGCCGAGCGCGTCGACCGCGGCCAGCGCCGCGCGCACCGCCGCGTCGTCCGCGCCGGGGCGGGCGATCAGCAGGTTGTCGCGGACGGTGCCCTTGAAGACGTGGTGCTCCTGGGTGACCAGCGCGACATGCCCGCGCAGGTCGTCGAGCGGCAGGTCGACCAGCGGCACGCCGCCCACGCTGACCTCGCCGGTACGCGGCCCGTGGATGCCGGCCAGCAGCCGCCCGAGCGTGGACTTGCCGGCCCCCGACGGGCCCACCATGGCCAGCCGCTCGCCCGGCTCGACGGTCAGCGACACGCCGTGCAGCACGTCGCGGCCCTCGCGGTAGGCGTACCTGACGTCGTCGGCCCTCAGCAGCTCGCCGGCCGGGCGGGCGGCGGAGGGCTCGCGGTCGTCGGGCACGTTGGCCACGCCGAGCAGCCGGGCCATGGCCGCGCCGCCCACCTGGAGCTCGTCGATCCACATGAGGAACCGGTCGAGCGGGTCGATGAGCTGCTGGGCGTAGACCAGGGCGGCGGTGACCTGCTGGACCGTCACCCAGTCGTTGGTGTAGAACAGGCCGCCGACCAGGAGCGTGGAGACCACCGGGATCACGTAGCCGAGCTCGACCGCGGGGAACCAGATCGTCCGCAGGCCCAGGGTGTAGCGCTCGGCGGCGTAGGAGCGGCGGATGTCGCCGTCGGTGCGCTCGCGCCGGCGTTGCTGGAGGCCGAGCGCCTCCACGGCCCGCGCGCCCTCGACGGTCTCGGCCAGACCCTCGGTCATGTCGGCGTACGCGGCGTTCTCGCGCAGGTAGCCGTCGCGCGCCCGCTGGAGGTACCAGCGGGTCGCGAACCAGATCAGCGGGCCGGCGACCAGCATCGGCAGCATGAGCTGCGGGCTGACCAGCACCAGCGCGCCCATGGTGATCACGAAGGTGACCAGCGCGATGAGCGTCTCGGGCACGGCGTGCCGGACGGTCCTGGACAGCGAGTCGACGTCGCGGGAGGTACGGGTGATCAGGTCGCCGGCGCCCGCCCGCTCGACCGTGGACAGCGGCAGGCCGAGCACCCGGTCGACGAACTCCTCGCGCAGCTCGGCCAGCACCCTCTCCCCCAGCCTGGCCGAGGCCAGCACGGCGAAGCGGACCAGCAGGCCCTGGAGGAACAGGAACGCGCCGATGACGACGGCCACGAGCAGCCCGTCGACCTCGCCGCCGTCCTGGACGGTCTGGACCAGGCTGCCGAGCTGCCACGGCACGACGAGCCCGGCGACGGCGGCCAGGCCGTGCAGGGCCAGGGCGACGGTGAGCTGCCGCGGGTACTTCAGCGTCAGCCTGCGCGCGTAGGCGCGCACCTGTTTCCGGTCGGCGACCGGCAGGATCTCGCGGGCCACGGTCAGCCCTCCCCTCGGGTCACGGTCGCGGCGTATTCGGGGGACGCGTCCAGCAGGTGCCGGTGTGTCCCCTCGGCCAGCACCCGGCCGCCGGCCACGTAGACCACGTGGTCGGCGCGGTCGAGCACCAGCGGGCTGGTCGTGCAGATCATGGTGGTGCGGCCCGCGCGCGCCTTGGCCAGCCGCTCGGCGATGCGGGCCTCGCTGTGGGCGTCGACGGCGCTGGTGGGCTCGACCAGGATGAGCACCTCGGGGTCGGCGACCAGGGCCCGCGCCAGGCGCAGCCGCTGCTGCTGACCGCCGGAGAACTCGCGCCCGGCCTCGGACACCTCGGCGTCGAGGCCGTCGGGCAACGCCTCGACGATGTCCTCGGCGCAGGCGGCGTGCAGGGCCTCGCGCACGTCCTCGTCGGTGGCCGCGTCGCGGACGTCGAGCTCGGTCCTGAGCCTGCCGGTGAACAGGCGGGCGTCGTTGCCGGCGACCAGGATGCGCGCGCGGATCTCGGCCATCGGCAGCGTGGCCAGCTCGACGGCGCCGAAGGTGACGTCGCCCGGCGCGTACCGGCCGAGGCGGTCGGCGATGGCGGCGGCCTCCTCGGGGGCGTCGGCCGCGACGGCGGTGAGCATGCCCGGCTGGAGGGTGACGCCGCTGTAGGAGTCGCGCAGCACGCCGCCGCCGCTGGTCTCGGTGCCGCCGGCGACCTCGGGCTCGATCGCCAGGATGCGGATGACGCGGCGGGCCGCGACATGGCCCTTGGTGAGCTTGTCAGCGGCCTCGGTCAAGGTGCGCAGCGGGCCGATGAGGAAGGCGGCGTAGCCGTAGAGCGCGACGAGGTCGCCGGTGCTGATCTCGCCGCCGACCGCGAACGTGGCGCCGATGCCGGTGACGGCCGCGATGAGCAGACCGGGCAGCAGGATCTGGGCGCCTTCGAGCAGCGACTCGACCCGGGCCACGCCCACGCCGGCATGGCGCACGCGCTGGGACTCCTCACCGTAGCGGCCGGCGAACACGTGCTCGCCGCCGATGCCGCGGAGCACCCGCAGGCCGGCCACGATGTCGGCGGCCCTGGTGGACAGGTCGCCGGTCAGCTCGCGCTGCCGCTTCTGCCGCCGGTGCAGCGGCTTGAGCAGCGGCGAGACGGCGACCGCCATGAGCGGCACGCCGAACAGCACGAGCAGCCCGAGCGGGACCGAGGTCGTCAGCAGGATCACGGTGACCGCGACGATGGCCACGACGGAGCCGACGCCGCGCAGCAGGATGTCCATGGAACTGCCGATGTGGGCGATGTCGGAGTTGCCGACGCTGACGACCTCGCCGGTCGAGACCTTCTTGGGCAGCGTCGCCCCGAGCCTGGCGGCCTGCCGCGCGGTCACCTGAACGGTGCGGTAGGCCGCCGACAACCAGTTGAACACCGCCATCCGGTGCCGCATGATCCCGGTGAAGGCCTGCAGCAGCCCCAGCCCGAGCAGGATCGACGCCCAGGTCAGCAGCGCCCCGGTGTCCTTGGCGGTGACCGCGTCGATGCCCTTGCCGAGCACCGCGGGCACGAGCGCCTGCACCAGCCACCACAGGGTGGCGAAGCCGATGCCGGCGAGCAGGGCACGCCCCTGACGCCGCGCGTTCCACCACAGGTAGCGGAACGGGCTGCGGATGTCGGGCAGGCCGGGATCGGCCTCAGGAAGGGAGCGCATAGCCTGACAAGGTTGACAAGCCATCGACCGGCCCGGCAAACGGTTTTTCGCCTGGCTAACGATCGGGCACGTGCCGGAACGTGCGCACGGTGTAGAGCAAAGTGACCAGGGCGGTCAGCGCGAGCAGCAGGTAGCCCACGGTGTACGACCCGGACGCGCCGTAGACGGCCCCCATCACCAGCGGCGGGAAGTACCCGCCGAGGCCGCCGGCCGCGCCCACGAGCCCTGTCACCGTCCCCACCTTCGACGCCTCGACCAGCTTGGCCACCAGGGCGAAGACGCCGCCCGTGCCGAGCCCGAGGAAGAAGGCGATGAGCACGAAGCACGCCCCGGCGGGCACCTCGGCGGGCGGCCTGAACGACAGCGCGACCGCCATCACGACCGTCCCGGCCAGCGAGATGAGCAGCACCCTGACCGGCCCGACCCGGTCGGACAACGTGCCGCCGATCGGCCGGGCGGCGACGGCGGCGATCGAGAACCCGGCCGCCCGCAGCCCGGCGCCCGTCTGGGCGAAGTGGTAGACGTTCTGGAGCAGGGTCGGCAGGTACGTCGAGAACGCCACGAAGCCGCCGAAGGTGACGGCGTACAGGAAGGCGCACTGCCAGGTGGCCCTGAGCTTGGTGGCCTCGCGCATCCTGGGCAGGGCCGGGGCGGTGGCGGGCGACCAGGCGGGCGAGTCGCGGCTGCCGCCGATCATGATCACGCCCATCAGGGCGAGCACCGCGGCCATGAGCAGGTGGGTCGGGAACCGGCCGAAGTCCTCCACCAGGCGGGGGGTGAAGAACGCCGACAGCGCGGTCCCGCCCATGCCGGCGCCGAACACGCCGGTGGCGAACCCTCTGCGGGCGGGCTCGTACCAGGCGTTGACGAACGGGATGCCGATGGCGAACGACGTGCCGGGGATGCCCAGGAGGAACCCCCAGAACAGCAGCCACCCGTACGACTCGGACCAGCCCACGAACAGGACGGGCACGATCGACACGAAGCAGATGATCGCGAACATGCGCCGCCCGCCGAGCCGGTCGGCCAGCACACCCACGGGGATGCGGCCGAGCGAGCCGACCAGCACCGGGATCGCGACCAGCAGCGAGGTCTGTGTCGCGGACAGGTGCAGTTGCCTGCTGTAACTGCCCGACAGGGGACCGATGAGGTTCCAGGCCCAGAACGTCACGGCGAAGGCCGCCGTGGCCAGCGCCAGGTTCCGCACCTGACCTTTACGAAGCGCAGACATACACCCTGTGTAACAGAGGGTCACTATCTGTGATGAAGTGGGGGTATGAGCGCCGAGGATCTCCTGCTGAAGACCGGTCGGTTCCTCCGCAGATCGGCCACCAGTGGTGACCTGCGGACCCTCTACCTGAAAGGCGGCACGGAAGGCGACGCCTTCTACCGCGACCGGTGGAGCCACGACAAGGTGGTGCGCTCGACGCACGGGGTGAACTGCACGGGCTCGTGCTCGTGGAAGGTGTTCGTCAAGGACGGCATCATCACCTGGGAGACGCAGGAGACCGACTACCCGGGCGTGGGCCCCGACCGGCCGGAGTACGAGCCGCGCGGCTGCCCGCGCGGCGCGGCCTTCTCCTGGTACACCTACTCGCCGACCCGGATCCGCTACCCGTACGCGCGGGGCGTGCTGGTCCAGCTCTACCTGGAGGCGCGGGAGCGGCTGGGCGACCCGGTGGCCGCCTGGGCCGAGGTCACCACCGATCCGGGGAAGCGGGCGAGCTACCAGGGCGCCCGCGGCCGGGGCGGGCTCGTCCGGGTGACCTGGGACCTGGCCGTCGAGATGATCGCCGCGGCGCACGTGCACACCATCCAGGCGTACGGGCCCGACCGGGTCGCGGGGTTCTCGCCCATCCCGGCGATGTCGATGGTCTCCCACGCCGTCGGCTCCCGGTTCGTGTCGCTGATCGGCGGCACGATGCTCTCCTTCTACGACTGGTACGCCGACCTGCCCGTGGCCTCGCCGCAGGTGTTCGGCGACCAGACCGACGTCCCGGAGTCGGCCGACTGGTGGGACGCCGCGTACCTGATGATGTGGGGCTCCAACGTCCCGGTCACCCGCACGCCGGACGCCCACTGGATGGCCGAGGCGCGCTACCGGGGCCAGAAGGTCGTGGTGGTCTCGCCCGACTACAGCGACGCGGCCAAGTTCGCCGACGAGTTCCTGAGCGTGCGTCCCGGCACGGACGGCGCCCTGGCCATGGCCATGGGCCACGTGCTGCTGAAGGAGTTCTTCGTCGACCGCGAGGTGCCCTACTTCACCGACTACGTCAAACGCTGCACCGACCTGCCCTTCCTGGTCACGCTGCGCGAGCACGGGGACGCGTACGTGCCGGACAAGTTCCTCACGGCCAAGGACCTGGGCTCGGCGGAGGAGGCGGCCGAGTGGAAGACCGTGCTGATGGCCGGGTCCGGCGAGCCGGTGGTCCCGAACGGCTCGGTCGGCTTCCGCTGGACCGATTCCGGCGAGGGCCGCTGGAACCTCGACCTGGACGTCGACCCCAAGCTCACCCTGTACGGCGGCGAGTCCGCCCAGCTCCTGCTGCCGCGCTTCGACGGCGAGGGCGCCCTGCGCCGGGGCGTGCCGGTCGCCCGCGTCGGCGACCGGCTGGTGACGACCGTGTTCGACCTGCTGCTCGCCCAGTACGGCGTCCCCAGGCCGGGCCTGCCGGGGGTCTGGCCCGGCGGGTACGACGACGCGGCCGAGCCGTACACGCCGGGCTGGCAGGAGCCGGTCACCGGCGTCCCGGCCCAGCGGGTGGTCAAGATCACCCGCGAGTTCGCCAGGACGGCCGAGACCACCCGCGGCCGATGCATGATCATCATGGGCGCGGGCGCCACCCAGTGGTTCCACGGCGACACCATCTACCGGGCGTTCCTGTCGCTGCTGCTGCTGACCGGCTGCCAGGGGCGCAACGGCGGCGGCTGGGCCCATTACGTCGGCCAGGAGAAGTGCCGTCCGCAGAGCGGCTGGGCGGTGCTGGCCGGCGCGCTCGACTGGTCGCGCCCGCCCCGGCAGGCGCCCGGCACGCCGTACTGGTACCTGCACACCGACCAGTGGCGTTACGACCGGTTCGACGCGGGGGCCCTGACCTCGCCGCTCGGGCCCGGCGCGTTCCGCGGCAGGCACACGGCCGACCTGGTGGCCGAGGCCGTGCGCAACGGCTGGATGCCCATGTCGCCCGCCTTCGACCGCAACCCGCTGGAGCTGGGCGAGCAGGAGGACCCCGTGGCGTACACGCTGGAGGAGCTGCGGCAGGGCAGGCTCCGGCACGCCGCCGAGGACCCCGACGACCCGGCCAACTGGCCGCGGGTGCTGACCCTGTGGCGGTCGAACCTGCTCGGCTCGTCGGCCAAGGGCAACGAGTACTTCCTGCACCACCTGCTCGGCGCCACGTCCAACCTGGAGCACCCCGACGCCGAGGCGCCGAGGGGGAAGCTGGACCTGCTGCTCACGCTCGACTTCCGGATGACGTCCTCGACGGTCTACTCCGACATCGTGCTGCCCGCCGCCACCTGGTACGAGAAGTACGACCTGTCCTCGACGGACATGCACCCGTTCGTGCACGCGTTCAACCCGGCCATCTCGCCGCCCTGGGAGACCAGGACGGACTTCGCGGCCTTCCACGCCATCGCCAGGGCCTTCAGCGCGCTGGCCAAGGAGCGGCTGGGGGTGCGCAAGGACGTCGTGGTGGTCCCGTACCAGCACGACACGCCGGGCGAGACCGGGCAGCCCGGCGGGCGCGCGCCCGGCGCGCCGGAGCCGACGCTGAAGGTGGTCGAGCGCGACTACGGCGCGGTCGCGGAGAAGCTGGCCGCGCTCGGCCCGCTCACCGAGCAGCTCGGCCTCCAGGTCAAGGGCGTGACCTTCATGCCGGACGAGGAGGTCGCCTGGCTCGGCCAGCGCTGCGGCCTGGTGCCGCGCGGCGTGGCCAAGGGCCGTCCCGAGCTGGACACCGACGCCAAGGCGTGCGAGACGATCCTCGCGCTGTCCGGGGTGAGCAACGGCAGGCTGGCCGCCCAGGGTTTCCGCCAGCTCGCCCGGCGCACCGGCCGCAGCTTCGACGACCTGATGGACGAGGGCCACCGCATCGTCTTCGCCGACACCCAGGCCAGGCCCACGCACGTCGCGGCCAGCCCGGAGTGGTCGGGCAAGGAGGCGCACGACCGCCGCTACTCGCCGTTCACGATCAACGTCGAGAACGGCAAGCCCTGGCACACGCTCACCGGCCGCATGCACTTCTTCCTCGACCACGACTGGATGCACGAGTACGGCGAGGCCCTGCCGGTCTACCGCCCGCCGCTGGACATGGCCGAGCTCTTCGGCGAGAGCGCCACCCTGCGCTACCTGACCCCGCACTCCAAGTGGTCGATCCACTCCGAGTACCAGGACAACCTGCTCATGTTGTCGCTGTCGCGCGGCGGCCCGACCATCTGGATGTCCACCGAGGACGCGACCCGGCTCGGCATCGCCGACAACGACTGGATCGAGGCGGTCAACCGCAACGGCGTCGTGGTGGCCAGGGCCATCGTGTCCCATCGCATGCCGCAGGGCACGGTCTACATGTTCCACGCCCAGGACCGCCTGATCGACGTGCCGAAGTCGGAGGAGACCGGCCGCCGCGGCGGCATCCACAACGCGCTGACCAGGGTGCTGATCAAGCCCACGCACATGATCGGCGGCTACGCCCAGCTCTCGTACGCCTTCAACTACCTCGGCCCCACGGGCAACCAGCGGGACGAGGTCACCACCATTCGCCGCAGGTCGCAGGAGGTGCGCTACTGATGAAGATCATGGCTCAGATCGCCATGGTGATGAACCTGGACAAGTGCATCGGCTGTCACACCTGTTCCGTCACCTGCAAACAGACCTGGACCAATCGTCCCGGCGTCGAGTACGTCTGGTTCAACAACGTCGAGACCCGCCCCGGCCAGGGCTACCCCCGCCGGTACGAGGACCAGGAACGCTGGCGGGGCGGCTGGAAGCTCGACCGCAGGGGCCGGCTGACGCTGCGCGCCGGCGGGCGCTTCCGCAAGCTGGCCAACATCTTCGCCAACCCGCTCATGCCCTCCATCCAGGACTACTACGAGCCCTGGACCTACGACTACGAGAACCTGACCCGCGCCCCGCTCTCCGACGACGTCCCGGTGGCGCCGCCGCGGTCACTGATCAGCAACGAGCCCATGAAGATCCGCTGGAGCGCGAACTGGGACGACAACCTGGGCGGCGACCCGTCCCCCGACCCGGTGCTGGGGAAGGTGTCGGAGCAGGTCAGGCTGGAGTTCGAGCAGGCGTACATGTTCTACCTGCCGCGCATCTGCGAGCACTGCCTGAACCCGTCCTGCGTGGCCTCCTGCCCGTCGGGGGCCATGTACAAGCGGGCCGAGGACGGGATCGTCCTGGTGGACCAGGACAGTTGCCGGGGCTGGCGGATGTGCGTGACGGGGTGCCCGTACAAGAAGGTGTACTTCAACCACCGGACCGGCAAGGCCGAGAAGTGCACGTTCTGCTATCCGCGGGTCGAGGTGGGGCTGCCGACGGTGTGCTCGGAGACCTGCGTGGGCCGGCTGCGCTACCTCGGGGTGCTGCTCTACGACGCCGACCGGGTGAGCCAGGCCGCCTCCGTGGCGGACGAGCGGGACCTGTACGAGGCCCAGCTCGGCGTCTTCGTCGACCCCGACGATCCGGCCGTGGCCGCGGCGGGGCTGCCCGCCGACTGGATCGAGGCGGCCCGCAGGTCCCCCGTCTACGACCTGATCATGAAATATCGCATAGCGCTCCCCCTGCACCCGGAGTACCGGACGTTGCCGATGGTCTGGTACGTCCCGCCGCTCTCCCCCGTCGTGGACGCCCTGGCGAACACCGGGCACGACGGCGAGGACGCGGACAACCTGTTCGCCGCCATCGAGTCGCTGCGCATCCCCGTGGAGTACCTGGCCGAGCTGTTCACCGCGGGCGATCCCGTGCCGGTGACGGCCGCGCTGCGCCGCCTGGCCGCGATGCGCTCGTACATGCGGGGGGTCAACCTGGGGCAGGAGCCGGTCCTGCCGGACACCGGCCTGAGCGAGGACGACATCAAGGCCATGTACCGCCTGCTGGCCCTGGCCAAGTACGACGAGCGGTACGTGATCCCGACCGCGTACGGCAACGTGCCCGGCGTGGTCGAGGAGGCCGGCTGCAGCCTCGACTACTACGGCGGCCCCGGCATGCAGGCCCCCTTCGGTGAGGCGTCGGGCAAGCCGCTGCCGGTCTCCGTCGAGTCCTTCCACGGGCTCAAGGACCGCCAGACCAGCGACGAGATCACCCACGACCGGGTGAACCTCCTCAACTGGGACGGCCGGGGCATCCCAGCAGGACTCTTCCCCCCGAAAAAGGGGAAATCATGAACAAGGCCGTGATCTGGCAGGCCGCCGCGCACCTGCTCGCCTATCCCGACGAACGTTTCCACCGCCGCCTGCCGCTGATCAGGGAGGCCGCCGAGCCGCATTTCGCGGCGTTCCTGGGGCGGATCGCGGACATGGAAGCGGGCGACCTGGCCGCGCACTACGTCGAGACGTTCGACCTGAACCGGCGCTGCTGCCTCTACCTGACCTACTACACCGACGGCGACACCCGCCGCCGCGGCGTGTCCCTGGCCGCGCTCAAGCAGCGTTACCGTGTGGCCGGCTGGGAGCTGATGGACGACGAGCTGCCCGACTTCCTGCCGGTCGTGCTGGAGTTCGCGGCGCTCGACCCGTCCGGGGTGACGCTGCTGAGGGAGCACCGCGTCGGGCTCGATCTGCTGCTGTCGGCCCTGTCCGAGCTGGGCTCGCCGTACGCGGAGGTGATCGGGGCGGTGTGCGCGGCCCTGCCGCCGCCCACGGCCGCCGAGCGCGCCGCGGCGCACCGGCTGGCCGCCGGCGGGCCGCCGGCCGAGACCGTGGGAGGGTACCGATGAGCTGGGGCGAGAGCATGTTGTGGGTGGTCGCGCCGTACGTCACCCTGGTGATCTTCATCGGCGGCCTGATCTGGCGGTACAAGTACGACAAGTTCGGCTGGACCACCCGCTCGTCGCAGCTCTACGAGAGCCCGCTGCTGCGCGTGGCCAGCCCGGTGTTCCACTACGGCCTGATCTTCGTGATCATCGGGCACGTGACGGGCCTGCTCGTCCCGCTCTCCTGGACGGACGCGATCGGCGTGTCGAACGAGGCGTACCACGCCAACGCCCTGATCTGGGGCGGCCTGGCCGGGCTGGCCACGCTGGTGGCGCTGGTCCTGCTGGTCTACCGCCGCCGGACGAACGGGCCCGTCTTCCTGGCCACGACGAAGAACGACAAGACCATGTACGTGGTGCTCGCCGCGGCGATCGTCGCGGGGGTGGTGACGACGGTGGCCGGGTTCGTCCCGAGCGAGGTGAGCTACCGGACGACGGTCGCCCCCTGGTTCCGCGGCATCTTCGTGCTCGACCCGGACGCCATCGCGATGGGGCACGCGAGCATCCTTTACAAGGTGCACACCGTGATCGGGATGGCGTTGTTCGTGCTTTTCCCGTTCAGCCGCCTCGTGCACGCCCTTTCGGCCCCGATCACCTATTTGTTCCGCCCTTACATCGTGTATCGGGCCCGGTCCCGATAGCGCGCCGCGACGCCCGGAACGGGGGCCGGTGCGTCAGAATCGTTGGCTGTGGAGCACGGGTACACCAACAGCACGGTCGGCGACGGCGCTCTGGTCGTCAAGTGTTACCAGGGCCCGGAGGCCGCCTTCAGGCTGAGCACGGAGAGCAGGTACCTGCGTCGGCTGCGCGGCCGGCTGCCGGTGCCGCGCGTCCACCAGATCACCGCCACGAGCCTGACCACCCGCTTCGTGGCCGGCGCCCACGGCCAGGACCTGCTCGACGAGGGCCGCGCCGCCGAGGTGCTGGCCGAGTGCGGCCGGGTCCTGGCCCGCATCCACCGCCTCGGCATCGTGCACGGCGACTACGGGCCCCAGAACCTGCTGTTCGACCCCGCCACGTTCGAGACCACCGCGATCCTCGACTGGGAGTGGGCCCATCCGGGCCGGCCGGTGGAGGACCTCGCCTGGTGCGAGTGGATCGTCCGCAGCCACCACCCCGAGCACGCCTCCCTGCTGCCGCGCTTCTTCGACGCCTACGGCGGCCCGGTGCCGTCCTGGGCCGAGCGGCAGGCGTCGATGGTGGCGCGCTGCCGCGACCTGTTGGAGTTCTGCGGCCGGTGGGAGCCGGGCGGGGGCGGGGAGAAGTTGTGGCGCGAACGCCTCGACCTCACCGCCGCCTGGAGCGCCTGACGCGTCCCGCGGTGTCCGGGCCCCGGGGGCGAGGCCCGGACGTCCTCGACCCCGATCAGCCGCAGTGGCTCCAGCCGCTGGTCCACACGTACGGCGACTCGTCCCAGGCGCCGCCCCACTTGACGCAGGTGTTCACGGCGGACAGGATCACCGGCCCCGCGTACGACTTGAACTCACCGGCGTCGGTCTTGGTCGCGCCGCCCTGCACGGTCAGCGTCGCCCGCATCCACCGGGTGTACGGCGTCTTGTTGACCGTCACCACGCAGTTCTTGCCGGTGCCGGAGTTGTAGGACAGGTAGATCGTGCCCAGCGCCGTGCTGCCCGACTTGAACGGGTGCGAGTCGATGACGCGGAACCCGGACCCGCACACGCCGGCCGGGTCCACGGCGGCGACGGCGGCCTGTGCGGGCAGGGCGCTCGCCAGACCGCAGGCGAGCACGCCCGCGGCGAAGAGCGTCTTGGTGATCGTGCGCATGTTCATCCTTACTGTCGCTCTTGAACGCCCGTCAGCTTCGCGCAGCGAGTGATCAAGAAAGCGAACAGCAGGCGAACAACACACAAATGCGATTTCGGTTCCCCCGTAATCCACGGCCCTCCAGCTCGCCCGGAGGACGACCGCGCAGGTGCGGCGGGTCGCCCCGGCACCCCGGCGAGGCACGTGATCTCCGCCACAGCGGCGTCGAAGACCGGGCGGGTCTCGTGCGACATGCGCCCTGCTTTGGGGCAGGATCCCAGCCATGGTGTCGGTATTGCAGAACGTCGCGATCGACTGCGCGGACCCGTACGAGCTCGCCCGGTTCTGGAGCGAGGTGACCGGCTGTCCGGTTCACCCGGAGGACCGTCCGGGTGACGAGGAGACGCGGGTGATGCTGAAGGAGGGCCCGATCCTGCACTTCAACAAGGTGCCGGAGCCGAAGGCGGCCAAGAACCGGCTGCACCTGTGCCTGCGCCCCGACTCCACGCGCGACGAGGAGGTCGAGCGCCTGGTGCGCCGGGGCGCCACCCTGATCGCCGACCTGCGCGAGCCGGACGGCACGGGCTGGGCGGTGCTCACCGACCCCGAGGGCAACGAGTTCTGCGTCCTGCGCAGCGCCTCGGAGCGCGCCGGGACGGCCCCGCACCCCTGAGCCGTCCCGCGTGACCGCGCACCCGCACGGCCCCTGTCAGGGCCGTGCGGGCCTCAGCCCTTGATGGAGATGAGCTGCCGCAGGTGCGCCACGACCGTCACCAGGTCCCGCTGCGCGGCCATCACCGACTCCAGGTCCTTGTACGCCCCCGGGATCTCGTCGATCACCCCGGGATCCTTGCGGCACTCGACCCCGAACGTCTGCTCCTCCAGGTCCTTGACCGTGAACGTCTTCTTGGCCTTGGTCCTGCTCATCTTCCGCCCCGCCCCGTGCGAGGCCGAGTTGAACGCCCGCGGGTTCCCCAGCCCCTTCACGATGTACGTGCCGGTGGCCATCGAGCCCGGGATGATCCCCAGGTCCCCGCTCCCCGCCCGGATCGCCCCCTTACGGGTGACGAGCACGTCCACCCCGTCGTAGCGCTCCTCGGCCACGTAGTTGTGGTGGCAGGAGATGGGCTGGTCGAAGGTGATGCCGGGGAGGTGGCGGCGCAGCACGTCGCAGACCAGGCCCATCATCAGCGCCCGGTTGCGGCGCGCGTAGTCCTGGGCCCAGTACAGGTCGCGGCGGTAGGCGTCCATCTCCGGGGTGTGGCCGAGGAACACCGCCAGGTCCCGGTCCACCAGGCCCTGGTTGTGGGAGAGGCCGCGGGCCACCCCGATGTGGTGCTCGGCCAGTTCCTTGCCGATGTTGCGCGACCCCGAGTGCAGGACCACCCACACCCAGCCCTCGTCGTCGGCGCACACCTCCAGGAAGTGGTTGCCGCCGCCGAGCGTGCCCATCTGCGCCTCGGCCCGCTCGCGGCGGGCGCGGACGGCCGGGGCCAGATCGTCGAACTCGCGCCAGAACTCCGCCCACCCGGCCGTCCGCATCCCGTGCACCTTGCCGGGATCGACGGGCCGCTTGTGGTGCTGGAAGCCGACGGGGACCGCCTGCTCCAGCTTCCCCCGCAGGTAGGCCAGGTTGTCGGGCAGCTGCGACGCCTTGAACGACGTCTTCACGGCGGTCATCCCGCAGCCGATGTCCACCCCGACGGCCGCCGGCGACACCGCGTCCTTCATCGCGATGACCGACCCGACCGTCGCCCCCTTGCCGTGGTGCACGTCGGGCATGACGGCGACGCCATGGACCCAGGGCAGGTTGGCCACGTTCCGCAACTGCTGCATCGCCTGCGGGTCGACCGTCTCCGGCTCCGCCCACATCCGCAGCGGATGCCTGGTGCCGCTCACCTCGTTGTACGCCATGTCGCCTCCTCCCGGCCGCCTTCAAGAACACGATCTATCTGGCCAGACACGACATACCCCCTGCAACCGAATTAGTACGGCCCCCGGCCCCGGAGATCTTGGCAAGCCCGGCCCGGTTCCCTGCTCCATTGGCTATGGTGACCGTGGTGTGCCGACATACACCCTGTATGCGCGCACCCGGGAGATATACCGTTGAGAACGGCCCGACCCCTCCGACCGCTCATGGCCGGGCAGCAGCTCGCCGTCGCGGAGAAAACGGGGCGCACATGATCGCCGTCGCCGACCAGCCGGACGAGCATCCGCTGGTCCACCAGGCGCTCGTCTACTCCACCGACGCCGGCTTCCTGGCCGCGGCCGTCCCCTTCTGCCGCGACGGGCTGGCCGCGCGGGAGAGGGTGCTCGCGGTCACCACGGCCGCCAACATCGACCTGCTCGCGCGGGCCCTCGGCGGTGACGCGGGCGAGGTCGAGTTCGTCGAGGCCGGCGGCTGGTACGACGCCCCGGGCCGCACCCTGGCCTCCTACGGCCGCTACCTCGACGCGTACCGGCACGCCCATCCTCGCGTCAGGGTGCTCGGCGAGCCCGTCTGGCACGGCCGCACACCGGCCGAGGAGGCCGAGTGGACCCGGTACGAGTCGGTGGTCAACGCCGCGTTCGCCGTCCAGCCGGCCTGGATGGTCTGCGCATTCGACGCGCGCGCGGTGCCGGACCGGATCGTCGCCGGCGCCCGCCGTACCCATCCGGGGCTGCTGACCGGTGACGGCCCCCGCGCCAGCACCGATTACGTCGAGCCCGAGTCCTTCAGCTGCGTCTCCGACCACGACCCGCTGCCGCCTCCGCCGCCCGGGGCCACCGGGCTGCGCTTCGACGGCGACCTGCACCGCGTGCGCCGGCACGTGCGGACGACCGCCGAACGGCTCGGCCTGTCCCGCGCCATGACCGACCGCCTGCTGCTGACCGTCAACGAGGTCGCCGCCAACGCCGTCGAGCACGGCGGCGGGCACGGCGACCTCGCTATCTGGACCGACGGGAACGCCGTCGTGTGCGACGTCACCGACCCGGGCAAGCTGACGGCCGTCCTGCCCGGCTACCTGCCGCCCGCCCCGACCGCCCCGCGCGGGCACGGCCTGTGGGTGGTGCGCCAGCTCTGCGACCTGCTCCAGGTGCGTTCAGAGCCGGCCGGGACCCGCTTCCGCCTGCGCCTGCTGCGCGACTGACGGCACGGGCCGCCGCAGGGCTCAGCGCTTGGGGCCGGCGTCCGTCCAGCCGGCCTCCAGGACGGCCTCGGAGCTCGACACCGTGCCCGGCTCAAGGGCCTTCTGCGGGCCGCGCGGCTCGACCACGACGCTCTCGGTGCCCAGCGCCCGCCCGGTGGCCTCGTCGAAGATCAGGCGGCTCTCCCGCACGCCGGTGCGCTCGTCGCTCTGCTGGATGGCCGCGGCCGTGCCGGTACGGCCCTCGGCGTCGGTGACGTTCTCGATGACCTTGACGGAGTCGAGCCCGGCCAGCATGCGGAAGGCGGCGCCGCGCACCTGCGGCGTCACCGGCATGGAGACGATCAGCCCGACGCTGACCGTGAACAGCCAGGTGTCGGAGGACATCTCCACGCTGGACGACTCGGTCGAATGCCCGTCGTAGGAGTCGAGCAGCCACTTCTTCAGCTTCGCCGGCTCGTCCGGCAGGCCGCGCAGGTCCTTCATCGTGACGTTGCGGCCGAGCCAGAACACCTTGTCGCCGTCCACCAGGGGGCTGTGCGAGGTCGTGGCCTTCCCGGGGGCGGTCCGCAGGGTCAGCGGGGCCACCTTCTTCATCGGCACGACCACCTCGATCCCGGCGGGCGAGCCCGCCTGCTCCCAGGCCAGCCGGTCGGCCTCCCCGGCGGGCACCGCGCCGAGCCTGCGCGTGCGGCTCCACTGCTCGCCGCCGGTCGCGCGCGGCGTCCACTCCTCGTTGCGCTGCTGGTCCAGGACCAGGTATCCGCCCTTGACGGCGGGGTAGGCGTGCCTGCTCACCGTCACGGTGTACCACCAGTCGCCGGTACGGTCGGGCTGCCGGTCGGCCTTCTCCGCGGCGGCCAGCAGCACCTCCCTGGCCGACAGCGTGACCTTCCGCGGCGTCGCGGACGCGCTCTGCCCGGCCTGCGGAGCCTGCTTCCGGGGCGCCGGCGCCGCGTTCCCCGCCACCACGACGGCCACCGCGGTCGCCCCCGCCGCGAGGGCCGCGAGCCCCCACACCGGCCGTCCGGCCGCGCGCCGCCGCCGGGACCCCCGCGGCCCGGACATGGCGCGCGCGAGCTCGGCGGCCCTGGTGCGCTCGTCCACCGGCCGGTCGCCGAGGTGCGCGGGCCGCGCGGCCCGGAGTTCGTCCATCGGGTTCATGACCACTCCTCGCTGAGGTTGCGCACGTAGTGACGGGACGGTTCGGCGGACTCCATGGCTCGTGCGAGCCGTTTCCTGGCCCGGTGCAGCCGGACGCGGAAGGCCGCCGACGAGCAGCCGACGACCCGGGCGCCCTCCTTGGGCGACAGCCCGTGCCAGGCGACCAGCATGAGCACCTCACGGTCGTCCTCGTGCAGCTCTGCCAGCGCCCGCAGCACGCCCATGCGCTCGGTCACCTGCTCGGCCACGTCCGGGCGGCCGTCCTCGGTCCACGAGCTCAGCTCGGCGGCCAGCGCGTCCCTGCGCGCCTGCGAGCGGGCGTCGTCGCGTAGGAGGTTGCGCGCCACGCCGAGCAGCCACGGCAGCGGCGGCTCCGGCACGTCGTCCAGCCGCCGCCACGCGATGGCGAACGTCTCGCTCACCACCTCGTCGGCCACCTGCCGGCCCGCACGACTGACCGCGTAGGCCCACACCCGTTGTCGGCATTCGTCGTACATGCCGGTGAAACGGTGGGAATCATCCGTCACCGCGCAGCCCCTTCGTCCCTGGTGCGTTCTTCTGACACCGGGAAGTGGGGCGAACACCCCCGTTGTTACAGCTCGTTCGGAAATCTCCAGATGTGCCGCGAGCCGTCCGTACGCAGAAGCCCCGCCCCGGTGTGTACCGGGACGGGGCCTGCTCGACCTGCCTACTTGGCGTTGGCCTTGAGGTAGTCGCTGTTCATCTGGGCGATCGTGTCCAGCGGGATGCCCTTGGGGCACACCGCCGTGCACTCGCCGGTGTTCGTGCAGCCGCCGAAGCCCTCGGCGTCCATCTGGTCCACCATGGCCTTCGCGCGGGTCAGGCGCTCGGGCTGGCCCTGGGGCAGCAGGCTGAGGTGGGTGATCTTGGCGGCGGTGAACAGGGAGGCCGAGCCGTTCGGGCAGGCGGCCACGCAGGCGCCGCAGCCGATGCAGGTCGCGGCGTCGAACGCGGCGTCGGCGTCCTCCTTGCGCACCGGGACGCTGTGCGCGTCCGGGGCCGAGCCGGCCGGGACCGAGACGAAGCCGCCCGCCTGGATGATGCGGTCGAACGCACTGCGGTCCACGACCAGGTCCTTGACCACCGGGAACGGCGCGGCGCGCCACGGCTCGATGGTGATCTCGGCGCCGTCCTCGAAGTGGCGCATGTGCAGCTGGCAGGTCGTCGTGGCGCGCTGCTCGCCGTGCGCCACGCCGTTGATGACCATGCCGCACATGCCGCAGATGCCCTCGCGGCAGTCGTGGTCGAAGGCGATCGGGTCGTCGCCCTCCACGATCAGCCGTTCGTTCAGCACGTCCAGCATCTCCAGGAACGACATGTCCGGGGACACGTCCTCCACCCGGTACGTCACCATGCGTCCGGCGTCCGAGGGGGCGCTCTGACGCCAGACCTTGAGGGTCAGGTTCACTTGTAGCTCCGCTGGGTCATCTTGACGTAGTCGTACTCGAGCGGTTCCTTGTGCAGCACCGTCTCGCCGGAGGGCGTGCGCTCCCAGGCCGAGACGTGCGCGAAGTGCTCGTCGTCGCGCAGGGCCTCGCCGTCGGGGTCCTGCGACTCGGCGCGGAAGTGGCCGCCGCAGGACTCGGTGCGGACGAGGGCGTCCAGGCACATGAGCTCGGCCAGGTCGAAGAAGTCGGCGACGCGGCCGGCCTTCTCCAGGACCTGGTTCAGCTCCTCGGCGGTGCCGGACACCTTGACGTTCTTCCAGAACTCCTCGCGCAGCTCGGGGATGCGCTCCAGGGCCTTGCGCAGCGACTCCTCGGTGCGCTCCATGCCGCAGTAGTCCCACATGAGCTTGCCCAGCTCGCGGTGGAAGGAGTCGGGGGTGCGGGTGCCGTTCACCGACATCAGGCGGTCGATCCTGGTCCGGACCTTGATCTCCGCCTCGGCCACGGCCTCCTCGTCGACCTCGCCGTACGGGCCGTTGGCCAGGTAGTCGCCGATCGTGGTCGGGAGCACGAAGTACCCGTCGGCCAGGCCCTGCATCAGCGCCGAGGCGCCGAGCCGGTTCGCGCCGTGGTCGGAGAAGTTGGCCTCGCCGATCACGAACAGGCCGGGGATCGTGGACTGCAGGTCGTAGTCCACCCACAGGCCGCCCATCGTGTAGTGGACGGCGGGGTAGATGCGCATCGGCACGTCGTACGGGTTCTCGCCGGTGATGCGCTCGTACATCTCGAAGAGGTTGCCGTACTTCTTCTCCACGGCGTCGCGGCCGAGCCGGCCGATGGCGTCGCGGAAGTCGAGGTAGACGCCGAGCCCGCCGGGGCCGACGCCGCGGCCCTCGTCGCAGACGTTCTTGGCCGCGCGGGAGGCGATGTCACGGGGGACGAGGTTGCCGAAGGCCGGGTAGATGCGCTCCAGGTAGTAGTCGCGCTCCTCCTCCGGGATGTCCCCGGGGGCCCGGTCGTCGTCCTTGAGCAGCGGCACCCACACGCGGCCGTCGTTGCGCAGCGACTCCGACATCAGCGTCAGCTTCGACTGGTACTCGCCGGAGACCGGGATGCAGGTCGGGTGGATCTGCGTGTAGCACGGGTTCGCGAAGTATGCCCCGCGCTCGTGCGCCCGCCAGATGGCCGTCGTGTTGCAGCCCTTGGCGTTCGTGGACAGGAAGAACACGTTGCCGTAACCGCCGGTGGCCAGCACCACGGCGTCGGCCAGGTGCCGCTCGATCTCGCCGGTCACCATGTCGCGCACGATGACGCCGCGCGCCCGGCCGTCGGAGACGATCAGGTCGAGCATCTCGTGGCGGGTGTGCATCTCCACGGTCCCGGCCGCGATCTGCCGCTCCAGCGCCTGGTAGGCGCCCAGCAGGAGCTGCTGGCCCGTCTGGCCGCGGGCGTAGAACGTACGGGAGACCTGGGCGCCGCCGAACGAGCGGGTGTCCAGCAGGCCGCCGTACTCGCGGGCGAACGGCACGCCCTGGGCCACGGCCTGGTCGATGATGTTCACCGACACCTGGGCCAGGCGGTAGACGTTCGACTCGCGGGCGCGGAAGTCGCCGCCCTTGACGGTGTCGTAGAAGAGCCGGTAGATCGAGTCGCCGTCGCCGCGGTAGTTCTTGGCGGCGTTGATGCCGCCCTGGGCGGCGATGGAGTGGGCACGCCGGGGCGTGTCCTGGTAGCAGAAGGACTTGACGTTGTAGCCCAGCTCGCCCAGGGTCGCCGCGGCCGAGCCGCCCGCCAGTCCGGTGCCGACGACGATCACGTTGAGCTTGCGCTTGTTGGCCGGGTTGACCAGCTTGGCGCTGAACTTCCGCTTCTCCCACCGCTCCTCGATGGGACCGGCGGGCGCCTTGGTGTCCCGGATCTCCGAGCCTTCGGTGTACTTCACTTCACAACTCCGAACGTGATGGCGAGGGGCGGGGCCAGGAAGCCGATGACCAGGACCGCCGAGACCAGGGCGGCCGTCAGGCGCAGGCCACGGTAGCGGCTGCGGTTGGCCCAGCCCAGCGTCTGGAACGCGCTCCAGATGCCGTGCCGCAGGTGCAGGCCGACCATGACGACGGCCACGAGGTAGATGAGGGTCACCCACCAGCGGGAGGCGTCGAAGCCGGCGACCATGCGGTCGGCGGGCTCGGAGTCGAAGCCCTTGGGGTTGACGACGCCGAAGGTCAGGTCGAGCAGGTGCCAGACCAGGAACAGCAGGATCGTCAGGCCGCCGAACCGCATGATGTGCGTGGCATAGCCGTTGGCCTGCGACTTCTTGGCCACGTACTTGACCGGGCGGGCCTTGGCCGCCTTGCGTGCCAGCGAGATCGCGGCCCACATGTGCAGCACGACCGAGACGACGAGCCCGATCTCCAGGATCGTCAGCACCGTCCGGTACGGCGCGATGGGCTCGAGAAGCGTGCGCAGCGCGACGGCGTACTCGTTGAACGAGTCCTTGCCGAGGAAGATCTTGAGGTTGCCCAGCATGTGCAGGACGAGGAAGGACACCATCACGGCGCCCGTGACGGCCATGACGACTTTCTTGCCGTTCGACGAGCTCAGGAACCGGCTCGGCTTCTTGGACGTCGGTGCGGGCGAGGCACCCTTGGGGGCGTTAACAGGCGCGGTGGCGGCGCCGCGCTCTATCGTGGCAGTCACGTTTGAACGCTAGGTATCCAGCAATGATCCGTCCAAGTCATCGCGGATCTGGTTTCCATAGCTTCCGGCTATGATGCTTGGTTTATACGGTCGGCATAAGGAAAAATGCTCGGCCGGTGCGAGGAAAATCACATGCAGTTGCAGCAGCTCGCCTACTTCGTCGCGGTCGCGGAGACCAGGCACTTCACCCAGGCGGCCGAGCGCATGCGGGTCGCCCAGCCCTCGCTCAGCAAGCAGATCAAGGCCCTGGAGAACGACCTCGGCGCCCCGCTGTTCTCCCGCGCGCGCGGCAACGTCACGCTGACGGCCGCGGGCGAGGCGCTGCTGCCGCTGGCCCGCCGGATGCTGGCCGACGCCGACACCGCCCGGCAGGAGGTGGCCGAGCTGGCGGGGCTGCGCCGGGGCCGGGTGCGGCTGGGGGCCACGCCGTCGTTGTGCGCGGGCCTGCTGGCCGACGCGCTGGCGCGCTTCCACCGGGCGTACCCGGGGGTGGAGCTGCTGGTGGAGGAGGGCGGCTCGCGTGACCTGGTCAGGGCGCTGGCCAGGGGGCAGCTCGACCTGTCGCTGATCATCATGCCGCTGCAGAGCGACGACCCGTCGCTGGTCACCGAGGAGATCCTGCGGGAGAACCTGGTCGTGGTCGCGCCCTCCCACGAGCGGGCGCGGGGGCCGTACCTGCGGATCGAGGACCTGCGCGGCCGGCAGATGGTGATGTTCAGGCGCGGTTACGACCTGCGCGAGGCCACCCTCACCGCCTGCCGCCAGGCCGGGTTCGAGCCCAGGTTCTCGGTGCAGGGCGGCGAGATGGACGCGGTGCTGCGGTTCGTGGAGGCGGGGCTCGGCGTGGCCGTGGTGCCGTCGATGGTGCTCGACGGGCGGCCGGGGCTGTCCGGCACGCCGCTGGCCCCGCCGGGCCTGAGCCGGACGATCGCCCTGGCCCACCGCAAGGACGTCGAGCCGACCAGGGCCGCGCAGGCGTTCCGGGAGACCCTGCTCGCCTTCGTGGTCGAGGCCGGCCAGGAAGGCACGCTTCCGCAAGGGGTCGAGCTCATCGCAGAATGAGCAGCAACAGCCCGACTCCCCCGGGAAGGCATCGTGTGACGGCAAACCTCAACGAGCCGCTGACACTGCTCCTCATCGAGGACGACGACGGCGACGCCTTCCTCGTCGAAGAACTGCTCAACCAGGCCGAGGCACCACCGACGATCTTCTGGGCGCGCAGCCTCCAGGAGGCCAAGACCAAGCTCGACCCGACGATCCAGTGCGTTCTCGTCGACCTCACCCTGCCCGACGCCAGCAGGCTGGAAGCGCTGGAGGAGGTGCTGGCGCTCGCGCCGCACGCGGCCGTGCTGGTCCTCACCGGCCTCAGGGACGTGCACGTCGGCGTTGCCGCCGTGCAGGCGGGCGCCCAGGACTACCTGGTCAAGCAGGACATCGACGCCCGCCTGCTGGCCAGGTCGATCAGGTACGCCATGGAGCGCAAGCGCGCCGACCTGGCCCAGCTCAGGCTGTTCGAGGCCGAGCTGACCGCGAAGGAGAACGCCCGCCTGGAGAGCGGCCTGCTGCCCGTGCCCCTGCTGCGCACCGAGGCGATCACGCACCAGATCCGCTACCTGCCGGGCAACCAGGGAACCCTGCTGGGCGGCGACTTCCTCGACATGGTCCAGACCCCCGACGGCGCGGTGCACGTCGTGGTGGGTGACGTCTGCGGCCACGGGCCCGACGAGGCCGCGCTCGGCGTGGCGCTGCGCATCGCCTGGCGCACGCTGGTGCTGGCCGGGCAGACCGACGACACGCTGCTGCGCACGATGGACGCCCTCCTGCGCGCCGAGCGCAAGGCGCCCGAGATCTTCACCACGCTCTGCATGGCCACGTTCACGCCCGACCTGCGCCAGGCCCGGATGCGCGTGGTCGGGCACCCGCCGCCGGTGCTGGTCCGCGACGGCGTGCCCGCGGTGGTGGACGGCACGCCCTCGGGGCCGCCGCTCGGCATCTTCCCCGACGCCGAGTGGACGGTCATCGACGTGCCCCTGGGCGAGGAGTGGTCGATCATGCTCTACACCGACGGCCTGATCGAGGCGGCCGTCGGCGGGCAGAAGGAGCTGCTCGGCGTCGAGGGCCTGGTGGGGCTGGTACGCGAGCACGGCGTGATCGACCTCGACCGGCTGATCAAACACGCCGGAACGCTCAGCGACGATCTCGCGGTGGTCCTGGTGTCGAGGAGGAAGGCATGAGCATCCATCCGCTGCCGCCGCCGAACCTGCCGACCGGGCTCGGCAGGCTGCCGGCGGCCCGCTGGTTCCTGGCCATCGGCGTGCTGGCGGGGTTCGCGTTCGCGACCGGCGTGGTGGTCACCATGTCGATGATCGCGCACGCGCGGGCCATGGGGCCGAGGCCCGAGGTGGCCGCCCAGCTCGACCGGCTCAACGTGGCGCTGATCGTGCTGTTCGGGGTGCTGCTGGCGGGCGGGGCGGGCCTGGCGTTCGTCGTCAGGTACGCCGTGCTCAAGCCCATCGACCAGCTCACCGAGCAGGTCCGCACGGTCGCCGCCGGCGACTTCGACCACCGGCTCGGCGTCGACCGGCCGGCCGAGCTGAGCGAGCTGTCCAGCCACGTCGACTCCATGCGCCGCCGCATCGTCTCGGCCTGGCGCGGGGCCGCCGACCAGGCCGACGAGCTGCGCCGGTCCAACGGCGAGCTGGAGCAGTTCGCCTACGTCGCCAGCCACGACCTGCAGGAGCCGCTGCGCAAGGTCGCCAGCTTCACCCAGATGCTGGAGCAGCGGTACGGCCCGCAGCTCGACGACCGCGCCCGCCAGTACATCCACTACGCGGTCGACGGGGCCAAGCGCATGCAGCTCCTGATCAACGACCTGCTCGACTTCTCCCGGGTGGGCCGGGTGAGCGGCGAACGGGTGCCGACCGACTCCGGCGAGGCCCTGGACCGGGCCCTGGAGAACCTGTCGGCCACGATCGAGGACACCGGCGCCACCGTCACCCGCGACGACCTGCCCGTGGTCGAGGGCAACCGGCTGCAGCTCACCCAGCTCTTCCAGAACCTCGTCGAGAACGCGGTCAAGTTCCGCTCCGAGGCCCCGCCGCGCGTACGCCTGACGGCCGAGCGGAAGGGCGACATGTGGGAGTTCAGCTGCTCCGACAACGGCATCGGCGTCGACCCCAAGTACGCCGACCGCATCTTCCTGATCTTCCAGCGCCTCCACCCCCGGGACGTGTACCCCGGCACCGGCATCGGCCTGGCGCTCTGCCGGAAGATCGTCGAGTACCACGGCGGGCAGCTCTGGCTCGACGCCGCGCCGGCCGGCCAGGGCACGACGTTCCGCTGGACGCTGCCGGCGGCGGGGGGCGACGCATGACGGACTGGCGCCCGATCGACGTGCTCCTCGTGGAGGACGACCAGGGGGACATCCTGCTCACCAGGGAGGCGTTCGACCTCAACAAGGTGCGCAACCGGCTCAACGTGGTCAACGACGGCGAGCAGGCGATGGCGTACCTGCGGCGGGAGGGCGTCTACGCCGGCGCGCCCCGGCCCGACCTGATCCTGCTCGACCTCAACCTGCCCCGGATGAACGGCCTGGAGGTGCTGAGCGAGGTCAAGGCCGACGCCACGCTGCGGACGATCCCCGTGGTGATCCTGACGACCTCCGAGGCGGAGGAGGACATCCTGCACAGCTACCGGCTGCACGCCAACGCCTATGTCGCGAAGCCGGTGGATTTTGAGCAATTTATCCGTGTTGTCCGGCAAATAGATGATTTTTTCGTGACCGTAGTGAAGCTGCCGGCACCCGGTCCGCGGCCCTGACGCGTATACGTGACAGGAATCACAGTGGGTCATCGAAAAAGTGAGTGACCCCGCTCACAAAATCGTATGCGGTCGTCGTAACGTATCCCCCACCAATGCGCGCCCAGAGCGGTACCGCACCCGCCGTACGCGCGCCCAGCGAAACGAACCCGGACCCCCCTGTGTGCAGGGTCCGCGGGAGGTGGAGAGGTCCGCGATGACCCAGACGACGCCCGAAGCCCCGATCAGAAGGCAACGTGCCCAGGTGAAGGTGCGCACGCTGCGCACCGACAGGTGGTGGCTGGTCCCGCTGCTCACGTTCCTCGGGCTCAGTTCGTTCCTCATCTACGGCGTGTGGGCGATCATCGACGGCAGTTATTTCGTCGATCCGTACATCGCCCCGTTCGCCTCGCCCTGTCTGACCACGGCGTGCCCCGAGGGCGCGCGGCTGTTCGGGTGGGCGCCGATCGGCGACTGGTTCACCCTGCCGCCGGGGCTGCTCATCCTCGGCCTGCCGGGCGGGTTCCGGCTCACGTGCTACTACTACCGCAAGTCGTACTACCGGTCGTTCTGGCTGTCGCCGGCCGCGTGCGCCGTCCAGGAGCCGCACGGCAAGTACACCGGTGAGACCCGGTTCCCGCTGATCCTGCAGAACATCCACCGGTACTTCTTCTACGCGGCCATCGTGATCGGCCTCGTCCTGGCCTACGACGCCGTCCTGGCGCTGGTGCACAAGCCGCAGGGCCTCGGCACCTGGATCCTGGTCGTCAACGCCGTGCTGATCAACACGTACACGCTGTCGTGCCACTCCTGCAGGCACATCACCGCGGGCAGGCTCAACCACTTCTCCCGTCACCCGCTGCGCTACAAGGCCTGGACGTTCGTCTCCAAGCTCAACGCCAAGCACCAGCAGCTCGCCTGGGCCTCGATGTTCTCGGTCATGATCGCCGACTTCTACGTCCGCATGGTCGCCAAGGGCGTCATCGCCTTCCCGTTCGCATAAAGGACTTCTTCCAGTGGAAATCGAGCGTCACGAATACGACGTCGTCGTCATCGGTGCGGGCGGCGCCGGGCTGCGAGCCGCCATCGAGGCCCGTCAGCAGGGCAAGCGCACGGCGATCGTCTGCAAGTCGCTGTTCGGCAAGGCCCACACCGTCATGGCCGAGGGCGGCGCGGCCGCCGCGATGGGGAACGTCAACTCCGACGACAACTGGATGGTGCACTTCCGTGACACCATGCGGGGCGGCAAGTTCCTCAACAACTGGCGCATGGCCGAGCTGCACGCCAAGGAGGCCCCCGACCGCGTCTGGGAGCTGGAGGCCTGGGGCGCGCTGTTCGACCGCACCAAGGACGGCAAGATCAGCCAGCGGAACTTCGGCGGTCACGAGTACCCGCGGCTCGCACACGTGGGCGACCGTACCGGCCTGGAGCTGATCCGCACCCTCCAGCAGCGGGTCGTCGCGCTGCAGCAGGAGGACTTCGAGACGCACGGCGACCACGAGGCCTACATCAAGGTCTTCGCCGAGTGCACGGTCACCCGCCTGCTGAAGGACGGCGACCGCATCTCCGGCGCGTTCGGCTACTGGCGCGAGACCGGCAACTTCCTGCTCTTCGACGCCCCCGCCGTGGTCCTGGCCACCGGCGGCATCGGCAAGTCGTACGTCGTCACCTCCAACTCCTGGGAGTACACCGGCGACGGCCACGCCCTGGCCCTGCTCGCCGGCGCCAACCTGATCAACATGGAGTTCATCCAGTTCCACCCCACCGGGATGGTCTGGCCGCCGTCCGTGCGCGGCATCCTCGTCACCGAGTCCGTCCGGGGCGACGGCGGCGTGCTGCGCAACTCCGAGGGCAAGCGCTTCATGTTCGACTACATCCCCGAGGTGTTCAAGGACAAGTACGCCACCACCGAGGAGGAGGGCGACCGCTGGTACACCGACCAGGCCAACAACCGGCGCCCGCCGGAGCTGCTGCCGCGTGACGAGGTGGCCCGCGCGATCAACTCCGAGGTGAAGGCCGGCCGCGGATCCCCCCAGGGCGGCGTCTTCCTCGACGTCTCCACCCGCCTGCCGGCCGAGGAGATCAAGAAGCGGCTGCCGTCGATGCACCACCAGTTCAAGGAGCTGGCCGACGTCGACATCACCGCCGAGCCCATGCAGGTGGGCCCGACCTGCCACTACATCATGGGCGGCGTCGAGGTCGACGCCGACACCGGCGCGGCGGCCGTGCCCGGCCTGTTCGCGGCGGGCGAGGTGTCCGGCGGCATGCACGGCTCCAACCGGCTGGGCGGCAACTCGCTGTCCGACCTGCTGGTGTTCGGGCGGCGCGCGGGCGCGGGCGCGGCGGCCTACGTCGACGGGCTCAAGGCCCGTCCCAAGGTCGTCCAGGAGCTGGTGGACGCGGCCCGCGAGGAGGCCCTGGCGCCCCTCCAGCGCGACGGCGAGAACCCGTACGAGGTGCACCACGAGCTGCAGCGGACGATGAACGAGCTGGTCGGCATCATCCGCAAGGCCGAGGAGGTCTCCGAGGCCATGGAGGTCGTGGAGAAGCTCAAGGAGCGCGTGCGCCAGGTCGGCGCGGCCGGCTCGCGGATCTACAACCCCGGCTGGCACCTGGCCATCGACCTGCGGAACATGGTCCTGGTCTCCGAGTGCGTGGCCCGCGCCGCCCTCCTGCGCGAGGAGAGCCGCGGCGGCCACACCCGCGACGACTTCCCCGGGATGAACCCGGAATGGCGCCGCAAGCTGCTCGTCTGCTCCACCGAGGACGGCAACGACGTCCAGGTCGTGGAGAAGGTCCAGCCGTCCATGCGCGGCGACCTGATCACCCTGTTCGACAGGGACGAGCTGAAGAAGTACCTCACCGACGAAGAGATGGCCGAGTTCGACGGGATTGCCAAATGAGTTACAAGGCGAAGTTCAAGGTCTGGCGTGGTGAGGGCGGCGAGGGCAAGCTCGAGGACTTCACGGTCGAGGTGAACGAGGGCGAGGTCGTCCTCGACATCATCCACAGGCTGCAGGCGACGCAGGCCCCCGACCTGGCCGTGCGCTGGAACTGCAAGGCCGGCAAGTGCGGCTCGTGCAGCATGGAGATCAACGGCAAGCCGCGCCTGGGCTGCATGACCCGGATGTCCACCTTCTCCGAGGACGAGACCATCACGGTCACCCCGATGCGGACCTTCCCCGTCATCAAAGACCTGGTCACCGACGTGTCCTTCAACTACCAGAAGGCCCGCGAGATCCCCTCGTTCACCCCGCCGGCGGGCGTCCGGCCCGGCGAGTACCGCATGCAGCAGGTCGACGTCGAGCGCTCGCAGGAGTTCCGCAAGTGCATCGAGTGCTTCATGTGCAACAACGTCTGCCACGTGATCCGCGACCACGAGGAGAACAAGCCGGCCTTCGCCGGTCCGCGTTTCCTCATGCGGATCGCCGAGCTGGACATGCATCCGTACGACGTGGCCGACCGGCAGGAGTCCGCCCAGGAGGAGCACGGGCTCGGCTACTGCAACATCACCAAGTGCTGCACCGAGGTCTGCCCCGAGCACATCAAGATCACTGACAACGCGCTGATCCCGATGAAGGAGCGCGTGGCCGACCGCAAGTACGACCCGCTGGTCTGGCTGGGCAACAAGATTTTCAAGCGCGCCAAGTAGGCGACACAGCGGAAGCGGGGGCCGGATCCGTCCGGCCCCCGCTTCCGCGTTCCGCTACTTGCGGCCCCAGCGCTTCTTCCGGTGCTTGGGGTCCTGCATCTCCTTGGTGGCGCCCTCCGGGGGCTGCGGCGGCAACGGCTGGACGACCGTCGCGGCGTCCCCCTCCGGCGGCAGGTACGGCGGCGGCTGGTACCCCTCCGGCGGCCCCGGCTGCTCGCCCTGCGGCCGACCCGGCGGGCGGGGCTGCACCGGCTGCTTCGGCTCGAACAGGGACGGGCCCTGCTGCCAGGGCTCGGAGTCGCCGCTCTCGGCCGCCGCCGCCGGGGCGAGCGGGAACTCCCGCTCGTCCTCGTACGGCTTCCCGCCGCCCGGCGGGATGTCGCCCGGCGGCTGCTCGGCCGGGATCAGCGGCTCGAACGGGTCACGGTAGTCCTGGGCGGGCTGCGGCGGCTCGTTGTAGGAGTCGAACTCGTCCGGGTGCAGCACGACGGGCTCGGGTGCGGTCGCCGGCATGGTGGCGGGCATGGTCGGCGCCGGCTCGGGCGGGTAGCCGCCCTGGGGCCCGTACGGGTCGTGGTAGGCCGGGTCGTGGTGGACCGGGCCGTAGCCGGGCTGGCCGGTCGGGTAGGTCTGGATCGGGACGAAGCTGATGATCGGCGCGTACGCCGTGCCGCCCGGGTAGCCGGGGGCGGGGAAGGACGCCGTGGCGTAACCGGGTCCGGCGGGGTAGCCGGGCGGCGGCGCGTCCGGGCGGCCCATCGGGGAGCCCATCGGGGGCCCGCCTTGCGCACGGCCGCCGCGTGGGCCATGCGGCGCAGCCGTCCCTCGAAGATGAGCACCGCGAACAGCGCGAGCAGGACCAGCACCAGCGCCGGGATGCTGAGCTTCTGCGTCAGCGACTTCTGGTCGAACTCCGGCGCGGCGTTGCGCACCTCGAGCTGGACCGAGTCCGTGCTCGCGGCGGTGTCGGCCGTCAGCGACGGGGGCGTGGTGGGCGGGTCCGTGGGCGCCACGGACGGCATCTCGACGGACGGCTCCGTCGTCTGCTCCGTGGGCAGCGGCCCGGCCGTGGTCTGCGCGGTGGGCAGGGGCGCCAGCGGCTGCTGCGTCGTCTCCTGGACGGGCGGCGGCGTGGGCGCCGTGGTGGTCTTGGGCGGCTTCGGGGCCTTCGTGGTCTTCGTCGGGCTCGCGGTGACGGTGTGGGTGATCGTCGTCTCCGGAGCCTCCTCCGGCGTGGGCGTGCCTAACGTCGTCGTGACCGTGACCGTGGTCTGCGGATCGCAGGTCTGGCCCGCGTCGCACGGCTCCACGGCCGGGTCGAACGCCGCGCGACCGACCGAAGCGCTCGCGCTCTGACCGACGAAGGGAGCCACGCCGGCGCCCGTGAGCCCGAGCGCCAGCACGATCGCGGACACGGCCGTCGCTCGCGTGCGTGCCACCGGAGCCCTCCGCATAGTCCCGGAACCATGGTCAAGGGAATACTAGTCGGGTCAAAGCAACAGTAAAGACGGAATTACCATACGTTTCGCGGCTTATGGCGGCGTTTTGCTCGCGTAACCAGCCACAAGGCCCCCAGCAGGACGCCGATCGCCCCGATGACCAGCGAGAAGCCGCGCGGCCCGTCCAGCGGGCTGGCGTACGCGACCGGACGAATCGGTTTCCGCGCCTCCACGACCTGCACCGGCCACGGCGCCCCGGCCCCCGACTGCGGCGCCAGGCTCACCACCCCGCCGCCGGGAACCGCACCCGCCTGCACCCCGCCGAACCCCGACACCGCACCACCGACGCCCCCCGGCACCATGCCTCCAGGCGTCATGCCCCCTGGGATGCCACCGGGCATCATGCCCCCGGCGACGCCTCCTGGCGCCACACCCCCGGCCACGCTCCCCGGGGCCACACCTCCGGCCACGCTCCCCGGTGGCATGCCGCCGGGCAGGCTTCCCGATACCGCGCCGCCGGACAGGCTTTGATGTGTCGTCCCGGGCACCCCGCCCTGCTGCAGCCCTGCCGCGCCGGACAACCCTCCGTGCGCCGCACCACCGGGCAGGCTCCCCGCCAGCCCGCCCGGCAAGCCGCTCGCCGCGCCGCCAGGCAGGCTTCCTGCCGTCAGGCCGCCGGGGAGGCCGCGTTGTGCCGTCCCCCGCGCGCCGCCGGGCACGCGGCCGGTCGCTCCGGGGACAGCGCCCTGGCCCATGCCGCCCGCCCGCGGGAACGCCCCCAGGGTTCCGCCCGTGCCTCCCGCCCGCGGTGCCCGCGCCACGCCCCCGCCGCCGACGCGCGGGAGCGCCCCTCGGGCTCCACCGGTGATCGGCGAGCCTGCGGCCCCTCCGGGGAGGACGCCCCTTCCCGCCGTCGTCCCGGCCGCGCCGGGGAGGACGCCTCGCGCCTTCCCCCCGCCCCCGGCGCCAGCCCGGCGACGCCTCCACCCGTCCCCGCCAGAAGCCCGGCGGCGCCCGGCTGCCGCCCCCGTGCGCCTGGCACCTGCCGGCCCGGCCGCCGCCGCTTGTGGGGAGCCGTGGCCGGAACGGGCACCGCCTGACCGCTGATCGTGGCGGCCTCGCGCGGCATCTCCTCGGCCACCTGCATGGACGTGGTCCTGTTGATGGTGGTCAGCCCACCGGAGGGCGTCCGCATCCTGGCCACCGCGGCGAGCACCACCTCCTTGGCCCCCTCGGGTGCCTGGAAGGTCACGTCCAACGCCCGCTCCCCGTAGACCGTCCCAAGGGCGCAGACCTGCGCGCCGGGCAGCGTACCGCCGCCGGAAGCCGCACCCTCCTCGCCGGCCAGCGCCCGCGCGGCCAGCACCCCGGCCGCCTGCCGCCCACCACCGACCTGCCCCCCACCCGGACCCCCCTCGGCCGGAAGCATCCCCTGACCGTCCTCAGCCCGAGGAACGCCCCGACCGCCCTCGGCCCACAGCGCGCCCTGACCGCCCTCAGCCCACGGCGCGCCCTGTCCGGCCTCGGCGCGCGGCGCCCTCTGTCCGGCCTCGGCGCGTGGCATCCCCTGGGCCGCGCGCTCCGGCGGCATCCACTGACCGGCCCCGACGTGCGGGGAGTCCGGCGCGCCCGGACCGAACTGTGCCGCCTCCCGGTCGGCCCCCACCTGCGGCGCGCCGCGACCGGCCTCCGCCCGGGTCAGGCGCCCGCCCCGCGACGGCCGCCACGTCTCCGGTTCCTCCGGGAACGCCCCGACATCCGGATCCGTCACACTTCCGGCGCTCCACGGCCCCGGCACGGGTTCCCCTTCAGATGCCGGAACCAGCCCGCCCCCACCAAAACCCTCGGAGTCCTCAGCCCCATCGGCCGACAGCCGGGAAGCGCCGGAGGACGACGGGCAGGCCAACCCCGACAACGCCGCCGCCGGGCTGGTCGCCACCGCGATCTTGGCCCCCTTGCCCATCCCGTTGAGCCGGACCCTGAAACGCTGGACGTCACCCGTCCTGATCCACTGCCCCACCCCCTCGGGGCCGCTCACGCGTTCGAGCACGAGCGTCACCCCCGCCGCCGCCACGGGCACGGAGGGCAACGCCACCAGGATCAGCGCTCCAGAAAGGATCCAGCCACGCCGCATCACTCCACTCCCCCACTGCGACAAATCACGTGTAGTAATCGTTATGTCACAGAGAGAGACGGTCTAATCCTGCTGGAGCAGACTCTCCACGGTCTTCATGATCGGCAGATCGGCCCCCAGCCACTCCACGTCGTAGTACTCCCCCGGCCCCAGCCAGCGAAGAGCCAGGTGCTCACGGGCCTCGGGCGTGCCGGAGGTGAGCGTGGCCAGCCAGACGCGCAGGACGTACCCCTCCGACAGCGCCCAGTCCTCGCCCACGCGCGCGCCCACCGCGATCTCCACGCCGAGCTCCTCGCGGCACTCCCGGACCAGCGCGGCGACCTCGCTCTCCCCCGGATCCACCTTGCCGCCGGGGAACTCCCAGCCTCCGGCCAGCGCGGCGGGCGCGGCGCGCTGCGCGGCCAGCACCCTGCCGCCGGGGGCGACGATCACCGCCGCGACCACGATCGTGCTCATGCGTTCGTCATCCTCATAGTGCGGGATTCTGCAGCTTCTTGAGCTGGTCGAGCACATCGGGGTTCTGCAGGGGACGGGTGAAGCCCACCTTGTTGTCACGCGCCTGGTAGCTCGTGACCTTGATCGGCCCGCAGAGCGTGCACCGGGCCTCCAGCATCTTGCCCTTCGACACGATCAGCCCGACGTGGCCGGGGTTGTCGGCCGACGTGCCCGGACCGGCGTTGAAGAACACCAGGTCACCGGGCTGTTCCTGGCCCGCTAACACCTTCACCCCGAACGGCCACTGCGTGAACGTGGTGCGCGGGATGCTCAGCCCGGCGGCCCGGTAGGCCGCGTAGATGATGCCCGAGCAGTCGAACGCGTCCGGTCCGGTGCCGCCCCACAGGTACGGTTTTCCGCGCTGCGCCAGCGCGTACTGCAGGATCTTGGCCACGACGTCGCTGGGCGCGGCCGCCACCAGGGGGTCGTCGCACTCCTCGGAGGCCTGCGGCGGCACCTCCACCTCACCCGACTTGGCGTACTTCCTGGCGATCTCCTCGACCTGGTCGACGTACCACCAGGCGCGGTTGTAGGTGAACAGGGCCCGCCGGACGTTCTCGGGCGCGCCGTTACGCTTGAGCATCTTGGCGGCCCCGAGGATGGCGTCGGCGGGGTTGTAGACGTCGCCCACGCCGTCGCCGTCGCCATCGGAGGCGTACCCGTTGAACGTCGAGGAGATCGGGATCTGCGCCTTGCCGCCCCAGGTCGAGATCAGGAACTGCATCGGCCCGGCCGCGCCCGCGTAGTTGGTGCCGCTCTTGACGCCGGGCAGGTCGGAACGGCCGTGGTCGGTCTCGCGCTTGCCCACGGCGGCCAGGATGGTCCACTGGACGCCGATCTTCTTGCCCCACTTCTTGTACAGGTCGAGGTATTCGCCCGGGATGTCGGCGGCGCCCGAGTCGGACACCTCCTGCACCTGGGTGCCGCCCTCGCAGTCGACCGAGCCCTCGCCGCCGCCGTTCAGGAAGGACGGCATCGTGACCAGCAGCATCGGCGAGATGATGATCGCGGCCAGGAGCAGGATCCCGGCGAGACCGAGCAGCAGCGCCAGGCGGGTTGGGGAGGGCTTCACCGCTAGCTGTCCCCGTCCTGGCCCTCGGTGGCGGGCAGCACGTCGAAGATCCGCCAGTCGGCGCCGAGCTGGCTCACCGTGACCGCCAGGTCCTCGACGTCCTGCCTGTTGCCGCTCTTCGCGGTGACCTGTCTGGTCTCGGTCACGACGAAGACGATGGAGGTCTTCTCGATCTGCCTGATCTCCTTCAGCCTGGCCGTGGCCTGGGAGACGATCTGGTCGTCGCGGTTCTGCTGGACGGTGCCCGCCGAGGTGAGCGTCCGGGCGAGGATGTTGCCCAGCTCGGCGGTGGTGAACGTCTTGACCCTCGTGGCGTACGCCGCCGGTTCCTCGTCGTACCTGAAGGTGCCGTAGACGGCGGTGAAGCGCTCGGCGAGGTCCGCCGCCGCGGCGAGCTGCTCCTTCTTCATCGGCAGGTACGAGTAGACGTCGAACGGCGCGGCGCTGGCCGTGGCCAGCGGCTTGCTCGCCGCCGTGGGCGCGGACGCGGACGTCGCGCCCGTTGCCGGGGCCTGCTCGGGCGGATCGTCCGAGCTGGGCCACATCGTGAGGTAGACGCCGACCGCGGCGATGACCACGACGATGGCGGCGAAGGCCAGCCCGCGCTTGTCACCGGACTGAGCCACTGTCAGTCCTTGCCTCGGTTGGGCTTGAGCCAGAACGGCACCGACGGATCGTCACCCGAACCGCCGTTGCCGCTGCCGCGCAGCCACAGCGGCGGCGCCTCGGACGAGCGGGACGACGGCTCGTCCGAGCCGAAGATCCTGGACCCCGACGACGCACCGGACGGCCGGGACGCAGACCCTCCGGACCTGGACCCGCCACCGTTCCGCGACCCGCCTCCGTTCCTGGATCCGCCACCGTTCCTGGACCCGCCACCGCCTCCGCCGAGAAGCCCGCCGGACCCGCCGGACCCGGCCCCCGAACCGCCGCCGAACAGCCCGCCACCGGAGCCACGCGACCGCGACCCCGAGGACGGCGAGCCACCCGACCCGCCCGACCCGCCGAACCGGGAGCCCCGCGAGCCGCCCGACGACCCGTTACGCGAGCCGCCCGAAGCACCGCCGCGCGAGGCCCATCCGCCGCCCGACCGCCCGCCGAACCAGCCACCGCCGCCGGCACCGCTGCTGGAACCGCCGCCGGAGGCCGTGGCCCCCGAGGCCATGCCCCCGGACGGGGTGCCGCCCGCCGCAGCGCCACCGGAGCCGCCGGCCGCGGCGCCGCGCGTCCTGCCGGACTGGCCGCCGAGGTTGAGCGGGGGCGCGGTGCCCCTGCGGGGTTCGAGCGGGGGCCTGGCCCCCGCCTTGCCGCCGTGCTGGTCGGTGTCGAGCGGCGCGGCCGCCACCGGCATGCGGGTGCCGGCCGAGACGCCCTCGCCCTCCTCGCCGCGCATCCGCGCCTGGGCGACCGCGGCCCCGGCCGCCGCGCCCGCGCCGCTGCCGGCCGCCGCCGCCCTGATGAGCGGCTCGGCCTTGCGCAGGCCCCACCGGCCGAGCTTGGCCCCGGCGACCGGCGGCAACACGTTCGCGGCCCGCTCCAGGACGGGCGAGCTCGCGGCGTCGCCGAGCATGCGGGTGGTGACCGTGTGGCCGCTCAAGGACGCGAACAGGTGCTGGAACGGACGCCGGTAGAAGAACACCGCGATCGTCAGCAGGGCCATGAACAGCACCTGGAGCCCCCAGGGCATGGCCGTGGAGATGATCAGCGCATACCCGTAGACCAGGACGCTGAGCACGAGCGTCAGCACCGCCTGCCTGAGCAGCGTGCCGACGAGCATCTCAACCCACCGCATGGCGATGATGCGCCCGCTGCCCGGATGTACGCCGACCAGCAGGAACACCGGCCCGAGTATCAGCAGCAGCAGGAAGCCCACCTTGAGCACCAGCAGCGAGACCGCCACCAGGAAGATCAGCAATCCGGCCACCACCGCCGCGATGAGCGCGCCGACGGCCACGCCGAGCCTGCTCGACCAGTCGCGGCCGGAGAAGACGGTGTAGCGGGAGTCGTTCTTGAGCAGCTCGGCGACCTTGGCGTACTCGGCCTGGTGGGCGGCGATGTCGGGGGCAGGCTGGCCGGCCACGGCGGGGGCGATCGACTGGGTCTCCAGCATCTTGCGCCCGAAGTCGCGCACGATCGGCTGCTGCGGGTCGGAGGTGCCGAACATGCCCACCAGCCACGGCTTGCAGACCAGCGTGGACCACAGGGCGTCGGCGTTCTGGTCGACGCCCGCGGTGCCGACCTGGCCGTAACCGCCCGGTTTGACCTGCGGGTTCGTCTGGCCGGGTGGCGGCAGGCAGGACGCGCCGCCGGCGCCCGGCAGGCCGGAGAAGGCGGAGTTGACCACCTCGCCCGTCTTGTCGGTCACGACCTTGCCGAGCCCGGTGAAGTCGCCGGGCCTGCTGAAGAACCACACGGCCACGGTGACCGCGAGGACCATCCAGATCACGCCTTCGGCGGTGGTGGTGGCCCGCTTGCGGATCAGGCCGTACCAGGCGAGCCAGATGGCGCCGAGGATCACGATCGGCCGCAGGAACGGCCAGTACATGGCCTCGGACAGGTTCTGGACGATGTCGTCGACGACGTCTTTGATCGACTGGAGCGGCCCTTCCGTCGCGGCCGCCTGGTACGTCGTGATCGTCAGCCGGTCGATGGCCTTGGCCGCGGTGAAGACGCCGTTGGCCCACATGTTGCCGAGCACGGCGACGTAGTCGGAGCAGCCGAGCCCGTGGGTCTGCCAGAACTGGCCGGCCATGCCGAACTGGCCGTAGTTCGTCGTCGGGGCCTGGACGCCGCCCGCGGGAGGCGGCGGCTGGATCATGCCGTCGGTGCCGCCGCCGATCATCTCGGGGTTGAGCGGCCCCGACAGGTCACAGGGCGCCGCGGCGACGGGCGTGGAGAAACCGCCCACCACCAGCGGAACCACGAGGACGGCACTGACGAGCGCGAGCGCCAGCGCCAGTCGTCGGGATAGTCGGATCTTCATGACCGTACCTCCTGCGCCCTGCCCACGCCCCCTCGAAGATCATCATGCCCGCCACCGTCTGGTTTGTCGTGTGTCGGGTTCGTGTCGAGCCAGCGGAGCAGTTCTTCGGAGATCAGGTCTACTCCGATGCGCCCGGCTCTGCCATCCAGATCACGGAATACGCATTCGCCGTTGCCGAGCGAGCGGAGCACGGCCTTGTGCTCCTCCGACGGCTCCACGCCGAGCAGCGACATGACGTGGTCCACCTCCACCCTTTCGGTGGAACGGAACGCGAACACCGAGGACAGACAGTTGGTCACCTGCTCGTTCAGCAGGTCTCCGGCGTTCTGGGAGACCAGGACGAGCGCGGTGTTCCTGGACCGGCCCATGCGGCTGACCTCGGGGACCAGCTTGGCGCCCTCCGGCGTGGAGGTGATGGCCCACGCCTCGTCCAGGAAGATCGCCTTGGGGGCCCGCCGGTCGAGGCCGTTCATCAGCCTGCGGGCGAACTGCGAGACCAGGTAGAGCAGGGCCACCGACAGTCGCTGCTCGTAGGAGTAGTCGTCCCTGGTCGTGGCGACGTCCGGCAGCGTCAGGCCGCCCAGGGTGAACACGGTGGTCCACCCCTCGCTGTCGATCTGGTCGCCGCCGGAGGGGTCGAAGCAGAGCCTGGCCAGGTGCATCTCCGACATGGAACGCAGCACCGCGCCCAGGTTCTTGGAGGCCGGGTCGTCGGCCTGCTCCAGGTAGTCGACCACCTTGCCCAGCGACGGGTCGGGGCCGTTGGAGACCGCGGCCACGGCCTGGATCATGGCCGACTCGCGCTCCTCCGACATGCGGGGCAGCAGCAGCCGCAACGTCTCGGTCGCCATGGTCTTCTTCGCCGCGATGTCGTCGCCGAACGAGAACGGGTCGAGCAGCCCCGGCGCCGCCGAGCCCAGCGGGATCACCCTGGCCTTGCGCCCGCGCTTCTCCAGGAGCTGGACCAGCGACTCGGCGTCGCCCTTCGGGTCGATCACCGCGACCGTGACCCCGCGCAGCGCCATCTGGTAGATCATCAGCAGCGCGAGCGTGGTCTTGCCGCCGCCCGGCTCGCCGGTGATCGCGATGGCGGTCGGCCGGTTGCGGCTCGCGGCCAGCAGCGGGTCGAAGTGCACGATGCTGCGCGCCCTGCCGACCGTCTCCCCGATATACGGCCCGAGCCAGCCCTCACTGCCGTCGTCGAGCCGGTCTCCGAGGTCGACGGTGGCCGTGGCCATGCCGCCCGCGATCGTCCGCAGCGGCTGGCGCTGGGCGTAGGCGTTGACGCGCACCTTCTCGCCCGGCAGCGTCTCGCAGAACAACGAGAACTGGTCGCCGGTCGAGTTCACCACGTCGATGCCCATGTCGCGGTAGTGCTCGACGACCGCCTCGACCCGCTGCACGCAGATGTCCTCCGTGGGGGCCGAGATGATCAGGCGGTGCCAGCCGTACACGAAGGGCAGTCGTTCCTTGGTGATGCCGTGTTCGAGCATGCGGGCCGCGTCGATCTGCTCGGCCAGCGCGATCGGCGCCTCGGCGCCCGCCTCACGGATGTGGTGGTCCATGTCGCGGGCGTGGGCCAGCTTGCGCGCGACGTCCTTCGACGCCTTGACCGGCGGGATCAGCCGCATCCTGGACGAGATCTCCACCGGGAAGGGCAGCTGGTCGGCGAAGTGCATCCACGGCTCGCCGTCGGGGAACGGCATGAGGTCGGGGAAGCGGGCGAACGACAGGTGGGCCACGTACGAGTCGCCCTGCGGCTGCACGATCCGCAGCAACGACCTGCCGTTGTGGATCTCGCCCTCGACCAGCGACTCGATCTCGCCCTTGCCCCAGCGCCGCTTCGGGCTGGCCGAGGACGGCGGGTCGCCGACCGCTCCGGCGGCGGCGTGCTGGAACAGCCAGGCCACCTCGACGGACGTGGCGTGCCTGGCGTACAGGGCACTGGACGCCAGGGCCCGGCCCAGCCGTTCGGCCGACTCCGTCCAGCGGCCGATCTCGCTGTCCGGGACGTGGTCGTCCTCCATGCCGAGCGCCTTCTCGGTCTTCTGGTAGAAGCCGAGGAGCTGGGCGAGCACGCCGCTGCCGAGCTGCTTGCCGCGCGGCCCGAGGCGGACGCCCAGGTAGACCTCCTTCGACCAGAAGTCCTTCGCCCAGACGTGCCGGTACATCTCCTCCAGGTAGTCGCGCCAGCCCGGCCCCTCGTCGGAGGTGGCGTTGAGCGCCATCGCCCACTCGGCCGCCGGGTAGGTGCGGTGCGCGACCCGCAGGTGGACCTCGGCGTCGGGCATCCTGATCGCGGCCAGCGCGATCGTGACGTTGGTGGCCAGCGCCTCGCGCTCCTCCGGCGTGACGAACTCGTAGCTGACCGTCGGAAGCCGGAAGTACGCCCACGCGCAGGTGTCCGTGAGCAGGATGCGGTCGTCGAAGTAGCGGACCGCGAGACGCTGGTGCGCTCGGGACGCCCTGCTCATGCCGCCCCCTCGGCGCATGAACGGGCCAGACCTGCTCGCATGTTCACTTAACGCTCACCGATTCTCGTGCCCGGGGGGTCACTCGCCAACTCCTCTTCGCTCGGTCGGACGGCCTGTCCGTGTGCCTGTACCGCGAAGCCTGCAACCACGACGCCGGCGAGGGCGAGGTAGGCCCGCCGTCCGGCCGCGCGCAACTGACCGGGGTCGACGATCTCCGCGCCTCCAGGCGCCAGGCCGTCCTCCCACGGGACCCTGACGATGGCCCGGCACCTGCCTCTGGCCACCGCCTCCGCCTGCTCGACATCGGCCATCGACCGCCTGCTCACGCCGTTGACGACCATCACCGCACGCCTGCGCAGCTCGCCGCAGCCGTGCCCGTCGAGCCACTCGTACGTCATCGCCACCGCCTCGGCCGCCTCCTCGCTCGCCGGGACCACCAGCACGAGCTGGTCGGCGTACGGCAGGATGCGGGCCGCGAGCGCGGCGGCCGGGTCGATGACCGACAGCTTGTAGTGGCGGTCGAGCAGGCGCATCGACTCGCCCAGGCGGTGGTCGGAGAAGAAGCTGCGGTCGGCGAGCCGCTGCTCGGCGCCCGCGTCGGTGTCGGCCGAGATCACCTCAAGGCCGGAGGCGGTGCGGGTGGTGAAGCCCCGCATCGTCAGGTAGCCGCTGACCTGGTCGAGGCCGGACAGCAGCGACGTGAGGGTCTCCGGCGTCTCGGGCTCGATCCTGCTGGTCAGCGTGGTGCCGCCGGTGTTGGCGTCGACGGCGACGATCCGGTCGTCGCGGTAGGTGGCGAAGGTGTGGCCGAGCATGAGCGCCGTCGTGGACTGGCCCGCGCCGCCGGTGCAGCCGAGCACCACGATCCGCCGGCTCCCGCCGAACACGGCCCTGGCCCTGGCCTCGTCGATCTCGGACCCGTCGGTGCGTACGCCGCCTCCGCCCACCACGACCTGGGCGATCCTGCGCCATCCGCCGGAGTCCCGGCCCACCACGGACTCGACCCTGCGCACCCGTCCCTCGGCGGGCCTGGGAACCGGCACGGGCGCCACGAACCCGGCGGCCCTGTCCCCCGGCCTGCCGCCACCGGGCCGCCGCCGCGCCGCCACGTCCCGTCCGGGTTCGCCGTACGCCTCGGAAGGTTCGGGCTGCTCGTCCGGCGCGGGTCCATCGCCGGCGGACCGGTCGGCCGGTGCCTCCGTACGTGCGCCCTCAGGCCGTTCGGCGGCCGCGTCGGCGGAAACCTCTGGGGAAGCCCTCCGCTCGGCGGCGGCATTCTCACCCTCGGAAACGCCCCGCCTCCCAGCACCGACCCTCCCGTCGGGAGTGCCCTGCCCAGCGAGGACATCCTGCCCGGCGGACGCGTGCACTTCGCCGGAGCCGGGCCGCTCGGCAGCATCCTCGCCACCAACGGGGGCTTCACTGCGGGCGGGGGCTTCGCGGTCAGCGGGCGCTTCGCTGTGGAGGGAGGCTTCGGCGCGAGCGGAGACTTCGCGGTCGGCACGAGCTTCGCTGCCAGCGGAGACTTCCCGGTCGGTGCGAGCTTCGCCCCGGTCGGAGGCTTCGGCGGGGGCGGAGACTTCTGTGGCAGCCTTGTGCGCGGTCTTGAGGGACCGTTCGGCGTCGGGCGCGTCGGGCCTCGGAGCGTCCGTGCCGGCGGCAGGAGCGGTCTCCCCGACGGGAGCGCCTTCGCCTGCCGACTCGCCCTCGCCCTTGCCCGCCGGGACACCCGCGCCCGTCCGCGCCTGCTCGCCCGGATGCACGCTTTCTCCCATGTGCGCGCTTTCTTCCAGGTGCACGCCTTCTCCCGCGTGCGCGCCCTCGCCCACATGCCCGGCTTCGCCCACATGCCCCGCTTCGATTGCGGGTGGGGTGTCGGCGGGGGGCTGGGGGTTGGGGATCTGGTCCTCAAGGCGGAGGGGTGGGCCGGAGAAGGGCTTGGCGTCGGGGTCGACCGGGGGCCAGGAACGCTGCGCGCCCAGGATCACCGTCCCGGGCGCGACCCGCGGCGGCTGCCCCTTCCTGTGCTGGTCGCGGGCGGTCGTGTTCTCGTCCTCGCGGCCCACGCCCTCGGGACGGCCGGTGACGCCCTGGCGACGCTCGTCCGTGCTCTCACGACGTCCGGTGACGTCGTCGCGGCGCTCTGCGGCGCCGCGCTCGCCTTCCGCTCGACCCGCCGCCTCACCGGGCGCGTCGGCGGTGGCGGCGAGCCGGCGCAACCGCCGCAGGGCCTCGGTGTCGATCGGCTTGCCGGCCACGGGCTTGAGCCCCTCCGCCGGCCGGATCGGCACGACCGCCCCACGGCCACCCTGCACCTCGCCCGCAGCGGAGCCCGTACGCTCGCCCGACGCCCTGCCCGTGGAGCCCCTGCGCCCGCCCGGCTGCGCCGCCTCGGAGGCAGCCCGCTCCTCGGGAACGGCGGACTCGGGAACGGCGGTCTCCGAGCCGGTCGCGTCGCGTTCGGAGCGGCGGTCGGGGGCGGCGCGGCGGGGGCGGGCCGGGAGGGCGCCGCCGGTGAGCTCGCGGCTGGCCAGCTCTCCGGCGGCGACGTCATGCTCGACCGGCGGCAGCGCCGGTCCGTTCTCATCCCCGGGGACCAGGACCAGCGGCACGTCCCGGCCGAACGCGGGGGCGGGACGGCCGGCCTGCGACCCCAGCGCGGGCGCCGTGCCCCGCCTGGTACGCGACCCCCACCCGGTACGCGCCTCGGCCACCGGCGCCTGCTGGGCGGCCGCCGCCGCGGCGGCCACGGCCGGACGGACCTGGCGCGGACCCGTGATCCGCTGTCCCTCGCGCCTGCGCTGCGGCTGGCGGGCCTTACGCGCCGCCTTCGCCTTGACCCGGACCCGAGTGGTACGCCAGATGCGCCCCGAGAACGTGACCGCCTCGGGCTCGGAGGTGGGCGCGAGCCGGTACCAGGCCTTGGGCTGGCCCAGATAGCGCAGCTGGGACTCCAGAAGCTCGGTGAGCCGCTTGCCCTCGATGACGGGACGCGTGGACAACCACGTCACGATCCCCGGCGGGACCAGGAACAGCACGTGCCACGGCATGGCCACCGGCACGCCCACCAGGATCAGCAGGAGTGACCACGGCACGAACACCCCGACGAACACGCCGATCCAGACGATGGGGAGCGGCATCGGGAGGCGAAGGTCGTAGAGCTTGTAGAGCCGCTTCTCGATGCGCCAGATGTTCGTATACGTGGGCAGGTCCACGCAGTCCTCCTCTCCACCCGCTCGTACATGACCGCCCTGGAGCGGTCTCAACCCTTTACTTGATGCCGAGAGCGCCCGCGATCGCCTTCGCCGTCACCTCGATGATGTTGGGAACGTAGAAGATCACTCCAATGGCCACAGCCAGGATGAGGAACTGGACGAAACGCGTGATCTCGCGGGTGAAGAGGAAGAAGAGCGCGACCACGGAGACGACTACCAGGAACAGCGGGGCGAAGAAGGCACGCAGGAAGTTGGCGAGCCCTCCGGTGTCAATGCCGGTCGGCGACGGCGACGGCGTCATTTCGATCAAGGTGAGCACTACGGTCTTCAACGTCACTTCTTGTCCTCCCGGGGGGTACCGAACAGCAGCGCGGCCGTGCGTCTATCCAACGGCCCGACCAGCGCCGCGGATGTCGGCGACGTACCACTTGTCGCCCTGCTTCTCCACGGTGAGGCGGTAGGCCTGCTCCAGCCGCCCACCCACGGCGGCCGGGTCGGTGGCGCTCGGCGTGGCCGGAGCGTCGCCGTTGGGCACGATCCACACCACGACCGCCTGGATCTCTCGGGTGGCACCCCCCACAGGCACCACGATGTCCTTCAGCTCCGCGAAGGTGAAGGCGCTGCCGAAGCTCGGCAGGTTCTTCCCGGCGGCCACGTAGCGCTGCAGCCCGGCGGTGTCGCCGGAGGCGTAGTCCTTGAAGAAGCCCTCCAGTTGCGGCTTGAGCTCGGCCGCCGCAGCGTCGTCGGTCTCCGGCTTCGCGAGCTGCGGCAGGTCGGCGGGGGCCGGCGCGGGAAGGATCGCCGGACGGCCCGAGATGACGAACCGCCTGCCGTTGTCGTCGCCTGAGTAGTAGATCGGGACCGACAGCATGAGCCGGCGCGGCCCGGACTGGAAGGCCACGCTCACCACGGCGTTCTGGGCGTCGGTCGCCTCGATGTCGTACGGCTGGATCGCGACGGCGGCCATCTTGCCGAAGCCGTCCCACCACATCTGCGCGTCCATACCCTCGGCCAGGAACGCGGCGAGCTTCCTGGTGCGGCTGGCCGCGTCTTCCGGGCTGAAATTCAGATAGACCCCCGCGAACTGGGCGGCGAAAGCCATGCCCTGGTCAGCGGGGAATCCCTTGTGCGCCACGGCGGCGCCATTCGTCGTCGTGGGCTCTTGCTGGGTAAACCGCTCAAATGGGGCACGAATCCCATTCACCACGATAACCACAATAAGCGCCCAGAGAATGATGCGGCCGGCCCAGACCAGCCACCGTCCGCCGCCACCGGACCAGCCGCCCCGACGTGGCCTGCGCGAGGGCGGCGCGTCGAAGTCAGCCATGTCCGGGCGCGCGGAAAGCTCGGGCTCGCCAGCGATCCGAGGATCGTGCTGGACGGTAGACCTACGAGCCATCACGCCTCCGCTCGCGCCGATCCCCCCGGTTGGCGCGGTGTCGTCCGTTGCCGATCCCCATCATCCGCGGTGAAGTAGTCACCCTATCCGGTCCCGCCATTCTTCCAGGAAAGCCACGCCCATGCTGCAGGCATGACCGCCCTGACGGCAAACCGGATCCGTATGGCAGGCGTCAGTGCCGCTTCCCGTCACTTACTGGCGGAATCACCATTTGACCAGGCCAGACGCCCATTTCCGCCTAGCGCGGCGGACATGAGTTCCTGTCCAAAACAGGCATAGATGCTCACGACCTGCGCATTTGGCATGAGAGGAGGACAGAGGGTGTTATGCACCACTTCTGGGGGTACGACAGTCTCGGCTCAGGCGGGCTCGGGGTCCTGGCTCGTGCGTGCCCGGCGACGGCTGTGCAGGTCGACGACCGTGGGCGACACCGCACGCTCCAGCGACCCCCGCAGGTCGGCGAGCATCGAGGCGGCGTCCCGCTCCCGCATGCGGCTGGCCAGCTCGTTGCGCTCGTCGACCTTCCTGCGCAGGTATGCCTCACGGTTGACGCGCAGCCCGTACATGAGCTCGACCCTGATCAGGGCCAGCTCCTCCTCCAGGCTGATGCCCGCGAGGGTGGGCGCCGGACGTCGTTTCCGGATGATGCGTCGGATCATGAGGGCCTCCCGAGTCAGCGTGATCGCCGTGACGATTCGACGCGTAGGGCCCCAAAGTGGTTGACGCGTCAGTTGTCCCGGAATCACATAATCCCGGAAGGGCCTGCGCGTTCGTCATCCGGACGATGGGCTTTCGACGGCGATCCGCCGGTAACCTAGCGTAGCGAAAGTTAGCCCACCGTGATTGGACTGATGTGATGCGTCGCCTCGCCGCCGCCCTCCTGCCCGCCGCCGCGCTCGCCGCGTTCGCCCTCTGCGCGCCCTCCCCGGCCGCCGCCGCGCCCTCCTGGGTCACCGACAGCGAGTGCACGAAGGCGGGCGGCAAGGTCTCCCCCGTCGGCCGCGGCAAGGCCGTGTGCCAGGGCGGCACGTACGCGAACGAGCTCATCCACTTCGACAAGAAGCCCGCCGGCACCGGCGGCGGCCCGCTCAGTGGCGGCGGTGGCCCGCTCAGCGGCGGCCCCGCGGCACTGCTCGGCGGGCTGCTCGGATAGCCGGATCAGACGTTGAAGCGGAACTCCACCACGTCGCCGTCGCGCATGACGTAGTCCTTGCCCTCGATGCGGGCCTTGCCCGCGGACCGGGCGCTGGCGATGGAGCCCACTTCGACCAGGTCGTCGAAGGAGACCACCTCGGCCTTGATGAAGCCGCGCTGGAAGTCGGTGTGGATCACGCCGGCCGCCTCGGGCGCCGTGGCGCCCTTGCGGATCGTCCAGGCCCTGGTCTCCTTCGGGCCGGCGGTCAGGTAGGTCTGCAGGCCCAGCGTCTCGAAACCGACCCGGGCGAGCTGGCGCAGGCCCGACTCCTCCTGGCCGACCGACTGGAGCAGCTCCAGCGCCTCCTCCTCGTCGAGCTCGACCAGCTCGGACTCGATCTTGGCGTCGAGGAAGACGGCCTCGGCGGGCGCGACGATGGCCGACAGCTGCTCCTTGAGCGCGGTGTCGGTCAGCTCGTCGGCGTCGAGGTTGAAGACGTAGAGGAAGGGCTTGGCGGTGAGCAGGTGGAGCTCGCGCAGCTCCTCCCGGTCGAGGCCGCTCTCGAAGATGGTCCTGCCGGTCTCCAGGACGGCCAGCGCGGCCTCGGCGGCCTCCAGCGCCGCCTTCTTGTCCTTGTTGTTGCGCGCCTCCTTCTGCAGGCGCGGCACGGCCTTCTCGACCGTCTGCAGGTCGGCCATGATCAGCTCGGTGTTGATGGTCTCGATGTCCCGCTTGGGGGAGATCTCGCCGTCGACGTGCGTGACGTCGGGGTCGCCGAAGACGCGGATGACCTGGCAGATCGCGTCGGTGTCGCGGATGTTGGCGAGGAACTGGTTGCCCCTGCCCTGCCCCTCCGAGGCGCCCTTGACCAGGCCGGCGATGTCGACGAACTCGACCTTGGCGGGCAGCACGCGGGCCGAGCCGAAGATCTCGGCCAGCTTGGGCAGGCGGTCGTCGGGCACGCCCACGATCCCCACGTTGGGCTCGATGGTGGCGAACGGGTAGTTCGCGGCGAGTGCGTTGCCGGTCTTGGTCAGCGCGTTGAAGAGCGTGGACTTACCGACGTTGGGCAGGCCGACGATGCCGATGGAAAGGCTCACGGACAGCGAGTTTACTTGCTGAGCAGGTGCAGGCAGGTCACCGGACGGTAGGTCCCGGGCGCCGCGCGCAGGTAGCGCTGCACGCCGGCCGGGCAGGCCGCGGGCGTGGTCTCGAAGGAGACGACGCGGGCCCAGGCCGCGGACGAGTCGCAGGCGGCCCTGGTCACGGCCGATCTGGCGACGACCTCGGCGGCCGGTCTGGCCACGCACGCGCCCGCGGCGAGCACCTGACCGCCGGGGCCCAGGCAGACGACGTCCGCTCCGCTTTCGAGCGTGTCGAGGGTGGTCGAGGGGCATTCGTCCGCGGTCGAGGCGATCGCGATGGATCTGCCGTACCAGCCGGTGCCCGCGCACGGGCGTTCCCGGCCGTCGAGCGCCACGCAGTCGCCGGGCCTGAGCACGCCGCCGCCACCGCCGGGCAGGCCGGCGTGCGGGGCCAGGAAGGACCGTACGCAGGCCGTGCGACCCAGGCCGATACGGAGCACGTCGTCGGTGTCGTCGGGGCAGTCGGCGGGCCGCGGCGGGTCGTGGGCGATGGCCAGCACCTCGAAGTCGCCGCCGTTGCAGGGGATCAGCGAGTAGCGGTCGGTGACGCAGGCGCCGGGCGTCCAGCGCAGGGTCGGGCGGGTGGCCGCCGGCCCCTCGGCCCCGGGCCCGGTGATCACGGCTCCGGCCAGGGCGATCAGGGCGATCGACACCGCGGACACGGCGACGGCGACACTCGTACCGGTAGCCATCCCAATACTGTGCGTGACGGATCAGTCGGCGCACAAGCGGATTCCGCAAGCGTGTCGGGAAGATCCAGACGCGATGTGCTGCAATCATCGTTGGAGTGGATGTCGTCTCGCTGCTCATTGGACTCGCCCTCGGACTCCTCGTCGGCTTCCTGGTCGCCAGGACCCGCGCGGCGGTACGGGTGGCCGAGGCCGACGCGCGGGCCAGGTCGGCCGCCGAGAAGCTGGTCTACGTCGAGGAGCAGCTCGCCGAACGGTTCCAGGCCCTGTCCACACGCGCCCTCGACGTCAACAACGTGCGTTTCCTCGAACTGGCCGAGACCAGGCTCTCGGCCAGCCGCGCGGAGGCCGCCGGCGACCTCGACCAGCGCAGGCAGGCCGTCGAGCACCTGGTCGAGCCGCTGAAGGACGCGCTCGCGCGGGTCGAGTCGCAGCTTCGCGACACCGAGGCCGGGCAGCGGGCGGCGCGGGCGGAGCTGGCCAAGCAGATGGAGTTCGTCCAGCAGAGCAACGAGCAACTGCGCTCTCAGACGACCGCGCTGGTCAGGGCCCTGCAGCGGCCCGAGGCCCGCGGGCGGTGGGGCGAGCTGCAACTGCGCCGGGTGGCCGAGATCGCCGGGATGCAGCGCCATTGCGACTTCGAGGAGCAGGTCGTCGAGGGCGCGATGCGGCCCGACATGGTGATCAGGCTGGCCGGCGGCAAGAACATCGTGGTCGACTCCAAGGTCTCGCTCGCGGCCTACCTGGAGGCGGCCGAGGCGGGCGACGAGTCGCTGGCCACCGTCCGGCTCGACGCGCACGCCAGGCACGTGCGCGAGCACGTCGACCGGCTGGCGGCCAAGGCGTACTGGCAGGGGTTCAACCCGTCGCCGGAGTTCGTGGTGCTGTTCATCCCGGGTGAGGCGTTCCTCGCGCCCGCGCTCGAACGCGACCCCGCGCTGCTGGAGTACGCCATGGCGCGGCGGGTGCACATCGCCACGCCGACGACGCTGATCACGATGCTGCGCACCGCCCACTACGCCTGGCAGCAGGCCGCGCTGAGCGAGAACGCGCGGGCGGTGTTCGAGCTGGGCAAGGAGCTGTACGAGCGGCTGTCGTCCCTCGGCAGGAACGTGGAGTCGCTGGGCAAGGCGCTGACGCGGGCGGTGGAGGCGTACAACAAGTCGGTCGGTTCGCTCGAAAGCCGCGTCCTGGTCACCGCACGCAAACTAAACGATCTGGGCGTCGTGGACGGCGACCTGGACGCCCCGGAGATGCTCGAAGGGCTGCCGAGACCCCTGGCCTCGCCCGAACTGCTCGAAACCACGTCTCTGATTTCGCACTCGAACGGTAAGTTGGCAGGCGGGTCGCCGTAAACGGGGGTGGGACAGTGGCAGAGAAGGGCAGGCGTTCCGGCGTCCGGCTGACCGCTCGCGGCGCCATCGCGCTCACCTTGGTCGCCACCCTGGCGGGCTATGTCCTGACCGCGGTGCTCGGCCTGTCCTACCTGGTTGGGGCCGCGTTCGTGGCGTCGAGCCTGCTCGGCGTGCTCCTGGTCAACAAGCGCGAACTGCTGTCGCTGGTGGTCACGCCGCCGCTGGTGTTCTTCTGCGCGACGCTCTTCGTCGAGCTCGGGCGCGCGTTCGGCTCGGTGTCGATCGTGCAGTCGCTGGCCCTTGGCCTGTACGGCTCGCTGACCCGCGGCGCCCCCTGGCTGTTCGCCGGATCGGCGGTCGTGCTGGCCGTCGCCTGGCGGCGCGGCCTGCGCGACAACGTGCGGGAGCTGCGCGAGGAGCTGAAGGCGGGCGCGGAGATGCCGCGCCCGCGCCAGCCGTTCGTGCCCGAGCCGGAGGGCTACTTCGAGCCCAAGGTCTACGGCACCCCGCGCGGCGACGACTAGCCGACGCGAAGGTCCTTGCGCAGCTCGTGCGGGAGCGCGAAGCGCATGCTCTCCTGCACCGACTCGACCTCGTGCACGTCGCCGAAGCCGTGGCCGGCCAGCCGCGCGAGCACCTCGTCGACCAGCTCCTCCGGCACCGACGCGCCGCTGGTCACGCCGACCGTGGTGACGCCTTCGAGCCATTCGTCCTGGATGAAGCCGGCGTTGTCCACCAGGTACGCGGCCTCGGCGCCGTAGTCCTTGGCCACCTCGACCAGGCGCTTGGAGTTGGACGAGTTCTCCGACCCGACCACGATCACGAGCTGGGCCTCGGCGGCGATCTCCTTCACCGCGACCTGACGGTTCTGGGTGGCGTAGCAGATGTCGTCGCTCGGCGGGTCGATCAGCGTGGGGAAGCGCTCCTTGAGGCGGGCGACCGTCTCGGTGGTCTCGTCGACCGACAGGGTGGTCTGCGACAGCCACACGAGCTTGTCGGGGTCCTTCACCTGGACCTTCTCGACCGAGTCGAGGCCGTCGACGAGCTGGATGTGGTCGGGGGCCTCGCCCGAGGTGCCCTCGACCTCTTCGTGGCCTTCGTGCCCGATGAGCAGGATGTCGTAGTCCTGGGCGGCGAACCGCTTGGCCTCGTTGTGCACCTTGGTGACCAGCGGGCAGGTGGCGTCGACGGTGCGCAGGCCCCGCTGCCTGGCCTCCTCGTGCACGGCCGGCGAGACGCCGTGGGCCGAGAACACCACGATCTCGCCCTCGGGCACCTCATCGGTCTCCTCGACGAAGATGGCGCCCCTGGCCTCCAGCGTCCTGACGACGTGGGTGTTGTGCACGATCTGCTTGCGGACGTAGACCGGCGCGCCGTACTGCTCCAAAGCCTTCTCGACCGCTACCACGGCTCGATCGACTCCGGCACAGTAGCCGCGCGGCTTGGCTACGAGTACTCGGCGGGAAGTGGGGGTCTGGGGCTCCATACTTCTTATGCTACGTGGAGCGGCCATCAGGGCTGCGCGTGCGTGGTCGCCCGCCGTTTGCCAGACTGGCCGTCCAATACAGACCTCCCAGGGAGACGTCATGTCCCTCAGCGACGTGATACGCAACATCGCCAGAACCGTTACCAACAAGGACGAACTCAAGGAGAAGGCCAAGGATCTGCCGCTGTTCGTCGTCCAGACCACGCTCAGCGCGGCCGGGCAGGCGCTGCTGGTGGTGGACCGGGTGAAGAACTCCATCAAGGGGCTCGGCACGAAGGAGGAGCAGGAGGAGGAGCAGGAGTCCCGTCCCTCCGCCGCCGCGCAGGTCGCCGCTCCCCCGGCCGAGGAGGAGAAGCCGGCGCGCAAGGAGCCGGTGATCTTCACGCCGCGTCCGGAGGCCGCGCCCAACGGGTCGGCCAAGAGCAAGCCGGACCCGGTCATCTTCGCCCCCGCGGGCAAGACCGCCACCAAGCCGGAGACCGAGCCCGAGCCGGAAGCCGAGCCGAAGGCGACGACCGAGCCGAAGGCGACGACCGAGCCCAAGCCGACGACCGACGCCAAGACCGCGACCGAGCCCGAGCCGGAAGCCGTCGCCGAGACGGAGGCCCCGGCGAAGGCCGACGCGCCGGCCAAGGCCGAGGTCAAGGCCGAGGCGCCGACGGAGGCCGAGCCCGCCGCCGATGCCAAGGCCACCGCCGAGGTCGAGCCGGTCGCTGAGGCTGAGGTCGCGCCCGCGGCCGAGCCCGCCGCCAAGAGCGCCGCGAAGCCCGCCAGGAGCGCCAAGGCCACGAAGACCGCCAAGAGCACGAAGGCCGCCGCGACCACCACGACCGCCAAGCCCGCGAAGGCGACGAAGGCCGCCGCCGAGCCCGCCGCCGTCACCGAGGTCACCGAGGAGCCCGCGCCCGTCGCCGCGCCCCAGGACGGCGTACTCAAGGCCGCCGCGGAGGCCGTCACCGAGCCGGCCGCCCCCGTGGCGGAGCCCAAGGCCGTCCCGGACGACCTGGCCGAGCCGCTGCCCGGCTACTCCGAGCTGACCGTGGCCTCGCTGCGGGCCAGGATGCGCGGCAAGTCCGCCGAGCAGATCGGCGACTACCTCGCCTACGAGCGCGCCACCCAGGCCCGCGACGAGGTGGTGCGCATGTTCGAGAACCGGCTGGCCAAGCTGCAGACCGGGGAGTAGTCGTAGCGAACCCGTAGTCTTCCGCCATGACCTCGAAGACCACACCCGAGTCTCCCCTGCCGATCCGCACGGTCCTGCAGATGGTGGGCGGCTGGATCGGCAGACTCGGCACGGTGTGGGTCGAGGGCCAGATCACCGATCTGAGCGCGCGCGGCGGCACGGTGTTCCTGACCCTGCGTGACCCGGTGGCCAACGTCTCGGCCCGGGTCACGGCTCCGCGCGGCGTCTACGAGGCCGCCGAGCCGCGTCCCTCCGACGGTGCGAGGGTCGTGGTGCACGTCAAGCCGGACTTCTGGGTCAACAAGGGCTCGTTCGCCTTCACGGCGATGGAGATCCGGCCGGTCGGCGTGGGCGAGCTGCTGGCCAGGCTGGAGCGGCTGCGCCGGCTGCTGGCCACCGAGGGGCTGTTCAACGCCGACAGGAAGCGGCGGCTGCCGTTCCTGCCGGGCACGATCGGGCTCGTCTGCGGGCGTGACTCGGCCGCCGAGCGCGACGTGCTGGAGAACGCCCGACGCCGCTGGCCGGCCGTGCGGTTCAAGGTGGAGGAGGTGGCCGTCCAGGGGCCGTACGCGGTCGGGGAGGTCACCGAGGCGCTGCGCAAGCTCGACGCCGATCCCGAGGTCGAGGTGATCGTGGTGGCCCGCGGCGGGGGTTCGCTGGAGGACCTGCTGCCGTTCTCCGACGAGACGCTGGTGCGCGCGGTGGCCGCCTGCCGCACCCCCGTGGTCAGCGCGATCGGCCACGAGCAGGACAGCCCGCTGCTCGACCTGGTGGCCGACGTACGCGCCTCCACGCCCACCGACGCCGCCAAGAAGGTCGTCCCCGACGTGGGCGAGCAGCTCGCGCTGATCCGCCAGCTGCGCGACCGCGGGCGGCGGGTGCTCAACGGCTGGCTCGACCGCGAGATGTCGTGGCTGACGTCGGTGCGCTCGCGGCCGTCGCTGGCCGATCCGGTGCGCGAGCTCGAACGCCGGGCCGAGCAGGTCGACGCGCTGCGGGAGCGGGCCAGGCGCTCGCTGACCGGCTCGCTCGACCGGGCCGCCGACGATCTCACGCACCTGCGGGCCCGCCTGGTCGCGTTGTCGCCCGCGGCCACGCTGGAGCGCGGCTACGCGATCGTGCAACATCCGTCGGGCGAGGTCGTGCGCCTGGCCAAGGACGTGCCGCCGGGCACCCCGCTGACGATCAGGCTGAGCGACGACCGGCTCACGGTCCGTACGGAGGACTAGGGCACCCGCACGACGGCGGCGGCCAGCTCGGCGAGGCCGGCCTTCACATCTTCCACCGTCATTCCCCGCTCCTCCCGCTGGAACTTGATCAGCCAGGCGGTGACCGGCGCGAGCAGCGCGTCGGCCAGGTAGGCGACGTGGGCCCCCGGCCGGGCCGCGGCCAGCAGGCTCGCCAGATGCACCTGATGCACCTTGTACGGCCCGCTGTAGCGCGCCCTGCCCGGCCCGTTCTCCAGCAGCAGGAACAGGTCCTGCTGCTCCACGATGCGATCGACCAGCGCGTGCAGGAACGCCGTGACCCGCTCGGCCGGCGGCGCGCCGGGCCCGAGCGGCGGCGGGCCGCTCAGGAACGCCGCCTGGAACCGCTGCTCCCGCTCGTCGATCAGCGCGAGGACGAGACCCGCGCGGTCGCCGAACCGCCGGTAGACGGTGCCCACCCCGACGCAGGCGGCCTTGGCGACCTCGTCGAGCGAGAGCTCCTCGGCGCCGCGCTCGGCGATCATCGTGGCGGCCACCTCGATGATCTTCCGGCGGTTGCGCGCGGCGTCGGCCCGCTCGGGCTGGGCCTGCCCGACGACGGGCAGCAGTGGACGTGCGCACACGCCTGGAGCATAACTCCCTTGTGAACGGAGAGCTCTCCGGTATTCTCCGAATCGGAGAACTCTCCGATTATCAGGAGCTGAGATGACCAACTCGTTCAACCAGCAGATCATTGACGAATTCCGGGCCAACGAGGGCCGGGTGGGCGGCCCGTTCGAGGGCGCGTCGCTGGTGCTGCTCACGACGACGGGCGCCAAGAGCGGCCGGCAGACGACCACGCCGGTGATGTACCTGGCCGACGGCGACCGCTACGTGATCATCGCCTCCAACGCGGGCGCCGACAACCACCCGGCCTGGTACCACAACCTGCGCGCCACCCCCACGGCGACCGCCGAGATCGGCACCGAGACGTTCGAGGTGAAGGCGGACTTCGTCGAGGGCGACGAGCGCGACCGGCTCTACGCCCGCATGGTCGAGATCGCCCCCGGCTTCGCGGAGTACGAGGCCAAGACCAGCCGCCGCATCCCGGTGGTGGCGCTCAACCGCACCGCCTCCTGACGGATCAGAAGGGGGCGTCGTCGGCGCCCGGCTCCGAGCGCCTCGCCATGGCGGCGGCGAGCTTGACCCGGGCGCCCTGCAGCCACTCCTCGCAGACGGCCGCGAGCCTCTCGCCGCGCTCCCAGAGCTCGATCGACTGCTCCAGGGTGAGCCCGCCCGTCTCCAGGCGGCGCACCACCTCGGTCAGCTCCTCGCGGGCCTGCTCGTACGAAGGTGTCTTCTCGTCTGCCACGGCCACCACCCTAGACGCCGCCGCGCCCGGCCAGGGTCACCCCTTGGCGCGCTGCTGCAGGAGCCCGGCCAGCTCGGTCAGCTCGGGCCAGTCGGCCGTGCCGGTGATCACGAGGGTGACGTCGGGGAGCACCCGTACGAGCGAGCGCTGGTTCTTGTCCTCGCGGAAACGCCTCTCCCAGGTCACCCCGCCCACCTGCTGGCTGCCGGACGGCTTGGCGATGCCGGTCATGCGGTTGGCGAACTCGGCGGCCGGCTTCTCGTCGCTCTGGGCGAACATGGCGTGCTGCCGCTTGGCGGTGGCGTAGCCCAAATAGAGCACCTGAGCGCCGTTCTCGCCCTTGGCGATCCTGTTGCTGTTGGGCACCCAGCCCGCCGGGTCCTTCTGCGGGGACCACACCTGGTAGGGCACGCCGTGCCCGAAGTTGGCGACGGTGATGGAGTAGTCGAGCCGCGGGATGTGCTCCTCGCGGCTCTGCGGGGCGACGAGCATGAAGAGCCCCACGCCCGCCAGGCACACGAAGAGGGCTACCGCGTAGCCGTAGAAACTTTGGCTGAACCGTCGCACACTTGGCGAGGTTACCCGCTGGAGGGCGCGGTCGCCGAAGCGGCGGGCCTGATCTGGCCGATGATCGCCAGCACGTCGTCGACCATCGCGCCGTCGCCGGAGAAGACGATCTCGCTGACGGCCGCGGCCAGGGCGCCGGTGACCACGACGACGAGCGCGGGCTCGCCCTCGAACAGGGCGGCGTTGCGCTGGGCCCACGTCCGCAGCCTGTCGCGCATGACCACCTCGAAGCCGGGCGGGCCGTCGCCGCGCAGGAACAGGGCGGCCAGCTCGCGTTCCTCCAGGCAGCCTTCGAGGTAGGCGCGGGCGGCGTCGATGAACACCCGCATGGGGTCGCCCTCGGCGGCGGCACGGGCCGTGCGGGCGGCCTGCTTGGTGCGCTGGGCCTGGCGGGCCTGCCATTCCTCCCACAGCGTGAGGTAGAGGTCGGCCTTGCCGGAGAAATGGTGGTAGAGGCTGCCCACGCTGGCGTCGGCCCTGGCGACGACGTCCGTCACGCCGGCCTCGGCGAACCCCTTGGAGACGAAGACCTCCCGCGCGGCGGCCAGCAGCGAGCTCCGCGTCGCAGCCCCCCGCTCGGACGTGCGAGGCTGGGTCACCGCGTGTTCCACTTCGCTCATTCGATCTCCTCCACGGCGGGGGCGCATGTCCATGGTGGAGGCGAGATCTCCTACGCGCACGCGATATGGCGCAAAATCCGGTCTCCGTCATGCGGGGCACCCATATAGATATCCCTTTTCGCCGGTCCCTGACCATCGCGCGGCGGCCCTTGTGCGGAGGGCTGAGCCGGGCTGGGCAGATTATCCCCCTCTGACCGGGAATAGACCGGCAACTACGATCGAGAGAGTTCTCAACGAGGAGGCTCAGCATGTCCGATCAGACGTCGGTACCGGCAGCGCTCGCGACGGGCGAGCACGCCCCCGACCGCAACCTGGCGATGGAGCTGGTACGCGTGACGGAGGCGGCCGCCATGGCCGCGGCCCGCTGGGTGGGCCGCGGCGACAAGAACGGCGCCGACGGCGCGGCGGTCAACGCCATGCGCCAGCTGATCAACACGGTGTCGATGAACGGTGTGGTGGTCATCGGGGAGGGCGAGAAGGACCACGCCCCGATGTTGTACAACGGCGAGCGCGTCGGCGACGGCAGCGGCCCCGACTGCGACGTGGCGGTGGACCCGATCGACGGGACCAGGCTGACGGCGCTCGGCATGCCGGACGCGGTGTCGGTGATCGCGGTGAGCGAGCGCGGCTCGATGTACGACCCGTCCGCGGTGTTCTACATGGAGAAGCTGGTCACCGGGCCGGAGGCGGCCGACGTGGTGAACATCGAGGCGTCGGTGGCCGACAACATCAACGCGGTGGCCAGGGCCAAGCACTGCTCGCCGTCCGACGTCACGGTGGTCGTCCTGGACCGGCCGCGGCACGAGAAGCTGGTCAAGGAGATCAGGGAGACGGGCGCGCGGATCAAGTTCATCGTCGACGGCGACGTGGCCGGCGCGATCATGGCGGCCCGCGCGGGCACCGGCATCGACCTGATGCTGGGCATCGGCGGCACGCCCGAGGGCATCGTGGCCGCGTGCGCGCTCAAGTGCCTGGGCGGCGTGATCCAGGGCCGGCTGTGGCCGCGCGACGACGCCGAGCGCGGCAAGGCCATCGACGCCGGGCACGACCTCAGCCAGGTGCTCACCACGAACGACCTGGTCAGGTCGGACGACGTGTTCTTCGCCGCGACCGGCATCACCCAGGGCGAGCTGATGCAGGGCGTGCGGTTCAGGTCGGGCGCGGCGGTGACCAGCTCGCTGGTGATGCGCGGCCGGTCGGGGACCATCAGGAAGATCGAGAGCGAGCACCAGCTCTGGAAGCTGCGCGCCTACAGCGCGATCAACTTCGACACGGCCGGCTGACCCGCCTCACCGGCGGCGTTTGCGCTTGGGCGGTTCCTTGACCTTGATGTCGCCGGCGAAGTTCGTGGTGCGCACCTCGACCACGGGCCCGCCGGGCTCGACCGGCTGCTTGGTCAGGCGGACGGTCTCCCCCTTGGCGACCCTGATCACCTCGAGGTCCTCGGGCACGTGGATCTCCAGGCCGCCGAAGACCAGGGTGGCGTTGATGACGATCCGGCTGTTCTGCAGGATCGCGTCGCGGAAGTCCAGCTTGGTCGTGCCGAACATGGCCGTGACGTCGAGCTCGGCGGGCACCACCCAGCGCCCGCCGCGCTGCTCCTTCTTGAAGATGGCCGACACCGGCCGGCCGTCGAGGTTCAGCGGCTGCTCCTCGGCCGGGAGCAGGTCGGCGGTGAGCCCGGCGAGGTCGCCGAGCGTGCGCGCGGAGTAGACGACGCCGAGCCGCTCCTCCAGCTCGACGAGGTCGAGCCGGCCGTCGGCGTGGGCGTCCTGGAGCACCTGCGCGATGCGTTCGCGGTCGGCGTCGGAGGCGCGCAGCTCGTGCGGCTGCGGCAGGCCGGACGCGGCCGGTGCGCGCCGGGACGTCACGAACTCCTCAGCAAGCCGCTCTCCGACTTCCTGCAGCTTCGGCAACCACGATCCCGCGCGTTCGTTCACACTTCTGACGATATCCGGCGGCCCGGGTATTCGCTCGCCCAAGAGCGGACCAACAGGGCGCACATCGGCTAATCCGCACGAGCAACGCGCCGATCTCCCGAACTGGCTCTCCGTTCACGTCGGCGTGCCGGTGGCCGTACGCCGGAATCGTCCGGGGTTTCTCGCCGTTGATCCACGCGACAGGCTTCTGACCGCTGATCCCGGGAGGTGGGCGTGCATCAACCGGCGCGATGGGGGCTCGGTGCGGCGGGGGTGGGCATCGCCGTGATCGTGGGCCTGGACGTGATCGGCCTCGACGAGACGAACCCGTTCAGGCGCACGATCAGCGAGCACGGTCTCGGCCCCGACGGTTGGATCTTCGGGCTCGCCGTGGGGCTGCTCGCGGCCGGGTCGGCGGCCATCGGCGTCTCGCTGGCGCGCAAGCGGCTGGCCGGGGCGGTCGGCACGGTCGCGCTCATGGCCTGGAGCGTGGGGCTGCTGCTGACGGCCTCGTTCCAGAAGCACGACTGGGCGGTCGGGCCGAGCACGAGCGGCAGCATCCACCGGGTCGGCAGCTTCGTGGCCTTCCTCAGCCTGCCGCTCGCCGCGCTGATCATCGCCCGGCCCTGGCGGCACCGGGAACGCCGCAGGTCGGCGACGGTGGCGTTCGGGCTGGGGGTGTGCTCGGCGCTGTGGGTCGTGGGCATCGGCGCGGCGGTGCTGATCGGCGCGGGCCGCGGGCTGCCGTGGTACCGGGTCATGCCCCTCGGCCTGGTCGAACGGGGGCTGGCGGTGACCGAGGTGGCCGCGTTGCTGGCCCTCGGGGTGTGGGCGGCCGGGCGGCTGGCGGAGGCCGAGCCCGTGCGGGCGGTCAGGCGGGCCGTAGAGCGGCGATGAGGTCTTCCACGTAACCGCGGAAGACGGCGGCCATGTCCACCTGGCCGGGGTCGATCAGCCACTGGGTCTGCAGGCCGTCCATCATCGCGATCAGGCGGTCGGCGTGGGCCTCGGCGTCGAGGCCGGCCCGGAACTCGCCGCGCTCGACGCCCGCGCGCAGCGCGTCGGCCACGTCGGCGCGCAGCCGCCGGTACCGCCGCCTGGCCCACTCGTGGCCGGGGTGGCCGGGGGTCACCGCCTCGCCGCTGATCACCGAGAAGAGCTGGACGAGGCCCGGCACCCGCGCGTTGTGGTCGACGACGTCGGCCAGGGCGCGCAGCGCGTCGGCGCCACCGCCCTCATGGCCGTCGCGCCCCGGGCCGAACCTGCGCCGGTCGAGCTCGTCGCGATAGTCGAGCACCGCGAGGAGCAGACGCTCTTTGCTCCTGAAGTGGTGGAGCAGCCCGGCTTGGGAGAGCTCGACCCGCTCGGCGATGCGGGCCAGCGAGGCGCCGCGGTAGCCGTGCTCGGCGAACTCCAGCAGCGCGACCGCCAGGATGCGCTCCTTGCGTGCCTCGCCGGTCGCGTAGCCCCGTTTCACCCAGGCACCCTATCCACCGCTGGATCTGCCGCTGGCGTACGGCCCTGAGCAGCCGCTAACCTGACTCCGCCTCACGTTTGATTCCCCCCCGATCAGGAGGCCGTCGTGCCGTCCCCGCGTGATCGCCAGGCCCGTGCCGCCACGTACGTCGTGTACGGCGTGCAGGGCCTCTCCTTCGCCACCCTGCTCGTCCAGGTGGCCAGCCTCCAGGCCGAGCTGGAGCTCACCGACGGGGCGCTCACGCTCCTGCTGCTCATCGTGCCCGTCTTCGCCGGCGTGGGCAGCGTCGGCGCGGGCACGTTCGCCGCCCGGTACGGCAGCAAGCTGCTCCTGCGGGTCGCGCAGCCCGCGGTGGCGCTCGCCGTGGTGCTCACCGGCCTCGCGCCCTCGGTGCCGCTGGCCGTGCCCGCGCTGCTGCTGTTCGGCCTGGCGGTCGGCGCGGTGGACGCGGGCATGAACATGCAGGGCGTGGCCGTCGAACGCCGGTACGGCACCGCCGTGCTGAACGGCTTCCACAGCGTGTGGAGCGTCCTCAGTCTGGCGGGGGCCCTGTGGGCGGTGTTCGCGGCCGGCCGGGTCTCGCTGGCGGTCACGATGGCGATCCCCATGGTCCTGGCGGTGGCCGGCTCGGTCTACGCCGGGCCGAAGCTGTGCACGATCGCCGAGGAGAAGGTCGAGAACGTCGTCGAGGCCGCGACCGGCAAGTTCCCCTGGCGGCCGATCATCCCGCTCTGCCTGGCCATGGGCTTCCTCTACATCGGCGACGCGGCGGTGTCGAACTTCGCGACCGTCTTCATGGGCAAGGCCCTGCTGGCCCAGGACAGCGTGGCGAAGCTGGCCTACAGCGTCTACCAGGGCGCGACGCTGGCCGTTCGGCTCGGCGGCGACGTCGCGGTCCGCCGCTACGGCCCGGCCGCCATCGTCCGGCTCGGCGGCGCGCTGGCCACGCTGGGCTTCCTCGGCGTCGTGGTGGCGCCGAACCAGCCGCTGGCGATCGTCGCGTTCGGGCTGACCGGGCTGGGGTTGTCGGTGGTCGCGCCGCAGTCGTTCTCGGCGGCGGGCAAGCTGGACCCGGCGGGCACCGGAGTGGCCATCGCCCGGGTGAACCTCTTCAACTACGTGGGCTTCATCGTGGGAGCCGCGCTGATCGGCGGCATCGCCGACGCCACGGACTGGCGGCTGGCGTTCGTCGCGCCGCTGCTGCTGGCCGGCGTGATCATCGCGCTCGCGCCGGGCTTCGCGCCCAGGCGGGCCGCCGCGCAGGCGTGAGGCACGGGCCGCCGCCTCAGCCGCGCACCTCGGCCACCTGGACGGTACGGGACTCGCGCAGCGACAGGTCGGCGGCCTCGGCGACGTACAGGGCGGCCAGGGCGTCCTCGACCGAGCACAGACCCTCGCCGCCGCGCAGGAAGGCGTCGATCTCGGCCGCGTAGGCCGGGCCGAACCTGGCGGCGAAGTCGGGCCAGGGCGGGCCGGGCGGCTTCAGGCCCTCGGCGCTGCGCAGCGGGGCGCGCGGGCCGAGCCCGGCCACCTGGGTGCCCTTCGTGCCCGCCAGCTCCATGCGCACGTCGTAGCCTGCGCCGTTGTAGCGGGAGCCCTGGAGCGTGGCCAGCGTGCCGTCGTCGAGGGTGAGCAGCGCGGCGCTGTTGTCCACGTCGCCGGCCTCCTTGAAGAACGCCGCGCCCCGGTTCGCGCCGACGGCGTGGACGGAGACGACCTCACGCCCGGTCACCCAGCGCAGGACGTCGAAGTCGTGGACGTGGCAGTCGCGGAAGAGGCCGCCGGACAGCGGGACGTACGCGGCGGGCGGCGGCGCGGGATCGGCCGTCACCAGGTGGACGCGGTGCAGCTCCCCCAGCTCGCCGGCCCGCAGCGCCGCGCGGGCGGCCCGGTAACCGGCGTCGAACCTGCGCTGGAACCCGATGCACACCCGCCGGCCCGCGCTCGCCTCCAGCACCTTGACCGTCTCGGCGACCGTGCCCGCCGCCGGCTTCTCGCACAGGACGGGGACGCCCCGCTCGCAGGCCCGGATCAGCAGCTCGGAGTGCGTGCTCGTCGGCGTGGCGATGACCACGGCGTCGGCGTCGAACGGATCTCCCGGCCTGCCGTACGGCGAGGTCCTGACCGGGTCGGCCACGATCAGCTCGTCGACCAGGGGATGTGCGGCCAGGTTCGCGGCGTGGAGCGCGCCGATCCGGCCCAGGCCCAGCAGTCCCACCCGCATGCCGCCTCCACTCCCGCTCTCCGCCTCAGTTCATGATATGTCCAGACATTCGGACTTTTAAGCCTTGCACGGCCTCCGCCGCCTGATGCACCGGCAGCCGGGCGAACCCGACCACGACCGCCGGCGGGCCGGGCGAGAACCGCATGGGCGCGACCGGCTCGGCGGCCGGGCCGACGTCCTCGGCCGCGCGGACGACCCGCAGCTCGTCCCAGCCGTCCGGCAGGTCGAGGTAGACGTGCAGCCCGGCCTGGATGCCCCGGACGCGGATCTCCGGCAGTTCCTCGGCCAGCGCCCTGACCAGGGCGTCCCGGCGGCGGCGGTACTCCCTGCGCATGCGCCGCAGGTGTTTGTCGTAGCCGCCCGTGCGCAGGAAGTGGGCCAGCGCGTACTGCTCGATGACCGGGGAGCCCAGGTCGAGCTCGCTCCTGGCGCGGCGGATCGCCTCGGCCAGGTGGGCGGGGGCGGCGACCCAGCCGAGCCGGAGGCCGGGCGCGAGCGACTTGCTGACGCTGCCGGCCAGGATCACCCGGTCGGGGGCCAGCCCCTGGAGGCAGCCGACCGGGTCGCGGTCGTAGCGGAACTCGGCGTCGTAGTCGTCCTCCAGGACCGTCCGGTCGCCCGCGCAGGCCCACTCCATGAGCGCGGCCCGCCTGGCCGGGGAGAGCACGACGCCCGTCGGGTACTGGTGTGCGGGCGTGACCAGCGCCGCGTCGCCCTCCATGGCGCCGGTGACCAGGCCCTCGCAGCCCACGGGCACCGGCACCAGGCGGGCCCCCGCCCGTTCCAGCAGCGGGACCTGGCGCCGGCTGGTGGGGTCCTCGACGACCAGGCGCAGGCCGCCGCGCCGGGCCAGGACGTGCAGCGCCAGGCTCAGCCCCTGCGCCACACCGCCCACGACGACCAGATTGTCGGGATGGACGTCGGCCGCCCTCACCCGCCGCAGGTAACCGGCCAGCTCCTCGCGCAGCTCGGGGACGCCGCCGGGGTCGCCGTAGTCGAGCGCGTCGGACGGGACGGTGGCCAGCACGTGCCGCAGGGCCGACGACCACCGCTCCCTGGGGAAGTGCCCCAGGTCGGGGGACGTGGCCCGGTGCCCCTGGTACGGCCCGCAGGCGCCGCCGTCGGCCACCGGCCAGGGACGGGCGGACCGGACGGCGCCCAGCGGGGCCACCTCGGTCCCGGCCCCCACCCGCGAGACCAGGAAACCCTCGGCCACGAGCTGCTCGTACGCCTCCACCACCACGCCCCTGGAGACCTGGAGGTCGGCGGCGAGGTCGCGGGTGGCGGGCAGGCGGGTGCCGGGCACGAGCCGCCCGAGGCGCACGCCCTCGCGCAGCTCGGCCGCGATCTGCCCGGCGATCCCTCCCGCGTCCCGATTTATCTGGATGTGCAGGTCGGCCATATTGGTCCTGTCATATAGCGGCCTATTGGACTGTTTGTACGAACCATTGTCTCCCTACGATCCTGCACATGAGAAACGGAATCGCCGGAGCCGCCACCGCCATGTTCCTGGTGGGCACCCTGGCCGGAGTGTCCGGCCTGATCGGCTCCTATCCCGTGTACGGCGGCCAGGCCGTGCGCTACCTCGCCGCCGCGCTCATCCTGCTGGTCGTCACCAGGGCGCTCGGCCTGCGGTTCGTCCGGCTGACCGGGCGCGAGACCCTGTACCTGGGCGGGCTCACCCTGCTCGGGCTGGTGGTCTTCAACGTCTGCGTCGTCGAGTCCACCCGGGCCTCGGGGCCGGCGCTGGTGGGCACCGTCCTCGGCACCGTGCCGCTGGCGCTGGCGCTGGCCGGCGGGCGTCCGGCGCCGCGGCTGCTGGTGGGCGCGTCCGTGGTGGTGGCCGGCGCGACGCTGGCGACCGGGCTGGGCAGCGGGAACCCGACCGGCCTGCTGTGGGCGCTCGGGGCGCTGGTGGGCGAGGTGAGCTTCTCCATGCTGGCCATCCCCCTGCTGCCGAAGCTGGGGGCGATCCGGGTCTCGGCGTACTCGACGGCGCTTGCCGTGCCCATGCTGGCCGTGGTCGGCCTGGTCCAGGAGGGCGCCGCCATGTTCAGGACGCCGACCGCGGCCGAGACGCTGGGCTTCGTGTACCTGGCGGTCGTGGTCACGGTCATGGCCTTCTTCCTCTGGTACACCTCGCTGCCCAGGCTCGGCCCCGGGACGGCCGGGCTGTTCGCCGGGCTCATCCCGGTCGGCGCGATCGTGACGGGGCTCGTGCTCGGCATCGCGACGCCGGGCGTCTACGACCTGGCGGGGGCCGGTCTGGTGATCGTCGGCATCCTGGTGGGGCTCACCGCGCGGCGCTCGCCGGAGCCCGTGCCGGCCCCGGGATGACCACCTGACGGGGGGCGTACCCTCTATGGACATGGACTTCGACTACACCGATCTGCTTCCCCTGGGCGCCGATGAGACCGAGTACCGGCTGATCACGTCGGAGGGGGTGCGGAAGGTCGAAGCGGCCGGGCGTACGTTCCTGGAGGTCGACCCCGAGGCCCTGCGGCTGCTCACCGAGACCGCGGTCCACGACATCTCCCACTTCCTGCGCACCTCGCACCTGGCGCAGCTCCGCAAGATCGTCGACGACCCGGAGTCCAGCGGCAACGACCGCTTCGTCGCCCTCGACCTGCTGAAGAACGCCTCGATCTCGGCCGGCGGCGTGCTGCCGATGTGCCAGGACACCGGCACCGCCATCGTCATGGGCAAGCGCGGCCGCCACGTGCTGACCGACGGCCGCGACGCCGAGCACCTCTCGCGCGGCGTCTACGACGCCTACACCAAGCTCAACCTGCGCTACTCCCAGATGGCCCCGCTGACCATGTGGGAGGAGAAGAACACCGGCAGCAACCTGCCCGCCCAGATCGAGCTCTACGCCGAGGACCCCCACGGCCACGCCGACGAGTACAAGCTGCTGTTCATGGCCAAGGGCGGCGGCTCGGCCAACAAGTCGTTCCTCTACCAGGAGACCAAGGCGGTGCTCAACGAGAAGCGCATGCTGGCCTTCCTGGAGGAGAAGATCCGCTCGCTGGGCACCGCGGCCTGCCCGCCGTACCACCTGGCCGTGGTGGTGGGCGGCACCTCCGCCGAGTTCGCGCTCAAGACCGCCAAGTACGCCAGCGCCCGTTACCTCGACTCCATCCCCACCGAGGGCTCGCCCTCCGGGCACGGCTTCCGTGACCTGGAGCTGGAGGCCAAGGTCTTCGAGCTGACGCAGAAGCTCGGCATCGGGGCCCAGTTCGGCGGCAAGTACTTCTGCCACGACGTGCGCGTGATCCGCCTGCCCCGGCACGGCGCGTCCTGCCCGGTGGCCATCGCGGTGTCGTGCTCGGCCGACCGCCAGGCGCTGGCCAAGATCACCGCCGAGGGCGTGTTCCTGGAGAAGCTGGAGACCGACCCGGCCCGCTTCCTGCCGGAGACCACCGACGAGCACCTGTCCGACGACGTCGTCCGCGTCGACCTCAACAGGCCGATGCAGGAGATCCTCGCCGAGCTGACGAAGTACCCCGTCAAGACGCGGCTCTCCCTCACCGGCCCGCTCGTCGTCGCCCGCGACATCGCGCACGCCAAGATCGCCGAGCTGCTCGACGAGGGCGGCGAGATGCCCCAGTACCTCAAGGACCACGCGGTCTACTACGCCGGCCCGGCCAAGACCCCCGAGGGTTACGCCTCCGGCTCGTTCGGCCCCACCACGGCCGGCCGCATGGACTCCTACGTCGAGCGTTTCCAGGCGGCGGGCGGCTCGATGGTCATGCTGGCCAAGGGCAACAGGTCCAGGCAGGTGACCGAGGCGTGCCAGAAGTTCGGCGGCTTCTACCTGGGCTCCATCGGCGGCCCGGCCGCCCGGCTGGCCCAGGACTGCATCAGGAAGGTGGAGGTGCTCGAATACCCCGAGCTGGGCATGGAGGCGGTGTGGAAGATCGAGGTCGAGGACTTCCCCGCCTTCATCGTCGTCGACGACAAGGGTGACGACTTCTTCACCGACCGCACCGGGCCGGTGCTGAGCATCGGGCGCAGTTAGGGCCCGAGCGCGTCGAAGGGTGCCGGGCGGCGGTCGAAGCCCCTCGGCACCGGACGACGGGGGTTGCCCTCGGGCGTCTCAGGCGGCGACGGGGGCTCGGTGGGGGGCGACGACGCTGCCGTCCGGCAGGAGCAGACCCGTGTCCTCGAACAGCACCACGCCGTTGCAGAGGAGGCTCCAGCCCTGGTCGGGGTGGGCCGAGATCACGTGCGAACGCTCACGGTCGGGCGAGTCCGCACTGGGGCATACGGGAAAGTGACTGCACATCATCGCGCACCTCTCAGATGGCGCTCCTGCTTCCTGATGTTCAAAAGGGCAACTGTCGCCCCGACGGCGTGCGAAGGTCCAGGGTGGCGCCGACCGGCTTCTTCGGCCGGCGGCGAACCTGTGTCTGGCGCATCTCCATCACGTCCTTCAACTTCTGTCGTCAGTGGTGGAACTTCGGCGTCCTACCCAGTCTCAGGGCCGGCACCGACAGTTTCAGCTGCTCGCGGGTTCTCGCCTGCTCTCATGTCCTAACCATGCCCCCGTCCCCTTTCGGCACCCTTACATCTTGCTGACGGCGTGCCGTGGTTCCTGTCATTCAGCCTGCCGTACGCCGGAAAGTGCCCTACTAGGCATCATGCACATTTATCGGGGAGAGAGGTGTGCCGAGCGTCACAGTCGCTGTGACGTGCGGTAATGCCACAAAGCGCGCATCCCGGGCAGGAATGCGCGCTGTGTCGATGTGTCAGGCGGCGTAGGACGGGTAGCCGTAGCCGACGACCTGCGAGGTCGGCCGGACGCGCTCCTCGACCTTGCCGTTGCCGGTGTTGCCCTCGATCGTGGAGATCGTGCCGTCACCGTTGTCCTTGACGACGAAGCCGACGTGCTGGATGTCGCCCAGGCTCTTGCTGCCGCTCCAGGAGAAGAAGACGACGGCGCCCGGCTTGGCCTCGGTGCCCCAGCGGTCGTTGGCGGCGAACCACTTGGCGTGGCTCACGGTGTAGGCGTCCCAGCCGACCTGCGGGCGGGCGCCGGTCTGCTCGCCGACCCAGGAGACGAACATCGAGCACCAGGCGGCGTTCAGGTAGTCCTGGCGGCTGCCGCCGTCGCGGGCGACGGTCTCGCCGGCGCGCTGGGAGTCGGCGTACCACTTCTGGAACTTGGTGCCGCCGCCGTTGGCGTCCTCGGAGGTGCCGACCTGGGCGCGGGCCGTCGCCAGCACCTGGGCGGCGGTGACGTTCACCCGGCCCTGGGCCGAACCCTGCGCGGCCGACTGCTGCGCGGCGGTCTGGGCGGCGGTCCGGTGCGCGGTCTCGGCGCTGACGGCGGCAGTGGCGCCCAGCGCGGTCGCGGCGATGGTCGCGCCGAGAGCGAGCTTGGCGATATGGGACGTGGTCATCATGGCGTGCTTGGCCATCGGGGGGTGCTCCTTTGCTCACCGTCCGCGCATGAGGCACGGCGGGTCACAGGTGTGAATCCTGCGATGGGTGATGACGACAGATCTGCGGGGGCGCCTCGACACGGCTGCCCTGCCGTCGCGTACAAACGGGTACAACAGCGCCCTGACCTGGGTAATTCCCACCCCAAGAAATCCCCACAGGACGCCTGTGCGCGGACGGCTTATGCCGTCCGCGCACAAACTGGACCCAACTGACTCCCGCCACGATGCCAAGGCGAGACCTAGGTCGCAAGTCTGATGCACTTGCGAACTACTTGCAATAGTGTCCTCCAGAGATCTACTTCGAGAGGACGGACCCATGGGGGACTACACCCTTCCCGACATGCCGTACGACTACGGCGCGCTGGAGCCCGCCATCACCGGCGAGATCCTGGAGCTGCACCACGCCAAGCACCACGCGGCCTACGTCAAGGGCGCCAACGACACGCTCGACCGCCTGGCCGAGGCCCGCGAGGGCGGCGACTTCGGCAACCTGGTGGGCCTGGAGAAGACCTTCGCCTTCAACCTGTCAGGCCACGTCCTGCACTCGATCTTCTGGGAGAACCTCTCCCCCGACGGCGGCGACCGCCCCGACGGCGCGCTCAGGGCCGCCATCGACGAGCATTTCGGCACGTTCGAGGCGTTCCAGAAGCAGCTCACCACGGCCACGGCGTCGGTCCAGGGCTCGGGATGGGGCGTGCTGGCCTGGGAGCCGCTGAGCCGCAGGCTGGTGGTCGAGCAGATCTACGACCACCACGGCAACGTCGGAATGAACACCACGCCGCTTCTCGTGTTCGACGCGTGGGAGCACGCTTACTATCTGCAGTACCGCAACGTGCGTCCGGACTACGTCGAGAAACTGTGGGGCCTCGTCAACTGGGCAGATGTGGCCCGGAGGTTCGCTGACGTAACGAGTCAGGCGGGTTGACTTAAGTTCGCAACAATTTATCGGCCCCGCCTCTACTGGTCGGTTTACACAAATAGGTAAGCTGCCTGGCATGCGTGCGCCCTCCGGTTACCTTCTCGCCGCGCGCTATCGGCTCGTGGAGCCGGTTGGTCGCGGCGGCATGGGCACCGTTTGGCGGGCGCATGACGAGTTGCTCGACCGCGACGTGGCGGTGAAGGAAGTACGGCTGCCCACCGTCCTCGACGAGGAGCTGCGCGCGGAGTTGTGCGCCCGCACCGAGCGCGAGGGCAGGGCGACCGCGATGGTGGCCCATCCGTCGGTCATCACCGTCTTCGACGTCGTGACCGAGGACGACCGTCCCTGGATCGTGATGGAGCTGCTCCGGGCCAGGTCCCTGGAGCAGCTCATCCAGGAGCACGGACCGCTCCATCCGCGCCGGGCCGCCGAGATCGGCCGGCAGATCCTCGGCGCGCTGCGGGCCGTCCACGCCAAGGGCATCCTGCACCGCGACGTGAAGCCCAGCAACGTCCTGGTGACCGAGGACCGCGCGGTGCTCACCGACTTCGGCCTGGCCGCGCTCGAAGGCGACGTCTCCATCACGCAGGCCGGCATCGTGCTCGGATCGGCCGGCTACATCGCCCCCGAACGGGTTCTCGGCTCCAAGGCCAGCCCCGCGGGCGACCTGTGGTCGCTCGGCGCGACCCTCTACACCGCCGTCGAGGGCCGGGGGCTGCACGGTCGCCGTACGGCCGCCGCCGCGCTGGCCGCGCTGACCAGTGGCGAGCCGATCCCGATGAGCAAGGCGGGCCCGCTGGCGCCCGTGCTCGACGCGCTGCTCAGGATCGATCCACAGACCCGGCTCGACTCCGTACGGGCCTCGCTCATGCTGGCCCGGGTGGCCGCGGGCGGCTCGGCGGAGGAGCCGCTGGCCCCGCGCCGGCCCGTACGCCCGGTACCCGTGGTCGCCTCACCCCCTTTCGCCCGCAGGCCCGCGCACCGCGGGCTGCACAGGGCGGAGGCCGCCGCCGCCACGCTGTCGGTCCCGCCGCCGCGCCAGGAGCGCAGGCCGGGTGAGGGCGTCCACCGCAAGCGGGTCGAACCACGTCCAAGTCCGTCCACTTATGTCCGTTTCAAGGCTGCGGTGATAAAGTTGTTCCTTCCTCGGCGGTTCTGGCCAAGAGAACTTCGCAAGCGAGGGTAAAGCACTTCCCAAGCGAGAATCGATATCTTCTTCTCATGCCGGAACAGCAGACACGCCTGCTCGCGGAGCGCTACGAGCTCATCGCCCCGCTCGGCCGGGGCACGATGGGGACCGTGTGGCGCGCCCGCGACCGCGCGCTCGGGCGCGAGGTGGCGGTCAAAGAGATCCGCCAGGACCAGGGGCTCACCGAGGACCAGCGGGCCGAGCTACGCGAGCGCATGGTCCGCGAGGGCCGCATCGCCTCGCGGATCAACCACCCGTCCGTCGCCGCCATCCACGACGTGCTCATCCAGGACGACAGCCCCTGGATCATCATGGAGCTCATCGAGGCGCGCTCCCTGGAGCAGGTGATCGAGGAGGAGGGGCCGCTGCCGCCGCGGCTCGTGGCCGAGATCGGCGTCGACCTGCTCGGCGCGTTGCGCGCCGCGCACTCCCAGGGCATCACGCACCGCGACGTCAAGCCGGGCAACGTGCTCATCACCGAGAGCGGCCGGGTGGTCCTGACGGACTTCGGCATCGCCAAGGCCGAGGGCGACTCGCGGCTCACCAAGACGGGCATGGTGATCGGCTCGCCCGGGTACACGGCCCCGGAACGTGCCAGGGGCGAGTACACCGGGCCCGAGTCCGACATCTGGTCGCTGGGGGCGACGCTGTACTTCGCGGTCGAGGGGCGGCCGGCGTACGAGCGGGCCACGATCGCCGAGACGCTGGCGGCGCTGCTCAGCGAGAGCGCCGACCCGCCCACGCAGGCCGGACGGCTCCGGCCGGTGCTGAACGGGCTGCTCAACAAGGACTACCGGCAGCGGCTCAGCGCCGCCAAGGCGGAGACGCTCATGCGGATGGTCGCCGACACGCCCACGAGCGAGATGCCGGCGCTCACGGCGGAAGCCCTGATGGCCCAGGAGGCCGCGTTGCCCGACCCCTTCACCGACTCCGGCCCCCGACGTCCCTCCGGCCCTCAGGGGCGCCCTTCAGGGGCTCAGGAGGCGTACGGGGCGGGCGCGCCGCCCGTGTCGGGCCCGCAGCCGGTGCGTCCCGCCGGGGCGCGGCCCTCAGGGCCCCAGGGGCCGGGGCCCGTGCCGTCCGGCGCGCAGGAGCCCGCCCGGAGCCCGCTGGGGGCGCCGACGATGCCCCAGAGCACCGCACCCGGTCAGCCGCCGCGGGGCGCGCGCCCGGCGCCGCCGCCGCAGGCGGGTGACACCGGCGACGACGGCGACTTCGACCCCGATCGGACCGTCAGCGTGATGCGTCCCAAGGGGCCGTTCCCGCCGGGGCCCGAGCAGGGCGGCGGCCGTCCGCCGCAGCGTCCCGACGACGAGGGGACCGTCACGACCAGGCACATCGCCTCGCCGCGGAGCGGCTCCCCCGGCCAGCAGGTCTACCCGCCGGCGCAGCAACCGCCGCACGCCGCGCGGCAGCAGGGTCCGGGACAGCAGGGTCCAGGACAGCAGGGCCCGCAGCAGGGTGGCCCGGTGCCGGGTGGGCCAGGACAGAGCCGACCGGGGCAGCCGGTGCCGTCCGCCGGCGGCCCGCACCAGGGCCAGGGCCTCGGGACCGACCTGTTCGCCATCGCCGGGCCGCCCGAGAAGCCGCCGGCGGGCAACCGCAACGGCATGCTCGTCCTCATGGCCGTGGCGGCGGCCGCCGCGGTCGTGATCGCCGTCCTCATCGTGGCGCTCATCTCCAGCTGAGCGTGCCGTCTTCGGTACGACGGCCCGTCCCCGCGCGGGGCGGGCCGGCCCCGGACTGATCGCGCGGCCGTGGGACAGACTGGAGTCATGAGCGAGTTCAGAATCGAACATGACTCGATGGGCGAGGTCCGCGTGCCGGCGGGAGCGCGGTGGCGGGCCCAGACCCAGCGGGCGGTGGAGAACTTCCCGGTCTCGGGGCGGCCGCTCGAACCGTCCCACATCGCCGCGCTCGGCCTGGTCAAGGCGGTCGCCGCCGAGGTCAACGGCGAGCTGGGCGTGATCGACAAAGACCTGGCCGAGGCCGTCGCGCAGGCCGCCGCGGACGTCGCCGACAACGAGCACGACGCCCACTTCCCCATCGACGTCTTCCAGACCGGCTCCGGCACCTCGTCCAACATGAACGCCAACGAGGTGATCGCGACGCTGGCCGAGGAGCGGCTGGGGCGGCCCGTGCACCCCAACGACCACGTGAACGCCTCCCAGTCGTCCAACGACGTCTTCCCGACCTCGATCCACGTGGCGGCCGCGATCGAGGTGACCTTCCACCTGCTGCCCTCGCTCGCCCACCTGGCCGACACGCTGCACGCCAAGGAGGCCGAGTTCGCGCAGGTGGTCAAGTCGGGCCGGACCCACCTGATGGACGCCACGCCGGTGACACTCGGGCAGGAGTTCGGCGGGTACGCCGCCCAGATCGACCACGGCGGCACCCGCGTGCGCACGGCGCTGAACCACGTACTGGAGCTGCCCCTGGGCGGGACTGCGGTCGGCACGGGCATCAACACGCCGCCCGGCTTCGCGCAGCGGGCGATCGCGAAGCTGGCCGAGGCGACCGGCATCCCCTTCCGCGAGGCCGCCGACCACTTCGAGGCCCAGGGCGCCCAGGACTCCATCGTGGAGCTGTCCGGGCAGCTCAAGGTGGTGGCCGTGTCGCTCAACAAGATCGCGAACGACCTGCGCTGGATGGGCTCGGGCCCGCGCGCCGGGCTCGGCGAGATCAACCTGCCGGACCTCCAGCCGGGCTCGTCCATCATGCCGGGCAAGGTCAACCCGGTGATCCCGGAGGCCACGGCCATGGTCGCGGCGCAGGTCATCGGCAACGACGCGGCGATCACCTTCGCCGGGGCCTCGGGCAGCTTCGAGCTGAACGTCCAGCTCCCGGTCATCGCCCGCAACATCCTGGAGTCGATCAGGCTGCTGGCGAACGTGTCCAGGCTGCTGGCCGACCGCTGCGTCGCCGGCATCACGGCCAACGTCGAGCGCCTGCGCGAGTACGCCGAGTCCTCCCCCTCGATCGTCACCCCGCTCAACAGGCACGTCGGCTACGAGGAGGCGGCCAAGATAGCCAAGCAGGCGCTGGCCGAGCGCAGGACCATCAGGGAGGTCGTCGTCGAGCGCGGCCACGTGGCCGACGGCACCCTGACCGAGGAGCAGCTCGACGCCGCCCTCGACGTGCTGTCCATGACCCGGCCGCCGACGGAGGGGTGATCCACATAGGTCGGGTCGCATCTATGTCGGCGGCACCCATGCGTCCCGGCGCGGCGAGCGCCTAGGGTTCGGAGTATGGCGAAGGAGCTGACTGGGCGGACCGCGCTGGTGACGGGGGCTGGGGGCGGCATCGGCGCCGCCTGCGCCCGGCGACTGGCCGCCGCGGGGGCCAAGGTCCTGGTGGTCGACAGGCAGGGCGAGGCGGCCGGGAAGGTGGCCGCGGAGGTCGGCGGGGTCGCGGTGGTGGCCGATCTGAGCGATCCGGCCTTCGTGGCGTCGCTGCCCGACGAGCCGGTGGACATCGTGGTGAACAACGCCGGGTTCCAGCACGTGGCGCCGGTCGAGGACTTCCCGCCGGAGGTGTTCTCCACCATGATGCGGGTGATGGTGGAGGCGCCGTTCCTGATCGCGCGCCGGGCGCTGCCCGGCATGTACGCCCGGGGGTGGGGGCGGTTCGTGAACATGTCGTCGGTGCACGGGTTGCGGGCCTCGCCGTACAAGTCGGCGTACACGACGGCCAAGCACGCGCTGGAGGGGTTCTCCAAGGTCGTCGCGCTGGAGGGGGCGGCCCACGGGGTGACGTCCAACTGCGTGTGCCCGGCGTACGTGCGCACGGCGCTGGTCGAGGCGCAGATCGACGACCAGGCCCGGGTGCACGGCATCGGCAGCGACGAGGTCGTCGAGAACATCATGCTCCAGCCGGCCGCGGTCAAGCGGCTGATCGAGCCCGAAGAGGTCGCCGAACTGGTCGCCTACCTCTGCGGCCCGCACGGCTCCTTCATCACCGGCACCTCCCTCCCCGTAGACGGCGGCTGGACGGCCCATTAGTGAGCCCGCACGGAGTGAGGCCATGAGCACGCGCTTTCTGGAGTTGTTGGCGCGGGAGGCGTCGGCGGTCGAGTTCGAGGGGCCGATCGTGGAGGCCAGGGCGCAGGGCGCCGATCCGGCCACGATCGAGGAGCTGGAGCAGGCCAAGGTCGAGGCGCTGAAGGTCAGGGCGCTGCTCAGGCGGCGGGCCAGGCGGGAGGCCGAGCTGTCGGCGCTCTACGACACCGCCGGCGACCTGGCCGCGCTGCGCGACCTCGACGCCGTGCTGGAAGCCATCGTCCACCGGGCCAGGCAGTTGCTCGCGACCGACATCGCGTACATGACGCTGCACGACCCCGAGCAGGGCGACACGTACATGCGGGTCACCGACGGGTCGATCTCGGCCAAGTTCCGGGCGCTCAGGCTGGCCATGGGCGCCGGGCTGGGCGGGCTGGTCGCGCAGACGGCCACCCCGTACGCGACCGCCGACTACTTCGCCGACGCCAGGTTCCGGCACAAGGGACACATCGACGAGGCCGTCAAGGAGGAGGGCCTGGTCGCGATCCTGGGGGTGCCGCTACGGCTGGGCCAGCGGGTGATCGGCGTGCTGATGGCGGCCAACCGCAGCGCCAGGCCCTTCCACCAGGAGGAGGTCTCGCTGCTGGCGAGCCTGGCCGCGCACGCCGCCGTCGCCATCGACAACGCCCGGCTGCTCCAGGAGACCAGGAACGCCCTGGAGGAGCTCTCCCAGGCCCACCGCACCGCCAGGGCGCACGGCGAGGCCGTCGAGCGGGCCGCGCTGGCCCACGACCGGATGACCTCGCTGGTGCTGCGGGGCGGCGGCATCGAGGACGTCGCCGCCGTGGTGACCGAGGTGCTCGGCGGGTCGCTGGCCGTGCTCGACGACCTGGGCCGGCCGATCACGGGCGACGTGGGGGAGCTGGACGCGGGCGTGTTCGAGGCGGCGCAGGCGTCCAGGGCGCTGGGGCGTACCGTGCGCAGGGGCGACCAGCTGATCGCGTCGGTGGACGTCGGCGGCGAGCCGTTGTGCACGCTCGTCCTGCGCAGCGACGACGCCGACGAGCGCATCCTGGAGCGGGCGGCGCTGGTGTGCGCGTTGCTGCTGCTGTTCAGGCGGAGCGTGGCCGAGGCAGAGGGCCGGGTCAGGGGTGAGCTGCTGGAGGACCTGATCTCGCGGCCCGACTCGCCGGGCCTGGCCGACCGGGCCCGGCGGCTCGGCGTGGACCTGCGCGCGCCGCACGTCGTGGTGGTGGCCAGGCACGGCGGCCAGCGGGAACGGGCGGCGTTCTGGGCCTCCTCGCACGCCACGGTCCGGCACGGGCTGGCGGCGGGGCGCGGCGAGGAGGTGGTGCTGCTGCTGCCGGGCGTGGACGCGGGCGGCCTCGCCCAGCGGGTGGCGGCCGAGCTGAGCGCGTCGCTGCACAGCCCGGCGACGGCGGGCGCCTCCCCGGCCCGACTCCCCGAAGCCTCGACCGGCGCGCCGACGGGCGGCTCGGGCGGGGGCGCAGCAAGCGGATCGGGAGGCGGCGCGGCGGGGGCGCGGGACGTCGCGGAGGCGTACCAGGAGGCGCGGCGGTGCGCCGAGGCGCTGCTCGCGCTCGGCCGGGCCGGCGACGGCGCGAGCCCCGCCGAGCTGGGCTTCGTCGGGCTGCTCGTGGGCGACGGCCGCGACGTGCGCGGCTTCGTCGGCCGCGTGGTCGGCGCGGTGATCGACTACGACGCCCGCCGCGGCACCGCACTCACCGACACCCTGTCGGCCTACTTCGGCACGGGCGGCTCACCCTCCCGTACGGCCGAGGCCATGCACATCCACGTCAACACCGTCACCCAGCGCCTCGACCGGATCGGCAAGCTGCTGGGCGACGGCTGGCTGGAGCCCGAACGCGCGCTGGAGATCCAGCTCGCCCTCCGCCTGCACCGGCTCGGCCACACATCCTCCCCGCAGACTGTGGGTCCCGGCCCCATATAAGTGACGCCGGTCACTCTTTACCGTGACCGGCATGGCCACTTCCATCAAGAGGATCGTCGCCGCGAGCCTGATCGGCACCACCATCGAGTGGTACGACTTCTTCCTGTACGGCTCGGCAGCCGCTCTCGTGTTCAACAAACTCTTCTTCCCCGAGTCCGATCCGCTGACCGGCACGCTGCTGTCGTTCCTCACCTACGCCGTCGGATTCGTCGCCCGCCCGCTCGGCGGCCTGGTCTTCGGCCACTTCGGCGACCGGGTGGGCCGCAAGACCCTGCTGGTGGTCAGCCTGCTGATGATGGGCGCCGCCACGTTCCTGATCGGCTGCCTGCCGACGTACGCCACGCTCGGCTCGTCGGCGGCGCTGCTGCTGACCGCGCTGCGGCTCGTGCAGGGCTTCGCGCTCGGCGGCGAGTGGGGCGGCGCGGTGCTGATCGTGTCCGAGCACGGCGACACGAAGCGCCGCGGGTTCTGGGCCTCCTGGCCGCAGGCGGGCGCGCCCGGCGGGAACCTGCTGGCCACGGGCGTGCTGGCGGTGCTGGCCGCCTGGCAGTCCGACGAGGCGTTCCTGTCGTGGGGCTGGCGGATCCCGTTCCTGCTGTCGGGGGTGCTGGTGATGGTCGGGCTGTGGATCCGGCTGACGATCACCGAGTCGCCGGTGTTCCAGCAGGCCGAGCCGGAGCCGACCGCGCCGATCGTGGGCGTGCTGCGGCACCACTGGAAGGACGTGCTCACCGCCATCGGCGCCCGTCTGGCCGAGAACATCTCGTTCTACCTGCTGACGGTGTTCGTCATCACGTACGCGAAGAACGCCAAGATCGACAACTCGACGGTGCTGACCGCGGTGCTGGTGGCCTCGGCGATCCACTTCGTCACGATCCCGATGTGGGGCGCGTTGTCGGACCGGGTCGGCCGCCGTCCGATCTACCTGGCCGGGGCCGCCGGGATCGGCGTGTGGATCTTCGCCTTCTTCCCGCTGGTGGACACGGGCAACTTCCTGGCGATCACCCTCGCGGTCACCGTCGGCCTGCTCTTCCACGGCATGATGTACGGCCCGCAGGCGGCCTTCTTCTCCGAGCTGTTCGGCACCAGGACGCGCTACACCGGCGTGTCGATCGGCGCCCAGCTCTCGGCGATCGTGGCCGGCGCGCTGGCCCCGCTGATCGCGGTGGCGCTGCTCAAGAGCTACTCCAGCAGCGTGCCCATCTCGGTCTACCTTGGCCTGGCGGCGGTGCTCACGCTGGTCGCCGTCTACACCGCCCGCGAGACCCAGGGACGCGACCTGGCCGAGAGGATCCACGCGCGATGAAGGTCACCACCCCCGCCTCACGCAGCACGTCCTGACCGTCGAGGGCAGGACGTCCGGCGAGCCCGTGCTGTTCGTGCACGGCAACGTCTCCTCCGGCGCCTTCTGGCGCGACAGCATGGCCGCGCTGCCCGCCGGCTACCGCCCGCTCGCCCCCGACCTGCGTGGCTTCGGCGACACCGACCCCGAACCGGTGGACGCCACCAGGGGCCTGCGCGACTTCTCCGACGACCTGGCCGAGCTGGTCGAGGCGCTCGGGCTCGACGGCGTGCACCTGGTCGGCTGGAGCCTCGGCGGCGGCGTCGTCCTGCAGCTCCTGCGCGACCGTCCGGCGCTGGTCAGAAGCGTCACGCTGGTCAACCCGATCTCCCCGTACGGCTTCGGCGGCACCGAGGGCCCGGACGGCACGCTCACCCACCCCGACGGCGCGGGATCGGGCGCCGGGGCGGCGAACCCGGACTTCGTGGCCCGACTGAAGGCGGGCGACATGTCCGATGAATCCCCCACGTCCCCCCGCAACGTGCTCCGCACCGGCTACGTCAAGCACCCGCAGATCCCCGACGAGGACTTCTACCTGCGCTCCATGCTCACCACCCGCGTGGGCGAGCCCAACTACCCGGGCGACGCCGCCGGCTCCCCCGCCTGGCCCGGCGTGGCCCCCGGCAAGCACGGCGTGCTCAACGCGTGCGCCCCCACCCACTTCCGCCTGGACGACCTGCACGAGATCGGTCCCAGGCCGCCCGTGCTGTGGATCAGGGGCGCCGACGACGTCATCGTCTCCGACACCTCGCTGTTCGACCTGGCCCACCTGGGCGCGATCGGCGTCGTGCCCGGCTCCCCCGGCACCCCGGCCCAGCCGATGGTGACGCAGACCAGGGCGGTCCTCGACCGCTACGGCCGCTACCGCGAGGTCGTGCTGGACGACTGCGGCCACAGCCCCCACCTGGAGCGGCCCGCCGAGTTCGGCCGCCTGCTGGCCGAGCACCTGGAGGAGGTCTGATGCTCGTCGCCCTGACCCTGGTCGCGAGCCTGCTCACCGCGCCCGCCGCGGACGGGCTGACCGTGCTCGGCGCGGAGAAGCTGATCAGCGCCACCCTCGACGACCTGACCACGGCCGGCACCACCCTGAGCGGCCACACCGACCCGGCCGACTGGGCCGGCCTGCACTCCAAGGCCACCGTCAACCCGACCGGCGTGCCCGGCACCCAGCTCGACGGCTACTTCCCCGACACCTCCACCGGCAACGCCACGCACGGCTGGAACCACGACTCCCAGTTCGTGATCAGGCTCCCCGACCGGTGGAACGGCGGCCTGGTCGTCAGCGGCACCCCGGGCAACCGGGAGCAGTACGCCAACGACTACACGATCTCCGACTGGGTGCTGTCCAAGGGTTACGCGTTCGCCGCCACCGACAAGGGCAACGTGGGCCTGACCTTCCACGAGGACGGCCGCCGCCCCGGCGACGCCATCGCCGAGTGGAACGACCGCGTCACCCAGCTCGCCGTGGCCGCCAAGGCCGTGGTCAGGCAGCGGTACGGCCGCCCGCCGGCCCGTACGTTCATGGCCGGCCTGTCCAACGGCGGCTATCTGGTCAGGTGGCAGCTGGAGAACCGCGCCTGGCTCTACGACGGCGGCGTGGACTGGGAGGGGACACTCTTCCGGGTCAAGGGCGACAACCTGCTGAACTTCCTGCCGCCCGCGCTGAAGGCGTACCCGGACGAGGCGGGCGTGCGGGCGGCCGGGTTCGCTCCGGGGTCGGAGTTCCTGTGGCCCTTCCACCGGCAGTACTACTGGGAGCTCACCCAGCAGCTCTACCAGAAGGAGCTGGACCCGTCCTACACGGGCGCGGCGGCCGACTACGACTACGACGCGCGCCGGCCGTACGCCGCGATGGCCAGGATCGGGCTGACCGGCCGGATCGCCAAGCCGCTGATCACGATCCACGGGACGCTCGACTCGCTGCTGCCGATCTCCCGCGACTCCGACGTCTACGCCGGGATGGTCGGCCCGCACCGCCCGTTCCGCTACCACCGGATCGAGGGCGGCAACCACCTCGACAGCCTCGTCGACGTCTATCCCGACCGGCTCAGGCCCATGCTCCCGGCCTTCAGGGACGCCTTCCAGGAGCCGGAGGGCTGGGTCACTCCTTGAGGTAGCGATGCCTGCCCGCGCGCGCCCAGCGCACGATGTGCCGCGCCCCGGGCAGGCGCCTGCCGAGGCGGTGGAGCGCGGTGTCCCGGCCCATGGGCGAGCGCCGCTGGGGGTCCACCGCGACGGCCGGGCGCGTCTCGACCCGGCCCCGGCCCACCTGGAGGCCGAACCGCAGCCCGATCTCCTCGTCGGACGAGCGCAGCGACGACAGCCAGGCGCCCGGCCCGAGGTGCTCCTCGCTCGGCATGTGCCGCTTGACCGGGATCTTGGCGACGAGCTGGCCGGCGAGCTTGCCCGGCACCCCGGCCTCGACCAGCGCGGGCGCGCACACCTCGCGTTCCCGGCGGCCGGTGCTGCGCAGCACCAGCTCCAGAGGCGGCCCGCCGCTCGGCGGCACGTACGGGACCGGCAGCACGACGTACACGTGGCCGTCGAGCTGGCGGACGGTCACCCCCGGCGACACCAGCGCGATCGACTCCGAGAACGAGCGCGGCTCGACGGCCAGGCCCAGCTCCCCCTTGTCCGACCAGCACGGCACCACCAGCCGCATCCTGGGCCGCTGGGCCAGCACGCCCAGGCAGTTGAGCGGCCCCTCGGCCCGGCCGACCCGGCTCCTGGCCTGGTTGGCGCCGCTGAACATGCGGACGTGCACCTCCCACTGCCCGGGGCTGAGCGGCCGGCCCATCGCCGCGCTGGTCACGTCCAGGTGGGCCTCGCCCCTGATCTGCACGCGGACCCGGCGGCGGCCGTCGGGGGAACGCTCGACGTGCTGGGTCGCCGGCAGGAAGTGCACCACGCCGGTCGCGCTGTGCCGGACGTAGACGTCGATGCGGGCCCGCTCGACGTCGGCCGTGATGTCGGTGACGTCGTCGGACAGCAGCTTGGTGTCGACCGAGCGCGGCGGGATCCAGTGCAGGCGCTCGCCGTCCACGCGGTACCGGTCGGGCAGGCCGTCGCCGGCCATGACCTCCACGGTCAGGCCGAGCACCAGGATGTGGGCGTCCCAGCGCATCTCGGTGAGCTCGGCGCGCAGGCCCGCGCGCCGGGTGGAGTTGGCGAACATGACGATCTGGTCCAGGCGTCCGCACCGGACGAACGCGGCCACCGCCCGTAGCTGGACCGGCAGGTAGCGGTCGATCCGCTCGGGGAAACGCTCGCCGACGAGCTCCTGGACGACCCGGAAGTGCATGCCCCGGTCCACGGAGGAGTCGGCGAACCTGGCGGTCAGCAGCGGCCTGAGCACGGCGGAGCGGAACCAGTAGGCGTACATGCGGTCGTGCTGGCGGCCGGCGCCGACGTAGGTGTCGATGTCGGTGAGCAGCGTGCTCAGCCCGGCCACGATCACCCGGGGGTCCTCCTCGGGCGCCTCGGGCCGCGGTCCGAGCTGGCAGCAGACCTCCTCCGCCAGGACGGCGATCACCTTGGCGTGCAGGTAGGCCCGCATCACGAACGCCTGCTCGGCCAGCCTGCCGCCGGGCATCGCGAAGCCCAGCTCGTGCTCCTCCAGGAAGGCCCGGCGGTAGAGCTGCTGCGGGACGAGCAGCGTCATCAGGCGCTCGCGCAGGATGTCGGCGCGGGCGGTGCTGCGCTCGAACGCCACCATCGGCGGCCCGTAGTCGCGGGCCAGCCGCCCGATCAGCACGTCGGCGTCGGTCTCGATCGCGCGCTCGTGCATGCGGGCCAGCGCGTCGCGCGCCAGCCGGTCGGTCTGGTCGAGGAAGTAGACGTAGTCGCCCTCCGCCGCGGCCACGCCCATGTTGCGGCCGCGAGAGGGCGACCCGGTGTGCGGCAGGTGCAGCACGCGGACGTTCTCGCGGAGATCGGCGATGGTGTCCAGCCGTTCCCCGATGCCGTCCGTGGAGCCGTCGTCCACGAAGATCACTTCGTATTCGGCGGCGGGCAGCGTCTGCTCCAGCGCGGAGCGGATGCACGCGTCCGCGGTGTCACCCGGGTTGTGGACATTGACGATCACACTGACCTTCGCACCCATGCGGCCAGCGTGCGCCGCTCATACACGATCGGGTGAGACGGCTTGCCGATTACAGAAGAAGAGTTGACCTGTTAGTACCATCCTGTGGACTGTGAGTGCCCCCACGCGCCACAGGGCGTGCCGTAGCGGCCCTTGATGTAGCCGAGGCCCCACGCGATCTGGGTGGTGGCATTGGTCTGCCAGTCGCCGCCCGCGCTGGCCATCTTGCTGCCGGGCAGGGCCTGCGGGATGCCGTACGCGCCGGAGTAGCGGTTCATGGCCCGCTCGTTCCAGCCGCTCTCCTTCTGCCAGAGCAGCTCCAGGCAGCCCCACTGGTCGGCGCCCCAGCCCTTGGCGGCGAGCATCGACCTGGCGACGGCCTTGTTGCTGCCCGGCGAGGGGTCGCTGCCCGGCGGGAAGTTCGCGGGCGGGAAGCCGCTGCCGCCCGGCGCCTTCTTCGGCACGACCCAGTTGAGCTTCTTGGTGGTGCCGCCGCGGCCCTTCTTGAGCTGGTCGGCCCGGTACGCCTGCTCGGCGGCGTTCTTCAGCGCGTCGGTCTCGGGGTCGGGAGCGAACAGGTTGCCGCCGGCGAGCGCGCCGAGCTGCTCGGCCGTGAACGGGTCGACCGGCGGCTTACCGGCGTTGTCGATGGCGCGGTAGGCGACGTAACCGCCACCGCCCACGACCACCACCAGGGACACGACGGCGACGGCGACGCGCTTGGGGGTGAAACGCGAAGGCCGGCGACGCGCCGAACGAAGGTCATCCTTCGGGGGCGCTCACTCAACTGCGGACCGGGGCTCACGATCCATGAGCTTGCCCTGTCATGGGGGGTGGTCCGCAACCGGAACGCGGGATTCGGTTGACGTTCTCTTGGCCAACCAGCAGGTAACAACCTTTTTCACGAAAAATTGTGAGTTTCGTCACAGGCTGAGAGGTGCCTCCCTTCGAGCGCCCGCACCGAAGGGAGGCCGCTTTCAGGGTTCCGCCCCATCTTCAGGATCTGATCCGCACCCGGTCACAGTTTGATGACACAACCCGGGTATAGGGGACATGGAATAATAATGTGCGCGTGGCCGGCATCCTCCTTGTAGAAGACGATCCCTCCGTCCGCACAGCCTTGGAGCTGGCGTTGACGCGGCAGGGACATTCCGTCACGTCCTATGCGACGGGCGAGGAGGCTCTGGACCACATCCGCGCCCGCCGCCCCGAGATCGCGATACTCGACGTCATGCTGCCCGGCATCGACGGCGTCGAGGTCTGCCGCCGCATCCGCAAGCTCGACCAGCTCCCCGTCATCCTGCTCACCGCCCGCGGCGACGACCTGGACGTGGTGGTCGGCCTGGAGGCGGGCGCCGACGACTACGTGGTCAAGCCGGTCGAGCCGCGGGTGCTCGACGCCCGCATCAGGGCCATCCTGCGCAGGGCCGAGTCCGCGACCTCCGACCGCATCACCTTCGGCGACCTCGTGATCGACCGTGGGGCGCTCAAGGTCACGCTGGCCAGCAAGGAGATCCACCTGACGCCGACCGAGCTGCGGCTGCTGCTGGAGCTGGTCCGGCATCCCGGCCAGGTGCTCAACCGCCGCTACCTGCTGCGGGTCGTCTGGGACCACACGCACGTCGCCGACTCGCGGCTGGTGGACGCCTGCGTCCAGCGCGTCCGCGCCAAGATCGAGCCGAGGCCGGCCGAGCCCGTCTTCATCCACACCGTGCGCGGGTTCGGCTACCGGTTCAGCCCTCCGTGATCCCGCTGCCCACCGGGCTGCGGGCGCGCCTGGTCATCACCTTCACCCTCGTCGCGGTCACCGCGTCGACGCTGGTCGCCACCATCGGCTTCGAGCTGGCCAAGACCGCGCTCGTGACCAGGGCCGAGACCACCTCCCTGGACCTGGTGACCCGGGAGCTCGGCCGGATCACCTTCCCCGTCGGCAAGCTCAGGCCGGGCGAGGCGGCGCCGTCCATGAAGGAGCTGGACCAGGTCGTCCGTACGCTGTCCAGCCCCGGCCGCAGCGTCCTGGTCGAGTACGGCAACCTGCTGTCCGCCGACGGCCCGATGACCATGAAGGACGTCCCCAACGAGCTGTACGGCCGGGCCAAGCAGAACGTCGTCACCCAGCGCAAGGTGATCGGCAACGAGCTGTGGCTCATCGTCGGCGCCGAGGTCCACCGGTTCGAGCCCGGCGTCGCCCCCGAGGCCACCGGGCTGCGCGCGTTCGTGTTCTTCCCGCTGCACGACGAGGAGGGCCAGCTCACGACGCTGCGCAACACGCTCACCCAGGGCGGCGCGGTGATCGTGCTGATCGCGCTGGTGGTGGCGCTGCTGTCGGCCCGGCAGGTGCTGCTGCCCGTACGGCGGCTCAGCGCGGCGGCGCAGGCGCTCGGCCAGGGCCGGCTGGACACCCGCCTGCCGGTGCACGGCCAGGACGAGCTGGCCGAGCTGACCGCCAGGTTCAACGACGCGGCGGCGGCGCTGGAGCTGAGCGTGTCGGAGCTGCGCTCGCTGGAGGCCATGTCCCGCAGGTTCGTGGCCGACGTCTCGCACGAGCTGCGCACGCCGCTCACCGCCATGACCGCCGTGGCCGACATGCTCTCGGAGGAGGCCGGCCGGCTGCCCGACGCGCCCGCGGAGGCTGTCCGGCTGGTGCTGCGCGAGATCGGGCGCCTGCGCGAGCTGGTCGAGCACCTGATCGAGGTCAGCAGGTTCGACGCCGGCACCGCGACGCTCAACATGGAGCCCGTGAACGTCGCCGACGCCATCCTGGACTGCCTGGAGGTGCGCGGCTGGAGCGACGAGGTGGACGTGACCGCCTCCCAGGGCCTGACCGTCAATCTCGACCCGAGGAGGTTCGACGTCATCGTGGCCAACCTGGTCGGCAACGCGCTCAAGCACGGCCTGCCCCCGGTGGAGGTCACCGCGCGCGGCACCGAGAACGGCCTGGAGGTGAAGGTGCGTGACCACGGCAAGGGCATCCCCGCCGAGGCGCTGCCGCACGTCTTCGACCGGTTCTTCAAGGCGGGCGCGGGCCGGGCCCGCAGCCAGGGCAGCGGCCTCGGCCTGGCCATCGCCCGCGCCAACGTGCACCTGCACGGCGGCACGATCTCCGTACGCGCCCAGCAGCCGGGCACCCTGTTCACGGTCTGGCTGCCGCACCAATGAAGGCAGCGATGACCGCACCGATGATCGTGCGCCGGGTCCTCGTCGCCGCCGCGGCCCTGCTGGCCATGGCGGCCTGCGGCATCTCGCCGACCGACGTCCAGACCAAGGGCGCCGCGCCGACCATCAAGCTCCCGCCGCCCTCGAAGACCATCTACCTGATCAGGAACAAGCAGCTCACGCTCGAACCCGCCGACGTCGAGAGCGGCACCGTGGGCAGCCTGCTCGGCGCCCTCTTCGCCGCCTCCGACCAGCCGCTCGGCGACCGCACCACCGAGCTGCACGGCCTGGAGTACGTCGGCATGAAGGACTCGCTCGACCCCGTGCAGCGCGACGAGATGCAGCTCCCGCGCACCTCCACGCTGACCGTGTACTTCAAGGGCGACCGGCCGCTGAGCCGGCTCGGCAAGGCCCAGATCGTCTGCACCGCGCAGCAGGACTTCGCGTTCGAGCAGGTGAAGATCGTCCGGGAGAACGACGGCCGCCCCGCCAAGGCGGAGGGGCGGCCGTACACCTGCCGCGAGCTCAGGTGAGCCCGCCGCGGCTCACATCGTGATGTCCTCCAGCATCTCCGTCACCAGGGCGGCGATCGGCGAACGCTCGGACCTGGTGAGCGTGACGTGCGCGAAGAGCGGGTGGCCCTTCAGCTTCTCCACCACCGCCACCACGCCGTCGTGCCGGCCGACCCGCAGGTTGTCGCGCTGGGCGACGTCGTGCGTGAGCACCACCCGGGAGTTGGCCCCGATCCGGCTCAGCACCGTGAGCAGCACCCCGCGCTCCAGCGACTGGGCCTCGTCCACGATCACGAACGCGTCGTGCAGCGACCGCCCGCGGATGTGCGTCAGCGGGAGCACCTCCAGCATGCCCCGGTCGAGCACCTCCTCGATCACCTCGGGCGAGGTGATCGCGCCGAGCGTGTCGTAGACCGCCTGCGCCCACGGGCCCATCTTCTCGCCCTCGGTGCCCGGCAGGTAGCCGAGCTCCTGGCCGCCGACGGCGTACAGGGGGCGGAAGACGACCACCTTGCGGTGCTGGCGGCGCTCCAGGACCGCCTCCAGGCCCGCGCAGAGCGCCAGCGCCGACTTGCCGGTGCCGGCCCGGCCGCCCAGCGAGACGATGCCGATCTCCGGGTCCATCAGCAGGTCCAGGGCGATGCGCTGCTCGGCCGAGCGGCCGTGCAGGCCGAAGACCTCGCGGTCGCCGCGGACCAGGCGGACGGACTTGTCCGGCGCGACCCTGGCGAGCGCCGATCCCTTGGCCGACAGCAGCCGCAGGCCGGTGTGCGCGGGCAGTTCCCTGCCCTCCTCCAGGTCCGCCGTGCCCTTGTCGAAGAGCGTCTCGACGTCCTCGGCCGTCACCTGCAGCTCGGCCATCCCGGTCCAGCCGGACTCGACCACCAGCTCGGCGCGGTACTCCTCGGCCGCCAGGCCGATCGAGGCCGCCTTGACCCGCATGGGCAGGTCTTTGGAGACCAGCACGACGTCGCAGCCCTCGGCCGCGAGCGAGCGCGCGACGGTCAGGATGCGCGTGTCGTTGTCGCCCGGGCGGAACCCGACGGGCAGGATGGACGGATCGCTGTGGTTGAGCTCAACCCTGATCGTTCCATCCCCTGTCGGCATCGGCTCGTCGAGCCTGCCGTGCTGAACCCGCAGGTCGTCGAGGTAGCGCAGGGCTTTCCTCGCGAAGTAGCCGAGCTCGGGATGGTGCCGCTTACCTTCCAGCTCCGTGATGACCACGATGGGAAGGACGACGTCATGCTCGGCGAAGCGCGTCAATGCCGCCGGGTCGGCCAGCAGGACCGAGGTGTCGAGCACGTACGTGCGCTTGGCCGGCTGGTGAGTAGGGTTGCTCGAGGACACTGCCACACGTTCTCCCCCGGGCGCCCATAGGTGCGGGCACCCTGCAGACGAGGTGGGAACCGGACCGGACCCGCGTCCCCGACCGCAACCTGCCGGCGGAGCCGGACTCCGGCCCCCCTCAGCAGATTTCGGTGCAAAGGCGGGCCCTCTCCGGGATGCCCGGCCTGTGGCCGGACACTTCCAACGTTACGTCCTGGATACCCGAATGTCGCATCAAGAACCGTAACGCCGGTGTCTCGCAGCGTAATCGCGCAGCGCCCGCAGGAAATCGACCCTGCGGAAGTCCGGCCAGTAAGCCTCGTGGAAGTAGAACTCGGAGTGAGCGCTCTGCCACAACATGAATCCGGACAGACGCTGCTCGCCCGACGTACGGATGAGGAGGTCCGGGTCGGGTTGGCCGCGAGTGTAGAGATGCTCCGCGATGTGTTCGACATCGAGGACCTCCACGAGGTCCTCGATGCTGGCGCCCTTACTCGCATGCTCCTGGAGGAGTGAGCGCACCGCATCGGCAATCTCACGTCTTCCTCCATACCCAACTGCAACGTTCACAATCAGGCCCGGACGGTGTGATGACGCTTCTTTTGCGTTTTTCAGGACATTGGCCGTCCGGTCGGGGAGGAGGTCGAGTGCGCCCACCGGGCTGATCCGCCAGCCCTCGTCCACGAGCTCCTGGACCACGTCCTCGATGATGCGCAGCAGCGGCTCAAGCTCCTCGCGCGGCCGGTTGAGGTTGTCGTTGGACAACATCCAGACGGTGACGACCTCGACGCCCGTCTCCCGGCACCAGCCGAGCAGCTCCGATATCTTGTCCGCGCCCTTGCGGTGGCCGGTGGCCACGTCGCGCATGCCCATGGCACGCGCCCAGCGGCGGTTGCCGTCGATGATGACCCCGACATGCCGGGGAACGCTGTCCTTGGACAGCTTGGTCTCCAGCCGGTGTTCGTACAGCCGGTAGACCAGGTCGCGCAGGCCCACGGAGTGCCTCCCCAGCGGTGCTGTGCCTTTGGTCGAATGACCCAACAGGCAATTATCACCGCGTTTCGCCCGTGCCTGCTCCCCCAATGGGATTCCTGGCGAGATCTCTTCCGCCGAGGCACCCCTCGGCCTCATGGACCAGTTCGCGGACGAACTCGGACAACTCCGCGGAGGTCAGGACGGCCCTCATGCCCACGCCGGTGGCTCCCCACGCCTCGACGTAGGCCCTGCGGGTCAGCCGCCACTGACCCGGCGCGGGCTGCCAGATGGGGATGGTGCGCAGCTGGCAGCGCAGCTCGCCGCCGCCCACCAGCCCCGAGCGGGTGCGGTAGCGGAAGGAGAACAGCTCGCTCTCCGGCTCCTCGTCGGGGAAGCGGTCGTCGGGGTCGTTCCACCGTCTGGCCGCCCCCCTTCCCTGCCGCGCCTCGTCGACCCCGCGCGCCAGGCGCGCGAGCAGCCAGCCGCACCGCTCCCCCACGCTGCCGTACGGCGTGCCGTCGCGATGAAGCTCAAGGGTGATCTCGTACGGCGTGCCGACGGTGTCCGTGCACGCTACAGGCGTGACGGTCAGGTACGATCCATCGACACAGCGTAGTCCCCCCACGCCCTTCCCCGTTTCCGGCCCCAAGTCAGCTAAACCCGTAGAAACCCCTGGCTGTGTCCCCGAGGACCAGGTCCCGGTCGGTTCCGCCGAGCAGCGCGCCGGTGACCTCCCAGACCGTCCGGTAGTCGGCCGCCTGCAGGGCCACCGGCCAGTCGCTGCCGGCCATCAGCCGGTCCGGGCCGAACAGCTCGACGGCGTGCTCCACGTACGGCCGCAGGTCCTCCACCGTCCAGTTCCGGTGGTCGGCCTCGGTGACCAGGCCGGAGACCTTGGCGTACACGTTGGGGAAGCGGGACGCGCGAGCCAGCCCGCCGGCCCACGGCTCCCACTCGTGGTCCCTGATGCGCGGCTTGGAGAGGTGGTCGATGACGATCTTCAGGGACGGGTGCCGTCCGGCCAGCGTGACCACGTGGTCGAGATGCCTGGGCAGCAGCGAGACCACGTCGAACGTCAGCCCGGCCGCCGCGAGCAGGCCCAGCGACTCCAGCACCTCGTCGCGGACCAGCCAGTCGGGATCGGGCTCGTCGTGGATCAGGTGCCGGACGCCGCGGAACTTCGGATGGGCGGCGTACCGGGCGATCGCCTCGGCGGCCTCGTCCGGGCGCAGCAGCGGGATCCATCCGACCACCGCGCCGACGAAGTCGTGGGCGTCGGCCAGGGCCAGCAGGGCGTCGGTCTCGGCGTAGGAGTCGGCGGCCTGCACCAGCACCGTCCGGTCCACACCGGCCCGCGCCAGCTCGGGGGCCAGGTCGTGCGGCGCGTAGGTCCGGTAGAGCACGCCCGCCTCGGGGGTGAGCCAGGGGTAGTCGCCGGTTTCGAGGTCCCAGAAGTGCTGGTGCGCATCGACAATCACCCCCCAAACCTAGGATGTCTCGATCTTTCAGAGCAAGGGGTGCCAGCCGTGCTGACGCCAGCCCGGCGGCTGGTGCCACTCGGTCCAGCCGAAGCCGGTGCCGCCGTCGTCGGACGCCAGCTCGCACAGCGCCCTCGGGAACTCGGCCACCGCCCCCTCGGGCGAGACCAGCGTCACGGGGGCGAACGCGACCGGCCGCACGGTCACCGCACGGCCCGGGAAGCTCAGCAGCGTCTCCGCCGGGCGGTCGCCGTCGAACCGGGTGCCGGCCGTGAAGCCGTCCGCGTGCTCGATCCCGCCGCCGGGCGGCACCGTGAACGCCGGCCACGGCAGCGGCATGCCCAGGTTGACCTGGGTGCCGTGCAGGTGGGTGCCGTCGGAGAGCCGGCCGCTGCTCCACGTCCAGGAGAGCGACCACCAGTCCCTGACGCCCCAGCTGTGGTCGCGCTCGCCGTGGCCATGGAAGGGGCGGCCGTCGACCGTCCCGGTCACCTCGCAGGGGACCTCGTAGCGGGGGGTGAGCTGGTAGCCGTACACGCCGCCGCGGGTGTGCCATTCGAGGTCGAGCGACAGGCCGGGGGCGGCCAGGCGCAGCCGCGCGGTGCGCAGCGGGTCGGGCGCGGCCAGGTCGGCCTCGTAGGCGTCGGCGGACATCGTCAGGCCGGTCGGCGGGGCCTCGTGGTCGGTGATCTCCACCAGGTCGCCGCCGCGCCGGACGAGCCGGGCCCAGAACCAGGTGCGCTTCCAGTTGGGGTAGAGCCCGATGCGGACGTATCCGCCCAGCTCACCGTCGTCGGATACGAAGTCGAGGTAGTAGGACTCGTTCCACAGCGGGTCGTCGCCCGGCCGGTGGAGCTGCTCGTCCTGCTCGCCGAGGGGCCAGTCGCCCATGTTGACGATGCGCATGCCCGGACCGCCTCCCAAGCGCTTGCTACGAAACAAGCCTAGCGGGGATCCCGGCGGAACACGAAGAACAGGCGAGCCCATCCGCGCGGCTTCCCGGCCGGCATGAGGCCGCGGGCGCGCAGCCAGGCGGCGAAGTCGTCGGCGTCGGCCCGGTAGCCGGGCGGCGGGACGGCACGGGCCGCCGCGTAGGCGGCGAACTCCGCGGCCAGGGCGGGCCCGGCGGCACGGGCGGCGTCCGGGCGGAGCCTGGCCACCACGCCGCGCCGCTTGGCGACCAGGGCGGACGCCTGCACGCGCAGCCGTCCGGTGTCGAAGCCCGCCGGCGGATCCGCCCCGGTCACCAGGCACGCGACGACCCGCCCCTGCGCCTCCGCCAGCCGCGCCCGGGCCTCCTCACTCACCGCGCCCGCCCACGGCCTGCTCCACTGAGGACATGGCGGCCCGGATGCGGGCCAGTTCGCCGGCGAGCGCGGCGTCGCCCGGGTAGTCGTCGTCCCACTCCAGCAGCACCCCGGGCGGCCTGGTCCGGGCGCACAGCTCGGTCAGCAGGCCGAGGACGGCCGGCGGCACGGCGGCGGTGTGCGTGTCGTGCCAGATGCCGTGGTGCTCGTGCCCACCGGCCACGTGCACGTACGCCAGGTGCTCCAGCGGCAGCGCGTCCAGCGCGTCCACGGCCGACAGCCCCAGGTTGACCTGGGCGGCGTACAGGTTGGCGACGTCCACCAGCAGCCCCACCCCGGTACGTTCCACCACCTCGGCCAGGAAGCGGGCCTCGGTCAGCTCGTCGTCCGGCCAGCCGAAGATCGCCGCCACGTTCTCCAGGGCCAGCGGCACGGGCAGCGCCTCCTGGGCCAGCCGCACGTTCTCCACGACGATCTCCAGCGACTCCCGCGTCCGCGGCACCGGAAGCAGGTGCCCCGCCTCCACGCCGCCCCCGCGGACGAACGCCAGGTGCTCGCTGACCAGCGGCGAGTCCAGGGCCCGCGCGCAGGCCGCGAGGTGGGCGAGCCGGGCCGGGTCCGGCGGCTCTGCGCCGCCGACGCCCAGCGAGACGCCGTGCGGGATCACCGGCACGCCCCTGGCCCGCAGCACGCGCAGCGACTCGGGCAGGTCGCCGGGGTCGATGTTCTCGGCCACCACCTCGACGAACCCGACGCCCGCCATCCGCTCGATCGTCAGGTCGAGCTCGGGCCGCCATCCGATGCCCACCCCCAGGTCCGGCATGTCAGCTCCCTCCGCCGCCGCAGCCGCCCCCGCAGCCGCCGCCTCCGCAGCCGCTCCCGCCGCCGCACCCCGCCGTGCCGCAACCGCCCGCGCCCGCGCTGTGCGACTGGTCGCCGGCACGCCGCCGCCTGGTGGCGACCGTACGGGCCGGGGAGCCGTCGAGCGCGAGGACCAGGTTGGCGTCGTTCAGCTCGCCGAGGCCGTACAGCGCGACGGCCACCGGGCCCGCGGACGTGCCCGGCGGGTGGTCCAGCTTGGCCCGGTCGAGCGCGGCCTGCCCGGAAGCGGTGAGATCGGTGGGGAACGTGCGCCGGTGTCCGGCGATGGCGGTCGGCGCGCCCACGACCGTCCCGGCCAGGACGCCGAGCGCGGCCAGGGGAAGCGGTGACGTGCCCTCGACGGCGACCGACAGCGCCTCCACGGCCGCCCCGGCGAGCGCCAGCACCGCCAGCACCCGTAACCGGACGATCAGCCGGTCCACCTGGGTGAAGGAGCCGGTGGGGTGGACGGCGCCGATCCTGCCCAGCCGGTGCCTGAGCCCGTCCATGGTCTCGCCCTGGCCCACGCGCTCCCTGATGGTGCTCGCCCACGCGCCGGGGTTGCGCTCGACCTCGTCCAGGATGGCGTCCTCGACCGGCTCGCCGGTGCTTCGCGCGCCGGCCACGTGGTGCACCCGTCCGTCGCGGGACACGCGTACGGCCCCCGAGGCCGCCAGCAGCCCGACGGCGGTGTCGGCGACGCGCCTGGGGCCGCCCGCCAGGAAGGCCAGCTCGTAGGGGCCGAGATCGTGCGGCCGGAGCTCGACGGCGGCCCCCCGGATGGCGGCGTGCTCACGCCGGACCGCGAGAACGGTGACCCCGGCCGCCCCGGCCAGCGCCACCGCGAGGATGAGAAGGAACAGATCCATACGCCCTCCCCTCGTGCGGCCCGTCGGGCCGCGTACCGGGAAGACGTATAAGGCAGGCATAAAGGTTCCGGGGGCGATCAGGACGCCCCCGCGCGGTGCGGCGGCCAGCACCGCCGCACCGCGCGCGCCCGCTCAGCCGAGCCGGTCGAGCAGGGCGTCGTACTCGTCCCACAGTTCCTTCGGCAGGTGGTCGCCGAACTTCTCGAAGTGGGCCGGGATCAGGGCCGCCTCCTCGCGCCACACGTCGCGGTCGACCGACAGCAACGTGCGCAGGTCCTCCTCGGGCAGGTCGAGGCCGTCGGTGTCGAGCTCGGCGGGCAGCAGGCCGATCGCCGTGGGGTTCGCCTTGGCCTCGCCGTTGAGGCGCTCGACGATCCACTTGAGCACGCGGCTGTTCTCGCCGAAGCCGGGCCAGATGAACTTGCCCTCGTCGTTCTTCCTGAACCAGTTGACGTAGTAGATGCGCGGCAGCTTCGCGCCCTTGACCCGGCCGATGTCCAGCCAGTGGCCGAAGTAGTCGCCCATGTTGTAGCCGCAGAACGGCAGCATGGCGAACGGGTCGTAGCGCAGCTCGCCCACCTTGCCCTCGGCCGCGGCGGTCTTCTCGGAGGCGACGTTGGCTCCGAGGAAGACGCCGTGCTCCCAGCTCAGCGACTCCGTGACCAGAGGCACGGCGGTGGCGCGGCGGCCGCCGAAGAGAATCGCCGAGATGGGCACGCCCTTGGGGTCCTGCCACTCCGGTGCGACGGTCGGGCACTGGGAGGCGGGTGTGGTGAAGCGGGCGTTCGGGTGGGCGGCGGGCTCGTCGCTGTCGGGCGTCCAGGAGCGGCCCTTCCAGTCGGTCAGGTGCGCCGGGGGCTCCTCGGTGAGCCCCTCCCACCACACGTCACCGTCGTCGGTCAGGGCGACGTTGGTGAAGATGCTGTTGCCCCAGAGGGTCTTGATCGCGTTGGCGTTGGTCACCTGGCCGGTGCCGGGCGCGACGCCGAAGAAGCCGGCCTCCGGGTTGATGGCGTACAGGCGGCCGTCGTCGCCGAAGCGCATCCAGGCGATGTCGTCGCCGATCGTCTCGACCTTCCAGCCCGGGATCGTGGGCTGGAGCATGGCCAGGTTCGTCTTGCCGCACGCGCTCGGGAAGGCGGCGGCGACGTAACGGGTCTCGCCGTCGGGCGGCGTGAGCTTGAGGATGAGCATGTGCTCGGCCAGCCAGCCCTCGTCGCGGGCCATGACGCTGGCGATGCGCAGCGCGTAGCACTTCTTCCCCAGCAGCGCGTTGCCGCCGTAGCCCGAGCCGTAGGACCAGATCTCGCGGGTCTCGGGGAAGTGGCTGATGTACTTGGTGGAGCTGCACGGCCAGGCCACGTCGTGCTGGCCCGGCCGCAGCGGGGCGCCGACGGAGTGGACGGCCTTGACGAAGCCGCCGCGCTGCTCGATCAGGCGCAGAGCCCGGTCGCCCATGCGCGTCATGATCCGCATCGACACGGCCACGTACGCGGAGTCGGTGATCTCGACGCCGAGCTGCGAGATCTCGCCGCCGAGCGGGCCCATGCAGAACGGGACGACGTACATGGTGCGGCCGCGCATGCAGCCCGCGAAGAGCTCGGAGAAGGTCTTGCGCATCTGCGCTGGAGCGATCCAGTTGTTGGTCGGGCCTGCATCCTCCTCGCGCTCCGAGCAGATGTAGGTACGGTCCTCGACCCGCGCCACGTCGCTGGGATCGGACTTGGCGTAGAAGCTGTTCGGGCGCGCGGCGAGCCGGGTGAGCGTGCCCTGCTCGACGAGGAGGTTGGTCAGGCGCGTCCACTCCTCCTCCGAGCCGTCGCACCACTCGATCCGGTCGGGCTGGGTCAGGGCTGCGATCTCGTTCACCCACGCGACCAATTCGCGATTGCTCGTCGGCGCGGGCACTTCCACGGAAACGGACACGACTGTGACTCCTCCACTCTCTCAGGGCCCAGACATCATTAACGACGAAGGCGCATGAAGGCCAATTGGCATAGACCTATTGGCGCGACCGTCGTCGCAGGCAGCGGCCCTGACGATCCGGGGAGCCTACCCAGGTCTCCGAGATTTAAAAGAGGAATTTCGCGGGGCCCGTCCAGGCCAATTCGCGTGGTCTAAACCAATTACCGAAGTGGTTTAGTCCAATTTCCGGAGCCGTTTCCGCCGGTGTTCTCAGGAATTGACGTCGGGGCCCGCGTTGCGCACTCTGTCGACGTGCTGGAGGGCGTCGCGCAGCTCGGCCAGCCAGGTGTCGGTGTTCTTGCCGACCAGGCGCACGCACCAGGCGAGCGCGTCGCTGCGGCTCCTGGCCACCCCGGCGGCGACCAGTGTGTCGAGCACCTGACGCTCCGACTGACGCAGACGCGTCATCACGGGCACGGACAGTGTGGTGAACATCACAGTCTCGCCCCCGCACCGCACGCCCCAGGAGACCTTCTGGCGGAAGCGGCGCTCCGCCTCGCGGGCGATCTCGATCCGCCGCTCGCGGGTCTCCTCCCTGAACCGGCGGGCCAGCCCCTCGATGAGGGCGAGACGCTCGGCCTCGGGGGTGTCGTCGGGCGGATCGGGCAGCGTGCCGAGCACCGCGATCTCCTCGCGGTCACGGACGATCTCAGGGGCCCCGGTGAACCACCCCTCGGGGAGCCGGCCGGTGAACCAGCCGCGGACCTGCGCGCTCATCTCTTCTGTTGACATGTAATCACGATTACACAGTTGCGCGCGAAATGCACGAGCCGAACCCACGGTTCGTGCCGAAGGTTCGTTCAGCGGACGCGGGCGGCCGCGACAGGGCTGACCCGGACGACGCCGGCCAGGTTCCGGGTGCTCAACGGGGAGATCTTGACGACGTCACCGGTACGCGGCGCCTGCAGCACCTTCCCGTTGCCCCAGTAGATCGCCACGTGCGAGATGTAACCCGGGTTCGTCGGGTCGTTGCGCCAGAAGATCAGGTCGCCCGGTTGCGCCTGTGCCAGCGGCACCTGCGGCCCGGCCACCCACTGCTGGTGGGTCACCCGCGGCATCCGTACGCCCGCCTGCCCGTACGCCCACTGCACCAGCCCCGAGCAGTCGAACGTGTCGGGCCCCTCGGCCCCCCACACGTACGGCCGGCCCAGCTTGGACACCGCGGCCTTCAGCGCCGCCGTGAGCTGTTCCACGGTCATGAACGACCCGGACGGCCAGTTCTTCGGAGTGTCGGCCCTGGGCCGCGGCTGGACGGGGTTGACGGTGGCCACCTGCGTGCCCTTGGGCATCGCGGCCAGGATGGCCCTGCGCAGCGCGTCGGAGTTCGTGCCCGGGGCGCTGACGATGAGCGCGTTGTCGCGCGGGAGGCGCAGCCGGCGCCCGGTCTCCTTGGACACGACCGCGTCGACCGCGCCGAACCCGGTGGTGGCGTACGCGCCGATGCGCAGCGGCCCGGCCGGCCCGCTCACGCGGCTGTGCAGCGCGAGCCCGCCGTCGTTGCCCAGCACGAACGAGACCGCCACGTCGCCGGAGGCCACGTTCTGCCACAGGGCGTCCGACGACGCCGTCACCTTGGGGGTGTAGGCCCGGAACGTGGACGGGTTCACCGCGAGCGTCTGCACCCGCTTGCCGTCGAGCGAGATCGAGGCCGCGTCGGCCAGCTCAAGGGCCCGTACGCCGCGCAGCCTGGCCACCTTGCGCAGCAGGTCGTCCGTGAACGGCTTGCGGGTGAGCACGAAGAGGTGGGGTTTGCGCAGCTTGCTCAGCGGCGCCACCGGCTGCTGCTCGGCACGGGACTCGGCCATGAGCGTCTGCTTCGGCACCGGTCGCGCCCGCACCACCTCGACCGGCGCCTGCTCCTCCCCCGTCTGGACCAGCACCAGCACGTCGGTGGTGAGCACGGCCACCAGCATCACCACGATGAAGGGGATGAGCCTGGATAAGTCTCGCCGTTTCCGCGTCTTCACCAGGAAGCTGAGGTCCTGCGCAATTCCAGGCGAACGCGAAAACGCCGCCGGGCCGACGTGGGCCCGGCGGTCAGGATCTGCGGGGGTCAGTTGCCGATGTACGGCACAGCCTCGAGGATCTCGACGGTGTTCTGGCGGCCGTTGGGCATCGAGTACGTCGCCTTCTCACCGATCTTCTTGCCGTTGATCGCCGAGCCGAGCGGCGACTTGGGCGAGTAGACGTCGATCGGCGCTCCGCTCTCCTCGCGGGAGGCGAGCAGGAAGGTGACCTCGTCGTCGTCGCCGACGAACCGGATCGTCACGGTCATGCCGGGGCCGACCACGCCTTCGGTCTTGGGGGCCTCTCCGACCTTGGCGTTGTCGAGGATCTGGCGGAGGTGGAAGATCCGGGCCTCCATCTTGCCCTGCTCGTCCTTGGCGGCGTGGTAGCCGCCGTTCTCCTTCAGGTCGCCCTCCTCACGGGCGGCCTCGATCTTCTTGGCGATGTCGACGCGCCCGGGGCCAGAGAGATATTCGTACTCCGCCTTCAGGCGGTCGTACGCCTCCTGCGTCAGCCATGTGACGTTCTCATCGCGAGAGTCGGCCACGGGTTCTCCTTGCTTGCCTAGGGGGCCCTGAGATCACTTGAGGATGTGGACGGTCGAATTGCGAAAGGCTAACAACTCAACCGACCGGACGCTTCCCCAAATGTCTCACTATACGAGATTGCAGTACTGGATGTGGACGGAAGTGGCCTGACCACTGGTGTCGAGGCTCTCCTTGAGCTGCTTACTACCCTCACCAGCCGGGATTCTTACTTCCTTGCTACCGACTTCCGCGTGGTAGACGTCCAGTGCCCTGATCCGGCAGACGGCCACTCTATCGTCGGGCTTGTACACCTCGAAGGTGATCTCCGCGCGCCCGGGCGCGTCGATGCTGAACGAGACGACTTGCGCCGGGGCCTCCGAGCCGCCGCCGGCCGTCATCGACCACATCACCCATCCCCAGCCACCGGCGACGATGGCCACCAGCACGCCGATCACGACATGCACGACCAGCCGGCCGCCTCTCTTCGGACGGTCGGGGAAGTCGTCGGGTGTGCCGAGAACGGGTCCGTTCCCGACATCTTCGGTGACCATGGCGGAATCTCCCTGCACTCCCTGAGCGTTATCCGAGACAATTGTCGCCCGCGGGGGGCGTGCCCTCGCGACCGCCCAGCAGAAACTAACCTCTCTGGACGAGTGACCGGTCCTCCACCGAGGAGACCCTGTGAGGAGAACGCGCCCGTGAGTGCACCCCTGAGGTTGATGGCAGTCCACGCCCACCCCGACGACGAGTCGAGCAAGGGCGCCGCCACGATGGCGCGTTACGTGCGCGAAGGCGTGGAAGTGCTGGTCTGTACCCTCACGGGCGGTGAGCGGGGTTCCGTGCTCAACCCGAAGATGGACCGGCCCGAGATCGTGGCCAACATCGGCGAGGTGCGCAGGGCGGAGATGGAGCGGGCCCGCGAGATCCTCGGGGTCCAGCAGCGTTTCATGGGCTTTGTCGACTCCGGCCTGCCGGAGAGCGAGGAGGAGGAGCTGCCCGAGGGCTGCTTCGCCGTGCAGAAGCTTGAGGACGCCACCGCCCCGCTGGTGGCCGCCGTGCGCGAGTTCCGCCCGCACGTGATCATCACGTACGACGACGACGGCGGCTACCCGCACCCCGACCACATCATGACCAACAAGGTCTCCGTCGAGGCGTTCGAGGCGGCCGGCGACCCCGACCGCTACCCCGGCACCGGCGACCCGTGGCAGCCGATGAAGCTCTACTACCAGATGGGCTTCACCAAGGAGCGCTTCGAGGCGCTGCACGAGGCCATGACCGAACGCGGGCTCGGCTCCCCGTACTCCGACTGGATCTCCCGCTGGGAGGACCGGCCCGCCAAGTGGCCGGTGACGACGCGGGTGCCGTGCGGCGAGTACTTCCAGATCCGCGACGAGGCGCTGCTCGCGCACGCCACCCAGGTCGACCCCGACGGCTTCTGGTTCGTCTGCCCGCGCGAGCTGCAGCAGGAGATCTGGCCGACCGAGGACTACCACCTGGCGCGCTCGCTCGTCGACACCGAGCTGCCCGAGGACGACCTGTTCGCCGGCATCCACGCCGAGGACGTCTCACCCGCCTGCCACTGACCGGACCACGGCATACGGGTGGCAGACTGAAGGTGTGACAGTTCTCGCAGCTGGTGATGTCAGTCCGGGTCTGCTCGGCTTCACCGTCGTCGCCCTCATCGGGCTGGCCCTCTACATCCTGATCAAGTCGATGAACAAGCAGATGTCGAAGATCCAGGTTCCGCACGAGGGCGACACGGACAAGAAAGCCGAATAGATGCCGATCGAAGTTGTCGACAACTCGACGGAGTGCCGCTTCGAGGTCCTCGTCGACGGCAAGGTCGCCGGGTTCGCCGACTATCGACTGCTGCCCACCAAAGTCGTCTTCACGCACACCGAGGTGCTGCCCGCCTACGAGGGCCAGGGCCTGGCGAGCAGGCTCGTCGACTACGCGCTGCGCACGAGCATCGACACCGGGCTGCGCATCGTGCCGCTGTGCCCCTACGTGGCCCGCTACATCGAGCGTCACCCCGAGTTCAAGGAGTACAGCGACCCGTCAGTCGCGGGGTGACCAGGCGCGTTCCAGGGCCTTGGGCAGGCCCCACCAGCCGAGCGGGGTCAGCACCTCGTCGGCGTCCACGATGCCCAGGTAGGTCCACAGGCTGACCACCGAGGTGAACAGGCCCTCGGTGGCGTCGAGGTCGTCGTCGTCCTGCTCGCCCGACTCGATGTCGCCCGACTCGGCGATGAGCCTGGCCAGGCGTTCCGGCGAGGCCAGCACCCCGGGCCCCATGCGGGCCAGCGCCGCCACCGCGGCCAGCCAGTCGGCGTGCTGGATCGCGCACAGATTGGCCAGTGCGGTGTCCTCGTGGCCGAGCTCCCCCTCCAGGTCGGCGAACTCCTCCGGCACGTCGTCATCCTCCGACAGGTCGGAGATCGGCCCGGCCACGCCCGCCGCCACCGCCAGCCACAACTCCCGGTCGTCGCCCGGCATCGGCCGGTCGTCGAACCCGGCGCAGGCGCGCAGCACGTTCGCGGGGTAGCCGGGCAGGTCCAGCAGCACGCGCAGGCGCGCGGCGGCCAGCTCCAGCTCGACCAGCGGCAGCTCGGGCGCCTTGGGCAGCTCGCCGACGATGCGGCGCAGCTCCGACAGCGCGAACGCCTCCTCCTCGTCGAGGGCGGCGAACAGCTCCTCGTCCTGCTCGTCGCTGACCGCGAAGCCGGGCACCCGGCCGTCGGGCAGCGGCGTGGCCAGCCAGTGCTCCTGGAGCTCCTCGTACGCCCGGCGGGCGGCGTGGTCACCCCGGGCCAGCGCGTCCGGATCGATCTCGCCGGCGCCGACGCGCTCCTCCAGGAAGGAGACCATGCGCCCGAACATCTCGGCCGCGACCGGACCGCGCTCGTCCTCCTCGGGCCAGACGAAGTAGCTGGGCGTCATGAGGATCGGCTCGGTGCCGGTGGACTCGACCCAGCGCTGCACGTCGCCGACGGTGGCCACGCCCGCCTCGATGGAGCTGAGCGTGGCCTTGGCGGAGTCCCAGAACGGCTGCGAGAGCGGGTTGCCCGCCGACACCATGGCCCGCCGCAGATCGGGCAGCGCCACCAGCGCCACGCCCGAGGGCACGGCCAGCAGCGCGCGGGCGACGTCCCTGCGCGTGACGGCGACCGGCGGGCGTCCGGCGTGGGCGCAGACGTAGTCGATGTCCACGCCCGTAACCTACGCCGTCCGCCCCGCCCGAGTCAGCCGCGGGGGTGGCGGCCCGGCCCCGGGGACGCGGTTTAGGGTGAGCGGGGGAGGTCCTGATGAACCGGTTGAACGACGCCACGAGCCCATACCTGCTGCAGCACGCGGGCAATCCCGTCGATTGGCACCCGTGGGGCGAGGAGGCGTTCGCCGAGGCCCGGCGCCGGGACGTGCCGCTGCTGATCAGCGTGGGCTACTCGGCGTGCCACTGGTGCCACGTGATGGCCCACGAGAGCTTCGAGGACGCCGACACGGCCGCCCTCATGAACGAGCACTTCGTCAACGTCAAGGTCGACCGCGAGGAGCGGCCCGACGTCGACGCCGTCTACATGACCGCCACCCAGGCCATGACCCAGCAGGGCGGCTGGCCGATGACGGTGTTCGCCACGCCCGACGGCCATCCGTTCTACTGCGGCACGTACTTCCCGCGGCCCCACTTCCGGCGCCTGCTGGCCGAGATCCACCGGGTGTGGACCGGCGACCGGGAGTCGGTGCTGACGCAGGGGGCCAAGGTGGTCGAGGCGCTCAACGAGAACACCGCGTTCCCGCGCGGCGCCGCTCCGCAGGCGGAGACGCTGGAGCGGGCCGTCGCCAACCTGCGGGAGTCGTTCGACCCGGTCAACGGCGGGTTCGGCGGCGCGCCGAAGTTCCCGCCGTCGATGGTCCTGGAGTTCCTGCTGCGCTCCGGCGAGCGCGAGATGAGCGGCCGGACGCTCGGGTCCATGGCCCGCGGCGGCATCTACGACCAGCTCGGCGGCGGTTTCGCGCGGTACAGCGTCGACGCCGAGTGGGTGGTCCCGCACTTCGAGAAGATGCTCTACGACAACGCCCTGCTGCTGCGGGTGTACACCCACTGGTGGAAGGCGGGCGGCGGCGACCTGGCCCGCCGGGTGGCGCTGGAGACGGCCGGCTGGATGCTGCGCGAGCTGCGTACGCCCGAGGGCGGCTTCGCCTCGGCCCTCGACGCCGACAGCGAGGGCGTGGAGGGCAAGTTCTACGTCTGGACGCCCGAGGAGCTGCGCGAGGTCCTGGGGGACGACGACGGCCGCTGGGCCACCGGGCTGTTCGATGTCACCGGCACGTTCGAGCACGGCACGTCGGTGCTCCAGCTCCCGCGCGACCCCGAGGACCAGGTGCGGTACGCCGGCGTGCGCGGCAGGCTGCTGGCGGCCAGGGAGCTGCGGGTGCGGCCGGGCCGCGACGACAAGGTCGTGGCCTCCTGGAACGGCCTGGCCGTCGCGGCGCTGGCGGAGGCCGGCGTGGTGTTCGAGCGCCCCGACCTGGTCGAGGCCGCCACGGCGGCGGCCGAGCTGCTCGCGGACGTGCACACGACCGGCGGGCGGCTGCTGCGCACCTCCCGCGACGGGCGCGCGGGCGCCAACGCGGGCGTGCTGGAGGACTACGCGAACGTGGCCGAGGGCCTGATCTCCCTCTACGGCGTGACCGGCGCGACGAAATGGCTCCGGCTGGCCGGGACACTGCTCGACACGGTCCTCGACCGTTTCTCCGACGGCTCCGGCGGCTTCTACGACACCGCTGACGACGCCGAACGGCTGTTCCAGCGCCCACAGGACCCCACCGACAACGCCACGCCCTCCGGCCAGTACGCGGCCGCGGGGGCCCTGCTCTCCTACGCCGCGCTGACCGGCTCGGCCAGGCACCGGGAGGCCGCCGCGGCCGCGCTCGCCACGGTGTCGGTGCTGGCCGACCGGCACGCCAGGTTCGCCGGCTGGGGGCTGGCCGTGGTCCGCGCGGCGCTCGACGGGCCCGTGGAGGTGGCGGTCGTCGGCAGCCCCGCCGACCCGCGTACGGCCGCCCTGCACCGGGAGGCGCTGCTGGCCGACGTGCCGGGCCTGGTGGTCGCGCCCGGCGACGGCGAGGCCGACGGGGAGCCGTTCCCGGCGCTGCTGGAGGGGCGCGGGCCGATCGGGGGCGCGCCGGCCGCCTACGTGTGCAGGGGGTTCACCTGCCGGCTGCCGGTCACCACCGTGGAGGAGCTGCGGGCCCAGCTAGCCGGTGCCTGACGGCCGGCCCAGGTTGTCGCGCTGGGTGTCACGGCCCTCGTCCGGGGGCCCCAGAGGCTGGTCTGAGGGCGCCGTGGGGGCGTCCTGGGGGCGTTCGTCCTGCCGGCCGGTCCTGCCGTTGTCGCCCGAGCCGTCGTCGGTGGGCGCCTCGGTGACCGCCGGGTCGCCGAAGGGCTGCTGCTCGGTGGGGCCTGAGTCGGGGTTGTCCCACTCGTTCTGGTCGGCGGGCGGCGGCGACTGCTGGTCGCGGACGTCGCGGCCGCGGTCGGGCGGCGAGTAGGAGGACTCGTAGCCGTACTGGGAGGGCTCGGGGAACTCCTCGACGGGCTCGCCGGCCATGGCCTCGGTCATGAACGCCCGCCAGACCTGCGCCGGGAGCTGGCCGCCGAACTGCGTGCCGTAGCCGGGGATGGTGACGGTCTCGTCGTCGCTGCGGAACATGTTCACGGCGACGGCGAGCTGCGGGACGAACCCGTTGAACCAGACGTTCTTGGAGTCGTCGGTGGTGCCGGTCTTGCCGGCGACCGGACGGTCGTAGAGGCGGGCGGCGGTGCCGGTGCCGTACTTGACGACCTGCTGCATCGCGTAGACGGTGTCGGCGGCGGCCTGCTCCTCCACCACCTTCGTGGCGACGGGCTTGACCGTCTTCTTCTCTCCCTTGCCGTCGGTCACCGACCGCACCACGTGGGCCTCCATGTGCACGCCCTTGTTGGCGAAGGTGGAGAAGCCCGAGGCGTTCTGGACGGCGCTGACCGAGGACACGCCGAGCGGGAAGGTCGCGTACGCCTGCTGCCCCTGCAACTGCTCCTTGGGGATGCCCGCGGCCTCGGCGACGGCCGCGACCTTGTCCAGGCCGACCTTCTGGCCGAGGTCGACGAAGGCCGTGTTGACGGAGTTCTGGGTGGCGCTGACCAGGTTGATCTGGCCGTAGGAGCGGCCGCTGTCGTTGGGGATGGGCTTGTCGGCCGAGGCCACGCGCAGCGGCGAGTTGCCGTCGACCCTGGTGGACAGGTCGAAGCCGTTGTCGAGCGCGGCGGCCAGCGTGTACGGCTTGAACGTCGAGCCCGCCATCCGCTTGGCCGAGAACGCGTTGTCGTAGTCGCCGACCTGGTCGTGGCGGCCGCCGTAGAAGGCGACGACCTCGCCGGTGGCCGGATCGACGGCGGCCAGCCCGGTGCGCACCTTCTTCGGCGTCGAGGCCGGGAGCACGTCCTTGACCGCCTGCTCGGCCGCCGTCATGAGCTTCTTGTCGAACGTCGTGACGATCTTCAGGCCGCCGCTGTTGATGGTCTCGTCGGAGTAGCCGCGCCGGTTGAGCTCGGCGGTGACCTGGTCGAGCATGTACTGGCCCTGGCCCTTGAGCTCGAACGGCTTCTTGGGCGCCTTGAGCGCCGGGAAACGCTCGGCGGCGGCCTGCTGACGCGACAGCGCGCCCGTCTGGCTCATGGCGTTGATCACGGCCTGCCACCGGGAGCGGGCCGCGGCGAGGTCGGCGCCCTCGGGGTCGGCGAACCGGCTGGGCTGCTGGATGACCGCCGCCAGGTAGGCGCCCTCGGCGACGGTGAGCTTGTCGACGTCCTTGCCGAAGTAGGCGCGGGCGGCCGACTGGACGCCGTTGGCGCCGCGGCCGAAGTAGATCGTGTTGAGGTACTGCTCCAGCACCCAGTCCTTCGACTTGGACTGGTCGACCTTCATCGCGATGAGGATCTCTTTGAACTTGCGGGTGACCGAGCGCTCCTGGCTGAGGCCGCTGTAGTAGTTGCGCACGAGCTGCTGGGTGATCGTGGAGCCGCCCTGGAGCTGCTGCCCGGTGACGGTGGACCAGACGGCCCGCGCGGTGCCCTTGAGCGAGACGCCGCCGTCGTTGTAGAACGAGCGGTTCTCGGCGGCGATGACCGCGTCGCGCACGTGTTTGGGCACCTTGGCCAGCTCGACGTTCCTGCGGTCGACGCCCTGCCGGGCGAGCACCGTCTTGGCGTCGCGGTAATAGATCACCGAGCCTTCGGCGGTGGCCGATTTCTGCGTGCTGTCGGGAATGGGAGTCATCGCCCACGCAATGGCGAAAAGACCGGCGAGCACGGCGATTCCGGCGCCGAAAGAGATCAACACTATTCGGAGTACGCGCCGTTTCCGCATGCCTTTTCCACCACCGCCCCGCATCCGAGACCCCCTCCGAGACACCCTCGCCCAACCCCCGCCAGCTGGGCGAATGTCAAGGGTAAACGATCGATAACGGTGCCTCGTCCCTAAGCGATGGTACGTCTAGCGCCCCCCGCGGCGCGGAACATCGGCGACCAAAGGCAGCACTCGGTAAGGAACCGGTGTGTCGAGTGCGATGATCGAAGAAGTCCTGAGCACCCCCTGAACATCCACGATTTGGTCGATGACCCTTTGCAGATCGGCATTCGTCCGCGCGACCACCCGGCACAGCAGGTCCGCGCCGCCGGTGATGGTGTGCACCTCCAGCACCTCGGGGATGTGGGCCAGCCGGTGGGCGACCGGGTCGTGCCCGGAGACCTGCCTGATCTCCATGGTGACGAACGCCGTCACGTCGTAGCCGAGCGCCACGGGCGACACGTCGGGCCCGAACCCGGTGATCACACCCTTGGCCACCAGCCGGTCGAGCCTGGCCTGGACGGTGCCGCGGGCGACGCCGAGGCGGCGTGAGCACTCCAGCACACCCAGCCGGGGCTCGGCGGTCAGCAGCGAGATCAGCCGGGCGTCCAGTTCGTCGATCGTCATGCTGTACAAGTTCTCCGACTCTGACCTGAGATAGGTGGACAGATTGTGCACTCGTTCAAGTAACTGTTGCACAACTCGTCCAGCTAAATCGAGAGTTAGGGGTATGACTGATGTCTTTCCGGTTAACGGCATGGACACCGTGGTGTTCGCCGTGGGCAACGCCCGGCAGGCCGCCCACTACTACTCGACCGCTTTCGGCATGCGACTGGTGGCCTACCGCGGGCCGGAGAACGGCAGCCGCGACGAGGTCGCCTACGTCCTGACCTCGGGCAGCGCCACCTTCGAGTTCAGGGCCTCGATCCGGCCCGGCACGGACGTGGCCAGGCACGTCGCCGAGCACGGCGACGGCGTGATCGACCTGGCCATCCAGGTGCCCGACGTGGAGGCCGGGTACGCCTACGCGGTCGCCCACGGGGCCACGGGCCTGGTGGAGCCGTACACGCTGGAGGACGAGCACGGCAAGGTGGTGATCGCGGCCATCGCCACCTACGGCGAGACGCGGCACACGCTCGTGGACAGGTCCAACTACGGGGGCGCGTACCTGCCCGGTTACGTGCCGGCCGAGCCGCTCGTCGCGCCGCCCGCGACGAAGACGGGACGCCTGTTCCAGGCGGTCGACCACTGCGTCGGCAACGTCGAGCTCGGCAAGATGGACGAGTGGGTGGAGTTCTACCGCAAGGTGATGGGCTTCACGAACATGGCCGAGTTCGTCGGCGACGACATCGCGACCGAGTACTCGGCGCTGATGTCCAAGGTCGTGGCCGACGGCACGCGGAAGGTCAAGTTCCCGCTGAACGAGCCGGCGATCAGCCGCAAGAAGTCGCAGATCGACGAGTACCTGGAGTTCTACGGCGGGCCGGGCGTGCAGCACATCGCCCTGGCCACCAACGACATCCTCACCACCGTCGACCACATGCGCGCGGCGGGCGTGCAGTTCCTCGACACGCCCGACTCCTACTACGACGACCCCGAGCTGCGCGAGCGCATCGGGCAGGTCAGGGCGCCGATCGAGGAGCTGAAGAAGCGCAAGATCCTGGTCGACCGCGACGAGGACGGCTACCTGCTGCAGATCTTCACGCAGCCGGTCCAGGACCGTCCCACGGTCTTCTTCGAGCTGATCGAGCGGCACGGGTCGCTCGGGTTCGGCAAGGGCAACTTCAAGGCCCTGTTCGAGGCGATCGAGCGCGAGCAGGAACGAAGGGGCAACCTTTAGTTTGTCCCGACTTAGTGGGGGTGATCTGGATTTCATGGCCCCACCACCACTTTCAGGGCTGATGGGGCGCCGGCGGCGGGGAGCCGCCGGCGCCTCCGGCTCTTCCCCTCCACGGTGACGAGTCGTCGGGAGCGCGTGACCCAGCGTAAGATTCCGGTCACGGGTTGAAGGGGGCTGGTTCACCTATGCGGATCAGAAGACGCGGCGCGGCCGTGCTGGTGGCGCTGATCAGCGTGCTCGCCTGCGCGCCCACCGACGAGCCGCCGCCCCGCTCGGCCGCCGGCCGCCACGCGGGCGCGCCGGGCATCGGCGACGCCGACTTCCCTCAGGACGGCAACGGCGGCTACGACGTCGCCCACTACTCGCTGACCGTCGACTACACCCCGGCGACCAAGCGGCTCACCGGCCTGACGAAGATCCGCGCCAAGGCCACTCAAGACCTGTCGAGCTTCAACCTCGACCTCACCGGCCTCGACGTCGCCAAGGTCAGCGTCGACGGCTCGCCCGCGGGCTTCTCCCGCAAGGACGGCGAGCTGACCGTGACCCCGGCCGCGCGGCTCACCGCCGGCTCGCCGTTCACCGCCGAGATCTCCTACTCCGGCAGCCCCACGCCCGCCAAGGACACCGCCAACCTGGGCACCTACGGGTTCATCCCCACCGCCGACGGCGCGTTCGTGGCCTCCGAGCCCAACGGCTCCAAGACCTGGTTCCCCAGCAACGACCACCCGGCCGACAAGGCCACCTTCGACTTCACGGTCACCGTGCCCGCCGGCCTGACCGTCGTGGCCAACGGCGAGCAGAGCGCGTCCCCGTCCACCGCGGGCGGCCGCACCACCTACCGGTGGAGCGAGCGGCACCCGATGGCCACCTACCTCGCCACAGCGACGATCGGCAAGTTCGAGGTGCGTCAGGGCCGTTCGCCGGGCGGCATCCTGACGTACGCGGCCGTCGATCCGAAGTTCAAGACCGGCCTCGACCGCGTCTACAACGTCTCGGGCGAGATCACCGACTACTGGAGCACGGTCTTCGGCCCCTACCCGTTCTCCTCGACCGGCGCCGTGGTCGACGACTACTCGGCCGGCTACGCCCTGGAGAACCAGACCAAGCCCCTCTACGGCGGCTTCGACCCCGACGAGGGCATCATCGCCCACGAGCTGGCCCACCAGTGGTTCGGCGACAGCCTGACCATCAAGCGGTGGAAGGACCTGTGGCTCAACGAGGGCTTCGCGACGTACGCGGAGTGGCTGTGGTCGGAGCACCGGGGCAAGAAGACCGCCGACACCATCTTCAAGGACTTCTACAACCGCGGCGGCAAAGACCCGATGTGGTCCTACCCGCCGGGCCGGGCCAAACCCGGTGACCTGTTCAACGAGTCGGTCTACACGCGCGGCGGCATGGCGCTGCACGCCCTGCGCAAGGCGGTCGGCGACCCGACGTTCTTCAAGCTGCTCAAGACCTGGACCGCCGAACACCGCTACGGCAACGTCACCACGCGGCAGTTCGTCGACCTGTCCGAGCGGCTGTCCGGCAAGGACCTCGACCCGCTCTTCGACGCGTGGCTCTTCCAGCCGCGCCGCCCCACCCTCGCCTGACCTGCGCCGAAACGCTTCCCGTCGGCCGGACCAAGTACAGGTGTAAGGGCGAACGACGAAGGGAGCGAGGCCAGTGCGCCTCAACGAGGACCCGGCGGCCTTCGAGGCCTTCTACCGCCGCCATGTCGACGTCGTCATGCGGTTCGTGGTGCGGCGGGTGAGCGATCCTCACCTGGCCGCCGACCTGACCGCCGACGTCTTCCTGGCGGCCCTCGACTCGGCCCACACCTACGTGCCGGGCCGGGGCAGCCAGACCGCGTGGTTGTACGGCGTGGCCCGCAACGTGGTGTCGGCCCAGCTGCGCAGGTCGGCACGGGAAGCGCGGGCGGCCGGCCGGATCGCGGGGCGGCGGCTGATGGACGACGACGACCTCGTCCGGATGGAGGAGCGGATCGACGCCGAGCGCGGCATGCGCGGCGCCCTGGAGGCCATGGCGGGCCTGCCGGAGGGCGAACGCGCGGTGCTGGAGCTCGTGGCGATCGACCAGCTCACCGTCTCCGAGGCGGCCGCCGCCCTGGGCATCAGGCAGGTGACCGCGCGGGTCCGCCTGCACCGGGCCAGACGCGCCCTGGAGAACGTCGCATCGCCGTCGGCCGTGTACGTGGAGGGACAGGCATGAACACTTTCGAGGAGCGGTTGCTGGGCGCGCTCAAGCACGAGATGGCGGCCGGGCCGGCGCAGGTCGGGGCTCCAGTCGGGGGGCAGGGCGGCACGCCGGTCGTCCGGCGGCCCCGGCGCAGGCTGGTGGGGCTGGCCGCGGCGGCCGGGGTCGCCGCGGTGGCGACGGTGGCGGCGACCGGCCTGTTCGGCGGGGCGCCGGCGTACGCCGTGACCGGGACGGCCGACGGCGGGGTGTCGGTGGAGATCAACGCATTCCGTGACCCGGACGGGCTGGCGTCCGAGCTGGCCGCGGCGGGGGTCAAGGCGGTGGTGGACTACCTGCCGTACGGGCAGGTCTGCAAGGAGCCGCGGGGGCAGCACGGGACCGCCGAGGGGCGGTTCGAGGCGAGCATCGGCAGCAGCGGGAACGGGATCTCCTTCAAGATCCCGAAGGGGCGCGTTCCCGCCGGGCAGACGCTCGTGCTGGCGGTCACCCTCGACAGGAGCGGGCCGGAGGCCCCTCCGGTCTCCACCTCGCTGCAGATCGTCAAGGGCGCGGTGGCCCCCTGCGAGCCGACCGCGATGCCCGCCCCGCCCACGGACGGCCCCACCGACCGCTCCGGCACCGGCGACGGCACCGGCGAGGGCCCCAGCTGGCACACCGAACAGGGGTGACCTCCGGGCGGCCGGCGGCTCTTCCGCCCCCCGCCCGGCACACGACCGCCCTCCCGGGCAGGCGGCGGCCTCCGCACCCTCGGCCCGCGCCCGCCCGGCGACCCTCCCGCGAGGGTCAGTCGCGGGAGGAGGTCCAGTAGGCGCCGCCGGCCAGGAGGAGGGCGGCGGCGCCTACCAGGCCGGCCTCCTGCCCGAGGGCGGCGGGCACGACCTTGAGGCGGCGGGCGAACCCCATGTGGGCGTGGTCCCGCAGCGCCTCCTCCAGGGGGCCGAACAGCGGCTCGCCGGCCTGCGACAGGCCGCCGCCGATCGTCACCAGGTCCAGGTCGCACAGGTGGGTGGCGGAGGCGATCGCGATCCCGAGCGCCCGTCCGGCCCGCCGCATGGCCAGCACGGCCACGGGGTCCCCGGCGAGCGCGTCGGCCGCCAGCGCCCGCCCGGTGACCGCCCGGTCCTCCTGGTACGCCTCCCTGCCCTCGGACGCCACCAAGGGCTCCGGGCCGCCAGTGGGGGTCCAGCCCTGGGCGAGGGCCCAGGTGGTGAGGGCGGGGCCGCGGGCGACCGCTTCCAGGCAGCCGTGGCCGCCGCAGCCGCAGCGGGGGCCGCCGTCCGGTTCGACCACGACGTGGCCGATGTGGCCGGCGTTGCCCGTGCCGCCGTTGACCAGGCGTCCGTCCAGGATCAGGCCGCCGCCGACGCCGGTGGAGACCACCATGCCCAGCATGTCGGCGCTTCCCTGGCCGGCGCCCTGCCAGTGTTCGGCGATGGCCAGGCAGATGGCGTCGTTGTGGAGGCGTACCGGTAAGCCGGGGAACCGGCCGGCCAGCCGGGCGCGCAGCGGGAAGCCGCGCCAGCCGGGGATGTTGAGCGGCGAGACCTCGCCGTCGGGCCAGGTCATGGGCCCTCCGCAGCCCACGCCCACCCCTTCGGCGCGGGCCGACAAGGGGTCGATGAGGGTCGTGAGGGTGTGCCACAGCGTCTCGGCGTCGGCGTTCTGGAGTGTGGCGGCCCGCCGGGAGGTGACCACGGTGCCGTCAGGGGCCACCAGCCCGGCGGCCATCTTGGTGCCGCCGACGTCGATCGCCAGGATCACGACAGCTCCGGCTCCGCGGTGCTGGAGAAGACCAGCACGGAGGCCGTGAGCCCGTGCACGTGGTTGTGGCCGCCGACCGGCCCGACCTCGCCCGCGGCGAAGAAGCCCGCGACGCCGATCGGTCCCAGCGTGTCGCGCAGGGCGACCGGGTCGTGGTCGGCGGTGCCGAACATCGCCGAGCCCCGGCCGTTGCACGAGAACAGCAGCGCGCCGTCGACCTTGCCGAGCTCCTCGCGGTGGGCGTCGAGCAGGTCGTACAGGTCCTCGTCGGCGGTGGCCGCGTCCCTGACCTGGAAGCGCACGGTACGGCCGATCTCCACGATGTCCCCGATGGCCACGGCCTCGCGTTCGGGGTCGATGCCGATGACTCCCCTGATGAGGAAGTCGCCGCGTTCGTGGCGTTCGGCGTACTCGTCCATGGCCACGCCGATCTGCAGGCCGGCGGCGACCAGTTCGCGGTCGTCCTCGTCCAGTTCGCTGACGATGTCCTCCAGCCGGGCCAGTGCGGGCTGACCGGCCAGTTCGAGCAGCAGGTTCTCCTCCGAGGCCGTGACCACCATGCTGGGGCCGATCGGGCGGCAGCCCTGGCTGACCACCGTACTGATCTTGATCGGCCCGCTGAGCAGGACGCCGATCGCGCCCTCGGTGTAGATCTTGCCGTCCGCGAACAGCCGTACGGACCCCCTGCCCTGCAGCCCGTTGGCCAGGCCGCCGATCAGCGGCAGGTCGCCGAGCACGTCGACCGAACGCTCCACGAACGCGTCGGTCGGGAAGGTGTACGGGTCGGCCAGCAGGATCGCCACGTGGTCGTCCCCTGTGCGCTCGGGCAGCCCGACGACCACGAACCGGTCCTCGGCCGCCAGCGTCTCCAGGGCGAACGTGGTGAGCCTGGCCCCCTCCAGGGTGGCCGCCCACGCGCTCACCGCGGGCGTCAGCTCGACCCCCTGCCCATCGCCGATCACGCCGGTGGCGCTGCATCCGATCACATGCGCCTCGGGCGCCAGCTTCATCGCGGCCTGGCCCGCTCTGGCGACGTCCTCGGGGTCCTCGCCGCAGATGAAGAAGCAGACCAGGTCGGCTTGGCCGCTGAGCCTCGACAGTGCCTGACCGACGGCGCTCTCCGCGGCCTCCACCAGGTCGGAACCCACGGCGAGGCCGTCGGCGAAGCGGCTTGTCATCAAGGCCACGCGTCTCGCCTCCCTCGACATGTGCATGTTCCCTAGGGCCGATTCTCCCCACTAAAGGGACAAGCACGCGTACGAACCGTCACGCAATAGGTCAAGATCCGAAATCTCCGCCAGATGCGAAACTCTCTGCCGCATTTCTCGCGGGGGACGTAGTCTCGATCCCGTGCATCAGCCACGTATTCTCCGCGAGTTGCGGGAGAGCGGCCACGTTCATCGCAGCGTCAAGGCCGAGGTCCGGGAAAACCTGCTGGCCAGGCTGCGGGCCGGCGAGCCCCGGTTCCCCGGCATAGTGGGCTTCGACGACTCCGTCCTGCCACACCTGGAGCGGGCGCTGCTCGCCGGGCACGACCTGGTCCTGCTCGGTGAGCGAGGGCAGGGCAAGACGCGGCTCATCCGCACGATCATCGGCCTGCTCGACGAGTGGACCCCGGTGGTCGAGGGCTGCGAGATCAACGACCATCCGTACGCCCCCGCCTGCACGCGCTGCAAGACCCTGGCGCGCGAGCTGGGCGAGGAGCTGCCGGTGGCGTGGAAGCACCGCGACGAGCGTTACGGCGAGAAGCTCGCCACTCCCGACACCTCCGTCGGCGACCTCATCGGCGACGTCGACCCCATCAAGATCGCAGAGGGGCGCACCCTCGGCGACCCCGAGACCGTCCACTACGGCCTGGTCCCCCGCACCAACCGCGGCGTGTTCTCCGTCAACGAGCTGCCCGACCTGGCCGAGCGCATCCAGGTCTCGCTGCTCAACGTCCTGGAGGAACGTGACATCCAGGTGCGCGGCTACAACCTGCGCCTGCCACTCGACATCCTGCTCATCGCCAGCGCCAACCCCGAGGACTACACCAACAGGGGCCGCATCATCACGCCGCTGAAGGACCGCTTCGGCGCCGAGATCCGCACCCACTACCCGCTCACGGTCGAGGACGAGCTCACGCTCATCCGCCAGGAGTCGGTGCCCGACATCGGGGCCGACGTGCCTGAGCACCTGATCGAGGTGATCGCCAGGTTCACCCGGCTGGTCCGCGAGTCCACGGCCGTCGACGCCCGTTCCGGCGTGTCGGCGCGCTTCTCGATCGCCGCCGCCGAGACCGCCGCGGCCTCCGCGGTGCGCAGGTCCGCGATCAAGGGCGAGGACCAGGCCGTCACGCGCGTCTGCGACCTGGCCTGCGTCGTCCACAGCCTGCGCGGCAAGGTGGAGTTCGAGGTCAGCGAGGAGGGCAGGGAGACCGAGATCCTGGCCCACCTGCTGCGCCGGGCCACGGCCGAGACGTTCAGGAGCAGGCTGGGCGGCATGGACCTGGCCCCGGTGACCGACAAGTTCGCCGAGGGCAATCAGGTGGAGTCCGGCGACATGGTGGCCGCGGCCGAGCTGCTGCACCGGATCGGTCCGGTCAGCGGCCTGGCCAAGATCATGTCCAGGCTCGGCATGGGCGCCGGCGAGGAGTCCCCCGGGCACGCCGCGGCGGCCCTGGAGTTCGCGCTCGAAGGTCTCTACCTGATGCGACGGCTGTCAAAGGAAGACCTCGACGGGGTCACGATCTACAGGACGTGAACAAACGGGCGGTTTCCCGCGTCGTAGTGTTTGGTTGATCACGACTCCGGGGGAACCGCCCATGCGCCTGCTCATCCATGCCACCGCCGTCGGCCTCGTCCTGGGTGGCCTCGCGCTTCCCGCGCAGGCTGCCCCCGCCAGGACGACCGCCAAGACCGCCTACGGTTACGCCTGGGCCGACGGCAAGGGCAGCCTGCGGATCGTCCCCATGAAGCCGGCCAAGGTGCGGCGCGGCGGCAACGTGCTCTACAGGCTGACCCCGGTCCCGGGGGCCGAAGAGCTGAAGCTCGACTACACCCGCGCCGCCTACAGCCGGGTGACGACGGCGTGCGACCTGAAGGAGACCGAGGGCCGCGTCGCGCTGGACCGCGACGGCCTGGGCCGTACGCCGTGCAAGCCCGCCCAGCTCACCGTCGGGCTCCGGCAGGGCGCGGTCCCGCTGCGGGTCGAGTACGAGAGCGGCAAGGCCGTGAAGGCTCAGGAGTTCCTGCTGAACGCCTGGCCGGAGCCGGTCACCGCGCGCGGCTCGGTCAAGCGGATCGACGACGCGACGGTCCTGTTCAGCACCGGCGGCAAGCAGATCAAGCTGGGCTACACGTACCTGACGTCCTTCTACCGGGCCACCGCCCGCTGCGGCGACCGCTGGGTGTCCGGGAAGCCGGCCGGCGTCGACAAGCGCGGGCTCGGCACGCTGCCCTGCGAGTCGGCCGATCTGACCAAGGCGCTCAAGGGGGCCGGGCGCGCGGTCCAGGTCCAGGTGAGTTATACGCCCGACGCGAACAGCGCGGTCGAGGTGTGGGAAGTGGCCAGGCGTCCGTAGACGGGCGGGGGCGGGTTGGGGTTAGCGTGGAAGCGTGATGGCCTTCCGCTACGGCGAATACCACGACGGCCCCGACCCCCTGGCCCCTCCTTACGACGTACGCGCGGCCCTCGACGAGATGGGCGACGCGATCCTGTCCGGTTCGACGCCGGTCCACGCGCTGCGCGACCTGCTCAAGCGCGGGCTGCCCGGCAGCCAGGACCGGCGGGGGCTCGACGACATGCTCAAGGAGGTCCGCAGGCGGCGCAGGGACCTGCGCGAGCGCGGGCGGCTCGACGGCACCCTCGAACGCGCGCGGGCACTGCTGGACAAGGCGATCGGGCAGGAGCGGGCCGAGCTGTTCCCCGACCCGTCCGACGACGCGCGGCTGCGCGAGGCCGGGCTCGACGGGCTGCCCGAGGACACCGCGAGCGCCATCCAGGAGCTGAGCACGTACGAGTGGCGTTCCGCGGCGGCCCGCCAGACGTTCGAGGAGCTGCGCGACCTGCTGCGGCGCGAGGTGCTCGACAGCCAGTTCAGAGGGCTCCGCGACGCGCTGGCCAACCCCGACCCCGAGGCCATGGCCCGCGTCCGGCAGATGATGTCCGACCTGAACGACATGCTGGACAGGGACACCCGGGGCGAGCACACCCAAGACGACTTTGACGCCTTTATGGCGAAATATGGCGATTTGTTCCCAGAAACACCCCGGAACCTTGAGGAGCTCGTCGACATCCTGGCCCGGCGGGCCGCCGCCACCCAGCGCATGCTGGCCTCGATGACCCCCCGCCAGCGTGAGGAGCTGTCCAACCTCATCAACCAGACCCTCGACCAGGCCGGCCTGTCCGACCAGATGCGCCGCCTCGGCGAGGCCCTGCACGCCCGCCGTCCCGACCTGGCCTGGAACGCCCCCGAGCGCCTGACCGGCGAGGAGCCCCTGGCCATGGGCGACGCCGTCACCGCCCTGGAGGAGCTGGCCGACCTCACCCAGCTGGAGACCGCCCTGCGCCAGGACTACCCGGGCGCGCGGCTCGACGACATCGACGAGGCCGCCGTACGCCGCGCCCTGGGCCGGGCGGCGGTCGACGACCTGGAGGCGCTCAAGCGCATCGAACGTGAGCTGGAGGAGCAGGGCTACCTGCTGCGCCGCCGCGGCAAGCTGGAGCTGACCCCGAAGGCGGTCCGGCGGCTCGGCGAGACCGCGCTGCGACGCGTGTTCTCCTCCCTCGACGCGGGCCGGCGTGGCGACCACGACCAGCACGACGCGGGCTCGGCCGGCGAGCTCACCGGCTCCACCCGGCCGTGGCGCTTCGGCGACGAGCAGCCGATCGACGTCGTCCGCACGCTGGTCAACGGCGTGCGCAGCGGCGGCGTGGCGACCGCCCCCCAGGACGGTCGGGCCCGGGTGCGGCTGTCCGTCGACGACTTCGAGGTCTCCGAGACCGAACGCCGCAGCGCGGCGGCGGTGTGCCTGCTGGTCGACCTGTCGTACTCGATGGCCCTGCGCGGCACGTGGGCCGCGGCCAAGCAGACGGCGCTGGCCCTCCAGGCGCTGGTGGCCTCCAAGTTCCCGCAGGACGCCGTGCAGATCATCGGCTTCTCCAACTACGCCAGGGTCCTGCAGCCCGACGAGCTGGCCGGCCTCGACTGGGACATGGTCCAGGGCACCAACCTCCACCACGCCCTCCTGATCGCCGGCCGCCATCTCGACCGCCACCCCGACTTCGAGCCGGTGGTGCTGGTGGTCACCGACGGCGAGCCGACCGCCCACCTCATGCGCAACGGCAGGTCGGCCTTCGAGTGGCCGCCGTCGCACGAGACGCTGGAGCTGACGCTGGCCGAGGTGGACAAGATGACGCGACGGCGGGCGACGATCAACGTCTTCATGCTGGCGGCCGACGACCGGCTGAAGGAGTTCGTGGACGAGGTGGCCCGCAGGAACGGCGGCCGGGTGTTCTCACCGAGCGCGGACCGGCTCGGCGAATACGTCGTCAGCGACTTCCTCCGCCTCCGCCGCTCCCGCTGACCGGAGGGAATGCCTTCGCTCATCGGCATTCCCTCCGGCGCTGGAGGCTCACTCCGCCGTACGGCTGAACGCTCGGAGACGACGGGCGGCCGTCGTCTCGATCCTGGTCTCCTCGGCCAGGTTCTCGGACAGCTCGTCCAGCGTCGCTCCACAGCGGACGTTGGACAGCACGCTTCCGCGGGGAACCGGGCTCCTGCGGACGGCCACCCAGCCTCCGGTCACGTCATGGATGTGCCAGCCGGGGTTGCCGGCCCGCACCAGCCGCACGCTCACGGCCACGGTCCCGCCACCGCTGGACGGGCCGTGGCACAGGCGGACAGCCGCACCGGCACCCGGCCCTGGGACGTCGGACGGGCCCTCAAGCACCCCGATTTCCCGGGGTTCAGTACGTCGTCATGTCGCGGCACGTGACCGAAACTACGGACGTCACCGGAAGGAAAGTCGCACGCTGTGTGCGACTTCTCTAGGGGGTCGTCCGCCGGATGCGTCGCGCCAGCGATCGCAGCGGCTCCGGAACGCGCGTATGCGCTCGCAGCAGCCCAGTGACCGTTTCGCGGGCCATCGGGTGGTACGCCGTGTGCTGCGGGGACAGCCGCTCCGCGCGCCTGAGCGAGTCGAGGGCACGATCCGGCCTGCCGGCCATGAGCTGGAGCCGGGCGAGATCGATGTAGTGGTGCGAAGACCTCTCGGGTGGGAGGGATCGGGGCGGCGTGAAGCCCTCGTTCCGCCGCAGCGCCTCGTCGGGGTCCTCCAGCTCGATGGCGGCCGCTATCTCGTGGATGCGCACGTTTCCGGGCCCGAAGGCGAGGCCGTGGTGGTTGGTGTCGCGGCCGATGCGCGAGGCGTACTCGCGCGCCGCCGCCAGGTGTTCCCACGCCTCCGTCCCTCGTGGGCGCAGCCGGGCGGACAGGATGGCGGACCTCAGGTGCATCGAGCCCAGGACGGCCAGCCCCGGTTCGCTGTCCGAGACCAGGTGGTCGAACTCCTGGTGGGCGCGTTCGAGGAAGGTGAGTCCTGTGCGGTAGGCCGCCGAGCCGAAGAACACCTGGGCCCGCTCCTCGGCGACGTAGGCGAGCAGTTCCGGTATGCCGGTCTCGCGCGCGGCCTGCGCCGCACGATCCACGGCGACGGAGACGAGATCGACGTATCCGAGGCGATAGGCGACGGACTTGGCGGCCACGAAGGCGTACATCATCATCTCGGCCACGGTCCGGCGCTTCGTGCCCTCACTACCGTGCAGGACGGCGGACAGTTCCTCGATCAGGCCCGGTAGCACCCGGCCGAGTTCTGCATAGTCGATCCTGTCGAGCAGGACGCCGACCCTGCGAACGTCATCGGCCATCGCGTCGAGCGCTCTGGGCTCCACAGCGAGCTCAGGCGGGACGTCCCAGTGGTTGAGTGCGATGCGGACGGCGGGAATGCCGGCGTGCGCCCGGTCGGCCGGTGCGGTGGAGCCCCGGTAGGGCTGTCCGGTGAGTTCGGTGACGCCGATGCGCAACGCCCTGGCCACGGCGGCGATGAACCAGGGGGTCGCGGGCTTGCTTCCTCGCTCAACCTGGGACACCAGGCTCTTGGAGCAGGGCACGAGCAGGGCCAGGCCGTCCTGTGTCAACCCGGCCAGCTTCCTGGCCTCGGCGATCCGGGGGCCGATGCCGGCGTCGTCCAGGATCAGGATGTTCGTACCGGCGGAGCTCATGGGAGTCCCCTTCCCGGGAAGCCGGCTGCTGCCTCTTGGCTCAGGGTAAGAGGTGGCCGTCCGAGAGGGAGCCGGTTCGGCGGGACGATGCGCCGGAAGGGCGAGAGGGCCGCGCTGTGCGGGGCCGTGACACCTCGTGCCCGGCGGGATGGGCGGGGGTACCGGGGGCGGCAGCCACCGGCGCGGGGGTTCGGGGGAGCTCGGCTCCCCCGAGGAAGCAGAGCCCGGAGTCCTTCAGCGCGCAGCGCCCCCAGGGCGGAGGCCCTTGCCTTTGGGGCTTTGAGGCTTTGGGGCTTGTCCTGGGGGTCTGTCAGGCTTCGATCAGGCGGGCGTAGAAGTCGAGGGCCACGTCGAACCCGTCGCGGCAGTTGCGGTGCGACCGGTAACAGGGCCGCCAGGCCGAGCTGGCCCCCACCCCCGCCCGCGCGTCCCCCAGAGCCTGCGGCACGCGCTCCGGCCGGGGCAGCAGCCCGTGGCCCAGGTAGCGGACGCCGGTCAGCTCGGTGTGCGCGCCCGCCCCACCGGAGACGAAGCGGCCGAGCCGCCAGCCGCTCTCCTCGTCCCACACCAGCGCGTGGCCGTCGGCCAGCTTGACCGTGGCGTGACGCGGATCGCAGGGGCCCTCCCACCAGTCGGCCACCTCGGCTCCGAGCAGGTCGACGACGCGCTCCACATAGCCCGCCGGCTGCTGCAGCCACTCGTCGGTGTACGGCTCGACATGCCTGATGGCCACGGACGGCACCCCCTTGTGCCCTGAAGGTAAGAAAAAAAGCGACGGTGACCAACCATACCCGTGGCGAACTTATTCCGTTGCACGTCCGTCTAGTCATTACGGACGATATTTACGTCCACCACGGGGAAGGAGGGGAGCCCATGATTGCCACGATCCTGCTGATCACCCTGATGGCCGTCGCGGTGGCGGCCACGGAGCTCATCATGCGTTGCTCCTCGCAGGTTAAAGAGAGTGTCGAGCCGCCGACCGAGATCGTCGGGGACTAGTCTCAGGCGCATGTCCCTGCTTCTCTGGCTGCACATCGGTTTCGCCATCTTCACGATCGGCCCGCTGACCGCCGCGACGATGGCGGCTCCGCGGGCCATCCGCAACAAGAACGTGCCCGTGCTGCGGAACATCCAGCGCACGACGAGGATCTACAGCCTCGCCAGCCTGGGTGTGCTGGTGTTCGGCGTGGCCCTGGGCATCGCCGTCGGGAACGGCGTGCTCGGCCTCTGGTACATGACGGCGTCGATGACGCTGTTCATCGTGGCGATCGTGTTGCTGGTCATCATCGACCGCGACCTGCGCACCGCCCTCCGCGCCCTCGAGAGCGAGAGCGCGGACGACGACGCGAAGGTGCAGAACGGCCGGATCGCCGCGATCAGCGGCCTGCTGGCCGTGATCTGGCTGGTGATCCTCTTCCTGATGGTGGTCCCGACGCCTTGACGGTGGTCCCGACGCCTTGACGATTGTCCCGGTGCCCTAGCCGAGGGCCTGGGTGAGGTCGGCGAGCAGGTCGTCGATCGTCTCGATGCCGACCGACAGGCGCACCAGGTCGCTCGGCACCTCCAGGGGCGAGCCCGCCGCGGAGGCGTGCGTCATCCTGCCCGGGTGCTCGATGAGCGACTCGACGCCGCCCAGCGACTCGCCGAGCGTGAACAGCTTGGCCCGGTTGCACACCTCCACGGCCTCGGCCTCGCCGCCCGCGACGCGGAAGGACACCATGCCGCCGAAGCGCCGCATCTGCTTGGCGGCGACCTCGTGGCCGGAGTGCTCGGCCAGGCCCGGGTAGAGCACCTGGGTCACGCCCGGGTGCGCGAGCAGCAGGTCGACGACGCGTTCGGCGTTGTCGCAGTGGCGGTCCATGCGCACGCCGAGGGTCTTGAGCCCGCGCAGCGTCAGCCAGGCGTCGAACGGGCCGGCCACCGCGCCCATCGCGTTCTGGTGGTAGGTCAGCTCGTCGCCGAGGCCCTTGTCCCGCGCGATCAGCGCGCCGCCGACCACGTCGGAGTGGCCGCCGATGTACTTGGTGGTGGAGTGGACGACCACGTCGGCCCCGAGCGCCAGGGGCTGCTGCAGGTACGGCGAGGCGAAGGTGTTGTCCACGACCAGCAGCGCGCCGTTCTCGTGGGCCAGCTGCGCCAGGGCGGCGATGTCGGCGATGCCGAGCAGCGGGTTGGTGGGCGTCTCGACCCACACGATCTTCGTCTTCTGCGTCATGGCCGCCGCCACCGCGTCGAGGTCGTGCAGCGGGACCGGGTCGTAGTGCAGGCCCCAGCGCTCGTGCACCTTGGCGAACAGCCGGTACGTGCCCCCGTACGCGTCGTTGGGGATGATCACGTGATCCTGCGGCCTGCACACCGTGCGCAGCAGGGTGTCCTCGGCGGCCAGGCCCGAGGCGAAGGCCAGCCCGCGCGCGCCGCCCTCCACGGCGGCCAGCGCCTCTTCCAGCGCCGTCCTCGTGGGGTTGGCCGAGCGGCTGTACTCATATCCCGAACGCAGGCCGCCCACGCCGTCCTGCTTGTAGGTGGACGTGGCGTAGATCGGCGGCACGACCGCGCCGGTCAGCGGGTCGGGCTCCTGACCTGCGTGGATCGCCAGGGTCTCAAAACCGTTGGTCATAGGCCCCACGTTAACGGAAAGCGGCCCGCGATCCGTTCCCCAGCGGATCGCGGGCCGGTGGCGGGGCCGTCCCCCGACGGCGCCCGCCCGGACCCGTGCGGCCATGCCCGCGCGGGCCACGTTTCACGAAGGCTCAGGCCGCCCGGGGCTCGCGGGCCGTCGCGGCCGTCGCGGCCGGGGCGGTGAGCCGTACGACCTCCACGTCGATGTGGCGGCCGCTGGTGCCCTCCGCGTCCTCACCGTTGATGCGCGAGAGCAGCACGGGGTCGGCCAGCGCGAGCAGCGCCGTGACGACCAGTCCCAACCCCAGCAGAACGAACCCGATGACAACCATGTCCTGTCCCCCTTCCGATGTGTTCCAGCATCGCCGAGGGGCCGTCGCCGCCGCCTCCGCTGAAGGGCTGGTCCGGCGGCGACCGGGTCGGCCGATCGGTTGATACGAGTTGTCCGACTTCCGGCCTACTCTCGTGACGTGGGGGATTCGAAAGGCGTCGTGTACTGGGTCCGGCGGCTGAGCGAGATCGCGATGCTCGGCTGGCTCGGTCTGATGCTGATGCTCGACCTGGTCATCGCCGTCGGCACCGGGGGGCTGCAGTGGTTCGTGCCGTTCTGCGGCGCGGCCGGGATCGCGGCGGTCGTCCTGCGCCGGCGCCACCGGCTTGAGGGCTTCTGCGCGCTGCTGGGGCTGTCCTTCGCCGTGTCGCTGGTCATCGGGTCGGTCGACGCGCCGGGCGTGCCCGGCATGGCCGAGACGGGGTCGCTGCTGATCCTCCTCATCGGCGTGCTGCGGCACGTGGAGCCGGTACGGCGGGCGGCGGTGCTGTCACTCGTGGGGCTGGCCGTGCTGATGGCCGAGTCGGCCGGGCGCGACTACCGCACGGCGGGGCTGGCGTTCGCGTTCCTGCTGTTCGCGGGGTGGTCGATGGCCGTGGGCATCGGCGGCTACCTGCGGTTCCAGCAGGAACGCCGGACCGAGGCGGTGCACTCCGTACGCCGGGCCGAACGCCTCGAACTGGCCAGGGAACTGCACGACCTCGTCGCCCACCACATCACCGGCATCGTCGTCCAGGCCCAGGCCGCGCGTACGGTCGCCGAGAACAAGCCCGAGGCCGTGCTGCCCGCGCTCGACGCGATCGCCTCGGCCGGGTCGGAGGCGCTGACCTCGATGCGGCGCATGGTCACCGTCCTGCGCACCGAGGACGAGGCCGACCGCAGGCCCGGCACGACGCTGGCCGACCTGCGGCTCCTGACCGAGCGCTTCTCGGTCGAGGGGCCGAAGGTGGCGTTCGAGATCGGGTCGGGCATCGACGACCGGACTCTGCCGCCCGAGGTGATGACGACGCTGCACCGGGTCCTGCTGGAGTCGCTCACCAACGTGCGCAAGCACGCCACCCGGGCCGCGTGGGTGGAGGCCGACCTGCGGCGGTACGAGCGGGTGGTCGTGCTGCGGGTGCGGAACTTCGGCTCGTTCGCGTCAGATCCGCGGGTGTCCCGGCTGGGCGGCGGGTTCGGGCTGGTCGGCATGGCCGAGCGGGTGGAGGCGCTGGGCGGCAGGCTCTACGCGGGCCCGTCCCCCGAGGGCCCCTGGGAAGTGATCGCCGAGTTCCCGCTCCCCTGACCCGGCCGACCGATCGGCCGTGACCTCGCCGGGTTCCCGCTCCCCCGCGGCGAAGGACCGGGCGAACTCCGTCTCGCCCAGTTCGGTGCGCAGGCGGGCGGTGATCCGGTCCACGTCATGGCGTTCGCCGGCGGGAAGGGGCGCGCCGACGGCTCGCCGGAGCGCCGAGGCCCGTCCCAGCTTCCGCGCCGCCTCCACCCGCTGCTCGTCGCGGCCCGCGATCGACAAGGCGCCCGCCAGGCCCTCCAGGGCCAGCGCGACGGCCCTCGGGTCGCCCGTCGCGCGGGCGCTGGCGTACCCCTCGCGCTGGCGGGCCAGCGCCGTCCCGGCGTCGCCGCGCTGCTCGGCCACGAACCCCCACTCGGCCATGACGAACGCCGTCCCGGGCGTCCCCCGGACCTGCCGCAGCCAGTCGAGCGCGGACAGCAGGTACGACTCCGCCTCCTCGTACCGCCCCTGCCTGCGGGCGCTCATGGCCAGGCCGAGCAGCGCGTTCTCCTCAGCCGACCGGTACGACTGCGCCACCGCCAGCCGCCTGGCCCGCCCGTGGTAGTCGTCGGACCGCTCGTAGTCGCCCGTGAGCAGCGCGAGCCGGCCGAGCGCGGCCAGCTTGAACGACACGTCGAACCCCAGCCCCTCGGCCAGCCGCAGCGCCTCGTGCCGCAGCCGGGCCGCCCGCTCGTAGTCGCCGCGGATCTCGGCCAGCCGGTCGAGGACGTCCATGGCCTCGACCTGCCCCCACTCGTCCCCCAGCGCCCGGAAGAGGGCCAGGCCGCGCTCGCCGTCGCGTTCCATCGCCGCGAGGTCACCGCGGCCCACCGCGAGCTTGGCCCGCAGGCACAGCGCCGCCGCCACCCCCCACCGGTCCCCCAGCTCCTCGTACGCCGCCAGCGCCCGCCCCACCGCGTCCCGGTGCGCCGCGTGGTCGCCGTACGCCCAGCGGACGTAGCTGAGGAACCAGTCGGCCAGCGCGGCCCCCGCACGGTCGAGCGCGGCCCGGCGTACCGGCGGGGTGGGCTCGCCGAGCAGCAGCCCGATGCCGGCCAGCCACACCGAGGCCAGGGCGGCGGCGCTGTCCTCGCCGCCCGCCGCCAGCGCCGCCTCGATCGACCTGCGGGCCTCGCGCAGCCTGCCGCGCAGGATCCAGTACCAGGCGAGTGCGTTGGCCAGGCGCAGGGGCTCCGGTCCTGACAGGGCCAGCCGCAGGTTGGCGCTCTCGGCGTCCAGCCGGTCCAGCCACTCGTGCTGGCGCGGGCCGCGCAGCTCGGCGCGGGCGGCCAGGTCGGTGTAGTAGCGGGCGTGCCGCTCCCGCAGCAGGTCGTGCTCGCCGGCCTCGCGCAGCCGTTCGAGGCAGTAGGCGGTCACCGACTCCAGCAGCCGGTAGCGGGGGCCCAGGGGGCCGCGCGCCACGGCGACCAGCGACCGGTCCACGAGCCTGGCCAGCACGTCGAGCACGTCCACGCCGGGCTCGGCGCAGACCGCCTCGGCGGCCTCCAGGGTGCAGCCGTCGGCGTGCGCGGCCAGCCGCCGCAGCACCGCGCGTTCCTCGGCGGACAGCAGCTCCCAGCTCCAGTCGATGGTGGCCCGCAGCGTGCGCTGCCGGGCCGGCGCGTCCCGCATCCCGGCGCTGAGCAGCCTGAACCGGTCGTCCAGCCGGGCGGCCAGCTCCTGTACGCCGAGCGCGCGCACCCGCGTCGCCGCCAGCTCCAGGGCCAGCGGGATGCCGTCGAGCCGCCGGCAGATGACGGCCACGGTGGGGCCGGGCTCGACCTCCGCGCGGGCCGCGAAGAGCCGTACGGCGTCGGCCTCGGCCAGCGGGTGGACGACCCGGACCCGTTCGCCTGACACGCCCAGCGGCTCCTGGCTGGTGGCCAGCACGCGCAGGCCGGGCGCGGCCCGCAGCAGCGCCGAGACGAGCCCCGCGACCTGCTCGACCAGATGCTCGCAGTTGTCCAGGACCAGCAGCGCGCTCCAGCCTGCCAGCACCCCGGCCAGCCTGGGCGCCAGCGGCACGGAGTCGTCGTCGCGCACGCCCAGCACGGCCGCCACCGCCTCGGCCACGTCGGCGCCCCCGGCCCCGGCCAGCTCCACCAGCCACACCCCGTCGGCGAACCCGCCCTGCCGCGGCTCGGCGGAGCCCTCGGGGAAGGCCAGGCGGCGGGCTGCGTCGAGGGCGAGGCGGGTCTTGCCCACGCCGCCCGGCCCGGTCAGGGTCACCAGCCGCGAGTCCGCCAGCAGGGCGGCGACCTCGGCGAGGTCGGCGTCGCGGCCGACCAGCGGGGTGAGCGGCGCGGGCAGGTTGGTGAGCGGTCCGGGGTCGGCGGCGGGCGGCTGGGCGGCCAGCGAGGGGTCGTGGCGCAGGATGGCCCGGTGCAGCGCGGCCAGCTCGGGCGAGGGGTCGAGCCCCAGCTCCTCGGCCAGCCTGACGCGCAGCTCCTCGTAGCCGGCCAGCGCCTCGCTCTGCCGGCCGCCCCGGTACAGGGCCTTCATGTGCGAGGCGCGCAGCCGTTCGCGCAGGGGGTGCCGGGTGACCAGGTCGGCGAGGTCGACGTCGTGGCCGAGCGCGAGGCGTACCTCGGCCTGCTCCTCCAGGGCCGACAGGCGCAGCTCGGTCAGCAGGGTGATCTCGGGACGGGCGAACCCCTCGTCGGCGAAGTCGGCGTAGGCCGCGCCCCGCCACAGGGCGAGCGCCTGGTCCAGCTCGCGGGCGCGCTCACGCGGGGCGGCGCCGCGGCGTCCCACGAGCGCGCGGAACCGGACGGCGTCGCAGTCGTGCGCGGCCAGCCGGTAGCCGGCCGGGCCGTGGACGACCATGGCGGGGTCGCCGAGCGCGCGGCGGAGCTGGGAGACGCGGGCCTGGAGGGTGCCGAGCGGGTTGCGGGTGGGCCGGTCGCCCCACAGGTCGTCGATCAGCCGGTCGGCGGAGACCGGTCCGCCGCCGGCCGCCAGCAGGGCGGCCAGGAGCGCGCGGACCTTGGGCTCGGCGACGTGGATCTCCTCGCCGCCGTCCGTCCAGACGGCCAGCGGGCCGAGCACCCCGAATCGCACCATGCACAGACTAACCCGTAGCCGGTCATAAGGATTTCCGTAGGGCGGTGCCGCAGGCTCCCTGTCATGACTCAGGTGACAGTTGTGGGACTCGGCCCGATGGGGTCGAAGATGGCCGAGACGTTCCTCGGCGCGGGTTTCGACGTGGCCGTGTGGAATCGTACGGCGAGCAAGACCGAACCGCTGGTCGCCCGCGGAGCCCGGCGCGCGGCCTCGGCCGCGGACGGCGACCTGCTGGTGCTCAGCCAGATCGGCTACCAGGCGATGTACGACAGCCTCGGCGAGGCCGGGCTCGACGGGAAGGTGCTGGTCAACCTCAGCTCGGGCACTCCGGAGGAGCTGCGCGCGGCGGCCCGCTGGGTGGCCGGACGGGGCGGCACGCTCATCACCGCCGGGATCATGGTCCCGCCGCCGGGCATCGGGCAGCCGGGGGCGTACTCCTTCTACAGCGGCCCGAAGGACGTGCTCGACCGGCACACGGCGACGCTGAGGGCCCTCGGCGACGTCATCCACGTCGGCGCGGACGAGGGCCTGGCGATGATGTACTACCAGTCGCTGCTGCTGATCTTCTGGTCGAGCCTGACCAGCCAGATGCACGCCATGGCGATGCTGAGCACGGCCGGGGTCTCCCCGCTGGAGTTCCTGCCGTACGTGCGGGAGACCTTCACCCAGCTCGGCGGCGACGGCGTGATGGGGTTCGCGAAGATCCTGGCCGAGGCGTTCGCCGCCGGGAGCTACCCCGGCGAGCAGAACTCGCTGCACATGCAGGCCGTGGGCCTCGGCCACGTCGTGCACGCGCTGGCCGAGGCCGGCGTGGAGACCACGGTGCCGAACGCGCTGAAGGAGCTGTTCGAGCGCGCCGACGCCGAGGGACGCGGGCACGAGGGCCTCGGCACCGTGATCGAATCGATAAGGAGACCCTGATCAGTGGTTGGCGAGGAAGGCGAGCAGGTCCTGCCGGGTGAGCAGCCCGGCGGGCTTGCCGTCCTCCAGGACGACGGCCGCGTCGGCCTTCTCCAGCGCCTCGACCGCGCGCGCGACGGGTTCACCGCTGCCGATCGTGGGTAGCGGCGCCGACATGTGGTCGGAGATCGGGTCGTCGGAGGCGAGCCTGCCGTGGTAGAGGGCCTCCAGGAGGTCGCGCTCGACGATGGAGCCGACCACTTCGGCCGCCATGACCGGCGGCTCCTCCTTCATGACCGGAAGCTGGGACACCGAGTACTCGCGCATGATCGAGATGGCCGTGCCGACCGACTCGTGCGGGTGGGCGTGCACGAACTCCGGCAGGCCCGGCCCCTTGCGCGCCAGCACGTCGCCGACCAGGCCCTCGTCGGAGCTGGTGGTCAGGAAGCCGTAGTCGGCCATCCAGTCGTCGTTGAAGATCTTCGACAGGTAGCCGCGGCCGCCGTCGGGCAGCAGCACGACCACCACGTCGTCGGGCCCCGCCTTGGCCGCCACCTGCAGCGCCGCCACCACGGCCATGCCGCACGAGCCGCCGACCAGCAGCCCCTCCTCGCGGGCCAGGCGGCGGGTCATGTTGAAGGAGTCCTTGTCGGACACCGCGATGATCTCGTCGCAGATCCCGGTGTCGTACGTGGCCGGCCAGATGTCCTCGCCCACGCCCTCCACCAGGTAGGGACGGCCGGAGCCGCCGGAGTACACCGAGCCCTCGGGGTCGGCCCCGATGATCTTCGCCCGGCCCTCCGAGACCTCCCGGAGGTAGCGGCCGGTGCCGCTGATCGTGCCGCCGGTGCCGATGCCCGCCACGAAGTGCGTGATGCGGCCGTCGGTCTGCTCCCACAGCTCGGGACCGGTCGAGTGGTAGTGGGAGTCGGGGTTGTTGACGTTGGAGTACTGGTCGGGCTTCCAGGCGTTGGGGATCTCGCGGGCCAGCCGGTCGGAGACCGAGTAGTAGGACTCCGGGTGGTCGGGCGAGACGGCGGTCGGGCAGACCACGACCTCGGCCCCGTACGCGCGCAGCACCGCGATCTTGTCCTGGGCCACCTTGTCGGGCACCACGAACAGGCACCGGTAGCCCTTCTGCTGGGCCACGATGGCCAGGCCCACGCCGGTGTTGCCGGACGTCGGCTCGACGATGACGCCACCCGGCCGCAGCGCGCCGGAAGCCTCGGCGGCCTCGATCATGCGCAGCGCGATGCGGTCCTTGACCGAGCCGCCCGGATTGAAATATTCGACCTTGGCCAGCACCTGGGCGGAGATCCCCGCCGTGACCTTGTGCAGGCGGACCAGCGGAGTGTTCCCCATGAGATCGACCAGGGAATCGTAAACGCGCACCGAGGTGTTCACCTTCTTTGCCGAAGCTTGATCAGCTTGCCCGAGGCCGAGATCCAGTGGGGGTGGCAGGCCCTCGGCTAGTTTTCAAGCAAACGCTACCGCCGAGTTCGACCGGGAGGACACTACGTGGTCTGGGCAGCAGGCATGGCACGCGCGGCCAGGAGGATCGCGATGGCGGCGGCGCTCGGAGGTGGCGGGCTCACGGCTCTGGGAGCCACGGCGTACGGCCTGCTGATCGCCGAGGGACTGCTCGCGCGCAAGGCCATCGGCCGCCCCCACGGTCTGGACGGACCGCCCTCCGACGGCGTCTACGGCGATTTCCGCGGCAGACCCCTCAAGATGGTCATGCTCGGCGATTCCACCTCGGTGGGTCTGGGCATGACCGATCCCAGCCACACCCCCGCCGTCCTGCTGGCCAACGGCGTGGCGGCGGTGGCCGAGCGGCCGGTGCACCTGCTCGTGGCGGGCAAGTCGGGCGCCCCCTCGGCCGAGCTGCCCGAGCAGGTGGACGCCGCCCTCGCCATGCGCCCGGACGTGGCGGTCATCTTCGTGGGGGCCAACGACATCATCACCCAGACGCCGCCGGCCGTGGCGGTGCGCCATCTGGCCAAGGCGGTGCGGCGGCTGCGCGAGGCGGGCGTCGAGGTGGTCGTCGGCACCTGCCCCGACCTCGGTACGGTCCGGCCCATCGCCCAGCCGCTGCGCTGGGTGACCCGGCGCTGGAGCCGTCAGCTCGCGGCGGCCCAGACCGTCGCCGTGGTCGACGCGGGCGGCCGTACCGTGGCGTTCGCCGACGTCCTGGGGCCGGAATTCGATACAAATCCGACAGAAATGTTCGGACCGGATCGTTTCCATCCATCTGACCGAGGTTACGCGCAGGCCGCTTACGCGGTGCTACCGTCGGTGTGCGCTGCGTTGGGGCTGTGGCCTGAGCCGCGGCCCGCGCGGGGCGAAGGACTGCAACCGATCTACCTTGCGGCGGCAACGGCCGCGGAGGAGCCCGGCACCGAGGTCACCGCGACCCGGGTCGACGGGCGGGCGACGGGGCTCCACGGCAAGTGGGCCACGCTGTTCCGCCGGCGGCTCGGCGAGACGCCAACCGACGCCTGAGCGCGCCCGGCGGGCGGCTCGACGATCCCACCAACGCGTGATCGTGCGCGCCGGGGGGCTTGACGACGCCTGATCCGGTCACCCTCCGAGCCTTAGCCGTCACTCCTCGTCCTCTTTTGGAGTGAATTGCCTGTGCTCCGGCCCCTCATGAAACCTTCCCTGGCCCTCGCGGGGACCCTCGCCCTGACCGCCTGCTCCGGCAGCGACGCCGCCACGGCGAACTTCCCCTCCTGGCAGAACACCCAGGTCAACGCGGTCAGCCGGATCGTGTCCGCGGCCGGTGTGGTGACCACGACGTCCATGAAGCCCGACGGCACGCTGGAGACCGTGGCGCTCGGCCTCGAAGACGGCCGGCGCCTGTGGGCGTACCCGGCCACCATGGCGGGCCGCCTGCCCGGCATGGGCGTCTCCGCCCCCGCGGTCGTGGAGACGGCCAAGGGCCGGGGGTGGTCGTGGCCCTCGACCCGGCGCGGAAGGGCCGCTGGAACGCCACCCTCATCGCCCGCGACGCCCGCTCCGGGGCGCAGAAGTGGGCCAGGCCCATGCACTCCACGTTCGGGCCGCAGCGCTGCGGCCCCTACCTGTGCGTGTCGGAGCACACCGCCCTGACCCACGCCCGGATGGTCGTGCTCGATCCCGCGACCGGCCGGGTGATGTGGAAGCTGCCCGGCATCTCCGAGGTCGAGTGGTCCGACCCGGCCCGGGTCCTGCTGCTGCGGATGGCCGCCAACCCCATGATCGAGTCCTACGACGTCAAGACCGGCAAGCTGCAGTGGCAGCAGCCGATCGAGCAGGCGCTCGGGCCGGGCATCGACCTGTCGGGCGGGTGGGCGTTCGGTTCGACCGGCGACAACCTGGTGGGCTACGTCGCCCCCTACACCAACCCCCAGACGAAGAAGGTCTCCACCTTCGGGCTGTTCTCCGTCAGGATCAGCGACGGCACGGTCAACTGGATGCGTCCCTCGGTCGTACGCGTCTACCCCAGCGGCAGCCCCGGCTACGCGCCCGTCGTCCGCCCGGTCGACCGCCAGGGCGCCTACGGCGGTTTCGCCAGGCTCGACTCCGAGACCGGCCGGGTGGTCGGCCAGATCACCGCCTCCGACGTCCCCGGCTCGGGCTGGTGGCTGGCCTTCCCCGACCGCATGGACAAACTGGGCTTCCTCAAGCACGACGCCAAGGGCAGCGCGTTCGACCTGGTCTCGGGCAAGCCCGCGCAGGTGGGCGAGGAGCGGGGCTGGTCCTTCTGCGTCACCGACCCCAAGCCGCTACCGCTGCGCGGCCAGGCCCCCGGGTTCTACTCCACGGCCGCCGTCTGCGAGTACGACCTCGGCACCGGCACCCGCGTCTCCCCCATGAACGCCCCGCCGCCCTGGTTCACCGGCAGCCAGGACGGCTGGCGCCTGTGGCGCGACGAGAAGGGCGCCGTGCACGCCGTCAACGACCACACCGCCACCGCCCCCGGCATGTACGGCTGAGGCGGGGCCCCGGGGCGCTTGCGAGGAGGACTGGAATATAGTTCTAATATCAGCGCCGGACACAAGGAGGGGCCATGCCCGAGGCAGTCATCGTCGCAACCGCGCGTTCACCGATCGGACGAGCCTTCAAGGGGTCGCTCAAGGACATCCGTCCCGACGATCTGACCGTACAGATGATCCAGGCGGCGCTGGCCAAGGTGCCCCAGCTCGACCCGAACACGATCGACGACATCATGCTCGGCTGTGGCCTGCCGGGCGGTGAGCAGGGCTTCAACATGGCCCGGGTGGTGGCGGTGCTGCTCGGGCTCGACACCGTGCCGGGCACGACCGTCACGCGTTACTGCTCCTCCTCGTTGCAGACGACGCGGATGGCCTTCCACGCGATCAAGGCGGGCGAGGGCGACGTGTTCGTCTCGGCCGGCGTCGAGACCGTCTCCCGCTTCGCCAAGGGCAACTCCGACTCGCTGCCCGACACCCACAACCCGCTCTTCCTCGACGCGACCGCCCGTACCAAGAAGACGGCCGAGGGCGGCCACACCTGGCACGACCCCCGCCAGGACGGCGTCGTCCCCGACATCTACATCGCCATGGGACAGACCGCCGAGAACCTGGCCCAGCTCAAGGGCGTCAGCCGCCGCGAGCAGGACGAGTTCGGCGTGCGCTCCCAGAACCTGGCCGAGAAGGCGCTGGCCGACGGGTTCTGGCAGAAGGACATCACCCCCGTCACGCTCCCCGACGGCACCGTGGTCAGCAAGGACGACGGCCCCCGAGCCGGCACCACGTACGAGGGGGTGGCCGGGCTCAAGCCGGTCTTCCGCCCCGACGGCACGGTCACCGCGGGCAACTGCTGCCCGCTCAACGACGGCGCGGCGGCCCTGGTCATCATGAGCGACGTCAAGGCGGCCGAGCTGGGCATCACGCCGCTGGCCCGGATCGTCAGCACCGGCGTCAGCGGGCTCTCGCCCGAGATCATGGGCCTCGGGCCGGTGGAGGCCTCCAAGCAGGCGCTGTCCCGGGCCGGGATGGCGATCGAGGACATCGACCTCGTGGAGATCAACGAGGCGTTCGCGGCGCAGGTGATCCCGTCGTACCAGGACCTCGGGATCGAGCTCGACCGGCTCAACGTCAACGGCGGGGCCATCGCCGTCGGGCACCCGTTCGGCATGACCGGGGCGCGCATCACCTCGACGCTGATCAACAGCCTGCGCCACCACGACAAGAGTCTCGGCCTGGAGACGATGTGCGTGGGCGGCGGCCAGGGCATGGCGATGGTGCTGGAGCGTCTGTCCTAGATCGTGCTCTGCGGCCCCGCGCCCGGCCTTCCCGGCCGCGCGGGGCCGTTCGCGTGCCGGCGGTCAGCCCTGACGGTCGGGCCCGGCCTGGAGCGGCGTCACGCGCACGATGACGCGCCGCTCGCTGACCATGGCCTCGCGGTAGCCGTCCCAGTCGGGGTGTTCGCCGGAGATGTCGCGGTAGTAGGCGACGAGCTGGTCCATCGCCTCCGGCAGGGAGACGATCTCGGCCGTGCCGTCGACCTGGAACCACTCGCCGAAGAAGCCGTCGGCGAGCACGCAGAGCGAGACGCGGGGATCCCGGCGGATGTTGTGCACCTTCATCGCCGTCTCGCGGGTGCTGATGACGATGTGCCCGCCGGCCACGCCCGCCAGCACCGGCGACATCTGCGGGTGCCCTCCGCGACGGCTGGTGAGCAGGACTGCGTGGTGGTTCGTCTCGATGAAGCCGAGCGCCTTGTCCAGATCCATGTCTTCATGATGACGCGCCCGTGCTCAGAGCACGGGCGCGGGGATGGGGAAGGGCTCTACATCAAGCCCATGCGGGTACGGCGGTGCCGCTCGTGCTCCAGCACGATCGCGGCGGCGTAGCCGTGGGTCAGCCCGTGCTCGTCGGCGAGCCAGTTGGCCCGCTCGTCACACCTCAGGAAGGACGGGCCGTTGTCGATGGCTTGGAACCACTCGGGGAGTTCGCGTCCCGTTATCGTGGGGACCCTTGCGATGAGCTTCGTCTGCGTCTCCGGTGAGTGGTTCAAGGACATGGGCACCTCCGCGGATTAAGGTCCTTTGCTCGACACTGCAACACCGCGCTGCGAATGGCAACCCCCCGGCCAGGCATCATTCTGTGACGGCAGGTAGATTTCCGGTCGCACAAAGAGAGGGCCCCGCCGTCACGGCGAGGCCCCCAGGAGGTGAACGATCAGTCGTCGCCGGTGAAATAGCTGATGAGGCGGAGCACCTCGAGGTAGATCCACACCAGGCTCAGCATGAGGCCGAACGCGCACTGCCAGGCGAACTTCTCCGGCACGCCCTGGCGCACGCCCTGCTCGATCGAGTCGAAGTCGAGGAGCAGGAAGAAGCAGCCGATCAGGATCATGACGATGCTGAAGATGTAGCCGAGCGGGCTGTCGGTGCGCAGGCCGAGCCCGACGCCGTTGAAGATGCCGACGAGCAGGTTGACCAGCACCAGCCCGACCACCGCGATGGCGGCCGCCATGCCGTACTTGACCAGCTTGGGTGTGACGCGGACGACCCGCAGCGAGTAGACGGTCAGCACCGCGCCGAAGGCGAAGGCCGTGCCGAGCACCGCCTGGAAGACGATGCCGCTGATGGCGCCCTCGAAGAGCTGGCTGACCTTGCCGAGGAAGACGCCCTCGAACACCGCGTAGCCCAGGATGAGCGCCGGGTTGGTGCTCTGGGTGAACGAGGCGATCAGGCCGAGGATCAGGGCCACGACGGCGGCGCCGACGGCCACCATCGGGGGGACGTTGAGCACCCACGCCGCGGCGGCGGCCACGACGAGCGCTCCGAGGGTGAGGAAGCCCCGGACGACGACGTCGTCGAGGGTCATCGCCCGGTGGGCGGGCGGGGCCGGGGGTGCGTACGACGGGGCGTCGTACATGTTCCGCAGGGTGTCGGGTGACGGGGCGGGGCCGCCCCAACCCGCGCGCTGTTGACGCGCCCTGCCGAAAACGGGGTTCTTGCTCTCCATCGCTGCCTCCTGTGGCGCCGAGCCTACGGGGCCTGGCGGCACCTAGGTCAACTCACGCTCAGATCGAAGTTCGTCGGGGGGACTTCGGCAGCGAGGACAACGAACGTGACCTCGCACGAGTTCCCGGGGCCGGGGCGGCCGTCCGGGGGGTCGGCGGCCGGGCGGCGAGTAACTGCGTGGCGACCAATTGAAACTGGCTTCTGTTGGGTTTCGTGATGAAAACGGAATCTTCCTGATGCCTCACCACACCGGGTCTTCCCGGCAAACGAGGGGAAGCATTGTGTGACGGGTTGACAGCAGTAGTGAACCACCGGATGCGACAAGACGCTTCACTCGGAGAAAACCCCAGGTCGGGGACACTTAAGAAAGGTGCCCCCGGCGGGATTCGAACCCGCACTACAACCCTTTTAAGGGGTTTGCCTCTGCCATTGGGCTACGGGGGCGCCGCAATCATACGAAACGGACCATGCTTCCGAGGAGCACAACTTCGCATCAGGCGTCACAACTGTGAAGTCTGCGGTGAAGTGATAGCGCCCCTGGCACTCTGTCCAAGAAGAGTAGACCGTCCAGATGGTCCAGTTGGTGCTGAATGCAGCGGGCTTCGAAGGCGTCCGCCTCGATGATGACCGGCTCCCCCGTGCCCGGCAAATGCCCATGTACGGTGATACGCGTCGCCCGGCGTACGTCCGCCGTGAGCCCCGCGATGGACGCGCACCCCTCGCGCCCGCCGTCCCAGTGGGAGGCGCTGGTGAGGCGAGGGTTGACCAGGACGAGCTCCCCGGCCCACGACCGGGCCCGAGGGTGGGCCCAGGCGTTGAAGGCGATCAGCCGCCACCTCAGGCCGATCTGCGGGGCGGCCAGACCCGTCATGGCCGTCTCGCCGCGCAGGGTGGCGAGGAGGTCGGCCGCGGCCCGCACGGTCTCGGGGGCCGCCGGGTCGACCGGCTCGGCCCTGGCCGACAGCGCCGGGTGCGGCGCGCCGAGCACCTGGCGCGGGGTGCCTCTGGCGCCCGTCACAGCAGGTCCGGCTCGACGGGACGGAAGGTGATCTCCGAGTCGAGCCCCGCCCCGACCGCCGCCAGCCGGCGCATGAGGGCGGCGACGTCGACGTCCTTGGGCAGCTCGACGTCGGCGATGAGCACGTAGAGGCGGCCGGTGAGCCGGGTGCTCATGCCGGTGATGTTGCCGCCGTCGGCGGCCAGCACGGCGCTGACGGCCGAGATGATGCCCGGCCGGTCGGGGCCGTGCACGGTGAGGACGTAGCCGAGGCCGCCGCCGTCGTCGCAGAAGTGCCGCCGCGCCTCGATCGCCGAGGCGGAGACCACCAGCTCGGGCGCGGTGAGCCGTTTGGTCAGCTCGGCGGAGTCGAGATCGCCGGAGACCAGCAGCATCATCGCCACGTACCCGCCGAGCAGCGTCATGGTCGAGTCCTGGATGTTCGCACCGCAGTCGGCCAGCGAACCGGTGACGGCGGCGATCACGCCGGGCCGGTCCACGCCGAGCACGGTCACCGCTGAGAGCCCCACCCGTGGTACCCCTTCCGCATTTCGTCCAGGGGTGCCGAAAACGCCCCGGCGATGCTCGCCGGGGCGCTGCCGTACCTGGGCTAGCGGCGGGTCGTCGCCACCGCGGCCCTGAACCCGTCGCGCGGATGCTCCATCTCACCCAGCGAGATGGTCTCTCGCTTGAAGAACAGGGCCAGGGTCCAGTCGACGACGACACGGACCTTGCGGTTCAGCGTCGGCACCCGCGACAGATGGTAGGTGCGGTGCATGAACCACGCAGGGAAACCGCGCAGCTTCACGCCATAGACATTGGCGACGCCCTGGTGCAGGCCCAATCCGGCGACCGATCCGACATACTTGTGGCGGTAATCGACCAGTTGCTCGCCGCGCAGGTGGCGGACGATGTTGTCCGCCAGCACCTTGGCCTGGCGCACGGCGTGCTGGGCGTTGGGGGCGCAGTACTGGCCCGGGTTCGTCACGTCGGGCACTCCGGCCGCGTCGCCGGCGGCGAAGGCGTCGCGGGTGCCGGCGACGGTCAGGGCGGCGGTGGTCCTGATCCGGCCCCGCTCGTCCAGGGGCAGGTCGCTGTCGTTGACGACCGGGCTCGGCTTGACGCCCGCCGTCCACACCAGAGTCTCGGCGTCGAACTCGGTGCCGTCGCTGAGCACGACGTGGCCGCCCTCGCACGACTCCAGCCTGGTGTCCAGCTTGACCTCGATGCCGCGTTCGCGCAGCTGCTCCAGCGTCCACTTGCCCATCTCGGGGCCGACCTCGGGCAGCACCCGGTTCGTGGCCTCGACGAGGACCCAGCGCAGGTCGGCCGGGCTGATGTTGCGGTAGTAGCGGGTGGAGTCCTTGGCCATGTCCTCCAGCTCGGCCAGCGCCTCCACGCCGGCGAAGCCGGCTCCGACCACGACGAACGTGAGCGCCCTGCGCCGCACGTCGGGATCGACGGTCGACTCGGCCACGTCGAGCAGGTGCAGCACGCGGTTGCGCAGCGCGATGGCCTCGCCGACGGTCTTGAACCCGATGCCGATGTCGGTCAGCCCGGGGATCGGCAGCGTACGCGAGATCGACCCGGCGGCCATCACGATCACGTCGTAGGCCACCTGGCGCGGCTCGCCCTCGGCGGGCTGGAAGGTGACGGCGCGCTCGGCGTGGTCGACCTTGGTCACCGTGCCGTTCAGAATGCGCACCTTGGGGAGGATCCGGCGCAGCGGGGCCACCATGTGCCTGGGCGAGAGGTTGCCCGCCGCCGCCTCCGGCAGGAACGGCTGGTAGGTCATGTAGGACTGGGGATCGATGATCGTGATGCGCGCCTCGCCGCCGCGCAGCTCGCGGTGGAGCTTGCGCTGCAGCCTGAGCGCGGTGTACAGGCCGACGTAACCGCCGCCGACGATCAAGATGTGCTTGTTCATCCTGAGGCCCCATCCCTCGTGGAATGCTTGTGAAAGCATTCACAAGCTTACGTCGGGCACTTCCGGAGAGTCCAACCCGGGGATGGTGGGACGCGTCACACCGCCAGTGACCTGGCCCGCAGGAAGACGTCGTCCAGCATCTGGGCGGTGACGCGGCCGGTGAAGGTGTTCTGCTGGCTGGGGTGGTAGCAGCCGACCAGGGTGACGGGGGCGGCGTCGTGCCGGACCTCGACCTCGACGCCGTGGCCGAACCGGGGGCGGGTGCGCGGCAGGTCGTAGCCGGCGTCCTTGAGCGCGGGCCACATGGCCTGCCAGGCGAACCCGCCGAGCGCCACCACCACCCGTACGCTCTCCGCCACCATCGCCACCTCGCGCGCCATCCACGGGAAGCAGGCGGCCTTCTCCTCCGGTGTGGGCTTGTTGGCCGGGGGCGCGCAGCGCACCGACGCCACCACCCTGGTGTCGATGAGCTCCTGGCCGTCGCCGGCGTACGTGCTGGTCTCCTTGGCCGCCAGGCCGCAGCGGTGGAGCGAGGCGAACAGCCAGTCGCCGCTGCGGTCGCCGGTGAAGATGCGGCCCGTCCTGTTGCCCCCGTGGGCGGCCGGCGCCAGGCCGACCAGCAGCACCTTCGGCCGCTCGGCCCCCCACCCGGGGACCGGACGGCCCCAGTACGTCTCGTCCGCGAACGCGCGCCGCCTCACGCGCGCCACCTCCTCGCGCCACTCCACCAGACGCGGGCAGGCGCGGCAGACGGACTGCGCGGCCGTGAGCTCCGCGAGGGTGCCGGTGGTGGAGGCGAGGCGGCGCACGTCCGCGGGGTCGTGGGCCACCGGGGTGTCAGGGGTGGCGGGGTCGCCGGGCCAGCCGGTGCCGGGTGGTACGAAGCTCATGACACCGATGGTGCCCGATCACTTCGTCCTCTCGGGCACGGGCGTGGCGGTGGTGGCGGTCGGCACGGGCGTCGCCGACGGGGCGAGGGGCGCCGTGGAGGCCGTCGGGCAGGCGGCGGGCGTGGCCGTGGGCATGCCGTTGTCGGCCATCATCTCCTGCTGCTGGACCAGCGGCAGCGGGTAGCGGTTGAGCACCGGCTCGCCGCAGGACCGGTCGACCATGTAGCCGTGGTTCTCGGGGCTGACGGTGATCGGGTTGCCGTCCTGGTCGTAGAGGTAGACGTCGGACAGCGGGCTGCCGTCCTTGGCGTACGGCTTGATGTTGTAGACGTCGAGGCCGCCGCCGACCAGCATCACGTCGGCCGGCGCCGCCATCGCGACCTGCTGGTCGTCCCGGTCGGAGAGCGTCGCCATGCCGGCGAGCAGCGCCAGCGCCGCCAGCACGTTGACGCCCGTGGCCAGCAGCGCGGCGAAGCGCCCCCCGCGGGCCCGGCCGAACCACACCGAGACCCACACGGCCACCGCCACGAGCGCCCACTCCGCCAGGTTCCCGGGGACGACGCCGCCGCCCGCCGTGATCGCCGGCAGCAGCATGGCCAGCAGGTAGCCGCGCAGCACCCACCAGCCGGGCCGCAGCTCGGGCAGGAAGGCCACGAAGCTCCGGTACGGCTTGTGCCGCAGCAGCCCGGCATGCGCCCCCGCCGCCCACGCGCGAGGCCGCGGACGGCGACTCCGCCCGCTCTGGGGACGCCCTCCGTAGGCGGCCACCAGCTCCTCCGCGTACGCGGCGGGCGGCCCGAGCCGATCCTCCAGCGGCAGGTCGGACTCGGCCGCGATCTCGGCCAGATGGTCGTCGAGGTCCTCGATCAGCTCCTCGCGGTCCGGGTGACCGGCCAGGGCGTCGCGGACGGCCTGCGCGTACTGTTCCGGCGTAGTCATGCGTGGCCCTCCTTGAGCAGGGAATCCATGGTCGCCGCGAAGGACGCCCACCGCTTGGCGGAGGTGGCGTACAGGGTGCGGCCGACCTCGTTGAGCCCGTAGTACTTGCGGTGGGGGCCCTCGTCGGAGGCCACGACGTAGGAGTTGAGCGCGCCGGCCTTGAACAGGCGGCGCAGCGTGCCGTAGACGGAGGCGTCGCCGACCTCTTCCAGGCCCGCCTCCCTGAGCCTGCGCACGACGTCGTAGCCGTAGCCGTCGCGCTCGGCGAGCACGGCCAGGACGGCCAGGTCGAGCACGCCCTTGAGCAACTGGCTGCTATCCACGCGAAGCAGAGTACTGCGCTATGCACAGTAGTGGCAACAAGAGAACCGGGCGGCTCCCGTGAGGGTGCCGCCCGGTCACATGATCAGCTTAGGCGTCGGCCTTGGCCGGGCAGGTCGCCGAGTAGTTGGCGACGCCCGACGAGGCGGCGTTCGGGCTGACGACGACGAGCTCGATGGTGCCCTTCGTCTCCTTGCTGCCGTGCGTGCCACCGACGCCCCAGGTCACGGAGAGGTCGCCGTTGACCTGACGCTCAAGGACGTTGACGTCCTTGACGCCGTTGACCACCCAGTAGTACTTGACGGTGGTCGGGCCGGTGCTGTGCAGGGTGGCCGAGAAGTCCACGCCGGGACCACGGTTGTCCTTGCACATGTCGTTGCGGGTGCCGGAGACCGACACGGCCGACACGGACGCGGTGGGCTTGGGAGCCTCGCACGCCGCGTATGACTGCGTGATCGAGTCACTGTTGTTCCGGCCGGTGACCGTCAGGGTGATCTTGCCACCCTTGGCGGCCTCGCCGCTCAGCGCCCGCTCGGGGAGCTCGACGGTCTTGGAGCCGCTGCCCGCGAAGAAGCTCTCGCCCTTGGACACGGACTCGCCGTTGACCGCCCAGGTGTACTGGACGCGCGCGGCGCCGGTCACGCTGACCGTGGCGTGCGCGCCGACCTTGCACCCGTTGTTGTTGGTGGCCGTCACCAGGTTGGTGGCCGACACCTTGACAGCGGGAGCGGGGGTCGAGTCCTTGCACCACACCTTGTAGTAGGCGCGGTTGGACAGGGCGTCATCGGGGCCGACGATCTCCAGCTGCGCCCAGCCACGCTGGCTGTGACGCGGGGAGAGGCCGAAGCCGACCTTACGCTTGTTCCAGACCTTGACCTTGCCGTGGTCGACGACGTCGCCGTTCAGGATCCAACGGTAGCGGACCCAGGTCGGGTGGTTGACGCTGATCAGACCGGTGAAGTCGATCTTGTCGCCCGGGGTGCAGACGCCCTCGTAGGACGACGGGTTGGCCCAGGCGCGAGCCGAGACCGACACGTCCTTGTCCGTACGGACGCCACCGAGGTCGACACACGAGACCGAGAAGTAGCCCTTCTTGGACGTGACCTTCTTCGGACCGAGGACCTGGACGGCCTCCCAGCCCTTGACGTCACCCTTGAAGGTCACCGACTCCTTGACGGTGACCGACTTGGTGCCGTGGCCCTTGAGCTTGACAACCTGGACCTTGCCCTTGGACCCGTCACCGTGGAGCCAACGGTAGGCGAGCTCGGTCTTGCCCTTGACCGGGACCTTGATCTTGGCCGAGAAGTTGACCTTGACCGGGCAGGAACCCTGGTAGTCCTGGTCGGCGGCCTTCGGTGCGGTGACCGAGACCTTGGAGGACTTGGCCGCGGTGGCCGTGCTGGCCTTGCCCGCCGCGGCCGAGGTCGCCGCCTGAGCGGGGCTGGCGACCAGGCCCGCTGCCATGGCGGCCAGCACGGCGGCGGAGGCGCCGAACGCCGCCGCCTTACGTGCCAACCCAACAGACATCATGTGAGAGTGCTCCATTCCGTGAGGGAAAAGACGCGCTCGGGAACGGTCGCCACGCCGGCACCTTCCGTGCACAGCAATATGGCAAAGCCCCCGTTTTGCGCCTTTACCTAATCACAATAGTGATTGCACGCTCAACACGGGTCATAGATCGGAAATGTCCGGATTTCGCTATCTCAGTCGGCGAGGGACCAGGCGATTCCGTCCAAGATGTCGTGTTCGCTGACGACGACCTGCGAAAACGCAAAACGACGCACGATCCGGTCAAGAATTAGCGCACCGGCACCAATCACGTCAACACGCCCAGGATGCATCACCGGAACCTGCGCGCGATCACCATGGGTCATCGCAAGCAGCCGCCGCGTCACCTCGTGCACCTCTTCGGCGGTGATCCTGGAGTGGTGGATGCGCTCGGAGTCGTAGGCCGGCAGGTCGAGCGCGATGCCCGCGATCGTGGTCACCGAGCCCGCCAGGCCGACCAGCGTGTGCGCCCGCTCGACGGGCACCGCCTCCTCGACCCGGTCGAGGGCCGCCTCGATGTCGGCGACGACGGCCTCCAGCGCCGGGGCCGGCGGCGGGTCGCCGGCGTCCTTCAGGTGGCGTTCGGTCAGCCGTACGCAGCCGATGTCCACCGACAGCGCGGCCTCGGCGTGCTCGGAGCCGACCACGAACTCCGTGGAACCGCCGCCGATGTCCACCACCAGGTAGGGCGGCAGCGGGCCCTGCGGCACCTCGGTCTCCGGCGAGATGCGCAGCAGGCCCCTGGTCGCCCCCCTGAACGACAGCTCGGCCTCCTCCGCCCCCGTCACGACCTCGGGCGTCACGCCGAAGATCTCACGGACGCCGTCGGCGAACTCCTGCCGGTTGCCCGCGTCGCGGGTGGCGCTCGTGGCCACCACCCTGGTCGCGACCGCGCCGTGCCGGTCGATGAGCTCCCGGTAGGAACGCATCGCCTTGAACGTGCGCTCCAGCGCGTCGGGCGCCAGCATGCCGGTGCGGTCGACCCCCTGCCCCAGGCGGACGATCTCCATCCGCCGCTCGACGTCGTGCAGCGTGTCGTCGCGGACGTCGGCGATGAGCAGGCGCACCGAGTTGGTGCCGCAGTCGATGGCGGCTACACGCATGGTCCGTCACTCCACCAGTCGGGGAGCGCGTCGAGCGCCTCCCTGCCGAACGGGTTGCTCCCCGGCACCGCCAGCTCGTGCGCCACCAGGGCGTGCAGGCACTTCACGCGCAGCGGCATGCCGCCGGTGCTCTGCATGTCGCGGGGCAGCGGCTCCATGCCCTCGTCGTGGGCCGCCTTGTCGCGCCTGGCGACGTAGTCGTCGTGCGCGGCCTGGTAGGCGGCCGCCAGGTCGGGGTCGCTTGCCAGCCTGGCCTGCATCTCGCGCATCAGGCCGGAGCCTTCGAGGGTGCCGATGGCCGAGGCGGCCTTGGGACAGGTCAGGTAGTACAGGGTCGGGAACGGCGACCCGTCGGGCAGCCGCGGCGCGGTCTCCACCACGTCGGGATTGCCGCACGGGCAGCGGTGGGCCACCCCGCGCAGACCTCTGGGCGGCCGGCCGAGCTGCCGCTGGACCGCCTCGACGTCGTCACTTTCCACTGCTGCTCTCCACCGCTCTGCGGCCCGTGCCCTTGTCGGCGGCCTCCACCGACTCCCACAGCGTCTGGTACCACGGCGGCACCTCGACGGGCTGCTTCACGGCCGTCTGCTCCTTGCCCTGCTCGGGCTCCATCACCACATAACACTTCTCGCCGGGGCCGCAGAAGTGCAGCCGCTCCTTGGCGGTGCGCCTGATCCAGTTGGGATCGTCGCTCTGCCGGTCGCGCGCCAGCAGCGTCTGCCGCTCGGCCTCGACCCTGGCCTTCTCCGCCTGCAGCTCGGCGATGCTGCGGCGCAGGCTGATGTACTCGCGCACAGGGTAGGCCAGGCTCATCGCGATCGCGCACACCACGACCGCGAGGATGGCGGCCCGCCCGGTCAGCTGCGGCCTCTTCGCCAATGCTGCACACCCCCTTCGACGTACGGCCCGCGGCCGTCAGACCTTCCCAGGCCGCGGACCGTCAGTCGAAACTAGCGCCGGAACCGCGGAAAAGCCGCGCGACCCGCGTAGCGGGCGGCGTCGTCGAGAAGCTCCTCGATGCGCAGCAACTGGTTGTACTTGGCCACGCGGTCGGACCGCGCCGGGGCGCCGGTCTTGATCTGGCCGCAGTTGACCGCCACCGCCAGGTCGGCGATCGTCGTGTCCTCGGTCTCGCCGGAACGGTGGCTCATCATGCACCGGTAGCCGCTGCGGTGGGCCAGGTCGACGGCGTCGAGGGTCTCCGACAGCGTGCCGATCTGGTTGACCTTGACCAGCAGGGCGTTGGCGGTGCCCTCGTTGATGCCGCGCTCCAGCCGCTCGGGGTTGGTGACGAACAGGTCGTCGCCGACGAGCTGCACCTTGTCGCCGAGGGCCTCGGTGATGGCCTTCCAGCCCTCCCAGTCCTCCTCGTCGAGGGGGTCCTCGATGGAGACCAGCGGGTAGTTGTCGACCAGGTCTTCGTAGAAGGCGATGAGCTCCCGCGCCGAGACGCCCTTGCCGTCGATCGTGTAGACGCCGTCCTTGTGGAACTCGGAGGCGGCCACGTCGAGGGCCAGCGCCACGTCTTCGCCCGGCACGTAGCCGGCCCGCTCGATCGCGACCAGGATCAGGTCGAGGGCGTCGCGGTTGGAGGGCAGGTTGGGGGCGAAGCCGCCCTCGTCGCCCAGGCCCGTCGCGTAGCCCTTCTCCTTCAGCACGCCCTTGAGCGCGTGGTAGACCTCGGTGCCCATGCGCACGGCCTCGCGGAACGTCTCCGCCCCGATCGGCGCGATCATGAACTCCTGGATGTCGACGTTGGTGTCGGCGTGTGCGCCGCCGTTGAGGATGTTCATCATCGGCACGGGCAGCACGTGGGCGTTGGGGCCGCCGACGTAGCGGAACAGGGGCAGGTCGGCGCTGTCGGCCGCGGCCTTGGCGACGGCGAGCGAGACGCCCAGGATGGCGTTGGCGCCCAGCTTGGCCTTGTTGGGCGTGCGGTCGAGGTCGATCATGATCTGGTCGATGATGCGCTGGTCCTCGGCCTCGACCCCGTTGATCTCCTCGAAGATCTCGTCGGTCACGGCGAGCACGGCCTTCTCCACGCCCTTGCCGCCATAGCGCTTGCCGCCGTCACGCAGCTCGACCGCCTCGAACTGGCCGGTGGACGCCCCGCTCGGCACGGCGGCACGGCCGCTGCTGCCGTCGTCGAGCACGACCTCGACCTCGACCGTGGGGTTGCCCCGGGAGTCGAGGATCTCGCGAGCGTAAACGACCTCGATGGTAGCCACGGGTTGCGCTCCTAAATCGAAAGGCAATATGCCATCAGAGCCTATCGGTACCCCGGGCCACCGGTACGGCACGGTCCAGGTGCCGGACGCCGGGCCCGTGCCGGGTCAGCCGGTCGAGGACAGGCTCCAGGCCTGGAGGCGGCCGCCCGTCGCGACGACCAGCAGCCCGTCGCCCGCCGCCAGGCCGCTGACCTTCTTGCCCGGCGCGAGGCCGCCCAGCCGCTCGCCGCGGTCGGCGTTCCACACGGTGACCCCTTCGCCGCCGCCGGCGATCATCCGGCGGCCGCCCGCGGCCGTGACGCCGGCGCCCGCCGCGCCCGTGGTGAAGCCGCGCACGAAGGCGCCGCTGGCCAGGTCGTACACGGCGGTCGAGCGGCCCGTGGTGACGGCCGCGCGGCCGTCGCCGAACGCGGCGACCGAGCGCACCTGGCCCTTGCCCTCGCCGAGCAGCCCACCGGCCGTGCCCACCAGGCCCCGGCCGGTGCCGACGAGGGCCTTGCCGCTGGCCTCGTCCCAGGCCAGGGCGGTGACCGGGCCGGCGGCCGGCCTGGCGCTGGCGACGACGCGGTTGGCGGCCAGGTCGAGCGTCACGACCCGGCCGTCGCGGCAGCCGATCACGACCGCGGGCTGCTTGCGCCACTGGCCGGACGCCAGCCGGGCCTCCGACGGGCACACCTTGCGCCACGTGCCGGGGCGGGCGTCGCCGATGCGCCAGCGCCGCACGGTCCCGTCCGTGCCCGTCCAGACCGCTGTCTGCCGGCCGCCCACCGGGACCAGCAGCAGTGAGCGCACCGGCGTTGGGCCCGCGTTCGCGAGCCGGTCGAGCGGCTCGCCGGTACGCGGGTCCCACACCTCGATCGAGTTGCCCTTCCTCTCGGCGTAGACGACGACGGGCGCGCCCTTGTGATGGCCGATGGCCATCGCCGCCACCTGGGCGCCCGGCTCGGGCCCGAACGCGGGGCCGAGCTCGACGCCGAACGCCTCCGACTGCCCGCCGGAGGACAGGCCGGAGGGCAGGCCGGCGTTCCGCCACAGCGCCCCGGCCACCACCCCCACGGCGACGAGCACGCCGATCCCGGCGGCGGCCCACCCCCGCCGCGCCCCCGGACGCGCACCGGACCGCGAAGCCCGCACCTCACCCCCGCCGTGCCGCGCCCGTCCGCGGGCGCGGCCGCGGACGTGCCCGCGCGATGCCGTACGGCCCAGCGGCCGCGCCAGCACGTCGTCGGCCGACGGCCGCGCCTGCGGCTCCTTGGCCAGGCACGCCGCCAGCACCGCGCGCAGCGGCTCGGGCACCTCACGCAGGTCCGGCTCGGCGTGCAGGATCCGGTTCAGCACGGCCGGGATCGAGTCCCGGCCGAACAGCGGCTCCCCCGTGGCGGCGAACCCGATGGTGGCCGCCCAGCTGAAGACGTCGGAGGCGGCCGTCGCGTCCTCCCCCGCGATCTGCTCCGGCGACATGTACCCCGGCGTGCCGACGACGCTGCTCGCCGTGGTGGAGAAGTCCAGGTCCTTGGCGATGCCGAAGTCGATCACGCGGGGGCCGTCCTGGCCCATCAGCACGTTGCTCGGCTTGAAGTCGCGGTGCACGATGCCCGCGCCGTGGATGGCGATCAGGGCCGTGATCGTGCCGGCCGCCAGCCGTTCCAGCTCGCCGCCGGTCAGCGGGCCGCCGTCGAGGACCAGGTCGTGCAGGGACGGCCCGTCGATGAACTCGCTGACGATGTACGGCCGCCCCTCGGCCAGCCCGCTGCCGTAGATCCGCGCCGTGCGTGAGCCCGCCACCTTGGCGGCGGTCGCGCTCTCCCGCAGGAACCGGCGGGTGGCCCGCTCGTCGCCCAGCAGGCGCGGATGCAGCACCTTGACGGCCGCGTGGCCGCCGCCCGCGTCGCGGCCGAGGAACACCGACCCCTGCCCGCCGTCGCCCAGCCTGCCGAGCAGGCGGTAGCCCGCCACCTCCCGCGGCTCCCCCGAGCGCAGCGGTCTCAGCTCTACCACCAGTCCCCCTCGGCTCGCCGGTTCAAGCCCCCGAGGATCCTGGCATTTGGTGACTTCTTCCGACAACCAGGGCGGTCAGGCGTTGGACTCCCACGCGCGTACGCGGTCGCGGTAGGCACGGGCCGCGGCACGCAGCTCGGCCTCGGGGTCCAGCCCGGCTTCCTGCGCCCGGCGTACGAGGTCGAACAGCTCGCGGGCCACACCCTGGCCGATCGCGGCCGCCAGCGCCTCGGGCGCACCGGCCCGCTCGGCCCTGCGCAGCAGCTGGGCGGCCAGCGCGAGCGCGGGCTGGCCCATGGGGACGCCGTCGAGCACCGACGGCTCGCCGCCCTTGGCCGCCCGCTCGGCCGCCTTGATCGCCTCCCAGTTGTCGTTGACCTCGTCCGCGCTCTCGGCCCGCACCGACCCGAACACGTGCGGGTGCCGCCGGACGAGCTTCTCGACGATCCCCGCGGCGACGTCGTCCATGTCGAACGTCTCGGCCACGCGGGCATGGAAGACCACCTGGAGCAGCAGGTCGCCGAGCTCCTCGCGGAGCGCCGGGTAGTCGCCCTGCTCGATCGTCTCCAGGACCTCGTACGACTCCTCCAGCAGGTACGGCACCAGCGACTCGTGCGTCTGCTTGCGGTCCCACGGGCATTCGGTGCGCAGCCGGTCCATCACCGCGACCAGGTCGAGCACCCGCGAGCCGGGCAGGTCGTACGAACCGGGCACGACCTCGATGAGCGGCGGCTCGTCGAGCGCGATGGCCGCGCGCCCGATCGCGCGCATGAAGTCCTCGTCGTCACCGGCGAGCCAGACCACCCGCTCGCGCACCGCCCGCCTGGACAGCGCGACCGCGTCGGGCACGACGACCTCCGCCTCGATCCCGGCGGCGGCCAGATAGGGAAGCTGCGGGTGGGCGGCGGAGCCGGTCAGCACGGGCCCCGAGCGCAGCGCCTGCCAGGCCTGGTCGCTCAGCAGGCCCGGCGCGACCCTGGGCGAGGTGGTGACGACGATCAGCGGCATCGGGCTAGCCCTGCTGCGGCTGCGCCTGCTGGGAGGACTTGCCGAACCGGCCCGGATCGACGAAGCCCTGCTGGGTGAACTGGCCGTAACGCGGGCTGTAGATCGGCTTGATGCTCGTCAGCTCCTTGACGAACTTCTCCTGGGCGGCCTGGTCCCGGGCGCCGCCGAGCTGGTTGCGCACCTTGACCGCGCCCAGCTCCGCGCGCAGGTAGCCGCGCGCGTCGGCCGGGCTGACGCCCCTGGCGATCAGGTTGATCTCGGGCGACTGGTACTGGCCCGGGTCCTTGAGCGCGTTGTCGACCTCGCTCTCGCTGACCTGCACGTTGTGCTTGGCCGCAAGCTGCCTGAACGCGCTCTCGTTCGCCATCCGGTAGAGCACGAACTGGGTGACGGGCACCCCGAGCTGCTCGGCCGAGACGTTGGCGCGCTTGAGGGCGGCCTCGTACGCCTGAACGTTCTTGGTCAGGTCGCGGGCCGAGATGCGCTCGCTCCCGACCACGGCCGCGGCTCCGGCCTCCATGGGCGAAGAGCAGGCGGTCAGCGCGGCGAGTCCTACCGCACCGGCGGCCACAGCCACTCGAATCGACTTCACATGCGTCCCTTTCCGAACAAAAACCGCGCTTAGCTTACCCGCGCGGGCTCAAGAAACATCGCCTCGACCAGGTCGCCGCACCATTTGAGCAGATCCAGGTCGCGCAACGGCTGCCCGCCCAGCGGCTTGGTCTTGGGAACCGGCACGAGCAACGTCTCGGCCGCCTGCTTGTAGACCGCCTTCTTGTACAGCCGGTCGAGCCTGACCTGCTGCGACTCCCGCAGCCGCGCCGGGCCGAACTTGATGTTCTGCCCCTGCAGCGTGACGTCGGTGAGCCCGGCCGAGCGCGCCTTGATCCGGAAGCGGGCCACCTCCAGCAGGTTCTCCACCTCCACCGGCGGCTTGCCGTACCGGTCGGTGAGCTCCTCGCGGACCTCGTCGATGTGGATCGGCGCGGTGATGGCCGCGATCCGCTTGTACGCCTCCAGCCGCAGCCGCTCGGAGGTGACGTAGTCGTGCGGGATGTGGGCGTTGATGGGCAGCTCGACCTTGACGTCCTGCTGCTCCTCCTGGACCTCGGCCCCGGACAGCTTGGCCTTCTGCTCCTGCACGGCCTCGGCCATCAGGCGCACGTAGAGGTCGAAGCCGACGCCCGCGATGAAGCCCGACTGCTCGGCGCCGAGCACGTTGCCCGCGCCGCGGATCTCCAGGTCCTTCATCGCGACGTACATGCCCGCGCCCATCTCGGTGTGCTGGGAGATGGTGGCCAGGCGCTCGTGCGCGGTCTCCGTCAGCGGCTTCTCCGGCGGGTAGAGGAAGTACGCGTAACCGCGTTCCCTGCCTCGCCCGACCCGACCCCTGAGCTGGTGGAGCTGGGACAGGCCGTAGTTGTCGGCCCGGTCGACGATGAGCGTGTTGGCGTTGGGCACGTCGAGGCCGGACTCGACGATCGTGGTGGAGACGAGCAGGTCGTACTCGCGTTCCCAGAACCCGACCATGATCTTTTCGAGCTGGTGCTCGTTCATCTGGCCGTGGGCGACCGCGATGCGCGCCTCGGGGACCAGCTCGCGCAGCCGCGCCGCCACCCGGTTGATCGAGGCCACCCGGTTGTGCACGAAGAAGATCTGGCCGTCGCGCATCAGCTCGCGCCGGATCGCCGCCCCGATCTGCTTCTCCTCGTACGGCCCCACGAACGTGAGGATCGGGTGCCGCTCCTCCGGCGGCGTGAGGATCGTGGACATCTCGCGGATGCCGGTCAGGCCCATCTCCAGCGTGCGCGGGATCGGCGTGGCCGACATGGCCAGCACGTCGACCTGCGTGCGCAGGTGCTTCATGGCCTCCTTGTGCTCGACGCCGAACCGCTGCTCCTCGTCGATGATGATCAGCCCGAGGTCCTTGAACCGCACCTCGGGGCTGAACAGCCGGTGGGTGCCGATGACGACGTCGACCGCGCCCGACCGCAGCCCCTCCAGCGTGCCCTTGACCTCGCCGTCGGTCTGGAAGCGCGAGATCGGCCTGATCGCGATGGGGAAGCTGGAGAAGCGCTCGGCGAAGGTGGACATGTGCTGCTGCACCAGCAGCGTGGTCGGCACCAGCACGGCCACCTGCTTGCCGTCCTGGACGGCCTTGAACGCCGCCCGCACCGCGATCTCGGTCTTGCCGTAGCCGACGTCGCCGCAGATCAGCCGGTCCATCGGGACGCCGCGCTCCATGTCGCGCTTGACCTCGTCGATGGCCTCGAGCTGGTCGCCGGTCTCGGCGTAGGGGAAGGCGTCCTCCATCTCGCGCTGCCACGGCGTGTCGGCGCCGAAGGCGTGGCCGGGCGAGGCCATGCGGGCCGAGTAGAGCCTGATCAGCTCGCCGGCGATCTCCTTGACCGCCTTCTTGGCCTTGGACTTGGCCTTGGCCCAGTCGGCGCCGCCCATGCGGTTGAGCGTGGGCGCCTCGCCGCCGACGTAGCGGGTGACCTCGTCGAGCTGGTCGGTGGGCACGTAGAGGCGGTCGCCCTTGGCGTACTCGATGACCAGGTACTCGCGGGTCGCGCCCTGGACCGTGCGCTGGACCATCTCGACGTAGCGGCCGACGCCGTGCTGCTCGTGCACGACGTGGTCGCCGACCTTGAGCTGGAGCGGGTCGACCATGTTGCGGCGGCGCGAGGGCAGCCGGCGCATGTCCTTGGTGGACGCCTTCTGGCCCACCAGGTCGAGGTGGGTGAGCACGGCCAGGCGCGGCGTGATGAAGCCGTGCTCGATCAGGCCGGTCGAGACGTGCACGACCTTGGGCTCGGGCGCCTTGTCCAGGAAACGCTGCAACCTCGCGGGCACGTCGACGCCCTTGAGCAGCTCGACCATGCGCTCGGCCGGCCCGTGGCCCTCGCTGAGCAGCACGACCGCCTTGTCCTCGGCGAGCCAGCCCTTGATGTCGGCCAGCGCCTTGGCGGTGTCGCCCCGGTAGGCCTCGGAGTCATGGGCGTCGAGCTCGACGCCGTTGCCGAACGGCGCCATCGTCCACCACGGCTGGCCCAGCGCGTCGGCGTGGCCGCGGATGTCCTCCAGCGTGCGGAAGGCCGCCGCGCCCAGGTCGATCGGCGCCTCGCCGCCGGCCGCCGCGTTGATCCAGGACGCCTCCAGGAACTCCTGCGAGGTGCGTACGAGCTCTTCGGCCCGGCCCCTGATGCGCTCGGGGTCGCACACGAACACCGCCGACCTGACCGGCAGGTGGTCGAGCAGCAGGTCCATCTCCCCCGCCAGCACCGGCGCGAACGCCTCCATGCCCTCGACCGGAATACCGTCGGAGAGCTGGTCGAGCACCTCGGCGAGGGCCGGATGCTCCTGCGCCAGCTCCCGCGCCCGCGCCCTGACCTCGCCGGTCAGCAGCAGCTCGCGGCACGGCGGCGCGAACAGGCCGTCCTCGGCCGCCTCCAGCGAGCGCTGGTCGGCCACCTTGAACCAGCGGATCTCCTCGACCGTGTCGCCCCAGAACTCCAGCCGCAGCGGATGTTCCTCGGTGGGCGGGAAGACGTCGAGCAGCCCGCCGCGCACGGCCACCTCGCCGCGCTTCTCCACCATGTCGACCCGGTGGTAGCCGTTGGTGACCAGCCGCTCGACCACCTCGTCGAGGTCGGCGTCGTCGCCCGCCTTCAGCCTGATCGGCTCCAGGTCGCCGAGGCCCTTGACGATCGGCTGGAGCAGTGCCCTGACCGGGGCGACCACCACGCCGAGCGGCCCGGCGGCGGTGTCGCCCTTGACCGGGTGCGCCAGCCTCCGCAGCACGGCCAGGCGCTGGCCCACGGTGTCGCTGCGCGGCGAGAGCCGCTCGTGCGGCAGCGTCTCCCAGGCCGGGAAGACCGCGACCGAGCTCGGCTCGACGAGGCTCGTCAGCGCCGCCGCCAGGTCCTCGGCCTCCCGGCCGGTGGCGGTGACGGCCAGCACGGTGCGCTGATCGTGCGCGGCCAGCGCGGCCACGCCGAACGGCCGCAACGCCGAGGGCGCGATCAGTGAGACGTCGCCGCCCTCTTCGAGCGCGGCGGTCAGCTTCGGGTCGGCCCCGGCCCCCAGGGCCACAAGGTCAAGCAGTCCGGAAAGACTCATCAGATACGCCCACAGCCCCACGACGGCAACACAACTACCCCCGGCCGGGTCAGGTCGCGGGGGTCTCCACCCAGCCTACTCGGGGTGCGGCACCCGGTAACCGGGGACCGACGGCCAGCGTACGGTGAGCACCACCGACTCCTCCTCGGCGACCCACGAGTGGTCCACGCCCTTGCCCCAGACCACGTAGTCGCCGGGCTCGGCCAGCAGCACGCCGCGCCCCGGCAGCTCCACCCGGAACCGGCCGCTGATCAGGACGAGCAGGGCGGTGCGCTGCTCACCCCTGACCCACTGGGCACGCTCGTCGCCCGCCGGGTGCACGCCCCACTTGATCTCGACTTCTTCACTGTGCCTTGGGTCGCCGAAGGGTTTGAAGTGACCGAGCAGCCAGCCACGGTCGCCGGCCGCGTCGATATTGGCGTTCCCCACGTAAACCTGCCCGTCCACGGGGCAGGACGCTAGCAGGGAAGTGCGTAACCGAGACGACTCGATTGATTACTGTAGGTGACATGTCTGAGGTGCGATCAGTCGCCCAGCGAGGCGACCTCTTCGGTCAACGGATCCGCGAGCACTGGGCCGGGCGGTTCAGCCGGCGGCTCGACCTACTCGTCGCGGGGTGCGCCCACGACGAGCCGCTCGACGTCGAGCCGCTGGAGGCCAGGGCCACGGGCGCCGACGAGGACCACCCGGTCATCAGAGACGTCGTGGAGGAGCGCGCCGACCTGGTGGCCTGGTCGCTCGGCGACCTGCGCTGCGTGCCGCTCCAGCACCGCGCCTACGACGTGATCCACCTGTCGTTCCTGCTCGAACGCGTCCAGCACGCCGAGCTGGTGTTCGACCGCCTGCTCCAGTCGCTGCGCCCCGGCGGCCTGGTGCTGCTGCGCATGCGCGACAGGAAGTCGGCCTACGGCCTGCTCGACCGCCTGACGCCGTCATGGCTGCGCCGGGCGTTGTGGCGCACGCTGGTCGCCCCCGGCACGCCGGGCCCGCTGCCCGTCGTCTACGAGCCGCTGGCCTCCAGCGACGGCATGCACGCCTTCTGTCTCAGCCGCGGTCTGATGATCACCGACGACGAGCGCCGGATCAGCGGCCCGGCCCGCGCCGGCCGGCTCGGCGCCGCCGCCGTCGCGCTGGTCGACCGGCTGAGCGGCGGGCGCTACCCCGCCTCCCACGACGAGATCACGATGGTGATCAGGAAGCCGCAGCATCACTTCGCCCGGCTGCTCTAGCGACAGGACGGTCCGAGCGACTAGACTCCTTTCCTACCAATTCAATCGGAATAGTTGGGATGTCGGAACCGTGGAGTGGACCCCGGACGCGCACGAGCTGGCCGACCTTGAGCTGCTGCTGTCCGGGGCGTTCGAGCCGCTGACCGGCTTCCTGGGCCACGACGACGTGCACGCCGTGCACGAGCGCGGCACGCTCGCCGACGGCACTCCCTGGCCCGCGCCGGTCACCCTCCACCTGCCCGCCGAGGTCTCGCCCGGCGACGAGGTGCGGCTGCTCGACCCCGAGGGCCTGCCGCTGGCCGTGCTCACCGTGACCGCGCGCGAGGCCGACGGCCTGACCTCGGGCCCGCTCAAGGCGCTCGGCGCGCCCGAGCACGGCCCGTTCGCCCGCCTGCGCCGCACGCCCGCCGAGGTCAGGGCCGAGCTCGGCGGACGGCCCGCGCTGGCCGTCACGATGCGCGGGCCGCTCGACGACCTCACCGAGATCACCGCCACCGCGAAGGAGCTCGACGCGGTGATCGTGCTGCTCCCCCTCTCGTACGGCGAGGCGGGCCCCGGCGTCGTCCGCGCCGCGCTGCGCGCCAAGGCGCACCTGCCGGAGGGGACCGTCGTGGTCCCGGTCCCCCTGGCGCCGCGCGCGGAGCCGGAGATCGACCTCGAACTGCGCGAGCACGTCGCCACCGCCTACGGCGCCACCGAGCACTACGCGGGCCCCGAGCCCGTCACACTCCCCGGCCCGCCCCACCGCCGCGGCCTGGTCGTCTTCTTCACCGGCCTGTCCGGCTCGGGCAAGTCCACCATCGCCCGCGGCCTGCGCGACGCCCTGCTGGAGCTCGGCACCCGCACCGTCACCTACCTCGACGGCGACGTCGTGCGCCACCTGCTGTCCAAGGGCCTGACCTTCTCCAAGGCCGACCGCGACCTGAACATCCGGCGCATCGGCTTCGTCGCGGCCGAGGCCGCCCGCCACGGCGGCCTGGCGATCTGCGCCCCCATCGCCCCCTACGCCGCCACCCGCGAGGAGGTGCGCGAGACGGTCGAGTCCGTCGGGGCCGACTTCCTCCTCGTGCACGTCGCCACGCCGCTGGCGGAGTGCGAGCGGCGCGACCGCAAGGGCCTGTACGCCAAGGCCCGCGCCGGCCTGATCCCCGAGTTCACCGGCGTCTCCGACCCCTACGAGGAGCCGGACGACGCCGACCTGGTGATCGACACCACGCACATCTCGATCGAGGCGGCCGTCTCCCAGGTCCTGGGGGCGCTGCAGTCCGGAGGGTGGGTACGTTGATCGACTTCGCACTGGTCGCCGGGTCCTTCGTCGTCGCCATCGTGGTCGGCCTGACCGGCATGGGCGGCGGGGCCCTGATGACCCCGATGATGATGTTGTTCTTCAACGTCCCGCCGCTGGCCGCGGTCTCCAGCGACCTGGTCGCCTCGGCCGTCATGAAACCGGTCGGCAGCGTCGTCCACCTGCGGCGGGGCACGGTCAACCTGCGGCTGGTCGGCTGGTTGTGCGCCGGGTCGGTGCCGGCCGCGTTCTGCGGGGTGTTCCTGGCGCGCGCGTTCGCCGTGACCGACGCGGTCAAGTACGCGCTGGGCGTGGCGCTGCTGCTGGCCGTCGTCGGCATGGCGGTCAAGGGCTGGCTCGGCGCGCGGGGCGGCTCGTCGAGCACCCACGAGATCGTCGTGCGCCCAATTCCGACCCTACTGGTCGGTACGGTAGGCGGACTGGTGGTCGGCGTCTCCTCCGTGGGATCGGGGTCGCTGATCATCGTGGCCCTGCTCGTGCTCTATCCGGCGCTCAAGGCCAACCAGCTCGTCGGCACCGACCTGGTGCAGGCCGTGCCCCTGGTCACGTCGGCCGCGCTCGGCCACCTGATGTTCGGCGACTTCAAGCTGGAGCTCACGCTCTCGCTGCTGATCGGCTCGATCCCCGGCGTCTACCTCGGCGCGCGGATCTCCTCACGCGCCCCGGGCGGGCTGATCAGAGCCCTGCTGGCGATCGTGCTGCTCGCCTCGGCGCTCAAGCTCCTGGACGTGAACAACACCCTCACCGTCGCCCTCCTCGCCCTCGCCTCGGCCGTCACCGTCGTCGGCTGGAGGGTGCGAGGGAGCGCCGTCGCCTGGAGGAGCGGCGGGAGCGCAGCGACCACAGCGGGGGAAGGCGGCGGCATGAGGCGACCGAGCCCGCCGCACGAAGTGCGGCCATGAACACCGCGAGGGAGCGCCGTCGCCTGGAGGAGCGGCGGGAGCGCAGCGACCACAGCGGGGGAAGGCGGCGGCATGAGGCGACCGAGCCCACCGCACGAAGTGCGGCCATGAGCCCTGCTAGGGCCGCGGCACGCGGGTCGAGCGGAAGTAGCGGTCGCGGGCCAGCTGGGTGAAGGCACGGGCCGCGCCCGGGTCGGAGTCGAAGCTCGTGTTGCCGCGCGGCGCCTGCGGCGAGTCGAAGTACAGCAACGCCTTGATCTGCGGATACCGCTTGATCTGTCTCAGCACCGACTCGAAGAAGCGCCGTTTGAAGGCCCGGTCGGCCGGCCGCTCGAACACCCCCCACTCGGCCACCATGACCGGCTTGCCAGGGAAGCGGGCCTGCATCCACCGGTAGAACCCCGGCCAGCGCCCGTACTCCTTGCGGGTCTTGTTCACCAGCCCGTCGAAGTCGTGCACCCGGTCGTCGGCGTACGGGTCCATGGCCACCCAGTCGACCACGTCGTCACCGGGGTAGAGATCCTCGAACCAGGGCTTGGCCGCCCAGTTGGGCGCTCCCATGTACGTCATGACCGTCACGGCGTTCTTGACCCCGCGCTCGCGCAGCCTGAGCACGACGTGCCGGTACATCGCCGCGTAGTCGCCGGCCTGCATGCCCGACCCCGAGCGGGCGTCCACGTCGTTCTCCGGCTCGTGGTGGAGGGTGAGGAAGAAACGTTCGGGGAAGGTGCGCCTGAGGTAGTCGGCCAGGCGGTCGATCCGCCGGTCGAGCGCGCCGTCGGCGATGTCGGCCCAGGTGCGGTCGAGCGACGGCTTCCAGTTGATCATGAGGAGCCTGGGGCGGCCCGGGTCGCGGGCCAGGCCGATCTCCTGCGGGGTGGGGAACAGCTCGCTGCCGCGATGGTAGACGTGCAGCACGTCGGCGCCGACGCCCATGCGCGACTCGGCCCCGCGCAGCGCCTCGGCCACGGGAGCGCCGGTGAAGACCTCGGGCGCCACGCCCCACCAGGCGCCGCAGGAGGGGATGAGCCTGGCGGTGACCGCGCAGGAGGGCGCGCCGGCCAGCTCGGCCGTGCTGGTGTCGACCCGGGCGGGCGCGCCCTCGGCCGTCGAGCAGGCGGCCAGGAGGGCGAGCACCGCGCAGGTGATTGCGGTTTTCGTCGCGAAATGAGAAAAGCCCCGAAGCTGCAACGCCTTCCAACCCCCTTGTCGACGGACCCCCGCCTATCAAACCTGAACCTTGCCATGCCATTCCTCGAACTTCAGCCAGTGTGCTCGTCTGCCCAGGTCACAGCACCAGACCCGCCACCCGCATTTTCTGGAAATATCCATTTAAAAAGGGGCATCTTCGCGGCCGTACCGGAAAAAATCTTCAGTATTCGACTTGGGTAATATCCGTCCGGCCTATAGTGGGCGCACACTGCGCCGAGTGACGCAGCGTTGCCCACCCGCGACAGCGCGCATCCCCCTCCAGGAGACCGTCCCCATGAGCCCGTCGCCGGACCTCCAGGCGCGCCGCCCGGGCGCCGACCTGGACGAGCATCTCTCCCTGCTGCGCAGGCGGTGGCTGCTCCTCGTCGGCTGCGTCGTGGTCGGCGGCACCGCCGGGCTCGCCCTGCTGCGGGCCACCCCGCCGGCCTACACCGCGATCACCCAGGTCCTGGTCACACCCGTCGACGGTCAGGATCAGGGCAACCAGGTGAGCAACCGGCAGCGCGAGCCGCTCAACCTCGACACCGAGGCCCAGATCGCCCAGTCGGCGGTGGTCTCGGCGCGGGTCGCCCAGGCCCTGCGGATCACCGCGCCGCAGCCGGTCGAGGTCTCCGTCCCGCCCAACTCGGCCGTGTTGTGGGTCTCGGTGACCGACGCCGATCCCGTGGCCGCCGCCGCGCAGTCCCGGGCCTACGCCGACGCCTACCTGGCCAACCGGCGCGAGAGCGCGCAGGCCGCGATGGCCGAGCGGCAGCAGGCGGTGCTGGCCAAGCTCAAGCAGGTCGACGCCGGCCTCGACGCGGCCATCAAAGAGGTCGGCCGCCTGCCCAAGGGCAGCGCCGAGCACGCCATCGCCACCCAGCGCCAGAGCGTGCTCAACCGGCAGGCCGCCAGCCTGACGCTCAAGTACGACGCGCTGCGCACGGTCGCGGTGACCCCCGGCTCGGTCATCAGCGAGGCGCTGCCGCCGACCCGGCCCAGCTCCCCCAGCCTGCCGCTCCACCTCGGCACCGGCCTGATGGCCGGCCTGCTGCTCGGCGCGGCGGCGGCCTACGCCCGCGACCGGCTCGACACCCGGCTGCGCACGGCCGCCGACGTCGAGCGGCTGACCGGGCTGCCCGTGCTGACCGACCTGTCCGCCTCCCGCGAGCACGGCGTGCTGCACGAGCTGGCCTGCGCCGTGGTCGCGGCCTGCCCCGGCAAGCGGCTGCTGGTGCGCTCGCTGCCCGCCGACCTCTACGCCTCCTCGCTGGCCGAGCCGCTGGCCATCAGCGCGCCGCTGTCGGTGCTCGACGGCTCCGACGTCCGCGACCTGGCGCGGGCCGACGCGGCCCTGCTGCTGGTCGGGCTGGGCCGGGTCACCTCGCCGGAGGTGACGGCGGCCGCCCGCCATCTGGAGCGGCACGACGTGCCGGTCGTGGGCGTGGTGACGGCGACCGACGCGGTGCCGGAGTTCGTCCCGCTGCTGGAGCCGCGTACCCACACCTCGCTCGGCAAGCTCGTCGCCACCGGCGAGCTGGAGGTGAGCCTGGCGGCCGAGACCACGCCCATGCAGTCGTTCCACCACCGGCAGCGCAAGCAGACGTGACAGGACCAGCCTGGCCGATCGCGGCGCTCCTGCTCGGCTACCCGATCTGGTGGGCGCTGGGGTTCGGCGGCCTGTCGGTGATCGTCCTGGCCGTGCCGATGGCGGTGATCCTGTGGCGGCGCCGGCCGGTCCGGGTCCCCCACGGGTTCGGCCTGTGGCTGCTGCTGCTGGCCGGCTACCTGCTGAGCGCGATGATGCTGGACGAGCTGCCGCCCGGCACGTACGGCGGGTTCAGCACCGGCCGCCTGATCGGCTGGGCCATGCGCCTGGCTCTGTACGTGTCCGTCCTGATCATGGTTCTCTACCTGGGCAACCTGACCGAGCGCGAGCTGCCGCAGCTGCGCCTGGTGCGCTGGCTCGGCGTGCTGTTCCTGACGACGGTCGCCGGCGGCCTGCTGGGCGTCCTGGTCCCGCACTTCGCCTTCACCTCGCCGGTCGAGCTGCTGCTGCCCGGCTGGATCAGCGAGAACTCCTTCGTCCAGAACCTCATCCATCCCACGGCCGCCCAGACCCAGAAGGTGCTCGGCTACTCCTCGCCCAGGCCGGAGGCGCCCTTCGAGTGGGCCAACGCGTGGGGCAGCAACGCGTCGGTGCTGCTGATCTGGTTCGTCGTCGGCTGGTGGACGTACGGCGGGCGGGGCCGCCGGGTGCTGGCGGTGCTGGTGATCGCCCTGGCCGCGATCCCGGTCGTGTACTCGCTCAACCGCGGCCTGTGGATCGGGCTCGGGCTGGCCGTGGCGTACCTGATCGTGCGGGTGGCCGGCCGGACCAGGATCGTGTTGTGCGGGGCGGTGGCCGCCGGGCTGATGGTGTTCGCCCTCAGCCCGCTGGCCTCGGTGTTCGCCCAGCGGCTGGACAAACCGCACTCCAACGACGTCAGGGCCTTCACGATGACCGCCACGGTCGCCGCGGCCCGCCACTCGCCGGTCATCGGCTACGGCAACACCCGCAACTCGCTCGGCAACCACCGCTCGATCACCACGGGCAAGACCCAGTGGTGCGCGGCCTGCGGGCACCCGCCGCTCGGCAGCGACGGGCAGCTCTGGCTGCTGCTGATCACCCAGGGCTTCACCGGGGCCGCCCTCTACGTGGCCTTCTTCCTCGGCGCCATCCGCCGCCACTGGGCCGACCGCTCCCCGATCGGGCTGGCCGGGGTGCTGGTGATGGGTCTCGTGCTGCTCTACATGTTCGTCTACGACGGCCTGGTGACGCCGCTGAGCCTCTATCTCATCTCGTTCGCCCTGCTGTGGAGAAACGCATGAAGGACGCCTCCGCGCGGCTCGGATACCTCCACGAGACCGTGCGCCTGCTGTTCCCGGGTACGGGGTCGCCGCGGCCGTACTCGGTGCTGCCGCACCGGGTGCTGCCCCGCCGGCTGGCCCCGCGGCGCTGGTGGCACGTGGGGGGCGCGGTCACCGTGCCGCTGGAGGGGTCCGTCGCGGCCTACCTGGGCGAGGTCTTCGACGCGCCCGTGGAGACCGTGCTGCACGTGCGTCCGGCGTTGCGGCCCAACCGCAAGCCCGTCCTGGAGGTTCGTACCGGGGGCGGCTGCTGGCGTACGTGAAGGTCGGCGACAGCCCGCTCGCCCGCGAGCTGGTCGGCCGCGAGGCGGCCGCGCTGCGCGGGCTGGCCGCGGCGCCGCTGAAGACCGTCGTCGTGCCCGACGTGCTGCACCACGGCGAGTGGCGCGGCCTGCCCGTGCTGGCGCTCTCGCCGCTGCCGGTACGGCGCGGCCGGGTCCGCCCGGCCCTGCTGCACGCCGCGATCATGGAGATCGCCGCCACCGGCGGCCCGGTGCCGGCCTGGCACGGCGACCTGTCCCCGTGGAACATCAGCCCGTCCGCCGACGGCCGGCTGCTCGTCTGGGACTGGGAACGGTACGAGACCGGCGTCCCCTACGGTCTCGACGCCGCGCACCATCTCTTCCAGCGGGCGCTGCGCAGGATGGACCCGCCCACGGCGGCCCGCGCCTGCCTGGCCAGGGCGCCCCGCGAGCTGGCCCCGCTCGGCCTGTCGTCGGCCGAGGCCAGGCGGACGGCGCTGCGCTACCTCATCGTGCTGGCCGACCGGCACGCCGCCGACGGCCACTGCCCGCTCGGGCCGCCCGAGACCTGGCTCAACCCGGCCGTCGACCACGAGGAGCTGCTGCCATGAGGACGCTGAAGCGGCCGGTGTTGTCCTTCTCGCGCCTGGCGGGCCGGTTCACGTCGAGCGCGCGGGTGCTGCCGTCGTTCCTGATCGTGGGGGCGCAGCGGTGCGGCACCACCTCGCTCTACCGGGCGCTGGCCCAGCACCCGCTGCTGCTCAAGCCCGTCCTGCACAAGGGGGTCCACTACTTCGACGTCGGCTACCACCGGCCGATGGCCTGGTACCAGGCGCACTTCCCGCTGCGTGCGGGCGCGGCGCTGCTGGCCCACCGGTACGGCGGCCGCACCCAGGCGTTCGAGTCGTCCCCCTACTACCTGTTCCATCCGCTGGCCGGTGAGCGGATCGCCGCCGACCTGCCTGGGGTCAAGCTGATCGTCCTGGTCCGCGACCCGGTCGAGCGGGCCTGCTCGGCCCACGCCCACGAGCTGGCCAGGGGCTTCGAGTCCGAGTCGCACCTCGAATCCGCCCTTGAGCTGGAGGCCGGGCGGCTGGCCGGGGCCGAGGAGAGCCTGCGCGTGTCGCCGTTCTCCGAGCACCACTCCCACCGCCACCACGCCTACCTGGCCCGCGGCCGGTACGCCGACCAGCTCGACCGCCTCGAACCGCTCTTCGGCCGCGACCGCGTCCTGGTGCTCGACAGCCACCGGTTCTTCGCCGAGCCCGAGACCGCCTACGACCGCGTGCTGGAGTTCCTGACGGTGCCGCACCTGGGCTATCCGGCGTTCGAGCGGCACAACGGCCGGCCGCTGCCCCGGCCCGTGCCCCGGGTACTGGAACGGGCGCTCAGGGACCATTTCGAGCCCTACGACGCGCGGCTGACGCGCTGGCTGGGCGGTGAGCCGTCGTGGCGCCGGTGATGGTCCGGCGCGGGATCGCCGGGCTGACCGGGGCCGGGGTGAGCGCGCTGGCGCAGTTCCTGGTGGCCGTGGTGGTGACCAGGACGTTCAGCCCGGCGCAGGCGGGGGCGTTCTTCAGCGTGACGGCCCTGGCCCTGATGGCGGCCGGCATCGCCAAACTGGACGCTGGGAACGGGCTGGTGTACTTCATCGCGCGGGCCAAGACGTACGGCTATCGCGGTATCTCCGGATATTTCCGGGCGGCCATGGTGCCGTGCGCGCTGGCCGCCTGCGCGGCCGGGGTGCTGCTGGAGCCGCGCATCGGGCTGCTGGCCTGGGCCCTGCCGGTCATCGTGCTCGGCGACATCGCGCTGGCCGCCACCCGCGGTTTCGGCTCGATGCGGCCCACCGTGCTGCTGGACGGCGTGCTGCTGCCCGCCGCGCAGCTCGTGCTCGTCACCTGGGCGGCGCTCGCGCACGCGCCGCAGTGGCTGCCGGCGGCCTGGGCGCTGCCCTTCCTGCCGCTGCTCGTCCTGGCCCTCGCCGACCTGCGCGGACGGGCGCCGCGCACGCCGTACCTGCCGGGGACCGGGCGTGACCTGTGGCGGTACACCGCGCCGCGGTCCGCCGCCGGCGCCATCCAGGCGGTGTTCCAGCGGCTGGACATCGTGGTCGTCGCCCTGCTCGGCGGACCGGCCCAGGCCGCCGTCTACACGGCCGCCACCCGGTTCCGGGTCGTCGGGCAGCTCGCCAACCAGGGGCTGGCGCAGGCCGTCCAGGAGCGGCTGGTCCGGGCGCTCGCCGACGGGGAGCTCGGCCGGGCGCGCGAGCTGTACCAGGCCACCACGATCTGGCTGGTGCTGCTGACCTGGCCGGTGTGGCTGGGCTACGCCGTCCTCGCGCCGTGGCTGCTGCGCGTCTTCGGTCCCGCGTACGGCGCCGCCGCCCCCATCGCCCTCGTCCTGGCCGGGACCATGCTGGTGGCCACGGCCTGCGGCATGGTCGACGTCGTCCTGACGGCCGCCGGCCACACCCTGGCCAGCCTGCTCAACCTGCTGGCCGCGGTCGCCTGCACGGTCGCGCTCGACGTGGCCCTGATCCCCTCCCAGGGGGCGTTCGGCGCGGTCGTCGGCTGGTCGGCCGGGGTGATCGTGAAGAACCTGTTGCCGTTGTGGCAGCTCCACCACCGCTACGGCCTGCGCCCGTTCGGCCGCCACACCCTGCCCGCCCTGCGCCCGCGCACCTGGGCGGCGGCCGCGTGAACACGCCCGTCCTGGTCACCGGCCTGCCCAGAAGCGGCACGAGCTGGGCGGGCAAGATGCTCACCGCCGGGGGCGGCCTGGTCTACGTCAACGAGCCGCTCAACCCGCAGCACCCGCCCGGCCGCTGCCCCGGCGTGCTGCGGGCCGAGGTCACCCACCGGTTCCAGTACATCTGCGACGACAACGCCGCCGACTTCCTGCCCGCCTTCCGCGACACGGTCGCCCTGCGCTACCACTGGCTCGCCGAGTTGCGCGCCAACCGCTCCCCCTACGACCTGGCCCGTCTGGCGCGCTACGGCACCGCGTTCGCGTTCGGCCGCCTGAGCGGGCGCCGGGCGCTGCTCGACGACCCGTTCGCGGTGTTGTCGGCTCATTGGTTCGCCCGGCGGCTGGGTTGCGCGGTCATCGTCCTCGTCCGTGATCCGGTGTCGTTCGTGGCCAGCTGGCGCCGTCTCGGGTGGCGGTTCGACGTCGGCGACCTGGTCGGCCAGCCGCTGCTCGTCCGCGACCATCCCGGCCTGCTGGAGCTGTGCCCGCTGCTCGGCTCCGCCGACGACCTGGCCACCATCGCGGCCCTGTGGCGGGCCGCGCGGACGGTGCTGGCCGCCACGCCCGGCGTGCTGGTCGCCTCGTACGAGTCGCTGGCCGAGGATCCGGTCACCGGCTTCCGGCGTCTCTACGCCCATGCGGGCCTGCCGTGGTCACCGTCCGCCGAACGCCGGATCGTCCGGGCCTGCACCACGCCGTCCCGCCGGTCGGCGGCGTTCGCGTGGTCGGGGCTGTCCCGGACGGCCTTCCGTCCGATGGACTCCCGTCACGCCCTGGCCACGGCGGCCCGGGGTCTCACCCCTCAGGAGGCGGACCGCGTCCGGGCCCTCACCGCCTGAGCCTGGTCAGCAGGCAGCCGGCGAGCAGGCGTACCGCGAAGGGGAGATCGTCCACGAGGTAGCGCCGCGCCAGCCGTCCGGGCTCGCTCATCAGCCGGAACGCCCACTCCAGCCCGGCCCGCCGCATCCAGCGCGGCGCCCGCTGGACCGTGCCGGCGGCGAAGGCGATGGCCGCCCCGCAGCCCACGAACCACGCCTGCGGCAGCTCCTCGCGCAGCTCGGCGATGAGCAGGTCCTGCCGGGGGAAGCCCAGCCCGACGAACACCAGGCGGGGCCGCGCCGCGACCACCCGGCGCCGCACCCGCTCCCGCCCCTCCGCCGTTTCGTCGAAGTGGTACGGCGGCGCGTGCACCCCGGCCACCTTCAGCCCGGGACGGCAGCTCCTGAGCTCGTCGGCGGCCAGCTCGGCCACCCCCGGCGGCCCGCCGAGCAGGTACACCGGCCAGTTGCGGGCCGCGGCCATCTCGCTGAGCGACCAGATCAGGTCGGCCCCGGTGACCCGTTCGGGCAGCGGGGTGCCGAGCAGTCTGGCCGCCCACACCAGCGGCATGCCGTCGGCCACCACGATCTCGGCCGAGCCCACGAGCTCCTGGAGGGCGGGGTCGCGGGCGACGGCCCGGCAGATGTCGACGTTGGGCGTCACGATGCGACCGCCCCTGCCTGCCGCGGCCTCCGCCGCCACCCAGCGCACCACGTCGGCCTCGGTGACGACGTCCAGCCCGACGCCGCCGACCCGCACGCGCTCCCCCGCACGCCTCCGGCGACCGGCCTCGGCGGGCCCGCGGCCCGCCGGTCGCTCGGGCGGGAGGTTGCGGGCGGCCCCCGGCTCGGAGCCACGGGCCCGGCCGGCCACGGGCCCGGCCGCGCGGGTCCACGCGGACTCGGCGGCATGCCCGGCCCCGGACGCGTGGGTCCGGGCGGACGCGGACTCGGCGGCATGGCCGCGGGCGGTCGCCGGGTCGGCAGCGGGATTCGGGGTGGGCGGGCGCTGGACGGGGACGGCGGGAATGCGGGTCCTGGGCGGGGTCATATGCCGTGCCCCCGTCCGTGCAGCAGCCCGAGCACGGTCGCGGCCGGGACGATCCCCGCCGCGACGGCCAGCGCGATCGGCGCCCGCGGCTCACCCGGCCGCGCCCCGAACGCGCGCAACGCCCACCGGACCGCCGCGCGCCGCCGCCCGAGCGCCGCGTACGCGAAGGCGAGCTGGCCGTAGACCCGCGCCGCGCCGCGCCGGTCGGCGGCCAGCTCGGGATGGCGGTCGAGCATCCAGTCGAGCCCCGCGATCCGGTCCGCCCAGCGGGCCGCGTAGTAGGACGACCCACCCCACCGCACGCGGACGAGCGGCCGGTCTACGTGCGTGATCGGCCGCCGCCGGGCCGCGCGCAGGGCCAGGTCCCAGTCCTCGTTCTGGCCCCCGGGGGCGCTCTCGTCGACCCACAGGGCCCCGCGCCGGAACAGGAACGTCGAGGAGTGCACCATCACCATGCGCGACCGCAGGAGGTCGGCCGTGGTCACCGAGTCGGCGCCCGCGAGCCTGGCCACCCGGCGCCGCCCGTGCTCGACCTCGATGGCGCAGCTCGCGAACTCGCCACCGGCGGCGGTCAGCGCCCGCACCTGGGCGGCGAGCTTGCCCGGCAGCCACAGGTCGTCGTCGTCGCAGAAGGCGACGAGATCGGTGTCGAGAGCCGCGATGCCGGTGTTGCGCGCTCCAGGAAGCCCAGGGGTACGCCGGTTGGCCAGGACGGGCACGCCCAGCTCCGGCCCCGGGCGCCCGCGCCCCCCGTCGTCGACCACGACCACGACGAGCCGCCCCGGATAGTCCTGGGCCAGCACCGCCGCCACCGCCTCGCGCAACAGCTCGGGCCGGTCGCCGCAGGTCGGGATCACCACCCCCACGGACGGCAACGCGCTCACGCGGCGACCTCCCGGTAGCCGTACCGGACGCGGAGGGGCCAGGTGAGCGCGGTGACCAGCCGCCGGTCGCGGACGGGCAGCGCAGAACGCCACGAGTCGTCGCACCGCAGCCTGATCCCCCCGACCTGGAAACGCATCGGATTGCCGGACGCGGTGTGCGCGGGCCCGAGCCGCGCCGTCGTGCCCTCCAGGAACGGCAGGCCGGGAACGTCGAGCCCGAGGAAGCCGGCCAGCGCGGTCAGCGTGGGCCCCGGGTCGGCGACCAGGTCTTCGTAGCGCACCCGGGTCACGCGGGCCCCCTGGCGGGCGAGGAGCTCAAGACCGGCGTTCTGGGCCGTCCAGTGGAGGGACGTGCGCAGCGGCCCCCAGCGGGTCATGGGACGCCCGTCCTCGGGCCGTTCGACGGTCCTGCGCCAGGAGTGGGCCACCGCCCGCGGATCCCGGACGACGTGCACGACGCGGACGTCCATGCCGGCCGCGACCAGGCAGTGGGCGAGGGAGGCGTGCTTGCTGGAGTCGATCACGACGGGCGCGCCGGTCGCCTCGTAGACCCTCCGGTAGGCCCGCGCGTACTCGGCCAGGTCGGGATGCGCGATGCGCCCCATCCGGTGGGTGCGATCGACCCGCTGCCGCAACGTGAGCATCCGCTCGGCCAGCGACGGCCGCCACCCGCCGAACGCCGCCCGGCCCACCTGCCGCCAGAAGTCGCAGGCGGCGAAGGCCGCGCCGCAGCCGCACGGCTCTCCGGCCAGCACGCCCCTCGACCACAGGTGGACCACCTCGCCGAGCGCCACCACGCCGGGCAGCTCGGCGAGCAGTCGCTCCAGCAGAGTCGTGCCACTACGGCCGAGGCCCCCGAGGAAGATCACTCGGGTGGCGGATGCGCGGTCGGTCACAGGGGGAGGGCCTTCACGTCGCCAACACGGAACGCGACGACCCTAGCGCGGAGGGTAATCAGAGGGTCAGGAAACCCCGCAAAGATCTACCGAAACGGCGAACGGCCCGGCGTGGTGTCGCCGGGCCGTTCGGAACGCTCAGCTGGCGTCGATGATCATGCCGGCGCCGACCGTGCCGTTGGTGGCCTCGTCCACGAGGATGAAGCCGCCGGTCAGCCGGTTGCGGGCGTAGTCGTCGACGAACAGCGGCTGGGTGACCCGCAGCGAGACCCGGCCGATCTCGTTCAGGCCGAGGGAGGTGGCCTGCTCGTCCCGGTGCAACGTGTTGACGTCGAGCCGGTAGTGCAGGTCGCGCACCAGCGCCCGCGCCGTACGGGTGGTGTGCTTGATCGTCAGCTTGGTGCGCGGGGTCAGCTTGAGGCTGTCGGCCATCCAGCAGACCATGGCCTCCAGCTCCTGGGCCGCGTGCGGCTGGTTGTTGGGCCTGGCGATCATGTCGCCGCGCGAGATGTCGAGGTCGTCCTCGAAGCGCAGCGTGACCGACATGGGCGGGAACGCCTCCTCCACCGGCCCGTCGAACGTGTCGATCGAGGCGATCCGCGTGCTCAGCCCGGACGGCAGGTGGGTCACCTCGTCGCCCGGCTTGAGCACCCCGCCCGCGACCTGGCCCGCGTAGCCGCGGTAGTCGTGGAAGGCGTGGTCGGTGGCCTTCTGCGGACGGATCACGTACTGGACGGGGAAGCGCACGTCGACCAGGTTGCGGTCGGAGGCGATGTGCACGTTCTCCAGGTGGTGGAGCAGGGAGGTGCCGAGGTACCAGGGCATGTTCTCCGAGCGCGAGACGACGTTGTCGCCGTTGAGCGCGGAGATCGGGATGAACGTCAGGTCGCTCACGTTGAGCTTGGAGGCGAAGGAGGTGAACTCCTCCCGGATCTCCTCGAAGCGCTCCTGCGAGTAGTCGACCAGGTCCATCTTGTTCACGGCCAGCACCAGGTGCGGCACGCGCAGCAGCGAGGTCAGGAACGCGTGCCGGCGCGACTGCTCCAGCACGCCCTTGCGCGCGTCGATGAGGATGATCGCCAGGTCGGCCGTGGAGGCGCCGGTGACCATGTTCCTGGTGTACTGGATGTGCCCGGGCGTGTCGGCGATGATGAACTTGCGCTTGGGCGTGGCGAAGTAGCGGTAGGCCACGTCGATCGTGATGCCCTGCTCGCGCTCGGCCCGCAGGCCGTCGGTCAGCAGCGACAGGTCGGTGTACTCGGTACCGCGGTCGCGGGAGGTACGCTCGACCGCTTCGAGCTGGTCCTCGAAGATGGCCTTGGAGTCGAAGAGCAACCGTCCGATGAGGGTGGACTTGCCGTCGTCGACGCTTCCCGCGGTGGCAAAGCGAAGAATGTCCATCAGAAGTAGCCCTCTCGCTTGCGGTCCTCCATGGCGGCCTCGGACGAGCGGTCGTCGGCCCTGGTGGCCCCCCGCTCGGTGATCCGGGTGGCCGCGATCTCCTCGATGATCTCCTCGACCGTGGCGGCCGTGGACTGCACGGCGCCGGTGCAGGTCATGTCGCCGACCGTGCGGTAGCGCACGACGGCCTCGAACAGCGGCTCGTCGTCGCCGCGGGACACGACGTCGGAGTCGGGCAGCAACATGCCGTCGCGCTCGAACACCTTGCGGGTGTGCGAGAAGTAGATGGACGGGATCTCGATGCCCTCACGCCGGATGTAGTCCCAGATGTCGAGCTCGGTCCAGTTGGACAGCGGGAAGACCCGGATGTGCTCGCCCTTGCGGATGCGGGAGTTGTAGAGGTTCCACAGCTCGGGGCGCTGGTTCTTCGGGTCCCACTGGCCGAAGTCGTCGCGGAAGGAGAACACGCGCTCCTTGGCGCGGGCCTTCTCCTCGTCGCGCCTGGCCCCGCCGAAGACGGCGTCGAACTCGTGCTCCTCGATCCCGTCGAGCAGCGTGGTGGTCTGCAGGCGGTTGCGCGAGGCGCGCCGGCCGGTCTCCTCGACCACCCGGCCGCTGTCGATCGACTCCTGCACGCTGGCCACGATCAGGCGCGCGCCCAGCTCCTCGGAACGGCGGTCGCGGAACTCGATGACCTCGTCGAAGTTGTGCCCGGTGTCGACGTGCATCAGCGGGAACGGGATGGCCGCGGGCCAGAACGCCTTCTCCGCGATGCGGAGCATGACGATCGAGTCCTTGCCGCCGGAGAAGAGCAGACACGGCCGCTCGAACTCCGCCGCCACCTCGCGCATGATGTGAATGGCCTCGGCTTCGAGTACGTCGAGCTGCGACGTCGTGTAGTCGCGCTGGAGCATGGGCGCTTCCTCCGGCGGTTAGCGATGCAGGTCCCGAATTCCGGCGAGCAGGGATGTCGCCAGCTCCGGTAGGGAAACCAGGATATCCGGTAGTGAGGGGTCGGCTTGGTTGTAGGTCAGCTCCGAGCCGTCGACGCGGCTGGCGAACGCCCCGGCCGCCTGCGCGACGGCGACGGGGGCCGCGGAGTCCCACTCGTACTGGCCGCCGGCGTGCACGTACGCCTCGACCTCGCCGGTGAGCACCGCGGAGATCTTCGCCCCCGCCGATCCGATCGGCACGAGGTCGGCCCCCAGCAGGTAGGCCAGCTTCTGGACGAACTCCGGCGGCCGGGTGCGGCTCACCGCGATACGGAAGCGGCCCTTCTCGAAGGCGGGAAGGGCCGGCGGCTCGGCGGTGGTCAGCGTACGGCCCTGCGCGGGCAGCGCCACTGCGCCCGCGGTCAGCTTGCCGCGCTCCCACAGCGCGACGTGCACGGCCCAGTCGGCCCGGCCCTCCTCGGCGAACTCGCGCGTGCCGTCGAGGGGATCGACGATCCACACGCGCTCGGCGCCCAGCCGGCGCGGGTCGAGCCGCTCCTCGCGGGTGGCCTCCTCGGACAGGACACTGTCACTGGGACGCAACCGTGCCAGCGCCTCCATGAGGAACACGTGCGCGGCCCGGTCGCCCTCCGCGCGCAGCGCGGCGGAGTCGCCGAACCCGGTCTGCTCGCGGACCCGCAGCAGCCTCTCGCCAGCTTCCGTCGCCAGGTCGCCGGCCACGGCGTGGTCGTCGCGAATCGTCATCAATATGCTCCTTGCCCGCGGGCGACGGCCGACCAAGTCTTCCACAGGATCTGGAGGTCCAGCGTGAGGGACCAGTTCTCCACGTAACGCAGGTCGAGACGGACGGATTCCTCCCACGATAGGTCAGATCGCCCGCTCACTTGCCACAGCCCGGTCAGCCCCGGACGCACCAGAAGCCGTCTGCGCACGTCGTCACCGTAGCGCGCCACCTCCTCCGGAAGCGGCGGACGGGGGCCGACCAGCGACATGTGTCCGAGGAGCACGTTGATGAGCTGGGGCAGCTCGTCGAGGGAGTGGCGGCGCATCAGCGTGCCGAGCGGCGTCACGCGCGGATCGTTGCGGATCTTGAACAGCACGCCGTCGTGGTCGCTGACGAGAGTGATCTTCTGCTGCTCCGAGCCGCGCCGCATGGTACGGAACTTCAGGATCGTGAACGGCCTGCCGTCTTTGCCGACCCTGGTCTGGCGGAACAGCGCGGGCCCCGGGCTCGTGCCGCGTACGGCCACGGCCAGGACCGCCAGCAGCGGCGACAGCAGCACCAGCAGCGCGGTGGCGACCACGCGGTCGAAGACGTTCTTGACCAGTTGCCGGGCGCCGGTCAGCTCGGGGTGCTCGACGTGCAGCAGCGGCAGCCCGGCGGCCGGCCGGATCATCGTGCGCGGGCCGGCGACGTCCATCAGGGCGGGGGCGACCACCAGCTCGGTGTGGGTGCGCTCCAGCCGCCAGGCCAGCCGGCGCAGCGCGTCGCCGTCCATCTCGGGGCAGGCCAGCACCGCCACGGTGTCGGCGCGCACCTGGTCGACGACCAGCGGCACGTCGCCGAAGTCGCCCACGACGGGCACCTCGGTCAGCACCCCGGGCGGCTCGCCGTAGGGCAGGCAGGCGGCCACGACGTCCATGCCGTGGTGGCGCTCCCTGCGGAAGAGGTGGACCAGCTCGGCGATCGAGGCCGGATGGCCGACCGCGACCACGCGGCGCATGCAGGCCCCGGCCGCCCTGCGCCGGTTGAGCGAGCGCCGCAGCAGGTAGCGGGTGACCAGCGTGAGCAGCGTGACCAGGGGCAGCGCGAGCACGACGTAGCCGCGGGCGACGTCGGTCTTGGTGACGTACGAGCCGATCGCGGTGGCCGCGGTCAGCGCCACGCCGGCGTGCACGACGCGGCGGAACTCCTCGGAGCCGACGCCGATCATGCGCGGCTCGTAGGCCCGGTTGAGCGCGACCGCGCAGACCCACACCCACGGCAACGCCACGCTGACCAGCAGGTACGGCAGCACGTAAGGGGTGAACCCGCCGAACCTGCCGCAGAAGGCGGCGGCGGACCCGATGCCCGCCCCGCACAGATCACCCACCACGGCACGGAACCGGTAGGAACGCATCCACGCCGGAGTCACCGGGCTGACCCGCCACGAGAGGGCCTCGCCGGACTTCACGGGCTCTCCTGCCTCACTCCGTGAGGCGGCCTCGGTCGCCAAATGCCGTCTTCCCCCGCTCCGCTCCCGCCGTCGCTCCGGGCGGTGGCACGCACGCCTCTGTGTGCCCGTTCCCGAACGGACAGTCACCGATGCTAGCCGCGCCTGCACCGCGACAGGCGGCGAACGGTTCTATGCGGCGATCAGCGCGGAGGGCCGGAAATGTGCAGATCAGCCCGGTGGAAGTCGTTCTGGGTGGCTTCCAGGCCACGTGCCATGAGCGACTCGACGACGTCGGCGCCCCGGTCGACGAGGAAGGGCAGATCCTTGCGCTCGACGGTGGCGAAGTCGCGGAGCACGAAGGTGGCCGGGTCCATGCGGCCGGGCGGCCGGCCGATGCCGAAGCGCACCCTCAGGTAGTCGCGGGTGCCGAGGACCTTGGTGATGGACTTGAGCCCGTTGTGGCCGTTGTCGCCGCCGCCGAGCTTGGCGCGCAGCGCGCCGTAGGGGACGTCGAGCTCGTCGTGGACGACGATCAGCCGGTCGGGGCCGATCTTGTAGAAGTCGGCGAGCGCCTTGACCGGCCCGCCCGACAGGTTCATGTACGTCAGCGGCTTGGCCAGCACGGCCGCCCGCGTCTCCAGCACCTCGGACCTGCTCTTGTGCGCCTTGAAGCGCCCGCCGGCCCGCGCGGCCAGCTCGTCGAGCACCATGAAGCCCGCGTTGTGCCTGTTACCCGCGTATTCGGGCCCCGGATTGCCCAGTCCGACGATCAGCCAGCGGTCCATGTGCGCTCCCCTTACAGCGGAACGGGGGCGGCCTCGCGCCACCCCCGTTTTCGCGGTACGTGCTTACTCGGCGGCAGCCTCGGCGCTCTCGCCCTCGCCCTCGCCCTCGGCGGTCTCGCCCTCGGCGGCCTCCGCGGCCTCCGCGGCGGGCTCCTCGGTCGGCTTGGCGATGACGTGGAGGACCACGGCCTCGGGGTCGGCGGCCAGCGTGGCGCCCGACGGCAGGTTGAGCTGCGCGGCGGTGATCACGGTGCCGACCTCCATGCCCTCGACGTCGACCTCGACGCCGGTCGGGATGTGGGTCGCCTCGGCCTCGACGGCCACCGAGACGAGCTGCTGGTCGAGCAGGCCCTCGGAGTTGACGTCGCCGGTCGTGGTGACCGGGATCTCGACGGTGACCTTCTCGCCGCGCTTGACCAGGAGCAGGTCGACGTGCTCGACGAAGCCCTTGATCGGGTCGCGCTGGACACCCTTGGGCAGGGCCAGCTCGTCGACGCCATCACCCTGGAGGCGGATCAGCACGTTGGGCGTGCGGAGGGCGAGCAGCACCTCGTGACCGGGCAGGGTCAGGTGCTTGGGGTCGATGCCGTGCCCGTAGAGGACGGCGGGCACCTTGTCGGCGCGGCGGATCTTGCGGGCGGCGCCCTTGCCGAACACCGTGCGCGACTCGGCGGCGATACGTACTTCAGACACGACATCTCCTAGGGATGCAGAGATCGGATTGTGGCGCGCTCCCCCTCACCCGCCCTAGCGGAAGGCGTTACGAGCGCAACCCGTACAGCTTACTCGCTCAGGTGTCGCCCTCGAACAGGCTCGTGACGGAGCCGTCGGTGAAGACCTCGGTGACGGCGCGGGCGATGAGCGGCGCGATCGAGAGCACCGTCAGCTTGTCGAACCGCTTGGCCTCCGACAGCGGCAGCGTGTTGGTCACGATGACCTCGGAGATGCGCGAGTTCTTCAGCCGGTCGACGGCGGGGTCGGAGAAGACCGCGTGGGTGGCGGCGACGATGACGTTGGTCGCGCCCTGCTCGTAGAGGGCGTCGGCGGCCTTGCAGATCGTGCCGGCGGTGTCGATCATGTCGTCGATCAGCACGCAGGTGCGGCCGCTGACCTTGCCGACGACCTCGCTGACCTTCACCGAGTTGGCCACGTCGAGGTCGCGGCGCTTGTGGATGAAGGCCAGGGGCGTGCCGAGGGTGTCGGCCCAGCGCTCGGACAGGCGGACGCGGCCGGTGTCGGGCGAGACGACGGTCGTGTTCTCCAGGTCGAGCTTGTTCTTCAGGTAGCTCTCCAGCACCGGCATCGCGAACAGGTGGTCGACGGGACCGTCGAAGAAGCCCTGGATCTGCGAGGTGTGCAGGTCGATCGACATGAGCCGGTCGGCGCCGGCGGTCTTGAACAGGTCGGCCATCAGCCGGGCCGTGATGGGCTCGCGGCCGCGGCCCTTCTTGTCCTGGCGGGCGTAGCCGAAGAACGGCATGACCACGGTGATGCGCTTGGCCGAGGCCCGCTTGAGCGCGTCGACCATGATGAGCTGTTCCATGATCCACTTGTTGATGGGACCGGTGTGGCTCTGGATCACGAACGCGTCGCAGCCGCGGACGGACTCCAGGTAGCGGGCGTAGATCTCGCCGTTGGCGAAGTCGATCAGTTTGGTGGGGGTGAGGGAGACGCCGACGTGCTCGGCAACCTCTTCGGCCAGCTCTGGATAGGCCCGGCCGGAGAAGAGCATGAGGTTCTTCTCGCCCGGCTGTTTGATGCTGGTCACTGTTCGTTCTCCTGCTGTGCTCGCTCGGCCAGCGCCCGTTCGGCGGCGGCGGCCGACTTGGTGCCCGCGCGCTTGCGCAGGACCCATTTCTCGATGTTGCGCTGTCGCGCCCTGGCCACGCCCATCGCCCCTGGGGGTACGTCGCTGACGATCACGGATCCGGCCGCGGTGTTGGCGCCTTCGCCGATCGTCACGGGGGCGATGAGCATGGTGTCGCAGCCGACGAACGCGCCGTCGCCCACGGTGGTGTGGTGTTTGTCGACCCCGTCGTAGTTGACGAAGACGGTGGAGGCGCCGATGTTGACGTCTTCCCCGATGGTGGCGTCGCCGGCGTAGGTGAGGTGGGGCACCTTGGAGCGCTCGCCGACCTTGGTGTTCTTCATCTCGACGAACGTGCCCGCCTTCGACCTGCGGCTGAGCACGGTGCCGGGGCGCAGGTAGGCGTAGGGGCCGACGTTGGCCTCGGGGCCGATCTCGGCGTTGTCGCAGACCGCGTTGCGCACGACGGCGCCCTCGCCGACGCGGGTGTCGGTCAGCGTGGTGGCCGGGCCGACCTCGGCTCCGGCGCCGATGACCGTGCGGCCGTGGAGCTGGGTGCCGGGATGGACGACGGCGTCGGGCCCGATCTCGACGCCCACGTCGACCCACGTGGTGGCCGGGTCGACGACGGTGACGCCGGCGCGCATGTGCTGCTCCAGCAGCCGCTGGTTGAGCACCTTGCGGGCGAAGGCGAGCTGGACGCGGTCGTTGACGCCCTCGACCTCGACGTAGTCGGCGGCCACGCAGGCGCCGACCCGGTGACCGTCGCCGCGCAGGATGCCGAGGACGTCGGTGAGGTACTCCTCGCCCTGGGCGTTGTCGGTGGACACGCGCTTGACGGCGTCGGCGAGCAGCAGGCCGTCGAAGGCGTAGATGCCGGAGTTCATCTCCTTGATCGCGCGCTGCTCGTCGTCGGCGTCCTTCTCCTCGACGATCTCCAGCACGGCGCCGGAGGGGTCGCGGACGATCCGGCCGTAGCCGGTCGGATCGGGTACCTCGGCCGTCAGCACGGTGACCGCGTTGCCGTCGGCGGCGTGCTTGGCGAGCAGCGTGGCGAGGGTGCGGGCCTGCATGAGCGGCACGTCGCCGTAGGTGACCAGGATCGTGCCGGCGATCGTGCCGACCTCTTCGAGCACGGTGCGGACGGCGTGGCCGGTGCCGCGCTGCTCACGCTGGACGACGGCGCGCGCGTCGGGGCTGGTGGCGGCCAGATGACCGCCGACCTGTTCGAGCGCATGGCCGATGACCACGATGAGCCGCTCGGGATCGAGGTCGCGGGCGGCGGCGAGCATGTGGTCGACCAGCGCGCGGCCGCACAGCTCGTGGAGGACTTTCGGGGTCTGGCTCTTCATCCGGGTGCCCTCGCCCGCGGCGAGGACGATGACGGCTGCCGGGCGCGGCACACTCACGGACTGAGACTCCCTGTGACTGGACGGATCAGGGTCGTCGGCGCGGCTACCGCGCCGCAACCCCCCGACACCGTGAGGATACCTGCCCGGTTCGTAACTCTCTCGCGCGGGGAGTCGCGGGATGGCTGTCAAGGCTCCCGGAAGAGGACTCGAACCCCTACAAAGTGGACCAAAACCACTTGTCCTGCCGATTAGACGATCCGGGACGGACCGGACGCCGTGGCGTCCGACACACAGCCCCTACGATACCGAGCCCGCACGGGCGTATGCGCCCTCAATTCTCTCCCACATCTCCAGTGGCCGTGAATACCGGGGACACGCAGGGGTAGTCGGCGCGCTGACCGTATAACAGACCACCCCAAATGCCGCAAGGCACGAAACCCACTCACCTGGGCGAGCCGACCGTCAGCTAAGTGACATCCACAACTTAGGGCTTCCTTACTTACGATGGCGTAGGTTACGGTGGCGTAGCCTGGACATTCATCCTCATACATGTCGTTGGAGGTAGCCCATGACCGTTCTCGCCGAGCGTTCCTCCCCCGCCCCGAAGCCCGACTTCGAACCCGAACCGAAATCCAGGGCAGAGATCATCACGTTCGCGCTCGTGGTCGGACTGCCCCTGGTCGCGCTCGCGGCGGCGGTGCCCCTGGCCTGGGGATGGGGACTCGGCTGGACGGACATCGCCATCGCCTTCGTCTTCTACGTCGTCTCCGGGCTCGGCGTCACCGTCGGGTTCCACCGCTACTTCACGCACGGCTCGTTCAAGGCCAAGCGGCCGCTGAAGATCGCGATGGGCATCGCGGGCAGCCTGTCGCTGGAGATGTCCGTGCTCGACTGGGTGGCCACGCACCGCAAGCACCACAAGTTCTCCGACAAGGAGGGCGACCCGCACTCGCCGTGGCGCTTCGGCCCCGGCTTCAAGTCCATGTCCAAGGGCCTGCTGTACGCCCACATGGGCTGGCTGTTCGAGAGCGAGCGCACCAACCGCGAGAAGTACGCCCCCGACCTGTGCAAGGACGAGGACATCCAGAAGCTGCACAAGTGGTTCCCCACGCTGGCCCTCGTCTCCATCCTGCTGCCCGGCGTGCTCGGCCTGCTGCTGACCTGGTCCTGGCAGGGCGGCCTGACCGCGCTGTTCTGGGGCTCGCTGATCCGCATCGGCCTGCTGCACCACGTGACCTGGTCGATCAACTCGATCTGCCACGTCTTCGGCGAGGAGTCCTTCCAGACGCGTGACAAGTCGCGCAACGTCTGGTGGCTGGCCATCCCGTCGTTCGGCGAGTCCTGGCACAACCTGCACCACTCCGACCCCACCTGTGCCCGGCACGGCGCGCTCAAGGGCCAGATCGATCTCAGCGCCGGCACGATCCGCCTCTTCGAACGGGCGGGCTGGGTGTCCGACGTGCGCTGGCCGACGCCAGAACGCCTGGCGGCGAAGCGCATTGCCTGACGAGAATCAGCCGATGAACGGCCATTCGTCCGTGGCCGTCATTATGGAACCCGTGACCGAACCCCGATCTCGCAGGCGCATGTCCGGTAGAGAGCGCAGAGAGCAGCTGATCCGGATCAGCCGCACGCTGTTCGCCGAGAAGGGGTTCGACGGGACCTCCATAGAGGAGATAGCCGCCACCGCGCAGGTGTCGAAACCCGTGGTGTACGAGCATTTCGGCGGCAAGGAAGGCGTCTACGCGGTCGTCGTCGACCGCGAGATGCAGAAGCTGCTCGGCATGATCACCTCGGCCCTCGCCGCCTCCCACTCCCTCATCAAGCTGGAGCGGGCCGCCCTGGCCCTGCTCCAGTACATCGAGGAGAGCAGCGAGGGCTTCCGCATCCTGGTGCGCGACTCGCACGCGGCCTCGGGCACGGGCACGTTCGCGAGCCTGATCAGCGAGATCGCCAGCCAGGTCGAGGACGTCCTGGCCGACGAGTTCGCCGGCCGGGGCTACGACCCCAAGCTCGCCCCGATGTACGCCCAGATGCTGGTCGGCATGGTCGCGCTGACCGGCCAGTGGTGGCTGGACGTGCGCAAGCCGGGCCGCGAGGAGGTCGCCGCGCACCTGGTGAACCTGGCCTGGAACGGCCTGACCGGCCTGAACCCGAGCCCGGCGATCTCGGTGGCCACCCGCAACCAGGCCGCCGCCGCCGCCAAGCCGCGCGTCAGCGACAAGGATCTGCGCGACTTCGAGAAGGCGCGCGAGAAGGAGCTCAAGGAAGCCGAGAAGCTCCGCCAGCGAGAGTTGCGTGATGCGGAGAAAGCCAGGGTACGAGAGTTGAAGGAGCGCGAGCGGCTGCTGAAGGAGGCGGAGAAGGCCCGCGAGCGCGAGGAGAAGATCCGTCAGCGGGAGGCCAGGCTCGCCGAGCGCGCCGCACGCCTGGAGCAGGCCGACCAGCCAGAGTGAGTTCGTTGCGGCTACGTTAACGTTCCGTTCAACCAATCGGGGCAATATAGGCCATATGTCCGCGGAACCGCTGCAATCGGGAAACGACCTGCTCCTGCCACAGGAGCGGTTCCTCAACCGCGAGGAAAGCTGGCTCCAGTTCAACGAGCGCGTCCTCGAACTGGCCGAGGACCCGTCGGTCCCCCTGCTCGAACGGGTGCGCTTCCTGGCCATCTTCGCCAGCAACCTCGACGAGTTCTTCCGCGTACGGGTGGCCGGCCTCAAGCGGCGCATGGCCACCGGCCTGCTGCTGCGCACCAAGAGCGGGCTGAAGCCGCGCGAGGAGCTGGCCCGGATCGCCACGATCGCCGACTCCCTGGCCAAGCGGCACGCCGCCGCCTTCCACGACCGGGTCTGCCCCCAGCTCGCGACCGAGGGCATCGAGATCGTCCGGTGGGACGACCTGGGCCGCGAGGAGCGCACGGAGCTGCGCAAGCTGTTCAGGGAGCGGATCAGGCCCGTGCTGACGCCGCTGGCGGTCGACCCGGCCCACCCGTTCCCCTACATCTCCGGGCTCAGCCTCAACCTGGCCGTGCTGGTGCGCAACCCGATCACCGACCACACCGTCTTCGCGCGGGTGAAGGTGCCCTCGCAGCTCCCCCGGTTCGTGCCGGCGTCGAAGGACCGGTTCGTGCCGATGGAGGACGTCATCGCGGCGCACCTCGGCCAGCTCTTCAAGGGCATGGAGATCCTCCAGCACCACGTCTTCCGCGTCACCAGGAACGAAGACCTCGACGTCGACGAGGACGTCACCGAGAACCTCATGCAGGCGCTGGAGAAGGAGCTGCTCAAGCGGCGGTTCGGGCCGCCCGTGCGGCTGGAGGTCGAGGACACGATCACGCCGGAGGTGCTGGCGCCGCTCATCGAGGAGCTGGAGCTGGCCCCGCACGAGATCTACCGGCTGCCCGGCCCGCTCGACCTGACCGGCCTGCACGCCATCGCCGACCTCGACCGCGGCGAGCTGAGCTACCGCCCGTTCGTGCCGGCCGAGGTGATCAACGCCGAGGACGACCTCTTCTCCACCCTGCGCGAGCGCGACGTGCTGCTGCACCACCCGTACGACTCGTTCGCGACCAGCGTGCAGCGTTTCATCGAGGTGGCCGCGGCCGACCCCCGGGTGCTGGCGATCAAGCAGACCCTCTACCGGACCAGCGGCGAGTCGCCCATCGTCGACGCGCTGATCGACGCGGCCGAGGCGGGCAAGCAGGTCGTCGTGGTCGTGGAGATCAAGGCCCGCTTCGACGAGCACGCCAACATCTCCTGGGCCAGGAAGCTGGAGCGGGCCGGCTGCCACGTGGTCTACGGCGTGGTCGGCCTGAAGACCCACTGCAAGCTGGCCCTCGTCGTACGGCAGGAGCCCTCGGGCGAGCTGCGCCGCTACTGCCACATCGGCACCGGCAACTACAACCCCAAGACGGCCCGCCAGTACGAGGACTTCGGCCTGCTCACCGCCGACCCGCTGGTGGGCGAGGATGTCACCGACCTGTTCATCCACCTGACCGGCTACTCCAACCACTCGGCCTACCGCCGGCTGCTGGTCGCGCCGCACTCGATGCGCAGCGGCCTGCTGGCCAGGATCGACCGGGAGATCGCCCACCAGCAGGCGGGCCGCCCGGCGCGGATCAGGATCAAGACGAACTCGCTGGTGGACGAGCCGATCATCGACGCGCTCTACCGGGCGTCCAGGGCGGGGGTGCCGGTGGACCTGTGGGTGCGCGGTATCTGCATCCTTCGCCCAGGAATCCCCAATTTGTCAGAAAATATCCGCGTAAGGTCGGTTTTGGGGCGCTTTTTGGAGCACTCCCGCGTGTACGAGTTCGGCCTCGGCAGACGTCCCGAGGTGTGGATCGGCAGCGCCGACCTGATGCGCAGGAACCTCGACCGCCGGGTCGAGGCCCTGGTCAAGGTGACCTCCCAGCAGCACAAGGCGTACCTGATCGAGCTGATGGACCTGGCCATGGCAGACACCACGAACGCGTGGTGGCTCAACTCCGACGGCACCTGGATCCGCCACCAGGGCGAGGACCTGCAGAGCCATCTCGTCGGAACCAGGCGATGGAGGACCGTTGACGACTGACCTGCTCCGGGCCGCCGGGGCCGTGGTCTGGAGGGGCGCGGAGAGCAGCCCCGAGGTCGCGGTGATCCACCGCCCGCGCTACGACGACTGGACCTTCCCCAAGGGCAAGCTGGAGAGCGGCGAACACGTCATCGCCGCCGCCCTGCGCGAGGTCGCCGAGGAGACCAGCCTGACGGTCGTCCTGGGGCGCGCCCTGCCGCCGATCCACTACCTCAGCGGCGGCCGGCTCAAGCGCGTCGACTACTGGACGGCGCGGGTCACCTCCGACGCCGGCTTCGAGCCGGGCGACGAGGTCGACGGGCTGCGCTGGCTGCCCGTCGACCGGGCTCGCGAGCTGCTGACCTACGAGTGGGACGCCGGGCTGCTGCGCGCCCTGGCCGCCGCGCCGCTGGCGACCGTGCCGCTGGTGCTCGTCCGGCACGCCACGGCCGGGTCCAGGAGCCGGTGGGAAGGCGACGACGCGCTGCGCCCACTGGACGACCACGGCGGCTCCCAGGCCGCCGCCCTGGCCACCGCGCTGCCCGCGTACCGGCCCGAGCTGCTGGTCAGCTCGCCCAGTCGGCGGTGCGTCCAGACGCTGGAGCCGTACGGGACCGAGATCAGGACCGAGCCGCTGCTCAGCGAGGAGGGCCAGGATCCGCACAAGACGCCGGACCTGGTCGGCGACCTCGCCGTGCCCGCCGCCGTGTGCAGCCACGGCAAGGTCCTGCCGCACCTGATCCACGCGCTGAGCGGCAAGGACGTGCACCTGCGCAAGGGCGCGTTCGCGGTGCTGCACCGGGTCGGCGGGCACGTCGTCGGCGTGGAGCGCTACGCGACCTGACGGCTCACCAGGTGACCGGCAGCCGGGCGAAGCCCTGGGTGATCCTGCCCTCGTTGCGCGGCAGCTCGGCGACGGGGACGGCCAGGCGCAGGCCGGGGAACCGCTGGAAGAGCCGGCTGAACACCGCCTCCAGCTCCACCCTGGCCAGGCTCGCGCCGATGCAGAACCGCGGGCCGTACCCGAAGGCGAGATGCGGGTCGGCCGGAGGACGTCCGATGACGAAGGTGTCGGGATCGGGATAGACGTCTTCGTCCCGGTTCGCCACGCCGGTGTTGAGGACGACGGCCTCGCCGCGGCGGATCGTGCGGCCGTCGATCTCGATGTCCTCGTGGGCGTACCTGGGCAGGCCGTGCAGGCTCGGCACGGCCATGCGCAGGATCTCCTCGACCGCGGCGGGCGCGAGCCCGGGGTCCGACCGCAGCAGGGCGAGCTGGTCGGGGTTGGCCAGCAGCAGGAGCACGCCGTGGTCGATGCGGTTGACCGTGGTCTCGTGCCCGGCGAACAGCAGGCCGGCGGCCAGCTCGGCGATCTTGCCGTCGTCGTCCAGCTCGTTCGCCAGGTCCGACAGGACGTCCTCGACCGGTTCGTGCCGTTTGCGGGCGATCAGCCCGGCCATGTAGGCGCTGAGCTCGGCCCGTGCCGCCTCGCCGGCCGCCTCGTCCTGGAGGTCGGCCATGCGTGCCGACACGCCGCTGAAGTACTCCCTGTCCTCGTACGGGACGCCGAGCAGCCGGCAGATGACCAGCACGGGCAGCGGGAAGGAGAGCTCGGCGTGCAGGTCGGCCGGCCGCGTCAGCCCGGCCAGGCGGTCCAGCCGCTCCTCGACCAGGGAGCCGACCTCGTCGGCGAGCCGCCTCATCCGGCGGGCCGAGAAGGAGGGGGCGAACAGCTTGCGCAGGCGCTCGTGGTCGGCCTTCTCGGTGGCGGCCTCGCCCTGCGGCCCGCCGAGCAGGGCCGAGTTCGACACGCGCGGCGCCCGCTCGGGCTCGGGGTGGGAACGTCCCAGCCGGCTGTCGGTGAACAGCCTGCGTGCCTGTTCGTAGCCGGTGACCAGCCAGACCTCGTCGCCCACCGAGGTGCGCACCCGCGCGATGCCCTCCTTCGCCCGCAGCTCCCGGTAGGCCGCCGGAACGTCGAGGGGGTCGCTGCGCGCGAAGGGAATTGCCGGAAGGTTCGTCATAGAACCTTCTTAACCGCCTTCACGGTTTCCGCCCAGACTCTGGGGAAATCGGCCTCGGCGCGTTCGGCGGTGTTGCGTTCGATCCCGATCAGCAGCCCGTACGTGAAGGTGTCCTCGCCCGCCTGCCGGGCGCCCTCGGCCTCCTTGGCCAGCGTCTCCTGGGCGACCACGCCGTCCCGGTGCGCCCCCAGCACCTCCTGGACGTTCTCGGCCAGCTCGGCCAGCCTGGCCATGCCCTTGCCGAGGGTGGGTTCGAGCGCCTCGGCGGTGTATCGAGCACGTTTGGCCGCCTTGCGGACGTCGTGCAGGGCGATCTCGCGGCGTCCGGCGTCCTCGGTGGCCTGGGCGGCCTCGTACGCCCTGGTCACGCGGTCCCAGCCGGCGGAGGCGAGGGCGGTGAGCTTGTCCTTCGCCGGCTTGGCGGCGGCCCTGCCCAGCTCGGGGGTGGCGATCAGGGCGTCGAGGGCGTCCAGGAGGGTGTAGTAGCGGGCGCCGCTGAGTGCGTCCTTGATGCGCTCGTACGCCTCCTGCTCGCGTACGCGCAGGTCCGCGCCGAGGCGGGTCTGGATGGGGCCGGTGACCAGCTCGGGGGCGAGGCCGGACAGCTCGCCGGCGAACCTGGCCCTGATCACCTCCAGGTCGCGGGCCTCGCCGAGCACCGTGCCGAGCCAGCGCAGCTCCTCCTGCACCTGCTCCGTGCCGGTCACCACCGACTTGAACGCCTTGAGCGCGCTGCGCAGCCTGCGCGAGGCCACCCGCATCTGGTGGACGGCGTCCTCCTCGGCCCTGCGCACCCGCGGATCCTGGCTGAGAAGGGCGGCGACCTGGCTCGACAGGTAGTCGATGACGGTCTCGCCCGCCGTGCCGGGCTCGGTGGCGACCCTGGCGGGCGGGGCGGGTTCGAGGAGCCGGGCGAGCTTGCTGGCGCTGCCCGCCGGGCTCGCCCCCGCCTTGCGCAGCCGCTTGCCGACCTTGGCCAGCAGGTCCCGCCGGTCCTCGGCCAGCAGCTCGGCCTCGACCTCACGCCACCGCAGCACCCTGCCGTCCCGGTGGACGGTGCCCTTCACCCGGTCGTCGGCGATCTCGACCAGCCGGGTGTCGCCGTCGTGCAGCAGGGTGACGCTGCGGCGGGTGTCGAGCTCGGCCACGACCTGGAGCTCCGCGCCCCGGGCGTAGGCCCGGACGAGCTCGGCCAGCTCCGGCGGCACGACCTTGGTGCTGCGGGTGAGCGGGCACGTGATCTCCTGGCGCACGCCCCTGGCCTTGGGCAGCTTCAGGTGCCAGCCCGCGTCGTCGCCGCCGCGCCTGCGTCTGAGCGTGACGCCGCGCGCGGCCAGCCGCAGATCGGCCGTGTCGTAGTAGAGCGCCACAAGCTGATGGCCGCGCGGGCCCGTGACCTGGGCCAGACTGCTCAGGTCCGGGATCGCGTAGTCGGTTGGAACGTCGAACTTGTCCTCGATCTCGATGCCCACTGCACCTCACAAGTGTCCGATTTCGGACCATGATGCCACCTGCAGGTGAACATCACACGGCCTGCAGGAGCTCGATCCGGTTGCCCACGGGGTCCGTCACGTAGATCCGGCGGTAGCCAGGGAAGAGGTCGTCGGGCACCGCGCCGGGGATCTTGGCCGCGTAGGCGTCGAGGTCCTCGACCAGGAACGCCGGGTGGGCCTTGCGTGCGGGCCTGAAGTCGTCCTCGATGCCGAGGTGGATCTCCACGCCGTCGCCGCGGAACCAGGCGCCCCCGCGTTTGGCCAGCTCAGGCGGTTTGGGGACCTCGCTCAGGCCGAGCACGTCGCCGTAGAAGGCACGCAGTTCGGGCTCGCTGCCCTTGGGCGCGGCAAGCTGGACGTGGTGCAGGGCTTTGATCGTCATCTCTGGGCCTCCGGGAGCTATTTCTGGGCCACCACGAAGATGCGACGGAAGGGGAAGGGGGTGCCGTAGCTCCTGGCCGGGTAGGCCTCGGCGAGCGGCCCGGCCAGGTCGGCCTTGAACCGCCGCTGCTCGGCAGGGTCGAGCCGGTCGAAGATCGGGCGCAGGGCCGTGCCGGAGACCCAGTCGAGGACCGGGTTCTCGCCCTGGAGCAGGTGCACGTACGTGGTCTCCCAGGCGTCCACCTGGCAGCCGCCGTCGTTGAGGAAGTCGAGATACTGGACCGGGTCGTCCACCGGGTTGTTCCTGTTGAGGTCGCTGAGCCGGTCGGACCAGGCGCGGGAGGCGCACAGCTCGCGGATCGCGACGTGGCTCGGGGCGTCGAAGTTGCCCGGCACCTGGAAGGCCAGCCAGCCGCCGGGAGCCAGCTCCTCCAGCCAGTGTTCGAGCACGCCGTGGTGGGAGGGCACCCACTGCAGGACGGCGTTGGAGACGATCACGTCCATGGGGCGGTCCGGGTGCCAGGTGTCGACGTCGGCCACGGCGAAATGCACCCGGCTGGTGAGCTGGCGGGCCTTGGTGATCATCGCGGGCGAGGCGTCGAAGCCCTCGACGGTGGCGCCAGGCCAGCGTTCGGCCAGCATGACGGTGAGTTCGCCGCTGCCGCAGCCCGCGTCCACGACATAATCGGGAGCCACCGCACCGACTCTGGATATCAGCTCGATGAACGGCCGCGACCGCTCGTCGGCGTAGACGGCGTACGTCACCGGGTCCCAGATATCTCTTGACATAGAGATAATTGATATCGAGAGAGATATCTCGATGTCAAGACAGTAGACTCTGTGTCATGACGCCACAGGATGACGAGGTCGACCGGCTGGTCGCGGCATGGCGGATCGAGCGGCCCGATCTCGACGTCGAGCCCCTCCAGGTCCTCTCCAGGGTGTCACGGCTGGCCAAACATCTCGACCGCGCCAGGCGGGCGGCGTTCGCCGAACATGATCTGGAGCCTTGGGAGTTCGACGTGCTCACCGCGTTGCGGCGGGCCGGGAAGCCGTACGAGCTGAGCCCCGGGGCCCTGTTGCGGGCCACACTGGTGACGTCCGGGACCATGACCAACCGCATCGACCGGCTCGCGCAGGCGGGCCTGGTGCGGCGGCGGCCCGACCCCGAGGACCGGCGCGGCGTGCTGGTGTCGCTGACGGACACGGGGGTGGCGCGGGTGGACGCGGCGTTCGCCGACCTGCTCCGGCGTGAGCGCGACCTGCTCTCCGGCCTCCCACCCGCCGACCAGCGCTCCCTCGCCGCCCTCCTCCGCCTGCTCCTCGCCCCCTTCGACTCCCCTCAGTAACCCCTCGACGAGGTCATGCACGCTCTGCCGCGGGCAGCGCCGCACCTCAGGACGGGATGGGCGGGCACTCGAGGACCTCGATCGAGTTCCCCGGCATCAACGCGATATGAGGGTGGTCACTGAAGAGCCGCGCCGCGGCCTCATGTGTCTCGGCCTCCACGATCGCGTATCCGGTCTTCGAGTCAGTGAAGTCCTCGACGCCCTGGGCCGTCACCAACTTCTTGCGAAAGAGCGGCGCCCCGGGATCGACCAGGGCGTGCTCGTTCTTCTGGGCCCACACCGCCCAGGCGTTCATGAACTCACTCTGCTGCTGCTCGGTGAACTTCGCCTTGTCAGCCTCGTCGGCCGCGCCGTTCAGGACAGCGAGAAACTTCCCCATGGCCGGAGGCTAGCCCACGAAGGTTCTGGAGCGTCGCAGAGCCAGCACGTCGGCCGCCGCCTTGCGACCCGCACCGGCGACGGATCCGGGCCGGCCCGCCGACGCCGTCTCTCCAGCTGCCGTCGAACCGGCGCGCACCCTCGCGTGCGAGGGTTCGGCGCCGGTCAGTCGCCGAGGCGGTCGGCCACTTCGAGCCATTCCGCCTCGACGGTGTCCTTCTGGGCCAGGACGTCGCGGAGCTGGGCGTCGAGGGAGCCCAGCTTGGCGTAGTCGCTGGCGGCTTCGGCCATGGATGCGTGGAGGCGGGCCTCCTGGTCGCCGAGCTTGTCGAGCTGGCGTTCCAGGCGGTTGAGTTCCTTGCGGAGCTCGCGTTCCTCCTTGGCCGACAGCCCGGTCTCCGCCTGCGTGGCGGACGAGGCCGCGGCAGGGGCCGGAGCGCCGGATGCCGGGGCAGGAGCGCTGCCGATACGGGCGGTCACGGCCGTGCCGGCGCTGCGGCGTTCGAGGTATTCGTCGACCCCGCCCGGCAGCAGCGCGAGCTTGCCGTCACCCAGCAGCGCCACGCACCGGTCGGTCACCCGCTCCAGGAAGTAGCGGTCGTGACTCACCAGCACCAGCGTGCCCGGCCAGCCGTCCAGCAGGTCTTCGAGCTCGTTGAGCGTCTCGATGTCGAGGTCGTTGGTGGGCTCGTCGAGGAGCAGCACGTTGGGATCGTCCATCAGCAGGCGCAGCAGCTGCAGCCGCCGCCGCTCGCCGCCGGACAGGTCGCCGATGACCTTCCACTGCGCGTCGCCCTTGAAGCCCAGACGCTCCAGCAACTGGGACGCCGTCCACTCCCGCTTGCCCAGCTGGAGGTACTTGCGGATCTCCTCCACCGACTCCAGCACCCGCCGCGACGGGTCGAGCTCGGTCAGCTCCTGGGACAGATGCGCCAGGCGGACGGTCTTGCCGCGGATCACCCGGCCCGAGTCCGGCTGGACGCCGTCGGCGAGCAACCGCAGCACCGACGACTTGCCTGACCCGTTGACGCCGATCAGGCCGATCCGGTCGCCCGGCCCGAACTGCCACGTGCAGTGATCGAGCACCAGCGGCCCGTCGCCGGGGCCGCCCGCGTGCAGGGTGACGTCTTCCAGGTCGTAGACGGTCTTGCCGAGCCTGGCCGCGGCGAACCGCATCAGCTCGACGGTCTCCCGCGCCGGCGGCTCGTTCGCGATCAGGGCCTGCGCGGCGTCGATCCGGAACTTCGGCTTGGACGTGCGGGCGGGCGGACCGCGACGCAGCCAGGCGATCTCCTTGCGCATGAGGTTCTGGCGACGGTCCTCGGCGGCCTGGGCGATGCGCGCACGCTCGGCCTTGGCCAGCACGTACGCGGCGTAGCCGCCCTCGTAGCGCTCGACCCGGCCGTCGACGACCTCCCACGTGCGGGTGGAGACGGCGTCGAGGAACCAGCGGTCGTGGGTCACGACCAGCAGGGCGCTCTTCCTGGCCGCCAGGTGGGCGGCGAGCCAGGCGATCGCCTCGATGTCGAGGTGGTTGGTGGGCTCGTCGAGCATGACCAGGTCGTGGTCGTCGATGAGCAGACGGGCCAGCGCCGTACGCCGGCGCTCGCCGCCGGACAGCGCGGCGGCCTTGGCGCTGAGGTCGAGGTCGCCGATCAGGTTCGCCAGGATCTCGCGGACCTGCTGGTCACCTGCCCATTCATGCTCGGCCCTGTCCCCCAGGACGAGCTGGCTCACGGTTGCCTCGGGGTCGAGGGTGTCCTGCTGGGACAGCAGCCCGACCCGCAGCCCGCGCGTGTGGGTGACCCGGCCGCTGTCGGGACGAACGTCACCGGCGATGACCGACATCAGGGTCGTCTTACCGCCCCCGTTGCGGCCGACGACGCCGATGCGCTCCCCGGCCTCGATGCCCAGGGAGACGTCGCTGAGGAGCGGCTTGGGCCCGTAGGCGTGGGAGACCGACTCAAGGTTGACCAGATTCATGACGTGTCCAGGGTATCGGTCCCCTCAACCGCTTCCCGACGCCCACGACGTCCCTTGATCGTCTACGGGGCTGGGATTGCCGGACCGCATGCCGACTGCGAGCGCCGGTCTTCTCGTCCAGGCCCCATGCAGCGTCAGCCCCTCACACGACGGGAAGGTGCGCGCGATGCCCGCCCGCACTGTGGGCGGGTCTGTCGTCCCGCGCTCAGCGTGGCGGTGGTGGTTGGGGCCCTGGTGGGTGTCACCAGGGGGTCAGAGCAGGGTGGCGCCGGTCACAGGGCCGTGGGCGGCGACCGTGGTGGTGGCGGCGCCTGTCGCGGTGAGGCTGTTGGCGAGGTCGCGGGCGTGGGTGGCGTCGATGGCCAGGAAGGCGCAGGTGGGGCCGGAGCCGGAGACGATCGCGCCCAGCGCGCCGTGCTGGCGCCCGCTGTCGAGGGTCGTGGCGAGCTCGGGGCGCAGGGCCAGGGCGGCGGCCTGGAGGTCGTTGCTCAGGTGGGCGCCCAGGGCGTACGCGTCGCCGGTGCCGAGGGCCTCGATGAGCGGGGCGTCGAGCTCGGGCCAGGGCACGCGGGCGTTCGAGGCCTCGCGCTGGCGGTCGCACTCCGCGTAGACCTTGGCGGTCGAGAGGCCGCCGTCGGCCAGCGCGAACACCCAGTGGAACGTGCCGCCCGTGGGCAGCTCGCTGAGCTGCTCGCCGCGGCCGGTGCCGACCGCCGTGCCGCCGAGCAGCGAGAACGGTACGTCGCTCCCCAGGTCTCCGGCGATCTCCATGAGGTCCTCGAAGGGCAGGCCGAGCCCCCAGAGCTCGTTGCACGCCACAAGGGCCCCCGCCGCGTCGGCGCTGCCGCCCGCCATGCCGCCGGCGACCGGAATGGCCTTCTCGATGATCAGGTCGGCGCCGTAGGAGCGGCCCGCGTGCTTGGCGAGGGCGCGGGCGGCGCGGATGGCGAGGTTGTCGTCGTCGACGGGCACCTGGTCGGACCATCTGCCGTTGACCGTGACGGTGATCGACTCGGCCTCCTTGGCGACCACCTCATCGAAGATCGACACTGCGTGGAAGACATTGACCAGGTCGTGGTAGCCATCTTCCCGGAGCGGGCCGACTGAAAGCTGCACGTTGACCTTCGCGGGCACACGTACGGTCACCGAACTCATCGATCTTCTGCCACTTTCATCGCTTGCCGGGGTCAAGGACACTCGATGTTATCGGGGTGGGGTGCGCTGACATGCGGTTCTCGGAATTAGACGTGTGAGATGGCCGACTGTGGGCCACGCAGAGTGAGGTTCGTCCGGCTTTCTACCCGTCAGAGGGTCATACGCCGACATTGCCGTCTTTCTGCCACCGCCTTCGCTTCGGGCCAAGCTTCTCTCCCGGACGACGCCTTGCCTTCTCTTCGGGCCAAGCTTCTCTCCGGAACGACGCCTTGCCTTCTGCTTCGGTGGCGGTCGCGGCCGTTGTCGGCGGTGGTGCAACACGTGGGCGGGTGCCGGACATTTACCACTGTGTCCGGCACCTTTCGCTAGGAGAACCTGTGACACAGCGAGATCGCTTCGAGGCGGTCTACGACACGTACTACCCGGCGATACAGCAGTACGCCACCCGTCGTACCAGCTCGCCCGAGGACACGGCCGACGTGCTCGCCGAGACGTTCCTCATCGCGTGGCGGCGGATCGGCGACGTCCCCCAAGGGGACAAGGCGTTGCTGTGGCTGTACGGCGTGGCACGGCGGGTGCTGGCCAACCAGCAGCGCGGCGCCTCGCGGCGGGCCGTGCTGGCCGAACGCCTCCGCGACGAGCTGGCCGCCACCCGGACGGTGACGCCGGTTGAGCTCGACCACGTGCGCAAGGCGTTCGACGAACTGCCCGAACGGGACCGCGAGGTGCTGGCGCTGGCGTGCTGGGAGGGGCTGAGCGGCGAACAGATCGCCCAGGTCCTGGGATGTACGGCGATCGCCGCCCGTACCCGGTTGCATCGTGCGCGCAGACGGCTGGCGGCGCTGCTGGAGCGGCAGCCGTCCTGGACGATGGTGATGAGGAAGGCATGAACGACATAGACGATCTGGTGAAGGCCATCGATCCCGCCCCGCAGGCGCTTCCTCAGGGACCCGGTGCGCGCCAGCTGCGGGACGCGATCATGGCGGACGAGCCGCGGCGGGCACGCCGCCTGCGGTTCCTTCGCCTGCCAGGCCGGAGGCGTGTGCCAGTCGTCGGTGGCGTACGTGCGGTGCGGGAGCCGCGCCTCCCCCGTCTGCGGGTTCTCTGGGCGCCGGTGGCGACGGCCGCGGTCGTCGCCCTGGTCGTCACGCTGGTCACGAGCTTGACCGCTGCCCCGCCCGTGCTCACGCCGTCGAGACCCAACCAGGAGCTGTACGACCTCGCCGACAGGATCGAGAAGCTCCCTGCGAGCGGCGGCGCGTACTGGCGCGATGTGCGGATCGAGGGCAACGCCTGGTCGGCCGGCAGCGGGTACACGATCATGGTGGTCGAGCGCCGGGAGACCTGGCAGCCGCGCGATCCCGCCGACGTGGTGATCAGGCAGCGGTCGCCGGTCGTCGCCCGCCCGGCCACGGTCGCGGACGAACGTGGCTGGCGCGCTTCCGGGGCACCCGCCCAGGTGGCCGGCCCGTGCTACGGCGGCGGCAGGACGTCGTGCCGTCCGGTTCCGATGAGCGAAGGGGATGTCGTGGGCGGGACGCCGTCGGCTCGTGGCGGCGAGGCCAAGTCGATCACCGGTGTGGACGGTCCCAAGGGTTGCGTGTACAGCGCAGGGCTGGAGCCTAGGGGGATCTATCCCGATATGACGGTCGCCGAGTTCACCATGGCGGATCTGTCCGCGTTCCCTGCCCGTCCTGACGACCTTCTGAAGCGGCTGCACGGCTACCACGAGCTCTCGACGGCCCGTGGGTTCGCCCAGTCCTTCCAGGAGTTCCTGCCCGTCACCGTGAACCTTCTGGCCATGCCGCTCGGCCCGTCCCAGCGTGCGGCGGTCATCCGGGTGCTGGCCGGGCTGCCGTCCACCAAGGTCGTCGGCACGGTCAGGGATCCGCTGGGCAGAGCAGGGCTGTCGGTGGACTTCGGCGGCACCGGGAGCCAACTGCTGTCGCCGAGCAGGACGGTGGCGGTCCGCGACAGGCACATCCTCGATCCCGGGACGGGCGAGCTGCTCGCGTCGGTCTCCTATGCGGCTCGTACGGCTGCGGGGGTGAGTGAGGACGAGGTCGTGAGCTATCGGGCACGCGGCCCCGAATCCGGCTGGACCGGCCCGCCGGCTCCGGCGCCCAAGGGGTGCAAGCGGGACAGATGACCACGTACGGGGTGGTGCTGCCGCGTCGGCCTTCTTGGCCTGACGTTGGGGACGTTCGGGGTCAGGAGTGCTCATGGCACATCACCGCCCACCTGTGAGTTGAACGTGCGGGATCCGGCCGAGGCGGTCGTGGTGGGTGGCGTTCGGGGGCGCCCGCCGTTCAGGACGACGGCCGGGGCTTCCATGTGGCACTCATCGATCGGGTTAGCGGGGTTTGTGGTGGTCAGCATGGGTTCGTCCTTGGGATGCTGAGAGGGACTACTTGATGTGGAGGTGCTCGTGTCCGAGGTGACGGTTGTCGAGGTGCCGCAGTGGCGGGGGTCGGGGGCTCGTACGGCTGAGCGGCTGCGTGAGGGGGCTCAGCTGGTTGCGGAGATGGTGGACGCGGATCGTCGGATTCAGGTCGAGGTCGATGACGATGATCTGGTGGTCACTGCTTCCAGGGTTCGGGCGGCGGTCGCCGCGGCTGGATGGGACGGGCTTCTGGTCACCGCGGGTGGGGACTGCGGTGTCGAACTGGAGCCGGTGGCGGCGGCGCGGCGGAGGTTCGGGGATGGGCTGGTCGTCGTCTGGTTCGATGCGCATGGGGATCTGAACACGCCGGAGTCGTCGCCGTCGGGGGCCTTTCATGGCATGGTCCTGAGGGCGTTGACCGGTGAAGGGCCTGACGGGCTGGTGGCCGGGCAGCCGGTCGGGGCGGGGCAGGTCGTGCTGGCGGGGGTGCGGGATCTGGATCCGGCCGAGGTCGCGTTCGTCGAGGCCCGGGGGGTGCGGTGGGTACGGGCGGCGGATGCGGAGGCTCTGGTCGAGGCTGTCGGTGCCGCGGCTGCGGCGGGGGCGGGGAGCGGACGGCTGTTTATGTGCATGTCGACTTCGATGTGCTTGATCCGCAGATCTTCGGGAGCGTGGGGTCTCCTGCGCCGGAAGGGTTGCGGCCCGAGGAGCTTCTGGAGCTGGTGAGGGCCATTGCGGGGCGGTTCGAGGTGGTGGGGTTGGGGCTCATGGAGTACGAGCCGGCGGGGGCTGAGGATCAGGCGTTGCTCACGTCGGTGGTGAAGGAGTTGGTGACGGTCTGCGCCGGGCGGTAGGTGGCGCTTCCGGTGGAGTGGTCCTCCCGGGGTGCTGGCCGGGGCAGGCGGTCGCCTGCGGCGCTGATCGGGTAGACGGTGGGCGCCCGTGGTGCTGGTCCGGGGACGATGGGTGCTCGTTGCGCTGCTCGGGGTAAGTGGCTGGTCGCAGTGCTGGTCCGTGGTGGCCGGGCTCGGGTGACGAGTAGGCATCCGGGCGGATGGCCGCCCGCCGAAGGGCGCGTCGTCAACAGTTGGTGGACGCCCGGGGTTGGCGCGCACTCTGGTTGGCGGGCGCCCATGGCTGGTGGACGGCCGGGGTTGGTGGACGGTCGGGGGCGGGCAATTCCTTGCCGGCCCGGGGGGCGGTGGTGTCAGGCGGGGCGGATGGTTCCTCGGTAGGTGGTTCGGTAGTAGGCGGAGTTCAGGAAGTTGGTTCTTCGTACTACGTCGCCGGTGCGGGGGGCGTGGATCATGATGTTGTCGCCCAGGTAGAGCGCTACGTGGGTCGGGTCGCCGGTGCCGCCGAAGAAGAGGAGGTCGCCCTTGCGTCTGGAGGCGAGGGGGACTCTGCGGCCCTGGCGGAACTGGGTGCCGGTGTAGTGGGCGAGCCTTACTCCGGCTTTGGACCAGGCGTAGAGGGTGAGGCCGCTGCAGTCGAAGCCTCTTGTGTTCGCGCCGGTGCCCACTCCGATGGTGGGGCCTCTTGAGGAGCCGCCGCCCCAGGAGAACGAGACGCCCAACTGGGTGAGGGCTGCGGCGGCTGCGATTTCGCCCTTGTGCTTCGGGCGCTTTCTGGGTTTCTTCGGCTTCGGTTTCTTGGGGTGGTGGGGGGCCGGGCAGCGGGTGGTGGCGGTTGCTTGGGCGCCGGTGGCGGGGATGGTGACGGTGGCCCGGAGGCAGGGAGCGGGTGTGGCTCTGGCGAGGGCGGGGTGGGCTCCTGTGACGGTCAGGAGGCCGCCGCTGAGGATGATCGACAGTTGGGTGACGTGGTGGCGGCGGTGCATGAGTGGGCTCCTTCGTCGTGATGAGGGACGGGAGCCAGGATCACGTGGGTGAACCGGGGGCGGAGGGGCCGAACGGGATTCTGTGGATAGGTGGTTGTTGAGCGTCTTGGGTTGTGGACAGCCGCCTGGTGTCGGGGGACCCGTGCGAGCGAGTGTGGGTGCGGGTGGGGCGATTGCGCGGAAGGGCGGATGTGGTGGGGGCTGTGCAGGTTCGCCGTGCCGACGTAGGCGGACGCCCGGGGGTCGCATGCGATGTGAGGCGAGGCACCTGAGGGTGTGCGGGCCCAGGGGTGGCGGTTCTTCGGGCCGAAGTTGCACGTGGCCAGGGCCGGGTGGCGGATGCCTCAGGCTGGAGAGAACCTTGGCATGGTCGCGGGACGCCACAAGCCCTGGGGGGTGGAGGGGGTGCTCTGGTGGGGCTTAAGGGCGGGGCGGGTTAGGGCTTTTGTTCGGCTATTCGGGCGAAGGACTCGATGGTGAGTTGTTCGCCTCTGGCCGAGGGGTCCACGCCGGCGGCTCTCAGTGCCGTTTCCGCCTGGGACGGGCTGCCGGCCCAGGACGCCAGGGCCGCCCTCAGGGTCTTGCGGCGTTGGGCGAAGGCGGCGTCCACGACGGCGAAGACCTCTTGCCTGGTGGCCGTGGTTGCGGGGGGTTCGCGGCGGGTCAGGGAGACCAGGCCGGAGTCGACGTTGGGGACGGGCCAGAACACCGTACGGCCGACCGGGCCCGCCCGGCGTACGTCGGCGTACCAGGCGGCCTTGACCGACGGCACGCCGTACACCTTGGAGCCGGGACCGGCGGCGAGGCGGTCGGCCACCTCCAGTTGCACCATGACCAGGCCCTTGCGCAGCGAGGGCAGCGTCTCCAGGAGGTGGAGCACCACGGGGACGGCCACGTTGTACGGGAGGTTGGCCACCAGGGCTGTGGGGTCGTGTCCGGCGAGGTCGTCGAGGGAGACCTTCATGGCGTCGGCGTTGACGACCGTGAGCCGGTCGGACGGGCCGCGCTCGGCGACGGTGAGGGGCAGTTGGGTGGCCAGGACCGGGTCGATCTCGACGGCCACCACGTGCGCGGCCTCGGGCAGGAGCGCCAGGGTGAGCGAGCCGAGGCCGGGCCCGACCTCGATGACCACGTCGTCGGCCGACAGGTCGGCCACGCGGACGATGCGCCGGACGGTCCCCGCGTCGATCACGAAGTTCTGGCCTAGCTTTTTCGTGGGGCGAAGATCTAGCTTGTTCGCCAAAATACGTATTTCTGCAGGGCCCAACAGCCTCATCATCCAACCAGTCTCCCGCATCGAACAACCTGCGATGGCGGATGGGGGAGACCTAAGGAGAGGATGGCGTGGAACAGGAAGGGACGTCCCTGATGGAGCCAACGGGCGCCGCGCCGCTCCGTCCGACCGATCTGCGGGAGATCGGGCCCTACCGCCTGCTCGGACGGCTCGGCGAAGGCGGCATGGGGACCGTCTTCCTCGCCAGGGCCCCGACGGGGCGGTTCGTCGCGGTCAAGGTGGTGAAGGCGGAGTTCGCCAACCAGGAGGGGTTCGCCGCCCGCTTCCACGCCGAGGTGGACAACGCGCGCCGGGTGGCGTCCTTCTGCACGGCTCAGGTGCTCGACAACGGCAACACCGGGGACGGACGTCCTTACATGGTGACCGAGTACATCGCGGGCACCCCTCTTTCCGACCAGATCGTGACTTTCGGGGCGCTCGACCCGGGGCCGCTGCACGGCGTGGCGCTGGGGGTCGCCGCCGCGCTGGCGGCGATCCACGTGGCCGGGCTGGTGCATCGGGATCTGAAGCCGGCGAACGTCATCCTGTCGCTGTCCGGGCCGCGGGTGATCGACTTCGGGATCGCCAGGGCGCTGGACCGGGAGACCGGGTTCACGCTCTCCGGGGAGCTGCTGGGCAGCCCCGGGTGGTGGGCTCCCGAGCAGGTGCGGGGTGAGCTCGTGTCCCCCGCGGCGGACATCTTCGCCTGGGGGTGCCTGGTGGCGTACGCGGGCAACGGGCGGCATCCGTTCGGGCGGGGCGATCCCATCACGATGGCGACCCGCGTGCTGAACACGCCGCCCGACCTCGGCGCGCTTCCCGCGCCGCTCAACGACCTGGTACGCCGCGCCACCGCCATGGACCCCGCCCATCGGCCCACGGCCCAGGAGCTGCTGATCGCGCTGGTGGGCGGGAGCACTCCGGCGATCGCCGACAATCCGCCCACGCTGGTCGCCACGGAGATGCTGACCGACTGGGAGCCGCCGCAGAACGTCGTGGACGAGCCGGACGCCACGGCCACGTTCACGACCCCGCCGCCGAGCGACGCGACGGGCGCGCGCACCCCCGCCCCTGGGGGCGCCGCGGACCCGGGAGGGGGTCAGGGCCAGGAGCAGACCCAGGCCCCGGAGCAGAGTCGGGGTCAGGAGCGGGGGCGGGGCGGCGCAAGGTGCCGGGGGCGTTCGGGGCGGACGCCGGGCCTGATGTTCGGAACGCGCCCGGAGGGGCCGCCGACTTAGCGGGCGGGCAGGCAGGGGCGCGGCAGGCGTCCCCGGACGAGTTGGCGCGGCGCGAGGAGCAGGCCGCCCGCGAGGAGCTGGCCCGCTGGGAGGCCGAGGCGCAGGCCCGCCGCCAGGAGCAGGAACGCCAGCTTGAGCAGGCCCGCCAACTGGCACGCAGACAGGCCGCCTCGGGCGGGCACCCGGCACGGCCCCGCCCGATCCCGGAGTCCCAGACGACCCCCGAGTCCCGGCGGCCCCCCGAGTCCCGGCCGATCTCCGAAACCCGTCCCGCCACTGAATCCCGACCCTTCACCGGGTCCCGATCCACAGCCGACTCCCGGCCGGCTGCCGAGTCCCGGAGCGGCGGGTCCCGGAGCGGCGGGTCCCGGAGCGGCGAGGGTACGGATCCGGGCGTCCTGACGTACGCCCCCGACGAACCGGACACCCTGGGCGGCACCCGTACGAAGGGCACCCGCTGGCTGATCGCCGCCGCGGCCGCCGTCCTGGCGATCGTGGTCACCGTCACCGTCCTGATCGTGAACTCCGGCCGCAACTCCGCCGGCGTCGCCACCTCCAACAGCCCCTCCAGGACCGTGACGAACCCGCGTTCGGGCGACGTGGGCCGCAGGTTCGCGCTGGGCGGGAACTTCGACGACCCGGTCGTGGTCGTGCCGGAGGCGCCGGAGTGCGGGCTGAAGGAGTTCGAGGGGCAAACCACCACGAAGGGGCAGCTCTGCGTGGTCCACTGGACCGTGATCAATCCAGGCGGTGAACGCCGCCGGCTCGTCCGGCCCGTCGTCACCATGGTCGACGACAAGGGCGGCGAGCACGCCCCCGCCCCGGTCACCCTGCCCCCGGCCCTCCAGCCGGGCGGGCGGGTGGACGGCGCCTTCGTGTTCGACCTGGCGCCTTATCGCAGGCCCGTGAAGATGACCGCGACCATGCTGGAGAACGGCCGACAGATCGAGGTCGCCCTGTGAGCCCCGTCCGAACGCTCCCCGCCGGTCCCCTCAGGACGGCCGTGGCGATGGCCGTCCTGCTCACCGCCGGCGGCGTCCTGGCGACGGCGCCCGCCGCCGCGTCGGAAACGGCAACAGCAGGGGGCGCCTGCGCCGGAGCCGCCGACTTCGACGGTGACGGCGCGGACGACGTGGCCGTGGGCGACCCGTTCGGCGACGGCCGGAAGGGGTCGGTCCACCTGCTGTCGGGCGCCAAGGTGACCCCCGTCGCCGTGCCTGGGCCGGTCAAGGGGGACGGGCTGGGCTGGTCCGTACGGCTGGCCGACGTCAACGGCGACTCCTGCGCCGACCTGCTGATCGGCGCCCCCTTCGCGGACGTGGACGGCGAGCAGGACGCGGGCAGCGTCTACGTCGTCTACGGCGGCAAGGCCGCGCCCCCGCAACGCCTGACCGCCCCGCAACCGCAGCGGTTCGCGCACTTCGGCTGGTCGCTGGCGGCCAGGGGCGGCCTGACGGTGATCGGCGCGCCCTACGAGGACGACGGCCAGATCGAGGACGCCGGCGCGGTCTACGTGCGCCAGGGCTCGGACGCGCTGCGCCGGATCAGCCAGGAGACCGTGGACGTGCGCGGCAACAGCGAGGTCGGCGACCAGTTCGGCTGGTCGCTGGCGATCGGGCCGCGGAACGGCCTGGTCGTCGGCGTCCCGTACGAGAACGACGACGGCGCGGGACGGCAGGTCCAGGCCGGCAAGATCGACTCGGGGTCGGTGGTCTTCATCGACGATGTGCTGGCTCCCCGGATCGTGAGCCTGAAGCTCGACTCCCCCACCAAGGCCTCCGGCGACCGGTACGGCTACGCGGTCGCCTACGCCGAGGGCAACGGTTACGCGGTCAGCGCGCCCGGCCCCGGCTACGTGCAGCTCCTCGACCTGGGCAGGAAGCAGACGAGGATGCTGAAGCAGGGCGGCCGGCAGGCGTTCGGCTTCTCGATGGCCGCCTCCTCGGACGGCAGGCTGGCCGTCGGCGCGCCCTATGGCGGCGGCGTCCAGGTGTTCTCGTGGAAGAACCCGGCCGACGACCGGAAGCTCCCGGCGGCCGAGGGGCTGTTCGGCTGGTCGGTGGCCTTCAGCGGGAACAAGCTCTTCGTGGGCCAGCCGGACGGGCCGCCGTACGGGAAGGTCGCGGTGGCGCCGCGCAACGCCGACGACGTGCAGTCGGTGCAACCGGCCAAGGGCACCGACTTCGGGACGTCACTGGCCGGGTGAGCGAGCCGGGGCCCCGGACAGGGCCCCGGGCAGGACGGCGAACAGGGCGGCGGACAGGACGGCGTCAGGTGAACAGGCGGTCGCCGCAGTTGGGCCACTGGGTCTGCCACCGGCCGCCGACCCGCTGGTAGAGCAGCTGCGCCCGGTAGGTCTGCTCCTCCTCGGGCCAGGCGCTCGGCAGGCCGACGCCGCCGACCGCCTGCCACATGGGCAGGCTGAACTGGTACATCCCGTAGTAGGGGCCGTCGGGGTTGTACGCCTGGGGGTCGCCGCGCGCCACGCAGGCGGCCAGCGCCTGCCAGTCGAGCCTGGTCACCTCCCACGGGATCTGTACGGCTCGCGGCGGCATGACCGTGATGACCGTCCCGTCCTCGGGGAAGCTGCCGAGCGGCGGGCGCACCATGGACCCGCGCCGGACGACGACGCGCTCCTGCCTGAGCACCTGCCGGACGGTACGCGCCGTGGTGCGCGAGGCGAGCCGGGTGGTGCCCGCGACCACGTAGACCCTGCGCTCGGTGTACGCCGTGAGCGACATGCCCGACAGCGGCACCGGGCGGCCGGGCGGCGCGGACAGGCTGCCGGCCGCCGCCTCGACGTCGAGCTCGGCCAGGACGTCCCGGACGTTCGTGGCGGTGACCAGGTGGGTCGTGGTGTGGCCGTCGAGGGTCAGCGTGATCAGGCGGGCGTGGCGTACCTCGATGGTGGAGCCGTCGGCGAGGCCCTCGCTCAGGGCGGGACGCACGACGTCGCCCTGCCCCACGGACACGCCGGCCTCGCCGAGCGCGTCGGCCACCCGCGCGGCGAAGCTGCGGATCGCCACCGGGCTGCCGTCGACGACCACGACGACATCCTTGACCAGGTACGAGGCCGCGACCAGCAGGCCGGCGGCCAGCGTACCGACGACGCACACCACCGGCGTCCACGGAGAACGCCAGGGGATCCGCGGACGCGGCGCACGCCTCCTGCCTCGCACGAACCACCTCCGGAAACGGCCAGGGACCGCCCGAACGCTAGCGGCGGCGGCGCGACCGCCTCCACCGCTTCACGAAAAGCCGCACCGAAAGATGGTCACCACTCGCCGAAGACCGTGACTCCGTTGGTGCTGATCGCCGCGCACAACTCGTCCGGATGGACACCCTTGACCTCGGCGAGGCAGCGCAGGGTGAGCGGGATGAGGTAGGGGGCGTTGGGCTTGCCCCGGTACGGGACCGGCGGCAGGTACGGGGCGTCGGTCTCGACGAGCATGAGCTCCATGGGGGCGACGGCAGCGGCCTCGCGCAGGTAACCGGCGTTCTTGTAGGTGACGGGACCGGAGAAAGACATGAAATATCCGGCTTCCGCGCACTTTTTCGCCATTTCGGCGTCGCCTGAGTAGCTGTGGAACACCACCTTGTCCGGCGCGCCCTGCTCGGCCAGCACCCTCAGGACGTCGTCGTGCGCGTCCCGGTCGTGGATGACCAGCGCCTTGCCGGTGCGCTTGGCGATCTCGATGTGCGCGCGGAAGCTCGCGTGCTGGTCGTCCTTGCTCGCCCAGTCGCGGAAGTAGTCGAGGCCGGTCTCCCCCACCGCGCGGACGTCGGCCTGCCCGGCCAGCGCCTCGATCTCGGCCAGGACCTCGGGGGTCGCCTCGTGGGCCTCGTTGGGGTGGATGGCGACCCCGGCGTACACGCCTTCCTGCTCGGCCGCCACCTCGGCGTTCCAGCGCGAGGAGGGCAGGTCGTACCCGATGGTGACCAGCCTGGTCACGCCGACCTCGCGGGCGTCCCGCAGGATGGACCGTACGGTGGCCGACGCCGCCTGGGCGGCCTGGGCCACCGGATCGCCCGAGGACGCCTGCCTGTTGCCGACCATGATGTCCAGATGGCAGTGGCTGTCGAACACCGGTACGGAAAGCGGCTCGGGCGCGGCGGGAATCTTGCTCACGCATCTAAAGTAGCCTCCATGCGCTTCGGCATTCTCGGCAGCACCCGAGCCTGGGACGCGGCCGGCGTCGACGTACCCCTGGGTGGTCCGGCCAGGCGCGCGCTGCTGGCGTTGCTGCTCGTCCGTCCGGGCGAGATCGTCAGCCAGGACCGCCTGGTCGACCTCCTGTACGGCGACCGCTCGCCGAAGAACGCCCAGCACGCCCTGCACTCCCAGGTCTCCCGCCTGCGGGGCGACGGGATCCCGGTCGAGCTGACCCCCGCCGGCTACCGGCTGCCCGTTGCCCCCGACGACATCGACGCCGGCCGTTTCCTCCACCTCGCCGACGCCGGCCGCGCCACCCTCCTCGGCCACCACCCCGCCGACCGGGCCGACGCCGCGCTGGCCGGGAAGTTGTTGCGGGAGGCGCTGGCCCTCTGGCGGGGGCCCGCGTTCGCCGACCTCGACCCCGTGCACGGCGCGCCGCTGGAGGAGCGCCGCCTGGCCGCGCTGGAGGACCGCATCGAGGCCGACCTGCGCTGCGGCGGCCACCAGGGCGTCATCCCCGAGCTGGGCGAGCTGGTCCAGCGCCACCCCCTGCGCGAACGGCTGCGCGGCCAGCTCATGCGGGCGCTGCGCGCCGACGGCCGGCCGGCCGAGGCGCTGGTGCTCTACGAGGAGACCCGGCGGCTGCTGGCCGAGGAGCTGGGCGCCGACCCCTCCCCCGAGCTCGCCGCGCTCCACCGGTCCCTCCTGCGCGGCGCGACCAGCACGCCCCCGCGCTCGGCGCCCCGGGCCGAGACGCGCACAGCGCCGGTGCCGTTGCCCGGGAGGCTCACCAGCTTCGTCGGCCGCGACGGCGACCTGGCCGAGGTCCGGGCGCTGCTGGCCGCCACCCGTCTCGTCACGCTGCTCGGCCCCGGCGGCGCGGGCAAGAGCCGGCTGGCGGTCGAGCTGGCCAGAGACCACCGCGACGCCGTCCTGGTCGAGCTGGCCCCGCTCGGCCCGGGGGCCGACCTCGCGCGAGCGGTCCTCGTCGCGCTGGGCGTACGCGACGGCGCGCTGCTGGGGGCCGCTGCGCTGGGCGCGTCCGGTGAGCCTGATCCGCTGGCCCGCCTGGTCGCGGTGCTCGCCGATCGGCCGGCCCTGCTGGTCCTGGACAACTGCGAGCACGTCGTCGGCGAGGCCGCGGCCCTGGCCGAGCGGCTGCTGTCGGCGTGCCCGGCGTTGCGCGTGCTGGCCACGAGCCGCGAGCCGCTCGCGATCACCCCCGAACACCTGTGGCCGGTACGCCCCCTCGCCCCCTCCGACGCCCGCACGCTCTTCACCGACCGGGCCAAGGCCGTACGTCCCGGTTTCACCCCTGGTGAGCCGGTCGAACGCATCTGCGCCGCGCTCGACGGCCTCCCGCTGGCCATCGAGCTGGCGGCCGCCCGCATGCGTACGCACGAGGCCGGCGAGCTGGCCGAACGCCTGGCCGGTCAGGGCCGCTTCAGCCTGCGCGGCAGCCGTACGGCCGACGCCCGGCACCAGACGTTGCGCGCGGTCGTCGCCTGGAGCTGGGAGCTGCTCACCGAGCCCGAACAGGCCATGGCCATGCGCCTGACCGTCTTCTCCGGCGGGGCCACCGCGGCCGCCGCCGCGGCCGTCTGCGGCCTGCCCGAGCACCTGCTCGACTCGCTGGCCGACAAGTCGCTCCTGGAGGTGGCCGACGGCCGCTACCGCATGCTGGAGACGATCCGGGCGTTCTGCGCCGACCGGCTCGGCGAGGAGGCCGCGACCTTCCGGCGGGCGCACGCCGCGTACTTCCTCGCCCTGGCCGAGGAGGGCGATCCCCGGCTGCGGGGCGCGGAGCAGCTGCCGTGGCTGGCCCGGTTCGCGGCCGACCACGACAACCTCCAAGCGGCGCTGCGCTGGACGGTGGAGCAGGGCGAGGTGGCGCTCGGGATGCGGCTGCTGGCCGCGCAGACGTTCTCGCTGTGGATGCGCGGCATGCGCACGGTTCCCGCCAAGGCGGCGGCGGCCCTGCTGGAGGCGGCCGGTCCACGGCCCGATCCCGCGCTGGGGGACGCGTACCTGCTGACCCTGCTCACCGCGGCGAGCGGGCGGCGGGAGCTGTGGGAGCACCACAAGGACGACGCCGAGACGATGATCGCGGCGGACGGCCTGCGGAACCCGGTCGTCACGTGCCTGTGGCCGATGGTCACCTCGGCGGCGGTCGACCCGGCCGTCACGATCGCGCTGATCCGGCGCGGCGAGCGCGGCCCCGACGCATGGGAGAAGGCCGCCACCCGGCTGATCTGGGCCTACCCGCGGATGGCGGCGGGCGAGTTCGCCGCCGCCGAGGCGGACCTGAAGGCGGCCCTCCAGGGTTTTCACGGCCTCGGCGAGCGCTGGGGCTCGGCGATGACGCTCGACGCCCTGGCCTGGCTGGCCAGTACGTGCGGCGACGAGGCCACCGCGCTGGCCCGCACCGAGGAGGCCATCACGCTGGCCGAGCAGCTCGGCGCGGAGGAGGACCTGGCCGACCACTACTGCAACCGGGGCGACTACCGCATCCGGCACGACCTGGCCGGCGCGCGGGCCGACTACGAGCGCGCCGCCGAGCTGGCCGGGCGTACGGGCGGCGCGATCCTGCCGGCGGCCCTGCGCGGCCTGGGCGACGTGGCGGTACGCGAGGGCGACCTGCCCAGGGCCCGGGAGCTCTACGAGGACGCGTTGCGCCGGTCCGACCCGGTCTGGGTGAAGACGTCCGGGAACATGGCCAGGCTGCTCGTCGGGCTCGGACGGCTGGCCGCGTCCGAGGGCGACACGGCCGGGGCGCGGGCCTCCTACCTGCGGGCGATGGAGAGCACGGTCACGTCGGGCGCGCTGTCGGAGAGCGTCCGGGCGATCGAGGCGCTGGCGGTGCTGGCCTTCGACGACGATCCGGCGGCGGCGGCCACGCTGCTCGGCGCCGCCGTCGCGATCCGTGGCATCGACGTGCCCGAGGACGACGATGTCGCCGGGCTGTCGCGGCGGCTGCGCGAGGCGCTGGGCGAGCAGGCGTACGCGGGGGCGCGGCGCGCGGGCGCACGGCTCTCCCACCGGGAGGCGCTGATGCTGGCCGGCGTCCCGGCGGCGGTCATCGACGCCTCCCCCTGCACTCCATCGACGACTTCCCGCTCCACGACCCCACCTGAGACGCGGAAGACCCGAGCGGGGGCGCGGAAGACGGTGAGCGGGGGGGCGTAGAAGGCGGTGAGCGGGGGCGCGGCCGGCGGTGAGTGTGGGGTGAGGGGGCGGTGAGCGGGGCCCGGCAGGCTCTCGGGCATGGACATCCTGATCTCCGGCGCGAGCGTCGCCGGCCCCGCCCTGGCCCTTCACCTCACCCGCTCCGGCCACCGCGTCACCGTCGTCGAACGCGCCCCCGCCCTGCGCGAGGGCGGCTACTCCGTCGACTTCCGCGGCGAGGCGCACATGACCGCGCTGCGCGCGCTCGGCATCCTCGCCGACGTCGAGCGCCTCCAGACCCACATGGGCGACATGTCGTACGTCAACGAGTCCGGCGGGAAGCTCGCCTCCGTGCCCGGCGACCTGTTCTCCGGCGACGTCGAGATCCTCCGCGGCGACCTGGCCCGCATCCTCTACGACGCCACCAAGGACCGCACCGAGTACGTCTTCGGCGACTCCATCACCTCCCTCACCCAGGACGCGGACGGGGTGACGGTGACGTTCGAGCGGGGCGCGACGCGCAGGTTCGACCTCGTGGTCGGCGCGGACGGCCTGCACTCCAACGTGCGCTCGCTGGCCTTCGACGTGCCGGAGGCCGCCGTCACCAGCCACCTCGGGCTCTACTGCGCGGTGTTCACGCTCGACAACTACCTGGACCTCGACCACACGGGCCTGCTCTACAGCACGCCCGGCAAGACGGTCGGCCTCTACAGCGCCAGGAACAACACCGAGGCCAAGGCCATGTTCTACTTCGGCTCACCGCCGCTGGAGCACGACCGCCGGGACGTCACCCGGCAGAAGGAGCTGCTGGCCGAGGCGTACCGGGGGGTCGGCTGGGAGACGCCCAAGCTGCTGCGCAAGATGTGGGACGCGGACGACTTCTACTTCGACTCGACCAGCCAGGTGCACCTGGACTCGTGGTCGCGCGGCCGGGTGGTGCTGATCGGCGACGCCGCCTGCTGCCCCTCACCGCTGTCGGGCATGGGCACGGGCCTCGCGCTCGTCGGCGCGCACGTGCTGGCGGGCGAGCTGGCCGCGGCCGGCGGCGACCACCGGACCGCGTTCGCCCGCTATGAGCAGGAGGTGCGCGGCTACGCCACCGGCTGCCAGAAGTCGGCCGTGGGCGTCAGCAAGTTCATGGTGCCGGAGAGCCGGCTGATGGCCTGGTTCATGAACCAGAACTACAAGATCATGCCGTATCTGCCGTGGAAGGGCATGATGGCGAAGTCCGTCAGGAAGACGGCCTCCGCCATCACGCTCAAGGACTACGGCCTCAGTCGGCCAGCCGGCCAAGCTCCTCTTCGACGACCTTCTGGTCGAGCTTCTTGAACAGCGGCACGGGCGGCGCGAGCGGGGTGCCCGGCTTGATCGGCCGGTGCTCCCAGCGCGCGGCGCCGTCGTACTCGCCGGTGATGACGGGGTAGGGGGCGCCGCCGTCTTCGTCGACCTCGCGGATCTCCGGCATGCCCGACCAGACGCCTTGGCCGCCGAGCATCGAGAAGACCTTGTTGGACGAGCCCGGCAGGAACGGCGTGAGCATCGTCTTGGCGTCGTCGACGACCTGGAGGGCGACGTGGAGGATCGACTTCTGCCGCTCGATGTCGTCCTTGAGCTTCCAGGGCTCCTGCTCGGCCAGGTATTTGTTGGCCTCGCGGACGACGTCGAACGCCTCGGTGATCGCGTTCTTGAACCGCGACCTGCCCAGCTCGGCGCCCACCGGGGCGAACGCGTTGCGCGAGCGCTCCAGCATGGCCCGGTCGGCGTCGGTCAGGTCGCCGGCCTCGGGCACGACGCCGAAGTTCTTGGACGCCATCGAGATCGACCGGTTGACCAGGTTGCCCCAGGCGGCGACGAGCTCGCCGTTGTTGCGGTTGACGAACTCCTGCCAGGTGAAGTCGGTGTCCTGGTTCTCGGGGCCGGCCACGGCGATGTAGTAGCGCAGGGCGTCGGCGTCGTAACGCGCCAGGAAGTCGCGTACGTAAATTACTACTTGCCTGGAGGAGGAGAACTTCTTGCCCTCCATCGTCAGGAACTCGCTGGAGACCACCTCGGACGGCACGTCGAGGGCGCCCAGCTCGCCGGCCGAGCCGCCGCGCGCGCCGATGCCGCTGTAGCCGAACAACATCGCCGGCCAGATCTCGGCGTGGAAGACGATGTTGTCCTTGCCCATGAAGTAGTAGCCGCGGGCGTCGGGGTTCTGCCACCACTGGCGCCAGGCGTCGGGGTCGCCGGAGCGCCTGGCCCACTCGATGGAGGCCGACAGGTAGCCGATGACCGCGTCGAACCACACGTAGAGGCGCTTGTTGGGCTGGTCGCGCCACCCGTCGAGCGGGATCGGCACACCCCAGTCGAGGTCGCGGCTGATCGCGCGGGGCTGGAGGTCGCCGAGCAGGTTGAGGGCGAACTTCAGCACGTTGGGCCGCCACTCGCCCTGCTTGGACTGCAGGTAGGAGCCCAGGACCTCGGCGAAGGCGGGCAGGTCGAGCATGAAGTGCTCGGTCTCGACGAAGACGGGGGTCTCGCCGTTGATGCGGCTCTTGGGGTTGATGAGCTGGATCGGGTCGAGCTGGTTGCCGCAGTTGTCGCACTGGTCGCCGCGCGCGCCGTCGTAGCCGCAGATGGGGCAGGTGCCCTCGATGTAGCGGTCGGGCAGGGTACGGCCGGTCGAGGGCGAGATCGCGCCCATCGTGGTCTTGGGGAAGATGTAGCCGTTGTCGTAGAGGCCCTTGAAGATCTGCTGCGTGACGGCGTAGTGGTTCTTCGTCGTGGTCCGGGTGAACAGGTCGTAGGAGAGCCCGAGACCGGTCAGGTCTTCGGCGATCACCCTGTTGTACCTGTCGGCCAGCTCGCGGGCGCTGACGCCCTCCTTGTCGGCCTGCACCTGGATCGGAGTGCCGTGCTCGTCGGTGCCGGACACCATCAGCACCTTGTTGCCCGCCATCCGCTGGTAGCGGCTGAAGACGTCGGACGGCACGCCGAAACCCGAGACGTGCCCGATGTGGCGGGGGCCGTTAGCGTACGGCCACGCGACGGCGGTCAAGATGTGCTGGGACATGTGCTTAGCCTACGGGGCGCGGCCCTGCTCCTCGTCCAAACCCCCAACCCCCACGCGGAAAGACGGGAGCCGGCGCCGGCACGTGGCCGGCGCCGGCTCCCACCGGGACGCGGAGGACCCTAGTGCTTGGACTTCTCCAGGGAGACCGCCTCAGCGGCCTCCTCGGCCGCCTTGGCGGCCACGTCGATCGAGCTCTCCTTGGTACGGCGGATGCCGAGGATGCTGATGAACAGCGAGGCGAAGATCGTCTGGAAGCTCATGACGAGCGCCGTGGCGGCCGGGACCACCATGCGCAGCGACTCGCGCGGGTCGAGCGCGCCGAAGCTGCGCACCTGCCAGTGGACCAGCGACATCACCAGGCCGACCAGACCGGCCAGCGCCAGCAGACCGCCGACCACGAGGCCCTTCTCCAGGGTCACGATGTCGATGATCTTCCGGATCCGCCGCGACTCGGGCAGGAAGCCCTCCTCGGCCGCGTAGACCTTCGTGAACACCGCGAACAACGCCGCCTGGAAGCCGATCACGACCAGCGCCGACGACCCGACCAGGGTGTCGACGTCGAAGGCCAGCTCGCCGATCTCCACCGGCCCGAACGTCAGCGCCGTGCCCGCGACCAGGCCGAGGACCATCAGGAACACGCCGGGGTAGAAGAACAGCCACTTGGGGCTGTAGAGCAGCAGGAAGCGCAGGTGGCGCCAGCCGTCGCGCCAGGAGCGCAGGTGGGGCGGGCGCGAACGGCCGTCGGGCGAGAGCGTGGTGGGCACCTCGCGCACGTCGAGGCCGGACAGCGTGGAGCGGACGACCATCTCGGAGGCGAACTCCATGCCCCCGGTCTGGAGGTGGAGGCGCAGGATGGAGTCGCGCCGGAAGCCACGCAGGCCGCAGTGGAAGTCGCCGATGGCCGACGGGAAGAACAGCCGGCCGATGAACGACAACACCGGGTTGCCCAGGTAGCGGTGGAGCGGGGGCATGGCCCCGGGAGCGATGCCGCCCTTGAAGCGGTTGCCCATCACGAGGTCGGCGCCGTCGCGGAGCTGCTCGACGAACGGGAGCAACGAGGTGAAGTCGTAGGAGTCGTCGGCGTCGCCCATGATGACGTACTTGCCGCGGGCGGCGCGGATGCCGCCCATGAGGGCGTTGCCGTAGCCCTTCTCGTCGACGTGGACGACACGGGCGCCGGCATCACGAGCGAGCTGCTGCGAGCCGTCCGTGCTGCCGTTGTCGGCGATCAGGACTTCCCCTTCGATTCCGTGCTCCTCCATGCACGCCAATGCCTTGCGCACACAGACTTCCACGGTCTCCGCCTCGTTGAGGCAGGGCATGACCACCGTCAGTTCCACGTCTCAACCCTTCAGTAATAAGGCTCTTCCAGTGAACCATCATGCCCTGTGCCCGGCGTGCTCGGGTCAAGACCTAAAAACGACTGGCATTCTTTACAGCATGGTGAGCGTCGCGGAGATTACCCCTGTGGACCACTCCGCTCCTGGCCGGGCAGCTCGCGTGCTGTCCCTCGTGCGCCGTCATCGCGTGTTCGCCGTGGCCTTCGGCGTCGGCGCCGTGCTGCGGCTGATCACCATGCTCGGTTACGGCCCGGCGATGTGGTTCAACGACTCCTACGAGTACGTCAACGTGGCGCTGCACCCCAGGCCCCACCCGATCAGGCCCGACGGCTACAGCTTCTGGCTGATGCTGCTCAAGCCGTTCCACAGCTTCACGCTGGCCATCTTCACGCAACACCTGATGGGCCTGGCCGCGGCCGCGCTCATCTACGCCCTGCTGCGCTGCAAGTTCGCGCTGCCCAAGTGGGGGGCGACGCTGGCGGCGGCGCCGGTGCTGTTCGACGCCTACCAGATCCAGCTCGAGCAGATGGTCATGTCCGACACCCTGTTCACGCTGCTGGTCGTGGGCGTGGTGACGCTGGTGCTGTGGAAGCGGCGGCTGTCGTGGCGGGCCGGGATCGTGGTCGGGCTGCTGCTCGCGCTGACCTGGCTGACCCGGTCGATCGGCATGCCGATCCTCGGGCTCGTGGTGCTCTACCTGATCGTCCAGCGCACGGGGTGGCGGCCCATTGTGACCGTCATCGCGGCGTGCGCGGTTCCCGTTCTTAGCTATATGGGGTGGTTTTCTACAAATTACGGCAAATTCGCGATGACCAACAGCGACGGGCTCATCCTCTACATGCGTACCGCGATCTTCGCCGACTGCAACGAGATGAAGATCGACAAGTACAAGGAGGTCCAGCTCCTCCTGTTGTGCATCAACGACCCGGTCAACCAGCGCAAAGACTACGCACAGTGGTATCTGTGGGGCCAGGGCAACGGCGACGGCACGGGCACCGGCGAGGTCCTCCACCGGTGGGGCATCAACAAGAAGTTCAGCGGCATCACCAACGACGCGGCCAGCGCGTTCGCGACCCGGGCGATCCTGTCCCAGCCGGGCGACTACCTGAAGGTGGTCGCGCGCGACTTCTTCCGCTCCTTCCACTGGGGACGGCCGCGCTTCCCGGACGAGTCGACGTACAACATGTACCAGTTCAAGCCCTATTACGAGGTGGACGACACCGGGCGGCCCAAGCGCCTGCCGAAGTGGTCCTCCTACGGCGGCGGCCACACCGACACCGACGCGTTCAGCTACGAGCAGGGCCCGCCCGAGACCAGGATCGTCCACCCGTGGGCGGACATCATGAGCGGCTACCAGAAGATCTTCTACCTGCGCGGCATCATGCTCGGCGGCATCATGCTGATCGGCCTGTACGGCATCGTCGTCCGCTGGCGCAGGTTCGGCGGCCCGGTGGCGCTGCCCTGGCTGGGGGCGTTCGGGCTGCTGCTGGCCCCGGCGGCGACGGCCGAGTTCGACTACCGCTACGTGCTGCCGGCCGTCCCGCTGGCCTGCATCGCGGCGGCCATCACGCTGCGCAAGGGCGTCACTTGGGGGCGGCGGTCACCCAAGAGCGCATCAGCATCCGAGCCCACCACTGTGCCTGCGTGAGCGTCTCGGCCGTGAGCACCGGCTGCAGCCACCAGAAGTTGATCAGCACGATCATCGCGAACGCGCCCACGAACGCCGCCCCGACGGCCCTGCGCGTGGGCGGCGCGTCGGCCCGGCCGAGCACGAGCCCGGCCATCAGCACGACCGCCAGCACCATGAACGGCACCACCGGCAGCATGTAGAACAGGTACATCGTGCGGTCGTCGGCCAGGGCGTAGTAGAACCAGGGCAGCCAGCCCATCGCGTACGCCAGCAGCACCGCCCCGGCCCGCCAGTCGCGTCTCCTGGCGTACAGGACGGCCGTGCCCGCCAGCGCGAGCAGCGCGCCGAACCAGAGGGCGGGGGTGCCGACCCCGTGGATCGCCTGCGCGCACGCGGAGGCCCCGCACGCCGACGGCGGCAGGTTCGCGGGGTAGTGGAACGACACCGGGCGGATGAGCAGCGGCCACGTCCAGGGGTCGGACATGTACTGGTGATAGTCGTGCACACCGCTGTGGAAGGTGAAGACCTGCCACTGGTACTGGACCCATGAGCGCATGGAGTCGAACAGGAAGAAGAAGGGGCCGGAGGAGGTGGCCTGGTCCCAGTTGCGGCCGTAGCCGCCCGCGGAGGCGAACCAGCCGGTCCAGGTGGCCATGTAGGCCAGGAAGGGGATGACGGTGAAGGAGAGCAGGGCGTGGGGGAGGTCTTTGTTCCAGGCTCCGGCGTAGGGGCGTTTGAGTCCGATGGCTCGGCGGGCGCCGAAGTCCCACATGAGGGACATGATGGCGAAGGCGACGGCGAAGGCGAGTCCGGACCATTTGACGGACATGGCGAAGGCGAGGCAGACGCCGGCGGCCAGGCGCCAGGGGCGGGCTCCGAGCCAGGGGCCGTGGGGTGAGACGGGTGAGTTCTCGTACCAGGCGACCAGCCGTTCGCGGGCGCGGTCGCGGTCGACCACCAGGCAGGCGAACGCGGCCAGCACCCAGAACATGAGGAACACGTCGAGCAGCGCCGTGCGGGACAGCACCAGATGCAGGCCGTCGAGCGCGAGCAGCAGCCCCGCCAGGCAGCCGAGCAGCGTCGAACGGGTCATCCGGCGGGCCACCCGGGCCAGGACGAGGATCGACAACGTGCCGACCAGTGCCGCGGCGAACCGCCAGCCGAACGGGTTCATCCCGAACAGCCACTCACCGGCGCCGATCATCCACTTGCCCAGCGGCGGATGCGCGACGAACGAGGCGCAGTCGGACGACTGGGAGCACTGGCGGAAGATGTCCAGGTTCCCGGCGATGAGCCGCCGGTCGGCGATCGGGTTCTTGGCGTCGCCCAGCATCGCGCGCTCGACGCCGTACCTGAGCAGGGAGTAGGCGTCTTTGGCGTAGTAGGTCTCGTCGAAGACGACGGCCTTCGGCTCGCCGAGGCGGACGAAGCGCAGCAGCCCGCCGAAGAGGGCGACCAGCAGCGGCCCCGCCCAGCCTAAGAGGGGCCGCCCCTGAAACGGCGGGACCAGCCGTCGTGCCGTCTCCCCCATGTCGATCACCCTATGCGTTTGTGCACCAGGTCATAAAGTTCGCGTCTCGGCACGCCCGCGCCCTTGGCCACGTCGGCGATGGCGATCTTCCGCTGCTCGCCCTCGGCCACCCGGCGGTCGACCTCGGCGACCAGCTCGTCCATGTCGGGCTCGCCCGCCCCCGGCACGCGGCCCGCGACGACCACGGTGATCTCGCCCTTGACGCCGCCCGCGGCCCACTCGGCCAGCTCGCCGAGACCGCCGCGGCGCACCTCCTCGTACGTCTTGGTCAGCTCGCGGCAGACGGCGGCGGGCCGATCGGGCCCGAACGCCTCGGCCATCGCCCCCAGCGACTCGGCCAGCCGGTGGGGGGCCTCGAAGAAGACCATCGTCCGCTCCTCGGCCGCCAGCGCGGACAGCCGCCGCGCCCGGTCGCCGGTCTTGCGCGGCGGGAAACCCTCGAAGCAGAACCTGTCGCTGGCCAGCCCCGACACGGCGAGGGCCGTGGTGACGGCGCTCGGCCCCGGCAGCGCGGTCACCGTGATGCCCGCCTCGACCGCGAGGTGGGTCAGGCGGTAGCCGGGGTCGGACACCCCGGGCATCCCGGCGTCGGTGATGACCACGACCGTGCGGCCCTGTCTCAGCGCCTCGACGAGCTCCTGGGCGCGCCCCGCCTCGTTCTGGTCGTAGTAGGACACCACCCGGCCGCTGATCTCCACGCCCAGCTCGGTGGCGAGCCTGCGCAGCCGTCTGGTGTCCTCGGCGGCCACCACGTCGGCGCCGGCGAGCACCTCCCGCAGCCGCGGCGAGACGTCACCCGCCTGACCGATGGGGGCTCCGGCCAGCACCAACCTGCCTTCTCCAGTCACCCGACCATTGTGGCAGGGCATACCAATTAGACCGTGATTCTTGCAGTACCTAACGGCTTGGGGCCCGTACGATGTCCGAATGGCGGTGACCGATTCCCCGTACCAGGCCTACGACAACCCGGAGGTCGGCGAGAGTCAATCGCAGACGCGGTCCCTGCGTGACCGGGTGATCCCCCCATGCGCGGCAGCGTCCTGTGGGGGTGGGTCGGCCCGCTGCTGGTCACGCTCTTCGGCGGCATTCTGCGCTTCGTCAACCTGGGCCACCCGCGCGCCGTGGTCTTCGACGAGACCTACTACATGAAGGACGCCTTCTCCCTGATCAACTGGGGCGTCGAGCGCGTCACGATCAAAGACGCGGACAAGGCGATCCTGGCCGGGAAGACCGACATCTGGCAGTCGTGCACGCAGGAGACCCTCGACAAGTGCGCCTCGTACGTGGTGCATCCGCCGCTGGGCAAGTGGATGATCGGCGCCGGTGAGTGGCTGTTCGGGCTCAACCCGTTCGGCTGGCGGTTCGCCGCGGCGCTGATCGGCACGTTGTCGATCCTCGTCCTGGCCCGGGTGGCCCGCCGGATGACCCGCTCCACGCTGCTCGGCTGCTTCGCCGGCCTGCTGCTGGCCCTCGACGGCCTCCACTACGTGCTCTCGCGCACCGCGCTGCTCGACGTGTTCCTCATGTTCTGGGTGCTGGCCGCGTTCGCCTGCCTGGTGGTCGACCGCGACCGCGCCCGCGAACGGCTGGTCGCCTGGTACGAGAACTCACCCGTCTCACCCCACGGCCCCTGGCTCGGAGCCCGCCCCTGGCGCCTGGCCGCCGGCGTCTGCCTCGCCTTCGCCATGTCCGTCAAATGGTCCGGACTCGCCTTCGCCGTCGCCTTCGCCATCATGTCCCTCATGTGGGACTTCGGCGCCCGCCGAGCCATCGGACTCAAACGCCCCTACGCCGGAGCCTGGAACAAAGACCTCCCCCACGCCGTCCTGTCCTTCACCGTCATCCCCTTCCTGGCCTACATGGCCACCTGGACCGGCTGGTTCGCCTCCGCGGGCGGCTACGGCCGCAACTGGGACCAGGCCACCTCCTCCGGCCCCTTCTTCTTCCTGTTCGACTCCATGCGCTCATGGGTCCAGTACCAGTGGCAGGTCTTCACCTTCCACAACGGGCTGGAGACGTCCCATCCGTACATGTCGGAGCCGTGGCAGTGGCCGCTGCTGCTGCGTCCGGTGGCCTTCTTCTACGAGGGCAAGCAGAACGTGTGCGGGGCCAAGGACTGCTCGGAGGCGGTGCTCGGCGTGGGCACGCCGGTGATCTGGTTCGGCGCGCTGGCCGCGCTGGTGGCCCTGATCGCCTGGTACGTCTCCTCGCGCGACTGGCGGGCGGGGGCGGTGCTGCTGGCGTACGCGATGGGGTGGCTGCCCTGGTTCTACTTCGCCATCTCCGAGAACCGCACGATGTTCCTGTTCTACGCGATCCCCATGGTGCCGTTCATGATCCTGGCGCTGACGTTGTGCGCCGGGTTGCTCATCGGGCCAGCCACGCCGACGGAGACCGGGGCCATGCCGATGCGCCGCACGCTGGGGGCCGCGGTGGTCGGCGCGTACGCGCTGCTGGCTCTGATCAATTTCTGGTGGTTGCACCCGATCCTGTCCGCCGAGGTGATCCCGTACACCGAGTGGAAGGCCCGGATGCTGTTCGACAAACGATGGATCTGACCCGCTCACTGTAGGTAAACATCGGTTTCGTAGGGTAGTCGCTGTGCAAGACCCAATACGCACCGCATTCGGTCATCGTCATAGCTGGGTTCGATACGGCAAACTTCGAGGCATGAGTGCACCGGATGTCACCGCCCTTCTCGCCGAGTTGGAGCGATCTCAGCCGGACCTGGCCGAGGAGGCCAGGACCGCCGTCGAATGGTTGACGGGTGGGGAACCGCTGGAGACGGTGACCCAGCTCGACGTCTGCGAGTTCCTCTGGTACACGCTTCCGATCAAGGTCGGCCCGCTCCGGCCCGGAGGCGACCACGAACGCCTGTCCCGCTCGCTCGCACGGCTGCTGCAACTGGGCGGCATGGAACGTTACGCCGCCCTGTGCGTGTCCCCCACCACCGCGCAGATCCTGCGCACCTACGCCCAGGAGGGCGAGGACGCCGGCACCAGCGCCTACCAGAAGGCCCTGGAGGCCACGGGCGTGCTCCCGCCCGACGTGCCCGAGCTGCAGTGGAGCATGATCATGGGCCCGGAGGAGCTGGGCGCGCACGTGGCCTGCTCGGCGGCGCTCGAACTGGCGATCGTCGCCGGCGACGACATCGACCGCACCGCGCTCACCCGCCGCTGGCTCACCGAGCCCCGCGCCGAGCTGGGCGGCGACAGCTGGCTCAACCGCGTGCACGGCGAACGGCTCAACCGCTGGGTGCTCGGTCGCGGCCCGGCCAGGCGGGAGCTGGCGCAGCCGTTCGAGGTGCGCCTGTACGCGCCGGTCACCCCGCAGCCCCTGCCCGCCCTGCGCAAGTTGTTGTCCCTGGCCGCCTCCGAGGGCAGCCTGCCGCTCCGGCTGGCCCCCTCGCCCGCGGCGCTGCGGCTGCGCGAGCTGGCCGAGCGCGAGCTCGGCGCGATCAGCCGCGACGGCGCCCGGCTGGCCATCACCGACTACGGCCGGCACCTGCTGGGCTCGCCGGAGGCCATGTGGGAGGCGATCACCCGGCTGCTGCTGGCCAGGGGTGAGCACGAGTTCGAGGTCTCGGCCCGCGAGGCCACGCTCATGCTGCTGGCCGACGGCGTCCTGATGTCCCCCGCCGAGCTGCGCGAACGGGTGGCCGAGGTGGTGGGCGGCGAGGGCTGGCACCCGGCCACGAGCCTCGACGACGTCACCGCGCCGGTCGCCGACCTGGTCTCCCAGCTCACCGCGCTGGGCCTGGCCTACAGCGACGACCTGGTCGTCCGGATGGACCGGCCCGGCCAGTACGCGGCCCTGGCCGCGCTGCGCGCCCACGCCCTGCGCCCGCGCAAGTACGTCAGCTCTGGCTGACGGCCTTCACGGCGCGCTTGAACTCGGGGCACTCGACCAGCGGGTCGTGCTCGCACACGGCCGCGTGGCGCAGGCTGTCGCGCAGCCGGGTGAGCTGCCGCACCCGCTGGTCGACCTCGCGTTCCTTGGCGGCCATGCGCTCGCGCAACCGCGTGTCCGCCGGCCGGGCGCGCAGGAACTCGGCGATCTCCGACAGCGTGAACCCGGCGTCGCGGGCGCAGGTGATCAGCGCCAGCCGGTCCAGCGTCTCGGGCAGGTAGACGCGGCGCAGGCCGTTGCGGCCCTCGGCCTCGATGAGCCCCTTGCGCTCGTAGAAGCGCAGCGCGGACGCGGCCAGCCCGGTACGCCTGGCCACCTCGCCAATGTCGATCAACGTGTCCCGCATGCCCCGGCTCCTCGACTTGAACCACCCTTCAAGCCGGATATTAGCGGAGACCCCCGAAGAATGGTTACGCAGCGTAGTTACGATGGACACATGGAGCTCTTTCCGGCCATGCCATTCGAAGAGTGGGCCGACACCAAGGAGACCTTCCACCGCTTCGCGCAGATCGTCGGGAAAATCCGGCTGACGGTGAGTAACCGGCGTAACCATTGGTGGCAGGTGCCGTTCCATCTGACCGGGCGCGGCCTGACGACACGTCCCATGGGCGGTCTCGCCGAGCAGCCGCTGTTCTGCGTGGACTTCGACCTCGTCCGCCACCGCCTGGTGATCGACGTGCTGGACGGCCGCAGCGCGGAGTTCAGCATGATCGGGCTGTCGGTGGCCGCCTTCCAGTCCCGGCTCTTCCAGACGCTGGCCGACCTGGGGATCCGGCCGGAGATCTGGGCGGTGCCGTACGACCTGGACGACGAGACGCCGTTCGCCGAGGACACCCGCCACGCGCACTACGACCCGATCCTGATCAACCGCTACTGGCGGATCCTGTCGCAGGTGGCGCAGCTGCTCGACCGGTTCGCCGCGGACTTCGGCGGCAAGGTCAGCCCGGTGCACCACTTCTGGCACACCTTCGACATCGCGGTCACCCGCTTCACCGGACGCCCGGCCGAGGTGCCGGAGGAGGCCGACCCGGTCACGCGCGAGGCGTACAGCCGGGAGGTGATCAGCGCGGGGTTCTGGTTCGGCGACAAGGAGCGGCCCTGGCCGGCGTTCTACTCCTACACGGCGCCGGAGCCGAAGGGGCTGGAGCTGGAGCCGCTGCTGCCCGAGCAGGCCGAGTGGCTGCCCGCGCGCGGCAGCCATCTGGCCGTGCTGCGCTACGACGACGTGCGGGCCATGGGCGATCCCGTGGCGGGCGTGCTGGAGTTCCTGCAGAGCGCCTACCAGGCCGGGGCCAAGCTGACCCACCTGGACGCCGAGGAGCTGGCCTGCCCCGGCGGCATCACCGACCCGTACTACGTGAAGAACCGCCCGGCGTGAACGACGCGAAAGCCCGCCCTCCGGAGAGGGCGGGCTTCCACGTGTGCGTGTACCGGTGTGCAGGTCGCCTCTCGGCGAAAGGCACAACGCGGCTCCAGCCGAACGGTAGTCCGCGAAGGCAATAGGTGAGGCCCGGGGACACTGGACACACCGGCCACGGTCTATGTAACGGGGGCTCCCCCAGGAACATTCCCGCGTTTCCCCCGATTCCGCTCAGGCCCGGACGGCGGCCGGCTGCCGGGACGGGAGCCCGTTCTCGCGGACCAGCAACAGGACGGCGAAGGCCAGCAGGCCCGCGACACCGCCGGTCCAGGCGACGGTGGAGCCCACGGCCGCCGCACCGACCTGCGCGCCGATGAGCGACTGGGCGCAGGCCAGGCCGAAGGAGCCGCCGAGCTGCTTCGACAACGCCGAGCCCGCGGTGGCCGTGCCCATGTCGGCGTGCGGGACGCTGCTCTGCGTGGCGATGGTGAGCCCGCCCATGGCCGGGCCCGTGCCGAGACCCACGAGCAGCAGCCAGACCCCGACCAGGTACGGCGAGGTGCGCGGGCCGAGCGCGGCGAAGGCGATGGTGCCGGCGGTGACCAGCGCGGCCCCGGTCAGCAACACCGGCCTGGTCCGGCCGGAACGCAGCACGAGGACGGCCGTCAGCCGGTTCCCCGCGATCATGCCCACCAGCATCGGGAGCAGCAGCAGGCCGGAGACCGTGGCCGAGTAGGCGCGTACGTGCTGGAGGTACAGCGGCAGCAGCACGCCCGCGGGCAGCCCCGCCACCTGGAAGAAGAACCCGCCCGCGAGCAGCGCCGCGTACGTGCGGCGGCGCATCAGCCGCGGCGGCAGCACCGGCGTGTCCGCCCGCCGCTCGACGGGGACGAGCGCGACCAGCAGCGCCACCCCGCCGAGCAGCGAGCCGAGCACGGCCGGGTCGCTCCAGCCGCGGCCGGTGTTGCCCTTGAGGCTCAGGCCGACCAGCACCAGCGACAGGCCCGCGGTGAGCAGCGCGATCCCGGCCGCGTCGAGCCTGCCCGAGCTGCGCGGCGGACGCCGGTCGGGCAGGAGCAGCGCGATCAGCGTGGCCGCGAGCGCCCCGGCGGGCAGGTTGACCAGGAACGCCCAGCGCCAGCCCGCGTGGTCGGCGAGCAGGCCCCCGAGCAGCGGCCCGCCGACCATCCCGACGATCATCATGGCGGCCAGCAGGGTCTGCATGCGGATCAGGCCCTCCGTCCGGTGCGGCGGATGGAGGTCGCGGATCAGGGCCATGCCCAGGGTGAGCAGCGCGCCCGCGCCGACCCCCTGGACGGCCCTGCTGACGATCAGGACCTCCATCGAGCCGGCGAGCCCGCAGGCCAGGGAGCCGGTCAGGAAGATCGCGATGCCGGAGAGGAGGAGGCGGCGGCGGCCGTACAGGTCGGAGAAGCGGCCGTAGATGGGGACGCTCACCGACGAGGTGAGCAGGTAGGCGGTGATCAGCCAGACGTACCAGGAGGTGGTGCCGCCGACCTGCGCGACGATGCGCGGGAGCGCGGTGCCGACGACGGTGCCGTCGAGCATGCCCAGGAAGGCGCAGCCGAGTAAGGCGAAGGTGACCGCCGTGCGGCGGCGGGGCGCGAGGTCCTCGTAGAGGTCGGTCAAAGGCGTTCGCCCGCCCCGAGCGCGCCGTTCAGGAACAGGTCCACCAGCTCTTCCGAGCTCAGCGGGGACGGGCCGCGGCCGGCCGCCATCACCATGAACTGGAACGCCTCAGCCAGGCGCTCGGGGGCCAGCCTGAGCCGGTCGCGCTCGGGCTCGAACAGCCCGGCCAGGGCCTCGCGGGAGGCCGCCATCGACTGCTCCCGCCCGGACACGGGCCGCCCGCCGCCCTCGGCGGCTCGGGCCTCGCCTCCGGGGTCGGGGCGGTGCAGGCCGCCGGTGGTGGCCAGGGCGCCCGCGACCGCGCCCATCCTGGCCAGGTAGCCGCGCAGCGCCTCGGCGGCCTCCACCAGCCGGTCGCCCAGCGGCAGGTCGAGGGAGATCGCGGACACGTGGGCGAGGGTGTCGTCGGGGCGCAGCGCCTCGGCCATGCAGGCGGCGAGCAGCGCCTCCTTGTCGCCGAAGGCGCGGAAGATCGTGCCCTCGCCGATGCCGGCCGCGCGGGCGACCTGGGCGGTGGTCACGGAGGTGCCGTACTCCACCACCAGGGGGAGGGCGGCCTTCACGATCATCTCGCGGCGTCGTTCCGGGCTCATCGCCGGCGCTCTCCGCCGGCTCGTCTCGTTCGTCATGCCTTCACAGTACGGAGTGAGTACTCACTCCGTCAAGGGCACGAGTGTCGCCGTGGCACCATCGAAGGCGTGCCTTTCGCCATGACGACGGGCGGCGTCAAGCTGTCCTACCAGGTCCGCGGCAGCGGCCCCGCGCTCGTGCTGCTCCAGGGCCAGGCCAACGACCACCGCTGGTGGGACCCGGTCCGCGACGACTTCGACCGCGCCCACCGCACGATCACCTTCGACTACCGCGGCACCGGCGACAGCGACAAGCCCGACGAGCCCTACACCACCCGCGGGTTCGCCGAAGACGTGCTGACCGTGCTCGACGAGCTGGGCGTCGCCCGCGCCGACGTCTACGGCACGTCGATGGGCGGCCGGGTGGCCCAGTGGCTGGCCGCCGACCATCCCGGCCGGGTGGGGGCGCTGGTGCTCGGCTGCACCTCACCCGGCGGCGTCCACGGCCTCGAACGCGGCGCCGACGTGCGCAGGGCGCTCGCGCAACCCGACCGGGCCGCCGCCGGGCGGGCGCTGCTGGAGCTGATGTACACGCCGGGCTGGCTGGCCACGCATCCGGGGCCGTACCGGACGGTGGGCGATCCGGGCATGCCCGCCCACGCCCGCCGCCGCCACCTGGCCGCCAGCGCCGGGCACGACGCCTGGGCCGTGCTGCCCGGCATCACCGCGCCGACGCTGGTCGTGCACGGCACCGACGACGTGTTCAACCCGGCCGCCAACGCCCCGCTGCTGGCCGGGCGGATCCCGGGGGCGGAGCTGCGGCTCATCGAGGGGGCGCGGCACGCCTACTTCGAGGAGTTCCGGGAGGTGGCGAGCCCGCTGGTGCTGGAGTTCCTGGCGCGCTCGCGCGGGTGAGGCGGGCGGCCAGCCCCTGCAGGTGTGCGACGAGCTCGGGCGGCTCGTGCGCCTCGAACTCGCAGCCGAGCGTGATCAGCCGGAAGGCCAGCCAGTCCAGGGTGTCGGCGGAGGCGCGCAGGAGGCAGGTGTCCGCGTCCAGCGGGGTGACCTCGCCGGGGATCACGCGGGCCACGGCCTCGGCGGGCGCGTGCAGGGTCACGACCGCCTCGTACGTGGGCGCGCCCGAGTAGAGCTTGGCGGCGACGTACGCGGCGGGGTCCGCCGGCTCGATCGTGGTGATCCGGGCGCCCGTGGCCCGTACGTCGTCGATGCGGTCGACGCGGAAGAGCCGCCGGTCGTCCCGGTCGTGGTCGTGGGCCAGCAGGTACCACCGCCGTCCGGCGGCCACCAGCCGGTACGGGTCCACCAGCCGGGCACTCCGCGCGCCGTCGGCCGCCAGGTACCGGAACCGCACCCGTTCACGGTTGGCGACGGCCATGGCCAGCGTCGTGAGCCGGCCCGGATCGACGTCGAACCCCTCGGCGCCGGGCAGCGGGACGGTCGCGGCGCCGAGCGAGGCCACCCGGTGGCGCAGCCGGGACGGCAGCACCTGCTCCAGCTTGGCCAGCGCGCGCACCGACGCCTCCTCGATGCCCTGCACGGGATGCCGGGCCGCGGTGACCAGGCCCACGGCGATGGCGACGGCCTCCTCGTCGTCCAGCAGCAGCGGCGGCATGGCCGCGCCCGCGACCAGCCGGTAGCCGCCGTCCGCGCCCATGGTGGCCACCACCGGGTAGCCGAGGTCGCGCAGCCGCTCGACGTCGCGCCGGACCGTGCGGCGGCTGACCCCGAGCCGTTCGGCCAGCTCGCCGCCCGGCCATTCGCGCGGGGTCTGGAGCAGGGACAGCAGGCTCAGCAACCGCAAGGACGTCATGCGTCCAAGAATGCCGCCCATGTAGGACAGGAATTGACCTACTGGCCTCATAACGTCGTCTCGACGCACCGATCGAGGAGGCACATCATGACCGTCAACCCCATCCCCGAGGGCTACACCAGCGTGACGCCGTGGATCGTCTCGCGGGACACCGCCGGGCTGATCGACTGGCTCGAAGCCGCCTTCGACGCCGTCGAGCTGGGCCGGATGACCGGCCCGGACGGCGAGGTCCAGCACGCCGAGGTGCGGATCGGGAACGCCGTGGTGATGCTGTTCGACGCCCGGCCCGAATGGCCCTCGACACCCGGCCTGCTCCGCCTGTACGTGCCCGACGCCGAGGCCGTCCACCGCCGCGCGGTCGAGGCGGGCGGCACGTCCGTCACCGACGTCACGCACCTGTTCTTCGGCGACCTCGTCGGCCGGGTGCGCGACCCCTGGGGCAACCTGTGGTGGATCCAGACCCACGTCGAGGACGTCTCCGCCGAGGAGGCGGAGCGCCGGCTGGCCGACCCCGGGTTCGTCAGGGCGATGGAATACGTCCAGAGCGCGGAATTCTTCCCCGGGCGGTGAGCGCGGCGATCGCCGGCAGCGGGAAGAGCAGCAGGTAGAGGTTGGGGATCCACCAGGCGGGCGAGAAGTCGCCGCGCAGCGTCCAGAACGCGATCGCCATCAGCCCCGAGGCCGCCGTCAGCACCAGCGAGACCAGCATCAGCGGCTCGCCCGCGGGCGAGCGCCGGCGCAGCAGCCACAGGCTGGTCAGGCCGGTGGCGCTGGCCAGGAGGTCGATCCAGAGGAACGACCAGTTCCAGTCGGCCATCAGCGGATCGGCATAGTCGGCGAAGGCCCATTCGGGCGGGATCAGGCCGAGGCCGGTGACCGTGAAGTAGGCCACGAAGCCGAGATCCGTCAGCACCATCAACGCCTTAGTCGCGCGCAGCACGGTCGATGGCCTCCATCAGGTAGCGGCGGGCGGGTTCGTGCAGGCCGGGGCCGGGTTCGCCGAGGCCGAGCAGGCGGGCGGCCCACCAGCCGTCCACCGCCAGCCGGACGGCTGTCGCGGCGGCCGGGTCGATGCCGTCGTCGGCCAGCCGGGCCTGCCAGGCCGCGAACCGCTCGCGCAGCGGCTCCAGCCCGGCCGGGTCGACCAGCACGCCCGCCAGGAGCGCGACGGTGACCCGGTCGGCCGGGACGCAGGCGGTGTGCCGCTCGGGGATCGTGGCCCGCACGTACGCTCTCAGGAAGTCGCCCGGCCGTCCGCCGGCCGCCGCCAGCGCCTGGTCGAAGGCGTCGGTCAGCCGCGCGACCATGGCGGCGACCAGGGCCTGCTTGGTCGGGAAGTGGTAGAACAGGCCGCCCTTGGAGACGCCCGCCCGCCGGGCGACCGCCTCCAGCGTCAGCGACTCCGCGCCTTCCGTCAGCAGCACGTCGGCGGCGGCGTCGAGCAGCCGGTCCTTGGAACTGGGTCGTGGCATGGCCGTTACTGTACCGGCTGACCGGTATAGTTTCGAGCCGATCCGTCCCGCGCATAACTTCGTCCGACCCCGAGATCCGACATCCGCCCCCGGCCGATCGGAGCGAGCTCATGGATCATGTCGCGCACTTCCACCGGGAGGTGCGGGCGTTCGAGGCGGCCGCGCGGCGGGCGACCTCGGCGGGCGGCGCGCCCCTCGTGCCGTCCTGTCCCGGGTGGTCGGTCGCCGACCTGGTCATCCACCTGGGCGCGGTGCACCGGCACGTGCACGCGGTCATCGACGACCGTCTTCCCGGGCTGCCCGACCCCGCCGACGTCGCCGTGCTCGGCCTGCCGGCGGACTTCGGCGACTGGCCCCACCCCGACCGCGCGCCCAACACCGGGCCGGTGCCCCCGGCCGTGCTCGACTGGTTCGCCGAGGGCGCCGCGCGTCTCGGAGCGCGCTTCTCCGCCGCCTCCCCCGACGACCCCGCCTGGACGTGGTCCGCGGCGCAGACCGTCGGGTTCTGGCAGCGTATGCAGGCCATCGAGGCGGCCGTCCACCGCTGGGACGCCGAGAACGCGCTCGGCCCGGCCGCCCCGATCGACGCCGCGTTCGCCGCCGACGCCGTCACCCAGGTCTTCGAGGTGATGGCCCCGGCCCGCCGCTCCTGGACGCAGGCCCCGCCCGGCGAGGGCGAGCGCTACCTGTTCCGCCAGAGCGACGGGCCAGGGAGGTGGGCGGTGTGCTTCGACGGCGACGACGTCCGGCTCACCGGCGACTCAAAGGGCGCGGTCGAGCTCGCCGGAACGGCCTCCGACCTGCTGCTGCACCTGTGGCACCGGCTGCCCGCCGACCGGCTCGACGTACGCGGCGACCGGGCCCTGCTCGACCGCTACTTCACGCTCGTCCCACCCGTGTGAGCCTGCTCTCGGCCTCACGCCTCCCCGCCGAGGCGCTCGACCACCACCCCACCCGGATGCAGCGGCAGGCGGCGCCCGGACATGCGGTGCAACGGCAGCCGGACGAGCACCGGATCGGTCAGCTCCGGCCAGGGCGCGCCGGTCAGCCGTTCCAGCCGCCCGGCCTCCTCCCGATCCCGGACGACCTCCGCGACGCCGGTCACCAGCACGCTCCACCCGGTGCGCATGGCCGGCTCCATGTCGTCGATCTCGAACGCCATCGGCACACGGTGCTCGATCGCCTCCAGGATGCGGCCGGGCGGGATCCGGAACACGACGGTGTCGGCGTCGAGCGTGAAGTTCACCGGCAGCACGATGATCGTGCCGCCCGGCCGCGCCCACGCCACCCGGCCCACGGGGACCGTGGACAGCAGCGTCAGGCACTCCTCGCGACTCATCGTCCGGATGCCCCCCAGATCCATGCCGTCCATCCTCTCACCTGGGCGGACGCTTCCTCGCGGCAGGCTCGCGGGCGGTGGCGAGCATGGAGTCGAGCGCCTCCCGCGAGGCCGCCAGGCGGCTGATCTCGCCGCTGATGCGGGCGCGCTCGCGGTTGAGGTTGTCCATCATCTCGGGGCAGGAGGAGGGCACCATGTCGGCGCCGTCGTCATGGACGCAGTGCAGCACCCTGGTGATGACCGACGTGGGCAGGCCGGCGTCGAGCAGCGCGCGGATGTGGCGCACCTCCGCGACGTCGGTCTCGGCGTACTCGCGGTAGCCGTTCGGCAGGCGCAGCGGTTTGAGCAGGCCCTGGTCCTCGTAGTAGCGCAGCAGCCTGCGGCTCACTCCGGTCTGCCGGGCGAGATCGCCGATTCGCATGGAACCTCCGGGTTGACCTTCACATGGATGTGACCCTTTATCGTGCCCATTGTCGCCAATACAGATGGGAGATGAAGGTGTCCGGAGCAGTGATCATCGCAGCGGGGCCGGGGATCGGGCAGGCGGTGGCGCGCCGGTTCGCCGCCGAGGGGCTGCCGGTCGGCCTGGTCGCGCGCAGCGCGCGGACGGTGGAGTCGGCGGCGGCGTCCCTCACCGCGTACGGGGTGCCGGTCGCCACGGCGGTCGCCGACAGCACCGACGAGGACGCGTTGCGCGCCGCGCTCGACAAGACGGCCGCCGAGCTGGGCCCGCCCGACGTCGTGGTCTACAACGCCGCGATCGTCCAGGCCGACCGGCCCGGGGAGCTGCCGGCGCGGGCCCAGCTCGACGCGTACGCGGTCAACGTCGTCGGGGCGCTCACCGCCGCCGCCCACGTGGCGCCGGGGATGGCCGGGCGCGGCGGCGGCACGTTCATCGTCACGGGCGGCATGCCGTACCCCAAGCCGGACTACGTGAGCCTGTCACTGGGCAAGGCCGGCGTCCGGACCCTGGTGACGCTGCTCGACCAGGAGTACGGCGCGGACGGCGTGCACGTGGCCAGCGTCACGGTGGCCGGCGTGGTCGCCCCCGGCACCGCCTTCGACCCCGACGACATCGCCGAGCACTACTGGCGCCTGCACACCCAGCCCCGCGACCAGTGGGAACACGAGGCCCAGCACCTCGGCACCTGACCCCTCACCAGGCGGCGACCGGTGACTCGCCCTCGCCCGAGCGCTCGCCCGCGTCGATCGGGACCGACGTGGTGGACTCGTCGGCGAGGTCGACCCGGTGCGCCCGCCATCCGTCCGTGTACAGCAGGTGCCTGCCGGTCCCGTCGATGCTGAAGCGAAGGCCCAGCGAGGCTCCCCGCGGCAGGGTCAGCCGCGCCACCACCTGGGGCCGGCCGCCCCCGATCGGCACCCGCTCGACATCGTGACCGTTGGAGTACAGCAGGGCGCCCCCGTCGGGGGTGAAGGCCACCGACTGGGGGCTCCACACCGCCCTGTCCGGCCTGACCGGCCGCGACGCGGCGATCAGATCGGTGCCCGCGTTCCCCAGGTCGAGCACGCTGAGGCCCCCTCGGCCCAGCACCGTGGCCACCCGCCGCCCGTCGGGGGCCCAGGCCAGCCCCATGACGGCGGTGCTCTCCCGGGTGACCCAGTCCCGCCGCCGCCCGGTGGCCAGATCGAGGACCGCCACCTTGGTCCCGCCGCCGATGAGCGTGACGGTGTAGGCGAGCCTGGTGCCGTCCTGGCTGAGCGCCATCGCGGTCACCTGGTCGCGCTCGGGTTCCAGGTCGGGCACGAGCTCCGGCTCGCCGGGCCGCCCCTTCTCGTCGAGACGGATGCGGAAGAGCCTGAGGGGCGTGTCCAGCCCCGTCCATCCGGCCAGCACGAAGGTGCGGTTGTCGGGGGCGGCGGCGACGAGGTGCCAGGACGAGCGCACCCCGGGCGGCAGCGGCACGGCCGCCACGAAGGCGCCCGTCACGGCGTCGTTCACGGCGGGCGGCACCGGCGTGGCGTCCGCCGTCTTGGACGAGTCCGCAAAGGAGAAGATCGGCGTCCGGGCGGTGACGAAGAAGCGCGGCGGGCCGGTCGCCGTCAGCGGCTTGCCCGTCGCCATGGGCTCGGCCAGGGAGGTCGCCGGAACCAACGGGGGCGGCCGGAAGTACGACGGCGAAGGAGTGCCGCCCGGCATCGCCGGGGCGTCCGTGGCGACGTGGGGCATGGCCGGTGCCAGGCTGGACGACGGCGGCGCGGACGGGTCGTTCATCAGGGACACCCGCTGGGTCGCCGGGTCGGCGCAACCGCCGGTCAGCGTGAGCACGATCAGGCCCGCTAAGGCCACCTCCGTACGGGATCGCATGCCTCGATCGTGCCACAGCGACCGCCTACCCGGCGGGCGGACCGGCGGCGATCGCCATCCGGTTCCAGACGTTGATGGCGGCGATCGTCCACAGCAGGTGGGCCAGGCCGGTCTCGTCGAAGTGCTCGCGGGCCGCGTCGAACACCTCCTCCGGCACCCCGGCCTCGGCGATCCTGGTCATCGACTCGGTGAGCGCCAGCGCCGCGCGTTCGGGCCCGGTGAACAGGGTGCTGTCGCGCCAGAGGGCGAGGGTGCGCAGGCGTTCCTCGTCCTCGCCCGCCTCCAGGGCGGCGCGGGTGTGCATGCCGAGGCAGACCGCGCAGCCGTTGAGCTGCGAGGCCCGCACCCGGACGAGCTCGGCGATCGCGGGATCGAGCTCCCGGCTCGCGGCGGCGTCGAAGCGGGCCATCGCGGAGTGCACGCCGGGCGCGGCGCCGTGCAGGTCGATGCGCATCACGCCACCTCCAGGGGACGGCGGCCCTGCACGGAGTAGGTCACGCACGAGGTGGCGCGGAAGTCCGGATGGGCCAGCAGCGCGCGCACGCCGGCGAGCTGCCGGTCGGTCAGGCCCTCCTCGGCGAACCGGTCGCGCAGGTGCCTGGTGTGGTGGGCGACCAGCCGCGCCCCCGGCGAGCGCGCGTCCCACAACTCCACCCGGGGCCTGGGGTCGACGCCGGTCAGCCCGGCCCGCCGCATCGCCGCCGCCGCGTGACGTCCCCAGGCCACGTCCACCCCGGCGCGCGTCATCACGCGGATCTTGGCGCGTATGAACGTCTCGTAGAGCTCGGCCGAAGCCGGGTCGGGCATCAGCAGCCCGGGGCCGTAGGTGATGTCGAACTCGTCGAGCTGCAGCACGCCGCCCGGCCGCAGCGCCCGGACGAGCCGGTCCAGCACGGCCAGCCGCTCCGGCAGGAGCAGCAGCACCAGCCGCGCGTGCACCACGTCGAACGCGGCCTCCGGCAGCGGGTCGCGGACGATGTCGTGCCTGACCACCTCCAGCCGGGGGGCCACGGGCTCGAAGGCGGGCTCGATGTCGGTGGCCAGCACGCTCCCGGCCGATCCGACGCGGCGGGCCAGCCACTCCGCCACGCTGCCGCCGCCCGCGCCCACCTCCAGGCACCGCATGCCGGGACCGACGCCCGCCTCGGCCAGGCGTTCGATGGTCATCGGGTCGTAGGCCAGCTCCAGGCAGCGGTGCTGCTCGGCGACGTGGTCGCGGCGCTCGCCGAACACGTAGGCGGCCCGGCTCATCGGCCGCTCCTCATCGGGCTGCGCGGGACGGGCACCGCCGACCGCGCGGCCAGCCGGGTGAGGGTGGCGGCGCAGACCTTGCCGGTCGGGCCGAGCGGCAGTTCGGGCAGCCAGAGGAACCGTTCGGGGAGTTTGCGCCGATCCAGGCCGCGTTCCTCACGCAGGTAGACGATCAGCTCGGCCGGGGACGGCGGTCTCGCGCCGGGCCGCGGCGACACGCAGGCGCACATGCGCTCCCCCAGGTCGTCGTCCGGCACCGGGACGCAGAAGGCGTCGGCGACGTCGGGATGGGCGCTGAGCTCGCGTTCGACCTCGGCCGGGGAGATGCTGAGGCCGCCGCGCATCACGACGCGCTTGATCCGGTCGAGGACCCACAGCGTGCCGTCGGGGTCGAGGCGGCCCAGGTCGCCGGTGCGGACCCAGCCGCCGGGGGCGCGGTAGCGGTCGTCCAGGTCGGGGGCGGCGACGTAGCACAGGGGGGTCATCGGGCCGAGTGCCCAGATCTCGCCCGGCTCGCCCGGCGGCACCGGCTCGCCCTCGGCGTCCCGGATCGTGATCTCGGCGACGGCCGGGTCCGGGGTTCCGGCCAGGCCGGGGGCCCACCGGTCCGGGGTGCGGCCGGTGTGGCAGTTGACGCCGTCGGTGGAGCCGTACACGTTGACGAGCGGCACGCCGAAGCGGCGGGCGCACGCCTGCCTGGCCTCGCCGTGCAGGGGCTGGGCGCTGGTGACGACGCGGCGCAGCGACGACAGGTCGGCCTCGGCCGCCGAGTCGGCCATGCGGCGCAACATCGTCGGGACGCCGTACAGGTGGGTGGGGCGGTGCCGCTCGACGGCGCGCAACGCGTCGGCGGCGTCGAAGCGGGCGCGCAGGATCAGCGTGCCGCCGTGCCGGGCCAGCAGGACGGAGGTGCCGCAGGAGCCGTACGAGGAGGCCAGCGAGACCAGCAGCAGGTTGCGCGTGGGCCCGTCCTCGCCCAGCACGGCCCGCAGGTAGGCGCCCCGGCCGCCGGCCATGGCGTTGTGGGAGTAGGCGACCATCTTCGGCTCGGACTCCGTGCCGGAGGAGAGCAGGATGCGGGCGGGCCACTCGGCGGCCGGGCACGCGGGCCGCCACCCGCGGACGTCCCGCTCGGCCACCTCGTCGAGCGATCGGGTGCCCGGCATGGGCGGGCCGAACGTCCACGTCTGCGCCAGGTACGGCAACCCGGCCCGCAGCCCCAGAGCCAGCTCGGGCACGGTGATGAGCGCGGCCGCCCGGGACCGGTTCAGCAGGCCCGCGATGTCGCGCCGCCCCCGCGTGTGCGGGATGGGCAGGGCCACCGCGCCGACGGCGGCCACCGCCAGCTCGGCCACCACCGCGTCGCGCCCGTTGGGCAGCAGGACGGCGACGATGTCGGCCGGTCCGCGCCCGGCGGCGGCCAGTGCGGCGGCGGCCCGGCGCACGCGGGCGTCCAGCGCGGCGAAGTCGTGCGAGCCGGTCTCGTCGGCGACCGCCTCACGCTCCGGCGTGCGCCGCACGTGCCGGCTGAACAGGCTGTACAGGTCCAGGTCGGGGCACAGGCCGCGGGCGGTCCATGCCGCGCGCACGCCTGCGGGCACGCGGTCGGCCAGGACGATCCCGTTGGCCGACGTCCAGGGCAGGGGGTCGGTACGCATTCAGAGGGCCTCCTCGTGGCGGGGGGCTGGCACGAACGTCCAGGGGGCACGGCTGTAGGCGGCTTGCGGGGTACGGTCGAGCACCCGGTCGAATGCGGGGTCGTCGGCCATGGCGGCCAGATCCGTCACGGGGGCGGTCTCCCGGCTCGCCGGGGCCGTCCCGGGCGGGCCGGCGCGCAGCAGGCGGGCCGCGTCCATGAGCGCCGTCCCGGCACGTACGCCGGCGCCGGTGCGGGCGCGGGCCACCAGGGCCGCGACGACGGCTTCGGCGCTGATCAGCGCGCCCAGCACGTCGGTGAGCGTCATCAGGGACGGCGCGGGCTGCTCGCCGGGTCCGGCCAGCCGCGCCGCCACCCCGCTGTAGGCCTGCACCAGGTAGTCGGTGCCCATGGGCTGCGGCGGGGGCAGCGCCTCGGCCCATCCCCCGGCCTGCGCGTACACCAGGGACGGCCGCATGGGCGCGAGGTCGTCGTGGTCCAGCCCGTACGAGCAGGCCCGGCCGGGCGGCCAGTTGTGCAGGAACACGTGGGCGCAGGCGATCAGGCGCAGGGCGGCCCGGCGTCCGGCGCCGGACTTGAGGTCGGCTTCGAGGGCGCGTTTGCCCCGGTTGAGCGCGAGGAACCGGGCCGAGGTGGGCCCCGCCATCGGCGGCACGCCGCGCAGCGGGTCCCCGCCGGGCGGCTCCAGCCGTATGACGTCCGCGCCGAGCAGGCCGAGCACGTGCCCGGCCAGCGGCCCCTGCACCCGGTTGGTGGACTCCACGACGAGCAACCCGGCCAGCGGGCTCAGGGCGTCCCGGGCGAGCGGCGGCAGGCCGGCCGGCTCCCCGGCGGCGGCCTCGGTCAGCGCGCGCAGCCGCCACGGCGAGGTGGGCGGGGGCGCCAGCGGCGCGTCCGCGTCCCGCACGGGGAGCACGCTGACACCGGCGTCCGCGGCGGCCGCCACGACGTCCCGGTAACCGGCGACGGCGGCCGTCCTGCCCAGGCCGGACGGCAGCGTGCAGGTCGCCGTCGCGAACCGCTGCTGGAACGGCGGCCAGCCCGCCGCCGCGGCCCGCGGCTCGGCGCCGAGCAGGTCCCAGAACCGCCGCCAGCACTCGGCGTCGAACGTCTCTATCTCGAACCGCACGCCGTCCGCCGACCGGAACGGCGGCACCCGCCCCTCTCCCCGGGACGGCATGCCGCCCGCGGAGAGGGGCGGGTCGGAGCGTTCACAGGTGGCGACCGCGATGTACTGGGTGAGCGCGAGCAGCGCCGCCTGCGCGACGGACGTGCGCGCCGCCAGCGCGGGCCCGCCCCGCAGCAGCGCGAGCAGCACCGCCGTGAGCGCCTGGGCGCTGAGCACCCCCGCGCACACCGACGCGTAGTCCAGGCGCAGCGTCCTCGGCCCGCCGGTGGCCCGCCCGTGCACGTGGGCGATCCCGCAGGCCGCCTGCACGTCGCGCTCGTCCGCCATCGGCACCCCGACCGGCCCCGACCAGCCGATCCCGCACTCCGGCAGCGCCTCCCCGGCCTGCCGAACGGCGCGGACGCGACCCCCAGCCACCCGGCGGGCGCCCCGTCCGGCGGCGGCGCGCCGTCGAACCGGACCTCGCAGCCCAGCGCGCACAACCGCTGGACGGCCACCCGCAACGCGACCGACTCGCCGCGCGCCCGCACCACCACGCCCGCCAGCGGCCAGGCGACAATCTCCCGCTCGGCGACGGACCGGCCGGCGGCCCGCGATCCCGGCCTCACGTCCACCGCCCGGTGCCGTAGGTGTCCGGGGTCTCGCCCAGCAGCTCGCGCAGCGCCGTTCTGCGGACCTTGCCCGTGCCGGTGCGGGGGACCTGGTCCCAGGTGATCACCACGGGGTCGGCCAGCTCGGGCAGGTCCGCGACGGCCCGCCGCCACGCGTCGCGGTCGAGGCCGCCGTCCTCGGTGACCACGACCGGCACGGAGGGCCGTCCGGGAACGCCCAGGATCACGCACTCCAGCACCCCGGGCAGCCGGTCGTCGATCACGTCCTCCAGCTCCACGCAGCTCGCGCCCGGGATCGTGTCGGTCTCCCGGTCCACGAACCGCACCCGGCCGGTACGACTGAGCGCCCCGACGTCCCCGGTGTGCCACCACCCTCCGAGCCGTTTGCCCAGCCACCGGTCCTGCTCGCCGACGTACCCGAGGCACAGGGCCTTGGTGCGGCAGACCACGAGCCCGCTCGCGCCGCGCGGCAGCGGACGCAACGTCTCGCGGTCCACCACCCGCAGCCGGGTCCGCGTGGGCACCGGACGCCCGAGGTCGCGCGTGGTCGGGTGCCGGCCGTCGCCGTCCGCCATGGACCGGCGGGTGAGCAGGCGGAAGGTCAGCGGCCCGGTCTCGCTCTGCCCCCAGCCCTGCATCCACACCGGCCGCCGGCGCCGGGTGGCGTTCAAGAAGGCGCGCACGGTGGGCGGGTGCACGGCGTCGAACGTGCTGATGTACAGGCGTACCCGCGCGAACGGGCCGGCCTCGCCCAGCGTGCGCCGCTGCCACCGCACGTATGTGGCCGGCAGCGCCTCCAGCGTCGTGGGCCGGTGCCGGGCCAGGAACGGGCCGGCCTCCTCCCAGCCGGGCGCGGAGACGGCCAGCACCTTGGCGGGGCCGAGCCACAACACGCTCGCGGTCCAGGCCAGGGCCCGCCCGTGGGCGAAGGAGATGGCGCTCGCCACGACGTCGTCCGGACGGCTGCCCAGCACCGGCCACCGATGGGCCTCGAACCCGGCCAGGCGGCGCAGCAGCGTACGGGTGGAGTGCACGACGAGTTTGGGCACCCCGGTCGTCCCCGAGGTGTGCATGACGGCCAGCGGATCGTCCAGCGCGGGCCGGTGCACCGGCGGCACGGCCCAGCCGCGCACGTCGTCCAGCGACAAGAGCCCGTCGGCCGTGCCGTCGACGACCAGGGTGCGCGGCGCGTGGAAGGCCAGGCCGGGCCGGGCGGCGAGGGCGGAGTCGGTGACGAGGAGCGCGGGCTCCAGCCGTTTGAGCAGGATCTCCAGCACGTCGGGCGGCAGGTCGGCGGACAGTGTGGCGGGCACCGCCCCGATGCGCGCGGCCGCGCAGGACAGCAGCACGTAGTCCCAGTGGTTGCGCTTGACGACGGCGACCCGGTCACCGCGGCGCGCGCCGGCGGCTGCCAGCCAGCCGGCCGCCTCCCTGACCAGCTCTGCCAGGTCCGGCAGGTCGAGGTCGGTGCCGAGGTGGGGGGCGATGTCCAGAGGGCGGCTCACGTGCACGCCGGTCCGGCGGCCGCGTTCGGCGAGGTCGTCGAAAAGGGTGCCCAACTCCATGGGCCGGGTGAAGAAGGCCATCTGCTTTCTCTCCATGCGCGTACGTCGTTGACAGGCGGGCGGGCGGCTACGACAGGCGGGCGAGCACCCGCGCGGCGGCCTGCTCCCCCGCCGCGACCGCGCCTTCGCTGCACGGCCGCAGGGCGACCCAGTCGCCCGCGTAGTCGACCGCCGCCCCGGGACGCCCCTCGAACGCCGCCCGCAGCGCCAGCGCCCGCGGCGTCGCCTCCGGCAGCCCGTGCGGGAAGCGGTGCACGTGGAAGCGGGCCACCCGGCCGGCCAGGCCGGGCACGAACCGCTCGGCGCGTCCGACGAGCTGGTCGGCGACCTTCTCGTCGCTCTCCCCGATGAGCGCGGCCGTGCCCTGCGGCGAGGTGATGAGCGAGATGAGCCCGGTACCGGCGGGGGCCCGGCCCGGGTGCTTGTGGTGGTCGACGGTGATCACGTTGAGCACGGGGTCCTCGGCCGCGGGCACGAGCGTGGCGAACCCGCGCCAGCCGGGCGCCGCCGGCCGGGAGAGGACGAGGCTGAGCCGCAGCATGGGCGCGTACGTGCACGCCTCCAGGTACGCCCGCTCCGCCGGCGGGGCGCCGGGGTGCAGCCGGGCCGCCACGGGCGCGGGCACGGCCAGGACCGCCGCCCGCGCGCTCACGCTCCCCCGCGGCGACTCCAGCCGCACCCCTCCCGGGCACGGGACCACCCCTGTCACTTCGTGCCCGGTGACCACGTCGAGCCCGGTGGCGAGCACCCTGGCCAGGGTGTCCATGCCGTCTCGGTAGGTGTGCCAGGTGTTCGTGCTCCCGGTGCTCGTCAGGTGCTCGGCGAACACCGCGGCGGACGAACGCCCGGCGTCCCAGCCGAAGAACCCGGCGACCAGCGGCTCGACGAGGAACGCGCGCAGGTCGGGATGGTACTTCCCGACCAGGTCGGCGACGGTGGCCTCCGGGCCAGGACGGCTGCGGGCCAAGCGGAGCCGGAGGCGTACCAGGTCGAGCCGGGCGCGCGGCGGCAGGCCCGCGCCGGTGAGCAGCCCGAGCGGGCGGCCGACGTGCGGATGGACCCGCCCGTCGCGCCACACGCCGACGGCGTCGGGCACCCTCGGCACGGCCGCCGCGTCGAGGCCGACCGCCCTGATCAGCCGCCAGGTGGCCGGGTAGCCGTCCGCGGAGGGCAACATCTCGGCGCCGGTGTCGATCAGGCAGCCCCGCGCCCGCAGGGTGCGCATCCGCCCGCCCACCGCCTCGGCCGCCTCCAGGACGCGGACCGCGAGCCCGGCCCGGTCCAGCGCGTACGCGGCCGCCAGGCCCGCCGGCCCGGCCCCCACCACCGCGACGTCCACGTTCATGCCAGGACCAGGTTGGCCAGGATCAGCACGCCGACGGTGACGCGGTGGGTGCGGATCGCCACCCGCCGGGCCCGCAGCACGTCTCCCCGTACGAACCCGATCACGAGCTGGGTCGCGCGGAGGGAGAGCAGCGGCACGAGCACGCCCAGGAACCACCAGGGCGCGACCCCGGCGGCCACGGCCCACGCGACGACCAGGCTCTCGGCCGCGCTCACCGCGGTGACGAAGGCGGCGTTGACCCGCGGGGACGTCCGCGCCGCGACGGTGAACCGCCCGGCCGCCCGGTCACCGCGCGCGTCGTTGGTGTTGGAGTACAGACCGAAGATCATCGGCCCGAGCCCGAAGAGCACCGCCTGCACCGCCACGAACCCGCCCGCCTGCCCGGTCAGCAGCCCGTACGGCACCAGCACCCACCCCACGCCGAGCCCGACGAGGAACAGCTCCTGGAACCCCCGGTAGCTGAGCTTGAGCCCCCACGAGTACTGCACGGCCGCGACCACGCACGCCGCCGCCGTCACGACCACCCACGCGGGCCGGTGGGGGGCGGCGGCCACGACCGCGGCCCAGAGCACGGCGCTGATCGCGGTGGCCGTCCAGGCGAAGCGCAGCGCCTGCCGCTCGGTGAGCGTGCCGGCGACCAGCGGTTTGCGGGCCAGTCTGCGCCGGGCGGCGTCGGAGGAGTAGTTGGCCGCGTCGCTGCCGTCGCGGTGGCCGGTGATGTCGTCGAACCCGACCATCGCGGCCACCACGGCCGCCTCGGCGATCAGCACGGACAGCAGCAGGCCGACGGCGTACGGCTGCCAGCGCCCGGCCGGCGGCAGCAGCGACCACACCAGCGGCAGGCCCAGGTAGTAGTCGTAGATGTCGAGCTTGGCCAGCCGCGCGTAGGGGCCGAGGCCGCGGGTGACCACCTGGTCGGTCATGGGTTCTCCTGCGGGGAGCCGTGGGCGAACGCGCAGACCGCGTCGGCGATGCGTTCGACCTCGGCGTCGGCGAGCCGCGGGTGCAGCGGCAGCGACAGATTGCGCCGGGCGGCCGACTCGGCCACCGGCCAGGACGCGCCGGGCGGCGCGAAGGAGGCGAAGGCCGGCTGGGCGGGCAGCGTGCGCGGGTAGTAGACGTGGGTGGCGATGTCGCGGGCGGCCAGGTGGGCCGCCAGCGCGTCCCGGTGCTCGGTGAGCACGGTGTAGACGTAGGGGAACCGCCCGTCCCCGCCGACGGGCGGTGCCACGAGCCCGCGTTCCGCGAGGGGCTCGAACCGCCGGGAGTAGTAGGAGGCGATCTCGGCCCGGCGCGACAGGCGGTCGTCGAGGCCGGCCAGCCGGTGGAGCTGGAAGGCCGCCATCACCTCGTCGAAGCGGCTGTTGTGGCCGACGCGGTGGTGGTGGAAGCGCCGGGCGCCGTCCTGGCCGTGGTTGCGCAGCATCCGTACGCGCGCCCCCAGTGCCGGGTCGTCGGTGATCACCACACCGCCCTCCCCCGGCATGCCGAACGTCTTGACCTGCACGAACGAGTAGACGCCCGCGTCACCCCACCGACCGGCGGGCCGTCCGCCCAGCGTGCCGCCCTGGGCCAGCGCGGAGTCCTCGACCAGCCGCAGGCCGTGCCGGTCGGCCAGCTCGCGGAAGCGCGGCATGTCAGCCATCACGGAGAACATGTGGGCAGGCATCACCGCTCTGGTCCGCCCGGTGACCAGCGACTCGGCGGCGGCGGGGTCGGCGGTGAGCCGCACGGGGTCGACGTCGGCGAAGACCGGCCGCGCCCCGGCGCCGACGACGGTGGCGGCCAGCGGGGCGCAGCCGAAGGCGGGCACCACGACCTCGTCGCCGGGCCCCACGTCCATGGCGGCCAGCACCAGGGTGAGCGCGGACGTGCCGCTGGAGCAGGCCACGACGTCGGCCGCGCCGAGCCGGTGGCGCAGCTCGCGTTCGAACCGGGCGGTGTGCTCGCCCAGGATGAACTTCTGGGCCTCGCCGGTGCCGACGGCGTAGACCGTGCGCAGCAGCGTCGCCCGGTCGGCCTCGAACAGGTCGGCGGCGAAGAACGGCACCCGGCTCATCCGCGCCGCCCTCGGTAGAAGCCCTCGATCTCGTCGCACACCCGATCGGCCGCGGCGTCGGACAGGTCGGGGTAGAGCGGCAGGGCGAGCGCCCGCTCGCAGGCCGCCTCCGCCCTCGGGAAGTCGCCCCGGACGTGGCCGAGGTGGGCGAAGCAGGGCTGGAGGTGCAGCGGGACCGGGTAGTAGACCTCAGTGCCGATGCCCGCCGCGGCCAGGTGCGCCGCCAGTGCGTCGCGGGACTCGACCTCGACGAGGTAGACGTAGCTGACCCGGTTGCCGCCCGGGTGCGGCGGCGCCGCGCCCGGCACGGCCAGCACGCCGGGCACGTCGCGCAGCCGCGCGTCGTAACGGGTGGCCAGCTCGGACCTGCGGGCGATGTCGGCGTCGAGCCGGGCGAGCTTGGCCAGCAGGACGGCGGCCTGGAGGTCGTCCATCTTGCTGTTGCAGCCGGGCAGGATCGTGGGGTTGGCGATGCCGGGGAAGTGGTCGAGGGTGCGGCCGCCGCGGCCGTGGTGGCGCAGCGCCCGCGCGGTCTCGGCGATGCCGTCGTCGTCGGTGAGCAGCGCGCCGGCGTCGCCGATGGCCCCGAGGGTCTTGGACGGGAAGAACGACAACACGCCGCCCGCGCCGACGAGCCCGGCGTGGGTGCCGTCGAGGCGCATGCCGATGGCCTCGGCGCTGTCCTCCAGCACGGTCAGGTCGCGCCGCCGGGCGACCTCGCACACGCCCCGCAGGTCGGCCAGGCGGTCGAACAGGTGCGCCGGCATGACCATCGTGGTGCGCGGCCCGGCCACGGCGTCGACGGAGGCCGGGTCGATGCCGTGGCCGTGCTCCTCGATGTCGGCGAAGACCGGCACGCCGCCGGCCAGCACGACGGAGCTGGCCGTCGCGATGAAGCTGTAGGCGGGCACCACGACCTGGTCGCCGGGTCGCAGGCCGGCCGCGCGCAGCAGCAGCACCAGCGCGTCGGTGCCGGAGTTGACGCCGACGACGTGCGCGGCGCCGGTCCACAGGGCGAGCCGGCGTTCGAGCTCGGCGACCTTCGCGCCGTGGGAGAACTTGCCGCGGTCCAGCACGTCGACGCACCCGGCGCGGATCTCCTTCCACAGCCGGTCGAACGTCGCCGCCTGGGAGAAGAAGGGGATGGGAGCGGCGGCGCGGGGCGGCGATCCTCCGGGCGGAGAGAGTGTTTTCTCCAAGGTTCCCGTCCTGGGTGCGATGGTGGCGGCGGGGCCGCCCGGGGATGCGGCCCGGACGGCCCCTTCTTCGGGCGGAGCCGCCCGGGGACAAGGCCCCCGGACGGCTCCCTCGGCGGAGCCGCCCCGGAGACAGCGGCTCTGGGCGACCCTTCGGCCTGCTCGGGCCTAGGTCACCTGCCGAGCAGGGGGATGTCGTTCTTGCCGAGGTGGTAGTCGCGGACGGCGGCGACCAGCTCGGAGACGGAGAGTCTGCCGGTGCCGTCGGTGTCCATCTGCCGGAAGGCCTCGGCGGCGACCGCGCCGTCGAGCCCGATGGCCGCGAACCACTTGGCCATCTCGGAGGAGTCGACCTCGCCGTCGTTGTCACGGTCGAGGACGTTGACGATGGCCTGGATGGTCGGGCCCACGACCTGGGCGAACCCGTCGTCGCCCCTGCTGATGATCTCGCGCTCGGCGGCCTGGAGGAACTGCGCCTGGTCGAGCCGCGACGCGCCCACCGCTCCCGCGAGGTGGTCGAACATCGCCAGGTACGCCTGCTTCAGCTGCTGCGCCTGCGGCGTCCCCTGCACGCCCAGGCCCTCGATGATGCCGTCGGCCTCGTTCTCGAAGTCGGAGCGCTCGATCGCGCCGGAGCCGTCGTTGTCCCAGAGGCGGAAGCGCTCTTCCAGCCGGCTGGTCGTCTTGGTGCCCGCAGCCATTGTCTGTCCTTTCGTGACACGCGCCCGCCCGCCGTCGTGGGGATCATCGGGGGGAGGGACGCGACCTCTAGTGGGGCTCGAAAACGAGTGGTTCCCACTACTGTGCGCAATCAACAGATTACCCTGAGTGACTGAAGGTAAACCAGAGGTCACGGAAAGTAATCGGAAGTCTCTGGAACGGCTCTACAGCAGGGGCCAGCGGAGGACGCGGGCGCCGCCCTCTTCGGGGTCCTCCGGGAGCGCCTGGCTGAACACCAGCGGCTCGCCCGGCATGAGTCCCAGCTCCCGGCCGGTGACGGCGGGATCGCTGTGGATCAGCACGTTGTAGTGGTTGGGCAGGTGGCAGGCGTCGAAGCCGAGCAGCACCCCGACCCGGCGCCCGCCGATCCAGACCTCGTCGCCCCGGTCCAGCACGCCGGCCGCGACGATCTCGGCGAAGCCCAGGAAGGCGACCCGGTCGATCCGGGCGCCCGCGTCGGTCTCGGTGTGGTCGGTGGCGACCAGCTCGTGCACCTCGCCGGCGCGCACGCACCGGCTGGCGTGCGGTTCGAGCCGCATGCCGCGGTCCTGCCTGCGGTGCACCAGCACCTTGAGCAGCGTCCCGGTGACCGCGGTCTTGGGGCCGTCCTCGTCGGGGTTCACGCGGCCCCCCGTCCCGCGCCGGCCTTCTCCAGGCGGTAGACGTCCTCGACGAAGCGCAGGGCGGGCAGGCCGCCCTCGCCGTCGGGGGTGCCGTAGCGCACCGAGCGTTCGAACGCGGCCAGCACGCCCTCGTACTCGTGCCACAGGGAGTTCTTGAAGCCGGAGTGGCCGGCCAGCATGTCGGCGTACAGGGTGCGGCCGTCGGCCAGGCGTACCTGCAGGTCCTTGCGTTCGCCCGGGTAGGACCAGTCGAGCAGGATCCGCGCGCGGGCCGCGCCGGCGCGCAGCTCGACGTCCGCCTGCCGGTCGGCTCCCGCGGCGTCCCGGTCGACGTGTGCGGAGACGACGTGCGCCGGGCCGAGCAGCAGGTCCACCAGGTCGTAGGCGTTGGGCCCGTTGTCGGCGACGCAGCCGCCGCCGCAGCGCCGTACGTCCAGGTACCAGGAGTCGTCGCCCGCATGGTCCTCGATGCGTTCCAGGTAGCGCACGGTCAGCTCCTCGACGCGGGCGCCCGCGCACGCCGCGCGCAGCCGTCCGACGGCGGAGTTGTAGCGCCGGTGGAAGGCGGTGAACAGCGGCACGCCCGAGCTCGCGGCCAGGTCCGTGAGCCGCCTGCCCTGCGCGGCGTCGAGGGCGAGCGGCTTCTCCACGCAGACCGGGATGTGCCGCTCCAGCGCGTCGGCGCAGACCCGGGCGTGCAGGTCGTTGGGGACGGTGACCACGACGGCGTCGGGCCGTTCCTCCTCCAGCAGCCGGACGTGGTCGCGGTAGCCGGGGACGCGGTGCCCCTCCAGGACGCGCGGATCGGTGTCGCACACCGCGGCCAGCCGCAGCCCGGACGAGCTGTGCAGGGCCGCCAGGTAGAACCGCGAGATCACGCCGAGCCCGATGACCGCGACGCGCAGCCGGGCGCTCACCGCTCCACCACCAGGGCGGGGGCGTCGAGTCCGGTGGCGGCGGCGAGGGCGGCCAGCTCGTCGTACAGGTCCGTGGCGAGCGGGACGCCCGAGCGCCGGTGTTGCTCGGCCCGGCGATGCTCGTGCCAGCCGGGATAGCTCACCGGCGAGCCGGGATCGGCGGGCGGGCAGCCGAGCAGCGCGCCGAACATCGTGGCCGCGTCGCCCTCCATGCCCTCGCGCAACGCGCCCGGCGCGACGGCCAGGGCGAGGAAGCCGATGTCGTCGTCGCGCCCGCTCGGGCCGCCGTCGCCGTCGTGGGCGTCGGGGTGGGCGCCGAGACCCGCGCCGGACACCAGCGCGGCCAGCACCTCGACCGCCACCCCCAGCCCGAAGCCCTTGTACTGCCCCGCCTGGCCGCCCAGCCAGAGCAGGTGCGCCCGCCCCTCGTCGAACGCCGCCGCGTCGGTCACGGCAGCGCCGTCGTCGCCGGCCAGCACCCCTTCGGGCAGCACGTCGCCGTGCCGCGCGGCCTGCCTGACCCGCCCGGTGGGCATGGCCGTCGTGCTCATGTCCAGCACGAACGGCGGATGCCCGCCCGCGGGGGCCGCGACGCTGATCGGGTTGGTGCCCAGCATCGCCACCGCGCCACCGGGCGGTCTGGCGATGCGCTGCCGGCCGCAGTTGCTCGCGATGACGCCGACCATGCCGTACTCGACCGCGCGCAGCGCGTGGTGTCCGGCGCAGCCGAGATGGGTGCCCCCGCGTACGGAGACCAGGCCGACGCCGTACGTCGAGGCGCGGCCGGCGGCGATCTCCATGGCCAGGCCGGCGGCCCACAGGCCCAGCGCGCGGTCGGCGTCGAGCAGCACGGCCGCGCCCCGGTCGGCCAGCACGGACGGCTCGGCCAGCGGATCGACCCGCCCCTCGTCGAACAGCGGCAGGTAGAGCCGGGTCAGGTTGGCCAGGCCGTGTGAGGTCATGCCGACGAGGTCGCCGTAGCACAGCGCGGCGGCGGCCTCGCGGGCTCGTTCCGGGGCCAGGCCGCGGGTGGTGAACACGGCGGCGACGAAGTCCAGCAGGTCGTCGTGGCGCACCCGTACGGCGGCCCGCGCCGGCTGCCGGGCGACCCTCGGGACCGGCGGGTACGGCTGCGCGGGCGGTGCGTCCGTCGCGGGTGAGGCGGTGGGGTTCATGCTCCTCGTCCAATCCTGTCGTCGGTGAAGGCGATCATCAGCCGGGCCACGGCGGCGGCGAACCCGGCGAGTTCGGCGGCCCGCGCGAACTCCCCTTCGGCATGGGCGTTGTTGCCGGCCAGGTCGCCCGGCCCCAGGACGACCGTGCAGGCGCCCTCGACGCCCGCCATCCAGATGGCGTCGCAGGTGAACGCCGGCTCTCCGGCGGGCCAGGGCGGGATCCCGGCCCGGTCGCGCAGGAGCGCGTGCCCCCACGCGTCGCGGTCGTCGAGCACGGGCAGGCCGCGCTTGCGCCACTCCAGCCGGGTGACGGCCCTGGCGTCGCGGGCGGTCCTGGCGAACAGGGCGGTGCCGCCGAAGGCCGCCGCGAAGGCCGCGAGCCCGTCGTCCAGGGCCCGTGCGAGGTCCCGTTCCAGGCGCCGTCCGGTGGCGGGGGTGGCGTAGGGCAGGTTGAGCAGGAGGGAGCCGCGGCCGTACACCTGGTTGTGGCGGGTGCCGGTGTGCAGGCCCGCCACGCACACGGTGTCCGGGTCGAGCGCCCTGGCCAGGTGCTGGGCCAGGAAGCCGAGCAGGACCGTGGCGTTGTGCCCGGCGGCCGGGCGGTCGTCCACGGCGTGGTCGCCGTCCACCACGATCCGCGCGGTCGCGGCGGCCGTGCTGCGCGGCAGGAACCGTACGCCGGTGGGCTCGCAGAAGACGTTGAGCCGCCCGACGTAACCGCGTTCGACGAGCGGGCGGGTGCCGAGCACGCCCATGGCCCCGCCCTCCTCGCCCGCCACGGCCTGGATCAGCACCCCGACCTCGCGCCCGATGGCCGGACGGCACACGCGCGCCGCCCGCAGCCCGGCCAGCAGCGCGACGGCCGGGCCCTTGGCGTCGATCGCGCCGCGGCCGTGGAACCGTTCGCCGTCGAAGCCGGCCGGTCCGCCGCCGGCGACCGTGTCGAGATGCACGTTGAACATCACCGTGCGGGACGCCGGGAGGCCGGGGCCCAGCCGCAGCACCAGGCTGGGCTGGCCGTCCAGGAAGCCGGGCAGGTCAAGGGCCTCGCGCACGGGCGCGGGGACGTCGGCGCGGTCCAGCTCGGCCGGGCGCACCGAGGTGTGCCGCACGGTGCGGAAGCCGAGCGGCGCGGCGGCCCGCGCGTACTGCTCCTGGGCCTCGCGCAGCCGCGGCGGCGGCCCGGCCGGTCCGGTCTCCAGCGGGCCCGCCGTGGGCAGCCGCAGCAGCCTCAGCAGCAGGTCGCGCTCCGCCGCGTCGAGAGGCACGGCGTCAACGTCCATCGACCTGCCCCACCAGCCGTTCCAGCGCCCGCCCGTACCGGACGAACGCGGCCCGGTCGCCGGCGCCCGGGTCGTCGAGGTGGGGGCGCAGCCGCAGGTGCGGCTCGATGGACAGGGCGCCGGCGTAACCGTGGGCGGACAGCAGGCGCAGGCACTCGGCGACGCCCGCCCGCCCCTCGCCGGGCAGCACGTAGACGACCTCGCCGCCGGGGCCGGTGACGGCGTCCTTGACGTGGACGTGCGCGACGTACGGGACGACCTCGCGCAGCATCGGGGCCGCCGGATAGCCGTGGGCGACGCCGTTGCCGATGTCGAAGAGCAGCCGCAGCGCCGGGCTGCCGATCCCGGTGACCAGGTCCAGCATGCGGTCGGCACGGTCGCCCGCCCAGCCGGCGCAGTTCTCGTGGACCAGCAGCAGGCCGGCGTCCTCGGCCCGGCGGGCCAGCTCGCGCAGCCGGTCGCGGACCCTTCGCCCCCACTCGGGCTCGGGCAGGCCGCCCGAGGGGAAGGACATGATCCGCACCAGCCGCGTCCCCAGCACGGGGCAGCGGCGCGCCAGCACGTCGAGCTCGGCGAGGTCGAGCGCGAAGTCGCCGGTCACCGGCCGCGACCAGTCGCCGATCTTCGAGGCGACCGCGACGACCTCGGCCCGCGCCTCGCGCAGCCGCCGCGCCGCGCGCCGGAACGCCTGCTCGCCGAGCGCGGCGACCGGCACGCCGTCGACCGTGCGCAGCTCCAGCCGGTTCCAGCCCAGCTCCCCCACGGCGGCGAGCTGGCCGTCGAGGTCGGGGGCGGCCTCGTCGCCGATGCCGGCCAGCTCAGGAGGTGGTGCCTGCACGCGGCGCCTCCTCACGCCCCGGCTCGTGCGCCGCGCACAGGTGCTTGGCCTCGGTGAGCAGTCGCACGGCGTCGACCTGGACGGGCAGCGCGCCGGGCGAGCGGCGGGCGCGGGCGTAGCGGCGGTAGGCGGCCAGCAGGAAGGCGGGCAGGGCGTCGTCGGTGAACACCGTACGCCGTTCGCCCTCGGCCGTGGCCACCCTGAGCTGGGCGGTGTGGTCGGCGTCGCTGCACGGGTAGTGGCCGGTGAGCGTGCCGTGCTCGAAGTGCAGGGAGATGCGCCGCTCCCGGACGGGCGAGGTCAGGTCGGAGTCGATCTCCGTGCGCACGCCCGAGTAGTGGTCGAGCCGCAGCCTGGCCCGTCCGAGCCGGGGCAGCCGGAGGCGTTCGGTGACCATGTCCTCCCAGGACGCCGCCGAGATCCGGGCGCCGCCGGCCAGGCTGAGCACCACGGCGAGCGCGTGCGGCATCTCGATGTCGAAGGCCGTGGTGGCGTCGGGACGCGCCGCGCTGCGGGTGAACCTGGGCTTGTTCTGCACGACCCGGATCTGCCGCAGGGGGCCGAACTCCTCGGCCCGCATCGCCGCCCGCAGCCGGCCGGTGAGCGTGCTGTCGAGCCAGTGGGTGGCGACCGTGAGGTCGAGGCCCCAGCGCCGGCGCACCCGGGCCACGGCGGCCAGCCCGACCAGGTCGAGCGCGAGCGGCTTCTCCACGATGAACTTGCGGTAGCCGAGCGGCGCCAGCCGGGCCAGCATCCCGGCCCTGACGTGCGGCGGGGTGCACAGGTGTACGACGGTCCGGTCGGGCGGCGCCAGCGCGGCGGCCTCCTCGGGCGACCCGGCCGTCACCGCCCCCGCACGCCCCCGGGCGGCAGGAGGGGGTCGAGGACGACGACCGGATCGGGCGCCAGCAGCCCGGGGGCCGCCTCGCGCACCTTGGCCAGGGACGGCAGATGCAGCCCTGCGCCGGATCTGCCCATCCCGACGATGAATGCGTGCAACATGCTGGCGAGCGCCTCTACTCCGTCGCGTACTCGGCTTTCCGGCCCGTACTTTTCCCGCCGGAAGGACGACCTCATTTGGCGCTGTCATTGTCGAATAACTTACCGTGACATGTCAATTACTTTAAGTTACGAGACCGCCCCTGACCAGGAGGGCCGGCTACCGGGACACGAGCTCGCGGAGCGCCCTCGCGATCTCGGCGGGAGACTCCTCGGCCATGAAATGTCCGCATGTGACCGTGTCGTGCCGCAGGTCGGGCGCCCAGGCCCGCCACACCTCCGCGGCGTCGTAGCCGAGGGCGGCGCCCCAGTCCTGCTGCAGCACGGTCACCGGCATGCCCAGCCGGTTGCCCGCGGCCAGGTCGGCGCGGTCGTGCTCGACGTCGATCCCGGCCGAGGCGCGGTAGTCCGCCACGATCGACGGCACGGCGGCCCGGCAGGCGTCCAGGTACGCGGCCCGTACCTCGGCCGGGATCGCCGCCGGGTCGTTGGTCCACAGGTCGAGGAAGTGGGCGAAGAAGGCGTCCGGGCTCGCGCCGATGAGCTGCTCGGGCAGGCCGGGCGGCTGGGCCATGAGGTAGAGGTGGAAGCCGACGGCGGCGGTGACGCCGCGCATGACGTCCCACATGTCCAGGGTCGGCAGCACGTCGAGGCAGGCCAGGTGGGTGACCGCGGCCGGGTGGTCGAGGCCGGCGCGGAAGGCGACCAGCGCGCCGCGGTCGTGCCCGGCCAGGGCGAAGCGCTCGTGGCCGAGAGCCCCGGCCAGGGCGACCACGTCGGCGGCCATGGTCCGCTTGGAGTAGACGTCCGGGCCGGTCTCGGCCGGTTTGTCGCTGGCGCCGTAACCGCGCAGGTCGGGGCAGATGACGGTGTGGTCGGCGGCCAGGTCGGCGGCGACGTGCCGCCACATCAGATGGGTCTGCGGGAAGCCGTGCAGCAGCACGATCGGGCTGCCCGAGCCCCCGACGGCCGCGTGCAGCGTGACGCCGTCGGCGACGGGGACGCGGCGGTGGTCGAATCCGGGGATGGTCATGAGGTGCCCTCCTTCGATGGGTGACCGGGTCGGTTCCCAGCGTGCCGGGGGCGGATGAGCATCCGGTGAGCAGGAAGGATGGGGGGCGTGTTCGGGGTGCTGGGGCCGGTGGCGGCCTGGGACGACGAGGGCGAGCCGATCCCGCTGAAGGGGCCGCGGCACCGCGCCGTGCTGGCCCGTCTGATCGTCGCCCGGCGCCGCGTCGTCCCGGTGACGCGCCTGGTGGCGGACCTGTGGGACGACCCGCCGCCGGACGCGGTGGGGGCGGTGCGCACGTTCGTGGCCGCCCTGCGCCGGGCGCTGGAGCCCGCACGCCCGCCACGCGCCCCCGCCCGGCTGCTGGTCACCGAGGGCCCCGGGTACGCCCTGCGCGCCGATCCCGACGCCGTCGACGCCTGGCGCTTCGAACGCGCCGTGACCGCCGGCCCGCCGGAACCGGCCCGGCTGGCGGAGGCGCTCGGCTGGTGGCGCGGCCCGGCCTACGCCGAGTTCGCCGACGAGCACTGGGCGCGCGCCGAACGTGCCCGCCTGACCGAGCTGCGGCTGCACGCCGTCGAACTTCGGGCCGAGGCGCAACTGGCGCTCGGCCGGGCCGCCGAAGCCGTCGCCGACCTGGACTCGCACGTCGCCGAGCACCCCTGGCGGGAGGACGCCTGGCGGCTGCTCGCCCTCGCCCTCTACCGCACCGGACGCCAGGGGGACGCCCTGGCGGTGCTGCGCCGGGCGCGGACGCTCCTGGCCGAGCACCTCGGCGTGGACCCCGGGCCCCGGCTGCGCCGCCTGGAGTCGGACATCCTGCACCAGGACCGCGGCCTGGCCGCCCCCGCCGACGCCACGGCCCGGGTGTGGGCGCAGGCGGCCGAGGCGTACGACCGCACGGTGGGGGCCGGGGCCCGGGCGCGGCTGGAGTCGACGGTCGGCCTGCTGCGCAACCTCGCGGTGACCGGGGGCGGCGGCCTGGAGGCGGCACGCGGGCACCGTACGGCGGCCATCGCGGCGGCCGAGGAGCTGGGCGATCCGGAGCTGACCGCCCGGGTGATCGGCGCCTACGACGTCCCGGCGATCTGGACCCGGTCGGACGACCCCGAGCAGGCGGCCCAGGTCGTCGCCGCGGCGGAACGGGCCCTGGCCGGACTTCCGCCCGGTGCGCCCGAGGCGGCGCGGGCGCGGCTGCTGGCCACGATCGCCGTCGAGTCGCGCGGTGCCCGGTCGGCCCGCGGCCCGCTGGCCGCCGCCGAGGCCGAGCGCATCGCCCGCCGCCTCGACGATCCGGCGCTGCTGGCTTTCGCGCTCAACGGGGTGTTCATGCAGGCGTTCGAGCGGGCGGGGCTGGCCTCCTACCGGGACGGGATCGGGGCCGAGCTGGTCGCCTTGTCGTCGCGGCACGGGCTGGTCACGTTCGAGGTGCTGGGGCACCTCGTGCGCGTCCAGGCGCTGGGGGCGCTCGGCGACTTCGGCGCCGCCGACCGGCACGCGGCCGCCGCCGACCGGCTGGCCGAACGGAACGAGCTGCCGCTGGTCGGCGTGTTCACCGACTGGTACCGGGTGTTGCGGAAGGCGGCCGGCGGGCGGGTGCCGGCGGCCGAGGAGGAGGCGGCCTACCGGGCGGTCGCGGCCCGGCTGGACGACGTCGGCATGCCCGGGTTGCGGCGGGGGCTGCTGCCGCTCGCGCTGCTGTCCGTACGGGTGCGGCACGGCCTGCCGGTCCTGGGCGAGGCCGATCGGGACGCCGTGGAGTGGGGGCCGTACGAGCCGTGGGTGCGGCCGCTCGTCCTGCTGGCGGAAGGGCGGGGAGCGGAGGCCGCCGAGGCGGTCGGCCGGATCCCGGAGCCGCCCCCTGACCTGCTGCTGGAGGCCATGTGGTGCCTGGTCGCGAGAGCCGCCGTCGCGGTCGGCGACCGGCGGGCGGCGGCCCGCGCCCGCCAGGCGCTCACCCCCGCCGCGGCCGAGCTGGCCGGAGCCGGCAGCGGCCTGATCACGCTGGGCCCGGTCGCCGGTTTCCTCGCCGAGCTCGGGGGCTAGCCCATGGCCGCCGGACTGTCGGTGGCGGCCTGTTCAATGGCGGGCATGACCACGCACGCGGACAGGCGCGGAATGTTCTGGGACATGGTTGCCGGGCGGGTTCCGCCACCGCCGGCGGCGGCGCTGCTCGGCTGGGAGCTCGTCGAGGTCGATCCGGAGGCGGGCACGATCGAGGTGGCGTTCCGGGCGGGCGAGCAGTTCGCCAATCCGGTCGGCGTGGTCCAGGGCGGCTTCCTGGCCGCGATGCTCGACGACACGCTGGGGCCCGCGCTGGTGGCGACGCTGCCTGAAGGCCAGTTCGCGCCGACCCTCGATCTCCATGTGCAGTTCCTGCGTCCCGCGCGGCCCGGGCGGCTGGTCGGGCGGGGGCGCGTGGTCAGGCGCGGCAGAGACGTGTGCTTCCTCGCCGGCGAGCTCCTCGATCCGGGCGGCGACCTCGTGGCCACGGCGACCGCGACCGTCCTGGTCCGGACGATGAGCCGCCCCTGATCCGGCGCGAGGCCGGGGCCACCCCCTGTGTGGGGCGGCCCCGGCGGCGTGCCGCGTGGTTACGGCAGGGCGTCGATGACGGCGTCGCGCCAGTCGTAGTTCATCCAGTCGTAGTTGGCCCACATGCCGCCGGTGACGGCGGCGAGCTCGTTGTCGTCGAGCTCGCGGGCGCCGGTCTCGAAGTCGTTCATCTGGGAACGTCCCCCTCTGTCGTGGTGAATGTCGCGCACTCACGGTCGCAGGAGGCACTTGGGGACGTCTTGGCGATCACTAGGGGCGGGTGGCGTGCCCGCTTGCGCCTCACTGAACGAGCGGCCAGGTGACGGCGCAGACCGCGAGGGCGGCGCCCGCGGCGACGATCGGGACGGCGCGGGGGACGTGCGGCATGGTCGTCCAGGCCGCCGCCGGGTAGGCGATCAGGCCGCTGAGGATGATGAGGGCGAAGCCGCTGCCGGAGCCGTCCGAGAGGAGTACCAGCGCCACCTGCCAGAGGGCCACCAGGAACAGCGCGGCCATCAGGGCGGCCCGCCACGCCGGGCGCACCCGCAGCTGGCGCAGCAGCGGCCAGGCGGCGACCAGCGCCACCCACCGGCCGTACTCCCAGGTCAGGAAGACGTAACCGAGGCAGCCGGTGTACTCGCCGCAGTAGCGCGCCTGCGACGAGGGGATGAGGACCGGCATCACGATGGCCCAGGTGAGGAGAGCGACGGTGAGCCCGGCTCCCACCACGGCGGCCAGGACCAGCCTCATGGCCACGCGCCGCCCGGACGACGCGATCACCTGCGGAGCGATCATCCACGCATCGTGGCACCCACGGCCGGCGATGTCGATGAGTGGGTCAGGGGATGGTCCACTCCAGTTCGCCGGCGACCGCCTCGGGCTTCCAGTAGCCGACCGTGCCGCCGGTCTCCAGGGCGTCGGCGGTCGCCTTCAGCAGGGCGTGGTAGGAGCGGATGCGGATGCCGCCGGGGGTGAAGCTCATGCTGTCCTCGTGGTCGGTCTCGCCGACGTCGCGGCGTACGGAGTCGATCACCAGGCTGTTGCCCATGCCGTCGTAGCCGACGGGGATCATGCGTCCGTCCCACCATTCGGTGCGGGGGTCGTCCGAGTCGTCGGTGTCGTCGATCTCGCACAGGGTGCGCCAGTGGTCGCGGATCTGGCGGATGGTGGCGTTCACGTTGTCCAGGAAGCCGAAGGGCCAGGTGCCCTCGGTGTTGACGGAACCGTTGTGGCGCAGCAGCGAGGCCCGCAGGTCGTCGGGGAAGGACAGGCCCGTCTGCGCCTCGGCGACCGCGATGGTCCGCGCCCTTCCCGGCGCGCCGAGCGTGCGGTAGCTCTTGGGCGCGTTGGCCTTCAGCCACGTCTCGATCCGCCGCCACTGCCGGTTCACCGCGCGGGTCACCTTCGCGTCGATCGCGCGTACGTGCGGCCGGGCCGTGCCGGGGGTGCAGTCGGTGTCGGCGGCCGACTGCCGGGCGACAGGGGGCTCCTGCGACTCGGCGTGCTGCTGCTCGCCCATGACCGGCTCCGCGGCCGGTCCCCGTTCGATGTCCGTGTCCACCACGCAGCGGACGCCGGCGTCCGCGTAGGCCGGGGCGCAACCGCCGAAGTGTTCCTCGGTCGGGTAGCCGCCCTTGGAGAACACCGCCCACTCCAGGACCTGCGCGCTCCCGGCCAGCAGGACGACCGCCAGTGCCACCGCGGCCCAGCGGTTCAGCCGCCGCCGGGTGGGGCCGTCGAGGGGCTGCCGCTCCGCGAGAAGGGCGGCGACGGCGGGGTGGTCGAAGAAACCGGCCGGTCTGGTGGCGTAGCGCTCGACGTCCGCCTTCGTCGGCGTGCCGAGGATCGGGACGGGCGGCCACGGCGGCGGGGCGTCCCGCTCGAAAGGCGGTCCTTGCAGAGCCGGACGCTCGTCGGGCGGGGCCGGGTACGGCGTTCGCGAGCGGCGGAGGAACCCCACCGCCGCCACCGCCACGGCCGCCGCCGCGAGCGCCCACCACAAGCCCCGAGAGGTGATCATCCGCCGCACGTGCGGCACAGTACTCGAAGGCACCGACATGCCCCGAGAAATCACTTCAAATGGTCCGGCGCTGAGGGCGCCGGCCGCGTCAGAGCCAGTGCCAGGTGATCCGGGCCTCCCGGGCGGCGCCGGTCAGCCACTCCTCGAAGGCGGCCTCGCCGGCGGCCTTCAGCGTGGCCGCGTCCGCCACGGCCTCCTGCCGTTCGACGACCTGGCCGGTCAGGAAGCCCCCCTCGAAGGGGACCGGGCCGGCGGCGCCACCGGCCGGCACCTCCCGCAGCGGTGCGGGCAGCTCGCCCGCCCACGTCCTGGCCCTGGTCAGCCGCACGTCCCAGCGGCCGGCGAGAGGTCCGTCGAGCTCGGCGGCCTCGACCGGGTCGTCCGACAGCACCCAGGCCGCCCGTACCCGCGCGAACCGGTCACGATGGCGGTCGAGGTACGCGGGAGCCAGCTCGGCCCGCTTCCGGGCGCGGAACCGCTGATCCTTGGCGGTCATGGTCATGTGGTCGTGGAACGCCTCGGCGCTCATGCCCATCCGGTCCAGCCACGCCGCCATCGTGTCGTGGCCGAGCAGGCCGCGCCGCCTGCGGAACCCGTCCGCGGCGGCCTGGACGTCGGCCAGGCCGACCTCCTCCTGCTCGGCGGCGTTGCGCAGCACGCAGAACCGGACCAGCTCCTCCTGCGGCGACATCCCGGGACGCGCCAGCGAACGCAGCATGAGCATCGCCTCGGACACCGACACGTGGGTCCCGTCCACGGTCAGCACGTAACCGGCGGCCCAGTGGGTCGAGTGGTCGACCAGCCAGGACGTGCCGTCCTCGGCCTGCACGCCGAGCATGATGGTGCCGCCCGACGGGTGGTCGAGCAGCAGGTCGTAGTCGACGACCGGCGAGCCGGGACGCGGGCTGGTCACGAGCTGGGCGCCGAGCCGCGGGTGCGCCTGGGCCCAGGCGGCGGTGGTGCGGCGGGCCTCCTCCACGGCCGAACGCCGGCGGGTCAGCCCGCGCAGCAGGTTCACGCCGCTTTCGAGGGCCGGCCCGAGGGAGAGCTGAGTCATTGCGCGTCCGTTTCTCCGGCAGTGAGCCAGTCGGCGATGGCGTCGCTGATGGGCAGGCCGGTCAGGTCTTCGATCCAGGCCCACTGGCCGTTGGGGTTGATCTCCAGGAAGACGTACTCCCCGTCGGGGGTGAGGATGAGGTCGATCGCCCCGAAGGACACGCCGAGCGCGGCGACCAGGTCGACGCAGCGGCGGGCGACGTCGTCCGGCAGGTCGTGCACGCTGTGGCGGGCGCGGGCGAAGTCGTAGTGACGCCAGTCGTCGCGGGTGCGCGGCGAGTCCTGGGAGGCGATCTCGGCGGTGAACACCTGCCGTCCGACCACGGTGACCCGCAGCTCCACCGCCTTGGGCACGTACGGCTGGAGGATGACCGGCTCGTGGCCGATCCGCCCCCGGCCGCCGAGTGACCGCCGGGTGACCACGGTCGTGTAGACGGCGTGCGCGCCGCCGTCGATCTCGAACAGGGTGTGCTCCATCGCCTTGGCGATCAGCCGCCCGTCCGCGTGTTCGTAGGCGGGCACCAGCTCGGACGGGTCGTTGGTGATCACGGTCCGCGGCACGGCGAAGCCCAGCCGCCGGGCCAGGGCCAGGTGGACCAGTTTGTTGTGCGCCCTGCGCAGCACCGGTTGGCGGGCCGGCAGCCAGCGCGCGTCCAGCAGGTCCCAGAAGCCGTCCGTGAACCACTCCGACAGCTCGTCCACCCGCGCGCGCAGGTCGTCCGCGGTGACGTCGTCCGCGGCGCGCGGGCGTCCGGGGCGCCGGGTCCAGACGGCCGTCGTGCCGGAGAGGTCGAAGACCTGCCCGTCCCTGGTCAGGACCAGTTCCTCACCGTCCGCACCGAAGCGCGCGGTCAGCCGGGCGGCGGACGGGTACTCGCCCGGATCCCACCACAGGACGTCCGCGCCCCGGGCCTTCAGCTTGGGCAGGACCAGGTCCACGGTCGCGTCGCCGGGCTCGCTCAGAATCAGTAGCACGTGTCCCCCCAGCCGCGTGGGAGGAAGGCACGCTCCCTCCCACGCGACCGCGAATCGTCTCTATCAGTAGTCGGAGACCCAGTCGGTGGGCGGGTTGCCGTTGGTGCCGTAGCAGCGCTGCATCCGCATGCCGCCCGCGACGAGGCCGAGATCGGCCTCCTCGATCACCGCCAGTTCGTCACCCAGATCGTCCAGACTCACGATCTTCTTGCTCATGGTCGATGCCTCCCTTCACATCGAGCTGCGAGCCCCCGGCTCGCGGACGTGCGGACACGTCCTCAGCTCGTGCGCCAAGCCCACCATCCGGAGTTTGGAAGTGGCTTGGATGTGACTTGAGAGGCGGAAGTGAAACGACGCCGGCTCAGGCGCGCGCGGCCAGCGCCACGCGGACGATCTCGCGGGCCAGCAGGCGGGCCGGGTCCACGACGGGGACCGGGACCGTGGCGGGGTCCAGGGCGAGCAGCACCTCCGTGCACGCGGCCACCACGCGCCGCGCGCCGCGCGCGGCCATCGAGCGGGCCTGGGCCGCCAGCGCGTCGGCGTGCTCCCGGCCGGCGCGGCCGGCCTTGACGGCGGCGATGGCGGCCATGACCTTGCGCTGGCCGGGCTCGTCCGGCTCGACCGGGGTCACGCCGTGCCGTCGCAGCGCGGGGCCGTACAGGTCGGCGCGGAGCGTGCCGGTGGTGGCCAGCAGCCCGGCGGCGGGGACGCCGTCGGCGGCGAGGGCGGCGGCGGTGACCTCGACGATGCTGACCAGCTCCAGCCCGGCCTCCTCGGCCAGGCGCGGCACGAACGCGTGCGCGGTGTTGCACGGCACCGCCAGCACCTCGCACCCGGCCCGCCTGAGCGCCCCGACGCCGCGCCGCAGCTGCGGGGTGGGGTCCTCCCCCTGCCCGAGCAGGCTCGTCGACCGGTCGGGGACGCGGGGGTCGCCCCAGATGACGACCGGCACGTGCTCCTGGTCGCCGGCCGCGCCGGTCGCGGAGGTCTCCTCCACGAGCTTGCCGTAGAAGTCGACGGTGGCGGCCGGGCCCATGCCGCCCAGCACGCCGACCATCCTGGCCCGGCCGAGCGAGGTCATCCGCGGGTCTCCCTTTCCGATGGCTCCGCCTGACGGCGGTCGGGCCCAGGATCCCGGTATAGGGTGTCCCGACCGCTGGAACGCAGCAATCAGACATCGAGGGAGGATCAGTGCAGGATTCCGGCGTACAGCCGCCGTCGTTGCTGGCCGAGTCCGACCTTGAGCTCATCGACGCCCTGCAGATCAGTCCGCGGGCGAGCTGGGTGGAGGTGGGGGCGGCCGTCGGGGCCGACCCGGTGACGGCGGCGCGGCGCTGGCAGCGGCTCACGAGCACCGGCGAGGCGTGGACCACGGTCGCCCTCGGCCCCCGCCAGATGCACGCGCTGAGCATGGCGTTCCTGGAGATCGACTGCGCGGCCGGCGCGGCGGCCGAGGTCGCGGCTGCGCTGGCGCGGGAGCGGCATCTGATCACCGTCCAGCACGTCGCCGCCGGGCACGACCTGTTCGTGATCGCCGTGGCCCCGTCGATGCCGGCCCTGGCCGACCACGTGCTCACCGCGCTGCCCCGGGTGCCGGGCGTGGCCAAGGTCCGCACGCACGTCGCCACGCGGGTGTTCGAGGCGTCGTGCCGCTGGCGGTTGCGGGTGCTGCCGCCGCGCACCGCCGCCGCCCTGGCCAGGCGGCCGGCCGCGCCGGAGTCGACCAGGGAGATGGACGAGATCGACCGGCGGCTGTTCACCGCCCTGCTCCCCGACGGCCGGGCGCCCTACGCCGAGCTGGCCAGGGCGGTGGGCACGTCCGAGCGCACGGTGCAGCGCCGGCTGACCAGGCTGGTGGCCACCGGCGACCTCGACTTCCGCTGCGACCTGGCACGTTCGCACGCGGGCTGGCACTCGGCCGCGCTGCTGTGGCTGCGGATGCCCGACGCGCTGCTGGAGGAGACCGGCCGGGCGCTGCTCGGCTGGCCCGAGACGCGTACGTGCGCGGCGCTCGCCGGGCCGCGCAACATGCTGCTGACGGTGGGCCTGCACGGCGTGGCCGACCTGCATCCGCTGGTGGTACGGCTGGAGGAGCGCTTCCCGCACGTGACCGTGGCCGACCGGCAGATCGTGCTGCGCCAGTCGAAGCTGTACGGGCGGCTGCTCGACCCGTACGGCCGGTGCGCCGAGGTGGTGCCGGTGGATCCGTGGAGCCTGCCCCGGGCGGCCTGACCAGCGGACCCTTGAGGATCAGCGCGGCTCGGGGATCGTCCCGCCGCGGATCTCCCTGCACATCCCCGCCCGCAGCACGGCGGCCTCGCTCGTGGCGACGAGCTGCAGGTCGCCGACGGCCAGGGCGGGCAGGCCGAGCGCCGACACCGTCGCGGTGATCCGGCCGACCTCGCCGCGCACCCGGGCCTCGTCGCAGCCGACCCGGGGCGCGGGCGCGCCGAGCGTCGGCATGACCAGCAGGTCGATGCCCTCGACGGCGGCCGCGAACGCGGCCCGCAGCGCCGCCAGCCGCTCGACGGCCCGCCGGTACTCCTCGTGGCCGACGCCGCCGGCCGCCGCCAGCTTGGCCCGCACCCCGGGGCTGTAGCGGGCGGCGCACTCGGGGAAGGTGCCCTCGTGCGTCCGGCGCGCCTGCGCCCCCACGATCGTCCAGTACGGTTCCAGCACCTCGGCGGGCAGGGCCACCTCGCGCAGCCGCGCGCCCAGCTCGGCGAAGTCGCCGGCCTGACCGCAGCCTTCCGCGACGCCCACGACCAGCCCGGCCAGCGAGTCGGGCGGCTCGACGGCCTCGCCGGTCAGCGCCTGCCAGACGCGGGCGCAGTCGGCGACCGAGGTGGTCATCGGGCCGACCACGTCGAAGGCCGGGGCGAGCGGCGCCACCCCGTCGGCGGGCACGGCCCCCGAGCGGGGGCGTAGACCCACCACGCCGCAGCAGGCGGCGGGCATGCGCACCGAGCCGCCGGTGTCGGTGCCGAGCCCGAACCGGGCGATCCCGGCCGCGAGCGCCGCGGCGGTGCCGCCGCTCGAACCGCCGGGGGTCAGGTGCGGGTGGCGCGGGTTGCCCACGTCGCCCCAGTGCGGGTTCTCGCTGGTCACGCCCCAGGCGAACTCGTGCTGGTTGGCCTTGCCGACCAGCAGCGCGCCGGCCTCGTCCAGCAGTTCGACGCAGTGGGCGTCGGCCAGGGCGGGTTCGGCGCCGTACAGGGCGGAGCCGCGGGTGGTGGGCAGGCCGGCCACGTCGATCATGTCCTTGACGACGTACGTCCAGTTCCGCAGGGGGCCGTCCGGCGTGCGGCGGTCGTCGCGCCCGAGGCGGTCGAGCACGGGCTCGGGGCCGGCCTCGATGAGGATGTGGTGCCCGCTGTGGAGGCGGATTGCCTCGGCGGACTGGGCGATCGCCGCCTCGCGTTCCACGGTGAAAGATCTCCTTAGCCTTGCGCGGGCACGGCGACGCCAGGTGGCCGCGGCCCGGGGGGATGATCCGGCACATGCTGGCAGATGGGCCCCGGCCGCGTCGAGGGGCGGTTCAGACGGTCAGCTCGTCCAGCAGCCACTGCAGGCGGGCGGTCTCGCGGTCGGGGTGGACCAGCGTGAAGATGCTGCGGCTGATGTTGAGCCACGGCACGTCGACCACCACGACGTCCTCGCCGTGGCCGCGCAGCGCGAGGTCGGGGATGAGGGCCGCGCCCACGCCGGCGCCGATCAGCGACAGGGTGATCTTGAAGTCGTCGGAGTGGCAGACCACCCGTGGGTGCAGGCTCCAGTGGGCGAACAGGGCCTCGAAGAGGGTGGCGTCGCTGCTGGCCGGATGGTGCATGATCCACGGCAGGTCCACGAGCTGCTCGGCCCGGTACGGCGACAGATCCGGCCAGAGCCTGGGCAGGACGAGCCGGTACCGGTCCTCGGCGATCCACCGCCTGGTCAGCACCGACGGCCACGACAGCCCGCTGTTGCCGACCTGGTAGACCACCGCGGCGTCCATCTCGCCGCCGCTGCCCAGACGGGCGATGAGCTGCGAGGACTCGGCGACCGACAGCCGGATCCCGGCCCGGTCCTCCGGCTCCATCTCCCGCATGACGCCGGCCAGCACGTCGGTGAAGCTGGGGAACAGCCCGAGCCGGATCTGCGGCTCGCTGTTGCGGTGGACCGCCTGGACGGTGGCCACCATGCGCTCGATGTCGGCCAGCACGGTCTCGGCCTGCCTGGCCAGCACCTCCGCAGCGCTGGTCGGCAGCACGCTGTGGGCGAAGCGGTCGAACAGCCGCACGCCGGTCTCCCGCTCCAGCGCGGCCATCTGCTGGGAGACGGCCGAGGAGGTGTAACCCAGCCGGTTCGCCGCCGCCGCGAACGACCCCAGACGCACGACCTCACGCAGTGTGCGCAGATGTTCTGGCTTGAGCATAAGCGTTCCTTGCTCTCAGCGCTGCTAAATGTCGTGTTTATATCGCTTCCTACTTCTTTCCGCCACTTCTACAGTGAGCCGCACCACCCCACCCGAAACCCCTGAGAGATCCATGACATGCGCGTATACCGCAACGCCACCATTCGCACCGGCACCAACGGCGCCCCCGCCGCCCAGGCCATGGCCGTGGACGGCGAGCTGATCGTCGCCGTCGGAACCGAGGCCGACGTGCGCGCGGCGGCGGGCCCGGGAGCCGAGCTCGTGGACCTCGACGGCACCGCCGTCCTGCCCGGCCTGTACGACGCGCACATCCACACGGCCCAGTACGCCCAGAGCCTCGGCGCGGTCGACCTGCGCGACGTGCGCTCCCTGGACGAGGCCCTGGCCAAGGTGGCCGAGCACGCGGCGACCCTGCGGCCGGGCGCCTGGCTGTTCGGCGGCCGGTGGAACAGCAACATCTGGAACCCGCCGGTCCAGCCCGACCGCAAGGCCCTCGACTCGGTCTGCCCCGACCTGCCGGTGGCGCTGCCCAACGTCGACGGCCACACCGTCTGGGCCAACTCCGCCGCCCTGCGGATGGCCGGGATCGACGCCTCCACCCCCGACCCGGTCGGCGGCGAGATCGTCAGGGACGCGTACGGAGAGCCCACCGGCATCCTGCGCGAGTCCGCCTCCTACCCGCTGCGCGCCCTCATGGTCTCCGGCGACCTGCGCGACCGGCTGCGCGCCGGCCAGGAGGAGCTGCTGTCGTTCGGGCTGACCAGCGTGCACGACATCGACGGCGAGGACTGCCGGGCCGCCTACCTGGAGCTGCGCGACGCCGGCGAGCTGAAGATCCGCGTGCACAAGGCGATCCCCACGGTCGCCCTGGAGGCCGCCATCGCCGAGGGCCGCCGCACCGGCCAGGGCGACGACTGGGTCCGCACCGGGCCGGTCAAGGTGTTCAGCGACGGCGCGCTCGGCTCGCACACCTGCCACATGCACGAGGCGTTCGCCGGTGAGCACGACAACACCGGCATCGCGGTCACCCCGTACGAAGACCTCGTACGGATCTTCAGCAAGGCGGCGGCGGTCGGCATCGCGGTCGCCACGCACGCCATCGGCGACCGCGCCAACCGGCTGGTCCTCGACGCCTACGAGGCGATCGGGACCACCGCCGGCCTGCGGCACCGCATCGAGCACGCCCAGCACCTGCGCCCTCAGGACCTGACCAGGATGGCCAGGCTGGGCGTCGTCGCCTCGATGCAGCCGGTGCACTGCACCACCGACATCGCCCTGGTGGACTCGCTGCTCGCCGGCCACGACCTGGCCTCCTACGCCTGGCGAGGCATGCTCAACGCCGGGGTCGCGCTGGCCTTCGGCTCCGACGCGCCGGTGGAGAGCCCCGACCCGTGGGCCGCACTGTACGCCGCGGTCACCCGTACCCGGCAGGACGGCACGCCGGCCGGCGGCTGGCAGCCCGAGCAGCGGCTGAGCATGGCCGAGGCGATCACCGCGCACACCCTCGGCGCCGCGTACGCGGCCGGCGAGCAGGACCGCAAGGGCGTGCTCGCGCCCGGCATGCTCGCCGACTTCATCGCCGTGGACACCGACCCGTACCTGGAGCCGCCGGAGGCGGTGCTGCGCACCCAGGTCCTCACCACCGTCGTCGGCGGCGAAGTCCGCTGGCAGCGATCCTGAAGGAGCACCCCCTCGTGAACATCCGCACTCTCTCCGCCCTCGCCGCCGGCGCGCTGCTGGCCGCCACCACCGCCTGCGGCGCCCAGTCCCTGGACGGCGGCGGCGACGCCGCCGCCCCGGCGGACGGCGGCGCGGCGGCGGTCACGCTCGACCAGGCCCCCACCGAGGAGAAGGCGGCCGACGTGATCAACGCCATCACCCCGGACCAGGCTCTCGCCGCCAAGGCGCCCGCCCGCCTGAAGACGCAGGGCCTGAAGGTCGTCACGTCCGTCGGCTACCCGCCCATGGAGCTGTACGCGAGCGACGGCAAGACGGCGATCGGCTTCGACCCGGCGCTGGCCAGGGCCATCGCCAGAAAGCTCGGCGCCAAGGTGACCATCTCCGACGAGGAGTTCAACTCCCAGATCCCCGGCGTGCTCACCGGCCGCTACGACTTCGTCATCTCCTCGATGAGCGACACGCCGGAGCGGCAGAAGCAGGTCACGTTCGTGGACTACGTGCAGGCCGGCGCCGGCCTGCTGGTCAAGAAGGGCAACCCGGCCAAGATCGGCGGCCCGGCCGACCTGTGCGGCAAGACGGTGTCCGTCGTCGACAACGGCTCGTCCATGGAGCTGGCCGAGGGGTACGACGCCGACTGCAAGAAGGCCGGCAAGACGGCCGTGAACATCCTGAAGTTCCCCGGCGACCAGGAGGCCCTGATCCAGGTCACCGGCGGGCGGGCGCAGGCCACCATCACCGACTACGTGGTGGCCGCCAGCAAGGCCGCCGACCCCAAGCTGGACGTCGAGGCGATGGCCCTGGAGGGCACCGAGAGCCCGTGGGGCATCGGCATGAAGCCGGACGACAAGGAGCTCGTCGACTCGGTGAAGGGCGCGCTCGACTCCCTCATCGCCAGTGGCGAGTACGCCAAGCTGCTGAAGGCGTGGAACCTGGACAAGCTGGCCGTCCAGTCCGCTGTCGTCAACGGCGGTAAGTGACCATGCGCACGGAGCCCTTCACCGGGCCGTCCGGGGAGCACGTCCCGGTCGCCAGGACACGCCACTGGGGCCGCCTGCTGGCCGCGGCCGTCGTGACGGCGATCGCCGGCTGGCTGGTCTACCTGGTCGTGGTGAACCCGCGCCTCGACTGGGGCAAGGTCGCCGAATACCTGTTCAACGACCGCATCCTCGCCGGGGTCTGGGTCACCATCGAGATCTCGGTGCTGGCGACCGTGCTGGGGCTGGTGCTCGGCGTCGCCGTGGCGATCATGCGGCTGTCGCACAACCCGGTGCTCAGCGGACTGGCTACGCTCTACATCTGGTTCTTCCGCGGCACGCCGGTGCTGGTGCAGCTCATCTTCTGGTACAACCTGGCCTTCCTGTTCCCCGAGCTGGTGCTCAAGGTGCCGTTCACCATGATCGGCGTCAAGTGGGACACCAACGAGGTGATGACCGGTTTCACCTCGGCCATGCTGGGGCTCGGGCTGAACCTGGCGGCGTACTTCGCCGAGACCGTACGGGCCGGGATCCAGGCCGTCGACCACGGCCAGACCGAGGCCGCGTACGCGCTGGGCATGACCCCGGCCAAGCGGATGCGCGTGATCGTGCTGCCGCAGGCGCTGCGGATCATCATCCCGCCCACCGGCAACGAGTTCATCTCCATGCTGAAGACCACCTCGCTGGTCTACGTGGTGGCCGGGCACGACCTGATGACCAACGCCAGCCAGATCTACAAGGCCAACAACCTGATCATGGAGCTGCTCATCGTGGCGAGCCTGTGGTACATGCTGATGACCGCCGTCGCGACCTTCCTCCAGGGCCGCCTGGAACGCCGGTTCGGCTCCGAGGCCGTACGGCTGGTCCGCGGCGGCGGGCTGGCGGCCCGGATCCTGCCGAAGGCGGCGGCGTGAGCCCCGTCGTGCACGCCACGGGCGTGCGCATGGGCTTCGGCGACACGCAGGTGCTCAACGGCGTCGACTTCACCGTCGCGCCGGGCGAGGTGAGCTGCGTGATCGGGCCGTCCGGATCGGGCAAGTCGACCTTCCTGCGCTGCGTCAACGGGCTGGAGCCGGTGCTCGGCGGCAGCCTGCGGGTGCTCGGCGAGGAGGTCGGGCACAGCCTGCGCGAGGGCCGCTACCGGCCGTGGACGCCCAAGGAATTCGCCGTCTTCCGCCGCCGGATCGGCATGGTGTTCCAGCGGTTCAACCTGTTCGCACACCAGAGCGCCCTGGAGAACGTGGCCTGCGCCCCCGTCCACGTCCTCGGCGTCCCGGCGGAGCGGGCACGGGCGACCGCGATGGAGCACCTGGAGCGCGTCGGCCTGGCCGCGCACGCGCACAAGCGGCCCCACCAGCTCTCCGGCGGCCAGCAGCAGCGGGTCGCCATCGCCAGGGCGCTGGCGATGAGCCCGGAGCTGATGCTGTTCGACGAGCCCACGTCCGCGCTCGACCCCGAGCTGGTGGACGAGGTGCTGGAGGTCATGCGCGGCCTGGCCGCCGACGGCATGACGATGGTCGTGGTCACCCACGAGATCGCCTTCGCCAGGGAGGTCGGCGACCGGCTGGCCTTCTTCGCCGACGGGGTCGTGGTCGAGAGCGGCCCGCCGGCCGAGCTGCTGGCCAACCCGGGGCACGAGCGGACCAGGGCGTTCCTGTCCAGCGTCCTGACCCAGGACCGCACCTGACGCAAGGGGGCTCCGCCCGACGGAGCCCCCTTCCCCCTTCTAGCGCGCGCTGAACCGCAGGAAACCGGCCGTCTGCGTCACGACGACGAGCAGCGAACCGGCGATCAACGCCAGCCACAGGCCGGGCAGCCCCCACGCCCCCGCCGCCGGCCCCGCCACGGACGCCACCAGGCCGTTCCCGAGAACGGCCGACCCCAGCGTCCAGGACGACCGCCTGAGCGCCGTCAGCCCGGCCGACATCACGATCGCGCAGTGGTCGGCCAGGGCGTGCACCACCGACAACGGCACCAGGCTCACGGCGACGGCGAGCACGGCGGCGTCCGAGGTGAACAGCCCGAGCACCGCCTCCCCCAGGAGGACCAGCACCAGCCCGCCGGCCAGCACACCGGCGGCGGCGATCGTCAGCGCCGCCCGGTTGAGCCGGCGTGCCTCGCCCGGCAGGACCGCCCTGGCGATCTCCGGCGTCGCGGCCTGCGCGACCGCGACGGCGGCCAGCCCGAGGAATCCGTGCAGCGACAGCAGGATGGCGTGGGCGGCCGCCCCCTGCGCCCCGGTCCGCGCGGCGGCGTACGTCACGCCGCCCATGACCGCGAACTTCACGACGAGCGTGGCCGACATCGGGACGCCCACCCTCGCCATCCGCAGCATCTCCCGCCACCGCGGGCGCCCCGGCCACGACGACCGCCCGCCCAGCTCGGGCAGGCGCAGCAGCAGCGTGTTGGACACGGCGACGGCCACGGCGGTGGACGCCACCAGCGCCACCCCGCTGCCCTGGACGCCCATCCGCGGCACCAGGACGAGATGCAGCACCACCCCCGTGGCCGTGCTCGACAGGCCGGCCCAGAGCACCAGGCGGCCGCGTCCGAGCGCGACCAGCACGCCGCCGGCGCCGCTGCCCGCCGAGTACAGCAACACCTGGAGCGCCAGCAGCGGCGGCAATGCCCCGAACTCGGCCACCACCTCGCCGGGCGCCCCGCCGATCCGCGCGATCACGGGGACGCCGAGCATGACGCCCGCACCGGCCGTGCCGAGGCCGACGGTGAGCCACCGCGCGTCCTTCAGGACGAGCAGCGCCTCGGCCGGACGGTCCCGGCAGGCGGCGACGAACGGCACCATCCCTCGCAGACCACCCGACACCGCGGCCGTCACGGGGGTGAGCACCGCGTTGACCAGCGCGAAGGCCGCCAGTTGGGCCGTGGCCTGGCGGCCGAGAAGGGAGGTGGTGATGAGCTGGGCGACGATCCCGGCGCTCATGGACAGGAAGAGCGGGACGGCCGCGGCGAGCAGCGCGCGATGAGGTGAGGAAGGCATGAAACGCAAGATCCCGGGAGCGCCTGCCCGCCGGGATGCATGATCATTATACCGGTACACCACCCGCCCTGTCTGCCCTTCCCGTCTCAGCCGCCCTTGAGATGAAGCGCTCCGTCAGGGGCCATTCGCGCGTCAGCAGGCCGTCGCTCCTGTGGACCACGAGCCTCCAGTCGGGGACGATCCAGTCGTCGGAGAGCACCCGCACCTCCAGCCCGCTGCCGTCCGGGCCGGGGATGCTGGAATGCACCCGCATGCCGGTCACGAGACCGGCCGCTCCGGCCACCGTCCAGATCATCACGAGCGCGACGACGGGCCCGCGCGGACCGCCGCCGAAGGCGAGCGCCCCCGAGACGACGACCAGGCTCGCCGCCGGCGTCCCCAGCAGGAGCGGCCGGTCGAGTCGGCCGGTTCAGCCTCCATCGAGGTTCTCCGCGGCTCGGCCGGTTCAGCCGAACCTGACCTCCAGCCTGATCCGCTGGTTGGTCCCGCTCTGCTCGAAGTCGGCGGTGACCTGCGAGCCGAAGGAGGCGGAGCCGGTCAGCTTCACCTGGAGCGGGTAGACCTTGCCGCTGGTGGCCGAGCGGTAGGTCGCGGCGATCCGGTACCGGCCCAGGGGCACGTCGACCACGGCCCAGCCGCTGTCCGTGTAGACCGGTGCGCGCCCGGAGACGACCTTGCCCCTGCTGCCGTCGATCAGCGGGCCGACCGGGGTCATCGTCAGCCGTACGTTCTCCTGGTCGACGTCTTCAGGAAGGTTGTCGAACCAGAGGTTCGTGGCGACCAGGCCGCCGTAGAAGCGGCCGTCGGCGCCCGGCCGCCTGCCGGTGACGCGCCAGGTGAAGTTCCGCACGCCGCCGGCGCTCGCCCGGACGGAACCGGTCGAGGAGGGCTCCAGGTCGAAGGTGTACCGCCGGCCGTGGAACTGCCGCGTCACCGAGGCGCTGACCAGCCAGGACGACGGCTCGCGCGGCAGTTGCGCGCGATAGAGGCCGTTGCCGTCGCTGTGCAGCACGATGTCGCTGTTGTAGTAGCGCCGGTCCTTCACCACGACCTTGGCTCCCTGGACCGGCCGGCCTGCCGAGTTCACCACCTTGCCCCGCACGACATAGGCCGCCGCGCCGACGGTCGCGTCGGCCGCGTCGGCGGGGCCCGCCGCGCAACCGAGCACCGCGCTCAGGACGAGCGTCGCCCCCGTCCTGCCCAGAACCGACCGGGTCCTAGTCTCGCCCATCTTCTCCCCGTCCGCCGAGTGCGTTCTGCTGACCGGTCAGACCCTGGCCGCGGCCCCTTGGAAACGACTGGAAACCACTGGAGACGGCCGGTCGAGGGCCGTCGACCGGGCCGTCGACGGCTGGGGCGGTGGGCGAGCCTCGGCTACAGTGGAGAGAAGAAGGTGCATAAGCAACCATGATTCAGGGAGGCAGGGCCCGTCGCGGCGGGCTCGTTGTTTTGAGAGGTCTGACGAGCAGTCTGGGGCAGGACGAAACCGGGGCCGTGTGGCGCGGCGCCCCCTACCCGGTTCTGGTGGTGGACACCGCAGGCGTCATCGCCCAGGCCAACGACGCGGCGCTGCGGCTGCTGCCCGGGGCGGTCCCCGGCGCGGCATTGGCGGACAGCGCTCCCGACTGGCTCTCCCACGCCCACGACTCCGCGACCCCGCTCCCTGACGTCGCTCCCTCCGACGCTGCTCTTCTGGACGCCGCTCTTCCGGACGCCGCTCTTCCCGACGGTGTGCGCGGTCCCATCGGGGCGGCCACCTTCGAGGCGCGTCCGGTCCGCGACGGCGACGTGATCGCCTGGTGGCTGGCCGACACCACCGACCTCGAACGCGCCACCCAGGCCCTGCACCTCGAACGCGAGCGGACGTCGTTCCTCGACAATGCCTCCAGCGAGCTGCTGTCCTCGCTCAACCTCGACCGCTGCCTGGAGGTGACCGCCCGGCTGGCCGCCCGCCACCTGGCCGACGCCGCGCTGGTCATCCTGCCGCCCTACCGGCGCAGGCACCCCATCGCGTACTGCGGGCCGGACGGCGTCGTCGTCCGGGAGGAGCTGGCCGTCGATCCCGAGACCGTGCCGGGCCTCGCCGAGGCGCTGCAGGGCTACCCGCCCCTGCCCTCCCGCTGGATCGACCCCGCCGCCGCCCCCGGCTGGCTGACCCGCGACGGGCTCGGCGAGATCGGCTCGATGGTGGTGACCGCACTGCCCGGCCACGGCGTCCCGGCCGGGGCGCTCGTGCTGCTGCGCGGCAGCGGCCAGGCGTGCTTCTCCGACGGCGAGGAGATCTGCGCGCGGCTGTTCGCGGCCCGCGCGGGGGCCGCGATGTCCGCCGCCCGCCTGTACGCCGAGCAGGCCGACATCACCGAGACCCTCATGCGCGAGCTCCTGCCGCCCCGCGTGCGGAGCCTGCACGGCGTCGAGATCGCCGCCCGTTACCGTCCCTCGGAGCAGACCGCCCGGGTCGGCGGCGACTTCTACGACCTCCACCCGCCCGCCGAGTCCGGCCAGGAGTCGCTGGTGGTGCTCGGCGACGTGGCAGGCAAGGGCCTGGAGGCCGCCGTGCTCACCGGCAAGATCCGGCACACCCTGCAGGCCCTGCTGCCGATGGCCGGCGACCATCAGCGCGTGCTCGAACTGCTCAACGGCGTTCTCATCAAGGGCGGCGACCGTTCCCGCTTCGTCACGCTCGTCCTGGCCTCGATCCAGCGGGCCGGCAACCGCGTCCTGCTCCGGGTCACCAGCGCCGGGCACGCGCCGCCGCTCGTCGTACGCGGCGACGGGCGCGTCGACGTGGCCAGCACCAAAGGCACCCTCATCGGCATGCTCGACCGCGTCACGAGCGTCACCGACACCGTGGTCCTCGAACCCGGCGAGACCTGCCTGCTCTACACCGACGGCATCACCGAGGCCATGGGCGGCCCGCTGGGCGCCGAGATGTTCGGCGACGAGCGGCTGCAGGAGGAGTTGCGGCAGTGCGGCGGCATGCCGCCCGAGGCGATCACCGAACGTGTGGAGATGTTGTCCTCCCAGTGGGTAGGAGGTGGCGATCACGATGACATGGCCGTCATCGCCATCACCGCGCCGCGCGGGGCACATCTGAGCGCGGTGGGAGGACACGGACGGGGAAGGTTCACCGCATGACGCACGCAGACGGACTCTCCGCCTGGCGCGAAAAACTCTGGAACGCCGCCGTCGCCGGCGACGAGTACGCCGCCACGGACGCCGCGCTCGCCGCGCTCGACCAGGACATCTCGCTGGAAACCCTGCTGCTGGGCGTGGTGGCCCCCGTCCAGGCCCGCGTCGGCCTGGAGTGGGAGGGCAACCAGATCACCGTGGCGCAGGAGCACACCGCCACCGCCGTCAACGAGCGGGTGCTGGCCGCGCTCGCCCACCACCCCGCCGCCCGCGCCGCCGCCGCGAACGGCCCCGCACTCGGGCGCATCGCCGTCGCCTGCATCGACGGCGAGTGGCACGCCATGCCCGCCCGCATCCTGGCCGAGGTGCTGCGGCTGCGCGGCTGGCGGGTCGACTACCTGGGCGCGCAGGTGCCGACACCCCACCTCATCACCCACCTCCACCGCACGGCCTGCGACGTGGTGGCGCTGTCCAGCTCCATCCCCACCCGGCTGCCCGGCGCCCACGCCGCCATCACCGCCTGCCAGGCGACCGGCACGCCGGTGATGGCCGGCGGCGCCGCGTTCGGACCGGACGGCCGCTACGCCCGCCTCCTCGGCGCCGACGCCTGGGCCGCCGACGGCGCCACCGCCGCCGACCGGCTCGCCGCCGGCCCGCTGCCCCGCCCCGTCGCCCCCCGCCAGGCCGTGGACGACCTGCCGCACCTGGACGACCAGGAGTACACCATGGTCAGCCGGTCGGCCCGGAGCCTGGTCAGGGACGTCATGGGCGGCCTGGAGGAACGCATCCCGGCGATGGCGCACTACACGCCGCAGCAGCGCAGGCACACCGCCGAGGACATCCTGCACATCGTCGACTTCCTGGCCACCGCGCTCTACGTGGACGACCCCGGGCTGTTCACCCGATTCCTCACCTGGACGGCCGGCGTCCTGACCGCTCGCGGCGTCCCGGCGGGCACGCTACTGCCGGCTCTCGACCTGCTGGGCAGGCGGCTGGAGGACTTCCCGCGCGCCTCGGCCCTGATCGCGCACGGGCGCGACGCCCTGAGCGCCGCGGCCTCCCCGACCGACCACACCCCGCTCCCCGTCCACGGAAAGATCGCATGACCGCCTTCGCCCCCGACCCGCTGACCCTCGTCCAGGCCACGCCCCGCCCGGGGGTGCTGCACGTCGCCGTCATCGGCGACCTGGACTACAACACGGCGCGAGAGCTCCTGACCACCGCGCTCGCCGCGCTCGCCGACGGCGGCCTGACCGACCTGCACCTCGACTTCGACGGCCTGCACTTCTGCGACTCCAGCGGCCTGTCGGCGCTGCTGATGATCCACCAGCACGCCGTGACGGCCGGCACCCGGCTGCACCTGGAGCAGCGCCCGCGGGTGCTGGAGCGGCTGCTGGACGTCAGCGGCACGTACGAGCACCTCACCGGCGCCCCGGCCGGCGTCACCCAGCACTCCTTCACCCAGGACTGACCGGGGACGTCCGCCCGCGGCGTTCAGCCGGCCGCGGCCTGGTCGGCCGTGCCGGCCCTCGTGCGGCGCAGGATCGCCGCCCCGGCGATCGCGGCGGCCACCGTGTCGCCCATGGCGATGTGGTCGGCCAGCCCCGTGCGCCGCATCATGTTGGTGCAGATCGGCGGCGGCCCGGCCACCGCCAGATCTCCGCCGGCGTCACGCGCCTGCCTCCACAGCGCGATGACGACGGACAGCCCGGTGGAGTCGAAGAACTCGATGCCTCGAAGGTCGAGCACGACCATCGGCGCCGTGCTCCCGCCGTTGGCGCTGTTCCCGTCGTTGGCGCCGCCGGCCACGACGCCGAGCGCCCATTGCCGGAACTCGGGTTTCTGCATGAAGTCGAGCTCCCCGCTCAACCCCATGACCAGGCACCCGTCCGCCTGTCTCGTCTCCGCCCGCAACCGGGGCCCTCGCCAGCTCGTCTCGTCTTCTCCGCCGTCGATGCCGCTCACCTCCCGGTGGTTCCTCTCCTACCCGGCCGATCATCGGCCACGCCGCCGCCTTGTGAGAAGCGTACGCATCCCAGGTGTCGAGTGCCGCCCGCCGGAGCGATACGAGGCGAGATGTCCGGTATGAAGCCGTGGGACAGGTAGGTTGGCCGACCATGGACGATCTCCGACGCCCGTTCCGCGCCCGCCCGCCGAAGCCCCGCACCGGCCGGGGCCGTACGCTCGCCTGCCTCCTGCTGGTGAGCGCGGCAGTCGCCGGGACGGGCGGATGCGGCGGCACGGCCACGACCGCCGCCCCCTCCTCGCCCTCCGCCCCCTCCTCGGCCTCCGCGAAGGCGACGGACGCCTCCCCGTCGGCGACGGCGAGCGCCGGCGCCTCCGCCGGCCAGGCGCTCCCCGCCCCCGGCGCGCCGCTCCCCGCCGACCCCGCCCGCCTGGCGACGGCCCTCCGCGACACGACCACCGCCCTGAACGCGGCCATCGACCGCTGGCGCCCCTCGACGGGCACCCCGCCGCGGGACGTCGAGCTCCTGGCCCTCTACCAGCAGCGTCTCTACCGCCACGCCGCCCGCCACCGCGCCCTGGCCGACCGCGCCTTCGCCCGCCTGCCCGCCGCCCTCGCCGCCCAGGCCAAGGACAACGTCAGCGCCCTGCGGGAACTGCTCGCCCTGACCCGGCCCATCAAGCCGTCCGCCGTGTTCAAGGTCCAGCCGGCCCGCCCGGCCGCCGAGCTGCTCGGCCACTTCAAGCGGGCCGAGCGCCGCTTCGGGGTGGAATGGGAGGTGCTGGCGTCGGTGATGTTCGTCGAGACCAAGTTCGGACGGGTACGCGCCGACAGCCACGCCGGAGCCCAGGGCCCCATGCAGTTCATGCCGGCGACCTGGCGGGCGTACGGGATGGGCGGCGACGTCCAGAACCCCCGGGACGCCGTCATGGCCGCGGCCAACTACCTCCACGCCAGCGGCGCGCCCCGCGACTACCGGCGGGCCCTGCACGCCTACAACCCGTCCCAGGCGTACGTGGACGCCGTCCTCCTGCACGCCCGCCAGATGCGCCGCGACCCGCGCGCGTACTACGCGTACTACAACTGGCAGGTCTTCGTGCTCACCACAGCAGGCGAGCGCCGCCTGACCGGCCCGAAGTAACCCCGGCCGCCGGGTCCCGGTCGCGTCACCGGACCGGGCTGTACTCCGGCAGGGGGCGGGCGTTCCTGCTCTGGACGCGGCGTTCCACCGCCCCCACGGCCTTCATCAGCGGGAGCCGGACCAGGGCGTCCCGGACACATCGCCCGCCCTCGGTTCTCGGCACCATGAGCCGGACGTTCGGGCCGATCTGCTGCTTCCTGCCCACCAGCGGACGATGGACGGCCTCGTACCGCGCGAAGGCGACACGATGATCACCACCGGCGGCGGCGAGCTCCCCCGCCAGCCGGTACGCCCCCACCAGGGCCAGCTCGGCGCCCGCCCCCGAAGCCGGCGAGGCGCACCAGGCGGCGTCGCCGAGGAGCACGACGCGGCCCTCGGACCAGGAGTCCATGTGCACCTGGCCCAGCGCGTCGAAGTAGAAGTCGGGATCGGCCAGGGCCGAGTCGAGCAGCTCCCGGGAACGCCAGGACGTCTCGTCCCCGAACGTCCGGCTCACCAGCCGCTTGTGCTCGGCGACGTCCCGGTGGTCGTAGTCCAGCGGCGCGGAGCGGAAGATGAAGTACGCCTTGGCCTGGGCGTGGTTGCCCGACCGGTAGATGCCGGCCATGCGGCCCGGCGTGTTGAACATCGTGACCCAGCGGTCCTCCCCGAGCGCGGCGTCGGCGTCGGCGAAGGCGAAGTAGTGGTCCTTGTGCCGGACGAACCGCTCCTCCGGCCCGAAGGCCAGCCGCCGCACGTGGGAGTGCATGCCGTCGGCGCCGACGACCAGGTCGAAGGTGCGGGCGGGCGCGTGCTCGAAGGTGACTCGCACACCCTCCTCGTCCTGGTCCAGGCCGCTGATCGCGTCGCCGAACATGATCTCCACGTCGGTCGCCTCGTGCAGCAGCGCCACCAGGTCGCCGCGCATGATCTCCACCGAGCCGGGGTCGCGGGTGTCGACGCGGGCGACGGGCCGGCCGCCGGCGTCCACGAACTTCATGCCGTGCACGTCGGTGGCCAGCGCGCGCACCTGCGCCATGATGCCCATCCTCGCGGCCACCTCGACGGCGTGGTCACGCAGGTCCACTCCGTTGCCGCCGGCGCGCAGGCGCGGGGCGCGCTCGACGACGGTGGGCCGGAAGCCCAGCCGGGCCAGCCAGTGAGCCAGGGCCAGCCCGGCGATGCCGGCTCCGGAGATCAGGATCCGCTCGTTCACCGAGGCTCCTCGCGGTACAGTAACTGAAATAAGCGTTCCAGTTAACTATGTGGAATGAGCATTTCAGTTGTCAACACCCGCCGAGCCCAAGCGCCGTGCCGACGCCGTGCGCAACCGCCGACTCGCCCTCGACGCCGCCATGGCACTGCTGGCCGAACCCGGTGCGACGCTCACCGTCGAGGCCATCGCCAGACAGGCGGGCCTGGGGGCCGCGACCGTCGTACGCGCCTTCGGCGGCAAGGACGCCCTGCTGGACGCCGCCGTCTCCGGGCTGCTCGAACCGGTCGTCCGGCGCGCCCGCGACCTGCTCGCCGAGACCACGGCCTACCAGGCGCTGCAGACCTTCCTCGGCGAGCTGATCGCGTTCCAGACCGCCCACCACGCCGTCAACGACCAGCTGGACGGCCTGGAGCTGCCGGCCACCACCGCCCTGCGCGCCGGGCTGGTCGCCGCCGTCGAGGAGATGATCGAGGGGGCGCGGCGCGAGGGCGCGATCCGCACCGACATCGACCCCGCCGTCGTCACGACCCTCCTCGGCCGGACCGCCCTGGCCGTCGCCCGCGCCCAGCCCCCTTCACAGGCCCTCGCCGACGCCTACCTCACCGTGTTGCTGGACGGCCTGCGCCCCACCGGATGACCGCTCGGCTCGCCTGCCGCATCACTTCTTGATGCAGTATTCGATCTTCGCGGCGGCCATCGTGATGTTGACGACCCGCTTGCCCAGCCACTTGTCCTGGAAGTCGCAGAAGTATTCCCAGGTGCCGTCGCTGTAGTCGATGTACCCGGACCAGCCGCCGGGCTCCAGCTTGTAACCCTTGGAATTGAGCGAGTGGTCACCGCTGCAGTTCTGGCTCCAGCGGCCGATGGTGCCGTCCGACTTCCAGTACTTGTAGACCAAATAGCTCGACTGGCACCAGGCCGACGCCGACGCGGCGGCCGGGCCGGGGGTGGCCACGATCGTCAGCGCCGCTCCGGTGGCGGCCGCCACGGCGAGCAGTTTCCTCGTCCGCTTTCCCGTTCCGAACATTTCTCGTCCTCTCCGGCCGCGCGGAACCACGGCGACACGAATGTTCAGCGATTTCACCGGGCCCTGTTCGCCCCGATGACGGAGAGCCTGCCTCACCGGAAACCCGCCCCACAATGCCTTTTAGCCCAGGCTAAAAGGGCCGCCACCTGCCCGGGAGCCGCACTTGATTGGCGATTCATTGAATACGCCTTGACCCGGACCGAGATAGGCTTGAGCACCACCCCTGCGGATAAGAGCAGTGAGGGGGAATCGAAATGCCGAATCCCAGAACATTCCTCAACGCGATCGCCGCGGCATTCTTGGCATTCGCCGTTCAACCGCCCGCTCTCGCCGACGTGGACAGCAGTCGCGACCGCGGCCCCGACACCTGGATCACCAACCCGATCACCGGCGGACAGCTCTTCGTCGACATCCCCAACACCTGCCGGTACAACTTCGAGAACCCTGACTGCGTGCTCGGCTCACGCGTCCGGCTGGGCGCCCGGGTCGGCGGAAACTACCATTCCTTCTTCTTCGAGAGCCCTCCCGGCGGCGGCAGCGGTGACCTGATCAAATGGACCAACCTGAACGGCACGAAATGCCTCGACGTCGCGAACGACGGCAGGGGCAACGGCACACCCGTCGTCCTGTGGGGCTGCCACGGAGGCCCCAACCAGCAGTGGGTGACGCATGCGTTCTACAAGGGCCCGCACAAGGGCTTCAGGATTCTGGTGAACGTCAGCAGCGGCAAGTGCCTCGACGTCGAGAACGGGGCCTACCCCGACTGGCCGCGCCCCGACGCCCCGCTCCAGATATGGGACTGCTTCCATCCCACGGACCTGCGAAAGGCGGCCAACCGCGTCAACCAGGTCTGGGAGTACCGGCGGAGGTGACAGCGGCCTGCGGCCTGCCCCTGGTCGCGGCCCGGCTCACAGCAGGACCCTAGAATCGGCGGTCGAACACCGATCCGAGAAGGGCTGGGGGCGGAGCGTGGAGCCGAGCGGTGCGCCGGCCGGGGCCGACTGGCAGTCGCATCGCTCCGCCGTGTTCGGGGCGGCCTACCGGATCCTCGGCAGCGTGGCCGAGGCCGAGGACGTGACGCAGGAGGTCTGGTTGCGCGCCGCCGCGGCCGACCTGTCCGACGTGCGCGATCTGCGGGCCTGGCTGGTGACCGTGGCCGCCCGCACGTCCTACAGCGTGCTGAAGTCGGCGCGGGTCCGGCGGGAGTCCTACGTCGGGCCCTGGCTCCCCGAACCGCTGCTGACCGTGTCCGACGCCGCCGCTCAGGTGCTCGTGGACGACTCGGTGGGCACCGCGATGCTGGTGGTCATGGAGACGCTCACCCCGGCCGAGCGCGTCGCGCTGGTACTGCACGACGTCTTCGACTTCCCGTTCACCCGGATCGCCGAGGTGCTCGGCAGCACGCCCGCCGCCGGCCGCAAGCTCGCCTCCCGCGCGCGGGCGCGGGTCGCCGCGGTCAAGGAGCGGCCCAGGGCGTCAAGGGCCGAGACCGAACGCCTGCTCAGGGCGTTCAAGGCGGCCGCCGACGCGGGGAACATGGCTGAGCTGGTCGAGCTGCTGCACCCCGAGGCCGTCTACGTCGCCGACGGCGGCGGCAGGGTGACCGCCGCGCGCAGGCCGGTCCACGGGGCCGAGACGATCGCCCTGCTGGCGGTCAGGCAGATCGAGATCAGGCGTCCCGACGCGTTCCAGATCATCGAGGTCAACGGGCAGCCGGCCCTGGCGACCTACCGCGGCGGCGAACTGGTCTGGCTCGACACCGTCGAGATCACCGACGGACGCATCACGACGTTGCGGAGACTGGCCAATCCGGAGAAGTTCCCCCACATCGGTCACATCTGAGCCCGCTGTCTTGTCTCCCTGCCGACCCCGGCTCACCAGGGGCAGGCTGAGAGAGGACGACACCATGGCACATGTTGTGATCATCGGAGGCGGTTTCGCGGGCGTGTGGAGCGCGGCGGGCGCGGCACTGGCACGCGAGCGGTCAGGCGGAGCCGCGGACCCGCGCATCACGCTGATCGCGCCGAACGAGCACCTGGTGCTGCGGCCACGCCTGTACGAGCCGGAGCCGGACCTGGCCAAGGTGGAGCTGCGCAGGATCCTCGGGCCGATCGGCGTCAGGCACCTGCGCGCCTCGGTGAGCACGATCGACACCGGCCGCCGCACGGTGGTGGCCGACGGCGAGGAGATCGGCTACGACCGCCTGGTGCTGGCGGCCGGCAGCCGGCTGGTACGGCCCCACGACCTGCCCGGCGCCGAACGGCTCTTCGACATCGACACCCTCGACGGGGCCCGGCGGCTCACCGGCTTTCTGCGCGACCGGGAGGACTTCACGGCCGTGGTCGTCGGCGCCGGGTTCACCGGCCTGGAGGCCGCGACCGCGCTGGCCGTCCGCGGCCGGGTGCTGCTGGTGGACCGGTCGCCGGTGGTCGCTCACCAGCTCGGCCCCGGCCCGCGCCCGCAGATCGAGGCGGCACTGGACGGGCTGGGCGTCGAGCGCCGCCTCGGTACGACGGTGACCGAGGTCGGCGAAGGGTACGCCGTCCTGTCCGACGGCACCAAGGTCGAGGCGGACGCGGTGGTCTGGTCGGTGGGGATGCGGGCCAGCGAGCTCACCCGGCAGATCTCCGCCGAGCTCGACCACCTCGGCCGGATCCCGGTGGACCGGTGGCTGCGCGCACTCCCCGAGGTGTTCGTCGCCGGGGACACCGCGGCGGCGGCGTTCGACGCCGAGCACACGGTCATGCAGGCGTGCCAGCACGCCACCCCGCTCGGCAAGGTCGCCGGGTACAACGCGGCGGCCGACCTGCTCGGCGTGCCGCCGCGCGACTTCACCCCCGGCCCGTACGTCACCTGCCTGGACCTGGGCGACGCCGGCGGGATCTTCACCCGCGGCTGGGACCGCAGGGTGATGGCCTCGGGCGCCGACGGCAAGGACATCAAGGTGCGGATCAACCAGGCGATCCACCCGCCGGTCGACGACGCGGAGAAGATCCTCGCCGCCGCCGACCGCGTGCACATCGAGCTGCCCTTCTTCCCCCGCGACGAGGAGACCGCCGGCTGACCCCGCACCCTCCACCACGAGCGGCCGGGGTCGTCCTGTCGGGCGTCGGCGTCAACGGCCGCTCCGCACGTTCCCCGGCCTCGCCGCCGAGTGGGCCGTGCCGGACGGCGTCGGGGCCAGGTGGCCGAGCGTGAGGGGCGGCGGGGGCGGCAGGGGCTCGGCGTGGTCGGCGCGGAAGGACTGCAGCAGATACGCCACCAGCCGCCGCGACGCCGCCGCCACCCCCTCCCCGGCGCCGGCGCCGTCGTTGGCGCCGGCGACGATGCCGCAGTTGGCCCTCAACAGCAGCACCAGGTCCGCGGAGGCGAAATCGGCCCGCAACCGCCCGGCGGCCTTGGCCCGCCGCACCACCTCCGCGAAGCCTCGCTCGGCCCGCTCGCGTGTGCGCTCGTAGTCGACCGCATCAGGGAACGCGGTGAGGAAGGCGTCGGTGAACCCGCGGTCGGCGACCTGCATCGCGCACACCTTCTCGATCGCCCCGCAGAACCCGTGCCAGGGATCCGGGTCGGCCAGCGCCTCGTCCACGACCGACGCGCACGCCGCCAGCTCGTCCGCGAACACCTCGGTGATCAGGGACTCGCGTGACGGGAAACGCCGGTAGAGGGTGGCCACGCCGACCCCGGCGCGCCGCGCGATCGCCACCATCGGCACGTCCAGACCGCGCCTGGCGAACGTCTCCCGCGCGGCCTCCAGGATGCGCGCCCGATTGTGCCGCGCGTCGGCCCGCATTTCCCTGGCGGGCGCCAACTGAGAGCGAGGAATGGGCATCTTTCTCACATTAGCGTAAATGGAGAGCCCCGTCCGTTTAGCGGGCTAGCGTCGTCCCATGGAGACGAACGAGATGCGCGCGGCCCTGTTCGACCGGTACGGACCGCCGGAGGTCCTGTACGTGGGCACGGCGCCCAAGCCGGTCCCCGCCCCCGGACAGGTGCTGGTGCGGGTGCACGCCGTCAGCGTGAACGGCGGCGAGGTGCACGGCCGGACGGGCCGGCTGCGCCTGGTGACCGGGCTGATGCAGCGGGGCTTCCCGAAACGGGTCGGGATCGACCTCACCGGCGAGATAGTCGCCCTCGGGGCCGGGGTCACCGGCCCCCGGGTCGGCGCCCGGGTGTGGGGCACGCTGGGCCGCACGTTCGGAAGCGCCGCCGAGTACGTGGCGGTCCACCCCCGCCGCCTGTCCCCGGCCCCGGCGTCCGTCGACCTGGTGGCGGCCGCGGCGCTTCCGGCAGGCACGACGGCCATCACGGCGCTGCGCGACCAGGCCGGGCTCAGGCCGGGCGACCGGCTGCTCGTCCGCGGCGGCAGCGGTGGGGTGGGCGCTGTCGCGGTGCAGCTCGGCAGGGTGCTCGGCGCCCACGTCACCGCCCTCGCCGGGGCAGGCAACCTCGACCTCGTCCGCGACCTCGGCGCGCACGAGGCGTATGACTACGCCGCCGTCGTCCCGGCGGATCTGGGCAGGTTCGACGTGATCCTGGACACCGCCGGCACCGAGCACGCCGCTTTCCGCCGCCTGCTGACACCGTCCGGCCGCATGGTGGCGATCGCCTTCGATCCGCGCAGGATCGCGGCGTCCGTGGCGTACATCGCCGCCTCGGCCGTCCACGGCCGGCGGCGCGTGCGCTTCTTCAGCGGCAACCCCACCACCCGGCTCCTCACCGACCTCACCCGGTACGTGGACGGCGGCGCCATCCGCCCGGTCGTCGACACGGTCTTCCCGCTCGACGACATCGCCGCGGCGCACCGGACGTTGGAGGCGGGCGGCGTACGCGGCAAGGTCGTCGTGCGCATCGCCTGAGAGCCGTACCCGGCCCCGGGCGGGCCGGTACGGCTCTCACGAGGGACGAGGGCCGTCACCTGCCTCTTCCAGAGCACGGAAGGAGATCCGGGTCGCGGCCAGGTCGGGATCGCGGACGTGCTGCTTCGCCTCGGACTGCGGAACCACCCGCCGGTGCTGTATCTCGAACTCCGGCGCCCACTCCTCGAGCCGGACCTCCGCACGCCAGTAGGAGCGGACGAGCACCAGGCCGAGCTCGCGCCCGCGCACGCATTCGCTGCGGACGTACCCGAGCAGGCGGCTGCCGATGACCGTGACGCACGCTTCTTCGAGCATCTCCCGGCGCAGGGTCTCCTCGATGGTCTCCGTTCCTTCGGGCCGCCCGGCGGGGAAACCCCAGTGCTCGCCGTCATGGCTGATGAGGACCAGCTCATCGGCGGCCGTCACGCAGATGCCGGCGGCTCCGTGAGACCTGCCTTCCGGCGGGTCGTCGGCCGGGTGCCAGGACACCTGCCAGTCCTGGCCGTTCGAACGCACGGGCATCCGCTCCCCGTCACGGGCGGGGACGACAGCTGCCATACGACTCTCCCCGTCTGATTGCTCCCAGCCATTGAAGACGGTATTCGGATTACTCGGAAGCCCTTTCCGCCCACCGACCGCATGGTCGTACAGGAAGGCGGAAACGCCCGCGGCGACCAGCTTCCGGAGCGCGTCCTCGTCGTGCGGGTCCGCCCGGTGACGCACACCACACGGCCACGGCGTCACAGGATCCCCGGGAGCGGAGTCTCCATGGACAGCGCGGCGACGTCCGCGACACATCACCCGCCCGGCACGGAAAGGAAGTCCCACCCATGAACGAGTACCCGTCACAGCCGAAGGTGGCCCTGATCACCGGCGCGAACAAGGGAATCGGCCGCGCGGTCGCCGAACTGCTGGCCGCGCAGAAGGTGACCGTCCTGGTCGGCGCCCGTGACGCGCGCCGCGGCGAGGAGACCGCGGCGGCGATCCGCGCCACGGGAGGCGACGCGCACGCGCTCGAACTGGACGTCACCGACCCCTCCACCGCCCAGGCGGCCGCCGCCTGGATCGGCGACCGCTTCGGCCGTCTGGACGTGCTGGTCAACAACGCCGGGATCACCGGATCAGGCCAGGCCGCGCCTCAGGACGCCCTCGACCGCATCCCCAGCGCCGTCGACGTGGAGGTGGTCCGCGAGGTGTTCGACACCAACGTCCTCGGAGTGATCAACGTGACCAACGCGGTGCTCCCGCTGCTGCGGCGGTCCCCCGCCGCCCGGATCGTCAACCTCTCCAGCCACGCCGCTTCGCTGGCGCTGACCGCCGAGGTCGACGGGCCCTTGTCGGGGCTGACCTCGGCGGCCTACTCGCCGTCCAAGACCGCGCTGAACGCGCTGACCCTGCAGTACGCGAACGAGCTGCGCAAGGAGAACATCCTGGTCAACGCCGCCGCCCCTGGTTACGTCGACACCGACATCAACGGCCACAGCGGCTTCCTCACCCCGGCGCAGGGCGCGGCCGTGGTGGTGCGCCTGGCCACCCTCGGCGAGGACGGCCCGACCGGCGGCTTCTTCAGCGAGGACGGCCCACTGCCCTGGTGACGATCCGGCAAGAGGACATGGCCGACGGCCGTCCGAACTGGTCACAATCGGGCGGTCGTCGCCATGGTGACGGCGGTCAGCGCGGCGAGCAGCGCCCAGGCGGGCGCGAAGCTGCCGGTCAGGTCCGTGAGCAGGCCGAGCACGGGCGGCGCCAGAATGACCGCCACCTGGTTGACGGCCATGGCCAGGCCCAGGGCGAATCCGGTGTGGTCCGGCGGCGCCGATTCGGCGGCGTAGGCCACCCAGGGGCCGTACCAGCCGATGCCGAAGAAGCCGAGCCAGATGAACAGCAGGCAGGCCGCGACGGCGGATCGGCCGACGGGGGTGGCCAGCACCGTCATACCGATGATCACGGCGGCCAGGCAGACCGCGACGCAGGCGTAGCGGCCGGATCCGTGCCGGTCGCTCCAGGCCGCCAGGCAGATGCGGCCCAGCGCGCCCGCGCACTGGACCGCGACGTAGACCAGGGCCGCCGAGGCGGCGTCCATGGACGCCACCTCGTGCAGGTGCAGCACGGTGAGGACGCCCACGCCACTGTGCACCGACACCATGCTCGTGCCGGACAGGATGATCTTCTTCAGGTACGGTTCGCGGAGCAGTTCCAGCCGCACGCGGGACGCGGTCGGCACCGGACGCCGGCCCGGTGGGCGGCGGTAGAAGGCCATGAAGACGACGGCGCCCGACAGTGCGACGAGCGCCCCGACCACGAGCGTCGACCGCAGGCCGAAGGTCGTCGCCAGTGCGGGAAGCGCGAACGCGGCGAGGACGCCGCCGAGCGGAAGTCCCGCCTGGCGGATGCCCATGGCCAAGCCGCGCTTCGAGGCATCGAACCAGGACGCCACCGACTTACTGCCGCCCGGCTGAATGGCGCTGTACCCCGCACCGACGATCAGCAGGACGACGAGCAGGGAGACGTACCCCGAGGCCGCGCTGCCGGCCGCCAGCGCGGCGGCGACCACGAGAGCGCCGATCCCGACGACCCAGCGTTCGTTGTGGCGGTCCAGCAGCCGTCCCGCCACGAGCAGTCCGGCCAGAGGTAGCAGCTGGGCCGCCGACTGCAGCAGGCCCAGCTGGGTCGTGGTCAGCTTCAGGTCCCGTTGCAGGTGCACACTCATCGCGCCGACGCCCTGCACGAAGAACGCGGCCGCGGCCTGGGTGAAGGTCGCGACACCCAAGATGATCCAGCGGTATCGCGATGTCCTCACGGCTTCCGGCACAACAGGGGGTCGGGGTGGTCGGCGAAGCCGAGCTGCCGGTAGAGCGGTTCCGCCCCGCGGGAGGCGGTGAGATCGACCCGTACGGCGTCCCGGTCACGGAACCAGTCGAGCAGGCCGAGCATGATCGCCCGGCTGTGCCCACGCCGCCGGCACGACGGGTCGGTGACCATGCCGATGACGTGGCCGATCCTCCCGTTGCGGGAGTGGGGGCCGGGGAACCACTGTTCGATCGTGCCGATGCCGCAGGCGGCCAGGCCGGTGTCGCCGTCCACGACCAGGATCTGACAGTCGGGTTCGGCCAGCTTCTGCCTGAAGACCCGGGCGAGCGCGTCGCGCCAGTCGTCATCGGCGTTCGGAGGGTTGAAGAAGTCGCCGCCGAGGTCGTCGAAGAGCAGTGCCCGAAGGCGGACGAGTTCCGGAACATCCTGCTCCGTTGCTGTTCGCGTCATGACGTACAGGCTGATGTAATGAGCTTGTGCACCTCAACCCTTACGGCGCGGACGTGGTGAATTTCGCCGCGGAACTGGCGAACCGCCCACCGGCGAGCGCCGACGAGCTCGCCCACCGCTGCCGCACGGCGGGTCTGGTGCTCGAACGCCCCGTCGAACCGTCGGATCTCGACCAGACCCTCGCCGTCATCGCCGCCTGGACGAACGTCGTCGACGCCGCGGGCGAGCGCGAGAAGGCCGAGCTGGTCAACGAGATGCTGGCCCGGTCGTCCGCCTACCCCCGGCTGACCGACCACGCCCATGGCTGGCACCTGCACTATCGCGACGACCTGCAGCCGCTCGGCGCGGTGCTGTTCGCGCTGATCTCCGTCGGCACGGCGATGCATCTCGTCAGCCGCGGCATGGACCGGCTCGGACGATGCGCCGCCGCCGGCTGCGACACGATCTTCGCCGACACCTCACGCACCGCACGTCAGCGTTACTGCTCCCCACCGTGCGCCAACAGAGACGCGGTACGCCGCCACCGCGCCCGCCAGCCCGCACCGGCCACCAGCGCCTCTCAGAAGCCCCCGAAACGACAGGATCCCGCCTGATCCCGATGATCAGCCGGGACCCCGTCTACTTCAGTCCATCGGAGATCGCGGCCACGAGGACGCAAGGTGCGACCGGGCTGCCGGCCTGGGCTGGCCAGGTGCCGAGGGACCAGGCCGTTCCCGGGTGGTTGCCCGGCCGGAACTCCAGCACCAGCGTCTCCCCCTGACGGATGTAGCTCGGGGAGATACCCCCCGCCCCGGAGCCTCTCCGGGCGCACACCGAGCAGCCTCGTGCACGCGACATGGCGCTCACCCAGCAACAGGAAGGGGCCGTCCTCAAGGCGCTGGGACCACGTCGTCGCCGGGATGCCGGACCTCAGACAGTGGTAACCCGGCACCGAGGTGCGGTTCGCGCACTACGTATGGCGACCAGAGAAGAGTGACACCAAGACCCGCAGGTCATGGCGCACGCTGGAACCGCCCCGTGAACTCGATCTCCGGCGAGAAGCCACGGGTTGAGAGTCCGAGCGAGATGCTCCCCGATTGGCTCCCATCGACTTCCAGACATGAGAAAAGGGCCTCCGGATTGCTCCAAAGACCCTTCTCACCTGCAACTTCCTGGTGGAGATGAGGGGATTCGAACCCCTGACCCCTTCGATGCGAACGAAGTGCGCTACCGGACTGCGCTACATCCCCAAGGACTCGACCAGATTAGCAAACTCCCAAGGGTCCTCGCGCCATCCTCTCAGTCCCCCACCGCCCGTTTGGGCGGTTCGGCGTACTGGTCGAACAGGACGTCGGCGTGCAGCGCGGTCAGGTCGATCACCTCGGCCTCCACCTCGGCCTCCGCCCGGCGCCGCTCGCGAGCCCGTCGCAGCCGCTCAGAGCGCGCCTGGAGCGCCCGCTCGCGGCGTTCGCGATCCACCTGTACGGCGATCCGCAGAAAGGCCATGTACGACAGCATGACGACCACGGACGGCGCCACACCCCACCACGGGATCATCTCGACACCGGCCGTGACCACCGAGGCCAGCACGAGCAGCGCGGTGAAGAACAACAACCTCCGGCGGCGCGCTACGATGATCGCCCTACGCCGAAACCGGAACTGCCGGACATCGACCTTTTCGACCTCCGGCGCGTCCTCGTCGCCGAGGGTGGCGTCGAGGTTGTCCAGGTCGGGCAGGGCGTGCTCGCCGGTGTAGTGCTCTTCGAGTTCGGCCAGCTCCTGGAGGTTCGTCTTGTCCCGGCGCAACCACATCGGGATCAGGACGCACAGCCACATCACCACAATGGCGACATAGAGGAAGGCGCTGCTCACGACCACCTCCGGGCAGCACGAAAGCGCGTCTGTGCTCGTCGCGCCTTCATTGTGCTCACGTCACGCACCGTAAGACCGTGTGTCACTGATTGACGAGCATTCGGTGCGGTGTGTCGCGAGATCGTCAAACCTCTTCGATCGGAGATCCGCCGTGAGCGGCCGCCTCACGGGCGCGCCGCCACTGTACGAGCAGCCCGCCGGGGACGTCCTCGACGGTCAGCGCGTAGCAGATGTGGTCGCGCCAGGCCCCGTCGATGTGGAGTTGGCGACGCCGAATGCCTTCTTCCCTGAACCCGAGCTTCTCCACCACCCTACGGCTGGCCTGGTTCTCAGGACGGATGTTCGCCTCTAGCCGATGCAATCCGGTGGTGAAAAAGCAATGATCGACGGCCAGGGCCAGGGCGGTGGGGATGATGGCCCGCCCGGCCAGCGCGCCGTCCACCCAGTAACCGACCTGGGCGGAACGGGCAGATCCCCACACGATGGCCCCCACGGTGAGCTGCCCCGCGAAGCGGCCGCCGTAGGTGACCACCCAGGGCAGCGCCAGCCCCTGTCTGGCCTCGCGGCGCAGGGTGCCGACCATGGAGATGTACGGGCCGAGCCCCGTTCTGAACAGCGGGGTCTCGGGGTTGCTCGGTTCCCAGGGACGCAGCCAGTCGGCGTTGCGCAACCTGGTCTCGCGCCAGACGCGTACGTCGCTCAGCCGCAGCGGCCGCAGACCTACCGGGCCCTCGTTCAGAATCGCCGGCCAGCCACGAAGTCGATCCACGCCTCTCATCATCCCCCCATCGGGCTCGATGTCGCCACGGATCATCGATCGGCAGACCGAAACCTGGTCAGCGGGGGTGGTCGCCGCCCTTCATCTGCTCGACGGCGTGCCGCAGGACGGGCGCGAGCACGGCCACCCCATCCCGGACGCCACCGGACGAGCCGGGCAGATTCACGATCAACGTGTCACCCGCCTGACCGGCCAGCCCCCGGGACAGGACCGACGTGGGCACCTTGTCGCGATTCGCCAGGCGAATGGCTTCCGCGATACCGGGAATTTCCCTGGTGATCACGCGGGCGGTCATCTCCGGCGTCAGGTCGAGGGGCGTGAGCCCGGTGCCGCCGGTGGTGACGATCACGTCGTAGCCCTGCGCGACACCGTCCCGTAGGGCCGCCTCGACCGCGTCGCCGTCGGGGACGACCACAGGCCCCGTGACCTCGCAGCCGGCGTCGGACGCCAGCAACTCGGCCAGCAACGGCCCTGATTTGTCGGCATAAATCCCGGCGGATGCGCGGTTCGACACGGTCACCACGAGCGCCCTGATCACGTGGCTTCCCTGGTCCACAGACCGGTCTTCCCGCCGACCTTCTCCTCCACCCGGACATCGGTGATCACGGCGGCCGGATCGACCGCCTTCACCATGTCGATCAGCGCCAGCGCGGCCACGGTGACGGCGGTCAGCGCCTCCATCTCCACCCCGGTGCGGTCGGCCGTCTTCACCCGGGAGGTGATCGCCACGCCCCAGTCCTCGACGTCGAGCACGACCTTGACTCCGTGCAACGCGATCGGGTGGCACAGCGGGACGAGGTCGGGCGTGCGTTTCGCCCCCATGATCCCGGCGATCCGGGCCACCCCCAGCGCGTCGCCCTTGGGCACCTCGCCCGACCGCAGCAGCGCCACGACCTCGGACGACAGCAGCACCCGCCCGGTCGCCGTCGCGGTTCGGGCGGAGACGTCCTTGGCCGAGACGTCGACCATGCGCGCCGCGCCCGTCTCGTCGATGTGCGTGAACTCGCTCACAGCCGGATCACCTCCACGGCGGCCCCTTCGGGCACCTCGGTGACGTCCTCCGGCACCACGATGAGCGCGTTCGCCGAGGCCAGGGCCGCGAGCTGGTGGGAGCCCTGCCCGTGGACCGGCGCCACCGTGCCGTCGGCGGCCAGCACGCCGCGCAGGAACGAGCGGCGGCCCGACGGCGAGCGCAGCGCCGCGGTGGCCCGGGCGGTCACCGTCGCCGGGCGGCTGGGCAGGCCGCGCATCTTGTCGAGCGCGGGGCGGACGAACAGCATGAACGACACGAAGGAGGACACCGGGTTGCCCGGCAGGGCGAAGATCGGCACCCGGTCGTCGCCCAGGACGCCGAACCCCTGCGGCATGCCGGGCTGCATCGCGACCTTCTCGAACCGGACCGTGCCGAGCGGCGACAGCGCCTCCTTGACGGGCTCGTAGGCCCCCATGGAGACCCCGCCGCTGGTGATGATCGCGTCGGCGCGCACCAGATGGGTGTCGAGCTGGTCGAGCAGCACGGCGGGATCGTCGCCGACGGACCCCGCGCGGAACCCCTCGGCGCCCGCCTCGCGCACCGCGGCCGTCAGGGTGAAGCTGTTGGACTCCCAGATCTGCCCGCGGCCCAGCGGCGCCCCCGGCTCGACCAGCTCGGCGCCGGTCGAGATGACGACGACGCGCGGCTGCGGACGCACCCACACGCGCCGCCGGCCCACACCGGCGATGATCCCGAGCTGGGCCGGCCCGATCACCGTGCCGGCCTTGAGCACCACCTCGCCCGCCTGGACGTCCTCGCCCGCCCGGCGAATCGCGTTACCCACCGGGACATCACGATTGATCCGGACGGAGACCGTGCCGCCGTCCGTCCACTCCACCGGGACGACGGAGTCCGCCCCGGCCGGCATGGGCGCCCCGGTCATGATGCGTACGGCATGCCCGGGGCCCACCGCCCGCAGCTCGTCGGACCCGGCGGCGACGTCGTCGATCACCGGCAGCGTGCCGGGGACGTCCTCGGCCCTGACCGCGTAGCCGTCCATCGCGGAGTTGTCGAACGGCGGCAGCGGCACCGGCGAGGAGACGTCCTCAGCCAGCGTCGTGCCCAGCGCCCGCTCCAGCTCCAGCTCCAGAGGCGCCAGCGGACGCACAGTGGCCAGGATCTCGGCCAGATGCGCGTCAACCGATCTCATCGAGGAACTCCCGCAGCCACGGCACGAACTCCGGCGCCAGATCGGGACGATCGGCGGCGAACTTCACCACTGTCCGCAGATAGTCGAGCTTGTCGCCGGTGTCGTACCGCCGCCCGCGGAACAGCACGCCGTGCACCGGCCCGCCCTGCTCGGAGCCGCGGCCGGCCAGCGTGCGCAGCGCGTCGGTGAGCTGGATCTCGTTGCCGCGCCCCGGCGGGGTGTTCTCCAGGACCTCGAAAATGGCGGGATCGAGCACGTATCGCCCGATGACCGCCCACGTGGAGGGCGCCTCGTCCACCGGCGGCTTCTCCACCAGGTCGGTCACCCGCACGACGTCGTCCTCGACGGTGCCGGCGATGGTGGCCACGCCGTAGAGCGAGACCTGCTCCCTCGGCACCTCCATCAGCGCGACCACGCTTCCGCCGAACGTGTCGCGCACCTCGATCATGCGCTTGAGCAGGTGGTCGCGGTAGTCGATCAGGTCGTCACCGAGCAGGCAGGCGAACGGGTGGTCGCCGACGTGCTGCTTGGCGCACAGCACCGCGTGCCCGAGCCCCTTCGGCTCGCCCTGCCGCACGTAGTGCAGCGTGGCGAGCGAAGCGGGCTCGCGGACCTGGGACAACCGTTGCTCGTCGCCCTTGGCCTCCAGGGCCTCTTCCAGCTCGAACGCGCGGTCGAAGTGGTCTTCGATGGACCGCTTGTTCTTGCCGGTGACCATGAGGACGTCGAGGAGCCCGGCGGAGGCCGCCTCCTCGACGACATACTGGATCGCGGGCTTGTCGACGATGGGCAACATCTCTTTGGGTGTCGCCTTGGTCGCCGGGAGGAACCGGGTGCCCAGACCCGCGGCGGGCACGACGGCTTTCGTCACAGGGTCGAAGTCAGCCATGAGTAGACCCTAGTGGAGGTACCTGTGGACAAGCTGAACCTGCGTCGCCGACTGCTCGCGGCGCGTACCGCTCTGCCCCCCGAACAACTGCGGGCAAACGCCACCAAGGTCCGCGAGACGCTGCTCGAACAGCCGTGGGTCCAGATGGCCGGTCTGGTGGCCTGCTACTGGTCGGCGGGGTCGGAGCCGGAGACGCACGGTCTCGTGTTCGCTCTGTGGAAACACGGCGCGACGGTGATCCTTCCGGTGCTGAAAGACGACAATGACCTGGATTGGGCGGTCTACGACGGCCCGGACACGCTCGCCCCTGGCCGCTTCGGCATCATGGAACCGGTCGACACGCGCCGGGGCGTCGACGCCGTCCGCACGGCCGCGCTGGTGATCGTGCCCGCCCTCGCGGTCGACCGCCGCACGGGGGTGCGTCTCGGACGCGGCGGCGGTTCGTACGACCGCGCGCTGGCCAGGGTGGGGCCCAACGTCCCCACGGTGGCCCTGCTGCACGACGGCGAGCTGATCGACGACGTGCCCGCCGAGCCGCACGACCACCGGGTCCGTTTTGCGATGACGCCACACGGACTCACTAGGCTTATGTGACCGAAGGGACGAGAGGGGGCTGGATGACGCTTGATGTCTGGCTCCTGATCGGCGCCGGAATTGTCATCGCGGCCATCGCGTCCGTACGCATCGCACATCGCAGCGGTCTGCCCAGTCTCCTTCTCTTCCTGGCCCTCGGTCTGGTTCTGGGAGCTTCGGGGTTCGGCGCCAAGCTGGAAAGCCCGCAGGCCGTCCAGCAGATCGGCCTGATCGCGCTGGCAGTGATCCTGGCCGAGGGCGGTCTGACCACGACCTGGTCGCACGTCCGCAAATCGGTGCCTCTCGCCCTGATCCTGGCCACCGTCGGCGTGACGGTGAGCATCGTGGTCGTGGCGCTGGCCGTCCAGGGGCTGCTCGGCATGGATCCGAACGCGGCGCTGGTCCTCGGCGCCGTGCTGGCCTCCACGGACGCGGCCGCCGTCTTCTCGGTGCTGCGCAGGCTGCCGCTCCCGACCCGGTTGGCGGGGGTTCTGGAGGCGGAGTCCGGATTCAACGACGCTCCCACGGTCATCGCCGTCGTACTGCTCAGCGGGGCCTCGCAGCGGCCGGCGTCCGTGGGGACGTTCCTGCTCGAAACGGCCATCGAGCTGGTCATCGGCGCGGCCGTGGGGCTCGCGGTCGGGCCGGCGGGCGCGTACGCCCTGCGCCGCGTCGCCCTCCCCGCCTCCGGCCTCTACCCGATCGCCGTGCTCGCCCTCACCTTCGTCTCGTACGGCGGCGCGGTGCTGCTGCACGGCTCCGGCTTCCTGGCCGTCTACCTCACCGCCCTCATCCTGGGCAATTCACGCCTGCCGCACCGCGCCGCGACCAGAGGGTTCGCCGAGGGCGCGGCCTGGCTGGCGCAGATCGGGCTGTTCGTCATGCTCGGGCTGCTGGCCGCGCCCAAGGAGCTGCCGTCGGCCATCGTGCCGGGTGTGATCGCCGGGTCCGTGCTGGCGATGGTGGCCCGTCCGCTGTCGGTGCTGGTCAGCTCGACCGTGGCCCGGGTGTTGCGGCTGGATCGGGTGAGCTGGCGCGACCAGGCGTTCCTGTCGTGGGCGGGGCTGCGCGGCGCGATCCCCATCGTGCTGGCGACCATCCCGTGGGCGTCCGGCGTGCAGGGCTCGAAGGAGATCTTCAACCAGGTCTTCGTGATCGTGATCGTGTTCACGCTGCTGCAGGGGCCCACGCTGCCGTACGCGGCCCGCCTGCTCGGGGTGAGCGCGCCGGGTGAGGCGCACGAACTGGAGGTGGAGTCCGCGCCGCTGGAGGAGCTCAAGGCGGACCTGCTCCAGGTCAAGGTGCCCGTCGGGTCGCTCCTGCACGGCGTGGAGATCTTCGAGCTGCGCCTGCCCGCCGGAGCGGCCGTGACGCTGGTGGTCCGCGACGGCAAATCGTTCGTACCGGACAACAGCACCCGCGTCCGGGCCGACGACCAGCTCCTGGTGGTCGCCACGGCCGCCTGCCGTGACCAGGTCGAACGCCGCCTGCGCGCCGTGAGCCGCAGCGGCAAGCTGGCCGGTTGGCGCGGGGAGCGGGGGTTGGAATAGGTGTTTGGCCCAATCGGTTAGCATTAGCAGTCGCATCGCTCGAGTGCCAGAACGTATAAGGAGGAGCGCGTGCCGACCTACCAGTACGCCTGCAACGACTGCGGCGAGCAGCTCGAAGTCGTGCAGAAGTTCACCGACGATGCGCTGACGGTGTGCCCCAACTGTCAGGGCAACCTGCGGAAGGTGTTCTCCGCCGTCGGCATCGTGTTCAAGGGTTCGGGCTTCTACCGCACCGACAACCGCTCGTCCTCGACGTCCTCCACCTCTTCGACCACCCCGTCGAAGCCGGCCGAGAGCAAGTCGAGCGAGTCGTCGTCCGCGTCGTCCTCGTCGTCGTCCACCCCGGCGCCGGCGTCCGCCGCGGCTTCCAACTAGGCACGTCACCCCGCCCGCACGGGCGGGGGCCTCATCGAGGCCGGTCGGCGTACGCGCCGAGCAGTTCCGGCGCGATGCGATCGACGAGCCGCGCCAGCTGTGGATCGGGCCCCCAGTCAGCCACGAGCCTGCTCAGCCCCTCGCGTGAGCAGCGCACGAGCCCCAGGGCCGCCCGGTCCCCCTTCGGCGTGAGCCGCAGCCGCTCGCCGTCCCCAGAACGCTCCACCAGCCCCTCGTCCACCAGCTGGTCGACGTGGGGCCGTCCGTGTGCCCTGCTGACCTTGGCGCGCTCGGCCAGCTCGGCCGCCCCGACCCAGCCCTTGCCGTTGAGCCTGGCGAGCACCCACACCCCTTGCGGCGCGACGCCGCTCAGCCCGGCCAGCGCCCCGAGCCTTTCGTAGTAACCCCTGCGCAGGTCGGCGTCGGCGAGCCGCATGAGCCCACGTTCGACCTCCTCCAGCGACGACCGCTCGGCCGACGTGGCGCCCAGCCCCTCGCCCAGGTCCGCCGCCTTGGTGGTCTCCCTGAGCCGCGTCTGCGGGATGAACCAGCTCAGCGCGAACGCACCGAACATCACCGGCGCGGCCACCCGGAAGACGGTGGCGATGGCGTCGGCGTACACATGGAGGAACTGACCGGCCAGCGCGGGAGGCAGCCGCTGGATGACGGTCGGGTCGCGCTGGATCCTGGACGGGTCGAACCCCGCCGGCAACCGGGCCCTGGCCAGCACCTCCCGCAGGTCGCCGTTGAGCGTGCCGGTGAAGACCGCCCCCAGCGTGGCGACCCCGAAGGACCCTCCGATCGACCGGAAGAACGTCGCTCCCGACGTGGCCACGCCGAGGTCCTTGAAGTCGACGGCGTTCTGCACGACGATCACCAGCACCTGCATGGTCATCCCGAGCCCGACGCCGAGCACCAGCAGGTAGCCGCCCATCGTCAGCAGGCTGCTGCGCTCGCTCAGCCCGGACAGCAGGAACAGCCCCACCGTCGCCACGGCCGTGCCCGCGATGGGCAGGAAGCGGTATCTGCCGGTCTTCGAGATCACCAGCCCGCTGACGATCGACAACGTGAGCATCCCGGCCATCATCGGCAGCAGGTACACCCCGGACAATGTGGGACTCACCCCATGCACGACCTGCAGGAACAGCGGCAGGTACGTGAGCGCCCCGAACATCGCGAACCCCACCACGAACCCCACCGCGGACGACATCGCGAACGCCCGCACCCGGAACAGCCCCAGCGGCAGCACCGGCTCGGCGGCCCGTCGCTCGACGGCCACCCACGCCGCGACCAGCGCCGCCGCCCCCAGCGCCAGACCGGCGATGACCGGGCTCGCCCAGGGATAGGTCGTGCCGCCCCAGGTCGTGATGAGCACCAGGCACGAGGTCGCGCCGCCGAGCAGCACCACCCCGGCGTAGTCGATGCGATGGCTGGTGCGCGTGTCGTCGCCGGGCAGCGCCGCCGCGATCACGCCCAGGGCGATCGCGCCCAGGGGGAGGTTGACGTAGAACACCCAGTGCCAGGACAGGTGGTCGACGAACAGCCCGCCGAGCAGCGGCCCCACGATGCTGCTGACGGCGAAGACGGCGCCGAAGAAGCCCTGGTAGCGCCCTCGTTCGCGGGCCGAGACCACGTCGCCCACGATCGCCTGCGCGAGCACCATGAGCCCGCCGCCGCCCAGCCCCTGGATCGACCGGAACCCGATCAGCTCCCCCATGTTCCGGCTCAGCCCGCACAGGGCCGATCCGAGGAGGAAGATGATGATCGCGGCGATGAAGAGCCTTTTGCGGCCGTACTGGTCGCCCAGTTTGCCCCACAACGGCGTGGAGACGGTCGAGGCGAGCATGTAGCCCGTCACCACCCAGGAGAGCTGCTCCAGCCCGCCCAGGTCGCTCACGATCGTCGGCAGGGCCGTGGAGACTATGGTCTGGTCGAGCGAGGCCAGCAGCATGCCGAGCATCAGCGCGAGGATGATGAGGCCCAGCCCTTTTTGCCGCATGCGGTGATCCTACGCTTCGTACTGGCGTGCGTACGCTCCGCGTTCGGGCGGCCTGCCGGCGCCGGTTCGGTTATCCACAGAACGGCGTTCGGCGTTCTCGTGGCCCCCGGCCGTCCGGCTACTCTCGGCGCCATGGTCACTCGCGCAGACATCGGCGTCCTCGGCGGCTCGGGCTTCTACTCCCTCCTCGACGACGCGGAGGAGATCGAGCTCTCCACCCCCTACGGGCCGCCCAGCGACGTCGTCACCGTCGGCCGCATCGGCTCGCGTTCGGTCGCGTTCATCCCCCGGCACGGCCGGGATCATCGCTTCCCTCCCCACCGCATCCCCTACCGCGCGAACCTGTGGGCGCTGCGCTCGCTCGGCGTGACCCAGGTGCTCGCCCCCAGCGCCGTCGGTTCGCTCAAGGCCGAGTACGGCCCCGGCGCCATCGTCGTGCCCGACCAGATCGTCGACCGCACCTCGGGCCGGCCGCAGACGTACTACGACGTCTCGGGGGCCGTCCACGTCTCCTTCGCCGACCCCTACTGCCCGTCCGGCAGAGCCGCGGCCGTGACCACGGCCCGCTCCACCGGCTGGGGAGACGTCGTCGACGGCGGCACGCTGGTGGTCATCGAGGGCCCCCGCTTCTCCAGCCGGGCCGAGTCCCAGTGGTTCGCCGCCAACGGGTGGTCGATCGTGGGCATGACCGGCTACCCCGAGTCGGTGCTGGCCCGCGAGCTGGCCCTGTGCTACACCTCGCTCTCCCTGGTGACCGACCACGACGCCGGGGTCGAGGCCGGCCAGGGCGTGACCCACGACGAGGTTCTGGAGTTCTTCGCCCGCAACGTCACCCGCATGCGCACGCTGATCGCCGAGACCGTCCAGGCCCTGCCCACCGACCGCACGTGCTCCTGCGGCTCGGCCCTCGACGGCATCAAGCTGCCCTTCGAGCTGCCGTGAGCAGGCAGCCCGCCTGGCTGCGGCCGTGGGCCCGGCGTCGTCGGCTGATCGCGGCGGCCCTGGCCGCGGTGGGCGTCCTGTCGGCCTATGTCGCCCTCCGTCCCGCCGCGGGCCCCGAGGTCCTCATCGCCGCCCGCGACCTCGCCCCCGGCCCCCTGCGTCCCGGTGACCTCCGTCCGGCGCCGCTCGCCCACCCTCCTGACGGGGCCGTCCGGTCGTACGCGGGGGGCCGCTACCTTGCCGGGCCCATGCGCCGGGGCGAGCCGCTGACCGACGCCCGCCTGCTCCATCCCCTGCCGCTGCCGCCGGGCACGGTGGCCGCCCCCGTGCGCATCGCCGACCCCGACGCCGTCGCCCTCATCTCCCCCGGCTCGACCGTCGGCGTCCTGGCGGCCTGGGAGGGCGGTCAGCCGGCCCAGCTCATCGCCGACGACGTCCGCGTGATCACCATCCCGCGTCCCGCCGCCGATTCCCGTACCGGCGGCGCGCTGGTGGTGCTGGCGGCCACCCCGTACCAGGCGGCCCAGCTGGCGGGCGCCCAGACATCGGGCCGCCTCTCCATCACCTTCAAGAGTTAACCGAGAGTAATCGTTCGACTACGATTCTCGGCCATGAACGGATTCAAGAAGTTCCTCATGCAGGGCAACGTCCTCGACCTGGCCGTCGCGGTGGTCATCGGGGCGGCCTTCAACTCGATCGTGCAGTCGTTCGTCGCCGACCTCCTGACCCCACTGATCTCCGCCTTCGGCGGCCTGCCCGACTTCTCCACGCTGAAGATCACCGTCGGCGCGTCCCACTTCATGTACGGCAAGTTCCTCAACGCGGTGATCTCGTTCCTGATGATCGCGGCGGTGATCTACTTCCTGGTCGTCAAGCCGTACACGCATTTCAAGGAGCGCGCGGCGGCCCAGGTCGAGGCCAAGACCCGCGACTGCCCCGAATGCCTGTCGGAGATCCCGAAGGCCGCCTCCCGCTGCGCCTTCTGCAGCGCCGAGGTCGTGCCCGCCTAGAGCTGCGAGTCGATCTTCGGGTCGTACTCCCAGTGCCACGGCTCGAACGGGCTGCTGTAGGCCCAGGCGGGATGGAACCACCCGTACCTCTTGGAGTTCTTCTCCATCCACACGAACTCCGTGGACCGGAACCGCTCCACCCCGCCGCACAGGTCCACAGCCAGCCCGAGACCGTGGTTGCTCCGCCCCGGCACGGCCGCGAACCCCGGCCGCCGGTAGTAGACGGACTGCTGCTCGGCCAGGCTCCGATAGGCGTCCGTCACACAGATCGCCTTGCCGAACCGCCTCCGGTAGGCCTCGTTGAGGCTGACGAAGGCGATGGTGGCGTCCGCCCGCAGACTGAACCCCTTCTGCTGCAGCGGACAGAGCATGCTCTTGGGGATGAGCCCGTTGGGGTAGTTGTTGGCCGTGGCGGCCTGGAGGGGATTGCAGCCCAGCGCCGCCCGCCCGACCTTGTCGATCTTGATGCCCAGCTTCACCAGCGCCGCGGTGAGCGACTTGACGATCTTGTCCGAACGCTGCCTGAGCGTGTCGATCTCGGCCGCCATCTGGGCCTCGGCCAGCAGGTTGCCCGCCCTCAGCTCCTGAGCGTCGGCAGCCAGCCGTTCGGCCTCCTTGTACAGGGTGCTGGTCTGCTCCACGGCCTGCTGCCGGACCCTGACCATCTCGGTCGAGTCCGAGAGCGCCCGCAGGGTGCCGACCCCGGCGTCCCCCGACAGGAACGGCACCACGCCGTCCGCCCCGACGGGCTGCTCGTAGAGCAGCTCCGCAAGCTGCGAGACCGGCTGCCGGATCACCGCGAGCCTGCGTTCCAAGTCCTGCAGCCCGTTCAGCTTGGTCTTGAGCTCCTTCTCGGACGCCGCGATCGTGGCACGCCGCTTCTCCAGCGCCTTGGTGGCGTCCTCAAGCTCCTTGGCCGACTTCTCGGCCTCCTTGCGCAGCTCCGCCAGATTGCTCGGATCCCGCCGCTCCACCTGGGTGCGCGCCTGCGCCTGAACCGCTGATGGCACGAAGAGAGAAGCCATCGCCATGACGACCGCGATCAGACCCGCTGATCGAGGGGATGGCACGTTCGACTCCTCCGTTTGCACACTCGTTACCCGGGTCAGGCACGCACGTTACTACAGCCCCCCGAGTGTCCGGACCGAACTCCGAAGAGCTGCTATGAGACAAAAAGCGCACTATGTACGGCTCCCCCTCCCCACCAGCGACATCGCCCCCTACGCCCGACTCCCGGCGGAACCGTGCACCGTCCTGGACCTTCCTGTCAGGGTTTCTCCCTTCGGCGGCCCGGGACAAGCTGTCACGGTGCAGCCTGGGGACGGCTGCGGGAGTGCGTGCACCGGATGGGTGAGCCAGCCGCACCGCTGCGCCGCTTTCATCCGCCCTGACCTGCAGTCACCGCGGTACGTCTCCGCCTCTTCCTACGTCGGCTCGTTCCTCTCCGATGTCCGCCACAGCGCCCTTCTCACTTCTCCGCACCCTCCGACGTCCCCTTGTCATGTGGACCCGTAATGCGCGGAACCACCCATGACTTGAGCTTCGACGGCTCTGAGCCTGTTTCAGGAACGGTGCTCACCACTCCCTTTTCGGCCAGTCCCCTGGGATCACCGGCGACAGCGTCTCCCTGTCGCAGCCTGTTGGGTACGACGGGCGGTCACCCCCAGAGCTGCGCCACCCGACCTGCAGTCCCTCCACACGACACGCAACGCCCTCCGGCCTCTCGTGACCTCGTCTCGGCCCTCCGGCCAAGAGCCTCCACCGCAGCCGCCACGCAATCGCACGCAGACCTGCCACCAAGACCACCGAAGCCGACGCCCTCTATCTCAGCGGCGAAGTACCTCCTGAAAGGAAGCCCCAACAGCAGCCAACACGAAGCCACTCAAGCCACTCCCCCCGCCGAGACAGCACGCGGGAAGAGCCGGTCATTGACCTCACCCGCCAGCGGCCTGCGCGACACCGCGCCACAGCAGCACACCTTCTTCAGCCAACACCCGTCGTCGACTTCACAAGCCCGACAACCAGCCATAGCGGGCATTCTGTGCCGCTTCCTGCTCACGCTCCCGGCACATGTCCCACAGCCAGGTGTCCTCCCACTCCCCCGCACACCCTGGCAAGGACCGCGAAGCCTCAGGCACGTACGGCTCCTCCTCAACCACAGGATCCGGCTCCGGCGCGGGCATAGGCACCGAGGACCGCACCTCCAACGCCTCGGACACCTCGGAGACCTTCCGCACAGGCGCCGGAATCACCCCTTCGTACCGCCGATCAGGATGCGCAGGCGCGGGCACCCACACAGGCTCGAACGCCAACCGCACCGCCCTCCGCTCCTCCATCCCCACCGGCGCACCAACTCCCTCGAACCCCCGCATCTCCCCCGCCAACAGCCCGCCGGCAAGAATCGCCGGCGCCAGCAACGCCCCGAACAACACAACGGGCCGCCTACGAGCTTGCGTGGATCGCCTCCTGGTCACAGGCAGAAGCTAGCCACGCACGAAGCGCAGGAATCTGACCGCTTGCCATGCCTTTACCGCAGCTCAGAGCACCCATAACCAACCTCACCAAACTGACCCCGGCCCGGCGGCCCACGCACTGCCCAACTTTCGCTAGGCTTACGAGCGTCCGCCTCCGTAGCTCAGGGGGATAGAGCACCGCTCTCCTAAAGCGGGTGCCGCAGGTTCGAATCCTGCCGGGGGCACTCATCTTGATCAGGCGTTTCACCTTCTGACCTGCGGTTTCTTGACCGCAGGTCTTTTGCTTGCCAGACCCTTGATAGGCCGCCGAGTGCACCCGAATGCAGCCGTAGGACAGCGCTCTGGGGACATGCGGGGGATGATCTTGGTGACGTCCCAGGGGCACCTGTGCCTGGGTTCATAGCCAGCCGAGTTCCCCTCTGCCGCCCATTTTCTCCTGCAAGGACGAGCTCGGGTGAGCCTCGACAGGCACGGCAGTGAACCCTCCGACCGTCCCGCGCCGCTATTGGAGCCGGCTACGCACTTCGTTGATGAAGTCCCACCATTCGCCGACCCGTCCACCTGAATAGCCGTGCCCCTTCAGCGTCAGTTGAAGGGTCCGCTTCAGCGGATGCGGTGACTGCATGATCGCCTCGTTCCGCAGAGCCAGACGAGTGAGCTCACCCTGTGAGGGCGGCTGGTTGCTCTTCTGCCCGTTGCAGAGCCGATGTGCAGGGGCGAGGTTCCAGATCGCGTCCAGATCGACTTTCGTACCGCTCAGGAGCCGCTTGAAGGAGTACGGAAACACGTGGTCGACCGCGACCTCGTCGACACCGGGGATGAGCGGTTGAGCACAAATGATGCAGCGGCCATGCTGAAACCCGATGACAGCGTCAGTAACCCCGGCAACTGAGCGTCGCCGTTCTTTGTCGGTGATCCGCAGCGTCGTCAGATCGACCGCGACGCCCTCCTCCACAAGACTTCGCCCTACGCCCGCGGCGAAGGAGGTCTCAACGATGCTCCACCTGGCGGCCAGTTCCGCCTGCAGGGTTGCCCTCTGCTCCGACAGAGCGACCTCACGCAGAGGCTCTGTCAGCTTGACCACCCGTTCGCGAGCGCTGCCGGTCACCTCGTAGAAGCGATGAGGTATCTCGGCGCCGCCATTGCCGCGCAGATTGTGAAACTTCTGCATCACCATCTCTGGCATCGACTTCATCGCAGCGGCGAGCAACTTCTCCGTGGGCGAACCAAGCCGTACGGACTCTGCGGTCTCCTCCTGAGCCACGGTCAGGAAGTCAGCTCCGCTGGTAGCGCTCCGTTGCGAGGTCTGCGGCGCCTGCGCCAGATGTTCCACCAGGCTCATCGCGTACGGCCTGGCCAGCTCCCGTAGAGGGATGTCGGTGCGCCCCTCGGCAGCGGCGCCCAGCAGCGCCTCCCCCAAGGCGAACTTGTAGGTACGCGAGTTGGCGCCCATGAGCACCGCCAGCCTCCATGAGGAGCGAGCGGTTGGTTCTTCGCGAAAGAACTCCACAGTCATCCGTACATACCAGCCTTGATCGCGTTTCGACCGGTTCAGGGTAGTTCGCGATCACGTGGATGTCACTGAGGCTCGATAGGCTCAGAAGCCTTGCAGGTAGGGCGCTCGAAGTGAAGGACGTGGAGCATGGGCAAACTGGTTCGGGACAAGATTCCGGACATCATCCGCCAGGGCGGTGAAGAACCGGTCATTACCGTGCTCGACGGCGTCGACTACCGGAATGCTTTGCTGACCAAACTGTTTGAAGAGGCCACCGAACTTGGCGAAGCGTCTCCCTCCGAAGTCGCGGAAGAGATCGCCGATGTGTACGAAGTTCTGCGTGCGCTAGCTACGGTCCATGGGCACGACTGGAGTGCGATCGAGAAGGTGGCGGCCAACAAACGCGAGGAGCGCGGAGGGTTCCACCACGGTCTCTACCTGGCGTGATTGGTCCTTGCCTCATCTGAACCATGAGGATCTCTGCTCAGATGTGACTTGTAGCAGAATGAATGGCCCCATGAGCCGCGCGAGTCATAGGCAGACATCGAAGTCCCCGAGGATTCACAGCGTCCTGTAACTCCCCAAAGGTGTCAGTCGACGTGATCTCAAGCATCCTGAAACAGCGATGAGCACACGCGTGACGCCAGCCGCAAGCTTCAAGAGCTGATCGGCAGGCTGCGAGCATGGGCACGCGCCGAGGAGCGGAGACCACTCAAGTACGGATGAAAAGCATGACAGCGGTTCTGATCCAAATTGAGGGGAAGATTCAACTGAGAGATCAGTGCAGACTCCCCCGTCCAGGGCTCGTCATGACGGACCCAACACACCCGGGCGTGTTCCGCCATCCAATCCGTCAGTTCCTTCTCACCGGCCTGCCCGAAGGTCAACCGCTTCCCACTACCTACCCGTCGGAGCTCGAGCCCGAGCAGGCAACCGAGACTGAGCCGCAGGGTGGAGCCCTCAGCATTGCCGCGGAAGTGGTACCGCACCCTGCTCCGGAGATGCTGCCTGCTGGCTCGCGTCGCCATACGACGGGGAGCAATCCCAACGTAGAGGAGACGGTCAGCCGGCAGGCTTGGATGCGGAGCCTGGGTGAAGTACCACCCATAGATGCCCGCGGCGCTCGGCACCGGACTCGGGCGGGCGAGGACCTCGGCCGCTTCCCACAACCTGATCGGATTTAGCAGCCCAGCGGTGTCCATCCTTTGCCTCCAATCTCAGCCGTGCAGGAAGGTTAAAGCACGCCACAGACAATCCGGATGGAGGTGCTGCCGCGGGTACCGAGCAGATTCAACCGCTGGCCGGTCGCTCAGACCTACGAGGCGCCGCACCACTTGACGCGACGCGATGATTCGGAAGGCACTGCCCAGTGCGCACCAGGCCACAAGACGAACTGTTGTCGGCGTGACGTTCCGACCTAGGGTGTCATCGTGCAGTACCTTGCCCTCTTTGACCTCGACAGGACGCTCATTGACCTCAGCGGCGCGTTCCTGCGGTGGGCCGAGGAGTTCGCTGAGCACCATCACCTGAAGCCGGAAGACACCTCCTGGCTCACCTCCCTGGATCAGGGCGTACACCCTCACCGGGACGTCTTCTTCACCAAGGTGCGCGAGCACTTCGCACTGGCGGAGCCGGTCGAAGAGCTGTGGGCCGGCTACCGTCAGCGGATGCCGTACCTCGTGAAGTGCTACCCAGGCGTCCTGGTGGGGTTGGCTGACCTACGGGCCGCGGGGTGGCGAGTAGGAATCGTCACGAATGGCATGGCGGACAATCAGCTCGGCAAGCTCCACCGAACCGGCCTGGCCGATGCGGTTGATGGCTACGCCGTGTCGGGGGTTGAGGGTGTCCGAAAACCGGATGCTCGCCTGTTCCAGATCGCCGCCGAGCGGTGCGGAGCCAGCCTCATCGATGGCGGTTGGATGGTGGGTGACAACCTCATCGCGGACATCGCAGGTGCTCAGGCTGCTGGCTTGCGCGGGATCTGGGTCGATCGAGGTACGTGGCCGGGGCACGAGCATCGGGCCGATCACGTGGTGGCGGACGTAGCCGAGGCGATTGCCATTATGCGTGATACGCATCAGCTGAGATAAGCGTTGAGATTATGCCGTATGAGTCATTCGACTCGACGGCACCACGACCGCCCTTTATCGTCACATTGATCCCATAGATAGTCGTCCTCAAGATCCGAAGGATCCAGGATGATGGCGTCCCAGGAACAGATCGCCGCCGCCCGGCGGACGATCGAGCAGTTACGCGACCAGCACGCTAACGACGTGCGCAAACTCGTCAGGCTGCTCGAAGACGGCGCGATGAAGGGCAAGGCCGCCGACAAGCTGCTCAAGGACTGCCAGGCATGGGAGGCGGCCTATAAAGGCGCCTTCAACCGAGCCTTGGCACTGGTCGAGTCCGCACGTCCCGATCCTGCCGAGCCGACGACCGCATTGGGGCAAGGCTGGACCCCACCGGTCAATCTGCCGGGAAGGGCCGGCTGATGAGCCCATCTGCGAACCGGATCGGCATCGACCCGGCGCTGATGACTCAGCTGATCGGCGAGATCAAGCGCCTGAAGCAGTCATGGCCGGACGCGGATGCGCAGATCGGTAGAGCCTTGGGCTCGATCGGCGCCAGCATGACTGGGCCGGGCACACTGGCAGACGTCGCATCTCAGATCGCCCAGCAGATTCCCGACCTTCAGCGCCGCCTGGACTTGATCGTCTCCACTCAGAAGATCGCGCTCGACAAGGGTGTTGTCTGGGCGGATGAAACGCTGTGGGCTTCGAACTCGCCGGCAAGCGGCGCCGCAGCCGCCAAGTCCGTAGCCGACCAGCTTCGCAAGGCCATGAAAGACGCTCTCAGCGCTAGGGGCGGCCTCACCAAGGAAACATTGGATTTGCTGGAGAAGCACCAGCACGATCCCTACTTCGCGGTCGCCTTCTTCAAGGAGATGCCCCCCAAGGAGTTGAAGGTGCTCCTGACGAACCTCTACCTGAAGCACCGCGGCTCTGCGGAAAAGCCTTGGGGGAAAGCGTCGTTGTCGTCGCCCGTCATGGACGGTGTGGCACGTGCTTTGAGCGTCACCTTGGGAACGGCCTCGCGTGGAGTCGGCGAGATGAAGCTACCCAAGAGCTACGTCGACGAGCTGTTGTCGACCGACGATCTGCTGAGCGATACCGTGGTTGACGAACTCCTACGGTACGGCACATTCGACGACGCGTTCCTGCGCGAGATCGCCAACAAGGTCTTCGACAACGCCAAGAAGCCACCATCCCAACAGGAGGCCATCATCCGGTTCGGTGCCGGCCTGGCAGCTGCTTTGGCTAACAACGCCAGAGTTGCGCAGGATTTCTTCACCGATCCCGCCCGTAAGCCCCTGGCCTTCCTGATGCGCGACAACCGCTGGGGCCACAGCAGCGGCGACCTCGGCCGGGCTATTGAGGCGGCCACCACGAGGTTCCGCGACCACGGCCAACCTCCCGGCAGTTCACGAGGGTACAAGTCAGCCTTGATCGCGTCCTGGGCTGTCCACTTCTGGTCAGACCCGCGAGCTCAGGCCAACCTCCCTGACACACGCATGAGCGCAGGCCGTGTTTTCTCGGCCTACATGGGCGACGTTCATCGCATCTCTGGTAGTAGCAACAAGGAGTCGATGGGTGTAACAGAGTTACCGGACCCAGACCCGAGCCTTCCCGGAATTCAGCCTTATGGAGCTCTGTTCAATCAGGACGCGGTCAAGAACGTGATGACATGGGCCTTCAAAGATCCCCAAGCGCTCAAGGCGGCCGCCGAGGCACACGGAGAGTACAGCGTGAAGGTCTTCGATTACCAAGGAATCAATATCGGAAGAGAGATCAGTTCGGCATTCAGTGCATGGCACAGTAGTCATCCAAACGCTACGGACGCCGAACAGCGCGCATACCGTCAGAAGTTGCTGTCTGATGGCATGACAGGAAAAATGGGAGACCTCTTCAATGCCAGAGTTTATGGCCTGAGCAAGTCGCTGCATCTCATAGTCGACGCCGGAAACCTTGCGAACATCAAGGAAGCCGACCGAAGAGATGAGGCCAACAACGCACTCAAAGACGCGTTCACCAGAACGCTCAAGCTGGCGCTCACGCCCGCCGGGGACTGGGTCGTCTCGGGGTATGAATTCGCAGAAGCATATGCCAGCGACAGCGTCAATTTCACTGAAGGGAAGGCGGCCCGAAGCAAGGCAGTAGATACGCTCGTCGAGAGTCAGAACCTATTCAAAGATCTCACCGTCGATGCGATGATGCGACATGGCCTGTTCGGCGATGAAAAAACTCCAGGAGCCATTCATCCTCACGCCTTTGATAACTATAAAAGAAATTCTGCAGGAGACTTCATCGCCAGTGGCCAGATAATACCGCGAAGCGAGATGACCTCCGAACAGGCGTTCGCCTACGACGAATGGCTAAGACTTTCACCAGCGTCAGGCCTCTGGCGCAAGACTGACAGTTCTGTCTGGGAGGGGTTCCAACGGCCTAGCGATGACTATCCAGAGGCGGAGGAATGAGAGCACGGCGTTCAGCGGCAATACTGTCAGCCGCTCTTGTCACTGCGGCAGCATGTTCGTCGCCGCCATCTCCCCCTACCGACAGGCGGCCGCTAGGCAGTGTTACAACACCACCCTTAGAGTGCGATTTTCTTTCCAGCGAGGCCATATCTCGCGCCATTGGCCTGGACACTTTCTACGCAAGCGGCACCGACTCGCCAAAAGACTCCTCTCGCTGCATTGTTACCAGATCCCCGAGCATTCGAGACAAGGCGCTACTTTTCATCGAGCTGCACAGCCCCTTCACTTCCACGCTGGGGAGCCTAGAAAACACCAAGTTCGTCGACAAGGGAACCGACTTGCCGATCGACTCGAGGCCGGGCTATAGCGCAGTCATAAAAGACACGGATGGAAACCCGACTGGAGCAAAGGCGCTCGCATGGACGCGTAACGGTTCCAAGATGCTTGAGATCCAAATAGTCCGCGGCGCACCGGGCCGAGATCACCGTGCAGACGCCATCGAGTTCGCCCGGCAACTCCGCCCCATTCTCCTCAGTTCCAGTCGGGGATGATGGCGCTATCCGTAGAGAAAGTGACATGCCCGATTGCGGATGAGGAACTCTGATCGGGAAGGCGGAAAGAGCTCGTCACACTTCGTGGCGATCCAAGGAGCCGGGCTCGTCCTGTCGCGTTCCTCAGGAACCATGGGCCTGAACCTTCTCGGACGACGAGGGGGTGTCGCAGCCGTCGTGTGCGGCGTCCGGGGGATGGCTTTATAGCGCTGAGGTGGCACAGTCAAGTCCTGTGCTTGATGGTGGCTCCCGAGCCGTCTCGTCTTGTTCTTCGACTGCTTGCGGTCTGCCCGCGGCACTGTCGAGGGTGGAGGCGCATGGGAAGCGGGTGCGTGCGTCGCTGGCGGGGTGAGCACGGCAGGGCGATCAGTAAGGCTCGGGCGGGGTGTCGGCAGCGAGGTAGCTGTCGTTCGAGGCGACGCGTTGTCATTGCCCCACGCGCTCGACCAGAGGCTGAAGCTGCCACAGGCCAAGAGGCCCGCGATGAGCACCGACCGGATCAAGCGACCCCGCCTTCGCAGACCTGATCGCTTGGGCGATGCAGGGGGTGAATACGTTCGCCAGTCGAGGGAGTCGGACGTATTGAGGAGCCGGGGAAGGTCTCGAAGCGACCGGCCATGCGGCGGTTGCCGCGGCGAGGGTGGCTCTGCGGGGAGCAGCGCGGGGTGGTTGGGGTCGGTGTGCATGGTCCTCCTCTCGCTGCGCGTGCATGACAGGGTGGCGCAGCGTGATGGGTTTCTGTGGGAACGACGCGGCATGGCGAGCAGCGTGAAACCAAAGGGCCCCGGCAGATCCGGGGCCGAAGGGGGACAAGGGTCAGTTATGTGTCGAGGGCGTTGTTGATTTTGCTGTTGATCTGCTCTTGCTGGCCGTCGATGCATTTGGCGTAGACCCGCAGGAGCACGTCCACGCTGTGGCCGGCACGTTTGGCTACCTCGGGGGCCGGGACGCCGGCGTTCAGCCAGAGGGAGACCGCGGCGTGGCGGAGGTCGTACGGTCGTGCTGCCAGTGAGGAGGCGGCCTGTTCCGGGGTGAGGGCCAGTTTGCGGGCTTCTTGCCAGACGTAGGAATGTGCCGAACTGGAGTAGGTGCCGCCTGTGGCCGTGCTGAAGATCCTGCCGTCCTTGGCCGTGCCGTACTCGGCGACGTGGTCGCGGAGCAAGCTGACCAGGGTGGGCGGAATGGGGATCTCTCGTGTCTCCTTGTCCGCGCGGTGCTTCAGGCTGCGGGACTCGTGGGTCTCGCCGGAGTTGGTCCAGCGTTTCGTGCCTTGGGGACGGGCCTTCTCCAGGATGATCAGGCCCCAGCCCGTTTCAGGTAGCGTGCAGTTCTTCAGCCGGAGGTCGGCCGCCTCCTCTGGCCGGAGAGCGGCGTAATAGATACAGGCGAACAGGGCTTGGAGTCGAGCGCCCCGCTTGCGGCCCACCTTGGGCAGGGCATTGAGGAGTTGCCGTGCTTGGGCGGGATTGACCACCGTACGAGGGTCGATGACTGTGACGGCCCTCGGTGCCGTCCACTTGATCTCGTCCAGCGGGTTGGTGTTGAACACCTTCTGCTCTACTGCGTGTTCCAGCAGGTGATGCAGGATGGCGCGCTTGCGCCGTACCGTGTTCGCCCCCGCTGGAGTGCCGGCGAAGGTGACCGAGATGGCGTCGAGGGCCGTACGGAGAACGTGTGCCTCTCCCAGCGCCGAGAGCGGGAGTGACGCCCTCTCCAGCCAGGCCAATGCCGCTGCTTGGGCCGTCGCCAGAGCGTCACGTCTGCCCTCCGGGAGCAGTGCGTGAATCCTGAGGACTTCCCGCAGTTCCTCAGCGGCGGGCCGGCGGGGTGCATCGGACACCAGGGCTGGAATCAGGGTTAGGAGCGCGTACGCGTCCGTCTCGCGGGTCCGGGCCGCTGAGGTGTTCCAGCGGCGGAGAACGTACGCCTGAGCGAATTCCAGGAAGGACGGCCCGGAGGACCCGGCGGCGAGCATCGACACCGGCAGGCCGGTGGCGATGTCGAACTCCTCCCCCGCCTTGGCAGCCTGGCGCAGGTCAGAGACGAAGGCGTTGGCCAGGCCCTTGGTCCTGAAGCTCTTGGACTTGGGCTTGCCCGCGACCCGCCAGCGGGCGATGAATGTAGGAGTCTCGCGGTCCGTACGGTGCTGGATTTCGCCGAGCTTCACGTCGTAAGTCGTGTTCATACGGCCCCCCGTCGCGAGTCGAGCCAGGCTGTGAGGTCGCTCCGCCAGACGCGGAGTTCGAGGTTGGGCAGTTGGACGCAGACCGGCGCGCGGCCAAGCTCGCGCCAGCGGTAGAAGGTGCGCCGGGAGACGCCGCCCAGTTCGGCGAGAACCTGCGGGACGGTCAGCAGTTCGTCGCGCCTACTCATCGGCGGTCACCAACTGCGTGGCGAGTGGTGTGCCAGTGAGTGCAGCCGCGAGGAGTTGGTCTCCGAGGGAGAGGCCTTGTCCGGCGTACTCCCAGTGAGCGACGACGAGGACGGTGTCTTCGTCGAAGAGCGGCAGCCGCCCGAGGCTGATCTCTTCTGTTCGTATGTGTTCTTCGCGGGCGGCGCGGAGGTCGCCGAGGGTGGTGGAGTAGTGGCGGCTCTTGGTGGAGAAGTGGCCGCGGAAGCCGAGCATGTGGGCCCAGTGGGTCAGCCGCAGGTCGGCCAGGTCCTCGTCGCTGCCCAGTCGCATGCAGGCGGCGATCAGGCGGCGGGCGTGGTCGCGAACGGGCAGTGTTTCTAGGTTGTCGAGAGGTTGGATGCGGCGGTCCAACGTCCCCACGCATTCAGCAGCCTTGGTGGCGTACTTGGCGATGTAGGCGGCGACAGCCTGTTCGGTGAGGTCGCCCTTCATGGTGATGCGGCGGACGTCGAGCTGAGTGCCCCATCGGAACGTGCGGCCCAGCGGCTTGATCTCGGCGGCCACGGCGGTTGTCGCGTGCTGGACGGCGTCGGCCAGGGCGTCGGCGGTGGCCCAGGCCGGAGGTGGCGAGTTGGGGCCGTCGGGTCCGTCGAGGCGGATGACGGCGTGGAAGTGGACGACGCCGCGGCGCTGGTATTCGGCGACTTTGGCGAAGGCGATGGTCGCCTGGTCGCGCAGGGCTTTGACGGTCAGGTCGTTGAGGCGGGCGAAGCGGCGGCGTAGGGCGAGGGTGAAGCGGCGCCAGAGTTCGGGGCTGATGGCGTTGAACAGGACGGAGCCGTCGTAGTCGTAGCAGTCGGGGCACAGCGGTTCGCCGAGACGCGGGTCGTCGGCGTGGTGCCGGTCGGTGCAGGACATGAGCTGTCCGTGCGAGCACGTCTGGGCGTTGCGGCGGGCGTGGCAGCGCTGGACCTCGCCGTTCTTCTCCCGCCGCACGTGGACCGCCCCGAAGGACGGTGCGGTAAGGGTGACGAACAGGCACGGATGCGAGCTGACCGTCGCCGGGACGCCCTTGCCACCGACGAGGCCGGCGCGGACGAGTTGGTAGGTGTCGGCGCGGTAGACCTCGGCGCAGGCCGGGCAACGGGAGGCGCGGCGAGTCTTACACGGAACGCGCAGGACGCCGCCCGGTTCCCGGTTGGTGCTGTAACGGTGGAGCAGTTGGCCGGTGGCCTGGTCGAAGTGCTCGACCTTGCCACGCAGATGGATGGGCTGTCGGCAGCCGCCCGTGCGCTTGATCTGGCAGGCCCAGCGGTCGTAGTCGGGCTGGTGGAGCCGGTCGATCATCCCGGCTACCGCGTGAGAGCGCGCAAGGTGGGGCAAGATGGGCTCCGTCCTATCCAGTGACGCTGGTGTGGATGGCCCCCGGCCTGGCGCGGATCTTGGCGGATGTGTGGCCAGGCGGGGGGCGCTGCGCGTTATGCGCCGTGGTTGTCGATGCCGCTGCCGTGGCAGTCGGCGCAGGTCTGGTCGTCGGTGATGCCAGTGCCGTTGCAGGTGCAGCAGCAATAGCGCGGGATCGGGATGGTCACCGGTTGTCCCGAGGGACAATGCGGACGTACACGCGGTACTTGCGCGGGTGAGCGCGGTCCGGGTACGCCCGGGACATCGCGGTGACGGTGAAGACCTCACGTAGATGGATCAGACCGAGGGTGATCTCCGCGCGGTTTCCTTCGAGGCGGATACGCATGTTGGTGAGCTCCTAGGTCTCGTCGTGCTGGATGGAGTCGCGGTAGCTGTTCACCGCGTCGTGGCGGGCTTGGGCGGCGGCGAGGATGGCCACGGCCCGGTATTCGACCGGCCCGAAGTGGACGGAGGTCGCGTAGTGGCCGTACGGCGAGTTGTCGAATTCGATGGGTGATCCGATCCGGGCGGCGATCTGGTCGATCTCGGCGCGCATGTCCTCGTCGGCTTCGTGGGCGGAGAAGTAGTGGAGGGTCGGGTCGGGCGGGGCCGGTACGTCGGGGTGGGTCTCCAGGAAGATGGCCAGGTTGAGCAGGCCGTTGATCAGTTCTCGGCGGTGGTCGTGCATGACGTTCCTCTCAAGGGGTCTCTGGTGTGGTCCGCAGGGTGCGGAGCAGGGTTGAGGCGAGTTGGTCGGACACGCCCAGGCGGGCGCGCAGCAGGTCGCAGGTGATGGGCTTGCCGTGCTTGGTCTGGTGTTCGACGGCCACGCGGCGGGCGTAGTCGACCAGGGCTGGTGCGGGAGCGGGACCGTTGTCGTCAGCGGGGGCGAGCGCGGGACGGTCCTCGTACGAGACGGCTTGGGACGTCTCGGGGACGGACGGGGACGCTTCTGCCCAGGACGAGGACGGCTGTAGGACGTCCTGGGACGGTTCGGTTCGGGCAGTGGTGGCGCGGCGTTCGAGCATGGAGACCGCGACGAGGAAGGCGCCGGCCGGAGTGGCTGCGGTGATCCAGCCCCACACGGTCGGTGCGGCTTGTTGCAGGTTCGCGGCCAGGGACAGGACGACGCCGCCGGACAGGACGAGTACGGGCCAGGAGATGAGACCGCGCCGAGCTTTGCCTGTCTTCTTGTCGCGCTGGCGTTCGCGGGCGGCCATGACGCAGGTCAGGTCGATGCAGACCGCGATGGCCCAGGCCATCCAGCCCTGCTGGCCGTTCTCGGTGGCGGTGTCGCGGATGTGGGTGAAGGATCCTGCTCCGGCGATGAGGGCCAGGGCGACGACGGGGCCGGTGTCGAGCAGCCAGGCGGCGAAGTGTCGCATCTTGTTCCTCCTCTCCGGCGAGTCAGGCGGTCTGGGAGTCGGGTGTCTGGTGAGGTTGTGCGGCCATGACCTCCGCCCACGTCGGTGCTCTGTCGGCGTAGGTGTGGGCGGCGTGTTCGGCGGCTTGTTCGCTGACGTAGAAGGACCGGGCCCGGTACCACTGGCCGTCCTGACCGGCGACGATGGCGACGCCAGGCGTCTCGGCGGCGATGGCGCGAGCCGAGTCGAGCGCCGCCGGATCGAGATCGCCAAGGGTCATGGTGGCGGTCTCGGGATCGTTCACCCGGTGGCAGATCCGTCCGGAGCACTGAGCCCGTAGGGCGGTGACACCGGGACCGAGGTCAGAGCCGATGCGCTGACCACAGCAGAACAGATAGATGCCGAACGCCCTACCGAGCTGTGCCACCCGCAGCAGCGCGGTCGAGGTCTTGGCGATCTCGTCCTTCTCCGACTTGTCGGCCATCAGGTACAGCTCGGCCAGCTCGTCGACCAGGACGACGACCGGGACCGGACGCATGCCTGGCGGGAGCTGCCAAATGTTGCGGGCCGAGGCCATCCGGCACAAGCCCATCCGGTCGGTCATGAGCTCCACCAGGTCATCGAGCAGCCCGCCGCACTCGGCGCGGCTCGTGGCCAGCGCGGACAGCCGCGGCGCATATGGCGTGAACTCGACTCCGCCCTTGAGGTCGAAACCGACCAGGGCGACGGGTTGCGGGGCCAGGCCGACGATGAGCGCGTTGGCCAGGTTGGACTTGCCCGACTGGGTGGCGCCGGCGTTCAGCCAGTGCGGGACCGTCCGGAAGTCGACGGTCCAGGGCTTGCCGGTTTCCAGCCGACCGACGGTGACCTTGAGCAGTTCCGTCGAGGGCGGCAGGTCATCAACCTGGACCAGCGGATCGCGCAGGGTGACGGCGATGCGTACCCGACCAGGCTTGTCAGAGGAGACGCGCACGGCGTGCACGCCCCAGGAGTGCGCCAGCCGTTCGGCGGCGTCGGAGTAGTCGGCCGGAATCTGGCCTTCAAGGGTGTGCAGCGTGACCCGCCAGCCGTAACGGGTCGGCAGCGGCAGCCACATGAACGGCTTGGTGTCCACGGCGACGCGCTGGAACTTGCGCCTCACGCGGACGACGCCAGTCGAGGCCACCATGCCCGGAACAGTGGTGAACCAGAACCGCTGCCGCTTCTTGGTCAGCCCGCATCCGAGGGCGACCTTGCGCCAGGACGCCCGCACGCTGATCGCGGTCAGCGGATAGCCGACGACGAGCCAGAACGACGGGTGATGCCAGCGGCGCCAGGCCCAGAGCCCGGCCGCGACAGCGGCCAGGACTCCGAGCAGGGTGTAGAGCTGATCAGACACTGGCTGCCTCCTGCTGCGGGAGCAGGGCGGCGGCCCGGTAGGCGATCCCCCAACGGCCGGCGATCTCCCAGACGTAACCGAGCAGGCCGACCGCGTTGACGGCGTCGCCAGCCTTGATGGGCGGTTCTCCGCTGATACCGATCTTCACGAGCTCGATCCGGCCGAACTCGTCCTCTACCGACACGGTCACCTCGTAGACGGTGTTGCCGTTCTTGTCGGTCTTGATCTCTCCGGTGTCCTTGTTGAGCAGCCGCGGGCGCGGCGCCTTCACGCAGGTGATCGCGAGCTTGCTGGTGTCCACAGGGATGGGGACGGTGCGCATGGCGTGAGTTCCTTACGTAGTGACGCTGTGACTCTTAGTATTCATGGAACACTTGGCGTTCTAAGTTGTCAAGGGATTCCACGAAGACTTGGTTGGCATGTCGCGCGGGGTGTGCTGAAGTAGAGGCCAGACGACCTCACGGAAGGCGCGGAATGGTCGAGAAGAGCGGTCGCCCCGGCTACCTCCAGATAGCGGACGACCTTCGTACGCAGATCAGAACGGGCTCACTCGCGCCCGGCGCTGCGTTGCCCTCGACCGCCCAGCTCGGCCAGCGCTATGACGTGTCCGCCAGCGTGGTCAAGGCCGCGATCAGCGTGCTACGCACCGAGGGGCTGATCGTCGGCCAGCAGGGCAAGGGCGTGTTCGTACGGGAGGGCGCGGCGGAGTCGCTCCAAGAGCCGGCCTCGTCGGACGTCATGGACCAGCTCTCTCAGATGCGGAGCACTCTGGCGACTCTCGGCGAGCGGATCGCCGACCTGGAGAAGGCAGTGTTCCAAGAGCGGAAGCGATCTCGCTGACCCGACAGGCCAACTCTTCCATCTCCGACCGAATGGCCTGAAGTTCGGTCAGAATTCGCTCGTTTGCGGTCACTCTCGGCACCCCCTTTTTGGTGGTTCGTAATCCCCCGCGGGATGCCGTTAGTTCATCGCGTATCGCCGCTGTTGAGTATCACGGAGCGTTAGCTAAGCTTCTGCATTGCTGCCTGCACGGCGGTTACACATGCGCTTACACACGCCCGCCCCTCCAAGCGCGCAAAAGGATGCGATGAAGACAATTCACCGCCCTGGATGGCAACCTCTGCTGCTGCGCCAGTACCGCGAAGCACACGGCCTCACCCTCGAAGCCGCAGGTGACCAGCTACGCCAAGTCGCCGCACGGCACGGGCTCACCGCGCCGGCCGCGAATTTCCAGACACTCTGGGCACACGAACAGGGATCGGTATATCCCGGGCCTCACTACCGACGAGCCTATTGCCTCCTATACCAGGCAAACGAACCAACACTGGGTTTCCGGCTGCCGCTTCCTGGCGAAATATCCGAAGTGGAAAATTCCATCTCGGATTTGCCCCAGCCCACCGACCCCGCCGTGGACAACGCCGCCGCCGAGGTGATCGAACAGGCCCTCGTCAAAGTCTCGGGCGCTCCCACCAACGGTGAGCAGAACGCCCTCCTCAACCGAGTCGTGGACGCCTGGCGACGCCGCCACGGCCAGGGCAGCCCCAAGCCCATCCTCACCCTCGTCGGCGGCTACGCCGGATCCGGCAAGACAGAGTTCTCCCGCTTCCTGTCCGACATCACCGGCTGGGCCTTCCTGGACAAGGACTCCCTGACGCGCCCCATGGTCGAGCGCCTACTGATCTCCCTCGGCGGTGATCCCCACGACCGGCACACTGAGCTGTACCTGAGCGAGGTGCGCCCACTGGAGTACCGGTGCCTGATGGAAACCGCGTTCGACAACCTCAAGGTCGGCACTTCGGCCATCCTCGCGGCACCGTTCATCGCCGAACTCCAAGACCCCGACTGGATCTCCCGCCTCACCAACCGATGCGCAGCCAAGGGCATCGACGTGGCCGTGGTCTGGGTTCGCTGCGACGCCGACTCCATGCGCGAGTACATCGAGTTCCGCGGCGCGCCCCGAGACGCCTGGAAACTCGCCAACTGGCAGACATACGTCAGCAGCCTCAACTCCGAGATTAGCCCGCCCACCGCGCACATCACCGTCGACAACCGCCTCGGCGCCGCCATCAGCCTTGCCGACCAGACCCGCGAAACGCTGAAGCGGATCCTCACATGAGGGGCATCGTCCTGTACGGGCCACCCGCCAGCGGCAAGAGCACCATCACCGCCGCCCTCAGCCGACTCGACCCGCGGTTCGCCCTGGTGCGCAAGCTCAAGGCCGGCAACCAGCGCGGCACAGAGTACGACTTCGTCACCATCGAGGAGCTGGCCAGGCTGCGAGCCGCCGGCCGCCTCCTCCTGGAGACGCGCCGCTACGGCAACACGTACGCCATCGATCGCCACCAGATCGACGAATTAGTCTCCGCCGACCGGGTGCCGATCGTCCACCTGGGCACCATCGCCGACATCCGCCGGCTGACCGAGGCAACAGCCTGGCTGGTCGTCCTGCTGTGGGTGCCACGGGCGGTCTGCGAGGAACGCTCGCGACAGCGCCTCGACATAGACACCCCACACCGCTTGGCAGCATGGGACGAAGCATTCGCCGACCTGCACACCCATGGCGAGAGCACGTTCCATCACCAACATCGAACCGACCTGATCGCGCCGGAAGAGATAGCGCAGCAAATCGCAAGCGCCTACTACGGCCGCGAAGTGGCGCCGATGGATCAACGCGCGTAGCCGGTGAGGATCTGCATCCATAGCTGCCGAGCAGCCCGAGCAGACATCCATTCAGTCTGAACGACGCGCGGACGGCCGTCCGATGACAAGCGTCGGATGAACGACAACCCGCCGGCCGCGCACAACTCGTACATCGGAGGCATGCAGGAGCACGTGTGCTCATGGACCCTGATGCGATCGCATCGCCGTACAACGTCTTGCCAGGCCACTTGAAGCACATCCTCCTGAGGAACTGCCAAGTGATGGCTGTGATGGTCGAAGCGCCACGACGGTACGTTCATACCTCGGCCCCCAACTGTGCCTGCGCGAGAAGCAGCCTGACGAAGGTCTCCAGGTCATCCGCGCTCACCGTCTGCTGCATCCCAGCGTCAACCTCTTTGTCGCTGAGCCGTACACCGCTCCGGCTCCCATAGAAGGCGCCTGCGTCACTCTGGAAGAAGGACCAACCGGGGAAGCAGGCGCGAAGCGCTACAAGGCAGTGACTCTTGGTCGCCATGTCATGAGCGTAGAAGTTGCAGGCAGAGCCTGTCTACCCCTAGGGGTACCGAGGGGTATCGATAGATCCCTATAGGCGAGTGACAACCCTTGAAGTCCCCTTTCTACGCTTGGGCCTCGTGATCGAATTCGAGCCGGATCGCCCCCGCTGGCAGCAGGTCGCCGACGTCCTCCGCGGACGCATCAGCAGCGGCGAATACCCGCCAAAGTACCTCGTCTCGGAAGTTCGCCTCGTCCAGGAGTTCGGCGTAGCCCGCGACACCATCCGCAAGGCGATCCGCCAGCTGCGCGACGAAGGGCTGATCTACACCGTGCCGAACCTCGGCAGCTTCGTCAGCCCACCCGGCGAAGCCGAATCCACGAAAAGCTAAGCCCCGGCACATTGGCGGAGTACTCTCCCCGAGCATGAGCCGCCGGATCGACTACTACGACGCCCCAGACACCCCTCTGCCGAACAGCCTCGTGCCCTCGGTCAATGTGGCCGTCACCAACGAGGCTGGCGCCCTGCTCCTGATCCGCCGTAGCAACAACGACAACTGGGCCCTCCCCGGCGGCGCCATCGACCTCGGCGAGTCCATCCCCGCCGCAGCCATCCGCGAGACTCTGGAAGAGACGGGAATCACCTGCGAGATCACCGGGATCGTCGGCACGTACAGCGACCCCAAGCACGTCATCCTCTACACCAGCAATGGGGAGGCGCGACAAGAGTTCTCCATCGTGCTCACGGCACGCCCGACCGGGGGCGAGCCGACTCCGAGCTCAGAGTCTCGCGAGGTCCGATGGGTAGCGCGACAGGACATCGAGAGCCACCCGATGGATCGGTCAATGCGCATGCGCATCAACCACTACCTCGAAGCAGCAGACCCGTACATCGGCTGAGACCTGAGACAACCGGCATGGAGCCATGGCTAAGCACTATGGAACTCCGACAGAGTCGCAGGTCAGAAGCGTGATCGACAAGTGGATGAGGACTTTCTCCACGGTTTTAAAGGCGAGCCGCCTGCGGCGTCTCGCCGCGCGTCGGGCGGTCGCTGGCCGCGCTGCGGCTCTTCGGCCGGTCGCGGCCAGCACCACCCACGCGCTGCAAGCAACACGGCGGACAGCAAGAACGTCGAGAGGCGCATCATGGCATAGGCATCGACCGTATGGATCTGGTGCCTCAGCACTACACCGCGTGAGGCTCCGCATCCTCAAGCTTGCCGGGTTGTACCGATAGGAGATCAAGCGGCGGCGCGGCGCGCCGCCGTACCCCCGCCCTCCGCCCGCACGCCGTTTGGGCGTGGGGCCTGGGGGCCGGTCCCGGACGGCGTGCGGGACACCGGGTCGGCCACCGCACGCCCGCCCCGCCGTACCAACTGAACGCGTCGACCGGGGTTGCCACGCCGCCGCACAGATGCAGCCCTACGATCGCCACAGCATGGCCGGGCATCGTGCATGGTCGGGGGCGATCGAAGGGCCAAGGCTTCGTTCCTCAGCCCTGGCCCGCCGGACTACGTGTGTCTCTCTGCGTGGCCCGAACCTCAGCGAATCTCAGGTAGACGATCAGGCGTGCACGGGCGCACAGCCCGGCCTCATTCCAGATTGGAGCCCAGCAGAAGACCGTGGAGATCCCAGCCTGTCGGAATAGGCATGTTGGCCGGATAATCGACCACTTGGAGCGAAGCCTCGTCGTAGAGCCGTACGTCGTGAGGTCGTCGCCTTGGGTCACGATGAGAAGATGCGAGCCCAGCCGCCAGACCGCATGTTGAACCGCCCCGGCTTTGATGGAGACCTTGGCCTGGACGTTGCTCATCGTCAGCAGCATGGCAAGCCTGGCAGCGAATGTCGCGGTTGCCGACCCGAACCTTGTGGCACAGATCGTCGCCGCCTGGCCCTCGTTCGCGCTGATCGGTGCCTACAAGATGCTGATGTGGCAGGAGCGCAGGTGCAGGGACATCAGAGTGTCCACCATCGCGCGGAAGAGCGCCTCGGACCTCCGCCAGGTGGCATGGTAATGGGCACAGTCCAACAGGCGCTCAGACGGCTCCCTTCCGTCGGGCGCCATGATCACGGAGCACTTCGAGGGAAGTCCTCGATGGGTGCGGTGGATCAAGAGTGCTGGTCTGACTGGGGATTTGAGCTGAAGCGCTGGACATCAACCGTCGCGTCATCGTTGCTCTCGGAGGAGCTTAATGCGCGGTTGTCGTCTGGCCAGCGAGTTGACCGGGCAGCAATGCAATCTCCTCAAGGGCGTCGCGAAGAGGGTAGTTCTGAATGACATCGGCTGATGGCCGAGGCACGTACCATCAGAACCGGCGGACGTACCTGATTGGAAGGAGTTCTACGTGGCTGCCGACCGATCGTGGGAGGCGACAGAGAAGGGAGCACACCTCCGCGGACGTCGTACGAGGAACACTAAGCCGGAAGTAGCGCTACGCAGTGCTGTTCACGCGCTGGGTTTCCGATTCCGACTCCACCAGCAACTCGTCGCTAGATGCACTCCGGATTTCGTTCTTCCCCGGTGGAGACTGGCGGTTTTTGTGGACGGTTGCTTCTGGCACGGCTGCCCTGATCACGCGCCAGCTTTCAGGGGGCCGAATGCGGAGCGGTGGCGCATAAAGATCGATACAAACCGCGCCAGGGACCGTCGGAACGACGCATCCCTTGAGGAGGCTGGTTGGCGCGTGCACCGTGTATGGGAGTGTGAAATTAGGAGAGACGTGCGTCTCGCAGCCGAGGAAGTTGGGCGTAAGGCTAGAGAAGGAAGCGTTCCCCGAGATCCGTCTGGTCGTTGACCTACCAGAGTGTAGAGGCGCGTGGACGTTCCTCGATGGAGTAACTGCACCAAGTCGTCAGCGGACAGGTGCTGCACAACGGCTCGTTCGGAGTGCAGGTCGTCATACCGAGTACTCGTAGAGCCGCCATGCGAAGGGGGGCCGGCTTACCGCCTCCGATGAGCCGCGCCAAATCAACTCTGCCGTCCGTAAGGCGATTGGTCTGGTCGGAGTTCGTGCCAGATACCCGAGCCGCAACCCGCAGGGACACCTGCGAGGTGAGCATGACGTCGTGCCCGCTAAGCAACGTAAGGAGGGATTCCTCTGCCGGCTTCAGGCGTAGCGCCTCGGCCAGGTCGGCGGGGTTCTTCCATACGTTGTGCTTGGCCGTGAGTTCCTGTAGGGGGGCAAGCCGGCTTTCCGCACGTGGGCCGAGACGGTCCATCAGGGAGCGGAGTTCTCTAGCCGTCACCTTGGCCACGCCGCGCAGCGGCTCCAAGGCTTGAGCAAGCCCGCGGGTCTCGGCCCTCCCGTTGGCGCTGAGCATTGCAACGACAAGGGCAACGGCCGGAGTAACGTCATCGCTAGGAATGTTGAACCAGTCCGAGCCCTTCCGCTGTTCTTCGGCCCAGGATGTAAGGGCCTTATGGATCAGTGCCCAGCGGGCGGGCGTCGAGAACAGCGTTTCCTGAATGGTGTTCTCGGGATTGATCGCCTGGGCGGCGACTCTGCCAAGTTCTGGAGGTACGGCATTTCCAATCTGCCGGAAGGCATCGCTTCGCGTACCGGAAAAGCGAAAATCGTCCGGAAAAGTTTGAATTCGAGCCGCTTCTCGCACGGTAAGTGTTCGATGCTGCTCGGGATGTATATACCAGTAGCCGTCCTTGGCGATATGGGCTGTAATGGATCTACTGAGTTCGTCCCAGCCCAAGCGGTTGTACTTGTCATCGAAGGTCTCGGCGGTATACCGACGAAGGTCGGGTCGGATGTCGCGGTACAGAGTTTTGTGGTCCATGAGCTTGAACGTCTCGAGGTCGTCACGCCGGACCGGCCGGGTCATGTGGTCCCAGACGAAACCGGAGTGCTCATTTTCTCGCATTCGCCTTGCGAACGCAGAGGCCAATGACTCCCCCTGGTATGGAAGGCGGCGATCGCCGACAGGGTCGTCTTCGGGCAGCACGGGAAGATCGCCGATCGCATCCCGCACTGTGACTTTGGGGAGAGCCTCGGGCCAAGGGAACTCATGGTGATCAGTTCGGGCGAGGACGATCAAGCGCTTCCTGTGCTGAGGAACTCCGTACTTCCACGCGTCAACCAGGCGAACGTCGGTGTGATAGCCGGCGCCCTCAAGGTGCTCGACGATTTCTCGAACGACACGGAAGTCATCGCCCAGCGCCATGTCGGGAACGTTCTCCATGAGAACGGCGCGGGGTTGGATGGCCAGCGCGACCTCGAGGAAGGCCTTCCATAGCTCCTTGCGCGCATCGTGGGGGTCGCGTCCCGCATAGTCGACGAGGCTGCGTATCTTGCTTCGACCGGCTCTACTGAAAGGCTGACATGGTGGGCCGCCGGCAACAAGATCGATCTTGGTTTGCTTCAGAAGAGCTATGAGGTCTGCTCTGGCGCGGACGTCGGACATGTCCACGTCCAGCGACAGTCCTGGGAAGTTGGCCCTGTGGGTCTCCAATGCGCGCCGATCATGATCCACTGCGGCGACAACGGTCCAACCAGCCCGTTCGAGGCCAAGACTTAGTCCACCAGCACCGGAAAAAAGATCAACCGCAAGTCGTTCACCCGCAGCCAGGCGCTTGTCGCACCACTCAACGAAGATGTCCTCGGTGCAACGATCGTCAGGATCGGGGAGCTGTAGGACGTCGCTGCGATGCAGCTTCACCCCGTAAAATGCCACGCGACCCTCCATCCCGTTGTACTCCCCAATGACCACCAGGAGAACACAGAGGCCCCGGTCGTGCAAGGCATTCTGCCTCAACAGGCGTCACTTTTGCCTCCCGAAGCGGCGCCAATCTCAGAAGGTACTCCTTTCCCCTCGACCTACCAAACTGGTCCTGCAGGCCCATGCGCCCTTCCTGGGGTTGCACTGTACGAGTCTCGAGGAGGCATCCCATGAGGTCTCGGACCGGCTGTGGACAACGAGGTGTCAGACGCCTACCCAGTGGATATCCATGACCCGCTTCGTGCACGCTTCCTTCTTGGCCCACTCGGTCACATTGCCGCCTGAGGGCGTGTCCAGCAACACCTCGCGGACGAGGGTGCTCAGGGGGCCGACGGCCTGCGTCACTTCCGAGGGGAGAGCCTGGTTGCGCCAGATCGCGCCGAGTATCGCCTCCAGAGCGACTTCTGGAACCAGTCGCGCGAGAGTGTGGGCGGTGACCTGGGCGGGATAGCCCGCACCTGGGTTGAGCCGCATGATCTCCCTGCGTGCCTGGGTGAAGAAGATGGCCTTCGCGATCAGGTTCCGAAAGTACTGTTCGTCCGGGAGCTCGGTCCGGTGCGAGAGGACGTCGAGGGTCCATTGCCGGAAGCATTTCTGCGCCCCCCAACTGGCAATATGAGGCAGCTGAAGGAAGACCATCTCGAACTTCGCCACATCCGTCTTGGTGAACCGCTGCAGGGAGGGGTTCTCCTTGACGAACTTCTTCTGTGGTGCGCCTTTCGGCTGGCGGCCTCGGTCGACATCGTACTGTCCACGTACACGCTCGTAGTACCAGTGGGTTTCCTGCTTTGACCCTGGGGGAGCAGGAGCCCAGAGCCGCCGTGACAGTCGCTCTAGTTCCACATGGAACGGGCTGTTGGACTGGAAGTCCGCCTCGTTGATGGCGTTCTGAGAGTTCGCGTAGAGGGATATTCGCGGGATGAGCTGGTCGAGCAACTCGGGTTCGACAACGGTGATCTTCGCCGGGACCTGAATCCGGCTCAGATCCGCCTTGTCGCGCTTCAAGGCATGGTGAAGGGAGGCGGTGGTCTGCCCGCCGTTCACAATCTGGAGGTCGCTCAGGCTTGCTAGGAGCGGTCCCGTTGGGCCCTCCGTGAGTTGGACGCCAGTGGCTGTCACCGAGATGCCGTTGTTGTAGGCCAGGAACCGGCCAGGATCGTTGCGGATGGTCTCGTTGAGCCCCTTGTTGACCTTGCCCCGAGCCTGCAGAAAGGCCCGCACATTCCGCTGGAGCAGCTTCGTGCCGTGCTTCTCGTACATGTCCGCGAGGACCTGGCCAGGGAGGATGGCCATAAAGCACTGGTGGTCGCCGTCGGTGCCGGATGCGGGGAGGCAGGCGACGGGGCTGCCAAGCTCCTTGAAGTCGATGTTGATCGGCTCCTCATGCCGACCTGATGCTACGAGTCGGTGCAGACGTTCGATGTCCCAGACGTGCTGGATCACCGGAAGGCTTCCTACGGAATCCTCCTCCAAGGAGTCGATGGTGGTCCGACCATCGGTTATAAGAAAGATCCGGATCTTGTCGAGCTCGGACCAGTGCGCGTTGATATCCTGCACCATGTCGTAAGCTGCGCTGGCTTCTTCCATCTTGAGGTGGTGACCTGCGTGGCATTGGATGGCGAAGTTCTTCGCCCAGCGAAGCTGTCGGATCGCCTGGTCCTTCGCCAGTGTCTGGCCGAGATGTCCATAGTTGGCCACGACCAGGTCGAGGACGTGCCCGTCGTCACTGAGGTGGTACCCAGCGACCTCCATGTAGCTCTGCGCGAGGGGGGGCCTTGAAGTAGCAGACGGTCAGGTCCTCCAATGCCCCGTCTTCGACAAGGTACTCGGCGGCGATCTGCACGAAGACGTCTCGCTTGAGGCGGCCTGAGTCCAATCCCAGCCGCTCTTCAACGTCCCTTTCGAGACTGAGCGCGAACTCTTCAGTGCTCTCGTCACCCATGTGCTACCTCTCCGCCGCGCCTGCCCCTATGAGGGACTCGCGGACCTTGCCCTCGTCCACTCGGTGGCTTTCGCAGGTGGATAGATCAATAAAATATGATACTCCAGACACTCCTACAGGGAGGTCCACAGGTGTCATTCGTGGAAATCCTGTCTCTATAGTGAAGCATTGCCGGCGGACCAACGCATAGCGATCATTGAGGTAATTGTCGCGGTGGGAGTCCAGCCACCCCGCCTCCATGAGGGAGTTCTCGAACCAGGAGAGCTCTGGGCCGATGAGGGGATCCTCGCGCAGGTCGTCCACAAGTTCGGGGAGCGAGATACCCTCCGGAGATTGGTCCACCACCTGGTGGACGAGGAACAGGCTATTCAGACCATCGGAGTCGAGTTGGTTCTCGTTACTGATGCGACAGCTATGCATCTCCTTGCGTGCCACGCTCTTGACCTCGACGGCTGTGGACCCGAGGACGAAGTCTTGGGGTGACTGACGTGGGCCGACCCAAGAGCGCACGGCCGCGGTTCCGAGAGCGGAGAGCATCAGGTCCTGGAGCACAAGCAGCTCCCCGAAGAGCCCCAGGCGTGCTTCTGGGGTGAGACCTGTGGGCAGCCCCCGGGTGAGCATCCGGCGCCAGGCATTGAGCCTGCGAACCAGTGTCCTCGTCGGCATCTTGCTGGGTAGCTGTAGGTGGCCGACCAGGTCGGCCAGGAGCGAGCAAAACAGGAGCCGATCCGTCTGCTGGTCCGCCAGGATCTCGACGGAGCCTTCTCGTATACGGCAGGTCAGTCCGTTGGTAAGCATGAGATCTCGGTCCTCAAGCTTCTCCCGGCTCCTCACCACCAGTGCCCATTCAAGGCCAGGGAACCGGACTTCGACGAAAATATCGACCTTCGACGAAGGCAGAATCCTCCGGCGTACGGATCCTTCTGGGGGCCCGCCCTTTTCCTCTGCCGCGAGGAAGGACTGTTCGAGTTCCTCCGGTGTGGGCGTGGTCACTGGTCCTCGTTTTCCTCTTCATCATCACCCATGGCGGTGGCGAGATTGTTCAGGAATATCTCATTTACGCGATATTTGACCTTCTGGGCTCGATCGGAGACAGGGAACACGACGGCATATCCCAGAGCGGGAAGACCGTGGACCTCGGCGGGGACGGCAACCTTGGATGTCGCGGGGTCGATCGGATAAATCAGCAGGAGGCCCTCCTCCGGGTCCCGGAGCCCCCTCAGGGACTCGCCGCTGGCTCTCGCAGGTTTCTTCTCTCTGCCGCTCTTCCTAAATTCCTCCACCGTGCGCTCGTACGCTCGCCGGTATCTTTCGCGCGACAGTCCCAGAGACTCATGGATCGGGCTGACCAAGACGCCGACCTCGAACTCTCCGTCCTGCACACGGGCGTGGCCAGTGATGGTCTTTCGTTTGACCATGGCGATGTCAGCGCCAGGCAGGGAGAGCATGTTGGAGGCATTTCCGGCGGTTACCGCGACTGTCCAGCGGGTGAGTTCACCGATGTCGTTCTGTGCGCGGATGTAGTCGGTCAGGTTTTCGGGATTAGCGGCGAGAACTCTGGGCGAGACCGCGAACCCAGTGAAGAAGTCCAAAACTGTGCTCGAGGGCACACCTTCCCGGAAGAATCCGTCTCCGATCCCCTCCCGCCGGTCCGGTGGAACCTCCCCGTACGGAAGTATTTCTGCAACAAGTTTCTCCAGCTTGGCATGGTTGTGTCGAAGAGCCTTGGCGCTGGTGAGCATCACCAGGGTCTCGACGCGGGTTCCGGAGAAGCTGACCGTCATGATCTTTGTTGAGCGCATCTTCGCGGAGGCGGTCACCTGGAGGTTGCCGACGCCGTCCATGACCCGCAGGCCGACACGCTTCGGGGTGCCACCGGCCCGCGCCACGGCGCTGGTGAGGTCCATAAGTTCGCGGTTCGCCCGGGTAATGTGCACGTAGTACCCGACGAGCTCCGGTGTGGTGTAGAGCCGGGTGGCATCGAGGTAGCCAGGACGATACCCAAACCATCTGCCCATCTGTAGCAGGGTGTCGTAGGTCTGGGAAGTGCGCAGGTAGTAGGAGACCGAGAGTCCTTCGAGGGTCAACCCTCGTGAGAGTTTGTCACCTCCCACAGCTACCACGGTGACGGGGGTGGTGGACTGGTAGTCGAGTACGTCGGCGGCAGTCCCGTTGATCCGCCTAACGCCATGGGCGGCGTTCTCCAACACTTCCGGGACGAGTCTCCGAACCTGGTCCCAAGTGACCTGTGGTCCGATCGAAGAGCTTACGTCGGTGTATTCCGCGAGCGTGTCATATGTGGGGGCGAAGTCCTTCTCCCACAGAGCAGCGAGACGCCTCTGGACGGATCGCCCGGCCTCGCCGTAGTCGCCCCAAGCGTCGGCTGTGGCACGCAGATGGTCTTGGACCTGTCTGGCCACCTGCCCCTGCACGTCAGTGAAGCGGGTGACGTGAATGAGCATGGTGTTGTGGCCGCCGCCCACGCTGTACTGGTCCCGACGGACCCCGCGCACGGCGGTGGACAGGACGAAGGCGTCCAATGCTTCTACCAGAGATGCCGGAAGTGGAAGCTCAGGCATGTGGCCCTTGCGGTGACCGTCGGGCATCCAGTCCTCGTGGTCGCCGATTTCCCGGATGATCGGGAGCGGCTCACGGATTTCTGCCGCGGAGGGGTCTTCAAGACCAAACACGACCTCGGGGCCACAGTAGTTCGAGGGAGGTTCCAGGGCCACCATAAAACTGCGGGGGAACAGGTCCGCACCGTACTTTTCATGGGAGGTCGACTCCGAGATGAAGATGTTGGCAAACGGTGTAGCCGTATAGGCGAGGTACACCCGCTTCTCGAAGAGCTCCAGGAGTTCGCGGATGGCTTTGTTGATCGCGGTCGGATCGTGGTCGGGGTCGCTCTGGGTGCGGCCCTTCGCGGCCTTCTTCGTGTCGACAGATGCGTAGTCGGCCTCGTCGTCGATCAGAAGCAGGGGAGCGTTGCGGATCAGCCGGGAGCTGTCAGGACCCGTTGTGGCGGCATTGGCAAGCCAGTCCCGGAGGTTCTCCAGGATCCTCTTGTTCTTCTTGGAGACGACCAGGACCCGGAAGGAGTGAATGTCGATCGCGCTGCCCTGAAATTTGGCCGCAGTGAAGTCGCTGTCGCGGGTGGTCAGGGTAAGGCAGGCAACCTCTGGCTTCTGGAGGCCCAGGGTACCGACCCCGATGTTCATCGAGTCCCCGGAGGTGGAATCCCTGGTGAACTTGCTGTTGAACCCGAGAAACTCCAGATCGAGGCGCGCCTGGGTCTGGTGGCGAAGACTCTCGTGCTGGCTAGTGAGAACGATCACGACCTGGTAGCCGGCGTCGACAGCCTTGGAGATCACCCCTGTGTAACTCGCGGTCTTGCCCGACTGAACCTGCCCGTAAACCATCCCATAGGTCTTCCAACTGCCGGGCCGTTTCGGATCCTCCATCAGACCGAGAATCTGGTCGGTGCTCCCGTCCAACGCCTCGATTGCTCCAGGTTTCCACCTCTTGGAGAGCAGGGTGCGGTATCGCTTCCAGTAGGAGAATTTGATGCCCGCTCGCCGTTGCTCCAGCCAGGGCTCGTGTCCGTCAGGGTCGCTGACCACCACCGGTGGAGTGATCCAGACATCGAACTCGGATTCAAGGACCTTAACCAGGTCGTCGACAGAGATCTCACCCTGGGTTGGCCTCAGTACAACAGCGACCTGCGACGCAATCTCCCGGAGACGTTCGGGGGTCCGCTGATGCCGCTCCAGGCTCAGAACCGCGTTCTTGGCCATTTCGATAGGGTCAAACACGTTCAATCCTCCTCGGTCGTCTCGGACTTGACGATCTCCTGGATGAGACCGGGGTACCGGCTGAAGGGCTCAGATTCCATGAGGGCGGAGGTGAGGGCGGCTCTGACCACCGGATCCTGTGGAAGTCCAGTCAGCATCGAACGGAACTCGGAGAGGATCTCCTCAACGTCAGGAGCTTCTACCTGCTCCTGCGCAGTTGACGTCGCCACCTCTTGGACGACCAGGTCGATCGGGAATGTCGTTTCGATAAGCCGCAGGAGGCCTTCGAGGGACTCTCCTCCGGGGCCGGTCAGCGCTGCGCTGACGAGCGGGTGGGAGCGGTTCACGAGGTACTCCGACATGCCAAGCCGCCGAACCTGTTGCCATACGAGTTGAACCTCGCCCCGAGCGCGATGGCCAGGGACCGGGGTGCCACGATGGGTGAAGACTCGTTCTGAGCCCGCTCGCAGGTCCTTCGCGATCTCGACCAGACGTTTCTCGATCGGAGATGGTGGTCGAACGGTGGATTTCCGGACGTCGACCTCCCAGTCGAGGTCCGCGCCGGGGGGGATCTCGACGGAGAGCCGGGCCAGTCGGGTGGGCTGGGAGTTGTAGAGGCCAGAGATCCCAAGCCAGCCGCCTGCTACCACGAGCCGGTCGCCCCGATAGACGTAGAACCCCTGTCGGGCAAGCATCCCACCCGACCCAGTGGACTTGGTGGTATCTCCCTTGGAGAGTCGTGAAGGATGGGGAAGGATCACCGGGTTAACCCGGATCCGGTGGTGGCCGTGCTTGAGGTCCTCGTAGCCGCGGTCCTGGGTCGCTGGGTGCGTGCGCAGGAAGGGATCCATCGCCTCCAGACGATTCCCACCGACCAGGATGGTGAGACGCTTGTTAGCAATGAAGCGGTGGAACAACAGAGAGAGCTCCCGGCCTGCTTCCTTGATCCGGCGAGAAAGATCGGGGCCGTCCCCCAGCCTGTCGGGGTTCCGCCAAAGGACGAGGGTGCCCTGGCCGGTGAATCCCAGTAGGTCGACGATTGCTCGAGCCCCATCGTCCAGTTCGGTGAGCACCATCCACTGGCGCTGGTGTGTGACGTGGTCGATATCCCACGTCCGGCTGGATAGCTCCCCGTTGGAGTCCCGCGACAGCACGGTGAGATTCCTGACCTGGGACAGGGACGCCGTCTTCAAACCGAGCCCAAACCGACCGAGGTCGCTGGCGGTGCGGTGTGCGTTGGGATTGCGAGCGAACCGCATGGCGGACCTCAGCTCGTTCTCGTTCATCCCGCGCCCGTCGTCCAAGACGGCAACCCATGCTGACCCCGGATCGGAGGAGTACTCCACCCGGACATTCTGGGCTCCGGCAGCAATACTGTTGTCGATCAAGTCGGCAAGGGCCGTTGGCAGGTCATATCCAAAGGCGCGCAGCGACTCGATCAGGTCCTCGGCACATGGGTCGAGGAGCTCGTCTGCTGGACCAGATGCCGTCATATTCAGCTCGGATCTCTCTCGTTCTCCGCTTTACCGAGAGGCTAGAGGAGGGGGCTGACAAAAGTGATGGACGTAACGAACCGAGATTGGTGTCATGCGGGCGCAAAAGGATTCTATGTAGCGGACTCAGTGTCGGGGAACGGGCAACCGGGGCTGATTCGGGCCGGATGGGCGGGAATAGACCTCGAAGCTCGGGTATCTCGCCATGGCACGCGTCGGGGGGCCGAAGGCCGCGGTTCTGGATGAGGACCTGGTGTAAGTCGGCGGTTGTGGACACCACCAGCGAGCACCGCACTAGATTCGAAGAGCCGTGATCTAGCGCGCCGCAAAGGTCTGTTCAGGGAGGGTCGGCTTTCCGAGATCGAACATCAGGACGCCGTGATCGGTTCCGATGGCAAGGCGACTGCTGGCATGGGCGAGTGCTCTCACGGAAGCCGAGAGGGGCAGGCCGTCGGTGGCGGTTGCGGTGGCGGGGTTCCAGAGCCGCACCGTCTGGTCGTGGCTGCCGGTGGCCAGTAGTGGGGTGCCGTCGGGGAGTGTCGCGAAGGCGACTGCCGACACCGCGCTTGCGTGCCCGACCAATGTGGTGCGTTGGCTGCCGGTGGCGGGGTTCCAGAGCCGCACCGTCTGGTCGTGGCTGCCGGTGGCTAGTAGTGGGGTGCCGTCGGGGAGTGTCGCAAAGGCAATCGCGGACACCGCGCTTGTGTGGCCGGTCAGGCTACCTACGGCGGAGCCGTTGGTGGGGTCCCACAGGCGCACCCGGCCATCGCGGCTGCCGGTGGCCAGCAGCGGGGTGCCGTCGGGGAGTGTCGCAAAGGCAATCGCGGACACCGCGCTTGTGTGGCCGGTCAGGCTACCTACGGCGGAGCCGTTGGTGGGGTCCCACAGGCGCACCCGGCCATCGCGGCTGCCGGTGGCCAGCAGCGGGGTGCCGTCGGGGAGTGTCGCAAAGGCAATCGCGTATACCGGGCTTGTGTTGCCGGTCAGAGTGGCGCGGCGGTGCCCGGTGGTGGGGTTCCACAGGCGCACCCGGCCATTGCGGCTGCCGGTGGCCAGCAGCGGGGTGCCGTCGGGGAGTGTCGCAAAGGCAATCGCATACACCAGGCTGGTGTGGCCAGTCAGAGTGGTGTGACGGCGCCCGGTAACCGGGTCCCACAGTCGGACCGCGCCGCCGTCTTGGCTGTTCGTGGCCAGTATTGAGGCGCCGTCTTCCAGGGTGCCAAACACTACTGCAGAGACCCCGCTTGTATGGTCGGGCGGACCATCTGCGCTGGTGACGCTGGTGGAGTCCCACAGTCGCACCGTATGGTCGTGGCTACCAGTTGCCAGCATCGAGGTGCCGTCGGGGACGATGGTGAAGGCGAGTGCGGATACTGGGCCGGTGTGGCCAGTCATCGTGGTGTGGTGTGTGTCGGTAGCCGAGTTCCACAGGCGGACGGTGCCGTCGTGGCTACCGGTGGCGAGTAGAGGGACGCCGTCGGGCAGGGTGCCGAAGGCGATCGCGTGCACCGGGCTGGCGCTACCAGTGAGAGTGGTGTGGTGTGCGCCGGTGGCCGGGTTCCACAGGCGGACGGTGCCGTCGTGGCTACCGGTGGCGAGTAGAGGGGTGCCGTCGGGCAGGGTGCCGAAGGCGACGGCGGAGATTGTGCTGGTGTGGCCGGTCAAGCTACCGGACGTGAGGCCAGTTGTGGGGTCCCATAGGCGGACGGTGCCGTCGTGGCTACCGGTGGCGAGTAGGGGGGTGCCGTCGGGCAGGGTGCCGAAGGCGACGGCGGAGACCTTGTTGTTGTGGCCGGTCGGGGTGGTGAGTTGCTGGCCAGTGGCCGGGTCCCACAGCCGCACCTGGCCGTCGTGGCTGCCGGTGGCGAGTAGGGGGGTGCCGTCGGGCAGGGTGCCGAAGGCGACGGCGGAGATTGTGCTGGTGTGGCCGGTCAAGCTACCGGACGTGAGGCCAGTTGTGGGGTCCCATAGGCGGACGGTGCCGTCGTGGCTACCGGTGGCGAGTAGAGGGGTGCCGTCGGGCAGGGTGCCGAAGGCGACGGCGGAGATTGTGCTGGTGTGGCCGGTCAAGCTACCGGACGTGAGGCCAGTTGTGGGGTCCCACAGGCGGACGGTGCCGTCGTGGCTACCGGTGGCGAGTAAGGGGGTGCCGTCGGGCAGGGTGCCGAAGGAGATCGCGTTTACCGCATCATTATGCCCTGTGAGAGTTCTGTGGAAAGCGGACGGCATCACATGTGCCCAGCGGGGCCGTAGCACCAACCGATGTGTTGGCGGGAAGACGCTGGCGATATGGGGGGCATACGCTAGGGCTGTGAGTCGTAGGATCCCCGCTCGTTCGTCGGGACTGGCCATGGCGAGGTTATGGGCGGCCCGCCAGTAAACTTGGGTCTGCGCATGCCGGCATGAGTTGACAGCACCCAGCACTTCGATGAGTCGCTCGGAGTCAGCATACGCGAGATAGCCCGGTTCCCCGCTCACCTCTCCGAGGCGCTCGGCGGGAGCGGCGTGCGCAGCCAGATGGCGTAGCACATAGGGGTCGGCATCGGCCCAATCCCGGCGGGGCGGCCCCTCCCCGGATTGCTCGGCCGACGGGGCGACGCTGCGGAGAAGGGCATCGGTGATCGCCCGTTGGATCTTGCGCTCATTCATGGAGCGCCTCTTGAAGTAGTCGGCGAACGCCTGATGGTAGAGCCGGTAGACGGCCTGTCCGTCCTCGCTGGACTGGCTCACGTGGTAGCCGGCATGGTCAAGAAGCCAGTCGACATCTTCGACCCCATAGGTCGTTCCGGGAGTCGCCAGCGCCGTGGCCGCCAATGCCCACAACTGCCTTGGGAACCCAGCGCCCTCCGCCCAAGCCAGGGGGAGTAAGGAGTTCCCGCACTCGTATTTCGTCAGGTCCGAACCGTGCGAGGTCTCGGGCGAAGACGTCTTGAACCTGTCCATGAAGGTAGTCGGCCGCCTCGGCCGAGCCGAGATCGAGCCGGGTCGCCCGTGCGGCGAGCGCATGGGCGACAATCCTGGCGAACAGGAAAACCTGCCCGCTGGCCTTGGCCACCGCATGTGCCACGGTCTCGGCCCCCTGAGCATCCGTGCTGTAAGGAGAAGTCGCCGTTGTAAGGCGCCGCTTGACATAGGCAGCGATTGCCGCCTCGGTCCCCGGATCGCTGTCCAGGATGTGCACGTTCTCCTGGCCTGGGTCCAGCAGCTCGAGGAGCGGCCCTTGTCCAACCATTCCGCCAGCGGGTTCCTTCCCCGCGATGTGTGCACGGGTCCCGACCACGACTTGGGCTTCGGGCAGCGCGGTGAGAGGTCGGATCAGGTCGGTCACGATGGCGAGGACGGAGTCCGGCCGCGCTTCGTCGAGCGCATCGACGATCACTCGTACCCGGCGGCCCAGCCGTTGCACCGACTCCATCAGTTCCTTGCCCGCCCGCCAGCCTCCAGCAGGAGTGGCGATGCCCAGCCCGGCGGCTAGCACGTCCTGGCACTGAGCCAGCGACTTGTTCTTGGCGTGGATGGCGACGTCGATCAGACCCACAGGTGGAATCGTGTCCGCTTCGGCATCCGCTAGTGCACCCTCGGCCTCAGCGATCCGCCGGTATGCAGGATCGGACAGGGTCGCGATTCGCCCGAGCACCGCCGATTTCCCTGCCCCGGGTGATCCAGTGACGACCCGTAGGCCGGGTGGTCCTTCCCTGAGCCAGAAAACCAGATCGGCGAGTAGCAGGGTGCGGCCAAAGAAGAACCACCCGGTCTCGTCGACCTCTACCCCACGCGCGGCCTCCCGAAAATGATCCTTTAGCCCGAGGTCGAGGATGCGACGCTGCCGCTGAATCTGCGTGTGTGCGTCGGCAGTGGGCAGACCTGGGACCGCACGGGGATTGAGGAAGACGCGATGTTGGAGACCGTCGGTCCAGAAATGAGCTGTTGGCTCCGTCGTCTGGCCCATCACGACAGCTTCCAACACCTCCTCGGGCTTCACCCGTTCGTTGCCTGGCGCCCAGGCGTGACCAGTGCCACCTCCGCGCAGCACATCGACAAACCGCTCGATGAAGTGGCCATCCTGGGTCTGCTCGTATGGTCCGCAGGAGGAGATGACTGATACGGCAGGTCGGCCCTCGGGAGTGGTGAGTTCAACCAGCGCCTTACCTACGGCCTGCGTCACCTCCTGGGCAGAAGCGCCCGAGTAACAGGTGTCAAGAACGATGACTGCATAGCGGAAATGCCAGGTGACGAGCAGGGTCACAAGCGCATTCGCGCTGATCGCGTTAGATGCGTTGATCCGCGATTCCTCTTCAGGAGAATCCTGTACCAGAAGGAACTCTCCTGCGGGCCGACGCACTCCATGTCCTGCCCAGTAGATGACCAGTGCGTCGGACTCCTCGGGCCCGTTGCCAAGTAGTTCCAATACTCGCGCGTGGGTGCCGCCGTAAGCCAAGCTGGGCAGTTCGTGATTGAACCCTCCAGCTGACAATGTTTCACACAGTGTCGGCACCAAATGCCGGACATGTTCCAGGTTGTCGTGGTGGTCATAGGAGACCATGCCGACGACGATGAACGAGCCACGGCCAGTGGGGACCTCGCTCACTGCCGGACTCCTCGACGGTTACTTGACGAACTCGTTGCTGCCATGATGGCGTGCGGTGAACATACCGCATCCGCGATGGGGGCAACCGATGCCGGATCGTATTGACGACTTGATCGTCGTCATCCCAGGTATCCTCGGCAGCGTCTTGGAGCGCGGCGGGAAACGGATCTGGGACCACTCCCTTGCGGCGATGCGCCATGTGTTGCCGCCTCGTAGGTTGGTCTCTGCGCTTAGCCTCGATGATGGCGATGACGTGCGACCGGTCGGCTTGATCAACGGGCTGCACATCGTGCCCGGCCTCTGGGGTATCGATGGTTATGGCCCGCTCTTGGGCTACCTTCGCCGGCAGTTCGACGTCAGTCGTGGCAACCTGATCTCCTTCCCCTACGACTGGCGTCTGTCGTGTGCGGTTAATGCGCGCAGACTTGGCGTCACCGTGGAACGGGAACTGACCCGTCTTCGGGAACATGTGCCTACCGCCAAGGTGACGTACATATGTCACTCAATGGGAGGCCTGATAGCCCGCTACTACCTGGAGGTCCTAGGTGGCCGAGCCTCCGCACGCCGACTGATCACCATTGGAACGCCCCACCAGGGTGCCGCCAAGGCCGCCGCGGCCCTATGTCTGGGCCTCGCTCCCGGGGCGCGGGCCAGGGTCGGACGTTTCGGCCGGGTCCTAGACGACTTGGACGAGGTCGTTCGGACCTTTCCCTCGGTGTACGAGCTGTTGCCCACCTACCGTTGCGTCGACGACGGTACCGGTGAGCTCCGCCACCTCCTTGGATCCGGCGTCCCCATCGACACCTCGCGTATTCGTGAGGGAGCGACGTTCCACCGCGATATCGCCTTGGCGGCCCAGAAAAACGGCCCCAGCCTGCACGAGACTTATCTGTTTGGCGGTCACAGGCACAAAACCGTGCTTAGCCTTCAGCTCACCTCCGCACAAGTAGTTCCGCTACATACCTGGAACGGTGAAGCCGTCAGAGGCGACGGCACCGTGCCCCGATTCGCTACGGCGCTCCCTGAGGCGACCTCCGACACAGACGTCCGCTACTCCGGCGACCGTCATTCCGTCCTCGCCGGCGCCAAGCACCTGCTCGACGCTCTTCATGCGATTCTCACGTCGCAGCCGATCCGCAAGTACCAGGGCCGGGAACTGGGCCTCGGCCTCGATCTACCCGAACTTGTCCCCATGGGCGAGGCCGTGCCAATCGAGGTCGAGGCGGCGGACAACCGCCTTGCTCTCATCGCCAGCGCTGCCCACTATGAGACGGGAGAAATTGTGCGTGGATTGCTGCTGCGGAATCTGGGGGATGGCCGCTATGCCACGGACCTGATCTTGCCGAAGCCCGGCGCGTGGCGCGTCACTGTAAGCGCCCCTGGTCGGATACCGGTCGAGCCTGTGAGCGACATCGTCATGGCGGTGGACCCGATGTAGATCTGTCGTACGGCACCCGGCGCCGTCACCAGGCTGTAGGACGAATGACCCGGATGTGTGATTCGCGGAGGAGTGAAGACCTTCATCTCTGGCGGCCAGTTTCGTGGTGACCGGCCACACACTCTTGGTCCGCGCTGCGTGTCATTGGCCGCTTGACGCGACGCGAATTCTGCGATGCCAGAGTCCAGTCGCTCCTCGTCGAGGCCTGCGCCCGCCGACTACAGAGGTCCCATCTGCGCTTTCTGGTGCGGCTAGCCCTTCGATCCTGCCCGGATAGGAACCAGCATGACGACCAACGTCGTTCGTGGCGATGACCTGCTCGACCATGTCCTCCGGACCAACTTCCCCGGCCATGATCTACTCTCGGCGCCAGTGCAGCCATTGTTAGAGAAGGTTAGCCTCTGGCTACCCCTAGAGGTGTACCGGGAATGGCCCATCATGCTGCCATGGGCGCTCCGAGACCTGGGCTGTCGAGGGAATAAGCGGGACAGGCCGGACATCTGGTCGAGCCCGGCCCCGACGGGCCACTTCCTTGACGACAACACGATGGTTAAGGGTCTCGTGCGGACCGTAAGCGTGCGTAGCCCGGACAGGTGTATCAACGGGAAGCGTCTCCGGGGTGGCTTCGTCGCTGCCCACATTTGGCGCGTGGTTCGGCACCATCAGTTAGCCAGCCGTATCCCTGCGCTGTATACCTTCGTTCCCAACCTCGTCTGGCTGCCTGGTGATGTAGCGAAGCTCACAGACCGCGAAGGCAGCGTCTATCAGCGGACTCTGCAGGCGATGTCATCGCTGATATACCAGGACGCTCCCGTGCGGCCTTCCCTGAAGGGGATCGTCAAGGCGTCCTGGGACATGCTGCCGGTCTCGGACCTGCCGGTCACCGCACCTCTGCCCGAAGAGCTGAGCTGGTTCAACCCGGGTCCGGCTTTTTTCAAACTCCGCCGTACCCGGCTGGACGAGGTTCTGGCGGCCCTCCGCACGCTCGAGGGAGGCAAACCGCTGGTGAGGAAGGTTATCGCTACCCGTTTCACCAAGGGTCTGCCCCAGGTGCCGCCTGGCGTGCGGGCCGAGTTTCTCGCCGATCTCAGCAGGTTCGAGATCGTGCCCTGATGGGTGTCAGGTGAGATGGCACGGCGAGCTCATGCGTCGTGCAGCGACGAACGCTGTCCCTGCTCCCGGTACCCGTCGCTCGCCAGTGCCTCACGCACCCGTGCCCAGACATATGGCCTGAGTAGTTTCCCGGCTTCGTCCGCAGCGAAAAAGCGCACCTCATCCAGCTCATCGTCCAGGGGGTGACGGGGCCGCTCAGTGTCCCTCCGTCGAAGATGAACATCAACGAGTTGTCCCAGGGCCCGTGCGGTGAGACCCAGTCCACCGCAAGCAACCGGCCAACCCTGATATCGAGCCCCAGCTCCTCCTTGATCTCCCGTCGTGCTGCGGCAGCAGGAGACTCATTGGCCTCGGGCATGCCGCCGGGAGGGACCCAGTCCAGCTTGTAAGACAGGTTCACCAGCAAATTCTGAGGGCCACGGAGATTCCGGTCAGCCGCGCAGCTTGGTCAGTGCCTTCCAGCTCTTCAGGGTCGCAACGGCACGCTCGCCGATGGCTCGGATGCGAGCGTGGGCGCGGTTGACGTCTCGCTAGCCGCGTGACAGCCAGGGCCGATAGCGATGCCGCTTGAACGGTGTGCGAATCGTGCCGCCCGCTCCTTGATAGCACTTGTCCGCGAAGGTCTTCACGCCAGCACTCGTCAAGGTGTCGATCAGACCGACCGTCCGAGCTGGGGAGATGTCGTGAATGGCGCCCGGCAGCGCTGTTGAAGCCCACACCAGCCGGCCCACCGGGTCGGCCAGGCGGTCAATCGGGATGAGGGTGCCGTCCAAGATGGCATAGGCCAGCCGGGCCGCGCGCTGGACCGCAGCCCGCACGTCGCCGGCTAGGGCGGTCACAAGGTCGACGGCTTCGCGGAATAGCACTAGGCGGTGGTGCGGAATCGAGGCACGGTAAGACAGCAACCAGGCTCCCGGTTAGGGCATCGGATCTTGGTCGACTGCTGTCTTACCGGGAGCTTCCTCTCAACGCCACCGTTCTGTGCACGCCCATCGTGACCAGCGCCGTCAGGTTGGAAAGAGTTCAGCGCCCTCTCTTTCGAAGCGCACATTCAGCAGATCGGACCTCATAGAGGAGGCCCTTACTGGTGCTCGATAGAATTTCGACCTCATCTGTTCATTACCGCTGCAATGACTACTGCGATCCAGAACGGATACGCTCAAGTTTAGAGCGCACACTGCGAATAAGATTGTGGCTGGGCTCAAAAAGCCGTTCGCATTTAGCTAGCGTCGATTCATACAGCTGGATCGCCTCATCCAAGCGTCCCGCTGCTTCATAGGCGGCCGCGAGATTGTGACCGCTGGCCAAAGCATCGGGGTGTTCGGCACCCAGGGTCTGTTCCCGCCTCCTCAGCGTCGCCTCATGTAGTCGGATCGCCTCGCCCGTGCGTCCCGCCGCCTGGTAAGCGACCGCGAGGCTGTTGCGGGTGCTAAGGATATGGGGATGGTCGGGATCCAAGAGGCGCTCACGGCTGGTCAACGTCGCCTCATACAGCTCGATCGCCTCGTCCAAGCGCCCTGATGCCCGGTAGGCAGCCGCGAGATCATGACGACTGTCCACCGTCTGGAGATGCTCAGCGCCGAGGAGCCGTTCATGTTGGCTCAGGATTGCCTCATATAGTCGGATCGCTTCGTCCATGCGTCCCGCCGCCTGGTAAGCGACCACAAGGTTTTGGCGGTTGATGAGGATATGGGGGTGATCGGGATCCAAGAGGCGCTCACGGCTGGTCAACGTCGCCTCATACAGCTCGATCGCCTCATCCAAGCGCCCTGATGCCTGGTAGACGTATGCAAGGTTATGGCGGCCGTCCACAGTCTGGGGATGCTCAGCGCCGAGGAGCCGTTCCCGTGTCCTCAACGTAGCTTCGAGTAACTGGATCGCCTCGGCGAATCGTCCCGCTGCCTGGTAAGCGCCAGCCAAGTTGTTGCGGTTGGCAAGGATATGAGGATGGTCGGGATCCAAGAGGCGCTCACGGCTGGTCAACGTCGCCTCATACAGCTCGATCGCCTCGTCCAAGCGCCCTGATGCGTGGTAGGCGTGTGCGAGGTTGTGTCTGCCGTCCACAGTCTGGGGATGCTCAGGGCCGAGGAGCCTTTCACTCTCGATCAGCACTGCCTCAAGTAGTCGGATCGCCTCGTCCTTGCGTCCTACCGCCTGGTAGGCTCCCGCGAGATTCTGACGGCTGGCCAAAGTGTAAGGGTGATCGCCTCCTAGGACCTCATCAAAGCCGCCCAAGGCGGTCTCGTACAGCTGGATCGCTTCGCTGAGTTGGCCACCTGACTCGTAAGCACGTGCGAGGTTATAACGACTTGCCAGGGTATGGGGATGGTCGAGGCCCAGCAGCCGCTCCCGCGTCCTCAACGTGACCTCGTGTAGTTTAGTTGCCTCAGTCAATCGTCCCGCTGCCTGGTAGGCACGTGCAAGATTGCTACGACTGGTCAAGGTAGCAGGGTGATCAGGGCCCATTACTTGCCCATAATCCGCCAACGTCGCCTCATGTAGCCGAATCGCCTCATCTAAGCGCCCTGCCACCTCGTAACTGTATGCGAGGTTATTACGGCTAGCGAGAGTATCAGGATGCACGGGCCCTAAGACTTGCTCCATGTCGTTCAGTGTCGCCTTGTGCAGTTGGATTGCCTCGGCCAATCGCCCTGCCACCTGATAGGCATTTGCGAGGCGGCTGCGGCAAGTGAGGGTACAGGTGTGCGTGGGACCTAAAACGCGCTCGCAGTCGGCAAGCGTTTCCTGCAACAGGGGAATAGCCCGATCAAAATCGACTAGCTCCGCTAGATATCCGCCACACCAAGAGCGCAACGTAAGCAAGTTTAGTAAGATGATGTCGACGGCCACGGCAACAGCATGCACTGCGACAGTCTGCTCGAATACGATCTCAACAAACGGGCGTTCAACTTCTTCTGGCAGATCTTCAATGAACCGGCGAAGCACGATGGTGGCACTGTTCAGCACGCCTTGGAGTTGCCCTTGGCGATCGGCGCGTTCACGGAGGACTCGTTGAATCAGGCGATGCATCAGCACAGCCCTGCCGTCCTCACTGAAGCTCACTAGTGAGGTGTCCGCCAGATCCGCCAACAGGCTGTCCCAAAGCTCGCGCTCGGCTGGGTCAGGCGCAATGGAGCCATACAGGATCGAACGGGGAACTCCGGAGGGTGCTAATACTCCGAGCACCGACAGGAGCAAGGAACCGTCCTGGCGGGAAGCTTCGAATTGCATGACTGACAACAGGATGGTTTCTGCAGTGCCGGCTGGATACGGATCATAATCTGACCGAGTCAGGTACCGCTCCAGCGGAAAACTACGCAGCAACTCTAGGTAGATGGCATAGTCGAGACGACGGCGGGCAATCAGCGCAGCGGCTTGCGCCAAGGCCAATGGTAGGAAGCCCAGTTCGTCAGCCAGTTCTGCGGCGCCTTCGGCGTCATCCAAGCCTGTGCGTTCGTCCAGGAACATCACGGCTTGTGCAGGGGTGAAGACCTCGACCTCAACCGGAGGGTATACGTGGCTAAAAGCGCGGTTACGTGAGGTGATGACTACGCGAGTAGCACCCGTAGTCGGGATCCAGTCGCGGACATCAGTCACACTGGTTGCGTTGTCGAACACCAGTAGGCCCGGTTGTGTCGATGCGGCCAGATGCGTGCGTACTCGGCGTGCAGCGGTCGCGGCATCATCATCGGGGCGACGCAAGCCGAGCCGATCGGCAAGTCCTGCCAGTCCCATGATGATCTGGTCGGTTGTCTCAGCAACGATCCAGGCAATCAGCGGCCACTGAGCCTGCTGGCAGGTCCAAGCATACGCGGCTGCCAGCAGGGTCTTCCCAATACCCGGGGTGCCGGTAACTGCTGATATCACCGCAGCACCGGAGTCGGATATTTGATCATGCAAGCGGTTCAGGAATTCCTCACGCGCTTGGAACGCGCGCGGTTTTTCTGGAATGTCTCCCTCAATGATCTGCTGCGGGCGCGTTTCTGTCGTAGCGGCCCACTGTATGAAAATCTGATGTAGGTCGCCTTCGACCTTCCCAGCGACTGGGCCGTGGAATACGCCATGAGAATAATCGACATGATCGCCTTCATAGCGAGGATGCCCTGTCCCCGAGCCAATACCGGGACTATGGCCAGGTTCAGTTGGGTCATGCCTGGTCATCATGGGTATCCCGGCGGGGTGCTGGATTTACGACCTTGCCAGTGACGGGACCGTAGAAGGTGCTGCCGCCGAAGTCGATATGGTCACCATGGTAGGTAGGTTCGGAAGGGGGTGGGTCGTTGGCTGGCGTGTCGGAGGAGACTGGCGCACCGGTCAGCCGATATGTCGTCACAGTGAGGGCCACACTGAAAACGAGCGCGATGCCAACCCACCACCAGTTCCAGATCTCCTCATTGAGTATCTGGTTGCTGGCGACTGCGACCGCCACTGGCAAGATCGCCGACCCTGCTAGTAGAGTCACCCGCTTCGGCGAGGAGGGAAAGGCCATGGCACCATCATCAACGAAAGCCGAGCTGTTGTCCCGTCCATCGGACGACGACTGCGGCGTGCTCACGACGTAGTCGCTGCCCTGCTGCGCCCGGCCGACGACGAGGGCGAGGCAGACGGTGACCTGCCGCCTCTGGTGCTCGCCGTCGTGGAACTGGAGCGCGGAGTCCGGCTGACCGGCGACATGCCAACCGGGCACAGTCGATTTCGCCTCTCGGACGCTGGCCGAACGATTGGTACCTACGGACAGTGACCGCGATGGTGAGCCTGTGGGTCACTGGTTTCTCATGCGATCGGGCTGGGGGACATACGCGGGATGATCTTGCATGAGCCATGCGCCACGTCGGCCATCTGCCCAGTTCAACCCGCCTAAGCAATCGGAACGGCCTCCACTCTCCTAAAGCGGGTGCCGCAGGTTCGAATCCTGCCGGGGGCACTCACCTAGATCGGCATTTCGTGCCTCTGACCTGCGGTTCCACAACCACAGGTCTTTGGTTTTGCGTCCTTGGTAGGCAGCAGACGGTGCCCGCATGCAACCATAAGACCATGATCAGGGGACATGCGCGGGATGATCTTGATGACGTTTCCCCAGGTCGGGCCGCATTCTAGGCCGTCACGTTGCCCGGTACCCGCTTCCGGCCGCGCGGCATGGGGCGGAACACAGCCACCCTGATCGTGCCAAATACGTGCGTAACTCCGATTGAAGCCCACACTTACCGACCCAGTATGCGGGCCGCTCCGGCGACAACGGTGGTCTCCGGCACCCAGTCAACCGCGATCAGCCCGTAAGAGAGGCATAGGATGTCGGCGTCGCAGCATTCGAGCCAGGGGCGAGTTCGTCGAAGCTCGCGCCTCCCCAGGGCGTTGAGAGAGATGATCTGCACGGGGACGAACCCTAGATCACGCCGGTTCCGGCGAACCCTGGGGTGACACGCTCGAGGGCGACGTCGAGCACGCCGTACGACCTCTAGACGTACGTTGTTCTGCCCCTTCCCCGCCGCCAGCCCTCAGGCACCGCACAACCCGACACCTTCCACGCCATCACGGGTCGACCGCCACAACAGCGACACCCGGAGCACCGGCACCACCCGCAGGTGCCCGGGGTTCTGCTATGCAGCGAAGAGCTGGCGACCACGGACGCATGCACGGTCAGCGTCTTCACCTGACGCCCGGCGGGCCGATGTCAGGCAAGAGCAGGGCCGGCTCAACCGGGTCACTCGGCCAGGGCCACGACCCTCTGCTTGCCATCCAGCTCTATCGATGGCTCGTATTCGTGACGTGGCTTGCGATGTGCGAGCCGTACGGGGAGCACTTCACCGGGTCCAGGCACAGGAAGCCCAAGCTTCGTGGCGATGTCGGCATGATTTTGATACGGACCTAGGATGACGATGCCTTCGGAGCGAAGGGTGCTACGCGCGCCACCGTTGCCTCGCACGCGCTTCATGTAGTCCTCCTGCATGGCCACCGTGGCGACAGAATTCCTGCTTATTAGACGGCCTTGCGCCCTTCGGAACAGTTCATTGACCCGTTTCTGGCAGCGCGGCCACCCCGACCAGCAGGACCGCCGCGAGATCGACCACGTTCAGCACGTGGTCGACACCACCGGCGCCGATTCTCACCGAGACTCTCCGGCTTTCAAGGCGGTCTTGAGGACGTCGATGGCCTGGGCCGTGGCGGCGCTGGTGGCCTCGGTGGCGCGGACGGGGTTGAGCATCATGAAGTCGTGCAGCGTGCCGTTGTAGCGGACGCTGGAGGTGGGCACCCCGGCCGCGATCAGCTTGCGGGCGTAGGCTTCGCCCTCGTCACGCAACACGTCATTCTCGTCGACGATGACGAACGCGGGCGGCAGGCCCTCGAGGTCGTTCAGTGAGGCGCGCAGCGGCGACGCGGTGATCTCGGCGCGCTGAGCGGGATCTGTGGTGTAGGCGTCCCAGAACCAGGCCATCGCCTTGGCCGTCAGGTACGGCCCGTCGGCGAATTCTCGGTAGCTGTCGGTGTCCTGGCCGGCGTCGGTGACCGGGTAGTACAGGGACTGGTGCACGAAATGCAAGTCACCGCGCTGCTTGGCCAGGATGGTCAGAGCCGCTGTCATGTTGCCTCCGACCGAGTCGCCCGCGACGGCCATCCAGGAGGGGTCCAACCCCTCCTCGGCACCGAACTTCACGATCCATTGGGCGGTGGCATAAGCCTGCTCGATGGCTACCGGGTAGCGGGCCTCGGGCGAGCGGTCGTACTCGACGAAGACGACGGCCGCGCCCGCGCCGACTGCGAGCTCGCGCACGAGCCGGTCATGGGTGCCCGCGTTGCCGATGACCCAGCCGCCGCCGTGCACGTACAGGACGACGGGGAGCGTGCCCGTCGAGCCGACGGGCTTGACGATCCGCACCCGCACGTGGCCGACCTCGGCGGGGACGGCGATCCACTTCTCGTCCACGTCCGGCTTGGCGATCGGGGCGGCTTGGAGGTCGTCGAGGACCTTGCGGACGCCCTCGGGGCCGAGCTCGTGCAGGAACGGCGGGTTCGAGGTGGCCTGCGCCAGTTCCCAGGCGGCGGGCTCGAAGATGTGCCTGTTCATGCCGCGCCGTCTTTCGCTGTCGAGCAGCTACGTGCTTCGCGCGACACGTAGGCGAAGGTGGGACCGGCGCCGCCAGGCAGCGCCATCAGGGCCTGCGCCTGGGCCCTGAGCGTGAACATGGTGCGGGTGGCGTCCGTGAGCCGCTCCGGGTTGCCGTTGAATGCCTGCTCCAGCAGGTTCAGCAGGGTGCTGTAGGTGGTGTCGAACAGATCCTGCGCCGCCCGTACGGCACTGCCCGGCTCGGCGGGCCGCGGATTGGGTGTCATCGGTAGCACGCCGTCCGGGTCGACGCCGACCTTCTCCCCGGTCGGGCCGGTTCTCGGGGTGTCGCCCCGCTGGTAACGGCGGCCGAGCTTGAGCTCATGAAAGCGGTAGTAGTGGGCGACCTCTTTCCGCTCGGGGTGGAGGACGTCCTGGTCGCCGTCCCAGACCTCGCCGCGGGCGTTGCCCTCCCCCTGCTCGACGATCTCCTTCAGCGCGCCGAGCGCGGACTCCAGATCCTCGACGGCGAACAGCGATCCGGCAGTGTGACGGAAGTGGGCGCCGCTCACCTGCCGGGCCGGGTCGCCGCAGAACACCTCCTTCTCACCGAGCGTTTCGCACAGGTGGCGCAACCCCTGCTCGATCGCGGCGTAGAACTGCCCGATCGTCTCGTAGTCGTCGTCCTCCGGCGGTGCGCCGGGCGGTGCGGGCCGTTCCAGGCGCAGGAACATCTCCAGCGCCTCCGCACCGAACGGCACCAGCGACACCTCCAGACCGCCATGAGGCAGCTTGCGCGGATGCGGCGGCAGCATCCCCGGCATGTCCAGACGCGGCGTGCCACCGACGGCGTTGAGCAGGTTCGCCGCCAGCGCCAGATGCAGCATCTCCTCCACGAAGACGCCGCTCACCACCTCCACAGCCGCCGGGTTACGCTCCGGATCCAACGAGTACAGCGCCGTCAAGTACGGCGGCAGCGTCGCATGCTCCAGCTCGATCGCCCACTGCAGGTGCTCACGCAGGCTGCCGAGCGTGCCGATCCGCGGCTCAGGCAACGTCGTCACCCGGCCGCGAGCCGTCCTCCAGCACCTCGACCGCGTCGCGCAGCCCCCGCAGAGCGATCTTCTCGCGCTCGACGTCCGTCGGGTCGTACAGCCACTCGGTGACCGGCTGCCCCACCTCCTCCTCCGGGTGGCTGGCCTCGGCGATGATCAGCTCCTCCTCGATCTCGACGTGGAGCTCGTACAGGAGCTCGTTCTCACCGTTCGGGGTGCTCATGTCTCCTCCAAGGGATCTACACGGCGATCTGGCCGGCGGCCGGCGTCGACTCGATCAGGATCGGCCGGACCCCGAACCGCTCAGCCCGCCGGCCCGCCGACTCCCGCGCCCATGTGGTCCGATCGCCAGCTAAGACAGGGCAGCCTCGGCATTTGTGACAAGGTCCGGCTATTCGACGAGCTTTCCCACGGTGGAGACCTCGCGCATGAGGGCCGCGATCTCGGCGGCGATCGGCGGGATGCTCTCCCGCTCCACCGATCCGGGGCCGGACCACACGAGGTTGACCTGCAGTGCGGGGTCGAGTTCCGGGTAGTCGGAGCGGTTGTGGCAGCCGCGGGTCTCGCGGCGCTCGATCGCGGTTTCGATGGTCGCGCGCGCGGCGAGCGCCGAGGACTTCAGGTCGAAGGCGTGGGCCAGGTCCTGGAAGCCGGCGATGTCCGGGTGCACGCCCATCCCGCTGATGCGCGCCTCTACCGCGGCCAGCTCGGCGAGGCCTTTTCGCAAGCCGCCCTCGTCGCGTACCACTCCGGCGTGCTCCGTCATGATGTCGCGGAGCGCTCGCTGCAGCGACCGCACGTTCTCCGGGCCGTCGGCGGACAGGAGCTCGTCCACTTCCTCCCGCGCTGCGGCGAGCGCCTCGGCGGAGCGGCGCTGCGCGCCGAGACCCGCGGAATACTCCGCCGCCGCCCGCCCGACGATGCGGCCGAAGACGAGGAGCTCGATGAGGGAGTTGCCGCCCAGGCGGTTGGCGCCGTGCAGGCCGCTGGCCGCCTCCCCGATCGCGTACAGGCCGTCGACGTCCGTGCCGTGGTCCTCCGGGCGTACCCAGACACCACCCATCGAGTAGTGTGCGGTCGGCGCGACCTCGATCGGCTCCTTGGTGATGTCGAGCATCTGCAGTTCCAGGAGCGTCTGGTAGACGCGAGGCAGCCGCGTCATGATCGTCTCGCGCGGCAGATGCGACACGTCCAGCCACACGCCGCCGTCCGGGGTGCCGCGACCTTCCTTGATCTCTGTGTACGCGGCCAGCGCGACCCGATCGCGCGTGGACAACTCCATCCGCTCCGGGTCATACCGGGACATGAATCGCTCGCCGAGCCGGTTGCGCAGGACCCCGCCCTCCCCCCGTGCCGCCTCGGAGACGAGCGTGCCTGCCGCGTTCTCCGGTGCGATGAGACCAGAGGGGTGGAACTGCACCAGCTCGGGGTCGCGGATGCGGCAGCCGGCCAGGACGGCCAGGCGGAAGGAGTCGCCGGTGTTCTCGTCGCGCCGGGAGGAGGTGCGCCGCCAGATCCTGGTGTGGCCGCCCGCGGCCAGGATCACCGCATCGGCATGGATGACGTAGCGGCTGCCGTCGGTCAGGTCGAACCCGTACGCGCCGAACACCGCGTTGTCGCGCACGAGAATCCGCGTGATGTACACCGTGTCGAGGACGCGGACGTCGAGCTGGGCCGCCCGGTTGATCAGCGTGCGCTGGATCTCGAGTCCGGTGTAGTCCCCCGCGTACGAGGTGCGCCGGAAGGTGTGGGCGCCGAAGAAGCGCTGGGAGATCCGCCCGTCCCGCTCGCGTGCGAACGGCATGCCGTACCGCACGAGGTCCTCGATGCCACGCGCGGCCCCCTCGGTGACGATGCGCACCGTCTCGGGGTTGGCCAGCAGGTAGCTCTCCTTGAGAGTGTCGGCCGCGTGCTGCTGCCAGGTGTCCTCGGGGTCCATCGTGGCGAGGGCCGCGTTGATGCCGCCTGCCGCGAGCGAGGTGTGTGCGTCCGCCTTCGGCCGTTTGCCGACCGCGAGGACATCCACCCCGCGCTCGGCGAGTTCGACGGCCGCCCGCAGCCCGGCCCCTCCCGTCCCGATGACCAGGACGGACGTGGCGATTCTGTTCTCTGACGCGTACATGATGCTCCTTCAGCTACGTGCCGCCCAGATGGCGACGGCGACCAGCGCGACGCAGGCGGCCGCGATCAGCGCGACCACGGCGGCCACCCCGATCCACGGCGCCGCGAGCGGCGACAACACGACGGCGCCGACGCACCCTGCCACGGCAGTGCGGGGGATGACGGAGTCCGCGTCGACCAGCGCATGCACCGCCCGGAGCAGGATGAGATACACCCCGACCGGGACGGCGACCGCGTAGCCGATCGCCATCGGCGATGCCGCCACCTGGCGCCCGCTCTGCTCCACCGCGACCTCGAGCCCGGCGCCGAGGGCCGCCAGCGCGGCGAAGATGCCGAAGTGGCCGTACCCCCACCAGTACGACCGATGCCGCCGCTCACTGAGCCCCTCCCCTGCCTCGACCAGGAAGTACAGCCACCACAGGGCGAACAGCAGGACGAGACCGGATCCGGCGATGACGACGAGGGGAGCCGCTTCGAGCGCCCCTTCAACCCCTCTGCTCGCGGCCAGGACACTCTCGCCCAGCAAAATGATCGTGAACAGGCCGTAGCGCTCGGCGATGTGCTGCGGGTGCCAGGTGGTTGCCCTGACCCGCTCCGCCCACCACGGCACCGCCAGCTCCAGGACGACCAGGCAGGCGAAGAACGGCAGCTGGAGCGACGCCGGCAGGAGGCCGGCGGTCAGGAGAGCGAGCCGGAGCAACCAGCCCAGCTCGACCAGACCTATGCCCGCGGCGTAGCGGAGCCCCGTACGGCGGCTCGCCGGGTCTTCGAACGCGGCCCTCAGCCATTGGGCGACGAGCCCGATCCTCATGACGAGGTAGCCCAGGGTGATGATCCCGTAGTCGGAGTGGCCGGCCGCGGCGGGCACGCCGACGGCGAGGACCAGCACCCCCGCCATCTGCACCATGGTCAGCAGCCGGTAGGGAACGTCGTCGGTGTCGTACGACGAGGCGAACCAGGTGAAGTTCATCCACGCCCACCAGATGGCGAAGAACACCTGGAGGAACGGGACCAGCCCGGTCAGGCCATGACCTTCGGCGATGACGTGCGCGAACTGCGCCGTGACGGCCGCGACCGCGACCACGAAGGTGAGATCGAAGAGGAGCTCGAGCTGGCTCGACGCGCGATGCGGCTCGTCGACGGGCCGTGAGCTCATCCTGACCCGGATCCGGATGGTGGTCATGGTCGAGGGCACGCTCCCGCTCCTGTCGCTCTTTCGGCGTCCGATTCACCCGAAAGACCGGACGGCGTCGTGATCTGTGACAGATCGCCGCAACAGCGATCGAACTCAGCGGACGATGTCGGCGGTGAGCACTTCTTCCAGTGCGGCGAGGTCGCCGGACTGGGCGGCGGCGACGAACGTCCGTACGAGGCGCCGGTGCGCGGTGGTGCTCACCTGGTGGCGTCGCTCGGTGGCGAGGTGGTTGCGCGCGCGTCGCAGGAGTTGCCGCGCATGGTCTTCGCCGAGGTGGAGGAGCTCGGAGATCTGGCGGTAGGGGTAGTCGAAGGCCGTGCGCAGGAGATAGACGGCTCGTTCGGCGGGTGTCAGCCTCTCCAGCAGCAGCCGGATCGCAGTGTCGACCGCCTCTCGTCGTTCGGCTGCCGTCTCGGGCCCGGCGGCGAGGTCCACTGTCTCGGGGAGCCAGGAGCCGGCGGAGGTCTCTCGGCGCCTGCGGGCGGACTGGGCGACATTGAGGGCGAGCCTCGTGGTGGTCAGCGCGAGGAACGCCGGCGGGCTGATGACGACCGACCGATCGGCACGGGCCCAACGCAGCCACGTCTCCTGCACCACGTCCTCGGCTTCGCCCACGTCCTGCAGGACGCGCAGACCGATCATGAGAAGCCGGGGCGCGGCGCTGACGAACGCCGAATCGTCTCCGTCCCCATGTGTGATCGACCGGTCATGGGTCCGCTCTGCGTGATCTTCGTACGACTCCAACAGGCTCATGGTCACGATGGCGGCTCCGTTCGACAGCTGGCATCCGGTGATGCCACTGCGATCACGGTCGCTGCCCGTGCTGCTCCATCGCGCCCTGGGAACACCGTGGTCGGTACCCTGGCCCGCACCGTGGCGGGCGTCGGGGCAGCGGAGACGCTTCGGACAGTGGGATGCTCCGCGACCACCCGGCTCATCCTGCGGCCGGTGTCACCAGCAGATTGCTGGGCTTGATGACAGAACGGTAGGTTACGTCTCCATCTAGGATGTAGCGCCGGTTTCTCCCCATGTTCAGCGGTCATGGGGCAACGAACAGATGATCGTCGGGGGCAGTGCCATGGCAAGCAGAGGTCCCGGGTCGCAACTTCGCGGGCGGCAGCTCGAGTGCGAGACGCTGGATCAGCTCGTGGCGACGGTGCAGGACGGCCACAGCTCGGTCCTGGTTCTGCGCGGCGAGGCCGGCATCGGCAAGACGGCGCTGCTGGAGTACGCGCGGGACAGCGCGTCCGGCTGCCGGATCATCAGAGCGACCGGCGTGGAATCCGAGATGGAGCTGGCCTTCGGCGGGCTGCATCAGCTGTGCTCCCCGTTCCTGGAGCATCTGGGTCGCCTGCCGGGCCCCCAACGCGACGCGCTCGGGACGGCGTTCGGCCTGAGCGCGGGAACTCCTCCGGACCGCTTCCTGGTCGGGCTCGCGGTGCTCAGCCTGCTCGCCGACGTGGCCGAGAAAGGGCCGCTGGTCTGCCTCGTCGATGACGCGCAATGGCTCGACCAGGTCTCCGCGCAGACCCTCGCCTTCGTCGCGCGGCGCCTGCTCGCGGAGCCGATCGGGCTGGTGTTCGCGGTGCGCGAGCACCACCTCGGACAGGAGCTGAAAGGGCTGCCCCAGCTCGACGTGGGACGGTTGAGCGACAGCGACGCCCGCGCCCTGCTGGACTCCGTGACTCCTGGACGGCTCGACGAGCAGGTCCGGGACCGGATCGTCGTCGAGACGCAGGGAAACCCGCTGGCCCTGCTCGAACTGCCCCGGGGGCTGACGCCGGCGGAGTTGGCGGGTGGATTCGGGCGGCCCGACGCGCGACCGCTGGCCAGTCAGATCGAGCAGGGCTTCCTGCGGCGGGTCCGGGCGTTGCCGGCCGAGACACAGCGGCTGCTGCTCATCGCGGCGGCCGAGCCGGTCGGGGATGTGACCCTGCTGACTCGCGCGGCCGAGTTGCTGGGCATCGAAGTGTCCGCCGCGTCGCCGGCCGAGGCGGCGGGGCTGATCGCCATCGGTACGCGGGTGCGTTTCCGCCATCCCCTCATGCGCTCGGCGGCCTACCGCGTCGCGTCCCCGCAGGATCGGCAGGACGTCCACCGGGCGCTGGCCGACGCGACCGATCCCCGAGCGGACCCCGATCGCCGGGCGTGGCACCTCGCCAACGCGACGGCCGGCCCCGACGAGACGGTGGCCGCCGAGTTGGAGCGCTCGGCCGATCGGGCGCAGGCGCGCGGCGGAGTCGCCGCGGCGGCGGCGTTCCACGAACGGGCAGCCGAGCTGACCCCCGATCCCGCGCGCCGCGGCGCCAGGGCCTTGGCGGCGGCACGGGCCAAATACCAGGCCGGCGGGTACGACGCCGCGCTCGAACTGCTGGACGCAGCCGAACTCAGCACTCTGGACGAACGCGAACTCGCCCAGGCCGACCTGCTGCGCGGTCAGATCGCGTTCGCCTCCAGGAGCGCCGGTTCCGCTTTCCCGCTGCTGCTCAGAGCCGGTGAGCGCCTGGCGCCGCTGGACGCCGGGCTGGCTCGCGAGACCTACCGCGACACGTTGAACGCGGCCATGAACGCGGGCCGGCTGCCGAGCGGCGCCCAGGTGGTGGACATCGCCGAGGCGCTGCTGGCCGCACCGCCGGGGCCGCCGCCGGAGCGCAACGACCTGCTCCTGAACGGCGTGGGCATGGCGCTCACAGAGGGTTCCGCGGCGGGCGTGCCGATGGTGCTGCGGGCCCTGGAGTCCTTCCGCGCCGAAGGGGTCTCCAGGGAACAGGGCCTTGGCTGGCTGCCGTTCGCGTCCCGGATGGCCCATAACGTCTGGGACTTCGACAGTTGGTCGGTGCTCTCCGCGAGACTGGTCGATCTGGCACGCGAGGCGGGCGCACTGTCGGTGCTGCCCTCAGCCCTCCATATGCTCGTGTCGAACAGGGTCCTCGCCGGTGAGTTCGCCCTGGCCGACGCGCTGGTCGCCGAGGCGGTGACGATCGGCGAGGTGACGGGCAGCCGCTACCTGGCCCAGTACGCGGCCCTGATACTCGAGCCGTGGAGAGGACGAGAGGCCGCGACCCGTCAGGTGAGCGCAGCGATCACGCGGGACCCGGCCATTCAGGGGGAAGGCAAGGTGGTGACCGCCACCCAATGGGCGAGCGCGGTGCTCTGCAACGGCCTCGGCCGGTACGAGGAGGCGTACGTCGCCGCCGAGCGAGCCTTCGAGCACCCGCAGGAGCTCGGCGGGACGGCCATCAGGTCCACGGTCGAACTCGTCGAGGCCGCCGTCCGGAGCGGGAGGCCCGCCCGGGCGGCCGAGGTCGCCTGGCGACTCGACGAGATGGCCCGAGTCAGCGGCACCGACTGGGCCCTCGGGACCTCGGCGTGCGTACGGGCCCAGGTGAGCGACGGAGCGGACGCCGACGTTCTCTACCGCGAGGCGATCGAGCGGCTCGGCCGCACCGAGGTCCGGACCACGCTCGCCCGCACCCGGCTGCTCTACGGCGAGTGGCTGCGCCGGGAGAACCGCCGCCTCGACGCACGCGAGCAGCTGGGCATCGCATACGAGCTGCTCGGCGACATGGGGGCCGAGGCGTTCGCGGAACGCGCCCGGCGCGAGCTCCAGGCCACCGGTGAGACGGTACGCAAGCGCACCGTCGAGGCACGCGCCACTCTCACCGCCCAGGAGGCGCAGATAGCGCGCCTGGCCGGCGACGGGCTGACGAACCCCGAGATCGGCGCTCAGCTCTTCATCAGCCCGCACACCGTCGAATGGCACCTGCGCAAGGTCTTCACGAAGCTCGGCATCTCGTCACGCAAGCAGATCCGCACCACGCTGCTCGAAGGCGCGGCGCTCACGGCCTGAGGATCCGCGGCCCGCCGTCGTCCGCGAGCGGGATGGTGATGTGACGAGCGTCATGTCACGAGCGGCCTCCCCCACTTTGTCTCTGTAGCGACGGTCCATGAGTCACCGCCGGGCCAACGGCGCGATGGTCGTCGATTCGAGAGACGATGCGGGAGAAGAGATGTTCATCAAGAAGAGGTTGTTCATCGCGGCCGTGTCGCTGATCGCCTCTGCCGGTGGAATGACGGCGCCGGCCTCGGCCGACGACGGCGGCGCCTCGATCAGCTCCTGGGGCTTCCCCGGTGAGGGGTCCGACTGGCAGCCGGTGACCTACGCCGGCGGGCAGATCACCAGCAGGTCCACTCCGGGAGAGGCGCGCGACGACCGCGGCAACATCCTGCACGCCTGGCGCGGCGCGGACAACGACTCCATCTGGATCTCGTTGAACAACGGGCCCGCGTACTCGCTGCCCAACGCGCAGACATGGACGCCTCCGCGGGTGATCTGGACGGACGACGGGGGCCGCGGCAACTTCCGGATCTTCCACACCGGCACCGAGGGCCACGTCTACCAGCATCGCGTCCAGCTCAGCCCGAGCTACCAGCTACCCGCCACCCTGCCCAGCTGGACCAGGATCCCCAACGACACGCGCACCACCGACACCGAGCCCGTGGCGGCCGCCGCGCTCCCCGGCAACTCCTTCATGCTCGCCTGGAACAGCCAGTCCACCGACGACATCTGGACGATGTACTACAACGGCGACACCGGCACCTACAGCTCACCCAGCGTCGTGCCGGGCGCGCGGAGCAAGGACGCGCCGGGACTGGCCGCGCAGGTGGGCACCAACGCCGACCCCGCTCCCTGGAACCAGATCGTGCTCGCCTTCACGGGCACCGACAACTACGTGTACATGTCGCGGCAGCGGTACGGGACCGGCAACTGGACGAACCCGTTCCGGGTCTATGCGACAGGCACCCCGGGCTACACGAGGAACGGCCCGTCCGTCGCGCTCTCCCGAAGCGGCTACGGCGTCATCACCATCACCGAGGACCGTGACAACACCATCGGCAGTTACATGATCTCGCGCGACGGCGGGTGGAGCGGCTACTACGAGGAGAACAGCTTCGCGCTCTCACCCGGCAGAACCCCGCTGGCCGTGGTGGCCGGTACCGATCTCTACTACGTCATCAACGGTTCGGCCGGCGGCAAGAGCGGCGTGCTGTGGAAGAAGGTCTACGACTTCGCGGCGATGCCCACGCCGTCGGCCCCGCAGTGGTGAAGCCGGCGAACACGCAGCCGGACGACGCCATCGTCACCGACGCCGGCTTTCGGCGTCCGCGTCCTTCTCGGAGAGATCACGTGAGAATGGTCCGACCAGCGGCGGCCTTGGTGTCCGTCCTGCTGCTCTCGTTGTCGTCGCCGGGCATCACCCCTGCGGCGTGGGGGGCGTCCGCCTCCCCGACGTCCGTGACCGCACCTGCCACGGCGGAGGACCCGCCGTGGGCCGGGCCTGGAGCGTCCGGCCCTGACCTGAGTCACAGCAACCGCACGGCCCCGCCGGCCGGACTGCCGGACTGGTCCCGCGCCGGGTACCGAGGCGGCCAGGAGCTGCCTGAGGGCGATACGGATCTGACCGGCGACGCCTCCTGCCGCATCTCGCCGGAAGAGCTCGCCTCCTCCTACAGGGTGACGGCGGACGACGGGACCGACGACACCGCCGGACTGCAGAAGGCGATCGACCGCATCAAGAGCGACTGCTCGCCGAACGCCAACTTCAACCGGCTCTCGCTCATCGAGCTCCCGGCAGGCCGGATCGACATCACCCGGCAGATCTACGTAGATGCCGGATTTCTGATCGTACGGGGCAAGGGCTCCGGCGACGGCGGTACCCGGCTGGTGTTCAGGCCCGGCCTCCAGACCCGCTACGACCAGGTGATCAACGGCCGGTGGGATCAGGAGAGCATGATTGCCGGCACCGCTCCCGACATCGGCAACGGTGGCTGGATCTGGCCTGGGCGTGGCATGTTCCGCGTCCAGACCCGGGAGGTGGCGACCCGGTACAAGGACGACTGGGAGCTGGCCTCCAGCCTGCCCATGCGCAAGGACCTCTACGAGGGCAGCGTCAACCAGCACTGGGCCTCCGGCTTCAAGGTGGCCGGCGCGGCCGATGACCCGGGCTTCTCGGCACGAGCGGGAGGCACGGTCGTGCGGCTGGACGCGAAGGCCGACATGACCAAGTTCAGGCCCGGCGGCTATGTCTGGGTGGGCGCGGCCAACAGCAGGAAGTTCTACGCGCAGCAGGGCATCACCGATCAGAGCATGATCGAGGCGCTCCACATGCGGCAGGAGATGTTCCGGCTCCGCCGCATGGACGCCACGGCCAAGACGATCACGCTGGACCGGCCGCTGAGGTGGGACCTGCCGGTGAATTCCGAATCGGACGGCTCCGAACCGCTGAACGGCGGCGGCCCGTACGCCAGCAAGGTCACGCCGCTGAAGGTGGTCGAGGGTGTCGGGTTCGAGGACTTCTCCTTCACTCAGGACATGAACGGCCTGCCGAAGATCGGCGGCCAGGAGACGTACTCGCTCACTCCCGAGCAGGCCGTGCACAACTACGGCAACCTGGCGCCCGAGTACGCCATGCACGGCATCGTGTTCAAGTGGGCGGCGAACAGCTGGGCGCGCGGGCTCAAGGCCACGATGACCGGTTCACACCCGATCGTCACCGAGGTGGCGCGCAACCTGCAGATCGAGCGCAACAGCTTCGACGGCGCCTGGAACAAGGGCAAGGGCGGCAACGGTTACGTGCGTGGCAGCCGCGTGTGGGACTCGTTGTGGGCGCACAACCTCAGCCGCAACCTGCGCCACTTCACCTTCCAGTGGTCGGCGGGCGGCAACGTCGCCTTCCGCAACGACCTCGACTCCGACCTGAACCTGCACGGCGGCTGGGAGCACGACAACCTGTTCGAGCAGAACACGGTGCGAGTCCCCTACGAGCATCGCTCGGCCAGTTGCTCCGCCAACTGCGGTGGCGAGGGCGGCGAGATCGACGCGGGCACCTGGTATCCGATCTGGTGGGCGGCCGGGCCCAAGGCGGGCAAGTGGGCCGGCTCCTCCGGGCCGCAGAACGTCTTCTATGACAACACGCTGAGCAAGCAGACCACCGCCGGCGGCCCTTTCGAGCCGTACAGGCCGTACGGCGCCCAGGCCGGCACCGCCTTCCAGTTCGCTTCGGACGACTCCGACCCACGCGCGTTCCTGCCCCTGAGCCAGAACGGGCAGGCGATCACGGACTGGACCGGACGGGAGACCCTGAACTACCAGGGCAACGGAGTGGCCGCCCTCGACGTGGGACACCGGCAGTCGCTGTTCCTCCGCGACATCGGCGGCGAGCTTCCCCCACGTGACCCGAAGCTCGTCGAGATCAAGGCGGCCACCTGGAACATGGCCGGCGCGTCCTCGCAACAACAGGGCGACAGGTACGCGACCGCGCTGCCCGCCTTGCACACCCGGGAGAGTCCTCCCAGGGAGAACGACATCCTGGCCCTGCAGGAGACCGGCTATCCCACCGACCGGCACTATTGGGGCAAAGACACGATCGCGCAGACCGACTACGTCAAGAGGATGCGCGACGGCAGCACGAACGCGCCTCCCGTCGAGGAGATCTGGCTCAGCCGAACCAGTGGAGGCCGCGGCGGAGGTTACCTCTACTGGCTGAACACGAACGTCGACACCGGTTCCGGCAGCCCGGAGAAGATCAATCTGGCCGTCTGGACGCGGAGAAGTGTCCAGAGGGACGAGATATTCGTCGTCCCCGGAGCGACCCGGAACGGCGTTCACGAGGGCAAGTCCCGTCCCGCGCTCGGCGTCAACTATTGCGGGGTCGTCTACTTCACCTGGCACGGGGCCGCAGCAGGCGGCACGGACAACGTCACGATGCTGCGGAACATCAGGAGTCATATGCAGACCGCCGGCCCGAACGGGCAACCGCTGCCCTGGGTGGTCCTCGGTGACTTCAATATGGAGGCTTATGGGCAGACAGGATTGTTGACCGCCCTCGGCGACGACTCCCGTCAGTTCGACGTACTACCCTCCAGCGGACCCACCCGGCCCGTCACGGGACGCACCATCGACTACGCCGTCACCCAGAACGGCGTCACCCCGGCGCTCTACAGGGGGTACGGGTTCGGGACGCCGATGACCGACTTCGAAATGTCGGACCACCTTCCCGTCGAATACGACTTCTCCTATCTCACCGAGGACCAGCGGTGCACGACGTCCCAACCGGCGCGGCAGGCGAAGGCCGTTCCGCGAACGACGCAGAATCTCAGGAGCGCCTCCAGCACCCGCTCTCCCTACCCTTCGGGTGCGGGAACGCGGCCCGGCAGCAGCCGCCTCAAGACCAAGACGTTCGCCCGGTCCGAGCAGAGCGCGCACAATTTCCGGTTCCTGGCCGCCGGTGACGACCCGGGACACTATCGCGTCCTGCACAGCTTCACGCGTACCTATCTGGGCCAGGAATCCGGACTCGCCGACGCGCCGGTGGTTCTCCAGGGCTCCGACGACGGCGACTCCCAGCTCTGGCGATTGCTCGACATGGGAGACGGCACCTGGATATTGCTGAACAAGGCCACCGGCCAGGCGTTGACCGCCCTGGATCGCGCTGACGGCGAAGAACTGGTGGGTCGTGACCTCGCCGACGAATTCGATCCCGACCAGCGCTGGTTCCTCCAGGACGCCGAGAACGAGGCGCTGGACGTCGATGAGATCGTCACCGGCGCGGGATCGGCCATGACCGTACAGGACTCCGATCCGGAACCCGGCACGCCGGTGGCGCTCGAACCCGACAGCGACGATTCCGAAGAAGAATTCATGCCCATATACGCCGACAAGACCGAGGATTATTACTGTTACTACCTGGTCCACAAGGGACTGTATGTCAATTCAACGGCCACCAACCCCGCGGTCGGCGACGGCAACCTGCTCACGCTGAACGAATTCCGTCCCAATGACGGCGGCTACATGTTCTGCACCCCGCCGGCCGACAGGCATGCCTCACAACTGACGGCGGTGGGCCAGTACGACGCGCAGGGCCGCTTCCTCAACCTCGGCGCTGTCGGCCCGGGTCTGCTGGCGCTGAGCACGTCCTACGGGCTCACCTGGAACTGGAAGGCCATCGCAAGCTGACCGCCGGCGGCGTTCTACCGGCGGCAGCGCGCCCGCCGTTCACCACACCAGATCACGACCCATGACGGACGCCCTCGCCGGGCCGCGGAAACGGCCACGCCAGTGCCGTACGCGCGCCCCGGCGAAGGCCCGGCATCTTCGTTTCTCGCCAGGCCCTGGCGCGGGGGCCTGATCACAACGAGCAGTCCCGCTCCCGGTGCTCGTCGAGCGTGCGGAGCACGTCGGCGCATGCCTGCGCGAAACCGGCCAGCCGCTCGGGGCCCAGCACGTCGATGAACAGAGCGTGCACCAGCTCGGTGTGCTCGGGGACGGCCTTGTCGATCGCCGCGTAGCCCTTGTCGGTGAGCCGCACGTCGGGATAGCGGCGGTCGTCGGTGTCCACCCGCTCGACCAGCCCGCGCTGCGCCATCCGGGTGAGCTGGTGGGACAGGCGGCTCTTCTCCCACTGGGTCGCGACGGCCACCTCCGCGACGGGCATCTCCCGCCGCTCGGACTCCGTGAGCCGGACCAGGACCTCGAAGTCGGCCGCGGACAGGTCGCACTCACGCTGCAGGTGCTGCTGCAGGTGTGAGCCGAGGTGCTTGGCCATTTCGATGTACGTGCGCCACATCCGGTCGGCCTCGCCGATGTCCTGCTCCCATCCCATGGCGCCCACTCTACCGGTTGCTTGACGTATCAACCTGGCGCTGTATGGTGGCCTGGTTGACACATCAACCTATTCATATGAGGGGACCGTTTCTGTGAGCGAGCAGCAGATCATCGCCGTGGTGGGCGCGACCGGAGCGCAAGGAGGCGGGCTGGTCCGCGCGATCCTCGACGACCGCGGCGGGCGGTTCGCCGCGCGAGCCCTGACCCGGGACCCGGGCTCGGCGCGGGCCAGGGAGCTGGCCGCTCTGGGGGCCGAGGTCGTGGGGGCCGATCTCGACGACGCGGGCAGCCTGCGCAGGGCCTTCGACGGCGCCCACGGCGCCTTCGTGGTGACCAACTTCTGGGAGCCGCGCACGCCCGAGGAGGAGCGGGCACGGCCCGCGACCACCAAGGAGCGGGAGCAGGCCGGCAACGCCGCGCGGGCTGGCCGGGAGGCCGGCGTCCGGCATTTCGTCTGGTCCACGTTGTCGGACACCCGCGGCTACTTCCGTCCGGACGACGGGACGCCGAGCTTCGAGGGCACGTACAAGGTGCCGCACGCCGACGGCAAGGCCGAGGCCGACCGGTTCTTCCTGGAGTCGGGCGTGCCCACCACCTTCCTGCAGGCGAACGTCTACTACGAGGCGTTCCGGGACATGTTCGCACCCCGGCGTGACGAGACGGGCGCGCTGGTGCTGCCGCTCGGCTTCGGCGAGGCGCGGGTGGCCGCGCAGGCCGCGGAGGACGTCGGCAGGACCGCGCTGGGGATCTTCCGCCAGGGGAACGGGATGGCCGGCAGGCGGGTGAGCGTCGCCGGGGCCGTGCTCACCGGCGCGCAGTACGCCGCCGCGCTGAGCCAGGCGCTCGGCGAGCCCGTGACATACCAGGCGGTCAGCCCCGACATGATCCGGGCCGCTGGGTTCCCGGGCGCGGGCGAGGTCGGCAACATGCTCCAGTACCTGATCGCAGCCGCCTCGGACATCGCCGAGCTCATCGACATCGAACTACTGCGCGAACTCAACCCGCGACTGCAGCCGTTCGACGCGTGGCTGGCCACTCACCGGGACACCATCCCGCACTGACCGGCACCCGTCCCTTCCCCGCACGTGGTCACGCCAGAAGCCATCCACCCCTAATCAACTCGGCCCCCTACAGGGGCGGATGCCTGGGAACAAGTGGGCACGCACAGAGGGGGCAAGGAGAGATCATTCCCCATGCCTTCCCAACAGGGACCGTCTACGCCAGACACCGCTAGATAGCCGCAGGTGGAATCCATAGTTCCGCTGCTTCGCTCTCCCGACTCCTAAAGCGGGTGCCGCAGGTTCGAACCCTGCCAGAGGCGCCAGGCTCTACCAGCAGCAAAGCGCCTTTGACCAGCGAAAACGCCAGTCAAGGGCCTTGTCTTACGTCCGGCGCTGTACGACTGTGATCGAGCGGCTGCGGCCAGCTCTTCCCAATCCCTTCCCACGCCGCCCGATGTGGGATCACAAGTGGATCAGCAGAAGTTACTACTGCGAGCGTGACCGCGATTCTGCGCGGGTTGGCAGAACCTGCATGATTTGCTGATGTTCTGCCCGTAGGGCTACGGCCGCCGATGGAGCGCCGAGGCGCCCCCCTTCGTCGTCCCCTCCCAGGAGGCCGGCGGCTTCGCTGACGATGTGACAGTCCTGATCTCAGGAGATCTGTCCTCGAATCCCCGTGTGGTGGAGAGCGAGGTGTGCCCCAACACCTGGAACGACTCCATGGTCACGTGGCTGGTGACGCCTGAAGGCTCGGTACGGTCGTGCGCCGAAGGCCGCCTGATCACCGCGGGCTGCGTCGAAGCCGTCCGAGAGACGACCGCCCTGTTCGCCAAGCTCGACTATCGGTTCGGCGGCGGACACGCCCGCTCCACGGTCGTCCAGTACATCGCCATGGAGATCGAGCCACTGCTCAAGCACGTACGCCCGGACACGACGCTCGGCCGGCAGTTCCTCTCGGAGACGGCGGCCATGCTGCGACTGGCCGCCTGGATGGCCTACGACACAGGGCTGCACGGCCTGGCCCAGCAGTACATGACCAAGGCGCTCATGCTGGCCCGCGAGGCGGGCGATCGGATGCTCGGCGGCCGCATCCTGGCCGGCATGAGCCACCAGGCCAACTACCTGGGCCACTACGGCATGGCCGCGAACCTCGCCAGGTCCGCCCGCATGGGCGCCGAAGGCGCGTCCACTTCGACGGCCATGGCCCTGTTCAACGCGATGGAGGCCCGCGCGCTCGCCTCCCAGGGCGACCAGGTCGGCGGCAGCCGCGCACTGGGCGAGGCTGAGCGATGGTTCGAACGCCGGAATCCCGAGGACGACCCGGTCTGGCTCAAGTACCTCGACGAGGCCGAGCTGACGGCCGAATTCACTCACTGCTTTCGCGATCTGGGACGGCATCATCGAGCAAGAGACCAAGTACTGGAAAGCGTGAAGCTTCAGAGAGCCTCTACGTGCGAAGCCTGTCGTTCGTGAGGACCATCCTCGCCACGAGTCATGTAGCAGGGGGCGATCTGGAGCAGGGCATCGCCGTGGCTCGCGAGGTCGTGGCCACGGTGGCCGATCTTCGGTCGGCACGCACTCGTCGTTATGTCCGGGAGTTCATGAGTCAGCTCGCGCCCTACGGGAACGACCCGCTCGTGCAGGACTTCACGATCTATGCCGAAGCCAGGCTGGCACGACGGGCGGCGTAGACGGTACGGCGGATCATGCCTTTTTGCTTCAGTCGCAGCCGCCAGTCGCGTTCTGCTGCGAGAAGACCGACCGATGTTCACCGAGGCCGCACATGTCTGATGAGACCGCCAGGGGCCTGACGCTGAACGATCAGAGGCGACCAGCACCCAGTCTTGACTTAGAAGCCTGCTGACAAAGGATTTGGGCGCTGAGGCCGGGACAGGGATGCCCTGGTCGAGCCCCATCTTCGAGCGATGCGCCCAGCGGCGGGCAGAATACGTGCGTACCCGGCGAAAGCGGTTGCGCAGGTCGTCATGATGGTGACATGACGTGGACAGCACCCGACGTAGAGCGGGGACCTCGGACGGACATGGCCTGTGGCGAACGCGAGATGCTGGATGACTGGTTGAAGCTCCGCCGGCTGTTCCTGCTGCGCAAATGCGCCGGCCTCACCTCCGAGCAGCTGAAGACCGCCGCCGCGGAGCCGTCCAACCTGACGCTGCTCGGTCTCCTGCGGCACATGACGGAAGTCGAGCGCTGGTGGTTCCGGGAGAAGTTCCTGCACGAGAACCTGCCCGAGCTGTACATCACGGAGGAGTACGAAGACGGCGACTTCGACCTGGTGGCCGACGCCGACGCCGAGGCCGACTACGCCGCCTTCCTCGCGGAGACGGCTGCCTGCGATGCCGCGGTTGCGGACATCGACCTGGAGGAGCTGGCCGACGCCCCCCGGGCGCCGACCGGCAAGGTCAGCCTCCGCTGGATCTACATCCACCTCCTGGAGGAGTACGCGCAGCACACCGGGCACGCCGACCTGATCCGAGAGCGCATCGATGGGGCCACGGGAGCGTAGCGGCTCTCCCGGCATCACCCGTATCCAGGTCCTGCCACCTCACCGACGTACCCGCTGATCAGCTGAGCGGTGGTCAGCCGTAGCTCCAGGACGCCGAGCCGGCTGACGAAGGCTAAGCGCTCGTGGGCATGGGGCCGTAGAGGGCGTGGTGCTCGGGCCTGTGCTCGTAGATCCGCACCAGTTGGCGGTAGCGGGTCAGCCAGGCGAAGGTTCGTTCTGCCACCCACCTGCGCGGCAGCACGACGAAGCCGCGGACGTCGTCGGAGCGCTTGACGATCGTGACGGTCAGGTGGAGCACGTCGCGCGCCCAGGTGAGCAGGCGCCCGGCGTGGAGGCGGGGTGAGGAACGAGGGCGGGCCCTCCGTGGGCGGTCGACGGGGATGGGTGCCGGCCCTTCTTGCCCTTGGTGAGGACGAGGCGGGGCCGCGGCATCGCGGGACGAGCCGCCGATGGCCCCGCTCGGCCAGCCGGGCGCCGGCCCCACCTGGCGCCGGGCGGCCCGCTGCTCCTGAACGGCTGCCAGGTCCCGCCGTTGCCCGCCCCCGAGATTGGCGAGCACACCGACGACGTGCTGGTCGACCTGCTGTCCCTGTCGCCGCCGGAGCCGGCGTCCCTGCGCGCGGACGGCGTCGTCGCCTGACCTCGACTCTTCGGGAAGGCACTCGACCTCCGGGCGGGCTCGCGCGTCGGGGAGGGCGAAAGGGGACCTTCACTGATGACAGATGCCGACGAGGCTGCCTTCGACGACTTCCTCGCCACGAGAAGCACCTCGTTGCTGCGTACCGCGATCCTGGCGTGCGGGGCGACGCGGCACGACGCCGAGGACCTGGTCCAGCACGCGCTGGAGAAGGTCTACCGGAACTGGCCGCGGATCAGGCACGACAACCCCGAGGCGTACGCGAGGAAGGTCGTCGTGAACGCGGCGATCAGCAGGGCGAGGCCGTCCAGGAGAGCATGTTCGCCCGGCCGCCCGAGACCGCCGCCGACTCTCCCGACCTCGACCTGCGCGACACGCTCATCGGTGAGCTGCGCAGGCTGCCGCCCAGGATGCGCGCCGTGCTCGTCCTGCGCTACTGGGAGGACCAGTCCGAGCAGGCCACCGCGGCCCTGCTCGGCTGCTCGGCCGGGACGGTCAAGAGCCAGGCCGCGCGCGGGCTCGCCAGGATCCGCCAGAACATGGATGTCGCAAGGGAAGTGACGAGATGACGATCGAGGACGACCTCGCCGAGGCCATGGCGGCGCACGTCGCCGAGGTTCAGGCCGGGCCCGGACTGGGCAGTGCCGTACGCCGGGGGCATCGCGCCCGCGTGAGCAGGCTCCGCGTGGCGGGGGCGGTGATCGTCACGGCGGCCGTGGCCGTGACCGTGCCGGTGATGCTGAATCCCGGATACGGATCCTCGCTCGGCCGCCACAGACCACCCCGCGTACGCCGCGCGGTGCTCCGGCACGACCGGGAGCCGCGATGCGGCGGTCAGTCGCGCTGACGGAGTTCTTCGTTGATCCGCAGGGCCTCGGCGAGCTGGTCTTCCAGGATGATGATGCGACACGCCGCCTCCAGCTGGGTGCCCGCGTCGACGAGTTCGCGGGCGCGAGCGGCCAGGCGTAGCTGGTAGCGGGAGAAGCGGCGGTGGCCGCCTTCGGAACGCAGCGGCTCGATCAGTTTCGCGGTGCCGAGGCTGCGCAGGAACGCCGGGGTGACTCCGAGGATCTCCGCGGCCCGCCCCATGCTGTAGGCGGGGTAGTCGTCGTCGTCGAGCCGTTGCTCAGGGCTCTGGCCGGATGCGGCGGGTGCGGCGGTGGGGGGTGGTGTGACGTGATGCGGCTGTTGTCGGCTGACGGTACCGGCGGCCTGAGCCTGGTCTGTTTGATCCATGCAACCTTCCTGAATGCGGACAGGGGCCCCGGCGCCATGATGCGCCGGGGCCCGAATGAGGTTTAACACCATCGATCGGCCTGCTGGCCGATTCACTTGTTCCGCAAATGTCTGCCCATTGGGGCGAGATGCGGGGATCGCATAAGCGTGACCGTAGACCACCGTCCTGTTCGTGGAACTGCGGTACCCGTGCGGCGATACGCCGGCGACGGGCGATCCTGATGGCGTTCAACACTCCTTTCCGGTTTATCCGTACGTCGGCACCTCGATCTCTGTGCCGACTTCGTGCAATGACAGCGCGTCCACCGCCCCGGCCCCGTGTTCGATCATTCTGGCCGCGGCAGTCCGACCTTCTGCCTCTTCCTTCTTCTGTACTGCTGTACTGCTGTGTTCTGTACTGCTGTCCACGTCGTCCGGGCGGCCCCGTCGTGTTGCTCGTCCTGCGCCGCCCTCGTGGATCCGGTCCTTGCGATGTCAGAAACTCTAGCTGCCCTCAACCGGAATGTCTACTGTGATGACTACAGATTTTCTCCTGCGTCCGCAGGAGTGCGGAATCGACCCGAGGGATCGAGGGCGAGGCGCGGCGAGACTGTCACCGGATGGCGAGACCGTCGATGGGTTCGAAGCCGGGGATCTGAACGGTGACGGTGGACACGTCCGCAGGAGGCTTGAACATCGCCCACAGCGTGTACTCCTCACCCTTGGTCACCAGGTACTCCGGGCGCGGCACGGACAGCAGGTAAGGGCCCACGGTGATGTGGTGTTCGGCGTCACGCAGCGGACGGTAACGGCGGGATCCGTCCACGAGCGCCGCGGCGCCGGTGCTGGCCTCTGCGTACACACCGCCCCAGTCGTGGGAGGAGGACCAGGCGTTGAGCGGTGTGTCACCGTCGTTGCGCAGGGTCCACACCAGGTTCACGTAGCCGCCTGCGTCTCTGGTCAGCTCGTTGACACGTACCTCGGCCTGGTCCGGCCAGGCGGCGCCCTCGACGCCGGGCGCCTTCCCGGCCCGGGCGCTTCCCAGCACGGGCAGCGTCGTGCCCGTCGCCGCCGTGGACGGCACGGCGGCCGGTGAGCGACTGAAGGTCGCCCGTGCCTGATCGGCGGGCGCCGCGGATGGCCGGTCGAAGGTGATGCCGACCCGCCGGTTGGTCCTGCGGCCCTCGGCGCGATCGTTGTCGGCGATCGGATCACGGGAGCCGTGGCCGCGCGCGTAGAAGCGGACGCCCGAGCGGGTGACCAGCTTCTTCAGGGCTGCTCGCACGCTGTCGGCGCGTCGTCGCGACAGCGGGTCGTTGACGGCGTCGGTGCCGGTGTCGTCGGTGTGGCCGTCGATGCCGACCTCGTCACCGGGGGACCGGTCGATCTGCGCGGCCACCTCCCGTAGGACGGCGTGGGCCGCGCGCGAGAGATCGGCCTTGTTCACCGCGAACAGCACGTCGGTCGACAGCCTGACCGACACCACCCGGCCGTCGTCGTCCTGGGCCGCGCCCGCCTGCTCGACCTGGTTCACGACCGACAGCGTCACCGGGTCACCGACGCGGGCGGAGTCGGGATCCACCGGGTCCTCACCCTCCTGCACGCGTAAGGGGGTCGGCGGCGCCTGCCCCAGAGGAACGTCCAGAAACGGCGGCGCCTGCGGGAACAGGACGTCGAGACGGGTGACGCCGGGCGGAGGCGCGGGGAAGACGGCAACCATCTCCTGCTCCTGGCCCGCCTTGACGGTCGGCCAGCCCCGGGTGCACTGGCAGTCGCCGTTGCGGTAGCCGCGCGGGAAGTACCAGCGGTCGTTGCCGCTGTCGAGCAGGGACACTCCGCCGATGGCGTTCTGGCCGAGGTTCGCGCTGTTCCACGGCACGGCCAGACTGGCGCTGAAGTAGTAGTCCTCCTCCAGGCCGTTGCGGACCCGCCAGCGGGCCACCACGGCCTGGGCCGAGACCCGGTCCAGGGCCAGCAGCTGAACGGTGATCTTGCTGCTCACCCCCAGGGACCGGCTGCCCAACGGCCGGCCCTCGACCCTCGGCGAGGGCTGCGACGACGTCGCGACCACACCGGGGACGGAGGTGCGACCGGCCTGTTCAGGAGAGCGCGACGAGGATGGGATTCCGGTGCCGCACGCACTCGCCGCCATGATCACCATTGCCAGACCGGCCGCCGGCATCGCGCGCCTCATCCTGCATCGCCCCCGTCACAGAAACCACTCAACCGCCCACAAGGGCGTTCAACGAGACGCGACCATATCTGCCGGTTCACCAGCGGCACATCAAACCATTGGTGTAAACCTGCGGTGTAGGCAGCCGAGTCGCCCACGCCGGCTTCCCCGGCGGTTCGCCGCGGTGAAGGGGCCACCTGCCCGTCCGGGGCGCCATTTCGGCGCCCCTCCTCATCTCCCACCGGTGGAGACGACGCCCTCAGACCAGCATGGCCACGGCCTTGACGGCCTCGTCCACCTGCTCGGGGGTGTTGACGATGGTGGTGCCGAAACGCAGCAACGTCCCGTTGTAGGGGGTGGTGCCGGCCACCACCTTGCTCCGGCGGAGCGCGTCGACCGCCTGCAGGGGTTCCATGCCGTCGATCGAGCAGCACACCAGCCCGGCCGACAGCGCCGGGTCGATCGGGGTGGCCAGCGTGACGTGCTTGATCCCGGCGAGCCCCGCCTTCAGCCTGCCGGCCAGTTCCTGGACACGCTGCTGCACCCGGTCGGGCCCGATCGCCTGCTGGAACGCGAACGCTGAGGGCATCGCCCATCGGTGCTCGAAGGCCTTGAACCCGCCGGGGGTGACGAGCTCGGCCGTGGTGGGGCCGGGCGGCGTGCCGAGCTGCCAGATCTCGAACGACTTCGGCCCGAAGCCGGCGATGACCGGCGACAGGGCGTCCCAGGCGCGGCCCCACAACACGCCGGTGCCGCGCGGGCCGAACAACCACTTGTGCGTCCCGCTGGCCAGGAAGTCACATCCCAGGTCCGCCACCTTGTCGGCCACGGCGGCGAAGCCGTGCACGCCGTCGACGCACAGCAGGACGCGGTCGTGCTCGTCGCGCCGGGCGTTGACGTCGGCCAGCATGGCGGCGATCTGCTTGACCGGCAGGCGCACGCCGGTGCCGGAGTGCACCCAGGTGATCGCCACCACCCGGGTACGCGGGCCGAGCGCCGCCTTGATCGCGCTGACCATGCGGTCGGCGGTGGCCTTGGCCGGGTCGTCGTAGAGGCGGACCTTGCGCACCCGCGCGCCGGTACGGGCCGCGAGCAGCCGCAGGCCCTCGTGGGTGGCCAGGAAGTCGTGCTCGGTGGTCAGGACGTCCTGGCCGGGGCGCAATCGCAGGCCGGAGTAGATCAGCCCGAGGCCCATGGTGGTGCTGTCGGTGAGGGCGACGTCCTCGGGCCGGCCGCCGAGGAAGCTGGCCGCGGCTTCGCGTACGGGCTGGTCCGGATCCTGGTCGCGGACCGGCGCGTAGTCGGGGTCGGCGTCGAGGCCGTCGCGGTGCTTGGCTATCTCGGCGCGTACCGGGGCGGGCGCGGGCGCCAGGGTGAAGGCGGCGAAGTGCGCGACGTCCCGGCGGAGGGCGAACTGGGCCCGGACGGAGGCCCAGTCGCGCGGGTCGAAGGAGGGCGCGTGCGGCGGCGGGGGCGTGGAGGAGGAGCAGGCTGCCGCCGCTCCGGCCAGGACGCCCACACCGAACAGGGCCCGTCTGTTCAGTTGCTGACTCACGTCTTCCGTCCTATCCCGCGCGAGGTGGCGTTGCACAGAGGATCGGCCGATCCGCGACGACCGCGCTCGTCGTCACCGAGCGCGGTTCGAACGGTCGCCCAGCAGGGGCGACGGCCATGGTCAGGACGAACAGGGCGACGCCGAGACAGGCCGCGGTGCTGGCCAGCCGGACGGCCAGCGGGGAAACGGCGACGGAGACGGGGGTGGCGCGCTGGGAGGAGATCTCCATCGCGTTCATGTCTTCGACGCCCTCCGACCTGGCCCAGGAGCTGGGCGTGCACCAGTCGTCGGTGACCCGGCAGATCCAGGCGCTGATCAGGCAGGGGCTGGTGCGGGCGACCACCGACCAGAACGACCGGCGGGCCAGCCCGCCTCCGCGCCCGGACGTGGCGGCCGGGGGTCACCGGTGGTGGATCGACTCCACGGTGTGCAGGTGGGGGTCGAAGTGGTCGGCGAGGGCGGCGGCCTGCCGCATGTGCACCTGCGCCTGCGGGATGTCGAGCATGGCGTGGAAATCGTCCGCCGACCGCCACTGGGCGTAGTTGACCACCCGGATGCCGTCGGTGCTCGCGTGGATGTTGGCGGAGACGAACCCCGGCAGGTGCCGCATGACGTCTTCGGTGGCCCGCGTGAGCAGGTCGACGAGTTCGCGCTGACGGTCTGCCTGAACGGTGAAGACGTTGATCAGGGTGGCGACGGGAGCGTCGGTGGTGATCGTGGTGGACGGCATGACCCCTCCTTATGTCAGGTTCCTTACATGAAGCAGTATGTGTAAGGTTCCTGTCATGAGTCAAGAGGATGTCCGGGAGCGTATCGGCTACTTGGTCAAGCAGGTCGATCAGGCGTTCCGTCGCTCCTGCGAGGAGCGGCTACGACCTCTGGGGCTGTCCATCTCCCAGTACGCGCTGATGCGGGCCCTGGCCGACGCCCCCGGAGCGCCGGCCGCCGAGCTCGCTCGCCGTACCTTCGTGACCCGCCAGTCCCTGCGCGACGTGCTCGGCGGCCTCACCGCGGTCGGTCTGGTCTCCGTCGCCGAACGGCCGGATGTCGGTCGCGCGTTGCCGATCACGCTCACCGGCCCCGGCCGAGCTCTGCTGGACCAGGCCGACGCGATCGTGCTCGACGTGGAGCGCCGCATGACCACCGGCTTCCCGCCCGAGGAGGTGCGGCACCTGGCCGCGCTGCTCTCGGCCTGCGCCCGGAACCTGACCGGGCAGCCCCCAACCGCCGAGCGCGAGGTCAGCGAGGGAAGCTGATCTCCACGCGGCGGTTCTTGGCCCGGCCGGCGGGGCTGTCGGCGCCTTCGGGAGTGGTGTTGGGCGCCACCGGATCAGCCGCGCCATGGCCCTGCACGGTCAAAGTGGTCCCGGAGCCGGCCAGGAGCTTGGTCAAGGCCCGCTGTACGGCCTGGGCGCGGGCCCGGGAGAGCGTCTGGTTGTAGGCGTCGGAGCCCTTGGCGTCGGTGTAGCCGTCCACGCGCACCTGCTTGCCGTGCGCCTTGGTCGTGAGCAGCCTGGCCGTCTCCGCCAGCCGGCTCCTGGCCTTGCTGGTGAGGGCGGCCTTGTCGAAGGCGAACAGCACGACGGCCGCCACAGTGATCTTGTCGCGGGTGCCGCGGGTCTCCTGGATCAGCGGCTCGTCCAGGTTGGATATGCGCTCCCCGATGTCCAGGACGTCGGCGGTGATGCCCCGCACCTCGCCGTTCAGGTCCAGGACCGGCGCGGTGGCGGGAGGGGCGGTGTTGACGGGCACCTGGACGGGCGGGCGGGGCGTCGGCGCGAGCAGCGCCGCCGCCGGCAGGAGGTCAGGAAACGGGGACATCGGCCAGCGTCCCGGCATGGGGGATGTGGACGTCCAGGGACGAAGCGGCTCGATTTGATCCCTCTCAGCGCGAATGGACCCGGATGGCAGAACTCGATCACAAGCATGGGGCCTCCTTCGTGCCCTTTGTCTTCTCAGCAGTGCCAACCTTTTGCGGCCTCCGCAGCGTTGGGAGGGTACCCGGATAAGGGAGAGACGTTGGATCGTGATACCGGTTTCCTGGCGTTCGTGAATGCGCATCAACGCCCGTTGATGCGCCTGGCCTACCTGCTGACCGGAGAGGTCCACCTCGCCGAGGACCTTCTGCAAGGCGTGCTGCTCCGCATGATCGGACGGTGGCCGAAGTTACGCCACATCGACAACCTCGACGCATACGCGCGAAAGATCATGGTCAACCAGCACATCTCGTGGCGGCGCCGCCGTGGCGCCGGCGAGGTGCTGAGCGCCGTCCCGCCCGATCGCGCGTACGCCTCCGAGGACGGCGCCGTGCTGCGGATCGTGCTGCACCAAGCGCTCATGCGGCTGACGCCCAAGCAGCGCGCGGTGATCGTCCTGCGCTTCTACGAGGACCGTACCGAACGCGAGGTCGCCGACCTGCTGGGCTGCTCGCTCGGCACGGTCAAGAGCCAGACGCACCACGCGCTGGCCCGCCTGCGGACGCTGGCGCCGGAACTCGCGCCTCGACTGCCCGAACTGGACCGCCCGACGCGTCATGAGGGGACACGCCGATGACCTGGCTCAGACAACAGCTCGGCCGCATCGCCGACGACGTGCCGGAACGTGACCTGGGCGCCAAGACGATCGCGATCCACCAGCGCAGACGGCGCAACTTCATCACGCTTGCCGCCGCCGCGGTGGTCGTCTTCACAGTACTCGCCGCCACCGTCGGCGTACGGGCGCTGTCCTCCGACCCACGAGCTGCCACTCGGCCGACCGGCTTGCCCGAACGGTCCACCATCAAGGTCGGGGTGGTGCCGACCGTGGAGTCAGCACCCGTGTTCGTGGCCCTGGCCAAGGGCTATTTCAAGGAAGAGGGGCTGACGGCCGAGCCGGTGATCGTCACCGGGGCCGCCGACGCGGTGCACCGGGTCGACAGCGGCGCGCTGGACCTGGCGCAGACCGATTACGCCATGGCCTTCGCCGCCAATGAGGTGGGCAAGCAAGTCAAGATCGTCGCCAGCATGTACCGGTCCGCGCAGGGGAGCTTCGCGATCGTCGTGAACGCCAAATCGAAGATCAGGACCGCGGCCGGGCTCAAGCGCAAGACGATAGCGGTGCCGAACATCGCAGGGCTCGGATCGTTGGCGCTGACAGCGGTGCTGGAGAGGGCCGGGCTGAGGTTGCGCGACGTCGTCCTGGTCGAGTGGCCCTACCCCCAAATGCTCAACCTGATGGACAAGGGGCAGGTGGACGCGGCCTTACTGGCCGAGCCGTACATCACCATGAGTCGCGCGAACAGCGGCACGCGGATCTTGGAGGACGCGATGAGCCGGGATTTCGCTGACCTGCACACCGCGGGCATGACAGCCACAGGCCAATGGGCCCGGCAAAATCCCCGCACGCTGGCGGCCTTCCAGCGCGCACTGGCAAAAGCGCAACGCCTGCTCGCCAGCGATCCCCAGCAGGCGCGCGACGTGCTGCCCAGCTACACGAGGATCGCCCGCACGCAACTCGCGGGCGTCGCGGTCGGCTCCTACCCGGCCAAGCTGGACCTGTCCGAACTCCAGCGGGTCGCCGACCTGGCCCGCACCTACAAACTCCTCAAACGTCCAGCGGACGTCCGGAGCACCGTCATGACGGGCGGATGAGCCACGCGCCTCCAAGAGTCACCGATGAGTCGCGCGAGGCTCCCCGCTTCCGGTCGCTTCCCACACGGCTGACCTGGGCGTGGCGACCTTTCTATGACCGCCCAGAAGGGACAATCAGCTCCCTCGACATCCCAGAGACCCCCCTGCCTGGCGGGAGTCTGACCGCCGGGCCGCCGCTGGTGAGCAGAGTTCCAGGTGTTCCAGCCCGCTGGTCATGGCCAGAGACCTGAACCAAGGGTAGGTGCGGCCCATGGGGCGCAACCGTGCTCCCAGCGCCGCCCGGTACCTGGGCCGACTCAATGAGGACTGTCCGGCGGCGGTATGAGTGCCGCGCGGCGCGCACGTCGCTGTGCCCGCGTTCAAGGCCAGGAGCACCTCAGGGGGAACCCTCGACGCTGCCCAACACCTCTTGGTGGTGGCGTCGCGCAGCTTTCCGAACGCCGCGGCGGCGAACACCACTCCGATGGCCACTCTGGCGAAGAGACAGATCTCTGGCAGTCCCACGGATGCGGAACGTACGCCACATGCTGCTTCGTGGTCGTCCCACGTGGGGCGGAACCTCGCCGTAGGCGCCTGCACCCGCGCAGCTGATTTGTACAACGGCTGCAGTAGATCGGGTGGAGATGGGCAGCACTCACCAATCACGACGGCTGGCTCTGCACATGGATGCACTGGGTCCTGATGACCGCGATGGCGATTCCCGTCTCCTGGGCGCCAGAAATACCGGGAGTATTCCGCTGGACAGAGTCGCCGTACAAACCGAAATCGCGCTGGTCGACTGAAGATTTCGACAACCCGGTCCTGACCCAGACCGCCAAGCCGCGACGGAAGCAGCGGCCGTTCACTCGCGAGTTTCGGCGGTCATGACCAGGGTCATGCTGGGCCGCCGAAGACGAACGTCGGAAATGGTTGCTGCTTTAATGGCGGATCATGAACTTTGGCAGGCTTTCAGCGAGCGGCCGGATTCTGATCGCGGCGCTGCTCTTACTCGGTGGTTGCTCCGTCCCGTCAGCCCCGGCGGTCACCACGCGGCAGCCGTCCGTCGTGCCGTCCACCACCTCCGCAGCCACCGCCGACGGGGGCACACCGGCCGCCGACGCTCCGCCCCTGGCCACGCTGTACGGCGACGGCCACACCGACGGCCTGGCCTCGGCACGCATCGACGTGATCGGGCTGGAACGCAGCGCCCCCAACGCCGTCACCGCGCGTTTCAGGATCAGCGCCGACCAGGGCGAGGTCCGGCTTGAGGGCTTCCACGCCGGACAGCTGGCCGGCGACACCCCCTATGACTACATTCAGGCCGCCTCCGGTTTCTACCTCCTGGACGACCCGCGCTTCTCCGTCTACTACCCGATGAAGAAGGACAACGCCGAGGTCCGGGCCCGCTGCCTGTGCAGCTACTCCGGGCCGCTCGCCAAGGCCACCCCCGGCAGCCCCGCGCTGATGTGGGCCACCTACCAGGTGCCACCTGAGACCACCAGCCTGGCCGTCGGCTTCGACAGCGCCGGATTGACCGCACCCCTGCCGATCAGCCCCACCGGCACCGGGCGGCCGCTGGACGGCGAACCGGACGCCGCCGCCATCGCCGCCGCCTTCCCGCTCACCGTCCCACTCGCCACCCGCTCCAACGCCACCACGACCTCGGTGACCGAGTCGGACCAGCAGGTGGAGCTCGCGCTCAACACCGACGTCCTGTTCGCCTTCGACAAGGCCACCCTCACCGCCCGCGCCAAGCAGACGCTCCAGCGGGTCGCGGAGCGCGTCCGAACCGAGGCCCAGGGGCCCGTGCGGGTCGTCGGGCACACCGACGACGTCGGCGACGACACCTACAACATGGACCTGTCCCTGAGGCGGGCCAAGGCCGTGCAGAAGGCACTGACCGGCCTCGTCGCCCCGGTCCCCTTGCAGGTGGAGGGCAAGGGCGAGACGGAGCCCGCCGTGAGAGCCACCTCCGACGCCGCCCGCGCCCGCAACCGGCGGGTCGAGGTGACCTTCCAGCGGCTGCCCAAGCCGGCCGGCGCGCCGCGCACACCCGTACCGACGCCGTCCGTCACGGCGACCACCACGGCGACCACGACGGGTCCGACGGCCACCGGCCTGCGGGAGCTGACCGGCCTCAAGGCCGACCTGCAGGAACTGAGGCGCATCAGCGACAGGACCCTCATCGCCACCGTCACCTTCCGGCACGCCGGCGGCGGCGACAAGGTCTCCTTGGAGAGGGGAGCCTGGGACCCCGACGTCGACCAGCAGGCCGGCATCTACGGGTACAAGCTCGACTTCTTCTGGCTGGCGCTGACCGACGCGGCTCATACCCGCTACTTCCCGCTGACCACGCCCGGCCGCCTCGACGTGCCCCGGCACTGCGTCTGCTCCACCACGGTGCTGAAGTCGCTGGGAGCGGGCGAGCAGATCCGGATGTTCGTGCTCATGACCGCCCCACCCGCCGACGTGACCAGCGTGGACGTGAACCTGTTCGGGTTCACCCCGATGCACGACGTGCCCGTCACCGAATGACCTCTCCCGCCCCGGCCACCGGGCGGGTCAACGCCTGCTCACCTCCACTGGCGTACGTCCCGCCCGGCCCGGATGCACCGAGGCCTCCCCGCGGCATCAGCGCAGCGTGGCCGGTGTGGCAGCTGTTCGATGAGCAGGAGTCGAGAGGTCAACGGATGCTCGTCCCTCGTGGCTACAGGCGCGCCGACCAGCCCCGCATCTGGAAACGCCCATCCCGAATGCCGGTTCTTGTGCTCACGGCATCGCTCGTCTATGCCTGCGGGCCCCAGGATCAGCCGGTGCGTGTCCGGCCGTCGAGCGACACGCCAAGCTGACCGTGTCACGCATGGAGATCATCACCACTGCCTCGGCCGAGCTCGACCCGCATCGGCAGGGCTGGACGCTTCCCCCGCCTCCGCCAGACCGGCGGGGCCGGCGGCTGCGCTCGAACTTCATCAACGGAAAAGGCGTTGCCCGTCCGCCGAGGGTGACCTTGTGCACGTCATCGACATCTCGCCCGACCAGCGCCTGCTCGACCTGCAGCGCGCCGCCTACGCCGTCGAGGCCGCGCTCATCGGCGACGACCGTGTCCCGCCGCTGCACGAGCCACTCTCCGACCTGCTCGCCGCGCCCCTCACCTGGGTCGGCGCCTTCGAGGGGGACGCCCTGCTGGGGGCCATCGCCGACAACCATCCCCGACTACCTGGGCGACGAACTCGGCGTCTGACGCTCAGCCGTGACCCCTGATGAGGGGGGCGGAGGCGATGAGCAGGCGGCGGGCCGCCCGCCAGGCGAGCCCAGCCCCGGCATCCCCGAGGAGGCGAAGGGCGGGAACCAGGCCGCGCCGGCCCTGGCCATGCGCACCGGCGATCATGCCTTGAGCGACAGCACGATCTTTCCCGTGGTACGGCCGGCATCGCTGAGCTCGTGAGCCTCGACCGCCCCCTCCAGCGGGAACACCCGGTCGATCTCGGGACGCAGTAGCCCCGCCTCCACCAGCTCGGCGACCTGCCGCAACCCCGCCTGGTCGGCCTCCACGATCATGAAGACGGCACGCCGGCCCACGGCGGCGGCCTCCTCGGCCAGGTACGCCTCGGCCGGTGAGGCGAGCGAGACCAGGATGCCGCCCGGACGCAGGATCTTCAGCGACCGCGGCCCGTAGGCGCCGCCGATCGTGTCGATCACGACGTCCACCGGCTCCACGACCGCCTCGAAGTCGGTCTCGGTGTAGTCGATCAGCTCGTCCGCGCCGAGCCCACGCAGGAACTCGTGCTTGGCCGTACGGGCGGTTCCGATCACATGGGCGCCGCGCGCCTTGGCGATCTGGACGGCCAGGTGCCCGACCCCACCGGCCGCCGCGTGCACCCGCACCAGCACCTCGGCCGGGCCGGGCTCCGGCCGCTCCGCCTCGATCACCTTCAACACCTCAGGGCCGCCGAAGTCGTCCTGGCCGATCGCGCGCATCGTCATCTCCTGCTGTCCGTCCACAGCCTGTGCGTACTCCTCTCGCGTCAGCCACTGGAACCCTGTCGCCTTGAGCGGTGTCCGAGCGGCTCTCTTCGCGGCCCAAGGGGTCGAACAGCGGCAGGACCAGGTCCACAGGCTTGGGTAGCGCGTGCAGTTCCCGCAGCATCACCGTGTCCGTCAGGACGAGGCACATTGACGGTCAGCAGCCGCCACAGCCTCCCCCGCAACCGCACCCGCCGCCTTGGGGCGGGCAGGGGGCCGGTGGGCGGGCGCAGACGACGACTTCGTCGGTGACGGGGCCGTCGGTCTCGTTGGCGGTGGCGGTGGCGGTATTGGTCAGCGGGCCGGGCTTGGTGACCTTGGCCAGCAGGGTGAGGGTCTGGGTGGTGCCGAGCTCCATCGCGCCGACGTCCCACAGGCCGGTGGCGGGGTCGTAGCCGCCGGCGGTGGCAGTGGCGGAGATGAAGGTCAAGCCCTCGGGAAGCTGGTCGACGACCGTGACGCCGGTGGCGTCGTTGGGCCCGTTGTTGGTGACGGCCACGTGGTAGGTGACCGCCTCGCCGACGGCGGCATCGGTACGGTCGGCGGCCTTGACGACGGCGAGCTCGACGACCCGCTTCACCGGCGTGGTGGTGGCGTTGGAGGTCGAGGTGAGGTGGTCGGGCGCGTCGCCGAGGGTGTTGTCGTAGGTGGCACGGGCCTGGTTCTCGATCTCGCGGCCGGCGCCGGCGCGCTCGACGCGGACACGGAACTCCACCGTGGTTCCGTTGGGCGCGTCCGCGGTCGAGGCCAGGCTGCCGCCCTGCTGGGCGGTGGCGCCCTGGCCCAGGTGGAAGACGACGCGGCCGGCTCCTGCGTCGACGTACGCCTGGTCGTCGCCGGCCGTGTCGCTCTTGCCGCCCCTGTTGGGGCCGTCGATGACGCGCAGGGAGCCGGGGACGTAGCTGGTGCCGGGCGGGATGTCGTCGGTCAGGACGAGGTTGTCGGCCGGGGCGCCGCCTTCGTTCCTGGCGTTCACCCGGTAGGTGATGACGTCGCCGACCTCGACCTCGCCCTCGGGGATGGCGGCCTTGGTGAGGACGACGCAGGGGGCGGTGCCGAAGACGATGCCGTCCAGGAAGTTGCCGATCGCCGGGTTGCCGCCGGCGGCTGAGATGGACTTGAAGGCGAACCGGGTGGTGGTCTGGCCGGGTGGGACGACGTATTCGCCGGTGTAGTGGCCCCAGGCGGTGTTGCCGTCGGTCATCCGCGCCTGTTCCACCGGGGCGTTCGGGGGGCCGATCTGCAGTGCCATGGTGTCGGCGCCCTGGCGGCCGCGGTGTGAGAGTTTCCAGTACAGCTTGGTGCCGGGTGTGGTGGGCAGGTCCTGGTACAGGGTGGAGACCATGTTGGCGTTGAGCTCGGCGAACTGCCGGCCGTCGTCGGAGGGCACGTTCTGGAAGCCGGTGTGCCAGAGTTCGATCTGGCCGTCGGAGGCGGTGGTGCGCCAGCCGGGCACCGCGCGGGGGTCGTTGTGGGAGGCGTCGGGCCTTATCTCGTAGTTGCTGACGACGGGTGCTTCGAAGCTGCCGTTGATCAGGGAGATGCGTGGTCCGCATCCGCCGGGGGCGGGGTTCTGGGGGACGGCCATGAGGTTTCCTTCCGTCGAGGTGGCGGCGAACTGGTCGGCGTCGATGGCCTTCGTGTGCGCCGTCTGGGGCCTGCGCAGCGGGCTGCTGCGGGCGCGAGAGCGCAGGGCGGACCACAGACGGGCGGCTTGGGACGGCTTGTCGGCGTGCACGAGCGAATGGCCTCGCGTGGTGGGCGGGCGGGGTCGAGATCGGGAGAAGCGCGGCAAGGGGCGCGGCTTTCCTGCTCGGCGACGGTCGGGGACGAGCAGGGGCCGGCTGTCATGTCCGGTCGGCGGGCTGCTTGATGGGCGGCTGCCCTACGAGCCTGCGGCCTTGGCGGCTGTGCTGATCACGACGGTGAGGGAGGTGGGGGCGTGTGTTCAGCGCCTTTCAGCCATGAACGCTTTCCGTGGTCGATTGCACACCTAATGTAATTGAGGCTGGTGACGGCGATGAACTAGCCGCAGAGTTAGAGCCGCATGGCCGCAAGGGGGGCGGCGCGCCCACAAGTGCTGTTCGGCGCTGTTGCGAGCGAGCTGCCGTTGTTGACATTCGTCGCACGGGCGACAAAATACACATATGAACAGTTCTTCAGCTGAGAATGTGTTGGTGGTGGACGGCTGCACCGTCAAGGTCGTCGACGCCGACCGGGTGTCCGCGGTGTGCGAGCGGATGCCCGCCGCCGAGGACCTCACCGACACGGCGGACATCTTCGGCCTGCTGTCCGACCCCAACCGGCTGAAGCTGCTGGTCGCCCTGCTGGACGGCGAGCTGTGCGTGTGCGACCTGGCCGCGGTGACCGGGCAGAGCGAGTCCGCGGTCTCCCATGCGCTGCGCCTGCTGCGCGCCCACCGCATCGTGGCCGCCCGCCGGTCGGGCCGGATGGCTTATTACCGGCTGGCGGATCCGCACGTACGGATGCTGCTGGACCTGGCGCTGGCCCACACCGAGCACACCGAGGCCATCCACCCGGAGCGGGAGGGCGAGCGCTGATGGGCGTGGGTCACGGGCACGGGCACGCCGGTGCCCGGCACCGCTGGCGGCTGGCGGTCTCGTTCGTCCTGATCGGCGGATTCTTCCTGGTCGAGCTGGTCTACGGACTGATCTCCGGGTCGCTGGCCCTGATGTCGGACGCCGGGCACATGGCCGCCGACGTGGTCACGCTCGGCGCGGCGCTGGTCGCGACCAGGATCGCCGCTCGCCCCGACACCACCGGCCGGCGCAGTTACGGGTCCTACCGGGCCGAGGTGTTCGCCTCGCTGCTGGCCGTGATCCTCATGCTGGGCGTCGCCGTCTACGTGGTCGCCGAGGCGATCGGCAGGATCGGCGGCCCGGCCGAGGTCTCCTCCGGGCCGATGCTCGTGGTGGGCGCGCTCGGTCTGGTGGTCAACCTGATCGCCCTGTTCCTGCTGCGGTCCGGCGCCAGCGAGAGCCTCAACGTCAAGGGCGCGTACCTGGAGGTGGTCGCCGACACCGCGGGCTCGGTCGGCGTCATCGCGGCGGGGTGGCTGATCACGGCGACCGGCCAGGTGTTCTGGGACACGGTCATCGCGCTGGCCATCGGCGTGTTCGTCGCCGTACGTGCGATCTCGCTCGGCCGGCAGGTGTTCGCGGTCCTCGGTCAGCACGTGCCCGAGGGCATGGACGCCGCCGTCGTGGCGGCCGACCTGGCGGCCATCGAGGGCGTGCGCGACGTGCACGACCTGCACCTGTGGACGCTGACCTCCGGCATGAACGTCGCCACCGCGCACCTCGTCACGGGCGACCAGAGCGACAACCACTCCGTCCTCGACCAGGCCCGCGACCTGCTCCGCACCCGTCATGGCGTCGCACACGCGACCCTGCAGGTGGAGCCGGACGGCCACATCGGCTGCGACGAGGTCGGCTGGTAGCCGCGGGCTACTACGAGGGCCGCCGGCAGAGCCAGGTCAGGCGGGGTTCGAGCATCCACTTGAACAGGCCGCGGGTCTGCGGCAGGCACAGCACGATGGTCAGGGCGAAGCAGCTCGACAGGATGGCGAGGGCACCGAGCGGCCCGAACAACCAGGGGAAGGACAACCATCCCTGGTCCTTGGCGACGAGCACGACCACGCCGTGCGGCAGGTAGCAGTAGAGCGTGCGGGTGCCGAGCTCGGTGAACCACGTTTCGCGCCTGGGCACCAGTGCCAGCCCGGTAACTGGCCTTGTAGTGGAACGGGCTCAGCTTGGCCCGCGGGGCGACGTAGAGCGCCACGGGCACCGGGTACTTCATCCGCTTCCACACCGGTGTGGACAGCCGCCAGAACAGCAGCGCCAGCAGGTACCAGTTGAGCCAGGCCGGATCGATGATCGTCAGACTCCACGATGTACATGGCCCGCGACGAGTCGGCCGCCAGCGTCGGCACGAGCGCGTGGCCCGTCGGCACACCCCCGGCCAGATCACGCAGACGCTGCGCCAGGCCAAGATCGACCCCGGCACCAGTGTCGGGGAGCTCACCCTGCTGCAGCGCCACCTCCTGCTCACCTCCCTCAGCGACGCACTCCCCACCCCGCCTCCCTGAGACGGCACCTCGGCCGACCCGCTCGCCTCCACGAAAGGGGTTGCGCTCGCCACAGCCGGATACGCAGGTTCGGCCGATGAAGTTCGACAACTTGTAGAAATGAATGTCGGCGACTCACACCCGTCCCACCTGGACCGATAAGGCCGTCATGAGGAGCGGCCCCGTCCCGGGATCAAGGGCTTAGCCGGGTCTTACGCCGGAGTTGGCACCGTGAGGCAGCGGAACTTGAGGGAGATGACAGATGAACGCGCACGAGCCTCACGAGCAGGACCCTGGAGCGCAGGGAAACGGCGGGTGGAGCCAGTTCGGCACCACGCCACCGACGGCGGGAGGCTTTCCCCGGCGCGATCCGATCGTCACGGAGCAGCCGCCGCTCCCGCCTCCGCCGGCGCCGGCCTGGAGGGCGCGTTTCACCGCCGGCCAGAAGGCGGTGGCCGGGCTCGCACTGGCGGCGATGGCGATCGCGGGTGGGGTGGTCGGCGCCGTCGCGGCGACCTCCTTCCGGCCCGCGCCTGTCGCCACCACCGTCCACGCACCCAGTCCCGTCCTGAAGCCGGCCTCCGGACCGCTCACCGTGGCGGACGTCGCAGCGAAGGTTCAGCCGACCGTCGTGATGATCCAGGGGCAGAGCGGCGAGGGCTCGGGCGTCGTGCTGTCGCCGGACGGCCTCATCCTCACCAACAACCACGTGGTCGAGGGCGCGAGCCAGGGCGGCGGGCAGATGAGCGTGAAGTTCAGCGACGGCAAGACGGCCAAGGCGAGCATCGTCGGCACCGATCCAGCCACCGACCTGGCCGTCATCAGGGCCGCGGGCGTGTCCGGGCTGACCAAGGCGACGCTCGGCGACAGCGACGCGCTCAAGGTCGGCGAGGCCGTACTGGCCATCGGCAGCCCCCTCGGCCTGGACGGATCCGTGACGGCGGGCATCGTCAGCGCGCTTGACCGTACCCTCACCACTGGCCCTGACCAGCGGCAACAACTCCCTCCCGGCTTGGGACAGGAGCAGAACCAGCAGAGCGCCGGCACGACGATCGGCGGCGCCATCCAGACCGACGCCTCGATCAACCCGGGCAACTCCGGCGGCGCGCTGGTCAACGCCGCGGGCGAGCTGGTCGGCATCAACACCGCCATCGCCTCGAACGCCGCCGGCGGCGGCGTGGGCTTCGCCATCCCGGTCAACACCGCCAAGCAGGTCTCCGACCAGCTCATCGCCACCGGCAAGGTCCGGCACGCGGTGCTCGGGGTGAGCGTCACCGACGCGACCGGCGATGTGCCCGGCGCCCTGATCAGCCAGGTCATTGCGGGAAGCCCGGCGGAGAAGGCCGGACTGAAGCAAGGCGACCTGATCACGAAGATCGGCGACACACCGGTCGACGCGGGCGAGACCGTCGTCGGACAGGTCAGAGGCTTCAAGCCGGGCCAGCAGGTCAAGATCACCTATCTGAGGGACGGCCGGGCGAGCGAGGCCAACGTCACCCTCCAGGAGAAGACCTGACCCGACAGCCGCGCCGGCGAGCATGGTGACCGGTCGACCAAGCCTGTCTCGCCGGCGCCAGGCGCGGCGATGGTGCACGCGCCGGGGCCTCCCCCAAGGCAGGAAGGCGATTCCTCATGCAGTCCTCGCCCCCGGCTCGGCATCGGCCTGGTGACCGTCCCGGCGTACAAGGTGCAGGACAGCCAGGTGCCGGTGCCTCAGTTGATCGAGCCGGAGCGGGCGACCATGCGCTCGCATGTGCGGCCGCCCAGCCCCTGGCGAAGACCTCCGCCGCCTCTGTGAGTGGGCGCATCAATTGGAAAGCGCCCGATTGGCCACGCTGGGCAAGGGACGTTGGGTGCTGAATCTCCGCCTGCCGGGTCAGGAACGCGGCATGCTCACCATCTGGAATGACCGAGGAGCCTTCCTCAGCCCGCAGCGTTCGGTCCGGGCAGCCGAAGCACCTCTGACATTGGCCCGTCTGGACGAACGTTCCCCGAACGAGATCCGCCAGAACAACTACCTGACCAACCCGGTGGACCAGGAGATCCTCGAACTGTTCAAGGATGCGTACGCCGAGGCTGCCCACCGCAGGAACCGCCCTAGCCCGTGATGCAGACATTCCTGGGTTCGTCGGCCGTGCCGGGTCGGATCGGCGGCCGTCGAAACGCAGTCGCTCCGACGTGTGGTGGGCCGGGGATCTGCCTCTTCGCAGCTCATCGGGGCGGCACGCGTTAGTGTGCAAGGTGCGCAAAGCGTGGCTTGTGGGTCAGGGCAGGTCATAACCTTGGCGGCTTCGTTCACTGACGGTGTTGCGGTTGCGGTGTTCAGAGAGGTAGCACGGTGTTCGAGGCTGTGGACGAGGTGCCGTGGGCGCGGCTTGGGTCCTGGCCCAACGGCCCGGACGCGGTACCCGACCTGCTGAGGGAGATCGCGGCGGCACCGTCGGGTACGCGGGTGGAGTCGCCAGTAGAACGGCTGCGATATGGCCTGTTCGATGACATCGCGTGTCACGAGGTGTACGCCGCGGCTCCCTACCTGGTGCCGTACCTGATGGAGTTGGTCAGGGTTGCGCGACAGCCTCACCGTGGGTTGATCGTGGACCTGATGACCGCCATGGCGAAAGCTCAGCCCCATCGCAATGTGTTCCGGGATCCCGCAGCCGGCCCCGAGCCTGACCACGTGGCTCTGGCTCGGGCGGCCATGGTCGACCACGTCGACACGCTTGTGCGGTTGCTGGACGACGTCTCTCCGAAAGTCGTGGCGAAGGTGGCACGTCTGCTGGCCTGCCTGCCGGAGGCCGCGCCGCAGAGCGTTCCTGCGTTGCGCGTACGGGCCGAGAAGGGGATGAGGCGGCCGGGTGAAGCCGGGGCGGTGGCCTGCGTACTGGCTGTGGCGTGGCTGGCGGCGGCCGATCACGCGACGTGGTTCAACAGCCTGCTCAGCGACCCCTCTGCGCATCGCGACCTGCGAGCCACCGCTGCGGCGGGGCTCGCGCTGTCGGATCCCACGGCGGAGCCGGACGACGACGCGTTGATCAAATTGATGGCCGACGTACACGCTGACGCTGGTTCGGTGCTGGAGCGCTTCGTATGGCACGGCCTAGGAATCACGCCCCTCAACGCGGCGCTGATGGGGGCGGAACATTGGCAGCGGGAAGTGACCCGCGATCTGCTGCTCCGTCCCGGACACCAAGCGATCGACCGAGGTCTGCACAGTGCCCGGGAGGCGATCTGGCACTGGCGCGCCGCGCCGGCCGAGTTGCTTACGCTGCTCGCCGACCTGGCGCGCGATCTGGCGTCCGTTTCACGGCCCACGAACAGGCGGCAGGACGCCCTGGTACGCGTCGTTCGGCTGATCGCCAGTTCAGGTCAAGCCGCCGCGGCGTACGCGGACGTGCTGGCCGCGATGCTCACGGGAGATCCCACCGAACCGTGGCCGGAGACAGTTGCGCCCGCCGTGGAAGGGCTGGCCATGCTCGGCGACGGCCGCTGCATCCCCTGGCTTGCCGCCGCCTTCCAGGACAGGCACGGCCACGTCAAACACCTCAACGTCCGGGACATGGTTCCAGCTCTGGTGGTGCACGCGGAGGCGCTGATGCCGACGCTGAAAGGCTATCTCGGCCCTTCGGACCAGCAGGCCGGCCTGAAATACGGCGACTGCCTCGACGCGCTGATCTCCTGGGGATCGGCGGCAGCGCCCTTGGCACCGGCGATCGCCGCCCGTCTGGCACCGATGTACCTTTCCGTCGCGCTGCCGCTGCTCGGCGCCGTCCGCCCGGCCGCCGCCGACGTCGAACCGCAGGTACGTGCCCTGCTCGACGACGAGCACTACCAGTACGAGGCGGCCTGGGTGCTGTGGAGGATGACCGGTGACCCTGGGCAGGCTCCAGCGCTGCTGACCGAGCGCCTCGAACGCTGCGGCGGCCGTGCCGCGGGCGACGTCGCCCCCATGCTCGAACAGCTCGGTCCCGCCGCCGCCATCGCCGCGCCAGTGCTGCGCCGGCACTTCTACGATGTCGAGCACGGCCACCTGTACGACCGGGTGGCGATCGCCCGAGCCCTCCTCGTGATCACCGGTGACAGCGAAGGGCTCGTCACGCCGCTGCTGGAGGCCATCACCGCCAGGCCACTGTCGGATCTGGGACATCGATGGGCTCCTCCCTCCGAGCTCCTCGCCGTCGAGGCGCTGGGCAGGATCGGCTCGGCGGCGGACGCGGCCGTACCGGCACTGGAAGCCATCGCATCCGGCCGGGCCCGCGTGACGGACTGCGACGTATGGGCCGACGACCGCTACCAGCAGGCAGCCCGGCGTGCGCTGGCTGCCATCCACCAGCCCTGAGCCGGGCAGAACGTGGATGCCGGCGGTGTGGCGTTCTCAGTACAGTGGCGGGGTGGCAGGTGAGCAGCTGAGTGTGCGGGTGGACAGCTGGATCTGGGCGGTTCGGCTCACCAAGACCCGTTCGATCGCGTCCGACGCCTGCCGGGGCGGTCACGTCCGGGTCAACGGGGTGCGGGTCAAGCCTGCGCACGCCGTACGGGTCGGCGACGAGATCCGGCTGCGGCACGATGGGCGCGAACGCATCGTGGTGGTCTCACGCGCCATCACCAAGCGGGTCGGCGCCGCCGTGGCCGCCGAGTGCTACGTCGACAAGAGCCCTCCGCCGCCTCCGCGCGAGGAGACCGTGGCGGTGGCCGTCCGGGCTCGTGGCGCGGGGCGTCCCACCAAACGCGAACGCCGCAGCATCGACAGGCTGCTCGCGCGCCCGATGGTGGAGGAACGGCGGGACGGCCGGGCACGCCCGGACTGATCGAGCAGATCCCGCCGTCCTCGATGGCATCACCGTACGACGGGCTGACCGCATCCCCTCCCGGGGCTCTCTGGCGCTCGCACGGTACTCGTCCAGGACTTCGCTCTTGTACGGTCGCCCGCATGAACCGGCAGCAGCAGCACGAAGCGGTGTCCGCGGCCAATGCACTGACCGCCCGGTGGGTGAAGACCTGTTCGGGGGGATCTGTCGTGATGGCCGGCGCGGGCGCCTGGCCGTTGCTGGCTCATCTCGCGTCAGCCGCCGGTGTGAACCGCGCCGGGTTTGTTGGAGACCGGGTTATGTGGCTGGGGTGAGAGTAGCTGAGTTGATCTCTGCGCGGTAGAGGGCTTCGTATTCGGCGGGTGGAAGGTCCTGGCAGGCGCTGTGGAGTCGGCGGTTGTTGTACCAGTCGACCCATTCCATGGTGGCGAGTTCGACGTCGTCCAGGCCCTTCCACGGGCCGCGGCGGTGGATCAGTTCGGTCTTGTACAGTCCGATGGTGCTCTCGGCCAGGGCGTTGTCGTAGCTGTCCCCGCGCGAGCCGACCGAGCTGACCGCGCCGGCGTCGGCGAGCCGGTCGGTGTAGCGGATGGATAGATATTGGCAGCCGCGGTCGGAGTGGTGCACCAGCCCGTTCAGCGTGTCGGTCTGGCCGCCGCGGCGCCACAGGGCCATCTCCAGCGCGTCCAGTGGCAGGTCGGTACGCAGGTGGTCGGTCAGCCGCCAGCCGACGATCATCCGCGAGTAGACGTCGATGACGAACGCGGCGTAGACGAACCCGGCCCAGGTGTGGATGTAGGTCAGGTCGGCCACCCACAGCCGGTTCGGCGCCGGCGCGGCGAAGTCCCGCTCGACCAGGTCGGCCGGCCGCGGACACAGCGGCTCAGCGATGGTGGTGCGGCGCTTGTGATCGCCCCGGACCGCGCCGGACAGCCCTAACCTGCGCATCAACCGGGCGACCGTGCAGCGGGCCACGGCCACGCCCTGGCGGTTGAGCGCCTTCCACATCTTGCGCACCCCGTACACCTCGAAGTTGTCGTTCCACAGCCGGATGATCTCGGCCGACAGCTGCTCGTCGCGTCGCTGCCGGGCCGAGGGCGGCCGGTTGCGGGCCGCGTAGTACGTCGCCGGCGCGAGATCGAGCACCTGGCAGATCGGTTCGACACCGAATTCGTCGCGGTGGGCGTCGATGAAGGCGACTATCTGGGCGGTCGGGGGTCGAGTTCCCGGGCGAAAAAAGCGGCCGCCGACTTCAGGATCTCATTGGCCCGGCGCAGTTCACGGATCTCCCGTTCGAGCTCGGCGATCCTCTGCGCATCGGCTGTCGAGGTGCCCGGCCGCTGTCCTCCGTCGACCTCGGCCTGCCGGACCCAGCTGCGCAACGCTTCGCGGTGGACGCCGAGCTGCTGGGCGACCCGGGCGATGGCGCCTGGCGCGTTGCCGGTCTGCTCGCGGACCTCGAACACCATCCGCACCGCGCGCTCACGTACTTCCTGCGGGTACTTCCTGGGGGCTGGCATCGCGTGTGATTCTCCCTTCCGCCAGCACGATCATGCTGGCTTCAGGGCCTCCAAGAAAGTCGGTGCGGTTCAGTGGACGGGGGCGCGCGGAACTGCAGGAGGCCGTGGGGGTGGACGCCGCCACCGCCTCCCAGGCGGCCAGGGCCGTACTGTCGATCATGGACGGGTCCACGGCGGTCCGGTCGGCGCTGGGCCTGTGGTCCCGGCCGAACCTGCCGCTGCGCCCGGACTGGCTCGGCACGCTTCCCGCAGGCATGTACGGCGAACTGACCGCGGACCCGGCGGCGGACCGCCTCCGGCTCGACACCTGGGCCAAGGAGCAGACCGGCGGGCTGATCGACGCCATGCCCCTCCAGCTGAGCGACCGCGTGCTGCTCGTCCTGGCCATGGCGCTGACCGTGCGCACCGCGTGGCTGCGGCCGTTCACCGACGGCGTCGACCTGTTCGAGGGCGGCCCATGGGCCGGGCGGAAGATCCATGTCCTACGCCGCAGCACCCGCGTACTCAACCGGGCCCGGGTCGCCGACACCCCGGCCGGCCGGCTGACCTTGCTTCGCGTGATGGGTACCGGTGGGATCGACGTCCATCTCATGCTGGGTGACGACTCGATGGGCCCCGGGCACGTTCTCGGTGCTGGGGTCGATGTGCTGGCCGGGCGTCACCGCGCCACGCCGGCCGGCGTTCTGGCCGCGGGCTGTCCGGGTCCCGGGATGACTGTCCGCCACGTTCGCGACCACGTCCCTGAGGACGTGCTGAACGTCAGAGTCCCGCGTTTCACCGTCACCGCCACGCATGACCTCCTGGAGTTGCCCGAGGTCTTCGGCCTGGCAACGGTGACCGACCCGAACCGCGGGCACTTCCCCGGCATCAGCACCCAGCCGCTCGCCGTCACGCAGGCCCGGCAGAACGTCGTCGCCGCCTTCCAGGCCGCCGGCTTCGAAGCGGCCGCGATCACCGCCTTCGGCGCCGTCGGAGGCGGAATGCCACCGCCGTCCCGGTACCGCGTCAGGCACGTCGACCTCGACTTCAGCCGTCCCTTCGGGTTCCTCGCGGTTGACCGCCGGAGCCGGCTCATCATGGCCGCGGGCTGGGTCGCCGAACCCGAACCATGGTCTGACTGAGCTCCGCGGCGCCCTCGCCGGGCCGAAAAATCGGTTGCCTGGGACGGCGTGGCTTCGAGAACGTGGTGCCCATGAGGCTCTGACGATCACCCCCGCCCTTCGAGATGCCACGACGCCGGCTCGCGTCGTGATGCCGACTGTCCATACCCTTCTGCAGGGAAGAGAGCGTCTTTGTCTCAGCAACACCCGGCCCCGTCCGCTCCGGTCACGGGTGCCACCGTCACCGTGTTCGCCTCCCCCACCAGCTGGATCGAGTCCGACGCCGTCGCGCAGTGCCGTCAGGTGGCCGCCCTCGACGGCATGACGCACGTCGCCGCCATGCCGGACCTGCACCCCGGCAAGGGCGCGCCCGTCGGGGCCGCCATGACGTCGGCCGTCCTGTACCCGTTCCTGGTGGGCTCCGACATCGGGTGCGGCATCGCCGTGTTCCCCGTCAGGCTCAAGCGCGCCGTACCCGAGAAGCTCGCCGCCCGCTTCCCCGACCTCGATCGTGCGCTGGACCCCGAACGTGATGCCGACGATCCCGCCTGGGCCGTCATGAAGGACGACGTCCCCGCCGGTCACGTCGAGGGCCTCGGGACGGTCGGCCGCGGGAACCACTTCGTCGAGCTGGCCCGGATCGGGACCGTCTTCGAGCCGGGCCACGCCGGTCGGCTCGGCCTCGACGCCGGTGACCTGGTCCTCGTCGTCCACAGCGGTTCACGGGGGCTGGGCGAACGCATCCTGCGCGAGCACACCGAGGTCCACGGCGCGGGCCCCGCCCCTGATCCCGGCGCCTACCTGGCCAGGCACGACCAGGCCGTACGGTGGGGGTCGCTCAACCGGCGGCTGCTGGCCGCCCGGGTCGCCCACGCGCTGGGGTTCGAGCCGGCCGAGCCGATCCTCGACCAGTGCCACAACCTGGTCGAACTGCGCGACGGCCGCTACCTGCACCGCAAGGGGGCGGCGCCGGGCGACGGCCGCGACGTGCTCATCGCCGGCACCCGCGGCACCCCGTCCTACCTCGTGGCCGCCCACGCCGGGCCGGACGCCGGCCACTCCGTGGCGCACGGCGCGGGCCGCAAGATGTCGCGCGCGGACGCCCTGCGCCGCGGCCGGGCCAAGCACACCGTCGAAGAGCTGCGCCGCACGCCGGTCGGGTCGGTGGTGGTGTGCGGCGACCGCCAGCTCCTCTTCGAGGAGGCGCCCACGGCCTACAAACGCATCGAGCAGGTGATCAACGACCTCGTCGACCACGGCCTGGCCACGCCCGTGGCCACCACGATCCCCCTGGTCACCTACAAGACCCCCGACCTCGGACCGGCCGCCCGAAGGGACCGCCGCAAGCGGGGCCGGGCGTGAACGCCGTTCCCCAGTCCGGGCCGGCCAGTTGCCGCACCGCCTGGAAGGCGGCGTCCCTGTGCCGGCGGGGCTCCCCGCAGGGTCAGCGGCCGATCAGGGTCGCGTCGGGGAGTGACTGCTTGACCGCCTCCGGCGTGCCCACCACGACCGTCAGTTTTTCCTGGGTCTTCTTTGCCGCCGCGTTTCCGTCAAGCTGCACTTTTCCGAGGTTCTTCGCCTCGACGGTGACGAACATCCGGGTGGGGGTGCACCACAGTGTCACGGTGCTCTCCGAACTGGTTCCGGTCATGGGTTCCTTGGGCCCGGCGAAGCCCTCTTCCGCGGTGACGACGTTGCCCTCGGTCTTCGTCAGGTCCTGGCTCATGTTGAAGTTGACCTCGGAGGGCCCCTGGTCGGCGAGCCCGCACACGCCCTTGCTGTTGATCCAGGGGACCATGTCGTACTGCGCGACCTGGATCCGCGCCAGCACCTTGTCCGCCCCTTCCGGCATGCCCGACTTGGCGGCCGAAGCCGGCAACGACGCCAGCGGCCAGCGGCTCGGATCCTTGAGCAGCCAGTCCTTCGGCTCGTCCGTCGAACAGCCCGTCAGCAACAAGACCGCGAGTAACACGATTTTTCCCCGCATAGGGGGATCATCATAAGGTCGACACTTCCGGACGTACGGGCGTACGCGGTGACATTCCAGGGGCGGGTTACCGTTGGGAGTAGGTGTCGAATCGGCGTTGGGGGGACGCATGAAGCGACGCTCCGCGAAGACCGCGATGGCCGCCGGGGCATTCCTGGCCGCCGTCACCACCGGGTCGGGGGCCGGTGCGGCGGCCATGGCATCTCCGCCGGTGCCGTCCCCGAGCCCTTCAGGCACACAGCCCACGTGCCCCGGCATGGGGCAGATGCATCCCGTGACCAGCGAGTACGACTACCTGTCGCAGATGGTCCCGCACCACGAGGACGCCATCGCCGCGGCCCGGCAGCTGCAGCGGTCCGGCAGGCCCGAGATGCGGCGGCTCGGGCAGTCGATCGTCACGACGCAGACCGCCGAGGTCGTCAGGATGAAGGGCTGGCTGCAGCAGTGGTACCGGCAGAGTCCGGCGCCGAGCCCGAGCGGGAGCACGATGCCCGACCTGTCGGGGCTTTCGGGGGATCAGCTCGACAAGGCGTTCCTGCAGCACATGATCCCGCACCACATGATGGCGATCATGATGTCGCAGCAGCTCCTCGTGCACGGTGAGGCGCTTCATCCCGAGGTCGCCGCCTTCGCCCGCAAGGTGCGCGACGACCAGCGGGCGGAGGTCCGCACGATGCGGCGGTACCTGGTCCAGTGGTTCGGGGAGCAGAGCATGCCCTGCATCCCACAAATGCCCGACATGCCCGGCATGACGCCGGAGCCGCACATGTCCGGCATGACACCCACCACCGGCACATCCTGACGCCATCCCGGCCCCTCGGTCCGTCAGGGGAAGGGACGGCGCGGGCCGGCGGGCCGCCTCAGGGAGGCCGCGCGGCTGGCCGAAGAGCTGGGTGCGGCGCCGCTCGCCCGGGAGATCGCCCTGCTCGGACGGCCCCGGCCGGCCCAGGACGGGCTCACGGAGCGCGAACGCGACGTGCTCGTCCTGATCGCCGAGGGGTTGAGCAACCGGCAGATCGCCGCCTGGCTGCACATCTCGCCCAGCACGGCGGGCGTGCACGTCTCCCACATCCTGGCGAAACTGGGCGCGGCCACCCGTACCGAGGCGGCGGCCATCGCCTTCCGCGAGGGACTGACGGGGTCCGCCACGGCCCGGCCGTGACGGCGACGGCGGACCGGCCGCCGGGCCCACGAACGGCGTGGGTGACGCCGTCGCGGAACGGGGGCCGGTCAGCCTGGGGGTCAGGTGAGGGTGTCCTCGACCTTGATCTGGCCGCCTTGGACGACCCACTTCTGGTTGGGGTGGTTCAGGCACGTCCACAGGCGCACCACGGTGTTGTTGGCCCGGCTGTTGGTGGCGTCCAGGCAGACCTCGCGCCCGGTGCCGATGGTGTCCTCGACCTTGATGTGACCGTTCTGGATGACCCACTTCTGGTTGGGATGGTTCAGGCACGTCCACAGGCGCACGTTGGTGTTGTTGGCCCGGCTGTTGGTGGCGTCCAGGCAGACCTCGCGCCCGGTGCCGATGGTGTCCTCGACCTTGATGTGACCGTTCTGGATGACCCACTTCTGGTTGGGATGGTTCAGGCACGTCCACAGGCGCACCTCGGTGTTGTTGGCGCGGCTGTTGGTGGCGTCCAGGCACACCGGCGGGCCGGCCTGGGCGGCGTGGGCCGTCGAGGCGGGGACGACGGCCGCGGCCACCAGGGCGACGGCGGATGCGGCCATCAGGCGGGTGAGGGGGCTGACGGGCATGGGATACCTCCACTGATGCGGCGGGCGGGCCGGCACCGGCCTTGTTCAGCGGGCGATCCCGCAGGAGACGATCGGCCGGCCCGGAGACAATGCATACAGAAAGTAATCGTCAGCTTGCAGAAAGTGACCTTCCGTAAAGGTGACGCATCCCTAGCCCGTCCGCAAAGCCCCCCGGGAGGTCAGAGGCGCACCGCCGAGGCGGTCGCCTTCAGCTCCTCCGCGTCCATGTCGGCGACCCGGCTGGTGAAGAACCAGGAGTGGCCGAAGGGGTCCTCCAGTTCGACCTGCAGGTCGCCGTGGAACTGCAGCTCCACCGGGCGGATGACGCGCGCTCCCGCCGCGATGGCCCGCTCGGCGAACGTCTCGACGTCCGGTACGAAGACCATGAGGTTGACCGGCGTGCCGCCGATCGTCCTCGGGCTGCGGAAGTGGTATTCGGGGTGCTCGTCGCGCAACATGAAGACGGCGGCGCCGATCCGGAACTCGGCGTGCGCGATCTTGCCGCCCTGGCGCGGGATCTCGATGCGCACGTCGGCGCCGAAGGCCGTCCGGTAGAAGTCGAGGGCCGCCTTGGCGTCGTGCACGTTGAGGTAGGGGACGCCGCCTTTGTACTCGTCGGGGATGGGGTTCGTCCTGGTGTTCCGCGTCGTTTCCATGTGTTCCATCCTTCGCGGCCCGCCTGCCTGCGACAACGACGAGTTCCGAAACGATCGCTAACACCTGGGTTAGCGATCGAGCTCCGCGCGCAGGAGCGTGACGAACGACCGCACCCTGCCGGCCTGGCCACCGGCCGGCCAGACCGGACCGTACTCGATCGGCGGCAGGCCGGTGATCGGCACGTAGGCGATGTCCGGCCGGGCGTGGAACCGCGTGGCCTGGCTACCCACTACGGCCATCCCCGCGCCGCCGCTGACCAGGGTCAGAAGTTCCTGCCGCGAGGTCAGCACCCGCTCGCGCCGGACGGCACGTCCGCTCGGCGTCCGCGCCGGGATGATCGCGTCGAGCAGGTATTCGGGCGCGTCGGCCGGTACGAGCACGGTGTCCCTGGCCAGATCCTCCACGGTGACGCCGTCACGCCGGGCGAAGGGATGCCGGGAGGAGACGGCCAGCACGCGGGGGTCCCGCAGCAGGGCAGGCCCGCTCGACAGGTCGGCCTCCCGTACGGGCAGCTCGGTGATCTGCAGGTCGAGTTCGCCGGCGCGCAGCGCGCCGAACGCGTCCGACAGGTGCACCTCGCGGATGCGCACCTCGCAGTCGGGATGGCGGGCGCGGAACACCTCGGCGGCGGCCATGATGGCCTCTCCGGCCGGCGGGCTGGAGAAGCCCACCCGCAGGGTCCCGGTATGGCCGCGTCCGGCGGCGACGGCCTTGGCGATGCCCTCCTGAATGCGCTGGTATCCGGCCTGCACGTCCTCGCGCAGCGCGCTGCCGACCGGGGTGAGCGCCACCTGCCGGCTGGTCCGCCGGAACAGCGCGACGCCGAACCGGCGCTCCAACTGCTTGATCGTCTGACTGACCCGGGCGCCGCTGACGCCCAGCCGCTCGGCGGTACGGCCGAAGTGCAGCTCCTCGGCCAGGGTCAGGAAGATCTCGATGTCACGCCGTTCCATGACCTGCAGGTTAGCGATGCCTCCGACGACCTCTGCGGCTGCTGTCGACTCCTTATCGTGGACTCCATAAAAATTGCTGTCAAGATCTTGCGGCTTCGCATTCGTGCGGAGATGATCCCGAAAGGAGCGGTTCTGCGACGCAGAACTTCCCCCGGAGCCTGCGATTAGTGTCAACGACCATGTGGCGGCCACCGCCTCGGCCGCCGGGCCCTCCTCCCGCGCCTCTGAGAACCCCGCCCCCTACCGCAAAGGGATTGCTTCATGCGCTTCTCAACCTCGTCCCTGGCCGTCGCCGTGGCCCTGACCGGGCTGCTCGCCGCCACGAACACGACCGCGGCGGCAGCCGACCGCGGGAACAAGCCGGGCTACCGTCTCGACTGCGACGGCAAGGGGCCCGGCAGCACCTGCACCGTGGTGGCCACCGGCAAGGCGCGGCCCAACCGGGTCGAGGAGTTCGTCACCACCGTCAGAAGCGGTGACCAGGTGTGGGCGCGGGACACCATGTACAGCCGCGACGGGTCGGCGCGCAGCCGTCCCTTCACGCTGCCCGGCAAGGAGGTCACGGTCGACGTCTCCGTCACCTCCATGCCGGCCGGGCACGTGGGCGTGCCGCTGCGGCTGATGGCGTGGAACCTGTTCGTGGGCGGCACGTTCAACCGCCAGGAGAACACCGGCGAGAACCTCGCCCAGATGATCGACTACATGAACGAGGTCGATCCCGACATCCTCTTCGTGGTCGAGGGCTACGGGTCCGGGCAGAAGATCCTCGACGGGCTGAACGCCGGACGGTCCGAGGGCGACCGGTTCACCGGCACGCAGCTCACCACGCCGGAGGACTACAGCGTCAACGGCGACAACCTGTGGCTCTACACCAAGCTCGAGGTCGAGAAGGTGTACCCGCGCTACGCCGACGCCGACATCGACTCCTTCAACCTCGGCGGCGCCCGCCTCGGCCTGCCCAACGGCAAGCACGTCAACGCCTTCAGCCTGTGGACCTGGCACGACGGCTGGGCGTACGGCGACACCCACGACGCGGCCGTGCAGAACACCCACGGCCTGCCCCGCACGAAGACCGACGAGCAGATCCTGGAGGGCGACAACCTGCGCAGGGTCGCCATGGGCAGGGCCATCCTGGACAAGGCGATCCCGTCCTTCATCGGCGACGACGACGCCCCCGTGCTCATGGGCGGCGACCTCAACGCGCAGTCGCACCTGGACTGGAGCGAGCAGTTCGCCGACGCCCCCGGCCACGGCGGCGTGGTCCTCCCCTGGCCCTACACCAAGCTGTACACCGACGCCGGCTTCATGGACACCTTCCGGTACGCCAACCCCGACGCCGGGCGTTACCCGGGCCGGACGTGGAGCCCGTATCACGGCATGGGCGCCATTCCCGGCCGTATCGACTACGTCTTCGCGCGCGGCAAGGACGTGCGCGTCCTGGGGTCACGCGCCGACACCCGGCGCCTTCCCCGGCACCGGCAGACGCCGCTCGACCGGCCGTACCCCTTCTACTCCGACCACGGGTCCGTCATCACCGACGTCCTGATCCGCGGCAAGGGCGCCGGGCCTGTCCGGGAGCCCGTCAGCGAGGAGCCGGGCAAGGGACGCGACATCTGGCCCACGGAGCCCGCCGGCCGCCGCATCCCGCCCGCCGAGCTCAAGGCCGCCGCCAGCACCTTCAAGCCCGGCGTCGGCGACCCGCGCAACGCCGTCGACGGCAAGCTGACCACCGACTTCCACTCCAACTACCCCGAGGTGCCCGCGCAGCCGCACACCATCACCGTCGACCTGGGCCGGGTCAGGCAGTTGTCGGCCGTGCGGTTCCAGCCCAAGCTGCGCACCAACATGAACGGCACCATCCTCGAAGGCATGGTGCAGGTCAGTGACGACGGCGTCGCCTTCCGGGACGTCACGGCCGTGAACTGGCCCCGCATGACCGCGCCCAACGACGTCAGCCTCCAGGGGGTCTCGGCACGCTACATCAGGCTCCGCTCCGACTACGGCATCGGCGGCGCCTCCGCCCTCGCCGAGATCATCCCCTACGAGAAGTCCTGACGCCGTACGCCGGAGACGGGAGAGGTGAGGCCGGGTGTCAGGAGAGTCGCTGCGGAGCGGCGGGGCTGGAGATGGAACCCTCCGGGGAGAAGAAACGATCGTCCACGTGGTCCAGCGCCAGACAGGCCCCGCCCAGGGCGACGCATTCCTCGCCCAGCGTCGAGGGCCGGATGTCGGGAACGCGTACACAGTGAGGTTCGAGCGCCCGGCGCAGCGCGGGCAGCAGGACGTCGGCCGAGCGGGAGAACCCGCCGCCGAGCACGACCAGCTCGGGGTCCAGCGTCAGCACCATCGCGGCGGTGCCGAGCGCGAGATGGCGGGCGTACGCGTCGACCGCGGCCCGGGCCTCCTGGTCGCCGGCCCGAGCCGCGCCGAAGACCAGCCGGGCGGCCTCCTCGGCCGAGGCCCCCTTGGCCGCCGGGCCGCTCTCCAGCCGCCCGGCCATGGTGCCCCAGCCGGTGATCTCCATGAGCCCGACCTCGCCGGTGGCCCCGCTGAACCCGTGGTACAGGCGCCCGTCGATGATCAGCGCGGCGCCGGGCCGGCGGCCGACGTGCAGGTAGACGAGGTGCTGGACGCCCGCGGCCACCCCGAGCCGCTGCTCGGCGAGGGCGGCGAGCTTGCTGTCGTTCTCGATGGAGATCGGGCAGGCGAGCCGCTGCCCGAGGTGACCGACGAGGTCGACGCCGGGCCAGTCGGGCAGGTCGTTGACCAGGGTGACGAGCCCTTCGCGGTTGACGACGCCGGTGCTGCCCGCCGTGACGCCCCACATGTCGGACGCGGTCAGCCCGGCGGCGACGAGCGCCGCGTCGACGGCCCGCCAGACGGCCTCCAGCCGCTCCCGCTGGGCGGTGTGCCGGTCGACGGCGACCCGCCCGCTGGCCACGATCCGCCCGGCGAGGTCGGTGATCACGGCCAGCACCTTGTGCACGCCCACGTCGATGCCGAGCACGTGACCGGCGTCGGTACGGAACCGGTAGCGCTTGGCGGGCCGCCCCATGGCGCCCGGCGCGGGCGGCACCTCGGCGATCCAGCCGCGCTGTTCCAGATCCGTGACGACGTCTCCGACGGAGGCCCGCGACAACCCGGTGCGGGCGGACAGCTCGGTGAGCGTCAGTGGCTCGCGTGCCTCACGCAGGGCTCGGATGCTGCTCAGAGAGTTCAGCTGGCGTAGCCGCTGAAGGTCGCCACCACTGACCTGCACGGTCACACTCCTCACTATCACTGGTCTCTGAACTATATCCCTTTGGGCCATCCCCGCTTCCAGCTGCGCATGCCCGATGAGAAGAGGCTTGACGGCAAGGTCATTCTCGTGACTATCTATGGAGACCTTCATAAAGGAGCTTGCGAAATGACAGTGACCATCGCCATCGTCGGCGCCGGATCGCGCGGCCAGATCTACGCCAGGGCCGCCGCCGCGGACGGCCGGGCACGAATCGTGGCAGTGGCCGACCCGGACCCGGCCCGCCGGGCCAAGGTGGCCGCCGACCACGGTCTGCCGGACAGCGCCTGCTTCACCGGATGGGACGAGCTGGCCGCCGTGCCGAAGCTCGCGGACGCCGTGGTCATCGCGACCCAGGACCAGTTGCACGTCGAGCCGGCCGTGGCCTTCGCCGACCTCGGTTACGCCATCCTGCTGGAGAAGCCGATGGCGCCGACGGAGCCGGAGGCCCGCCGCATCGTCGAGGCGGTCGAGCGCAACGGCGTGGTGTTCGCGGTCTGTCACGTGCTCCGCTACACGGCCTACACCAGGGCGTTCAAGCAGCTTCTGGACAGCGGCCGGCTGGGCACGATCTCCAGCGTGCAGCACCTGGAGCCGGTGGGCTGGTGGCACATGGCCCACTCCTTCGTGCGGGGCGCGTGGCGGAACGCGGCCGAGTCGGGGCCGATGCTGCTGACCAAGTCCTGTCATGACATCGACTGGTTGCTCCACATCCTCGGCGAGCAGCCGGTCGCGGTGTCGTCCTTCGGCTCGCTGACCCACTTCCGGCCGGAGAACCGGCCCGAGGGCGCGAGCACGCGTTGCGTGAGCTGCGCCGTCGAGCCGGACTGCGCCTACTCCGCCAAGCGTCTCTACCTGAGCTGCCTCGGCGATCCGCGCCGCGAGTTCTGGCCGCTCGGCGCCGTCACGTCCGACGCCACCGTGGCGGGTGTCACGCACGCACTGGAGACCGGCCCGTACGGCCGCTGCGTCTACGACTGCGACAACGACGTGGTCGACCAGCAGGTCGTCACGCTGGAGTTCGCGAAGGGCGCGACCGTGTCGTTCACCATGACGGCGTTCACGCCGCTGGAGCACCGCAAGACCCGGATCTTCGGCACCCGCGGGTACGCCGAGGGCGACGGGCGCGGCATCAGGGTCGTCGACTTCGTGACCGGCGCCGAGGAGCGGATCGACACCGAGACGTCGGCGGGCGCGTCACTCGCCGACGGCCACGGCGGTGGCGACGGGGGCCTCACCAAGGCGTTCATCGACGCCGTCGCCGCCGGGGACCAGGCGCCGCTGGGCGCCGACCCGGCCGAGGCCCTGGCCGGGCACCTGGTCGTCTGGGCCGCCGAGCGCGCCCGCGAGACCCGCACCGTGCAGGCCCTGTGAACGCGACGATCCCGGCGCCCGCCCGCCGCACGCCCGGCGAAGGCCGGTTCACCTTCACCGCCTCGACCCCGCTGTCCGCCGACCCGGCGCTGGCCAGGGCCGCGGAATGGCTCCGCGGGGCCCTCACCCCGGCCACCGGCCTGCCGCTCCCGGAGGGGCCCGGCGGGGTGGAGATCCGGCTCGTCGCGGGCCTCGGGCCCGAGGAGTACCGCCTCACCGCCACGACCGAGTCGGTGCTGATCGAGGCGACGGGCCCGGCCGGCGCCTTCTACGGGGCGCAGACGCTGCGCCAGCTGCTCGACCCCGCCGCCTTCCGGGCCGGACGCGCCGGGGACAGGGCGTGGAGCATCCCCGCGACGGAGATCGCCGACGCTCCTGAGTACGGCTGGCGCGGCTGCCTCATCGACGTGGCCAGGCACTTCCTGCCGAAGAACGACCTGCTGCGGTACATCGACCTGCTGGCCGCGCACAAGCTCAACGTCCTCCACCTGCACCTGACCGACGACCAGGGCTGGCGGCTGGAGATCAGGAAGTACCCCAGGCTCACGGAGGTCGGCGCCTGGCGGCGCGAGTCTCCGGTGGGCGCCGCGCGGCACCAGCGCTTCGACGGGCGCCCGCACGGCGGCTTCTACAGCCAGGACGACATCCGCGAGATCGTCTCCTACGCCGCCGACCGGTTCATCACGGTCGTGCCGGAGATCGACCTGCCCGGCCACACGCAGGCCGCCATCGCCGCCTACCCCGAGCTCGGCAACCTCGACGACCGCCTGCCGGTCCGCACCGAGTGGGGGGTCGGCGAGAACGTGCTCAACGTCGCCGACGGCACGATCGCCTTCTTCACCGACGTCCTGGACGAGGTCCTGGAGCTCTTCCCGGGCCCGTACGTCTGCGTCGGCGGCGACGAGGTGCCGAAGACCCAGTGGAACGAGAGCGTCCCGGCCAAGGAGCGCATCCGGGAGCTCGGCCTGCACGACGCCGACGAGCTGCAGACCTGGCTCATGCGCCACTTCACCGACTACCTGCTGGCCCGCGGGCGCAAACCGCTCGGCTGGGACGAGCTGCTGGAAGGCGGGCTGCCGCCCGGCGTCACCGTCGCGGCCTGGCGCGGCGACAAGTGCGCGGTGCTGGCCGTGCGGGCCGGTCACGACGTGGTCGTCTCGCCGTTCAGCGAGACGTACCTGGACTTCCGCCAGGCCGACGGCGACCAGGAGCCGGTGCCGATCGGCAGCGTGACCTCCCTGCGCGCCGTCCATGCCTTCGACCCCGTCCCGGGCGGCCTCGGCGAGGATGAGCGCGCCAGGATCCTCGGCGCGCAGGCCGCGCTGTGGACCGAGCACATCGACTCCCCCCGGCTGCTCGACTACATGGCCTTCCCGCGCCTGGCCGCCTTCGCCGAGGCGATGTGGAGCGGCCGGCGCGACTTCGAGGACTTCCTGGCGCGGCTCGCCGTGCACGAGAGACGCCTCGACGCGCTGGGCGTGGAGTACCGGCCGGCGGGCGGGCCGCATCCCTGGCAGCAACGTCCCGACGCCCCCGGCAACCCCCGGAGCAGGGCGGAGATCGACGCCGAACTCGCCCGCTGGACCTCGACCCTGCGTCTCTGAACCCCGCCTCCCCGCACCCCCCACACCCCCCAGGGAGACAACCGTGCGATCTCGAATGCCTCTCGCCTGCCTGGCCGGCCTCGCCGTGCTGACCGCCGGCTGCGGCTCGTCCGGCGAACCGGCCGCCGACGGCAAGGCCACCATCAGCTACGCCATCTGGGACAAGAACGACCAGCCCGCCGCAATGGAGATCATCGACGCGTTCCAGCGGGCCAACCCGAAGGTCACGGTCAAGCTGGAGATCACCCCCTGGGACCAGTACTGGACCAAGCTCCAGACGGCCGCCTCCGGCGGCACCGCCCCCGACGTGTTCTGGATGAACAGTCTCAACGTCCGCATGTACGCCAAGGGCGGTGTCATCGCCCCGCTGGACGACACCAAGGCCGACGGCCTGCCCGCGGCGGTCGTGGACGGCTACCGCTACGACGGCAAGCTGTACGCCCTGCCGCACAACGTGAGCATCCCGGCCCTCTGGTACGACAAGAAGATCTTCGACGCGGCCGGGCTGGCCCACCCCACCGCCGACTGGACCTGGGACGACGTCAAGGCCGCCGCCAGGAAGCTGACCGACCCGGCCAAGAAGCAGTTCGGCATCCTCGCCCCGATGTGGGACCAGGGCGGTTTCTACAACACCATGATCCAGGCCGGCGGGCACGTCCTGTCGCCCGACGGCAGGAAGAGCGGCTTCGACGACCCCGCTTCCGTGCAGGGCCTGGAGTTCTGGACCGGGCTGATCAAGGACCAGGTCGCGCCGCCCGCGGAGACCTACACCGACACCGACCCCCTCCAGCTGTTCCAGACCGGCAAGTACGGCATGTACTACGGCGGCGTCTGGTTCGCCTCCACCTTCTGGGCGAACTCCGAGATGCGCGACCGGATCGACGTGGCGCCGCTGCCCAAGGGCCCGGCCAAGGAGGCCGTCATCCTGCTCGGCCTGGCCAACGCCGTCTCGGCCAAGAGCGAGCATCCGAAGGAGTCGGCGGCGTTCGCCGAGTTCGTCTCCTCCGAACAGGCTCAGAAGATCCTCAGTGACAGCGGCGGCGGCGCGCTGTCGCTGCGTCCCGGCACCCAGGACGGCTGGTTCAAGGCCTTCCCCTCCTTCCATCTGAAGGAGACCTATGACGCCTCGATGCCGCACGGCGTGCCGTACCCGGCGACGCTGAACACGGCGCAGTGGCAGGACGTGCAGAACACGCTGCTCGCCGACGCCTGGGCGGGCGAACGCCCGGTGGCCGAGGCCGCGCGGGAGGTCGCCGCGAAGATGAACGAGATCCTGGCCAAGGAGTAGCGGATGCTCTCCAGGCGCGAGTGGGCATGGGGTTACCTCCTCGTCGCCCCCATGGCGCTGGGCCTGGCCGTCTTCCACCTGTGGCCCATCGCCCAGACCGGATACCTCAGCTTCACCGAGTCGGGCGCCTTCGGCGGCTACACCTGGGTGGGGACGGCCAACTTCACCGACCTGCTCGGCGACGAGGAGATGCTCGGCGCGCTCGGCAACACGCTGCTCTACGCCGTGCTGGTGCTGGCGGGCGTGCCGCTGTCCATCGCCATCGCCACCCTGCTGAACGTGCCGGGCCTGCGCGGGCTGGGCGTCTACCGCACGCTGTACTTCCTCCCGGTCGTCACCATGCCCGCCGCGGTGGGCCTGACCTGGCGCTACCTGTTCAACGGCGACTTCGGCGCGATCAACCACCTGCTGGGCGCGGCGGGGATCGACGGGCCGCACTGGGTGAGCGATCCGGACTTCGCCATCTACGCGATCGCGGTCGTCGGGATCTGGAGTACGATCGGCTACAACGCCGTGTTGTTCCTGGCCGGGCTGCAGGGCATTCCCCGCCACTTCTACGAGGCGGCCTCGATCGACGGCGCCGGGCGGTTGCGGCAGTTCTTCCGCATCACGCTGCCGCTGCTCGCGCCGACCACGTTCTTCGTCATGGTGATCACGATGATCAGCGCGTTGCAGGTCTTCGACCTGGTCTACCTCATGGTCGACCCGAAGAGCCCGGCGCTGGACGGCAGCCGGACGATCGTCCACCTCTTCTTCGAGACGGGCTTCGTGCAGAACCGGCGCGGGATGGCCGCGGCGATCGCGGTGCTGCTGCTCGGGCTCATCCTCATGCTGACCGCGATCCAGTTCCGCCTGCAGAAGAGGTGGGTGCACTATGAGTAGGCCCAGAACCTGGCCGGCCCACGTGGTGCTGGCCGCGGGCGCGCTGGTGATGCTCGCGCCGTTCGCCTGGCAGGTCGTCGTCTCGCTGCAGACCCTGCCGGACTCGCTGCGGGTGCCGCCGAAGTTCACGCCCTCCTGGCAGTGGTCGAACTTCGCCGACGCCTTCCGTTCGGTGCCCCTGGCCAGGCAGTTCCTCAACACGGTCGTGGTCACCGCGGCCGTCACGGCCGGCCAGCTGCTGCTGTGCTCGCTGGCCGCCTTCGCCTTCGCCCGGCTGCGCTTCCCCGGCAGGGGCGCCCTGTTCATGCTCTTCCTGGCCGTGCTCATGGTCCCCGGCGAGCTGTTCATCATCCCGCGCTACGAGATCATGCAAGGGCTCGGCTGGCTCGACACGTTGCAGGCGCTGATCGCGCCCGGCGTCTTCGGAGCCTTCGGCACGTTCCTGCTCCGGCAGTTCTTCCTCTCCCTCCCCAGGGAACTGGACGAGGCCGCGCGCCTCGACGGCGCCAATCCGCTGCAGGTCTACTGGCACATCATGTTGCCGCTGGTCAAGCCAGGTCTGCTGGCGCTGGGCCTGCTGACCGCCATGTCGTCGTGGAGCAGCCTGCTGTGGCCCCTGGTGGTCAACACCGACCCGGAGATGATGACCCTCTCGGCGGGCCTGGCCTCGTTGCGCGGCCAGTTCCTGACGAACTTCCCGATCCTGTTCGCCGGATCGATCGTGGCCTCGCTGCCGATGATCGTGCTGTTCGTGGTCATGCAACGCCAGCTCGTCGCCGGCATCGCCTTCACCGGCTCCAAGGGCTGACCCCGCGGAGCCGGACGGGGCGCGTGGGACGTCTCAGAGCAGGGCCAGGAGTTGCGCGGTGTGGGCGGGCAGCTCCACGTCCGCGAGGCCGGTGATGAGGTCCCTCAGGGGCACGAGCTGATCGACCAGGACCGTGCCGTTGGACAGGAGCAGGGTGGGCACCGGCGTGTCGAGTTCGGCCTCGCTCAGCGCCGGCCCGCCCAGCGCGCAGAGCGCGTCCCCCTGGCGGCGGACGCGTTCCCGGAGGCCCGCGTTGCCGCCGGCGCGGGCGATGACGCGCTCGATGGTCCAGGTGTCCTGGGCCGTGCGGTTGTCGTAGGTGGTGTTCGCCGCCGAGGCGACCGAGGAGGCGGCGGCGATGGTGGTCGCGGTGACGATGGCGACGTGCGCCAGGATCTGGTCGGCGGTCCACTCGCCGGCCGGCGGGACGGTGCCGCCGTCGCCGGAGTCGGCCACCGTGGCGGCGGCGTCCAGCAGGGCGCGGTAGGCGTCCCGCAGCGGGATGGTGTCCAGCACGTCTTTCCTCTTTCTGTGGTCGTGTCGCCCAGGGCCGGGTGGTCAGGCGTGCGCCCGGTACATCTCCCACGGCGCCTGCGGGAGGACCTCGCCGGTCTCCAGCAGCGACTTGAGGTTCGCCAGCACGGCCGGCCATCCTTGCGCGATCCCGTCGAGCATCGCCTGGTTGGGCAGGTCCTCGTGGGACACGGTGAGACGGACGATGTCCTGGTGCGGCTCGATGAGGAAGGTGACCACCGACGACTTCCTCGATGACGCGGCGCCGGGGGCGTCGTCGAAGGTGACGACGAGGCGGGCCGGGGGCTCGGCCTCGATCACCTCGCCGGTGACGTCGACGGCATCTGATCCGTCGGCGCGCCGGTGCTCCCAGGGCGATCCCGGCCGCCAGTCCGAGATGTTGCGGTGTCCCCAGTAGCGCGCGGTCAGGTCCGCGTCGGTCAGGGCCCGCCAGACCTGCTCGGCGCTCGCGCGGATGTAGGTGACGTAGACGTAGGTCGGCACGGACGTGGGTTCGTCGCTCATGGCGTACTCCTCTGCCTGGTGCTTGATGGCGTTGATCGCTCGCAGCCGGGGCCGGTCGAACTCCGAGATCCAGCGCTCCTGGATCTCGTGGATGGGCGCCGGGTTGAGGTAGTGGAGCCGTTCCCGTCCGCGCCGGACGACGGTGACGAGGGCGGCCTGCTCGAGGACGTTCAGATGCTGGGTCGCCGACTGGCGGGCCATGTCAAGACGTTCGCACAGCTCGCGCAGCGTCTGACCGTTGTGCTCGCGCAGTCGGTCGAGCAGGAGGCGCCGGGTGGGGTCGGCCAGCGCCTTGAAGACGAGATCCACGGCTGTCGCTTCGAGGCTCACGCCGTCCATTATGCAGGTATTTACCTGCCTATTGTCAAAGGTCTGATTTGACAATCGTCTAATCAGGCGCGCATGATGTCGCTGGTTAGATGAACTTCTATTCAAGGGCAATCGCCCGAAGTCTGGAGAAACGGTCATGAGCGACGGTTGTCGCGGTCCTGCCGCGATCGAGCAGTTCACCTCAGAGCGGCGGGACGACCTGCCCGTGGTCGTGATCGGCGCCGGGCCTGTCGGGTTGGCCGCCGCCGCCCACCTGGCCGAACGTGGCCTCGACTTCCTGGTCCTGGAGGCCGGTGAGCGGATCGCCGCGTCGATCGCACAGTGGGGGCACGTGCGGGTGTTCAGCCCCTGAACGTACGACATCGACGCCGCCGCCCGCCGCCTGCTGGAGGCCGGCGGCTGGACCGCGCCCGACCCCGAATGGCTGCCGACCGGCGCCGAGATCGTCGCCGACTACCTCGCCCCGCTGGCCGAGCTGTTCGGCGACCGGGTACGCACCGACGCACGGGTGACCGCGATCAGCCGCCTGGGCCATGACCGCGTGCGCACGGCAGGCCGCGAGCAGGCGCCCTTCCTGATCCGCCTGGCCGACGGCGGCGAGCTGCAGGCGAGCGCGATCATCGACGCCTCCGGCACCTGGACCAGCCCGAACGTGCTGGGCGCGAGCGGCCTGCCCGCACACGGCGAGGACGAGGTGTCCATCGACCACGCCCTGCCCGACGTCCTCGGCGCCGACCGCCACCGCTACGAAGGCCGGCACGTCCTGGTCGTCGGCGCCGGCCACTCGGCCGCCACCACGCTGCTCGCCCTGGCCCAGCTGGACGACACCCCCGTCACCTGGGCCATCCGCGCGGGCAACGCCGGCCGCGCCTACGGCGGCGGCGACGCCGACGCCCTCCCCGCCCGCGGCGCGCTCGGCACCCGCCTGCACGCCCTCGTCACCTCCGGCCGCGTCCAGCTCCTGACCGGCTTCTTCACCCATCGGGTACGCGCCACCGGCGACGGCGTCGAAGTGACCAGCCGCACCCCCTCCGGCGCCGAGCAGTCGATCACCGTGGACCGGATCGTCAGCGCGACCGGCTACCGCCCCGACCACTCCATCGCCGCCGAACTCCGCCTGGACCTGGACCCCGTCCTCGGCTCCACCCGCCGCCTCGCCCCGCTGATCGACCCTAACCAGCACTCCTGCGGCACCGTCCCGTCACACGGCGTGGACGAGCTGGCCCATCCCGAGCCCGGCTACTACGCCATCGGCGTCAAGAGCTACGGCCGCGCCCCGACCTTCCTGCTCGCCACCGGGTACGAGCAGGCCCGCTCGGTCGTCGCCGCGCTGGCCGGGGACTGGCAGGCGGCCCGCGACGTGCGGCTCGACCTGCCGGCGACCGGGGTGTGTTCCTCCGGCCTGGCCGAGGCCCAGGAGCGGCGGGCCGGCGGCGGGCGCCTATGATTTTGATCGGGATCGAAGTAAGGAGTCTCGTCATGGCCGCCCCCGCCGGCACCTCATGCTGCGCGCCGATCGCCCGCGAGCCGCTCGGCGAGGCCGACGCCGTCGAGCTGGCCACGTTGCTCAAGGCCGTCGCCGATCCGGTGCGGCTGCGGCTGCTGTCGATGATCGGCTCGAAAAGGCTGGGCGCGCTGTTCGCCTCCGCGGAGCCTGCCGACCGCCCCTGCGCCGAAGGGGCGGGGCCGGACCGGGCGTGCTGACACCGAAACCCGGAATGCCCGTAAAGAGGGACGGTGTCATTCGTGGTTGATCATTTGCTATGTCGATCGAGCTGTTCACAAGTGCGCATGGTTACCTTCAGTATTCGTGAAGATACGATCTGGCCCTGCGGGGCCGGGAAACAGTTCATCTGGCCCTAAACGTGCGGCCATTTCCACCATGCTCCTTCTGAGCGCGGTGTCTGTCGCGCTCCAACCCGCCCGTCCGGCAGCCGCGCAACCGGTTCCGCTGGTCGAGGAGGACTTCACCGGGGCCACCGCGATCCCGCAGTTCATCGGCGTGGGATCGGCCTGCCTGACCGGTGCGCCGGCGGCTCCGCCCGCCGGGCCTGGCGACCATCCGCTCGGGGGCTGCCCCGCCAACGCGGCGGGTCCCGTCCCGCCGACCGGAGCAGCGCCTTACGGCTATCTCCAGCTCACCAGCGCCGATCTGGACCAGACGGCGGCCGCCCTCTACAACGAGCCGATCCCGGCCGAAGAGGGCCTGGACGTGACGTTCGAGCAGTGGCAGTACGGCAACACCACGGCGGTGCCCGCGGACGGCATCTCCTTCTTCCTGATCGACGGTGAGGCCTCGCTGGACCGTCCGGGCGCGTTCGGCGGCAGCCTCGGCTACGCCCAGAAGCTGCCCGACGACGACCCGGCGAACCCGTTCGAGCCCGGGGTCAACCAGGGTTACGTCGGCATCGGCCTGGACGTCCTCGGCAACTACTTCGGGGACTGGGAGCAGCGGGGCCGCACCTGCGCCGAGCGCTCGCCGGCCGGCACGGGCTTCCGCGTCCCGGCTCCCGGGCCGAACATGGTGACGGTGCGCGGGCCCGGCAACGGCACCGCGGGCTACTGCTTCCTGACCGCCACCACCAGCAACTTCACCACGACCGGGCCGTGGCCCTCGACTCTGCCGGGCGACCTGCAGGGGCCCACGCGGACCGTGCCCAGCGACCCGCGGGCGGCGCAGGCCGTGCTTGAGGAGTCGAAGCGCACGGTCAACGTCCGGATCACGCCGGCGCCGAACCCCGAGATCACGATCTCGATCGACTTCAACGACGGCAACGGGATGCAGGAGGTGCTGTCCCTGCCCGCGCCGCAGCCGGTGCCGGAGAGCTACAAGTTCGGTTTCGGTGCTTCCACGGGTCTGTTCAGCGATGTGCACCTGATCCGGAACGTGGTCGTCCGTCCGGTGGCCGAGCGGCCTGAGCTGTCGCTCAGGAAGCGCGTCGCCCGGGACGCCGACCTGCCCGACCCGGTGCCGGTGGGCACGGAGGTGCCCTACGAGTACGTGGTCACCAACACCGGCAACATGAACATCACCGACCTGATGGTGGACGACGACGTCGTCGAAGAGGTCACCTGCCCGCAGACCACCTTGAACGTGGGCGAGCGGGTCATCTGCCGCGGCTCGTACACGGTCACGGAGGAGGACGCCGAGCGCGGCTCGGTCACCAACACCGCCACCGCGATGGGCAGGGCGGACGGGACCGAGGTCAGCTCGCCGCCGTCCGAGGTCACCGTCGGCGTCACGGACGAGCGCGGCATGCTGGAGCTCGACAAGCGCGTCGACGACTCCCGCGCATACCGCCCCGGCGACCGGGTCACCTACCGCTACGTCGTGCGGAACACGTTCGACGAGACCGTGACCGACCTGCGGATCGACGACAACCGGGTGTCGGACATCGTCTGCGAGGCCACCACCCTGGAGCCCGGCGAGTACACGGTCTGCACGGGCACCTACACGGTCACCGAAGAGGACGCCGCCCACGGCTCGGTCACCAACACCGCCACCGCGGTGGGCATGATCGACGACACGGAGGTGAGCTCGCCGCCGTCGGAGGCCACCATCGACGTCATGGGCGAGCGCGGGACGCTGCTGCTGGAAAAGAGCGTGGACGACACCCGCACGTACCGGCCCGGTGAGAGGGTCACCTACCGCTACGAGGTCAGGAACAACTCCGGCGAGACGCTGGAGAACCTCCGGATCGAGGACAACCGGGTGACGAACATCGCCTGCCGGACCACCACCCTGGAGCCGGGCGAGTCCACCACGTGCACGGGCGTCTTCGTCGTGCCGAGCCGTCCCGGCGGCAAGAAGGACTGCCGCAAGGGCTGCAGCTTCACCGTCACCAACACCGCCGTGGCCAGGGCGGACGGTCTGACCTCCGCGCCGGCGACGGCGACGATCCGGGTCGCGCAGAAGTCGCAGCACCCGCGCCCGCCGTGCCGGCCGGGCAAGAAGAAGGACCACTGCCGGCCCGGCAAGAAGCCGCACCACCACGGCCGTCACCACGGTCACGACCACGGGTACGACCACAGGTACGACCACGGCTACGACCACCAGTGCCCGCCGGGCAGGAGGCCGTACGACGGCAGGACCGCCGCATCGGGATGTGTCTCCGAGGTGGCGAACAGGAACGAGCGGGAGATGGGCCGCCCCATGGACGAGTCCTACGAGCCTCAGCCTGAGGACATGATGGACGACCCGTACATGGAACGTTCCTACCAGGAAATGGGCGACATGCCGATGCCCTGGGAGACCTCCGAGTAGGTCGCCCCTCTTCCCATCCGCGTCAACCTGATGGTCCCTCCCCGCGGGGAGGGACCATCGTGCCGTCCGCCCCCGGACGGTCACCCCCAGGCGCCGACCTCCTTGAGGAAGACGACGCCGTCGATCGCGCCGAGGTGGGACGGGTCCAGCGGGAAGTAGGCGAAATCCTGGGAGACGCGCCGCGCCGGATCGGCGACCGCCTCGGCCAGGCGGCGGGCGTCGACCACCGAGTGGTCCCACGGGAGCGTGGACAACACGCCCTCGACGGTGTCCGGCGACGGGGTGTCGTCGCCGGTCGTGCCGAAGGCGGAGGCCAGGTAGGCGTACCGGTCGCCCAGGTGGGCGGCGGCGATCGCCCCCGCGCTCCACCACTCCAGCCGCTGGTCGCCGAACGACATGAACGTCTTGTCGCGCTGGAGGTGCAGGTTGGCGGAGAAGACCAGGGCCGGGCCGTGCTCGGCGACGGCACGCAGGTTGGCCGCCATCATCGCGTCCCGCAGGGCCGACAGCCGGGTCCAGCGCGCCGGGGAGGCGTCGGCCATCCAGTGGTGGTAGCGCAGCAGGGCGGTGGCGGTACGCGCGTACAGTTCCGCCCGTTCCCTGTCCCGCGCGCCGAGTTGCGGCGACTGCGTGTCGAGCAGCGCCGCCAGGTCGTCGGCGATCACCCGGAGCCGCTGGGCGTCGGCGGACTGGCCGATCGACTTCGACGGGTCCATGGCCGTGGCCTCGTCGGACCATCGGTCGTCCTGGCCCAGCAGCGCGTCGAGGGTCTCCCTGGTCACCACCGCGGCGGGGAGCGGGCCGTCGAGCAGGTCGTACAGGCCGGTGAGCGCCTCGCGCGGGCTCGCCGCCCAGTACTCCAGAGGGCCGTCGACCCCGAAGAACCGCAGCTTCTCGTCGTGCTCCTCGTTGTGGGCGCGCATCCAGCGGACGAGCTCGCGGTTGGCCGACAGGGCGCCGAAACCGTGGCTGAAGCCGCGTTCCATGACGTCGTCGAGGGTGCCGGCACCGGTCGTGACGTAGTCGTCCACCAGGAGGCCCTTGAGACAGTCGCTCTCGATGGCGAACGACCGGTAGCCCTCGTTCTCGACGAGGTGCCGGAAGATCTCGTTGCGCAGCTCGCCCAGTTCCCCCACGAAGTGCCGGGCCTCACCGAGGCCGAGCAGCAGCGGCCTGGCGGGCAGCGTCCCCAGGAACGCCGAGACACCCGCGCCATCGACCGGCCAGGCGATGTCCTTGATATCCATGCCTTCAACGCTATCGTTGAACTTTCGGTGTAACCCTTCCAGCTGAAACACCCATATACAGCCCTGAAACCTTCAACCCGCACTCCACGTGTTGAACAGTTCGTTCAAAACAGGCTGTTGACATCAGTGAGTTTCAGCGCCATCGTTGCCTCCATGTCGATCGAGCACCCCTTCTCCCCGCCGGACCCCGAGCAGGCGCGCGCCCAGCGGGTGCACGCGTCCCTGTTCCGGATCGCCGAGCGGCACGCGGCCACCGACGAGCAGCGGCTCAGGCAGGCGCACCCGTCGGTCATCGGGCCGCACGAGGCCGTCAGGCTGGTGACGTTCCTGCTCAGCGGGGCCGCGAAGCCGGACGACGGCGAGCCGGAGGTGGACCAGGCCGACATCACCGCGGCGTTGAGCCTCGTCCCGCTGGTTCGCGGAGAGCTGGACGCGCTGGAGGCCGGGCTGCTGGCGATGGCCCGTGGGCGCGGCATGACCTGGCAGGAGATCGCCTTCGGGCTCGGTCTCGGCACCGCGCAGGCCGCCCGGCAGCGCCACGAACGCCTCGCCGAGCGGTCGGGGACGGCCCTCGACTAGGCCGCCCGCCGCGGGCGGTTCCACCAGAGGGAGAGCGACAGCGCCGCGACCACGAGCAGGGCGCCGGCCCCGGCGAAGGCGGCGGCCGTGTCCACCCGTTCGCGCACGACCGTGAAGGTGCCGGGAAGGGCGTCCAGGGCGGTGGCGAGCTGGGCGGCGTTCTCGGCGCGGTGGTAGGAGCCGCCGGTCGTCCTGGCGATCTGCCGGAGTGCCGGCTCGTCGATGATCCGGGGGTTGCGGCCCCGGTCGAAGCCCCCGCCGAACCCGCCGCCCCAGCTGCCGAACCCGCGGCCGTCGAACTGCGAGTTGTCGCACACCATCGGAACCGGGTTCGTGGTGCCGAAGCCGATGGTGAACACGCGTACACGGCGCAGCGCCGCCTCCTGGGCGGCCCGCTGCGGGTCGACGCCCTGGGTGTTGGCGCCGTCGGTGAGCACGACGATCGCCGCGCCGGCGTACCCGGAGGCCGCGGCGGGCGGCGTCGCGGCGGTGGCGGCGACCGACGGGTCCACCTCGGCGATCGCGTCGATCGAGGTGAGCATGGCCTGGCCGATCGCGGTGCCGCGGGCGACGGTGAGCCCGTCCAGGGCCTCGATCAGGGCGTCGGTGTCGTCGGTGGGCGGGACGAGCAGGCCCGCCGTGCCGGCGAAGGTGACCAGGCCGATGCGCGGCCCGCCGCGCTGCGACTCGATGAAATCGGCGGCGGCCTTCCTCGCGGCGGTGAGGCGGTTGGGGTCGACGTCGGTGGAGCACATGGAGCCGGAGGTGTCGAGCGCCAGCAGGATCGTCGCCGACCGCATCGGCACCGGCACCGACGCCTGCGGTCGCGCCGCCCCGGCCGCGAGCAGCGCCAGCCCGGCGACGAAGAGCGCCACGGGGATGCGCCGCGTCCAGCGCGTACGCCCGGGAAGGGCAGCCCGTACGAGCGCGATCGAGGTGACGCGCACGGCGGCCCGCCGCCGCCGGCGACCCGCCCACCAGCGGATCACGAAGATCAACGGGATGACCAGCGCGGACAGCAGCGCCCACGGCCAGGACAACGACATTCAGATCACCCGCCCGGACCGGAACACGGTGACCGCCGCGCCCGCGGCGAGCAGCACGAGCGCGAGCCCGATCAGCCCGCCGGCGAGCGGCAGCGGCTTGTCTGAGACGGTGAGCCGCAGGTCGATCGTGTCGGCGATGCCGTCGAGCCGCGCGGCGTCGGCGGCCGGGTGGTAGGCGCCGCCGGTGGTCCGCGCGATCGTGGTGAGGGTGTCCGCGTCGAGCGAGGTCTGCAGGTGGTAGCCGTCGACCCGCACCGCCGCCCCGGCCGCGGTGCCGACCCCCACGGTGTGGACGCGCACGCCCGCCTTCTGGGCCACGGCGGCGGCCCGCTCGACGTCGCCGCCCTGGTTCTGGCCGTCGGAGAACATCACGATCGTGGCCGACGGCCAGTAGCCGAGGTCGGGCGGCGTCCCGTCGCGGCCGATCACCACCTGCCGGCCGGTGATGGCCGTGAGCGAGGCCGTGATGGCTGCCCCGAGCGAGGTGCCGCCGGTGATCCTCAGACGGTCGATGGCCCTGAGCGCGACGGAATGGTCCGCGTCGGGCCGCGCGGTGGTGAGCGCGCCGCGTTCGAACGCGACGACCCCGATGTCCACGCTGTCCGGCTGCGCCGCCACGAACGCGCGGGCCGCCCGCTGCGCGGCGGCCAGCCTGGTCGGCGCGACGTCACCGGCGCCCATGCTGTTGGAGACGTCGACGGCGAGGATGACGGTGCCCGCGGTCCGCGGCACCGGCACCATCGCCGCCGGTCCCGCGGTGGCGACCGCGAGCACGCCGACCGCCGCGATCGTCAGGCCGGTCCCGAGGTACGCGCCGCGCCCGCCCGGCCCGGCGACCCCGGCCGCGGCCAGCGCCGACCTCCGGCGGCGGGCCGAGACGACGGCCGCCCAGGCCAGCGCCGCCGTGACGAGCAGCCCGGCGGCCAGCAACAGCGGGGACGACAGCGTCAGCCGGTCCCCGGCGAATCCGCTCATGGCGACCACTTCCCGCCCCGGGCCGATCCCGCTCATGGCCGCCGCTCCCCCGTGCGGGCGGCGATCTCGACGAGCGTGTCGGTCAGGTCGCGGTCGGTGCCGACGCGGTGGACCGGCACCCCCGCCCGGCGCATGCCCGCCGCGAGCCGGGCGTCGCGGGCGTCCACGGCCTCGCGGAAGCGGACCCGCAGCAGCGGGTCGGCGGAGTCGACGACGAGCTGCTCGCCCGTCTCGGCGTCCTCGACCACGATCAGCCCGGCCTCGGGCAGCACGTCGTCGGCCGCGTCCACGATGCGCAGGGCGACGACCTCGTGCCGCCGGGCCAGGCGCTGGAGCGAGCGTTCCCAGTCGCCGTCGCCGATGAAGTCCGACAGGACGACGATGAGGGCGCGGCGGCGCGCCAGCCGTCCGGCCGCGTCGAGCATCAGCGCCAGGTCGGTGGTGGCGCCGGCGCGCGCACCGGCGGTGCGTTCCAGCTCGGCGCCGATCCGCAGCGCGTGCCGCCGGGACGTGCCCGGCGGCACGACCCGCGTTGTCCCGGTGTCGAACAGCAGCGCGCCGACCCGGTCGCCGCCGCGCCCGAACAGCCGGGCGAGGACGAGCGCCAGCTCGGCCAGGACGTCGTGCTTGCCGCGCCCCGGCCGTCCGGCCGTCATCGAGGCCGACCGGTCGAGCACCAGCCACACCGTCAGCTCGCGGTCCTCGGTGAACACGCGCAGATGGGGTTCGTCCAGGCGGGCGGTGACGTTCCAGTCGATGTGCCGGGCGTCGTCGCCGTCGGCGTAGCGGCGCAGGCCGGTGAAGTCGATGCCGGAGCCGCGGTGCGCGGTGCGGTGGGCGCCCTGGAGGCGGCCGTCCAGCCTGCGGACGACCTTCCACTCCAGGCGGAGCAGGAGTTTCTCGGGGGCGGTGGCCATGACGGCTCAGCGGTTCCGCAGGACGACGTCGGGCGTCCGGACGGCCCCGAGCACCCTGCTGATGATCGTGTCGGCGTCGACGTCGTCCGCCAGGGCCTCGTAGGACAGCACGAGGCGGTGGCGCAGCACGTCGAGCGCGAGTTCGGACAGGTCGTCCGGCAGGACGTAGTCGCGGCCGCGCAGGAACGCCAGCGCGCGGGCGCCCGTAACGAGCGCGATGGACGCGCGCGGGCTGGCCCCGTACGTGACGTACCGCTCCAGCTCCCCCAGCCCGGCGGTGCCCGGCGAACGCGTCACGGCGACCACGCGTACGGCGTAGTCGACGATCGACGGATCGACGTACACCTGCCGGGCGCGGGCCCGCATCTCCATCAGCTCGGCGGTCGTGACCGTCGGCTGCAGCGGGTCCGGTGGGCGCAGCGCCCGTTCGACGATCGCCTGCTCCTCGTTCTGGGCGGGATAGCCGACGACCACCTTCATCATGAACCGGTCCACCTGCGCCTCGGGCAGCGGGTACGTGCCCTCCGACTCGATCGGGTTCTCCGTCGCCATCACCAGGAACGGCTCCGGCACCTGGAACGTCTCGCGGCCGATCGTCACCTGGTGCTCCTGCATCACCTCCAGCAGGGCGCTCTGCACCTTGGCGGGGGCGCGGTTGATCTCGTCGGCGAGCAGCAGGTTCGTGAACACCGGGCCGAGCTCCGTCCTGAACTCGCCGGAGTGCTGGTGGTAGACCCGCGTGCCGACGAGGTCGGCGGGGACCAGGTCGGGGGTGAACTGCACGCGCTGGAAGCCGCCGGTGATCGCCGCGGCCAGCGACCGGACGGCCAGGGTCTTGGCCAGGCCCGGCACGCCTTCCACCAGCAGGTGACCGTCGGCGATCAGCGCGACGGCCATGCGTTCGAGCAGGACGTCCTGACCGACGATGGTGCGTTTGACCTCGAAGAGGACCTGTTCGAGCGGATGAGCCTGGGCCGGGGGCATGATGTCCCTTCTGTAGGCGCTATGGGCAGTACCGTCAGATCTGGGGTCCGTCACCTGGTGGGCCGTCGCCTTCGTCGCCGCCCAGGGCCGCGCCGATCGGCACCGCGAACGCGATGCCGGCGAACGCGTCGTCGCCCCCGGGGTCGGCGATCGAGACGACGATCCCGACGACCAGCCCGCGAGCGTCCAGCAGGGGGCCGCCGGAGCTGCCCGGGTTGACGGAGGCGTCGAACTGGATCAGCCCTTTCAGGCCGCCGTCCTTGCCGGTCCGGCCGGTGGTCCGGTCGAGCCCCGACACCACCCCGGTGGAGACGCTGTAGGTCAGGCCCAGCGGGTTGCCGATCGCCACGACCGGCGCCCCCACGGCCACGGCGCCGCCGAGCGTCGCGGGCACGACGATCTCCGGCAGCTTCACCGGCTTGAGCACGGCGACGTCCCGCTTGGGATTCGCGGCGGCGACGACGGCCTTCGCCCTGGTCCCGTCCGCGAACGTGAGGTTGATGTCCTTCGCGGCCTTGACCACGTGATGCGCCGTCAGGACCGTCCCGTCCTCGGCAGCGATCACCCCCGTGCCGAGCGACTCGCCCGCCTGGATGACCACGACCGACGGCCCGACCCGCCGGAAGACGTCCGGCACCGTGAGCGTCGCGGTGGGCGTCGGCGTGGCGCCCGGCCCTCCCGCGGCCCTCCCGCCGTCGCCACCGCCGCCGCCCAGCCAGTACGCCAGCACCGCCACGACGACCAGCACCCCACCCCCGGCGGCGACCCGCCGAGCCCTCCCGGCCCTGGCTCGCCCGGCTTCCCGAGCCCCGGCCGCACCGTCCTCCTGCGGCACGCGCTCCATGCCCCTCATACTCAGCAATCGCACCGAAAACTGCCATAAAGAAGGACGCGCAACTCGCCGACAGATCCGGAGGCGACAGGGCCGGGCCGCAACCTATTCAGCAGGACCGATTCCGCACCGCCGTCCACTGACGGATCCCCGGCCGCCGCCCCCGCATTGGCCTCTTGCGGACACCCCCGGTCAGATCGGGCCCGGCTGAGCTCGGGTACAGGTGCAGGCGTCCGCACCTCCCCACGGAAGAGGCACGTCGTGAGATCCCTGCTCAAGCGCGTGGTCACCGTCGTCGCGTCCGCCGCCCTGGTGACGTCGGCGACCGTCGCGCCGGCCGCGGCCATGGACGCCTACTACGTCTGCGCCTCCGGCTCGCGCATCCTCATCTCCGACCTGGTCGGGTACGTCATCTTCGCCAGCGGCTGCACCGGATCGGGCAGCGGCACCTACGGCACGATCACCATCCCGTCCGGCAGCTACTTCTGCCAGACGGTGACGCACAGCCCGGCGATCGACTACGTCAACGGGCAGCGTTGCTGACCTCTCCGCCCTCGCCGGAGGCGGTCACGAGCGTGCGCACGACCATCGGCTCGGCCAGGACGAGGGCCAGCACCTGTGCCGCATGGCGGTGATGCGGCGTGGTCAGGTGTCGCGCCCGCGCCCCGGCGCCGGCCCACTCCTCGATCACGACCATGCTCGCCGGGTGGTTCGGGTCGCCGTAGGGGTGGTAGGCCAGGCAGCCGGGCTCGTCCAGGGACGGTTCGATCATCGCTTCGAGCGCCGTCCGCAGCCGGTCCTCCTGCCCGGCCGCGGCCACGTACTGGGCCAGCACGATGAGGGACATCTCCGGCGTCGTCCTCACGCGAGGGGCCGGGCGGGGCCGGTCCCGGCGCCGGAGGCGGTGATCGCGTCGGCGATCTCCGCCAGGTCGGCCGGCGTCAGGTCCACCGCGCCGGCGCCGATCCAGCCGTCCACCTGCTCCGGCCTGCGGGCGCCGACGATGGCCCCGGTGACGCCCGGCCAGGCCAGGACCCACGCGATGGCCACTTCGGCGACGCCGACGCCGTGCCGGGCGGCGACCGGGCGCAGCGCCTCCGCCAGCCGCAGGTTGGCCGGCAGTCCCGTGGTGAAGTCGTGGTGGGCGGTGCGCCAGTCGCCGTCGGGCAGGCTCGCGACGCGTTCGGCGGAGAACGTCCCGGTGAGCAGGCCCGACTGCAGCGGCGAGTACGCGATCACGCCGGTGCCGTGGGCGTGCGCCCATGCGATCTCGGCCGCCGACGACCGGTTGATCGCCGAGAACGGCGGCTGGATGACGTCCACGTGGGCGATGCGCTCCGCGGCCGCCAGCTCCTGCGGCGAGTGGTTGGACAGGCCGATCGCGCGGACCTTGCCCTCGGCCTTCAGGTCGGCCATGACCTGCCAGTACTCCTCCAGCGGCGTGGCGTTGGGCGACACGGCGCCGAAGCCGCCGCCGGCGTACTCCAGCGACTCGCCGGTGTCGGGGTAGTGCACCTGGTACAGGTCGATGTGCTCGACGTTCAAACGGCGCAGCGAGTCCTCCAGCTCGCGCCGGACGCTGGCCGGCTTCATGATCCGGCGCGGGGCCGCCTGCGGGTCCTCGGGGTCCCAGACCAGGCCCACTTTGGTGAAGACGTACGGGCGGTCGCCGTCGCGCAGGTCGGCGATGGCCTTGCCGACCAGCTCCTCGGAGTGGCCGAGCCCGTACACGGCCGCGGTGTCGATCCAGTTGACGCCGCCGGCGACGGCGTGGCGGATCGCGGCGATCGACTCGGCGTCGTCGGTCGCGCCCCAGCCGAACTTCCAGCCGGCCCCCGACACCGCCCAGGAGCCGAAGCCGAGGCGGGTGATGTCCATGCCGGTGGTGCCGAGAGGCCGGGTGGGCAGGTGGGTGGTGCTCATGTCGCGTTGCTCCCTGTGGGTGACCGGGCATCCCTTGTGGACATCCGGTGCAGCTCACTCTGGCGCGCCGCCCGCGGCCCACCCAGTGCCCGCCGCTGCCTAGGCACGGCATGACCAGGCTCGCGACGACGCCGGACGGCGATACTGGTCCCATGGCACTGGACAGACGCGCAGAACTGGGCGAATTCCTCCGATCACGCCGCGCCCGGCTGCGCCCCGAGGAGCTCGGCCTGCCCGAGTACGGCAGCCGCAGACGCGTCCCCGGCCTGCGCAGGGAGGAGCTGGCCCAGCTCGCCGGGGTGAGCGTGGACCATTACGTCCGGCTGGAGCAGGGCCGTACCCTGCACTTCTCCGAAGCGGTCCTGGACGCCGTCGCCCGCGCCCTGCGCCTGGACGACGTCGAGCGCGCACACCTCCACCGCCTGGCCCGCCCCTGGAACGAGAGCGACCGCGCGCCAGCCGCGCCGCCGCTGCAACGCGTCCGGCCCGGCCTCCAGCGCCTGCTGGACGCGTCGGCCGACGTGCCGGCCTACGTCGTCGGCCGCAACACCGACGTACTGGCCTGGAACCACCTCGCGGCGGCGCTGATCACCGACTTCGGCGCGCTGCCGCCCCGGCAGCGCAACCTGGCCCGCCTGGTGTTCCTGGACGAGGGCATGCGCGACCTGTACGCCGACTGGCCGGGCAAGGCCGCCGACGTGGCCGCCTACCTGCGCCTCGACGCCAGCCGCCACCCGGAGGACACCCGGACGTCGGAACTGGTCGAGGAGCTGTCGGCCGCCAGCCCGGAGTTCCGCGAGCTCTGGGCCGAACACCGGCTCAAGGACAAGACCCACGGACGCTACGTCTACCTGCACCCGGTGGTCGGCAGGCTCGACCTCGGCTTCGAGACCCTTCGCCTGCCCGACGACCCCGACCAGGCGTTGATCGCCCACACCACCGAGGAGGGCTCCCCCTCCCAGACCGCCCTCCGCCTCCTGTCCACCTGGACCCGCCAGGCCCACGCCGCCCCGTGACCGCCTCGGCGCGGCGGGGCCGCTAGGAGTCGTCCTTCTCCAGCAGGCGGTCGAGTCTGATAGCCAGGTCGAGGGTCTCGCAGCGCAGCAGGTCGAGCCGGCGGCGGATCTTCGACCGGATCGCCTGGAAGTGTTCGTCGGCCTGCCCGCGCAGGCCGAGCAGCTCGTCGGTCAGGGCCGTGACGTCCTGGCCCGCCTCGCTCCGGGTGTCGGCGAGGTCGGCCCGCATCTCGGCGATGCCGAGCACCGCCTCGGAGCAGTCGGCCTCGGCGCACAACGTCGCCTCCAGCGCCTGGACCCGAAGCTTGATGTCCAGGATCTCCGCCTCTACATCCACTTACTCCTACCTTTGCCGGTAGTCGGTAGGGAACCGGCCCAGTGGTGGAGGGCGGCCGGGTCCCACTTGCTGTAAGCACATGGTGGCAACCCGTGTATACCCGACACGACCGCCGGCAAGCAACGGGTGCGGGTCCGCGGAGTGGCTCAGCCCGGCACCGGGGTGGCGGCCTCAGGCTGAGCCTGGCGTGGAAGGTCAGTTGTTGATCGGGTCCGGGTCGTACGCCGGCGTCCCCTGCGGGCAGCCGGGCGCCGGGTCCTTGCAGCAGCGCGGGCGGCTGGAGGTGAAGTGGTCGTTCATGTGGCGGCGCAGGGCCGCCAGCTCGTCGCCGAGCGCGGCGAAGTCCTGCCGCATCTCCGCCCGGATGTCGGCGATGTCGGCCTGCATCCGGGTGATGCCGGTCGTGGCCGCCGTGATGTCGCCGGTGGGCCTGCCTGCCTTGAGCTTCCGCAGGCGCAACAGCAACTTGAGCATCTGTGTCTCTAGGTCCACACATTCCTGCCTTTGCGCAGCTGGACAGGGGCCCGCGCCGGACGAGCGGGCGGGCGCCCCGGGGATTGAGAAAACGGTGACACATCGGCCGCCCGCGTGGGGATGATCATGATTTCGCCGGGTGGGGTTCCATTACACCGGCGCCCACGTTTCTTTTCTGCCGGCGGATATTGGCCGCCGAAAGTGACGGACCGAAACAGGGCCGGACCGGAGGAACGAGGGCGGAGACGGCGGCCCGCCGCGACGGGCGCGTACCAGCCTCTGCCGGGGCGCGTACGTGCCCGCGTCAGGGGCGCGGACACCGGCCCGTCCGCCGGAAAAATCTTCTGGCGCATATCAGGCAAATCCGCAGATCAGGGACCGACAACAATGCGAATTTCCCTCCACGACCACGCCGGATCAAGCATCCTGAGCTTGTCATCACGCTCCCCCACCCCCGTTTTAAGGAGCCTCCGTGACCCGGTTCGCCGTCGACCACTCCCGCCACGCGCTCATCGCCACCTGGGGTACGGGGATCGGCGACATCGCCACCACCGTGGCGGAACAAGTGCCTTCGAGCCCCGACGTGCTCCGCCTGGCCACCAGCCTCACGGAGCTGTCCTACGCCTGCTGGCGCTGCTACACCCACCCCTCCAGCGCCGCCGACCAGCACGGCCCCAACAGCGTCGGCTGGCAGCGGCAGGCCGAGCGCGACGCGTTCGCCTCGGTCATCCCGGCCCTGCTGGCGCCCGTCCGGCCGGCCAACGGCGCGCTCACCCTCTACTCCACGCGGGTGGAGGAGGTCGCCCACCGCGTCGGCCGTACGCTGCACACGATCAACCACGCCCCGCTGGCCGGCAGCGTGGCCACCGACGTCACCGCCGAGCTGGCCGCCATCGAGAACGCCGAGCTCGGCGACCTGTCCGCGCGCGCCCAGCAGGCCGTCATGCTCAGCCGCGAGGACGCCTCGCCCCTCCAGGTCGCCCAGGCCGACAGCCTGCTGCACCAGCACCCGTTCGGCACGGAGGCGCTGTTCACCAAGATCGACCCCACCGCGGCCGCGATCGCGGCGGCCCACTGGCTCTACGCCGCCGCCACCATCAGCGCCCGGCACACCGGCCTGCATCCGATGCAGACCATCTCCGAGGTCGACAACATCAAGGCCCCCGCCCAGGAGAGCCTCACCGAGGTGATCTCCGCGATGAGCGGCGGCGGCTCGCCCAGGGCTGCGGTCATGCCGATGATCCGCAACGCGCTGCACGTCGCCGAGGGCCACCTCTACGGCGTCACCGAGGCCAAGCATCGCATCGGCGTGGCCGAGGAGCTGATCGCCCAGGCCCGCACCGACCATCCCGAGCTCGGCCTCGGCCCCAGCACGGTCTACCTGCCCATCACCCCGCTCAACCCGGCCCGCCCGGCCCTCGACCTGCTGGAGAACCTCCTCTACGGCATCCGCAGCTGCTGGCTGACGTTCTCCCAGCACGCCGACACCCCGGCCGGCCGCGAGCCCAGCCGGCCGCGCCGCCACCACCGCCACACGGAGGTCTTCCTGTCCGAGGTGCGAAAGAGGGCGGCGATGGACCGTTCCCGGCTGCTGTAGCCGCTCCCTCCCGCGGGCTGGGGCGACGTCACATGATCGCGGTACTCTCGGGCATGTCTGAAAACGTCGCCGAGCAGCCTCCCTTACCGGCGCTCACCCGGGCCCTGGTCGGCCCGCCCGGCAGGATGCTGCTTCCGCTGGTCGCCGTGGTGGGGCTGCTCATGCTCGACCACACGAGCATGCCGGGCGGAGGTTCGTTCACCCTGCTGCTGGCGGGTCTCGCGCTCGCCGTCGGCACCGTGGTCGTCTGGGTCGCCCGGTTCGCGGTGGGCCTCCTGCGCTCCGACGGACGTCCCGGCCTGCGCCGCCACTGGGCCCGCTGGGCGGCCGCGCCGCTGATGGGCGTGACCGTGACCGCGCTGGTGTTCACCGGGGCGCCGTTCGAGGCCCGGTTCGCGCTGTCGGAGTCGGGGCTGGAGCAGTTCGCCCGGACGGTCGCCGCGGACACCAAGACCGTCAGGCGCGAAGACCAATGGGTGGGCCTCTTTCCGCTGACGTCGATCGAACGGGTGCCGGACGGAGCCCGGTTCCTGGTGAGCGACACCGGCCTGTTCGACCGGTACGGCTTCGCCTGGAGCCCCGGAGGCGAGCCGCCGGAGGAGTCCCACACGGGATACACGCACCTCGAAGGCCCCTGGTACGTATGGGAGAGCCGGTTTTGAGAGTTCCTGGATCGGTGGGCGGATGGGTGTTCGCGGTCGCCGCGCTGCTGGTGCTCGCCCCCTTCGTAGGCGGGGGCATGCTCTTGTCGGCGCTGGTCGGCGCGCAGGCGGCCATGATCGTCGCGGTGACGAAGGCGTACCAGGACGCGGCCCGGTGGCGGGCGCTGGAGGCGGAACGCGCGGAAGGACCGCCTGCCGCTGAGTGAGGGCGGCCCGGTCCGTACGGAGGTGTCGGCAGCGGTCGACGGGGCAGGAACCGGCCACTCGAATGGGTAGGTCTCCGGGCAGACCTCGGGAAGGGTGTGCCGATGCGGCGGAGTGGCGGCGAGCTGATGCTGGGCGGCATGCTGTCCGCCAACCATCTGACCGCGATGGAGGACCTGCCGCACGTGGTCTCCGGGCACGCCGCGCTGGTGGGCTTCTCCGAGACCGCGATCTACGTCACCGACCTGCAGCAACAGGAGCTCATCCCGATCCCGGAGCAGCGGGACGCGTCTGGCGAGCCGCTGGCGGTCCTGCGGATCGACGGCACGCTCGCCGGAATCGCCTTCCGCAACGTGGAGGTCGTCCACGTGCCGGGCGGACCCGACGGCACTGCCCAGCGGTTGTGGCTGCCGCTCCTGGACGGCACCGAGCGGGTCGGCGTGCTCGGGGTGACGGTGCCTCAGGACGACGAGGTCGCCGAGTGGCGGGCCAGGCAGCTCGCGTCGCTGGTCGCGCTGCTGGTGATCAGCAAGCGGCCGCACAGCGACTCCTACTCGCGGCTGATCCGCGCCCGGCCGATGACGCTGTCGGCCGAGGTGCTGGTGCCGCTGCTGCCGCCGGGTACGTTCGCCAACGACGACGTGGTGGTCAGCGCCGTGCTCGAACCGGCGTACGAGGTGGGCGGGGACGCCTTCGACTACGCCATCGACGGCGACGCGCTGCACGTGTCGATCTTCGACTCGATGGGCCACGACACCTCCGCCGGGCTGACGGCGACCATCGCCGTCGGGGCGAGCCGGAACAACCGGCGGCAGGGCGCCGATCTCGTCAGGACGGGCGAGGCGATCGACGGGGCCATCGCCGAGCAGTTCACCGGCCGCTTCACCACCGGCATCCTGGCCTGCCTCGACCTGCACACCGGCTGGCTGACCTGGGTGAACCGGGGACACCATCCGCCGCTGGTGATCCGCGAGGGCCAGCAGGTGGCCACGCTGTCCAGCGAGCCCGACCCGCCGATGGGCTTCCTGCTGCGGCCGTACACCGGGGAGCTGCGCTACCAGCTCCAGCCCGGCGACCGGCTGCTGTTCTACACCGACGGGATCATCGAGGCGCAGAGCCCGGACGGCGAGCTGTTCGGGCTGGAGCGCTTCATCGACTTCATCCTCCGGCAGGAGGCCGACGGCCTGTCGGCGCCCGAGACGCTGCGCCGGCTGGTGCAGGCCATCCTGGAGCACCAGCACGGACGGCTCCAGGACGACGCGACCGTGCTGATGGTGGAGTGGCGCAGCAGCAGGCAGCAGCGGCTCGTCATGTGAGCCCCCGTCAGGTCTCGCCGACGGCGACGAACCCGCTGTCGGGCCGGTAGTCGGGCGACTGGTGGCGGAAGTAGGTGTTGTAGACCTGGCAGTAGCGGCCGCCGCGGGCCAGCAGCGAGGCGTGGTCGCCCTCCTCCACGATCCGGCCGTGGTCGAGCACGATGATGCGGTCGACGTGCTCGATCGTGGACAGCCGGTGGGCGATGACGATCGAGGTGCGGCCGGCCAGCACCACGTCGAGCCCCTCCTGGATCTGGGCCTCGGTCAGCGGGTCGACGCTGGCGGTGGCCTCGTCGAGGACGACGATCGCCGGGTCCTGGATGAGCAGGCGGGCCAGCGCGACGAGCTGCCGCTGGCCCATGGACAGGGCCCGTCCGTGCTCGCCCACGTCGGTGGCCAGGCCGTGGGGCAGGGCCTCGATCCAGTCGCCGCCGCCGACCGCGGCCGCCGCGGCCAGCACCTCGTCGTCGCCCGCGTCGGGACGCGGATAGCGGATGTTGTCGGCGACCGTGCCACTGAACAGGAACGGCGCCTGCGGCACCGCGCCGATCTGCCGCCGGTACGCGCCGAGGTCGAGCGAGCGGATGTCGTGGCCGTCGATCAGCAGGCGGCCTTCCTGGAACTCGTAGAAACGGGTGATCAGCTTGCCCAGCGTCGACTTGCCGGCGCCGGTGTGGCCGACCAGCGCGACGGTCTCGCCCGCCTCGACGACCAGGTCGAAACGCCGGAGCACGGGGTGGGCCGCGTCATAGCCGAAGGTGACGTCGTCGAACTCGATGCGCCCGGCCAGCCTGCCCGGGTCGGCCGAGCCGGTCTGCACGACCCGGGGCGGGGCGTCGATCAGGGCGAAGACCCGCTCGGAGGCCGACAGGCCCTGCTGGAACTGCGACCAGAAGGCGGCGATGGAGGTCAGCGGCATCCAGAACAGCGACACGCCCTGCAGGAACAGGTACCAGTCGCCCGCCGACAGGCCGTGGCCGAGCACCGACGTGCCGCCGAGCTGGACCAGCGCGACCGTCGCGAGCCCCGCCACGAGGAACAGCAGGGGGAAGATGGCCGAGAAGACGAAGCCCTGCCGCAGCGTCACCCGGTAGCTCTGCTCGTTGACCGGCCGGAACTCGTCGTAGACCTGCTGCTCCTGGCGGAAGTTCTTGGCCACGGCGATGCCGCCCATGGTCTCCTGGAGGTTGGCGTTGACCCGGCTCAGCGACCGCTGGGCCCGCCGGGTGCTGGACCTGGCCAGCCGCCGGAACAGCAGCGCCATGCCCATCACGACCGGCGCCACCAGCAGGGTCAGCAACGCCAGCTCGACGCTGCGCAGGAACAGCAGGACGGTGACGAACCCCACCATCAGCACCTGGCTGATCAGGTCCATCGTCAGGGTGGAGACCGTGGCGAAGTCGTCGGTGTCGGAGGTGACGCGGCTGACGATGCGGCCCGACGGGGTCTCGTCGTAGAAGGACAGGTCGCGTTGGAGCACGGCGTCGAAGGCGTCTTCGCGCAGGCGCAGCACGACGTCGCCGGTCACCCGCGCGCTGTACCACTGGCGGACGAAGTTGAAGGCCCAGCTCAGCGCTCCGGCGAGCAGGATGCCGACGGTGAGCAGCGGGCCGACGTCGGCGATCGTGCCGTCCTGGATGGCGTCGACGCCCTCGCTGGCCAGCAGCGGCAGGACCGCCTGCGCCGCCGAGACCAGCACGATCATGGCCGCCACCAGGAACATCGCGCCCAGCTTGGGGCGGAAGTAGGCGAGGATCCGGCGCGTCAGGTCACGGTCGGCGTAGGTGCGGTCGTAGTCTTCGGCGTCGAGGCCGTCCATGATGAAGCCCATCAGTGGACCCTTTCCTGCTCGTCGAGCGCGCCCTCGCCGGTCGGGACCTCGTCGTAGTGGGAGAAGATGCGGCGGTAGAGGGGGCTGCCGGCGATCAGCTCGTCGTGGGTGCCGAAGCCGGCCACCTCGCCGCGCCGCAGCAGCAGCACCTTGTCGGCCCAGCGGATCTGGGAGAGCCGGTGGGTGATCAGCAGGGTCGTGCGCCCTTCCTGGATGCGCTCGATGGCCTGCTGGATGCGGTCTTCGGTGGCGGAGTCGATGGCGCTGGTGGAGTCGTCGAGGATCAGGATCGCCGGGTCGGTCAGCAGCGCCCGCGCGATGGCCAGCCGCTGCCGCTGGCCGCCGGACAGCGTGAGGCCGCGCTCGCCGATGACGGTGTCGTAGCCGTCGTCGAGCTCGGCCACGAACTCGGCCGCCTGCGCGTCTTCGGCCGCCCTGACCACGGCCGCGCGGTCGGCCCGCTGGCCGAGGCCGAAGGCGATGTTCTCGGCCACGGACCGCGAGAACAGCACGACGTCCTGCTCGATGGTGGAGATCTGGGAGCGCAGCGAGTCGAGGTCCCAGTCGCGGACGTCGACGCCGTCGACCAGGATCCGGCCCGAGGTGACGTCGTAGATGCGGGGCACCAGCTTCGTCAGCGAGCTCTTGCCCGCCCCGGTCTCGCCGACGATCGCCACCGTCTCCCCCGGCCGCACGGTGAACGTCACCCCCCGCAGGACGGGCTCGCCCTCGCCGTAGCCGAAGGTGACGTCGTCGAAGACGATCTCGCCCCCGATGGGCGCGACGTGGCCGGCGGCCGGCTGCTCCAGCTCGGTCTCGGCGCCCACGATGTCGAGGATCCGGCGGGAGGACACGATGCCGATCTGCACCAGCGAGAACGTGAAGATCGAGATCTGGGTCGGGAAGCCGAGCATGCCCATCAGCCCCATGAAGGCCACCAGGTCGCCGATCGTGATCGCACCGGCGGCGTGGAGGTGGAGGGCGTGCCACAGCGCCCCCGCCATGGCGCACGCGAACAGCAACGTGGGCAGGTAGCGCGCCTGGACGAGGCCGTTGCGCACGAACGAGTCACGGTAGCGCCGGGCGTTGGCCCGGAAGCGCAGCCGCTCCTGCTCCTCCTGCGCGGTCACCTTGATGACCTCGATGCCGCGCACCGCCTGGCTCAGCCCGGCGTTGAGGTCGCCGAACTCGTCGCGCATGCGGGTGGCCACCGGGTCGAGCTGCCCCATGTAGTGGCGCAGCGCGAACGCGAACACCACCCCGAACACCACGGGCACCAGCAGCAGCCGCGGGTCGATCGCGGCGATGAACACCAGGGGCACCAGGCCGGTGAGCCCGGAGTCGACGATCAGGTCGACGCCCGGGCTGATCATGATGGAGAGCTGGCGGATGTCGTTGGCCGCCCGCGCCATCAGGTCGCCCACCCGCTGCCGGTTGTGGAAGGTCTGGCTCTTGCCGAGCAGGCCCGCGTAGAGCTCGTCGCGGGCGTCGCGTTCGAGCCGCTTGGCCAGCACCTCGCTGCTCATCCGGGCGACGAGGTCGAACAGGCCGCGGGCCGACACCACCGCCAGCAGCGCCAGGGCGACCAGGCCGAGCGCGGCGGCGGGCGCGCCCCGGCCGCCCAGCACCGCGTCGAAGGCCGAGCCGGTGAGCTGGGGGACCAGGGCGTTGAGCACCACCATCACCAGCGAGCCGCCGAGGAAGCCCGTCAGGGGCAGCGGATGGCGGCGCAGGTGGGACCACAGCCAGCGGACCGGCCCCCGGCGGTCGTAGCGCGGGCCTTCGACGGAGAACTCCGAACTGCCGGTGGTCACGGTGAAACCCCTTGGCCGAGGGCGGGCGAGCATCGGACCCGTTTGTATCACCGGTCACCGACAGAATCCGAGGCGTTTTCCGGCCGCCCGTGCAGGCAAAGAGCAGGCATCGTCACGCAATGAGACAGTAACCTTACCCACCGTGGACCCTTTCCTCCATCAAGCGGACCTGCTGCCGCTCGTGACCCTCCAGCCGCCGGTGCGCCTCCTCCCGGCCGACGACCTCGCGGCCGTGGTCCGGGCGACGCCGGTCGTCCACGACCTGCTCCGCCTCGCCTCCACCGCCGGTGAGCCGGAGGCGGCGCGGCCGGAGCAGGGGCGGTTGTGGGGCGTGGCCGAGGACAGCCGGCTCATCGACGTACGCGACGGGGCCGCCACGACCGGCCCGGCGGTCGAGACCCTGGCGTCGGGGCCGGCCGAGGACGTGCTGGACACGTGGGGCGACATCCTCTACTCGCTGTTCTCCCCCGAGGCCGACGCCGCGGCGCTCGACGCGGGCACGAGCACCCTGCTGATGCTGCTCAGCCACCGCGACGCCCTGCCGGTGTCGGAGATCCCCGAGCTGACCGACGAGGCGGCCGACGAGCTGGCCTGGTTGCGGCTGATCCGGCGCGAGGGCTCGTCGGTGTCGCTGACCCCGCTCGGCACGTGGAGCGCGCTCGACCTCTTCAAGACCCTCATCGGCCAGGACATCCCGGTCCACGGCGGCACGGCCGGCGCCGACGCCCCCACGCTGCTGCGGGCCCTGCGCACCTACGACGACGACGAACGCGCCGAGGAGGTGCGCGTCTGGCTGGGCGGGCGCGATCCGGCGCGGGCCGCCGAGGAGATCGCCGACGTCCTGCTCGACGTCAGCCCGCTGAGCCGGGCCGTCGGCCTGACCGTGTTGCTGGAGGACCTCGGCCGGCCGGGGCAGGAGATCGCCGCCGCGTTGCGCGAGGTGCCCCGGCTCGGAGCGCTCATCCGGGCCCGGGAGAAGGAGGACCACGACGTCCCGCCCGCCCCCGTCGACGTGGCCTGGGTGTACGCCGACATGACCGTGGCCGCGATGGAGATCGGCGGGCCGGCCGAGTCGATACTTCAGCTCTCCGGCAACCTCGACGTCGACGACGTGCTCAGCATGCTCGGCATGATGACGTGCAGCGACCATCCCTACACGACGCCGATGCTGCGCTTCCTCATCGAGCACCATCCGGCGCCCCGGGTGGCCTCGGCCGCGCGCGTGGCGTTGCAGCGGTGGCGCGGGGTGCACGTACGGCCGCCGGGCGAGCGCGGGCGTCTGCCCAGGAAGCCCCGCAAACCGGGCAAGACGGCGGGCGCCCAGAAGCGCCGGCGACGCTGACCGCGCCTGCCCAGGGCGGGGCCTGAAGGGCCGGAGCTTGGAAGGGCACAACTCGCGGGTCAGGGCTTGCGGGTCAGGGCTTGCGGGTCAGTTTGAGGGCGGCGCCGATGCGTTCGGCCCACTGCCAGGGGGCGTCCGTGCCGCCGGGCAGGGCGTTGTAGTACTCCCAGCCGCTCACCCCGCCCATCCCGGGATGCCGGTGCAGCAGCTCGGCGACGGTGGCGGCCAGGCGGTCGACCTCGACGTAGCCGCCGCCCCCGTTGTCGGGGCTGGTGACCGCCCCGGCCACCAGCTTGCCCGCCGGCACCACTCCCCCGGCGAGCACGGCGTCGTAGTCGCACGGGTCGGCCAGGCTCCACGGGCCGCCGTACATCGGCAGGTTGAGCCAGGCGAGGTCGGCGCCCCGGTCGCGGAAGACCTGGTCGTGGTCCACGGCGGCGGACGGGGTGAGCGCGAGCAGGAAGGCGGGGCCGAAGTCGGCGCGCAGCCGGTCGATCAGGCGTCCGAGGCCGGGCGGCGACATGGGCTCGGTCAGGTGCAGGTCCACGCCGTCGAGGCGGCGGCGGGCGAGCAGGCGGCGCAGCGGCGGGTAGCAGGTGCCGAAGTCGTGGTCGAGGCGGTCGAGACCGTCGATCATGGCCAGGGCACGGGCTCCGTACACCTGGGTGACCTGCACGTCGTCCCACATCTGGGCCAGGTCGGGGCAGTCGGGCGGGGCGCCGTTGAGCCGGACGTCGCCGCCCTCGTCCACCTCCACGGTGGCGACGACCAGGTGGGTGAGGCCGGTACGCCGTTCGATCAGGGGCAGCGGGGAGACGTAGAGGCCGCCGTCGCAGTGGGTCCGGTAGTACATCACCAGGCGGGGTGTGTGCTGGGGCAAGGCACGTCCTCCGTGAGGAATGAGGTGATACTTCACCATGTTCCACACCAAGGGTGAGATCAAAACTACCCTCGGTTAATTTTGCCCGGCGCGGCGAGGTGCTCAGCGGCCCGCGCGCGGCGGTCTGACCGGCTCCTTCGCGGCCGAGCCCAGGGGCAGCATGACCTCGACCCGCGTCCCGGCCCCCGGCCCGCTGTTGACGACGCAGATGCCGCCGAGCTCGGCCGCCCGTTCCCGCATCGAGCCGAGTCCCACCCCCGCGCTGTACGCGGCGGGCAGCCCGCGGCCGTCGTCGGCGACCAGCACGCGCAGCACCGAGTCCCGCTGGAGCACGATGCGGGCGCGGGAGGCCCTGGCGTGCCGCCGGATGTTGGTCAGCGCCTCTTGGACGATCCGGTAGACGGCCACCTCGACGGCGGCGGGCAGGTCGGTCAGGCTGCCCTCGACCTCCACCTCGATCTCGGTGTCCGGGGAGGACTGACCGGCCAGCTCGCGGACGGCCCTGGCCAGGCCGAGATCGTCGAGCGCGGGCGGGCGCAGGCCGTACACCAGCTCGCGGATGTCGTCGGTGACCGCGCCCATGCCGGTGTGCAGCTCGCGCAGCAGCTCGTCGGCGGCGTCGGGGGACTTCTTCAGGCTCATCCTGGCCATGTTGATGGTCATGGCCATGGCCGAGAGGGTCTGGCCGAGCCCGTCGTGCAGGTCGCGGCGCAGGCGGCGGCGCTCCTCCTCCCTGGCCGTCAGGATGCGTTCCCTGGACCGCTGCAGGTCGGCGGCCATGCGCACGGCGTGCGCCACGTCGGCGGCGTACGGCGTGAGCGTGGTGAGCACGCGCTCGTTGTGGGCGGCGGGGAAGCGGCGCGGGCCGGGCGGCCCGACGAACAGGCGGCCGACGCGCTCGCCGTGCCACACCAGCGGCACCTGGCGGGGCTCCGCGCCCACCCGGCCGCTCTCGACGTAACGCGGCTCGCCGTCGGCGACCTCCACGGCCACGCCCTCGACCGCGAGCCCGTCGCGCAGCACGCTGACCACGGAGGTCAGCGCCTTGGCCGGGTCGCCGCGCCGGACGGCCTGGGTCAGGCGTTCGGCCAGCACGGCGGGGTCGCCGACGCTGCCGTACAGGAAGCGGTCGACGGCGCGTTGCAGCACGTGCCGCAGCGGCTGGAAGAACGCGCCCGCGAACAGCGCGGCGGCGATGCCCGCGATCTCGTCGTAGCCGGAGACCACGAGGCTGGACAGCGCGCCCGCGCCGAAGTAGACCGCGCTCACCACGGCCACCAGCCCGGCCGCGACGAAGGCCCGGCTGATCACCGTGTCGATGCCGTAGAGCCGGTAGCGGGTCACCGAGAACGCGACGGCGACCGGGATGAGCGCCGCCCACACGACGCTCGGCCACAGGAGCGCCGGCACGAACGCTGCCGTGATCAGGAACACGACATAGCCCGCGAACGCGAACAGCGGCCATCCGATCTGCCGCCTGCCCACCGGGTCGGCCCGCCGCAGCCGCAGCGCCAGGGAGAGCGCCGTCAGCGCCATGGCGACGTAGATGCCGGTCCAGGCGACCATGGAGACGGCCTCCACGTACGGCCCGAGCGCGCGGATCTGCAGCGGGTTGGGGATGACGGCCGGGTAGGGGTAGCTGCCGGGGGGCGGGTCGGGCCGGAACACCGAGCGGGCCAGGTCGAGCCCGAGCGAGAACGCGCCCAGCAGCAGCACCCACCGCCAGCGCGGGGAGGGCAGCCGCCCGTCGGGCGAGTAGAGCGGCAGCAGCATGGTGAGCGCCAGGCCGCACACCGCCCACCCGACCTGCGCGGGGAAGCGTACGAGCCCGGCCGCGACCAGGTCGCCGTCGGCGGCCAGCCGGAACATCAGCGCGCTGGACAGGTCGCTGACGGCGGCGGCGATGCCGCCCGCGACCATCAGCCACGCCATGTTCAGCCGCGGCCGGTGGAAGATCAGGAACGCGCCGACCGCGGGGAAGGTCAGGGCGGCGGCCGTCTGGGGCGAGGCGGTTCGCAGCGGGGTCCACGCCTCCGGCAGGCGGGCGTAGACGAGCAGCGCGGCGACCGTGAGGACCGGCGAGGCCACCGCCATGACGACGGCCGTGACGCGCGCGAGCCGCACGCCCCGGCCCGCGGAGCCGCGCCCGGTCCCGCGACGCTCCGCCGGCCCGGCCTCTTCGGCGATCTCGGTGAACCCGGTCATCTCATCACCGCCTTCCCCAACACTTGAACAGGATTATGACCCTTTTACTGGGATAATCCGCCCGTTGTGTCCGGGCCGTTACCGTCCGACGCCTGCTCCGGCCTCTCACGGGGCCAGGACAGGCCTCAACCTACTCGACGGCGACGCGTGGTTTCCTATACGCATGCCCGAACCTGATCTCGTGATCGACGGCGGCGACAAGATGTGCGTGCAACTGCTCATCGAGCTGCGCGGGCACGTGCTGCGCGCCGGTCCCGGCGCCGTGATCCACCTGATCGCCACCGACCCCGCCGCGCCCGTCGACCTGCCCGCCTGGTGCCACCTGACCGGCCACTCCTACCTCGGGCCGGTGCCCGGTGCCGGGCGCCCGACGTACGCGGTGCGCGTCGCGGACGCCGCCAAGGAGACCGAGCCCACCCGTCCCTGGCACGCGGCCTGACGGCGGTCGTCACCCGTCAGCGGAAGGAGCGGCGGTAGGCCGCCGGGGTGGTGCGCAGCGCGGTGTGGAAGCGGCGGCGGAGGTTGACGGCCGAGGAGAGGCCGACGCGGGTGGCGATGGTCTCGACCGGCAGGTCGGTCTCCTCCAGCAGGGCGCGCGTGGCGGCCAGCCGTCGCTCCAGCAGCCAGCGGGCGGGCGGCACGCCGAGCTGGTCGGCGAACTGCCGGGTCAGGGTACGCGTGGAGACGCCCGAGTAGGCGGCCATGTCCTCGACGGTGACGGGGTCGGGCAGGCGGCCGAGCAGCCATTCGAGCAGCGGGGCCAGGGAGTCCGGCATGGGCCCCGCGGTGGGCAGCGGCGGGTACTGGCGCTGGCAGCCCTCACGGTGCGGCCCGGCGGCGAGCTGGCGGCCGATGCGCATGGCGTGGGCCGCGCCGTGGTCCTGGAGCACCTGGTGCAGGCACAGGTCGAGGGTGGCGGCCGAGGCTCCGGCGGTGGCGACGTCGCCGTGGTCCACGTAGATGACGGTGTCGTCGGGGACGACGAGCGGGTGGCGGGCGGCCAGCTCCCCGGACAGCTCCCAGTGGACGGACGCGCGGCGGCCGTCCAGCAGGCCCAGGGCGGCGGGGATGAAGATGCCCGCGCAGACGGCGACGATGCGCGCCCCGCGGGAATGGGCCCGGGACACCGCGTCGAGCACGGCCGGCGAGGGGACCAGGGTCCAGCCCGCGACGATCACGGTGTCGGCCTCGTCCATGGCTTCGAGACCGCTGTCCACCTGCATGGGGACGCCGAGGGTGGTGGGGAGCGAGCCCGGCCGCTCGGCGCACAGGGTGAAGCTGTAGTGCTGGGGGATGTCGGGGCCCTGGTAGCCGAAGACGGCCGAGGCCGAGGTGACGGGGTAGAGCTCCTGGTTGGGCGCGACCAGGGCGACCACGCGGTGCGGGCTCACGGGGGCCGGAGGCGTCTCGGGGCAGTCCAGGGGCATGGCGCAAATGTACCCAATGATGTCATTTGGGACACCAGCGCTTTGATCTGGAGAAATCCAGAATTGGGGCTCATGTGGACGAGGAGTTTCGCCCTCTACTTCGGGGCCCGCACGATCTCGCTGCTCGGCGACGCGATGATGCCCGTCGCCTCGGCGCTGGCGATCGGCAAAGTCTACGGGATCGCCGGCGTCGGCTTCGTGCTCGCGCTCTGGACCGCGTCGGCCGTGCTGGTCATGCTGTTCGGTGGGGTCGTCGCCGACCGGATCGGGCCCCGGCGCCTGATGATCGGCGCGGACGTGGTCAGGGTCGCCACCCAGGCGGTCGTCGCGGTCGCCTTCCTCGACGGGGTACCGCCGTTCGCCCTGCTGCTGGCGATGGCGTTCCTGTCGGGCATGGCCGCCGGGGTGTTCGAACCGTGCGTCAACGGGATGGTGCCGCTGGTCAGCGAGGATCCGCAGCGGGCCAACGCGACCCTGAAGATCGCCGAGGCGGTCACCCAGCTCGCCGGGCCCGCGCTGGCCGGGATCCTCATCGTGGCCACCGGGCCGGTCTTCGTCTACACCGTGGACGCCGCGACGTTCCTGGTCAGCGCGGTGTGCCTGCTGCTGGTGCGGGTCGCCGTGCCGAGGCCGGAGCCGTCCGACGTGCTGAGCGACCTGCGCAGGGGCTGGGAGGAGTTCAAGGCCAGGAGCTGGATGTGGTCGGTCATCCTGGTCTGGGTGTTCTGGGGCGTTCTGGTGGTGGGGCCGTACGTGCCGCTGTCGTCCCAGGTCATCGGGGCCGACTACGGCTGGGTGATCGCGGCGCTCGGCCTCGGGACCGTGCTGGGCGGGCTGGTGGCGATCAGGCTGAAGCCGCGCAGGCCGCTGGCGGCGGGGGCGGTGGCGCTGATCGGGTACGTCGCCGTGCCCCTGTCGGTCGCGCTCGGGCCGCCGCTGCCGCTGCTGATGGCCGGGCACCTGGCCGGTGGGTGCGCGATGGCGTTCTGGTCGGTGATGTGGTCGACGACCGTGCAGACGCAGGTCGCGCCGGACGTGCTGAACCGGGTCAACGCCTACCAGGTGGCCGGGTCGGTCGCGGGCATGGCGGTCGGGCAGGCGCTGGCCGGCCCCGTGACCGCGCTGGTCGAGCCGCGCGTCTTCATGCTGGGATCGGCCCTGGTGACGGTCGGCGTGGTGACGGCGCTGCTGGTGATCGGGCCGGTACGACGGCTCGGCCGCAGGTCGCAGGCGTCCGCGAGCGGACCGGTCACGGTCCCGGCGACGTAACCGGGGCCGGCGGCCGGGTGCCGGGCGGGCGGTGGAGGGGCCGTGTGCCCACGGCACGTGCCGCGGCCGGGGCGCGCGGCTGGCAGACCGCCCGCCCCCGTCTGCGGCACGTGCCGTCCCCTCCTCTTCGCGGCACGCGACGTGGGAGCCGCCCCAGCGTCCCCCGCGCTCGGGACGACTCCACCAGGTAAGAGCGCAGAGGTACCCGTATGAGTACGTCCCCACCCAAAAGATTTCTTGACAATTTTATTTGTCGGTAGCTACCGTGAGGTACCACGAAACGGAGGGAACACCATGAGCAGCATGATCAACTCCGCGGACGGCACCCCCATCGCGTACGAACGCGCAGGCCAGGGCCCGGCGGTCATCCTCGTGGACGGCGCACTCAGCTTCCGCGGCTCCAGCATCAACGGCGGCCTCGCCGAAGCGCTCGCCCCCGACTTCACGGTCTACACCTACGACCGGCGCGGGCGCGGCGAGAGCGGCGACACCAGGCCGTACGCCCTCGAACGGGAGGTCGAGGACCTGGAAGCGCTCGTCAAGGAGGCCGGCGGCTCGGTCCGCCTGTACGGCACCTCATCCGGCGCCGCCCTCGCCCTGGCCGCGGTCCGGAACGGCCTGCCGGTCGAGCGCCTGGCCCTGTACGAGCCGCCGTTCATCGTGGACGGCGCCCGTCCCCCGATCAAGGACGACTACCCGCGACGGCTGGAGGCGCTGGTGGCCGCGGGCCGCCGGGCCGAGGCTGTCAGGCTGTTCATGCGCGAGGGGGTCGGCCTGCCGGGGATCGTGGTGGCGATGATGCGGTTCATGCCCGCGTGGTCCAGGCTCAAGGCCGTGGCGCACACCCTGCCCTACGACACCGCGATCGTCTCCCCACACCAGCGGGGCGAGCCGTACCCGGAGGGCGCGTGGGCGTCGGTGACCGTTCCGACGCTCGTCGCCGACGGCGGGAAGAGCCCGCAGTGGATGCGCAACTCCGTCGGCGCGCTGGCGAAGGCGCTGCCCGCGGCCGACCACCGCACGCTCGACGGGCAGACCCACATCGTCAAGCCGGAGGCCCTGGCGCCGGTGCTGCGGGAGTTCTTCGCCTGAGAGCCTGAGAGCCCGAGAGCCCGAGGGCCGGCGGTCAGGCGGAGGCGGTGCCGAGCCAGCGGGTCCAGGCCGCCTCCAGGGCCTCGCCGTCCACCGGCACGTAGGCGTGGTGCTCCACCACCGCCATGCCGCGTCCCTGGACGAACATGTACAGGCCGTCGTCCGTACGGACCGCCACGAACGTGCCCGGGGCGGTCACCCACTCCACGACGCCCCGCTCCGGCGCCTGCCCCTCGATCGCGACCGTCACCTTCTCCCCCGCCACCGGGCGGCCGGCGACGCCGAGCGCGGCACCGAGCGCGGTCCAGAACCGCTCCTCCGACGCGCACGGGCCGGCCAGGAACAGGTTGTGGGTGGAGATCCTGCCGGGGAAGTGCCTGAGGTAGACGGCCAGCTTGTACAGGTACTGGAGGTCGCCGCGCTCGAGGTCCTCGTACTCCGACTCCCAGTCCTCGCCGAGAAAGCCGCTGTGGACGAAGCGGAGCACCGTGCTGCCCGAGTCGCGGGCTTCGAGCAGGTACTCGAAGGCCATGAACGTGCCGTCGGCGTTCTCCACGCCCCGGTGGGCCAGGCGCCTGCCCGGCTCCCAGGCGGTCACCACCGACTCGGTGGCGACGTCGGCGCCGAAGGTCTGCGTGCCCCGGCCGCCTTCGCGCGGTTCCAGTTCGGTACGGCCCATGAACCACGAGTCGATGCCGGGCCCCTCCGCGATGGCCCGCCAGACGACGTCGGGGGCGGCGTCCAGCGGGATCTCGTGGCGGATCTCGAACTCGTGCGGCATGGCGGTCTCCCTGTCACGGCCCGGCGCGGTGTGCGGCCGACGATCGCACCGACAATATCGCTTGTCAAGCCGACTCCTGTTGTCGGCATGCCTGTGGGGGACGGGAGCGAGGGGCATCCCTCTTGAGAGCGAGGCCGAGGATCGCCCGTCCCGGCGATCACATTCGGAGCGGAGAACCGCAGGATAAGTGCATCGCCCCGCCCTCGAGGAGACCCCTGATGAACACCCGCGCCGCCTTCGTGGCCGCCCCGCTGCTCGTCCTGTCGTACGGCGTGATCCGGATCATCGACGGCTTCGACGGCAGCCGGGGCCCTGGACTGGCCTGGACGACCGGCCATCTCGCCTTTCTTGCCGCCCTCGCCCTGTTCATCGTGATATTTCGGGATATGTGGCGGATGCTGGGCGGTGGCCGCATCGCCACCACCAGCCTCGTGGTCGGCCTGGTGGGCATCGCGTGCGCGGCCGCGCAGTTCGCGATCGACATCGTCGTCGGGTTCATGGCCGCCGACCACGCCGCGATGACAGTGCTGTGGGAGCAGATCCAGGCGGTCCCCCTCGTCAGCCTGGACCTCATGCCGGTCGGCGCCGTCCTCATGCTGGTGGCGTTCTGGCCGCCGGCCCGCCGCCAGGCCCTGGCCGGCGCCCGGCGCACGCTCGTCCATGCGTGAGGAACAATGGGACCCTGTGTCCGATCTGACGCTTGTCGACGTCTTTCGTCGCCGGCTTCGAGCGCTCCCCCACCTCTGGGTGGACGGGGCGCTCGCCCTGTTGATCGCGCTCGTCCAGGTCTGGCCGCTGGTCTCCAGCCATGACCCGTACGGCGGCAGGTGGGACTGGTGGGGCTACGTGGTCGCGATCGGCGCCTCGCTTCCCGTCGTCTGGCGGCGCCGGTGGCCGGTGACCATGCTGATCGCCAGCCTGGTCGTGGGCGCGCTCTACGACTTCGCCGACAACGTCGCCCGCCAGCCCATCTGGTACGGCGCCCTGGTCGCCTTCTACACGGTCGCCGCGTACTCACCCCGCCTGCCCAGGGTCGTCATGCTCGTCGTGACCCTCGTCGGCGGCCTGGCCGCCGTCGGCTCGTGGGAGACCGCGATGCGCGGGGTCGCCCTGTTCACCGCCGCCTACGCCATCGGCCGCGCGGCGGCCACGTCCCGCGCCCACGCCGCCGAGCTGGCCGAGCGCGCGGCCCGGCTCGAAAGGGAGCGTCAATTGGAAGCCGAGCGCGCGGCCGAACGCGAGCGGGCCAGGATCGCCCGCGACATGCACGACATCCTGGCCCACGCGGTCAGCCTCATGGTGGTCCAGGCCGAGGCGGGGCCCGTCGTGGTGCGCAGCAACCCGGCCAGGGCCGAGGCCGCCTTCGACGCCATCGCCGCCGCGGGCCGGGACGCGATGGTGCAGCTGCGCCGCATGCTCGGCGTACTGAAGGAGGACGAGCCGCAGGCGCCGCGGGCGCCGCAGCCGACCCTCGCGGACCTGCCCGCGCTGGCCGGTCAGGTGGCGGGCACCGGCCTGGACGTGAGCTTCGCCGAGTCCGGCGAGCCCCGCCCGATCGGCCCCGACAGCGCGCTGGCCGCCTACCGGATCACGCAGGAAGCGCTCACCAACATCGTCAAGCACTCCGGCGCCGACCGCGCCGAGATCCGGCTCACCTGGGAGGACGACCACCTGATGATCGACGTCACGGACAACGGGCGCGGCGGCGGCCGCGCGCTGCCCGCGGGCGGCAACGGCCTGATCGGCATGCGCGAACGGGCCGCGGCCTGCGGCGGCAGCGCGACCGCCGGCCCGCGCGCGGACGGGCCCGGCTTCGCCGTGTCGGCGCGGCTGCCGCTGGGGGCCGGCCGATGAGCGTGCGCGTCGTGGTGGCCGACGACCAGGAGCTGGTCAGGGGCGGGTTCGCGATGATCCTCGACGCCCAGCCCGACATCTCGGTGGTGGCCGAGGCGGGCGACGGGGTCGAGGCCGTGGCCGCCGTACGGGCGCACGAGCCGGACGTGCTGCTGCTCGACATCCGCATGCCCAGGATGGACGGCATCGAGGCGGCCCGGATCGTGTGCGCCGAGACCGCCTGCCGGGTGCTGATGCTGACCACGTTCGACCTGGACGACTACGTGTTCGACGCGCTGCGCGCGGGCGCGAGCGGGTTCCTGCTGAAGGACGTGCGGCGGGACGACCTGGTGACCGCGGTGCGCGTGGTGGCCGCGGGCGAGTCGCTGCTCGCGCCCACGGTGACCAGGAGGCTGATCGCCGAGTTCACCTCCCGTCCCGCGACGACGCCCGCCCCCGCGCACACGCTGGAGTCGCTGACCGCCAGGGAGCGCGAGACGCTGCAGCTGATCGCGCGCGGGCTGTCCAACGCGGAGATCGCCGAGGCCATGGTGGTCAGCGAGCACACCGTGAAGACGCACGTCAGCAACGTGTTGAGCAAACTGGGGCTGCGGGACCGCGTGCAGGCCGTGATCGCGGCCTACGAGTCGGGGCTGACCGTTCCCGGGGCGTAACGCGAGGGTCGGGCGGGTAGGCGGCCCATATGACTGAGGGTTTCGACACGGACACGCTCTGGGACGAGTTCCACCGGGCGGTCAACATGAACTCAGAGGAGCTGCGCGGCTACCTGCTCGCCGACGCCTCGGACGAGGAGGGCTTCCCTCCCGACCCCGACATGGGCATCGACAAGCTGGGCAGGGGCGTGCTGCACGTCCTGAGCAAGCGGAAGGGCGACCTGACCAAGGCCGACCTGGACGTGATGCGTCAGGTCATCGAGCTGGTCGAGACCATGGGCGACCGGACGGACGACGACTCGCGGCGCGAGCTCATGTCCGTCGGGCACGACCCGCTCAGGGCATAACGTCCCGAATTCAACAAATGGTGGATGTGGGGCGACGCAAAGTGATGAAATGTGCGAAGCCGACTTCGTCCGAGGAGATCCGTTGAGAGACAACCTCGACCTCGCCGCGAGCGCCCAGCAGCTGGCCGACGCCGCCCCGACGGGATCGATCGACCGCGCCGCCGCCTCGTCCGTGGCCATCACGCTGGCCACGACGCGTGACATCGCCGACGCGCGGCAGGCCCTCGACGGGTTGACCCCGGAAGAGGTGCGCCAGGCGGCGCTCACCCTCTTCGACCGCCTCTCGGAGAGCTGAGCTCACCGTTCCGGGCTGCTCGAACCGGGTGAAGGCGGGCGATCCGCCGGGAACCCGGCACGCTTGTATGCCCGTACGGTGGTTGCATGCGGATCGGGGTTCTGGGGCCGCTCCAGGTGGCTGGGGCCGAGATCGGCGGCGCCCGCGTGCGCGCCCTGCTCGTCCGTCTGGCGCTCGACCCGGGCCGGGTGGTGACCGCCGACCGGCTGATCGACGACCTGTGGCCCGGCGAGCCGCCCGACCATCCGGCCGCGGCGCTCCAGTCGCTGGTGTCGCGGGCCCGCCGGCAGGCACCCGGGCTGATCTCCTCGCACCCGGCCGGCTACCTGCTGGACGTGCCGCCCGGCGAGGTGGACGCGTCGGCGTTCGAGCGGCTGGTGCGGGCCGGTGACCCGCGCGGCGCGCTCGCGTTGTGGCGCGGGCCCGCACTGGCGGACGCGGCCGGGCTGGCGTTCGCCGCCGCGCCCGCGGCCCGGCTGGAGGAACTGCGCCTCACGGCCCTGGCCGCCGCGATCACCGCCGACCTGGCGGCCGAGCCCGAGCCCGCGCCCGAGCCCCCATCCGGGCAGCCGCGAGGCGAACGTGACAGCGGGCCGGGGGTCGTGGCCGAGTTGGAGGAGCTGGTCGCGGCGCACCGGCTGCGCGAGCCGTTCCACGCCCTGCTCATGCGGGCGCTGGTGGCGCGCGGGCGGCGCGGCGAGGCGCTGGAGGTCTTCGCGCGGATCAGGGCCGACCTGGCCGACGAGCTGGGCGTCGATCCCGGCCCCGAGCTGCGCGCGGCGCATATGGCGGCGTTGCGCGACCCGGCTCCCGTGCCGAGGGGCAACCTGCCCGCCCGGCTCACCGGCTTCGTCGGCCGGGCCGGTGACGTCGCCCGGCTCCACGCCCTGCTGGGCGGCCGGGACGAGCGGCTGGTCACGCTGGTCGGCCCCGGCGGCGTGGGCAAGACCCGCCTGGCGCTGGAGGCGGCCTGCGGCCTCGACGTGCCGGACGGCGTGTGGCTGGTGGAGCTGGCCTCCGCCACCGGCGTGCGGGCCGCGGTCGAGAGCGTGCTGAGGACGACCGACGTGGTCCGGGCGCTGCGCGGCACGTCGCCGCTCATCGTGCTGGACAACTGCGAGCACGTCGTGGAGGAGGCCGCCACGGTCGCGCGGTGGTTGCTGTCGGAGGTCGCCGGGCTGCGCGTCCTGGCCACCAGCAGGGAGCCGCTCGACATCCCCGGCGAGGTGCTGCATCCCGTCCGCCCGCTGCCCGAGGCCGCCGAGCTGTTCCTGGCGCGGGCCGCGGCGGCCGGGCCCGGCCTGGAGGTGAGCGCGGCCGACGCCGAGCGCATCTGCCGGGAGCTCGACGGCATCCCGCTGGCGATCGAGCTGGCCGCCGCCCGGCTGCGCACGATGCCGGTGTCCGTGCTGGTCCGGCAGCTCGGCGACCGGCTGGCCTTTCGCGGGGGGCGTACGTCCGAGCCGCGTCATCGTACGTTGCGCGACGTCATCGACTGGAGCTGGAACCTGCTGTCGGCACGCGAGCGCGAGCTGCTGCGCGGGCTGACCGTCTTCTCCGGCGGCGCGACGTACGAGGCCGTCGCGGAGGTGTGCGGCGGCGACCCGGACGATCTCGCCTCGCTCGTGGACAAGTCGCTCGTCTCGGTCTCCGGCGACCGCTACTCGATGCTGGCCACCATCAGGCAGTACGCCGCCGCCGACCTGCCCGCCCTCCAGCAGTCCCACGCCCGCTACTACACCCGGCTGGCCGAGACCGCCGATCCCCTCCTGCGTACCGGCGAGCAGCTCGCCTGGCTGGCGGTGCTGGACGCCGAGCAGGACAACCTCGACGCCGCGCTGCGCCACTCCGACGACCCGCTCCGGCTGATCCTGCCCCGGTTCTGGCCGTGGATCATGCGCGGACGGCGGCGCGAGATGAGCGAGCGGGCGGCGGCCGTGCTGCGCCGGGTCGGGGACGTGCCACCGCCGGGGCGCGAGCTGGCGCACGGGCTGTGCCGGGTGCTCACGGGCGGCGAGCCGACCCCGGCGGTGCTCGACTCCGACCATCCCGCCGCGCTGAACTTCTGGGCCATGAGCGGCGCGCAACGCCCGCCCGCCGACGTCGTCGAGCTCACCGAGGACACCGTCGAACGCCTGCGCGACTCACCCGACCTGTGGACGCGCTCGGCCGCGCTGCTGGTAGGCGGCATCGTCCGGTTCGAGTACGGCACGGTCGCCGGCGCGCAGGACCTGCTCGGCCCGGCGCTCGACGGCTTCCGCCGCACCGGCGACCGCTGGGGCCAGTGGGCCTGCCTCTACTGGTTGTCGCTGGTCGCCGAGAACCGGGGCGACTTCGCCGCCGCGCTCGCCCGTGCCGAGGAGCCCGGACGCCTGGCCGCGGAGCTGTCGGGGATGGACGCGCCGTTCGGCCCGATGACGTTCCTGCTCCGGCTCGGGCAGCTCAAGGCGCGGGCGGGCGACCACGAGGGGGCCGCCGCCACGCTGGCGGAGGCGTGGCGGTCGGCGCTGCGGGCCGAGGACGCGGTGACCCAGGCCAGGGTCCTGCACGCCCGCGCCGAGCTGGCCCGGCGCACCGGCGACCGGTCGGGGGCGGCCCGGCTGCTCGACCGCGCGCTGGCCCTCGGCAGCGGGGACGGGCCCGCGCAGTTCAGGGCGTTCATGCAGGTCGAGCTGGCCCGCGTGGCGGAGCCGGGGCCGCCGCTGCGCACGGCGCTGGAGCTGATGGAGACCTGCGGCGACCGGACGGCCCGCGCGACCGTGCTGGAAGGCGTGGCCGAGCACCTGCCGCCCCGGCCGGCGGCCGAGCTGCTGGGCGCGGCCCGCGCACTGCGCGGCCTCGGCGACTCCGCCGACCCCGCCCTGGTCGCCCTGGACGGACGGTGTCGCTCCGCCCTCGGCCCCGACGCCTTCCACGAGGCCCTGACCAGGGGAACCGCGCTGCCGAACCCGGAGCGGCACGCACTCTCCCTGCTCGACTGAGCCCGTCGCGTACGCGGCATGCGCCGCCGGGCCATATGGTCGGGGAAGAGGCCACGGAAACCGACGACGAACCCCTTCTCCGCCGCTCCCCGGACGACCATGGAACACCTTCCGGTTTCGCGGCGGATACGCCAGGGTTGTGGCAACTTTCCACCGCAATGTGAGGAGATCTGTGGCCAGTCCAAGTGTGGTCGACACCCGGGGCAGTGACTTCGCCCGACTAGCCCGCCGAATCTCTGACGCCGGTCTCCTCGACCGGCGTCCCGTCTATTACGCGGTGCGGCTCACCATCGTGGTCGCCGCGTACCTCGGCTGCTGGGCGTTGTTCGCCTGGGTGGGCGACTCGTGGTGGCAACTGCTCGTCGCGGTCGCGCTGGCCGTGGTCTTCGCACAGATCGGCTTCGTCTCCCACGACCTGGGCCACCGCCAGGTGTTCAGGAAGCGGCGGCCGAGCGACGTGACCGGTCTCCTGCTGGGGAACCTGGGCATCGGCCTGGGCTGGGGATGGTGGACCAGCAAGCACAACCGCCACCACGCCAACCCCAACCACGAGGACCACGACCCCGACGTCTCACCCGCGGTCATCGTCTGGTCGGACGACCAGGTGGCGCGGAGCACGGGCCTGCCGCGTGCCGTCGCGAAGTACCAGGCGCTCTTGTTCTTCCCGCTGCTCACCCTCGAGGCCTGGCACCTGCACATCGCCAGCTTCAAGGCGCTGCTGGCGCCGGCGGCCAAGCGGCCGTGGGCCGAGCTGGCGCTGCTGACCACCCACTCCGTGCTCTACTTCGGCGCGGTCTTCGCCGTGCTGCCGTTCGGCAAGGCGCTGGTGTTCCTGATCGTGCATCAGGGGCTGTTCGGCCTTTACCTGGGCTCCACGTTCGCGCCCAACCACAAGGGCATGCCCGTCCTGACCAAGGACGACAAGCTGGACTTCCTTCGCAAGCAGGTGCTGACCTCCCGCAACGTCAGGGGCGGCCTGTTCACCGACGTGGCGCTCGGCCAGCTCAACTACCAGATCGAGCACCACCTGTTCCCGAACATGCCCGCGCCCAACCTGCGCAAGGCGCAGCCCATCGTCGAGAGCTACTGCGCCGAGGTCGGCGTCAGCTACCTGCAGACCGGGCTCTTCGCCTCCTACGGCCAGGCCCTGCGCCACCTGCACGAGGTGGGCGCTCCGCTGCGCCGCTGAGCCTCAGCCCTCCTCCTCGACCCGCCTCTCCAGGTCGGCACGGCGTCGTTCGAGGTCGGCGATCAGCTCGGCCTGCTCGTCGGCCTGGGCGATCATGGCCGCGGTCTCGATCTGGTCGGTCGCGCCCATGGTGCCCACCTGGTCGCGCACGTCCTGGTTCTCCGCCTTCAGCCGGGCCAGGTCCTCTTCGACCTGCCGGAGCTCATCCTTGGTACTCATCTCGGTCAACTACCCCATCACTCGCACGACCATACAAAATGGAGCACATGCCTAGATTGTCGGCGAGCAGCACGGTGTCCCTCGCGGTGATCACCGTCGCGCTCGCCGGCACCCTGGTCGCCGGGCTCAGGAGCGAGCAGTCCGCGAGCGTGCTCGACGTGGTGCTGCCGATCGTGTCGTGCGGCGCGCTGCTGTTGCGGCGGCGCCTTCCCGTCACCTCGCTGGTCGTGGTCGTCGTGGCGGTGTCCGCCTACTATCCGCTCGCCCGGTTCGACGGGCCGCTGGTCGTGCTGGTGTTCGTGGCCCTCTACACCGCCGCCGACCAGGGACGGCTGGTCGCCGCGATCGCCACCGGGGCCGCCGTGCTGCTGGCGATGGGGTTCGGCGAGGCCCACGGGTCCAGGCATGTGGACGACAGCATGTTCGGCGCGATCACCGGTTGGGTGGTGGCCGCGATCGCGTTCGGCGGGGTCACCAGGAACCGCCGGGCGTACCTGCTGGAGGCGCAGCGGCGCGCGCTGGACGCCGAGCACTCCAAGGAGGAGGAGGCCAGGCGGCGCGAGAGCGAGGAACGGCTGCGCATCGCCAGGGAGCTGCACGACGTGCTCGGGCACAACATCTCCATGATCAACGTGCAGGCGTCGGCGGCGCTGCACGGGCTGGCCAGGCGTCCCGAGAAGGCCGAGGCCGCGCTGCGGACCATCAAGGAGACCAGCAAGGAGACGCTGCGCGAGCTGCGCACCACGCTGGGGGTGCTGCGCCAGGTGGACGAGGACGCGCCGACCGCGCCCGCGGACAGCCTCGCCCGGCTGCCGGACCTGGTCGCGGCGTCGGGGCTGGAGGTGGCCGTCGAGCCGTCCGGGCCGCTGGACGCCGTGCCGACCGAGGTCGACCTGGCCGCCGCCCGCATCATCAGGGAGTCGCTGACCAACGTCGCCCGCCATTCCGGCACGACGAAGGCCACCCTCTCGGTCACCAACTCCTCAGGAACCATCCTGATCCGGGTCGAGGACGACGGCCCGGGCGCCACGTACACCGAAGGCAGCGGCTTCGGCCTGCAGGGCATGCGCGAGCGCGCTGCCGCGCTCGGCGGCGACCTGGAGGCCGGCCCGCGCCCCGAGGGCGGCTTCCGCGTCGTCGCCCGCCTGCCACTGAACGGAGCCCGATGATCCGCGTACTGCTCGCCGACGACCAGAACCTGGTCCGCGCCGGATTCCGGTCGATACTCTCCGACGAGGACGACATCGAGGTCGTCGGCGAGGCCGGCACCGGCGCGGCGGCCGTGGCGGGCGCCCACGAGCACCGGCCCGACGTGGTGCTCATGGACATCCGCATGCCCGAGCTCGACGGCCTGGAGGCCACCCGGCGCATCGCCGGCGACCCGCGGCTCGACGGCGTCAAGGTCATCATCCTGACCACCTTCGACCTGGACGACTACGTCTACGGCGCGCTGCGGGCGGGCGCGGGCGGGTTCCTGGTCAAGGACACCGAGCCGGCCGAGCTGATCCACGCGGTCCGGGTCGTGGCCAGGGGCGACGCGCTGATCTCGCCGTCGGTGACGCGGCGGCTGATCGCGGAGTTCGCCGGCCGGGTCAAGCGGCCCGAGCCGGGCCCCGAGCTCAACGCGCTCACCGAGCGCGAGCGGGAGGTCATGGGCCTGGTGGCGGCCGGGCTGTCCAACGACGAGATCGCCGCCCGGCTCGTGCTCAGCCCCGCCACGGCGAAGACGCACGTCAGCCGCATCATGACCAAGCTCGGCGTGCGCGACAGGGCCCAGCTCGTGGTGGTCGCCTACGAGGCCGGGATGATCACGCCGGGCTGGCTTACAACCTGAGTCGTACGACTTTAGTGATCTTCGCCCCGGGGTTGTACGCCGGATTGCAGACCGGAGCATGACGCGGCGGAGCAGGCCGTGACGTCAAGCTCTCGGCATGGACACCGTCGACCTCGCCCGGCTGCAGTTCGCGTTCACCGCGGGCGCGCACTTCCTCTTCGTCGCGCTGACGCTCGGCCTGGCGACGCTGGTGGCCGTCGTCCAGACCCGGGCCACCTTCAGCGGCGACCCCGTCCACCTGCGGATGACGAGGTTCTGGGGGCAGCTCTACATCATCAACTACGCCATGGGCATCGTCACCGGCCTGGTCATGGAGTTCCAGCTCGGCCTGTCGTGGAGCGGGCTGACCGACTACGCGGGCAACGTCTTCGGCGCCTCGCTGGCGATCGAGACGCTGGTGGCCTTCTTCGTCGAGGCCACGTTCCTGGGCCTGTGGATCTTCGGCTGGAACCGGCTGAACCGCTGGGCGCACCTGGCGCTGATCTGGGTCGTCACGCTCACCGCGTACGCGTCAGCGTTCTGGATCATGATCTCCAACGGCTTCCTGCAGAACCCGGTGGGCCACGCCGTCGAGGGCGGCAGGCTGCGGCTCACCGACTTCGGGGCGATGATCGCCAACCCGGCCGCGCAGATCGCGTTCGGGCACGTCATGGGCGGCGCGATGATCGTCGGCGGGTTCTTCATGGCCGGGGTGAGCGCCTACCACCTGCGCAGGCGCACGGCCGAGCACGACCTGTTCAGGAAGTCGCTGCGGATCGGCGTCGGCGTCGCGCTGCCGGCCTCGTTCTTCACGGTGACGTTCGGCGGGCTCGGGTTCCAGACCCTCCAGCCGGCCAAGGCGGCGGCCTGGACGGGCCGGGCCGAGCAGCTGGCCGCGGTGCAGGCGGACATGACGGCCAGGTTCGGGCCGGGCGACTACCTCCCTGCGACCGGCTGGGTGCAGGGGGCCGGCATCACGATGATGATCCTCTGGGTGGTGATGACCGCCGTGGCGGGGCTGAGCCTGCTGCTGATGTTCTTCCGGCCGGTCGTGCGCGGCTTCCGGGCCTGGCACTGGCTGCTGACGCTGATGATCCCCGTGCCGTTCGTCACCATGCTCGCCGGGTGGACCTTCCGCGAGATGGGGCGCCAGCCGTGGGTGGTCTACGGGCTGCTGCGCACGTCCGAGGCCATGTCGCCGGTTACGGAGGGCCAGATGCGGCTGTCGCTGACGGCGTTCGTGTCGGTGTTCACGGTGCTGATCGCGGTCAACTACTGGCTGCTGGCCCGGGCGGCCGGACGCGGGCCCGGCGCGGTCGCGCTCGGCGCCCTTCCGGCCGAGACGCCCGTCCCCGTCCCCGCCTTCTGAAGGAGCCGATCATGGAGATCTTCGTCCTGGCCTTCTTCGCCCTCGGCTATCTCGTGCTGGGCGGGGCCGACATCGGGGTCGGCATGGCGCTGCCGTACCTCGGGCGGTCGGCGGGCGAGCGGCGCGAGGTGATCGCCGCGATCGCGCCCTTCTTCCTCGGCAACGAGGTGTGGCTGGTGGCCACGGCCGGCGTGCTCGCGGGGCTCTTCCCCGACCTGGAGGGCCACCTCCTGAGCGGCAACTACGCGGTGGTCGTCGCGCTGCTCGTCTCGTGGGTGGTCAGGGACATGGGCCTGTGGCTGCGGGGTCGCGTGCCCGGCGCGCGCTGGCAGGCGTTCTGGGACGGCGGGATCGTGGCCGGGAGCTGGGGGCTGGCGCTGAGCTGGGGGCTGCTGCTGGCCGAGGTGCTGCTCGGCATCCAGGGGCCGCTCGTGCTGCTGGCCGCGCTGGTGGTGGCGGCGCTGTTCGCGGTGCACGGGCTGGCGTTCGCGGCGCTGCGGCTGCGCGGATCGTTGCGGGAGCGGGCCGGGGTGTTGTCCGGCGAGGCGGGCGAGGGCCGCACATACGCGCTGACGGCCGGTGCGCTGCTGGTGGTCGGGGTGCTGGCCGGGCTGCGGCTGCCGCTGGTGGCGGGGTCGTCGGGGGCGCTGCTGGTGCCGGTGGTCCTCGTCCTGATCCCGCTGCTGGTGGCCTCGCAGGGGTGGGTGTGGTGGACGTTCAGGCACCGGGTGAGCGGGCCCTCGTACCTGTGACCAGGCGGGTGACCGGTCTGGAGCGCCCGCCTGGCGTCAGGTCAGAACAGCGGAGCCCCGTCGCGGGTCAGCCGCCAGTTGGCGGAGGCGAAGTCGGCGGGGTTGATCGTGCCCTTGGCGGTGGCGTACTCGATCAGCGCCTGGCGGATCTCCACCTGCGCGTTGTACAGCACGGGAGCGGTGGTGACGTGCGGGAAGCCGCCGCCGCCCGACTGGCGGTAGTTGTTGATCGCGACCACGAACTCCTTGCCGGCCGGGATCGGCGCGCCCTCGAAGCTGAGGTTGGCGATGCGCTGCCCGGCGGGCTTGGCCACGTCGATGTCGTAGGAGACGCCCGAGAGCTGGTCGTAGTTGTAGTCGGGGGTGTTGCCGGCGTTGGTCAGCTTGGTGACGTCCACCGGGTCGCCCGGGTTGAGCTGGTTGAAGTACCGGGCCGAGTACTCCAGGTAGTCCTTGATCTGGGCGCCGGTCAGCTTGATCGCCAGCAGCGTGTTGTCGTAGACGTAGAGCCCGGCCACGTCCCTGACCCGCACGTCACCGGCGGGGAAGACGGCGGTGCGGCTGAACGGCGCGGCGATCGAGAGCACCGGCAGCGTGTTGCCCGGCAGGGCGGCCTTCACGGTCTCGGTCTGCACCTGCTGGATGTAGTCGAGGATCGGCGTGTCCTTGTACGGCGACTCGGCCGCCGACAGCTCCTCGGCCGACTTGGCGACGACCTTGTTGACGTAGCCGACCGTGGTGTCGTGCTGCGGCTTGAGCAGCGAGACGATCTTCGGGTCCGCCGTCACCGTGTTGGTGTTGAGCGTGTTTGAGCTCTTGCCGGTGACGACCCACTTGCCGCGCTGCTTGGTGAGGGTGAAGTCGAGCCGCGACAGGCGCTGGCCCCACTTGCCCGGCTCGGTGAGCAGCACCTGCTGCCCGGTGGCCTTGTTCGTCACGAAGCGCTGGGCGACCTCGTTGTGCGCGTGCCCGAACAGCACCGCGTCGATGCCCGGCACCTGCTCGGCGACCAGCGCCGAGGCGTTCTCCACGGGCAGGTCGGTGCCGTAGGAGGACATGCCGCTGTCGCCCGCGTGCGCGGTCACCACGACCACGTCCGCGCCGAGGCCGCGGATGACCGGCACCCACTTCCTGGCCGACTCGACCAGGTCGGTGAAGCGCAGCTTGCCCTCGACGTTCGCCTTGTCCCAGATGGCCACACCCGGGTTGGTCAGCCCGAGCACGCCGACCTTGATCGGCTTTTCGCCCTTGACCTTCATGGTCTTGATCACGAACGGCCGGTACGCCGGCAGCCCGCTCCCGGCGTGCACGGCGTTGGCGCCCAGCACCGGCGCCCGCATCTGCCTGATCCAGGTGGCCAGCAGCGGCAGACCGTAGTTGAACTCGTGGTTCCCGAGGGTGACGGCGTCATAGCCGATGGCGTTCATGGCCTTGGCCATCGGGTGGGTCTGCCCGGTCTCGGTGATCGGCTCGACCTTGGCGTAGTAGTAGGCCAGGGGCGTGCCCTGGATCGTGTCACCCGAGTCGAACAGCAGCGTGTGGTCCGCCCCGCGCTCGGCCCTGACCTTGTTGACCAGCGACGACACCTGGGCCAGGCCGATGGTGTTGCCCTGCTTGTCGGCGTAGGCGGCGTCCTTGAAGTAGTCCCAGTTGAGGGCGTTGCTGTGGATGTCCGACGTCCCCATCACGGTGACGGTGACGCTCTTGTCCCCGCTCGCGTGGGCGGGAAGCGCCACCAGGGCCAGCGCGGTCAGCGCGGCGGCCCCTGTGGCGGCGAGCTTCTTGGTCTGCATGTGCCTGGAGGGTAACCAGGACAAATTACTCGTTGGTTACGAAATCGCGGATCAAGGCTGTCACCTCTTCGGGACGTTCGTGTAGCACCACATGCCCGCTGTCCAGCTCGGCGTAACGGCTGCCGGGCAGCGCGGCGTGCAGGGCGCGGGCGTGCCCGACCGGGACGAGGTGGTCCTGCGTGCAGCCGACGACCAGCGTGGGCGCGGTGATGCTCGGGAGCAGGTCCCTGATGTCGGTCCTGAGGTCCAGCTCGATCTGGCGTACCGTCCCGGGGGCGGGTCGCCGGCCATCATGGCCTTCAGGCCGTCCTCGCCCAGGCCGCTCACGAAGGCCGGGCTGAAGCCGACCAGCGGGCCGTACGCCGCGAAGCTCTCGGGGTCGGTGGCCGCCAGCCGGGCCCAGGTCCGCAGGCCGAGCCGGAGCCGGGGGTCGTCGGCGTGCGTCCAGCCCGCGATCAGCACCAGCCGCCTGACCCGCTCGGGATACCGGGCGGCGATCCCCGCCGCCACCACCGCGCCCAGCGAGAAGCCGACCAGGTCGGACGGGCCGCCCTCGGGGAAGGTCGCCGCGACCTGCTCGATCAGCAGGTCGAGCGTGAGGTCGCCGCCGGGGTCGGCGGTCTCGCCGCTGCCCGCGTAGTCGGGGGTGATCACCGTGCGGATGTCGGTGAAGTTCTGGACGAGGTGGCCGTAGTTGGTGGCGGCGTCGCCGCCGGTGCCGTGCACCATGACCAGGCCGGGGCCGCTGCCCGCCCGGTTGAAGTGCACGTGTCCGCCGTCGTGGATGACCGTGGGCATGAGGTGTCTCCTAGAGGTTTCCGCCGCCGGTGGCGTCGAGGGTGGTGCCGGTGATGAAGCTCGCTCCGGGCGAGGCGGCGAACGCGACCACGTCCGCGATCTCGCCGGGCTCGCCGATGCGGTTGAGCGCGTGCCTGCTCGCCGCGTACGCGCGGGCCTCGGGGTCGCTCAGCCAGCCCGCGTTGACGTCGGTGTCGATGATGCCGGGCGCGACGTTGTTGACCGTGATGCCGCGCGGCCCCAGCTCCTTGGCCAGGGCCAGCGTGAACACCTGCACCGCGCCCTTGGTCATCGCGTACGCGATGCCCTCGGGGAAGGCGATGCGGGTCGCGCCGGAGGTGATGTTCACGATGCGGCCGCCGTCGGGGATCAGCGGCAGCACCCGCCGGGTGAGGAAGAACAGGCCCTTGACGTTGACCGCGAACATCCGGTCGTAGCTCTCCTCCGTCTCCTGCGCGAGGGGCTTGGACAGGCCGATGCCGGCGTTGTTGACCAGCACGTCGAGCACGTCGGTCTCCTCGGCCACCCGGCGGGCGAGCCGCTCCACCTCCTCGGGCACGCCCAGGTCGGCCCGCACGGCCACGGCGTTCGCGCCGATCAGCCCGACGACCTCCTCGGCCGCGGCGGCGTCTCCGGCGTAGTTCACGATCACGCGGAACCCGTCCTTAGCCAGGCGCAGCGCGATGGCCCGGCCGATGCCTCTCCCGCCGCCGGTCACCAGGGCAGTCCTCATCGCTCGAATCCTTTCTGTAGCGATCGATACAGAAACCATAACATAGCGATCGCTATAGAATGGGCGCATGGCAAGGCAGCGGGCATTCGACAGGGACGCGGCGCTGGAGAGCGCGCTGCGCGCGTTCTGGGAGCACGGCTACGAGGCGACCTCGATCGCGGCGCTGACCGCCGCGATGGGCATCAGGCCCCCCAGCCTGTACGCGGCCTTCGGCGACAAACGGCGGCTGTTCGAGGAGGCGGTGCGCCGCTACCAGCTCACCCACGGCGCGTTCACCACCAGGGCGCTCGCCGAGGAGCCCACCGGCCGGCGGGCCGTCGAACGCGTGCTGCGCGAGTCGGCCGCCGAGTACACGAACGCGGACCACCCGCCCGGCTGCCTGATCATCACCGCCGCGGTCAACTGCGGGCCGGAGTCCGCCGACGTGGAGGAGTTGTTGCGCGGGTTCAGGGAGGCGGCGAAGGCGGCGATCAGGAAGCGCGTGGACGACGACGTGGCGGCCGGCCGACTGGCCCCCGGCACCGACACGGAAGCCCTGGCCACCTTCTTCGCGTCGGTGATCCAGGGCATGTCCACGCAGTCACGCGACGGCGCCTCCTACGCCGGCCTGCTGAGCGTCGCCGAACTCGCCATGGCGGCCTACCCGCCCCCGCCCTGACGACCGCGCGAAAGCCGCGCGGCCGTCCGGCTCGCGAAAGCCTCGGCCCGCGGCTCATGGAGGCTTCGGCCGCGCGGCCGTCCGGCCTCATTGCGACATGACGCCCGCGTCCTCCGGGGGCAGTTCGGGGGCGAGGCGCGCAGCCAGCGGCAGCCGTGCGGTCCCAGCGCGAGTTTGGCCGTGCCGTCGGCCGACACCTTGATCGTGCCGTCCACCAGCAGGTCCGTGAGGTCGCAGTTCTCCAGGCCGTCCAGCCGCAGGTCGACGTCCTTGGCCGTGTCGCACAGGTTGTGGGCGACCACGACCGTCGCGCCGTCGGCGTCGCAGCGGTGCGAGAAGATCGCGTCGTCGCCGGTGTCCAGCACCGTGTACTGCCCCCACGCCAGCTCAGGACACTCGCGGTACCGCTCGATGAGGAGCTGGAACCAGCGCAGCAGCGAGTCGGTGTCGCGTTTCTGGTCGGCCACGTTGACCCGGTCGGGCGCGAAGGAGCCCTCGGGGATCTCGCGGACCGTCTTCTCCTGCTGGCTGAAGCCGCCGTCCTCGGACCACTGCATGGGGATGCGGACGGCCATCCGCCCTTCCTCGTCCAGGTTCTCCCCCATGCCGATCTCCTCGCCGTAGAAGATCACGGGGGTCCCCGGAAGGGAGAACAGCAGGCTGTAGGCCATCTTGATGCGCCGCAGGTCGCCGCCGAACATCGTGGGCAGCCGCCGGCGCAGCCCGCGGCCGAAGATCTGCATGTCCTTCTCGGGGCCGAACGCCTCGAAGATCTCCTGGCGTTCCTCGTCGGTGAGCTTGTCGAGGGTCAGTTCGTCATGGTTGCGGAGGAACATCGCCCATTGACAGTCCTTGGGGGCCCGGGGGCGTTCCTGCAGGGCGTCCATCAGGGGGCGGGCGTTGTTACGGGCGAAGGAGAGCCAGCTGTTCTGCATGCCGATGAAGTCGAAGCACATGGTGATCTGGTCACCGAGCCCTTCACCGAAGTACCGCAGTAACTCCTTGTAGGGCAGGTTGACCTCGCCCAGCAGGATCGAGCCGCCCTTGCGCCTGGTCATGAAGGCCCGCAGATCGGCCAGGAACTCGTGCGGGTCGGCCAGCTTGGGGTTGACGTTCTCGATGAGGAACGGCACCGCGTCCACGCGGAAGCCCGACAGCCCGAGCTCCATCCAGAAGCCGAGGATGCGGGTGATCTCGTCCCTGACCTCGGGGTTGCCGACGTTCAGATCAGGCTGGTGACGGTAGAAGCTGTGCAGGTAGTACTGGCCGCTGCCCTTGTCGTACTGCCAGATGGAGTCCTCCTTGTCGGGGAAGACCACCTGTTTCGGATCGTCGGGTTCGGGGGTGTCGGACCAGACGTACCAGTCGCGCATCGGCGAGTCCTTGCTCTTGCGCGACTCCTTGAACCAGGGGTGCTGGTCCGAGGTGTGGTTGACGACCAGGTCCGCGATCACCCGCAGGCCCCGGTCGTTGGCGGTCCGCATGAACTCCACGAAGTCGCCCAAGGTCCCCAGCCGGGGATCGATGCTGTAGAAGTCGGTGATGTCGTAACCGTCGTCCCGGTTGGGGGTGGGGAAGAACGGCATCAACCAGAGGCAGGTCACGCCGAGACCCGCAAGGTAGTCGATCTGCTGGGTCAAGCCGCGGAAGTCGCCCACACCGTCGCCGTTACCGTCCTTGAACGTCTCCACGTCCAGGCAGTACACGACGGCGTTCTTCCACCAGACGTCGGAGGTGTACGTCAGTCGCATGGCGGCCCTGCTACCCACCCGCGCAGAAGAAATGTCCTTTTGGGGGTTTGCGTCCGGTTCTAATCCCGTGACCTCGGGCTACGAGGGCATCGCCGAACCCGAGCAGCCGTCCGCGGCCATTAGTTCGGTAGCCGAACTGATGTTAGGCTGATCTCATGGCCAAGCCCGAGGAGCAGCTGGGAGTCGTCTCCGCGCTGGTGCGCTCGACCTTCCTGGTCAACGCCGTCTACGCCGAGTCCGCCCGCGCGTACGGGCTGACCTCCCAGCAGGGTCAGCTCCTGTGCGTGCTGATGGCCCAGCCGTACGGGATGAGCGAGCTGGGCGCGATGTTGCGCCTGGCCAAGTCCAGCCTCACCGAGCTGGTCGACCGCACCGCGCAGCGCGGCATGGTCCGCCGCGAGCCCAACCCCGCCGACCGGCGCGCCGTCCAGGTCACGCTGACCGACGAGGGCGCCAAGCTCGCCGACGAGTTCTACACCGAGGCGTGCCGGCGCATCGACGACCTTCCGTCCGGGCTCGACGAGGCCGAGCGCGCCACGCTCGCCGACCTGCTCTCCCGCCTGGTGCGGGACAACAACGCCCCGACGGTCTTCATCGAGCGCGCCGACACCCCCTGACCGCCGCCCGCGATCACACCCCGGCCGGCGCCGGCTCGGCGGCGAGCCCGAACAGCTCCGCGAACCGTCCGGTGAACAGGTCCCTGCCCTTGTAGTCGGCCACCGACTCGGCCGGCAGCACGATCGGCCCGTCGGGCGAGGGCAGCTGGCCGACGCCTCCTCCGGCCCCCAGCGGCAGCAGCACGAACGGCAGCGGCGAGGGCCGGTACACCGACGAGGGCCGCTCGCCACGCAGTTGGGCGATGATGTTCGCCGCCACGACCTCGGCGTGCTGCATCGCGTTCCCGGCCATCTTGGCCTCCGCCAGGTCGGTGATGTCGCCGATCGCGTAGACGCGCTCGTGCCCCTCGACGTTGAGCCGTTCGGTCACCCGTACGTGGCCGCGGGGCGTGCGCGCGTCGCCGAGGTCACCGCCGAGGTAGCCGGTCTCGACGCGCACGCCGTACGCGCGGAACCAGATGTCGGCCGACAGCTCCCCGGCCGTGGACCCGACGGTGAACGGCCCGGCCCGCCCCGGCTCGGCGGGCGGCTCGGCGTCCAGAGCGGTGCCGAGCAGCAGCTCCACCCCCAGCTCGGCGAGCTGCCTGCGCAGATCGGCGCGCACCTGCGGCTCGAACCCCGGCAGCAGCTCCGTGCCGTGATCGACGATCGTGACCCGCTTGTCCGGCCACACCGCCTTGATCTCCCCGGCCAGCTCCAGCCCGACCGGCCCGGCCCCGGCGATCAGCACCCGCCCGGCCCCCGCCAGCTCCCCGTGGACGGCGTGGATGCGCTCGCGCGCCTGCCCGGCCAGGTCGTCCTCGAACTTGAACGGGAAGGGGTACCCCGACCCGGTGGCCAGCACGAGGTAGTCGGCCTCCACCCGTTCCCCGGACGCCAGCAGCACACCCCGCGAATCCACTGAGACCGCCCGCTCCCGGACGATCCGGCCACGCTGCATCAACCTGTCATAGGGGAAGAACATCTTCCCGGCCCATTCCGGCTGGGCGAGGGCCCGCATGGAGGCGGCGTTCTGGACGAAGGCGTCCTTGGGCTCGATGAGCACGACGTCCGCGTGCTCGTCCAGCGCCTTGGCGGCCGCCGCGCCGCCGTAACCACCACCGATGATCGCCACAGTACGGCTCATGGTGCACATCTCCTGTCGGGACAACAGCTTGTTCGTATTACGAACCATAATAGTTCGTAACCCGAACCGCAACTGCTCGAAAGTTCTCCGCCCCGGCGCGATGAGTTCCGGCGGCCCCGCCGGTACGTATCCGTGAACCTGTCACCAGCGATGAGGAGACAACAGCCATGACCGAGACCCGAGAGCACGACGTGGCCGCCATCAAGAGCGTGCTTGAGCGCCTCTACCAGGCATGGGCCGACGGCGACGCCGACGCCTTCGTCACCGACTACACCGAGGACGCCACCGCGATCATGCCCGGCAGCGTGCGCCGGTCGAAGGAGGAGGTGCGCAGGAAGATGGCCGAGGGCTTCGCGTCCTACCTGAAGGGCAGCACGACGGCCGACAAGCTGGAGAGCATCCGTTTCCTGGGCGAGAGCGCCGCGATCGCGGTGAGCGAGACCGGTGTCAGGTTCCCCGGCGAGACCGAGGTGCCCGCCGAGCGTATGGTGTACGCGACCTGGGTGCTGGAGAAGCGGGACGGCGCCTGGCTGCTCGCGGCCTACCACAACAGTCCGGCCGTCGTGGCAGGCTGACGTACCCGTAGGCCGGCGGAAGGCAGGAAAAGGGCGTGGACGCGGTGACGCCGGGAGAAGAGGGCTTCGATCGCCGGATCGAGCCGTTCCGCAAGGAGCTGCTGGCGTACTGCTACCGGATGCTCGGCTCGCCCCACGACGCCGAGGACCTGGTCCAGGACACGTACCTGCGGGCGTGGCGGGCGCGGGAGCAGTACGACGGGACACGCAGTTCCCTGCGCACCTGGCTCTACCGGATCGCGACCAACGCCTGCCTGACGGCCTTGGAGGTCCGGGGGCGCCGGCCGCTGCCGTCGGGGCTGGTGGCCGCGTCCGACCCGCTGGCGCCGCTCGTCCAGGGGGAGAACCTGGCCTGGCTCCAGCCCCTGCCGGACTCGATGCTGGACGCCGGCGACCCGGCCGGCACCGTGGTCGAGCGCAGCGGCCTGCGCCTGGCGTTCGCCGCCGCCCTGCAACACCTGTCGGCGCGCCAGCGCGGCGCGCTGATCCTGCGGGACGTGCTGAGCTTCTCCGCGTCGGAGTCGGCGGAGATCCTCGGCACCACCGTCGTGTCGGTGAACAGCTCCCTGCAGCGGGCGCGCGCCCGGGTGAAGGAGGCCAGCGTCCGGCGGGAACCGCTCGGCGAGCCGCCGCCGGCCGAACAGCGCGCCTGGGTCGACCGCTACATGCGGGCCTTCGAGCACGCCGACGTCGAGGAGCTCAAACGGCTGCTCACCGAGGACGTCGTCATGGAGATGCCGCCGATGCTCAACTGGTTCGCCGGTCGCGGCAACTACGGCCTGTTCATGGACTGGGTCTTCGAGGCGGCCGGCACCGACTGGCGGCTGGAGGCGGTCACGGCCAACGGCCAGCCGGGGTTCGGCGCCTTCCGGCGCGCCGGCGACCGGTACGAGCCCCACACGCTCCAGATCTTCACCGTCACCGCCGAGGGCATCAGCCGGAACTCGGTGTTCCAGGGGCCGGAGGTCTTCGCGTCCTTCGGCCTGGCGGCCGGATTCGACGCGACCCGGTGACCCCACCGGGCCTGCAAGTTTCTTCAAGACCGGGCAGGGGCGGACGGCCGATGCTGAGCGGGTGATTTCTCCCGTTTCTCCCCTGGTGACGGGCGTGCGCCGTGGCCCGATGCTCGCCGTGCTGCTCACCGGTCAGGTCATGGCCTCCATGGACGGCTCGATCGTGTCGGTCGCCGCGCAGACCATCCGCCAGGACCTCGACGCCGGCGGCACGGCGATCCAGCTCGTCGTGTCGGGCTACCTCCTGACCGTCGGCGTGCTCCTGGTCACCTGCGCGCGGATCGGCGACCTCGTCGGGCAGCGGCGCGCGTTCCTGCTCGGGCTCGGCTGGTTCACCGGCGCCTCGCTGCTGTGCGGGCTGGCCCCCGACGTCGGCGTGCTGGTGCTCGCGCGGATCGCGCAGGCCGTCGGGGCGGCGCTGCTCACCCCGCAGATCTTCGCGCTCATCCAGACGCACTGGGCGGGCGACGCCCGCCGCCGGGCGATCGGCCTGTACAGCATGGTGCTCGCCCTGGGCGTCGCGCTGGGGCAGGTCGTCGGCGGGCTGGTCGTCAGCGCCGACCTCCTGGGCCTGTCCTGGCGGCCGGTGTTCCTGATCAACATCCCGATCGGCGTGATCTCGCTGGCCCTGGGGCCGCGCCTGCTGCCGCCCTCGCCCGTGACCGCGCGGACGCGCCTGGACCCGGGCGGCGTGGCGATCCTGACCGCGGCCATGGCCGCGATCACCGTCCCGCTGATCTTCGGCCGCGACCTCGGCCGGCCGCTCTGGGTGTGGATCTCGCTGGCCTGCGGCGCCGCGCTGTCGGTGGTGTTCGTCCGGCACGAGACCAGGGCCCGGCACCCGCTGCTGGACCTGGCGTCGGTACGGCCGCGCGGGGTGAAACCGGGGCTGGCGGCGTGCTGGATCGTCATGGGCTGCTACACCGTCTTCCTGCTCACCCTCACGCTGCACCTCCAGACCGCGCTGGGGTACTCGCCGCTGTGGGCGGGGCTGGCCTTCGTCCCGTACGCGCTGGGATTCGGCGCGCTCAGCCTGAGCTGGACCCGGTATCCGCCGGGACTGCAGCGGGTTCTGCCGGTCGCGGGGCCGGTCGCCTTCGCGGCCGGCGCCGGCCTGTTGGTGCTGCTGTGCCGGGACGAGTGGCGGCCGGACGTGGCCGTCCCGCTGCTGCTCCTGGCCGGGGCCGGGCACGCCGCCGGGTACAGCCCGCTGATCGCGCGCGTCACCACGCTGGTCGAGCCGCGGCTGGCGTCGGCGATCTCGGCGCTGAACGCCACCGGGCCGGTGCTGGCCGGGGTGACCGCCGTCGCCGGGCTCGGCAGCGTCTACTTCGCCGCGCCGTCCTCGGCCGACGGGCTCCTGCGGGTCGTCGCCGCGGTCGCCGTCCTGCTCGTGGGCGCGGCCCTGTGCGCCACCCGGGCGACGCTGTTGGGCGGCGGCCCGGCGCTCACAGGAGGGTCCCGCCGGACACGTCGAACCTGACCAGCGCCTCGTGGATCCTGTGCAGGGTGTCCGGGTGCAGGGTGAGGTCGGCGGCGGCCAGGTTCTCCTCGATGTGGGCGGGGGTGCGGCTGCCCGGGATCGCCACCACGTGCTCGTCCTGGTGCAGCAGCCAGGACAGGGCCAGCTGGGCGGGGGTGATGCCGAGGTTGGTGGCCAGGGTGCGGATGGGGGCGTACCTGTCGTTGTTGCCGGCCAGGTTCTCCGCCGAGAACCGGGGCGCGTTGTGGCGGAAGTCGCCTTCCTCCAGCCGCTGGACCGTGCCGGTCAGGAAGCCGTTGCCCAGCGGGCTCCAGGCCACCAGGCCGACGCCGAGCTCGCGGGCCGTGGCCAGCAGGTCCGGCTCCACCGGCCGCCACATCGACCACTCGTTCTGCACGGCCGTCACCGGATGGACGGCGTGCGCGGCCCTGAGCTGGGCCGCCGTCACGTTCGACAGGCCGATGTGCCTGATCAGGCCGTCGCGCACCAGGTCCGCCATCGCGCCGACCGTCTCCTCCACCGGGACGCCGGGGTCCGGGTAGTGCAGGTAGTACAGGTCGATCGTGTCGGTGTCCAGGTTGCGCAGGCTGCGCTCGGCGTAGCGGCGGACCAGGCGCGGGTCGGCGTTCACGCGCAGTTCGTTGAACGCGTACCCGACCGGGTACGGGCGGCTGGGCTCGCCGTCCGGGATCGCCAGGCCGAACTTGGTGGCCACCACGACCTCGTCCCGGGGGCGCCCCTTGAGCGCGCGGCCGACCAGGCGCTCGTTGTGGCCGTCCACCCCGTAGGCGTCGCTGGTGTCGATGTGGCCGGCGCCGCCGTCCAGGGCCGCCCGCAACGCCTTCTCGGCACGGGCGTCGTCGATGTCGCCGTACACACCGGGCGAGAGCACCATCGCGCCGAAACCGAGCGCGGGGACCTGCAGTGTTCCGAGTTCGCGTGTCTTCATGACGATGATCGTGCCGCCGGGGGCGCCCGGCGTCCAAGACCCTTTGCTATAACCATCGGTTATGGACGTGCACCTGCGGGAGCTCCGCTACTTCGTCGCGGTGGCCGAGGAGCTGAACGTGACGCGCGCCGCCGAGCGGCTCTTCGTCTCGCAGCCGGCCCTGTCCAAGCAGCTCAGGGTGCTGGAGCGGCACCTCGGGTTCGCGCTGCTGGAACGGGTGCACGGCGGCGTGACGCTGACCCGGCAGGGCGCGGCGCTGCTGCCGGTGGCCCGCGAACTGCTCGGACGCTGGGCCGCCGGGGTGGAGACGGCACGCGCCGCCGCCCCCGCCGGGACGCTGGTCATCGGGATGCAGACGGCCGTCGGCCGGGGGTTGCAGCAGGAGGCGCTGCGGCTGTTCCGGCAGGCCCGGCCGGGGTGGGAGGTGTCGCTCCGGCTCGTGGGCTGGGACGACCCGAGCGGCGGCCTCGCCGACGGCTCCTCCGACGTGGCGTTCATCTGGCTGCCGGTGCCGCCGGGGCTGGAGACGTACGTGCTGGTCACCGAGGAGCGGGGGGTGGCGATGCCGGCCGGTCACCGGCTGGCCGGCATGGCCGAGGTCCCGTTCGCCGAGCTGCGGGACGAGCCGTTCATCGCGCTGCCCGCCGCGGCCGGCCCGCTGCGCGACTTCTGGCTCGCCCGCGACGCCCGGGACGACGACCCGGTCGTCGGCGTCACGGCGAACACGCCGGAGGAGGTGTTCGAGGCCGTGATCAGCGGTCTGGGCGTCGTCCTGGTGGCCGAGGGGAACGCGGCGCTCTACAAGCGTCCTGGCATGGTCTACCGCCCGGTGACGGGTCTCCAGCCGGGCCGGCTCGCCATCGCCTGGCGCCGCGCGGACGCCCGCCCCCACGTCACCGCCTTCGTCGAGGCCCTGAAACAGGCCGCCGCCACGGTCTGACACGGCGGCGGAGGCGGTCAATCCGGGAAAGGCCGCATTTCCGGCGAGCCGCCCGAATTCATCGGCACGTTTCGGGAAGTCGCCACTAAGGTCTGACCCGACGCACCGGTAACACAGGAAAGGCACCCCCTATGAGCGACCACGCCATCACCTTCGACCTCATCGACGTCGACAAGGACGGCCGCATCTCCGCCGTCGAACTCGTCCGCCTGATGGAGATCCTCGGCCAGCCCATCACGCTGGACGCCGCCCAGGAAGGCGTGCGGAAACTGGACAAGGACGGCGACGGCCTGATTGACGTGGACGAGTTCGGCGCATTCCTGCAGAAATGACAGAAACAAGCTCTTGCTAGGCAAACTCTTGTCGCCTGAGCCACAATGGCGACAGGAGGGACGATGGCCATCAAGAGTGACATCAGCGAAACCCGGCTCCCCGCGGACATCGTGAGAACGCTCAAGGCGGGCATCGGAAGGGTCTCCGCCGAGGTGATCGAGGAGATCCAGACCCGGATCCCCGAGTACGCCAGACCGGCCGACGAGATCTACATCAAAGTCGTGAAGATGGCGGTCGAGGAGGCCATCGACGGCTTCCTCGACCGCATCGAGAACCCGGGCGCCCCCTTCGACCCCGAGCCGTTCCGCATGATCGGCAAGGGCGAGGCGGCCGAGGGCCGCAACCTGGAGCCGCTGCAGACGGCCATGCGGCTCGGCGCCCGCGTCTGCTGGCGGCGGCTGACGGAGATCGCCGACCCGCTCGGCCTGACCTCGCAGACCCTGTACGACCTGGGCGAGGCCATCTTCGTCTGCCTCGACCAGCTCGCCGACGCCGCCGCCGCGGGCTACGACGAGGCCAGGGCACACGCCGCCGGCGAGCTCGAACGCCGCCGCAACCGCCTGCTCGACCTGCTGCTCAGCCGGCCGCCCGCCGCCCCCGAGGCCATCGCCGACCTGGCCAGGGCCGCCGGGTGGCGGCTGCCGAGGACCGTGGCGGGCGTGGCGCTCGACGACCGGCACGGGACGTACCGGGCGCCCGCGCTGCCGCCCGACGTGCTCGGCGGGCTGGAGCGGCCCGCGCCGTGCCTGCTGGTGCCCGATCCGGACGGGCCGGGGCAGGCGCAGCTGCTCGACCACGCGCTGCGCGGCCACCGTGCCGCGATCGGCCCGGCGGTGCCGCTGGCCGCGGCGGCGACGTCCCTGAGGTGGGCGCGCGAGGCGCTGGAGCTGTCCCGGCGCGGCGTGCTGCCGCGCGGCCTCCTGCGCTGCGCCGACCACATGGCCACGCTCGTGGTCTTCAAGGACGAGGAGCTGGTCGGCGCCATGGCGCAGGCCCGCCTCGCGCCGCTGGCCCACCTGCGGCCCGCCCAGCAGGACCGGCTGGCCGAGACGCTGCTCGCCTGGTTGCGGCACGGCCGGGGCGCCGGCGAGGTGGCCGCCCGGCTGCACGTGCATCCGCAGACCGTGCGCTACCGGTTGCGGCAGCTCGAAGAGCTCTACGGCGACCAGCTCGCCGACCCCGACATCCGGTTCGAGCTGGAGATCGCGCTCAGGGCCCGCCAGGCCCTCATCGCCGCCCGGTCGTGACCGGCCCGCCGCACCCGGCGGGGACCGGCCGGGACCGGGCGGCTCCCGTCAGGCGGTGTGCAGGTAGACCTGGCCGAAGACCTCGGACAGGTTCTTGATGTCCGTGGCGACGTCGGCCTCGGGGCTGCTGTAGTCGTAGACGGTGGCCAGCCTCGGGCGCACGGTGCCGAGCTTCTTGAGCTGGTCCCAGGTGGCGTTGGCCGCCCACTTCTCGCCGTACACCCGGTTGACCTGGCCCTGCGCGTCCTGCCAGCGGCTCCACAGGACGACGGTCTCGGCGGCGTCGGCCTGGAGCGGGGCGGCGATGCGGTCGGTGATGGCCTGGGTGGCCTGCTCGGCGGTGAGCTTGGAGGTGCCGGCGGCGGTGAACCCGGCGTCCTCGGCGGCGATCTGGGCGTAGGCGTCCCAGGCGCGGGCGCGGACCTGGATCCACTGGTTGCGCTGGGCCTCGGCGGCGTCGATCTTCCAGGTGGCGTACTCGGTGGCCAGGTGGCCGGTGTCCAGGGTCAGCTGGTCGATCTGGCCGCCGGAGAGCCAGGCGCCGATGCGGGCGGGGTCGAGCAGCGGGTACTTCTTGGTCATCTCGGCCTTGCAGGCGTCGTTGGCGCCGCAGCCGAACAGCGGGACCACCGTGTGCGCCGCCAGCTTCTTGCCCGGCACGAGGTTGCGCAGCGCGGTCGTGGCCTCGGTGACGAACTTGTCCAGTTCCTCGGCCGTGGCGAAGGTCTGGTTGTAGCCGAGCTGCGAGGTGAACCTGATCCCGGCGACCCCCGGCTGCGCGGCCAGGGCGGCGACCTTCTTGGCGGCCTCGGCCAGCTTGCCCGCCTTGTAGTCGTCGGCCAGCTCGGTCTCGATCCAGGTCCGCAGGCCGGCCTCGACCGCGCTCTTCACGGCCTGGCCCGCCGGGCTCTCGGCGGCGGCCGTCTTGGCGGCGGCGGAGATCTCGTCGGGGTCGACGTGGCACTTCTGGCCGTCCGGGCACTGGTCGGGGGTGCCGCCGTCCTCGGCGCCGTCGACGTCCGGGGAGTCGACGTCGTGCATCTCGCCGTCGCCCTCGGAGTCGGTCGCGCACTCGTTGCCCGGCTCGGAGCAGTCGACCACGATCTCGCGCATCGGGCCGGAGTCGATCATGTTCTTGCCGTCGTTGTCCAGCCAGAACCGGGCGATGTCGGCGGCCTCCTCGGGAGTGGCCAGCCAGCGGCAGACGACGTACGCCGGGGTGTCGGCGGACATCAGGTCGTTGCAGCCCCGTGGATCGTCCTGCGACCAGGCGGGAACTCCGACGCCGAGCAACGACAGGGTCAGTCCGATGACGAAGATCTTCCGCAGTCGCATGACGCCTTTACTCCCATGGGGGGCGATCGTGGGCAAATAGCACAATATCTGGACGATCAACAACCTTCAATGAGATCCACGGCGGTCCTCACGCGGTTCTCGACGGGCAGTAGGCATCACAGTCGAGCCCTGGCGAGGCAGCGGCGGGGTGATCATCCGTCTTCTTCCGCCCAGTGCCACCCCGAGCCGTCCGGGTTCTCCCGCACCACCCTCGTACGTCCCCGCACCACCCTGACCCACCCGGTGCGCGCCGCTTCCTCCCGCGCCCCCTCGGGCCCGCCCTCGGCCCGCCGGGGCGTGCGATCGACCTGCGCGTCAGGCATGCCTGGAAACTACGCGAGAACCGGGCGCGGTTCTTGCCTGACGCCCGCACTTTTCGCGGCCGGCCCTGTCACCTCCGTGACAAATATTGGGACGACAACGCGCCGACAGAAACGGCAGACTGGGACGGATTTGACCGTTTTCGAGGGGACCGGCCCAGTGCACAGCTACCTCCGCGACCTCGGGCTGCTCCGCGACCGCAAGTTCGCCCTGTTGTTGTCCGCGCGAACCATCTCCATGCTCGGCAGCGCCTTCGCGCCCGTGGCGCTCGCCTTCGGCATCCTCGACCTGCCGGGCGCCGACGCCACGACGTTGTCGGTGGTGCTCACCGCCGAGTCGCTGCCCATGATCGTGTTCATGCTGATCGGCGGGGTGATCGCGGACCGGTTGCCGCGGCAGCGGGTGATGATGGCCGGCGAGCTGCTCATGGCGCTGGGCTACTTCGCGCTGGCGGCGATGATGCTGACCGGCTGGGCGCCGCTGCCCGTGATGAGCGTCGCGGCGGCGGCCTGCGGCGTGGGCATGGCGATCATGTTCCCGGCGCTGACCGGTATCATCCCCGAGGTCGTGCCCGCCGACCGGCTGCAGGCCGGCAACGCGCTGCTCGGCCTCGGCGCGAACGCCTCGCGCGTGGCCGGGGTGGTGCTGAGCGGCGGCACGGTGCTGTTGTTCGGCGGCGGCTGGGCCCTGCTGGTCAGCGGCGCGATGTTCGCGCTGGCCGGCGTGCTGATCGCGCTGCTGCGCCCGACCCTCGCCGAGCGCGCGGCGGCCGAGCGGCACTCGGTGCTGGCCGACCTGCGCCACGGGTGGCGCGAGTTCAGCTCGCGGCAGTGGATCTGGGTGGTGGTCGCCCAGTTCTCGGTGCTGGTGATGGCGATCCAGGCCGGGCACGGCGTGCTCGGGCCGCTGCTGGCCAAGGAGACGCTGGGCGGGCCGGCGGCCTGGTCGGCGTTCCTGGCGGGCGAGGCCGTCGGGACGATCGCCGGGGTGCTGGTGTCGTTGCGGCTGCGCCCGCGCCGGCCGATCCTGCTCGGCACGCTGCTGTGCCTGCCGACCGCGCTGCCGTACGTGCTGCTCGGGCTGGACGCGCCGCTGTGGGCGATCGTGGCGGGGGCGTTCGTGCTGGGCGTGTGCTTCGACGTCTTCGGCGTGTTGTGGCAGACGACGATGCAGCGCGAGATCCCGGCGGAGTCGTTGTCGCGGGTCAGCTCGTACGACGCGCTCGGGTCACTGATGTTCGGGCCGATCGGGCTGATGCTGGCCGCGCCGGCGGCGGTGGCCTTCGGCACCGAGGGGGCGCTGCTCGGCTGCGCCGCCCTCGTCGTGCTGTCCACGCTGGCCGCGCTGGCCGCGCCGGGGGTGCGCAACCTGCGCGCCCCCGAGCCGGAGCCCGAGCCGGTCTCACTCTGAGCGGAACCAGGCGTTGGCCCTCGGCTGGAACATCAGCGTGACGGCCCCGAGCACGGCCGTCACGTGCAGTACCCGGCTGATCGTGAAGAGCCAGGTCACCATGTCGGCCCCGGCGGCCGCCTCGGCGATCGAGCCACCGTGCAGCAGCCACTGGATCGGCCCCACGACCAGCGACAACGTGCCGAACACGCCGAGCCCGACGGCCAGCGTGAGCCTGGCCCAGTTCTGCCCCGCGCGCATCCGCAGCGCCAGGAAGACCGCCGCGGCGAAGACGGCCACCCGCAGACCGGCGCCGGGCAGCAGGTCCAGGACGCCCGAGGTGCCCTCGTAGAGCTCCCTGCCGACGGCCAGGACGGTCTCGAACGCCCCCGCCGCGACGGCGGACATCCACAGCAGCGCGGCGGCGTGCACGACGGGCGGCGGCTGGGGGGTACGGGGCTCGGCGGTCTGCGAGGCGAGGGCGGTGGTCATGGCGGGCTCCCTGTCGTGTCGGTTACAGGGAAAGTCTGATCCGCACGCCCGCGCCGATCATGCCCGTCGTCCCCCGAGTTCCGGTGAGGCGGGCCCTACCCCGAGGTCTCCGCTCGTGCGCAGGCCGCGGGCGACCGCGCGCTCGTGGCCGAGCCCGAAGCGCGGCTCGGGGACGCGCTCGCCGTCCAGGATCGCGGCCACGTACGCGGCCAGGGCCGGTGCGTGCTTGAACCCGTGGCCCGAGTCGCCGCCGAGCAGCCACACGCCGGGCGCGTCCTCGGCGATGATCCACTCGGCGTCGGGGGTGAGCGCGTACTGGCAGACCTGGCTGAACAGCACCGGCGCGGCGGCCAGCGAGGGGAACCTGCGCCGCAGGTAGTCGCGGGCCTGCCCGACCGCGGACGGATCCACCACCCGGCTGCCCTCCTCCGGCTCGTACGGCTCCCCTTCGGCGTCGGAGGTGGCCTTCATGCCGACCCCGTCCACGTCGCCGTGCCCGTAGGCCGAGGAGCCGTAGTCCACCCAGGCGGGCGTCTCGGGGGACGACCACGCGGCGGGCGCGGCGAAGTGCACCGTGTCCTGCCTGGTCACCGTGACCGGCACGGCGAACAGGCCGGGCAGCCAGGCGCCGCACGCCCACACGACGCGGTCGGCCCGCCGCACCTCGCCGTCCACCTCGACCGCGCTCAGCCCCGGCACGGGCGCCGCCCGTCCCCTGACCAGCCGGACGCCGGCCGCCAGGGCCAGCCCGGCGGTCACCTGCGTCGCCCGCCGCGCCCTGAGCACGCCCGCGTGCGGCTCCCGGAGCAGGAAGCTCAGGTCGTCGCCGCGGTAGTCGGGGAAGAACCGCCGCCCGTCCGCCGGGTCGAGCACCTCAACCGGGATATCCAGATTTTTCAGTACTTGGGCGCTGGCGTGCTCCCACCCGTCCGGCCGGGCCGCGAACCACACCATGCCCGACTCCAGGAACAGTTCCTCGCCGGCCCGCTCACCCAGCCGCCGCCAGCCCTCCCGCGCCTCCCAGGCCAGCCGCGCGTACCAGTCGTCGGCGCCGTGCGCGCAGCGCAGGAGCCGCGTCTCCCCCGCGCTGGCCTGCCGGACGTGTCCGGGCTTGTGCTGTTCGACCAGGGTCACCAGCCAGCCGGTTTCGGCCAGCCGCAACGCCAGTGACGACCCCCATATACCGGCTCCGACCACAATGACCGATTTCATGGAACCACCGTGACCGCAGGACCCGCACCCGCGCAAGGGCTCAGACGATGATCAACCGGACCACGACGCCCGCGCAGTTGCCCGCCACGCAGACGCGCACCGGGACCTCGGAGATGCCGGCCGCCTGGGGCACCCCGCCCACGTGCCCGTCGGGGCCGATCGTCACGCCCGCGGGCAGCTTGGCGTGGTCGGTCACGCTGAAGGTGGGGATGACGCCCTGGGGGCCGCCGTTGATGCCGATCTCGCCGGCGAGCGGGACGCCGGCCCGGCCGGGGAAGGTCAGCTCGCGCGGCTCCCATGGAACGTTCCCGAGCACGACGAGGGTGATGAGCTGCTCCTCGCACGAGTCCCCCGTGCAGAGCCGGACCGGGGCGATGAACGTGCCCACGCGCGAGGGCGTGCCGGACAACCGCCCGCCCGCGTCGACGTTGACCCCCACGGCGACGTAGCCGGCGCGGAAGGTCACGCCCTTGGCGACCGGCAGCAGCCACTGGCTCACCGTGATGCCCTGGGTGAGGTAGAAGGTGTTCTCGACCAGCCGGTCGCCCCCGGGCGCGGCGGCGGGTCGATCAGGGTCTCCCTCGCCATGTACGCGATCGGCGTCGTGAGCGACGGCACGGCCGGCGGCAGGGCGCAGAGAGCCAGCCCGGCGACCAGGAACAGCCACCTCTGCCGCATCTCCACCCCCCGACGCCTTCTCGTCCCTACGTACCCCTTCACCGTGCTCTTTCACTGGTCGGCCGCCACTCCATAATCGAAGTCATGGCCGCCGAATCCGCCCAGACGCTCGAACGCGGGCTGCGCCTGCTGCGACTTCTCGCCGACGGGAAGGGCGGGCGCACCCCGACCGAGCTGAGCACCGAGCTGTCGCTGAGCCGGCCGGTGGTCTACCGGCTGCTCACGACGCTGCTGAACGAGGGGTTCGTCCGCCGCGACGCCGAAGGGCGGGTGCATCTCGGGTTCGGGGTGCTGGTGCTGGCCCAGGCCGTGCAGCCGCTGCTGCGGGCGGCGGCGGTGCCGACGCTGCGGCGGCTGGCCGAGCAGGTGGGCGCGACCGCCCACCTGACCGTGGCCGAGGGCGACGACGGGCTGGCGGTGGCGGTGGTGGAGCCGTCCTGGACCGACCTGCACGTGGCCTACCGGGAGGGGTCGCGCCATCCGCTGGCGAAAGGCGCGGCGGGCCGGGCGATCCTGGCCCTGCGCGAGGGGCGCGACGAATACCTCGTGACGGAGGGGCAGTTGCAGGTGGGGGCGCGGGGCATCGCCGCGCCCGTGACCGGACTGCCGTGGCTGGAGGCTTCGGTGGGGGTGGTGACGTTCGGCCCGCTGGAGGAGGAGACGGGGCCGCGCGTGGTGGCGGCGGCCGCCGAGCTGGCCGCCGCGCTGGGTTGACATCTCCACACCGATGGCGGACGGTAGTCACACATAGAGGACACATGCGTCCGGTAAGCGGACAACATGGAGGGCGGATGCCGTACTACCGCGTCGTTGGGGAAGTGCCGCGCAAGCGGCACACGCAGTTCAGGCGGCCGGACGGCGGCCTCTACGCCGAGGAGCTGATGGGCGAGGAGGGCTTCTCGTCCGACTCCTCGCTGCTCTACCACCGCCACCTGCCCACCGCGATCATCAAGGCCGAGGCGGTCACGCCCACGTCCGCGACGACGCGGCTGGAGCCCAACCTGCCGCTCTCCCCGCGCCATTTCCGCACCCAGGAGCTGTCGAGCGCGGGTGACCTGGTCAACGGCCGCATCCTGCTCGCCGGCAACGCCGACGTCCGGTTGTCGTACGCCACCAGCGACCGCCCCAGCGAGCTGTACCGCAACTCCATGGGCGACGAGTGTGTCTACGTGCAGCGCGGCTCGGTCCGCTTCGAGTCCACGTACGGCGTCATTGAGGCCGGCGAGGGCGACTACGTCGTCATCCCGACCGGCACGATCCACCGCTGGGTGCCCGACGGGCAGGTCAACGTGCTGGCCATCGAGGCGTCCGGGCACATCAGGCCGCCCAAGCGCTACCTGTCGCAGTACGGGCAGTTCCTGGAGCACGCGCCGTACTGCGAGCGCGACCTGCGCGCCCCTTCGCAGACCCTGCTCGTCGAGGGCGAGGAGGTGCCCGTCCTGGTCCGCACGCGAGGCGGCCTGACCAGGCTCGTCTACCGCAACCACCCCTTCGACGTGGTCGGCTGGGACGGCTACCTCTATCCGTACGCCTTCAACATCGACGACTTCGAGCCGATCGTGAAGAAGACGCACGCGCCGCCGCCGGTGCACCAGACCTTCGAGGGGCCCGGGTTCGTGGTCTGCTCGTTCTGCCCGCGGCCGCTCGACTACCACCCCGAGGCCATCCCGATCCCGTACAACCACCACAACGTGGACTCCGACGAGTTCATGTTCTACGTGGGCGGCGACTACACCGCGCGCAAGGGCTCGGGCATCGACGTCGGCTCGGTCTCGCTGCACCCGGCCGGGTTCACGCACGGCCCGCAGCCCGGCGCGGTCGAGGCGGTGATCGACGCGGTCGCCCGCGGCGTCACCACCACGAGCGAGATGGCCGTGATGGTCGACACCTTCCGCCCGCTCGACCTCGGGCCGGGCGCGCTGTCCTGTGAGGATCCCGGCTACGCATGGACCTGGGCACGATGACTCTCTTCGCCGAACTGGTCGACGACGCGGGCCTGTTCCCGCCGACGTCGCTGCACATGGACGAGGCGCTGGCCCGCAACCAGCGCGACCTGGAGCACGGCAACGGCGTGCTCACCCACCGCTTCCTCTGCCCGGCCAGCCGGCTCGACCGGCTGCGCGGGCACGCCTACCGGCCGCGGCGCATCGGGCTGATCGTGGACACGCCCGAGCTGCCCGAGTTCGGCGACCTGCCGGTGGACTTCGTCGAGATCCGGCTCGGCGCCGACGAGTCCGTCGCCGAGCTGGCCCGGCGCCTCGGCCTGCCCGCGCACGTGCGGCTGTTCGTCGAGGTCCCGCCGGACAGGAAGGTCGCCGGCGTGCCCGACGGGGTGGGCCTGAAGGTGCGCTGCGGCGGGCTCAAGGCCGAGGCGTTCCCCTCGGTGGAGCACCTCGCGGCGTTCGTCCGGGCCTGCGTCGAGGCCGACGTCCCGTTCAAGGCCACGGCCGGGCTGCACCACGCGGTGCGGCACTTCGACCCGAGCCTCGGCGTCGACCGGCACGGCTTCCTCAACCTGCTGCTGTCGGTCTGCGAGGCCGTGGAAGGCCGCGACCCCGCGCCCGTGCTGCGCACCACCGACGTCGGACATCTCGTACGGCTGGCCGGAGCCGTGACGGAGGAGACCGCGAAGCGGGCGCGGCGGCTGCTGGTCAGCTACGGCTCCTGCAGCACCGGCACGCCCATCGAGGACCTGCAGACGCTAGGAGTGATTCAGTGAGCTGGGGAGTGGACAACCTGCCCTACGGCGTGTTCTCCCGTCAGGGCGAATCGCCCAGAGTGGGCGTCAGGTACGGCGACAAGGTGCTCGACCTGGCCGCCGCGCTGCACGACGAGGTGTTCGCCGCCCCCTCGCTCAACCCGTTCATGGCGAGGGGCCGATCGGCCTGGCACGACACCAGGACCCTCATCCAGAACAAGCTGACCGGCGACTCCTCGGTCACCGAGAGCCACCTGATCCCGCTCGACCAGGTGCGGCTGCACATGCCGTTCGAGGTGGCCGACTACGTCGACTTCTACTGCTCGCTCGACCACGCGAGCAACATCGGCCGCATCTTCCGTCCCGACGCCGAGCCGCTGCTGCCCAACTGGCGTCACCTGCCCGTCGGCTACCACGGCAGGTCGGGCACGGTCGTCGTGTCCGGCACGCCGGTCCGGCGCCCGCACGGCCAGCTCAGGGCCGGGGTCTACGGGCCGTGCGCCAAGCTCGACATCGAGGCCGAGCTGGGGTTCGTGGTCGGCGTGCCGTCGGAGCTGGGCTCGCCGGCCGGGGCGTTCGAGGACCACGTGTTCGGGGTGACGCTGGTCAACGACTGGAGCGCGCGCGACATCCAGGCGTGGGAGTACGTGCCGCTCGGGCCGTTCCTGGGCAAGTCGTTCGCGACCTCGGTCTCGCCGTGGGTCACGCCGCTGGAGGCGCTGCCCAGGGTCCCGGGCCGCCCGCAGGACCCCGAGCCGCTCGACTACCTGCGCAGGCAGGGCGACTGGGGCCTGGACATCGCCGTCGAGGTCGTGCTCAACGGCGACGTGATCTCGCGCCCGCCGTACCCGAGCATGTACTGGACGCCCGACCAGATGCTCGCCCACATGACCGTGAACGGCGCCTCCCTGCGTACCGGAGACCTGTTCGCCAGCGGCACGATCTCCGGCCCCGAACGCGACGAGCGCGGCTCGCTCATCGAGCTGACCTGGAACGGCGCCGAACCGATCAAGCTGTCCGGCGGCGACACCCGCACCTTCCTCCAGGACGGCGACACGGTGACGATCCGGGCCACCGCGGGTGGCCTGACATTGGGCGAGGTGTCCGGAACCATCGGATAAGTAACTCAAGGTGCTTCGACCGTCACTCGCCGCTAACCTGGGAACTCCCCTTCCCTCGGAAAGCCCTCGGAGAGTGACGTGCGGCGTGCCGCGATCCTGTGTGTCGCCTTCCTCCTGGCCTGCTGCGGCTGCGGTCCCGTCGGCGACTCCCCGGCCGCACCCGCGGTCGTGCACGTCTTCCCCGCCTTCGACGCCAAGCGGGCCCGTCCCGACAAGGGGCTGGTCATCACCGCTCAGGGCGGCCGGCTGACCCAGGTCCTGGTCTACGAGGGAGGCGAGCACGTCCCGGGCCGGCTCGACGCCTCGCACACCAGGTGGCGCTCCGACTGGACGCTCAAACCCGCGACCGAGTACACCGTGACCGCCACGGCCGCGGGCGAGAACGGCCCGTCCACGGTCTCCATGGGCCGCTTCCGCACCCGCGCCGCCGAGCACACGTTCGGGGTGGCCGCCACCGCGCCGCTGCCCGGCGAGACCGTCGGCGTGGGCATGCCGGTCGTCATCGACTTCGACACCCCGATCCAGGACAAGGCGGCCGTCGAGCGGTCGCTGGAGGTCACCACGAAGACCCCGGCCGAGGGCGCCTGGCGCTGGACCAGCGACACGCAGGTGGTCTACCGCACCCACCGGTTCTGGGCCTCGGGGCAGCAGGTGATGGTCAGCGCCCACCTGGCCGGGGTGCGCCCCGCCCCGGGCGTCTACGGCACCCTCGACTCCACCTTCGCCTTCACCGTGGGCCGCAGGCAGACCAGCACGGTCGACGCCCGCACCCACCAGATGGTCGTGCGCCGCGACGGCAGGGTGGCGCAGCAGATGGCCATCAGCGCCGGCATGGCCACCACGCGCGAATACACCACCACCAGCGGCATGCACCTGACCATGGACAAGGGAAACCCGGTCCGCATGATCTCCCCAGGCCGCGCCAAGGGCGACCCCGGCTACTACGACCTGCTGATCGAGCACGCCGTGCGCATCTCCAACAGCGGCGAGTACGTGCACGCGAAGGACAACGTCTGGGCCCAGGGAAGGGAAAACGTCAGCCACGGCTGCATCAACGCCCGCCCCGACCAGGCGGCCTGGTTCTACGCCGGGTCGCTGCGCGGCGACCCCGTGCTGATCACGGGCACCGCCCGCCAGCTGGAATGGGACAACGGGTGGGGTTTCTGGCAACTTCCGTGGGAGAAGTGGGTCCTGGGAAGCGCCCTGGCCGCCCCGCCGGCCGGCCGGTGACGGGTGCCCTGCGGACGAATGGGGGATTACGGTGGTAAGGGGGAACCAGTCACACACACAGGCCCGTTATAGGTTCAGGAGGGCCGGAGCATGGATGAATGGGTCATCTGGATAATCCTCGCAGTCGTCCTCGGTGTGGCCGAACTGTTCACTCTCACGGCGGCCCTCGGCCTCCTGGGCGTGGCCGCTCTCCTGACCGCCGTGACGGCCGCCGTAGGGCTGCCCGTCCCCTTGCAGATCCTCGTGTTCGCCCTGTCGTCCGCGGCGGGGATGGTGGTCATCCGGCCGCTCGCCGTCCGCCATCTGCAGCAGCCGCCGTTGCAGCGTTTCGGCGTGGAGGCGCTGGTCGGCAAGCCCGCGTACGTGGTCTCCGAGGTCACGGGCCGCGACGGGCGGGTCCGCATCGGGGGTGAGGAGTGGTCCGCACGCGCTTATGACGAGACCCTGGTGATCCCCACCGGGGCAACCGTCGACATCATCGAGATCGAGGGCGCCACGGCCCTCGTGTATCCACGGGAGTGACCACATGGACCCGTTGCTGATAGCCGGACTGCTGATCATCCTTTTCGCCGCGTTCACCGTGCTCAAGGCCGTGCGGATCGTGCCCCAGGCGCGGGCCCGCAACGTGGAGCGGCTCGGCCGCTACCACCGCACGCTCAAGCCGGGTCTCAATTTCGTCATCCCCTACGTCGACCGCGTCTATCCGATGATCGACCTGCGCGAGCAGGTGGTGACCTTCCGCCCCCAGCCGGTCATCACCGAGGACAACCTGGTCGTCGAGATCGACAACGTCCTGTACTTCCAGGTCACCGACCCCCGGGCGGCGGCGTACGAGATCGCCAACTACATCCAGGCGATAGAGCAACTCACCGTCACGACCATGCGTAACGTGATCGGCTCGATGGACCTGGAGAAGACGCTCACCTCGCGCGACACCATCAACAGCCAGCTGCGCGGCGTGCTCGACGAGGCCACCGGCAAGTGGGGCATCCGGGTCAACCGCGTCGAGGTCAAGGCCATCGACCCGCCCAAGACCATCAAGGACGCGATGGAGAAGCAGATGCGGGCCGAGCGCGACAAGCGGGCCGCGATCCTCAACGCCGAGGGCCAGCGCCAGTCGCAGATCCTCACGGCCGAGGGTGACAAGCAGAGCCGCATCCTGCGGGCCGAGGGCCAGCGCTCGGCCGCCATCCTGGAGGCCGAGGGCCAGTCGCGCGCCATCGACCAGGTCTTCCAGGCCGTCCACCGCAACGACCCCGACCCCAAGCTGCTGGCCTACCAGTACCTTCAGGTGCTGCCGCAGCTCGCCCAGGGCAGCGGCAACACGTTCTGGGTCATCCCGAGCGAGGTCACCTCGGCGTTGCAGGGCGTCTCGAAGGCGTTCACCGAGGCGCTGCCGAAGTCGGCCGCCACCCGCGAGGAGGAGCCCCGGCCGTCGGAGGAGCTGGACAGGGAGATCGCGGCGGCCTCGGAGGCCGCGGCCGAGGCGGTCGCCGACGCGCAGGAGGCCGAGAGCCCCAAGGGCCCCCGCCAGATCACCCAGGCCGTCAACGAGCCGTCCCCGTTCCCCGACCTGGAGCGCGAGCGCGACCCCAAGGACGCCGGCCGCTGACGTCCGCCGGGGCCGCGCGGGTCCCCCGCCCGGCCCCGGCGCCGCTCAGCGCTGGCCGTTGTCGAAGTACGCGGCCAGCTCCGGGTCCAGCGACGGCACGTCGTACGGCATGCCGCCGTCGCGCAGCGACATCGTGGCCATGTACCCGGCGGCGACGCTCATCCTGGCCGCCACGGGTGAGGTGTCGGTCGCCCCGCCCTCCCTGACGAACCGGCAGAACTCGGCCATGATCTGCGTGTCGGCCCCGCCGTGCGAGCCCTGCGCGGCCGGCACCTGGTAGGCGATGTCGCAGTCGTCCCGGTAGGAGGTGGGGCCGGTGTTCCACACCTTGACCGTGTCCCCCGGGCCGTCGCCGAAGTTCTCCAGCCGGCCCTCGGTCCCGATGACCGTGTAGTTGCGCACGTAGTCGGGGCTGAAGTGGCACTGCTGGTAGGCGGCGATGACGCCGTTGTCCAGGCGCATGTTCATGACCGAGACGTCCTCGACGTCGATCACGTGGTGCAGGTCGCGTCGCTGCGTGGGCGGCCACTCGAACTCCCGCAGCCAGCCCTCCGGCCGGGGCGTCCCGGGCTCGCGGCGCGGCAGGTCGCCGTAGACCATCAGGTCGCCGAGGGCGTTCACGCGGGTGGTGTAGCCGCCGGCCAGCCAGTGGATCACGTCGAGGTCGTGCGCCGCCTTCTGCAGCAGCAGGCCCGTCGTACGGGTGCGGTCGGCGTGCCAGTCCTTGAAGTAGTAGTCGCCGCCGTAGGACACGAAGTGGCGTACCCACACGGTCTTGGGCTCACCGATCACACCCTTGCGGATGATGTCGCGCATCAGGCGGACCACGCCCATGTGGCGCATGTTGTGCCCCACGTACAGGCGGCTGCCCGTCTCGCGGGCGGCCCGCAGGATGTTGTCGCAGCCTTCGACGGTGATGGCCATCGGCTTCTCCAGGTAGACGGCCTTGCCGGCCTGGAGAGCGTCGATGGCGATGCGCTCGTGCGTGTCGTCGGGGGTGTTGACGACGATCGCGTCGAGATCCGGCCGGTCGAGCAGCTCGCGGTACTCCCCGGTCAGGAACTCCGCCTCGAACCGCTCCGACTGCTTCTTGAGCGCTGCCGGGTCGGAGTCGCACAGCGCGGCCACGACCGAGCCCTCGCCCGGCCGGTGGGCGGCCAGGGCGAGACTCGTCCGCAGGCCGAGCCCGATGACTCCGATGCGCAGGTCTTCCACAAGTGTCCTTTCAAACGGTAGAACGATCAGCCCTTGGCGATGGAGGCCTCGTACTCGGCACGCATCGCCTCGCCGCCCCTGCCCAGCCACTTCTTGACGAAGGCCGGCCAGTCCGACATCGACTTACGCCCGGTCACGATGTCCACGACCATGTCCGAGGCCATGGTGCTCAGCTCACCGTTCTTCTGGGTGTAGGTGTCGGAGAAGTGGCCGGTGGTGACGCGCTCCTGAAGCATAGAAGCGATCTTGGTCTCGAAGTCGTGGATGAGCTTGGTGCGCTCGGGCTGGCCGGGCAGGAACAGCGCGGACGGCGACCCGATCACGAACGAGAGCGGCTGCTGCGTGGTGGGCACCTCGGCCGTGCCCTTGTCGGTGAAGGCGAGGTCGCCGTCCTTCTTGGTGAAGTGGGTGCCCTCGACGCCGAAGTTGACGCGCTCGTACTCCTCCGTGCCGAACGGGGCGGCCAGGTAGTTGAGCACCCCGAGCAGGGTCTCGATGCGCTTGGCGTCCACCTTCTTGCTGATCGAGGTGAAGCCCACCGAGCCGAGCCCGGCGTTGTAGACCGGCTTGGACGACGGCGTGGCCGCGAACGGCACGATCGCGCCCAGGTTGTACTTCTGGGTCTTGGCGTCGTTGAGGAAGCCGGGGAACGACTCGACGTACGCGCCGATCTGGCCGTTGGCGACCTTGTCCTTGATGGTGGCCAGGGCGGGGTCGGGCCAGAACAGGTTGGCCTTGAAGCACTTGACCGCGAGCTCCAGCGCCGCCTGGTACTCGGGCGTCTCGAACTGGTGGGTCAGCTTGCCGCCGGCCAGCTTCCAGGTGTTGGGGGCGCCGTACCAGTGGCTGAACATGTGCACGTGGTTGTAGTAGCTCGGCTCGAGCGGGTACTTGTTCTTCTTCACGTCGAGCAGCTGCTTGGCCTTGGCCAGGAAGTCGTCGGCGCTGGTGAACTCGGTGCCGCCGACCGGCTGCCAGTAGTCCTGGTTGACCAGGAACACCTGGCCGAAGCGGCTGTAGGCCACCGCGACGCCGTACAGCTTCCCGTCGGTGACCGCGGACTTCCAGGTCACGTCGCCCAGGTTGGCCAGGTTCGGGTACTTCTTGATCGCGTCGCCGCTCAGGTACGACGTCAGGTCGTGGAACTTGGCCGCCAGCAGCTCGGGCACCCGCTGCAGGCCCTGGTTCGGCGGGAACCAGACCAGGTCGGGCAGGTCGTCGCTGGCGATGATGGCGTTGAACTTGTCGGGGTAGCCGTCGCCCACGACGATGTTCATGCTCCACTCGGAGCCCAGGGCCTTGCTCAGCTCCTGCAGGTAGGTGTTCTGGCCGGGGGCGGGCGGCGCGACGTCCCACGTCTGGGTGAGCGAGGTGATCTTCTTGCCGTCGCCCGGCGCGGTGGCGACCGACTTGACCAGCTCGCTCGGGTACTTCAGGTACGCGGGGTCCTGGCCGGCGTCGATCGGCAGGTCGGGTGTGGGGATCTTGGCGGCGGTGTACGTCGGCAGCGTCAGCTTCTTGGACAGATCCGCGCCGCCCTTCTTCACGCCTGCGGGGCCGCTCTCGCCGCCGCAGGCCGCGAGCCCGGCGACCGTGGCGCCGGCGAGCGCGAGTCCGAGGAATCCACGACGGGACATGATGGATGACATGGTTGCTCCCGGGTTCTCAGCCCTTGATGGCGCCGGTGAGGACGCCCTTGGTGAAGTACTTCTGGAGGAAGGGGTAGGCGAGCAGGATCGGCACGAGCGCGATGATGAGCACCGCCATCTGCACCGACGAGGCGGGCAGGTCACGCACGATGGCGACGTCGGAGCCCGTGGCCGAGGTGCCGCGGAAGATGAACTGCCGCAGCACGACCTGGATGGGGTGCTTGGTCTGGTCGTTGATGTAGAGGATGGCGTTGAAGAACGTGTTCCAGTACGAGACCGCGTAGAACAGGCCGACGACGGCGATCACCGCCTTGGACAGCGGGATCGCGATCCGCCACATCATCCGGAACTCGCCGCACCCGTCCATGCGGGCCGCCTCGAACAGCTCCTCGGGCAGGTTCTGGAAGAACGACCTGACCACGACCACGTTGAACGCGTTGACCAGCACCGGCACGATGAGCGACTGGTAGGTGTCGATCATGCCGAGTTCCTTGACCATGAGGTAGCTCGGGATCATGCCGGGCGTGAACAGGAACGTGGCCAGCACCATGAGCAGGATCGGCTTGCCGCCGAGCATGCCGCGCCGCGACAGCGCGTAGCCGAGGAAGACCGTGCAGATCAGGCTGAGCGCGGTGCCGGTGAGCGTGATGCCGATGCTGATCAGTACCGACCGGGTGACCGCGCCGCCGGACAGGATCAGCGAGTACGCCTCGAAGGTCGGGTGCGAGGGCCAGAGCACGTAGCTGCCGCCGTTGGCGATGCTCTCGGCGCGGCCCATCAGGCTCGTGCCGACGGCCAGCCCGAACGGGTACAGCACGGCCACGGTGATCGCGGTCAGCACGACGAACTTGAGCGTGCGCCCGGCGATGGTCGGGCGTTCCATCCACGGCGGCCTCATCGATAGATCCCCTGCTCTCCGAAGCGGTGCGCGAGCTTGTTGGCCGCGTAGATGAGCGCCGCGCCGATGAGGCCCTTCATGAGGCCGGCGGCGGTGCTCATGCCCCAGTCGCCGTCACGGATGCCGTGGTAGTAGACGTAGGTGTCGATGACCTCGGCCGCTCCGGCGCCCACGGCCTCCCGTTGCAGGACCATCTGCTCGAAGCCGACGGACAGGATGTCGCCCAGGCGCAGGATGAGCATCATGAGGATGACCGAGCGGATGCCGGGCAGCGTGACGTGCCACAGGCGGCGCTTCCAGTCGGCGCCGTCGATGGCGGCGGCCTCGTACTGGCTCATGTCGATCGCGGTGATCGCGGCCAGGAAGATGATCGTGCCCCAGCCGCAGTCCTTCCAGATGACCTGGGCCGTCACGAGCAGCTTGAACGTGTCCGCGTTCGACATCAGGTTGCCGATGGTGATGCCGTGCGAGTTCAGGAACGAGCTCACCGTGCCGGCGCCACCGATGACCTGCTGGAACATCGCCACCACGACCACCCACGACAGGAAGTGCGGCAGGTAGACGACGGTCTGGATGAACCGCTTGACGCGGTGGCCGATCAGGGAGTTCAGCAGGAGCGCGAGCGCGATCGGGGCCGGGAAGTAGAGGACGAGCTGGAGCGCCGTGATCTGCAGGGTGTTGCCGACCGCGCTCCAGAACTCCGGCTCCTCCAGCAGCATCACGAAGTTGTCCAGGCCCACCCAGGGGCTGCCCGCGATGCCGAGGAACGGCGCGTAGTCCTTGAAGGCGATGACGTTGCCGAGCAGCGGCACGTAGAAGAAGGCCACGAAGTACAGGACGCCGGGCAGGCACAGGGCCAGCAGCGTCCAGTCGCGCTTCAGCCGCTCAAGCAGGGTGACAGCGGCCACACGCTCACCTCCAGTCGGGTCGGGATGGCTGGAGGCTAGTACCGATTTATGCAAATAACTAGGTTAAAGCGATCAGATCTGAGCATGCTTGCTGGATCGATGTCGCTCAGCGACATGTCCGTGACAGAACGGTTATCTAATTAACCAAGATGGCTACGTAAAGAGCAGGCGATCCGCCTGATCGAGGGCGAACCGGACGGCGCCCACCGTGATGCACTCGCTGCCCAGCCCCGACGCCACCACCTCCGGCGGGTAGAGGCAGTACTCCTCGAACAGCTCGCGTACCGGCTCGACCAGCAGGTCTCCGGCCGAGGACAGGCTGCCGCCGATGACCACCATGTCCGGGTCGAGCGGGTTGACCACCGTGACGAGCCCGGCGGCCAGGCCGCGCGCGAACTCCCTGACCGCCTGGCCCGCCCGCTCGTCGCCGGCGCGGGCCCTGGCGATCGCGAACTCGGCGCACTGCCGGCTGGAGCGCAGCTCGCCCGGCTCGACGGCCATCGCGTAGTCGAGGACGTACCGGAAGGCGGTCCAGTTGTTGTTCGGCTGGGCCCCGATCTCGCCCCCCGCCGCGTGCGCCCCCGGTACGGCCGGCCGCCGATGAGCAGGCCCATGCCGATGCGGTCGCCGGTGAACAGGTAGACGACGTCGTCGCGCCCCTGGGCGGCGCCCCGCCAGTGCTCGGCCAGGACGGCCAGGCGCATGTCGTTCTCGACGAGCACCGGCGCGGGGATCCGGGCCGACAGCTCGCCCTGCAGGTCGAGGCCGGTCCAGTCGGACAGGGCGACGCTCTTCACGACACGCCCGGAGCCGTCGACCGTGCCGGTGGTGCCCACGCCGACGACGGTGACGTCCGCCAGCGCCAGCCCGGCCTGGGCGGCGGTCTCCGTGGCGAGCCCGACGATCTGGTCGAGCCGCTCGGCCGCGGGCATGTCGCGGTGGTTGGGCGCGCGGCGGGTGACGGTGATCGTGCCGTTCAGGTCGGCCAGCATGGCGCGCAGGCTGGAGCCGCCGATGCCGACGCCCAGCACGTGCCCCGCCGAGGCGCGGAACCTGAAGCGTTTGGCCGGTCGCCCACGCTGGCGGTCGCCGGCCTCCTCCTCGCACTCCTCCGCCCAGCCCTCGGTGACCAGGTCGTCGACGATGACCTCGGCCGTCGGCCTGGACACCCGGGCGGACCTGGCCAGCTCCGACAGCGTGGCCACGTCGGCCTCGCGCAACCCGCGCAGGATGGCCGCCGAGTTGAGCTTGCGCAGAAGCGAGGCGTCGCCGCTCTGCTGTCGCACCGATACCTCCGAGTCGCCGGGCAGGTCATCTTCAAGCTTATTTCGTAATTGTGCCTGGTCCCACGGCCGCGTGAAGCTGAGCTGTGGGGGCACTTAAGAATCCCTCGATGGACATGTTCCGAGGGGAGCGGGCACAGTGCGTTAGGTTCGGAACAGGGGGAAGTGAAGCGATGAAAGCGCTGGTCAAGCAGAAGGCCGAGCCCGGCCTTTGGCTGGTGGACGTGCCGGAGCCCGAGGTCAGGCCGGGCGAGGTGAAGATCCGGGTGCTGCGTACCGGCATCTGTGGCACCGACCTGCACATCCGCAAATATGACGACTGGGCGCGGCACACGCTGAAGCTCCCGCTCGTCGTCGGGCACGAGTTCTCCGGCCACGTGGTCGAGGTCGCGCCCGGCGTGGAGGACATCGCCGTCGGCGACCTGGTGAGCGGCGAGGGCCACATCGTCTGCGGCAAGTGCCGCAACTGCATGGCCGGACGCCGTCACCTGTGCCGCAACACGGTCGGCCTCGGCGTCAACAGGGACGGCGCGTTCGCCGAATTCGTCACGCTGCCCGCCTCGAACGTATGGGTGCACCGGGTTCCCGTTCATCCCGACGTGGCGGCCATCTTCGACCCGTTCGGCAACGCCGTGCACACCGCGCTGTCCTTCCCCCTGGTCGGTGAGGACGTGCTGATCACCGGCGCCGGCCCGATCGGGCTGATGGCGGCGGCCGTGGCCACGCACGTCGGCGCGCGCAACGTGATGATCACCGACGTCAGCGACGAGCGCCTCGACCTGGCCGGCAAGCTCGGCGTCACGCTCGCGCTCAACGTCTCCAGGGCCACGATCGACGAAGGCATGCGCCAGCTCCACATGCGGGAGGGCTTCGACGTCGGGCTTGAGATGTCCGGTAACCCTGGGGCCATGCGTGACATGATCGCGAACATGACGCACGGAGGGAAGATCGCGATGCTCGGTCTTCCCGCCGAGGAGTTCGCCGTCGACTGGGCCACCGTGGTGACCTCGATGCTCACCATCAAGGGCGTTTACGGCCGGGAGATGTTCGAGACCTGGTACAACATGTCAGTCCTGCTGGAAAAGGGTCTCGACCTCTCCCCCGTGATCACTGATCGGTTCCCGTACCACGACTTCGACGCCGCCTTCGACACGGCCGCGAGCGGCCGTACGGGCAAGGTCATCCTCGATTGGAGCGCTTGATGTTCACGAACGTGCGCGAGCAGCTGCGTGCGACGCTCGACGAGATCACCGAGGCCGGGCTGCTCAAGCCCGAGCGGGTGATCACCACCCCGCAGAGCTCCCAGGTCGGTGTGGCCGGGCGCGAGGTGCTGAACTTCTGCGCCAACAACTACCTGGGCCTGGCCGACCACCCCGAGGTGGTCGAGGCGGCCAAGCAGGCGCTCGACCGCTGGGGCTTCGGCATGGCCTCCGTACGGTTCATCTGCGGCACCCAGGAGGTGCACAAGGAGCTCGAATCCCGCCTGTCGGACTTCCTGGGCATGGAGGACACCGTCCTCTACAGCTCGTGCTTCGACGCCAACGGCGGCGTGTTCGAGACCCTGCTCGACGCCCAGGACGCGGTCATCTCCGACGCCCTCAACCACGCGAGCATCATCGACGGCATCCGCCTGTCCAAGGCCCAGCGCTTCCGCTACGCCAACCGCGACATGGCCGAGCTGGAGGCCAGGCTCAAGGAGGCGTCCGACGCCCGGCGGCGGCTGATCGTCACCGACGGCGTCTTCTCCATGGACGGCTACCTCGCCCCGCTGCGCGAGATCTGCGACCTGGCCGACCGGTACGACGCCATGGTCATGGTGGACGACTCCCACGCCGTCGGCTTCGTCGGCCCCACCGGCCGCGGCACGCCCGAGCTGCACGGCGTCACCGACCGGGTCGACATCATCACCGGCACCCTGGGCAAGGCGCTCGGCGGGGCCAGCGGCGGCTACGTCTCGGCCCGCAAGGAGGTCTGCGAGCTGCTGCGCCAGCGGTCGCGGCCGTACCTGTTCTCCAACTCCCTGGCCCCCGTCATCGCCTCGGCCTCGCTGCGCATCCTCGACCTGCTGGAGACCTCCGGCGAGGCCCGCGAGCAGCTGCGTTCGAACACCGCGCGCTTCCGCAGCGAGATGACCAGGGCCGGGTTCGACATCCTGCCGGGCGAGCACCCCATCGTGCCCGTGATGATCGGCGACGCCGCCGAGGCAGGCGCCATGGCCGAACGCCTCCTCGACCTGGGCGTCTACGTGATCGGCTTCTCCTACCCGGTCGTGCCGCACGGCCAGGCCAGGATCCGGGTGCAGCTCTCGGCCGCCCACTCCACCGAGGACGTCGACCGGGCCGTGGCGGCTTTCGTCCAAGCACGCCAGGGTTGAGTATCCTCGCTGCGTGATTGACACGCGGCGGCTGCGCACACTGCGGGCGGTGGCCGACCACGGCACGGTCACCGCCGCCGCGGCGGCGCTCCACCTGACCCCGTCGGCGGTCTCCCAGCAGCTCGTGGCGCTGGAGCACGAGGTGGGCCACCGGCTGTTCACGCGTGACGGCCGGGGCGTGCACCTCACCGCCGTGGGCAAGATCATGCTGGGGCACGCCAACGAGGTCCTGGCCCAGCTCGAACGCGCCGAGGCCGAGGTGGCCGCGTACACCACGGGCGAGGCCGGCGAGGTGACCGTGGCCTGCTTCGCCACCGCGATCAGCGCCGTGCTCTCCCCCGCCATCGCCGCCCTGCGCACCACCGCGCCCGGCCTGCAGGTCCGGGTGCTCGACGCCGAGGGCGACCACAGCCTGGCCATGCTGCTCGACGGCGGGGCCGACCTGGCGGTGACGGTCGAGTACCGGGGCGGCCCCGACGCCGCCGACCGCCGGCTGTCGCGCATCCCCCTGTACGCCGAGCCGTTCGACCTGGTCCTGCCCGAGGGGCATCCGGAGGCGGGGTCGGCCACGCTGGTGTCGCTCGCCGCCGACACGTGGATCGGTCCTTATCCGGGCAATCCCGTGCACGACGTCATCACGTTCGCGTGCCAGCAGGTGGGGTTCACGCCCAACGTCGTCCACTGCTCCGACGACTTCCGGGCCGTGGTGGCGCTGGTGGGGGCGGGCGCGGGGGTGGCGCTCGTGCCGCGGCTCGCGCTGCGGGACATGGCGCTGTCCGGGGTCGTGGTGCGCCAGACGCCGGGGCCCGATCGCCGCGTCTTCGCCGCGATCCGCCGCGGGGCCGACGCGCATCCCCTGCTCCGGCCGCTGTTGTCGACCCTGCGCACGGTCGCCGCCTCCCTCACCTCCGACTGACCGCCCCTTCCGGACCCGGCGGAGGGCCGTGGCTTTCCGACCCACCCCATGGCGATGGGGGGCACCGCTGTCACCTCGCCGGAGGGCGGGATTCGGCGATCTTGCGGGTTAGCGTGGGCGTATGGGAAGGGGCATGCCGTATCGGGACCTGCTGGGGCTGCCCGGCGTGGGGGCTCAGGCCGTGTGCGGTTTCCTCTCCCAGCTCACCCAGCAGGTCGCGCCCGTGGGGATGGTGCTGGTCGTGCAGGACGCGACCGGGTCACTGGCGCTCGCGGGCACGTGCGCGGCGGCGTTCTCGGTGGGCGCGGGCATGGGCAGGCCCGTCCAGGGGCGGCTCATGGACCGGCGCGGGCCTCGGGTGGTGCTCGCGGCGACGGCGGGTGTCCGACGGCGCTCGCACGGCCGTCTACAGCCTGGTCTACCTGGTGCAGGAGCTGGCCATGCTGATCGGGCCGCTGCTGTTCGGGCTGGTGATCGCGGTGGCCTCGTCCTCGCTGGCGCTGGGGGTGGTGGCGGTGGCGGCGGGGGCGGGCACGCTGGCGTTCTCGCGGGCGTTGCGGGCGGGTGGGGCGGCGTCCGTACGGGAGGGCGGGCGGGTCTTCGAGGACCGCCGGATGCTGGTGCTGCTGGCCGTGGTGCTGCTGCTCGGCGGCACCATGGGGGCGTTGCAGGTGGGGGTGCCCGCGCTGTCGGCCGCCCGTGGCGTGCCCGCCGCCACCGGGGTGCTGGTGGCGGCGCTCTCGCTGGGCGGCATCGCGGGGGCGGCCGGGTACGGGGCCCGTACGTGGGCGTCCTCGCCGGCGGCGCGGCTGGTGGGGGCGATGCTGGCGCTCGGGGTCGTACTGGCGCCGCTGGCGGTGGTGGGGGCGTTGCCGGTGTTCTGGGTGGTGCTGTTCGCCGGGGGGATGGTGCTGAATCCGGCGTTGACGACGTCGTCGCTGCTGGTGGACCGGTTCGCGCCGGGGGCCCAGGGGGAGGCGTTCGGGTGGTTGTCCACGGCCTTGGGGATGGGGGCCGCGGCCGGGTCGGGGGTGGCGGGGGTGGCCGGGCAGTGGTTCGGGGCGCCGGCGCCGTTCCTGGTGGGCGCGGCGTCCACCCTGCTGGGCGCACTCCTCGCGGTCCCTCTGCTCGGACGGAGGCGCGGGTGACGGCGGTCCTGCTCACGGGGACCCGGGTGACGCGGGTGACGGCGGTCAGGAGCGGGCCACGGTGACGGCCTCGGTGAAGCGGGTGTAGCGGTCGAGCTCGGCCGTCACGGGCTCCAGCACGTAGTCCTCGGCGACCTCGCCGATGGCGGCGCGCAGGGCGCGTGCCGTACGTCGGGCCCGGCGCCGCCCGCCCGCCCACGCGGCCAGCCTGGACAACACCGCGATCACCACCCCGGCCAGCGCGCCGCCCGCCAGCAGCACGGTCGGCCACGGCACCGCGCCCACGGTCGGGAGCGGCGGCTGCGGCAGGCGCAGGTAGTCCATCCCGAACAGCACCCCCAGCCACAGCGCGCCCGCCACCATCACGGCGAAGACCAGCCACTGCAGCACGTTCACCATCCGCCACCACCGCGGCCTGCGGGTCGTGCCGGCGGTGGTGCGGCCCACGGCCCGGTCCACCGCGTCGGCCAGCTCCGGGGAGCGCGAGCGCGCGGCCTGCCGCACCGCCGCCGCCCACGGGCCGGGCAGGTCCGCGGCGGCCCCCTCGCCGACGTCCCTGATCGCCGTCTCGACCTGCGCCCGCTGTACGGCCGACGCCGCCGGCACCGACGTACGCCCGACGATCTCCTTGCCGGGCTTCCCCACCCCGATCCTGAGCCTGCGCAACGGGTCGGGCCGGAACCTGCGCAACCAGCGGGTGACCGGCCAGCCGGTGGCGACCACGGCCCGGTGCCGGTGCCCCTTGGCCACGGCCTCCAGGACCAGCGGCACCCCGGCCGCCTGGGAGAGCGCGCCCGTGAGCCGCCGGTCCAGCCCGGCCGCCCGCCGGCCGCCGGGGTCCGGCCGCGCGCCGTCCGCGGCCAGGTGACCGGCGGCGGCGGTGACGTCGGCGGCCAGGCGGGCGGCCCACGACTCGCGCTCGGCGACCCGGTCGGCGAGGATCGAGCGCAGTTCCGGCAGGCCCGTCCCGGTCCTGGCGGAGACCGGCAGCACCGGCACGCCCGCCAGCCCGTCCTCCTCCAGGAGGCGGCTCAGGTCGGCCACGCAGCGGTCCACAGCCTGTGGAGGCAGGCGGTCCACCTGGTTGAGCACCACCAGCATCACGTCGCGGTGGCCGGCCAGCGGGCGCAGGTAACGTTCGTGCAGCGCGGCGTCGGCGTACTTCTGCGGGTCCACGACCCAGACGAGCAGGTCCACCAGCGCCACCAGGCGGTCCACCTCAAGGCGGTGGGAGAGCCGGATGGAGTCGTGGTCCGGAAGGTCGAGGAGCACGAGACCCGACATCCCGGGCGCCTCGGCGGCGGAGTGGCGGCGCGGGACGTCCAGCCAGTCCAGCAGCGGGCCGGCCCCCTCGCCGTCCCACAGGGCGGCCTGGGCGGTGGACGTCGTCGGCCTGGTGACGCCCACGGCGGCCAGGTCCTCGCCGGTCAGGGCGTTGTAGAGCGAGGACTTGCCGCTGCCGGTCGCGCCGGCGAGCGCGGCCACCGTGTGGTCCACGGAGAGGCTGCGGCGGGCGCCGGCCCGTTCGGCGACGGACCGCGCGGCGGACACGTCCTGCTCGGGGAGGCGCCCCTCGGCGAGCTCGGCGGCCTCCAGCAGGGCGGCCAGCCGGGAGTCGAGCGAGGGCCCCTCCTTGCGGCGCAGCAGCTTCACGGCCCCTCCGTGCGGTCGCCAGCGGGCGGCCGGGGCACGCCGGGAGCGGGAAGCTCGACCGTGGGAGCGGGAAGCTCGGCTGTGGGGGCGGCGGCGGTGGGGAGTTCGGCGCGGTGGTCGTGGACCGCGCGGGCCGCCGCGCGCAGGGCGTCGGCCGTGCCCCTGGGCGGTTCGACGGTCTCCAGCCGGGCGGTGAAGCGGGCGGCCTCCTCCGCCAGCAGCACCCGCACCCGTTCCCGCAGGTCCTCGCGGGCCCGCGTGGTCAGCGAGCGCACGGCCTGGTCGCCGAAGACGGCCTCCAGCAGCTTCTGCGACAACACGCTCGTGCCGCCCGCGATGCCGACCTCGATCCCGGTGAGCCCGCCGGTCGAGGCGAACACGGCCAGCATGAGCAGCAGCCCCGCCCCGTTGACCCCGAACGAGGCCAGCCGGGCGGTGGTGCGTTTCTCCGCCCCCTCCTCGCGTACGAGGTCGAGGACGAACTCCTGCCAGCCGCGCACCGCCGCCTCGGCGCGTGCGGCCAGGTCGGGAGAGGCCCGGCCGAGCCGCGCGGACTCCATGGCGCCGAGCCGGTCGAGCAGCCCGCCCCCGCCCGGCGCGGCCGACCACCCTTCGAGCGCGCGTTCTGCGGCGCCGTCGGCCGCGCCTCTGATCAGCGACTCGACGCCGCTCTCCAGGGCGTCCTTGAGCTCGACGGCGGGGGCGCGGCCGGTGAAGAAGCCGACGATCCGGTCACGCAGCCACCCCACCCGGCTCTCCAGGGAACGCATGAGGTCGCCGGTGCCGATGAAGTCCTGCCAGCGGGCCAGCACCTCGCCGCGCAGCAGGGACCCGTCGCGCATGCCCTCGTCGAAGTCGGCCATGCCGCCCGCGTACGCGCCGGTCACGATCGTCCGCAGCCCGTCGAAGGCGGCCTGCTGGCGTTCGACGGCCGTGGCCAGCGCGGGGACCCGGGTGTCCAGGCTGTCCAGGGCGCCCGACAACGTCTGGCGGACGACCCGGGACCGCTCGGCGGCGTCGGCGGCCAGCCCCGTGAGCCAGGAGACGATGGGCCGCACCGACTCCTCCGGCAGCCGCGCCTTCTCGTCGGGCAGCGCGGCCTCGGGCACGGTGAACAGCCGGGTGCCCGACAGGCCGTTCTCCGCCAGGAGCCGGTCGAGGTCGCGCGAGACGGGCTCGACGGCCTCGGGCGCGATCCGGTCGAGGACGACGGCGAGGGCCGTGCTGCGTTCGCGGGCCGAGCGCAGGAAGCTCCAGGGCACCTCGTCGGCGTACCGGGCGGCGGTGGTGACGAACAGCCACAGGTCGGCGGCGGCGAGGAGCTGCGCGGCCAGCTCCCGGTTGGAGGTGACCACGGAGTCGATGTCGGGGGCGTCGAGCAGCGCCAGCCCGGCGCCGAGCGCGTCGGAGGCGACCACGCGCAGCGCGCCCGCGCCGCCGCCGCCGGAGTCACCGGTGGCGCGGGACAGGCCGGGCAGCACGTTCTGGCCCGTGAACCAGTCGCGGTCGGCCGGGTTGACGACGAGCGTGGGCACCAGCGTGGTGGGCCGCAGCACGCCGGGCTCGGCCACGTCGGCCCCCACCAGCGAGTTGACCAGCGTGGACTTGCCCGCCCCGGTGGACCCGCCGACGACGGCGAGCAGCGGCGCGTCGATCGCCCGCAGCCGCGGCAGCAGGTAGTCGTCGAGCTGCCCGGCCAGCTCGCGCAGGGCACGCCGGTCCGCCGCGGCCTCGCCGATCGCCAGCGGGAACAGCTCGCGATCGAGCGGGCGGCGCAACGACTCCAACGCCCCCAGCAGATCCATAGGTGCCAACCCCGCTTCCCGCGGTACGCCGCTCGACACCTCACGCCCGCAGGTCCACGCTACGGTGAGCGCCCGGGACGGTCCACCGGGCGGGGCCGCGCGGTGGGATCAACCGGCGGGCGGCGGCTCCCTGAGCACGTACCCGACGCTGCGCAGCGTGTGGATCAGGCGGGGCTCGACGTCGTCCACCTTGCGCCGCAGGTAGGAGACGTACGACTCGACGACGCCGGCGTCGCCGCCGAAGTCGTAGTTCCACACGTGGTCGAGGATCTGCGCCTTCGACAACACGCGGCCGGCGTTGACCATGAAGTAGTGCAGCAGCTTGAACTCCGTCGGGGACAGCCGTACCTGGCGGCCGGCCCGCCAGACCTCGCGGGCGTCCTCGTCCAGCTCCAGGTCGGCCACCTTCAGCCGGCTGGCCGGCGCCCCCTCCGTCCTGGTACGGCGCAGCACCGCCCGGATCCTGGCCTGCACCTCCTCCAGGCTGAACGGCTTGGTGACGTAGTCGTCGCCCACCCGGAGGCCGGCGATCTTGTCCTCGGTGGCGTCCCTGGCGGTGAGGAACAACACGGGCGCGTCGATCCGCCTGGCCACCTCGAACCCGTCCAGGTCGGGCAGCATGACGTCGAGCACCACCAGGTCGGGCGCGGCGCGTTCGGCGACCTCGACGGCCTCCTGCCCGTCGGCGGCGGTCAGCACCTCGAACCCGGAGAAGCGCAGGCTGGCGGAGAGGAGGTCCCTGATGCTGGGCTCGTCGTCCACCACCATGATCAACGCCTCGCGGACCTCGCGGAGCTCGGGTTTTGTCACGATTCCAGGGTGACCCAGGCACCTGAGGGTTAGCTGAAGGCTCACTCCAAGGCGAGTGGGAGTTCGACCCGGAAGGTGGAGCCCTCCGCGGGCGAGCTGGTCAGCGTCACGGTCCCGCCATGGGCCTGGACGAGCGCCTGCACGATGGCCAGGCCGAGCCCGCTGCCGCGGTCCTCGGAGGAACGGCGGCGGCTGCGCGCGGAGTCGGCGCGGTAGAAGCGTTCGAAGACCCGCTCGACCTGCTCGGGCGGCAGGCCGGGGCCGCTGTCGGCGACCTCGGTGAAGACCGTGTCGTCGGTCGCCCCGGCCCGGACGACGATGGGGGTGCCCGGCTCGGTGTGCACGATGGCGTTGGTCATGAGGTTGCTGATGACCTGCCGCAGGCGCACCTCGTCGCCGGAGACGATGAGCGCCGCGCCGCCGACCACGTCCAGCTTCACCGTACGGTCGGGGGCGAGGATCCTGGCGTCGTGCACGGCGTCGGCGACCAGGGCCAGCATGTCCACCGGGCGCATCTGGAGCGGGCGCTGCTGGTCCACCCTGGCCAGCAGCAGCAGGTCGTCCACCAGCAGGCTCATGCGCCCGGCGGCCTTCTCCACGCGCTGCATCAGCTCGGCGGGGTCGGCGCCGGGGTTCTGGCGGGCGTACTCGGCGAAGCCGCGGATGGAGGTGAGCGGGGTGCGCAGCTCGTGGGAGGCGTCGCCGACGAACTGGCGCATGCGGTCCTCGGAGCGGCGGGCCGCCGCCTCGGACGCCGAGCGCGCGGCGAAGGCGGTCTCGATCTGCGCGAGCATGCCGTTGAGCGACCTGGCCAGGCGGCCCACCTCGGTACGGGGGTCGGCGTCCGGCACCCGGCGGCCGAGCTCGCCGCCCGCGATGGCCTCGGCCGTGCGCTCGATCTGGCCGAGCGGACGCATGCTGCGGCGCACGATCGTGACGCCCGCGACCGCCAGGATGAGCAGGATGCCGCCGCCGCCGAGCAGCTCGATCAGCACGAGCCGCCGGGTGATGGCGTCCACCTCCTCCAGGTCCACCGCGACGACCAGCGTGCGCCGCTGGATCACGCTCTGCAGCACCCGCCACTCGCCGTCGCCGCCGGCGGCGGGCGCGGTGTAGGCGTCGTCGCCGGGCGACTCGCGCAGGACGGGCTTGGGCTTGGCGTCCACGTCGCGGTCGCGCAGCATCGGGACGAACGCCTCGCCCGGCTCCTTGACCAGCGCGATCGCGTCGGACTCGATGAGGATCGGGCGGTCGGGGGTCTCCCTGTCCCGGCGCCAGTCGCTGACGACCTTCTTGTGCATGCGCACGCTGAGCAGGTTGAGCTGGCTGTCCACCCGGTCCATGAGGTAACCGTGCAGGACCGAGACGCTGACCAGGCCGACGAAGGTCATGCCGCAGCCGAGCAGGGCCAGCATCGCAGCGATCAGCTTGACCCTCAGCGGCAGGGCTCTCATCAGGGGCTCGGCGGCAGGCGCAGCACGTATCCGACGCCCCGCAGGGTGTGGATGAGCCGGGGGCTACGGTTGTCGATCTTCCTGCGCAGGACGGACACGTACGACTCCACGATGCCCACCTCGCCCCTGAAGTCGTAGTCCCAGACGTGGTCGAGGATCTGGGGCTTGGACAGCACGCGGCCGGCGTTGGTCATGAAGTAGCGCAGCAGCTTGAACTCGGTCGGCGAGAGCGAGACGGCGTTGCCGCCGCGCCAGACCTCGTGGCTCTCCTCGTCCAGCTCGATGTCGGCGAAGGTCAGCCTGGGCGGTGCGGCCTGCGCGTCCCCGCTGGTACGTCGGAGCACCGCGTGGATCCTGGCCACGACCTCCTCCAGGCTGAACGGCTTGGTGACGTAGTCGTCGCCGCCGATCGTGAGCCCGCGGATCTTGTCCTCGGTCTCGTCGCGGGCGGTCAGGAACACCACGGGCGTGTGCAGCCCGCCGCTCCGCATCCGCCGGACGATCTCGAACCCGTCCAGGTCGGGCAGCATGACGTCGAGCACGACGAGGTCGGGCCGGTGCCGTTGCACGGCGTTGACGGCGTCGAGGCCGCTCTTGGCCGTGGTCACGTCGAAGCCCGCGAACCTCAGGCTCGCGGCGAGGAGTTCGAGGATGTTGGGGTCGTCCTCGACTATCAGCAGGCGTGATTCCATCACATCCAAGGATGCCCTCATCGGGAGAGTGCTGGAACAATTCCGGCGATATGCCGGGCAATTGCCAGGCTTGACGTCGCCGCCGGCGAGGGCGCGTTGCGGACCAGGACCACGCTCCCGTGGACGTCGACCACGAAGTCGTCCACCAGCCGGCCGTCCCTGGCGACGGCCTGGGCGCGTACGCCGCCGCCGGTCCTGACGAGGTCGGCGGCGGTGAGCTCGGGCACGTACCGCCGGGCGGCCCGGACGAAGGCGCTCTTGACGAGCGAGCCGTAGACCTCCTTGATCCCGGTACGCCAGTGGGTGCGAGCCATGCGAAGTGTCCCCGGCCAACGCATAATTTGACCGAAATTTCGTACATCTCGCCATCTGTAGCCTTCGTAGGCCAGGGCCAGCACCGCGTTCGGCCCCACCAGGACCTCGTCGTCGATGTGCCTGGTCAGATGCACGCCCAGGAACGGGTACCGCGGGTCGGGCACCGGGTAGATCAGCCCGCGCACCAGCTCCCTGGCCGCCCCGGCCAGCGCGTAGTACTCGCCCCGGAACGGCACGATCCGCACGTCCCCCGGCGCCCCGGCCATCCTGGCGACCGCGTCCGTGCCGAGGCCGCCGCAGACCACCAGCCGGTCGAAGGTGAACCGCCGCCCCCGGCCAGCACCTCGACGCCCCTCGACGTCTCGCGGATCGCCCGGACGGGGTGGGACAGGCGTACCGAGCCGCCCGTCCTGGCCACGTCGAGGGCGAGCGAGCGGGCGACGGCGGGGAAGTCGGCGATGGCGGTGTGCGGCGAGTGGATCGCGGCGACCCCGACCGCGTGCGGCTCGATCTCGCGCAGGCCGAGGCCGTCCAGCTCGGCGACGCCCGGCACGCCGTTGGCCCGCGCCCGCTCGGCCAGCGCGCGCAGCGGCGCGCGCTCGGCCCGCGTGCTCGCCACGACCAGCTTGCCGACCTCCCGGTAGGGCAGCCGGTGCTCGGCGCAGTACGCCTTGAGCAGCGCCACGCCCTCCCGGCACAGCCTGGCCTTGAGCGAACCCGGCGGGTAGTAGATCCCGGCGTGCACGACGCCGCTGTTGTGCCCGGTCTGGTGGGCGCCGACGCGCGGCTCCTTGTCCAGCACGGTCACCTCGGCGCCGCGGGTAGCGGCCAGCTCGCGCGCCACGGCCAGTCCGACGATCCCGGCGCCGACGACACCGATCTTTTCCGTCACACACCTGATTTTCCTGGTAAAGGCCGCCCTGCCGCCATACCTGGGCGAATCGAACATGAGTACGATGGCCTTCATGTACGTCCCGCCAGAGTGGCCCGCCGAGGTCCGCCCGCCCAGCGTCCCCGACTGGGAGACCTCGGCGGTGGCCTGGCTGCTCGACGCGGTGCCGCCCGACTACCGGGCCTACGAAGTGCTGAGGCGGCACCCGGTGGCCCTGGCCAGCATGGCCAGGCATCACGTCCGGTCGGCGGTCGAGGCCGCCCGCGCGGGCTATCGCGGCGCGGCCGTCGATCTCAAGGGCCACCTGCCGCCGCACGCCATCGAGGCCGTGCTCGACACCTACCGCGAGGAGGGGCCGCGGCTGGTGCGCCTGTCGCGCTCGATCGAGGTGGTCGAGCGCGCGCTGCGCGGCGACATGTTCACCGCGACCATGCGCAACCCCTGACGGCTCACCGGGTGCGGCGCGCGATGAAGGTGATCACCCCGGTCGCGCCCGCGGCCGCGGCCAGCCAGATCAGCACGTCTTTGGCGGTCAGGCCGCTCGGCTCGGTGGTGTCGGACGGCCGCGCGCTCTCCTGGGCGGCGACGGGCTTCGGTGTGGGGGTGCGCGTGGCCTGGGCACGCTCGGGCAGCGGCACCCGGTAGACCGGGCTGTTCGGGCCCTCCGAGCCGACCAGCAGGGCCTTGCCGTCGGCGGTGTAGGCGATCGACTCGGCCTGCCGCAGCTCCGGCATGGTGACCCTGGCCAGGGTCTCGCCCGAGGGGCGGTAGAGGGTCGCCGAGAAGTACGTGCGGATGACGTAGGAGGAGCCGTCGGGGGCGTAGGCGGCGTCCGTGGCCATGATCGGGGCCGCGGCTACCCTGCGCAGCACGTTGACCTTGTCGGAGCGCAGCCGCTTCGGCGCGGCGTAGACGGACCCGGAGAACTCCTTGGACACGACGTAGAGGCGGCCGGTGCGCGGGTTGATCATGATGCCTTCGGCGTTGCGGCCGCCGCCGGCGTAGCGGAAGCGGTAGCGGGTGGCCGGCAGCGTGGCGTCCCGGAGCGTGCGCGGCTCGGCGACCTTGTAGATCGACACGTCGGGCCAGGCGCCGTCGAGGTTGTCGCCGATGTCGGCGAACCAGAGCGTGCCCTGCCCGGTGGCCGGGTCTCTGGTCGCGGCCATGGCCTCCCAGTCCCTGGCCTGGGCGCCGCGCAGGTGGAAGGTGGCCTTCGTCCGCCCGTCGGCGCCGACCGCGTAGAAGACGGGGGCGGCGGAGCTGTCGTTGTGGGTGTAGAAGACGTTGTCGTGCGTGGGCGACACGGCCAGGCCGCTCGACTCGGTGATGGTGCGGTCCTTGAACGTGAACAGCTTCTCCGGCCCGTCGTCGTCGGCCCACGCCGGAGCCGCCGACAGCGCGAACGTCGCCGCCACGGCGGCCAGGACCCGGAACACGACATCCCCCACCTCGCCATCATGCCCCACGGCTGCGCCCGGGACGCTCAGGCCACCGCCTCGGCCGCGCCCACGCGGGCGCTGTGCCGGCGGAACCCGGCCCCCTGGAGCACCAGGAGCAGGACGTTGGCCGCCGCCATGGCCACCCAGAGCCCGGTGATGCCCCACGTCCGCGCCACCGGCACCGCGGCCGCCAGGAGCGCGCCGTAGCCGAGGACGAAGTAGGCCAGGCTGGCGCCGGACCTCTTGAGCGCGGTCAGCCCCATGCCGTGCACGGCCTGCGCGGCGTCGGCCAGCGACGACACCAACATCAGCGGCAGCAGCGCGAGGGCCCGCTCGCGTACGGCCGCGTCACCGGTGAACAGCCCGAGCACCCGCTCGCCGAGCAGGAGCAGCGCCAGGGCCGCGGCCAGCGTCCCGGCGACGGCGAGCAGCGCGGCGGCGCGGTTGGCCCGCCGCGCCGCGGCCGGGTCTCCGGCGCGGGCCACCTCGGGCACCGACGCCTGGGCGACGGAGAGCGAGGCCAGCATGAGGAGACCGGTGAGCGTGGTCAGCACCGCGTGCGCCGCGGTGTCGCGGGCGCCGGTCGTGCCCGCGGCGAACGTGACCACGCCGAGCACCCCGAACTTGATCAGCACGGTCGCCGCCAGCGGCACGCTGACCCTGGCCAGCCGGACTATCTCCGTCATCCTGGGCCGCCCCTGCCCGATCGGCCGCCCGAGCGCCCGGCGCAGCAGGAGGCTCGCCACGACCGCGGCCACCACCCCGGCGACCAGCCAGGCCACGCCCACGCCGTCGAGACCGATCCGCGGCGCCAGCACCACGGTCAGCACGCTCAGCACCAGACCGAAGGTCAGGCTGGGCCACAACACGTCGCGGCTGCGCCCGAGCGCCACCAGGATCGTGCTCGCGCCGCCGGTCGAGGCGAAGACCAGCAGGTAGCCGGCCAGATACCAGGGCAGCAGACCCAACTCGCCGACCACCTCGGCGGGCACCCCGCTCACCCGCGCGAGCACGGGCACGCAGATCACGGCGAGCGCCCCCAGCGTGCCCGTGGCCAGGCTGAGCCAGCGCGCGTCCCGTACGACGGGCACCGCCGCGCCCGGATCGTCCCGGTACGGCGCCACGAACGGCCCGAGCCCCCGCAGCGCGCCCTGCACGGCGGCGGTGGCGGGCGTGAGCACCGCGGTCATCACCGCGAAGGCGGCCAGCGCGACCGTCTCGTGGTTGCCGAGCACGGACGTGATCACCAGCGTGCCCACCATGCCGGTGACCATCGCCAGGAAGATCGGCAACGCGGCGCGGAGCAGGACGATCACGACGACCCCGCGCAGATCATGAACTCACCCTATGGCCTGGAGCGCACTCCAGGTATTTAGTGTGGACCCCATGGACTATGTCAACCTCGGACGCAGCGGCCTCCAGGTGAGCCCGCTCTGCCTCGGCACGATGAACTTCGGCCCGCTGACCTCGGAGGAAGACTCCTTCGCGATCATGGACAAGGCCCACGACCTGGGCATCAACTTCTTCGACACCGCGAACGTCTACGGCTGGAAGAAGGGCGAGGGCATCACGGAGAACATCCTGGGCCGCTGGTTCGCCCAGGGCGGCGGCCGTCGCGAGCGCACGGTCATCGCGACCAAGCTCTACGGCGACATGGGCGACTGGCCCAACGAGCGCCGCCTGTCGGCGCTGAACATCCGCCGGGCCTGCGACGCCTCGCTGAAGCGCATGCAGACCGACTACATCGACATCTACCAGGCCCACCACGTCGACCGGAACACGCCTTTCGAGGAGTTCTGGGAGGCCATGGAGGTCCTGCGGCAGCAGGGCAAGGTCATCTACGTGGGCTCGTCCAACTTCGCGGGCTGGCACATCGCCAAGGCCCAGGAGACGGCGGCGCGGCGCGGCACGTTCGGGCTGACCAGCGAGCAGAGCCACTACAACCTGCTCACCCGGACGGTGGAGCTGGAGGTGCTGCCCGCCTGCGAGGACTACGGCATCGGCGTGATCCCGTGGAGCCCGCTGGCCGGCGGGCTGCTCGGCGGCGTCCTGCGCAAGATCGACAAGGGCCGGTCCGCCTCCGACACCATGGTCCGGGAGCTGGACAAGCACCGGGACAAGATCGAGGCGTACGAGAAGCTCTGCGACGAGCTGGGCGAGGACCCGGCGTACGTGGCGCTGGCCTGGCTGCTGCGGCAGCGCGCGGTCACCGCCCCGATCATCGGCCCGCGCACGCTGGAGCAGCTCGAAGGCAGCATGCGCACGCTGGAGATTGAGCTGGACGAGGCCACCCTGGCCCGCCTCGACGAGATCTTCCCCGGTCACCGCACCGCCCCGGAGGACTACGCCTGGTGACGGCGTGACCGCCGGGCCCGGCACGACCACGGGCCCGGCCGCTCGGGACGGCTCAGGTCAGCAGGGCGCCGAGAAGAACGATCAGGAACAGCAGGCCGAGCACGAGGGGCAGCAGCCAGGGGCGAGGACGGTCCACGCCCTGGAGCCTAGCCCCGCTTCACCGGTGCGAGCGCCCAATCGCCGAGTGACTCGTACCTCACCGCAGGCCCGGTGTGGCTGCGGAACAGGTGCAGGCGCTCGGCCCGCCACGGCGTCCCGGCGAACCCGGCCAGCGACTCCACCAGCTCTCTGAGGTCGGTGTCCGTCCGGGCCCTGGCCAGGGTGAGGTGCGCGTGGAACCGTTTCTCGTCGGTCTGCACGGCCCCCGCGCGGCGACCGGCCGCGCGGGCCGAGTCGGCCAGCCGGGTCATGGAGTCGCCCGCGATCCCGGCCCAGAGCACCCTGGCCCGCCGCGCCGAGGAGAACGCCCCGGCCCCGGCGAGGGCCAGGTCGAGCACCGTGTGCCGATGGGCGGCCCGCTCCAGGCGTACCCGCAGGTCGGGCAGCGCCCGTTCGGGCACCTCGCCGTAGAAGGCCAGCGTGACGTGCCATGTGGGGCGGCCGGCCCAGCGCAGCCCCGGCACCTGCCCGACGTACGGCGCCACGGCCCGCTCGACCTCGTCGAGCGCCTCCTCAGGCGGAACCACGGCCGCGAAGAGCCTCATGTCATGCGATTGTCCCCGGACGGGGACGGATCACGCCATCGTCATGCCATCGCCAGCGCGGGCCTGGCCATCCGGTTGCCGATCAGCTTGGTCACCAGCACCGCGAGCCCGGTGCCCACCAGGACGAGCACGCCCGACAGCAGCACACCCGTACGCGGCCCGCCCAGCTCCGACAGCCACCCGATCAGCGGCGCCCCGACGGGCGCTCCCCCGGTGAAGACCAGCATGTAGATGCCCATGACCCGGCCCCGCATCTCGGGGGACGTGGCGATCTGCACACTCGCGTTCGCGGCCGTGTTGATGGTGATCAACGCGATGCCGGTCGGGACGAGTAGCAGCAGATAGACGGGGTAGAAGGGGGCCAGCCCGGTCAGCACCTGGAACAACCCGAACCCGATCGCCCCGGAGAAGAGCACCTTGCGCGAGAGTCTGGCCCGCCGCGCCGCCAGCAGCGCGCCGCCCAGCGCGCCCACCGCGAACATGCTGGAGGCCAGCCCGAACGACGACGCCCCGGCGCCGAACACCTCGCGGGCCATCAGCGCGATCGACATCGAGAACGACTGCGAGAACATCGACACGAAGGCGATCAGCAGTATCGGCATGAGGAGCTCCTCGCGCCGCAGCACGTACCGCAGGCCCTCCCTTAGCTGGCCCTTGGCCCTGGGCACCGGCTCGGACAGGTTGAGCTCGGACTTCCGCATGAAGACCAGGCTGGAGATCACCGCGCCGAAGGTGAGCGCGTTGATCAGGAAGATCGGTCCGGTGCCGCCCAGCACGGAGATCAGGATGCCGGCCAGCGCGGGGCCCACCACGCGGGCGAGGTTGAAGATGGAGCTGTTCAGGGCGATGGCGTTGGGCAGGTCCTGCCGTCCGACCATCTCGACCACGAACGCCTGCCTGGTCGGCACCTCGACGCAGGAGATCAGGCCGAGCAGGAACGCCATCACGAACACGTGCCAGACCTGCGCGGTGCCGGTCATGGTCAGCACGCCGATGGTGAGCGCGAGCACCGCCATCATCGACTGGGCGGCGATGAGGATGGGCCGCTTGGGGTATCGGTCGGCGAGCACGCCGCCGAAGAGCCCGAACAGCAACATCGGCAGGAACTGCAGGGCGGTCGCCAGGCCGAGGGCCGCCGCGCTGCCTCCCACGCCGTGCGGGCCCTTGGTCAGGTCGAGCACCAGCCAGTCCTGGGCGGTGCGCTGCAGCCAGGTGCCGACGTTGGAGACGGCGCCACCTGCCGCGAACATGCGATAGTTGCGAACCTTGAGCGACCGGAACATCCCGGTCTTGGGTTGCTCAGGCTCTATATCTTGCTGAGCTTCTCCAGGATCGGCGCCGCCTGCCGCAGGATCGACCGCTCCTCCGGCGAGAGCTCCTTCAGCCGCTGTGTCAGCCACGCCTCCTTGCGGCGGCGTTCCTCCTTCAGCAGCGTCTGGGCGGCCTCGGTCACGGTCACGGTCACCTGACGCCGGTCGGTCGGGTGCGGGGTGCGTGCGACCAGGCCGCGTTCCTCTAGCGCGGCGATCACGCGCGTCATCGAGGGCGGTTGCACCTTCTCTAGCTCGGCCAATTCGCCGGGGGTTATCCCGGAATGCCGTTCCACGGCGGCGAGCGTCGCGAACTGGGTGGGCGTCAGCGAGTGCGCCGCCGCCTGACGCCGGAGTCGCCTGGTCAGCCTTGCCATCGACACGCGCAGGGCTGAGGCCAGGCCCGCGTCGCTGCGCAGGTCCATCTTGGGCTGGTTGTTCATTAGCACGTCTCATTACCTTTGCTAACTATATGCGAAGGCAAGATATTTCCCTAGGTCAGGTTCGTCTCACTCCTTGATACCCCGAAGCCGCCCCACATGTGCGGGGCGGCTCCTGGACATCGAGGTCAGAGACCGATCGCGGCCCGGATCGGGCCGATCGCGAAGTAGAGGACGAACAGCGCGGTGACGCCCCACATCAGCGGGTGGATCTCGCGCGCCTTGCCCCGTACGACCTTGACCAGCACGTAGCTGATGAAGCCGGCGCCGATGCCGTTCGAGATGGAGTAGGTGAACGGCATGACGACGATGGTGAGGAAGGCCGGGATGGCGATCTCGTAGTCGTCCCAGTCGATGTCGCGGATGGCGGTCATCATGAGGAAGCCGACGACGACCAGCGCGGGCGTGGCGGCCTCGTAGGGCACGACGGCGACCAACGGCGCGAAGAAGATGGCGACCAGGAACAGCACACCGGTGACCACGCTGGCCAGACCGGTCCGCGCGCCCTCCCCGACGCCGGCGGCCGACTCGATGTAGGTGGTGTTCGACGAGACCGAGCCGGCGCCGCCCGCCGCCGCCGCGATCGAGTCGACGAGCAGGATCTCCTTGGTCCGCGGCAGCGTGCCGTCGGCCTGGACCAGGCCCGCCTGGCGGCCGACGCCGACGATCGTGCCCATCGTGTCGAAGAAGTCGGTGATGAGCAGGGTGAACACGAACAGCACGGCCAGCAGCACGGAGATCCGGCTGAAGGCGCCGATCGGGTCGAACTCCGTGAACAGCGTCAGCGGGTTGTGGAAGCCGAAGATCTTGTCGGCGGCGGGGATGGCGGGGACGTTGAGCTGCCAGCCGCCGGCGTTCTTGGGCGAGGCCGCGCCCACCTTGGTGACCGCCTGGACGACCATCGCCAGGACGGTCGAGCCGACGATGCCGATCAGGATCGCGCCCTTGACCTTCCGCGCCACCATGGCGGCGGTGGCCAGCAGGCCCACGATGAACACGAACACCGGCCAGGAGGTGAGCTGGCCGCCGATGCCCAGCTCCAGCGGCGTGCCCGCGGCCTTGCGCACGAAACCGGCGTCCACGAAGCCGATCAGCGCGATGAACAGGCCGATGCCGACGCTGATGGCGGTCTTGAGCTGGGCCGGGATGGCGTGGAACACCGCCGTCCGCAGGCCGGTCAGCACCAGGATCGCGATGATGACGCCTTCGAGGAAGACCAGGCCCATGGCCTCCTCCCAGGTCATCACCGTGGCGATGTTGAAGGTCACGAAGGCGTTGAGCCCGAGCCCGGCGGCCATCGCGAACGGCACCCGGCCGACCACGCCCATGATGATCGTCAGGATGCCCGCCACGAACGCCGTGCCCGCGGCGACCAGCGCCACCTGCGGGGTCGTGCCATCGCCGATGACCTGGCCGTCGATGTCCTTGCCGTAGGCGAGGATGATCGGGTTCAGCACCACGATGTAGGCCATCGTGAAGAACGTGGCCAGGCCGCCACGTACCTCACGGGAGATCGTGGAGTCTCGTGCAGAGATTGCGAAGAAACGGTCTATTGCATTACGCATGTCACTCACGGGGCGAAGAGTGACAGTAGTGGTGAGCTGGGAAAAGTGTCCGCAATCGGATCGAGACCCGATTGGAAGCTAGGCTGGACACGTGAAGCAGCAGTGGCACCCTGATCCCGAGCCGATCAAGACCAACGACACGGCCGCCGTCGGTGCCGGCACCGCCCTGTGGGCCGTCGCCCTGATCGTCCTGCTGATCTTCCGCCCGGCCCCCGAGAACACGTGGTGGATCTGGACCTGCGTCACCGGGGTCGGCTTCGGCCTCTTCGGCATGTGGTTCGTCCGCCGTCCGCGCCGGGGTTGACATTCATCATCTTCCGGACATCTCCGAAGTCATCAGGAAGCCATGTCTTCCTCCACTACCTGGGCGGACACCGTCCCGGCAGGCTGGTCAGCATGAAGAAGGCGATGTTGACGATCCTGCTGGGCGCCGCCGTCCTCGCCGGTTGCGGCACCACAGGTGAGCCCGCGAAGCAGGCCGGGCCCGGCAAGGGCACCGTCGCCTGGAGCCCGTGCACCGGGCTGACCGGGCCCGACGGCAAGCCGCTGCCCAAGGACGAGGCCGTCCAGTGCGGGGCCGTCCAGGTGCCGCTCGACTACGGCGACCCCGGCGGCCAGAAGATCGACCTGGCGCTGATCCGGATCAAGGCCACCGGCGACCCCCTCGGCTCGCTGGTCCTCAACTTCGGCGGGCCCGGCGGGTCCGGCGTCGACACGCTGGCCCAGGCCGCGAAGGCGTTCGGCAGCCTGGGCACCCGCTACGACCTCGTCAGCTTCGACCCCCGCGGCGTCGACCGCAGCGCGGGCGTCAAATGCGGCGGCGAGCTCGACGCCCTCCTCGCCGCGCCCGCCGGGGCCGACGGCGAGGCGATGTCGAAGAAGTTCGCCGCCGCCTGCGAGAAGGACTCGGGCAAGATCCTGCCCCACGTGGGCACCGTGAACGCCGCCCAGGACCTCGACCGCATCAGGGCCGCGCTCGGCGACCGGCGGCTCAACTACTTCGGCTTCTCCTACGGCACCCACCTCGGCGCCGTCTACGCCACCCGCTTCCCCGCGAACGTCGGCCGCTTCGTCCTCGACGGCGCCTTCGACCCCACGGTCACCTTCGAGCAGCGCGCCGTCACCCAGGCCACCGGCTTCGCCCACGCCTTCGAGGCGTTCGCCGAAGACTGCGTGGCCCAGACCTGCGACCTCGGCCAGGACCCGGCCGCCGTGCGGAGCGCCGTCGAGAAGCTGCTCGACGGGCTCAGGAGCAAGCCGCTCAAGGTCGGCGACCGGCAGCTCACCTACGGCCTGGCCCAGCTCGCCGTCATCACCCCGCTGTACGCCAAGTCCGCCTGGCCGGTGCTGGAGCAGGCCGCCGCGGCCGGCATCAAGGGCGACGGCGCCACCCTGCTCGCCCTGGCCGACGCCTACACCGGACGGCGGCCCGACGGCACCTACTCCACCATGATGACCAGCCTTCAGGCCATCACCTGCGCCGACACCACCGAACGCCCGACCGCCGCCGACATGGCCCGGGTGGACGACAGGATCAAGAAGATCTTCCCCATCCTGTCGGCGGACGGCACCGCCACCGCCTGCGGCCACTGGCCCACCCCCGGCGACGACGCGGCCAAGCGCATCGACGCCACCGGCTCGGCGCCCATCGTGGTCATCGGCGGCAAGGGCGACCCGGCCACGCCGTACGAGTGGGCCACCGCGCTCAACGCCAAGCTGAGGACCGGCGTGCTCATGACGTACGAGGGCGAGGGCCACGGCGCCTACCTGAGCGGCGACGGGTGCGTGACGCGCGCGGTGGACGCGTACCTGCTGAACGGGAAGGTGCCGGCGGCGGGCACCACCTGCGCGGCCTGACCGCGGCGGGCCGCCCCCGAACGGGGAGGCGGCCCGCCGGTCTCAGGACAGGTCGGCCTCGGCCAGCAGCAGCGGCACCGCCTCCGGGTCGCGCAGCAGCGCGGCCACGGCCAGCCGGTCGTTCCACTGGCCCGTGGCCCAGGCCAGCCCGCGGGCCAGCCCGTCGACGCCGGTGCAGTGGACCGCGCCCTCGAAGAAGCGCCACGTGCAGGCGACGCCGTCGACCAGCAGCTTCTCGTGCTCGACGTACGTCTCGGGCGCCGTCGGCAGCAGCGAGCGCACCTGCGGCGGCACCGCGCGCACCTCGCCCTGCGAGGTCACCTCGCCGGTGGCCAGCTCGCCGGCCAGCGGCAGGTCGAGCAGCTCCGACAGCGCCTCGGCCAGGTCGTAGGAGGCCAGCACCAGCGGCCGGTCGGTGACGAGCTGCAGCAGGTCGGGGGCCTCGACCACCACGGCGTCCTCGGCGGCGGCCACCACGATGTCGCCGCCGAGCACCGCGCGCACCCGCGAGGGCGGCTCGACCCGGGACGGATCGACGGCGGCCAGCGCGATCCACAACGCCCGCAGCTGCGCCCGATCGACCTCGATCGCCGGGTCGGCCATCAGCTCCAGCAGCTCCTCGGGGCCGCCGTGGGCGGCCAGCAGCTCGGCGAGCGTGGTGCGCACGCCGAGCATCGACAGCGCCGCCTCGTCGAGCCCGGCCGGCGCGTCGGCGTAGAGGCCCTGCAGGAGCGGGTCGGCGCCGGGCAGCCGCAGCTCAAGCGGCTTGCGACCGCCGAGCACCGGATGGTTGGCCAGCCACCACGCCGTGTAGGAGGGCACCTCCACGCCCTCGACGCGCAGCGGGTGCAGCGCGGCCCGCAGCGGCGGGCGGGTCAGCAGCGGCAGCGCGGCCGCCCAGTCGGCCACCAGCTCAAGGTCGCGCACCGCCGCGAACTCGGCCACCACCGGCGGCACCGCGAGGTCGGGCAGCAGGTCGAGCACGTGGTCGAGCCATTCGTCCTCGCCGTCGAGGTCGTGGTCGCAGTCGTCGTGGTCGAGCAGCACGTCGGAGTCGTGGGCGACGGCGAACCCGTCGAGCACGCCCGCCGCCGCCAGCACCCGCGCCCCGTAGGTCTCCTCCAGCTCGGGTGCGGCCACGCCGAGGTGGCTGTCGGCGGCCAGCAGCCCGGCCAGGGCCCCGTCGGCGAGCATCAGCTCACCGGCCGCGTAGAGCTCGCCGTCGGCGCCGCGCAGCGCCAGCTCGGCCAGCCACGGCGCCTCGCCCGGAACCAGCCCGGACGCCGCCACCAGCGACAACACGGCCCGCGCGACCGGCTCGGGGTCGGCGCTGTCGAGCGACTGCGCGACGGCGGCCTTGGTCAGCGGGTCTTCGAGCACCGTGCGCGGGGTGGCCTCGGCGGCGCCCAGCCGCAGCAGCGCCGGATGGGCCGCCTCCGGATGCACGATGCGCAGCCCGAGCGGGGTGAGGTCGAGGTCGGCGCCGCCGTCGGTCAGGATCAGCGTGCCGCGCGGGCCGCGCACCACACGGCCGTCGGTCAGCGGCACCGGCAGCGCGCCCAGCGACTCGGGATCGTCGGCGGGCAGCACCGCGTACAGGGAGCGCCACCAGGACGGCTCACGCGCCTCCACGGCCTCCCCGGACAGCAGGTCGACCACGTCGGCCAGCTCCACCCGGCGCACGCCCAGGGCGACCATGGCCGGATGCCTGGCCGGCCACCCGGCGGGCAGCAGCCCCGGCACGAAGGCGGCCACGGTGTCGAGCAGCTCGGCGGTGGCCCCGGCCACGACGGCCGCCTCCCGGCCCGCGACCACCCAGCCGTCGCCCTCGGGCTCTCGCGCCGGATGCTCGACCCGCCACTCGGCGTCGGGCTCGTAGACCTCGGCCTCGGCGAAGGAGGGGGTCTGGACCGCGGGCGCGGGCGCCGACAACGCGGGCAGCAGCGGCGCGGACGGCAGGCGTTCGAGCACGGCCCGCCGGACACGCGCGTCGAGCTCGCCCTTGCCCATGAGGGACGGCACCAGGTCGAGCAGCCTGGACGTGCGAGGCAGCTCGCCCAGCAGCCGGACGTAGGCGTCGGCCACCCGCTCGACCAGGAAGTCGGTGAGCGGCCCCTTGGCGACGTGCCGCCGGTCGGTGGCCATCGGGAAGGACGCGATCAGCAGCGCGGGCAGGTCGACGGGCTCGTCGCTCGGCGTCGGGGCGTGCACGACGGGCGGCACGGCGGCGGGCAGCGGGCCGGGCTCGCCGGTGCCGGTGACGGGCACCGCCCAGCGCAGCGACCAGAAGGGCCGCGCCCGCTCCTCGGTGGGCCGGTCGGCGAACAGTCTGGCGACCTCGTCGGGGGTGAACTCGCCGGAGTCCGACACGACGTGCCAGCCGTCGGCCACGACCGTGCGGGTGGCGCCGTCGAGGTCGATCTCGATGGCCTCCAGCGCGGGCAGGCCGAGCAGCAGCGCCGGGCTGGTCTCGGCCAGCATGACCCGGACGGCGTCGACCGCCGCGGCGTCGCGCAGCGGCAGCCGGACGAGCGTGTCGAACCCGTCGGGCACCTCCAGCGGCGGCGCGTCGAACGGCAGCCTGAGCAGCGGCACGTGGCCCGCCCGGTCGGCCAGCTCACCCGCCAGCACGGGAATGCCCGCGACCAGCTCGGACGTGCCGGCCCGCGACCAGCGCACCGAGCCGCCGCCGCGCGAGCCGATGGCCGGCTCGTCGCAGACGGAGACGACGGCCGCGAAGCCCACGCCGAACCTGCCGGCCGCGCCGATCTCGTCGCGCTTGCCCGACACGCGCAACGTGGACAAACCCTCCACGCCGGTCGCGTCGAGCGGGGCGCCGGTGTTGGCGGCCGTCAGCACGTCGCCGCGCAACGTCAGCCGCAACACCCCTGGCACCCCCGCGCGCAGCGCCGCGTCGGCGGCGTTCTGGGCGAGCTCGACGATCAGCCGGTCGCGGTAGCCGCCGAGCGCGAAGTCCTCCTCGGCGTTGGCGTCCTCGCGGAACCGGGCGGGCGAGGCCGTCCAGGCGGAGAGGACGGCGGCTCGCATCCGGTCAGTGCCAAAGGTGTCGGTCATCGATCACGATCCTGGTCGAGTGAAGAGGGGCCAGGGTAGGTTAGCCCCCTGACCGACGAAACCGCCGTGCTCGTGCTCCGGTCAGGAGTGGCCGAGCTCCTCGGTGGCGGATCCGTCCACCGAGCCCTCTTCCTCCTCGATCAGGTCGTAACCCAGGTCGTCGAGGATGGGGATGGCCTGCTCGACCGGCGGGGGCAGCACGGCCGCCTCCGAGTGGGCGCCGCAGCCGTGGTCGGCGGCGACGACCTTGCCGTCGTCGGGGGCGTACTCGTTGGTGCAGACGCCGAACGACAGCCGCAGCTCACCGGAGAGCAGCCAGTAGAACCCGCAGGTGGAACACTGCGCGGGCGCGGCGTGTGCGATCGGAGTGTGTGGCCCGTGCTCGCCCGCGTGCCAGCGTCTGGCAGCCCGGTCTCTGCCGATGGCCGAGAGCACACGGGCTCGGCCCAGGCCGTACTCGAAAACCATCTGGCGATCGGCGTCTTCGTCGAGCTCGGTGAAACCGGGCGCCAGCCTGTCGTCGTCGTCGGGGGTCGGCAGCAGGTCGCCGACGCCCAGGTCGCCCGGCCGCAGCCGCTCGCTCCACGGCAGCCACTCGGGGGCGAGCAGCGCCCCGGAGCCGGGCAGCAGCACGGCCTCGCTGACCGTGACCTTCTTCGCGCGCGAGGCGCGGGTGACCGTGACGGCCCACCGCCAGCCGCGATAGGCCCGGTCGAGGCAGGCGAAGTAGTGGGTGACGATCCGGTCGCCCTCGCTCTCGAAGCCGAGGTGCTCGCCGGCCTCGCCCGGGTGCGCCAGCTCCTGCGCCGCGGCGCGCGCCAGATCGACTGCGGCGACGCAGGCCTGGTCGGGAGCGGGGACGCGGGCCCGGGTGCGGCTCATCGGGCCGCCTCCGCCTGAAGGTGCTGTTCGCTCACACTTCATTCTCACCCATAGGCGGACCTGGCAGACCCACAACCGCCGATCCGAAGCTGAGAAGAGGGGTGAATCGGGTAAGACTGGTAGGCGTGGGGGGTGGCTGGGAGCAGGCTCGGGACATCTCGCGGCGGATGGGGCATGCCATCGGCGGCGCGGGACGCGCCGGCGTGCGCGCGGGCCGGGCCACCGCGAGCGGCACCGTCCGGGCCGGCCGCGCCACCGCCGCGGGCGCGCGCAAGGCGGGCAGGGCGACCAGGAAGCTGACGTACGCGGGCGGCGCGGGCCGTACGGGGCTCGGCCGGCTGATCGAGCTGTCGGCCGGCAACAGCGCCGCCGACGCCCTGGTCACGGTGGCCCTGGCCAGCACGGTGTTCTTCGGCGTGCCGGTCGGCGAGGCGCGCGGGTCGGTCGCGCTCTACCTGGTCATCACGATGTTGCCGTTCGGGCTGCTCGCGCCGTTCGTGGGGCCGATCCTCGACCGGTTCAGGTCGGGGCGCCGCTACGTGATGGCCGGCACGCTGTTCGGCCGCGGGCTGCTCTGCTTCGCCATGGCCGCCGCGGTGGGGGCGGGCGACCTGCCGACGCTGTTCATCGGCGCGCTGGGCGTGCTGGTGTTGTCGAAGGCGTACAACGTGTCCAGGGCGGCGATCATGCCGAGCGTGCTGCCCGCCGACATCACCCTGGTCTCGGCCAACGCGCGGGTGGCGCTGTTCACGCTGGTCGCGGCGGGGGTGGCGGTGCCGGTCGGCGCGGGCCTGACCGCGTGGCTGGGCAGCGCCGTGGTGCTGCGCATTGCCATGCCGGCCTTCCTGCTGCTCGGCGTCGCCGCCGTACGCCTGCCGCGGCACGTCGACTCGCCCGACCAGGAGGAGGAGGGCGTGGCGCCGCGCTGGCGCACCCTGCTCAAGGTGGGCCCGGCCGTGGCCGAGGCGGTCTGGGCCAACGTGGCGCTCCGGATCTTCTCCGGTTTCCTGGTGTTCTTCCTGCTCTTCCTGGTCCAGGACAAGGCGGTGCCGTGGCTGGCCGCGCCGGCGGCGGCCGGCTCGTTCCTCGACGTGCCCAAGACGATCGCGCTGCTCGCGCTGGCCGCCGGGCTGGGCGGCCTGGCCGGCGCCGCGGTCGCCAACTGGACGCGCAACCACGCTCCCCAGGTGATCGTGCTGGTCACGCTGGCGGTGACGGCCGCGACCACGATCGCCACGGCCGTCCTGTTCGGCCTGTGGACCGCGCTGGCGGTCTCGCTGGTCACCGCGTTCGCCCAGGAGCTGGGCAAGCTCGCGCTCGACGCGATCGTGCAGCGGGAGATCGGCGAGGAGGTGCGCTCGTCCACGTTCGGGGTGGTGGAGGCGGTGCTGCAGTTCGCCTGGGTGTTCGGCGGCCTGCTCGGGCTGGTGTTGTCGCTGACCCGCAGCTCCATGGCCGGCTTCGTCGCGCCGGCCGTCGTGCTGACCGGCGCGCTCGGCTGGCTGCTGGTCACCAGGCGCGGACGGGTGCGGGCGGCCGAGGCCAAGCTGGCCGGGCAGCGGGCCGAGGCCCCCGATCAGCAACGGACCGAGACCCTCGACCACACCAAACCCCTGACGAACCCGGGCGGTTAGGCGTCGAGGTCGTCCGCGACGGCCCTGAGCACCTGGGCGATCTTCTTGGCGTGCGCCGCCTCGGGGTGCTTGCCCCGCTGGTAGGAGGTGGAGACGCCGTCGAGCAGCTTGATCAGGTCTTCGACGATGACGACCATCTCGTCGGGCGTCTTCCGCTTGCCCTTGGGCTTCGTCTTGGCCAGGGTCGGCGGCTGGTCCAGGATCCTGACCGACAACGCCTGCTGGCCCCGGCGTCCCTCGGCCACGCCGAACTCCACCTTCTGGCCTGGCTTGAGCGGGCCGGCGTTTGTGGGAAGCGCGGAGGAATGCACGAAGACCTCACCGCCGTCGTCACGGGTGAGGAAGCCGAAACCCTTGTCGGCGTCGTACCACTTGACCTTGCCACTCGGCACAGGAGGACCTCGTTCAAACAGTCGAAAAGGATGAATGGATGTAGGTTATGCCCCGAAGCGCGCGGAGGCGACCGGGAAAATGCCGGGCAATTACCGTAGTTCGGCGCGCGCACGCCATCCGGCGAACCAGTCGGCGAATTCGGTCAGGTCGGCGAGCGCCACATCGGCTCCGTGCTCACGCAGCTCTCCCACCGTGTAAGGGCCCGTCGCGACGGTCACGCTCATGGCGCCGCCCGCGCGTGCCGCCTCGATGTCGGCGACATGGTCACCAACATAAGCCGCCGCGCCGAAGCGCGCGAGTGCCGTTCCCTTGGCGGCCCCGAACACCGATCCGACCACTTCGTCCACGGCCAGCCCGAGCAGTTCGACGGTGCCGGCGGCGTCGCGCGGGTTCTTGCCCGTCACCACGATCACCCGGCCGCCGCGGGCCCGTACGGCGGCGATGGCCTCGTACGCGCCCGCCATCGCGGTGTGCACCGGAACGCCCACCGCGGGATAGATCTCCCGGAACAGCTCGGCGGCCGCGGGAATGGCCGCCGCCGGCATCCAGTTGGCCAGCTCGTACTCGAGCGGCGGCCCCAGCCGGGTGACGATCTCACCGCTGTCGATGTGCACGCCCAAACGGCTTGACAGCTCGTCGTAAACGGCCGCGATGCCTGATCGCGTGTCGGCCAATGTCATGTCCAGGTCGAAACCCACTGAGGTAGTCACCCGTGCAGGATGCCAAACGCCGCATCGACGCCGGTAACGGCCCTTGTTGTGGGACTCTGGGAATGGGCAGAAAGGAATTACTTATCGGAGAGGAGTGACCGTGTCAGAGACCCCCCGCACGACCGGCACGGGAGACCGGCTCGTCGCCGCCGCCGCTCCCCGTCCCCACCGGCCCGCCCGGCCGCGCGGCACGCCGGTGACGGCCTGGCGGCGCGTCGTGGCGTCGGTGGCGTACGCGGTGCGGCTGGCGTCCAGGCTGGCGGCGCTCTCCCTGGCGCTGCACGCCGTCTTCACGGTGTTCCGGGCCAACCCGGCCAACGGCTGGTACCAGCTCGTCGAGTCGCTGGCCGCGGGGCTCTCGCTGGGCCTGGCCAACCTGTTCCAGCTCGCCGACCCGCGCTGGACCACGCTCGTCAACGACGGGCTGGCCGCACTGGTGTGGCTCGTGGCCGGTTCGGCGCTGGCGGGCCTGGTCAGGCGCGCTGCGCCCTAACGACTACTCTCGTTGCGGAGGTATCTGCACAGACATGACCAGATCGACCCGTGAGCGGATCATCGACGAGGCCCTGCGGCTGTTCGCCGAGCGTGGCTACGCCGCCACCTCCGTGGCCGAGATCGAGGCCGCCTCAGGGCTCTCCCCCGGCGCGGGCGGGCTCTACAGGCACTTCAAGTCCAAGTACGAGGTGCTCGCGGCCGCGATCAACGAGCACGCCGCCCGCACCAGGAGCCAGGTCGCCGAGAGCCTTGCCGAGCTGAGCACCATGGAGGCCGCCGCCGGTCTGGAGGACCGCCTGTCGCTGCTGTGCCGGGCGGGCCTGGCCAAGGTGCGGGAGGAGTCGGAGCTCACCCGGGTGTTCTTCCGGGACCTGAGCCAGTTCCCCGAGCTGGTCGCGGTGGTCCGCGAGGGGCTGCTGCAGCCCATGTTCGACGCGATCACCACCTGGTTCCGCGCCCAGCCCGAGTACGCCGACGCCAAGGTCGACTGGACGGGCATCGCCGCGGTGCTCGGCGGCTCGGTGGTCCACTACCGGCTGTTCCAGGAGACCGTGGGCGAGATGCCGGGCCACGCGGAGAAGGACCAGTTCGTCGCCGCCTGGGTACGCCTGGCCGTCGGCCTGCTCCCCAGCCCCGCGCCGGTCAGCTGACGTCGAGCAGCCGGTAGGCCAGCCAGACGACGCCCAGAGCCGTACCGATCATGAACATGACCCCGCTGACCTCGAAGAACCGGGCGACGAACGCCTCCAGCCCCGGCTCGGCCACCTGGAGCCCCCCGACGAGCACGCCGCCGACCGTGTAGCCGAACAGCGGCGCCCCGGCCCCGGCCAGCTTGTCGCCCAGCGTCCACGTGTCGCTGAACAGCACGGCCACCGCCCCCGCCGCCCACACCAGCACCGGCACCTGGAAGATCGCCACGGCCGGCAGCCCCACCGGCACCAGCAGCGCGGCCAGCGCCAGCACCACGACGGCGGCGACGTCGCGCGGCCGCCCCCTGAGCACACTGCCGGCGGGGTCCGCTGGTGGGTGGGCCAGGCGGCGGGCCTCGCGTTCCACCAGGGCCGCCGGGTCGCCGAAGCGCGTCAGCACCTTCGCGACGTCCCGGGCGTCCTGGCTGCCCCGCCGCTCCGCCTCGATCCTGGCCCGCAGCCGCCGTGCGAAGTCGAGCCGCTGGTCGGGCCTGAGCACGCCGTGCGCCGCGTCGGCCGCCCTGCTGACGTAGTTCAGGACCATTTGGTCCGCGCGCTCTATCACGTCTGGCAATGCTGCCCCGATCAGGGGGGACATACCATGGCAACGATGGAGTTCACGGAGTGGATCAGGGGGCGCACCGACGAACAGCTTCGGGCGCTCGTCTCCGCGCGGCCTGAGTTGATCACTCCGGTGCCCGCGCATCTGGAAGGGCTGGCCGCGCGGGCCGCCAGCCCTTCGGCGATCGGCAGGGTGCTCGACCGGCTCGACCGGTTCACGCTGGCCGTCGTCGAGACGCTGGCCGTACAGGACGGGCCGGTGACGAAGGCGGCGCTGCGCGGCCTGGTCGGGCGGGCGCTGGCGGCGGGCAGGCCCGAGCCCGCGCTGAGCGCGGCCCTCGACCGGCTGCGTGACCTGGCGCTGGTCTTCGGCCCCGACAACGCGCTCGACCTCGGGCCGGGCGTGCGCAAGGTCCTGGAGGAGCCCGCCGGGCTCGGCCCCAGGGTCGTCGACGTGTTCCGGCACCACCCGCCCGAGCAGCTCGACGAGATGGCCGACGACGTCGCCCCCGGCACCGACGGGTCCGGCAAGGAGCGGCTGGCCGCCGCGCTGGCCACCCCCGAGACCCTGGTGGCGGCGGTCTCGGCCGAGGCCAGGGGCGCGCTCGACCAGCTCGTGTGGGGGCCGCCGACCGGGCGGGTGCCCAACGCCAGGCGCGAGGTGCGCGTGTCCTCGGCCCGTTCGCCCATCGAGGAGCTGCTGGCGCGCGGGCTGCTGGCGGCCACCGGCGAGGAGAGCGTGACGCTGCCCCGCGAAGTGGGCCTGCACCTGCGCGGCGGGCGCGTCCACCGCGACCTGCTCGCCGTGCCGCCCGCGCTCGGCGGGGCCGCGCGCGACCGCGAGCTGGCCGACCGTACGGCGGCGGGCCAGGCGTTCTCGTTCGTCAGATCCGTGGAGGAGCTGTGCGAGCGGTGGAGCATCGATCCGCCGGGGGTGCTGCGCACCGGCGGGCTCGGCGTACGCGACATGAAGCGCACCGCGACCGACCTCGACCTGCCCGAATGGGCGGCGGCGCTGGTCGTCGAGGTGGCGCACGCGGCGGGGCTGGTCGCCGCGGGCGGCGGCGTCGACGGCGAGTGGCTGCCGACCTCCGGCTACGACCTGTGGCGGGTCAGGGCCACCGCCGACCGCTGGGTGACGCTCGCCGCGGCCTGGCTGCACATGGACCGGGTGCCCGGCCTGGTCGGCGAGCGGGACGACCGCGACCGGCCGCTCAACGCCCTGCACACCGACCTGCGCCGGGCCTCCGCGCCGGGGGTGCGCACGGCCGCGCTCGGCGTGCTGGCCGCCGCGCCGGGCCTGGCGCCCGACCGCGACTCGGTGCTCGAACGCCTGGCCTGGGAGCAGCCGCGCCGGCGCGGGCCGCTGCGCGAGCAGCTGACCGAGTTCGCGCTGCGCGAGGCCGAGCAGATCGGCGTGACCGGGCTCGGCACGCTGTCCGGCCACGGGCGGGCGCTGCTCGACGGCGGCGACGCGGCCGGCCTGCTCGCGCCGCTGCTGCCCGAGCCGGTCGACCACGTCCTGCTGCAGGCCGACCTCACCGCCGTCGCCCCCGGGCCGCTGACCAGCGAGCTCAACCGCTGGATGACGCTCACCGCCGACGTCGAGTCCAAGGGCGGGGCGACCGTCTACCGGTTCGGCGAGGGCTCGATCCGGCGGGCGCTCGACGCCGGGCACGGCGGCGAGGAGCTGCTGGCGATGCTTGCCCGCCATTCGGCCACGCCGGTGCCGCAGGCCCTGTCGTACCTGGTGACGGACGTGGCCCGGCGGCACGGGCGGATCCGGGTGGGCACGGCGAGCGCCTACGTCCGGTGCGACGATCCGGCGCTGCTCGACCAGATCACCGCCGACCGCCGTGCCGCCGCGCTGCGCCTGCGCCGGCTGGCCCCCACGGTGATCGCCTCGCGCTCGTCCAGGGCGGCGCTGGTGGACTCGCTGCGGGCCATGGGGTACGCGCCGGTCGCCGAGTCGCTCGACGGCGACGTGATCATCTCCCAGCTCGACAGCAGGCGTACCGAGGGGGTGGCGCCCGTACGCGCCGTGGCCTCGGCCGGCGGGCTCGATCCCGAGGTGGCCTCGGCGGCCGTACGCGCGCTGCGCGCGGGCGACGCGGCTCACCTGGCGCGGCGCGAGCCGGTCGACGCCCCGGGCGGCGCGGTGCCCCGCGGGCCCGCCACGGCCACGATCTCGGCCCTCCAGGACGCCATCAAGCAGGGCGTACGGGTGTGGATCGGTTACCTCGACTCGCAGGGCAACGCCACTTCGCGCATCCTGGAGCCGGCCCGGATGGAGGGCGGCTACCTGACCGCGTACGACGAGACCAGGGCGGCCGTCCACCGCTTCGCCCTCCACCGCATCACCGGCGTCGCCGGCCTCTGACCCGCCTTCCAGGCCCGCGTCCTGGTCAGGGATGGGTGAGCGCGTGGGCCGCGAGCCGGGCCGCTGGGCCGTCCCCGGCGGCCGGGCGGCGCAGGTGGGCCGCCGCGTCGGCCGGGTAGCGCAGCGACAGGCCGCCGCACAGTCCGGCGACCGCCGCGACCGCCCGCGGGTCGGCCGGGTCGCGTGCCCAGGTGAGCGCGAGCCGCAGCGCCTCGGGGGCGAGGGCGTCGTCGGCGCACATGTACGACAGCGCACCGCCCGCCGTCAGCCGTTCGCCCGCCCGCCCCCGGGCCCACACCTCCAGGAACTCCTGCCGCGCCTCCCTGAACGACCAGGCGGCCAGCAACGCCACCCCCTCGGCCGCCCGCGCGCGCACGTCGTCCCCCTGCAGGGCCAGCGAGCGCGCCCACTCGCGCAGCGGCTGCCACAGCCAGTAGCCGTACCGGGCGACCAGCTCGCCGAGCACCTGGGCGCGGTGGTGCGGGAGGCGGAAGACGACGAGACCGTCGTGCACGGCGATCAGCGGATGCGGCGCGCCGGTCGGCCCCGGCCCCGCCTCGTGGGCCTCCCGGACCGGCTCGAACGCGGCGAGCCGGCGGGCGAACTCCGGCTCGGGCAGCCCGTGCGCGAACGCGAGCGCCGCCACCGCCCGCACCTCGTGCATCGGCGGCTTGGTGTCGAACCAGGCGGCCACCTCCTCGCCCACGGGCTCGTCCCGCACCAGGCGCGTGGCCAGGCGGACGACCTCGGCGGGCGTGGGCAGCGCCAGCGCGCGGACCCGGGCGGTGGCGGCCCCGGCCGGTACGCTCCGGCCGCCGAACGCGCTCAGGTACAGGTCGAACAGGTCGCCGGAGTCGGGCGCGCACCACGGCTGCTCCACCTCGACCGCCTGCGACGGGACGCCGTTCCGGGTGATCACCAGGTACGACCCCAGCTCGGCGAGCTTGCGGGCCAGGTCGAGCAGCTCGCTCCGGTCGGTGCTCCCGGCGATCCAGTCGTGCAGCAGGTACGCCCGCCCGGGCCCGTACTCCGTCCTGGAGAGCAGGTCGGCGGCGCTGCCGGCGGGCGAGAGCACGGTGATCCTGCCCTCGGCCAGCGACATGCGCGACAGCAGGGCGATGGCGCCGAGCCGCTTGCCCATGTCCGCCTCCCCCACCAGGACGAGCAGGTGGCGCATGGACAGCCGGCGCACCGCGTCGGCGAAGCCGGCGGGCTCCAGGTAGGAGCGCAGCAGGGTGTCGGCCGCGCGCCGGTCGAGGTCGCGGGCCACCGGGCCGACCAGAGGCCGGAGCTGCTCGTTGATGGCGGTGACGCGCTCGATGAGCGTTTTGTCGTCGAGATCGCTCTCGCCCTGTTCAAGCGTGTCGCTCACGAAGTCACCTCGGGCCTGACTGGAAAGTTGTCTACGGAAAATGTCTTTCGTGAAAGTTTTTGTCCGGCTACTTGTTTCCGCGGCTTATGGATTGGCCGTGCGCCGCCCGGCAGCCACCGTTCCGACCAGGCATTACTCGCGAAGCTCGCGGCCACGGCCGCCGGCGCGCGCATGTCGATCATGTCCTCCATTGCTCTGGGCGACGGGCCGGTGACAAGAACCGCAGCAGGCCATCTGGTAGCACGGAACCCTAGTTATCCCACCAATACACGATCTAGCGCCACTCGAAAACTCGAATGATCCTCTAGGCCGATATTGGACATTTACTCGGCATGAGAGCATCGTCCACAATCGTCAGTCAAGGGCGGACGTGCGAACGTTCAGGGTTGACTGCGCGCGGCGCCTCCGATCAGGTTGTGCATGTGACCGAGCAAACGCTGGGCCAGCTGGCCGAGGAGTCATGGAACCGCTTCGACGACCACGACTCGGTGTTCTACGAAGGGGTCTGGCACCGCAGCCACGCGCTGGCCGAACGCGCGCGCCGGATGTGCGGCGGGTTCGTCGAGGCCGGGATCGGGCCGGGCGACCGGGTGGTCGTGATGATGGCCACCTCCCCCGAGGTGCCGATCGTCTACCAGGCGTTGTGGGCGGCGGGCGCGGTGGTCACGCCCGTGGTCTTCCTGGTGGGGGCCGAGGAGCTGCGGCACATCCTGCTCGACAGCGGCGCGTCCGCCGTCGTCACCTCGCCCGAGCTCGTGGAGACCGTACGGGCCGCCGCGGTGGACGTCCCGATATATGTGGACACGGCCGAGCTGGAGAGCGCCACCGAGCACGAACGGGTGCGCAGGGACCCCGGTGACCTGGCCGCGCTCATGTACACCGGCGGCACCACGGGCGTCGCCAAGGGGGTCATGCTGAGCCATCGCGGGCTCTGGCAGGTCGCCAAGGACGCGTACGAAATATCCCATCAAGAGGGGAAAAATCGTGCGATCGTGCCTGTGCCGCTCTCGCACGCGTACGGGTTGATCATCACCGTGGCCGGCCTGCACGCGACCGAGCCCCAGCAGGCCGTGCTCATGCGCTGGTTCGAGCCGGAGGCGTTCCTGAGACTGGCCGCCGAGCAGCACGTCCAGTACGGCACCGTCGTGCCCGCCATGATCCACATGCTTCTGGCCCAGCCGCTGGAGTCGCACCCGCTCCCCGACCTGGCCTACCTCACCTGCGGCGCGGCGCCGCTGGGCCGGGAGGCGCTGCAGGAGTTCGAGCGCCGGATGCCGGGCACGCAGATCCTGGAGGGCTACGGCCTGACCGAGACCAGCGCCGTCACCACCTTCAACCCGCCGGGCAGGCGCCGGGCCGGCAGCGTCGGGCTGCCGCTGGCCGGCTACACGATCACCATCCGCGACTCCGCGGGCGAGGCGGTGGAGTGCGGCGACGTCGGCGAGATCTGCGTCAGCGGCGACTCCCTGATGCTCGGCTACTGGGGCGAGCACGAACCCGACCCCGAGGGCACCGCGCTGGTCGGCGACGAGCTGCGCACCGGCGACGTCGGCTGCGTGGACGACGACGGCTACCTCTACATCGTCGACCGCAAGAAGGACCTGATCATCCGCGGCGGCTTCAACGTCTTCCCGCGCGACGTCGAGGACGCGCTCAACCAGCATCCCGACGTGGTCATGTCGGGCGTCGTCGGCCGTCCCGACCCGCGGCTGGGCGAGGAGGTCGTGGCGTTCGTGCAGCTCAGGCCGGGGGCCGAGGAGAGCGCCGAGGAGCTGATCGAGTGGGCGCGCGACCGGGTCGGACGGGTGAAGTACCCGCGCGAGGTGCGTTTCGTCGAGTCGATCCCGGTCACCAGTGTGCTCAAGCTCGACAGGAAGGCCCTGCGCCGCCTGTTGTGACCGTGCGCGCACACCAGGTCGGGCGCGTCCGTATTCCGTGATAAACGTTGACCTGTCTGGAGGTGAACGTGAGTCAAGAAGATCCGTCCGGCTACCCGCACCTGCCTTACGGGGCGCCCTACGGCGAGCAGCCGCCTCCGCAGTACGGCTACGGCTACGGTGTGCCGCCGCGGCGCGACGAGGGCCCGCAGGCCGCCGCCATCGTCGCCGTCGTGCTCAACTTCCTGTCCCTCGCCTCCTGCCTCAACGTGCTCGGCCTGCCCGGCGGCATCCTGGCCGCCGTGGCGCTGACGCGGGCCCGCGAGCAGCCCGGAAGCGCCCGTTCGCTGCTGGTCTGGAGCTGGGTGTTGTTCGGCGCCGGTTTCGTGCTGAACGTCGGGCTCTTCCTCTTCCTGGGCCTCACCGGCCGCCTGGACGACTGATCGATTACCCGTTCCGGGACTGTTCCTGCCGTCGTGTGTGTTGGATAAGGGTCAACCGTAGGAAGGGATGTCCGTGAACGACGGCCCGCTCATCGTCCAGTCGGACAAAACGCTGCTGCTCGAGGTCGACCACGAGAAGGCCGACGCGTGCCGCAAGGCGATCGCGCCGTTCGCCGAGCTCGAACGAGCGCCTGAACACGTCCACACCTACCGCGTCACGCCACTCGCCCTGTGGAACGCGCGTGCCGCCGGCCACGACGCCGAGCAGGTCGTCGACGCGCTGATCGGCTTCAGCCGCTACCCGGTGCCGCACGCGCTGCTCGTCGACATCGCCGAGACCATGGCCCGCTACGGCCGCCTGCGCCTGGAGAAGGACCCGGTCAACGGGCTGGTCCTGACCTCGACCGACCGCGCGGTGCTCGAAGAGGTGCTGCGCTCGAAGAAGATCCAGCCGATGCTGGGCGAGCGCCTCGGCGCCGACTCGGTCATCGTGCACCCGAGCGACCGCGGCAACGTCAAGCAGGCGCTGCTCAAGCTGGGCTGGCCCGCCGAAGACCTGGCCGGCTACGTCGACGGCGAGCACCACCCCATCAAGCTGCTCCAGGACGGCTGGGAGCTGCGCAACTACCAGCGCGAGGCGGCCGACGCCTTCTGGCACGGCGGCTCCGGCGTGGTCGTGCTGCCCTGCGGCGCGGGCAAGACCATCGTGGGCGCGGCGGCCATGGCCCACGCCCAGGCCACCACGCTGATCATGGTGACCAACACGGTCAGCGCCCACCAGTGGAAGACCGAGCTGCTCAAGCGCACCTCGCTGACCGAGGACGAGATCGGCGAGTACTCCGGCAACAAGAAGGAGATCCGCCCGGTCACCATCGCCACGTACCAGGTGATGACCACCAGGCGGAAGGGCGTCTACAGCCACCTGGAGCTGTTCGACGCGCGCGACTGGGGACTGATCGTCTACGACGAGGTCCACCTGCTGCCCGCGCCGATCTTCCGGATGACCGCCGACCTCCAGGCCCGCCGGCGGGTGGGCCTGACCGCGACGCTCGTGCGCGAGGACGGCCGCGAGGGCGACGTGTTCTCCCTCATCGGCCCCAAGCGCTACGACGCGCCGTGGAAGGAGATGGAGAACCAGGGCTGGATCGCGCCGGCCGACTGCGTCGAGGTGCGGGTCACGCTGACCGACGAGGAGCGGCTGGCGTACGCGATGGCCGAGGCCGAGGAGCGTTACCGCTTCTGCGCCACCACGCCGTCCAAGACGTACGTGACCGAGGCGCTGGTCCGGCGGCATCTGGGCGAGCAGGTGCTGGTCATCGGCCAGTACATCGACCAGCTCGACGAGCTCGGCGAGCACCTCAACGCGCCGGTCATCAAGGGCGAGACCAGGGTCAAGGAGCGCGAGCGTCTCTACCAGGCGTTCCGCGACAAGGAGATCCAGGTCCTGGTGGTGTCGAAGGTGGCGAACTTCTCCATCGACCTGCCCGAGGCGGCCATCGCGATCCAGGTGTCGGGCACGTTCGGGTCGCGGCAGGAGGAGGCCCAGCGGCTCGGACGGGTGCTGCGGCCCAAGGCCGACGGCGGTGGCGCCCGGTTCTACACGGTGGTCAGCAGGGACACCGTCGACCAGGAGTTCGCCGCCCACCGGCAGCGCTTCCTGGCCGAGCAGGGATACGCCTACCAGATCATCGACGCCGACGACGTGCACGGCGGCGTGTGACGGGTTGAATGCCCGGCCGCTCGTTGCCTGAGCGGCCAGGCACGGCGTTTATGTCACGTCCACGAGACTCCACGGGTCGTCGACATCGAACCACCCCCCTCACCTGCGTACTATCACGCCGCCTGCGACATACCCCCATGATCCGACAATCGCACCTGAAATGCCCGACTTTTTCGGTATTCCCACGTTCACTCAGAGATACGGTCTTTGCCGGGTTCGCTAGCCGGCCAGCAGGCCGCCGAGGAACAGCACCGCTCCGGCGACGATCCACGCGGCGACCCCCGTCCCCATGAGGCGGCCGAACGTGCGCGGGTCCTGCCGGAACGCCGGGACCAGCCAGGCGGCCAGCGTGGCACAGGCGGCCGGCACGGCGAACAACCCCGAGGCCGTGGAGACCGCGCCGAGCCGCCGGGAGCACGCCGACGGAGGCTCGCCCCCGCGCAGAACGCCTCCAGCCCCCAGCCGGCGAAGACCGACATCCCCCAGAGCGCCGCCAGCAGGAAGCTCGCGACCGTGGGGATCATCGGCGAGAGAACCAGGCGAAGCCGCGCCACCTTCCCTCTTTACCCCGCCGCGCGCCGGTAAATGCTTTGGAGGCACCGGACGGCCGCCGTTAAACTAGTCGATTCGCTGCCTTGACCACCTCCGTTTTCGACCCTGGGAGGCGCTTTCGCATGCCCACACATCAACTGGCTCCCGACATACCCTCCGACGTGCTCGCCGCCGAGCAGGCCCACCTGGCCGAGTCCAGGGCCGCGCTCAAGGCGATGCGGGCCCACGCCCAGTCGTTGTCGGCCGACGCGGCCGGCGACTGGGTCTCGCAGCAGATCCTCCAGTCGCTGCTGGACCAGCGCGTGGCCGCCCTGGCCGACCATCCGGACACCCCGCTGTTCTTCGGCCGGCTCGACCGCGAGGGCGGCGACGACCTGCCGGGCACCATCTACGTCGGCCGCCGCCACGTGCACGACGGCACCAGCCGGCCGCTGGTCATCGACTGGCGCGCGCCGGTGTCCCGCGCGTTCTACCAGGCCAGCCCGGCCGACCCCATGGGCGTCGTCCGCCGCCGCCGCTTCGGCTACCACGGCGGCGCGCTGACCGCGTTCGAGGACGAGCCGCTCGGCGACGGCGGCGAGGTCGGCCCCTCGAAGATCCTCACCGAGGAGATCGAACGCCCGCGCACCGGCCCGATGCGCGACATCGTGGCCACCATCCAGCCCGACCAGGACGAGATCGTCCGCGCGACGCTGGCCCAGACCGTGTGCGTCCAGGGCGCCCCCGGCACCGGGAAGACCGCCGTGGGCCTCCACCGGGCCGCGTACCTGCTGTTCACCCACCGCGAGCGGCTGGCCCGGTCAGGCGTGATGATCGTGGGCCCGAACCGGGCGTTCCTGTCCTACATCTCCTCCGTCCTGCCCGCGCTGGGCGAGGTCAAGGTCGACCAGACCACCGTGGCCGGACTGCTCGGCGAGCACGCCGCCGAGGAGGACCCGATGGTCTCCGCGGTCAAGGGCGACGCCAGAATGGCCGCGGTGCTCGAACGGGCGCTCTGGATGCACATCGTCAAGCCCGAGGACGGCCTGGTGTTCAGCAAGGGCGCCTACCGCTACCGGGTCGCCGACCACGAGGTGCGCGAAATGGTGGCCTCCCTGCGCGGCACCACCCGCTACCTGCCGGGGCGGGCCGCGCTGGCCCAGCGCCTGGCCCACCAGGTGCTGGTACGGATGGAGCAGCGCGGCGAGTCGCCCGACGACCGGGTCCAGGACGCGGTGGCCAGGTCGAGGCCGGTCAAGCAGCTCGTCGACGCGGTGTGGCCGAAACTGACGCCGGAACAGGTTCTGCACCGCCTGTTGTCCGACCCAGAATTCCTCACAAAGGCCGCCAAAACTGATTTGTCGCCTGACGAGCAGGAAATGCTGCTTTGGCGGAAGCCTCATCGGAGCTGGAAGTCCGCCAAATGGTCGGCCGCCGACGCCGCGCTCCTCGACGAGCTGCGCGACCTCATGGAGCGCACCCCGTCCCTCGGCCACCTCGTCGTGGACGAGGCCCAGGACCTGTCCGAGATGCAGCTGCGGGCGCTCGGCCGGCGCTGCCGCAACGGCTCGGCCACCGTGCTCGGCGACCTGGCCCAGGGCACCACGCCGTGGTCCACCAGCTCGTGGGAGACCGTGCTGAAGCACCTCGGCCAGGACGAGGGCGAGGTGACCGAGCTGACGCTCGGCTTCCGCGTGCCGCGCGAGGTGCTCGACTACGCGGCCCGCCTGCTGCCCTCGATCGCCCCCGCGCTGGCCGCCCCGCGGTCGCTGCGTCCTGGCGCGGGCTCGCTCAAGGTCCGGCCGGGCGGCACGGTCGCCGAGGCGGCCCGGGAGGTGCTGGCCAGGGAGGGCTCGATCGGGGTCATCGTCCCCGACGCGATGGTGGCGGCGGTCTCCGAGTCGCTGTCCGGCCTGCCGCACGCGGTGCTCGACCCCGACGCGACGCAGGAGCACCGCCTGCTGATCGTGCCCGCCACGCTGGCCAAGGGCCTGGAGTACGACCACGTGATCGTCGTGGAGCCCGCCGACATCGTCGAGGCCGAGCCCCGCGGCCTGGCCCGCCTGTACGTGGTCCTGACCCGCGCGGTCACCTCGCTCACCGTGCTGCACGACAGGCCGCTCCCGGCGCAGCTCGGTACCTGACGGAGGGCGGGCACGGCCGCTTCTAGGATGGCCTGAAGGACTGTCGACCTAGGAGGATGCCGTGCCCGCACCGCTTCCGCATGAACACCTGCCCCCGGTCCCCGCGCTCGTGGTGGAGAGCGACGACATCCGCGACGGCGAGCGGCTGAACGACCTCCACGTCTTCGACGACTGGGGGATGACCGGCGGGAACGTCTCGCCCCAGCTGCGCTGGTCGGGCGCCCCCGAGGGCACCCGCGGCTACGCCGTCACCTGCCACGACCCCGACGCCCCCACCGGCAGCGGCTTCTGGCACTGGGTGCTGTTCGACCTGCCCGGCGACACCGCGGAGCTGCCCAGGGGCGCGGGCACCGGCCCCGACTTCAAGGGCCTGCCCGCCGGCGCGGTGCACGCCCGCAACGACTACGGCACCAAAGAGTACGGCGGCGCCGCTCCCCGCCCGGCGCCCCCCACCGCTACGTCTTCACGGTGCACGCGCTGGGTGTCGACGAGCTGGGCGTCGGCGGCGGCGCGAGCCCGGCGGTGGTCGGCTTCAACATCACCGCCAACACGCTGGCCCGCGGTCACATCGTCGCGCACTTCGGCGTCTGAGACCGGCACAACACCGCGGCGAAGGCGCCCCGTTCACGTACGGGGCGCCTTCGCCGTGGTGCCGCGTCGGGTTCGTACGCCCGGCGTCACCAGACGGGGTTCAGTCGCCCTGCACCAGTTCGTCGGCGAACGTGATGTCCCCGGGCGCGTTGGACGACAGGTCCTCGCTCTCGCCGGCCAACTGGCCCTCGAAGGCGTCCGAGGCGTCCTCGCGCTCACCTGACAGGTCCGTGCCTTCGTCCGAGGTGTCCTGGCGCTCGCCCGACGTGTCCGTGCCCTCCTCCGAGGCGTCCTGGCGCTCGCCGGACCTGTCGTCGGCCTCCTCCGACGACCCGTCCTCGCCTTCCTCCGACGACCTGTCCTCGCCCTCCTCCGACATCTCCCCGCGCTCGTCCGACGACGTCCACCTCGACGGCGAGGCGCAGTAGTCGCGGTCGTACAGTTCCAGGTAGCCCGCGCAGTAGGGTACGTCGACGTACTCCAGGGCCTCGTCCAGGTAACCGTGGTCGTCTGCCTGGGCGGGCATCGTCATGGCGGCCGCGGCGGCCATCATGACGGCTCCGAGCCCGAGAACGCGCGCGGTGCGGGAATTCATGTAACTACTCCTTTGTGCGGTGAATCGTCACTTCGTTTCGTTACTGTCCGTAGTCAATAACTACTAAACGTGACGCGACCGGACACAACAAAAGGCGGCCGGATCCTTGGAGATCCGAACCGCCTTCTGATGCGTCAGCGACCAGGCGAAGCCTAGAAGTCCATGTCGCCGCCGCCGGGCATGCCGGCCGGAGCAGCAGGGGTCTTCTCGGGCTTCTCGGCGATGACGGCCTCGGTGGTGAGGAAGAGCGCCGCGATGGAGGCGGCGTTCTGCAGCGCGGAGCGCGTCACCTTGGCCGGGTCGATGATCCCGGAGTCGAACATGTTGACGTACTCGCCGGAAGCGGCGTTGAGGCCCTCGCCCGGGGTCAGGTTGCGCACCTTCTCCACGACGACGCCGCCCTCGAGGCCCGCGTTGACCGCGATCTGCTTGAGGGGCTCCTCAAGAGCCTTCTTCACGATCGCCGCGCCGGTGGCCTCGTCGCCGTTGAGCTCGAGCTTGTCGAACGCCTTGGCGCCGGCCTGCAGCAGCGCCACGCCACCGCCGGGGACGATGCCCTCCTCGACGGCCGCCTTGGCGTTGCGCACGGCGTCCTCGATGCGGTGCTTGCGCTCCTTGAGCTCGACCTCGGTCGCCGCGCCGGCCTTGATGACCGCCACGCCACCGGCCAGCTTGGCCAGGCGCTCCTGCAGCTTCTCGCGGTCGTAGTCGGAGTCGGTGCGCTCGATCTCGGCGCGGATCTCGTTGACCCGGCCGGAGATCGCCTCGGCGTCACCGGCGCCGTCGACGATGGTGGTCTCGTCCTTGGTCACCACGACCTTGCGGGCGCGGCCGAGCAGGTCGAGGGTGGCGGTCTCGAGCTTGAGGCCGACCTCCTCGGCGATGACCTGACCGCCGGTCAGGATCGCGATGTCGCCCAGCATGGCCTTGCGGCGGTCGCCGAAGCCCGGGGCCTTGACGGCCACGGAGCGGAACAGGCCGCGGATCTTGTTGACCACCAGGGTCGCCAGGGCCTCGCCGTCGACGTCCTCGGCGATGATCAGCAGCGGCTTGCCGGACTGCACGACCTTGTCGAGCAGCGGCAGCAGGTCCTTGTTGGCCGAGACCTTGCTGTTGACGATCAGGATGTACGGGTCTTCGAGAACGGCCTCCATGCGGTCGGAGTCGGTCACGAAGTACATCGACGTCATGCCCTTGTCGAAGCGCATGCCCTCGGTGAGCTCGAGCTCGAGACCGAAGGTGTTGCTCTCCTCGACGGTGATGACGCCTTCCTTGCCGACCTTGTCCATCGCCTCGGCGATGAGCGAGCCGATCTCGGGGTCGGCGGCGGAGATGGAGGCGGTGGAGGCGATCTGCTCCTTGGTCTCCACGTCCTTGGCCAGCTTGGAGAGCTCCTCGCTGACCCGCTCGACGGCGGCCTCGATGCCCTTCTTCAGGGCCATCGGGTTGGCGCCGGCGGCGACGTTGCGCAGACCTTCGCGCACCAGAGCCTGGGCGAGCACGGTGGCCGTGGTGGTGCCGTCGCCGGCGACGTCGTCAGTCTTCTTGGCGACTTCCTTGACCAGCTCGGCGCCGATCTTCTCCCACGGGTCCTCGAGCTCGATCTCCTTGGCGATGGAGACACCGTCGTTGGTGATCGTGGGAGCGCCCCACTTCTTCTCCAGCACGACGTTGCGCCCCTTGGGGCCCAAGGTCACCTTGACGGCGTCGGCGAGCTGGTTCATACCGCGCTCGAGACCGCGCCGGGCGTCCTCGTCAAACGCGATCATCTTGGCTGCCATAAGGCTAGACCTCCCAGATGCAGGGTGGCGTGTCCTGGACCGAGCCGACGCCCGCGACGGCATAGGCCTGCATCTCCGTTCGGCAGACCCCATCGTCTCGATCCGAGTTGTTGGCACTCTGCCACACAGAGTGCCAACGAACTGTTTAGCACTCTACCCTGCCGAGTGCAAGCCACGGGCACCCCACCCCAGCTCATCGGGCAGGTCATCGGGTGCGCCGGTTCGTACGGCGAGCCGCCCCGGAGGTGCGACCCGCCGTGCGAAGCCGACGGAGGAAACAGTGGCGAGCCGTACGGACTGCGCTGCCGCACGTCCCACCTGGTGCATACCAGCGAGGGTGAATCAGACCGTGCGGACGGACTCCGCCTGCGGCCCCTTCTGGCCCTGCGTGATCTCGAACTCGACACGCTGTCCCTGTTCGAGAGAGCGGTACCCGTCCATCATGATCGCTGAGTAATGGACGAATACATCCTTACCACCGTCTACCGCGATGAAGCCGTAGCCCTTGTCCGCGTTGAACCACTTGACGGTGCCCTGCGCCACTTCCGACTCCTCTTACTGGGCTCGCAGATCTCGCCCATTCCTTCGCGAGACCCGTAATCGCATGACTTTTGGGAAAATCAGCCAGACGATCGCCCTCGACCATACCTGTGGCACGGGGTTTGGCAACAGAGTCAACCGACAAAACGCTAATTTCATCGAAGGCTGAGTCGTTCGAGGTTGAATTTGGTTCTAAAACAAGAAGGCGCCCACAAGGGGCGCCTTCAAGAGTCGGTGGTCCGGCGGTCAGCCGCCCGCGACGGCAGGGATGATGGAGATCTGAGCGCCTTCAGGGGCGGGAGTGTCCAAGCCCTCGGCGAAACGGACATCCTCTTCACCAACGTATACGTTGACAAAACGACGAATCTTGCCCGATTCATCCAGAATTCTCGCGCCGATCCCCGGGTAGTCGGAGTCGAGCTTGGCGAGAACGTCACGAAGAGTCGCCCCTTCGCCACTCACCTCGGCGTTACCCCCGGTGTAAGTGCGCAGAATGGTGGGAATCCGCACAGAAACGCTCATGGTTTTTGTTGCCTTTCCTGGATTGTCAGACAGTCGCGCGGAACGCGTCGAGAGAGGGCCGGATCACGGCGGTGGGCCGCGCGTCGTCGCTGATCGCGTCGAGCGTCTTGAGGCCGTCGCCGGTGTTCAGCACCACGGTCTCGGCCTCGGGGTCGAGCCTGCCCGTCTCGACGAGCTTCTTCAGCACGCCCACCGTGACGCCGCCCGCGGTCTCGGCGAAGATGCCCTCGGTGGAGGCCAGGAGCTTGATGGCGGCGACGATCTCGGGGTCGGTGACGTCCTCGACGCCCCCGCCCGTGCGCCGGGCGATGTCCAGCACGTACGGCCCGTCGGCGGGGTTGCCGATGGCCAGCGACTTGGCGATCGTGTCCGGCTTGACCGGCTGGACCACGTCGTGCCCCGCCTTGTACGCCGTCGAGACCGGCGAGCACCCGGCCGCCTGGGCCCCGAACACCTTGTACGGGGTGTCCTCGACCAGCCCGAGCGCGATCAGCTCCTTGAACCCCTTGTCGATCTTCGTGAGCTGGGAGCCGGAGGCGATGGGGATGACGATCTGCTCGGGCAGCCGCCAGCCGAGCTGCTCGGCGATCTCGTACGCGAGCGTCTTGGACCCCTCGGCGTAGTAGGGCCGCAGGTTGACGTTGACGAACCCCCACTGCTCGCCCAGCGGGTCGCCGATCAGCTCGGAACAGAACCGGTTGACCTCGTCGTACGTGCCGTCGATGCCGATCAGCCGGCCGCCGAACACCCGGGCCATGGCGATCTTGGCCGCTTCGAGGTCGGCCGGGATGAACACGCACGCGTCGAGACCGGCCCGCGCGGCGGCGGCGGTGACCGCGCCGGCGAGGTTGCCCGTGGAGGAGCAGGAGAGCGTGTGGAAACCGAAGTTCCTGGCCGCCTCGACGGCGATGGCGACCACCCGGTCCTTGAAGGAGTGGGTGGGGTTGCCCGAGTCGTCCTTCACGTGCAGGGACCGGATGCCGAGCGCCTTGCCGAGATTGCCGGCCTTGACCAGCTTCGTCCAGCCCGGGTTCATGTTGGGCTTGCTCGCCACGTCGGCGGGGACCGGGAGCAGGGAGCGGTAGCGCCAGATGTTGGCGGGGCCGGACTCGATGTCCGCGCGCGTCACCTGGCCGAAGGAGTAGGCCGCTTCGAGCGGCCCGAAACACTCCAGGCAGGCGAAGCTGGGGCCCAGGGGGTAGCGCGTGCCGCACTCGCGGCAGGACAGAGCGACGGCAGGACCAAAGTCGAGCGACATGAAGCGAGGCCTTCCCTCATCTTCGCCCGCGGCCACCTTGACCGCGAACCGGAATTGGCACCTTGTCCCGGTCGGCCTCGCCAGGTCGCGAGTACAAGCCGGGAGGGTTGCCGGGGCTTCGCAGGGCCGGTCCCTCCACCCCTCTGGATGAGCAATATTCAGTTGTCGAAAAGGACTCTACCTTCTCAAGTGGCGGAAACAACCGCCCGTCTCACGATTTGAGAGGACACGTCTCACCGATAGTCCTCCCCGAGGACTCCCTGCACGTACTTGCGGGCCTGGTGGATGCGGGACTTGGCCGTGCCGAGCGGGATGTTGAGCTGCTCGGCCACCTCGTTGTAGTCGAGCTGGACGATGTCGCGCAGCACCAGCGCCTGGGCCAGGTCGGGCTTGTCGGCCTCCAGCGCCTCCATCGCGTCGAGCAGGTCGAGCCGCGAGCCGGCGATCACGCTGACCCGCCGCGCGTCCGGCTTCTGCATCGGCAGCTCCTCCGACGTCTGCTCGGCGGCCCTGCGCTTCAGCGAGCGATACGTGGTGCGCGCGCAGTTGGCGGTCACGATGTGCAGCCAGGTGCTGAACCTGGCCCGCCCCTCGAACCGGCCGATGTTGCGCGCCACGGCCAGCAGAGTGTCCTGCGAGGCTTCTTCCGCGTCCTGGTGATAGGGCAGGATCCGGGCGCAGTGGCGCATCACGTCAGGCTCGATCCTGGCCAGGAGCTCGCCGAGCGCGCGATGGTCTCCGGCCGCGGCCGAGCGGGCGAGTTCCTCGGTTAGCTCATCTAGCGCCATAGCTGGGATCCTATGGGCGAAGGGAGCCCAAATGAACAGCGTTCTCGTGGCGTCCAACCGCGGGCCGGTCTCCTTCACCGTCGACGACGACGGTGAGCTGACCATGAAACGCGGTGGTGGCGGCCTCGTCTCGGGCCTGTCGGGGGTGGCCAAGGAGCACGGCGTGCTGTGGGTGTGCGCCGCGCTGTCCGACGGCGACCGCAGCGCCGTGCGCCTGGCCCCGGGGGCCGGCTCGACCGCGGCGGCTACGACACGGGCGCCCTGCGGATGCTCGACATCCCCGCGGCCACCTTCCACCGCGCCTACAACGCCGTGGCCAACTCGACCCTCTGGTTCGTCAACCACCTGCTGTACGACATCCCCAACTCCCCCAGTTTCGGCACCAAGTTCCGGCGTGAGTGGGAGTCCTACCGCGACTACAACGGCGCGTTCGCGCTGGCGCTGGCCGAGGAGGCCGGGCACGGGGCGCGCGTGATGGTCCAGGACTACCACCTGACGCTCACCCCGGCGATGCTCCGCGCCGAGCGGCCCGACCTGCGCATCGCCCACTTCAGCCACACGCCGTGGGCGCCTCCCGAGTACTTCTCGCTGCTGCCGGACGCGGTGACCAGGGAGGTGCTCGACGGCATCCTGGGGGCCGACCACGCGGGCTTCCTCACCGCCCGGTGGGCGGGGGCGTTCATGGACTGCTGCGAGGCGCTGCTGGGCGCGCGGGTGGACCGCGCGGCCGGCACGGTCACCCACGAGGGCAGGACGACCCGCGTCGGCGTGCACAGCCTGGGCGTGGACGGCGCGGCGCTGTGGGCGCGGGCCTGCGAGCCCGACGTCGAGTCGCACATGGCCGCGCTGGCCGAGCAGGTGGCCGGCCGCCGGCTGATCGTCCGCATCGACCGCACCGAGCTGTCCAAGAACATCGTGCGCGGGCTGCTGGCCTACCGGGAGTTCCTGGCCGCCCATCCGGAGTGGCACGGCAAGGTGGTCCACCTGGCCTTCGCCTACCCCAGCCGGCACGACCTGCCCGAATACCGCGAGTACACCGCGTCGGTGCAGCGCTGCGCGCGCGAGATCGAGGACGAGTACGCCACCGAGGACTGGGATCCGGTCATCCTCAACGTCAACGACGACTACCCGCGCTCGCTGGCCGCCTACCGGCTGGCGGACGTGCTGCTGGTCAACCCCATCCGCGACGGCATGAACCTGGTCGCCAAGGAGGGGCCGGTCCTGTCGCCACGCTGCGCCCTGGTGCTCTCGCGCGAGGCGGGGGCGGCGGCCGAGCTGGGGCCGTACGCGCTGGTGGTCAACCCCTACGACGTGAGCGGCACGGCGGACGCGCTGCACGAGGCGCTGGTGATGCCCGAGGACGAACGCAGGCGGCGCCGCGACCGGCTGCACGAGGCGGCCACCGCGCTGCCGCCGCACAAGTGGCTGGAGTCCCAACTCGACGCCCTGCTTTAACATGAGAAGTCGGGTTCACTGCCAATGACGGAGGCTGCCGGGTGTCGACGGTCTCAGTGCCCATCAGACTCGTCCGGGACCGTCCGACCTGGCTCATCTACTTCCTGCTCGGCACGTTCGCCACGTTCGTGTACGGCCTGAGCGCCGCCCTCCCGCTCCTGCGCGCCGACCAGCGCACCACGGCCACCGTCGCCGGGCTGCACGGCACCGCCATGGCGGTCGGGACGATCGGCGCCGGGCTCGCGCTCCCCCTGCTCACCCGGCTGCTCGGCCGGCGCTCGACGTGCTGGTTCGGCCTGGCCGGGATGAACGCCGGCGTGCTGCTGGTCATGGCCACCTCCGCGCTGCCCCTGACGCTGCTCGGCTACGGCGTGGCCGGCGGCTTCGGCTCGGTCATGCTCTACGCGGCGATGGCCGAGCTCAGCGACCACCACGGGCCCGCCGGACCGGCCGCGCTCAGCGAGGCCAACGCCGTGGGCGTGCTGGTGGGGATGGTGGCGACGTTCGTGCTGAGCCAGGTGGCGCAGAGCGCGCTCGGCTGGCGGTCCGCCCTGCTGGTCACCCCGGCCGTCAGCGCCCTGCTCGCGCTGGCGCTGGGCCGCTCCTGGCCCGCGCCCCGAAGGGCCGCCGGAGGGCAGGGCGACGTGGTCACCGGGGAGGCCGTCCCGGCGCGGGAGGGCGGCGGGTGGCGCTTCCATCTGGCCGGGGGCGTGCTGTTCTGCTGCGTGGCGCTGGAGTTCTCGTTCAACCTGTGGGCCGCCGACCTGTTCGCCCTCAGGACGGGCGTGACGGCGGCCGTCGCGGCGACCGGGCTGACGGCGTTCGTCAGCGGCATGGCGGCGGGCCGGTTCGCGGGCGCGCAGCTCGCGCTGCGGCTGCCGGCCACGCCGCTGCTGGCCGGCGCTCTGGGGCTGATGGCCTTCGGCTGGGTGCTGTTCTGGGCGAGCACCGCGCCGATCCTGTCGTACGTGGGGCTGGCGCTGAGCGGGCTGGGCGCGTCGCTGCAGTTCCCGCTCGCGCTGAGCACGCTGATCAGCGCCTCCGGCGACCGGGCGGACCGGGCGGCGGCCGCCTCGCCCGTGTGGGCGGGCGCCGCCATGGCGATCGGCCCGCTGCTGCTCGGCGCGCTGGCCGACGGCTACGGCACCGGGAACGCGTTCCTGCTGGTGCCCGTGGTCATCGGCCTGGCGGTCGCCGGGGTGCTCATCTCCAGTCGGCGTACTTGAGCGTGTCGGCCAGGCCGGGCGTGTCCCACTGGTCGACGACGAGGATCCGGCTCTTCGGCAGGTACCACTCGCGCTGCGTGAAGCGGGCCTTGACGCCGCCGCCCGAGTAGCTGACGCACGTGGCCTGCCAGGCGTTGTAGGCGGCCTTGTGCCCGGCCCCCATCTGCCGGTAGCCCCTGGTGACCTTGGGCCCGATCACCTCGCCCCACTTGCGGTTGAGCGGGCAGGGCTGCACGTCGCTGGCCGGATAGTACGGGTGCTTGCCCGTGTAGGGCCCGAACCCCTCGGCGCCCCGCTTGATCGCGCCGGGACCGAGGATGTAGAACGCGTCGCACTCCGGCGAGCCCCAGCCCTGCGGCTTGGCGCACCGGCCGGTGACCACCTGGACGACGTCGCCGCCCTTACGGTGGACCACCCACTCGATCGGGATGTAGAGCGTCAGGCCGCCGCGCAGCTTGAGCTGCTGGGCGGGGGCGGCGGAGGCGGCGCCGGGGGCGGCGAGCACGGCCGCCAGGGTCGCCAGGGCCGCGGCCGAGGCGGCGGCGAGAGATCGTCGTGACATGCGCACCACCGTAGGATCCGCCACTTGCAGCCCAATCACGAACGGCTGAAAGCCGCGAGCCGGCCCAAACGGCGCAAGGCCGCGAGCCGGCTCACGAACGGCTGCGCTCAGGGGCGGGTGAAGGCCGTCGTCAGCTCGCGCAGCAGCGCCACCACGCCGTCGGGCCCGTCGACCACGATGTCGGCCCGCTCGGCCAGCGCGGTCACCTCGGCCGAGCCGCTGCACACGGTCACGCCGGGCAGCCCCGAGGCGCGTACGGCGTCGAAGGCGGCCAGGTCGCCGAGGTCGTCGCCGACGAACATGACGGACCTGGCGTCCCGCTCGGCCAGGAACAGCCCGAGCGCGTGGCCCTTGTCCATGCCGGGCGGGCGCAGCTCCAGGACCATGCGGCCGGGCTCGATCACCAGGCCGTGTTTCGCGGCCAGCTCGGCCAGCGGCTCGCGCAGCACGGCGAGCGCGCCCTCGGGGTCGGGGGCGCGCCTGGTGTGCACGGCCACCGCCCTGCCCTTGTCCTCGATCACCACGCCGTGCAGGCCGAGCGCGTCGAGCAGCAGGGGCAGCTCGGCCCGGACGCGCGGCACGCCGGGTGGCGGCGGCGGCGCCGAGACACGTCCGTGCTCCCACCGTTCGAAGCCGTAGTGGCCGAGCACCACGAGGCCGGGCACGTCGGCCAGGCCGGGCCCGAGTTCGAGCGCGGTGGCCGCCGGCCTGCCGGTCACGATGGCCACGGCGCCGACGTGCGCGCCCAGTTCGGCGAGCACGGCGGGGGCCTCGGGGTGGATCTTGGCGGAGGCGGGATCGGGCACGATCGGCGACAGGGTTCCGTCGAAGTCGAGCCCGATCACGGCGCCGGACGGATCTTTAAGGATCGCTTCCATACCAGGGATGTTCCTCACGCGGCTGCCGTACCCAGCCGGTCAGGGACGCATGCCGAGCCGTCTCGCCGCACGGTCGCGCTGACGGGTGGAGCGCAACCTTCGCAACCGTTTGACCAGCATCGGGTCCTGCTCCAGCGCCTCCGGTCTGTCGATCAGCTCGCCGAGCAACTGGTAGTAGCGGGTGGCCGAGAACCCGAAGGTCTCCTTGATGGCCTGCTCCTTGGCGCCCGCGTGCCGCCACCATTGGCGTTCGAAGGCGAGGAGTTCGAGATCACGGTCGGTGAGGGGTGGCTGGGACGGTTCCTGGGCAGCACTGTCACCGCTGAGCGGTGCTCCCATGGTGTCCTCCTCGGGAAGGGGCGTGCGACGATCACATCGCACGCTTCGCGGCCCGTGGCCAATCGTAATGTGCGATCTGCGGCTGTTCACGGCGGATTGCCGGACGTACAGTCACCAAATGTGACCCCAGTCATCACGCTCCTCACGGACTACGGGCTCGAAGACGGCTATGTGGCCGCCTGCCACGGAGTGATCGCCGGGATCGCGCCCCAGGCGCGGGTGATCGACGTGTGCCACCTCGTCCCGTCCGGCGACGTACGGCGGGGCGCGGCGATCCTCGCCCAGACCATCCCCTACCTGCCGGAGGGCGTCCACGTCGGCGCGGTCGACCCCGGCGTCGGCGGCGCGCGGCGGTCGGTGGCGGTCGAGGCGGGCGGCCGGGTGTTCGTCGGCCCCGACAACGGCCTGCTGTCCTGGGCGGTGCACGCCAGCGGCGGCGCGCGGGCCGCGTACGCGCTCAGCAACGAGGAGCACTTCCTGCGGCCGGTGTCGCCGACCTTCCACGGCCGGGACGTCTTCTCGCCGGTCGCCGGGCGGCTGGCCGGTGGCCTGGACCCGGCCGAGCTGGGCCCCCGGGTGCCGGTCGAGCGGCTGGTCACGCTGCCCGCGCCGACCTCGCTGCTGCGGGAGGGCTCGGTCGAGGGCGAGGTCCTCTCGGTCGACCGCTTCGGCAACACGCAGCTGTCGATCGCGGCCGGCGACCTGCAGGCGCTGGGTGTCCAGGTGGGCGACACGCTGGGGGTGTGGCTCGGGCGGCGGCAGCTCGCGATGCCCTTCCGGGCGACGTTCGCGGCGGTGCCGCCGGGCGAGCTGGTGGCGTTCACGGACTCGGCGGGGCTGATCGCCATCGCGGTCAACTCCGGCGACGCGGCGCAGCGGCTGGGGCTCCCACCTGGGGCGCATGTCCGACTTTCGCCGACACCCTAGGGCGAATAGCCGCATAACATCAATTACTCCGCGTATCGGGCTGTTTACCGAAGCGTCGGAACGAATCATCGGCCGCGTGCCAGAATGCACGGCAGATCGGGCGTCCCTCCCCTCCCGTTCGAGGTTGACGTGTACCAACTGTCCGTCGTGCTGCTCTCCATCCTGTCCGTGTTCTGGCCGCAGGCCGACGCGCCCGTGCCGGAGCGCTGGCACGCCTGGCCGGTGACGCGGATCTTCCCCCTGGTCGTGCCGGGCCTCAGCCCGTCGGGGGCCAGGGTGACGTACGTGCTGGCGGGCGTGGCTCCCGAGGCGCCGTGCCGGGTGGCGTTCCAGCCCGCCGCGGTGCGGCCCGGCTGCCTGACCGCCCTGCGGGCCACGTACGCCGACAGCACCCAGACGTACGTGGCCACCGTCGGGATCGCCGTGCTCGGCGTGCCGGGCGCCGGGACGTACCGCGGGGCGCGCCCGCCCACCGTGCGGCCCGTCGCCTTCCCCGGCGGGCCGGCCGAGCGGTTCGGCCGACGGCAGTACTTCACCGGGGCGCTGGCCGGGTCGGGCGACCCCTACCTCGTGGCGACGGCCGCGGGATACGCCGACGGGCGGGCGTACCGGCCGGGCGACCGCGCCGCGCCGCGGCTGCGCGGGGTCGCCCGGCAGCTCGCCGAGACGTTGTACCGGGCGCTGACCCGATGAGGGTGCTCGCGTCCCTGCTGCCGGCTCTGATCCTGGCGGCCGGGGTCGCGGGCGTGGCGTCCAGCGCCACCGACGACGTGCGGACGGCGGCCTCGCCGAGCGTCCCCGGCGGCGTCGGCGCCGCCGCGCGGGCCCGGCAGTGGCAGCTCGGAGCGCTGCGCGCGCCCCGGGCGTGGCGGGAGAGCCGGGGCGCGGGCGTGCTGGTGGCCGTGCTGGACACCGGCGTGAACGGCCGCCACCCCGACCTGCGCGGGGCCGTCACCCAGGGCCCCGACCTGACCGGCGCGCCCCCGCGGCTCTGGGGGCACCACGGCACCGCCATGGCCGGCCTGATCGCCGGCCGCGGGCACGGCGAGGGTCGCGCGGAGGGCGTGGTCGGCGTGGCCCCCGCGGCGCGGGTGTTGTCGATCAGGGTCACGCTGGAGAACACCGACCCGCTGCGCGCCGAGCAGCGCGCCGGCCGCCGCGACGCCCTGGCCGCCGGCATCAGGTACGCGGTCGACCACGGCGCGGACGTGATCAGCATGTCGCTGGGCGGCGGCAGCGGCGCGTGGGAGGGCTCGGCGGCCGAGGAGGAGGCCGTGCAGTACGCGCTCGCCCGCGGCGCTGTCCTGGTGGCCTCGGCGGGCAACGACGGCGACACGGCCAACAGGAAGAACTTCCCCGCCGCCTACCCGGGCGTGATCGCCGTGGGCGCGGTGGACCGGCGGCTCAGGGTGGCCCCCTTCTCCAACCGCCAGGACTACCTGTCGGTGGTCGCGCCGGGCACGGACGTCGTCACGGCCGACGGCGGCGACGGGTACGTGGTGGGCGACGGCACCAGCTCGGCGGCGGCCATGGTCGCGGGCGTGGCGGCCCTGGTGCGGTCGGCACAGCCGGAGCTGTCGCCGTACCAGGTGCGCACGGCCATCGAGCGCGGCACCAGGAGACGGCCGGCGCGCGGCCACAGCCCCGCCTACGGGCACGGGGTGGCCGACGCGCCGCTCGCCCTGCGGGAGGCCCGGCGGCTGGCCCACGGAAGGGTTTCGCCGGCCGCCCGGCCCGGCCCGTACTTCGGGCGGGGGCCGGCCCGGCCGCCCGCCTCCAGGGCGCCGGTCGTGGCCGGGATGGTGGTGCTGGCCGCGGCCATGTCGGCGCGGGTGGTCGCGACCCGGCGGAGGCGCCGGAGGGATTCACCCTAGCAAGCGCTTGTGTGATACTCCTGGCTATGACCTTAGCGATCGACGGCTGGTTCGCCATCGACGGTGACGGCGCCACCCACCTCATCGGCACCACCTGCCTGACCTGCGGGACCGTCGCCTTCCCGCCGCAGCCCGGCCTGTGCCGCAACCCGCGCTGCGAGGGCGAGGAGACGGCCGAGGCCCGGCTGCCGCGGCGCGGGCGGGTCTGGTCCTACACCGAGGCCTGCTACCCGCCGCCGGAGCCGTACGTGGCGGAGCGGCCGTACCGGCCTGTCACGCTGGCCGCCGTCGAGCTCGACGGCGGCGGGCTGGTGGTGCTCGGCCAGGTCAAGGACCTCACGGCCGGCGACCTGGAGGTGGGCATGGAGCTGGAGCTCGTGCACGGGCCGCTGGCCGACGGCCCGCTGGTGTGGATGTGGGGGCGGGCCTCGTGAGCGCGGTGGTGGTGCTCGGCGCGGGCATGCACCCGTGGGGCAAGTGGGGACGTCCCTTCGCCGAGTACGGCGTCGCCGCCGCCCGCGCCGCCCTCCGCGACGCCGGCGTGGCCTGGACCGATGTCCAGTACGTGGTGGGGGCCGACACGATCAGGAACGGCTACCCCGGCTTCGTCGCCGGCGCCACCTACGCCCAGGCGCTCGGCTGGACGGGCGCCAGGATCGCCTCCTGCTACGCGGCCTGCGCGTCGGGGGCCCAGGCCGTGGACATCGCGCGGACCAGGATCATGGCCGGGCTGTGCGACGTGGCGCTGGTGGTGGGCGCGGACTCCACCCCCAAGGGCTTCTTCAAGCCGGTCGGCGGCGACCGGCACGACGACCCCGACTGGCTGCGCTTCCGCCTGCTCGGCGCGACCAACCCCGCCTACTTCGGCCTGTACGCCCGCAGGCGCATGGCCCTGTACGGCTCCACCAGCGAGGACTTCGCCGCCGTCAAGGTCAAGAACGCGCGCGCCGGCTCGCTCAACCCCATGGCCCGCTACCGCCGCCCGGTCACGGCGGATGAGGTGCTCGCCTCCCCCATGGTGGCCGACCCGCTGCGCCTGATGGACATCTGCGCCACCTCCGACGGCGGCGCCGCGGTCGTGCTGGCCTCGGAGGCGTACGCCAGGCGACTCGGCGCGACGGCCCCGGTGCGCCTGGCCGCCGTCTCCACGGTGACCCCGACCTTCCCCAACGCGCTCCTGGAGCTGCCGAACTTCGCCACCGAGTCCTGCGCCGCCGTCCCCGCGCCCGAGAGGCCCTTCAGGGCCGCGATCGCGCACGCGGCCTACGAGGAGGCCGGTCTGGGCCCCGAGGACGTCTCCTTCGCCGAGGTGTACGACCTGTCCACCGCCCTGGAGCTGGACTGGGTCGAGGACGTCGGCCTGTGCCCGCCGGGCGAGGCGGACAAGCTGCTGCGGGCGGGCGAGACCGCGCTCGGCGGCCGGGTGCCGGTCAACCCGTCGGGCGGCCTGGCCTCCTTCGGCGAGGCGATCCCGGCCCAGGCGATCGCGCAGCTGTGCGAGCTGACGTACCAGCTGCGCGGCGCGGCGGGCGGGCGGCAGGTGCCGGGCGCGCGCGTCGGCCTGGCGGTCAACCAGGGGCTGTTCGGCCACGGCTCGGCGATCGTGGCCACCACATGAGAAGGCCCTCCGGGAAGTTCTCCCGGAGGGCCCCATGGTCCGGCGCGGTCAGCCCGCGTGCACCACGTCGTGCGTCTCGGCGAAGTGACAGGCGCTCTCGTGCCCGGTCCCCGTCCGGATCTGCAGCAGCGGCTCCTCCTCCGCGCAGATCTCCTGCGCCTTCCAGCAGCGGGTGCGGAAGCGGCAACCCGACGGCGGGTTGGCGGGCGAGGGCGGGTCGCCCTGCAGGATGATCCGCTCGCGCTGCTCCCGGCCCTCGGGGTCGGGAACCGGCACCGCCGACAGCAGCGCCTGCGTGTACGGATGGGCCGGCTTGTCGTAGATCTCGACGTCCTTGCCGAGCTCCACGAACTTGCCCAGGTACATCACGCCCACCCGGTCGGAGATGTGGCGGACCACCGACAGGTCGTGGGCGATGAAGATGTAGGCCAGGTTGAACTCGTTCTGCAGCCGCTCCAGCAGGTTGATCACCTGGGCCTGGATCGACACGTCCAGCGCCGAGACGGGCTCGTCACAGACGATGATCTCCGGCTGCAGCGCCAGGCCGCGGGCGATGCCGATGCGCTGCCGCTGGCCGCCCGAGAACTGGTGCGGGTAGCGGTTGATGTGGTCGGGGTTGAGCCCGACGACCTCCAGCAGCTCCTGCACCTTGCGGCGGCGGTCGCCCTTGGGCGCCACCTCCGTGTGGATCTCGTACGGCTCGCCGATGATGTCGCCGACGGTCATCCGGGGGTTCAGCGAGGTGTAAGGGTCCTGCATCACCATCTGGATGTTGCGGCGCATGCGCTTGAGGTCGCCGCCCCTGGCCTTGGCGATGTCCTTGCCGTTGATCTTCACCGAGCCCGAGGTCGGCCGCTCCAGCGCCATCAGCACCTTGGCCAGCGTGGACTTGCCACAGCCCGACTCGCCCACGATGCCCAGCGTCTCGCCCCTGTTCAGGTCGAACGAGACGCCGTCCACGGCCTTGATCGCGCCGATCTGCTTCTTGAGGACGATGCCCTGGGTCAGGGGGAAGTGCTTGACCAGGTCGCGAACCTCAAGGATGCGCTCACTGCCGTTCGCCATCGAGGACCTCCCTCCAGTAGTGGCAGGCGCTGCCACGCGTGCCGCTGATCTCGTAGAGCTGGGGGGCGGCGGTCACGCAGTTGTCCTGCCGGTACGGGCACCGGGGATTGAACGCGCACCCGCTCGGCAGGTCGAGCAGGTTGGGCGGCAGGCCCTTGATCGCGTACAGCTCCTGGCCCTTGAGGTCCACCCGGGGGATGGACTCCAGCAGGCCCTTCGTGTACGGGTGCGCCGGCGCCCGGTAGATGTCGTGCACCGGGGCGTTCTCCACGATCCGGCCGGCGTACATGACCGAGATCTTGTCGGCCACGTCCGCCACGACGCCCAGGTCGTGGGTGATCAGGATCATGCCCATCTGGCTCTCGCGCTGCAGCTCGGCCAGCAGTTCCATGATCTGCGCCTGGACGGTCACGTCCAGGGCGGTGGTCGGCTCGTCGGCGATCAGCACCTCGGGGTCGAGTGCGATCGACATCGCGATCATGATGCGCTGCCGCATGCCGCCCGAGAACTGGTGCGGATAGTCGTTGACGCGCTGCCGGGCGGCCGGGATGCGGACCTTGTCCATCAGCTCGACGGCCTTGTTCATGCCGTCGCGCTTGGACATGCCGCGGTGGACCCGGAACATCTCGCTGATCTGCCAGCCCACGGTGAACACCGGGTTGAGCGCCGAGAGGGCGTCCTGGAAGACCATCGCGATGCGCTGGCCGCGCACCTGGGTGCGGGCGTCCTCCGAGAGCTTGAGCAGGTCGGTGCCCTTGAAGCGGATCTCGCCCTTGGGGATGACGGCCGGCGGCATGTCCAGGATGCCCATGATCGCCTGAGCGGTCACGGACTTGCCCGAACCCGACTCGCCGAGCACCGCCAGCGTCTCACCGGGGTTGACCGTGTAGCTCACGCCGTTCACCGCGCGCACGATGCCCTGGCGCGTACGGAACTCCACGTGCAGGTCGTCCACCGCGAGCAGCGGTTCGTTGCCCAGCCCTCCCTCGGCGGGCAACACGTCTGTCGACGTCTTCTTCACTTGATCCCCCCTTCTACCTGAGCTTCGGATCGAGAGCGTCACGCACGGCGTCGCCCAGCATGATGAACGCGAGCACCGTGATGCTCAGGAACAGGGCCGGGAAGAACAGCGGCAGGGACGCGTCGAGGAACCGCGGCCGGGCGTCGGCGATCATGAGGCCCCACGAGATGTCCGGCGACTGCACGCCGACCCCGAGGAACGACAGCGCCGCCTCCGCCGCGATGTAGCCGCCGAGGTTGATCGTGCTGACCACGATCACCGGCGCCAGCGAGTTCGGCAGCAGGTGCTTGAACATGATGCGCCACTGGCCCGCGCCCACCGACCGCGCGGCGACCACGAAGTCCTGGCTCTTGGCCGTGATCACCGAGGCCCGCATGATGCGGAACACCATCGGCCAGCCGAGCACCGCCAGGGCCGCGATGACCAGCATGATGCTGTTGATGCCGCTGTCGCGGAAGGTGGCGGCGATCAGCAGGGCGCCCAGGATCGGCGGGATGGCGAAGAAGATCTCGGTGACCCGGGAGGAGACCGAGTCGATCAGACCGCTGCGGAAGCCGGCGAACAGGCCGAGCAGGCCGCCCACGATCATGGTGATGATCGTGGTGGTCACGCCGATCACGATCGAGTTGCGGGCGCCGTAGATCGTCCTGGCGAACACGTCACAACCCTGGCTGTCCTTGCCGAACGGGTGCCCCACGCTGGGGAGCTGCCGGGCGGTGGACAGGTCGCAGGTCTGGGCGTTGGTCGGGTCGATCGAGGTGAACAACGACGGCCAGAACGCCATGACCAGCAGGATCGCGATCAGCACCGCGGAGATGATGAACATCGGCCGGCGACGCAGGTCGTACCAGGCGTCGGTCCACAGGCTGGCGGGCTTGTCCTGCTTCTGCTTGCCGCGCCTGCCCTGCTTGTCGGGGGACGGTGGCGCCGGGGCCTCCGTGACCAGCGACTTCGCTTCCGGCAGCATGGGCCCGACGTTTGCTTCGTTACTCATAGCGGATCCTCGGGTCGAGCACTGCGTACAACATGTCGACGACCAGGTTGGCCAGGATGTAGATCAGCACCAGCACGGTCACGATGCCCACGACGACCGGCTGTTCTCGCAGCAGGATCGAGTTGAACAGCTGGTTGCCGATGCCCGGCAGGTTGAAGATCGTCTCCGTGATGACCGCGCCGCCCATCAGGTTCCCGAGGTCGGCACCGAGGTAGGTGACCAGCGGGATCAGGGCGTTGCGGAGCCCGTGCCTGCCGATGACGCGGCGTTTGGCCAGGCCCTTGGCCGTGGCCGTGCGGATGTAGTCCGCGCGCAGCGTCTCCACCAGGCTCGTCCGAGTCAGCCTGGTGAGATAGGCGATCGACGTGCCGGCGAGCACGAAACCGGGCAGCAGGTAGCTGCGGAACCCGGCCGAGATGCCGGCCACGGGGAAGATGTCGCTCCCCGTCCACAGCTTGAGCTTGACCCCGAGCACCAGCTGCAGCACGAAGCCCGTCACCAGCGTGGGGACGGAGATCAGCAGCAGCGTCGAGGCGAGGATGGCGGTGTCGGAGGCCCTGCCGCGGCGCAGCGCCGCCCACAGGCCGAGGCCGACGCCGATGATGGCCTCCATGACGAGCGCGGTCAGCGCGAGGTTCAGCGTGACCTGGAACTTGCCGGCCATGAGCTGCGAGACCGGGATCCTGGAGAAGGTGGTCCCGAAGTCCCCGTGGAAGAGCACGCCGCTGAGGTAGTACCAGTACTGCAGCAGCAGCGGGTCATTCAGGTGGTATTGGTCGCGCAGGACCTCGGCCACCGCCGGGTCCAGGCGCTTCTCGCCCGCCAGTGCCTGGATGGGGTCGCCGGGCAGGGCGAAGACGATCGCGAAGATGAGTAGCGTGGCGCCGAGCAGGACGGGTATCGCCTGCAGCAGTCGCCTGATGACATAACGGCCCATTCAAGCCCTCCGGTACATGCGTGGAGGCAGTCACCCTCGTAGCCGCGGTTTACCCGGCCCCAAAGTGACTGCCTCCAAGCTCAGTCCTCCGATGGGCGGACGGCAGGAGCCGTCCGCCCGGCGAATGACGTCAGGCCTTCTCGACGTCAGACCACTGAACCTGGTTGAGCAGGTTCAGCTTGACGCCCTTGACCTTGGGGGAGTGGCCGAAGTTGCTCCGGTAGAAGTAGACCGGGATGTACGGCATGTCCTTGATCAGGATGTCGTCGGCCTGCTGGTAGAGCTTGAGGCCCTCGGCGGCGTCGGCGGCCTGGTCACCCTTGGCGACGATGTCGTCGAATTCCTTGTTCTCGTAACCGCCGTAGTTCGAGCCGGTCGAGATGGCCTGGGTGCCGAAGATCGGCGTCAGGTAGTTCTCGGCCGACGGGTAGTCGATCGACCAGCCCATGCGGAACAGGCCCTTGTACTTCTTGGCGTCCAGGTCGTCCAGGATGGCCTTGAAGTTCTCGAACGGCTTCGGCGTGACCTCGATGCCCAGGTTGGCGCGGAGGTTGTTGGCGACGGCCTCGATCCACTCCTTGTGGCCGCCGTCGCCGTTGTAGCCGAGCTCGAGCTTGGCCGGGCCCTTGGCGTCGGCGTAGAGCTTCTTCGCCTCGGCCGGGTTGTACGTGCAGGCCGTGCAGGCGCCCTGACGGTAACCGGGGATGGCCGGGTTGATGAAGTCGTCGGCCGGTGCGCGGGTGCCCGCGAAGACCGTCTCGGTGATGGTCTTGCGGTCGATGGCCATGGAGATGGCCTTGCGCACGTCCGGGTTCTTGAACTCGGGGTTGTACTTCAGCGGGACGCCGATGTAACCGACAGAGGCGTCGGGCTCGTCGAAGTAGCGGTCGCCGAGGACGGACTTGGCGGTCGCGATCGCCGAGGCGGGCAGCGAGTCGTCCACGTCCAGGTTCTCGGCCTGGAGGTCCTGGAAGGCGGTCTCGGCCGAGCTGTAGATCTTGAACTGCAGCTTGGTCCAGTTCTTCGGCTTGGTGCCGGGGAACTTGTCGTAGACCGTCATGTCGATGGTCTGCGCGCCGCCCTTCTTGTAGGGCTTGTCGACCTTGAAGAGGCCCTGGCCGATCGGCTGCTCGCCGTAGGCCTGGGTCACCTTGCCGTCGGCGCCGAGCGCGGAGGCCGGCAGCGGGTAGAAGGCGGTGTACCCGAGCATCGTCTTGAACTGCGAGAACGGTGCGGACAGCGTCACCTCAAGGGTGCTGTCGTCGACAGCCTTGAGGCCCTTCATCTCCTTGGCCGTCGGCGTCTTGCCCTCGCCCGGGTGGACGTCGGCGAAGCCGTCGATGCGGGAGAAGAAGGCGGAGGAGCTCATGGCGTTGTCCTGGTTGGCGCCATAGTTCCAGGCCCGCGCGTAGTCGGCGGCGGTGACCGGCTTGCCGTCGTGCCAGGTGTAACCGGCCTTGAGCTTGATCGTCCAGACCTTGCTGTCCTGGGTGGTGATCGACTCAGCGGCCTCTTCAACCGGCTGCTTGTTCTCGTCGTACTTGACGAGCGGCGAGAACACCGCGGCGAGGACTTCGGAGCCCTCGGTCTCGGTGGTGTTCAGCGGGTTGAGGAGCTCCTGAGGCTCACCGATCTCCATGCGGACCGGCGTTTCGCCGCCGCCCGCGGCAGTGCCGCCGTCCGAGGCACCGCCGCCACACGCGGCAACCGCGAGGGCGAGCAGCGCGGTACCGGCGACGATCTGTGCGCCCTTAGTAACACGCATGGTGAAAAAAATCCTCCCTCTACAGGTGGGCGACAGCGCTGAGCTGCGGTGATGGTAAGCAGCCTGACGGGGGGTTCCTGGTATCCCCCGGATTTGGCTGACATGGTCAAACCAGCCGACGCCCTGCCAGTCGATCGCGACTATCCCTTACTACTTGCCACCAGCGAGTCTCTGGCGCGTTGCAGTTCGGTCACACGTGCGCCAATCCAGCGTCACAGACATTCTTCCTATAAGACTACAAACACCCCAGGGATGCTCAAACAGGTCAAGCCTCGACGTGAACGGCGGATGAAAATTACCCCCTACAGGACCGTGGTCGCGCCCTTCCCGCCATGGCCCCCCTCGCTGGGCTACGGTTGAGCGAGTCTTGACGGCACCTTGGAACCTGGCGCCCCAAGACTCCGTCCAAGCATCTGCCGCGTCCCTCGCGGCAGGCACCCCACCGACCTGGATCCAATAGAGTCCTAGCCATGAGCCAGCCGGAATCCGCTGTCGCGGACGCCCAGGCGGGCGGCCGAAGCGGGCAGGAGCCGCTGGCCAAGCTCGCCGAGAGATACGGACTTCGCCGTGCCATCGCGCGGCCGAGGTTCCCTGTCTATCTGCGCCAGCTCTGGGAGCGGCGACACTTCATCCTGACGTACGCGACGTCCCGCAACGTCTCGAAGTACTCCAGCTCGGCCCTGGGCCAGCTGTGGCAGGTGCTGACCCCCTCCTCAACGCCGGCATCTACTACGTGATGTTCGGCGTCATCCTGGGCGGCCGGGGCGGCATCGAGAACTACCCGGCCTTCCTGCTGACCGGAATGTTCGTCTTCACCTACACCCAGCGCGTGGTGACGGCGGGCGCCAAGTCGATCTCCGGCAACCTGTCGATGATCCGGGCCCTGCACTTCCCGCGCGCCTCGCTCCCGCTGGCGTACACGATCCAGGAGCTGCAGCAGCTCGCCATCTCCATGGGCGTGCTCCTCGTCATCGTGACGGCCACCGGCGAGTGGCCCACCTGGTTCTGGCTCATGATCCCGGTGGTGCTGGCGCTCCAGACGATGTTCAACATCGGGGCCAGCCTGGTGATCGCGCGGCTGGGCGCCCAGATGCGCGACCTCAACCAGTTGCTGCCGTTCATCACCCGCACCTGGCTCTACGCCTCGGGCGTCTTCTTCTCGATCCAGGACAAGGTGGTCGGGTCCGCGAAGCTGCCGCAGTGGGTGGCCGACGTGATGTACCTCAACCCGACGGCCTCCTACATCGAGTGGATGCGCGACATCCTCATCAAGAGCTACCACCCGCAGAACGGACACTATCCCCCGACTATGGTGTGGGTGTCTTGCGTATTCTGGGCAGTGTTCTCACTCGGCTTCGGCTTCTGGTACTTCTGGCGGTCCGAGGAGAGGTACGGGCGTGGCTGAACTGACCGAGGAGCTGTCACAGGTGAAGGGCGAGGAGCCCGCCGTCCCCAGCAAGGACGTGAGGGTGCACCCCAACCCGGAGCCCCGGGGCAAGAGTCCGCTCGACGTTCCGACGGGCACCCCGACCGTCATCGTCGACGACCTGCACATCGTCTACCGCGTCTACGGCACGGCCACCGACAACGAGAAGGGCAACGCGGTCAACGCCCTCACGCGCCTGCTGAAGCGCCAGGGCCGGCCGCAGATGAAGGAGGTCCACGCCGTCAAGGGCGTGACCTTCGTGGCCTACCACGGCGACGCCATCGGCATCGTGGGCCGCAACGGGTCGGGCAAGTCCACGTTGCTGCGCGCCATCGCCGGCCTCCTCCCGCCGCACGAGGGCGCCGTCTACACCGACGGCCAGCCCTCGCTGCTCGGCGTCAACGCCGCGCTCATGCGCGAGCTGACCGGTGAGCGCAACATCGTCCTCGGCTGTTACGCCATGGGCATGACGCCGACGGAGGTCAAGGAGAAGTACCAGGAGATCGTCGACTTCTCCGGCATCGACGAGTTCGTCCAGCTGCCCATGTCCACGTACTCGTCGGGCATGGGCGCGCGGCTGCGCTTCGCCATCTCCTCGGCCAAGACCCACGATGTCCTGCTCATCGACGAGGCCCTGGCCACGGGCGACCGCGAGTTCCGCAAGAAGAGCGAGGCCCGCATCCGGCAGATCCGCGAGTCCGCCGGCACGGTCTTCCTGGTCGCCCACGACCTCAAGGTCATCGAGGAGACCTGCAACCGGGTCATCTGGCTGCACAAGGGCAAGATCCGGATGGACGGCGACCCCAAGGAAGTCATCGCCGCCTACAACAAGGGCTGACCCACCCGCTTTTCGATCACCTGCGCGAAACGTGGGTGACTCGCGCGCCGAAACACTGACAGCGTGACTGCCGTTCCGATAGTATTCGAACGCGAATTCGATCCAAGGAACGCTGATGGAGTGGGGGCGCGCGATGGGAGAGCTTTCGGCCGCGATCGACCACCTGGCCATCGAAGACGTGGCCGAGATCCCCAGGATGCAGCTCGCCGAGCAGCTGCTGGAGCTTCACTGGCAGATGGCCCGGCTGCAGGCCCAGATAGCCCGGCGCACCGGCGTCCGGCTGCCCTAGCGGCCCGCGCCGTACAAGGGGGAAAACGAGAAGGCCGCCGACCCCTTGGCGGGGCCGGCGGCGGGCTCGGCGCGGCGCCGCTGCCCTGCAGTCAGCGGCGGCACGCATGTGCGAACCCCCGGGCTGGAGCGCATCCGCCCAGACCCGTGGCGGGCCCGTCCGCCCGAGCGGCGGACCCGCGACCGACGCGCGGCAGTGCCGTCGGGGCGCTCGGCACCTTGTGAGCGCACCCCATCGGCCTGTCCTGTCGGTGCGACGGCGCCCCCGTCGTTCCACGGGCGTCCACCGACGCCGGGGAGAGCGGGAACCCGCCGTCGCGGGAACAACCTGGCACCCTGAACGCGGGCCACCTCACGGCCGTCACGTCCGGTTCGCGAGCGTCGGCACCTGGGACGCCGGCGAACCGTCGCACGGCCCTCGGCGGGGCCGCGTCCGCGCGTCGTCACGTCATGTCCGGGACGCGCCCGCGCGGGTCACGTCCGCGACACGTCCGGGACGCGCCGTGCTCGCCTCAGTCGCGAACCCAGGAGCCCCGCACCGAGCTCGTCAGCGCGTCGGTGCTCCAGCCGAGGGCGGAGATCATGTCGCTGTAGGAGCCGGCGGCCTTGGAGCCGTTGGCCGAGACGAGGCCCGCGCTGTCCTGCATGAGCGGGGTGATCTCGTCGACGGAAGCGGTCCGGGTGGTGCCCGGCAGCGCCTCGACGACCGGCGCGGCCTCGACGGGGGCGACCTGCCCGACCATCGGGGACAGCTCGCCGCCGGACGCGTGCGGCAGGGCCATCCTGGCGGCGCGGGTGAGCCCGCCCATCCCGGACTCCGTGGACAGGTCGCGCAGGCCCTTGGTGGCGCCCGTCATGCTCGTGGTGGCGGTGCCGGCCGCGCCGGAGCCCGTGCCGGGCAGCAGCGCGCCGCCGCCCACCTTGCCCATCGCGCCGCCGACCGAGGCGCCGGCCAGGGCGGTCATCGTGTCCATGGCGCCGCGCAGCGGGGCGCTGGTGCCGGTGAGCCCGCCGTTGCTCTGGGGCGCGCCCTTGACCAGCGGCTGCGCCATGCGGGCGCCGCCGAGCAGCGGCAGCGACTTGGCCAGGCCCCGGCCGCCGCCGCCGATCGCGCCGCTGCTGAGGATGGGCGACAGCTCGGGCAGCGGACCGCTCTGGCGGGTGACGTCCTCGGCCGCGTTCGGCGTCATCGCCAGGCTGGCGCGCCGGTTCTCGTCGGCGATGTCGCGTGCCCTGGCCTCGCCGGCGGCGTCCGCCGCCTTGGACTTGTTGGCCCCGGTCAGGCCGCCGAGGCCGCCGCCCAGGCTGCTGAGCAGCCCGCCGCCGAGCAGCCCGCCGAGCAGGTCGAGCGGGCCTCCGCTGGTGCCCCCGCCCAGGCCGTCCAGCGGGACGATCTTGGCGGTGTGGGTGAATTGAACTTCTGCTTGAGCTGGCACGGCCAAAGCCGCCGCCAAGCCGAATGCTGTGACGGCAACGGCCGCCTTGACTACTCGATTCATGATTGCCTTCCCGGCTCGTGATCGATCGCTCTCGAATGCGGTGGAAATGCGAATCGATAACCCCCGAATGCCGTGGCGTACACGCTATGGGCACCACACGAAGCGTGCTGTCACGGCTGAGCTACGGAAGCAGTTGTATCACTGACGGTGACCCCCCGCAGGCGGCCGGAAAGCCCATGTAGCAGGGTTTGCAGCCCGGTTACCGAGTAAAGGGGGAGCGTTGAGCGGAGAGACAAAACGGGAAATACCCCGGTTTTGATTTCGATTCTGCGCGGACCCGATCACCGTCGGACCCGCGACACCGACGTGCGCCCGCACGGCCCGCGAACAAGTGGTCGCATTAACAAATGTCGCGGGCCGGGGGCGCACAATTCAGTGGTGGTGGTGCGAGAACGCGACCACTCAGATGGGCAGCAAGGCGTCGGCCGGCTCGAACGGAAAACGATCGGCGAACGCCGGCCGCAGATCCGTCAGCCAGACCGCCGACGGGTCGTACCGGGCGAAGAACGGCCGCCCGACCAGCTCGGGGTCGCGGGCCTGGATCAGGTGGAGCACGAAGACGCGCTCACCGGCGATCTCGGTCACGCCGTCCACGCACACCTTGCCCGGCGTGGCCGACATGGACGGCCCCCGGACCGTACGGCAGAGCCCGGAGACGGTCGAGTAGGCGTCCCTGAAGATCTCGTACGCACGGGCCAGCGGGACCGCGAAGTAGTCCTGCGGCCCGGTGTCGCGCTCGACGAACATGTAGTAGGGAATCAGCCCCATCCGCAGCTGTCGCCGCCACATCGACGACCACACGGCGGGATCGTCGTTGATGGACCTGATCAGCGGCGCCTGGGTCCTGATCGTGGCCCCGCTGCCGAGAATGCGTTCCACCGCCGACTCCACCAGCGGCGACTCCAGCTCCCGCGGATGCGAGAAGTGGGCCATGAACGCCAGGTTCTTGCCGGCCTTCACCACCTCCTGGAACAGGCCGAGCGTGGCGTCGGCGTCGGGATCGGTGGTGAAGCGCTGCGGCCAGTAGGCCAGCGCCTTGGTGCCGATACGGATCGATTCGAGCTGGTCGAGGCCGAGCAGCGGCTCGATGTAGCGCCGGATGACCGGCTCACCCATGATCATGGCGTCGCCGCCGGTGATCAGGACGCTGGTGACCTCGGGGTGCTGGCGGATGTAGGACACCATCCGGTCGACGTCGTCGGAGGCGAACTTCAGGTCCGCGTCCCCGATGAACTGCGCCCACCGGAAGCAGTAGGTGCAGTAGGCATGACAGGTCTGCCCCTGTTTAGGGAAGATGAGCACTGTCTCTGGATATTTGTGCTGCATGCCGGGCACCGGCTCGTCGCCCATCCTCGGGACGTTGAGCTCCTTCTGACCGGCGGGATGCGGGTTGAGCTGCGCGCGTACGCGGTTGGCCTCGGCCTGGACCTCGCTGTTGGGCGCCTCGGCCTTGAGCAGATCGGCCAGCCTGGCCACGTCCGCGGCGGGAAGCATGTCCTCCTGCGGGAAGACGAGGCGGTAGATGGGATCGTCGGGCGCCGCCGACCAATCTATGAGTTCATCCACGACATAGGCGTTCGTCCGGAAGGGCAGCACCGTGGCCACGGCGCGGACCCGCAGCCGCTCGTCGTCGTCCAGCCCTGCCCGTCGCAGGAGCTCGTCGAGATGCTTGGACGTGTACGCCTTGAAGCGTCGGGTACCTGCCTGGTTCAAGATCACTAGGCCTTTCCCATCTTTTTTGTTCGCTCGCGTGTAAACCTCACGACCCAGTCGCGCGTCTACGGTTCTTAATATCCGGACGCGACGCGCCGCGTCCCCGGTTCCACTGGGCTCCAAGTTTCCTTGCAGGTTTGACACTCGCGACATATCGCGATTCGACATACACTGATTCATCGTGACCGAGGATCTCGACCTGCGCGCCTCCGACGCCGACCGCGACCGCGTCGCGGCCCTGCTGGGCGACGCGCTCGCCACCGGAAGACTGACCAGCGTCGAGCATGCCGACCGTCTGGAGATCGCCTACACGGCGAAGACGATCGGCGAGCTCGTCCCCCTCACCCGGGACCTGCCCCAGGTGTCCGCCCCGTCCGCGCTGCCCGAGGCCATCGAGCACCAGGTGATCAGCTCGAAGTTCAGCAAGATCGTGCGCAAGGGGCGCTGGGTCGCGTCCCGGCGCACCAAGCTGTCGGCCCGCTTCGGCGCCCTCGTCATCGACCTGTCCGACGCCGTGCTCCCCGGCCGGGAGATCACCATCGAGACCGACGCGAAGTTCAGCAAGATGATCGTCCGGGTGCCGGAGAACGCCCACGTGATCGACGAGGGCAGCTCGGTCTTCGGCAAGCGGAACGTGAGCGGCGGCTCGGCGGGCGACGGCCCGCTGATCCGGCTCACCGGTTCGTCCAAGTTCTCCAAGGTCGTCGTGACCCGCGGCCTCGACGACTGGAACCTCCGCTGACGGGCCCCGGCGACTGGAACCGCCGCGCCGGGGAAGCGGGGAGGTCCACCCGCCGGTCGACCTGACATCCGGCCTGCCTACGATGCGGACATACACGAGCCCGCGTACCGGCCCGGCCGGGCGACGGCGGGCTCGTCTGTCCCACGAGGTGACCATGTCCGACAGCAGGCCCGTCGCGCTCGACGCCATGGGCGGCGACCACGCCCCCCACGAGATCGTGGCCGGCGCGGTCCACGCCGTACGGGAGCGCAAGCTGCCCATCGTGCTCGTCGGCTCACCCCGCATCCTGTACGAGGCCCTGGCCGACCACGACGCCACCAAAGAGGTCCCCATCGTCAGGGCGGAGGAGGCCCTGGCCATGGACGAAGGCGCCCTGGCCAGCCTGCGCCGCCCGCGGTCCAGCATCGCCATCGCCTGCCACCTCGTCCGCCGCGGCGACGCCTCGGCCGTGGTGTCGGCCGGCTCGACCGCGGGCATCGTCGCCACCGGCCGGCTCCGGCTCAAGGCCCAGCAGGGCGTCCTGCGACCGGCCATCGCCGTGGCGCTCCCGACGCTCCCCACCCCCACCCTCCTGGTGGACGCCGGCGCCAACGCCGACGTCAAGCCGGAGATGCTGGTGCAGTTCGCGCACCTCGGCGCGGCCTACGCCGAGCTGGCCTACGACATCCCCGAGCCCAGGATCGGCCTGCTCACCATCGGCAGCGAGGCGGAGAAGGGCAACAAGCTCGTCAAACGCGCCCACGAACTGCTGCAGTCCTCCCCCGGCATCCACTTCACCGGCAACGTCGAGGGCCACGACCTTCTCACCGGCAAGGTCGACGTGATCACCACTGACGGCTTCACCGGCAACGTCGCGCTCAAGACCATGGAAGGCGCGGTCCGGTACGCGTTCGGCGAGCTGGCCGAGACCATCGGCGAGAGCAGGATCGCCAAGTTCGGCGCGCTCATGCAACGCGGCCGCCTGCGCGAGCTGCGCAGACGTCTCGACGCCGAGGCCCACGGCGGCGCCGTCCTGCTCGGCCTGAACGGGACGGTGGTGATCGCCCACGGCTCCTCCAGGGCGCCGGCGATCAGCGCCGCCTGCCAGGTCGCCGCCGACCTCTCCGCGGGCGGCATCGTCGCCAGGATCGGCGACCGGATCGCCGCCACGCATCGCTCACACAGACTCTGGTGACGCCGTAGTGTGTGAGACCGATCCACAGGAACGGGGGAAATGTGGACGGCCTCACCTCAGCACAGGTCGCGGGGGCGAAGACCAACGAGGTGCCGCGGCGGTCGAGCAGATCGCTCAGCGCGATCATCAGGGCGAACGTGTTCACCCTGTTCAACCTGGTCATCGGCGTGCTCTGGGCGCTGATCCTGATCTTCGGCGAGTGGCAGGACGGCCTGTTCGGCCTGGTGATCGTGGCCAACGCGCTGATCGGCATCGTCCAGGAGCTGCGCGCCAAGCGCACCCTCGACAAGCTCGCCGTGATCAACGAGGCCCCGGTCCGCGTCCGCCGCGACGGCCGTGAGCAGCAGGTCGAGCCGCACCGGGTCGTCCTCGGCGACCTGGTCCTGCTCGGCTCCGGCGACCGCCTCCTGGTCGATGGCGAGGTCGTCGGCTCCGACGGCCTGGAGGTCGACGAGTCGCTGCTGACCGGCGAGGCCGACCCGGTGCACAAGAAGCCCGGCGACCAGGTGTTGTCGGGCAGCTTCGCGGTCGCCGGCTCCGGCGCGTACGTCGCCACCCGCGTCGGCACCGACGCCTACGCCGTGCGGCTGGCGGAGGAGGCGAGCAAGTTCCACCTCGCCCACTCCGAGCTGCGCGAGGGCGTGGCGAACTTCATCAAGTACATCACCTGGCTGGTCGTGCCGATCGGCGCCCTGCTGATCTACAGCCAGCTGCACAACTCCGCCGACTTCCGCACCGCCATCACCGGCGCGGTCGCCGGCATCGTCACCATGATCCCCGAGGGCCTGGTGCTGATGACCTCGATCGCGTTCGCCGTCGGCGTCATCCGCCTCGGCCGGCGCAAGTGCCTGGTCCAGGAGCTGCCCGCGATCGAGGGGCTGGCCAGGGTCGATGTGCTCTGCCTGGACAAGACCGGCACCCTCACCGCCGGCGGCATGGACCTCGACCAGGTGCTCCCGCTGCGCGACGGCCACCCGGTCGAGCCCGCGCTGGCCGCCCTGGCCCACCTCGACGCCCGCCCCAACGCCACCGCCCAGGCCATCCGGGCCCGCTACCCCGCCCCCGCCGACGGCTGGTCGGCGGGCTCGTCCGTGCCCTTCTCCTCGGCCCGCAAGTGGAGCGGCGCCGACTTCGGCGGGCAAGGCGCCTGGCTGCTGGGCGCCCCCGACGTGCTGCTGCACGACGGCGACGGCTACGACAAGGCCGCCGAGCTGGCCGCCACCGGCACCCGCGTGCTCGTCCTGTGCCGCACGGACGACCTGCGGGCCGCCCAGGACGGCGGGCCCGTCGAGCCCGTCGCGCTGATCACCCTCAGGCAGCGGATCAGGCCCGACGCCCTCAAGACCCTCGGCTACTTCGCCAAGCAGGGCGTCACGGTCAAGGTGATCTCCGGCGACAACCCGGAGGCGGTCTCCGCCATCGCCATGAGCCTGAAGATCCCCGGCGGCGACCGTTCCATCGACGCCCGGACGCTCCCCCACGACGACCCCGTCAAGCTCGGCGAGCTGCTCGACTCCCACACCGTGTTCGGCCGGGTCAGCCCGCAACAGAAGCGGCAGTTCGTCGGCGCGCTGCAGGCCCGCGGGCACACCGTGGCCATGACCGGCGACGGCGTCAACGACGTCCTCGCGCTCAAGGACGCCGACCTCGGCATCGCCATGGGCGCGGGCAGCCCGGCCACCAAGGCGGTGGCTCAGGTGGTGCTGCTGGACAACAAGTTCGCCACGCTGCCGCACGTCGTCGGCGAGGGCCGCCGGGTGCTGGCCAACATCGAACGCGTCTCCAACCTCTTCCTCACCAAGACCTTCTACGCCATCGTGTTGTCGCTGGCCGTCGGCGTGGCCGGGGTGATGTTCCCGTTCGCGCCCCGCCACTCCACCCTCACCAATGCGCTGACCATCGGCATCCCGGCGTTCTTCCTGGCGCTCGCGCCCACGTTCGAACGGGCGCGGCCGGGGTTCGTCCGGCGGGTGCTGCGCTTCGCCGTGCCGGCGGGGGTGTTGTGCGCGGGCGCGGTGCTGCTGTCGTTCTGGACGGCGCACAGCGGCACCTCCACCCTGACCGAGGACCAGACGTCCGCGGTGATCACCCTCTTCCTCACCACGTGGTGGGTGCTCGTGCTGATCACCAGGCCGCTCAACTGGTGGCGGATCACGCTGCTGGCGTCCATGGCGGGGCTCTTCGCGCTCGCCCTGTCGCTGCCGCCCGTCAGGCGCTTCTTCGCCCTCGCGCCCGGCGACCTCAGCAACGACCTGACGGCCGTCGGCATCTCCCTGGTGGCCGCTGCCGCGATCAGCATCGCGGTCAAGGTCGCCGGTACCCTTAGAACATGACCGACCCGCAGCTAGTGCTCACCGAGCGCGTCCAGCAGGCGCTGGCCAACGCGTTCGGCGCCGAGCACGCCGACGCAGACCCGCTGATCCGGCCTTCCCAGTTCGCCGACTTCCAGGCGAACGTCGCGATGAGCCTGGCCAAGCGCCTGCGACGGTCCCCGCGGGAGGTCGCCGAGGCGATCAAGGCCCAGCTGTCCGACTTCCCCGGCACGGTCGAGGTCAGCGGCCCCGGCTTCCTCAACATCACGCTCGCCGACTCCTGGATCGAGTCCCAGGCCGCGGGCATGCGCGACGACCAGCGCCTCGGCGTCGGCACGAGCACACCCGCGCAGACCGTCGTGATCGACTACTCCGCGCCCAACGCGGCCAAGGAGATGCACGTCGGCCACCTGCGCACCACCATCGTCGGCGACTCCCTCGCCCGCCTGCACGAACACCTCGGCAACAAGGTGATCAGGCAGAACCACCTCGGCGACTGGGGCACCCCGTTCGGCATGCTCATCGAGCACCTGCTCGACATCGGCGAGCCGGCCGCGGTCGACCAGCTCGAAGCGGGCATGGGCACCGAGTTCTACCAGGCGGCGCGGGCCAAGTTCGACGCCGACGAGGGCTTCAAGCAGCGCGCCCGGGTCCGGGTCACCACCCTCCAGTCGGGCGACCCCGCCACCATGCGCCTGTGGCACGTCTTCATGGACGCCACCGTCCGCTACTTCAACAAGGTCTACTCCCTGCTCGGCGTCACGCTGACCGACGCCGACCTCGCGGGCGAGAGCATGTACAACCCCATGCTGGAGAAGACCTGCGCCGACCTCGAGTCGTCGGGCGTCGCGGTCCACAGCGAGGGCGCGCTCTGCCTGTTCCCGCCCGGCTTCACCGGCTCCGACGACAAGCCCCTGCCGCTCATCATCAGGAAGAGCGACGGCGGCTACGGCTACGCCTCCACCGACATGGCGGCGATCCGCTACCGCGTCCACGACCTGAAGGCCGACCGCATCCTCTACGTGGTGGGCGCCGACCAGGCGCTGCACTTCCGCATGGTGTTCGCCTCCGCGCAGATGGCCGGCTGGCTGCCCGACACCGTCTCGGCCGAACACGTCCAGATCGGCATGATGCTCGGCAAGGACGGCCGCCGCTTCAAGACCAGGTCGGGCGAGTCCATCAAGCTGATGGACCTGCTCCAGGAGGGCGTCGACCGGGCCTCGGCGGCCATCGCCGAACGCGACTACGACGAGGCCACCCGCAACGAGATCGCCCTGGCCGTCGGCATGGGCGCGGTGAAGTACGCCGACCTGTCGGTCAGCCACGACAGCGAATACGTCTTCGACTACGACCGCATGCTGGGCTTCACCGGCAACACCGGCCCCTACATGCAGTACGCCACCGCCCGCATCCGGTCCATCTTCCGCAAGGCGGACATGGAACCGGCGGCCGCCACGTCCCCGATCCTCCTGGCCGAGCCCGCCGAGCGCGCCCTGGCCCTGCACCTGCTCGGCTTCGGCACGCTCATCGAAGAGGTCACCGCCCGCTCCGAGCCCCACCGGCTGTGCAACTTCCTCTTCGAGACGTCGAGCCTGTTCAGCACGTTCTACGAGCAGTGCCCGGTGCTGCGGTCCGACGTCGAGCCCGACACCCGCGCCTCGCGGCTGGCCCTGTGCGCGCTGACCCTGCGCGTGCTCGAAACCGGCCTCGACCTTCTGGGCGTCCCCGTCCCCGACCGCATGTAACAGGCAGTTGGCTCAAAGTCTCCCGTTCCGTCATGGGCGCGCCTCCACCGGGTTGGCGCGCCCTAACGGCTAGGCTTTACGCGGTCATGAACTGAGGCCGAAATGGGGGAGTTCTCTGCCTTGAGCACGGACCTGACTGCGAGCCCCCAAGCAGCGACGGAGTTGCAACGCTACGCCGAGGCGCTGCTGGCGCACCTCGCCGCCAATGGCACCGCTCCTCCCGCCGCTCCGGGCTTTCGCGACATACCCGGCCACTGGCTGCCCCCTGCCGTCGAAGCACTGGTTGCCATCCTCGCCGGCGACGACCCGCTCGAACCGCTGAGCAGGGCCGCCGGCCGTGACCAGCAGCAGACCGCGCTCTTCCTGTGCCTGGCCCTGGCGGTGTCCGGGCAGGGCAGCCGCATCCACGCCTCCTGGCTCGGCACGGCCTTCGGCGAGCTGTCGCTCGACCGTCCCGTCACCCACGGCCAGCGCTCGCTCTGGCTGGCCGCCGCCCGCGGCGCCTACGGCCCGGCCGGCAAGATCTTCGTGCTGCGCAAGCTCGACGCGCTGGCCGTGCAGGAGCACGCCGACGTCGAGGAGTGGGTGCAGGCGCTGGTGCCCGGCGAGCCCGCGGTCGTCGTGCCGCCGTCGCTGGCCGACTTCCCGGAGATGGCCGAAATCCCCGACCTGGCCCGTCCGGCGGTCGCGGCCGCCCGCCTGTCCAGGCTGCGCGGCCGCTGCGCCGAGATCACCTCGGCCCGGCAGGCCGACCACGACTCCGCCGCCCCGCTCAGCAACAGCTCGGCCAGCCCGGCCGCGTCCTGGGCCGAGGACGAGCCCCTGGCGGTCCTGCGCGCCCAGATCGGGCAGGGCGGCCCGGCCGGCCCGATGGCCTCGCTGATCTCCCACCTGCTCGACGACCTGCGTCCCGGCGCCGACCCGCACCTGGCCGCCATCGCCCTGCACGTCGCCGCGCCCATCCTGCGCGGCCTGGCCGAGGAGCTCGAAGCCGACAGCCGGCTGACGCCGCCCGCCACGCTGACCGTCCCGCTGCTCGGCCACCGCATCCACCTGCGACCCGAAGGCCCCGACGAGACCTCGATCGCCACGGCGGAGCACGCCATCCTCACCGAGGGCGTCGTGCCCCGCGGCCGGCCGTGGGCCGCATTCGTGCTGATCGTGGCGGGCGTCGCGTGCCTGGCTGGAGCGGCGTTCAGCGCCTCGCTCCTGCTGGCCGCCGCCGGCGTGGCCATGCTCGGGCTGGGCGGCTGGCAGCTCTGGCAGCGCCACAAGACGGTCGTCGCCGACGCCCGTTACGTGGCCGCCCAGGTCAACGAGCTGAAGGAGCTGGCCGAGGGCGCCATCTGGGCCCTGCACGCCTACGCCAGAGAAGCGGACGCACGCGCGAAACAGGCCGCTGACGATGCAGCCGAGCTCACCCGGCTGATTCGTCGCGGCCCGCGCGCTGCTTAGACCCGATCAGGTCGTCTCGATCTCCACGTGCGCCGGCGCGAGCAGGAACACGCGATCGGCGATGCGCTCGATCCGACCCTCGCAACCGAACGCGAGCCCGGCGGCGAAGTCGACCATCCTCGTCGCCTCGGGCATCGCCATGCCCGTGACGTCCATGATCACCGTCTGCCCGTCACGGAAGTGCTGACCGATCAACGGTGCGTCGTTGTACTTGAGCGGCTGGACCATCACGATGCGCGACGCGTCGACGTTCGCGCGCCACCGCCGGGCGGCCCGCTCCGTCGCCGGAACGTACTCGTCCTCGTAGTGCTCGTCGTCGTCATAGCCGTCGTCGTAGTGATCGACCCCGCTCAGGCCAAGGTAGTTCACCACCTTGCGCACTGCCCCCATCGGCTTGTCCTTTCCTCAGGAACTCACCGTAATCGGCACGTCCCTACACATTGGACGGTAACCGACGATTCCGCATTCGCCACGCGACACGCCCAGCCCTAATTCCATTTTGTACGGCTTGCAACCCGCTTGCATCTGGATATCCGTCCCCCCCGTATAGCATCGGCCACATGCGCCTGTTCACTGTAGACGCCTTCACCGACACAGCTTTCAAGGGTAATCCCGCAGGTGTCTGCCTGCTGGACTCTCCGGTTACTGATGGGTGGATGCAGAGCGTAGCCGCCGAGATGAACCTCTCCGAGACCGCCTTCCTGCTCGGCGATTCCCTGCGGTGGTTCACCCCTGTGGTCGAGGTCACTCTCTGCGGTCATGCCACGCTGGCGACCGCTCACGTTCTGTATTCGACCGGAGCCGCGACCGGCCCCGTCGAATTCCGCACGGCCGGCGGAACGCTAACCGTGAATCGCGCCGCCGGAGACCTCATCACGATGGATTTCCCGGCCAAGCAGGTGACGCCCGTCACGGTTCCCGACGGCCTGGAGAAAGCGCTCGGAGCCACCCCGGTTCGGGTCGGGAAAAGCGACCTGGACCTGCTGGTCGAGGTCGATTCAGAGGAGACGGTACGCACCCTGCGCCCCGACATCCCGGCCCTGTCGGCAGTGGAGGCGCGCGGCGTCATCGTCACCGCCCGCGGCACCGGCACGGATTTCGTCTCACGATTCTTCGCTCCCAAAGTGGGCGTCGCCGAGGATCCGGTGACGGGCTCGGCCCACTGCGCCCTGTCGCCGTACTGGTCCGCGCGGCTCGGCCGCACGGCTCTGACCGGTGCGCAGCTCTCCGCCAGAGGCGGCCTGGTCCACACCCGCCTCGACGGCGACCGCGTCCACCTCGCCGGCCATGCCGTGACGATCCTCACCGGCACACTCCTCACGCCCGGGTAAAAACTTCCTTACCTTCCTTGCTTCCCTCCACTCAGCTCTCTAACCTACAAATCGAGTTGGAGGTTAGCTACCACGACAGAAGCAGGAGGTTCGGAACCATGCTGCTGACTTCGATCGACCCGTTCTTCCAGGAGTTCGAGCGCCAGTTCAACCGGCTGGCCCGCCAGACCTTCGACAACGGCGGCACCGCCACGATGCCGATGGACGGCCTGCGCCGCGACGACGACGTCGTCCTGCGCTTCGACCTGCCCGGCATCGACCCGGACTCCATCGAGGTGACCGTCGACCGAGGCGTCCTCACCGTCAGCGCCCGCCGCGAGGACGAGCTCGCCGAGAACGAGCGCCTGTTCGTCCGCGAGCGCCCGATGGGCACGTTCACCAGGCGCGTCTACCTGTCGGAGCACCTCGACAGCGACCGCATCGACGCCGGCTACGCCAACGGCGTGCTCACCGTCCGCATCCCCGTCCTCGAACGCGCCAAGCCGCGCAAGGTGGAGATCCGGCGCAACGACACGAAGGCCATCCGGGCCTGACCCGGCACCGGGGGCGGGGCATCCCGGCCCCGTCCCCGAACCCCGAGGAGGCCACGATGCCCGAGCTGCCGTTCGACGACGAGCACGCCCCGCTCTACTCCCTGGGGCAGGTCGCCGAGATGCTCCAGGTCCGCCAGGCCTACCTCCGCCGCCTGGACGAACACGACGTCATCAGCCCGAGCCGCTCATCCGGCGGCCAACGCCGCTACTCCCGCAGCGACATCCTGATCGTCCAGCACGTGACCGACCTCGCCGACCAGGGCATGACCCTGATCGCCATCCGCCGTATCCTGGAACTCGAACGCGAACTCGCCGACGTCCGCCGGCAACTCAGAGAAGCCCACACCCGCCTCGGCGACCCCACCTAACATACGGCCGGGCTGGGCGAGGCGGGCCTTCCTGCCCTCTCCCCCAACGAGGCCAGCCGACTCCTGGGGGATCGCGACGACGAGCAACAGCCCTCCAGAGCTCGCCCAGACCGTCGGCGCCGAACTGCCCGCCCCCGCCCTCCCAACCGCCTGCCGCGTCACCGCAAGGTCATCGCCCCCCCGATCCCCACCCACCGGCTACCACTCACCGGCCGCCGTCCTCCGGCTATCGGCTATCGGCCATCGGCTCAAGCATCGCCCCCGGACCCCGCCACCGGCCGCCCAAGGCACAAACCGCCGCCCTGACCTGTCGGGCATAGGATGCGCCCTTGCCGCACTACCGCCAGCCCCGACAGGACTCGCCCACCATGAACCCCCACCACGAACACCTTCGCGCCCGGTTCCGAACCGCTCCGCTCCAACCCCCACCCGCGCCCTGGCGTCCCTTGCCACCAGTAGCGGTCGGCGGCTTGACCGGCATCGGCTTCGCCGTACACCCCGAATCCGGCGAAGACCTCATCCTCGTGACCTCTCACCAGGGACGCGGCGTCCTCAACTGCGTCACCGGCCGGCGCGTAGCCCGCGACCCCGACCCAGACCCCGCCTGGCCGGACGACTACACCCTCACCTGCCAAGGCATAGGACCTCTTACAGATACCGCCATCAAGATCTCCGGCCTCCTGGGCGGCGGACTGCACACGACCACCACGAACGGATGGTCCATCGATGTCGTCACACCCGACTGGCCAATCGCAAGCGTCCTGCTGTCCAGCAGCGGCGACCCCTACCGCGACGAACCCGGATCAACCTGGTGGCACATCCACCGCGAAGAAGCCTGCGAGCTCCGCACAGCCGGCTTCTCCCCAACGGGCCACACCCTGGCCATCGCCTCCAGCTGCACACTCACTCTCTTCACCCACCCATGACATCCGGCCAACTGCCATGGCATCAGAACAGCCAACCTGCAAAGCCTCGTCGGGGCCTCGATGTCGCCCAGCCCGGTGTCGAGGTACTCCTTGGTGTGCAGAGGTGAGTACGTCTGTACGTGCAGAGCGTTTCGTGCTGATCGGGACTGTCTAGATAACGGTGTATCTCGATCTTGAGTGATTATCGGGTGGTCGAGGTCAAGCGGCCTTCGAAGGTGATGGCGAAGGCGTTCAGAGCGGCCTTCCAGCGGGTGATCCAGCGTTTGCGGCCCTTGCCGGTCGGGTCCAGGCTCATGATGGCCATGTAGACGCACTTGAGCGCGGCTTGCTCGTTGGGGAAGTGGCCGCGGGCCTTGACCGCCCGCCGGATGCGGGCGTTGACCGACTCGATGGCGTTGGTCGAGCAGATCACCCGGCGGATCTCGGTGTCGAAGTTGAGGAAGGGGACGAACTCGGCCCAGGCGTCCTCCCACAGCTTCACGATCGCCGGATACCTGCCGCCCCACGTCTCGGCGAACTCCAGGAAACGCTCCAGCGCGGCGGCCTCGGTCGGCGCGGTGTAGACCGGCTTGAGCGCCTTGGCGATGGCATCCCAGTGCTGGCGAGCGGCATACCGGAACGAGGCGCGCAGCAAATGAACGACGCACGTCTGCACGACGGCCTGCGGCCAGACCTGTTCGATGGCCTGCGGCAGGCGCCTTGAGGCCGTCGCAGACCACCATCAGCGCATCGCCGACGCCGCGGTTCTTGATCTCGGTCAGCACATGCAGCCAGAACTTGGCCCCTTCGCCGCCGTCGCCGGCCCACAATCCGAGGATGTCGCGCTCACCGTCCACGGTGACGGCCATGGCCACGTAGATGGGCCGGTTGGCGACCTGGCCGTCGCGCAGCTTCACGTGGATGGCGTCGATGAAGATCACCGGGTAGACGGGGTCGAGCGGCCGGTTCTGCCATTCGGCCATCCCGTCCAGCACCTTGTCGGTGATGGTGGAGATGGTCTGCTTGGACACCTCGGCGCCGTAGACCTCGGCCAGGTGGGCGGAGATCTCCCCGGTGGTCAAGCCCTTGGCGGCCAGCGAGATGACCATCTCATCGACCCCGGACAGGCGCCGCTGCCGCTTGCGTACGATCTTCGGCTCGAAACTACCGTCCCGGTCCCGCGGCACGGTGATCTCCACGGGCCCGACGTCGGTGATGACGGTCTTGGATCGGCTGCCGTTGCGGGTGTTACCGGTCTCGTTGCCAGAGCGTTCGTGCTTGTCGTGGCCGAGATGGTCGGTGATCTCACCTTCTAGAGCAGACTCCAGCACCAGCTTGGTCAGCCTGCCCAGCAGCCCGTTCTCACCGACCAGCTCCACGCCCTCGGCACGGGCCTGGTCGACCAGCCGGGCCACCAGCTCTCGATCCGACTCTTTGGCCTTGACGTCCTTCGGCTGCTTGCGCGCCACGGCGCCGTCCTCCAGGTCGATCTCCGTCGATGCCTGGATCACAGTACTCATCAGGGGTGTCCTCCGTGATCAGGAGTTACACCGTTGTTTTTACAGTCCCTGCTGATCAATCGTCGGCGGCCACGATCAGGGCGAGGGTGTTGTTGGTGCGGTTGATGGTGATGACTTCGTGGAAGTCTTGGTGAACGCGACCATAGTCGTGATAGCAGTCCTCACCCAGGTCTTTGAGCTGGTAGCGGGCGGTCGCTTGGCGAATCCGGTCGAAGATCTCCGTTTCCAGGATGTTCTGTAGTGGTTGCGGGACATCGCCGTACTGGTGGGCCCAGCTGGCTATTGTTGCGATCACGGTGGGGATCCCGACGGGTTCGTATGCCTGGGTTGTGATGTGCTGCAGCCAGTAGTGGCCGTGTCGGGTTCCTGCAGGATCGACGCCTCCGCCGGCGTAGTCGTCGCGGAATTGGTCATGTTGGATGACGGCGTGCACGAGGTCGGCGTCGCTGGCGGTCGGGTTGAGCAGGTCAAAGTGTTTCAGGTTGATCCAGCGGAAGCCGTGGTCGAGTGACTCAGCGAAGGGGTAGTCGCGGAAGTTGAAGAAATCCGTAGCGCAGTAGGCCACAAGCTGGCCGGAAGCTGTCATCCGGTGGCCGCGACTTCGGTTGTGACGGCGGCCAGGCGGTTCTTCAGTCGGTAGCTGGGGCCATTGATGGCGAGGACCTCGCAGTGGTGCAGGAGCCGGTCCAAGATGGCGGTGGCCAGGACTTCGTCCCCGAAGACCTGGCCCCATTCGCTGAAGGCTTTGTTGGAGGTCAAAATGATCGACCCCTTCTCGTATCGCTTGGAGATCATCCGGAAGACCAGGTTGGCCTCCTCGCGGTCGAGCGGCAGATATCCCACCTCATCCACCACGAACACGTGCGGGCGTAGATAGGCGCGCAGTTTGCCGGCCAGGCGGCCGATCGCGTCAGCGGCTTTGAGCTGGCGAACCATTGACGGCGGTGGCGCGGATACGGGTGGTGACCAGCTCCTCACGAACAGGACTCCCTACAGAAGGTGGTGGGTGTGGTGGTGAACGGGCCGGTGCCGTGACCTCGTCCTGCCTCTGTCCAACCACACTTGCCCCGCCTGGCCAAGCTCATCCGCAGGCAGCGAGCTGGATGCCGTTGCCGATGGCGACGGATATCCCGGCTGCCGGTTCTGGCCAACCTACGCAACAGCGACACCTGAAGTCTGTCTGCGGGCGCGGGATTGGCGCCACCGTGCGCAGGCGCGGAGTGAGTGTCGACATTCAGCGGAGACGTAGGGCCGGCCCAAGGACGAGCCCACAGAAGCATCAGCCCAGGATCCGGATACGAACCCTCAGTCTCCCCGGAGGCCGGGCCAGGCCCCTCCGTCTCCTCGCAGGCGGGCCGGATACGGCCCCTCAGCCTCTTCGAAGTGGGCCCAGCTCGGACTGACTAGAGGTGGAACCGATTGGGATCCGCCGAAGCGGTGCCTGCGCCTTGCTTGCTGCAGCGCGCCCCGCGGCCTGGTCCACCGTCCGGTTGACCGGGCGATCCACCGGCCGATACACGGGCCCCGGTCCACCGCGGTCCACCAGCCACTCCTCAATGCCGGTCCACGGGCCGCTCCACGGGGCCGGCGCCACCACCCTCAGCCCTCAGCCCGCAGCCCCGCAGACCCCGCGACAGCACCCGGACAATGAAAAACCCCGGACATGCAGAAAGGGGCCCCGACCGAAGCCGAAACCCCAACCCGGAACCCTCCCCCGGAACGCGAAGAAGCCCCACACGAACCGTGTGGGGCCTCTTCGAAAGATTGTCCGGCGGTGACCTACTCTCCCACACCCTCCCGAGTGCAGTACCATCGGCGCAGAGAAGCTTAACTTCCGGGTTCGGAATGTAACCGGGTGTTTCCTTCCCGCCATAACCGCCGTAACCCTATGAAACAAACAAACAGAACTGTTTGCTGTCTCAGAATTGCCTAGTGGACGCGAGCAAAAGCTTTGAGGTCAAGTCCTCGGCCTATTAGTACCGGTCAGCTCCACACATTACTGTGCTTCCACCTCCGGCCTATCAACCCGGTCGTCTACCGGGAGCCTTACCCACAAACGTGGTGGGAGACCTCATCTCAAGGCGAGCTTCCCGCTTAGATGCTTTCAGCGGTTATCCCTTCCGAACGTAGCCAACCAGCCGTGCACCTGGCGGTACAACTGGCACACCAGAGGTTCGTCCGTCCCGGTCCTCTCGTACTAGGGACAGCTCCTTTCAAGTCTCCTGCGCGCGCAGCGGATAGGGACCGAACTGTCTCGCGACGTTCTAAACCCAGCTCGCGTACCGCTTTAATGGGCGAACAGCCCAACCCTTGGGACCTACTCCAGCCCCAGGATGCGACGAGCCGACATCGAGGTGCCAAACCATCCCGTCGATATGGACTCTTGGGGAAGATCAGCCTGTTATCCCCGGGGTACCTTTTAGCCGTTGAGCGACACCGCTTCCACACGCCGATGCCGGATCACTAGTCCCAGCTTTCGCTCCTGCTCGACCCGTCAGTCTCACAGTCAAGCTCCCTTGTGCACTTACACTCAACACCTGATTGCCAACCAGGCTGAGGGAACCTTTGGGCGCCTCCGTTACCTTTTAGGAGGCAACCGCCCCAGTTAAACTACCCACCAGACACTGTCCTCGATCCGGATCACGGACCAGAGTTAGACGTTCAAAACGACCAGAGTGGTATTTCACCAATGACTCCACCCGAACTAGCGTCCGAGCTTCCCAGTCTCCCACCTATCCTACACAAGACGCTCCAAACGCCAATGTCAAGCTGTAGTGAAGGTCCCGGGGTCTTTCCGTCCTGCTGCGCGTAACGAGCATCTTTACTCGTAGTGCAATTTCGCCGGGTCTGCGGTTGAGACAGCGGGGAAGTCGTTACGCCATTCGTGCAGGTCGGAACTTACCCGACAAGGAATTTCGCTACCTTAGGATGGTTATAGTTACCACCGCCGTTTACCGGCGCTTAAGTTCTCACCTTCGCTGTGTCACCACAACTAAGCGGTCCCCTTAACGTTCCGGCACCGGGCAGGCGTCAGTCCGTATACATCGTCTTACGACTTCGCACGGACCTGTGTTTTTAGTAAACAGTCGCTTCCCCCTGGCCACTGCGACCCCCACCAGCTCCGAGTGCAAGACTCATCACCAGCAGAGGTCCCCCTTCTCCCGAAGTTACGGGGGCAATTTGCCGAGTTCCTTAACCACAGTTCACCCGATCGCCTTAGTATTCTCTACCTGACCACCTGAGTCGGTTTAGGGTACGGGCCGCCACAACACTCGCTAGAGGCTTTTCTCGGCAGCATAGGATCATCCACTTCACCACAATCGGCTCGGCATCACATCTCAGGCTATATGGAACGCGGATTTGCCTACGTTCCGCCCTACATGCTTACCCCAGGACAACCATCGCCTGGGCTGGACTACCTTCCTGCGTCACCCCATCGCTTACCTACTACCCGATCGGATCGAGCGTTCACTCTGACCCCAAGCCCGAAGGCTTTAGGCGAGTTAAGGACTCTTAGCATCACGAGGTTCGATATGGGCGCGTTAAAGCGGGTACGGGAATATCAACCCGTTGTCCATCGACTACGCCTGTCGGCCTCGCCTTAGGTCCCGACTTACCCTGGGCGGATTAGCCTGCCCCAGGAACCCTTGGTCATCCGGCGCGAGGGTTTCTCACCCTCGATTCGCTACTCATGCCTGCATTCTCACTCGCACAGCCTCCACAACTAGATCACTCTGCTGCTTCGCCGGCTGCACGACGCTCCCCTACCCATCCAGCACACAAGGCGCTGAATGCCACGACTTCGGCGGTGTGCTTGAGCCCCGCTACATTGTCGGCGCAGAATCACTTGACCAGTGAGCTATTACGCACTCTTTCAAGGGTGGCTGCTTCTAAGCCAACCTCCTGGTTGTCTCTGCGACTCCACATCCTTTCCCACTTAGCACACGCTTAGGGGCCTTAGTCGGTGATCTGGGCTGTTTCCCTCTCGACTACGAACCTTATCGCCCGCAGTCTCACTGCCACGCTCTCACTTACCGGCATTCGGAGTTTGGCTGACGTCAGTAACCTTGTCGGGCCCATCGGCCATCCAGTAGCTCTACCTCCGGCAAGAAACACGCGACGCTGCACCTAAATGCATTTCGGGGAGAACCAGCTATCACGGAGTTTGATTGGCCTTTCACCCCTACACACAGGTCATCCCCCAGGTTTTCAACCCTGGTGGGTTCGGTCCTCCACCCAGTCTTACCTGAGCTTCAACCTGCCCATGCGTAGATCACTCCGCTTCGGGTCTACAGCATGCGACTCAAACGCCCTATTCAGACTCGCTTTCGCTACGGCTCCCCCACACGGGTTAACCTCGCCACACACCATAACTCGCAGGCTCATTCTTCAAAAGGCACGCAGTCACATCACACAGAAGACAAGCTCCTGTAAGCTCCTACGGCTTGTAGGCACACGGTTTCAGGTACTATTTCACGACCCCTCACCGGGGCACTTTTCACCTTTCCCTCACGGTACTCGTGCACTATCGGTCATCAGGGAGTATTTAGGCTTACCAGGTGGTCCTGGCAGATTCACACAGGATTTCTCGGGCCCCGTGCTACTTGGGATCCCCTCAAGAAGCCTTCAAGATTTCGCCTACCCGGCTCTCACGGTCTACGGCAGCCCTTCCCAGAGCTTTCGACTACCTCAAAGGTTTATCACTTCTTGTGGCTTCGGCAGAAACCACCAGAGGGTCCCACGACCCCGGACATGCAACGCCTGCCGGCTATCACACACGCCCGGTTTAGCCTCATCCGCTTTCGCTCACCACTACTCACGGAATCACTGTTGTTTTCTCTTCCTACGGGT
>NZ_CP184335.1:0-1515000 GCF_054392275.1 Actinomadura sp. ATCC 39365 | reverse complement strand
AAAGATTAGCAGCGCTCCCGACCACTCGGGACGCGTTCGCCGGCTCTCCCGGCCACAGAACGATCACGGCCGAACATAGACTCCCCCCGTGAGCAGCAACACGCCGCCAGTGGCGAAGAAGGTACCGACTGAGCGCATCCATCACGGCGACACGTTCATCGACGAGTACGCCTGGCTAAGCAACAAGGACGACCCGGACACAACGGCGTACCTGGAGGCAGAGAACGACTTTCTCAAAGAGCACACCGCGCATCTCGCCGCGCTCCAGGAGCAGGTCTTCCAGGAGATCAAGGGGCGCACCCAGGAGACCGACCTGTCGGTGCCGAGCCGCAAGGGGGCGTGGTGGTACTTCACGCGTACCGAGGAGGGCAAGCAGTACGCGGTGTCCTGCCGGGTGCCGGCCGACAGTGACGCGCCGCCGCAGATCACCCCGGGCGAGCGCCTCGAGCGCGAGCAGGTCGTGCTCGACGGCAACGAGCTCGCCGGCGACAGCGCGTTCTTCTCCGTCGGCACCAGCGCCGTCACGCCCGACGGGACGATGCTGGCCTACTCCACCGACTACAAGGGCGACGAGCGCTTCACGCTGAGGTTCAGGAACCTCGAGACGGGCGAGGTGCTGACCGACGAGATCAAGGACATCTTCTACGGCGGCGCCTGGTCGGCCGACGGCTCGGCGTTCTTCTACACGCGCGTGGACGACGCCTGGCGTCCCTACCGGGTCTACCGGCACACCCTCGGGACGGAAGAGGACGTCCTGGTCTACGAGGAGACCGACGAGCGCTACTGGGTGGGCATCGGGCTGACCCGCAGCGAGCGGTACCTCGTGCTGGGCGCGGGCAGCAAGATCACCAGCGAGGTGCGCATCCTCGACGCCTCCGACCCCACCGGCGAGTTCCAGGTCGTCAGGCCCAGGAAGACCGGCGTGGAGTACGGCGTCGAGCACGCGGGCGACTTCTTCTACGTCCTGCACAACGAGAACGCCGAGAACTTCGAGCTGGCCACGGCCCCCATCGACGAGCCCGGCTCCTGGACCCCGCTGATCGGGCACCGCGAGGACACCAGGCTGCTGGAGATCGACGCCTTCTCCGACCACGCCGTCGTGCACTTCCGCCGTGACGGCCTGACCGGCCTGCGGGTGCTGCCCTACAGCGCCGCGGGCGCGGGCTGGCGCGAGCGCATCGAGGCCGCCGAGCGGAACGCGTACGAGATCGACTTCCCCGAGCCCCTGTACGACGTCGGCCCGGCGGGCAACCCCGAGTTCACGACGACGCGGCTCCGGCTGGCGTACACGAGCATGGTGACGCCGCCGAGCGTCTACGACTACGAGCTGGACTCGCACGAGCTGATCCTGCTCAAGCAGCGTCCGGTGCTGGGCGGCTACGACGCGGGCGACTACGAGCAGTTCCGGGAGTGGGCGACGGCCGAGGACGGCACGCGCGTGCCGATCTCGATCGTCAAGCGCAAGGACACCACGACGCCGGCCCCGACCCTGCTCTACGGCTACGGCAGCTACGAGACCTCGATCGACCCCGGGTTCTCGGTTCCCCGGCTGTCGCTGCTCGACCGCGGGTTCGTCTTCGCCATCGCGCACGTCAGGGGCGGCGGCGAGATGGGCCGTCACTGGTACGAGGACGGCAAGCTGACCAGGAAGCGGAACACGTTCACCGACTTCGTGGCGGCGGCCAGGCAGCTGAAGGCGAGCGGCTGGAGCGGGCGGATCGTCGCGCGCGGCGGCTCGGCGGGCGGGCTGCTGATGGGCGCGGTGACGAACCTGGCTCCCGAGGAGTTCGCGGGGGTGGTGGCCGAGGTGCCGTTCGTGGACGCGCTCAACACGATCCTCGACCCGTCGTTGCCGCTGACGGTGATCGAATGGGACGAGTGGGGCGACCCGCTGCACAACCCGGACGTCTACGCGTACATGAAGAGTTATTCGCCGTACGAGAACGTGGACGGCAGGGTGTACCCGCCGATCCTGGCGATCACCAGCCTGAACGACACGCGGGTGCTGTACCACGAGCCGGCCAAGTGGATCGCGCGGCTACGGGCGACCGCGTCCGGCGGGCCGTTCCTGCTGAAGACGGAGATGGGCGCGGGGCACGGCGGGCGCAGCGGCCGGTACGACGCCTGGCGCGAGGAGGCGTTCGCGCTGTCCTGGATCATCGAGAGGGGGACGGCGTGAGCTTCGTGGCCGATGAGCGGCGTTACGAGCGTCAGCCGTACAACCGCAGCGGGCGCAGCGGGCTGCGGTTGCCGGCGGTGTCGCTGGGGTTGTGGCACAACTTCGGCGACGACCGGCCGATCGAGAACTCGCGGGCGGTGCTGCGGCGCGCGTTCGACCTCGGGGTGACGCATTTCGACCTGGCCAACAACTACGGCGTGCCGTACGGGTCGGCGGAGCGGAACTTCGGGCGGATCCTTCGGGAGGACTTCGCGGCGTACCGGGACGAGCTGGTCATCTCGACCAAGGCCGGGTACGACATGTGGCCGGGGCCGTACGGGGAGTGGGGGTCGCGCAAGTACGTGCTGGCCAGCCTCGACCAGTCGCTCGCCCGCATGGGCCTGGAGTACGTGGACGTGTTCTACAGCCACCGTCCGGACCCGGAGACGCCGCTGGAGGAGACGATGGGGGCGCTGGACCGGGCGGTGCGCTCGGGCAAGGCGCTCTACGCGGGCGTCTCCAACTACTCGGCCGAGCAGACCGCGCAGGCCGCGCGGATCATGCGCGAGCTGGGCACGCCGCTGCTCATCCACCAGCCGTCGTACTCGATGATCAACCGGTGGATCGAGGACGACGGGCTGCTCGACGTGCTGGAGGAGGCGGGCATGGGCTGCATCGTGTACTCGCCGCTGGCGCAGGGGCTGCTCACCGACCGCTACCTGGAGGGCGTGCCCGAGGGCTCGCGGGCGGCGACGAGCCGGTTCCTGAGCGCCGAGCAGATCGACCGGGACCTGGCGCGCGACCTCAACGAGATCGCCAGGGGCCGGGGTCAGACGCTGGCCCAGATGGCTCTGTCGTGGACGCTGCGCGACCCGCGGGTGACCAGCGTGCTGATCGGGGCGAGCAGTGTCCGGCAGCTGGAGGACAACGTGGCGTGCGTGGACGGCCCGGTCTTCACCGAGAGCGAGCTGGCGGCGATCGACAAGATCACCGAGCCGGTCACGTCGGCCCGCTGATCACCCGCGGCGCACGGGGCCCCGTGCCGCCCGAGGGCGGTTCACAGGGCCTCGTGCCGCTGGAGGTAGGTGAAGGCGGCCCAGCCCGGCAGCACCGGCAGCCAGAACGTGAGCAGCCGGTGCAGCAGCACGGCCGAGGCCGCCAGGTCCCATTCGAGGCCGGCCGCGACCAGGCCGAGGGTGAGCGCGTACTCGACGGCGCCGAGGCCGCCCGGGGTGGGGGCGGCCGAGCCGATGGCGTTGGCCGTGAGGTAGACGACGGCGACGGCGGTGAAGCTCAGCTCGCCGCCGAACGCCGCGACGCAGGCGTCGAGGCAGGCCACGAACGCGATCGTGATCATGAGCGTGCCGAAGGCGGCCTCGATCATCTTGGCCGGCGACTGGAGCACGTCGAGCAGGCGGGGCAGCACGTTCGAGAACAGCCTGCGCATCCGCACGGTCACGAGCCTGCGCAGCGGCGGCACGCCGAGCACCACCGCGACCAGCAGCGCGATGGCGAGCATCGCCACGACCAGGCCGCGTGAGGGGGTGAAGGAGGTGGCGGCGTCGGAGCCGGTGATGTAGGCGAACAGCAGCAGCAGGGCGATGTGGAAGACCAGCATGATGAGCTGCGAGGCGCCCACGCTGGCCACCGCGAGCGCCGGCGCGATGCCGCGTTTCTGCAGGTAGCGGGTGTTGATCGCGACGCCGCCGACCGCGGCGGGCGCGACCAGCTTGACGAACGACGACGCGAACTGCACCAGGACGGTGCGCCACAGCGGCAGGCGTTCCGGGACGAACCCGCGCAGCATGAGGGCGGCGGCGACGAAGCTGGTGAACGAGGCGATCAGCGCCAGGCCGGACCACGCCCAGTTGGCGGTGGTCGCCACCTTGTAGAGGTCGACCTTGCTGAGCTGGGACAGCACGACGTAGGCGGCGACCGTGCTGGCGATGATCGTGATCAGGGTGCGCGGGCGGAAGCGCTCCAGGCGTACCTCTTCGACCTTGCCCTGGGGCTTGAGGGCGACGATGTGGTCGCGCAGGCCCGTGAGCACGTTCTTGGCCTTGGACAGGGCCGAGCGGGTCTCCCTGGTCAGGGCGATGCGCTGGAGCAGCGGCATGGCGGCGGCGAGGGCGTCGGGGCCCATCACGGCGGCGGCGGCCCGGACCGAGCGCTCGGCGCCGACGCGCAGCGCCAGGTAGGTGAGGAGCTGGGCGATGTCGAGCCGGAGCAGCAGGTCGCCGGCGGCGATCTCGCCGCTGCGGGCGTCGGTCAGCACGACCCGGCCCGCGCGGTCGAGGTGGATGCTGTCGCCGGTGAGCCGCCGGTGTGCCAGCCGCTGGATCTGCAGCAGCTCGACCTGCTCCCAGATCTGGGCGAGCAGGGCGTCGTCGATCTCGGCGTCGGGCACCTCGTCGAGCGGGCGGGTCTCGATGTGCTCGTAGGCGAGCAGGGCGGCCTCGGTGCCGATCTCGCTGGTGCCGAGCAGGCGCGGCGTGCTGGCGCCGGCGGCCTGGGCCGCGTACGCCATCAGGGCCTCGCGTTCCAGCTCGGCCCGGAGCGAGCGGATGGCCCGGCGCCTGGTCTCGGAGTTGAGCCTGATGCGCCGCCACAGCCGGTACGGCAGCCCGGCCACCTGGCGGTCGCGGTCGAGGACGGTGACGTCGAGGCTGGTGCCGTCCTTGAGGCCGATGGCGTAGCGGCGGCTGCCCTGGTGGTCGTCCTCGATGCGGCGGGCGGAGACGGGCGAGAAGGACAGCTTGCGCAGCGCGGCGACCACGGCGCTGCCGGGCGGGCGGGTGTTGGGGCTGCCGACGCCGTAGAGGGTGGCGTAGCCGATGGCCATGCCGACCAGGACGGTCACGATGGCGCTGGGCAGGGTGATCTGCCTGCCGGAGAAGTAGGTGAGGATGTAGAGGGCGATCGAGGTCCACATGAGCATGCGCCACGTGGGGCGGCGGGCGATGCGCACCGCGGTGGTGTAGGCGATCACCGAGGTGAGCAGCGTGTTCAGCGGCTCGATCGCGCGGTCGCCGGTGAGCAGGATGCGCAGGTCGGTCAGGCTGCTGGCCTCGATCCACTGGCCGAGCAGGAACGACCCGGCCATGCCGATGATGGCCGCGATCAGCCCTTCGGCGACGCGCAGGCCGTCGCGGTGGAAGACCCGCTCGACGGCGAACGCGGCGGGCACGATCAGCACGGCGGCGCTGCCGATGAAGGCCGCGACCCGGCTGAGCAGCGGGACCATCTCGGCGCCGACCTTGACGTCCTGCTCCAGGCCGTTGAGCGTCTGCTTGGCGACGAGGGCGAGCAGGATCACCGCCGCGAGCACCGTCAGCGTCGCGAAGAAGCGCAACAGGTCGGACGGCCGCCGCAACCGCTGGGGAAGGAGCGGCTCGACTACGTAGACGCCGCCGTCGGCGCGTGGCTCGGCCACGGCTGGATCCCCCTCCGCGAGGTCCTCCGTGTCATCGTCTCGTTCCCTGATTTCGGCCACCGACAGTGATTCTGCACCTTCCCGGCCGGACCGTACGATCTCTGTTCTCCAGTGTCCTCGTTCGCCGCTCCGGCGCGCGCATCGGGTACGGACCCGACCAGCATTGACCTGCCCGCGTGTCTGGCATGTTCACTCTCGCGATGCCGGTGCCGGCCTTCGTCGCCCCCGACGCCCGGCGCACACAGGAAAAACCGCGCGGCCGGGCGGCCCGGTCACGACGCGTCGGCCGAGTACGTCGCGGCCAGGCTGCGCGAGGCAGGGTACACGGTGGAACTCCAACCGTTCACCTTTGAGTTCTTATCCGAGGTCGGCTCGGCGATGTCGCGGGCGCGGACGGTCGCCCGCCACGGCTGCCTCTCGACGTAGGCTGTGCGCATGTCGGGTGATTTGAGGGTTTTGGGGGCATGTCCGCTTGACTGCCCGGACACCTGCTCCTGGGTCGTGACCGTGCGGGACGGGCAGGCCGTCAAGATGCGCGGCAACCCCGACCACCCCTACACCCGCGGCGCGCTGTGCGTGAAGGTCAACCGGTACCTGGAGCACACGCAGGCGGACGACCGCATCCTGTACCCGATGCGGCGCACCGGGCCGAAGGGGTCGGGGCAGTTCGAGCGGATCACCTGGGACGAGGCGCTCGACGAGATCTCGGCGCGGCTGCGGACCATCGTGGACGAGCACGGCGGCCAGGCGATCTGGCCGTACCTGGGCACCGGGTCGCTGGGGTACCTCCAGGGCTGCGAGGGCGTGGCGGGCCGCCGGTTCTGGAACGTGCTGGGGGCGTCCAAGCACTGGCTGAACATCTGCTCGGCGGCCGGCAGCAGCGGGCTGATGAAGGCCAACGGCACCGCGGGCGGCATGGACCCGGAGAACTTCGCCCAGGCCAGGCTGATCCTGCTCTGGGGCACGAACACGCTGACCAGCGGCCACCACCTGTGGAAGTTCATCCAGGACGCCCGCGCGGACGGCGCGTACGTGGTCGCCATCGACCCCATCCGCACCAGGACCGCCGACCAGGCCGACCAGCACCTGGCGATCAGGCCGGGCACGGACGCCGCGCTCGCGCTCGGGCTGCTCAACGTCGTGCTGGCGGAGAACGCCCAGGACGAGGAGTTCCTGGCCGAGCACACCGAGGGCTGGGAGGACTTCCGCAAGGAGATCCTGGAGTACCCGGTGGAGCGGGTGGCGGAGATCACCGGCATCCCAGCCGAGGACGTCCACAGCCTGGGGATGCGCCTGGCCCACACCCGGCCGACCGCGATCCGCGCCACCATGGGCATCCAGCGGCACGCCGGCGGCGGCACCGCGATGCGCACGATCGCCGCGATCCCCGGCGTGACGGGCGACTGGCGGCATCCGGGCGGCGGTGTGGCGTACTCGACGAGCGGTCACGTGCGCGTGACCGTCGACACCCGCGACGACCTGCTGGCCAAGCCGGTGCGCACGCTGGTCATGACCAAGCTCGGCTCCCAGCTCGACGACGTGAAATGCCTGTGGGTGTACGCCGCCAACCCGCTCGGCTCGACCCCCGACGCCAACACGATCAGGCGGCAGCTCGCCCGCGAGGACCTGTTCACGGTCGTCATGGAGCAGTTCCCGACCGACACCGTGGACTACGCCGACATCGTGCTGCCCGCGACCATGCAGACCGAGCACATGGACCTGCACGCCGGGTACGGCCACATGTACCTGCTGTGGAACGAGCCCGCCGTGCCGCCGCCCGGCGAGTGCCTGTCCACGACCGAGACCTTCCGTCGGCTGGCCGCGCACATGGGGCTGACCGAGCCGTCCCTCTACGACTCCGACCTGGAGCTGGCCGAGTCGCTGCTGTCGGGCGGGCACCCGTCGCTCGAAGGCGTCACGCTGGACCGGCTGCGCAAGGAGGGGTGGGTGCGGATGAACTACCCCAAGCCGTTCGCGCCGTTCGCCGAGGGCTTCCCGACGCCTTCCGGGCGGCTGCGCTTCCCGCCCGCCGGGAAGGCGTACGTGCCCTCGCACACGGCGGTCGCCGACCGGTCGGCGTACCCGCTGACGCTGGTCACGCCGGCCTCGCACACGTTCCTGAACACGATCTTCGCCAACAATCCGGAGCTGCGGCGGCGGGCCAAGGGCCCGGCCGTGCTGGTGAACCCGGCCGACGCGGCCGCCCGCGGGCTGGTGGCCGGGCAGCGCGTACGGGTGCACAACGACGGCGGCGAGTTCCTGGCCGACGTGGAGATCAGCGACCGGGTCGCGCCCGGCGTGGTGGCCTCGCTCAAGGGCCGGTGGCCCAAGCTGACCCCGGGCGGTGCGAACGCCAACGCGGTCGTGGCCGAGCGGGACGGCGACATGGGCAGGGGGCCCGCCTTCCACGACAACCTGGTCGAGATCAGCCCTTGTGCCGGTCCATGAACGCCACGACCGTGTCGAGCACCTTGGCGGCGTGAGGGCTGCCGAACAGGGCCGAGGCGTGCAGCGACTCGCCGGGGATGACCAGCACCTGGTTGTCCGGGGCCTTGGTCGCGGCGGCCTCGGCCTCGCGCATCGACCCGGCGCCGCCGTAGGAGTCGTGCTCGGAGCCGATCTGCAGCAGCGGCACGGTGAGCGCGGCGGCGTCGCCCTTGTCGATCTCGCCTGACAGGGCGACGACGCCGGCCACCTCGGCGCCCAGCCGTTCGGCCGCCGGGACCGAGGCCGTGGCGCCGATCGAGCCGCCGACCAGGAACAGCCGCTCGACGCCCTTCTCCTTGGCCAGGCGCTTGCCCATGGCGACCGCGCCGTCCTCGGGGAGGAGGCCGGCGTCCCTGGCGTACAGCAGGACGCGGTAGCCGGCGGCGACCAGGCGGTCCGACAGCGGGCGCCAGGAGCACACGGTGCCGCGGCGCTCGTAGGTGATCACCACGCCCACCGGGCCGTCGCCGGCGATCACGCCGGGCAGGCCGCGGACGTGGGTGAAGATCTTGCCGTCCTGCTCGGTGAAGCAGCCCGAGACGTTGGGGCCGGTGGGCGGCGCGCTCTGGGTGGGCGCGCTCGTGGCGGGGGCCGTCTCCGTGGTGGAGGCGGGGGACTCGGCGGCCGTCGTACGGACGGCGGTGGTGCCGGTGCCGACCGTGCCCCCGCAGCCGGTCAGCCCCATGGTGAGGAGTGCCATCCATCCGACGATCTTTCGCATGGCCGCCGCGCCCTTCTCCCGACTATGTCTGAACTGACATAGTGCCGCAAGCACCATATCCTTGGACCCACCATGACCTCAACGCTCGGATACGCGATCCTGGCCGTGCTGGCGCGCGGCGATCGCACCGGATACGACCTCGCGGCGGCCATGCGGCGGCCGGTCGGCTACTTCTGGACGGCCGGCCACAGCCAGATCCACGCCGAGCTGCAGAAACTGCGGGCGGCCGGGCTGGTCGGGTTCGAGAGCGCGCACGGGCCGGGGCCGCAGGCCAAGAAGGTCTACCACCTGACCGCCGAGGGCCTGGCGGCACTGCGGGCATGGGTCACCGAGCCGCCGCGCGAGCGGCCGGAGCGCGACGAGCTGGTGCTGAAGACGTACGCGGCGTGGCTGGCCGAGCCGGAGTCGCTGCGGCGGCTGTTCGCCGACCAGCTCGCCGCGCACGAGGAGCGGCTGGCCGACTACGAACGGCAGGAGGCGTCGTTCGGCGGGCGGCCGGCCTTCGGCGACCCGGGGTTCGGCGGCTACGCGACGCTGCGCTGCGGGCTGAGCTACGAGCGGCACCGGGCCGAGTGGTGCCGCTGGATGCTGACCCAGCTCGCCGACGGCGGGTCAGCTGAGTGAGAGCTTGTAGCCCTCGTGGGAGGCGGTGAAGCCGAGCGCGTCGTAGAAGCGGTGGGCGTCGGTACGCGACTTGTCGGAGGTGAGCTGGACGACGGCGCACCCCCTGGCCCGCGCCCGGTCGATGGCCCACTGGATCATCTTGCCGCCGAGCCCCTGGCCGCGCGTCGAGGCGGCCACCCTGACGGCCTCGATCTGGCACCGCTCGGAGCCCAGCCGCGACAGCCCGGCCAGGTACGTGAGCTGCATCGTGCCGACCACCTCGCCCTCCCGCTCGGCCACGATGAGCTCGTCGTGCGGGTTGGCCTCGATGCGGTCGAAGGCCATCAGGTAGCGGGTGTCGTCGGGGGCTCCCTCGCGGGCGGCGCCGAGCGGGTCGTCGGCCAGCAGCCGGACGATGGCCGGGACGTCCTCCTTGCGGGCCTGCCGGAACAGCAGGGAAAGCACGTAGTGGGACTCCATCAGGGACGGGTTGGAGGGCAGGGCCATGACCTTGCCGCTGCGGACGAAGCCCTTGGCCCCGTAGAGCGCGCGGGCGGCGTGGTTGCGGTCGACGGCCCAGAGCTGCACCTGCTCGGCCCCGGCCGAACGGGCCCACTCGACGGACCGGTCGACCAGCCGGGAGGCGAGCCCGCGTCCCCCTGGCCTCGGGGGCGACCCACATGGACAGCAGGTGGGCGCCGGACTCCTCCAGGAGCATGCACACCAAGCCGACGTCGCCCAGGCCGTCGCCCTCGGCCACCCACCAGCTCGAGTGCGGATTCTTCAGCCGCTCGGCCCAGTCCGCGGCGGAGAACCCGGCCTCGCGCGCGTAGGAGGAGCCGAACGCGTCCGGTGACTCCTGGAGCGCACGCAGCCGGACGTCCTTCAGCCGCTCCCCGTCGTCCGGCCCCAACTGCACAATGGCGATTTCCGTCATATGGGAATCATGTCAGGGACAGGTCAGGGTCCGTCCCCGATGCCTCCTGGGGGCCCGCGGCGGCACCATGAGGACATGAACGAAATCAGTAGACGCGATGAAGTCTCACTGTCCGCGGCGGCCCTGCGGGGCGCCCCTTGGAAGACCGCCGCCATCGGCGGCGCCGTGGTGTCGGCCGCCAGCTTCGGGATGGGCGCGCTCACCGGCGACGGCGACCTGGTGTGGGCCCTGGGCCTCGGCATCAGCCTGTTCGCGCTGATCGCCGCGATCGGCTCGGTCGCCAAGCCGAACGAGGGCGACCGCGTCACCCGCCAGGCCCGGCTGTGGTCGTTGCGGCACCCGTGGAAGTTCGCGCTCCTGCCCGCCGCGATCACGGCGGTGCTCGACTACCCGGTGCAGCTCGTGCTCGACGACGAGGGCGTGTTCGGCTCGGCCGTGCAGGCGATGTGGCACGGCGCGCTGGTCTACCTGATCGCCGCGATCCTGACCCTCACGATGAAGGGACGAGCACGATCTTCCCAGTGACCCGCCGCTCCAGCAGGTCGTCCATGGCCCGGCCCGCCTCCGCCAGCGGCCTGACCTCCGGCGCCGCCGGGACGATGCCCGGCATCGTCAGCAGACCTTCGAGCACGGCCCGGTTCTCCGCCGCGTGGCTCATCGACCACGCGCCCCAGTCGACGCCCACCACCGCCCGGTTACGCAGCAGCACCTGGTTGGCCGGCAGCCTCGCGATCGCGCCCGAGGCGAACCCGACGACCAGGAGCCGCCCGCCCTCGCGCAGCCCGCGAAGGGCCTGCTCGGACAGCTCGCCGCCGACCGGGTCGACGGCCACGTCCACGGCCCAGGCCCTGGCCGCTTCCTTCAGCCCGTCGTAGCCGATCACGTCGTCGGCTCCCGCCCGCCGGGCGCGCTCCCTCTTCTCGCCGGTGGACGCCGCCGCCAGCACGACGGCGCCGAGCGCCTTGGCGACCTGGACCATGGCCAGCCCCACACCGCCGCCCGCCCCGAGCACGAGCACCCGCTCGCCGGGAAGCAGCCGGCCGCGCTCGCTGAGCGCGTACATGGCGGTGCAGTAGCTCTGCGGGAACGCCGCCGCCGCGAGCACGTCGAAGCCCTCGGGCAGCGGTACGGCCTGCGCCCGGTGCACCAGCACCCGCGTGGCGAAGCCGCCCAGCCCGGTGATCGCCACCACCCTGCCGCCGTCGGGCAACCGCCCGGCCGGTGCAGACGACGGCCCTCACGCTCATGGGGCCAGCTTCACCGACAGAACATCATTCCGGCAAGGCCTTCTCGGCCTCGCTCCGGCACACGCAGAACTCGTTCCCCTCGGGGTCGAGCATGGTCACCCAGCCCGTGCCGTCGGGCCTGCGCTGGTCCTGGAAGACGGTCGCGCCGAGGCCGAGCAGCCGCTCGACCTCCTCGTCACGCGTACGGCCCTCGGTGCCGTTGACGTCGAAATGCACCCGGTTCTTGCCGGCCTTGGCCTCGGGCACCCGGATGAACAGCAGGAACGGGCCCTGCGGCGTACGCAGCATCACCTCGTCGGCGCCCGGCTTGTCACCCTCGCCCAACGGCCACCCGGTGGCCTGGCTCCACCAGTTCGCGATCTCGTAGGGGTCGGTGGCGTCGACGGTGATGGCATGGATCTCAATCATCGCACTAGTGTCCACCAGCCAGATTGAGCCCCACGACACCGGCCAGGATGAGCGCGATCGAGGTCAGGCGCAGCGGCGACACGTCGTCGCCCATGGCGACCATGCCGAGGATCGCGGTGCCGACGGCTCCGATGCCGGTCCACACGGCGTACGCGGTGCCGACCTCCAGGGACTTGAGCGCGTAGGCGAGCAGCCCGAAGCTCAGGGCGGCCGTGGCCAGGAAGGACAGGGTCCACCACAGGTTGCTGAGGCCGTTGCTGAGCTTGAGCGACAGTGCCATGGCCACCTCGAACAGGCCGGCCAGCACGATGAGGATCCACGCCATGATCAGTACTCCTGAGGACGAGACGTACAGGTACGTGCGTCGTCTTGGCATTCCGGGTACGGCGCGTCTCGTCCGGGAGCAGTCAGCTCAATTCGTACAACGGCTCAGAGAAACGGATCATTCCCACCAGACGGTGACCCACCGGTCGCGCGGCACCGGCCACATGCCCAGCTCGACGGCGGTCTCGGCCACCTCCTCCACCCTGGACGGGTCGAGGCACACCCGGCGGCAGGCGCTCTCGGCCAGCTCCTCGACGGTCGTGAAACGTTCCAGGGGCGCCTCCCGCTCCTCCACGCGCACGGGGAAGCCCAGCGCCGCGGCCAAGGCCACGCAGTCTTCCGCGATGGGCCGGACCGGGCGGTCGACGCCGTGGAAGTGCTGCCAGAGCGGCGTCATCCAGCTCATGGGATGACGGTGCGACAGTTCGAGCACCACCCGGCCGCGGGTGCGGCGGTCGAGCGCCTGGAGGAACTCCGCCAGGTCGGGCACGTTGTAGACCACGTGCGCGGCGACGGACACGTCGGCCACCGGCACCTGGTCGGCCACGTCGGGCCAGCGCCCCTCGACGGTGGTGGCGGGCACGCCGAGGTTCATCGCCCTGACCTTCAGGCCCTCCAGCATGGGCGCGGACGTGTCGACCGCGTAGAGGTGGCCGATGCGCTCGCGCAGCGGCAGTGAGGCGGCGCCGGGGCCCGAGCCGACGTCGAGCAGCGTGCCCTTGTCGGGCAGCGCCTCGGCGAGCCGGGTCATGGTCGGGCCGTCGTCGGGCTCGGCCAGCGCCCGGTCGGTCCGCGTGGCGAACCGGGCCGGTGAATGGCTCCACGGATCGGCCGGAGCCTTGGCCAGGATCTCCTCGGGGATGGCCCAGGATTCCAGTCGCTCCCGCCATCTGGTGGCGAGTTCTTCGGCGTCCATGGAGTCGAGCATGCCACGCATGGGCGGGGTTACCCGCGGGTAGCATTGCAGGTAAGGTTACTGGCCAGTACATGAAGACCTCGGTTCAAGGAGATCTGCACCCATGGGCCACTACAAGAGCAACGTGCGTGACCTGGAATTCAACCTCTTCGAGGTGTTCGGTCGACGCGAGATCCTCGGCACCGGGCCCTTCGGCGAAGTGGACGAGGACGTCGCGCGGAGCATCCTGGACGAGGTCAACAGGCTGGCGACCGGCGTGCTCGCCGACTCCTTCGAGGAGGGCGACCGCACCCCGCCGGTGTTCGACCCCGCGACGAGCTCGGTGACCGTCCCGGCCGGCGTCAAGAAGTCGTTCAAGGCGCTGATGGACGGCGGCTGGGCGCACCTCGACCTGCCCGCCGAGCTGGGCGGCCCCGGCATCCCGCGCACCCTCGCCTGGGCGACGGCCGAGATGGTGCTCGGCTCGAACCCGGCCCTGTACATGTACGCCGCCGGCCCCAACTTCGCCTACACCCTGTGGAAGCTGGGCACGCCGGAGCAGAAGCGCTTCGCCGAGCTGGCCATCGAGAAGAACTGGGGCGCCACCATGGTGCTCACCGAGCCGGACGCGGGCTCGGACGTCGGCGCCGGCCGGGCCAGGGCGGTCCAGCAGCCCGACGGCACCTGGCACATCGAGGGCGTCAAGCGCTTCATCACCAGCGCCGAGCACGACATGGCCGACAACATCTTCCACCTGGTCCTGGCCCGTCCCGAGGGCCACGGTCCCGGCACCAAGGGCCTGTCGATGTTCCTGGTGCCCAAGTTCCACGTGGACCTGGAGACCGGCGAGCTGGGCGAGCGCAACGGCGCCTACGTCACCAACGTCGAGAAGAAGATGGGCCTGAAGGTCTCCACGACCTGCGAGCTCACCTTCGGCGACAAGCACCCGGCGATCGGCTGGCTGGTCGGCGACGTGCACGAGGGCATCAAGCAGATGTTCATGGTGATCGAGCACGCCCGCATGATGGTCGGCACCAAGGCCATCGCCACGCTCTCCACCGGCTACCTGAACGCCCTCGACTACGCCAAGTCCCGCTACCAGGGCGCGGACCTGACCAAGATGGCCGACAAGTCCGCCCCCCGGGTGACCATCACCCACCACCCGGACGTGCGCCGCGAGCTGATGCTGCAGAAGTCGTACGCCGAGGGCATGCGCGCCCTGGTCCTCTACACGGCCACCTTCCAGGACGCCCTCCTGATCGACCCGGCGGACCGGCACGCGGAGGCCATGAACGACCTGCTGCTGCCCCTGGTCAAGGGCGTCGGCTCCGAGCGCTCGTACGAGCTGCTGGCCCGCTCGCTGCAGACGCTGGGCGGCTCGGGCTACCTGCAGGACTACCCGATCGAGCAGTACATCCGCGACGCCAAGATCGACTCCCTGTACGAGGGCACCACCGCGATCCAGGGCCTCGACCTGTTCTTCAGGAAGATCCTGCGCAACCAGGGCGCCGCGGTGGGCGCGCTGCTCGCCGAGATCAACGAGTTCGCCGCCTCCGAGGCGGGCAACGGCCGGCTCAAGGAGGAGCGCAAGCTGCTCGCCGAGGCCGCCGCCGAGGTCAAGGTCATGGGCGACACCATGGCCGGCTGGGCGCTCGGCTCGCTGGAGAAGCCGGAGGAGGTCTACAAGGTCGGCCTGAACAGCACCCGGTTCCTGCTCTCGCTGGGCGACCTGGTGATCGGCTGGCTGCTGCTGCGCCAGGCCGAGGTGGCCCTGGCCCGGCTGGCGGAGTCGGAGGACCCGTTCTACCAGGGCAAGGTGGCCGCGGCGTCGTTCTTCGCCACGACCGTGCTGCCGAGGCTGGCGGCCGAGCGGCGCGTCCTCGCCGCCACCGGCCAGGACCTCATGGAGCTTCCCGAAGAGGCCTTCTGAGCCACTGCTGGTGACGCCCGTTCCCGCTCCGGGAGCGGGCGTCGCTGTTAGGTTCCGGGCATGAGCTCTTCACCTCATGACCACCCCCTGCCCCCGCCGCGCGTCGAAGAGGTCTCCGAGGGCGTCTACGCCTACGTCCAGCCCGACGGGAGCTGGTGGATCAACAACACCGGCTTCCTGGCCGGGCGGCGCGGCGTGATCTGCGTGGACGCCTGCTCGACCGAGCGCCGCACCCGCGACCTGCGGGCGGCCGTCGGCAAGGTCAGCGGCGGGCCGATCACCACGCTGGTCAACACCCACCACCACGGCGACCACACCTTCGGCAACTGGCTGTTCCCCGAGGCCACGATCGTCGGGCACGAGGGCGTCCGCGCCCAGATCCTGGCCGACGGGGTCCCGGCGTACCGGGGGCCTGGTCGCCGGAGGTGGTGTGGGGAGCGATGGAGGTCGCGCCGCCGTTCCTGACGTACACCGAGGGGGTCACCCTCTACTCCGACGACCTGCGCTGCGAGGTGCGGCACGTCGGGCCGGCCGCGCACACGACCAACGACTCGATCGTCTGGATCCCGGAGCGGCGGGTGCTGTTCTCCGGCGACCTGGTCTTCAACGGCGGCACGCCGTTCGTCCTGATGGGCTCGGTGGCCGGGACGATCGCCGCCCTGGACACGCTCAGGGAGCTGGGCGCGGAGACGGTCGTCCCCGGGCACGGCGAGGTGTGCGGGCCGGAGGTCTACGACCGGGTCGAGGGCTACCTGCGGTTCGTCCAGGAGACCGCCCGGCGGGGCCACGCGGCCGGCATGACGCCCCTGGAGGCGGCGCGGGAGACCGACCTCGGCGAGTGGGGCGCGCTGCTCGACCACGAACGCCTCGTGGGCAACCTGCACCGGGCCTACGCCGAGCTGGACGGCCGCCCGCCCGGCGCGCCGATCGACGTCGGCGCGGCCGTGGAGGACATGATCGCCTACAACGGCGGACGGCCACTGTCCTGTCTCGCCTGACGCGGCGGGGGTGTGGTCACCGATACCCGGGTATGACCGTGGGCACATCTCGCCTTTGCCTGGAGGTCGTCATGGGTGTCGGGGTCAGCATCTTCTTCCTCACGCTCGGCGCCATCCTGCGGTTCGCCATCGAACCCGACGTGTTCGGCCAGAGCGTGCACATGGACATCATCGGCGTCATCTTCATGATCGTCGGAGGCGTCGGCGTCGTGCTCAGCATCGTGCTCGCGCCCCGGCGCGGGCGCACCTCCGAGGACCGGCTGATGCACCGCGAGAACCACCCGCCCGAGTTCTAGAGGGTTCTAGAGGCTGAGCTGCACGGCGGCGCGCGTCGCCAGGATCGGCTTGATGTACTCCGCGATCACGGCCTGGTGCCGGGGATGATCGCGGTAGATCACGAAGTCGTCCACGCTGTCGAGGTCGGCGACCACGGCGAACTCGTGGTTGCCCTGGGTGATGCCGGCGTCGGGCCCCACCGTGTACGCCCGTAGCTGCGGGATCTCGCCCGGCAGCTTGCGCAGCTCGGTCGCGACCGCGGCCTTCTGCTCGTCGGTGGCGTCGTCGGCCCATGTGAACAGCACAATGTGACGGATCATGCGCCAACCCTATCGACACACACCCGTCAGCAGAGTTATTCTCAGATCGAGATTGACTCGAACTGAGAAGGACTTGGGGATGGAAGAGTTCCTGGCCGGCTACAACCCCCGGCTCTACGCGCCGGTCGCGGTCACCGTCGACGTGGTGGCGCTGACCATCCGCGACCGGCGGCTGCACGTCCTGATCGTCGAGCGCGGCGTGGAGCCGTACGCGGGCCGCTGGGCCCTGCCCGGCGGTTTCATCAAGCCGGACGAGGACCTGGCCGAGGCGGCGGTGCGCGAGCTGGCCGAGGAGACCGGCTTGGCCACCCGCCCGGCGCACATCGAGCAGCTCGCCAGCTACGGCGGCCCCGGCCGTGACCCCCGCATGCGGGTGGTGTCGATCTCCTACCTCGCCTTCGCCCCCGACCTGCCCGACCCCCAGCCCGGCACGGACGCCGCCGCGGCCGTCTGGCACCCGGTCGACGACGTGCCGCCGCTCGCCTTCGACCACGCCCGCATCCTGGCCGACGGCGTCGAGCGGGCCCGGTCGAAGCTGGAGTACACGCCGCTGGCCACCGCCTTCGCCGGCGCCGAGTTCACCGTCTCCGAGCTGCGGCTGATCTACGAGACCGTGTGGGGCACGCCGCTGCACGCGGGCAACTTCCACCGCAAGATCCTGTCCGTCCCCGGATTCGTCGAGAGCACCGGCCAGACCACCGAGACCGGCGGCCCCAGGGGCGGGCCGCGGGCCAGGCTCTACCGCGCGGGCGACGCCCGGCTGCTCCATCCCGCGCTGCTGCGGCCCGCACGGGAGGAGGAGGTGCGATGAACACCGAGCGGGCGGCGGCGATCGTCATGGGGGCGCGATCGGCCCAGGAGCTCTTCGCCGGCGGGTCCGCGGCCGGCGTCTACCGGCGGCTGGCCAGGGCGCTGCATCCCGACCTCGCGCCGGGCGGCGAGGAGGCGTTCAAGCGGCTGGTCGCGCTCTGGGAGACCTACCACCGGGGTCAGCGGGTCGGCGACTTCCTGGTCGGGCCGCCGCTGCACAAGGGCGGCACCGCCGTGCTCTACCCGGCCGGGCGCGGCGCCGAGCGCGACTCGCTGCTCAAGGTGGCCCGCGACCCGGCCGCCGACCGGCTGCTGGTCCGCGAGGCCGCCGCGCTGCGGAAGATCGCCGCGGACGGCGACCCGCGCTTCCTGCCGTACGTCCCCCGCCTCGTCGCGAGTTTCCGCTACCGCGGCGGCGAGGTGGTCCGGCAGGCGAACGTGGTCAGCCGGGCGCCCGCCGGGTTCGTCACCCTCGAACGCGCCGGCACCGGCCTCGACCCCCGCGACGTGGCCTGGATCTGGCGGCGGCTGCTCGTGGCCGCCGGGCTCGCCCACCGGGCCGGCGTCGCGCACGGCGCCGTGCTCCCCCGCCACGTCCTCATCCATCCCCTCGACCACGGGCTCGTGCTGGTCGACTGGTGCCACGGCGACCGGCTCGACGAGCGCGCCGACATCGCCGCCCTGACCCGGTGCGTCGAACGCCTGCTGGGCGAGTGCCCGCGCCGGATGCGCGCCTTCGTCCGCGGCTGTCTGCTGCGCCCGCCGTCCGACGCGTGGGAGCTGCTGCGCGAGCTCGACGACCTGCTCGACGATCTCTACGGGCCCCGTACGTACCGTCCGCTCCACCTTTGAGGGAGGCTGCCATGGGCAGCGGAATCTGGTCCACGAACGTCTACGACTCCGCCGCGCGCTACCGCGCGGCCACCGGCTCCAGCGCCTTCGCCTACAGCGACGGCGGAGCCCGGCGCGTCCACCCCGACCTCGACCCCTTCGGCGTGACGCGGGAGAGCCGCGACTCGGCCGAGCACCCCGACTCGCTGGCCATCGCCGTGCTCTTCGACGTGACCGGCTCGATGCGCGCGGTCCCCCGCACGCTGCAGACCCGCCTGCCGGACCTGCTCGGGCTGCTGCTGCGCAAGGGGTACGCCACCGACCCGCAGATCATGTTCGGCGCGATCGGCGACGCCACCTGCGACCGGGCGCCGCTGCAGGTCGGCCAGTTCGAGTCCGACAACCGCATGGACGACCAGCTCGGCCTGATCCTGCTGGAGGGCGGCGGCGGCGGGCAGAAGCGCGAGTCCTACGAGCTGGCCATGTACTTCATGGCCAGGCACACCTCCATCGACTGCCACGAGAAGCGCGGCAAGCGCGGCTACCTGTTCGTCATCGGCGACGAGATGCCCTACCAGCGGGTGTCCAGGAACCACGTCAAGGACCTCGTCGGCGACCGGCTGACCGCGCCGCTCGGGGTGGCCGACGTCGTGGCCGAGCTGACCCGCAAGTACGACGTCTACTTCATCCTCCCGCAGGGAGCCAGCTACGCCGGCGACCCCGAGGTGCTGGACTCCTGGCGCCGCCTGCTCGGCCAGAACGTGCTGGAGCTGGACGACCTCGACGCCGTGTGCGAGACGATCGCGCTCACCGTCGGGCTCGGCGAGGACGCGATCGACCTGGACGAGGGCCTTGAGGACCTGGCCGAGCTGGGCTCGACGGCCGGCGCGTCGGTGTCGCGGGCCCTGGCCAGGCTCGACCGCGGCACGGTGGTCACCGCCGAGCCGCTCGACGGGCTGGACGGGCTCGGCGGGCTGCGGGCGTGAACGAGCACCTCGTCGTCGTCGACCTCGGGTACGGCGACGCCGGCAAGGGCACGGTCGTGGACTGGGCATGCGCCACGCTGCCCGTCCACGCCGTGGTCCGGTTCAACGGCGGCGCCCGGGCGGGGCACAACGTCGTCCTGGACGACGGGCGGCATCACACGTTCGCGCAGTTCGGCGCCGGGACGTTCCGGGGGTTCGCACGCATCTCTCGCGGTTCGTAGTGGTCGATCCGCTGGCGTTGTCGGCCGAGGCGGAGCACCTGGCGCGGCTCGGCGTGCCCGACCCCTTCGGGCTGCTCACGGTGGACCGGGACTGCCTCCTGGCGACGCCGTACCACGTCGAGGCCGGGCGCAGGCGGGAGCTGGCGCGCGGGGATGCGCGGCACGGGTCCTGCGGGATGGGCGTCGGGGAGACGATGGCGTACCACCTGGAGCACGGCGCGCTCGCGCCCCGGGCGGGCGACTCGCCGCGCGAGCTGACGCGCAAGCTGACCGTGCTGCGGGAGGCGCTGGGGGTCGAGGGGCCGCCGGTGGCCGACTGCGTGGCCGTCTACCGGGCGTTCGCCGAGCGCGTGCGGCTGGTGGACTCGTCGTACACCGCCGGGCTGGTCAGGCGGGGGCCGGTGGTGTTCGAGGGGGCGCAGGGCGTGCTGCTGGACGAGCGGTGGGGGTTCGACCCGTACACGACGTGGAGCACGACGACCTTCGCCAACGCGCTGGAGCTGCTGGAGGGGGCGGGGGCGGCGCGGCTCGGGGTGTTGCGGACCTACACCACCCGACACGGCCCCGGCCCGCTGGTGACCGAGGACCCCGGCCTGGAGCTGCCCGAGCCGCACAACGTGACCGGCCCGTGGCAGGGAGCCTTCCGCCGCGGGCACTTCGACGCGGTCGCCCACCGGTACGCGGCCGAGGCGGCCGGCGGCGTGGACGGTCTCGCGCTCACCCACCTCGACGCGGACGTCTCCCGCATGTGCGTGCGCTACGACCGGCCCGTCACGTTCGCCGAGCCGGACCGTACGGCCCGGCTGCTACGGGCCGCGCCGGTCTACGAGGACGGTGTATCAGACTGGCCCGCGGCGGTCTCTCATGTCGTGGGCGCGCCCGTGTGGCTGGAGTCGTACGGCCCCCGCGCGCGGGACAAGAAGGCGCCCTGGCCGAGCCTGCGGTGACCGCCGGGGAGAGGGGTCCTCCCGGCGGTCGCCGCCTGGCTTCAGCCCCAGGCCAGCATGCGGAGCGGGTCCTCCAGCATCGCGCCGACGTCGCGCAGGAACATCGAGCCCAGCTCGCCGTCGACGATCCGGTGGTCGAAGCTGAGCGCGAGGGTGGTCACCTTGCGCACCGCCAGCTCGCCGTTCACCACCCACGGCATGTCCCTGACCTGGCCGAAGGCCAGGATGGCCGACTCGCCCGGGTTGAGGATGGGGGTGCCGGCGTCGACGCCGAACACACCCACGTTGGTGATGGTGATCGTCCCGCCCGCCATCTCGGCCGGCTGGGTGCGGCCGGCCCTGGCCGTCTCCGCCAGCGCGCCCAGCTGCCTGGCCAGCTCGGGGAGCGGGAGGGCGTGGGCGTCCTTGATGTTGGGCACCACGAGGCCGCGCGGCGTGGCGGCGGCGATGCCCAGGTTGACGTAGTGCTTGACCACGATCTCCTGGGCCGCCTCGTCCCAGGACGAGTTGATCATCGGGTAGCGCCTGACCCCGGTGAGCAGGGCCCGGCAGACCAGGAGCAGCGGGGAGACCTTGACCTCGGCGAAGTCGGGCAGGGCCCGCAGCCGCCTGACCGCCTCCATGGTCTCCGTCACGTCCACCTGGAGGAACTCGGTGACGTGAGGGGCCGTGAAGGCGCTGGCCACCATCGCCTGGGCGGTCATCTTGCGCACGCCCTTGACCGGGACGCGCTCCTCCCGCCGCTGGGGCTGCCCCTGCTGGACGGGCTCGGGCGCCGCCTGGAGGCCGCCCTGCGCGGCGGCGTGCACGTCGTCGCGGGTGATGGACCCCTGGGGGCCGGTGCCGGTGAGCGTGGCGAGGTCGACGCCCAGGTCCTTGGCCAGCTTGCGGACCGGCGGCTTGGCCAGCACGGCCACGCGGCCCGGACCGACGGGCGCGACGACGGGCGGCGGCCCGGCCGGCTCGGCCGGGCGGGCCGTCGGGGCCGGGCCGGGGACCTCCACGCGGGCCGGGTTGGCCACGGGCGCGGCCGCGATCGGCTCCGCCGGCTGCTTGCGGGGACGGCGCTTGGAGGCGCCGGTCTTGACGCCGTAGCCCACCAGGACCGCCTGCCGCTCCTCCTTGGGCGCGGGGCTGCCGTGGGCGCCGGGCTCGACGGCGCCCTCCTCCGGCGGCTTGGGGACCATGTCGTCGGCCAGCGCCTTGAGGCCCTGGTCAGCGGGTCCCTGGCCTGCGCCGCCCGCCTCGCCGCCGGTGTCCACGGAGACGATCGGCGTGCCGACGTCGACCGTGCGGCCCTCCTCGACCAGCACGCCCGCGACCACGCCGTCCCAGGGGATCGGCAGCTCGACGATGGACTTGGCGGTCTCGATCTCCACCACGATCTGGTTGACCTTGACCTCGTCGCCCGGCCGCACGTGCCAGCGGACGATCTCGGCCTCGGTCAGCCCCTCCCCGACGTCGGGAAGCTTGAACTCGCGTCGCATGAAGCACGTCCCCCTTTCAGAACCCGAAGGCGCGGTCGACGGCGTGGAGCACCCGGTCCAGGTCGGGCAGGTAGTGCTCTTCGAGCTTCGACGGCGGGTAGGGGGTGGAGAAGCCGCCGACCCGCAGCACGGGCGACTCCAGGTGGTAGAAGCACTGTTCGGTGATCCGGGCCGCCAGCTCGGCGCCGAAGCCGCTGTAGACGGGCGCCTCGTGGACCACGACCACCCGGCCGGTACGGCGTACGGACTCCATGACCAGCGGCTCGTCCAGCGGGTTGAGCGAGCGCAGGTCGATCACCTCCAGCGAGCGGCCGTCGTCCTCGGCGGCCGTGGCGGCCTCCAGGCAGGTCTTGACCATCGGGCCGTAGGCCAGCAGCGTGACGTCGGAGCCGGGCCGCACGACCGCGGCCTTGTCGAACGGCGTCCACCAGTCGGTCGAGGCCGTGTCGATGTCGGCCTTCTCCCAGTAGCGGCGCTTGGGCTCGAAGAAGATGACCGGGTCGTCGCTCCGGATGGCCTGCTGGATCATGGTGTAGGCGTCGGCCGGGTTGGAACAGGCCACCACGCGCAGGCCGGCCGTGTGCGTGAAGTACGCCTCGGGCGACTCGCTGTGGTGCTCGACCGCGCCGATGCCGCCGCCGCACGGGATGCGCACGACGACGGGCAGCTTGATCGCGCCGAGCGAGCGCATCGGCATCTTGGCGAGCTGCGTGATGATCTGGTCGGCCGCCGGGAACACGAACCCGTCGAACTGGATCTCGCACACCGGCCGGTAGCCGCGCAGCGCCAGGCCGATCGCGGTGCCGATGATGCCGGACTCGGCGAGCGGCGTGTCGATGACCCGGTCTTCGCCGAAGTCCTTCTGCAGGCCGTCGGTGACGCGGAACACGCCGCCGAGCTTGCCGACGTCCTCGCCCATGATGAGGACCTTGGGGTCGTCCTCCATGGCGCGGCGCATGCCCTCGTTAAGCGCCTTGGACAGGCTCAACACCGTCATTTCTCGAAGCCCTCCAAGTAGGCGGCGAACTGAGCGCGCTCTCCGTCGATGAGCGCGTGGGGCTCGCGATAGACGTGGTCGAACATATCGAGCGGCTCGGGGTCGGGCATCGCCAGGCACCGCCTGCGCAGGTCGGCGCCGAGCTGGTCGGCCTCGGCGGTCACGGCGTCGAAGAAGCCCTGGTCGGCCAGCTCGTTGCGGAACAGGTACGACTTGACCCGCTCGATCGGGTCCTTCAGCTTCCACGCCTCCAGCTCGCTGGCCACCCGGTAGCGGGTCGGGTCGTCGGTCGTGGTGTGGGCGCCCATCCGGTAGGTGAACGCCTCGATCAGCGTCGGCCCCTGGCCCGTACGGGCGGCTTCGAGCGCCTTCCTGGTCACCGCGAGGCAGGCGAACACGTCGTTGCCGTCGACCCTGATGCCCGGGAAGCCGAAGCCCGAGGCCCGGCGGTAGAGGGGGATGCGGCTCTGCTTCTCCAGCGGCTCGGAGATGGCCCACTGGTTGTTCTGGCAGAAAAAGACGATGGGCGCGTTGAACACGCTGGCCCAGATGAACGACTCGTTCACGTCGCCCTGGCTGGTGGCGCCGTCGCCGAAGTAGGCGATCGTGGCGGCGGAGGCGTCGTCGCGCTGGATGCCCATGGCGTAGCCGACCGCGTGCAGGGTCTGGCTGCCGATCACGATCGTGTACAGGTGGAAGTTGTGCTCCTCGGGGTCCCAGCCCCCGTGGTTGACGCCCCTGAACAGGCCGAGCAGCTTCACCGGGTCGACGTCGCGGCACCAGGCGACGCCGTGCTCGCGGTAGGTGGGGAAGGCCATGTCCGAGTCGGTGAGCGCGCGGCCCGAGCCGATCTGGGCGGCCTCCTGGCCGAGCAGCGAGGCCCAGATGCCCAGCTCGCCCTGACGCTGCAGCGCCACGGCCTCCAGGTCGATGCGCCGGACGAGCACCAGGTCGCGGTAGAGCGACCTGACCTCCTCGGGCGTCAGGTCTATGTCGTAGTCGGGATGCTCGACCCGTACTCCTTCGGGGGTGAGCAACTGCACGAGCTCAGGGGGTGCTTCGGCACCACGAGAGGCGTCGACTGTCACGTGCCGCTCCTGTGCGATCGGGGCCGGTGTCGATGGGGTCGCCACCTGAGGCCAGCCGTGTGTGCGTGCGAACCATGTGGTGGTGGTTCATACGCGTTTGGGGACATCGTGGCAGACGTCACAGCCCTCCGCGCAAGCCCCATGTCCTCCCCGTTCCCGTTGTGTTGACGGCCATGCGCGCCGGTAGGCTTGCTTTCCCAAGCACCCACTCCACCCAGGAGGAACGTAGTGGCGCGCGTCATCGTCGACGTCATGCTCAAGCCCGAGATCCTCGACCCGCAGGGCCAGGCCATCGCCAGGGCGCTGCCCAGGCTCGGTTTCTCCGGCGTCTCGGCCGTCCGTCAGGGCAAGCGGTTCGAGGTCGAGCTGGAGGGCCCGGCCGACGAGGCGGCCCTCGACGAGGTACGGAAGATGGCCGAGACACTCCTGGCCAACACCGTGATCGAGGACTACAGCGTCCGGGTTGAGGGGTAGAAGGCACATTTGATGCCTGGTTTTACCCCTGGTGAGTTAAAGTCGCGTTCGGGCATGCCACAATGCCACGGGCGTGCCAACACTAAATAACAACAACGTGATTTTGCGGTTAGCCCCGATTTCACAGGGAAACCTACTCCAGGTGACATTCCGGAGCCCGGAGGAGTCCGGTGGATATTGAGTTCTCGTTGGCGCTGCCTCGGGATGCGATCGGCATACCGATGGTCAGGCGAGTGCTTGGCGACGCGATGCGCTCACTCAACGTGAGTGAGACCTGCATCGCCGACATGCTGCTCGCCGTCTCCGAGGCGTGCTCCAACGCGGTGCGACACGGCGGCCCCGCCAACCGTTACGAGGTCTCGGCGTCGATCGGCTACGGCCGCTGCGACGTGCGCGTCGCCGACAACGGCGACGGCCTTCCGTCGATGCCGCTGCACTTCCCTCCGCCCGACACCGAGAACGGCCGCGGCCTGCTCATCATGCGGTCCGTGGTGGACGAGATCTCCTTCGGCACCACGCCCGGCCGTGGCACGACGGTCCACCTGCGCAAGACGCTCGCCTGGGACGACGAGGCCGAGGGCGCCCGTCACCGCGAGCTGGCCGCTGTCTGACGGCTGTCCGACCACGGTCCGACCCGCTGCCCGGAACACAGCCGCGCACCCGATAATCTGAGTACACCGCCGTAGACCGCCGTCCGACCCCAAAGAGACGGTGGCACGCGCGTGCGCATTCCTCGGAGGGGACGACTGTCATGAGCGCTGCCCGTGTGGGCGTAGTCACGTTTCCAGGAACTCTCGACGACCAGGACGCCGCCAGAGCCGTGCGCCTCGTGGGCGCGCAGGCGGTCCCGCTGTGGCACGCCGACCACGACCTGAAGGGAGTCGACGCCGTCTTCCTGCCCGGCGGCTTCTCCTACGGCGACTACCTGCGTTGCGGCGCGATCTCGAAGTTCGCCCCGCTGATGGACGAGCTCGTCCCGGCCGCCAGGGCCGGACTGCCGGTCATCGGCACCTGCAACGGCTTCCAGATCCTCTGCGAGGCCCACCTGCTGCCCGGCGCGCTCACCCGCAACGCCTCGCTCCACTACGTCTGCCGCGACCAGCGGGTCACGGTGGAGCAGACCGCCACCGCCTGGACCGGCTCCTTCGAACAGGGCCAGGAGATCGTGCTGCCGGTCAAGCACGGCGAGGGCCGTTACGTGGCCTCCGCGGAGACGCTGGCCGCGCTGGAGTCCGGCGGCCACGTCGTGGTGCGTTACGCCGGGGGCAACCCCAACGGCTCGCTCAACGACATCGCCGGCATCCGCAACGAGGCGGGCAACGTGGTCGGCCTCATGCCGCACCCGGAGCACGCCGTGGAGGAGCTGGTCGGCGCGCCGAGCACCGACGGGCTCGGCTTCTTCACGTCCATCCTGAAGAATCTGGTGAACGCATGAGCACCGACAGCGTCAAGCGGGCCGCCGAGACCCCCGACGAGCCGATGCCCTTCGCCGAGCTGGGGATGAAGCAGGACGAGTACGACCGGGTCAAGGAGATCCTGGGTCGCCGTCCCACCGGCTCCGAGCTGGCCATCTACAGCGTCATGTGGTCCGAGCACTGCTCGTACAAGTCGTCCAAGGTGCATCTGCGGCAGTTCGCCACCAAGGCGCCCAAGTCCGAGGCGCTTCTGGTGGGCATGGGCGAGAACGCGGGCGTCGTCGACATCGGCGACGGCTGGGCGGCCACGTTCAAGATCGAGTCGCACAACCACCCGTCCTACGTCGAGCCGCACCAGGGCGCGGCCACCGGCGTCGGCGGGATCGTGCGCGACATCATGTCGATGGGCGCCCGCCCGATCGCCGTCATGGACGCGCTGCGCTTCGGCGGCGCCGACGCCGTGGACACCCGGCGGGTGCTGCCCGGCGTGGTCGAGGGCATCAGCCACTACGGCAACTGCCTGGGCCTGCCCAACATCGGCGGCGAGGTCGTCTTCGACCCCTGCTACATCGGCAACCCCCTGGTCAACGCGCTGTGCGTCGGCCTGCTGCGCAAAGACCAGATCAAGCTGGCCACCGCGCCGGGGCCGGGGAACCAGGTCGTGCTGTTCGGCGCGTCCACGGGCCCCGACGGCATCGGCGGCGCGTCCGTGCTGGCCTCGGCGACGTTCGAGGACGAGTCGCAGGCCAAGCGGCCCGCCGTGCAGGTGGGCGACCCGTTCATGGAGAAGCTGCTCATCGAGTGCTGCCTGGAGCTCTACGCGGCCGACGTGGTCGTCGGCATCCAGGACCTCGGCGCGGCCGGCGTCTCCTGCGCCACGACCGAGCTGGCCGCCAAGGGCACCGGCGGCATGAAGGTCGACCTCAACCTGGTCCCGCTCCGCGACTCCTCGCTCAGGCCCGAGGAAATCCTGATGAGCGAGTCCCAGGAGCGGATGATGGCCGTGGTCCGGCCCGACGACATCCCCGCGTTCATGGCGATCTGCGCCAAGTGGGACGTCCCGGCCACCGTCATCGGCGAGGTCACCGACACCGGCCGCCTGGTCATGACCTGGGACGGCGAGGTCATCGTGGACATCCCGCCGGGCACCGCCGCCGACGAGGGCCCGGTCTACGAGCGTCCCTACCACGAGCCGGCCGGGCAGGGCGCGCTCAACGCCGACACTCCCGACCGGCTGGCGCGCCCCGACGACCTGCGGGCCACCCTGCTGCAGCTCCTCGGCTCGCCCAACCTGGCCTCCAAGGAGTGGGTGACCTCCCAGTACGACCGCTACGTCCGCTCCAACACCGTGCTGGCCCAGCCCGCCGACGCCGGGATGCTGCGCATCTCCGAGGTCATCGCCGGGGCCGAGCCGACGACCCGGGGCATCGCGCTGTCCACCGACGGCAACGGCCGTTACGCCAAGCTCGACCCCTACGCGGGGGCGCAGCTGGCGCTGGCCGAGGCGTACCGGAACGTGGCCGTGACCGGCGCCAAGCCGCTCGCCGTCACCAACTGCCTCAACTTCGGCTCGCCGGAGGACCCCGAGGTGATGTGGCAGTTCGCCGAGGCCGTACGCGGGCTCGCCGACGCCTGCCGCACCCTCGGCGTGCCGGTGACCGGCGGGAACGTCTCCTTCTACAACCAGACGGGCTCGACGGCCATCAACCCCACGCCGGTCGTGGGCGTGCTCGGCGTCATCGACGACGTGGCCAAGCGGGTGCCGTCCGGGTTCACCGCCGAGGGGCTGCGGGTGGTGCTGCTCGGTGACACCGCCGAGGAGTTCGGCGGCTCGGAGTGGGCGCACGTGGCCCACCGCCACCTGGGCGGCCTGCCGCCGCACACCGACCTGGAGGCCGAGCAGGCGCTGGCGACCGTGCTGGTCGAGGCGGCGGCCCGCGGGCTGCTGGAGGGGTCGCACGACCTGTCCGACGGCGGGCTGGCCGTGGCGCTGGCCGAGTCGTGCCTGGCCCGTGGCATCGGGGCCACCGTGGCGCTGAGCGGCGAGCCGTTCACCGACCTGTTCAGCGAGTCGGCGGCGCGGGCCCTGGTCGTGGTCCGGCCGGAGGCGTTCGAGGAGTTCGCGGCGCTGTGCGGGCGGCACGAGGTGCCGTGCTACGGGCTCGGGGTCACCGGCGGGGCGTCGCTGGTGGTCGAGGGCGCGTTCGAGGTGGGGATCGAGGAGCTCCGCGAGACCCACTCGGCGACGCTGCCGGCGCTGTTCGGCTGACGTTCGAACGAGAAGGGCCGGTGCGGGGTCACCCCGCACCGGCCCTTTCAGCGTTGTCAGACGCAGATCACATAGACGGTGCCATTGGCGTTGCTGTCGAACGTGACCGTCCACCCCTTGGGGGTGCCGCCTTCGACGGTCGGGTAGCTACCAGTGATCTTGCCGTTGGCGCCGGCGGCGTAGCCGCCACCAGTGGCGATCTTGCCCGCCGGGCAGCTCGCGCTGGCGGACTTGTCGTGGTAAAAGTTCGCGCTGACGACGGTCGCACCGGTAACGCCGCCACCGGTGCCGGGGTCACCCTTGGGGCCCTGGGGGCCCTGCTTGCCATCGTCGCCCTTGGGGCCCTGGGGGCCGGCCGGACCGCGCTCGCCGTCCTTGCCGTCCTTGCCGGGGAGGCCCTGCTTGCCGTCCTGGCCGTCCTGGCCGTTCTTGCCGTCGTCACCCTTCGGGCCCTGGGGGCCCGCCGGGCCGCGCTCGCCGTCCTTGCCGTCCTTGCCGGGGAGGCCGGGCTTGCCCTGGGGGCCCATGTGGCCCGTCTCACCGCGGGGGCCCTGCGGACCCTGCGGGCCCTGGGGGCCCTGGTCGCCCTTGGGGCCGGACGTGCCGCCGTTCAGCTGCGTCGTGCTGCCGCCGATCACGACGCGCTCTTCGGTCTTGCGGCACGGCGTGGTGGGGTTGACGATGCGGACGTACCGGGTCTTCTTGTGCACGCAGGCGTACACCTCGCTCGCCGCCGACGAGGCGGTGGCCACGCCACCGACGGCGAGGAGCGAGGCGGCGAGCGCTCCGACAGTGGCGAGGGTGAGCGTACGCCCACCGCGAACCTTGATAGCCACGGCTTTCCTTCCAGGGAACAAGTGATGCTCATGTGGTGCATGAGATTCACGTTTCGACCGTTCCAAAGGTTGGCAGAAACTACATAACGTATTTGTCACGAAACAGAGGGTTACTGACCGGATTGACCGACTGTCGCCGTTGCAGTGGGTAAAAGGACGCATTGGCAGCGGCGATCCCGCGTGCATAATCGGGTCTGTGCCCAGCCCCTACCTGCCGCCGGCCACGCAGCCCGTCCGAGGCGTGGTCTGGGTCATCCACCTCGCCCTTCCCCTGCTGGGGCTCTGGTTGCTGCTCTCCCAGCCCCACCTCAACGTCGTCTGGCAGCACAACGCGAGCCACTTCTGGATGATCCTCGCGGTGGCCGGCATCAACGTGGCGCTCGGCGGGCTGATCACCGAGGCCGCGCGCCGCCGTCAGGACGCCCGGCTGTTCCTGGTCTCCATGGTGTTCCTCAGCAGCGCGGGCTTCTTCCTCCTGCACGGCCTGGCCACGCCGGGGGTCATCCTGCCGACCGGCTCGCTGGGCTTCGACCTGGGGCAGCAGGTGGGGCTCACGATCGCCGCGATGTTCGCGTTCGCCTCGGCCCTGCCGCTGGGCGAGCGGGCGGCCGGCAGCGTCCTCGCGGCGCAGCACTTCGTCCGGGCGATGTTGTTCGGGTTCATGCTGCTGTGGGCGCTGGTCTCGCTGGTGCCCGAGCTGACCGAGCTCAGTCAGCCGCCGCCGGTCGCGCCCATGAGCTGGCTGGGCCCGGCCTCGATCCCCGGCGTCCTGTTGTACGGCGTGGCCGGCGTGATGATGTTCCTGCTCCACCGCCGCCGTCCCTCGGCCATGCTGGTCAGCCTGATCACCGCGTACGCGCTGCTGGCCGAGGCGATGGTCGCGGGAACGTCGCAGCTCAACTGGCACCTGACGTGGTGGGAGTGGCACGCGCTGCTCACCCTCGCCTTCGTGTTCGTGGCCTACAGCGCGTACCTGCAGTTCAGGCGCGAGGGGTCGAGCGCCGGGCTGTTCGACTCGGTGACGCTGGCGGCGACCGTCGCCCGCCTCCAGCAGGACTACGACCAGGCCCTGGAGGAGCTGGTCGAGCACGTACGCCGGGGCGAGCCGCTGGCCGCGGCCCGGTTGTCGGGCAAGTTCCGGCTGAACGAGAGCCAGGCCGCCGTGCTCGACCGGGCCGGGACGGCGCTGGCCCACGAGCGGGAGCTGTCGGAGCGGCTGGCCGCGCTGGTGGCGGTGAGCGCGCAGACCCGCGTGGGCCTGCCGGAGGGCGAGCTGCTGACCACCGCGCTCGACCGGGTCAGGCAGGCGTACGGAGACGTCAAGATCGCGCTGGTGTCGGAGGGCAAGACCCAGATCGGCTCCCGCGCGTACGAGTTCGAGGGCGACGGCCCGATCCGCCGCGACCACCGGCTGGCCTACCCGCTCACGGTCAGGGGCCACCTCGCCGGCGTGCTGGAGGTGCCGGTGGGCCGCACCGGCCATGACGAGGCGCTGGCCGCCACGCTCGCCGGCCAGCTGTCCATCTCGCTGGAGAACGCCCGCCTCTACCAGGAGCTGGACACCCTCTTCCGCCAGTACATGTCGCCCGACGTGGCCAACGCGCTGCTCGCCGACCCGGCGCGGGCGGCGCTCGGCGGCGAGCTGAAGGAGCTGACCGCGCTCTTCGCCGACCTCAAGGGATTCACCTCGTTCTCCGAGCAGGTCGCGCCCGGCGAGATCGTCGAGATGCTCAACCGCTACCACACGGCCGCCGTCCCCTGCGTGCTGAACAACGGCGGCACGATCGTGCAGTTCGTCGGCGACGCGATGCTGGCCCTGTTCAACGCGCCGGCCACGCAGGCCGGCCACGCCAGGGCGGCCTGCCGGGCCGCGCTGGAGATGCAGCGGGCCGCCGCCGAGGTGGCCGAGGAGATGGCTTGGAAGCGCGTCGACGAGGTGGAGTGGCCGACCTTCCGGGTGGGCGTCAACACCGGCCCCGCGCTGGTCGGCAACATCGGCAGCCCCGAGTTACGCGGCTTCAACGCCATGGGCGACTGCGTCAACGTGGCCGCCAGGCTCCAGGCCCTGGCCGAGCCGGGGACGGTGGTGATCGGCGAGACGACCCTGAGGCAGCTCGGCCGCGACGCCTCGGTGAACGCCCTCGGACGGCTCAGCCTGAAAGGCAAGGAAGAACTCGTGGCCGCGTACGTTCTGACTGGAATGCCATAGAACGGCAATAGCCGTACGTACATAATCGGCGCATGGATCCAGAGCCCGGCGAGTTCCTTTCCATGCTCACGGCCGAGGAGGTCGAGGCGCTGCGAGCGGCCGGGCGCCCGCGCCGATGGGACCGCGGCACGACGGTGATCACCGAGGGCGACGCGGCCGACTGGGTGCTCGTGCTGACGCAGGGCCGGGTCAAGGTGTCCTCGCACACGAGCAGCGGCACCGAGGTGGTCCTCGCGGTACGCGGCCCGGGGGCGCTGCTGGGCGACATGTCGGCCGTGGACGGCTCGCCGCGCTCGGCCACCGTGACCGCGCTGGAGCCGATCCAGGGCATCGTGGTCCGCGACTTCAGCGGCTTCCTGGCCGCGCACGGCCGCATCGCCGTCCTGCTCCTGCAGCTCGTCGTCGGCCGGCTGCGCGACGCCGACCGCAAGCGGGTCGAGTACGGCGCGTTCGACACCACCGGCCGGGTGGCGACCCGGCTGCTCGAACTGGCCGACCGGTACGGCGAGCGCACCAGCACCGGCGTGCGGGTGGCCCTGCCGCTCAGCCAGGACGAGCTGGCCGGCTGGACCGGCTCCTCGCGGGAGGCGGTCAGCAAGGCACTGCGCACCCTGCGCGACCGCGGCCTCATCGAGACCGGCCGGCGGCGGGTGGTCATCCACGACGTCGAGGGGTTACGCAGGCGAGCCAGGTGACCCCTGGTACAAAACGGACGTACGACGTACGTCATAGTGGGAGGCATGGTCGCGGTCACCCCCGAAGCCGGCACCCGCATGCGCTACGCCTGGCGCGTGTGCTCGGTCACCAGCCTGGGCCTCGTCCTCATCGGCATCGCGGGCAGCACGCTCAACGTCGCGCTGCCGACCGTCGTGCGGCACTTCCGGGCCGACGCGACGCAGTCGGGATGGATCCTGCTGGCGTTCCTGCTGGTCAACACCGCGAGCCTGGTGTTCTTCGGCCGGGTCGCCGACCTGCTCGGCAGGCGCGAGGTGTATCTGGCGGGCTTCGCCCTGTTCACGCTGGCCTCGCTGCTGGCCGGGCTGTCGCCGGACGTCTGGTTCCTGGTCGGCATGCGTGTGCTCCAGGCGATCGGCTCGGCCATGATCCTGGCCAACGGCACGGTGATCATCACCGACGCGTTCCCGCCCGAACGGCTCAGCCAGGGCATGGGCGTCTACATCGGCACGCTGTCGGTGGCCCAGCTCGCCGGTCCGACGCTCGGCGGCCTGATCGCCGAGACCGCCGGCTGGCAGTGGATCTTCTGGGTGAACGTGCCCGCCGGGCTGATCGCGCTCGGCTGGGGCGCGGTGATCTTACGCAAGATGCCGAAGAGGCCCAGGCAGCCGGTGGACGCGCTCGGCAACGTGCTGGTGTTCGCCGCGCTGTCGGCCGTGCTGCTGGCGGTCAACGAGGCCGGGTCGGGCGGCCTGACCAGCCCGGTCGTCCTGACGGGGGCGGCGCTGTTCGTGCTGCTGGTGCCGCTGATCGTGCTGGCCGAGCGGCGCTCTACCAACCCGGTGCTGGACCTGCGGCTGTTCGGCGGGCGGCTACTGGCCTACGCGAACCTGGCCTCCTTCTGCAACGCGCTCGCGCGTTCCGCGCTGATCCTGGTGGTCGCGCTCTACTTCCAGGCGGCGCGCGGGCTCGACGCGTTCTCGGCCGGGCTGAGCGTGCTGCCGGTGCCGGTGGGCATCGGGCTGGCCTCGCCGATCGCGGGCCTGCTCGGGCCGCGGGTCTCGCCCTACGGGCTGTCGATCGGCGGCGCGGCGATGAGCGCGCTGGGGCTCGGCACGCTCATGCTGACGGCCGACCCGGCGACGCCGTACTGGGTGACGGGGATCGCCCTGTTCGTGGCCGGCTGCGGCAGCGGGACGTTCCTGACCGGCAACACCACCCAGGTCATGGCCGCCCTGCCGAGCGGCAGCCTGGGCGTGGTCAACGGCTTCCGAGTCATGATCATGAACGTCGGCATCGTGATCAGCGTGGGCCTGACGCTCAGCGTCGTGACCAGCTCCGTGGGCCCGGCGCTGCGCGCCCAGGTGTACGCGGGCACGCTGTCCACACTCTCCCCGGTGGCCGTCGGGCAGCTCATGGACGGCTTCCAGCGCGCGTACGCGGTCTTGTTCGCCGTGGCGCTGGCCGGCGCGGTGCTGGCCGCGCTCGCCAGGTCTCAGAGGGCTCCGGCGAGCCTCGACTCCACGTCGCGGTAGCGCGAGACCGGGATGAGGTGCACGCCGTCGAACGCGCCCGAGTCGCGCAGCGCGAACACCTGCTCGCAGGCCGCCTCGACGCCCGCCATACGGTCGGCGGCCACCCGCTCGACCAGCTCGCCGGGCAGGGCGATGTCGGGGATGGCGGCGGCCAGCGTACGGGCGTGGCGCTCGCTGGCCAGCACCATGACGCCCGCGTAGACCGGCACGTCGACCTGGTTGGCCTCGCGCCACCGGACCTGCGCCTCGACCGAGAAGCTGACCTGGGCGAACAGGAAGTCTGCCGCGCGCTTCCAGGCGGGCAGCGGGCGCAGCCCGGCCGCCGCGCCGACGCGGAAGGCCGGTGAGAAGCCCCTGGCCTCCTCGATCATCGAGCGGACCGTCAGGTCGCTGGTCCGGCTGCCGCTGGCGGGCTTGTCGCCGTGGACGAACAGGAACTGGTCGACGCCGTACGCCGCGGCCGTCAGCAGGTCGCGGTGGAAGCCGAGCAGGTTGCGGTCGCGGGAGTTGAGACAGGCGATGCTGCGCCCGCCCATCGCCTCGACCTCGTGGGCCACGGCCACGCTGGACACGGTGGCCCGGCCGATGTGGTTGTCGGGGATCAGGAAGGAATGGGCGACCTGGCTGAGCGTGCCGATCTGGTGGCGGACGCGCTTCAGATCGGGCTTGGTGGGCGGTTCGATCTCACAGACCAGCTCGAAAGGCATGATCTCGACCTTAACGTCCGGCGGCCAGCGCCTCGATGCCGCGCAGCACGAGATCGACGCCGAAGGAGTCGTAGAACGCCGGGTCGGCGCCCGCGACCAGCGGTGAGGCCATCTCGACCAGGTGCGGGTACTTCTCGGGCGGCAACGACTGGAGGCCGGCCCGCTTGACCCTGACCATCTCGGCGATCTCCTCGCCGGTCCGGCCGGCCTTGAAGTGCACGGGCGCGTCGGCGATCGACAGGGCGCTCTGCAGCAGGTACTTGGTGATCAGGCAGCTCTCCTCCACGTCGAACCCGGCCGTACGGGCCAGGCCCAGCGCCTTGTCCCAGACGACCAGGAAGTTGGGGACGGAGATCGGGTCGATCTGCTCGATGACGTTCTTGGCGCAGGGATGGGTGCGCAGGGTCCTGATGAGCCCCTGGGTCAGGTCGCGGAGCTGCTCCTGCCAGGGCCGCTCATCGGCCGGCGGCGGCACGAAGCCGCCGATCAGGTGGTCGGCCATGCCGACCAGGAGCTGGTCCTTGTTCTTGAAGTGCCAGTAGAGGGCCATCGGCGTCACGCCCAGGTCGGTGGCCAGACGACGGATCGTCACGGCGTCGAGCCCCTCGGTGTCGCCGATCTCCAGCGCCCGCTCGGCGATGGCCCGCGCGGCCAGTTTTCCCATCACGGTTGACAACTATACGTCGTACAAGTTGAACTGTACGACGTACAAGTACGGCGTATAGGAGGCTTGTGACATGCGATGGTGGGCGCTGGGTGCCGTGACATTGGGCACCTTCATGACGTATCTCGACAACAACGTGGGGAACGTCGCGTTGCCGACGATCCAGCGGGAGCTCGGGCTGACCATCTCCGGGCTGGAGTGGATCGTGAGCTCGTACATCCTGGTCTTCGCCGGGCTCATGCTGGTCGGCGGCCGGCTCGCGGACCTGTTCGGGGCCCGCGTGGTGTTCCTGGCCGGGCTCTCCGTCTTCACCGCGGCCTCGCTGGGCGCCGGGCTGGCCACCTCCGGCGGCGCGCTGATCGCGGCGCGGGCCGTCCAGGGCGTGGGGGCGGCGCTGCTCACGCCCACGTCGCTCACGCTGATCAGCCAGATCTTTCCCGAGCCCGGCGAGCGCGGCAGGGCCGTGGGCATCTGGAGCGCGTCCGGGGCCCTGTCCATGGCGCTCGGCCCGGCGGCCGGCGGTTTCATCAGCGAGCACCTGCACTGGGGCTGGATCTACCTGATCAACGTGCCGATCGGGATCGCCACCTTCGGCCTGGCCCTGTGGGCGGTCCGGCCCGCCTTCACCCGCCGGCGGCACCGGCTCGACCTGCCCGGCCTGGCCACCTCGGCGCTCGCGCTGGTCTCCCTCACCTATGCGCTCATCGAGGGCGACCGCGCCGGATGGACGTCGGCCGAGATCCTGGCCGCGTTCGGGCTCGCGGCGGCGGCCGCCGTGGCGTTCGCGCTGGTCGAGACGCGGTCCGAGCGCCCGATGATCGACCTGTCACTCTTCCGCTCACGGGTGTTCAGCGGCGGCGCGCTGACCATGGGCATCTGGTCGTTCGGCGTGTTCGGCATCTACTTCTTCAGCGCCCTGTGGCTGCAGAACGTGCTCGGCTTCTCCCCCACGCAGGCCGGCCTGGCGTTCGTGCCGATGGCGCTGGTCATGGCGGTCGTCGCCATCACGTCGCAGCGGATCTCCGCGCGGCTCGGCACCGGCCGCACGGTGGCGCTCGGCATGGCGCTCATGGGCGCGGCGATCTACCTGATCTCCGGCGTCGGGGCCGACGGCGACTACGCCGACGTCGCCCCCTGGTTCCTGCTCTACGGCCTCGGCGGCGGCCTGCTGGTGCCGCTGACCTCGGCGATCCTCGGCGGCCTGCCCAAGGACAGGGCCGGTGTGGCCTCGGGCGTGCTGAACGTCTCGCGCGAGGTGTTCGGCCTGCTCGGAATCACCGTGCTGGGCGCGATCCTCAGCTCCCGCCAGAGCGGGAGCGACCAGCCCCCGCTGGCCGCCTTCCTCGACGCCTACCAGTTCACGCTCGTCATCGCGGCGGTGATCGTGCTGGCCGCCGTCCCGCTCGGCCTGTACGCGCTGCGCCCGTCCCGCCGCCCGCCGGTGACGGACGAGCCTCAGGCCACCGCCCCCGCGACCGTCGGCTCGTCGAACTGAGTGCGGTACAGCTCCTCGTAGCGGCCGCCCATGGCCAGCAGTTCGGCGTGCGTGCCCCGTTCGGCGACGCGGCCGTCCTCGATCACCAGGATCTGGTCGGCCGCCCGCACGGTGGACAGCCGGTGCGCGATCACCACGGCGGTCCGGCCCGCCAGCGCCTCCCCCAGGGCCTCCTGCACGGCCGCCTCGGAGGTGGAGTCGAGCGCGGCGGTGGCCTCGTCCAGGATCACCACGCGCGGCCTGGCCAGCAGGAGCCGGGCGATCGTGAGCCGCTGGCGCTCGCCGCCGGACAGCCGGTAGCCGCGCTCGCCGACCACCGTGTCCAGGCCGTCGGGCAGCGACTCGATCAGCGTCCGCAGCCGGGCCCTGGTCAGGGCGTCCCAGATCTCCTCCTCGCTCGCCGCCGGCCTGGCCAGCAGCAGGTTCTCCCTGATCGTCTCGTGGAAGAGGTGGCCGTCCTGGGTGACCATGCCGAGGGTGTCGCGGACGGCGTCGAAGGTCAGGTCCCGTACGTCCACGCCGCCGATGCGGACCGCGCCGGAGTCGACGTCGTACAGCCTGGGCAGCAGCTGGGCGATCGTGGACTTGCCGGCCCCCGAGGAGCCCACCAGCGCCACCATCTGGCCCGGCAGGGCCGTGAACGAGATCCCGTGCAGCACCTCCTCGCCGCCCCGCGAGTCCAGCGTGGCGACCTCCTCCAGCGAGGCCAGCGACACCTTGTCGGCGGCGGGGTAGGCGAAGCGCACGTCGTCGAACTCGACCGCGACCGGGCCCTCGGGGACCTCGCGGGCGTCCGCCCGCTCCTGGATCAGCGGCTTGAGGTCGAGCACCTCGAAGACGCGCTCGAAGCTGACCAGGGCGCTCATCACGTCCACGCGGGCGCTGGCCAGGGCGGTGAGGGGCGCGTACAGGCGGGTCAGCAGGAGGGCCAGCGAGACCACCGCGCCGGGTTCGAGCTGGTCGCGCAGGGCGTAGAAGCCGCCGAGGCCGTAGACGAGGGCCAGCGCGAGCGCCGAGACCAGGGTCAGGGCCGTGACGAACACCGACTGGTTCATGGCCGAGCGCACGCCGATGTCACGCACCCGCCGCGCCCGCGCGGCGAACTCGGCGGACTCGCGCGCCGGCCGGCCGAACAGCTTCACCAGCGTCGCGCCCGGCGCCGAGAACCGCTCGGTCATCTGGGTGCCCATGGCGGCGTTGTGGTCGGCGGCCTCGCGACGCAGCCGCGCGATCCTGACGCCCATCCGCCGCGCGGGCAGCACGAACACCGGCAGGAGCAGCAGCGCGAGCAGCGTGATCTGCCACGAGATGCCGATCATCACGGTGAGCGTCAGCACGAGCTGCACCAGGTTGCCCGCCACGCTGGACAAGGTGTCGGTGAAGGCCCGCTGCGCGCCGATCACGTCGTTGTTCAGCCGGCTCACCAGCGCCCCGGTACGCGTCCGCATGAAGAACGCGACCGGCATCCGCTGCACATGGTCGAAGACCGAAGTGCGCAGGTCGAGGATCAGCCCTTCGCCGATGGTGGCCGACTGCCAGCGGTTCAGCAGGCCGAGCCCGGCCTCGGCGAGCGCCAGGCCGGCGATCAGCAGCGCCACCACGACCACCACGCCGAGCGGCTCACTGTTGAAGATCGCGTCGACCACCCGCCCCGCGAGCAGCGGCGACACCACGGCCAAACCTGCCAGCACCACGCTGAGCAGCAGGAACAGCACGATCCTGCGGCGGTGAGGGCGGGCGAACCCGCCGATACGCCGAAGCGTCGCCCTGTTCAGCGGGCGACGCTCCGGCCGGTTGTTCATCGAGTAAAGCTGATGCCAGGCGGTCACTTCCATGCTCATGCATGGGAGACTATTTCCTCAAGTTAACTTGAGGTCAACTGGTTTTCGCCGGGGATCAGCTGCCGATCTTCCTGCCCCTGCCGTGCCAGACCACCGCGACCGACGGGCGCGGCTGGTCGCCGTCGGGCCAGCGGCTGGCCGGGTTGTCCGGGGTCGCGCCGTCGATCTCGCCCGGGTGCTGCACGGCCACGAACACGCTCTTCTGGTCCTCGGTCACCAGCGGGCCGCAGGTCTCCGCGCCGAGCGGGACCGTGAGGAACTGGCGCAGGTGGCCACGGTCGGAACCGCGTACCGGCATGACGAAAAGGCCGTCGTTGCTGCCGAGCTGGTTGCCGTCGGTGGAGATCCACAGGTTGCCGTCGGCGTCGAACGTCACGTTGTCCGGGCACGAGATCGGCGAGACCTTGGTCTTGTCGAAGCCGGCGAAGTACGTCGTGGGGTCGTTCGGGTCGCCGCAGATCAGCGGGAGCGACCAGGAGAAGGTGGTCTCGCCGGCGTCGTTGCGCCGCTCGGCCACCTCCAGGACGTGACCGTGCTTGTTGGACGGGCGCGGGTTGGCCTCGTCCACTTGGGCGGCGGTGCGGTTGGAGTTGTTGGTCAGGGCCACGTAGACGCCGCCGGTGACCGGGTTGCGCTCCATGTCCTCCGGACGGTCCATCTTGGTGGCGCCGCCCTTGACCCTGTCGGCCGCCGATCGCGTGTAGATCAGCACCTCGGCGGCGGTCATGCCGTCCACGAACGACCTGTCGCCCGACACCAGCGGGAGCCACTCGCCGGAGCCGTCGAACAGCCCGTCGGAGGGCAGCTTGCCGGAGCCGTCGATCTCGGCGGCCGGGCTGTCGCCGGTGAACTTGGCGACGTACAGGGTGCCCTCGTCCAGCAGGGTGCGGTTGTGGCGGTCGAAGCCGGGGATGTACCGGTTCTTGGAGACGAACTTGTAGATGTACTCGAAGCGCGAGTCGTCACCCATGTAGACGACCAGGCGGCCGTCCCTGGCCAGGGTGGTGTTGGCGGCCTCGTGCTTGAACCTGCCGAGCGCGGTGCGCTTGATCGGCGTGGAGTCGGGGTCGAACGGGTCGATCTCCACGATCCACCCGAACCTGTTGGCCTCGTTCGGGTGCTTGGCCAGGTCGAAGCGCTCCTCGACCCGGTCGAAACGGCGGCTGCTCGCCGGGGTGCCCGTCGTGATCGTGTAACGCGAGATGTACGGCCGCTGCGCCTCGGGGACCTTGTCTCCGTTGACGAAGTACTGGTCGAAGTTCTCCTCGGCGGTCAGGACCGTGCCCCACGGGGTGGAACCGCCCGAGCAGTTGTTCAGCATGCCGACCGGCGCCAGGCCCTTGGGGTCGGCGGCCGTCCTGAGCAGGGCGTGACCGGCGGCGGGGCCGGAGAAGCGCATCGGCGTCTGCGCGGTGACGCGCCGGTTGTAGCGGCGGCGGCCCTTGGTGGTGAGCTTCCACTCGCCGGTGCCGTGCGCCCGCTCGATCTCCACGACCGAGCCGCCGTGCGCGGCCAGCGCGATCTTGATCTGCTCCTCGGTCGCGGCCGCGCCGCCCGTGTACCCGCGGAACATCAGGTTCTCGTCGGTGTACTCGTGGTTCACCCACAGCAGGCCGCGGTTGTGGCCCATCGGGAAGAACGTCACGTAGTCGCAGTTGTAGCCGAACTGCTTGTTCTGGGCGTCGGCCGTCTGGTTTGCGAAGTCGAAGGCCGGCGCGTCGGGCAGCACCGGGTCACCCCAGCGCACGACCACGGAGGAGTTGTAACCGTCGGGGATGCGCAGCGCGTCGTCCTTGTTCGGCGGCACCGGGGTGAAGGCGATCCCGCTCCGGCCGCGCAGGCCCTCCGCGACCGGCTCGGCGGCCGCCTCGGCCGCAGGCTCGTCGGCGAACGCCGGGACCGCGCCCGCCACGCCCACGCCCGCCACCAGCGCGCCGAGCGCGCCCGCGCGCAGCACGCCGCGACGCGACATCGCCTCCTTGACCACGTCGCCGAAGTAGGCGTTGCCCGTCGTGTTGGCCACGTCGTGCGCGCACGCGTTCCCGCAACGGAACTGACAGGTCAGAGCGGATCGGCCACCTTTGTGCGGGGTGGAAAGCAGCGGCAGCAGCCGCCCCGCCTCAGGGTTCGCCACAGGTCCTCCAGATATGTGCGCGTTTGTACGGCGGGGACGTTACGGTCGTCAACGAAACCGGGGGTGAACGACGACCTCCGTCCCGATGAACGCTTGCCGCGAGACAATGGGCCCGTGCCACCACGCAAGATGGATCCGGAGAAGCTGCGCGCCGCCCTCGACGGCCAGCTCGTCGCCCTCGACGAACCGCCCTACGACGGCCCCGCATCGGCCCTGCCCGACGCCCTGGTCGCCGCGGTGCTGACCGCCTATGACCGCGGGCTCGCCCCCGAGCGCGACGCGGCCAGGCAGGCGGTGCGCCACCTGCTGGAGAAGCTGGCCACCGCGGCTCCCGGCCGCACGGTCGAGGTGCGCGTGCCTCCTTACGCGGCCGTCCAGGCCGTCCCCGGCCCCCGCCACACCCGCGGCACGCCGCCGAACGTCGTGGAGACCGACGCCCGCACCTGGCTGGAGCTCGCGCTCGGCCGGCTGACCTGGGACGAGGCCGTGGCCAGGGGCTCGGTCGCGGCCAGCGGCTCCCGCGCCGACCTGTCAGCCCACCTGCCGCTCTAGCGGCCCCTGCCCATCCAGGGGAACTTGCTCTCGAAGCACTGGTCGGTGAGCTGGCTGGGAAGCTGGCCGCACTCCTGGACCACCTTCCAGAACCAGATCGCGACGATCGCGAACAACACCAGCGACAGCGCACTGATCACGATCCCGGCGATGGCCCGGCCCCTGCCCACGCGCTTGGCCAGCGCCACACAGCCGAAGACGATCGACAGGATCGCGGTGAGCACGCCGGTGAAGCAGACGAACACCAGGAACGGGCTGGCCACCCCCAGCACCAGCGAGGCGGTGGCGAGGCCGCTGCCCGGCTGCGTGGGCGGCTGGGTGCCGTAGGGGCCGTACTGGCCGTAGGCGGGGGCTCCCGGCGGCGGGCCGTACCCGGGCGGGCCGCCGTAGGGGCTGGAGGGGGTGGTGCCGGGGACGGACGTGTCCCGCCCGCCGGTCTCGTACGAGCCGGGAGCCGCCTCATAGGGCCCTCCCGACGCCGCCGGTCCCCCACGGGCCCCTTCACCGCCGCCGCCGGCCGCCGACCCGCCATAGGGCCCGCCGGACGCCGTGGGACCGCCACCGGCCGCCGTAGGGCCGCCGTAGGCCCCCTCACCGCCATACGGCGCTCCCGGCCCGCCGTAGGCCCCCTCGCCCCCTTGGGGCGCTTCCGGCCCGCCATAGGCCCCCTCGCCGCCGTACGGCGCTCCAGGTCCTCCTGGTGGCACGCCCCCGGCGCCCGGCGTCACGCCCCCCGCGCCCGTGGTACGGCCCGTGCCGGCGGCGCCTCCTGGGCCTTCGGCCCCCTCAGCACCTTCCGCACCGCCCGGCCGGGCGCCCGGCTCCTCGGGGCCGCTGGCCGCGTGGGTGCCGGTGGCCGGAGGCTCGAAGGTGGGCACGTCGCCGTATTCGTAGCGGGACGGCGCGGGGCGGCTCGGTTCCTCGTCCGGCTGCGTGCCCCAGCCCGGATAGGCCGGGGTGCCGCCGGGCATCGGATAGACCTGCGTCTCCTCGGCGTCCCCGCCGGACCACCGCGTCCTGCCCGCGCCGCCCTCGGCCGGTCCCGGCGTCTCGGGCGAGGTGGGCAGGTCGGGATGGTCGGGACGGCCGCCGGGCCTGGGCTCGTGCGACGGCGGCACGTCCGGTGGCGGCGGTGGCACCACGGGCGGCACGGGCGCGATCGGCTCCTCGCCCTCCCGCTCCTCCTCGAACGGCCACTCATCCGCCCACCGCCCACCCCCGGCCCGCTCCCCAGACTGTTCACCGGGCCACTCGCCGGGCCGCTCGCCGGGCCGTTCACCGGACCGTTCACCGGGCCCTTCACCGGGCGGTTCGCCGGGCCGGTCACCCTCGTGCCGCCCGCCACCCGGTCGGGCTCCCTCTCCGGGACCGGCGCCCTCGCCGGGGGCCGCGCCCTTCGGCGTGTCCGCGTGCCCAGGGGTGTCCGCGTGTTCATGGCCGTGCTCGTGGTCGGGGACGGTCCATCCCTCCGGGGTTCCCGCGCCGCCGGTCGGCCCCGCGCCGGGCGGGCCGCCGACGGCCCATTCGCTCGGGCTCCACTCGCTGCTCGTCGGCCCGCCCTCGTACGGCCCGATCTCCGGCGGCTCCTCCTCGGGCGCCGGCGGCTCCTCCTCGGCCGTCCCCTCCCGCCACCATTCGGGCGTGTGCCGCGGCGGCGTGGATTCGGGCCGGTCCTCGCGGGGATGGCCTTCGGGGTGCTGCGGGTCCTGCCCCTCGCGGGGTTCGTTGGGGTCCCCAGGTGTGGTCACGTCTGCGTCTCCCGACGGGTCTGCATGCCGGATACTTCACCTTTTCGCGGAGGGCATCGGCTAAAGCGCACGACACGGTAAGACGGGCGCCATCCTTGGGTCTCCATGCGCCAAAGCGGCAGGCGGCGGGCAAGATGAGTGCATGCTGGACGAGACCCTGACGTACGCCCTGATCATGGTCATGAAGACCCACCGCAACCGGATGGCCGCCGCCCTGGCGCCACTGGGCCTGCACGTGGGCCAGGAGCTGCTGCTCAACCAGCTGTGGCGGCAGGACGGCCTCACCCAGGGCGAGCTGATCGCCCGGCTGGGCGTGGAGCCGCCGACCGTCACCAAGACCCTCCAGCGCCTCGAACGCGCGGGCCTCGTCCGCCGCTCCCCCGACCCCGACCGCCCACGGGTGGGCCGCGTCCACCTGACGGAGGCGGGCAAGGCGCTGCGCGAGCCGGTCGAGGCGATCTGGGCCAGGACCGACGAAGAACTCCAGCACGGCCTGGACGACACCGAACGCGCCCTGCTGTCCCGCCTCGTACGCGCCATCCCCCAGTAATCCTCTTCACCAAGAGCGAAACCCCCTTGCCTCCAGACGCCCAAAGCCACTTAGCTGGCTAATTAGTCGGCTAATCAAGAGAGGCATCCCCATGCACGCGTTCATCACCGGCGGCTCCTCCGGCATCGGCGCCGCCACCGCGCTCGCCTACGCCAGGGCCGGCGCGCGGGTCACCATCACCTACAACACCGGCCCCGGCCGCGCCGCAGAGGTCGTCAAGCGCATCGAGGAGGCGGGCGGGCAGGCGGCGGCCGTCCATCTGGACCTGGAGGACCACGCCACCATCGCGCCCGCCGCCGCCCAGGCCGGCCCGGTGGACGCCCTCGTGCTCAACGCCGTCCGCTGGGGCACGATCATGCCCAACAGCATGAGCTTCGAGGACGTCCCCGCCGCCGAATGGACGGCCGCCCTGCACGCGAACGTCGCCGGCAACGCCCTGCTCGTCCAGGCCGTACTGCCCGGGATGCGGCGGAACGGCTTCGGCCGGATCGTCTTCGTCTCCTCGGGCGCCGCCGAGGAGGGCCAGCCGGGCCCCGGCCCGTACGGCACCGCCAAGATGGCCCTGCACGGCATGGCCCGCGCCCTGGCCTGGGAGGCCGGCCGGGACGGCGTGCTGGTCAACGTGGCCGTGGCCGGGCTCACGATCACCGAGGCCGAGCGCCCGGTCACCCAGGAGGCCCTCGACCGGATCGCGGCCCGCACGCCGAGCCGCCGGCTCTCGACCGCCGACGACATGGCGGCGCTGATCCATTTCCTCGGATCTGCGGCGAACCGCAACGTCACCGGAGAGTTCGTCCGCGACGGATCCAACGCCGGCAGATCCTCCCACGCCGGCTGATGGAGCACCCGGGTGTGCGAGCACGGAGACCCGCAACCTAAACTGAGGCATGTGCTGAAGGGCGACGGCCGGCTCGGCCATGACCTGGACCCCCACGACCGCGCACCCAAAGACGCTTGTGGTGTCTTCGGCGTCTGGGCACCAGGCGAGGAAGTTTCCAAACTCACCTACTACGGGCTGTACGCGTTGCAGCACCGCGGCCAGGAGTCCGCGGGCATCGCGGTCAGCGAGGGCAGCCGCATCCTCGTCTACAAGGACATGGGCCTGGTGGCCCAGGTCTTCGACGAGTCGGTGCTGGGCACCCTCCGCGGCCACCTGGCCATCGGCCACTGCCGATACTCCACCACGGGTTCGAGCGTGTGGGAGAACGCGCAGCCGACCCTCAGCTCCACCGAGGTCGGCGGGCTCGCGCTCGCCCACAACGGCAACCTGATCAACACGCCGGAGCTGGCCGAGCGCCTGGCTCCCGGCTCCACCCGGGCGACCACCGACACCGAGGTCCTCGCCTCGCTGCTCGCCCAGGATCGCACGCGTTCCATCGAAGACTCTGCGGCCGAGCTGCTGCCGCAGGTCAAGGGCGCGTACTCGCTGGTGTTCATGGACGAGAAGACGCTCTACGCGGCCCGCGACCCGCAGGGCATCCGCCCGCTGGTCCTGGGCCGCCTGGAGCGCGGCTGGGTGGTGGCCTCGGAGACGGCGGCCCTCGACATCGTGGGCGCCACGTTCGTCCGCGAGATCGAGCCCGGCGAGCTGCTCACCATCGACGAGGACGGCGTCCGGTCCCGCCGCTTCGCCCTGCCCGACCCCAAGGGCTGCCTGTTCGAGTACGTCTACCTCGCCCGTCCCGACACCACGATCGCGGGCCGCGGCGTGCAGGTCACCCGGGTCGAGGTCGGCCGCGTGCTGGCCCGCGAGCACCCGGTCGAGGCCGACCTGGTCATCCCCACGCCCGAGTCCGGCACCCCGGCCGCCGTCGGCTACGCCGAGGAGAGCGGCATCCCCTACGGCCAGGGCCTGGTGAAGAACTCCTACGTGGGCCGCACGTTCATCCAGCCCTCGCAGACCATCCGCCAGCTCGGCATCCGGCTCAAGCTCAACCCGCTGCGCGAGGTCGTCGCGGGCAAGCGCCTGGTGGTCGTCGACGACTCGATCGTGCGCGGCAACACCCAGCGCGCCATCGTGAAGATGCTGCGCGAGGCGGGGGCGCGCGAGGTGCACGTCCGCATCTCCTCGCCGCCCGTGGCCTGGCCGTGCTTCTACGGCATCGACTTCGCGACGCGCGCCGAGCTGATCGCCGGTTCGCTGTCGGTCGAGGAGATCCGGGCCTCGCTGGGCGCCGACTCGCTGGGGTACATCTCCCTGGAGGGCCTGACCAAGGCCACCACCATCCCCGCCGAGCGGCTCTGCCGGGCCTGCTTCGACGGCTCGTACCCGATCCCCATCGACCAGGACAACGTGGGCAAGTTCGTGTTGGAGAGCAAAGCGTGAGTACCTACGAGGCCGCCGGCGTCGACATCGAGGCGGGCGAGCGCGCCGTCACCCTGATGAAGGACAAGGTGGCGCGGGCCCGCCGGCCGGAGGTGGTCGACGACGCCAGCGGCTTCGCCGGGCTCTTCGACGCCTCGGCGCTGCTGCGTTACCGGCGTCCGCTGCTCGCCTCCTCCACCGACGGCGTGGGCACGAAGGTCATGATCGCCCAGCGCTACGGCAAGCACGACACGATCGGCATCGACCTGGTCGGCATGGTCCTCGACGACCTCGTGGTCTGCGGCGCCGAGCCGCTGTTCATGACCGACTACATCGCCGTCGGCAAGGTCGTGCCCGAGCGCGTCGCCGAGATCGTCGGCGGCGTGGCCGAGGGCTGCCGGCTGGCCGGCGCGGCGCTGGTCGGCGGCGAGACCGCCGAGCACCCCGGCGCCATGGGCCCCGACGAGTACGACCTGGCCGGAGCCGGCACCGGCGTGGTCGAGGCCGACGCCATGCTGGGCCCCGACCGGGTCCGCGAGGGCGACGTGGTCCTCGCGCTGGCCTCCTCCGGCATCCACTCCAACGGCTACTCGCTGGTGCGGCACGTGCTGCGCGAGGCGTCGCTGTCGCTCGACGCGGTGCTGCCCGAGCTGGGCCGTCCGCTGGGCGAGGAGCTGCTGGAGCCGACCCGCGTCTACTCGCTCGACTGCCTCCACCTGGCCCGCACGACCGAGGTGCACGCCTTCGCGCACATCACGGGCGGCGGCCTGGAGGCCAACCTGTCGCGGTCGCTGCCGGGCCACCTCGACGCGCTGCTCGACCGGTCGTCCTGGACCCCGCCGGCGATCTTCGGCGTGCTGGCCGGGCACGGGCGGATCGCCCAGCAGGACATGGACCGTACGTTCAACCTCGGCGTGGGCATGGCGGCCGTGGTGGCGCCCGGCTCGGCCGACGAGGCGATCCGGCTGCTCGCCGAGCGCGGTCTCGACGCGTGGGTGCTGGGCGAGATCGTCCAGGGCTCGGGCCAGGCTCGCTACCGCTGATCCGAAGGGGGCCGGCTCGGCCCGGCCCCCGTTCAAACAGGCTTGTGCCGCTGGTAGTGGCGGGCGACGCGCACCCGGTTGCCGCACAGCTCCGGTGAGCACCAGCGCCGCCGGGGGTGGGCGGGCAGGAAGATCATGCGGCACCGGGGCCCCTCGCAGGCCCGGATCCGGCTCGCCGCCGGATCCGTGAGCAGGTCGGCCGCGGCCTCGGCGAGCTGCGTGAGCAGGCGGGCGAGCCGGTCACCGTCCCTGCGCGCGCCCTTGCTGAGCCCGCCGTCCGTGACGTCGAGATGCCCGTACGCGGGCGCGGCGCGCATCGCGTCGTTGAGCGCCCCGACCGCCTCGCCGGACGGCCGCTCCCCCCGGCGCACGGCGTCGACCGCGGCCTCCACGTGCGCCCGCAGCTCCTGGAGCACGCCCAGGTCGTCCGCCGTGAACGGCCCCCGGACCGAGGTCAGCCGGCCCGCCTGACGATCGAGCCACTTCCCGAACATCTCGGGCGTGTCGAGGACGTCGAAGTCCTGGGCCCGGGTGTTCACCAGGTCCAGCGCGAGCGGCTCACCGATCAGGAACTCCATGAGTCCTAATGCTACATCTCCCCCTTGACGCGTTAGAAGCCTGCTCGCTATAACTAACGCATCATTGCGCGAGAAAGGCATTAGGCATGGAGATCCCACAGATCCGCCACGGTTTCGTGGACGTGGAAGGCGTGCAGGTGTTCTACCGGGAGGCGGGCCCGCGCGACGGCATCCCCGTGCTCCTGCTGCACGGCTTCCCCTCGGCCTCCCACCAGTACAGGCGCCTGATGGACGCCCTGGGCACCCGCTACCGCCTGATCGCGCCGGACTATCCCGGATTCGGCCACACCGAGGCCCCCGGCGACTTCGTCTACTCCTTCGACCGCCTGGCCGACGTGGTCGAGGGTTTCGTGCAGAAGATCGGGCTCGACCGCTTCGTCTGGTACGCCTTCGACTTCGGCGGCCCCGTCGGCTTCCGCCTGGCCACCAGGCACCCCGAATGGATCGCCGGCCTGATCGTCCAGAACGCCAACGCCTACGACGAGGGCCTGTCGGACCTGGCGCGCACCACCGTCCACGCGCCCGCGGAGAGCCTGGGCGACCTGTTCACCCTGCCCGTCACGCGCGGCCAGTACGAGGGCGGCGCGTCGGACGTCTCAGGCGTCGCACCCGACGGATGGACCCTCGACCAGCACTTCCTGGACCTGCCCGGACGCCGGGAAGCCCAGCTCGCGCTCGCGCTCGACTACCGCTCCAACCTCGCGCTCTACGCCGACTGGCAGGCATGGCTGCGCCGCCACCGGCCGCCCACGCTGATCGTGTGGGGCCGCAACGACGCCTTCTTCCCGGAGCCGGGCGCGCACGCCTACCTGCGGGACCTGCCGGACGCCGAGCTGCACGTGCTCGACACCGGGCACTTCGCGCTGGAGGACAAGCTTCCCGAGATCGCACCGCTGGTCGCGGGCTTTCTCGACCGCACGCAAGCGTGACGAAAGCCCCACGGTTGCCCGTGGGGCCCGACGCTCATGAACGAGGATCCGGCACATGCCGGACCCTCGGCCACGTCACTCTGAAGAACGGCTATCGGCGGCCGGAAGAACGGCCGTCTTCGTCGTCCCCGGAACCGTAGTCATCGGCGTAATCGGCATAGCGATCCGCCAGCTCATCGTTGAGGTCGTCGGCGTCGTCGTTGCCGGAGTCGCTGACCCCGAGTTCGTCGCGCAGACGGTCAAGATCCGTGCCACCGCTGTTGTACTTCAGCTGGCGAGCAACCTTGACCTGCTTGGCCTTTGCTCGGCCGCGCCCCATTGGCTCGACCCCCTCGTGTGGGGTCGTCCCCGACCCCTCGTCGCTAACGCACCACACACTGACGCCGCCTGACTTTGGACGTCAGCCTATCGTTCGCCTATTACCGTACCTGTTTTGTGCCCAGCTCGGTACGTCGTATGGGCGTGGGGCGTCAGTGGCCCAGCCAAATGGCCCTAATACGCCCGACTTCCGACATTCTGCGCTCAGCTAGCCTATCCGCTGCCACAGCCGGAGGAACGCCCTCGTCCGCCGCGATCCCGAAGATCTTCAGAGTCGTGTCGTAGATCTGGGCCGCCTTCGCCCTGGCCCGGTCCATGCTGAAGCCCTCGATCTCGTCGGCGACCTGGATGACGCCGCCGGAGTTCACCACATAGTCGGGCGCGTACAGGATCCCGCGGTCGGCCAGCTGCTTCTCGACGCCGGGATGCGCGAGCTGGTTGTTGGCCGCGCCGCAGACGATCTTCGCCCGCAGACCGGCCACCGTGGCGTCGTCGAGCGCGCCGCCCAGCGCGCAGGGCGCGAAGACGTCGATGTCGGACGTGGTGAGCGCCTGGGCGTCGGCGACCACCTCGACCTCCGGATGCCGCAGGCGCACCCGCTCGACGGCCCGCGGGTCGACGTCGCAGATCACGACCTCGGCGCCGTCCTCGCGCAGGAGGTCGACCAGGCGGTGGCCCACCTTCCCGACCCCCTCGACGCCTACCCGCCTGCCGTGCAGCGACGGCGTGCCGAAGACCCGTTCGGCCGAGGCGCGCATGCCCTGGAAGACGCCGAACGAGGTCAGGACGGAGGAGTCGCCGGCGCCGCCGTGGGCCAGGGTACGGCCGGTGACGTGGCGGGACTCGCGGGCGACGACGTCCATGTCCTCGCTGAAGGTGCCGACGTCGCAGGCGGTGATGTAGCGCCCGCCGAGCGACTCGACGAACCTGCCGTAGGCGCGCAGCAGCGCCTCGCTCTTGACCCTGGCCGGGTCGCCGATGATGACGGCCTTGCCCCCGCCGAGGTCGAGGCCGGCCAGGGCGTTCTTGTAGGACATGCCCTTGGCCAGATTGAGCACGTCGGCCAGGGCCGCCTGCTCGTTCTCGTACGGATAGAACCTGGTGCCGCCGAGCGCGGGCCCGAGGGCCGTGCTGTGGACGGCGATGATCGCACGCAGGCCGCTCTGCTCGTCGGCGCAGAAGACGACCTGCTCGTGGACGTCCTTGTGGGACGTGCCGAAGACGTCGGTCACGGTAGTGACTCCCTGTCCGGTCCACCGCTCCTTCGCGGCGGAGGTCACTCTCAGACTAGTAAGCCCAACGGTGCGCGCAGGTGCTCTTCGTGACACGATGCCTCCGTGCTGCCCTATGCCGCCTACCTCCGCGTCTATGAGCCACTGACCGCGTTCGCCGAGTCCGAGCGCAAGCTGTGGGCCGACTACGCCGACTCACGCGACCGTCCGCGCCGGGCGAACGCGCTCAACGCGGAGCACAGCGAGTCGGTCATGCGCCTGCTCGGCATGCCCCCTCAGCCGGTTCCCGCCCAGGAGAGCCCCAATGCCTATCTGCGGCGCGTTGAGGACCGTTTGTACGTATGTCCCTGGCAGACCCGTCTGCGGTCGTGGCTGGCCTTCTCAAGGCTCCGTGGCGCCACTCCCGTGAAGCTGATGGACCGGCTCGTGCCCAAGGCCATCGCCGAGCAGACGGCCGACGACTTCGACCGGTTCAAGCGCCGGGCCGGTTCGTCCGCCTTGCGTACGCACATTCGCACCACGGCGTGGCATGTGCCGCCATCGTGGTTCGTGCCGTTTGATGGGAACGAGCGCTGGCTGGTGCTCGGCTCCTCCACCCCGGGACAGGACGTGACGACCACTACGGGCCGTAACCTCATCTACGTCACCTCCATGGCGCAGGCCAGGAGGCGCGCGGCCCGCGCCCTCAACGTGATGCGCCGGCACCTCGGCGACGCGTCGTCCAACTTCGACGTGGAGGACATCGCGCGCTGGCTGGAGGAGTTCCACCCGCACTCGCTGGTCGAGCTCGACTACGGCGGCCTGGTCCACCTGATGAACGACGACGCCCTCCAGGCCGACCAGTCGGTTGCTGAGCTTTCTGCCGCTTTGACCGGTCTGGACACGGGTCAAGAAGAACTTGCCTATGCCATGTACCAGCGCGTCATCCTTCGGTGGAAGTCAATGCAACAGCTGGAATCTGCCAACTGACCCCCAAAACAACCGTCTGACCTGCATGAGTAGGTCACGTCTCGCGGCTGCTCTCTTCTGCGAACTGAGTAGTTTGCCGTTTTCACTGCGATACCACGAACCGTGTCGCTAGAATCACCGAGCGTGACATCGCCATGGGGGCGGGCAGTTGGGTCAAAGAAGGGCTCGCCAATCGCTCTGCGTGGCGGTATGGTCACATCGGGTGATGCCGCATATGGCTCAGAAAAGCCGCACGCTCTGCGCCATAGGGGGACATCCGTGACACGCGCAAAGGCAGTCACAGGATCGCTAAGCCGGTCCACACGGAGGAGAGGCCGCACAAATGTCAGCTCGTACACCCGAGGCCGAGCCGCTGCTCACGCCCGCTGAGGTCGCGACCATGTTCAGGGTCGACCCCAAGACCGTTACGCGGTGGGCCAAGGCGGGCAAGTTGACGTCGATTCGTACCCTCGGCGGTCATCGGCGTTACCGGGAGACCGAGGTTCGCGCACTGCTGGCGGGCATTCCGCAGCAGCGTTCCGAGTAGTCGCAAGGGTCGTCACGAACCTCAGGGGGGTTGAGGGTGGACCAGGTACGCTTGCCCGGTCCACCGACGTGACGTCCTACGGGGAAGTTGGCGTCGCCCGCCCGGCGCCACTCTTCCCCCGCTACGCCAGCTGCTCGCCGGTGAGCACGTCGAGCAGCTCGCCGACCTCGCCGTCGTAGGCGGCGGCCACGCCCAGCAGGGCCACCATGTGGTCGACGAGCATCTTCTCCAGGATCGGCCGCTCGACGTCGCGGTGCTCCAGCCAGTCGAGACCGGCCGTCTCCACGGAGGCGATCCACGAGCGCAGCGTGGTGCGCAGCACCGGGCTCGGATCCTCGACACGCATCTGCTTCTGGATGAGGCGGAACAGCCTCCGGCGCACGCCGTCGACGATCTCCCCCACCTCGCCCGCCCGGTTGGCGGGCCCTCCGCGCAGCAGCGCGGCGAAGCCGGCGGCGTGCTCCTCGACGAAGTCGAAGTAACGCCCGAGGCCCGCGGCCAGCTCGTCGAGCGGCCTGCCGCCCTCGGCCGGACGCAACCGCGACTCCAGCTGCTCGGCCGCGCTCCTCAGCGCGGCCACGTAGAGCTCCTGCTTGCCGCCGAAGTAGTGGTAGACGAGCGCCCGCGAGGCGCCTGCCGCGGAGGCGACGTCGTCGATCGAGACGTCCTCGGCGTCACGGGTGCTGAACAGCTCCAGCGCAGCCGCCATGAGCTCCTCGCGACGGCGGTCCACGCTCAGCCTTCGGCGTGCGGGGCGTGCCGTCTCGGCTGACTTCCCGGGTGTCACACCTGCACAGTATCCGACGACGTGCCCAATAGCGGACGTGTGGCGAATGGGTCAATATCAGGCTTCCCTAACCCGAAGCCGTACCCTGTGGCTTACTCGATCGTTTGGTGAGACAGGTGCCCATATCCGCATCGCGGGGGAGACACATGTCAGGACCGCCCGTCAACACTTCAACCATCGCCGAGCTCCGCGAGGTAGACCCATTGCCTCGGCCACGACCCACCATCCGCAACGTCGCCGAGCGAGCCGGCGTCTCGAAGTCGCTGGTCTCACTCGTGCTGCGCGGATCCCCGCACGTGAGCGAGCACCGGCGGCAGGCAGTGCTCCAGGCGGCGCGCGAGCTCGGCTACCGGCCGAACGCCGTCGCGCGCAGCCTGGTGGAAGGACGTACACATCTGGTCGGGGCGCTCGTCGCCGACCTGCACAACCCGTTCTACGCCGAGTTCCTCGACGGCCTGCAGGAGAGCCTGCACGGCGACGGGCTGCGCATGCTGATCGGGAACAGCCAGTGGGACCCGGCGTTCGAGGACGAGGCCGTCGAGGCCTTCCTGGAGCTCCGGGTCGACGGGCTGGTGCTCTTAGGCATCGCGCCGACCAGCGAGACGCTGATCGAGGCCACCGCCTACACCCCGACCGTCGTCGTAGGGGAACGTGACATCGAGCTCGACGGCGTCGACATCGTGGTCGACGACGACCAACTCGGCGCCCGGCTGGCCATCGACCACCTGGTGAACCTCGGGCACAAGCGGATCGCGCACATCGAGGGCCCCCGGTCCTCGCGCTGCGAGGGCTACCTCGTGGCGATGCGCAGGCATTCGCTGGCCCCGTACATCATGGTCGAGGCGGCGGACGCGACCGAGGAGGGCGGCCGGGCGGCGGCGATCGCCCTGCTGACCCGCGACCCGCGGCCGACGGCCGTGTTCGCGGCCAACGACGTGGTGGCGCTCGGCGTGCTGGCCGCCGCGGCCGAGCTGGGGCTGCGGGTGCCGGACGACCTGTCCGTGGTCGGCTACGACAACACCCACCTGTCGGCCTCACGGCACATCTCGCTCACCTCGGTCGACCAGCCGCGCCGCGCCATGGGCAGGTCGGCGGCCGCGCTGCTGAGCGACAGGATAGGCGAGCCGGCCAAGGGCGCCCGGCTGCGCGAGATCCAACCCGAGCTGATCGTGCGCCGCAGCACGGGACCCGCCTGAGGGATATGTGCCGGTTGCGCTGCCGTTGCGGGCCTTTACCGGGCACCGCAATGGCACGGCGGGCCAATGCGCAGGTCTCTCGTCAGCAAGCCCGCCCAAAGCCTGGGTCAAGCCGTACGGCAGCGTCGCCGGACGGCGGTTTACTCGTCAGGGTCATGCTAATTGTGGCCGAATCTGGTTCGGTCACGATCTGATCCGGGGGACAGTCATGCGTGATCCAGAACTGGTGTCCTGCGCCCAGCGCGCGGCGGCCGAGCTCGAACGCGCCTGGGGGCACTGGCGCGCGGGCAGGGGGCGGGGCACCGACGTCGGCGCCGAGTCCGTCGCCAGCTACGTGGCGCATTCCCTCGACCATCCGTGGGGCCGCCCCCGCGTCGTCCTCGGCCTCGACGCCGAGGACGCGCGGGAGCTGGCCGCCCTGCTCGAACGGCAGGAGGTTGGCGAGCACGTGTGGTGAAGCGGACGGCGCAACCGCCAGGCGGACCGTCGCAGCGGTCCCGATCCGGCACTTCGGTGGGATCGCGGGCCGACTCGCAGGATTGCTGTTGATACGGGCCTGATCGCGTGGCTTCACGTAAGTTGGAGCTCATGCGTGCTCTACCAGCCACCGTCCTCGCCGTCTGCGGCCTGATCGCCTCCGCGTGCGGCGGCACCGAGCCTGGTGGCGCCGCGGCAGGTCAGGCCCACTCCACCGCGCAGGGGCCCGACAAGGCGTCCGTCCAGGACGGGCCGACGGAGACGGCCACGGCGCAGCAGGCGCCGCCCGGCGCCAAACCCCTCGCCGGCAAGGTCATCGTCATCGACCCCGGGCACAACGGCGGCAACTACCGCAACCCGAAGGCCATCAACCGCAAGGTCAACGTGCTGACGCAGTGGAAGGCCTGCGACACGACCGGCACCGCCACCAACAACGGCTACAGCGAGGCCGCCTTCACCTGGGACGTCTCCAACCGCATGGCCAAGATCCTCAAAGGCCGCGGCGCCACCGTCAAGCTGACCAGGTCCGACAACGAGAGCGTCGGGCCGTGCATCACCCAGCGGGCCGCGATCGGCAACAAGGCGAGGGCCGACGCCGCGATCTCGGTGCACGCCGACGGCGCCGCCCCGGCGGGCCACGGGTTCCACGTGATCATCCCGAAGAAGATCAACGGCCCGGTGGACAAGGTCGTGGCGCCCTCCACCGAGCTGGGGCTGGCCGTACGCGACGCCTTCGCCAAGGGCACGGGCCTGCCCTACTCCACCTACGTCGGCAGCAAGGCGCTCAGCTTCCGCAACGACCTCGGCGGCCTCAACCTCTCGACGGTGCCGAAGATCTTCGTCGAGTGCGGCAACATGCGCAACGCGGCCGACGCGGCCAAGTTCCAGGATCCGAAGTTCAGGCAGCGGATCGCCTTGGCACTCGCGAACGGGATGCAGCACTATCTCGAAGCATGATTCCTCGCCCAGAGCTGCTCAGTGATCTTTCCGGCTCCTTCGAGCTGACCTCGGGCGCGACCGTCGCCGGTCCGTACGCGGACGCGGTACGTCGCGCGCTGCCCCTTCTCGACCTGCGCCCGGGAGACTCGGGCGAGATCGAGGTACGCCAGGATCCCGCGCTCGGCGAGGAGGCCTACCGGCTGACCACCGGGTCGCGTGGGGTCGAGATCGTCGCCGGCGGGGCGGCGGGCGCGTTCTACGCCGCGCAGTCGTTGCACCAGTTGCTGCCGGAAGCCTCCTACCGGTTCGCCGCCGGCGCGTCGTGGCCCGTGCCCGGGGTGCGCATCGAGGACGCGCCGCGGTTCGCCTGGCGGGGGCTGCACCTCGACGTGGCCCGGCATTTCTCCCCCAAGCGGGAGGTGCTCCGGCTGATCGACCTGATGGCCGTGCACAAGCTGAACCGGCTGCACCTCCACTTGGTCGACGACCAGGGCTGGCGGGTGGAGAGCCGGGCGTACCCGCTGCTCCACGAGGTGTCCTCGCACCGGCCGCGCACGGCCACCAACTACTACCGCGAGCCGGAGGCGTACGACGACATCCCGCACGGCGGCTACTACACGCTGGAGGACCTGGCCGAGATCGGCGCGTACGCGCGGTCCAGGTTCGTCACGGTGGTGCCCGAGATCGACGTGCCGGGGCACGCCTCGGCGATCCTGGCCGCCTACCCGGCGCTCGGCGCCACCGGCGAGCCCTACGACGTGCTCGACCGGTGGGGCATCTCGCCGGCGATCCTGTCGCCGCTGCCGCCGACCGTCGAGTTCCTGATCACGATCTTCGACGAGATCATCGGCGCGCTGGGCGAGGTGCCCTTCTTCCACATCGGCGGCGACGAGGTCGTGCTCGACCACTGGGCGCAGTCGGCGCAGATCACCGCCTACCGCGAGTCGCTGGGGCTGTCCACGGTGCCCGACCTGCAGGCGTGGTTCCTGCGCGAGCTGGCCGACGCCCTCGCCGAGCGCGGCGCGCGGGCCGTGGTGTGGGACGAGGCGTTCGTCAGCGGCGGGCTGCGCCAGGACACCGTGGTCATGCCGTGGCGTGGCATGGGCGTCGGGCGGCGCGCCGCCGCGGCGGGCCACGACGTGGTCGCCACTCCGGTGTTCCCGCTCTACTTCGACTACGCCGAGGCGGCCTCCGCCGACGAGCCGATGGCCATCGGCGACACCACCACGGTGGCCGACGTGGCCGCGTTCGACCCGGCCCCCGCCGACTGGACGGACGAGGAGCGGGCGCGCGTCATGGGCGTGCAGGCCCAGCTCTGGACCGAGCGCGTGCCCGACCCCCGGACCGTCGACTACCGGCTCTGGCCGCGGTCGTGTGCGCTGGCGGAGGTGGCCTGGGCCGGTTCGGGCGGCGAGGGGTTCGCCGGGCGGCTGGAGGAGCACCTGCGGCGGCTCGACGCGATCGGCGTGGAGTACCGGCCGACGGCGGGCCCGCACCCGTGGCAGCGGCGGCGTCCGCACCGGCCGAGCGGCGTGCGGGTGAACGAGGTGATGGAGCGCATCGACGCCATGACGCACGACGCGGAGTCGACCAGGCCGAGCGTCTGACCGGCGGTCACATGGGCGCGGGGCGGTCGTTGAGTATGCGCTGGAACAGCACGTGGTCCTGCCACTCGCCGTCGATGCTGACGGCGCGGGGGGCCATGCCGTACCGCTCGAAACCGGCCTTGCGCAGGACCGCCTGTGAGGCCTTGTTGTGCAGGAGCGTGCCGGCCTCCACCCGGTGCAGGCTCAGGTCCTCGTCGGCGGCCCGGCACGCCGCCAGCACCGCCTTGGTGGCCAGCCCCCGCCCGTTGTACGCGGCGTCCACCCAGTAGCCCAGTGACGCGCTCTGGGCGGCGCCCCGGATGATGCTGTTCAGGTTCATCCTGCCCACGACGCGGTCGCCGTCCGTGAGCACCCACGGCATCACGAAGCCGGCCGCACGGTCCTCGGCCAGTCGTTCGAGGCGTGCGGCCTGGCCCGCGGGGGTGAAGAAGTCGGCCGGTCTGCGGGGCTCCCAGGGGCGCAGGAAGTCGCGGTTGCGGCGGTAGGCGTCGGCCAGCGCCTGTGCGTCGGACCTGGCGACGGCGCGCATGACGACGTCGTCGGTGAGCTTCACCTCGGCATTGATCACGATTCCACGATAGGGGGGAGCCCTAGGCGGTGCGGCCGATCGCCTCGGTGACGGAGGACAGGCCGTGGCGGCGCACCCGGCGGGCGAGCTGCCGGTGGATGCGGGCGGCCCACAGCGGTCCGCCGTAGATCCAGCCGGTGTACCCCTGGACCAGGGTGGCCCCCGCCAGCAGGCGCTCCCAGACGTCGTCGACGTCCTCGACGCCGCCCACGGAGACCAGCGTGAGGCGGTCGCCGACCTTGGCGCGCAGCCGGCGCAGCACCTCCAGCGAACGGCCCTTGAGCGGACGCCCGGACAGGCCGCCGGTCTCGCCGCCGTGCCTGATGGTGGTGTTGGTCGCGATGATGCCGTCGAGGCCCAGCTCCACGGCCAGGTCGGCGACCGCGTCGACGTCTTCGTCGGCCAGGTCGGGGGCGATCTTCACCAGCAGCGGCGTACGGCGCGGCGTCGCGTCGGCGACCTCCTTGACCGCGGTCAGCAGCGGGCGCAGCAGCTCGACCGCCTGGAGGTTGCGCAGGCCGGGCGTGTTGGGCGAGCTGACGTTGACCACCAGGTAGTCGGCCAGCGGGGCCAGCTCCCTGGCGCCGGCCACGTAGTCGGCCACCGCCTCGGACTCCGGCACCACCTTGGTCTTGCCGATGTTCACCCCGACCACGACCGGCACCCCGCGCGTACGGCGCAGCCGCCGGGCGGCGGCGCGGGCCCCGGAGTTGTTGAAGCCCATCCGGTTGATCACCGCCCGCTGCCCCACCAGCCGGAACAGGCGCGGTCGCGGGTTGCCGGGCTGGGCGTGCGCGGTGATGGTGCCGACCTCGACGTGGCCGAAGCCGAGCGCGGCGATCGCCTCGGCGCAGGCCGCGTCCTTGTCGAACCCGGCGGCCAGCCCGAACGGGCCGGGGAAGTGCACGCCGAACGCGGTCACCCGCAGGACCGGGTCGTGCGGGGCGAACGCTCGGTGGAGCAGCCGCTTGAGCAGGGGCAGCCGGGCGAGCACGGCCAGGCCCGTAACGGTGAGACGGTGCACGGCCTCGGCGTCGAAACGCCGCAAGACCTGCGTGAACACGAGGCGATACATCACGGGTCAGGCTACCAATCCCGCCTCGTGGGCGATGATCGCGGCCTGGACGCGGTTGCGCACGTCGAGCCGGGTCAGGATCGTGCTCACGTACGCCTTCACCGTGCCCTCCACGATGTGCATCCGCCTGGCGATCTCCGCGTTCGACAGGCCCGCGCCGAGCAGGGCGAGGACCTCCCGCTCGCGGTCGGTGAGCACGCCGACGCGGTCACGGGCCTCGGCCTCGCGGGCCATCCGGCCGCCGGCGAGCTGGGCGATCACGCGCTGGGCCACCTTGGGCGACAGGTACGCCGCGCCGTCGGCGACCGCGTGGATCCCGGCGATCAGCTCGCGCGGGTCGCCGGACTTGAGCAGGAACCCGGCGGCCCCCACCTCCAGCGCCCTGGCGATGTAGTCGTCCTCGCCGAACGTGGTCAACATCACCACGGCCGTGGCGGGCGCGACGCGGCGCAGCTCGGCTGCGGCGGCCAGGCCGTCGAGGCGCGGCATGCGGATGTCGAGCAGCGCGACGTCGGGACGGTGGCCGATGGCCAGGTCGACGGCCTGTCTGCCGTCGCCGGCCTCGGCGACCACCTCCAGGGACGGGTCGGAGTCGAGGATCGCCTTGACCCCGGCCCGGATCATGGCCTCGTCGTCGGCAAGAAGTACGCGGATCACGCCCTCTATATTGCCGACATGGCACAGGTGAAGGTTTACGGGCGTCGTGACGTGTGGGGCGGACGGCAGCGGGAGATCTCCGATCTGCTGCAGTCATGCCTGGTGAGCGCGTGGGGCGTGCCCGAGGAGAAGCGGTTCCACCGGTTCCTGCTGCTGGACGCCGACGACTTCGTCTGCCCCGGGCGCAGCTCGAACTACCTGATCATCGAGGTCGTGTGCTTCACGGGACGCAGCGACGACGCCAAGCGCGCGCTGATCCGGTCGATCTATGAAAAGTCGGGATACGACCCTGAGGACGTGGAGATCACGATCATCGAGATGCCCAAGGTGAACTGGGGGATCCGGGGCGTTCCGGCCGACGAACTGACGCTGTCGTACAAGGTGGAGGTCTAGCGTCAAGGGTGGACTGGGGCGGGCGGTATGGTCCGAGTCATGAGCACTCACTATGACGTCGTCGTTCTCGGCGCGGGTCCGGGAGGATACACGGCCGCCGTCCGCGCCGCCCAGCTCGGGCTGCGTACCGCGGTCGTCGAGGAGAAGTACTGGGGTGGCGTCTGCCTGAACGTGGGCTGCATCCCGTCCAAGGCGCTGCTGCGCAACGCCGAGCTGGCCCACATCTTCCACAACGAGGCCAAGACGTTCGGCATCAGCGGCGAGGTGAGCTTCGACTACGGCGCGGCCTTCCAGCGCAGCCGCAAGGTGGCCGACGGCCGGGTCAAGGGCGTTCACTACCTGATGAAGAAGAACGCCATCACCGAGTACGACGGGCGCGGCACCTTCCTCGACGCCAACACCCTGCAGGTCAACGATGAGACGATCACGTTCGACCACTGCATCATCGCGGCCGGTGCCACCACCAGGCTGATCCCGGGCACGCAGTTGTCGGAGCGGGTGGTGACGTACGAGGAGCAGATCCTCACCGAGAACCTGCCGCGCAGCATCATCATCGCGGGCGCGGGCGCGATCGGCGTGGAGTTCGCGTACGTGCTGCACAACTACGGCGTCAAGGTGACGATCGTGGAGTTCCTCGACCGGGTCGTGCCGCTGGAGGACGAAGAGGTCTCCGCCGAGCTGGCCAAGCGCTACAAGCGGCTCGGCATCGAGGTGCTGACCTCGACCCGCGTCGACGGCATCGAGGACACCGGCGGCTCGGTCAAGGTCACCGTCACCCGCGACGGCCAGACCCAGGTGCTCGAGGCCGACAAGGTCATGCAGGCCATCGGCTTCCAGCCGCGCGTCGACGGCTACGGCCTGGAGAAGACCGGCGTGCAGCTCACCGAGCGCGGCGCGATCGCCGTCGACGGCCGCTGCCGCACGAACGTGCCCCACATCTTCGCCATCGGCGACGTCACCGCCAAGCTCATGCTGGCCCACGCCGCCGAGTCGATGGGCATCATCGCCGCCGAGACCATCGGCGACGCCGAGACCATGGAGCTCGACTACGTGATGATCCCGCGGGCCACGTACTGCCAGCCGCAGGTGGCAAGCTTCGGCTACACCGAGGCGCAGGCCCGCGACCTGGGCTACGACGTCAAGGTGGCCAAGTTCCCCTTCACGGCCAACGGCAAGGCCCACGGCCTGGGCGACACCGCCGGGTTCGTCAAGATCATCAGCGACAACACCCACGGCGAGCTGCTCGGCGCCCACCTGATCGGCCCCGAGGTCACCGAGCTGCTGCCCGAGCTCACGCTGGCCCAGCAGTGGGACCTGACCGTGCACGAGGTCGCGCGCAACGTGCACGCGCACCCCACGCTCGGCGAAGCGGTCAAGGAGGCGATCCACGGCCTCGCGGGCCACATGATCAACATGTGATCCCGTCGCGCGGATGCGCATCCCGGTGCTCGTCCATCGGGATGCATCCGGCCGGGTCAGACCCAGACGCACAGGGCGACGCCCAGCAGCGCCACGGCCAGCGCCGAGGCCCAGCCGCGCAGGGTGTTCCACCGGGTCCAGCGCGGCGCGTAAGCCCGCCAGGCCAGCTCGCCCGCCTCCAGGGCGTTGTTCATCGGCACGTTGATCGCGGCCGTGACGGCGATCGAGCCCAGGAAGTAGACGACGGCCGCCGCGAACGCGAGCGTCGCCGGCCCGCCGTCCCCGCCGATCAGCAGGAACACGCCGGCGAGCAGCGAGGCCACGGGCGCGAGCATGAACGTCGACAGGAACGCCGGGTTCAGGATCTTCTTGTTCATGCTGCGCATGGCGGCCGCCGCGCCCTCCTCCCCCACGGCGTCGAGGCCAGGCATGACCGAGGTGGAGAAGGCGAAGAACACGCCCGCCATCAGCCCGTTCAGGACGAGGGCGAGCACCGAGGAGACGACCGCGAGTACGCTCACGTCCCTATGATCCCTTAAGTCACAGTTGTCCGGAAACGACGGGCCATCCGCGATTCTCATTGAACGTTCATGTATTCCTGAGATGTCTCTGAGACCGGGGGCACAACGTGGGGCCCGTGCCTCCAACGAACGCGCAAACTCAGATCGGACGGCTCGGCGCCGTCACGGTACGCCTGGGGCTCTTCGGGCTGGTCGCGCTCGGCATCCTGGGCGCCGGCCTGGAGCTGGCCTTCGAACGCCACTGGCAGTCCTGGCAGCAGTTCGTCCCCTGGGTGGCGCTGCTGGCGCTCGGGGCCGCGCTCGTGCTGCTCGCCCTGGACGCCTCGCCCCTCACGCTCAAGGTCGTCCGCGGGATCGCGCTGGTGGTGCTGCTCGCCTCCGCCTACGGCGTGTACGCGCACATCTCGGCCAACCATGACATGGGCGCCTTCGACCCGCGCTACGCCGACACCTGGCAGACCCTCTCGCCCCTCACCCAATGGTGGTACGCGCTGACCAAGTCCGTCGGCCCGGCCCCGCCGCTCGCGCCCGGCATGCTCGCCCAGAGCGCGCTCCTCCTGCTGCTGACCACGCTGGCCCCCGCCAGGGCCAGGGAGAACGCCTGATCACACCCCGCAGGCGGTCCGCACCTCGGCGACGAGCCGTTCGGCGGCGGCCACCGTACGGGTGATCTCCTCCGGCGTGCCGCCGACGGAGGCGAGCAGCGCCCGGGCCCGCTCGCCGAACCCGGCGGGCGCGGAGGGCAGCCGGGCGGCGGCGGCGACCATGCCCTTCTCGTTGATCAGCCAGGCGCCGTCGGCCGCGTGCAGGGCGTGGCAGGCGACGCCGATCGCGCGGAACAGCGCGCCGGCGGCGTACGCCGGGTCCTGTCCGGCGGCGCCGTACCCGGCGGTCGTCAGCGAGAAGCCGGCCTCCCACAGCCCCTGGACCAGCGCCTCGCGCAGCGCGGGCGGGTACGCGGCCGTCTCGGCGCGCAGGGCCGCCAGCTCGCCGGACGGGTCGGCCAGCACCTTGCACAGCGCGACCTCGCCCGCGTAGGCGTGGGAGTAGAAGCCCAGCGGGTGGCCCGGCTGGAAGCCGATCTCGTACCGTCCGGCGCGGCAGTCGTCCCAGACGCGGCGCACCCGGTCGAGGTCGCGGTAGATCCAGTCGACCCGCCACCCCTCGACGGTGAGCCAGCCGCCGCCGTCGACCCACGGGCCCCAGCCGCCGGGCTCGGTCACCTCGGTCGGCTCGCCGGTCGTCTCCAGGGCGAGGGCGCGCAGGTCGCCGACGGCGAGCGGCCCCCGGTAGTACAGACCCAGATCGATGTCGGAGTCGGGCCGGTGCGTGCCGCGCGCCCGGCTCCCGCCCAGCGCGACCGCCACCACGCCGGGCACCTCGGCCAGGTTCGCCGCGATCTCCCGCAGCCGTTCGTCACGCATGCCAGTCCGCCATCCGTCCAACCTACCGAAGGCCCAAATCGCATATTTCCGAACCACTCCGGCATTTCCCGCGTCACACTCATGCACAGCCCGGTGTGTGATCCACGAGACTGGAGAGACCGAAGTGGCGTCAGGTCGCAAACTCGTAGCCATGGCCGTGATGACGGCCGCCGCGCTCACCACGGGAGGGGCCGTGGCCCGGGGCGAGGCCCGCCCGGCCGCCGCCACGGTCCAGGAGCCGGCACCCGTGACCACCACCGCCCTGACCACCACCACCCCCGCCGCCGCCGCCGAGCCCACCTGCATGCGGGTCAAGGGCGCCGAGGTGTGCGTGGGCCCGGACGGCAGCGACCGGCCGGGCATCTGGGTCGAGGACACCCGCAACGACAAGCTGCACGCCGCCGTCGAGTACCACCTGAACGAGTACCTGGGCACCAAGTACGTCATCCACAACCTGGGCGGCAAGGGCGAGATCCGGGGCAACCGCGAGATCGGCAAGACGGTGACGTTCCGGGCCGCCGTGTACGAGGGCAACCACCGCGTCAAGGTGGGCCGCTGGAAGACCGTCCGCAACCTCACCAAATACCCGGTCAAGCGCGACACCGGCGTCACCCCGGCCGCCGCGCGGGGCCGTTCGGAGCTGTGCTCGTTCACCAAGGGCGGGGCGAGCGTGTGCTTCCACGAGCGCGACACCTACGTCTTCGCCTGCGACACCAGGGCCGACGAGTACCAGGCGCGCGCCGAGTACTTCGTGGCCGGCGACCCGACCGCCCGGTACGAGATCCACCAGCTCGCCGGCCTCAACACCTGCGGCAAGGCCGAGCACGGCGACCAGTCGATCAGCATGTTCCGCGCGTCGGTCTACAACGGCTCGCACCGGGTCGCGACGCGGCAGTACAAATACAACTAGCTTGCAAGCGGCCCCGCAAGCCGGTTGAAATCGGGCCAATGCACTGTGTGGTCATCCCAGAGAGGAAGGAACCCCTCGATGACCGCCTCCCGTACCGCCGCCGTCCTGACCGGTGTCGCCGCCGCAGCCCTGGTCGCGCTCGCCTCCTCCCCCGCCCAGGCCGCCTCGGCCGCTCCGTGGGGTCCCTACTACGCCCCTGGGCACGCCGCCAAGGCGACCGGCTCGCTGAGCGCGACCGGCGAGGACCACGCCGACCTGCCGACCGCCGACGTGGTGCGGATCTCCGGCAAGCTGACCGACCGCACCCGCAAGGACTCCTCCTGCGGCTGGGCGGTGTTCCGCATCACCTACCGCGACGGGAGCAACCTGCCCAACAAGGAGCGCAGCATCCGTAACTGCTCCGCCAGCTCCGCCAAGCGGTTCTCCTTCGAGTACCACGACGTCTACCAGGTCGAACTGAAGGTCTGCGCCGAGGGCAAGGGCTCCAAGCCGTCCCTGAACTGCCTGTACGCCGGCACCTGGAAGACCCTCTACCTGTCGAAGTGACGGCTCCCGGCGGCGTCCCGCCCATCCACCGATCGGTGGATGGGCGGGACGCCGCTCCCGCGTGATGCTCGGATCATGACAGTCATCGAGATCGACGACCTGCGCAAGAGCTACCGGCACACCCGGGCCCTCGACGGCCTCTCCCTGACCGTGGAACGCGGCGAGATCTTCGGGCTCGCCGGGCCCAACGGCGCCGGGAAGACGACGGTCGTGGAGTGCGTGTCCGGGCTGCGGCGTCCCGACGGCGGCAGCGTACGCGTGCTGGGCCTCGACCCGCAGAGCGACCGGCGCGCGCTGCTCCAGCGCGTGGGCGCCCAGTTGCAGGAGGCCGCACTCCCCGACGGCATCAAGGTCGGCGAGGCCCTGCGGCTCTACGCCTCCCTGTACGACCGCCCGGCCGACTGGCGGGCCATCATGGACGAATGGGGCCTCACCGACAGGAAGGACGCCCGCTTCGGCGGCCTGTCCGGCGGCTGGAAGCAGCGCCTGTTCATCGCGCTGGCCCTGGTCGGCGACCCCGAGGTGGTCCTGCTCGACGAGCTGACCACCGGCCTCGACCCCGACGCCCGCCGCACCACCTGGGGGCTGATCCGGGCCATGCGCGACCGCGGGATCACCGTCGTCCTGGTCACCCACTTCATGGACGAGGCCGAGGCGCTGTGCGACCGGATCGCCGTCGTCGACCAAGGCCGGGTCGTGGCCGAGGGCAGCCCGCCCGAGCTGATCGGCCGGGCGCGGGCCGCCTCCCTGGAGGACGCCTACTTCACGCTGACCGGGAGGGCCGAGGCATGAAGGGCTTCACGAGGGTCGTCGCCGTCGAGCTCAGGCTGGGGTTGCGCGATCCGATGTCGGCGTACTTCGCGCTGGGCTTCCCACTGGTGATGCTCTGGGTCAAGCTGCGCGGCGGCGACCGGCCGCTGCCCGGCGGCGAACGGCTGGTCGACGCCACCGTGCCGATGCTGATCGTCTTCGTCGTGGGGCTGGCCGCGCTGGTCGTCCTGCCGGCCACGCTGGCCCAGTACCGGGAGCGCCGGGTGCTCAAGCGGCTGCGGGCCACGCCCGCCACGCCGTTCATGCTGTGCGGCGCCCAGTGGGCCGCGCACATGCTGCTGGCGGTGCTCGGCAGCGTGCTGCTGGTCGTCCTGGGCGTGGCCGGCTACGGGCTGAGCGCGCCCGCGAGCCTGCCCGGCGTGCTGCTGGCCTGGCTGCTCGGCGCGCTCAGCCTCGGCGCCGTCGGGCTGCTCCCGGGCGCGCTGGCCCCCAGCGGACGGGCGGCGACGGTGATCGGGCTCGCCCTGTTCTTCCCGATGGTGTTCCTGTCCGGCGCGGTGATCCCGCGCGAGACCATGTCGGGGTCGATGCGGGCGATCGGGGACCTGACGCCCATGGCGCCCGCCGTCCAGGCGATCCGCGACGGCTGGTCGGCCGGTGCGCTGCCGCCGCTCGCCCTCGGGATCATGGTGGCGGTCGGCGCCGTCGCGGGCGGCCTCGCGGTGAGGGCCCTGCGGTGGTGAGCCGGTGGGAGCGGGCCATCTCGGCCCTGCCGTACCTGCTGGTGCTGCTTCCCGCGCTGTTCTCGCTGCTGCGGGTGTGGCGGGTCGAGGTGCTGGCGCTGGCGCTGTTCGCGGCGGCCTGGCACTGGTTCGTGGTGGCCTTCCGGCCCGGCTGGACCGCGCGGGCGTGGGTGGTGGCCGGGTACTTCGTGGTGCTGCTGGCGGTGGTCGCGGCGCTGGTGCGGATGGACACGGTCTTCACCGTGACCGGGGTGGGGGTGTTCGTCCAGTGCTTCGCGCTGCTGCCGGGGTCGTGGGCGTACGCCGGGGTCGCAGTGACGGTCGGGACGCTGGTCGCCGCCCGTCCGCCGGCCGGTCGCGCTCCGGTCGAGCTGCTGGCCTCCTTCGTGGTCGGGGTGCTGGTCGCGTCCATGACCGGGCTGGTCTTCCAGACCATCTCCGAGCAGAACGCGCAGCTCAAGGAGAAGAGCGCCAGGCTGGCCGCGCTCGCCGAGGAGAACGCCGACCTCCAGGCCCGGCTCCTGGTCCAGGCCCGCGAGGCGGGCGTGCTGGGCGAGCGGCAACGGCTGGCCAGGGAGATCCACGACACCGTGGCCCAGGGGCTGACCGGCATCCTCACCCAGCTGGAGGCCGCCGACGAGGCCGCCGGAGCGACGCCCGCGGTGCGCGCGCGGCTGGCGACCGTACGGGAGCTGGCCAGGGAGAGCCTGACCGAGGCCCGCCGCTCGGTCCAGGCGCTGCGCCCGGCGCCGCTGGCGACGGCGGCGCAGCTCGGGACCGCCCTGTCGGAGGTGGCGGCGGCCTGGTCGCGGGCCTGCGAGGTGTCGGCCACGGTGTCGGTCACGGGCGACGCCCGGCCGCTGCACACCGAGGTCGAGAGCACGTTGCTGCGGGTGGCCCAGGAGGCGCTGGCCAACGTGGGCAAGCACGCGCGGGCCTCCCGGGTGGGGATCACGCTGTCCTACATGGAGGACGTGGTGGCGCTCGACGTCCGCGACGACGGGTCCGGCTTCGCCCCGGGGCCGGGCGGCGGCTCGGGCGGCGGCTCGGGCGGCGGCTTCGGGCTGGTGGCGATGCGGCAGCGGGTCACCCGCCTGGCCGGCAGCCTCGCCGTCGAGAGCGCCCCTGGCCAGGGCACGGCGATCTCCGCTACCGTTCCGGCCATCCCCGCCGACCCGGGAACGTGAGCCATGCCGGTACGCCTGATCATCGTCGACGACCACCCCGTGGTCCGCGACGGGCTGCGCGGCATCTTCGAGACCGACGGCTTCGAGGTGGTCGGCGAGGCGGCCGACGGCGCCGAGGCGCTCGCGGTGGCCCTGCGCACCGCCCCCGACGTCGTGCTCCTCGACCTGCGCATGCCGGGGCCGAGCGGCGCCGAGCTCATCCGCCTGCTGCGCGAGCAGTGCCCCGGCACGCACGTGCTCGTGCTGACCACCTTCGGCGACGACGCCGACGTGGTGCCCGCGATCGAGCAGGGCGCCACCGGCTACCTGCTCAAGGACACGCCGCGCGCCGAGCTGCGCCGGGCCGTGCTGGCCGCGGCCCGCGGCGAGAGCGTGCTGTCGCCGGCCGTGGCCGGGGTGCTGACGCGGCACGCGCACCCCCGGAGCGGCGCGAGCTGAGCCCGCGAGAGCTCGAAGTGCTCGGCCTCATCGCCCGCGGCGCGACCAACCGCGAGGTGGCCAGGAAGTTGTTCGTCACCGAGGCCACCGTGAAGACCCACCTGCTGCACGTCTTCGCCAAGCTGGAGGTCAACGACCGGGCGGCGGCCGTCGCGGCGGCGTACGACAGGGGCCTGCTCAAGCCCGCCTGACCGGCCGGGGCCGTGAAAGTTTCAGCGCCGATTGACGGGCCGGACCCCACGTCGCATGATCATGCTTGCCTCCTGGTCAGGAGGGGGCGTCGAGCCATACCGCTACCCACGGCGAGGTACCCCGATGCCTGGCAAGATCCTGCCCAGGGCCGCGACAGCGGCCCTCCTGACCCTCACCGCGCTGATCGCTCCCCCGGCGCGCGCCGACGACGCCACCCCCGTCACGGTGACCGTCAACGCCCGCGCCGCCCTGGCCACCGCCCCCGAGACCGGCATCGGTTCCAACCATGCGATCTGGGACGCGAACCTCGGCACCGACCAGACCGCCGACCTCCTCAAGGACGCCGGCGTCAAGCTGCTGCGCTACCCCGGCGGCTCCTACTCCGACATCTACCACTGGGCCGACCACACCGCCCCCGGCGGGTACGTCGCCCCGAACACCGACTTCGACACCTTCATGCGCGGCGTACGGCGTACCGGCGCGCAGGCCATGGTGACCGCCAACTACGGCACCGGCACCGCCGAGGAGGCCGCCGCCTGGGTCCGGCACGCCAACGTCACCAAGGGCTACGGCGTCAAGTACTGGGAGATCGGCAACGAGAACTACGGCAACGGCCACTACGGCAGCGCCTGGGAGGCCGACGACCACGCCGACAAGAGCCCGGCCGAGTACGCCCGTCACGTCGTCGCCTACGCCGACGCCATGAAGGCGGCCGACCCGACGATCAAGGTCGGCGCGGTGCTGACCACCCCCGCCAACTGGCCCGACGCCATCACGGCCGAAGGCGACGACGGGAGCTGGAACAAGGTCGTCCTGTCCCTCGCCGGACCGAAGATCGACTTCGTGATCCTCCACTGGTACCCCGGCGCCCTGGACAGGGCCGGTCAGGTGCCCGACATGATCCGGCTCACCCGGCAGCAGCTCGCCGCGTACGCCGGGCCCGGCTCGGACCGGATCGGCATCGCGATGACCGAGTTCAACACCGGCTCCAGCAGCAACGGCACGAACACCCAGCCCGGCGCCCTGGCCGCCGCCGACGCCTACGCGAGCCTGCTGGCGAACGGCGTGTTCACCGTCGACTGGTGGAACGTGCACAACGGCATCGGCAACGTCACCGAGGTCGAGGGGCACACCGACTACGGCGACTTCGGGCTGCTGTCCAGCGGGGTCTGCAACTCCTCCGGGGTCTGCGAACCGCCGCTGAACACGCCGTTCGCGCCCTACCACGCGTTGCGGATGGTCAGCGTGTTCGCCCGGGCCGGTGACCAGTTCATCAGGGCGGCGACCGAACAGCCGAAGGTCAGCGCGCACGCCGTCCGGCGGCCGGACGGCGACCTGGCGGTCATGCTGATCAACACCTCGCCGGACACGTCCTACCCGGTCGCCGTGGACTACGCGGGCTTCACGCCGGCCGCGGGCGCGCCCACCGTACTGACGCACGTCAACGGCGCGACCGCCATCACCACCTCGACCACCGGCACCGCCACCAGCCAGACGCTGCCCCCGCTCTCCCTGACCACCGTCGTCGTGCGTCCCGCCGCGCCCGCGACCGGCCTCCCCGGCGCGCCCGGCCGCCCGACGGCCTCGAACGTCACCGACCGGGCCGCCGCCGTCTCCTGGCCCGCCGCCGCCCCCGGCGCCCGCCCGATCGTCAAGTACGAGCTCCACCGCCAGAACGGCGCCGTCAGCGAGCAGCTCGGCGAGACCGCCGGCACCTCCTACACGGTGGGCAACCTCAAGCCCGGCACCACCTACACGGTCAACGTGATCGCCCGCGACAGCGGCGGCGGCGTCTCCTGGGCCTCACCGCCCCTGACCTTCACCACCGGCACCCCGGCGACCAGCTCCTGCGCCGTCCGATTCACCGACCAGACCGACTGGGCCAGCGGCTACGTCGGCGCCGTCGAGATCACCAACAACGGCGCCCCGGTCAACGGCTGGACCCTGAGCTTCAGCTGGCCAAGGCCCTGGCAGAGCCTCGGCAGCGGCTGGAGCGCCACCTGGACCCAGACGGGCTCGACCGTCAAGGCCGTCAGCGAGCCCGGCAACGCCTCCCTGGCCACGGGCGCCTCGACCACGATCGGGTTCGTCGGCAACTACGCCGGCCCGAACCTCCTGCCCACCGTCTTCACCCTCAACGGAACCGTCTGCACCACCAGACAGTGACCCGGCTCCCCGCACCCCGGCCCTGGACCACGGACTCGTGAGCCGGGGCGGGTGCGCGGCGAAGGCTCTTCAGGCCCGGCCCGGCCGTCACCACAACCTCAGGGACTCTCGGGGCCGTCCGGTCTGGCCGTCACCACAACATCCAGGGGCTCTCGGCGCCGCCGCCGAACGCCGCCGTGCCCGTCCGCCGCCACCGCTGCCGCACGTCGTGCTTGGCCCGGATGGCCGGCGCCGTGGTGGTGAACGGCCCGCAGGTGGCGACCTCGCCGTCGTTCCGCGGGGACACCCCGGAGCAGGTGAAGGGCTGGGAGACGTTGCGGTCCGCGTCGGTGTTGTAGAGCTGGACGTGCACGTCCGAGCGGACAGAGCTCGCCCCTCGGATGCGTCCCATCAGGTAGAAGACGTCGCCCACCATGGCCATGCAGGGCGACATCTCCACGCCGCTGCCCGCGGAGATCCACGAGCGGCATTTCCAGTCCGGCTGGGAGCTGCGCGGCGGGGCGCCGTCACCGTCGGTCTCGGGGTCCACGGTGTGCGGGGCCTCCGTCTTCCGGTCGGCCGACGTCCGGCGGGGGTCGGCGGTACGGTTCGGCGTGGGGTCCGTCGTCGCGTTCGGCGTCCGTTCCGGGACGGCCGTGCCCGGCGTGCGGACCGACTCCTTCGGCGTCTTCTTCGCCGACGACTTGAGCGGTTCGTCCTCGGTGCCGGACGTCTCCTCGTCCGCCTCCGACGGGACAGGGGTCTGCTTCGCCGTCCCGGGGTCGACGGGTGTCGACGTGCCGACCGCATCGGGCGACCTGGACACCGAGAGCCCGGCCGCGTCGTTCACGGCCCCCGCACCCGGCGTCCGCCATGGGGCCATGACGGCCACCGCCGCCGCGGTCAGCGCCACCGCCGCCGTGGTGCTCGCGATGACGACCAGCCGCCGGCGGGACCGTCCGGACGGCTGCGCAACCGCCTTGCCCGCCTGGCCGGCGGCGGCCCGCCCCGAAGGCGGAACCGTACCGACTTGGGCGGCCGCGGCCCGCCCAGCGGACGGAACCGTGCCGTCCCCACCGGCGACGCCCGAGGCCGCCCCGGCCCCGGCGACCTCCCCAGAGGCCGCGCGCGGCGCAGGGTCCCGAACGGGCTCACCAGGCGGCCCGGCGGCGGCCGGCGAGGAACCCGGCGGCGGCCCCGGCAGCGGCTCGGACGTCGCGGACGGGGCGTCCGACCTGCCGACCCGCGGCAAGGCGACCAGCCTCGCCACCACCGGCGCCGCCTCCCGCAGCGCCACCGCCACCTGCCCGGCCGCCGGACGCCCCGCCGGATCCTTCGCCGTGCAGGCCGCGATCACCGACCACAGGGCGTCGGGCATCCCGGGCAACCGCCGCGGCATGGCCATCGCATGCTGCCGGAGCAGGGCCATCGGATGCTCGCCCACGAACGGCGGACGCCCCGCCAGCAGCTCGTAGAGGATCAGACCGGCCGCATAGACGTCCACCGCCGGCGTGGGTGCACCGCCGTCGGCCACCTCGGGCGACAGGTACGTGGGCGTGCCGATGATCGAGGTGGTCTGCGTCAGCCCCGGCCCGAGGACGATCCGGGCGACCCCGAAGTCCGTCAGCCGGACCTGCCCCGTGGGCCCGTCGATCAGGACGTTCCCCGGCTTGACGTCCCGGTGGACGACGCCCGTCGCGTGCGCCGCCGCCAGCGCCTCGGCGACCTGGGCCATCAGCTCGGCGGCCATGGCCGGCGGCAGCGTGCCGTGCTGCTGGAGCAGGCCGCGCAGATCCCCGCCCTCGACGAGGTCCATCACCAGCGCGAGCCGCTCCCCCTCGATGACGAAGTCGCGCATCGTGACGATGTGGGGATGGCGAAGGGTGCGCAACACATTGCGTTCCTGCACGAACCGCAGCACCAGGTCCTGGTCGCCGACGAGGTTGCTGCGCAACAGCTTGACCGCCACGATCTCGCCGGTCTCCCGGTGCCGTGCCCGCCAGACGGTCCCCATGGCCCCGGCGCCGATCTCGTCGAGCAGCACGTACCGGCTGCCCAGGAACGCCTCGGCCCCACCCTCGTCCATCGCCCGCCTTCCCCCCGAACAGTGGGGATCACAATAGTCAGGATGATCCAGACAAAAAAGATCAACGCCTCCGCGGCCTCACAGCACGCCCCCGGCTGACCAGGCCCCACCCCCGGCCGCGCAACCCGCCGCGCCAGAACCACCCCCACAGCCCAGCAGCGAGCACAAGGCCCGCACCGGCCCCCGTCCGGCCTGTCACCCAACCCACCCAACGATCAGCCGCAACGCCGCCAATGCACCGAACAGCCGCCCCACCCCCACCAGACCCCCTCAGAAGACCCCACCCTCAGCCCCACCAGCGCCCTTCCAAGGCTCCACCGTCAACCCCACCAGCGCCCCTGCCCTCAACCTCACCAGAGCCCCTCAAAAGGCTCCACTCCCGCTCACACCTGTGCCGTGAGCAGGGCGTCCGCGAGACCCGTGCGGGCGTAGAACACCGTGCGGCCCGCCCGGTGAGTGCTGGTCAGCCCGGCGGCCCGCAGCGCGGTGAGATGCTGCGACACCCCCGCCGCGGACATCCCCGACCGCTCGGCGAGCTCGGTGGTCGAGGCCGGCGAGTCGAGTTCGGCCAGGATCAACGCCCGGGAACGGCCGATCACGGCGGCGAGCGCGTCCATGGGCGCATGCCGCCGCGACTCCCACAACGCGCCGATGCCACGCGCCGGGTAGGCGAGCTGCGGCGGCTCCGACGCGACGGACCGCGTGAGCACCCGCGGCCACGCGAAGACCGACGGCACGAGAAGCAGCCCCGCACCGGTCTCGATCCTGGTGATCGCACAGTGCCGCTCTGCCAGCCGGAGACCGCCGCTGTCCCAGCGCACGGTGTGGTGGAGCTGGTCGAGCGTCCGCGCCGTACCGTGCTCGGCCACCTGGCGGCCCCGGTGGAAGACGTCCGCGTCCAGCACCGACCGGATCCGCGCCCAGTAGGGCGCGATCGCGAGCTCCCAGTAGGTCTCGATCTCCGCGACGACCTTGGGCAGGTACGCCCGGGGATTGCGGTGCAGGTTCCGCAACCGGGGCGGCAACCGGCCGTCCCGCTCGGCGGACAACAGGTCGAGGTCTCGTCGTACCTGCTCGGGGTCGGTGGCCTCGATGGCCGCCAGTTCGTCGGGCAGCTCATGGGACGCGGTCGTCGGATTGAGAAAGTCCGGGAAATGGCCGACGGGCGCCACCATGTCGGCCAGCCACCCACGATCGAGCCCCGCCGCCGCCACCCGGGGACGCACCTGCTCGGCCCACCCACGATGAGGATCGGGCACCGTGGCCGCGGCCAGCGCCCGGCAACTCGTGACGACCTCCCACATGGACGAGACGGCGAACCGGGTCTCGGCCAGATCGTTCACCGAAAAGGCCAGCCGCGCCTTCATCCCGCCTCCCGGAGGTCCACGATTCGGTCAGAGCTTAATCAATGGACGCCTACCTCGCGGCCCGGCAACATCCCGGACCAGGCACCCACCGAGCCATGGTGCCGGACTCCGAACACCCCGAAGGCGGTCACCCACATGTCTGTGGACAACTCCTCCTCCGCTTCTCCCTCCTCTGAGAGGAAGGCGGACCTCTTCCGCAGGCTCAGCGCCGACTCCGTACTGATCCTCCCCAACGCCTGGGACGCCGCCAGCGCCGCCGTGATCGCCGCAGCCGGCGCCACAGCCATCGCCACGACCAGCGGCGGCGTCTCCTGGTCCCTCGGTCGCGGCGACGGCCAGCACCTCACCCGCGACGAGATGCTGCAAGCCGCCCAGCGCATCGTGAACACCGTGGACCTCCCCGTGACGGTCGACATCGAGGGCGGCTACGGCCCCGCCCCCGAGGACGTCGCGGACACCGTCCGGGCCGTGGCCGGAGTCGGTGCGGTGGGCGTCAACCTGGAGGACTCCCAGGCCGTCGGCGGCCCGCTGTTCGACCTCGCCGACCAGACCGCCAGACTCCACGCGGCCCGGGAGGCGGCGGCCGCGGCGGGCCTGCCCGGACTGTTCGTCAACGCCCGCACCGACGTCTTCCTCTTCGCCATCGGCCCCTCCGCCGGCCGCCTGGACGAGGTGCTCAAGCGCACGGCGGCGTACGCCGAGGCCGGCGCCGACGGCATCTTCGTCCCTGGCCTCCTCGACCTCGACGCGCTGGCCACCCTGTGCGCCGAGTCCCCGCTCCCGGTCAACGCGATGGCCGTCGCCGGCGGCCCCACGATCGCCGAACTCACCCAGGCCGGCGTCCGCCGGATCAGCCTCGGCACCGCGCTCGCCCAAACCGCCTACACCGCCGCCCGCAAAGCCGCCGCCGAACTCCTCACCACCGGCACCTACGACTCCTTGACCGACTTCCTGGACTTCAGCACCCTGAACACCCTCTTCCACCCTTGACCCCACCCCGACAGCCGAGCCCTGGCCGCCGCCACGCCATGCCCCGAGCCGTCGATAACGCGACACGCGGCGGCCCACCGCTGGCCAGGCGAACCCGGTGACACCGTCATCGGGCGCGCTTCGCTATGACCCGATCCCGGAGTACGCGAACGTAGTCGAATCCCCGGCCCTCCAACCGCCGCACGACCCACTGAGCAGCACAATCGTCAGGATCGAGTTCCCGTAAGTGAGATCGAAGGCTCTCGATCGCGATCCTTGGCTCTCTCACATTCGCCCGGTCTCCGTCGCCGGCACCCATGCAAGAGTCACGCCTTTCTGCGACTCCCCCTTGCGGTAGATCTCGCGGGCGTCGCGTCCCTGCGCCCATCGCCGGGCGTACGGGGCAGCCTCGACCACGATGCCGTCACGCACGACCAGTCCAACGGTGGCGTGGTGCGTGGACCACCAGATGAGGCCATTCCTGAAATCGTCATCCACGACCGAACCGTAGCGGCGGCATACGACACGGCTAACGGCGTGGACGAACTGGACGTCGACGCCCCACCGCACATCGTCGGCCACAGTGACATCGAGGCCACCATGACGATCCACGCACACGCCTCCAGAAGGGCGAAGCGAAAGGCTCTCGGCACGCCCGACGACTGTGCCCGTCACTCGCAGCGCTCGAAGACGAGTTCCTCGCCACGCCTCCTTCGTCAAAGTCGGCATCGCGCTGGGAACCGAAAGGCACAGGCTCAGAGCCCGCGGAGAAGGTCTGCGAATCCCCAATGTCATCCGATCGCGCTCTGATCTTCGATGGTCGCATTCGGCCCGTGTTCCGGACGTGATCCGATCGCGGCAGGATCACCATCATGAGGCGGATGATCACATCTTTGGTGGCCTGCGGTGCTCTGCTGGCGGGTGCTCCTCCCGCGCAGGCAGTGACCAAGAATCCTCTCCAGGCGCTGAAGGCAGTTCTGGCACCCGGACACGGCATGCATGTCACAGAGACCACCACCCTCTTAGAGGGCGCCGACGAACGGGCGAAGCGCCGACGCAAGGGGATCTTCGAGTTCAACGCCAAGGGTGAGGTCAAGGCCCTGGACGTCTCCACCACCGGAGGTGAGTACGGGCGCGAACGTGTCATCGGCTTCAACCACGACATTGGCGGCACCAGCTACCAGTCCGGCGGCCTCATAGGAAAATCGCTGAAGAAGGACAAGACGTGGTGGAAGGACTCCCACCAGTTGCACCTCTGGCACACCGAGCTGCTCGGCTACGACGAGCAGCTGGTCAACCCGGCTGAGCCCGCGACCCTGGCCGCCCTGCTGAAGAACGGGCAGCGGAGCGGGGACACCGTCACCGGCGCGATCACCTTCAAGGAGCTCGGGCAGGTCTCCCGCTGGGCGGAGTACTCGCCCCACGCCGGCTGGGATCCGGCCACGAGGCTCGCCTACACCGTCACGCTGACTTCCGCGGGCCTGGTCAGCAGGGTGCAGAGCACGTTCACGTTCGCCGACGGCCTCGACGAACTGGCGGGCAAGACCCTCCGCGTCGACACCCACTACCAACGGTGGGGCAGCAAGGTATCCATCAAAGCGCCGGACCCCCGCAAGACGACCACCGAGCTCTGCATCGAAGGCGTCTGCAATTGGCGCCTTCCGGGCTGAGGACGGGAGGGATGGGCGAGAGCCATCCCAATGACTCATGCGGCACGGGCTTACAGACTTCGCATACTGGTCCATGACTGAACAACACCGCTGTTGCTCCTACTACATCGCACCAAGCATTCTGCGCCGAGGACATAGTCCTCTGTCACAATTGGCGTGAATGGTTAGGCGAGTACACGACCGCCTAACTTACTGACATGACTGACTACCCAAAGTCGCTCTAGATATCGCTCGTGATCGCTTGCCTGACAGGGCTGTCCCTCCTGAGCGGCACCAAACCAAACCTGCCGCAACACTGCGGACACTGCCCCTCCTGGGGGGGTGTTAGAGCGTCGTCCGGCGCCATCTCGTTCCCCCGCTTAGGCAAGAAGCGCCTCGACAGGCTCAACGCGGCCGACGTCCGCCAGTTCGTGACGTCGTTTCGGTCCGGCTGCCAGTGTCGCCAGCACGGATGGACAAGGCGCGGAAGCCGTCCGAGCGCTGCGCCAAGAAGAGCGGCGAGTGTTGTGCCTACAAGATCGAGCCTCGGATGGTCCAGTTCATCCACGCCGTTCTGAGGAACGCCCTGGGGAGCGCCGTCCGGAAAGAGATCACCGCGCAAAGTCGCGAAGCTCATCAAGATCTCGCCCCCAGTACAAGGTCAACAGTGGCCTCACGGCCACTCAGGCGTCAGGGGCAGGGTCGAACTGCCGACCTTCCGCTTTTCAGGCGGACCAATCGCCCTGATCGGATGCCGGATTTCGTGGTCAGAGGGTGGTGGACGGTCGGTCGAAGTGAGCCCGCGTGCGGGGACGTTGCTGTCAGGGCTGCTGTCATCGCGCATGCAAGATCATGACCTTGGTCCGCTACTGTCGCCCGAGTCGATCTACCGGCAAGCGGGAGAACGGAGAGGCTGTCGTGGCGCAGACACCTCATGCGGAGACGCACCTCCTCGCAGAGGCACTCCGCGTCGGGGCGGTCCTGGCCGCCTCCGGCCCGGTCATCCTGAAGACCTCCAGGATCGGCGCGGCAGAGCTGAACGTCGGGATCTGCAGGGGAACCGACTCCGTCGTTCCGTTCCTCATGACGACAAGTCCATGGGGGCAGCTGCTCTCGTGGGCCGAACTCCTGCTACCGGTGATCCTGGCCGGCCTCCTGCTGCGCGCCTCGCCACGAACCACGCTCTTCGGGGTCGCGGCGATCTGCGTCGTCCTCTCGTTCTGAGTGTTCACGATCTTCCTCCCACCCCGGCCCCACCCCTGACCGGCCAGTCCTCTGCCGTTGACGGGCCCTGGCCGTCGATCCTCTGTTATGCCGTGGCCATCGCCGCGTTGCTCCCGGCGGCTCGTTCGCCCCTGCCTCCGGCGCGGAAGGGAGCCTTGCTCTGGGCGGGGGCCATCGTGGCGGCTGCGTGGACGGCCGGCCAGCTCTCTATCCCGAGCGGTGAGTCCACCTCCTTCGGCTGGTTCGCCTACACACCGCCTCCGGAGCTGTTGTGGAAGCAACCGGGGGCGTGAACAGATCCAGTTCGAGCCGTTCCAAATCGTTCAATGCAGGTCAGTGGGCATGGGTGGTCTGCTCTGAACGGGCTGGTACGGGCTTGAACTGCAACAGGGACTGCAACTGACGGTTGATCGTCTGCGATGCGGCCTCTGTAACTCGCGCCATGTTCAGCATGGTTGGCCAGACTATTTCGACGAGCAGGCTCCTCTTATCGAGTCCAAAAGACCGATTCACCGTGATTCTCTCTTGGAGACCCTCTATGGGCGCTCCCCGTCCCGTAGAAAGTCCCTCATCTCAGGGATGCCTCTCGGCGCGCTCCGTCCAATGCACGAGTTCCGTGCGTACTTTCACGGACTGGGGATGCCTCGGGCCTAGAATTCGTTCCATCACTGGAAGCAAAGCGGCGTACTGCTCCTTTGCCGCGAGCGCATCACCTGCTAGCCCTGTGAAATGAGCATGATTCGCGCGCTCAGCTAACGTATCTGGATGCTGTGGCCCGCGCACCCGCTCCATAACCTTCAACAGTGCAATGTAATGGTCCCGTGCCGCAATCACGTCACCAGCCTTCCCTGTTAGGTAAATAAGACCACTCCAGACACCCAGCGTCGTTCGGTGCTCCGGACCCAACACCCGCTTGATAACCGGCAGAAGCACCAGGCATTGGTCTCGCGCCGTTCCGGCATCTCCCGCCATCCCTAACCAATAGGCGAAGTTGGCACGAGCACTCAACGTACTCGGATGTTCCAGACCCAACACCTGCTCAACTATCGGCAGCAGAGCCTTGTATTGATCTTGCGCACCGCAGGCATCTCCAACGAATCCGGTCCAGCGAGCAAGGTCGGCGCGGGTACTCAACGTGCTTGGATGTTCCGGACCCAATACCTGCTCCATCATCGGTAGCAGTATCTCGTACTGTTCTCGTGCCGCGAGTTGATCGCCTGCCCATCCGGTGAAGAAGGCGAAGTTAGCTCGGGAACTCAACGTATCCGGATGCTTCGGACCCAGCACGCGTTCCATCACCGGGAGCAAGGCCACGTATTGGTCCCGTGCAGCTTCCCTGTCTCCGGCGAGGCCTGTCCATCGAGCGAGATTGTTGCGGGCAGTCAGCGTCTCAATGTGCTCGGCCCCCAACCTCTCGGACAGAGCTTTCACGCGGTGCTGCTGAAGGGTTTGAGCGGTGCGATCGTCACCACTGGCATCCAGATAATCGATCACGTTTCTCATGGCAGAAGAGTCCGGAGCCAGAACGGCCCGTGCGTGCGGCAGCAGGCGAGCGTACAGCGGCCAGAAGGAAATGTCCTTCGGTTCATTCGGAAGTACAGCCTCAAGCCGTTGGGCCGCGGTGGTGCGGACAGCCGTTAGTTCATCATCGGACAGGTCGGCAAGCGTGACGGATTGAACTAGGCGATGCACACTTATATGTTGCCCATCCGGCGACCTGTTGATCATGCTGTAGGAGGCCAACGCACCCAGGGCTTCGGCGACTGCCATCTCATCGGCACCGTCAACGCCATACAGCACTTGGCAGGGCAGATGATCTGGGGCATAGCAGGCCAGCAATCGCAGGAGACGAACCGCCAGTGGGTCCGTCTCTGCAATACGGTCTTGAGTTACGGCCCAGGTGCGAGCGATGACTTGCTCGGATCCTCGACCCCGATGGCCGTCAGCGGTCAGGACGCGACGGGGAGCCGTACGCAGCAGACGCAGATATCGAGGCAAATCCATCCCGGGGGTGGCGGCGATGTAGGCGCCAGCCTGCTTAAGTGCGAGCGGGAGGCCGCCTAGTTCCTCGGCCAGCTCGTTAGCCAAACTCGGTACCCAAATAGCCGAGCCGCTGATGGTTTGCGACAGCAGTTCGACCGCATCAACCCGTGACAGGACGTCGAGGTGGACCACCGTGGCAATCTCCCGCCAACCGATGTCGCGCCTACTCGTAATAACCGCATGCCCCGCCTGCAGTTGCCCAAGATAAGGTTGCAAGTGATCGATCTCGTCAACATTGTCAAAGACCACCAGCCAGTCCGAACGACTAGAAAGCCAAGCTAATGCCCAAGCTGCAGCTTCCTCGGTGGGAGCCTGCGCTGCAGCAACTGATGAAATAGCTGTACACAGGGTCCGGCACAGCCTGGCGAGTCCCGCTTGGATGCTTTCGGGGGTTCCAGCTTCTATCCACCACAGTTGCTTATAGGTGTCTCGATGACGGATGGAATACTGCAGTGCCAGCTCACTCTTGCCGATGCCTCCAAGCCCCACGACCGCCTGGATGATCGCCTTGGGATCTACTGTCAACGCTTGGTTCAGTAGATCCAGGTCATACTCCCGGCCAACGAACACTGATGATGGGCGACGTGGCATACCTGTAATCCCTATCGAGGGCACATCAGCCACGGGAGGCAACGCATGCCTTACGGTGAGTGTCGCCGCTCCCATCCCCTGCGTGCTGCCGGCTTGTTCGATGAGTAGAGATTTCCCTGCCTTGGCGGGCGTCCTTGGCGGAGCAGGCAGGTGCTGAGCGGACGAGGACGAACGCAGTTGCGCCAGTAGGGCTGCACCGGCGACGAACAGGCCAGCAAGGCCGACAAACATGCTGATCACGCTGGCGCGCTTGTCCAAGACATCCAGCACGTCGACAGGCGCCCACAGTGAATCGGTGAAGAGCCCGAGCGTCCCGGCGACCAGCAAAGTCGAAGATATCGCCACCCCAACAGCAACCATCGCCCGACTCTTACGTGGCCCGCTTGGCGGCGTAGCGGAAGGCTGCGAGGAGGGGGAAGCTGTCACGCTTCCCATTCTGCGCAAGAAAGCCTTCGCTGTATATCGCAGGCCGAAATCCCTGAGGCTGTGCCGCAGGATCTTGGCGACCTTTTTGACGCGGGGATGTGGACAGGCGCTTCTCTGCGTGCTTTGATCCAGACAGCACTACAGGCCGATGCTCTTCCTCTAACTGAGACGCCGACGGCAAGGAGACACGGGCCGATGGATAGTCTTTCCTGGGAACTGGCGACAGCTGAGTGGCGCAAGGCGTCTCCGTCACAGACAGCCGATAACTGCGTTGAGGTTGCCGATCTGTCCAGAGGACGCCGCGGCGTTCGCAACAGCAGAAACCCCACCGGGCCAGCGCTAGTCTTTACGTCTAGCGAATGGAAGGCTTTTATTGAAGGCGTAAAAGACGGCGAGTTCGACTAGTACTACAGCCGGATCTCGTGATGCATGAGCCAGCGCCTCCCGTAGTGGCTGGCTCGGGCATGGGTAGTGGTGGCGTCGGCGATGTGACCAGGCCAGTACACAGGTTGAATTCGTAGAGTCATTGGGTCGTGACGCTTCGCCGTATCAGGTGTACGACCGAGGCATGCCGTACGGGCGAAGGGGCAGGCATACACCCGCCGATCAGGAGCGACGGGAGCGGTTACGAGGGCGTCAGCAAGCTGCTGCGACGACACGGGTTGACGCGGGCACTGGCCCGGCGGCCCTCGGGACGGCGCCGAAGGGCTAGTGGCACAAACGCCCCGCACCAAAGTCGGTTGCGGGACGTTTCACGGAGTGGAGCCTAGGAGATTCGAACTCCTGACATGCTGCTTGCAAAGACGCACGCTGATCTCGGTCGACCTGCGAATATGCAGCTCAGCACACTGATCGCCTTCTCCGTGACTCCCCGCCGTTCCCCTTGGCTTGCCACCCCATCGGGCACGGCTGGCAGACTCGCCACGTGATCACGGATGCACTCGTCTTCCTGCGGTCTTGGTATACCTCCTGCTGTAATGACGACTAGGAGCACGGTTACGGCGTGACGATCAAAACCTTGGACAATCCGGGATGGCACCTGATCTCGTCAACACACCTCTTGCAGGAGTCTTGCTGGACCGCCTAGTGGTGGAACGCGCCGAGGATGACTGGGTACACGCCTGGAGCAGCGGGCTCTACTTCGAGGGAGCGCGACGTTGCTGTCACTGTTGCTGTCACCGGACGTCAAAAAGCCCCGAACGGTAATCCGCTCGGGGCTTCCTTGTTGTTCAAAGCTGGTGGTCAGGGGCAGGGTCGAACTGCCGACCTTCCGCTTTTCAGGCGGACGCTCGTACCAACTGAGCTACCTGACCCAGAGCGGTCCTGACGGGACTTGAACCCGCGACCTCCACCTTGACAGGGTGGCGAGCACTCCAAACTGCTCTACAGGACCTTGCGTTTCTTGCGTTTCTTGCGTTTCTTTCTGTTTGCGCTTGCTTAGCTTACCAGCTTCCCGGTGGCCTTTCGACCAGCCGGTTCGCGGTGCGCCAAACACTCGCAAGTGCCCCCAACGGGATTCGAACCCGTGCCGCCGCCTTGAAAGGGCGGTGTCCTAGGCCGCTAGACGATGGGGGCTCAGGATTCCCTGTCGCCTTCCGTCGGAGACCTCTGAAGCATAGGGGACGATTGCCCTTGATGCCAAAGTGGCTGACCGGCGGTCGGTGACGCAGTGCCAGTGACCGTTCCCGTTGGCGACGGGGCGTTCGTTGGCTCCGGAGAAATCATACGTTGTGGGTCGGCCTCCACGTGACGCTGGATGTACACCGACTGCTCCCCAAGGCCGCCCAGCGTGATGTCGTCCCAGGCACGCAGGCGGCGTGTCTCCCGGTCGAAGTACAGAACCGAGGCCTGTACGGGCGTGGGCTGGGCGTGTTCGAGCGCCCGCAGGCCGGCGCCGCCGGTCGAGCCCTGGACGAGCATGCGCGAGCCGGACGGCAGCATGGACGTCGACCGGTCATGCGTGTGACCGGCCAGGATCATGGGCGTGGCCCCGCTGAAGCCGCGGCCGACGACAGGGTCGTGGACGGCCACCACGTCCGCCTTGTCCACGTTGGGCAGGTGTGAGCGGGCGAATTGTTGGAGCGCGTCCGGGTCCGAGTCGACGGCCACCGATTTGTCGGGGGTGAACCGGGGGTCGCCCAGGCCGTAGATGCGCAGGCCCGCGACCTTCTCCACCCTGTCGTCCAGGACCACGGCGTTCTTCTGCCTCTCGACCGCCTTCTGGGTGATCATGGAGTCGTGGTTGCCCCGTACGTACACGTACGGCACCCCGAGGCGGCTGATCTCGTCGACGAACTTGTTCTCCGGTTTGGTCCCGTGGTCCGAGATGTCGCCGGTGTCGATGATCATGTCGACGGCGAACTGGTCCTTGAGCGAGCGGATGACGTTCCAGGCGATGGGGTTGATGTGGATGTCCGAGACGTGCAGGACCCGGATGGAATTGGGGTCGGCGTCGTACAGCGGCAGGGTCGAGACGGTGTCGTACAGCTTCGAGACGTTCGTGACGAGCTTGGTCAGCTGCGACCGGTACGACTCGAACTTCGTCACGATCGACTCCGCGCTGCCCACGAGCGACGGCGCCGCGGCGACCAGACCCGAGTAGCGCGGCTCCACGAGCGAGTTGGGGCGGAACGTGAGGGCGGCGAGGGCCCCGGTGGCCGCGAGGCCCACAGAGGCCGCCAGAAGCCCCACCAGAGCCGTCCTGGGGCGCCTGTAGACCATCAGGACGGCGATCAGGGCCCCCGCCCCGGCACAGAGCATGCTGCGGATAGCCAGGGCGCGCACACCGTCCAGGAGGTCGCTCTCGATGAGGCCCGGCAGGCGGTCGGCCAGTTTGGGGTCCTCGATGAGCGCCTTGGCGCGCTCCTGGTCGATGTTCTCCAGGGTGATGCGGAGCCTGAGCGGGGCGTCGTGGGTCTGGAAGGTCAGCGTGCCGAGGGGGCTGGCGTCGACGACCGTCTCGCCGTTCCAGGCGGGTCTGAGCGACATGCCCGTCTCGACCGGGCCGACCTGGGCGTGCACGGTGCCGCTCAGGAAGATGCCCAGCCACGCGCCGGCAGCGGCCACCAGGAGCACCGCCACGGCCCTCGTTGCACGTGATCGAATGACTGCTTTCAACCTGTCAGCGAACTTCATACAGTTTCTTGCATACCTGACCGACAGGGCAGAATGGCATGCGTGATCGAGGTTTCGCGGGAGAAGTTCGAGGAACTCGTGGCCGAGGCTTTGGACACGATCCCCGCCGAGCTCACCCGCGTCATGAGCAACGTCGTCGTCACGGTCGTCGATGATCCGCCAGAGCCCCACCTGCTCGGCCTGTACACCGGTGTCCCCCTCACGGAGCGCGGCGACTGGTACTCAGGTGTCCTGCCCGACCGGATCGAGATCTACCGCAATCCCATATGTCAGATATGCAAGACAGAAGAGGAAGTCGTTAACGAGGTGCGCATCACCGTTGTCCATGAGGTGGGACACCATTTCGGGATCAGCGATGACAGACTTCACGAACTGGGCTGGTGACCCTTTGCAGCCCGTTGACTTCTTTGGGTTGCGCCTTGCCTCATGATCGGGCACCTTAGGTCACATAGCGAACACGGTGAGTCAGGCACAGCGGAGTCCAATGGGGGCCATGCAGGCAGGTAGGCCGCCGGGACGGCATCGCCGTGCCGAGACAGACCAGGCCACCTACGGCGAGGTCATCGCCATCCGGGAGTTCCGGGCACTCTGGTACGGCCAGGGCCTCTCCCTCCTCGGTGACCAGCTCGCCCAGGTGGCGCTCGCCGTCCTCGTCTACTCCCGCACGGGGTCGCCCCTGGCCACCGCGGCCGTCTACGCGCTGACGTACCTTCCGTCGATCGTCGGGGGGCCGCTGCTGGCGGGGCTGGCCGACCGGTTCGCGCGCCGGGGCGTCATGATGACCTGCGACGTCGTCCGGGCGGTGCTGGTCGGCGTGATGGCGCTGCCGGTGATGCCGTTCTGGGCGTTGTGCGTGCTGGTGTTCTTCGTGGTGCTGCTCAGCGCCCCGTTCTCGGCGGCGCGCGCGGCGCTGCTGCCCGAGGTGCTCGAAGGCGACCGGTACGTCGTCGGCTCGGCGTTGCAGAACATGACGAACCAGGCCGTACAGATGCTGGGTTTCGCCGCGGGCGGAGCGATGATCGCCACCCTGGGCCCCTACCGGGCGCTCGCCCTCGACGCGGCCACGTTCCTCGCCTCGGCCCTGATCCTGGTCTCCGGGGTGCGCCCGCGGCCGGCCGCCGGCCAGGACGGCGCGAAGCCGTCCATGTGGGCGATGACCAGGGCGGGAGCCCGACTCGTCTTCGGCTCGCACAGGTTGCGAACGCTTGTCCTGTTCGCGTGGTTGTGCGGCTTCTACATCCTCCCTGAGGGCCTCGCCGTGCCCTATGCCGCCGAACTCGCCACGGGGTCGTTGTCGGTGCCCGTGATCACCGGTCTGCTGATGGCCGCGATGCCGACGGGCACGGTGGTGGGCGCGTTCCTGTTCAGCAGGTTCGTGACCCCGGCGCGGCGGCTGCGGCTGATGGGGTGGATGGCCATGCTGAGCTGCGCGCCCCTGGCCGTGACGGCGCTCCGGCCGCCGCTCGCGCTGGTGCTGGCCGCGTGGGTTCTGTCGGGGATCGGTGGGGCGTACCAGCTCGCGGCGAACGCGGCGTTCGTCCAGAATGTGCCGCCGGAGCGGCGCGGCCAGGCGTTCGGCCTGGTGCAGTCGGGGTTGATGGCCGTGCAGGGGATCGGGATCCTGGTCGGCGGGTTCGCGGCGGAGAGACTCGGTCCTGAGCTGGTGGTCGCGCTCTCCGGCATCACCGGAGTGATCGCGGCGGCCGTGCTCGCCCTGATGTGGACCGAGTCCCGGGACGACCGTGATGCCCAGGAGCTGCCCGCCCGGGCGCCGGCCTGATCACTGCTGCGGCTTGTGCTCGCCGGTCCAGTCGGTGGCGTTCCGCTGCTGCTGCTTGCTGATCAGGTCCTGGACGATCGAGGTGTCCCGCTCCTCGTCCGGCAGCAGGAGCCAGCCGATCGCGTACACGCCGACGCCGACCCCGCCGAACAGGGTGGCGATGGCGAGGGCGACCCTGATCAGGTTCGCGTCGATGCCGACGTACTCACCGATGCCCGAGCAGACGCCCGCGACGATCCGGCCCTTGTTGGTGCGGCGAAGCTTCTTGACGTTGTGCTCGCTGTATTCGTTCATGTCTCAAGACTGCCCCTGGGGCCGGTGTTAGCACATCAGGATTGTCCCTGGTAGAACCCTGGTAACCCCTTACGCGAGGAGAGGACCCGCCATGGACGATCTGCTGCGCCTCGACGACCGCCTCAACGGCGACCAGCGGCTGATCCGCGACACGGTCAGGTCCTTCGTCGCCGACCGCGTCCTTCCGCACGTGGGCGACTGGTTCGAGGAGGCCGTCTTCCCCGCGCGCGAGCTCGCGCCGGAGCTCGGCTCGCTCGGCCTGCTGGGGATGCACCTGGAGGGCTACGGGTGCGCCGGCACCGACGCGACCTCCTACGGCGTGGCCTGCCGCGAGCTGGAGGCGGGCGACTCCGGCCTGCGCTCGTTCGTGTCGGTGCAGGGCTCGCTGGCGATGTTCCCCATCTGGCGGTACGGCTCCGAGGAGCAGAAGGAGGAATGGCTGCCGCGCATGGCGGCCGGCACGGCGATCGGCTGCTTCGGCCTGACCGAGCCGGACCACGGGTCCGACCCCGCCAACATGCGCACGTACGCCAAGCGGGACGGCTCCGACTGGGTGCTCAACGGCTCCAAGATGTGGATCACCAACGGCTCGATCGCCGACGTCGCCGTGGTGTGGGCGCAGACGGACGAGGGCGTCCGCGGCTTCGTCGTCCCCACCTCCACCCCGGGCTTCTCCGCCCCTGAGATCCACAAGAAGCTGTCACTCAGGGCCTCGGTCACCTCGTCCCTGTACTTCGACGATCTCCGCCTGCCCGCCTCCGCCGTGCTTCCCGACGTCACCGGTCTCAAGGGCCCGCTGTCGTGCCTGTCCGAGGCCCGCTTCGGCATCCTGTGGGGGGTCGTCGGGGCCGCCCGCGCCTGCCTGGAGTCTGCGGTGGACTACGCGAAGACCCGCGTCCAGTTCGACAAGCCGATCGGCGCGTTCCAGCTCACCCAGGAGAAACTGGCCTGGATGTACGTCGGCACCGCCCAGGCCCAGCTCACGGCCCTGCACCTGGGCGCCCTGAAGGACGAGGGACGGCTGGAGCCCCGGCAGATCAGCTTCGGCAAGCTGGCCAACGTGCGGGCCGCCCTGGACATCGCCCGGCAGGCCCGTTCCGTCCTGGGGGGAAACGGGATCACCCTGGAGTACCCTGTGATCAGGCACATGAACAATCTGGAGTCTGTGCTGACGTACGAGGGGACCCAGGAGATTCACACACTGGTGCTCGGGGAGGCTCTGACGGGGCTGCCCGCTTACCGGTGATGGAGGCGTCGCGGGCGGGGCGGTAATCTCTGTACCCTTGCTCGTGCGAGGGGCGTTAGCTCAATTGGCAGAGCTGCGGACTTTTAATCCGTAGGTTCCGGGTTCGAGCCCCGGGCGCCCTACCACACCAGACCCCATCTGACCTGGGCTTTCTCGGTTCTTGAGCCTCTTCTGAGAGGCGAGAATGGCCGAGTTGATGCTCGTCACATGCTCTTCGGCACGCGTCCGGCTCATCGGGGCCCGACAGCGGGGCGAAATGTCGCGGTTCGGGCTGTCGGCTACCGCCCGTATTCCGCTCGTCCACCTTGGCATCTGGGTCGGTTTCCCGCGCGCCGCCCTCCCGAACGCGACGGTCGATGCCCTACGTCGAAGTCCGCAAGCCTGGCTTCCCTCTTCACAATTAATCGTCTATCGTCGATGTTCGATGAACGACACGATGGGGCCTCTGCCGCGTGCCGAGGCTGAGGAGTATGCGAGCTGGTTCAAGGCGTTGGCCGACGCCACCCGCATCCAGATCGTGTCGTTGCTGGCCCGGCGGCGTGAGCCGATGAGCGTGGGCGAGATCGTGGCCGCTTCCGGAGTGGGTCAGTCCACAGTGTCGCACCACCTGAAGATCCTGTCCGAGGTGCGGTTCCTCCTGGTGGAGCGGCAAGGGACGTCGAGCCTGTACCGCATCAACGAGAACTGCGTGAGCTGCTTCCCCACCGCCGCCGACGTGGTGATGGGCAACCCGGCGCCGGCCGCGCCAGCCTGCGACTAAGGGAGATCTCATGGCGCACGACGAGATCGTCGACCACTACTCCGCCCTCGCTCGCAGCGCGCTGAGCGGGCAGCGCATCGCCGACTGTGATCCCGTCGCCTTCACCGATGGCGGCTTCGGACCGGCGAGTTACGACGACACCACCGCGCTCCCCGACGGGGCGCTTCGAGCCAGCCTGGGGTGTGGCAACCCGGTCGCCGTCGCCGAGCTGCGTACCGGTGAGACAGTGCTCGACCTCGGCTCCGGTGGCGGCATCGACGTACTGCTGTCAGCTCGCCGCGTCGGCCCGCACGGCACCGTCTTCGGCCTGGATGTCGCCCCCGCCATGCTGGAACTGGCTCAGCGCAACGCGGAACAGGCGGGTGTCCACAACGTGCAGTTTCTGCACGGCACGATCGAGGCGATCCCGCTGCCTGACCACACGGTCGACGTGGTCATCTCCAACTGCGTGATCAACCTGTCCGACGACAAGACGGCCGTGCTGGCCGAGGCGTTCCGGGTCCTGCGGCCAGGAGGCCGGTTCGGCGTCAGCGACATCGTCACCGCCCAGGTGCTCGACGAGCAGGCGCGACAGCGGGCCGAGCAGCGCATCGGCTGCGCCGCCGGATCGCTCACCGTGCAGGAGTACCGGGATCTGCTCGTCGCGGCCGGTTTCGTCGCCGTCACGATCACGTTGACCGCCGATCACGGAGACGGGGTGCACTCGGCCATCGTCCAGGCCGTCAAGCCCGCCATCGGGCCCGGCCTGGAGATCCGGCCGATGCGCGAGAGCGACGCCGCCGAAGTGCTGGCCATCTACCAGGCCGGGCTGGACACCGGCCAGGCCAGCTTCGAGACCACCGCGCCCGGCTGGGAGGGATTCAGCGCGAGCCGGTTGCCGCACCTGCGGTACGTCGCGACCGACAGCGACTCCGGCGAGGTGCTCGGCTGGGTGGCGGCTTCGGCGGTGTCGTCCCGTCCGGTGTATGCGGGGGTGGTCGAGCACAGCATCTACGTCCACCCCGGCTGCCAGGCTCACGGCATCGGCCGGGCGCTGCTGGCGGCGTTCATCGCCGCCAGCGAGGACGCCGGGGTCTGGACGATCCAGTCGGGCGTCTTCCCGGAGAACGCCGCAAGCCTGACCCTGCACCAGGCGCTCGGTTTCCGGGTGGTCGGCATCCGCGAGCACATCGGCTGTCACCGCGGCCTCTGGCGGGACGTGCTGATGATCGAGCGCCGCAGCACCTCGACCGGGACCTGAGTCGCCGCCCGGGACGGCGTCCGGGAACGCGGGCGGGAACATGGGCGGCCGCCGGGCGGTTACATCCATCGTGGCCGGTGTGCCCAGTGTCCCCGGGCCTCACCTATCGCCTTCGCGGACTACCGTTCGGCTGGAGCCGCGTTGTGCCCTTCGCCGAGAGGTGACACGCACACCGGTACGCATACGTGGTTGAAGGCCCTCGCCGAGTCGGCGGGGCCTTCACTGTTACGAGATCTTGCCCAAGCTCCGCCGACTCCTCCTGGCTTTGATATATGTCAATATAGAGAGACATCGATTTCGATAACTGTCTATACGGAGAAGATGTGGAACCTCTGGAGCTCTTGGAGTGCAGCCCGCCGCTGATGCGCGAGCCGCTGGATGCCGAGCGGGCGGCCGGGGTGGCGCGGGTGTTCAAGGCACTGGGCGACCCGGTGCGGCTGCGCATCCTGTCCATCGTGGCCAGCCGCGCCGGTGGCGAGGTGTGCGTGTGCGACATCACCGGCGCGTTCGAGCTGTCCCAGCCGACCATCAGCCATCACCTGAAGGTGCTCAAGGAGGTCGGGCTGCTGACCTCGGAGCGGCGCGCCTCCTGGGTGTACTACCGGCTGGTGCCCGAGACGCTGGGCGAGCTGTCGGCCCTGCTCGACGTGCCCGCGACCGTCTGAGAAGCGCCGCCATGTCCTCATCGACCGCGCCCGCGCAGGGCGTCATCGCCGGCCTGTCCACGCTCGACCGGTTCCTGCCAGTCTGGATCGTCGCGGCCATGGCCGCCGGACTGCTGCTCGGACGGCTCGTACCTGGGCTGAACACCGCGCTGGAAGCGGTGAAGATCGGCGACATCTCGCTGCCGATCGCGCTCGGGCTGCTGCTGATGATGTACCCGGTGCTGGCCAAGGTCCGCTACGACCGTCTGGGCGCCGTCACCGGTGACCGCCGCTTGCTGCTCTCGTCCCTGGTGCTGAACTGGGCGCTCGGCCCGGCCGTCATGTTCGCGCTGGCCTGGATCTTCCTGCCCGACCTGCCCGAGTACCGCACCGGCCTGATCATCGTCGGGCTCGCCCGCTGCATCGCCATGGTGCTCATCTGGAACGACCTGGCCTGTGGCGACCGTGAGGCCGCCGCCGTGCTGGTGGCGCTCAACTCGGTCTTCCAGGTGGTCGCGTTCGGCGCGCTGGGCTGGTTCTACCTGCAGGTGCTGCCCGGCTGGCTCGGCCTCGCACAGTCCGCGCTGGAGGTCTCGGCCTGGGACATCGCCCAGTACGTGCTCATCTTCCTCGGCATCCCGCTGGCCGCCGGATATCTGTCCCGCCGGCTCGGCGAACGCGCCCGCGGCCGGGACTGGTACGAGAGCCGTTTCCTGCCCCGCGTCGGCCCGCTGGCCCTGTACGGGTTGCTGTTCACCATCGTCATCCTGTTCGCCCTGCAAGGCGGCACGATCACCGCCCAGCCCAGCGACGTCGCGCGCATCGCGCTGCCGCTGCTGGCCTACTTCGCGCTCATGTGGGGCGGGTCGTTCCTGGCCGGCAAGCTGATCGGCCTGGGCTACGAGCGCTCCACCACCCTGGCCTTCACCGCCGCCGGCAACAACTTCGAGCTGGCCATCGCCGTGGCGGTCGGCGTCTTCGGCGTCACCTCCGGCCAGGCTCTGGCCGGAGTGGTCGGCCCGCTCATCGAGGTTCCCGTCCTGGTCGCCCTGGTCTACGTCAGCCTGGCCGGCCGCCGCCTGTTCACCAAGGAGCCCGTGCATGCCTGACAAGCCCAGCGTCCTGTTCGTGTGCGTGCACAACGCCGGACGTTCCCAGATGGCCGCCGGCTGGCTCAGCCACCTGGCAGGAGACCGCGTCGAAGTCCGCTCCGCAGGGTCGGCCCCTGCCGACCAAGTCAACCCCGTCGCCGTCGAGGCCATGGCCGAGGTCGGCATCGACATCACCGCCGCCCACCCCAAGGTCCTGTCCGTCGACGCGGTCCAAGCCTCCGACGTGGTCATCACGATGGGCTGCGGCGACGCCTGCCCGATCTTTCCCGGCAAACGGTACGAGGACTGGAAGCTCGACGACCCCGCCGGGCAGGGCATCGAGAGTGTCAGGACCATTCGCGACGAAGTCCGGCAGCGGGTCGAGCAGTTGCTCAGCAGCTTGTGATCGGTTGAGGGCCGGATGCTTGACCGGATGGCTCCATTCCTCACGCTTTGTCGCCTCCCCTCTCCTACTGTCAATCAGGGAGTCTCGCGGTTCCCTGATCAAAGGAGATCGGCAACTCGATGCTGTACAGCCCTCGACGCCTGGAAGCCCTCCTGGGCGCGCCCCTGCATCTCGCGACCTACCAGCAGATCCATGCCCTCATCGGGAACACGGACGCGCGTGAAGCGGAAGATCTCGACTACAAGCGCCAGTACTCCTCTGGGGACAAGGACAAGACGGAGAAGGGCAACGATGACATCGCCGTCGACGTCGCCACCTTTGCCAACCATCGCGGTGGTGTGATCATGGTGGGAGTGGCCGAGGTGAAGGAGATCCCTTCCGCCATCCTGGATGTCGAGTTCGGGACTCTTGAGAACCGGATCCGCCAAGCTGCTGCCTCTCGCATCCACCCCATGCCGAGGTTCGAAACTCACCGGATCGGCAATCCCAGCGATGCGTCCCGAGGCGTACTGCTGATCTCCGTGCCTCCCAGTTCTTTCGCTCCTCACGCGGTCTCCATTCCGGCGAAGAAGGAGACCGGTCTGCGGTGGCCACGCCGGCATGGGGCGGACAAGGTGTGGCTGTCGGAGTCGGAAATCGCCGCGGCGTACCGCCGAAGGGTCATGGCCGCCACTGACCAGGCCCAGCGCATCATGGAGTTGGAGAACGGCATCGTTGCCACGACTGCCCAGACCAGCGGGCAGTATCCGCTACCGCTGCTGGTGGTGACGCTCGTACCTGACCTGCCCGGTGAGCTGATTCTGGACGGTCCCAGCGTCGAGCGGATTCGATCCACCGCACGAGAAGAGGTCGTGATGGTGGGCGCCTTCACGCCCACATTCCAGGAGATCGGCGTCGCGCACCGGCGGCTCATCGCCGAGTCGGAGCCAGGCACCCCCTATGCCACCCGAGCCGAACTCCACACCGACGGGAGCGGAACCTTCGCGGTGCATCCCAAGGGGGTGTCACCAGCGGCTGGGGACAGCTTCAAGGTGGCCGTCCTGGACGCCGAAACGTGGCACGGACGGCCAGCGCGCTGCGCTACCTCTCACGCCACGGGCGAGACCGCGCCGGTGCTCATGGCTCGGCGTTGGCTCGTGTGATGCTCGTCGCTGACACCTTCCTTCACCCCACGATCTTGCCCCCGAACCGACCAGCGCCTGGCCGTACGACAATCCGGATTTCGTCCGCTATCGGGTTCACCTGCACACCCCCACCAAGATTGTGGGGGCCGACCGTCCCGTTGGCACACGCGTCGCCCGGCTCGCCTTCGGGGAGTCGGTTGCATGGCTGGATGACCTGGCCGATGATGGCCAGCCTCTTGCACGCGCCACCGCACAACTGGTCGGCGACCTCTTCCAGACCTACGGCATTCCGGAGAACGCTCAAATCGGGCGAGATGGCCAGCTCAATCCCCATGCGTGGGGAGGCCATTGGGAGACGATCAAGGCGTGGGCGCAAGCCGCGGAAATCCCGATCGCGGTTACCAGCTAGGACCCATCACTGAAAGACGATCAGCCGGTAGACCGACTGGACAGCAACCACGTGGTGGCCACCATCAAGCGGGCTGCCGCCACCAGAGTGTCCGACTGGACGCGGTCGGGGGTTTCGGCGGGGGTCTGGTAGCCGGGCATGCCCATGCCGATGCCGATCGCGGCCAGGCCGGCGGCGGCGTAGCGGCGGTTGTCAGACGCCATCGCGCCGGCCCGGAGCAGCACGTCGACCAGCCGGGCGGCCTGGTCCAGGGTGGCCAGCAGGGCGTGGGCGGGTCCGCCGGCCTCGACGGAGGCGGCCTGGTGCAGGTACGCGGCGCCGTCGAGGTTGATCACGAGCGTGTCGGACGGAAGCGTGGAGGCGTGGTGGGCCGAGCCCCATGCCCCGGTCTCCTCAGCGTCCAGGAAGGCCACCGACAGTTCAGCCCGGGTGGCCGGGTCTGCTGTCAGGACGCGGGCGGCCTCCAGGACGGCGGCCACGCCGGAGGCGTTGTCGGCGGCTGCGGGCAGCCGCATGCCGGGGTCGTCCCCGACGCCGTCGTAGTGCGCGGTCAGCAGTACCCGCGGCCCGCTCCCCGCTCCTCCGGCGTGGAGAAAGCGGGCGTGGACGTTGTGGCCGTCCGCAGTGATCTGCCGGAGTGGCATCGACCCGGTCACCTGCACCGGGCCGACGGCCAGGGCGTCGGCCAGACGGGCGTGCCGGTCGATGCGTAGGGCGGTGATCGGGACGACGCGGGGGGCCGGTCCGGCGATCATCTTGGGCATCCACCCCTCGGTGTCGGTGCCGCGCGTGGTCAGCACTCCGGCAGCGCCGTGGGCCTCGGCTCGTTCGCACGCCTGCGCCCAGTCTCCGGCCTCGGCCAGCACCCATCGGTCGTGCAGGTCGGCCTCGGAGGCGGCGGCCAGCGGCGCGGTGCGTGGCTCCGGCAACTCAGCCGAGGCGAGGTGCTCGACGAAGTCCCGGCGGTGCTCCAGGCGCAGCGCCTGGCCGCCTGCGCTCCACTCCAGCATCGGGGTGGCGTACAGCTCCCGCACGTCGGCGACGGGGAAGGAGTCGAGTTCGACCTCGGCACCCAGCTCGCGCAGCCGCTCGGCGAGCCATGCGGCGGCGGCACGGCCTCCGGGCGTGCCCACGCGCCGCCCCGCGTAGTGGTCGCGGGCCAGCTCGTGCACCGTGGCCAGCATCCGCGCCGCCGACACCCGCTCCACGACGGCGGCCAGGCCGGGCGCCTGAGGGATGTCCGGCATGGTGGAGGTCATCCGCAGCAGCCGGTGGAGGCTGCCTCGGCGGCCGGGGTGGCGGCCGGGGCCGGTGTCTGACCGCAGCAGCCGGCCTGGGTGGCCTGCTGGGCGGCGGCCGTGCTGCCGCAGCAGGCGGTCGCGGCCGCATCTGCCTGCTGGGCTGTGTCACTGGCCAGGGAGGGAGAGGCAGGAGCTCCGCAGCAGCCGCCGGCGGCGGGCGGCGCGAAAGCCTCTGCCAGGTCGCCGATGAAACCGCCGCTGGTCTGGTTCGTCGTCATGGTGGTTGCCCTTCTGCCGGTGCGAGGTCGAGGCCATCAACACTTAGATGTGTGTCGAATCAGGAGTCACAATCTCACACTGCTTAGATGTTCGTCAAGATAGACGGAGGTCGAATCAAAGGTGTGAATGGCACCGAAGTGCGTGCGCCTAAAGCTGGGTGGTGATCTCGGTGGCGAGACCACGGGCGGTGCGGCCGGCGCCGATGAGGGTGGCCGAGGCGGGGCCGGTCCAGTCGCCGTAACCGAGCAGGTGCAGGCGCGGTTCGGCCAGGGCGCGGGTGCCCTCGGTGGCGATCACGCCGCCGGGGCCGCGCAGCCGTAGCGGGGACAGGTGACCCAGGGCGGGACGGAAGCCTGTGCACCACACGATCACGTCGCACGCCGCGGTGCTGCCGTCGGCCCACGCCACACCGTCGGGGGTGATGCGGGAGAACGTGGGCTCGGCCTTGAGCGCGCCCCGGTCTCGGGCCTCGCGTACGGGCGCGACGGCGACGATGTCGCCCAGGTCGCCGATGCTGTCGGCGTCCTGTCCGGCCAGGGCGGCCTGGTGGCGGCGGGTGGCCAGGTCGAACAGGGCGCGGCCGTCGATCTCGTCGGGCAGCAGCCGGGGCGGGCGCAGCGTCGCCCAGGTGGTCTGGGCGACCTGGGAGAGCTCGGCGAGGATCTGCGCGGCGGAGTTGCCGCCGCCCACGACCAGCACTCGACGGCCGTGGAAGGATTCAGGGCCGCGGTAGCCGGCGGTGTGCAGCTGCTCGCCGCGGAAGTCACCGATGCCGGGGTAGTGCGGCACATAGGGACGCCACCAGGTGCCCGTGGCGCTGACCACGATCCGGGCGTGCCAGGTGCCGGCGTTGCTGTCCACGGCCAGCCGCGGGCCGGCGCGCCGCACGGCCCGCACGGCGGCGGGACGGACGATCGGCAGCCGGTAACGCTGCTCGTAGTCGGCGAGGTAGGCGACGACGTGGGCGGCGTCCGGATAACCGCCGTCGGCCGGGATCGGCATCATCCGGCCGGGCAGGGAGCTGTACTGCGCGGGCGAGAACAGCCGCAGGGACGGCCAGGCATGCTGCCAGGCACCGCCCGGAGTCTGTCCGGCATCCAGGATGACGAAGTCGACGCCCGCCCGCCGCAGGTAGTAGCCGGCCGCCAGCCCGGCCTGCCCGGCGCCGATGACCACGACATCGGCCAGGCGAGCCGCGTCGGTCATACGGTGAGGAGTTCCACGTCCACCGAGCCGTTCTGCGCCTTGGCGGGGGCGGCGAGCGGCGCGAACAGCGCCCCCAGCTTGTTCACCGTCTCCGGGATGATCCGGTAGTAGACCCAGGTGCCACGGCGTTCGCCGTCGATGAGCCCGGCGGTGCGCAGCACCTTCAGGTGGTGGGAGATGGTGGGGGCGGTCAGGTCGAACACGCCGGTCAGGTCGCACACGCACGCCTCGCCACCGGCGTGGGAGCCGATCAGCGACAGCAGGCGCAGCCGTACCGGGTCGGCCACGGCCTTGAGCAGGGTGGCCAGTTCGGCGGCGTCGGCCTCGCCGAGCGGCTCGCGGGCGATCGGCGCACAGCATGGGGTGGAGGCGGGGGCTGCCATGACTCGACTCCTTAATTCGATGCTGGTCTAAATTATAGGCGGTGGTAGACGAGCAGCGCGAACGCCGCAATCGCGCAGGCCACGGCCACCGCGCTCATCACCCAGGTGTAGCCGACGGCCTGTGCCAGGGCGACCGCACCGAGCGGAGCCAGGGCCTTGTCGGCGACGGAGAAGAGCGCGATGCGGCCCGACAAGGTGGCGTAGGCGGCGGTGCCGTACCGCTGCACGAGCAGGTGCGGCAGCGTGATGGAGCCGATGCCGAAGCCGAGCCCGAAGAGCAGGACGCAGCCGATCGCGCCCGTGACACTCGCTCCGAGCACCGGCAGGAGCAGCGCCGCGACGCCTTGCAGCGTATAGATCGCGGCGGCGATGAGAGCGGCGGGCAGGCGGGTCTGCAGACCGGTGGTGACCAGCCGCCCGGTGACCGACAGGACGCCGAGCAGTCCGGCGAGCGTGGCGGCCAGGACCGGGCTGTGGCCGAGGTGGATGAGGTAGGTGACCAGCACGACGGCGATGACGGCGACCGCGCCGCCGCTGGCGGTGAAGGCGATCACCAGCAGCCAGAACGGGCGGCGGCGCACGGCGGCCCTGACGAGGTCGGCGCGTTCCCCGGCGGCCTCGGGTGTGCGGGCGCGGGCCGGGTGGCGGCGGATCACCAGCGCGTGCAGCGGGATCGCCGCCAGGCCGTAGACGAGAGCGAGGACCACGAGGGCCTGGCGCCAGCCGTAGGCGTCGACCAGCAGGCCGGTGAGCGGGATGAAGATCGAGGAGGCGAACCCGGCGACGATGGTGAGGGCCAGGATGCCTCGCGTACGGCCTCGCGCGTCGGCGCCGTACCAGGCGATGATCACGGCGAACGCGGCCTCGTACAGCACCATCGAGCAGGCGATGCCGATGGCGGCGAAGACCAGGTAGAGCTGCCACAGCGCGGTGACCTGCGACCAGGCCAGCACCGCCCCTGTGCCGAGCAGCGAACCGAGCGTCATCAGGGCGCGCCCGCCGTGGGCGTCCAGCCACCACCCGGCGAGCGGCGCACAGACGGCGGTGATCAGCACGGACACCGTCAGCGCGGCGGCGACCTGGGCGTTGGTGGCGTGCAGGTCATGGGCCATCGGGACGAGGAAGACGGAGAAGGCGTAGTAGAGCACGCCGTAGCCGATGGTCTGGGTGACGGCCAGCGCGGCGACGACCCGCCGGCCGTGCCGGGAACGCGGCGGACCGCCGCCCTGCTGTTGGAGGGCGGCGGTCTCGGCGGAGGAACTCATGCTGGACAGGCGATCAGCTCGCGGCCCTCAGTCGTGGTCGCCCAGTGGCCCGCCAGGGTTTCGGCGATGAAGCCCTGGGCCTGCAGCCGCCAGGCGAGCGTTCCTGCCATCCGGGCGATCGCCGGGCCGTAGCCGGGGTTGGTGCTGGGCCTGCGGGCGGCGACCAGTTCGTCGGCCAGCCGGGCGGCAGGCATCGGCTCGTGGTCGCAGATGAGGCGCAGCGCTTCCTTCTGGGCGGCAGTGGGATAGCCGTCAGACATCAGGTGCTTCCCTTCAGCCGCAGCAGCTGCCGCCGGACTCGGCCGGAGCTCCGACAGTGGTGAGCGGGAGCGGGGCCGCCAGCAGACCGCCGCTGATACCGGTGGCCAGGCCCACCCGCTGCTCTTGGGCCTCGGCCAGGTTGGAGGAGCACACGCCGGTCTCGGGCAGGTCGAGCTGCACATCCCGGGCCGCTTCCCAGTCCCCGGCCAGCGCCGCCACGACCGAGCGGACCTGCTCATACCCGGTGGCCATCAGGAAGGTCGGGGCACGGCCGTAGCTCTTGACCCCGACCGCGTAGTAGCCGGGCTCGGGGTGGGCGAGTTCGTCCACGCCGTGGGCGGGGACGGTGCCGCAGGAGTGCTGGTTCGGGTCGATCAGCGGGGCCAGGGCGCGGGTGGAGCCGAGCACCGGGTCCAGGTCCAGGCGCAGTTCGGAGGCGATGGAGTGGTCGGGGCGGTAGCCGGTCGCCGACACGATCCGGTCCACGGTGACGCTCTGCTCGTGGCCGGCAGGGTCGCGGCTGATCACCTGGATGCCCTGGTCGGTGGCGTTGACGCGGTGGGTGAAGAAGCCGGTCAGCAACTGAATGCGGCCGGATTCGACGTCGGCGCGCAGCCGGGTGCCGAGCGCGCCGCGGGCCGGGAGGGCGTCGGCGTCGCCGCCGCCGTAGGTGCGGGTGGCGTTGCCGGCGCGGATCGCCCAGGTGATCGGCGTGTCGTCCAGTTCGGCCAGGGCGAGCAGGGTGGTGGCGGCCGAGTGGCCGGCGCCGACGACCAGCACGCGCTTGCCCTCGTAGCGGTCACGGTCCGTGCCGAGCACGTCGGGCAGGGCGTGGTCGACGAACACCTCGTGCTCGCCGTGGGCGGGCAGGCCGCTCGCGCCGAGCACGTTCGGGCTGGTGTAGGTGCCGGAGGCGTCGGTGATCGCGCGGGCCTGCAGTTCGGTGCCATCGTCGAGCCGGATCAGGAACGGGGCCTGCTCACGGCCGCCCGTACGGACCCGGTCGTAGCCGAGGCGGCTGATCGCGGTCACCTTTGCGCCGAGCCGCACCCGGTCGCCGAACAGCTTGGCCAGAGGGGCGAGGTAGTCGTCGATGAGTTCGGCGCCGGTCGGCAGCCAGTCGGAGTCCGGGGCCGTCCACCCGTCGGCCTCCAGGAGGCGGCGGGCGGCGGCGTCGATGTTGTACCGGTACGGGCTGAACACCCGTACGTGCCCCCACTGCGCCACCGAGGCGGCGACCCGGTCACCGGCCTCCAGGAGCGTGAAGTCGATGCCACGCTCGGCCAGGTGGGCGGCGGCGGCCAGCCCGACCGGGCCGGCGCCGATCACGACGACGGGCAGATCGTTCGCCGGCCCGGAGGCGTCCTGCTGAGGGGTGGCGAACTGCTCGATCTCGACGGCAACGGTGCCGCAGCAACTGTCACTCATGACGGCTCTCCTGATGGCGCGCGGGTTAGCGGAAGGACAGAGACGACAGGGTGGAGGCGCGGGCGCGCTCGATGGCGGCGTCGGCGCGGCAGGTGCGGTCACACACCTCCGAGGTCGCCTCGTTGAAGGTGAAGCCCGAGACGTCGGCGGGGCGGCGCAGGCGGGTGAGCAGAGCGCGCATCGCGCACCTCCTGAATAGAAACTCATCTAAACAGCTCAGATTCTGAACCACTGATTAGAGGAATGTCAAATTAGATGAGCACCTAAGTCGAGGGGGGTGGGCCGACTCCCGTCCAGTCAGCCACACCCACCGACCGAGGGCGCATCACCTGGCGGGCAGCACGCGGCCAAGGCGGCCTGCAGGTCGGCCAGCGCCCGCCGTGCCCCGTCTGGGTTGGCGCGGTAGTAGACGGTCTTCCACTCGCGCCGGGAGGTGAGCACACCCCCGTCGCGCAGCGTCGCCAGGTGCGTGGAGGTGGCCGACTGGGCCAGTGACAAGCGCTCGGCCACCTGGCTCACGGTCAGCTCCACCCCGCCCTCGAACAGGAACAGGATCTGCTGGCGGGTGTCACTGGCCAGGGCCTTGAGGAAGCCGCGTGCCGCGTCGGTGAGCTGGATGCCGCTGCCTGCCGTCTGCATGGCTCGACTCTACCGTATTGTCATTTCTGGATATGAGGATATGATCCGGCGGCATGGACACCATCGTCATCGGCGCGGGCCAGTCCGGCCTGACCGCCGCCCGCTCCCTGCTCGACGCCGGCCGCACTCCCGTCATCCTCGAAGCCGGGCACACGCCCACCGGCTCGTGGAGCAGCTACTACGACAGCCTCACCCTGTTCTCGCCCGCCCGGTACAGCGCCCTGCCCGGCCAGGACTTCCCCGGCGACGGCGACCACTACCCCACCCGCGACGAAGTCGTCGCCTACCTGCAGCGCTACGCCGATGGCCTGGACGTCGAGATCCGCACCGGCACCCGCGTCACAGCGGTGGAAGCCGACGGCGCGGGCGGCTTCCACGTCCACACCGCCGCCGGGGACACCCCGCACACCATGGGCGTCATCGCAGCCAGCGGCTCCTTCGGCAACCCCTACGTCCCCGCCCTTCCCGGCCAGGACGGCTACACGGGACAAGCGCTGCACGTGGCCGACTACCGCAACCCCAAGCAGTACGCGGGGCAACGCGTCGTGGTGGTCGGCGGCGGCAACTCCGCCATCCAGGTCGCCTACGAACTGGCGGCGGTGGCCGACGTCACGATCGCCTCACGCCAGCCACTGCAGCTCATGCCGCAGATCGTCGGCGGCAAGGACGTGCACTACTGGCACACCACCACCGGCTTCGACCAGCTCCCGCCCGCCTGGCTGGCCCGCATCGCCACCGGCACTCTGGTCATGGACACCGGCGACTACGCCGCCGCCCTGACCGACGGCCGCCTGCAGCGCCGCCTCATGTTCACCGCCTTCGACGGCGACCACCTCATCTGGGCCGACGGCGAACGCGAGAGCGTCGACACGGTCATCTACGCGACCGGCTACCTGCCGCACCTGGACTACCTCGCCCCGCTCGGCGCTCTCGACGAAACAGGGCTGCCCTTGCACGTCGGCGGCCTGTCCACCACGCACCTCGGGCTTGGCTACGTCGGCCTGGAGTTCCAGCGCTCCTTCGCCTCCAACACCCTGCGCGGCGTCCACCGCGACGCTGAACACGTAGCGGCACCGATAGCCGCCTACGCCGGCGGCGTTCTGGCGGCTTACGGCTTCCAAGTAGCGATCACCACCGCACGAGGGACCTGACGGTGCCGGGGTATCGACGCGCCTCCGAATCACGTACAAGGATGTTGGCCGCTTCGTTGCATCGCAAGCATAGATGCACCCTGGAATCGTCGCGGACGATCAAAGGCAGACCGGCATCACAGATTACCGTTCTTAAGCGGGTATGAGGTGGGGCGCTCATGTTGAGAGCCGCCCCGATCAGCCGGCGGCGTCGGCCATGTTCGGCCCGGCGTTCCGGATGGTCCGGGCGGCTCTCACAACAGGCGCGCCGCCACGATCCCGGCTAGGAGCCGGGCCGCTGCTCCTCCACCCTCATCGACTCCTCGCTCTTGCGGTGCTGGGCGCTGATCCACCTCAAGCAAACGACCCCGACCACAATCATGACGCCCACTCCCGCGATGGCGACAAGCCACCCCGGCGCCGAGGCCAACTGCAGGAGGCCGGCCGTCAGAGCACCGGGCACGGCCGCAGCGATGACGACCATGATCAGGGTCTGCGCCAACCTCGTGGTCACGTGGTCGGCCGTCTCGGTCACCATCTTGAAGCGGAAACCCTTGAGGAGCTCCACCTCGATGTTGAGCCTGGTCGGGCTCCGGTCGGCCAGGACGTCCGCCCTGACTGACGGAGCGCCGTCCTCTTGAGTGAGATCGGTGGTGTCGACGTTATGGATGTCGACTTCGGACTTCTGCACGGGCTTGGGCTTTCTCGAGAAGTGTCCGCCGATGAGCGGGGCGATCAGGTGACGCTGAACACAAACCCAAGATCCCGCGACTCCCGCAGGGGGCTGCGGACACCCGGCGGGATCTTTCGCGGCAGCCTACCACCAACCCCCTCTCACGAACACACAAGAGTCACACAACGGTCATACGTCACTCATCAATCAGTCGCTAAAATGAAGCATTGTGATGCATGACATGCAGCAAACAGCTTGACCTTAGCCTTCGCCGTTCGTACGATCCCCCGTAACAACCGATGCAACAAGATGCACCTTGCGAGGGGAAGCGTGAGATGCGTCGCTACATCGGGCTGATCCCTCAGGACCCCAGGAGGCGAAATGTCGAAGCGACAACCGCGAGCATCGTGACCCCACTCGACGGCACCGATGGCCGCCCCCTGTCTGCGCAACACGTCCATCACCGCAACCGTCAAAACCCTCCTGGCGCGCTGGACATCCCCTCCGTCCACCGCCCAAGCCGCCCTACCTCGCCCTCACCCAGCACCAAGGCCCCACGGCAAGTTTCGCTGCCCCCAGCCGTGGTATGCCTCGCCCGAGCCCCAAGTCGCTACTAGGGGCCGGGGACTCCGCAGAGGAATGAACTGACACCATGGCCAAGAACGGAACCGCTGCCCAAGATGAAACTGCTGTTACGCAACGGCTAGAGCGGGTCACGGTGAACTTGACCCCTCGATCGTCACGTGCACTGGATGAAGCCGTGAGCATCACCGGCGACAGCAAGACCGACACCATCAACCGTGCCCTGCAGGTCTATGCCTACCTTGAACGCATCCAGCGTGAAGGCGGCAAAGTGTTCATCCAAGACGCCGATCAAGACGTTCCGGAACGACTGAAGTTCTTCTGACATCCTTCCGGTGCCCTGCAACGACGCGTCAGACCATCGGCCCCAACGCGCGGCGGGTTCCGCGAGGCGGGTCCGGCCTTCTCCGGCCGGGACCCGCCCTCGTTGTTTACTCGTGTGCATCTCACTTATATGAGGACACGAGCGTGACGGGCCGAGGTATTGCCGGCCTTTGGCGGCGCGAGTCAAGGCGGCAAGGCAGTGGTGGAGCCGTTCACAAAGACAGCCTCACCTGCTAGCCGGCGGCCCGTCTCTTTCGATGTCGGCAGTGGTCAGAAGTCGAACTCGCCCTTCTTCGCACCGTCGATGAACGCGGCCCATACTTCGGAGCGAACCACAAAGGGGGCCTGATCAGGGGCTTCGGTGTCACGGATGCACAACCGCTTCACCCCGTAGAGCGCCTTGTGATCCTCAACAAACTGGAAGCGGTTCACCAGTTTGTCTCGTTCGCGAAAAGCTTGGCCGCCTTACGCAAAATGTCCCGCTCTTGCTCCAGCTCCCGGATCCGCGCCCTGAGCTGCTTATTCTCCTCTTCCAGCACGTCGTCCGAGGGTACGGGCCCGGCCGACGTGTCCTTACCGGCCCTGACCCCGCCAGCCACTTGACCGCCCTCGCCCCGGGCCTGCGCGGCTCGCACCCAAACCCGCAGCGTCTCGCGACTGACCCCCAGATCCTGCGCGATCGACGTGATCGTCCGATCCGGCCTCGACAACACCAACGCCACCGCGTCGGCCTTGAACTCGGGTGGGTAGTTCTTCATCACCATCAGGGACATCTCTTCCCCTGGACATCAAGATCCAGTCTCCACGGTGTCCACGTTCAAGGGGGAAGGCCCGTTGGCTGGAGGTCAAAGCCGCGGATCAAGCACCACTCGACGAGTCATGAAGCGCTACAGGCCCTTGATCACGGGCCTGCCCTCGACTTGCCAGGTATTGAACATCCGTTTAGTCTACTAAACATGTGTTCAGCATCGTCGGACCTGACCGCCCAGGCCAAGATCCGCAACGCGGCCATCGCACACTTCGCCCGGGACGGCTTCGGCAAGACCAATCTGCGCGCCGTCGCGGCCACCGCGGGAGTGAGCCCCGGCCTGGTCATCCACCACTTCGGCAGCAAGGAGAAGCTCCGGAGCGTCTGCGACGACCACGTCCTGCGCATCCTGGTCCAGCGGGCCGACAACGCCGGCCCGAGCGGCATGCAGGACCTCTTTCGCGAATACCTGTCCAACCCGGAGGAGTACCGCCTCCAGGTGCGGTACATGCTGCGCGCGATCGAGGAGGACACACCGGCCGCGGCCACGTTCGTCGAGACGCTGGTGGAGGAGTCGGAGCAGGTCCTGCGGGCCGGGATCGCCGACGGCTCGATGCGGCCGTCCTCCGACGTGCGGGCGCTGGCGGTGCTGACCGTGCTCAACAGCGTGGCCACGCTGACCATGCCGCCTTCGCTGGCGCGCGCGCTGGGCCACGAGCAGTTCGGGCCCGACGTGCTGCGCCGCCTCGCGCTGCCCACGCTGGAGCTCTACACCCACGGGCTGTTCACCGACGACACCGCGCTGAAGGCAGCCCGGGCCGCGCTGGACGAGTCACCACAGAAAAGGGACTGACACGATGGCCATCGCCCTCCCCGACCTCACCCCGCTGGAGAACACGCTCTGGCTCACCCTGGCCGGCAAAGCGCTCGACTACCAGGCCAAACACCCGATCCTGCACGACAAGACCGCATACGACATCGTCAGGAAACTCGACTACGACGCCGGGCAGTTCAAGCTCTCCGCCAGCCCCGTCGTGGGCATCGCCCACCGCTCCCTGGTCATGGACAACATCGTTCGGCAGTTCATCGTCAAGAATCCCGACGCTGTCGGGCTCGACCTGGGCGCCGGACTCGACACCCGCGTCTACCGCGTCGACCCGCCCGCCACCGTCGAGTGGTACGACGTCGACCTGCCCGGCGTGGCCAAGACCAGGCAATTACTGCTCCCCGAGCGTCCCCACCTCCACACCATCGGCTCCGACCTCAACGACCCCCGATGGATCAGCGAAATCCCCGCCGACCGCCCCGCCGTGATCGTCGCCGACGGCCTGATCGGGTTCCTGTCCGAGGAGGAACTGGCCACCCTCCTCGACCGACTCATCCGCCACTTCCCCGCAGGCGAGATCTGCTTCAACGGCTACACGAGGTTCCACGTCTGGGCGGCCAGGAAGTACGCCGGCACCCAGTCCGTCGTCCCCTTCCTGAGGTCTCCCGGCTTCGACACCCCGCAGGACATCGAGCGCCTGGAACCCCGCCTGAAGCTGGTACGCGAGATCCTGCTGGGCCGCGAGCCCGAGGTCGCCGACTACCCGTGGACGACCCGCCTGGCCAGCTTCCTGACGGCCTGGAGCACCTCCATCTCCCGCAAGGGCACCGCCATCCAGCACTTTCGCTTCTAGAGGCTTCAGGCGGGCACGGACAGACTGGTGACCAGATGGCTTGCTCGGGCGGCGGCATGTGACCCTGGTAGGCCGCCGACGGCCTGCACCGCCGGCGCGATCCGTACACCCGCTCCTGAAGGACGTCGGCCTCACCGATGTCGACCTGGCCACCTGATCGTCGGCATGCGCCCGGCTCGGCGCCCATGCTGTTGCGTCCTACGGTCCCGGCACCGCGATCTTTCCCAGGACGAGTTGCTGTTGCCGCCCGGTGCGCCACTCGACCATCAGCACGGTGGCGTCGTCTTGGAGCCGGCCGTGCTGGTGCTGCAGGATGCTGTGGATCAGCCGGCGGAGTGTTTCCGGGGCGGACGTGCCGTCGGCCTCGTGACGGACGATGAAGTCGATGAAGCGCTCCAGCCCGAAGGGTTGCCCGTCCGGGCTCTGGGCCTCGATGACGCCGTCGGTGTAGAAGAGCAGCCGGTCCCCGGGTTCCAACTGGTAGCGCAGCAATCCGGTGGACAGGCTCAGGCAGATGCCCATCGGCGGATCGGGCACGCTGTCCAGGGTGGCGACCTGCTGGCTTTTGCGGATCACCAGGGGCGGATGGTGCCCTCGGTTGACCCAGCTCAGCCAACCGGTCCGCAGGTCCAGATCGGCCAGGACTCCTGTGGCGAAGCGGTCGATGAACTGCTCGTCGATCGCCGCGTCGATCGCCTCGCTCGTCGCGGGCAGGTCCTTGCCCTGGCGGCGGCTGGTGCGACCGGCCCCCATGGCGATGGTGGCGGTCAGGCCGGCCGCGGTGTCGTGCCCCATCGCGTCGAAGATCGACACGCGCAGTGTGCCACTGTCGATCGCGTAGTCGTAGGCGTCGCCGCCCACCTCGTAGGCGGGTTCCAGCGCGGCACTGACCACCACGTTGTCATCGGCGAAGGCTCGCGGTGGGAGCAGGTTCCACAACACCTCGGCCGACAGCGTCATCGGCCGAGCGCGTACCAGGCGCGCATAGGAGTCGCTGTGCAGGCGTTTGCTGATCACCAGCAGCGAGACGAGCGAGGCCAGCCGGCCGGCCAGCAACCCCATGCTCTCCGACCCCTGCGCCACGGTCACTCCCAGGACGCCGACCCTCTCGGTGTCGTTCAGCAACGGCACCCACAGGCGCTGCGGCCCGTCGCCCGCCGGCGACGTTGGCGCGGTCTCGGGCGCGGCGGGGTCCAGCACGTGGCGGACCTCGACGATCTCCATGTTGCGGAAGGCACGTCCTGCCATGGTGGCGTCGATCCGGATCGGTTCGAGCGGTTCGCCGAACACGTCACGCTGCCCGGTCAGCGGGACCAGCACCTGCTGCTGCAGGTCGGCTACGTAGATCATGGTCTGGGAGAAGCCCGCCGACCGTCCGTACTCGGCGACCAGGGCTGGCAGATCCTCCAGCGAGGAGAGTTGGCTGGCGCTCAGCAAGCCGCCCAGCACCTGCTCGCCATCACCGGTCACCGCGATGCCTTCCCTGGAGGTCCTTCCCCATGCCCTAGTTCTTCTTCCCAGCTGTACGAGCTTCTCCCTCAACGTGCTGACCAGGGCTAACGCCTCTTGGTTCCGCCCTGGCGCGGGGTGCTGGTGCGCAGCGTGTGCTTGCCGGCCACCGTGCGATGGTGGCCGAGGACGTCGGGGGGCTGCCAGTGCACATCGCTGGCCCAGTTCAGGCGTTCGAACAGGCTGATGAGTGCGGCTGAGGGATCGATCTGGCGGCCGCTGCGGCCGTGCCGGGCGCAACTGGGCTCACTGTGGTGGCCGTTGTGCCAGCTTTCTCCGAAGGACAGCAGGGCCAGCGGCCACAGGTCGGTGGCGCGGTCATGACGGCGGGCTTTGTGCGGCCGCTCACCGATCATGTGGCACAGGGAGTTGACGCTCCAGGTCACGTGGTGCAGCAGGGCGATACGGATCAGGCCGGCCCAGATGAACGCGGTCAGCCCGCCGTAGAGGCTGCCGCTGATCGCCCAGCCCGCCGCGAACGGCAGGAGGAGGGAGGCGGCGCACAAGGCGGGGTAGGCGCGGGAGATCCGCAGCATGGCCGGGTCGTTGCGCAGCAGATCGGGAGCATACGTCGTGGCCGAGGTGGGTTCGCTGGAGAACAGCCGGCCCAGGTGGGCGTGGGCCAGGCCGCGCAGTCGTCCGCCGAGACCGGTGCCGTACCGGTAGGGGGAGTGCGGGTCGCCGGGCCGGTCGGTGAAGGCGTGGTGGCGGCGGTGTACGGCCACCCAGTCGATCAGGTTGCCCTGGAAGCTCATCGACCCGGCCACGGCCAGGACGGCGCGGAGCCACGGACGGGCGGTGAAGGAGTGGTGGGCCAGCAGGCGGTGGAAGCCGACCGTCACCCCCAGCCCGGTCACGACGTAGAAGACGACGGCCAGGAGCAGGTCGGTGAGACTGACACCGACTCCCCACGCCAGCCAGATGCCGGCGCCCAGCGCGAGGAACGGCGCGATCACGATTGCGGCGGTCAGTGTCACCGGGGTGATACCGGCCCGCGCCGGTGTCGCAGGCCGAGGGAACGGCGAACTGCCGTCATAGCCGGCCGGGGTGAGCTCGAAGGTGAGTGGTATGCCGGTCATGCGATGATCGGGAATCGGTGGCCCAGGCCGGTGATGTGCAGCAGCCGGGCCATGCGCGGCGGAACGCCGGTCAGGGCGAGCGTGATGCCCAGTGACCGGGCCCGGCCTTGAGCGCCGACCAGCACGCCCAGCCCGCCGGCGCCGCAGAAGGTCACCTGGGACAGGTCCACGACGAGCAGGCCGGTGCTGTGGGCGAGAGCGTCGATCAGCCGCCTGCGCAGCTGAGCCGTGGTGAAGATGTCGATGTCCCCCGCCAAGTGCACGAGGGTCTGCGCCGAGGCGCTCGCCTCGGCGAGTGGGGCGGTGTCGATGACGGTCATGGAAGTCTCCTGTGGAGAAGCTGGAACGCGATGAGATGCCTGCCGGCCGGAGATCGGCCCGCCGCCGGACAACGGGCGATGCCTGGACCGCTCAATCCGGCCGGCAGGCGGCACGCGGGTCACGCCAGGATCGGCCGTGCCGTGAACGAGGCCGCCTTGTGCCCGTTGACCGACCCGCCCTCGTTCTCCCAGCGGGCTGAGCCGGCCGACGCACGCGGACCGGGGCCCGCCGGCAGGTGCGCCAGAGTGAGAATGGCGTCGGCCGTCAAGCCGGCTGTGTCCTGGGCGGTGAGCTTGAGCACGGCCTCGGCGACGCCCGCGGCGGTTCCTGACGGGATGATCAGCAGGACGACCGGCTCGCCGGACGCGAAGCTGAGAGTGATCATGCGCGGGTCGGTGTGGCGGAACCAGCCGACGCGGACCTGCCGACCGCGGGCCGGGATGCGGCGCGGGATGTTCTGCCACGCGTCGCAATGCACGCCGACGCGGAGCGTGACCCGGTCAAGCAGTCGGTCGACGGCGGCGATGAGACCGGGCAACTCCGCGGCGGTGTCACTGGAGTAGGGCCACCAGGCCCCATCCACCACCGATCGACGATTCGGCACCGGGTGGAGACTGAGCCGAAGCGCGGAATCGACCCGAGGCATCGCAGACGAAGTGGGGCTGAGCGGTGCGGGCTGAGAAAGAAGTGTCGGCGTCATGGTCGCTGACCTATCCGGGCCCCTCCGAAGGGGCCTGTGGTGGTTCGCCGGGGGCGACGCAGACCTGAGTGCCAACGCTCGAGAAGTCCTCGGTACCTTCAGTCTACCTCCTACTTCCGGAATCACATAATTCCGGAAGTAGACTCTGTGGATGACTTCCGGAAACTCGCCCTCGGGAATCACGGAGCCGGCCGGAGTCGCTTCCGGAAACCCGCGCCGGTCGCGGGCCGTCCCGCTCCCCGCTCCCTACGCCGCCGTCCTGGCCGACTACACCGCCGCACTCGAGCGCGCCCCGCTGGCCGACTCCACCAAGACCAAGTACACCTCCCGGCTGCGCGGCTACCTGGACTGGCTGGCCGTCCAAGCCGACGCCGCCGCCCTGGACGGCGATCCGCTCACCGATGCGGTCGCGGCCGCCGGCGCGGTACGCGACTTCCGCCGCCACCTCAAGGACGGCCGTCGCGCTCCCAACACCATCGACGCCTACCTGTCGGCCATCGACGACTTCTACGCCCGCCGCGGCCTCGGCAAGCCCCAGCCCCAGCGCGAACGCGACTCCCGGCGCACCGCCCCCGAGTCCTGGACGCCCGGCGCGCCCGCCGCTACGTCCGCCACGTCCAGCTCACCGCCTCCCCGCGCGACAAAGCCGTCGCCCTGCTGCCCTACTACGCCGGACTGCGCATCTCCGAAGTCGTCGGCCTCGACCTGGCCGACGTGCGCCTCTCAGCCCGCACGGGCGAACTACGCATCCGCGGACAGGGCCGCGACAGTGGCAAGATCCGCCTGCTGCCCGTCCACCCCGACCTGCGCCAGGCCCTGACCGACTGGCTGGCTACCCGCGCCGGCTGGAAGGGAGCCGGCACCCACCCCGCGCTGTTCCTCAACCAGCGCGGCGGTCGCCTGAGCGACCGCGCAGCCCGCGACATCATCACCGGCCTCGGCGACGCCGTCGGTCTGGGCGAGGACCCCACCGAGCCCTTCAGCTCGCACGTCCTGCGCCACACCTTCGCCACCCAGCTCATCCGCCACGGCACAGACCCCGTCCTGGTCGCCGACCTCCTCGGCCACGGCTCGTTGGACACCACCCGCCGCTACGGCCTGCCGACCGAAGCGGACAAGGCAGCCGCCTTGAACGCCCTGATCAGCGACCACTAGCTGTACTGACCACAGAGGTTAGGTACGAGGCGACACGCGAAAAATGATCTTGTAAAGGGGTGAGGGCCTTCGGTTCGGTGTGGATTGCGACATCTACACGCCGACCAGAAGGGCCCTCATGCCGTAACGCGCCGCTGACCGAACCCGGACACCTGCGCCTGGCCCGCTGTGCCGGCCGGCTGAACGACGGCTTGAACGCCGAGCAGACGCTGGAGCGCATCACGACCGCCCTGAGCGAGTATGCCGGGGACCACCACAGCGACGACACCGCCCTGCTGCTCCTGCGCGTACCCACTGCTGAGGAGAAGCCATGACGACCGGCCGTACCGAACCGCGCCGGTGACAGGACGGGCGTCGCGACACATCAGAGAGCGGGCGCGGGGCAGAGGGCCCCCGAGAGGAGGCGTCGATGCCTTCGCAACCGATGTCGAACGACCCGCCGCCCTTGCGGCTCAGCGTGCGCGCGGCGCCTCCGGGCCAGGTGGTGGCCGTCCACGGCGCGCTGGACCTGAACACTGCCACGCACCTGGAACACGAAGTGGTCAAGGTGTGCCGGCAGCAGAACCCACCGTTAGTGATCATGGACATGTCCGGGGTGGAGTTCTGCGACTCCTCCGGACTGAGCAGCCTGGTCCGGGCATGGAGGCAGATCGACCATGACGGCGGCGCGCTGGTCTTGATCGGCCTGCACGGTACATGTGAGCAACTGCTCCGCAGGACCGGCCTGCTGGGGCGCATATTTCCCACCCACCCCACTCTGGCGCAGGCACAGGACGCGCTGGCCCGGACACGGCAGTGATCGGCGAACCGCCATCGTCAATCCCGGAACCCAAGACGTCGGCAGGTGACCTCGCGCGTGTCGGCCGCCCCGACGGCGTTCACCCCCGCGGTGCTCACCGCAAGCCAGGCCGGCACCACGCAGGCCGCCGGGCCCGTGACGCAAATTCTCTGCTTCAACTTTCCTTTACCGAAGTCGGGAAGTGCGCCTATTTCCGACCGGTGGGGAAGTTTCCCGGGCGTGGACTCACCTCAGGAGCGCCTGTTGCGGTTGGTGCCTGCGACCTTGGCGAGGATGGCCGCGTGGTGCGCGTGCCTGATCGTCATCGGCATCGTGGCCAACTACGTGCTCGGTTTCGTGGCGACGATGCGCATCGTCGCCCTCCCGGTGGCGGTCGCCCTGTTGCTGACCGCGCTGCTCTTCCCGCTCACCCGGCGGCTGCGCGAGTCGGGTCTGCGCGCGATCTACGCCACCTGGGTCACCATGCTCGTCGCGCTCGCCGTGCTGGGCGGGACGGGCTGGATCATCGGCGTGCGGGCAAATGAGGAGTTCCCCGGCCTGCTGACACAGGTCAGGCAGACGGCCAAGACGGTGGAGGGCTGGCTCTACACCGGCCCTCTGCACGTGAAGCCCGTTCAGCTCAGCGGCTGGGTGGACGAGATCGCCAAGCTGGTCACCGAGCGGCAGCAGCAGATCACCTCGACGGTTCTGGCGGGAACCGTGGTGGTGGTTGAGGTGCTGGCCTCGATCGTGCTCCTGCTGTTCGTGACGTTCTTCCTGCTCAAGGACGGTGACCAGATCTGGTCCTGGTTCCTCAAGGGGTTCGGCCGGATGGCGCCGCGGGTCGACCGGGCCGGGCGGACCGCCTGGACCACGCTGTCGCACTACGTGCAGGGCACGGTCGCCGTGGCCGCGGTGCACGGCGTGCTCATGGGCGTGGTGCTGGCCGTCATGGGAGTACCGCTGTGGGCGGCACTGGCCGTACTGATCTTCCTGGCCAGCTTCGTCCCGATCGTCGGCATCCTCTTCGCCGGCGCGGTCGCGACGCTGGTCACGCTCGGCGCGAAGGGCCCGATCTACGCGCTGATCTTCGTCGGCATCCTGATCGTTGAGCAGCAACTGGAGAACCACGTGCTCCAGCCGCTGATCGTCGGCCGGGTGCTGCACTTCCACCCGCTGGCGATCATCATCGTGCTGGCCGTCGGCGGCATCCTGGCCGGGATCGCCGGCGCGGTCGTGGCCGTGCCGATCACCGCCATCCTCTACCGGGCCGTGCCCGAACTCTTCAAGGACGACCCGCTCGCCCTCCCGGCAGGAGCGGCCCCGGAACCGCCGGCGAAGGCGGTGCCTCCCGGGAAGGAACCCGAACAGAAGGATTGACGGGCTCGGAGGCGGGCGCGGGTGGTGTCCGGGCCGTGGCGGCCTCATGCGGGACGGGCGCGCCCGATCCGTTGGCGGTGGGATGTCCCCGCCCGTCCGAAGCTTGGCATCGACACGGGAGTGGCTTCCGTGCGTGTGGGCAGGTGAATTGCTGTCCAGGGGGAGAAAGGACGCTGCCGCTCGGGGGAGGAAGTCGGCATGGCTTCGCCAGGAACAGGTGTCATCGAGCGGGCCGGCGCGGCACCGCTCATCGGCGGCCGTAAACCGGTCGCGGCGATGGTCGCGTTGTGGGTGTTCGTGCTGGTGCCGTTCGCGGCGCTGGCCGCCGCCGTGCCGGTGGCCTGGGGGTGGGGGCTGAGCTGGACCGACGTGGCGATAGCCGCCTCGGCTTACGTCCTGACCGGGCTCGGCGTCACGGTGGGCTTTCACCGCCATCTCACCCATGGCGCGTTCAAGGCGGAGCGGTGGCTGCGGATCGGTCTGGCCGTGGCCGGGTCCCTGGCGGTGCAAGGCTCGGTCATCCAGTGGGTGGCCGACCACCGGCGCCATCACGCCTTCGCCGACCGTGACGGCGACCCGCACTCGCCCTGGCGTTACGGCAGCAGCGTGCGCGGCCTGGCCAAGGGGCTGCTGTTCGCGCATGTCGGCTGGATGTTCGGGCGTGACCTCACCAATCGGAAACGTTTCGCCAAGGACCTGCTCAACGACGCCGGCATCGGCCGGGTGGACCGGTTGTTCGGACCGCTGGTGGCAGCCTCGCTGCTGCTGCCGCCCGCGATCGGCCTGCTGGTCACCGGCACCTGGCGTGGCGCGCTGACCGCATTCTTCTGGGGCGCTCTGGTACGGATCGCGCTGCTGCACCACGTCACCTGGTCGATCAACTCCATCTGCCACGTCTTCGGCGAACGGCCGCTGATGACCCGCGCCGGAGACCGGGCCGCGAACTTCTGGCCACTAGCTCTCCTGTCATTCGGCGAGAGCTGGCACAACGGCCACCACGCCGACCCCACCTGCGCCCGCCACGGCGTGCTGCCCGGCCAGATCGACCTCTCCGCCCGGCTGATCCGAGTGCTGGAGCGGCTCGGCTGGGCCCGTGACGTCCGCTGGCCGACCCCGGCGCGCCTGGCCGCACGACGCCGCGAGCCCTCTCCATGACCGGCCCCGAGGAGGTGCGGCTCAGCCTCGATCCCGACCTCGCACGTCGCGGCGCGGTGGACGGCGCGTGGTGGCCCGCCGGCTACGACGCCGGCGCGGAACTGCCCGCGCTGATCGCCGCCATCGACCAGCGGCTGGAGCGGCGGGTCCTGCGCGTCGGCCTGCACGTCGACACCTGGCACAACATCCCGCAGCGCATCGCCGCCACCGGCCGCCAGGTCAGAGTGGGCTGGTTCCGCACCATCGACCCCCACGTGATCAACCTCATCTGAATCGCCCCGACTTTGATGGAGACCTCAACGGTTGATTCCGGCGGGTTCGCTGGGTTGGTGTTGAGCGTAGTAGAGAGCCTCGTACTCCTCTGGTGGCAGGTGTCCGATCGCTGAGTGCAGGCGGGTGGCGTTGAACCAGTCGACCCATTCGGCGGTGGCCAGCTCGACGTCGGCCAGGCTTCGCCAGGGCCCTCGGGGCTTGATCAGCTCGGTCTTGTAGAGGCCGATCTGTGATTCCATCAGGGCATTGTCGAGCGCGTCGCCGACGGTGCCGATGGAGGCGTCGATCCCGGCTGCCAGCAGATGCGTGGTGAACCGGAAAGACGTGTATTGACTACCGGCATCGCTGTGGTGGATCAGCCCCGGCTCGACCGGCCGACCGATGCGCTCGCGCCGCCACAGGGCCATGTCCAGGGCGTCGAGTACGAGCGTGGTGTGCTTGGTCAGCGAGGCGGCCCACCCGACGACGGCCCGGGAGTAGACGTCGACGACGAAGGCGACGTAGACGACGCCGCACCAGGCGGCCACGTGCGTGAAGTCGGCCACCCAGGCGGCGTTCGGCCGAGTCGCGGTGAAGTCGCGCTGGAGCCGGTCGGCCGCTCGCTCGTGGCCGGGGTCGGCGATGGTGGTGCGCACCTTTTTGCCGCGCCGGGCGCCATGCAGGCCGAGGGCGCGCATGCGCCGTTCGACGGTGCAGCGGGCCACCTGGTGCCCTTCGCGCTGGAGTTGATGCCAGATCTTGCGGGCGCCGTAGACGCCGTAGTTGGCGGCGTGGATGCGCTGAATGTGGGCGTCCAGTTCGGCGTCGCGCAGGGCGCGGGCCGAGGGTGGGCGGTTCTTGGCGGCGTAGTAGGTGCTGGTGGAGATGGGGCAGCCGTGTTCGGTCAGGACACGGCAGATCGGCTCGACACCGAACACATCGGCGTGCTGGTCGATGAAGGTCACGAGTGCGTGTGTGGCCGGTCGAGCTCGGCCGCGAAGAAAGCCGACGCGGCCTTCAGGATCTCGTTGGCGCGGCGGAGTTCGGCGTTCTCGCGGCGAAGCCGCTTCAGCTCGGCCGTCTCGTCGGTGGTGCGGCCGGGCCGGCTGCCCTCGTCGATCTGGGCCTGGCGGACCCAGGTGCGCAGTGTCTCCGCGGTGCCGATGCCGAGCTTGGTCGCCACCGCGTTGATCGTGGCCCACTCGGTCGGGTAATCCGGTCGCAACTCGGCGACCATCCGAACCGCTCGACGGCGCAGCTCGGCGGGGTAGGGAGACTTACCTGGCATGGACTCGATCCTCTCAAGAGATCAAGTCTCCACCGAAACCGGGGCGATTCAATCATCCCGGGGATCGAACACATCAACCTGCTCGTCATCCCACCCGACACCACACCCGCAGCCGCCGACAAGGCACTCGACCTGGCCACCCGATGCCGAGGCCGCACCCGCTCCGGCGACATCCTCACCGCCGCGGACCACGACGGTCCCATCGACACCGCCGCCGAGGAGGAGCAGCGCCTGGCCGGTTGGGACAACGAAGGCGGCCGGACCCGACAGCCCGCCCGCGAGGACCCCACACTCTGATCACGCGTTCGGTGGCGGGAAAGTCAGTCCCGCAGACGGACGACGATGACGACGGTCGTGCCGGCCGGGCCGGTGGTCACCGTGAGCGAGTCGCTGAGCTCGGCCATCAGCCACAGCCCGCGGCCGTGGTCACGGTCGCGGGCAGGCATCGATGCCCGCTGCTGGTAGTGGCGGGCCGGGATCCCGGGGCCATGATCGCTGATCTCACAGCACAGCAGGCCATCGGCCTGCCACAGGCGGACCCGCCCGGATCCACCACCGTGATCGAACACGTTGGCCACACCTTCGTGCACCGCCAGTTCAAAATCTTCCCGCCGAGCCGACGACAGCCCCTGCTGGGTGGCATGGGCGCTCACGCCCTTCCGCAATGCGCTCTGATCGTACGTGGCCGCACCACCCGGCCCGGACGTACTCAGTGCCCAGGTCAGCAACGGGTCTCGGCATTCCGGCGGCGGCCCGAACGTCCCGCTCACCGGTCACGCCTACTCATCGCCGGTCACCGGGGGCGGCCGGCGGCCGTCCGAGGGAGCTGCCATCTGAACGCGCCACACGCCCGCCCCCTCGTCGCAACATGTCGACAGAGGTCGGGACATCAGACGACGGAGGGGCCGCGACGGTCGGCACGGGCAAGGGGACAGCCGACGGCGCCTTGGACATCATGGTCCCTTCGATGGCGCGATCAGCGTGACTTGCGAGAGCGACGACAACCGCAGTGCGATCAGATCCTGACCCGCGACATCCCTACCCCTGCGGCGAAGGGGGAAACGGGCCCAGGGGGCCGGCTGCCGGCGACGCCCTTGCTTCCCATCGACAAGCCTCCTCCATCCATGAGATCGCCAAGCCCACTCAGAAGAGGCTCCTTGTGGCGGATGAAGTGCCAGATGTCCAGACGACCGTACAATCAGGGAACTCCACCTGAACCGGCTCGCCCAAGACCTCGAAGCCGCGTGGAACCGGGTGGAGACCTCCATCGGCACCAAGAAACCCCGCAAATACGACCAAGCCGTCGACCTCCTCCGCGACCCGCACGCCCTGGCCCTCCGCGACGAGGACACCGGCACCTTCACCCAGCGCCTCGCCCACCTCCGGGAACGCCACCAAGACATGCCCAGTCTCATCAAGCGACTCAACGACGCGGGCCTGACAGCCGAGTAACCGGCGATTTCCATGCCTGGTGACCAGCGGTCGCACAGCGAGATTCACGTAACCACACTGCCCGGCCTGCCGAGAAGTGCGCACGGTCAAGGATGCCAACCGTTTGCACGGTTGCTCGTCGGATGCTCATCAGCACCTGATGCGGCATGACACCGGGCGGCATTCTCGGACATTTTGCGCGCGGGCAAAGCATGACATCGCGATATTTGTGCCACCGGGTATCGGCGCCTGGAGCCGGATCAAAAGCCAGACCTGAACGACACCCAACCAATGGGCATCATGGAAGGACTGGTGGGCGGGACACGCCCAGCTCGGTCACAGACCCGTCCAAGCGGTGGTCAAGCCGCCTTCGGGCGAGTTCACGCGCGGTCGACACAGCGGTCGCCCAACTTGCATGGCTGGAACCATCGATCCGTAACAGACCAGTATCCATCGGCGGGTTGCGGATCTTGAGCGTAGATACCGAGCAGTTGCCCAAAACGACTTGAGTGACTCTTAAACGGTCCTGAAACCCGGGAGTAGAGCCAGGATCGTTACACTTGTGTCAGTCTTCGAAGTCGTCTGCACGGATGCGCGAAGTGGTCTGCACGCCGCTTGGATCGGCGTGCCAATCGCGCCGAGGAGCGGCCAAGTCGTACCCGGTCCTCCGCTGTGCGCCCCGCCCCGACCCTAGGAGGGGTCATCGAGACACCGGCCGCCAAAGATCGCGAGACTGCCTCGACCTCGGTGTCGAGCTGGGCGCCTGCGACGCACTCGTCTCCTAGGTAGCGGTCATGCCGGGTCCGGGGAGGTGTACTTGACCTTCTTTTCGCCGGAGGGCCGGAGGGCTGGGATGTCCTGGCGTAGGCGGGGCTCTCCTGCGCGTGGTGTGGACCGGTCCGATGAGGACCGGCTCGGGGCCGTCGAAGTGGCCGAGGTACTTGTTGCCGGCCTCGTCATAGCCGCCGAGGTTGGCGAAGAAGTGTGCGCGATAAGGCGTCGGTCTCGGGGACGTAGTCGTCGAACTCGTAGCTGGTGTCCTGCACGAGGTGGCCGTCGAGGTGGAAGGTGTGTGACCAGTGGTGCACGAGGAAGAACCCGCCGGGCAGCCAGCGGAAGGTCGCGGTGCCGCGCAGCTCGCCGCCGGTCTCGCCGGATGAGTCGAACTGGCCGCTGAGCGACCAGGTGCCGGCCAGGAAGTCGAGTCGGCGCAGCGCCTGGTCTGGTCGCGGTGGGGTGAACTCATCGCGGGCGTGCACGGTCTCAGGGGTGGACCCGCGGGAGTCTGGCTGGTATCCGTGGCGACCCCGTGCTCGTCACGCGGTAGATACCTACCGGGGTGGTGCGTGATCGGTGAGGATGTGGCGGTGAAGGTGTCTGTGCCGGTGTCAGCGCGTGAGAGTGAGGTGCTCGCGGCGCTTGGTGCGGGGTTGTCCAATGCCCAGATCGCCCGCCGCTTGCAGATCTCGGTGCGCACGGTCGAGGGCCATGTGTCGTCGTTGCTGCGTAAGTACGGGGTCGCCGACCGGCAAGCGCTTGCCGCGCGGGCCGGCGGTGCGGGTGCGGTGACCTTGCCCGGCGACATACCCGGGTTGCCGCGCTCGCGGACCAGCTTCGTCGGGCGTCGGGCCGAGGTCGAGGCGGTGCGGGCGGCGCTGGCGCGGGGTCGGTTGGTGACGCTGGTCGGGCCGGGTGGGGTCGGCAAGACCCGGCTCGCGGAGGTGGTCACGACCGCTGTGGCGGCCGAGTACCGGTATGGCGCGGCGTTCGTGGATCTGGTGCCGGTGCGCGACGGCCGGCTCGGGCATGCGGTGGCGGCGGTGTTGGACGTGGCCGAGCACGCGGACGGGCAGGAGGCGGTCCTGGCCCGGTTGCGTCGTGGCCCGTCGGTGCTGGTGCTGGACAACTGTGAACACCTACCCGACGCGGTCGCCGAGTTCGTCGAGCGAATCCTGGCCGCGAGCCCGGCGACGATCCTCGCGACCAGCCGCGAGCGGCTCGGGCTGTCCGGTGAGCTGGTTCACCCGGTCGCACCACTGCCGTTGGGCTCGGACGCTGAGGAGTTGTTCCGCGACCGCGCGCAGCTGACGCACCAGGCTGGGACGTACGACGCCGCGACCGTTGCCGACCTGTGTGCGCGGCTGGACGGCCTGCCGCTCGCGATCGAGTTGGCCGCGGCGCGCAGCGCGTCGCTCGGCGCTACCGGGCTGTTGACCGGGTTGGGTGACCATCTGCGGCTCTTGGCTGGCGGGCGCGGTGCGGTGGTGCGGCACCGGTCGCTGCGCGGGGTGATCGGATGGAGCCATGACCTGCTCACCGAGGACGAACGGGCGGTGCTTCGTCGGCTGTCGGTGTTCGTCGGCGACTTCGACCTGTCGGCGGTGGCCGCGGTCATCGGGGTGGGCGCGGCCGAGGCCGCCGACGTGCTGGGGCGGCTGGTCGACAAGAGCCTGGTCCAGCACCGGGACGGCAGGTGGCGACTGCTGGACACGATCCGGGCGTTCGCCGCCGAGCGACTCGCGGACGAACCCGAGCACGCCGAGGTGCGGCGGCGGTACCTGCGCTGGGCAGCCGACCTGGCCACTGACCTGGCCGTCGGTCTCGCGGGGCGGCCCGGTGCGGCCTGGCATGGCGAGTTCGACGCGCTGGCGGGCGATCTTCGGGCCGCGCTGACCGGCTACGAGCAGCCCGACGCCGAGGCCCACCGGCTCGCTCGCACCCTCGCCTGGCTCACGTTCGCGCGCGGTTACCTGTGGCAGGCGCCCGATTGGTACGCCCACGCCGCCCGGTGCGCGCCGGATGCGGGCGAGGCGGCCCGGGATCTGGCCAGCGCGGCGGATTGCGCGCAGGTCGGCAACGACGCCGATCGAGCGTTCGAGCTGCGGCTGGCCGCCGCCGACCGGGCGCGGGACGCCGGCGCGGGCAACGCGCGGGCCATCGCGCTGGCGCAGGCGGTAGAGCTGACTGGCCGGTTCCAGGTGGTATTCCGCGACGAGATCCCGTTCGAGCGGCGCCGCGCGCTGCTCGCCGAGGCGACCGCGGCCGGGGATCCGGACGATCCGGTCGTCGCCGCCCGGCTGGCCTGTGCCGCTGTGTGGACCGCCCACCCGGATACCCTGCGGCCCGAGGCCGGGCTGACCGCGGCTGCGGTCGCGGCCGCTCGCGCGACCGGTGACCCGGTACTGATCAGCGCAAGCCTGGACGCGGTGCGCGTGGCCACGATCAACGACGGCCGCGTCGCGGAGTGGCACCGGATCGCCGCCGAGCGGCTCGAGCTGCTCGCCCCGCTCGACCCGCACCACCCGGAACATGCGGTCGAGATCAGCGACGCGCGCGGGCTGTCCTCGCTGACCGCGGTGGCCGCCGCCGACCTGCCGGCCGCCAGGTCGACCGCGCGGCTGATCTCTGACGCCGAGTTGTCCGGCGACAGCGTGTACCTGGCGGCCAGCAAGACCGTTCCGGTGCTCGTCCTGTCCGGCGACCTCGACGACGCGGTGCAGCTCGCCGAGGACATGTGGGCGGGCTGGCAACGCACGGGCCGACCGCGGGCGTTCTTTGTCTGGCTCACGATGCCGTTCGCCGTGCTGGCGCATGGCCTGCGCGGTGACCGGGAGCGCGTCGCGCAGTGGCGGGCCCGGGCCGCGGCGATGAGTGACCCGGTGAGTATGGGCTGGCCGTTGCTGGACCCGCTGATCACCTTGGTGGACGCCCGGCTCGCGCTACGGCTCGGTGACCTCGACCAGGCCACCGAGTTGGCCCAGCGCGCCCGGCGACTGCCGGCCAGCTCCTGGTACCGGGTGCTCGCCCGCGCCGCCACCGTCGAGCTCGCGGTGGTCGCCCGCGTGCCGTCGGCCGAGGCCGATCTCGCCGCGGCGCAGGCCGACAGCGCCGGCAACGACTGGGCCACCGCCACCCTGCTGCGCGCCGCCGGCCGGCTCCGTGGCGACGCCGACGCACTCGCCAGGTCGGCCGAACTGTGGCAACGGATGGGGGCCCGGTTCGAGCACCAGGTCACGGTAGAGCTGCTCGCCGGTCCGAAGCTGACGTAGGTGGTGGTCGCGTGCCGGGCACGTGGTCACCACGCATGTGGCGGTCGCCCCACGACTGCGACGCTGTGCTGCACGGCCGGCCAGGCCACAATGCCTGGCCGGGTTCTCGGCAGCGAAGGAGACAACGCGATGGGCAAGGTCACCACAGGCGCCACGATGTCGCTCGACGGCTACATCGCCGGCCCCGGAGAAAGCGGGTTCGACCTGCTGTTCCAGTGGTACGGCAACGGCGAGGTCGAGATTCCGCCGCGGCTCCGTATCTCCGCGGCCAGCGCCGCGCTGGTCAAGCCCGAATGGGACGACACCGGCGCGCTGATCGTCGGCCGGCACCTCTTCGACATGACCGACGCCTGGGGCGGGCGCCATCCGATGGACGTGACCACAGTGGTGCTCACCCACCAGCGCCCCGACGACCGTCCGGACGACGATGACAACTTCGTCTTCGTCACCGACGGCATCGAGGCGGCGGTGGCCAAGGCCAAGGAATTGGCCGGGGACAAGAACGTGGCCGTCAACGGCGGGCAAATGGCCCGGCAGTGCCTGGAGGCCGGTCTGCTCGACGAGGTCGGCGTCGAGTTGGTACCGGTCGTGTTGGGCGGCGGGAAGACGCTGTTCGGCGAGCTCGGCACCGCACCGGTGCAGTTCGACGGGCCCATCGCGGTCGTCGAAGGCACCGGCGTCACCCACCTGCGTTACCGGGTCAAGAAATAGGGCCCCGACAGGGCGGCCTCGCACGCACTGCTGCGTATCGGTGTGTTGCGCACCCGTGCCCGGGTGGAGGCCAATCCCCGGCATGGGGCAGGTGACGGTCACTTTCGAGTCGGACGGCGACCCTGGCACACGGGCTCGCCGGGCACGAGCACGCCAGTGGGTTGCAGATGCAATGCGAGTCGTGCGCGAACATCAGGAAAGCGATCAGCTGATGCCGGGGAGGGCCAGCCCAGACGCCGAACTGGTACTTGGCGCCGTCGCGGCTGAGCAGGAACTGCCCCAATGGCCGATTCAACGAGTCGTGGCCGCTTCAGCCGAAGCAGCGGCAGCCTTGCTGCACACCGCCTCCCTCACCACGTTGGCAGCGGATGTCTTCACGAGAACCTGACGTCTCACGACCGCTGGTAGCAACTGAGCCGAACGACAACTCTGCGGCAAACGCCATCACCCACTGGCAAGAAAAGGCAAATAGGCCCCCCTCCGCCGCCGTCCGAATTCGGCACAGATCGAACGTCAAGAGCGCACAATGGTGGGCCGCATCGCGGGCCGCGTGCTCGTCGCGTGCTCTTCGGCCATCGGCACCCACGGACACGCGCCGACATTTTCAGACATTTTAAATGTGGTGAATTCGACAGAGCGACACAATTGAAATGGTGAGACACCGCCCGGCATCGAACCTGTCGCCTTTTAATCCGTAGGTTCCGGGTTCGAGCCCCGGGCGCCCTACCACTCCGGCCTGCACCTTCACACACCCTCTGATCAAAGAATCGAGAGTTGGGTCAGAGGTGGTGCTCGACAGCGTGTTCGGGCGGTCGCTGACGCTGCCGAGCCCCTCCGTTCTCAGCCGGCGGGTGAGGTCGGCTTGCCGAGCACCTCGGTGAGGGCGGAGATGCTGTGGTCGCCGTGGCCGACCTCGACGGCTCGCCTCAGCAGGTCGTTCAGCGGGCCGAGCCAGGTCACGTCGACGTTCGTCTCCCGGGCGAGGTCCTCGTCATGGGCCGCTCCGGCCAGGAAGAGATTCACAGAAGAGGCGGCGTCGCTGTAGTCACCGCTGTCGATCTCCCTGGCGTACACCGGGAGCAGGGACTTGATCATGTCCAGCCACTTGCCGGTGAAGCGCACCATGCTGCCCGCGTGCAGCCCACGCGCCCGGAGGGCGGCGGCGCCCTGGAAGAAGCCGACGAGGGCGGGCAGCAGGAGGGCGCCCACCGCCATCTCGTACAGGGCGGCCAGGTCGACCTCGTCGCCACGGTGTCGCCGCCCAGTGTCGTCAGCGTCGGCTCCCAGGCGTCGAAGACAGCCTTGTTCCCGCTGTAGTAGATCAGGGTGTCCGGCGCCCCCACGGCTGCGGGCACGTTCTTGACCGCGCCGTCGAGGTAGCGGGCCGCGTGGGAGTCGGCCCAGGCGGCCGTCTCCCTGGCGCCGGCCGGGGACCCGCTGTTCAGGGTGGCCAGGGTGCGTCCCGACAGGGCGGCGGCGACCGGCTGCAGGATCTGGCGGGTGTCTTCGTACGTGGTCAGGCAGGTGATGACCAGCGGGCTCGCGGCCACGGCGTCCTCGATCGCCTCCGCGTGGATCGCGCCCCTGGCGGCGAGGAGTGCGGCCTTGTGCGACGTACGGTTCCACACCGTCGTGGGGTGCCCCGCCCTGATGAACGCCTCGGCGATGGCCGTACCCATCGAGCCCAGCCCGATGACGGTCACCTTGTCATCTGTCATTGCGTGTTCCTTGGAGATGCGTGGTGGTCGGATCAGTGGTGAACCGTCACCGAGTGCCTGCCGGTGCCCTGCGGGGACGTCTTCTTGTCCCGGTGCAGCAGCAGGAGCAGCGCCGTCGCGAGCCCGGCCAGCGCGAAGACCGCGGTGGCCAGGAAGCCCGCCTGGAACCCGTCGTTCAAGCCCTCGGCGTCGGCGCCCGTCGTGGAGGCGAAGGCGACCGACGAGGCGATCGCGATGCCGAGCGCGGCTCCGATCTGGAAGACGGCGTTGTTGATGCCGGAGATCAGGCCGGACTCCTCGGGCTTGGCGCCGGTGAGCGAGGCGATGGAGGCGGCGACGTTGGTGCTGCCGATGCCGGAGCCGAAGACGACCAGGCCGAAGAACAGGTCGCTCCAGTAGCCGCCGTCGGGGTCGATCCGGGTCAGCAGCAGCAGGCCGCCGGCCAGCAGCGTCATGCCCGCGATCGCGATGGGCTTGTAGCCGACCTTGGCGACCAGTCGGGCGCTGACGTTCGCGCCGATGATCGACATGACCGCGTAGATCGCGGTGCTGAGCCCGAACTTCACCGCGCTGTAGCCGAGGACCTGCTGGGCGTAGAGCGACGTGATGAGCGCGCCGCCGTACACCGTCATGGCGACGATGAGCATCAGGATGTTGCCGCCGACCACGGTCGGCGAGCGGAAGATCCGCAGCGGCACCAGCGGGGCCTGCGACCGGTTCTCGATCACGGTGAAGATCACGAGCAGTACGGCGGCGCCGATGAGCATGCCGATGGTCTGGCCGCTGCCCCCCAGCCGACCAGCGGCGCCTCGGAGACGGCGTAGACCAGCAGGGCGATGGCGGCGGTGATGGTCACCGCGCCCGCCGGGTCGAAGCGGCGGCGACCGTCCTGGACCGGCGTCGTCCTGAGCAGACGGGGGCCGAGGACCAGGACCGCCACGACGACCGGGACGTTGATGTAGAAGATCCACTCCCAGCCGAGCCCGTCGGTGATCGGGCCGCCGATGAGCAGCGCCGCGGTCGCGCCGAAGGCGCCGACGCCGGTCCAGATGCCCAGCGCCTTGTTGCGCTCGGGCCCCTCGGCGAAGGTGTGCATGAGCACCGCCATCGCGGTCGGCGTCATGATCGCGGCGGCGACGCCCTGGACGACCCTGGCGATGATCAGCACCGAGTCGTTCCAGGCCAGGCCGCACAGCACTGAGGCGAGGCCGAACAGGGCGGTGCCGAACATGAACATCCGGCGGCCGCCGAGCAGGTCGGCGGTGCGTCCGCCGAACATCAGCAGGCCGCCGAAGCTCAGCAGGTACGCGCTCATCACCCACTGGACGCCGCCCGGGGAGAAGCCGAGTTCGCTCTCGATGGAGGGCAGGGCCAGCATGACGATCTGGGAGTCGACGATGACCATGAAGAACGACGCCACCAGCAGGGTGAGCGCCAGCCATCTCCGTGGATCGGGGGCTTCCAGCGGTTCGCGAGGTGTCATCTTTTCCTCTTCTGGGATGTATCAGGGCAGCGCAAAGCCGCCCCGTGGGGATGTCGGGCCCGGTGAGGCCTAGGACGGAGGGGAGATCCTCGCGGTCAGGCACATACGATCGAGCGCGTTCGCGACGGACACGGCCATGATCAGATTCGCGAGGTTGTAGGGACCGAGCAGGTTCTCCGCCGCGCCGTACACGTCATCGGGCACGCCGTCGGCCGGGAGCCTGGTCATCGTTTCGGCGAGAGCCAGGGCGGCCCGTTCCGAGTCGGTGAACCGGCGCGAGTCGCGCCAGCCCGCCAGCTCGTTGAGCCGTTCCTGCCGCTCGCCCAGGCGGATCGCCTCCGCGGAACGCAGGGCCAGGAAGTACGCGCAGCCGTTGAGCTGGGCGACCCGGATGCGCGCCAGTTCGCGCAGCCGGTCGTCGCACAACCCCTCGCGCTGCAGCACGTCCTCCAGCTCGGTGATCAGGCTGACGGCACGTGGCGACGCTGCCGCCAGTTCGATGCGCTGCCTGGTCATCGTGTGGTTCAGCCCTTCGTCGCCGCCGGTGTTCGTCTGCCTGAAGCAGTGTGAATCCGGGATGTGAGGTGCAGATCCGCGAAGTCCACCTGTCCGACAGGTACGGCGCGCTACGCCGGGGCGAGCTGGACCTCCAGGTGATCGAACTGCCCGTGGACGAGCCCGACCTGACCGTGGGCCCCGTGCTCATGCGCGACCGGACCATGCTCGCCGTCTCCGCCTCGCACCGCCTGGCCGGCCGTACGTCGATCTCCATCGAGGATCTCGGAGGTGAGAACCTGCGGCTCATCGACGGCATGCCGGGCTATTTCCAGGCGCGTCACCTGCCTGATCGCACCCCGGCCGGGCGGCCCATCCATCACTCGACCACCACGAAGTACTGGCAGGAACTGCTCGCCCTCGTCGCGGCGGGTGAGGGCGTCACGATTGCCGCCGCCCAGGGCACCCGCTACTATCCGCGGCCCAACCTGGTCTACGTCCCGTTCCACGACGTCGGGCCGTTCGAGTACGCGCTGATTTGGCGTACGGCGAGCGTCTCCGCCAAGGCCCTGGCCTTCACCAGGGTGGCAGTGGAGACGTTGCCTGAGCACAGCTCAGACCGAGGAGATCCGGATGGCGTTTGCTGTAGGCGTCGTCATCCCCGAAGTGCCCGGCCCATGCGGGCTGCGGCTTCGGTCGAGAGTGTCGCCGTGATGTGGGCGTAGCGCTTCGTCGTGGCCAGTTGTGAGTGGCCGAGGATTTCCAAGCTGACAGCGCGGGTTCGATTCCCGTCACCCGCTCCAAGCACAAAGCGCGCTCCGGCATGCCGGATCGCCTACTCCTCGAACCAGGCCACCAAGCGGACAGCATTGCCTCCGTGAACGTGCGCGAGCGGTCACGTCCACGGACGTGGTGTATGAATCGATCTTCGCGTGATCCTGTATCTGCAGGTTAAGCGGTCAGTGTCTGCGGGATCGGGGCCGGGGTGGATGTGTCGCCGGGGACGCATCGCAGGCGGGCTTTGGCCAGCACGTCCAACCCCATGTAGCGGCGCGCTTCGACCCACTCATCGCTCTGCTCGGCCAGCACGGCGCCGACCAGCCGGACGATCGCGGCTCGGTCGGGGAAGATGCCCACCACGTCGGTGCGGCGGCGGATCTCCTTGTTCAGCCGTTCTTGCGGGTTGTTCGACCAGATCTGGGTCCAGATCTCGCGCGGGAAGGCAGCGAAGGCCAGCAGATCCTCCCGCGCGGCGTCCAGATGCTCGGCAGCAGCCGGATGCTTGGCCTCCAGCGCGTCCAGCACCCAGGCATGCTGAGCGCGCACCGAGGCGGCGTCGGGCTGATCGAAGATGGTCCGCACCAGCGTGGCCACGAACGGCTGTGCGCTCTTGGCCACACAGGTGAGCAGGTTGCGCAGGTAATGGGTCCTGCATCGCTGCCAGGACGCGCCTGCCAGTACGGCGCCGATCGCCGAGACCAGACCGCGGTGACAGTCGGAGATCACCAACTGCACGCCGGACAGGCCGCGGGCGACCAGGCCGCGCAGGAACGCCAGCCAGCCCGCGCCGTCCTCGCCGGTGGTGACCTCCAGCCCGAGGATCTCCCGCCGCCCGTCGGCATTGACCCCGGTGGCCACCAGGCAGTGCACGTTGATGATCCGGCCGCCTTCACGCACCTTCTGCGTCAGCGCGTCCAGCCAGACGAACGTGTAGGAGCCGGCGTCCAGCGCGCGGGTGCGGAAGGCTTCGACCTGCTCGTCCAGGACCTTGGCCATCTGGCTGACCTGGCTTTTGAAGATGTGCTTGATGCCGAGTTGCTCAACCAGCTTGTCCACCCGCCGTGTCGAGACTCCGAGCACGTAGCTGGTGGCCACCACGCTGATCAGAGCCTGCTCGGCGCGGCGGCGGCGCTCCAGCAGCCAGTCGGGGAAGTAGGAACCTGAGCGCAGCTTGGGGATCGCCAGTTCCACGGTGCCGGCGCGGGTGTCCCACTCCCGCCGGCGGTAGCCGTTACGGGCGTTGGTCCGCTCGTTGCTGCGCTCGCCGTACGGCGCTCCGCACAGGGTGTCGGCCTCGGCCGACATCAACGCCTCGGCCATGGCCTTGACCATGGATCGCAACACGTCGGGGTCATCGGTCTGGATCTGCTTCGCCAGCCACTGCTCAGGCGTCACACTGTTGTCTGCGGCCATCGCTTCGATCTCCTTCGTTGTTCGCACTCGAAGGATCACGCGATGGCCGTCTCTGTTTCACGGCCGCCACGCTTGTGACCAGGTCAAACTCGTACACCACTCCCGTGGACGCAACCGCGCGAGCGTACGCATGACTGTCCATACCCCGTGCCAGAGACTGTCAGGCGGTACGGCACGGCGGCGCGTGGCACGCTCAACACGGAAGACGGTGTCTCTGTCCCTCCACTCGGTGCCTTCATCCCACAGCACGGCAACCTGATGAGGGTCGACCGTCAAGGTGTCCACGCCACTCATCCGAGCGAACCTACGGCTCCATACCGAGCGGTGAACGAGTTCCAGACTCTGATCGGAAAGCTGCCGATACTGGGCTACGTTGGTCGGATGGAGCGCGGGTTCATCCCAGTCGATCGCTGAGACCTCGTCCCAGTTCAGCCACGTGACACCGAAGGCGGCTTCCCCCCATTCCGCCAAACCCGCTTTGGTGGTCTCCGACGCATCCCGGGGAAGCCCGCGATCGGCCGCTACCGGTCGCCAGTGGCCTGAGCTGCGAACCCCGAAGAGGCAATCGAAGGCTTCGTAGTCTCTGCCAACCAACATCTTCAGCGAGATGGCAGCGCACCAAGCGGTCTCACCGACATCGAGTCCGGGAGTCCATGTGCGGCACTCGATGAATCCATGGATGTCGGTTCCCATGCCGAGATCTTCTTGTCCGCGCAGAGGTGCTGTCCAGCGGCATCAACCCGGTCTACGTTTCCCCTGGTCAGATGCTGTGATCATGAACGACTTCCCAGCTGATCGTGTTCTGCGGTACAGCCAAGGGTGGGAACGACGGTGGAACTCGGTGAACATATGCGGACGCCACAAACTCCAGGTCAGCGCCCCGCATCTCGATCGAATCGACTTCATTTAATCCGCTGGTTCCGGCTGGTCTCGTTCAGGAAACATGTTGAAGCCGTTGTCGATGAGCGCTGTGATGGCGGCCTCCATGCAGGCGCGTGTGACCTGGTCAACCACGACGAGGTTGGGCTCTCTGAAGAAACCCGTACCACGCGCCAGCTCGTCGCCTACTTCTTGCGCGAGCCGGACCGGATCGTAGAACACTGGCCGATAGCACTGCCCGTTCCATTCGATCAAGACGTCCGCGAACCAGCCTTTGGACTGGACAAGAGGAGCCTGCTCGTCGAAATAGTCCGGCCAACTCATGCTGAACATGGCGGGAGCGTACCGACGCCGCATCGCACACGATCAACCGTCTGCTGCAGTTCAAGCCCGTCCAGAGCGGACCACCTATGCCCGCTGACCTGCGTGGAACGGTCTGGAGAGGCTCGAACTGGATCCTTAATCCGTCGGTTCCACGATCATGTCGGGCGGGGCTGTACTGCCGCCGTTCGCAGCCAAGACGGTCGGGACCCCGCCGGTCCTCCGTCGTCTGGCGGTCGTCCGAAGAGCTGCTTGGCCGCCGCCCGGAAAGCGTCGCTGCCGCCTGCTACTTTCGCGGTTCATGAGCCAGAAGACATGGACGATCGATGATCACCTTGACGGCAAGCCCGACACATCGGTAGCCCTGTACCACGAATTCGTCAGGCTGGTTGAGGCGTGCGGGCCCTTCACGTACGCGGTGTCCAAGAGCATGATCACCGTCAAGGGGACCCGTCGCGGATTCGCCGGAGCGAAGCCGGACGCGCGAGGGCTCCGAGGGTACTTCGACATCCAGCGACCGATCGGCGACGACGGTCGCATCACCAGCGTGTCTCCGTACACGAAGCGGCTTTATGTTCATGCCTTCCGGATCTCTGATGTCGCCGAGCTGGATGAGGAATTCGCCGGTTGGCTACGCGAGGCGTACGAAGTGGGGCAGGGCGGACACCTGGGAGCTTAGGTCTTGACGCGAGGTGCGAAGTTCCCGGTCGTCAGCTGATCGCCGTGCGATTAGACAGGGGAACGAACTCGGCGCCCCCACGCCGGGCGGTCGTTCAGTCGGCCGGTGGGTGCGTCTGCCGTGCGCTATTTGTGACGTGGAATTCGCCTCGATTGTCTGTCTTTGGGAGGTACGCGATGGTCACCGGTAAGGCGACTGCAGCCGCTTATGAGTGGCTCTACCAGGAGTTCACAGACGGTGTGGGTGATACCTGGCTCTGTGCCTGCTTCGTGCAGGACGTGCCTCCTGACGAGGCTCTGCGGCGGATCAACGTAGTCGCGGGCAGCCCTCTGGAAGGGGAGGGGTTCGGCGTCGCGGCATACCGTGCCAGAGGTGGAACAGTCCTGATCGAGTACGGATGGGGCGCCATCGTCTACGACAGTGCCAGGCTCCTCTCCGAGGGGTCGGCGGCCGCCGCGGTCCGCGTGACGATCAAGGGGGCCGACTTCAAATTCCACGAGAACGGCGACTTGGTCACGACCTTCAGCCTGTACAGCTATTGCCATCGAGAGGGCACCGAGCCCGACCGCCTGGAGGCTGATGTCACGGACCTCGGGCTGCACGTCGGCGGGGACGAGGCGGGATTCGTCGACAACCCCACCGCCGCAGCACTGGCCCTTGCGGACCGAGCCACCGGCGTGCGTTTCTCATCTGCGGCATATACGCGCACTGCACTGATCGGCTCGACAGAGCACCTTTATCCCTACGTTTAAACGGCCGAGGCGGAATATGTCGCCGTCTCGAAATGGCGGACCATTGTTACGCGATATGCGTCTGTCGCCGGGGCCCGCCGAAAGGCTGCTTCTGCGGGCGTTGTCTCGTCCGTAGAAGCAGCCGGGGTGGTTCGGGTCAGTCTGTCGGGTGGTCGGTGGCCACCAGCGAGGCGACGGCGAGACGGCGTGCGTGACGCATGACGGCCCTTCCTGTCACTTGGTTCCCCAGCCGGGCGAGTGGCACGCCGGACCGTTCGGGCCGGTGGTGCACGACTGGCCCTCGGTCGCCTGGGCCGGCAGGGACATTGTCCCCATGAAGGCCGCGGCCAGCAGCGCGGCGGTGAGTGCGGGACGGAGACGGGTCACATGGACTCCTGCGGTGAGGTCGCGGCGTACGCGAGGTGCGGGTCCTGCATCTGCGGCGGCCACCGGATGCCCCGATGATCTCCGGCGCCGTACTGCCGATTGTCGGACGGAGCGAGCGATCGGCACTCCTCCCGGAGAGTGATCCTCCACGGCCGCCGGGAGGACCCGCCTCCGGCCGGAGGGAGGAGGGCGGCCGCTGCACCGCAAGCCCAAGCCCAGGCCCAAGCCCAAGCCCCGGCCCCGGCCCGGCCCAGCCCCAGACCCGGCACCGGCCTCAGGCCTCAGGCCTCAGGCCATTGTCCGGGCGGCGGTAAAGCAGGCGAGCTCCAGGCATGAATGGCCGCCTTTGTAGGACGCGACCGACGCCACTCAGACAACTCGTGACACTTTTGTTAACAGAAGGTAAACGATACGGACACCCTGAATCCTGTAAAAAAGGGTGCCGTATGATGCCTTGCGGTAATAGGCGGGTGAAAGGTGCTTCTGTGACGGACGCGTTCGAGGCGGAGGTCAGCGCGCTCGCGGGCGAGATCAACCAGCAGGTCGCCCGCGTACGCGAAGCATTCGGAGAGCTCTCCGCCCTGGAGCACACGGCACGGTCGGCGGACGGAATGGTGAGCGTGACCGTCGGCCGCCACGGTCAGTTGCGCGGCGTCGAGCTGAACCCCCGGGCCTATCGCAACCTGTCCCCCACCCAACTGGCCGACGCCATCATGCAGCAGGCCAACGCGGCCACCGCCGCGGTCTCCGAGCAGAGCAGGCAGCTGCTGGATCCCCTCATGCCGGACGGCCTGCCGTACGAGGACGTCTTCGGGGAGCGGGCCACGCTCGACGCGTTCTTCCCGGGCCCCGTGGAGCCGGCCCCGTGAGCGGCTACTACGTGCAGCGGGAGGCGTTGTACCGGGAGGCCAGGGCGTACGAGCTGTTCGCGGGGAACGTGGAGCAGGTGCGCGACGACCTCCGCGCGGCCTTCAACCGGGACAGGAACACGCTCGGCGACGACGAGTACGGCGCGGAGCTGGCCAAGAAGCTGCCCGAGATGGAACGTGGCATCTTCGACGTCCTGGCGAAGTTCATCGGCGAGCTCGAGGACGTCGCCCTGGGACTGAACGCGACCGCCCGTAACTACAAGGCGGCGGAGCCCACTCCCCCGTCACGCGGAACTGATCGTCCATGGGGTTCGACGGGTTCATGGTGCCCGAGTTCGCCAAGCCGTACGTCGGCTGGGTGGTCGGCATGGACTGGCCGGAGGGGGACGAGACCGGCTGCTTCCGGCTGGCCGACGCCTGCGTGATCGCCGCGCACCGGCTCGTCGAGGGCACCGGCGCCGACCTGCCGGGCAGCGCGCGCAGGATCGGCAAGGACTGGGACGGGGAGGCCCATCTCGCCTTCGCCGCCCACGTCGACAAGGTGGCGGGCGGTCAGATCGCCCTCGCGGTCAAGCGGCTCGTGGACGCCGCGGTGGCGCTCAACGGCGTGGGCGTGCAGATCCAGTACGCCAAGTACATGATCGAGGTCACCGTCTGGCTGCTGATCGTGCAACTGGGATATCTGCTGGCCGCGGCCCTGGCCACCGGCGGGGCGAGTCTGGCGCTCGTGCCACCGCGGTTGCAGCTCGCCCGGCTGGCGGTCGGGCAGATCGCCCGGCAGTGCCGGCGCAACATGCTGCTGTTCGCCGGGATCGTGGCCGGCATGGACCTGGGCATCCAGGGCACCCAGATGGTCCAGGGCCGCAGGGACGACGTCGATGGTTGGCAGCTCGCGATCTCGGCGGTGAGCGGCGGCGCCATGGGCGGGCTCATGGGGCTGGTCTCCGGCGGGCTGAGCCGCCTGGCCACCCCCACGCTGCGGGCCGGGCTGACCAGGGCCGAGATGTCCACGGCGGAGAAGCTGCTGGCGGCGGCCCACTCCTCGCTGTACGGCCAGGCCGGGCAGTTCGCCCTGACCGGCGGCATCACGACGGCCGGCTCCTTGCTGGCCCACGGCAACTTCAGCTGGGACCTGCTGGCCAAGGGCATCACGTCCAGCGCGCTGGGCGCGGACGGGCAACACCTGGCCTCGCCCCTGCCGCACGGCGCCGACGGCCCGTCCGCGCCTCACTCGTCCTCTTCGTCCGGACGTCCGCCGGCCGGTCCGGACGGTGGGCCGGGGCACGGGCCCAAGGACGGCGCCGACTCGGTCCTTGCGGCGGTGAACCACAACCAGCGGACCGTCGAGTCGCCCGCCTGGCACAGCCCCGACCTGCCGTCCGAGGTGCTCCAAGGTCTGACGTCCCAGCTGGCGTCCGCCGATCCGGGGCTGCCGAAGCCGGAGATCCATCCGCCTCGCGTCGTCGAGATGGGAGCCCTGGGCGAAACGGCCGTGCACGACGTCAGGGTGCCGGTGGACCCGAGGGCGACGGCGCACGCCATGACCGCCGGGATCACGGGGATCGTCCCGCGGGAACGAGCCGTGATCCGCCTCTGGCTGTCGGAGGCGCTGGCCAGCAGCGACCGCGACGTCTGGACCAACCATCTCCAAAGGGGCGTGGCGCTCGGCGTCGGCGACAAGGTGATCTACCTCAAGCTCCGGCCGAGCGAGTTCACGCACCTGGAGCAGCCGAGCCTGGCCCCTGAGAAGCCGGTCGCCTTCGGCGGGGACGGTGTGGAGGGCAAGTCCTCGCGGGGCTCCTCGCTGGACCGGACCGCGGGGCTGATGAAGGGCCTCTACCAGTCGTCGGACGAGGGCGAGGCGAACGCCCTGCCCCGTTCGGGCGTCAGCAGCACGGCACGGACGACCCACACGAACGGCATCGAGGTCATCAGCGGGCACAAGGCCATCTCCCCCGCCCATGACTACTTCGCCACGGACATCGCCCTCGACATCTACCGCAACGGCGAGAAGGTCACGGAAACGGCGGCGGTGCCCGACCTCTCGCTGACCATCCCCTTCCCCAAGCAGTTCACCCGGGAAGGGCCGCTGCTGAGCACCGACCACCCGTCGCCGCTCCCCCGGCACGAGGTGCCGGAAGGAGCGGGGCACAAGTTCCGTGACCACGGGATCGCCATCACCGGGCTGGACGTCACGCCTCTCGTGCTGGAGGTGCAGCGCAGGGGGCTGGCGGCGGGGCTGCCGGCGGGCGAGGTGGTCAAGATCACCGACCATCTCACCTCCAGCCTGCTCAGCGAGCAGGGGATGAAGAACCGCAGCCAGTCGATGTCGTCGAGCGGGGTCTCGTCCGAGGCGATCCGGTACAAGACCTCGCTGCTGCGGTCGGAGGAGGACTCCGTCCGGATCACCAGCGAGATCACGCGGGTCGAGCCGATCGACGGAAGCGGGCGATCGCCGGTCGAGACGATGTTCCGGGACGACCTGGGGCGGCGCGAGAGCGAGGGCACGTCGCACCGGCAGGGCGCGAGCGTCGGCGTGCACGCGGGCGGCAAGATCGGATTGCCGCTGGGTGACCGCGCGGAGGTCGTCGCGCGGGCCGTCGGCGGGGTCGGTTACGGGACGGACCACGTGACCTCCACCAACAGGGCGCACGGCAACCACACCGTCCTGACCAGGCTCGGTGACGTCACCATGTACGACGCCCGGATGCGGCTGCAGGTCGAGACCGAGAGGCTCGGCGCCTTCGAGGTGGAGGTGAACGCCGAGCTGATCGTCCCGACCCGCGACGCGTCCCGTATGGAGCAGGACGTCTTCGGGCACGATCTGCGCCCGCTGGGCGAGTTCAACGACATCCAGCGCAAGCTCGCCGATCTCCACCGGGAGATGGACGAGGTGCGGGCGGAGTTCGCACGGAGCGAACCGGTCGGCGAGTACCCGGCCAGGGGCGAGCACCCGAACCGCGGTTACGACCCGCACGTCCTGGAGCCGGAGACGCTCGCGGCCGGTCGGGGCACGGGGCTCGGCAGCGGCGTCCGGGTCCAGGGGGAGACGCTGCTCAGCGCGGAGATCCACCAGGCCGTCGACCGGGCGCTGCCCGACCTCCCGCCGGAGATCAGACGGCAGGTCATGCGGGACGTCGAGAGCCGCTTCGGCGTCGTGGCGCTGGAAGCCGACCTGACGCACGCCCTGCACGGCATCAGGTACGACAGGACGATCGGCGGCTACACCGTCGAGATCCTGGCCGAGGGCACGCTGGGCCGGCGGCACGAGGTCGGCGCGTCCGACCTGACGGTCAACGAACGCCGGATCACCTCGCGCACCGACACCAGCCAGCGGGAGAGCTCCCGCACCGGCCGTGCGGAGGTGCGCGGGGTCGCACGCCTCGACGTGAACGAACGGCTCAAGATCGACCCGCTGAACCTGTCACTCACCGGGAGCGGCACGAAGTCGGAGAGCACCGGCTTCTCCTCCGGTCACACGCGGTACGACCGCACGGAGACCAGCGGTGGCTTCACCATCACGCGGGACCTGTCCTTCGACGTCAGGATGAGGATCTCGCGGGACGGCACGGAGACGCTGAACACCTCGTGGGAGGTGCACGGCAGCCGGGCGGAGATCCTGGTGCCGGACGTCCACCTGCCGCAGCGGCCGGTGCTCGCGCAGGACGTCGCGCATCTGGGGCGGGTCGAGTCGTCGGCCGAGCGGCCCGCCGACCTGTGGCGGCCCGGCGCCGACGAGTTGTCGGCCATCGTCCGGATGGGGGCCATGCCCGACCTTCCCGCGACGCTGGCCGAGGCCCACCACCGATGGGCGGGACTGCCGGCGCCCGCGGAGCGGCTGGACGTGCCGCCGGTGTTCGAGACCGCCACCGACGTGATCAACCTGGAGACCATGATCACCTCTCATCCCGACGGTCTCCACTACACCGTGTCGGACCGGGCGGGATCGCGGCACGACGTGCACGTGAAGGCCCACGTCGCCGGGGTGCGGCACGTCAAGTCGGAGACCGGGGTGGAGCACGAGAGCTACTCCAGCAGCAACTCCAGGGCGCTGGACGGCGAACGCGGCAGGCGTACGGTCGGCGGCCACGCCAGGACCGGCCTGCGCGTCACCCTCAGCGACGGCGAGGCCGCCGGGGCCGCGCACGGAGCCGGGGAAGCCGGCGGAACCGAGCGCAAGGTCGTGGCGCGAGCGGGGTGCACGGCGCCGCCAAGCGCAGCGCCGTGGAGAGCTCCTACCTGGGCAGCAGCGACGTCTCCCGGGTCACCTACTCCGACGGCAGCACCTCCCACTGGTACCGCGGGGACCTGGTCCTGGAGGTCACCCCCAGCAGGACCAGCGGCGGCACGGTCGAGCAGGGCCCGACCACGTACGTCCGGGTGCAGGACATCGTGGACCTCGTGCTTCCCGACGAGGTGGCCCGCCGGCACGGGCTCGACGGCCCGGAGGCCGCGGAGCCGGCGAAGCCGGCCGGGGACACGACGCGGGTCTACGCGGCGCCCGAGGCGGCGTTGAACACCGCCCACGTCCAGCACCTCGACGCGGAGGCGGTGCTACCGGCGCTCGTGGAACTGCTGCGCCGCGAGGGCCTCCTCCCCCCGGCCAGGAGCTCACGAACCACCCGGTGGCCGAACACCTGCGCGGCAACTACGGCCAGGGCGCGCTCAGCACCAAACTGGGCGAGCTTCGCGGGAACGGCGTGTCCTCCTGGTTGTTCGTCACGGACGAGAACGGCCGGGTCACCGAACGCGTGGGCATCCGGGTCACGGCCGAGGTCGGCGAAGGCGTGCACGTCGGCGAGCGTCCCGACACCGGCCTCATGCTGCGCAACGAGCGCCTGAGCGGCGACCTGAGCGTGCGCGAGGCGGGGACGGACCGCGGCGCGGAGGCGCTCGCGCGGTACATGGAGTCCTCGGACGGCGAGCTCAGGGGAGGCGAGGCGGGGTTCGCGAACTACCGCGACTCCCACACCGTGGACGGGCAGGGGACGATCGCGAAGGAGATCAACCGCTACCAGACGCGCGAGGCCCCGCAGGAGTTCAGGCACCCGGTCAGGTACGAGATCACGCTCGAACACGTCCCGGTCCGCCCGCTCCTGGAGCCCGTGCAGAACGTGGCCCGCAACGTGCTGCTCAAGGTGGGCGAGGTGACCGGGCACGACGGCGCGGGAAGGCTGTTCGACCGGCACGCCGGGGTCACCACGACGTCCAGGGCGGTCGCGGACGGCGGGGTCGACCTCCTGGTGCCGGGCCACCTCACCACGGAGGTGCCGCAGGGCACGCCGGTCGCGGGGCGTACGCCGGTCGTCGCCGCGGATCCGCGCTGGGCGGACGCGGCGGGGCCCAACCCCATGTCCGCCACCCTGGGCGACGGCGTGCCCAAGGGGGACGTCAGCCAGGTCGCGTTCCCGGCCGCCACGCTGGTCGAGCAATGGGCGCCGATGAGCACGGTGCCGCCGAGGCTGCGGGGCGAGGTCCCGTCCCTGGCCGACCGGCCCGACGGGTTCGAGCTCTCCCGCCCGGCCGGCATGTCACTCGCCGAGGCCACCAAGGAACGGACCATGCGCGCCCACCTGGAGCAGTTGTTCGCGCACGACTACGAGATCCCGGGGATCGGCCGGGTGGGCATCGACGTCACCGGAGCCCGCGAGATCACCACCGCACTGGTCAAGCAGCGTGTCTACGCCCAGACCATGAGCACGGTCGGGCACGGCCAGGAGCAGGGCCGGGGCGTGGCGGCCCGAGTGGGCGGGTCCGCCGGGTCGCAGGACGGGAGCCTCGGCTTCGGCGGCGTCGGCGGCAACGTGAAGACGGCGGACGAGGCCGCGTCGCGGAACGCCAACATCGTCGAACGCAACTTCATGGAGGAGCAGCACGACAACACCTACCTTGAGCTGGACGTCTCCCTGGTGTTCTATGGCAAGGACAAGCCCCTGACGGTGGACGTCGCCGGCGGCCTTCATCTCCGGCTCACCGCCGACGGGCTCGCCGCCTTCGAGGCCGCGCACCCCGGCGCGATCGTACGCTGACCCCGTTCGTCAGAGGGGTGGGTGGGCGACGGATTCCAGGGTTTGGATGATCTCTTCGGCGAACAGCAGGGCGGCGGGGCCGGGGCCGTGCTTCTCGCGGCGGACGAGCGAGAGGATGTTGTTGCTGAAGGCGCGGTCGCGCACCGGCCGGAAGGCGAGAGTTCCGTTGTGGTGGTCCTCGGCCATGTCGAACCTGCTGAGAAAGGCGATGGCCTCGCCCGCGGCGGCCAGGCGTTTCATCGTCTCGATCGAATTGGTGTGGAAGGCGGGCTCGACCTTCAGGCCGGCCTCGGCGAAGGTGTCGGCGATGATGCCGTGGATCACCATCGAGCGGTCGGCGAAGATGAGGGGGTAGGCCGCGCACTGGGCCAGGGGGATGGAATCCAGGCGGGCCAGCGGGTGGGCGGGGGCGATGACCGCGCCGAGCCGGGTGTCCATCTGCCAGCACAGTTCGAGCTGCGCCGAAGACGGGACGTTGAATCCGAGGCCCAGGTCGGCCTCGCTGTCGGCCACCGCGCGGAGGATCTCGTGGGTGGACAGGGCGCGGATGGAGATGCGCACCTCGGGGTGGCGGGCGTGGAAGTTCACGGTGGCGGTGGAGACGATGCTGCTGGCCAGGCCGGTCATCGTGGCGATCACCACCTCGCCGCTCGGCAGTGACTGCAGGTCGCGTATCTCGGTCACGGCCTCGCGGTACTCCTGGAGGGTCCGGCGCACGTGGGCGAGGAGGACCTCCCCCGCCGGTGTGGGCCGCATGCCGCGCGGCAGGCGTTCGAACAGGGGCTCGCCTAGCTCTTCCTCGAGGAGCAGGATCTGCCGGTTGATGGCCGACGGGGCGACGTGCAGCCGCGCGCCGGCGGCCCGGATGGAGCCGTACCGCGCCACCTCGTCGATGTAGTGCAGCACGCGTGAGTGGAGCATGGGGCCTCCCTGGGCTGGACCGTGCGCAAAAAGAGTACAGTCCGTGCGAAAACGGCTGCTTGTCAGCAACGGTGCCGTGCCATTTCATAGCCACAGCGCGTACGAGCGACACGGCCACGGCGGCCCTGTGCTGAAACTCCGCGACCGGCCGCCGGCATCCCGGAGCCGCGTCCTCGGGTCTCGTTCCGCGAGCGGAATCCAACAGCCGAGCAAACGAAGCGAGGAAATCATGCTCCAACAGGAGAAGACGAGCCAGGCCGGTGGGACGGACCGGGTCTCGGTCCACTACGACCACGTGCGGGCGGTCTTCGACATCCTGAGCGGGGAGAGGGAGGCGGACCTGCTGCTGCGGAACCTCAGCGTGCTTGATGTGCACAGCGAGAGCGTCTTCCAGGGTTCGATCCTCGTCTACAACGAGCGGATCATCGCGTTGAACCCCGACGAGTCGATCGTGCGGGTCCGCGAGGTGTTCGACGGCCAGGGCCTCTACGCGATCCCGGGGCTGATCGACGCGCACCTGCATTTCGACGCCCAGCTGGCCCACCCGGCGGCGTTCGGGGAGGCGATCGTGCCGAGCGGCACGACCACCATCTTCGCCGAGACCCTGGACTTCGCCAGCGCGGCCGGCGAGGAGGCCGTCGAGGCCGCCGCGGCGTTGTTCAAGGACTACGAGAAGCTGCCCTACCGGATCTACGCCTTCGCGCCGGGCAAGAAGACGTCGGTCGAGGTCACCGACGCCATGCTGAAGATGGACCCGGTGATCGGGCTGGGCGAGCTCGCCCACCTGTCCTACATGACGGGCAACGAGGACGACTTCCGCAAGTCCGCCCTGGGCCGGGCCAACGGCGGCTTCGTGAACAGCCACTGGGGCGTGACGGCGCTGCCCGACATGTTGCTGAACTACATGCCCGCGATCGGCGCGCACAACAACCACGATGTCTGGAACGAGGACGACATCGAGAAGAGCATCCGGTACGGCTTCCAGACCCAGATCAAGTTCGGCGTCGGCAGCCCCGAGGTGATCAGGACCATGCTGCGCGCCATCGTCAAGCGCCGCTGGCCGGCCGAGAACTTCCAGATGTGCGCCGACAACATCTCGGTCGACCGCGTGCTGACCAAGGGACACATCGACTGGGTGATCTCCCTGGCCGTCGAGATGGGCCTCAACCCGATCCAGGCGATCAAGATGGGCACGCTGTACTCCGCGCGCTCCTTCGGCATGGACCACGACTTCGGCTCGCTCGCCCCGGGCCGCTTCGCCGACATCGTGCTGACCGACAGCCTGTCGAAGATCAACCCGCTGTACGTGTTCAAGGGCGGCAAGCTGGTCGCCAGGGACCGCAAGCTTCTCAAGCCAGTCGATCTGGACTATTCGGTCATGGTGCAGGAGCCCCGGCCCGGCCTCGCCGACCTGGCTCCCGGACAGCTCGACCTCACGCCGATCGAGATCTCCGACGACGGGAGCCGGGCGAAGGTCCTGCTCTTCGACGTCTACGGACGCGGCCACCTCAAGTTCGCCCAGGAGGTCTGGGTGCCCTTCGCGGACGGCGCCGTCGTGCCCGAGGTGGACGGTGTCAGGCTGAACCGCATCTCCGTCGTCCAGCGTTACGCGGACGGCGCCCGGCACGTCGTCAACGGGCTGTTCAAGGGGGTCTCGATCGACCGGGGCGCCGTGTCGACGTTCTGGCCCGCGCCCTTCGCGTACTTCGTGGTGGTCGGCAGCGACAGCGCCGAGATGTGCGACAACCTCAGGCAGCTCGACGCCTTCGTCGGCGGCTGCCTCGTGACCGAGGACGGGCAGGCGAAGGCCGCGCTGCCCCTCGACATCTACGGCGTGATGGCGGACATGAGCCTGGCCGAGCTGGTGGACGCGACCCGGTCGATCGACGCCGCCCTGGAGAAGCTGGGCAACCACAACGAGGGCGAGCCGGTCGTCAACAAGCTCCTGACCCTCTTCATCTCACTCGACCGCTTCGGGTTCATGGTCTGAGTCGTGCGCTGAGAAGCGGACACCGCGTCGTCCGGCAGGCTCCGGCCGGAACAGCAAACAGCCAAGGAGGCAACTGTGCTACAGCATGAAAAAGAGGCCGGAGTCGTCGACACCGGAAGTCTGGTGCGGCGTTGGATCACCTACGGCGCCGGCATCTACCTGCTGACTCTGGGGGTCAGCCTGGCCATCAGGGCGGGGATCGGCATCTCGCCGCAGAGCAGCCTCACCCGGACGATGACCCTGGTCTTTCCCTCGATCAGCCAGGGGACCTTCAACTTCGCCCTTGAGCTGCTGATGTTGCTGCTGACCTATCTCGTCCTGCCGAAGGACTTCAAGCTCAGGAACTTCCTGGCGTTGATCCCGGCCCTGGTCCTGGCCACGTTCCTCGATCTGAACCTGATGCTGACGAGCTGGATCGCGCTGGACGTCTACGCCGCCAAGTTCGTCCTCCTGGTGGTCGCGGACGCGACGTTGGCGTTCGGCCTGTTCCTGATGATCCGGGCCAACCTGGTGCTCATGCCGGTCGACATGTTCGTCAACACGCTCTTCAAGCGGACCGGCTTCAAATGGGGCAACCTCAAGACCGGCTTCGACTGCACGTTGCTGGTGGTCTCCGCGGCGATCGGGCTGATCTTCCTGGGCGGCCCGCAGTTCATCCGCGAGGGGACCATCATCAACGGCATCCTCGTCGGGCAGTACATCAAGCTCTACTTCTTCCTGTTCAAGAAGTTCTCGCGGTCCTGAGCCCGGCGTTCGGTCACCGGAGATCCTCCAGGATCGGGCGCCGGCGGGCGGCCGGGACGCCGGCGGCGTCCATCGCGCGCCGCAGCAGGCCGGGGTCGAAGCCGTGGGTGCGCAGGTGGGCGACGAGCGGGCCGTACCGGTCGGCGCGGTCGCGCAGGAGCTCGGTGGCCAGCCGGATCTCCAGCCGGACCGCCGGCACCTGGTGCGGGCCGCACGCCACCAGGACGTGATGCCGCCACGGCCCTTCGCCGACGCATTCCAGGGCGTCCGACTCGGCCTGCCGCTCGACGGTGCTGAGCTCGACCTCGACCCCGTTCACCGCGAACCTGGCGAAGTACTGGGCGCTCCCCTCGATCCAGGTGGGGGCATGGAGGCAGGGGAACGGCGACAGGGCCGCGGCGAAGACGTGCAGTTCCGCCCGGCCGGGCATCAGAAGGTCGATGTCCCCGGCCGGCAGGGGGACACCCTGCAGGAGCGCCGCGCTCGTGCCGCACAGGCGGTAGGGGACGGCGGCGCCCGCGGCGTCGAGGGTCATGACCAGCGCCGTGGTGACGTCGGTCCGGCTCAGTGATCTCGTTCCGTGGCCCATGCCGGGCAACGTAGCAAGACCGCGCCCGGCGATGTCAGAGCCGGCGCGAGGCGTCTGTTCTGTCAGCTCTCATAACGTTTTCTCGGCTACTGACCAAGAAGGGGTGTAATCGACGAAGGGAGCACGGCCGGTGCGTCGCAAACAGCCGGATATCGCTACAGATCCGGACGCTTTCGAAGCCTTCTACCGGCGCCACGTCGATGCGGTCACCTCGTTCATCGCCCGCCGGGTCGATGATCCCCACACCGCCGCCGACCTGGTGGCGGAGGTGTTCATGGCGGTGCTCGACTCCGCCCACACCTACCGCCCCGGACGCGGCAGTGAGATCGCCTGGCTGTACGGCGTCGCGCGCAACACGCTCTCGGCCGAGCGGCGGCGGGCGTACAAGGAGACGATGCTGGCCGGTCGCGTCGGCGGGCGAAGGCACCTCGACACCGACGACGTGGCCGAGCTCGTGGCGCGGATAGACGCCGAGAACCTGGCCAGGCGGGCCTTCCAGGCCATGGCCGGACTGCCCGACGGTGACCGCGCGATGCTCGAACTGGTCGTCATCGACCAGCTCACGATCAGCGAGGCGGCCACCGCCCTGGGCATCCGGCAGGGAGCGGCCCGGGCCAGGTTGCATCGTGCCCGCCACGCGCTCATGGACGTGCCGGAGATGGCTCCCTTCGTCATGGAAGGAATCCGATGAACTTCAAGGAGCACGTACTGATGGAACTGAAAGCCGAGATCGAGGCCCGCAACGGGGCCCGGCGCCGGCGCACCAGGCGGCGCCTGCTCACCGGCGCGGCGGTGGCCGCCGTCGCGGCCGCCGCGGCGGTCGTGACGCCGTTCCTCAACGGTTCTGACGCCCCCGCCTACGCGGTCACCAGGAACACCGACGGCACGATCACGCTGCGGATCAACGAGTTCCGCGACCCCGCCCAGGTGGAGAAGGACCTGGCGGCGCTCGGCGTGCCCTCCGACGTCTCCTACCTCAAGCCCGGCACCCGCTGCGCCCCCGACCGCGCGCCCGCCGACCCCGGCCCCTCCTTCACCAAGGAGGAGCTCCGGAGCAAGGATCCCGCGGTCCGGAAGAGGATCAGGGAGGCGATCGAGAACAGCCCCAACGCGAAGACGTTCCGGATGGGCGGCGGCCAGCTACGGATCGACCCCAAGCGCATCAAGGCGGGGCAGACCGCTGTTCTGGAGTTCACCGAGAACGCCGACCAGACCTCCGGCCCCGAGAAGCCCAGGGTGCTGTGGCAGTACAGCGGCTTCCTGGTCGACGGGCCGGCCAAGCCCTGCAAGGTGATCGACGACCCGTCCTGGGACCAGATGCCCGACCCGAAGAAGCACCCGGAGGCGTACCCGCCGCCCGGCATGTGAGCGACCCGCCCGAAAAAGGCGGCCCGCGCCCGGATCGGGGGCCGGGCCGGGCCGCCTGGTCGCGGCCGTGCCGGGCGCGGCCGTCCGGGGTCCGGCCGGCGGTCAGGACTCCCAGTCGAGGGTGCGGCTCACCGCGCGTTTCCAGCCCTCGTAGCCCGTCTCGCGCTGCTCGTCGCTCCACTCCGGGTTCCAGCGCCGGTCCTCGGCCCAGTTGGCGCGCAGTTCGTCGGTGTCCTTCCAGTAGCCGACGGCCAGCCCGGCGGCGTACGCGGCGCCCAGCGCCGTCGTCTCGGCCACCACCGGACGGCTGACCGGCACGCCCAGGATGTCGGACTGGAGCTGCATGCACAGGTTGTTCGCGGTGACACCGCCGTCGACCTTGAGCACGTCCAGCACCACCCCGGAGTCCTGCTGCATGGCCTCCACGACGTCCCTGCTCTGGTAGCAGATGGCCTCCAGCGTGGCGCGCGCCAGGTGGGCGTCCCTGTTGTACCGGGACAGGCCGACGATCGCGCCGCGCGCGTCGGGCCGCCAGTACGGCGCGAACAACCCCGAGAACGCCGGGACGAAGTAGATCCCGCCGTTGTCGGTCACCTGCCGGGCCAGGTCCTCGCTCTGCGCGGAGGAACGGATGATGTGCAACTGGTCGCGCAGCCACTGCACGGCCGACCCGGTCACCGCGATCGAGCCCTCCAGCGCGAACACGGCCGGCTGGCCGGCGAACTTGTAGGCGACGGTGGTGAGCAGGCCGCGCTCGGAGCGTACGAGGTCGGTGCCGGTGTTGAGGAGCATGAAGTTGCCGGTGCCGTAGGTGTTCTTGGCCTCGCCCGGCGAGAAGCACACCTGGCCGACGGTGGCCGCCTGCTGGTCGCCGAGGATGCCGGTGATCGGCACCTCGCCGCCGAACGGGCCGTACCTGCTGGTGGTGCCGTAGGAGGCGGGCTCCGAGGACGGGCGGATCTCCGGCAGCATCTCGCGCGGGATGCCGAAGAAGGACAGCAGCTCGTCGTCCCACTCCAGCGTCTCCAGGTCCATCAGCATGGTGCGGCTGGCGTTGGTCACGTCGGTGACGTGCACGCCGCCGCGGGCGCCGCCGGTGAGGTTCCACAGGGTCCAGGTGTCGGTGTTGCCGAAGACCGCCTCGCCCCGCTCGGCCGCCTGGCGTACGCCCTCGACGTTCTCCAGGATCCACTGGATCTTGCCGCCGGAGAAGTAGGCGTCCGGCCGCAGGCCCGTCTTCCTGCGGATGACCTCGCCGCGGCCGTCCCGTTCGAGCTGCGCGGCGATCCTGGCGCTCCTGGTGTCCTGCCACACGATGGCGTTGCAGTACGGGCGGCCGGTGCGCGGGTTCCACACGACCGTGGTCTCGCGCTGGTTGGTGATGCCCACGGCGGCCAGGTCGGTGTCGTGCAGCCCGGTCCGCTGGAGCGCCGTCTCGATCACCGCGGACGTCCTGGTCGAGATCTCGATGGGGTTGTGCTCCACCCAGCCCGCCCTGGGGAGGATCTGCTCGTGTTCGAGCTGGAACTTGCACACCTCCAGGCCGCCGTGGTTGAAGATCATGAACCTGGTGCTGGTGGTGCCCTGGTCGACGGCCCCCACGAAATCGGGCATGGTCGTTCTCCTCCGTTCGGGTCAGACGCGGCCCGCGTCCTCGATGTCGGGCTCGGGCTCGGGGAGGAACCGGGCGATCATGAGCTGGTAGAGCCCGGCGCCGGCCAGGCCGCCGAGCAGGGGGCCGACGATGGGCACCCAGAAGTACAGGTCGCCGTACTGGTCGCGCCAGGCGCCGGAGTAGCCGGTGAGGAAGCTGGCCAGGCGCGGCCCGAAGTCGCGCGCCGGGTTGATCGCGTAGCCGGCGTCGGCGCCCCACGCCATGCCGATGCCGACGATGAGCAGGCCGATGACCACCGGGCTGAGGTTGGCGCTGGGCGCGAGGTTGTGCGAGTCGGACAGGGCGTACAGGACGAACATCAGGATGGCGGTGCCGATGATCTGGTCGCGGAACCCGCCCCAGGCGCCGACCGGGAGCGAGCCGTTGCCGGGCAGGGTGGAGAAGACGGTCTGGGTCTTCAGCGTGTGCCCGGGATCCACCTTGTTCAGCACCTCGGTGTAGTTCCAGCGCACCAGCAGCGCCCCGACGAACGCCCCCGCGGTCTGCGCCAGCGAGTACGGCAGCACCTTGGCCCACGGGAACCCGCGGAAGGTCGCGAACGCCAGCGTGACGGCCGGGTTGAGATGGGCGCCGGTGATGCGGCCCGCGACGTAGACGCCGAGCGCGACGCCGATCCCCCACGCCCAGGCGATGCTGTCGTGGTCGCCGAGGCCCGCCGCGACCACCTGGGCGACGACGCCCACCCCGAACAGGATGAGCACCATCGTGCCGGCGAACTCGGCGATGAGCTCACCGGCCAGTTCCAGGCGTTTGACACGTTCGACCACCGCTGTCCCCGCTTTCGTGGTGTCGGCGTTGTGTGCCATTCCCCGATCGGGGAAACGTATACGGATCGTGAGCGTATGAGCACAAAGTGTTGTTCGGGGGATCGATGAACATGACCGGGGCGATGGACGCCAGGAACCGTCAGGCAGCCATCGACCGGCTGGCGGAGCAGTCCTTCGACGTGCTGGTGATCGGCGGCGGCGTGACCGGCGCGGGCGCCGCGCTGGACGCCGCCTCCCGCGGGCTGCGGGTCGCGCTGGTGGAGAGCCGCGACCTGGCCGCCGGCACGTCCAGCAGGTCGAGCAAGCTCATCCACGGCGGGCTGCGCTACCTGGAGCAGTTCGACTTCAAGCTGGTCCGCGAGGCGCTGAAGGAGCGCGACCTGCTGGTCTCGCGGCTGGCCCCGCACCTGGTCAAGCCGGTCACGTTCCTGTATCCGCTGCAGCACGGGCTCATCGAGCGGCCGTACGTGGGGGCCGGGCTCACCCTGTACGACACGCTGGAGGGCATGCGCCGGCCGATGCCCCGGCACCGGTACCTGTCGGTCAAGGAGTCGCGCCGGATGGCGCCCGGCCTCCGCGCGGACGCGGTGTCGGGCAGCATGATCTACTTCGACGCCCAGGTGGACGACGCGCGTTTCACCCTCACCCTGGCCAGGACGGCCGCCGCGCACGGCGCCGTGATCGCCACCCGGACGCGGGTCGTCGAGATGCTGCGCGACCAGGGCAGCGAGCGCGTCGTCGGCGCCCGCGTGCATGACGAGGAGACCGGCCGCGACCTCGACGTCAGGGCCGACGCCGTGGTGGTGTGCGCGGGCGTGTGGACCGACCCGATCAACGGGCTGCCCGGCTCGGCGCCGGCCGGTTTCAAGGTCAGGATGTCGAAGGGCGTGCACGTGATGGTGCCGGGCGAGGCCATCGCGTCGTCCACCGGAATGATCATCCCGACCGAGAAGAGCGTGCTGTTCATCATCCCCTGGACGCGGCGGCGGTGGATCGTCGGCACCACCGACACCGAGTACGACGGCGACCGCGAGGAGCCGGCCGCCACCGGCGAGGACATCGACTACATCCTCGACCACGCCAACGCCGTGCTGGCCCGGCCGCTGACCCGCGACGACGTGGTGGGCGTCTACGTGGGCCTGCGCCCGCTGGTGGCGGCCGACGAGAACTCGGCGACCACGAAGCTGTCCCGCGAGCACGTCGTGGACGTGCCGGCGCCGGGCCTGGCCACGATCGCCGGGGGCAAGTTCACCACGTACCGGGTCATGGCCAAGGACGTGGTCGACGCGGCGCTGGAGGGCTTCGACGTGCCGGAGTCGGTGACCGACCGGCTGCCGCTGATCGGCGCGGACGGGCTGCCGGCGGTGCGCGCGTCCGTCCGGCGGCTGGCCGAGGACCACGACGTGGACGCCGACGTCGTGGAGCACCTCGTCCAGCGTTACGGCACGCTCGCGATGGAGGTGCTCGCCCTGGTGGACGACGACCGCTCGCTCGGCGAGCCGCTGGTGGAGGGGTGCCCGTGGATCAGGGCCGAGGTGGTGTACGCCGTCACGCACGAGGGCGCGCTGCACGCCGAGGACGTCCTGTCGCGCCGGACCCGGATGCTCATCGAGGCGATCCCCGCCGCGCTCGACGCGGCCCCCGTGGTGGCGCGGCTGATGGCGGGGCTGCTCGGCTGGGACGAGGCCCGGGTGGAGGCCGAGGCGGCGCGCTGCCGCACCCTGGTCGAGGCCGAGCGCGAGGCCCTGGCCGAGGCCACGGCCCCGCGGCGTGAGCCCGCCGCCGCGTCCTAGCGACGGCGGGTCACCGGTCGGCGAGGGTCAGTGGCTGATGAGGGTCAGCGACGGTTCGGGGGTGACCGTCAGGCGGGCCCGGCCGCCGACCGGGAAGGTGGCGAGCGGGTTGGTGTGGCCGACGTCGACGTTGGCCAGGACGGGAACGTCCCGCAACCCCGGCTGGGTCTCGACGATCTGCTCGAGAAGGGCCCGGGTCATCCGGCTGGCCTGCTGGAACCGCCCGATCACCAGGCCGCGGACGGTCTCGGCGCCCGGGAGCTGGAGCAGCGAGGTGAGGTTGCGGGCGAAGGTCGCCGGGTGGGACTCCAGGTCGTCCTCCACGATCAGCAGCGCGCCGTCGAGTGACGGCATGTACGGCGTGCCCTGCAGCAGGTTCAGGGTGCAGAGGTTGCCGCCGACGACGCGCCCCTCGGCGGCGCCGGGCCGCAGCGCCCACCAGCCCTCGTTGGGGATCGGCTCGCGCCCGTCCTGGTCGAGGAACCACAGGTCGTCGGTCCAGTACTTCGACGCCCCCAGCTCGACCGGCGCGTCGCCGAACAGGACGGAGGCGAACCACTCCAGGGTCTGCTCGAAGTGGTCGCGCATCCCGAACGTCGACCAGTGGGGCCCGGAGTACGTGACCAGCCCGGCGCGGGCGAGGACGGCGTTCTGCAGGGCGGTGATGTCGGAGTAGCCGCACAGGATCTTGGGGTTGGCCCGGATCAGCTCCCAGTCGAGGTGCGGCAGGAGCTCGTTGCAGTTGTAGCCGCCGATGACGGTCAGGATCGCCGCCACCGACGGGTCGGCGAAGGCGTCGTGCAGGTCGGCGACGCGGGAGGCGACGCTGCTGGAGTCGAAGGCGTCCCGCTCGTCGACGTGGCGGCCGTAGGTGAGCGTCAGGCCGAGCTCGGCGAAGCGGGCGTCGATGATCGCGGTGTGGTCGTGCTCCATGACCATCGCGCGCGAGCAGGCCGGCGCGACCACGCGGACGACGTCGCCCGCTCTGAGTTTGGGGGGATGGATGACGTCCATCTAGCGAAGCATAGGCGAGGCGCTCTCCGCCTCCGCCCACACCGCGAACGAGGCCGCGTCGGCGCCGTCGCCGCAGACCGGGCAGCCGTCCGGGTCGCGCGGCCACTGGGACATGACCTCCAGCTCGCCGGTCTCGAAGTGCACGTCGAGCTGGCGGCCCAGGGCGATCGGCTCGGCGTGGCCGGTGACCAGCCGGATCGCCTCGCCGGCGATCAGCGACGCGACCAGCGCGATGTGCGGGGCGAAGGCGAGGGTCACCCGGCCCTGCTCGGCCCGCAGCGCCCCGGCGAGCTGGGCGAGATAGCTGGGGTCGGCGCGCGAGTAGTACAGGTGCAGGCAGTCCATGCAGCCCGTCTCGTGCGGACGCACCGAGAACAGCCGGCCCCGGGTGACGAACGAGCCGCCGCACACGTACGGCACCCCCTCCTGCACGCAGCCCGCGTTCACCCGGCGCTGCGCGACGAACGGCGGCTCATCGATCGCGCAGATCGCGACGTCGGCGCCCCGGACGAGCCGGGCGACGTCCGCGGCCGACTCGATCCTGCGCTGCACGGCGGCGAACTCGACGCCCGGGTTCACCTCCTTGGCCGTCCGCGCGGCCACCGCGGTCTTGTACGCGCCGAGATCGCTCTCCCGGTAGAGGAACTGCCGGTTCAGGTTGCTCAGCTCGACCCGGTCGTAGTCGACGGCCGTGATCCGGCCGAACCCGGCCGCCAGCAGCATGGGCAGGATGTACGAGCCGCCGCCGCCCAGGCCGAGCAGCACGCAGTGGGCGCCGCGCAGCCGGTCCTGCGGCTGCTCGCGGGCGGCGGACAGGCCGGCGTAGTGGCTGAAGTAGTTGACGTTGCCCTGGTAGCGGCGCGCGTCGCCGCCGTCGTACGGGCTGGGGCGGGCGTCCTCCAGGAAGCCGCGGCCGTCCAGGTCGCGGACCGCGTTGAGCACGTCCTCGACGCCGATGCCCGGGTGCGCCCGGCCCACCGCCGCGGCGACCTCGCCGAGCGTCCGGGTGCCGTCGAGCGCTTCGACGAGGGTCCAGAGTTGTCCGTACGGGTCGGTGAAGTCGATGGTGACGCCTGCCTGGGCGCCGATCCGGAACCGGGTGCCGTCCAGCCGGTACACCGGGTAGATGGGTTTGACACGGATGAGTCTGTCGAGCGAAACGGGCATCTTCCTTCGTCCTTCTGCGCCGTCGGGTCGGAAATGGCCGAACGGGCATCCGGGGGCGGCCGTTCCCCCCGGATGCTCTTGTTGCTGACTGCCGCTTTCTGCGGGCCTGTCGTCAGGATCAGAAAACGATCCAGCTCACCTCGACCGGCGCCTCAGTGCCCAGGTCGTTCATCTCGTACGTCATGCGATTCACCCCCTCTCGCGAATGCCCGGACCGGCCCGGAGACGAGACCGGCCACACCTGCCGCGGCCACGAGGGCGGCCCCGAGAAGGAACACCGCCCTCGGACCGGCCGCGGAAGCCAGGAGTCCCGCGAGCAGCGCGCCCACGGGGAAGAGCCCGAACGAGGCCACCAGCAGCGCCCCGGACACGCGCCCGCGCACCGCCGCGGGCAGCGTGGTGTGCACGACGGTGATCAGCAGCACGTTGCCCGCCGCGTTCGCCGCGCCCGCGCCGAGAAAGAGCGCCGCGGGCCATGACTGGCCCTCGATCAGGCCGACCGCGCCGAGCAGCGCGGCCTGCGGGAGCATCAGCAGGACCGCCGCCCGTACCGGGTTGCGCGGGGCGCGCAGCAGGCCCGCCGCGACGCTGCCCGCGAGCGCGCCGAGCCCGAAGGCCGCCAGCACGATCCCGTACGCGGTGGAGAACGTGGCCAGCGCGCTCTCGTGCAGCAGCGCGGGCAGCCCGACCTCCAGGATCCCGGCGAACCCGAGATTGCCGACGGCGGCCAGCGTCAGGATGACCCTGAACAGCGGGAACCCGCGCACGACGGCCCACATGCCGGGCCCGCCGCTGCCCCGCTCCGGACGCACCCGGCCGGGGTGCGGCCGGACGAACCACAGGGTCGCCACCGACACCACGAAGGAGGCCGCGTCCACGGCGAGCGCCGGTCCCGGGCCCAGACGGGCGACGAACACGCCCGCGACCACCGGCCCGGTCAGCGCGACGGCCTGCGCGGTCGCGTAGTTGCGGCTGTTGGCGCGCTGGACCCGCGACTCCTCGACGATGTCGGGGATGACGGCGAAGTTCGCCGGCAGGAAGGCGCCCCCGGCCAGGCCGAGCACCGCCGCGCCCGCCGCCAGCGCCCAGAGCCGGTCCGCGCCGTCCCAGGCCAGGGCGCACAGCAGCCCGGCGGCCGGGGCCCGCACGACGTCGGCCGCCAGCATGACCGGCCTGGGCGTCCAGCGGTCCGCGAGCGGGCCGCCGAGCACGAGCCCGACCAGCCGGAAGACCCCGTAGACCGTCAGCACCGTGCCGAGGGTCGCGGTGCCGTGCCGCAGCAGCACGATCCCCGGCAGGGCGACGACGAAGAACTGGTCGCCGAAACCGGAGAACCCCTGACCGGCGATGAGCAACGCCAACGACGACACCGGAGAGCGGCGCGGTCCGGTGACGTGGCCGGTGTGGCCGGCGGGTATCGAGGACTTCGACGAATGACTCACGTAAATCAGGGCGTTCCATCCCGTTCCGGACCCGTTCCATGCGCGACCGCCCTGCACGGCTGCGCCTCCGGCCGGTCCGGCGGCTGTGCGTCGAGTGGGCCTCGCGCGTCACTCTTCGAGCACGTGCGGCGGCGCGCCGGGCGAGGCTCCGGGGCCGGGTCGGTCCCGGAGCCTAGGGTGTTTGCCATGGTCAAGTGGCTTGTACTTCTGCTGGCTTGCTCTCTGACCGGATGCGCCGGTCCCGTCGGGACGGCCGGGCGCACGTCGCCGTCCGGGCCGTCCGAATCCGCGTCGTCCGGGTCCGCGTCGGGTGAGTCGCCTCCCGATGCCGCCGCGGGCGAGGGCGGGCGGGAGGTCGGCGGGTGTGCGGACGCCCGGTGCGAGGTCACCCTCAGGGCGGGCGACGTCCTGCGGTTCGGGCAGCGTCACGGGGTCTCCCGGTTCGCCGTCGGAAGCGTCCAGGGCGACAAGGTCACCTGGGAGGCGGACTTCACCGGGGGCGGGGACATGAGCTCCCAGGGCGAGCAGGGCGGCGCGTCCACCTGCAAGTTCGACGAGGGCGGCGGCTGCTCGGGCTACATCCGGGGCGTCACCACGCTCACCCTGAACGACGTCGTCCTGCGTTTCCTCTCCTTCGACCGCGGCCGCGCCGTCGTACGGGTGACACCGAAGCGATGACCGCCGGCCGGGAGGTCGTGCGGGCATGAGCGCGCGGCCCAGCAGCCGGACCAGCGTGATCGTCACGATGGTGGTCGTGGGGGCGCAGGCCGTCGTCCTCGGGGTCCTGGCGGCGGTCACCGGCTCGGCCATCCTGTACGCCGAGGCCATGTTCAGCGTGGCCGACTTCGGGGTGGAGGTGTTCCTGCTCATCGGGCTGGCGCGGGTGGCCCGTCCGGCCGACGAGCGCCACCCGCTCGGCTACGGGCAGGAGATCTTCTTCTGGTCGCTGTTCGCCGCCGTGGGGCTGTTCGTGGGCGGGGGCGTCGCCTCGATCGTGGAGGGCCTGGGCGAGCCGTCGGCCTCGGGCGGTTCGTACGCGCTGGGCTACCTGGTGATCGTGCTGATCACGGTCAGCGACGGGTGGGCCCTGGCCGTCTCGGTACGGGCGCTCGGCGCGCGGGCCACGGTGACCGGCCGGTCGTTGTGGGCGGAGCTGCTGGCCGGCAGCGACCCGGCGGCCAAGACCGTGACCCTGGCCAATGCGGCGGCCGTGGTCAGCGGCCCGATCGCGGTGGCCGGCCTCGCGCTGCACCAGGCGACCGGGAACGAGGTCTTCGACTCGCTGGGCAGCGTGCTGATCGGGATCCTACTGGTCGCGGTCTCGGGCCTGCTGCTGCGGCTCAACCAGAACCTCATCGCCGCGCCCAGCGTGGCCGCCGCCGACCTGGCCCGCATCCGCCGCGCGATCGTCGAGGTGCCGGATGTCACGGGGGTGCGCGGGGTGATCGTCGGGCCCCACCAGGTCATGGTGGCCGCCCGGGTGACCCTCGCCTCGGCCACCGACCTGCCCCGGGCCGAGCGGGCCATGGCCGCGGTCGAGGAACGCCTGCGGCGTCGTCCGGAGATCCGCGAGGTCTACGTCACGCCGGTCGCCCCCGAATGAGCCCGCGCCCGGTCGAGCCGCGGCGACGGCACGCGAGGACGCGGGCGCGGGCCCGGGAGCGGGAGCGGGGACGAGGCCGGTTGCGGGTGCGGGTCCTGGAGCAGGGCTCTGATCTCCTGGCTGATCGTGTTCATGGCGGCGCTCAGGTCGTGCAGGAGCCGGTCGGCCGCGGCCGGGTCGGTGCGGTGGCCGGTGGCGGCGGCGTCGACCGTCCCGGCCAGGTCGCGCAGTGCCCGGCCGAGCCCCTCGCGCAGGTCGTGGTGGAGGCGGCGGCGTTCCTCCTCGCGGATGGCGAGCACGCGTTCCCTGGCCCGGCGCAGGTCCGCGGTGACGGCCATGGTGTGGGCGGCGCCGGCGACGTACGGGGTGATCGCGGCGACCGCCCGCGGGTCGGCGGACGGGGTGATCAGCAGGCGGCCCACCGCCCGTCCGTGCCACACGAGCGGCACGTCGTGGGCCACCGGCCAGGGCTCGCCCGACACGATCCGGACGCCGGCCAGCTCCACGGCGACCCCGGCGGCCGGCAGCCCGTCCCGTACCAGCTCGACCACGGCGGCCAGCGCGGCCTGCGGCCCGGTGGCGGCGACGGCCCGCCGCAGCCGCCGGACGAGCGACGCCCCCGCCCAGCCACGCACACCGGGCACCCGGACCAGCAACGCACGCGCCCGGCCACGCACACCCGGCACCCGCACGAGCAGCGCACGCGCCCGGCCACGTACGCCCGGCGCCCGCACGAGCGGGTGCCGCGAGGTGGGCGGGGTCACGGCAGTTGCCGGGTGGCGGCCACGGCCGCGATCGTGACCAGGGCAGCGCCGATGCCGAGCCAGAGCCCGCGCCGAGCCGAGTCGCGGGTCATGGCAAGCGCCCCGGCCCCCAGGCTCAGCGCCAGCAGGTAGAGGGCGTGCCAGTCGGGCGAGCCGGCCACGAAGCCCACGCCGTCCAGGTACGGCGGCGGCCCCCACCGCGCGAACTCGACGTAGAAGCCCAGCATGGTCAGCGTCGAGTGCAGCGGCTCCACGACCCCGTTGACGGCGATCAGCACGAGCATCACCAGGACGGACGCCCCCGGCCACGGCAGCCACCGGGCCACCGCGACCCCCAGCGTGCCGGCCCCGAGCACGCACAACGGCCCGGCGCCGATCTCGTGGACGCTCGGGAACCGCTCCAGCTCGACGTCGGCGACGGCGTAGACCGTCGCCAGGACGGCCTGCATCGCGCAGGCCAGCAGGAACGGCCCCAGCGCGGCCAGGCAGGAGGCCGCGGTGCGCAGGTCGCGTCCGGCGGGGGTCGCGGCCAGCAGCTCGTCGGTGCCCGCGCGTCTGGTGGCCGAGGCCGTGAGCGTCGCGGCGAAGAACAGCGGCACGCCCAGCGGGAGGACGAGTTGGCTGGTGAGCGCGCTGTAGGCGGGCCTGGGCGCCCATTCCGTGGTGGCCAGGCCGATCAGGTACAGGGCCAGGCCCGTGATCGCGAGCGGGTGCAGCATCAGCCGCCGGGTCTCGGCCAGCGCGAGCGCGGGCAGCAGGTGCGCGGGTCCGCCGCCGTTCTCCAGCTCGTCGGAGGTGCCCGGCGCGATGGGGCTCACGTGGCGCGTCATGCCGTCGTCTCCGCGGTCGCGCCGGTGAGGAGCAGCAGGTAGCCGTCCTCCAGGGTGGGGTCGGCGGGACGGGCGTCCCCGGGGGCGGGCCCGAGGCCGCGGTACCGGCCGTCACCGGTCCGCCGGGAGCGGCCGGCCGCCTTCTCCGCCGACACCCAGACCTGCCCCTCGGCCAGCGCCCGGAGCTCCGCCGGGGTGCCGGTGAACGCGCACCGGCCGCCCTTGAGCACGACCACCCGGTCGCAGAGGGCGGCGACGTCCTCCGTCTGGTGGGTGGACAGCACGACCGCGCGGTCCTGGCCGAGGCGCGCGACCAGCTCGCCGAACAGCAGCCGCTGCTCCGGGTCGAGACCGGCGGCGGGCTCGTCCAGAAGGATCAGCTCGGGCTCGCCGAGCAGCGCCCGGGCGATGCCGAGGCGCCGCCGCATGCCGCCCGACAGCGTACGCACGCGCCTGCCGCTCACGGACGTGAGCCCGACCTCCTCGATCACCCGGCGCACCTCGTCGTGCCTGGACCTGCGGTGTGTCATCTCCTTCAGGACCGCCACGTAGTCGACGAACTCGAAGGCGGTGAGGCCGCGCTGGAAGCCCAGGTCCTGCGGCAGGTAACCGAGCCGCCGCCGGATCTCCAGCCGGCCCGCGCCCGGGTCGCGGCCGAGCAGCCGCAGCTCGCCCCCGTCCGGCGCGAGGACGGTCGCGAGGACCCGGACGAGGGTGCTCTTGCCCGCGCCGTTCGGGCCGAGCAGGCCGGTGACGCCCTTGCCCGCGCTGAGGGTGAGCCCGTCCAGGGCCCGGTTGCGGCCGTAGGTCTTCACCAGGCCGACTGCCTCGATCATGAGAACTCCCCGCGACGGACGACGAGCAGGACGACGGACACCACGATGACGGCCAGGTAGCCGGCCTGCCCGGCGGCCCCGAACATGGCCAGGTCCGGCTCGCGCACGTTCGTGGCGACGACCGCGGCCACCCAGGGCACGGTCACCGCGACGGCGCAGCGGCGCGGGTCGTACCGGCTGGACAGCGCCAGGGTCAGCGAGGTCAGGGCGAGCGAGGGCAGCAGCCACGCGGCCGTCGCCCAGCCGCCGCCCGGCAGGGTCAGCCCGGCCGCCAGCGCCAGCGCCGACGACGACGCCACCACGGCGGCGGCCCGCATCAGCATCAGCCGGAACGTCGAGTACGGCGCGGCCAGCCCGATCTCGTACGCCGGATCGCCGTCCCGCCCGAAGGCCACGGCGACCCCGGCCACCGGTACGACCGGCGCCAGCGTGAGGAACGTCAGCAGCCCCCACCGGGTCGTCTCCCCCGAGGCCAACGCGGCGAAGAACAGCGCCACGGCGCTCGCGGCCAGCCACGGCAGCCGCAGCGAGGTCGTGGCGCCCAGCAGGCGGGCGGTGTGCTCGCGCATCCCGGCGGCCCGCAGCAGCCGTTCGACCGGGCGGGGCGCGGGCGCGTCCACGGCGTCGGCGATGTCGTCCCAGACCCGGTCCAGGCGGGCCTGCGGCACCCGCGCGGCCAGCAGGAGCCGGCACCGCTCGCAGGCCAGCAGGTGGGCCTCGACGGAGGCGGCGGGCGTCGCGGGCAGCTCGCCCGCCGCGTACGCCGCGGCCATGCCGTCGTCCATGTGCCAGGCGCTCACGCCAGCTCCTCCCTCAGCAGCGCGCGGGCGCGCATCATCCGGGTCTTGACCGTGCCGGTCGGGATGCCGAGCAGGCGTCCGGCCTCGCGGGTGGTCAGGCCGTCCAGCACGGTCGCCTGGACCACGGCGCGCAGCTCCGGGGAGAGCTGGTTGAGCGCCCGGCCGAGCTCGCCGTACTCGATGCCGAGCAGCACCTGCTCCTCGGCGGAGACCATGACCTGCTCGTGGGCGGGCAGCGCCGCCGCGGGGCGGCGGCGCAGCTGGTCGAGCAGGCGGCGCACGCCGATCCCCCAGATCCAGGCCGCGACCTCGCCCCGCCCGTTCCACTTGCGCGCGGTACGCCAGACCGCGACGAAGGTGTCCTGGACCGCCTCGTCCACCACGGCCGGGTCGGCGCAGCGGCGGGTGAGCCGGAGGAGCAGCCAGGGCGCGTGCCGGGCATAGAGGACTTCCAGCGCACGCCGGTCGCCGTCGGCCACGGCCTCCAGCAGCCGGGCGTCCTGCCACGTCTCAGCCCGTTCATCGGTGTCATGCCTCTCTGTCGCATCCCTCCGCTCCAGCGGTTCACGATGAGAGGAAAAGTACTGGCGGCGACGACCGCTCCGGCCGTCGCCGCCTGCACAGGGCCCCTACGCGGGCCTGCTCACTCCTCGGGGAAGTGGCAGCTCACCTGCCGTCCCCGCACCGTCGTGAGCACGGGCACCTCGGTCCGGCACAACGGCTGCGCCTTCGGGCAGCGGGGATGGAAGGTGCAGCCGGGCGGCGGCGCGAGCGGGCTGGGCGGGTCGCCGTGCAGGACGATGCGCTCCCGCGTGGCCTCCACCTCCGGATCGGGCACCGGCACGGCCGACAGGAGCGTGCGCGTGTAGGGATGGGCGGGATCGGAGTAGACGGTCTCCGACGAGCCGGTCTCCACGATCCGGCCCAGGTACATGACGGCGACCGTCTCGCACATGTGCCGCACCACCGACAGGTCGTGCGCGATGAACAGGTAGCCGAGCCCGAGGTCGGCCCGCAGGTCGGCGAGCAGGTTGACGATCTGGGCCTGGATGGACACGTCCAGCGCCGAGACCGGCTCGTCGCAGACGACCAGACGGGGCCGGGAGGCGAGCGCGCGGGCGATGCCGATCCGCTGCGCCTGGCCGCCGGAGAACTCGTGCGGGTAGCGGTCGGCGTGCTCGGCGTCCAGGCCGACCAGCCGGAGCAGCTCGACGACGCCGTCCCGGTCGACCGTCCGGCGCGGCCCGGCGACGATCTGCCGGACGGTGTGGCGCGGGTTGAGCGACGCGAACGGGTCCTGGAAGATCATCTGGAGCCGGCCGCGCATCGGCAGCAGGGCCCGGGGGCCCAGGTGGGTGATGTCGTGGCCGTCGAAGGTGACGGTCCCGCCGGTGGGCTCCAGCAGCCGCACGATCATGCGCCCGGTGGTGGACTTGCCGCAGCCCGACTCGCCGACCAGGCCGAGCGCCTGGCCTTCCGGCACGTCGAAGCTCACGCCGTCCACCGCCCGGACCCGTTGCCCGCGGCGTCCGGAGAAGGTCATCCGCAGGTCGCGCACGGAGAGCATCAGTGGTCGGCTCCTTCCAGGTGGCACGCGACCCGGTGGGGGTCGCCGGCGAGCGGCGGGCGCGTGGTCGCGCAGACGTCCACGGCGGCCGGGCAGCGCGGGTGGAACCGGCAGCCCGGCGGCGGCGCGAGCAGCGAGGGCGGCGCCCCCGCGATCGCCCGCAGCCGCGCCCGGCCCGCAACCGCACCCGCCGGCACGTCCGGCGGCGCCGCGCCCGGCACCGAGTCCAGCAGGGCCCGCGTGTACGGGTGCAGCGGCCGTTTGAAGATCTCCCTGGCGGGGGCGTGCTCCACGGTCCGGCCGCCGTACATGACCAGGACGTCGTCGGCCATGCGCGCCACCACGCCCAGGTCATGGGTGATCAGGACGACCGCGAGCCCCCGCTCGCGCTGGATGCGCGCGATCAGGTCCAGGATCTGCGCCTGGACGGTCACGTCGAGCGCCGTCGTCGGCTCGTCGGCGATCAGCACGCCCGGCTCGCAGGCCAGTGCCATCGCGATCATCACCCGCTGCCGCATGCCGCCCGAGAAACGGTGCGGATGCTCCCCGGCGCGCCGCCGCGGCTCGGGGATGCCCACCTCGGCCAGCATCTCCACCGCCCGCTCGCGGGCCACCCGCCGGCCGGCCCGGCGGTGCAGCCGGTACGCCTCGGCGATCTGCTCCCCCACGGTGAAGAAGGGATGCAGCGACGACAGCGGATCCTGGAAGATCATCGACACCGCGCTGCCGCGCAGCCGGCGCAGGCGATCGGCCGGGGCTCCGACGAGCTCCTCCCCGTCGAGCTCGATCGACCCCGCGACGGTCGCCCGGCGGTGCAGCCCCAGCAGCGACAGCGCGGTCACGGACTTGCCGGACCCCGACTCGCCGACGACGCCCAGGGTCCGCCCCCGCTCGACGCCGAACGACACGCCGTCCACGATCCGGACGTCGCCGAAGCTCACGGACAGGTCGCGCACGGAAAGGATCACGAGTACCTCACCCTGGGGTCGATGACCGCGTAGACCAGGTCCACGAGCAGGTTGGCCAGCACGATGAAGAAGGCCGCGAGCAGCGTCGTGCCGAGGATCACCGGCTGGTCGGACTTGACGATCCCGTCGTAGGCGAGCCGGCCGACGCCGGGCAGGCCGTACACGGTCTCGGTGATCATCGCGCCGGCCAGCAGGCCGCCCAGGTCCATGCCGAAGACGGTGACGACCGGGGTCATGGCCGCGCGCATGCCGTGCTTGGCGACGACCGTCCGCTCGTGCAGGCCCTTGGCGCGGGCCGTCCTGATGTACGGCTCGGCCATCGTCTCGATCATCTGCGCCCGGGTGAGCCGGGCGTACATGGCGGCGTAGAGGGCGGCCAGCGTGACCCAGGGCAGGATCAGGTTGCCGGCCCAGGCTGCGGGGTCGTCCGTGAGCGGCACGTACGCCGGGTACGGCAGCAGCCCGGTCACCCGTACCACCAGCAGGAGCAGCACCATCGCCACGAAGTAGACCGGCAGGGACGCGCTGGTCAGCGTGGCGATCATCAGCGTCCGGTCCAGGGCGCTCCCCCGGCGCAGCGCCGACACCACCCCGACCGTGACGCCCACGGCCAGCCACAGCAGGGCCGCGCCGACCGCCAGTGACGCGCTGGCCCCGAGCCGGTCGATCAGCAGGTCCCAGACCGGCAGGGCGTTCTGGTAGGAGAACCCGAGGCAGGGCACGTGGCAGCCGGGGCGTCCGGCGACGATGCCCGCGACGTAGCCGCCGAACTGCTCCCACAGCGGCCGGTCCAGCCCCATCTGCGCGCGCACCTCGGCGACCCGCTCGGGCGTGCAGGTCTTGCCGCACGCCTGGACCGCCGGGTCGGACGGCAGCACGTAGAAGATCACGAAGGTCACCGCGCAGATCACCAGCAGCACGCCGACGACCGCGAGGGCCCTTCTGGCCAGGTACGACGTCACTGTGCCGCCCCCTTGGGGTCGATGGCGTCGCGCAGGGCGTCACCGAGGAGGGTGAAGGCGAGCACGGTCAGGAACAGGCAGGTGCCGGGGACGAGCAGGTACATCGGGTCGACCTCGTACCAGAGCATCGCCTCCTGGATCATCTGCCCCCAGGAGGCGGTCGGCGGGCGCACCCCGACGCCGAGGAACGACAGCGCCGCCTCGGTGCCGATGTTGGCGGGCACCGCGAGCGTCGCGTACACGAGGATCGGCGCGGTGATGTTCGGCATGATCTCGCGGAAGACGATGACGCCGTTCAGCGCGCCGCCGACCCGGGCGGCGTCCACGTACTCGCGGTGCTTGACGGAGATCGCCTGCCCGCGCACGATCCGCCCGATGTACGGCCAGCCGAACCCGCCCATCACACACACGAGCAGGACCATCCGGTCGCCGTCGGGCATGACCGAGATGAGGGCGATCATGAAGATCAGGCTCGGGAACGACATGAGCAGGTCCATGGTCCGGCTGATCACCGCGTCCGCCCAGCCGCCGAGGTAGCCGGCCAGCAGCCCGAACACGGTGCCGAGCAGCACCGACACCAGTGTCGCCAGGGTGGAGACCATCAGCGAGACGCGGGCGCCGTACACGATGCGGCTGAACACGTCGCGGCCGTTGACGGGCTCGACGCCGAGCCAGTGCTCGCCGCTGACGCCGCCCAGCGCCCCCTTGGGCACGCCCGCCAGCTCCTGGTCGATCGCGGAAGGGTCGAAGGCGTCCGGCGGCCAGCCGTTCACCTTGGTGAGCAGCGGCGCGGCGAGCGCGACCAGCACCAGGACCGTCACCACGACCAGCGCGAACCGGGCGGCGCCGCCGCCCAGCAGACGCTTCCTGACCAGCCGGGCGGGCGGGCTCGCCGTGACGACCGTCGCCGTCATGTCCGGCTCCGCCGGTATCCGGGATAGCCGTTCCTCACTTCTGCCGCACCCCCAGGACGGCGAAGTCGAGCTGCCCGGACCAGACGGGATGGCCCACCGCGCCGGAGACGTCCTTGCCGACCAGGATCGGCTTGCGGTCCCACGCGTACGGCACCGCCGGCGAGGACTGCATGACCTGCCGGTCGAGGTCGACCCAGGCGGCTTCGGCGGCCTTCGGATCGCTCATGGCCTGGATCTCGTCGATGCGCTTCTGCACCGCCTCGTCGCGGAACTGCCAGACGTTGCCGGAGTTGCCCTTCTCGACGATCGTGCGCCCGTCGAACAGCAGCGGCAGGAACGTCGCCCCGGACGGGTAGTCGGGGCACCAGCCGTAGGTGAACAGGTCGGGCGTCTTGGCGGTGTCGCCGACGGTGTCGTAGTAGACCGAGGGATCGACGGGCGTGAGCACGACCTCGACGCCCGCCCGCTTCAGCGACGCCTGCACGGCCTCGCCGAGCGCCTTGTCACCGGTCGAGATCGTCATCCGGACGTTCAGCGTCCTGCCGCCCAGCAGGGCCTTGGCCTTCTCGACGTCCCCGGCCGGCGGGAGGTGGAACACGTCCTGCGGCGTGCCGCCCGACAGGGCCGGCGGCAGGTAGGAGGTGGCGATCGAGGTCATGGCCGGGCCGCCGGCGGCGGTCTGGAGTGCCTGCTTGTCCAGGGCGAAGTGCACCGCCTGCCGGGCCTTCAGGTCGTCGAAGGGCGGCTTGGAGGTGTTGAAGCCGATCATGTCGGTGCATCCCGACATGGCGTTGACCAGCCGGGACTTCACGTCCGGCCGAGGCAGGATCTTGGCCAGGCTGGCGGCGCTGACGTCGGTGTAGGCGATCGAGGTGGCGTCCTCGCCCCTGCTCTCGATGAGCCGGTCGTCGATCACGCCCTGCCGCAGGCCCTGCTTGACCACGATGCGGTCGGGCGCGGCCTTGCGCACCGGGTCGGTGGCCGCCGACCAGTGCGGGTTGCGCACCAGGACCATCTCCTTCCCCCGGTCGTAGCGCTCGATCTTGTACGGCCCGGAGGAGAAGGGCCGGTTGTCGTACTGCGCGCCGGTCTCCTTCGCGGCCGGCACCGGCGCGAACGTCGGCAGCGTCACCGTGGAGGAGAACTCGGCGACCGGCCGCTTGAGACGGAAGACGATGGTCCGGTCGTCGGGGGTCTCGATCGAGTCCAGGTGCCGGCCCTTCAGCGGGCCCTTGTAGCCGTCGGCGCCGGCCAGGTAGAGCTGGGCGTAGTTGGGGCCGCCGGGCAGCTCGGGGGCGAAGGAACGCTCCACGTTGTACTTGATGTCCTTCGCGGTGACGGGGGTGCCGTCCTCGTACTTCACGCCGTCCTTGAGGGTGAAGGTCCACACCTTGCCGCCTTCGGAGGCGGTCCCCAGGTCGGTGGCCAGATCCGGGACGATCTCGTGGCTGCCCGCCTTGAAGGTGGTGAGGGTGCGGTAGAGCAGCCGGATGCCGAAGTCCATCTGGGGCATCGTCCAGTTGCGGGCCGGGTCCAGGTGGGAGAAGTCCTGGTTGGACAGGATCGTCAGGGTCCCGCCCCCGGCCGCCGCGGGCACGGCGGCCTTGCCGCCGCCGCCGCAGGCCGCCACGCCGAGCAGGAGCCCCGCGGTCAGCACGTTACGGAGAGTCACGGATCACTCCAGTGAGGTGAGAGGGCCCGGGCCGGGACCGGCGGGAGAGGGTTCGCCGGCCCCGGCGCCCGGGCGGTCTAGTACTCGGTCTTGACGCTCGCGCCCGAGAAGGTCTGCGCGGCGTGGAGGCTGATGTAGTTGTAACCGGCGGGCGGGTTGTTGATCACCAGGGTCTCGGCGTTGCCCGACGCGGTGGAGCGCTGGGTGTAGGCCGAGGTGGTGGCCCAGGTGGCGGCGTTGTAGTAGAGGTCGGCGTTCCCGGTGCCGCCGGAGGCGGTGATGGTCAGCCTGGCCGTGCCCGCGGGCAGGTAGATGTAGAGGTAGGCGTAGTTGCCCTGGGTGGCCGACAGGTTGCTGCGCTTGCAGTTCTTGTCGAGCTTGCGGATGTCGGAGGCGGTGCACTCCGGCGTCGAGCCGCCGCCGGTCGACACCGTGACCTGCTTCGACGTCGTCGCGGTGGCGCCGCCGTTGTCGGTGACGGTCAGCGTGACGGTGTACGTGCCCTGCGCCGCGTAGGCGTGCGACGGGTTGGCCGCGGTGGAGGTGGCGCCGTCGCCGAAGTCCCAGCGGCGGGCGGCGATGGTGCCGTCGGAGTCGGTGGAGGTGTCGGTGAAGGCGGCCGTCAGCCCGCTGGCCGTGGAGGTGAAGTTGGCGGTGGGCGCCTGGTTGCCGGTGCCGCCCCCGGAGCACGCCCCGGCCGCGCAGGCGGCGAGCCAGGTGTTCCAGTCGGAGTCGTAGCGGCTGCCGATCGTGCTGGTCAGGAACGACCTGGCGGTGCTCCACGCGCCGGTCCGGTACGAGCCGAGCAGCGTCGCGACGTCGGCCGGGTGCTTCTCGAACATGTAGCGGACGGCCAGGTAACCCCACCGGTAGATGCGGGTGGTGTCATGGTCGTAGGTGGTGTTCCACAGCGTGCTCAGCGCGTACGTCCGCTTGCCCGCCTCGGTGATCGCCGCGTCGTAGACGACCTTGCGGTAGGAGTAGGAGACGTACTCGGCGAAGCCCTCGATCCACCAGATGGTCGGCGTGCTCACCCCGGCGTTGAAGTCGCCGTACATGTCGAACCGGCCGTCGAGGTAGTGGGTGTACTCGTGGTTGAGGTTCCAGATCTGGAAGTCGGGGCGCAGCCACTCGGCCTCGTAGGCGATGAACCTGGGCTGGTTGCCCGCGGCGGCGGGGTTGCCCTCCAGGTACATGCCCCCGTTGTTGGTGTCGATGCCGAACATCGCGCCGGCGTAGGTCTGGTAGTCGGTGCTGGAGTCGAAGACCACCACCTCCAGCGTGGTGTTGTTGTCGCCGGCGACCGGGCCGTTGTCCTTGACCAGGTTGTGGAAGAAGGCGTCCTGGTTGGCCAGGCTGGCGCAGGTGGCGGCGAGCTGGCTCGAGGTGACCTCCTGGGCCCGGATCCTGATGCTGGCGCTGCAGGTGTGGGTGACCGGCAGCACGCTGGCCGCCAGGCGGGCCGCCAGGTCGCAGGTGCCGTAGTAGGAGCAGTTGGCCTGGTCGTAGGAGTCGGTCATCTCGGCCACGCCCACCCACAGCGGCGCGGTGGCGCCGGTCATGGAGCTGCGGCCGAGCAGGTTCTTGGCCAGCGGCCGGACGGTGGCCTGCAACGTCGTGTGCTGCAGGAAGCGGCCCAGCTCGCGCCCGGCGTTGGAGACGAGGTAGGAGCGGTCGGTGCCGAGCATGTTGAGGTGGTTCGTGGCGAAGGAGTTCAGGGAGTCCAGGACGCTGCGGTCGGCCTGCACGGCGGTGACGAACGCGGGCACCTGGTGGCCGCGGAACAGCACGGTGTAGACGTTGTTGACCGCGTTGAGCATCCACCACGACGCGTCGTAGGAGCTGTTGTAGCCGTCGAGCAGGCGCTTGACCACGTACAGGTAGCGGTCGTTCTGCTCGGCGCTGTCGATGAGGGTGACGGCCTCGGCCAGCACCTCGCCGTTGGCGTCGCTGACGGTCGAGGACCGGGAGCTGCCGAAGAAGGCGTCCAGGCCGGACCGGATCGCGGTGGTGAGCGCCTGGCCGTACGAGCCGACGTCGCCGGAGTTGTACCAGTGGACGTAGTAGCCGGCCCGCAGGTAGAGGACGAGCTGGGCGGTGCCGGTGGTGTTGTCGCCCGGGTAGCTCGCCGAGTTGTCGCGCAGGGCGTAGGCGACGGTCGTCATCTGCGCCTCGCGGAAGGCGTTGTAGGCGTCCGTGCCGGTCAGGTTGAACAGGGTGTTGACGCAGTCGGTGGCGCTGGCCTTGATCTGCTGGACCAGGGCGCTGCCGGTGCGGCTGGTGAAGTCGGAGACGTTGCAGGCGGCGGCCGCGGCGACGCTCTTGCGCGCCGACGGTCTGGCGTGCTCCGGCCGGGTGGCGGGTTCGTCGTAGTCGCGGCGCAGGGCGTCCTTGGCCGCGGGCTGGGGGGCCCGGTCACGGGTGTCGAGCCGGGACTTGCCGACGTGCGGGGCGTCGTCGGCCGGGATCGCGAGGCGGGCGGCCGGGGGCGGTTCGGCCGCGGCGCTCGCCGGTGTCGCGGCGAACGGCGGGAGTAGGGCTAATGCGGCCAGGGGGACGATCAGCCGCCAGCCGTGCAGGACCTTGCGCACAAGAACCTCCGGGGGGTATCCGCATGGATGCGAGGTCGGGTACGAGTGTGCGGTCCGTCCGGAGGGCGTGGTCATACGACGCCGCATAAGTGTTGCCTATGGGCGTTCCCAATCCGTCGCCAAGAGCCATCACATGTCACATAATCCTGAGCTATGGACCTGGATCTCCGGCATCTCCGAATGGTCTGTACGATCGCCGAGGCCGGCAGCGTCACCAAAGCGGCCGCCCGCCTCGGGCTGTCCCAACCGGCGATCACCACCCAGCTCCGCAGGATCGAGGAGATGGTGGGCGGTGAGCTGTTCACCCGCAGCCGCAACGGCGTCGAACCCACCCAGCTCGGACGTCAGGTCGTCGCGCGCGCCCGGATCGTCCTGTCGGAGATCGACTCGCTCTTCGGCGACCTGCACGACGCGAACCCGGCCGTCACCGGGCTCCGGCTCGGGTGCAGCCACCTGGCGTGCGTGGCCAGCGTGGTGGACCGGGTCGGCGAGGCGTTACCCGGCCGGTCGATCTCCCTGCGCATCGAGCCGTCCAGCGTGCAGCTCGCCGACGCGCTCACCCACGGCCAGCTCGACGCCGCGCTCATGGGCATGATCGAGGGGTTCGACGTCACCCTCACCCCGCCGGTCGTCACCCGCACGCTGGTGCCCAGGTATCCCATCTTCGTGGCCATGGCCGCCGGGCACCCGCTGGCCGAGCAGCCCGAGGTGCACCTGTCCGACCTCAGGAACGAGCGCTGGATCAGCCCGCCCGGCGCCGACGACGGCTCGCTCGCCGCCCTGCGCGCCTCCTGCCGGGCCGCCGGCTTCGAGCCGGACGTGCGCTACGACGCCCCGAGCGGCGCCGGCCGCCCGCTGGTCGCCGCCGGGCTGGGCGTGCGCCTGGTGGACCCGACCTGGCCGGTGCCCGAGGGCACCGCCGTACGGCCACTGGTGGGCGAGCCGCAGGTCGGGCACCTGGTCATGGCCTGGCGCAGGGACCTGATCGGCGCGGACGCGGCGGCGGCCATCTACCGCGGGCTCGCCGCCGCCTTCGAGGACCACATCGACGACAACCCCACCTTCCGCCAGTGGTGGGACGAGCACCCGGGCGCCCACCCCCTCCGCTGACGGCCGCGACCTGCGAGGTTGGCGCCTCAATCCGCCGTGCGCAGCGGGAAGTGGCAGGCCACCTGGTGCTCGCCGCCCGCCAGCGGCGGCTCGGTCTCGCAGATCTCCTGGGCGAGCGGGCAGCGCGTCCTGAACCGGCATCCCGAGGGCGGGTTCTGCGCGCTGGGCAGCTCGCCCTTGATGGCGACGCTCGTGCGCGGCGCCACGCCCGGCTCGGCGGAGGGCACGGCCTCGATCAGCGCCTGCGTGTACGGGTGCCGGGCGGCCCTGACGACGTCGCGGGCGGGCCCGACCTCGACCAGCTTGCCCAGGTACATGACGCCGATCCGGTCCGACATGTAGTCCACGACGGACAGGTCGTGGCTGATGAACACGTACGACAGGCCCAGCTCGCGCTGGAGGTCGCGCATGAGGTTGAGCACCTGGGCCTGGATGGAGACGTCGAGCGCGCTCACCGGCTCGTCGCACACGATCAGCCGCGGCTCCAGGGCCAGCGACCTGGCCAGCCCGATGCGCTGGAGCTGGCCGCCGGAGAACTCGTGCGGGTAGCGGTCGAGCACCCGTCGCGGCAGGCCCACCTGGTCCAGCAGGGTGCCGATGCGGGAGCGGCGGCCGGCCCGGTCGCCGGCCTGCTGGATCTCCAGGGGTTCGGCCAGGATGGAGTCGATGCGCATGCGCGGGTTCATCGCCGCGTAGCTGTCCTGGAACATGAGCTGCACCCGCCGGTGCATGGCGCGGCGGGCGCGCCGGTCGAGCGTGGCGATGTCGGCGCCGTCCACCACGATCTGCCCGGAGGTGGGCTCCTCCAGGCCGACGATCAGCCGGCCCACGGTCGACTTGCCGCAGCCCGACTCGCCCACGAGCCCGAACGTCTCGCCGGGGCGCACGTCGAAGCCGACCCCCGCGACCGCGCTGACCTGCGGCGCCTTGCGGCCCATCGACCCCGTGCCGTCGTAGTTCTTGACCAGGTCGCGCACGGACAGGATCGGCGTGGCCTCGGCCTGCGGTCCGGCCCGGTCGGGCCGCGGCGCGGCGGCCTCGGCGCGCACCCGCGGCTGGAGCACGGGGTGCAGGCAGGCGTGCTGGTGCTCGCCGTCCGACAGGGTCACGTCGGTGGTCCGGCACTCCTCGGTCGCGAAGCGGCAGCGGGGCGCGAACCGGCAGCCGGTCATCGGCCGGGACAGGTCCGGCGGCAGGCCGGGGATGCTGTAGAGCGCGCCGTTGTCGTGCTCGGCCGCGCCGGGCAGCGACTCCATGAGGGCCTCGGTGTAGCGGTGGCGCGGCTGCCGGAACAGCTCGGCGGTGGTCGTGGCCTCCACCACGCGGCCGGCGTACATGACGGCGACCCGGTCGGCGCGGCTGGCGATCACGCCCAGGTCGTGGGTGACCAGGATGACCGCCATCTGGAACTCCTCGCGCAGGTCGTCGATGAGTTCCAGGATCTGGCGCTGGGTGGTGACGTCGAGGGCGGTGGTCGGCTCGTCGGCGATGAGCAGCCGGGGCGAGCAGACCAGGGCCATGGCGATGACCACGCGCTGGCGCATGCCGCCGGAGAGCTGGTGGGGGTAGGCGTCGGCGATCTTGTCGGGACGCGGCATGCCGACCCGGCGCAGGATCTCCACGGCCCGCTCGCGCGCCTCGGCCTTGCCGACGCCCTGGTGGACCCGGAGCGGCTCGGCGACCTGGGCGCCGATGCGCATGGTGGGGTTGAGCGAGGTGAGCGGGTCCTGGAACACCATGCCCATCTCGACGCCGCGGATCCTGCGCATCTCGGCGGGCGGCAGGGACAGCAGGTCGCGGCCCTCGAACAGGATCTCGCCGCCGACGACGCGGCCGCCGGACGGCAGCAGGCCCATGACCGACAGGGCGGTCATGGTCTTGCCGCTGCCCGACTCGCCGACGATGCCGAGCGTCTCGCCCTGCCGTACCTCCAGGTTGACGTGGTCGAGGGCGTGCACGACGCCCTGACGCAGCGGGATGTCGGTGCTGACGTCGCGCAGGCGCAGCAAAGGGCTCATGTTCCGTTCCTCCTAGCGCCGCCGGAGGCGGACCTCGAAGACGTCCCTCAGCCCGTCGCCGATGAAGTTGAAGGCGAGGACGATGAGGATGATGGCGATCCCGGGCGGGTACAGCAGCCACCAGTAGCCGCTGTAGGTGTTGGCGAGGCCGTCGGAGAGCATCCCGCCCCAGTTCGCCGCGGGTGGCGGCACGCCGAGGCCGAGGAAGGACAGGTAGGCGACGTACAGGATGGCGTCGGCGACCTGGAAGGTGGCGTTGACGATCACGGTGCCGATGGCGTTGGGGATGATGTGCCGCCGTACGGCCCGGCCACCGGTGCCGCCCATCGACCGCATGGCCTGGACGTACTCGCGCGAGCGCAGGGTCAGCGCCTCGCCGCGGACCAGCCGGGCCGGGCCCAGCCAGGCGAAGGCGCCGATGATCAGGATGAGCATCGGCACGGTCGGCGTGACGATGGTCGCCATCAGCATGAACAGGAACAGCGAGGGGATCGACATCATCGCGTCGACCACCCGCATCATGGCCGCGTCCACCCAGCCGCTGGTGAAGCCGGCGATGGCGCCCCAGATCGTGCCCACGACCGTGGCCAGGACGCCGGCGGCCAGCCCGACCACGATGGACGTCTGCCCGCCGAGCAGCAGGCGGCCGAACTGGTCGTAGCCGACGCCGTCGGTGCCCAGCGGGTGGCCAGGGGTGCCGGGGGCCAGGTAGACCGAGGCGAGGTCGGTGTGCACCTGGTCGGTCCGGTAGAACAGCGGGCCGAGGAAGCACAGGCCGCCCAGCACGATGAAGATGACCAGGCCCAGCAGGGCGAGCCGGTTCTCGGCGAAGACGGTCAGCGCCTGGCGCCACTGGCCGCGTACGGGCGCCTCGTCGGCGGGGACCGGCGTGCCGGTCGCCTCGGCGGGCGCGGTCATGAGCGGGCCGCCGTCCTGAGCCGTACGCGCGGATCCACGGCGGCGTACAGCAGGTCGGCGAGCAGGGCGCCGACCACGGTCGCGATCGCGATGATCAGGGTGACGCCGAACAGGATCGGGAAGTCCCGCTTCAGCGCCGCCTGCCAGAAGAGCTGGCCCATGCCGGGGTAGTTGAACAGGGCCTCGACGACCAGGGCGCCGCTGAACAGCGCGGGCAGGTACATCCCGAGCAGGGTGATGACCGGGAACAGCCCGTTGCGCAGCGTGTGCCGGGCGACGACGCGCGCCTCCGACAGGCCCTTGCTGCGGGCGGTGCGCACGTAGTTCTCGTTGAGGTTGTCGACCATCGAGGAACGCACGTACCGCGAGTAGACGGCGACGGTCACGATGGCGAGCGTGACGGTGGGCAGCACGAGCCCGGCCGGGTCGGCCAGCACCTCGCCCAGGGTGAACCCCTGCGAGGCCTCCGGCGGCAGGATCGGCCAGACCTGCGAGAAGAGAATGATCATCATGAGACCCATGAAGAAGATCGGCGTGGCGTAGGCCAGCAGCGACAGGGTGGTGATCGTGTAGTCGGGCCACCGGTTGCGCCGCATCGCCTGGACGACGCCGAGCGGGATGGCGACGACGACGGCAAGCATCGTCGAGAACAACGACAACACCATGGTCTTGGGCAGCCGCTGGCCGATGGCCTCGGCCACCGACTGGTTGAGCTGGAAGGAGTAGCCGAGGTCGCCGCGCAGGAGGCGGCCGATGAACATGACGTACTGCTGGATCCAGGGGCGGTCGTAGCCCATCTCGTGGTCGAACGCCGCCAGCTGGGCCAGCGTCGCGTCCTTGCCCAGGGTGGCCCGCGCCGCGCCGCCCGGCAGCAGATGCAGGATGACGAACGTGATCATCGTGACCAGCACGACGATGATCAGGGCCTGGCCCAAGCGGGTGATCAGATACCGGGCCACGCGGGGCCCCTCCTTGTTCCAGGGACCCCGGCGACCCCCGCACGGGCCGCCGGAGTCGGGGACGGTCTCAGCTCTTCCAGGACCAGTCCTGGAAGAACATGTTGTTCATCGGGTCCTGCGTGACGCCCTGGAGCCCGGCGCGGTACGCCGAGATCTGGTAGACGGGGTTCGGCATCCACAACACCGGCAGGTCCTGGGCCAGCCGGTCGTTGTACGCCTTGAGCGTCGCCTCGTCGTCGGCGAACTGGGTGGCCTCGATGAGCTTGTCGGCCTCGGGGTCGCTGTAGCTGCCCAGGTTGACCGGGGCGTCGGTGGCGAACAGCCGCTCGCCGCTGGGGAAGGCCGGGTAGTACCAGCTGCCCTGCGAGCCGAAGAACGACATGTCCCACGAGCAGTTGGAGTCCGCCGGCTTGCACGCCGGGGTGACCGCGACCGAGTCCGGCACTTCCTTGATGGTGAGCTGGATGCCCAGCTTGGCCATCTGCGACTTGATCTCGGCGAACATCTTGGTCGTCGCGGCGAAGCCGGTCTGGCTGGTGACGGTGAAGGCCAGCTCCGCGCCGGACTTGATGCCCTCGCCGCACTGGTCGGCGCCGGTGCCCGGCTTCTGGCAGGTCGTCTGGCCGTCAGGGGTCACCTGCCAGCCGTGGCTCTCCAGGAGCTGCTTGGCCTTGGCCGGGTCGAAGGGGTAGGCGCAGCCTTCGCTGGAGCCGTTCGTGCCGGGCTTGGCCGGGACGGGGCCACAGGTCGGGGCCGCCATGCCGGACCAGATGGCCTTGCTGATGGTCGGCTGGTCGATGAGCGACTGCAGGGCCTGGCGCAGGTAGAGCTGCTTGAACAGGGGGCCCGAGTCGGGGTTGTTGAAGTTGAGCTGGAGGTAGGTGATGGACCAGCCGTACCAGGGGGCGATCTGGTAGCCCTTCGACTCCAGGTACTTCTGCTGCGACAGGTTGGCCGGCGGCACGTAGCCGTAGTCGATCTGGCCGGCGCGCAGCACGTTGAACTCGGCGTCGTCGCTGGTGAAGGGGCGCAGCGTGACCGACTTGAGCTTCGGCTTGTCGCTGCCGGAGTAGTTCGCGCGGGCGGTGAGGACGACCTCGCCGTTCGGCACGTACTTCTCCAGCTTCCACGGGCCGCTGTTGACCTGCCACAGCTCGTTGGTCGCGTACGTCTTGGGGTCCTTCGACGCGGCGGTGAGGAAGTCGAAGACCTTCTTGGCGCCCTCGGGGGTCTTGTCGAGGTCGCCCACCTTGCCGGTGGCCGAGTCCTTGTCCCAGACGTGCTGGGGCAGCGGCACGATGCGGTTGAGCTGGTTGCCGACGAACCACCCGGTGTTGTACGTCTTCGTGGTCGTCACGGAGAAGGTCTTGTCGTCCTTCACCTTGAACTCGGCGATGTTGTCCGGGAAGCCGCCCTCCCGGTAGGACGCCCACTTGTCCTTGTTCGCGGTGACGAGGTTCCACCAGAACTGGATGTCACGGGTGGTGACGGGCTTGCCGTCGGACCACGTGTTGTCCTTCAGCGTGATCGTCAGCGTCTTGCCGCCGTCGCTCACCTCGGGCGGTTCGGCCATCGAGCGCCCGGGGTCGATGTTGTACTTCGCCGAGCCGTCCAGCAGGTACTCGTACAGGTGACGGTACTGGGCGGAGCCGAAGATGACGTTCTCGCCCTGGGTGAAGCCGGGTGCCGAAATAGGCAGGATCCAGTTCGGGGTCCTGAGGGCGACGGTCACGCCGTCCTTGCTCTGGCCCCCGCTCTGGGCGCCCTTCTGCGCGCCGCCGGCGGACCCGCTGCACGCGGTCAGCGCCAGCCCGAGGGCCAGCACGCCCGCCAGGGCGCCGGTGCCGCGGAGCCCGCGCCGGTGGAATCTGCTCCCCATGGGATCTCCTCGGTTGACGTCGCACGGCGCCCTGCGCTTACCGGGGGGCCTGGTGCGTTCAATGCGGAGAATGTATAGATGGTCCCGCATGAAGTCAACGGAACTAATGCGCTTTGTTCGCCGACTTGTTTCGGTTTAGAGTCGAAGTCGCCGGTGCCTCATGATGGGGCTCTGTTGCGACGACGGGCCTGCCGGGGAACCGGCCTGAAAGAGGAGCGGCATGCCGGAGCCATCGAGTCCCGCCAACCTGCGTGAGCAGGCGCTCAGCCTCTTGGCCAGCGGTGCGGCGACGTCGCGCGCCGATCTGGTGGAGACCCTCCAGGTGGCTCCGTCCACGGTCTCCAGCGTGGTCCGGCGGTTGCTGGAGGAGGGCGCCATCCTGGAGGAGGGCGTGGGCCGCTCCACCGGCGGGCGGCGGCCGCGGATCCTGCGCCTGCGCGACGTCCCCGGCGCCTTCGCGGTGTCCGAGCTGGGCGCCCAGCACGCGCGCGTGGGGCTGTGCGCGCCCGACGGCCGGCTGCTGGCCGTACGGGAGATCGCCACCGACATAGCGGAAGGGCCCGGCCAGGTCTTCGACGCCATCTGGCGGGCGTACGAGCAGCTCAGCACGGCCAAGGCCCCCGGCCAGGCGTTGCTCGGCATCGGCGTCGCGCTGCCCGGCCCGGTCGAGTACCCGCACGGCCGGCTGATCGGCCCGGCCCGGATGCCCGGCTGGAGCGGCTTCGACGCCCAGACCCACCTGAGGGAGCGCTTCGGCGTGCCCGCGGTCGTCGACAACGACGCCAAGGCCGCCGCCATCGGCGAGTACGTCAGCCGGGGCCGCGACCCCGGCGACATGATCTACGTCAAGGCCGGCACCGGCATCGGCGGCTGCCTGGTCAGCGGCGGCCAGATCTACCGCGGCGGCCGCGGCCTCAGCGGCGACGTCACCCACGTGCGGGTGGCCGACAGCGGCGAGCGCGAGTGCTCCTGCGGCAGCCGCGGCTGCCTGGAGACGGTGGCCAGCGGCGCCGCCCTGGTCCGCCAGCTCAAGGACCGCGGCCTGCGGGTCAGCACGCCGCGCGACGTCGTCGCCGCCACCGTCGACGCCGAGCCGTCCGTCGTGACCCTGGTACGCCACGCCGGCGAGCTGCTCGGGGTCGCCCTGTCCGGCCTGGTCAACTTCCTCAACCCCGACGCCGTCGTCATCGGCGGCGCGCTGTCCAGCCTCGACGTCTACGTGGCCGCCGCCCGGAGCATGCTCTACAAGCGCTGCCTGCCGTCCATGACCCAGTCACTTTCCATCGAGGCCAGCGCCGCCGGCCCGGACGCCGCCCTGATCGGCCTCGGGCATCTCGTGCGCGCCTCGGCCGACGTCCGTCCCTCCTAGGCAAGGAGTCCCCCGCCCGTGTCCCGTCCCCTCCGCGTCGCCGTCGGCGGCGTGCACATCGAGTCCAGCACCTTCTCCCCGCACCTGAGCACCGCCGCCGACTTCGAGGTCACCCGCGGTGACGCCCTGCTGGCGCGGTACGGCTGGCTCGCCGAGCCGTGGGCGGCCGACGTCGAGTGGATCCCGCTCGTGCACGCCCGCGCCCTGCCCGGCGGGGCCGTGGCCAGGGAGACCTACGACGCCTGGGCGGCCGAGATCGCCGCCGGGCTGGCCTCCGCGGGCCCGGTGGACGGCGTCCTGCTCGACATCCACGGCGCGATGAGCGTGGTCGGGCTGGAGGACGCCGAGGGCGACCTGGTCACCGTGGTCCGCTCGGTGACCGGCGGCCAGCCGTTCGTCTCGGCGGCCATGGACCTGCACGGCAACGTCTCCCACCGCTTCTTCGACGGCTGCGACCTGCTCACCTGCTACCGCACCGCCCCGCACGTCGACGTCTGGGAGACCCGCGAGCGCGCCGCGCGCAACCTGGTGGCGGCCCTGCGCCGCGGGCAGCGTCCGCACAAGGCCCTCGTGCACGTGCCGATCCTGCTGCCCGGCGAGATGACCAGCACGCGCGTCGAGCCGGCCAAGGGCCTCTACGCCCGCGTCCCCGAGATCGAGGCCAGGGACGGCGTCATCGACGCGGCCATCTGGATCGGCTTCGCCTGGGCCGACGAGCCCCGCTGCCGCGGCGCGGTCGTCGCCACCGGCACCGACGCCGCCGCCACCGCCGCGGCCGCCCGCGAGCTGGGCGAGCAGTTCTGGGCGGCGCGCGACGCGTTCACCTTCGTCGCGCCCACCGGTTCCATGGACGAATGCCTCGACCAGGCGCTGACCGCGGTCAAGGACCCGGCCCGGCGCCCGTTCTTCATCAGCGACTCGGGCGACAACCCGGGCGCGGGCGGCGCCGACGACGTCACCTTCGCCCTCGAACGCATGCTGGCCCGTCCAGAGATCGCCGGCGGCTCGGTCCGCGCGGTGTACGCCTCGCTGGTCGACCCCGAGGCCGTGGCCCAGGTCGCCGGTCTCGCGCCCGGCTCGCCGGTCAGCCTGCGCGTCGGCGGCCGGATCGACGCCCGCGAGCCGGGGCCGCTGCCCATCGAGGGCGTGCTGGAGGCGGTCGCGGACGACCCCGACGGCGGGTTGTGCGTCAGCGTGCGGGTGGGCGGTCTGAGCGTGTTCGTCACCTCCCGGCGCATGCAGTACCGCGAGCTGGCCTCCTACGCCCGGCTGGGCGTCCAGGTGGACGACGTCGACCTGGTGACGGTCAAGATCGGCTATCTGGAGCCCGAGTTGTTCGACGCGGCGGGCGACTGGCTGCTGGCGCTCACGCCGGGCGGGGTCGACCAGGACCTGCAGCGCCTGCCGTACGAGCGCCTGGCCCGGCCGGTCTTCCCCCTCGACCGCGACTTCGACGCCGACCTCACCGTGATCACCGCCTCCTAGACGCCCTGGCCCCTCCGACGCCGGAAAGCGCGCCGGAGGGGCCGCGCCGGGGCTGCCCGCGCCGGGGCGGTGCGGGGCTCGGGGCCCGGTTCTGGCAGGGCTTGGAAGGGGCCTCCGGCCCCGGGTCTGGCAGGGCTTGGAGGGGGCTCCCAGTCGGCTCCAAGCCAGGAACAAGAGGGCTAACTCATCATTTCCGCCTGTGAGCGGATATTTCAGGAAAAGGCTGATGAGGGTCGCCGCGGGTGCGGCTGTCGTCGCGGCGGTCATGCTGCCGGCGCTGCCGGCGGCCGCCGACGACTCCCCCGACGAGCGGCCCGACGTCCCGGTCGGCACCTGGCTGGCGGCCCGTACGCAGCCCGCGGTGCAGCTGACCAGCTTCACCTACACGGCGACGGTGTCCGTCCCGTCCAACACGATCAACGAGGTGGCCTACCAGCAGATCGTCCGGGAAGCCGTCGCCGCCGTCCAGTCCGGCAAGATCTCCTCGGACGAGCGCAGCATCGGCAAGTGGGTCTTCCAGCAGATCGCGGCCAACGTGGACACCTACGTGTCCTCGACCACGCCGATGCGTACGGTCGAGGCCGAGGTCGGCGGCATGTGCACCGGCTGGTGGGTCACCCCCGACGGCTACATGGTCACCGGGGCGCACTGCGTCCAGGTCGGCGAGACCGAGCTCAGCCAGCTCTTCGCCCAGCAGGCGCTGGCCAAGTTCAACAAGCAGGACGCCAAGGAGATCATCAGCGGCCTGGGCGACCTCAAGAACGACGAGGAGATCCTCAAGCTCGCCCAGCAGATCTACGTCACGTTCAACTCGACCCACATGCAGCTCAGCAACCTCAAGCAGAGCCTGTCGGTCATGCAGAGCCTGCCCGGCGGCGGCGTGGACAAGACGGCCAAGGCGGTCCCGGCCGAGCTGGTGTCGGTGGGCGAGAGCTACCCCGGCAAGGACTTCGCGCTGCTCAAGGTGAACGGCCAGCAGAACCTGCCGACCGTGCCGCTCGGCGACGACGCCGACGTGCGCACCGGTGACACGCTCTACATCAGCGGCTTCCCCGGCCTGGTCACCAACACGCCGTTCTTCAGCCTGGAGTCGAAGCTGGAGCCGGCCCTGACCGAGGGCCCGTACAACGCCAAGCGCACCACGCAGACCGGCGTGCCGTACATCCAGACGCAGGCGCCGTCCTACCACGGCAACTCCGGCGGCCCGGTGTTCAGCAAGGACGGCAAGGTCGTCGGCATGCTGATCGCGGGCACGGTGAGCGAGGGCGGCGAGGCGTCGGAGAGCGAGAGCTTCGTCCTGCCGGTCGGCATCATCAAGGAGAAGCTCGGCGAGAAGAACGTCAAGCCCGCCCAGGCCATCACGACGACCCGGTACAACGAGGCGCTCAACGACTTCTTCCGGCGCTACTACTCCGACGCGCTGCCGAAGTTCCGCGAGGTCCAGGCGCTGTTCCCGAACCACCCGTACGTGGCCAAGTACATCAGCGACTCCCAGCAGGCCATCTCCGCCGGCAAGGACGAGACGCCCAAGCCGATCCTCATGTGGGTGCTGATCGCCGGCGGCGTGCTGCTGCTCCTGGTGCTGGTCGCGGTCGTGGTCAAGGTCCTGCGCGGACGCCGGCGGCCCCAGCCGGCCATCATCTCGCCCCAGCCCGGGTACGGCGCGGTGCCGCCGCCCCCGTGGCAGCAGCTCCCCGCGGCGCAGGCCCAGCTCTCACCGCCGATGCAGCCGATGCAGCAGGCCCAGAGCCCGTACGGCCACGGCGGCGACGGCTACGGCGGCGACGGCTACGGCCCCGGCGGGTACGGCGCGAACGGCCACGCCGCGAGCCCGTACGGATCGGCCCCGGACGCCCACTTCCACCAGCCCTCTCACCAGCAGCCCCCTCACCAGCAGCCCGGCGGCGACCAGACCAGGTCGGTGCGCTACGGCCAGTTCAGCCCGCCCGCGGACCCCAGGTCCGGGCAGGTCGCGGACCTGGAACGGCAGATCGCCGACCTCCAGCGCAGGCTCGGCGACCAGCCCCCGAACGCCTGACGGGCCCGCGTGAGCCGAGTCCCGCCAGACACGTCAGGATGCGTGGCCCCGGAACCCCATGACGGGTTCCGGGGCCACGACGTGCGCCCGGCGGATCCGGGCCGCCGCGCCCGCCGCGGCCTACGATGACCTCGTGGACGTGCTGAGCAGCCGCGTGCTCCTGCGGCCGACCGACCCTGCCCGAACCCGCCGCTTCTACGCCGACACCCTCGGCCTGGCGGTCTACCGCGAGTTCGGCCCCGACGACGATCCCGGCGTGGTGTTCTTCCTCGGCCAGGGTTTCCTTGAGGTCGCCGGGCGTTCCGACGGCCCCGCGACCGGCGGCACGCTGTCGATCTGGTTGCAGGTGCGCGACGTCGGGCGCGAGGAGGAGCGTCTGCGTCAGGCGGGCGTCACGGTGCTGCGCGAGCCGCGGCTCGAGCCGTGGGGCCTGGTCGAGATGTGGATCGCCGACCCCGACGGCCATCGCATCGTCCTGGTGGAGGTGCCGCCCGGCCATCCGCTGCGCCGCGATCCGCGGTGAACCGCCCCGCGTTTGCCTCCGGAGCAGATCGTGTGCTAGCTTTAATCCCGTTGCAGTTGTGGTACCCATAAAAGACTTTGTGCGCACCTGACCTAGCTGGACTTTCAGGTGCGTTTTTGTTTTCCGGTCATCTCCGGGATGGGCTCATCGCGGCGACACGGGGATCCGCACGGTGCGGATCCCGTCTCTGCACGTCATCTGAAGGAGATCGTTATGGCTACCGGTACCGTGAAGTGGTTCAACTCGGAAAAGGGCTTCGGCTTCATCGCGCAGGACGGCGGCGGCGCCGACGTCTTCGCCCACTACTCCAACATCGTCTCCAACGGTGGCTACCGTGAGCTGACCGAGGGCCAGAAGGTGGCCTTCGACGTCGTGCAGGGCCAGAAGGGCCCGCAGGCCGAGAACATCGTTCCCGCCTGACCTCACGCAGCCCGCGTCTGGGCCCGCACCTCTCCGGGGGTGCGGGCCCAGACCGCTTTTGGGGGCATTTGATCGGGTATGGACCGATCAGCTCCGCGCGGTTATGTTGCGAGGGCGTCAGGCAAGTTGTCAGACCGACGCCGGGGAGCACCACCAGGACTGCGTCTGAGAGGACCCTCGCATGTGCGGCATCGCCGGATGGGTGGACTTCGACCGCGACCTGACCAGCGAACGGGCCACCGCCCTCGCCATGACCGCGACCATGAGCTGCCGGGGCCCCGACGACCAGGGCCTGCACCTCGAACCGCACGCCGCGCTCGGCAACCGCAGGCTCGCCGTCATCGACGTCGAGGGCGGCCACATGCCGATCGAGGCCGAGGGCCTGGCCGTCATCACCTACAGCGGCGAGGTCTACAACTTCCGCGAGCTGCGCGAGGAGCTGGCCGCCAAGGGCCACCGCTTCCGCACCAGGAGCGACACCGAGGTCGTGCTGCGCGGCTACCTGGAATGGGGAGAGGGCGTCGCCGACCGGATCAACGGCATGTACGCCTTCGCCGTCTGGGACGAGCGCGCGCAGGAGCTCGTGCTGATCCGCGACCGCATGGGCATCAAGCCCCTGTTCTACTACCCCCTGCCGGGCGGCGTGCTGTTCGGCTCCGAGCCCAAGGCGATCCTGGCCAACCCGCTGGCCCCGCCCGTGGTCGACCTCGACGGCCTGCGGCAGCTCCTCAGCATGGCCACCGTCCGGGAGCGGTCGGTCTACAAGGGCCTGTGCGAGCTGCCGCCCGGTCATCTGCTGCGCGTGGGCCGGCAGGGCACGCGGCTGCGCCGCTACTGGTCGCTGGAGGGCCGCGAGCACACCGACGACCTCGACACGACCGTACGCACGGTGCGCGAGCTGCTCGACGACATCGTCGGCCGGCAGCTGGTCTCCGACGTGCCGCTCTGCACGCTGCTCTCCGGGGGCCTCGACTCCAGCGTCGTCACCGCGCTGGCCAGGACGCACGGCCCGATCCGCTCGTTCGCCGTGGACTACGCCGGCTACGCCGAGCAGTTCCGGGCCGACGAGTACCGCGGCGACCCGGACCGGCCGTTCGTGCGGATGCTGGCCGAGCACGTCGGCTCCGAGCACACCGACATCATCCTCGGACCGGCGGAGCTGGCCGACCCCGAGCTGCGGGCCTCGGTCGTCCGGGCCTGGGACGCGCCGAGCTTCCTGGGCGACATGAACTCCTCCCTCTACATGCTCTTCCGCGCCATCCGCGAGCATTCGACCGTGGCGCTGTCCGGCGAGTCCGCCGACGAGATCTTCGGCGGGTACGCCTGGTTCCACCTGCCGCAGACGGTCGAGGCCGACACCTTCCCGTGGCTGGCGATGGTGATGCGCGAGCAGCAGCCGACCGACATCCTCGACAAGTCGCTGATCCGCCAGCTCGACCTGGACGCCTTCACCGCCGACGGCTACCGTACGGCGCTGGCCGAGGTGCCCCACGTGGCCGGGCAGGACGCCCGCGAGCGGCGCATGCGCGAGATCTGCTACCTGCACCTCACCCGCTTCCTGCCCTTCCTGCTCGACCGCAAGGACCGGATGAGCATGGCCGTCGGGCTGGAGGTGCGCGTGCCGTTCTGCGACCACCGGCTGGTCGACTACGTGTTCAACACGCCCTGGTCGATGAAGACGTTCGACGGCAGGGAGAAGAGCCTGCTGCGGGCGGCCGGGGCCGACCTGCTGCCCGAGCCGATCGTGCGCCGGGTCAAGGCCCCGTACCCGGTGACCCAGGACGTGGGCTACGAGCAGGCGCTCCGGGACGCGCTGCGCGAGCTGGCCGCCGACAAGGACGCCCCGGTGCTGCAGCTGCTCGACGCCGACGCCGTCCGCGAGGCCGCCTTCGCGCCGGCCGGGAAGGTGACGACCACGATGAGCAGGTACGGCCTGGAGCTGGCGCTGGATCTGAACGTCTGGCTGACCTCCTACGGCGTACGCCTGGAGTTGTAGCGGGCAGACTGGGCGGATGACGTCCAGTGATCATCTGCCGGCCACGCCGTTCGAGGAACGGTTGTGGGCGGCCCACCAGGACGGGCAGATCGCCCTGTGCCTGGGCCTGCTCCGCGACGCCGACCTGGCGTTGCCGATCACCGCCGCCGCGGCGGCCGGGACCGAGCCGCCCGCCTGGGCGACGGCCACGGGCTCCGGCCGTACGTGGCTGCTGGCCTTCACCTCGGTCGAGGCGATGGTGACCGCGACCGGCGGCCTCGCCACGCACTGCCGGATCGTCTCGCCCGCCGAGCTGGCGGCCGGCTGGCCGGACCCGCGATGGGGCCTGGCGGTCAACCCGGGCCTGGGAGCCGAGTTCCTGCTGGAGTCGGGGACGCTGGCCAGGCTGGCGGTGCCCACGCTCGTCCAGGACCTGCGGCTCGCACCCGGGTCGGGGGTGCCGGTGGTGCAGAAGCTGCTGTCCCCGTCCGACATCGGCGACCTGCTGGCGACGGCCGAGCCGCGCGTCTCCGGCTACTGCCACCACGCCCTCGACGTCTCGCACATCGCCACGCCCACGGTGCTGGCCGACGCGCTGGGGCAGCCCGACATGCTGACCGAGGACGGCTCGCTGAACATCCTGCGCTGGCATCCCGTCGGCCTCGACCTCTACCGCACCCCGTACGGAGGGCTCGACGAGCAGGGCCGGGACGCGGTGGCCGGCTGGGTGGTCGAGGAGCCTCCGTTCGTGGGCATGGGCCTGGTGCCCAACGTCGACCAGGTCATCCGCGAGTACAAGGTGTACGGGGTCGGCCTGCCGCACGGCGCGGAGATCTGGGAGCTCACCCACCAGGGCACCGAGCACCGCCGCGCGCTCTACCACGGTGACCTGCGGCGATGGCTGCTGATCGGCCGGAGGGCGGCGGCATGACCTGGCACTTCTACCGCGCCCACTGGCAGGGCGCCGACTACGTGGCCAGCCCCGAGCCGCACCCCCTGGAGCTGTGGGTACGCCTGCGCACCACCGGCCCGGCCGACGGCTTCGAGGAGGTCGAGCCCGGCTGCCACGTCCGCACGGTGCCGGTCACCGAGTGCGCGTCCCTGCAGTTCGTGACCACGGAGTGCACCTGGCGGGGCGAGCGGTTCCAGGTGCACAACGAGCGGGACGGCCTGCTCCTGCTCGAATACCTGGGCGGCTCCGCGCCCGCGGCGCTCGCGCTGGGGCTGGAGCGGGTCGAGCGGGGGGTGTACCGGGCGTGGGCCTCGCGGACGGAGATCACCGAGCTCCGCGAGGAAGTTGTGGCGATAAGTCCGCAGAATGGGCCTTTTTGAGGATTGGCTCTTGTCTCCTGTTGTTCATGTGACAGAAACTGACCTGAAAGGTGGATGTGACGTAAGAAACACGCGGCATTGGGGCGGGGGTGTCATGGATTCTCCTGACGTGGCGGGGATGCGGGCATACGGCGACGAGCTGCGCGACATGTTCCGCCAGATCCAGGACGTGGGCATGGAGCTGCACCAGCAGGCCAAGGCCGTCCAGGTGACCGAGACCTCGCGGGACGGCCTGGTGTCGGTGACCGTCGGCTCGCGCGGCGAGCTGATCCGGCTCGACCTCGACCCGCGCATCTACCGCCGCCCCGACGCCCGTCAGCTCGCCGACACCATCGCCGAGACCACCCGGCTGGCCGCCGAGCGCGCCCTGGAGCGCGTCACCGAGATCTTCGAGCCGGTGATCCCGCGCGAGGACTTCGAGGCGCATCTGAGCGGCGACCTCGAAACCGTCATGGCCCGGCTCGCCGACCGCATGGGAGGCAGCCGATGAGGCCCTGGGACGGCACCCAGATCATCAAGCCCGTCGTGGACTCGGGCATCTCCCAGTGGACCACCATGGCCGAGGACTGGGAGAAGGAGTCCGAGCGGCTGGTCGCCGCGGTCGTCGAGGCGCTGGCCGCCGCCCCCTGGGGCAACGGCATGGAGGGCCGGTCGTTCAAGGACTCCCATTTCCGCGACGACGGCCCCAACCGCATGCTCAACCAGTGCGTCGACCTCTCCAAGCAGCTGATGGACGCGTGCGGCAGGCTCCGCGCCAGCATCGACAACACCCTCAGCGTGGACGCCGCCATCGAGCAAGACCTCAAAGCGCGAGAGGTCTGACGCGTGTCGCACAGCGCCACCGGCCCCCAGGGGCCGACTTCTCAGAATTCGTCGAGTGCGCCCACCGTCCAGCCCCCGGTCCGCATCGACCGGGACGTGGAGCCGGTCTGGGAGACCGAAGTGCTGCCCGACTGGGTGGTCAACTGGCTGCTCCCGATGTTGTCGGCCGGTCAGAAGTGGCCGGATGCGAGCGAGAGCGGGATGTCCAAGCTCGCCCATGCCTACCACGCGCTCGCCGCCGGGGCGATCGGCACCGCGCCGCGCGCCGGCTCGGCCGTGCGCACCGTGGCGGCCGGCTGGTCCTCGCCCGCCAGCGCGGACTTCGTCTACCGCGCCAAGTACCTGTTCGGCCACGGGGCCGGCATGGCGGGCACGGCCGGGAAGTCGCAGGACTACCTGGGCCAGTCGGAAAATTTCGCAGTCGAGACCCAGTACTCCAAGTTGTCCGTCAACGTGGCCTTCTGGGTCACGATCGTCGCCATCGCCATCGCGCTCTTCGTCGCCTTCTTCACGGCCGGCTCCTCGACGGCGATCATCGGGCCGTACGCGGCCGCGGCACGCGCGGCGATCAGCCGGATCCTGGTCCGGCTCGCCATGATCGGCGCCAGGGAGGTGGGCGCCGGGAAGCTGGCCCGGGTGACCGCGCTCAACGGCGCCACCGGGCGCGGCCTCATCACCCGGCTGCTCGGCTCCGCGATCGGCAAGGAGCTGATCGAGGAGATCGGCGAGGAGTTCACCATCGACGCCGGCGCCCAGTACCAGCAGATCCAGATGGGCACCAGGAAGGAATGGGACTGGAAGAAGTCCCGGGCGGCGATCATCGGCGCCAGCGGCGGCGCGCTCGTCGGCACCGGGCTGTCCGGGCCCATCTCCAAAGTCACCCGGCACATGCCGGGCTACCCCGGTCGCGCGATGACCACCGGCCTGACCAACACGATCGCCTCCCCGGTCGGCAGCTTCTTCGCCAACGGCCTGGTGTACGGCCAGTGGGACAACCCGTTCACGGCGGACGCCATCATGGGCGGCTTCCTGGGCGGCGCGGGGCGTACCAACACGCAAGGCATCCACAGCACCGACACGTGGACATGGCTGGGCGACCCGGTCACTGCCCTGCAGTCGGCCTACGACACCGCGGCCCGTACCGACGCCGCCCGCGCGGGTGGCGGCGGGAACCCTGCCACAGGGGGCGGGAACCCGCCGGCCGGCGGCCAGGACCCCTCAGGCGGCGGGCCCGTCGCCCCTGGCGGGGCGGCGCCCGCCGGTGCGCCCTCCTCCGGCCAGAACGACGACGTCAGGCGCGGTACCACCTCCTCGACGTCCGCCACCGACTCGGACGCCGGCCCGCGCCGCGGCTCCACCTCGCAGGACGACCGGCAGACCACCGACCGCGAGCCCCGGGCCGAGACCGACGACGACTCCACCGACGACTCCGCGGCGGACTCCGACACGACGCCGCAGGCCCCGGACCCGAGGGCGAAGGGCAGCTCCGCACCGGCTCCGCAGACCGCCGCCGCCCCGGCCACCCCCCAGGCCCAGGACGACTCCCAGGACACCCGGCAGGACGACCAGCAGCAACCGGCCCCCCAGCAGGAGGACCGGCCCGCCCCGGCGGCCCAGCAGGACACCCGGCCGGACAACCAGCAGAACGCCCAACAGGACAACCAGCAGAGCACTCAACAGGACACGCAGCAGAACGCACAGCAGGACAACCGGCAGGGGCCGACCGCGCAGCAGGGCGACCAGCAGCCATCGGCCACCCCGCAGAACGACGGCACCCCCGCCACCACCTCGGCCGCCGCCCCCGACAACGCGCCGCCCACGCCCGTCCTGGCGACCGTCCGGGCCCGTAACGCGCTGCACGACTCGCTCACCGTGGACTTCCCCGGCGCGGTCGTCGGCCCGAACGACGACCTCCTCATCCCCGCCCCCGACGGCAGCGTACGGGTGATCCGCGCCGCCACCATGAGACGCGTGCGCGCCGCCCTGGACACCCGCGCCGAGGAGGTCACCGACGCCGACGAGCTGCAGGCCGAGGCCACCGCGCTGGTGCTGCTGGCCCAGGAGTCTGGCGAGACCCGGCAGCCCGCCACGAGCAAGCCGGGCACGGTCACGTCGAGGCCGGTGCCGGGCACCCGGCACGTCCCCGACGCCCGATCGGGCACCTCGTTGCAGCCCGATGAGGTCAAGGCGGGCGCCGACGCCCTGCGGCCGTCCCACTTCCTCAACCAGGACGTGGAGGACATCACCTGGTCGGCCGACGGCACGCTCGTCGTCCGCACCAGGAACAACGGCACCCACCACTTCCGCCCGGTCGTCGGCGAGATGACCGAGGGGCTCATGGGCGAGACCGAGCTCTCGACCGGCGAGGACGCCCAGCACGCACACGTCGTGCACCTCGCCCCCGGCATGGACCCGAGCCAGCTGTCCCGGGTCTGGCTGCACGAGATCACCGACACCCTGCAGAAGCTCCAGGAGGACACCGCCCCCAAGCGGCGGGGCTTCCTGCGCCGCAAGCCGGCGACCAGCGAGCCCACCCAGGACATGTGCGCCCAGGCCCAGCTCAACGAGCTGGCGTTCCTGGCCGAGCAGTGGCACGCGGCGCAGACGCCGCAGGAGCAGCGGCTCCTCGCCCTCGACATCGACGGCGTGTCCCGCCAGCTCAGCGAGCGCGGCCACACCCCGCCGCTGCCGCCCTGGGCCCCCAAGCCGGGGTCCAGGCCCACGCACGCGCCGCCGGTGCCGCAGGGCCGCCCCGCGCGCGAGGAGCTGCCGGCCGTCATCGACGCGCTCAAGCGGGCCGAGGCGGCGCTCCAGGAGCAGATCGACGCCAAGCGGAAGACCGCCCAGGAGGCCCAGGAAGCGGCCCGCAAGTCCACCAAGGAGATGCGGAACGCCAAGCGGAAACGCGACCAGGGCCGCCATGAGCGGGCGGCCGCGGCGCGCAAGGAGGCCCGCAACCAGCAGGCCACGCGTAACCGGCACACCAGGATCGCCGACGCGTACGAGGCCGCGCTGCGCCAGGCGACGCGCACCCGGCAGACGTACGAGCAGCTGCTCACGGCGATGAACGAGATCGAGAACCCCAGCGCGCCCAGCGGGCCGGTCGGCATGCGGCACGTCGCCGAGCGGCTGGCCAACCAGGTGCTCCAGCAGCACGCCGCCTACCTGAACGCGCTGGCGAACGCGTTACCGCAGGAGATCAGCCTGGCCGCGGCCCAGCCGACGGGCCGGCTGGCCCACCTGTCCACCCTCACCGACGCCGTCAACAACCTGCTGGCGGACAACGACATCGGCCACCGGTACAGCGCCGACCAGCTGGAACGGGCGATCCGGGCCGACTTCCACAAGGCCGTCTCCCCCGACGGCCTCGTGCTGACCGTGGGGCACCACGGCAAGGCGGCCGAGGTGCGGATCAAGCTGACCCTCTCCGACCTGGTCGAGGTGCTGGACCCGGCCATCAAGGGGTCGGAGATGATGGTGGGCCTGTTCTACCAGGCCAGCCGTACGGCCTCGATCACCCAGTCGGGCAGCGGCGGGGTGTCGGCGGGCTTCGACACCAGCGTCCTCGCGCAGTTCCTGCCCGAGGACCACGTGGCGCGGACGGTGGCCGAGCTGCTGGGCGTCGGCCTCGGCGCCTCGCTCGGGCGCAACTGGTCGACGAGCGGCGGGGCCGGCATGTACGCGCAGGGCGGCTCGGTCACCGACAACCGGAGCGAGTCGCTGCTGTTCGACGCCGCCGCCACCTGGACGGCCGAGATCCGCACCGGCCAGGACGAGAACTGGCGGGGCACCGTCACGGTCGACTCCGGCGCTCCCGGCGACTCCTCGAGCCAGCGGCTGTGGTTCTCCCACTCCGCCACCGACCAGCCGCCGCGCAAACTGGAGTGGATCGACCGGGCCAAGCGCGGCCAGAAGATGCCCAACGTCGTCGTCCAGAGCATGAGCGACCTGGAGGGCGCCGTCGACGCGCTCGCCGAGACCCTCGGCGGCGACTACGCCGAGGTCGGCACCGTGTCCCGCGACGAGCTGCGCTCGTTCGTCACCCAGGAGCTGCCCCACCGGCTACGGGACGCGGTGAACGGCGGGCTGGAGCGCGTCATCACCAGGAACGGCGAGCCGCACGTCCGGATCCGTGCCGAGAGCCGGGTCGTGGTGGAGACCGCCGAGCCGGTCGGCGGCGCGACCGCCGCGGAGTGGGAGGAGGAGGTGCTCGTCGACTTCGTCCAGACGCCGGGGGGCGCCTCGTCGGGCTCCTCGCTGGAAGGCAGCGCCTCGGCCGGGTTCAAGGCCCCCGGGCTGGCGGCCGTGGACCTCGGCGGGTACCAGCCCGCGATCGGCCCCAAGGCCAACGGGGCGAGAGGCGCGTCACGGTCGTACTCGGCCACGGCCAACAGGCAGGCGATCCACCCGAGCGTGCACCGCAAGACCCACCACAAGCAGAGCTACCGGCTCACGGTGGTGACCACGTACACGGTGGAGGAGGTCGGCAAGCGGCCGGTCACCCTGCGGCCGATGTTCAGCGAGGCGCTGGTGGACATGCGGGAGTCGGCCGCCTACCGGTACGGCCTGCCCGTGGACAGCGCGGCGCTGGCCCGTAAGAACGGCGTGCCGGTCACCGACGCCAACGGCGAGCAGATCATGCGCGGCGACCCGCACCCAGGCCCGCCGCCCGGCCGCAAGGAGGAGCTGCCCGTATGGCTCGGCGACGGGCCCGGGAAGATGCGTGGCGCCGGCCCCGGGCTGGTGCAGGACATCGAGGGGCTGGAGGAGTTCCGGCAGAAGGTGCTGGACGGGCTCGCCGAGCGCGGCGTCATCCCCAAGACCGTGAACGGCGTGCCGGAGTACTCCTCCAACAGGCTCACCCGCGCCAGCCAGATCCTCAACCTCCAGGAGGTCATGGAGCAGCTCTCGGAGCACCGGATCCGCTCCGCCTACGACTCCCTGGCCCAGGACGGCATCATGCTCGACCTGACGCTGCACGGGCTCAACTCCGCCCCCGAGCACTACATGCTGCGCCTGTCGCTGAAGCAGGACTTCAACCAGGCGACCTATGTCGGTCACACCGACTCCCAGACGGTCGTCAACCTCGACATCGGCTCCGACACCTCCGCCAGAGGCATCGGCAGGTCCAGGACGTACAGCGGCGGGGCGGGGGTCAGCGAGAGCGACGGCCCGAACGAGGGGCAGGACGGCCTCTCGCACGAGGTCGGCGTCAAGGGCGGCGGCAACCGCACCCGTTCGGCCGGCTCCAGCGCCGGCGGCACGACCAACGTCGTGACCCTCCAGGAGAGCAAGGGCGGGGTCGCGATCTTCACGCTGGGCCACCAGATGACCGCCGAGCTGCTGCACAACGGCACGACGACGATGAGGGTGAACAGCGAGGGCTCGGCCCAGCTCGTCTTCGCCGCCGACCTGCTGCCCTCGACCAAGCCCACGCCGCCCGCGCCGCTCGGGCGGATGTCCCCGAAGCTGCGGTCCAAGGCGCGGCTGCTGCACGTGGACGTCGGCCGGCCGATGAGCGCGGCCAGCCGGGTGCTGCCGCGGGCCACGATCCGCGACTCCGTGGCCTTCCAGCACCTGATGGCGTTCCTGAACGTGCGCAACCTGGTCGCCCACCCCAAGCTGCTGAACCGGCCGCTCACCACGGACGTCATGATCCGGCCGAACGGCCCGACGCGCTCGTCGCTGTCGGTGTCCGGCGAGGTCGGCGAGACCGAGGTGCTGGGCGTCGTCGACCAGGTCACGGGCAACATCCTGTTCGGGCTCGGCAGCGCCGGCATCTCGTGGGGCGGCTCGTCCGGGCTGTCCGGCGGCATGACGACGAACGCGGGCGACCTCGACGACGGCGGCACGACCAGCGACAGCGGCACGCTCTCGCTGCCCTCCCGGTCCGGCGGCACGTCCGAGTCCACCTCGATCCTCGACATCTGGGGCAGCGAGGAGCTGACGATCGAGTTCGGCCGCCAGTACATCCTGCGCAGCTCGGTCGAGCTCACCCTCACCGGCTCCGAGAGCGCCGAGCACGGCGTGCCGAACGGCGAGCGGATCCCCCTCAGCGAGTCGAGGACGACGAGCACGTCCGGCACCGCGCTGTTCACGGTCTCGGAGTACGACGCGCTGCTGATGCACGCCGACGGCGACCTCGACCTGCCGCCCCACCTGGTCGGCGACGCGGTCGAGCGGTTCCTCAACGGCAGCCTGACTCTCGACCGGAGCCTCGCGGTCCCGCTCGTCCAGCGCTACGTCAAGGACATGGTCCAGTCCGGGGTCACCAACGAGTACAGCGACCGCCACACCCCGCAGGCCCTGCTGAGCAAGCTCAAGGAGGTGACCGGGCTCGACACCCCCGACAGCGGAAGCCCGCAGGAGAAGCTCGACCAGGCCCTGGACACGGCCGCCGACCAGCTCGAACGCTCCAGGGACGTGGTGCTCGCGCCGCCGTACGACCGGTCGGTGGGCGCGAGCTCGACCGAGTCGCTGACCCTGACGGACGAGAACGGCGACCCGGTCGACGTGATCGACGCCGTCCGGAGCGCCGTGCAGGACGCCGTGCCCGGGGCGCTGGACGAGAGCCCCACCCTCGGCGAGGAGTTGAACGTCGACTTCTCCGAGGACGCGGCGCTGATCCACGTCACCGACATGTGGTCCACCCGCGGCTTCGAGCGCAGCTACCACGTCCAGCAGGGCGCGCAGGTGACGCAGGCGGAGGAGGTGACGGTCCGGGTACGCATGGTGCCCGTCGGCGACCCGCGCACGGCGAGGATGCTCAGCCAGACGTCGCAGTCCGGCCTGATCGTCCAGCACTACCGGTACACCGACCTGTCGCATTCCGAGTCGTACAACGGGTCCTGGTCCGCGGGCCTCGACCAGGGCGCCGGCGATCCGAACGGTGGCCAGGGCGGCGGCCTGTCCACCGACAGGAACCGCGGGTACTCGGGCTCCACCAACCACCAGAACACCAGGCTGCAGCGGATCGGCCTGTTCAGCGGGCTGACCCGGGTACAGCAGGAGATGCAGCTCGTCATCGAGGTCGAGCGCAGGCCCGTACGGGGCGGCAAGGTGTCGGCCGCCACCAAGCAGGCGGCCGACAGGCTGCAGCACAAGCCGCGCGCCACGCCGCCGGTCACCTACAAGGCCACGCTGGTGCGACGCCTCCCGACCGGCATGACCAGGCCCGTCGGGGAGGACCCGGGGCCGGTCGTCATGACCAGCGACCCCCGGCAGGCCGAGCTGCATCCCGGCTTCTTCCCGGCGGCGCTGTGGGAGAGCCCGGCCAAGCCCAGCCTGTACGAGGTCGTCACCGCCCAGCTCACCAAGATGCTGGGCGCGGCGGCGGTCCAGGAACGCCGTCCCGAGCTGGTCAGGCGGCTGGCGCCGTCGGCGCTGCTGACGGCCTTCGAGCGGATGACGGGCCCCTCGGGCGAGCCGGTCGTCCGGGTGTCCAGGCAGAAGTTCAAGGACCAGGGCGTGACGGTCACCGTCCACGCCCGCACGTCCGACCTGACGATCGTGGCCGGGCCGTACGACGGGGAGAAGGGCCAGGTCGACCGGCAGGCCGACGCCCAGAACGTGACCGTCTCCCGCGGGCACACGACCCCGGTGGGCTGGGGCGTCAACGGGTCGGACTCCTCGACCGGCGTCAACGGCGGCGCCCGGGGCGGCGAGCAGACGTCCGAGAGCGTCAGCGACCACCACGGGGCGCGCCGCGAGCGCAGCATGTTCGAGAAGGGCAAGCTCTACACCGTACGTCTACGGGTGGACTACGACGTCGACTTCCAGTACACGGCGCGCCTGCGCGACGGCAACGAGCGGCCGGTCGGCGAGCCCGTGCACCTGCCGGGCGCGTCTACCGGCGAGGTGGACGTGATCATGTTCGGGGAGGAGATCGAGGAGCTGCGCGCCCGCATGGCGGCGGGCGTACGGATCGCGCCGCCGCGTCCGGGCGGCCCGCCGCCCGCGACGTTCACCCACGTGCCCGCCTCCGAGAACCAGAACCCGATCCAGACCCTCCAGGAGGCCCGCCTGGCCGCCCGCGACCGCGGCGAGGTGGCCAGGGTGGCGGTCTGGGAGGCGGACGGCGTGCACCGCTACCGGGTCATGCCGGACGGCTCGCTGTACAGCGAGACGGCCGACGGCGGTTTCGCCGACGCGTTCGCGGGCCTGGCCCCCGACCTGCTGGACGCGGCCGTCGGCGCCGGGCTCGACCTGCGCGACGTCTACATGAACCCGAGCACGGCCGGCACCTTCACCGAGCAGGTCCAGGCCGCGCTCGCGGCCGTCGACGCCCTTCCGGCGCCCGCCCCGCCGCCCGCCTGGCCGGCCCCCAAGCCCGTCAACGCCGAGCAGCCGGACCCGGTGGGCGGCAGCGTGGCGCAGGGCGTGACGCCGGCCGCCGGGATGCCGTCCCCCGCGATCGAGAACACGCCGTTCAGCAGGTCGTCGCGCCCGCAAGGGGTTCCCGACCTGAGCCTGGACGAGCTGCGCGGCCAGCCTCTGTCCGCCGTCGACCTCGGCGGCGCCGCCGCCCACGTGGGCTGGACCGGGGACGACGTCCTCACCGTCCAGATGCCGGGCGCGCCCGACCAGCACGTCCGGGTGGAGGTCGGAGAGCCGGGCGACGGCCTGAACGCGATCACCGTGCCGCGCGCGGGCACGGCCGAGGAGCCGCACCTGCTGCGGATCTGGGGACGCGTGCATCCGGACCTGGTCTCGTCGGTCCTGGTCCACGACCTCTCGCATGTCGTCCAGGCGGCGACCGCGGCGGCCGCCGGCCTGCCGCAGGGCGTGCTCAGGACGTCGCCGCAGGGCGAGCAGACCGAGGGCACCGACCTGTGCCTGCTCCCCCGCATGGACGAGCACGCCCACCTGTCCGACAAGTGGCACGCCACCACCGACCCGGCCCGGCGGGAGCGCCTGGCGGCGGCCATCGACGCCGTCGCCGAGGACATCCGCCGGCGCGGCCACACCCCGCCGGCCCCGCCGTGGGGCACCGGGCCACGCGCGCCGGCGGCCCCCGAGCCGCAGAGCCGGATCGCCCGCCTGCTCAACGGCGGCTCGGCCACCGGCCTGGACACCTCGCCGCCCGGCCTGGGCAAGCTGGCCGAGATCGCCGGCGTCCCCGCCATCACCCCGGGAGCCGGTGCCGTCAACGGCGCCGCCCCGCACGTGGGGCCGGCGGACACGTTCACGGTGACCGCCCCCGGCGGCGAGTTCACGCTGACCCTGGCCGAGGCCGCGCCGGGCGCGGCCGGGGTGACCGTCGAGTCGAGCGCTCCCGGCCACCTGATGCTGCGGGTGCCCGCCGACGCCGGCTCCCGGGCCACGACGGCCGTCGCCGAGCACGTCGCGGCCCACGCCGCCACGCTCACGGGCGACCCCGCCGGCGGCCGGTCGACGCAGGACCGTCCCGCAGACAGCGGGCGGCCCGGACCGGCCGAGGCGGCGGCGCTGGCCCGGCTGCGCGGGCTGGCGCGGGCGGCCGCCGAGGCGGGCCCGGTCCGTTCGCGCGCCGAACGGGCGGCGCTCCAGGAGGAGGCCCGGCGGCTGGGACTGGCCGGCGACCAGCAGGAGGCGCCGTCCAGGCTGGCGGAGCTGTCCCGCGCGGGCCATCTCACCCCCGCCCACGTCACGGCGATCCGCGGCCACGCGACGCTCCCCGAGACGGCCGCCGCCGGAGCCGTCGTACGGGCCGCCGCCCTCATGGGCGCGCGTGTCGTGATCCACGGTCCCGGCCTTCTCGACATCGTGCTGCCCGGCCGGGCGCCCATCACCGTCGAGGTCCGGCGGCCCGGGTCCGGCGAGCCCGACCCGGGCGTGCTGACCTACGACGTGGATCCGGCCCGCACGGTCGGCGCGAACGAGCGGGCCGCCGCCGGGACGGCCGCCGCCGCCATCGCCCGCGCGCTGGACCTGTCGCCCGCCGACAGCCAGGAGCTGGCCGAGCTGCACGAGGCCGTGCGCCAGGTCCGGGTGGCCAACACCAGGCAGCGCCTGGGCCGCCTCGGCGTGCTGTTCGACCTGGTCACCGGGGCCCGCCCGGAGATCCTGCGGCTGCTTCCGCCGCAGGTGGCCAACGAGCTGGCCACCCTGGCGGACGGCCGCCGCCCCCGCGACTGGTCCGCGATCCTTGACGAGGTCCGCGCGCTGGCGAACACGACCGGCTGGAACCCGCCCGAGGGCGAGTGCGTGTGCCCGGACGACGAGCCGTGCGTGTGCGGCCTCCGCCTGAACGACACCCAGCTGGTGACGCCGGACGCCGAGGCGGTGGCGGTGTGACAGGCGGGACGTCGGGCATCATGGGAACCCCGAGGAGAGGACGGCTATGGCTTTCGCGGTGGCGCGGACGAGGGACGAGGCACATCTCTACCTCGACCTCAACCCCTGCGCCTGCGGGTCCACCGACACGAACTGGCGCAACGGGCTGGTCGACGTCGAGGGCGAGCTGGTCAACCGCTACTTCGGCCCGTGCGAGGAGTGCGGCACGCCGCGCGAGTTCGTGTTCGGGCTGCCGGAGCGTCCGGTGCTGCCCGCCGGGTTCCCGACGTTCGGCGGCCCCGAGCCGTCGGAGCTGCTCGACGCGGGCGAGTGGTTGTGGGTGGCCGACCTGACGGCCAGCGACGTGCCGGTGGCCGACCGGGCCGAGGCCCTGCGCACGCTGAGGATCGCCGCCGCGGCGGTGGAGGAGGTCGTCAAGTTCGTGCCGGCGGGCGCGGACACGGTGCCCGACGACGGGTTCTGGTCCGAACGCGGGCAGGGGGTGCGCGCGGCCGAGCCCGGCCGGTTCCAGCTCGACCGGCTGCTGGTCGTCCGCGACACCTACCAGGCGCTGGCGGGTGAGTATGCCTGAGCAGGGTCTGGGCCGCTCGCTCGTCGAGGCGTACGTCTACATCGACCTGGTGGCCCACTCCGGCACGCCGGGCGCCTCGCGCGGCGCCACGGTCACCCAGGACGCCGAGAGCCTATGGGTGCGGCTCGACGACGTGGAGGTCGAGGTCCCCGTCGAGGCCGAGCGCGCGGCCAGGGAGACCGGCGCGACCTTCGGCACCGGCCTGTCGGAGCTGCTCGACCCCGGCCAGTGGGTGCTGATCGCCACCACGTACGCGAGCCGGGCCCTGGAGGAGGGCCTGTTCTACGCCGTCGGCCCGGCCGTCCCCGAGCGGTACGACGCCGTGGCGACCGGCTGGCGCTTCGCCTCCGACGCGGTGGCCGAGGCCCTGAAGTTCTTCCCGCCGGAGGCCGCCGAGCTGCCGCCCGACGCCTTCTGGAGCGACCCGGGCAGGACCGTGCGCGAGACCGAGCCGCAGCGCCTGACCCGGGCGAAGCTGGAGGACGACCTGGCCTTCTACCGCAAGAGCCTCGACGACTTCGAAAGCCTGCACACAAGGCCCTGACCGGCAGAGTGCGCCCGCCGGAGGGTAAGGCCCTCATTACCGATTGGCTACTCTACTTTTAGTAGCTGAATAACTACTTTCGGTAATGTCCTGCTCCTCCTCAGGGAAGAGGCGCGCCATGCCCCAGTACGCCGCGGTCCCGCGGCTCCCGACCGGCCCCACCGGCCTCGGAACCTCCGCGCTCCACCTTCCGATCCCCGCTCCGCCCCCCGCGCCGCGGCAGCTCCCGGCTCCCATCCCCTATGTCGAGCGGGAGTGGGGCGACGGCTCCTACCCGCCGCTCTACTGCCCCGAGACGGTCCGCGACGACCCGGCGCTCGGCGCGGAGGTCGACCGGCGGCTCGTGGCGTGGGCCGAGAAGGTGGGCCTGCACGCCGGGCGGATGGACGAGTTCGCCGCCACCGGGTTCGGCCGGCTGGCGATGCTCGCCCACCCCGACAGCGACGACCCCGACCTGCTGCTGATCGCGGCGCAGATGAACACCGCCTGGTGGGCGGCCGACGACTACTACGCCGACGAGACCGACCTCGGCGCGAGCCCCACCGAGCTGCCGCCGCGCCTCGCGCTCGTCATGTCGGCCATGGACCCGCCCCCGCCCGCGGGCGGGTACACCGAGCAGCTCGAAGAGGCGATCGAGGCGGACCCCGTGCTGGTCTCCCTGCGCTCGGCCACCGGCCACCTGTCCCGCCACGGCACGCCGTCGCAGGTCATGCGGGCCTGCAACACCACCTTCCAGATGTACGTGAGCTGGACCGCCTACGCCGCCTGGCGCTACCTGGAGACCCCGCCGCCCGTCTGGCGCTACCTCGCGGCCCGGCAGCACGACAGCTTCTACACCTCCATGACCCTCATCGACGTCGTCGCCGCCTACGAGCTGCCCGCCAACCTGTTCTACGACCGGCGGTTCCACACCGCGCTCATGCAGGCGGGCACGGCCAGCGTCATCGTCAACGACCTCCACTCCGTCGCGCGGGAGGCGGCCGACGAGCTGCCCGACTCCAACGTCGTCCTGCTCATCGCGGGCGAGGAGAAGTGCTCCACGCGCGAGGCCACCGAACGCGCCGTCGCGCTGCACAACGACTTCGTCAAAGGCTTCGAGACCAGCCAGCGCGAGCTCGCCGCCGTTCCGTCCGTGGAACTGCAGCGATTCCTGCGCGGCGCCCAGGGCTGGATGGCCGGTTGCCTCGAATGGCACGGCAGCAGCAGCCGCTACCACTCATGACGACCGGCCGCCCCCGGCCAGAAAGGAGCTCTTCCCAGGTGACCGTCAACACCCAGTCCCCCGTCCTCACGAGCCACTACCAGCACTCCGTCGCCAGCTACTGGAACGCCGAGAAGAACCCGGTCAACCTGCGCCTGGGCGACGTCGACGGCCTGTACCACCACCACTACGGCATCGGCGAGGTGAACTGGACGGTACTCGACGGCCCCGAGGACACCCGCGAGGACCGCATCGTCAAGGAGCTCCACCGCCTGGAGACCGCCCAGGCCGACCTGCTGCTCAGCCATCTCGGCCCGCTCGAACCCCACCACCGGGTGCTCGACGCCGGCTCCGGCCGCGGCGGCAGCAGCCTCCTGGTCAACATGCGGTACGGCTGCGAGGTCGACGGCGTGTCCATCTCCGAGTCGCAGGTCGCCTTCGCCAACGACCAGGCCAAGAAGCGCGGCGTCGACGACAAGGTGCGTTTCCACTTCCGCAACATGCTGGAGACCGGCTTCGAGACTGGATCGTTCCAGGCCAGCTGGAACAACGAGAGCACCATGTACGTCGAGCTGTCCCTGCTGTTCGCCGAGCACTCCCGGCTGCTGCGCCGGGGCGGCCGGTACGTCTGCGTCACCGGCTGCTACAACGACGCCTACGGCCTGCCGTCCCGGGCGGTCAGCCAGATCAACGCCCACTACATCTGCGACATCCACCCCCGCAGCACGTACTTCGAGCAGATGGCGGCCAACCGGCTGGTCCCGGTCAGCGTCGTCGACCTGACGGCGGCCACGATCCCGTACTGGGAGCTGCGCGCCCGCACCCACCTGGCCACGGGCATCGAGCAGTCCTTCCTCGACGCCTACAAGAACGGCAGCTTCCAGTACCTGCTCATCGCGGCCGACCGCGTCTGATCAACCGGCCACCGCGGCGGCCAGCTCCCACGGGTCGTGGGCCGAGAAGACGCTCACCTGGTCGCCGTGGTCCCGTACCAGCTCCCGCAGCCGGGCCTGGGTGCCGAGCCGCAGGTCGTGATGGACCTCCGAGCGGGTCTGCACGACGTCCATCAGCGGGTGCGGATGCGGGTCCGGCTGCAGCTCGCGGTGGTAGTAGTAGGCGTCGCCGCAGTGCAGCAGCCAGCGGTCCCCCTCGCGGACGGCGACGCCGGTGTGCCCGGCGGTGTGCCCGCCGAGGGGGACCAGCCTGATGTCCTCGGGCAGGCCGTCGGGCCTGATCGAGGCGAAGCCGAACCAGTCGTCGTTCGCCTCCGGGGTGTAGGTGACCCAGTCGGGGCCGTGCGCCCAGTGGGCCGGGCGGTAGCGGAAACTCGGGGACTCGGCCAGCGCCGCCTCCAGCTCGGCGGCCAGCAGGTGCACCCGCGCGCCGGGGAAGTCCGGCAGCCCGCCGCAGTGGTCGACGTCGAGGTGGGTGACGATGACGTGGCGCACGTCGTCCGGGCGGTAGCCGAGCCGGGCGACCTGGCGGACGGCGGTCTCCTCCTCCTCCAGCGCGGGCCCGGCCATGGCCACCCAGTCGGCGCCCAGCGTGCCGGCCGGGTCGCGCACATCGCCGAGCCCGAGCCCGGTCTCGACCAGCACGAGCCCGTCGGCCGGGGTCTCCACCAGCAGGCAGTGGTTCACGGCGGGGGTGGTGGGCGGGCCGTCGTAGGTGGCTTCGATCGTCCGTACGGATCCGCAGTTCAGGTGATGAATCCTCATGGGGACGATGGTCGTACTTGAACCGCGGTTCAAGTCAACTCGTCAGCCGCCCGCCATCATGTCGCCGAAGGCGCGGGCCGCCGGGCCCGAGGTGAACAGCCGGTCGAGCCGCGCCCTGGCCAGCCGGCGGCGGAACGGCCCGGCCAGCGTCTCGTCGCCGGCCTCGTGGGTCATCTCCGTCATCCAGCGGGAGAACTCCTGGTGGTGCCAGACCCGTTCCAGGCAGGTGGCGGAGTAGGCGGCCAGCGGCTCCTCGTCGCCCTCGCGCAGGGCGGCGCGCAACGCGCGGGCCAGCACGTCGGCGTCGGCGACCGCCAGGTTCATGCCCTTGCCGCCCATGGGCGTGATGATGTGGGCCGCGTCGCCGACCAGGAAGAGCCGGCCGTAGCGCATCGGGTCGACGACGTGGCTGCGCATCTCGACGAACGCCCTCTCCCCGATGGGGCCGTCCGGCAGGCCCTCGTCGGCCAGGCGCAGCCGCAACTGGGCCCAGATCCGCTCGTCGGGCCAGTCGGCGGCGGTGGCGTCTGGGGCGCACTGGAGGTAGAAGCGGCTGGCCCGCGGGCCGCGCGGGAAGTGGGCGGCGAACCCGTGGGCCGTGATCGCCATGAGCGGGTAGCTCGGCGGCGGGACGTCGGCGAGCACCGTCAGCCAGCCGATGCCGTAGTCGTGGGAGTAGGTGGTGAGGGCGTGCGCGGGCACGCCGGCCCGGCTGACGCCGTGGTGGCCGTCGCAGCCGGCGACGTAGGAGCAGGCGATCTCGTGCGTGACGCCGCCGGCGTCGCGGTAGGTGACCGTGGGCGCGGACCCGTCCACGCCGCGCGGGGTCACCTCGGCCGCCTCGAAGCGCAGGTCGCCGCCGGATTCGAGGAGGCGCGCCAGCAGCCTGCCGACGAGCACCTGCTGCGGCACGAGCCGGCCCGTCCGGCCCTCGGTGATCGCGGGCACGTCGAGGAACCGCCGCTCGCCGTCGACGCGGAACTCGAACCTGGTCTCCTGCGGCATGCCCGCCAGGACGGTGTCGGCCAGGCCCCACTCCTCGAAGACGCGGGCGCCGTGGTGGTCGAGGATGCCCGCGCGCTGCCGCTGCTCGACGTACGGGCGGCTCTGCCGTTCGAGCACCACGCACTCGACGCCGGCCTGGCGGAGCAGGCTCGCCAGGGTGAGCCCGGCCGGACCGGCTCCGATGACGACGACCTCGGTGTGCTCTGCCCTGCTGGTCTCCCCGGACATGGCGGTCCTTTCGCCTCGGTGACGCGCAGTGGTACCCGGCCAGGATGATCACGATGATAGTCCGTCGGTCACCACCGCACCGGGAGACTGAGCACCCCGTGGATGTCGGTGCCGACGCGTACCGGCACCTCCTCGGGCGCGACGGCCAGGCGCAGGCCGGGGAAGCGGGTGACGAGCGCGGGAAGGGCCGTGCGTAGCTCCACCCGGGCCAGCTGCTGGCCGAGACACTGGTGGATGCCGTGGCCGAAGGACAGGTGGCCGGTCGCGTCGCGGCGCAGGTCGAGGCGGTCGGGGTCGGCGTACCTGCGGGGGTCGCGGTTGGCGGCCGAGAGGGACACGACGACCGACTCGCCCGCCCTGATCAGCCGGCCGGCCAGCTCGACGTCCTCCAGCGCGGCCCGTACGACGGTGTGGGCGATGGTGAGGTGGCGCAGCAGCTCCTCCACGACCTGGGCCGCCCGCTCCGGCTCCGCCCGCAGGACGTCGAGCTGGCCGGGGTCGCTGAGCAGCGCGTACGTGCCGAGCGCGAGCATGTTGGCGGTGGTGTCGAGCCCGGCGGCGAGCAGGAAGGTGCCGACGCCGGCCAGCTTCTCGTCGGTGAGGTCGGTGGCGGTCAGGTCGCCGAGCAGGTCGTCGGCGGGTCGGTCGCGCTTGGCCTGGACCAGGCCGTCCATGTACCGCTGGAGCTCGGCGTAGGCGGCGAGCTGCTCCTGCTCGTCCGTGTCCACGCCGGTCAGCGCGGCGGCGTGGTGCTGGAAGGCGTCGCGGTCGGCGTACGGGACGCCCAGCAGCTCGCAGATCATCAGCGCGGGGATGGGCTGGGCGAAGACGCGTACCAGGTCGGCGGGCGGGCCGAGGCGTTCCATGGCGTCCAGGTGGTCGGCGGTGATCTGCCGCACGCGTTCGGTGAGCAGGTTCATCCTGCGGACGGTGAACCTGCCGGTGAGCAGCCTGCGGTAGCGGGTGTGCTCGGGCGCGTCGAGACCGGTGAGGTCGCCGGGCGGGGCGGCCGGCAGCGGGCCCAGCGCGGCCGTCGGGTGGTGCATGAACTCGTAGCGCGAGCTGAACCGCCGGTCCGCCAGCACCGCCCTGGCCTCGGCGTGGCCGGTCACCAGCCAGCCGCGGTGTCCGTCGGGGAAGGCCAGCGGGGTGACGGGCGCCTGCTCGCGCAGCTCCGCCAGGCCCGCGGGCGGGTCGAAGGGGCAGCCCGCGGGGCGGGTGACGGGCAGCGTGACGGGGACGTCGTTCATGGTGGCTTCCTTCTCAGTGGGTCGCGGTGAGGGACGGTTCCTGCGCCGGCTTGCGTTCGCCGCGCATCACGACCAGCGCCAGCACGGCGGCGGCGACCACCCCCGCCGCGCTGATCGCGAAGGCGGCCGACATGGCCGAGGTGAACGCCTCGCGGGCCACCTGGGCGAGACCGGTGTCGCCGAGGGCGAGCGCGTCGCCGATCGAACGCCGGGCCGCGTCGGGCGCGCCCGCCGGCATCCCCCTGGTGTAGGCCCCGGCCAGGACGCTGCCGAGGACGGCCACGCCGAGCGCCGCGCCCGCCTGCTGGATGGTGTCGTTGAGCGCCGAGCCGACGCCGGCGTGCTCGGGCGGGATGGTGCCCATCAGCGCGGCGATGGCCGCGGGCATCGCCAGGCCGCCGCCCGCGCCCATCACGAACAGGGCCGTGCCGGTGAGGAGGATGCCGCTGCCGGAGGAGACGGTGGCGAGCAGGCCGAACCCGGCGGCGCAGACGAGCAGCCCGGTGACGATCATGGGACGGTTGCCGAGCCGGGCGCCGAGGCTCGCGCCCAGGCCGTTGAAGATCAGCGAGGCGACCGCCATCGGCAGGAACGCCAGCCCGGCCGCGGTGGGCGTGTAGCCGAGCACGTACTGCAGGTACTGGGTGAGCACGAGCAGCAGCCCGCCGTTGCCGACCTGGACGAGGGTCAGGGAGAAGCTGCCGCCGCTGAACGTGCGGTCGCGGAACAGGGCGAGCGGGACCATCGGGTGCGGCGTGCGCAGCTCCCAGATCACGAAGCCGGCCAGGGAGAACACGGTGAGGGCCAGGGCCGGCCAGGACACGCCGTGCGGCAGCTCGATGATCGTCCACACCAGGGCGGACATGCCGGTCGCCGACAGGATCACGCCCAGCGGGTCGGGCTTGGTCCAGGGGCCCTTCGACTCGGGCATGAGCAGCAGGGAGGCGACGATGGCGAGCAGCGCCACCGGCACGTTGATCAGGAACACCGCGCCCCACCAGAACCAGGCGATCAGCGCGCCGCCCAGGACCGGCCCCCCGACCATGCCGATCATCGCCACCGCGCTCCAGGCGGCCATCGCCTTGCGGCGTTCGGCCTCGTCGAACACGGTGATCAGGATCGACAACGTGCTCGGCATGATCAGCGCGCCGCCGACGCCCATCGCGGCGCGGGCCGCGATGAGCTGCGCCGGATCGGCGGCGTAGGCGGCCAGCAGGGACGCGGCCCCGAAGAGCGCCAGGCCGATGACCATCACCCGGCGCCGGCCGAAGCGGTCGGACAGGCTGCCCGCGGTCAGCAGCAGGCCGGCGAAGACCAGGATGTAGGAGTCGAGGATCCATTGCAGGTCCTGGGCGTCGGCGCCCAGATCGGCCGCCAGGGGCGGGACCGCCACCGTCAGCACCATGTTGTCGACGACCAGCACCAATGTGCTGAGGCACAACACCACCAGGATCCACCAGCGGCGGTTCATGGGTTTCTCCCCTTCGACTTGCGTACGTCGCTCTCGGAATGCGCACACTGTACGCAGATGAAAGTGATGTACGCAAGCCGGTGTTCGCTGATGCGTACAGTGTGCGCTAGGCTCGGGTCATGCCAGCATCGCAGCCGCCCGTCCCCTCGGTCTGGGTCCGTCAGCGCCGGCAGCGGGAGCGGCCCGCGCTCACCCTCGACCGGATCGTGTCCGAGGCCGTCCAGCTGCTCGACGAAGAGGGGCTGGAGGCGCTGAGCATGCGCAGCCTCGGCACCCGGCTCGACGCGGGCGCGACCTCCCTCTACCGTCACGTCGCCAACAAGGACGAGCTGATCGAGCTGGTCGTCGACGAGGTCTACGGCGAGCTGCGCGTGCCGTCCGTCGAGAAGGCGGAGGGCTGGCGCGACGGGCTCGCCAGGTCCGCCCACAGCCTGCGGGCGGTGATCCTGCGCCATCCGTGGATGGGGGCCGTGCTCGGCCAGGTCGGGCTCACCAGCCTGGGGCCCAATGTGATGCGGCGCTCGGAGGACCTGCTGGCGCTGGCGCACTCTGCCGGGTTCGCCCCCGGCGAGGCCGACCGGGCGGTCAGCACCGTGCTGGCGTACGTGATCGGCGTGGCGATCGCCGAGGCGGCGTACCTGTCGACGCTGGCCCGCAGCGGCCGTACCGAGCAGGAGTGGATCGACGCCGTCCGGCCGACCGCCGAGCAGGCGTTCGAGGACCACCCACGGGTGCGGGCGGAGTACGCGGCCAAGGGGTTCACCGATCCGGCGCGCGTCCGGGAGGAGGACTTCGGCTACGGCCTCGACCGGGTGCTCGACGGCCTGCAGGCCCGGCTCGCCTCATCGACCGGCTGACCGCGCCGGGCGCCCCGGCGTGAGAGCCTCGGCGTCATGGAAATCTGGATCAACCCCGACTGCTCCAAGTGCCGTTCGGCCCTGTCGATCCTCGACGCCGAGGCGGCCGACTACAAGGTCCGCCGCTACCTGGAGGACCCGCCGTCGCCGGACGAGCTGCGCGCCGTCCTGGCCCGGCTCGGGCTGGAGCCGTGGGACATCACCCGTACGGGCGAGCCGATCGCGGCCGAGCTGGGCCTCGACGCCTGGCCGCGCGACCCGGACGCCCGCGAACGCTGGATCGCCGCGCTGTCCGCGCACCTGATCCTGATCCAGCGGCCGATCATCACCGCCGACGACGGGCACGCCGTGATCGGCCGCACCGAGGACGCCGTGCGCGGCACGCTGCCCGGGTGAGCGGTCAGTCGTTCATGCGGCCCTCCTGCTGGCCGAGGCGCTCGGGCCCGGACATGCTGGAGCCGCCGGCCGGCGCGTCGACGCTGCCCGGGGAGTAATAGCGGCGCAGCCACTCGGCAAGCCCGTCGAGGCCGGGGAGCAGCACCCGCTCGGTGATCCCGGCCTGGTCGAGCCGCCGCCGGATCTCGACCTTGACCCCGGCCGGAATCGACCAGCCCCGCCACAGCCCGGGATGCTCGGCCAGCCAGTCGTCGAGCTGGTACGTCGCCCCCGACATCGCCGACAACACCGACGACTGGTTGACCATGCGCTCGTCCAGCGACGGCGGCTCGAAGAAGGCGACGAACGGGCGGTCGCGGCCGAGCGCGTCGAAGCGGGCCAGGCCGGTGGCGCGTTCGGCGAGCATCTCGGTGCTGAACAGCAGCGCGCCCTCGCCGTCGAGCACCTCGCGCAGCGGCTCGGGCAGCAGGCGGTGCGCGCCCGCGCAGTCGACGGCCAACAGGACGGCGTCGTCGCCGGGCCAGGACGCCGTGGCGAAGTGCAGCGCGACCAGCGGGGAGAACGTCCAGTCCAGGAGGCGGGTGGGCAGGCCGTGGTGCTGGCCGAGGGCCAGCCAGTCCCAGACGGAAGGGCCGGGGGCGGCTCTGTGCGCGTATTTCCTAAAATTTCGTATCAAGTGGGTTTCTAGGGTGGCGTAGTCGCCCGCCAGCCGCGCCAGGCTGTGCACGTGCGAGTACGTGCTCTTCGCCAGGCCGCGGAAGACCAGCGTCGAGTGCGCCTGGGCCGGGCCTCCGGTGTGGCCGGCCGCGCTGATCGCGTCGTCCAGCTCGCGCCAGGACGACACCGTCACCATCCCCATCCGCCTCCGGTGCCCCTGGGCGCCCCTGTCACACCTGCCGCCGAGCCCTTGAGGTGGAGTGGACTCCAGGTCCTAGAGTCGCGGACTATGACAATGCGCTACCGCGTACTCGGCGGCACCGGCATCGAGGTGAGCGTCCACTGCCTTGGGGCGATGATGTTCGGCGCCGTCGGCAACCCCGACCACGACGACTGCGCCCGGATCATCCACGCCGCGCTCGACCGGGGCGTCAACTTCGTGGACACGGCGGACATGTACTCCGCGGGCGAGTCCGAGGAGATCGTCGGCAAGGCGCTGAAGGGCCGCCGCGACGACGTCGTGCTGGCCACCAAGGTGCACTTCCGGATGGGCGAGGGGCCGAACAGGTCCGGGAACTCGCGCTTGTGGATCATGAAGGAGGTCGAGCAGAGCCTCCGGCGGCTCGGCACCGACTGGATCGATCTCTACCAGATCCACCGGCCCGACCACACGACCGACATCGAGGAGACGTTGTCGGCGCTGACCGACCTCGTGCGGCAGGGCAAGATCCGCGCCTTCGGCTGCTCGACGTTCCCGGCGGCGGAGATCGTCGAGGCTCACCAGGTCTCGGAGCGGCGGGCGCTGCACCGCTTCAGGACGGAGCAGCCGCCGTACTCGCTGTTCGCCCGCGGCATCGAGAAGGACCTGCTGCCCGTCTGCCGCCGGTACGGCATGGGCGTCCTGACCTGGAGCCCGCTCGCGTCCGGCTTCCTGAGCGGCCGCTACCGCAAGAACGGCGACATCGACCTGACCACCGGCCGGGCCGCGCTGACCCCCCACCGCTTCGACCCGTCGATCCCGGAGAACGCCGCCAAGCTCGACGCCGTCGAGCAGCTGGTCGAGGTGGCCGACGACCTCGGCTGCACGCTCCCCCAGCTCGCCGTGGCCTTCGCCGCCGCGCACCCGGCGGTCACCTCGGTGATCACCGGGCCGCGGACGATGGCGCAGCTCGACGACCTGCTGAAGGGCGCCTCGCTCACGCTCGACGACGCCGCGCTCGACCGGATCGACGAGATCGTCCCGCCGGGGCGTGACATGTACCAGCCGGACGGCGCGTGGCGTCCGGCGTCACTGACCGACCCGGCGCTGCGCCGCCGACCGCTCGCCGAGCGCGCCGCGGCCGGCTAGACCCACAGGCTGTGGACGGCGGCGGCCACCCGCCGGCCCTGCTCGCGGCCGGCGTGGGCCGCCGGTGACCGTACGGCGGGGTCGAGCGGGTTGGCGCCCATGGCCGCGACGGCCCCCTCGTCCGGGCTGACGACCTCGACCGCGGAGCCCTCCTTGCGCAGCAGGGCCACCTCCTGTTCGAGCGACGTCCAGGGTGAGGCGGGGGCGCCGGGCGGCTGGGGCGAGACCACCAGCACCCGTTCGAAGCCGGCGGCCAGGTCGGCGTTGTCGCTGGACCGCACACCGCCGTCGACGTAGCGGCGGCCCTCGATGGTGACCGGCGGCCACACCCCGGGCACGGCGCAACTGGCCGCCACCGCGTCCACCAGGTCCACCCCGGACGCCCGGTCGAACAGGCGCGTCTCCCCGGTCGCCGCGTCGAGCGCGACCAGCACGAGCGGCCGCTCCGGCCAGTCGGCCTCGGGCAGGCGCGAGGCCACCGCCGCACGCCGTTCCGGCTCGCCGACCGTGGGGGCCTCCAGCGCCCAGGCGCCGATGCGCCGGTGCAGCTCGTCGCGGTCGTGGGCGCCGGTCAGGATGCCCTGGAGGGCGACCGCGAAGGAGGCCGCGTCGAACACCGCGGGGATCTCCCTGGCCTGCAGCGCGGGATCGACCTGCCGCTGGAACAGCTCCTCGACGGTCAGCCGGCTGCGGGCCTGGGCGCCGACCGCCGAGCCGGCCGAGGTTCCCACGATCAGGTCGGCGTCCCGTACGTCCACGCCCTCGTCGGCCAGCCCGGCCAGCACGCCGGTCGCCCAGGCGATGCCGGCCACGCCGCCGCCCCCGAGCACCAGGGCCCGCTGACGGTCAGAAGCTTCGATTCGGTCCATGAGCATCATCATTCATCAATAAGGAACAAAGCGCGCGTCTCGTTCGGGCCGTCCGTGTGTATGGTGAGCCTGTGGAACGTACTCATGATTTTGGGTACAACCCCGCCGTCGAGAGCCTGCGACTCATCGATCACGGGCTGCCGAGGTCCCTCCCCGGCAACCTGAGCGGACGCTTCCGCTTCACCCCTGCCTCCCTGTACGTCGGCGACCGGATCGCGGCGACCGCCTTCGCCCGCCTGGACGGCTTCGGCCTGTCCTGGGTGGACGTCTGGCTGCTGTCGTTCCACCGCGGACGCTGGGCACTGCGCGCCGGCGACAGCATGTCGGCCGCGCGCAGCGACGACCTGCTGGCCCACCGCCAGGGCGTCTCGGTGCTCAAGGAGCACGGGCTGACCGACGAGAACGGGCGCTTCGACACCAACGCGGGTCGCTGGCTGCCCCGGCCGAAGCGGTGGGTGGCCTACGGGCTGCTGCGGCTGTCGGCCGAGGTGGAGACCGTCAGGCTGGCCGGGCGGGAGGTGCCGGTGCCGGGACACGGCCTGCAGGCGCTCGCCTGGCGGCTGCAGGCCGGCCCGGTGGTCGCCGACCTGCTCGACGACATGGGCGAGACGGTCGCGGCGGTGAGCCTGACCGCGTAGGCGCGCCGCACCTCTCGGCACGCCGCATCCCTTGGCGCGCCGCCGAGTGCCAAGGTGGGCGCGGGCTCTAGGGCGTGCGGAAGTCGGCTGCGTGGTCGCGGGCCCACGAGCGGAACGTGCGGGCGGGCCGGCCCAGCAGCTCCCGCACCGTGCCGGTCACGCGTTCCGGGGTGTGCGTGAACGACTCCCACGCCCTGAGCCGGGCCTCGACGAACGCCGGATTCCCCCAGGCGGCCGTCAGCTGCTCGCGGGCGATCTCCGGCGGCAGGTCCTCCCAGCGCACCTCGATGCCGATCTCCTCGCCGACGGTCCGTGCCAGCTCCTCCTGGGTGATCGACTCGGGGCCGGTGATCAGGTACTTGGCGCCGTCGTGGCCGGGGGTGGTGAGCACGTGGGTGACGACGTCGGCGATGTCCCGCTCGTGGATCAGCGATCTGGCGGCCTTGCCGTACGGGAGCCGGACCACTCCGCTCCGGATCTGGGCGGCCCAGGCCAGCGTGTTCGTGGCGAAGTCGATGGCCCGGACGAACGTCCACCGCGTCCCGGACGCCCTGATCAGCCGTTCGATCTCCTGGTGGTAGCTCGTGGCGGGCTCGCCGTCCGCCAGGTCGGGCACGTCCGTCGACAGGTACACGACCTGCTCGGCCCGTCCGGCCACCGTGGTCACCACCCGGGGGTCCACGGGGATGCCGGGCCACATCAGGTACACCCGGTCGACGCCGCGCAGGGCGGCCTCAAGGCTGCCGGGATCGGCCAGATCGCCGCGTACGGGCTCGACGCCCACCGGGAACACCGCCCCGGCCGGGTCCCGGACCAGCGCCCGCACCTCGTGTCCCGCCTCCGCCAGGGAGGAGACGACATGCCTGCCCACGTTGCCGGTCGCGCCGGTCACCAGAATTCCGCTCATGAAAGGCAGCCTAGAACCTCAACCGCAGTGAAGGTCTAGTCAAAGAACTGACTCTGCCGGGTGATATGCCGCACATTCCGGGTAGCGGCAGGAACGGTGATCGCGCTTCAAGGGATGGGAAGGGCCCGGCTACGGCCGGGCCCTTCCGCTTTTCCCCGGGCCTCGTACGCGTCGCAGGCGCATCCTCATACGCCTCACAAGCGCATCCTCATCCGCGTCACAAGAGTCCTCATCCGCGTCACAAGCGCTCCTCAGACAAACCTCATGCACGACCGGCATCGTTCCCGGCATGCACCCGACCGGTTCGACCGTCACGCCCGGATCCGCGCGCGACTCGTACGCCGTCCTCGTCGTGGACGAGCGCCCGCTCGGCCAGTCCCTCTCCCGCGCGATGCGCAGCTGGGACGTGCGCAGCCTGGGCGGCGACGAGGCGGTCCGGGCCGCGCGCGGGCTCCGCCCCCGGGCGATCGTCCTGGACGTCAGGGACGGCGGCCGCTGCCTGCCCCGGCTGCGGGCCGCGCTGCCCGGCGTGCCGGTCCTCTTCCTGACCGCGCCGGACGCCCTGCCCGACCCGACGCTCGGGATGCGCGCGGGCGCCGACGACTACGTGATGCGGCCGTTCGGCGTGGACGAGGTCGTGATCAGGCTGCACGGCCTGCTGCGCCGCTCGGCCGACGCCCTCTCCGTCGGCGACCTCACCCTCGACCAGGAGACCCGCGAGGTACGGCGGGCCGGCCGGCAGATCAGGCTCACCCCGACCGAGTTCGAGCTGCTGCGGCTGCTCATGCGCCATCCGGGACGCGCGCTCAGCAAGGCGCACATCCTCGACCGGGTGTGGGCCTACGACTTCGCCGGCCAGGGCAACATCGTCGAGCTGTACATCTCCTACCTGCGCCGCAAGATCGACGCGGACCGCCGTCCGATGATCCACACCCTGCGCGGCGTCGGCTACGTGCTCAGACCGGCCGCCTGACGGCCCGCTAGATCCCGTCTAGCGGACGTCTGGCGGCCGTCTCGCGCCTCCTTGGTGAGAGCCCGGAACGGGCCGAGGGAGGTGGATGATGACGGGCAGGGACGACACCGCCGGCGGGAGCGCCGCACCGCTCCGCCTCGCGGTGATCATCGCGAGCACCCGCGTCGGGCGGATGGGCGAGACGGTGGCGAAATGGTTCGCCGGCCGCGCCCGCGACCGTCCCGACCTGGCGGTCGACCTCCTCGACCTGGCCGACTACGCCTTCCCCGACCGCTACCCCGAGCGCAGCACCCCCTCGATGCGCCGCTTCACCGCGGCCGTCGGCGAGGCCGACGCCTTCGCCGTCGTCACCCCCGAGTACAACCGCAGCTTCCCGGCCTCGCTCAAGCAGGCCATCGACTACGCCTACGACGAATGGCAGGCCAAGCCGGCCGGCTTCGTCGCCTACGGCTCGGGATCTTCCGGTCTGTACGCGGTCGAGCAGCTCCGTACCGTCTTCTCCGCCCTGCACGTCGTGACGATGCGCGACTGGGTCGGCCTCGACCTGCTGGGGGACGACGTGGCCGGAAGCGGCGAACCGTACGACACCGACGACCGCGCGCGTGCGGTCGCGGCCATGCTCGACCAGCTCACCTGGTGGGGCCGGGCGTTGCGGGACGCCCGGCGCGCCCAGCCGTACTGCTCATGAGAGGAACACCCATGCGAGACCTGGCGATACAGACCTCCGGCCTGGTCAAGGTCTTCGGCGACAACCGCGCCGTGGACGGCCTCGACCTGGAGGTGCCGGCCGGCACCGTCTACGGCGTGCTCGGCCCCAACGGCGCGGGCAAGACCACCGCCGTCCGCATGCTGGCCACCCTGCTGCGGCCGGACGGCGGCGAGGCCACCGTGTTCGGGCACGACGTGGTGCGCGAGGCCGACGCCGTACGCGGCCGCGTCAGCCTGACCGGCCAGTACGCCTCCGTCGACGAGGACATGACCGGCGCCGAGAACCTGATCCTGCTCGGCCGCCTGCTCGGCCACCGCAAGCCGGCCGCCCGGGAGCGGGCGGCGCAGCTGCTGGAGGCGTTCGGGCTGACGGAGGCCGCGGGGCGGCAGGTCAAGACGTACTCGGGCGGCATGCGGCGGCGCATCGACATCGCCGCCAGCATCCTCAACACGCCTGACCTGCTCTTCCTCGACGAGCCGACGACCGGCCTCGACCCGCGCAGCCGCAACCAGGTCTGGGACATCGTCCGCATCGTCGTCGCCCACGGCACCACCGTGCTGCTCACCACCCAGTACCTGGAGGAGGCCGACCGCCTGGCCGGCCGCATCGCGGTCATCGACCACGGCAGGGTCATCGCCGAGGGCACGCCGGGCGAGCTCAAGTCGTCCGTCGGCGCCGGCTCGGTCCACGTACGGCTGCGCGACCCCGGCACCCGTCCCGAAGCCGAACGGCTGCTGTCCCAGACCCTCGACGCGCCCGTCTACCTGGACGCCGACCCCGTGTCGCTCACCGCCCGCATCACCGGCCACGGCCGCGAGGCCGCCGCCGCCGAGCAGGCCTCGCGCGCGCTGGGCCGCCTGGCCGAGGCCGGGATCGTCGTCGACGACTTCTCCCTCGGTCAGCCCAGCCTGGACGAGGTCTTCCTCGCCCTCACCGACCACCCCGCCACCGAGACCGCCGAGTCCGCGACCGCGCAGGAGGCCGCAGCATGACCGCCACCACCGAGACCGCCACGACCTACTCCCCCGCCGCCGACGTGCTCGGCACCGTCCTGGCCCCCGGGGTGAAGCCGCCCCGGCCGAGCGCGTGGTCGGCGTCGGTCACGTTCGGCTGGCGGGCCATCCTGAAGATCAAGCACGTGCCCGAGCAGCTGTTCGACGTGACCGCGTTCCCGCTCATGATGACGCTGATGTTCACGTACCTGTTCGGCGGCGCCCTGGCCGGCTCCCCGACCGACTACCTGCAGTTCCTGCTGCCCGGCATCATGGTCAGCAGCGTCGTGATGATCACCATGTACACCGGGGTGGAGGTCAACAAGGACATCGAGAAGGGGGTGTTCGACCGCTTCCGCACCCTGCCGATCTGGCGTCCCTCGACCATGGTGGGCTACCTGCTCGGCGACGTCCTGCGCTACACCCTGGCCTCGACGGTCATCCTGGCCGTCGGCCTGGTCCTGGGGTTCCGTCCGCAGGGGGGCGTCACGGGCGTACTGGCCGGGATCGTGCTGCTGCTCGGCTTCTCCTTCGCCTTCTCGTGGGTGTGGACGATGTTCGGCCTGCTCATGCGGAGCGAGAAGTCGGTGATGGGCGTGAGCATGCTCGTCCTGTTCCCGCTGACCTTCCTCAGCAACGTGTACGTCGATCCGGCCACGATGCCCGGCTGGCTGCAGATCTTCGTCAACGTCAACCCGATCACCCGGCTGGTGGCCGCCGTCCGCTCCCTGATGGCCGGCACCCCGGACATGGGCGAGCTGGCCTGGGTCCTGATCGCGTCCGTCCTGCTCATCGCGATCTTCGGCACCCTGACCATGCGCCTCTACAACCGCAAATAACCCATCAGGACACGGATGCCCACCCGTGGCAGGCCACGCACTCACCGCAGTGCGTGGCCTGCCGCTGTCTCGCGTGGTCCCGCCCGTCTTACGGGGCGATTGCGGGCCGGTGCCGCCAGCCGCCGACCTGCCGTCCGTTCACCCAGGCAGGGGGCACCCAGGCGCACGGTTCCTCCTCTTCTTCGTCCTCGTCCGCCTTCAGCCCGACCGGCTCGATGCCATCGGCCTCTTCCACCAGGACGTCGAAGTAGCCGTCGTAGAAGACGTCGTCGAAACCGCGGCCCAGCGAGTCGGCGAGCCAATCGGCGAAGGAGATGTCCTGGGGGAAGAGAGCGTGGTGGAAACAGCACCTGTTGGGGTCCCAGCCCCACATCGCGCCTGCGGGGTCGCGGCAGTCCAGCAGTGACGCGATCCCGCATCCCCAGTCCATCAGCTGCACCATGCCCGACCACCGTCGGGAGGGCTCTGTTCGTAGCTCCAGGGCCGACGCGGTGATGTCCGGGTAGATGTCACTGGCCCAGAAGTCATAGCCGCGAACACCGATCACGCCGCCTCGTGGGCCGAAGCCGCCGTTACCCACCTCCAGATACAGGCGCCGTAACAGGGATGGCAAGGGGTAGCCGACGGCCTCCTCCGCCTCGGCGACGGCCGTCTCTGTAGCGGGTGGCGGCAGGTCGGGGCCGACGCTCGCGCGTACGGCCGCAAAGATCTCGTCCTCGGTCATGCTGCGCTTCGTCGGCCTTCGTGATCGTCAGAGGTGCCAGGTGACGGGGGTGGTGGGCTGGTAGCGGCAGGTGGCGCCGGTGGAGATGGTGGCGCGGAGGTGGGTGGCGAGTTCGGGATGGGTCTGGGTGAGTTTGCGGAGGGTGTCGCGGATTCTGGCGGTCACCGTCTTGCGGGCCCGTTCGGCTTCGTCACCCAGACGGCGGGAGCGGCCGCCCAGCCCGGCGGCCGTGCGGAGCTCTTCCAGCAGGGCCGCCCTTTCGCGGTCGTACTCGGCCGCCCGGTCGTCGTCGCCGCGGTCGGCGGCCCGGTCGATCTCGTCGTCGAGGACGGACAGGCGGCGGCGGTAGTCGGCCTTGGCCTCCTCGTCGAGCACGGCGTCGCCGCCCATCGCGCGGGCGGCGAGCACGAGGTCGCCGCCCTCCGGGGCGAGCAGGGCCACGGCCGGGATGTCGGCGCCGGGGTGGCCGAGCAGGTGGTGCAGGTCGCGCAGGCCCTTGGCGTCGGGCATGTGGGCCAGCCGCCCGGCGAACCTGAGGGCCCAGACCTCGCCGTCCTTGCGGAAGTCGCCCGTGGCCGGCTCGGGGCCGGGGCTCTCGTCGCGTTGGGGGGCCTGCGGGGGCGCGGGCTCGGCGGCGGCACTCCCCCGCGGCGGGAGGGTGTCGAGGACGTGGTGCATGCCGAGCTCGGCCGCCTCGCGCCGGACCTCCTCCAGCAGGGAACGGGCCCGGCCGGTGTCGCCGCCGCCCAGGAGGGCCTCGGCCAGGCGGGCACGGGCCAGGACCGACCACGGGCGGGCCCGCATCCGGTCGGCCGACCGGTACGCCCGCGTGAACCCCTCGGCCGCCTCCGCCCACCGCCCCTCGGCCAGGTCGAGCACGGCGATCCACAGGTCGTAGGGGCCGCTGATGTCCCAGCCGTAGTAGGACACCGCCCACCGCCCCCGGTGCGGCAGCAGCGCGGCCCGCGCCCCGGCGGCGAGCTCCCGGTCATGGGTGGCGGCGGCCAGCTCCGCCTGGAAACGCAGCCACAGCGGCTCGGCCATGCGCCCCACCCTGGCGCCGGCCGCGTGGTGGCGCAGCGCGGTGCCGACGTCGCCGGCCTGCAGGGCGGTCAGCGCCTCCAGCAGGCCGCGGTCGGGGTGGCGGCCGGACCTGAGCCTGTGCAGGACGTCTTCCTGCTCCTCCACCCTGCCCTGGAGCCAGCGGATCGCCCATCGGTGGTGGTCGAGCATGACGTCGAAGTCGTGGTCCTTGCCGTCGAGGGACAGCCCCGTCATCAGCGACTCGGCCTCGGCGAAGCGGCCGGCGAGCGCGGCGACGATGCTGGCGTCGACGGACGTGGTGAGGTTGAGGTGGGCGTCGTCGGTGCTGCGGCCCCTGGCCGCGTAGTCGTGGAACCGGTCGAGGTAGCGGGGGTCGCCCTCCTCGATCATGGCCACCCAGCGCAGGGCGCCGGCGAGGTGTTCGAGCTCGCGGTCGGAGGTGCGCCGGGCGACGTCGAGCAGCTCGCCGGTCAGGGCCACCCGCTCGCCCGCCGTGCCGGGGCCCCAGATGATGTCGTGGTGTGCCCACAGGCTGAAGGCCAGGACGTCGTCGTCGCCTCCCTGGCGGGCCTGGGCGGTGAGGTGGAAGACCAGGTCGAGGGCCAGGCGGTCGTCGGGGACCGGCTCGCCGACGAGCGCGGCGTGGGCCCGGCGCAGCCGGTCGAGGGAGTCGTCGTGGCCGTAATGGGAGCGGAAGACCAGCGCGACGCGGGCGGTCAGCTCGGGGTCGCCGAGATCGGCGGCGACGGCGCCGGCCTCCTCGAACAGACGGCGGCCCGCGTCGCGCTCGCCGCGGTGGTGCAGCTCCCGGCCGAGGTCGAGGCAGACCAGCACGCGCCGGCGGGGCGCGGCGGCGGCGCTCAGCTCGTGGGCGCGGCGCAGGTGGCCGAGCTCCTCCTCGCCGGCGAGCCGGCTGCGGGCGGCGCGGGCGGCGGCCTGGAGCAGGTCGATCGCGCGCTCGGGATCGACGCGGTCGCCGGCGAGGTAGGCGTGCCGGGCCAGGTCGCTCGGCAGCATGCGGCGGGCCAGGTCGGGGGCGCCGTCGAGGGCGCGCACCACGGCGGCGTGCAGGTCGCGCACGTCGGCGACGGCGTCGTAGAGGGTCTCGCGGACGAGGTCGTGGGCGAAGGCGAACCGGCCGCCGCCCTTGGTCACCACCAGCCTGGCGATCACGGCGAGATCGAGGAGACGGTCGACGTGCGCGACGGGGGCGGCCACGGTGGCGGCCAGCACCTGGCGGTGGAACTCGCGCCCGAGCACGGCCGCGGCGGGCAGCAGCTCCGACACCGGACGCGGCAGCAGGGACAGCCGGCGCAGCAGCGCGTCGCGGACGCCGGGCGCCACGGCCGTGGCCGAGCCGCCGCTGCGCCACAGCCGGGCCGTCTGCTCGACGAAGAACGGGTTTCCGCCCGTGCGCATGTGGACCTCGGCCACCAGGTCGGCGGGCGGGTCGAGACCGGCGGTGCGGGCCATGAGGGCGCCCACCCCGGCCTGGTCGAGGCCGGTGAGCGTGATGGTGGTGGCCTTGGCGACGAGCGGGGACAGCAGGTCGCGCAGCGGGTGGTCGACCGGCTCGACCTCGGCGTCGCGGTAGGTGCCGACGAGGAGCAGGCGCTCGAACCAGGTCTGGCGGGCCGCGAACTCGAGAAGCCGCAGCGAGGCGGGGTCGGCCGCGTGGAGGTCGTCGATGACGATCACGAGCGGGTGGTGTTGCGAGAGCGCCACCAGGGCGGTGGTGACCGCGTCGTAGATCTGGAACGCGGAGGCGGGGTCGGCGTCGGCGGTGATCTCCAGGTGGGGCTGGGCGAGCGCCGCCGCCTCGCCGAGCAGGGCGGCCAGGCTGCCCCCGGCCGACTGCTCGGCCTCGGCCCACTCGTGGGGGGCGGCCGCGCGGCGCAGGGCGCGGATGACCTGGACCCACGGCCAGTAGCCGGGGGCGCTGCCGGAGTCCCAGCAGGCGCCGCCGACCACGAGCGCGCCCCTGCGCCTGGCCTCGGCGGCGGCGCTGGTGACCAGCGTGGTCTTGCCGATGCCGGCCTCGCCGGTGACGAGGACCAGGCCGCCGTGGCTGTCGACCACCCGTGTGACCTCGGCACGCAGCAGCGCGGCGGGGTGGTCCCTGCCGATCAGCTCGTGTGGCCTGGCTTCGGTTGGCATGACACCCGCACGTTATCCGCCGCCACCGACAAATCCGCGTCCGCGCCGCTACCAGGCGACCTCCAGCTCGGTGAGGCCGTAGACGACGTTGTAGGAGCGGAACTCCGGCGTGGACCCGGTCAGGCGCAGGCCGGGGAAACGCTCGAAGAGCGCGGGGAAGGCGATCTTCATCTCCATGCGGGCGAGCGGCGCGCCCAGGCAGTGGTGGACGCCGTGGCCGAAGGCGACGTGGCCGGGGGCGCCGCGGGTGATGTCGAGGATGTCGGGGTCGGCGATGAAGCCGGGGTCGCGGTTGGCGGCGGGCAGCGAGCACAGGATCATCTCGCCCGCGCCGATGGTCCGGCCGCCCAGCTCGACCTCCCTGGACGTGATCTTGATCGTGCCGGAGTGGACGATGCTGAGCCAGCGCAGCAGCTCCTCGACCGTCGCGTCGATGCGCTCGGGCTCCTTGCGCAGGAGTTCCAGCTGCCCGGGGTTGCGCAGCAGGGCGAGCGTGCCGAGCGAGAGCATGTTGGAGGTGGTCTCGTGCCCGGCGAGCAGCAGCAGGTTGCCGATGCCGACGAGCTCGCCGGTGGTCAGGTCGTCGCCGTGCTCGCGGATGAGCATGCCGAGCAGGTCCTCGCCCGGGTCGGTGCGCATGTGGGTGACCAGGTCGCGCATGTACGCCCGCGACTCGAAGTTGGCCGCCACCCGCTCCTCGACCGGCAGCGACAGGTCCAGCATGCGCCCGGTACGCCGCTGGAAGTCGGCGCGGTCCTCGTAGGGCACGCCCAGCAGCTCGCAGATCACCAGCGACGGGATCGGCAGGGCGAACGCCGACACCAGGTCGGCCGGGGAGCCCGCGGCCTCCATGGCGTCGAGGTGCTCGCGCACGATGTCCCTGATGCGGGGCTCCAGCCGCTTCATCCGGCGGATCGTGAACTCGGGCGTCAGCAGCCTGCGCAGCCGGGTGTGCTCGGGCGGGTCCAGGGCCAGCAGGTTGCCCGCGCGCAGCTCGGCGAGCTGTTCCTCGGTCAGCTCGGGCGCTCCGGGCATGCGGGCGGCGCCCTGCCTGGCGAGCCTGAACCGGTCGGCGTCGCCCAGGACCTCGCGGACGTCGGCGTGCCGGGTCACCACCCACACCGCCAGGCCGAGGAGGGTGTCGATGCGCTTGATCCGCTCCTGGTCGCGCACCTCGCCCAGCTCGGGGGCCGGATCGAACTCCACCCGCCGCATGTGCAGCGGCACCGCCGAGGACTCAGTCATGCAACGACCGTAACAAGTCCGGCGGCCGTCCTCTAGATCGTTCCCGATCGGTGATCCGGGCGGCGGTTTCGGCCCGAGCTTGACGTGGGACGCGCGGCGCTTGGAGTATGCCGATGATCACCATGACGAATGGGAGCAAGCGTGCGCCAGACCGACATACCGGTACTGATCGCCGGAGGCGGGCCCGTCGGGCTGGCGACGGCCGTGGAGCTGGCCCATCACGGGGTGCGCAGCATGGTCGTCGAGCCGCGCGAGAGCGTGTCGTGGCTGCGTCCGCGCGCCAAGACCACGTCGGCGCGGTCGATGGAGCTGCTGCGCAGGTGGGGGCTGGCCGAGACGTTGCGCGCCCGCGCCCCGCTCGCGGTCTCCTGGTCGGACGAGGCGGTGTTCACGACCGGCCTGCTCGGCCGCGAGATCACCAGGATCGGCGGCTGCTTCGGCCTCGACCTGACCGGCTCCGACCTGGCCGCCGAGCCGGGCCAGCAGGTGCCGCAGCCGATCGTCGAGGAGGTGCTGCGCGAGGCCGCCGGTGACGCGCTGCTCACCGGCTGGCGGGTGACCGGCCTGCGCGAGGACGCCGACGGCGTCACCGCCGACCTGGCCACCGCGGACGGCGACACCCGCCAGGTGCGCGCCGCGTACGTCGTCGGCTGCGACGGCGCCCGCAGCGTGACGCGCGCGGCCATCGGCGCCCGCTACGAGGGCCGCCAGGACGCCAGGCCCAACTTCAACGTCGTCTTCCGCGCGCCCGGCCTGGCCGAACGGGTGCCCCACGGCCCCGCCGTGCACTACTGGGTGCTGAACCCGGCCCAGCCCGGCATGCTCGGCCGGCTCGACCTGGAGGACCTGTGGTGGTGCATCGCCCAGGGCGTCCCGGCGGAGGGCACCGATCCGGTACGCCTGGTCCGCAACCTGGCCGGGGCCGACGTCGAGGTCCAGATCCTGGCCACCGACCCGTGGACCGCGCGCATGCTGCTGGCCGACCGGTACGCCGGCGAGCGGGTGTTCCTGGCGGGCGACGCCGCGCACCAGAACCCGCCCTACGGCGGCCACGGCTTCAACACCGGCCTCGGCGACGCGGTCAACCTCGGCTGGAAGCTGGCCGCCGTGCTGAACGGATGGGCTCCGGCGACCCTGCTGGCCAGCTACGAGGCCGAACGCCGGCCGATCGCGGCGGCCACGATCGAGGCCGCCGCCGCCAACATGGCCACGCTCGCGCCCGAACTGGCCGATCCCGCGCTGATGGGCTCGGACGCGGAGTTCGAGCGGGTGCGCCCGGCCGTCGCGGAGGCGGTGCGGCGGACCAAGGACAGCGAGTTCCACAGCCTGGACCTGGTGCTGGGGTACACGTACGCGGGGTCGCCGGTGGTGGCCGGCGGGTGCGGCGAGCGGCTGCCGCACCGGTGGCTCGCTCCGGGCGAGTCGCTCTACGACCGGCTCGGGCCCGGGTTCAGCCTGGTGGGCGACCTGTCGTCGCCGGAGGCCAAAGTGCTGGTGGAGCGGGCGGCCGAGCTGGGCGTGCCGCTGCGGGAGGTGGACCTGCCGGACGCGGCCGGCTCACTGGCCCTGGTACGCCCCGACCAGCACGTGGCCTGGCGCCCGTCGCCGGGCCAGGACGCGGCCCATGCCCTGGACCTGGCGATCGGCCGCTCCGCCTGATCGCCCCCGGACCTGGCGATCGGTCGTCCTGCCTGATCGCCTCCGGGCCCGGCGATCGGGCCGCCTGCCCGTGCCGGTCTAGGGTGGGTGCATGCGCGTAGTGGTGATCGGGGCGAGTGGGCACATCGGCACCTATCTGGTCCCGCGCCTGGTGGACGCGGGCCACGACGTGGTCGCGGTGAGCCGCGGCAAGCGGGAGCCGTACACGCCGCACGGCGCGTGGGAGCGGGTCGCCACCGTGGTCGCCGACCGGGAGGCCGAGGAGGCCGCGGGCACGTTCGGGCGGCGGATCGCCGAGCTGGAGGCCGACGTCGTCGTCGACCTCATCTGCTTCACCGAGGCGAGCGCCCGCCACCTGGCCGGGGCGCTGGCCGGCCGGGTCCGGCAGTTCCTCCACTGCGGCACGATCTGGGTGCACGGCCCGAGCACCCGCGTCCCGACGACCGAAGACCGCCCGAAACGCCCCATCGGCGAGTACGGCCGGCAGAAGGCCGCGATCGAGGCGTACCTGCTCGACCTGGCCGCGCGGGAGGGGTTCCCGGCCACGGTCGTCCATCCCGGCCACATCACCGGCCCGGGCTGGATCCCGGTCAACCCGGCGGGCAACCTCGACCCGGCCGTGTTCCAGGCGCTGGCCGACGGCGCGGAGGTGCGGCTGCCCAACCTGGGCATGGAGACCGTGCAGCACGTCCACGCCGACGACGTCGCCCGGCTGTTCGTGGACGCCATGAACAACCCGGCCGCCGCCAGGGGCGAGAGCTTCCACTCGGTGGCCGTGACCGCGCTGACGCTGCGCGGCTACGCCGAGGCGGTGGCGGGCTGGTTCGGCCGGGAGGCGCGGCTGTCGTACCTGCCGTGGGAGCAGTGGCGGGAGACCGTGCCGGAGCACGACGCCCGCCTCACCTACGACCACATCGCGCACAGCCCCCACTGCAGCATGGAGAAGGCCGGGCGGCTGCTCGGCCACCGCCCCCGGCACACCTCGCTGGAGGCGGTCGCGGAGGCGGTCGACTGGCTGGTCCGGGCGGGCACCCTCACCCGCTGACCCCCACCTGACCAGCGAGCGCACCAGGGCCACGCACTAGAGTCACCCGCCATGACACCTTGGGAGATGGCCGCGGTCTTCGCGGCCGGCATCGGAGCGGGAGGCATCAACGCCGTCGTCGGTTCCGGGTCGCTGATCACGTTCCCGACGCTGCTGGCCGTCGGACTGCCGCCGATCACCGCCAACGTCTCGAACAACATCGGCCTGGTGCCCGGCGGCGTGACCGGCGTCCTCGGCTACCGCGAAGAGCTCAAGGGTCAGCGCGGCCGCCTCCTCCGGCTGGCCTCGGCCTCCGCGGTCGGCTCGCTGATCGGCGGGCTGCTGCTGCTCAACCTGCCGGAGCGCACGTTCACGGCGGTCGTGACGGTGCTGATCGGGTTGTCGTGCGTGCTGGTCCTGGCCCAGCCCAGGATCAGCCGGCTGCTGGCCAGCCGCCCGCGGCAGGCGCACGGCGGACCCTGGTTGTGGCTGGGCGTGCTGGCCGCCGGGGCGTACGGCGGCTACTTCGGCGCGGCGCAGGGCGTGCTGCTCATCGGCCTGCTCGGCATCTTCCTCGACGAGGAGCTGCAGCGCGTCAACGCCGCCAAGAACGTGTTGTCGCTCGTGGTCAACGCCACGGCCGCCGTCCTGTACACGCTGGTCGCCGACGTCGACTGGTGGGCCGTGCTGCTGGTGGCGCTGGGCTCGACGGTCGGCGGGTTCCTGGGGGCGCGGGTGGGACGCAGGCTGCCCGCGCCGGTGTTGCGCGGTGCGGTCGTCTGCATCGGGGTGGTGGCGATCGTCAAGCTGCTGACCGCCTAGCGCCTAGGCGGTCACCGGCTCGTCCCAGTCGAGGTGGTGGCGCTGCTCGGGGCCGAGGGCGCGCTCGGGGGCGAGGAACGTCCGGGTGGCCACCGGCATCATCAGCCGCATCATCGTGACGGCGAAGGGCCCGAGGGTCTTGCTGCTGTTGGTCCGGGAGGCGCGGGCGGCGACCCGCTCGACGCGGTCGCGGCGCAGCCGTACGTAGGCGTCGAACGCGGCGGGCACGCCGGGCAGGTCGCGCAGGCAGCGGGCGAGCTGGACGGCGCTCTCGGCGGCCAGCGAGGCCCCCTGCCCCGAGCTGGGCGAGGGCGCGTGCACCGAGTCGCCCACCAGCACCATCCTGCCGCGGTGCCAGCGCGGGACGCTCGGCATGATCTCCACCGTGCCGAGCGCCACCAGGTTCTCGGGGGACGTGTGCCGCACCAGCTCCTGCCCCGGCTCCTCGCCCGTGAAGAGCTCGCCCGGGCGGCGCAGCCACTCCCCGGCCGGCACCCGGCGCGCCTGCGCGGACGTCGTCGGCTCGGCGTGCGGGACGTTGCAGAACCAGGCCGTGCGCCCGTCGGGCTGCACCCAGTAGCCGAGGAACGCCCGCCGCCCGAACACGAAGTAGGACGCCTGCTTCTCGGCCGGCACGGCGACGTCGGCCAGGCCGCCGAAGTTCAGCAGGGGCACGTGGCGCGGCCCCGGCGCGGCCGGGTCGATCAGGGACCGGACCACCGAACGGATGCCGTCGGCCCCGACCAGGATGTCGGCGCTCGCGCTGCCGCCGTCGGCGAAGCGCGCGGTGACGCCGCCGGGGTGCTCCTCGACGCCGACCAGGCGGCGGCCGTACTCGGTGCGGATGCCGGCGGCCAGGGCCTGGTCGCGGACCGCGCCGTAGAGCTGCGAGCGCCACATCGCCTGGCTGGGCGGCAGGTCGGGCAGGCCGGCCAGCTCGCCCATGCGCCTGCCCGCGCCGTCGCGGACGACCGTGTGCGCCACCGGCTGGCCGACCGCCCGGACGGCCTCCTCCGCGCCGACGGCCCGCAGCGCCGCGAGCCCGTTCGGGGCGATCGTGAGCGTGCCGCCGACGCCCTCCGCGCCGCTGTCGTACGCCTCGTACAGGGTCGCCTCGATCCCCGCGCGGCGCAGCGCCATCGCGGTGACGGGGCCGGCGATGCCCCCGCCGATCACCAATGCCGTGCTCACTGCTGTCATTGCCGACTCCCGAACATCTCGTGCCAGGTCCTGGCGTAGTCAGGTGCGCTGAGGGACTCGATGAGGCGGGCGACGAAGGCCAGCTCGGCGTCGAGCACCGCGAGGCGGTAGTCGTCCTCCACGAGGAAGACCCAGGCCACGCCGCCCGCACGGGCGGCGTCGGCCGTCCGGGCGAGCTCGGCCCGCTGGGCGGTCATCGCCGCCGCGCGCCGCTCCAGCAGCCCGACGGCCTCGGCCGGGTCGAGCACGCTGATCAGCGACAACGCGACGCCGAAGTGCGGATAGTCCTCCTGCGGCGTCGAGACCAGCTCGCGCAGCCAGTCGTAGAGCTCCGCGCGGCCCTCGCCGGTGAGCTCGTAGAGCGTGCGCTCGGGCCGCTCGGTGTCGCGGACGGTCTCCCGCTCGACGATGAACCCCGCCTTGGCGAGCTGCTTGACGACCATGTAGAGCGAGCCGCGGTTGTACTTGAAGCTCTTGTCCTTGTCGGTCTCCTGCAGGCGGCGGCCCAGCTCGTACGGGTGCATGGGCTCGACCAGCAGGAACGCCAGCACCGCCAGCGCGAGCGGGTTGGCCACCTTGCGGCGCTTCTCCATCGAAGTCCCCTTTAGTTGATTTCAACTATCCATCGTCGGCTAGTTGATGTCAACTATAAAGGAGTCAGCCCGCCATCCCCACGAAGAACGCCGCCGGGACCAGCGCGAGCGTGAGGACGAGCGCCCACCAGCGGGGTGCGGGGCCCGTCCGGAGCACCGTGATGCCCATGGGCACGAGCGCGACGACGAGCCCGGCCAGCCCGGCCAGCGCGATCGGGTCGCTGCTGCCCTTGAGCACGCCGAGCGGCAGCCCGGCCGCCGGCGCCAGCGCGACGCACCTGGCCACGCCGGCCGGTCCGGCCCCGAGGGCCCGGGCCCGGAAGGCGCCCACGGCCAGCACGACCCAGCCGCCCATGATGCAGACGTTGACCGCCTTGAACACGTGGAAGGCCCCGTACGTGCCGGCGACGACCCGCTCGGCCGCCTCCGGGCCGAGCGCGTCCACCAGCTGGAACGCCAGATGGCCCACCCCGGCGTGGAACACCCTGCCGAACAGCCCGAGCACCGCCAGCGTCACGCCCCACCTGGCCAGAGCCGGGTGGGTGGCGGCGATCACCCGGCCGAGCGCGGTCACCGCCGGCCACAGCAGCACGGCGCCCGCGGCGTACAGGCTGTAGGACAGGACCATGCGGCCCGGGTCGGCGGCGTAGGCGGCGAGCTGGCCGGGGAAGAAGTCGTCGGCGCCGAGGCGGACGAGGACTCCGGCGAGCAGCAGCGCCGGTCCGAGCACCAGCCCGGTCCCCTCCACCCAGCGCCCGGGGATCGTCATACGCGTGATCGTCATGCCTGCCATTCAAGTGACGGACGCGTCCTGGCACATTGGCGCGGCCGCGAGGACCCGCACTCCACCTGGCACTACCAGGGCATGAAAGTTTCAGGCGTTCCCGCAGGTCAGCAGGGACGACGGGCGTCCTCGCATTGACGTGCCCGAACGCGGCGGCCGAGCATGACGCCGCGTTCGGGCGCCGGGGACGCGGGCGGTCAGCTGAACGGGCGGGACATCTCGTCGAGCATCTCGGCCATGACCTCCCGCAACGAGCGCGCCTGGCGCTCCTCGACCCACAGGTGCGAGCCGAGCCGCAACGCCGTGAGGAACCCGGCCGCCATGACCTGAGGACGCACCGGGCTCTCCCGCTCGGAGATCGCCTGGGCCAGGTCACGCTCCAGCGCCGCGTGGTTGGCGAGCTGCCGGGCCAGCAGAGACGGGTGCCGCTTGGCCAGGCGGGCGCGCACGGCCCACTCCCGCGCCGGCTCGCCCACCTCCTCGAACACGTCGTCGATCGCCCCGCAGAGCGCCTGCCAGGCGGTACGGCCGGCCGGCTGGGCGCCCACCTTCTCGACCAGGTCGCGGATGCGCTGCTCCTCGCCGTAGAGGACGGCGTCCTCCTTGCCGGCGAAGTAGTTGGAGAACGTGCGGCGCGAGATGTTCGCGGCATCGGCGATGGTCTCGACCGTGACGGCGTCGAGGCCGTGCTCGCCGACCAGCCGCATGGCCGCCTCGTGCACGGCCTGCCGCGTCTCGGCCTTCTTGCGCTCGCGCAGCCCGCCGGTGCTGTCCATGATGCGCCAAGCCTACCGTCCGGGAATATATGCTCAGCGGGCAAACTTTCCCATTGGGCATTGTTTTAACGTAGGAGGAGGCCGCGCATGAGCGCACCGACCGTCCCGGCCGCGCCGCCGGGTCAGATGAGCCATCGGCAGATCATGGAGGCCCTGAGCGGGCTGCTGCTGGTCCTGTTCGTGGCGATGATCAGCGGCACGATCGTGTCGGTCGCGCTGCCGCAGATCATCGGCGCGCTGAACGGCACGCAGTCGCAGTACACCTGGGTGATCACCGCCTCGTTGCTGGCGTCCACGGCCTCCACCCCGATCTGGGGCAAGCTGGCCGACCTGTTCAGCAAGAAGCTGCTGTTGCAGATCTCTATCGTGATCTTCATGGTCAGCTCGGTGGCCTGCGGCTTCGCCCAGGACACCGGCCAGCTCATCGCCTTCCGCGCCCTCCAGGGCCTCGGCATGGGCGCGCTGCAGGTCCTGGTCCAGGTGATCATCGCGGCGATGATCAGCCCCAAGGACCGGGGCAAGTACAACGGCTACCTCGGCGGCGTCATGGCCGTCGCGACCGTGGCCGGACCGCTGCTCGGCGGCCTGATCGCGGACACCTCCTGGCTCGGCTGGCGCTGGTGCTTCTTCGTGGCGGCGCCGTTCACCGTGGTCGCCTTCCTCCTGCTGCAGAAGACCCTGCGGGTGACCCACATGCGCCGCGAGGGCGTCAAGGTGGACTACGTCGGCGCCACGCTGATCGCGGTCGGCGTGAGCGTGCTGCTCATCTGGGTGACCTTCGTCGGCAACTCCTTCGACTGGCTGTCCTGGCAGACCGCGGCGATGGTGCTCGGCGGCGTCGTCGTCCTCGCGGCCGCGACCTGGGTGGAGACCGTGGTCAAGGAGCCGGTCGTGCCGCTGCACGTCATCCGCCGCCGTACCCCGGCGCTGGCCATCCTGGCGAGCCTCGCGGTGGGCATGGCGATGTTCGGCGGCTCGGTCTTCCTCGGCCAGTACTTCCAGATCGGCCGCGGCTACAGCCCGACCGAGGCGGGGCTGCTGACGATCCCGATGATGCTCGGCGTGCTGCTGTCCTCGGCGATCTCCGGGCGCATGGTGTCGAGGAGCGGGAACGTCAAGCCCTACATCGTGACCGGGGCGGTCGTGCTGACCGTCGGGTTCCTGGTGCTGTCCACGATGGACCACCAGACCTCGCTCGTGCTCATCGCCGGCGCGATGGTGCTGGTCGGCGCGGGTGTCGGCATGTCGATGCAGAACCTCGTCCTCGCGATCCAGAACACCGTGCCGCTGCGCGAGCTGGGCGCGGCCAGCGGGGCCGTGACGTTCTTCCGCTCGCTGGGCGGCACGGTGGGCGTGTCGGTGCTCGGCGCGGTGCTGGCCAACCGGGTCGCGACCGGCATCGCCGAAGGGCTGGCCAAGGCGGGCATCGACCCGGCCAAGGCGGCCGCGGGCGGCAGGAGCACGCTCAACATCGCGGCGCTGCCGGAGCCGTTCAAGAGCATCGTCAGGGCCGCGTACGGCGACGCCACCGGGCACATCTTCCTGATCTCGGCGGGCATCGCCGTGATCGGCGTGATCGCCACCCTGTTCCTCAAGCCGACCAAGCTCCGCGACAGCGTGGACCTGGCCGAACCCGCTCCGGCGGGTGACGGCAGGACCCCCGTCGCCTCCTGAGGCGCCGCCCGCGCGGGACGGGGCGGCCGAGGGCGCCGGGATCACCGGCGCCACCAAGGGCACGGCATTTGACCGGAAAACAGAGGGTTGACCCGCGCTGACCCGTGATGGATAACAGTATTCCGACAGGGGGAGTAAACCTGCACTGTTACGGAGACCCCGATGACAAGCCTGGCTTCTCCTGGGTTGATCGGGCGTGACGCCCAGTTACGCTCACTCGTCGACGCCATCACCGGCCCTCCGGCCGTCATCCTCGTGCAGGGCGAGGCGGGCATCGGGAAGACCCGGCTGGTCAGGGCCGCGCTCGACCTGTTGCCCGACGGCGAACGCACCGTCCTGATCGGCCATTGCCACCAGATCCGCGAGCCGTTCCCGTACGGCCCGGTGTTCGACGCGCTGCGGCACGTCGGTGGCGCGCTGCCCGAGACGGGCACGCTCAACCCGGTCACCGGCGCCCTGCGCGGCTACCTGCCGGAGCTGGCCGGACACCTGCCGCCGGTGCCGTCGCCGCCCCCGCTGGACGACCCGCGCGCCGAGCGCCACCGCCTGTTCCGCGCGGTGCACGCGCTGCTGGCCGCCACGGGCCCGGCGGTGCTGGTGATCGAGGACCTCCACTGGGCCGACGACGGCACCCGTGACCTGCTGCGCTTCCTCACCGACCAGCCGCCGGCGGGGCTCGCGCTGGTGGTGACGTTCCGCCGGGAGGGGCTGCCGGTGCCGGGACTGCCGTTCGGGCGGGCGTACCGGCGTCCGCCGGGGGTGCGCAGCGAGGTGATCTCGCTGACGCCGCTCGACGTCGAGGGGGTGCGCCGCCTGACCGGGGCGTTGCTCGGCCGTTCGACGCTGACCTCCGACTTCGTCACGAAGCTGCGCGACCGCACGGCGGGGGTGCCGTTCGTGATCGAGGAGGTGGTGCGCTCGTTGCTCGACGACGAGGGCCAGTTACTCGGCGGCGAGGAGGAGCCTGAGGTCCTGGAGCGCATGGCGGTGCCGCTGCTGCTGCGCGAGGCGATGACCGAGCAGCTCACCGGGCTCTCGCCGGCCGCGCTGCACGCCGTGCACGCCGCCGCCGTGCTCGGGCTGCCCGCCGACGAGCAGCTCATCGCCGCCGTCTCCGGCCACCCCCTCGGCGACGGGCTGAGCCAGGCGCTGAAGGCCGGCGTGCTGCTCGAACAGCACGACGGCCAGTACGGCTTCCGCCACGCCCTCGCCCAGCAGGCCGTCTACGACGCGATCCCCGGCCCCGACCGGCGGCTCACCCACCAGCGGGCGGTGACCGCGCTGTCCGCCCTCGAACCGCCGCCGCTCGTCCAGCTCGCCTACCACGCCAGGCGCGCGGGCGACTTCGAGTCCTGGCAGCGGCACGGCCCGGCGGCGGCCGACCACGCCGCCGCCATCGGCGACATCCCGCTCGCCGTCGAGGTGCTGGCCGGCATGCTGGCCGACCCGAAGCTCCCGCACGACGCGCGCGGCCCGCTCGCGCTGCGGCTCAGCCGGGTTGCCGCGATCGGGCTGTCCTACCGGCGGGTGGTGCGCTCGTTGCGCCACTTGCTGGCCGAGGACTTCCTGTCCCGGCACGTACGCGGCGAGGCCCGGCTCAACCTGGGCGTGCTGCTGTCCAACCAGGCGGGCGTGGTCGCCGCCGGCCGCCAGGAGATCCTGCTCGCCCTGCCCGACCTGCACGACCGGCCGAGCCTGGCCGCGCGCGGGCTGGCGCTGCTGGCGATGCCCGCCTGGGGCGACGAGCCGCTGAGCGTCCACGAGGAGTGGATGAACCGGGCGGAGAAGCTGCTGGCCACGGTCGAGGACCAGGATCCCGAGCTGACCGCCGCCGTGCACGCCAACAAGATCAGCCTGGCCATGATGCTCGGCTCGCCGGACGCCTTCGACCTGGCCGCGACGCTGCCCGCGAACGACCCGTCGGCGGCGGTGCGCAGGCAGGTGGCGCGCGGCTACTCCAACCTGTTCGACGCGGCCATCGCGCTCGGCCACTACGCGGCGGCCGAGCGCTTCGCCGACCAGAGCAGGCGCATCGCCGAGGAGACGGGCGCGCAGTACCCGGTGTTCCTGGTGGAGATGTCCTCGATCCGGCTCGCCCTGCTCACCGGCCGCTGGGAGGGCCTGCGGGAACGGGCCGTCGCGGCGGTCGAGATGACGGCCGAGGCGCCGCTGCTGGCCGTGGACGCCCGGCTCGCGCTGGGCATGCTGGCCCTGGCCAGGGGCGAGTGGGAGGAGGCCGCCGAGCACCTGCTGGCGGCGGGGGTCAACGACCTCGAATCGGGGTTCCTGCCGGTCGCCGCCGTGGCCTCGGGCGGCCTGATCGAGCTGCACCTGACCCGCGACTGCCCGCACGAGGCGCTGGCCGAGGCCGAGCGGGCGGTGGCCAGGCTGCGGCGCAAGGGCATGTGGGTGTGGGGCGACCAGCTCGTGCCGCCGGCCGTGGCGGCGCTGCTGAAGGCCGGACGGGCGGAGGAGGCCGAGGAGCTGGTGGCCGAGTTCGCGGCGGGCATCGAGGGCCGCGACGCCCCCTCCGCGCACGCCGGCCTCGACGCGGCGGCGGGCTCGCTGGCCCTGGACCGGGGCGCGTACGAGGAGGCGGCCAGGTGTTTCGCCAGGGCGCGGGCCGCGTACGAGGCGATGCCCAGGCCCTACAGCGTGGCCAGGACGGCCGAGTCCGAGGCGGCGGCCCGGCTGGCGATGGGCGACCGGGCACGGGCCGCCGACCTGATCGCGGACGCCTGCGAACGGTACGCCGGCCTGGGCGCGACCCACGACGCCGCCCGCTGCCGCCACCTGCTGCGCGAGATCGGGCCGGGCAGCGCGCCGCGCCGGGGCAGGAAGGGCCGCAGCGGGGTGTTGTCGCCGCGGGAGGCCGAGGTGGCCAGGCTGGTCGCGCTGGGCCGGACGAACAGGGAGATCGCCGAGGTGCTGTTCCTGTCGCGGCGGACGGTGGACACGCACGTCGCGCGGGTGCTGCAGAAGCTCGGCGTGCGCACCCGCAACGACGTGAAGGAGCCCCGGCCGGATGACCGGCCGGGGCTCGCTACCCCTGATTCCGATGGTTAGACCGTGATGCTCCAGCTGTCCAGGAAGCCGGTGTCACCGAGGTAGACGTCCTCGATGTCGAGCGTCCAGGTGCCGGCGGCCTGCTGGCTGACCGGGATCGAGAAGGTCCTGGTGCCGTACTGCGTGCAGGTGGTGCCGCCGTAGGCGTCGACCACGTACCAGGTCCCGCTCGGGCCGCGGAGCCAGATGTCGAGGTCCTCGGCGCAGGTGTGGCTGATCGTGATGGACACCTTGACCGGGGAGGCCGCGGTGCCCGTCGCGGTGGACGTGATCGAGCTCTGGGTGTTGGAGTAGTCCCTGATCTGGTAGTCGGTGTCGTTGGTGAACGTCCGGCCACCCGAGGTGCCCTGGACGGTCAGCGCGTACGACGTGGTGTGCGTCGCCGTCTCGCCGGTGCCGGTCACGGTGATCGTGTAGCTGCCCGCCGGGGTGGTGGGCGAGGTCGCGATCGACAGGCTGGACGAGCCGCCCGACGTGATGCTGGCCGGGTTGAACGAGGCCGTGGCGCCGGTCGGCAGGCCGCTGGCGGACAGGTTCACCGTCTGGGCGGTCCCGTTCGTGGTGGTCGAGCCGATCGTCGTCGTGGCGGTGGAGCCGGCCTGCACCGTGCCCGAGCCGGGGTTGGCGGAGAGCGAGAAGTCACGCGGCTGGGTGGTGCCGCCGACCGCCTGCTTCCAGATCGCGTACGCCGCGGCGTCCGCCGCCCGGTCGAGGACGGTGTCGTTGATGTTGGAGGTGGTGTCGCAGGAGGAGTGGTAGCAGGAGTCGTAGGCCCGGTTGGCCGTGCCACCCCACTTGGACGCCTGCGCCGAGGTCTTGATGGCGCTCGCGCCCGCCGCCACGCCCGAACTGGCGATGCCGGCGTTGCGGAAGGAGGCGTCGTCGGAGCGGTTGGCGCCCTCGGTGTTCTCCTCCGGCTGCAGGCTCAGCTTGTCGTAGAACTCCTTCAGGAAGGACGCGCCGGTGGTGGTGATGTTGTTGATGAAGTAGCCACCGTTGGGCGAGCCGACCATGTCGTAGTTGTAGTAGACCTTGATCTTCGACCGCTCGGTCGAGCTGAGCGAGGCGACGTAGGCCTCGGAGCCGTTCAGGCCCTGCTCCTCGTCGGTCCACCAGCCGAACCGCACGTGCTTGGTGAGCGTGGGGTTCTTCTGGGCCAGGGTCAGCGCGACCTCCAGGAGGGTGGCCGAGCCGGAGCCGTTGTCGTTGATGCCCGGTCCCGCGGACACGCTGTCCAGGTGGGCGCCGGACATGATGACCTGGTTGGCGTCGCCGCCGGGCCAGTCGGCGATCAGGTTGGGGCCGGCGCCGCTGGTGCAGTAGGAGACGCTGCAGGACTGGCGGGTCACGGTGTACCCGGCTGCCTGGAGCTTCTGCTCGACGTAGGAGACCGACTGCAGGTAGCCCTGGCCGGTGGACCTGCGGTTGCCGCCGTTCGCGGTGGCGATGCTCTGGAACTGCGCCAGGTGCGTCTTGACGTTGGCGACGCTGACGTCAGGCGGGTCCTGGCCGCCGGGGCCGCCGGTGCCGACCGTCAGGGTGAAGGTCGCGGTGTGCGTGGTGGAGCCGGTGCCCGTGATGGTGATCGGGTAGGTGCCCTGGGCCGTGGAGGCGCCGACCGACAGGGTCAGCGTGGAGGAGTTGCCGGAGGTCACCGAGGCCGGGTTGAAGCTGGCGGTGGTGCCGCTCGGCAGGCCGGAGGCGGTCAGGTTGACGGTCTGGGCGCTGCCCGAGGTCGTCTGGGTGTTGACCGTGGTCGTCGTGGTGGCGCCCGGCTGGGCGCTGCCGGAGGACGGGTTCAGTGACAGCGAGAAGTCCGGCTGAGCGGTGCCGCAGGCCGGCTCGCCGGAGGCGGCGGCGACGCTGACGGCGCTCCAGGCGGCCTTGGTGCTGTTGCACTCGGCGCTGTTGGCGCCGTACAGCTCGATGGCCGCGGCCACGGAGGCGGCGCGGATGTTGGCGTAGCGCCAGGAGGACGTCTTGCGGTTGAGGGCGCCCATGTAGATCTTGCCGGCCTTCTGGACGCTGACGCCGGTCACCGACGACGGTCCGCCGGAGCAGATCGGGCTGGAGGGCTTGCCGCCGCCGGGGTTGTTGCCCTCGGCCAGCAGGTAGAACCAGTGGTTGAGCGGCCCGGCCGCCGAGTGCACCTCGGTGTTGGGGATGGAGGAGGAGTAGCAGTTGGGGTCACCCAGGGCGCTGGGGTTGTACATGTTGCGGATCGGGCCCTGGCCGACCAGGTCGACCTCCTCGCCCACCAGGTAGTCCGGCGGGTCGTTGGGGTTGTTGGCGTAGGCCTCGGTCAGCGCGCCGAAGATGTCGCCGGTGCCCTCGTTGATGCCGCCGTTCTCGTTGCCGGAGCCGGCGCCGCCGGGGGTGGTCTGGAAGATGGCGTGGCCGAACTCGTGGGCCACGACGTCGATGGGGGTGGCCTGCTGGGTGTTGGCCTGGTTGTGGCCGAAGTTGGTGTAGCTGCCGTTCCAGTAGGCGTTGACGTCGCTGAGGCCGACGCGGGCGGGGAAGCCTCTGCCGCTGCCGTCGATGCCGCTGCGGCTCAGCCAGTCGCGCAGCATGTCCCACTCGCGCTGGACGCTGTAGAGGGCGTCCACGCAGGCGGTCTCCAGGTTGGTGCCCGAGCCGTTGCCCCAGGCGTCGTCGGTGCCGGTGTAGGCCGAGCCGCCCTGGCCGCCGCACTGGATGCCGGGCCGGGTGGTGTCGGTCATGGAGTAGGAGCTGCCGGAACCGCTGGTGTTGATGGTGACCTGGCCGTAGTAGAAGCCGTTGCCGCTGCCCTCGCGGACCAGGTCCACCGCGTCGGCGACGGCGCCGGTGCGGGCGTCGACGTAGACGTTCTGCACGCTGGGCTTGCCCTTGGCCAGGCCGGAGACCTTGACCTCCCAGGCCAGCCTGGGCGTCTCGCCCTGGGCCAGAACGACCAGGCGGGGGGCGGTGCTGTCGTCCACGCGGGACAGGCGGCCCTTGGCGGTCGCGGTGGCCTTGGCCGCCGAGACGGTGGCCTTGGTCGCGACATCACGCGTGGTGGGGCCGGTGGCCGAGACGGTGTCCCGGACGTTGCCGGCGGCGTCGGTCACCACGACGGCGTCGCCGCCGACCATGGGCAGGCCCTTGTAGGTGCGCTCGTAGGCGACGTAGAACATGTCGCCGGCGCCGGGGGTGACCGCTCGGCGGTTGTAGGCCTCGTCGGGGCCTCTGCTGAGGTTGTCGAGCTGGCTGGACACCGCCTTGTCGGCGACCGCCGCGGCGAGCGAGGCGGGGTCTGCCGCCGCTCGGCTGCTGCTGGAGCCTTGTTGGGCGGGGGTGGCTCCAGGAGGGGCGGCGCTCGCGGGTGACGCGGGGAGCGTCATGGTCGCGGCCGTGGCCAGGCCGGCGACCGCCGCGAGTAAGGCTTTGCGTTTCACGCTGTGGTGCTCCTTTCGGCGGGCTCCCTCCGGCCGTTGCCGTCTTGTGGGCGTGCGCGGGCCGCCGCGCGGTCAGGGGTCTCCTGGGTCGCGGGGCGTGAGGGGGATGTGGGGGGTGATAAAGGGTGACGGATACAGCAAGCGGACCGTTTCGCCTTGTTGCCGCCAGACGCTAAGCGTTGGTTGACGGCTCGAAAATACGTATGTTCATCGGTAGGCATACCGACATTTCTGTTACCGCTGGTCACACCCCTCCACGTGCGGATAACAGCCACGATGCTGGACAATCGGGCACGTGCAGTTCGGCATCCTGGGCCCGTTGGAGGTGCGATCGGCCGGCGGCGACCCGATCGCCGTGGGCGGCCCCCGGCCGCGTGCCCTGCTGGTCCTGCTGCTGCTGGAGGCCGGTCGTACGGTCGGCGTCGACCGGCTCATCGACGCCCAGTACGGCCAGAGCCCGCCGGCGGGCGCGGCCAACGCCGTACAGGCGCAGATCTCCCGGCTGCGGCGCAACCTGCCCGCCGACCTGATCGAGTTCCACGGCGCCGGCTACCGGCTGGCGGTCCCGCCCGAGGACGTCGACGCCCACCGCTTCGAGCGGCTGGCCCGCGACGGCCGGCGGCTGCTCGCGGCCGGCCGGCACACCGCGGCGGCGGCCGTCCTCAGGGAGTGCCTGGACCTGTGGCGCGGCCCGGCGCTGGCGGACGTGCGCGAGGCCGCGTACGCGGCGGGTCAGGCCGACCGGCTGGAGGAGCTGCGCCTCGCGGCCAGGGAGGACCTGTACGAGGCCGACCTCCACCTGCCCGAGGCCGAGCCCGCGGCGGGGCTGCGCGAACTGGTCGCCGCCCACCCGCTGCGGGAACGCCCGCGCGCCCTGCTGATGCGCGCCCTGCACGCGGCCGGACGGCAGGCAGAGGCGCTGGCCGTCTACGACGAGGCACGGCGGCTGCTCGCCGACGAGCTGGGCGCAGACCCCTCGCCCGAGCTGGCGGCGCTGCACCTGGCGATCCTGCGGGGCGAGCAGCGGCGCGCGCACGCCACGCGGTCGGCGCCGCCGCCACAGCTCACCACGTTCGTGGGCCGCGAGGAGGAGCTGGCCCGCCTGGCCGCGCTGCGCGGGGCGCGGCTGGTCACGATCACCGGCCCTGGCGGCACCGGCAAGACCCGCCTGGCCGTCGAGGCCGCCACCCGCGACAAGGAACGGCAGGCGTGCTTCGCCGACCTGTCGCCCGCGGCCGGGGAGGGACAGGTGCCGCTGCTGGTGCTGAACGCGCTCGGGTTGCGCGAGTCGGCGCTCAACCCGGGCGTCACCGGCCTGGCCGATCCCGCCGAGCGCCTGGTCGCCGCGCTCGCCGAGCAGGACCTGCTGCTCATCCTGGACAACTGCGAGCACGTCGTCGCCGAGGCCGCCACGCTGGCCCGCCGCCTCCTGGCCAGCTGTCCCGGCGTGCGCGTCCTGGCCACCAGCAGGGAGCCGCTGGGCATCACCGGCGAGCACCTGGTGCCGCTCCCGCCGCTGGGCACCCCGCCCCCGGGCACTCCCGCCGCGGACGCGCTCGCCTACCCGGCGGTCAGGCTGTTCGCCGACCGGGCCGCCGCCGTACGGCCTGGGCTGGAGCTGGACCTCGACGCGACGCTGAGCATCTGCGCGGCGCTGGACGGGCTGCCGCTGGCCATCGAGCTGGCCGCGGCCCGGGTGCGCACGTTCCCCGTGGCGGAGATCGCCGCGCGGCTGGCCGAGCACGGCCGGTTCCGGCTGCTCTCGCGCGGCGACCGCACAGCCGCTGCCCGGCACCGGACGCTGCACGCGGTGGTGGAGTGGAGCTGGGACCTGCTGGACGCCGAGGAGCAGGTGCTGGCCAGGCGGTTCTCGGTGTTCTCCGGCGGGGCCCGGCTGGAGACGGTCGAGCGGGTGTGCGGCGCGGACAGCGCGGTGCTCCTGGCCGACCTGGTGGACAAGTCGCTGGTGGAGACCGCCGGCGATCACTACCGCATGCTCGACACCATCCGGCTGTTCTGCGCCGAGCGGCTGGCCGAGGCGGGCGAGGAGCAGCGGATGCGCGCCGCGCACGCCGCCTGGTACCTGGAGCACGCCCGGCGCGCCGAACCCCACCTCTACCGTGCCGAGCAGCTCGAATGGCTGGCCCGTCTGGGGGCCGACGACGCCGATCTCCAGGCCGCGCTGCGCTGGAGCGTCGAGCACGACCCGCCGGCCGCGCTGCGGCTGATCGCAGCCCTGGCCATGTACTGGTATCTGAGCGGGCGGCGCGGCCGGGCCGTCCAGCCCGCCCGGCGGCTGCTCGACGTGATCGGCCCCGAGCCGCCCGCGGGCCTGACCGACGAGTACCTGCTCGCCGTCCTGCACGCCGCCCCCGGCACCGGGTCGCCGCACTGGAGGCGGGCCGCCGAGATCACGACGGAACCGGACCGGCCGGTACGGCATCCGTTCGCCGCCGCGCTGTGGGGCATGACGGCGGGCCCGCCCGAGCGCGGCGTGGAACGGCCGCGGCAGCGCGAGCTCGGCGGCGACCCGTGGAGCCAGGCGCTCGGCCGGCTCGGCGAAGCGCTGCTCATGCTGCTGAACGGCGGGATCGTGGCGGCCGAGCGGGAGCTGGAGATCGTGCTGGCGGAGTTCGGCGCGCTGGGCGAGCGCTGGGGGAAGGCGCAGGGGCTCGACTGGCTGGCGGTGATCGCGGGCTGGCGCGGCGAGTGGGCGCGGGCGACGGAGCTGTGGGCGCAGGCGCTCGAACTGCTCGACGAGCTGGGAGCGCTGGACGAGCTGGTGGACGTGTTGTGCCGGCGAGCCGACGCCCGGCTGCGCGCGGGCGACCTGACCGCGGCCAGGGCCGACTGCCTGCGCGCCCGTGAGCTGGCCCGCGAGCTGGGCCGGCCCGAGCTGACGGCGGCCGTGCACGTCCGGCTGGGCGACCTGGCCAGGATCGAGGGGGATCTCGGCGAGGCCGCCGAACGGCTTCGGGACGCGCTGGCCGCCACCGCTCCGGGCTCTCCGCTGGCCGGCACCACGGATCCGCAGGTGCTCACGGCGCTGGCCCGGCTGGCCCAGGCCAGGGGCGAGGCGGGCGAGGCCGCGGCCCGGCACCGGGAGGCGGTGGCCGTCGCGCTGCGCTCGCCGGTCGACAGCGACCTGGCCGACGCCGTCGAGGGCCCGGCCGGGGCCGCCCTGCTCGACGACCCGCCGGAACGGGCGGCGCTGCTGCTCGGCGTGGGGGTGGCGCTGCGCGGGACGGCGGTGACCGGCGACCACGACGTCGCCGCGACGGCCGCCGCCGCCACGGCCGCGCTCGGCCCGGAGCGCTTCGCCGCCCTGTACGCCCGCGGCGCCGCGATGACCAGGGACGAGGCCCGGTCCACGATCCTCGCCTGACAGTCCGGGACGCCCGCGCCGGGGACTGTCAGCCGGTCGTCGCCGGGCTGTCAGCGCTCCCGGCGAGGCTTGCCGACATGAGAGACAACCTGCACAACACCCGCGTACTCATCTCCGGCGCCAGCATCGGCGGCCCCGCGCTGGCCCACTGCCTGGCCCGCCGCGGCTGCAACGTCACCGTCGTCGAGAAGGCGCCGGCCCTGCGCGAGGGCGGCCAGGCGGTGGACTTCAAGGGCGAGACCCACCACACCGTCCTGACCCGCATGGACATCCTGGACGACGTGCGCCGCCTCCAGACCGGCGGCACCGACCAGCACTTCGTGGACGCGTCCGGCCGCACGCTCGCGGTCATGCCCGGCGAGTTCACCGGCGGCGACGTCGAGATCCGCCGCGGCGACCTGGCCCGCCTGCTGTACGAGCGCACCGCCGCCACCTGCGAGTACGTCTTCGGCGACTCCATCACCTCGCTCACCGAGACCCCGGGCGGCGTGCACGTCACCTTCGAACGCTCGGCCCCCCGCACGTTCGACCTGGTCGTGGGCGCGGACGGCATCCACTCCAACGTCCGCAGGCTGGCCTTCGGCCCCGAGTCCGACTGCGTGGACTTCCTCGGCCACTACTACGCGCTGGTGGAGCTGGACAGCGACTTCGGCCCCCACGGCCAGATGTACAACGAGCCCGGCAGGATGGTCGCGGTCGGCGGGCCGAAGGCGCCGGCGTTCTTCGTCTTCGCCTCCGAGCGGCTCGACTACGACCGTTACGACGTCGAGCAGCAGAAGGAGATCCTGGCGCGGGCCTACGCCGGCATGGGCTGGCGCACCCCGCAGGTCCTCGACGCGGTGCGCGGCGCCAAGGACGTCTACCTCGACTCGATCAGCAGGGTGAACATCGACCGGTACGTCGACGGCCGGGTGGCGCTGCTGGGCGACGCGGCGTACGGCAACACGCTGGGCGGGTTCGGCAGCGGGCTGGCGCTGGTGGGCGCGTACGTGCTGGGCGAGGAGCTGGCCGCGGCGGGCGGCGACCACCGCGTGGCCTTCGCCGAGTACGAGCGCCAGATGCGCCGCTACTCCAAGGTCACCAGGAGCGGCAACAACGCGGGCACGTTCCTGGCGCCCGGCAGCCCCGCCGGGATCCGCATGCGGAACTGGACCTTCAAGTTCGGCTTCCTGCTCGGCCTGATGATGAAGGTGACCGACAAGTTCGCCACCAACATCGCGCTGAAGGACTACTGAACGGGCAGCCGGCCCACGCCCGCGTCGAGCCGGAGCCGGGGTGTGCCGTCCACCAGCGGGACACGGTCGTCGTCCGTGAGCCGCCAGTCCTGGACGGGCACCAGGCCGGGCCCGATCAGCTCGAACCCGTCGAACAGCCGCAGCACCTCGCCGTGGCTGCGGAACGCGCCCTGGGCGGGCGAGCCGGCCGTGGCCAGGTCGAGCTGGGCGATGGCCTCGGGAGAGCTCTCGGCCATCGCGTGGGAGAGCACCAGATGGCTGCCGGGCGCCATGGGCTTCCTGAAGGCGGCCACGATGCCGGGCGGGTCCTCGGCGTCGGTGACGAAGTGCAGCACGCCGACCATCAGCACGCAGACCGGCTGGTCGAAGTCGATGAGGCCGGTGACGTGCGGGTCGGCGAGTACGTCGGCGGGCCTGCGCAGGTCGCCCTGGATGCCGGCGACGCCGGGCTGGTCGGCGAGCATCACCTGGGCGTGCAGGCGGACCATCGGGTCGTGGTCCACGTAGACCACCCGGCAGGCCGGGCTCACCTCGCGGACGGTCTCGTGGATGCTGGGCGCGGTGGGGATGCCGGTGCCGAGGTCGATGAACTGGCGCACGCCCTGACGGGCGACGTGGCGCACGGCCTCGATCTGGAAGCGGCGGTTGGCCCTGGCGACGGCTCGGGCATCGGGCGCGACGGCCAGCAGCTTCTCGGCGACCGCGCGGTCGACGGCGACGTTGTCCTTGCCGCCGAGCAGGTAGTCGTACACCCGGGCAGAGCTTGGCACGTTCGGATCCACTCCGGGCGGAACACGTTCTAGCTCAGACATGGTGGCCCATTTCCTCGCCTACCACTGTTCGGTGGTCATACTAATCGGTAACTTACCGGAACGTGTTCTATTTGGCCGCGTGGCCGCAGGGGCGGGGGTCCTCGAACTCGGGGTCGAGCTCGATCCTGCTCAGCACCGTCGCGTCGATCGGACGGCGGATCGTGCCGGCCGTGGCGCAGTCGTAGAACACGTACGCGCCGGAGTCCTGGCCGAGCACCAGCCAGCGCTGCCCCTTCGACAGGAGCTTGCCGGAGTCGTCGCGCACCTCGGCCCACTGGTTGGAGAACCCGGTGAGCTGGAGCACGAGGTTGGCCTCGCCGCGGTCGTGCACCGCCTCGGCCCCCTGCGTCATCCAGCCGACGAGCACGAACCCCAGGCCCACCCCCACCAGCGCGCCCGTCAGCACCCGCATCGCGGCCCGCCCGGTGGGCCGCGCCCGCAGCAACCGGTACGGCACCAGCAGGCAGAACAGCCCGACCACCACGACCGTGATCAGCACCGGCGTGCCGGTGACGTCGAGGATGCCGAGCAGCCCCCAGTACGCGACGCCCGACAGCGCCGCGCCCACCGCGGCGGCCAGCCACGGCTGTTCCCGCGCCCGGTCGAGGGCGCGTCCGGCGGCGCCGCGGGTGACCCGGTCGAGCAGCCACCAGGCGCCCACGACCAGGCCGAGCAGCGGCAGCAGGGTCAGGAAGAGCAGCACCAGCGTCGCCACCAGGTGGCCGAAGATGCTCGCCTGGGTGAGCCCGGCCTGCTCAGGGGTGATGCCGAAGGTGTCGTAGACGCTCTCGAAGCCCAGGTAGAGCAGGGCGTACACGGCGACGGCGATCGGCACGACGACCGTGCCGATCTTCTCCATCACCTCCAGCACGCTGCCCCCGGCGGGCGCGGTCTCCGGTGCCGGGGCGACGGAGGGCGCGGCGGGCGCTGGGGGCAACGTCTGATTTGTCATGGCACAAGAGGATGCATCAGGCCAGGATCGGCGTCATCCACCGGGCGGGGCGAAGCGGCGCAGCAGCGCGTCCGCCTCGGCGAAACCGGCCACCACGTCGGCGGCCGTGCGCCGTTCGCGCACCATCCCGACGGCCTGGCCCGCGTAGATGCAGGCGGTGTCGAAGTCGCCGTCGCGGCGGGCGGCGGCGATCCGCGCCGCGGCCTCCTCGTCGGCCGCCAGCTCCTCCTCGTGACCGGCCCAGCGGTCGAAGAACGCGTTGCGCAGGGCCCGGCCGCCGTACTCGGCCGGCCAGTCGAGGCGCTGGGCCACGTCGAAGACGCGGCCGTAGGCGGTGTCGGTCTCGGCCGCGGCCAGCACGCGGGCCGCCGCCGCTTCCGACAGGACCGTCTCCGCGCAGCCCATGAACGCCGTGCCGGCCCACGCGCCCTCGGCCCCCGCCGCCAGAACGGCGGCCAGCCCGCGCGCGGTGGCGATGCCGCCCGCCGCCAGCACCGGGACGCGGACGGCCGCCAGCACGCTCTGGAGCAGCGGCAGCGTGCCGACGTCGGCGCGGCCGTGGCCGCCCGCCTCGGCCCCGCGCGCCACGACCGCGTCGACGCCGGCCTGCTCGGCGGCGCGGGCCTCGTCGGTGGTGCCCGCCTGCGTGACGACCGTGATGCCGGCCTGCCGCAGCTCCTCCACGTACCGCCGGTACGGCCCGAAGCTCACGGAGACGAGCCGCGGCCGGGCCGCGAGCACGGCGTCGAACTGGGCCGGGTTGCCGGGCAGCGCCCAGGCCATGAGCCCGATCCCGTACGGCCGCCCGCTCTCGGCGGCGACGGCGGCCTCGGCCTCGATCCAGGAGGCGGGGGCGGCGGAGGACACCCCGATCACGCCGAGCGCGCCGGCCGCGGAGACGGCGGCGGCCAGCCGGCCCGCGCCCACTCCGGCCATGGGCGCGCCCACCAGGGGCACCGTCAGCCCGAACCGCTCGGTCAACCACGTCCGCACGCCGGCCTCCTTGCACGTCGCCTGCCATTGCCAGTCTCGCACCACGCCCGCTGCGGGCATGGCGGGAGGGCGACAACGCAGGATCCGTACGAAAGTAGAGCCGGATGACCGATGCGCCGGAGGCGGAGGCTGTGCATCCTGGTGGGGACGGGTCCGGCGCGTGGCCTGTTGTGAACCCGAGAGGAGTCGTCAGGACATGGACAGCGCTGCGAGCCGCCCGACCGTGGTCTTGGACAACGGTGTCGTCGGCCGGATCATGCTGGCCCACCGGTCGAGGAGCGATCTCGTGCTCGTGCTCGGCATGGACGGCACCCTGCTGAGCTGCGACCTCGACGGCATCGCCTGCGTGGTCGGCGGCCGGCCCCTGTGCCGCGACGGCTGAGCCCCGCGGGAGCGCTCGGCGGGGGCCCCGCGCCCGGCGGTCAGGACCGGGCGACCAGGGCGGCCAGCTCGCCGACGGCGGCGAAGTCGTTGGTGAGGCGGTTCTTGGTGAGGGCGACGGCGGTGCCGGTCGCGGTGTCGGCCCACGCGTAGCTGCCGCCCGCCCCGCCGATGCCGAACGCCGTCGCGCTCTCCTGCGGCGAGCCGCCGGGAAGCCCGATGGTGAAGCCCAGCCCCCACGTCGAGGGCATGCCGAAGACCTCGTCAGGGCCGCTGTAGGCCACCGCGGTCGCCTCACGCAGCCGCTCCGGCGAGATCAGCCGCACACCGTCCACCTCGCCCAGCAGGGCGGCGTACATGCGCGCTATCGCCCTGGCCGAGGTCTTGCCGCCGGCCGGGATGTCGGCGGTCAGGTAGTCGGGCCGGCTGCCGAGGGCGGCGTTGGGCATCAGCTCCATCGGCCCGGCCTTGAACATCGGCAGGTCGGCCGGCATGTCGCCGAACGCCGACGGGTCCATCGGCTCGTCCTCCAGCCGGGCCAGGCGGTGCTGCTCCTGCGGCGGCATCCCGAAGTACAGCTCGCGGGCCACGCCCAGCGGGCCGGAGACCTCCTCCAGCAGCACCTGCGAGATACGCTTGCCGGTGGCCCTGCGGACGATCTCGCCGACGAGGAAGCCGAAGGTGTAGGCGTGGTAGCCCATCTTCGTGCCCGGCTCCCACCACAGCTCGGCGTTCTCCAGGGCGGCGACCATCTTGTCCCAGTCGCAGACGTCCTCGGGCGTCGTGTCGAGCGGCACGCCGGGCACGCCGGCCGTGTGGGTCAGCACGTGGCGGACGGTCACGCCGCCCTTGCCGTTCCCGGCGAACTCCGGCCACAGGTCGGCGACCGGGGTGTCGTAGTCGTACAGGCCGCGCTCGGCCAGCATGTGGGCGACCGTCGAGGTCGCGCCCTTGCCGATGGAGAAGTTGTAGAACGGCGTGTCGGAGGTGACCGGCCGGCCGGTCTCCGGGTCGGCCACGCCCGCCACCACGTCCACGATCTGCACGCCGTCGCGGTAGACGGCCACCTGCAACCCGCGCTCGGCGCCTGACTCGACCAGCTTGTCGGCGGTCTCCTGCACCTGCTGCTGAAGGTCGCTCATGAGATCGTCACTCCTGTTCGTTTCGGGAACTGGACGGTACAGTACTCACATGAGTACGGAACTGTCCAGTACTATGCGAACTCATGATCGAAAAGGTGGCGCGACAGTGACCGACGAGGACGGCCGGACGGCCCGCAAGCGCAGGCAGATCCTGGACGCGGCGCGCGCGGTGTTCCTGCGCAACGGCTACGTGGGCGCGAGCATGGACGAGGTCGCCTCGATCGCCGCGGTCTCGAAACAGACCGTCTACAAGCACTTCAGCGACAAGGAACAGCTCTTCACCACGATCATCCTCGACACCACGGCGCAGATCGAGGGCCTGGCCAAGCTGATCACCGAGTCGCTGGCGGGCAACGACGACCTGGAGAAGGGGCTGCGCAAGCTGGCCCACGAGTTCCTGGCCTCGATCATGCAGCCCGACGTGCTGCGGCTGCGGCGGCTGATCATCGCCGAGGCCGACCGGTTCCCCGACCTCGGCCGCACCTGGTACGAGCAGGGCTTCGAACGTTCGCTGGAGAGCATGTCCACGGCCTTCGGCCGCCTGGCCGGGCACGGCCTGCGTCCCATGGACGACCCGCGGCTGGCCGCCGACCACTTCGTCGGCCTGCTGCTGTGGATCCCGGTGAACAAGGTCATGTTCTCCGGCGGCGGCGACCACTACACCGAGGCCGAGCTCGACCGGCTCGCCGACGCCGCGGTCGAGGTCTTCCTGCGCGCCTACGGGGCCTAACCGGTCAGGAACTGCTTGAGCCCGGCGGCCAGCGAGCCGGCCATCTCCCCGCGGAACTCCCCGTCGGACATCTTGGCGGCGTCGCCCGGGTTGGCCATGTTGCCGCACTCGATGAACACCGCCGGGCGGGTGGACAGGTTGAGCCCGCCCAGGTCGGTGCGGGTCTGCAGGCCCTGCTCGCCGGTGTAGGTGGCGTACGGCATGCCGGTGCCGTCGCGGAAGGCGTTCCGTACGGCCACGCCGAGCTTCCTGGACGGCTGGATGATCGCGTCGTTGTGCCCGGCAACCAGGCCCGGCAGGATCACGTGGAAGCCGTGGCCGGCCGGCGGCGCGCCGTCGGCGTGGATGGACAGGACGGCGTCCGCCCGCGCCTTGTTGCCGATGGCCGCCCGCTCGTTGATGCAGGGGCCGACGCCGGTGTCGTCCGGCCTGGTCAGCACCACCTTGGCGCCCATGTCTTCGAGCAGCGGCTTCAGGCGGCGGGCGACATCCCAGGTGAAGGCGTGCTCGGTGTAGCCGGCGGCGGTCTGGGTGCCGGTGGTGTTGCAGGGTTTGCGTCCGGTGATGATGTCGACCGGACGGCTGATCTCCTTGGGATGGGAGGCGTTGCCGCCGTTGTGCCCCGGGTCGAGCACCACGACCTTCCCGGCCAGCGCGTTCCGCGTGCTCTGCGACGGCGAGGCGGAGGTCACGACCACCCCCTGGGTGGTGCGCACGGGGCCGCCGCCGCAGGCCGCCGACAGCGTGGCCAGGGCGGTCAGCACCACGGGGACGGCTGGGTGAACGCGCATGCGACCGACGGTAGCCCGGACCGGCCCACCGGCTCCGCCACCCACTCTGACCACCGGGAACAATGACCTGGATTTGGTTTCCACCGGCTCTCCCGACGACGGGCGGCGGGGCTAGTCGCGGTCCCAGCTCAGGCCGGGCACCGGCGGCTCCTCGCGCTTGCGGATCAGGTACGGCGGCATGACCAGGGCGTGCAGGTTCGTCGAGAGCAGGGTGTCGATCGACTGCTCGGGCGTCTCGGTCAGCGGCTCGCCGGAGCCGTTGAGCGAGGCGTTGGCCAGCACCGGGGAGCCCGTGGCCGCGTGCCACCCGGTCAGCAGGGCGTGCAGGAACGGCGTGGCCGGCTCCTCCACGGTCTGGATCCGCGCCGTGCCGTCCACGTGGGTCACGCCCGGCAGGCTCGCGCGGTGCTCGGGGCGCACGTCCACGACGCACTGCAGGAACGGGGCCGGGCGGTCGACGCCGAAGAGGCGCTCGGCGTGCTCGGCCAGCACCAGCGCGGCCAGCGGGCGGAACCACTCGCGGCCCTTGACCTCGAAGTTGACGTAGTCCTGCATGTCCGGCCTGGCCGGGTCGGCGAGCACGCTGCGGTTGCCGAGCGCGCTCGGGCCCGACTCGCTGCGGCCCTGGTGCAGGCCCACGACCCGGCCGCTCTCCAGCAGCGACACCGTCGCGCCGACGAGGTCCGCCGGCTGCTCGGCCACCAGGCCGTCCGGCAGGCTCCGCACCGCGGCGGTGATCTCGGTCTCGTCCGGGTCGGGGCCGAGGAAGTCGTCGGTCCAGCGGAAGCGGCTCTCGACGCCGAGGCATTCGATGAGCCCGTACAGGGCGCAGCCCACGGCGGTGCCGCCGTCGTGCGGGCTCGGCGGGATGAAGACCTCGCGGAACGGCGACTCGCGGACGATCCGGCCGTTGGCCGTGGCGTTGAGCGCGGCGCCGCCGGCGTAGACCAGCCGGTCCAGGCCGGTCTGCCCGTGCAGCCAGGCGACCACCTGGGCGAGGGCGTTCTCGAAGACCCGCTGGCCGGCCGCGGCCAGGTCCGCCGCGCGGGAGAAGCGCTCGCCGCCGGGCTCGTAGACGTAGGCGTCCCGCTGGGCGAACGTCTCGATCCACTCCTCGGGGATGAACACCTCGTGGCCGCGTACGTCGAGGTCGGGCAGGCCGTACACGTACGCGTCGCCGAAGGGGGCCAGGCCCATGACCTTGGCCTCGTTGCCCTCGCCCTCGGGCCACAGCAGCTTGGTCAGCAGGGTGTAGAAGCAGCCGAGGCCGGTCGGCCGGGCCCAGTCGCCGTCCCAGAGCTGTTTGGCCAGGCACTCGATCGGGCCGCCGCGCTCGCAGCGGTAGAACGAGGCGACCTCCAGCATGTCGTCGCGGGTGCCCTTCGGCAGCGGGACGCGCTCGGTGAGGTCCCTGACCCGGCTGCCCTGCGCGCCGATCACCAGGCCCGCCGCCCGGTCGAACGGCGAGGGCGGGAACGCGCTGTAGAGGTGGCTGAGATGGTGGGAGACCTGGACGACCCGGGCGTCCTCCTTGAGGCTCAGCGTCTCGCGCAGCTCCTCCTCGTAGGCGTCCTTGTGCTCGATCTCGGTGTCGGCGGCGTATCCCTCGACCACGAGGTCCACGGGCTCCTTGAGCAGCGGCATCTCGGGCAGGTACAGGTCCGGCAGGTCGCCCAGGCGGCCCCAGTGGTGCCTGCGCCGGGTGATGCGCTCCTTCTGCAGGCTGTACATGCCCGACTCGCCCACAGCGACAGCAACAGAACCATCCTGAGTACGATTTATGCCGACAACGATAGGAACATCCGTCATCTCTGGTGCCTCCTGGGCTGTGATCACCGGCACCAGTACCCGGGTCTGGGACAAGACCATCCCTCAACCGCGTAACGGACACGTCAGCCCGGACCCTCCCGCGAACCGGGCGAACTTGTGCGCCGGGCGCGCAGTCAAACCCTGCATGACGACGAAGCACATCATCGCGGCGGCGACCCTCGCGGCGGGCGTCGCGCTGGCCGGGATCGCCTCCCCCGCGCTCGCCGCCCCCGCCTTCGGCCCCAACGGGTACGGCGGGGTCACGCTGGGCATGAGCGCCAAGGCCGCCCAGGCCACCGGGAAGATCGTCCACAAGCCCGGCCTCGACTCCGCCACCTGCTCCGGCTGGGACCTCAAGGCCCAGCGGACCGGCCGCGACGCGGTCGGCCTCTTCATCTCCAAGAAGCGGGGCGTGGCGATCGTCTTCGCCCCGAAGGGCGCCAGGACGCCGCAGGGCATCGGCATCGGCTCGACGAACACCCAGCTCAAGCGCGCGTACGCGAACAAGCTGCGGACGGCCGCGAGCGGCTTTCCGTACGTCGCCGTGCCGGGCAACGCCAAGGCGCACTACTACTTCCTGCTGCGCAACGGCAAGATCTACGAGATGGGCCTGGCCCTCGACAAGCAGGACTGCGCGAACTGACGATCCGGAACCCCGGCAGGGCGGCACCGGCTTCTCCATGAAGCCGGTGTTTTTTATTTCCCGATAAATAGGGTCTAGCCCGGAGATGCGGGTTTTTGGTAGAAATTGCCGCTGGCGGCTACACGCTGCTTCCTGAACCGGTCATCCACCAATTCCTATAGTGAGCGGGCCGATTTTTGCTTGCCGATGATTTCTTCTTCGTCTGCTGGGACGCGACGGGCTCGGGCAAGCCTCGGCTGCACGTCCCGGGCGTGGCGCTCGGCCTGGCCGGGGCGCTGCTCGCAGAGCTGGTGCTGGAGCAGCGGATCACCGTCGAGGGGGCCCGGCTGCGGGTGGTCGACCGGCGCCGGGTCCCGGACGAGCTGGCCGGAAAGGTGCTGACCGAAATAGGCAATTCCCCGCAGCACACCGACGTGCGGACCTGGCTGGCCTACCTCGCACAACGCTCGGTCACCGAAGTCACCTCCCGGTTGATGGGTAATGGTCTGCTCGAACGCGAATCCCCGAGGCTGCTCAAGCGTAAACAATTCCGCTATTTCTCCAACGACTTCAACCGGGCCATGTGGCCCTCCGCGCGGCTGCGGCTCGCGCTGGTGAAGTGGCAGCCGCTGACCCCGCACGACATGGCGCTGGCGGCGCTGGCCGAGGCCTGCGACCTGACCGACGTCGTCGTCGAGGACCCGGCCGACCGGCGCGGCGCCCACCAGTACCTGACCACGGTGCTGGCCGCGATGCCCCAGCCGCTCAGCGACCTCGGCCGCCAGGTGGGCGCGGCCGTCGGCGACGCCGTCCTGACCTACCGGACGTGAGCCCCGGACCGCCGCCCCGACCACACCGCACCTGAACCCCCCAGAAAGGAACGCGATGCCTTCCGCGAGATCCGGCGCCGCGCCCGATCCGATCGCCGGCGCCCTGGCCGCCGACCGGCTCGGCGCACCCTCGGTCGTCTACTTCGTCCTGTCGGCCGCCGCGCCGCTCACCGTCGTCGCCGGCGTGATCACCACCGGCTACGCCGTCACCGGCATCACCGGGCTGCCGATCGCGTTCCTGGTCGTGGGCGTGGTGCTGGCGGTGTTCGCGGTCGGGTACGTGGCCATGGCCCGCCACATGGCCAACGCCGGCGCGTTCTACACCTACATCAGCCGGGGCCTCGGCCGTCCGGCGGGCATCGCGGCGGCCTGGGTGGCGCTGATCGCCTACAACGCGCTCCAGGTCGGCCTGTACGGCGCCTTCGGCGCGGCGGCCACCCCGCTGCTCGAACGCTGGTTCGGCGGCGCGCCGCCCTGGTGGGCCATCTCGCTGGTCGCCTGGGCGCTGGTGGGCGTACTCGGGCTGATGCGGGTGGACGTCAACGGGCGGCTGCTGGCCGTCCTGCTCACCGCCGAGGTGGCGGTCATCCTGCTGTTCGACCTGGCGGACCTGGTCAACCCGGCGCCGTCGGGGTTCTCGGCCGAGACGTTGTCGCCCGCGGCGCTGTTCGTGCCGGGGGTGGGGGCGCTGCTGGTCATCGCGACGCTCGGGTTCGTCGGGTTCGAGTCGTCGGTGGTGTTCTCGGAGGAGAGCCGGGATCCGCGGCGTACCGTGCCGCTGGCCACGTACGCGTCGGTGGCGATCATCGCCGGGCTGTACGCGCTGTCGTCGTGGGCGATGACGGTGGCCACGGGGCCGGCGGACATCGTGGCCGCCGCGCGCCGCGACCAGGCCGAGACGATCTTCATCATCGCGTACCAGCACCTCGGCGGCGCGGTCGTGGACATCGCCCGGGTGCTCTTCGTCACCAGCGTGTTCGCCGCCATGATCTCCTTCCACAACACCACCGCCCGGTACTTCTTCGCGCTCGGCCGCGAACGGGTGCTGCCCGCCTTCTTCGGCCGCACCCGGCCGCGCAGCGGCGCGCCCCGGTCGGGCTCGATCGCGCAGACCGTGCTCGGGCTGGTCGTCATCGTGGTCTACGCGGTCCTGGGGCTCGACCCGCTGGTGCAGCTCTTCTTCTACGGCGGCTCCTTCGGCGGGTTCGGGGTGCTGCTGCTGGTGTTCGTGACCTCGATCGCGATCGTCGCCTTCTTCGCCCGGCAGCCGAGCGGCGAGAGCGTCGTGCGGCGCTTCGTGGCCCCCGTGCCCGCCGCGCTGGCGCTGGCGGTGATGGTGTGGCTGGCGCTGGACAACTTCTCGACGCTGCTCGGGGTGCCCGAGGGCGATCCGCTCGCCTGGATCCTGCCGGTCGTGTACGCGCTGGCCGCCCTGCTCGGCGTGGGCTGGGCGCTGGTCCTGCGCGCGGGACAGCCGAGCGTGTACTCGCTGGTGGGCATGGGCGCCAAGGCCGCCGCCACGCCGGAGGTCGTCCGTTGACGCGCGCACAGGACGTAGCGGCGCACGGCGTCCGCCGGGCGGCGGCCGGTGACGCCGACGCGGTCGCCGAGCTGATCGCGACCGCGTTCGCGCGGCTGCCCGCGGCGTCGTACCTGGTGCCCGAGCCGGCCGGGCGGCACGAGATCATGGTGGCCGACTTCCTGATCCTCGTCTCGCACGCCATCGAGCACGGCGAGGTGGACCTGCTCGACGAGGGCCGCGCGGTCGCGGTGTGGCTGACGCACACCGCCGACGCGCCGCTGCCCGAGCCGCCCGACTACGACCGCCGCCTGGCCGCCGCCACCGGCAGGTGGGCCGACCGCTTCCGGCTGCTGGACGAGCTGTTCGAACGGCACCACCCGGAGCCGCCGTACCACCACCTGGCGTTCCTGGCCGTGCACCCGGACCACCAGGGCCGGGGGCTCGGCTCGGCGCTGCTGCGCCGCCACCACGCCCTGCTGGACGGCGCCCCCGCCTACCTGGAGGCCAGCAGCGCCCGCAGCCGCGACCTGTACGCCAGGCACGGCTACCAGGCCGAGGAGCCGTTCGCGCTGCCCGACGGCACCCTGTTCTGGCCCATGTGGCGGCCCGGCGTCACTGGGTGACGCAGGGCCCCTCGCAGACGTCGGCGACCACGCCGGTCCTGAGGAACACCGACTTCTGGAGCTGGGCGGCCGGGGTCCTGCGCGGTTTCTCGTGCGGGTCCTCGCCCTGCGTGGGCGGGGTGTTGGTGAGCGGCGGCGCGGGGGCGCCGCTGTCCCACATCACCAGGGCCGAGCCGGGATGGGCCCGGCCGCGGATGGCGGGGATGCCCCAGAACGGCACGGCGTCCGGGCTGCGTCCCGGGGCGAGGGCCGGGGTCAGCAGCCGGGCGCCCACGGTGCGGGCCTCGACCTCGGCCGTGACCGTGGCCACCTGGTGGTCGCCGAAGGCCACGTGCATGAGCACCCGGTGCCGCGGCGTCCCCGGGTAGGGGCGGTCGGTCAGGTGGGCGGCGTAGCCGTCGGCCTCGCCGCGGTCCCACAACATCTGCATGAGCGCCAGGATGAGCTGCTGGTCCAGCTTGTCGGGGTAGGCCCGGTCGAAGGCGGCCTGGAAGGGGGCCGCGTCGGCGCTGCGGTTGAACAGGGTGCTGTAGTTCATGCCGGTCACGCCGAGCACGCCGCGCTCGATGTCCTTCGACAGCGCGACCAGTGCGCCGCCCAGGATGCCGCCCTGGCTGTTGCCGTCGTACACCAGGCCGTGCCGCAGGTCGATCAGCGGGCGGCCGCGGTCGGTGCGGAAGGCGGGGTGCGCGGCGAAGCCGTCGGGGCCGGTCATGGCACGGCCCAGGAACATGAAGTCGAGGAACCCCTGCAATGTGCGGTCAGGGATCGTGCCGAACCGGGAGATGTCGGTGAAGACGGAGGCGACGTGCGGGATGTCCTCGTCGGCCATGCCGATCCACTTGGTGGCGCAGAAGAGGAAGCCGTGCTCCTGCGCCATGGTCTTCACGTTCGACGCGCCCACCTCGGAGTGCCTGCCGAGCAGGCCGTGGCCGTACAGGGAGGGGCGGGCGGGGCGGTCGAAGGCGACGCGGGGGATCTCGCAGCGGAAGGGCGCCACCTGCTCGTTGCCGGGCAGGCGGGCCGGCAGGCCGTCGGGGCCGCGGTTGAGCGCCGACCCGGGCGGGCCGCCGGGCCGGTCGAGGTAGCTCGGCACCCGGAAGGTGCCCTCGACCCGGCGAGCGATCTGGGCGTCCTGCTCGGGGGTGAGGTCGGTGACCGAGGTGACCTCGAAGGCGGGCGCGCGGCCGCGCAGCGTGCGCAGGGCGTCGTCGCGCATGGCCAGCGCGGGACCGGCCAGGCCGCGCGCACTGGCGACGGTGAAGTCCCAGGCCAGGTAGAGGCCGCGGGTGCCGACGCCGGCGCGGCGCAGCGCGGACAGCGCGGGCTGCAGGCGGCGCTGACGGTCGTGCAGCTCGTGGTCCGGCGGCAGGGGCGGCCCGGCGACCGCGGCGAAGGCGGGGTTCGGCGGGATCGGGGCGCCGGCGGCGTCGCGGAGGTCGCGCAGGGCGACGGCGTACCGGTGGCCCTCGCTCAGGTTGCGGGCCGGGCGGACGATCAGGGCCTGGCGGCCGGCGGGCGCGTTCGCGTCGAGCTCGGCCCAGTACGGCCACCGCTCCCCCGTCACGGTGTCCAGCAGCACGACGGGCGCGTCCCGGTCCAGCGACCGGCCGATGTCGGTGATCGGCGCGGCGCCCGTCCTGGCCAGGTCGAGCCCCGGCACCCTGGCCAGCACCATCGAGCCCGGCGAGAAGCCGTCGTTCCTGTTCCACTCGGCGGGCGCGATCGGCACGCCGGCGACCGAGACCGGCATGGACGCGGCCGCGAAGGCCACCCGGCGGCCCGTGTCGGTGCGCCGGTCGGCGACGGTGAACCAGTCGTTCGGGAACGGCAGCAGGCAGGCCGCCGGGTCGATCGGATCGCAGCCGGACGGTTCGGGGACCGCCGAAGCCGGTGACGCCGGCTGGGCCGCGAGCGTCGCGCAGGCCAGGGCGAGGGCGGTGAGGAGACGGGGAAGCACGCGCACGGGCACCTCGGGAGCTGATCGAGGCCGGGGGTTCGGGCCATGGTGGATCGCGCCGGGGCCGCCGTCAATCGGCTTCGCGGAATGCCGCCCAGATTTGTGAGGCGTCACAGATTTGACCGTCCGGATTTACTGCCCTGTCCAGTTCACAGAAGGACGAGCAGGGCTCATCGTCATGTCTGCGAATTCAAACGACATCGAACGACGCGAGCCACGTGGAGTGATGATGCGCCGTCGTACCTTTCTCAGGACCGTCTCCGCGGCGGTCGCCTTCTCCGGGGCGATGTGGCACGACGCCGTCGCCTCAGCGGCGGGCGCGGGCGTGAGCCCGTACGGGCCGCTCGGCGCCCCGGACGCCAACGGCATGGCGCTGCCCGCCGGTTTCACCAGCCGGGTGGTGGCCAGGTCGGGCCGGGTCGTCGGCGGCACGCTGTGGCACCCCGCTCCTGACGGCGGCGCGTGCTTCGCCGACGGCTCCGGCTGGATCTACGTGTCCAACTCCGAGGTGCCGCTCGTGGGCGGGACCTCGGCGATCAAGTTCAGGGCCGACGGCTCGATCGACCGGGCGTACCGGATCCTGAGCGGCACGAACCTCAACTGCGCGGGCGGCGCGACCCCGTGGGGCACCTGGCTGTCCTGCGAGGAGATCTTCCGCGGCAAGGTCTACGAGACCGACCCGTACGGCAACCGCTCCGCCCAGCAGCGCCCCGCGATGGGCAAGTTCAAGCACGAGGCCGCGGCCTGCGACCCCGACCACAAGGTCGTCTACCTGACCGAGGACGAGGGCGACGGCTGCTTCTACCGCTTCACCCCCACCACCTGGGGCGACCTGTCCAGCGGCCGGCTCGACGTGCTCTGCGGGCTCGGCGGCGACAACGTCGAGTGGCGGCCCGTGCCCGACGCGACGCCCGGCGTCTTCGACACCCAGACCAGGCACCAGGTCTCCGCGGCCCGCCACTTCGGCGGCGGCGAGGGCTGCCACTACGCCGCCGGGATCTGCTACTTCACGGCCAAGGGCGACCGCAAGGTCTGGGCCTACGACACCGCCAGGCAGACGGTCACCGCGATCTACGAGGGCGGCGGCACCCTCGACGGCGTCGACAACATCACCGGCCGCCCGTCCGGCGACCTGTACGTGGCCGAGGACGGCGGCAACATGGAGATCAACATCATCACCCCCGACCGCGTGGTCGCCCCCGTCATGCGCCTCGACGGCCAGGCCAAGTCGGAGATCACCGGCCCCGCGTTCTCCCCCGACGGCACCCGGCTCTACTTCTCCTCCCAGCGCGGCACCAGCGGCGAGACCGCCGGGACCGGCGGGATCACGTACGAGGTGACCGGGCCCTTCCGCCGCTGACCAGCACGGCTTCACCCCACCGGAGCCGGTGACCGGCACGGCTTCCGCACCCCCACCCCCGCCGAAGGAGTCCTCCATGGTCCGACGGTTGCTCGTCCTGCTCTCCGCGACCGCCCTGGCGCTCGGCGTCGCGCCGCCCGCACACGCCGCCCAGGGCGAGGTGTACGTGGCGCTCGGCGACTCCGCCGCGTCGGGTCCCCTGGTGCCCAACCAGGTCGTGCCCGACCTCGGGTGCTGGCGTTCCGACCACAACTACGCCCACCTGACCGCCCAGGCCATCGGCGCCGCCACCTTCAGGGACGTCACCTGCTCCGGCGCCAAGACCCGCGACATGTACAACCCCCAGGGCACCGACCTCGGCAGCGTCGCGCCCCAGCTCGACGCCCTCAGCTCGGACACCACCCTGGTCACGGTGCAGATCGGCGCCAACGACGTCGGCCTGACCGGCTTCATCGAGGACTGCCTCAACCTGCTGCCCCCGCCCATCGGCGACGCCTGCAACGACGACTACATCGTCAACGGCCAGGACTCCTGGCGGGTCAAGACCGACGCGCTGCGGCCCAAGCTGACCACGCTGGTGACCGACATCCGCGCCCGCGCCCCGCGCGCCCGGATCTTCATGGTCGGCTACGCCACCTACGCGCCGCCGAACGGCTGCTACCCGACCGTCCCGATCATCAAGGCCGACGCCAACTACATCCGCGCCACCCTCCAGTACTTCAACCAGATGCTGGCCGAGCAGGCCGCCGCCGCGGGCGTGTCGTTCGTCGACCTGCAGACGCCGAGCGTGGGCCACGACCCGTGCAAGGCCCCGAGCGTGCGCTGGATCGAGCCGTACGTGCCGGCCTCGCCCGCCGCCCCGTTCCACCCCAACGGTCTCGGGATGCGGAACTTCGCCACCGTGGTGACCGCCGCGGTGTCCTCGGTCTGAACGCTCTGAATCGTGCGACGGGAGCCGTCCCCGCCGGGGGCGGCTCCCGTTCACTTGCGGTGCTGGCGCCTGGCGGCCAGCGCCGCGCCGATGCGTTGCAGGTGGGCCGGGTCGACGGGGTCGAGGCCGGTCAGGCTGACGGCCCTGCGCAGGCGGTAGTCGACCGTGTTGGGGTGCACGTGCAGCAGCTCGGCCGTACGGCGGCGGTCGAGGCCGGTGTCCAGGTAGACCGTGAGCGTCCTGAGCAGGTCGGGGTTGTCGAGCAGCGGGTCGAGCAGGCCGGCGAGCACGGCGGTGGCCTGGCTCGGCCTGGTGAGCTGGTACTCCAGCAGCACGTCGGCCAGCCGGTAGGCGCCCGGCGGCTGCTCGAAGACCCGCACCACCTCCAGGACCTCCTCGGCCAGCTTGACCGCCTCCGGCACCCCGGTCGGCGGGGCGATCTCGGCCGCCGCCCACACCGGCACGCCGGCCGCCTTGGCCATCGCGGCGGCCGTCTCGCCGACCTCGTACCAGTCGGGGTCCTCGCCGGTGATCGGCACGAACACCAGGCCGCCCGTCGTGTCCAGCACCGACAGCACCGGCTCGGCCGCGCCCCGCTGCAGCGCCGTCCTGATCCGGTGGAGCTTGCGGCGGCCCGCGATCGACCCGCCCGGCTCGTCGCTCTCCTCGTCGGGATGCCGGCCGACGGAGAGCGCCAGCACCAGGTAGCGCGGGGCCAGCCGCACCCCGGCCAGGGCCGCCCGGTCGCCGCCGAGCAGCGCGGACACGGCGGCGTGCAGCGCGTGCTGCTCGTGGCTGAGCATCCCCTCGCGCTCCTCCAGGTACGCCGTGCACACGGCGGCCGTCACCGACTCCGTGTAGAGCAGGATGAGGCGGTTGGCCGCCAGCACGTCCTCGAAGTCGGCGGGCGTGGCCGCGGCGAACAGGTGCTCCCACACCTTGCGCGCGCCCAGGTGGTAGGCGGCCAGCAGGGCCTCCAGCGGCACGCCCTCCTGGGCGCGGCGGGCCGCCGACGAGCGCAGCGGGGCCAGCTCGGCCCTGGTGGGCGGGCGGCGGTCGCGGAACATGCGGGCGATCAGCCGCAGGTTGTGCTCGGTGATGACGGTGATCTCGCCGTCGAGCTCCTCCTTCGGCAGCCGCCGGTAGAGGGGGATCTCCTCGGCGAAGCCGCGGACGAGCTGCCTGGCCAGCTTGGCGGTCTGGCGTTCGAGCAACTCGTGCGCGACGCACCCGGCCAGGGTGAGGGCAGGGACCACGTTCCGAACCCTCCCAGAACATCCGGCGTCAGTGAAGGCCCCGCCGGCGTGCGACGGGGCCTTGCGCAGGTCAGGTCACTTCGCGTCACTGCCTGGTCAGCTTGAGCCGGACGGTGTAGGTGTAGTCCGTCTCGTCGGTGCCCTCGACGATGGTCGTCTCGGTCGTGTCCGCGCCGACGGCCAGGCCCGCGCAGACCGAGCCGTGCGCGGTGGCCTTGCCCAGGCTGTCGCCCTCGCCCACGATCGGCGGGGTGACCTCGCGCAGGTCGAACTTGACGTCCTCGCTGCCCACGAGGAGCGTGGACGGGTGCTCGAAGTCGGCCGGGTCGCCGTCGCCGCCGGTCTTCATCGAGAAGTAGTTCGCGCTGAACTTGGGGAACAGGTTCCCGTCGACCTTGAAGCGGAGCTCGTCCTTGCCGTCGCGTTCGGCCACGTTGTTGGCGTCGATGTCGTACAGGGTGATGACGCAGGAGGCGGTCGTGGCAGTGGTCGTGGCGGCGGCCGGGCCGGCGGTCAGGGCCGCGGGGGCGGCGACGCCGGCGGCCAGGGCGAGCGTGGCGATCAGTCGGTGAGCGTGCATGCTGTCGTGTCCTTCGGTCCGTGCCTCGCGGCTCTCGCGAAGCCGGTCCCAGAGTGCGGACGGCATCGTGAGCACATCGTGAGAGCACAGGTCAGTGGCGCGGAACACGCGCTTTCTGTGGCTTTTGGCGCAGTCTGTCCGGGCGGGCGCGCCTACTGTCGTCCGCCATGGGAGAGTCGCTGACCTTGCTGCTGCTCGGCCCGCCCGACCTGGCCGTCGGGGGCGCGCCCGTGGGCCTGCGTTCGGCCAAGTCCAAGGCGCTGCTGTGCTACCTCGCCACCACGACCGGGCCGCGGTCGCGGTCGGAGCTGGCCGCGCTGCTGTGGGGCGAGCGCCCGGACGCCAACGCGCGCGGCAGCCTGCGGCTGGCGCTGTCGGAGCTGCGCAGGGAGGTGGGCGGCTGGCTCGACATCACCCGCGACCACGTGCGCTTCCTCGGGGACGGCGACGGCTGCTTCGTGGACCACCGGCAGCTCACGGCGGCCTCGACGGTCACGCAGGCGCTGCGCCTGTGGCGCGGGGAGTTCCTGGACGGCGTCTGCATCGGCGACGCCCCCGCCTTCGCGGGCTGGCTGGCGGAGGAGCGCGGCCGGCTGCGGACGGTGCTGCGCGACCTGCTCACACAGGCCGGGGCCGACGGTTCCGCGCAGGTGGTGCGGCTGGCGCGGATCGTGGCGGGGCTGGACCCGTTCGACGAGGAGGCGCACCGGCTGCTGATGGCGTCCCTGGCCGGGACGGGGAACCGGGCGGCGGCGCTGGCCTGCTACGACGACCTGCGCCACCGACTGGCCGCCGAACTCGGCGTCGCCCCCGCCCCGGAGACCCGGGCCCTGCGCCGCGACCTGCTCCCCCGCCGCACCGCCGCCGCGACGGCCGGGGCCGGGCGGGCGGCCCTGCCCGTTCCCGGTTCAGAGCTGGTCGGGCGCGCGGACGAGGTCCGGCGGGTGCGCGCGCTGGTGGCGCGGCGGCGGCTGGTGACGCTGGTCGGGCCCGGAGGGGTCGGCAAGACCCGGCTGGCCGTCGCGGCCGCCGCCGTTCGCGACGGCCGGGAGGTGGCGTTCGTCTCGTTCGTAGGGGTACGTCCCGAGGCCGCCGTGACCACGCTGGCCCGCCGCCTCGGCGTGGACCTCTCGCCGCCGCGTCCCGCCCTCGACCTCCTGCTTTCCGCCCTCGCCGGACGCCGGCTCCTCCTCGTCCTGGACAACCTGGAGCACCTTCCCTGCTTCGACGCGGTCGTGGGCGAGATCCTGCGCGCCACCCCCGGCGTACGGGTCCTGGCGACCAGCCGGCGGCGTCCCGACCTGCCCGGCCAGGTGGCCGTCGAGGTGGCGGGGCTGCCGGGGCCGGCCGCCGAGGAGCTGTTCGCGGCCAGGGCGGTTCGGGCGCAGCCGTCCTTCGACACCGACGCCGAAGCCGCCATGGTGGCCGCGATCTGCGCAGCCACCTGCGGCTTCCCCCTGGCCATCGAGCTGGCGGCCGGGCTGCTGCGCGCCGTCCCGTGCGCGGAGCTGGCCCGGCGGCTCGGCGTGGACCTGGAGCTCCTTTCGGCCGGAGGTCCCGCCGTGCGCCCGCGGCACGCGTGCATGAGGACGGTCTTCGAGACGTCCTGGAGCCTGCTCGGACCGCCGGAGCGGGCGGCGCTGGCGGCGCTGTCGGTGTTCGGCGGCGGCTGCACGCTGCCGCACGCGCTGGAGGTCACCGGCACGACCCCGCGGGTGCTGGTCCGCCTGGTCGACCAGAGCATGCTGCACCTCACCCCGGTCGGCCGGTACGCGGTCCACCCGCTCGTCCAGCAGTTCGCCGCCGCCCGCCTGGCCGAGGACCCGGCGACCCGGGACGCGGTGCGCGGACGGCACGCCGCCTGCTTCGCCCGCCTGCTCGACCGGCACGCCGCGGCGCTCCAGGACGCGTCGGACACCGAGGCCGTCCGGGTGCTCGGCGCCGACCTGGACAACATCAGGACGGCCTGGGCCGCCTCGGGCGACCCCGCCTTCCTCGACCACTACTGGACGTTGTGCCTGCGGTTACGCCTGTACGAGGAGTCGGCGGCCGTCGTGGGCCGCCGGCTGGAGAGCGGTGTGGACGTGCCGTACCTGCGGGCGCGGTGGTTGCGGATGGCGGGGATCAGCGCGTACCAGCTGGCCCGGGAGGGGGAGGCGGCCCGCCTGGCCAGAGCCGCACTGACCGCCCTCGGCGAACCACTCCCCACCGGACCGACCGGGCCTGACACGGGCCCCCTGAGCGCCACCGTGCCCGCCGTGTCTGGCGGGTCTGTCGTGGGCGTGCCGGCCGCCGTCCGGCGGGCCGGGCTTGTCGTGGGCGGGCTGGCCGCCGCCGTCCGGCAGGCCGTCCATCGCGTGGTGCCGCCGCGACGGACGGATGCGGCCGGGCCGGAGGCCGCCCAGGCGCTCACGTTGCTGGCCCGGCTCGCCTACCACCAGCAGGATCTGCCGACGATGCTGGTGGCCTCGCTCCGCCAGCTCAACGCCGCCGAACGCGCGCCGGACCCCGCCCTGCGGGCCGAGGCGTACGCGAACTTCGCGACGATCGCCCGGATCGCCGGCCGCCACGGACTCGCCGCCCACTACGGCGGACTCGCCGACCGGGCACTGGACGGCGTCCCGCACCCGACGGAGGCGGCCAGCCGGGCACGGCTGGCGCGCGGGCTGGACCAGCTCCACTCGGGCGCGTTCGGCGCGGCCCGCCGGTCGTTCGCCGAGGGACGGACCCGGACGCTGGACCCCCGGATGGCGGAGAACTGCGCGGGCATGCTGGCCGAGACCGCCTTGTGGGAGGGCAAGTTCGCCGAGGCGGCGGAGCTGTTCGCCGAGACCGAGGAGCTGTCGGTCACGCGCGTGGGCGGGGACGACATCGGCCGCCACTGGTGCCTGACGGGCCGCGCGGAGGCGCTGCTGCGGCTCGACGGCGTGCCCGCCGAACGGATCGGGGAGGTGCTGGCGGCGGCCCGCGCGTCCACGGAACGGCGGCGCGCCCTCGCCGCCCGGCTCGGCCTCCATGACAGCCCGTCCCTGCACACCATCCAAGCCCTACGCCTCCTGACCGCCACCACCCGCCTGACCACCGCCACCACCCCTCCCCACCAACCAACGCCCACCCGCACTGCCGCCACACCTGCCCTCCGAACGACACCCGTCCCCACCACCGCCACCTCTGTAGACCGGCTGGCGCCCACCCCGGCTGGCGCGCCTCTCAACCGGCCGGCAACCACTAGTGCCATCCCGGCCACGCTCACAGTCCAGGCCACCCCCACCCTCTCCGCGTTCCCGGCCGCATCGGGCGCGGCGGGCGCGGCGGGCGCGGCGGGCGCGGCGGGTCTGGAGGTCCGGGTGGCCCTGGGGGGTCCGACAAGCGCGGCTGGTCCGGTGGGCACGGCGGGTCACGGGGGCCCGGTGGTGGTTGACGTTGCCGAGGTGCGGAGGGTGCTGGTTCGGGCGCTCGCGCTGGCGGACGGGTTGCCGTCGGCGCAGCCCGGCATGCTGGAGTGCTGGTCGGGGCTGGCGGAGCTGCTGTGGCACGTACGCGACCACGTGGACCGCGCGACCGCCCGGCGCCTCCACACCCACCTGACCCGTTACCTGGCCCGCAACCCCGGCGCGGCGGCCAGGATCGGGTGGGCACGCGCCCTGGTGCTGGCCGCCGCGGGCAGGAGAAGGGCCGCCGTCCGGGCCGCCGAACAGGCGCTGGCCGCCGCCGACCGCCTGGCCGTCGCCTACGACCGCCGCAGAGCCGCGGACCTCATCCGACACCTGACACCCGATCCCCCCACCACGTGAGGGCGTCAGGGCCCTCGCGCTCCCCCTGGCATGTGAGAGGCACGGCCGTCGCGCTGCGGCGCTGGAGCGGCGTCGGGTGTGAAAGTTTCAGGGTCTTCGGGGCTCGATCGGGCGCACCCGTTGACGGGGCAGCGGTGGGCAAGGAGGATCGGGATCGCGCCATTGGGAGCGCTCCCATCCCCCCGAAGGACCTCCATGACCCGATGCCGGGCCGCGCTGCTGGCCCTCCTCACCATGGTCGCCCTGTCCCCCGCCGCGTCAGCCCGCGCCGCCGACGAGGGACCCGAGCAGATCGTGAACGGCACCTTCGACGCCGGCACCGCCCCCTGGTGGAGCACCGGCAACACCACCCTGACCGTCGACGGCGGCAGGCTGTGCGCCGACGTCCCCGGCGGCACCGCCAACCCCTGGGACGTCATCATCGGCCAGGACGGCGTCCCGCTGGTCGCCGGCGACACCTACGCCTACAGGTTCTCGGCCTCCGCCACCCCCGCCAAGGTCGGCAAGGCCCTGATCCAGCTCCCCGTGGACCCGTGGACGCAGTACCTGTCGGCCGCCCCGGAGCTGAGCGTCTCGGGCAACGACTACTCCTACACCTTCACCGCCCCGGTCTCGCTGCCGAACGCCCAGGTGGCGTTCCAGCTGGGCGGCAGCGCCGAGCCCTGGAGGTTCTGCATGGACGACGTGTCGCTGAAGGGCGGCGCCGAACCCGAGGTCTACGAGCCGGACACCGGCCCGCGCGTCCGGGTGAACATGGTCGGCCACCTGCCCTCGGGCCCGAAGAAGGCCACCCTGGTCACCGAGGCCACCACGCCCCTGGACTGGGAGCTGCGCGACGCGGCCCAGAAGCGGGTGGCGAACGGCCGTACCAGCCCCAAGGGCATGGACGCGAGCTCCGGCCAGAACGTGCACACCATCGACTTCGGCGCCTACGCCAAGCCCGGCGAGGGCTACACGCTGACCGCCGACGGCGAGACCAGCAGGCCGTTCGACATCGGCGCGGACGTGTACGACTCCCTCCCCACGGACGCGCTGAAGTTCTACTACACCCAGCGCAGCGGCATCGAGATCCTCGACAGCCTGCGCCCCGGCTACGGACGCCCGGCCGGCCACGCGGGCACGTCCCCCAACCAGGGCGACACGGACGTGCCCTGCCGGCCGGGCGGCTGCGACTACACCCTGAACGTCAAGGGCGGCTGGTACGACGCCGGCGACCACGGCAAGTACGTGGTCAACGGCGGCATCGCGGTCCACCAGCTGATGGCGGCCTACGAACGCGACCGGGCCGCCTTCACCGACGGCCAGCTCAAGATCCCCGAGAGCGGCAACGGCGTCCCGGACGTGCTGGACGAGGCCCGCTGGGAGCAGGAGTTCATCCTGAGCATGCAGGTGCCGGACGGCAAGCCGTACGCGGGGATGGCCCACCACAAGGTGCACGACCAGAACTGGACCGGCCTGCCGCTGCTGCCGCACCTCGACCCGCAGAAGCGCGAGCTCCACCCGCCGTCCACGGCCGCGACGCTCAACCTGGCCGCGACGGCGGCGCAGGCGGCCCGGCTGTTCGCGCCCTACGACGCGGCGTTCGCGACGAGGAACCTCACGGCGGCGCGCAGGGCGTGGGCGGCGGCGAAGGCGAACCCGGCCCGGTACGCCGACCCCGCCGACGGCGTGGGCGGCGGCGCCTACGACGACGCCGACGTGACCGACGAGTTCTACTGGGCGGCGGCCGAGCTCTACCTCACGACGGGCGAGAAGGAGTTCGCGGACTTCGTGCTGGCCTCGCCGCACCACACCGGCGACATCTGGCGCGAGCGCGGCTTCGACTGGGGCAACACCGCCCAGCTCGGCCGGCTCGGCCTGGCGACCGTGCCCAACGCGCTGCCTGGCCGGGACAAGGTGCGGCAGTCGGTCGTCGAGGGGGCGGACAAGTACCTGGCGGTCCAGCGGGCGCACCCGTACGGGCTGCCGTACGCGCCGGCGGACTTCGACTGGGGCTCCAACAACCTGGTCCTCAACAACCTGGTCGTCCTGGCCACCGCCTACGACCTGACCGGCCAGGAGAAGTACCGGGCCGCCGTACGGGAGGGCATGGACTACCTGCTCGGCCGCAACGCGCTCAACATCTCCTACGTCACCGGCTACGGCGAGGTCTCCGCCCAGAACCAGCACAGCCGCTGGTACGCCCACCAGCTCGACCACGCGCTGCCCCACCCGCCGCGCGGCTCGCTGGCCGGCGGCCCCAACTCCGCGATCCAGGACCCGGTCGCCCAGCGGCTGCTGCGCGGCTGCAAGCCGCAGTTCTGCTACGTCGACGACATCGAGTCCTGGTCCACCAACGAGCTGACCATCAACTGGAACTCGCCGCTGGCGTGGGTGTCGGCGTTCCTGGCGGACAAGGGCGAGCAGTCGGCCTGCCGGGTGCGCTACTCGGCGCACGGCTCGTGGCCCGGCGGCTTCACCAGCCAGATCGTGATCGAGAACACCGGCAGGGAGAGCGTGAACGGCTGGACCCTGAGCTGGTCGTTCCCCGGCGGCCAGCGGATCAAGGAGGGTTGGGGGGCCGAGTTCACCCAGTCCGGCGCGGTGGTGACGGCGGAGAGCCTCGGCTACAACGGCCGGATCAGGCCCGGTGGATCCGTGACGTTCGGCTTCGTCGGCACGCACGCCTCGGGGCCCAACCCCGCCCCGGAGGTCTTCCGTCTCAACGGCGACCGCTGCCGGTGACGCGCGACGCGGGCGGCCTTCACGTCTGGTGAGGCGCGACGCGGGCGGTCGTTCCGGTCCGGTGGCCGTCCGCGTTGCCCACACTCCGTTGAACGGAATACTGTCTCCCCCATGCCCAGGGGAACCTCAGAAGTCAGCGAGCCGATGTACTTCGTGCTCGCCGCGCTGCGTGCCGGCCCGCTGCACGGCCACGCGATCAGCAAGTCGGTCAAGGAGCTGTCCGGCGGCCGGGTCCAGCCCTCCGTCGGCACGCTCTACGGCATCCTGGAACGCCTCAACGAGCGCGGCGTCATCACCGTAGACCGTGAGGAGACGGTCAACGGGCGCAACCGGCGCTACTTCCGCATCACCGACGAGGGCCAGGCGCTGGTGGAGGCCGAGGCGAGACGCATGCAGGCGGCCGCCTCACTCGTCCTGCGGCCGTCGGCCGGATGACGGCCGTCGGGTCCGTGCGAGCCGCGTCCGCGCTCGAACGGCGTTACCGCAAGCTCCTGCTCGCCTATCCCAGGACCTACCGAGCGGCCCATGGTGACGAGTTGCTCGACGTGCTGCTCGAATCGGCCGCGCCGGGGCGGCGCGTCCCGGTGCCGCGCGAGGCGTGGGGGCTGCTCAGGGGCGGGGTGCGCAGCCGGATCGTCCACCTGGCGACCGGCAGCCCCTGGGCGGACGGCGTGCACCTCGCCGTCACCGCCGTCGCGGCGGCGAACCTGGCCGCCCTGCTGCCCTACGCCGGCATCCTGCCGCTCTGGACGCTGCTGTCGGCGCTCACTCTGCTGGCGACCGTGCGGGGACGGCTGCGCACGGCGGCGGTGCTGACGCTGCTCACCGGGACCAAGGCGGTGGCACTGGCCGGCGGGTGGCAGCTGTTCGACGCGACGCTGTTACCGGTCTATCCGACGTTCCTCCAGGCCCGGCCGTTGTTCATGGACAGCGACCCCTACCTGGTGGCGGGCACCTACACGGTGGCGCTGGCCGGCCTGCTCGTCCTGCGGCGGGCGCCGCGCACGAGGTCGTGGTGGTGGTGGTGGGCGGCGGTCGTCGCGGCGAGCTGGGCGGGCCCCGAATGGATGGAGGACTCCTCGGCGCTCCCGATCAGCCTGAGCAGGCTGGTCGTGGAGGTGGTGGCGTTCGGGCTGGCGGCGGGGAGCGCCTACCTGGCCCGCGACCACCGGTGGACGCTGGCGGCGGCGATCTACCTGGCGACGACGTCGGGCGAGCTGGTGCTGCACTCCAGCGACCTGACCCGGCAACACCTGGCCTACTGGGGGGTGCTCGCGCTGCTGATCGTGGGGGCCGCCTTCGCGCCCTTCCGCCAGCGGCGGCATTGCCTGGATTGACCATACTCCGTTGAACGGAGTATGGTCTCCGCCATGCTCAAGAGATCCCGCCTGGCCATCGCCATGTCGCTCTCGGCGGCCGTGCTCTGCGGCTGCGGGGGCGCCGCCGGGACGACCGGCGCCGCCGAGACCGCCCGGCCGTCGCAGGCCGCCGCCAAGGACAGGAAGCACCAGTTCGAGGCGGCCAAGGCCGACTGCATGAAGCAGAAGGGCTTCACGTACGTGCCGTACGTGAAGCCCGAGGACAAGAGCGAGGACGAGCGCAAGCGCGCCTCCGGTGACTACCAGGCGATGAAGAAATACCGCGCAAAATACGGATTCGGCGTGTTCGCCCTGCAGGCCTACCCCGGGGAACTGGACGGTCCGGGCGGCAAGGCCGACCCGGATCCCAACATGAAGATCCAGGCAGACCTCTCCACCGCCCAGCTCACCGCCTACCACAAGGCCAAGGACGCCTGCGTCGTCACGGCCGGCAACCAGGTCCTCGGCCTCACCCTGAAGTCGAACATCGACTACTTCTCCCAGTTGGCCACCGCCCACAAGCGGGCGAAGGCCACCGAGCTGGACGGCGACCCCCAACTGGTCGAGCTGGCCGGTCCCATGGCCACCTGCCTCAAGGCCAAGGGCTACTCGGTGGCCGACACCAAGCCGTCGGCGCTCAACCAGCGCGGCGAGCGGGAGTTCATGCGCCGGCAGGACAAGCTGGGCCGCCGGCAGCAGAAGAACCTCCCCGAGACCCCGAAGATGACGAAGGACACCGAGCAGTTCCACATGCCGGAGCTCACCCCCGACGCCGCCAAGCCGTACCTCGTCCAGGAGGTCAAGGCGGCGCTGGACGACCTGGAGTGCGGCAAGGACTTCTACGCGGCCTACACGCCGAAGGAGACCGCGGTCCAGCGGAAGATCAACGAGCAGTTCGCGTTCTGACGTCCTCATGAGATCTCCACGCAGGCTTCTGGCCGTCGTGCTCGCCGGGGTCGTGCTCGTCGCCTTGGCCGGGTGGGCGGTGAGCACCCGGCTGCGCTCGCCGGCCGACGAGGCGAGCAGGCGGGCCGCGCCCGCACCGTCCCTGGTCACCGCAGCTGTCGAGCGCCGCAGGCTGGTCAGCACCGTGGTGGTCAACGGCACCCTCGAATACGGCTCGCCGTTGCCGGTCGGCCTGGCCGGGGCCGTCGGCGGCGCGTCCGAGCTGCAGCGGGCCACCAGGGCGCCGCGTCCCGGCCGGATCGCCGAGGGCGGGGTGCTGATGGAGGTCAACGGCCGGCCGGTGTTCGTCCTGCGCGGCTCGGTGCCGATGCACCGCACGATCACGCCGGGCAGCGAGGGCGACGACGTCACCCAGTTGCAGCGGGCGCTGCGCAGGCTGGGCCACCGCGCGCCGTCCACCGGCGTCTTCGACCGGGCCACGGTCGCCGCGCTCACCCGGCTCTACGCGGCCAAGGGCTACCAGGCCCAGCGGCCCACCCTCGCCGACCGGCAGACCTACGAGACCCTGCGCAAGGCCGTACGGACCGCCAAGGAGACCCTGGCGGCCGAGAAGCAGACCCTCGACCGGGGACGTGACGTGCTGCCGCTCAAGCTCAGGCTGAAGAACGCCAGGACCGGGCTCACGGCGGCCCGCCGGGCACTGACCGAGGCCCAGGCCCAGGAGCTGCTGCCGGCCGACGAGGCCCGGCTGTCGGCCGCCGACTCGGCGGTGCGGGCCGCCGAGGAGCGGCTGCTGGAGGCCGAGCAGGCCCTCGCCGCCGCCCGGACCCGGCCCACGAGCGCGCCCACGACAGCCGCCACCGCAGCCCCCACCGGCACGCCGGCGCCGACCATCACGGCCGCTCCCCAGCCCACGACCTCACCCGCCGACACGCGGCTGCTGGAGCTGCGGGTGGCCAACGCCCGCGCCGACCTGTCGGCCGCCCAGGAGTCCCGCGACCTGATCCTCAAGGAGGCCGAGCAGACCCGCGCGGCCCGGACCGAGCAGCTGCGCGCGGCCGTGCGCACCGCCCAGGAGACGCTGGCGACCGCCGAGCAGGCGCTGCGCCAGGCCAGGCAGCTCTCCCCCGCCCGGCTCAAGGTGACCGGCGCCCGCGCGGACGTGGCGGCGGCCGAGGAGATGCTGGCCGAGTACTCCCGCACGTACGGGGTCTCGATCCCGCCCGGCGAGGTGGTGTTCCTGCCGAAGCTGCCGGCCCGCGTGCGCAAGGTGTCGGTGAAGGCGGGGCAACGCGTCGAGGGCGAGGTCGCCACCGTGACGAGCTCGTCGTTCGCGGTCACGGCGTCGGTCGAGGCGGCGGAGTCCGAGCTGCTGCGTGCGGGCATGCCCGCGACCGTCGAGCTGGACACCGGCCGGTCGTACCCGGCCCGGCTGACCGCCGTGGGCGACAAGGCGAAGGTCCCGGGCTCCGCGGCGGTCGAGGCCGGGGCGCAGCCCGTCCTGATCACGCCGGGCTCGGCGAAGGGGCTCAAGGCCGGCACCGCGGTGACGACACGGATCACCGTGGGGGCGACGAAGGACCCGGTCCTGGTGGTGCCCGTGGCGGCCGTGATCACCTCGGCCGACGGCCGGGCCCGGGTGCGGGTGGAGTACGCCGCCGACCGCACCAGGGACGTCGAGGTCCGCACGGGCCTGTCCGCCGACGGGAACGTCGAGGTCACCGGCGCCCTCAAGGAGGGTGAAAGGGTGGTGGTCGGCGATGCCTGAGCCGGTCATCGAGCTGGTCGAGGTGGGGCGACGCTATCCAGCGCAGCCGCCCGTCCGGGCGCTCGACGCCGTCTCGCTGCGGGTGCTCGGCGGCGACTACGTGGCCGTCATGGGCCCGTCCGGGTCCGGGAAGTCCACCTTGCTCAACGTGCTCGGCCTGCTCGATCGGCCGGACGCGGGCAGCTACCGCCTCGACGGCACCGAGACCACCACGCTCCCCGACCGCGCCAGGACCAGGTTGCGCGGCGAGCGGATCGGCTTCGTCTTCCAGTCCTTCCACCTGCTCGCCCACCGAAGTGTGGTGGAGAACGTGATGCTCGCCGAGCTCTACACCCGGCAGCCACGCAAGGGCAGGCGGGAGCGGGCCCTGGCGGCGCTCGACCGCGTCGGCCTCGGACACCGTACGGCGTTCGCGCCCGGCCGGCTGTCCGGGGGCGAACGTCAGCGCACGGCCATCGCCAGGGCCCTCATGGGCTCCCCGTCGCTGCTGCTGTGCGACGAGCCCACCGGCAACCTCGACAGCCGCAACACCGAGGCGGTGCTCGACCTGTTCGGCGAGCTGCGGCGGCAGGGCCTGACCATCATGGTCATCACGCACGAGCAGGAGGTCGGCGCACGCGCCGAGCGGCGGGTGCGGATCACCGACGGCGTCCTGGTGGAGGAGTGATGGACCTGCGTGACCTGGCCGGCGAGGCCGTCGCCGGCCTGCTGGCCCGGCCGCTGCGCACGGCGCTCACCACGCTCGGCACCGTGCTCGGCATCACCACCCTCGTCGTGACGCTCGGCGTGGCCGCCACCGCGGGCAACCAGGTCGTGGGCCACTTCGACGCGCTGGTGGCCACGGCCATCACCGTCGAGGTGCCCGCCTCGCCGGGCGCGCCCCTGGTGACCTGGGACGCGGTGGACCGGCTGACCAGGCTGCGCGGCGTGGAGTCGGCCGCCGCGCTGTCGGAGAACGACGACGCCGCCAACCTGTCCGTACGCTCCAACGACATCGTCGATCCGGCGCGCATCACCACGCAGTCGCTGCCCGTGGTCGCCGCGACCACCGGCCTTCCCGGGGCCCTGCGCGGCACGATGCTGCACGGCAGGTTCTACGACGCCGGGCACGTCCGGCGCGGCGACCGGGTGGCCGTGCTCGGCGACCAGGCCGCCAGGCTGCTCGGGATCACCCGGCTCGACGGGGCGCCCGCGGTCTTCATCGGGAGACACGCGTACACGGTGATCGGCGTGCTCGGCGGGCTGCGCCGGGAGCGCGACCTGGGCGCGGCGGTGTTCGTGCCGCCGACCGCCGGGGCCCGGTTCGGGCTGCGGACGGTCACCAGGGTGCTGGTCAACACCGGCCTGGGCGCCACCGCGCTGGTCGCGGGCCAGACGCCGGTCGCGCTCAGCCCCGGCAACGAGGACCTGCTCCAGGTGGTCGCGCCGCCCGGCCCCACGCGGGCCCGCGACGCCGCCCAGGACGACGTCAACGCGCTGTTCCTGATCCTCGGCCTGGTCTCGCTCGTGGTGGGCGCGGTCGGCATCGCCAACGTCACGCTCGTCACCGTGATGGAACGGGTGCCCGAGATCGGGCTGCGCCGGGCGCTCGGCGCGGCGCGGCGGCACGTCGCCGCCCAGTTCCTGCTGGAGTCGACGATGGTCGGGCTGGCCGGCGGCGTGATCGGCGCGAGCCTCGGCGTGGTCGCCGTCGTCGCCGTCTCGGCGGCCAAGCAGTGGACGCCGCTCCTCGACGCGCGGCTCGCGCTGGCCGCGCCGGTGGCCGGGGCGGTGGTGGGGTTGCTGGCCGGGCTCTATCCGGCGCTGCGGGCGGCGAAGATGCAGCCGGTGGACTCTCTGCGATAGCGGTTCCGCCACTTATGATGTGCCCGACATATGGCGAAAAACGTCCGGCGGGTGCTGCTCAGAGCGGTCAGACCGCTGCTCGTCAAGGCAGCGGTCCTGTCCGGGCTGCGCGGACGCGAGCGGACCCTCCTCCTGCTCAACCGCGCCCTGGTCTACCTCGCGCTGACCGCCGTGGTCGGCACCGTCTATTTCGGGGTCGGCGCGCTCGACGGCCTGCTCGGCACGTGGTCCGACCTGATCGCCGCCCTGGCCGCGGGCGCGCTGTTCCAGCCCGTACGGCTGCGCCTGCAGAGCGCGGCGGACCGGCTGTTCAGGTGGGAGCGCGACCCGTACCGGCTGGCCGACCGGGTGAGCCGGAGCGTTCAGGAGGCCAGGGGGCCGGCCGAGGCCCTGGCGTCGGCGGCCCACGCCGTCCGGCTGGCCCTCGGGGCGCCCGGCGTCGCGGTCGAGGTCGTCCTGCCCGGCGGACGGGTGCGCAGCGTCATCGCGGGCGAGATGGACCCGGCCCCCTCGGTCGAACGCCTGGTCTGGCACGGCAAGTCGATGGGCTGGCTGTCGGTCAGCGGCGAGCCGCGCGACCGGGCGCTGCTGGACATGCTGGCCAGGCAGCTCGCCGAGGTGGCCCACGCCGTACGGCTCAGCGCCGACCTGCAACGCTCGCGCGAGCGCATGATGGTCACCCGCGAGGAGGAACGCCGCGAACTCCGCCGCAACCTGCACGACGGCCTCGGACCGGCGCTGACGAACCTGGCGATGAGCGTCGACCAGGCCCGGCTCAGCCTGGCCAGCGACCCCGGCTCGGTCGAACCCCTGCTCAGCACGGCACGCAGGCAGATGACCGAGGCCATCGTGGACGTCCGCGACCTGGTGTACGGCCTGCGTCCGCCCGCGCTCGACGGCGCCGGGCTGGACGAGCTCGGCCTGGAGGGCGCCCTGCGGCTGCTCGCCGACGCGCCCGGCCCGAGGGTGGACGTGGTGGTCTCGGGCTCGCTGGCCGACCTGCCGGCCGCGGTGGAGGTGGCGGCGTACAAGATCGCACATGAGGCGGTGGCGAACGTGCGCAGGCACGCCCGCGCCACCACCGCCCTGATCAGGGTGGAGCGGCGCGACGGGCTCCGGCTGACGGTGTCCGACGACGGGATCGGGCTGCCCGAGCAGCGCCGCCAGGGGGCCGCCCTGATGCGCGGGCGGGCCGAGGAGGTGGGCGGCGTCTGCGAGCTGGACGTCCGCCCCGGCGGCGGCACCGAGGTCGTCGCGGAACTGCCGGTCAAGGAGCCACGATGACCCCTGCCGACCACGACGATCCCGGTCCCGGCGCGGACGGGCCCGGCCGCACGCGGGTGTGGCGGCGGCTCGTGCTGGCGGGGGTGTGGGCGGCGGCCGGGGCCTCGCTCGCGGCCGTGGTGACGGCGGCGGTGCTGGCGGCGCAGCTCGGCGGGCTGGCCGAGACGCAGGGGCTCGACCCGATCGGGCTGATGTTCCCGCTCGCCGGCGCGTTCCTGATCAGCCGGCGGCCCCGGCTGCCGGTCCCCTGGCTCATGTGGGCGACGGGCGTCGTCTGGTCGGCGTACTCGCTGCTGTTCGCGCTGACCGGCTGGATGTACTTCCACGCGCCCGGCCCGCTCCTGCCCTACGTCGCCTGGCCGGCCATCTGGCTGTGGCTGCTGCCGGTGCCCACGTTCACGGGGATCATGCCGCTGCTCTTCCCGGACGGGCGGCTGCCGTCGAGGCGCTGGCGGCCGGTGCTCTACGGCAACCTGGTGCTCATGGCCGGGCACTCGCTGCTGCTCGGCCTGTCCCCCGACCCGTCGTTCGAGCTCGGGGTGCCGGTGGGCAACCCGTTCGGGGTGGCGGCGCTGGGCAGGGTCCCCGAGGTCGTGGAGTCGTGGATCGGGTTCCCGATGATCCTGCTGTGCCTGCTCGGCGTGGTCTCGCTGGGCTTCAGGTACCGGGCGGCGACGCCCGAGGTGCGCCGCCAGATCACCTGGTACTTCCACGCCATGGTGATCTTCGTCGTCTACTGGATCGCCAGCGCGGGCACCCAGGACACCTTCATCATCGCCGTACGGGTCTTCCTGGCCGCGGGCATCCCCATCTCGATCATCGCCGCCGTGCTGCGCCACCAGCTCTACGGCATCCGGCTCATCCTCAACCGCACGCTGGTGTACGGCACGCTCGCGGTCGGGGCCGGCCTCACGTACTCGGCGCTCATCTGGACGTCCAACAGCCTGGCGGACGGCTACGGCGCGGCGGCGGGGCTCGCCTCCGCGATGGTCACCGGCGCGGCCTTCCATCCCGTCCGCCTGCGCCTTCAGCGCTCGGTGGACCGGCTGTTCAACGTGGAACGCGACCCGTACCGGGCGGCCGACCTGCTCAGCCGTACCGTGCAGCGGGCCGGGGACCCGGCGGGGGCGCTGGCCGAGGCGATCTCCGTCGTGCGCACGTCGCTGGTCGCCCGCGGGGTGGGCGTGGAGGTGCCGGGCGAGCCCGCGCTGTCGTTCGTGGACGGCGAGCTGGGCGCCCGGTCCCGGTCCGTCGAGCTGACCTGGCACGGCGAGCCGGTCGGGCGGCTGCGGATCGCCGGGGCGCGGCCGGGCCGCGAGCCGCTGGACGTCATGGCCAAGCACCTGGCCGAGCTGGCGCACGCCGTACGGCTGAGCACCGACCTGCGGGACTCCCACGAGCGGATCACCGCCACCCGCGACGAGGAGCGGCGCCGGCTGGGCAGGGAGCTGCACGACGGGCTCGGCCCCACGCTGACCAGCGTGACGATGACCCTGGACGAGGCGCGGCGGCGGCTGGAGCGCGACCCCGAGTCGGTGGAGGAGCTGCTGGTCCGGGTGCGCGAGGAGATGACCAGCACGCTGATGTCGGTGCGCGAGCTGGTGGACGGCCTGCGCCCGCCGGTGCTGGACGAGCTGGGCCTCGCCGGCGCCCTGCGCGCCTTCGGCCGGGCCCCGGGCCCCCGGGTCGAGGTCACCGTGACCGCGAGCCCCGACCTGCCCGACCGGCCCGATCGGCCCGAGGGCGCGCTCGGCGGGTTGCCGGCGGCGGTCGAGACGGCCGCGTACCGGATCGCGCAGGAGGCGCTGACGAACGTGCGCCGCCACGCCCAGGCCACGTCGGTGCTGGTCACGTTACGGCGGGAGGCCGCGGCGCTGCGGGTGTCGGTCGCCGACGACGGCACCGGCCTGCCCGACGAGCCGTCGCCGGGCGTGGGCCTGACGTCGATGCGCGAGCGCGCGGCCGAGATCGGCGGCACCTGCGCGATCGGCCCCCGGCCGGGCGGCGGCACCGAGGTGACCGCCGTTCTGCCGCTCACGCCACCGGCCTAGGAGGTCAGCCGCGGGCGCAGGGCGAGCAGCGCGCCGAGGGTGGCGTACCCGACGACCAGGTGGATGCCGCCGATCCAGTTCGAGATCGACTCGCCGAACAGCACGTACGCCGGCACCGTCACCACGGCCCAGCTCTCGGCGACGAGCGGCCACCACCGCAGCGCGCCGCGCCAGCGCCCGGCGAAGGCGATCTTGATGCCGATGGCCATCATGCCCAGCATGGACACCGGCCAGAACACGTCGAGCGCCTGCATCACCGGCCCGTCCTGGAGGTCGTCGGGCAGGACGCCGTGCAGCAGGGACCAGACACTGGCCAGCCCGAGCAGCACCAGCTCGACCTTGAGCATCATCCTGGCGAAGCCGGACGTGCCCGTCGCGCGGGTCGGGATCTGCACGGCGAGCAGGGCGAAGAGGCCGAGCTGGAAGAGCAGCCCGGTCAGGTCGCCGACCCGCCCGCCGAACCCCTGGGCCTGCGTGCCGTAGACGAAGATGCTGGCCGTCCAGGCGAGCGTGCCGGCGCTCAGCGCGAGGCCGAGCCTGCGGACGGCGGCCGGGGCGATGGCGGGGCCTGCGGATGGGGGCGGGGCGGCGGGCACGTCGGTGCGGGCCCGCGCGGGGGTGGTGGTGATCTTGCCGTCCACGGGAGGTCCTCTCTCCTCGAGGGGATGTCGTGCCTCCAGGTTTCCGGCGGGCCGCCCCGGGCCGGCAGAGCCGCCGGTCCCGCCACCGACGGGACCCCTGTCCCGGGACATGAGGACACGGCGTCGGGTGTAATACGTTCCGTGCCAGAAAACGGACCTTCCGCCCCCTAGCGGCAGCGGCGTCCCCTGCCGCCGCAGCACGCGGGTGGTGGGCCGTCGGCGTGGCGGTCGCCGGGGTCGCGATCGCGCTCGCCACGGTGGCGCTGGACGTGGCCGCCCGGGACGTGCGGTTGCCCACGGCGTCGGAGCTGGAGCCCGGCTGGCCGGCCGCGCTGACCGGGCTCGCCCAGCTCGTCCCCGGCGCGCTGCTGCTGCGCCGGCTGCCGCGGCATCCGGTGGCCCGGGTCCTGGTGGTGTTCGGGCTGCTGTGGCTGCTGGACGGGCTCGCGGGAAGCTGGGCGACGTACGCCGCCTACGTCTCGCCCGGCCTGCCGGGGGCCGCGGCGGCGTACTGGTCCTACTCGCGGTTCGGGGCGTCGCTGCTGCTCGGGCTGCCGCTGCTGATCCTGCTGTTCCCGGACGGCCGGCTCCCGCCGGGGCGGGTGTGGCGGGCGCTGTCGGTGACGAGCCTGGTGCTGACCGGCCTGCTCACGGCCCTGCTGGTGACCGCGCCGACGGCGGTGATGGAGCGTTACCACGACCAGGCGATGCCGCCGGAGATCGCGCGGCTCGGCCTCGACTTCCTGTCCGTGGACCTGCCGTACGCGTTCTGGGAGCCGGCGCTGGCGCTGGCGTACGCGTCCGTCCTGGTGAGCCTGGTGGTGCCGTTCGCGTCGATGGTGCGCAGGTACGTGGTCGCCGACGCCGAGCGGCGGGCCCAGATCCGCTGGTTGATGTGGGCCGCGCTGGTCGACATGATCGTGCTCCTGCTGCCGCTGTCGTTGTCCCCGCAGATCCCGGCGGTGCTGCTGACGCTGGCCATCGCGTTCACCGCGGCGGCCGTGGTGGTGGCGGTGACCAAGTACCGCCTGTACGACATCGACCGGCTGCTGTCGGCCACCGTGGCCTACGGCCTGCTCGCCGCGCTCGTGGTGGTCATGGACGTGGTGGTGTTCACGCTGGTGGGCAGCGTCCTCGGGGAACGGGACTCGGCGCTGGCCGCCATCGCGATCGTCGCCGTCCTGTACGCCCCGCTGCGCACCTGGCTCTGGCGGGCGGTGCGCAGGCTGGTGCGCGGCTCCAGGGACGACCCGTACGCCGCGGTCTCGACGCTGGCCGAGCGGCTGGAGCTGGCCACGGACCCGGACGAGCAGCTGCTCGCGGTGGCCACGACGCTGGCGGAGGCGTTCCGGCTGGCCTACGTACGGGTGGAGATCGAGCGGCCGGGCGGGGAACGTTCCGTGGTGGAGCACGGGTCGCCGCGCGGGCCGTCGGTGTCATTGCCCGTGGCCTACCGGGGCGAGACCGTGGGGCGTCTGGTGCTGTGCCGTACCGATCTGACCGAGCGGGACCAGCGGCTGCTCGGCGACCTCGTACGCCAGGCCGCCGCCGCGGCGCGGGCCGTCGAGCTCAGCACCGACCTGCAGCGCATCCGCGCCCGGCTGGTGCTGGCCCGCGAGGAGGAGCGCCGCAGGCTCCGGCGCGACCTGCACGACGGGCTCGGCCCGAGCCTGGGCGCGGTGGCGCTGCGCATCGAGGCGGCCCGCAACCTGGCCGGCAGCGCGCCCGAGCAGGCCGACCGCATCCTGGAGCAGACGGCCGCCGAGGTCGGCGGGGTGCTGGCGGACGTGCGCAGGCTCGTCCACGACCTGCGCCCGCCCGCGCTCGACGAGCTGGGCCTGCTGCGCGCGATCGAGCAGCAGGCCGGCCGGTTCCGCACGGCCGCCCTGGACGTCCGCGTCACCGGCGACGGCCTCCTGAGCGCGCTGCCCGCGGCGGTCGAGGTGGCGGCCTACCGTATCGTGTCCGAAGCGCTGGCCAACGCGGCCAGGCACGCGGGCGCGGCACGCTGCGACATCACGCTCACCGCGCGGGAGGGGACTCTTGAGGTGGCGGTACGCGACGACGGCGCGGGCATCGGCCCCGACGTGGCGGCGGGCGTGGGCATGCTCTCGCTGCGCGAGCGCGCGGCCGAGCTGGGCGGCGACTGCCAGGTGAGCTGCCCGCCCGGCGGCGGCACCCTGGTCCTGGCCCGGCTGCCGATGCGGGTGGAGGTCGCCGATGTCTGACCAGGAGCCGATCAGGGTCCTGCTGGCCGACGACCACCCGGTCTACCGCGACGGGCTCGCGCTGCTGCTCGGCTCGATCCCGGGCATCGAGGTGGCCGGCACCGCCGCCGACGGCCCCGAGGCGGTCGAGCGCGCCGCCGACCTCCAGCCGGACGTCGTGGTGATGGACGTCCGCATGCCGGGGCTCGACGGCATCGAGGCCACCAGGCGCATCGTGGCCGACAGCCCGCACGTCGCCGTCGTCGTGCTGACCATGTCGGAGGAGGACGCCACGCTGTTCGCCGCGATGCGCGCGGGGGCCCGCGGCTACCTGCTCAAGGGGGCGGGCCAGGGCGAGATCGTCCGGGCGATCACCGCGGTCGCGCACGGCGAGGCGATCTTCGGCCCGGCGGTGGCGCTGCGCGTCGCCGAGTTCTTCCAGGGGGCCGCCGCGGCCCCCGGTGACCCGGTCTTCCCGCAGCTCACGCCGCGCGAGCGGGAGATCCTGTCGCTGGTCGCGGCCGGCCGTTCGAACGCGCAGATCGCCTCGGCCCTGTTCCTGTCGCCGAAGACCGTGCGCAACAACGTCTCCAACATCTTCGCCAAGCTCCACGTCGCCGACCGCGCCGAGGCCATCGTCCGCGCCCGCGACGCGGGCCTCGGGAAGTGAGCCGTTCGGGGCTCCCGTACGTCATAGAGGTATGAAGATCTGGCGAATCGTGCTTCTGCCGGCGCTCGCGCTGGCCGTCACGGCCTCCGCGCTGCCCGCCGCGGCGGTGACCACGCAGCGGAAGGTGCTGGTCGACCTGCGCGAGGAGGGCGGCTTCGCGGGGCTGCAGAACCGCGTGACGGTCTACACCGACGGCTGTGTGCGGCTCAGCCGCCGTACCGGGCCCGTGGTGGCCAAGTGCCTCACGGCCAAGGAGGAGCGCCAACTGCGCGGCTACCTCAAGAAACTGAAGATCGGCCGCTCCGAACGCCCGCCGCAGGGCGCGGACTTCCTCAGCTACACGCTGGCGTACAAGGGCCATCGCGTCACCCGCTACACGCTGCCCCCCACCTGGAAGCCGGTCGTGGCGCACCTGGACAAGGCCCTCGTCAAGTACTGGGCTCCGGACTGACCGTAAACCCTCTCCATCAAGCGATTGACCAAGGGGGCGGGACGGAACTACGGTCGGTCGTATGAGACCTGCCGACAGCGGACAGCCGGCCGTGATCCTCAAGGCGGCCACCCAGCTCTTCGCCGCGCTCGGCTACGACGGCACCTCGACGCGCCAGATCGCCGACGCGGCGGGGATGAACATCGCCACCGTCAACTACCACGTGGGCGGCAAGCGCGAGCTGTACCTGGCCGTCATGGAACGTGCACACCGGGCGGAGAAGGCGGCGCTGGACAAGGCGCTCGCCCATCTGCCCGGTGACGACCCGGCCGCCTCCATCCACCGCCTGGTGGACGACTACCTCGACTTCTGCGCGGACAACCCGGAGATCCCCGCGCTGTGGATGCACCGCTGGCTCTCCGACGCGAGCGACATCACCGAGCTGGAACGCCAGTACGTCCAGCCCCTGGTCTCCGCCGTCACCGGCGCGCTGCGCCCGGCGGTCGAGGCCGGCGTGATCGACGGCACGGTCGACCTGGAGTACGCCATGTGGACCGTCATCTGGTCGATCCACGGCTTCGCCAAGGGCGGCGTGCTCGACGCCGAGGGCCGCCGCAGGGGCGCGGGCGACCGGGCCGCGCTCCGCCGCTTCCGCGCCCACCTTCACCTCACCCTCCACCGCACCCTCGCCCTTCCCGGCGACCCCCGATGACCGATGCCCGGCCCTCCGTGCCGGCCCCGACGGGCGCCGGACGGCTGAGCCGCGGACGGCTGCTCGGTTACGGCGTCGGCTCGGTCGGCACCGGCGTGTTCTCCGCCGTGCCCGGCCTGCTGCTGCTCTACTACCTGACCGACATGCTCGGCGTGCCCGCCGCCGTCGCGGGCGCCGTCCTGGTCGCGCCGAAGATCTGGGACGTGCTGCTCAACCCGCTCGTCGGCGCCGCCAGCGACCGCGAGGCCGTGCGCACCGGCCACCGGACGCGGCTGCTGGCGGTCGGCGCGGCCACGCTGCCGGTGGCGTTCGCGCTGATGTTCGCCGTGCCCGGCGGCGTCCCGGGCGCCGTGTGGTCCGGGGTGGCGTTCCTGCTGGCCGCGACCGCCTTCGCGAGCTTCCAGGTGCCGTACGTGGCGCTGCCGGCCGAGATGTCGGCGAGCCCGGCCGAGCGGACCAGGATCATGTCGTGGCGGGTGGTCTGCCTGACCGTCGGCATCCTGGTCGCGGGCGGCCCGGCCCCCGCCGTGGTGGACCTGGCGGGCAGCGGCCGGCCGGGGTACGCGGTCATGGGCGTCGCGATCGGCCTGGTCATGGCCGCCGCCCTGGTGGCCGCCACGCTGGGCACGCGGTGGGTGTCGTCGCGTCCAGGGCCCCGGCAGCTCGGCCCGGCGGCGGCCTTCCGGCTGGCCCGGGGCAACCGGCCGTTCTTCGCGCTGCTGGCGGCGTTCGTCACGCAGGCGCTCGGAGTGGCGGTGATGCTGGCGGGCGCCCCGTACGTGGCCTCGTACCGGCTGGGCGACTACGGGCTGACCTCGGTGATGTTCGTCTGCCTGGTGGGCCCGAGCATGCTCGCCGTGCCGGCCTGGGCCCGGCTGGCCCGCGCGTACGGGACCGTGCGCTGCTACCTGGCCGCCTCGGCCGGGTTCGCCGTCGTGGCGCTCGCCCTGGTCCCCGCCATCGCGGCGGGCAGCCTGGCCGCCACGCTCGCGCTGACCGCGCTGGCCGGGGTCTGCTACGCCGCGCTGCAACTGCTGCCGCTGTCGCTGCTGCCCGACACCGTGCACGCCGACGCCGCCCGTACCGGCCACGCCCAGGCCGGCGCGTTCACCGGCCTGTGGACGGCCGGCGAGACCGCCGGGCTCGCGCTCGGCCCCGGCCTGTTCGCGCTGGTCCTGGCGCTGTCGGGGTTCGTCTCCGCGCCCGTGGAGTCGCCCGTCGCCCAGCCGGCCGGCGCGCTGACCGGGCTGCTGCTCGGCTTCACCGCGCTGCCCGCCCTGCTCATGCTGATCAGCCTGCCGTTCGTCGTCCGCTACGGCAGGCTCGCCCTCGCCCCCGCCTTCGCCCCCGCCAAGGAGACCGTGTGACCCTCCCCCTGTCCGGAAGAACCGCCGAGGACCTGCTGTCCGAGGTGGCCAGGATGAAACAGCACGACCTGCCGGTGCGGGGCGGCCAGGTGACCGCGTACGTCTACGACACCGGCCGGCCCGAGGTGCACGAGGCGGCGGCCCGCGCGTACGCCGAGATGCTGGAGGTCAACTGCCTGGACCCGACGGCGTTCCCGAGCATCGTGGAGATGGAGAAGCAGGTCGTGGGCGCGGTCGCCGACCTGCTCGGCGGCGGCCACGGCATCTTCACCAGCGGCGGCACCGAGTCGATCATGCTGGCGGTCAAGGCGGCGCGGGACGCGGCCGGGCGGCCCGCCGCCAACCTCGTGCTGCCGGTGACCGCCCATCCGGCCTTCCACAAGGCGGCCCACTACCTGGGCCTGCGGGTCAAGGCCGTGCCGGTGGACCTGGAGACGTACAAGGTGCGGGTGGAGGACGTCGCGGCGGCGATCGACGAGGACACGGTCCTGGTGGTGGTCTCGGCGCCGTCGTACCCGCAGGGCGTGATCGACCCGGTCGCGGAGGTCGCCGCCGTGGCGGCCGAGGCGGGCGTGGCCTGTCACGTGGACGCGTGCGTGGGCGGCTGGCTGCTGCCCTGGCTGCGGGAGGCGGGGGCCGACGTGCCGCCGTTCGACCTGTCGGTGCCGGGGGTCACCTCGCTCTCCTGCGACCTGCACAAGTTCGGCTACGCGCCGAAGGGCGCCTCGGTGGTGCTGTTCGCCGACCCGGCGACGCGGCGCCGGGCGTACTTCGCCTCGGCCGCCTGGCCCGGCTACACGATCATCAACGCCACCGTGCAGAGCTCCAGGTCGGCCGGTCCGCTCGGCGGCGCGTGGGCCACGCTCCAGGCGCTCGGCCGGGAGGGGTACGTGGAGCTCGGCCGCACCACGCTCAAGGCGGCGGCCCGGCTCAGGGAGGGCATCGCCGCGATCCCCGGCCTGCGGGTCCTGGGCGCGCCCGAGTCCTCGCTGGTGGCCTTCGCCGGGGACGACGTCGACGTGTTCGTGCTGGCCGACGCGGCCCGCGAGCGCGGCTGGTTCCTGCAACCGCAGCTCTCCTACGCCGGTATCCCCGCGAACCTGCACGTCACGGTCACCGGCGTGACGCTGAACGGCGTGGAGGCGATGCTGCGGGTGATCGCCGACGCGGCGGAGGCGGCCCGGCGGCGCGGCCCGGCCGTCGTCCCGGACGGCCTGGTCGAACTGATCGCCGGCCTGGACCTGGACGCCCTGGACGACGCGACCTTCGCCGAACTGGCCGCCTCGGTGGGCGTGGACCTGGGTCCGGGCGCGGGCCAGCCGGGGATGGCGACGGTCAACGCGGTCCTGGACGCCCTCCCGGCCGAGACCAGGGAAGCCCTCCTCCTCCGCTTCCTGTCGGTGATGTACGCCTCCTGACGGGCTCAGGTCAGGTCGAACTCCCCCTTGGCGGCCCCGTCGAGGAAGGCGAGCCATTCGTCCCGGGTGAAGGCCAGAACCGGGCGTTCACCCCGGTCCTTGGTGTCCCTGACGAGAACGCCGTCATCCGGTTGCCGCATCAACTCCCGCCGTGTCCCCCCGACGCCGTCGCCTTGCCCCATACGCCCGTCCGGAGACCGCTCGCGTCACTCATGGCTCTCCATCACCTCGCCGATGATCTCGCGGCTCCTGTCCACGGGAAACGCCATCCCGGACAGGGCCTCCCATCGCACGACAAGCGCTTGCTCGGCGCTCTCCAGGTAGGCGTGATCGGGTCCTCCGTCCAGGAGCGTCGTCACCTCGAAGGCTCCGAGGCACCCCACGGCGAGCCCCGCCTTCAACGGGACGATCCGTAGCGTGACATAGGGAGGGTTGACCACGTCGAGCAGCTTGGCGAGTTGTTCCCTCATCACCTCCGGAGTTTCGATACTTGGGTTGCGAAATGCCGCCCTCCGGGATTACGCTACTCAGGTAGCGAAAAGGAGGCAGGGCATGGTGGGACGGCCGCGCAGGAGTGACGTCGACGAGAGTGTGCTCAGGGCGGCCACCGAGGTGCTGCTCGCACGCGGCTACGCCGGCCTGTCCCCCGACGAGGTCGCCGAGCGGGCCGGCATCGCCAAGACCACGCTCTACCGCCGCTGGCCGACCAAGGACCACCTGGCCCTGGCCGTCGTCAACCGGCTCCAGGACCACGACGAGATCACCGACACCGGCGACATCCGCCGCGACCTGCCGGCGTACCTGGAGAAGATCGCGGCCGGGCTCAACCGGATGCGCGCGGCGGGCCGCGCGCCCGGCGACGACGACGCGTCGGCGGGCACGGTGGCCGAGCTCGTGGCCGCCGCCGCCCGCCACGCCGACGTCGGCGAGCTGGAGCGGCAGATGTACGCCCGCCGCAACACCCTGGCCCGCGCCCTGCTCGAACGGGCCAGGGACCGCGGCCAGCTACGCGCCGACCTCGACGTGGAGGCCCTGTTCGACCAGCTCGCCGGGGCCCTGTACTACCGCGTCCTGATCACCGGCTCCCCCGTCGACCGCGCCTACGCCGAACGCCTCGTGGAGACAGCACTCCGCGGCGCCCTCTCCGAGAACGGATAAACACCATGTCGCTCATCGACCCCCGCAGCACCGCCGTCATCCGCTCCGTCGACGCCGAGGTCATCGGCGGCCCGCCCAGCACGGGCCGCATGCTCCTCGACTCCAGCGCCACCGGCGGCGCCCTGAGCACCATGCGCATCACGCTCGGCGCGGGCGCCGACGGCGCCGTGCCGCACACCCACACCACCGCCTCCGAGATGTTCTACGTCCTCGACGGCCGGGCGCAGGTGCTGGCCGGCGACGAGGTGATCACTCTGGAGCAGGGCGACGTCGCCGTCGTGCCGCCCCACGTGGCCCACGCCTTCGCCGCGGCCCCCGGCGCCGAGGCCGACCTGCTGATCGTCATCACGCCGGGCGTCGAGCGGTTCGAGTACTTCCGCCTGCTGGCCCGGCTCAAGGCCGGCGAGGCCACGCTCGAAGAGCTGCTGGCCTCGCAGGACCGCTTCGACAACCACTTCATCGACAGCCCCGCCTGGGCGAAGGCCCGCTCCTGAAGGGTCAGACCTTGGTGATCCGGACGGCGTCGGCGATCACGTAGCCGGTCGCCGAGGTCCACCGGCTCACCCCGACCACGTTGTACGTCCCGGCCGCCAGCGTGTACGTCCCCAGCACCCGCCAGGCCCCGCCGCCGGTGCGCTGGTCGACGTTGACCGTCTGGTTGCCGCCCGAGGCCGCCACGATGTGCGGCGCGGAGCCGTTGTACCCCGCGTTGGCGGGATACCAGACCTCCACCCGGTAGCTGCCCGCGCTCGGGATCGCCGCCCGGAACCAGGCCGGGTCGCTGGCCGCGACCGGATCGGCGAAGCGGTAGTCGGCGCCGTTGGCCTGGGTGGAGTAGCTGGAGGTGCCCCAGGAGGAGGAGGCCGTGAAACCGGCGTCGGCGTTGTCGATCACGACGCTGAAGCCGCCCGTGCCGCCCACCGCCCGGCCCGCGCTCGGCGCGCTCTCCTGGTGGGTCCTGCTCAGCGCGGTCACGTAGTAGGTGGACGCGCCGCCGCCGGGGTCGGTGTAGGACTTCTGCCGGGTCGTGCCGATCAGGTTGCGGGCGTCGGCGAAGAAGCACGGATCGGCCGAGGGCGGAGACCCGGCCACGCGGTAGACCGCGTACGCCGTGCCGGAGCCGGTCCAGGTGAGCTGGACGCCGTTCGAGCCCGCGGTGGCCGCGGTGATCGTGGGCGCGGCGGGCGCGGCCCCCGAGCCCCGGGCGGGCAGCAGGGCGGGCTTGGCGTAGTGGTCGGTGACCAGCTTGGTGATCGCCCCGATCCGGTCGGCCTTGACGTCCTTGGCGCTGAAGTACACGTCACCGGCGATCTCGGGATGTTTCCTGTTGTCGTACAGGTGGTCGCTCAGCTCGGCCGGGTCCTGCCAGGCGGCCTCCTGGCCCGAGGCGCCGGCCCGGTACGCGGCCTGTCCCACGACGAGTTGCACGCCGGTGCCGCGCACGACGTCCGACCACCACGCGGTCAGCACCTCGTAGGCGGCCGTGGAGAACCCGATGTGCCAGTAGATCTGCGGCGCCAGGTAGTCGATCCAGCCCTGCTTGACCCACTGCCGGCTGTCGGCGTAGATCGCGTCGTAGGACTGGAGGCCGGAGGTGCGCGAACCGAGCGGGTCGGTCGAGGAGTTGCGCCAGATCCCGAAGGGGCTGATCCCGAACGACACCCACGACTTGGCGGTGTGGATGCGCTGGCCGAGCTCGCGGACGAGCAGGTTGACGTTGTCGCGCCGCCAGTCGGCGATGTTGGGGAACGCGCCGCCGTACTGGGCGTAGGCGGCCGAGTCCGGGATGGCCTGGCCGCTGACGGGATAGGGGTAGAAGTAGTCGTCGAGGTGCACGCCGTCCACGTCGTAGCGGGTGACGGCGTCCATGATCGCGTCCTCGATGAAGTCGCGGACCGCTGGGATGCCCGGGTTGTAGTAGAGCTTCCCGCCGTAGGCGAAGCGCCAGTCGGGGTGCTGCCGCGCTGGGTGCGTGGAGATCAGCTTGGTCGGGTCGTCGTTGTTGGCGACCCGGTACGGGTTGAACCAGGCGTGGAACTCCAGGTTCCGCGCATGGGCCTCGCCGACCATGAACGCCAGCGGGTCGTAGCCGGGGTTCGTCCCCTGGGTGCCGGTCAGCCATTGCGACCACGGCTCGTACGGGGACGGCCAGAACGCGTCCGCCGTCGGCCTGACCTGCACGATCACGGCGTTCATGCGCTTGGCGACGGCCAGGTCGAGCCAGGCGCGGAACTCGGCCTGCTGGGCGGAGACGCTGAGCCCGGTACGGCTCGGCCAGTCGATGTTGGCGACCGAGGAGATCCACATGGCCCGGAGCTGCCGCTTGGGCGTCGCGGGGTCGGTCGCGCAGGCGGCTGCGGAGGCGACTGCGGAGTCGGAGGTGGGGGCTGCGGAGGCGGGGGCGGGAGCCACGGCGGCGACGACGGCGGCGGTGAGCGCCGCCAGGACGGTACGCAGGAGCGCGGTCACGAAAGGAAGTTTCAGTCCCCTGACCGCAGAGCGCAATAGTTTTCAGGGGCCCAACTTTCCCGCCACCCTCCGGTCGGCGGGCGGAAAGTTTCACCTAACACGTCTGTAATGTCAATTATCGACATTGTGTCAGAGGTGACATACGTTGGGCCGCATTCGGCGGCCAAACGCGGGCCGCGGACACGCGCCCGCGTTCCACCCGTCACCCCCCAACGAGGAGCATCCCCATGATTCTCGCCCGCACGCGATTAGCTGCCCTCGCCACCTCCGCCCTGACCGTCGCCCTGATCACCGCGGGCCAGCCCGCCGCCCAGGCCGCCCGGGAGCCCGCGCTGCCGTCGGCGTTCGCCAAGGCCGCCTCGGCCAGCGACGTCCCCCGCGATCTGCTGGTCGCGCTCGCCTACGCCGAGACCCACCTCGACGACCACCAGGGCAAGCCCAGCGCCAGCGGCGGTTACGGCCTGATGCACCTGGTCAGCAACCCCACGACCCACGCGCTGGAGAAGGCCGCCGAGCTCACCAGCCTGCCGGTCGAGAAGCTGCGCTCCGACAACGAGTCCAACATCCTCGGCGGCGCCGCCCTGCTCCGCTCCTACGCCGACGAGCTCGGCCTCGACGACGCCGGCCGCAAGGACGCCGGCCGCTGGTACCAGGCCGTCGCCAAGTACGGCAACGCCTCCTCGCCGGAGATCGCCCGGCTGTACGCCGACTCGGTCTACGAGCAGCTCGGCCTCGGCATCACGGCCCGGGGCGTGACGGTCAAGCCCCAGGAGGTCACCGCCGACCGCGGCGACTACGCCAAGGCCCCCGACCTGAGCGCGCGCTCCGACGTCGGCGTGCTCAGCACCGACTACGGCCCGGCCGCCTGGGTCCCGGCCAGCTCCAGCAACTACACCGCCTCCAGCCGGCCGTCGAGCTACGCGATCGACCGCGTGGTCATCCACGTGACGCAGGGCTCGTACGCCGGGACGATCTCCTGGTTCCAGAACTCGGCCGCGCAGGTCTCGGCGCACTACGTCGTGAAGTCGTCCAGCGGCGCCATCACCCAGATGGTGCGCGAGAAGGACGTCGCCTGGCACGCCGGCAACTGGACGTACAACACCAGGTCGATCGGCATCGAGCACGAGGGCTACGTCAGCGAGTCCTCGTGGTTCACCGACGCCATGTACCGCGCGTCGGCGGCCCTGACCAAGGCCATCTGCGACAAGTACGGCATCCCGAAGGACCGCGCCCACATCATCGGGCACAACGAGGTTCCCGGGGCCGACCACACCGATCCGGGGCCGTACTGGAACTGGACCACGTACATGAACTACGTGACCGGCGGCGGCACGCCCTCGTGGTCCACCACGGTGGACAACGCCACCTCCGGCAAGTTCACCGCCAGCGCCAACTGGGGCACCTCCGCCTACTCCAGCCAGCGTTACGGCGCCGACTACCGCTTCGCCGACCCGGTCGCCTCCAGCGACCCCGCCTGGTACCAGGCCGCGATCCCCAGCGCGGGCACGTACAAGGTGGAGGTCTGGTACCCGTCCGATCCGGGCTACAACAGCTCGGCGCCGTACATCGTGGCGGCCTCGGGCGGCAACCAGACCGTCTACGTGGACCAGCGCTCCGGCGGCGGAGGCTGGCGCAGCATCGGCACCTTCTCGCTGAACGCCGGCACCTACAACGCCGTCGGCATCAGCCGGTGGACGGCCGGCACGGGCCTCGTCATCGCCGACGCGGTCCGCATCAGCAAGGTCTGACGGACCCGGACCCGGACCCGGACCCGGCGGTCCGGGCAGGTCCGGGCAGGTCCGGGCAGGTCCGGAAGGCCCGAGCCATCGAAAGCCGGCTCACACCCTCTCCCCCGGGGGTGTGAGCCATTTCACTTTGCCAACCATGTAATCGATTTCATAAGCTGCCGTGTAATCGATTACACGGAGGAACGATGGCAAGGATCAAGGACGTCGCCGCGCAAGCCGGTGTCTCCGTCGCCACGGTCTCCCGCGTGCTCAACGACAACCCCTCGGTCAACGAGGAGACCCGGCGCCGAGTTTACGACGCGATGAGCGCGCTCAACTACGTGCCGAACGCCGTCGCCCGCTCCCTGCGCACCACCGCGACCAGGACGATCGGCCTGATCATCGGCGACGTCCTGAACCCGTTCTTCACCGAGCTGGCCAGGAGCGTCGAGGACGAGGCCAGGCGCGAGGGCTTCACGGTCGTCATGGGCAACGCCGACGAGCGCGCCGACCAGCAGGACCACTACGTGCGCACGCTGCTGGAGCAGCGCGTCGACGGGCTGCTGATCTGCCCGACCGCCGAGGTCACGCCGCTGGTGCAGCAGCTCGCCGAGGCCGGCCGGCCGGTGGTCTTCCTCGACCGCACGATCTCCGGGCTCGACGTGCCCTCCGTGCGCTCCGACGGCGCCGCCGCCATCGCCGAGCTGGTCCGCCACCTGCGCGAGCAGGGCCACCGCCGGATCGCGCTGGCCTCCGGCCCGGCCACCCTGTCCACCGGCCGCGAGCGCACGGCCGCCTTCGCCGCCGCCATGGCCGCCGAGGGCCTGGAGGTGCGCCCCGAGTACGTGCGCCCCGGCGACTTCCGCGAGGGCAGCGGCCGGCGCATCACCGCCGAACTGCTCGACCTGCCCGAGCCGCCCGAGGCGATCTTCTTCGGCGACAACCTGATGACGCTGGGCGGGCTGGAGGAGATCCAGGCCAGGGGCCTGCGCATCCCCGCCGACGTGGCCGTCGCCTCCTTCGACGACGTGACCTGGTTCAAGCACACCGCCCCGCCGATCACCGCCATCGCCCAGCCGACGGCCGAGATGGGGCGCCTGGCCGTGCGGCTCGTGATCGGCCGGATCCAGAGCGGGCAGGCGGCCGACTCGCACGTCCTGCCGGCGCGCCTGGTGATTCGCCGATCTTGCGAGCGGAAAGGGATCATGGAGTGAGCGCGGAGATACTCAAGGCCGAGGGCCTGCGCAAGGTCTTCCCCGGCGTCGTGGCACTCGACGGCGTCGATCTGAGCCTGCGCGCCGGCGAGGTGCACGTCCTGCTCGGCGAGAACGGCGCGGGCAAGAGCACGCTGATCAAGATCCTGTCGGGCGCGTACCGGCCGGACGGCGGGCACGTCACCGTCGACGGGCAGCCGGTGGACATCCGGTCGGCGGGCGACGCCCAGCGGCTCGGCATCGCCACCATCTACCAGGAGTTCAACCTGGTCCCCCAGCTCACCGTCGCCGAGAACCTGGCGCTCGGCCGCCCGCCGCGCCGGTTCGGGCTGGTGGACAAGAAGCGCATGGAACGGCAGGCCAGGGCGCTGCTCGACCGCGTCGGCGTGGACGTCGACCCGACGACGCCGATCTCCCGGCTCGGCATCGCCCGCATGCAGATGGTGGAGATCGCCAAGGCGCTCGCGCTCGACGCCCGCGTGCTCATCATGGACGAGCCCACCGCCGTGCTCACCTCCGGCGAGGTCGCCAAGCTGTTCACGATCGTCCGCCAGCTCCGCGACGAGGGCGTCTCGATCGTGTTCATCACCCACCACCTGGAGGAGATCGCCGAGATCGGCGACCGGGTGACCGTGCTGCGCGACGGCAGGTCCGTCACCGAGATCCCCGCCGACACCGCCCAGGACGAGCTGGTCAGGCTCATGGTGGGCCGCCCGATCGACCAGCAGTTCCCGCGGCAGGCCGCCGAACGCGGCGAGGCCCTGCTCAAGGTCTCCGGCCTCGGCCGCAGGGGCGTCTTCGACGACGTCTCGTTCGAGGTGCGCGCGGGCGAGGTGGTCGGGGTCGCCGGGCTGGTCGGCGCCGGCCGCACCGAGGTCGCGCGGGCCGTCTTCGGCGCCGACCGCTACGACACCGGCGAGGTGGTCGTGCGCGGCACGCGCCTGGCGCCCGGCGACGTGCACGCCGCCATGGAGGCCGGGCTCGGCCTGGTCCCCGAGGACCGCAAGGGCCAGGGCCTGGTGCTCGGCGCGGACGTGGCCGAGAACCTGGGCCTGGTCACCATGCGCGCCGCCACCCGCGCCGGCTTCGTCGACCGCGCCGGCCAGCGCAGGGCCGCCGGGAAGGTGGCCGAGCAGCTCGGTATCCGGATGACCGGCCTGGACCAGGAGGTCCGCACGCTGTCCGGCGGCAACCAGCAGAAGGTCGTCATCGGCAAGTGGCTGGTCGCCGACGCGGGCGTGCTCATCCTCGACGAGCCGACCCGCGGCATCGACGTCGGGGCCAAGGTCGAGATCTACCAGCTCATCAACGCGCTCACCGCCTCCGGGCACGCCGTGCTCATGATCTCCAGCGATCTGCCGGAGGTGCTCGGCATGAGCGACCGCATTCTGGTCATGGCCCGCGGCCGGCTCGTCGGCGAGCTGCCCGCGGCCGGGGCCACGCAAGACGACGTCATGGCCCTCGCGGTCACGGATGTGGAGGGTCCCCGTGCCAAGTAGCACCGTTCCGAACAAGCTCACCGGCCGCCGGTCGCCCGCCGCGGCCTGGTTCGCCGAGAACGGCGCGCTCGCCGCGCTCGTCGTGCTGGTCGTGGCGCTGTCGTTGTTGTCCTCCGACTTCCTCAGCGTGACGAACCTGCTCAACGTCGGCGTCCAGGCGGCCGTCACCGCGATCCTGGCCTTCGGGGCCACGTTCGTGATCGTCACCGGCGGCATCGACCTGTCCGTCGGCTCGGTCGCCGCGCTGTCGGCGATCGTGCTGGCCTGGACGGCCACCAGCGCCGGGCTGCCGTGGCCGGTCGCCGTCGTGGTCTCGCTGGCCGTCGGCGTCGTGTGCGGCCTGGTCAACGCCGCCCTGATCGCGTACGGCAAGCTGCCGCCGTTCATCGCCACGCTGGCCATGCTCGGCATCGCCCGCGGTCTGGCGCTGGTCATCTCGCAGGGCAGCCCGATCGCGATGCCCGACTCGGTCTCGCACCTGGGCGACACGCTCGGCGACTACCTGCCGATCCCGGTGCTGGTGATGCTGGTCATGGGCGTGATCGCGGCCGTGGTGCTCAACCGCACGTACCCGGGCCGGGCCATGTACGCCATCGGCGGCAACGAGGAGGCCGCCCGGCTGTCCGGCATCAAGGTCAACCGGCAGAAGCTCATCACGTACGCGCTGTCCGGCGTCTTCGCGGCGGTGGCCGGGATCGTCCTGGCCAGCCGGCTGGCCTCGGCGCAGCCGCAGGCCGCGGCGGGCTACGAACTGGACGCGATCGCGGCCGTCGTCATCGGCGGCGCGAGCCTGTCCGGCGGCAAGGGCAGGGCGCTCGGCACCTTCGTCGGCGCGCTCATCCTCGCCGTGCTGCGCAACGGGCTGAACCTGCTGTCCGTCTCGGCGTTCTGGCAGCAGGTCGTGATCGGCGTGGTGATCGCGCTCGCGGTCCTCGTCGACACCCTGCGGCGCAGGGGAACGAACTAGGAAAAGGAAGTAAAGATCATGCGGATTCCCGCGATTGTCATGGCCGGCGCCGCGCTCACGCTCGGCCTGGCCGCCTGCGGCTCCTCCGGCGACGGGGGCTCCGGAGGCTCGTCCTCGGGGGGCGGGGACATCAAGATCGGCATGTCGGTGTCGACCCTGAACAACCCCTACTTCGTGCAGCTGCGCAGCGGCGCGGAGGCGGAGGCCAAGAAGGAGGGCGTCACGCTGACCGTCACCGACGCCCAGAACGACGCCTCCCAGCAGGTGAACCAGGTCCAGAACTTCACCAGCCAGAACATGAAGGCGATCATCGTCAACCCGGTCGACTCCGACGCGGCGGCCCCGGCGGTCAAGGCGGCGGACCGGGTCAAGATCCCGGTGATCGCGGCCGACCGCGGCGTCAACGGCGCGGAGGTGGCCCAGACCGTGGCCTCCGACAACGTGGCCGGCGGCAAGCTGGCCGCCCAGGAGCTGGCCAAGCAGCTCGGCGAGAAGGGCAGCGTGGTCGTGCTGCAGGGCACGGCGGGCACGTCCGCCTCGCGCGACCGGGGCCAGGGCTTCGCCGAGGGCATCGCGGCGTACCCGAACATCAAGGTCGTGGCCAAGCAGCCGGCCGACTTCGACCGCACCAAGGGCCTGGACGTCATGACCAACATGCTCCAGTCCAACCCCGGCATCACCGGCGTCTTCGCCGAGAACGACGAGATGGCGCTGGGCGCGATCAAGGCCCTGGGCGCCAAGGCGGGCCAGCAGGTCAAGGTCGTCGGCTTCGACGGCACCCCCGACGGCCTGAAGGCGGTGCAGGCGGGCACGCTGGCCGCCAGCGTCGCCCAGCAGCCGTCGCTGCTCGGCCAGCAGGCGGTGCAGGCCGCGGTCAAGGCCGCCAAGGGCGAGACCATCGACAAGACGGTGGCCGTGCCCGTCAAGGTGGCGACCAAGGAGAACGTCGCGGACTTCCAGTGAAACGCGCGGGGATTCTGAACGCCGAGCTGGCGGGGGCCATGGCCCGGCTCGGTCACACCGACCAGGTGCTGGTCTGTGACAGCGGGATGCCCGTGCCGCCCGGCGTGCGGGTCGTCGACCTGGCCTTCCTGCCGGGCATCCCGGCCTTCGCCGACGTGCTCGACGGGCTGCTCGCCGAGCTCGTCGTCGAGGGGGCCACGGCGGCCGAGGAGGTGCGCGCGGGCAACCCCGGCTGCGCCGGGCTGCTCGCGGCCCGGCTGCCGGGGCTGGCGTACGTGCCGCACGAGGAGCTGAAGCGGCTGTCGGCGGGCGTGCGGCTGGCCGTCCGCACGGGGGAGGCCACGCCGTACGCGAACGTGATCCTGCGGTGCGGGGTGGCGTTCTAGGGGACGCCTGCCCAGGGCCACTGGGAAGCGGGCGGAGGAAGATCTACTCTGGCGTCGAGGGAGGCGCCATGAGCCACGAGGCAGCAGAGCCGGATCCCGCCCAACTCCGTCGCGTCGCCATGGCGAGCGCGGTCGGCACCACGATCGAGTGGTACGACTACTTCATCTACTCCACGGCCGCCGCGCTGGTCTTCGGCTCCCAGTTCTTCTCCCCGCTCTCGCCCGCGTCGGGCACCCTGGCCGCGTTCGCCACGCTCGGCGTCGGGTTCCTGGCCCGGCCCGTGGGCGGCCTGGTGTGGGGGCACTTCGGCGACCGGCTCGGGCGCAAGGCGATGCTGGTCGCGTCCCTGCTGCTGATGGGCGCGGCCACGGTCGGCGTCGGGCTGCTGCCCGCCTACGACCAGATCGGGGTGGCGGCCCCGATCCTGCTGCTGGTCCTGCGGTTGCTGCAGGGGCTCAGCGCCGGGGGCGAGTGGGGCGGCGCGGCGCTGCTCGCCGTCGAGCACGCCCCGCCCGGCAAGCGCGGCCGCTACGGGCTGTACTCCCAGGTGGGCGTGCCCGCCGGGCTGATCCTGGCGCAACTGGTGTACGTCGCGGTGACGGCCGGGCTGTCGGAGGCGCAGTTCGCGAGCTGGGGCTGGCGGCTGCCGTTCCTGTTCAGCGTCGTGCTGGTCGCGGTCGGGCTGTTCATCAGGCTGCGGGTGGCCGAGACGCCGGTGTTCCGGGCGCTCTCCGCCGAGCGGGCCCGCAGCAGGCGGCCCGTCCTCGACGTCTTCCGCGAACGGCCGCGGGCGCTGCTGCTCGCCTCGGCCAGCTTCGTCGCCAACACCGCGATCGGCTACGTGTTCCTCGCCTACCTCCTGTCCTACGGCACCCAGGTGCTGAAGGTGAGCAGGAACCTCATGCTCGTCGTGGTGATCATCGGTAGCCTGACCTGGCTGGCCGGGATCGTGGCCACGGCGATCTGGTCCGACCGGATCGGCCGCAAGCCGGTCTACCTGGCCGGCTCGGTGCTCCTCGTGGTCTGGGCCGTGCCGTTCTTCCTGCTGGTGGACACCGAGGTGGCGGCGCTGATGGTGGTCGCCGTGGTGGTGCTCAACTTGGGGCTCGCCGCGACGTACGGGCCGCAGTCGGCGCTGTTCGCCGAGATGTTCGAGCCCCGCTACCGCTACAGCGGGGTCTCCTTCTCGTACGCGGTCGGCGCGCTGCTCGGCGGCGGGTTCGCCCCGCTGGTCGCGGCGGCCCTGCAGAAGTCGACCGGCACGTCGTTGTCGGTGTCGGCGTACATGGCCGGCGTCGGGCTGATCAGCCTGGTGGCGGTGCTGGCCATGAAGGAGACCCGGACGCCGGCCGCCGCCGGCTGAGTCAGGCCGTGGCGCCGCCGTCGATCACGTGGTCCTGGCCGACGACGAAGCTGGACTCCGGCGAGGACAGCCACAGCGCGGCCGCGGCGATCTCCTCCGGGGTGGCGACCCGGCCGATCGGCAGGGCGTGCCGCATGCGCTCGTCGCGCTCGGCGGGCGTCTCGCCGGGACGCGTGGACATGGGCGAGTCGATGGGGCCGGGGCTGACGGCGTTGACGCGGACGCCGTCGGCGATGTGGTCGCGGGCGGCGGTGCGGGTCAGGTGGCTCACCGCGGCCTTCGAGGCGGCGTAGGCGGCGGCCCCGGGCAGTCGCCAGTGGGCGCCGAGGTTGCTGGCCACGTTGACGATCACGCCGCCGCCGTGCTCGCGCATGTAGGCGATCTCGTGCTTCATCGACAGGAACACGCCCTTGAGGTTCACCGCGAGCACGGTGTCCCAGGTGTCCTCGTCGTAGTCGGCCACCGGGGCCAGCATGCCGAACACACCGGCGGCGTTCAGCGCCACGTCGAGCCCGCCGTAGCGGGTGACGGCGGCCTCCACCATGGCGGCGACGGAGGCCGAGTCGGTGACGTCCGCGGTGAAGCCGGCGGCCCGGCCGCCCGCCGCCTCGATCTCCTTGACCACCGCGCCGAGCCGCCCGGTGTCCCGCCCGGCGGCCAGCACGGACGCGCCCTTCCTGGCGTACGCCAGCGCGGCGGCCCGGCCCACGACCCCGGTGGCCCCGGTGACCAGCACGACTTTTCCTTCGAACACGACAAACTCCTAGAACGATCGGTCTCAAATTTGCACGGCGACCATGGCCTGCTCGACCGCGTCGCGCAGGCGGCGCGGGTCGGGGTCGGCCCGCCCGAGCACGCGCAGGCCCTGGAGCAGCACGAGCAGGAACCTGGCCAGCGCGTAGGGGTCCTTCGACTCGGGGATCTCCCCCTGGGCGCGGGCGCGCACCAGCGCGGCGGCCAGCGCGGTCTCCAGCTCGGCCCAGCTCGCCGTCACCCGGCGCGCCAGCTCGGCGTCCCGGGAGGCGAACTCCACGGCCGTGTTGACGACCATGCAGCCGCGCCGCAGCTCGTCGGCGAGGATCTCGGCCACGTACGCGTCGAGGAAGGCGCGTACGGCCGGCACCGCGGGCCCAGGCTGGGCCAGCGGCTCGACCACGTTGCGCCGGGCCAGGTAGCGCTCCAGCGCCTTGACGTAGAGCTCCCGCTTGCCGCCGAAGGTGCCGTAAATGCTGGCCCGCGCCAGCCCCAGCCGCTCCACCAGGTCGGCCATCGAGGTCGCCTCGTAACCGCGCTCCCAGAACAGGTCGAGCGCCCGGTCGAGCGCGACCTCGGGATCGAACTCCTTGCTCCGTGCCACGCGGTGAAGCTACCACATTCAAGAACGAACGGTCTAATTAGACTACGCGCCCGGTTCGCGGAACTCCGGGGCCTGGCCGTCGTCCGGCGGGTTCTGGGGCGGGTTGAGGGATTCGAGCGGCGTGTCGTCGGCGACGGCCCGCTCGGCGGCGGCGGTCTCCTCCACCGGCCGCTGCCGCGGGATGCTCAGCAGGCCCAGGCTGTCCTGTTCGCCGCGCCGCCTGATGACGTCGTTGATCGCCTCGGCCATCTCCTCCCTGGAGTAGCTGCCCTCGGGCACCTCGTTGAGATGGGCCAGCATGTCGGCGGGGATGTGCACGTGCGCGGAGACCCGCGCGTACACCTCGCGCATCGCCACCCGGTCCCGTCCCTGGAACGCCTCGTCCAGGGCTTCCTGCAGTTCGTCCAGCACGGCCTGGTCAGTCATCCCGGTTTCCCTTCAGTAGGTCTTCTGCCTGTTCTGTCACGTCGTCCACCGAGACGTCGGCGACCCACGTCCCGTCGTGCTCGCAGCGTTCGGCCTCCACGTCCACGCCGCTCGCGCCGCAGGTCGGGCAGCGGGTGGTCCAGGAGATCAGCGGCCGGTGCGCGGTCCTGCTGAGCGGCCCGGCGTTGATCAAGTTGACGCACGAGTAGACCGCGACCGTGGGCGTGCCGACGGCCGCGGCGAGGTGGCGCGGGCCGGTGTCGTTGGCGACCACCAGGTCGCAGCGTTCGTACAGGGCGGCCAGGCCGCCGAGGGTGAGCGTGCCGACGACGGGGAGCACCGGGTGCGCGCGCCCGCGCATGGCCGCGACCGTCGCCTCCACCAGGTCCTTCTCGGCCCAGCTGCCGGTCACCGCGACGGGCCGGGCCAGCCTGTCGGCCACCTCGGCGAAACGTTCGGGGGCCAGCGCCGCCGCGGGTCCGTCGCCCCCGGATGCAGCGCGACCAGCCCGGCCGGCGGCTCGCCGAACGACTCGGCCAGCTCCGCCCGGTCGCGGCCGGTGACGGCGACCACCGGTTCGAGCTGTCCGGCGACCCCGCCGACGAGCTCGGCGACCTGGAGGAAGCGCAGCGTCTCGTGCTGGAAGTTCGTGTAGCGCACCCACCGGTCCAGCTCCTCGGCGTCCGGGGAACGCAGCCCGGCGGTCACCCGCGCCCCGAGCGAGCGGAGGAACGGGTTGGAGAAGCGCCCGCCGCCGTGGATCTGCACCGCCAGGTCGAACGCCCGTTCCCGCAGCTCGGCGCGGGCCCCGCCGGGCACCGCGTAGCCGGTCTCCGACGTCGAGACCCCCGTGATCGGCGGCAGCGCCACCACGTCGTCCACCGGACCGGGCCGCCCGGACAGGAACTCGGCGTGCCACGGCGTGCCGAGCAGGGTGAGCCGGGCGTCGGGGTAGGCCAGCTTGATCGCCTCGATGGCCGGCAGCGCGACCAGGTAGTCGCCGATCGCGTTGGCCCGCAGGACGGCGATGCTCCGCACGCCCTCGACCAGGCCGGGCCGGGCCGTCATGGGGTCCCCGGCATGTAGTCGTAGCATTCCGCGCTCCTGTCCGCGACAGTGGTCGGCAGCTCCAGGTGGCAGGCCCGCCTGGGCAGCAGCCCGGTGTCCGAAGGGCCGTACATAGCGGCCGGGCTACCCGGCAGGGATGGCCCATAACTTCGGTTATCGGACGAACCTATTTGAGCCGTTATGCGTTTGATCTGGGCTTCTACAGGTACTCGCCCTCTATGGGCACCCTGAGGGAAGAGACGGTCAGCGCGGTCGTCGTCGGCGACGTCATGCTCGACTCGTGGCTGCACGGCTCGGCCAAGCGGCTGGCCCAGGAGGCGCCGGTGCCCGTGATGAGCCTGGAGGCGGTCGAGGACGCGCCGGGCGGGGCCGGCAACACCGCGGCCAACCTGGCGGCGCTCGGGGCCCGCGTCCGGCTCGTCGGCGTCGTGGGCGACGATCCCTGCGGCGACCAGCTCGTCCAGGCGTTGCGCCTGCTCGGCGTGGAGACGGATCTGCAGGCGGTGCCGGGGCGGCGTACCGCGCACAAGCGGCGGCTGGTCACCAGCGGCCAGCTCACCGCCCGCTACGACGAGGAGGACCTCGACGTCATCCCGCCCGAGGCCGAACGCGAGCTGCTGGCCCGCGTCTCCGCGGCCGTGGCGGGCGCGGACGTCGTCGTGGCCTGCGACTACGGCGGCGGCGTGTTCACCCCGGCGGTGCGCCGGGCGCTGGCCGGGCTGCCGCTGCTCGTGGTGGACGCGCACGCGGTCGCGCCCTGGGGCGAGTGCGCGCCGGCGGCGGTGCTGCCCAACTACGCCGAGGTGGTGGGCCTGCTCGGCGAGGTGGACGCCGCGGCCGACCGGCCGGCGTACCTGATGGCGCGGTCCGCGCAGATCCTGGCCGCCACCGGGGCCCGGATCGTGGTGACCACCCTGGACGGCGAGGGCACGCTGCTGCACCGGGCCGGCTGCCCGCCGTACCGGACCTACGCCCGGCCCGCGCCGCAGCACATGGCGACCGGCGCGGGCGACACCTACACCGCGGCCTTCTCGCTCTGGCTGGCCGCCGGCGCGACGCCGGAGGAGGCCGCCGAGGCGGGCCAGGCCGCGGCCGGCGTGGTCGTACGCCGCGCGGGCACGTCCATCTGCACCCGCTACGAGCTGCTGCGCGCCCTGCGCCGCCAGGAGGGCACCGTGCAGGCGGCCGAGCGCCTGGCCCAGCTCCTGGACGAGCACCGGCGCAGGGGCGAGCGCATCGTGTTCACCAACGGCTGCTTCGACGTGCTGCACCGGGGCCACGTCAGCTACCTGGAGCAGGCCGGGCAGCTCGGGGACGTGCTCGTGGTCGCGGTCAACAGCGACGCCAGCGTGACCCGGCTCAAGGGCCCGGGACGCCCGCTCAACCCGTGCGAGGACCGCATGTCGGTGCTGGCCGCCCTGAACGACGTGGACTACGTGACCGAGTTCGACGAGGACACCCCGGAACGCCTGCTCAGGCTCATCAGGCCGGAGATCTACGTCAAGGGCGGCGACTACACCCCGGAGATGCTGCCGGAGGCGCCGCTGGTGCGCTCGCTCGGCGGCGAGGTGCTGGTGCTGGACTACCTGCCCGACCGCTCGACGACCGCCATCATCGGCCGTATGCGCTCGGTGCCCGGCGAGCCGGACGGGGTCAGGCCCGTTCCGCCAGCACGTCCATGACCAGCGAGCGCACCATCCGGACCGCCTCCTCGACCGCTCCGCGCACCGGCTCGCTCAGCTCCACCAGCACGTCGTCGGTGACCAGCCGGGCCGGCTCGCAGCACAGCACGAGCACCCGCGCGGGCACCCGGCCGAGCTCGCGCGCCATGCGCAGCACCTTGACCGGGTCGAGGCCGTGGCTCTCGGCCGCGATGCCGCCCAGGCCGGGCATGTCCGGTTCGAGCAGGGTCAGCGTGCCCGGCGGCTCGCCGCGCGGCGCGGCGTCCACGAGGATCGCGGCCTCGTAGTCGCGCTGGAGCGCGTAGGCCAGGTCGAGGCCGCGGCTGCCGAAGTCGAGCACGTCGGCGGGCAGGTCGTCGTCGGCCAGCCGGCGCACGACCTCGACGCCGAAGCCGTCGTCGCCGAGGAAGACGTTGCCGATCCCGGCCACCAGGACGCGCGGGCGGCAGCCTCCTCCGACGGGTTCGAGCTCCTCGGCCGAGTAGAAGAACCGGTGGCACGGCAGCCTGGACTCGCCCAGGTCGCGCAGCGGGTCGCCGGCCAGGGTGACGCCGACGTGGAAGCCGCCGTCGTCGTCCCGCTCGACGCTCTCGATCACCGCGAGGCGGCCGTTGAGCGCGAGGTCGAGGATGTCGGCGCGGCTCTTCGGGCGCAGGCGCACCCGGCTGCCCGGGGCCAGCCGCACGCCGTCGACGATCGCCTCGGCCGGGCCCGGCCGTTCCGTCGGGTACCGAGTGTCCATGTCACGTCTCCCGCATGGTGCCGTGCAGGCGCATGAGCTCTTCCGGGGTGAGCGCGGCGCAGTGGTCGAGGAGCTGGTCGATCTCCATGTCGTCGAACGTGCCGCCCTCCGGCGCGACCTTGGGATGGTCGTAGAGGATGACCGGGGCCGACAACATCGTGTGCCGCTCGCCCTCCTCGCCCACCAGCACCGGCCAGGTGCCGATGTTGTGGCAGCCCGCGGCGAGCGCGCGCAGCCCCTCGGGCGGCTCCGTCAGCGAGACGAACCGGCCGCCCGGCGAGCTCACGACCGTGTGCGCGGAGATCAGGGTGTGCTTCATGGCCTCCGCGCGCGAGTCGCCCTGCCACGCGCTGGTGTTCGCCACCCGGACGGTGAGCCGGAACAGGCCCTCGCGCAGCCGCTCGGCGAACACCTCGGCCCGGCCGCTCAGCGCCTCCCAGCCGCGCAGCAGCACGCCCTCGCCGTCGAGCCATTCGGCCCGCTGGCCCGGCGGCACGTGGATCTCCATGCCGGCCGGGCAGGCCAGCAGGTCGGCCAGGCGCAGCCCGGTCTCGGCCACCTCCCGCTCCTTGGCCTCCTCCCTGGGCAGGTGGCGGGCGCCGCCGACGGTCAGCTCGGGCACGCAGACCAGCTCGCCCTCGCGCTGCACGGCCACCTCGCAGGTGACCAGGTGCAGGAAGCGCACGTGCACGTCCACGACGTCGTCGCCGCCGGCCTCCAGCAGGCACTGGGTCTGGGTCAGCCACGGGTTGCCCTCGTGCGCCCGGCCGTACGACTCGGGGTGCACGCCGCCGAACGTCCAGCGCCGCCGGTCGGGCGGGGCGGAGTGGCGGCTGGGCCACAGCAGGTAACCGCCGTAGAGGACGGCGCGGGCGATGCGCCTCACGTGGTCCATCTGCCGGCCCCCACGCCGGACGCCGACCGGACGATCTCGACCTGCTCGACCTCGGGGGCCGCGTCGCGCACTGCCCGGCGCACCGCGTCCGCCGAGCCGTCGCCGTCGGCGAGCCGCAGGCGTACGAGGTCGCCCTCGACCGCGATCACCTCGGCGCCGGTGCCGCGCAGGGCGTCCTCGACCCGGGTCCGCACGTCGATCGGGTGGAGGTCGTGCAGCAGCAGCAGGTGTGCGACCACGTCGTCGGCGGCCAGCCGGGCGGCCAGGTCGTCGTCGGCCGCCGCCATGATCCGCGTCAGGCCCTCGCCGTAGAGGTCGAGCAGGGCCTGGGCCAGCTCGACGGCGGGCGGTTCGGCCCGTTCGAGCAGGCTCTCGATCCTGCCGATGCGTGCGTTCAGCGACATGACGCCCCCAGGACGGTCACGCCGTCGGGAAACCTGTCGTATTTAGCGGCATTCATCGGCCTTAAGCCCCCCATGTGGCCAGTGCAGAGGTTTAGCGATGGCGTCGTTCGGTATCTGATCAGTACCTCTACGTAGCGGGCATACCGCGTCGACGAAGGCGGCAAACCATGACCCAGACCCTGCCCACGCGCCCCGGGCTGTCCGAAGAGGCTCAGCCGGCGCAGGAGAGGCGCGGCCACCCGCGCCGCTAGACCAGCCGGACCGGGCCGGCGTCGATCGGCACCCGGAACAGCGCGTACGGGTACCGCCGCCGGTCCCGCCCCTCCTGGTACCTGGCCTGCCGGTGCAGTTGGTTGGCGGTCACGTACAGGTGGCCGTCGGCGACCGACAGCGTGTCCGGCCACAGCAGGCGGGCGTCGTGCACCAGGGTGTCGATCGTGCCGTCGGGCATCCGGCGCAGCACCGCGTTGTGCTCCCAGTCGGTCAGGTAGATGTGCCCGGCGTCGTCGGCCTCCAGGCCGTCGGCCGAGCCGCCCTTGTCGCCCTCGTCCCTGACCGTCGCCGCCACTTCGGCGTCGTCCAGCGTGCGGTCGACCAGGGCGTCCGTGGACACGCTGTACCAGCGGCGGGAGAGCAGGGGGCAGTACCAGAGCCGCTCGCCGCCGGCCGGGAGCGCGATGCCGTCCGACCCCATCAGGACGGGCGACGGCGGCCCGTCCTGCGGTCGTTCCAGGAACGGCCGGCCCTCCACGACCGGCACGAAGTCCGGCGGCCGCTCCGCCTTGGTGCTCGGGTGGTCGTGCAGCCGGCGCCACGCCTGCCCGCTGGCCAGGTCGACCACGACGATCCCGTTGGGCCCCTTGTCGGCGGAGTCGGTGAGATAGGCGACCCCTTTGCGCAGGTCGAACCGCACGTCGTTGAGGTAGGACGTCTCCAGGGCGACACCGCGGTCGAACATGATGACCTTGACCACGGTGTCGGTCTCCAGATCGACGCAGACGAGCTTGGGGCCGCCCTTCCTGGTGGGCCGGAACATCGGGCTGCCGGTGTCGAGGATCCACAGCCTGTCCATGGGATCGACGACCACGCTCTGCACCGAGACCAGCCACTTCGACGGCTCGTCGGCCTCGGTGTTCCACTCCTGGTCCGGGTAGGGGACGGCGTCGCCGTCCCGCAGCTCGACCACGGTCGCCGGAACGTCGTCACCCCATTTGGGGAAGTTCACGAAAATCCGGCCGGCACGGGAGACCGTGACGCCGGTCGGCATCGGACCGGACTCGAAGGCGTGCACGAGCTCCAGCTTCCCGATGGGCTCATCGACCGGCTGAACGCCGTCGCGGCCGCTCCCCTTCGCCATGTTCCCCCCGTTCCCGGACCCGCCGGGCATCTGCCCAGCTCAGGCCGGGAGAAACAGCGCCTTCTCCAGCCACGGCCGCAGGATCGGCAGCACGTTCGCCGCCTGCATGGCCCCGGCGTGGTCGAGCCCGTCGAGCACCTCGACGTCCCAGCCCAGCGCCTCGATGGCGGCCCGCTCACGGAGCACCGGACCGGCGATGCTGACGTGGGTGCCGCCCCACCGCTCGTCGTAGACGATCTCGTCGGCGGAGCCGACGAAGCACAGCCGGGGGCAGGACAGGCGCACCTGGCCGTCGTCGAACCCGCGCAGCGCCCGGTACAGGGTGGCGAACTGCCTGGCCTGCCCCTCGCTCAGGGTCACCTCGGTCGACGACCAGTCGCCCGGCTCGCCCGTCCCCGTGGCCGGCGGCGTGGCGGTCCTGGGCGCGACGGCCATCCGGTACGTGGCCTCGGTGACCTTCAGCATCTCGGCGTAGGGCCCGCCGAGCGGCGGGTAGCCGCCCATGACCAGCGCCGAGAGCCGGTCGGTGCGCAGGGCGAGCTGGAGCCCGCTGAGCGCCAGCCAGGAGTAGCCGTAGTAGGCGAACCGGTCGGCCCCGACCGCGTCGGCCACCGACAACATGTCGGCCGCCACGTTGTCGGGGGTGAGCGTGTCCGGCTTGGGATGGGCGAGGACGTGGCCCTCGTAGTCGAAGGCCACGACGCGGAAGCCGTCGGAGAGGCCGTCGATGAGCGAGCGGCCGAGCGCCGGGTCGGCCCCCCACTTCCGCATCTCCTCGGCCGCCTCGCCCTCGATCGGCTTGGGGTTGACGGCCAGGAGCAGCACCGGCCCCGACCCGTGGACCTCTGTCTCGATGGTGCTTCCGTCGTGCAGCTTCGCCGTGGTCACCGGTGGCCTCCGTGAATTCGATACACCGTAAACGGTTGTCCTCGGCGAGGATAGCTTATGGCGTAAAGAGTCGCAAAGGGCTGGGCATCGGCACGCACCGCATGTCCGCGCCGTCCGCCTCCAGCCAGCGCAGCAGCAGGTTGGCCTTGGCGGGCACGTACGCGCCGGCGAGCAGCTCGCGCAGCTCCTCGGGCTCGCCGTGGTCCTCGGCGCAGCCGGCGAACACCGACCTCGCCCCGGCCCACAGCTCGGCCCGCAGCTCCGGGTGCCGCTCGGCCACGGCTCCGGCGATCTCGCAGAGGTTGTTGACGACCAGGCAGTACAGCAGCCGTTCCCAGCCGTAGGCGGGGCTCACGACGGGCGTGCGGGCGCCGGGCAGGCGGTGGCGGTCCGCGGTCAGCTTGACCCCCTCGTGGTCGCGGAAGATCGCCTGGCCGGGCAGGCCTCGCCCGTCCACGCCGATGAGCACGTTCTGCAGGTGGCATTCGAGCACGACGCCGTGGCGGAAGTAGGCGTGCAGGACCGGCGGCACGACGTGGTCGAGGTAACGCCGCCACCACACGAGCGCCTGGCCGGCGTCGAGGCCGTCCAGCGGGTTGCCGGGGAAGCCCTCGCTGACCCCCGCGGCCAGCAGCGCCGTCAGCCCCGGCCGCAGGTGCCCGCCCAGCCCGTCGCGGACGATCACCGCCAGCGCCTCGCCGCCGTCCCCGCCCAGCTCCAGGCTGCGGTAACCGCGGTCGCCGAGGACGGCGGGCCGCGGCCGGTGCTCGGGCAGGTCGTCGAACGCCACGCCCAGCAGGTCGTCGATCAGGCCCAGCCAGCGCAGGTCGTGCAGCCACAGGCGGCGGATGTCGTTGGTGATCCGCACGTCCAGGCTGAACTTGCAGAACAGGTCCGCCTCCGGCAGGTACACCGTGCGGATCGAGGCCGTCGCCACCGCCCGCGCGGGCGTGGCGCCGAGGTGGCGCAGCTCCTTGAGCCCGCCCAGCAGCTCCACCTGCCAGGGGTGGGCGGGCAGCAGCGTCAGTCCGTCGGGGGCGGGCGGGCCGAGCCGGTCGAGCGCGCTCGCGTCGCCCTGCTCGACCAGCGCCTCGGCGGGCACCCCGAGCAGCGGCAGGGCGAAGCTCGCGCGGGCCTCCGGCGAGTAGGGCAGCCACGCGTCCGGGCCTGATCCGCCGCGCGCCTTGGGGGCCGGGTGGTAGCGGTGACCGGCGACGAGCGCCTGCTCCGAGCGCAGGTACAGGTCGGCGGGCGGGGTGGTGGCGCGCTGGGCCGACAGCAGCGCGGCCATGACGTCCCGGCTCTCCATGATCTCCTTGGCCAGGGACGGGTTGGCGTGGCCGGTGCGCGTCCGCAGCTCGTCCTCGGTCAGCGCCACCAGGGCGGCCAGGGAGAGCGGGCGCGGGCCGCCCGGGGTGCGCAGGGCGGGGGCGCCGGGGTACCGTCCGGGGCGGACGTGCAGGATGTGCCCGGTCGCGGGCAGCACCCACACGCCGTCCTCGGCGGTCGCGGGTTCGGCCACCTCGCGGAGCAGGCAGTTGAGCAGGGCCGTCACCGCGAGGTCCGCGGCCCCGTCCGCCGCCTGGTGGTCTTGCGCCTCGGATGCCGGGCCGGCCGGTGGGAGGAGGCCGTCGATATATGCCATGGCGACCTGTCCTACCCTTTTGTACCGATCAGTGTCCACAGGGTGCTCACCTGGGCATGTTCCTGGATACGGGGGGGGTTCATGCGGCATTCTGCGGCGCGGTTCGCGAGGGAGCTGGCCGCCGTGCGCCCGGACCTCACGCCCGGCTACGCCGCGGCCCTGCCGGGGGCGCGGGCCGCCGTCATGGGACGGCTGTGGCGGGGCCTGCTCTGCGAGCCCCTGCCGGGCCTCGCCGAGCCGGTCGCCGTGGGTGCCGACCTGCGCGTACGGCTCTCGGACGGCCGCGAGCTGACCGGCCGGGCCCGGCTGCCGTACGACCTGGCCGACGAGCCGGTGCTGCGGCTGGACGGCGTCCCGTACACGGACCCGGCCGAGCTGCTGGCGGCGCTCGGCCTGCCCGGCGCGGCGGGGCTGGTCGCCGACCTGGACAACAGCGTCGCCTCCCTGGCGTTGTCCCGGGCGGGCGCGGCCTCCCCGCTCCGCGAGCCGGGACCGGAACGGTACGAGCAGAGCGTGGTCGACGGCCATCCCTACCATCCGGGCTGCCGCAACCGGCCGGGGGTGTCGGTGGCCGAGCAACTGGCGTACATGCCGGAGCACCGGCCCGTCGTCGCGCTCGACCTGGTGGCGGTGCCCGCCGCCGAATGCCTGGTCACCGGGCCGTGGCCGGGCTCGCTCATGGACGGCGACCGGCTGCTGCTGCCCGTCCACCCCTGGCAGACCCGGCACGTGCTGGCCGGGCTGGGGGTGCACCCGTACGCGATCGGGGCGTTGCCGTGCCATCCGCTGATGTCCGTACGGACCCTCGCGCCCCTGGACGGCGGCCCGCACCTCAAGACGGCGTTCACCACCCGGATGACCTCCGGCGTCAGGGACATCTCCCCCGGCTCGGTACGCGACTGCGTCCCCCTGTCGGACCTGCTCACCGCCCTGTCGGCGCGGCTCGGCGGACGTCCGCGCATCGCCCGCTACCTGTCCGGCGCCGCGGGGGCCGTGCGCGGCGAGCACACCGCCGACCTGTCCGTCATGCTGCGCGATCCGACGCCCCGCGTGCCCGGCCACACCGTGCTGCCCGTCGCCGCTCTCACCGCCCCCGCCCAGTGGGACGCGCCACGAGGCGAGCGGGCCGGCGAGTGGCTGGCGGCCTTCGCCGGCGCGGCGACGGCGGCGGCGCTCGGCCTGCTGGCCCTCGGGGTCGCGCTGGAGGCCCACGGCCAGAACCTGCTGGTCGTGCTGGACCGGCGGGGCCGCCCGGTCGAGCTGGTCTACCGCGACCTGGCCGACGTCCGGATCAGCCCGGCCCGGCTGGCCCGCAACGGCTTCGGGACGCCGCCCGTCAGCCCCCGGCTGCTCAGCGACGACCCCGGCGTCCTGCACGCCAAGCTGTTCGGCTCGCTCGTCGGCACCACCTTCGGCAGTCTCGTCTCCCTTCTGGGGGAGGGCGACCGTACCGCCGAGTCACGTCTGTGGGCCGTCGTGGCGCGGGCCGCGCGGCGGGCGTTCGACGCGCTCCCCGACACCCCCGACGTGCGCGCCGACCGCGAGGCCCTGTTCGGCGAGCGGATCCGGGTGAAGGCCCACCTGCTCGCCCAGCTCGCGGGCGCCCCGCCCGGCGACAGCTGGACGACGCTGCCCAACCCCCTCACCCAGGGAGCCTGCTGGACCCTCGCTCACGCACGGTGAGCGCCTGGCTCTTTTCCCGCAGGAGGAGGAGTATGGGGCATGCAGCCGGACCCTGCGGCGCGTCGATCTCCGATCACGCAGAGTTCAGGGAAGGAGCGAATCCGATGATGCAGCTCTCAGTACGGCTCGTGCCCGTGGGCGACACCACCCTGGTGGTCGCCCTGGCGGGCGAGCTCGACTCGACGACCAGCCCCATCCTGGCCGCCTTCCTCGACCCCCTGCCGCGCTCGCGGGTGAAACACGTGATCGTCGCGGCGGGCGACCTCTGGTTCTGCGACCTGAACGGCGTCGAACAGCTGGCGATCACCCACCGCGCCATGTTGGAGAAGGGCGGCCACCTGGCCGTCGCCGAGGCCCAGCCCGCGCTGTGCCGCCTCATCGCGCTCATGACCGAGCACGGCGGCACCGCGATCCCCCTGTTCGGCACGATGCCCGAGGCCCTGGCCGGGACCGGCGTCGAGATCTACGAGCAGACCGGCCCGCCCAGGCCGGTCAACCGCCATCTGGCCTGCTTCCGCCGGGCCCGCGACCCCCGCTCCGAGCAGCACCACGGCACCCGCCGGCTGCGGCCGCAACGGGACGAGACGCCCATCACCCCCGACCGCCAGGAGAACCTGCCGCCACCCGGCCGCTGGTCCGCGATCGTCGGCCGGCTGCGCTCGGCCAACGCCGACCTGGAGCGCGCGAACGACGAGCTGCGCTCGGCCAACGCCGAGCTGCGCCACGCCAACGACGCGCTCACCGCCCGCGCCGCCGAGCTGCGCCGCGCCAACGACGCGCTGGTCGCCCGCGCGGCCGAGCTCGACGCGGTCGGCCGGATCACCGCCTCGCTGCTCCACGGGCTGGGCGACGTGGTGGTGGTGCTCGACGCCGACATGCGGGTGCTCATCTGGGGGGCGGGGGCCGAGGAGTTGTGGGGGGTGCGGGCCGGCGAGGCGGTGGGGCGTCCGCTGGCCTCGCTGGGCACGGGGCTGCCGGTGGAGCGGATCGTCCCGCTCGTCCGGGACACACTGGCCGGGGGCACGACCAGGGCCGGAGCCAGGAGGGTCGCGCTCGACGCGGTCAACGGCCGCGGCCGGCCGACGCAGCTCACCGTCGAGCTGTCCCACCTGCGTACCGACGACGACTCGGGGCACGGCCTGATCATCGCCATGAAGGTGCCGCGCCCCGGCGACTCACATGATCGCTAGCTGACCGCCGTCGATCACCAGCTCGGTGCCGTGGACGAACGCGGCGTCGTCCGAGGCGAGGAAGGCGTAGGCGGCGGCGACCTCCTCGGCGAGCCCGGCCCGGCCCAGCGGGATGTGGTCGCGTTCGTAGGCGGAGACGAAGTCGTCGGCGAGCCCCGACGAGATCGAGGCGTTCAGCGGGGTGCGGATGTAGCCGGGGCACAGGGCGTTCACCCGGATGCCGTGCTTGCCGAGCTCGACGGCCATGGTCTTGGTCAGCAGCAGCACGCCGCCCTTGGAGGCGTTGTAGTGGGCGTAGTCGGCCTCGCCGCCGAGGCCGTTGGTCGAGGACATGTTGAGTATCACGCCGCCCGTCCCCCGTTCCACCAGGTGGCGGGCGACGGTCTGGGCCATCAGGAACATGCCGCGCAGGTTCACCGAGATGATCCGGTCCCAGTGGTCGGGGGTGATCTCCAGGAACGGCTCCCGCCAGGCGGTGCCGGCGTTGTTGACGAGCACGTCCACGCCGCCCATGGCCTCGATCGCGCCCGCGACCAGCCGTGCGACGTCGTCCGCCGAGCTGACGTCGCCGGCCAGGCCGCTCACCTCGCCGAGCGGCGCGAGCTCGGCGACGGCGCGCCCGACCTCGTCGCCGTCCAGCCCGGTGAGCACCACCCGCGAGCCCTCCTCCAGGAACCTGCGGGCGGTGGCGGCTCCGATGCCGCTGCTCCCCCCGCTGATCAGCACCCGCTTCCCGGCCAGTCCCCGCATGACGCCGTCCTTCCTCAACGCACCGCGCCGCGTGCCGCGACGCGCAGACCTGTGGTGACCTGCCCGTTCTCGACGCCGTGCGCGACGTCGAAGAGGTTCACGACCGAGCAGGCGTGGCTCGGGACGAGCTGCACGCGCGTGCCGACGGGCAGCTCCCCGACGTGCTCGGGGTCGAGGCGGGCGACGGCGTGCTCCTCGTTGAGGAACACCATGTGCGCGTACGGCCGCCCGGCCACCCTGATCCAGTCGGGCATGCCGCTGCCGTCTGAGGCCAGGCACTTGGTGCCCGCGTCGAACACGACCCGTTCCGGCGTCGGCCTGGCGATCACGGTGGCCAGCACGCGGGCCGCCGTGGTGCCCTCCGTGGCCACGCCGAGCCGCATCATCGAGGCGTCGTTGAAGATGTAGGTGCCGGGCCGGATCTCGGTCACCCCCGCCACGCCCGCCACGTGCCGGGCGGTGGGGGTGCAGCCGACGCTGATCTCGCGCAGCTCGATGCCGTCGCGGGCGCACAGCTCGGCGGTGGCCACCAGGTCCTCGCCCTCGCGGCGGGCGGTCTCGGCCAGCTCCTCCGGGCTGCTTGCGTGGTACGCGTGCCCGGCCAGGGTGAGCAGCCCGACGACGTCCACGCCGGGGACCAGGGCGATCTCGGTCACCAGGTCGGCGGTGGGACGGCCCGGCGGGCGGCCCAGCCGGTGCTGGCCGGTGTCCACCTCGACCAGCACCTCGATCGGCGGCCCCGGCAGCCGGCCGAGACCGGCCGCCACCTCCGGCGAGTCGAGGCTGACCCGCACCCGGGCCCGCTCCCGCAACGCGGCCAGGCGGCGCAGCTTGGCCTCACCCCAGATCGGGAACGCGAGCAGGATGTCGTCGATCCCGGCGTCCGCCATGATCTCGGCCTCGCCCAGCTTGGCGCAGGTGATGCCGGTCGCCCCGGCTTCGAGCTGCAGCAACGCCAGCTCGGGCATCTTGTGGGTCTTGACGTGCGGACGCAGGCGCACGCCGTGCCGTGCGGCGGCCTTGGCCATCTCGGTGACGTTGTGTCTGACCACGTCGAGGTCGATGACCAGCGCGGGGGTGTCGATCTCGGGGTACATGCGTGGTTCGCCCCTCTCGAAGGTCATCAGAAAATAGCATTGGTTCCGTATCCCGCACTATCATTCCGTCAAGCGGAACTAGACGGCCATGTCAGGGCCTTCGGAACTGCATTCTGTGACGAGAAAGAACCCGATGCGCGACCGTGGAGCAGGAAGGCGTCCAGAGCGTCGCACGGCCGGCCACCCGACGCGTAGGGGGTGCCGCGGCCCGGCGAACGGCCGCGACACCCCCCAAGGGTCCCGCTCAGCCCGTGACGGGCAGGGCTCCTGTTACTTGCACGGCTTGTACGGCGTGTCCTTCAGCGAGTAGTCCACGGCCTTCTTGATCGCGTTGATGCCGAGCTTGGCCGCCTTGGGGCAGAAGGACGACGGCGCCGTCTCGTACTCGACCTGGAACACCGGCTTGCCCGCCTTGACGAAGACGCTCAGCTGACCGCACTCGTCGTACTGGAAGCACTCCTCGTTGACGGCGTAGTCGAAGCTGGACACCAGCTCGGCCGCCTGGCTGAGGTCGTTCTTGAGCGCCGCGGACAGGCCCTTGCGGTGGGCCAGGTCGGCCAGCGCCTTGTTGTAGATGAGCTGGGTGGCGGGACTGACGGTCCAGCCGGTGACCGACTTGCCCTCTTCGTGGGCGTTGACGACGTCGAACTCGACCCCGTCGAAGCCGGCCTGGGCGCACTTGTCGACCCGGGCCTCCATCATCTTCAGCAGGAAGTCCCGCTGGCCCTGGTCGTTGCTGATGTTGGCCCAGCGCTCGTTGGGGAACTCGGCGCTGAACGGCTTGCCGAGCAGGGAGTTGCCGTGGCTCTTGTGCCAGGCGACGAACTGCTGGTAGTCGGGCCGGTACTCCTCGATCGAGCCGGCGTCGACGTAGCAGACGGCCTTCGCGCCGCGGGCGTGGACGGCCTTCACCGCCGCGGTGTTGAGCGTGGTGTTGTTGCCCACCACGTCGCCGTCGGCGTAGAGGTCGATGTCGAACACCGCCGGCCTGACGCAGGCGCCGCCCGACTGGGGGGCCACGCAGATGTCGACGTTGACGCCGCCGGTGGCGGCGTACTTGGCGTTGCCCTGGAGCTGGTACTGCCAGCGGCTCTGCAGCGGCGGCTTCCACGGTCCCGCCTGCGCCGTCTCCGCCGTCTCCGCCGTCTGGGCCGTGGCGGGGGCGGCGAGCGCCGCGAGCGGCGCGCAGCTCAGGGCCGCGACCGCGGCCAGCCGGACTAAAAGGGTCAAGGTTCGCACGTTCGCGCCCTCATTCCGTCTAGTGGAACTCTAGTCTGCATCGTGGATGCGTGACTATACTCGCCGCACGCAGCGGGCCGCCACGCCCGCCGTGCTCTGTGGAGGGAACCCCATGGCACGACCCATTCACCACATCCGTGAGACCGCCCGATGAGGCCCCGTACGACCCTGGCCGTCGTCGCCCTGGCTCTGGCCGCGGCGAGCTGCGGCGGCGGAGGACAGGAACGGGCGAACGGCCCGGTCGAGATCACCATCTGGCACGGCCAGGAGGACACCTCGGCGAAGTCGATCGAGAAGCTGGTCGCCCGGTTCAACCAGAGTCACCCCGACATCAAGGTCAGCACCGAGTCCGGCGGCGCGACCGCAGACGGCATGCTACCCAAGATCACTGCCGCGCTCACCTCGGACGCCTACCCCGACATCGCCTACCTGTACGGCTCCTGGGCCCCCAACGTGGCCAGGAACCCCAAGACCGCCGACCTCACCTCCCACGTCAAGGACCCGACCGTCGGCTGGGACGACTTCTGGGCCAACGAGCGCGAGGCGGTCACCGTCCAGGGCAAGGTCATCGGCTTCCCCGCCGTGGTGGACAACATGGTCGTCCTCTACAACAGGAAGCTGCTGGCCAAGGCGGGCGTCAAGGCCCCCGGCCCCGACTGGACCTGGGACGACTTCCGCGACATCGCCAGGAAGACCACCGACGCCCAACAGGGCGTCTTCGGCACCACCTGGGCGATCAGCGGCGGCGAGGAGGCCGTCTGGGGGCTCTGGCCGCTGCTGTGGCAGGCGGGCGGCGACATCCTCACCCCCGACCACAAGAAGTCGGCGTTCAACTCCGCCGCCGGGCAGCAGGCGCTCGGCCTGATCCGGGGCATGGCCGTGGACGACAAGTCGGTCTACCTCGACTCCAGCCCGGCCGAGAAGGGCCAGAAGCTGTTCGAGTCCGGACGGCTGGCCATGTTCCTCTCCGGCCCCTGGGTCCTGCCCGACCTCCAGGCGGCCAAGGTCGACTACGGCGTCGCGCGGCTGCCCGGCACCAACGGCAACCACGAGACCGTCTCCGGCCCGGACAACTGGGTGGTGTTCGAGCACGACGAGCGCCGCGTCAAGGCGGCGACCACGTTCCTGAGCTGGCTGACGGCCGCGGAGCAGCAGCTCGTGTGGATGAGCGACACGGGCTCGCTGCCCATCAGGGAGTCGATCACCAAGCTGCCCGGCTACCAGGACTATCTGCGGAAATACCCGGGCATCGAGGTGATCTCCGGGAACCTGGCCAACGCCAAGCGGGTCAGGCCGCCGACCACCAAGTACCCCCGCGTGTCGTCCTTCGTCGCCGAGGCCATCGCGCAGGCGCTGCTGGGCAAGGCCGACGCCAGGACCGCCCTGGACGAGGCCGCGGCCAAGTCCGACGCGGTGCTGGCGGTGCCGGGCTCATGAGCAGCGCCGCCGTCGGCGCGCCCGCCGCCCGGCACGCCAGGAAGAGCCGCGGGCTCGGCGACCACGTCGCGGGCTGGTCGTTCGCGGGCCCCGCCACGCTGATCATCCTCGGGTTCGCGCTGGTGCCGATGGCGTGGGCGCTGGCGCTGTCGTTCACCGACTCCGACCTGATGAAGACGCCCGAGAACGTCGGCCTGGACAACTACCGGGCGCTGTTCCAGGACCCGGTGTTCTTCCAGGCGGTGCGCAACACCGGGCTGCTGCTGGTGCTCTACATCCCCGCCTCGCTGGTCTTCGGGCTGGTGGTGGCGGTGCTGCTGAACAGGAAGGTGCGCGGGATCGGGTTCTACCGGACCGCCTTCCTGGTCCCGTACGTGGCCTCGGCCACCTCGGCCGGCCTGCTCATGGGCTACATCTTCGACCGCGACTTCGGCCTGATGAACGGCGTGCTCGGCCGGCTCGGCCTGCCGCTCCAGGGTTTCCTGAGCAGCCCGTCACAGGCCATGTACGTGCTCACGCTGATCTTCTTCTGGACCAGGTTCGGCTTCGCCGTGGTGATCTACCTGGCGGCCATCCAGGAGATCGACAAAGCGGTGCTGGAGGCGGCCTCCATCGACGGCGCGGGGCGGTGGGCCACGTTCCGGCACATCATCGTCCCGTCCGTACGGCCGATCACGGTCTTCCTCGCGGTCTGGGGCGTGATCGACGCGCTGCAGTTCTTCGACCTGGTCATGACGACCACCCAGGGCGGCCCGGCCAGCGCGACCGTGACCATCGTCTACTACGTCTGGCAGCTCGCCTTCCGCTACTCGGCCGCCGGGTACGGCGCGGCCGTGGCGTACACGCTGTTCGCCGGGACGCTGCTGCTGATCGTCGTGGGCCTGGTGGTCGCGCGGCGGAGAGGGGCCGTGCGATGAGGCGACGCCTGCCCAGCAAGTGGCACCTGGTGCTGGCACCGATGTCGGTGGTGACGCTGCTGCCGTTCGTGTGGCTGGTGCTCAGCTCGGTCATGACGCAGGCCGAGCTGAACAGGTTCCCGCCGCCGATCCTGCCGGAGGGCATCGACCTCGGCGGCTACCGCACGGTCATGGAGCGCTCCGAATTCCCCCGCTGGTTCCTCAACAGCGTGCTCGTGTCGAGCGCGATCGTGGCGGCCCAGGTCGTGCTCTGCAGCATGGCCGGGTACGCCTTCGCCCGGATCCGGTTCATCGGCTCCCGGCTGACGCTGGTCCTGATCATCGCGACCGCGCTGATCCCGTTCCAGCTCACCGTGATCCCGACGTTCCTGATGTTCAGCCAGGCCGGGCTGGTGGACACGCTCGGGGCGCTGGTGGTCCCGCAGCTCAGCTCGTCGGTCGGGATCTACCTGATGACGTCGTTCTTCCAGTCCTTCCCGAGGGAGCTGGAGGAGGCGGCGCGGATCGACGGGTGCACGCGGGTCGCGCTGTTCTTCCGGGTGGTGCTGCCGGTCGCCAAGCCGGCGCTGGCGGCGCTCGCCGTGATCACGTTCATCACGGCCTGGAACGACCTCTTCTGGCCGCTGGTGGTGATCAACTCCGAGGCGAACTACACCGTGCAGGCGGGGCTGACCACGTTCCAGGGCCAGCACCGGGCCGACTGGCCCGCGATCATGGCGGGCACGGTGCTGACCACGCTGCCGGTGCTGGCCGTGTTCCTGTTCGGCCAGCGCCGGTTCGTGCAGGCGCTGACCGGGGCGGTCAAGGGGTGAGGCCGCGGTAGGGATTGGCGGGCAGGCCGGTGTGGGGCGTGCGGCAGCGCCACAGCTCCCCGCCGGCGCCGCCGTCCCAGGCGGTGGTCACGTAGAGCACGTCGAGGTCGGGGCCGCCGAAGGCGCAGCTCGTCACGTTGGCCGCGGGGACCTCCACGGTGAGGTCCGTACGCCCGTCCGGCCGCAGCCGTACCACCGCCGCGCCGCCCCACAGCGCGACCCACACGTGGCCGGCGGCGTCCACCGTCAGGCCGTCGGGGCCGGGGAGGGCGGCGAACGGCCGGCGGCCGTCGAGCGTGCCGGTCGCCGGGTCGTAGTCGAAGACGTCGATCCGGTCGGTCGCGGTGTCCACGTAGTACATCAGGCGCTCGTCGGGGCTCCAGCCGACGCCGTTCGAGATCGTGACGCCGTCCAGCACCTTGTCGCACGTACGGTCCCGGGCCAGGCGGTAGAGCGAGCCCGCGCCGGGGGTGTCGTCCTCGGCCTTGGTGCCGGCGAAGAAGCGGCCCGCGCGGTCGCAGGCGCCGTCGTTCATCCGGTTGCCCGCGGGCTCGGGCGGCCGGGCGACGAGCTCGGTGCGGCCGTCCGCGTGCCGGGCGAAGCCGTCCCTTAGGGCCAGCATGAGGCCGCCGGAGGCATGGGGCACGGCGACGCCGACCGGCTGCCCCAGCTCGATCGTCTCCCGCTCGTCGCCGGCCGGGTCCAGCCGGTGCACGTGGCCGGCGGGGATGTCGACCCACAGCAGGGTGCCCGTGGCGGCGTCCCACCTCGGGCCCTCCGCGAGGGTGGCACGGGGGACGGGGACCTTCTCCAGCTTCATGCCCTGTGTCCTTCTGGTCCGTGATACGGAATGGGATTCCGCATTCTTTCCGACCGTAGCCGGTCGGGGTCCCTTTGGGGAGAGGGGGACGAGCCGGCGCCACCGTACGGCGGGGAGCCGAGCGCCCGGCGCTGCGGGGTGTCGGGGGGCGGCGGTGCGGGGGGGCGGCAGGCGGGGTGTGGGTGGGGTCAGACCTGGGCGGAGATGGCGCGGCGGAGGCCGTGGCCGACCTCTTCGAGGCGGGCGACCGACATGCGGTCCTTGATCGCGGTCACGCTCACCGCCGCCACCGGCGCGGTCTTGCCCAGGAAGACCGGCGCCGCCACGCACCGCACGCCCGGCTCGTTCTCCTCCAGGTCGAGCGCGTACCCCCGCTGCCTGACCTGGTCGAGGTGGACGGCCAGCTTGGCGGGGTTCGTGATGGTGTTCCTGGTCCTGGCGGACAGCGGCCCGTAGCGCTCGGCCCACGCCTTGACCGCCTCGTCCGTCGGGTACGTCCAGGCCAGCAGCGCCTTGCCCACCCCCGTGCAGTGGGCCGCGTTGCGCCCGCCGACCACCGAGGTCATGGTGATCGACCGCACCGCCTCGACCTTGTCCAGGTAGACGACCTCGCCGCCGTCGAGCATGGCCATGTGCACGGTCTCGGAGAACTCCTCGCTCAGCCGCAGCAGCAACGGCCGGACGAGCGTGCGCAGGTCCATCGTCTCGTAGAACCGGAAGGCCGTGGCCAGCATCTCGGTGCCGAGGAAGTACGGCCCGCTCGGCTCCGGCTGGGCCGCGAAGCCCCGGTGCTTCAACGCCCCGAGCAGGCGGTGGAGCGAGCTCTTCGGCAGCCGCAGCCTGGTGGCCAGCTCGTCGAGCGTCACTCCCCTGCTGTGTCTCCCGATCTCCTGCAGGATCAGCAGGGCACGATCGACGCTCCCCACAGGGGACTGGGTCTCAGCCACTGAACTCTCCCTCGCCTGTTCCGCTGATCGGAATGCTAGCGCGTAATGCGGAACACTCCGCACACGCGGTCGCACAGTGGTTGTCTCAGCGTAGTCAGCACAGCCCTGTGTCAGCACAGGGCTCAGGGAAAGGAACGGGCGGCTACGCCCGGCGGGGGTCGAGCTCGGCGACCGGGAGGCGCCGGAAGGCGATGCTCTCGTACGGCCCGAAGTCGCCGGTCTCGAACAGCAGCCCCACCGTGTCGTCGTCCACCCTGACCAGGTCGGAGTAGGCGGCGGGCAGGCCCGACACGGTGTGCACGGGATGCCAGGTGACCCCGGCGTCGGCGCTCGCCCGTACCGTCATCAGCGCCCGCGCGTCGGGCGCGGCCGGGCCGGAGAACAGCAGCACGCCGGGCGGCTCGCACCACAGCACGCTGCCCTCCACCACCGGCCCCACCAGCCCGGCCTGCGGGCGGAAGGGCAGGTCGAGCCGCTGGCCGCCGTCGGAGGAGCAGGCGTCGGCGCGGGTGCCCGGCGCGGCGGAGTCCGTCCTGGCGTTGAGGTAGAGGCGGCCGTCGGGCAGCTCGGTCGCGGTGGTCTCGTTGACGTTGACGTAGCCGTCGGGGTTGTCGTCCACGTAGCCGATGCGCCAGGTACGGCCGCCGTCGTCGCTGAGCAGCGCGTGGCCGCCGTTGTACCGGCCCTCGGTGCCGTCGTCCGAGCCGGACGGGGGCAGGGAGTGGTTGCCCGGCACCACGACGCGCCCGCTCCGGAGCCGGACGGCGTGCCCGGGGCCGGTGGCGTACCAGCGCCACTCGGGGCGCTTGACCTGCGCGGTGATCTCGCGCGGGGCCGGCCAGGTGACCCCGTCGTCCGTGCTGACCTGGACGAACACCCGCCGCCCCGCGGCCGCAGGCACCTGGCCGCGCCTGATCTTCTCCTCCGTCGCCGACGGGCCCTGCCGGACGGTGACGAGCAGGATCCGGCCGTCGTCCAGCACCACGGGCGCGGGGTTGCCGACCGTGCCGCGGTTCGGTTCCGTGGCGACCACCTGGAGCGGGCCCCACGTCAGGCCGCCGTCGGACGACCGCCTGAGCACCAGGTCGATGTGCCCCGAGTCCCCGGCCGACCCCCGCCGCCCCTCGGCGAAGGCCAGGACGGTCCCCGCCGCCGTCACCACGGCGGCCGGGATGCGGAAGGTGTGATAACCCTCGGACGCCGCCCGGTACACCACGGACGTGGGGTGCGCAGTCATGCGGGCACGCTAGGCCCTCGGGGTTAACGCCGCCCGACCACCGGCGGAACATCTCCGGCACCGGGCCTCTGCCTGGGCTTTCCGTTGTCCCCCGAAAGGGTTGCGGCCCGTGGCCGACGCCGCCGCCTCGGGCGGGACATGAAAGAGTGCGAATCGACGACGAGTGTGGGGAGGCAGCGTGGCTGAGGAGTTCGACGTCATCGTGATCGGGGCCGGTCCGGCGGGCGAGAACGTCGTCGCGCGGGCGGTGCGCGGCGGGCTGAGCGCCGCGATCGTCGAGGAGCGGCTGGCCGGCGGCGAGTGCTCCTACTGGGCGTGCATCCCGAGCAAGGCGCTGCTGCGGCCGGTCGACCTGGCCGGCGAGGTGTCCCGGGTGCCCGGGCTCTCGCTCGGGCCGATCGACGTGGCCGCGGTGCTCGCCCGGCGCGACGAGGCGGTCTCGCGTTATGACGACTCAGGGCAGGTGGGCTGGGTCGAGGGCGTGCCCGCGGAGTTCGTCCGCGGCAGGGGGCGGCTCGACGGCGAGCGGCGGGTGGTCGTCACCACCCCCGACGGCGGCGAGCGGGTGCTCACGGCCCGGCAGGCGGTCGTGCTCGCCACCGGCAGCACGGCGGCGGTCCCGCCGGTGCCGGGCATGGCCGAGGCGAAGCCGTGGACCAGCCACGAGGTCACCGCCGCGAAGAAGGTGCCCGAACGCCTGGTCGTGATCGGCGGCGGCGTGGTCGCCTGCGAGATGGCGCAGGCCATGCACGGGCTCGGCGCGCGGCAGACGACCGTGCTGGTGCGCGGTGGCGGGCTGCTCGGCAGGATCGAGCCGTTCGCGGGCGAGCTGGTCGCGCGGTCGTTCGGCGAGGCGGGCATCGACGTGCGCCTGCACACCGACGTGGTCAGGGTCGAGCGGCCCGAGCCGGGCGGCAAGGTGACCGTGCACCTGTCGGAGGGACCGCCGCTGGAGGCCGACGAGCTGCTGGTGGCCACCGGCCGCAAGGTCGCCACCCGCGGGGTCGGGCTGGACACGGTCGGACTGCCCGACGACGCGCCCGTCGAGGTCGACGACAGCATGCGGGCCACCGGCGTGCCGGGCGGCTGGCTCTACGCCGTCGGCGACGTCAACGGCCGCGCGCTGCTCACCCACATCGGCAAGTACCAGGCCAGGATCTGCGGCGACGTGATCGCGGCGCGGGCGCACGGCGACGACCTGCCCGCCATGCGCGACCTCGCCGACGGCTTCGGCGTGCCGCAGGTGGTCTTCACCGACCCGCAGGTCTGCGCGGTCGGCCGTACGGAGGCCGAGGCCAGGAAGGCCGGCTTCCGGGTGCGCGCGGTCGAGTACGACCTCGGCGCGGTCTCGGGCGCGTACCTGCTGGGCGACGGCTACCGGGGCCGGGCCAAGGCCGTGGTGGACGAGGACAGGAAGGTGCTGCTCGGCGTCACCTTCACCGGTCCCGGCGTCGGCGAGCTGCTGCACGCCGCCACGATCGCGGTCACCGGCGAGGTGCCGCTCGACCGGCTCTGGCACGCCGTGCCGTCGTTCCCGACCGTGAGCGAGATCTGGCTGCGGCTGCTGGAGACCTACGGCCTGTAGGCGACGTCCGACGTCCCCCCGGGCCAGGGCGGGGGGACGGGCGGCGGGATGGTGCCCACCGTCAGCTCCGCCACGGTCTCGTCGACGCTGCCGCGCAGCTCGACGTGGGAGAGCAGGTCCGTCAGCCGCAGCACCGACAGCAGGTGGTCGGACGGGCTGACCACGATGATCCGGCCGCCCGGCTCCGCCTCCATCCGCTGGATCGCCGTGGCCAGCACGCCGATGGCGGAGGAGTCGTAGAAGACCAGGTCGGCCAGCTCGAAGACGAGGACGGGACCGGGCGACCAGTCCCACACCGTGTTGATGTGGGCGCTGAACCGGACCCGTCCCGCGTGGTCGAGCTCGCCCGTGGCGCGCATGACCGTGCACTGCTGATGCCGGATCGTCTCGATGCTCAAACCGTTCCCGCCCACCCATGACAACTGCCCTCTGAGCGGCGTTATCACAGGTGATCGCCAGTTTTCCCGCCAAAACGGCGGACTTTCACCGGCTGTCGCAGGTCACACGGGTCAAGGAAGCTCCCGCTAGTCCGAGGTGCCGGACTCCAGCGTCGGCAGGACACCCGGCACCCGCTCGATCACCACGAGGAACGGCGAGACCGTCGGGCTCGGCAGGACGAGCTCGGTGACGTTCCCGTGGACGGTCTGCCCGAAGGGCCCGGCCACGCCGTCCCTGAGGCTGTAGACGCGCTCCACCGTGGGGGCCGCCGTGCCGAGGAGCTTCCTGGTGGCGTGCCGCAGCCAGCGCAGCTCGCTGTTGACCCGCCGCCAGGTCGCCGGGATCATGCTGGCCGCCTCCGCCTTCGTGCCCAGCCGCAGCGTGATCCGCCCGCTGGCCCCGAACGTGTCGCGCAGCACCGGGTTGACCAGGAACATGCCCGACCGCAGGACGCGCACGCCCTGCCGGTTGACGTTGGCCAGGCCGCCGCCGCTGATCAGCGAGGACAGCTCGCAGCGGGAGCCGTCGAGCGTGTCGGGGTCGTAGTCGACGGCGGGCGGCTCCTCGAACACGATCTTGTCCAGCCGCAGCCCGGCCGCCCCGTCGGCCTGGACCCTGCCGGACAGGAACGTGCGCACCTCGTCGCCGACGCCGTCGCCCTCCATGATGTCCAGGGCCTCGACGCAGATCAGGCCGTCGTCCGGGATCTCCTCGGGGGTCAGGTCGAAGGCCACGCGGGCGTGCGGGTTGCGGCCGCGCAGCAGCACGCACTGGCGCAGGCGTCCCTGGGAGCGGATCTGGACGCATCGGGGCGTCGTGAAGTCGGGGCCCGTCCTGCCGGTGTGCCAGCCGCTGACCGACCGCTCGTCCATGGACAGCGACATCTGCACCCGCAGCGGCCGTCCCTGCGCGGACACCTTGAAGCCGACCAGCCCGGACGTCTCGAACCTGCCCACGATCTGGCTGCCCCGGTGCAGCCGGTCGATCACCTGCAGCGCGGGGAACCGCCCGCTGGTCACGTGGGCGGGCGGGATCGCGGGCAGGATCACCGGGTCGAGCTCTGTGCTGGGTCCTGTTCCGGTCATCGGGCGCTCCTCGCGGGGGTCAGTGTGGCCTTGGCCAGGTCCTGGAAGTCGAATCGGGTGAGTACGGGGTCGCGGCGCTCCCACATGCGGCGCACCGCGTCGAAGAGCGGGTCGCCGTCGCGCTCCGCGTGCCGCAGGGCGACCGCCAGGGCCCGCGGATAGTCGGGGCCGAGCTCCCAGCGCGGCAGGATCTGGGTGGGCACGTCGGCGCCGCAGCGTCGCAGCCACAACCACAGGCGGGCGCGCTCGCGCTGCTCCGGGCCGAGGATCGTCTCCGCCTTGCCGTGCACGGCGACGGCCTCGCCGAGCCGGTCGCGCAGCTCCTCCGGCGTGCGCGCGAGGTGGGTGGCCCCGCAGGCGGCGCCCTCCGACCAGCCGGCCTGGATGACGGGGACGCCGAAGGCGGGCAGGTCGCTGCCGCCGAACGTGACCGCGACGTCGGTCATGCTCCACAGGATGTTCGGCGACAGCAGGCCGGAGCGCAGGCGGTCGAGGAACAGCCAGTTGGCCGACTCCTCGGCCTCCGCGTACCGCTCGGCCTCCTCGAACAGCTCGGTGTCGCGGCCCGGCATGTGGCCGAACACCGTGACCGTGGGCCGGCCGGGGTCGAGGCGCAGCCTGGAGCAGCCGTAGAGGCGGAGCTGGCGGCGTTCGGTGTCGGTGCGGACCTGGTAGCCCTCCTTGGCCCGCCAGGCCGTACGCTCGGCGCTCGGCCGGATCGCCTCCCTGTTGGGCCAGACCTGGCGTTCGAAGAACTCCGCGACCCGGCCGGGCAGCTCCTCGCCGAAGGAGACGGGGGTCTGCCCCGGGAACAGCGCGTACGCCTGCAACGACCCGGTGCCGTGCACGTGCACGACCGGGATGTCGGTGCGCACGCCGGGATCGATCCGGCTGGTGACGAGCGCGTCGGGCGGCCCCAGATCGGCGGCGGCCCCGAACGCCTCGGCCAGCGGCCGCCACCGCGGGTCGGTGAGCACGACCAGCCGGGCCGACAGCAGCCCGCACACGGCCTTGGCGACCAGGACGGTGCGCACCACCACCCGGACGTCCTCGTCGAACGCCTCGGCCACCACGCAGCCCGTGTCGCCCGCGCCGTCCCCCCAGTACGCCCTGGCGGCCGCGACCAATTGATCGACCTGCTCCTCGTCGTCCACGACACGACGCATGAAACCCTCCACCAAGGCCGGAAGAATCGCCCTGGTGAACGTTGCCAGACCCTCGCGCGCGCACCCGCGCGACAACACGCTTCTTTGCCCGGCGCTGGCCGAATCTCAGACGGCCTCGACCTGGTCGATGACGAAACGGCTGTTGGGGATGGCCGGGGCGCGCCACGACGGCATGCGCAGGTCCTGGGCCGGCACGCCGTACGTCATCCAGCGGGTCAGCGCGGTCACCGCCAGCTTCATCAGGTCCACGGTGATCCACTCGCCGGGGCACCGGTGCCCCTCGTAGTGGTCGCCGCCGCCCTGGGGGACGAAGTCGTACTCGCCGCCGTCCCATTCGGCGAACCGTTCCGGGCGGAACTCGCCGGGGCGGTCCCACAGGCGCGGGTCGTGGTCGATGCCGTACAGGTCGAGCAGCGTCCGCCGGCCCTCGGGGAAGTGCTCGCCGTTCCAGGTGAACGGCTTGGCCACCTTGGCGGCGACGAACGGGAAGAACGGATAGAACCGGCGTACCTCCTGGACGAAGTGCTCGACGAACTGCTCGTCGCCCTCGCGGACGCGCTCGTAGTACTCCGGGTGGGCGTGCAGGGCCATGGCCGCGAACGTCACGAACCTGGCCACCGCCACCGTGGGCCGCAGCACGTTGTGCAGCTCGACGGCCGCGGTCCTGGCCGGGAGCAGGGTTCCGTCGGGGTCGCGGTAGCCCGCGATCAGGCCGGTCACCGTGCCGGCGAAGCGGCCGGGGTCGTCGCGGGCGAAGCGGATCAGGCCGGACAGCCACAGGTCGCCCTTGATCCTGGCGTACCGGCCGCGCAGGTAGCGGGCGCCGAGCCCGCCCGCGCCCTCTATGGCCGCCTGGAGGGTGGCGGTGACCTCGGGCACCCGCGCGGGCGGCAGCGGCACGCCCGTCCAGTCGCAGACCGCCTGGCACAGCAGCCTGCTGACCTCCTCGTACAGGACGACCCGCGGCATGCCCTCCCAGGCGCGGATGCGCTCGCGCCAGCGGCGGCCGGCCAGCTCCGCCAGCCGGTCGCGGCCCTCCCGGCCCATCAGCGACATGAACATGGCCTTGCGCGCCCGGTGGGTCTCGCCGTCGAGCGCCTGCACGCCGTTCCTGCCGAACAGCGTCGCCTGGAGCCGCCGGGGGGCGGCGCCGTCCCGGACGAACAGCTCGGAGTCGTAGAAGACCTCGGCGGCCTGGGCGCCGGTCATGCAGATGGTCGGCTGGAGCAGGAGCCGCGTCTCGAAGACGTCGGAGCCGAGCCGCCGCGCCCGGTCGCCGATGAAGCGGTACGGGTCGAGCAGCACCGTCAGGGTGTCGTCCAGGACCGGCCTCCGGCGGGGAGCGGTGACCGGCTCACGGACCCGCGCCTGCTCGCGTGGCAACACTCGGTGAGAAGTCATGACCACGCCCTATCCCCGCAGACCCACAGGAAACGAATTCGACGGGAAACCCGGCGAACCAAATCCCGTGCTTCGGCGTCTCACCCGGGGTAGAAGCATCCACCGCCGGCGCGCGCTTCGTCTTTTTACAGAGAGCAGGTCATGGGCGGGTTTAGGATGCACCCAAAAGCCGAGATGGGGAGGTTTTTCCGCATGGGTTCCCGAATGTCGAGCATCGTGCGCCTGACCGGGGCTGCGATGGCCGCGGGAGTGGTGGCCGCGGCCATCGCATTGCCGGCGGTCGGCGGCACCGGAGCGATGTTCGTCTCGGCGTCCGAGGAACTGAACATCAAGCCGGAAGACCTCAAAGAACCGCCGCTCGCCGAGAAGACGACGGTCCTCGACGCCAAGGGCAACCAGATCGCCCAGTTCTACGAGGAGTACCGCGAGAACGTCTCGCTCGACCAGGTGGCCGACATCATGAAGACGGCCATCATCTCCATCGAGGACTTCCGCTTCTACCAGCACGGCGCGATCGACATCGAAGGCACCGCGCGAGCCCTGGCCAAGAACCTCACCTCGGGCGGCATCGCCCAGGGCGGCTCCTCCATCACCCAGCAGTACGTCAAGCAGGTGCTGCTCAACTCGGCCGTCACCAAGAAGGAGAAGAACGCCGCCCTTGAGGCCAGCTACGCGCGCAAGCTCAAGGAACTGCGGTACGCGATGGCGGTCGAGGAGAAGTACAGCAAGGACGAGATCCTCGGCAAGTACCTCAACATCGCCTACTTCGGCGCCGGCGCGTACGGGATCGAGGCGGCGGCCAAGCGCTTCTTCGGGGTGTCGGCCGCCGAGCTGACGCTGCCCCAGGCGGCCGCGCTGGCCGGCGCCGTCCAGGACCCGAACAGCACCGACCCCAACCTGGGCAAGGAGGCCCAGGCGCGGCTGCTCCAACGGCGCAACGTGGTGCTCGACAGGATGCTCGAACTCAAGAAGATCACGCCTGAGCAGCACGACGAGGCCAAGTCCAAGAAGCTCGGCTACAAGGGCACCCCGCTGCCCGGCGGCTGCGGCGCCAGCCCGTACCCGTACTTCTGCATGTACGTGCGCAACGAGATCCTCAGCAACCCGGCCTTCGGCAAGACCAGCAAGGCCCGCACCCAGTTCCTCAACCGGGGTGGCCTGACGATCAAGACCACGATCGATCCGAAGATGCAGAAGGCCGCCGAGGAGGCCATCAAGAAGCACGTCTACGCCTCCGACAACCCGGTCGCCTCCGAGGCGCTGGTCAAGCCGGGCACGGGCGAGATCAAGGCCATGGCCGCCAGCCGCAAGTACGGCAACTCCAAGCGCAAGCACGAGATGTCGTACAACGTGGTGGCGGACGCGGTGCACGGCGGCGGCGTCGGCTTCCAGGCCGGCTCGACGTTCAAGACGTTCACCCTGCTCACCGCGCTCAAGCAGGGCATGAAGATCAACGACGGCTTCAACGTGGGCAGCGGCTACACCGCCCCCAACTACTGGGCGTTCAAGAACTGCAAGGGCCAGAACGTCGGCGACCCGAGCCACACCGTCACCAACGACGAGGGCGGCGGCGGCTTCAAGTCGCTGGCCACCGGCACCTGGGGCTCGGTGAACACGTTCTTCATGACGCTGGAGCAGAAGGTCGGCCTCTGCAAGGTGGTCGAGACCGCCAAGTCGCTCGGCATCAAGCGCTCCGACGGCGGCAAGCTCCAGGAGTTCGAGACGTTCACGCTCGGCATCAACGAGATGGACCCGGTGACCGTGGCCACGGCCTACGCGGCGATCGGCGCGCGCGGCAAGTACTGCCCGCCGACGGCCATCACCCAGATCACCGACCGCAACGGCAAGGTGACCGAGTACAAGCCCAAGTGCACGCAGGCGTTCGACCCCGAGGTCGCCGACGCGGCGGCGAACATCCTGTCCGGCGTCTTCACCAAGGGCACGATGCGCGCGGTCGGCGGCATCGGCCGTCCGGCGGCGGGCAAGACCGGCACCACCGACGACCAGGCCACCGCCTGGTTCGCCGGGTTCACCCCCGACCTGGCCGGCGCGGTCAGCATCGGCGACCCGCGCGGCTCGACGACCCACAAGCTGAACGGCATCACCATCGGCGGCCGGTACTACTCCTCGGTCTTCGGCGCCTCGATCCCCGGCCCGATCTGGAACGCCACCATGAAGGCCGCGCTCAAGGGCACCCCGGCGACGGCCTTCACCCCGGTCGACTCCTCCCGCTTCGGCGGCTGCGGCCAGGGCTGTGCCCCCCGCAGGCAGGAGCCCGACGACAGGGACCAGGGCTTCACCGACGTCAACCCCAACCCCGACGGCGACTTCGGCCCCGGCCAGGGTTACCAGAACGGCGACGGCAACGGTCACGGCCGCGGCCGTGGCAGGCGCTAGGGACAGGCGACAGGGGTATCCGGCGCGTCCCGGATACCCCTAACGGATGGTCAATATGCCGTGATCCACCTGCGGCGGGAAAACCTCCGGCGGTGACCACCGCCCCCACCTGAGCAGATTCGGCGGGCGTCCGCACACGCGGGCGCACCCCCTGCAAAGGCCCTATTAACAGCGGCGAAACATTGGTAACGTGGGAGCGCTCCCAGGATCTTTCCGCGAGGTGCTCCATGACCGAGCAGCCCACACTGGCACAGGTGGCGGCCGCTGCAGGGGTTTCCCCCGCGACCGCATCTCGAGTCCTCACGGGCTCGGTGCGGGTCAGTACCTCGACCCGCCGGCAAGTCTACGACGCCGTCTCCCGCATGGGCTACGTCCGACAACGCGCGCCCAGGGGCAGCGCCGCCAAGACGCTGACCGACGGCGTCACGGCGGTGATCTGCGACCATCTCCCCCGCCTGTTCTCCGAGCCCTACTACGCCAGGCTCCTGTCCGCCGCCGGAGCGGTGATCGCCGAGCACGGCACCCACCTCATGGTGACGACCGTGACGCCCACCTCCTCCACGCTCCCCTCGCTCTCGGGCGCCGTCCTCATCGTCGGCGCGCGCGAGCGCCATCCGCTGGCCATCAAGCTGTCCACCGCCGGCATCCCGGTCCGCAACATCGGCCGGCCGCCCCACGACCTCAAGCTGCCCTACGCCGACGTGGACAACCTCGACGGCGGCCGGCAGGCGGCCGAGCACCTGCTGTTACAGGGCCGCAGGAACGTGGCGGCCATCGGCGGCCCGCCCTCCCTGCCCGCCGCCCGGGACCGGCTCGAAGGGCTCGTCCGCACCCTGCAGTCGGCCGGCGCCCCCGACGTGCCCGTGGCCTACGGCGACTTCACCGCGGCCTCGGGCACGCACGCCATGCAGTGGCTGTTACGCCACGCGCCCGGCCTCGACGCCGTCTTCGTCGCCTCCGACCTGATGGCGGCCGGCGCGATCCAGGCCCTGCGCCGAGCCGGGCGCAAGGTGCCCGCGGACGTCGCCGTGATCGGCTTCGACGACGCCCCCGTGGCCCGGCACACCGTCCCGGCGCTGACCACCATCCGCCAGCCCGTCGAGGAGCTCGCCACGGTCGCCACCCGCCTGCTCCTGACCGGGGCGACGGGGATCGACCCCGTCCTCCCCACGGAACTGGTCATCCGTGAGTCAGCTTGAACCGGGGGACGTGCTGGCCCGGCGGTACCTGCTGCTGGACCCGCTGGCCCACGGCGGCATGTCGGTCATCTGGCGTGCCTTCGACCAGTCGTTGCAACGGCTGGTCGCGGTCAAGGTGCTGACCGCCTCGCTCCACACCGACCACGGCGAACGCGTCCGGGTGCGCAGCGAGGCCCGCGCCGCGGCCCGGTTCATCCACCGGGACTCGATCGAGATCTACGACTACGGCGAGACCGTCACCGCGAAGGGCGGCGTGGCCGCGTACGTGGTGATGCCCCTGCTCGACGGCACCCCGCTGGCCGAGCGCATCGCCGAGGGGCCGCTGCCGTGGACCGAGGCGGCGGCCATCGCCCTGCGGCTGGCCCGCGTGCTGATGGCCGGGCACGCCCGCGGCCTGGTCCACCGGGACGTCACCGCCGAGAACGTGCTGCTCACCGCCGACGGCCCCAAGCTGCTCGACTTCGGCATCGCGGCCTGGGCCGGCGACCCCGACGACGACCGCGGCACCCCTCCCTACGTCGCCCCCGAACGCCTCCTCGGCGTCCCCACCCACCCGGCCGTGGACGTGTACGCCCTGGGCGTGCTGCTGTTCGCCATGCTCACCGGGCGCACCCCGTACCCGGAGACGACCTGGGAGGAGATCGAGGCGGCGCGCCGGACCGATCCCCCGCCCCGGGTGACCGGCGTCCCGCACGGCGTCGCCTCGCTCTGCCAGAGCTGCCTGGCGCACCTGCCCGAGGAGCGGCCCACGGCCGAGGAGATCGTCGCCGCGCTGACCTCGGCGCTCGGCACGGCCGGGGTCGCCCGGCAGGTGCGACGCGGGCTCACGGTGGCGGGGTCGGCGCTGCTGGCGCTCACCGTGCTGCTGTGGTTCCAGCGGTCCGAGCCGGAGCCGGTGCTGTCGCCGCAGGTCACACCCTCCTCGGCGCGGTCCCCGGCGCCGTCTTCCGCGCCGCCGGCCTCCCGGGCCACGTCGGTCACCGTCGAGCAGGCCGTGGACGGCTTCCACGACTCGCTCGAAGATGGCGAACCGTGCGACGCGACCGACGCGGACGTGGTGCTCGACCTCAAGCAGGTGCTCGACTCGCTGGTCCGCGGCCCCGCGGTCACCGGCACGGCCGCGGTGCGGCGCAAGGTCGCCGACCGGGCCAGGGAGGGCCGCCCGGCCCCCGCCTGCCGGGCGGAGCTGGAGGCCAGGCTCAAGGTGATCGACCGGGCCATGAAACCCGGCTGAGGGGTACGGCGGTATCCGCACCCCTCACGACCGCCGGGTCAGGCGCAGGCGTACCCCGAGGGCACCCGCGTGTCGCCGTCGGGCCGGCCGGCCTGGAAGCCGAACGTCGTGCTCGCGTTCGGGGCCAGGGTGCCGTTGTAGGGAAGGTTCCGCACGGTCACGGTGCCGCCGGTGACGGAGACGTTCGCGCCCCACGAGCCGGTGATCGTGTGGCCCTGCGGGAGCGTGAAGGTGACGGTCCAGCCGTTGAGGGTGGCGGTGCCGCGGTTGGTGACGGTGACCGGCTGGATGACGTAGCCGTTGCTCCAGGCGTTCTGGGTGGTCGCGGTCACGGCGCAGCCGCCGCCTCCGCCGCCGCTCTGGGTGGTGACCGTGACGGCCGCGGACTCGGGTGAGAGGTTGCCGGCGCCGTCGCGGGCCCTGACGCGGTAGCGGTAGGTCGTGGCGGGGGTCAGGCCGGTGTCGGTGTAGGAGGTCGTGGCGCTGGTGCCGACCGGGGTGAAGGTGTCGCCGGTGGCGCGCAGGATGTCGTAGCCGGCCAGGCCGCTGCCGCCGGTGTCGGTGGAGGCGCCCCAGGTGAGCGTGGTGGCGGTGGCGGTCGTGCCGGCGGCGGCCGGGGTGCCCGGCGTGGTCGGCGGCGTCCGGTCGGTCGTGCCGCCGCCCGAGCCGAAGGAGAAGGAGTCCACGGCCAGCCCCGCGCCGCCCACCCAGGGCTCGAACCCGGCCTGGACGCTGGTCAGGTACCACGACCGCTGGGCGTAACCGCGGCCGACGGCGTCGGAGTAGAAGGTGTCGACGGCGAAGTCGAGCGAGGAGGTCGCCGAGGTGCGCACGTAGGAGACGACGTTCCAGCCGATGTTGCCGTACCAGACCTGCCAGGTGCCGCCGGCCAGGGTCGCCGTGCCGACCTGGGAGCCGACCGGCTGGATCGGGCCGCGCTTGTTGAGCCAGATCATCACCTCCGCGCCGGTGTTCTGGCCGTCGGTGCGCGGGGTGGGGTCGAACCAGATGTCGTAGGCGGCGTCCCAGGTTCCGGCGGCGGGGTAGGTCATGGCGACCGTGGACCTCAGCGCGCCGAAGCCCGGCGAGCTCGCCTGCGCGGGCAGGCCGCTGCCGGTGGTGCAGGCGGCGTAGTGGCAGCCGGCGTAGACGGCCGGGTAGGCGGCGGGGGCGCCGTTCGTGGCCTTGTCGTGGTCGGACCGGGTGACGGTGAAGCCGCCGTTGCTGTTGACGTCGACGCACTGCGCGGTGTCGGCGCCCCAGACGTTGTTCATGACGATGTAGCGGCCGTTCTGGACGGTGGTAGAGCCCCACTTCTCGCACAGCACCGGGGCGGCCTGCGCCGGTGCCGCGAACAGGCCGGCGCCGAGTAACGCCGCGACGGCCAGGATGATGATCTGCACGCGCCTCATGGCATGTTGCTCCCGCTTCTCTGGTCGAGGGAGGTGCTGGGAGCGCTCCCATCATCCAGCCTCCCGGCGTCGCCCCTCGTACGGCAAGCGGCCGGTCCCGCGCCCGCCGGCCCGGTGCCGGGCCACCAGGGCAACCGTGACCAAGATCGGCTGAAAGTTTCACACCGCGTTGTCGGGACGGCGCCCCCCATGGTTCAATGCGCTGGCCGGGCGGGCTGATCGTGGGCAGATTCCTGTGTTCCCCTGCGCGAAGGAATCCCCATGAAACACTTTCGAACGGCGGCGCTCACCGCCGCCCTGGTCCTGCTGGCCACCGTCCTGATCGCGCCGCCGCAGGCGCAGGCCCACGGCGTGTCCATGTTCCCCGGCGCCAGAACGTTCCTGTGCTGGCAGGACGGCCTGCGCGAGAACGGCCAGATCCAGTCCTACAACCCGGCCTGCGCGGCGGCCGTCGCCCAGAGCGGCGCGACCCCGCTGTACAACTGGTTCGCCGTGCTGCGCTCCGACGGCGCCGGGCGTACCAGCGGCTTCATCCCCGACGGCCAGCTCTGCAGCGGCGGCACCGGCGGCCCCTACGACTTCACCGCCTACAACGCCGTACGCTCCGACTGGCCGCAGACCCACCTGACAGCGGGCGCGAGCATCCAGATGCGGCACAGCAACTGGGCCCAGCACCCCGGCACGTTCGTCTACTACGTCACCAAGAACGGCTGGAACCCCGACGGTCCGCTCAAGTGGTCGGACCTGGAGTCGTTCGGCAGCGTCACCAACCCGCCCGCCAGCGGCGGCCCCGGCGGGCTCAACTACTACTACTGGAACGCCCAGCTCCCCTCCGGCAAGACCGGGCGGCACATCATCTACACCCACTGGATCCGTTCCGACAGCAACGAGAACTTCTACAGCTGCTCCGACGTCGTCTTCGACGGCGGCAACGGCCAGGTCACCGGCGTCGGCCCCGGCGGCGGCACGCCTTCGGGCACGCCCACGTCCACCCCGACGGTCACGTCGACGGTGACCCCGCCCCCCGGTGGCTGCACCGCCACCTGGAAGGCCACCGACACCGGCTGGGCCGGTCACTTCCAGGGCGAGGTGACGGTGAAGAACACCGGCACGGCGTCGCTGAACGGCTGGACGGTCAAGTGGACGTACTCCGGCGGCCAGGGCTTCGACGGCGCACCCTGGAACGGCGTGCTGTCCGCCCAGCCGCCGAACGTCTCCGTCAGGAACGCCTCCTACAACGGTCAGCTCGCGCCGAACGCGTCCACCACGTTCGGCTTCAACGCCACCGGCTCGATCCCGAGCCCCGCACCCGCGCTGACCTGCACGAGCCCGTGACCGGAACACGTCGCGGGAAGATCGCGGCAGGCGTCGCCCTGGCCGGCCTGGCGCTGGCCGGGGCGACGCTGTTCGCCGCCCACCAGGAGTCGGCGCGGCTCGACCAGGAGCTCGCCGCCCAGGTGACGTTGATCCTCGAACGGGCCACGCCCGAGGAGCACCACGACCACGGGCACGGGTTCGGGTCGCGGGTGGTGTGCGCGGTGGAGCCGTTCGGCACGGACCCACCCGACGCCGCCGGCCTGGCCGAGGTGCGCTGGGTCTACGCCCGGCACCTGTGCGCGATCGTCGGCGAGAGCCGCGACTGGGCGATGTCCGTCCGGGCCTCGGGGCCCATCGCCGTCCGGCTGGGCGTGCCGCCGCAGGTGAAGGTGCCTGCCGCCGGGCCCGGATATCCGGAGCGGGTCCGGGCGCTGATCCCCGCCCGCTACCACGACGAGGCGTTCGCCGACTTCTCGGACGAGGCGGCCATCGACGCGGCCCGCGATCGTTTCTCCCACGCCCAGGACCCACGCTGACGACCGGGATGGGCGGGCAGCGACCACGACGGACCGGGGACAGCCGACGGGGACCGCGCGCGGGGACAGCCGATGGGGCCGCGCCGGGACGGCCGACGGAGGCCGCGCCGGGACGGCCGGTGGACGGCGCAAACGGACGCGGCCGGCTGGGGGTTCGCCGGCCGCGTCCGTCCCATCCGGGCGGGATGGTGTCGCGGGCAGGATCAGTTGATCGGCCTCACCTCCTCCTTCTCTAGCCGGCGCAGGTGTAGCCGGACGGAACGGACGTGTCGCCGTTCGGACGGCCGGCCTGGACCCCGAAAGCGGTGGCGGCGCCGGGCGCGAGCGTGCCGTTGTAGCTCAGGTTCCGCGCGGTCACGGTCCGCCCGCCGACCGTCACCGCGGCGTTCCAGAAACCGGTCACGGTGTGGCCCGCGGGCAGCGTGAACGTCACCGTCCAGCCGTTCCTGGCGGCCGTGCCGGTGTTGGTCACCGTGACGGGCTGCAGGACGTACCCGTTGCCCCACTGGCTCTGGACGGTCCCCACGGCCGTGCAGCCGCCGTCGCCGCCGCCGGCCAGGGTGGTGAAGGAGGCCGTGGGCGAGGCGGCCGACTGGTTGCCCGCGGCGTCCCTGGCCTTGACGTGCACCTGGTAGGCGGTCGAGGGCGACAGGCCGGTCAGGGTGATCGAGGTGGTGGCCGTCGTCCCGAGCGGGACGCCGGCCGAGGTGTAGACGTCGTACCCGGTCACGCCCACGTCGTCGGTGGCGGCCGGCCAGGTCAGGGTGGCGCCGGACGAGGTGACGTTCGAGGCCGCCGGGGTGCCGGGAGCGCTCGGCGGGGTCGGGTCGGTGGTGCCGCCGTAGACGGAGGCCGGCCTGGCCGTCGCGGCGATGCCGTTGGCGCCGTTGAACAGCCGCTGCCCCCACGAGGTGAGCCGGGTGACGTCGAAGCCGGTGACCTGGTCGAGGTACTCGACGCCGCCGCCGTTGCCGCTCCACGACCAGCCGAGGTAGCCGAGGCCGCGGCCCACGGCCTGGGCCATGATCGTGTCCTCGTCGGGGTCGCCGTCGGAGTGGTTGAACCCGAACTCGCCGATGACCAGCGGCAGCCCGGCCGTCCGGAACGCGTCCAGGTACGACGTGATCTCGGCGGCGGTGTCGTAGACGCCGTACATGTGCACCGAGAAGATCGTGTTCTTGTCGGGGTCGGCGGCGAAGACGGAGGCGGCGTTGTCCCGCATGACGTTCTGCCAGTCCTGGCCCCAGGCGGGGGCGTCCACCATCAGCGCGTGGTGGATGCCGTTGGCACGCAGCTTGGCGATCGCGGCCTTGGTGGCCTCGGCCCAGCCGGGCGTGGTGGCGTTGTTGCCGATCGGCTCGTTGCCGATGTTGACGACGACGTAGTCCTCCTGTCCGGCCAGGGCGCTCTTGACGCTGATCCAGTAGTCGGCGGCCTGGTCGAGCGTGTACGCGCCGCTCTGCTCGCCGTACCCGGTGGTGTCGTGGTCCTCCAGCACGCAGATGAGCTTGTTCTGCTTGCACAGGGAGACCACGCCGGCCACGTCGGAGGCGGAGTTGGCGCTCCACCGGCCGCCGCTGAGCACGACGCGCACGGTGTTGGCCTTCAGCGACTTGATGTCGGCGAACGCCTTGGTCTGGGCCGGGTACCAGGTGTGGGCGTGGCTGGTGCCGCGCATCACGAACTCCTGGCCGTTGCCCTCCAGGATCTTCGTGCCGCTCACGTGGATGCCGGTGGCGGCCTGCGCCGCGGTGCCCGGCAGGATCAACGAGGCGGCCACCAGCGCGGCGGCGAGGGCCGGCGCGGTGAACAGTGATCGCATGGGCTGCCTTTCACTGGGCCGGGGAACCCCGCCCCCGCCGTCGTCGCGGCGGGGGCGGGGGCTCGGCTCAGGCGGGAGTGCAGGTGAGGTCGGGGGTGGACGGGGTGCCGTTGGCGATGAAGCCGAACGTGGTCGTGGCGCCGGCGGCGAGCCCGCCGTTCCACGCCTCGTTCCTGACCGACACGTACGAGCCGGTCTGGGTGAGCCTGCCGCCCCAGAGCTGGGTGATCTGGTTCGCGGACGTCCAGGCAGCCGTCCAGCCCGTGATGGCCGCGGAGCCGGCGTTCTTGACGGTCACCTCGGCCTGGTAGGCGCCGCCCCAGGAGTTGGTGACCTTGAACGTGGCCGCGCAGCCGCCGGTCGGCGTGTTCGCGGTGGTGAACGCCGTGCCGTCGGAGGCCGCCGAGCTGTTGCCCGCCGCGTCCCTGGCCACCACCGAGACGGTGTACGCCGTCGCGGGGCTGAGCCCGCTCAGGTCGTACGACGTGCCGGTGGCGCTGCCCGCCTTGGCGGACCCGAGGTAGACGTCGTAACCGGTCACCCCGACGTCGTCCGTCGAGGCCGCCCAGCTCACCTTCGCGCCCGAGCCGGTGATGCCGGAGACGGAGGGTTTGCCGGGCTTGGTGGGCGGTGTCCTGTCCGCGGTGCCGGTGGTGGTGAACGTCGTCTCGTCCGAGGCCGCCGAGGTGTTGCCCGCCGCGTCCCTGGCCACCACGTGGGCGGCGTAGGCCGTGGCAGGGGTGAGCCCGCTCAGGTCGAAGGAGGTGCCGGTGGCCGTGCCTGCCTTGGCGGACCCCAGGTAGACGTCGTAACCGGTCACTCCCACGTTGTCCGTGGAGGCCGTCCAGCTCAGCTTCGCCGCCGTGCCCGTGATCCCGGAGACCGCGGGCCTGCCCGGCTTGCCGGGCGCTGTCGTGTCCTGCTCCTCCGGACCCGGGGGCTCACCCCAGATCTTGGTGGCGCCGCTGTGGAGGGTGATGTTCTTCGTCCGCACCGGCGTCGCGCCCGGCGTGGCCGGGATGCCCTGGTACGACCAGTCATCGGCCGGGTTCCAGGTGCCCGCGCTGGTGATCCTGAACTGCACCTCCCTGCGGTGCTGCGACTGCCCGGCCGGGGCGATGGCCTGTCCTGAGCAGTCGATGTCCACGTAGAGCACGCTCCCGCCGGCCGAGCCGAGCGTGGGGGCCTTGCACTGCGTGTAGGCCGACGACACGCTGATCTGCGAGGCGGTCGTCGAGCCGTCGAGGGTGAAGTAGTAGCGGAACGAGCCGTCCGACAGGACCCTGGCGGGCCAGGCCGACTGGTTGCGCACGATGGCCTTGATCTCGGTGAAGTTCGTGCCGGAGGCGTTCACGCCGGCCTCGACGAAGATCTCCGGGCCGTCCGGGGTCTCGGCGGGCGGGAAGTTCGCCGCGGGCGCTCCCCCGTACTCCTTGTAGAGCCGGGCCAGGGCGCTGGTGAAGCCGGCGTTGTAGTCGGTCGCGACCTCGTTCATGACGTAGTCGTCGCGCTTGTCGGCGTAGACGTCGTCGGGGTCGGGCGGGCCGCCGACCAGCGCGCCGTAGAGGGTGTGGCGGCTGGCGACCGGGTTGGTGATCTGGTCGGTCCACGAGCCGTGCGCCGTACGGTGGTGCGGGTTCTTCGGCGGGTTGGCCCCGAACCCGATCAGGTACGAGGAGTTGCGCGGGTTGTCGCCGAGCGCGTAGTCGATCTGCCGGACCGCGAAGTCGTGGTAGCGGGCCTTGCGCTCCGGGTCGGTGATCGAGTCGCTGTGCACGAGCGCGACGAACGAGGTGTTGGCCGCGTACCGCAGCGACCCCCACCGGTCCAGCACGGCCTGGCCGCCCGGCGAGTACCTGACCTTGGAGCCGTTGACGCCGACCGTCCACCAGTCGAGCCAGCGGTCGGCGTCGTCCAGGTACCTCTGCTTGCCGGTGAGCTTGTGCAGCAGCACGTACGCGCCGTACGACTTGTCGTCCCAGGCGATCGTCCACTTGTACGACTTCGTCGTGGTCTGCGGCTCGTTGCCCAGGTTGTCGTAACCGGCCTCGGCCTTGGCCAGGTAGGCGGCGTCGTTCGTGGCCCGGTAGAGCCAGATCGCCCCCCAGACCAGCTCGTCGTTGTAGCCGCTCCAGGAGTTGTAGTAGCCCTGGGCGTCGCTGATGCAGTCGCTGTACTTCTTCCTCACCGTGTCGGCGAAGGAGTAGAGCTGCCTGGCGTGCGTCACCAGCTTGTCGGCATACGCCGGATCGGTCGGACGGAAGACGATCGACGAGGCCGCCATCGCCGCCGCCGTCTCCCCCGCCAGGTCCGAGCCGCCGCAGGACGCGTCGATCCTGTAGGCGGGCCGGTTCATCTGCATGGCCTCGGCCGGGCCCCACCAGGCGTGGTCGGCGCCGCCGTTGCCGACCTGCCCGTACAGCACGTCGGCCGACGGATGGGCCTTGACGAAGTAGTCGTTGACGAACCTCAGGTTGTTCAGCAGGTGGGTGAGCTGGCCGGAGCCCGCGTAGGCGTCGCGGTACTCCACGCCGCCCCAGGCCAGCATCGTGGCCGAGAAGGCCATCGGGAAGCCGAACTTGACGTGGTCGCCCGCGTCGTACCAGCCTCCGGTCAGGTCCAGCCCGGCGTCCTTGCCGTCGTTCAGGCCCGAGTCGCCGCGCCAGGAGACGCGGTTCCAGGCGGGCAGGTCGCCCGACTGCTGGGCCTCGTAGAACCACAGCGACTTCTGCAGCGCCTCACCGTAGGCGAAGGCGGGCGCGGCCGCGTGGGCCACCGGCCCCGCCCCTGCGAGCAGGGGCAGGACCAGCGACGCCGCGGCGATCATCGCCGCCGTTCTCACGGGAAGAGCCGCCCGTACTCGGCCAGGGCCACGGCCACGTCCACCTGCGCCCAGAAGCGGTGGTAGTTGAACGTCGGCGCGGGGCCGGTGCCCTGGAGGTAGGCGTTCACCTCGGGCCAGTCGGGGTCGTTCTTGTAGAACGACCTGATCGACATGAACGTCGAGCTGGAGTTGATCGTGTCGCCGTTCGGCATCTTGCCGGTCCAGCCCGAGGGCACGTAGACCGGGTCGTTCAGCCGCTTGTAGTCGGTCTTGGTCTCCGACACCGACACGCCCTTGGCGTCGCGGTTCTTCCACACGCCGTCCAGCAGCGCCTTGGCCATGGTCCTGGCCGCGGCGTTGTTCGCCTTGGCCGCGTAGTACATCAGGGTCTTGGCGTACGAGCCGGCCACGCCGACGTCGTTGGTGTAGTCGGCGACCGTCACGTGCAGGCCGGGGTTGGCCGGCGGCATGCCGCTCGTGGCGCTGAAGTCACCGACGGGCTGGCCGGTCCACTTCAGCGTCGACGGCATCTGGTACGTGCCGTCCGCGTTGATCGTGGTGTTGGCCATCGCCCAGGTGACCCACTTGTCCAGCAGCGCCTTGGCGTCGGCGTTGCCCGAGGCGTAGTAGAGCTCGGCCACCCGCTCCATGGTCCACGCCTGGAACCCGAACCACTGGTTGGACGGCGGGTCGTGGTAGACGGGCTGCCAGTCGTAGGTCATGCCGTGGAACTTCGGCAGGCCGGCCGGCGGGGTGGCGTAGTGGCCCTCCCAGCTGTTGGTCGCGCCGCCCGCGATGGCGCCCTCGGCCGACTGCAGCCACGTGTAGAACTGCAGCTGCCGGGTCAGGCTGGTGCTCCAGTCGGCCGCGCCGGTGCCGCTCTTGGGCTTCAGCTCGGCCACGTTGGCCAGCGCCCAGGCCGCGAGCGGGTTCTGGTAGCCGGAGTGGTTGTGGCTGGAGCCGATGCGCCAGGCCCAGCCCGCGCTGGAGTCGGTCGCGCCGCCCCAGGCGTAGTACCAGGACAGCAGGTAGTTGGAGGCGTCCTTGCCGGTGCCGGGGGCGCACGAGGTGCTGGTGCAGCCGGGCTTCTTGAAGTACTTGTCGTACATCGCGTAGCGCAGGTAGTCGCCCATCTTCGCGGCCTTGGCGACCGACGCCGAGATCTGCGACTCCTTGCCCTGCTGCTTGGCCCACGTCTGCGCCCAGTACGCGGCCTGCACGGCCCTGGCGTCGGCGTCGGGGGCGTTGGTGTACTTCCACTGCTTGGCGTACGAACTGTCCTTGATGAACAGGTCCAGGTAGCCGTTCGGGCCGCCGTGCTTGAAGGTGTCGCAGGACGGCTGCGGGATCGTCTCGAAGACCGACTCCTCCGGCCCGCGCTGGTAGGTGTTGATGTAGGCGGGCCTGGTGGTGCCGTCGCCGCAGCGGCCGAAGCCGTAGGTGTTGTCGACGTCGAGCAGCCAGTGCATGCCGTAGACGTCGCCGGTGCCGTACGCGCTCTTCAGCTCGTTGGCCAGCGGGTCGGAGCCCACGGAGACGCCGGAGTCGATCTGCGTCGGGTACTGCTTGATGTCGTTGTACTCGGCGGCGTACGTGGCCGGCTTCGATGGGTTGTAGAAGGAGTTCGTCGGCTGGTCGGCGGTCGAGGGGATGATGTACTTCTCCATCGAGGCCCACGCGTTGTTGAACTTCGCCCAGTCGCCGGTCACCTGCCCGTAGGTCGCCTCCAGCCACAGGTAGTAGCTGTAGGCCTCGGACGTGGTCTCGTGCCCGTGGTCGGGCGCCTCGACCATGAACGTCTCCACCGAGTGGTACGGCACGCCCTCGGGCGAGAAGTACCCGTTGGCCGGGTCGTGCAGCTCGTTGTACATCTCGACGAAGCGCTTGACGTACTCGTTGTCGCCGCCGAGGTCGTCGTCCGCCTCGCTCGCGGTGACCTTGACCGGGGTGTAGCCGGTCGCGCTCACCGTGAACTCGGCGGTGCCGCCGGTGGTGTCGGCGTCGTCCGCCGCCGCCAGGGTGACGTTCTGGACGGTGTTCCAGTTGGCCGGCGTGAAGGCCAGCGAGCCGCCCGAGCCGACGGTCAGGTCGGCGTCGCCGCTGGTGCGGGCGGTGGTGACGGTCACGTTCGCGGCGGGCGCCTGCGAGAGCTTCACGCCGAAGCCCGCGGTGCCCTTCTCCGGCACCGAGATCGTGGTCGGGCTCACCACGAGGGCGGGCCCGGTGTTCTGCGAGACGGTGATCCCGACGGGGGCCGAGGTCGTGCTCGCGCCCGCGTTGTCGGTGGCCTTCGCGGTGATCGAGTAGCTGCCCGCGGCCACGTTCTGCCAGGTGTAGCCGTACGGCGCCGAGGTGTCGGTGCCGAGCAGCGTGGAGCCCTGGTAGAAGTCGACCTTGGAGACCGTGCCGTCGGCGTCGGCGGCGTTCGCGGCGATGGCCACGGTGGCCGGAGCGGTGTACGTCTGGCCGGCGGTGGGCGAGGTCAGCGCGACGGTGGGCGGGGTGTTGGCGCCGCCGCAGGTCACGCCGTTCACGGTGAACGCGGTCGGGCTCGGGTTGCTGCCCGTCCAGGTGCCGTTGAAGCCGAGCGTCGTCGAGGCGCCGGTGGCCAGGCTGCCGTTCCACGGCATGTTGGTCGCGGTGACGTGCGTGCCCGACTGCGTCCAGTTGGCGCTCCAGCCGGTGGGCGTGTACTTCTGGCCCGCGGTCGGGAAGTCGAAGCCGAGCGTCCACGAGGTGATCGGGTCGCCGGTGTTCTTCAGGGTCAGGTTGGCGGTGAACCCGCCCTGGCCGGGGCCGCTCGTCCACTGGTTGGCGGCGTACGTGACGTCGCAGGCGACGGCCGCGTGCGCGGGCGGCGCCGCGAGGGTCGTGGTCGTGCCCGCCGCGAGGACGAGCGTCGCGGCTCCGGCGAGCCGCCTCGACAGGCGGGCAAGGCGGGAAGGAGGTCTGTGTTTCAAGGGATCTCCATGGGAGTAGGAGGTGTGGGAGCGCTCCCAAGAGGGATTGTGGGTGACCGGCGGCGTATGTCAACGGATCGCCCGCCCACCGCCCCCCGCGTTTCCTCTCACCAGGCTGCCGATGATGAAAGTTTCATCCACCTTCCGGGGCATTCGGCGAGCATGCGGCCCGGGAACGCCCGCCGCACGGCCGTCCTCATTTACAGGGCCGGAAGGGCGTCTCACTATGGGAGCGCTCCCAGCCAACTGACGTTCTGGAGATGATCGCTAGTGAGACTCCACAGCGGCCCACGCCGATGGGCCGTGACCATGACCGCCGCGAGCGTCGCGGCCCTCGGGCTCGTCGTCGGCCAGACCACGGCCGCCAGCGCCGCGGTGAACTGCGACGTGACCTACTCCGCCAACTCGTGGACGAGCAGTCCCGGTCAGGGCGGTTTCACCGCGAACATCACGTTGAAGAACACCGGCGACCCGATCACCTCGTGGACGCTGGGCTTCGACTTCCCCGGCACCGGCCAGAAGTACACCCCGACCGGCTGGAGCGCCAACTGGACGCAGTCGGGCACGCACGTCACCGCGACGAACATGCCCTACAACGGCAGCCTGGCCACCGGCGCCTCCACCACCATGGGCTTCAACGGCACCTGGACGGGCAGCAACAACCCGCCCACCTCCTTCACGGTGAACGGCGTGACCTGCGGCGGCGTCACCCCCACCACCCCCTCGGTGGTCACCTCCGCCAGCTCGGTGGCGGTCAACGAGGGCGGCACCGCCACCTTCACCGCCAAGCTGTCCGCCGCCCCCTCCTCGAACGTCACCGTCACCACCCAGCGGACCAGCGGTGACAGCGACCTGAGCGTCAGCGCGGGCGGCTCGCTCACCTTCACCCCCGCCAACTGGAACACCGCCCAGACGGTCACCCTGGCCGCCGCCCAGGACGCCGACACCACCGCGGGCACGGCGGCCTTCTCCGTCGGCGGCACCGGCGTCACCTCGGCCACCGTCAACGCCACCGAGGTGGACGACGACGCGGTCGTGGAGCAGGCGCTGCTCGTGACGCCCACGTCGGTGACCGTGCCCGAGGGCGGGACGGCGGCGTACACGGTCAAGCTGGCCGCGCAGCCGTCCGCGAACGTGACCGTCACCTCGACGGCGGGCAGCGGGGACGCCGACCTGACCGTCTCCGGCGGCGGCAGCCTCACCTTCACGACGGCCAACTGGAACACCGCCCAGACGGTGACCCTGGCCGCCGCCCAGGACGCCGACACGACCAACGGCACCCGTCCCTTCACGGTCGCCGCCACCGGCCTGACCGGCAAGACGGTCACCGCCACCGAGGCCGACGACGACGGCCAGCCGCCCACCGGCCACGTCGAGAACCCGTACGCCGGCGCCACCGGCTACGTGAACCCGCAGTGGAAGGCCAAGGCCGCGGCCGAGCCCGGCGGCAGCGCCGTCGCCAACACCTCCACCGCCGTGTGGATGGACCGCATCGCGGCCATCGCCGGCTCCTCCTCCGCCATGGGCCTCCAGGCCCACCTGGACGAGGCCGTCGCCCAGGACGCGCTCAACGGCTCGGCCCCGCTGACCGTGCAGTTCGTCATCTACGACCTGCCCAACCGCGACTGCTCGGCGCTGGCCTCCAACGGCGAGCTGCTGATCGCCGAGAACGGCTTCAACCGCTACAAGGCCGAGTACATCGACGTGATCGCGAACATCCTGCGCGACCCCAAGTACGCCAACCTGCGCATCGTCACGATCATCGAGCCCGACTCGCTGCCCAACCTGATCACCAACATCAACAACTTCCCGAAGTGCGCCGAGGCCAACGGGCCCGGCGGCTACGTCGACGGCGTCCGGTACGCGCTCAACAAGCTGCACGCCATCACCAACGTCTACACCTACGTGGACGCCGCCCACCACGCCTGGCTCGGCTGGGACTCGAACTTCACCCCCGCCGTGAACCTCTTCTACAACATGGCCGCGGGCACCACGGCCGGCGTGGACAGCGTGGACGGCTTCATCGTCAACACCGCCAACTACTCCGCCACCAAGGAGCCGTACTTCACGATCAACACCATGGTGAACGGCCAGACCGTCCGCCAGTCCAAGTGGGTCGACTGGAACTACTACGTGGACGAGTCCACCTTCGCCACGGCTCTGCGCACCGCGCTGGTCAACAAGGGCTTCAAGCCGGGGCTCGGCATGCTGGTCGACACCTCGCGCAACGGCTGGGGCGGCACCGCCCGTCCGGGCGGCGCGAGCACCTCGACGGACGTGAACACCTTCGTCAACCAGTCACGCGTCGACCGCCGCATCCACGCCGGCAACTGGTGCAACCAGAGCGGTGCGGGCCTCGGCGCCCGGCCGACGGCCAGCCCCGAGGCCGGTTTCGACGCCTACGTCTGGATCAAGCCGCCGGGCGAGTCCGACGGCGCCAGCACCGACATCCCGAACGACGAGGGCAAGAAGTTCGACCGGATGTGCGACCCGACCTACACCGGCAACAACCTCAACGGCAACAACATGTCGGGCGCCCTCGGCGGCGCCCCGCTGTCCGGCCAGTGGTTCTCCGCCCAGTTCCAGGAGCTGGTCAGGAACGCCTACCCGCCGGTCAGCTGACTCACCGAGCCGGCCGGGGGCTCCGGGGCCCCCGGCCGCCGACCGAGGGGCCCGCCTGACCCGGGCCCCTCGTCCGGCGAAGGGGCCCGGGCCGGAACCCGGGCCCCTTCCGTATCTGCCGGTGTGCGACTCAGCGGCTCTCGCGCCACTCCGACACGACATGATCGACGTCGAAGGGCATCAGGTTGAGCGGCGGCCCCGGCAGGCCCTTCCTGATCGCCTCGCGGATCTTGTCGTTGACCTCTTCGAGGATCTGCCGCACCTCGGTCTCGGACCGGGCCCCGCGGGCCTGCCGCAGCGCCTCCTCGGCCTCCTTGCGCAGCGCCAGCGTCGGGGGCAGCGGCATGGACAGCCCCTCGCTCTCCAGCTTCTGCTTGATCCACCACATCTCGTCGTGCCGCCGGTCGAGGCCGGGCAGCGGCTTGCCCGCGCCCGGCAGGTCGTCGAACTCCCCACGCTCGGCCGCCTCGCGGATCTGACGGTCGATCCAGCTCTCGAACGGCATGCCCACCGGCTTGCGGTCGGTCACGGACGCGGCTCCTCTCACGCCAGGTTGTGGCTCGGCGCGACCGGCCCGCGCCAGCCGAGCACGGCCTCGGTCATGCGCACGGACGCGACCGCCGCGGCCACGTCGTGCACCCGCAGGATCCGGGCGCCCTTGAGGATGGAGACGACGTTCGCGGCGATCGTCCCCTCCTTGCGCTCCCCCTGCGGGCGGTCGATGGTCTCGCCGATGAAGTCCTTGTTCGACAGCGCGACCAGGGTCGGGTAGCCGATCGCGGTGATCTCCTCCAGCCGCCGGGTCAGCTCCAGGGAGTGGAAGGTGTTCTTGTTCAGGTCGTGGCCCGGGTCGATGATGATCCGGTCGGGGGCGATGCCGGCCTTGAGCGCGAAGGAGACCCGCTCGCGCAGGAAACCGGCGACCTCGGCGACGACGTCGTCGTAGCTCGGGCGGAAGACCCGCCGGCCGGGGCCGCCGAGGCTGTGGGTGACGACCACGCTGGCGCCGGTCTCGGCCGCGACCTCGGCCAGGCCGGGCTCGCGCAGGCCGTTGGTGTCGTTGATGACGTCGGCGCCGGCCTCGACGGCCGCCCTGGCCACCTCGGGGCGGTGCGTGTCGACCGAGATGACGGCGTCGGTGGCGGCCCTGACCTCGGCGATCACCGGGACCACCCGCTCGATCTCCTCCTCGACGCCGATCGCGGCCTGGGCGGCGCTGAAGGCGAACCCGCCGATGTCCACCCAGTCGGCGCCCGCCTCGACCGCCCGCACGCAGGCCGCGACCGCGCGGTCGAGCTCGTACGTGCGCCCCTGGTCGTGGAAGGAGTTGGGGGTCCTGTTGACGATGGCCATGATGGCGATCTGGCGTTCGAAATCGAACTCCCGCCGCCCGATGCGGCGGACCGGGGAGATGATCTCGGGGGGATTGTTTCCGCCGCTCACGTAGTGGCCCCTTCCGTCTCCTGCCGAGCCTACCCGGGGGCCGTGGCATGGCGGTCGGGCGCCCGCGCTCAGACCTGGAAGTGCCCGGACGACCCGCCGCCGCCGCTGACCCGGATCCGCTTCATGGAGCTCGGGGAGACGGACGGGTGCGGCAGGCGCATGGTGAGCCGGACCGTGGTGCCCTCCGGGCCGGTGCGGAAGTCCACGACGTCGCACAACCGCTGGATCAGGTAGATGCCGCGGCCGGTGTAGGAGAGGCTGGACGGCCGGACGGCGCCGTCGAGGTACGCCTGCGGGATGCCCGTCCCCTGGTCCGTCGTCTCCGAGCGGATGACGCCGTCGACCGTCCACAACGTCAGATGCCCGCGCCCGCCCGCGTGCTCCACGGCGTTGACCACGCTCTCGTGCACGGCGAGCACGAAGTCGTCGAGCCGGCCGTCGCGCAGCCCGCAGCTCTCCGCCTGCTCGGCGACCGCACGGCGCAGCTTGGTGAGGTCGTGGAGGGTGAAGACCTGGGTCAGGAGAAGGGCCATGGCGCTCCTTCGTGTCGTCACGACACGCAGGCCACGCCTCTGGACCTTGCGTAGAGAACCGTCCCCTTCCCCGGCCGGGCGGTATTACACCTCCGGATCAGGGGTGGGCGCCGACCCCCGTGGCCAGCTCCTTGACCCGGCCCAGCGGGCCGCCGTCGGGGGCGAGCGGCGGGGTCTCCATGCCGGCGCCGTCGTGCAGGCCGTCCAGCAGCTCGCGCATGGCGTCCCAGGAGGAGTGCCGTGGGCGCCAGCCCAGGACCTCCCTGGCCTTGTCGGTCTTCATGACGGGGATGCGCAGGGCCAGTTCGAGCAGTCCGGGCGAGGCGGGCACCAGCCGCAGGTGCCAGCCGGCCGACATGAGCGTCCTGGCCAGCCAGGGCGTGACCGGCATCGTCCGCGTGCCGAGGAGTTTGGCCAGGTCGGCGGGGTCGAGCACGGGTTCGGCGGCCAGGTTGAAGGCTCCTGACACCGTCCTGGTCACCGCCAGCCGGTACGCCTCGGCCGCGTCGTCGGCGTGCAGCACCTGAAGCCGCAGTCCGGGCACGTCGGGCACGAACGGGATGCGGCCGGGCCGGATCAGCCGGCGCGGCAGGAACGGCCCGGCGAACAGGCGGCGCTGCTCGGTGGCCGCCGCCCGCTGGAAGATGAACCCCGGCCGCATCCGCACCACGCGGATCGCCGGGTGGTCGTGCTCGAAGACGTCGAGCACCCGCTCGACGTACGCCTTCTCCCGGCCGTACGCGGCGCCCGGCCAGCCGTGCGTGGGCCAGCTCTCGTCCACCGGCCGGTCCTTGGGGCCCGGCGAGTACGCGCCGACCGAGGAGGCGTGGACCAGCGCGGGCACCCCGGCCTCGGCCACCGCGCGGAACACCCGCATGCTGCCCAGCACGTTAGCCCGCCAGGTCACGGCCGGGTCCCTGGTGGGCTGGAACAGCCACGCGAGGTGCACGACGGCGTCGGCGCCCTCGAAGATGCGGGACAGGTCGCCGGTGGCCACGTCGGCCTGGCGCCACTCGGTGCGGTCGATGCGCCACCCCGGCAGCCGGCGGGCCACGCCCACGATCGACGTCACGCTGTCATCCGCGGCGAGCGCGCGTACGACGCTCGTGCCGACATTGCCGGTAGCCCCGACCACCACGACTCTCATGCCCGCACCGCTGCCCGCGCTCCGGAGGGTGAAACCCCTGCTCAGGGCTGTAGCAGGATCTTGATCGCGCCGTTCGCCTTCTTCTGGAACATCTCGTACGCCTGCGGCGCGTCCTCCAGCCGCATGCGGTGGGTGGTGAGGTCCATGACGCCGAGCGGGTCGGAGTCGTCGGTGACCAGCGGCATGAGCCGGTTGATCCACCGCCGCACGTGGGCCTGGCCCATCCGCAGCGTGATGCCCTTGTCGAACATGCGCAGCATCGGCATCGGGTCGGTCATGCCGCCATAGACGCCGATGACGGAGATGACGCCGCCCCGGCGGACGGTGTCGATGGCCTGGTTGAGCGCGGCGAGCCGGTCGACGCCCGCGTGGGACATCAGCGGCGCGGCCACCGCGTCGGGCAGCAGCCCGGTGAGCGTCTGGGCGATCTTGGCGGCCGGGGAGCCGTGCGCCTCCATGCCGACGGCGTCGATCACCGAGTCGGTGCCGCGCCCCGAGGTGAGCTCGCGGATCGCCCCGGGCACGTCGGAGGTCTCGCTGCCGTCCACGACCTCGATGCCGTGGCGGCGGGCCATCTCCAGGCGTTCGGTGACGCCGTCCACGCCGATCACGCGGTGGCCGAGGTGGCGGGCGATGCGGGCGCACATCTGGCCGATGGGGCCGAGGCCGAAGACGGTGACGCTGCCGCCGTCTGGGATCTCGGCGTGGTCGACGGCCTGCCAGGCGGTCGGCAGCACGTCGGACAGGAACAGGAAACGCTCGTCCGGCGGGCCCTCGGGCACCTTGATCGGCCCGAACTGGGCCTCGGGCACGCGCAGGTACTCGGCCTGGCCGCCGGGCACCTGGCCGTACAGCCTGGTGTAGCCGAACAGCGCGGCACCCATGCCCTGCTCCTTCACCTGCGTGGTCTCGCACTGCGCGTACAGCTCCAGGCCGCACATGTGGCAGTGGCCGCAGGAGATGTTGAACGGGATGACGACGCGGTCGCCGGGCCTGATGTCGGTGACGGCGGCCCCGACTGCCTCGACGACGCCCATGGGCTCGTGGCCGAGGATGTCGCCCTCGGCCATGAAGGGCCCGAGCACCTCGTACAGGTGCAGGTCCGAGCCGCAGATGCCGGAGCTGGTCACCCTGATCACCGCGTCGTTGGGCTCCTTGATGGCCGGGTCGGGGACCTCCTCGACCCGTACGTCGCGCTTGCCGTGCCAGGTGACGGCCTTCATGACGCCTCCAGATGGGATTCGGACGGCACAAATCCCGCATACCCCCACATAGAGCTCCAAACGGTTTGCCCCATAACACCGTGATAGGGGTGTTTTGAGACGACCACTCCTCGTATTCGGGCTCGTACCGTGCAGACACCCCCCTGTACGCGAGGAGACGTGCACATGCTCCCCAGGAAGACCGTGACGGCGGGCATCGCGATCGCCGTCACCATGATCAGCGTCCCGGCCCTGGCCTTCGCGGCGAAGGGCGCCACGGCCCAGGACGAGACCCCCTACTCCATCGCCCGCACCAACGCCGAAGCCGTCGCCGACCCCCGCAGGGCCTGGTCGACGCCATGAGCCGGGACCTCGGCATCACCGGCCAGCAGGCCGAGGCCCGCCTGGTCAACGAGGCCGCGGCGGCCGGACTCGAACCCACCCTGCGCGCCCAGTTAGGCGCCTCCTACGCCGGCTCCTGGGTGACCGGCCCCACCTCCACCCCGATCACCGCCACCACCGACCCGGCGCAGGTGGCCGCCATCGCCAAGGCCGGCGTGCAGGCCCGCGTGGTCGCCCGCTCGCTGGGCAGCCTCGACCAGGTCAAGGCCAGGCTCGACGCCGCGTCGGCCAAGGCCCCGAAGACCGCCCCCGTCTGGTACGTGGACGTCGTCAGCAACTCCGTCGTCGTCCTCAGCTCCAGCCCCGCCAAGGCCGCCGCCTGGGTGAAGGCCAGCGGCGCGGACACCTCCGCCGTCCAGGTCGTGCGCTCGGCCGAGAAGCCCACGCTGTTCTACGACGTCCGCGGCGGCGACGCCTACTACATCGGCTCCGGCACCCGCTGCTCCGTCGGCTTCTCGGTCACCAAGGCCGGCTCGCAGGGCGGCTTCGTCAGCGCCGGCCACTGCGGCAACGCCGGGTCCAGCACGTCCGGCTCCAACCGGGTCGCCATGGGCACGTTCCGCGGCTCGTCCTTCCCGGGCAACGACTACTCCTGGGTCGAGGTCAACGGCCAGTGGACCCCGACCGGCGTGGTGTACGGCTACAGCGCCGGCATCCTGCCCGTACGCGGCTCGACCGTGGCCCAGGTGGGTTCGGCCGTCTGCCGCGCCGGATCGACCACCGGCTACCACTGCGGCTCGGTCCAGCAGCTCAACGCCAGCGTCACCTACCAGGAGGGCACCGTCTCCGGCGTGACGCGGACCAACGTCTGCGCCGAGCCCGGCGACTCCGGCGGCTCGTTCATCTCCGGCGACCAGGCCCAGGGCGTGACGTCGGGCGGCTCGGGCAACTGCAGCTCCGGCGGCACGACGTACTTCCAGCCGGTCAACGAGATCCTGTCCACCTACGGCCTGACCCTCGCCACCCAGGGCGGCGGCCCCGGCCCGACCAGCACGCCGACGGTCACCACGACCGTCCCGGGCGGCACGTGGGCCGCGGGCACGACGTACACGGCCGGCTCCACGGTGACGTACGGCGGCTCGACCTACCGCTGCCTCCAGGGGCACACCGCCCAGCCCGGCTGGGAGCCGCCGAACGTGCCGGCTCTCTGGCAGCGCGTCTGATCCCCTAGACGTCCAGGGCGGAGATACCCCCTCACGACCTGGACCGCGCGGCCGGACGATGTCCCACTCCTCCGTCAGGGACATCGTCCGGCCAATGCGTTCCCCCCCGCCCGTCAGGACGCCTCCCCGGCCAGCCGCAGGGCCTCCTCGACCAGCGTCTCCACGATCCGCGACTCGGGGACGGTGCGGACCACCTCGCCCCTGACGAAGATCTGCCCCTTGCCGTTGCCCGAGGCCACCCCCAGGTCCGCCTCCCTGGCCTCGCCCGGCCCGTTGACCACGCAGCCCATCACCGCCACCCGCAGCGGGTGGGGGAACCCGTCGAGCGCCGCGGTCACCCGTTCGGCCAGCCCGTACACATCCACCTGGGCCCGCCCGCACGACGGGCAGGAGACGATCTCCAGCCTCCGCCGCCGCAGCCCCAGCGACTCCAGGATCCCGATCCCGACCTTGACCTCCTCCACCGGAGGCGCCGACAGCGAGACGCGGATCGTGTCGCCGATGCCCTCGTCGAGCAGGATCCCGAACGCCACCGCCGACTTGATCGTGCCCTGCATGAGCGGCCCGGCCTCGGTGACGCCGAGGTGCAGCGGGTAGTCGCAGCTACGGGCCAGCATCCGGTAGGCGGCCGTCATCACCTGCGGGTCGTGGTGCTTGACGGAGAGCTTGATGTCGCGGAAGCCGTGCTCCTCGAACAACGAGCACTCCCACAGCGCCGACTCCACCAGCGCGGCCGGCGTGGCCCTGCCGTGCTTGGCCAGTAGCCGGGGGTCGAGCGAGCCGGCGTTGACCCCGATGCGGACGGACACCCCCGCGCCGGACGCGGCCCGCGCGATCTCGCCCACCTTGTCATCGAACTTCTTGATGTTCCCGGGATTGACCCGGACCGCCGCGCACCCCGCCTCGATGGCGGCGAAGACGTAGCGCGGCTGGAAGTGGATGTCGGCGACGACCGGGATCTGCGACTTCCGCGCGATCTCCGGCAGCGCGTCGGCGTCGTCCTGGGTCGGCACCGCGACGCGGACGATCTGGCAGCCCGCCGCCGTCAGCTCGGCGATCTGCTGCAACGTGGCGTTGACGTCGGCCGTCACCGTCGTCGTCATCGACTGCACCGAGACGGGCGCGTCGCCCCCCACCGGCACGGAACCCACCATGACCTGCCTGGACGCCCTGCGCGCCCGATGTCGCACCGGCAGTCCGAGATCTACAGCGGCCACCTGTCCAGCTCCCTTCGAACGGTGTGCGCGATGCCCTGGCCGGTGAGCCCGGCCTCGGCGAGCAACCCGGCCCGGCTCCCGTGCGCGACGAACTCGCGCGGCAGGCCGAGGTTGACGATGTGCTGCCGGGGCCCGCACTCCTGCCGGAGCAGGGCGCCGGCCCCGCAGGCGGCCAGGCCGTCCTCGACGGTCATCACCAGCCGGGCGGCACCGGCCGGCCCGCGCAGACCGGCCGGGACCGGGATCACCCAGCGGGGATCGACCACGGTCACGCCGATCCCGGCGGCCGACAACATGGCCGCCGCGCCCAGGCACGGCCCGGCCATCGGCCCGACCGCCACCAGCAGCACGTCGGGGCCGCCCGCGAAGAGCACGTCGGCGTCGCCGACCCGCCCCACGCGCGGGAGCTCGGGACCGGCGACCGCCTTGGGGAAGCGCAGCGCGGTGGGCCCTGGGTGCTCGACCGCCTCCTCCAGCAGCTCGCACAGCCGGCGGGCGTCGCGCGGCGCGGCCACCCGCATGCCGGGCACCATGGCCAGCGCCGCCAGGTCCCACATGCCGTGATGGCTGGGCCCGTCTGGGCCGGTGAGCCCGGCCCGGTCGAGCACGAGCGTCACCGGCAGCCGGTGCAGGGCGACGTCCATCAGCACCTGGTCGAGGGCGCGCCCCAGGAACGTCGCGTAGACCGCGACCACGGGGTGCAGGCCCGCCATGGCCAGGCCCGCCGCCGAGGCCAGGGCCTGCTGCTCGGCGATGCCGACATCGAACATGCGGCCCGGGAAACGCCGCCCGAAGCAGGCCAGCCCGGTCGGCCCCGGCATCGCGGCGGTGACGGCCACCAGGTCGTCGCGGCGCTCGCCGAGCACGCACAGGTGGCGGGCGAACGCGTCGGTCCAGGTGGCGGGCCCGGCGGTGAGGGGGCGGCCGGTGGCCGGGTCGGTGGCCGGGATCGCGTGCAGGTGCTCGTCGTGGTCGCGCTCGGCCGGGTCGTAGCCGCGGCCCTTGCGGGTGACGCAGTGGACCACGACGGGGGCGCGCAGCTCGCGGGCGGCCCGCAGGGCCGCTTCGAGCGCGGCGATGTCGTGGCCGTCGACCGGGCCCAGGTAGCGCAGGCCGAGCTGCTCGAAGACGGTCACGTCGGCGGCCGTGCGCAGGCGGGCTAGGTGGTCGGCGATGCCGCCGTGGGTGGGGGCGTAGGAGCGGCCGTTGTCGTTGAGCACGACGACGACCGGCCGGTGGCGGCCGGCGCCCAGGTTGTTGAGCGCCTCCCAGGCCATCCCGCCGGTGAGCGCGCCGTCGCCGACCACGGCGACCACCGCCCGGTCCGCGTCGCCGGTCAGCAGCCGCGCCTTGGCCAGGCCGTCGGCGTAGGCGAGTGCGGTGGAGGCGTGGGAGTTGTCGACGTGGTCGTGCACGGACTCCTCCCGGCTCGGGTAGCCGCTGAGGCCGCCGCGGCAGCGCAGGGCGTCGAAGGAGTCGCGCCGCCCGGTGAGGATCTTGTGGACGTACGCCTGGTGCCCGGTGTCGAAGACGATGGCGTCGCCGGGCGAGTCGAACACGCGGTGGAGGGCGATCGTGAGCTCGACGACGCCGAGGTTGGAGCCGAGGTGCCCGCCGCGGGCGCTCACCTTCTCGACCAGGAAGTCGCGGATCTCGCGGGCGAGGCCGGGCAGCAGCTCGGCGGGCAGGGCGCGCAGGTCTTGGGGAGTGGAAACGTACGGCAACAGGGTCGTCATGACATCCCCTGACGGTGTTGCGGTGAGCCAAAAGAATAGTTGAAAGGCCCAAGACACTTTACACGCTCTGTATTCAAGTAGTAACTATTGGTAGTGCGTCCCGACCAGAAGGAGCCGAGCGGATGCCGGTGAGCTTCACTCAGCACTACCTCGGATCACGGATCGAGCGACGCCTCGCCGACTTCCTCGAGACGTGGCAGGCGCCCGTCTCCGATCCCGACGTGCAGACGGCCTACCGGTTGCTGACCGAGTTCATCCTCGGCGGCGGCAAACGTATCCGCCCGCTGCTGTGCTACTGGGGCTGGCGGGGCGCGGGCGGCGCCGACTGCGACGAGATCGTCAGCGCCGCGGCGGCCCTGGAGCTGTGCCACGCCGGGCTGCTCATCCACGACGACATCATGGACGGCAGCGAGCTGCGCCGGGGCCGGGCGACCATCCACCGCAACCTCGCCGACCTCCACGACGGCCCGTCCGCGGAGGCGTTCGGGCACGCGGGCGGCATCCTGCTCGGCACGCTCAGCCTGGCCTGGTCCGACACCCTGCTGTCGTCGTGCGGCGTCGAGCCCGTCCGCCTGCGCGCCGCGCACCACCTCTTCGACGCCATGCGCACCGAGGTCATCAGCGGCCAGTACCTCGACATCCTCGCCCAGCTCCGCGCCGGGGCGAGCGTGACGGAGGCGCTCACGGTGATCCGCTACAAGACGGCCAAGTACACCGTCGAGCGGCCGCTGCAGATCGGCGGCGCCCTGGCCGGCGCCTCGCCCGAGCTGCTCGACGCCTTCTCCCGGTTCGGCGTGCCGCTCGGCGAGGCGTTCCAGCTGCGCGACGACGTGCTGGGCACGTTCGGCTCGGCGGCCGAGACCGGCAAGTCGGCGCTCGACGACCTGCGCGAGGGCAAGCACACGGTGATGATCGCGCACGCCATGGCGCACGCCTCGCCCGCGCAGCTCGGCCACCTGCGCGCCTGGCACGGCAACCCGGCTCTCACCGAGGAGCAGGCCGCCGGGCTGCGCACCATCCTCATCGACACCGGCGCGCTCGACCAGGTCGAGTCGATGATCGACGAACGCGTGGGCGAGGCCACGGCCGCCCTGGCACGGGCGCCGATCGGGCCCGAGGCCGGCAGCGCGCTGTCCGTCCTGGCCGACCAGCTCGCGCACCGTACCAAGTAGGGGGCTCTCCGATGGGACGCGTACTGCTCGCGGCCCCGCGCGGTTACTGCGCGGGCGTCGAACGGGCCATCTTCTCCGTGGAGGAGGCGCTGCGGCGCTTCGGGCCACCGGTCTACGTGCGCAAGCAGATCGTGCACAACACGTTCGTGGTGGCCGACCTCACCGAGCGCGGGGCGGTCTTCGTCGACGAGCTCGACGAGGTGCCGGACGGCGCGCTGGTGATCTTCTCGGCCCACGGCGTCTCCCCCGCGGTCCGGCAGGAGGCCGGGGGCCGCGGCCTGCGCACGATCGACGCCACCTGCCCCCTGGTCACCAAGGTGCACAAGGAGGCGGTGCGGCTGGCCGAGGCCGGCCACGAGATCGTGCTCATCGGCCACGCCGAGCACGAGGAGGTCGAGGGCACCCTCGGCGAGGCGCCCGGCCGCATCCACGTCGTCGATCCGGCCAGGCCCCACGAGGTCACCGCGAGCGGCGCGGCGCACATGACCTGGCTGTCGCAGACCACCCTCTCGGTCGACGAGACCATGGGCGCCGTCGCCGAGCTGCGCGACCGGTTCCCCCAGCTGGCCGACCCGCCGAGCGACGACATCTGCTACGCCAGCCAGAACCGCCAGGAGGCGATCACCAGCATCGCCCCCCGCTGCGACCTGGTCATCGTCGTCGGCTCGGCCAACTCCTCCAACTCCCGGCGGCTGGTCGAGGTCGCGCTGCACGCCGGCGCCCCCGCCGCCCACCTGGTCGACCGCGCCGCCGACGCCGACCCGCGATGGCTCGGCGGAGTTGGGACGGTCGGGGTCAGCTCCGGCGCGTCCGTTCCCGACGTGCTGGTCGACGACCTGCTCGGCTGGCTCGCCGGCCACGGCTACACCGACGTGGAGCCCGTGACCGTGACCGAGGAGACGCTCACCTTCTCCCTCCCCCTGGAACTCCGTTCCTCCCGCAACCCCGGCTAGACCCCACACCGAGATTGGCGGTGCACCATGACAGAAACCACCGACTCCAGCGCGCCCTTGAACGGCAACGGGCAGCTCAGCCTCAGTACCGAGGCCGCCAAACAGCTCGCGACCACCACCAAGACACCGCCGCAGATGCAGGAGATCACCTCCAGGTGGCTGCTGCGACTGCTGCCGTGGGTGCAGTGCTCGGGTGGCGTGTTCCGGGTCAACAGGCGCCTGACGTACACGCTCGGCGACGGGCGCATCACCTTCTCCACGACCGGCTCCGACGTGCGGGTCATCCCGGCCGAGCTGACCGAGCTGCCCATGCTGCGCGGCTTCGACGACATGGACGTGCTCGAAGCACTGGCCGACCGCTTCCAGCAGCGCGAGGTCGAGCCCGGCGAGGCCATCGTCAGGGAGGACGACCCGGCCGACCAGCTCGTGCTGATCGCCCACGGCCGGGTCGGCAAGGTCGGGCAGGGCGCCTACGGCGACGAGCAGAACCTCGGCGTCCTGGCCGACGGCGACCACCTCGGCGAGCAGGCGCTGACCGGCGGCGGCACGTACGACTTCACCGCCACGGCCAAGACGCACACCACCGTGCTCACCCTGTCCAGGCAGACCTTCGAGCAGCTCGCCGAGCAGTCCCCGGCGCTGCGCGAGCACATCCAGAACTGGCGCGCCTCCGGCGACCACGCCCAGAACGCCTACGGCGAGGCCGCGATCGACATGTCCTCCGGCCACTCCGGCGAGGTCGCGCTGCCCGGCACGTTCGTGGACTACGAGCAGTCCCCCCGCGAGTACGAGCTGAGCGTCGCCCAGACGGTCCTGCGGGTGCACAGCCGGGTCTCCGACCTGTACAACCAGCCGATGAGCCAGCTCGACCAGCAGCTCCGCCTCACGATCGAGGCCCTGCGCGAGCGCCAGGAGCACGAGCTGATCAACAACCGGGAGTTCGGCCTGCTGCACAACGCCGACTTCAGCCAGCGCATCCGCACCCGTTCCGGCCCGCCGACGCCCGACGACCTCGACGACCTGCTGGCCGTGGTCTGGAAGGAGCCGGCCTTCTTCCTCGCGCACCCGCAGGCCATCGCCGCGTTCGGCAGGGAGTGCAGCAAGCGCGGCCTCTACCCGCAGGCCAGCGAGGTCAACGGCCACCGCATCCCGGCCTGGCGGGGCGTGCCGATCTTCCCGTGCAGCAAGATCCCGGTCACGGGCAAGCGCACCACGTCGTTCCTGCTCATGCGGACGGGCCAGGAGAACCAGGGCGTCGTCGGCCTGCACCAGACCGGCATCCCCGACGAGTACCAGCCCAGCCTGTCGGTGCGCTTCATGAACATCAACGAGAAGGCGATCATCTCCTACCTGGTCAGCGCCTACTACTCGGCCGCCGTCCTGGTGCCCGACGCGCTCGGCGTCCTGGAGGACGTCGAGCTCGGCAGGAACGGCTAGCAGCCCCTTCGTCCGTCCGGTCCAAGAATTGGTGGTGTTTGTGTTGACGGAGTCGGATCAGCGGCTGAGCCTGGATACCGCCGCGGCGCGGAAGCTCGCCACGACGACCAAGACGCCTCCGCAGATGCAGGAGATCTCCTCCCGCTGGTTGCTGCGGATGCTTCCGTGGGTGGACACCGCCGGCACCTATCGGGTGAACCGGCGGCTCACCTACATGGTCGGCGGTGGCCGGGTGAGCTTCTCGCGCACCGGCGCCCGGGTGCGGGTGGTGCCGCCGAGCCTGACCGAGCTGCCGCCGCTCCACGGGCTCGACGACGACCGCCTGCTCGACACCCTCGCCGGGCTGTTCGAGCAGCGGGAGTACGCCCGCGGCGACACGATCGCGCGGGCCGGACGGCCGGCTGACGAGATCATCCTGGTCGCCGACGGCCGGGTCACCCGGTTCCAGCCGGGCGACTACGGCAACCGCCTGGTGCTCGGCACCCTCGGCGAGGGCGACCACGCCGGGACGGAACCGCCGGGCGAGCGGGCCGTACGGCACGACACGCTGGAGGCCGGCACCAGGTGCACGGTGCTGGCCCTGCCGTGGGAGGAGCTGCGCGCGCTGGCCGAGAGTACGCCCGCCCTGCGCGACCGGCTTGAACGCCACCGCGCCCGGCGGGCGGCCCCCCAGACCAAGCACGGCGAGGCGGCCATCGAGCTGTCGGCCGGCCACCGGGGCGAGCACACGCTGCCGGGCACGTTCGTCGACTACGACCCGGGCCCGCGCGAGTACGAGCTGAGCGTGTCGCAGACCGTGCTGCGCGTGCACACCCGGGTCGCGGACCTGTTCGGCGACCCGATGGACCAGACCGAGCAGCAGCTCAGGCTCACCGTGCAGGCGGTGCGCGAGTCGCAGGAGCGCGAGCTGGTCAACAACCGCGACTTCGGCCTGCTGCACAACGTCGACCCGAGCCAGCGCATCCGCACGCTGACCGGGCCGCCCACCCCCGACGACCTGGACGACCTGGTCAGCCGGCGCAAGAAGTCGCGGTTCTTCCTGGCCCACCCGCGGGCCATCGCGGCCTTCGGCCGGCAGTGCAGCGCGAGGGGCGTCTATCCCGACACCATCGAGATCGAGGGCGTGCCCGTGCAGTCGTGGCGGGGGGTGCCCATCCTGCCGTGCGACAAGATCCCGATCAGCCGGGCGGGCACCACCTCGATCCTGTGCATGCGCACCGGCGAGAAGGACCAGGGCGTCGTGGGCCTGTTCCAGACCGGCGTGCCCGACGAGCGGGAGCCGGGGCTCAGCGTGAAGCTCGCCGGCATCGACCCGAAGGCCGTCATGTCGTACCTGGTCAGCGCCTACTACTCGTGCGCGGTCCTGGTGCCCGACGCGCTCGGGGCGCTGGAGGACGTGGAGGTCGCGAGCTGATGGCTCAGCCGTTCGAACTGCCCGACTTCTACATGCCGTACCCGGCGCGGCTCAACCCGCACCTGGAGGAGGCCCGTACGCACGCCAAGCAGTGGGCGCGCGACATGGGCATGCTGGAGGGATCGGGCGTCTGGGAGGAGGCCGACCTCGACGGCCACGACTACTCCCTGATGTGCGCCTACACCCATCCCGACTGCGACGGCGCCGAGCTGTGCCTGATCACCGACTGGTACGTCTGGGTGTTCTTCTTCGACGACCACTTCCTCGAGGTCTTCAAGCGCTCCGGTGACATCCGGGGCGGCAAGCGGCACCTCGACCGGCTGCCCCGGTTCATGCCGATGGGCGCTGACCTGTCCATGCCGGAGCCGGCCAACCCGGTCGAGGCGGGCCTGGCCGACCTGTGGCTGCGTACGGTGCCGGGCATGTCGGCCGACTGGCGGCGGCGCTTCGCCGAGAGCACCCGCCACCTGCTCAACGAGTCGATCTGGGAGCTGTCCAACATCAACGAGGGCCGGATCGCCAACCCGGTCGAGTACATCGAGATGCGCCGCAAGGTGGGCGGCGCGCCGTGGTCGGCGGGGCTGGTCGAGCACGCGGTGGGGGCCGAGATCCCCGCGCGGCTGGCCGGCACCAGGCCGTTGCGGGTGCTGAAGGACAGCTTCTCCGACGCCGTGCACCTGCGCAACGACCTGTTCTCCTACGAGCGCGAGGTCAGGGACGAGGGCGAGCTGAGCAACGGCGTGCTGGTGCTGGAGACGTTCCTCGGGTGCACGACGCAGGAGGCCGCCGACGCCGTCAACGACCTGCTCACCTCGCGCATGCAGCAGTTCGAGCACACCGCGCTGGCCGAGCTGGGCCCGCTCTTCGTCGAGCACGCCGTCGATCCGCTGTCGGCGATGGACGTGCTCGCCTACGTCAAGGGGCTGCAGGACTGGCAGTCCGGCGGGCACGAGTGGCACCTGCGGTCGAGCCGCTACATGAACAAGGGCGCGAAGACGGCCCGGCCGCTCGGCGCGAAGTCGCTGATCGACGCCACGGGGGCCAAGCGCCTGCGCAACTTCGCCCACACCGGGCGGCAGCGCGTCGGCCCCTCGCAGATCCCCGAGCTGTACGTGCCCTTCGAGCTGCGCCTCTCCCCCCACCTCGACCGGGCCCGGCGCAACGCGGTGACCTGGTGCGCGTCCATGGGCCTGCTGGAGGCCCAGCCGGGCGTCGTGGGCTCGGCGGTCTGGGACGCCGACAAGCTGGCCGACTACGACCTGCCGTTGTGCGCGGCGGGCCTGCATCCCGACGCCACCTCCGAGGAACTGGACCTGGCCTCGTACTGGCTGTGCTGGGGCACCTACGGCGACGACTACTTCCCCGTCGTCTTCGGCCGGTCGGGCAACCTGGCGGCGGCCAAGGTCACGGTGTCCAGGCTCGCGGCGTTCATGCCGCTGGACGGCACGCCGGCGCCGCCGCCCGTGAGCGCGCTCGAACGCGGCCTGGCCGACCTGTGGGCGCGTACGGCGGGGCCGATGCCGACCGGCGCCCGCGCGCAACTGCGGCGGTCGGTCGTGACGATGTGCGAGGGCTGGCTCTGGGAGCTGGGCAACGAGGCGGCCGGGCACATCCCCGACCCGGTGGACTACCTGGAGATGCGCCGGCTCACCTTCGGCTCGGAGCTGACGATGAGCCTGTGCCGGCTGCGGCACGCGCACGCGCTGCCCGAGGCGCTGTACGAGAGCGGCCCGATGCGGGCGCTGGAGAACGCGGTCATGGACTGCGGGATGTTGATGAACGACATCTTCTCGTACCAGAAGGAGATCGAGTTCGAGGGAGAGCTGCACAACTGCCTTCTGGTGGTCCAGAACTTCTTCGACTGCGACTACCCGGCCGCGCTGGGCATCGTCAACGACCTGCTGACCTCGCGGATGAAGCAGTTCCAGCACATCGCCGCGCACGAGCTGCCGGTCCTGTGCGACGACCTCGGGCTCGACTGCGCGGCGCGGCAGGCGCTCGACGCGTTCCTGGCCGACTGCCGCCACTGGCTGACCGGCATTCTCAACTGGCACCGCGGCTGTCTGCGCTACGACGAGCCGTCCCTGCGCCGGCACCACCGGCCGCCGGCCTTCCGGCTGTCCGGCCCCCACGGGCTCGGCACGTCGGCGGCGACCCTGGTCTACAGCGGCACGTCGTACGGGCGCGGGGCGTAGAACCAGCCCATCATGCGCAGCAGACGTCGCAGGTGCGGCGTGACGTTGTGCAGCCGGATCCACCGTTCGTCCGGGGGCAGCGCGGGCATCGCCAGGACCCGCAGCCCGGACAGGTCGACGAAGGTCAGCTCGCCGGTGTCGACCACGATGTACGTGCTGCCCCCGCGCGAGTCGGACAGCGTGCTGGCGAGCGCGGGGCTGTTGGTGACGTCGACCTCCCCGGACAGTGCGACGGCCGGGGCTCCGGGAGCGACCCGCAGCGTGATGCTGAGCTGCCCGTCCTGATAGAGCAGCCGCTCTTCGAGACCGTTCACGACGTGCGCACCCCCCAACAGCTATGGACAGGGGGTTGCCGGTGGGATGACCGTCAAGTTCCTCCCGGCCGTGGTGGCCGCCCTGAGGAGGTCGCGGCTCCTTCGCCGCGCTGACGATTAACCCGAAACCAGGTTACACGAAGTATGTTTCGCTATGTAATGTTCAGGAGAAAATGACCGATTTGCAGCCCAATAATGAAGAGTTGCACCGGTCCCCGCAGACGCACGAAGCCGGCCCAGCACGCAGGGCTGGGCCGGCTTCGGACCGTCCTCGCGGCGGGGCCCGCACGCGTCCCGCCGCGGCCGATCCGGGGGCGTTCGGCAAGGTGCCGCCACGAGGGGTCGTGGCTGCCGGAACGCCTTCAGATCAGCCTGACGGGCGCGCGGACGGGCCGCCGCCGATCAGCGGTCTCAGTTGTTGTCGCCGTAGTTGCTCTGGGCGTCCAGGACGTTGAGCTCGATGTCCTGGAGGTGCAGGGCGGTGAGGACGTCGATGTACTTGACGGAGTCGTTGAGGACGTCGTTGGCCAGCGTCAGGTCGTCCAGGATGGACAGCTGGCTCAGGATGGCCTTGCCACCGTTGTAGGCGTTGGGACCGACGTCGGCCGAGGCGCTCGTGGCCGTGAACCCGAACAGCGCGCCGGCGATGGCTGCACCGGTGAGAATGCGACGCATCATTTTTACTTCCCTTTCATCGGAATCGGCGCAGCGGTGCGCGTCATCATTTATTTCCCGCCTCCCGAGTGGCAGGATTTTCGCGAATAACGATCTCGTGGGACTGCGGTGGGCCGCAAGGAAAATTTGCTAAGCCAAAGTCAAGTACCCGCACTTATTCCTTGGCCGTCGATCGGGCGAAAGTCATCCCGAAATGGCCCGAAATAATGTGACTCGTCGGGCACGGCAGGTTGTTTTATCCCCATACTCCCGGAGCAGGTAATCGGGAGAAGTCGCTTGAAACGCCGTGCCATAACGACGGCCCGGCCGGTCACGCGGGGGTGCCGAATATGCCATGAACGGACTACTGCGATTGTTGGCAACAGCATTGGCGCACATCATTGTGTGCGTTTCCCATTCGATTCCCGCGCAGGGCGCCGTGGGCTGCCAGCCGCACGGGTGCCGCGCGCAGGCTCCGGCCGTCCGGTCGGCGGCGGGCTCGATCGCGCTGCGGGCGGCGATAGAGATGATCGGCGTCCCGTACTCGTGGGGCGGCGGCGGTCCGGGCGGCCCCGGCTTCGGTATCGGCAAGGGGGCCAGGACCTGGGGATTCGACTGCTCGGGCCTCACCGAGTACGCGTGGGCGCGGGCCGGCGTGGCCATCGGGACGACGACGTACGAGCAGTGGCGGTCCGGGATCCGGATACCGCGGGAGGAGATCCAGCCCGGGGACCTGGTGTTCTACGACAGCGACGTCGACACCCCCGGTCCCGAGCACGTGGCGCTCGCGGTGGACGGGACGCAGATCGTGCACGCGCCTTTCAGCGGCGAGTCCGTACGGCTCGACGCGCTGGAACGGCCGCGCCTCCTGGGCGTCGTACGCCCGAGCCCGAGCCGTTCCGACGCCTAGGCCGAGCCCGCCGGGCCGAGTTCGCCGGGCGGGTCCGGGCACGAAGCCGGGTGCGCTTACGCGTGAGCCCCGCGGCCCAGGTCGTCCTGCAGTGATCGACCTGGGCCGCGAGGCGTTCAGAGCTCGGTGCGCACCAAGCCCGTGCCGTGGCCTCGCGAAATGCCACGGCCCGTACTTTCGGTCCACCTCAAGGCACCAGGAAGGCGACCTTGGCCGGGCGGCTCCGCGATATTCCCCACGGGTCGCCGATCGTCTTCCTGCCTACGCCACGCGAGGAGGCTCAGTTGTTGTCGCCGTACTTGTCCTGGTTGTTGAGGACGTTGGCCTCGATGTCGTTCAGGTGCAGCAGGGTGAGGATGTCGATGTACTTGATGGAGTCGTTGGCGACATCGTTCAGCGCCGTCAGGTCGTCGAGGATGCTCAGCTGGCTCAGGATGCTCTGCCCGTTGTTGTACGGGTTGGGGCCGACGTCCGCGGACGCGGCGGAGGCGGAGAAGCCGAGAGCGGTGACCGCGATAGCTGCACCGGCCAGAATGCGACGGATCATGTTTGCTTTCCTCCATGGATCGGCGCTGAATTTGTGCGCCATGGTCGTTTGTGCAGGGCTGTGAGGTGCCGCAAATAACCATCGCGGCAGGCAGCGAAAATCGCAACTCGGAATGCCCTAACGAAGGTCAAGGGGACGCCTCGATTTCTTGGCACTCGGTTTCCGCGCTCATCGACGGGGCACTGCATATATCCCGGTCGGGCTGCCCGGCGAACGGGATTCTTTTGGCCTTCCGGCGGCGATGTTGGGGCGTTCGTGCACTGCCGTTCAGGCAACGATCACCCGAAACTTGAGGAACGACCTACGGCGCCGGGCCCGAATTCGGCGAATTTGGAGACCAGGTGAGTGGTTATCCAGGTGATCGCCTCAGGGGGCTGTTCCGCTATTACCGGACGGCGGTCGAGCCAGATGTCCCGTCCCCGGCCGGACGGCAATGGGAGGCGCAGGCGCAGGTCGTCATGCCGGCGCTGCCCGTGTTCAATCCCGCTGACCTGCGAGAACGCCCCCGAACCAAAACCGCCCCCTCCCGCCGAAGGACCGGGAGGGGGCGGGACGCGATGCGGCGGGAGGAGCACCGGGCAGCGCCGAGCGGGGGCGGTTCAGGGCAGGGCGGTCGGGTGGTTCAGGGTGGAGTGGTCAGGTGGTCCAGGGCGGTGGTCAGGCGGTGGAGGGCGGTCAGGGATTCGCGGGCGGCGTCGAGGCCGAGCGCGTCCACCAGGCGGTCGGCGAAGTCGCGGTGGCCCGGGACGATCCTGGCGATCGCCGCGCGGCCCGCCTCCGTCGGCTGGAGGAGCTTGGCGCGGCGGTGGGCCGGGTTGGGCCGGTATTCGGCCAGGCCCCTCTCCACCAGCAGGTCCGCGATCCGCTGCACCCCCTGACGGGTCATCCCCATCACCCGGGCGATCCCCGCCACCGGCAGCGGCTCCTCCAGAACGGCGCCCAGCACCTGCCACCAGGCCGCCGTCATGCCCGCCGGCTTGGCCAGCTCCTCCGCCACGTGCAGGAACTGGCCGTTGAGCCGGAACGACGCCAGCGCCAGACCGGACAGCAGCTCGGCCGCCACACTCCCACCGCCGTCACCGCTCCCGCCACCGCTCCCGGCAACGTTCGCGTCGCGCCGGGAAGGGTGGTCGTCCGGGACGGGGCTGCCGCCGGGGGTCACGCGGCCATCAGCACCTCGAACGCCGAGGCGTCGCTCTTGCCGAACAGGCGGTACCAGGCGTCGAGGACGTCGGGCCGGTAGACGTCGAGCCGGCGGAAGATCTCCCGGGCGAAGGCGACGGGCTCGGTGGGGCCGGCGGTGACGAGGTCGCCGTCGAGCACGGCGTCCGTCTCCTGGTAGTGCCCGGCTCCGGCGTAACCCTGCTGGGCCCCCAGATACGGCAGCGCCGCGCTGGTGTGGCCGCGGTCGTCGAGCAGGCCCTCGCGGGCGAGGCCGGCCGTGGCGCCGCAGATGGCCGCGACCGGCACCCCCGCCTCCAGGAACTCACGCGCCTTGCGGGCGAACGGCGCCAGCTCGTCACCCGCGTCCCACAGGTCGGCCCCCGGCAGGATGAGCAGCGAGCTGCCCTCGGGCGTGAGCCGGTCGAGCGCCAGCCCGGGGGTGACCCGCAGGCCGCCCATGCTGACGACGGGCTCGCCGGTCAGGCCGACGTTGACGATCTCGTACGCCCCCGGCTCGCGCTGGAAGCGCTCGCTGCGCAGATGGGCGGTCGCGTGCCCGGTCTCCCAGTCGGCGAAGGTGTCGTAGACGGCGTGGTGAATGATTCCCTTCATGACAACATACTGTCATTTCGACAGCATGTTGTCAATGGAGAACCGTGGGAGGATAGGCGCCATGGCACAGATCGTCGGCGGAGGACGGCCGGTCAACGACGCCGAACGGCGCGTGATCTCCTACTTGCGCGACCACGCCCCCGCCGACTGGCTGCTGCTGCACAACGTCGAGGTCCCGCGCGGCGACGACGTGTTCGAGGTCGACCTGCTCGTGCTGACCGCCCACTCGCTCGTGGTCGTCGACGTCAAGGGCACCCGCGGCCGCATCGAGGTGTCCGGCACCCGCTGGTACCCGCCGCGCAGGGAGGCGTTCGGCTCTCCGGTGACCAAGCTGCGGGGCACGGCCAAGGCGCTCAAGGGCCTGCTGGTGTCGAGGGCCACCCAGCTCGAACGCGTCTACGTCGACAGCCTGGTCGTGCTCACCTCGCCCGACGCCGAGCTGGTCGACCAGGCCGGCCGCGACGCCCCCCACGTCACCGACCTGCCCGGCCTGGTGGCCACGCTGGGCGACGTCTCGCGGGTCAGGCGGGGGTGCAGCCCCGACGTGCGGCCCTACCTGACGGCGGTGCTCGACGCGCTCAACCACACCGTGCGCCGCAGCACCGCGCCGCCCAGGTTCGGCAACTGGGAGGTCGAGGAGCAGCTCGGCGGCGACGCCAAGGTCACCGAATACCGGGCGTTCAACGCCACGCTGCCGGGCAGCGAGACCGTGCTGCTGCGGGTCTACCAGGCCGACCCGCTGGCCGACCACGAGGCGCGGGCCGCCGAGCGCCAGCGCATCGCCAACGCCTACCAGTCGCTCGCCCGCATCCCGCCCCATCCGTGCGTCGTGCGCTCGCGCGACTTCTTCGCCATCGACGACGAGAGCCGGTTCGTGCTGGTGCTCGACGACGTCCACGGGGAGGCGCTGCACCTGTCGCTGGGCAAGGGCGCCAGGCTGGGCGTGATCCAGGACCTGCTGCGCGGGCTCGCGCACGCGCACGCCAACGGCGTCGTCCACCGGGCGCTCACCCCCGGGTGCGTGCTGGTCACCGACGACGGGCACGCGGTGCTGACCGGTTTCGACTACGCCAAGCCGGGGCCGCGCAACTACACGGTCGCCCACGAGCTGGGCAACGTGCTCGACGCCCATTACGTGGCGCCCGAGTGCCAGGAGCGTCCCGACCGGATGACCACCGCGTCCGACGTCTACGCGGCGGGGGCCATCGCCTACCAGCTGCTCACCGGCCAGCTCCCGACCAGCGCCGACGCCCACGGTCCCGACGTCCCCGACGTGGTGCGCCGGATGCTCGACCACGCCCCGGCCAAGCGGCCGAGCGCCGCCGAGGCGCTCGACGCGCTGCAGGGCGTGCCGTTGCAGCAGTCGCGGCTGCGGCGGCTGGTCCGCCGCCTGGTCTCCGGCCCCTGACGTCCCCCTCAGGCCGGCAGGCTGCGGCGCAGGGCGCTGGCGTGCCTGAGGTAGTCGAGGGCCAGGCCGGTGCGCCCGGCCGAGCGGTGCAGCTCGCCGAGCAGCTGGGTGGCCGACGCCTCGCCGCTGCGGTCGCCGAGCTCCTGGAAGACCTCCAGCGAGCGTTCGAGGCCGGTCGAGGCGCGGGTCAGGTCGCCGCGCGCCGCCTGGAGTCCCGCGAGGCTCTGCAGCGCGTACGCCCCGCAGTGGCGGTCGCCGAGCGACTCGAAGATCTCCAGGGCGTGCCGGTGGAACGACATCGCCTGGTGCAGCCGGCCCATCTGGAGGCACACGCAGCCCTCGCGGTGGGCGTCCCCGAGCTCCTGGGCCAGCCGCATGGCCTCGCCGAGCGACTCCGCCGCCTGGACGAGGTCGCCCGAGGTCAGGCAGGCCCGGCCGATGGCCTGCCGGGCGAACGCCTCGCCGTGCCTGTCCTCCGAGGCCACGAACATGGCCAGCGCCCGGCGCAGGTGCCCGAGCGACTGGAGGTGCCGGCCGCGGAACTGGCTCACGGCGCCGAGCCCGCAGACCGACGTCGCTTCGGCCCTGACGTCTCCTATTTCGTGAAATATCTGGCGGGAGAGGGTGAAGCCCTCGGCGGACTCCTCGTACCGGTCCTGGTAGAGGCTGACCTGGGCCAGGCCCCTGAGCATGGCGGCCTCGCCGTACCGGTCGCCGGCGGCGCGGGCGGCGGCCAGGGCGGCGGTGTGCGTACGGCGCCAGGTGCCGAGGTGGCAGTGCAGGTCGAGGTAGGGCACCATGGCGGCGGCCAGGCCCCAGGCCGACTCGGCCAGGCCAAGCTCGGCCGCCAAATCCACGGCTCCGGCCAGCGCCTCATGCTCCGACTCGAACCAGGTGATCGGGTCGGCGGTGAGCCGGTCGAGCGTGCGCGCGGGCAGCCGCCACCTGGCCGCCCTGGCGGCGGTGAGGCTGAAGACGGTGGTGGGCAGGCGCGCCATGGCGTGCTCGGTGGTGGCCGTCCAGGCCGCCAGCACCCGGGCCAGCGCGCCGCGGTCGGGGCCGCGTTCGCGGGCGTGCCTGCCGACCAGGTCGGGCACCCGGTAGCGCGGCTGGCCCACGTCGTCGGTGCCGACCGGGTCCAGCAGGTGGGCGTCCACGAGCAGGTCGGTGACGTCGTGCGCGCCGTGCCGGCCGAGGGCCGCGTCCACCACCCAGCCCGGCTGCGCCCCGGCGGCGGGCCCGAGGACGCCTAGCGTGCTCAGGGTACGGGCGGCCTCCGCCGGCAGCCTGCGGTACCCGGCGTCGAGGCAGGCCCGCACCTCCTTCAGCTCGGCCAGCCAGTCCTCCGCGAGCCGCTCGCGCAGCACCGACAGCGACCAGCCGGGCCGGCCGGCCAACCGGGCTCCGGCGGCCCTGACCGCCAGGGGCGACCCGCCGCAGAGCGTGACGACGGCCAGGGCGTCGGCCGGTTCGCGGGCCACCCGCCCGGCCCCGGCGATACCGCCGAGCAGCGCCAGCGACTCCTCCGGCGACAGCTCGCCGAGCTCGACGCGCAGCGCGCCGGGCAGCTCGGTGATCCGCCGCCTGCTGGTCACGATCACGGCGCTGTCGTTGCCGGGGAGCAGGGGGCGTACCTGGGCGGCGTCGCGGGCGTCGTCCAGCAGGACCAGCATCGGGCGTTCGGCCAGCAGCGAGCGCAGCAGCGCCGACCGCTCGCCGGGCGTCGGCGGCGCGCCGGTCACGCCGAGCGCCCGCAGCGCCTCGGCCAGCAGCTCGCCCGGCGCCCTGCCGCCCAGCTCCAGGTAGAGCTGCCCGGCGGGGAAGGCCGGGCGCAGGCGGTGGGCGGCGTGCACGGCCAGGGCCGACTTCCCCACGCCGGGCGGCCCGGAGATCACCGCGACCGAGAACGTCCCGCCCAGCGCGGCCAAGGGGGCGGCCCGGCCGATGAAGTCCGGCAGATCGGGCGGGAGCTGCCGCGGCACGGCCGGCGCCGCCCGGCCCTCGTCGGCCAGGATCAGCTCGTACGCCCCGCGCAGCTCGGCTCCCGGCTCGACGCCGAGCTCGTCCACGAGCTGGTCGCGGACGGCCGCGTACGTCCGCAGCGCCTCCGCCTTGCGGCCCCCGCGGTGCAGGGCGAGCAGCAGCCGGCCCCACAGGTCCTCCCGGTAGGGATGCTCGACCAGCAGGCCGCGCAGCTCGTCGGCGGCGCCGTCGTGGTCGCCGGCCTTCAGGCGCCGCTCGATCAGCGACTCGGCGGCCCGCAGCCGCAGCCGGTGGAGGTGCTCGATCCGGCGGTCCCAGACCGGGCTGCCCGGCAGGTCGCTCAGCGGCGCGCCGCGCCAGAGCGCGAGGGCCTCACTGTACTCGCCGCGACGCGCCAGCTCCTCGAACAGGCGCAGGTCGAGCGCGCCGTCGGCGACGTCGATCGTGTATCCGGCCCCGGCGGCGCGCAGGCCGACCGGGCCGAGCTGGGACCGCAGCGAGCTGACGTAGGTGCGCACGTTGGCCAGCGCCGAACGCGGCGGACGCCCCGGCCAGAGCACCTCGGCGAGCCGGTCGGCGCCGACCACCTGCCCCGCCTCCAGCAGCAACGTGGCCAGCAGCATGCGGGGTTTGCCGCCGGAGATCCGTAGGGGGCGGCCGGCGGAGCGGATCTCCAGCGGGCCGAGGACGTGGAAGGTGACCGTCATGACAGCATCAGCCCCTTTACGGGAGACCTGACAGCTCTTTGTATCGGTTCTGGATGATTCTTGTGCGGCCAATGCGGACTCTGGTGTCACAGATCCCACTGGAAAGGATCACCCCATGAAGCTCAGCCGATCAATGGTCGCTGGCCTCGCATTGTTACTCGGCCTCGGTACGACGACCCCCGCCTTCGCCGACCCGGAACCGGAGTCCGCGCAGGCGCAGCTCCTCGCGACGAACTTCCAGATGCCGTTCCCCTGCGGCCAGACCTGGACCGGCAACTCCAGCGCGAGCAGCGCCCACCAGTCGTGGGAGATCGACTTCAACAGGGGCAGCACCGCCGACGCCGACCTCGGCGACCCGGTTGTGGCCGCCGCCTCGGGAACGGTGGTGATCTCGGCGCACCAGGGCTCGACCAACGGCTACGGCAACCTCGTCAAGATCGACCACGGCGGCGGCTGGTCCACCTACTACGCCCACCTGAACACCCGGCTGGTCAGCGCCGGCCAGTCGGTCTCGCAGGGCCAGCAGATCGGCACGGTCGGCAACACCAGCAAGCCGGGCAACAACATCAGCCCCCACCTGCACTACGAGGTGCGCCTGGGCACCAGCTACCCGTCGAACATCCAGAAGGCCGTCTTCAACGGCGTCACCTTCGGCTACCCGGTGCAGACGCTGAGCTCGAAGAACTGCGGCGGGTCCAGCAACCCGTACACGCCGCAGGAGGCGTGCGGCGCCGGCTACGACGTGATCGACTCGGCCGGGCTCGGCACCGACGGGACCGTCTACCTGCTCTACAACAACTCCAACGGCAACAACTGCGTGGTCACCATGAAGGCGAAGTCGCTCGGCACGGCGACCGCGACGACCGCCTACCTGGAGGTGCAGGGCAGTACGAGAAAGACGGACTCCGGCAATTACGGCTACTACGCCGGGCCGGTCTACGCCGCCGCCGCGAACACGTGCGTCAAGTGGGGCGGCAAGGCCGGCGCCTCGGCCTACGACAGCCCGTTCGAGCACTGCGGCTGAGGCGGCTCAGGCAGGCGTGATCGTGTCGAGGACGTCGATCACGTACAGCATGGGCCTGTCCCCCGGGGACCCCACGGCCAGCCGGCTGCCGACCTGGCTGCCGACCAGCGCCTCCAGCCAGGCGGGCGGCACCGAGCCGGGCCTGAGCGTGAAGGCGCTGGGACCGCCCTTCCGGTAGGACGAGTCCACCACCGAACGGGACGGCCAGGACGCGGCCACGTACTGGATGACCACCTTGGAACCCGCCGTGACGTCCCGTCCCGAACCGTCGATGAGGGTCCGGGGCGGGGAATCCGGCCGCAGGTCGGACGGGATCGCCGGCAGGGCCCGCCCGACGAGCCGCGCGTCGGGCGGGTAGCCGCCGAGGATGTCGAAGACCACCACCAGCGTGTCGGCCGGCGAGACGCCGGTCAGCGGCACGTTCGGGCCGAGGGCCTCGGAGGCCGGGCTGACCAGCATCACCCGGCTGCCGGCCGGCCTGCCGATGAGCGAGGCCCGCCAGGTCTCGGAGACCTGCCTGCCGTCGAAGACGACCGTGGTGGGCTGGTTGCCGTCGTAGGTGCTGAGATACGGCTTGTTTCCCGACCATCGCCGGATGTCCACGTCGGCGAGCACGACGTCCCCCGGGACCGTACGCCGGCCGTTGCCCATGGAGAGCACCGTGATCCGCGGCGTGCGCCCCGGCTTCCCCCGAGGTATGGCGACGACGGGCTTGCTGCCGAACGCACCCGTCACGACGGGCTGCGAGCCGTCCTCGGCGACGCCACACGAGGTGGCCAGCATGAGTACGGCAGGCCAGAGCAGGCGCACGATTTCCCCCAAGATGCCAGATCCGAAGGGGTTACTTGCCGCAATAGCCAAAAGGAAAGCTGCGGGTCTCGCCATCTCACGACAAAGGGCGCGGGAGACTGGACCGCGTGAGCAAGCCCAACCTGGCCCGCAGGGTCGCAGAAGCAGCCGAGATCGCGTTGACCAACCGCCACTACGTGACGTTCATCGACGTCGTGACGGGTTTGCGCTGGCTGCGGTCCCGGCACGTGGACCTCTGGCGGCAGGGCCGCGCCGGCACGCTGGCCGAGCTGGCCGCGGTCGACGAGGAGCGGCTGCTCGTCACGGCCGGGCTGCTGCGGGAATGGGCGCTGGCCAAGGGGCTCAGGCCGGTCGAGACGCCGTACGTGGCCGGCACCCGCGACCGGCGCGACCTGCGCTTCACCTCCGGCCACGGGCAGGACGCCTTCCGCGTCCACTGGCTCTCGCCCGATCTGAGCGAGGCCCGGGTGCGGCGGCTCACCGAGCGGCAGAGCAAGGCCCCCGACCTGGTGGCCGTGGCCTCCGAGGACCCGTGGACGTGCGCGTCCTGCGGCGACACCGGGCCGTACCTGATCATGGAGGACGACCGGCCCCACTGCCTGAGCTGCGCCGACCTGGACCACCTGGTGTTCCTGCCGGCGGGGAACGCGGCGCTCAGCCGGCGGGCCAAGCAGGAGAGCGGGCTGTCGGCGGTGGTCGTCCGGTACAACCGGCGGCGCAAGGTCTACCAGCGCCAGGGTGTCCTGGTCGAGGAGGCCGCGCTGGCCGCGGCCGAGGAGCGTTGCCTGGCCGACGAGGAGGCGCGGCTGCGCCGCCGCGAGCGCGACCAGGTGCGCAGGGCCGAGCAGGACGTCGCCTTCCAGGCGGCGATGGCGGCCGAGATCGCCCGGCTGTTCCCGGGCTGCCCGGCCGATCGGGCCCGCGAGATCGCCGAGCACGCCGGCCGGCGCGGCAGCGGCCGGGTGGGCAGGACGGCGGCGGCCAGGGCGCTCGACGAGAACGCCATCACGCTGGCGGTGATCGCGTCGGTCCGGCATCTCGACACCGACTACGACCGCCTGCTCATGTCCGGCGTCCCCCGGATGGAGGCCCGGGACCGGATCAGGGACGCCATCGAGGCCCGGCTCACGGAGTTCCGGCGACCGCCTCGATGACCGCGCGGGCCCGCCTTCGGTACCGTCCATCACATGGACGATTGGCACACCGTACGTGCGGAACTGCGGGCCTTCGCGCTGGGGCTGCCCGAGACCCACGAGGACCATCCGTGGGGCGAGACGGTCATCAAGGTCAACAAGAAGGTCTTCCTGTTCCTCGGCCTGGACGAGCAGACGGAGAAGTGGGCCCCGACGTTCGGCGTGAAGCTGCTGTCGGAGGCGCACGGCCACGCGCTGACCGTCGAGGGCGCGACCCCCAGCGGGTACGGCCTGGGCAAGGCCGGCTGGGTGACCGTGCCGTTCCTGTCGGCGTTGCCCGAGACCGACGTGCTGCTCGACTGGGTCGAGGAGAGCTACCGGACCATCGCCCCGAAGCGGGCGGTCAAGCTACTGGACGGCGAGCCGTAGCGCGAAGGCGACCAGCAGCACGCCGGTCACCCGCTCGACCCTGGCCCGCACCCGCGGTCTGCGCAGCAGCGCGCTCACCCGGTCGATGATCACGTTGTAGAGGCTGAACCAGAGCACGTAGAGCACGGCGATGATCCCCGACAGCAGCAGGGCCCGTCCCAGGGTGTCGCCGTGGCCGGGCAGGAACTGCGGCAGCCAGGTCACGAAAAGCAGCAGCACCTTGGGGTTGAGCAGGTTCGACAGCAGCCCCCTGCGCACGTGCACGAGCGGCGAGCCGGTCGGGGGCGCGGCGGCCTCCACGACCTTGGCCCGGTTCCGGCTCGACAGCAGGGCGTGCACCCCGAGCCAGAGCAGGTAGCAGATGCCGAGGGCGCGCACCACGGTGAAGGCGGTGGGCGAGGCGACCAGCAGCGCCGACAGGCCGACCGCGGCGGCGGCGGCGTGCACGGACAGGCCCAGCAGGCCGCCGAGCATGGTCAGCAGGCCGGCCACGCGGCCGTGGGCGAGGGGAGTTGCGCATGATCAGCGCGGCGTCGGGGCCGGGGATCATGATCATGATGAGCGTCGTGACCGCGAAGGTCAGCAGCATGGCGGGGGTCTCCCGGAGCTGGGGGCGCGCTCCCGCCCGACCCGCCGGATGTGCGGAGGTCGCACGGTCACGCGGGCGAACATCGTCAGCGCCTTGTGGGCACCGGCCATGATATCGGGATCAGTTTGCTGAAACACGCCAGGGAAGGCGATAAGGGACCTCTGTGACGAAAGCCACCTTGAGGTCCCTGGCCTGTTCGGCGAAGGCCACGCTGGGGCCCTATTCGGCGAAGGCCGCCAGCGCGATGCCGAGGCCGCGTTCGTTCTGGCCCTGGGCCTTGGCGTCGGTGGAGTTGAGCGAGTAGACCACGACGCGGCTCAGGTCCTGGGTGGCGCCGATGCCGGTGGAGCTGCCGTAGCGGGCGCCGGTCTTGCCGTACGCGACGATGCCGCCGGGCAGCCTCAGCTCGGTCAGGCCCGAGGTGTAGTGGGCCGGCTCGTCGTCGGTGCCGAACATGGTCACCTTCGGCACGGTGAACATCAGCCTCAACTGCTCGGCGGGCACGAGTTCGCCGCCGAACAGCGCCTTGGTGAACTTCTCCAGGTCGGCGGTGGTGGCGATGAGGTCGCCCGAGGCCCAGGTGGAGGTGACCTCCATCTCGGTGACGTCCACGACGTACGCGGACCCGTAGGGGAAGGAGTCGGGGAAGCCCTTGGGGACGACCTGGTAGCCCCGGTTGTGCCGGCCGTGGATCTTGACGGACCGGCCGGGGAAGTAGCTCTGGTTCATGCCGAGCGGGCGCAGGATCCGGGCGCCGACCTCCCGCTCGTACGACCTGCCGGTGACCTTCTCGATCACCAGGCCCTCGACGAAGGTGTTGACGTTGAGGTAGTGCTGCTTGGTCCCCGGGGTGAACTCGATCGGGTTGAGCACGGCCTGGCGGACGTACTCCCGCGGGGTGATCGTCTTGAAGCGGTCGGCGTAGACCCGCTCGAAGCCGCCCTCCGACTTCGGCGCGGGCAGGCCGCTGGTGTGGTTGAGCACGTGAGCCAGCTTGACCGGCGGGTAGTCGGCGGGCAGCAGCCCAGGCAGGTAGTCCTGGACCGTGCGGTCGAGGGAGACCTCGCCCTCGGCCACCAGCTGGAGCACGACCGCCGTGGTCAGCACCTTGGTCACGCTGCCCGCCCGGAACCTGGCCCCCTCCCTGGCCGGGTGCTTCCCGCGCAGATCGGTCACACCCGAGACGCCGCGCCAGGAGCCGGCCGAGCCGCTGATCCTGACCTCGGCCGCGGTGGCGTCGGCCGCGGGCAGCCCGGCGATGCTCCTGCGCAGCGCGGTCTCATTGATCGGCGGCACCTGGACGGCGGCGGCGCTGTGGGAGCCCACCTGCGCATGGGCGGGGGCGCTGACGGTCAGGGCGGACAGGGCGGACAGGGCGAGGACGGCGGCGGCGAGACGGGTGCGCTTCATGGGGATCTCTCCAGGTCACATCGGCTTTCGATGGGACAATCCTGGCCAGAGACCCCCCGGCGGCGGATCGCCGACGACGGCGATCTTCCGGCTCGCTCTCAGGAGGGAGGAGGCTCGCCCGATCAGGTGACCGCGAGCCGCCGGGCGTACCGCTCGTCCCGCCACAGCTCCTTGTCCAGCACCTCCAGCAGAGTGGCGGCCGCGTCGTGGACGTCGGTGTAGCCGATGTAGAGCGGCGCGAAGCCGAACCTCAGGACGTCCGGCGCGCGGAAGTCGCCGTGCACCCCCCGGTCGATGAGGGCCCGCATGACCGGGTAGCCGTCCGGGTGGTGGAAGCAGACCTGGCTGCCGCGCGCGTCCGGCTCGGCGGGCGAGACCAGCTTCAGCGCGTCGCCGACCAGGTCGACGAAGAGCGAGGTCAGGGCGACGCTCTTGGCCCGCAGCTGCGCCATCGGCACCCGCTCCCAGATGTCCAGCGCCGCCTCCAGCGCGGCGAACGACACCACGTGCGGCGTGCTGACCGCGAAGCGCCGGATGCCCTCGGCCGGGCGGTAACCGGTCTCGAAGGCGAACGGCTCGGCGTGGCCGTGCCAGCCGGACAGCACGTTCTCGGCGGTGGCGTGGTGGCGCGGGTTGACGTAGAGGAAGGCGGGCGCGCCGGGTCCGGCGTTGAGGTACTTGTACGTGCACCCGACCGCGAAGTCGGCCTGCGACACGTCCACCTCCATGGCGCCCACGCTGTGGCACACGTCCCAGACCATGAGCGCCCCGGCCGCCTGGACCTGGGCGGTCACCGAGGGCACGTGCCGCCGGGCGCCGGTGCGGTAGTCCACCTCCGACAGCAGCACCACGGCCGCATCGTCGAACCGGCCCTCGGCGTGGTCGCGCACCTCGTAGTCGCCGAGCAGCCGGGCCAGGCCCTGGGCGATGTAGTGGTCGGTGGGGAAGTTCCGCGGGTCGGAGACGATCACCTTGCGGCCGGGGCGCAGCCGTACGGCGGCGGCCAGCGCCTGGTAGGCGGCGATCGTGGTGGTGTTGCCCACGACGACCTGGCCGGGGCCGGCCCCGATCAGCGGCGCGAGCCGGTCGCCGGCGGTCAGGGGCTGGTCGTACCAGCCGGCCGCGTTCCAGCCGCCGACCAGCTGGCCGCCCCACTCGTCCTCGACCGTGCGGCGCACCCGTTCCGCGGCGCGGCGGGGCATCGCGCCGAGCGAGTTGCCCACGAGGTAGACGACCCCCTCGGGCAGGACGAACTCGTCCTTGAACGACCGCAGCGGATCGTCGGCGTCGAGGGCGAGGCAGGCGTCGCGGTCCAGCACCGGTTGTGCTCCTTACGGGGGTGAGATGGTGGCGATTATCCGGTTTACACCATTTTGGTACTCGCGGACGTACCAGTTCTGCACCGGATTGTGGGCCGAGTCCAGGCGGAGCGGCCCCCGCGGGCCGTCCAGGTCTCCCACGCCCGCCAGCGCCCTCGTCAGGTCGCCGCCCGCGGCCGCCGCCCGGTCGATCAGCCGCATCGCGTCCCAGCTCTGCAGCGCGACCGCGGACGGGTTCCGCCCGGTACGCGCCCGCCACCCCGCCACGAAGGCGGCGTTGTCCGGGTTCTGCAGCGCGGGCGACCACAGCCCGACGCTGACCATGCCCTCGGCGTCCCGGCCGACCGCGCGCAGGACGTCCTCGTCGGCCAGGTTCTGGCAGGCCAGCAGCTTGATCCTGGCATCGTAGCCGAACCGCTTGAACGCCTTGACGAACGCGACCGCCTCCCCACCCGCGTAGAAGGCGTACAGAAGCCGCGCCTCGCGCGGTATGCGCGCCAGGTACGGCTCCAGGTCGGCCTGCCCCCCGAACGGCGTCAGGATGCGCTTGAGCGGCCCGGCGCCGTATCCCTCGGCGAAGCCGGTCAGGGTCTCGGTGCCCGCGGAGTAGTCCGAGGCCATGAGCACCACGTCCTGGCCGGCGTAGTGCTCGGCGGCGTACCGGCCGGCCGCGTAGCCGTGGGCCCGGTTGGTGTAGGACACCCGGAAGACGCCGGGCCCGCCGAGCTGGTCGGCGCCCGCGTTCGCGATCACCACCGGGGTGCCGGCCGCCTCCTTGACCACCGAGACGGCGACCGGCGAGGCGAGCAGGCCGGTGAGCACGTCGGCCCCGCCGTCGATCAGCTTCCTGGCCTGCTCCGCGCCGATCTCCGGGCTGCTGGCGTCGTCGGCCACGACCAGCCGGGCCGGCCGGCCGCCGAGCAGGCCGTGGTGGTCGTCCAGGTAGAGCCGCATGGCGGTCTCCATGTCGTCGCCGAGGGTGGCGTACACGCCGGTCTGCGAGATGATCGCGCCGACCCGTACGGGCTCGTCCTCGGCGGCGAGGGGCACCGAGCCGCCGCATCCGGCGACCATCAGCGCGACCAGCCCCAGCACGGCAACGCGCATGGGAGCCCCCTTCAGCCCTCGCCCGACGCCCCGGGCACGTGCGGCGCGCGGACGTCGGCGGCCATCTAGCCCTTGCCGGGGTGCAGCGCGCCGCACCGGTCACACGTGCGGGCCTTCTCGTCGGCGTAGAACGCCTCGAAGACCGGCGGCAGGTCCTTGACGATGTCGCGCACCTGGAGCTCGACCTCGTGGACCTTGGCGCCGCACTCCGCGCAGTACCACTGGAACCTCTCCAGCTCGCCCTCGGGCCGGATGCGCTCCACCACCAGCCCGACGGACCCGGCCTCCGGACGCTGCGGCGAGTGCGGCATGCGCGCCGGCAGCAGCCACATCTGGCCCTCGCGGACGTGCACGGTCTCGGGGCCGTTCTCGGTCACCACGTTGACGTGCATGTTGCCGCGTACCTGGTAGAACAGCTCCTCGTACGGATCGGCGTGGAAGTCGGTCCTGGAGTTGGGCCCGCCGACCACCATCACGATGAAGTCGCCGGCCCCCTCGAAGACCACCTTGTTGCCGACCGGCGGCTTGAGCAGGTGGGCGTGCTCGTCGATCCACTTGGTGAAGTCAATGGGGGGAATCATGGTCGCTCCTGTGGATGGTAGGCGACGGCCTGCATCTCGATGAGCAGGTGCGGGTGCGGGAGCTGGTGCACCGCCACCGTGGTCCTGGTCGGACCCTCCTCGTCGAAGAATTCGGCGTACACCTCGTTGTAGCCCTTGAAGTCGTTCATGTTTACCAGGTACGTGGTGATCTGTACGAGGTCCGCGAGCGAGCCTCCGGCGGCCATGAGCAGGTCGCCGACGTTCTCGATGACCGCCCGCGTCTGGGCGCGGATGTCCAGGTCGGTGACGCCGAACCGGTCGGCGCTCGCGCCCGCGAAGGTGCCGTCGGGCCTGCGGGAGCTGGTGCCGGAGACGTACAGGAAGTCGCCCGCGCGCTTGACGTGTGGGAACCGTCCCCGGGGCACGGCCTTGCCGGGGACGCGGATGGCCTCGCGGCTCACGTGCCGAACACCGCCCGCACCGATCCGAGGCCCTCGATCCTGGCCTCGAACACGTTCCCGGCCTCGACCGGCACGACCGGGCCGAGCGCGCCGGTCAGGACGACGTCCCCGGCGCGCAGCGGGCGGTCGGTGGCGGCCAGCGCGCCGGCCAGCCAGAGGGCGGCGTTCAGCGGGTTGCCCATGCACGCGGCTCCGGACCCGGTCGAGACCTCCTCGCCGTCGCGGGTCATCGTCATCGCCGCCGCGCCGAGGTCGAGCTCGGTCAGCAGCTTCGGCGTGGCGCCCAAAACGTACGCGCCGGAGGAGGCGTTGTCGGCGACCGTGTCGGCGATCGTGATGTCCCAGTCGGCGATGCGCGAGTCGGCGATCTCGATGGCGGGCAGCGCGAACTCCACCGCCCTGATCACGTCCACCAGCGTGAACGGCCCGTCGGTCAGGTCCTTGCCGAACACGAGCGCGACCTCGGCCTCGGCACGCGGCTGCAGGAACCGCTCCACCCTGATGGGCCGGCCGTCGAGCTCGGCCATGTCGGCGAAGAGCATGCCGTGGTCGGGCTGGTCGATGCCGAACTTCCGCTGCAGCAGCGGGTTGGTGGCGCCGATCTTCCGGCCGACCGGCCGCCGGCCCTCCGCCAGCGCCCGCCGGGTGTTGATGTCCTGCACCGCGTAGGCGTCGGCCACCGTGGTGATGAGATCCCTGAGCGGCGCGCAGGGCTTGCCGGTACGCGCGGCCTCGACGAGCCGCTCGGCGGCCTGACCCCGGGTGTCGACGGCCAGGGACCATTCGTCATGCATCGGGTTGCTCCAGTTTGATGGTGATCGTGGTGGGCTCGGAGTAGAAGTCGAGCGACTGCGTGCCGCCCTCCCTGCCGATGCCCGACAGCTTCACGCCGCCGAACGGGGTGCGCAGGTCGCGCAGGTACCAGGTGTTGACCCAGACCAGCCCCGCCTCCAGGCGCTGGGCCACGCGATGGGCGCGGTCGAGGTTGGTGGTCCAGAGGGTCGCGGCCAGGCCGTACTCGCTGCTGTTGGCCAGGTCGATCGCCTCGGCCTCGCTGTCGAAAGGAGCCACGTGGCACACGGGACCGAAGATCTCCTCTCGATTGAAACGGGACCACTCCGACAACCCTGTCATTACCGTCGGTTCCACGAAATATCCGGAATCGCGGTTATCACCGAACGTCGGGACGCCGCCTCCCGTGAGCACCTTGGCCCCCTCCGAGCGGGCCAGGGCGTAGTAGGACAGCACCTTCTCCCGATGCCCGGCCGAGATCATCGGCTGCGGCTCGACCTCCTGGGCGCGCGACGCCAGCCGGCCGCAGAAGTCCTCGAAGATCGGCCGCTCGACGTAGAGCCGCTCGGTGCACAGGCACACCTGGCCGCCGTTGGTGAAGACCGACTTCACCGTCCCCTCGACGGCCCGGCCCAGGTCGCAGTCCTCGAAGATCAGGCCGGCGTTCTTGCCGCCCAGCTCGAACGAGATCGGCTTGACCCGGTCGGCGGCCGTCTTCATGATCTGCGTCCCGGTCGCGGTCGAGCCGGTGAACGTCACGCCGTCCACGCCCGGGTGCTCGACGAGGAGCTGGCCCGCCGGGCCGTGCCCGAAGATGATGTTGACCACGCCCGGGGGCAGGCCGGCGTCGGCGCAGATCTCGGCGAAGACTGCGGCCGAGCCTGGCGTGTGCTCCGACGGCTTGACGACCACGGTGTTGCCGGCGACGAGGGCGGGCGCCAGCTTCCACGTCATGAGCAGGAACGGCAGGTTCCACGGCACGATCACGGCGACCACGCCGAGCGGCCTGCGCACGGTGTAGCTGAGCACGCCGGCGAGGTGGAAGGCGTCGTCGGGGCGCTGGGAGGCGATCTCGGCGAACGCGCGGAAGTTCGCGATGCCGCGCGGGACGTCGAGCGTGCGGGTCTGGCCGAGCGGCTTGCCGGTGTCGGCGATCTCGGCCGTGACCAGGTCGTCGAAGCGCACCTCGATGCCCTCGGCGAGGCGGCGCAGCCATCCGGCCCGCTCGGCCACCGGCAGCCCGGCCCAGTCGCGGGCCGCCTCCCTGGCCGCGCGCACCGCCCGGTCGACCACCTCCGGGTCGGCCTCGTGGACCTGCCTGATCACCCCGCCCGTCACCGGGTCGTGGACCGGGAACGCATTACCCGCCGCCACCGGCAGCCCGCCGATGAAATGGGTCAGCACAGCAGCCTCCTCTAGCCTCACTCCCGGTATAGATCGTCGGGCGACGGTCAGACAACAGTCCGGCGGGGGCGGGAAACGCGCGGGCCCGTCATGCCTCGGTGGCGCCGGTGACACTGAGCCACCCCTCAGCCGGACCCCTGGCGGACCTGTCCATACAGACATCTTCCGGTACCCCTCGGCCGCCCGGGATGATGACCAAATGGCGCGCACATGGGAATTGTGGGGAAATATCATTATTGCTGGGGTTTTTGCGCTTCCAGTGGCCCTACTGGCGATCATCCTGCTCGCCCGCCAACGCGCCCGCGCCAGGCATCCGGCGCCGCTGCGCACCTCGCTCGCCGACGTCGGCATCGTCGTCGGGACCGCGCCGTGGGTGTGGATGATCCTCACGCCGTCCGCCGGCCGGGCCGGGGTCGGCCTCGTCCCGTTCATGGACCTCGCCGATCTCGCCGGGGCCTCGTGGGAGACGGTGACGGTGCAGGTCGGGGGCAATCTGCTGGTGTTCGCCGCGCTGGGCGCCCTGCTGCCCGTACGGACCGCCGCGATGGCCTCCTACGGCCGTGTTGCGGCCGTCGCGGCGGCTTTTTCGGTCACGGTCGAGGTCCTCCAGTACGCCCTGAGACTGGGCAGGTTCTCCTCCGTGGACGACGTGATCATGAACACCGCGGGCGCGGTGCTCGCCGCCTTGGTTACTCGCCGCTGGTGGGCCCCGCGAATAGCGGCTGGGACCGTTCCACGATAACGGCCTGCATAAACGTCCTCGAATTCATCACACAGGCACGATCAGCTCAAAAGAAGCTCGGGACCAACCTCTGTATCTGTGCGATCGTGGACAAGACGGGGCAAGTTCTCTGGAGACGCCACAACCTGGTTGGTGACAGAGGGTGATCGAAACGTGTCTGAATCCCCGGTACCCCACGAGCCCCCTATTTATCGCCGCATCGCCGACGGCCTCCGCGCCCGGATCCTGTCCGGCGAACTGCGCGACGGGGACCGCCTACCGGGCGAGAACGCGCTCATGGCCGACTACGCAATCGCACGAGCCACCGCCAGGCAGGCGCTTGCCGTACTGATCAACGAAGGGCTGGCGGTGCCCAAACGAGGTTCGGGGGTCTACGTGCGCCTGTTCAAACCGATCCGCCGACACGGCTCGCGCCGCCTGTCACGAGAGCAGTGGGGTCAGGGGCGTGCCATCTGGGACGCCGACACCCGGGGCCGCCCCTTCACCGTGGACCAGGTGGAGGTGGTGCTGGAGCGCGCCCCGGAGGAGGTGGCGGACGTCCTGGACAGCGGCGAGGTATGGGTGCGTCGGCGCCGCTACTCCGTGGACGGCCGGCCCGTGCAACTGGCGACCTCCTCCTTCCCCGCCCGCCTGGTCCAGGGCAGCGCCATCACCCTGCCCGACACCGGGCCGGGCGGCGTCTATGCCAGGCTCGGCGACCTGGGCCTGCCCCCGGCCCACTTCACCGAGGAGGTGCGGGCCCGCATGCCCGGCCCCCGCGAGACCGGGCTGCTCGACCTGCCCGGCGGCACCCCCGTCATCGTCATCGCCCGCACCGCGTACACGGCGGGCGGCAGGCCCGTCGAGCTCAACGAGATGGTCCTGGACTCGGCGGCATACGTACTCCAGTACGACTTCGACGCCTAGTTCAACCCGATCTGTCAACCGATAGGTTGACCTGTCCGTCACGATCATTGATTTCTCTAGAGAGGTCCCTCATCTTCTAAGGAGATGGAACCGTTCAGGAGATGGAACCTTCGCCTGGGGCCCGGGAGAGGTGCGCGGATGTCCGTTGACCGGCATCTTGCCGAGATCGCCCGGGAGTACCCCAGGTGGACCATCTGGCGGAGCGACGCGGGCCGCTGGTGGGCCACGCGGCACCATCCGCTCGACGCGGCGCAGCGCGAGGCCGGATGTGCGATGACCATCGACGCGGACGACCCGGACGGCCTGCGCGACCAGCTCCGGGACCAGGAGGAACGGACCGGCCGGCAGCCCCGCTGGTGGGCCGGCCCCGCTCCTCCCTGACGCGGGCCGTGGAGCGTTCCGCGGCTCGCACGCGAGCAGCCCGGTGCCGGGTCCAGCGTCTCGGCGGCCCCGGCACCGGGCCCCCAACGGGGCCACGAACGCGGAAGTCTCCGACCCTATCGGGGGCGGGGGCTTCCGCTCCCGCCCCTTCACCCTCTAGGTGTGGTACTCGCCCAGCCGCAGGATGTGCACGTCGGTGTCGTCGGAGACGCCCTCCCTCGGCCTCTCCTCGTCCTCCTCGACGATGACCCGCACGTCGTCCTGCACGGAGTGCTGCGGGGCCGGCGCGGCCTCGATGGCGGGCTCCAGCGCGGGCGCCGGGACGGCCACCGGCTGCTGAGCGGCGACCGGCGCGGGCGGCAGCGCCGACTCCGGCACGAGCTGCCCGGCCGCCGCCTCGGTGCGCATGAGGTCACCCAGCACCGAGCCGATCTCGGTCAGCCGCCGCACGACCTCGGTGTGGGTGTTGGTCAGGTACTCCACCCGGCGCCCGGCGTGCTCGTCGAGCGAGGCCGTGCGCTGACGCGCCGCCGCCAGCATCGACTCGGCCTCCGCGTGCGCCCCCGCCACCAGCTGCTCGGCCTGCGCGTTGGCGGCCGCCATCATGCGCTCCGCCTCGGCCTGCGCCCCGCCGACCACCCGCTCCGCCTCGGCGTGCGCGTCGCGCAGCAGGCCCTCGGCCTCGTTGCGGGCCGATCCGAGCTGTTCCTCGGCGTCCGCGCCCGCCTGGGCCAGCATGCGCTCGGCCGCCTGCGTGGCCTCGGCCACCCGCCGCTCGGCCTCCGCCTGCGCCGAGGTCAGCATCTTGTCGGACGTCTCGCGCGACGTCGTCACCAGCCGCTCTGCCTCGGCCCTGGCGCTCTCCCGCACGGCGGTCGCCTCGGCCTCCGCGTCGGCGCGCTTGGCCGCGGCCTCCTCCTCGCCCAGCTTCAGGATCTGCGCGAGCCTCGGGCTGAGGTCCTCGTAGCTCTGGGGCGCCTCGACCATCCGCCGCCTGGCCTCCGCCAGCTCGACCCGGCCCTGCTCCGCCTGGTCGATCGCCCGCGCCAGCCGCTCTTCCAGATCCCGGATCTGGTTCCGGGTACGGATCATGTAGTCGTGCACCTGACGGCGGTTGTAGCCGCGCATCACGACTTCGAAGGTGTCCTCTTGCATCAGATCGGGAATGCTCTCGTGCTGGTTTGTCATGGGGGTTACCTAAGGGTTTGCGTGAGGCGGGGGAAAACTGCGAGTTGTGAGGGTCTGACGACGAGACGTCAGGAAACGACTTTCCTGCCATCTGCCCACGTCCGCAACCGGAACGCCACACCTGGGGCGGGAATTACGATTGGACGAATGTACATAGCAGCGTTGGACGACGGGGCAGTGCCGGAGATCCACCCGGAGGCGTACATCGCGCCCGGCGCCGTCGTGGTCGGGAGTGTGCGGGTGGGCCGGGCGTCCAGCATCTGGTACGGCTCCGTTCTCCGAGGGGACGACGAGCGGATCGAGATCGGCGAGGAGTGCAACGTACAGGATCTGTGCTGCCTGCACGCCGACGCGGGCCAGCCCGCGATCCTGGAGGACCGCGTCAGCCTGGGCCACAAGGCCATGGTCCACGGCGCGCACGTCGAGACCGGCGCGCTGGTCGGCATCGGCGCGATCGTGCTCGGCGGCGCCCGGGTGGGCGCGGGCACGCTGGTCGCCGCGGGCGCGCTGGTGGGGCCGGGCAAGAAGATCCCGTCCGGGGTGCTGGTCGCCGGTGTGCCCGGCAGGATCGTGCGCGAGCTCACCGACGACGACCGGGCCTCCTTCGCCCGCACGCCGGACAACTACATGGCCAAGGCGGTCAGGCACCGGCAGGCGTCAGCAGTTTGATCAGGACCTGGTCCGACACCGAGGCGGTGTTGAGCGGGTCGGCGTACTCGGGCAGCTCGGGGCGCAGGAAGCGGACGAAGTCGACGGTCAGCTTCAGGTCGGGGACCCCCTTGATCTGCTTGGCGTTGGCCTTGGCGGCGTCCTTCTTGAGCGCGCCGTAGCTGTCCCAGTCGGTGTAGGCGGTGACACCCCATTGCAGCACCTCGGGGAGGTTCGAGGGCCAGCGTCTGGCGACCTTCCAGGCGCCGCCGTCCTCCTTGTAGAGCGCGACGGCGACCCGGCCCAGCCTGGCCAGGACGAGGTCCACCCAGCCGCTCTTGACCGCCACCTCCAGCGGCTTGGAGCTGCCGTCCTGGGTGAACTTGGCCTCGACCTGCCCGGCCGCGTCGGCGGTGCCGGTGGTGACGGACATCCACGCGGGCTTGTCGTACGTGCCGGGCTGGCGGGCCATGAGCCCTCCGAGCGAGAACTTGCGCGCGGGGCTGCCGCCCTTCTTGCCGGCGACCTTGACCCGGGCGTGCATGACGATGTCCCCGGCCAGCTCCTGGTAGACGAAGGGGCCGCGGAAGCCGTCGTACCAGGTGGAGGTCTTCGGCTCCAGGTACAGGGCGCCCTTGGCGGTCTTGTTCACGTCGAGCTTGGCGATCCTGTCGATGTCCTTCTCGGTGTCGCTCAGCTTGCTCCACACGGCCAGCTCTGCGGCGTCGGCGAACTCGCTGGAGGCCGATCCGACCTCGCCGCCGGGCGTGGGCGCCTTGGCGTTCTGGACGGTGAGCACGCCGGGACCGGTGGGAGTGGGCGGCGCCGCGGCTGTCCCGCAGCCGCTCACCACACCCGCCACTGCCAACATCCCTGCCACCTTTGCCCTCATAGCGGACATTCTGCCGTGAAATGCCGACGGGTCGCGTCGGGCGGCCCAGTACGATGACGGCCGTGCGCCCCTGGGATGCGTTCACCTCGGCAGAGGCGGAGGTCCGCGCGATGGTCGCGGACCCGCGCTGGCAGGGCCTGTCCGTGCCCGACCGCGCGCACGTCCTGGCGGCCAGGATCCTGGTGACCCAGGACGGCGACCGCTGGCTCTACGGCGCGTACGCGCGCTGGCACCTGCACGACCCCGGCGACGGCCGCTGGCACCCCGCGCCGCCGCCCAGGGGCGAACGGGCGCGCAAGGTGGGGCACGCCACGGCCGCGCTGCCGGACCAGGTGGTGCCCACCGGGCCCGACTTCGCCGCCGAGCCCGGCTCGACCCAGGCGTTCATCGGCCCCGACGTGCTTCCGGTGGTGACCGGGCAGATCGCGGAGATGGTCCGCGGCGCCGGGCGCAAGTCGGAGCTGGACTACCCGCTGACCGCCTTCGGGGAGATCTTCGCCACCGACGTGCCGAGCACGGTCGCCGCCGTCTGGGGGACGATCATGTGGTGCGCGTACGCGCCGGCCTTCGACGGCAACGAGCGTTTGATCACCCTCTTCGGCGAGTACCTGCGCCGCTCGCTGCCCGGCGACGAATGGGTGCGCTGGCTGCCCGCGCCGCCGCTGCTCGACCTGGTCACGCTGGTGTCCGAGCGCACCCGCGCCGGCCGTCCGCGGGCCGCGCTCCGGCTGGCCGCGCTGATCGCCGACACCGCCCAGGTGCTGCTGTCCGACATCCGGTTCAGGCCGCGGGCGCTGGCGCTGCTCACGATGGTGGAGCCGGTGCTGCGCCGGCCCGGCCGCGACGACGCCACGGCCGCGCGGGGCGACGACGCCGTGCGCCGGGCCTGGCTCGACCGCTGCCCGCCGCGGCTGGCCCTGGCCCTGCTGCCCGAGACCGATCCCGACGCGTACTTCGCCCACTCGGTGTACGACCTGGTCGAGGCGCTGGGCTTCGTGGCAGACGCGTCCGGGGCGGCGGCGGCGTACCTGGCCGACCTGTCGGACTCCAGGAGGATGTTGCCCGAGCGGCTGAACCACCGGTTGCGGCGGGCGTACGTGGAGTTGGAGCGTGCCGGGCTGACGGGCACGTCGGCGGCCGAGCGCACCGAGCCGGAGGGCTTCGCCGTGCGTCCGGGCGGGGAGCCCGCGCCGCAGGCGGCGGTGGTGACGCCGCCCGACCGGGAGAGCAAGGCGGCCGTGCTGGGCGCCGCGTACGCCACGTGCCTGGCGTGGGGCCGGCTGACCGGCGCCAAGGTGCCGCAGCACGGCCTCGCCGGCCAGAGCGCGCTGGTCCGTGAGCTGATCCACGAACGCGACGACCACCACATCGGTCACCCGTAACGCACTATTACCGTAATTTCACCCTTACTCCGCCTATATCCCTCTATCACTTCAGTCACCGGGCAATTCGCTGAATTGTGATCTCGACTTCGGGAAATGATCCCTGTGGGGCCCCCGTGACGCCGAAAGGAATGACTCCGATGGGCCATGTCGCGGGAAGGTCCCTCGCCGTAACCTCGTAGAGGGTGTGGGCTGCGGAAGGAAGGACGACGCGGTGGGGCACGACGACCTGGACTCTCGGGTCCACGACCGTGTCGCGTTGGACGAGATTGCGCTCTACGCCGAGGTGCTCACGGCCGTGGCTGTCAGCGAGCGGCGGCTGACCTTGGACGAACTCGACGACGCGCTCGGATTGCGGACTTCGGCGAGTCGCTGAAGACCATCGAAAATTACCTGTCCCGGGCTCCTGTGGGGTCCGGGACAGTGGTTCCCGGCTATTACAGGTAACTAGTCAATCGAGGGTGTGCCTCTCCTACGTATGGAGGAGGCGACCCCCTACGACTTGACCAGGCGGGCGATGGCGGCCGACGCCTCCTTCACCTTCGCCTCGGCCTCCGGGCCGCCCGTGTTGATCGCGTCGGCGACGCAGTGGGAGATGTGCTCCTCCAGGAGCCCGAGCGCCACGGCCTGAAGGGCCCGCGTGGCCGCGGAGACCTGGGTGAGCACGTCGATGCAGTAGGCATCGTCGTCGACCATGCGCTGCAGGCCCCTGATCTGGCCCTCGATTCGCCGGAGGCGCGTCAGATATGCCTGCTTGTCTCCGCTGTACCCATGCATGCTTCTACGGTACCCGTAACCCGTATGAGCTAGCGGAGATCTGACAGCAGCTTCTCCCACTGTTCGGCGACTTCCTCGGCCGAATGGCGTACGGCGGTGTCGAGGGCGCCCGCCGCGAGCGAGCGCCGGCGGCGTTCGTCGTCGATGAGCGCGAGCAGCGCGCCCGCGAAGTGCTGCGCCTCGCTCTCGCTCTCGGGCACCAGCACGCCGTTGTAGCCGGTCGCGACGAACTCCCTGGGGCCCCTGGCGCCCTCGAAGGCCACCACCGGCACCCCGCACCCCATGGCCTCCAGCACGGTCATGCCCAGGTCTTCGCTGCGGGAGGGGTTGGCCACGATCGACGCCTTGGCGAACTCCCCCGCCAGGTCGGGCGTGACGCCCATGAAGTAGACGTGGTTGTGCAGGTTGAGCTCGTTCACCAGCGACCGCAGCCGCCGCTCCTCGGGGCCGCCGCCGTAGAGCCGCAGCCGCCAGTCCGGGCGCTTGTCCGCCACGATCGCGAACGCCCTGATCAGCCGGTCGTACGCCTTGACCGACACCCACCGGCCCCCGGCCGCCACGATCCGGTTGTCCATCCGCGAACGCGGCCACGGGCCGCCCGGCAGCGCGTCCGGCACGGAGTGGACGGCGGACCCGTCGCCGAGCAGCCTGCCCCACTCCTCCTGGGCCGACTCGGTGGCCGTCACGACGGCGTCGAGGCGGGGGTAGAGCCGCTGGACCGGCCCGGGGACGGCGGGCCGCCCCCACTCCCTGGCGATCTTGAGGGTTTCACGTGGAGCATGCCGCGCCACCTGGACGCCGATGCCCGGCCTGGTGGTGATCAGCACGTCGGACCTGAGCCCGCGCAGCAGCCGCCAGAGCGCCATCTCGGTGCGCATCTGGCCGCGCGGCAGCAGGTGGCGCACCCCCGGACGGGCGTCGACCAGGCTGCGCATGGCCACCTTGGAGCCGATGGGGAAGAACGGCTTCTCCTTCTGCCGCCTGACGCTGATGACCTCGACCTCGTGCCGTTCGGACAGGGCGGTGGCGAGGTTGAGCGTCGCGCGCACGTCGCCGCGCATCCCGTACGCCGAGGCGAGGACCAGGCTGACCTTCATCCGCCCACCTCGATGCGCAGCTCGTCGTCGGCGGTGTAACAGGGCCGGACGGGCACGCCGTCGATCTCGGCCGAGGGATAGTGCAGCCGTCTTCGTTTGCCGTCGACGTCGTCGAGCCAGGCGCCCAGCCGCAGCGGCGTGGGCACGCCCTCGACCTCCAGCGCGGGCGCCCAGGTGCCGGCCGTGTCGGGGTCGGCCTCGACCACGTTCACCAGCGACACCGCCGCGTGGAAGCGCACCCCCTGGACGGTGGCGTTGGCCGACACCCGTTCCCTGGTCGGCCTGCGGTCGAGGGTCAGCGTGGCCTCGCGGCGCGCGTCGTCGTCCTCCAGCCCGGTGTACGCCAGCAGCCCCGTCACCTCGAACCGGCCCTCCCTGAACCAGATCGCCCGCACCTCGGCCACCGGCGCGGCGTCGGCTATCTTCAGGGCCAGAAACCCGTTCCGCGTCCGGTACGACCGGTAGGCCAGCGTCCGCCGGCACAGCGCGTACGCGTCGAGATGGTCGAGCGAGAACCCCGGGTCGACGCTGCGCAGCCTGCTGCGGCTGCCCTCGTGCCGCAGGTAGGCGTCCCAGCGGCCGGCGGTCAGCTCCAGCGGCGCCAGCGAGACGGCCAGCGTGGCCTCCCGCGTCCGGCTTCCCGTGCGGCCCAGGCGCACGTCGCGCTCGACCCCCGTGGCGCGATGGCGCAGCACGAGCTCGGTGCCGTCACGCAGGGGCTCATCGATGGCGAGTCGCAGGGAGAGCACGTCGGCCAGGGTGACTTCGGCGTCCGTGACCACGACGCGCATCACTAGCCCCCTCCCCGTCGAATAAGGCCATGCGACGTTGAGGTTACCGTGATTTTCCCGTTATGTGGATGGGAGATTTCCATCCAGGGGGCCCGTGACGTGCGGAACTCCTCTACAGAGCCTGTAGAGGAGTCCGACTTTCCGTGGTCAGGAAGCGCCCTTGACCGATTTGATCAACAGCTGCGCGACGTCCACGACTTCCAGCGATTCCTTGGCCTCGCCGTTGTTCTTCTTCTCGTTGATCGCGTCACCGAGCATCACCATGCAGAACGGGCACGCGGTCGAGACGGTGTCGGGGTTCGTGGTGAGCGCCTCGTCGACCCGCTCGGTGTTGATGCGCTTGCCGATGCGCTCCTCCATCCACATGCGCGCGCCGCCCGCGCCGCAGCAGAACCCGCGGTCCTTGTGGCGGTGCATCTCCTGGGTCTGCACGCCGGGCACCTTCGACATGATGTCGCGGGGCTGGGAGTAGACCTTGTTGTGGCGGCCGAGGAAGCACGGGTCGTGGTAGGTGATCTTCTCCTCGATCGGCGTGACCGGGGTGAGCAGGCCCTCGTCCACCAGCTTCGACAGCAGCTGCGTGTGGTGCACGACCTCGTAGGTGCCGCCGAGCTGCGGGTATTCGTTGGCCAGGGTGTTGAAGCAGTGGGGGCAGGTCGCGACGATCTTCTTGACGCCGGCCTCGTTGAGCGTCTCGATGTTCTGCTGGGCGAGCATGTTGAACAGGTACTCCATGCCCAGGCGGCGGGCCGGGTCACCGGTGCACGCCTCCATCGGGCCGAGCACCGCGAACTTCACGCCCGCGATGTGCAGCAGCTCGGCGACCGCCTTGGTGGTCTTCTTGGCGCGGTCCTCCAGGGCGCCCGCGCAGCCCACCCAGAACAGGTACTCGGCGTCCTCGGGCATCTTCTCATCGACCAGCTCGACCTCGAAGTCGAGCTCCTCGATCCAGTCGGCCCGCTTCATCTCGGACATGCCCCACGGGTTGCCCTTGTTCTCCAGGTTCTTCACCATCACCCCCGCCTCGGACGGGAACGACGACTCCACCATGACCTGGTACCGGCGCATGTCGAGGATGTGGTCGATGTGCTCGATGTCCACCGGGCACTGCTCGACGCAGGCGCCGCAGTTGGTGCACGACCACAGCACGTCGGGGTGGATGACGCCGTCCTCGCCGACGAGCGGCTTCTCCAGCAGCGCGAGCACGTCGGTGTCGGCGTGCTCGGTGCTCGCGGCCATCAGGTACGGGGCCACCTTGAAGGCGTGGTCGCGCTGGTCGAGGATGAGCATCTTCGGCGAGAGCGGCTTGTCGGTGTTCCAGGCCGGACACTGCGACTGGCAGCGGCCGCACTCGGTGCAGGAGTAGAAGTCGAGGAAGCCCTTCCAGGTGGTGTCGCCGATCTTGCCGCGGCCCAGGCGCTCGGCGTCGAGCTCCTCGTCCTCGAAGTCGACGAGCTTGCCGTCGACGCGCAGCTCCGACGCGGCGCCGAGGCCGTTGGGACGCCGGGAGAAGAGCACGTTGAGCGGCGCGGTGAAGATGTGCAGGTGCTTGGAGTTCACCACGATGACCAGGAACACCAGCATGAAGCCGATGTGCAGGAGCAGCGCGATCTCCTCCAGCAGCGGGCCGGCCGGCAGCACGTCGCCGAGCGCCAGCGAGACGAACGCGCCGGAGGAGTACGGGAAGTTGCCGTTGGCCGCCGAGGCGCCACGGGCCAGGAACAGCGTCCAGATGATGTTGAAGATCATGAACAGGACGAGCCACGCGCCGCCGAGGTGCGAGCCGGAGAAACGCGACTTGCGGCCCAGCGTCTTGGGCGAGTTCTTGACCCGGATGATCGCGAAGGCGACCAGGCCGAGCAGACACGCGACCGCGATGAAGTCCTGGAGGAAGCCGAGCACGCCCCAGGTGCCGATGAGCGGGATGTGGAAGTCGGGCTCGCCGGTGATCGCGCCCTGGATGATCGCGCCGTACGCCTCGATGTAGACGGTCAGCAGGATGAAGAACGCCCACATGACGAAGAAGTGGGCCGTGCCGGACGGCGTCCACTTCAGCAGCTTCTTCTGGCCGAAGACCTCGACGAGCTGGGCCTTGAGCTCGTCGGCGGCGTGCTCCTTGGCGTACTCGACGCGTTCGGGCGCGGGTGGCCCGGAGGTCGCCAGCTTGAACAGGAACAACACCCTGCGGCCGGCGACGGCCACCGCCAGGACGGTCATGACCAGCCCGATGATCGCTACCCAGAGCACGGGGTCCTCCCACAGACGACGATGGCTGCCAGCATACGGACACGTGTTTCCAGGAAGCTTACCGGCCAGTAACTTCCTGGGATGACATCCATACCCTATGGTCAGTGCCCTATACAGAACAATGCTCTACGCCGTGAAGTACCTCTGTATGGTCGGGGCGATCAACTCGACGAGTTCCTCCGGATCGGCGCTGGCCAGCGGCTCCAATTTGATCACGTAGCGGCCCATGATCACGCCGTACATCTGGCCAAAAGCCGCCTCGATCCGTAGGTGCGGAACACCAAGGCGGTCGGCCACCTGGAAGAGCAGCGCGTTGGTGATGAACTCGCGGAACATCGTCGCGGCCTGCTCGTTCGTGAGCGCCGAGCGCATCAGGGCGATCATCGGTTCGCGGGTCTCCGGCTCGGCGGTCACCCGCAGGAGCATCCGCACCAGCCGCTCGCCGATCTCCTCGCGCGGGCCGTCCAGCAACAGCGGGACGACCTCGTCGGGCCTGATCGGCAGCTGCATGGCCGCCGCGAACATGCCCTCCTTGGTCTCGAAGTAGTGGTGGACCAGGGCCGGGTCGACCTTGGCCTCGCGCGCGATCCCGCGCACCGTGGCCTTGTCGAAGCCCTTCTCGGCGAACACCCGCCGCGCCGCCGTCAGGATCTCGCCGCGCGTGTCGGCCGACCCGGGCCTGCGGCCGGGCCGGCGTCGTACGTTGCTCATGGCCGCGCCCCGCCGGTCATCGGCCCACCGCCAGGTACACCCGCATCGGCACCGACAGCACGCCCTCGGGGAAGGCCTTCCTGAGCTCCCCGCGCTGCCGCCCGACCAGCTCGTCGGCCGCGTCCGGCGACAGCGCCGCCATGTACGAGTGGGAGCGCAGGTCGAGCAGGAAGTCCTCGATGCCGACCAGCCTCGTCCACGGGATCCAGCGTTCCTGGACCACCTCGAAGGCCGCGGCGATCGGCGGCACCGACCACTCCTCCACCGCCGGCCCCCAGTAGGTGGGCACCGCCTCGGCCAGCCGCGCCTCGTAGGCGGCCAGCCACTCGGCCTGCGCCGCGTGGTGGAGGTTCCAGCAGCCCACGATCGCGCCGCCGGGCCGCAGCACCCGCCTGGCCTCGGCGATCGAGACGACGGGGTCGAGCCAGTGCCACGACTGGGCGTACGTCACCAGGTCGGCCACTCCGTCGGCCAGCGGCAGCGCGTTGCCGTCGGCGATCACCGCGGCGACCGCCGGCGGCTCGCCGTCGATCCGCGTGACCAGCCGGGCCAGCATCTCCGCACCCGGATCGACCGCGATCACCTGGGAGCCGCGGGCCCGCAGCGCGTGCGTCAGGATGCCCGTGCCCGCGCCCACGTCGATCGTGGTGGCGCCGTCGAGCTCGATCCCGGTCACCTCGGTGAGCGCGCGGTACATCTCGTCGGGATAGGTCGGGCGGCCCGCGTCGTAGGCGTCGGCCACGCTGTCGAAGACTCGGGCGAGGTCTCTGGTCGGCCCCACGTTCATCGGGACGCCGCCAGGTGCAGCCGGGCGAAGGCCAGCGCCTCGGTCAGGTCGTCGACGCGCTCGGTGCGGCTGGCCGCCTTGCGGGTGTTGATCTCCAGCACCACCAGGCCGCCGTAGCCCGAGTTCGCCAGGCGTTCCAGCATCTGGGCGCACGGCTGGTTGCCCCTGCCGGGGACCAGGTGCTCGTCCTTGTTGGTCACGCCCATGCCGTCGGCCAGGTGGAGGTGGGCCAGCCGGTCGCCGAGCTTGGTGGCCATCTCCATGGCGTCTGAGCCGGACACCGCGGTGTGCGACAGGTCGAGGGTGACCTGCGGGAAGTCGTAGTCGATCGGGTTCCAGTCGGGCGAGTACGGCACCACGTCGTTGCCCCTGGCGCGCAGCGGGAACATGTTCTCGACCGCGAACGTGACATCGGTCTCGTCACGCATGCGGGCCAGGCCGTTCTCGAAGTCACGGGCGTAGTCGCGCTGCCAGCGGAACGGCGGGTGCACCACGACGGTCGAGGCGCCGAGGCGCTCAGCGGCCTTCTGCGCCCTGACCAGCTTGGCCCAGGGGTCTCTGCCCCACACCCGCTGCGTCACGAGCAGGCAGGGCGCGTGGATCGCCAGGACGGGTACCTGATAATGCTCCGACAGCCGCTCGATCACGTCGATGTCCTGGCTCACCGGATCGGCGCCGACCATGATCTCGACACCGTCGTAGCCCAGGCGCGCGGCCAGTTCGAACGCGTCGGGAGTGCGTTCTGGATATACCGAGGCGGTGGACAATGCGATCTTCGCATTGGGCACGCGGATGACATCAGCCACGTTGCCAGCCTAAGCCGGAGAAGCGCCTCTGGCGCGTGAGCCCCACCAGATAGCCCTACCCAACCCCCCATCCCATCCCAAAGACACTGCCCGAACCCCACTACGGTTGGGGCCATGCCACGGATAGCCAGAGGCGCGATCCCCAGCCCGAACATCTGGAACGCTCCCCAGGTCTACGAGCTGGAGAACCGCGCCGTCGATCCCCAGGGCGCGGCCGACGCCGCGATGCGCGAGCTGCGCCCATGGGCCGGCGCGACCGTCCTCGACATCGGCTGCGGCACCGGTTTCCACCTGCCCGTCCTGGCCGCCGACGCGGCCGCCGTGATCGGCGTCGAGCCCCACGGCGACCTGGCCGGCCTGGCCCGCCGCCGCTGCGCGAACCTGCCCAACGTCTCGGTGCACGCCGCCACCGCCCAGGACCTCCCGCTGCCCGACGCGAGCGTCGACGTGGCCATGGCCCGCTGGGCCTACTTCTTCGGCCCCGGCTGCGAGCCCGGCCTGCGCGAGCTGTCCCGCGTCGTACGCCGCGGCGGCGCCGCGTTCGTCATCGACCTCGACGCCACCCGCGGCTCGTTCGGCCGCTGGTTCTCCCGCACGGTGCCGACGTACTCGGCGCGCGAGGTGGAGGCGTTCTGGGACCGCCAGGGCTGGCAGCGGCGGCCGCTCGACCTCACGATGGCCTTCGAGCGCCGGGCCGACCTGGAGGCCGTGCTGCGCATCGAGTTCGCCCCCGAGGTGGCCGAGCAGGCCGTCGCGGAGACCCCCGGCCTGGAGATCTTCTACCCGAACGTGCTGCGCTGGCGCTACTTCTGAGCTCATGGCCTCACTCCGTTCGGCGGGCTCGGTCGCCATACGCCGCCGCCTTCCCCGCTCTGGCCGCTCCGCTCCCGCCGCTCCTCCAGGCGACGGCACTTCTGAATTCATGGCCTCACTCCGTTCGGCGGGCTCGGTCGCCATACGCCGCCGCCTTCCCCCGCTCTGGTCGCTCCGCTCCCGCCGCTCCTCCAGGCGACGGCACTCCCTCGCCGGCTTGACATTGACGTCGGTGTCAACGTTTACCGTGGTGGCATGCGCATCGGGGAGCTGGCGGAACGCACCGGGGTGAGCACCCGTTCACTCCGCTACTACGAGCAGCACGGCCTGCTCTCGGCCAGACGCGGCCCCAACGGCTACCGCGAGTACGCCGAGGAGGACATCAAGCTGGTGGCCGAGATCCGGTCGCTGCTCTCGGTCGGCTTCACGCTGGAGGACACCCGTCCCTTCGTCGACTGCCTGCGCTCGGGCCACAGCTCGGGCGGTTCCTGCCGGGAGTCCGTCGAGGTCTACCAGCGCAAGATCATGCAGATCGACGAGGAGATCCGGGTGCTGCTCGCCCGCCGCGCCGAGGTCGCCGCCCAGCTCGCCGAGTCGTGTCCTGGCTGCTTCGTAAGGGGAGACAAATGATCACGCTGACCACCGACAACTTCGAGGAGCAGGTGCTCAAGAGCGACCAGCCGGTGCTGGTCGACTTCTGGGCCGAGTGGTGCCCGCCGTGCCGCATGGTGGCCCCCGTCCTGGACGAGATCGAGGCCGAGCACGGCCTGGCCATCGGCAAGCTCAACACCGACGAGAACCCCGAGATCATGTCCCGCTACGGCGTGATGGGCCTGCCCACGCTGCTGCTGTTCGAGAACGGCGAGCCCGTCAGGCAGATCGTCGGCGCCCGGCCCAAGCGCCTGCTGGTGCAGGAACTGGGCCTCACGCGGTAGTCGAGGATTGTCGGCACGGGCCGCTAGCCTGCTCGACATGGCCAAGACAGCGCAGAAGCCCGGTTACCGCTGTGCCGAGTGCGGCTGGCGCACCAGCAAGTGGGTCGGCAGGTGCGGCGAGTGCCAGGCGTGGGGCACTGTCGACGAGGAGGGCGCGCGCGCCGGGGTCAACGTCGTCCAGGGCGGCGCGACCACCGGGCCCGCGCTGCCCATCGGCCAGGTCAAGGCCGAGGTGGCCGCGGCCCGCACCACCGGGGTGAGCGAGCTCGACCGGGTGCTCGGCGGCGGCCTGGTGCCCGGCGCGGTGGTGCTGCTGGCTGGCGAGCCCGGCATCGGCAAGTCCACGCTGCTGCTGGAGGCCGCGGCCCGCATCGCCGAGCGCACCACCGTCCTCTACGTGACGGGCGAGGAGTCGGCGGCCCAGGTGCGCCTGCGGGCCGACCGCATCGGCGCCATCCAGGACAACCTCTACCTCGCCGCCGAGACCGAGCTGTCGGCGCTGATCACCCACGTCGACAAGGTCGAGCCCGGGCTGCTGGTGGTCGACTCGGTCCAGACGGTCGGCTCGGCCCAGGCCACCGGCGTGCCGGGCGGCGTGACCCAGGTGCGCGAGGTGGCCGCCAACCTGGTGCGCATGGCCAAGGAGCGCAACCTCGCCACGGTCCTCGTGGGCCACGTCACCAAAGACGGCTCGATCGCCGGCCCCCGCACCCTCGAGCACCTGGTCGACGTCGTGCTCAACTTCGAGGGCGACCGCCACTCCAGGCTGCGCATGGTCCGCGCGATCAAGAACAGGTTCGGCCCCACCGACGAGGTCGGCTGCTTCGACCTGCACGAGCGCGGCATCGAGGGCATCACCGACCCGAGCGGGCTGTTCGTCTCGCGGCGCAGCGAGCCGGTCGCCGGCACCTGCGTCACCGTCACCGTCGAGGGCACCCGCCCGCTGCCCGCGGAGGTGCAGGCGCTCGTGGCCCGCACCGAGGCCCAGCAGCCGCGGCGCACCTCCTCCGGGCTCGACACCTACCGCGTCCAGATGATCCTCGCCGTGCTGGAGCGCCGGCTCAACGCCCGGCTCGGCGGCTGCGACGTGTTCACCGCCACCGTGGGCGGCATCAAGCTGGCCGATCCGGCCGTCGACCTGGCGGTCATGCTCGCCGTCGCGAGCGCCGCGGGCGACAAGCCGCTGCCGCCCGGTCTGGTGGCCCTCGGCGAGGTGGGCCTGGCGGGCGAGTTGCGCCCGGTCAAAGACGTGCGCAGGCGGCTGACGGAGGCGTCCAGGCTGGGTTTCAAGCGGGCGCTCGTGCCCGCCGGATCCCTGGAGACGGGCGCCGGGAAGCGCAACGGGCAGCGGGCTCTGGTGCCCGTCGGGCCCGTGGCGTTCGCCCCCGGCTTCGAGGTCGTCCAGGCCGAGAACGTCTGGGACGCACTCACGCACGTCACATAGCACGGCTAAGCTGGGCGTGACCAATCGACACGGGGGTCAGGTGGACAGGAGTCTTGACGACCGCCGTCGCGACGCTTTGGCCGCTGTGGCGCCGGGCACTCCGCTGCGCGACGGCCTGGAGCGCATCCTGCGCGGGCAGACCGGCGGCCTGATCGTGCTCGGCCACAACAGGACCGTCGAAGAGGTCTGCAGCGGCGGCTTCGAGCTCGACGTCGAGTTCTCGGCCACCCGCCTGCGCGAGCTGGCCAAGATGGACGGCGCGATCGTGGTGAGCAACGACCAGAAGATCGTGCGCGCCGCCGTGCACCTCGTCCCCGACCCCGCGATCCCCACCGACGAGTCGGGCACCCGCCACCGCACCGCCCAGCGCGTGGCCAGGCAGACGGGCCTGCCCATCATCGCGATCAGCAAGTCCATGCGGATCATCGCCCTCTACCTCGACGGCATCCGCTACGTGCTGGAGGAGTCCGCGGCCATCCTGTCCAAGGCCAACCAGGCCCTGGCCACCCTTGAGCGCTACAAGCACCGGCTCGACGAGGTCTCCGGCACCCTGTCGGCGCTGGAGATCGAAGACCTCGTCACCGTGCGCGACGTGTCGGCGGTTGCCCAGCGCCTGGAGATGGTCCGGCGCATCTCCGACGAGATCAAGGGCTACGTGGTCGAGCTCGGCACCGACGGGCGGCTGCTGTCGCTGCAGCTCGACGAGCTGGTGGCGGGCGTCGACTCCGAGCGCGAGCTGGTCGTGCGCGACTACCTGCCGGCCCCCGCGGGCCGCCGCCAGAAGCGCCTGGTCGAGGCCCTGCACGACCTCGACCACCTGTCCGGCGCCGAGCTGCTCGACCTGTCGGCCGTGGCGCACGTGCTGGGCCACGGCGGCGCCGAGCGGCTCGACAGCCCGGTGAGCCCGCGCGGCTTCCGCCTGCTGGCCAAGGTGCCCCGGCTGCCCGCCACGGTGGTCGACCGCCTGGTCAACCACTTCGGCGGCCTGCAGAAGCTGCTGGCGGCCAGCATCGACGACCTCCAGGAGGTGGGCGGCGTCGGCGAGTCGCGCGCCCGCAGCGTCCGCGAGGGCCTGTCCCGCCTGGCGGAGTCGTCGATCCTCGAACGTTACGTCTGAGGCCGCGCCGCTCACCGCAGGTGGAAGACGCCCTTGCCGCTGCGGAGCGCGCCCATGCGGGCGGTGGCCACGTACGTGCCGGGCAGGGCGGAGGCCGGGGTCGACCGGCAGTCGGTGCTCGACCTGCGCCGGTCCCATTCCAGGTTGCGCACGTACGGGATCCCGCGCTGCAGCTCCCTGACCTCGGTGCCCACCCCGCTGACGCAGTCGGCGGTGGACCAGATGCGGTCGGCGCCCGAGGTGATGCGGATCTCCATGGCCCGCGGCCCGACGTCGGCCGTGCACATCACCGGCCCGGTGTTGACCAGCGTGACGATGAAGCTCGGCCGCGACGCGCCGGTGTAGATCGGCTCCTTGCCGCCCTGGAGGCTCAGCACCAGGCTGTCCTGCGGGCACGGCTCCCCTGGCCGCCTCGGCTTGGCGGCCGGGCTCTCTTTGGGCGCGGGGGTGGGCGAGGGGCTGGCCGTCCCCATGGCGAGCGTGCGCAGCCCCGCGAGCAGCGGATCTGTGGCGGGCGTCGCGCTCGGTGAGCTCTGCGCGCTGGACGAGCGTTCCGGCCCGGAGCCCCCGCTGGAGCACGCCCACGCCACCACGGCCACCACGACGAGCACGGCCACCAGCACGCTCATGCGACGCCGCCAGTAGACGTCACCGCCGTCGCCACCCATCGAATCCGGATCCATAGGCACAGCATGGTAATTGATCGGCTACCAACAGTGACGACACGCCGAACGAGCCCGGCTACGAATACGCTTGACCGCGTGGTTGAGCCGAACCTCCTGCACGCCCCCGTTCTGGAGTGGTACGAGGACAACGCCCGAGACCTCCCCTGGCGCGCCGACGACGCGACCCCGTGGGGAGTGCTGGTCAGCGAGATCATGCTGCAGCAGACCCCGGTCGTCCGGGTCCTGCCGGTGTGGCTGGAGTGGATGGCCCGCTGGCCCACTCCCAAGTCGCTGGCCGCCGAGCCGCCGGGCGAGGCCGTACGGCATTGGGGCCGGCTCGGTTATCCGCGCCGGGCGCTGCGCCTGCACGCCTGCGCCCGCGCCATCGCCGACGAGCACGGCGGCGAGGTGCCCGCCGACCACGCGACGCTGCTGGCCCTGCCGGGCATCGGGGAGTACACCGCCGCCGCGGTCGCCAGCTTCGCGTACGGCGGCCGGCACGCCGTCCTGGACACCAACGTGCGGCGGGTGTTCGCGCGGGCCGTACGGGCCGAGGAGTACCCTCCCACGGCCACCTCGGCGGCCGAGCGGCGGCTGGCCGAGGCGCTGCTGCCCGAGCTGGGCGCGGCCCGATGGGGTGTGGCCGTGATGGAGCTGGGCGCGCTGGTCTGCACGGCCCGCGCGCCGCGCTGCGCCGACTGCCCGATCGCCGACCTGTGCGCGTGGCGCCTGGCGGGCAAACCACCCCACACCGGTCCCGCCCGCAAGGGCCAGACGTACGCCGGCACCGATCGCCAGTGCCGCGGCCGCCTGCTCGCGGTGCTCCGCGCGGCCCACGGCCCGGTGCCGAAGGCGGCCCTCGACGTGGTGTGGGACGACCCGATCCAGCGCGAACGCGCCCTCGACGGCCTGGTCGCCGACGGCCTGGCCGAGGTGCTCGACGACGGCACGTACCGGCTGCCCCACTCCTGAGCCGGCCGGGCCGCCGCTAGGCCATCCACGGGGGCACGGTGCGGTCCGTGCCCTTCGGCGCCAGGTCGCAGGCGTCGGGCGCGGACTCGCCGCCGGGGTTGTAGACCTCGACCCCCGGGGGCGCGACCACGATCGAGACGAACCCGTGCTCGGGGTCGGCGAACATCTGCCGGCTCACGTCGGCCGGCAGGACCATGGTGTCGCCCGCCCCGACCTCGAACCGCTCGCCGCCCAGCTCGACGACCGCGCCGCCGGCCAGCCAGGTCCACACCAGCTCGCGGTCGGCGGCGTGCACCGGGCCCTCCATGCCGGGGTTGGCGTCCACCCGCCACATGACCTGCCCGGCCCGGCCCTGGGTGGGCGAGGCGAGCGTGGTCATCAGGGCGTTGGGGGTACGGACCGCACGCGCGTCGGCGGACATGACGACAGACATCACACAAGCTCCTTCTTCTCGGCTGGGCACGGCCCCGCGCCGCGCCCGCTCCTCATGACGATCACGCGATCCACGGCGGCGTGCCGGCGTCGGTGCCATCGGGCATGAGGGCCCTGGCGCCGCCGGCGGCGGTGACGACGGCCGTGAAGCCGGCCTGCTCGTCGGCCACCACCCTGCGCAGGACATGAGCGGGCATGACGACGGTGTCGCCCGCGCCCACCGCGAACCGTTCGTCGCCCAGCTCGACGGTGGCACCGCCGGCGAGCCAGCTCCACACCTGCTCGGTGTCGATGCCGTGCTGGGGCCCCGCCACGCCCGGCTTCGCGTCGACCCGCCAGAACGCGCACGAGGCACCGCCCTGCGTCGGCGAGGCGAAGGTGGTCATGACCCCGCTCGGCGTCTCGGAACGCCGGGAATCCGCGTCACGAATGACAGACACGTTCGAACCCCTTAAGATAGGTAACTACGTTGTCTATATAGTTAACCAGGTTGTCTATCTTGTCAAGCGACACCCCAGGCTTCGAACTGCCTCTGCGACTTCTGCTGGCCTTCCGCACGCTCATCGACGAGCTGCACGCCGAGCTGGCCCGCCAGGGCCACCCGGAACTCCGCCCGAACCACGGGTTCGTCATGCAGGCGATCGGCACACACGGCACGACCGCCGTCGACCTGGGCCGCACCCTGGGCGTCTCGAAGCAGGCCGCGGGCAAGACGATCGAGACCCTGGAACGCGCCGGCTACGTCGAGCGCACCAGGGACGACTTCGACACCCGGCGCAAGATCGTGCGCCTCACGCCCCTGGGCGTCGACGCACTCGACCGGTCAGCCCGCATCTTCGACGACCTGCGCGCCCGATGGGCCGCGGAGCTGGGCGAGGACCGCCTGCGGGCCCTGGAGTCGGACCTGCGCAGGATGACGCCGGCGAACATGTGGCGGCTGGACACGCCAGGCTGGTTCGCCGGCCTCTGAGGGGATCAGCTGGTCAGGCGGCCAGTTGCAGGCCGAGGCTGGTCAGGCCGCCAGTTGCAGGCCGAGGCTGGTCAGGTTCGTACGGGCCCAGGCCAGCTCCTCGGCCAGCAGCGACACCAACGCGCCCGGCCCCTTCGCGCGCCCCGGCACGAACAGGTTGTGCGTCTCGACCTCGATGTGCGCGCTCCCGCTGACCGCGCCCGACAACATCGCGGTCAGCGTGTCGTGCAGCACCGCGCCGGTGCTCGGCGTCTCGCCCGTGTGGTTGTGCACGTGGCCAAGCTTGACGACGGGCGCGCCGGCCTCCGCCAGGCCCTTCAGCGCCGCGCCGGGCTCCTCGGCCCCGCAGGCGAGGTGACAGGCGTCCAGGCACACGCCCAGGTGCTCGGAGTCGATGCCGCCCACCCGCTCCAGCGCCTGCTCAGTCGTCTCCAGGACGCACCCCGGCCACGGCTCGAAGCCGACCCTGATGGTCTTCCCGGTCACGCTGTAGATGCCGCGCAGCTCGCGGGCCAGCCGCTCCAGGCGGCGCGTGGCGATGGCGTGCAGGTCGGCGGGCCAGTCGCGGCGCCAGCCGATCGGGATCGTCGAGATGCTGCCGAACCGTACGTCGTCGGGCAGCAGGAAGGCCAGGATCTTGGCCAGCGCCATGGTGTAGCGGTAGCGCTCGGGCTTGGCCCAGTCGGGGCCGGGCACCTCCTGGTTGCGCCCGCCGGTGCCGTTGAGGCTGACGACCTCCAGGCCGCGCTCGTCCAGGGAGCGGCGCAGCCGTACGAGCTCGATGCGGTCGGCCGTGAGATGGTCGGCGACGCCGGGCGACAACCACAGCCCGATGCCCATCCGCTCCACACCCAGCCTCTTGCGCACCGGCACCGCGTAGCGGGTCAGGTGCGCGATCAGGTTCTCCAGGTCCTCGGCAGGGTGGATACCTGCGTTGTAGGCGAGGTGAACGAGCGTTCCGTCGTTGTGACGCAGGCGCATCGGTTCCTCCACGGCTTGCTTGAGTGTTCCCGTCGCCCGCCTCAGACGCGCGAACCCTGTGTGAGCATGCCTGCTTCCGGGTGGCGCACGCGTCCGCCCTGAGTTGATTGCTTACTACTCCCCAGGGAGCAGCTCCGACTCTAGGAACACGCTCTTGCGGATCACTTGGATGAGACTTGGCGATGCTCTACGCAGTGTAGTACTACTACCGGTGGCGGCGTACCCACCCATCCAACAATTACGCAACAACCCACCTTCGGGCCCCTCGGATCCAGGACCGACGCGAACCCCCGCCCTTCAACGGCGGTCAGGATGAACCACTGAATCGGGACACGCACGACGTAACAGCGGCCGGCCACGTGCGGGCTCAGATCCCTTCCTCCTGAAGGCCCTCAGCCACGTACGGCGTCCGACTTCCATCCGGCCCCGCCATAAAGCCAGCGCTCGAAACCGACAACGGGGCCACAGAGCACCGGGAGAAGGGCGGTGGCGGGGAGGGCCGAGCCGAGCATCTGAAGTACGGAGGGTGTCCTCAGCCGGGCGGAGGGGATTGGGCATGGAATGCGAAAACCCCCGCCGGGGCGGGGGTTTTCGGTGGTTGGTCGGTCAGTGCTGGATCGGCGCGGCGATCGCCGCCGCCGAGTCCGGGACCGCCGTGGCGGACTCGCCCTTGAAGATGAACTTGGCGTTGTCGCCTTCGCCCTCGATCGTCACCTTCACGACCTGCCCAGGACGGAGCTCGCCGTAGAGGATCTTCTCGGACAGGGAGTCCTCCAGCTCGCGCTGGATCGTACGGCGCAGCGGCCGGGCGCCCATGACCGGGTCGTAACCGCGGTCGGCGAGCAGCTGCTTGGCCTCCGGCGAGACCTCGAGACCCATGTCGCGGTCCTTCAGCCTGGCGTCGACCTGGGCGAGCATCAGATCGACGATCTTGATGATCTCGTTCGGCGTCAGCTGGTGGAAGACCACGATGTCGTCGACACGGTTGAGGAACTCGGGCCGGAAGTGCTGCTTGAGCTCCTCCTGAACCTTCGCCTTCATCCGCTCGTAGTTGGACTCGGTGTCGTTGGACTTCGCGAACCCGACCCCGATGCCCTTGGAGATGTCACGGGTGCCGAGGTTGGTGGTCATGATGATGACCGTGTTCTTGAAGTCGACCACGCGGCCCTGGGCGTCGGTCAGGCGACCGTCTTCCAGGATCTGCAGCAGCGAGTTGAAGATGTCGGGGTGGGCCTTCTCGATCTCGTCGAACAGGACCACGGAGAACGGCTTGCGCCGCACCTTCTCGGTGAGCTGGCCGCCCTCCTCGTAGCCGACGTAGCCGGGAGGCGAGCCGAACAGCCTGGAGACGGTGTGCTTCTCCATGAACTCCGACATGTCCAGGCTGATCAGAGCGTCTTCGTCGCCGAAGAGGAACTCCGCCAGAGCCTTGGACAGCTCGGTCTTACCGACACCGGACGGGCCCGCGAAGATGAACGAGCCACCGGGACGGCGTGGGTCCTTCAGACCGGCGCGGGTACGCCGGATGGACCGCGACAGACCCTTGATGGCGTCGTCCTGGCCGATGATCCGCTTGTGGAGCTCGTCCTCCATGCGGAGCAGGCGCTGGGACTCCTCCTCGGTCAGCTTGAAGACCGGGATGCCGGTGGCGGTCGCCAGGACCTCGGCGATGAGCTCCTGGGTGACCTCGGCCACGACGTCCATGTCGCCGGCCTTCCACTCCTTCTCCCGCCGCTCGCGCTTGAGCTGGAGCTGCTTCTCCTGGTCGCGGAGCGCAGCGGCCTTCTCGAAGTCCTGCGCGTCGATCGCGGACTCCTTGTCGCGGCGGACGTTGGCGATCTTCTCGTCGTACTCGCGCAGGTCCGGCGGAGCGGTCATCCGGCGGATGCGCATCCGGGAACCGGCCTCGTCGATGAGGTCGATCGCCTTGTCGGGCAGGTAGCGGTCGCTGATGTAGCGGTCGGCCAGCTGCGCGGCGGCCACCAGGGCGTCGTCGGTGATGGAGACGCGGTGGTGGGCCTCGTAGCGGTCGCGCAGACCCTTGAGGATCTCGATCGTGTGGCTGAGAGAGGGCTCGGCCACCTGGATCGGCTGGAAGCGGCGCTCCAGCGCGGCGTCCTTCTCGAGGTACTTGCGGTACTCGTCGAGGGTGGTGGCGCCGATCGTCTGCAGCTCGCCACGGGCCAGCATCGGCTTGAGGATGCTGGCGGCGTCGATCGCGCCCTCGGCGGCGCCCGCGCCGACGAGCGTGTGCAGCTCGTCGATGAACAGGATGATGTCGCCGCGCGTGCGGATCTCCTTGAGCACCTTCTTCAGGCGCTCTTCGAAGTCACCGCGGTAGCGGGAGCCGGCGACCAGGGCGCCGAGGTCAAGCGTGTAGAGCTGCTTGTCCTTCAGCGTCTCGGGCACCTCGCCCCTGACGATCTTCTGCGACAGGCCCTCGACGACGGCGGTCTTGCCGACGCCGGGCTCGCCGATCAGCACCGGGTTGTTCTTGGTCCTCCGGGAGAGGACCTGCATGACCCGCTCGATCTCCTTCTCACGGCCGATGACCGGGTCGAGCTTGCCCTCACGGGCCGCCTGGGTCAGGTTGCGGCCGAACTGGTCGAGCACCAGGGACGTGGACGGCGCCGACTCCTGGGGACCGCCCGCGGCGGCCGGCTCCTTGCCCTGGTAACCGTGGAGCAACTGGATGACCTGCTGCCGGACACGGTTGAGATCAGCTCCAAGCTTGACCAGCACCTGGGCGGCCACACCCTCACCCTCACGGATGAGCCCGAGCAGGATGTGCTCGGTGCCGATGTAGTTGTGACCCAGCTGCAAAGCCTCACGGAGCGACAGCTCGAGGACCTTCTTGGCCCGCGGGGTGAACGGAATGTGCCCCGACGGAGCCGACTGGCCCTGGCCGATGATCTCCTCGACCTGCTGGCGCACACCCTCAAGGCTGATGCCGAGGCTCTCCAGAGCCTTGGCGGCTACGCCCTCACCTTCATGGATCAAACCAAGAAGAATGTGCTCAGTGCCGATGTAGTTGTGGTTGAGCATCCTGGCCTCTTCTTGGGCCAAGACGACAACACGCCTCGCTCGGTCGGTGAACCTCTCGAACATCTCGTCGCTCCTCACAGAGCGGTCAGTCAGGCCGGTAAATCCGGTCCCGTCATCCCGCATGCTAGCCCTGGCTCGGCGAACCGTGCCCACTGCCGCTGACACGCTCTATAGCAGAGACGTTCCCCGAGAGCAGGGCGTTCACCCTCTATCCAACTACTGTTCGGGGGTGACGTGTTCCCGATACGCCGCAAGCGAACGATGTTTAGGCGCTTCACGGAAGCGCCTGGAATTCGACGCCCGCGGCCCAGGGCGGACCAACACGGATCGGCCGTCGGACGCCGGGGCGAAGCCGGCCTTGGGGTGCCTGCCGGCCACGCATCTCCGATGCCCGCGCCCGTATCTGTTACGTAATCATCGTATGTGCTGCTCCAAACCGCGTCCAAGCGCGGACGCTACGCCCTGAGCACAACTCGGCACGCAACGCGCGTCGCACCTATTCCCCATCGGGTCAGCCGGGTTACCGATCGCCGGTGCGCACGGGGGTCCCGCGACGGGACAATGCGCGGCACACGGGAGAGGCCGCCGGTTTTCCATCGCGCCCCACCAGCCGCACGCCCGCGTTTTGCCGGTCATCCGCGGCCCTGCCCGCCGAGTGGCCCGAACAAGCCCCAACAAGCCCGGAGAACCCCGCGCAAGACCGTAAGAAGGGTGAAGTGACCGGTGCCAGGAAGAGGGCTTGCGACGGCGCTTCGGGAAGGGCCGGCTGCCCGATAGTGTGGCGGAGCGTCACCGCTTTGCGCGTACGCCGCAGGATCGGGACGGGGAAAGTTGCGGCGGGTGACGGCATTGGCCCGTTCCGGCCGGAGGTGACGACGAAGGCGAGCGAGCCCGGCGGCCCGGAAATTGACACGGACGCCGCCCGCAAAGCCCGGCACGTTCCACTCCCGCGCGGCGCCTTGTACGGCGGCACAGGTGAGCAATACGCCCACATTTGGGCGAATTAGAAGATCAACAAGTGGTCGGGGGATTCACGAACTCCCCACAAAAACGATCATGCGCTTATGGCGCTCGCCGGGGTCCTAGGCGAACGGCATAAGCGCATGGTCAGGAGATGGCTCTCTCGACGAGGCTCAGTGAGCCGCTTCGTACTTCTCCACGACGGTGGAGGCGATCCTGCCGCGCTCGCTGACCGGCAGGCCGTGGGCCTTGGCCCACTGCCGGATCTCCGAGCTCTTCTCGCGGCTCATCGCACGGTTGCCGCCGCGACCACGGCGACGGGCGGACACGGCTCCTGCCCTGCGGGCGTGCTGCACGAAAGGCGTGAGTGCGTCCCTCAGCTTCTTGGCGTTAACGTCGCTGAGGTCAATCTCATAGGAGGAGCCGTCAATAGCGAAGCTGACCGTCTCATTGGCCTCGCCCCCATCGAGGTCATCGATGAGAATCTCCTGGATCTGCTTGGCCATCTACGCAATCCTTTCCCGGAGCATTGTTTCATTCGCTCGCCCAAACATATACCCGGAAAGGCGCGGAGACAATTCAGCGCTACGGGGATTCGGCTGACTGGCAGATCAGTTCTGGTTCTCGGCCTGATCCTGGTGGTTTGCCCGTCGCCCGGCGGCCTCCGATCGCAGCAACTTCACCGCGCCAAAGATGAAGGCACCGCCGACCACGACCGGGGGGATGAGCGCTGACAATACGTCTGTTACGGCTTCCATTCGTCCTCGCCTCCAGGGCTAGCAGGGTTTCGGGGGCGCTAAATACGCATCCCGGCGCGACCTGCGGGACCTGCGGGGGCACGCCGGACGCTCATGACGCCTAGGTGACAACTCACCCGGAACCGACCATAGCCACACACAGTCGCCCTCAGGGAGCAGGGGCACCGACATCCGGCAACCCGGACGTCCCATAGCCTAATGCCAGTCTCTCCAGGCTCCTTACCGGATCAAGGGAAAATTTTGCGAAAAGGCATCTTCCCAGGTGCGGATGCCTCAACGAAGATCTTTTACCACCCGCGTTCCGGCCAGCCTGTCATGCGGCCCGCGCTCCAACGGCTTGTCGATCAGGATGAGCAGCCCGACGCCGAACAGCAGCATTCCGGCCAGCAGATTGGCCACCGGAATGCCCATCAGCATGACAGGCCCGGGATAGACCAGGGCGCGTTTCAGCAGGGCGCCACGTGGAAGGTCGTCCGGCGCCAGGCGAATCTTCATGATCGCCTGGCCGAAGGTCCGCCGGCGCAGGCAATGGGCCCGCCAGTCATAGGCCGTATAACACAGGCCGGCCAGGAACCAGGCCAAGAGCCCGGGGAGCCGCCCGCCGAACGCCTCCGCCATCCCGACAGTCCGGAAGGCGCCCCACAGCGCGATGAACAGAATGTAATAGAAGACCCCGAAGACCAGCGCCTCAATGAAGCGGGCGGCGAGGCGTTCCCACCATTCCGCGGGCACGAGGCCCGGCCACGACGGTGTCCCGGCCATATCCCACCTCACGCGGTCGGCGGTCGTACCCCCCATTTTGGTACGCCCCGCACACACAAAACAGAGGCCGGCGGGAAGCCGGCCCCTGTTTTACGCTGACGCGGGATTACTTGATCTTCACGACCACCGTGCCCGCGAACTTGTCCGCGAACGTCTGCTGCAGCGGCTTGTCCCACAGCTGCGAGGCGCCGTTGACCGCGACGCACGCCCAGGCGAGCAGCGGGCCGAGGAACGGGATGACGCTCAGGATGTAGCCGCCCCAGGTGACGCCGGCGCGCTTGATCGCCAGGTCGGAGCCGAGCCCGCCCGGAGGCAGGGCCTGCCCCACCGGGACGACCTTGATCCCCATGACCATCTTGCCGACCGTCTGGCCGTTCATCTTCGTCAGGAAGAACTCGTAGCAGACCCAGACGGCGGTCGTGACGATCGCCGACAGGATGCCGATGACGAAGCCCGACAGGATGCCGGAGGTCGAGCCGGTCGCCGAGTCGTAGCCGATCGCGAACAGGCCCAGGATGAGGCTGACCACGAAGTTCACGACGCCGAGGATGACGCCGTCGATGATCCTCGCGACCAGACGCTGCCACCACTCCGCCAGGGGGGCCGGAGCGCCCGGAGGCTGCACGCCGACGGGCTGACCGTAGGGCTGGCCGTAGCCGGGCTGGCCGTAGGGCTGCGACTGCTGCTGCTGGCCGTAGGCCTGGCCGTACTGCTGCTGGTCGCCGTACTGCTGCTGGGCGTAACCCTGCTGCTGGTCGCCGTACTGCTGCTGGGCGTAGCCGCCCTGCTGGCCGTACTGGGCGTCCTGGGCGTAGCCCTGCTGCTGGCCGTAGTCGGGCTGCGACTGCTGACCGTAGCCCTGCTGGCCGTACTGGGCCTCCTGGCCGTAACCCTGCTGGGCCTGCTGGCCGTAGCCGGGCTGGGCGTACTGCTGGCCGGAGGACTGCGGCTGCTGGCCGTAGCCCTGCTGGCCCGAGGCGGCCTGCTGGCCGTACTGGGCGTCCTGGCCGTAGCCCTGCTGCTGGCCGTAGTCGGGTTGCGACTGCGGCTGCTGGCCGTACTGCGGTTGCTGGCCGTAACCCTGCTGGCCCGAGGCGGCCTGCTGGCCGTACTGGGCCTCCTGGCCGTAGCCGGGCTGCGTGTACTGCTGGCCCGAGGACTGCGGCTGCTGGCCGTAGCCGGGCTGCTGGCCCGACGCGGGCTGCTGGCCGTAACCCTGCTGGCCGTAGTCGGGCTGCGACTGCTGCCCGTAGCCCTGCTGACCGTAGCCCTGCTGGCCGGAGGACTGCGGCTGCTGGCCGTAACCCTGCTGGCCCGAAGCGGCCTGCTGGCCGTACTGGGCCTCCTGACCGTAGCCGGGCTGCGTGTACTGCTGGCCCGAGGACTGCGGCTGCTGGCCGTAGCCCTGCTGCTGGTCATAGCCCTGCTGCTGGCCGTAGCCCTGCTGACCCGAGGCGGCCTGCTGGCCGTACTGGGGCTGCTGGCCGTAGCCCTGCTGCTGGCCGTACTGCTGCTGTTGCTGGCCGTACTGCTGTTGCTGGCCATAGCCCTGTTGCTGCTGCTGACCGTATGGGGGCTGGCCGAAGGCATCGTCCGCCCGGTAGCCGACCACAGTCACGTCCGGGTCGGGCTCACCGGGCCGACGGCCGTGGTGCTGCCCGTACTCGGGGTTCTCGCCGGAATCGTCCTGTGGGTACGGCGGCTGTCCGGTGCTCACCGTGTCACCTCGCTTCGAGTGCGCATGTGGCACGTGTCAGGACACATGCCTGTGCTGCCCAACGTATCGACATAGGTATCAACAATCACCTTTCCAAGTGGTCAAGGTCCGCGTCACCCGATGTCAGATGCAGCAGCATGCGGGTGTTGCCAAGGGTGTTCGGTTTGACGTGTTCCAGATCAAGGAACTCCGCCACACCCTCGTCGTACGAGGCCAGCAACTCGGCGTAGACCTCGGGTGAGACCGGTGTGCCCTGGATGGGGCGGAAACCGTGCCTCGCGAAGAAGTCGACCTCAAAAGTCAGACAGAATACACGCCGCAGCCCCAGATCCTTCGCCTGCCGGACGAGTGCCGAGACGATCCGCCGCCCGACCCCCAACCCCCGGCACGCGGGATCGACGGCCACCGTACGAACCTCGGCGAGGTCCTCCCAGAGCACGTGGAGCGCGCCGCAGCCGACGACCTCCCCGCTCCGCTCGGCCACCCAGAACTCCTGGACGTCCTCGTACAGCGTGACCGTGGCCTTCTCCAGGAGCCGCGGCCCCGCGCCCGCGTAGGTGTCCACGAGACGCCTGATCGCACGCACGTCGGGCGTGCGCGCACGCCTGACCACGACCGCGGTCTCGGGGACTGCCACTTCGGCCACCTGCTCCATGGCTCTCCAGGGTACAGATCTCATTACGGCTCGGCCCTAAATCCCACGTCTCGGGCATCTCATCACATCCCGTGGTCAGGCGAACACGAGCTGACTTGGAGCTTTCCTCCAGACCTCAGCACCCTGAATGCTGGACAAAAGGTGCAGAAGCCTGCTTCCGTACGGCTACCCACGAGATCACCTTGTGACCCTTCAGTTGTGAAACCTCTACAGACTCGGCAGTTCCGGTTGAGCGTGAACCCGGAGTGCATTAGTGTCCAGCGACGATGTTCTCCGCGTAATGCGCGCGGAAAGACACGCCCAATTCCCGCAAGGGAAGCCGGGGAACCAACGGTGGCGAGCACCTCGCGCCACCACTTGGGGTGAATCCGACCATCTCGGTAGGGCTGCTCCGGCCCGAACCCGTCAGCTAACCCGGCCGGCGTCGATGAGAGGAGCTCGGTTGGTGAAGCGGACGCTCGACCGCTCGGGGAAGTCGGGGGGCAGGCACGCCCGCCCCCAGGAGCAGGCCAGGCGCACACGCCGCCTCGGCGTCATCGGCGTCACCATCGCCGCGATGCTGTTCGCCGTCCCCGTCGGTTCCGCCGCCGCCGACCCGAAGCCGTCGCTCTCCGAACTCGCCGACCAGGTGGAGAAGCTGCACGAAGAGATCGAGACGCTGGCCGAGCAGTACAACGAGCAGCGCGAACGGCTGAAGGCCGCACAGAAGGCCAACGACTCCGCCCAGAAGATCCTGGCCACCAGCGAGTCCGACCTGGCCGCCAGGCGCGCCAGGGCCTCGCTGCTCGCCCAGAACGCCTACATCACCGGCGGCCTGGACAAGGCCCTGGCCTTCGCCCAGTCCGGCGACCCCGAGACCTTCCTCGACCGGGCCGCGACCACGTACGCGCTCGAACAGCAGCAGGGCGAGGAGGTCAACCAGCTCGCCAAGGCCATGGAGGCCGCCGAGCGGGCCAGGGCCGGCGCCAAGACCCGCATCGCCGAGGTCCAGAAGATCGTCACCGATCTCGAGGGCAAGCGCTCGAAGATCACCAAGCTGGTCACCAAGGTCGAGAGCAACCTCTACCGGCGGGCCGTCGGCGAGGCGGGCCGTCCCGGCACCCGCGCCGTACGCGTCAACCTGCCGGTCATCGGCGACGGCAAGGCCGCCCAGGCCGCCAAGTGGGCCCTCACCCAGCAGCTCAAGCCGTACGTGTGGGGCGCGGAGGGGCCGCGCTCCTACGACTGCTCCGGCCTGGTGATGGCCGCCTACCAGCGCGTGGGCATCTCGCTCCCCCACTACACCGGCGACCAGTGGACGGCCGGCACGCACATCAGCCGCGACCAGCTGCGCCCCGGCGACCTGGTGTTCTTCTACAGCGACCTGCACCACGTCGGCATCTACATCGGCGGCGGCATGATGGTCCACGCCCCGCAGACGGGTGACGTCGTGCGGGTCGCCTCGATAGACCGGCGGCCGTTCGCCGGCGGCGTGCGCATCGCGGACTGACCGGCGCGGCACTTCGCCGAGCGCCGCTAGATGAGCTGGCGGCGCGCCGCCCATGCCACGGCCTCGATCGCCGTGGCCACGCCGATGCGGTCGCAGATGCCCCTCAGCCTGCGCCGTACGGTCCGTCCGCTGATATCCAGCCGCCTGCCGACCCGATCGACGGTCACCCCCTGGCCAGCTCGGCCAGTAACGCCAAATCCGCGTGGCTCAGCTCAACGCCTTCTGTGAGCACATCCACCGGGAGCCCTCCCCCAACAGCAGAACTCGGACCTTTCAGGCGAAGCAAGCCGCTCGTCTCGGTGAAGGTAAACGCATCGCGGAAAGGTCGTCAAGCGCGACAATCGGCGCCCTTGACCAGTGCTATTGACATGATCGCTTATATGTGACGTACTCCGCATATGTTGGCACGCCGTGGTCCGCTATGAACGGTCCAAACGATCAATTCGGCGGCCCGGTACCGCCCCCGATGAGCGCCACCGACCTGCTGGGTTTTGATCCATCGGATCCGCAATTTGTGCGCGATCCGTACGTCCGATATCGCGAGCTGCGAGCCGCCGGGCCGATCTTCGCGACGCGCGGTGGGCTGCTCGTCGTGACCACGTACGAGTTGTGCGCGGCGGTATTGCGCGATCCCGGGTTCGGTCACGGAACGTCCGCGCCCGCGCAGGAAGAGCCAGGTCAGCCCGGCAGGTCGTTCCTGCTCATGGACCCGCCCGATCACACCCGGTTGCGTGCTCTGGTCAGCCGCGCGTTCACGCCGCGCATGGTGGCCCGCCTCAGGCCGCGGATCGAGGTGATCACCGCCGACCTGATCGGGCGGCTGCCGGAGGAGGCGGAGCTGATTTCCGGTTTCGCCCACCCGCTGCCGGTGATGGTGATCAGCGAGATGCTCGGGGTGCCGCCGGAGGACCACGACCGCTTCCGCGGATGGAGCGAGGCCCTTGCCCGCGGACTTGACCCGATGCTGACAGACGCCCTCATGTCGGAAACGGAGCGTTCCAGGAACGAGTTCCGCGACTACTTCCGCCGCCTGATCGCGCAGCGGCGCGAGCGTCCCGGCGATGACCTCCTGAGCGCCCTCGCACACGTCGAGGAGCTCACCGAGGCCGAGTTGCTGGCGACCTGCGTGCTGCTGCTCGTGGCCGGCCACGAGACCACCGTCAACCTCATCGCGAACGGCGTGCTGAACCTGCTGCGGCACGGCCTGCTGCACCTCGCCGCCGAGCGGCCGAGGGAGGTGGTCGAGGAGGTGCTGCGCTTCGATCCGCCGGTCCAGCTCACCTCCAGGATCGCGCTGGAGGACCGGGAACTGGGCGGGACGCCGGTGCCCGCCGGCTCGGCCGTGCTCGTGCCGATCGGCGCCGCCAATCGCGACCCGGCCGCGTTCGCCGATCCCGACCGGTTCGACCCCGGCCGCGAGCCCGGCCGGCATCTCGCCTTCGGGCTCGGCCTGCACTTCTGCCTGGGGGCGACGCTGGCCAGGATGGAAGGCGAGATCGCGCTGTCGGCGCTGGCCGCGGCGGCGCCGAAGATGGAGGCCGCCGATCCGGCGCCGCCGTACAAGGAGAACGTGGTGCTGCGCGGGCTGGCCCGGCTGCCGGTGCGGCTCAGGCGGTAGCGTCGTAGCGCTCCCTGGCGGCCTCGACGTCCTCGATGTGCTCCTCGGCCCACGCCTTGATGGCGGTGACCAGCGGCATCAGGCTCTGGCCCAGCGGGGTGAGCGCGTAGTCGACGCGCACCGGCACCTGCGGCGTGACCCGGCGCGCCACGAGGCCGTCGCGCTCCAGGCCGCGCAGGGTCTGGGTGAGCATCTTCTGGCTGACCCCCGCGATGTGCCTGGCCAGGTCGCTGTAGCGGCGCTCGCCGGCGGCCAGCGCGCTGAGCACCAGCGTGACCCATTTGTCGCTGAGCCGGTCGAGCAGCTTGCGGGAAGGGCATTCGGCGAAGTAGGCGTCGAAGGCGAGTCTCGCCTCGTCACGCCGCTGGGCCGCCGTCGTGGTCGCCACCGTCTCACTCCTCGCTGTGTGTTACGCACTTCCAGGTGCCTACTTACCAAAAGAGAGTAACTCTTCCTAGGGTCACCGGCATGACGAACATGCGTGCACTCATCGGCGGCTCCGGCGTTCCCCAGCTGGTGTCCGCGCCGCTGCCGACGGCGGGGCCCGGCCAGGTGCGGGTCAAGGTGGCAGCGGCCGGGGTCAACCCCTTCGACCTGGCCGTGGCGTCCGGAGCGCTGGCCTCGTACGGGCTGGCCAGGAAGCTGGACTCGTACGGGATCGGCTTCGACGCCGCGGGGACCGTGGACCAGGTGGGCCCGGGGACCTCCTTCACCGTGGGAGAGGAGGTCGTGGGGCTCTGCGCGCGGCTGGAGCTGCCGTACAAGGCGCAGGCCGAGTACGTCGTGCTGGACGCCCCGGCGGTGACCCGCGCCCCGCGCGGCGTGAGCCCCGTCCACGCGGCCACGCTGCCGCTGAACGGGCTCACCGCCTGGCAGGCGCTCGACCGGACCGGCGTCGGGCCGGGCGGCACGCTGCTGGTCACGGGGGCGGCGGGGGCCGTCGGGGGCTACCTGGTGGAGCTGGCCGCCGTGCGCGGCGTCAGGGTGGTGGCCGCCGCCGGCGCCGCGGACGAGGAGCTGGTACGCGGCTTCGGGGCGGAGTGGTTCGTCCCCCGCGAGGAGGACCTGGCCGAGGCCGTACGGGCGCGGGTGCCCGGTGGCGTGGACGCCGTCGTGGACGCGGCCGTGCTGGGCCTGCCCGCACTCGACGCCGTACGGGACGGCGGGGCGTTCGTGGCGCTCGCGTCGGGGGTCGCGCCGGTGGCGCTGCGCGGGACGGACGTGGCCACCGTCCTGTTCCGCTCGGACGCCCGGCAGCTCGCGGAGCTGGTGCGCCTGGTCGAGGCCGGACGACTGACGTTGCGGGTGGCCGGAACCTATCCGCTGGACAGGGCCGTCGACGCGCACGCCCGCCTGGCGGAGGGCGGCCTGCGCGGACGGCTCGTGCTGGTGCCCTGACCGCCCGGACCGCCCGGACCGGCGCCCCACTCTTGCGCGGGGCACCGGACGGCGGCTCAGTGGGTGGGCTTGACCAGCGGGAACAGGATGGTCTCGCGGATGTTCTTGCCGGTGAAGGCCATGATCATGCGGTCGATGCCGGCGCCCATGCCACCCGTGGGCGGCATCGCGTACTCGAGGGCCTGCAGGAAGTCCTCGTCGAGCTGCATCGCCTCGAGGTCGCCGCCCGCGGCCAGCAACGACTGCTCCACCAGCCGGTGGCGCTGGTCGATCGGGTCGTTGAGCTCGGAGTAGGCGGTGCCGAGCTCGGTGCCGAACCCGATCAGGTCCCACTTCTCGGTCAGCAGCGGGTTGTCGCGGTGGAGACGGGCCAGCGGCGAGGTCTCCAGCGGGTAGTCCATGACGAACGTCGGCTGCACGAGCGTGTGCTCGACCAGCTCCTCGAAGAGCTCCTCGGACGAGCTTGCCCGACCCCCACTTGGCGTCCCAGTGGACCTCGCGGCGGTCGGCGATCTTCCGCAGCTCCTCAAGGGTGGTCTCGGTGGTGATCTCCTCGCCCACGGCGTCGGACACCAGGTCGTAGAGCCGGATCCGCGGCCACTTCTCCAGACCGAGGTCGATCTCGACGCCGTCGTGCACGACCACGGTGGTGTCCAGGGCGGCCACGACGGCCTTCTGGTACATCCGCTGCGTCAGGTCGGCCATGTCGTTGTAGTCGAGGTAGGTGCCGTAGGCCTCGAGCATGGTGAACTCGGGGTTGTGCGTGGAGTCGGCGCCCTCGTTGCGGAAGTTGCGGTTGATCTCGAAGACCTTCTCGATGCCGCCGACCACCAGCCGCTTGAGGTAGAGCTCGATCGCGATGCGGAGGTAGAGCTCCATGTCGTAGGCGTTGATGTGGGTGCGGAACGGCCGGGCCGTCGCGCCGCCGTGGATGGGCTGCAACATCGGGGTCTCGACCTCGAGGTAGCCCTCCTCGTGCCAGAAGTCGCGCACCGCGCGCACGGTCGCGCTGCGCACCCGCGCCATCTTCCTGGCCTCGTCGTTGACGATGAGGTCGACGTAGCGCTGGCGCACCCGCGCCTCGGGGTCGGTGAGGCCGACGTGCTTCTCCGGCAGCGGGCGCAGGCACTTGGCGGTGATCTGCCAGCTGTCGGCGAGGATCGACAGCTCGCCGCGGCGCGAGGTGATGACCTCGCCGGTCACGCCGACGTGGTCGCCCAGGTCGACGTCGCGCTTCCAGGCCGCCAGCGACTCCTCGCCGACCTTGTCGAGCGAGATCATGACCTGCAGGTCGGCGCCGCCGTCGCGGAGTGTGGCGAAGCAGAGCTTCCCGCCCACGCGGTTGAGCATGACGCGGCCCGCGACCCCCACCGTCTCACCGGTGGCGGTGTCGGGCTCCAGGCCCTGGTGTTTCTCCTTGACCTCGGCGTTGGTCGCCGTGCGTGGGAAGTTCACCGGGTAAGGGTCGACGCCCTCGCTGCGGAGGCGGTCGAGCTTTTCCCTCCGGATGCGCATCTGCTCTGGAAGTTCCTCGCTCACAACAACAAAGCGTAGGGGATACGGCGAACTGCAAGCGCTCGTGACGGTTCCCTGCAGGGGCGCTGCAAGGACCCTTTTGTACCAATGACTCACGAGCTCCGGGGGGAGCCGGCAAGGAGCCGGCCCGAGGGGAGCTCCGGGAGAGATCATGATGAAGAAGATCGCGACGGGCATCCTCGCCATCGCCGCCACCAGCGCCGTGGCCCTGTCGCTTCCTTCGGCCGCCAGCGCCACCACCGCCGACTTCGACGACTACTCCGACTACTGGGGCCCGGTGTACGCCAAGCACCACCTCGCCAAGGCCCAGGGTCACGTCAGCGTCGAGTGGGACGAGGAGGACTCCAACGAGGTCCACGTCACCGGCCGGCTGTACGACCTGGACAACCGCGACTACGACGAGGGCGGCAAGTGCGCGTACGTCAAGTTCCAGGCCGAGGACTCCGACGGCGACTGGTCCACGGTCTACGCCAAGAAGTACTGCGGCTTCCCCGGCTACAAGAAGTTCCACTTCGAGGAGAACGACGTCTTCACCCTGCGGGCCAAGGTCTGCCAGGTTCCCGAGCAGGGCATCTTCGCCACCAAGTGCGGCCCCTGGCGGGAGCTCTACAGCGCCGAGAACGAGTGACCCTCGCCGGCGACACCACGACCGACAGGCGGCCCCCTTCCCGAGCGGGGGCCGCTTGTCACGTTCTAAGCGGTATTGCGGTGATAAATCAGGCGCAAGCCGATGAGGGTCAGCCACGGCTCGTGCACGTCGATCGAGCGCGACTCGCCGACCACCAGCGCCGCGTGGCCGCCGGTCGCCACGACGGTCACCTCGTCGGGGTCGTCGGCCAGCTCGGCGGCCATACGCTCGACGATGCCGTCGACCTGGCCGGCGAAGCCGTAGATGATGCCGGCCTGCAGCGCCTCGACCGTGTTCTTGGCGATCACCGAGCGCGGCCTGACCAGCTCGACCTTGTGCAACTGGGCGCCGGCGGCGGCCAGGGCGTCGACCGAGATCTCGATGCCGGGAGCGGTGACCGCCCCGACGTACTCGCCCTTGGCCGACACCGCGTCGAACGAGGTGGCGGTGCCGAAGTCGACGATGATGCACGGGCCGCCGTACTGGTCGATGGCGGCCAGGGCGTTCACGATGCGGTCGCTGCCCACTTCTTTGGGGTTGTCCATGCGCACCGGCACGCCCGTGCGCACGCCGGGCTCCACGATCACGGCGGTGACGTCGCCGTAGTAACGACGGCACATCTCCCGCATCTCGTTGAGCACGCTCGGCACGGTCGAGCAGATGGCGATGCCGCTGATGTCGGCGCCCTTGAGCAGGGGTGACTGGGCCAACAGCCCCTGGAGCACGACGGCGATCTCGTCGGCGGTGCGGCGGGCGTCGGTGGCCAGCCTCCAGTGCTCGATGACGTCCTCGCCCTCGAACAGCCCCAGCACCGTGTGCGTGTTGCCGACGTCGATCGTGAGCAGCATCAATTACTCCCGCAAATCCAGTGCGATGTCCAGGGCCGGCGCCGAGTGGGTGAGCGCTCCCGCCGCAAGGTAGTCAACGCCAGTTTCAGCCACATCACGAGCCGATTCCAAGGTCAATCCCCCACTCGCTTCAAGCGCAACCCTGTTTTTCGCCCGACTTTTCACGATTTGTACGGCATGTACGGTGTCCTCGATCGTGAAGTTGTCCAGCAGGATCTCCTCGGCGCCCTCGTCCAGCAGGGGCTCCAGCTGGTCGAGACGGTCGATCTCCACCTCGATCGGCAACTCGGGATAGCGCTCCCGCACCGCGCGGTACGCCTCGGCCACGCCGCCGGCCGCCACCACGTGGTTGTCCTTGATCAGGGCCGCGTCCGACAGCGACATGCGGTGGTTGACGCCGCCGCCGCAGCGCACGGCGTACTTCTCCAGGGACCGCAGACCCGGCAGGGTCTTGCGGCTGTCGCGCACCCGCGCCCGCGTGCCCTCGATCGCGGCCACCCATTTGGCGGTCAGCGTGGCCACCCCGGACAGGTGCGTGAGCAGGTTGAGCGCGGTGCGCTCGGCGGTCAGCACGGCCCGCGTCGGGCCCTCGACCGTCATCAGCACGTCGCCGGCCGCCACCCGCTCGCCGTCCTTGGCCCGCCGCTCGGTACGGCCGGCGCCCAGCCGGAGGAAGACCGCCTCGGCCACCGCCAGCCCGGCCACCACGCCGTCCTTGCGGGCCACCACGTCGGCGGCCGAACGCTGCTCGGCCGGGATCGTGGCCAGGCTGGTCACGTCGCCCGCCTCCTGCAGGTCCTCCTCCAGCGCGCGGTCGATCAGCGCGTCGACCTCGGCCGGGTCGAGCCCGGCGGCGGTCAGCTCCTGCGCCAGGCGCGGCGGCATCGCCTCGCCGTGCGGGGTGTACGTCATGCGAAGGCCCTCCTCGGTCAGGGTCACGTCCAGGTGGCCCAGCCACTCATTGTCGTCCCGGCTCTCGTGGTCCTCGCGCCAGTGGGAACCGCGCGTCTCCAGCCTGGCCGCCGCCACGCCGGTCAGGACGGCGGCGACGGTGAGGAGGTTGCTCGCCTCCCAGGACTCGGTGCAGGCGGGCACCTCGACCGGCGTCCAGAGCGCGTCGCGCAGCGCCTTCGACGTGGCCTGCAGCGACGCGCGGCTGCGCAGCACCCCGGCGCCGGCGCTCATGTGCGCCTGGAGCCTGGACCTGACCCTGGGGTCCACCAGGCCCGTCGCGGCCCGCCCCGGAACCGGCTCGCCCGGCTCAGGACGCGTCCGGTGGATGTCCTCGGCGATGCGCTCGGCGAAGACCAGGCCCTCGAGGAGCGAGTTGGAGGCCAGCCGGTTGGCGCCGTGGACGCCGGTGCAGGCCACCTCGCCGCAGGCGTAGAGACCCTCGATCGAGGTACGGCCGGACAGGTCGGCACGGACGCCACCGCTGGCGTAGTGGGCGGCCGGGGCGACGGGGATCGGCTCGGTGGCCGGGTCGATGCCGTGCTCGCGGCAGACGGCGTAGATGGTGGGGAAGCGGCTCTCCCACATGTCCCTGCCGAAGTGGCGGCCGTCGAGGAAGACGTGGTCGCGGCCCGTCTCACGCATGGTCGTGGTGATCGCCTTGGCCACGACGTCGCGCGGGGCCAGGTCGGCCAGCTCGTGCACGCCCTGCATGAACCGGTTGCCCTCGTGGTCGACGAGGAAGGCGCCCTCGCCCCTGACCGCCTCGGAGATCAGCGGCTGCTGGCCGGTCGAGCCCTCCCCCAGCCACAACACGGTCGGGTGGAACTGCACGAATTCGAGGTCGCGCACGACCGCCCCCGCCCTGAGCGCGAGCGCCACGCCGTCGCCGGTGGACACGACCGGGTTGGTGGTCGCGGCGTACACCTGGCCCATGCCGCCGGTGGCCAGCACCACCGCCCGTGCCAGGACCGCGCCGACGCCGTCGCGCGCGCCCTCGCCCATGACGTGCAGGGTCACCCCCTGGCCCGGCCGCGGGCGTCCTTGAGCAGGTCGAGCACGAGCGCGTGCTCGATCACCTCGATCGATCCGGCGCGCACCGCCTCGACCAGCGCCCGCTGCACCTCGGCGCCCGTGGCGTCGCCGCCCGCGTGCACGATCCGGTGGCGCCGGTGGCCGCCTTCCCTGGTGAGCTGGAGCTCGCCGTCGGGGGTGCGGTCGAACCGGGCGCCGCGCTCGATGAGCCGCCGCAGCGCGCCCGGCCCCTCGGTCACCAGGGTTCGTACGGCCTTGGTGTCGCACAGCCCGACCCCGGCGAGCAACGTGTCGCTCAGGTGCTCGTCGGGGGTGTCGCGCGGGTCGAGCACGGCGGCGATGCCCCCCTGGGCCCACTTGGTGGACCCGGCGGACAACACGTCCTTGGTGACGACCAGGACCTTGGCCGTGGGATCCAGCTCGGCGTGGCGCAGCGCCACGGTCAGCCCCGCGACGCCGGAGCCGACGACGACCACGTCCGCCTCGACGGTCCAGCCGGGTTCGGGGGCCGTCAGACGCGGGGGAATCGCCGGTGCACTCATGGGGGTCTCCTCACTGAGGCGATTTCGTCACTATGACGATAACGCCTGCCGCAGCGTGGACATGCCCCGGGGGCACCGTACGGATCAGGAGCGAAGGCTCAGGACGACGTTGTCGATCAGCCGGGTGCTGCCCACCCGGGCCGCCACGGCGAGCACGGCCGAGCCCTCGTAGGACTCGTCGACCTCCTTGAACGTGGCCGGATCGACCAGCGCCAGGTAGTCGAGGTCGAGGTCGGGCCCGGCCTCGGCGAGCACCGCGTGGGCGGTGGACCGGATCGCGCCGGCGGTGAGCTCGGCCGCACCCGCCCGCAGGGCGCGGGACAGGGCCAGCGCGACCGTGCGGTCGTGGGCCGACAGGTAACGGTTGCGGCTGGACAGGGCCAGGCCGTCGGGCTCGCGCACGGTGGGCGCCCCGACGATCTCGATGGACAGGTCGAGGTCGGCCACCATGCGGCGGATGACGGCGAGCTGCTGGGCGTCCTTCTGGCCGAAGATCGCCACGTCGGGGCGCACCAGGTTGAACAGCTTGAGCACCACCGTCAGCACGCCGTCGAAGTGGCCCGGCCTGGAGGCGCCCTCGACGATCGTGCCCATCTCGCCCGCGCAGACGCTCACCTGGCGGTCGGGGCGGTACATGTCCTCGGGCGAGGGCGCGAACACGACGTGGACGTCCTCCTCGCGGCACACGTCGAGGTCGGCGTCGAACGTACGGGGATAGCGGGAAAAATCCTCATTAGGACCGAATTGCAGCGGGTTGACGAAGATGCTGACCACGACCTGGTCGGCGCGTACCCGGGCGGCCCTGATCAGCGATCGGTGGCCCTCGTGCAGCGCGCCCATGGTCGGTACCAGCGCCACCCGGCCCGTGCCACGGGCCTTCGCCAGGTCGTCCCGGTTGCCGGCCACGATCAGATCCATTGCTGCCCTCCACACCCGACGGTCAGGTCCATATATTGCCCCCAAGCGCGTCGAGCAGCCGCTCCGCCTCCTCCGGTTTGAGCAGCCCCGCCGCCAGCGCCCGGTCGGCGGTGAGCCGGGCCAGCGCGATGTAGGCGTCGGCGGCCTCCGGAGCGGCCAGGATCAGCGCGTCGACGTGTCTGCGCACCGTGCCGGCGTCGCCGCGGACGACCGGCCCGGTCAGCCCGGCGATGCCCAGCCGCAGCACGTTGTCGAGCGCCGCGCCGAGCAGCGGGCCCAGCATGCGGCCCGGGTGCTCGACGCCGATGCGCCCGAGCAGCTCCTCGGACTCGGCGATGAGCGTGACCATGTGGTTGGCGGCGTTGGCCAGGGCCGCGTGGTAGAGCGCGCGGTCGCTCTCGGCGATCCAGACCGGCTCGCCGCCCATCTCGATGACCAGCGCCTCGGCGACCGGCCGCAGCATGTCGGGCGCGGTGACGCCGAACGAGATGCCGGTGATCTTGTTGAGGTCGTCGTCGCGGCCGGTGAAGGTCATGACCGGGTGGAGCGCGAGCGGCAGTGCGCCCACCTCGGCGGCGGGGTCGAGCACCGACAGGCCGTACGCGCCGCTGGTGTGGACGAGCAGCTTGCTCTGGAGGTCGGCGCCCGTACGGGCCAGGCCGGCCACCAGGTCGGGCAGCGCGTCGTCGGGGACGGTCAGCAGGATGAGCTGGGCGGCGGCCACCACCTCGTCGGGCCGCGTCAGCTCCACCCCGAGCCGGTCGGCGGCCCACCGCCGCGACCTGTCGGAGACCCCGCTCGCGGCCACGATCCGGTGGCCCGCCTGCGCCAGCGCGGCGCCGAGCGCGGAGCCGACCTTGCCCGCGCCGAGCACGCCGACGGTCAGCCGTGCCGGGCGATCACCTGCGTCCATGACGTCTCACCCCTGTCGACCGTGATGGCACTGCCGACCAGCGTAACCGGCGAGCGGCGCCACGCATGTCGCGGGCCGACGAACGCGATCCGGCATGTCCGCCGCTTTACCGCCCGTTGAGTTAATGACAAATGCGACAGGGGCATACGAATCGTGCACCCCCTGTCGAAAGAGATGAGGAGAGGGGTCCACGCACGACGACGGGCGCCGGGTCCTGACAACCCGACGCCCGCCTGGATGCGACCTCTTGGAGGTGCACTGACCGGTCATCCGCCGACTGACCGGCCGGGATCAGAGCCCGGACCGCGCGCGAGCGGTCCGGGCTCTCCCTGCCTCAGCGGCTGTAGACCGCGGTGTTGGGGCTCCCCTGGCAGCCGTTGATCGGCACGGCCTGGATGCCGATGTTGTTGCCGCAGACGGGCACGACGGCGGTGATGGGGAGGTGGATCGGGCTGCCGCTCAGGATGCCGTTGTTGCCGTGGGTGACGTCGTCGGCGTACGCGGGGGCCGCCAGCGCCAGCAGGGCAATGGCACCTGCCATGACCAGAGTCTTCTTCACGGGGGGCTCCTCTCAGTATGCGGCCGTGGAGGCCGCAATGCTTTGGTGGAGCGATCCGGCTCGCCGCTTACCGCGGATGGGCGAAACGCAGTCGCTCGGTGACAGTACGTAAACGTTAGCGCAATGTAGCGACCAAGTGTAGTCAATCAATGACTTAGCGTGTTGATCGCTGGAGTCATGAGATAGTCAGCGTCATGTGGCTCACCTGGCGCGCCGCGACCGAGCGCGCGCTCTACGGCGAGGAGGGTTTCTACCTCCGCGAACGCCCCTCGGGCCACTTCCGCACCTCGGTCGGGGCCTCGTCCGTGTTCGCCGAGGCGGTCCTGGCCCTGCTGACGGAGGTCGACTCCGACCTCGGCCGCCCCGAGTGGCTCGACCTGGTCGACATCGGCTCCGGCGAGGGCATGCTGGTCCGCCGCGTCCTCGACATGGCCGAGCCCGCTCTGCGCGACCGGCTCCGCGTCACCTGCGTCGACCTGTCACCCAGGCCCCCGGGCCTGCCCGACGAGGTCGAGTGGCGCCGCTGCCTGCCGTCCAGCATCGCCGGCCCGGCCGTCGCCAACGAGTGGCTCGACAACATCCCGCTCGACGTGGCCGAGCAGACCTCCGGCGGCCCGCGTCTGGTCATGGTCAACACCCGGACCGGGGAGGAGCGCCTCGGCGGCCCGCTGCGGCCCGCCGACCGCGAATGGCTCGACCGCTGGTGGCCGCTGCCGCACGTGGGCACCCGCGCCGAGATCGGCCGTCCCCGTGACGACGCCTGGGCCTCCGTTCTGGTACGCCTCGCCCGCGGCCGGGCGATAGCCGTGGATTATGCACACCCTGTGGATAACCGACCGCTCTGTGGCACGCTGACCGGTTACCGCGACGGCGCGGTCGTCGCCCCCGTCCCCGACGGGACCTGCGACATCACCGCCCACGTCGCCCTCGACGCGTGCGCCGAGGCCGGGCGGCGGGCCGGCGCGATATCCACAACCTTGTCCACACAGCGTGACATGTTGCGGGCGCTGGGCCTCACCGGCGCCCGGCCGCCGGTCGACCTCGCCCGCACCGATCCGCGCGCCTACGTACGCGCGTTGTCGAGGGCGTCGGAGGAGGCCGAGCTGATCGATCCGGCCGGGCTCGGCGGGTTCGGCTGGCTCAGCCAGAGCCGGTGACGTCGAGGTCGAGCGAGCGCAGGCCGCGGATGACGAAGCCCGGCTTGTAGACCGGCTCCGCGCGCAGCTCGATCGTCCCGACCCGGTCCAGCAGCGCGGTGAAAGACTCCGTCAGCTCGATCCTGGCCAGCGGCGCGCCCAGGCAGAAGTGGATGCCGGCGCCGAAGGAGATGTGCGGGTTGTCCGGACGACCCAGGTCGAGCCGGTCCGGGTCCTCGAACACCTCGGGGTCCCTGTTGGCCGAGCCGAACAGGCAGGCGACCTCCGAGCCGCGTGGGATCCGCACGCCGTGCACCTCGATGTCCTCCAGCACCCAGCGCTCGAAGAGCTGCAGCGGGGTGTCGTAGCGCAGCAGCTCCTCGATGGCGGTCGGCAGCAGCGAACGATCGGCGCGCAGCCGGGCCAGCTCGCCGGGGTTCTTCAGCAGGGCCCGCCAGCCGTTGCCGGTGACGTTGACCGTGGCCTCGTGGCCCGCGTTGAGCAGCAGCACGCAGGTGCCGGCCAGCTCGTCGAGGGTCAGCTCGGGGATCGCGGCCAGGGCGCTGACCAGGTCCTCGCCGGGGTTCGCGAGCCGGTCGCGGGCCAGGTCCTTGAGGTAGGACTCGAACTCCTCGGCCGCGCGCACCGCCTGGTGCTGGGTCTCCAGGCTGGGGTTGAGCTCGTACATGCCGCACATGTCGGCCGACCACGGGCGCAGCAGGTGGCGGTCCTGCTCGGGGACGCCGAGCATCTCGGCGATGACCGTGACCGGCAGCGGCTCGGCGACCTCGGCGATCAGGTCGCCGCCGCCCTTCTCGACGTACGCGTCGATCAGGCTCTCGGCGATCGCCCGGACGCGCGGGCGCAGCGACTCGACCATGCGCGGCGTGAACGCCTTGGACACCAGCCGGCGCAGCCTCGTGTGGTCCGGCGGCTCGACCTCCAGCATGCCGTTCCTGCTGACCCGCCAGAAGGCCTCCTGGAACTCCGGCTGCGGCTGCCGGCCGAACTCCTCGTGCGTGGCGACGTGGGTGTAGTCGCGGCCCAGCCGCCGGTCCCGGAGCAGCGCGTTGACGTCCGCGTGCCGGGAGATCAGCCACTGGTTGGACGGCTCGAAGTAGCGGACGGGCGCCTCGCGCCTCAGCTCGTCGTACGCCGGATAGGGGTCGACGACAAAATCCGGATTCCAGGGATCAAAGCGCACTATTTCATCTTATGAGACGGGTTGACCTGCTGAGCTTGCGAATCATGCCCGGGTGTCGGTTATAGTGCCGTCGTAGGTCATGAGTGCCAGCGACAAGCCCCGGCTAGCTGGCCGGCAACCCTCGCGTCCGCGGCGGGGTGCCCCGGGTGAAGACCTGGTCCGTCACGAGGTGTGGCGGGCAAGCGCGGGCTCCGTGGCTGCTTCCAGGGGTCCGACCGACCCGTGAGGAGCTGTGCCGTGTCCACTCTGACGATCTTCAACTCCGTTCCCGCCCAGGCCGCCGCCGAGGCCACCGCCCCTGCCGCCGCCTCCGGACGGTTGATCCCCGCCGTGCTCGGCGCCGACCTCGAAGTGCCGGTCAAGGGCGGCCGGCTGGTGAGCTACGCCAACCTCGACTACGCGGCCAGCGCCCCCTGTCTCGAGCCGGTCAGCGCCGCCGTAGCCGCCGCGCTCCCGGCCTACTCCAGCGTCCACCGCGGCGCGGGCTACGCCTCCCAGCTCACCACCGCCCGCTACGAGCAGGCCCGCCACACGGTCCGGGCCTTCGTCGGCGCCCGCCCGGACGACGCCGTCATCTTCACCCGCAACACCACCGACGCCACCAACCTGCTGGCCGGCTGCCTGCCCGAGGGCACGACCGTCGTCGTCTTCGACTCCGAGCACCACGCCTCGCTGCTGCCCTGGGAGCGGTCCGTACGCCTGGCGCCGCCCGCCTTCCCCGGCGAGGCCGTCCGCGCCGCCGACGAGGCGCTGGCCGGGATCGAGGGCCCCAAGCTGCTCGTGGTCACCGCCGCCTCCAACGTCACCGGCGAGCTGTGGCCCATCGCCGCCCTGGCCCACATCGCCCACCGGCACGGCGCCCGGATCCTGGTGGACGCCGCCCAGCTCGTCCCGCACCGCAGGCTCAACCTGACCGCGCTCGACCTGGACTACGTGGCCTTCTCCGGCCACAAGCTGTACGCGCCCTTCGGCGCCGGCGTGCTGGTCGGACGCCGTGACTGGCTGGCGGCGGGCGAGCCGTACCTGAAGGGCGGCGGCGCGGTGCGCTCGGTGGGCGAGACCACCGAGTGGCACGACGACCCCGAGCCCCGCCACGAGGCCGGCACCCCCAACGTGCTCGGCGCCATCGCCCTGGCCGCCGCCTGCGACGCGCTCACCGCCACGGGGTGGACGGAGCTGGTGCGCGAGGAGGAGCGCCTGATCGCCCGGCTGCGTACCGGTCTGGCCTCGATCGACGGGGTGCGCGAGCTGTCGTTGTGGGGCGAGGACCACCCGCGGGTGGGGATCGTGTCGTTCGTCGTGGACGGCTACTCGGCCCGGGAGGTGGCCGAGGCGCTGTCCGGCGAGTACGGCATCGGCGTCCGTGACGGGAAGTTCTGCGCGCACCCCTTCGTCCGGCACCTGCTGGGCACCTCCGATGGAGGTTGCGAGGACGGCACCGCCTCGGCGGTCCGCGCCTCCATCGGCATCGGCAGCACGCAGGAGCACGTCGACCGCCTGATCGAGGCCCTGCGCGACCTGGTCAGCCGCTGAGCTCAGCGGTTGGGCGGCTTCTGCTGGTGCGGCTCGTCGGACACCAGGGCGTCGATGTCCCTCATGTCCTCGTCGTTGAGGTGCCCGGGACGCGGCGCGTTGGGCTGCCTCGGCACGTTGGGCTGCTCGGCCTCGCCCTCGGGCCGGGCCGGCGTCGTCGGGCCGCCCTCCGGCCCGACCTGCGTGGCCGGTCCCTCGGTGACGACCGTCGTCGGCTCGGCGCGGCGGGCCGGCCGGTGCGCGGCGAGGTCGTCCTCGGCGATCTGGCGTTCCCTGCGGCGGCGGTACGTCGAGTGGAAGATGCCGTCGAGGCCGATGCGGCCGCCGCCCAGCGCCGCGAGCATCAAGGACAGCGCACCCAGCGCGCCCGGCAGCTCCCATCCCCCGCCTTGCGACAACACCCCGTGGCCCGCGTGCACGAAGACGATCGCGCCGATCATGTCGATGAGCAGCAGCAACGCCACCGGCCGGACCAGCAGGCCGAGGATCAGCAGCGCGCCGCCGACCAGCTCCACGATGGCGGCGAATCCGGCCGACAACTCGGGCAGGGGCACGCCCATCTCCCGGAACTGCCCCGCCGCGGCACCGAGCCCGCCCTGCCACTTCTGCCAGCCGTGCGCCACGAAGATCACCCCGAGTACCACCCGGGAGATCAGGGCCGCCACATCAAACAGGACTCTCTTCACAGTGCTTTCTCCCCCCGTTCCCGGTATTGATCCCCATGTCTGGCTTCGGGATGCGTTGCCATACGATTCCTTGACCATCCCCCACGCTGGATCGCCCCGTGGGACGGTGGCAGCATGGGCCCTATGACGGAACGCGTGGTCGGGATCGGCGCCGGCGCGAAGGAGCTGGCGACCGAGGACATGATCCTCAACATCGGCCCCCAGCATCCCTCCACGCACGGCGTGCTCAGGCTCCGGCTCACCCTCGACGGCGAGCGCATCGAGACGGCCGAGCCGATCATCGGCTACATGCACAGGGGCGCGGAGAAGCTGTTCGAGGTCCGCGACTACCGCCAGATCATCATGCTCGCCAACCGGCACGACTGGCTGTCGGGGTTCGCCAACGAACTGGGCGTCGTGCTGGCCGCCGAACGGCTGCTCGGCATGGAGACGCCGGTCAGGGCCGTGTGGGCGCGTACGCTGCTGGCCGAGCTCAACCGGGTGCTCAACCACCTGATGTTCCTCGGCTCCTACCCCCTCGAACTGGGCGCGATCACCCCGGTCTTCTACGCCTTCAACGAGCGCGAACGCATCCAGGCCGTCATGGAGGAGATCTCCGGCGGGCGCATGCACTACATGTTCAACCGGGTCGGCGGCCTCAAGGAGGACCTGCCGCTCGGCTGGCTCGACCGGGTCGCCGAGGCCGTCGCCGAGACCCGCCGCCGGGTGCCCGACATCGAGGGCCTCATCCTGAACAACGAGATCTTCCTGGCCCGCACCAAGGGCGTCGGCGTGCTGACCCGCGAGCAGATCCTCCAGTACGGCGTCAGCGGGCCCATCGCGCGCGCCTCCGGCGTGGACCTCGACCTGCGGCGCGACGACCCGTACCTGGCCTACGGGGAGCTGCCGGTCACGGTCGTCACCCGGCGCGACGGCGACTGCCATGCCCGGTTCGAGGTGCTGTTCGAGCAGCTCAAGGTCTCGCTCGACCTGGCCGACGCGTGCGTCGCCCGGCTGCGTGAGCTGCCTCCCGGGCCGGTCAACCAGCGCCTGCCGAAGGTGCTCAAGGTGCCCGAGGGCCACACGTACGCGTGGACCGAGAACCCGCTCGGCATCAACGGCTACTACCTGGTCTCCAAGGGCGACAAGACGCCGTGGCGGCTCAAGCTGCGCTCGGCGTCGTTCGGCAACGTCCAGGCGCTGCGCGAGCTGCTGCCCGGGAACCTGGTGGCCGACATGATCGCCATTCTGGGCTCGATGTTCTTCGTCGTGGGTGACATCGACAAGTGAGCACTCCCGAACGCGACAAGTACGTCGACTGGCTGCGCGCCCTCAGCCTCATCGTCGTGGTGGTCTGGCACTGGGCGTTCACGATCCTGGAGTGGAAGCCCAGCGGGCCCGAGCCCACCAGCCCGCTCGGCTTCACCTCCGGGTTGTGGATCCTGACCTGGCTGCTCCAGGTGCTGCCGCTGTTCTTCTACGTCGGCGGTCACGTGCACCTGCTGTCCTGGAACCGGGCCCAGGCGCGTGGCGTCGGCATCGGGGCGTTCGTGTGGCGGCGCATCCGCGCGCTGTCCCTGCCCGCGCTGTTCCTGTGCGGCGTGTGGATCTCCGTCGGGGCGATCGTCACCTGGGCGTTCCACGTGGAGTGGATGTGGCGGGTGGTGCTGCTCGTGCTCAGCCCGCTGTGGTTCCTCGGCGTCTACCTGGTGCTGATCGCGCTGCTGCCGGTGGCCCTGTGGCTGCACAGGCGCTACGACGTGCTGGCCCTCATCTGGCTGGGCGGCTCGGCCCTGGTCGTCGACGTCGTGCGGTTCCGCTACGGCTACGAGTGGGCCGGCTGGCTCAACATGATCATTGTCTGGGGCCTGGCCCACCAGGCGGGCTTCTTCTACGACCGGATCGTCGTCCTGCCCCGGCGGTACGACGTCGGCATCCTGTGGACCGGCCTGTTCGCCCTGATCGGCCTGGTCTACTCGGGTATCTACCCGGGCTCGATGGTGGGCGTGCCGGGCGACAAGTGGTCGAACATGGCGCCGCCCACGTTCGTCATCGTCGCCCTGCTGATCTTCCAGATCGGCCTGGTCGAGGTGCTGCGCCCGGCCATGGAACGCGTGCTCGAACGCCCCCGCTGGGCCCGCGCCAACTCCTTCATCAACCGCTACGCCCTGCCGCTGTTCCTCTTCCACACGACCGGCATGGCGATCGCCTTAGGGCTGTCGTGGTGGTTGTTCGGCAGCCTCGGCACGAAGATCCCGCCCGACCTGAAGTGGTGGCTGGAGCGGCCGATCGCCATCATCGGGCCGCTGATCTGCACGCTGCCGGTCATCTACCTCTTCGGCCGCCGCCGCTAGTCGGAGTTACGGTCGTCGGAGTCCTTCGGGATCCGGCAGCAGTGTTCCAGGTACAGGGCCGCGCAGACGAGCACCACACAGGCCACGAACGACCCGGCCGCCACGAAGAACTCCGAGCGCGGCGTCTCCCGGTCGAAGAGCTCCAGCGTGTACGCGGCGAACCCGGCGAAGATCCCGGCGAACACCGCCCCCGCGTACGCCGACGCCTTGGCCAGCGCCGCCAGCCGGGCCACCGCCAGCGGCTCGACCGGCTTGGTGTCGGGCTTCCTGGCGATCCTGGCCTTGGTCACCCATCCGCTGTAACCCTCGCCGAGGGCGAGCAGCAGCACGGTCGGGATGGCCGTCCAGGGCAGCAGGAACGCGCCGTAGAAGTGCCGGACCGCCGCCCAGAAGATCAGGGCGACGACGACGAGGAGAGCGGCCAGGTGGCCGGGATGCGTCGGCTTCAATCGGGCCTCTGCAGCTTCAGGTCGTCACGCAGGCGCACGCCGTGCCGGTCGAGCCCGGCGAGCAGGTCGGCCACCCGGCCCCTGCCCGGCACCGTGGCCTCGGGGTCGATCACCGACCAGGGCACCAGCACGAACGCCCGCTCGTGGGCCCGGGGATGCGGCAACGTCAGCTCCGGGTCGTCGGACACGGTCTCGCCCACGACGATCAGGTCGACGTCGAGCGTACGCGGCCCCCACCGCTCCGCGCGCACCCGGCCGAAGGCGTTCTCCACGCCCAGCGCCCGCTCCAGCAACGTACGCGGCGGCAGCGCGGTCTCGGCGACGACGACCGCGTTGAGGTACGGCTCCTGCCCTCCCGGCCCCCCGACCGGGTCGGTCTCGTAGACCGGAGACGCCTTGACGAACTCCAGGCCCGGGGCGTCGAACAACGTGTCGATGGCTCCCTGCAACGTCTGGAACCGCTCGCCCAGGTTGCTGCCGAGAGCGAGGACGGCCTTCATGCGCGGCTCCGCTCGATCGTCACGATCACATCGTCGAACGGCAGCGGGATCGGCGCCGCCGGTTTGTGCACACTCACCTCGACCTTGTGCACCAGCTCGCTGCCCAGGCAGACGTCGGCCAGCCGCTGGGCCAGCGTCTCGATCAGCTCGACCGGCTCGCCCTCGACCACCTCGACCAGCGCCTGGGCCAGCTCGCCGTAGTGGACGGTCTTGGTGAGGTCGTCGCCGGCCGCCGCCGGAGCGGTGTCGAGGAACAACGTCGCGTCGATCACGAACTCCTGGCCGAGCTCCCGCTCGGCGGGCAGCACGCCGTGTCTGCCCCTGGCCCGCAGGCCCTTGAGAGCGATGCGGTCAGACCTCAAGCTCGCCCTCCTCGTCCTCGTCGTCGTCTCCCTGGAGCACCGGGGAGCCGTGGTGCATCCACAACCGCCAGCCCTGCGAGGTGCGGATGTAGACGTTGCTCGCCACCACCTTGCCCGCGGCGAAGCTGGACTCACCCTCCTCGCCCGCCGTCAGGATGTTCTCCACGCAGGTGAGCACGGCCACGTCGCCCAGCACGGTGGTGTTGACGTCGGTCAGCACGAACTGGATGTAGGTGGTGTTGGCCATGATCAGCGCCCACGACCGCAGCACCTCCGACCGGCCGCTCAGCAACGTCCAGCCCGGGTGGACGCAGCTCACCTGGTCGTCGGCGGTGTCCTCGGCCCAGATCTCGGTCATCTTGTCGAGATCGGCGCTCTCGATCGCGGTGTAGAACTCCTCGTTGACCGTCTCTATCGCGGCAGTGTCGACGCTCATGTGCCTGCTCCGGCTCTCTTCCATGCGGCCGCCACGCGCACGGCATCGGCATTGGGACCTACCTCGTGCACGCGCACGCACCAGGCCCCCGCCTGAGCCGCCAGCGCGGTGACCGCCAGCGTTGCGTCGTCGCTCCTGCTGAACGGGCGGGGCGCGCCGTCGGGGCCGGCCAGCAGCCGCCCGAGGAACCGCTTGCGCGAGGCCCCGATCAGCAGCGGGAAGCCCAGCTCGGCGAGCTGCGGGATGCCGGCCAGCAACGCCCAGTTGTGCTCGGCGTTCTTGGCGAAGCCGAGGCCGGGGTCGAGCACGATCTGCTCGGGGGACACCCCCTCGGCCAGCACGAGATCGACCCGCTTGCTGAGCTCCTCGCGCACCTCTGTCACGACGTCGGCGTAGACGGCGCGGCTGTCCATGTCATGGCTGTGACCGCGCCAGTGCATCACCACGTAGGGCGCTCCCGTCGCGGCGACCACGCGCGGCATCTCGGGGTCGGCCAGGCCGCCGCTGACGTCGTTGACGAGCCTGGCGCCCGCCTCGACCGCGGCCCTGGCCACCTCGGCGCGCATCGTGTCGACGCTGACGGCCACGCCCTCGGCGTCGAGCGCCCGGATCACCGGGACGACCCTGGCCAGCTCCTCCTCCAGCGACACCCGCGCGGCGCCGGGACGGGTGGACTCACCGCCCACGTCGACGATGTCGGCCCCCTCCCGCACCAGGTCGAGCCCGTGCCGGACGGCGGCCTCCTCGTCGAACCACAGGCCGCCGTCGGAGAAGGAGTCGGGGGTCACGTTGACCACGCCCATGACGAGGCACCGCTCCGTACCGCCCGGCACGTTGATGGGCACGCTAGTCATGGGGCAAGCCTAGGCGTTCCCCCACACCTGCCGACATCTCGGGTCCCCAGTTGTGGATAACGATCGTCACCTGCCGAGAATCAGCGCCATCGCCTCGGAGCGGGTCTTGTCGCTGGTACGGAAGTCGCCGCGGACCGCCGACGTGACCGTCTTGGCCCCCGGCTTGCGCACGCCGCGCATCGTCATGCACAGGTGTTCGGCCTCGACCACCACGATGACCCCGCGCGGCTCCAGCACCCGCATGAGGGCGTCGGCGATCTGCGAGGTCATGCGCTCCTGCACCTGCGGGCGGCGGGCGAAGACGTCGACCAGCCGGGCCAGCTTCGACAGCCCGGTCACCTGGCCACGCTCGTTGGGGATGTAGCCCACGTGGGCCACGCCGTGGAACGGGACCAGATGGTGCTCGCAGGTCGAGTAGACCTCGATGTCCCTGACCAGCACCATCTCGTCGTGGTCGACGTCGAAGACCTTGTTGAGCACGTCTTCGGGGGTCTGGCCGAGCCCGGAGAACTGCTCGGCCATCGCGCGGGCGACCCTGGCGGGCGTCTCGAGCAGGCCGTCGCGGTCGGGATCCTCGCCGATGCCGTAGAGGATCTCGCGTACGGCCTTCTCGATCCGCCCCAGGTCCACCTCGTGCTGGGTCACGCACTGTCTCCGGACTGGAAGGCGTCCTGGTGGCCGGAGGTGAGCGAGCCGTTGGCCGACTGCTCCTTCGGGGTCAGGATCGGCGGGCGGTCGGAGGGGAGCCGCTTGCCGTAGCCCGCGTAGGAGGGCCGGTGCTCCTTGACGACCACCGGGGCGAAGATCTGCAGGACCTGCTCGCGGGAGAGGGTCTCCTTCTCCATGAGCTCCAGCACCAGGTTGTCGAGCACGTCGCGGTATTCGACCAGGATGTCCCAGGCCTGGTCGTGCGCCGTCTCGATCATCCGGCGGACCTCCTCGTCGATGGAGGAGGCGATCTTCTCGGAGTAGTCGCGCTCGTGGCCCATCTCACGGCCGAGGAAGACCTCGGCCTGGCCGGTGCCGAACTTACGGGCGCCGAGCTGCTCGCTCATGCCGTACTCGGTCACCATGCGGCGGGCGACCGCCGTGGCCTTCTCGATGTCGTTGGAGGCGCCGGTGGTGGGCTCGTGGAAGACGAGCTCCTCCGCCGCGCGGCCGCCGAGCAGCATCGCGAGCTGGTCCATCATCTCGGACCTGGTGGCCAGGAACTTGTCCTCCATCGGCAGCGTCATCGTGTAACCGAGCGCGCGACCGCGGGACAGGATGGTGATCTTGTGGACCGGGTCGGAGTTGGGCAGCGCGTGCGCCACCAACGCGTGACCGCCTTCGTGGTAGGCGATCATCTTCTTCTCCTTGTCGGACATGACCCGCGACTTGCGCTCGGGCCCTGCCATGACACGGTCGATCGACTCCTCGAGGACCTCCATCGTGATCAGCTTCTGGTCGGCCCGCGCGGTGAGCAGGGCCGCCTCGTTGATCACGTTGGCCAGGTCGGCGCCGGTGAACCCGGGCGTGCGGCGCGCGATGACATCGAGGTCGACGTCGGGTGCGAACGGCTTGCCGCGGCCGTGGACCTTGAGGATGCCCTTGCGGCCCTCCAGGTCGGGACGGTCGACGGTGACCTGCCGGTCGAACCGGCCAGGACGCAGCAGCGCCGGGTCGAGGATGTCGGGCCGGTTGGTCGCGGCGATGAGGATCACGCCGCCCTTGACGTCGAAGCCGTCCATCTCGACGAGCAGCTGGTTGAGGGTCTGCTCGCGCTCGTCGTGACCGCCGCCCAGGCCGGCGCCGCGGTGGCGGCCGACGGCGTCGATCTCGTCGATGAAGATGATCGCGGGGGCGTTGGCCTTGGCCTGCTCGAACAGGTCGCGCACGCGGGAGGCGCCGACGCCGACGAACATCTCGACGAAGTCGGAGCCGGAGATCGAGTAGAAGGGCACGCCCGCCTCGCCCGCGACCGCGCGGGCCAGCAGGGTCTTGCCGGTGCCGGGCGGGCCGTAGAGCAGCACGCCCTTGGGGATCTTCGCGCCGATCGCCTGGAACTTGGCCGGGGCCTGCAGGAACTCCTTGATCTCCTGGAGCTCCTCGATGGCCTCGTCGGCGCCGGCGACGTCGGCGAACGTGGTCTTGGGGGTGTCTTTGGTGATGAGCTTGGCCTTCGACTTGCCGAAGTTCATCACCCGGGAGCCGCCGCCCTGCATCTGGTTCATGATGAACAGGAAGATCAGCACGATGATGACGATCGGCAGGAAGCTCACCAGGATGCTGAGCAGGAAGTTCTCCTGGGGCACCTCGGTGGTGAAGCTCTTCGTCTTGTTGGCGTCGACCTGGGCCTGCAGCTCGTCGGTCAGCTTCGCGCCGTAACCGCTGACCCAGTTGGCCTGGATCAGCTTCGCCGGGGCGTCACCCGGCCGGACGACGATCGGCTTGATGAGGGTGAGCTCGACCCGATTGTCCTTGTCGACGACCTTGGCGCTGGTGAAATTGCCGGCGCGAATCTGCTGGAGGACCGTGGACGTGTCGGCCTGCTTGAAATTGCCCCCGCCGCTCCAGAGCTGGGTGACGAGCAGGAGCAGCACGACGATGCCCAGGATCCACAGCAGTGGCCCACGTGTAAATCGCTTGAGATCCATCCGATGCGGAACCCCTTGCGGGCCCGTCCCTTCCTGACCATGGCCTGGAACCCCGGGCTGGCCCGGGGCCGCGGCATCCGACACCGCGACTTCTGACTACCCGAAGGGGACTTGCGGTCACCCTTCCGGAGTCTGAAGGTACACCGGCATGGCGCACGGAGGGACCCGCCCGCTACACCGGTCTTGCCCTATCAACGTACGTCACGTTGCGCGATGTTCCCGGCCATGGCCGGGATTACTACTTATAAACGTGCGGCGCGAGCGTTCCGATGAACGGCAAATTGCGGTAGCGCTCCGCGTAGTCGAGCCCGTAGCCGATGACGAACTCGTTGGGAATGTCGAAGCCGACGTATTTCACGTCCATCGGCACCTTCACCGCGTCGGGCTTGCGCAGCGCGGCGCAGATCTCCAACGACGCCGGATTGCGCGACTTCAGGTTTTCCAGCAGCCAGTGGAGGGTCAGGCCCGAGTCGATGATGTCCTCGACGATCAGGACGTGGCGGTTCAAGATGTCGGTGTCGAGGTCCTTCAGCACCCGCACGACGCCGGAGGACTTGGTGCCCGCGCCGTAGGACGACACCGCCATCCAGTCCATCTGCACCGGCACGTGCAGGGCTCTGGCCAGGTCGGCCATCACCATGACCGCACCCTTCAGCACGCCCACGAGCAGGACGTCCTTGCCCGCGTAGTCCTCGTCGATGCGCCCGGCAAGCTCTTTGATCTTGGCCTGGAGGTCGTCCTCGGGGATGAGGACCTTCTCCAGGTCTTTGCCCATGTCGGCAGCGTCCACCTGTGGTTCCTTAAACGATGGGACTGATGGCGAGTATCAGGGTGCCATACCGCCGAACTGCGGACAGACCTCCGGGTAGATCCACCGCCTTCTGCCCGTGCCATTGCGTGACCAGCCGATCGACCGCCAGCACGTGGGTGGCGGAAAGCGCGCCGGACGGCGTGCCCGCCGCGATGGCCGCGCGCCGCAGCACCCTGCGGCGCACCGCGTCGGGCAGTTTCTCCAACTCCGGCACGGACAGGATGACGGACTCTCCGATATCGCTAAGAGCGCAATTCGGGAACGCCGATTCGGCCCACTGGTCGAGGGCGTCGGCGTCCTCCCGCGCCATTCCGGCGGTCCGCGCGAGCGCCTCGGTCACCCCCGGGCCGAGTTCCTCGTCGAGCATCGGCAGGATCCGCTTCCTGACGCGGACGCGGGTGTAGCGGGGGTCGTCGTTGTGCGGGTCGTCCCAGGGGACGAGGGACATGGCCGCGCAGGCGGCGACCGTCGTGGCCCTGGACAGGTCGAGGAAGGGCCGGCGGTAGCGGCCCGCACGGGCGGCCATGCCGGAGATCGAGCGCAGCCCGCTCCCCCTGGCCAGGCCCAGCAAAACGGTCTCGGCCTGGTCGTCACGAGTGTGGCCGAGCAGGACGGCGGCGGCCCGCAGGCGGTCGGCCGCCTCGGCCAGCGCGGTGTACCGGGCCTCGCGGGCGGCGGCCTCGGGACCGCCGTCGGTGCCGACGGTGACGGTGAGCACCTCGGCCGGGGCCAGGCCGAGGCCGGCGGCGATGCCGGCGACCTGCCGGGCGCGGTCGGCCGAGCCCGGCTGGAGCTGGTGGTCCACCGTGACCAGCCCCGCGCGCAGGCCGGCGCGGGGGGCGACGAAGGCCAGTGCCGCCGCCAGGGCCAGCGAGTCGGCGCCGCCGCTGCACGCGGCCAGCACCAGCGCGCCGGTGCCGGCGAGGTCGCTCAGCGCCTCGCGGACGGCCCGGCGCACGTCGGCGACGGCTGGACGGGGACCCACAGGAGCCATTGTCCCGGCCGCCGGAACCGGCCGCACGCCATGCGCCCGGGTTCCGCGGGACGGGAGGGTCAGGCGGGCAGGGCCGGGGTGCCGATGACGCGGTGGATCCAGGCGTCGGGGTCGGCGATCTCGGGGGTCGTGGGCAGGGTCTCCGGGGAGGTCCAGACCTTGTTGAAGCCGTCCATGCCGACCCGGTCGACCACCTTGCGGACGAACGCGGAGCCCTCGGCGTACTGCTTCATCTTGACCTCGATGCCCAGCAGGCGCCGCACCGTGCGGTCGAGCCGGGAGCCGCCCTCGCGGCGCTGGGCGAACTTGGCGCGGATCTCCGAGACCGACGGGACCACCGAGGGGCCCACGGCGTCCATGACGAAGTCGCCATGGCCCTCCACCAGGGTCATCACGGCCGTCAGGCGGTCGAGGATCTCCTTCTGGGCGGGCGACTGGATGGCGTCGATCAGGTTGCCCTCGCCGCCCCTCACCACGTCGGCCACCGTGTCGGCGGCGCTGCGCAGGCGGTCGAGGAGCGTGGGCAGGTCGAGGTCGGAGGCGAGCAGGAACTCGGTCATCTGCGACCTGACGTACTCGCGCAGCCAGGTGACGCCGGTGAACTGCACGCGGTGGGTCTCCTCGTGGAGGCACACCCACAGGCGGAAGTCGCGGGGCACGACGTTCATCTCGCGCTCGGCGTGGACGATGTTGGGCGCCACGAGCGTCAGGCGGCCGGTCGCCTCCTGGCCGGTCGGGTCGGGCGGCAGGAACAGCTCGTACTGGCCGAGCACCCGGGAGGCGAGGAAGGCGAGGACGGCCCCGACCTCGACGCCGGTGATGCGCGAGCCCACCGCGGTGACGATGGCGGGCGGCGGGTTGTCTCCGCCGCCCATGCGCTGGGTCAGCGGTTCGAGGACCACGCGGAAGCCCTCGACGTTGGCCTTGATCCAGCCCGGCCGGTCGACGATGGTCGCGGGCTGCGGCGCGGTCTCGGTGTGGATCTTCGTGAACTCGCGCACGTGGCCCTCGGCCTCACGTGACAGCGTGCGGAGCTCGGCGACGGCCTGCCTGGCCTCCTCCTTGCTCACCTGAGGACCGGGGCGCACCAGGCGCGTGCCGGTCGTGACGGCCAGATCCCAGTCGATCACCTGCATGACGTCCACCGTACGTTGTTCTCGTCACGCCTGCGAAGAAGCGGCGGTCAGGATCGCGCGACGATCGCGGCGAGCCTGTCGAGCACCGGCTCGGCGTTCACCGGCACGTCGTCGGCCAGGAAGGCGAAGGTGACCAGCCGGCCGTCTTTGGTGGTGGCCAGGCCGGCCAGGGTGTTGACGTTGTTGAGCGTGCCGGTCTTGGCGCGTACGAGGCCTACCTGGCCCTTGCTGTCGGCGCGGGTGAAGCGCCTGCCGTTGCCCAGCGTGCCGGAGAAGCCGGCGATCGGCATGCCCGTGTCGACGGCCCGCAGCTCGGGATGCCCGGCCGAGCCGGCGATGGCGATGATCCTGGCCATGGCGTCGGCGCTGACCCGGTTGCGGACGGACAGGCCGCTGCCGTCGGCCACGCTGACGCCCTTGGTCACGCCGAGCCGCCGCATGACCCCGATCACCGCCTCGGCGGCCCCGGCGTACGACGCCTCCTTGCCCTCCTTGATGGCGACGTGCCTGGCCAGGGCCTCGGCCATGTCGTTGTCGCTGTGGGTCAGGGTGTGCTCGACCAGGGCGTACAAGGGGGCGGAGTCGACCTTGCCCAGCTCGGCGGCGCCCGCCGCGGCCCGTTCCTGGCGGATGTCCTTGGAGACGGTGACGCCGTACCTGGGCAGCAGGCGGGCGAAGGCGGCCGCGGCGGTCGCGGCCGGGTCGGACACGCGGGGCCGGGCGCCGGGGCGCTGGCGTCCCTCGTCCATGGCCAGGGCGTGGACGGGGGCCGCCTCGCCGTCGGGCACGTAGTTGGGCTTCCAGCCGGGCGCGATGGCCGGCCCGGTGAACAGGCTGTCGTCGTAGGAGAGCGTGACCTTCCTGACGCCCTTGGCCTTCAGCGCGGCAGCGGTCCGGGAGGCCAGGGTGGCGAGGGAGGCCTGCTTGGGGTAGCCGGGCCTGGCCGACGGTCCGGCGAGCAGCGGGTCGCCGCCGCCCACCAGGACGATCGCGCCGGGCGCGCGGCCCTGGACGACGCGGGTGGAGAAACGGGTGTCGGGGCCCAGCGAGGCGAGCGCCGCGGTGGTCGTGACGATCTTGTTCGTGGAGGCCGGGGTGATGCCCGTGTCGGGGTTGGAGGCGAAGATCCGGCCGCCGGTCGCGGCGTCGAGCACGACCGCGCCCACCCGGCCGCCTAGTGCTTTGTCACCCAGCGCGTCGGTGAGCTGGCGGGTCAAAGTACTCTTAGTCGGGAGAGGTCCGTCTCCTGACGTCGCCGAAAGCTGGGCCAGCACAGGCCCCGAGGTGACCACGGGGGCGGGGGGGATTCCCCGGGGAGACGCCGTCGGCCCGATCGGTGACGGCTGCCTCGTCAGTGCGCTCAGGTTGAAGTCGCTGGTCATGGCGTAGACGCCGATGACGATCGTGACGATCTGGAGCACGGCGAGAGTGGCCAGCATCATCGAACGCTCGTGCCGCGCCACGTCGCCTGACCTCTCTCCTGGTGTTCGCCTACGAGACATTAACGCCCAGCCGGGACTTCCCGGGGGCCTTGAGCGGAGGAACCGCGGTGGAGTTCGACGTTGTCGTTGAGATTCCCAAGGGGCAACGGAACAAGTACGAAGTGGACCACGAGACCGGAAAGATCAGGCTTGACCGGCTCCTGTTCACCTCCACGCAGTACCCCGCCGACTACGGCTTCATCGAGAACACCCTCGGCGAGGACGGTGACCCGCTCGACGCGCTGGTGCTGCTCCAGGAGCCGACGTTCCCGGGGTGCTACATCACCTGCCGCGCGGTCGGCATGTTCCGGATGACCGACGAGAAGGGCGGCGACGACAAGGTCCTGTGCGTGCCCTCGACCGACCCCCGGATGCACCACATCCAGGACATCCACCACGTGTCGGAGTTCGACCGGCTGGAGATCCAGCACTTCTTCGAGGTCTACAAGGACCTTGAGCCCGGCAAGTCCGTCGAGGGCGCCAACTGGGTCGGGCGCATCGAGGCCGAGGCCGAGATCGAGCGCTCGTTCCACCGGGCCAAGGACGCGGGTCACCACTGATCCTCACCGGGGCCTGGTGGCGCCCACCAGGTCCCCTCTCCAGATCGGGGCGACCCGCACCACGTCGCCGGTCTGGGGCGCGTGCACCATCTGGCCCTGGCCGACGTAGATGCCCACGTGGTGGATCGTGCCGGGGTCGTCGGTGATGCGGCCGAAGAAGAGCAGGTCTCCGCGGCGGAGCTGGTCCAGCGGCACGTGCGGGCCGGAGGTCCACTGGGTTCCGGTCCAGTGGTCCAGGCGCACGCCCACCTGTTCCCAGGCGCGCATGACCAGGCCGGAGCAGTCGTAGGTGTCGGGGCCCGCGGCGGCCCACACGTACGGTTTGCCGAGCTGGGTCAGCGCCCAGTTGGCGGCCAGGTTGCCGCCCGCCGACCCCGCCGCCAGGCCGGCCACCGACAGGGCCAGCGCCCGCCGTCTGGCCAGCAGCTCGGCGTGGCTGCGGGCGGCGTTCACCCGGTGCTGGAGCTGCCGCCGCTCCACCCGGAGGGTGCGCGTCTCGCGGCGCTGCCGGGCCACGGCCGCCTCCGCGGCCAGCTTCGCCCGCCGGGCGCGCTCCGAGGCGGCCTGCCGGGCGTCGTAGGCGTTCTGCGCCTGGGCCCGGAGGATGGCGGCGACCTCCTGGGCGTCGCTCATCCTGCGCAGGATCTGGGCGCGCTCGTCGCCGAGCTGGCCAAGCACGCTCGCCCGGTGCAGGAAGCCGTCGACGCCGCCCTCGTCGATGAGCATGCCGACGATCGGGTCCATCGGCGTCATCCCGCCGTAGCTCTGCGCCGCGAGCAGCGCGACGGCCTGCCGGGCGCGCTCGGCCTCGGCGTCGGCCGCCGCCTGACGCGCCTGGGCCTGTGCGTACGACTGCTCGGCCTGTCGGGCCCGGACCAGCTCGCCGTTGTACGCCTCCACCTGCCGTTCCACGGCCGCCGCCAGCTCGTCGAGCCTGGACTGGGCCGCGGCCAGCCCGGCGCTGGCCACCCCCAGCTCCTTCGAGCGGACGCGGGCGGCCTCGCGCGCCTTCTTCACGTCCTTGGCCGACGGCATGGGGTCGGCCAGCACCGGCGGGCCCGGAGCGAGCGGACACAGAGTGGCCAGCAGGACGCACGCCAGGAGCCCAGCCCGAAATACGCGCATAGGTCCCCCCGGAAACAGATGGTTACTCTATGCACACAGTTCCCATCGGTTTCCTGCACGTAACGTCATCACCGCAGGCGGAAGAGCCGTTCTATCCACGGACGGATGCCGGTGACCACCGGCCGGGCGGCCCGCGGGTAGGTGAAGACGGGGGTCTGGACGCCGTACGCGGCGTGCAACTCGGCGGCCTTGCACCAGTCGGTGGTCACGCGGGCCGCGGCCCACGCCGCCGCGATGGCCGGTCTGGCCTCCGGATGGCGGTCGTAGGTCTGGAAGAGGGTCATCGCGGCGTCGGCGGCGGCGTGACCGTCGCGCGGATAGGCGGTGCCCGCCAGGTAGGGGGCGGTGACCCGGCCGCCGTGGCAGGTGTCGAGCACCCAGGTCCAGTTGGCCGTCACCAGCCCGAGCACGGGCTCGGGGACGTCGGCGGCGGCGCCGTACATGCGTTCCTGGCGGGGGCCGGTCAGGCGGCGGGCGTCCCACATCCACTCGAGCTCGTCCGGCTGCGGGCCGCCGGCCAGCCAGGACAGCACCGCCAGGCCGCGCGCGGTGCGCAGGCGGCACAGGTCGAGCACGTGGCGCAGCATGCGGGGGCCGCGGTCGAGCCAGGTCGGCCAGTCGACGCGGTGACCTCTCGGCACCAGCTCGGCCACCCGCCCCGGGACGGGCAGCGGGCAGACCCGGCGCCCCAGGTGCGGATCCTGGCGCACCTCGAACGCCTCCAGGGCCCGCTCGGCGAGCCGGTCCTGGTGCGGCTTCCACGCCTCCACGGGGTGCTCAGCCGCTCTCGACGGGGGTGACGGGCTGCTCGGTGGGGGTGTGCGTGGGGGCGGGCGTGGCCGTCTCCGAGGGCGTGGTGGTGGGCGCGGGCGTCTCGGTGGGCGTCGGGGCGGGGGTGGGGGTCGGCACCGGCGGGGTCCGGGTGGGCGGGCGCGTGCCCGGGTCGCCGTGCGGCGGACGGCCCGGCTCACCGTGCGGCGGGTGACCCGGATGGCCGGTACGGCCGGGCTGACCGGGCTGGCCGGGCTGGCCGTACGTCGGGTCGCCGGGGTTCTCGCCCGGCGGTTCGGCCTGCGGCGGGCCGTCGGGCGTCGGCCGCGGCTCGCCGGGCGCGGACTCGGCGGGCGGCGAGCTCGCGTACGTCGGCACGAGCACGGCCGGCGGCACCGGCGTCGTCGAGCCGAGCATGCCGAACGGCTCGGGCGCGGCGCTGTCGAGGATGGGTTCTACGGTCAACTGGGCGTCCTGCGGGTCGGGTTGCCAGGGCAGTCTGATGCCGGGCGGCTCGCCGGTGGCGGGGAACGCGGCCGTCGCCACCCCGGCGAGACCGCCGTTGTCCTTGCCGAACTGGTTGAAGATCACTGCTATCGCCACCACGGTCGCGACCGCCGCCAGCGCGCCCGCCACCGCCTGAGGCCACCTTCGAGCCGCCGTCTGCGTGGGAACGGGAAATCCGGCGGCGTCCAGGGAGGCCGTGCGCCGGGCGACGTAGCGGCGGTAGGGCAGCAGCTCGGGGTCGGCGAAGCAGCTCATGACCCTGATGCGCAGCGCCTCGGGGAGCGCGGCGACGGGCAGCAGGCCGAAGACCTTGGCGGCCGAGGCCTGGCGGGCGCGGTGGGGGGCGCAGACCTCGCAGCGGGCGACGTGCCCGACCAGGTGCTCGCGCATCTCCCTGGTGAGGTCGCCGGTGAAGCCGGCCAGGATCCGGGCCCGGCGCGGGCAGTCGTAGGGGCCCTTGCGGGCCAGGATCTCGGCGGTGACGGCGTCGGTGAGATGATCGCGCGCCTGCTCCCTGGCCTGCTCGACCTGGCGCGGCGGGATCGCGAGCACCTGGGACAGCTCGGCGGCGTCCAGCGCGTGCCTGGTCGCCAGCTCCAGCACCTCCCGGTCGGCGACGGGCAGGCTCACGACGGCGTACCAGGCCATGAGCCGCAGGTCGGCGTCGGCCGGGTCGTCGAGCGGCGGGGCCTCGGCCAGGGCCTCGTCGGCGCCGGGCGGCGCCGCCATCCGGCGGCGCAGGCATTCCTGCCTGGCCAGGGCGAGCAGCCAGACCCGGAACCTGTCGGGCTGGGCCAGCGCGCCCGCGTGCGCCTCGGCGGCGATCAGCGTGTCGCGCAGGGCCACCTGGGCGCTGTCGGTGTCGAGGAGGAGGGACCAGCAGTAGCGGTAGACACTCTCCGCGTGCGTGTCGTAGAGCGCGGCGAGGGCTCCCGGGTCACGGGTGCGGAGTGCCTCCACCAGGACGCGGTCATTCATGTGACCGAAGGTAATGGATCGGTAACTAGTAGTTCTACCGGTTCCGCCGCTTGTCTACCGCGACCCCGCCAATTTCTCAACCTATTTGTTCGGACTAATACCGATTATTGCTTTACCTGCCCCATGGCTTCACTCCCCCGGTCCACCGCGAACGGCTCGGAGGTGGGCTTGACCGTGTGCACCGGGATCGCGCCGCCCATCGCCAGGTCCTCGTAGGGACGGCCGGTCGAGCCCCAGGTCCGGGCGGTGACGTCGGTCTTGGCGACTTTGCTGCCCTTGGGCAGTCCGGCCACGGTGAGGATGAACCTGGGCGGGCTGCCGGCCTTCACGTCGTCCACGAACGTGCTGCCGCCGCCGAGCAGTTTGCCTGCCGCGTCACGCAGCAACGCGTTCACCACCAGGCTGCTTGCCGGCAATTGATACGGATTCCCGACATAGCCGGTAATAAGGTAAGAGCCGTCTTTTTGGCGCATTGTCTGGACGCGCGTGATCGGGAACGACTGGAACGACGACGGGATGCGCGCGGCGGACCGCCACTGCGCCGGACGGTACTGGATGGTCACCTTCACCGGCTTCTCGGCGGAGGACGCCTGGCCGGTGAAGGCCAGGGAGCCGCCCGGCGGCACGGCGTCGAGCGGCTGGTCCATGCGCACCACCTCGGTGCCGGCGGCGTCGCGGCCCACGATGGTGGCCACCACGTGCTCACCGAAGTGCCACGGGTTGGCGTTGCTGAGCACACCCGCCCAGTTGACGGCGTAACCGTCGGTGGACTTGGCGATGTTCGAGACCTGCTCCTTGAGAACGAGCGGCTTGAGCGATTGGGCTGGCTGGTCCTCACTTGAACAACCGGCGAGGCAGATCGCCCCGAGTGCGAGGAGGCTGACGGTTCGGCTACGCGGGATCACTTTGCCGTGATAACCCGTGCATGGGCACGGCTGGCAGATGACACGCGCCGGGCGTACCAACTCTTTAACGCCTGCGGACGACCCTCGTCTCGTCCCACACCGGCTCGGACGACTCATAGACCGTCCCGTCGGAGCCGAAGACCAGGAAACGGTCGAAGTCGGCGGCGAACCAGCGGTCGTGGGTGACCGCCATGACCGTGCCGTCGAACGCGTCGAGGCCCACCTGGAGCGCCTCGGCGCTGGCCAGGTCGAGGTTGTCGGTCGGCTCGTCGAGCAGGAGCAGCGTGGCGCCCGACAGCTCCAGCAGCAGGATCTGCAGCCGCGCCTGCTGGCCTCCGGACAGCGTGTCGAACCGCTGCTCGGCGATCAGCCCGGCCAGCTCGTAGCGGGCCAGCGTCTTCATGGCCTCGTTCTTGAGCTTGGCGTGCTCGCTCATCACGATCTCGACCGGGGTGCGGCCGAGCAGGTCGGGCCTGGAGTGGGTCTGCGCGAAGTGCCCCGGGACGACCCGGGCGCCGAGCCTGGCCACGCCGGTGTGCGCGACGGGCTCGCCGGCCACCAGGCGCAGGAAGTGCGACTTGCCCGAGCCGTTGGAGCCGAGGACGGCGACCCGCTCGCCGTACCAGATCTCCAGGTCGAACGGGCGCATCAGGCCGGTCAGCTCAAGGCCCTCGCAGATGACCGCGCGCTTGCCGGTGCGGCCGCCGCGCAGGCGCATCTTGATGTTCTGGTCGGCCGGGGCCTGCTCGGGCGGGCCCGCCTCGACGAACCTGCGCAGCCGGGTCTGGGCCGCGTGGTAGGGGGCGGCCATGCCGTCGTTGTACCTGGCCTTGTTCTTCAGCATGTTGACCAGGGCCTTGAGCTTGGCGTGCTCTTCGTCCCAGCGCCTGCGCAGCTCGTCGAGCCGCTCGTTGCGGGCCTTGCGGGCCTCGGCGTAACCGGCGAAGCCGCCGCCGTGGATCCAGATGTTGCCCGACTCGACCGTGACGATGCGGTCGGCGGCGTTGGCGAGGAGCTGGCGGTCGTGGCTGACCAGCAGCACGGTCTTGGACGTCTCGCGGAGCTGCTGCTCCAGCCACTCCTTGCCGGGCACGTCGAGGTAGTTGTCGGGCTCGTCGAGCAGCAGGGTCTGGTCGGGGCCGCGCAGCAGCGCCTCCAGGACGAGCCGCTTCTGCTCGCCGCCGGACAGGGTGGCCACGTCGCGGTACTTCACCCGGTCGAACGGGACGCCGAGGGCCGAGACCGTGCAGGTGTCCCAGAGCACCTCGATCTCGTAGCCGCCGGCGTCGGTGTAGTCGCTGATGGCCTGCGCGTAGCGCATCTGCGCCTTCTCGTCGTCGCGCTCCATCATCACCAGCTCGGCCGCGTCGAGCCGCTCGGCCGCCTGCCGCACGGCCGGCGGGGCGACGCCGAGCAGCAGGTCGCGGACGTTGCTCCCGTCGCGCACGTTGCCGATGAACTGGCGCATCACGCCCAGCCCGCCGGAGCTGGTCACGCTGCCCTCGACGGGCTCCAGGTCGCCCGCGACCAGGCGCATGAGCGTGGTCTTGCCCGCGCCGTTGGGCCCGACGAGCGCGGCCTTGACACCGTCGCCGATCCGGAAGGAGACGTCGTTGAGCAGGGGCCTGCCGTCGGGCAGCACGTACGTCAGATGTCCTACTTCAACGTGGCCCATCCGGGCAGGCTACCGGCCGCCGGCGACCACGGGCACCCGGTTTTCGGCCGGTGATCCGGGGGCCCTGGACAGCAAGTGATCTAATGACTAGAACTGTACGGGACTCCCCCAGCCCCTAGGAACCGGTGATGACGCGATTCCGCTCCTCCCTCGTCCCCCTCGCCGTCGCCGTGCTCGGCCTGGTCGCCGTCCCGCAGCAGGCGTGGGCCGCGCCGCCCAAGCCCGTGCCTCCCTCGGCCGCCGTGGCGCGGGAACCGTCCGGGCCGGTGTCGGCGTGCGCGCCCACCGTGCGCGGCGCGTCCGTGGACGCCCGGCTGACCAGCCTGTTCACCTCGTACGGCAACGACAACAGCCGCCTGGACGACTGGACGGGAGCCGACGGCACCTACTCGCTCCGGCTGCCCAACGGCCGTGAGCTGTGGGTGTTCTCCGACACCTTCCTCGGCCAGGTCAACGCCGACGGCTCCAGGCCGCCCGTCGTCGAGGAGGGCGGCAGCACCGTCTTCCTGAACAACTCCTTCGCCGTCGAGCGGGACGGGCGGCTGTCCACCGTCCACGACGGCACGGCCGCGAAGCCCGAAGCCGTGATGCCGCCGCGCGACGACAAGCACTGGTTCTGGGCCGGGGACGCCACGCTGGCGGGCGGCCTGGTCGAGGTCACCTACCAGGAGTACGAGCGGTTCGGCTCCGGCGCGTGGGACTGGCGCTGGCACCGCAACGTGGTGGCCAGGTTCGCGCCCGGCCGGCTCGACCAGCCGATCAGCGTGCACGACCTGCCCTCTGGCCACGGCGTCTCCTGGGCCTCCGGCCTGCTGAAGGACGGCGGCTACACCTACGTGTACGGCGTCGAGGACCTCGGCTCGGCCAAGTACATGCACCTCGCCCGGGTCAGGGGCCAGAGCCTGCTGGGCACGTGGGAGTTCCGCACTGCCGACGGCTCGTGGTCACCGGACGAGACCGACTCGGCCCGGATCATGGGCGGGGTGGCGAACGAGTACAGCGTCACCCGGGTCGGATCCGGATATGTCCTGATCACGCATGACACCACCGAGGTGCTCAGCCCCAACATCGTGGCCTACTCCTCCTGCTCGCCCACCGGCCCCTTCACCGGCAAGCAGCACGTCTACACCACCCCCGAGACCAGCGGGAACGTCTTCACCTACAACGCCCACGCCCATCCCGACGTCGCCGGGAACGGCCTGGTGGTCTCCTACAACGTCAACAGCTTCGTCAACACCGACCACTACCGGGACGTGTCCATCTACCGGCCCAGGTTCCTGGATGTGACGTTCGGGTGAGGCGCAACTGGGCGGCGCGCCTGCGGCACCTCACCCTCGACGGGCTGCGGGCGGTCACGCTGGAGAACGAGCGGCTGCGCGTGACCGTCCTGCCGGACAAGGGCGGCGACGTGGTGGAGTTCCTGCACAAACCCACCGACACCGACTTCGTCTGGCTCTCCCCGCAGGGCCTGCGCGACCCGCGCGACCACCGTCACGGCGCGGCCGACGACGTCGCCCAGTTCGTCGACCACTACCAGGGCGGCTGGCAGGAGGTCTTCCCCAACGGCGGCGCGCCGAGCGAGTACCGGGGCGCGCGCCTGGCCCAGCACGGCGAGGTCGCCGGGCTGCCGTGGTCGTGCGAGGTGGTGGCCGACTGCGAGGAGGAGGTCGCGGTACGGCTCGCCGTGCGGACACGGCGGCTGCCGTACCAGGTGGAGAAGGTGTTCCGGCTCCGGGCGGGGACCGCCGCGCTGGAGGTCGAGGGGCGGGTGACCAACGAGGCGGACCTCGCGCTGCACGCCATGTGGGGCCAGCACATCGTCTTCGGGGCGCCGTTCCTGCGGGCGGGCGCGCGGATCCGGCTGCCCGAAGGCGTGCGGGTGATCCCGCACGCGGCGCCGATCGGCCCGGCCGGGCGCCGGGTGCGGGCCGGCGGGCCGTGGCGGTGGCCGGTGGTGCCCGCCGACGGGGGCGGGGAGACGGATCTGAGCGTGGTGCCGGAGCGGGGCGGGCCGAGCGACATCGTCTACCTCACGGGTTTCCCGGAGGGTTGGTACGAAATTTCAGGGGATATCGGTATCCGGGTGGAGTGGGATGCGACGCTCCTCCCCTACCTGTGGATGTGGCAGGAGCTCGGCGCGTCCACCGGCTATCCCTGGTGGGGGCGGGCCTACACGCTGGGGCTCGAACCGTTCGCCGGCATGCCGACCGACGGCCTGGCCGCCGCCGTGGCCAACGGGAGCGCCCTGTCGCTCGGACCGCAGGAGACCAAGGTGTCGAGATGGCGCGCGGAGGTGCTGGCGTGAGTGAGTTTTCCGGCAAGGTGGCGCTGGTCACCGGCGGGTCGATGGGCATCGGGCGGGCGGTGGTCGACCGGCTGGCCGACGGCGGCGCGAACGTGGTGTTCTGCGGCGTGGACGAGACCGCGGCGCTCGACAGCGAGCACGTCACCGGCGTCGTCGCCGACGTGCGCCGGGCCGGCGACATGCGCGACCTCGTGGAGCTGGCCGTGACCAGGTACGGCGGCCTCGACGTCGTCGTCACCTGCGCCGGCGTCCAGCGGTACGGCACGGTCGAGGACACCCCGGAGGAGGTGTGGGACGAGGTCATGGACGTCAACCTCAAGGGCGTCTACCTCACCTGCAAGGCCGCCGTGCCGAGGCTCAGGGAACGCGGCGGCGGCTCGATCGTGGTCATGTCGTCGGTGCAGGCGTTCTCGTCGCAGGCGCAGGTGGCCGCCTACACCGCGAGCAAGGCCGCCCTGAACGGCCTGACCAGGGCCATGGCGCTCGACCACGCGGCCGACGGCATCCGGGTCAACGTGGTCTGCCCCGGCTCGGTGGACACCCCCATGCTGCGCTGGGCGGCCGACCTGTGGCGGGGCGACCTGTCGCAGGAGGAGCAGGTCGAGCAGTGGGGCAAGGCCCATCCGCTGGGCCGCGTGGGCCGTCCCGAGGAGGTGGCCGAGCTGGTGGCGTTCCTGGCGGGGCCGCGTTCGTCGTTCATCACCGGGGCCGAGCACCGTGTGGACGGCGGCCTGCTGGCCCGGAACCCGGCGGCGCTCCCCGACTAGGTCGAGTAAGTCCCCAGTCGCCTCCCGAACCTGGCAATCGTTGCGTCAATGCGGCGAAGTGCCAGGTGGTGAGCCTGGTAACCAAGTTCTCTGCGTGTATTCGAGGGCGGGTCCCGAGCCCCCTCACAGCACGCTTGGTACGGGTTCCGAAACGACTCACCGATCTAGGAGAGACCTGTGAGGCTCACCAAGAAGGCCGTCGGCTTCATCGCCGCGGCCGCGCTGTTCACCGTGGTCGTCCCGGCTGCCGCGGCGGAGGCCAGCCCACGCTCGACGTGCTACGGCGGCCGCGTCTGCCTGTACGCCGGTTTCGACTACAACCGTGGCCAGAGCGACCACTGGCGCGACTTCACGGCCGACGACTCCGACCTGGCCGACAACAACTGGCTGAACTGGGACTTCAGCAACACCTGGCACAGCATGGACAACGAGACCAGCTCCGTCAGGAACCGGGTCGGCTGCAGCGCCACCCTCTGGCAGCACGCCGACTACACCGGTGCCCACAGCACCTTCACCCACAACTCCAACGACGGTTACCTGTCGAACAACGCCATCGGCAACAACCGCACCAGCTCGATCGACATCTGGTGCCGCTGAGAAATAACGGGAGTGCCGGTTTCCGGGCTTGGCCGCCGGAAACCGGCTGTCGCGGCCTCCTCGCGGGCGCGCTGCTGCTGTCCGTCGCGGCCTGCGCCGCCGGCGAGCCCGTACGCGAACGGCCCCCGGCGGGCGTGACCTCGGTGTCGCAGCTCGTGTTGCCGTTCGACGCCTACAAGCCGACTCCCGAGCAGCGGGCCGTCCTGGGCAATGCCCACAACCACCTGGTCGCGCGGTGCATGAGCCGCCGCGGCCTCACCGTCACCCCACCCGCGGAGGACGCCGCCGAGCTGGCGGCGATCGACCCGGGCAACTCCCGCCGCTATGGCGTCGTGGACACCTCGGCCGCCCAGCGGTACGGCTACCACCTGGCCAGGCCCCCGTCCCCGGACACCACCGGCTCCTGGGTCAACAAACTGCCCAAGCACACCCGCCACCGCCTGTACGGCACCGCCGCCGACCGCGGCTGCCTCGACCGCGCCTCCGCGGAGCTGGAGGGCGGCACCCGCCAGGCGGACTGGCCCTGGCTGGGCCTGCAGGACTCGCTCACCCTGGAACAGGCCGCCAAGCACGGCGGCGTGGCCGCGGCGACCAGGCGCTGGCAGTCGTGCATGACCCAGGCGGGACACCCCTACCCGGACCCGGAGTCGGCCATCGCCGACTCCCGCTGGAACCTGGAGAAACCGGACGTCAGCGAGGAGGAGAAGCTGACAGCCGTCGCCGACACGACCTGCAAGTGGGCTTCGGGCCTGGTCGCCGCCTGGTTCTCGGCCGACGCCGAGCTTCAGCGCGCGGTCATCCGGGACAACCGGGAACGCTTCGACGCGCTCGCGGCCAGCCTGCGGCAACGGCTGGAGCGCGCCTCACGCCTGCTGTCCGAGCACGAAGGCCGCCAGGTCGGCTGACTGGCGCAGCCTGCTGGGCTCGTGCGCGTACATCATGTGGCCGGCCTCGTAGTACTTGAACTCGACGTTGGCGGCCAGCTCGGCGGGCACGGGCAGGTGGGCGAAGGCGTGCTCGGCCGCGTAGTACGGCGTGGCGCCGTCGTGGTAGCCGCAGGCCACGTGCACGCGCAGGTGCGGGTTGGTCCGCATGGCGGCGCCCAGCCGGTCGGTCACGCTGACGTGCACGCCCTCGAACTCCTTGTACGACCACGGGTGCACCCGCGAGCTGAGGATCTCGTAGGGCAGGTCGTTGGCGTACTCCAGCTCGGTCCGCAGGTAGTGGTTGAGCGCGGCGCTGTAGGGGCCGGTGATGGCGTTCATGCTCGGGTCGGAGACGAAGTGCTCGCGCCCGCCGTCGGGGTCCCAGCCGGTGAAGCGGCCGTCGAGCCTGCCGACGGTCAGCCGGCGCTCGCGCAGCAGCTCGGTGAAGAAGCGGATGTGCTCGATGCGCAGGTCCACGCGGTCGACGTAGTCCTCGGAGAGGCCGGACAGGGCCGCGACCCTGGAGACGGCGGCGGCGCGCTCGCCGGCCGTGAGGCGGTTGCCGCGGGCCAGGGCCCACGGGTAGTCGCGGGAGGCGTACTCCTCGGCCTCGCGCAGCACGTCGGCCAGCGGGCGGTCGCCGTGCAGCCCGTGATAGTGCGCGATGGCGGCATAGGTCGGTAGATAGAGGGCGTAGGCCACGTCGTTGCCCTCGTTGAACTCCACGGTCGCGTAGTCGAGCACCGAGGAGATCAGCATCACGCCGTTGAGGTACATGCCGTACCGCGACTGGAGGTGGTCGGCCAGCCCGGCCGCCCTGACCGTGCCGTACGACTCGCCGGCCAGGAACTTCGGCGACATCCACCGCGCGTTCCTGGTCGTCCAGAGCCGGATCACCTCGCCGACCGACTCCACGTCGCCGCTGAACCCGTGGTACGGCTGGGCCTTCTCGCCCTCGGCCGCCCGCGAGTAGCCGGTGGACATCGGGTCGATGACGACCAGGTCGCTGACCTTGAGCAGGGTCTCGTCGTTGTCGGCCAGCGCGTACGGCGGTGGGAGGAGCGCGCCCGCGTCCCCCATCACGACCCGGCGCGGGCCCAGGATGCCGAGGTGCAGCCACACGCTCGACGACCCGGGCCCGCCGTTGAAGGCGAACGTGACCGGCCTGGTCAGCGGGTCGGCGTCGTCGAGCGTGTAGGAGGTGAGGAACACCTCGGCCTTCGGGCGGTGGCCGTCGAACGTGCCGTCCGTGAACACCTCCTCGCGCACCACCATGGTTCCGGTCGTGGCGGTGTATCCCTGGCCGGTCGGCAGGGCGTGCCGGGTGGTGACCAGGTTGTCGGCGGGCTGCTTCGTCTGTACTTCGTCGGACATAGCGGCCAATTATGGGGCAACGTCCACCGAGATCGCGGGGTCGGCGAAGCGCTCGTTCGGGACGGTGGCGTACCAGCCGGGACGTCCCGGGTCGCGGTCGTAGGGATAGCCGCCGGTCTCCCGGTACAGCTCGGCGTAGCGGGCCACGCGATCCGGGTCGAGGCGCACCCCGAGCCCCGGCCCGGAGGGCACGGCGATGGCGCCGTCCGCGTACGGCAGCCGGCCGCCCTCGATCACGTCGTCGCGCAACTGGTGGTAGTGGGCGTCGGCGGCGTAGGTGAGGTTCGGCAGCACCGCGCCGAGGTGCAGCATGGTCGCGAGCTGGATGCCGAGCTCGCCCGAGGAGTGCACGGCCACCCCGACCTGGAACGTGTCGCACACCCCCGCCGCCTTCACGCACGGCCGGACCCCGCCCCAGAACGTCGTGTCCAGCAGCACCACGTCGGCGGACCTGCGCAGCACGTTGGAGGCGAGCTGCTCGAAGTTGACGACCACCGTGTTGGTGGCGATGGGCACCCTGACCTGCTCCCGGACGGCCCTGAGCCCTTCCATCCCCCAGACGGGGTCCTCCAGGTAGTCGTTGTTCAGCCCCTCGATGGCCCGGCCGAACCGCAGCCCCTCGGCCACCGACAACACGGCGTTGGGGTCGTACCTGAGACGGTCGCCCGGGAACGCCTCGGCCAGGGCCCGGTAGCACTCCAGCTCGTAGTCCGGCGGGAACACGCCGCCCTTGAGCTTGTGCACGGTGAACCCGTGCGCCTCCTTGAGCCGGGCGGCGTGCTCGACGAGCTGGCCGGGGGTGCGGATCTCCGGGTGGCCGTCGGCGGCGTACCGGAAGAACAGGTAGGAGGCGAACGGGACCGTGTCCCGCAGCCGCCCGCCCAGCAGGTCGTGGACGGGCACGCCGAGGTGCTGGCCGACGAGGTCGAGGCAGGCGAACTCGACGGCGGCGAGGAGCTGGGTGCGGTTGTTGTAGAGCGAGGCGGTCGGATTGGCGATCTTGAAGCGCAGCGCCTCCAGCTCGAACGGGTTGTGCCCCTTCAGGTACGGGACGAGCGCCCGGAAGGCCGACTCCGCGCTCTCGCCGCCGCCGCCCATCTCCCCCAGGCCGACCAGCCCGTTGTCGGCCTCGACCTCGACGATCGTGCGCACGAACCGGCCCCAGTGGGCGCCGTTGCTGTGCCGCAGCGGCGCCTCCAGCGGGACGGCGACCGTCGTGGCCCGGATGTCAACGATCTTCACGCGCGCTTCCCTCCGACGACGGCGACCCCGCAGGCGGGCAGCCGGACCTCGACCGGATCCCGTCCGGGGACCGTGACCGTCGCCGTCACCGGCTCGGCGGCCAGCGACTGCAGCCGGACCACCTGCTCCCCGTCCACCCGGCCGATCGAGGTGATCAGCACGTCGGGGTGGTCCACCGAGGCGTAGGTCTCGGTGACCCCGGGACCGCCGGTGATCAGCGCGCCGACGAACGGCTCGGTCAGCCCCGAGGCCGCCGCCGCGCCCAGCCTGCTGCCCTTGACGCCGGCCGCCGACGTGACGGCGTACCGGAAGGTGGTCTCGCCCTGCTGCTGGGCCGGGAAGTTGGTGTCCCAGATGTTGTTGAGCGCCCAGGAGTAGACCGTGCCGTCCTCCTGGTCGAGCGTGGGCGGGAACGGCGCGTACGGCATGTGGATGGTGCCGAGCTGCACCAGCGGCGCTTCCAGGGTGGCCCAGGCGACGGTCAGCTCGGGGTCCTCGAAGGCGATCCAGTGCCTGATCGGCAACATGTACTCGGCCGAGCCTGGCACGCGCGGCACGCCGGGGCCGCCGACCCCGCCGGTCAGCTCCCAGGCCGTGGCCGGGCCCGTCGCGAACGGGAACGCCAGGAACACCGCCTCCTTGGCCGGGGTGCCCTGCTTGGCGAGCTGGTAGGTCAGGTCGAGCCTGGGGACGCCCCGGTGCAGCTCGATCGTGGTGCGCAGCCAGTCGACGCCCTTGCCCTGGAGCTCGACGACCAGCTTCTCGCCGACCGCCGTGCGCAGGGCCCTGACGATCGTCGCGTTGCGGGCGACGGCCCGGTCGCCGAGGAGCGTCCTGTCGTGCGCCCCGACGTGGCCCGACAGGTGGTTGAAGTGCGGGGCGGTGGCGTAGCGGTCGTAGACGTACTGGCCGAAGCCGGCGGCGGCGTCGCCGTTGACCAGCTCACGGCCGGCGGACTTGTCGAAGATCGAGCTGATGTAGCCCTCGCGCACGTCGTAGGCGACCCGGTAGAACTCGTTCTCGATCACGCCGTCCAGGTCCGGCTCGACCGGGTCGGGGGCCTGGCCCGGCCCGCGGACGACGTCCAGCCGCGCGTAGCCGAAGCCGGGGACGTCCGGCACGACCGCGTGGACGTGCCGGCCGATCGGGCGGGTCGGCCAGTCGTCGGGGTCGACGTACTCCTCGTGGTGCGGCAGGGTCTCGCCGGTCCTGGCGTCGACCAGCGCGATCGGCACGTCCACGGCCACCACGTCGCGCGGCAGGAACGCGCGCACCACGTCGGTCCGCGCCCTGGTGCCGGGGTTGAAGACGGCGAAGGAGGCCAGGGCCCGGCCATCCGCGTCCGCGCCCGGCAGGGCGGCGGCTTCCGCGTCCGGGGTCGAGAGGGCGGCGCCTTCCTCGTCCGGGGTCGAGAGGGCGGCGGCGAAGCGGCGGGTCGCGGCGTGCAGCAGGTCGGAGGCGTCGTCCTGGGCCTGGTAGGCGCCCGATGACTTGCGGGTCCACTGCAGGCCGCCGGAGTCGCCCGCCTCCTCGGCGTCCTCCCACGGGTTGGCCGCGCCCCAGGTGTGCTCGTTGAACAGGGCGACCTTGTCGTACGCCTCGTCGATCTGGTCCGTGGCGTCCGCGCCCGCGATCGTGTGCAGGGTCTCGGCGACGCGCAGGGCCGACTGGGCGCGGCGCACGTAGCCGAGCGGGCGGGCGCCCGAGCCGAGCCCGTCGGCCCACCAGTCGGTCCAGTCGCCCTCGTGCACGGCCAGGCGGTCGTGGTAGCGCTCCTCGACGTGCTCGAAGAAGTCGCTGTTGACCGCCGAGCGCAGGCGCGGCCAGGCCCACGTCTCGTTCCACCGGCGGGCGATGGAGGCGGGCACGATCGACGGCCCGGCGTTGTCGGCGTGCGCGCCCTGGACCCGCAGGTGCAGCACGTCCAGCTCGTACGGCTCGCGCGGCGCGTCCGGCCCCTGCCACCCGAACGTCCCCGGCCCGTACGGGTAGCCCCGCGTGGCCAGCGCCGACAGGTAACGCGGCAGCAGGTCGTGGGCCAGCTCGTAGGAGTCGGTCAGCCCGACCGTGTTGCCCTCCATGTACGCCATCCCGTGCGGCGTGTCGGTGAACCAGACGAGCAGCTCGTTACCGCTCGGCGCCCGCCACCGGAACGGCCTGGTCAGCTTGTCGCCGCCGTGCAGGTACGGCACCGACCGCCCGGCCCAGTTGTGCGCGGCGGCCAGGTAACGCACGCCGGCGGCGTTGAGCGCGTCCACCAGCCCCACGACCGCGCCCGGCACGTCGGTGTGCATGGCGGACCTGGTGGCGAAGCCGTACCGGTCCTGGAGCTGTGCGGGGAAGCGGAGCTGGCGGTAGAGCTCCTCGGTCGAGCACGCCTCGGTGTGGAGCTGGAACGGCAGCGCGGTCACCTCGATCGCGCCCGCCCTGGCCAGCGCGGCGAACGACTCGACCTGCTCAGCGGGCCGGGCGTCGAGCCATCTGAGCGCGGGCATCGACGACTCGACCGTCCAGCGGAACCTGGCGTCGTCCGGCCAGGAGGCGGTCTCCTCGGCCAGCCGCAGCGCCGCGTCGAGATAGTCGAGGTGGTGGCGGAGCACGGTGCCCTGGGGGTCGGTGTAGCCGATGTCCAGGTGCGAGTGGTGCACGACGAACACGCTCCACTTGCGCTGCGGGGTGACCGTGACCTGCGCGCTGCCGACCACGCCGGCGTCGTCGCGGCACTCCAGGGTGAGCGTGCGCGGCGCGTCCACCTCGGGCACCAGCAGCGTCACGTCCGTGCCGGAGGCGCTGTCGACGCCCACCAGCACGTGGGTCAGGGGTTGCGTGCTCGACACCCTGACCGCCTGGCGGCCGTCGTGCGTGAACAGCGGCAGCACCGCGACCCGCACCTCCAGCCCGCGCGCGCTGATCACCGGCGTCGAGGTGTCGTTGCGCAGCGCCTGCCTGATCCCGTCGTAGTCGGGGCTACCCAGGCTCCGCTGCAGCAACCGGCTCGTCATCTAAACACTCCCTAGGGACAGGCCCCGTGCGAAGAGGCGCTGGGTTGCCAGGAACAGCACGACCGTCGGCAGCGAGACCACCAGGCCCGCCGCCAGGCCGACGGGGACCGGGGTGCCTGCGTAGACGTCGGTCATCAGCCCGGCCAGGGCGGTCATGACCGGCCGCACGCTCTCGCTCTGGGTCAGCGTCAGGCCGAAGATGAGGTCGTTCCAGATGAAGGTGAACTCCAGGATGAACACCGCCGTCAGCGCGCTGAGCGAGATCGGCAGGTAGATGCGCCAGAAGATGCGCCACGTGGACGCGCCGTCCATGCGGGCCGCCTCGAAGATCGAGAACGCGACCCCCGTGTAGAAGTTGCGCAGCACGAACGCGGCCAGCGGCACGTTGATCGCGGTGTAGATGAGGATCATGCCGAGCCTGCTGTCGTACAGGCCGGCGTCGCTGTAGCCGACGAAAAGCGGCACGAGCAACATCTGCGACGGGAACACGGTGCCGCCGAAGATCAGCAGGAACCACCAGAACCCGTGGCGCAGCCGCAGCACCACGATCGTGTAACCGGCCAGCGCCCCGATCACCACGCCGAGCAGCGGCGAGACGACCGCGTAGAGTGCGGTGCTGGCCAGGCTGCCGGTCAGGTCGGCGCTGTCCAGGGCGCGGCCGAAGTTGTCCAGCAGCGCGAAGTCGCCGGACGGCACCCACGCGCCGCCCGGGTCGTACGAGGCCGCCGGCCTGGAGGCGTTGACCACGAGCAGGTAGGTCGGGCCGAGCCAGATCAGCCCGAGCACGATGAGCACGATGCGCCGGATCATCGCACCTGCCTCCTCAGGTAGAGGTAGGAGGCCAGCCCGGTGACCACGGTGAGCAGCACCGCGACCGCCGAGCCGTAGCCGTAGTCACTGGCCACGAACGTGTCGCGGTACATGGTCACCGCCAGCGTCTCGGAGTTGCGTCCCGGGCCGCCCTGCGTCAGCACCCACACGATGTCGAACGTCTTCAGGCTCGCCACCAGGGCCAGCCCGACCACGACCGCGGTCAGCGGGCGCATCAGCGGCCAGATCACGTGCCGGAACAGCCGCCAGCCGGAGGCGCCGTCCAGGCGGGCGGCCTCGATCGGCTCCTTGGGGATGGACTGCAGGCCCACGACGAACAGCAGCGTGTTCACGCCGAGCTGCTGCCAGGTCCACACCAGCAGCATGGCCAGCGTGTTGTCCGGCGCGACCTGTAAGAACGCGGTGTCCACGCCGAGCAGCCGGTTGGCGATCCCGTCGTGGGACAACACCGGGCTCCACACCATGGCCAGGCCCGCGCCGCTCAGCGCGTACGGCAACATGAACGGCACCCGGTACCAGGCGCCCCCCTTGATGTCGTAGGACAGCACCGCGACCAGCAGGCCGAGCCCGACCGGCAGCACCATCGTGCCGGCCACCCAGATGAGCGTGTTGCGGGTCGAGGTGAGCAGTGCGGGGTCGTCCAGCAGCTTGACGAAGTTGTGCACGCCGACCCACGCCGGGGGCTCCAGGCCGTCGTAGCGGGTGAGACTCAGGTAGGCCGTCCACAGGAACGGCGCGTAGAGCAGCCCCGCGACCAGCACGGCCGCGGGCGCCACGTAACCGTGCCTGAACCGGCCCAACATCGGGGTCCGCGAGCTCATCACTGATGCGTGGCCCAGTACTCGTCGGCGGCCTTCTGGATGGTGTCCAGCACTTCCTTGTACGTGCCCGGCTCGGTGACGAACTTGCCGAAGCCGTCCAGCGCGGCGGTCAGCACCGGCGGCGGCGTGGCCTCGAAGTAGCGGTTGACCAGGCGGTACTTGCCGCCGCCCGCGTCCTTGGTGACCGCGCCGAGCGCTTCGTCGGCGATCTCGACCTTCGGGTTGGCGCTCACGTCGCCCCTGGTGGTGGCCCACTTCTTCTGGGCGTCGGCGCTGGTCCACCACTTGAGGTACTTCATGCTGGAGTCGGGGTCGGCCCCCTTGGCGAGCGAGCACAGCGGCCCGCTCTCGAAGATCATCGAGGTCTTCGGCAGCGCGGGGTTGACGTTGGGGATGACGAAGAATCCGTAGTCGGTGCCGGACTTCAGGTCGCGCTGCGTCATGCTGGTGCTGAACCAGGTGCCGAAGGAGACCATGGCCGCCTTGCCGGTCTTCATGACGTCCCCGGGGTCGGTCTTGTCACCCGGGTTCATGAAATATCCGGCGTCGATGAGCGACTTCCACTTCTCCATCACCTGCACCACACCCGGGTCGGTGTACTTGGCCTGGCCCGTGGACAGCCGGTCGTACAGGTCGGGGTCGGAGCCGGCCAGGAGCTGCTCGAACCAGACGAAGGAGAACAGCACGCTGGTGTGGTAGAAGGCCTTGACGCCGTTCTTCTTCAGGGTCTCGGCGGCCTGGACCAGCTCGCCCCACGTCTGCGGGGGCTTCAGGCCGTACTTGTCGAAGATCTTCTTGTTGTAGAACATGCCCCAGTAGGCGACGTTCATCGGCACGCAGTACTGCTTGCCGCCGATGGTGTAGTACGGGGCGAGGTCCTGCGACAGGTCGCCCGCCTTGATCGCCTCCTGCCAGACGGCCGTGGTGTCGGCCACCTGCTTCTGCTTGACGATCTCCGCCAGCATCCCCCCGGTCTGCCAGGTGAACAGGTCGGGCTTCACGTCCGTGCGGAACGACGCCTTGATGAAGGCCTGGTACTGCGCGGAGTCGGTGTATCCCGTCGGCTTCATGCCCAGGCCGATCTGCTGCTTGGACAGCGCGCCCATCTCATCGAAGTATTTCGTCCAGGCGCCCTTGTCGTTGTAGAGCGTCAGTTCGGTCTTCTTCTTCGGCGCCTCGGCGCTGTTGCCGCCGCAGGCGGTCAGGACCAGCGCCGCCACGCCGAGCGTGGCCACACGTGACCGGAACATGGCCGGCCTCCTTGCTCTTTCGGGGGGACTTGCTCTATCTGGGTGGCAACCTCTGTTCGACGACGGTCCGGACGTCGACCAGATGGGCCCGCATGCGCGCCTGCGCCTCGGCGGCGTCACGCGCTTCGATGGCCTCCAGGATGGCCAGGTGCTCCTCGTAGTCGCGGCGCCGGTCGTCGAAGATCTGCAGGATCTCCCGCTGCTCCGGCCCGTGGACGGTGAGCAGCGAGTCGACGACCTCGTGCAGCACGCTGTTGCCCGCCATCCGCGCGGTCGCCCGGTGGAAGGACATGTTGGCCTCGTGCAGCTCGGCGTCCTCGCCGCGCAGGTGCCGGCCGGCCTGGTCGAGCACCCGCTTGAGCGCGGCCAGCTCCGCGCCCTCGGCGTGCTCGGCGGCCATGGCGGCCAGCGGCGGCTCGATCACGATCCGTGCCCCGAGCAGTTCGAGGAGCTGGGCGGCGTGCATCTCGCGCATGTTGGGGTTGGGCAGCACGAGCCGCTCGATGTCGGCGCCGACGTAGATGCCCGAGCCGTGCCGCAGCTCGATGGCTCCGGTGGCCTCCAGCCTGCGCAACGCTTCGCGCAGCGTCGGGGTGGTGACGGCGAAACGCTGGGAGAGCTCCCTGGTGGAGGGCAGCCTGTCGCCCGGCCGGTGCCCTCCACTACGGATGAGCTCCAGCATGCGCTCGGTCAGAGCGTCGGAAAGCGTCGGCCGCGCAACCTCGGACATATCAAGTGATCTAATCACTTATTCCGACGCACGTCTACGCCGACCGGGGATCTCCCCCGATCAGCGCTTGAGCAGGTCCTTCATCAGGTCGATCTGCGCCTTGCGGGACGCCTGCACCTGTGCCGCCCACTCCTTGACCGCCGGGTCCGCGCCGGAGGCCACCTCGGTGTCCGCCATCCTGATCGCGTCGCCCTGGTGTGTGATCAGCAGGGTCATCAGGTCGTGCTCGAAGGACTTCGACTTCTTCAGCGCCCTGATCTGCTTGCGGTCGGTCTCCGGCATGCCGCCGTGGTGGTCGTGGGCGCCGGAGGCGGCGGTGAGCGGCTGTTCCCAGGCGTACAGCCAGCGCAGCATCATCTCGACCTCGTCCTGCTGCGTGCTGGCCACGGCGGCCACCAGGATCCGGAGCTGGTCGTCGATGGCCCGTTGACTGCCGAGCTTGGCGATCTCTATGCCCTGGCGGTGGTGCTGCACCATCATCTGCACGAACATCACGTCCTGGGCGTTCACCGGAGGAGCCTGGGCCCCGGCCGCCCCGCAGGCGGTGGCCAGCAGGAGGCCCAGGGCCGCCAGGACGAGCTTCAGGGCGCCGGATCGGGGGGTAGCGGCCACTCTGCGCGCCTTCCATTAAAAAGGAAACCTTCCTAAGAGTTAGACGATTTCCCCCAGGCGCGCAAGGGCCCCTGTCAAGGGGGCGGAACGTCGGCGCGGCGGGTCGGCATCAGGCCGACCCGCCGCCGTCCGCTCCGGTCTTCAGGACGCCGCCCCGTCCCGGCCGGCCGCTCCGCCGAAGACCTCCTTGACCAGCCGCTGCACGACCTCCTGGAACGCCGCCGCCTGGGACATCGCGGCGTCGTCCACGTAGGTCACCGAGGCGGTCAGGGTCTTGCGGCCGTCGGGCGTGCTGAACATCAGCGCCGCCGAGCCCGAGATGCCGCCGTTGTGCGTGATGAGCGTGCCGCTGTCGGGGTCCGCGTCCTGCACGAACACGCCCAGGCCGTAGCCGACCTTGGGGTGCGCGTCGCGCATCTCGGCCAGCAGCGAGGGCGGCAGGAGCCGGCCGCCCATCAGCCCGGAGATGAACGTGTGCAGGTCGCGGGTGGTCGAGATCATGTCGCCGCCGGTGGAGATCCAGGAGGGGTTCTGGCGGGTGACGTCGACCGTCCTGTCCTGGCCGTCCTCCTCGTAGCGGTAGTAGGCGTGGGCGTGCGGCCCGGCGATCTCCGTGTCGGTGTCCGGCACGACGGTGTCCGGCAGCCCGAGCGGCTCCAGGACGCGCAGCCGCATCTCCTCGGCCAGCGGACGGCCGGTGACCTTCTCGATCAGCAGCCTGGCCAGGACGTAGTTGGTGTTGGAGTAGCTCCAGTCCGTCCCCGGCTCGAAGCGGGCGGGCTTGGACAGCGCGAGCCGTACCAGCTCCTGCGGCTGGTAGGTCCTGAAGCGGTTCTCCACCCACTCCCTGCCCGACCAGACGATCCCCGGCACGACGGTGCCGTCCTCGTAGTACTCGCCGGTGAAGTTGAACACGCCGCTGGTGTGCTGCAGCAACATCCGTACGGTGATCCGCCGGTCCAGCCCGAACTCGGGCAGGTGGTCGTCCACGACATCGTCCAGGCCGATCACGCCGTCGGCCACGAGGCTCAGGACGAGGGCCGCGGTGAAGGTCTTGGTGACGCTGCCGACCCGGAAGCGCCCGTCCGTCGGCGGCTCGGCGAGGCCGCCCAGCTCGCGCACCCCGGCGCTGCCGACCCACTCGCCCCGCTCGTCGTTCACCCGCAGCTGCACGCCGACGAAACCGGCGTCCACGATCTCCTGGAGGATCTTCTGCAGCTCCGGACGCTCGGCCACGTCGTTCACGGAAACGCTGTCGTTCATCATGATTCATACGCCTTTCAGAGCCTTCGGGCCGCATCCCCCGAACCGGTGATGGTTCAACCATCCCCGGCCGCGCTGACACCGGACCGTCGCCGTCCTGACGCGCCCGCTGACGCGGCGTCCCCCGTACGGCTACCGATGGCTCCCGTGCACGGTCTCCGGCCCCACCACGCGCAGCAGCTCCAGCGCCTCGAACGTCTTCGACCCGGGCGGCGGCGTGAAGATCAGCAGCCGCTGGTCCTCGGCCGGGGCCAGCAGCACCTCGTAGTCGAACTCCATCGCGCCGATGGCCGGATGCCGGACCCGCATGCGGCTGCCGCGGCGTACCGCGACCTCGTGCCGTTCCCACAGCGAGACGAACTCCGGGCTGGCCCGACGCAGGCGCTCGACCAGGGTCCGGGCCGGCTCGTCGTTGCCGCGACGGACCACCGCCGCGCGCAGGTCGGCCACGTGCAGGCGGGACCGTTCGGCGCGCTCCTCCTCCGGATAGGCCTCCCGCCTGAACGGGTCGGTGAACCAGCGCCACACGATGTTGCGATCGGGCGCCTCGGTCGTGCAGCTGCACCCGAACAGGGACTCGGCCATGGCGTTCTGCGCCAGCACGTCGCCCAGGTCGCTCAGCACCTGCGCGGGCGTCCCGACGAGGCGGTCGAGCAGGTAGAGCAGGCTCGGCTTGACGTGCTCGCCCGACCGCGGCCCGGCCGGCGGCCGGTGCCCGGCCAGCAGGTAGAGGTGGTCGCGTTCGTCGCGCGTCAGGCGCAGCGCCCGCGCCAGCGCGCCCAGCAGCTGGGTGGACGGCTGCGGGCTGCGTGCCTGCTCCAACCGCATCAGGTAGTCGGCCGACATGCCCGCGAGCTGAGCCACCTCCTCCCGCCTCAGCCCCGGGGTACGGCGACGCGGCCCCGACGGCAGCCCCACCTCGCCGGGCAGCAGCCGCTCCCGCGAGCGGCGAAGGAAGTCGGCAAGCTCCGTACGATCCATGAGCCCATCCTGCAATACCGCGAAATATCGCAGTCCAGGACTGTCTGTCCTAGGGAATCCGGTCCGCTCCTCATCCGCACCCCCGGCTGGCACGGTGGCGCCCATGACCCGACACCTGACCGTCTCCGGGACCCGCCTCGCCTACCGCACCGTCGGCGACGGCCCCGGCCTGGTGCTCCTGCACGGCACCGGCCCGGGATCGTCGACCTGGGACGGCGTCGCCGAGCGCTTCGCCGACCGCAACACCGTGATCCTGCCCGACCTCGGCGGCAGCGACCTCGCCGAGGACGACGGCGCCCCTCTGACCGTCGAGGGCCTGACCCGGCAGCTCGCGGCCGTCATCGAGGACTCCGGCAAGGCCCCCGTGGACCTGCTCGGCTTCTCCCTGGGCGCGGTGGTCGCCCTGTCCCTCGCCGCCACCCGCCCCGAACTCGTCCGCCGCCTGATCCCGCTCTCAGGCTGGGCCCACACCGAGGACGCCTACCTGCGCACCGCCCTGCAGACCTGGCTCGGCCTGGCCGGCAACCCGGACGCCTTCGCCCGCTTCGCCATGCTGACCGCCTTCAGCCGCCGCTACCTCAACTCCCTCGCCCCCGAGGATCTGGAGAACCGGGCGACGTACTTCCGGCCGCACCCCGGCCGCCTGCGCCAGATCGACCTCGGCCGCCGCGTCGACCTCCGCCATCTGCTGCCCGGCATCCAGGCGCCCACGCTGGTCGTCGGCGCCGCCCATGACGGCCTGATCCCGGTGGAGAACGCCCGCGAGCTCCACGCCGCCATCCCCGGCAGCTCCTACCTCGAACTCGACACCGGCCACGTCTCCAGCGTCGAACGCCCCGACGACTTCGTCACCCTCGTCCGCGACTTCACCGCCTGACCCCGGCTCCACCGCCTGACCCTGGCTTCACCGCCTGGCCCTGGCTTCACCGGCTGGCCCTGGCCTCACCGGCGTGCGGCAAAGGACAGCGGGGGCCGGTCCGTCACCGCGGACCAAGCCCCCGCCACCGACCCGCCGACTCAGACCAGCGTGTCCTTGATCTTGATCTGACCCGCGTCGATCACGAACTTCTGATTGTTGTTGTTGCTCTGACACTCCCACTGATAGATCCGGACCCCGTTACCGCGGTCGTTGGTGACATCGACACACATCGGCCGCGACGTCCCCAGAGTGTCCCTGATCTTGATCTGACCCGCGTCGATCACGAACTTCTGATTGTTGTTGTTGGCCTGACACTCCCACTGATAGATCCGGACCCCGTTGCCACGGTCGTTGGTGACATCGACACACATCGGCCGCGACGTCCCCAGAGTGTCCTTGATCTTGATCTGACCCGCGTCGATCACGAACTTCTGATTGTTGTTGTTGCTCTGGCACTGCCACTGGTAGATCCGGACCCCGTTGCCACGGTCGTTGGTGACGTCGATGCACATGGGGTTCGGAGCGGAAGCCGCAGCGGGCAGGACGAGGCCCGCACTGACGGTGGCGACGAGGACGGCTCCAGACAGAAGGCGACGAACCAGCATGAGTGTCCCTCCGAGGGTGCGTTGAACAGGGCTCATGCACCATGTCGCAACTCACGGTGTTCGATCAATCACCATCTGTTTACAGTCCCCTTCCCCCCGGCATGCACAAGGAGGCGCTCACTCCGGCCGGCCGCCGATGGCTAGACCGACGAGCCTGGCGAGGAAACGATCGACCTGCTCCTCCAGCGGCGGCCACGGCAGGTCGGGCTGGTTGACCCGCATCGACACGGCCCCGTGCACCGCCGCCCGCAGATCCAGCGAGACCACAGCGGCGTCGTCGTCCGGGGCGAGCCCGGCGTCGATGCACCGCTGCACCGCGGCGGTGGTGCGCTCGGCCAGCTCCTGCTTGAACGACATGGCCACCCGCTGGTTGAGCGTGCTCTCGTGCAGCACCTTGTACAGGCCGGGGTGCTGCTGGACCCACCTGCCCAGCAGCAGCACGCGGGCGCGCAACTTCCCCGCCGGATCGGCGGCCCCGGTCTCGGCCTCATCGATGGCCGCCACGAGCTCGCCATGGAACCTCTCCAGGGCGGCCAGCACGAGCGCGTCCCGGTCGGCGAAGTGGATGTACACCGAGGTCGCGGCGACGCCGACCTCACGTGCCACCGCGCGCATGGACAGGGCCTGGTCGTCGCCGAGCTCGTTCAGCAGGCGCAGAGCGGCGCCGATGACGTCGTCCCGCAGGCGCTCGCCCTGGCCTCGCGGATTGCGTCCCTGCCTGCCGCCGCGAGGGCCGGCCGGGGCGGAGGTGGTCTCGTCCATGAAGGTCCATTGTAGGCGGACGCCCGTTGCACTACAGTCGTAGCGCTACAGTCGTTCACATATGGAGGAGATCCATGGAGAACCAGGTGAAGGCGCTGGACTCGGTGTTCGCCGAGATGAGCGCCGCCACCGACCGCCTGCTCTGGGACGAGATCCCGGAGCTCACCAGGCGCGAGAAGCTCCTGCTGTGCCTCACCGCCGACGTCTGCCAGCAGACCCTCGGCCTGCCCTTCGAACAGCACGTGACGATGGCCGCCGGCTGCGGTCTGCCGGCCGACGACCTGCGCGAGATGCTGCGCTTCGTCGCCTACGACAGCGGATACCCCGCCGCCCTGACGGCCCTCGCCCGCCTGACCGAACTGGAACGGGAACACGCCCTGCCCACCCCCACCAGCCAGGGTCACGAGGTGAACGCCGACGGCACGGGCAGCCCGCTCCCGGAGGCGATGCGACAGGCCGTAGCCGCCCTGGACCGGCCGTTCAGCACCTACATGGACCTGCAGTCCCGCATGCGCGCCGGCATGCGGCGGGTGTCGACCAGGGAGCGCGCGTTCATCACGATGACCGTCGACGTGCTCTTCCAGACCCTGGAGGAGAGCTTCCGCGCCCACCTGACACGCGCCCTCGGCGCCGGCGCCACACCGGAGGAGGCCCGTGCCGTCGTACGGTTCTCCGCGCAGTTCGGCATGACCAAGGCCTGGCGCGCCATGCACGTGCTCGACGCCCTGCTCACCGAACTCGGCACCCCCGACCCCGCCCCGCAGGAGAGCCGCTCCCGCGCCTGACCGGTCGTTGCACACACAGGAGCCCTCCGCGATCCCGCGGAGGGCTTCTGCCCGGGGGTGTCACGGAAGGGCCGGAGAACGAACGCGTAGGCTCGCCGCTGATCCGGCAGCATGCAGGGAGAGGTGCGATGACTTCTGGCTTCGCGGCAGGCGAGGAAGAGTGGCGAGCTCGTCTGGGGACACTCCGGCAGATCGTCCGCCAGGAGCTGGTGGCCCGGCACTTGGCGGCCCACCTGCCCGACGCGGTGCCGCGGCGTGTTCTGGACGTGGGATGCGGCCAGGGAACCCAGCTGCTGCGGCTGGCGCGACGCGGACACGATGTGACAGGGCTGGACTCCTCGGCCGCACTGCTTGGTGATCTTCAGCGTGCTCTGGCCGACGAGCCGGGGGATGTCCGGGAGCGAGTGCGGCTGCTCCACGGCGACGTAGCGGATATCGCCACCTTGTTCCGGCCTGAGAGCTTCGATGTCGTGCTGTGCCACGGGGTTCTGATGTACTTCGCCGACCCCGGGCCGTTGCTGGACGATCTGGCGCGGCTGTTGCCCCCAGGGGGCATGCTGTCCCTGCTGGTCCGCAACGGCGATGCCTTGGCGATGCGGCCAGGTCTGCTCGGCGACTGGGCGACCGCGCAGCGAGCATTCCAGGACCTGTCGTACGACAACCGCATCGGCGTCACGGCTCGCGCCGACCGCTTGGACGTCCTGACTGCCGCGCTCGCTGACCGGCGGCTGAAGGTGCGCGCCTGGTATGGCGTACGCGTGTTCACCGACACCGCGCCGGCCGACGCGGAGATCCCCGACGACCAGGTTCTGGCCGCGTTGCTGGACTGCGAGCAACAAGCCGGCGCCACAGATCCTTATCGACGCGTTGCGGCTTTGACCCACGTTTTCGCCGAGCGGGACTAGAGCCGATCGAGCGTCCTGGGATCGACGCTCAAGCCTTCACAGTCTTCGGCGATCAGTGAGCCTGTGCCGCGGTGCGCCGGCGCCCCTGCCTCAGTCTCCGATCCCTGATCACCGCACGCACAAGGAGGTCGGCCAACAGGCCGATGCCCACAATCAGTCCTCCGACCTGGAACGCAGGCGTCGCGAGTTCACCGGACAGGGACTTGAAGGTCAAGGCGAACCCCAGGCAGAGCTGGGTCCCGCTCCCAACGCGTGCTCGAACCCAGGGAATACTCTGCAGAACAGCCACCGCCGAGATGGCATAAGCAAAGATCAGGAAGGACGCTGCAAGATTGCTGGGAGGATCCGTCAGCAACAGCGCCGTCCCGCCCACGAGGCCCACCGCTGATGTTGCGGCCACGATCACGCGCTGCGGCATGGTCAGGGCATCGAACCACGACCTCTTCTGATCAACTGGCTCCACGGGCTCACTGTCCCACAAGGGGCCATAAGCGACCACCCACATCGCGACGCCGTCCTGCGATGGGATCCTTGGTCGCCCGGTCAGAAACGCAGAAGCCCCCCGCGATCTTGCGGAGGGCTTCTGACCTGGAGCCGCCTTGGGGATTCGAACCCCAGACCCCTTCATTACGAGTGAAGTGCTCTGGCCGACTGAGCTAAGGCGGCGTGCCTGTACGGCTTGCAAGAGTCTACAGGAGATCGAAGGGTTCTTGCTCCTCCCGATCACCGGATCCCCGGACAGATCGCGCCATCCTTCGGCGGCACCCCCTCCACGAGATACCGGTCCACGGCGTCGTCCACACACGGGGAGCCGTTCCCGTACGCGGTGTGCCCGTCGCCGTCGTAGCTCAGCAGCACGCCGGACCGCAGTTCCCCCGCCAGCGCCCGGGCCCACCCGTACGGCGTCGCCGGGTCCCGTTTCGTACCGATGACCAGGATCGGAGGAGCCCCGGCGGCGGTCAGGCGATGCGGCGCGAAGGTGGGCCGGGCCGGCCAGAACGCACACGGCAGGGACGACCACACGATGTACGGCCCGAACCGGGGCGCCTTCCTGGACGCCTCCGCCGCATCCTCCGCGAAGGCCGCAGTCGTCGCCGGATACGGACCGTCGACGCAGTTCACCGCCAGATTGGCCGCCAGCTGGTTGGAGTACGTGCCGTCGTCCTGCCTACCCGCGAGCTGGTCGGCGTTGCGCAGCAGCATTGAGCCGTCGCCGTTCAGCGCCCGGCGTAGCGCCTCGGTGAGTTCCGGCCAGGAGGCACGGTCGTAGAGCGGCGTCAGCGCTCCGAGGGTGGCCAGCGCCTCGGTGACCCGCCGGCCGCCGCCGCCTTCCAGGGGCCGGGCGTCCGCATGGTGGATCAGGGCCCCGACCTCGTCCATCGCCTGCTCGGCGGTCCGGCCGGCGAACGGGCAGTCGCGATCGCCCAGGCAGTCCTCGACGTACGCGCGCAGCGCCTCCTCGAACCCCACGGCCTGCTCGGTGTTCAACAGCACCCGCGAGTCGGCCGGGTCGAGGGCACCGTCCAGCGCGAGCGTACGCACCTTGCCGGGAAACAGGTCGGCATAGACGGCCCCGAGAAAGGTGCCGTACGACTTGCCGAGATAGGTCAGCTTCTGGTCGCCCAGGGCCTGGCGCAGCAGGTCCAGGTCGCGGGCCACGTCCACGGTGCCCAGGTGGGGCAGGAGCCGGCCGGAGCGCTTCTGGCAGCCGGCCGCGAACCGCCGCGCCGCGGCCTCCAGAGCACTCCGTTCCTCAAGGGTGTCGGGGGTGGTGTCCATGGCGACGAACGCGTCGAGCCCTTCGTCGTCGAGGCAGTCGACCGGCGCCGACCGGCTCACCCCGCGGGGATCGAAGCCGACGATGTCGAACCGCTCCCGCACCTTCTCGCCCACGACCAGCCGGGCGGCCCTGGCGTACTCGACCCCGGACGCCCCCGGCCCACCCGGGTTCACCACCAGCGAGCCGATCCGGTCGCCCGTCGCGGGCAGCCGGACGACCGCCAGCTCAAGCCGCTCGCCGTCGGGCCTGCCGTGGTCGAGCGGCACCCGCAACATCCCGCACTGGAACCCGTCCCCACAGTCGGACCAGCCGAGCCCCCGCACCACCCGCTCCTCCGGACGGCCACACCCGCCGGCGAGAAGCAGCACCGGCACCGCGGCCCCGGCCACGACGCGACGCAGCCACCGCACCCGCATCCCCGCGGCCCCGTACCGCGAGAGACCCGGCACGGTCAGCGGGGCTCCCCACGAGCGATGGTTGCGCACCACACCAGCCAACCACCTCCGGCGCGGACACACCCTTGGATGCCATCCGGCGTTGGCGGGACACACGGCGTCACCCCAGGTGACTTCCCGCGATACCAGGAGTTAGCCTGAAAAGGCTGCTCCGTCCCCCCGGTGACGGTCGCTCAGTCGACACGTCCGGAGGCAGTCGTCCGGTATGTCCGGCGAACAACGGAGGCATCGATGAACGGCTACCCGCACATCGCGGACCACGGCATGATCGGAGACCTGCAGACCGCCGCGCTCGTCTCCAGCGACGGCACCATCGACTGGTGGTGCACGCCCCGGTTCGACTCGCCGAGCCTGTTCGCGTCCATCCTCGACAGCGGGCGCGGGGGCCACTGCCGGCTGGCCGCCGACATGGAGGGAAGCGACGAGGCGACCGTACGGCAGCTCTACCTGCCGGACACCGCCATCCTCGTCACGCGGTTCATGGCTCCCGGCGGCGTCGGCGAGGTCGCCGACTTCATGGAACCGAACACCTCCAGCACTCCTTCCGGCCGGCACCGCCTGGTGCGGCTCGCCCGGGTGGTCCGCGGGAGCCTGCCCTTCGTCTTCGCCTGCCGTCCCCGCTTCGACTACGGGCGAGCACCGCACACCCTCGCCCTCGGCGACGCCGGATCGGCGATCTTCCAGGGCCCCGGCACGAACCTCCACCTGCAGGCCGTCGGCCCTGTCGCCCTGCGCCCTGACGACGAGGACGTCGTCGCGGATTTCACCCTCCAGGCCGGCCAGATAGCCGCGATCGTCCTGACCAGCTGCAGCGGCGACGACCAGGCCGTGCCGCCCGTGACCGCCGACGGGATACGCGACAGCTTCGAGGCCTGCCGCACCTTCTGGCACGATTGGCTGCGCGCGTCCCGGTACCGGGGTCGCTGGCGTGACATGGTGAACCGTTCGGCGATCACTCTCAAGCTGCTCACGTACGCACCCACCGGCGCCCCGATCGCCGCGGCCACGATGGGGCTGCCGGAGCAGATCGGCGGCGAGCGCAACTGGGACTACCGCTACACCTGGGTCCGCGACGCCTCGCTGTCCGTCCGGGCCCTGATCGACCTCGGCTTCGTCGAGGAGGCCCAGGCTTTCCGTACCTGGCTGCGTGAACGGCTCGCCGCCGGCCGCGCCTCCGGTGAACCGCTGCAGATCATGTACCGGATCGACGGGGATCCCCATCTGACCGAGGAAGTACTCGGCCATCTGGAGGGATACCGACAGTCCCGACCGGTACGGGCCGGAAACGCCGCCTCCGACCAGCTCCAGCTCGACATCTACGGTGAAGCCGCCGACGCCCTGGCCCAGGCCCAGGAGATCGGCGGCATCCGCGGCTGGCGAGCCTTCGCCGAGCTGCTCGACTGGCTGGCCGACTCCTGGGACCGTCCGGACGAAGGCATCTGGGAGACCCGCGGCGGGCGTCAGGAGTTCACCTACAGCCGGCTGATGACCTGGGTCGCCTTCGATCGGGGCATCCGGATGGCCACCACCTACTCGCGTCCCGCTGACCTGGTCCGCTGGATGAGTGTCCGGGACGCCGTCTTCAACCAGATCGTCGACCGCGGCTGGAGCCCTGATCGGCGGGCCTTCGTCCAGCACTACGGCACCGACGTGCTGGACGCCTCGCTGCTGCTCATGCCCCGGGTCGGGTTCATCTCCCCCCGCGACCCGGCCTGGCTGAGCACCCTGGACGCCATCGACGAGGAGCTGGTCAGCGACAGCCTCGTCTACCGTTACGACCCCGCCGCGTCCCCCGACGGCCTGCGCGGATCGGAGGGAACGTTCAACCTGTGCAGTTTTCTCTACGTCGAGGCCCTGGCCCGCGCCGGACGGCTGCAGCAGGCCCGTTACGCCTTCGACAAGATGCTCACCTACGCCAACCACGTCGGCCTGTTCGCCGAGGAGATCGGCCCGTCAGGCACGCAGCTCGGCAATTTCCCGCAGGCGTTCACCCATCTGGCGCTCATCGCCGCGGCCATCGCCCTCGACGAACAACTCGACCGCGCCGAACCGGACGGGCGGTAGACCGCACACGGCGTCCCGGGTCACCGGGGGTCGGCGGGGAGCCGGATCGAGGCGCCCAGCCCCACCAGGGCGAAGATCGCGAGAGCGATCATGGCGAGAGCATAGGACCGGTTCCCCTCGGCCAGCCCGGAGATGAGGATCGTGCCTGCGATCGCCGTGCCGAACGACGAGCCGAGATTGGACACGCTGCGCGACAACCCGGAGATCTCGCCCTGCTGTTCCTCGGGAAAGCTGGACTGCACGACGTTGACCGACGGCGTGAGCATCACGCCCACGCCCAGCCCGATCAGCAACAGCCCCGGCACGAAGGCGACGACCCGCGAAGACGCTCCGACCAGGGCGAGCAGGACGGCGATCCCGGTCACGGTCATGGCGAAACCCGCCGAGATCAGGTTCTTCTGGGAGTGCTTCTTGGTGAGCCGCTCCGCCGCCAGGGACGTCACCAGAACGCCCACGGTCGCCGCGGTGAAGACGACACCCGTCTGGATGGCGTTGTACCCGCGGACCTTCTGCAGGAAGACCGCGACGACGAAGGACGTCCCCATGAGGACCAGCCACTGCATGTTCTGGGTGACGAGGCCGAGATTGGACGTACGGTTGCGGAAGAGACGCGTCGTGAGCAACGGCTCCTTCCCGGCGCGTTCCCGGGCGCGGATGTGCAGGAAGAACCAGACCAGGAAGCCCGCTCCGACGACGAGGAACGCCGTCATCAGCGCGGCGTTCCTGCTGGCCTGGAGAATCCCGAACACCACGAAGAACATGCCGGCGGCCGACAGGACCGCGCCGGCGGTGTCGAAGGGCCGGGTCGGATCCGGCGGCACCGGGTCGGCGATCCGGCGGCTGAGAAAGACGATCACCGCGACCACCACCGCCTGGAAGACGAACGCGGCCCGCCAGGTGATCGCCGTCGCGATGAAACCGCCGATCAGCGGGCCCGCGGCCGCGCCGACACCCCCAAGCCCGCTGATCAGGCCGTAGGCCCGGGCACGCGACCGCAGATCGTCGAAGGCCATCGTCGCGAGGATGTAGACGGGCGGAATCAGCAAGGCGGTCCCCACCCCTTCGAGAACCGAGTTGCCGAGGATCAGTACCGCGAGGCTTGGCGAGAACGCGCTGGTCAGCGCACCGATCCCGTACAGGATGAGCCCTGCGAGGAAGCATCTCTTGCGACCCCAGCGATCAGTCAGCTTGCTGCACGGGATCATGAGCACCGCCATGATCAACAGGAACAGCGTGATCGTGCTCTGCACGCCCTCCACCGTGGTGTTCAGGTCCCGGCCGATGTCGTTGATCATCACGTTCATGTTCGAGCCGGCGAAGCTGCAGATGAACTGGGCGAGGGCCAGCGGGGCCAGCGGGCTCTTCGAGAAGGCGGCCGAGCTCCCGGGGGCTGCGGGTCCGGTCATGGTCCACCCCGCCGTCGCGCTCGCGGAGCTCGATCGGTGGCGACGGGGTCGGCGCCTTCGCCGTACGAACCGGCGCCGCCCCTCTCAAGGACGGGATCGCCGCGGCACATCATCCACCTGCGCATGACCACCTCGATGTGAATCCGGCATGATTGCTCACCCTTCTCAGCCAGGCCGCCCCCACGTACTCAGCCAGGCTGCCCCACGTATTCAGCCAGGTCGCTCCCACGAGCGAGCGGTCGCGTCGGTGATCGGGGCGGGCGTCCCGGCGGGCGTCCCGGCGGGCGTCCCGTCAATGGTGGAACGCGGCCTTCAGCACCACGATCACCAGTCCGAGCAGCAGATTGATCACGCTGGTGACCAGGACCATGCGAGAAGAGGCGCCGATCCCCACGGCCGCCGCCGCCGACCAGCCGACCTGCCCGGCCACCGCGACCCCGAGCGCCAGCCAGGCGGTGCCCTGCGGTTCGAGGCCCAGCAGCGGCCCGACGGCCACGGCGACGGCCGGCGGAACGGCCGCCGTGACGATCGGCCACTCCTCGGCACAGGCCCGGCGGATATCGGCCACGCTCATGCTCTGGAAGACCGTACGGGCGCCGAACAGGCGGGCGTGGACGTGAGCGGCCCAGAACACCGTGCTGGTCCCCAGCAGCAAGATGATCATCTCCAGACGCGGGAAGCTGCCGAGCGACGCGGCGCCGGCCACCACCGAGGCGGCGAGCAGTGATCCGTAGACGGCACCGGCGTAGTCCCTGTGGGCACCATCGGCCGGCGACCGATGACCGTCGGCCGGATCGGGCACCTTCCCCATGACGACCTCTCTTGGTGGTGACCGGACCATCCCTGGACAAAGGCTGCTCAACCCTCACACCCGCAACGAAGCGGACGCGCTGCGCTCACGCAGCGGGGCAGGTGCGCCGTGCTCAGACAACGAGGCGGGTGCGCCGTGCTCACGCGGCGGGACTGGGCGCATGGTCGCCATGCCGTCCGCGAGGCGCAGCCGTGCGCGCCGCAGATCCGTGGCGGTGGTGTGCGGCATTCCGTTCACCGGGCGCCGATCCCCTCCATCATCTCGCGCAGCTGCGCCTCCTCCTCACGGTTGAGCGAGGTCTGGACGACATGCCCGCCGTACGACTGGATCTCCGGGATGACCTTGTCCGGCGTACTCTGCACGACCAGGACGAACAGCGCGGCGGTGCCGGGTTCGAGCTTGCCGGCGAGTTCCCTCATGAACTCGTCGTTGACGCCCGCGTCGGTCATGGCTGCGGCGGCCGCTCCGGTGGCGGCACCCATCGCCATGCCGAACAGCGGCACGAAGAACAACATCCCGATCAGGCCACCCCACAGCGCTCCACCGGCCGCCCCCATACCCGTCGTACCGCTGGTCTGGTGGAGCTTGATCGTCCCGTCGGCCCGGCGTTCGACGATGGCCACGTCCTCCATCGTGATCAGGTTCTGCCGTTGCAGGTCGGCCAGGCGGTCACGGACGGCGATGGCGGTGGGGAGGTCCGGATAGGAGATCGCGATGAGGTTGCTCATTGGGTTTCTTCCTCCTGATCGTTTGCATCGACGAGCAGATGCGGACGGCCCGGAAGCAGTGCGGGCCGTCCGCCGGAACAGGTCTGCGACCGGCTTTCCAGGCAGACAGGCCCACAAACCTGGGACTCCCCGCAGAACACCCGCAACGGCCGCATCACGGCACATCTGACGACATCTGACGACATCGCCCTGCCAGGCCGCCGTCCATCTTCTGATCCCCTCTTCCCGATCGGGCGGCCACCGCGAGAAGGCAAAAGATTTCCCTGGGGCAAATCCGCACATTTCTCGAAACCAGACCTCGGCGCGCCGAGAAAGCACCCGGCAGGCAAATCGAAGCAGGGACTCTCTATGCACAACGTCGAGGGTGAGCAGCCTCGGCTGTGGGGACCATCCACTTCGCCTACCTTCCGGCGAGGCGTGATGGAGGGACGTGGGCTGCCATGGGATGTTTGTTCGCGGTCTTCGCGGGCCTCTTTCCGCGACTTGCCGTCTTCATCATCTGGGTGGCGCGGCCCGCTCTGGTCAGCGCCGCTTTCGACACGTGGATCTGGCCTCTCCTCGGGCTGATCTTCCTGCCGTTCACCACGTTGATGTACGTGATCCTGTACGTCCCCGGCGTCGGGCTGCATGGCGCGGACTGGTTCTGGATCGCCGTATCGGTCGCGCTGGACCTCTTCCACTGGGTCGGCACCGCGACCCAACGTCGCCAGATCCCCGGCTATCCCCGCGGCTGACCGGCCACCGCCCGTACCGTCGCACATGACACCGCCCGGACGGCCCGCATCGGCCTCCGCTCGACACCGCTGCCAGAACGATCGTCCGTCGGGTCCACGTCACTTCGGCGGCGGCGAGCCGGGGCCGCCCTTCGAAGACGCTCCCCCGTCTCCGCCCTTCGGTGGCGCCGATTCGGTGGCCATGGCCTCTCGCAGCTCCTGACGGGTGGCGAACGTGTCGATCAGCGACAGCAGCATGGCCACGATGGGGATGGCCAGCAGCGCGCCCATCGCACCGAACAGCGACGCCCCCGCGATCACGGCGGCGAAGGACACCCCGGGATGGATGTCCACCGCCCGCGAGCTGATCTTCGGCTCCAGCGTCAGGTTCTCCACCTGCTGGTACACGATGCCCCACGCCAGAGCGGCCAGACCGATCCAGGGACGTGACGAGACCAGTCCCACCACCACCGGCAGGGCAATGGAGATATAGGTGCCGATGGTGGGCACGAGCTGGGCGACCAGCCCCGTCCACGCTCCGAGCGCCAGCCAGGAGGGCATGTCCAGTAGCCGGAACACCAGGGCCGACGCCGTGCCGTTGATGGCGGCCAGGATGAGCCGGGAGGAGACGTATCCACCGGTCTTGATCGTGGAGACGTCCCAGACGCTGATGAAGACCTGCTGGAGCCGTCCGGGCAGCAACTGCGCGAGCCAGCGGCGCAGCCTGGGCCCGTCGGCCGAGAAGTAGAACGTCAGCAGTGCCAGGGTGAACAGGTTGAACACCGTTCCGGTCACCGTGCCCAGCAGACCCAGCACCCCGCCGAGCGCGCCCTGCGCGTACTCGGCCGCCTGCTGCGGGGTGAGTTTGATGGACTTGAGAATGTCGGAGATCTCATAGCGGGTGCCGAGACGGGCGTTGACCCACTCGACGACGCTGCCGATCACTTCGGGCAGAGCCTTCAGCAGCACCGCGACCTGCTGCACGAACATGCTGCCGAACAGGATCATGAAGATCACGAAAGCCAGGATGAACAGCGTCATCACCAGCAGCGTCGCTCTGCCTCGGCGCATGTGCCGCGACATACGCCGCACGGCGGGCTCCATGGCCAGAGAGAGGAACCACGACATCACCAGCATGGCGATCAACGCACCCGCGTCCGTGATCACGAACCGGACGAAGAACGCCACGGCGACGACGGCCGCCATGGCAAGCCCGGCACGCCAGACGTTGGCAGGTGAAAGCATCACCTGCACTGCGGGCCCGCCGTAGCTCGACTGCACCGGCTTCTTCATGACTCTCCAGAGATCTAGATCCCACCTCCGATGACCACGGTGAACGACGAGACCGCAGCGGACGACGAATCCGACCCTCAATCCGGGCGCACGGACCTCAACCCTCCGCGCGTTCGTCCCATGTAGCCTGCGGCCCGAGCTGCGTCATGCCTGGAAGTGACGCACCCAACGTACGACGACCAGCCGCTCCAGCCCTGCATCTACCACCCGACCGGCTTGTCCACCACCTCGCCCCCTGCTGAACGGCGCACCACACCAAACCCCCCGCCCACACCACCCCACCCAAAGCCCCCCACAACAGCCCCACCAAGGACGCACCTTCCCGAGCCCCCCGAGCCGAGCTCCCCGAGATACCAGCCCGCACCAGCCCGCCCGGAAGCACCAACTCGCTGCAACCCCACCGGCGAGCCAGCCCCGACCAGCTCCAGCGACGCATCAGCCAACAACAACCCCGCCTGAGCAGCCCGCCGCAGGCCCCCGTGCGAAGCACCAGCCACGAAGCCCACGCGAAACGCCAGCCCTCCGACACCCACCCGAGACACCGGCCCGCAGTAGCCCGGCCAGCGGCGCCAGCCTCGAACAACCAGCGAGGCATCAGCCCACAGCAGCCCGCCCGAAGCGCCGCCTTTCGGCGCCTATCTGAGGCGTCAGCTTTCGGGTCCGCCCGAGGTGCGGAAGCCAGCCATCCGCCCCGCCTGCGCCCCCCTTGCTCCGGGCCGCCCCGGCATGGCCCGGGCCACCACAGTGAGCCTCATCGATGCGCCCGAGGCCGCACGAGGGCCGGAACGGAGCACCACAAGCCGTGCCTCTCGCGCTGTAGCCCCCACACGGCCTCTACGTGCCTTCGGGAAGGCAGACAGCCTGTTACCGGTCGCCCATGAGCACCAGAACGGGATGAGTGTCTAGACGTCCTCCCCGCCGGAAGGCTCGTGGTCGGGCGATTCTTCCCGGCTGCCGTACATCGTGTCGTGCTGGATACGTGGCGAACACACCGACGCGGAAGGGCACGCACAGCGCCGTCCACCGTCGTCCAGGCGCACCGTCACCGTGTCGGCGGGGACGTTGTGCCCGGTCACGACCCCATCGCCCTGAGGCGTGCTCACCCGGCTTCCCGCGCGAGGCATCCTGTTCCGGCTCTCGACGTACAACGGGTGCTCGTACTTCAGGCAGCACATGAGCCGCCCACAAGCCCCCGCGATGCGCAACGGGTTGACCGGCAGGTCCTGGTCTTTGGCCATGCGCACGGACACGGGCTCGAAGTCCTTCAGGAACGTGGCGCAGCACAGGTCACGGCCGCAGGGACCGATGCCGCCCTGCAGCCGCGCCTCGTCCCTGGGACCGATCTGCCGCAGCTCGACCCTGGCCCGCAGGTTACGGGCCAGGTCGCGGACCAGGGCCCGGAAGTCGACCCGGTGAGGGGCCGAGAAGTAGACGGTGTAGACGTTGTCCTGGTCGAGATAGTCGATGCCGACGACCTTCATCGGCAGCGTGTGTCGTTTGATCAGCTTCTTGGACACGCTGCGGGCCTCGGCCCTGCGGCGTTTGTTGGACTCGTCACGCGAGAGGTGTTCCTCGCCCGCCGGCCCCTCGCACACGGGCAGGCCGTCGATGTCCTCGCTCGTGTACTGCGGCGCCCACACACACTCCGCCACCTCGGGGCCCGAGTCGGTCGGCACCAGCACCTTGTCGCCGACCTTGAAGGTGTGCCCGCCCGGATCGAGGTAGTAGAGCCTCCCGTAGCGTGTGAAGCTCACGGCCATGATCATTCCCATGGGCTCGAGCTCGCCTCCCTGACGGCCTCGGGGGTTGTTACGGCCTACCGTTGCCACACTACGTGTGTCCGCCCGGTGAAAGTGAGGGGCGCCGAGCCCGATCTTGAATCAACCGCTCGTCTGGCAGTCCTGGCCCTTCGGCAGCGAGACCCGGTAGCGGGCCATGGCCAGAGCCGCGTCGACCACACAACGGCGGTCGACGACGGATGCGACACCCCGTTGCTTCCTCAGGGTCTTGAGCAGCGCGCTCCAGTCACCGCGCTCCGAGCTCATCTGCAACCGGTACGACTCCGGCATGTCCTCGACCCTGGTGGCGGCGAGCAGTGTCTTGTTGTCCTTGTAGCTGCGCTTGAAGTTCTCGTACGCCGTCGACCGATCCTCGAAGAAGAAGGACTTGACCTGCTTGGACGCGCGCAGGAGTGCGTCGATCTCGTCCTTCTGTCTGGTCGTGGCCCCCTTGCCCTCCTTCACGATCTTCTCGCCGTCCGCCGCGCGTTCGGCACCGCAGGCGGGCAGCACCGAACCGTCGGCGCAGAGGAAGACGCTGATCTGAGCGTCGGATGCCGGAAGGGAAGCGGCGGAGGGCACCAAGTCGATGTCCTCGATCCCAGGGGTTGGTGCGAGTGCCTGCTTCACCCGCACTGGATCCGTGCCGGGCTCAAGCTGCAGCCGGAACGAAGCACGCAGGTCGTCGACCGTCACCGCGTCGAGCAACCGCTGATTGTGCGCGAAATCGCGCCGGAAGTTCTCGAAGGCTTCGGCTTGGTCCACATACATGAGCGAGGTGAGGCCGGGGACCTCCTCCGCCGCCTTTTGGATCGACTTCACCTGATCAAGCGTGACGCCATGCCCTTGACAGGACGGCGCCTTCCCGCTCGCCGACCTCGAACAGAGGAAGATCGACATCTCCAGCGCGTCGGCCTGACCGCCGGTGGGGCCGGTCAGCGTCGCCACATGCTCGTCACCTCGCACGCCCAGCCAGACGGCGGTCGTCGCCCCCGCGAGCACCACCGCCACGGCCGCGCTCACCAGCCGGAGATCCACCCGGCTCCGGTGCCGCTCGGGCGTGCGCAGCGGCTTGAGCGCGCCGGTGTCCACGGTCGCGCCGGCCTCGACGAGCGCGGCACGAAGTCTGTCTTCCATCGGGCTGTTCATGATTCCTCCCCAAGCGCCCGGCCGAGGGCAGCGAGCCCTCGCGCGATCGTGGACCTGGCCGTGCTCGCGTTGACGCCCATGGTCGCGGCGACCTCCTGGTCGGACAGGTCGAAGTAGTAGCGCAGGGTCAGCGCCTCACGCTGCCTGCGCGGCAGCTCCCGCAGGGCGAGCAGCACCTCCCGCCGCTCCTCGCCCAGCAGCGCGGCGCTCTCCGCCGACCAGACCGGCGGCTCGTAGGGCACCGCCCGCCGGAACACCGTCGCCCGTCTGCGCAGGACGGAACGGCACCCGTTGAGCACGGCGGAACGCACGTAGGCCAGCGCCTTGTCGGCATCGCGCAGACGGGCCCGGCCCGCGTGCGTCCGCGCGAACGCCTCCTGTACGACGTCTTCGGCGGTGGCCTGATCGCCGACCATGATCAGGGCAAGCCGCACGAGGCCCACATGATGCTCGGCGAAGATCGATGCCACATCGACCCGTTGCCGCGCCAGGGCCTGTTGTTGGGAGAGCAGTTCGACTTCCACGCTACAGAGACGCTTCGCGGGCTCACTTGCTGCTCCGGTCACCCAGCTGTCTTTTCGCTCTCCTGAAATGCGAGAAGGCGGAAGCCGCACACCGTCCGCACAGCCTCTCCCACCAGGTCACCCCTCGGACGGCGCCGAACCCCGCACACCGCCACCAGCACAACGACGGCCCCACCGGCCCCGCATCGAGCCACCCAACAGGCGACCCACCGACCTGATCGCCAGGCTCGACGCCACCACTACCGCAGGCCGCCCCCGAACGCAGGCCACCGCAGCCAGGCCCCTGAGGCAAGCCACCCCAGGCGAAGCCTCAAGCAGCCACCACAGGCAGTGGCCGGGATCGGCTCAGGCCGCCTCGCGCAGCGACAACATCATCGCCTCCACCGCCATCTGCGGATTGACGTTGGCCCCCAGCCGCTCCCGGCACCGCATGATCGCGTCGATCCGCCGCAGCGTCTCCTCCGGCGTGGACGACCTGGCGAGCTGGTCGAGATCGAACCGGATGTCGTCGTTGGCCAGCTCCACCCCCGCCCCGAACTGCATGGCCAGCACGTCGCGGTAGAACGACACCAGCTCCAGCAGCGCGGCGTCGAGCGAATCGCGTTTGATGCGGGTGGCCCGGGACTTCTGCCGGTCCTCCAGCTCCTTGAGCGCGCCCGCCCCGCCGCGCACCAGCCCCCGGTTGAGCCCCTTGCCCGTGGACCCCTCGCCGTAGAGCTTGCGCAGCTCGGCCGTCTCGTTCTCGTTGAGCGCGGCCGTGGCCGCCGCGGCCTCTTCCTCTGCCGTCTTGACGAGGCGTTCGGCGGCGGACACGCACTCGCCCACCCCGGTCAGCGAGCGCGGGATGCCGAGCACGGCCTCCCGCCGGTGGCGGGCGCCCTCGTCGAGGGCCAGTGACCGCGCCCTGCTGATGTGTCCCTGCGCGGCACGGGCGGCGAACGCGGCGGTCTCCCACGGCACGCTGTCGCGCGTGGCCAGTACGTGCGCGACGGCCTCGGTGGACGGCGTGGTCAGCGTGACCTGGCGGCAGCGCGACCTGATGGTGATCATGAGGTCGTCGGGGGCCGGCGCGCACAGCAGCCAGACCGTGCGCGGCGGCGGCTCCTCGATGGCCTTGAGCAGGGCGTTGGCCGCCGACTCCGTGGCGCGGTCGGCGTCTTCGAACAGGATGACCCGCCAGCGGCCCTGGGTGGGGGCGCCCGCGGCCCGCAGGATGAGCTCGCGGGTCTGCTTGACGCTGTAGGACAGCCCCTCAGGACGTACGGACTCCAGGTCGGGGTGGGAGCCGATCAGCACCTGGTGGCACTGGTCGCAGTGGCCGCAACCGGCGTCGGGGCACAGCAGCGCGGCGGCGAAGGCGCGCGCGGCCTGCTCCCGGCCCGAGCCGGGCGGGCCGGTGAACAGCCAGGCGTGCGTCATGCCGGCGCCGCGACCGCCCTTGACGGCCTCGCCGGCCGCCGCAGCGGCCCGCGACAGCACGGAGATCGCCTGGTCCTGCCCGACGAGGTCATCGAAAACTGTCACGGCGTAAGGCTAGTCGCGGATGGCGGGCATCGTGCCCGTGGCGTCTTCGGACTCCCGGGGCACCGGGTCGGGCAGGATCTCGCGGATGCGGTCCTGGATCTGGCGGGTCAGCACCTCGGGCGGCATCGTGCCGTCGACCACGAGGTAGCGGCCGGGATCGGCGGCGGCCAGCGCGCGGAACTCCTTGCGCACCCGCTGGTGGAACTCCAAAGGCTCGGACTCGATGCGGTCGGCCGCCCCGCCCAGCCGGGTCAGCCCCACCTCGGGTGGCGTGTCGATGAGCACGGTCAGATGCGGCACGAGGCCGCCCGTCGCCCAAGCGTTGATCTTGGACACGTCTTCGGGATCGAGCGCCCGGCCGGCGCCCTGGTAGGCCAGTGACGAGTCGACGTAGCGGTCGCTGATCACCAGCGAGCCCCGGTAGAGCGCCGGGCGGATCACCTTCTCGACGTGCTCGGCCCGGTCGGCCGCGTAGAGCAGGGCCTCCGAACGGGCCGACAGGCCTCGCTCGGCAGCGTCGAGCAGGATGGCCCGCAGCCGCATGCCGATCTTGGTGGAGCCGGGCTCCCGCGTCTGGACCACGTCGTAGCCCTGGTCGCGCAGCCAGATGGCGATCAGCCGCGACTGGGTCGTCTTGCCCGAGCCCTCGCCGCCCTCGAACGCCATGAACAGCCCCGGCACGTGCTCGGCCGGCTCGGCGGGGTAACGCTCGCCGCGCACCGCCGCGATCAGGTCGGCCGACAGCGAGACGCCCTGCCTGTCGTCCATGTGGCGCAACGCCAGGATCCCGACGGCCATCGCGAGCCCGCCGCCGATGACCAGCACCAGGTTGGTGCCGTCGAAGCGGTAGGCGATGGCGCCGAGGCCGAACTGGTGGGCGCCGAAGAGCGCCGCCAGCGGGTTGGCCACCGCCACCACGAGCAGCAGGGTGACCCGCGCCGTGGACTGCAGGAACGAGAACGTGCGCCCGCGCAGCGCGTCTTCGACCTCCAGCCCGATCAGGGTGTAGCCGATGATCCACGCGATGCCCGCGCACGCCCCGAGCAGCACGGTCAGCATGACCACGATCGGCAGGTTGTGGATCAGCGCGATGGCCACGAGCACCACCCCGGCCACGGTGATGGCCAGGCCGAACAGCCGCCGCCGCGACAACCCGTGCAGCAGCCTGAGGCCGACGAACATGCCCAGCGCCATGCCGACGAAGACCGCGCCGAACACGACGCCGTAGGCCGCGTCGCCGCCGCCGAGGGCCACCACGTAAATCTTGGCCACGCCGACCACGGCCCCACCCGCGGCGAACGCGCCGAGCATGCCGATGATCAGGCCGCGCACGAGCCGGTTGCCGCCCACGAACCGCCAGCCCTCGACGACCTGCTTGAGCACCGAGGGCGTCGAGATCGCGCCGTCGCGCTTGGGGATGCCGCGCAACGTGAAGATCAGGAAGGCCGACACCAGGTAGGCCAGGGAGTTGACGATCAGCGCCGGAGCGGTCGGGTCCATGCCGTTCAGCAGCGGCAGGACGCTGCGCCCCATGTCGCCGACCAGGGACAGCGCGGCGAACAGCAGGGCCGCGATCGGCGCGCTGCCGTAGGTGACCAGCAGGTTGAGCCGGTTGGCGGATTCGAGCTGGTCCTTGGGCACCAGGTTGGGCACCGTGGCGTCCTTGGCCGGGACCCAGAACAGGTTGACGCACTCGACCAGGACGGTCGCGACGATCACCCACTGGTAGGTGCCGATGAGGGGGATCGACAACACGACCGCGAACCTGGCCAGGTCCGCGGTGAACATGGTCAGCCGCCGGTCGAACCGGTCGGCGAACACCCCGGCCAGCGGCCCGAGCAGCACCGCGGGCAACATCTTGGCGATGAACACGCCGCCCACGGCCAGCGACTGCATGCGGTAGTCGCCCTGGTTGAGGTTTCCGGCGAGGGCGGTCAGGGCCAGGAGGTTGAGCCAGTCGCCCAGACTGCACACCGACATGGCCGTCCAGAGACGGCGGAACGGCGCATGGGCCAGCACATGTGCAGCGCGCCTAGGGGCAGTCATGATTTCAGCGTATCCAGGTGTCGGCCGGACATGGGAAGGCAGGAGACAACGCGGAATTACCCGCTTGTCCGTGGCTGAGGGTATTACGTTCGCGGGTCGGCGTGCAGGTTACCCGTGTGGAATATGCCACCGAAAACATCGTCAATTCATTACTCCGGCCTCCTGCCTGATCTCCTCCACCAGAGGGAACCAGGCAGCGCGGACGGCGGCCGGCAGGGCCAGCTCGCCCCAGAGCTCGACGAGCAGCGCACCGTCGACGTGGTCGAGCAGGTCGGCGGGGCCGCCCTCGATCAGCAGCGCCGAGTAGGCCGCCCGGCGCTGGTCGCGGTAGGCCAGGTCGTAGACCCGGCCGCCGAACCGCAGGACGCCCAGCGCCGCGGCCACCGGCAGCCGCCTCAGACGGCTCGGGACGTGGAAGCTGCGCCCGCCCGCCGACTTCACGGCGAACTCGACCTTGGGCTCAAGGGCCAGCCGGAACCCGGCCGCGTCGAGGATGCGCCCGGCCGTCTCCAGCGTCGGCGACTTCCTGCCGTGCTCGTAGGCCGACAGCGTGGTGCGCGAGGTGCCGCTCCTGCTAGCCAGCGCCTTCTGGTTCATGCTCGCCGCGTGGCGCGCCTGCCTGAACAGCAGCCCGCCGCGCCTGGCCCAGAAGGCGACGTCGGGCGCGAGCGAAGCCGCCTGGCGCAACGCCCCTTCGGCCGGGGAGGACACCATGCTCACCTCCTGCGAGTATCCGGACGGATACTACGCCAAGATGACACCACGTGGCGACCGCGTCGCGCAAAGTCAGGAGTGCAGCTCAAGCATAGTGATCTCCGGCGGCGCGCCGACGCGTACCGGCGGTCCCCAGAACCCCGCGCCCCTGGTGACGTACACCTGCACGCCGTCGATCGTGGCCAGACCCGACACGACGGGCTGCTGCAGGCCCACCACCAGGTTGAACGGCGCGATCTGGCCGCCGTGCGTGTGTCCCGACAGCTGCAGGTCGACGCCGAAGCCGGCCGCCTGGTCCACCTGTACGGGCTGGTGGGCGAGCAGCACGGTGGAGCGCCCAGGCGTCCGTCCGCCGAGTGCCTTGGCGAAGTCGGGCCCGTCGCCCACGGCCTCGCCGTTGAGGTCGTTCACCCCGGCCAGGTCCAGTACGGCGCCCTGGTGGCTGATCTCCACGCGCTCGTTACGCAACGAGCGAACGCCGAGCTGGTCGAGCTCCTCGATCCATTCCTGGGGGCCGTTCTGGGTGTAGTACTCGTGATTACCGGTCACGAAATATGCCCCGTAGCGGGACTCAAGGCTTTTGAGTGGCTTGGCGAGGGCACCCAACTGGGCCACGGACCCGTCCACCAGGTCGCCGACGATGGCCACCACGTCGGGACGCAGGCCGTTGATCATCCTGACGATGCGCTCGGTGTGGCCGACGCCCGTGAGCGGGCCCAGGTGGATGTCGCTCACCACGGCGAAGCGCAGGCCGTTCAGCCTCGGGTCGAGCTTGGGCAGCCGGACCCGCACCGGCTCCAGCACCGGGTCACCCAGGGCGCTGGTCATGCCGTAACCGACCGTGCCGAGCGCGCCGACCCCGGCCACCGCCGCGGTGGTGCGTCCCAGGAAGAGCCGCCTGCTCATGGTCGGCGCGGTCACGGGCGCAGCGGCGGGCTCAACGGCACGCCCAGTGGCAGGCTCGGAGGGCGCGGGGGCGGACGCCACCGCCGGGACCGGCTCCTGCACCGGGCTCGCCACCGCCACCGCCCCGCGCTCGCCCCTGCGGATGAGCATCGACGCGACGGCCCGCGGCGCCTCCAGCACGAGCAGGAACACCACGAGGTAGAACATCAGCGCCACCCACAGGTAGCCCGGCCAGGCCAGCCAGTTGCCCAGCTCCATCCGCGTGCCCGCGAACGCGGCCACCACGAGCAGGACGAGCCCGACCAGGCCCCAGGTCAGCGCCTTGCGGGCGCGCCCGGGGCGGGTCGCGGAGCGCACCATCCGATGCCACAGATAAAAGTGCGCCCCCACGACGAGAGCGACGAAGACCAGCACGATCACACGTCGATGCTACTTACGATTTGGCCGCCGGCTTCTTCGCGGTCGTCTTCTTCGCCGGGGCCTTCCGCGTGGTCTTCTTCGGCGCGGGCGCCCGCTCGCGGCGCTCGGCCAGCAGCTCGGCGGCCCGTTCGATGGTGATGTCCTCGACCGTGTCGCCCTTGCGCAGCGACGCGTTCGTCTCGCCGTCGGTCACGTAGGGGCCGAAACGCCCCTCCTTGACCACGACCGGCTTCTTCGACGCCGGATCGTCGCCCAGCTCCCGCAGCGGCGCCGCCGCGGCGGCCCGCCGCCCGCGCTGCTTGGGCTGCGCGAACAGCTCCTTGGCCTGCTCGATCGTGACCGTCAGCAGGTCCTCTTCGGAGGTGAGGGAGCGGGAGTCGGTGCCCTTCTTGATGTACGGCCCGAACTTCCCGTTGTGCGCCACGACCTCCTCGCCGTCGAGCTCGCCCACCACCCGGGGGATGGCCAGCAGCTTGAGGGCGTCGTCGAGGGTGATCGTGTCCAGGGACATCGTCTTGAACAGGGAGCTGGTGCGCGGCTTGGGGGCGTCTGCCTTCTTCGTCCGCTTCTTCGGCGTCTCGTCCTCGGCCGGCTCGGGCAGGATCTCCGTCACGTACGGCCCGTAACGGCCGTCCTTGGCCACGACCATGTGCCCGCTCACGGGGTCGCGCCCCAGCTCACGGTCGCCGGTCGGCCGCGAGAACAGCTCCTCGGCCTTCTCCGCCGTCAGCTCGTCGGGCGTGGTGTCCTCGGGCACGTTGACTCGCGCGCCGTCTCTGTCCAGGTACGGCCCATAACGCCCGACCCGCAGGACGATGTCCGTCCCCTTGATCGGGAACGAGCTGATCTCCTTGGCGTCGATGTCACCGAGGTCGGTGACCATCTCCTTCAGGCCCTCGTCGCCGTCGCCCGCGCCGTAGTAGAAGCGCTGCAGCTCGGGCACCCGCTCGGCGCGGTCGTTGGCGATGTCGTCGAGCACCTTCTCCATCTCGGCCGTGAAGTCGTAGTCGACCAGGTTGCCGAAATGCTGCTCAAGCAGGTTGACCACGGCGAAGGCCAGGAAGGACGGCACCAACGCGGTGCCCTTCTTGAACACGTAGCCGCGGTCGAGGATCGTGCCGATGATCGACGCGTACGTCGAGGGCCGCCCGATCTCGCGGTCTTCCATCTCCTTGACCAGCGAGGCCTCGGTGTAGCGGGCCGGCGGCTTGGTGGAGTGGGCGGCCACGTCGAGCCGCGACACGGTCAGCGCGTCGCCCTCGGCCAGGTTGGGCAGCCGCTTCTCGGAGTCGTCGCGGTCGGTCGAGGGGTCGTCGGCCCCCTCCACGTACGCCTTGAGGAACCCGTAGAAGGTGATCGTCCGGCCCGAGGCGCTGAACTCGACGTTCTCGCCGGCGGCCGAACTGCCGATCACCTTGACGCTGATCGACTCGCCGACCGCGTCCTTCATCTGCGAGGAGACGGTGCGCTGCCAGATCAGCTCGTAGAGGCGGTACATGTCGCCGGAGAGGTTGGCCTCGCCCGGCGTGCGGAACTCCTCGCCGGAGGGCCGGATCGCCTCGTGGGCCTCCTGCGCGCTCTTGACCTTGCTGGTGTAGACGCGCGGCTTGTCGGGTACGTACGCGGCGCCGTAGAGCTTGATGGCCTGCGAGCGGGCGGCCGCGATCGCGGTCTCCGACAGCGTGATGCTGTCGGTACGCATGTAGGTGATGAAGCCACCCTCGTACAGCCGCTGGGCCACCTGCATCGTGTACTTGGCGGAGAAGCCCAGCTTCCGGCTGGCCTCCTGCTGCAATGTGGTCGTCCGGAACGGCGCGTACGGCTTGCGCGTGTACGGCTTGCGCTCGACGGACCTGACCGAGAACGACGTGCCCTGGAGCCGCCCGGCCAGCTCACCGGCGGCGGCCTCGGACAGGTGCAGCACGTCGGCCGTCTTGAGCTGCCCGGTGCTGGCGAAGTCGCGCCCCTGGGCCACCCTCTTGCCGTCGACCGAGGTCAGCGTCGCGGTGAAGTCACGCGGCCGCTCCTCGGGCTTGCCCGAGTCGAACAGCGCCTGCAGGTCCCAGTAGTGGGCGGAGGTGAACGCCATGCGCTCCCGCTCACGCTCCACCACCAGCCGCGTCGCCACCGACTGCACCCGGCCGGCCGACAGCCGCGGCTTGACCTTCTTCCACAGGACCGGGCTGACCTCGTAACCGTAGAGCCGGTCGAGGATGCGGCGGGTCTCCTGGGCGTCGACCAGGCGGAGGTTGAGGTCGCGCGGGTTCGCGACGGCGTCGCGGATCGCCTGCGGCGTGATCTCGTGGAACACCATGCGGTGGACGGGCACGGTCGGCTTGAGCACCTCGCGCAGGTGCCAGGCGATCGCCTCGCCCTCCCGGTCCTCGTCAGTGGCCAGGTAGAGTTCGTCAGCGCCCTTCAACAGCTGCCGCAGCTTGCTGACCTGCGCCTTTTTGTCGGGGTTGACGACGTACAGCGGCTCGAACTCGTGCTCGACGTTCACGCCAAGGCGCGCCCAGGACTCCTTCTTGAAGGCCTCGGGGATGTCGTCGGCCCGCTCCGGCAGGTCACGGATGTGGCCGATGCTGGACTCGACGGTGTAGCCGGCGCCGAGGTATTTCTCGATCGTCTTCGCCTTGGCGGGCGACTCGACGATCACCAGGCGTGTTCCGCCGGAGCTGCCGTTCTTGGCTGGCACGCTGCTTCCTACCTCACTGTTCGCTTGCAATCCCCCTGCCGGGAGTCGGCATAGATCTGAAAGGTAACCCGACTCGCGGAAATTTCCTTCCCCCGGGCTACCCACTAGCTTCCGGGTCCACCCACAAGCACGCAGAATAAGCCCCATCGAGCGGCATGGCGCCCTGACTCACCCTGGAGACTAATCGTTGTGCTCGACTACTCCTACATGGATATCTTCATTCCGCGCGACCTCACTCGCGAAGCCGCACGTCAACTGCTGACCGAACACGCAGAGTACGGCCAGTGGGAGCTCGCGCGGGTGCGGGTGCACCCCGATGGGAGCCGGCACGTACGGCTGCGACGCAAGGTCATCCGTGTCCGCAGCACGCTCTGAGCCTGGACATGGCTTTGCCCGCTCCGGGCCGCGCCCCCGGAACGGGCAAAGCATCTATCGCCTACCGCTCCCAGGCGGTGGAGCGGTAGCGGTATCTGTGGTTACCGACCTATGCCGTATATCTACTTACGGCCGAACCGGAACCGGCGGGCGGTCGCGAACAGCGTGGCCGAGGCGGCGAACATCGAGCCGAGCAGCAGCGCGAGCAGCGAGCTGGAGTTCATCCCGGTGAGACCGGCGGGCTGGGCGGCGCTCATCAGGCCCAGGTTGCCGACCGGCAGGCCGCCGGTGGCGGAGGTCACGGCGCCGCCGACCGGGGTGGAGGAGAGCAGGTCGGTGGCCGGGGAGAGCGGCGACGAGGGACGGGCCGGCCCCCTGCGCACGTTGTCGGACCTGTCGGCCATGTGACGCTTGCCGGGCCGGACGGGCACCCGCTTCTCCCAGGACCTGGCCGGCATGTCCACCTCGCCGGGCCTGGCCTGCGCCGGACCCTGCACCGGAGCCTGCGCCTGGCCGGGAAGGCCGGGCAGCTCGGGCAGGGCGGGCAGGCCCAGGGTCTTGGACGCGTCGTCCACGAGCGGCAGCGAGGACAGGCCGCCGCCGACCGGCAGGCCAGAGCCCTGGAGCTGCTGCGTCACGTTGCCGGGAACCGGCAGGCCGCCCGCCTTCGGCAGGCCGCCGACGTCGGGCAGCCCGGGCACGGCGCCGGTGCCGTTGACACCGTTGAGCGCCGGGACGGCGGGCACCGCGGGCAGCAGCCCGCTCTTGGCCGCCGCCTGGTGGCCGGTGGAACGCAGGAACTGGTTGTAGCCGCCGCCCGGGTTGCCCGGCTTGCCGACGTGCGAGCCGCCCAGGCAGCCCGCCGCGGCGTCGCCCAGCACGGCCACGGCGTTGCCGCAGACGTTGACCGGGGCCGTGATCGGCGCGATCACCTGGTTGCCGCTCAGCACGCCAGAACGCCCGGAGGTCGTGTTGCCGCCGCCGCCCACACCGTTGTGCGGCCAGACGGCCGCGCCGCCCTTGCAGTGGGCGGTGGACGCGCCGAGCACCGCGGCCGCGTTGCCGCAGACGTTGAGCGGGGCGGTGATCGGGGCCACGACCTGGTTGCCCGCCCCGACGCCCGACTGCCCGGAGGTGTGGTTGCCGCCGGCGCCCCGGCCGCCGTTCTTGACCGAGACGACGCCCCTGCACCCGGCGAACGCCTTGCCGAACGCGGCCACCGCGTTGCCGCAGACGTTGATCGGAGCCGTGATCGGCGCGATCGCCTGGTTGCCGCTCAGCACGCCAGAACGCCCGGAGGTGGTGTTGCCGCCCGCCCCCGAACCGGCGCGGGTGTTCAGCACCGTCGCGCCGCCCCGGCAGTTGGCCACCGCGTTGCCGACGGCGTTGCCGCAGGCCGTGATGGGCAGGGTGACGGGGGTGATCACCTGGTTGCCGCTGCCCGCGCCGTAACGCCCGTCGGTGTCGTTGCCCGTGGAGCCCGGCGCGGCCATGTGGTGCAGCCAGCCGCCGCCGCCCGAGTTGGTCACGCTGGCGCCGCCCTGGCAGCCCGCGAACGCCCGCCCGAACACCGCCACCGCGTTCCCGCAGATGTTGATCGGCCCGTTGACCGGCGCGATCACCTGGTTGCCGCCCAGCGCGGAGGAGCGCCCGGACGTACGGTTGCCGCCCGCGTTGCCGACGCCGCTGTTGTGCACGGAGGCGCCGCCCTTGCAGCCCGCGGTCGCGTCGCCGAAGATGGCCAGCGCGTTGCCGCAGGCGTTGATCGGAGCCGTGATCGGCGCCGTGAGCTGGTTCCCGCCGATGAGGCTGGAGTCGCCCGAGGTCTGGTTGCCCCCGGCGCCGCCCTTGCCCTTGTTGTGGACGGTCGCGCCGCCCCGGCAGCCCGCGTCCGACTTGCCGAACAGGGAGACCGCGTTGCCGCAGGCGTTCAGCGGCGCGGTGATCGGCGCGTTGACCTGGTTGCCGCCCAGCACGCTGGAGTTTCCGGAGGTGCTGTTGGGGATGTCGCTCGGGCCGACGTTCTCGACCGAGGCGCCGCCCTGGGAACCGGCGGACGACTGGCCGGCCGCGCCGACGGCGTTGCCGCTGATGTCGATGGGCAGGTTGATCGGCAGGTTGACCTGGTTGCCGCCGCCGACGGAGGAGTCTCCCGAGGTGTCGGCGATGGCCGCGCTGCTGCCGAACGACATGACCGCGACCGCCAGAAGGGCCGCAGGAGTAGATGCTTTAGCCCACGTACGCATGGTGAATGCTCCTAGTGGTTCTTGGGGGGATAGCTGAAACGGTTCGCGGGCAGCCGAGGCCGTGCGAGGTCGCACACAACGGTGGCCTCGGATTCGCGAACAGGTTGACTGACGTCTCACCCGCCGACGGAGGGGATCTGACCACGCTCCGCCGTCGCTCTCCGGACGGAACGTCCGGGGCGTGTTGAGATGGCGGGATCAGTCAGGTGAGAAGGAAGGGTCGTCCGCCGCTGTGCGGACGACGGGGGGCAGCACACGCGCCATGACGGCGGACTGGTACTGCAGCCGCGGGTCGACACCGGACCGCGCGACATCCCCCATACCGGGCCCGAACGGGCCGCTGCCACCACCGTTGGGCACCAGTCCATCGGTGTCCAAGATCTTTCCGGCGGAGGATGGTGGTGGCAGGCCAGGATCCTGCTGGCTGTTGAGACCGTCCACGGTGCGGCCCGCCATCGCCTCGGCGTTGTCCGACGCCGAGAGGTAGGCGGGGACCGAAAGTGGAGCGGGGGCCGCGTCGGCGGCTCCTGTGGTGGCCGCGGTGGCATCCGCGGCCGCCGGAGCGGCGGACATGGCTCCGAACACGACGGCGAGCAGCCATCCGGCCGCCACGAGGGCGCCCATCGTGACTGCCCGCACGACAACCCTGCGGGCACCGGCCGCGAACCGCGCCATCCGGTCGGCCCGCTCGGCGGTCGTGTCCTGCTCCGGGAGCGTCGTGGGCACGCGGCGCACAGCGAGGGACGACGCCCTCGACTGCCCGACCTTCGTGCGTGCCACGTGACCTCCCAGCTTCCGGAACCGGCCTCACGTCGTGAGGCCGGTCCGTGGACTCACCCCTCAACGATCCGTAACCGTAGCAGCACCCAAAGTTGCCGCAAGGGCTTTTCAGCAGAGACCCCGAAAATGGCCAAGGACACGCCGGCCCGCTTCACGGAACTCACCTGGGAGGGTCATCCGGACGGTCCGGCGGTGCCGGCGGCGAGCCGCAGGAGAGGCGGCGCCTCTCCCCTGTGCCGATACTTGGTATGACTCACCCCCCAGAGTTTGCTAACCTTACGGAGCCGACGCGAGATGACGGTCCCGCGTGCAGGCACCAAGTCCGGGTGGCGGAATAGGCAGACGCGCTAGCTTGAGGTGCTAGTGCCCAGTGATGGGCATGGGGGTTCAAGTCCCCCCTCGGACACACACCCCACACATGTGGAGGCACCGGTTCAACCGGGCCTCCACATTTTGCTTTCCGGGCAGTGATTCAGTCCGAGGTGCGGGCAGCCCGAGCCTGCGGACTCTCCTCTCCATGACGGCGATGCGCCGCGCCACCGTGAGCGCGCCCAGCTCGATTCCGCTGTAAGGCGGCGCATGGCCATTTCCCGTACGGAGGTACTCCGATCTTGGACATCAACGGTGGAGCCGAGGTCACGTTGCGGCTGCCGGACGCGATCGAGCACTTCAGCGACCTGGAGGAGTTCGTCGTGTCGCTCGACCGGATCCGGTCGCGGATCGCCTTCGCCGACGCGAGCCCGCAGATCCTGGTGGACTACATGGTCGATCGGGAGCTGTTCCAGCGCCTGGCCAGGGCGCGCGGACTCGTCGGCGACGCGGTGGAAGCGGTGATCGGAGCAGCGAGGTTGGAGGAGATCGCCGAGGAGGGATACGTGTACCCCGGCGATCGCTGACCGTTCGGATCCAGGGCCAGTGGGACGCGGCGATGAGTTTCGTCGGTGGGGGTGGTCAGTATGGGGGTGACGAGGACTGCTGACGAGACCGACAACCGCCAGGCCGGCCGTGACGAGGTCAGGCCCGAGACCGATAGAGGTACCGTGTCCAGCCCACAACTCGAATCATCCACCGAGGGCGTGTCCGCCGGTTCGGGGCGTACGCCCGCCGTGATCCGGTTGCTGGTGCTGGCGACGTTCGTGGTCGTGCTCAACGAGACGATCATGATCAACGCGATCCCCCGGCTGATGGACGCCATGCACATCACCGAGCAGACCGCCCAGTGGCTCTCCACGGCCTTCATGCTGACCATGGCCGGGGTCATCCCGATCACCGGCTGGTTCCTGCAGCGGGTCACCACCCGGACGGCGTACACCACCGCCATGGGGCTGTTCCTTCTGGGCACGGCGCTGGCCGCGGTCGCGCCGGTGTTCGGGGTGCTGCTGGGGGCCCGGATCGTCCAGGCGTCCGGCACGGCCGTGATGATGCCGCTGCTGATGACCACGCTGATGCAGGTCGTGCCGGAGAAGGACCGCGGGCGGGTGATGGGCAACGTGACGCTGGCGATCTCCGTCGCCCCTGCCATGGGTCCGGCGATCTCCGGGGTGATCCTGCACTTCGGGTCGTGGCGGCTGCTGTTCGCGGTGGTGCTGCCGATCGCCGGGCTGATCACGTGGAGCGGCCTGCGGCAGCTCAGGAACACCGGCGAGCCCGAGGTCGGCACGATCGACTGGTTCAGCGTGGTGACGGCGGCGGCCGGTTTCGGCGGCCTGGTCTACGGGCTCAGCCGGTTCGAGGGCGGGGACGTGCGCGTCGCCGCCGCGATCACGTCGGCCGGGCTGGTCACCATCGCCGTCTTCGTGGTGCGCCAGCTCGTGCTGCAGAGGCGCGGCGCGCCGCTGATGGACCTGCGCACGTTGCGCCACCGTACGTACACGGTGGCGCTCGTCCTGATGTCGGTGGCCTTCATGGCGATGCTCGGCTCGATGATCCTGCTGCCTCTCTACCTGCAGAACGTCCGGGCGCTCAGCCCGCTGGAGACGGGGCTGCTGGTGATGCCCGGCGGCCTGGCGATGGGCCTGCTCGGCCCGGCCGTCGGCCGGTTGTTCGACAACCACGGCGGCCGGGTGCTGGTCATCCCCGGCGCGATCGGGATCATGCTCGCGCTGGCCGGGTTCACCCAGGTCACGATGACGATGCCCTACTGGCAGCTCCTCGGCCTGCACGCGCTGCTCATGGTGAGCCTGGCCGCGACCTTCACCCCGGTCTTCACGCTGGGCCTCGGGGCGGTCCCGCCGCACCTGTACCCGCACGGCAGCTCGATCCTGAGCACGCTGCAGCAGGTCGCCGCGGCGATCGGCACCGCGCTGGTGGTCACCGTGATGAGCGCGCGGGCCGACACCCTGCGGGCCGAGGGCCTCACGCAGGCACTGGCGACCCTCGGCGGCATGCGGCTGGCGTTCGTGGTGGGCGCGGTCCTGTCGGTGGCGGTGGTGGCGACCGCGCTGCTCCTGCCGTCCCGGGCGGAGCGTGCCGTCGAGCACTAGAGGCCGGTGGCGCCCAGGTAGGTGAGGACGGCGCGCACCCGGCGGTTGGTGTCGTCGTCGGCGGCGAGGCCGAGCTTGGCGAAGATCGTGGTCGTGTACTTGCTGATGGCGCCCTCGCTGAGGAACAGCCGGGCCGCGATCGCCGCGTTCGACAGGCCCTCGGCCATCAGTTCGAGCACCGAGCGTTCGCGTTCGGTGAGGGTGGCGAGGGGGTCGGCGTGGGCGGGGCGGCCGAGCAGCTTCGCGACCACCGTCGGGTCGAGCGCCGTGCCGCCGTCGGCGACGCGGGCGAGCGCGTCCATGAACTGGCCTGCGTCGAGTACGCGGTCCTTGAGCTGGTAGCCGACGCCGCCCTGGCCGTCGGCCAGCAGTTCGCGGGCGTAGAGCTGCTCCACGTGCTGGGAGAGGATCAGCACGGGCAGGCCCGGCACCTCGCGGCGGGCGGCGAGCGCGGCCTGGAGCCCCTCGTCGGAGAAGGTCGGCGGCAGCCGTACGTCCACGATCGCCACGTCGGGACGGTTGCCGACCAGCGCTTCGAGCGCCGCGGGCCCGGAGTCGACGGCCGCGACGACGGTGTGCCCGTACGCCTGGACGAGACGGACGAGCCCGTCGCGGAGCAGGAAGAGATCCTCGGCTATGACAATTCGCACGGCACCGCCACTGAGACGCGGGTGGGACCCCCGAGGGGGCTGTCGATCTCCAGACGGCCGCCGAAGGCAGCCATCCGGCGCCTGACGCCGTCCAGCCCGGAGCCGGAGGACGCGGTGGCCCCGCCGGCGCCGTCGTCGGTGACGGTCGCGGTGAGTGTCCGCGCCTGCGGCTCGTAGCCGAGCTCGACGGTCACCTGGGTGGCGCGGGCGTGTTTGGCCACGTTCGCCAGCAGCTCGGCGACGGCGAAGTAGACCGCGGACTCGACCGGACGCTCGGGCCGTGCGGGCACGGAACTGCGTACGGCGACCTCGACGGGCGCGTCGAGCGCCAGGGCCCGGACGGCGTCGACCAGGCCGCGCTCGGTGAGCACCGGCGGGTTGATGCCGCGGACCAGCGAGCGCAGCTCGGCCAGCGCCGCGATCGAAGAGGCGCGGGCGTCGGCCAGGATGGCGCGGGCGGCGGCGGGGTCGGTCTCCAGGAGGTGTTCCGCGGCCTGCATCGACATGCCCATGCCGACCAGCCGCGCCTGGGCCCCGTCGTGCAGGCCGCGCTCGATGCGTTCGAGCTCGGCGGCCTGGGTCTGGGTCAGGTCGGCGCGCACGGCCTCCAGCTCGGCCACCCGTCGGCCGAGCCGCGAGTCCGGGATCGGGCCGAGGAGCCGGCCGGCCAGGGGGCCGAGGACGCGCCACGCGAACGGCGCGGCGGCCAGCCCGGCGACGATCAGGGCGATGCCCGGGCCGCGGAAGCCGGGGACGAGCGTCAGGTAGGCGCCGCCGGCCAGGCCGACCAGCGGCAGGGCCGCGACCGGCAGCACGGTCAGCCCGGCGAGCACGCACCACAGCCCGTCCCAGTGCAGCTGGGGGTCGTGGAAGCGGGCGTTCATCCGGGCGCGGCGGCGGGCCTCCCGTTCGGACTTGTGGTACTCCTCGCCGTCCCACCAGTGGCCGGTGGCCATGCGGGTGACCGGTGAGGGGGTGCGGTAGGCGACCTCGATGCGCAGGCCGAGCCAGCGCGCGGCGAGCCGGCGGGCGGCCTGGCTGAGGGTGCGGCTGGTCAGCGGGTGCACGACCCACAGGGCCACGGCGATCCACACGATCACCACCAGCGTCTCCCCCAGCAGCGCCAGGGCCACGACGAACGGGGGCGCGGTCAGGTTCGCCGACCAGGAGTAGGCCAGCTTGGCGCCGAAGTGGCCGACGACGACGCCGACGATCGGCATCAGGCAGGTCAGCAGGACCAGGACGGCCGAGCGGCAGAGGCCGAGCACGATCTCGACGCCCCAGCGCAGGGGCCCGCCCCTCGCGGGCGATCTCACCTGCCAGCGTCCTTCGGCACGGCGCCAATTGTGCCAGGGTGCACCTTTTGGTGATGTCCGGGCACCCCATCGGGCTGTCACGTCTGTCTTCTCCGGTTCCCGGGCGGTGCCGCCCGACCTGGGAGAACGTACGACTGAAGAGCCCTCCCCCGGTATCCCGCTACGCCCCCGTACGAAGTGGGCCCAGACCCACCGCGACGGCGACGGCGGCGCGGACGAACGCGGCCACGGCCGGTGAGCGGGACCCCTGCGGCCACCCCACGGCCAGCTCCGACGGCGACAGGTCGGCGACCTCCCGGTAGGCGATGCCCGGCCGGGGATGGCGCCGCGCCACCGAGACGGGGACGAACCAGACGGCGCTGCCCAGCTCCACCAGGTTGCAGATCTGGGCCAGGTCCAGGCCGGTGCGGCGCGGCCGGTGGCCGGGGAGGGGTTCGGCGCCGTCGCGCTCGGCGGGGGTGCCGTCGGGCAGCGGCCGGCCGGTCAGGTCGGCCATGGCCAGGACGGGCCGGGCGGCCAGCGGGTCGGCGGCCGACAGCGCGACCAGGCGGGGCTCGCTCAGCAGCGGCTCGGTGTCGAGGTCGCGGTGGTCGAAGGGGGTGGCCAGCAGTGCGACGTCGGCCCGGCCGTCGCGCAGGGCGGGGGCCTGCTCGTTGCGCCCGCCCAGCAGCAGCTCGACCGGGAGCGCGCCCTCCTCGTCGCGGTAGGCCGCGAGGATCCGCGGCAGCAGCCCGGCGTCATAGTCGGCCTTGAGCGCCACCCGGAGCTCCGGCTCGGGACGGGCCGCGTGCCGGACCCGGCGGGCCGCCGCGGCGACCGCGTCGAGGGCGATCCTGGCGTCGCGCAGGAAGACCTCGCCCGGCGGGGTGAGCGTGACCTGCCGCGTGGTGCGCTCCAGCAGGCGCACGCCCAGCCGCCGTTCCAGCTCGCGGATCGCCCGGGACAGCGGGGGCTGCGCCATGCCCAGCCGCTCGGCGGCCCGCCCGAAGTGCAGCTCCTCGGCCACGGCCACGAAGTAGCGGAGCTCGCGGACCTCCAGGTCATTCATATCCGCAGGGTATCAATGGTGATCGGATCGGTCCTTCAGGTTCGCCGCCGGGCTCGGTTGACTGGCCGTGCCCCCCAGCACGACATCCCCGATTCCCCCTGGAGTTTTCCTTGATCGTCATCACCACGCCCACCGGCCGGATCGGCCGGCAGGTTCTCGACCTCGTCCTGGCCACGGACGAGCCGGTCCGCGTCGTCGTGCGGGACCCGGCCCGTCTGCCTGCGCCCGTGCGCGAGCGGGTGGAGGTCGTGCCGGGTTCGCACGGCGACGCCCGCGTCGTCGAGGAGGCGTTCGCGGGCGCCGACGCCGTGTTCTGGGTCGTTCCGCCCAATCCGCGGGCCGCTAGCCTCGACGCCGCCTACCTGGACTTCAGCCGTCCGGCCTGCGAGGCGTTCGTGCGCCGCGGGGTCGGCCGGGTCGTCGGGGTCTCGGCCCTGGGCCGCGGCCTGCCGCTGAACGCCGGTCTCGTGACGGCCTCCCTGGCCATGGACGACCTGATCGCCGGCACGGGCGTGCACTACCGGGCCCTGACGCTGCCTTCGTTCATGGACAACCTGCTCGAGCAGGCGGCGGTGATCAGGGACCAGGGCGTGTTCTTCTCGCCGATCCACGGTGACCTGAAGGCCCCCGCCTGCGCCACCCGCGACATCGCGGCGGTGGCCGCCGGGCTGCTGCTCGACCGCGACTGGACCGGGCGGGCCGACGTCCCGGTGCTCGGTCCGGAGGATCTGTCGGGCGAGGACATGGCGCGGATCATGTCCGAGGTGCTGGGACGGCCGGTCGCCCTGCGGCACGTGCCGGTGGCGGCGTTCAGGGCCATGATGGCCGAGCAGGGCAGGTCGGAGGCGATGGCCCAGGGGATGGCCGACATGATGGAGGCCAAGAACCAGGGCCTGGACAACGCCGAGCCGCGCACCCCGCACGCCACCACGCCCACCGGTTTCCGCCAGTGGTGCGAGGACGAGCTGCGGCCGGCCGTCCTGGGCTGAGCGGTCCCTTGTGTGCGGCTCCGGTGCGGCGTAGCGTGACTGATGACCAGATTTCATATCTAGTCATGAGGTGTAGCGCATGGTGGAAAGGGCGGACCGGATCCTCGACGCCGCGGGCGAGCTGCTCCTGCGTCACGGCTACCGGAGGGTCACCGTCGACGACATCGCGGGCCGCGCCGGGGTGGGCAAGGGCACCATCTACCTGCACTGGCGGACCAAGAACGAGCTGTTCGAGGCGCTGCTGCTGCGGGAGTCCATCGAGGTCCTGGAGGAGTTCGCGGCGCTGCTGCGGCACGATCCCGCCCAGGTGCTGCCGCATCGTTTCTCGCGGGCGGCCTTCGTCTCCATGAGCCGCAGGCCGCTGCTCCGGGCGCTGTTCACCACCGACATCGAGCTGCTGGGCAAACTGGTCAAGCACCCGCTGCGCAGCCACGACGCCCTCGCGGCCGAGCGGTTCCAGCGGGTGGCCGAGCGGTACGGCCTGCTCAGGTCCGACATGCCGCACCCCCGGTACACGTGGAGCGCCGCGTCCACGGGGTTCTACCTGCTCGACGGCATCGACACCGTCGGGACGGAGCTGAGCGTGGAGGAGCAGGCGGACGCGCTCGCCTTCACCGTGCGCCACGCCTTCGAGCCCGCCGTGCAGCCGTCCGCCGAGGTTCTGGAGGCGGCGGCGGCGGAGTTCATCGCAATTCTCGAGGAACTGATCCCGCCCTACCGAAAGTGGATCTACGACTAAGGAGAGGCGATGTCCGACATCGTCGAACGGTACAACATCTCCAAGCAGCACTTCTGGCTGCATGGGCCGCGATCGGGCCCGTCCGTCGAGTACGACGCCACCGCCGGGATGTACAACGTCCACGGCTACCAGGAAGTGCACGACGTCTTCGCCGACCCCGTCACGTTCTCCTCCGACACCATGCGGCTGATCCCCAAGGGGCTGCTGCCGGAGGGCGACGACTTCTCGATGAAGGGGTTCATCACCCAGATCGACCCGCCGGAGCACGGCAAGCTGCGCAAGCTGGTCAGCAGCGCGTTCACCCGCAAGGTCGTCGCGGACCTCGAACCGCGGATCGCCGAGCTCACCCACGAGCTGCTCGACGCGACCGACGGCCGCGACCGCCTGGAGCTGGTGGCCGACCTGGCCTACCCGCTCCCCGTCATCGTCATCGCCGAGCTGCTGGGGGTGCCGAGCAGCGACCGGGCCCTGTTCAGGCAGTGGGCCGACGGGCTGTTCCAGCGCGATGCCAAGGTCTCGCTCGCCGAGCCGGTGGAGAACCAGAGCGCGAACGTGGCGAACACCCTCAAACCATGGCGGGAGATGACGCACTACCTCGCCGGGCACGCCGCGGAGCGCCGCGCGCGGCCCCGCGCCGACCTGCTCACCAAGCTGGTCGAGGCCGAGGTGGACGGCGAGCGCCTGCCCGACGACCAGGTCGTCAACTTCGCGATCCTGCTGCTGCTCGCCGGGCACATCACCACGACGATGCTGCTCGGCAACACCGTGGTGTGCCTGGACGCCTTCCCCGAGCAGCAGGACAAGGTACGGGCCGACCGCTCCACCGTGCCGGCCGTGATCGAGGAGTCGTTGCGGCTCTTCACCCCGTTCGCCGGGCTGGCCCGGTCGACCACCCGCGAGGTCGAGCTGGGCGGGGTGACGATCCCGGCCGACAAGATGGTCATGCTCTGGCTCGGCGCGGCCAACCGGGACCCCAGGCAGTTCCCCGACCCCGACGTCTTCGACGCCGGCCGCGACCCCAACCCGCATCTCGCCTTCGGCCGGGGCATCCACTTCTGCCTGGGCGCTCCCCTGGCCCGGCTGGAAGGACGGGTGGCGCTGAACATCCTGCTCGACCGGGTCGGCGTCCTGCGCACCGATCCCAGCGACCCGGTGGTCTTCATGCCCACGCCGACCATGACGGGGGTGAACCGGCTTCCGCTCGTGCGGTGACCCGCCGCTCCGCGGCCCGGGGTGAACCGGTTCCCGCCCTCGTCAAGGGCCGGTCCAGGTCGCGGCAAAGCGCCGCGCGTCGCCGTGGGCGTCCCGTCCTGTGGGGGCCAAGGTGGCTTGTTCACCTTCGTCGCACCACAAGAGGGGACGATCCTGGCTATGAGCGGCAAGCAGCGGAAACTGGAGCTGAGCGTGCCGCAGATCGCGGGGAGCGCCCTGGCCGCGGTCACCGCCGCGGTCGCGGCCTCCTACCTCGGGACGGCGGGGACGGTGATCGGCGCCGCGATGATGAGCGTGGCCAGCACCGTCATCGCCGACGTCTACACGCATTACCTCAAGCGCACGGGCGACAGGGTGAAGCGGCGCACGGCGGTCGCCCTGCGCGGGAGAAGGCCGCGGTGGGCCAGGGTGGGCGGGGCCGCGGCCCTGGTGTTCACCGTCAGCATGGGGAGCATCGTGATCTACGAGGTCATCGTGGACCGCACGGTGGCCGACCAGGTCGCCGGACGGGCCCCGGACGAGGCCGGCAAGGCTCCCGGCCGCAAGGACCGCCGGGACGGGCGGGCGGCCGGCGAGCCGCGGCACGAACGTCCCGCGACCCGGCCGCCGAGCCCGACGCCGTCACCCGGGCCGTCCACCGGCCCGGCCGCGACACCCACGCCGTCCGTGCCGGCCACGGTCACGCCGACGCCCACGCCGGGCTGGACGGGCTCGGCCGGCCCCTCCCCCACGGCCACGCCGGAGGCCACCCCCTCGGACCCGGCCCCCACCGCCCTGCCCTCGCCGACCGACAGGGACCCGGGCGAGCCGGCCGACCCGAACTTCGGCGACCTCCTCTTCCGCTGACCCGAGTGTCAGTCGGCCGCCGGCGGGCGGTGCGCCGAGCAGTGGATCCCAAGTGGCTTCCAAGTAGGCGTTCCTAGGCTGGCCGGGACTTGAGTGGAGAGGCAGGTAAGCCATGGGGGTGGCGGGCGACGGTTCCAGGCGGGGGGCGCCGGCCTTGAACGATCCGTACGGCACGACGCGCCCGGCCCCGCGCCACGCGGCACCCCAGACGCGGGACCGGCGGGACGCGCAGGGCATCTACCGGGAGGAGGCGTTGCGGCACCGGGCGATGTCGCGGGTCACCCGGATGCCGCCGGTGATCAGCACCCCGTCGTTCCTCGCGCTGTGGCTGCTGGTGGCCGTGCTCCTCGTCACCGGCCTCCTGCTGACCATGGTCGCGGTCGAGGCGGTCGCCTGATGTTCCGCCGCCTGCCCGTACTGCTCCAGAACACCGACACCGAGTGCGGCGCGGCCTGCCTGGCCATGGTGCTGTGCCATCACGGGCAGCGCACCACGCTCCACCAGGTCGCCGAGCGGCTCCAGGTCGGCAGGGACGGCCTGAGCGCCAAGGCCGTCGTGGACGGCGCCCGCGACCACGGTCTCAAGGCCCGCGCCTTCTCCCTGGCCCCCGAGGACCTGGCCCGCGTGCCGCTCCCCGCCGTCGCGCACTGGGAGTTCAACCACTTCATCGTGGTCGAACGCTGGTCCCCCGACCGCGTGGACGTCGTCGACCCCGGGCACGGCCGCCGCAGGCTGACGCCGGAGGAGTTCGGGGCCGGGTTCACCGGCGTGCTGCTGGTGTTCGAGCCGGGCGAGGGGTTCCGGCGCGGCACGACCTCGGCGGCCGGGGCCTGGCGCAGGGAGTTCGTCCGGACGCTGTTCCGGCGGCGCAGGGGGCTGCTCGCGCAGCTCATCGCGGCCTCGTTGCTGCTGCAGGTGCTCGGGCTCGCGCTGCCGATGTTCTCGCAGCTCCTCCTGGACTCCATCGTGCCCAGGCGGGCGGTGGACGTGCTGTCCCTGCTGGGCGTCTCCGTGCTGCTCGCGGGGGCGGCCCAGCTGGTGATCGGGTACCTGCGGGCGGCGCTGCTCGTCGCCGTACGGGCCCGTGCCGACCAGGAGCTCACCGAGAGCCTGGTCGGCCATCTGGTGACGTTGCCGTACCGGTACTTCCAGCAGCGCGGCAAGGGCGACCTGGTGACCAGGGCGGGCAGCGTCTCGACGCTCGGCGACATCCTCACCGGGCAGGTCGTGGCGGCGCTGCTGGACGGCCCGCTGGCCGTGGGCTACCTGGTGCTGGTCTACCTCTGGGACCCGGTGTTCGGGCTGGCGCTGACCGGGCTGGCCGTGCTGCAGACGGTCCTGCTGCTGGCCACGACGAGCCGGATCGCCACGCTGACCCGGCAGGAGCTGACGGCGCTGTCGGCGTCCCAGACCAGTTTGATCCAGACGATCACCGGCATCGAGACGCTGAAGGCGTCGGGCGCCGAGAAGCGGGCCGTGGACCAGTGGTCGTCCCACTTCGCCAGGCAGCTCAGCGCGGACGTGCGGGCCGGGCTGACCAGGGGGCTGCTGGAGTCGGCGCTGGCCGCGATCCGGGTGACGGCGCCGCTCGGGCTGCTGTGGCTGGGCGCCTGGCGGGTGCTCGACGGGCAGCTCACGGTGGGCGCGCTGGTGGCGCTGAACGCCATCGCGCTCGGCGCGCTGACCCCGCTCGGCTCGCTGATGACCGGGCTGCAGAGCCTGCAGCAGGCGGGCGCGCACTTCGACCGGCTGTCCGACATCCTGGCCTCGGAGCCTGAGCCGAGCAACGGCATCGAGGTGCTGCGGCTGCGAGGCGCGGTCGAGCTGCGCGGGGTCAGTTTCCGCCACGACCCGCGCGCCCCCTGGACCGTGCGCGACGTCTCGGTCTCCGTCCGCCCTGGTCAGAAGGTCGCCCTGGTGGGTGCGTCCGGCTCGGGCAAGAGCACGCTGGCCCGGCTGCTGCTCGCGCTGCACACACCCGTGCTCGGCGAGATCCGTTACGACGGCGTCCCGGCCGCCGAGCTGAACCTGCGCACGCTGCGCCGCCAGTTCGGCGTGGTCACCCAGGACCCGTCCCTGTTCAGCGGCTCGATCAGGGAGAACATCGCGCTGAACGAGCCGGGCGCGTCCCTGGAGCGGGTGGTCGCCGCGGCCCGCCTGGCGGCGCTGCACGACGAGATCATGGACATGCCCATGGGGTACGAGACGATGCTCACCGACGGCGGCGGCCTGTCGGGCGGGCAGCGGCAGCGGCTCGCCCTGGCCCGCGCCGTCCTGTCGCGCCCGAAGGTCCTGCTGCTCGACGAGGCCACCAGCAACCTCGACAGCGCCACGGAGGCGGTCATCGAGGCCAACCTGAGCCGGCTCGTCCAGACCAGGATCGTGATCGCCCACCGGCTCAGCACGGTCAGGGACGCCGACCTGATCCTCGTGATCGACGCCGGCCGGGTGGTGCAACGCGGCACCCACGACGAGCTGACGGCCATGGGCGGCAAGTACGCCGAGCTGGTCGCCGCCCAGGCCGTGCTCTCCTGACCCGTCACGACAGCCGGACGGTCACCGTCACCGAAGCGCCCTCCAGGCCGGCCGTCGGCCCGAAGGTGAGCGCCAGCCGGTCGCCCGTCCTCGCCCCCGCGAGCGGCGGGTCGCCGCGCAGCACACCGGCGACCGGCCGGTCCCAGGTCACGGTCAGCCCGTCCAGGTCGCGCCGGGGATCGGCCACGGTCACGGTGGCCGTGCCCGCGGCGTGCTCCCTGACCAGCACGGCGCAGGGCCCGGAGGCGGAGAGCGGGCCGGCGGCGCCCGCGTTCCAGAAGGCGGCCGCGGTGACGCCCAGCGCGTCCACCCGGACGGCCTGCCGCCGCGCGGTGTTGACGAGCACGCGGACCCACCCGGGATCGGCGGCCCTGGCGACCGTGCGCTCGCGGCTCGCGCCCGGCAGGAGCAGGTAGACGTAGCCGGCCTGGTCGGGGTCGACGCCGTGGTCGAGCCAGAGCGTGACGTAGTCGCGGTCGCCGCGCCGTTCGCGCAGGGTGCGCAGGCCGTCCGGCACCACGTAGCCGCCGTGGCCGTCGAGGTGCGCCCACCCCGCCCGGAGATCGGCGGCCAGCGGGGCGGCGGTCCTGCGGTTGTCCACGATCGTCTCGACCGGCACGCCGTCCGCGCCGCTGATCCCCGCGCCGAGGCAGACCACCGCGTCGTCGAGGAAGAACCACGACTTGAACGCCTCCATCGTGCTGTCGAGGCCATTGAGGTGCTGGCCGACGACGGCGTACGTGCCGTCCGTGGCGCCGCCGACCCAGCGGCCGGGCGGGCAGGTGTCGCCCCAGGCCGGGCCCGCGCCGTCGGGCAGCCGCCGGGTCGAGACGGTCGTGCCGGGCAGCCGGTAGGGGTCGACGGTGGTCCAGAACGAGTCGGAGTACTGGTCGGCGTGGCCGCCGGCCCACCAGTAGAGCATGCCGGAGCCGGTGTGCCAGCCCCGCAGGTTCTCGCCGTTGCCGTGCTCGTAGTGGCCGATGGTGGCGGAGGCCATGCTGAGCGCCGCGCACCAGCCCGGCCTGCGGTGCACGGCCCGCGCGCTCATCGGGAACAGCCGGTGGCCGACGGGCTCCGGCGCGGCGGGCACGGCGTCGTCGGCCAGGACGGCGGTCAGGCGGGCGTGGAAGGCCGGGTCGGCCTCGTCCGTCATGGGCCGGCACGTCCGGCGTACCGCCCAGCCCTTGACCATCGCCTGCCAGCGGGCCCGGTCGGCGGCCGGGGCCACCTCGCCGAGCAGCAGGATCGCGGCGGCCAGCTCGCGGCCCCTGTCGTGGTCGCCGAACGGCTTCCTGCCGATCCCCCTGCCGCGCACCAGGTCCATGCAGAACCCGTCGTGCACGAACGGCGCGAACGACCGCTCCACCATGGCGAACACGGTCGGGTCCACCACCTCCCACGGCGTGCCGCGCAGCACCGCGAACAGCGTCGCCAGCCCGGTGAGCAGCGTCACCCCGTAGGCCCCTTGGTAGGGCACGGTCGAGTGCTGGACGAACGACCCGTCCCGGTAGAAACCATCGCCCTCGGAGACCGTGCGGAACACCGGGGCGAGCGCCGAGACCGCCAGCGCCGCCTTGCCGGGGTCGGCCCTGAGCATGGCGCGCAGCAACATCACCACGCACAGGTCCACCCGGTTGGCGGCGGTGCTGGTGCCGCTGTAGTCGCCGAGGCGGCTCTCGGGCACGAAGTGGTCGACCGCGTCCCGCAGCGCGGCGCTGCGCCGCTCGCCCAGGTGCGGCCCGACCAGCACGGCCGCGTCGAGCAGCGCCTTCGGCACGCCGATCTCCCAGTGCCACCAGTTGCCCGCCGGGTCGGCGCCGTCGGCGTAGACGTGGCGGCGGTAGTGGTCGATCCCGGCGGCGACGGCGGCGGCCAGGGTCGCGTCGCCGGTCAGCCCCGTCCCCGGCAGCGCGTACGCGCGGGCCATGGCCAGCAGCCGCCGCGGCGTCGCGGCGAACGACGGGAACGGCTGGTCCGCCCAGAGCGACGTGCCCGTGTACGCCATGGCCGCGCGGTGCCGGGCCGCCCGCCGCCCCATCTCGGCCAGCCGCGTCCGGTACGGCTCCGCGCCCGCGTCGAACCCCGACCCCGCCGTCACCTCCCGCCACCGGCGACGCAGCCTGACGAAGGCGTCGTCGGGCGTGTGGGCGGGCTCGGACCGGGCGAGCGCCCCCGCCACGGCGGCCACGGCGACCGCGCCCGCTTGGAGGAGGAGTCGCCTGGACGGCCGGTGCACGCCTCGATTATGACCCCGGCATCCCACCGAGAGCCCGCGGGCGGTCAGACCTCCAGAAGGGCCTTGCCGTTCACCGCGCGGGCCTCGATCGCCGCGTGCGCCTCGGCCGCCCGCTCCAGCGGGAACGTGCGCCCGACGACCGCCTTGAGCCGCCCGGCCGCCGCCTCGGCGAGCGCGCGCACGGTCCGCTCGTTCCCGTCCTGGCCCAGGGTCGCCAGTTGCTCCAGGCCGATCACGGTGACGCCGCGGCGGTCGGCCTCCGCCGGATCGACGGTCGTGGCGCTGCCGCTGGACGCGCCGTGCACGGAGAACCGCCCGCCGCGCGCGGTCACCTCGAACGCCTGGCGGCCGAGCTCGCCACCCACGCCGTCGAAGACCACGTCGGGGCCGCGCCCGCCGGTCGCGTCGAGCACCTCCTTGGTCCAGCCGGGACGCGAGTAGTCGACGGTGGCCTCGGCGCCGAGCCCGGCGACCACCGCCAGCTTGGCCGCGCCGCCCGCCGCCCCGACCACCCGCGCGCCGGCCCCGCGCGCGAGCTGCACGAGCAGGCTGCCGAGCCCACCGGCGGCGGCCTGGACGAGCACCCATTCGCCGGGCCGGATCGCGGCGTTCGCGAACAGGCCCACGGCCGTGTTGCCGTCGACGAGCAGCGCCGTGGCGTCGGCCAGCGCGAGCCCGTCCGGCACCTCGATCAGGTCCGCGGCCCTGGCCACGACCAGTTCGGCGTTCCCGCCGCCGAAGCCCGGCGTACGGGTCACCACCCGCCGCCCCACCAGCCCGGCATCGACGTCATCGCCCACGGAGAGCACGAGCCCGCCGACGCCCGCACCCGGCACGTACGGCAGCTCCGGCAGCGGCGGCCCCGGCGTGAACCCCCGCCTGAGCTGCGTCTCGATGAAATTGATCTCGGCGAAGCCGACCCGCACCACGACCTCGCCCGGCCCGGCCACCGGATCCGGGACGTTCCGCGTCTCCAGCACCTCGGGCCCGCCGAACCTCGTCACCTGCACCACTCTCATGACCACTCCTCATCCGGAACGACTCCACGCCCAGCGTGCAACCTCAAGACGACTTGAGGTCAACTCGTCAGCCCGGCGCCCGCCCGCTTGACGGTCCTGATGATCGGCGCGGTCTCGATGTGCCGGATGGCGGGCAGCGCGCCAAGGCTGTCGGTGAGGTAGCGGTAGAAGGCGGTGTCGTCGCGGCACACCACGTTGGCCGCCAGGTTCGTCGGGCCCGTGGTCGCCCCGGCGAAGGCGACCTCCGGGTGCTCGGCCAGCGCCCGGCCGGTCGCGTCGAGGTCGGCGGGCGGCACCGACATCCACAGCTGGGCCTCGACCCGGTAGTCCAGCAGCCGGGGCAGCACGTCCATGTCGAAGAACAGGGCGCCGGCCGCGCAGAGCTGGTCCATCCGCCGCCGGACCGTGGACTCCGACCAGCCGGTCACCGCCGCCAGGTCGGCGTGGCTGGTGCGGCCGTCACGGGACAGCTCGGCCAGCAGCGCGTCGTCGCCGGGGCCGAGCGTCACGTCCTCGCCGGTGTCGCGGGGGCCGTGCACGCGGCCGGCCCGCAGGTGGGCGACCTGGTCGGCGGAGAGCGCGGCGAGCCCGGCCCAGCCGATGCGGCCGCCGACGAACATGTGCAGGGTCCGGTGCGCCGACACCGCGAGCACCCGGTTGGTCCTGGCCAGCTTGGTCAGCAGCAGCGGCTCGCGTTCCCGGTCGAGGCGCTGGATGGCGCCGCAGGAGATCTCGGTGCCGCCGGACAGCAGGTGCACCCAGAACGTGTCGGGCCGCCGTCCGAGGGCCTCGGCGATCGAGGCGCCGGCGTCGGGCGTGCAGCGCAACCGGATGGCCCACGACTGGTGGCCGAGCCGCTGCCGGTCCACCACGCCGACGACCCGGACCGTGCCGCTGGAGCGCAGCCGCCGGTAGCGGCGGGCCACGCGCTGGTCGGACACCCCCAGCACCTCGGCGATCCGGCTGAACGAGGCCCGCCCGTCCACCTGCAACGCGTGCAGCAGCCCGCGGTCGACCTCGTCGAGCGTGACGTTTTCCACCAGCTCAGGCTACAGAGCGCGGAAAACCGGCAGAACGGCCTCGACGGCTAGGGTCATCCCCCGTCCGGGCCGGACCCTTGCCGCCATGACCACGACACTGACCCGTACGAGCTGGTGGCCGCTGACCGCCGCCTGCCTGGGCGCCTTCATGCTCCTGGTGGACGTGACCATCGTCATGGTGGCCCTACCAGGCATCACCGCCGACCTGAAGATGTCCTTCACCGACGCCCAATGGCTCCTGGACGGCTACGCCCTGGCCCTGGCCGCGCTGCTCCTGGCGGCCGGCTCGGTCGCCGACCACGCCGGGCGGCGCAAGGTGTACCTGATCGCCCTCGGCGTGTTCGCGCTCGCCTCCCTGGCCTGCGGCCTCGCGCCCACCGGGGGCCTGCTGCTGGCGGCCCGCGTGCTGCAGGGGGCGGGCGGCGCCGCCATGATGGCCACGACGCTGGCCCTGATCAGCGCCACCTACCACGGCCGGGAGCGCGGCATCGCGTTCGGCGTGTGGGGCGGCGTGAACGGGGCCGCCGCGGCGCTCGCCCCCGTGCTCGGCGGGCTGCTCACCGAGCACCTGCACTGGCGGGCCGTCTTCCTGGTGAACCTGCCCATCAGCCTGGCCGCCGCCTGGATGACCTGGCGCACGGTCGGCGAGTCCCGCCTGCCGGGCGGGGGCCGGCTGGACCGGGCCGGGATGGGCACGTTCACCCTGGCGGCGGGCGCGCTCACGTACGGGCTGATCGAGGCCGGCCCGAACGGCTGGACGTCGGCGCGCACGCTGGTGCCGCTCGCGGTGGCGGTGGTCGCGTTCGCCGCGTTCGTGCTGGTGGAGTCGCGCGGCGCGCATCCCATGGTGGACCTGCGGCTGTTCGCGAACCCGGCGTTCAGCGGGATCATGGCGGGGGCCGGGCTGCTCATGCCGGCCGCGTTCGCCTGCCTGGCCTTCACCTCGCTGTGGTTGCAGCAGGCCGGCGGGCTGGGCCTCGGGCCGGTCCAGGCCGGGCTGGCGCTGACGCCGATGGCCGGCACCTCGCTGGTCGTCTCGGTCGCCGCCGCCCGCCTGCTCCCCCGGCTGACGGCACGTGCCGCGGTCGGCGGCGGGCTGCTGCTGATCGCCGCAGGCGCGCTCCTGCAGGGCATGCTCGACGAGCACTCCACCTGGACGGCGCTCGCGCCGGGCCTGGTGGTGACCGGGATCGGCGTCGGCCTGGCCATCCCGGCGCTCAGCTCGGCCGCCATGGCGCACGTCCCGCCGCACCGGGCCGGGATGGCGGCGGGCGCGGTCAACACCGTCAGGCAGCTCGGGTACGCCCTCGGCATCGCCGCGTTCGGCATCCTGTTCCAGGACGGCATGACCGGGCCGGGCTCGTTCCCCTCGGCGCTGAACGCCGTCTACCTGGCCGCCGCGCTCACCGGGCTGTTCGCCGGCCTGCTGGTGCTGGCCGCCGTCCGGCCCGCGCGGTCAGCGTGAGCGGGGCAGCGGCTCGCGGGCCAGCCAGGTGAGGGCGGCCAGCAGGTGCACCCGCCACCAGTAGCCGTCGTGGCCGCCGATCCACGCCTCGCACCGGTGGGCCACGCCCGCCCCGGCCAGGCGGGCGGCCAGCGAGCGCGCGCAGTCGAGCAGGGCCGGTTCGAGCGTGCCCGCCGCCAGGTAGCGGGGCACCCGTACGGTGGTGTCGAGCAGCTGCGGCAGCAGGTTGGGGCTGAGGGCGACCGCCGCGGCGATCCTGCCGGGGCACCGGTCGGCGGCGGTGAGCGCGAAGCCGGCGCCGTCGGAGAAGCCGGCGCTGATCACGTGACTCGCCTCGGGGAAGCCGGGCAGGACCTCGCCGATGACGAAGGCCAGGTGCGCCGCGAAGCGCCGCGGGTCGGCGTAGGGCAGGTACTCCCTGGCCCGCCCGTCCGGGTACGGCCCCGGCGCGTCGGCGGCGTGCGGGCCGGCCAGGATCAGCGGCGGCAGCGTGCCGGACAGGATCGCCGGCTCCAGCACCCGGGCGTGCGACTCGGCGGCCTGCCCGTCGGCCAGCAGGCACAGGGGCATCGGCCGGATCGGACCTGGCGGCCGGTAGACGGTGATCGCGCGGCGCTCCCCCAGGTGGACGCTGCTGATCTCGCGGGTGACCAGCGTGCCGGCGAGCCGGGCGGCCGTCGCGGGGGCCGGGGCGGCGCGGGAGCCGTGCCAGATGCGCTCCACCGGCCGGCCGCCGGGAGGCACCGCGGTGACGCCGATCACGGCCCGGTCCAGGTGCCGTACGCGCAGGGACAGCTCCCACAGGTCGGCCGCCCCCTTGACCGGCCACATCGGGAACCGCACGCCCGAGACGAGCTGCGCGTTCGGCCCCTGCCAGAGCACGTGCAGCACGTCGTCGTCCTCGCCCCAGACGGCCAGCGGCCCGCCGGTCAGCATGGGCCGCAGCTCGGCCAGGGCACGCCGCCGCCACACGCGCGCGAAGTGCACGCCGTCGGGCAGCTCGTGGGCGTAGCGGCGCCTGGCCCGGCGGCGGTTGCCCCGCAGCAGCGCCTGGTTGCGCTGGGCGAGCGTCTCGCGGCCGGCGGCGGCGCGTTCCTCGTCCGTCACGCCGGCCTCGCCGAAGGCGACCTTGTCACCGTGGAACTCGATGGTCTGCACGGCGAGCCGATCACCTGGGGGCATACCTGTACCAAAGCCTGCCGGCCCGCCCGGCGCAAGAATCCCAGGTCAGTGGACGCGGCTCCGGATCAGCCGGTCGAGCAGGCCGTGCACCTGGGCGGGTGACAGGGCGGCGCCCTGGCGCAGGCACTCGGCCAGCTCGGCGGCGGGCAGCGCGTGCCGGATCAGCTGCTCCCGCTCGGCGCCGTCGGCCGGGTCCAGCTCCGGCGGCGAGAAGCCGACCCGGGCCCCGACCGCCTCGACCGCGCCGAGCAGGCGGGCGCCGTCCCGCGGCAGCCCGCCCGCGGTGAGCACCCCGGCCAGGGTGTGCGCCATGACCAGCCAGGACGTGACGTCCTTGTCCTCGTCGAGCATGCGCAGGATCGGCAGCCCGGACGCCAGCGGCCGGTCGGTACGGCCGCTCAGCAGGTCGATCTTCATCAGCAGCCAGGTCGAGGAGGCGGTGACGAAGCGGTGTCCCGTCCTGGTGGCCACCTCGATCGACCGGGTCAGCCACCCGGCCGCCTCGCCCGTCTCCCGGGCGAACACCAGCAGCATGCCGAGCACCATCAGCGCCTCGGCGTGCAGCCACTCCATGCCGGCCACCTCGGCCAGGTCGAGCGCGGCACGGGCGTCGGCCAGGGCGTTCGGCGCCCCGCACAGGCCGCCGAAGAGCGCGCGGTAGGTGAGGGCGCGCCCCTCGGCGACCAGGTCGTCGGCCAGGCGGGCCATCTCGGCCGCCTCCCTGGCCCGCCGGCTCGCGGCGGGGAAGTCACCGGCCAGGTAGTGCAGGCCGGCCATGCCGATCAGCGCCTGGGAGCGCACGCCGGGCTCGGCGTCGGGGTAGAGCTCCATGGCCGCCGACAGGCTGGCCAGCCCCTCGGCGACGTGGCCCCTGCGGTACCAGAACCACGACAGCAGGCCGGTGAGCCGCAGCGCATACCCGCCGTCGCCGGCCAGCATCGCCGAGGTGAACGCGGCCCGGTGCTCGGCCTGGTCGGCGAGGAGCACCTCCATCGCGGCGGTCGCCCCCTCGCCGCGGATCCTGGCGTCGGCGGCCTCGGCTCGGCCCAGCACCCAGGCGCGATGCGCGGCCTGGGCCTCGGCCAGCTCGGCCGGGTCCTGCCGGGCGCGGGCGAACTCCTTGATCGTCTCCAGCAGCCGGTAGCGACGCGGCGAGGTGCCGGGCTCGACGGCGACCAGCGACTTGCGCACCAGCGCGCCCAGGCCGCCCAGGACCGGCCGCCCGCACACCGCGGCCGCCGCGTCCAGGTCGAAGCCGGAGGCGAACGCGCCGAGCCGGTGGAACAGCTCGCGCTCGGCGGGTTCGAGCAGGTCGTAGCTCCACTCCACGGTACGGGCGAGCGTGCGGTGCCGCCGCGGGCCGGCGCCGTCGGTGAGGACGCTGAACCTGTCGTCCATCGAGGTGAGGATCTGCTCGACCGACAACATGCGGCACTGCCCGGCGGCCAGCTCGACCGCCAGGGGCAGCCCGTCGAGCCCCAGGCAGAGGCGTTCGGCGTTGGCCAGCTCCGCGGGCGTCGGCTCCCAGCCGGGCGCGGCGGCCCTGGCCCGGCTCAGGAACAGGTCGCGGGCGTCCGCCGTGGACAGCGGCGGCACGTCGTACAGGGCCTCGCCCGGCACGCCGAGCGTCTCGCGGCTGGTGGCGAGCACGCGTACGCCGCCCGCCCCGGCCAGCAGCTCCGACACCGTGTCGCGGACGGCCGCCACGAGGTGCTCGCAGTTGTCGATCACCAGCAGCGGGCTCCGGCCGCGCAGCGCGTACGCCAGGCGTTGCCCGGTGACCGGCCCGGTGAGCCCGAGCACCTGGGCGATGGCCCCGGCCACCAGCGAAGGGTCGGCCAGCCCGGCCAGCTCGACCAGCCACGGCCCGTCGGCGTCGTCCCTGGCCCGCGCGGTCTCCAGCGCCAGCCTGGTCTTGCCGATGCCGCCCGGCCCGCTGAGCGTGACCAGCCGGTGCTCGGCGAGCAGCGCGGCCACCTGCTCGACCTCGGCCGCCCGGCCGACCAACGCGGTCACGGGGAAGGGCAGGTTGCCGCCGCGTTCCGGCAGCGGCGCGGCGACGCCGGGGCGCAGCGCGTCGTCCTGGGCCAGCACCGCCGCCTCCAGCTCGCGCAGCCCCGGCCCCGGGTCGATGCCCAGCTCCTCGGCCAGCACGCGGCGGGCGGAGCGCAGCGCGGCCAGCGCGTCGCCCTGGCGGCCCGACCGGTACAGGGCCAGCACCAGCAGCTCCCAGCCGCGCTCGCTCATGGGCTGCTCGGCGGTGAGCTTCTCCAGCTCCGGCACCACGGCCGCGTGCCGCCCGAGCGCGAGCTGCGCGGCGTACAGGCTCTCCCGCGCCGACAGGAACAGCCCCTGGAGCCGCGCGATCTCCGGCACGGCGAAGGCCGCGCCCGCGAACTCCCCGTACGGCTGCCCGCCCCACAACTCCACGGCCTCGCTCAGCACGGCCAGCGCCGAGCTGTGGTCGCCCGACTCCAGCAGGAGCTGCCCTTCCGCGACCTTGCGGGCGAACCGCTCGGCGTCCACGGCGTCGGGCTCGACGCGCAGCGTGTAGCCGTTGCCGACGCGGGCCAGCACGCTCTGCGGCGACCGGCTGGTCCGGCCGGGTTCGAGGGCCTTGCGCAGCCTGGTGATGTAGGAGTGCAGGGTGGGCATCGAGGCGGGCTCGCCCTCGTCCCAGGCGGCGTCGAGCACGCGTTCCGCCGAGACCACCTGCCCGCGCGCCGCGACCAGCACGGCGAGCACCGCGCGCTGTCTCGGGCCGCCGAGCGCGACCTCCACCCCGTCGATCTCGGCCACGATGGGCCCCAGCACCTTGACGCGCAGCGCCACTTTCCACCTCGGTTCAGCGGCCCGGGCCACCCCGGGTCAAGGAAGCTTAAATGAGGTTTGGCACCGATTGCTGCTTTGTTACGACTTGACTTATTCGTCATCTCCCCAGTTCGGAGCCAGGTTCCTGGCGATCCGGATGTCGTCGTTGCTCGTGCCGGCGGGCACCATGGGCCACACCATCGCGTCCCGGTGAGTCGATCAGGCGGCCCTTGTCATCCGCTGGTGGCCAGTTGCAGGTGCTTGCGGCCGGACCCCCGGCGGGCCTCGGCCGCCCGGTCCCGCCACCAGGTCAGGCCATTGCGGGCGGCCAGCCGTTCGAGCTCGGTCAGGTGCCGGAGCGCGCTCTCGTGCCGGCCGGTCGCCTCGGCCAGCAGCGCGAGATGCCAGTCCACCGGCCCCACCCAGGCGCAGGCCGACAGGACGGTGATCCGGCCGCCGAAGGGCAGCAGCGCCTCGTAGAGCACGCGGCACTCGTGCACCCGGCCGAGCGCCGCCGCGGCGGCGGCCCGCAGGCACAGGGTGGACGGGCGCGACCGGTCGAGCAGCGGCTGGCCGTTCAGCTTGCGGGCCTCGTCCATGCGCCCCTGGGCGTGCAGGTGGAGGGTACGCGCGGCCTGGTCGAGGGCGTGGTTCGCGCCGCTCAGGACATCGATGAGCGGCCCTGCGGCGGCCATCGTGCCCCGGTGGTAGGCCAGGGCCAGGCGGCCGGCGGTCACGGCGCGGGTGGCGTGCCAGATGCCGAGGCCGGTCGCCTGGTCGGCGGCATCGGCGTACAGGTCGTCCGCCTCGTCGAAGTGGCCGCCGAGCACCAGCCGGCCCGCCCGCCACAGCGTGTGCTGGAAGCGCGGCCAGGGCAGCGGGAGCCGGTCGAGCAGGTCGTCGCAGCGGGCCGCGGCCAGGTCGGCGCCGGTGACGTCGAAGAGCTCCATCCGGTTGTGGGTGTCCATCATGTTCGCGAGCAGCTGGTAGGCCGGCTCGCCGTCCGCCAGCTCGTGCAGCTCGGCGGCCAGGTCCGTCAGCTCGTGCACGTGCAGGGGACGCGGCAGCGACAGGTGCCTGGCGTTGAGCGCGCGCATCAGCAGCCGCCGGTCACCCAGCCGCCGGGCCATGGCCACGGCCTGCGCGGACAGCCCATGGGCCCGCGGGTCGCCGGAGGCGTCGTAGAGCTCCTGGGCCAGCCCGGCCAGCAGCATCGCGCGCTCTGCGCCGTCCGGTTCGGGCAGCTCGCGCAGCGCGTCCTCGAAGCGGCGGACGAGCAGCGGGTCGGCCGCGCCGTACGGGTCGCGCAGCGTCCAGATCGACGGCGTGTCGAACGAGGTCAGCGCCCGGACCCGGAGCGCCGCTCCCCCGTCCGCGATGCGGTCGGCCGCCCGCACGGCCTGGTCCCTGACCCGGCGGGCCCTGGCCGGCTCGCCCGCCGCGAGCAGCGCGCGCACCTGCCGCAGCAGCAGCTCCACGTGCTCGGCCGGGTCGCCGCCGCAGGCGTCGTGCGCGGTCACCGCGTGCCCCAGCCAGGACGCGGACTCGGCGTAGCCCAGGCGCAGCTCGGCCTGCTCGGCCGCGGCCCGCGCCCACCGCACCGCCTCCCCGTACGCCACCGGCCCGGCCTGCACGGCGTGATGGGCGATCACCTCGACGTCGGTCGCCGGGCGGGCGGACAGGGCGGCGGCGAGGTCGCGGTGCAGCGCGGCCTTGCGCAGCGGCGGCAGGTCCCTGACGAGCGCCTCGCGCACCAGGTCGTGCACGAACGCCAGCCGCCCGCCGGCCCGCGCCGCCAGCAGGCCGCCGCGCACGGCCCGGTCGAGCGGCCCGTACGCCTCCTCCCCCGCGACCCGGGCCACCACGGCCGGGTCGAACTCCCGGCCGGCCAGCGCCGCGACCGCCAGCGCGTCCGTGACCCCGGCGAGCGCGTCCAGCCGCAGCCGGACCAGCTCGGTCACCGCTTCGGGCACCCCGTCCACATCCGGGTTCCGAGCAAGCAGCCTGATGCTCTCGCGCAGGAAGAACGGGTTGCCGCCGGTGCGGTCGGCCATCCTGGCGCACGACTCGTCGTCCAGCTCGACGCCGAGGTCGGCCGCGATGGCGCGGACCGCCTCGGGGCCGACGCCGGTCAGGCGCAGCCGCGACAGGTCGTAGCGGACCAGCCGCCCGAGCACGTCGCCGGTCCCGGTGCGGAAGGCCGCGACCAGCGTGACCGCGCCGCCGCGCAGCAGCATGACCAGGTGCCTGAGCAGGTCGAGCGAGGCGGGGTCGGCCCATTGGAGGTCGTCCAGGACGATGACGAGCGGCTGGGCGCGCGAGGCCGTGACCAGCCACCGGGCGGCGGCCTGGTTCCGGCGCGACAACAACGCCTCGGCCGGGCCCCCGGCGTCCGGCGGCGCTTCGGGGCGGGCGTCGAGGAGGCCGGACAGGGGCTCGCGGTCCGGCGGCGGGCAGTGCGGCTCCAGCGCCTGGAACACCTGCGTCCACGGCCACAGCGCGGGCGTGCCCTCGGCGTCGTGGCAGCGTCCACGGAGCACGAGCCGGCCGAGCCGCGCGCAGTGCTCGCCGAACGCCTCCAGCAGCCGCGTCTTCCCGATCCCCGGCTCACCGCTGACCTCGGCGACCGCGAGCCCGGCGGGCGCGGCCCGCTCGGCCACCGCCACCAGCTCGGCGAGCTGGGCCGCCCGCCCGTGCGGGATGTCCAGCGGGCGTGGCGCGGCCACCAGCGCCGGGGTGTCGTCCACCGGCGCGAGCGAGCCGGCCTGGCGCAGGATGTCCGACTCCAGTGACCGCAGCTCTGGTCCGGGATCCAGGCCGAGCTCGTCGGACAGCCGCCCGGCCGCCGTGCGCAGCACGGCCAGCGCCTCGGCCTGACGCCCGGTGCGGTACAGGGACAGCGCGAGCAGGCACCACAGGCGCTCGCGCAGCGGGTTGGCGACGGTCTCGGCCTCCAGCTCGGTGATCAGCGCCTGGGGGCGGCCCAGGTCGAGCAGCGCGCGGGCCCGCCGCTCGACCGCGACCAGGCGCAGTTCGCGCAGGCGGCTCACCTCGATGATCGCCCACGGCTCGTCCTGGAACTCCTCGTACGGCGAGCCGCGCCACAGCCCGAGCGCCTCCTCCAGGCAGGCCAGCGCCTCCTCGGCCGACCGGAACTCGGCCCGGTTCACCAGCTCGGCGAACCGGAGCGCGTCCACGTCGCCGGCGGCCAGCAGGTAGCCGGGCGGGCGGGCGATCAGCGTCCTGGGCCGGGCGCGCGGCCCTCGGTCCGGCTCGATCGCGCGGCGCAGGTTGGAGACGTAGGAGTGCAGGGTGGGCAGGGCGCTGGGCGGGGGGCGTCGCCGTACAGGTCGTCGATCAGCGTCTCGGCGGGGACCACGGCCCCCTGCGCGACCAGCAGCCGGGCCAGCACGGCTCGCGGACGGGGGCCGCCGAGACCGACCGCGCCCCCGTCGGCGTCGCGGACCTCCAGCGGCCCCAGAACTCGGAATTCCACGTTGTCCCACTCATCGGCTTCGTCCTAATTGATCACAGTATGGTCGGGCCGACTTGAAGGAGACTGGAACCCTCTACGTGCCCGCCCTGATCGGCACGACGTTGCCGGGCCCGCCGCGGCGTGGCAGCGCGAACCAGGTGGCCTTGCCGACCAGGTCGGGATGGGTCAGGTAACGCTGGGGATGGCAGCCGTAGAAGCCGTCGGAGAGCCGGGCGACGATGCGCAGCCCCCGTCCGTGCTCGGCGGACGGGTCGGGGACCGAGGGGGCGGGCAGGGGCGGGCCGGCGTCCACGACGACGCACATGACCTCCTTGGCGTCCACGTGGAGGAGCAGCTCGTAGGGGCCCTCGCCGTACATGAACGCGTTGGTGACCAGCTCGCTCACCATGAGGACGGCGTCGTCCACGACGTCGTCGTGCAGGTCGAGCCCGGACAGCTCGTCCCGGATGATCGACCGGGCGTGGCCGACGGTCCGGGCGTCCGGGCGCAACGGCCATACGTACTGCATCCGGCTCCGCCGGGCCGACCGCAGCCTGGACATGGCCTCTCCATCCTGGGAAGGGCGGCGACGAATGCTCGTTTCAGTCAACACGAGACCTGCCTCCGAGTTGTCGGACATGCGGCTGTCCAAACCTGTACGCACGGAACGGCCATTCGGGTCGAACGTTTTCCGAGAAATCCTGACTTTCTTCGCAGCTCGACATGTCCTCCCAGGTCAGCGGGTACGGACAGGGCCATGAGCAGTCCTGACGAGAGCACCTCCGCAACCGACACCACGCCGCTCCTCGACGCGGCCAGGCGTCCGGCCGAACGTCCGGCCGAACGTCCGGCCGAACGTCCGGGTGAGCGCCCGGCCGGGCGTCCGGACGAGGCGGGGAAGATCGTGGCCGAGCACAAGCCCGCCGGGCAGGCGGCGCTGGAACAGGCCCTGTCGCAGGCGGGCATACACCTGGAGGACCTGACCGGCGAGACGCCCGACCGGCCGCGCGGCTAGGACCGGCCAGGCCCGGGGCGAGCGCCCCGGAACCGGCCAGGCCCGGGGCTACGGGCGGCCGATGCCCGCGCCCACCTCCTCGATGAGGTCGTCGACCCGCCTGGCCAGCTCCACGTCGAGGGCCGTCACCGCGCCCACGGAGACGGTCCTGACCACGATGGCCAGGCCGCCCTCGGTGTCCTGGAGCTGGGGCTGCCGGCCGTGGGTGACCTTGAGCCGGTCGAGCGCGCGGCGGACGGCACGCAGGTTCTCCCGCGGCAGGGCGATCTCCCGGCGCAGCGCCGAGCGGTCGCCGCTCCACAGCGGCAGGGTGGCGAGGGCCGCGGCGATCTCGCCGGCGGTGAGCGGGGCGGCGTGCCCCTTGGGGCCGGTGATGCCGCCGCCGCTGTCCGGCGGGTCGAACAGGGGGCGTACCTGCTCAGGGATGTGCAGCCGGGCGACCAGCTCGGGATCCTGCTCGGCGACGGCGGCCAGCACGGCCTGGGCCCTGATCCTGGCCTGCTCGGGCGGACGGCGGCCGAGCAGCGCCGCCTGCCGGACGAAGCCCTCCTCGGTGCCGTCGTTGCGCGGATGGTCCATGGGGAAGTCGTCGGTCAGCTCGGGCGGCAGGGCGTCGATGAGCTCGCGCCGGTCGTCGTCGTCGAGTGTGCGGGCGAGCGTGGTCAGCGTGGCCTCCGCCGCCGCTCTGGCCGGGCCGGCGCCCAGGCCCGTCATGCGGCCGATGGACGCCAAGAGTGCACGATATTCCATGATTCGTCCCCCGATCCGAACCTTCAGGCTCCCCGTGCCCAGGTCAGAGGTGTCGACACCTCCACACGACCTGCGGGGTGAGGGGCACGTCGGTGAGGCGTCCGGCCAGCTCGGGCATGGCGGCGGCGACCGCGTTGCCGATGGCGGCGGGAGGGCCGATCGTGCCCGCCTCACCCGCCCCCTTCATGCCGCCCGGGGTGAGCGGTGAGGGGGTCTCCAGCAGCACGACCTCGATGTCGGGCACCTCGCGGATGGTCGGCAGCAGGTACTCGGCGAGCGGCTGCCCCTCCTCGGTGTGGACGATCTCCTCGGTCAGCGCCATGCCGATGCTCTGCGCGACCCCGCCGCGGATCTGGCCCTCGACCAGGGACGGGTTGACCAGCGTCCCGGCGTCGTTGACCACCCAGTAGCGCTCCACCTCGACCGCGCCGGTCTCGGGGTCCACCGCGACGGCGGCGGCGTGCGCGCCGTAGGCGAAGGTGTAGGCGGCCGGATCGTAGCTGACCCGCTCCTCCAGGCCCGGCGTGACGCCTTCCGGCAGGTCCCAGGCCCGCCAGGCGGACGTGGCCAGCTCCCGCAGCGACACCGACGCCCGCGGGTCGCCCTTGACGCGCACGGACTCCTCGGCGATCTCCAGGTCGCCGGGCGCCGCCTCCAGCCGGTGGGCGGCGATGGCCAGCAGCTTGTCCCGCAGCCGGGCGGCGGCCTGGACGAGCGCCCCGCCGCCGACCGCGAGCGACCGGCTGGCGATCGACCCGATCGACGAGTACGGCGTCGCCGCCGTGTCCCCCAGCACCACCCGCACCCGCTCGATCGGCACCCCCATCCGGTCGGCCGCCACCTGGGCCAGCGCGGTCTCGATGCCCTGCCCGATCGAGACCACCCCGGACGACACCACCACCGACGCGTCCGGCTCCATCCGCAGCACCGCCGTCTCGTAACCGCCCGCCTGGATGCCCGACGCCTTCATCTCCATCGACGGGCCAAGGCCGGTGGTCTCGACGTGGCAGGAGTAGCCGACGCCGCGCCGGCGCCCGTCGTCCACGCCGGTGACCGGGGTGACCAGGTCACGCAGGGTGCGCAGGGCCCGGGGGTAGTCGCCGGAGTCGTACTGCTGGTAGACCCGGCTCGTGCACGGCAGCTCGTCCGGCGCCAGCATGTTGCGCAGCCGCAGCTCGACCGGGTCGAGGCCGAGCCGCCGGGCCGCCTCGTCGATCAGGCGCTCCCTGGTCCAGGTGCACTCGGGCTGCCCGAAGCCGCGGTAGGAGCCGGTCGGGGTGGTGTTGGTGACCACCCCGCGCACGCGTACGCCCACCCGCTCGAACCGGTACGGCCCCGGCAACAGGGTGGCCGAGACCGCGAAGGGCGAGATGCCCACGTTCGAGGGATGGGCGCCGAGGTCGCCGAGGATGTCGGCGTGCAGGGCGACGAACCGGCCCGCGCCGTCGAGCGCCAGCCTGGCCCGGTGGACGGCGGCCCGCGCGGGCAGGGTCGCCGACAGCCGGTCGCCGGGCGACTCGGTCCAGCTCACCGGGCGGCCCGTCCGCATCGCGGCCAGGCAGACGAGCGCCTCGTCGGGGTAGACGTGCTCCTTGCCGCCGAACCCGCCGCCGGTGTCCCGGCTGATCACGCGTACCCGGTCGTGGACGAGCCCGAACGCGTCGGCCAGGTGCTCGCGCACGTGGTGCGGGGCCTGGGAGGAGATGTGCACGGTCAGCTCGTCGTCGGCGTAGGAGGCCACGACGCCGCGCGGCTCGATGGGATGCGGCGAGATCCGGCCCATCCTGAACGTCATCTCGACGACGTGCTCGGCGGACTCGACGAGCTCCGCGCAGTCGGCGTCGCCGAGCAGGAAGTCGGTGACCAGGTTCGTGCCCCATTCGGGATAGAGCAGCGGCGCGTCCTCGTCGAGGGCGCGTTCCGCGCCGACGGTCGCGGGCGACTGGTCGAGCTCCAGGTCCAGCAGGTCCGCGGCGTCCCGGGCGGCGGCGGGGGTGCCGGCCACGACGACGGCGAGCGGCTGGCCGGCGTACCTGATCGTGTCGTCGAGCACCCGGTAGGAGGCCGACCGCTGGCCGGGGGCGAGGGTGACGCAGGGCAGCCGCAGCCCCGCGGCGTCGGCGGGGGTGATGACGTCGATCACCCCCTCGACCGTCCAGGCCGCCTTGGCGTCGCAGCCGAGGAGCCGTCCGTGCGCGACGGGGCTGCGCACCACCACCGCGTACGCCATGCCAGGCAGGCGTACGTTGCCGACGTATCTCCCCTTTCCGGTCAGCAGTCTGGCGTCTTCCCTGCGAGGCGTCCGCGCGCCGACATAGCCCATGGGCCGATTGTGCGCGCCGCGAGGCGTGCGGTCCATATACGATCTCGCCGGGCGGCAGGCGGGAAAGACCAGGTCAGCGAGGGTATCGATGCAGACTTTTCTTCCATATCCGGATTTCACGGCCAGTGCCGGGGTCCTGGACGCGCTGCGGCTGGGCAAGCAGCGGGTGGAGGCCCTGCAGGTGTTGCGCGCCCTGACCGTCCCCGGCTACGGCTGGCGCCACCACCCCGCCGTCAAGATGTGGGCCGGCTACGAGGAGGCCCTCGTGCGCTACGGGCTCGACGTGTGCGACCGCTGGTGCTCGACCGGCCGGGCCGACACCTGCGCGGCCACGATGTCCGTCGAGCTGGGCCGCGCCTGCGGCACCCCCGTCATCCGCACCCAGCACGAGCTGGCGGCGGCCGGCGAGCTGCCGCCCTGGCTCGGCGACGACGCCTTCCACCGCAGCCACCGCTCCGCCCTGCTGCGCAAGGACCCCGGCCACTACCGCCCGCTCTTCGGCGACGAGCCCGACGACCTCGAATACGTCTGGCCCGCCTCCGGCCGCCCGCCCGCCTGCCTACCGGCCTGACCCCGCTCCGGCGCCGACGCGCGCACCCGTGAGAAGGGCCTCTGCGTGCCGCGTCGCCGTGGCGGCGCCGAAGGCGACGAGCCGCACCAGGTCCTCGTCCGTCGTCGTGGCCCCGCGCCAGGCGGCGACGTCCGCGTCGGTGACCCGGTAGGGAGCCAGGGCGGCGAGCAGCGCGAGCCGAGCTCCCGGCCGTTCCTCGTCGGGCACGCCCGTCAGCGGGCCCGACAACCGGTCGCCGCCCATCGGCGGGTGCTCGCCGTCCCAGGCCGCGACCGCCTCGGTGACGGCCGTCCGCGCCGCCTCGCCGAGCAGGTCCCCGCCCGTCCCCGCGACGGTCATGAGCGTGGCGTACGCCGTGCCGACCGGCGTGCCGCCCACCCAGGCGGGCTCGACCGAGGAGGGCAGGCCGTCCAGCACGTCCAGGCCCGCCCCGGGCGGCAGCTCCCTGCGTACCGTCCGGGACATGGCCCGGCCGCCCACGCTGCGCACCAGGCGCGACTTCTGCAGCTTGCCCGGCAGCAGGTTCTCGGTGAGCAGGGACGAGGCGATCCGGTTGACGAAGTGGAAGGTCAGCGCGGTGCCGACGTACGCGGGCGCCTGGTCCGCGGGGAAGGGGGCGGGCACGCGCCGGTCCTTGGCCCACCGCAGCAGCGCGGCGTGCCCGGGATCCGCCGGCACGCCCCCGGCCGCGACGGTCTCGGCCAGCCGGTGGTCGCCGGTGGCGTGCAGCAGCGTCGTGTGCGCGGCCACGCAGAACGGGCACCGGTTGGCCAGTGACACCCCCAGCGCCACCACCTCCCTGCCGGTCCTGGACCCCGGCCCGGCCAGCAGCGACTCCCGCAGCAGCGCCCAGGTCCCGGCCAGCACGGCGGGGGCGGGCGACAACGTCAGGAAGACCGCCATGCGGGCCATGCCGAAGTCGTCGGCCAGGCGCGCGTAGACCTGGGCCACCCGGCCCGTGGCGTCCTGCGGCCGGACGGGCGTGACGTAGCGGAACTGGCCTGCGGCCGTCGGCGTCGTGTTCATGGCCGCCATGGTGGGGCGCGGGCAGGGCCGGAGTCGTCCTGCCCGGGATGACTCCCGCGGCTACGGCGCGGGGCGCAGAGGCGGGTGGCGTACGACGGCGGGAGTAGTGCCCCATTCCGCCCACGTGAGGACGATTATCGACACATCAGGCTCTACTGTGCTTGGCATGAGCTTGCGATGGCACCCCGCCGTCATGGACGTGGCGCTCGCGGCGGTGGTGGCCGTGCTGCTGACGGCGACCGTGGTGGCCACGCCGGACGCGGGGCCCGCGGACTACGCCGCCGTGCTCGCCGGGTCGCTCGCGCTCGTCGCCTGGCGGCGGGCGCCGATCCCGGCGCTGCTGGTCACCACGCTGTGCATGCTGGTCTACTCCGCGCACGCGCAGCCCGGCCCGCCGGCCGCCTTCCCCGTGATGGTGACCGTGTTCGCCACGGTCAGGGCCGGTCACCGGGCGCTCGCGGCGGTGGCGGGCGCGGTGTTCCTGGGCGGGACCCTGGCGGTCAACCTGGCCACCCCCGACGGGCAGACCGCGCAGGAGATCGTGCAGAAGACGACGCTGCTGCTCGGCTGGTTCCTGGCGGCCGGGGTGACCGCGACCGTGACCCGGCACCGGCAGGCGTACCTTCTGCAGGTCGAACAGCGGGCCGCCGAGGCCGAGCGGACCCGCGAGGAGGCGGCGCTGCGCCGGGCGGGCGAGGAGCGGCTGCGCATCGCCAGGGAGCTGCACGACTCGCTCACCCACACCATCTCGGTCATCAAGGTGCAGGCGGGCGTGGCCGTGCACCTCGCGCGCAAGCGCGGCGAGGAGGTGCCGGCGGCGCTGCTGGCCATCCAGGAGGCCAGCGGCGAGGCCATGCGCGAGCTGCGCGCCACGCTGGAGGTGCTGCGCGAGGACGACGACGCCCCCGCGGCCAGCGGCCTCGACCGGCTCACCCACCTGGTCGAACGGGCCCGCTCGACCGGCGTCCCGGCCACGGTGACGGTCACCGGCGACCGCCGCGACCTGCCGGCCGAGGTCGACCGGGCGGCCTACCGGATCGTCCAGGAGGCGCTGACCAACGTCTCCAAGCACGCCGGGCCCGCCACCGCCTCGGTACGCGTCGACTACGGCAAGGAGGAGCTGATCGTGCAGGTGGACGACGACGGCCGCGCGAACGGCGGCCCCTGCGACCCCGGCGTGGGCCTGCTGGGCATGCGCGAGCGGGTCACGGCGCTCGGCGGGCGGCTGGCGACCGGGCCGCGTCCCGAGGGCGGGTTCACCGTACGCGCCGAGCTGCCGCTGCAGGAGGCCCGGTGATCCGCGTGCTGCTGGTGGACGACCAGGCCCTGATCCGCGGCGGCTTCCGCGCCCTGCTGGAGGCCGAGGACGACATCGAGGTCGTCGCCGAGGCCGCCAACGGGGAGCAGGCGGTCGCCCTCGCCCTGGAACACCGCCCCGACGTGGCGCTCGTGGACGTGCAGATGCCCGTCATGGACGGCATCGAGGCCACCAGGCGGATCGCCGCCGACGACCGCCTGACCGAGGTCCACGTGGTGATCCTGACCAACTACGGCCTGGACGAGTACGTCTTCCACGCCCTGCGCGCCGGCGCGAGCGGCTTCCTGGTCAAGGACACCGAGCCCGCGGACCTGCTCCAGGGCGTCAGGGTGGCCGCCCGCGGCGACGCCCTGCTCTCCCCCGCCATCACCCGCCGCCTGATCGGCGAGTACGTCGCCCGCCGCCCCGAACCCGAACCCCAGGGCCTGGACGTGCTCACCAACCGCGAACGCGAGGTGACCGCCCTGGTCGCCCGCGGCATGTCCAACGACGAGATCGCCGCCCAGATGGTGATCAGCCCGACCACCGCCAAGACGCACGTCAGCCGGGCGATGACCAAGCTGCACGCCCGCGACCGCGCCCAGCTCGTGGTCTTCGCCTACGAGTCCGGCCTGGTGACCCCGCGCGAGCGCTGACCCGAGGCTTGACCGTCAAGGAACGCGGTCCCTCCGCATACCCATCCCGGACTGAGTACACTCGGGCACGTTCAACGGCCGAGACTTGTACGGCGAGGCTCTTGGCCCGGGGCGGTGGCCCCTCGGCCCCCGTCCCTCTGGAGTCACGTGAGCAGCGGGCTTGTCGATGCTCCGCCCTCCAGCGACCCCGGCGCTCCCAAGCGGCGCCGCCGGCGCTGGCTACGCTGGGTGATCGCGATCGCGGTCGCCGTCGTCCTCCTGGTCGCCGGCGTGGCCGTCGGCGTCACCGCCAAACTCAGCGGCAACCTCAAGCGCTCCACGGTCACCAAGGAGGACCTCGGCGAGACGCGGCCGCCGAAGGTCGCCACCTCGGCGATGAACGTCCTGATCGTGGGCTCCGACCAGCGCGACGGCAAGAACGCCAGGTACGGCCGCCGCATCGCGGGCGAGCGCACCGACACGATCATGCTGGCGCACGTGTCGTCCAAGCGGGACAACGCCATGGTGATCAGCTTCCCGCGCGACTCGCTGGTCCAGCTGCCCGCCTGCCGGGCCACGGGCGGCCTGCCCGGCCAGCAGCCGCACCTGGGCATGATCAACGAGTCGTTCAACTCCGGGGGCATCGCCTGCACCTGGAAGACGATCGAGTCGCTCACCCGCATCCACATCGACCACTTCGTGAAGGTGGACTTCACCGGCTTCAAGAGCATGGTCAACGCCGTGGGCGGCGTCGAGGTCTGCCTGCCCTCTCCGGTGAACGACAAGAAGGCCCTGCTCCACCTGCCCGCCGGGCGGCAGACGCTCAACGGCGAGCAGGCGCTCGGCTACGTCCGCGCCCGCTACAGCCTCGGCGACGGCTCCGACATCGGGCGCATCCAGCGGCAGCAGATGTTCATCGCCTCGATGCTCAAGAAGGTGATGAGCGGCGAAACGCTCGCAGACCCCTCCAAGCTGTTCGGCTTCCTCGACGCCGGCACCCGGTCGGTGACCGTCGACGACGACCTGTCGGTGGGCGTCATGAAGGATCTCGCCACCAGCCTCCAGGGCCTCAACGCCGGGCAGATCCGGTTCATCACCACCCCCTGGCACTACTCGCTGACCCAGCCGGGCCGGGTCGAGTGGGTGCAGCCGCAGGCGGGCCGGCTGTTCCAGATCGTCGCCAGAGACCAGAGCGTCCAGGGCGTCAAGGGCGGGCAGGCCAAGGTGGGGCGGTCGAAGATCCAGATCGAGCTGCGCAACGGCACCTACCGCGGCGGCCTCGGCACGCAGGTGGCCGCCTTCCTGGAGCAGCGCGGCTACCACATCAGCAAGATCGGCGACACGGCCAGGAAGCCCCAGCCGAAGACCACGCTGCTCTACGGCCCCAACGCCGAGACGCGGGTGCCCACGCTCACCAACGACCTGCTCGCCGCCACGCCCAAGCTGGTCGCCGGCGCCCGGACGAACCACCTGGTGCTGGTGATCGGCGACGACTGGAAGGGGCTCAAGCCGCTGCGCGCCGACGACACCGAGGCGATCAAGGGCTTCGACGCCACCCACGACACCTGCGCGGCCTGACCCGGCGTCACCCCGGCTCGGCTCGGCTCGGCTCGGCTTACAGGGCGTCGGCGAGGCCGCCCCCGTCGATGGCGGTGAACCCGGCGTCCTCGATGAGCGGCACCACGGCCTTCTTGGCGGACTCGTCGTCGCCCCAGTAGGGCATGTCGGCCCGCGGGCCGCCCCGCTGGCCGGCCGTGCCCAGGTCCAGCAGCTCGTTGGGGTACTTGGTGTTGAACGTGCGCACCAGCCGCACCTCGCGGCCGAGCACGTGCTGCTGGTACTGCGGGCTGGTGAGCCCGTCCGGCACGGCCACCACCGCCTCGGCGCCGTCGAGCCGGGTGATCGGGTTGCTGGGGTCGATGACGATCTTGCCGGCCAGCGCCGCGCCCAGCTCCTCGACCACGGTCGGGAACGCCTCCCACCACACCGCCATGACGACGACCTCGCCGAAGCGCGCCGCCTCGATCGGCGAGCCGCCGCCCGCCTGCCCCTCGGCGGCGGCCGCGGCCTCCTCGGCGAGGGCCAGCCGGGCGTCGCTGAAGAGCACGTCGTGACCGGCCGCCGCGAGCAGCCGGCCGAGCGGTGCGCCGAGCCGGCCCGAACCCACGATTCCTACGCGCATGTCTCGATCTCCTTGTCGGCCCGATCGCCACCTGCCCATCGGCCTTCCCCGCATGCCTGGCTTTGCGCCTGCGCAGCGAGACCTTTGCCCGCCGGTGATCCCTACACTCTTCGTCCATGAACGATCCCGACGTCCACGAACTGCGCAGGGGCAGTGCCGAGCGGGCGCACCTGCGTGCGCGGGGGCCCGAGCTGCCGCAGGTGACCGACCTGACCGGGCCGCGCGGGCTGCCGCTGCGGCACTACCGGCCCGCGCCGGAGCGGCGGCCGCTGGTGGTGTACGTGCACGGCGGCGCATGGGTGTTCTGCGACCTGGACACGCACGACCGGATCTGCCGCCTGCTGGCCCGCGAGTGCGGGGTGGAGGTGCTGGCCGTGGACTACCGGCTGGCGCCCGAGCACCCGTACCCGGCGGCCGTCGAGGACGTCTTGGCCGTGCTGCGCGAGGCCCGTCCGGTCGCGGTGGCCGGGGACAGCGCGGGCGGCTACCTGGCCACGATGGCCTGCCTGGAGCTGCGGGACGCGGGTGACCCGCCGCCCGCCGCCCAGATCCTGATCTGCCCCAACACCGACCTCACGCTCTCCCGGCCCAGCGTGCGGGAGAAGGGCACCGGTCACGGCCTCGACGAGAGCTTCCTCGCCTGGGCGGTGCGGCAGTGGGCGCCCAATCCTGCGCGGCGCGCCGACCCGAGGCTGAGCCCGCTGCTCGTGCCGGACCTGAGCGGGATGCCCGCCACGCTGGTGGTCACCGCCGAGCACGACGCCCTCAGGGACGAGGGCGAGGCGTACGCCCGCCGGCTGGCCGAGGCGGGCGTGCCGGTCACGTGTCGCAGGGAGCCCGGCCTCACGCACGGTTTCCAGCAGAACACCGACCCGGTGTCGCAGGCCGCCACCGGCCGCCTGCTCGCCGACGCGCGCCGCCTGCTCGAAGCGGTGACGGGCTAGCCCGCCGGCCACGGCGGCCCGGCCCGAGCCCTGCGGCACGCCGCCGGGCGGGCACGGGAACACCGCCTGGATCTCGTGGCGACCGGTCAGGTGCCGGAGGCCAGGCGGCCCGAGAACGTCGCGGACGCCCCCGCGAAGCCGGCGCGCGTCATTGCGCGCGCTCGGACTCCTGCTCGGACGCCGTAGACGGGTACATCTCCTCGCGCGGCGTGTCCGCGCCCAGCTCCTCGCGCAGCCGGTCGTAGTCGATGTTGTGGTTGGCGTACTTCAGCTGGCGAGCGACCTTCGTCTGCTTCGCCTTGGCTCTTCCTCGGCCCATGGCTACTCCCTAGTCCCCGCTGTCATGCTATCCAACAACATGGTGACTTGAAGAATTATGCAACTGCGCTCGATTAGTCTTGCAATATGCACGTGGAGGTCCACCAGGCCAAGGCCGACTTCTTCAGGACGCTCGGCCACCCCGCTCGCATCAGAGTGTTGGAGCTACTCCAGGAAGGTCCACTGCCTGTCAGGGACCTGCTGGCCCAGATCGACATCGAGGCGTCGAGCCTCTCACAGCAGCTGGCGGTCCTGCGCAGGGCCGGGATCGTGAGCGCAATCCGCGAAGGCAGCACGGTGGTCTACACCCTGGCCACTCCCGAGCTGGCAGACCTGCTCGGAGCCGCCCGCCGCATCCTCGCCGACATGCTGGCCGACCAGGGGGAGCTCCTGGCCGAGCTGCGGGCGGAGGTCACTTAGCGGCGGCCTCGGCGCGGCGCCTGACCACCTTCGGGTAGCGGGCGGTGAAGACGGCGGGGACGACGAACGAGAGCACCTTGATCGCGATGACGACCATGGTGGCGTGGGGGGCCGCGGCCAGCACGAACGTCAGCGAGACGGCGGCGAGCGTGAACGCCACCGCCCACGCCGTCGTGATCACCACGTTGACGCGGCGGAACGCCGGGGTCTCCCAGATCTCCTTCGGCGCCATCGTGCGCGCGATGCCCAGCGTGAACGGCTTGCCGATGGCCAGCGAGCCCCAGGCGGTGCCGGCCAGCCAGACGTTGACCAGCGCGGGCCCGTACGGCGTGAGCGGCGAGTGCGGGGCCGCCAGGGAGAGCACCGTGAGCAGGGCGAAGAAGGCGGCGGCGCTCGTCTCGATCACGATCTCGTCCCAGGCCCGGCCGGACCGGCGGTCGATGGCCACGAGGGCGAGGGCGATCACGAGGCCGGTGATGGCGCCCCAGCGCCACTCGTCGCCGGTGGCGATGACCGCGTAGACGACCCAGGGGAGGAAACCGAGCAGACCGCGCATCGCGCAACTCCTTTGACATTCCTAAGTAGACATGTCGAATGTAGAACCTCCTGTGGAGATATGTCAATATAGGAATATGAGCTTGAGACACGCCGTGCTTGGTCTGCTCGCCGAGGGGCCGGCCAGCGGCTACGACCTGCTGAAGACCTTCGACGTCTCGTTGTCCAACGTCTGGCCGGCCACGCAGAGCCAGCTCTACGCCGAGCTCGGCAAGCTGGCCGACGTCGGTCTCGTGAGCGTCGCGGCCGAGGGCCCCCGTGGGCGCAAGGAGTACGCGATCACCCAGGAGGGCCGGGCCGAGCTGCGCCGCTGGATCACCGACGTCGAGCCGGTCAGGGTCGGGCGCAGCGACATGCTGCTGCGCGTGTTCTTCCTCGGCCAGGTCGATCCCGAGCAGGCCCGCGCGTACCTGCGCCGCCAGGCCGAGATGGTGGGCAAGCAGCTGGAGCACATGGAGGCCATCAAGGGCTTCGTCGAGAGCGGCCAGGACAACCTGTCGGTCTACGGCCGGCTCGCCCTGGAGTACGGCCTGCGGCTCGGCGCCGTCCAGAAGGCGTGGGCCGAGTGGGCCGAGGAACAGATCCGTTAGGCTCGCACCCATGGTCTCCGAGCTGTTCGATCCGAAGATGTGGCAGGTCGTCGAGGGCTTCGACTTCACCGACATCACCTACCACCGGGCCCTCGACCAGGGCACGGTGCGGGTCGCGTTCAACCGGCCTGAAGTGCGCAACGCCTTCAGGCCCCAGACGGTCGACGAGCTCTACCGGGCGCTCGACCACGCCAGGCAGGCCACCGACGTCGGCTGCGTGCTGCTCACGGGCAACGGCCCCTCGCCCAAGGACGGCGGATGGGCCTTCTGCTCCGGCGGCGACCAGCGCATCAGGGGCAAAGACGGCTACCAGTACGCCGACGGCACCCCCGCCACCGGGCGCCTGCACATCCTGGAGGTGCAGCGCCTGATCCGCTTCATGCCCAAGATCGTGATCTGCGTGGTGCCCGGCTGGGCCGCGGGCGGCGGGCACAGCCTCCACGTCGTGGCCGACCTCACCCTGGCCAGCGCCGAGCACGCCCGCTTCAAGCAGACCGACGCCGACGTGGCCAGCTTCGACGGCGGCTTCGGCTCGGCCTACCTGGCGCGTCAGGTCGGGCAGAAGTTCGCCCGCGAGATCTTCTTCCTGGGCGACACCTACAGCGCGGCCGACGCCCACCGCATGGGCATGGTCAACGCCGTCGTCCCGCACGCGGAGCTGGAGGCCACGGCGCTGGAGTGGGCGCGCAAGGTCAACGGCAAGTCGCCCACCGCACAGCGCATGCTGAAGTTCGCCTTCAACATGATCGACGACGGGCTCGTCGGGCAGCAGGTGTTCGCGGGCGAGGCGACGCGGCTGGCGTACATGACGGACGAGGCGGCCGAGGGGCGCGACTCCTTCCTGGAGAAGCGGGCGCCCGACTGGTCGCCCTTCCCCTGGCACTTCTAGCCGCGGGCGCCCCTGCCGGAGGCAGACTGGGGCGATGAGGATCATGGTTCCCGAGGCGTTGACCGCATCGCATGTGAAGATCGACGGCGAGCGGGGGCGGGCCTGGTCGGCCGGCCTGCCCGCGCTGGCCGAGCGTTACCTGGAGGAGTGGGGGCTGCGGCTGGACGAGGGCCGCCCCATGCACGGCGTGGTCTCCCTCGTGCTGCCCGTCGTACGGCAGGACGGCACCAGGGCGGCGCTCAAGCTCCAGCCCGTCACCGACGAGAACGCCACCGAGGCGCCCGGCCTGCGCACGTGGGCCGGGAAGGGGTCGGTCCTGCTGCTGGACGACGACCCCGAGACCGGCACCCTGCTGCTGGAACGCCTCGACTCCGACCGCCCGCTGTCGGCCGTCCCGGACGACACCGAGGCGCTGAAGATCCTGACCGAGTTGCTGGGCCGGTTGACCGCCTTCCCGGCCCCGCCGGGGCTGCGCCGGTTGGGCGACATCGCCGCGCAGATGCTGGCCGACGTCGACCGCGCGACGGCCGCGCTGCCCCGCGAGCAGGACAGGTTCTGGCTGCGCTGGTGCGCCGACGCGGTCGCCGAACTCGTCGCCGAGCCGGGCGACCGGCTGCTGCACTGGGACCTGCACTACGACAACGTGCTGGCCGCCGAGCGGGAGCCGTGGCTGGCCATCGACCCCAAGCCGCTGGCCGGCGACCCCGGCTTCGACCTGTGGCCCGCCCTGGACAACCGCTGGGACGCCGTCGTCGCCACCGGCGACCCGATCAAGGGCGTGCTGCGGCGGTTCGACCTGATGGTGGATGGATTGGGCCTCGACCCGGCCAGGGCGGCCGGCTGGACCCTCGGCCGGCTCCTGCAGAACGCCCTCTGGGACGTCGAGGACGGCGAGCACGAGCTCAACGAGATCGCCCTGGTGATCGCCGAAGCCATGCGCCACCGCCAGTGACGGGTCACCGCCAGTAGGCGGGATATCTGCGGTCCGGCAGCGCCCTTCCGAGCACCACCCCCGTGGCGATCACCACGACGCTCGCGACGAGGACCGGGTCGAGCAGGTACACCGGGTCGGGGGCGGTGAGCCCGATCAGCGCCGCCGTGGCCCCGGCCGGCGGGTGGGGGGCCCGCAGCAGCAACATCGGGGCCGTGGAGAGCGCCGCCGCGGCGACCGCCGTCCACACCGAGGGGCCGGTGAGGGCGGTGAGCGCCAGGGCGAGGGCGGTGGCGCTCAGGTGGCCGAGGAGGATGCTGCGCGGTTGGGCGAACGGCGCGGCGGGCGCCAGGGCCACGATCCCGGCGGTGGCGGCGAACGGCAGCGCGAACAGCTCCATGCCGGTGAGGGAGGTCAGCAGGGCCAGTAACGACAGTCCGGCCAGCGCTGCCGCGGTGGCCAGGGCCACCGCCCTGCCGGACGGCCGGGCGGGCGCCCCCGATCTCCCGGCCCACCCCCACCTCCGGTGGGGCGGCGGCCCGGCCGTCGGGACCGCCGCGAGCCCGTGGGGGGCGGGCGCGCGGCGGGGGCCAAGGGATCGGTGCGCGTGGGCGGCCGCGGCGGACAAGCCGGTGCGGGCCGTGGTGTTCCCGCGGCGGCGGGGCTGGGCCATCGGAGGCTCCCGTCAGTCGGAGAGGCGGCGGAGGAAGTCTCGGACCAGCGCCGCGATCTGCGGGCCGCGCGTCTCCAGGGCGAAGTGGCCCGCATCCAGGAGCTGGATCTGCACGCGCTTGGTGTCCCGGTCGAAGGCGAGGGCGCCGTCGGGGCCGAAGATCTCGTCGTGCCGCCCCCACACGGCCAGCACCGGCGTCTGGTTGGCACGCAGGTACTCCTGCCACTCCGGGTACCGGCCCAGGTTGCGGCCGTAGTCCACGAAGAGGGCGAGCTGGACGGCGTGGTTGCCGGGCCGGTCGAGCCGGGCCTGGTCGAGGACCGCCTTGTCCGGGTTGACCAGGCCGGCGTCACGGACGCCGTGCGTGTACTGCCAGTGGGTGGCCTCGGGCGTGAGCAGGCCGAGCAGCGCGGAGGTGTTCTCCTCGGACGGGTCGGCCCACGCCTTGCGCAGCGGCTCCCAGAAGGGCGTCAGACCCTCCTCGTACGCGTTGCCGTTCTGGGTGACGATGCCGGTGACGCGGTCCGGATGGCGGACGGCGAGGCGGAAGCCGACCGGGGCGCCATAGTCGTGCACGTAGAGGGCGTACCTGGTGAGGCCGAGGGTGTCGAGCAGCTGGTCGACGACGTCGGCCAGGTGGTCGAAGGTGTAGTCCCACTCGTCGGCGGCGGGGGCCGAGCTGTGGCCGAATCCGGGGTAGTCGGGCGCGATCAGGTGGAACTCGTCGGCCAGCTCGGCGATCAGCTCCTGGTAGGCCACCGACGAGGTCGGGAACCCGTGCAGCAGCACCAGCGTGGGCGCCGAGGGGTCACCCGCCTCCCGGTAGAACACGTCGAGGCCGTCGATCACAGCGGTGCGGTACTGAACAGTCATGTCAACACTCTCCCTAACCGGCTAAATCTGTTTTGCTGGTTAAGTGATAGCATGGCGAGAGTTAACCAGTCAAATCGCTTTGAGGGGTTAGAGGCAGTGAGGATACGGCCGCTCCGCGACGAGCCCTTGGCTCTGGACCTGGTGGACACCGTGTGGGTGGACCACGGCGCCCTCTTGGACCAGTTCGACGACCTGGAAGGCGTGCGCGCCTGGCTCGGCGACCACGGCCTGCCGGGCGCGGACGATCTGGAACGGGTGCGCGACCGCCTCGTCCTGGCACGGGACGCGCTGCGCGGGCTGCTCGAAGGACGTGGGCACGACCGGCTCAACGCGGTGCTCGACGAGGGCGCGACCAGACCGCAGTTGGACGACGACGGGCCGCGCGACACGGTCGTGGTGAGCGATCCGGCCTGGGAGGCGGCCTGGACGGCGGCCGCCGCCGTCGTCCCCCTGCTGCGCGAACGTCCCGAACGGCTGCGCAAGTGCGCGAACCCGGCCTGCGTCCTGTGGTTCCTCGACGTGAGCAAGAACGGCAGCCGCAGGTGGTGCTCGATGGAGGTGTGCGGCAACCGCGCGAAGGCGGGCCGGTTCAACCAGCGCCACAAGAACGCCGGCTGAACCGGCCCGCCCGGAATGCGAGGGGCCGGGAGGGCTCAGTCCGTCACCAGGACGACCTTCCCCCGGCCGTGACCGGTCTCGATCTCGCGGTGGGCGTCGGCGGCCTCCTCCAGCCGGTACGTCCGCCGCACCGGGAAGGCGAAGCGGCCCTCGGCGTACAGGGCGGCGTACCGGCCGAGCCGTTCGGCCGTGCGCTCGCCCTGGACGAGCTTGACGCCCAGCTCGGCCGCCCGGCCGTGCTCGACCAGCGTGACGATGCGCCCGCGGTCGGCGACCAGGTCGAGCGAGACCTCCAGGGCGTGGCCGCCGGCGCCGTCGAGTGCCGCCTGCACACCGCCGGGGGCGAGCGCGCGCACCCGGTCGGCGAGCCCGTCACCGTAGGCGACCGGGATCGCGCCGAGGTCGCGCAGGTGGTCGTGGTTGACCTCGCGGGCGGTGCCGATCACCGTGGCCCCGCGCATGCGGGCGATCTGCACGGCCGCCGTGCCCACGGACCCGGCCGCGCCGTGCACGAGCAGGGTCTCGCCGGCGCCGACCGCCAGGGCGTCGAGTGCCAGCTCGGCCGTCTGCACACCGGAGGTCAGTCCGCCGGCCACCTCCCAGGGCGTCCCGGCGGGCTTGGGAGCCACGTCGGCCGCCGGGACCACGATGTACTCGGCGTAGGCGAACAGGCGCGAGAACCCCAGCACCTCGTCCCCCGCCGACACCCCGGTGACCCCGTCGCCCACCTGGTCGACCACGCCGGCGAACTCGTTGCCCGGGATGCGCGGCCAGGGCACCTCCTCCATGTACGGCGGCAGCCACCCCGCCCGTACGGCCGCGTCGAACGGCTGCACGCCGGCCGCCCGCACGCGGACGCGCACCTGTCCTGGGCCCGCCTGCGGCGCGGGCACCTCCATCACCTTCAGCACCTCGGGGCCGCCCGGCTCGGCGAACGCCGCCGCCCTCATCACGTCAGTCATGTCATCGAGCGTGCTACCTCAACCGCCCTTGAGGTCAAGTCGGCTAACTTTCGATATGAAGTCGGGAACTTTCCGCTTTAGTCGCGCTTTATATGTATATAGTCCGACAGGACACACCGGGGGATGGGGCAAACCGAGGGCTGATGACCGAGTTCTTCCACGCCGCTCTGGGCTTTCCGACCGTCATTTTCACTTTCCTCCTCGCGGCGGTCCTGGCTTATTGGCTGGCCGTCATCGCGGGCCTGTTGGACCTCGACCACGACGCGCCATGGCTGGGGCTCGGGGGCGTCCCCGTCGGGATCGTGATCTCACTGCTGGTCGCGGTCGCCTGGCTGTTGAGTCTGGTCGGCAGCCAGGTGCTGCCGGACGCCGCGCTGGCCGCCGTGCCCTTCGCCGCGGCGGGAGGCGGCTGGCTCGCCACGCGCGCCCTGATCGGGCCGCTGCGCAGGGCGTTCCAGGACGGCGGCCAGCACTCGCGCGGCGACCTCGTGGGCCGCCCGTGCGTCATCCGCACCGGGGCCGCCACCCCCGACTTCGGCCAGGCCGAGGTGACCGCCGAGGACGGCTCGACCGCCGTCGTCCAGGTCCGGACGACCGGACGGGACCGCCTGGGCCGCGGCGACAAAGCACTCATCTTCGAATACGACAAAGACGGCGAATTCTTCTGGGTCATGCCCTACGAAAGCGAGATCTGATGGACGTCATCTCCACGGGCTTCGGCGTATTTCTCGCCGTCGTCCTGGTCATCGTGATTGGCCTGCTCGTCATCATCGGCCGCCTTTTCCGCAAGGTGGAACAGGGCAAGGCGCTGATCGTGTCGAAGGTCAACAAGGTGGACGTGACGTTCACCGGCGCCATCGTGCTGCCGGTCGTCCACAAGGCCGAGACCATGGACATCTCGGTGAAGACCATCGAGATCACGCGTACCGGCCGTGAGGGGCTGATCTGCCGGGACAACATCAGGGCCGACATCAAGATCACATTCTTCGTCCGGGTGAACAAGACCGCCGAGGACGTCATCAAGGTCGCCCAGGCCATCGGCACCGCGCGGGCCAGCGACGAGAACACCCTCCAGGAGCTGTTCAGCGCCAAGTTCTCCGAGGCGCTGAAGACGGCCGGCAAGCAGCTCGACTTCGTCGACCTCTACACCAAGCGGGACGAGTTCCGCGACGAGATCATCCGGCTCATCGGCACCGACCTGAACGGCTACAGCCTCGAGGACGCCGCCATCGACTACCTGGAGCAGACCGCGCTCACCCAGCTCGACTCCAGCAACATCCTGGACGCGCAGGGCATCAGGAAGATCACCGAGCTGACCGCGCTGGAGCACGTACGGACCAACGAGTTCCAGCGGGCCGAGGAGAAGGAGATCACCCGCCAGAACGTGGACGCCCGCGAGGCCATCCTGGAGCTCCAGCGCCGCCAGACCGACGCCGAGCTCAAGCAGCGTCGCGAGATCGAGACCGTCAAGGCCCGCGAGGAGGCGGAGATCGCCCGCGTGCAGGCCGAGGAGCGGCTGCGCGCCCAGACGGCCGGCATCAAGACCGACGAGCAGATCGGCGTGCAGCGGGAGAACCAGGCCCGCGAGGTGGCGGTGGCCGAGAAGAACCGCGAGCGGGTGATCGCGATCGAGAGCGAGCGCATCGAGAAGGACCGCCTGCTGGAGGTCATCGCCCGCGAGCGGGAGACCGAGCTGTCGCGCATCGCCAAGGACAAGGAGGTCGAGACCGAGAAGCGGTCGATCGCCGAGGTCATCCGGGAGCGCATCGCGGTCGACAAGACGGTGGCCGAGCAGGAGGAGAGCATCAAGCGGCTGCGCGTGGTCGAGGAGGCCGAGCGCACCCGCCAGCAGGTGATCATCGCGGCCGAGGCCGAGGCGCAGGAGAACCTGGTCAAGGACATCAAGGCGGCCGAGGCCGCGGAGGCGGCCTCGAAGTTCAGGGCCCGCGAGGAGCTGGTGCTGGCCGAGGCCCGGCAGCAGGCCGCCGAGCTGGAGGCGCGGGCCAAGATCCGGCTCGCGGAGGGCGTGCAGGCCGAGTCCGCCGCGGCCGGGCTGGCGCAGGTGCAGGTCAAGGAGCGCGACGCGGACGCCATCGAGAAGGTCGGCCGCGCGGAGGCCCTGTCCCTGGGCGAGAAGCTGCGGGCCGAGGCCGAGGGCGCGCGGGCCATGGCGCTGATCGAGGGCGACCGGCTCAAGGCGCAGGCCGAGGGCGAGCAGGCCATGGCGCTGGCCGGCGCCACCGCGATCGGCGAGAAGCTGAAGGCCGAGGCCGAGGGCCTGACCCAGAAGGCCGCCGCGATGGCCGCCCTGGACGAGGCCAGCCGGGGCCACGAGGAGTACCGCCTGCGCCTGGAGGCCGACAAGGAGATCAGGCTCAAGCACATCGACGTCACCCGCCAGGTGGCCGAGTCGCAGGCCAGTGTGCTGGCGGCGGGCCTGGCCAAGGCCAACATCGACATCGTCGGCGGCGACACGATGTTCTTCGACAAGGTGGTCGGCTCGATCACCACGGGCAAGGCGGTGGACGGCTTCGTCGGCCACTCGAACGTGGCCGGGGCCCTCGCGGCGCCGTACCTCAACGGGACGGCCAGCCTGGCGGCGGACATCGCGAGCGTGGTCGGCGGGGTGCGCACCGAGGACATCAAGAACCTGACCGTCTCGGCCCTGCTCATGCGGCTCATCCAGGACGGCGGCCCGCAGTCGTCGGCGCTCGGCGAACTGCTGGACACCGCGCGCCGGCTGGGCGTGGCCGACTCCCCCGTGGCCGCGCTGGCGGCGGCGAAGGGCTGACGTGAGCACCACCGAGCTGGAAGCCGGGACCTACGAGGTTCTCCGGAACCGCCTCCAGTCGCAGGCCAAGGCCCTCGCGGTCGCGACGGAGGAGATCAACGGGCAGCGGCTGCGCGTCTTCGGCGGCGCGGAGCTGCGCCTGCTCGGCACCGAGCGGATCAGGACCGAGAACAACTGCGTCCCGAGGGACATCGTCTCGCTGGGCGAGGTGATGTTGTTCGGCTACAACGTCTTCATCGGGCTCAAGCCCGAGACGACCGTGGCCGACGTGTTCGCCGTGCACCGCTTCACCAGGGACGGGGACGCGTTCACGTTCGAGACCGGGAAGCTGGAGACGCTGGAGGAGCCGGCGTTCAGGAAGGACTTCGCGGAGCTGTACCGGTACTACAAGGAGACCAGGCTCCAGCAGCTGCGGCGGGTCGAGGGCAAGCTGCTGGCGGTGTTCCGGACGGGCCCGGCGGACACGCGGGTGCTCAGGTGGACGGTCAGCAACGGCGGTGTCCCGAAATATCTGGATAACAGGGGGGAGCGGGACCACGTCTTTCCCCCGTCCCACGACTTCGAATGGACGCCGGCCACCCGCGACGACCACGTGCTCGGCCGCCATCCGCACATCTCCATCCAGGGCGAGGTCTTCGTCGAGACGATCGGCGGCGACCTCACCATCAAGGTCGAGAACAACACCGAGACCGGCGCGGGCGTCTACTCCGAGCCGGTCACCGAACGCCTCCAGTCGCTGGCCGACGCCGACGTCGAGTACGCCCGGGTCGGGCCGCTCGTCCTCATGCGGATCAGGCCGTACAAGGAGCCGGACTGGCGGCATCTGGTGTTCAACACCCGTACCAAGGCGGTGACCCGGCTCGACGGCATCGGCCAGTCCTGCCAGCGGCTGCCCGAGGACCAAGGGCTGATCTTCCCGGGCGGCTACTACCTGGCCACCGGGATCAGCAAGACGTTCGACACGGACGTGACGGACCTGGAGTTCGAGCGGGTCGTGCGCTCGCCCAACGGCGAGGACGTCCTGTACGTCTTCCACGCCCGGGGCGACGGCCGCTCGCTGCTGCTGCCGTACAACGTGATCAGGAAGGAGGTGGCCAACCCCATCGTCTGCCACGGGTACTCCCTGTTCGACGACGGCACGATGGTGGTCTTCCGCGCCCTCTCCGAGGAGCCGACCCGGGTCCACCCGATGCAGGTGTGGCAGACGCCGTACGTGTCCGACACCTACGCCGCCGCCCAGCCCGCCGGGACCGGGCCGCTGGAGCGCATCGGCAACGCCGAGCTGGTGCGCGGCATCTCCGACTGCCTGTCCGTGGCCCGCATGGTCGAGGAGATGGCGGCCTCGCAGGCCACGTTCGAGGCGCTGATCGCCGCCTGCACCCGCGCCGCCGACTCCTACCACTGGCTCGGCGAGCACGGGCTCGCCGCGCCGCTCGCCGACGTGCGCGCCACCGCCGAACAGGTGCTCGACGAGTACGAGAACGTCGAGCAGCTCACCCGCCAGGCCGCCGACACCCTGGCGGCGGCCGCCGAGGAGACCGCCCACCTGGTACGCCAGGCCGCCGCCGACACCCCCGCCACCGCCGACGCCTGGGTCACCACGCTGGCCGGCCTGCGCAGGCAGCAGGGCCGCCTGGTGACCCTGCGCGACGTCCGCTACCTGGACCTCGCCCGCCTGGACGAGCTGTCCGCCGCCGTGACCGCGGAGCTGGCCGCGACCGGCAGGCGCGCGGTCGCCTTCCTGGAGGGCGCGGAGGCGTTCACCGCCTACCACGCGGCGGTCGAACGGCTGGCCGCCGACGCCGCCGCGATCGCGACCGTGGCCGAGGCCGCGCCCGTCGCCGACCGGCTGGCCGAGCAGGCGGAGGGCCTGGAGGTGGTGACGGAGGTCGTCGGCTCGCTGGAGATCGCCGACGCCACGGTCCGCACGTCGATTCTGGGCCGGATCGCCGAGGTGCTGGCCGGGGTGAACCGAGCGCGGGCCGTGCTGGACGGGCGGCGCCGCGAGCTGCTGGGCTCGGAGGGCCGCGCGGCCTTCGCCGCCGAGTTCGCCCTGTTCGGGCAGGCCGTCTCGGGCGCGCTGGCGATGGCCGACACGCCGGACAAGTGCGACGAGCAGCTCGGCCGCCTGATGCTCCAGGTGGAGAACCTGGAGGCGCGGTTCGGCGAGTTCGACGACTTCGCCGCCCAGCTCGCGGGCAAGCGGGACGAGGTCTACGAGGCGTTCTCGGCCAGGAAGCAGACCCAGCTCGACGGCCTGGCCCGGCGGGCCGACCGGGTCTTCGCCTCGGCCGAGCGCATCCTGGGCAGCGTGACCAGGCGGCTGGCGTCGCTGGGGTCGATGGACGAGGTCAACACGTACTTCGCCACCGATCCGATGGTCGGCCGGGTCCGTACGGCGGCGGCCGAGCTGCGTTCCTTGGGCGACGCCGTCCGGGCCGAGGAGCTGGACGGCCGGGTCAAGGCGGCCCAGCAGGAGGCCGGCCGCGCCCTGCGGGACCGGCTGGACCTGTTCACCGACGGCGGCGAGACGCTGCGCCTCGGCCGTCACCTGTTCGCCGTCAACACCCAGCCGATCGACCTGACGCTGGTCCCGCACGACGGCGAGATGCACTTCGCGATCACGGGCACCGACTACCGCGCGCCCGTGCCGGCGTCGTTCGCCGACACCCGGCCGTTCTGGGAGCAGCTGCTGGTGTCGGAGACGCCGGAGATGTACCGGGCCGAGCACCTGGCCGCCTCGCTCCTGGAGTCCGCAGGGCCCGGCGCTCCCCTGGCCGACCTGGTACGCCAGGCCGCCGAGCAGCGCTACGACGAGGGCTACGAGCGTGGCGTGCACGACCACGACGCGATCCTCGTCCTGGAAAGCCTGGTCCGCCTGCGCGAGGGCGCCGGCCTGCTGCGCTATCCGTCCGAGGCCCGCGCGGCGGCGCAGCTCTTCTGGGCCTTCGGCACGGACGAGGTTTCACGTAAAACATTGGCCACCAGGGCCGCCTCCCTGGTCCGCGCCCGCGCGGTCTTCGGCCGGACGCCCGCCCTGGAAGAGCTGGCCACCGAGCTCGGCACCCGGATCGCCGCCTTCTCCCCCGGCCAGGACACCGGTGAGAACACGGCCGCGCTGGCCGGCGAGTACCTGGTCGAGGAGCTGGGCGCGACGCCGTCCGGCTTCGTGACCGGCAAGGCGGCGCGCGACGTCCTCGACGGCTTCAGGCAGGCGCTCGGCCCGGCCAGGACCCGCGAGTTCGAGGAGGAGCTGGCCGCGCTCCCCCTGCCCGAGCGGCTGCAGCTCGCCCACGCCTGGATCGGTGCCTACCGCCAGGGCCCCGAGGTGGCCGAGGCCGTCGCCGTGCTCCTGTGCGACCTGCCCCGCCACGACTCCGGCGCGGCCGTCGAGGAGACCGTCGAGGGACTGCTCGGCGCGCATCCGCGGGTGCAGGACCGCAGGCTGCGGGTCAGGCTCGACGAGCTGCTGACCAGGGCACGCGCCTTCAGGCAGGACCGGGTCCCGGCCTACCGGGCCTACCAGCGCCGCCGCAACGAGCTGATCGAGCAGGAACGCCGCCGGCTGCGCCTGGAGGAGTACCGGCCCAAGGTCATGAGCGCGTTCGTCCGCAACCGGCTGCTGGACGAGGTCTACCTGCCGCTGATCGGCGACAACCTGGCCAAGCAGCTCGGCGCGGCGGGCGCGGGCAAGCGCACCGACCAGATGGGTCTGCTGCTGCTCATCTCACCGCCCGGCTACGGCAAGACCACGCTGATGGAGTACGTCGCCAGCCGCCTCGGCCTGGTCTTCGTCAAGGTGAACGGCCCGGCGCTCGGCCACGGCGTCACCTCGCTCGACCCGGCCGACGCGCCAGACGCCACGGCCAGGCAGGAGGTCGAGAAGATCTCCTTCGCGCTGGAGAGCGGCAACAACACCCTGCTCTACCTGGACGACATCCAGCACACCTCGCCCGAGCTGCTGCAGAAGTTCATCTCGCTGTGCGACGCCCAGCGCCGCATCGAGGGCGTCTGGAACGGCCGGACCCGCACGTACGACCTGCGCGGGAAGCGCTTCGCGGTGTGCATGGCGGGCAACCCGTACACCGAGTCCGGGCAGCGCTTCCGCATCCCGGACATGCTGGCCAACCGTGCCGACGTGTGGAACCTGGGCGACGTGCTCTCCGGCAGGGACGAGCTGTTCGCGCTGAGCTACGTGGACAACGCGCTGACCTCCAACCCGGTGCTGGCCCCCCTGTCGGGCCGCGACCGGGCCGACGTCGAGCTCCTGGTACGCCTGGCCAAGGGCGACCCGGCCGTCCGGCCTGACCAGCTCAGGCACCCGTACGGCAAGGCCGAGCTGGAGCAGGTGCTCGGCGTGCTGGGCAAGCTGGTGCGGGCGCAGGAGGTGGTGCTGGCCAACAACGCGGCCTACATCGCGTCGGCGTCCCAGGCGGAGGCGTCCAGGACCGAGCCGCCGTACCGGTTGCAGGGGTCGTACCGGAACATGAACAAGCTGGCCGAGCGCATCGTGCCCGCCATGAACGACGAGGAGCTGGAGGCGGTGATCGACGACCACTACCTGGGCGAGGCGCAGACCCTCACCCAGGACGCCGAGGCCAACCTGCTCAAGCTGGCCGAGCTGCGCGGCCGCCTCACCCCCGCCCAGGCGGCGCGCTGGGCGGAGATCAAGGCGGCCTTCCTCAGGGCCAGGGCGCTCGGCGGATCCGGCGACGACCCGATGACCAGAGCCGTCGGCGCCCTCGGCCTCCTCGCCGACCGGGTGAGCGAGGTGGGCACGGCCATCAGGGAGTCGGACCGCTGAGCGCGGCCGTCAGCGGCCCCGGCCGGTGAGGGGGGCGGGTGCGAGCTCCAGGTGGGTGCCGGTGAAGGCGGCGCGCAGGCGGCGGTCGTGGGTGACGACCACCAGCGCCCCCTCATAGTGGGCCAGCGCCTCCTCTAGCTGCTCCACCAGCATCGGCGACAGATGGTTGGTCGGCTCGTCGAGCAGCAGCAGGTCCACCGGGTCGGTGACCAGGCGGGCCAGCTCGACCCGGCGGCGCTGCCCGAACGAGAGGTCGGCCAGCCGCCGCCGCAGGTCGTCCGGCCGGAACAGGCCCAGGCCGAGCAGCCGGTCGGCGTGCTCGTCGGGGCTGCCCGGCCGTCCCTCGGCGAAGGCCGCGAGGACGGTACGGTCCAGCCGGGCCGCCCGTTCCTCCTGGCGGAGCAGACCGGCCCGCCCGGTCCGGCGTACGGTCCCCGCGTCGGGACGCAGCTCGCCGGCGAGCACCCGCATGAGCGTGGTCTTGCCCGCGCCGTTCGGCCCGGTGACGAGCAGCCGCTCCCCCGCCGTACGGCGAGCCCGTCGATCCGCAGCCGCCCCGACACCCGCACCCCGTCGAGCACGACCACCATGGACCGCTGCCCCGACCCGCACACGTCGTCCCGGAGCTGTTCCGGCAGGTGCACGTCGGCGGGCGGCGGCGGGGGTGTGATGGTGGCGGTGAAGCGGAGCGGCACGGGAGGCGGCGGGACCGGGTGCTCTTCGAGCCATCGCATCCGCGCGTGCGACTGCCGGACGCGCCCGGCGGCGCCGTGCGTACGCGACCGCGCCCGCCACGCGCCGGTGCCCATCCCGGCCTTCGCCATCACGCGCGGGACGGCCGCCAGCCGCCCCGCGTTGGCCGCCACCAGCCCGGCGTGCCGGGCCAGCTCGGACCGCCACTCCTCGTGGGCCCGCACATGCGCGGCCCGTTCGGCGGCCTTGGCCGCGAGGTAGCCCGAATAGCCGTCGCCGTAGCGGCGCACCCGCCCGTCTGAGACCTCCAGGATCACCGTGGTGACCCGGTCGAGGAACGCGCGGTCGTGGCTGATCGCGACGACCGTGCCGCGGTGCTCGCGCAGGTGCTGTTCGAGCCAGGCGACGGCCTGGTCGTCCAGGTCGTTGGTCGGCTCGTCGAGCAGCAGCAGCTCGGGCGCGGCGGCCAGCGTCGCGGCCAGGGCGAGCCTGGACCGCTCGCCGCCCGACATCGTCGCGACCGGGCGGTCCCGGTCCAGGCCGGGCAGGCCCAGGCCGTGCAGCGCGACGTCCACCCGGGTGTCGGCCTCGTAGCCGCCGCGCGCCTCGAACTCGGCGACGGCGGCGGCGTAGGCGTCCAGGTCGGTGCCGGCGAGCGCGCGCATGCGCGCCTCGATCTCGCGCAGCTCGGCCAGGGCCAGATCGACGACGTCGGCCACGGTGGCGTGCGGCGGCAGCTCCAGCGACTGCGGCAGGTGCGCCACGCCGCCGGGCGCGACCACGGTCAGCTCGCCGTTGTCCGGACGCTCGACGCCCGCCATGAGCCTGAGCAGCGTGGACTTGCCCGAGCCGTTGTCGCCGATGACCCCGGCCTTCTCGCCGGGCCGGACGGTGAGCGACACACGGTCCAGGACGATCCGGGTGTCGTAACGCTTGGTGATCTCGTTCAGCGCCAATTGGGCAGCGGTACGCATAGAGGCTCCACCTCCTTGTCTCAACGCGGATATGACCGGTACGAGGCGCGGCGGAGCGGTCGGCTCAACGCAAGTGCGCCTCGGGCGTGAGAATCACAGGAAGCAGTAACCCATATCGGCGGACACAATAGCCCATAAGCGGACTTATGTACAGCCCCTTATTCGGCTATTCGGCGCGCAGCTCGGTGGTGGCCGCCCGCTGCAGGGCCGTGGAGCGCCGGAGGAAGTCGACGATCAGGGCCAGCTCGTCGTCGGTGTAGCGGTCGTACAGGCCGGACATCGCGGCCACGAACGGCTCGAACAGCTCGCCGAAACCGGCCAGCCGCTCCCAGTTGATCTCCACGATGACCCGGCGCCGGTCTTTGGTGTCGCGCACCCTGCGGACCAGCCATTTGGCCTCCAGCCGGTCGATCAGCCCGCTGACGGAGGCCGGGGCGAGGCCCGTGTGCTGGGACAGCTCCCCCGCGGTCAGCGGCCCGTGGCGTTGGAGCAGGTCGAGGGTCTTCTCCTCGGTCATCCCCAGGCCCAGCCGCTCGCCCATGGCGCTGTGGTACATGACCGCGGCGTTGCTGCTCTCCCGGCCTGCCTCGACCAGTTCGTCCAACAATTTCTTTCGATGCTCCGAAATATCCCTGGACATCCCGCCACCTCTGCTCATATATTTCGTTCGGCCGAACGAAAGGATACCAGCATGAAGGCTCTGATCATAGGCTGCGGGATCGGCGGGCCCGTCACGGCGATGGCCCTGCAGGCGGCCGGCATCGACGCCGAGATCCACGAGGCGTACCCGCGGGGCGCCGAGAACGTCGGCTCGTTCCTCAACCTCGCCTCCAACGGCCTGGCCGCCCTGCGCGTGCTCGGCGTCCACCGCGAAGTGCTGTCGTCGGCCATCCCCACGCCGCGCATGGTCATGTGGAGCGGCACCGGCAAGCGCCTCGGCGAGGTGGCCAACGGCCTGCGCCTCGACGACGGCACGGTCAGCCACACCGTGCTCCGCTCCGACCTCTACGGCACCCTGCGCGACGAGGCCGCCCGGCGCGGCGTCCCCATCGCGTACGGCAGGCGCCTGGTCTCCTACGACGACACCGGCGACCAGGTCGTGGCGACCTTCGAGGACGGCACCTCGGCCACCGGCGACCTGCTGATCGCCTGCGACGGCGTGCACTCGCGCACCCGTTCACTGCTCGACCCCGGCGCGCCCGGCCCGCGCTACAGCGGCCTGTACAGCTTCGGCGGCATCGTCAGGAACACCGGAAACGACGGCTTCGACGGGTTCGGCGGCGAGCCCGGGGTCTACAACATGGTCTTCGGCAAGCGGGCCTTCTTCGGCTGCACGGTGACCGAGTCGGGCGACACGTGGTGGTTCGCGAACCTGCCCAGGCGGTTCGGCGACGTGCCCGCGGACTGGCGGCCCGTCCTGGCGGCGGCGTTCGAGGGGGACGCGAACCCGTCGGCCGACCTCGTCCGCCGCGGCCCCGTGGGCCCGGCGCTGCCGGTGTACGACCTGCCGCCGGTGCCCGTCTGGCACCGGGGCCGTGTCCTGCTCACCGGGGACGCCGCCCACGCCACCTCGCCCAGCTCCGGCCAGGGCGCCTCGCTGGCCGTCGAGGACGCGGTCGTGCTGGCCAGGTGCCTGCGCGAGGCTAAGGGTCATCGCGCGGCGTTCGAGCGGTTCGAGGCCGAGCGGCGGCCCAGGGTCGAGCGGGTGGTGGCCTACTCCAGGACGATCAGCAACAGCAAGGCCGCGGGCCCGGTCGCCCGGGTCTTCCGCGACCTGATGCTGCCGATGTTCCTGAAGCGGAGCGCGAGCCAGGAGTCACTGGCCTGGATGTACCGCCACCAGGTCGGCCTGTGACACCGCGGCGGCGGAGGCGGGCAGCAGCGGCAGCCGCACGTCCGGCGTCGGGATCAGGCCCCTGGCGTGCAGGACGCCCTTGATCACGGTCGGGTTGGGCTCGGCGAAGAGCGCGCGGGAGACCAGGGCCAGCCGGTGCCCGAGCGGGCGCGCGGTGGCCACGTCACCGGCCAGCCAGGCGTCGACCAGCTCGACGAAGCTCCTGGTCAGCACGTGCGCCGAGGCCAGGATGCCGCCGGAGGCGCCGAGCGCGAGCAGCGGCGAGACGAACGCGTCGTCGCCGCCCAGCACCTCGAAGCCGTCGGGCAGGTCCGCGAGCAGGTCCACCGTGTCCTGGTCGATGCCGCCGGCGGCGTACTTGACGCCCGCGACGTTCGGATGCTCCCCGATCGCCCGCAGCGTCGCGGCGCCCACGGCCTGCCCGGTCCGGTAGGGGATGTGGTAGATCACCAGCGGCACCGGTGACGCCTCGGCCAGCGCCTCGAAGTGCGCGATCACGCCGCGCTCGCCGGGCCGCAGGAAGTACGGCACGGTCACCAGGGCCGCGTCCACCCCGGCGGGCAGCTCGCGCAGCGCCGCGGCGGTCGTGCGGGTGTCGTTCCCGGTCACGCCGACGGTCAGCAGCGCCCGGCGCTCCGCGCACACGCGTACGCAGGTCTCGACCACCAGGGCCCGCTCCTCGGGGTCGAGGGCGGCCACCTCGGCCGTCGTCCCCAGCGCCACCAGACCGGCCGCGCCCTCGTCCAGCATCTGCCGGGCGAGCTTCTCGACCGCGTCGGCGGCCACCTCCCCCGACGACGTGAACGGCGTGACCAGCGGTACGTGGATTCCTCTCAGCATGCTTCGAGCCTGCCGCCCGCAGACCTGTTAGGTCCAGTTCGGATTTCTTCGTTCAAGCTTAAGATGGACTTATGCTCGACCCTCGCAAGCTCCACCTGCTCCGCGAGCTGGCCAGGCGCGGCACGATCACCGCCGTGGCCGAGGCGGTCACGTTCACCCCTTCGGCGGTCTCGCAGCAGCTCAGCGCCCTGGAACGGGAGGCGGGCGTGCCGCTGCTGGAACGCACCGGGCGCACGGTCACGCTCACCCCGGCCGGGCTGCTGCTGGTCGAGCACGCGCAGGCCGTCCTGGAGCAGCTCGAACGCGCCTCGGCCGCGCTCGCCGCCGCCCGGGGCGGGCCGTCGGGGCCCCTGCGGATCGGCGCGTTCCCGACGGCCACCCGCGTGCTGCTGCCGCCCGCGCTCGCCCGCCTGGCCGCGGACTGTCCGGGGCTCGAGCCGATGGTGGCCGAGATCGACCCCGCCGACGTCTCGGCGGCGCTGCGGGCGGGCGAGCTCGACGTCGCCCTCGTGCACGAGTACGACTTCGTGCCCCCGGTCACCGACGCCTCCATCGAGACCGAGCCGCTGTTCACCGAGCCGATGTACCTGACCGACCGCGCCCGCGTCCTCGACGCCCGCGACGACCCGTGGATCATGAGCAAGCCGGGCACGCTCTGCCACACCATGGCGATCAGGGCCTGCCAGGCGGCCGGGTTCGAGCCTCGGGTCCGGCACCACATCGACGACTTCGACACCGTGCTCGCCTTCGCCGCCGCGGGTCAGGGCGTCGCGCTCGTGCCCAGGCTGGCGGCGCTGACCCCGCCGGACGGCGTCTCGCTGACCCGCCTGCCCCTGAGCCGCCGCACGCGGGCCGCCTTCCGCCGCGGCTACGGCGACCACCCGGCGGTCCGCGCGGCCGTCGCCGCCTTCCACACGGCCGCCACCACCCTCCCCCTCTGACGTCCGTACCCGCCGGTCCTCCGGGCTAAGGGGCGGGCCTGCCGAGCAGGCCCTCGGCGAGGGCGGCGAAGCTGCGAGCGAGCCGCGCGCTGTCCCCCGCCCGCAACCGGCTCGCGATCGGCTCCATGTGCAGGGATCCGAGCAGCAGGTGCGCGATCTCGTCCGCGTCCACGTCGGGCCGCCCCTCGGTGATCAGCGCGGTGACGTGCCGGTGCCAGCCGGCGTAGATCGGGTTGGTCTCGCGGGGTTCGGATCTGCTGGTCGCGACCGCGTGCTCGTGCGCCGCCACCAGGTTGCCGTTGCGCGCCGCCAGCTCGGCCACCGCGCCCAGGAAGGCGACCAGCCGCTCGACGGGCGGCGCTCCGGGGCCGAGCGGCGGCGGGCCCTCGGCCACCGCCTTGTCCAACTCGCGGGCCCGCTCGCTCATGAGCTCCCGCATCAGCCCCGTACGGCTGCCGAACCGGTGGAACACCGTGCCCTTGCCCACGCCGGCGGCCACCGCCACACGCTCGACGGAGACCTGGTCGGGCGGGTGGCGGCGCAGCAGTTCCTCCGCCGCCCGCAGGATCGCCCGCCTGTTGCGCGCGGCGTCGGCCCGCTCTTGACGTTCCATCCGGTCATTGTTGCCCATGGACAAACTTGACCAGCGGTTCATATATTAACTGGACCAACGGTTCAGATACAGACGGGAACAACCATGCGTGCCATCCAGCTCGACGCGACCGGCGGCCCCGACACCCTGCGGCCGGTGGACCTGCCCCGACCGCGCCCCGAGGCGGGCCAGGTCCTCGTCCGCGCGCAGGCGATCGGCGTCGGCTACGCCGAGACGCAGATCCGCTCGGGCGCGCTGCCGTTCCCGCTGCCGCTGCCCGTCGTGCTCGGCGCGGAGGCGGTCGGCGAGGTCGTCGAGACGGGCGAGGGCGTGGACGGCGACCTGCTCGGCACCGTACGCGTGGGGGTGACCGGCGGCCTCGGCGCCTACGCCGAGTACGTGGCCATGCCCGCCGCCATGACCTGCCCCGTACCCGAGGCCGTGACGCCCCTGGAGGCCCTGGCCGGGGCCGCGCCCGGCGCGATCGCCCTCGCCCTGCTGCACCGGGCGCGGCTCGGCGGCGAGGAGACCGTGCTGGTCGAGGCGGGCACCAGCGCGGTCGGCGGCTACGTGGTGGCGCACGCCAAGGAGTTCGGGGCGGCCCGGGTGATCGCCACCGCGGGCTCGCCGGCCAAGCGGCAGCGGGCCCTCGATCTCGGCGCCGACCAGGCCCTGGACCACGGCGACCCGGGCTGGCCGGACGCGCTGCCGGACATCGACGTGGCCTTCGAGTCGATCGGCGGCGCGTCGGCCCGGCGGGTGCTCGACCGGCTCGTGCCCGGCACCGGGCGGATGTTGTTCTACGGCATGCTGAGCGGCGAGCCCGCCGCCGTCACGGCCGCCGACCTGATGGACCGGGGCGTGACCGTCATCGGCTGCAGCGGCCCCGGCTGGGCCGGCCAGGTGTTCGGCACGCACTATCCCGAGATGCTGGCCCGGCTCGGCTCAGGACGCAGCCGGGCCGTCGTCCACGAGACCCTGCCGCTGGCCGAGGCGGCCGAGGCCCACCGCCTCCTGGAGTCGCGCGCGGTCACGGGCCGCGTCCTGCTGGTCCCCTGAGCGGCTCAGCGGTCGAGGACGGCGTTCAGCACGGCCGTGGCGCTGACCTGCTCCGCGTTGTAGTCGCCGGCCGTCACCGCGACGACCAGCTCCTCGCCGGCCAGCACGAGCAGCCGCTGGCCGCCGTTCCCGATGGCCTCGGTCCACGGCCGGTCGCCGGTGTTCACGTACCACTGGTAGCCGTAGCGGAAGTCGCCGTCGATGACGACGCGGGGCCGCGTCATCTCGCGCACCCACTGCTCGGGGACGATGCCCAGCCCGCCGCCGAGCACCAGCCGCCCGAGCGCGGCCAGGTCGAGGGGCCGCAGCCGCAGCCCGGCCGCGGCCATCGCCACGCCGTCCGTGCCCTTGACCCACTCGGTCCGGGTGATCCCGAGCGGCTCGAACAGCGCCTTCGCGGCGTACTCCGCCAGCGGTACGCCGGCGCCCCGCTCGATGAGCCCGCCGAGCAGGGCCGAGGCGCCGCCGCAGTACCGCCACCGCTTCCCGGCCTCCTCGACCACGGGACGCTCCAGGACGAACCGGTACCGGTCAGGAGCGAGCTCCATCGCGATCTCGCTGTTGGCCGGGCTCGTGTACGGCAGGTCCTCGTTCCAGTCGATCCCGAGCGTCATGGTGAGCGCGTGCCCGACGGTGAGGTGCGCCCGGCCCGGATCGGCCACCAGGTCCGGATATTCGGGGAACTGCTCCACCAGCCTCGCGTCCGGCGGCGGCACCAGCCCGTCGCGCAGGGCCACGCCGTACAGCAGCGCGACCACGCTCTTGGTGACCGACCGCACGTCGTGCGGCGTGTCGCGGTCGAACACGACGTGCCGGGGCTCCTCGGTGATCCGCTGGTCGACGCCCGCGCCGTAGTGCTCGACGACGACCTCGCCGCCTCGCATGACCACGACCGCGTGCAGATTGGGTGCCGTGCCGGCGTTCAGTACCGCCTCGACCCGCTCCGCCATTCCCATGATGACCTCCTAAGCCCGGGGGACATCCTGTCGTACCGGCCCACACGATGTCAGGGTCAAGGGCTGAGAACGTCCTCAGCGTCTCTCAGGAGCGGCACAGCGGCGCGGGAGCAGGCTTGGTCCCATGGAGCAACTCGTGAACAGCCCCGCCGTCAGCCAAGGTCTGCGCAGGGTCGAGGCCAGGATCAGGCGGCTCAGCGGCTCGTCCGCGCTGCCGGGGATCAACGCGGGCGCCGGGCGGATCGTCAGCGCCGGAGGCAAACGGTTGCGTCCGGCGCTGACGCTGGCGACCTCGCTCGCCCTCGGCAAGGCCCCCGACCGCCGGGTGATCACGGCCGCCGCGTGCGTCGAACTGATCCACGCCGGCTCGCTCGTGCACGACGACCTCATGGACCGGGCGACCGAGCGGCGCGGCACCCGTACGCTCAACGCCGAGCTGGGCGAGGGCAAGGCCCTGGTGATCGGCGACTTCATGCTGGCCAGGGCGGGTCTGGCGGCCATCACCGCAGTGTCCAGGCCGGTCGCCGAGGTGCTCGCGGCCACCGTGGTGGAGCTGGCCGAGGGCCAGTACCTGGAGACGAGCGACCTGTTCAACCCGGCCAGGACCAGGGAGAGCGCGCTGCGTTCGATCACCGGCAAGACCGCCGCGCTGTTCCGGGCCGGCTGCCTGGTGGCGGCCGTCTGCGCGCGGGCCTCCGCCGAGGACCGGGCGCGCGTGTCGGCGTACGGCGAGAAGTTCGGGCTGATCTTCCAGGTGCTGGACGACCTGCTCGACCTGACCGCCTCCAGCGCCCAGCTCGGCAAGCCGGCCGGCAACGACCTGCGGCAGGGCGTCTACAGCCTGCCGCTGCTCCTGTCGGGCACCGACCTCGGCGACCTGCTCGGCCGCGACATGAGCGACGAACAGGTGGACGAGGCGCTGCGCCGGCTGCGCGCGGGCGACCTGGTGGCCAACACGCTGGAGTTCTGCCGCGGCCTGGCCTCGGACGCCCTGGCCGCCCTGCCGGTGATCCACGACAGGGAGATCGCGACCCTCCTGTACGGCCTCCCGACGGCCTACATCGACCACGTCGCGGAGGTGTCGTCGCAGTTGACGGGCGTCAGTTGAGATTTGTTGGAACAATTGGTAGGAATCGCTCCCACAACCCGGCGAATCGCGCTAATACTGGAGTCACGCACTACAGGAGCGCACATGCGAAAGATCCCCCCTCGCATGATGATCCGGGACGACGGGCTTGAGGCCAGTCACTTCCTCCAGCTCGCCGCCGTGGACTTCACCGGCATCTACGCGGTCCACCTGGCCGCGAAGGAAGAACGACTGAAGATGACCAGGCTCGCCATGAGCCTGTTGTCGGGGCCGTTCCTGGCGGCCATCGCCCTGACCAGCGCCAAGGTGGTGGACCCGCAGAGCCTCACGGAGTGGCAGCGCGTGCCGTGGTACCTGTTCGCCCTGGTCACGGCGTTCGGGGTGCTCAGTGTGCTGCCGTTCCTGCGGCTGATCGAGGCGGTCGGCGCGCACGCCAGGACGGCCCGCGCGATCAACAACTTCCGCCTGCTGTACGCCTCCAGGCTCAAGGACCGGCTCGGCTGGAGCCCGAACCTGCCGATCGACCCCCGCTTCCCGGAGACGTACGCGCCACTGGCCTGGCCCGGGATCAACGTGACGACGCTGGCGCTGGCGAACTCGACCTACCTGACGGTGGGCCTCACGGGCCTGTGCGGGCAGGCGCCCAACCTGCCCCTGCTCGCCTTCGGCATCCTCCTCGTCACGCTGGTCCACTACGCCGTCTACTACGTGCGCTGCAACGTGACCAGGCGGCGCCGGCTCCCGCGCGACCCTTACGAGTTCCCGGATCAGGAGACCTGAATGCCCGGCCCTGCGTTATGGGCGTCATGTGGGGAGGCGTGGATGTGGATGATGCGACATGTCTGGACGGCGGGCACGCTCGCCGACGACGACCGCGGCCCCGTGATCGAGGCCCCGTCCGTGCTGTTCGAGATCGCCGAGGTAAGGGGCGACGACCCGATCATCGCACGGTACGGCGACACGGAGCGGCTGGCCCTGTACAGCAGGAAGTTCAGCGAGGACGTGATCGTCCCGCCGTTCAAGTACAGCTACGGCGCCCGGATCAGGGGGCAGCTCACCTGGGCCGCCGACCTGCTGCGGGTCAAGCCGTACAGCAAGAGCGCGTGGATCTCGCTGACCATCCCCGGCGAGCCGTACGACGCGGTGCCCTGCCTGATCGGCGTGGCGTTCCGGATCCGGGACGGCGCGCTCGCCATGACCGCGACCTTCCGCTCCCAGAACGCCTTCACCAGCTACCTCAACTACCTGCCGCTCGCCGAGGTGCACGCGACCATGGCCCGCGACCTGGAACTGGACCGCGGGCCGATGCGGGTGTTCGTGGACGTGCCGCACCTGTACCTGGCCGACAGCACCCAGGTGCTGCGCGTCATGCGGCCCGCGCGGCGGTGAGCGGCGCGGCGATCTCCTCCAGGCCCTTGCGCTCGGCCTTGACCCCGAAGGCCAGCTCGACCAGCCCCGCGACGATCATCACGATCGCGCCGATCGAGAACGCCAGCGCCGTGTCGCCCGGCGCGCCGCTCTCGACCAGCGAGGCGAACACGAGCGGCCCGGCGATGCCGCCGGCGGCCGTGCCGATGGCGAAGAAGAACGCGATCGCCATCGCTCTGGTCTCCATGGGGAAGATCTCGCTCACCGTCAGGTACGCCGCGCTGGCCCCCGCCGAGGCCACGAAGAGCACCACCGACCAGCAGAGGGTCAGCGTCATCGCGGTCAGCGCGCCCTGGTTGAACAGCCAGGCGGTGCCGAGCAGCAGCACCCCGGAGCCGATGTAGGTCGCCGAGATCATGGGCACCCGGCCGACGGTGTCGAAGAGCCTGCCGAGCAGCAGCGGGCCGAGGAAGTTGCCGACCGCGATGATCGCGAAGTAGTAGCCCGTGTGCGAGTCGATCTTGAAGAACGTGGTCAGGATCTGGGCGTACCCGAAGGTGATCGCGTTGTAGAGGAACGCCTGGCCGATGAAGAGCGACAACCCGAGGACCGTGCGCTTGGGGTAGAGCGCGACCATCGTGTGCGCGATCTTCAGGAAGCCGATCGACTTACGCTGGTGGATGGTCATCGACTGGCGCGGCTCGGGCAGGTCCCGGCCGATCTGGCGTTCGATGTCGTCCACGATCTGCTCGGCCTCGCGGTCCCGGCCGTGGATGAACAGCCAGCGCGGGCTCTCCGGGACGTTCCTGCGGACCAGGAGGATGGCCAGGCCGAGCACCACGCCCAGCCCGAACGCCACCCGCCAGCCGATGTTGACCGGCAGGTCGTTCAGCAGCGGCACGGTCAGCAGGGCGCCGCCCGCCGCGCCGAGCCAGTAGCTGCCGTTGATGATGATGTCGATGCGTCCCCGGTGCCGGCTCGGGATCAGCTCGTCGATCGCCGAGTTGATGGCCGCGTACTCGCCGCCGATGCCGAAACCGGTCATGAAGCGGAACAGGAAGAACCACCAGGCGTCGAAGGACAGGGCGGTCATCAGCGTCGCCGCGAGGTAGACCACGAGCGTCAGCAGGAACAGCTTCTTCCTGCCGAACCTGTCGGTCAGCCAGCCGAAGAACAGCGCCCCCACGCAGGCCCCGGCCACGTAGAGGGCCGCGGCGAGGCCGGCCACCTGCGCCTGGGTGATGTCCAGGCCGCTGCCGGGCTTGGCGAGCTGCCCGGACAGGTTTCCGACGATGGTGACCTCTAACCCGTCGAGCACCCATACCGTGCCGAGACCGATGACGATCATCCAGTGCCAGCGGGACCACGGCAGCCGGTCCAGCCGTGCGGGCACCTTGGTAGTTACCGTGCCGGTTTCCACGTCGCTCATAAGGGCATCTGGGTACCCGGTAAACGGACGGCAAACGTTCCCTACAAGGCAGGTTTTCTGGCCTCGACCAGGGTGGTGCCGAACCAGGGGCCGCCGTACCAAAGGCGGGCGCCGAGGTCGCGCCGGCGGATGTCGATCACGCCCAGGTCGCGCAGGACGTCCTCGTAGTCGGGCGCGTACCGGAAGTCCGCGATCAGCATGAGCCCGCCGGGCCGCAGCACGCGATGGGCCTCCCTGACCGCTCGCTCGCGGCCCTCGGCGGAGGGGACGTTGTGGATCGCCAGGCTCGACACGATGACGTCGAACGCGCCGTCCTCGAACGGCAGGTCGCGCATGTCGCCCGTGACCAGGTCGACCCGGTCGGCGACGCCTTCGGCCGCGGCGTTGGCCAGGGTGACGGCCGCGGCGTTGCCCGACTGGTCCTTCGAGCTCCACAGGTCGACGCCGGCAGCCCGTCCGGAGGGGAGCCGGGCGGCGGCGGTCAGCAGCACCGCGCCGCGCCCGCAGCCGAGGTCGAGCACCCGTTCATCGCCTTCGAGCGGCTCCAGCAGCTCGGCCCAGACGGCGAACTTGCCCCGGCGCGTGGTGTAGAGGTAGCTGGCCGCGCTGGCCAGCGTGTAGAGCCCGCCGAAGGCGAAGGCGATCCCGGCGGCGGGGATGTCCAGCATGAAGGAGACCGCCGCGAGAGCCAGCAGGACGATCGCCCCGAAGAGCAGTCCGCCGAGGGCCCACGGCGCGTCGAATCCGTAGCTACCGTGTCGAGTGCTCACTCTCACGTTATATCTCAAGTGGGTCTTGACCGGGAATTGAGCAAACACTTCCCCTTCACCCTCAATTGGCCCGCAACGCAATAACTATGGTGACTTGGATGGGCTGGCATTGGGGGTTTGACCAGGCATGACAGGGAAACAACGCGAATTCGGCCTAGGAGCGAGCATCGCGCTGACGGTCGCGTCGGCCGCGCTCTGGGGGGTGGCGCACCTGGCCACCCACCGTCACCGGATGGGCATCGCCCTCATGGCAGCCTACGTGCTGATGCTGGGCGGCGTCCTGACGGTGTTCACGGCGTTCAGCACCCGCCTGCTGTCGCTGGCGGTCCAGCCCGGCTGGCTCACGGTGCTCACCGTGGCGTTGGTCGGGATCGCGCTCGCCTGGACCGCCGTGATCATCCGGTCGTTCCTGCTGGTCCGTCCCGAGTCCTCCGACACCGCCGGACGTTTCCTGACCACCACGCTCGCGGCCGCCCTCTGCGCGCTCGTCCTGGCGCCCACCGCGTACGCCACCCGCATGGCCTACCTGTCCCGCGACGTCGTCAGCCACGTCTTCGCCACCACCACCAGCAGCGCCCCCGTCGTCGCCCAGGACCCGTGGAACGGCGCGGAGCGCGTCAACTTCCTGCTGATCGGCGCGGACGCCGCCCCCGGCCGGCCCGGCGTGCGCACCGACAGCATGACCGTGGCCAGCGTGGACACCGAGACCGGCGCCACCACCCTGTTCGGCCTGCCGCGCAACCTGCAGAGGGTCCAGCTCCCGCACGGCCCGGCCAGGAGCCGCTTCCCCTTCGGCTTCACCGGCGACGGCCCCAGCACCCCCGGCCTGCTCAACGAGATCTTCCAGTACGCCGAGGACCACCCGGAGATGGTCCCCGGCGTGTCCAAGGGCAAGCGCGGCCCGTCGCTGCTCAAGCGCACCGTCAGCGACATCCTCGGCATCCCGGTCACCTACTACGCCATGGTCGACATGAAGGGCTTCGCCGAGATCATCGACGCGATGGGCGGCGTCCGGGTCACCGTCAAGGACCCCATCGTGTACGGCAAGTACCGCGAGGGCCTGCTGCCCGCGGGCACCCGCAAACTGTCGGGCGAGGAGGCCCTCTGGTACGGCCGGTCCCGCACCGACAGCGACGACTACGTGCGCATGGGCCGCCAGAAGTGCCTGCTCAACGCGGTCGCCAAGCAGGCCGATCCGATGACCGTGCTCAAGAGCTTCGAGAAGCTGGCCGCGGCCACCAAGCGGGCCATCTCCAGCGACGTGCCCCAGGACCTGCTGCCCGCCCTGATCGAGCTGTCGGACAAGGTGAAGGACACCAGGATCCGGAGCCTCAGCTTCGTCCCGCCGCTGATCAGCACAGTCACGCCCGACTGGTACCTGATCCGGCGCAAGGTCTCCGAGACCCTGGACGAGCGCCCCGCCAACCGGTCGGCGAGCGCGCACCACTCCGCCGCCCCGACCCAGAACCCGGAGACCCCGGTCAACCTGGACGCCGCCTGCGGCTGAACCTCACCTTTCCGACAGCCATCACCCGAGTACGGAGTGTGGCATGATGGTGCGCGGGCCCAACGGAAACGATTTTCATCGTCATTTCAGGAGCGCACGTGAGAGTGGCATTCGTCGGCAAGGGCGGCAGCGGGAAGACGACGATCTCGGCGCTGTTCGCGCGGCACGTGGCGGCCCAGGGCGACCCGGTGGTCGTCATGGACGCCGACATCAATCAGCACCTGGCCCTGGTGCTCGGCCTCGACGCCCAGCCCGAGCCGCTCGGGGCCCACCTCACCGAGATCAAAGACCTGCTGCGCGGCGACAACCCGCGCATCGCCTCGGCCGAGACCATGGTCAAGACCACCCCGCCGGGCCGCGGCTCGCGCCTGCTGCGCTTCGACGACCTGGCCGCGCTCGACTACGCCGTGACCACCCCTCATGGCCTGCGCCTGCTGGCCACGGGCCCGTTCAACGACGACGACCTCGGCGTGGCCTGCTACCACTCGAAGGTCGGGGCGGTGGAGCTGCTGCTCAACCACCTGGTCGACGGCCAGGGCGAATACGTCGTGGTCGACATGACCGCCGGCTCCGACTCCTTCGCCTCGGGGCTGTTCACCCGGTTCGACCTGACCTTCCTCGTCGCCGAGCCGACCAGGCAGGGCGTGAGCGTCTACCAGCAGTACCGCGACCACGCCGCCAAGTACGACGTCGCGCTCGCCGTGATCGGCAACAAGGTCCACGGCCCGTCCGACGTGGAGTTCCTCCGCGCGCACGTGGGCGACGACCTGCTGACCTGGATGGAGCACTCCTCGGCGGTGCGCGCCATGGAGCAGGGCCGCCACTTCACGCTCGACGATCTGGAGCCGGCCAACACCGACGCGCTCGCCGTCCTGCGCAAGACCCTCGACGCGCAGGAGAAGGACTGGCCGCGCTTCGGCCGCCAGACCGCGGAGTTCCACCTGCGCAACGCCCGCGCATGGGCCAACGCCCGCACGGGAGCCGACCTGGCCGAGCAGATCGATCCTGACTTCGTCTACGGCCCCTAAACCGCACCTCCAGGCATCTGGAGCTACCCCCTTCTCCCACATAACGTCAGATTCGATCCCCTTCGAGAGGAGACAGCATGTCGCTGACCGTCCCGAACGATCTGCTGGACCAGGCCCGAGCCGGAGACGTGGACGACGCCGCGTTCGTCGCCTGCGTCCGCGACTCACTCCCCTACGCGTGGTCGCTGATCAGTGAGCTGGTCACCGAGCGCGCGCAGAGCGGAGCCGAGTTCGCCGACAACCAGGTGCCACCGCCGTCCGAGGAGGCCCGCGGCCAGCTCCTGCGGTGTCTGGCGAGCGACGCGATGCGCGGCGCGCTCGAACGCCACTTCGGCGTACGGCTGGCCTTCCAGAACTGCCACCGGGTCGCCGTCTTCGACCCGTCGGCCACCAAGGCCCTCGACGAGTTCGTCACCCCGCGGGCCCAGATCCTCAACCAGAAACCGGAGCTGGTCGACTGCTGAACCCACGGGCGAGCCGGGCCGTCCCGGCTCGCCCCCCGGCCTCGTCTCCGCGGCCTCAGCTCCGCAGCAGGGGCAGGACCTCCGCGCCGATGCGGCGCACGTCCTCCAGGGCCCGCCGGTGGTCGCCGATGCCCTCCACGGTCAGGATCACGTGCTCGATCCCGGTGCTGTCGGCCGTGCGCAGCAGCACCTCGGCACAGTGGGCGGGCGAGCCCACCGGATGGATGCGCGTCAGCAGGTCGACGTAGGCGGTGACGTCCCGCGAGGGGCGCGGCCGGCCGTCCACCGGCACGTAGCCGGCCAGCCCGGGGCCCAGCCACGCGGGCATCGACTCCTTCAGCTCCCGGACGGCCGCCTCGGTGGAGTCGGCCACGTGGGCCACCCCGGCCGCCATGTGCCCCGCCGGGCTCCCGCCGCCCGCCACGTGCTCGGCGACCAGCAGGGCCTTGTCCCGGTCGCCGATGTGCATGCCGAGCAACATCGGCAGCCCGCGCTCGGCCGCCACCGCCACCGTCGAGCCCGACGTGCACGCCACCACGGGCCGCAGCCGGGCCCCCGGCACCAGGGCGACCTCCCTGAACCGGAAGAACTCCCCCGCGGCCGCCACCGGCCCCTCGGACAGGGCCTCGACCAGCAGGTCGAGCGACTCGGCGAACCCCCGCTCGAACCGGTCGAGCCCGGTGCCGAACACCTCCAGGTCGACCCACGGGCCGCCCCTGCCGACGCCGGGCGTGAACCGCCCGCCCGACAGGTGGTGGAGCATGGCCGCCTGCTCGGCCAGTGCCACGGGATGCTGCGAGGACAGCACGCTCACCGCCGTGCCGAGCCCGATCCGGCTGGTCCGCCCCGCCGCCACGGCGGCCAGCGTGACGGCCGACGGGCACACGCCGTAGGACATGAAGTGGTGCTCGGCGATCCAGGCGTCGTGAAACCCGGCCGCCTCGGCGGCCTCGATCAGCTCCACCGAGTTCCGCAGGACCTGCCCCGGGTCCTGGCCGGGAAAGCAGGCCGCGATGACGAAGATCCCGATCCGCACTCCCCCGATCCTACGGCTCAGCCGAACAGCGCGGCCTGCCCTTCACCCACGAGCGGATCCCTGACCTGCTTCAGATGCCGCCATTGCGGCAGGTCGTCCAGGTAGGACCAGGAGAGCCGGTGGTGCGGTGTGGGGCCGAGCCGGGCCAGGGCTTCCTGGTGCGCGGGCGAGGGGTATCCGGCGTTCTCCGCGAAGCCGTACTCGTCATGCCCGATCGTCCCCATGTAGGCATCCCGCCGCACCTTGGCGAGGACCGAGGCCGCGGCGACCGAGACGCTGGCCGCGTCGCCCTTGATCTCCAGGCGGACCGGCCAGGGGGCGCCGATGTAGTCGTGCTTGCCGTCGAGGATCACGGCGTCGGGGCGCACCGGCAGGGCTTCGAGCGCCCGGCGGGCGGCCCTGCGCAGCGCCTCGGTCATGCCGACGGCGTCGATCTCGGCGTGGTCGGCCTCGCCGAACCCGATGCCGGCCGCCCACGCGGTCAGCTGGTCGGCGAGCGGGCCACGTTTGGCGGCCGAGACCTGCTTGGAGTCGGTCAGGCCGGGCGGCGGCGCGGACAGGTCGGTCACGACGGCGCAGACCGTCACCGGCCCCGCCCACGCGCCCCTGCCCACCTCGTCGACGCCCGCGACCGTGCGGGTGCTCGGCATGGACAGCAGGAGCTGCTCGATCTCGTACGTCGGCGCCATGGGCAGACGCTACCGCTCGGCCGGGGTCACCGGCTCCAGATCGCCGGCGATGTACCGGGCGGCCACGTGGATCGCCCGCAACGTCACCGACACCGACGGCCGGTGCACGCTGGACCTGCGGGCGACCGCGTGCACGTCACGGCCGACCGGGTTGCCGGGGAACTCCCTGACCGACAACCCGCGCACCCCGGCGGCCAGCGCGAGCGCGGGCACCGCCGCGATGCCGATGCCCTTGGCGACGAGGGAGAGGATCGTCCCGAGACCTTCGAACTCCCAGGGCGTCGGCCGGGTGCCGCCGACGTCCACGAACAGCCGGTCGACGGCCAGGCGCGAGGGCTCGCCGTCGGGGGTGGCCATCCACGGCTCGTCGCGCAGCTCGCGCAGGTCGAGCGGCACTCCGGGGTCGGCCAGCCGGTGCCTGCGCGGCACGACGAGCACGATGGGGTCGCGCAGCAGGGGGAAGACCCGCAGGCTCTCGCTCTCGCGGACCGAGCCGTACCAGTCGTCGACGAGGGCGATGTCCACCTCGCCCGACTGGACCTCCCGCATGCCCCGTCCCGACCTGCTCTGGCCCAGGCGGAGCGTCAGCTCGGTGTGGCGGCGCAGCGAACGGGCGAGCGCCGGCGCGAATGCCACGGCCGCTGTGGGGAAGGCGGTGACGACGACGCGCCCCGAAGGGGTGCCCGCATGGGCGGAGAGGTCGGACTCGGCCTCCTCGACCATTGACAGGATGCGTTCGGCGTGCTGGACGAGCCGGCGTCCGGCGTCGGTCAGCTCCGCGCTGCGCGCGGTTCTGTCGATCAGCGCGGTGCCGGTCTCCCGTTCGAGCGCCGCGAGCTGCTGGGAGACGGCCGAGGGGCTGTAGCCCAGTGACTCGGCGGCGGCCGCGATGCTGCCCCGGCGAGCGAACTCACAGATCAGCGCCAAACGCCGGAATTCGAGCATCAGACTTCCTTACGCCTACCCACAAAAAGCCTCGCTTGTACTGATGCCTTCATACAACCACCCTGGGAACGTGACAAACATGACCGTGACCTTGTCCGCCACCTTGGCGGCGAACGAAGACATCGAACGAAGACGGCGCGCCGGGGAACGCGTGCTGCACCTGGCCTTCGGCGAGGCCGGTCTGCCCGTGCACCCGGCGCTGCGCGACAAGCTGGCCGCCGCTTCCGAGCGCAACGGCTACGGGCCGGTCGCGGGCGCGTCCGGGCTCCGGGCCGCGGCAGCGGGCTACTGGACACGACGGGGGCTCCTGACCGACCCCGAGCTGGTCGTCTGCGGACCTGGCAGCAAGTCGCTGCTGTACGGCCTGCTCCTGGCGATCGGCGGCGACATCGTCCTGCCCATGCCGAGCTGGGTCAGCTACGCCGCGCAGGCCGATCTGGTGGGCTCCCGTCCGATCCTGGTGCCCGCACCGCCAGGAGAGGGCGGGGTGCCCGACCCCGACCTGGTCGTCGCGGCGGTCCGCCGGGCCCGTTCGGAGGGCAGGACGGTCAGCTCCCTGCTGGTCACGCTGCCCGACAACCCGACCGGCCGGCTGGCCACGCCGGAGACCGTCGCCCGCCTGGCGGCCGTGGCGCGCGAGCTGGACCTGATCGTGATCTCCGACGAGATCTACCGCGACCTGGTCCACGACGAGTCGGCCGGCTACACCTCGCCGGCCGACCTCGCGCCCGAGCGCACGATCATCACCACCGGGCTCAGCAAGAGCCTGGCGCTCGGCGGATGGCGGATCGGCGTGGCCCGGCTGCCGGAGGGCGCGCACGGGCTGCGTACCCGGCTGCTGGCGGTGGCCAGCGAGATCTGGTCGGCGCCGGCCGCGCCCGTCCAGGAGGCCGCGTCCTACGCCTTCGACGAGCCGCGCGAGCTGACCGACCGGGTCGCCGGCAGCCGGAGGTTGCACGGCATCGTGGCGCGGGCCGTCCACGAGCGCTTCACGGAGATCGGCGCCTCGGTGCCGCGACCTCAGGGAGGCTTCTACCTCTATCCCGACCTTAGCCACCTCAGGCTCGGCGGCTCCGCCGAGATCACCCGGATCCTGCTGGACGAGCACGGCATCGGCGTCCTTCCCGGACACGCCTTCGGCGACGACCCGTCGGCCGCCCGGGTACGCGTGGCGGTGAGCCTGCTCTACGGCGACACGCCCGAAGAGCGACTTACCGCCCTGAACAGCACCGATCCCCTTCAATTGCCATGGATCGCAGCAAATCTGAACCATCTGTCCATGGGCCTGAAGGAGCTCGCCCTGGTCCGTCACGGCGTCGTGGGTGAACGTCACCCGGCGCTGGTGCCGGCGCCATGTCACGGTTAGGCGAATCTTTCCCCAAGAGCTGGTTTACCACCTACCAAATCAGCCCTCTGACCTGCGGAAACACCGCACATCCAGAAACCCGGGAAAGATGGCTCCGAGAGCCTGGTTACGCGCGCGCCGCGCGAGCCTCATCATGTGCTCATGCCCGCTCTTGTCACCTTGTCCGGGCGCTCCGTGCGCCTGGAACCTCTCAGCCACGCGGTGATCGACGATCTCGTCGCCGCGGCGAGTGAAGACCGCTCCACTTACGCCTTCACTCGCGTCCCGGACGGCCGGGACGAGATGGTCTCCTATGTGGAGGCCGCCATGGCTGAGCAGGCGGAGGGCCGCACGCTGCCCTTCGCCATCCGGTGGCTGAACACCGACCGCGTGGTCGGTGCCACCCGTCTCATGCACCTGGAGTATTGGCAGGGCCCCATGCCCTGGCCTCCGGGTACACGCGGTGCGGTGGGCGACATCCCGTCCGTGGCGGACATCGGTTACACCTGGCTGGGCGCCTGCGCCCAGGGCACCGGCGTCAACCGGGAGAGCAAGTTCCTCATGCTCTCACTCGCCTTCGAGACCTGGAACGTCCACCGCATCACACTCAAGGCAGATGTCAGGAACGTCCGATCCCGGGCCGCCATCGAGGCCCTCGGCGCACACTTCGACGGGGTGCGGCGAGCGGATAGCCGAGGCGCCGACAACACGGTCCGAGATACGGCCTTCTACTCGATCCTGAACTCCGAATGGCCGCTCGTCCGAGAACGGCTGGCCATGCGGCTCGGACTGGTAGAGGCAGCGTAGGAACATCGGCAACGGCCCCGCCCATACTTTTCCGGGCGGGGCCTGTATTTTTCTGCGTCCCCATCGGCTCTACATGACACGCCCCCGTGTCGGTGCGCCATGTACGGCCTGCCATCAGCATGCGGAGGCACGGTCAACACCTGATCAAAGGCGGATCAACGGTTCGTTCCGGCGATCAGCCCAGTTCTAGGTGGTAAGCGGTACTGGATCTATCATTTGGTCACAAATCGTTCCATTGCCCAGGAGACAGACGGCATGGCTGGTCAGAGCGTTGAGGGCGGGCTGTGGTTCGCCGTGCTCGGTCCCGTCCGCGCGTGGCGCGAGGGGCAGGAACTCGACCTGGGCACCCCGCTGCAACGCTCGATCCTCGGCATGCTGCTCCTGCGGGAGGGCCGCGCGGTCACCCCCGCCGAGATGATCGACGCCGTGTGGGGCGAGGACGCGCCGCCCCGCGCCCTGGGCGCGCTGCGCACGTACGTCTCCCGCCTGCGCACGGTGCTCGAACCCGACCGGCCCGCCCGCTCCCGTCCCGAGCTGCTGACCTCCATCGGCCGGGGCTACGCGCTGCGCCTGCCCGACGACGCGCTCGACCTGACCCGCTTCGAACGCGGCATCGCCGAGGCCGAGGCCGCCCGCAAGTCCGGCCGGCTCTCCGCCGCCGCCGAGGGCATGCGGGCCGCGCTGACCCTGTTCGAGGGCGAGCCGCTGGCCGGAGCCGTCGGCCCGTACGCCGAGCACCAGCGCGACCGCCTGGCCGAACGCCGCGTCAGCGTCATCGAGTCGCTCATGGACCTCGACCTGGAGCTGGGCGAGCACGCCGCGGTCGTGTCCGAGCTGATCGCGCTCACCGCCGAGCACCCCCTGCGCGAACGGCTGCGCGCCCAGCTCATGCTGGCCTACTACCGGTGCGGACGGCAGGGCGACGCACTCAACGTGTTCACCGAGACCCGCGAGGCGCTGATCGACGAGCTGGGCATCGAGCCCGGCAGCGAGCTGACCGCGCTCCACCAGCGCATCCTGGCCGCCGACCCGGCGCTCACCCACGTGCCGCCGCCCGCCGCCCCGGCCGAGCAGGCCGCCGGCGAGCCCGAGGCCGAGGAGGAGCCGCCCGCGCTCGAACTGCCCCGTCCGGCGCAGCTCCCGGCCGCGGTCAACGACTTCACCGGGCGCAAGGAGGTGGCCGTCCGCGTCCACACCCTGCTGTCCTCGCAGTCGTCGGCCGAGGGCGTGCCGGTGGTGGCGTTGTGCGGCATCGGCGGCGTCGGCAAGACCACGCTGGCCGTCCACGTGGCGCACGCGGCCGACGACCTGTTCCCCGACGGCCAGCTCTACGCCGACCTGCGCGGCCACAGCGACGAGGTGACCGCTCCCGAGTCGGCGCTCGGCGGCTTCCTGCGCGCGCTCGGCATCCCGCCGGACGTCATCCCCGACGGCCTGGCCGAACGCTCGGCGCTCTACCGCTCGCTGCTGTCCGACCGGCGCATCCTCGTGCTGCTGGACAACGCCCGCGACGCCGACCAGGTCAGCCCGCTGCTGCCGGGCTCGCCGGGCTGCGCCACGATCGTCACCAGCCGGGCCAAGCTGGCCGACCTGCCCGCGGCCCGGCTGATCGACCTCGACGTCATGGAGCCGGACGAGGCGCTGTCGCTGTTCTCCTCCGTGGCCGGGCCCGAGCGGGTGGCCGCCGAGCACGGCGCCGCCATGGACGTGGTCGCCGCCTGCGGTTTCCTGCCGCTGGCCGTCCGGATCGTGGCCGCGCGGCTGGCCGCCCGCCCCTCCTGGACGGTCGCCTCGCTGGTGCCCAGGCTGGCCGACGAGCAGCGCCGCCTCGACGAGCTGCGCGTGGGCAACCTGGCCGTCGAGGCCACCTTCGCCCTCGGCTACGGCCAGCTCGAACCCGCCCAGGCCCGCGCCTTCCGCCTGCTGTCCCTGCCGAAGGGCCCCGACATCTCGATCGGGGCCGCCGCGGCCGTCCTGGCGATGAACATGTACGAGGCCGAGGAGCTGCTGGAGTCGCTGGTCGACATGAGCCTCCTGGAGGCCACCGCGCCCGGCCGCTACCGCTTCCACGACCTGCTCAGGCTGTTCGCCAGGCGCGTCCTGGACAAGACCGAGCGTCCCGAGGACAAGACGCTGGCGCTGCGCCGGCTGCTCGGCTTCTACCTGGCCTCGTCCCGGTCCGCCCACCGGCTGGCCTACGAGGGCAGCATGATCCCCGACAACCTGGCCGTGGTCGGCAGCGGGCTCACCTTCACCACCGTCGACGAAGCCGTGGCCTGGCTGATCTCCGAGGGCGACTCGCTGTTCGCGGCCATCAACCAGGCCGCGACCACGTCCACCGCCGGCGAGCAGCTCCTGCCCGCCGCCGACATGCTGGTGGCCATGGAACCGCTGCTGGAGGCCGGTACCCACACCCGCGAGTTCGACCAGGGCACCCGCGCGGTGCTCGCCGCCGCGCTGGGCCTCGCCGACGAGGCGAGCGAGCTGCGCTCCCGGTACGTGCTGGGCCGGGTGCTGTTCGCCGGCAACCAGCTCTCGGAGTCCGAGACCCACTTCCGCCGCGTCTACGAGCTCTCCGACACCCGCGACGAGAAGATCGTCACCGGCGAGGTGCTCAACGCGCTGGCCGTCGTCGTCGGCCGGCAGCGCCGCCACACCGAGGCCCTCACCCTGTTCGACGCCGCCTCCCGCTACTACCGCGAGAACGGCGTCCCCGCCGGCGAGGCCCTGGTGCTCAGCTACTCGGCCCGCGACCACCTGGGCCTCGGCCACGCCGAGGACGCCATCGCCGCGGCGGAGAAGGGCCTGGCCATCTTCACCGAGATCGGCAGCGGCGCCGGCACCGCCCGCGCCCGCTACCACCTGGGCATCGTGCTCAGCCGGGTCGGCCGGCTCACCGAGGCGGTGCACCACCACGCCGAGTGCCTGGCCTTCTTCCGCTCCAGCAAGCAGCGGGTCTGGGAGCAACGCGTGTGCTCCCGGCTGGCCGAGACGTTCATCGCCGCCGGGCGCTACCCCGACGCCGTACGCCACGCCGAGCAGGCACTCATGGTCTCCCGCGAGATCGGCCACCCCTACGGCGAGGCGCTGTCGCTCACCGTGCTCGGCCGGGCGCTACGCGGACTGGGCAGCGTCGCGCGGAGCCTCGACTGCCTCAGGCAGGCCTACGACGTCTTCACCAGGCTGGGCGCCCCCGAGGCCGGTGACCTGAAGCTCCTGCTGGACGGCTTCGCCGTCGAACGGTCCGTCGTCGAGTCCTGAGTACAGCTCGTCGTCCAGACGTGTCATCCACACATGGTTGATCAAGGCTGTCCTTAGTCAATGCCGATGGCAGCCCGGCCGGTCATCCTGACCGCCACGCGTCGCCAGGGGGCCCGGTCATCCGGATGCTTCGCGTGACGGCTAGCCGCCTCACACAGACGACCGGCCGGACTCGACGCGGACCTTCGAACCCCCCAGGCCCGCGTCTCGGTCAGAAGCCTCCACCCGCGTGGTCAACGTCGGATCAACGGTGAATCAAAGCAGGAAATAACCCTCGGCGATGAGCGGCCGGACCGCGTCGGCGTTGGGGATCTCGCCGTCGCCGACCAGCTCGGCGATCACGTTGAGCAGCGGCCCGAGCGCCAGCTCGCCGTCGCACACGCCGGCCAGGGCGGCCTCGACGGTGCCGACCTCCCTGCTGCGCCGCAGCCCCTGCGTCTGGCGCAGCACGATGCGGATCGGGTCCTCGGCGCCGGGCAGGCCGACGCGTTCGTCGAGCACCCCTTCGGCCGTGCGCAGCAGCGCCGCGTCGAGGTCGGCGGCGCGGTGGGCGGCGGCGATGGAGTCGAGCACGTCGTCGACGTAGTCGCCGACCGGGAGGGCCACCTGGTGGGGCAGGTGCTCCACGCGCACGACCGGGTCGAGGGTGCCCGAGTTGCGCATGGTGATCCAGCCGAAGCCGATGCCCTCGACCTTGCGCTCGTCGAACCAGGCCAGCCACCGGTCGTAGTGGTCGGTGTAGCCCTTGGTGCCCTGCTCGGCCGCGTCCTTGAGCCACAGCTCGACGTATTCGGCCGGGTCCTGCACGTCACGCTGGACGACCCAGGCGTCGCAGCCGGTCTCGCGCAGCCAGCCGCCGACCCGGTCGTGCCAGTCTTCGCCGTCGACGTGGAGCCAGTTGGCCAGGAAGTGGGCCTGCCCGCCGGGCGCGAGGTGGCGCGGGGTGCGCCGGACCAGGTCGCGGCAGAAGTCGTCGGCGTCGCCGCCGGACTCGCGGTAGGTCAGCGTGCGCTCGGCCCCGGGGGCGATGACGAACGGCGGGTTGCTGACGACCAGGTCGAACAGCTCGCCCTCGACCGGCTCGAACATCGACCCCACCCGCGCGTCGACGCCGGTCACGCCGGACAGCTCCCAGCTCAGCCGGGCCAGCTCCACGGCACGCGGATTGAGGTCGGTGGCCACCACCTGCTCGGCCCGCCCGTCCAGGTGGAGCACCTGGACGCCGCAGCCCGTGCCGAGGTCGAGCGCCCGCGTGACGGGCCGGCGGCTGACGAGCTGGGCCAGGTTGGCCGAGGCGCCCCCGGCCCCCACGACGTGGTCGGCCCGCAACGCCGGGTCGCCGGGCCGGACCTTGCGGTCGGAGACCACGTAGCCGCCGGTCTCCCACGGCTGGAGGTGCACGGTCGCCCTGATCAGGTCGCCGTCGGCGGACACCAGCCCCGACTCCAGGACCGCGGCCGGCACGGATCTGGCCGGCACCGGCACGCCGAGCCACCAGAGCCTGATCAGGGTGCCCAGCGGGTCGCCGTCGGCGGTCGCCCGCAGGGCGGGGACGAGCTCCTCCCGCGCCAGGGCCGAGGCCGCCATGGCGCCGAGCCGGTCGCGGACGCCGTCGATCGTGTAGCCGGTTTCGAGAAGGTGATGGCGCAGTCGTTCCACGGGCACCATCCTTTCACCAGCCACCGACAGTGCTCATACTGTTACTTACACACCCAAGCGTTCTGCAAGCCATGGACAAGTGGGTGGCGGTATCTCTAGGGGTGCAAGACGCCGTACCGAGGAGCCCGCCCCCATGCTGATCCCCTGCTTGGCCTGCGAGTCGCGATTCGGGCCCGACGAGTACTTCAACGCCTGCTCCGACTACAACCGGGGCCTGGACCTGGTCTCGTGGACCTGCCCGCGCTGCGGCAACCGCGACGACCTGCGGGTGCTGCCCGGCGAGCTGGGGTTCGGCTACCCCTCGCGGGGCAGGTTCGACGTGCACGACCGGCTGCGCGTGCCCGGTCTGCGCAGGCAGCGCGGCGACCTGCGGCTGGACATCTCCCTCGACCGCTCCCGCTGGCAGGTCAGGACGCGGATCCGGCAACCGGCCTGACCGGCGCGTACGCGTACGCGGGCGGCTCGCCCCGCAGCAACCGCGCGATGTCCTCCACCAGCGCCTCCGCCAGCTCCTCCAGGCTCTCCCCGGTGGCCTCGGCCAGTCTGGGCGTGAGCACCACGTTCGGCAGCCTGGTCAGCGGGTGGGCCGGATCGAGCCATTCGCCCTCGAAGTGGTCGAGCCCGGCGCCGCCCACCTGGCCCTGGCGCAGCGCGTCCACCAGGGCGGTCAGGTCGTGCAGGGCGCCGCGCGAGGTGTTGAGGTAGATGGCGCCCTGGCGCATCGCGCCGAACTCGCTGTAGCCGAACAGGCCCCTCGTGTCCGGGGTCAGCGGCACGTGCAGCGACACCACGTCGGCCTCCGCCAGCAGCGCGGGCAGGGTGTGCGTGGCCTCGGGGACGAACGGGTCGCAGGTGACCACCCGCATGCCCAGCCCCTGGCAGCGCCAGCGCATGGCCCGGCCGACCCGGCCGAGGCCGACGATGCCGAACGTGCGTCCGGTGAGCCGTCTGCCGCGGTGGCGCTGGGCGGGAGGCACCCTGCCGCGGTGGGCGCGGCCCCTGCGCACCTCGCGGTCGGCGGTGACGATGTTCCTGCTGACCGCGAACAGCAGCGCGAGCGTCAGCTCGGCCACCGCCTCCGGGTCGCGGTCGGGGGCGTGCAGGACGGTGACCCCGCGTTCGGCGGCCAGGCGCAGGTCAACCCCCGTGGGGGCGCCCAGGCTGGCCACGATGTCGATGTGGAGTCCGAGTACCGAGGTGCGAACCTGGTCGCCGTCGGTGATGAGCACGTTCGCGCCGGTCTCGATGACCAGGTCGGCGAGCTGCTCGTCGGTGAAGCCGACGCTCGGCCGGGGAGGAGCCTCGGCCACGTCGGCGACCTCGCCCAGACGGGCGAGCGCGCTCTCCGGCAGGTCGGGCAGCACGAGAGCCCGAGGTCTTCTCACATTTGGACAATAACACCACAGACGGTACTCAGATCATTGCTCCCCGCGCTGGCGGAGACTCTGCCAGGCCGCCTCGCCCAGGCCCTTGATCTCTTCCTCCGTCGGAGTGTGCGCCCCGGCGAACCACAGGCGGCACATCTCCTGCGCCGGCCCGAGCCACAGGACGTAGCACATGGTGGCGTGGACGGGCTGGAGCTGCCCGTTCTTCATGTGCGGCTTCCACCAGTCGGAGACCTGGCGGAAGAACGCGCGCCTGGCCTCGGCCACCTCGGCGCCGCCCGGCTCGTGCTTGCGCGGCGGGCGCTCGCTGACCAGGATCCTGGCCCGCTCGGGGTGCTCGCCGGCCCAGCGCATGTGGAAGGCGACCACGGCCTCGATGCCGGCGCGGGCGTCGTCGTGCTGGACCAGCTCGGCGAGGAACTCCTGCTGGTAGGCGTCGAGGATCTCGGCGTAGAGGACGCCGTAGACATGCTCTTTGCTGGCGAAGTGGTGGTAGAAGCTGCCGACGCTTACACCGCTCTCCTCGCGCAGACTGGCCAGCGTGGTGGCCGAGACACCGTCCTGGCTGAAGCGGCGGAGGGCGCCCTCGATGATGCGGGTGCGGCCGTCGCGTCCGTTCTTGACACTCTTCACACTGTCAATGGTGTGCTACCAGAACCTTGTTCCGCAAATACTCCGGCCAGATCGATCATAGCGGTCACCTCGACCGTCCCGGACGCGACCTTCATCTCGGCGTCCGGCCACAGCCTGCGGATGAGCCTGAGCACCCGCCGGTTCTCGCCCAGCACGTCCATCCCGACCGTACGCGCCCCCCGCACGGCGGCCCTGAGCAGCAACGTGTCGACGAGCCGCGGGCCGAGCCCGTTCCCCTGCCAGCGGTCGGCCACCACGACTGCCACCTCGACGTCGGCGCAGCCGCCCCGGTAGCTCATGGCGTGCCCGACGATCTCGTCCCCGGCGGTGACGACGAGCGCGTCGCGGCGTTCGTCCAGGGTCAGCAGGGTGCGTACGAGGTGCGCGGCCGGGACGGCCAGGCCGGTGAAGAACCGCAGCGTCTGGGTGTGCAGCGACAACCCCGTCAGGAAGCGTCTGATCCGTTCCTCGTCGTCCGGGCGGACCGGGCGGATCTGGGTTCCGTGCATAGACTCAGCCTGCTCCTCGGAGCTGAGTCTGTCAATTGAACTCAGATATAATGCCGAGATGAACGTGCCGTTCCGATTGGGCTTCCGGGTGGACAACTGCTCGATCGAGCGCACCCTGGACATCGTCGGGGAGAAGTGGACCTTCCTGGTGCTGCGCGAGGCGTTCAGCGGCGTGCGCAGGTTCGCCGACATGCAGGCGGTCACCGGCGCCCCCCGCCAGGTGCTCAGCGCGCGCCTGGCCCGGCTGGTCGACGAGGGCCTGCTGCGCAAGGAGCCCTACCGCGAGCCCGGCCAGCGCCAGCGCGACGAATACCGGCTGACCGACAAGGGCCGCGACCTCTATCCGCTGCTCGTCGCGCTCATGCACTGGGGTGACAAATACCTGGCCGACGAGGAGGGCCCGCCGGTCCTGCTCACCCACCGCGACTGCGGCGCCCCCATCGAGCTGCACTTCCGCTGCGCCGAGGGCCACGACGTGGCCGGGCCGCGCGAGGTCACGCCGGTGCCCGGCCCGGGCCCCGGGCTGCGCAGCGTCTAGCGGGCGAGCCGCGTGAGGGAGCACCCGCCCCGGTGCCTAACCTTGAAGGCGTGTACCGGTTCCTGCTGACGCCCCGGTGGCTGGCGCTCCACGTCGTGGTGCTCCTGGTCATCCCCGCCTTCGTGTTCCTGGGCAGGTGGCAGTTCGGGCGTTTCGAGGAGCGGTCCGACAACAAGGACAGGGTGACCGCCAACATCGAGGCCGCCGCCGTCCCGCTCGACCGGCTCGCGGCCCCCGGCCGGCAGGTCGGCGAGGGCGACCGTTACCGCACGGTCGTCGCGTCCGGCACGTACGACACGTCCCACGGCCTGCTCGTCCGCCGCCGCCCGCACGAGGGCCGCAACGGCTTCTACGTCCTGACCCCGCTCGTCACCGGCGACGGCTCCGCGGTGATCGTCAACCGCGGCTGGATCCCGGCCGCCGCCAGCGCCGACGCGGCTCCCCAGGTCCCCGCCCCGCCCACCGGACAGGTAACTGTCACCGGGCGGCTACGTCAGAGCGAGACAGAAGACTCCACCGGCATCCGCGAGCGGTCCGGGCTGCCCGATGGCCAGGTGCTGCTGATCGACGCGGCCAAGATCGGGCAGCGCATGCCGTACCGGCTGGTGGGCGGCTATGTCGAGCTCACCGGGCAGCAGCCGCAGGCCGCTTCCGCGCCCGCTCTGGTGCCCGCCCCCGACGTCGGCTCCGGCGGCGGCCTCAACCTGGCCTACGGGGTGCAGTGGTGGCTGTTCATCGGCATCGCGATCGGCGGCTGGATCCTGCTGATCCGGCGCGAGGTGGCCGAGCGGAAGTCCGGGAGACCCGCCGGCGGGTCCGTGGCGACCCAGGAGGCGGAAACCGCCGCCAATTAAGGTGTGGAGGGTGATCCGCCACATTGAGTTCACCAATCTCCGCAACTTTCGTGACGTAGGTGGATATGCCACCGAGGATGGGCGCACCGTCCGGTGGCAGCGGCTCTACCGGGCCGACTCCCTGGGCTGGCTGGCCGGCGACGACCTGCGGGCCTTCCACGCGCTGCGCGTGCGCACCGTGATCGACCTGCGGCAGCCCGCCGAGGTCGAGCGGGCCGGCCGGGTGCCGGAGACCGAGGGGCTGCGCTACCGGAACCTGCCGATCGAGGGCCGGCCCTGGGACATCGCCCAGTTCAGCGAGGAGATCGGCGTCGAGCGCTACCTCGCCGACCGGTACCTGGAGGTGACCGAGGACGGCGTGGAGAACCTGCGCGCCGCCGTGGAGACGGTCGCCGTCGCGGACAACGCGCCGGTCGTCATCCACTGCGCGGTGGGCAAGGACCGCACCGGCCTGCTCACCGCGCTGATCCTCTCGCTCGCCGGCGTCGCCGAGGACGACATCATCGCCGACTACGCCCTGACCGGCCTGGCGACCGAGCGCTTCATCGCCGACCAGCGCACGAGGCATCCGGACGCCCCGCTGTGGCCGGGGTTCGGCCGGGCCCCCGCCCAGGCCATGCGCCTGTTCCTGGACGACCTGATCGACCGACACGGCTCCGTCGAGGGCTACGTCACCGGCGTGCTCCAGGTCGACCGGGCCACCATCGCGGAACTTCGTGAAAATCTCCTGACTGATTCGATCTCCCGCGGGTAGAAGGCGCCGGGGTCCGCAAGGGGCAGCATCCTCAAGGACCCCACAAGCCCGGGATCGCCCCCATCCCCCTCCAGGCGGTCCCGGGTACGAATGCATGGATACCCAACGGATACGTCGCAGCTTGTTCGACGTTATGCCGTCGTCGTACGGTTACCTGCGTGACTACGCCGCTGCTCCCCGACCCTGACCCCCGGCGGCGCGACTATGTGATCATCTCTGCCGACGATCACCTGATCGAGCCTCCTGACCTCTTCGAGGACAGGCTCCCGGAGAAATACGCCGACGTCGCGCCCAAGGTCGTGGAGACGGACGCCGGTCACCAGGTCTGGCGCTACGGCGGGGCCACGTACCCGTGCGCGGGCATCGACGTGGGCGCCGGGCTGCCACGCGAGCAGTGGACCCTGGATCCGGTCAGGTTCGAGCAGATGCGTCCCGGCTGCCACGACATCGAGGCCCGCGTCCAGGACATGGACGTCGCCGGCATCTGGGCCGCACTGTGCTTCCCCGGCATGCTGGCCGGCCAGGCGGGCATGCCGTTCGCCAGGACCCGCGATCAGGAGCTCGGCCTCGCCCTGGTCAAGGCGTGGAACGACTGGCACATCGACGTCTGGGCCGGCACCTACCCCGAGCGGATCATCGGCCTGCAACTGCCCTGGCTGCCCGATCCCGACGTCGCCGCCAAGGAGATCAGGGCCAACGCCGCCCGCGGCTTCAAGGCCGTGGTCTTCCCCGAGTTCCCGACCAGGCTCAGGCTGCCGTCGATCCACACCGGCCACTGGGACCCGTTCTTCGCCGCCTGCGAGGAGACCGGCACGGTCGTGGCCCTGCACACCGGCGACTCCTCCTGGTCGCCCGTGCCCTCGCCCGACACGCCCATCGAGGCGATCACCACGCTGATGCCCACCAGCGCCATGTTCGCCTGCGCCGACTGGCTCTGGTCGGGCCTGCCGCTGCGCTTCCCCGGGCTGCGCATCCTCATCGTCGAGGGCGGGGTCGGCTGGCTGCCGATGCTGGCCGAGCGCGCCGACTACGCGCTCGACCACCCGGTCGCGGGCGAGGCCGCCTGGGACGGCGGCCTCAAGCCCAGCGAGGTGCTGCGCCGCAACTTCTTCTTCGGCACGCTCGACGACCACGCGCTGTCCGGCGTGCGCCTGGCGGTCGGGCTCGACCACGTGCTGCAGGAGAGCGGTTACCCGCACTCCGACTCGACCTGGCCCGACACCCAGAAGGCCGTGGCCGCGAACCTCGGCGCGCTGCCGCCCGCCGACATCGCCAGGGTCGCCTACGGCAACGCCGCCCGCCTGTTCGGGCACCCGCTGCCCTCGCGCGCCTGGTTGCGGATGGAGGAGATCTAACCCTCGTCCTCGACCAGCCTGGCCTGGATGATCCTGCGCTCGTGCTCGACGTAGCGACCGCTCTCGCCGAGCAGCGAGGCGATCAGCCACAGGAACACGCCGAAGTCGTCGGCCACCCCGATGAGCACCAGGAAGTCGGGGATGACGTCGACCGGCGACAGGATGTAGACCACGCCGAGCGCCATCAGGGCGAGCTTGCCCTTGCCCATGCCTTCGTAGCGGCCGCGGGTGACCGCGCCGATCATGCGCGGGATCGCCCGCACCCTGGTCAACATCCCCGGCGTGCCAGGCTTGGTCACCTCGCGGTACGTCCGCCACGCCGCCGCTGCCCGTGCTGCCTTCGCCATCATGAGGATCCTCCTACCCCCGGCTTCTCACGACATAACGCGTCAGCCGGGTGAGGGGTTCCTGACGATCAGCGCATGGCGGCGTGCTCGAACGGCCTGACCTGCTCGATCTGCGTGGCCACCCGGATCAGCAGATCCTCCCGGCCGGCCGCCGCCACGAGCTGCACGCCGACCGGCATGCCCGCCGCGTTCCTGTGCAGCGGCAGCGAGACGGCGGGCTGGCCGGTCGCGTTGATCGGCGAGGTGTAGGCCACCACCTGCGCGGTCCTGCCGAAGGCGGTGCTGAGGTCGGTGGGCGGGATCCAGCCGAGCGGGAACGGCGCCGCCCCCGACGACGGCATCAGCAGCAGGTCGTTGCCCTCGGCCCACCAGGAGGCCATGCGGCGGCGGAAGCCGTCCACCCACTGGGTGGCCAGGATGTGGTCGGCCGCGCTGTTGGCGCGGGCGGCGGTGACCATGGCCGCGTTGCGCGGTTCGAGCTCGTGCAGCTCCACCGGCCTGCCGCGGGCCGCGCCCAGGCTCACGACGTGCGCGGCGAGGTTGTTGGCGACGATCGCGCCGAAATGCCGGGCGAACTCAGGCTCGGCGAGCGCCGGCGGGCCGCCCGGGGTCACGTCGTGACCGAGGCTCTCCAGCAGCGCCGCCGCCCGGGTGACGGCCTCGGCCAGGGCGGGCTCGGCGGGCACGTCCGGCCTGGGGTGGGCGGTCAGGAAGCCGACGCGCAGCCGTCCTGGGTCGGCGTGCAGTTCGGCGGTCAGGGGGCCGGGCAGCGCGGGGGCGTCGTAGGGGTCGCCCGGCTCGTAGCCGGAGACCGCGTCGAGCGCGGCCGCCGTGTCGCGCACGGTCCTGCTCACGAAGCCGGGGCAGGAGAAGCCGCTCCAGCCCTCGCCCATGGACGGGCCGAGGCTCAGCCGGCCGCGCGTCGGCTTGAGCCCCACCAGGCCGCACAGCGAGGCCGGGACGCGGATCGAGCCGCCGCCGTCGCTCGCCGTGGCCAGCGCGACCATGCCCGCGGCCACCGCCGCCGCCGACCCGCCGCTCGACCCGCCCGCCGAGTACGCCGGGTCGTAGGGGTTGCGGGTGGGGCCGTACGCCACCGGCTCGGTCGTGATCGTGCTGCCGAACTCGGGGGTGTTCGTCCGGCCCAGCAGCACGAAACCGGCCCGGCGCAGGCGGACGACGCCGTGGCCGTCCAGGGCGCCGTCGAGGTCGTCGCGGACCCGTGAGCCCGCGGCGTACGGCTCGCCGGCCTGCCGCCAGCCCAGGTCCTTCAGCAGGATCGGCACGCCGCGGAAGGGCGCGTCCGCCGGGAGGTCGTCGATCTCGGCCAGTGCCCGCTCGAACCGCCGGTGGACGACGGCGTTGAGCTCGCCGTCGTGGGCCTCGACGGCGGCGATGGCGGCCTCGGCCAGCTCGCGGGCCGACACCTGCCCGTCCCTGACCGCCTGGGCCTGGCCGACGGCGTCGAGCCGCAGCACGTCGTCCATCAGCCCTCCCGGACCGGGGCCAGGTCGCGCACGGCCTGCTCGATCGGCACCTCGCCGCCGGGGATGGGCGCGAGCACCGGCGTGTCGAGCCCGTTGTCGACGTACCGGCGGATCCTGGCCCGGCAGGTGGCGGCGTCGCCGTGCACGACGAGGGCGTCGACCACCTCGTCGGGGATGGCCTTGAGCGCGGCCTGGCGGTCGCCCGCCGCCCACGCCTCGTGCATGGGACGCAGCACCTCGCCCCGGCCCAGCCAGTCGTGGAAGGCGGCGTAGGCGGGCACGGTCAGGTAGCTCGCCAGCATCCACCTGGCCATCTCGCGCACCTTGTCGGCGTCCTCGCTCACGCAGACGAACAGGCGGGCGATCAGCTCGGTGTCCGGGCCGATCTCGGCGCGCACCTTGGGCACGTCCTCGGGGGCCAGCCAGTTGGTGATCGCGCCGTCGGCCTCCTCGGCGGCCAGGCGCAACATCCGGGGCCGGAGGGCGGCCAGCACGATCTTGGGGGCGGTCTTCGGCGCCCGTTCCAGCTTGAAGCCCTTGATCTCGAACGTCTCGTACCGCTCGGAGACCTTCTCCCCCGCCAGCGCCCTCCTCAGGAAGCGCAGCGTGTCGCGGGTGCGGGCGTACGGCTTGGCGAACTCCACGGCGTTCCACCGCTCGACGATCGCCGGCGAGGAGGACCCGATGCCGAGCACGAACCGGCCGGGGGCCAGGTCGGCCAGGGTGGCCGCGGACATGGCCAGCAACCCCGGCCCCCGCGTGGAGACCGGGACGATCGCGCTCCCGAGCCTCATACCCGGAGCCCACTGCGTGGCCATCGCCAGCGGGACGAACCCGTCGTTCCCGTTGACCTCGGCCGACCAGGCGTCGGTGTAGCCGAGGCCCGGCAGCTCCGCGATCAGCTCCTGCGACCTGGCCAGGGAACGGTCGTAGAAGGGGATGGTCATGCCCCAGTTCGGCGTCATTCATGGCCTCCGGTTCGGCGACGGTGAGCCGACCATACCAAGCGGCCATACCAAGCGGTATGTCACCGCAAGGAGCCCCCTAGGCCCGCAGTTCGTGCACCGCCGCGATGAAGTCCTTCGTTATCCCCTGCAACCCGGGCAGATGCGACAGCCCCACCAGCCGGTCCACCAGCGGCACCGTGACCTCGATCAGCCGGTACGTCCGCGCGCACCCCGGCGAGGTGTCGTGCACCCAGAACAGCACCATGCCCATCGACAACAACCACAGCAGCTCGGGCAGCTCCGCCCGCAACTCCGCGTTCATCCGGTCCTTCGACCCCTCGACCACCTCGCGGTAGATCCCGATGGACGCCTCCCGCGCCGGCGACGACTGCGCGCTGAACGGGCTCAGCGGGTTCGTCGGCTCGGCCGCGTGCTTGAAGAACTTCACCGCGAACTCGTGGTACGGCTCCGACACGCGCACCCACTCGCGCAGCACCCCGCTCAGCCGCGCGGCGAACGACCTCTCCGTGGCCAGGAACTCCCGGCAGGCCTGCTCGTGCTCGGCCTGCGCACGGTCGTAGTAGGCCTGGATCAGCGCCTCCTTGCTCTCGAAGTAGTAGTAGGCGTTGCCCACTGACACCCCTGCCTCGGCGGCGATGGCACGCATGGTCGTCGCGTCGAAGCCACGCTCACGGAACAGTCGCAAGGCCGTCTCGACGATGACCTCTCGGGTGCTCTCCGATCCTCTGTTTCGGGCTTCGGACACGTTCGTCACTTTACGTCTTGAAAGCGCGGTGGGTCATGGAGTGGCACGGTGATCGCCGCCACAGGGCAAAGATGACTATGAGACATGAGTTATCTCCTGGGAATGGTGGGATTGTCGTTTCAGGCGGAAGGGCTCTTTTCCGCGAAAAGGCATCGACATGTGGATACGTGGAACAGCGCGCACCTTCGTGGTGGCGCTCCTCGGCATTCAGATCACCATAATCGCGCTGGCGTCGGCCGCTTCCGCCGCCTCCCACCCATCAGGTGGAGAGCGGGTTCAGGCGCCAACACCGTTCAACCGTCCTGACGAGACCGGGGGGATGCTCGACCTGTCCCTGTGGTTCCCGGAGGGGATCGACGGACCGTGGACGAACATCCGGCAGGCCGCCGTCGAGGCGGCCCTGGCGGAGACATACCAGGTCGAGCACCACCAGGCGGACCCCGCGGCCGCCAAGTCGCAGCTGTCGAAGGAGGATTCCGAGGAGACGGAGGACGCCTGGGCCGAGGCCGAGGAGGCGTTCGCCGAGCAGTCGGACATGCAGGACCGCGCCGAGCGCTCAGAAGCCGTCACGAGGCCCGCGAGCGTCGAGGAGGCGATGACGCCCCGGAGCCGGCCGCAGAGGTCGCAGCAGCGATCTCAGCTTGATCTGGCCCGTGTGCTGCCCAGGCAGGCCGCCATGCACATGACCCACGCCCTGGCCGCCCGCTGGCTGAAGAGCTCGGGCCTGCGCACGAAGTCGTCGGGCCACTGTACGAGCCGCCACATGCACCACTGCACCTCGCTCGACTCCGTAAGGGCCGGCACGATCGCCCGGATCATCGACCTCAAGCATGACAGCGGCTGCCCGGTCATGGTGACCGGCGGCACCGAGGCGGGCCACGCGCCCGGCCAGTACAGCCACGGAAACGGCTACAAGCTCGACATCACGCACAACGCGTGCATCGACCGCTACATCACCAGGCACCACCGCAAGACGGGCGTCCGCGGCGACGGTGCCGCGCTCTACCGCTCCGCCACCGGAACCGTCTTCGCCAACGAGAGCAGCCACTGGGACATCCTCTTCCGGTGACAGGCCCGCCCGCGGGAGGACACGACTCCCCGGGAAGCGCGAATCGCCGGGGAACGCGACTCTTCCGGGACGACAGAACCGTCCGGGAAAACGCGAAGGACGCCGCACCATGGCACGGCGTCCCCACGGAGTCGGCCGGGCTACAGCTCGGAGGCCACCAGCTCGGCGATCTCAGCCGCGTTGAGCGCGGCACCCTTGCGCAGGTTGTCGCCGCAGACGAACAGGTCGAGCGTGTTCGGGAAGTCGATCGCCTGGCGGACGCGGCCCACGTAGGTCGGGTCGTTGCCGACCACCTCGAGCGGCGTCGGGTAGACGCCGTTGGCCGGGTCGTCCATCAGCACCACCGTCGGCGCCGCCGAGAGCACGCGGTGGGCGTCCTCGACCGTGATCTCACGCTCGAAGCGGGCGTGCACGGCCAGCGAGTGGGTGGTGATCACCGGCACGCGGACGCAGGTCGCCGAGACCTTCAGGTCGGGGATGCCGAGGATCTTGCGCGACTCGTTGCGCAGCTTGAGCTCCTCGGACGCCCAGCCGCCGTCCTTGTACGAGCCCGCCCACGGCACCACGTTGAACGCGATCGGCGCCGGGAACGGCGACTCGTCGGGCAGCTTGCCGGCCAGCGCCTTGCGCACGTCGCCGGCCGTCTGGCCGAGCGAACGGTCGCCGGCCAGGGCCTCGACCTCGTCGTAGAGCCGGGCCGAGCCCGCCACGCCCGCGCCCGACACCGCCTGGTAGGAGGCGACGACGAGCTCCTTGAGCACGTACTCGGCGTGCAGCGCGCCCATGGCCGCCATCATCGACAGCGTGGTGCAGTTGGGGGTCGAGATGATGTTCCTGGGCCGCTCGCGCGCGTCGAGCGGGTTGACCTCGGGCACCACCAGCGGAACGTCGGGCTCCATGCGGAACGTGCCGGACTTGTCGATCGCGATCGCGCCGCGCTCGGCCGCGATCGGCACCCACACGGCCGACACCTCGTCGGGCACGTCGAAGATGGCGATGTCGATGCCGTCGAAGACCTCGGGCGCGAGCGCCTGGACCACGACGTCCTCGCCGCGCACGCTCAGCACCTTGCCCGCCGAGCGCGGGGAGGCGACGAGACGGATCTCGCCCCAGATGTCCTCCCGGGTGGACACGATGTCCCGCATGACGGTGCCGACGGCGCCGGTGGCGCCGATCAGGGCGAGATTGGGCCTGCTCATCGTCCGCTACCTCCGTACACCACTGCTTCGACCTGGTCGGCGTCGAGATCGAAGGCACGGTGGGCGGCCGCCACGGCCGCGTCGACACCGTCCTGCTCGACGATCACCGAGATGCGGATCTCCGAGGTGGAGATCATCTCGATGTTGACCCCCGCGTCGGCGAGGGCCGCGAAGAACGTCGCCGTGACGCCGGGGTGCGAGCGCATGCCCGCGCCGATCAGCGACACCTTCCCGATCTGGTCGTCGAAGAGCAGCGACTCGTAGCCGATGCGGCCCTGGATCTTCTTCAGCGCGGTCAGCGCCACCTGGCTGTCGGCCGTGGGCAGCGTGAAGGAGATGTCCGTGCGGCCCGTGGCCGCGGCCGAGACGTTCTGGACGATCATGTCGATGTTGATCTCGGCGTCGGCCAGCGTTTTGAAGATCGAGGCAGCCTCGCCGACCTTGTCGGGGACCCCGACAACAGTGATCTTGGCCTCGCTCCGGTCGTGCGCGACGCCGGAGATGATCGGCTGCTCCATCTCGGTTCCTTCGGTGTAAGGGTCGGAGACGACCCACGTGCCTTCCGTGGTGCTGAACGAGCTGCGTACGTGGATCGGCAGGTCGAACCGCCGAGCGTACTCGACGCAGCGCAGATGCAGGATCTTCGCGCCGCAGGCCGCCATCTCCATCATCTCGTCGTACGAGATCTTGGGGATCTTGCGGGCGACGGGCACGATGCGGGGGTCGGCCGTGAAGATGCCGTCGACGTCGGTGTAGATCTCGCAGACGTCGGCCTCCAGGGCCGCCGCGAGCGCGACCGCGGTGGTGTCGGAGCCACCGCGGCCCAGCGTGGTGATGTCCTTGGTGTCCTGCGAGACGCCCTGGAACCCGGCCACGATCGCGATGTGACCCTGGTCGAGCGCCTCACGGATGCGGCCCGGCGTCACGTCGATGATGCGCGCCTTGCCGTGGGTGGAGTCGGTGATCACGCCGGCCTGCGAGCCGGTGAACGAGCGCGCCTCGTGGCCGAGGTTGGCGATCGCCATGGCCAGCAGAGCCATCGAGATGCGCTCTCCGGAGGTCAGCAACATGTCGAGCTCGCGGCCCGGAGGCAGCGGCGACACCTGCTCGGCCAGGTCGAGCAGCTCATCCGTCGTGTCACCCATCGCAGAGACGATCACGACCACGTCGTTGCCGGTTTTTTTCGTCGCGACGATCCGCTGCGCGACCCGCTTGATGCAGGACGCGTCGGCGACGGACGAACCACCGTACTTTTGCACAACGAGCGCCACGAGAGTCTCCCGGTCTGGACTGTGAACTGCCAGTCTACTGGGGGCCTCTTATGGGCCTGATGGTTCATACCACTATGTGGATGATCATCACACTGTGGTGGCTTCCTCCGCCACGTCGAGCCGCGAGTGCGCGGCGAGGGCCTGCAACGCGCGCATCGCCGCGCCCGCGTGGTTGCCCCAGGTGTTGAAGTAGGAGTACTGCCACCACCACAACGCCTCGTGCGGACGGCCCGCGTGGAAGTGACGCAGCCCGTGGATGAGGTCGGCGGCCACCGCGGTCAGGTCGTCCGACAGCCGGTACGGCGTGACCGACGTGTCCTTGTACGGGTCGAACACCTCGGCGTAGTCGTCGACCGCCTCCAGCCGCTCGGCCAGCGCCGTGCGCACGCCGTCGATGTCGGGGTCCTCGCTCATCGGCGGCTCGTAGTTGCCCGACAGGATCACGTCGCGGTTGGCGCCGAGCTTGGCGCCGGCCAGGCTCACCTGCGCGACCTCCACCAGGAGCAGCGACCAGATCGCGTCGCCGCCCTCACCGCCGGCGACCCTGGTCAGGCCGTCGACGTAGTTCTGTGCGTGCGCGGCGATCTCTTCGGCGAGCACATCCCACATATCAGACATCCAGGAGCCTCCGTCCTTCGAAAGCACGGCCCAGGGTCACCTCGTCGGCGTACTCGAGGTCACCGCCCACCGGCAGGCCGCTGGCGAGTCGTGTCACTTTGATGCCCATCGGCTTGACCAGACGGGCGAGGTATGTAGCGGTCGCCTCGCCTTCGAGGTTGGGGTCGGTGGCGAGGATGAGCTCGGTGACGCGCCCGTCGGCCAGGCGCGTCATGAGCTCGCGGATGCGCAGGTCGTCGGGGCCGATGCCGTCGATCGGGCTGATCGCGCCGCCGAGCACGTGGTACGTGCCGCGGTACTCGCGCGTCTTCTCGATCGCCACGACGTCCTTCGACTCCTCGACCACGCAGATGACGTGCGTGTCGCGCCGCGGGTCACGGCAGATGCGGCACTCCTCCTCGGCGGCCACGTTGCCGCACACCCGGCAGAAGCGCACCTTGTCCTTGACTTCGAGCAGCGCGTGCGCCAGCCGCCTGACGTCGGCCGGATCGGCCGCCAGCAGGTGGAACGCGATGCGCTGCGCGCTCTTGGGACCGACGCCGGGCAGCATGCCGAGCTCGTCGATCAGGTTCTGGACGACCCCTTCGTACATGCCTAGAACCCTGGCAGCTGTCCGAGTCCGCCGCCGCCCAGACCTTGGGCGAGCGGGCCGAGCTTCTCCTGCTGCAGGTCGGCGGCGGCACGCACCGCGTCGCGGACGGCCGCGATCACCAGGTCGGCGATCGTGTCGGCGGTGTCCTGCGGGTCGGTCGCGTCGATCACGCTCGGGTCGATCTTGAGTTCGAGCAGCTCACCTGAGCCGTTGACGACGGCCGTGACCATGCCGCCGCCCGACGAGCCCTCGATCTGCGCGTCGTTGAGCTCCTGCTGGGCGCTCACAAGCTGCTGCTGCATGAGCTGAGCCTGCTCCAGCAGCTGCTGCAGGTTGACATCCCCTGGGTTCACCGTCGTGCGCTCCTCGTGGCTCCGGTTCTTGACTGCCACGAGCCTACGGTGTTTGGGCGGCGTCATGTACTGGGAGGGCTCCCCATGTTTCCCTCCAGGCATTCGTCATGGACCTTTGTCATGGCCGGATCTCGGCCCCCCTCCAGTGTCCGAGACCCGGCCATCACGTCGGACGGAGCGGCCGCACCACGCCGACGCGTGTTTCGGAACGGTAGTGCGCCCAACGTTGCACACACGTTGCGTTCATTCAATCACCCTACGCAATCCCCCTGAACAGCTTGCGCATATCGCCGCCAGGACGGATGCTCGTTGTTGACTACTTGGAGTGACCGATGAGTTACGGCCATCTCGATGCGTACTCCCGCCTTCTACGCGGAGCACACGAAGCGGCGGCTACGGGGCAGACCTCGTCCGATTCGCCCCGCACCCTGATCACGGCCTCGTGGCGGCGATCGCTCGCGGCGGGGATCGACCCGGATGGCCGGAGCGCCCCTTTGGTCTGCGAGTCCTCCGACGTCGTCGACATCCGCGAGGCTCATCCGCTGCGGCCGCTGCTGCCCCTGCTCGCCCAGACGCTCTCCGGCCTGGCCGACGAGGCCGACCACGTCATGATCGTCACAGACCGTGACGGGCGAGTGCTCTGGCGTGAGGGCAAAGGCGGCATCCTGCGCGATGCGGACCAGGTGGGCCTGGCCGACGGCCATCACTGGGGCGAGTACATGGCTGGCACCAACGGCATCGGCACCGCGCTCGCCACCGGCCGGCCGGTCCACGTCTACTCCGAGGAACACCTGATGCGGGTGCTGCACGTCTGGTCGTGCAGCGCGGCGCCGATCAGCGATCCGGAGACGGGCAACGTCATCGGCTGCGTCGACGTCAGCGGCATCGCGCGGTCCCTGCATCCGGCGACGGTCGCCCTGGTCGGCGCGACGGCCAAGCTCGCCGAGTCGCAGCTCGCCGTACAGATGCACGAGCGCGACGAACGCCTGCGCCGCCGCTACGAGTCGCTGCGCAACCGGGGCGGCATCCTGCTGTCGCCCACGGGCCGGGTCATCTCGGGCGATCCCATGGGCCGGCTCGGCGCCCGGCTCCCCCTGTCCGGCCAGCGCATGATCCTGCGGGACGGGAGCGTCGCCTTCCTCGAGCCCTTCTGCGACGGCTACCTGCTGCGCGACACCCCGTCCGCGACGCCGCCCACCCTACGCCTGACCTGCCTCGGCGAGGGCACCCCTACGGCCGACCTGGGCGAGCGCCCGCGTCCGCTCTCACTGCGCCACGCCGAGATCCTCGCCCTCCTCGCCCTGCACCCCCAGGGCCTGTCGGCCGACCAGCTCTCGTTCCACCTGTACGGCGACGACGGCAACCCGGTGACCATCCGGGCCGAGATCCATCGGCTGCGCGGTCAGCTCGGGGAGGTGCTGGCGGCGAAGCCGTACCGGCTGGTCTGCCCGGTCGAGGCGGACTTCCTCGGCATCCGGCGGCTCCTCGCCTCGGGCGACACCGCCGCGCTGGCCCGCGCCTACCCCGGGCCGCTCCTGCCGCGCTCGGAGTCGCCGGACATCCGGCGCGAACGCGAGGAGCTCGAAGCCCAGGTACGCGCGTGCCTCCTGCGCCACGGCTCGCCCGACGACCTGTGGACCTACGCCCAGACCCCCAACGGCCGCGACGACTACCAGATCCTGGAACGCCTGTCGGCCCTTCCGCCGACGGACCCCCGCTCGGCCGCCGCCCGCGCCCGCCTCTTCCCCTGACCCCGCTCGGGCCGAGGGAGCCTTCGGTCAGGTGTGGTCGATCTCGCCGATGACCTGGGCGCCGAGTTCGCGTTGCAGCAGGGCCATGCCGGAGACCGCGTCGACGTCGGCGTCGGCGTCGTTCAGCGGGTCGACCTCGTCGGCGTCGGCGGCCTTGTCACGGCCCGGGATCGCGCTCGGCCACGCCGCCGTGCCACCCGCGCGCGACGCCGGGGTACGCGGACCCGCCTGAGCGGCCGCCTTGGCGGCCGACCGCGCGGCGGCCAGCCCCGCTCCGACCGGCGCGGCGGCGGGCTGCCGGGCGGTCACCGTCTGGGTGGGGTCGGGGCTCGGCGGAGAACCGGGGCTGAGGTCGTCGGGCGCGTCGGGCCACGACTCGTCGGTGGTCGGGCGCGCGGACTCGGCGGCCGGGTGCGCTGACGCGGCGGCCGGAGGTTGGCCCGGGTCCTGGGAGCCCTGGTCGTCCTGGGAGCCGCCGTGCGAGCCGGACCGCCCCTGGGAGGTCGCCTGGACGCCCGTCCCGCCCTGCGGGCTGGTCGTCGCCTGGGCCGCGGCCGGGGCCGCCTGCGGGGCGGGGTTGCCGGGGCCGCCCGACGGCGGCTGCTGGCGTGCGGGGCCGCGGGTGGCCTGGGGCGCCGGAGAGCCGCCGACCACCGCCTCGACCCGCCAGGTGCCGCCGAGCACGTCGCCGAGCGCGGTCGCCACGACGGCGTCCTTGCCGCCGCCCGTGAAGTTCTTCATCGCGCCGACCTGGCTGAACCCGAGCGTGACCAGGTTGCCTTCGACGCCCACGACCTGGGCGTTCGTACTGACGTTGGCCCAGACCACGATGCTGCGCTGCTTGAGCGCGGCCAGCACGGCGGGCCACTGCTGCTGCATGCCGCCCGCCCCGCCCGCGACCGGGCCTGCCGCCGCGGGAGCCTGAGCAGCGGAAGCCTGGGCGACGGGCGCCGGTGCGGGCGCGTCGGAGACCGGAGCCGCCGCCGAACCGGGACGTACGGGCTCGGGCCAGTCGTCGGCCCCTCCGCCCGCCGGCCCCTGACCACCGGCGGAGCCGTTGCTCCCACCGGACGTCGCAGGCTGCGGAACCGCCGCGTCGCCGCCGACCGGCACCGCCGTACCGACGGAGACAGCCGGGGGCGCGGCGGGAACGTGCACGTCGTGGCCGCCGCCCGGGGGGGCCGGACGCGGGATCGTCACCGCGCCCGCCCTGGAGGCCATCTGGGCGACCGTGCCGCCGCGCTCCAGGCGTTCGAGCCGGGCGAGCAGGGACGCCTCGCCCTGCGAGGCGCCCGGCAGCAGGACGCGCGCGCACATCAGTTCGAGCAGCAGCCGCGGCGAGGTGGCGCCGCGCATCTCGGTGAGCCCCGCGTTGAAGATCTCGGCCGCGCGGGTGAGCTCGGCGGGCCCCATCGAGGACGCCTGCCCCACCAGCCGCTCCAGCTCGTCGGCGGGACGGTCGAGCAGCCCGCTGGACGCCGCCTCGGGCACGTTGGCCAGGATCACCAGGTCGCGGAAGCGCTCCAGCAGGTCGGAGGCGAAGCGGCGCGGGTCGTGGCCGCCCTCGATCACCCGGTTGACCGCCTGGAACACCTGGCCGCCGTCTCGCGCGGCGAACGCGTTGACGACCTCGTCGAGCAGGTCGCCGTCGGTGTAGCCGAGCAGGGAGACGGCCTTGGCGTAGGTGATGCCGTCCTCCTCGGCCCCGGCGAGGAGCTGGTCGAGGATGGAGAGCGAGTCACGGGCCGAGCCGGCGCCCGCGCGGACGACCAGCGGCAGGGCGGGCGGCTCGAAGGGCACGCTCTCGGAGGTGAGGATCTCCTCCAGCAGCGCCTTGAGCGTCGCCGGCGGCATCAGCCTGAACGGATAGTGGTGCGTACGCGACTTGATGGTGCCGATGACCTTTTCCGGCTCGGTCGTCGCGAAGATGAACTTCAGGTGCGGCGGAGGCTCCTCGACGAGCTTGAGCAGCGCGTTGAAACCCTCGCGGGTCACCATGTGCGCCTCGTCGATGATGTAGATCTTGTAGCGCGCCGACACGGGCGCGAAGAAGGCACGCTCGCGCAGGTCACGCGCGTCGTCGACGCCACCGTGGGAGGCTGCGTCGATCTCGATGACGTCGAGGTGGCCGGGGCCGGTCGGGGCGAGCGCCACACACGACTCGCAGGTGCCGCAGGGGTCGGGCGTCGGGCCCTGCTCGCAGTTGAGAGAGCGGGCGAGAATGCGCGCGCTGGAGGTCTTGCCACATCCGCGGGGGCCGCTGAACAGGTACGCGTGGTTGATGCGGCCCGTACGCAACGCCTGTCGCAGCGGATCTGTGACGTGTTCCTGACCCTTGACCTCGGCGAAGGTCCCGGGTCGGTACTTGCGGTAAAGCGCAAGGCTCATGCGACCATCCCGCCTGCGAGGGGGCTCTCAACGAAGAGACCCCCGCACACCCGCCAGAGCCCGCTTATCCTTGCTGCCTTCCGGCCCTGGGGAGGTTCACAGGATGACGCCGCGCGAGGGGTCCCTGGACAGTCTAACCGGCCTCAGCAGTGCTCGCTCCACCGTTCGGGGTTGAGCATGTCCTGGAAAAATCGCGGTCACCACAGTGCTGGAAGTCCGGTAAGCTCGTCGGCGGAGGATTCGCCTAGTGGCCGAGGGCGCACGCTTGGAAAGCGTGTATAGGGCAACCTATCAGGGGTTCAAATCCCCTATCCTCCGCCAGTCCAGAAGGGCCATGCCAGGTCAACGGCATGGCCCTTCTGCTTTTCCAGCCTCAGCCGTCCCCTGACGAGGGGCCGGGAGATCGCGGGCATGCGGCCATCTTCGGGTCATCGGCAATCACCAGGACGCGCGACGCGATGAACCGTGATGGGCCGTGAAGACGAATCGGGGGATCGCCGAACAACGGGTGTTCCGATGCAACCGCCTGAAAGGCCAGCATGCATGCCACCTCCCCCGAACCCGGCGCCGACCAGCCAGGACACCGACGCGCAGGTGATCGCGGCGTCGCGGCGTGATCCGGATCGTTTCGGCGCCGTCTTCGATCGCTACTTCGCATCCATCCACCGCTATGTCCACCTGCGCCTGGGCGAGTCGGCCGCGGACGACCTCGCCGCGGAGACCTTTCTGCGCGCCTTCCGCGACCGGGACCGCTTCGACCTGACCTGCCCCAGCGCCCGCCCCTGGCTGTACGGCATCGTCTCCAACCTGGTCGCCGAGCACCATCGCAGCGAGGCGCGCAGATACCGGGCGCTGGCCAGAAGCGCCGACGCCACCGCGGAGGTCGCCAGTCACGACGAACGCGTGGCGCAACGGGTCTCCGCGGCGGTCATGCAGCCGCTGCTGGCCGCAGGGCTCGCCCGGCTCTCGGCCGGGGACAGGGACGTCCTGCTGCTGGTCGCCTGCGCCCAGCTCGGCTACGACGAGGTGGCCGAAGCTCTCGGCATACCTCAGGGAACGGTGGGCTCACGTCTCAACCGCGCCCGCAAGAAGCTCCGCAAGATCATCGGTCCCGCCGTGGAGGCACCGTGACGGACGAACTCGAAGTGATCAAGGCCCACCACGACAGCCTGCCCGGACCCGCGCCCGAGGTGACCGCCCGTGCATGGGTGCTGGTGGCCGAAGAGATCGACGCGGAGCGCGCCGGCGGTGGTCGACGTCAGCCGACGGGGACACGTCAGCGGCCGGCTCGCGGCTTCCTGAGCGGCCGACTGGCGCTGAGGGCCGGCGTGGCCGTGGGTCTGGCGGCGGCGGTGACCGCGGCACTGGTCATGGTGCGTGGCGGTGACGACGCGGCTCCGTTCGGGGCCACTCCGGCCGGCGCCGCCGAGCTGCTCAGGCATGCGGCCTCGGTCGCGGCGCAGGAGGACGTACGGCCCGGGCCGGGGCAGTACTTCTACGTCGATCAGAAGGTCGTGGAGTTCGCCAGTGGCTCCGAAGGCGAGTACACCCAGGAACTGCGCCGAGAGATCTGGATGCCCGCCGGGGATCCCGGCACGGCCGCCCTGACGCGCTCGACGTACGGGCCGACACGCGTCATCAGCGGACGGAAGCCGGAGCACGTGCAGTCGCCGGGAACAGTGGAGTACGAGCGCGCGGGACAGTGCCCCAAGGGCTCCCTGGGCCTGCCTCCGCAGGTCGCCGATCTTCCCGCCGATCCCGATGGGATGCTGGCGAAGATCCGCCAGGGCGCGGCGGCGTTCGTCCGGTCCGACCAGCTCAGACGAGGAGAGACGGACCTGGGCCAGGACGAGATCGACCTGCGGGTCGAGAAGGTCATCGCGAGCCAGTTGCTCAAGCTGGCGGAGACCCCGCTCATCCCCTCCCGGACCAGGGCCACGGTCTTCGGCGCGCTGTCGAAGCTGCCGACCGTGACCGTCGTCCCCGACCTCACCGACACCGCCGGACGACACGGGGTGGGTGCCTCGCTCAAGTCGGAGAGCCCCGGCGGCTGGGAGCGTGGGGAGCTCATCTTCGAGCCGGCCACGTACCGGTTCCTCGGGTACCGGAGCTGGATCGGCCGGCCGGAGGGCGGACAGGTCAAGGAGATCCCGAGCGGCAGCATGGCGGTGATGACGGTGAAGGTCGTCGACTCCATGCCGGAGGTTCCGAAGAACGCCGGAGCGCCGATGTTCTGCTGACGCGCTCACGGGCCCTCGGACGCCTCGACCGGCAGGTCTTCTATGGTCCGGTTCATGGAGGAGCTGTTCGGCAGCGCCGCGCCCTACTACGCCAGGTACCGCCCTGGCCACGGGCAGGCGGCGACAGAGCACCTGGCGAAGACGTTCGGCGCGGACAGCCGGGTGCTGGATCTCGGCTGCGGGCCGGGGACGATCGCGATCCCCCTGGCCCGGCGGACGAGGGCCGTGCTCGCCGTGGATCCGGCGCGGGAGATGCTCGCGGAGGGCAGGCGGCTGGCCGGGGGCGTCGCGAACATCGTCTGGCTGCGTGGTGACTCGACCGATCTGCGGGCTTTGCCGCCGTTCGATCACGTGGTGATGGGGCGGTCCTTCCACTGGATGGACCGCCGGTCCGTACTGGTGGAGCTGGACGGGCTGCTGCCGCCCGGCGGCGCGGTGGCGCTGGTCGGCCCCGCGAGGCAGCAGGGTGAGCCGTGGCAGCCGGACGCGCAACCGTGGCAGCCGATCGAGAGGCGGGTGTGCGAGGAGTTCGGCCTCGACATCCACGCCGCCGCCCGTTCGTTCCACGCCACCGGCGAGCACCACAGCGGCGTGCTCGCCGGCTCACCCTTCGGCAGCCTGGGCGCTGCGACGGGCGCTGCTCGCCGGCAATCCCGCGGGCCGGTGGGAGCAGCGGCTGACGACCGAGGTGCTGGTCGCCAGGCGACCTGGGCGCTGAACCGGTCGTGTCAGGCGGTCAGCGAGTCGTGCAGGGCGTCGAGGCCGTCCCGGAAGATGGTGGTGAACAGGGCGACCGCCTCACTGTCGCTCACCCCCGCCGGGGTGAAAGAGCCGGACCACTGCACCTCGCAGGCGTCCTCGCGGCCGGGGATCGAGTGCACGCGCAGGGTGGAGAGGTAGCCGGTGACCGGGAAGGGCGCTTCGATGATGGAGTAGGTGTAGTGGCGCTCGGTCTCGCTGAAGTGCATGAGGCGTTCGATGATCACCTCGCCGTCCGGGTTCGCCAGCCGGCGGACGCGACCGCCTTCGAGCATGGTGCTCTCGGGAATGTAGGGCAGCCAGTCGGGCAGGGAGTGGAACCCGCCGATGAGGTCCCAGACCCGCTGCGGGGAGGCGGGCAGCACGCGGCTGACCGAGGTCGATGCCATGGTCGTTCTCCTGTGGTGGTGGGTACGGGGCTCAGGCGCCGCCAGGAAGGGGCGCGTCGGGGCTGACCAGGCCGAGGGCGCGCAGCTCCTGCCAGAACGCGGCGGGCACGTCCTCGGCGAGGGCGGCGACGTCCTCGGCGATCCGGCTGGGACGGGTGGCGCCGGGGATCGCCGCGACGGCCGCCGGATGGGCCAGGGAGAACTGCAGGGCGGCCGCCTTGATGCTGACGCCGTACCGCTCGGCGAGCGCCTTGATCTTCCCGACGCGCTCGACGATCTCCGGCGGCGCCTGCTGGTACTCGAAGTGGGTGCCACCGGCGAGTACGCCCGAGCTGTAGGGCCCGCCGACGACCATGCTGACGTCCTGCTCCTGGGCCATGGGCAGCAGCCGTTGCAGGGCGTGCGCGTGGTCGAGGAGCGTGTAGCGCCCGGCGAGCAGGAAGCCGTCGGGCTGGGGTTCGTCCAGGGTGAGGGTCAGCTCGATCGGCTCGGTACGGTTGACGCCCAGCCCCCAGCCCTTGATCACGCCTTCGTCGCGCAGCCGGGCCAGCACCCGGAAGGCCCCGGTACGGGCCTCCTCGAACTTCTGCAGCCACAGATCACCGTGGAAGTCCTGGGCGATGTCGTGGACCCAGACGATGTCCAGCCGGTCGACGCCCAGACGCTTGAGGCTGTCCTCGATCGAGCGCTCGGTGGCGGGGGCGGTCCACTCGTCGAGCATCCGGTTGGGGCGGCCGTGCTCGAACAGCCCGCCCTTCTCCCCCAGCTCCCGGTCGCCGCGGGTTTCGGCGGGGGCCATCTCCTTGCCCTAAAAGGGACAGCTTAACGTGACCATGTGTGCGCTCTTCGTGAAAGCGGTCGTGCCGCGTTCCTGGTGAGCGTCCTGACGTGACCGCGGGGTCGGGCGCCGGGCTGCGCCGCGCCGTCTCCCCGCTGGAGCTCTTCTTCGACCTGGTCTTCGTCTTCGCCGTCGGGCAGCTCGCCGAGCACCTGCACGCCGAGCTGTCCTGGCGCGGCGCCGCCGAGACCGCGGTGATGCTGGTCGCGGTCCTCAGCACGTGGGTCCTCACCAGCTTCGACGCCACCTTCCTGGACATCGCCCGGTCCAGGACGCGCGGGCTGGTGCTGGTGGTGATGGGTCTGGGGCTGTTCATGAACGTGCAGGTCCCGCACGCGTTCGGGGAGCGTCCGTGGGCGTTCGTGGTGCCGCTGGTGGCGATCCTGCTCCTGACCGGCACGACGGCCGCCGTGAGCGCGTCGGTGGCCGTCCTGCGCAGCCACTATCACCGGGTGCTGGTGTGGGCCGCGGTCTCGATCCCGCTGTGGCTGGCCGGGGCCGCGGCGGAGCACGGGCCACGACTGCTCTGGTGGGCCGCGGCCGCCGCGGTGAACCTCGCCGGGACGTGGCTGAGCCCCCCTGCCCGGCCGGGTCTTCCCGTCCCGGTACTTCGTGTTCGACGCCGAGCACATGGTGGAGCGCATCCGCCTGTTCCTCATCCTGCAGCTCGGCGAGACGGTGCTGACCATCGGTTCGGCGATCTCCAGCGCCGCGATCGACGCGCCGACGGTGGCCGCCGCCTTCGGCGTGTTCGTCGCGCTGGTGTGCCTGTGGGCCACGTACTTCCTCGGCGGCGAGGAGATCGTGACGCGGCAGATCGCGACCACGACAGACCCGATGCGCTCGATCCACCGCGCGGTGAACGGCACGTACGGCACGCTGACCGGCCTGGTGGCCCTGGCGGTCGGGGCCGCGCTGGCGATCGGCCACACCACCGGGCCGGGCAGCGCCCAGCTGAGCCTGCTGCTGTTCGGCGGCCCGATCCTGTACCTGATCGCGCAGGCGTGGTGGTACTACGTCACCACCGGCCGGGCATGGGCGGCCCGGCTGCTCGCCTGCGGCGCCTGCGCCGCGGCCGGGTTCGCGGCGCGCTGGTTGTCGCCGCTGCTGTCCGTGCTGATCCTGGACGTCATCCTCGTGGTGCTGGTCATCGCCCTCACCCGGGTGCACCGCCAGGTGGCCGAGACACTGAATCCCGACGACGGATCCTGACGGCCGGCCGCCGCGTGGAGGATATGGAGTGATCATGCTCCTCCCCGACACGAAGGACGCGCCCGTGGCCCGCATGCTCCGCCACCTCGACGAAGAGCTCTACGTGCAGTACGGACAGCTCTGCCTCTACGGCGGCACCGAGTGCCCGGAGTTCACCGACGAGGAGTCGGAGAGCTACCACGCGAACGTCACCGTCCATCTGGAGGCCTGGGACGACGAGCCACCGGAGCCGGGCCCCGACTGGCGGGCGATCGAGCGGACCGGCGGTTTCACGGCCGTGACCGGAGTCGTTCAGGTGGGCGTCATGGACGGCACCGGCGCTGATTTCCTGATCGGCCCGCCCTTGTTCGACTACGGCCTGACCGTGCACGTCCACGCCGTGGAGATCCTGCGATGGCTGTTCCGGTTCTGGCCGATCCGTGATGTCTTCGACCCGCTCGTGCACATGAGGCCCACGCAACTGGACGGGGCCGCGTCCCCGCTGGAGCACCGCCGGGTGCCCGTTCCCGTCACGACGGCCGGGCAGTGGGCGGCGATGCGGCCGGACAGGTTCCGGCCCTCGCAGGAGAGCGTGCGGTGGACGGCCACGCCACAAACGTTCTTCGACACCGATCCGGTCGCCCGCATGTTCCGCCTGACTCAGGAGGGCCCGGTCTCCCGTGCGCTGAACCCCGATCACGCGCCCACCTTCCCCTACGACGAGCCTCACCTGCTGGGCAGAGACCCGGGCGACACCTACCGGATGTGGCGCTGGGAGCGGCAGACCGCCGATGGCCGCCCGCCGGACGGCAACCTTCTGACGGGCCGGATCATGCACGTCCGGGACGTCCACAACGGCCGGATCCTCGCGTCGGGCATCGTGACGATGCTCGGCTCGATGGACGGGCACCCCCACGTCAGGGACGCCGAACCCCACGAGGCCGCCCGGGTCCTGTGCTCGGAGCAGACCTGGCCGGGCTGACGCGGACAGGAGCGCGGACGGAAGGGGTGGCGAGAGCTGGAATCGTCAGGATATCTTGACGGTTATGACTTTGAGCACTGCCGATCTTCCCGGGCACGAGGGGTTCGTCGCGCCCGTTCTGCCCGACGGCGAGCTGGCCTCGTCGTCCAGCGCCTTCACCAGGACGTTCGTCGGGTACCAGGCCGCCTGTTCGTGCGGATGGACCGATCGGCGGCGGTATCCGGCGACGCCGGAGGGGGCCAAGGAGGCGGAGTACCGGTGGTGGAGCAGGCACACGCCGCCGCTGCTCGCCGCCGCCCCGCCCGGCTGGCTGGTGACCAGGTCGAACCTGCTGTGCGAGCAGGTCGTCAAGCTCGCGGCCGACCGGCCGCTGGCCGCGCTCACCCTGCTGTCCCAGGTGGAGAGCTGGCAGCGGACGCTGCTCGACCAGGCGGTCGCCGGGGCGCGGGACAACGGCGCCTCCTGGGCGGAGATCGGGGAGGCCATGGGGATCTCCAAGCAGGCGGCCCACGAGCGTTTCAGGGCCCAGGTGAGCCAGTAGCGCCCGTTCAGGCCGGTACGAGCGCCTTGGAGCGGTCGGCGACCATCCGTACGGCGAAGATGCCGAGCACGGTGCCCATCGCGTACCGCTGCACCCGCAGCCACACCGGACGGCGTGCGAGGAAGGCGGCGAGGCCGCCGGCCGAGATCGCGATCAGCGCGTTGACCAGCGTGCCGATCGCGATCTGCACCGAGCCGAGCGCGAGGCTCTGCAGCAGCACGTGCCCCATGGCGGGGTCGATGAACTGCGGCAGCAGCGACAGGTACAGGATCGCGATCTTCGGGTTCAGCAGGCAGGTGAACAGCCCCATGGCGAACAGTTTCCGCGGCCTCTCGACCGCCAGCTCGCGCGGCTGGAAGACCGAGGCGCCGCCGGGCCTGACCGCGTTCCAGGCCATCCAGAGCAGGTACGCGGCCCCGGCCAGCTTCAGCGCCGTGTAGGCCACCGGCACGTACGCGAACACGGCCGTCAGCCCGAGGCACGTCGCCGTCAGGTACGCCATGAACCCCAGCGCGACGCCGACGAGCGAGATCAGCCCGGCACGACGCCCCTGGCTGATCGAGCGGGAGACCAGATAGATCATGTTCGGTCCGGGCGTCAGAACCATGCCCAGGGACACCAGCGCGATCCCCACCAAGCCACCCGTCATGGCGGCAGATTAGCTGACAAGTCGCAGAAAATCCCAGTCCCATACATTGCCTTGCGTAATCACCCGACTACGGGGGATGACACAGGGCATGCAGTTCGACGATGACGCGCCCCTCGACCCCTCACAGGTCGAGGACGTCCGGGCCTCCGGCTCCCAGCCCGGCCGGGGCGGTGGCGGCTGGGGCGGGATGCCGGGCGGCGGCTGCATGTTGCCCATCGGCGGCCGTGGCGGCGGCTGCCTGCTGCTGGTCCTGGCGGTGGCCGGGCTGTTCCTGTTCAAGCTCGCCCCCACGCCGTTCAGCGGCGACGAGGGCGGCGAGCAGGGCGGCGGACGCTACCCGAGCGCCCCCGGCCAGCTCTCCCCCAGCGGCAACCTGGCCGAACGCTGCCGTACGGGCGCCGACGCCGACCAGGCGGAGGACTGCCGGATCGTCGGCACGGTGAACAGCATCCAGTCCTACTGGCGGCAGGAGTTCAAGGAACGCGACAAGCAGTACACGCCGGCCAAGACCGTGCTGTTCTCGCGGGCCGTGAACACCGGCTGCGGCCCCGCCGACTCGGCCGTGGGCCCGTTCTACTGCCCGCCCGACCGCAAGGTCTACCTGGACCTGGCCTTCTTCGACACGCTCCAGCGCGACTTCGGCGCCGAGGGCGGCCCGTTCGCCCAGGCGTACGTGGTCGCCCACGAGTACGGCCACCACGTCCAGAACCTGCTCGGCACCATGGACAAGGTCGGCAACAACAGCAGGCCGGGCGCCGGCAGCGCGTCCGTGCGCCTGGAGCTGCAGGCCGACTGCTACGCCGGCGTCTGGGCGCACAACGCGGTCAAGACGGGCTTCTACCGCGAGCCGTTCACGCAGGCCGACATCAACCAGGCCCTCGACGCCGCCGCGGCGGTCGGCGACGACAGCATCCAGCGCCGCTCGCAGGGCCGCGTCACGCCTGACGCGTTCACCCACGGCACCTCGCAGCAACGCGAGAAGTGGTTCAGCGTCGGGTACGACAGCGGCCTCCCGGACAGATGTGACACCTTCTCGAATGGCATCTAGGCGCCCTCCTGGGGAAGTCCTCTAGCGGGCAGCACCCAGAAGGGACGTCAGATATGGATTTCAAGGACGACGTCAACCTCGACTCGTCGCAGGTCGAGGACGTCGGCGGTCGCGGTGGCGGCGGGTTCTCGGGCGGCGGCTTCCCCGGCGGCATGGTCCTCGGGGGCGGCGGCATCGTCGGCCTGATCGCCTTAGTGCTGGTCTTCGTGCTCAACAACCTGGGCGGCGGGGACGGCGGCGGCGAGCCGGCGCAGAAGCAACCCCCGGCCAAACTCGCCGAGGAGTGCAAGACGGGCAAGGACGCCGACCAGTCGGAGAAGTGCCGCGTCGTGGGCGTGGTCAACAGCATCCAGGACTACTGGAAGCAGGAGATCTCCGACTACCGGCCGTCGAAGACGGTCCTGTACTCCGGCAGCCTCCGTACCGGCTGCGGCGCGGCCAGCTCCGCCGTCGGGCCGTTCTACTGCCCGAGCGACCAGCGCGTCTACCTCGACCTGAGCTTCTTCGACCAGCTCCACAGCCAGTTCGGCGCCAAGGGCGGCCCCTTCGCCCAGGCGTACGTGATCGCCCACGAATACGGCCATCACGTCCAGGACCTGCGCGGCGCCCTCCAGTCGGACACCGGCAGCTCGGTCCCCGTCGAGCTCCAGGCCGACTGTTACGCGGGCGTCTGGGCGCACAACGCCGTCCGCACCGGCTTCTACGAAAAGCCGTTCACCCAGACGGAAATCGCCGAGGCCCTGGACGCCGCGGCCGCCGTGGGCGACGACAGAATCCAGCAACGCACGAGCGGCAGAATCGATCCCGAATCGTTTACCCACGGCTCGTCCGAGCAACGCGTCAACGCCTTCCAGCGCGGCTACCAAAACGGCCGACCGGGCGACTGTGAACAGTCTGAGCTGGGCCGATAGCCCCCGACAACGCAGCAGCTCGAATTCTCTCCTAAAATGAGGTGGGTGATCTTCAAGCTCGTCGGCGACGGACGCCCTTATCCCGAACACGGTCTGACGAACCGAGAGTGGGCGCAGATCCCTCCCAGGCAGGTCCGGCTCGACTCGTTGATCACCACGAAGGCCATGCTGGACCTGCACTCGTTGCTCGCCGCCGACTCCACTTTCTACGGCGACCTGTTCCCGCACGTGGTGCAGTGGCAGGGCGAGCTCTATCTGGAGGACGGCCTCCACCGGGCCCTGCGCGCGGCCCTGCACCAACGGTCGATCCTGCACGCCAGGGTCCTGGATCTGCCCAACTGAAACGCGCCGAAAAAGGGAGCCGCCATTCGCGGCTCCCTTTTCATGTGTCAACCTGATCGACGTGCCGTGTGTCACGTCCGCGTCTTTCAACATCGTTCGGAGAATGCCGTGTCGTATCCACCGCCACACGGGTCGTGGCCACCACCCGGATACGGTCCGCCGCCCTACTACTCGCAGCCGCCGGCGCACGAGTACGTCGAGGAGCCCGAGCCGCTCGACAATCGCAACCTGATCGTGCTGCTGGCCATCGGGCTGCCGCTGCTGCTCCTGAGCGCCTGCGGCGCGCTGTTCTTCGTCCTGACCGACGACGGCCGCCCGGAGGCCCGCGTCGGCGAGACGGTCCAGACGCAGGTCGTCGAGGACAGCCCGCCGGACATCCAGCTCAACCTGAATCCGCCGGCCGACGGGCCCACCCAGCAGCCCTGAGGGCAAAGAAAAGGGCCTCCGAGGTCGTCGGAGGCCCGATGGCGGTGGTGGTGGGATTTGAACCCACGGATGAGTTGCCCCATCACACGCTTTCGAGGCGTGCGCCCTCGGCCACTAGGCGACACCACCGCGGACGAGCTTACCGGATTCTCCGAGTAGCGAAGAACTCCTTCAGGACGGCAGAGCATTCTCCGGCCAAGACGCCCATGACGACCTCGGGCCGATGGTTGAGCCTCCGGTCGCGTACGACGTCCCAGAGCGAGCCCACGGCGCCGGCCTTCGCGTCGACGGCGCCGTACACGATCCGGTCGACCCGGGCGAGCACGGACGCGCCGGCGCACATCGTGCACGGCTCCAGCGTGACCACCAGCGTGCAGCCGCTCAGCCGCCACTGCCCGCGCAGCGCGGCGGCCCGCCTGAGCGCGAGCACCTCGGCGTGCGCGGTGGGATCGGCGGCGGACTCGCGGTCGTTGCCCGCCGCGGCCAGCACCTCGCCGAGCGGGCCGAGCACGACGGCGCCGACGGGGATCTCGCCCCTGCCGCCGGCCGCGACGGCCTCGGCCAGGGCCAGGCGCATCGCTTCCTCGTGGGTCAACGCAACCGGTCGAGCTCGTCGGCGAACGACAGCCGTTCGGCGATCACCGAGAGGATGTCGGCGGGCAGCAGGCCCTCCTCCATGCTCAGCTCCAGCAGCTCCTCCGAGCTCACGCCGAGGTCGCTGAGCAGCTCGAAGTCACCGGCGGGACGCACGCCGAGCCCGTTGCCCTCCTTGTCGGGGGCCGCGCCGGCGAACTCGGCGAACAACTCGCCCATGCTGTTGGAGGTGATCGCGTGCACGTCCGACAGGAACACCCGGGGCTCGTCCTCGCCGCGGTAGCGGGCGATCGCGAACCATTCGTCCTCGACCTCGACGCAGAGCAGGGCCAGCTCGTCGCCCGTCAGGCCCAGGGTCTCGATGACGGCGTCACCGAAGTCGTCGACGATCTCCGCGTCCCGCAGATCGACCTCTGCGCCGGTCCAGCCGTCAGAAGTCCTGACAAAAGCCGCAGAGAAGGTGTTGGACGCCATGCCCGCACTCCAGGGGGGTCAGCCGAAGACCGATTCGATGGCACGCTCGAACGGCTCGGAGAAGCCGAGCCGCGCGGCGATGCTGGACAGCACATCTTCGGGGAGGAGATCGATGTCGCCGGAGAGGATGCCCAGCTCCATCTCGTCCAATCCGAGATCGGCGAAGATCGACAGATCTCCCGCCGGCAGCACGGTCTCCTCGTCCTGGAGGATCTCGTCGAGCTCCTCCTCGTCGGGGACCGGCACGTCGAGGTAGTGCAGCACCTGGCGGGCTAGCGGGAAGTCCCAGGAGGCGGCGATGTCGGACAGGAAGACGTCGACGCGGTCGCCGAGCACGCGCAGCGCCACGAAGAACTCGTCGCCGACGGCGATCAGGCCGATGGTGCCGCTCTCGCTCGGCTGCTGCCTGAGGGCCTGGATCAGGCCCTGGAGGTCGGACGTGAGCGTGACGGGCAGCAGCTCAGCGTGCCACCGCTCGTCCTCGCGGTAAATCACTATGGCGAAGTCGAGCGCATCTTCGTCTGTCATCGCCATCCCCACCCGAGCCTCTGACACGACAGGTTCGTACCAGACCCCAATCGTTCCAGAACAGGCCACGCGGCGTGTGCTTCTCCGACCAAATTGTGATCAAAACCAAAGGCCCGGGATGCCACCACTCCGTCCACCGGATACCGTTGGCCTCTATGGAAACCCTCGTCGTCGACCATCCGCTCGTGGCCCACAAGCTCACCACGCTGCGCGATGTCCGCACCGACTCGCCGACCTTCCGCAGGCTCGCGGACGAGCTGGTGACGCTGCTGGCGTACGAGGCGACGCGCGACGTCCGGGTCACCGACGTGACCGTCCAGACCCCGGTCTCCCCCGCCCACGGGGTGCGCCTGGCCAAGCCCCAGCCGCTGGTCGTGCCCATCCTGCGCGCCGGGCTCGGCATGCTCGACGGCATGACCCGGCTGCTGCCCACCGCCGAGGTCGGCTTCCTCGGCATGATCCGCAACGAGTCCACCCTCCAGGCCGAGACGTACGCCACCCGCCTGCCCGACGACCTGTCCGGGCGTCAGTGCTTCGTCGTCGACCCGATGCTCGCCACCGGCGGCACGCTCGCCGCGGCCGTGCAGTTCCTGTTCGACCGGGGCGCGGTCGACGTCACGGCCATCTGCCTGCTGGCCGCCCCCGAGGGTCTGGCGTACATGGACAAGGTGTTCGCCAACTCGGGCAAGCCCATCCGCGTGGTCACCGCCGCCCTCGACGAGCGGCTCAACGAGAGCGGCTACATCGTCCCGGGCCTCGGCGACGCCGGCGACCGCCTCTACGGCGTGGTCTGACCCTTCCATCGGCTCCCCTTCTCCTTACGCTGGGTCGTCACTTCGTTACATACTGTGGTTGGGTGGGTACGAAGAGACAGGAAGGGAACTTCCGCATGCGCGTGGGGGAAGCACGATGAGCGACATGCCCGGTGCCGAGGAGTCCTCGTGAACGAGCGAGCGACCGGCAACAGCAGTGCCCCGTCTCATGCGACCGGCACAGGAGGGCGCATGAGCGAGCACACCGAGGCCGACCCGACCCCGTACGCGGAGGTCGAGGCCGCGCTGCGCGACGAGTTCGCCGGCGTGCATTCCTCCACCACCGTAACGCGCTGTGTGGAAGCAGCGCACTACGGCGCGCTGGAGGTAACCGGCTATGCGCATCCGAGCCTTGTGGAGCGCATCGCCCGGAAGCACCTTCACGTCCTGGCGCTGGTCGCCAGCGAACGTGGCTAAGCAAGATCAAAACTAACCCGCCAAGTTACCTTTACCCCGGCTACCGGGTGGGTAATGTATACGGCGGGTGGAGTGGGTTAGTGGCACGGAGGCGACAGTGCAGGTCAAAAAAGTCCTCACATACAGTGGGATCGCATTTGTGGCGTACTACCTGTTCGCACGACCAGCTGATGCCGCAGACGCGGTGAAGGGGGCGTTCGACACAGTGTTCAACGCGGCCGACTCTCTGGCCCAATTTGTGAACAACCTCGCATGAGACTGGTGACCCACGGGGACTCTGCTCCGTCGTCGGTCAACCGCTACCTCCTCCCCAATGAACAACAGGTCATCATGGTGCGGCGTCATCCCGCCGTGCTGCTGCGTCCGGTCGCCGAGGTCTTCGGCGGCCTGATCATCGCCGGGCTCCTCAGCAAGTTCTTCGGTGGAGGGGAGTCCGGCGGCACGGCGCTCGTCGTGGTGTGGTGGCTGTGGCTGCTGCTGCTCGTGCGGTTCGTGTGGAAAGTCGCGGAGTGGTCGGTCGATTACTTTGTGGTGACGTCCAAGCGGATGTTGCTCACCACGGGGTTGATCACGCGCAAGGTCGCGATGATGCCGCTCGGCAAGGTCACCGACATGAGCTTCCAGCGATCTCTCCTGGGCCGCATGCTCGGTTACGGCGAGTTCATCCTCGAGTCCGCTGGTCAGGACCAGGCTCTGTCAACGGTCGAGTACATTCCGTATCCGGAGACCCTCTACCTGGAGGTCTGCCAGATGCTTTTCCCCAGCAAGGACGAGAGCGACGATTAATCCCGCGTGGCAAATTCTTCACGCGGGGATACCAGATTCGGCTACTTCATGCAATCATTGCGTGTTGTTGACCCTTCCCCGCCTTGAGAGATGAGATGCCGAGTCAGGGAACCATCGGTGACCGCGTCCGTGGACTGCGGCTGAACAGGCGGATGTCCCAGGCCCAGTTGGCCGGACCCGACCTGTCTGACAGTTATGTCTCGCTCATCGAGTCGGGCAAGCGTACGCCGACTCCTGTCGTGGCCCGCCTCCTCGCCGAGCGGCTGGGATGCACCACCGAGTTCCTCCTGCACGGCATCGAGCCGCGCCAGCGCATCGACACCGAGCTGGGCCTTCGCCATGCCGAGCTTGAGCTGCAGCACGGCGACCCCGCGGTGGCGGCCGACCGCTTCACGGAGATCGTGAAGGCGGCCGACGAGGAGAACGCCATGCTCACCGCGCACGCCCGCTTCGGCCGGGCCCGTGCGCTGGAGGTCCAGGGGCGTCTCGGTCAGGCCGTCGAGGCGTTCGAACGGCTGCGCAGGGAGGCCGCCGCGCATCCCGAGCGCCTGGCCGACCTGCCGCTCACGATCGCGCTGAGCCGCTGCTACCAGCGGGCCGGCGACCGGCTGAGGGCCCGTGACCTGGCCGCGTCCGCGCTGGAGCAGGCCGAGCGGCTGTCCATCTCGCAGGGCGAGATCGCGGTCGACCTGGCCACCGCTCTGGTCGAGGCGCGCAGCGAGCGTCAGGGCGACTCCCCCGAACTCGAGTACGTCAAGCGGGTGCTGGACAACAGCGGCGTTCCTGAAGTTATGGACCGTTCCGAGGAGATCCACGCCCTGTGGCAGGCGAGCTCCGCCGCCGCCGCCGGCGAGGACTCCGCGCTGGCCGTGCGCCTGGCCGACGACGCCATCATGGCGGGCCGTCAGTCCCGGCTCGCGCTGCAGCTCGCGCGGGCGGCCATGCACTGGTCCAGGCTGGTCACCGCGCCGCTCGACGAGGCCGAGCGGCTGGCCGCCGCGGCGTCGCGCGCCTTCGCGTCCTCCCCCGGCAGCGTCCGCGAGCACGGCGAGAGCCTGGTCGCGCACGCTCGGGTGCGGCTGCGGGCGGGCGACCAGGCGGGTGCCGCCGAGCTGGCCACCACGGCGCTGGGGCTGGCCCACGACGGTTCGGGCACCACGCCGGCCGAGGCGAACCTCGTGCTCGCCACGGTCGCGCTCGACCTCGACGGCAGTGCCACGACGCAGCTGCGCACCGCGCACGAGATGCTCGACTCGCTCGACCGTCCGGTGTTCGGGTCCGACAGGCAGGCCGCCCGCTGCTGGCGCGAGCTGGGTGACCTCTATGGCAGGGTCGGGGAAAGAGCACAGCAGACCGCCGCATATCGTAAAGCCCTTGAAGCTGCCGGAGTTCGCTCCGCGTTGGCAGGGGTGACGGTCGAGGCCACGGTCGCGCACTGAACCTCCGGGAGCTCCAGATTTGGACTTTTGAGTCTGGAATAATTAGGGTCGACCAGTCATTGACTCATAGGATGATTGGTTTCCCCGGAGGAGGCGGACTGTGAGTCTGCGTACGGCGCAGCGGGCTTCGCTCGTCGACCAGGTGATCGATCAGCTCAAGGAGCAGATCACCTCAGGGTCGTGGCAGATGAACGGCAAGATCCCCACCGAGACCGTGCTCGCCGAGCAGCTCGGGGTGGGACGCAACACCGTTCGCGAGGCCGTGCGCGCGTTGACGCACGCCGGGCTGCTCGAGTGCCGTCAGGGGGACGGCACTTACGTCCGGGCGACCAGCGAGCTGTCCGGGGCGATGCTGCGCCGGCTGCGCCAGGCCGAGCAGCTGGAGATCCTTGAGGTGCGGCGCGCGCTGGAGGTCGAGTCCGCCCGGCTGGCCGCGACCCGCCGCACCGATGAGGACATCCGCCGCATCGAGGCCGCGCTGGCCGAACGCGACCGCGCCTGGGAGCTGGACGACCCCGACTTCTTCGTCGAGGCCGACCTCGCCTTCCACATGGCGGTCGCGCACGCCACCCACAACCTCGTGCTCATCGACCTCTACGAGGACTTCTCGGCGGCCCTGCGGGCCAGCATCACGGCCGCGGGCACGTCGTTCAACAAGAGCTACATCCCGCACGACGCCATCGCCCGCGCCATCGCGGCCGGCGACGCCACCGCGGCCGAGCGGGCCGGGCACGCCTGCATGGAGCACATCCTCATCGCCCTCACCGACTCCTGACCGGCCCTCAGGCGGCGGGGCGCAGCTCGGCCGCATGGTCCTTGGCGAACTCGGTGAAGGTGCGGCCCGGGCGCCCGGTCACGTCGGTGAAGGCCGTCGTCGTGAAGTTCCCCCAGTTCGCGGTGTACGCCGTGAGGTACTCCCTGGTGACGGCCGCGTCCCATTCGCGCAGGCCGGCGTCGATCATCGAGCGGTAGGCGTCGTCGGGGGCGACGGGCTGGTAGGCGATCGGCGTGCCGTAGACGTCGGTCAGGGCGGTGGCCGCCTCCCCCATCGAGATGCTGGCCGGGCCGGTGAGCGTGTAGGTGCGGCCCTTGTGGGAGGCCGGGTCGCGCAGCACCGCGGCGGCGAAGTCGCCGATGTCGCGGACGTCGATCAGCCCGATCCGGCCCTCGCCCGTGCCGCCGTAGAGGGTGTCGCCGGCGACCGAGCCGAACAGGTTCTGCATGAAGAAGGCCGGGCGGATGACGGTCCAGTCGAGGCCCGAGGCGGCCAGTTCGACGTCCGACAGGGCATGCAGGCGGCCGTTGCGCGTGGGGGCGTCGTGAGCGGCTCCGATGGCCGACAGGCGCACGACGTGACGCACCCCCGCCTTCCGGGCCGCCCAGAGGGCGTTCATGCTCGCATGCGGCGCCTGGGGGCCCATGGCGGTCAGCAGCCACAGGGTGTCGACCCCCTCGAAGGCGGCGTCGAGCGTGGCGGGCTGGTCGAGGTCGCCGACGGCCACCTCGACGCCCTCGGGGGCCTTGGCCGCGTCACGCACCAGGACGCGCACGTCGCTCAGGTCGCCCAGCGACTTCAGCACGGCCCCGGAGACGGTGCCGGTGGCACCGGTGATCAGGATGGTCATCGCAATGTCCCTTCTTCTGCGGAGATCAACTCGTCGATCAGGTCGAAGAACTTCTGGATGCCGGGCAGGTTCGCGCCCTTGGCACGGGAGGCGGCGAAGTCGTCGCCCGAGCGCCAGTCGACGACGTCCAGCCATTCGTCGTCGGACAGGCGGACCAGCCGGGCGCCGAGGAAGCCGGCGCGGTCGGCCGTGAAGTCGGCGAGCATGCCCGGACGGGCCGCCAGCAACTGGTCGGCGCGTTCCGGGGACACTCTGAATCTGGTGAGTTCCACCGTCGTGGTCATGGCATGACAATATAGTAAGAATCAGTGACAGTCAAAATTAGTGACTAATTGGAGGGCCGACACGTGCGCAGGAGTCATCGCAAGCAGGACGAACCAGATCTCGGGGTCCTGGCGGGGCGCACGCTCTTCGCCCTGCAGCGCGACCTGTTCGCCAAGCTGGCCGAGCAGGGGCATCCGGGGCTGCGGCCGCGGCACGGCGCCGTGCTGGCCTACCTGGACGAGGAGGGCAGCAGGGCGACCGACCTGGCCGCGCAGTCGGGGCAGCACAAGCAGGTGATCGGCACGCTGGTGGACGAGCTGGTCGCGCTCGGCTACGTGGAGCGGCAGCCCGACCCCGCGGACCGGCGGGCCAAGCTGATCGTGCCGACGGACAGGGCGCTGGACCACATGGCGAGGTCGGACGCGATCATCGCCGAGATGGAGGCCGCGCACGCACGGGCCGTGGGCGAGCAGGCGTACGCGGAGTTCAAGAGGGTCTTCAAGCTGGTCGCCGAGCGGCAGACGGGCACGGCGGAATGACGGCCGCTCAGGTCAGGCGCAGCGACATGACCAGGTAGCGGAAGGCGGGCTGGGCGTCGCCCGGCACGTCCTGGATGAGGGCGGGCCTGGTCGGCGACTCCATGTTGATCCTGGCCAGCTCGCTCTCGATGCCGGTCAGGCCGTCGAGCAGGAACTGCGACTGGAAGGCGATCTGGATGTCGTCGCCGCGCAGCTCGCAGGGGACCACCTCGGTGCCGCGCCCGATGTCGCCGCCGCCCGCCTGGATCAGCACCTGGCCCTGCGAGAACGACAGCCGGATCGCGGTGTTGCGCTCGGCCACCAGGGCCACCCGCTTGATCGCGTTGACGAACGGCGTCACCGCGACGTCGGCCCTGATCGACCAGTCGGAGGTCAGCCTGGCCCGGTAGTCGATGAACTGCTCGTCGAGCAGGCGCACGGTGGTGCTGCGGCCGACGCTCTCGAACCCGGCCACGCCGTCGCCCATCGCGACCGACACCTCGCCGCCGCGCAGCGACCTGGCCACCTCGACCAGCACCTTCGCCGGCACCATGGCCGATACGGCGACGTCGGGCGCGGCCGGACGCCAGGTGAAGTCGCGGGCGGCGATGCGGTAGCGGTCGGTGGAGGCCATCGCCACGGACTCGCCCTCGATGTCGACCCGGATGCCGGTGAGCATCGGCAGCGTGTCGTCGCGGCTGGCGGCGGGCGCGACCTGGCTCACGGCGGAGGCGAACACGCCGCCGCCGATCGCGCCGATGCTCGGGGGCATCGTCGGCAGGGCCGGGAAGTCCTCGACCGGCATCGTGATCAGCCCGAACTCGGCGCTTCCGCAGGTCAGCACGGCCTCGGCACCTTCGGTGACGATCTCGACGTCTTCGGCCGGCAGGCTGCGGCTGATCTCGGCGAGCAGGCGGCCGGGGATGAGCACGCTCCCGGGCTCGGCCACGTCGGCGTCGACCAGGGCGCGCGCGGAGACGTCGTAGTCGAAGGCGGACAGGGTCAGCTCGTCGCCCGCCTCCAGCAGCAACCCGGAAAGTACGGGCACCACCGGGCGGCTGGGCAGGACTCTGGCGGCCCATGCCACCGCATCTGCCAGTACATCGCGGTTAACCCGGATCTTCACGAGGATCCACCCTTTCGTCGCGCCGTGCCTCTATGAAAATAGCCGCTCCCACCGACAACTCCGGCTGTGTCCGGGCACGGCTGGGCACCCTGTGCACGATGGGCCTGGTGGGACCGGAAGGGCGGTCAGGCGCGGCTGTTCAGGTAGGCGAGCACGGCGAGGACGCGGCGGTTGTCGTCGTCGGAGGGGGCCAGGCCGAGCTTGGCGAAGATGCCGGCCGTGTGCTTGGCGACGGCGCTCTCGCTGAGGAAGAGCCGCTGGGAGATCGCGGCGTTGGAGCGGCCCTCCGCCATGGCCTCCAGCACCTCGCGCTCGCGGGGCGTGAGCGCGGCCAGCGGCTCGTTCCTGGCGTTGCTGGCCAGCAGCTTGGCGATCACCTCGGGGTCCATCGCCGTGCCGCCTTCCGCCACCCTGCGCACGGCGTCGACGAACTGCTCCGCGTTGAACACCCGGTCCTTCAGCAGGTAGCCGATGCCGCCCGAGCCGTCGGCCAGCAGCTCGCGGGCGTAGAGCTGCTCGACGTGCTGCGACAGCACCAGCACGGGCAGCCCCGGCAGCTGCGCGCGGGCGGCCAGCGCGGCCTGGAGGCCCTCGTCGGTAAACGTGGGCGGCAGCCGTACGTCGACCACCGAGACGTCGGGACGCAGCTCCAGCAGGCCCTTCAGCAGCTCCGGGCCGCTCTCCACGGCGGCGACGACCGTGAAGCCGTGCGCCTGCAGCAGATGGACCAGGCCGTCCCTGAGCAGGTAGAGGTCTTCGGCGACGAGCACCCGCTTCATCAGCACGACCCCAGGCCGCCGACGCGGCCGAGTACGAGGCTTCTGTTGTGGACGAGCCGGATGCGCATGGCCGCAATGTACATGAGGGTCCCGAGGGCGATGTTGGCCACGATCATCGGCCACTGCAGGGGCTCGGGCAGGTAGAGGGCGAGGAACCAGCTCCGCTCGTCGATGTGGAACGCCTTGAAGATGGCCGTGACGAGGCCCTGCGGGAAGAGCGGGCACCAGGCCGTGCCGTACAGGACGGCGATCGTGGCGGCCTTCTTGGGGGGCAGCTTCGCCTGGTCCGCCTGGTCGGGGAGGACGTGCGGGATGTCCAGGACGACGGTGGTGGGGCCGCCCGGCGGGCTGTGCAGGGCGAGCACGCCGTCGAAGGCGGCCAGGCGGCGTTCGATGCCGGTCAGGCCGCTGCCCCTGGCCGGGTCGGCGCCGCCCATGCCGTCGTCGCTGACGGTGACGCGCAGGGCCGCGCCGTTGACGCTGATGTCGATGGCCACCGACTCGGCGCCGCTGTGCCGGGCGGCGTTGGCGAGCAGTTCGCTGATCGCGAAGTAGGCCGCCGCCTCCACCGGGGGTTCCAGGCGGTGGGGCAGCTCGACGTCCACCTTGACGCGCAGCGGGCTGTCCATGGCCAGGGCGCGCACGGCGTCGGCGAGGCCGCGTTCGGCCAACACCGGCGGGTGGATGCCGCGGATGACGGTACGCAGCTCGGTCAGGGTCTCGGCGGAGGCGTCCCTGGTCTTGGCCAGCAGGGCCTTGGCGGCGGCCGGGTTGTCGTCGATGAGCTGCTCGACCGCGCCCAGCGTCATACCGATGGCCACCAGCCGGGCCTGGGTGCCGTCGTGCAGGTCGCGTTCGATCCTGCGCATCTCGGCGGCCTGGGAGTCGGCGGCGAGGTTGCGCACCTGCCTGAGATGGGTGACCTGGAAGGCCAGGCGGCTGGCGGAGGTGGCGCCGAGCAGGAGGCGGACCATGAGGGCGTACAGCCGCAGGCCGCGCGCCGGGAGCAGGACGAACAGCGGCAGCAGGCCGATCTTGACGATCGGGTCGAGCGTCAGCCAGAGCGTGTCGCGCCAGGTCGCCGGGTCGGTGAGCAGCCACTTGAACCGGTCGTTCCAGGCCGGCATGCGCGGCGACTTGTACAGCGTGCGGTCGACGCGGTAGAGGCCGTCGGCCATGGGGACCGGCGGGGGCGGCTCGGGCAGGTAGGGGGCCTCGATCTCGACGCCGGTCCAGGCGCGCAGCAGGTGGCGGTGGCGCTCGGCCGTCCGTCTGACCAGCCTGGCCTGCCACGGGAAGAAGAAGACCATCCCCAGCGCGAACGACAGCGTGATCATGGCGCCGGCCAGGGGGATCAGCGCCACCTCGACCAGCAGCAGCGCGAACAAGACCGCGACCTGCCCGAACCGTTGAAGCATGCTCCCAGTCTGCGCCAACATCCCCGCCGGGGACATTGCACCTAGATACACCCTTGCCCGGCATCTACCGAGATTCCCCGGACAACCCGCAGCTCCTAGCGTCGATGCCATGAAGGTGATCGAAGTGCGGAACCTGCGCAAGCAGTATCCGAACCACCTCGCGGTGGACGACGTGTCTTTCGAGGTCGCCGAGGGCGAGATCTTCGGCATCCTCGGCCCCAACGGCGCCGGCAAGACCACGACCGTGGAGTGCGTGGCGGGCATGCGCGCCGCGGACGGCGGCACCGTACGCGTGGCGGGCCTGGACCCGCGGCGCGACCGGGACGAACTGCGCAAGGTGCTCGGCATGCAGCTGCAGAGCGCCGCGCTGCCGGAGAAGATCAAGGTGCGGGAGGCCCTGGACCTGTACGCCTCCTTCTACCCCGAACCGGCCGACTGGCGGGAACTGCTCGAACACGTCGGCCTGGCGCACAAGCGGGACGCCTCCTTCAAGAGCCTCTCCGGCGGCCAGCGGCAGCGGCTGTCGGTCGCGCTGGCGCTGGTGGGCCGGCCGCGGGTGGCGGTGCTGGACGAGCTGACCACCGGACTCGACCCGCAGGCCCGCAGGGACACCTGGGAGCTGATCGAGCAGGTACGCGAATCGGGCGTGACGATCGTGCTGGTCACCCACTTCATGGAGGAGGCCGAGCGGCTCTGCGACCGGCTCGCGCTCATCGACGCCGGCAAGGTGGTGGCCACCGACACGCCCACGGGGCTGATCGCCCAGGTGGGGGCCGAGCAGCACGTACGGTTCCGCCCCTCCGGCCCGCTGGACGACGCCGTGCTGCTGGCGCTGCCCGAGGTGCGCGAGGTCGTCCGGCACGGCGGGCAGGTCTCGGTGTCCGGCACCGGCAACCTCGCCCACGTGGTCACGCTGGCCCTGGCCCAGCACCAGATCATCCCCGCCGACCTGCGCATCGAGCAGGCGACCCTGGACGACGCGTTCCTAGCGCTCACCGGAAGGAAGTTGTCATGACGAAGATCCTGCTCGTGGAGGCCAAGCTGCACCTGCGCGACTGGCCGTTCATGATCTTCACCATCGGGTTGCCGGTCGGTCTGCTGCTGGTGCTGGGGCTCAGCGTGCCGGACATGACCAAGCCCGACACCTCCGGGCTGCGGTCGGTGGACGCCCACATGCCGGCCATGATGACCCTGCTCGCGCTGCTGACGCTGGCCTGCAGCGTGCTGCCCACCGTGCTGGCCGGCTACCGGGAGCAGGGCGTGCTCAGGCGCATGTCCACCACGCCGGTGCATCCAGGACGGCTGCTGACCGTCCAGCTCCTGATCAACCTGACCGTCGGGGCCGTGTCCACGGTCGTGCTGATCGTGGCCGGGATGGCGGCGTTCGGGACGTCGGCGCCCAGGCAGTGGCTCGGGTTCGTGCTGGTCTTCCTGCTCGGCACCGCCGCGCTGATGGCCATCGGCCTGGTGATCGCGGCGCTGGCGCCCAACGGGAAGGCGGCCTCGGGGATCGGGTCGGCGGTGATGTTCCCGCTGATGTTCGTCGGGGGCATGTGGCTGCCGCGCGAGATGATGCCGGACGCCCTGCGCAAGGTCAGCGACTTCTCCGTGGCCGGACCGTTCGCCCAGGCGCTCAAGGACACCTGGGCGGGGCAGAGCCCCCAGCTCCTGCACCTGGTGGTGATGGCCGCGGGGCTGGCGGTGTTCGGGGGCCTGGCCGTGCGGCTGTTCCGGTGGGAGTAGGGACCTCAGCGGCGGGCCCAGACCGGGCGGGCACCGGTGACGTTGGTCATCAGGGAGTAGAGCGAAGAGGAGGAGGCGATGAACAGCCGATTCCTCTTCAGCCCGCCGAACACCAGGTTCGCCGTGAACTCCGGCAGCCTGAGCCGGCCGATCAGGGTGCCGTCGGGGTCGAAGCAGAGCAGCGCCTTGCCCGCCGCGGCCCAGACGCGGCCGGTGTCGTCGAGGCGCATGCCGTCGAAGTTGTCGGCCTGGGTGCCCTCGGCGAAGACCCTGCCGCCCGACAGCGTGCCGTCCTCACGCACCTCGAAGACGCGCAGGTGCCTGGCCCTGGTGTCGGCGACGTACAGGAGCTTCTCGTCGAGGGAGAAGGCCAGGCCGTTGGGGCGGACGAAGTCGTCGGCCACCACGCGCACCTCGCCGGTCACCGGGTCGGCGCGGTAGACGTGGCAGCCGTCGATCTCCTGCTCGGCCACGACGCCCTCGTAGTTGCTGGTGATGCCGTACGGGGGGTCGGTGAACCAGACGGAGCCGTCGGAGCGCACGACCGCGTCGTTGGGGCTGTTGAGGCGCTTGCCCTGCCAGCGGTCGGCGATGACGGTGATCGAGCCGTCGGTCTCGGTGCGGGTGACGCGGCGGTTGCCCTGCTCGCACGAGATCAACCGGCCCTCGCGGTCGAGGGTGTTGCCGTTGGTGTAGCCGGACGGCTGCCGGAACGGGCCGACGGCGCCGCTCATCTCGTCCCAGCGCAGCATGCGCTCGTTGGGGATGTCGCTCCAGACCAGGAAGCGACCGGCCGGGAAGTAGACCGGGCCCTCGGCCCAACGGGTGCCCGTGTAGAGGCGTTCGATCCGGTCGTCGCCGCCGATCGTGGCGAAACGCTCGTCCAGAACCTCGAACTCGGTGGGGATCGTGTCCATGGCGGTCACCATACGGCATTCGACCATCGGCACATTTCACCAGATAGCATTCGGTTGTGGATGAGATCGACAGGACATTGGTCGGGCTGCTGCTGGAGGACGCGACGCAGTCGTACGCCGCGCTCGGCAAGGCGGTGGGGCTGTCCAGCGGGGCCGCGCACGAACGCGTACGCAAGCTGCGCGAGCGCGGCGTGATCAGGCGCACCACCATCGAGGTGGACCAGGACGCCCTCGGCCGCACGGTGACCGCCTACGTGCTGGTGGACGGCGCGAGCTGGATGGGCGACAGCGCCGGCCTGCTGGCGCGGATCCCCGCCGTCGAGGAGGCCCACGTCATCGCCGGGCCCGCGTCGCTGCTGCTCAAGGTGCGCACGTCCAGCACCAAGGAGCTCCAGGACGTCCTGCGCCAGATCTTCGAGGTGGACGGCGTGACCGGCACCCAGACGGTCGTCGTGCTGGAGACGTTCTTCGAACGAAGCCTCAAGTAAGCTTCAGGTATGGTCGCCTGGAACAGCAGAGAACTGACGGTCGGACAGCTCGCCGAGCGCAGCGGCGTGGCCGTCTCCGCGCTGCACTTCTACGAGACCAAGGGGCTCATCGCCAGCCGCCGCACGGCCGGCAACCAGCGCCGCTACCACCGCGACACGCTGCGCAGGGTCGCCTTCATCCGGCTCTCGCAACGCCTCGGCATCCCCCTCGCGACCATCAAGGACGCGCTGTCCGAGCTCCCCGACGGGCGCACCCCCAACCGGGAGGACTGGGCCAGGCTGTCGGCCGCCTGGCGCGGCGAGCTCGACGACCGCATCGAGCAGCTTCAGCGGCTGCGCGACGACCTCACCGACTGCATCGGCTGCGGCTGCCTGTCACTCGACCGGTGCCCGGTGGCCAACCCCCGCGACCGGCTCGGCGACGAGGGACCGGGCGCCCGTCGCATGGACACCCGGCTGTCCCCGCCCAAGGTCTGCTGCGTCACGCCTTCGGCTGCGCAACCGGCGGAACGATGAGCGTCGGCCGGTGGGCGTGGTGCAGCACATGGTTGGACACGCTGCCGAGCAGCACCGACCTGACCCCCGCCAGACCACGCGAACCGGTCACGATGAGCGAGGCGTCCACCTCGTCGGCCACGTCGACGATCGTCTTCCAGATCGACTCGTTGTCGGCGACCGCGCGGTAGCTCACCTCGGGCAGCCCGGCGGCCGTGGCCAGCTCGGCGCCTTCCTTGGCGTAGTACTCGGCCTGGGCCTGCCCCTCGGTCTCGGTCTCGGGGGAGATCGCCCCCGCCGCCATCGGGTGCTTCCTGATCTGTACGAGCAGCGGCTCCCACACGGTGACGACGACGGTCGGCTGGGCGGCCAGATGCTTGGCGGCGAACTCGATGGCGCTGCGCGAGTCGGCCGAGCCGTCGTAGGCGATCAGGATGGTCATGGCGTTCTCCCCTTTGCTTCAGTCATCGGGTAAAGCGCCCTGATGATCGATCGCCATCCCTTCCGCGCTGTCTGGTTTGTCACACCTTGACCAGGCTTACCTGGTTAGTGCTGGGCCATGTCCACGAAACGGCTGTAATGCCCCTGGAAGGCCACGGTCACCGTGGCGGTGGGACCGTTACGGTGCTTGGCCACGATCAGGTCGGCCTCACCGGCCCGGGGCGACTCCCGCTCGTAGGCGTCCTCGCGATGCAACAGGATGACCATGTCGGCGTCCTGCTCGATGGATCCCGATTCGCGAAGGTCGCTGACCGCGGGGCGCTTGTCCGTGCGCTGTTCGGGGCCTCGGTTGAGCTGGGAGATGGCGATGACCGGCACCTCCAGCTCCTTGGCCAGCAGCTTGATCGCACGGGAGATCTCCGAGACCTCGTTCTGGCGGCTCTCGGTCTTCTTCGGCGAGCTCATGAGCTGGAGGTAGTCGATGACCACGAAGCGCAGGTCGTTGCGCTGTTTGAGCCGCCGGCACTTGGCCCGGATCTCCATCATCGACATGTTGGGCGAGTCGTCGATGAACAGCGGCGCCTCGGCGACCTCGCTCATCCTGCGCGCGAGGCGGGTCCAGTCGTCGTCGCCCATCATGCCCGAACGCATCGCGTGCAGGGCGACCCTGGCCTCGGCGGACAGCAGACGCATGGTGATCTCGTTGCGGGACATCTCCAGCGAGAAGATGACGGTGGTCATCCCATGCTTGATCGCCGCAGAACGTGCGAAATCCAGACCAAGGGTGCTTTTGCCGATGGCCGGGCGGGCGGCCACGACGATCATCTGGCCTGGGTGGAGGCCGTTGGTGAGCTGGTCGAGGTCCTGGAAGCCGGTCGGGACGCCGACCATCTGGCCGCCGCGGCTGCCGATGGCCTCCAGCTCGTCGAGGGCGCCCGGCATGATGTCGGCCAGCGGCGCGTAGTCTTCCGACGTGCGGCGCTCGGTGACCTTGTAGATCTCCGCCTGGGCGCGGTCGACGAGGTCGTCGACCTCTTCGTTCTGGCCGCCGTAGCCGAAGGAGACGATGCGGGTGCCGGCCTCGATGAGGCGGCGCAGGATCGCCTGCTCGCGCACGATCTTGGCGTAGTAGCCGGCGTTGGCGGCCGTGGGGACGACCGCCGTGAGCGTGTGGAGGTAGGCGGCGCCGCCCACCCGGGCCATCTCGCCGCGTTTCTGCAGCTCGTCGAAGACGGTGACGGCGTCGGCGGGCTCGCCGCGGCCGTAGAGGTCGGTGATGACGTCGTAGACCATCTGATGGGCGGGCCGGTAGAAGTCGTCGGACCGCAGGATCTCGACGACGTCGGCGATGGCGTCCTTCGACAGCAGCATGCCGCCGAGCACCGACTGCTCCGCCTCGATGTTGTGTGGCGGGGTGCGCTCGAAACCGGGGCCTCCGCCGCCCTCATCGTCAATGCTCACCGCGCCCCCTCGAACAACCTTGCAGGCGGTCGCACCACCCCCACTTGTAGCCGACCGGTGTGACAGTTTCGCTGGTTCGGCGCGTGAGGGCAACGCGGCCTGTGGACAACGCTGTGGGTGAGCTGTGCACTATCGCGCCCAGGGTGTGAAAGCTCTGTGGACGAGCCTGGGGATAACTCTTTCGGATATGCACCGATCATCGTCTGACCTGGGCAAACAGTGTCCACCGACTGTGGAGGAAAGAAAGTTGGCCCGACACGCCGTGTAATGGCCATAATAGACAAATGCCCATTACACCCCAGGACCGGGAGATTCTGCGGCTCGCGCTGCCGGCGTTCGGCGCGCTGGTCGCCGAGCCGCTCTTCCTGCTCGCCGACTACGCCATCGTCGGCCACGCCCTCGGCACCACGGCCGTGGGGGCGCTGGGCGTGGCGGGGGCCGTCCTGGCGACGCTGGTGAACCTCTGCGTCTTCCTGGCGTACGGCACCACGGCGTCCGTGGCGCGGCAGAGCGGCGCCGGCAACCACGCGCGGGCCATGCGCAACGGCGTGGACGGCATCTGGCTCGCCCTGTCCATCGGCGTCGTGCTCATCGCCCTGGGCTGGCCGCTCGCGCCGGCCATGGTGGACCTGTTCGGAGCCGGCCCCGACCAGGCCGCGCTGGCCGTGACGTACCTGCGGATCAGCCTGCTCGGCGCGCCCGGCATGCTGGTCGTGCTGGCGGGAACCGGGGTGCTGCGCGGCCTCCAGGACACCGTCACGCCGCTGGTGGTGGCCGTGGGCTCGTTCGCGCTGAACGCGGCGCTGAACGCCTGGTTCGTGCTGGGGCTGCATTGGGGCATCGCCGGTTCTGCCTGGGGCACCACGCTGGCCCAGACGCTGGGCGCGGCCGTCTACCTGGTCGTGGTGGTCAGGGGCGCGCGACGGCTCGGCACGCCGCTCGTGCCCGACCTGGCGGGCGTCCGGCAGGCCGGTACGGCCGGTCTGGCCCTGCTCGTCCGTACGGTGTGCCTGCGGATCGTGCTCATCGTGGGCACGGTGGTCGCCACCAGGATGGGCCAGGCCCAGCTGGCCGCGTACGCCATCGCCGGCCAGGTGTGGAACCTGATGGCCTTCGCCCTGGACGCGATCGCGATCGCCGGCCAGGCCATCACCGGACGCTCGCTGGGTGCCGGGGACACTGTCGCCACCAGGGCCGCGACCAGGCGGATGATGCAGTGGGGCCTGTGGTCGGGCCTGGCGCTCGGCGTGGCGGTCGTGGCGGCCAGGCCGCTGCTGCCCGGCCTGTTCGGCGCCGACCCCGCCGTGACCGGCGAGCTCCTGGCCGTGTTGTGGCCGGTCGCGCTGTTCCAACCGATCTGCGGGGTGGTGTTCGTGCTCGACGGCGTGCTCATCGGCGCGGGCGACCAGCGCTACCTGGCCTGGGCCGGGGTGTGGACGACGCTGGCGTACCTGCCCGCGGCGTTCATGGCCGCCGGGTTCGGCGTGGTCGCGCTCTGGTGCGCGCTCGGGGTGTGGATGATCGCCCGGTTGATCACCCTCGGACGGCGTGCGGCCGGCACGGCCTGGCTGGTGACCGGCGCGTAGCCGAACCGACCAGCCGCGTTACCGCTTCGGACGCCCGCAGGCCGGGTCACCGTAATCGTCCTGTGCTTGCCGTTGTCCAAGTGGTGAGACAGAGTGGGCGAGTTCCCTGAGCGGGGTGTTCCGTGTCCACGATTCTTCGACGACTGCCACCGTCAGAGGCGACCGGGTTACGCACCGGCGCCCGGCACAGCCTGTCCGAGGTCTACCGCCCGGCCGACCTCGTCGTTCTCGGTCTCGGCGTGATCATCGGCGCCGGCATCTTCAGCATCGCCGGCGAGCAGGCCCACACCATGGCCGGTCCCGGTGTGATCCTCTCGTTCATGATCGCCGGCATCGCGTGCCTGCTCGCCTGCCTGTGCTACGCCGAGCTGTCGTCCACGATGCCGACCTCGGGCAGCGCCTACACCTTCACGTACGTCATCTTCGGCGAGGTCTGGGCCTGGATCATCGGCTGGGCGCTGATCCTGGAGCTGCAGTTCGCCGCCGCGGTGGTGGCCAGGGCGTGGGCGTCCATCGCGGTCAAGGCGGTCGCCGACTTCGGCGTACGGGTGCCGCAAGGCGTGGACGACGTGCTCGTCCTGGTCATCCTGGTGCTGCTCACGGGCATCGTGGCCCTCGGCGCGCGGGTGGGGCTGCGGGCGCTGTGGATCATGGTGTCGGCCAAGCTGCTGGCCATCGGGGCGGTCATCGTCGTGGGCCTGACCCACATCGACGTGGCCAACTACGGCGACTTCTACGTCGAGCCCAAGACCCTGCCCGGCCGTCCGCAGACCATCATCGAGCTCTTCGCCGGGCACGGCCTGGCCTTCGGCTGGTTCGGCGTCTTCGCCGCGGCCTCGGCGATCGCGTTCGCCTACATCGGCTTCGACATCGTCGCGACCTCGGCCGAGGAGAGCGTGAACGCGCCGAAGTCCGTGCCCAAGGGCATGATCCGCAGCCTGGTGATCGCCACGGTCATCTATCTGGCGGTCGCGCTGGTCATGGTGGGCATGGTCTCGTACACGAAGATCAGCGGGGACGCACCGCTGTCCAGCGCGTTCCGTGCCGTGGGCGTGGACTGGATGGTGCACGTCATCGACGCGGGGGCGGTGCTCGGGCTGACGACCGTGATCCTGGTGCTGATCGTGGGTCAGACGCGGGTGTTGTTCTCGATGGCCCGCGACGGGCTGATCCCGCGCGGCCTGGCCACGGTCAGCCGCAAGTACCACACCCCGTCGCGGGTGACGCTGGTGATCGGGTTCGTCGCGATCGTGCTGGCCGAGTTCGTCCCGGTGCTCACCATGCAGGAACTGGTCGTCATCGGGACATTGTTCGCGTTCCTGTTCGTGGCGGCGGGGGTGATCGTGATGCGGCGGCGCATGCCGCACCTGGAACGCGGCTTCCGCGTGCCGCTCTCGCCGCTGCTGCCCGCTCTCTCGCTGGTCGCCACGCTGTGGCTGATGCTCAACCTGCGGCTGCTCACCTGGGCGTGGTTCGTCCTGTGGATGGCCTTCGGCCTGCTGGTCTACCTTCTGTACGGCCGCCGCCACAGCCTGCTCGCCACCCCGCGGGAGGCCCCGGTCGAACCCGGCCGGGGCCGCCACCGCCGCTAGAGGCGTCCGGATTCGAGCACGCTGCGCAGGAACTCCCTGGTCCGCGGCTGCTCCGGCGAGGCGAAGATCTTCTCCGGCGGGCCCTTCTCCACCAGCACCCCGCCGTCGAGGAAGCATACGGTGTCGGAGATGTCGCGGCAGAAGCTCATCTCGTGGGTCGTGAGGATCATCGTCATGCCCGTCTCCTTGAGCTCCTTGATGATCCCCAGCACCTCCACCACCAGCTGGGGGTCGAGCGCCGAGGTGACCTCGTCCAGCAACATCAGCCGCGGCTGCATGGCCAGCGCCCGGATGACCGCCACCCGCTGCTGCTGCCCGCCCGAGAGCTGGTCGGGGTACGCGCCGGCCTTGGCCGCCAGCCCGAATCTGGTCAGCAGCTCGTGCGCCTGCTCCTCGGCCTGTTCCTTGGACGCCCTGAGCACCCGCCGGGGCGCGAGCGTGATGTTGTCGAGCACGCTCATGTGCGGGAACAGGTTGAACGCCTGGAACACGATGCCGAGCCGCTTGCGCACGTCGTCGACGTCCACGCGGGGGTCGGTGATCTCCTGGCCGTCGAGGTGGATGGCGCCGTCGTCCACGGTCTCCAGCAGGTTCACGCAGCGCAGGAGGGTGGACTTGCCCGACCCGGACGCGCCGATCAGGCTGACGACCTCGTGCGCGCGCACCTCCAGGTCGATGCCGCGCAGCACGCTGTGGCCGTGGAAGTTCTTCCACACCCCTTCGATGGTCAGCAGGCTCATGCGCCACGCCTCCTGCGCGTACGGGCGGCCAGGTGGTCGGTGAACCTGGCCATCGGGATCGTGAGCAGGATGAACACCAGCGAGGCGACCAGGTAGGGGGTGTAGTTGAACTTGCTCGTGGCGATGATCTGGGCCTGCCTGAGCGCCTCCAGCGGCCCGATGGTGGCCACCAGCGCGGTGTCCTTCTGCAGCGAGACGAAGTCGTTGAGCAGCGGCGGCACGACCCGGCGGGTGGCCTGCGGGAGCACCACGAACCGCATGGCCTTGAAGTGGCTCAGTCCCAGCGAGCGGGCGGCGGCGATCTGGCTCGGATGCACCGACTCGATGCCGGAGCGGAACACCTCGGCCACGTACGCGCCGTACGACAGCGTCAGCGCGATCACGCCCAGCGTCGCCAGGTCGGTCGGGATGCCCTGCAACCGCAGTGCGGGCAGCCCGAACCCGACGAGGTAGATGACCAGGATCGTCGGCACGCCGCGGAAGACGTCGGTGTACAGCGTGGCCAGGGCCCTGATCGGGAAGAACGCGGGCGCGGTGATGCCCCTGGCCAACGCCACCAGCAGCCCGACGATCAGGATCAGCGGCTCGGCGATCAGGAACATCTTGATGTTGAGCAGGAACCCTTCCAGCACCTTGGGCAACGCGGCGACGAACCACTCGGGCGCGAAGAACGCCTCCCGGACCCGGGGCCAGCCGGGCGAGTTCGTGACCAGGACGGCGACCAGGACGATGAACACGATCGTCGAGGCCGTCGCGATCGAGGCCGAGCGGCGCGCCCGCGACCTGCGGACACGCTCGCGCTCAAGCTGCCGTTGCGAGGGGACGTGCTCGCTCACGGGCTTACTGGTCGGGCTCACGACAGTTCGGGCGCGCCCGCCGCCGAGCCCAGCCACTCCTGCTCGATCTTCGCCAGCTCACCCTTCGACTTCAGTGAGTCGACGGCCTTGTCGACGCAGGGCTTGAGCGCACTGCCCTTCTCCATGACCAGCCCGAACTCCTCCGGGGTGCCGCCCGTCGAGCTGAACTGGCCGACGATCTTGGAGTTCTCCACCTGGGCGGCCGTCACGTAGAACGCGGTGGGCAGGTCGACGACGATCGCGTCCACCTGCTTGTTCTTCAGCGCGTTCACGGCGTCGACCTGGTCGTTGTAGACGTTGGGCTCGGCGGACGGCTTGACGACGTCCTTCACGCCGGCCAGCGACGTCGTGCCCACCTGGACGCCGAACTTGGCGTCCTTGAGCTCGGCCACGCTCTTGGCCTCGGCGAACTTGCTGCCCTTGATCGCCACGACGGCCTGCTTGACCGTGTAGTAGCCCTTGCTGAAGTCGACCGCCTTGGCGCGGTCGGGGTTGATCGAGACCTGGTTGACGTCGAAGTCGAACTGCTTGGCCCCGGGCGCGAACGCGGAGTCGAACTTGACCGTGCTCCACTCCACCTCGGTCCGGTCGAAGCCGAGCTCACCGGCCACCGCGAACGCCACCGCGCTCTCGAACCCCTGGCCGTTGCTCGGGTCGTCGTTCTTGAACCACGGCTCGTAGGCCGGCTTGTCGGTGCCGACGGTCAGCTTGCCGCCGTTGACGAGCTTGAGCTGGTCCTTGGCGCAGGCGTCGGCCGCCGCGGAGCCGGTCGCCGCGGCACCGGTCGCCGTGGGGGCCGGTTGGTCGGCCGGGGCACATGCGACGGCCCCTACCGCGAGCACACCGATCGCGAGCAGCATCGTGGAACGGGCCATGGCAGAGCCTCCAGGGGGAAACACACACAAAGAACGCAGGCATTCTACGCGGCCCCATCAGGAATCAAGTGCGCAGGTCACCAGGCCAGCCGGTGCCGCGGGGGAACGCGTCGCGGCGGCACAGCCGTGAAGGCGCCCCGGCCCCCGAACCGGCCACAACCACGCGAGACCGGGCAACGGGCCCGGAACGCGAAAAAGCCCCCTCCTGGCGGAGGGGGCTTGATCAGCGCTCGTCAGCCGGCCACGACGTCGACGTCGACGGACGCCGACACCTCGGGGTGGAGCTTGACGGTGATCTTGTGCGACCCGACGCTCTTGATCGGGTTGCGGATCTCGATGCGACGGCGGTCGAGGATCGGGCCGCCGGCGGCCTTGACGGCGTCGGCGATGTCGCCCGTGGTGATCGAGCCGAACAGCCGGCCCGACTCGCCCGCGCGGGTGGACAGCCGCACGCGCAGGGCGCCGAGCTGGCCGGCGACCTCCTTGGCGGTGCCGAGGTCGCGGATCTCGCGAGCGTCGCGAGCCTTCTTGATGGTCTCGATCTGGCGCTCGGCGCCACGCGTCCAGCGCATGGCGTAGCCGCGCGGGATGAGGTAGTTACGGCCGTAGCCGTCCTTGACCTCGACGACGTCGCCAGGGGCGCCGAGGCCGGAGACCTCGTTGGTGAGGATGAGCTTCATGTCGACAGACCTCCTTAGCGCGCGGTGCTCGTGTAAGGCAGCAGAGCCACCTCACGGGCGTTCTTGATCGCGGTCGCCACGTCGCGCTGGTGCTGGGTGCAGTTGCCCGTCACCCGGCGCGCACGGATCTTGCCGCGGTCGGAGATGAACTTCCGCAGCAGCGCCGTGTCCTTGTAGTCGACATATGAGATCTTGTCGTGGCAGAACAGGCAAACCTTCTTCTTGGGCTTGCGCAGTGCCGGCTTAGCCATCGTGGTGCTCCTCTCAGAGCCCCGCTTTTCGGGCGGGAATGGACTCGGGCTTGTGGACAGGTGTTAGAAAGGCGGTTCGTCGCTGAAGTCGTTGCCGCCACCGAAGCCGCCGCCCTGGTTGCCGCCGCCGCCACCACCGAAGCCGCCGCCACCGCCGCCGCCCTGGTAGCCGCCGCCCTGGGGCGGGGCGGGCGAGGCAGAGGCCCACGGGTCGTCGGCGGGACCGCCGCCGAAGCCGCCGCCACCGCCGCCACCCTGACGGGTGGTGCGGTTGACCTTGGCCGTGGCGTTGCGCAGGGACGGGCCGACCTCGTCGACCTCGACCTCATAGACCGTGCGCTTCTCGCCTTCCTTGGTCTCGTAAGACCGTTGCTTGAGCCGCCCCTGCACGATGACCCGCATGCCGCGCTGGAGGCTCTCGGCGGCGTTCTCAGCCGCCTGCCGCCACACGTTGCAGGTCAGGAAGAGGCTTTCGCCATCCTTCCACTCGTTGGTCTGGCGATCCATGAACCGCGGAGTGGACGCGATGCGGAATCGAGCCACCGCTTGACCCGTCGGGGTGAAGCGCAGCTCCGGGTCGTCGACAAGGTTGCCGACGATGGTGATTACGGTGTCGCCTGCTGCCATGGCTAGCGCTCGCCTTCCTGCACGCCTTCGCTTGGGTTACGGCTCAGAGTACGGGTGCTCTCCGACAAAAAGCCGGTGGTCGTCAACAAGAAACCGCTCGTTGAGCCGCCTCCCGGAGGGGCGGCCCGCTTCGCGGCTTTCTTGTGGCTAGTGCACGTCCGGGCGCAGGACCTTGGTGCGCAGGATGCCCTCGTTGAGGTTCATCTGGCGGTCGAGCTCCTTGACCGTCGCGGGCTCCGCGGACAGGTCGATGACGGCGTAGATGCCTTCCGACTTCTTGTCGATGTCGTAGGCGAGACGGCGACGGCCCCAGACGTCGACCTTCTCCACGGTGCCGCCGTCGTTGCGGACCACGGTGAGGAACTGGTCGAGGGACGGCGCGACAGTGCGCTCATCGAGCGAAGGGTCCAGAATGACCATTACTTCGTAACGACGCATGCGGGACTCCAACCTCCTCTGGACTTTTGCGGTCACGACACTCTGCCGTGACAGGAGGACGCTGACGTCAGGCCGCGGCGCCCCATTTCGGCGCCCCGGGGCGATGGGTCACCCATCACAACGCAGCGCTGCCCAGGTTACCAGCCACGAGTAGGTGGGAAGGCCTGTAGGAAACCCAAGGGGGTGGCGGCTGTGCCACATGTGCTTCATCCCTCAGAGAGGGAGCGGTTCAAGCTCACGCTCAACACCGACGGACGCTCTCACCCGGTGGAGAACGGCCTGGCGGTCGCGACACTGGTGTGCGGGCTCGTGGCATTCGTCGCCGCGTTCTTCCCCGCCGCCCACGTGATCTCGTCCTGGATCGGCACGCTCGGTTTCGGGACCGGCCTCTACTCGCAGTACATCTCGGTGACCACGCCGCAGCGCTCGGTCAACATCGTGGGCCTGGTGGCCTCGTTCGTGGGGGCCGTGCTCGGCATCGCCCACGGCGGCTTCCTGCCCCACCCTTGACGGGCCCCGCACACGGCGAACGGCCCCGGTGACGCCGGGGCCGTCGGGTATATGTGACTCACCTGCCGATGTGCAGGTCGATGCCGAGCAGCACCAGGAACCAGAGGAACACCGCGAGCAGAGCCTCGGCGACGTCCCGGAGGAGACCCGGGGTGATGTAGTCGTAGATCCAGGCGACGTAGATTCCGACGATCACGTAGACCAATAAGATCAGCGCCCGCAGCCGCCAGCGTGTCATGTGCGCTCTCCTCGGGGGTAGGGGGTGCCGGGCGTCTTCCCGGAGGCGGTTCCGCCAAACGGATAAGCTCCTTGACATGGTGCGTATCGGAGCTCACGTCGACCAGGACGACCCCGCCGCTCACGCCGAACGGGTCGGGGCGGAGGTCGTGCAGTTCTTCCTCGGCGACCCGCAGGGCTACGCCAAACCGGTGCTGCCGGACAAGCCGGTCGAGGGCGTCGACGTCTACATCCACGCCCCCTACCTGATCAACGTCGCCACGACGAACAATCGCATCAGGATCCCCAGCCGCAAGCTGCTCGAACAGCACCTCAAGGCGGCCGCGGGGCTCGGCGCCAAGGGCCTGGTCGTGCACGGCGGCCACGTCAACAAGAGCGACGACCCGCAGGTGGGCTTCGACAACTGGCGCAAGGTGTTCGAGCGCATGGAGTGCCCGATCCCCGTGCTCATCGAGAACACCGCGGGCGGCGGCAACGCCATGGCCCGCAGGCTGGAGCGCATCGCCCGTCTGTGGGACGCGCTCGACGGCTTCGACGTGGGCTTCTGTCTCGACACCTGTCACGCGCACGCGGGCGGCGAGGAGCTGGTCGACCTGGTCGAGCGGGTCAAGGCGATCACCGGTCGCATCGACCTCGTCCACTGCAACGACTCGCGCGACGACTTCGACTCCGGCGCCGACCGGCACGCCAACCTGGGCCAGGGGAAGATCGACCCCGAGCTGATCCTGGCGGTCTGCCGCGCGGCGGGCGCCCCGGTCGTGGTGGAGACGCCGGGCGAGGGCCAGGCCGACGACATCGCGTTCCTGCGCAAGAACCTCTGAACGTCTCCCGACCGAAAACACACAGCCTGTGGATAACTTCCCTGGATTACCGAGGCGAAGAAACGGGTAGAGACTTCAGCCCGCCCAGGCGCCCGTGAGGAAGCGGGCCGCGTTCAGGTACATGAGCGGCCCGCAGATCATCGCGTACAGCACGATCACCCAGGGCTTCCTGGTCGCCACCTTGGCGACCAGGATCCACAGCGGGAACCACAACAACAGCGAGCGCGGGATCGACAGGTAGTACGCCGAGGTCATCAGCGCCGCCGCCTGCAACCCGCAGTAGACGGCCTCGCTCCACCTGCGCAGCGCCAGCAGCCACACCAGCACGCCCACCGCCAGCACGGCCCCGGCGATCTCCATGCGGAAGGCCACCGCGAAGTCGTCGGTGCCCATGGCCGAGTTCCACGTCGTGCGCCATGCCTCCCAGGGCCAGACGAAGTCGCGTCCCCAGCCGGCCTCCTGGGCGTGCTTCCACGCCAGCCAGTCGCCCGACCGCCGGTAGTGGTAGAAGGAGTACGCCGCCAGCGGAAGGAACGGCACCGCCAGCCATCCGGCCCGCCGCCACGACTCCCTGCTCCTGACGAACTCCACCACCAGCGCGACCGCCAGGAACAAGCCGGTGATCCGCACGCACGACGCCCCCGCCGCCAGCAGGACGGCCTGCGGCCAGCGTCCGAGCCGGGCGGCCAGCCACGCGGGGATCGCGAAGGCCAGGAACAGCGACTCGCTGTAGCCCGCCGACAGGAACACGGCCATCGGGAACAGCAGCAGCGCCAGCACCGCCATCCAGCCGGTCGCGCCCTCGAACTCGGCCAGCCTGGCCAGCGCGACCATCGCCACCGCCCCGGCGGCCAGCGAGATCAGCAATCCGCAGATCGCCCAGTCGGGCACCACGAGATGCAGCGCCCGCAGCACGACCGGCAGGCCGGGGAAGAACGCGGGCAGGCCGTCGTCGCGTGGTTTGCCCGGTTCGCCGTCGTACCCGTACTGGGCGATCGTGACGAACAGGCCGGCGTCCCATTGACGCCACTTGCCGGCGTACTCGGCCAGGGTCAGGCCGAGCAGCGTCGACAGCAGGAGCCCGGCCCGCGATCCGAGCCACAGCAGCAGCGCGTCCCGAGCGGCCGAGCGGGTGATCATCTTGTCTTCAGCACGAACCGGTCGGGGGCGTCGTCGAACACCCCGCCTGCCTGGTCGTCGACGCCGGCCTGGCGCACCACGTCCCGTTCAGGACGCAGGATGTCACGGACGACGAACGCCATCATGATGCCGATGGTGATGACCCGTCCCCAGACGGCGGTGAAGTAGGTGTCGTCCCCGATGCCCAGGTCGTCCCTGCTGAGCGGGGACTGGGCGAGCAGGTAGAGCCAGATCGCCGCGAAGTACCAGACCTCGGCGAGCTGCCACAACGCCAGCGGCTTCCACCTGGGCCTGGCCAGCACCGCGAACGGCACCAGCCACAACACGAACTGCGGCGACCACACCTTGTTCGTCATCATGAACGCGGCCAGGGCGAGGAAGCAGAGCTGCGCCAGCCGGGGCCGGCGCGGCGCGGTGAGCGCGAGCACGGCGATGCCCAGGCAGAGCACGGCGAGCGTCACCATGCCGAGCGTGCTGACGTCGGCCTCGCCCAGGACCCCCCAGCCCTTGCGCTGGAAGAACAGCCACGGCGAGCCCCAGTCGATGCCGCGTTCCTGGGAGAAGACGTAGAACCGGCGCCAGCCGTCCCAGGCGAAGACCATGAAGGGCACGTTCACCACGAGCCAGGCCGCCGCGGCCGACCCCAGCGTCACCAGGAACGGCCGCCAGCGCGCGGTCCGCAGCGTGAGCAGGAACAGCGCGCCGAGGAACATCAGCGGGTAGAACTTGGTCGCGATCGCCAGCCCGAGCAGCACGCCCGCGAGCACCTGCCGCCTGCGCGCCCAGGCCAGCAGCATGCCCATCGACAGCGCGCCGGCGACCAGGTCCCAGTTGATGTACGCGGCCAGGATCACGGCGGGCGAGATCGCGTACCACAAGGCGTCCCACCGGCGGGTGGGCCCGGCCACCGCCGCCATCAGCAGGACGCCGGCCACCAGGCAGATGCCGAGCAGCAGGACCGTCAGGTCGTAGAACCGGACGGCCTGCGCGACCTGGTCGAGCTCCAGCTTCCGCGAGATCCAGGCGATGACCTGCATCACCTCGCCGAGCACCACGGGGTACTCGACCTGCTTGTCGAACGGCACGTCGGCGAAGTACGGGTTCTGGGTCGCCAGCTGCCGGTCGAAGTACAGCGGGTAGATGTCGGTGTAACAGAAGTTCGTGTACGTCTGGACCTGGTCGTTCCATCCGCCGGTCCGGCACGGCAGCCGCACGACGTAGCCGAGCACGGCCCCCAGAGCAGCGATCAGCCCCAGGGGCAGGTACGGCACGGCACGCGCCGCCAGCGGGACGCGTGCCTCGGTCGTGGTCACCACTCCTCGTGTCGGGCGCTCATCTGCGAGGTTCCCGTCGGCCGGGAGTCGGGCACCTTGCCGCCTCCGCCGCCGCTCAGGATGCCGTGGTCGTCGGCCTCGGGGATGCCGGTGTCGCCCTGCGAGTCGTCGGTGACGTCACCGCTGTCGTCGTTGCACGGCGCGACCAGGCAGTTCTGCTCGCTGCCGTCGTCGAAGGGGTTGTCCCCGCCGTCGTCGAACGGGTTCGTGGCGGTCGGCGTCGGCGTCGGCGTCGGGCGCTCCACGATGTTCTCCGGCAGGCCGATGTCGGCCTTCTGCGGGAACTGCTCGATCGGCTTGCCCTCGTGCGCGGCGAGCATGAAGCGCCGCCAGGTCGCGGTGGGCGGGCCGGCGCCCTCGAAGCCGAGCGGGGCCTCCACGGCCGTGGTGTACGGGTTGTTCGGGCCGTACTTCTTGCTCGGCTTCTTCTCGTTGGGGACGACGGGACAGTTGGAGTGCCGGGGCTGAACGACCTTGCGTGTCTTGGTCACGCACTGCTCGCGGTAGAACCCCACAGCAGTGGAGATCTGCGGCGTGTAACCGACGAACCAGGCTTCCTTCTCGTTGTTGTTGGTGCCGGTCTTGCCGGCCGCGGGCCGGTTGCCGAGCCCCTGGCCACGGGCGGTGCCGCTCCTCAGCACCTCCTGCATGGCGGTCGTCGCGTCGGCGGCCACCTCCGCGTCGATGACCCTGGACGAGGTCCGCTGCTCGGGGTAGACGACCTGGCCGTTGAGCTTGACGTCCTGGACCACGTGGTACTTGGTGTACTTGCCGCCGTTGGCGAAGATCGAGTACCCGGCGGCCTGCTCGACCGGCGTCACCAGGGCGCTGCCGATGGCGAACTGGAACTGGTGGTCCTTGACGTCCTGGTCCATGCGCCCCTTGTCGAACCCGGCGTTCTCCACGAGCTCCTTCACCTCGTCGAGCTTCCCGGGCAGCTTGTACGCCATCGACACGTACGCGGTGTTGACCGACTCGGCCGTGGCCTTGACCACGTCGACGGCCTGGCCGACGTTGTGGCTGTTGCGGAAGCCGCCGTCCTGCTGGCCGGGGATGACCTTCGGCACGGTCTGGTTGCCCGGCACGTAGCTCTTGAGCGAGTAGCCGGCCTGCAGCCAGGCCGCCAGCACGTACGGCTTGAACGCGGACGCGGCCTGCTTCTCGGCGTCGAAGGGCTCGTTGAACGGGTCGGTGATGAAGTTCGAGCCGCCGTAGAAGGCCAGGACTCGGCCGTTCCGCGGGTCGACGGCGGCCAGACCGGCGTGGAACTCCTTCGACATGTTCGCCGTCGTGGCCTCGACCGCCGTCTTGGCGGCCTTCATGAGCTTCTCGTCGAAGGTCGAGGTGATCTGGTAGCCGCCGCTCCTGACCATGTCAGGGGTGAGCTTGCGCTGCTTCAGCTCCTCCAGCACCTGCGTGATCATGTAGCCGCGCAGGCCCGCGTAGACTTCCTTGATCTCGCCCTTGTAGACCTTGGGGAACTTGGCCTTCGCCGGCAGGTCGCCGTACTTCTGGGGCCACTGCTCGGCCATGTACTTGATGGTCGTGCTCCACCGTTCGCGCAGGCCGGGGTCGTCGGGGCCCCAGCTCGGGCGCTGGATGCGGGCGGCCAGGTAGGCGCCCTGCTCGGGGGTCAGGTCCTTGGCGTGCACGCTCTTGCCGAAGTACGCCTGCGAGGCGGCCTCGACACCGTATGCGAGGCCGAAGTTCACGGTGTTGAGGTAGCGGGCGAGGATGTCTTCCTTGCTCAGCGTCTGGTTGAGCTTGACCGCGACGAAGATCTCCTTGAGCTTGCGCTTGACGGAGACCTCCTGGCTGAGGCCGTCGTAGTAGCCGCGGGCCATCTGCTGGGTGATGGTCGAGGCGCCCTGGAGCTGCTGGCCGGTCGCGGTCATCCACACCGAACGGGCCATGCCCGAGATGGAGACGCCGGAGTCCTCGTAGAACGTCTTGTTCTCGATGGCGACCGTGGCGTCCTTGACCGTTTCCGCCATCTTGTCGATGGTGACGGTCTGCCGGGGCACGCCGAGCTTGGCGAGGACCTTGCCGTTGCGGTAGTAGAGCGTGCTCTGCTGCGCCACCGCCGACGCCTGCGTGCCCTCGGGCACCGGCGTGAGGTTGTACGCGACCATGATCATGCCGAAGATGCCGGCCGCCAGCACGACCACGCTGGCCACGACGATCTTCCAGCTCGGCACGAACCGGCGCCAGCCGCTGCGCTTCCTGCCCGGCGGGCCGGGCGGCTCGGGCGGCTCGCCCTGCCCGCTCGCCCTGCGCGAGCGCCTGGGCGGCGCGTCGCTGACCATCGTCTCCTGGTTGCTCATCGACCGCGTGTCCTGTCGCGCCCGGGAGCGGCTGCGCGGCGTCGGCTCCTCGCGCCCCTGGGGCGCCCCGTTCTGGGGCTGCGGTCCGGAGGCGGGGTCGCCGTACGGCTGCGCGGACATCGCACCCGTCTGCTCGTACGCGGCTTCAGGACGACGCTGCTGCTGCGAGGCACCCCAATCGGAATCGCCGGTTTGGGGAGGAGAACCTGGGGGCACAGAACGGGATGAGTTGGAGCGACGGCGCCTTCCCGGGCGGGCCGTCCCCTCATTCATGCTGTTACTCACACGTCCTCGCATCGTCGTCGGATAAAAACGGCGTATGGGCGTGAGGTGACTCGCCGCCCTCGGTGTTCACGGTTGGCCGACGAGGTCTGGCGGTCCGTTGCCGAGGACGAACGAGACCGTCAGGTGGTTCCAGGAACAACCTTGGCAGACCTCGACGACGTACACCCGGAACTCATCGTAATCATGGGCCATTTCGACAAGCTCTGACGTGGCCTTTGCCTGACCGGCATGCCGTCCCAGCGAATCGCCGAAGACATAGGTCACGTTGGTGACGTTCTCCCTCTCGCACACCGGGCAGAGACGTTCGGTCGGTTCGCCGAACACGCGGGCCGCGCGAAGGAGGTACGGCTGTGCGTCACAGAGGTCCCCGCGCGAGGCACGGCCCACCTCCAGGGAACGGACCGCTGCCCGCTTGGCGAGGCCGTAGTCCACCACCCTCCGCTGTGACCACATGAGCGCCAGACTACGGCGTTTTACCGAATCATCCCAACGGCTTGGCAAATCCTTTGATTGCGGCTTTATAGCGAATCGACGTATCCTCTGGATGTATCGACTCGATACATCGACGCGAGAGGGGGCGGTTCCAGTGGCCAGCGGACAAGGCAGAGTTCTGGAGCTAGCCGTGCTCGGGTCGCTGCACGAACAGCCGCTACACGGCTATGAGCTGCGCAAACGGCTCAACGCCCTGTTGGGCATGTTCCGTGCGTTCTCCTATGGATCGCTGTACCCCTGTCTGCGATCACTACTGGCCCAGGGCCTCATCGTGGAGGAGCAGCCCGCTCCCGCCACGATGGTCGGCGGCCGGTCGAAAATCGTCTACAAGCTCACCGCGGAGGGCAAGGAACGCCTCCAGGAGCTGCTGACCCAGGCCGGCCCGTCAGCCTGGGAGGACGAGAGCTTCGGTGTGCACTTCGCCTTCTTCAGGCACACGGAGGCCGAGGTGCGCCTGCGCATCCTCGAAGGCCGCCGCAGCCGCCTGGAGGAGCGCCTCGACAGCGTGCGCACGGCGCTGGCCCGTACCAGGGAGCGGCTCGACAGCTACACGCTCGAGCTGCAGCGCCATGGGCTCGAGTCGGTCGAACGCGAGGTGCGTTGGCTGAACGAGCTGATCGCCACGGAGCGGCGGGCCTCGGAAGGGCCCGAGAGAGATACCACGTCAACTGATGAGTAAGGGAGCGAGTGCGATGGGTTCGGTTCGCGTGGCCATTGTCGGTGTCGGCAACTGCGCGTCTTCGCTGGTCCAGGGCGTCCACTACTACAAGGATGCGGACCCGGCCGCGCGAGTGCCGGGCCTGATGCACGTGAAGTTCGGTGAGTACCACGTGGGTGACGTCGAGTTCGTCGCCGCCTTCGACGTGGACGCCAAGAAGGTCGGCCGCGACCTTTCCGAGGCGATCGTCGCCAGCGAGAACAACACCGTGAAGATCACGGATGTGCCGCCGACCGGGGTGACCGTGCTGCGCGGCCACACCTTCGACGGTCTGGGCGAGTTCTACCGCGAGATCATCGAGGAGTCCGACGAGGAACCCGTCGACGTGGTCAAGGTGCTCCGCGACAACCAGGTCGACGTGCTGGTGTCGTACCTGCCGGTGGGCTCGGAGGAGGCCGACCGCTTCTACGCGCAGTGCGCCATCGACGCCAAGGTGGCGTTCGTCAACGCGCTGCCGGTCTTCATCGCCTCCGACCCCGAGTGGGCCGAGAAGTTCACCGAGGCCGGGGTGCCGATCGTCGGCGACGACATCAAGTCGCAGGTCGGCGCCACCATCACGCACCGCGTGCTGGCCAAGCTGTTCGAGGACCGCGGTGTCGAGCTGCTGCGCACGTACCAGCTCAACTTCGGCGGCAACATGGACTTCATGAACATGCTGGAGCGCAGCCGGCTCCAGTCGAAGAAGATCTCCAAGACGCAGTCGGTCACCTCGCAGATCCCGCACGAGATGGGCAAGGCCGACGTGCACATCGGCCCGTCGGACCACGTGCCGTGGCTCGACGACCGCAAGTGGGCGTACGTGCGCCTGGAGGGCCGCTCGTTCGGCGACACCCCGCTGAACCTGGAGTACAAGCTGGAGGTCTGGGACTCCCCCAACTCGGCCGGCATCATCATCGACGCCGTGCGCGCGGCCAAGATCGCCCTCGACCGGGGCATCGGCGGCCCGATCCTGTCGGCGTCGTCGTACTTCATGAAGTCGCCGCCGGAGCAGTACTCCGACGACGAGGCCCGCGAGTACGTCGAGAAGTTCATCAAGGGTGAGGTCGAGCGCTGACCTGTGGGCCCCTCGCGGCCGCGGCTCAGCCGCGCGCGGCGGGGGCAGTTCGTCGTCGGGGGCCGGACGCCAGGTCATCGGGTCGGCGCCCAGCTCGCTGAGCAGCGGCACCTGCTCCCTGCACCACGGCGAGATCGCCAGCAGGCCGCTGCGCACGCCCTCGGCGAACTCCTTCCACGGCATCCAGCGCACCTCCCCCACCTCGTCGGGGTTGGGCGCCACCGGGGCGTCGACCGTGACGCGGTAGACCGGGCACAGCTCGTGCTCGACGATGCCGTTGCCCATGACGGCGCGGTAGGAGAAGCCGGGCAGCATGAGATCGGCGCCGCCGGCGTGCAGGCCCAGCTCGTAGGAGAGCCTGCGGATGACCGCCCGGCCGAGCGGCTCGCCCGGCAGCGGGTGGCCGCAGCAGCTGTTGGTCCAGACGCCGGGCCAGGTGATCTTGTGGCTGGCCCGCCTGGTGAGCAGCACGCGGCCTTCGGGGTCGAAGACGTAGCTGGAGAAGGCTAGATGGAGCGGGGTCTCCCGGCCGTGCACCGACGTCTTGGGCGCGGTGCCGAGCGCGTGCCCCTCGCGGTCGACCAGCACAACGTGTTCCTCAGTGGTCACGCTTTGAAGCGTACGAGATCGTCGTGCGCCTTCGGAACCCGCCCGGCCACCTCCGGCGCATCCTATGCCGCGGTGCGCCCGGCTAGGCTGACGGGGTGTCATTCGTCGCCGATCTCCGCGTCGTCCTCCAGGGCCGTGACTTCCGACGGCTGTTCAGCACGCGGCTGGTCTCCCAGTTCTCCGACGGGATCTTCCAGTTCGGCGTCACGAACTTCGCCTTCTTCAGCCCGGAGAAGCAGACGACCGCCCTGGCGGTGGCCGCCGGCCTGGCCGTGCTGTTCCTGCCGTACAGCGTGCTCGGGCCGTTCGTCGGGGTGTTCATCGACCGGTGGTCGCGGCGGCAGATCCTGGTCGTCGCGCCGTTCGTGCGCGGTGGGCTGCTGCTGGTCGCGGCGGCGCTGGTCGCCTCCGACGTGCCCGACCCCGTCTTCTATGCGGCCGCGCTCGGCGTGCTCGGGGTCAACCGGTTCTTCCTGGCCGCGCTCGGCGCCTCGCTGCCGCACGTGGTGCCGTCCGACCGGCTGATGGCGGCCAACGCGGTGACGCCGACCTGCGGCACCGTGGTCACGTTCGTCGGCGTGGGCGTCGGGTTCCTGCTGCGCGAGGTGTTCGGCGACAGCGACCGGGGCATCGGGCTGCTGCTGGTCGTGTCCGGCGTGATGTTCGGGCTGAGCGCCCTGGTCGCCCGCACGATGGACCGCGCGCTGCTCGGGCCGTCCTACGACCCCGATCAACCCCAGGCCCGCGAGGCCCTGCGCAACGTGGTCGCGGGCCTGGTCGACGGCGCCCGCCACCTGGCGCATCGCCGCGACGCCGCCGCGACCATGGGCGCGATGGCCGCCCACCGCTTCCTGTACGGCATGGCCACCGCCCTCGGCATCATCCTGTACCGCTACTACTTCACCGACGGCGATCCCGACGCCGCCCTGCGCGGCATCGGCCTGGTGGTGGCCGCCTCCGGCTTCGGCTACTTCCTCGCGGTGATCATCACCCCGTACGCGACCGAGCGGTTCGGGATCGGCCCCTGGGTGGTCATCGCGCTGTCGTCGGCCGGCGTGCTGGCGGGCGCGCTCGTCCTGCCGTTCCAGACGTGGGGGCTGCCGATCGCCGGCTTCGTGCTGGGCGTGGCCGGGCAGAGCGTCAAGATCTGCGCCGACACGACCGTCCAGCGCGACGTCGAGGACGCCTACCTCGGCCGCGCCTTCTCGCTCTACGACATGCTCTTCAACGGCATGTACGTGCTGGCCGCCGCGCTCTCTGCCGCGATCCTGCCGCCCAACGGCAAGTCGTACCTGGCCGTCGTGATCATCACGGTCGGCTACCCCCTCGCGGGGCTGGCCTACCGGATGGTCACGACGTCGTCGTCACGCTCCCAGGCCGTGTGACCTCGCCCAGTCGAGCAGCGCCTGGGTGGCCGCCTCCTTGCCGAGCACGCCCTTGTCCAGCCTGAGGTCGAGCAGGAACTTGTACGCCTGGCCCACCACGGGCCCAGGGCCCACGCCGAGGACGGCCTGGATCTCGTTGCCGTCGAGCTCGGGCCGCATCTTGGCCAGCTCCTCCTCCTCGGCGAGCCGGGCGATGCGCTCTTCGAGCTGGTCGTAGGTGCGCGACAGCGCCGCCGCCTTGCGCTTGTTGCGGGTGGTGCAGTCGGCCCTGGTCAGCTTGTGCAGGCGGCCGAGCAGGTGGCCGGCGTCGCGCACGTAGCGGCGCACGGCGCTGTCGGTCCACTCCCCCGTGCCGTAGCCGTGGAAGCGCAGGTGGAGCTCGACCAGCTGGGAGACGTCGGCCACGACGTCCTTGGGGAACCTCAGCTCGGTCATGCGCTTCTTGGTCATCTGCGCGCCGACGACCTCGTGGTGGTGGAACGACACCCGCCCGCCGGCCTCGTGGCGCCGGGTCTTGGGCTTGCCGATGTCGTGCATGATCGCGGCCCAGCGCAGGATCCGGTCGGGCTTGCCGTCCTCCTCCTGGGCGATGGCCTGGTCGAGGACGGTCAGGCTGTGCTCGTAGACGTCTTTGTGCCGGTGGTGCTCGTCGATCTCCAGGCGCAGCTTGGGCAGCTCGGGCAGCACGTGCGCGGCCAGGCCCGTCTCCACCAGCAGGCGCAGGCCCTCGCGCGGGTTGGCGCCGCAGAGCAGCTTGTCGAGCTCGTCGCGGATGCGCTCGGCCGAGACGATCTCGATGCGCTCGGCCATCGCGGTCATCGCCGCCAGGGCGGCCCGGTCGACGCCGAAGCCGAGCTGGGAGGCGAACCGGGCGGCCCTGAGCATGCGCAGCGGGTCGTCGGCGAACGAACGCTCGGGGGTGCCGGGCGTGCGCAGCCGCTTGGCGCGCAGGTCGTCGAGGCCGCCGTAGGGGTCGACGAACTCGTGGCCGGGCAGGCGCACCGCCATCGCGTTGACCGCGAAGTCGCGCCGCTCCAGGTCGGCCTCCAGCGTCTCGCCGTAGGCGACCTCGGGCTTGCGCGACTTGGGGTCGTAGGACTCGCTCCGGTACGTGGTGATCTCGATCAGCCAGTTGCCCTTGCGCAGGCCGACGGTGCCGAAGTCGATGCCGATCGTCCACACGGAGTCGGCCCAGTCCCTGACGACGTCGAGCACCCTGTGGGGGTTGGCGTCGGTGGTCAGGTCGAGGTCGTTGCCGACGCGGCCCAGCAGGATGTCGCGCACGGGCCCGCCGACGAGGGCCAGCTCGTGGCCGTGGTCGGCGAACAGGCGGCCGAGCTCGTCGGCCACCGGTGCGATCTTGCGGAACAGGTCGTGCATCGCCCGCTGCTGGCTTTCGGTCATTGTTGAGTCGGACAAACCCTGTCGGTCCTTCGATTCCGGAACATATCCCCCGAGCCACATCAGGTCCGGGTTACCTTCGGTCTGGGGACCGTCGGGGGCCATGGAACAGGGCGAGACGGAGGAGGACTTCATGAAGGACGCCCTCGCGATCCACCGCTGGCTCCTCGCACACCAGGTCCATCATGAGATCGTACGCCTTCCGCGCCCCATGACTTGCGCGGAGGAACTGCCGGAGACGGTCTCCGCGGAGCCCGGGCGGTGCGTCGTGGTCACCGTGTTCGACGTCGCCACCAGGATCGGCAGCGAGGTCGTCGTCGCCGTCGTGTCCACCGCGGCGGCCCCGCCCCAGCCCGGCGTCGTCGGGGGCCTGCTGGGCGCCCGCCAGGTGCGGCCGGCCCCGGCCTTCCTGGTCAACTCGGCCACCGACTACACCGACGGGCTCGTCTGCCCGCTGCTGCTGCCGGAGTCGCTGCCGGTGCTCATCGACGACCGGCTCGTCGCCGACGACATGGCGGTCTTCACGGCCACCGGCGAACGGCACACCGCACTCTGTCTTCGTGCGCTCGACCTGCTGAACCTCCTCACCGGCAAGACCGTCGACCTGCGTACGCCCCGACCACGGGGAACACGCGAGGCGGTCGCGCCGCGGCACTGAACCCGTACCATTGCGGGCGTGCGCCGTCGTACCCCAGCTCTGGCATGCGCGTGATCCGTAAGGTCGCGCTGCTCGCCGTGATGTCCGTCGCGTCGCTCGCCCCCATGGTGGCGGCGGCGCCGAACTCTGCTGCCACGGTGGAGGCGGCGCGGGAGACGCTCTCGGTCTCCATCACGTCGATCACGCCACAGGTGACGAGCAGCCCGACCGACGAGATCAAGTTCACCGGCACGGTCCGCAACGACACCGGAACCGCGCTCGGCCCCCTCCGCGTACGCCTGCGCTACACGAGCGAACGTTTCTACGACCGCGCCTCCATGGCGGCGTACCAGACCGACCAGAACAACGCCACGCTGCCCGGCAACGTCTCCCGCACCTCGGCCATGGACATCCCGGCCCTGGCCGTCGGCGGACAGGCCACCTGGACGTTCACGGCGACCCCGATCCAGCTCGGCTACCGCGCGTTCGGCGTCTACCGGATCGCCGTCGACGTCTCCCAGAACGAAGTGCCGATCACGGCGCAGCGCACGTTCCTCACCTATGCCCCGCCCACCACGCCGAAGCTGCCGCGCAACAAGCTGGCCGTCGCCCTGCCCGTCATCGACCAGCCCCACCGGGGCTCCGACGAGACGTTGTTCGTCGACGACAAGCTGAGCCAGGCGCTCAGCGGCAAGGGCCGCCTGGCCGACCTGGCCCGCATCGCGCAGACGGCGCCGAAGAAGGTCACCTGGTTCGTCGAGCCGTCGCTGCTCGACGACCTGAAGGCGATGACCAAGGGCTACCACGTCAAGACCAAAGACGGCACCGAAGGCAAACCGGCCAACGACACCGCCGGCACCTGGCTGTCCACCATGAGCACGGCGCTGGCCGCCTCCCCCGTCATCGCCACCCCCTACGGCGACCCCGACGTGGCGGCCCTGGCCCACCAGGGGCTCGACGCGCAGCCCGGCCGGGCGATCGAGCTCGGCGGCCAGACCGCCAGGGCGCTGCTCAACCGCAACGCGCAGACCTCGATCAACTGGCCGCCCGCGGGCGTGCTCGACGCCGACGCGCTCGACCTGCTCTCGGTCAGCCCCGGCAAGGTCTCCACCGTCCTGCTCAACTCCACCAACCTGCCGCCGCAGCCGCCCGTCAGCCACACGCCCGACGCCGCCGCCACGCTCGACACCGTCGCCGGCCCGGTCAAGGCGCTGGTCGCCGACGCCGAGCTGAGCCGGCTGTTCGAGCCGACCGCGCCCACGACGGTGCTGCTCAGCACGCAGCGCTTCATCGCCGAGACCGCGATGATCGCCGCCGAGACCGGGCAGGTCGAGCCGCGGTCGCTGGTCGTCGCGCCGTCGCGCCGCTGGGACCCCAACCCGACGCTGGTCACCAGCCTGCTGAAGACCGCGGACAAGCTGCCGTGGCTGTCGATGACCACCCTCGACTCGATCAAGCCGAGCAAGACGGCCACGCCGCGGGCCGGGCTCACCTACACCGACCAGGACCGCAAGGAGGAGCTGAGCGCCAAGTACCTGGCCCCCGTCAAGGAGGTCGCCACGCAGGCGCAGCTCACCGCCTCGGTCACCGGGACCAAGGCGCCCTCGGCCTTCGACGCCGCGGTGCTCAGGCTCACCTCGTCGGCCTGGCGCAACAACACCCGCGCCGGCCGCGCGGTGACCAAGCTCGTCGGCACGGCCGTCGACGAGCGGATCGACAAGATCCAGATCACCGACGCGCCGCGCACGCTCGCCGGCAGCAACGGCGTGGTGCCCATCAGCGTGAAGAACTCGCTGGACAAGCCCGTCACGCTGCACATCGACGTCAAGTCCAACGACCGCGGGCGGCTGCAGATCCAGCCTCCGCCGCCGGAGCCGCTGGTGATCGGCGGCAACCAGAGCGGCACGCTCCAGGTCTACATGACCGCCACCACCAGCGGCGACGCCACCGTCACCGTGCAACTGCGCACGATCGACGGCCTGCCCTACGGCAAGCCGCAGCGCCTGACCATCCGCACCACCGGCTACACCGGCATCGCCCTGGTCATCGTGGGCGCCGCGCTGACGGTGATGCTCGCCGCCGTCGTGACGCGGATCCTGCGCCGCCGGTCGGAGCGACGGCTCGCGCGAGCGGGCAAATCCCGGGAGAGTGAGACCGTATGAGCCGCATGCTGCGGGCCAGCGCCATCATGGCGGCGGGCACGATGGTGTCCAGGGTCACCGGGTTCGCCCGCACGATGGTGCTGGCCTACGCCATCGGCACCGCGGCGCTGGGCGACTCCTACAACGCGGCCTACGCGATCCCGTACAGCATCCTCGACCTGCTGCTGCTCGGCGTGCTGAGCAGCGTCGTGGTGCCGATGATCGTCCGGGCGCAGCAGCACGACGCCGACGGCGGCCGCGCCTACGAGCAGCGCCTGCTGACGCTGGCCACCGCCGTGCTGGTCGTGGTCGCCGTGCTCGCCGTGCTGGGCGCGCCGCTGCTCATCGACCTCTACACCGACTGGGACCGCGGCAGCATCAAGTTCGAGACCGGGGTCATGCTGGCCCGGTTCATCCTGCCGCAGCTCGCCTTCTTCGGGATCGGCGCGGTGGCGGGCGCCATCCTGAACACCCGCGACCGCTACGGCGCTCCCATGTGGGCGCCGGTGCTCAACAACCTGGTCGTCATCTGCGTGTTCGTGGCCTACGCCGTGGTCGGCAGCGGGTCCGACATCGAGGCGGTCACCACCGGCGACCTCGCGCTGCTCGGTCTCGGCACCACGGCGGGCATCGTCGCCCAGGCGGTGGTGCTGATCGTCGCGCTCAAGCGGGTGGGGTTCTCGTTCGTGCCGCGTTTCGACGTGCGCAACGCCCGGCTGGGCGAGATGGGCAGGGCCGGAGTCTGGACCATCGGCTACGTGGTGGTCACCCAGCTCGGGTTCATGCTGACGACCAACCTGGCCAGCTCGGCGGGCAACGAGGTGGCCGGCCACGGCATCAGCCCGTACACGCTGGCGTTCCAGCTCTTCCAGCTCCCGTACGGGATCATCGGGGTGTCGGTGATCACGGCGATGCTGCCCCGGATGAGCCGGGCGGTGGGCGAGGGCCGGCTCGACGACGTGCGCACCGAGTTCGGGTCGAGCGTGCGGCTCATCTGCTCGCTCATGGTGCCGGTCTCGCTGCTGCTGATGGTGCTCGGCCCGGCGATCACCGTGCCGATCTACGGCCACGGCGCCAACAGCGTCGCCGACGCCGTCTACATCGGGAACGTGCTGCAGGTCTACGGCCTCGCGCTGGTGCCGTTCGCGGTGTTCCAGCTCCTGCTGCGGGTGTTCTACAGCTTCGGCGACACCCGTACGCCGGTGTTCGTGGGGGCCGGCACGACCGCGGTCAACGCGCTGCTCATGGTGATCTTCTTCGTGCTGCTGCCCGCCCGCTACGCGGTGATGGGCCTGGCGCTGGCGTACGCCGTCGCGTACGGGCTGGGCGCGGTCCTGGCCTGGACGCTGGCCAGCCGCCGCGTCCAGGGCCTGGGCGGCTGGACCATCGGCACGGCGCTGACCAGGATGTACCTGGCCTCGCTGCCCACCGCCGTGCTGGGGCTGCTCACGGTCTGGGTGGTCACTCAGCTGTTCGGCGGTCTCGGTTTCGTCAACTCGCTGATTGTCCTGGCCGTGGGTGGTGGGCTGGGACTGTTGCTCTATCTCGCCGTCGCCCACAGGATGCGCATAGCGGAGGTCAACTCACTCGTTGGTATGGTCGCCAGACGCGTAGGTCGGTAGTAATTGGGAAATCCGGCATATGGACGGACTTGACCACGACGGCTGACGAGTTTCCCGCTGGCAAAGAACGCGGGCGGAATCGACTCGGCACTACCATGGTGCCCGACACGCGCGAATGGAAGCAGGAGGGGCGTGGGCGGATCCACCCGGCATAGCGTGCCTACGTGGGACACCACCACGCAGGTGAGTCGAGTCATGAGCACGCCCGATCGGCCTAGCGGAGAGAGCCTGTGAGCACGTCGGCCGTGGAACCCGGCACCCGACTGGCCGAACGCTTCCGGCTGGAGGACCGCGTCACCGAGTCCGACGGCGCGACCCTGTGGAAGGCGATCGACGAGATCCTCGCGCGCCCGGTGGCGGTGCACACGTTCGGCCCCGACTTCCCGCGCGTGCACGAGGTCGTCACCGCCGCCCGTGCCGCGAGCCGGCTCACCGACCCGCGCCTGACGCAGGTGTTCGACGCCGGCGAGGACGACAAGCACTCCTACGTGGTCAGCGAGTGGGTCACCGGCGAGACGCTGACCGACCTGCTCGCCGCCGGCCCGCTGGAGCCCGAGCGCGCGGCCGGTCTGGTGGCCGAGGCCGCCGAGGCGCTGGCGCACGCCCACGAGGCCAAGCTCTACCACCTGTGCCTGCGCCCGTCCCACCTGGTCTGGACGACGGGCAACACGGTCAAGGTGCTCGGCGTGGCCGTCGACGCCGCGCTGTCCGGGCTCACCACCGACCAGCCCGCCCTCGACGACGCCGAGGGGCTGGGCAGGCTGCTGTACGCCGGCCTGACCGGCCACTGGCCCGGCGACGAGGAGGAGGGCGGCCTGCCCGCCGCTCCCATGATCGACGGGCACTTCTGCTCGCCGCGGCAGGTCACGGCCGGCGTCCCGAACTATCTGGACACCGTCACCGTCCGCGCCTGCCTTCCCGAGTCGCGCAAGGGCCAAGGCGCGCTGGTGAGCCCGTCCGAGGTCGCCGAGGCGCTGGCCGACGTGGCGCGGCCCATGCCGATCGCCATCTCCTACCCCTCGACGCCGGCGGTCGCCTCCGCCTCCCACACCGAGGGCCTCGACATCGCCCACCGGCAGCAGCGCACCATGCCGCCCCCGCCGCCCGTGCCGCGCCGGCCGCCCAGCCAGGGCGGCGGCAGCGTGCTCAACCGGGTGCTGATGACGCTGGTGGTGCTGCTGGTCATCGCCGCCGTGGGCGTCGGCGCCTGGACGATCGGCCGCAGCCTCGGCAGCCCCGCCACCCCCGAGGCGTCGGTCAGCCCGACCACCGGCAAGTCCTCCGCCTCGGCCTCGGCCCAGGCCGTCAAGCCGGACAAGGCCAAGGGCTTCGACCCCCTCGGCGACGACGGCGACGAGAAGTCCGACATCGCCGAGCTGGCCATCGACGGCAAGCCCAGCACGGCCTGGACGACCCAGAGCTACGGCAACGCCGAGCTGGGGAACCTCAAGAAGGGCGTCGGCCTGCTGCTCGACATGGGCAAGTCCATGCAGATCAGCGACGTGGTGGCCACGCTGGCCAAGGCCGACGGCGCGAGCGTCGAGCTGAAGGTCGGCGACTCCCCCGAGCTCGGCTCGCTCAAGACCGTGGCGACCGAGAAGAGCGCCTCGGGCAAGACCACCCTGACCCCCGAGGACCCGGCAACCGGTCGGTACGTTTTGATCTGGTTTACGCGCGTTCCGGCAGATGCGGGCCAGTTTCGTGGCACCATCTATGAAGTAGTGGTGCATTCTCCCGGATCGGCATAAATCAGGAATCTCTCTTGTGAACTCCCCACCCGAGACACCCTCACCAGCGGAGCGGCCGGCGATCACAGACGCCGAGCTGCTGACCGCGCACATCAACGGGGATCCACACGCGTTCAGCGAGATCGTCAAAAGGCACCGTGACCGCATGTGGGCGGTGGCGCTGCGTACTCTCGGTGACCCTGACGAGGCGGCGGACGCCGTTCAGGACGCGTTCGTCTCCGCATATCGCAAGGCCGCCTCGTTCCGTGGCGAGGCGGCGGTCACCACCTGGCTCCACCGCATCGTCGTCAACGCCTGCCTCGACCGGATGCGGCGCAAGTCCGTCCGTCCGGTGGCCGACGACGAACTGATCGAGGCCGCCGAGCGGGACAGTCCGCTCCCCGACCAGACCGTCGAGCGCGAGGTCTCGATGGAGGTTTCGGCCGCTCTGAAACTGCTGCCCGCCGACCAGCGAGCGGCGCTCGTGCTCGTGGACATGATGGGCTATTCGGTCGAAGACGCAGCTCAGGTGCTACAGGTGCCGAGCGGTACCGTGAAGAGCAGATGCGCACGGGGTCGCGCGAAACTTGCCCCAATTCTTTCGCATCTGCGGAACCGTTCGGACCTCAATCGCGTCTCATCCGCGAAGGGAGCAGAACTTCGTGACGGGTGATACGCACTACGATCTTGAGGTCCTGGCCGAGCTGGCAGAGGATCTCTTGGACGCCGCGACGGCACGCCGGGTCCGCGAGCATCTCGCGGTCTGCGACCCCTGTGGGGAGCTGCTGGCAGACCTTGCGGCGGTTCGCGAGGTGCTCGCGGCGACCCCAACACCGGCCATGCCGATGGGCGTCGCACTGCGCATCGACAAGGCGCTGGCCGCCGAGGCGGAGTCCCGCCGCGGGGGTGTCGACCTCGTGGAAGCACCAGACTGGGACAGGCTCATGCGGGACTCCCCGTGGGAGCAGCCGGCGGCGGAGATCCCCGAGCCGGTACGTCTCGGGGTGGTCTCCGACGACGGCACCATCGTCCCGGCCCGGACCAGGTCGGCACGGCGGCGCAGGTGGGCCATGCCCGCCGTGGCGGCGTCGGCGGCGGCCGCGGTGGTGGTCGGCACGCTGGCGCTCTCGGGCGGGTTGCTGGCCGGCGGGAGCGAGCCGGGCGGTTCGTCCGGGCCCACGGTGGCGCAGCCCGCGACACCGTCGAAGCCCCACCAGCGGGCCAGGGCCTACGCGCTGACCGACAGCAACTACAACTACAGCGACCGGGAGCTGCGCCAGCCGCTGCTCGGGTACTTCGGCGCCGCTCCGGCCCTCGAAGGCCCCACGGACACCGCCAGGGTCGACCGATGCGTCGGCAAGGTGGCCGCCCGTTCGAAGCTGAAGACGTTCGCGGTCGACCAGGGCCAGTACAACGGTCAGGAGGCGCTGATCGTGGCCTCCTGGAAGGACCAGGCCGCCAAGAAGCTGCGCATCGACATCGTCGACCCGTTCAACTGCAAGAACCTGCGCAAGCCCACATTGGGCCGCTGGTAATCGAAAGCCCACGTCAGAGCCCGCTTCGGCGGGCTCTTTCGTTTTGCGGGCAGGGCCGGGAATCAGCGCGGCCTAGGATCTGTTGAGCCCGAAGCAAACAGCAGACGAGGAAGGCGTGGGAGCGTTGAGCGACGTTCGTAACGTGATCATCATTGGGTCGGGCCCTGCGGGCTACACCGCGGCCGTCTACTCCGCGCGCGCCGAACTCAAGCCGCTGGTCTTCGAGGGCTCCGTGACGGCGGGCGGTGCGCTCATGAACACCACCGACGTGGAGAACTTCCCCGGGTTCCCCGACGGCATCATGGGCCCCGATCTGATGGACAACCTGCGCAAGCAGGCCGAGCGCTTCGGCGCCGAGCTGGTGGCCGACGACGTGGTCGAGGTCGACCTGGAGGCCAACCCCAAGGTCGTCAAGACCCACACCGACACCTACTACGCCAAGTCGGTGATCCTGACCATGGGCTCGGGCTACCGCGAGCTCGGCCTGGAGAACGAGAAGCGCCTGTCCGGCCACGGCGTGTCCTGGTGCGCCACTTGCGACGGTTTCTTCTTCCGCAACAAGGACATCGTGGTCGTGGGCGGTGGCGACACCGCCATGGAGGAGGCGACGTTCCTGACCCGGTTCGGGCGCATGGTGACGGTCGTCCACCGGCGTGGTGAGCTGCGCGCCAGCAAGATCATGCAGGAGCGCGCGTTCGCCAACGAGAAGATCCGTTTCGTCTGGGACTCCGAGGTCGTCGACGTGCTCGGCGACACCAAGGTCGAGGCGGTCAAGCTGCGTAACGTCAAGACCGGCGAAGAGTGCGAGCTGGCGACCGACGCGCTGTTCCTGGCCATCGGTCACGACCCGCGCACCGACCTGGTCAAGGGCCAGGTCGAGCTCGACGAGAACGGGTACATCAAGGTCGCCTCGCCGTCGACCGCCACCAACATCGACGGCGTGTTCGCGGCCGGCGACGTCGTCGACCACACCTACCGCCAGGCCATCACCGCGGCCGGCACCGGCTGTGCCGCCTCGCTCGACTCCGAGCGCTGGCTCGCCAACAACGAGAAGTAAGGAGCGCACCGTGAAGGCAGTTACCGACGCCACGTTCGAGACCGAGGTCCTCAAGAGCGACAAGCCCGTGCTGGTCGACTTCTGGGCCGAGTGGTGCGGCCCGTGCCGTCAGGTCGCGCCCATCCTCCAGGAGATCGCGAACGAGCACGGCGACAAGCTCGAGATCGTCAAGCTGAACATCGACGAGAACCCCGAGGTTCCCCGCCAGTACGGCGTGCTCCAGATCCCCACGATGAACGTCTACAAGGGGGGCGAGGTCGTGAAGCAGATCATCGGCGCCAAGCCGAAGGCCATGCTGCTGCGCGAGCTCGACGGCATCATCTAGTCGCCCTCATGTGAAGGCCCCCTGCGGCGATGCCCGCGGGGGGCTTTCGTTTGCCCTTCTTCGGCCCCCAAGAGCCGTCAGACGGGACGAAGGGCGCGCTCCGGACTCATGGACCCCAGAAGGCGTTCGAGGGCCACCTCGACGTCCTCACGCCACGAGATGGCGCTCTTCAGCTCCAAACGCAGGCGCGGAAACCGCAAATGCGGTCGAACCGTCTTAAAACCTACAGAAAGCAAGTATTCAGCAGGAACTACACAACTAGGCTCTTCCCACTTCAGGTCGCCGAACGCCTCAATGGCCTTCACCCCGCGCCGGGTCAGATCCTTCGCCACGCCCTGAATCAGCATCCGGCCCAGCCCGCCGCCCGAGAACTCGGGGATGATGTGGGCCGTCATCAGCAGCACCGCGTCGGCGCTCACCGGCGAGGTGGGGAAGGCCAGCGAACGCGGGCTGTAGAGCGGCGGGCTGTAGAGGACGAACCCGGCCGGAACCCCGTCGACGTAGGCGATTTTCCCGCAGCTGCCCCATTCCAGCAGGGTGCCCGAGATCCAGGCCTCCTTCTCCAGCCCGGAGTCGCCGGAGTGCACGGCGCGCTCGCCACTGACGGGATCCAGCTCCCAGAACACGCACCGCCGGCAGCGGCGTGGCAGATCTTCGAGATTGTCCAGGGTTATGTTGACCAGCCGGCGCGACAACTACGGCCCCTATCGTCGACCCAGAAAAGCGCGCGAAAACCGCGTCCGTTGGTGGCATGGTAGCTCAGTGAAGATGGAGCCAGCGGATACCACGACGGTCGAGCCCGGTCACGAAGGACATGTCCGACTGGCGTAATCTGGTATTTCGGTCCGATATGACACCTAGGAGGTGGGCCGTGACGGAAGAGCAGGATCACGGTCAGACACCCGCGACCCAAGGGTCGCGCATCGACGCCTACGTCGATCGGTACGCCGCGCGAGCTACCGGGATGGTCGCCTCCGAGATCCGAGCTCTCTTCGCCGTCGCGTCGAGACCCGAGGTGGTCTCGCTCGCCGGCGGCATGCCGTACGTCACGGCGCTCCCCCTCGACATGGTCGGCGAGCTGGTCTCCGACCTGGTCACCACGCGCGGCACGGTCGCGCTGCAGTACGGTTCCGGCCAGGGTGACCCGCACCTGCGCGAGCAGATCTGCGAGGTCATGCGGCTGGAGGGGATCGAGGCCGGGGCGAACGACGTCGTCGTCACCGTCGGTTCACAGCAGGCGCTCGACCTGATCACCCGGATCTTCATCGACCCGGGCGACGTCGTGCTCGCCGAAGGCCCGTCGTACGTAGGGGCCCTGGGGACGTTCTCTGCCTACCAGGCCAAAGTGGTCCACATCGCCATGGACGATCAGGGCATCGTGCCCGAATCGCTGGCGCAGACCATCTACGCGCTGGAGACCGCCGGAGCGCCCGTCAAGTTCCTCTACACGATCCCGACCTTCCAGAACCCGGCCGGCGTCACGCTCAACCTGGCCAGGCGGCAGCAGGTGCTCGACATCTGCCAGCGTGCCGGCATCCTCATCATCGAGGACAACCCGTACGGCCTGCTCGGCTTCGACGGCGAGCCCATGCGCGCCCTGCGCGCCGACAACCCCGACGGCGTGGTCTACCTGGGGTCGTTCTCCAAGACGCTCGCCCCCGGCTTCCGCGTCGGCTGGGCGCTCGCGCCGCACGCCATCCGCGACAAGCTGATCCTGGCCATGGAGTCGGCCGTGCTGTCGCACTCGGTGTTCACGCAGCTCGCCGTGGGCCAATTCCTGGCCACGCAGCCGTGGCGGGAGCAGATCAAGTCCTTCAAGGAGCTCTACCGCGAGCGGCGCGACTCCATGCTGGACTCCCTGGAGGCCCTGATGCCGCCCGAGGTCACCTGGACCCGTCCGGCCGGCGGCTTCTTCGTCTGGGCGACCCTGCCCGAAGGGCTCGACTCCAAGGCGATCCTGCCGCGGGCCGTGGCCGAGCGGGTGGCGTTCGTGCCCGGCACCGGGTTCTTCTCCGACGGCAGCGGCGCCCGGCACATGCGGCTGTCCTACTGCTTCCCCGAGCCCGATCGCATCCGCGAGGGCGTCCGGCGCCTGTCCGGGGTGATCGAGCAGGAGATGCAGCTCCGGGACATGTTCGGCACCGGCTCCGGTCCCGAGCGGGCCGGCGTCGACACTCCGGGGCCCGAACTGGCCTAGCTTCCTCGGTACGGCCGGCGCTCCCCGGGGACGGGGACGCCGGCCGTACTCGTGTGCGGGCCTCACCTACACCATTCGCCGCCAGCCGCCGGTACGGTTGGACGCGTACGATCAGCGGAGGAGATGTGATGAGCGATCTGGGCCACGTGCTCGTGCTGGCCGGGGGCCTCTCCTATGAGCGGGAGGTGTCCCTGCGCTCCGGCCGCCGGGTGAGCGAGGTGCTGCGCGCCACGGGCATCGACGTGGAGGCCCGCGACACCGACGCCTCCCTCGTGCCCGCCATCCTCGCCGACCCGCCCGAGGCGGTGTTCGTCACCCTCCACGGCGGCGCGGGCGAGGACGGCGCGATCCGTTCCGTGCTCGAACTCCTCGACGTGCCCTACGTCGGCGCCGGCCCCGACGCCTGCCGCGTGGCCTTCGACAAGCCCACCGCCAAGGCCGTCGTACGCTCGGTCGGCCTGCGCACCCCCGAGTCCGTCACCCTCCCCAGGGAGACCTTCCACGACCTCGGCGCCACCGTCGTGCTCGGCCGCATCATCGACCGTCTCGGCCTCCCCCTGTTCGTCAAGCCCGCCCGCGGCGGCTCGGCCCTCGGCGCGTCCATCGTCCGCACGGCCGAAGAGCTGCCCGCCGCCATGGTCGGCTGCTTCGCCTACGGCGACACCGCCCTCATCGAGCGGTACGTCGAGGGCGTCGAGGTGTCGGTCTCGGTCGTCGACCTCGGTGAGGGGCCCGTGGCGCTGCCGGCCGTGGAGATCGTCCCCGACGCCGGCGTCTACGACTACGCCGCCCGCTACACCGCCGGGCACACCGAGTTCTTCGCCCCCGCCCGCCTCTCCGCGGCCGCCGCCGACGCCTGCGCCCGGATGGCCGTGACGGCGCACACGGCGTTGGGGCTGCGGGACATCTCCCGTACCGACCTGATCGTGGACGCGGCCGACGACCCGCACTTCCTGGAGGTCAACGTGGCGCCGGGGATGACGGAGACATCGCTGCTGCCGATGGCCGCGGAGGCAGCGGGACGCGACCTCGGCGACCTCTGCCGCACCCTCCTCCAAAACGCCGCCCACCGCCCCCGCCCCTAACGCCCCTCTCCTCGCCCCTCTTCCCCGCGGCGGCTCCTCTCCACCGCCGCGCGCCAGCTCTTCACGTCCCCGCGCGGCGACTCTTCTCTTCCGCCGCGCGGGCGCTGCTCTCTTGTTCACCGCGCGCCGCCGCCTGTTGTCCAGCCCGCGAGAGCTCCCCCCTTGTCCACCGGGTGACGACCGCTCTCGTCCCTCACGCTGCTGCTGCTCTCTTGTCACTTGTGCGGCGACTCCCCTTGTCCCCCGCACGACAACCCCTTCGTCCAACAGGCGACCACCGCTCCCGCCGGGCGCGCGGCTGCTACTCCCTTCTCCCCCGTGCGGCGCCTCCCCTCGTCTGCCGCACGCCACCCCCCTCGTCCACCGACTCTCTTCCGCGACGCGACCGCTCTCGTGCTCCGCGTGATGCCTCCCCCTGTCCCCCGGGCGGCGATCCCCCTCGTCCGCCGCACGACAGCCCCCTCGTCCATCAGACGACCACCGCTCCTGTTCCTGCACGACTACCGCCCCCTTATCCCTTCATGCGGCGACTCCCCTTGTCCATCGCACGACAGCCCCCTCATCCGCCAGGCGACCACCGCTCCTGTCCCTCACACGACCGCTGCCCCCTTGTCCCTCATGCGGCGACTCCTCTTGTTCGCCAGGCGACCACCGCTCTCTTCCGCGGCGCGGCCGCCTTCGTGCACCGCGTGGTGCTGCCCCTGTCCCCCGCGGAGACTCCCCCTGTCCACCGCACGACAGCCCTCTTGTCCGCCAGGCGGCGACTGTTTGCGTCCCGCCACGTGGCTGCTGCCCCTCGTCTACCGCGTGGCTGCTCCCTTCTCCGCGCGGCCAGCCCCCTCTTCTGCAGCGACAGCTCCTCCATTCCCCCGTGCGGCAACTCCTGCACTTCCCCCGCGTGGGCCCGCCCCCTCCCGTCTCACCCTCCGAATCCGGCCCTGTTTCCTCGCCTCCCCTCTCCGCTCCTTCCTCCGTCTCCCGCTTGAGACGAGCTCCTGTCTCCTCACGCACCCACTTTCGAAGCCGGCCTCCCCTCCCTTGCAGGGGTGCCTCTCGCAGCGCGTCACCCACCTCTCCGCCAGAGCCCTGCAACCAACGCCTCTCCTGGTCCCACCTCCTCAGCGCGTTCCTCCTACGTCCCTCGCTCCCCGCGTCCCGGCGCGCTCCCCCTGGCCGCTGCTCTCCACCGCTCCCCCAGCCGAGCGCCTCGCCCACCGGATGTCCTTCAGCGTGCCTCTCCTCGACCGCCTGTCACTGACCGCCTTCAGCGCACTTCTCTCTCGGGACGTCTCCCACGGCGCGTCACCGCTTCTCCCGCAGCAGGAATTTCCTCCACGCCGTTCATCAGCGCCTCTCCTTGGCCGTCCATGACTGACCGCTTTCGGCGCCTCTCCCTTAAGACCTCCACCCGCAGCACGCCACCGCTTCTCCTCCAGCGCGCCTCGCTCATGGTTACTGGTCATCAGCGCTCCCGCCCGCCATCCGTCACTGAGCAGTTCTCCCCGACACCTCGACACCTCGCCGCCGCGTCCGCTTCAGCGAGGCTCTCCTCGGCCACCCCTCGGCGAGGCCTCTTCAGCGCGTGTCCTCTCCAACGCCTTCGGACTCATGGCCCGGCGTTTCCCATCGCGCCCGCCATCCCGTGCGCCGAACTGACGGCGCCTTCTTGAAGGCTTGCTTCCCTTGCGCTCTGCGGCGCCGGAACCGCATGCCTCGGTGTCGCCGACCTTCCCCCTCCCCACCGGTCGCCCCCTGACGGGCGGCCCCTCCTCCTTTCGATGCCTCGGCTGGTTGCAGTCGCTTCACCCATGAACAGCGGCCGTGGACCCGCCAGACCCCGCCGACCGCTCCGCCGCCATCCATCGCTATGCCGCAAAGGCGGCCCGATCGCAACCGCACCGTCCCACAGCCCTGACAACGGCCACCGTTTGAAGCATCAGCGCAACGCCGGCGAGAAGCACCACCGCCAACGCCCACGAGGGAACTGCGAGAACCACCATCGGCGCCCCCGCCCCTCCCAACCTCCCGCCCAAGCACCTTGCATAGCCTTACGGTGTGCCGATCAATCCCGCCCACCCAAAGAGCTTCGCCAGCGACAACCACGCAGGCGTGCACCCCGACATCCTCAACGCCATGACCGTCGCCAACCAGGGAGACGCTCCCGCCTACGGCGACGACACCTGGACCTCAACCTTCGAGCGCAAAATCAAGGAAACGTTCGGCCCCACAGCGGAAGGCTTCGCCGTACTCAACGGAGCCGGTGCCAACATGGTCGGCCTGGCCCTCATGCTCGGCCGCTACGACGCCATCCTCTGCGCCGACACCGCCCACATCGCCACCCACGAAACGGGCGCCACGGAACGCCTCCTGGGCGTGAAGCTCCGAACCATTCCCACCCCGCAGGGCAAGCTCCACCCGGACGACATCAAGGCCCACCTCCACCTCATCGGCCAGCACCACGAGCCCCAACCGACGGTCGTCTCCATCTCCCAGGTGACCGAGTTGGGCACCTGCTACTCCCCCACCGAGATCGCCGCCCTGGCCGAAACGGCCCACGCCTCCGGCCTACGCCTCCACGTGGACGGTGCCCGCCTCGCCAACGCCGCCGCCCACCTGAACTGCTCCCTGAAGGCCATCACCACGGACGCAGGCGTGGACGTCTTCAGCTTCGGCGGCACCAAGAACGGCGCCATGGCCGCGGAAGCGGTGGTCGTCCTGGATCCATCCCTGACGGACGCAGTCCCCTACCTCCGCCGCCAGTCACTCCAGCTGGCCTCCAAGATGCGCTTCATCTCAGCCCAGCTCTCCGCTCTCCTGACCGACGACCTGTGGCGCCGCAACGCCTCCCACGCCAACCAGATGGCACGCCGCCTGGCGGACGGCCTCGCGGACGTACCCGGCGTCACCCTCACCCACCCCGTGGAGTCCAACGCCGTCTTCGCCACCCTCCCCCACGCCACCTCAGAATCCCTCCTGCAGGACTACCTCTTCCACTACTGGGGCGAGACCGCAGGCACGGTCCGCTGGATGACCGCCTTCGACACCACCGAAGAGCACGTGGACGACTTCCTGGCCGCCCTCCACAAAGCAGCCACCCCCTGACCTCCGGCCCCGTTTCACGTGAAACACCGCCTCCGACCACGCTCCTCCGACTGGGAGTCCCGCAGGCGTTTCACGTGAAACACGGCCACTCGCCGCTCCAGGGGCGCCGTTCGATGTAGAACCCGCCAGAGGTCCCGCCAGGCGCGAACGCGAGGCGTGGGGCCCGAGACGCGGGGCGTAGGGCGCGGAGGCGCGGGGCGTGGGGCGCGGGCGTGAGGGGTAGGGCGCGGGGTACGGGGCGTGGGGTGCGGGGCGTGGCCAGCCGAACCGCCTGATGCCAGCTCGAGAAGGGGCCGTGGCTAAACGAGAACCTCCCCGCGCGACCATCAGCACGCTACTTCGAGAACGAAGCCGCCGAGCAATCACCACGCGGCACTGAGCGAGCTGGGGGCCTAGGAAACCGGTCGAGCCGGTGGAGCCGGAGAGCCAACCGAGCTGGAGAGCCGGTCGAGGCGGAAGCCGGGTGAGCTGGAGAGCCGGTCGAGGCGGAGAGCCGACCGAACTGGAGAGCCGGGCGAGCTGTAACGAGCTGGAGAGAGACCCAAGACCGTAGCCCGGCCAGCCATCGCGCTCGCCACGCATGCCGCACCCCCGACGCGACACAGCGCACACGCCCACCGCGACGCTGCGGACACGCCCACAAGACGAAGCGAGACCGGACGCAGACGAACAGAAGAGCAGGCGAACAGAAGAGAGAAGAGAAGAGAAGGAGGAAAGAGTCGAGGAAGCGGTTTCACGGGAAAGAGCGAGTGGTTTCACGTGAAACAGGCGAGGTCAGTCCTCGCGCTCCCGCATCGCCCGTGCCGCCTCAGGCGCCATCGTCCCGATGATGCGCTCAAGGTCGTCGATCGTCGCGAACTCCACCACGATCCGCCCCTTACGCCGCCCCAAATCGACCTTGACCTTCGTCTCGAAGTGGTCGGAGAGCCGGTCCGCCAGATGGGTCAGACCAGGAGCCGTAGGCTTGGGCACCTGCCGCTCCCGCGGCGCCTTCTGAGCAGCCTTCGCGCTGCCCATGGCGACGATCTCCTCCACCGCCCTCACGGACAACAGCTCCGCCACGATGCGCTTGGCCAACTCGACCTGCTCCTCCGCACTGCTCAGGCCAAGCAGAGCACGAGCGTGCCCGGCGCTGATGGTGCCGGCGGCCACGCGGAGCTGAACCTCCGGCGGGAGGTTCAGCAGCCGGAGCGTGTTGGTGATGTGAGATCGAGAGCGCCCCACCTTGCTGGCCAGCTGCTCGTGGGTCGCCTGGAAGTCGTCCAGCAACTGTTGGTAGGCGGCCGCCTCTTCCAGGGCGTTCAGCTGCTCGCGCTGGAGGTTCTCGATGAGCGCGTCCCGGAGGAGGTCGGTGTCCTGGGTGTTCCGGACGATTGCCGGGACCGGGTCGAGACCGACCTGCTGGCACGCCCGCCAGCGCCGCTCCCCCATGATCAGCTCATACTGACCGCCACCCACGGAGCGCACCACGATCGGCTGCAGAAGGCCGACCTCGCGGATGGAGTCGGCGAGCTCCTGGAGGCGCTCGTCGTCGAACACCTCACGCGGCTGACGCGGGTTGGGCACGATCGCGGTCAGCGCGACCTCTCTGAAGTACGCTCCAGCGATCGGCTTCGGACCTGCCTCGACCGTGGAACCGTTCGAGGGAGCGGGCGCCGCACCCGGGCCGTCAACGATGGGTCCGGTCGGGATGAGCGCCCCGAGTCCCTTGCCCAATCCCCGCCGCTGCTGACTCACTGCGTCTCCTCATCCAGCCGGTCGATTCCGGTCACTCCAGGAGAGGTTACCGTTGCGGGCCCAGCGGGGTGCCCCCACGCCACACACAGTCCTGTGGGATTTACGCCGACACGGTTACAAATCTGCCCAACACACGACTCGCGCCGAACGAGACCGCCTACCGCCGACGTCCACCGGGTCCAACCCGGAGCAGGCATACCGGAGCGCGGGCTACGCCCTCAAGCCGTACCTATGAGACCCGCGAGCGACCAGAGGTCAGGCCACGGTGGCGCGGTGGGCGATCTCGCGGGCCGCGTCCATGTACGCCATCGCCCCGCTCGACCCCGGATCGTACGTCATGACCGACTGCCCATAGCTGGGCGCCTCCGACAGGCGGACGCTGCGCGGGATGACCGTCTTCAGCACCGTCTCCCCGAAGTGCGACCGCACCTCGTCGGCGACCTGCGAAGCCAGCCGGGTACGCCCGTCGTACATCGTCAGGACGATCGTGGAGAGCCGCAGAGCCGGGTTGAGGTGAGCCTTGATGAGGTCGACGTTCCTGAGGAGCTGCCCCAGGCCCTCCAGCGCGTAGTACTCGCACTGGATCGGGATCATGACCTCTTCGGCGGCGACCAGGGCGTTGACCGTCAGCAGGCCGAGGGACGGCGGGCAGTCGATGACGATGTAGTCGAACTCCTCCTCGTACGCCGCCAGCGCCCGCCGGAGCCGGGCCTCCCGCGCCACCAGCGAGACGAGCTCGATCTCGGCGCCGGCCAGGTCGATCGTGGCGGGCGCGCAGTAGAGGTTCGGCATCTCGGGGACCTGCTTGACGATCTCCACCATGGGCAGATCGTCGACGAGCACCTGATAAACATCCGGTACGTCACCGCGATGCTCAGTGGCCAGAGCCGTCGAGGCGTTGCCCTGCGGGTCGAGGTCCACCACGAGGACGCGCTGGCCGTGCATCGACAGGGCCGCGGCAATGTTCACCGAAGTGGTGGTCTTGCCGACGCCGCCCTTCTGGTTGGCGACCGCGATCACTCTGCATTTCGCCGGCCGCGGCCAGGAGTTGTCGCCGTCGCCGCTGGTGCCGCCCCTCTGGGTGGCGGCCGGCTGCTCGACGGCTGGCTGGGTGGCGGCCGGTTGGGTGGCGGCAGGTGTTTCACGTGAAACCACTGAACTGAGCGCCTCTCGTACCAACGGCGAATCACCGGGGTTCAGGGGGGTCTGGGTCACGTTGGCCATCCTTTCAACCAGTGGTGTGCCGGTGCCGGGAATTTGCTGTTGCGACACGCCCATTTCGGGCCATCCAACCCCGGTTGGGCTCTCGGACCGACGGCTGTCCGGCCAGCCAAGACCGCAAGACGCGACTGGCACAACCGTCACCTCCTTCGTCGCCGCCTGGCTCGCTCCGGCGCGCGACCCGCTACCACCCGAACCAATGTTGCAGGCGGCTCGACCTTACCGTGCCCGACGGTCACAAGCTCGGCCGTTCGGGCCCCGCAGGCCCGCAATTGGGACTCCGCCTCGGCGAGCTCGCCGGCGGCTCGCTCCCCCTTCATGGCTATCAGTTCGCCGCCCTCGCGCAGAAGAGGCATGGCCCATTTCAGCAGCCGGTCGAGCGGCGCGACCGCCCGAGCACTGGCGACGTCGAACTCCCGCTCCCCCGCCAGATCCTCCGCCCGCCCGCGCAGCACCTCGACGTTGTCCAGCTTGAGCGCCTCGACGCACTCCTCCAGGAACACCGTACGGCGAAGCAACGGCTCCAGCAGCGTGACCTCGATGTCCTGGCGGACGATGGCCAGCACCAGCCCCGGCAGGCCCGCCCCGGAGCCGATGTCCACCAGCCGCACCTCCGGCGGCACGGCCTCGGCGACCACGGCGCAGTTGAGCAGGTGGCGATCCCAGATACGCGGCACCTCACGCGGCCCCAGCAGTCCCCGGACGACGCCCGGGCCCGCCAGCAGCGCGGCGAACGCGTTCGCGCGATCCCATGCCTCCCCGGCGAAGACGTCCCGCGCTATGTCCGGCGGCGCCGGAAGCTCTTCGCTCACTGGATGCTGGCCCTTTCTCGGTCTCAGGTGGTGTTCGTACTCAGGTTGCCTGCTCGGCGGTGATGCCGGTGGGCTTTCGACGGTGGGTGTCTCGACGTTCTAGGGGCGGTGTCCACCCAAGGCTAGATGTGAGATCACACTGGAAGACTAGCGGGCTGGCATGTGGGTGACGGTCGAGCACGCCGCCGCGTACCCCTCCCGATCCACCCTGGACACCAAATCCCCCATAAACGACATAAAGCGCATATCGCCCGATAGGGCCACTCGGAGTCGCTTTCCCGGATGAATGCCAAGGCCAGCGCACAAAACCGCACGCTCCCCCACTAACAGCGCCGAACCAAAACGCCAGCGCACGAAGACGCCGGAAAACGCTCCAACAACAAGGAACAGGGATTGATGCGCGCAAGCATGGAGGCCAGCCCGCAAACCCGCTAGTGGCCCACTAAGGTCCCGCATCCCGTACGTACAGCTATAGATACGGAAACGGCCGCCCATCAGCGCACCCAAGCGCCGACAGACGGCCGAACCGGCTCACCATGCACGTATCAGGCGGGCAGGACCACCACGTACCGCTGCGGCTCCTCACCCTCGGACTCGCTGCGCAGCCCGGCGGCCGCCACCGCGTCGTGGACGATCTTCCGCTCGAACGGCGTCATAGGGTGCAGCGCCTTCGGCTCACCCTTCTCCTTGACCTGGATCGCAACCTCGGTGCCGAGCTTGCTCAGCTCGGCCCGGCGCCGCTCGCGGTAGCCGGCGACGTCGAGCATGAGCCGCGAACGCTCCCCGGTCTGCCGGTGGACGGCCAGCCGGGTCAGCTCCTGCAGCGCCTCCAGGACCTCTCCCGCGGGCCCCACCAGCTCGTTGCCCTTGAGCCCCACGACGGAGACCATGGCGCGGTCGCCCTCGACATCCATGTCGATGTCGCCGTCGATGTCGGCGATGTCGAGAAGGCCCTCGACGTAGTCGGCAGCGATCTCGCCTTCCTGCTCAAGCGCGTTGAGATCAGGAGCCTTCTCCTGCTCGGCCTCGGTCATCGCCGGCCTCTCCTTCGTGTTCAAGACTTCTTGCTGCCGGTGCGCTTGCTGCGGGACTGGCGGCTGGGCTGCTGCCTAATGATCTTAGGCTCCGGGGCGGCGGGAGGGGCCTCCTCTTCCGGAGTGGTCTTGCGCATCTTGGCCACAAGGCCGGGCTTGGGCGTCACGGGGATGGCGTTGCCCTTGGCGTCGAACTGCGGCATCGGGTGCCGGCTGTAGAACCAGTGCTGCTGGCCCAGAGTCCACAGGTTGGTGGTGACCCAGTAGAGGATCAGGCCCAGCGGGAAGTTGAGGCTGAAGAAGGCGAACAGCGGCGAGATGTACATCAGGATCTTCTGCTGCTGCGCCATGGGGTTGTCCGGCATCTGCGCCATCGAGCGGGTCACGCTCTGCCGGACGGTGAGGAACGTGGTCAGCGAGCTGATCGCCACGAAGAAGCCGATGACGACCTTCTGGGCGATGTCAGGGGCCTCGAAGAACGTGGCGGGCAGGGGAGCGTTGATGATCAGCGCGTGCTTGGCGCTGTCGACCAGTTCCTGCGACATGCCGAACTTGGCCTGGTCGGCGGCGATGGCCCGCAGCACGGTGAACATCGAGATGAAGATCGGGAACTGCGCCACGACAGGGAGGCAGCCACCGAGGGGGTTGGCGCCCGCACCCTGGTACAGCGCCATGACCTCCTGGTTCATGCGCTGCTTGTCGTTCTTGTAGCGCTTGCGGAGCTCCTGGACCTTCGGTGCCAGCTCCTGCATCTTCCGCGACGACCGCATCTGCTTGAGGAACAGCGGGAAGATGAGGATCCGCATGCAGACGGTCAGCGTGACGATGGTCAGCGCCCAGGTCAACCCGCTGTTGGGGTCGAGGAAAGTGCTGTAGACCTGGTGGATCCAGGTGATGACTTGGGCGACGGCCGTGTACAGCCAATTGAGCCAGGACAGCTCCACCGAGCTAGCTCCCTTGCGTTTCGTGGGACCGGACCGGGCGTGGGGGCACCGGGTCTATACCTCCGGGATGGAATGGGTGGCACCGCCCGATGCGCCGGACAGTCAGCCATGTGCCGCGCAATGCCCCATGTACGGCAATCGCCTCGAGCCCATACGCGCTGCACGACGGGTAGAACCGGCAGCGTGGACCGAGCATCGGGCTGATGAAGGCCCGGTAGAACCGAATGGGGATGATCAGCGCCCGGGCGGCGAGGCCCGGCATCCCTTGCGGCTGCTCCGTCATCTGTGTCCACCCGTCGAGGACTCGCGCCGCCTGAGCAAACGATCCAGCGCGGCGTCGAGATCGGCGGCCAGTTGCTCGACGCACGCGGACGCGGCCGGTGGATTGGCGCGTACCACCAGCAGGCTACCTCGCGGCAGCCGGTCGAGACGGTCGCGCATCAGGTGTCGGAGCCGTCGTTTGACCTTGTTCCGGGTCACCGCGCCACCAACGGCCTTGCTCACCACGAAACCAACCAGAGGTGTCTCTTCCCCAGAAAAGTTGAGATGCACCACCAGAGTGGGGCGTCCGGCGCGTTTGCCACGCCGGACGGCCGCTTCGAACTCGTCCCCGCGCCGCATGCGGGATTGACGGGACAGCACCGTATACGCCTAACGCCCGTCGGCGAGGTACACCGACGGGCCGGACTTCGGGCGCGGGTCGATCAGGCCGACAGCTTCTCGCGGCCCTTGCGGCGGCGGGCGGCGAGGATGGCGCGACCGGCCCGGGTGCGCATCCGCAGCCGGAAGCCGTGGGTCTTCGCGCGGCGACGGTTGTTCGGCTGGAAAGTACGCTTGCTCACGGGTGGGCTCCAGGCTTGAAGGTGCGCCCAGGGGCGCTTATACACACATGGCTGGCCTGCCGTGGGAGCGAGGGCACGCGAAATAGCCGTCGCGTGGCAAGCCGACCGTCGTACGTTACGGGCCAACGGCGTCTCAGGTCAAACTGAACGGGTTATCCACTGATCCACAGGCGACTTTTCCACCGCCGGGCCCACGTCCACAGTTTGTGCATCCAGGTGCCACTACGCTGTGGACAACGTCTTGAACACAGCTGTGCACATGGATACTGTCGGCCCTTCTGGACCACCGGAAACACCGTGCACAGCCTGTGGATCTCCTGTGGAGGACCTGGGTACGAAGCCCTGCCGCCACGCTGTGGACGAAGGGGTCGCCGACCGCTCGGGGCGGCCACGGTCATGTGGATAAACGATCGCGGGGGGCCGCGAGAGGAAGGAGGGGAGCCGCACCATGAGTGGTGTCGACCTCGGCACGGTATGGGCGAGGGCCCTGGGCAACTTCCTCAACGAGAACGTGCCCATCCAGCAGCGCACCTGGCTGTCGATGGTCCGTCCGATCGCTCTCGCGGACGACACGATCGTGCTCGGCGTCCCCAACGACTTCCTCAAGGACCTCATCGAGGGCAAGTTGCGCCCGCTGGTGGCCCACGCGCTGTCCCAGGAACTCGGGATGACGATGCGGCTGGCCGTGATGATCGACACCACGGCTCCCGAGCAGCCTTTGCCGGACGCCCATCAACAGCCTGTGAATGTGCCTTATCCCCAGAGTGTGGATAGCCAGCCGCGTTACACACAGCCGGTGCAACCCCAGCACTACCAGGCATCCGAGCCCCCGCAGTTCTATTCTCCACAGCCTGAGCAGCCTCCGGCGTCCACCGAATATCCACAGCCTTCGTTCTCTTTTGAACAGGTGCAGCCGTACACACCGCCTGTGGAGAAAGCGCCGGAGCCGGCGCCGAATCGGTGGGAAGCGAAGAGCAACAAGCCGAGCGAGCCGGCCCGGCTCAACCAGAAGTACACATTTGAGACATTCGTCATCGGTGCCAGCAACCGGTTCGCGCACGCCGCGGCCGTGGCGGTGGCCGAATCCCCCGCGAAGGCGTACAACCCGCTCTTCATTTACGGCGACTCCGGCCTGGGGAAGACGCACCTGCTGCACGCGATCGGGCATTACGCGCAGAGCCTGTACGACGGCGCCCGGGTGAGGTACGTGAGCTCGGAGGAGTTCACCAACGACTTCATCAACAGCATCCGCGACCACAAGGCCGACGGCTTCCGCGGCCGCTACCGGGCGATCGACATCCTGCTTGTGGACGACATCCAGTTCCTGGAGGGCAAGGAGCAGACGCAGGAGGAGTTCTTCCACACCTTCAACACCCTGCACAACGCCAACAAGCAGATCGTCATCTCCAGCGACCGCGCGCCCAAGCAGCTCATCACGCTGGAGGACCGGCTGCGCAACCGGTTCGAGTGGGGCCTGATCACCGACGTCCAGCCGCCCGAGCTGGAGACCCGCATCGCGATCCTGCGGAAGAAGGCCATCCAGGAGGGCCTGGCCGCGCCGCCCGAGGTGCTGGAGTACATCGCGAGCCGGATCTCCACCAACATCCGCGAGCTGGAGGGCGCCCTGATCAGGGTGACCGCGTTCGCCAGCCTCAACAGGCAGGGTGTGGACCTGCAGCTCGCCGAGGTCGTGCTGAAGGACCTGATCACCTCGGAGTCCGACACCGAGATCACGATCGCGGCCATCATGACCGAGACCGCCAACTACTTCGGCATCAGCATCGAAGACCTGTGCGGCACCTCGCGCAGCCGCGCGCTCGTCAACGCCCGGCAGATCGCCATGTACCTGGCGCGCGAGCTGACCGAGCTGTCGCTGCCGAAGATCGGCCAGCAGTTCGGCGGCCGTGACCACACCACCGTGATGCACGCCGAGCGCAAGATCCGGTCGCTCATCGCCGAGCGCAGGTCGATGTACAACCAGGTCAACGAGCTGACAATGCGTATCAAACAGAGCAAGCGTGGATCTTGATGGTCGTACACAGCCTGTGGAAAACACTGTGGACCAGCGGAAACGCGAAAACGGCGCGTCGGTACGACCACCAATGCCGGGAAAAATCCACCCACAAGGGCTGGGGACGAATCTGGGGACATCCTGAGGAGAACCTGGGGATGACTCGTGGATAACGTGTGGACGGCCTGTGAACAGTCGATCTGGGACTCCAGAAGGCCCCCTCTTACCCCGTGGACAACCTGTGGAAACCTCGTGGATAACCGGTGGATGAACACACCATGATCTGGGGACGGCCTGTGGGCGACGAAACTTCATCCCCAGGCGGCGAAGTTTCCCCCAGGCGTCACCCACACCCTCGGTGGATGAAAACAGGGGCACTGAGCTGCGAGAACTTCAGTTGTCCACAGTTCCCACAGCCCCTAGTGTGATGACCTCTTATCTCTCTTACTAAGAAAATCAAAGACCCATAGAGGGGTTCTCCCCGAACCGCGGTGCGGGAGAGTGAACACTTGAATCAACGACGAACCCAGGAGGCTGATCACCGTGATGTTCCGAATCGAGCGAGACGTCCTCGCTGAGGCGGTGGCATGGACGGCACGCAGTCTCCCGGCGCGCCCGTCGGTGCCCGTGCTCGCCGGCATGCGGCTGGAGGTGACGGAGGGCCAGCAGCTCAAGCTGTCGGGGTTCGACTACGAGGTCTCCGCCGAGGTCACGCTCGAACTCCACACCGGTGAGGCGGGGGTCGTCCTGGTCTCGGGCAAGCTGCTCGCCGAGATCACGCGCGCGCTTCCCGCACAGCCTGTGGACTTCGTGGTGGAGGGCGCCAAGGCCGTCGTCACGTGCGGCAGCGCGCGGTTCACCCTGCTGACCATGCCTGTGGAGGACTACCCGTCGCTCCCGGCCATGCCGCCGGCCGCCGGGCGGGTGGGCAGCGACGTGTTCGCCTCCGCCGTCAGCCAGGTCGCCGTCGCGGCGGGTCGTGACGACACGCTGCCGATGCTCACGGGCGTGCGCATGGAGATCGAGGGCGACACCGTCACCCTCGCCGCCACCGACCGCTACCGGCTCGCCGTGCGCGAGCTGAAGTGGCAGCCGGGCCAGCCGGACTTCGCCGCGATCGCGATGATCCCCGGCAAGACGCTCGCCGACACCGCCAAGGCCCTCGGCACCACCGGCGCCGAGGTGGAGATCGCGCTCAGCTCGGCCGGCGGCACCGGCGAGGGCATGATCGGCTTCTCCAGCGCGGGCCGGCGCACGACGACGCGGCTGCTCGACCCCGAGTTCCCCAAGTACCGCTCGCTGCTGCCCACGGAGTTCTCCGCGCGCGCCGACCTGTCCACAGGCCCGTTCGTCGAGGCGGTCAAGCGCGTGGCCCTGGTCGCCGAGCGCAACACCCCCGTGCGCCTGGCGTTCAAGAGCGGCGAGGTCGTCCTCGAGGCCGGCAGCGGCGACGAGGCGCAGGCCGTCGAGGCACTGCCTGTGGATTACGAGGGCGAGGAGATGAACATCGCCTTCAACCACCAGTTCCTGCTTGAGGGGTTGGGGGCCATAGACTCCGACATCGCGCGCCTGCAGATGACGACCTCGACCAAGCCCGCCATCCTCACCGGAGGCAAGCCTGTGGACGAAGGCGCAGGTACGGACTACCGTTACCTGATCATGCCCATCCGCCTGTCGGGCTGATCCCGTCATCGGGGATGATGGAAGCCTGACAAGGGGGTAGAGGAGCGTCATGCAGATCGGCATGGTGGGACTGGGCAAGATGGGCGGCAACATGGCCGAGCGGCTTCGCCGCGGCGGCCATGAGGTGGTCGGTTACGACCGCGACCCCGGCATCAGCGACGTGGCCAGCCTGAAGGAGCTGGTCGAACGGCTGTCCGCGCCGCGCGCGGTCTGGGTCATGGTTCCCGCGGGCAAGCCCACCCAGCAGACGGTCGACGAGCTCGGCGAGCTGCTCGACGAGGGCGACATCGTCGTCGACGGCGGTAATTCACACTATGTGGACGACCAGAAGCACGCCGCCGAGCTGCGCGAGAAGGGCATCGGCTTCGTCGACTGCGGCGTGAGCGGCGGCGTGTGGGGGCTCCAGAACGGCTACGCCCTCATGTGCGGCGGCGAGCAGGCCGACGTCGACCGGCTCATGCCGATCTTCGAGACGCTCAAGCCCGAGGGCGAGGACGGCTTCGTCCACGCCGGTGACGTCGGTGCGGGCCACTTCGCGAAGATGGTCCACAACGGCATCGAGTACGGCATGATGCAGGCGTTCGCGGAGGGCTGGGAGCTTCTGGAGGCGTCCGACGTCGTCAAGGACGTCAGGGGCTCCTTCAGCAGCTGGCGCACCGGCACCGTCATCCGCTCCTGGCTGCTCGACCTGATGGTGCGGGCGCTCGACGACGACGAGCACCTCGACCAGCTCCGCGGTTACGCCCAGGACTCCGGCGAGGGCCGCTGGACGGTCCAGGCGGCCGTCGACCACGCCGTGCCGCTGCCGGTGATCACCGCCGCCCTCTACGCGCGGTTCGCCTCGCGCCAGGACGACTCCCCCGCGATGAAGGTCGTCGCCGCGCTGCGCAACCAGTTCGGCGGCCACGCGATCACCTCGACCGAGGGCAGCACCGGCAAGGGCGCCGACTCGCCCGGCGCCGACGTGACCCCGCCGCGCGAAGCCGAGTAGTCCGGCCGGGTGGTCCACAGGCCGTCCGGGGAAGCCCGAGGTTTTCCACAGGACGGCAAGCCGGTGACACAGGCGGCCCCCGCGGCGGACTAACCTTCGTGGGGTGCATGTCGCCCACCTCTCGCTGACCGACTTCAGGTCCTACGCGTCCGTGGAGCTCGGTCTGGAACCGGGCGTCACGGCTCTCGTCGGGCCCAACGGCCAGGGCAAGACCAACCTGGTCGAGGCCCTCGGCTATGTCGCGACGCACTCCAGTCACCGCGTGGCCAACGACGCGCCGCTGGTGCGCCAGGGGGCCGCGCGGGCCATCGTGCGCTGCGCCGTCCACAGGGACGACCGGCGGGCGCTGGTGGAGCTGGAGATCAACCCGGGGAAGGCCAACCGGGCGCGGCTCAACCGCTCCCCCGTGTCCAGGCCGCGCGACGTCATCGGCCTGCTGCGCACGGTGCTGTTCGCGCCGGAGGACCTGGCGCTGTCCAAGGGCGACCCGTCGGAGCGCCGCCGTTTCCTCGACGACCTGCTCGTGGCCAGGGCCCCGCGGTTCGCCGGGGTCCGGGCCGACTACGACCGGGTGCTCAAGCAGCGCGGCGCGCTGCTGCGCACGGCCGCGCAGGCCCGCAGGGGCAGCAGGAGCGCCCGGCGGGCCGAGAGTGACACCGCGTTCACCGCTGCGGGCGCCGGCGACGTCCTGAGCACGCTGGAGGTGTGGGACGCCCACCTCGCCAGGCACGGCGCGGAGCTGTTGCGGGCGCGGCTGGAACTCATCGAGGCGCTGCGCCCGCTGGTGGCCGGGGCCTACGCCGCGCTGGCCCCCACGAGCGCCCCCGCGACGCTGGCCTACCGCAGCACGTTGTCCACAGGTGGGGACGGCGCGGAGGACGAAGTCGCCGGTGAGCGGGGATCTCCCGATGCGCAGACGTTATCCACAGACTTGGGGAAAACCCTTGAACAGCAGCTCCGCGACCGGCTGTCGGAGGTCCGCCAGGCCGAGCTGGAACGGGGCGTCACCCTCGTCGGCCCACACCGCGACGACCTGATCCTGGGCCTCGGCGACCTGCCCGCCCGCGGTTACGCCAGCCACGGCGAGTCGTGGTCGTTCGCGCTGGCGCTGCGGCTGGCCGCCTACGACCTGCTGCGGGCCGACGGCGGCGACCCGGTGCTGATCCTCGACGACGTGTTCGCCGAGCTCGACAGCCAGCGCCGGCGCAGGCTGGCCGAGATCGTCGCGCCGGCCGAACAGGTGCTGATCACCGCCGCCGTGCCCGACGACGTGCCGAAGGAGCTGGCGGGGGCCCGTTTCGACGTCGCTGAGGGGAGCGTGACCCGTGTCCGATGAGCAGCACAACGCGGCGGCCAGGGGGGCCGCCATGGCGAGGGAGAAGCTCGCGCAGGCGAAGGCCGACGCGGCCAAGCGCGGCCAGCTCCCGCGCCGCGAGCCCAGGCGCAAGGCCGGCCCGCGCAGGGAGGCCGGCGATCCCCAGCTGTTCGGCCGGGCCATCGCCGACCTGCTGGCCGACCGCGGCTGGGAGCGCTCGGCGGCCGTCGGCGCGGTGTTCGGCCGGTGGAAGGAGATCGTCGGCCCCGACCTGGCCGCCCACACCCGGCCGGAGTCCTTCGACGAGGGCGAGGTGCTCATCGCGGCCGATTCCACGGCCTGGGCGACGCAGGTCAGGCTGCTTGCGCGCACCCTCATCCGCAGGCTCAACGAGGAGCTGGGTGACGGTTCCGTGACAAAGGTCAAGGTCAGGGGGCCGCAGAACGCACCCCGGCCCACGGGGGGTTTGCGGGTGACCGGAAGCAGGGGCCCCGGCGACACCTATGGTTAGGCGCCGAGGGCGATCAGACAGCCGCAGACGCGATAGGCCCCCTTTCCGAAGGGGGGATGCTTGAGTGGGGGGCAAATCGAGCTAGGGAGCATCACAGGCGCGTGTATTGCCACCACGGGCTCCGGGAAGCGGTAGAATGAAAAAGGATTCCGGACACGTCCGCTTGCGTGTCACCCCGGCAGCAAGCCGACTCCCCCGGGTGACCGCGCATCGGGGCACTCACGACGGTGACGGGCACGGTAGGGGCAGCATGAAGTTGATGGCCTCCCCCGCCGCGTGTCCGCGGCAGGAGGATTTCGCAGTTGTCCTACGACGCTAGCTCAATCACCGTACTCGAAGGACTTGAGGCGGTTCGCAAACGCCCGGGTATGTATATCGGCTCCACCGGTGAGCGCGGCCTGCACCACCTCGTCTACGAGATCGTGGACAACGCGGTGGACGAGGCGCTGGCCGGTTTCGCCACCAGGATCGACATCACGCTGCTGGCCGACGGCGGCGTGCGCGTCGTCGACAACGGCCGCGGCATCCCCACGGGCATCCACCCTGTGGAGAAGCGCTCGGCCGTCGAGGTCGTGCTGACCACGCTCCACGCGGGCGGCAAGTTCGACAGCCAGTCCTACGCGGTCTCCGGCGGCCTGCACGGCGTCGGCTCGGCCGTCGTCAACGCGCTGTCCACCGCCATGGACGTCGAGGTCAAGCAGAACGGCCACTACTGGCGGCTGAACCTCGTCAACTCCAAGGCGCTGGCCCCGCTGGCCAAGGGCGAGGAGACCGACGAGACCGGCACCACGATCACGTTCTGGCCCGATCCCGAGATCTTCGAGACCACCACCTGGAACTACGAGACGCTCTCGCGCCGCTTCCAGGAGATGGCCTTCCTCAACAAGGGCCTGACGATCACGCTCGCCGACGAGCGTCCCGACCACGTCAACGGCGAGCCCCGCACGGTCGAATACCACTACGAGGGCGGCCTGGCCGACTTCGTCAAGCACCTCAACGCCAAGAAGGAGCCGGCGCACGCGTCGATCGTCGCCTTCGAGGAGGAGGGCGACGGCATCGCGGTGGAGATCGCGATGCAGTGGAACAACTCCTACGCGGAGTCGGTGTACACCTTCGCCAACACGATCAACACCGCCGAGGGCGGCACTCACGAGGAGGGCTTCCGCGCGGCGCTGACGTCCATCGTCAACCGCTACGCGCGCGAGCAGAAGTTCCTCAAGGAGGGCAAGGACGACAACCTCTCCGGCGAGGACGTCCGCGAGGGCCTGACCGCGATCATCTCGGTCAAGCTGTCCGACCCGCAGTTCGAGGGCCAGACCAAGACCAAGCTGGGCAACACCGAGGCCAAGTCGTTCGTGCAGAAGGCCTGCAACGACCACCTGCGCGACTGGTTCGAGCGCAACCCCGGCGAGGCCAAGGACATCATCAACAAGTCGCTCCAGGCCAGCCGCGCCCGCCTGGCGGCCCGCCAGGCCCGCGACCTGACCCGGCGCAAGTCGCTCCTGGAGTCCGGCAGCGGCCTTCCCGGCAAGCTGGCCGACTGCCAGTGGAACGACCCGGAGAAGTGCGAGCTGTTCATCGTCGAGGGCGACTCGGCCGGCGGCTCGGCCAAGGGCGGCCGCGACTCGCGATTCCAGGCGATCCTGCCCATCCGCGGCAAGATCCTCAACGTGGAGAAGGCGCGGATCGACAAGGTCCTGAAGAACAACGAGGTCCAGGCGCTCATCACCGCCCTGGGCACCGGCGTGCACGACGAGTTCGACATCGCCAAGCTGCGTTACCACAAGGTGATCCTGATGGCCGACGCCGACGTCGACGGCCAGCACATCAACACCCTGCTGCTGACGCTGCTGTTCAGGTTCATGCGGCCGCTGATCGAGGCCGGACACGTCTACCTGTCGTGCCCGCCGCTCTACAAGATCAAGTGGGACCGGAAGGGCGAGGACGCCTCCTACGCCTACTCCGACTCCGAGCGCGACGCCGTCATCAACGACGGCATCGCGCAGGGCAAGGCCGACCCGCGGCCGCGCGACAACGTCCAGCGCTTCAAGGGCCTCGGCGAGATGAACGCCGGCCAGCTCTGGGAGACCACCATGAACCCGGCGACGCGACTGCTGCGCCTGGTCACGCTCGACGACGCGGCCCAGGCCGACGACCTGTTCAGCGTGCTCATGGGCGAGGACGTCGAAGCGCGGCGCGACTTCATCATCCGCAACGCGCGCGACGTTCGCTTCCTCGACGTTTAAGAAGGACCTGAACCTGTGACGGACGTGAACACCACTCCCCCGGCTGAGCGCATCGAGCCGGTGGACATCCAGTCGGAGATGCAGCGCAGCTACATGGACTACGCGATGTCCGTCATCGTGTCCAGGGCGCTGCCTGATGTGCGCGACGGTCTCAAGCCGGTGCACCGGCGGGTGCTCTACGCGATGTACGACGGTGGCTACCGTCCCGACCGCGGCTACTTCAAGTGCGCCCGCGTCGTCGGCGACGTGATGGGCACCTACCACCCCCACGGCGACACCTCGATCTACGACGCCCTGGTCCGCCTGGCCCAGCCGTGGTCGCTGCGCTATCCCCTGGTCGACGGGCAGGGCAACTTCGGCTCGCCGGGCAACGACCCGGCGGCCGCGATGCGGTACACCGAGTGCAAGCTCGCGCCCATCGCCATGGAGATGCTGCGCGACATCGACAAGGACACCGTCGACTTCCGCCCCAACTACGACGGCAAGTCGCAGGAGCCCGACGTCCTGCCGGCGCGGTTCCCGCAGCTGCTGGTCAACGGCTCGGGCGGCATCGCGGTCGGCATGGCCACCAACATCCCGCCGCACAACCTGCGCGAGGTCTCGGCCGCGGTCCGGTGGTACCTGGAGAACCCGGAGACCGACGACGAGGAGCTGCTGGAAGCCTCGATCAGGCTGGTCAAGGGGCCCGACTTCCCGACCAAGGCGCTGATCGTCGGACGCCGGGGCATCGAGGACGCGTACCGCACCGGGCGCGGCTCGATCACCATGCGCGCGGTGGTCGAGGTCGAGGAGGACAAGGGGCGGCAGGCGCTCGTCGTCACCGAGCTGCCGTACCAGGTCAACCCGGACAACCTGGCGCTGAAGATCGCCGAGCTGGTGCGCGAGGGCAAGCTCTCGGGCATCGCCGACGTACGCGACGAGAGCTCCTCGCGGGTCGGGCAGCGCCTGGTGATCGTGCTCAAGCGCGACGCGGTCGCCAAGGTCGTGCTCAACAACCTGTACAAGCACACCCAGCTCCAGGACACCTTCGGCGCCAACATGCTGGCGCTGGTCGACGGCGTGCCGCGCACGCTGCGGCTCGACCAGTTCATCCGCCACTACGTGGCCCACCAGGTCGAGGTCATCGTCCGCCGGACGCGTTACCTGCTGCGCAAGGCCGAGGAGCGCGCCCACATCCTGCGCGGGCTGCTGAGGGCCCTTGAGCGGCTCGACGACGTCATCGCCCTCATCCGGGCCTCGGAGTCGGCCTCGCACGCCCAGCAGGGCCTCATGGGGCTCCTGGAGATCGACGAGATCCAGGCTCAGGCCATCCTGGACATGCAGCTACGCAAGCTGGCCGCCCTGGAGCGGCAGGCCATCCAGGACGAGTACGACGGCCTGATGGCCCAGATCGCCGAGTACAACTCGATCCTGGCCAGCGAGGCCCGCCAGCGCGAGATCATCGGCGACGAGCTGGCCGAGGTCGTCAACCGCTACGGCGACGAGCGCAAGACCGAGATCATCGCCTACGACGGCGACATGTCGATCGAGGACCTCATCGCCGAGGAGGAGATCGTCGTCACGATCACCCGCGGCGGTTATGCCAAGCGCACCCGTACCGACCTCTACCGGGCGCAGAAGCGGGGCGGCAAGGGCGTTCGCGGCGCCCAGCTGCGCCAGGACGACATCGTCGACCACTTCTTCGTCACCACGACGCACCACTGGCTGCTGTTCTTCACGAACAAGGGCCGGGTGTACCGGGTCAAGGCGTACGAGCTGCCTGATGCCGGGCGTGACGCCCGTGGCATGCATCTCGCGAACCTTTTGGCCATGCAGCCCGACGAAACAGTCATGGAAGTTCTCGACCTCCGCGACTACGACGTCGCCCCCTACCTGGTGCTCGCCACGCGCAGCGGCCTGGTCAAGAAGACACGCCTGTCCGAGTACGACTCCCCCAGGTCGGGCGGTCTGATCGCGATCAACCTGCGTGAGGACGACGAGGTCATCGGCGCCCGTCTGGTCTCCGAGACCGACGATCTGCTGCTCGTCTCCAAGGGCGCACAGTCGATCAGGTTCACCGCCTCCGACGAGGCACTGCGGCCCATGGGCCGCGCGACCAGCGGTGTCATCGGCATGAGGTTCCTCGAAGGAGACGAACTTCTCGCCATGAATCGGATCGCCGACGGTCAAGATGTGCTTATCGCCACGAAGGCTGGGTACGCAAAACGGACGCCAGTGGAGCAGTATCCAGTTCAAGGACGTGGCGGTAGGGGCGTGCTGACTGCGAAAATCGTGAGTTCCCGTGGCAAGCTGGTCGGAGCCGTCATGGTCAACCCAGAGGACGAGGTCTTCGCGATCACGTCCGCCGGCGGGGTGATCCGGACGAGTGCCGGCGAGATCAAGCAGTCCGGCCGCCAGACCATGGGAGTGCGATTGATGAACCTCGCCGAAGGCGACAGCGTGGTTGCCCTCGCCCGGAACGCGGAGTCGATGGAGACTCCGGTGGAGAATGAGGAAGACGGGGGAGGAGAGTAAATCATGAGCGCCCAGGGTGGCACCGCCAGAGCCCAGGCGGCGTCGGGTAACGGACATCAGCCGAAGAAGTCCACTGAGCCGGAAATCTTCAATTCGGTCGACGGCGAGCAGGACAGGACGCCCGCGAAGGGCGCCGCCGCTCAGCCTCGTTCCAAGGACGAGCCGCAGGCGGAGGGCAACGAGACGGTGCGCATCCGTCCGTCGCTCACCAGTGAGGCACCTCCGCCCGTCGAGATGCCCAAGAAGAAGTCGTCGAACAACGCGGGGTCCAGGCTGCCCCGCAAGGCACACCTGGTGCTGCGCCGCATCGAGCCGTGGTCGGCCATGAAGTTCAGCTTCGTGGTGTCCCTGGTCTGCTTCGTGGTGCTCTTCGTGGCAGTGGCCGTCCTGTACGGCGTGCTGTCCGCCTTGGGGGTGTTCGACTCACTCGTCGACCTGGTCAACCAGCTCGGCAAGGGTGAGCAGGGACAGAGCTCGATCCCGATCAACATCGCCTCGTGGTTCGAGCCGGTGCGCATCCTCGGGTACACCGCGCTGATCGGCGCCGTGAACGTGGTGCTGATCACCGCTCTGTCCACGCTGGGCGCGGTCATCTACAACATCGCTTCCGACCTGGTCGGGGGCGTTGAGGTGACGTTCAGCGAGGCCGAATAGCAGGTTCGGGCGGGGGCTCGTGCCGTACCGGGGTGGCTGGTGCGGCACGAGCAGCCCGTCGGACACGGTAAGCTTTTCTCGTCCGAACAACTGGTTCGCCTCCAACAGGCAAATGCGATACCGTTCGGTGTGCGCGGGGCTATAGCTCAGACGGTTAGAGCGCTTCCCTGATAAGGAAGAGGTCCCAGGTTCAAGTCCTGGTAGCCCCACAGTGTTTTCCCAGTTCAAAGGCCATTTCCCGGAAATCGGGAAATGGCCTTTTGATCGTTTGCCATCAATTTGCCATCAAGATCGTCTGTCATCAGGTGACAGAGATCAGTCCACATCGACAGCAGCTGGATTGTCGACCGTGGTCGGGTGACGGCGGCTTGAACGCGGCGACAGTGACTGGGGCGGCGCCGGGTCAGATGGCGCAGGTGAGGCTTGAGGCCCTGTCGACGGCCTGCGCGGGGATGGCTTGACGATCGTGTTCGACAGCTCCGCCCGTGGGGTGCCGAGCGGCACGCCACCACACAGGCTGCCCGGACCGCGGCATGGCGCACGCTGGGACGCCTGGAGGAGCGTGGCCTGCTCCCTCGGCTCCGACAGAGAGGCGCTCGCCGGATCACCGCCACCCTGCTGCGTGAGGACGCCAGCGGAGAGCCCTACACGCGGCCGGACGGCACCGAGATCTCCGATCGGTTCTTGCGGCTGCTCACGGTCTTGTGGAAGCACGGCCTCGACGAACGGCTGACCCTCCCGGCTTCGGCAGACTGTTTGTAATCGCGGCCGAGAAGCCGTGGTCGTCCTTTCCGCTGACCGCCTAGAAGAGTGGTACGGCTGGTTGCCCGACACCACCCAACGCGGCGTGAAACGTGCTCTCTTTCGACCTCGCCGAACGCCGCGAGGCCCATAAGAAGGGGCCCCTGTCGCCCACAAGATCCACCCTGCTCTACCAGTACCGCCTGGTGAGCTGGATGCGACCCAAGCCGGCACCCGCTCAGACGGGGTCTAGAAGCAACGCCGTTCAGTTAAGGCTCGGGTAGCAGCGTCAAGGGCTGGCCCGGGATCATGTCGATGAGGGGCCACGGTGATTCCGGACAGCCGTCTTATGGTCGTAGAGCCTATGCGGCTGTTGGGGTTGAAAGGGACTCGTTGAGCACCTCGAAGGGTGTCCGGTAGCCGAGCGCCGAGTGCAGGCGCCGGTGGTTGTAGAACCCTTCGATGTAGCGGATGACCTGGCTTTTCGCCTTGGCTCGGGTGGTGAAAACGAAGCGGTGCAGCCATTCGTTCTTGAGGGCGCTGAAGAACGATTCGGCCATCGCGTTGTCGTAGCAGACGCCGGTGCGGCCGACCGAGCGGCGGATGTCCCGGCCGGTCAGAAAGCGGCCGAACTCGTCGCTGGTGTAGTTCGAGCCGCGGTCGGTGTGGAACACGGCGCCACCCTGGAGCACGCCGGTGCCGGCGGCCATCCGGATCGCGTCGGTGACCAGTTCGGTGCGGTAGTGGTCGGCCATCGCCCAGCCCAGCACCGCCTTGCTGTGGCAGTCGATCACGGTGGCCAGGTAGAGGAAGCCCTCCCAGGTGCGGACGTAGGTGATGCGCCGATCAGTTTGGTGCCCGGACGGGCGGCGGTGAAGTCACGGCTGACCAGGTCGGGGATGCCGCGGAAGTCGCCCTGCACCGTTGTGACGGGCCGGAACGCCCGCACCTGAGCCGGGACCAGGCCCTGCTCCCGCATCAGGGCACGCACCAGCTCGGCCGAGCAGTGCTCACCGCGGCGGGCCAGGGCGGCGTGCACCCGCCGGTAGCCGTAGGTCTCGTGCGAGCCGGCGAATATCTCGGCGACCGATGCGGCCAGCAGCGTCCGGCGTTGTGCGGTGGCCGAGGCCGGCCTCTCGCGCCATTCGTAGTAGCCCGAGCGGGACACACCCAGCCACGCACACATCCGCGCGATCGGGTGATGCGCCTTCTCCGCGTCGATGAGCTCGTACTTGGCGAGCGTCATCGAGTCTCGGACGCGAAGAAGGCGGCCTTAGATTCAAACGATCAACTTCTCGCGGAGCTCGGCGTTCTCCCGCTCCAGCTCCCGGATCCGGCCCGATCCGGCCCGGAGACCGGCGGCCGCTTCTCCTGCTGGGCGTTCACGATCCGGTGCCGGTTCACCCAGTTGCCCAGGGTGCTGGCGTTGATGTCGAACTCGCGCGCCACCGACGCGACCGTTCGCTCGCCCTCCAGCACCATGCGGACGGCTTCGTCCTTGAACTCCGGCGAGAACTGCCTGCGACGCCTCGTCACGTACCTACCTCTTCCAGACTTCTGTCAGCTTATGTAGCTGACTGTCCGGAACCTGCTGGGCACCTCAGTTCGGGGACGTCCACCACCGCCACCGCGGCAGCCACGCCGACGGTTCACCTACACCCTTTGAGGAACGCAGCACTCGGCCGAGCTGCTCATCACTCTACCGAGCTGTTCAGCTAGGTAGAGTGATCGTCTCTGCTGTGGATTGACCGGAAATGGGTGGGCATGGCCGAAGACCTGCGTTTTTCGTTGCTCGGCCCGGTGCGGGCCTGGTGCGGCGGGCAGGAGCTGGAGCTCGGCTCGCCGCAACAGCGCCTGGTGCTGGCCGTACTTCTGCTGGCAGAGGGCAGGACCGTGAGCGGCGAGCAGATCATGGACGCGATGTGGGGTCAGACGCGGCCGCGTACCGCGCTCCAGATCTTGCGCACCTACGTCTCGCGGCTGCGCGCGGTGCTCGGCACGGACGCTCTCAGGTCCATCGGCGACGGCTACGCGCTGCGGGGCGGGGCGAGCGACCTCGCCGAGCTTCACGAGTTGTACGGCGAAGGCCGCTACGCCGAGGCGCTGGCCCTGTGGCAGGGCGAGCCGCTGGCAGGGCTCTCCGGACTGTTCGTCGAATCCCAGCGCGTCCGCCTGAGTGAGCAACGACTCGCCGCGCTCCAACACCGCCTCGACGCCGACCTCGACGAAGGCAGGCACGTCGAGGCCGTCAGCGAGCTGACCGCCCTGTGCGCGGAACATCCAACCAGGGAGCGCCTGCGCGGCCTGCTCATGCTGGCGCTGTATCGGGCCGGACGGCAGGCCGAGGCGATCGGCGTCTACACCGACACCCGCAGGCTGCTGGCCGACGAACTCGGCGTGGACCCCTCGCCGGAGTTGGCCGAGCTGTACCAGCGCATCATCAGCGCCGACCCCGAGCTCGGCCGCGCCCCTGCCCGCCCCGCCGCCGCCCACGCGCCGATCACGCACGCGCCACGGCAGTTACCTGCCGACTCGGCCGACTTCACCGGCCGCGCGTGCGAGATAGAGGAGATGGTGACCGCGCTGCGCTCCGGCGAGACCTCCGCCCTGGTCGTCACGGCGGTCGCCGGGGCGGGTGGGGTCGGCAAGACCACGCTGGCCGTGCACGTCGCCCACCAGCTCGCCGGCTACTACCCCGACGGGCAGCTCTTCGTGGACCTGCGCGGATGGGGTGCCGAGCCGCTGGAACCCGCGACGGTGCTCGGCTCGTTCCTGCGCGCGCTCGGCCTGGATGAGGCGCCGGAAGACCTCGCCGAGCGGGCCGCGCTCTACCGCTCGGTGCTCGCCGACCGGCGGATGCTGGTCGTGCTCGACAACGCCTCGGACGCCGGACAGGTCCGGCCGCTCATGCCGGGCTCGTCACTCTGCGGCGTGATCGTCACCAGCCGGGCCAGGCTGACCGGCCTCAGCGACGCCCGCCATATGAACCTGGAGGTGCTCGGCCCCGTCGAAGCGCTGCGTCTGCTGGGCAGGATCGCCGGGGAAGCGCGTGTGGCGGCCGAGCGGCCCGCTGCCATGGACCTTGTCGCCGCCTGCGGCTTCCTGCCGCTGGCCATCAGGATCGCCGCCGCCAGACTCGCCGCCAGGCCGAACTGGAGCGTGGCCGACATGCGCGACCGGCTCTCCGACGAGCGGCGCAGGCTGGCTGAGCTGCGTGCGGGCGACCTGGCAATCGAGGCCACGTTCGCACTGGGATACGAGCAGCTCGACGACACCCACGTGCGGGCCTTTCGGCTGCTGGCCGTACCGGATGGAGGGGATCTGCCGCTCGCGGCCGCCGCGGCGCTCCTCGACCTGCCCGAGCACGACGCGGAGGACGTCTGCGAGGGGCTGGTCGACGTCAGCATGCTCCAGTCACCCTCGCCCGGCCGTTACTGCTTCCACGACCTGCTGAAGATCTACGCCCGTTCCCGCTGTGACGATCCAGAGGTACGGCGGGCCACCCTCGACCGGCTGCTCGACTTCTACCTGGCCTCGGTGTGCGCGGCGATGGGACTGATCATTCCCGGCGACAACCGCCCGGCATCGGCGGCCGCCCGCTCGGCGGGAATGCCCTTCGCTGACGCCACCGCCGCCATCGACTGGATCAACGAGGAAGAACAGGGCCTGCTCGGTTGCGTCGAGCAGGCCGCCCGCACCCCCGGGTGCGACCTGCGCCAGGCCGTAGCCCTGTTCGACATGGGCATCGACGGCCTCGGCTTCGACTCCGACCACGCCCGCATCGACCGGATCGGCGATCTGCTCGTGGGCGCGGCAGAGGAACGCGGCGACCAGGTTCTGCTCGCTCGCGCCCGGGTCACGCGCGGCCTCACCCGGGTGGACCGCAACCACCATGACGCCGCCATGGCCGACGGCATGGCCGGCCGCGACCTCAGCCTCGAGCACGGCGACCTGGCAACCTACGCGAAAGCGCTCAACCTGTTGGCGCTTTGCGCGAATGAACGACGCGAGAGGTCCACCGCGGTGACCTGCTACCTGCAGGCGGTCGAGACATCGCGATCGATCGGCGACCTGGCCTACCTCGCCACCGGGCTCGGCAATCTGGCCCGCGCTCTGTCCGCCGTGGGCCATCACGACGAGGCGCTCGAAGCCGCCGGCGAAGCCGAGCGGATCATGCTCGACCTCAGGGACGGGCAATACGACGCCGACGCCACCTACCAGTACGGCATCGTGCTGTGCCAGGCAGGGCGGCCGGAGGAGGCGGTGCTCAAGCTGGAGACGGCGATCACCGAGTACGGACGGATGAAGATGCCCGCCTTCCAGGGAAGCGCGCTTTTCCGGACCGGGGAGGCGTACCTGGCGGCCGGGATGGCCGAGCGGGCGGTGGAATGCGCGGAAGAGGCGCTGACGATGCTCGTGGAGTCGGGCGATGAGTGGGGGCAGGGCATGGCGCTGACCGTCCTGGGTCGGGCGCTGTGGGAACTGGGGCAGCCGGGCCGCTCCCAAGCCTGCCTGACAGAGGCACTGTCCATCTTCGAACGGCTCTCGCTGTCCGAGGCGGCCGACGTCCGCGCCCTCCTGACGAAGGTGAACGCCTAGTGCTGCGTTCCTCAAAGGTGTGGATTGCCCCTGGCCAAGAGCCTTGAGCAGGAGGATTCTCATGGCAGGAGGGTTCCGCCATGCCGAAGGCTACTGTTCGCGCACGTACGGCGTCCAGCCACGCCGTGACGATCGTAGGACTGCATCCGCGCGGCGGCGGGGCAACCCCGGCCGGTGCGTTCGGTTGGTACGGCGGGGCCAGCGTGCGGTGCCCGGCCCGGTGTCCCGCCGCCGTCCGGGACCGCGTTCGGGAACGGAGGGCCTTCACCCATCCACCGCCACTTCACCGTCGCTGAATCTCATCAACATCACTGCCTCGGCGGACCCCCGACCGTCGCTCAAACCGACGCACAAACGTTCCTGCTTCTCACGGCCGCAACCAGACCGTGGCACGTCACACACCTGCCCTGGCGGGTCAGGCCGTTGGGCTGGCCAGGTCGTCGTCCTCCAGCCCCCGGTACAACGTCGACCGACCCACGCCGAGCTCGCGGGCGCTCTGGGTGACCGGCTGGCCGCGTCCGCGCCGGGCCCGCGCGGCGGCGAGCACGTCGTCGGTGACCGTGGCCGGGCGGCCGCCGATGCGGCCGGCGGCGCGGGCGGCGTCCAGGCCCTCGTTGGTGCGCTCGGGGATGAGATCGCGCTCCATCTCCGCCGCCGTCGCGGCGACCAGGAACAGCATCTTGTCGGCGATGGACTGCCCGGCCGGGCGGTGGATGCCGGCGCAGAGGCCGGTCAGGATGTGCAGGTTGACGCCGCGCGGCGCGAGCTCGTCCTCCAGAAACACCAGCAGCTCCTTGACGCTGCGCGCGACCCGGTCGGGCTTGGCGATGACCAGCGTGTCGCCCGGCTTCAACGCGCTCACGGTAACCTGGAGCGCCGTCTCGCTCGTCCATGTTCCCGAGGTCCTGGTCGAGGCGGCGTTCGAGGATGGTCAGCTGCTGCTCGGCCAGCCGGACCCGCTGGGCCTGCGCGTAGAAGCCCTCAAGCCCGGCGAGCGGCTCGCCCTGCCAGAGCGCCAGCGCCTCGCCGTACCGCATCTCGCCGTGGAGTCGCTCCACCTCCGCGACGTCACGCAGGCCGCCGTGCAGTGCGTAGCCGTCCCCGATGGAGAACACGACGCCGTCGCCGGGCACGCGGCGAAGCCTTGAGACGTAGGTGCGCAGCGTGCTGAGCGCGGTGCGCGGCTGTTCCCGGCCCCAGACGGCGTCCACGAGCTGGTCGTTGCCGACCGCCCGGCCTCCGGCCAGCAGGAGCATGGCCAGGACCAGACGCTGCTGCGGCGAGCCCAGATCCAGCTCCTGGTCGCCGCGCCAGGCGCGCACCGGGCCCAGCAGGGAGAATCTCAGGTCCTGCGCCACGTCGTCCGCTCCCCGTCAGTCCGCTGTCAGTCCTCGGAGAGGACGATCACTCTGTCGCCCGGCTGGAACGCCAGCGGGGCTGATTTGTCGGGGTTGAGGGTGACTCCGTGCTGACGCGCCTGGCCGGCGGCGGCCGTCAGGCGGTAGCCGATCGCGGTCTCGCCGCGGCGCCTGGCCGCCTCGATCACGGTGGCGAACGTGGCGGTGGCGCCCGGGACGATGTAGTCGTTCGCCGGCTTGAGGTAGATCTCCGAGCCCTCGTGGGAGAAGAGCTGGTCGAAGACCTGGCCCAGGTGCCGGTTCTCGGCGAGCTGGGTGAGCAGCAGGCTGACCAGTTTGCCGCCGACCACGAAGTCGTCGGCCTCGGCGATCTCGGCGAGCTTCCTGTTGCGCTCGTCGTTCATCTCGCTGACGATCGCCACGCCGGTCCGCATGTCCCGCAGGTGCAGCAGGGTCACCAGGGTCCTGGCATCGGCCTTCTGAGCGTCGTAGGCGCCGTCGGAGAGCACGATCGCGTGGTCGTAGCCGCCGATGCCGAGCGACTCCAGCGCGGTGCGGCTGGTGACGTCGACTTCCTTGGCGGAGACGAGCACACCGGGTGGCAGTGGCTGGTCGGCCAGGTCGGGCCCGGCGAGATGGATCTCGGAACCGGTCAGCAGGTAGGGCGTCAGGTCGCGCAGGATCCTGGACCGCCGGTGGTTCGAGCCCATGATCAACGTCCTGGTCGGCTCCCGCCGCGGGGCGCCGGGGCGGGCGATCGCCTCCTGACGCACCACGGCCGGCGCCGCCGCCAGGCGGATGGCCGAGTCGTCGGGGGCGATGAGGATGAGCTGATCGCTGTGCCTGATCACGCTCTGGCTCGGCGGGTTGAGGACCACGGAGCCGTCGCCGTGGCGCAGGCCGATCGGCACCGCGCTGGCGTAGGCGAACAGCGCCTCGCCGTACATCCTGCCGACGAGGGCTGGCTCGGCCTGGATGTAGATCTCCTCGCCGTCGAAGTCCAGCAGGTCGCTGTAGACGGTGGACAGTCCTGGTTGACGGCATGACTGCGCCACCAGGCGGGCGCCGAGATCCTGCGAGTCGACGATCTCGACGTGCGTCCCGCCGGCCAGCCGGGCGGCGGGCAGATTGCCGCTCTCGGTCACGGCGGCCACAGTCGGCGGTCGCGTGCCGGCCCAGGGGCGGTTGCCCAGCGCGAGCAGGATCTTGATCAGCTCGGCGTCATCGGTGGGCAGCACCAGGATCGAGTGCGCCGTGTCCGGGCTCACCAGTTCCAGGGCCGTCGGCTCCGCCGGATCGCCGCTGCGCGCCACGATCCGGGTACGCCCCACGTCACCGAGCCGGTCGCGTAGCTCTTCCTCCATCTCGACCTTGTCCCGGTCCGCCAGGACGGCCACGACCGGGCGCTTCTCGCTCTCCTTGGCCTTGGCCAGCTCGGAGACGATCGCGAAGACCTCCTCCGACCAGCCGAGGACGACGCTGTGCCCGCTCTCGACCACGCGGGACCGGCCCTTGCGCAGGTTCTCCAGCTTCGCGTCCAGGCCCGCGGTGAGCACGCCGACCAGGGAGCTGACGATGAAGATCCCGCCGATGGTGACGAAGAGCATCATGAAGACGAAGAACGGGCTGCCCTCGTCGCCGCCCATGGTGCCCGGATCGAGGGTGCGGAGCAGGCTCATCCAGGCGACGTTCCACCAGGGCCCGTTCGTGCCCGCGATGGGCGCGGCGATCACGGTGACGACGCCGACGAGCACCGCCGATGCCACGGCCAACCAGCCGATCAGGGCGGGCGTGCCCTTGGACATCGTGTTGTCGAACCAGTAACGCAGTCGCTCACGGAACACTGCTACTGCTCCCCGGTTGCGGGATCCTGCGCCTCCAGGGCGTAGCCGCAGGCCTTGACCTCGCCGGTCTCGGGGTCAGCGAAGTCCGGGTCGAACTCGATCCTGCCCAGCGTGGTGCCCTCGATGGAGCGGCGGAAGGTCTCCTGCTTGCCGCAGTCGTAGAGCACGTAGGCGCCCTCCTTCTCGCCCAGGAGCAGGAATCTCTCGTCCGGGTTGTCCTTGTTCAGCGGCTTGCCGTCGCCGTCGCCCACGGTGGCCCACTGGTTCTGGAAGCCGACGGTCTGCAGCAGGGCGTTGCCATTGCCGTTGGCAGCGATGTCCACGGCCCCGTGGACCATCTGGGCGACCAGGATCAGCCCCAGCCCGATGCCGAACAGCGCGCCGGTGAGCACCTTCATGCCGGCCCGGCCCGTGTTGCGGGTCCGCATCAGGCGGAACGGCACCAGCAGTCCGAAGACCGCGACGAGGACGACGGCCACCAGGAGCCGGCCGCCGGACAGGTCCCACAGCGTGCCGAAGTAGGCCCAGTAGGCGACGACCGAGACCAGAGCGCCCATCGTGGCCGCGATCCAGGGTTGTTCCCTGAGCCGGCGCGTCAGCCGGCCGACGGATCCGCGGGTGGCCAGGTTGAGCAGCCAGCCCAGCGCGACGAGCAACCCGACTCCGGGCAGGGCCACCAGGAAGAGCTCGATCAGCGTGCCGATGAGCCGGCCGAAGATCGTCGCCTGGTCGAGGCCGGCCTGCTCGGGGGTGATGCCGAACACCACGTAGACCTGGGCCAGGCCCAGGTACAGCATGGCGTACATGCCCACGGCGACCGGCACGGCGACCGATCCGATCTTCTCGAAGACCTCGAGCACGCTGCCCTTGGCCGTCGCCTGCTCGGGGGCGGGGGCCGCGGGAGGTGCCGGGGGCGGAGGAGCCAGGGTCTGTTCTGGCGGAAGAGGCTGATAAGTCATGAGAGGAGAGAATGGGTGGTGCACCTCTACACCTGGTTGACGGGAGATGTACGTCTTCGTTCATCGGGTGTCCACGCGGGTGGCCGTACTCGGGTCCGTGCGCGTCCGGCGGGACGGGGAGGTGCCGGCGGGACACACGAGAACGGCCGACGGCAGATACGATCTGCCGCCGGCCGTGTGCCCGGATGGATTGACGTGCCTGGCTCAGCCCGCCCGGCAGGCGGAGTTCAGCGCTGTCGTCTTCGCGTCCGTGCCCTTCTGCGCGGCGTCGATGCCCGCTTCGTCACCCGCGTCGATGGCGGCGTCGGCGGCGTCGAGCGAGGCGGCCATGTCGTTCATGGCCGACCTGACCGCGCCGTCCGCCTTGCCCGCCTGCTCGGTCAGCACCGCCTTATACGCGGCGTTGACCTTCTTGACCGCCTCCGCACCCTGCGCGGAGCGGAGTTCCTTCTCCCAGGTCGCGCTGGCCGCCGCCGCTGCGTTGCACGCGTCGACGGAGGTGGAGCCGCAACCGGTCAGGAAGGGTACGGCGGTCATCAGGGCGATGGTCATCACGATCTTCATGGCGCCAGATCCTGCGGGACCCACCTTGACGGCTGATGGACGGTCCGTCCACGCGGGGCTCTGCCGCAGGCGGAGCAGGCGCTCGGCGTCCGTCAGGCGGCGCAGGCGGAGTTGAGCTTCGACACGGTCTCACTGGCCTGAGCGGTGTGCTCGTCCGCCTCCTCCGGCGCGCCGATCGCGGCCAGCTCCTCGTACAGGGAGACGGCCGCGTCCTGGGCCTCCTTGACCTTCTCGTCGACGTTCAGCCCCTTGAGCTTCTGCGCGCTCTCGCTGTAGAGCTGTTTCATCGCCTCAAGGTCCCCGGCCTTGTTCTGCAGCTCGGTCAGCGTGGTCGCCATGACGGCTCGCAGTTCCTTGCACCCCTTGGTGTCGGCCACGGCGGCGCTCTCGCCGCCGGAGCCGCAGGCCACTGCACCCAGGGTCAGGAAAGCGAGGGCGGAGACGCTCAGTGCGAGTCTGTGGCTGGACATGTCTTTTCCTCCGTACTGTCGCTATGGGTCACGACAGCCTTCGCCGCGGCCATGGACAGCTGGTCATCAACCGGTGAACCCCTCCCGTCAGTCGATCCCGAGACGGCGGCGGACGGCTCGTCCCTCGGCCATGTCGTAGGGGCCGAGGATCGCGTCGACCTCCTGCCAGCAGCGCCGGGCCCGTTCCGGTTCCCCGAGGTCGGTCCACGCCTGTCCGAGACGCGCCGCGCACCCGCAGCGCGCCCAGCCCAGCGCGTGCAGGACGGCGCCGAGGATAAGGCGACAAAGAGCTCAACCTCGGCTCGCCGCAGCAGCACGCGGCGCTCGGCGCGCTGCTCCTGCACGAGGGCAGGGCGATCACCTGCGACGCGCTCATCGCCGCGATCCGGGGGCAGGACCCGCCGTTGCGCACCCTCAGCACCCTGCGCACCTACGCATACCTCCTGCGCAAGGTGCTGGAAGCCGACAGGTCGAGGCCGGGCGTGGTCGTCTCCGCGGGCACCGGCTACGCCCTGTCCGTCCCCAGGGACGCGCTGGACGTCGCCGTCTTCGAGGACAGGTACGCCGAGGCCGAGAGGGCCTGCGCGGAAGGCGACCTCACCCGTGCCCGCACGCTGATGTCAGCGGCCCTCGGGCTGTGGCAGGGCGACGCCATGGACGGTGCGGCCGGGCCGTACGCCGAGGCTCAGCGCGACCGGCTCGGCGATCGCCGCCTGAGCACCCTGCAGGTCAAGCTCGAACTCGACATCGAGCTCGGACGGGCCACGGAGGCCGCGGCGGAGCTGGCCGTGCTGTCCGCCGCGCACCTCCTTCGGGAGTCGCTGAGCGCTCTGCTGATGCTGGCCCTGTGCCGCTGCGGCCGGCAGGCGAAGGCGCTGGAGGTCTTCGACGGCACCAGGCGTCTGCTCGCCGAGGAACTCGGCATCGACCCGGGAGGCGAGCTCGGGGAGCCGCATCAACGCATCCTCACGTCGGACCCTCAACTGCTGCCCGCCCGGGTCGACCCAGGGCCGTCGCCGGCCCGCCACGAGGACGAGGCACTCCCCGGGTGGCCCAGCTGCCGGCCGACCTGTCCGACTTCACCGGCAGGGACGACGAGGTCGCCCTGCTCGGCGAGGTGCTGCAGGAGCCTCGTCGACCTGGGCATGCTCGACTCGCCCAGCCCGGGTCACTATCGCTTCCACACGCTGCTGTGGCTCTACGGCCGCACCCTCACCGAACCGTCGGACAGGCTCGTCGTGCCACTGGTCATGACCTGAGACGATGGCCCGTCATCGTCGACAGCCGATCGACGGCACATTGACGGAACCGCCGGTGGCGCACGCCGGTCGCGGAGACCATCCGTCCATCGGACACCAAGATCGTGGCTGCAGGATCCGAGGGTCAACTCAGACCTGGAGACATGATGAAGTGGAATCAGCTCACGATGGGCGCCGGCGTGCTGCTCCTCACCGCCATGCTGTCCGCCTGCGGCAGCACGGACCAGCCGGTGGCGGCCAAGGAGGAGGCCCCCAAGGCGACCCAAGCCGCCGGGGGGAAGTTCGTCGCCGAGTACGGCGAGGCCGACACCGACCTCGCCACCGAGGGGCTGCGGCTGCTGAAGCCGGGCAAGGTGCTCGAAGGCTTCGCCACCAGCCTCAACGGCATGCTCATCCTGCCGTACGACGTCACACTGGCCGGTGAGCAGTGCGGCGAGGTGAACGCCTACTACAGCCCGGACGAGAAGAAGATCACCATGTGCTACGAGCTCGTGGCCGACGGCTTCACCCGGTATCGCGACAAGGCCGGTTCGGAGGCGGAGAACGACGAGCACGGCCAGGCCAACCTCGTCGACACGCTGTACCACGAACTCGGCCACGCCGTGATCGACCTCTACGACCTGCCCGCCCTCGGCAAGGAGGACGATGCGGCCGACCAGTTGTCCGCGTTCATGATGTCCCAGAACGACGACGACGACTCCGCGAGCGTCCAGACGATCAACTACTACTTCTCGTCGGCCGGCGACCAGGACCGGGCCGCGCTGCCGTTCTACGACGAGCACTCGATGGACGAGCAGCGGGCCTTCAACTACATGTGCTGGATCTACGGCTCCGACCCCAAGGCCTACGCCGACTGGGTCGGGGAGGACGGCCTGCCGGAAGGCCGCGCCGCGAAGTGCCCGGCCGAGTACGAGAAGCTCGCCGACTCATGGATGAAGCTGCTGGAGCCGCACATCAAGGACTGAGGGCGAACTGCGGGACACCGGCCCGCACGCCTTCGAGCACGGCCCGCCGCACGACGGGCTGGGTGAACCGCAGCGGCGACCCGTCGCCCAGGATCCCCATGCCGACCAGCGCCGACAGGGCGGCGGCCGCCTGGCTGTCCGGCAGACCGGCCAGGTCGGCCACAGCGTGGAACTCCGCGTCGTGGTCGAGTGCCGCGACCGCCTCGGCCAGCGCGGCGGCCCCGGGCCCCGCGTGGCGCAGCTGGCCGGCCACCCACCGCTCGATGGACGTGGACCGCTCCCCCGTCCCCTGCGCCCGCATGTGCTCGGTGAGCAGGAACGTGTTGCCGCCCGTCGCACGCAGGCACGAGGAGATGAACGCGGGCTCCGGTTCCGCGCCGAGCAACTCGCCGGCAAGGGCCTCCGCCGCCTCGCGGGGCAGACCGCCCAGGCGCACGAGCCCGAAGATCGAGCAGAGCGACTCCAGCAGCTGACCGTCGCCGGACGGGACGCCGGTCGCCCTGCTCGCGGCGACCAGGAGGGGCACCCGCTCGATGCGCCTGGCCAGGTAGGCCAGCCAGCGCAACGAGCCGGGGTCGCACCACTGCAGGTCATCGATGAGGATCAGCAGCGGCACCCGCTCCGCCAGCCGCACGGCCAGCCGGTAGAGCGCGTGCAGCGCGTCGGGGCCACCCGACGACGGCCGGTTGTGCCAGACGATGTCGGCCGCAGGCTCGACCGTTCCGCTGAGCAGTTGCCGCCGCTCCTCCGCCGGCAGGGCGTACAGGATGGGCTCGAAGATCTGCCGGGCCACGCCGTAGTCGTACTCGCTCTCCAGCGGATGAGCCTGCGCCTGCGCCACCTGGAATCCGCGCATGTCGGCCAGGGCCTCCACCCCCCTCAGGAGCTGGGTCTTGCCAGCGCCCGGCACGCCGTCGAACAGCAGGCTGCCGCCGGTGCCGGACTCGGCGGCGGCCATGGCCGCCCCGGCGGCCGCGAGCTGGTCGTCCCTGCCGAGGCAGCGCAGGCGGGTGACCGGCTTCCTGGTCGCCACCGGCGCCGGCGGCAGGTCGAGCTCGGAGGTCTGCGCGAGGATGTCAGTCTCAAGTTTGCGCAGCTCAGGCCCCGGATCGACACCGAGCTCGCCGGCCAGGTAGCGGCGCGCCTCGGCCAGTACGGCCAGGGCGTCGCCCTGCCTGGACGAGCGGTAGAGGCCCAGAGCGAGCAGCCGCCAGCCCTCCTCGCGGGTGGGCTGGGCGCGCGCGTGCGCCTCCAGCGCGGGCACGGCCTCGGCGTGCCGGCCCAGGGCGAGCAGGGTGTCGAGTCTGCGTTCCGTCGCCCCGAGCTGGAGTTCCTGGAGCCTGGTCGCCTCTCCCCGCGCCCACAGGGTGTGCGCGAACTCGACGTAGGCCGGACCCCGCCACAGGCCGAGTGCCTCGTCGACCAGGTCGAGGGCGGTACGTGGATCGGCGGCCGCCCTGGCCTGCCGCAGCAGCCGTTCGAACCTGGCCGAGTCGAGTGCCGCCTCCTCCACGCGCAGGACGTAGCCGCGCGGCTCGGTGATCAGCACGGACGGCCTGCCGGGTTCCTGGGCGGGCGGCTCGAGCACGCGACGCAGCCGGCAGACGAACGTCCGCAACGAGGACAGCGCCTGCGGTGGCGGGCACCCTTCCCATAGGTCGTCCAGCAGCTGGTCGACGGGGATGATCCTCCCGGGCGACAGCAGCAGCCGGGCGAGCACCGCCCTGTTGCGTGGCGTGCCCACCTCCAGTCGTTCGTTCCCCCGCCACACCTCGACAGTTCCGAGCACGCCGAAACGCATCGACCGCATCGTTGACCCCCAACGGTTCCGATCTGAACGCAGGCAATGGTGAGGGCGGCCGGTAGACGTTTCATGGACGAAGAATCGACGACCCGTCGATCGCCCGGATCGCCGTCCCATGCCTCAGGTTGCTGCCGTGGCAGGTTCCTGCCGTCTGCTTTTCGTGGCGAATTCCCGGAATGCCGTGCAGAGTGGCTCCCGTCCCCCGGAATTACCGAAAGGAGGAACCATGGACCACTCCATGGGCACGGCCCCGGAACTGACGATCGAGGACCTGAGCCAGGACGTCGACACGGCGCCGTCGTCACTCAGCTCCGTTTTCTGCGTGGGCTGCGACTGATTAACGAAAGGATGAATATGGAAGACACCAGGATGGCCGCGATGGACATCACCATCGAGGAACTCTCGGACGCCGAAGGAATCGCACGGGGCTGCACCAGCACCGTCCTGTGCTTCACCCTTCCGCCGACGTAAACAGCTGTTGATCTGAACGACAGCCGATTCGGCCCCCACGCGGGGGCCGAATCATTTTTCACCCGAAGGAGCGAAATTGCCGGTCGCCATTGGATTCACCAGGTTCGCCGCGGCGCATGTGGTGCCGGAGCACGGCGTGTTTCTCATGTCCGAACACCGTCAGCTCCTTCTGCGCGGCGCGTTGATCGAGAAGATGGCGCCTCTGCTGGACGGATCCCGCACCCGCGCCGAGGTCGTCGGCGAGCTGGCCGCGGCGTACGGGGCGGAGGCCGTGGAGCGGGCGCTCGGGCTGCTGGCCGAGGCCGGGCACGTCGTCGAGATGGATCCGGGCACCGATCGGCGGGCGGCGGGGTACTGGGAGCGTGCCGGGCTGAACGGCGACACGGCCTGCGAGTCGGTGCGCGCCGGCAGTGTGCGGGTGCTCGCGCTGGGCGGCACCCGGCGCGAGTGGTTCACCGGCGCGGCCGACGAGGCGGGGCTGCGCCTGGGCGGCGCCGAGGCCGGCCTCACCGTCGTGCTGACCGACCACTACCTGCACTCCGGGCTGGCCGGCATCAACCGGGCCTGCCTGCGCGAGGGCCGCCCGTGGCTGCTGGCCAAGCCGACGGGCACCACGATCTGGATCGGCCCGCTGTTCCGGCCCGGACGGTCCGCGTGCTGGGCCTGCCTGGAGCACCGCCTGCGCGGCCACCACCCGGTCGCCTCCTTCGTACGACGGGCCGGCGGCCTGCCCGAGTTGCCGCTGGCGGCCACGGACGTCCCCGCCGGCGTGGCCGTCGCGGTCCGGCTGGCCGCGCTGGAGGCGCACAAGTGGCTGGCCGGCGTGCGTACGGAGGAAGAGGCCGTGATCACGCTCGACACCCTCATGTTGACGCCGGAGCGGCACGCGGTGCAGGCGAGACCGCAGTGCCCCGAATGCGGCACCGCCGACACCAGACCCGAGCGCGTCCCCGACGCCGTGCGGTTCACCGACCGCGTCAAGGCGGCCACGTCGGACGGCGGGCACCGGGCCCGTGATCCCGAGCGGTTCCTCGCCGACCACCAGCATCTGGTCAGCCCGGTCACCGGCCTCGTCCCCCGCCTGGTGAAACAGGAGACCGACACGGACCTGCTGCACACCTACACCGCGGGACACAACTTCGCCGCCCGCGCGCGCGACCTGGACGGGCTGCGGACCGGCCTGCGCATGAGCAGCGGCGGCAAGGGCCGCAGCGACGTGCAGGCCAAGGCCGGCGCGCTGGCCGAAGCCGTCGAACGCTACTCGGGGGTCTTCCAGGGGGACGAGCCCCGCGTCACCGGCTCGTTGCGCTCGCTCGGGGACCGGGCCGTCCACCCCAATGCCGTCTGCCGCTACAGCGACCGGCAGATCAGCGAACGCGATTCCTGGAACGCCGGGGACTGCCTGTTCCATTGGGTGCCCGAGGCGTTCGACGAGAACGCCACGATGGAATGGAGCCCGGTGTGGTCGCTGACCGAACAGCGCCACAAATATCTGCCGACCGGCTCGCTGTACTACCAATACCCCGGCGGCGGCGGTGTCGTGAAGGCCGATTCCAACGGCGCCGCCGCGGGATCGAGCACGGAGGACGCCGCACTGCAGGGATTCCTGGAACTCGTCGAACGCGACAGCGTCGCCATCTGGTGGTACAACCGAATTTCCCGGCCGGGCGTGGAGCTGGCCGGATTCGGTGACGACTATTTCGACCGATGGCAGCACGAGTACCATCGGATGAACCGCGAGACGTGGATTCTCGACCTCACCACCGATCTCGACGTCCCGGTCGCCGCGGCCGTTTCCCGGCGATATGACAAACCGGCGGAAGACATTCTCGTCGCGTTCGGCGCGCATTTCGACATGCGCATCGCCATTTCGCGGGCCATGACCGAGATGAACCAGTTCCTGCCCGCGGTGCTACCCATGCGGGCCGACGGCACGGGTTCCTACGCCTATGACGATCCGTACCAGGTGCGGTGGTGGCGTACGGCGACCGTCGCGAACCAGCCCTACCTGCTGCCCCACGCGAGCCTGCCCGCGCGGACGGCCGCCGGCCATCCCTGCGTCTTCCGTCCCAACCTCCGCGACGACCTGCTGGAGGCGCAGCGGATCGTGGAGAGCAAGGGGATGGAGATGCTGGTGCTCGATCAGACCCGGCCGGACACCGGGCTGCCCGTGGTGAAGGTCATCGTGCCCGGGATGCGGCATTTCTGGCCCCGCTACGCGCCCGGACGCCTCTACGACGTGCCCGTGGAGCTGGGCTGGCTGTCTGAGCCGCTCACTGAGGATCAGCTGAACCCCATCGGCGTCTTCGTCTGAGGAGTGGTGAGATGAACCCGGAGCTGTCACCGCGCCTCGCCTTCAGGGAAGGCGTGCAGGTGCTGCCGGAAGGCTCGGTCACGCACGTACGGCACGCCATGGCGGCCTTCCGCCTCCGTGGCGTGCCGCCCGCGCTGCGGGCCGCGCTCCACCGCCTCGTGGGCGAGCGCGTCACCTGCGCCCCGGAGCTCGACCGGCTGTGCGCCCGGCTGTCACCGCTGGTCACCAGCTTCCTCGTCGACGCGGAGGAGCGCCCCGTGCTGAGCGTCGAGCGGCTGACGCGCACCGCGACGTTCGCGCCGGTCCCCCTCGCCGCCGGAACGCGGGTCCGGCTCTCCCGGTTCGCGATGTCCCGCCCGCACCAGGGAGATCTCGTCCTGGAGTCGCCGCTGTCGATGGTCCGCCTGCGCTGGCACTCGGACGAGGGCTGGCCGCTCATGGCGGGCCTGTCGGCCGGCCGGGCGGCGTCCGGGCCGGCCGACGCCTTCCTGCACGCCGCCGGGCTGCTGGAGCTCGACACCGGCGGCGGATTCCACGAGCCGGACGTCCTGCGCCAGTGGGAGTTCCACGATCTGCTCTTCCACTCGCGCAGCAGGCTGGGACGGCACGGCGAGCCGTTCGGGGCCACGTACCCGTTCAGGGGGAGATCCCGCCGCGGCCCGCCGTGAAACGGCCGCCCGCGGGGCCGGTCGTCGAGCTCCCCGCCCCCGACCTGAACGCCGTCTCCGAGCGCGACCCTGCCTTCACCGACGTACTGGAGCAGCGGCACTCGATCCGCGAGTACGGACAGCGGCCGCCGCGGGCGGACCAGCTGGCGGAGTTCCTGTACCGGGTGGCGCGGGTGCGTTCGCTCTCAGAGGCCGAGGGGCTGCCCTACCAGGCCAGCTCGCGGCCCTATCCGTCCGGCGGCGCCTGCTACGACCTGGAGCTCTACCCGCTCGTCGAGAGGTGCGACGGCCTGGCCCCCGGGATCTACCACTACGACCCGCTGGGTCACCGGCTGACCGGCATCGAGGCCCGCCCCGCCGACCTCGCGAGGATCCTGGGCGACGCCCGCTCGGCCGCCGGGCTGGCCCGTTCCCCCGACGTCATGTTCGTGATCACCTCGCGGTTCCAGCGCCTGTCCTGGAAGTACCGGGGCCTGGCGTACGCGGCCACGCTCAAGAACGTCGGGGTGCTCTACCAGACGATGTACCTGGTGGCGACCGCCATGGGGCTCGCGCCGTGCGCGCTCGGGTCGGGCGACTCCGACCTGTCGGGCCGGGTGCTCGGCCTCGACCGTCTCGAGGAGTCGGCCGTGGGCGAGTTCATGCTGGGCAGCCGTCCCTCATGACGCCGGTCGTGGCCGTGGTGCTGATGAGGGTGGCCGGACTGCCGGTGGGGGATCTCGACGTGCTGGTCGCCCCAGAGCTCGGCGGCCTGCTGGAGCGGGCCGCCACACAGCGCGACCGCTCCGAGGAACTCGGCCGCCGGGTCGCCGACGCCCTGCACGACGTCGTCCCCCGCCTGGCGGAGGAGGAGCGGCGGGAGGCGCTCAGGCTGCGGCGTGACGCCCACAACGGCCGCTGCTCCGACCGCACGCGCGCCGCCGCCGACGCCGTGGCACGGCACCTCGATCGTGAGCTTCGCGATCTCGTCGGCTCCTGGCTCCGCTCGGTCACCGCGCTGCGGGAGAGCCTGGCCGAGACGGACCGGGCGGCGGCCTCGCACGTCGCGGCGGCCGGCCGCCAGGTGTTCGGCCTGCTGACCCGGCCCGACATCATGAGCACGCTCGCGCTGGCGAGCCCCGCCTTCACGCGCGTCCTGCTCGGCCCCGGATCCGCCCGGACGTACCCGCCGGACAGCAGGACGTGCAGGACCGCCGTGTCGTACGCCACCAGGGCGGCGCTGAAGCCGAGCCCGTTCGGGTCGCTGGGCCGTACCGTCCCCTCGACCGCGGCGGTGAGCTCTCCCCTTCATCTGGCGGTCGCCCTCGTCCGGGCCTGCGCGCAGCACCCGCGCCTGTCGTCGCGGTTCCCCTCCCGGGTCAACCCGAGCCTGCGCGATGTCGCGGGAACCTGGTACGCGATGCTGCCCTGCTACGACGTGCCCGCCGGGCTCCTGGCGCATCGCTGGGACGAGTTGACGGACGCCTCCCTCTACGTGCCTGGACACCTCGCCCCTGACCGCCCGGACAGTGCCCGGCCTCTCGACGCGCGACCTCTCGACGCGCGACCTCTCGACGCCTGGCCCGGAGCCGGGACGGAGCTGGCCGGCAGATGGGTGGAGATGGGGCTCCTCCTCCCCGATGTCCCGTGGCGATCCGGCGAACGCGACTGTCTGGCCCGGATCGCCGACCGCGTGCCCGCGGGCCCCCTGTCCGACGCCCTCGCCGAGTTGAAGCGGGCCGAACAGCGGATGCCGGCCGCCGACGCCGCCGAACGGGTACGGCTCGACGCCCGGGTGCGGCAGGCCGCCGCAGACGCCTTCGAACGCCTGGAGACCTCCCCGCCCGCCTGGCTCCGGAACGCGCCCCTGTTCCACGAGACCCGGCCCGCCGACGACGTGCCGCTGCCCGCCCTCCCCCCACAGGTGACCGAGGATCTGGGCGTCGTGGCTGCGCGGATCCGGGCCGGGCTCGGCCGAACGCGCCTGTACGAGGGTCTGGTCCGGCACTTCGTCGCCCGGTACGGCTCCGGTGGACGCTGCGACGACCTTCTGGAGTTCCTCTACACCTACCCGTGGACCCCCGCCCCCTCCCCGGCGCACCCGCCGCAGCCCGGCGGCACGCTGGGATTCCCCGCCGCCACGGTGTTCTACCAGCTCGCCGCGGACGGCCGCGCGGCCCTCGACCGGGGCGACTACACCCTGGTGGTCAACCAGGTCTGCGTCGAGCCGGGCGGGCAGGCCGCGCGATGGGACGGCGCCCGCGGCACGGCGGAGACGCTGCAGGCCTGGATCTCCTCGCTGCATCCGGGCAGCACGGTGTACGAGCTGCTCGCCGGAGCCGACTTCGCCGCCGTGCAGATGCCGGCCGCCCGGCTCTTCGAGCGCGTCGCCTGGCCTTCTGATCTCGGCCCCCCGCAAGGCCGCGACCTGCGCGGCTTCGCGGTGACCCACGACCGCCGGACCGGCACGCTGCAGGTCCGTGACCCGGCGGGCGCCCTTGCCGCCTTCGTCTACCTGGGCGCCATGCCGCTGCCCCTGCTCCGCGGGCCGGTGCGGCTGCTGGCCACGCTGACCCACCCCTGGATCCCGGCGCTCCCCGAGACGTCGGCAACGGCGGCCGCGAGGGTGCGGCAGGGCAGGGTGGTCATGAGCCGGGCGCGGTGGCGCCTGCCCGCCGGCGCCGTCCCGCGGCGTACCGGCTCGTGGGCCCGGCACCTGGCCGACCTCGCCGTCTGGCGGGCCGCTCATGCCATCCCGCGCCAGGTGTTCGTACGGCGCGGCGGGCGTAAACCGTTCTGGGTGGACTTCCACGCGCCGCACACCGTCGCGCTGCTCGACCACGTGCTGACTGGCGGGGAGATCGAACTGACCGAGGCTCTGCCCACCCGTGAGCAGCACTGGGTGCGCGACGGCTCCGGCCGCGCCCGTGCCGCCGAGTTCGTCGCCCTCGTCCGGCTGGACGGCGGCGCATGAGGCGGGACTGGCTCTACTACCGGCTGGTCGTCCAGTCGGGAGACCACCTCCAGGACGTGGTGGAGCACCCGCTGAGCCGGCTGATCGAGGCGGCCGAAGGGATCGAGCGCTGGTTCTTCCTTCGGTTCACCGACCAGTGGGGCCCGCACGTCCGGCTGCGCCTGGCGGCGGCGCCGGACCGCATCTGCGAGGTACGGCGGCTCGCCCGGCAGGTGTTCGAGGTCCGGGACGCGTGGCCGAACCGCCTGACCGAGTCCTGGCGCGGTGCGGCACTGTCTCTCTACGAGCCCGAGCTGGCCAAGTACGGCGGCGTCGCCGGCGTGGCGAGCGCCGAGCGGGTCTTCCAGGCATCCAGCGAGCTCGCCCTGTCCCTCACCGGGCCCGGCCGGCGGGAACGGCGGCTGGCCACCGCGCTGGCCGTCACGCGGACGGCGGTCGAGCTGCTGCCGCCGGCGGGCCGCAGATCCTTCCTCTACCACATGGCGTGGTACTGGACCGGCCACGACCAGGAGCGGCGGGCCAGGATCCGCCTGCTCGCCGGCCGCCGCCCGGTGGAGCCGGCCCCCCTGAGCGGCCCGGCGTCCGACCTGTACGGCCACCACCTGGAACGGGGCCTGGCCGAGGGGCCTCGGACGGCCCCGCACCTGCTGTTCCACTTCGTCCACACCACGAACAACCGGCTCGGCCTGAACGTGCTGGAGGAGGCGCTGATCGCCGAGCAGTTACTCCTCGGCTGACGGAGTCAGCTCCTTGGCCAGGTATCCGGCCTGGAAACGGCTCTGTGCGCCCAGCGTCTTCATGATCTCGGCGATGTGCCGGCGGCACGACCTGACCGACAGCCCGATCGCGCGGGCGATGAACTCGTCCTTGGCGCCCTCCGCCAGCATGGCCAGGATGGTCGACCGCAGGTCGTCCAGCACCGGCGCGCTGTACTCTGCGGCGAACTGCTCCCCCGACGTCCAGTACGACTCGAAGACCCGGTGCACGAGCGCCACCAGCGTCGGCTCCCGGACCAGCAGCATCGTCGCCGGCTCGCCGGACGCCGGGACGAGCGCGACCCTGGCGTCCAGGACGAAGACGCGCGCGGGCACCTCGGCGACGCTGCGCACCTGCGCGCCCATCCCGGACAGGTCGAGCACGTCCTGCCGCGACCTCGCGATGCGCCGGTGCGCGTGCGGGCACAGCAGCCGGACCGCGACACCGCGCTCCAGCGCGCGGGAAAGCCCGGGGGCAACCGATTCCTCCCCCGGCTGCGCCACGGCCACCTCCTCGGCGCAGGCGGACAGCTCGCTGTCGAGCAGCGCCTCCGCCTCCGCCATGGGGATGACGGTGACGGCCTGCTCCCGCCACCCGTCGAGCGCCTGCACGTACAGCGGCCCGAACTCGGCCAGCACGCTGCGGGTACGTTCCAGCCGCAGCTGTTCCAGGCGGAGCCGGGCCTCCTCCTGGAGAGTCCCGGCCGCCACCAGGGCCGGCCCGATCGCGTGCAGGCGGCCTCCGGAGTCCTCGCGCAGCAGGCCCATGCCGGTGAGCCAGGTGGTGGCCCGCGCGGGGGGCTCCCGGAGGCGGAGCCCCTCCCGCAGTTCGGCCATGGTGGTCCCGCCATGCCGGACCACGTGCAGATAGATCTGCACGGCCTCGTCGCTCAGCTCGGACATCGGTGCTCGTCCCACACCACGGGCAGTTGCTCGAAGTCCTCGGTCGTGGTGCCTCCCACCTGGCGGAGCTCCGCCACCGGGACGGCCAGCCGCAGGCCGGGGAAGCGGCGCAGGATCGCGCTCACCGCCTCGGTGAGCTCGACCCTGGCCAGCCCGGCGCCCACGCAGTGGCGCGGCCCGCGGCCGAAGGCGAGATGCGCGGCCGGAGAGTCTCGGGTGACCACGAAACCGCCCGCGTCGGGGAAGACGCCGGGATCCCGGTTGGCCGCCGGTACGTTGAGCAGGATCCCGTCCCCCTCCCTGATCGTCACCCCGCCGATCCTGAGGTCGGTGTGCGCGTAGCGAGGTATCCCGTGGGTGTTGGCGGACGCCAGCCGCAGCCCCTCCTCCACCGCGGCCCCGACGAGATCCGGACTCTGCTGGACCAGCGCCCGCTGGTCGGGGCAGGCCAGCAGGAAGGCCATCACGAAGTCGACGCGCAGGGCCGTGGTGGCGTACCCGCCGAAGAGCACCGCCGCGCCGAGGCGCGCGAGCTCGGCGACGGAGAACGGGCTCTCGGCAACGACCAGGTCGCTCAGCAGGTCCCGTGCCGGTCGGCGGCGCTTGCTGCGGAGCAGCTCCTCCACGTACGCGACGAGCCTGCCCCAGGCCGCCCAGCTCCGCTCCGGCTCGCTCAGCAGACTCGCCTCGTCGGCCCAGGCGGCGAAGTCGTCACGGTCGGCGTACGGCACGCCGAGCAGCTCGCAGATGACCCGCCCGGCCAGCGGACGGGAGAAGCAGACCCGCAGGTCCGCCGGCGGACCGTGGGCGGCCACGCCGTCCAGCACCTCCTCCACCGTGTGCCGGACGAACCCGCGGAGCGCGGCCGTCCTCCTGGCGGAGAAGGCCGGATTGAGCAGCCGCCGCATGGCGGCATGATCTGCCCACTCGCTCGCGTGTCCGCCCGCCGGGCCGCCCAGCCTGATCGAGCCGGACAGGCGGGCGGCACGTTCGGGGCACGGGTGCGATCTCCCCAGCCGCCGGTCCGACAGCAGGTCGCGAACCTCGGCGTAGCCCGTCACCAGCCAGGCAGGGTCCCCTGCCTGGGTCGTCACCCTGCGGACGGCCGGACCTTCCAGGTAGCCGACGGCCAGTTCGAACGGATGGAGTCCGGGAAACGGAAGCCGCGGTGGTTCTTGCACAAGTCATCCCCCAGGTCGTTACGATCACCCGATCCAAGAACTCGCTGATCGACAGCCGGTTGACACAGGGTTGACGGCTAAACCTCAGCGGCCTCGCCAGAGCCGGCCCTCCCAGGTCTTGATCGCCTGAGCGGCGTCGTAGAGCTCATCATGAAAGGCGTCGAAGTCGGGCGAGCCGGACTCCTCGCACCTGTTGAAGGTCGCGCACAGCGCGATCCCGTTGTGGGCCCTGCTCAGCACGGCGAAGGCCCCGGGCATCGAACCCGCATGCCACAGGTTGAGCCCGCTGCCCACGGATCGGACGTACCAGCCGCCGCTGTACCAGGATCCGCTCTCGAACGCGCCGGTCTCCGACTTGGCCAGCAACGCGGAGACCGAGGCCGGGGTGAGCACCGCGCGTCATCGCGTTCGTCTTCTTCGCGGTCAGTTCGGCCACGGGCAGGCCGAGGATGTCGGCGAGGGCATTGACCACGGTGTGGTTGTCCACGGCGCGCTGCCCACACTCCACCTGGCTCAGCCAGCTCTCGGAACGGCCGACGAGACCGGAGAGGACCGCCTGGGACAGTCCACGGCGACGGCGTGCCCGAGCGATTCGCTGGCCGATCTCCTTGTGGGCGTCCATGCCATCACCTCTGCGTTTGTCGCTCCCCGACAACGGCGTCTAGCTCCTGCATGATGCGTTCCCAGGATGGCATGCGGGACTGCGGCGGAGCGGCTGGATCGAACAGGACCCGCACCTCCATCTATCGAAGCGTGTCCAGGCTCCGCGGGAAGGCGAGGTGTCGGGCGAGTGCGTCCTTCAGCAGCGGAACGGCCAGGATCGGGACGCCGAACCCCATCACCTCGCACAGCAGGCTGACGGCGAAGGTGTCGGCGATGCCGTTCGCCCATTTGTTGATCGTGTTGAACGTGGCCGGAGCGACGATCACGGCGTCGGCGGGAGGGAGCCCCTTGGGGTCCTGCGGCAAGCGGTACGTGCTGCGGACCAGGTCACCGGTCAGGCACTCCAGCTCTGGAACATTGACGAAGCGTTCGCCCATCGGCGTGGTGATCACGTGCACCCGCCATCCGGCCGCCTGAGCCATGGGGACCAGGCGGTGGAGGTCGGCGGCGGCAGGTGCGGCACATGCGATCACGTAGAGAACGCCGCGCGTGCCCTCGTGGGGTTCCATGCTCGTGATCCTAATGAGAGGCTGATATCCACTCACAGCGACTAGCCTGTGATGGGCCCTGACCAGCGGGAATAGGCTCGCCGGTGAGTGACGAACTGAGTGACAATCGCCCTGGACGAGCTCGGACGACACGGGATCTCAGCGGACTGATTTCCCAGGTAGGAGCAGGAATCGGCCGCCGTCCCTGACTGGGCTGAAGGTCGTTCCCCCCATTGGGGAGCTCCGGCCTTGAGTCCAGGGCCTTGGCGTGCTTGCCCCTTGGGTGGGCGAGGCAGGCGGAATGATCCGGCGAACGTGGCTGGTGCGGAGCGTTTTGCTGCCGGAGCCTTGTTGATCAACTGGGGGGTGATATGCGCAGATATGTTGCGGCCATTGCCGTCGCCTCGCTCCTGAGTGGTTGTGCGATTTCGCTTCCAGGACAGCAGAGCTCAGAAAGGGAATCGCCGCCTCGGGCTTTGATCGATCCACCCGCTGTCAATCGCGCGCTCGCGGATCTTTCGAAAGGCGTCAAAGGCAAGGTCTGGCTTCATCATGTCGATGAGAAGGGGCAGAACCGCCGCTGGACCACGAGGGTCAAGATGGGCACGTCGTTTCGCCTCGAGGTCGACTGCGTCGGAGCAAGCGGGACGATGACGGTCCGCATAGACGGATCTCAGCTCCCTCATCAGTGCTCCATCGGGCCCAACGGTGTGCGCATCAGCACGATCCCCGACAACGTGGCTGTCCGGAGCATCAAGGTCGAGGCGCCCGAGGGTGCCAGATGGGCCGTTCTCATCTGGAAGCCACCGCAGAGTTAGGCATCGGCGGCGGCAGGGGGGCGGTCCACAGGGTGTTCGTAGGATCGGGGCATGGGGATGTACGTCTCGGTCAGAGGGTGGCTTGAGCTGGGCTTCGCTCACAAGCCGGACGCCGAGCGCATCATCGGGGACGACGACCCCTACTCCGGCGGCTGGGCGTGGCCGGCGAAGCCCTTCAACTGGACGCTCTACCTGTTCTACGGGGGCGACGTCAGAGAGGGCGCGCTGCACGAGATCCGGGCCCGGGTCGAGCAACTGGCCGTCCTCCCGCCGGTCGACGAGGACGGGGACCGGCCGCGGGGAGTCTTCGTGGTCACCGACGAGCGCGGTCAGGCGCGATGCTGGCACATCCGTGAAGGGGCGGTCCTCGACGTCCCGGCGCCGGACCTCGGGTGGCTGGCGAGTTAGCACCGGAAACGGCCTTCGCCGCGACGGGCGTGCGGTGGCAGAATGTCGCGGATGTCGAGGGCGGGGTCGTTGTGGCGGCAGCGGGATTTCGTGCTCCTGTGGAGCAGCCAGACCACCAGTTCGCTCGGCAACGAGATCTCCTATCTGGCGTTACCCCTGGTCGCCGGGCTCATGCTGGAGGCCTCGCCGGTGGAGCTCGGGCTGCTGACGGCGGCGCGGCGGTTGCCGGTGCTGTTCGCGTCGTTGCCGGCGGGGGCCCTGAGCGATCGGTGGCGCAAGCGGCCGGTGATGATCGTCGCGTTCCTGGTGTCGGGGTGTGCGATGGGGACGGTGCCCTTGGCGGCCGTGGCCGGAACGCTCACGCCCGGGCAGCTCTACGCCGTGGCGCTGGTGGTCGCGACGTGTGAGGTGTTCTTCACGCCCGCCTACCAGACGTACCCGCTGACGTTGCTCGGGCCCGAGCGGTTGATGGCGGGGAACGCCAAGCTCACCAGCACGGTCACGGTGGCGGGGATGGCGGGGCAGCCGGTCGGCGGGGTGCTGATCTCGTTGTTCGGGCCGGCCAAGGCGGTGCTCGCCGACGCGCTGTCCTACCTGGGAGGCGCGCTCGCACTCGCGCTGATCCGGTCGCCGGAGGCCAGACCGGAGCGGAAGGAGCGGGCCCCTCGGCTGCGCGAGCAGATCGGGGAGGGGCTGCGGTACGTCGTCCGCCATCGTGTGATCGGGCCGTTGGTGCTCTACATGGCCACGGTCAGCTTCTGCATCGCCGGGCTGAGCGCGCTGGAGGTCAACTACGTCGTACGGGAGCTCGGCTGGTCGGGGCTGGCCACCGGCCTGGTGTTCGGGGTGAGCATGGCCGGCGGGCTGGCGGCCGGGGCGGTCGCGGGGCCGCTCACCGACCGGTACGGCATGCCGTGCGTGCTGCTCGGGGCCGCCTTCGCGTACCCGTTGTGCAGCGGGTCGATCGGGCTGGTGGGGCCGGGCCTGGCCGGGCAGGTCGTGGTGGGCGTCTCGTGGACGTTGATGATCATCGTCACGCTCGTCTTCCAGAGCACCCAGCGCAGTCTGCGGCAGCTCCTGACGCCCAAGGACATGCAGGGCCGGCTGGCGGCCACGTCCCGCTGGCTCACCTGGGCCGCCACGCCGGTCGGCGCGGTCCTCGCCGGGGCGCTGGCCGGCGGGATCGGCATGCGCGGCACGCTTCTCGTGTTCTCGGCCGGGATGCTGGCCGGTCCGGTGGTCATGTGGTTCTCGCCGTTGCGCACGTCCCGGCGGGAGATCGAGCGGGACGTACGGACGGCGACGGCGGGGTAGCTCCGGGACCGCCGGGTCACACGGCGAAGAGCAGGGCGGCGTTGACGAGGAGGGCGACGGCGGTCGCGAAGTGCACGCCGAAGGCGACCGCCTTGGTGCCGCCGTTGCGGAGCACGATCAGGGTGTCGCCCAGGGGGAGCAGCGCGACGATCAGCATGAACCAGGCTTCGGCCTGGGCGCCGACGAAGGCCAGCAGGGCCAGGCCGAGCAGCCCGTACGTGCCGTCGCGCAGCCCCTTGATGGTCAGGTAGGCCCGGTCGCCGTCCTGCTTGGCGGGGACGCCGTAGCCGGCGGCCGCGGCGACCGGGACGAACAGGAAGCGCGCGCCGATGAACACGACCATCAGGTTGAGGGCGATGGCGAGGCCGTAGGCAATGGTGGTGAGCATGTCCGTCTCCAAGAGCTAGCGTTGCTAGGAACGAGGACGACGCTAGCAGAACGATGACAGAAGCGCTAGCGGTGCTAGAATTCAGAGCATGTCGATCCATGCGCGCCGGGAGCGCGAACGTGCCGAACGCGAGAAGCTGATCATCACGGCCGCCTGCGAGCTGGCCGAGGCCGAGGGCTGGGAGGCGGTGACGACGCGGCGGCTGGCCGAGCGCATCGAGTACAGCCAGCCGGTGCTGTACAGCCACTTCAAGGGCAAGGGCGCGATCATGGCGGCCGTGGCCGTGGAGGGCTGCGTGATCCTCGCGGACGAGCTGCGCGCGGCCCGTACCGCGGCTCCCGACGCCGGCAGCGCCCTGGCGGCCGTCGGTGCGGCCTACACGGCGTTCGCCGAGCGGCGTCCGGCGCTCTACGACGTCATCTTCAGCCAGAACGTCGACCTGCCGTTCGCCACGCCGGAGGCTCCCGCGGCCCTGCACGCGGCGTTCGGCGAGCTGGTCGAGGGGCTGCGCCCGCACGTCGGCGAGGGGGAGGACCTGCCGCTGCTCACCGAGACCTACTGGGCCGCCCTGCACGGGCTGGTCACGCTCATGCGCGGCAGGCGGCTGCCGGCCGAGCAGCACGAACGCCGGCTGGAGCTGCTGCTGAAGCGGTTCGCGGCCTGACGGTTTGACCTTGTCACCGGCGTCAACGTCTACCCTCGTTGCCCGCACATCGACGAGAACGGACGACGCCCGTGAGCACCCACCGCACCACCCTGGTCGAACTGGACCAGAGCTTCTTCGACGCCCTGGTGGCCAACGACCACGACCACCTGAAGGACCTGCTGACGGACGACTTCGTCCTGGTGGGGGTCGAGGACGGGACGGTCGCCGGCAAGGACGTCCTGCTCGACCTGGTGACGTCGGGAAGCCTGCAGTTCCCGAAGATCGACTCGTTCCCGGACGAGGCCATCGTGCGGGTGATCGGGGACGTCGGGATCGTCGTGGGGCGTACGGGGATGAACTTCACGAACCCCGATGGCAGCACGTTCAGTGCCGGGAGCCGGTACACGCACGTGTACGCCGCCGGCCCCGACGGAAACTGGCGGCTGGTCTCGGCGCAGGGCACGGCCATCAAGGCGTGACCCGCGCACGCTCCACGGAAGGCCGGATCAGCCGCCTTCCGGTCTCCGCCACTCCGCGGTGACCTTGAGGTGGGCCTCCCCCGTCGATTCGGCGACGACCACCCCGGCCTTGGCGGTCAGCTTCATCCCGAACTCGACCGCGACCACGTCCGGCGGCTCCGGGCATGATCGCATGCGGCGCAAAACGTCGGTGGCGAAGGCCTGGACGCGCTGGAGGCCCGCGCCCAGAGCCTCCGGCATACGTTCGACGGCCGCGCGGGCCCGTCCGGCGGGGAGCGGCTCGTCGCCGGGCCGCTCGTTGACCTCCACGAGCACGGTGCCGCCGTCGTCGAGGGGGACCTCGAGGAAGTAGCGCATGGTTGCCCTCCTGTCCTGGGACAGGTGCAAGCATGGTGGACCGGCCCGCCCGGCGGAGGCGCTTTCGCCGCGGCGATGAGCCCGGCCCGCGCGAAGGGCTCCCGCGCAAAGGGCTCCCGCGCGGACTGCCACACAAATGGCGCGAAGTTATCCACAGGATGGGGATGGTTGTCCACAGTGGTGGACAAGTCTGAAATCATTGACACGATGTCTAGATTGTTTTACCTTTCCTGCTTGTGATGTCGTACGAGGAAAAGGGCGCCTGGGTCTATCTCGTGGCGACGGTCGGCAGTTATGTGGCCTACGTCATCGTCATTCTGGGCCGGGCCGGCGATGGCCCGCTCAGCGCCGTCCCCTATGTCGCGCCGATGGCGTGGGCGATCGGGATCAGCATCGTCCTGTCGATCGCGGGCCGTATCGTGGTCGAGATCGTGAAGCCCAGCGAGAGTCACAAGAGCGACGTGCGAGACAGGGAAATCAACCGTGCCGCCCAACATGTCGGAGGCGTCGTCCTCGCTGCCTCCCTGGTGGTCCCCCTTGGCCTGACCATGGCGGAAGCCGACCATTTCTGGATCGCCAACGCCATCTACGCCGCACTCGTCCTGTCCACTCTGGTGGCCACCCCGCTGCGGCTCGTCGCCTACCGGAGGGGCCTGTAGGCATGGGCAAACCGACCAAGGTCACCAACTCCATCAGGGCTCTGCGGTTCGCGCACGGGGAGATGACGCAGGCCGAGCTGGCCCAGCGGGTCGGCGTCACGCGGCAGACCGTCATCGCCATCGAGCAGGGCCGGTATTCACCCTCTCTTGAGGTGGCCTTTCAGATCGCCCGGGTGTTCCGGGTGCCCCTGGACGACGTCTTCCAGTATCCGGACGCCGAAGGCTAGTTATCCACAGGCCCGTCAGTTTTCCACAGGCTGTCGAGAGCGGTGGCGACAGCCGCTATGGAGTCGTGCGCGGAGCGGATGCGGGCGGTCTGGGCCTCGTCCGTCCAGCCGAGCCGCAGACCCTCCTCGGCGAGCGCGTCGAAGGCCGTGAACGCGGCCAGTTTCTGGCGCAGGACCTTCGACCAGGCGTCGTCCTCGATCCGGTAGTAGACGTTGCGCTCCCCCGGCCTGCGCAACTTGTGGACGAGCCGGATCGACGTCAGGAGCTGCATGGTCGTCGTCAGCGACGCGCGGCTCGCGCCGATGGCGTCGGCGATGTCGGACGCCGTCTGCGCGGGCGGGTCGCAGACCATGAGCCAGCCAAGGACGCGGCCGGTGATCGGAGCCAGCCCCCACTCCTCGGAGACGAAGTCCGCCACCCGCTCGACCCAGTCGAGCAGCTGCTCCCGGCCCGGACCGCCCGGCGACTGCATGTGGGACCCTCTCCATCGACATCGCTCTGTGTGAGTCGTCAAATACTAGGAGCAACCAGGGGTGGGCTGCTAATGCTGGATCCATGATCGTCGTCATGTGGCCGCTGCTGCTCCTCCCCCTGGTCCTGCCCGAGCCGACCTCGGTCGTCCGCGCCCGGGGCGAGTTGCGGGAGCTGGTGGTCGCCGAGGCGCGTTCGCTGAGGGGGGTATTCGCACGAGCGGTTCATGCCTCTGGGTCTCCGGCGCGAACGCCTGGACCGACGAACGGCGGCAGGCGTTCGCCAACGATCTCACCAGGCCCGAGCTCATCGCCGTCAGCGAGTCGGTCAACCTGGACAAGGCCGGCAGCAGCCCGGCGACCTGGCGGCCGCCGCGCAGGTCGTACTGGTGCACGTACGCGCGGGCCTGGATCACCGTGAAGCACCACTACGGGCTGACCATCACCTACCGGGAGAAACGGGCCCTCATCCGCATGTTGCGCACCTGCTTCAGCGCTCAGCCATCCGCCTGAGCTGCTGCTCCCTGGCTCCGGCGTCGCCCGGCAGGCCGCGCTCGGCCAGCAGGCCGGCGACGCGCTCGCGGGCCTCGACGGGGTGGCGGCCGTCGTACTTGAACTTCGCGCGCGCCTCCACCACCGACAGCCGCAGCCCGCGCAGGCCGGGCAGCTGCCGGTGGTAGGGCCCATCTCCGGCCGCCACGACGCCGTGCGCGCCGTCGGGCTGGAAGTGGGCGAGCTGGCGGCGCAGGATCTCGGCCTTGCCCTCGGCGTCGTCCACCACCTCGGCCCGGCAGGTGAGCTGGACGGAGGCGTAATAGCTGGTGGGCACGCCGGTCTCGGGGTCGCCCGTCCGCCATCCGCCGGGGATGTAGGCGTAGTCGTCGTGCACGCTCAGCAGGACCGCCGGATCGCGCTCGATCGCCGCCCACACCGGGTTGGGCCTGGCCAGGTGGAGCAGCACCTCCGCGGCGCCGTCGAAGAGGAAGTGGGTGGGGACGACGACGGGCGGACCGCCGTCGGGGCCGTTCGCGGCCAGCTGGCCGAAGTCGCGGGTGGCCAGCCAGGCGCGCCACTCGTCGTCGTCCCGTGCCGCGTCCCAGGGATGAATGAGCACGTGAAATCCTCCCGGCGGGCTTTGTATTAGTACATAATGTATTTTGTGTCAGAAACATACAGGATCGTCGGTGGGACGGCCAGCGAGATCGCGGCCGGCGTCGAGGCCGCCGTGTCCGCGGGCCTGCTGCCTCCCGGGATGCACCTGCCGCCGGTGCGCGAGGTGGCCGCCACGGCCGAGGTCAGCCCGAACACCGCCGCGGCCGCGTACCGGCTGCTGCGGGAGCGCGGGATCGTCGAGACGGCGGGCCGGCGCGGCACGCGGGTCCGGCCGCGCCCGGCCACCACGACCCGCGAGGAGATCCGCATCGAGGTGCCGCCGGGCGTGCGCGACCTGTCGCACGGCAACCCCGACCCGGCCCTGCTGCCGCCGCTGCACGAGGCGCTCGCCGCCGCCGCCAGGGCGCACGAGCAGCGCCCGGCCATGTACGGCACGGGCGACGACGAGGAGCTGCTCTTCCTGGCCGCCGCCCGCCTGCGTGCGGACGGCGTGCCCGCCGCGCCGCTGGCGATCACCTCCGGCACCCTCGACGCGGTGGAACGAGTCCTGAACGCCCACCTTCGTCCCGGCGACGCGATCGGCGTCGAGGATCCCGGCTGGACGGCCCTGCTCGACCTGGTCGCCGCTCTGGGGCTGCGGCCGGTCCCGATGCGGCTGGACGACGAGGGCCCGCTGCCGGACGAGCTCGACCGGGCGTTGCGGGCGGGCGTACGAGCGGTGGTGATCACCGCCCGCGCCCAGAACCCCACCGGCGCGGCCGTCACCGCCCGGCGGGCCGCTGACCTGCGTGCCCTGCTCGCCACCCGCCCCGACGTGGTGCTGATCGAGGACGACCACGGCGCGAGCCTGGTGGACCTCCCCCTCCATCCCCTGGCCGGCGTGACCACCTGCTGGCTGCTCACCCGCTCGACGGCCAAGGCGTTCGGCCCCGATCTGCGGCTGGCGCTGGTCACCGGCGATCCCGTCACGCTCGACCGGCTGCGCGGCCGGCAGCGGCTGGCCGCGGGCTGGGTCAGCCATCTGCTGCAGCGCGCGGTCGCCCACCTGTGGCGTGCACAGGCTGTGGACACCGCGGCCGTCGCCGCCGCGTACGCCGGGCGGCGGGACGGCCTGATCGACGCGCTGGCCGCGCGTGGCCTGCGGGCGCACGGCCGCAGCGGGCTCAACGTCTGGGTCCCGGTCGCCGACGAGACCACCGCCGTCACCCGGCTGCTGGCCCTCGGCTGGGCCGCCGCGCCCGGCGCCCGCAACCGCGTCCGCACGCCGCCCGCGCTGCGGCTGACGGTCTCCACGCTGAGGCCCGACGAGCTGCCGGGCCTGGCCGACGACCTGGCCGCCGCCCTGCGTCCGCCCACGGCCGGCCGGTACGGCTGACGGCCTGGACGGGCCCCGCGATCAGCGGTTCGGCTCCAGGGACATCGCCGGGCACGGCTCGGGGCGGCGCGGGCGGCGTACCGAGTGGGCCAGCACGCCCAGCGCACCCACGATGAGCACGAGCAGGGCCGCCCTGGTGGCCGCGGGCCAGCCGGCGTCCAGGGAGCCGAAGAACACCGCGCCGGTGACCGTGCCGCCGAGCACGCCGCCGGTCTCCTGGACGGTCCCCAGCACCCCGGCCGCCGCACCCGCGCGCTCCCGGCGTACGGACGCGAGGACCGAGGACAGCAGCGGCGACATGATCAGCCCCATCCCCGCCCCCGCCACCAGCAGCGCGCCCGCCACCAGGTACGGCGACTCCCCCGCCTGGAGGAGCAGCCCGAGCCCGAGCAGCAGCGCCAGCGGGCCGGCCGGGCGCGGCACCCGGGCCGAGCGCGGCGAGGCCAGGAAGAAACCGGCGTTCAGCGCCGTGCACACCGCCCCGGCGGCCAGGGGGCCGAGGCCGAGGCCGTCCTGGAGGTGGAGGGCGAGCACGAACGACAGGCCCGCGGAGGTGCCGAACAGCAGCGCGACCGCCGCCAGCCCGGCCGTGAACCCCTTCTCGCCGAACACCTCCAGGTCCAGCAGCGGTTCCCGGCCGGTCGCCGCCAGCCGCCGCTGCCGCCGGACGAACGCCGCCAGCGTGAGCGCCGCGCCGCCCAGGCACGGCCACGTCCACTCCGGCCAGCCCTCCTCGCGGCCCTGGACCAGCGGTAGCACGACGCCCGCCAGCCCCGCCGCGACCAGCGCCGCCCCCGGCAGGTCCAGCCCCGCACGCGACCCGGCCCCGGCGACGCGGGGGACCAGCCGCCCGGTCAGCGCCAGCGCCGCCAGGCCGATCGGCACGTTGACCAGGAAGCACGCCCGCCAGCCGAGCCCGAGGGGATCGGCGGCCACCACCAGCCCGCCCACGACCTGGCCGCTCATCCCGGCCAGGCCCACCACCGTGCCGTACCAGCCGAACGCCCTGGCCCGGCCCGCGCCCGGGAACAGCGTCCCGATCAGCGTCAGGACCTGCGGCGCGAGCAGCGCCGCCGCGACGCCCTGCGCCACCCGGGCGAGCACGAGCGCGGCGGCGTCCGGCGCGCCGCCGCAGGCCGCCGAGGCGAGCGTGAACAGGGCCAGCCCGGTGGCGAAGAGGCGGCGCGGCCCGTACAGGTCGCCGAGCCGTCCCGAGACGATCAGGCCCGCGGCGTACGCCAGCCCGTACCCCGCCACCACGAACTGGCTCGCCGCGTCGCCCGCTCCCAGGTCGGCGCGGATCGAGGGCACGGCCACGTTCGCGACGAAGAAGTCCAGCGTGGTCATGAACACCGCGACCAGCACCACGGGCAGGGCCGCCCAGCGAGGACGGAGGGACATCAGGGACTCCAGGGGAGAGGAACCGGGCGGTGGAAGAACACCGGCGGACGCCGGACGGTTGACCTCACCCTGGAGCCCGGCGATTACGGTTTCCTGCTGATGGGCTACGGATTGAGCGCCATAATGACGCTCAATGCCGAAATTTCAGGGGTTGGGGGAGTTTGCCGCGGCGATCGCCCCCGTCGTCGACGCGGCCCACGTCGACGTGCACGCCGCCGCCCGCGGAGCCGTCCTGGACCTGGCCGAGCGCTCCGGCCTGACCTGCGGCCTCCTCAACGACCTGCGCTTCGTGCTTCCCCTGCGCCCGGTGACCACGGCCGCGCTCGCCGCCGTCTACCGGTACGGCGACGTCACCGAAGGCGTCGGCGTCCACCTGCGCGAGGGCACGCTTGAACGGGACTCCGCCGGGGCGTTGCGGCTCACCTCCGAGGGGCGGGCGTTCGTGGACGGCCTGTACGCCGCGCACGCCGAGGCGGCCGGCCGCGTCTGGGCGGGCCATGACGTGGCCGGTCTCGCCGTGTCGGTGGGCGGGGTGCTCGACCGGGCCGTACGCGTGCCGGGCGGCGCCCTGGAGGTGATGGCGCCGCCGTACGAGCCGGACGCCGCCCCCGCCGGCCTGCTGCTGTTCAACCGGCTCGCCGCGCTGCGCTACCACCGGGCCGACGCGCACGCCGAGTCCTGGCGCGCGGCCGGGCTGACCGCGGCCGGGATCGTCGCGCTGAAGGACGGTCCCGTGCGGGCCGCGATCGAGGCCGACACGAACCGGCGGGCGGCCGAGCCGTACCGGGCCATGACGGGCGGCGACCGCCAGGCCCTGTACGCCGGCCTCCTCGGCCTGATCTAAAGCGCCGCCAGCAGGCGGCCCACCTGCGTGCGGTCGTTGACCCCCAGCTTCTCGTAGGCGGCCTGCAGATGGTTGGCCGCCGTACGGGTGGACAGCGTCAGCCGGTCGGCGATCTGGCGGTTCGTCAGCCCGGCCGCAGCCAGCTTGACGATCTCCCGCTGGCGCGGCGTGAGCTCCGGCGTGGCCAGCTCGACCAGCGCGGGCGTCGAGACCCCCGGGCATCGCCTGGCCAGCGCCCATGCCCTGGTCTGAGCCCCTTTGGCCAGCGTGCCCCGGCCGTCCCGGCGGTGGGCCGCCGACTCCTGGGCGAGGGCCTCGGCGGCGTACAGGATCAGGCCGAGCCGTTCGAACTCGGCGGCGACGTCCCGCAGCTCGGCGGGGTCGCCCGCGGCCCGCGCGTGCCGGGCGAACAGCCCGGCCAGCGGCCCGTCCACCCGTTCGGCGAGCGCGGCCAGCCGCCGGGCCGCCAGGGCGGGCGCGCCCAGCCGCACCAGGTCGTGCAGCGCGAACATCAGGTGCCCGAACTGCTCGTGCCGCTCGGCCAGCCCGGCGGCCGTCAGGCACAGGCTCACCGCCTGGTCCAGGTCGCCCGCCGAGGCCGTCACCCAGACCGCGGCCTGCAACACCGGCTGCCGGGTGAACGCCCACCGCGAGGCCGGCCCCTCGGCCTCGGCCAGCGCGGCCCGCGCCGCCGCCGTCTCCCCCAGCAGCGCCCGCGCGTGGGCCAGCTCGGCCAGGCACCGCCCCCGGTACGGCGTCCCGGGCGGCAACCGGGCCGCGTCCTCCCTGGCCCAGCGGGCCGCGCCGGCCGCGTCGCCGCGCAGCCTGCCGACCATCGCCCGGTACGCCCCGAACCCCGACACCGACAGCTCGGCCGCCGCCGGCTCCATGCCCTCCATGCCCTCCGTGGCCGTCCGCGCCGCCGCGTCCAGGCGGCCGGAGAACACCTGGGCGGCGCAGCGCGCGTCCAGCAGCGCCGGCAGCGCGTGCGGGGCGTCGTCGTCCCAGTCGTTCCTGCCCGCCAGGGCCCGCCCGGCCACGGCGAGTGCGCTCTCCGTACGCCCGGAGTAGGCGTCGGTCCAGGACTCCAGCGCGGCCGCGTGCGCCGCGCCGCGCACGGTCATCGGCTCGCACGCGCGCGCCCGCGTCAGCGCCTCCGCGGCCCCGGCCAGCCGACCGGCGAAGAAGTCGGCGACGCCCCGGTAGACGTGCGCCTCCTGCCGCCAGGCCGGATCGGTCAGGGACTCGGCCGCCCGGTCGAGCACCCGGCACGCCTCGGCGTCCGTGCCCGCCCAGGCGAGGTTCATGCCCAGGCTGAAGGCGTGCTGGGCGCGCTCGCCCTCGGTGACGGCGTTCCTGGCCGCCTGCCGCAACGCCGCCAGCGCCGCGTCCTGGTCGCCCAGCACCATCAGCACCTGGCCGAGCAGCGCGACCGCCGGCACGCCCGCGCCCGCCTCGATCGCGGCCCTGGCCAGCCGGGCGGCCAACCGCGGGTCACGCCTGGCCCAGGCCAGGCCCGCGGCCGACAACAACATCTCCGGCGCGGCGGCCGACCCGCTGTCCAGCCGCCAGACGGCCGCGCGCAGCTCGTCCTCGCGCCGTCGCAGGCCGCTGGCCTCCAGGGCCTCGGCCAGCGTCCGCAGCCGCCGCCTGGCCCGCAGGGTGCCGCAGTCGCCGCGGACCACCTCGCCGTACAGGGGGTGGCCGAGGCGTACCTGCTCGCGCCTGCCGTCGCCGGTGACCGTGACCAGGCCGCGGGCCTCGACCCGCTCGACCGCGCGCGGCGAGGTCAGCGCGACCAGCAGCTCCGCGCCCACCGGCGCGCCGAACGCCACCAGCTCCAGCACCTCCCGCTCGTCCTGGTCCAGGTGGCCGATCCGGGCGCCGACCAGCTCGCGCAGCCGGGTCGTCATCGACAGCTCGCCCCGCCAGCGCCACTCGCCGCCGCTCTCGGCCAGGCAGCCGGACGTGCGTCCGGCGTGCACGACCTCGCGCAGGTAGAGCACGTTCCCGCCGGTGACGGCCGCCAGATGACGGACGGTCCCCGCCGCCACCTCGCCGCCGAGCGCGCCCGCCAGCACCTGGCCGACCTCGTCGCGGCCGAGCGGCGGCAGCTCGACCCTGGTCAGCAGCTCGTCCTTCCACAGCGCGGCCACCGGCGCGGGCAGCGGGCCGCCCGTACGCACCGTGACCAGCACCCTGGCCTCCCCACCCGCGGCCAGGTAGTGCACCAGCGCCGCCGACGCCGCGTCGAGCCGGTGGGCGTCGTCCACGCTCACCAGCAGTTCTCCCTCTCCCCTGCGCAGGTGCCGCGCGGCCCAGCGCAGCAGGTTCTCGCCGCCCTGCGGCGGACCCGTCAACACATGGGCGAACGCCCCGAACGGGATCATCGACGCGGCCTCCGTGCCCAGCACGCGCACGACCTCGTACCCGTCGAGCCCGGCCAGCGCCTGCGCGGCCAGCCTGCTCTTGCCGACGCCCGCCTCACCGGCGATCATCGCGCCTGCTCCCGACCGCAGCGCCGCGCGCACGGTCGCGATCGATCCCCCTCGCCCGACGAACGGCCATCCACTCCCCAGTTGCTCGCTCATCGTGCCTCCTCTCACCACAGATGGTGGCGAGCCGAGGTTCGCGCGAGGTTCAGGCGGGATCGCGGTTCAGGCCGGCCGCGTTCAGCAACAGGGTGATCACGGCGTCGGCCCCGCTGAACGGCACCGGCTCGCCCCCCACCTCTTCGAGCAGCCCGCGGAGCTGGCCGCCGGATTGCTCGGGCTCGACCAGCCGTACGATGACCGTCCTCATCGGATCACCATCACCCCGGACGGTTCAGGTCTGGTTCAGGTGGGGTAGGGCGCGGGTTCGACCTCCAGCTCCCGCATGCGCTCGGCGTAGAGGTGGTAACGCCTGCGGGCGTCGCCGCGCCGGCCCGCCAGGTCGAGCACGCGCACCAGGCCCAGGTGGGCGCGCTCGTCGTAGCCGTCGCGCTCCAGCAGGCGCAGCCAGTAGCGGGCGGCCTCGTCGTAGCGCCGTTCGCGGGTGCGCGCCGCGGCCAGCCGGGCGGCCGCCTGCACGTAGGCCAGCCGCGCCTGTTCGCGCAGGCCCACCGCCCAGTCGGCGTAGGGGTCCTCCTCGCAGAACTCGCCGCCGTACGCGCTCTCGGCCGCCGTCCAACGCTCCAGCGCCTCGGCGGCGCGGCCGGCCTGCTCCAGGCCTACGGCTCCGGCGGTCAGGTCGAGGAAGCGCTCCACGTCGACGTCGGCGTGCGCCAGGTCCAGGCGCAGCGCGCCCTCCTCGGAGACCACGACGTCGTCGGCGGGCCGTTCGTGGGCCGGGTCGAGCACCGCGCGCAGCGTGGACACCATGACGTTGAGCCGCCGCAGCCCGACCGCGTCGTCCCGCTGCTCGGGCCACAGGATCTCCACCAGCCGCTCCCTGCTGATCGCGCCGCCCCGGCGGCTGACCAGGATCTTCAGCAGGTCGCGGGCCTTACGTGACTGCCAGGCCGTACGCGGGACCGGCACCGCGCCGCGCAGCACCCGGAACGTTCCCATGGTCTCGATCACCACCGCCGCCCCCGGCGCGGGCGCCGCGCGGGCGATCAGCTCGTCGATCCGGTCGTCGAGCGCCCGGCAGCCGATCGCGTGCATCCGCTCGCGCACCCGTACGGCCACCTCACCCCCGCTCACCGGGTCGGACAGGGCCGCCCGCACCAGCTCGGCCCTGGCCCGCCCGATCGGGTCGCCGAGTGCTGCCCACCTGCGCACCGCCTCGTCGGCCTGCGCCGGATCGCCGTCGAGCCGGGCGCGCAGCTCGTGCAGCACGGCCTGGGCCGCGTGGTCCCTGCGCTCCACGGCGATCGGCAAGGTCTCGCCGACCAGCCGGGCGGCCTCCTCGCGACGGCCGGCGGCCAGGGCCACGTGCGCCGCGGCCACCCGCGCGGAGACCCCGGCGATGCCGCCGGCGTGCGCGAGCGCCTGCTCGGCCACCTCGGACGCCTCCTCGGGATCGTCCTCGGCCAGCAGCTCGGCCAGCGCGTTGAGCGCGTTGGAGCGGGTCTGCACCTCGCCCAGCGGGCCGGTCTCGGCGATCACCCGGCGGTAGACGGCGGCCGCCTGCCCGCGGTCGCCGCGCAGCGCGTGGATCTCGCCCAGCCGGACCAGCCCGACGCTGACCAGCCGCGACCCCATCGCCTCCCACCTGGCCACCGCGTCGGCGGCGTCGATCGCCGACTCCTCCAGCCGGCCGAGCCCGACCAGCGCCTTGGCCCGGTTGGCCACGTTGAGCGCGGCGTACGGCGCGAACGACACCAGGTCGCACAGCCTGCTCGCGGCCTCCGTCTCGGCCAGCGCCTCGGCGTAGGCGCCCTCGTCCAGATGGCGGGAGGCCCGGTTGGCCCGGATCCTGATGAGCTGGACGACGTCGCCGGCGCGTTCGGCGTACTCCAGCGCGCGCAGGTAATAGGCGTCGTTGGCGCGGCGGTCGCCGTCGAGGGCGGCGAGCATGGCCAGCACCGTGTTGGTCATCGCCAGCGCGCCGGGGTCGCCGAGGCCGCCGGCCTGCTCCAGCGCCCGGTCGGCCAGCTCGGCGCAGCCCGCCCGGTCGCCCTTCAGCCACAGCACCGAGGCCATGGAGGCGGCGCACATGGCGGCGTCGGCGGGCGGCGAGCCGTAGGCGTGACCCTTGGCGTACATCGTCATGGCGGCGTCGAGGTCGCCGCGCAGGTGGTCGATGAAGCCGAGCCGCCTGGCCACGAACGCGTCGAAGGCGGGGCCGTCGGCGACGCGGGCCAGCAGGTCGTGGGCGCGGGTCCAGTGGCCGCGGTTCTGCTCGGCGATGCCGGCCAGCCTGAGCATCGGCGGCGAGCCTCTGGCCTGCTCGGGCAGCAGGTCGAGCGCCGCGATCACGTCGCCGCGTTCGGCCAGGCGGGGGCCGTGGGAGTTGAGCAGCGACGCGGCGAGGTCGGGGTGGGCGGTCGCGACGGCGGCGCGCAGGGCCAGCTCGGGCTGGTCGTGCTCGACGTACCAGCGGGCGGCGACCGCGGCCACGTCGTGGGCCTCGTGCCGGTCGAGCGGGGCGTGCCTGGCCAGGACGTGCCTGCTGGTGGAGGTCAGCCGGTGGCCGTCCTGGTCGGCCTCGATGAACAGGCCGCGGCTGGTCAGGGCCGCGAGCGTGTCGGGCGGCGCGCCGAGCGTGGCGGCCAGGCCGGCGGTCAGCACCGGCAGGACGGTCGCCGCGCGCAGCAGCTCCCGCATGCCCGCCGGCAGGTCCTTGAACGCGGCGAGCGTCAGGTGTTCGAGCGTGGCCGAGTTGGCGGCCAGGCTCGCCGCGGTACGCGGCCAGCTCGCCGGCTCCTCGCGGGCCAGCGTGTCAAGGGCGGCCTGGACGGCGGCCGGCCACCCCGCGCACGCCTCGTGCAGCCTGGCGGCGATGCCGGCCCCCTGCTCGCCCAGCCGCTCCCTGGCCCAGGCGGCGGTCTCGGACGGGGTGAGCGCGAGGTCGGTGGCGTCGAGGTCGAGCACCTCGTGGTCCTGGCGCAGCCGGGCCGTCGGGAACGGCAGCGGCGCCCGTGAGGCGGTGACCAGGTGCAGGTGCCGGGGCGCGGCGCGGACCAGCGTCTCGACGTAACGCACCGAGCCGGGCGCGCCGGTGATCGCGTCGACGCCGTCGAAGACCAGCGCCAGCCCCCTGGTCAGCCGCCGGGCCAGCGCCTCGGCCAGCGCGCCCGCCAGCGCGGCGGCCCTGGACAGCTCGTCGGCGCCGGGGCCGAGCGGCGCCCCGGCCGCGGCCAGCAGGTCGGCGGGCAACCCCGGGACGGCCTCGGCCAGCGCCGACGCCACCGAGCCCGCCAGCGTCGGCAGGTCGCGGTCGGCGGGCCCGAGCAGGTGCAGAACGCCGCCCACGGCGTGGCTCCACCCGGCGAGCGCGATCGACTTCCCGTAGCCTGTAGAGGCCACGAGCGTGGTGAGCCTGTGCGTAAGCGCCCCGTCGAGCCGCCGGTCGAGGGCGGGACGGGGTTGCACCCACCCTCGTTCCACCCCCGCATGCTACGCCCGGGCTCGCGGGGGACTCCAGAGTTCGCAAAGTGCCACCTCCCGGTAACTGGCCGGTTGGCGCACTATGGTCGTACTTCATTTCCAGGAGGCACCGTGGAACAGGATCTGCCTGGCGGTGTGAGGCTGATCGTGGGGGTGGACGAGTCCCCGGCCTCGCGTTGGGCACTCGCCTGGGCCATCGGCGCGGCCAGGCTGCACCGGATGGCTCTGGTGGCCGTTCACGTCAGTCGTGCGCCCGTCCATCCCTTTCCCGAGGCGCTGCCCGTGCAGCACGCGATCCGGCAGGGCGAGGAGTCCCGCTGCGCGGAGGTGATCGCGGGCGTGTTCGAGGACGTCGCCGGGGGCGTGCCCGACGACCTGCGCGTGGCGACGCTCAGCAAGGTCGGCGACCCCGGCTACCACCTCGTCGATCTGGCCCGCGAGGGCGACCTGCTGGTGCTCGGCCGGGGCCGGCGCCGGCTGCTCAGCAGGATCCTGCTGCCCTCCACCAGCATGTACTGCGCCCGTCACGCCAAGACGACCGTCGTCATCGTGCAGCAGCCCTCGCCGCCGGACGATCCGGAGCTGTCGGGCGAGCGGGCGCGGCGGTTCTGGAGCCGGCGCAACTACTGACCGGGCGCCGTCTTCAGGTCGGTCGTCTTCAGGTCGGCGGTCTTCAGGTTGTCGGTGAGCAGGCGCAGGCCCGGGACGATGTCGTGCGGCCCGATCGCGCCGTAACCGAGGACCAGGCCCGGCTGTGCCGGGGTCTCGCCGCAGTAGGCGTCGAGCTGCTCGACGGCCAGGTCCGGCCCGGGGCCCAGGGACACGCCGGGGGCCAGGCGGGCGCACACGTGCAGGCCCGCGGCGGACGGGATCAGGCGCAGCCGCTCGTCCCCGGCCAGCGTCGCGGTGACCAGGTCGTGCCGGGCGGCGTACTCGCGGGTCGCCTTCCTGATGTGCCTGGCCAGCAGGCCCTCGTCGATGAAACGGGCCAGGGCGGCCTGCGTGGGCACGTCGCCGTGCCAGTCGGAGAGCTGCCGCGCGGCGCGCAGGGCCGGGCCGAGCGAGGCGGGGGCGACGAGGAAGCCGAGCCTGAGCATGGGCAGCAGGGTCTTGGAGAACGAGCCCACGTAGATCACCCGGCCTGACCGGTCGAGGCTCTGCAGGGGTTCGAGCGGACGTTCGCCGAAGCGGAACTCGCTGTCGTAGTCGTCCTCGATCACCACGGCGGCGCGGCGCTCGGCCCAGGCGAGCAGGGCGGCGCGGCGGGCCAGCGACATGGGCGTGCCCAGCGGGAACTGGTGCGAGGGCGTGACGTAGACCAGGCTCGCCGAGCGGGGGATGGCCGCCACGTCCAGGCCCTCGGCGTCGACGGGCACGCCGATCACGCGGGCGCCGAGGGAGCTGAACAATCGGCGGGCGGGCGGGTAGCCGGGCTCCTCGACGGCGACGGTCGTGCCGGGCTCGATGAGGACGCGTCCGACGAGGTCGAGGGCCTGCTGAGCGCCGTTGGTGATCAGGACGTCGTCGGGCCCCGCGTGAACCGACCGACTGATCCCGATATGACGCGAAATAGCATCACGTAGAGGCTCATAGCCGGACGAATCCTCGTACGTCGCCAGGCCCACCCTGAGCTCCCTGGCCACCAGCCTGCGCCAGGTCTCCATCGGGAACAGCCGCGCGTCCGGCACGCCGACGCGGAAGTCGTACCGGGCGGGCGGCACCCGGACGGTCGCCCCGAGCTCCCGCCAGAACGCCCGCGGCCTGACCACCCCCTTGGGCGCGGCTCGGCCGCGCACCGGCTCGGCCGACACGAACGTGCCCGCCCCCGCCCGGCCGACCAGGAAGCCGTCGGCCACCAGCCGGTCGTAGGCCACCGCCACCGTGTTCCTGGAGATCTCCAGCCGGCCGGCCAGCTCCCTGGTCGGCGGCAGCCGCTCGCCCGAGCGCAGGCGCCCGTCGAGTATGGCGTCGAGCAGCTGCCGGTAGACCTGTGCGGCCAGGTCACCGCGCCCTCGGAGGCTGATGTGAACGTCCAACTTGGCCCAATCAACTTGGCGGAAATTGGAGCTTATATCGGGACAAGAGGGCGGCCAAAATGGGCACATGACCGAACGCATGGAACTCGGGAAGTTCGCCGGCGAGGCCTACAGGGCGATGGCCGGCCTGGACCGGTTCGTGGCACAGAGCACCCTCCCCAAGCCCCTCCTCGAACTCGTACGGCTGCGCGCCAGCCAGATCAACGGCTGCGTCTACTGCGTGGACATGCACAGCACCGACGCCAAGCAGGCGGGGGAGAGCGACGCCAGGCTGCACGCCGTGGCCGTCTGGCGCGAGGCGCCCTTCTTCACCCCGCAGGAACGCGCCGCGCTGGCCTTCACCGAGGCCGCCACCCGCCTGTCCACCGACGACGTCACCGACGAGGTCTGGGCGCAGGCCGCCGCGCACTTCGACGAGCAGCAGCTGGCCGCGCTGACCGTGGCCGTGGCCACCATCAACGCCTGGAACAGGATGGGCGTCGCCACCCGGATGACCCCGGAGTCATACAAGTCATGAGAACCCAGCGGGTCCTCGCCGCCGCGCAGCTCGCCAACTCCATCGGCGACGGCGCGTACCTGGTCACCTCGGCGCTCTACTTCGCCGACGTCGTGGGGCTGTCGGCCACCGAGATCGGCCTCGGCCTCACGCTGGGCTGGGCGGTCGGCTCGGTGGCGGGGGTGCCGCTCGGGCACCTGGCCGACCGGCGGGGGCCGCGCGGCGTGGCGGTGCTGCTCGCGCTCACGACCGCGGTGGCGGCCGGCTCGTTCGTGTTCGTCCGCTCGTTCGCGCTGTTCCTGCTGGTCGCCTGCGTCTACGGAACCGCGCAGACCGGGCTGTCGGCGGCCCGGCAGGCCCTGCTGGCCGGGCTGGTCGAGCCGGCGCGCCGCACGGTCGTGCGGGCGGTGCTGCAGTCCACGCTCAACGGCGGCATGGCCGTGGGGGCCGCGCTGGGCGGCGTCGCGCTGGCCGTCGGCACCCGTGCCGGATACGTCGCGGTGTTCACGCTCGACGCCCTGAGCTTCCTGGTGGCCGCGCTGGTCCTGCTCCGGCTGCCCGCCGTGCGGCCCGCGCCCGCCGCGCCGGGACCGCGGCTGGCCGTGCTCAGGGACCGGCCGTACGCGCTGGTCACGATGATCAACGCGGTGATGCTGTTCTACATGCCGCTGCTCAGCCTCGTGGTGCCGCTGTGGATCGCGCAGCGCACGTCCGGGCCCGCCTGGCTGGTCTCGGTGCTGCTCGTGCTCAACACCGGCAGCGTGCTGCTCTTCCAGGTACGCGTGGCCCGCCGGGTGCGCGACCTGCGGGACGCGTCCACGGCCGTGCGCCGGGCGGGTGTCGTGCTGTTCGCCGCGTGCGCGGTGTTCGCCCTCAGCCCGTACGGCTGGGTCTTCCTGATCGCGGCGGGTTGTCTGCAGGTCGCGGGGGAGATGCTGCTGGCCGCGGGGTCCTGGGAGATCGGCTTCGGTCTGGCCCCCGACGACAGGCAGGGCCAGTACCAGGGCTTCTTCGGCACCGGCACGGCCGTGGCGAGGATGCTCGGCCCGGCCGTGCTCACCACGCTCGTGCTCGACGGCGGGACCGTGGGCTGGTTGCTGCTGGGGCTGGCGTTCATGACGGCCGGCGCCGCGATGGCACCGGCCGTCAGATGGGCTCAGCGGTCACTCGAACCGGCGTAGGGCCTTGGCGGTCACTCGAACCGGCGTAGGGCCTTGGCGGTCACCTGAACCGGCGTAGGGCCTTGGCGGTCACTTGAAGCGGCGTAGCCGCAGGCTGTTGCTGACCACGAACACGCTGGAGAAGGCCATCGCGGCCCCCGCGATCATCGGGTTGAGCAGGCCGAGGGCGGCCAGCGGCAGGGCGGCCACGTTGTAGGCGAAGGCCCAGAACAGGTTGCCCTTGATCGTGCCGAGCGTCCGGCGGGAGAGCCTGATCGCGTCGGCGGCCACCAGCAGGTCGCCCCTGACCAGGGTCAAGTCGGACGCCTCGATGGCGGCGTCCGTGCCGGTGCCCATGGCCAGGCCCAGGTCGGCCTGGGCGAGCGCGGCCGCGTCGTTGACGCCGTCGCCGGCCATCGCCACGACCTTGCCCTCCGACTGCAGCCGCTTGACCACGTCCACCTTGTCGGCGGGCAGCACCTCGGCGATCACCTCGTCGATGCCGACCTCGTCCGCGACCTGCCGGGCGACGGCCTCGTTGTCGCCGGTCAGCAGGACCGGGGTGAGGCCCAGCGTGCGCAGCCTGGCGATGGCCTCCGCGCTGGTCTCCTTGACCACGTCGGACACCACCAGCAGTGCCCTGGCCTTGCCGTCCCAGCCGGCCGCGACCACCGTGCGGCCCTTCGCCTGCTCCTCCTCAAGGGTGGCCGCCAGGCCGGCGGGCAGGTGCTGCGACCACTCGGCCAGCAGCCTCGGCCGGCCCACCAGGACCGCGTGCCCGTCCACGATGCCCTGCACGCCGAGGCCCTCGACGTTGGCGAAGTCCTCCACGGTCGCGTCGGAGTTCGCCTCCCTGGCGATGGCCTGGGCGATCGGGTGCTCGGAGGCGTGCTCGATGGCGCCGGCCAGCCGCAGCACCTCCTCGCGGCTCTCGCCCTCGGCCAGGTGCACGCCGACCAGCGTCATCTTGCCCTCGGTGACCGTGCCGGTCTTGTCCAGGACGATGGTGTCGATGCGGCGGGTGGACTCCAGCACTTCCGGACCCTTGATCAGGATGCCGAGCTGCGCGCCCCGGCCGGTGCCGACCAGCAGCGCCGTGGGCGTGGCCAGGCCGAGCGCGCACGGGCAGGCGATGATCAGCACGGCCACCGCGGCGGTGAACGCGGCCCCCGCGCCGTTGCCGGTGCCGAGCCAGAAGCCCAGGGTGCCCAGGGCCAGCGCGATCACGATCGGCACGAAGATGCCCGACACGCGGTCGGCCAGCCGCTGCACCTCGGCCTTGCCCGTCTGGGCGTCCTCGACCAGCTTGGCCATCTGGGCGAGCTGCGTGTCCGCGCCGACCCGGGTGGCCCGCACCACCAACCGGCCGCCCGCGTTCACGGTCGCGCCGGTGACGGTGTCGCCGGGACGCACCTCGACGGGCACGGACTCGCCGGTCAGCATCGAGGCGTCGACCGCGGAGGTGCCCTCCTCGATCACACCGTCGGTCGCGATCTTCTCACCCGGCCGCACGACGAAGGTGTCGCCCGCCTTGAGCTGCTCGACCGGCACCCGCCGCCCGTCGGCCAGCTCGACGTCCTTGGCGCCCAGCTCCATCAGGGCCCGCAGCGCGGCCCCCGCCCGCCGCTTGGAACGCGACTCGAAGTAGCGCCCGGCCAGGATGAACGCGGTCACCCCCGCCGCGGCCTCCAGGTAGATGTTGCCCGAACCGTCGGTGCGCTCGATGGTCAGCTCGAACGGGTGCGTCATGCCCGGCGTGCCCGCCGTGCCGAAGAACAGCGCCCACAGCGACCAGCCGAGCGCGGCCAGCGTGCCGATGGAGATCAGCGTGTCCATGGTCGCGGCGCCGTGGCGCAGGTTCGTCCAGGCGGCCTTGTGGAACGGCCAGCCCGCGTAGACCACGACCGGCGCGGCCAGCACCAGCGACAACCACTGCCAGTTCGTGAACTGCAGCGCCGGGACCATCGCCATCGCGATCACCGGCACGCTCAGCGTGACGGCGGCGATCAGCCGGTCGCGCAGCGGACGCAGCTCGTCGGCGGGCTCGGCCTGCCCGGCCTGCTCTTCCCGCTCCTTGGCGACCGGGAGCGCGGCGGTGTAGCCCGCCTTCTCCACCTCGCTGATCAGCGCCTGGGGGTCGAGCCCGTCGGGAAAGGTGACCTTCGCCTTCTCCGTCGCGTAGTTGACCGTCGCGGTCACGCCGTCAAGCTTGTTCAGCTTGCGCTCGATGCGGTTGGCGCAGGACGCGCACGTCATTCCGCCGATCGCGAGTTCGACGGCCTTTTCCTCGATGAGGGAAGACATCACCTCTCCTTTCTCAACGTCTCGGTGTTCAGTGGCCGTGGGGGGCCGACGGTTCCGCGGCGCCCTGCGTGGCGCGCACGGTGAAGTCCGCGGTACGGACCTCGTCCCCGTGCTTGAAGTCGAGGAACAGCCGGTAGTCGCCGATGCTCGGCACCTCGGCGTAGAAGGTGATCTGCGGACCGGCCTTCTCGCTCTGCTCCGGGTGCACGTGCAGGTAGGCCAGGTCACCGGCGCGGAGGGCGACCAGGTGTCCGTACGCGCCCAGGTAGGGCTGCAGGTCGGTGACCGGCTCGCCGTCTTTGCTCACCGAGAGGGTGAGCTTGCTCGCCCGCCCGGGGACCAGGTCTCCGTCGAGGCTCACAGTGTAGTCGCCGACCTTCGAGGAGCGGCTCGCCTCGGGCAGCGGCTTCGGCCGGTAGTCGCCGGCGGCCTGCAGGTCGGCGCCGAGCGTCAGCTTCTCGCCGCCGGTCGGGGCGAAGTCGGCGAAGGCCCGGTACGCCCCCGCCTCCGGCAGCGTCAGCCCGACCGACCAGATGCCGTCGGGCGTCATCTCCGGATGCAGGTGGAGGAAGGTCGTCAGGTCACGGGAGACCACGATGAAGTGCAGCTTCTTGTCGTGCTCCACCTGGTAGTCGGTCACCGGACGGCCGTTCGGGCCGGTCACCGCGAAGCGGAAGTCGGTGGCCTTGCCGGTCTCGATCGGGGTCAGCGGGTTGAGGGTGTATCCGTTCTGCGACACTTGCAGCCCCCGGGGGTGTCACTGGACGCCTGCTCCGGCGCCTCGTGCTCCTGGCCGTCTTGGCCCTCTCGGCCCTCTCGGCCTTTCAGGGCATCTTGGCCCTTCTCCATGGCGGCGTGGCTCTGCGTCGGCTGTTCCTCGGCCACCGGGCCGACCGCCCGGCCCACGCCCAGGGCCCCGCCGAAGACGACGGCGAGCCCCAGGGCGTAGGAGCCGAGTTTGGCGGCCGTGTTCATGACTGTCCGACCAGTTCGTATCCGGCTTCCTCAACCGCGGAGGCGATCTGGGACTCCTCGACCTGGCTCTCGCTGGTCACGGTGAGCCGGCCGCTGGCCAGGTCGACCTCGACGCCGGTGACGCCGGCCACGCCGCCGACCTCCTCCTTCACCGAGCTCACGCAGTGGCCGCAGGTCATGCCCTTGACGGTGTAGGTGGCGGTGCTCATTACGGTCTCCTTCAACGTGGTTCAGGTTCCTGCCGAATACTCTAACACGGTACCCCCTAGGGTATTCCGGTGGGTGTGAGATTCAGCTCACGGTTTCGCGTATGGGCGGCTTGTGCCTCAGCGTGGTGGGCGCGTCGCACCGATGACGGCCACCACCGCGGTGCCCGCGAAGGCGACCCGGAAACCGTCGGCCCTTCGACGCTGATCCTCGGCGGTGTCCCCGGCCGGTCATGACAGCCGAGCCGGCCCGGTAGATCGTGTTGACGACGTCGACGCCCTGTACCGTGCGCCGTCCCAGGTGCAGCGGCCATCATGGACGGGCCGATCAGCAAAACCCGTCCGGTGACGAACACCCCGCGTGCCCCCGAACAGGTCGGACAGCCGCCCGCTCAGCAGCAAACCGCCGAAGTCGTGACGTAGGCGTTGGACATCCACCGCAGCCCGCCGGCCGAGAAGCCGAGTTCGCGTCACATCCTCGGCAAAGCGACGCCGCTGACGGACGCGTCCGTGATTCTCATGAACTGGGCGGCGGCGGGAACGTAAGATACCTGCGGGGGTATGCCGCGCGCGCAGGACGTCCGGATATTTGGCATGATCGGGATGTTGTCCGAAGTGATTGGCAGATTGCCCAGGACGGGATGGATACTGGCCGGGGTCGAAGGGGTGATCCAGGCCGAGCTGAAGGCTCGTTCTACGCACAAGCCGCACATCAGGTTCGTGCGCAACACAAGGAGCGCAGCCATCCCTTGCTAGGCTGCATGTCAACCGTTGGGTCTCACCCCGGCAGGTGAGACCGTCGAAGAAGTGGGGTCACACCGTGAAGAAGCTGCTCGTTCTGGCGCTGGTCGCCCTTGGGGGATTGCTGATCTGGCGTAAGGTTCAGGCCGACCGCGCCGAGCTCGATCTCTGGACCGAGGCGACCGGCAGCGAGAACTAACCGACCGGCGAGGCGATGAGTGACGTCGTCCCCATCGAGCTGGCGTGCCTGGACCTGGCAGGCACCACAGTCGGTGACATCGCCATGGTCGAGCGCGCCTTCGCCGAGGCGATCGCCACCCAGGGCATAGTGCCCGGGACCGGAGCGTACGCGCGTGCCATGGTTCACGTGCACCGGTCCCGGGGCTGTCCCAAGATCGATGTCTTCCGGGGCATCTTCCCCGGCAACGAGGCCCAGGCCCAGGCGGCGAACCTGACGTTCGAGCGCTCCTACGAGGGTGCGCTGGAACGTGCCGGACTGGAGCCCGTGCCCGGGGTCCTGGAGGTGCTCGACAAACTCCGCGGCACCGGGGTCAAGCTCGCCCTGATCACCGGGTTCAGCCGTACGACGCTCAGCCGCGTGCTCGGCGTCCTCGGCTGGCACGACAAGGTCGACCTGGCCATCTCTCCGGAGGACGCGGGCGGCCGCGGCCGTCCCTGGCCGGACATGGTCCTGCACGCCGTGCTGCGACTCGGCGTGGCGGACGTACGGCACGTGGCGGTTGTCGGCGACTCGGAGAGCGACATGCTCTGCGGGCGCCGGGCCGGGGCCTCCGTGGTGGCGGGGCTGATGACCGGCGTGCACAGCAGAGAACGGTTGCTCAAGGGCGGCGCCACGCACATCCTGGACTCCCTCGCGGACTTCCCAGGCCTGGTGCTGAGCGACGACCTCGGGACGACGCGGGTGGCTTCCCCGGCCCGGTAAGCTATCTTCGTCGAAGGGGCCTTAGCTCAGTTGGCAGAGCGCCTGCTTTGCAAGCAGGATGTCAGGAGTTCGAATCTCCTAGGCTCCACCAGCCAAAACGCCGCTTCTCTGATCATGAGAAGCGGCGTTCGTGCCATTAACGTGCCATTAGCCTTTGGCGATCTTCTTCTGTTCGGCCTCTACGCGAGCGCTCAACGCGTCGGCGATTCTCTGGTCCGCGTCGCGGGTGGCGTGCTGGTAGATCAGCGCCGCTCGGTCGCTGTCGTGTCCCATGCGCGCCTTCAGGTCTGCCAGGCTTGCCCCTGACTGGGCGGCCAGGGTGTTGCCGGTGTGCCGGAGATCGTGGAAGTGCAGGCCCTGTACGCCCATCTCCTTGAGCGCTTCCACCCACTTGGCCTCCCGTCGGAAGTTGCCGCCTCTGAGGAAGGCTCCGCGCTTGCCGAGGAAGACGAAGGCGTCGTCCGGTGGGGCGACGTAGGTGGCCAGGTGTTCGGTCAGCACGGGGATGATGGCTGCCGGGATGCTCACCCTTCGGCGTCCTGCTCGCGACTTAAGCGGGCCCAGGCGCATCTCGCCGCCGTCTAGCTAGTACTACAGCGAGGCTTTGAGATCTGTAGCGTGTGAACATGCCAGATGACTTAACCGCTGCTGATCTGCGGGAGTGGGTTACGGGGCTGGATGTGTTGTTCGGCCGGGTAGCGGGCCGGTTCGGGCGGGTGGAGCCGCGTCGACAGGCGCGGGCTTATCTGCTGGGGTTGCTGGCGCCGATCGAGCGCAAGAACGGCTGGCAGCTGGCCGAGGCGGCGGGGGATGCGACGCCGGATCGTATGCAGCGCCTGCTCAACAGCGCCCGCTGGGACCCGCGCCAGGTGCGCGTCGATCTGCGTGAGTACGTGATGGAACACCTCGGCCACCGCGACGGCGTGCTGATCGTCGATGAGACCGGCTTCCTGAAGAAGGGCGACAAGTCGGCCGGGGTGCAGCGCCAGTACTCCGGTACCGCTGGCCGGGTGGACAACTGCCAGGTGGGCGTCTTCCTGGCCTATGCCTCCCCGCTCGGGCGGGCACTGATCGACGCCGAGTTGTATCTGCCCCGGTCCTGGACCGATGACCGTGATCGCTGCGCCCGGGCCGGCATCCCGGCCGACGCGCCCTTTGCCACCAAGCCGATGCTGGCGCGTACGATGCTGGCCCGCGCGCTGCAGGCCGGCGTGCCGGTGTCGTGGGTGACCGCGGACGAGGCCTATGGCATGGATTTCAAGTTCCGGCGTTTCCTGGAAGAACACCGTCTCAGTTATGTGGTGGCCGTACCCAGGAGCCAGTGGATCGGCACGGGCTGGGGCGGGCAGATCCGTGCCGACACCGCCACCGCCCAAGCTCCGGCCGAGGCATGGAAGCGCCGCTCCTGCGGCCGCGGTGCCAAAGGCGAGCGGTTGTATGACTGGGCGCTGGCGTCGGTGCGTTTCGAGGTCGAGCCCGGCTATCAGCGTTGGCTGCTGGCCCGGCGCAGCCTGACCCCCAACGCCAAGGGGGAACGGGAACTGGCCTACTACCTGTGCCATGCTCCGGCCGGCACCACCCTGGAAGACCTCATCACCGTCGCGGGCAGCAGATGGGCCATCGAGGAATGCTTCCAGAGCGCCAAGAACGAGACCGGCCTGGACCACTACCAGGTGCGCCGTTACGACGCCTGGCACCGCCACATCACTTTGGCGATGCTCGCCCACGCCTACCTGGCCGTGACCGTCGCGCACTTCCCAAAGGCCCAAGCGGGCTGGTCCGCCTCACACCAGCCGAGATCCGCCGTCTCCTGGCACACCTGACCAGCACTCTCGTCCCACCCCCTCGCCCATGCCTTGGCCTGGTCCCACTACCGGCGCCTCCATCAGACCCGCGCCCGAGCCAGTCACTACAGAAGACATCGACTGAAACATCTCAAAGCCTCGCTGTAGTACTAGTTGCGGTTCTAGCTGCAATCCAGCACCGTCCCACGCCGTTCCAGGCGAACCGGCCGCGTTCGCGGGTCCAGGTCGAACCGATCCGGACGGGCAAGATCCGAGCTGCCAAGGCGGTTGGGTTGCGTCGTTGATCTGCGGCGTTTGCGGTGGGCCGACAGCAAGGTGCCTCAGTACTCGAGAACGCCATGGGCGGCCACTGCGTCACTTGACGCGTTCGGCCGCACCTCGGTGATGCGCTCAGCCAGTAGCAGCGCAGCGGCGAGACCGCCCTTCGACTTGTCGCCGGCCAGCCCGAGCTCGATCCGGTCGGCCAGGAAGTCCTCCGGGATGCCGTCCTCACCGCCGCCGAACAGCGGATCGAAGGTCAGGATGTTGCGACCGTCGGCGTAATGGTCGAAGGACGCGACCCTGTTCACGTTGACGAAGACGCTCGCCGTGATCGTCTCCGCCGACAAGGGCCGCAGCACCTCGGGCAGCGTGCCGGCGAAGCCGTTCCACTCGCTCAGAATGGTCCCGCCATCGGCCGGCCGGGCGCAGATGAGCCCTTCCTCGAAATCGCCTTCCTCGTCATCCCCGTCGAACACGTCAATGCCAAGGCAGGCCAGCGCCTCGTGCGGGGTGAGACCGCGGACGAAGGTCACGCAGAACGCGTCGTCATCGAGCCAGTTGTAGCCGCTCATGGGGATCCTGTTCTCTCGGACCAGATCATGGAGATGATGGCACGTGAGGGTTGAGATCCGCTCTTGCTAACGGAGCTGCTAACAACGGTCCTGGACTGTCATGGACGTTGGTGGACAGCATGTACGGTCACCGCTGCTCGCGGCGCGTGAAAGATCAAGCGCAGTATGACGGTGTCCAGGGTGAACATGTCGGTGCCGTCCCAGTCGAACTGCCCGACCTGCCCCGGCGGGGCATCAGGGGAGGCGGCCACACAGTCATGGCCCTCCTGGTCCTCGATCCATTCGACGAGGCGGACGTCTTCGAACCGAAAGACCACGACGGGCGTCTTCGACAGTTCGGATGGAGTCCACTTTGGGGCGTAGATGAACTCCAGTTCCAACGTCGGCGGCCTGCCGAGCTTGTAGGTCAGGCGCCCAAGTCGGTGTCGTGAAGGTAGACGTGGGCACCCTCCTCGGTCCAGAACTCGTACAGCCCTCCCCTGGAAGTGATGCCACGATGCTTGTCCTTGGTCACACCGGCGAATTCGGTCACTGACATGAGGACATAGTCCTACGGACCGGGACGATCTAGCAGGTCCCGGCGAAGTGGTGGCAGCAGCGCTGACAGCAACGTCCCCGCACACGGGCTCACTTCGATCACCGTCCAACCCCCTCTGACTAGGGTCTTCGCCACAGCCCAGGGCGGTTGCTCCGCCTGAAAAGCGGAAGGTCAGGCTGCCGCGGCGCTTCCGTTCCTCGGGCCTGGCGGCCCTGCGGTACGGATCCCGTTGCCGCCGCCCGTGGTCGCGCAACTGCAGCCCCTACGATCGCCGCGGCATGGCTGGCCGCTGTGCGTGGTCGGGGGGATCGACGATCCGTGCTTCGTACCTCAGCACAGCTCACCGAGCAGGGTTGTTGCGGTCCGTTCCCAAGCCGAGGCAGTCACAGGTACAGGCGCCAGCTCAGGAATGGGCGGCGCGCCCGGCTGTCCTACCGAGGTAATGGCTGCTGCCCATAGCCTGTCCCGAAAAGGATCATCGTCCAGGCTGGGGCGAAGGGGACAAGCAATGGGCGGCGCATCGCCGATGGATTACGCGTGGCTGGTTGAGGAGTATCAAAAGGACAGCGACCTGATCGGCGTGACGTTCGTGCGAGGCATGTCTCCTGGGGAAGCGTTGCACCGGATCGGCGCCACTCGCGGTGACACCTCCCGAGAGGTGGGCATTGCCGCCTACACGGGAGACGGAGGAGCGGTCCTATTTGACTACCATTGCCAGCCGCTCCCGGAGACCCTCTCCCGGAGTACGGAGATGGCGAGAGTCATTACAGGCAGCACCGTGGACGAGCATTTCGTCTACTCCGTCGATGGAGTGGTGGTCACGGAATTCGAGCCGTTCTTCCCCAGCGATCGGAACGGCAGCGATCCTGATCGCCTGCTGGTTCATATGCGAGAGCTGGGCATACCGCTGGTCGGAGAGCCCGACTCGCGGACTTCCACTGCTCTCGCCATTGCGCTGGCCGCACGGGCCACTGGGGTCGCCCTGACACCGACTCACTACGAGGCGGAGCCCATTGTCGGGTCGATCGACTGAAGGTTCCGACCCGGCGACCTGCCGTGCAATACACGTGTAATGGATCTCATTGTGGCGAGAGATCGTTCTGTCGCCGGGAGACGTCTTCCCAGCGTAGCCCGAGTGCTTCGCCAAGCCGAAGCCCAAGGACAAGCACCTGGACGTGGGCCGGGTACATCGTGTTTTGCGCCAGTATTGCCGCATGGACCATCAGAGACTTCGCGAATCGATCAGTGAGGCCTGGGCGACGGACGTGCTGCCCAGCCTCTCCGGGTTGATCGAGATTCCCGCCGTGTCGTCCGCCTACGACGCCGCCTGGGAGGAGCATGGTCATCTGCGGGCCGCCGTCGAGCACGTGCGGGGCTGGGTGGCGTCGCGGGGCCTGCACGGCGCGCGGTGCGACGTCTTGCAGCTCGACGGCCGCGCCCCGCTCCTGTTCGTGGACGTGCCCGCGACGCCGGGCGCGGCGGCCACCGGGACCGTCCTGCTGTACGGGCACCTCGACAAGCAGCCGCCGCTGGGTGACTGGTCGGAGGACCTGGGCCCGTGGCAGGCAGTGATCCGCGACGACCGGCTCTATGGCCGCGGTGCCGCCGACGACGGGTACTCGGGCTACGCCGCCACCACCGCGCTGGAGGCCCTACGCGGGGCAGGCGGCGAACACGCCAGGGCAGTCCTGCTGCTGGAGACCGGCGAGGAGTCCGGCAGCCCGGACCTGCCCGCGTACCTGGAGCATCTCGCCGACCGGCTCGGCGAGGTGTCGCTGGTGGTCTGTCTGGACGCGGGCGGCGGGGACTACGAGCGGCTGTGGCTGACCTCCAGCCTGCGCGGCGCGGTGCAGGCGACCGTCACGGTGCGCGTCCTCGAGACGGGCATCCACTCCGGGCTCGGGAGCGGCATCGTGCCGAGCTCGTTCCGTGTCATGCGCCAGCTGCTCGATCGGGTGGAGGACCCGGAGACCGGCGAGGTCAAGGTGCCCGAGATGGTGGTGCCCATCCCGGAGGAACGGCGCATGGAGGCGGCGGAGCTCGTCGCGCTCCATCCGGAGGTCGCCGTGCCCCGGCTCCCGCTGCTGCCGGAAACGCGGCGAGTCTCCGACGACGACGTCGAGCTCGTCCTCAACAACACCTGGCGGCCGACCCTGTCCGTGACCGGCGCCGGCGGGCTTCCGGACCCCGCGGTGGCGGGCGCCGTGCTGCGGCCCTGGACCTCCGTCCGGCTGAGCTTCCGCCTGCCTCCCTCGGCCGACGCCGAGGCGGCGCGGGCCGCGCTGGAGAAGATCCTCACGACCGACGTGCCGTACGGGGCGCAGGTCGAGGTCGGCGACTTCATGGTCCTGAACGGGTGGCACGCGCCGGCGCCGGCCCCCTGGCTGGCCTCGGCGTTGCGGCAGGTCGGTGATCGCGTGTTCGGGAAGCCGTGCCAGAGCATGGGCATCGGCGGCGGGATCCCCTTCATGGAGATGCTCGGCAGGCGGTATCCGCAGGCGCAGTTCGTCGTCACGGGCGCGCTCGGTGCGGACTCGAACGTGCACGTGCCGGACGAATGGCTGCACATCCCGTTCGCCGTACAGGTGACCGAAGCGGTCGCACACCTCCTCGACGCGCACGCACGCGCCGGTGGGCCTGCCTGACCCCATCCGTCATGACGCCTGAACGGCGGCATCCGGGCCGACACCCCGCCCGGCTCGGCGCGCTGGACGGGGTGAGCTTCACCAGTCTGCGGCGCGCCGCGCCGCCGTACCTCCGGCCCTCCGCCCGCCCGCCGTCCGGGCGTGCGGTCTTGGGGCCGATCCTGAACGGTGCGGGTCCGATCACCGTCGCCCGCTCCAAGGGCGCGCTGTCCTTTCGGCCGTTCAGCTCAGGGTGATGGGGTTGGTGAGCGCCGCCATGTGTTCGTCGGGATGACGCACCTCAACGCGGACGAACGCTGATTCCTCCGCGTTGGTATGCCACTCCAAGACGCCTGATCCATCGCCTGGCAAGGGTGCGCGGTGCACCGTCCCTCGATCGGTGTGAAAGCTGACGGTGCCGGACGGCACACCACAGACGTTCACCCGGACCACAGCCGGTTCGCCGTGGGTATCCAGCCGCCCCCCGATGTCGGCACTGCCATCGCCGGCAGAGACCTGGAGCGACAGCTCAACCGTGGCCGATTCGGCGACCCAGCTGCGGCCGGCACGGATGCCGGCGAGGACTGCGTCCGCGCTCATTTCCTCGGCCAGCACGACGGTGTGCGGTCTGCCGATCTGGCCCTCCAGATGGGTGTCGCTGTTGCCCATCGCCGGTCGCCACCGTCCATGGCGGATGTCGACGGCCAGGCTGCGGCCCCATTCGGCCAGTGCTGCCGCGTTGTCCGCCTGCCAAGGCTCATCGGAGATCCACAGCCCGTTCCACACCTCCACCACATCAAATCCCTCGAACGGATACATGAAGACACCAGAGGGGTACGGCGCGTGCGGGTGGGCCGCCACGCACAGCCCACCGGCCTCATGCACCCGATCCAGATGCTTGCCGATCAAGTCGTCGCGGACGCCGTACCGCCAGTCGACCACCTGCCCCGGATCGATGCCGAGCGCCAGCCAGTGCCCGGTTCGGCTGGTGACTTCCTGGCCGATGATCACCAGCAAGTCGTCGCCGACGAGCGAACCCCACGCGCCATGCGCATCTGCGGTGTTGTGCTCCGTGGTCGCGATGAAGTCCAGCCCCGCCGCACGAGCTCCGGCCGCAAGCTGCTCCGGCGTGAGCTCTCCACCGTTCGAGAGAACCGAATGCACATGGCAGTCACCTCGATACCAGCCACGCCCCTGACCAGCTACCCACCTCGGCGGGAACTGCGATCCCGACATCCCATAGTCCGTGACCATCCCGGCAGCGTATTCACTTCACAGGAGAGAACCACAAGTACGAGGGGGAGATTGAACGGCCGCCTGGAGCGAACATGGTCACATCCCTGGTGTGCCCGATGGGGTGGGGAAGCGAAGGGAACGGCGGGGAGTCACGGGGAATGCGACCTGCGTGCTGAGCGGCGTCGTCCGGTAGGACGCTCAGTGAGCCGCGCTGAGGGATTGTCGATCGCCCCGGCGGCTGGCCACGCAGCGGTGATCGTAGGGCTACATCCAACCCCCAGCCGGGTTGGTTCAGTCCAGCTCCACGCCGAGGAGGCGCTCCAGCTTCGGGAGCAATCACGAGATGACGGTCAAGACAGCTTCGGGGAGGCGGCGGTTCTGCGGAGGGCCGCCTCGTATTGCTGCCTGTCGAAGACAAAAGGACCAAGCGCCACGAGATCCCAGTTGGGACGGTGGCCGTTACGGAATCCAGACCAAGTGACGGTCTGCTCGGTTACCGCGACCTGGGCGGTCAACGGCCAGCATTCCCACTCGCCGCATTCGCAGCCCAGCAGCACTGTCTCTCCTTCGGAAAACCACTGGAGATGAGGCGCTCCGAGGAAATGTGTGCTTGGCCAGCAGATCAAGTCGCGCTCCAGGAGTCCCGCATAGGCTCCCGCGATGCTTGGGTTGGAGGCCAGCGGGAGTTCGACGACGCGTGCGAGTTCGATGAGATTGATGCCGTCGATCACGATGTCCATGTGCGGATAGACGATGGGGGCGACCGGCCCTTCGACGCGGAACTCGATCACATTCACGGAGACACCCTATGCCCTAATTTCAAATTCCTCGCAACTTTCGGACAGCCATAAACGTCCCTGGGGCGGCCAGGGCAGCGACGAGACTCCGGATCCGGGATATGCGCGGGATGAACTGCAGACTGTCGTTCCGCGGTCGATCAGGGTGCTCGCTGACCGCTTCAAATCACAGAGCGAGCAGGCCGCGCTCTTCAGGATCCTGGTCAGGATCGATCCAGTCGTGCGACCGCTTCAGGACTCCGCCAGTAGTCGATCGGTCGCGTCGGGCCGTGGGCATCCACCATGAGGAGATGCTTGCAGATCGTGAGCGACTGGGCCCTCAATGAGCTGTACTCGGAGAGTGCGGGTGTCAGGCGCGGCACAATGAACCTGTGCGGCAGCCGAGCGAGGACGAGATGCGAATAGGGGCTTGGCGGCTCCTGCGTGAGGCTCTGGAGCGTTTGGCGTGGCCGGCCTCTGATCAGATCGCATGGCTCGGATCTGTTATGTGCCCTGATGAACTCGCCCTTGATTTCGATCACGCATACGGCGTCTCATGGATGGCGCACGAGGCGGAGTGGATCGGCGACGAGCTGTCCAGGCATCTCGATGAGATCGATCGGCTCGCCGCGGAGTTGACGGAGGAGGGGCCAGAGCCATGGAGCCCTGAGGGGTTACGGACTCATCCCACATGGGAGCGCTTGAGGGTCCTTGCGTGCCGTGCTCTGACACTCATGCCTTCGACGCCATGGACGAGCAGGCCAAAACCCTCATCGGCGTGCCAATAGCGGGCCATTCAGAGCCCGCCTAGCACTTCGCCCAGTAGATCATCCGACCGTACGAACGCAGCATCGTCGAATCAGGTGGCCCATCATGGATCCGTGACTCGATGAGGGGGCCTTCTCCGGAGAGAAGAGCATCGAGCTCGAAAGTCGCATCATCAACGTCTTCCTCGAGTTCACTGGTACGGCGTCGGACCCAGAAGTGTAATTCTATGAGATCCGTCTCCACGTGGACTGCGACGGCAATAACGTCAGGAGGAATGAGACCCAATAATGCCTGGACCGCATCCAGAACTATTGCATTCTCTCGCTCAAGGTCCTCTGAACTGGTCATGAATGCACTCCGGTCAGGGCTGACCGGCATGACCACAGCGTATGAGGTGCTGCCGGATTAGCGACGACCCGTCGAAGGAAGGCCCCGCGCTTGCCGAGGAAGGCGAAGGCGTCGTCCGGTCGCGCGACAACTCACCCCCGTTCCCGCGAGAGTGAGTCGATGAACGTCTCGGCTTCTGACTGGCTCATGTCCTCGGTGCTTCGTACAAGAAAGACGGCCTCCTTCCGGTTGCCGGACTCGATCAGCTTGCGAACCCGGGTGGGTAGGTCACCTTCGTCGAAAACCGGAAAGCCCGGCAGGACGCCACCAGTGCGCAGAACGCGTGCGACCTTCACCGCGGTCGGCCTGGATACCTGGGACTTCTCCTGAATCAGCGCTATGGCGTCGCGGGTCCTGCCTGCCTCGATGAGGTCATGGGCTCGGACCTGAACATCGACAGGCGTCATGAGGTCCAGGCCGACGTAGATGCGCGTTACTTTGCGTTGTCCAACCCACCGGCTGATTCCGATCCCGGTGATCACCAGCAGCAGGATGAGGAGAATCGACTCCATCGTGTTCAATCCAAACATGCGGTGATCGTAGTGAGAGGCACTGACAGTCAGAGCTCCTGCGCGGGCGGCTCAGGAGCCGAGGTGCCTTCAGCGTCGGAGTCCTGGGCTGGCCCAGGGTCTCCGACGGCGTAGCGGCCGTCCAGGACGATGCCAGAACCCCTCATTGTCGAGACGGTAAACGCTTTCGGAATGGTGGTGGGAGCAGTGGCGGAGTTTCCTCAATTATCACGGTTCCCACTAGTCTTGTGCCGAGATCATGCTCGATGCGTCTTAGGTCGAGGCGGCGCTGTGAATGACAGAAAGGTCCGCCATTGATGGTGCTTCGTGGCCCTGGCTCCGGCCAGCAGCAGATGGTCGAGGATGCCGGACAAGCCTATGCAGCGGGGCGGCAAGTCTTCGTCGCCCACCTCAGCACCCCTTTGAACAAGGCGTCTCAAGGGAGGAGCTTCCCCGAAATCGGTTCGCTCATCGAGGCGGTCGAGGCTCCGGGATGGCGATTGGAGCACATGGCCACCAGCGTCCTGCCGTCCGCCGTCAACCGCCGTAACAACATCACATGCTTGTTCCGCCGGAGTGAATGAGACGTGAGCGGCGGTGGCGTCGTCGTAGCTGTGCCTTCGTAGCGCGTAGGCGTTACTGGCTCTGCCTGCCCGGCCGCGACGCGTGGGCTCAGCGCGTCGGTGATCTGTCGGCTACGCGAAGAAGGTCTGCTCCGCACCGGGCTGAACCTCGTCGCTGCGCGGAACCCGTAGGTCCAGTCGGACTGCGACGCGAGTGCCTGTCATCCGTACGTGCCTCCCACGTTGTAGTCATCGCCGGAGACGACGAGACGGAGATGACTGATGGACGACGGGTTCGCCAAGTACGTGGCGCATCGCCATCTACGGCTGTGCCGGATGGCGTACCTCCTCACCCGGGACTGGGGCACCGCCGAGGACCTGGTGCAGACGGCGTTGGCCAAGGCATGGGTGGCCTGGCGGCGGATCGAGGGCAACCCCGATCCGTACGTCTATCGCATCATCGTCAACACCCACGCCACCTGGTGGCGCCGGCTGTGGCGCGGCGAGGTGCCGGTCGAGACCCTGCCCGAGACGGCCGACCCGCAGGACCACGCGGCCGCCGTGGGGGACAGGGCGGCGCTGTGGAAAGCCATCGCCGCCCTGTCGCCCCGCCAGCGGGCGGTGATCGTCCTGCACTATTTCGAGGGACGGACGCTCACCCAGATCGCCGACATCATCGGCTGCTCGCTGGGCGCGGTCAAGAGCCAGCTCGGCAGGGCCCTGACGCGTCTGCGCGTCGATCCGGACATCCGCACCATGAACCTGGAGGAGCTCCAGCGATGAGGCACACGGAGAGCAACCTGCGCACGCTCCTGGACACGTACGCCCACGACGCGACCGGCAAGGAACCGGTCCCCCACCTCGACGCGATCATCCGCCGAGGCCGCCGGATGCGGCGGGCCCGACGTTCGCTGAACGTCGGGGCGCTGGCCGTCGCCATCGCCGCTGCCGTCATGCTGACGGGCCCCGACCGGGCCGACCAGGCCGCGGTGGCCCAGCCGCCCAGCTCGGCGCGGATCCAGACGCCCCCGGAACCGCCCGAGACGTACCCCGTAGTGCTGGGAGCCGAGAGGTTCACCCTTCCCCTCATCCACTCCCAGAGCTTCGGTACGACAGGCGTCCGCCGGACCGTGACGTTCACACCGACGAGCGCCTCCACCGGTTACCAGGTGGTCTGTGCTGATCCCCGAGCCTGGGTCGTCGTCTCGGTCCCACTCAAGGGTGGTGAATCGGGCGGCACGTCCGGGCGGTGCGGAGCCGGGATAGGCGGCCACCACGACCGGCTGTCGGCGCCCGCCAAATGGCTCAAGCACCGGCAGACGATCCAGGTATGGGTCTTCCCCTCGGACGCCCCCGTCGTCAAGGTCGTCGAAGAACTCGGCCGCTGCCGACCGTTCCAGAAGGGGGCGGCGTGCGACGAGCGGGCGGCCGGCGTCTCGCTTCCTCGCCCGGACGTGCTCGAACGCCTCTCGGCGGAGGTCGGTGAGCAGCCCGGCGAGTGGGCGGTCGGCGTCTACGACCGCCCGACCACCGCCCCCGCCACCGTCGATCGCTCCTGATCGCCGGACACGATGATGGCCGGCGTCCCGCCCGACAGGGGCACCGGACGACCGGGACCGCGCCCCTCTACCTGGAGCCGGTCCCGGACGGCGGGCGGGACACGACGTGGCCGGCCGGCGTCTGTGCTCGGGTGATCGGGAGCGTGGTTGATCGCCGCGTCCACCGAATGTGGCCGGCAGCCGAACTTCCCGCGCACCTGCCCCGCCCACTAGGCTCCAGCCGTGATCACGGTTGTCGACTACGACCCCACATGGCCGGATCGGTTCGAGGCACTGCGCAGGGAGTACGCCAAGGCGTTGGCAGCCGCCGAAGTCGCCGTGATCTCCATCGAACACGTCGGCAGCACGTCGGTCCCGGGGCTGGCCGCCAAGCCGATCATCGACTGCGACATCGTGGTGGCCGAACAAGATGTCGCAGCCGCCACGGACGTCCTGATCGGCCTGGGGTTCTCGCCGTTGGGCGAGCGGGGGATCCCCCAGAGATGGGCGTTCAGGGAACCCGCACGACTCGCCGGGACCCACACCTACGTCATCGTTGACGGTTCGCTGTCGCTGCGCAATCACCTCGCGGTCAGAGACGTCCTGCGAACCAACTCGAGACTTCGCGACCAGTACGCCATGGTGAAGAAGCACGTCGCCGGGAACGCCGCCGACGGCGACGAATACGGGCGAGGGAAGAACGCGACGGTGCAGGCCATCCTCGCGGAAGCCGGTCTGACTGACGCTGAACGAGCATCGATGAATGACAACCAGGTGCCGTCACACGATGAGATTCCGAAGTGACATGACCGGTCGCGAGCTTTCGTCGGGCTCGGCGTGAACACGCGAGGTCAGGTGTAGTCCGCGTACGCCAGGTGGATCCCGCAGTTGCGGCATCTGAACAGGTAGCCGGTCGGGTTTCCGTCTTTGTCAAGCGCGGCAAGGAATTCCTCCACCTGCCCGGAAGACCATCCGCCCGTGGATTGCTCGAAGCGCAGCATTTCCCGTGCGTCCGGATAAGCGGCGAGTTCCGATGCCCCGACCGCGCCGAGGAAAGCGGCTCCGTCGCCGCAATGGAACAGCCAACGGTTCCCCTGCCAGGTGGAGAAACCGGGGGTTCGGCGACTGATGACCTCGATCACCTCCGTCGGGACGTCGCCTGGGGCGTCATACACGTCCACGAGGGTGGCATCGAAGCGGGTTGCGAGACTTCCGTCCGCGACGCACCAGGGGCAGGGCTCGCCGGCGAGAGATTCGACGCAGTAGACCGGCCCTGTATAGACGTAGCCTCTCTGTCTCTCACAGCACACGCAGGCGGCATCAGAGGCCGTCACCGATCCCGTATTGAGCGGGTCAGGGTGATAGGAGAAATCGGGCAGCATGGCGGTAGCGTACGCGGGGCTCATGAGGGATCAGGGGTGCGGCGCCACGGGCCGGGCCCGTCCACCGGGCGCCACATCATGATTCGCTGTCTGTGCTGCTGAACTCTTTTGCTCTCGTCGTGCATGATGAGATGCTCTGCCGTGTGAATGAGCCCGATGACGCCGCCACCCCTGAAACCGCGACGGGTGACGCCCTGACTGTGAAGTCCCTGGGGAACGCCGCACTCATACTTGCAGCAGTGGTAATCGCTTTCGGTTTCATTCTCCAGAAAGCTCTCCACCAATGCTCTCCTCGGGTCGCTCATTTTCGCTGGAATCGGTGTCGGGCTTCGTATCGAAGCCGCGATTCGCCTGTGCGACTGATGGGCCGTCCCGCTTCAAGCCGCCTGTAGGTGTGGCACGGGGGCAGGTCAGCCGACGACGCCGCTCATGAGCGGTCCTTTCGCGATGTCCGGGGTCAGGAGCACGCCGGTCAGCCGGGCCGCGAGGAGCAGCGCTCCGGACGCCGACGACGGTGCTTCGGCACCGGTTCCGGGTCCGTCCTCGGGGGCGAGGCCCGACTCCCTCATCAGGTCGTTGAGGCGATCAGGATCGCTTCCGTGCCGCCATTCCGGGGTCTTGGGGTTGAAGTAGGTGATCAGCTCTCCGTCCACCGCGTCCGGCGAGCACGGTCTCCGGGAAGAGGCCGTCGTCCAGCAGCTCGTCATGGGTGAGCGGTCGGATGCTGTTCTGGTCAGCGCCCAGTCGGAGAAGCGCCTCCACCTCGCCGACCCCGCGTACGAAGGTCAGGCACCACAGATCGCCCAGCTCATCGTCCTCGGCCAGCCAGGCCACATCGGCGTAGGTGTACGCCATCCGCACCACCTCATCTGTTGATCGTCGCGCCATGAGCGTGCCAGAAAGGGCGGCCGGCAACGGTCGCTCAGACGTGCCCCCTCCGTCGCCGGCCGGGGGTGGGGCGCCGGTGCGTGCGTAAGGCCCGTACGCTCCGAATGTGGCCGATGTCGACCCCGGTGGGCTACCAGGAGCAGAGGGTTTCAGGACGGACCCGCCTGCTCGGCGCGAGGGACGGGCAACGAGCGGGCTCCTGGGCCCAGCCCTGGTCAACCTCGCGCTCGGCGTGCCCGCGACCCTGCCGCTCGCTCTGGCACGGTGGTTGCTGACCGACTACCTGCCGATGGACTGCAGGAGCACGGAGGACCTTGCCAAACCAGGCCTGGTGAACTGCAACTACACGACGCTCGATCACGCGGGCATCGTCATGTTCCTCCTGGCGGTGACCGGGATCGTCATCCTGACGCTGGTGGTGGTGGTCGACGTGGTTCTCCCGGTCCGGCGCGGGCGGGGGCTTGCGGCACGGCTCGGCACGGCAGTGCTCATCCTCCTTCCGTTCGCGATCTGCCTGGCGCTGCTCTGACGCCGGGACCCGGGCTGTCCGTCGACGGGGGGTGCCCAGCCGAGGTCGGCGGCGAACCGCGGGCCCGAGTGGGCGAACCTGCCCTTCGCCGATGGCCTGCTTCACGCGAGTTGTGAATGCCGACAAGCTCGGGCAATGTGGCCGTGATCATGCTGCTCAGCTGTGAGAGGCCGCCCATGTACGTGGTCTATCGATCCTGGAACCAAGGGTTGTTGGGGAAGTCGGTCCGGCGCCTGGCTGAGCCGACGGTGCTGGAGTGGGGACGACGGCCAGACGCACGTACGACAGGCGCAACCCCACGACGAACCACGTGTGTGGGACCTTCGCCGCTGGTCCTACGAGAAGCGGCCGCCGGGCGATCTGGTGGCCGGAGAAGTGCTCGGCACGGTGGAGATCCAGTTGCAGCAGCCGTCACCGGACACGTGCAGGTTCACCGAGTTCAAGGTCACCCGCAGCCGCCATGGGCAGGCGGTCGCCAACTTGCTCGGCCGGCACGTCCGCCAGGATCTGCAAGGGGCCGGTATCAGCCGCACCACCGGTTGGCTTCCCGTGAACAGCCTGTATCCGCATGGTCGCCGTTTCCTGCGGGTGCTCGGCCGCACTCGTGAAGGCTCTGACGGGGCTCATGTCCTGATCGGCGAGTGACGCATGGCCCGCCTCCGGTGCGGGGCCGGAGGCGGGCGTGGTGGGCGGGGGTGGGATCGCAGTCAGGCGGGGAGCAGGCCGATGGCTGCCTTGGTCTGGCGGATCTTGGCGCCGGCCAGGCCGCGGGCTCGTTCGGCGCCGGACCGCAGGGCCTTCTGGACGTGGCCGGGGTCTTCCGACAGGTGCAGGTAGCGGTCGCGGATGGGGGCGAGGGTGGTCACCACCGCGTCGGCCACCGCCTCCTTGAGCTCGCCGTAGCGGTCGAACCGGGACGCCAGGTCCTCGGGGGCGCGGCCGGTGCAGGCGGCCAGGATGGCCAGCAGGTTCGAGACGCCGGGTTTGCGGTCGGGGTCGTACGCGACCGTGTTGTCCGCGTCGGTGACCGCGCGCATCACCTTGCGCCGCAGCACGTCGGGCTCGTCGAGCAGGCGCAGGACGCCGCCCGGCGTGGCGGCCGACTTGCTCATCTTGTCGGCGGGGGCGGTCAGGTCCATGAGACGGGCGGCCACCGGCGGGTTGACCGTCGTGGGCACGGTGAAGACGGGGGCGTACCGGGTGTTGAACCGCTGGGCGACGGTTCTGGCCAGCTCGACGTGCTGGCGTTGGTCCTCGCCGACGGGGACCTCGTCGGTGTCGTACAGCAGGATGTCGGCGGCCATGAGGATCGGGTACGTCAGCAGCGACATGCGGACCTGCTGCTGGCGGCCGGACTTCTCCTTGAACTGGATCATCCGCTGGGCCTCGCCGTAGCCCGTGGTGCATTCGAGCAGGTAGTGCAGTTCGGTGTGCTCCGGGACGTGCGACTGGACGAGGAACAGACAGGACTCGGGGTCCGTGCCGGCGGCCAGCAGCAGGGTGGCGAACTCCAGGGTTCGCCGGTGCACCTGGGTGGGGTCGTGGTCCAGGGTGAGCGCGTGCAGGTCGGAGATGAAGACGACGGTGTCCGTGGTGGTCTGTCCGGCGATGATCGGGGCGATGGCGCCGAAGTAGTTGCCGAGGTGCAGGTCGCCGGACGGCGTGAAACCCGTGAGACGTCGTGGCATCGGTGGAGCTCCCTCAGGTCGGGAGCCGCCTCTCGTCCTGGATCGGCCGAGGGATGAGGACACCGACGGGCCGCCCGGGACTGGGCGGCCGCTGTGTCAGGTCTGCGCGGATGAGCAGTGCCGCCCTGTTAGGGGCGCCACCAACCGAGAAATGAGTGGATCATCCGCATGACGCATACCGTACCACCCGGTTTGGAGCGGGCGGTCCGCTGGTCGATGAGTATGGTCAAACGTCTGGTGGTTTGGTGGGTTGGTCCGGGATCATGTGCCCGTGGCGATGCGCCTGGAGATAGGGCAGTTCGTGCTCGCCGTGAAAGGCGTGTGGGCGCGGACTCCTGGTTATCTGCTGGGAACGGTCACGACCCTTTTCGGGGTGCTGGTCGCCACTCAGGCATGGGCCATGGGCGAATGGGTCGAGACTGGCCCGTTCGGGATAGGCGATCCTGACGGCGAAAGCGTCTTGGCGTTTCTCGGCCTCCTTTCCGGTGCGGTGACGACGGTCGTCGGCCTGTCCATCTTGATGGTGCGATGGTCCGGCTACGACTCCCGGACCGCGCCGGTACGCCGGCGACGCCCCCGCAGCAGGACTGGTTCGTGGAAACAAGGAGTTCGGTGAAGCGCTGGTCATGGCGGTTGCTGTTCGCGGTTGTGTTGGCGTTCTCGGGAATGGCGGGGCAGGCCGAGGCCGGGCCCGTTCCCGAGAGCGATGTCGGCGATGACCAGGAGATCGCGGTCTTCCTGTGCGCGCCGACCGTGTGCAGGTGTGACAAACGGCATGCGACGGCGAGGCAGCGGCGCGACATGGAGGCTTTCCTGAACTCCACGCCTGGCGTGACCGAGGTCAGGTTCGTGAGCCGGGCGGCGTCCTATGCGGAGTTCCGGCGGGAGTTCGCCGGTCAGCGGAAGATGCTGGACGAGGTGCGGGCCAAGGACATGCCGGAGTCGTTCTGGATCCGGGTCTCCGAGGTGGCTGATCGGGCTCACATCGTGAATGCGGCCGATCGGCGGCCCGGGGTCGGGCTGGTGGTCGATCAGCTGGAGACCCGTCGCGTGACCCGGCCGGACTGGAGTGTGGAAGTCTCCGTGTTCCTCTGCACGGGCGATTCCTCCTTGCCCGAGTGCCGGCACGGGCGGGGAGGGGCGAACAAGAATGCCGCCACCGCCAAGGAGAAGAAGGCGATCGTCGCCGTCATCGAGCGGATTCCCGGCCTCGAATCGTATGAATACGAGGACCAGAAGACGGCCTATCGCCATTTCGTCGAGACGTACGCGGACAATGAGACGTTGATCGCGGCTACCAGGGTGTCGGACATGCCCGAGTCGTATCGGCTGTCGATACAGCCGGAGGTGAACCGCGGTCCCTGGCGTCACCGGCTCGCGAAGATGCCGGGGGTCAGCCAGGTGTGGGACCACGAGTGCGTGTCGCAAGGGGCGCGGCTCTGGTCCGAATACGGGCTGCAGGACGTCGAAGCCCGAACCCGGGAATGCGAGTAGCAGCGTCGACGCGCGAGCGTTCTGTTCAAGACCGGGGGGCGGCGTACGGCTGAGACTGCGCTCATGTCTCAACAGACCTTCACCCCAGCCCTCGGACGGCTGAAGTTCACCCGCCTGTACGACCCGGTCGTCGCTCTGACGCGGGAACGCCTGTGGCGCAGCCTGGTGGCCATGCACGTCGCCCCCAGACCCGACGACACGATCGTGGACGTCGGCTGCGGCACCGGTTCGCAGGCCATGCTGCTCCACCGCCTCGAACCGCGGGCCCGGATCGTCGGCGTCGACCCCGATCCGGAAACGCTGGCCCAGGCGCGGCGCAAGAGCAGGGCGAACGGCACGGCCCCGGAATGGCGGCTCGGCATGGGGGACGCGCTGACCGGCCTGCTGGGGCCGGGTTCGGCCGACACGGCGGTGTCGAGCCTGGTCCTCCACCAATGTCCGCTGCCGATGAAACGCGCGATCCTCGCCTCGATGCACGCCGTGCTGCGGCCGGGCGGCAAGCTGGTGATCGCCGACTACGGGTGGCAGCGGACGGCGTCGATGCGGCTGGCGTTCCGTGTCGTGCAACTGGCCGACGGGGTGCGGGACACGCAGCCCAACGCGGACGGCGTGCTGCCGGAGCTGATGACCGACGCGGGGTTCGCGGACGTCCGCGAGGCGGAGGTCGTGCGGACGGTGACCGGCTCAATCTCCGTCTACGTCGCCGACCGCGGCTGACCGGCGCAGCAGCGGCAGCACGGTCGCCGGCGTGAGCCCCAGCATGTCGCGCAGCTGCCGGTGGAAGTGGGCCTGGTCGGCGAAGCCGCCGTCGAGCGCCGCCTCGGCGATCGAGCGGCCGTCGGCCAGGGCGCGGGCCGCGCGGGTGAGCCGCCGCCAGATGCGCCATCGGGCGAGCGGCATGCCGAGTTGCAGCCGGGCCAGCGCGCGCAGGCGTTGGGGGAGAGCCCGGCCTGCGCGGCCGCGTCGGCGACCAGGAGGTTGCGCGACGTCAGCACCTCCATCGCCACCACCAGGCGCGGATCGAGCGCCCCGGACGGCCGAGGTGACGCGACGAGACGGAAGTCGTCCTCGCGGAGGGCATGCAGGTCGGCGGCCACGGTGATCACACCGCCGGCGGACGGGGCGCCGGGCTCGGAGGCGCAGCGGTCGCGCAGGGCGGACGCGTACGAGCACTGCGGCTCGACGAACCAGATGCGGACGTGCGGCGCCCCGGGCATGCGGTGCCGGACCATGGGCGGGATGATCAGGGCCGGGCCGCGATGACACGTGCCCCGCTCGTCGATGACCGCCACCTCGCCCGCCACGGCGGCCGTCACCTGGTACGCGGCGTGACGATGGAGCGAGTTGTCCGCCGACGGCCCCTGGTACGACGCGTACCCCTCACCGATGAAGAACCGGCTCGTCATCCCTCACCCCCTCTGCCGGACCACCGCCCATCGTGCCGGAGATCAGGACCCGGGGGATCAGCTCCACGTGGCGCGCTTGAGCACGCCGGCCAGCCCGTAGGTGTTCCAGGCGTCCACCACCAGGATCCTGGACTGCGGCAGGAACCACTCCTTCTCGTTCCACCTGGCGGTGGTGCGGCCGGTGTCGTTCGTCACGCAGCGGTTCGGCCAGGTGGTGTACTTCGCCTTGTGTCCGGCGCCCATCGGCCGCAGCCCGCGGTAGGACGCCTTCTCGCCGGGATACCAGCTCAGGTTGGAGTTGAACGGGCACGGGATCACCCCGCTGAACGGATGGAACTGCTGCTTGCCCGTGTACGTGACGGAACCGCCGCCGACCGGCACGTTCGTGTAGTCCTTCGGCCCGAAGATCCAGAAGCCCTCGCAGTCGGGCGCGAACGGCTCCGGCTTCTTGCACAACAACCCGGTCACCACCACGACGTGGTCGCCCGACCGGTACACCTTCCAGTCGGCGGGGATCCGCAGCGTCATGCCGCGGAAGGAGAGCGTCTTCCCGGCGGAGGAGGCCGAGGCGAGGGACGCGGTCGCGGGCAGCGCGGTGGCGGAGGCAGCGGTCAGGGCGGCGAGGAGGAGAGGGATCTTTCTCATGGTTCGGGAAGGTACGCACTCCCACTTGCGGAGGGCTGGCCATCTACTTGGAGGAGGTCCGTCGTGGGTGGGTATGGGGTAAAGCATGATCTTCCTGAGACGGGCCGCGCTGATGGCCGTCCTCGCCTTTCTGGTCATCCCGATCACCGAGGTCGTCGCCGCGCCGCAGCCGGCCGCGGCGCAGTTCGGCGCGCGCACCCAGGCAGGCGCCGAGGCCAGTACGGCGCGGGCCCGGCGCATGCTGGCCCAGCTACGGGTCGCCAGGCCCTTATCCCTGCGCGGCTACACCCATCGCCGGTTCCAGCCCAAATGGGGACGTCACAAGGGAAGGTGTGACGTACGCGAGACCGTCCTGGCCCGGGACGGGCGGCGGGTGCGCAGGAACGCGGCCTGCCATCCGGTCAAGGGCGTCTGGTACAGCCCGTACGACGGCAGGCGGTTGAAGAGCGAGCGCCTGGTGGACGTCGACCACGTCGTCCCGCTGGCCTACGCCTGGCGCTCCGGCGCCAAGAGGTGGAGCCAGGCGCGGCGGCGGGCCTTCGCCAACGACCTCACCCGTCCTGAGCTGGTCACCGTCAGCCATTCCGCCAACATCGCCAAGGGCGGGCAGGGGCCGCAGAGCTGGCGTCCGCGCCGCCGCGCCTACTGGTGCCGCTACGCGACCTCGTGGATCACCGTGAAACACCACTACCGCCTGTTCGTGACGCGCAGCGAGCGCGTGGCGCTGTCCAACATGCTGCGCACCTGCGGCCGCTGACCGCCCGTGCATCCGGCCGGCCGTACGTTCACGCCTGGCCGGGAGCGAGCAGTTCCTTGAGCGCCCGAGCCGTCGCGCGCGGGAAGGCCGTGTTGCCGTTGTGGCCGCCCGGCAGCGTGACGGGCTCGGTGCCGAGCAGCTCCGCCAGCGCGAGCGCGCAGCGGTAGGTGTGCACCGAAGGCCGGGTGGCACGGCCGATCGCCGGGATCACCCGGGTCCCGGTGCCCACCGTCTCCGCCGGGGCGAGGTCGTCCTCCATGACGGCAGTGAACTCCGTCCCGATGAAGAACCCGAAGTTGGCCTGCCGCCTGGCCGTGAGCGGCTGCGGGGTGAGCCCGTCCTCGCTTTCGTCGTGGGCCGGGTCGATGCCGAGGTGCCGGGTGATCGCGGGGACGGCCGCGGCCAGCCCCCTTCCGCGTGCGCCCGCTGGATGGCCGCCAGCTCGGCCACGTGCTCGGCGCGGCCGGCGGCGGGCAGCAGGTTCGGCAGCACGGGCTCGTGCGCGATCAGCGTGCCGAGCACGCCGGGGTGGCGGGCCGCGACCCGCAGGCCGATCGCGGCCCCCATGCTGAACCCGGCCATCAGGGCGGGCCCGTCGGCGACCTCGGCGAGCAGCCGCGCGACGTCGTCGGCGTGGTCGGCCATGGTGACGGGCGGCGCGGCGGGGTCGAGGGTGCTGCGTGACAGGCCGCGCCGGTCGTAGGTGACGACGGTGAAGGCGTCGGCCAGGAGCGGCACGAGGTCGGCGGTGCGGTCGGCGTCGCCCTCGCCGCTCTGCGACAACAACAGGACCGGGCCGCTGCCCTCGACCTGGAAGTGAAGGGTGGCGCCTGGGACGGGAAGGGCGTTCATGTGGGTCTCCTCCGTGAGAGAAAAGCATCTAAATCGATGCATCGATATAGATGTATCATGACTTCATGAACGGAGTCGAACTGTTCCTGCTCGGCCGCACCCTCATGAAGATCGGCGAGCAGGCGATGCCTCAACCGAAGGGCGACGGCCCGCGCGGCTCGGTCCGTACGGTGCTCGTCGTCCTCGGCGACGTGGTGGCCCATCCCGGCACGACGGTCAGCGAGATCGCGGCGCGGACCGGCCTGCCGCAGAGCCAGGTGTCCACGGCCGTCGCCCGGCTGGAGTCCACGGGGTCGGTCGAGGGCGTGCCCGATCCGGCCGACCGGCGGCGGCGGCTCATCCGTCCCGCGGCGACGCCGTCCGCCCGGGTCGCCGAGGTCAGGGCCGCCACGATCGACGACGCCCTCGCCGCCGTCCTGCCCGATCCGGGCCCCGAGGCGGTCCGCGAGGTCACCGCCGCCCTGGAGGTGCTGGCCCGCCATCTCACGCCGGAGGTCGCCGCCCGCGTGCGCGATGTCGAGGGGGCGGCCGGCGTCCTACGATCTCAACCGTGAAGACACCGGCACGCAGTCTCTATGTCATCGTGTGCGCGGCCGGCCCGGCCGGCGACGTGGCCAGGCTCGTCGTCCCGGCCCAGGACGAGGGCTGGGCCGTCCAGGTCGTCGCCACGCCGTCGGCGCTCGACTTCGTCGACGTGCCGGAGCTGGAGCGCCTGACCGGGCGCCCGGTCCGCAGCCGCTACCGCAGGCCGCACGAGCCCAGGCCGCCCAGGGCCGACGCGATCATCGTCGCTCCGGCCACGTACAACACGATCAACAAGTTCGCCATGGGCGTCGCCGACACCTACGCGCTCGGGCTGCTGGCCGAGGCTCCGGGGCTCGGCATCCCCGTGGTCGTCCTGCCGTTCGTCAACAGCGCGCTCGCCTCCCGCGCGCCCTTCCGGCGCAGCGTGGAGGAGCTGCGGTCGGAAGGGGTGCGCGTCCTGATCGGGCCGGGGCAGTTCGAGCCGCACGCCCCGAGCGCGGGCGACGGCAACGACACCTACGTTTGGGAGAGCGCCCTCACGGCGCTGCGCCCCTGACGGGAGGCCGGCGGGCCGCGGGCCTTGTCGAACGAGATTCGCGAATGACATTCTGGAATTCGGAACCTCGTCCCCGGAGGACGCATGGACAAGGAAGCCCTCCGCCGCAAATACCTCGAAGAGCGCGACAAGCGGCTCCGCCCGGACGGCAACGACCAGTACGTCCGCCTCACCGGCCGCTTCGCCCACTACCTCGACGACCCGTACACGCCGAGGACCGAGCGCGAACCGAAGACCGACCACGTGACGGTGGCCGTCGTCGGCGGCGGGTTCGCCGGGCTCGTCACCGGCGCCCGGCTCAGGGAGGCGGGGGTCGACGACGTGCGGATCGTCGAGAAGGGCGGCGACTTCGGCGGCACCTGGTACTGGAACCGCTACCCGGGAGCCCAGTGCGACACCGCGTCGTTCGTGTACATGCCGCTCCTGGAGGAGACCGGCCACATGCCGACGGAGAAGTACGCGCACGCCCCCGAGATCCTCGAACACTGCCGCCGCATCGGCAAGCACTACGGCCTGTACGACGACGCGCTCTTCCACACCGAGGTCCAGGACCTGGAGTGGGACGCGTCCCGGTCGCGCTGGACAGTCCGCACGAACCGCGGCGACGCGTTCACCGCCCGGTTCGTGGTCATGGGCATCGGCCCCCTGCACGTGCCCAAACTCCCCGGCATCCCGGGCATCGACGACTTCCGCGGGCACGCGTTCCACACCAGCCGCTGGGACTACGACTACACCGGCGGCGACCCCACGGGCGCGCCCATGGACCGGCTGGCGGACAAGCGCGTCGCCGTCATCGGCACGGGCGCGACGGCCGTCCAGTGCGTGCCGCACCTGGCCCGCGCCTGCGCCGAGCTGTACGTGTTCCAGCGCACCCCCTCCTCGGTGGACGTACGCGACAACCGGCCCACCGACCCCGCCTGGTTCGCCGGGATCGCCACCGCGGGCTGGCAACAGCGCTGGCTGGAGAACTTCACCGGCAACCAGACCGGCGGCCTGGTCGACGAGGACCTGGTGATGGACGGCTGGACCGACATCGCCCGCCGCGTCCGCGCCCGCATCGCGGCCCTCCCGCCCGAGGACCTGACCCCGGAGAAGATGGCGCAGGCGTACGAGGACTCCGACTTCGAGAAGATGGAGGAGATCCGGGCCCGCGTCGACGCGATCGTCGCCGACCCGGAGACCGCCGCGAGGCTCAAGGCCTGGTACCGCCAGCTCTGCAAGCGTCCCTGCTTCCACGACGAGTACCTGCAGTCCTTCAACGTGCCGGGCACCCACCTGGTGGACACCGACGGCAAGGGCGTCGAGCGCGTCACCGGGCGCGGGGTGGTGGCCGCGGGCGTCGAGTACGAGGTCGACTGCGTCATCTACGCCTCGGGCTTCGAGGTGACCACCGACTACACCCGGCGCGCCGGCTACGAGCTGACCGGCCGCGACGGCGTCCGGCTCACCGACCGCTGGGCGGACGGCATGCGCACCCTGCACGGCATCCACGTGCACGGCTTCCCGAACGCCTTCGTCGTCCAGCCCACGCAGGGCGCGAACCTCATCTCCAACATCCCGCACAACCTCACCGAGGCCGGCCGGACGATCGCCACGATCGTCAGCCACGCGCTCGACCAGGGCTTCGACGAGGTCGAGGCGACGCGGGAGGCCGAGGACGCCTGGATCGAGCTGCTGCTGTCGGGCCCGGGAAGCATCCTGGGCGCCTCCGCCGACTGCACGCCCGGCTACTACAACAACGAGGGCCACGACCCCGGCAGGAAAGGCCGGCTGAACATCGGCCATCCACAGGGGGCGATGGCGTACTTCGCCTACATCGACAGCTGGCGCACGTCGGGGGCGTTCGAGGGGCTGGAGTTCCGCAAGCGCGCAGAGGCGGAATGATCCGGCCGCTCGCGCTCGCGCTCGGGCGAACGCGATATTTGCGCGGATTCGTCAGGGATGGGCACTAGTTTCGTCCACCATGAGCTACGACCTGTACTTCGGCTCGGAGGGCGACGAGCCGCGCCCGCCGGACATGGTGGCCTGGAACAACGTCGTCACCCAGGCCCCGCGCGCTCCTCGGCGACGTGACGATCTTCGAGGACCCGCCCAACTGGGACCTCGAGCACGAGGGCACCGGCATCTCCGTGAACCACTGGGAGGGCGGCTGGGGGATCAGCGTGCCGTACCGGTGGCACGGTGAGGCCGCGAGCCGGGTCGTGGACCTGATGTACCAGGTGGCGCGGATCGTCGAGCGGGAGTCGGGGCTCGACGGCAACGATCCCCAGCTCGGCTGCCCGCTCGCGGACGCGGACGCCGCGGCGGCGGTCAGCATGTTCGACGCGGTCGCGGTGCGCTACGGGAGGGTCTGACCCACCTATCTGAACGATCGGTCGTTAATGTATGCTGGCGGCATGGCCGACGTGAAGGAAGACGGTCGCCGGGCGCGCGGGCAGCGCAGCCGCGAGGCGATCCTCGGGCAGGCCGTGTCACTGGCCTCGGTGCACGGTCTGGACGGGCTGACCCTGGGCCGGCTGGCCGAAGCCGCCGGGGTCAGCAAATCCGGATTTTTCGCACACTGGCGGGATAAGGAGCAACTCCAGCTCGACACCATCGAGTGGGCCGTCCGCCAATGGACCGACGAGATCGTCAAGCCCGCGCTCAAGGCCGCTCCCGGCGTGGCCCGCGTCCTGGCCCTGCACGAGGCCCGCCTGCGCTTCTACGAGAAGGGCGTCCTGCCCGGCGGGTGCTTCTTCTACACGGCGCGGGTGGAGTTCGACGACCGTCCAGGCCCGGTCAAGGACCGGGTGGCCGAGTCGATGGCCGACTGGCTGAGGTTCATCGAGCGGCTGGTCCGGGAGGCGGTCGAGCTGGGGGAGCTGCCCCCGGAGACCGACCCGGCGCAGCTCGCGTACGAGATCGACGCCCTGGGCGAGGCCGTGGTCACCCACACCCGCCTGCTCGGCAGGGGCGAGGCCGCCTACGAGCGGGCCCGCCGAGCCGTCCACGACCGACTGAAGGAGCTCGCGTGATCCAGACCCGCCCCGCCCAGGTGCACTTCGACGACCTCGACGCGATGGGCCTGCTGCACAACTCGCGTTACGCCCTGCTGGTCGAGCGCGCGATCTCCGCCTACTGGGCCGAGCAGGGCTGGAGCTTCGACCCGGCGATCTCCAAGTTCAAGGACCTCTACCTGGCCGTACGCGAGTTCAAGATCACCTACAACGCGCCGGTCATGGGGGCGGGCGAGGTGCTGGTCGACTTCTGGATCGACCGCATGGGCCGCACCAGCGGCGTCTACGGCTTCCGCGTCCTGTCCGAGGACCGCTCGGTCGTGCACGCCGAGGGCTACCGCGTCAACGTCAACCTCGACCCGCAGACCTTCCGGCCCACGCCGTTCAGCGCCGAGCTGCGTACCGCCGCCGAGCCGCTGATGGTGGGCTGAGCCGCCGACGGTAGACCCTGCACTACTGCGGGCCGCTCCCGTCCCCGGATACGGTCACCGGGTGGGAAACAGGACCGCGCTCGAAGCGCTCACGCAGCGGCCGCCCGCCTTCCTGCGGTCGGCCTGGCCGTGGCGGTGCGTGGCGTACCTGCTGGGCAGCGTGGTCCCGGGGGCGGCCGTCGCCCTCGGGGTCACGGTGGTCGGGCTCACCGAATCGCCGGCCGGCCTGCTGCTCGTACCGGTGCTGCTGGCGCTGGTCGTGCCGCTGATCGCCCGGTTCGAACGCGTGCGGCTGCGCCTGGTGGACACCGTGCCGCTGCCGCAGGTGCCCGACCGGCGCCGGCGGGAGGCCGGGGTCGCGGTCATGACGGTGTTCGCCATGTGGTGGATCGACCTGGTCATGCTGGGGTTCACCGTCGGGGGGCCGGTCCTGCTGATCCTGTCCCCCGTGGTCCAGCCGGAGGCCGTGCCGGCATTCGGCGCCGTGGCGAGCGTGGCGGGGGTGCTGCTGCTGCCGGTGGCGGCGTACACGATCACGGCGTGGGGCGGTGCGCGCGGGGCGATGGTCAGGGCGGTGCTCGCGCCGGCCGGGTCGGAGCTGAGCGAGGTCATGCGGTCGCGGGCGCGCCTGGTGGACGCGTTCGAGACCGAGCGCCGCCGGATCGAGCGGGACCTGCACGACGGCGCGCAGCAGCGGCTGGTCGCCCTGTCGATTACGCTCGGCCTCGCCCGGCTGGACGTGCCCGAGGACTCGCCGACGGCCCGGATGCTCGACGCGGCGCACGACGAGGCCAGGCAGGCGCTGGCCGAGCTGCGCGAGCTGATCCGGGGCGTGCACTCGCAGGTGCTCACCGACCGGGGGCTGGGCGCGGCGATCCGCGACGTGGCCGGACGCTCGCCCGTCCCCGTGGACGTGGACGCCGAGGAGCTCGGCCGGCTGCCCGCGCCCGTCGAGGTCACCGCGTACTACGTGGTCAGCGAGGCGCTGGCGAACGTGGCCAGGCACAGCGGAGCCACCAGGGCCGCGGTCACCGCCCGGACGGCGGCCGGCACGCTGGCCGTCGAGGTGCGCGACGACGGCGTCGGCGGCGCGGACCCGGCGAGGGGAACGGGGCTGACCGGCCTGGCCGACAGGCTGGCCGTGGTGGCGGGAAGATTGTCGGTGTCCAGCCCGCCGGGCGGCCCGACCCTGGTACGAGTGGAGATCCCGTGCGCGTCGTGATCGCTGAGGATGCCGTGCTGCTCCGCGAGGGGCTGGCCGGGCTGCTCGAACGCTTCGGCCACACCGTGGCGGCCTCGGTCGGCGACGCCGACGCCCTGGTCGCGGCGGTCGCCGAGCACCGCCCCGACGCCGTGGTGACCGACGTGCGCATGCCCCCGAACTTCACCGACGAGGGCCTGCGCGCCGCGCTCGCCCTGCGCCGCCGCCACCCCGAGCTGGCCGTGCTCGTGCTCAGCCAGTACGTCGAGCAGACCTACGCGGCCGAGCTGCTGGAGTCCGGCGACGGCGCGGGCGTCGGCTACCTGCTGAAGGACCGGATCGGCGACGTGCGCGAGTTCGTCGACGCGCTCGACCGGGTGGCCGCGGGCGGCACGGTCGTGGACCCGGAGGTGGTGCGCCAGCTGCTGCGCCGGCGGCGCGACCCGCTGGCCCGGCTCACCCCGCGCGAGCAGCAGGTGCTCGGCCTGATCGCCGAGGGCCGCGCGAACGCCTCGATCGCCAGGGAGCTGGTCGTCACCGACGCCGCCGTGGCCAAGCACATCGCCGGCATCTTCACCAAGCTCGACCTGCCGCCGGAGGCCGACGGCCACCGCCGGGTCCTGGCCGTGCTGGCCTACCTTCAGGGATGACCGGCGGGAAGTCCGAAAAGTAAGGTTCGTTGGCATGAACGAGCAGTGGCAGGAGGTCGGCGACCGGGTCTACGTGCGTCGCCATGAGTCCTTCGACCTGAACACGGGCCTGATCGTGGGCGACGGGCACTGCCTGGTGCTCGACACCCGCAGCTCCCACCGGGAGGCGGCCGACCTGATCGACGCGATCAGGACGATCACCGGTTACCCGTGGACGGTCGTGAACAGCCATTCACATTTCGACCACTACTTCGGCAACGCGCTCTTCCGTCCCGCCGAGATCTGGAGCCACGTCCGGTGCGCCGAGGAGATCGACGTCTACGGCGAGCGGCACCGCGCGGACGTCATGGAACGGCTGCCCGACCGCCGCGCGGAGATGGAGGAGGTCGCCGTCGTGCCGCCCGACCACACCTTCACCGCCTCGGCCAGCCTCGACATCGGCGGACGCATGGTGCACCTGCGGCACTTCGGGCTCGGCCACAGCAGCAACGACATCGTCGTGCACGTGCCGGACGTCGGCGTGGTGTTCGCCGGTGACCTGGTCGAGGAGGGCGCGCCGCCGGCGTTCGGCGACTCCTACCCGCTCGACTGGCCGGTCACGACGGCCGCGATGCTCGCCGCGCTGCCCGATCCGGTGTTCGTGCCGGGGCACGGCGCGGTGGTCGGCCGGGCCTTCGTCCAGGAGCAGCAGGCCGAGCTGGCGCTGGTGGCGGAGCTGGCCGCGAAGGCCCACGTGGAGGGGCTGCGCGACTCGATCACGCGCTTCCCGTACCCGGAGGAGGTGGCGCGGCAGGCGATCGAGCGGGCCTTCCTCCAGCTCGACAGGTGAGCTATATTGCAACTTGCAATATAGGGGGAGGCAACATGGCACAACGCAATGGCCTGGTCGACCTGACCGTGCTCGCCCTGCTCACGCTGCACCCGAGCCACCCCTACGAGCTCCACCGCTTCATCATCGACACGCACAAGGACTACATCACCGGCCTGCCGCGCAGCCTCTACCACGCGGTCGAGCGGCTGGCCAGGGACGAGCTGATCGCCCCCGCCGCGACCGGCCGCGAGGGCCGCCGGCCCGAGCGCACGGTCTACGAGATCACCGACGAGGGCCGCGAGGAGCTGATCACCCGGCTCCGGCGGCTGCTGGAGCAGCCCGACCCCGACCGGCGCGCCTTCGTGGCGGCCATCTCGCTGATCGGCTGCCTGCCGCTGCCCGAGGCGCAGCGGGCGCTGCGCACCCGCGCCGCCACCCTCGAAGGCACGCTCGCCGGGATGGAAGGCCACATCAAGGCCATGAACGACAGTGGCCTGCCCGAGATCCTCATGCTGGAGGTCGAGTGCGAGCAGGCGCTGCACGCCGCCGAGCTCGCCTGGATCAGAAGACTTCTCGACCGGCTCGACCAGGGCGAGCTCGCCTGGACGAGCACGACCGAGGGGTGAGAGAAGGGCCGCCGGGGTGCGCCAACACCCCGGCGGCCGGACATCCGAACACGGCGCCTGCCCTGCCCGGACGCGCAACTCCCAGGATAGGCGCCGCGACGAAAGGAGCTGTGCCATGTCCGAAGAGATCATCCGCCTGGTGGCGCGGATGACGGAGACCTGGAACGCCGGCGACTCCGCCGCCTACGCCGGCCTGTTCACCGAGGACGCCGACTACATCACGTTCTTCGGCCTGCACCTGCAGGGCAGGAAGGCGATCGAGGAGACCCACCGCGCGCTGTTCGAGACCTCCATCAAGCTCGCCGAGGGCGGCCCCGCGCCGATCGTCAGGCCGCTGACCGACGACGTCGCGCTGGTGATCGCCGGCGGCAACTCGTCGGTGGCCGGCGTGCCCGACCCGAGCAGGGAGTCCGTCGTCACGCTGACCGCGCTGCGCACGCCGGAAGGCTGGCGGTTCGCCTCCTTCCAGAACAGCCGGGTGCGCAAGCCATGAGGAAGCGGCTGATCACCGAGGTGGCCGGGGTGATCGGCGCCCCGGCCGAGCAGGTGTGGCAGGCCCTGACGCGCTCGCTGCCCGCACACCACATGACCGTCGAGAAGGACGGGTACACCGTCGCCTACCAGGGCGGCTGGTGGTACCGGGGCGAGTGGACCGTGCTCCCGCACCCCGAGGGCGCCCGCGTGGAGCACCGCGTCTACGACGTGGCCGAGTGGGGACGCTGGGGCGTGCCCCTGGCCAACCGGTTCTTCATCGGGTTCGGGCAGCGGACGAGGAAGGGCTTCGCCGAGGGCATCGCCCGCATAGGGAGAGAATTGGGGTGCTCCGCCAGGCTGTCCTAGGCTGCTGGCCATGAGCCTGGTGTGGGAACCGCTGACCCCTGACGACGCCGAGGCGCTCGCCGCCCTCCTGGCCGCGATCGAGGCCGAGGATCGCACGGGCGAGGTCCACGACCTCGACGACGTCAGGGAGCAGCTCGGTCACCGCCTGATCGACCTGGCCGCGGGGACGCTCGCGGCCAGGGAGGGTGGCAGCATCGTCGCCTACGGCTACCTGCCGGCCCGGCAGTCCGCCACCGACACCCACGTCATGCGGCTGTCGGGCGGCGTGCACCCCGCCCACCGCAGGCACGGGCTCGGCCGGCGGATCGTCGACTGGAGCCTGGCCGCGGCGCCGGGGCTGAGCGAGCGGGCCTTCCCCGGCGTCCAGCCGGAGATCCACCTCTACGTGCCCGACACCAACCTCGGGCTGAAGGCACTGGCCGAGGGCGCCGGTTTCGTCGCCAACCGCTGGTTCGCCCACATGGGACGTTCGCTGTCGGGCGACCTGCCGGCCTTCGCGCCGCCCGCCGGGGTGACCGTCACCCCCTGGTCTCCCGACCTGGACGAGGGCGCCCGCCGCGTACGCAACGAGGCGTTCCTCGACCACTGGGGCAGCGTCCCGCACACCCCGGAGAGCTGGCGCGACTACATCGTCGGCTCCCAGAACTTCCTGCCCGAATCGTCGTTCGTGGCCCTGCACGAGGGACGGGCGGTGGGCACGCTCATCACCCACACCTTCGAGGGCTACAACGAGCTGGCCGGCGAGCGCCGGGCCTGGATCCAGATCATCGGCACGCTCAGGGAGTGGCGGGGCAAGGGCGTGGCCAGCGCGCTGATCGCGCACGCCCTGGCCGCCTTCCGCGCGCAGGGGTTCGACACGACCGGGCTGGGCGTCGACGCCGACAACCCCACGGGAGCCGTCAGCGTCTACTCCCGCGCCGGCTTCGAGATCTTCCAGCGCAGTACGAACTACGCCCTGGCCGTCAAACCGGGCTGAGCGCCGCCTCCGCGAGAGGGAACCGGGCCACGAAACCGGCGTCCGTGTACGTGAGCGTGCCGCCGTGCAGGTGGGCGATGTCCCTGGCGATGGGCAGGCCGAGCCCGGCGCCGCCGGCGTCCCTCGCCCGCGCCTCGTCCAGGCGGGTGAAGCGGCCGAAGACGGCCTCGCGCTGCTCCGGCGGGATCCCCGGGCCGTCGTCGTGCACCTCCAGCACGGCCTGGCCCTCCTCGGCGCGCACCCGTACGCGTACGGCCGAGGCGGCGTGCCGTACGGCGTTGTCGGCCAGGTTGGTGACCAGCCGGTCGAGGTGGGCGCGGGAGCCGTTCAGCACCACGTCGGGCTCGACGTCCAGCTCGACCCTGATCTCCGGGCGCCGCCTGGCGCGCAGCGACTCCTCGGCCGCCACCTGACCCAGGTCCAGCTCGTCGGTGCGCAGCGGCTCGCCGGCGTCCAGCTTGGCCAGCATGAGCAGGTCGGCGGCCAGCGACTGCAGGCGTTCGACGTCGGCCAGCGCCTCGCGGGTGAGCTCGCTCTGCTCGGCCAGTTCGAGCCGGGCACGCAGGGTGGCGATGGGGCTGCGCAGCTCGTGCGCGGCGTCGGCGACGAACCGCTTGTGCCGGCCCACCGCCGTCTCCAGGCGGTCGAGGGTGCCGTTCACGGTGGTGGCCAGGGCCGCGATCTCGTCCTTGGAGCCCGGCACCGGCACGCGCTGGTGCAGGTCGCGGGCCGTGATGTCGGCCACCTTGGCCCTGATCGCGGCCACGGGGGCCAGCGCGCGGCCCACCGAGAACCAGGTCATCCCGGCCACCACGAGCAGCAGGGCGGGCACGCCGGGCAGCAACGCGCCGTACAGGGCCTGGACGGCCTTCTGCACGCCGTCCAGGGAGACCCGCGACCAGAGCGTGGCCGGGCCGGTCGGCGTGCTCACCTGGAGCCCCGCGACGGCGTAGTCGGCCGGCTGCGCCCACAGGGCGGGCGAGCCGGTGGCGCGGCCGGCCAGGACGAGGTCGGGATCGGCGAGCCGTACCACGGACAGGTCGTCCACCAGGATCGTGCTCGACTGGGCGGCGGTCGTCCTGGCCGCCGGCGTCGCCCCGTCGGGCATGATCGGCACCGTCTCCGCGTACGGCATCGCCGCCACGGCGCGCCGGGCCGCCTCCTCGCCCGCGTTGCCCTCCAGCGTGCCGCGCAACGCCATGACCAGCACCAGGGCGGCCACGCCGAGTGCCAGGGCGACCACCAGCGTCGCCGCGACGGTGGCCCGCACCCGCACCGACGACAGCCCGGCCGGCACCCGCCCCCACTTCGGCCGTCGTTCGAGCAGCGCCCTCATGCCGCCTCCAACCGGTAGCCCGCTCCCCGTACGGTCACCAGCGTCGTCCGGCCGAACGGCAGGTCGATCTTCCTGCGCAGGGCGCTGATGTACACCTCGACGATGTTCGGGTCGCCGTCGTAGGAGAAGTCCCACGCCTGGGCCAGCAGCTCGCTCTTGGAGACCACCTCGCCGGGGCGGCGGGCGAGCGCGTGCAGCACCGCGAACTCCTTCGGCGTCAGCCCGACCTCCACCCCGCCCCTGCGGCAGCGCAGGCCGGCCGGGTCCACCACCAGGTCGCCGACCGTGATCGTCACCGGCCGCTCGGTCCCGCCGCGCCGCACCAGGGCGCGCAGCCGGGCCAGCAGCACCACGTACGAGAACGGCTTGGCCAGGTAGTCGTCCGCGCCGTTGTCGAGCGACTCGGCCTCGTCGTAGACGCCGTCCTTGGCGGTGAGCATCATGATCGGGGTCCAGTCGCCCGCCTCGCGCAGCCGGGAGCAGACCGTGTAGCCGTTCATCCTGGGCAGCATCACGTCCAGGACGATCACGTCGTAGGCGTTCTCGGTCGCCATCCACAGGCCGTCGCGCCCGTCGTGGGCCACGTCCACGGCGAAGCCCTCGCCCGCCAGCCCGCCCTTGATCAGGCCGGCCAGCCGTTCCTCGTCCTCCACCAGCAGCACTCGCACGACGTCCAGAGTGCCTGAGCGAACCTAAAGCCAACCTGAAGATCATTTAGGGCGCGTTCAGGGTCGCTTCAGGTGCGGGCGAGCACGCTCGGGGCGTTCGGATGGATTCCACTGAGGAGAATGCATGTTCAAGCGACGTCTCGCGGTCCTCGGCACGGTGGGGGTGCTCGCGCTCTCGGTCCTGGGCGGCTCCGCCCTGGCCGACGGAACCCCGGCCCCCGACGCCACCACCGCCACCGCCACCACGGCCGCGGTGTCCTGCCGGACGCCGGACGGCAAGGAGGTCAAGCTCGCCGATGGCCCGGCGGCCCGCGTGTTCGTCATGCGCGACGAGAAGGGGGAGCGGGCGGACGGCGCGCCGGAGCTCAAGGCCGAGCAGGGACGCGTGATCGAGCTCGCCCCCGGGACCGTCACCGAGGCCGCACCGACCACCCCTCAGGCCGGCACCGAGGCCGCGCCCACCGTCCCGGCGACCCCCTGACCGACGCCGAGAGCGGGCCCACCGAGCCGAGCGACACCCTTTCCGAGGGTGAGGCGGTACGGATGGTCCCGGCGCTGCCCGCGACCGAGCTTCCCCCGGGCGCCGTGAAGCTGGACGACCACAGCAAGGTCGTCCACATCGTCTGCGCGCCCGCCGAGCCCGCCAAGTAGGTTCACTCAGGGAACGACGGGTGCGGGCCGAGCGCCCAGTACTCGTACAGGCCGTGGCCGACGAGCCCGTCGTACTCGAAACGGCCGACGGCGTCGACCAGGCCCCACATCCTGGCGGCGTCGTCGGGCAGCCGGTACGTCACCCCCTGCACGACCGGCCCCGGCCCCTGGTACATGCCGTGCCGCCACTCCGGCTCCAGCCCGTATCCGGTGCCGGCCATGAGGTGGACCGGCAGCACCGGCGTGCAGCGCACCTCGAACGGCTTGCCGCCCGGCGGCGAGAAGGCGATCACGGCGTCCACGACGTCCCGGGTGCCCGGGGCGTAGACCGGGCGGTAGTCCGGCCGGCCGAGATACTCCTCCTCCCGCCCGTCCGTCCAGACGCGTACGGCCTCCTCCAGCAGCCGCCGGCCACGGTGGTCCTCCTGGATGATGCACAGGATGGCGTGGTCGTCGAACTTCATCGGGGTGTACAGCCAGTAGAACGTGCCGGGGTTGTTCGCCTGGATGCCGGGCGGCTCGGGTTCGCCGACCGGCCGCACGCCCCATGACCGGTCCCTGGTGCCGAGCCAGCGGTCGGGGGTGACCGGGATCACCTGGTCGCCGACGGTGATGCTGCCGGACCAGCGGCCGGTCTGGGCGAGCCGCACCGAGTCGAACATCACCCGTTCCTGCCATCGCAGGAAGTGGCGGGGTTCGAGGGTCGCCGGGATCGTCCCCTCCCAGTCGAGCTCGAAGGACAGGCCATGCTCGGACGGCTCCAGGATCACGCGGAGCCGCTTGAGCCCTTCGATCACCTCGACCCGGAAGGGGCCGATCCTGGTGTCCATCCGGTCGGGACCCAGCTCGCGCGAGGCCCGCACGACCCGGTGCAGGTCGCCGTGCCGTACGCAGGCGAAGGCGTCGGTGACGCCGAGGTTGGGGTACTGGCCGAGGCCGACGATCAGCATGAGCTCGTCGGTGCCGGCGTGGCAGTTGAAGTAGTAGCGGTCGTAGAAGTTGCGGTCGGAGGTGGCGACGTGCCGCATGACCTGAGCGGTCTGGTGCACGGGGTGATCGTCGAGCGGTGACAGCGCCATGCTCGGGTTTGTAGCAAGCGCTTGGTGAACAGTCAACGGACCGGAACGCGGAAGCGCGCCCCCGCTCTGGTGAGAGCGGGGGCGCGCTTCCGGTCCGGATCAGGGCATGTTGTGCGATGCCTGGTCCGTCTTGTTCTGCACGTTGGACGCCATCCGGTCCGCGGAATGCGCGGTCCTGTCCGCCTTTTCACCGACCCAGCGTGATGCATCGGAGGCAGAGTCCTTCATGTGCTCGGTCCACTGCTGGGCGTTGCGACGGTAGGCCATGTAGCCGATCGCGCCGACCGCAAGACCGGTCAGCAGCACCATCGTCGGCCACCGCCGTGACCGGGACGGTTTCGGGTCGATTCTCTTGGCCGCCGCCGACAGCATCCTGCTGACCTTGGGGGCGACCTGATCCTCGAACCCGTGCGCCGCGGCGTCGAGCCGGGGCGCCGCCCAGTAACGGGCGTCTTCGATGCGCTGTACGGTGGCCACCTTGGCCTGGTCCGCCATTGGCGCCATGCGATGGCCGGTCTTGACGGCCTGGGCCTTCATACGGCCCATCCACGTGGCGGGTACCTCTATTACCACGCGGCGTCTCTTCAGTGTCAGGGACACGACAACCTCCCCTGTCGTTGGGGCCCCGCGCTTGACCTTCCCTGGACAAGGCGGCTCAATCATGGCGGTCCATGGGAGGATGGCTCAGGAGGCCGAACGGCCATATTCCGCAGAACATCACATACAACCCTGTACATAGAGGGGGGCAGCTGTCTCGTGGCTGAGAAGCTGATCGCAAATCTGAAGACCAATCGCGGCGATATCAAGGTCGAGCTTTTCCCGAACCAGGCGCCGAAGACCGTCCGGAACTTCGTGGAGCTCGCCGAGGGCACCCGTGAGTGGACCCATCCGGAGTCGGGCGAGAAGAGCACCGCCCGTCTGTACGACGGGACCATCTTCCACCGGGTCATCTCCGGTTTCATGATCCAGGGCGGCGACCCGCTCGGTCAGGGCATCGGCGGCCCCGGCTACGAGTTCGACGACGAGATCCACCCGGACCTCTACTTCAACCGGCCCTACCTGCTGGCCATGGCCAACGCGGGCGTCCGGTTCGGCAAGGGCACCAACGGCTCGCAGTTCTTCATCACGGTCGTGCCCACGCCGCACCTCAACGGCAAGCACACGATCTTCGGTGAGGTCGTCCAGGGCCAGGACATCGTCGACGCCATCGCCAAGACCGACACCGACCGGCGCGACCGTCCCGTCCAGGACGTCGTCCTGGAGTCGGTCACCATCGAGCGCGTACAGGGCTGAGCCGATCCCTGACGGGGGCGGGCCATCCACGGGTCCCGCCCCCTTCGGGCAGGCCCGTCACAGCCCTGATCGACCGCACACAGCTGGGTCCGGTACGTCATAGGCTCTGGACATGACCAGCCAGCCGCCCAGCCCGCCCTCGCAGCCCGAGCAGCCCGCCGAGGCGGTCCCCACGTGCTACCGGCATCCCGGCAGGGAGACCTGGGTCCGCTGCCAGCGCTGCGACCGGCCCATCTGCCCCGACTGCATGCGCGACGCCGCCGTGGGCTTCCAGTGCCCCGAATGCGTCGCCCAGGGCAACCAGGGCTTCCGCCAGGCCCGCTCCACCTTCGGCGGCCAGGTCGTCAGCACGCCGTACGTCACGTGGGCCATCCTGGCCATCAACGTCCTCGTCTTCGGCGCCCAGTACCTCGTGCCCGCCGTCACCGGCGCGCTGCAGATGTGGCCGGCCGGAGTGGCGGTCTTCGGCGACTACTACCGGCTGGTCAGCGCCGCGTTCGTGCACGCCGGCGTCTTCCACATCCTGTTCAACTGCTGGGCGCTCTACGTCGTCGGCCCCTATCTGGAGCGCGCCTTCGGCCACGTGCGTTACACGGCCCTCTACCTCGTCAGCGCCGTCGGCGGCAGCGTGCTCAGCCTCTGGCTCGACCCGCTCGGCCAGCCGACCGTGGGCGCGTCCGGAGCCATCTTCGGCCTCTTCGGCGCCGTCTTCGTGGTGGGCCGCAAGCTCAACATGGACGTACGCGGCATCGCCATGCTCATCGTGATCAACCTGGTGATCACCTTCGTGTTCCCCGGCATCAGCTGGACCGGGCACGTCGGCGGCCTGATCACCGGCTCGGTGCTGGCGGGAGCGATGGCCTACGCCCCCAAGAACAACCGGACCCTGTGGCAGGTGCTGGCGATCGCGGGAGCGCTGGCCGTGCTTGCCGTGCTTGTGATGGCCCGGACCTCGGCGATCCTGAGCTCGATCTGACTTCCCCAGGCTGTGGAAAAGACTGTGGAAAGAACTAACGCCAGCGGGTGGAAAGAACCACACCGAAGATGATGAATACAAACCCGATCAGCAGGTTCCAGTTCTGGAGGTCGCTGAAGAAGGGCGCCTGCGGGGCGACGTAGTAGATCGCGATCCACAGGATGCCGATGATCCAGGACACCACCATGGTGGGGGCCAGCCAGCGCGGGCTGACCTTGACCTGCTGGGACTTCTGGGGCGGCGTGTAAACCGCCTTCTTGCGAGCCTTGGGCTTGGGCACTGGGTAACTCCTGCTGAGGGCCTGGGCTTCCGGATCGTCCACAGGCTCTTCGTTAAGCGTAGTTGTAGCGTGCCCCAGGATAGTCGCCACGCGCACGACATGGCGATCCCCCACGTCGGGAGATGTCATGAATACGCTGACGACATGCGGTCCATCTTCCGGGCCGTGGGGGAGCTGAGCATCACCGCCGGCCTGGTCCTCATGTTGTTCTGCGCCTACCTGCTCTGGGGCACCGGCGCCTACACCAAGAGCCAGCAGTTGTTGCTCCAGCGCGAGCTGGCCGCCGACAAGGCGGAGCGCGACCGCGGCCGCATCGACAAGATCGAGCTCGGCAAGGCCGTCGCCATGCTGAGCATCCCGAGGCTCGGCCGCGACTACCGGTACGCCATCGTCGAGGGCGTGGACGCCGAGCACCTGAAGAAGGGCCCGGGACACTACCCCGACAGCGCCATGCCCGGCCAGATCGGCAACTTCGTGGTCTCGGGCCACCGGACCACGTACGCGGCCCCGTTCAACGAGCTCGACGAGCTCGAACGCGGTGACGAGATCGTCGTGGACGCCCGCGAGGCCCGCTACACCTACCGCGTCACGTCCCAGGACGTCGTGGAGCCCACGGAGGTGGAGGTGCTCGCCCCCGTGCCCGGCAAGCCCGACATCCGTCCCATCCGCGCCTACATCACCCTCTCCACCTGCCACCCCGAGTACTCCGCCGCCCAGCGCCTCATCGTGTACGGGGTCCTCAAGGAGACCGAGCTCAGAAAGGAATGACATGTACGGCTGGATCTGGCGCAAACTGCCCGACGATCCCCGCCGCAAGGTACTGGTGGCCGCCTTGCTGGTCGCTGTCGTGGGGGTCGTACTCTGGTATGCCGTGTTCCCGCTCCTGGAGCCGGCGGTGACGCTCGACGAGGTGACCGTAAGAAGATGACCCGCGTGCTGGTCGTGGACAACCACGACAGCTTCGTCCACACGATCGTCCAGTACCTGCGCGTGCTGGGCGCCGACTGCGACGTGCGCCCGCGCGACGTCGTGAGCGTGCGCGACGGCGACGCCTTCGACGGCGTGCTCGTCAGCCCTGGGCCGGGCACCCCGGAGGCGGCCGGCGTGAGCGTGCCCCTGGTGCTGCGCGCGGCCGAGCGCGGCACGCCCCTGCTCGGCGTCTGCCTCGGCCACCAGGCCATCGCGGTCGCCTTCGGCGCCACCGTGGCCCGCGCGCCCGAGCTGGTCCACGGGCGCACCAGCGCCGTGCACCACGACGGCAAGGGGGTCTTCGAGGGCCTGCCGTCGCCGGTGCCGATGACCCGCTACCACTCGCTCGCCGTGCTGCCGGAGACCGTCCCCGAAGTCCTCGACGTGACCGCCCGCACCGACGACGGGGTCATCATGGGCCTGCGCCACCGCCGGGCGCCCATCGAGGGCATCCAGTTCCACCCGGAGTCGGTGCTGTCCGAGCACGGCCACCGGCTGCTCGGGAACTGGCTGCACGGGATCGTGTAACGCCCGGCTCGCACAGAGCGACTACCAAATGAACGCCCCCGCCGTTGCCCCCGAGCGGCGGGGGCGTTCTTCGCGCCCGCCCTCCAGAAGAACCCCCACCACCCCTGACCTTCCGGCACGCCGCCCTCCTGGTCTCCTGGCAAGGCGGGACGCCCGCCACCCTCTGCCCTCCCTGCAATGCGGGGCGCTTGCCGGCCCCTTCGGCGTCTTGCGGTGGAACGACGAAGGCCGCCCTTCCCGGGTGGGGAGGGCGGCCCGTGATGCTCGGTCAGCCGTTGAGGCCGTCGTCGCCGATCGGGTTGTCCTCGGTCGGCTCGTCGGACGGGAAGTCCGTCTGCTCGTCGGTCGGTTCCTCGGTCGGCTGCTCGTTGGTGGGCGGCGGAGCCGTCTCGGGGCCGGTGGACACCACGATCGTGATCGTCGTGTTCGGCTGCAGCTTCTGGCCCGCACCCGGGTTCTGCTGGATGACCGTGCCCTCGGCCTGGTCACTGGCCTGCGGCGACACCTTCACCTTGAAACCGGCGCCCTTGAGCGCGGCGATGGCGTCCTGCTGGGTGTAGCCGATCACGTCGGGCAGCTCGGTCAGCTCGAACGGCACGTAGAGGGTGACGCTGGCGTCCTTCTCGATCTCGGTGCCGGCCGCCGGCTTGGTCTCGAAGACCTTGCCCTGAGGCTTGGCGGACTGCTTGGTCTTGACCACGCCCTTCAGCCCGGCGTCGTCGAGGGCCTTCATCGCGTCCTCGGTGCTCATGCCGATGAGCCCGGCCGGTACGGCGACCTTCTCCTTGCCCTTGGACACGACCAGCTTGACCGTGGCGCCCTTCTCGACCTTCTCGCCCTCCGCCGGCTCGGTGCGGATCACCGTGCCCTTGCCGAACTCGTCGCTGGCCTCCTGCACCACCTCGGGCTTCAGGCCCAGGGTGATGAGCGCCTTCTGCGCGGGATCCAGCTTCTGCGTGGCCAGGGCCGGGATGGTGACCGAGGCGTCGGTGGGCGCGGCCTTGGTGCCGAACACCAGGTAGCCGACCGTGACGAAGGCGCCGATGATCAGCAGCGGGATGATGATCCACAAGGCTGTCTTGACCGCGTTGCCGCCACCGCCGGAAGCCCTGCGCCGCCCCACGCGGCTGCCGTCGCCGTCGCCGTACTCGTACGGCGGGACCGCGCCGGTGCGCTGCGTGGCCGGGCCCTGCGCCGCCTGGGTGGCGGTCATCATGCGGGTGCCCTGGTTGAAGTTCCCGGTCATCGCCATCGTCTGGGCGTCGACCGGCATGCCGGACATGGCCCGCTGGATGTCGGCCCGCATCTCGCCGGAGTTCTGGTAGCGGTGGGCCGGGTCCTTGGCCATGGCCTTGAGCACGATCGCGTCGGCCCACGCCGGGATCTCGCGGTCGATCTGCGAGGGCGGGATCGGGTCTTCGCGGACGTGCTGGTAGGCGATCGCCACCGGGGAGTCGCCGGTGAACGGCGGCTGGCCGGTGAGCAGCTCGTACAGCACGCAACCGGTGGAGTAGATGTCGCTGCGGGCGTCGACGCGCTCGCCGCGGGCCTGCTCGGGCGACAGGTACTGGGCGGTCCCTATCACCTGCGCCGTCTGGGTCATGGTGGCGGCCGAGTCGGCCATCGCGCGCGCGATGCCGAAGTCCATCACCTTGACGTCGCCGGCACGCGTGATCATCACGTTGGCCGGCTTGATGTCACGGTGGACGATGCCGCCGCGGTGGCTGTAGTCGAGCGCGCGCAGGATGCCGTCGACCAGCTCGGCCGCCCGCTCGGGCAGCAGCCGGCGGTCCTGGCGCAGCAGGTCGCGCAGCGTCCGGCCGTCGACGTACTCCATGACGATGTAGGGCACCGGGGTGCCGTCGGTGACGTCTTCGCCGGTGTCGTAGACCGCGACGACGGCGGGGTGGTTCAGTGAGGCCGCCGACTGCGCCTCGCGGCGGAAACGGGCCTGGAAGGTGTGATCGCGCGCAAGGTCGGAGCGGAGGGTCTTGATCGCGACTATGCGGTCCAGCCGGATGTCTCGGGCGCGATACACCTCGGCCATGCCGCCGCGCCCGACGACACCGTCGAGCTCGTAACGACCTCCGAGTAGCCGAGGCTGAGTCATTTCCTGCACTGTCCCTTACCGTTCATCTTGGGTACCGGCCTGCTCGGGGGGGCCGCCGGTGTCCATCATCGACCCCGTAGCGCATCACGTCTCCTCCTTCGGCGGGTTTGTGCCACCCGGGTCCGGCGAAGCGGTTGGTGTCGGAGTTGTCGGTGTCCTGCTGGGCGTTGGGGTGGTGGGGGTGGGAGTCGGGGTACGGGTGGTCGGGGTTGGCTTCGGTGTCGGCTTCTTCGTAGGAGTAGCCGACTTGCTTACCGTAGCCGACCGCGAGGGTACCGGCCGCGTCGACTTCACCGGTAGCGCCGGGGGGCGGCGCGTGTGTTTCTTCGTCCGCGTGGGCCTGAGCAGCTCAGGCGACTGCATCGGGGAGTGGCTGGGTTCGGCGATCTCCGGCAGGGGCGGCGGCGTCGTATCGCGGTTGGCGAACGTGATCGCGCTCAGGCCCACCGCGGCCACGCAGCCGGCCGTCGCGACCAGCGCCAGCGTCCGCGCGCCGCGGCGGCTGCGGGCCGGCGGATCGGGCGGGCTCTGGACCGTCGTCGCGGGGGCGAGGCTCTCGGTCGCCCGCTGGTCCTCCGTGGCCGGCTCGCGCACCCGGAAGCCCGCGGGATCGGTGAACATGCTCAGGTCGGCGCCCTGCTCGACGCCCTCGACCAGCGACTGGCGCAGCACGTACGCCCGGTCGGCCGCCTCCAGCGCCGAGGCCGGACGCATCCCCGGCTCCTTGGCCAGCAGCGTCATGACCAGGTCGCGCACCGGGACGGGCACGTCCGCGCCGAGCGGCGGCGGCTGCTCGTTGAGATGCAGCAGCGCGATCGCCACCTGGCTGTCGGCCCGGAACGGCGTGTGGCCCGCCAGGCACTCGTAGGCCACCACGCCCAGCGAGTAGAGGTCGGTCGCGGGCGTGAGCGGGAAGCCCTGGGCCTGCTCGGGGCTGACGTACTGGGCCGTGCCGAGGACCGTGCCGGTCTGCGTGACCGGCGCGGCCTCCAGGGCGCGGGCGATGCCGAAGTCGGTGACCTTGATCGTGCCCTCGCGGGTGACCAGCAGGTTGCCGGGCTTGACGTCCCTGTGGATGATCCCGGAGGAGTGGGCCGCGTGCAGCGCCTTGGCGGTCTGGTGCACCACGTCGAGTGCCACCTCGGGCCCGAGCGCGCCGTTGCGCCCCAGGATGGCCGACAGCGGCTCGCCGTGCACCAGCTCCATCACGAGATAGGCCAGGTCGCTCTGCTCGCCGTAGTCGAAGATCTGGGCCACCCCGGGGTCGGCCAGGGCGGCGGTGAGTCGCGCCTCGTTGCGGAAGCGCTCGCGGAACGTGGGGTCGGCGTGCATGTGACTGCGCAGGATCTTGACCGCGACCTCGCGGCCCAGAAGCTCGTCACGGGCGCGCCACACCTCTCCCATACCGCCCGTGGCGATGCGGGAGAGCAGGAGATAGCGGTTACGGAGCCGCATGACTCAGCACGTTACCGTCACTCACTTGTTCAGCACCGCCTCCAGCACAGCCTTTGCGATCGGGGCGGCGGTGTGGCCGCCCGTGGCCTCCGCGCCGACGTTGGCCGCGCCCGACTCGACGATGACCGCCAGCGCCACCTTCGGGTTCTCGGCGGGCGCGAAGGAGATGAACCAGGCGTGCGGCGGCGCGCCGTCGGCGGTCTCCGCGGTGCCGGTCTTGCCTCCCACTTGGACGCCCGACACCTGCGCGAGGTTGGCCGTGCCGTTGTTGACCACGCTGACCATCATGTCGCGCAGCTTGCTCGCCGTCTCGGAACTGACCGCCTCGGTCAGCTCCTCGGGCTTGGCCTCCTCCATGACGTCGTTCTTGGAGTCGGTGATCTTGTTCACCAGGTACGGCTTCATGACCTTGCCGTCGTTGGCGATGCCGGCCGCGATCATGGCCATCTGCAGGGGCGTCATCCGGTTGTCGCGCTGGCCGATCGAGGCCATCGCGAGCGCGGCGTCGTCGTACTTGCTGCCGAAGTCGCTCTGGGCCACCGACATCGGCACGCCGAGCTGCTTGCCCATGCCGAACTTCTCGGTCTGCTCGTTGAGCTTGTCGTAGCCCAGCTGCATGCCGATCTTGGCGAACGGCGTGTTGCAGGACTTCTCCAGCGCGTACACGAGCTGGACCTGGCCGGCGCCGCAGGCCGCGCCGCCGTAGTTGGGCAGGCTGATGTTCGTGTTGGGCAGCGGCAGCCGCTGCGGCGCGTCGACCGTGGTGTCGCCGCCGCGCGAGGAGTCGTCCTCCAGGTACGCCGCCGCCGTCACCACCTTGAACGTCGACCCCGGCGGGTACGTCTGGGCGAGGGCCCGGTTGAGCAGCGGCTGGCTCTTGTCCTTGTCCAGCTCGTTGTAGCGGGAGAACACCGTGCCCTTGTCGGTGCCCGACAGCTCGGCGGGGTCGAAGGTGGGCAGCGAGACCATGGCCAGGATCCCGCCCGTCCGCGGGTCGAGCGCCACCAGCGCGCCGCGCTTGCCGCTGGCGCGCAGCGCGTCGTAGGCCGCCTTCTGGGCCTTGGGGTTGATCGTGAGGTCGACGTTCGCGCCCCTGGTCGGCTCGCCCGTGAACAGGTCGATGCTCCGCCGCAGCAGCAGGTCGGCGCTGGAGCCGTCGAGCAGCTTGTTCTCGGCCCCCTCGATCGCGCTCGCGCTCTCGGGCGAGAAGTAGCCCGTGACGTGCGCGTAGAGCTTCCCGTCGGTGTACTTCCTGATGAACCTGAAGTTCTTGTTGTCGGTCTCCACCGACTGGGCGATCACCTTGCCGCCGGCGGTGATCCGGCCGCGTTCGACGGCGTAGCGCTCGTAGTAGTTGCGGCGGTTGCTCGGGTTGGAGCGGTAGTCGTCGGCCCGGACCGCCTGGAGGATGTTCACGTTGATCATCAGGAGCGCGAACATGACCAGGCAGGCCACGGCCGTGCGCTTCAGAGTGCTGTTCATCGCTGGAACACCTGGGTGAGTCCTTCGTTCTGGATCGCCTGGGGCGGGGGCCGTCGCGCCGCGTCTGACATGCGTACCAGGAGCGCGATAAGGATCCAGTTAGCCAGCAGCGCCGAGCCGCCCTGCGACATGAACGGCGTGACCAGGCCGGTCAGGGGGATGAGGTTCGTCACGCCGCCGACGATGATGAACACCTGCCAGGCCAGGATGAACGACAGGCCGCCCGCCAGCAGCTTCGAGAACGGGTCGCGGGCCACGAGCGAGGTGCGCAGGCCGCGCTCGACCAGCAGCGCGTAGAGCATGAGCAGCGCCATCAGGCCGGTCAGCCCGAGCTCCTCGCCGGTCGCGGCGAAGATGAAGTCGGAGAAGCTCAGCGGGATCAGGTCGGGGTGGCCCTGGCCGAGCCCGGTGCCGAGGATGCCGCCCGCGCCGAACCCGAACAGCCCCTGCATGATCTGGTAGCTCTTGCTGCACATCGGGTCGCCCGGCGGGTCCTCCAGGCAGACGGGGGCGGTGCCGTAGTAGACCGGGTTGCTCGGGTCGAGCCAGGCGTCGAAACGCGCGCCCACGTGGTCGAAGACCTGCCCGGCGAGGAAGGCGCCGCCGACGAACAGCAGGATGCCGATGAGCACCCACGAGGTGCGCTGGGTGGCGATGTAGAGCATCGCGATGAACGTGCCGAACAGCAGCAGCGAGGTGCCCAGGTCTTTTTCGAAGACCAGCACCAGCAGGCTGAGGCCCCAGGTGACCAGGACCGGGCCGAGGTCTCGGGCCCGCGGCAGGTCGATGAAGAGCAGCCGCCGCCCGGCCAGCGCCAGCACGTCACGCTTGGCCACCAGGTAGCCGGCGAAGAAGACCACCAGCGCCAGCTTGGCGAACTCGCCCGGCTGGATGGAGAAGCCGCCGATGCGGATCCAGATCTTGGCGCCCTGGACCTCGCTGAGCGAGCCGGGCAGCAGCGCCGGGATCGCCAGCAGCACCAGGCCCACCGCGCCCGCCGTGTACGTCAGGCGTTGCAGCATGCGGTGGTCGCGCAGCACGATCAGCGTGATCGAGAACATCACGACGCCGACGCCGGTCCACATGATCTGGTTGGTCGTGGAGGCGCCGCCCATGTCGGCCGACTCCAGCCGGTAGATCATCACCAGCCCGAGGCCGTTGATCAGCGTCACCAGCGGCAGGATCAGCGGGTCGGCCCATGGCGCGAACTTGGCCAGCACCAGGTAGGCCGCCAGCATCAGGCCGCCCAGGCCCAGCCCGTAGGCCAGCATGCCGGCGGGCACCTTGCCGTCGACGGCCAGGCCGACGTTGGCGTAGGCGCCCATGATGATCAGCACCGCCATGGCGAGCAGGACCAGCTGGGCCACCCGCCGTTTGGCCGGCATCGGGACGGGGGTCGCGAGCATTTCTGCCATTTATTGCGATTTCGTCTTGGTGGCGGAGGGAGTCGGGGACGTGGCCGTGGTGGAGCTCGTGTCGCCCGCGTCGCCCTTGTCGTCCTGGGAGAACTTCAATCCGTTTATCTTCGTCACGCCTTCGTTGACGTCGGTGACGGGTATGCCGCTCTTGATCAGGGCCTGGTCCGCCGGGGACAGCTTGGAGAGCGGACGGCCGGTGCGCTTCTCCACGTGGAAGAACTCGATCGGCCCCACCTCCTGCTTGATCCCCTGGAAGATGACCACTTCGTCGCCCCTGGCACCGACGAAGAACTGGTCCTGGGTCCACTGCCATCCGAGGTAACCGCCGGCGCCCAAGGCGACGGCGCCCACCCCGAGCACGGTGACCAGCACGGGCCACACACGACGGCGCCGCCCCGACCGCCGGGTCGCCTGCGCGACCGGCTCATCGAAGTCGTCACCGTCGGCGATCGCCGGCTGGGGTGCGGTCACCGCGCTCACTCGCCCCGGCTGGGTCTCCGGGGCGCCTCCTCGCAGCCTGGTCATCCCCGCGGCGCCGACGACCGCCGCCTCCACGGGAACTTCCTGGCCGTCGCTGATCTCCAGCACGTCGGCGAGCACGCACGTGATGTTGTCGGGCCCGCCGCCCCGGTTCGCCAGATCGATGAGCTGGCGGACCACCTCTTCGGGGTCGTCGATGTTGGTCAGCGTGGCGTGCAGCGTCTCGGCGCTCACCACGCCCGACAGGCCGTCAGAACAGAGCAGGTAGCGGTCGCCCACCTGCGCCTCGCGCAGCGTGAGGTCGGGATCGACCTCGCCGCTGCCGTCGAGCGCGCGCAGCAGGATCGATCGTTGGGGGTGCGTGGCCGCCTCTTCGGGCGTGATGCGCCCGTCGTCGACGAGCTGCTGCACCAGGGTGTGGTCATGGGTGATCTGGTAGAGCTCGCCGCGTCTCAGGAGGTAGGCGCGCGAGTCGCCCACGTGCACCAGGGCGACCTGGGTGCCGTTCCAGAGCATGGCGGTGAGCGTCGTGCCCATGCCTTTGAGGCTGGGATCCCGCCCGACCATCTCGTGCAGCCGGCGATTGGCGTCGCGCACCGCTGCCTCGATGGCGTTGAGCAGGTCACCCCCCTGTTGGGCCTCTTCCAGAGAGGCCATGGCGGCGATGGCGACAGAACTCGCCACCTCGCCGTGTGCGTGCCCGCCCATGCCGTCGGCGACGGCCAGCAGGCGGCCGCTAGCGTACGCCGAGTCCTCGTTCCCTTCGCGGAGGAGGCCGACGTCCGAGCGGGCGGCGTAGCGGAGTGCGATGGTCATTTGCGCAATTCAATGACTGTCTTGCCGACGCGGATCGGAACACCGAGCGGCACCGGGGTCGGACGGGTGACTTTCGAGCGGTCGAGATACGTGCCGTTGGTCGAACCGAGATCTTCCACGATCCACTGACCGTCCTGAGGGAAGAGCCGGGCATGCCGGCTGGATGCGTAGTCGTCGCTGACTACCAGCGTGGCGTCGTTCGCCCGGCCAATGGTGATGGGCGTCTCCGTGAGGTTAATGGTGGTGCCCTGCAATGGGCCACCGGTAACGATGAGCTGGCGTGGCTCGCCCTTCTTGCTCTTGGGCTTGGCCACCGGTTTGGCGGGCTTCACGGCTTTGCGCGGGCCCGCGGGAGCCGTGCGTGAACCGAACAAGTCAGTCCGGATCACGCCGACTGCGGCAATGACGAAAAACCACAGCACCGCCAGGAAGGCGAGCCGGATCAGCAGCAGCGTGAGCTCGGACATGGACCGTCTGTCTACCCCTAATCGCGCCGGAACACCAGAGTCGTGCGTCCCAGCGTCACTCGCGTGCCGTTCTGGAGCTCGATTCTGCGTACCGGCTGGCCGTTGACGAAGGTGCCGTTCGTCGAACCGAGATCGACGAGCGCCACGAGCTGGCCCTCGACGCGCAGCTCCGCATGGTGCCGCGAGACTCCCGGATCGACAAGACGAAGATCGCAGTCGGTGCCCCTGCCTAGCAAGGTCACCGGAGTGGTGAGCTCGTAGGAGCGGTCGCCCTGCGGGTCGTCCTGGGTGGAGACGAGCAGCCTGGGCCGCCCGTTGAAGGCCCCGGGCCTGGACGGGGGCAGGTCGCTCGCCGGCTGGCGGATCTCGTCCTGCTCGACCGTTGCGCCGCGGATGACGCCGGACCGGATGCGGAACAGGCCCACAGCCAGGTCTCCGGCGGTCTCGAAGCGCACCCGGACCGGTCCCACGAAGGAGTAGCCCTGTTCCTTGGCGTACTCCCTGGCGAGGTTGGCCAGCTCGTGGCTGATGCTGTCGGCGTAGACCTCAAGCCGTTCGCTGTCGGTCGTGGACAGTTCCACCACGAAGTCGTTGGGCACGAGCGTCCGGCCTTGTGCGACGATCGCCGCCCGCTCGTCCATCTCCCGCTGAACCGCGCTGGCGACCTCGACCGGCTGAAGGTCAGATTTGAACGCCCGCGCAAAGGCCCCCTCAACCAAGCCTTCGAGCCTTCGCTCGAAGCGCTGAAGGACTCCCACCGGGTACCTCCCTTCTTCCCTGCATATGATCGCGGCCCCAGACGCTTCCGGCGCCCGGTTTCCGCTCGTCCCACGTGGCGGCGTCGTGACGCTCGTTGCCAGTCGCGCCCAGCTCCTCCGCTCCCGTGTCTTATGCGATCGTATCCGGGTTCAGTACCAGTGGCTGTTCCGTGCTACTGTTTCTCCGCACCCACAAACGGGCGGGTGGCGGAACGGCAGACGCGCACGGTTCAGGTCCGTGTGTCCGAAAGGACGTGAGGGTTCAAATCCCTCCTCGCCCACTTGGTGACTAGGGGACCCGAGGAAGCCGACCTTAACAGGTCGGCTTCCTCGGGTCCCCTCGTCATATCTGCCCGGGGGATAACCCCCGGACCCCCAGGGGGACAAGCGTTCGGGGGATTCTCCCCCGGACCCCCATCCATGGTGGTGGCTCATCTCCTGGGGCTGGCCCCCTGGTTCCTGGGTCTGGCCCACAGTTTCGTACGGGGTCCTGGTGCGCAAGGGTCCTGGGATTTCTTTCTTGTGACGTGGCTCCTGGACTTTAGGCCGGGGAGCTTGCAGAGAACTTTCTGGTGGCTTGCGTGATTTAGGTCACATTGGTTTGGTGGGCGGGTTCGGGTGATCCTGAGGGCTACGGCAAACTGTGGCCGCTGGGTTTCTGTTCAGGGGGTTGCCGCACATGGATGACTCGATGGTTCAGCTGCTCACGCCCTCTGGTGAGCGCGTGGAGCATCCGGAATATCCGCTGGTCGTCTCGGATGATGAGATCCGGGATCTTTATCGGGATCTCGTGGCCGTCCGGCGGATCGACTCCGAGGCCGTCGCGCTCGCGCGGCAGGGCGAGCTGGGGCTGTGGACGTCCCTGCTCGGGCAGGAGGCCGCGCAGGTGGGCTCCGGGCGCGCCATCGGGGATCTGGACGCCGTCTTCCCCTCCTACCGGGAGCACGGGGTCGCCTACTGCCGGGGGATGGACCCCCTCGACGTGGTCGCCATGTGGCGCGGCGTCAACCACGGCGGCTGGGACCCGTCCCGGCACAACTTCTTCCTGTACACGATCGTCATCGGGACGCAGGCGCTGCACGCCACCGGTTACGCGATGGGCATGCAGCGCGACGGCGTCATCGGCACCGACAAGGCCGGGGCGACCATCGTCTACTTCGGCGACGGCGCCACCTCCCAGGGCGACGTGAACGAGGCCTTCGTCTTCGCGGGGGCCTGCCACGCGCCGATCGTGTTCTTCTGCCAGAACAACCAGTGGGCCATCTCCGAGCCCCAGGAACGGCAGTCGCGGATCCCGCTGTACCGCCGGGCCGAGGGCTTCGGGTTCCCCGGCGTCCGGGTCGACGGGAACGACGTGCTGGCCTGCCTCGCGGTGACCCGCAAGGCGCTGGCCGACGCCCGGTCAGGGCAGGGGCCCACGCTCATCGAGGCGTTCACGTACCGGATGGGGGCGCACACCACCTCCGACGACCCCACCCGCTACCGGGCCAAGGACGACGTCGAGGCGTGGCGGCGGCGCGACCCCATCGAGCGGGTCAGGGCGTACCTGACCGCGGCCGGCACCGGCGACGACTTCTTCCTGGAGGTCGAGGCCGACGCCGCCAAGGTCGGGGCCGAGCTGCGCAGGCGCCTTCTCGAACTCCCCGACCCCGCCCCTTCGGCGATCTTCGAACACGTCTACGCCGAGCCGCACGCGCTGATCGAGGCCGAGCGGGCCCAGCACGCCGCCTACCTCGACGGGTTCGCCGCCGGGGAGTAGGCGCGCGAGGCGGCCTTGGTGTCCAGGAGCTCGCCCAGCAGGTCCGTGAGGCTCACCATGCCGATGACCGCGCCGCCCTGGCCGGTGACCAGCGCCAGGTGCGCGCGGGCCTCCTGAAGGGCCGTCACGGCCTCGGGGACCTGCGTGACGCACGCGAGCCTCGGCAGCGGCCTGGCGAGCTCACCGGCCGTACGCGTGGGCTGCAGGAGGGCGTCACGGGCGTGCAGGACGCCCTCGATCCCGGCCGGACCGCCCACCAGCAGCCGCAGGTGTCCGCTGCCCGCCGCCCTGGCCCTGATCTGGGCCGAGCCGGCGGCCGGGGGCACCTTCACGGCCCGGTCGATCGGCACCATCAGGCGCTCGATGCCCTCGGCCTGCAGCCGCAGCGCGCGGGTGAGCAGGTCGTGCTCCTCCCGGTCGAGCAGGCCCATCCGGCCCGACTCGCCCACCAGCATGGCGAGCTGCCGGGGCGTCCTGGTGGTGGCCAGCTCGTCACGCGGCTGCACGCCGAACAGGCGCAGTATCAGGTTGGTCAGCCCGTTGAGCGACGACAGCAGCGGGCGCATGAGCTGCGTGAACCCGCGGAACGGCAGCGTCAGCACCAGCGCCGCCCGCTCGGGGTGCGTCAGCGCCCACGACTTGGGCGCCATCTCGCCCACCACCATGTGCAGGAACGTCACCAGCGCCAGCGCGATCGTCAGCGCGATCGGCATGCGCAGCGACTCCGGCACGCCGACGGCGGCGAAGACCGGCTCCAGGAAGTGCTCGATGGCCGGCTCGGTGACCTGGCCGAGGCCCAGCGTGCACAGCGTGATGCCGAGCTGCGCGCCGGCCAGCATGAGCGAGAGCTGACGCCCGCCGCCCACGGCCGACTTGGCCGCGACCCGGACCAGGCGGTTGCCGCCCGACGCCATCTCCTCCAGGCGGTGCCGCCTGGCGGAGACGAACGCGAACTCGGCGGCCACGAACAACGCGTTGAAGAACAGCAGCGCGAGGCTGACCAGGATCATCGTCATCGGGACGCCTCCGCGTGCTGCACGGGCGCGAGCCGCACCCATTCGGGCACCCGGCGGTTGAGCGACATGACGGTCAGCTCGGCCAGGTGCTCGGCCGCGTCGTCGGCGAACGGGTCGGCGTCCCCCTCGATCGGGACGGTCACCACGTCGCCGGGGTCGGGCATCCGGCCCAGCCGGGCCAGCACCAGGCCGGCGAGGGTGTCGTAGTCGTCGCTCTCCGGCAGTGCGACGCCGGTGGCGCGCTCGACCTCGTCCAGCCTGAGCCAGCCGGGCACCTCCCAGACGCCGCCGGGCTGCTCGACGGCGCCCGCCGGCTCGGGGTCGTTCTCGTCGACGAGCTCGCCGACCAGCTCCTCGGCCAGGTCCTCGACGGTGAGCACGCCGGCCAGGCCGCCGTACTCGTCGATGACGCAGACGATGTCGTCGTTGGCCGCGCGCATCCGGTCGAGGACGGCGGGCAGCGGCAACGAGTCGGGCACCAGCAGCGCGGGGCGGGTGATGCTGCCGACCAGGCCCTCGTCCAGGCCGGACTCCAGCAGCTCGCGCACGCCCGTCACGCCCACCACGTCGCCGTCGTCACCGACGACGGGGTAGCGGGAGTGGCCGCGTTCGCGCATGACCTCCAGCAGGTCGGAGATGGGCTGGGAGTCGCGCAGCGCCACCACACGGGGGCGCGGCACCATGATCTCCTCGGCGCTGTGGTCGCCGAACTCCAGGGCGCGCTCCAGCAGCTCCGACAACCTCGGGGGCAGCTCGCCCGCCTGGGTCGACTCCTCGATGATCCGGGAGAGCTCCTCGGGGGTGGCCCCGTGCTCGACCTCCTCGACCGGCTCGATGCCGACGCGGCGGAGCAGCCCGGTGGCGGCTGAGTCGAACAGCTTGACCACCGGCCCCACGACCGTCAGGTAGACCAGCGTGGACCCGGCCAGGAACTTGGCCACCGTCTCGGGCCTGGCGATGCCGAGGTTCTTCGGCGCCAGCTCGCCGAGCACCATCTGCACCACGGTCGCCACGAACACGCCGGCGGCCACGGACAGCCCCGTGATCGCGGCGTCGGGCAGGCCCGTGGTGTCGAGCCAGGGCCGTACCAGGACGGAGATGGCGGGCTCGGCCAGGAAGCCGACGAGCAGTGCCGTGACGGTGATGCCGAGCTGGGCGCCCGAGAGCATGAACGAGAGCCGGGAGGTCACCTGGAGCGCCTTTTCGGCCTGGGTGTCACCGGCGGCGGCCTGCTCGCGCAGGAGGCCCCGGTCGGCGGCGACGAAGGCGAACTCCTGGGCGACGAAGTACCCGGTGGCGGCGGTGAGGAGGAAAAGGGCCAGCAGGCCGAGATAGGCGCTCACCTGAGTGAGCCCTCAGAGGAACCCGTGCCGAGGCACGGGCCAAGACTCCACGAGTCCGGAGCGGACACGATCATCCCTTCGATAGAGGTCGTCCATAACGCTAACGACGCAGTCCGCGTCTATGTTTCCGCAGTGACTCTCCGCTAGTTGTGTGTACTTATCCGTGGGAGAAACTTGGTGAGATGTCTTCACTGCCAGGGGGTTGGACGTAGCGTCTATGGCATACCGAAGGGAAGAAGGCGAAGTGTCTGAGGACGACCGTACGCGGGCCATGCGCTCGCCGGGCGACGGCCGCCCGCTGCCACCGAGGCCCGGCGACGGGCCGCGCTCCGGTGGCGCACCCGCCCACCGGGTCCCGCCAGGCGTGCCGAACGCGGCCACGTCCAAGCTGCCCGCCTACTCCGACGAGCAGCAGTCGCCGCCGCCTCCGCCACCTCCCCGATCGGGAAAGGTCTACGGACGCGAGCGTGCCGGGAACAGCCCGGTCAAACCGCTCAGGGCGGCGGGCGACCCCGCGCCGAAGGAGCCGCGCGGGCCCAGGGGGCCGCGGGTGCGCGGCCGGACCGTCCTGAAGATCGTCGCGGGCCTGGTCGCGCTGCTCCTGGTGGCGGCCGTGGGCCTGTTCTTCTGGATCAACTCCCGGCTGGCGGGCATCGACGGGGTGCTCGACGAGTACAAGGGCCGGCCCGCCGACACTCCCGGCACCAACTGGCTGCTGGTCGGCTCCGACAGCCGCAAGGGCCTGACCGCGGCCGAGCGCAAGAAGCTGGCCACCGGGCGCGCGGTCGGGCAGCGCACCGACTCGATGATGCTGCTGCACATCTCCGACAACGGCGACAAGCCCACCCTGGTCAGCCTTCCGCGTGACTCGGCGGTGACCATTCCGGGGCGCGGGCGCGACAAGCTCAACGCGGCGTACGCGTCCGGCGGGCCGAAGCTGCTGGTCCGCACGGTCGAGACCGTCACCGGCGTGCACATCGACAACTACATGGAGATCGGCTTCGCCGGCTTCGTGGACATCGTGGACGCGATCGGCGGCGTCGAGATCAACGTCCGGGCCGACGTCGACGACCCCAAGGCCGGGCTCAAGCTCAAGAAGGGCACGCAGGTGCTCAACGGCTCCCAGGCCCTCGGCTACGTACGCACCCGCAAGGGCGGCGCGCTGCCGGACTTCGAGCGCACCAAACGGCAGCGGCAGTTCCTCGGCGCGGTGGTGAAGAAGGCCGCCAGCCCGGGCGTGCTGATCAACCCGTTCACGTCGATCCCGCTGGCCATGAGCGCCACGGACGCGGTCGAGGTCGACTCCAGCACCGGCGCGTTCGACATGCTCTCGCTGGGGCTGGCGATGGGCGACAGCCCGGTCACGACCGTGGTGCCGTTCGGCGGGAACGAGATCGTCGCCGGCGGCGGCGCGGCGATCAAGTGGGACCGGCTCAAGGCGCTGGCCCTCTTCGACGCGCTGAAGGCCGACAAGCCGGTGCCGAAGGAGATCGTGGACGCCGGTTGACCTGCCCCGCGAGGCGCGAGCCTCGCGGGGGCGGCCCTGCCCGGCTGGCCCCGCCCGGCTCAGCTCGTGGCGGCGACGATCGCGGCGGTGGAGGCGGTGACGGCGACGGCCGCGGTGATGGCGGTGATCGTCTTGGCGACCGCCTGACCGGCCCACTCGCCCTCGGCGATCTCCTTGACGCGCTCGCGGTCGGCGCCGGGGAAGGCTTTGCGGTCGAGCTTGGCCGCGTGCATGATCGCGATCAGCGTGGCGGTGCGCTCGTCGGGGTCGGCGCCCGCGAGGACGGACGTCACGCGTTCGCGCACGTCGGCCTCCACCTGGGGGTCCGACTCCGGCCAGCGGGTGGTCGGGAAGATGCCCAGCACCCGGCCGCGCTCCTCGGCCAGCACACCCGCCTCGGCGAGCCTGGTGAGCAGGCGCCTGCGCAGCTTGTCCGTCTGCAGCCGCTGCACCCACCACGCGGGCTTCCTGGCTTTGCCGTCCTCGGCCATGCGGGCGAGGGCGGCGTCGAGCTCCGCGTCGCCCAGCGGGGTGGGGTCCTTGACCGTCACCTTGTCGTCGGCCAGCTCGACGCGGCCCGCGGCGGCCAGCTCGGCGAGGATCGCGCCGCCGAGCGCGGGGTTGAGCTGGACGCCCCCGATGAGCTGCTTGCCCTCTTCCTCGTCGTGGGCGAGGAGGAGGAGTTCTTCGGCAATCGTCACGGTCATGCCCCGACACTAACCTCCCAGCATGAGCATTTCGGAAAGACTTCACGCGATCGGCCGGCCGCTGCTCCAGGCGCAGCTCGACCACCCCACGGTGGCCGGCATCGGGCGGGGCGACCTGCCGGAGCCGGTCTTCCGCTCCTGGCTGGAGCAGGACTACCTGTACCTGCTGGACTATGTGCGGGTGTTCTCCAGGCTGGCCTGGCAGGCGCCGGACGGGCATCTGGGGGACCTGGTAGATCTGGCGCATGCGACGTACCACGACGAACTGCGGCTGCATCGGTCGTTGTCGGCGGAGTTCGGGGCCGATCTGGACAACGCGGTGAAGGGGCCGGCGTGTGCGGCGTACACGGCGTTCCTGCTGGAGGCGGCGGGGTCGTACGGGGAGGGGTTGGCGGCGCTCTATCCGTGCATGTGGGGATATTCGAGTCTTGGGAAGATCCTTGCCGAGAATCCGCCCGCCGAGCCGCGGTACCGGGCCTGGGTGGACACCTACGCAGACCCGGCGTTCGCGGCGCTGACCGTACGGATCGGGCAGATGATCGACGAGGCCGACCCCGACCCCGTACGGGCGGAGGCGCTGTTCGCCGAGGGCATGGCACACGAGCTCGCCTTCTGGGACGTGCCGTAGTCGCGTGCCGGCCCGGTGCGCGCCATACCCTGGTGGCATGCCGGAACTTCCCGAGGTGGAGTCGCTCACGAACTTCCTGCGCGAGCGGGCGGTCGGCCGTTCGATCGCCGGCGTCGACGTCGTCGGCTTCCAGGCGCTCAAGACGTTCGACCCGCCGGTCACCGCGCTCGGCGGGCTCACCGTCACGGGCGTGTCGAGGCACGGCAAGTTCCTCGACCTCGACTGCGACGGCCTGCACCTGATCATCCATCTGGCCCGCGCCGGCTGGCTGCGCTGGCGCGACGACCTGACCGGCGCGCGGCCGGTGCGGCCGGGCAAGGGGCCGCTGGCCGTACGCGTACGGCTGGCGCCCGACGACGACGGCCTGGCCCCCGGGTTCGAGCTGACCGAGGCAGGCACGCAGAAACGGCTGGCCGTCTACGTCACCGACAAGCCGGAGGACGTGCCCGGCGTCGCCGCCCTGGGCCCCGACCCGCTCGACGACGCCTTCACCGTCGAGGCGCTCAAACGCATCGTGGGCGGCAACCGCACCCAGATCAAGGGGCTGCTGCGCGACCAGAAGGTGATCGCGGGCATCGGCAACGCCTACTCCGACGAGGTGCTGCACGCGGCGAAGATGTCGCCGTTCAAGATCGCGGCGACGCTGACCGACGCGCAGATCGCCGACCTGCACGAGGCCATCGTGACGACGTTGCGCGACGCCGTCGAACGGGCGCACGGGCTGGCCGCCAAAGACCTCAAGGCGGAGAAGAAGTCCGGGCTGCGCGTGCACAACCGGGCGGGCCAGCCGTGCGACGTGTGCGGCGACACGATCCGCGAGGTGTCCTTCGCCGACTCCGCGCTCCAGTACTGCCCGACCTGCCAGACGGGCGGCAAGCCGCTGGCCGACCGGCGGATGTCGCGCCTGCTCAAGTAGGGTCCCGGGCGCGGGATGATGGAGGCATGACCGTTCCTGAGATCGAGGCCACCGCCGTTCCCGACGACGCCTACCTGCTCGACGTCCGCGAGCAGGACGAATGGCTCGCCGGCCACGCCCCCGAGGCCGTGCACATCCCCATGTCGCAGATCCAGGGCCGGGTCGAGGAGGTGCCCGCCGACCGCACCGTCTACGTGGTGTGCCGGGTCGGCGGCCGGTCGATGCAGGTCGCGGCGTGGCTCAACCAGCTCGGGCGCGACGCCGTCAACGTGGGCGGCGGCATGCAGTCGTGGGAGTTCGCGCGCCGTCCGATGGTGAGCGAGACCGGGCAGGAGCCTTTCGTGGCCTGAATGCCCCACTGTGGCGGTTCTGCCGCCATTAAGGCATGATGAGGGCGCCAACTGCATAGTCGCGGGAGCTCGGGGTGCCGGGCTGAGAGGGCAGCAACACAGCCGCTGCCGACCGCCTGAACCTGTCCGGATAATGCCGGCGTAGGGAGTGTGCGATGACGCATGTCGTCGACGAAGTTCCGCTGACCCTTGACGGCGCGCCCCCCAAGACCCTCGGCGTCCTCGACCAGGGCGCGCTCTGGGCCAACCTCGGTGTCAGCCTTCTCGGCTTCTCCGGTGCGCTCGTCCTGATCGACCCCCTGGGCGGCGCGCCGCTCAGCCTCGTGGCCGCGCTCACGGCCGCCGTGGTCGGCAGCCTCATCGGCACGGCCATGGTGGGCCTGTCGGCCATCCCCGGCACGCAGACCGGGCGGCCGGCGATGGTGCTGCTGCGCGGGCTGTTCGGGGCGAAGATGTCGTACGTCCCGTCCGTGCTGAACATCGTGCAGATGCTCGGCTGGGGGGCCTTCGAGCTCTGGGTGATCGCCAAGGCCGCGAACGCGATCTTCGGCAGCGTCCCGTACCAGGTGTGGGTGGTGGCGGCGGGGGTGCTGACCACCGCGCTCGCCGTCTGGCCGCTCGGGTCGATCAGGCTGCTGCGCCGGTACGTGACCGTCGGCGTGATCCTGTCGCTGATCTGGTTCACCGTGTCGTTCCTGGGCGAGGCGCCGACGTACACGGGCGGGTCGTGGACGGCCTTCGCCCCGGCCGTCGACTACGTCATCGCCCTGTCGGTGTCGTGGGTGCCGATGGCCGCCGACTTCGCCAGGCACTCGCGTTCCAGCCGGGCCGCCTTCACCGGGGTCGTCGGCGGCTACACCGTCGCCCAGGTGGCCTGCCTGGCCCTCGGCGTGTACGCGGTGGCCATCGCGGGCGCCCGGGCGGTCCAGGCCGACGGCATGGTCGTGTTCCAGCCGTTCGTCGCGGCGCCGCTGGGCGCGCTGTTCTTCGGCATCCTGGTGCTGCGCGAGACCGACCAGTCCTTCGCCAACGTCTACTCCACCACCGTCTCGCTGCAGAACCTCATGCCGAACGTCGACCGCCGGATCGTCTCGACCGCGATCGGCGTGCTCACCACCGCGATCGCCCTGGTCGTGGACGTCACCTCCTACGGCGCGTTCCTCGGGGTGATCGGCGCGGTGTTCGTGCCGATGTTCGCGGTGCTGGCCGTCGACTACTTCGTGCTCGGCGGCGCCGCCCGCTGGAACACCGCCGAGGACGCGCCCTCGCGCTGGCTGATGCTGCTGCCGTGGGCGCTGGGCTTCGCCGCCTACTGGTTCACCACCTCGACGCCCACGGTCGCCGGCTGGGACGGCTTCTGGGCCTCCGCCCGCGACGCCGTCGGCTTCACGAGGGAGCCGTGGATGAACGGTGCGCTCGGCGGCGCGCTGGTGGCGGCCCTGGTGACGCTGCTCATCGGCGTGCTCGGCCGACGCCGGTCAGCGGCCCGCTGAGGCCCGGCGTTCGACGTTGAGCAGGTGCTGCTTGGCGGCCACGCCTCCGGCGTAGTCGCCGAGCTCGCCGTCCTCACGGACCACCCGATGACAGGGCACGATCACGCACACGGGGTTGGCGCCGACCGCGTTGCCGACCGCGCGAAGGGCGCGCGGCCGTCCGATGCTCGCGCCGATCTCCTCGTACGTCGTGGTCGTGCCGTAGGGCACGGCCATGGTCTTCTGCAGCACGGTACGGGCGAACGGCGTGGCCAGCGCGAGGTCCACCGGCGTGGCGAAGGTGCGCAGGCGGCCGGAGAAGTACGCGTCGAGCTCCCGGCGCACCGGGTCGAGGCGGCGGGCGTCGGGCCCGATGAACGTGCCGACCTCCTTGGCCACCCGCTCGAACACGGTGTTCTCGGCCTCGAAACTGCAGGCCGCGATGCCCTTGCCGGTCACCGCGAGCACCAGCCTGCCCACCGCGCCGTCGTAGGTGCCGAACGCGATGTCCGGTGGCCCCTCGCCCTTGTAGGTGCTGGAGGTCACTCTCAGCAGGGCATCGAGGTCGCTGCTCGACATGCCTCTCACCCGTTTCAGCCACCGGAATCTTCGTGAGCGCAGCGTATCGGACGGATCGCCCGTCAGACCCACCACGCCACGTGCACTATGGAGGTGTGGGGTACGCATGGGTCGGTAGTGACGAGGAGATCGCTCGTGCCGTGCTCGCCGGCTCCCCCAACGCCGTGGTGGCGCTCGACCGCGACCAGAGCGTGCTGGTCTGGAACCCGGCGGCCGAGCATCTGTTCGGCTGGACGGCGGCCGAGATGCTGGGGCGCCGGGCGCCGATCGTCCCCGACGAGCTGGCCGCCGAGCACAACGCGGTGCTGGAGCGCGTACGCACCGGGGGGCAGGTGTCGCTGCGCACCAAGCGCGTCCACAAGGACGGCAGGTCGCTCGACCTGCGGGTGGACATCAACGCCCTGCGCATGGGCAACTCCGTGGTCGGCTACGTCCTGGCCCACCATCCCGCGCGGGCCGACGAGGTCGCCGGGCTGCGCATGGAACGCCGGGCCAGGCTGGTGCGCCGGCTCACCGACGTGGTCGGCGACATCAACTCCGAGCTGGAGCTGCCGGCCGTGCTCGACCGCATCTCGGCCAGCCTCACCGAGCTGACGGGCGCGGACGCGGGCGGGTTCGTGCTGATCGAGGGGGAGCGGCTGCGGCTGGTCAGCACGTACCGGCTGCCGGAGACGCTCAGGGGCACCACCACCGGCCTGCGGACGAGCCTGGTGGACAAACTCTTACGTACGGGCAAGACCGTCATGCTGGAGTCCCAGGGGCTCGGCGACCTGGTGTGGGCCAGGCTCAACGGGCTGCACACGATCGCGCTCGGCCTGGCCGCGGTCGGCGGCCGTCCTTACGGCGCCCTCTACGCGCTGTTCGCCGGTCCCGCACCCGGCCACCTGGAGCTGGAGCTGCTCGAACTGCTGGCCGGGCACGCCGGCATCGCGGTCGGCAACGCGGTGGCCTACCAGGAGGCGGTGCGGCAGCGGGCGCACGAGCGGGCCGTGTTCGACGCCAGCGCCGACGGCATCGCCGTGCTGGACGACGCCGGCCGGGTCGTGCGCTGGAACCCCGCCGCGGCCGAGCTGACCGCCTTCCCCGCCGACGCGGTGATCGGCGGCCCGCCGCCGTTCCCGCTGCCCAGCCCCGGCGAGAAGCTCACGTTCCAGATGGAGAACGGGCGCTGGCTGGACGTGGTGAGCGCGCGGATCGAGGAGACCGGCGAGATCGTCATCGACTTCCGCGACGTCACCCAGGCCAAGGAGCTGGAGGAGGCCAAAGACCTCTTCCTGGCCACGACCAGCCACGAGCTGCGTACGCCGATCACGATCGTGCGCGGGTTCGCCGGCACCCTGGACGCGCGCTGGGACAAGATGAGCGACGCGGAACGGCGCTCGGCCGTGCACACGATCGCCGAGCGGGCCGGATCGTTGGGGCAGCTCATGGACCACCTGCTGCTGGGGGCCAGGGCGGGCGCGGACGAGCTGGCCGTGCGGATCGAGGCGTTCGACCTCGCGGCCCGGATCCACGCGGCCACGCTCGGCCTTCCCGTGTTGTCCGACCGCCACCGCGTCGAGGTGCGCATCCCGGACGGATTGCCACCGGTGCTGGGTGACGCCCTGGCAACCGACATCGTTTTGGGGCAATTGCTGGAGAACGCGTTTAAATATTCCCCAATGGGTGGATTGATCTGTGTTGAAGCTTGGCCTGAGGACGACGGCGTGGTCGTAGTGGTGGATGACGAGGGGGTCGGAATCGCACCGCCTGACCGCGAACGGATCTTTGAGCGCTTCGTCCAGGTGGACAGCGGGGACCGGAGACGCTTTGGTGGAGTGGGGCTCGGCCTCTACATCGTGCGCAGTCTGGCCAGGGCGCAGGGGGGAGAAGTGAGTGCTCAATCGAGGCCCGGAGGGGGTACGAGAATGCGCCTGATCCTGAGACGTGCTTCCCCTATCCGATCCGACACACCGATGCGGTAACGAGGTGGTCACAGTTGAGCTGATCTATCGTCCAATGTGTACAAGCTGTGATCGAGATGCGGTTTCTGCGATTGGCTAACGGGGCATTTCGGTCGTACCGGGGAGTGTTCCCGCGGGGGGCACAGGGAACGGGGAGGTGGGTGTGTCAAGCGTGGTGCTGCTGCCGTACGCGCCGTCCAGCGTCGCCGTCGCCCGCCAGCGTCTGAGCACTGACCTGCAGGATTGTGGGGTCTACACCGCCGCGATCGACGATGCGGTGCTCGTGGTGAGCGAGTTGCTGAGCAACGCGCTGCGGCACGCGCATCCGCTGCCTTCAGGCATGGTGAGGGTCGCCTGGATGCGTAGCGACGATCACATAGAGGTGGCGGTCAGTGACGGGGGTGCGGCGACAGAGCCGCGGGCGGGACGCCCGACCCTGTCTTCGCTCGGGGGCCGGGGGCTGGGGATCGTCGAATACGTGGCCGAGAGCTGGGGGGTTCGTCACGACGGTGACACGACGACGGTGTGGGCCATCCTGCCCGCACCCAACGGGGCGGCGGTGAACGGGCAGGTCGCGGCCCTGAAGGAGGCCGGTTAGGCGGTTCTGGCCGCCAGTACGGCCCGTTCGGTGACGGCCCATGCCGTGGACACCAGGAGGTACAGGCCGGCCGCCAGGGGGAGCACGAGCACGGCCAGCGCGGAGCCGTACGGCAACAGCGGCATGACCTTGCGCAGCAGCTCCGGCTGCTCCTCCGACACCTTGATCGAGCGTGCCGACAGCCATGCCAGCAGCACGAGCCCCGCGATCACGATGACAAAGACCGAAACCGGCCAACTGATCAGACCGAAATTGGCCACCACGCCCGCGAGCTGCTGGCCCAGCGGTGCCCCGAACAGAGTGTGACCGGCCAGTGCCGTCGGATGCGTGGCCACCCTGAACATCAGCCACATGAACGGCAATTGCGCCAGCATCGGCAAGATCCCCGCGAACGGGGACGTGCCCTCCCGGGCGTACAGCGCGGTCAGCTCCTTGGACAACCGCTCGGGATCGCGCCCGTGGCGCTTGCGCAGCTCCTGCAGCTTCGGCGCGAGCCGCTGCCGGACCTGGCCGGCCCGCGCCTGGCGGACGTTGAGCGGCAGCAGGACCAGACGTACGGCGAGGGTGAACAGCACGATGGCGAGCGCGGCGTGGCCGCCGGACACGCCGATGACGAACGTGACAAGTGAATCGATCATGAGCCCTTCAGACATGACGACGGACCAGGGCTCACACATGACGATGAGCCCCGCTTTGACGGGAAGCGGGGCTCGCCTAAGGCGCTCGTGGACGCGGGCGTCCGGCCGCGTCGGGATCGCGCAGCCGCTGGAAGGCGGTGCGGCGCGCGTAGGTCAGCGGGAAGCCGGGAGACTCACCGCCGAGGGTGGGCAGCAACGTGGCCGCCCACGTGGCCAGCAGGAGGATCGCCATCATGGTGATCCCCACCAGCCACGGATCGAACAGGAACGACGTCACTGCGACGAACGGGACTTACCGACGACGGTGACCGCGATGAAGACGACCAGGGCGACGACCCCGACGATCAGGACCAGCTTGAACAGACCCGCCAGCAGGGGCAGGAGGAAGTTGAACAGCACGAAGAGACCGAGAAGGGTCCCTAAAACGAGCATCACGACTCTACTCATGAGGCCACCGTACGTCCTCGGGGCATGATCCGCGAGGCTTACGAACCTGTGACGTACATGTCCCCCACGTGGGGCTCAGCCGTACGGTGAGACGGTGAACACCCGCATCCTGGTGGTCGACGACGATCCGACCGTGTCCGAGGTCGTGGCGCGCTATCTGGAGCGCGACGGGCACGAGGTGGAGTGCGTGGGCGACGGCGCCGAGGCGCTGCGCAGGGCCCTGGCCGACCCGCCCGACCTCATGGTGCTCGACCTGATGCTGCCCAGGATCGACGGGCTCCAGGTGTGCAGGAAGCTCAGGGAGCGGTGGCCGGTCCCGGTGATCATGCTGACCGCGCTCGGCGAGGAGATCGACCGGGTGGTGGGCCTGGAGACCGGGGCCGACGACTACGTGACGAAGCCGTTCAGCCCACGGGAGCTGGCGTTGCGCGTGCAGTCGGTGCTGCGCCGGGCGCGGGGGGCGTCCGTCACGGCCGGCACCGGCGTGCTGCGCGACGGCGACCTCGTCGTGGACGTCGGCGCCCACGAGGTGCGGCTCGGCGGCACGCAGGTGATGCTGACGGCCAGGGAGTTCGACCTGCTGGCCTACCTCATGCGCAACCCGCGGCAGGCGTTCAGCCGGTCGGCGCTGCTCGACCAGGTGTGGGGATGGTCGTTCGGCGACTCCTCGACCGTGACCGTGCACGTGCGGCGGTTGCGGGAGAAGGTCGAGGCGGACCCGACCGAGCCGCGGCGGATCGTCACCGTATGGGGTGTCGGCTACCGGTACGAGCCACAGGAGAGCGCGGGGTGACGCCTCCCGAGCCCTGCCTGGGCGGGACGTGCCCGCCGGCCATGGTGTCGGTGAGCGAGCTGCCCATGGTCGTGGCCGTCTCGGCGGGACTGGGGCTGCTGGTCGCCGCCGCCGGCGTATGGGCCATGGGACGGCTGCGGACCAGGTCGATCGGGGTGATGCTGGCCGTCGTCGTGGTGGTCGCCGTGGCGGCGACGCTGGCGGGCGTGGTCGCGATCACCATGAAGATGATCATCGAGGGGGCGGTCAAGGACTTCGTGCTCAGCGTGGTCGCGGTGGGCGGCCTGGTGGGGCTCGGGGTCGCGTTCGTGCTGGCCAGGCGGGTGGTGGGGGAGAGCAGGCGGCTGGTGGCGGCCGTGCGCGACGTGCCGTTCAGGGCGCCGCTGGGGTTGCCGGCCGAGCTCCAGGAGATCGCGAGCACCCTTGAGGAGGCGTACGCGCGGGAACGCGCGCTCGAAGGCGCCCGCCGGGAACTGGTCGCCTGGGTGAGCCACGATTTGCGTACGCCGCTCGCCGGCCTGCGGGCCATGGCCGAGGCCCTGGAGGACGGCGTGGTGGCCGATCCCGCGACGGTCGCGCGCTACCACGGCCAGATCAAGCTGGAGGTCGAACGGCTCTCGGCCATGGTGGACGACCTGTTCGAGCTGTCGCGCATCCACGCGGGCGCGTTGCGGCTGTCGCGGGCCAGGATCGGGCTCGCCGACCTCGTCGCGGACACGCTGGCCGGGGCCGAGCCGCTGGCCAGGGCCAAAGGGGTGGTGCTCACGGCGGAGGCGACGGGGGCCGTGCCCGTGGAGGCCGACGCGGCCGCGCTGGGCCGGGCCCTGCGGAACCTGGTCGTCAACGCCATCCGGCACACGCCGTCGGAGCGGGCCGTGGTGCTCCGGGCCGGGGTGGACGAGCAGGGGATGGCCTGCGTCTCGGTGGCCGACGGTTGCGGGGGGATTCCCGAGGAGGATCTGCCTCGGGTGTTCGAGGTGGCGTTCCGGGGGAGGCCGCGCGTACGCCCACCGCCGACGGCGGCGCCGGGCTCGGGCTGGCGATCGCCCAGGGGATCGTCGAGGCGCATGATGGGATGATCGGGGTGGTCAACGAAGGACCGGGGTGCCGGTTCGAGATCCGATTGCCCCTGGTGTCCGGAAGTTGACGTTCCCGCACGGTGTCCTGCCTCGATCTTCCGCTGTGGTCTCGCTCCTCGATCGTGGGTCGCCCGGGTCTGGCCGCCCGGGTCAGGCGGGTTCGGGGAGCGCGGTGTCGCGTTGCCCGAACGACTCCGACATCGCCCGGAACGTCGGGCAGGGCCAGCGCCACATGCAGCTCCGGCACCGCAGGATCGGGTTGGCGGTGTCGCTCGTGATGCCACCCGCGTCGCGCGGCTGGTGCAGGTCGAGCAGCCGCAGCCCGAGCTCGGCGAACCTGAGCAGGTCGGCGCGGGAGCCGGCCAGGAAGTCGAGGTCTTCGCTCGCCAGCCTGGTGCGGATCGGGACGTAGCCCTCGTGGTTCAGCAGACCGCGCAGGCGCGCTGCTTCGTCATGCCATGACGTGGCCTTTTCTGTGCGGATGAGGATGGTCTCCAGACGTTCCCGGAGCCCCTGACGCTGAGGATCTTCAGGTTTCTCTGCATTCATCGATACGAGGCCCATGGGGCGGGCCACAGCCCCTCCTTCTCCGTGAAGCGCTGCCGGTTCCGGTGTCACGCTGTCAAGCTTCGCGTACTCTCCGTTTTGATGGAGCCCAAACGGAGGACAAAAACCTGTCGTTCCCCTCTCGGCGTGACAACGTGACCGGAAGCCTCCGCGCCGCTAGCCTGCCCATGTGGAGCTCAAGGTCTCGACTCGATCACATGCCGGGTGCGCACTCGTTGCCATCACCGGAGAAATCGACCTCTATACGGCGCCTCACCTGCAGGCCGAGTTCACTCGGCTGCTGCAGGACGAGCCCAGCCGGGTGGTCATCGACATGTCCGCCGTGGATTTCTGCGACTCCACGGGGATGAACGTGCTGCTCTCGGCGCTCAAGCGCATGAAAGAGCGGGGAGGTGTGCTGGAGGTGGCCGCGCCGCGTCCGGCCGTCCGCAAGATCCTGCAGGTGACGGGGCTCGTCTCGGTGTTCACCGTGCATGACGAGCTGCCGCAGGAGTGCCTCATCACCGAGGGATCATGACGCAGGCTGACACGGCTGTCGTCATTCCCGCGGTGAACGAGGGCGATCGCATCGCCGCCACCGTCGCCGCGGCGTCCCGCCTGCCGGGTGTCGATCTCGTCGTGGTCGTCGACGACGGCTCGACGGACCGCACCGGCAAGGTGGCGCGGGCGGCGGGCGCGCGGGTGGTCCGCCACAGCCGCAACCGCGGCAAGGCCGCGGCCATGGAGACGGGCGCGGAGGCCGTACGCCTCCTCGACGAGGACCGTACCCCTCGCCACCTGCTCTTCCTCGACGCCGACCTGGGTGACACGGCGAGCGCCGCGGCGCCGCTGGTGGAGCCCGTGCGCGAGGGCAAGGCCGACATGACGATCGCGCTGTTCGGCACGCGGGTGAAGCTCGGCGGCCATGGGTTAGTCGTGCGCGTGTCCAAAGACGGCATCCGCCGCGCCACCGGCTTCGAGGCCGCCCAGCCGCTCAACGGCCAGCGTTGCCTGACCAGAGCCGCCTTCGAGGCCGCCCGGCCGCTGGCGCACGGGTTCGGCGTGGAGACGGCGCTCACGATCGACCTGCTGCGCAAGGGGTTCAGGGTCGTCGAGGTCGAGGTCGAGATGTCCCATCGGGCCACCGGCAACGACTGGCGGGCCCAGTTGCACCGCGCTCGGCAGTTGAGGGACGTGGCGCTGGCTCTGGCGAGCCGGGAGCCGGTGGTCGTCGAAAATCTTGGCAAACTCCGTCCTAAGCGGTGATTTCGGGCTCCGGGTTATCCACAGGCGTGGATGATCTGGGGCTGGGGCCGTGACGAGTGTGCTGGAATTTGCGGGTGACTTCGGAGAGACGCCGCAAACAGGCACAAGCCCCACCTTTCTGGGTGGCATCGCTGCGGCTTCCGTGGTCTGCCGCCGACCGGCGCCGGTTCTCGGCGGGCGGCGGCGGGGTCGGCGCGTGGGGTGGGCGGCCGGTGTTCGCCCGTGCCTCCGCGGCCGGTGGGCGGGCGGCGGCGCCTCGACCGGGGCGGCTGCTCGACGCCGTTCGAGCGCGGCTCGCGGTTCCCGGGCTGGTGATGATCGCGGTCTCGGTGCTCCTGACGATCACGATCGGGTTGCTCGGGCCTTCTCCCATGGTTCCCGCGCTGGGCGGGCCGGGGTGGCAGCCGCCGTACTGGCTGGATGCCCGTCCTGATCCTTATGCGGTGCTCGTCCTGGCCGCCGCGGCCCTGGTCATCGGCGGGGTCGGGCTGCTGGCGGCGCTGGCCGCCGGGCCGCGTCCCGGGCTGCGTGCCCGGCCCCTGGTGCTGCTCGGCTGTCTCGCCGCGGGGGTGCTCGCGTTCCTGCCTCCCTCGGGCTCCGGCGACCATCTCAACTACGCCGTGTACGGCCGGATGGTCACGCTGGGGCTGAGCCCCTACACGCACGGCGCCGACGACCTGCCGGGCGATCCCATCGCCGACGCGGTCGAGCGGCCGTGGCGCGAGGAACCCAGCGTCTACGGGCCCGTCGCCACCGCTCTCCAGGCGCTGGCGAGCTGGATCGGCGGCGACTCGCTCCGGTTGACCATCTTCGTGCTGGCGGTGTTCAACGCCGCCGCCTTCGTCGTCACGGCCCTGCTGATCGACCGCTTCACCAGGGACGACCCCGCCCGGCGGCTGCGGGCCGCGCTGTTGTGGGCGGCCAATCCGCTCCTGCTCTACCACCTGGTCGCGGGCATGCACGCCGACACCCTCGCCATCGCCTGCATGGTGGCCGCGCTGCTGGCCAGGGCACGTCCGGTCGCGTCGGGGGTGCTGCTCGGGCTCGGGGTGGCGACGAAGCTCAACGCGGGGCTGGTGGCGCTGGGGCCCGCGTGGGAGCTGCGCCGCCGTCCGGGGCGGCTCGCCGTCATGGCGGCCGGCGCGCTGGCCGTGGTGGTCGTCGGCTACGCGGTCGTCGGGCCGGAGGCGATCGCGCCGGTGACGACCACCAGCAAGGCGATCTCGCACGCCTCGTTCTGGAAGCTGGTGCAGGGGTGGCTCTGGGCCCTCGTGGGCACGGGGCGCGCTTACCGGGGTGAGATCCAGGTGGGCGCGCTGGTGGTGCTCGTGCTCGTCGCCTGGGCGTTGCTCCGGCTGGCGTCCCGGCGGTCCGCCGCCCGTCAGGGGCCGGGGGCCTCTGGTGGGCTGGGGGCGCCGGTCGTGGCGGCGGCGCTCGTCGTGGCCTACCTGTTCGCCACGCCGTACATCCTGCCCTGGTACGACGGGCTGGCGTTCGGCATGCTCGCCCTGGTGGGCGCCTCGGCCGTCGACGGGTTCATGGTCGCCCACCTGCTGGTCCTGTCCCTGGCCTACCTGCCCGCCCGGGTCGACGGGCAGCCGCCGGGCGTCGAATGGCTCAGCGGCGTCCTCAGGCCTCAGATCGCGTGGGCGCTGCTGGCGCTGACCGTCCTGCTGGTGGTGTGGGCGTGGCGAGCTGGAGGGCCCGTACGCAGGCCGCGAGCGTCAGCGGCACCGCCACCGTGAGCGCCATGGCCGGGATGGCGATGCCCGAGTCGTTCATCAGGAAGCCGACGAAGGCGCAGGTGAGCGTCCCGAGCAGGCCGGCCCTGAGCGGCGGGGCCAGCGTGTACGCCTGACCCAGCGCCGAGGCGCCCCACCGCGACGGGCGGGCCAGCACCAGGAACAGGAACGCCAGCGCGACCAGCGAGAGCAGGGTCAGCGGCCAGTTGCCCACGGTCACACCGATCATGGCCCCGAACTTGCGTCCGACGACCGTCCACGCCTGGCCGTCGATGATCTGCTGCACGAACGCGCCGAGGTGCGTGCGCCTGTCGGCCGGGCGCATCCAGTCGAAGACCGAGATGGCGGCGATCAGCGCGGCCGCGCCCACCCCCACGAGCAGGAGCTTCACCACCGACACCCGCCTGCCGGACAGCAGGATGAGGAAGACCGCCACCCCGATCACGAACGCCGGGACACCGCCGAAGTCCGCGCCCCACGAGGGTGATCCGTCCGCGAAGACGGCGAAGGCGCCGTACAGGCCGCACAGCGCCACGACCACCGTCCTGGAGACGCCCCTGCCGAGCAGCCACTGTGCCACCCCGGCCAGGCCGAGAACCGTGCCGGTGGCGTAGACGGCGAAGGCGATGTTGCTGAAGCCGTAGAAACGTCCTCCGGTGACGGGTTCGTAGCCGGTCACGGCGTTCACCTGGAGGGCTGAGCCGGTCATCACGTCGATGAGGAGGGCGAGCGAGGTGACGGCCGCGACCACGGTGAGCGGGCCGAGCACGTGCGCGCGCCACGGGCCGGCGAACGCGAGGGCGGTGACCAGGGCGGCGATGGCCAGGATCGTCACGATCACCGAGACCATCGGCATCGGCAGGCTCCACCACGGCACGAGCTGGGCCAGGAACGTGGAGACGGCGATGGCGCCGCTGACGGTCGCCACCACCTGGATGGCGGCCAGCAGCTTCGAGGCGTCGGCCGGGTCGCCGCCCGCAGCCGGGGTGGGGCGGTCGTTCGCCTCGGGGGCGCCCTTCACGGCGGCGGTCGCAGCGGGCGTGTGCTCGTCGGCGGCCGATGAGCCGGCGTCGGCGGGCGCGGGTGGGTCCTGCCGGACGCGGGAGGAGCGGCGGCGGCGGAGCGCCAGGGCGGCCAGGGCGTAGAAGAGGAGCTGCACGCTGACGAGGACGGTGAAGAAGGGCCCGCGTACGTCCCGGAGCACCTGGCTGGCCAGGTCGCCGTCGGCCAGTCGCGTCACCGTGGCGGCGGCCGGTGCGGGGGCGTTGCCGTCGGGCTGCCAGGCGCGGCCGACCACGTCGCGGGGGGCGGTCAGGCCCAGGAGCTGGATGGCGGTGGCGGTGAGGTCGGTGATGGTGACCAGGCCGTCCTGGCGGGTGGAGGAGGCGGTGAGGTGGCCCCCCTGCGGGTACGGCTGCCCGCTCGGGGACGGTCCCGTGGCGAGGGCCGCGTGGAGGTGGGCGTTCGGGCTGATGTCGGAGATGCCGGCGAGCAGGACGGTGGTGTTCGGGGGCACCTTGCCCATCAGGGCGGCGATCTGCTGGTCTGCCCTGGTTGCAGCGGCTTGGCGTTCGGCGGCCGGGAGGGAGGCCGGGATCGCGTGATCGTCGAGGGGGCCGCGAGCCCAGGCGGTGGCGAGGTCGGCGGCTTCGAAGACGATGAGGTTGTAGGGGGTCAGGTCGTTCAGGCCGTCAAGGCTGGGGGCGTATTTGGTGATTTTTCCTGCCTTGTCGGCGGCGGCGAGGGCGGCGCCGGGGCCGATCGCCGCCACCTTGCCCCCGCCGTCGGCCACCAACTGGCCGAGCGTGCCGAGCTGGGCCGCGTAGCCGGTGTCGGCCTGGAAGGCCACCAGCTCCCGCCACCCGGGGACGGTGGCGCCTTCCCCGGCGGGCTGAGGAGGCGCCGGGGCGGGGCAGCCCTGTCCGGGGGTGCCGGCGCGCTGGCCCGCGGAGACGGTCAGCCAGCCCGCCATGGGGCAGGTGACGCCACGGTCCTTGGGCGGGACGGCGCGGGTGGACAGTGACGCCGAGCTGCCCTGGGCGGCGAGCTTCCACAGGGTGGGCGTGCCCGCCTCACTGAAGTCACTCCACTGCAGACCGGGAACGCCCACCACGACGACCCGCCGCCCCGCCGGCCCACCTTGTCCTGAGACGCCGCTGCCCGCCGCCGCCACGGCACTCCCCTGCACGGCCTCGGCACCGCCCTGAACGGTCGCGGTTGCGCTGCCGTTCTGGGAAGCGGCGGCGGCTGTGGCGGGGAGGAGGAGGGTGGCGAGCAGGAGGCCGAGGAGCACCGTGACGAGATGGCGGCGCGCCCGAGGCGCTGCTGTCCGGAGCCGCTGCGGGGGCATCGCGAGGTGCTGCAGGGGCTTCGGGTGCTTCAGGGGTGTGGTGGCTGCGAGGTGCTGCAGCAGCCTGTAGGGCTGGAGGCGCTGTAGGGGCGTGAAAGTCCGGGACCGGGCAGGGGGGTGCGCTGTCGTTCCGGTGGCGCGTTGGCGCACCGGGCGGGAGCCGGTTTCGGGGGGAGGGCGCCTGGGGTCGTGGGGCGTACGCGACGCGCTTGGTGCTCGCCCCCGAGCGTGGCGTAAGGCATGTACGGAACCCCCAGTGTCTGCGCCCTCGATCAACAGCCACGGTAACGTGCCACATCGTGACAAGAGGCGAGGTGCGAGTGATCCGGCGGCAGTGGTGGGCGTGGGTGGTGGTGGCGCTCGTCGTCGCGGCGGCGGCCGCGCCTCTTGTGCACACGTGGCTGACCAACCCGGACGACCAACGGCTCGTCGACCTCGACGTCTACCGTACCGGCGGGCAGATGCTGCTCGACGGCCGTCCGGTGTACGACTTCTTCACCCCGGCGCCCCAGCTGCTGCCGTTCACCTATCCGCCCATCGCGGCGATGCTGGCCGTGGCGCTGGCCGAGATGTCCTGGGGCACCGCCCAATGGGTGTGGACGGCCGGCATCTTCGCGGCGCTGGCGGTCACCGTCTGGTTCGCCTTCCGTCAGGCGCTGCGGGCCTACGTGCCGTGGGTGTTCGGGCTGCTCATGGTGGCCTGCACGTACCTGATGCCGATCCGGGACCAGGTGCGGTTCGGGCAGGTGGACATCCTGCTGGTCGCCCTGTGCCTGGTGGACTGCCTGGCGCGGCGCCCATGGCTGCCCCGGGGGTTCCTGGTCGGGCTGGCCACGGCCGTCAAGCTGACGCCCGGCGTCTTCCTGATCTACTTCCTGGTCACCAGGCAGTGGCGGACGTTCTTCATGGCGGCGTTCGTGGCGGCCGTGCTGACAGTGCTGCCGTTCGTGGTGATCCCGCAGGACGCGTCCGCCTTCTGGTTCTCGGCGCTGCTCGATCCGGAGCGGCTGGGGGCGAACACCGCCACGACGAACCAGTCGATCCGGGGCATGTTGCTGCGGCTGTACATGCCGGAGTCGCTGACGTTCGTGATCTGGGCCGTGATCGTGGCGGCCGTGGCCTGGTACGGGTTCCGGGCGGCGCGGGCGGCGTACCAGGCGAAGGACGAGCTGACGGCGGTGGCGCTGACGTCGCTGATGGCGGTGCTGCTCTCGCCGGTCGCCTGGATCCACCATCTGGCCTGGGTGGTCGTGGTGCTCGGGGCGATCGTCGGCGACGGGCGCGATCCGGTCAGGCTGCGGGTGGCCGCGGGGGTCTGGCTGTTCTACGTGGTGCCCGTGCCCTGGTGGGGGGTCTCGCTGATCGCCGCCGGGATCCCGGGGGTGAGCCTGGTGCTGGGGAAGATCGTGCAGGACGGGTTCGGGCTCGGGGCGCTGGTTCTGGTCTGGCTGCTGGCATCGTGGTTGCCCAAACGGCGGCAACGGGCTTGACCGAAGTATTACCCTCTGTGGCGTGCTCGTTACCGCTTGGGTAGTCGTGGGCCTCGTGGCCGGGGTGAGTGGCGTGTTCATCGGCTACATGGGCCTCAGGCAGGCCAGGGCCGCCGTCGACGACTGTCTGCGCAGAGTGGCCAGGCAGACGAGCGAGGGCGCCGGCGACCTCAAGGCGATCAGAGACGTGGCCGTGTGTCGCTACGACGCGCTCGCCGAGATGAGCGGCCGACTCTCGTTCTCGGTGGCCATGATCAACGGGCTGGGCGACGGCATCGTGCTGACCTCGATCAACGGCACCAGCGAGACGCGCACGTACGTGCGTCCGGTGGTGGGCGGAAAGGGGCAGCAGCCGCTGTCGCCGGAGGAGGAGCAGGCGGTGCGGGCGGCCCGGCTCGGGCTGGGGCCGTCGGTCCCGCCGCGGGTCCTCAAGGGCTCACACTGAGTGTCCGTACGAGTGCCGTACGCGGTCGGCGAAAGGGCGGCGTGCTGCGACCACCTGCGGATACTCTGGATACATGCCCAGACTCGCCTATCTCGGCCCGGAAGGCACCTTCACCGAAGAGGCCCTGCGGCTCCTTGACCCCGCCGCCGAGCGCCTGCCCTGCGCCACGGTGAGCGCGGCGCTCAACGCCGCCCGTTCCGGTGACGCCGACGGCGCCGTCGTGCCGCTGGAGAACTCCATCGAGGGCGCGATCACCACGACGCTCGACGAGTTCGCCTGGGGCGAGCCGTTGATGATCACGGCCGAGCTGCTGCTGCCGGTCCAGTTCTCGCTGCTGGCCAGGCCCGACACAGAGATCGCGCACATCAAGCGGGTCTACACCCATCCCGCGGCCATCACGCAGTGCCGCGCCTACATCGCGCGAGAGCTGCCCGACGCCGTGGTGGTCGCCGCGCCTTCCACGGCGGCCGCGGCGCAGGAGGTCTCGCTGCCCGGCTCGCCGTACGACGCGGCCATCGCCGCGCGCATCGCCGGCGAGCACTACGGGCTGGTCGCGCTGGCCGGTGACATCGGCGACCGGTCCGACACGGTGACCAGGTTCGTCAAGGTGAGCCGTCCGGGGCCGCTGCCGGAGGCGACCGGGTCCGACCGCACCACGCTGGTCGTCTTCCTGGCCGACGACCATCCGGGCGCGCTGCTGGAGATGCTGACCGAGTTCTCCGTGCGCGGGGTCAACCTGACCCGCATCGAGTCCCGCCCGACGGGCGACGGCATCGGGCGCTATTTCTTCCACTTCGACTTCGAGGGGCACATCGCCGACGCGCGGGTGGGCGAGGCCGTCGCCGGGCTCCACCGCATCTGCGGCGAGGTGCGTTTCCTCGGCAGCTACCCCCGCGCCGACGGGGTCGCGCCGCAGATCAAGAGAGGCACGGCCGACACCCAGTTCGCCGAGGCCGCCGACTGGCTGGCCCGCGTCAGGTCCGGCCAGGTCTGACCGCCCCGGTGGCGGTCACGCGGGTCGTGGCGCCTCAGAAGGGCGTGCCGGGGAATCCGGGGGCGGGGTGGGGGCGGGCGCCGGTAGCCTTTCCTTGTGATTGACCTGCGTACCCTTCGTGAGGATCCCGACCGGCTACGGGCGTCGCAGCGTGCCCGCGGTGAGGACGACTCCGTCGTCGCAACGCTGCTCGACCTCGACGAGCGCCACCGATCCGCGCTGACCTCGTTCGAGTCGATGCGCGCTGAGCAAAAGAGCATGGGCAAGTCGGTCTCCAAGGCGCAGGGCGAGGAGAAGGCCGCGCTGCTCCAGCGGGCCAAAGACCTCGCGAGCCAGGTCAAGGCCGCCGAGGCCGAGGCTGAGAAGCTGGCCGCCGAGCTCGACCAGCTCATGCAGACGGTGCCGAACATCGTCGAGGAAGGCGCCCCTCCGGGCGGCGAGGACGACTATGTCGTCCTGGAGACGTTCGGGGAGCCGCGCCAGTTCGACTTCGAGCCCAAGGACCACCTGGAGCTGGGCGAGGCGCTCGGCGCGATCGACATGGAGCGCGGCGCCAAGGTGTCCGGCTCGCGGTTCTTCTTCCTCAAGGGCGTCGGCGCGCGCCTGCAGCTCGGCCTGCTCAACATGGCGATGCAGCAGGCGATCGAGGCCGGGTTCACGCCGATGATCACTCCGGTGCTGGTCAAGCCGGAGACCATGCAGGGCACCGGCTTCCACGTGGCCCACGACAAGGAGATCTACCGCCTGCCGGAGGACGACCTCTACCTCGTCGGCACCTCCGAGGTGGCGCTGGCCGGCTACCACGCCAACGAGATCGTGAGCGGCGACGAGCTGCCGCTGCGCTACGCGGGCTGGTCGTCGTGCTTCCGCCGCGAGGCGGGCTCGTACGGCAAGGACACCCGGGGCATCATCAGGGTCCACCAGTTCGACAAGGTGGAGATGTTCTCCTACGTCCGTCCCGAGGAGGCGCACGAGGAGCACCAGCGGCTGCTGGCCTGGGAGAAGGAGATGCTGGCCAAGATCGAGGTCCCCTACCGGATCATCGACACGGCGGCGGGCGACCTCGGCATGTCGGCGGCGCGCAAGTTCGACTGCGAGGCGTGGATCCCGACCCAGGGGCGCTACCGCGAGCTGACCTCGACCTCCAACTGCACCGAGTTCCAGTCGCGCAGGCTCGCCGTCCGTTATCGGGACAAAGACGGCAAGCCGCAGCATCTGGCCACGCTCAACGGCACGCTGGGCACCACCCGGTGGATCGTGGCGATCCTGGAGAACCACCAGCAGGCCGACGGCTCGGTGGTGGTTCCCAAGGCGCTGCGTCCCTACGTGGGGCTCGACGTGCTGGAGCCGTCCAAGTAGGAGTGGCGGCGGGCGTCGATCGCGATGACGGCGACGCCCGCGACCACGATCAGGCCGGTCAGGACGGCCGCGAGTGTGACGGCGGCCCCGTGGGTCTCGGGCGTGCCGTGTGCCCAGCCTTGGAAGGGCAGGTAGACGGCCGCGTAGACCAGCGGCGCGGCCACCACGCCGGTCGCCGCGCTCACCGGCTGCGGCTTTCCGGCACAGGCCAGTACGAAGCACACCAGCCCGGCCGCCAGCGCCACCGCCCAGCCGAACACGGCGGTGAGGTTGACGAACACCACCTCGCCGGCCTCGCTGTCCAGTGCGGCGAACACGGCCAGCGCCCCGATCATCCCTGAGATCGCGAACCCGGCCTGATACCTGCGCATCCTGGCGCCGACGCCGCCCAGCAGCATGCACACGGCCAGGAAGAGCGCGATGTTCCGCTCGGGGCCGAGGTCCACCTCGTCGGCCTGCACGGCGTCGAGGGTGTAGGACCAGCCGAGGCGGCGCCAGGCGCCTGACACGTCCCTGACCAGGATGCCGTCCACGCCGTTGGCGACGACCACGACATGCCCGCCGGGCCTTGCCTGGACCGCCAGGTCGTAGGACATGAGCATGCTCTGGTGCGCGCCGTACTTCCTGGTCAGCCGGAGGTGGGCGTCGGGGGACGGGGGCCAGGAGGGGCGCCAGGTCAGGCCGCCGTCGTCCGACTGGTCCACGCCCAGGTGGTTCTGGCGGACGCGGTAGCAGCGGGTCGCCTGGCCGGGCACGCACTGGGCGCTGATGGACGTCCGGGCTGAAGTGGGGGCGGTTCCGTCGGTCCAGGTCGTCCCGCCGTCGTCGGAGAGGCGGGAGCGCTGTTCCGCGCCGGTCGTCCCAACAACGATCTTGCCCGACTCGGTCACGTCGACGGACAGGGCCGCCGACGGGGGGACGGACGCTGCCGTGGCGGTCACGGCCAGGACGGCCAGCGGCACGGTGACCATGATCCGCCGGCGCGGGGAGTCGGTGCCGACGCTGCGCCGCCGTACCCACCAGGCCAGGGCGAGGGCGGGCAGGGCGATCAGGTCCGTGGGGTCGGCCAGGACGCGCGAGGGCCCGGCCACGAGGCTCCAGCCCTGGGAGGCGAGATCGGCCCCCGTCTCCGTGGTCTTCATGAACGTGAACAGCAGGCCGGTCAGGACGGTGGCCGCCAGGTCGGCGCGGCGTCCGAGGAGCAGTGCCATAAGGGCGGGGGCGACCACGAGTCCGGCCAGGTCGCTGAGCTTGCCGGTGAGGAGGCCGGGCCAGAGCGGCTTGAAGAGGTGGTCGTTGAGCAGGAGCAGGATGACCCCGGTGATGGTCACGGGGTGACATAACCACGCGTACCTCATATACGGGTGGATGGCGGGAGACGGAGGGAAGTTGGGCCCCGCCCGAGGCCGTGACTGATTTGTGAAACTCCCCTTTGTCCACAGGCCGCCATCCACCTGTGGACGAGCATCGGCGGACGCTTCAGGCGGCCCCTGACGCGCGAGTACATGTCCGGACATGGGGAGGGCCGAACGATGCCTGTCGGAGCCGCCACGGCCTCTTCAGGCTCTGTCGAGGGCCGAGTGAAGGTTCCGGGGCGAGAAGCAAAAAGACCGGAGTCCGCTGGAATGCGGACCCCGGCCTTACTTGCGAACTACAGGTCAGATAGCACGGACCTGGGAGGCCTGCGGCCCCTTCTGTCCCTGCGTGATCTCGAACTCGACCCGCTGGCCGTCTTCAAGGCTGCGGTAGCCGTTGCCGACGATCTCGGAGAAGTGCACGAACACGTCCGGCGCACCGCCGTCCGGGGCGATGAAGCCGAAGCCCTTCTCAGCGTTGAACCACTTGACGGTTCCCTGAGCCATAAAAGCTCTCCCTCAGGATGTGAATCTATGGGACCCACACCTCGTGGATCCCGGTGTGTCGTACAGCAAGCACCCGGGGTGGCTCAGACAAAGTCATGCTGGTTTTCACTACGGGATCAGCTAATACAACGCCATCACATCTAACACCATTCTGGCGCGTTGGTGTTCCCGTCCCTACGAAGATTTCTGTCAGGCGGCATCACCGGGCAAACTGGAACCTGTTATGCGAAGCCTTGCACCGCCGCGCCTAGTGGCCACCGACCTCGACGGCACCGCCCTGCGCGCCGACGGAACCGTGTCTCCCCGGACGGCTGCGGCCTTCGCGAAAGTCGAGGAATCCGGGGCCGCGCTCGTCTTCGTGACCGGACGGCCGCCCAGGTGGATGAGGGAGGTCGCGGGCGCCGTACGGCACCGTGGCCTGGCCGTATGCGCCAACGGCGCACTGATCTACGATCTCCATACCGAACGGATAGTGGAATCTCACCTCATCGACGTCCACGTACTCGGGGAAGTCGTCGCTCAGCTACGAGCGAACGTGTCCGGTCTCGCATTTTCGGTCGAGTATGAAGGTGGTTTTGCGCATGAGTCCGATTTCCGGCTCGGCGGTCTGGATCGCAAGGGTGTCGGAGTTGTCCGGATTGACCGTGACGCGCTGACCGCCCAGCCCTGCGCCAAGTTGCTCGCCCTCCATCCCGACATGGGCGCCGACGAGCTGCACGCGACCGTGCACGACCTGGTGGGGCACCTGGTGACCGCGACCCACTCCAGCCACGGCGGCCTGGTCGAGATGAGCGCCCAGGGCGTGACGAAGGCCACGGCCCTGGCCACGCTCGCCGGGCGGCACGAGATCAAGCCGGCCGAGGTGGTCGCCTTCGGCGACATGCCGAACGACCTGCCCATGCTGAGCTGGGCAGGCACGTCGTACGCCGTCGCGAACGCCCACCCCGACGTGCTGGCCGCGGTCGATCACGTGACCGCGTCCAACGACGAGGACGGCGTCGCTCAGGTGCTGGAGCGGCTCTACAGGTAGGGGCCCGACCCGCTCGGCGGCCGGTGGCCCTCGTCACCCTGCGGCACGCCGGGCAGCGCCCTGCGCATCTGCTCCAACTGGGCCCTCGCCGCCATCTGCTGGGCGAACAGGGTGGTCTGGATACCGTGGAACAAACCCTCCAACCAGCCCACGAGCTGGGCGTGCGCGATGCGCAGCTCGGCCTCGCTGGGGGGCGTGCCGTTGTCGTCGGTGAACGGGAGCGACAGCCGTTCCAGCTCGTCGACCAGTTCCGGCGCCAAACCGTCCTCGAGCTCCTTGATGGAGGACTCGTGGATCTCCTTCAAGCGCTTGCGGCTGGCCTCGTCGAGGGGGGCGGCGCGCACCTCCTCCAGAAGCTGCCTGATCATGCTGCCGATGCGCATCACCTTGGCGGGCTGCTCGACCAGGTTGGTGACCGAGCGCTCTTCATCACCGCTATCGCCCTGACCTTGGAAGTCGGGGCCCACCACCACGATGTGAGGGGTGTTGTTGTCCTCAGCATTCATAACACTCACCGTACTAGCAGGATCTTGCCGACGTGCTCTCCCGAATCCAACATTCGGTGTGCATCGGCTGCCTCTGCCATGGGCACCCTCGCGAACACCACGGGACGTACGGCCCCCGCCTCGACCAGCGGCCAGACGTTGTCCACGACGCTCCGGACGATGACGCCCTTCTCGTCGACCGGACGGGCGCGCAACGTTGTGCCGTGGACGGAGGCCCGCTTGGTCAGCAGCGCGCCGAGGTCGAGCTCGGCCCTTCCGCCGCCCTGGAGGCCGATGATCACCAGCCGGCCGCCGCTGCGCAGCGCCCGTACGTTGGCCGCCAGGTATTTGGCGCCCATGATGTCGAGGATGACGTCGGCCTCCACCCGGTCGGCGAAGTCCTCCTCGCGGTAGTTGACGACCTCGTCCGCGCCCAGCTTCCTGACCTGCTCGGCCTTCGCCTCGGACCCGACCGTGGCCGCCACCCGCGAGCCGAGCGCCTTGGCGAGCTGCACCGCGAACGTGCCGATGCCGCTGGCCCCGCCGTGCACCAGCAGGGTCTCGCCGCGCCGCAGCCGGCCGACCATGAACACGTTCGACCAGACCGTGCACGCCACCTCGGGCAGCCCCGCCGCCTCCGCCAGCGGCACGCCCTGCGGCGCCGGCAGGACCTGCTGCCAGGGCACCGCCACGCGCTCGGCGTAACCGCCGCCGGCGAGCAGCGCGCACACCTCGTCGCCGGCCTTGAACTGCTCGACGTCCGCACCCACCGCGGCCACCACGCCCGACACCTCCAGCCCGGGGTACAGCGGCGCGCCGGGAGGCGGGTCGTAGAAGCCCATCCGCTGGTGGACGTCGGCGCGGTTGACCGCCGAGGCCACCACGTCGATGAGCACGTCGCCGCGTCCGACGGCCGGATCGGGCACCTCGCGCCATTCCAGGACCTCGGGTCCACCCGGCTCGGTGATCTCAATGGCTCGCATGCGATCCACGGTAGCCGGGCAAAGAAGTTGTGGGTTGCCGGGCTGCGCGGGAAGGCGTGGCGTTAACCTGCAAAGTATTTGCTGCCCCTTTAGACCCACCCGAGGGGGAACACGGTGGCAAGACACGATCGAGAAGAATCTCTCGAGGAACAGCTGGCCTGGCTGGACGCGATCAAGGAGACGGAGGAGACGCCGGTCTCCGTCGGAGCCTCGTCCGCGTCGGCGGACGAGCCGGTCGCTTCGCCGTACCCCAAGGACCCTTGGCTGCTTGTGCCGACCCCGCACGACACGCCGACGCCGCCGCTGTTCCGCGCCGCTGTCGACTCCGTGTACGGCCACGCGGCGGCCGAGGACCTGCCCGAGGCCGAGAGCGAGGCGGGGGAGTGGCTGGACAGGGCCGCCACGCAGGACAGCGGCAGGGGGCAGGAGAGCGCGGCGAGCGAGCCGGCCGCGCCGCCGGTGAGCCTCGGCCGGTCCGAGGACCCCTTCCTGGCGCCGCTCAAGCCGTTGCCGCGGCCTGACGACACCGACAGCTACTCCTTGACGTTCACGCCGCCCGAGCGGGCGGAGAGCGGGGAGAAGGGCGCCGAGCAGGGCATTGAGCAGGGCCGGGAGCCGAGCCAGGAGCAGGGCGAGGAGCAGGTCCGGGAGCAGAACCGGCAGCAGGGCGAGGAGCAGGCGCGCGAGAGCGAGGAGCCGGGCTGGCCGTCGCTCGGCGACTGGTCGCGGCCCGCCGAGCAGTCGAACGAGACGCAGCCGATGATCACCGAGCTGCCCGAGGCGTTCGGCCTGCCGGCCCGCACCGAGCCGTCCAGTGCGTTCGACGTGCCGGCCCGTACCGAGCCGCCCAGGGCGTTCGACGAGCCCGTCACGGTCGAGCCCGCCGAGCCCGCCGCCGCCGAGCCGCCGCGCGGGTTCGAGGAGCCCGTCCGCGGAGAGGAGCCCGTACACAGCGAGCCCGTACGCAGCGAGCCCGTACGCAGGGAGCCCGTACGCAGCGAGCCCGTACGCAGCGAGCCCGTACACAGGGAGGCGGTCGAGGAGGCGCCGGCCGACGAGCGGCCCCGCTGGGACGAGCGGCCGCAGTGGTCCGACACCTCCTTCCGCGAGGGCCGCCCCCAGCGGCCCGACTTCGCGCACGGCGAGCCCGCCCCCGCCCCCCAGGAGGCCGCGCGGGACGAGCGCCCGCAGTGGAACGAGCGCCAGGAGTGGCGGCCGGCCGAGCGGGAGATCCCGCCGCCGCACGAGCGCCGGCGGCGTCCGGCGCCCATCCCCGTCTTCACCGCGCCGCAGCGCCCGCCGCTCACCGGCCGGCCGACCGCCGACAGCCTCGACCCGGAGTCGCTGCTGCGCGGCAGGCGCAACGCGCCCGCGAAGGGCTGGCGGCGTCTGGTCTACAAGGCGTCCGGCGGCTGGATCAAGCCGGGCGAGGCGCCGGAGGTGCGCCGTCGCCGCGAGCTGGTGACCAGGGCACGCACCCCCGTGACCACCGGCCACCACCGGGTGGCCGTGCTGAGCCTGAAGGGCGGCGTGGGCAAGACCACGACCACGGTCGGGCTCGGCGCCACGCTCGCGCAGATGCGCGGCGACCGCGTCATCGCGGTGGACGCCAACCCCGACCGGGGCACGCTGTCCGACAAGCTGGTGCTGGAGACCTCCGCCACCGTCCGCGACCTGCTCAACGAGCGCGACCAGGTCAAGCGGTACGTGGACATCAGGGCGTTCACCTCGCAGGCGCCCTCGCGGCTGGAGGTGCTGGCCTCGGACCGCGACCCGTCGGTGTCGGAGGCGTTCAGCGGCGCCGACTACCAGGCCGTCTCCCAGGTGCTGGAGAACTTCTACTCCATCTGCATCACCGACTGCGGCACCGGCCTGCTCCACTCCGCCATGGGCGGCGTGCTCGGGCTCGCCGACCAGATCGTGCTGGTCAGCAGCCCTTCCGTGGACGGCGCCAGGGCCGCCTCGGCCACCCTCGACTGGCTGGAGGCCCACCACTACGCCGACCTGGTGAAGAACGCGACCGTGGTGCTGTGCAGCGTCCGGCCGCGGTCGAAGTCGGCGGTGGACATCAGAAAGCTGGAGGCCCATTTCGCGGCCAGGTGCCGCGCGGTGATCAGGGTGCCGTACGACCCGCACCTGGAGGAGGGCGCGGAGATCGACCTCGACCGGCTCCAGGAGGCGACCAGGGAGGCCTACCTGCAGCTCGCCGCCAGCGTGGGCGACGGGTTCGCGGGTGTGCGCGAGTGAGCGGAGGGTGTGGGATTCGAACCCACGAGGCCATCGCTGACCTGGCCGCTTTCAAGGCGGCTGCACTCGTCCACTATGCGAACCCTCCTGTGCGGACACCACGATAGCGGCTGTGGTGGCAGGGGTGTACGTTCAGGAGGTGGCGGATCTGGGCGTCGAGGTGGAGCGTGGTCATGGCGACACGACGGTGCGCCTTGCCGGAGACCTCGACAAGCTCACGGCGCCCCTGCTGAAGCAGCGGCTGGCCGAGCTGTCCGCCGAAGGGCTCGTGGACCTCGCGATCGACGCCCACCATCTCGACTTCTGCGACTCCAGCGGCCTGTGGACGCTGGTGGAGCACCAGCGCGCGGTCGCCGGGCACGGCGGCTCGTTACGCCTGTTCGGCGTGCACGGCGTGCTGCGCCGGGTGCTCGACGTGACCGGGTTGAAGGCCGTCTTCGACGACGTGCTGCCCGTTTAGACGTGCTGCCCGTTTAGACGTGCTGCCCGTTTAGACGTGCTGCCGGTTCAGTCGTGCTGCCGGTTCAGAGGCGGTCCCGTCCGAGTTGGGACAGCAGCCAGCGGGGGCCCTCGATCTCGGCGCCCAGTTCGGCGACCCGTTCCCTGAGCCCGCGGTCGGCCGTGACGACGAGCACGCGCTCCCACGGCTTGGCCCGGGCCACGACGTCGACGATCGCGTCGTCGCCGCTGCCCGTGGCCGCGACGACCTGCAGCCCGGGGATCTCGGGGGTGCTTCGTGCCGCGCCCTCCACGACCGCGACCACCCGCGGGAACCACTGCGACAACACCGGGTGGAACAACCTGTGCTCCGCCACCTCGGTGAGCAGGCGGGTGGCCGCGCCCAGCCGGTCGTTCCACCAGCCGCGCTCGGCCCGCGCGCCGATGATGTTGGCGACGTCGAGCACGATCGTCTCGGGACGGATGGCGGCCTGGACGTGGTCCCAGGTCGCGGCGAAGCCGGGATGCAGCTTGCGGCCGGCCACCTCGGGCAGCGGCAGCCAGCGCAGGTCGGTGCTCTCGCTGTTGGCGGGCTTGGCCGGCACCAGCTCGGCGGACTCGGCGATCACCGTCTCGAAGGTCCAGCCGCCGTGGTCGTCGAGGTAGACGCCCTGGACGCGGAACCCGTCGCCGCCGAGTGAGGCCTCCTCGTGGGCCTCGCGCAGCGCGCTGGCGACGGCGTCCTCGTGGCTGTCGCGGGCGCCGCCGAGCAGCCCCCAGGTGCCGCCGTGGTGGCTCCACAAGGAGCGTTCCTGCATGAGCACGTGGGGCACGCCGAGCGGGTCATGGTGGACGAGGAGCAGGCCCGACGCTCCGTGGATGCCCCAATGTCTGTGTCCGAGCCCGCATTCGGCCCAGCCGTCGCCGTCCTTAGCCGCCATGAGGGATTGTCTCAGCCTCCGCCCTTACTGAAATGTTGCAGGTCCTTGGCGCCCGCCCAGTAGCCGCCCCACTCCCAGCCGACGTCGGCGAAGGCCCTTACGACCTTGTCTCCAGGGTTTACCACACCTTTACCCTTCATTGGGCGGTTGGTGTACCTCTTGGCATTTTGGTGTGCGGTGCCACCGCTTGCAGTGACATATGGGTTCTCGCGCGGATTGATGTCAATCGCTTGGCCGTACGCGTGGTTCGACCAATTGCTGGACCCGGTCGCGCGACGGCAGTTGAATGCCGAGGTGTTGTCGGCCTCGATGGAGGCGAAGTCGTCGCCTTTGTAGACGTCGACCAGCTTCATCTGCCGGATGGGCCAGCGCCAGTCGTACAGCTTGCGGAAGACGGTCTCGATGTCGTCGGTGACCGTCTTGCGGACGACCAGCTCGCCGGTGTGCGGCTTGTCGTCGAAGCCCCAGAAGGACATGGTGACCAGCCGCAGGTCCTGGTAGGAGACCGGGCAACCGGGCCGCCACGAGTACGGCAGCCGGTCGCGCGACACCTTCGTGACCTTCGAGGTGAACGGCGGCGGGGCGGCCGGGCTCGGCTCGCTCGTGGGCGAGGTCGTGGGCGACGTCGTCCCGGACGCGGGCGCCGAAGGCGCGGGCGTGGCGCCGGACGAGGCGACGGGCTCCTGCCCTGCGCACGAAACGGACGTGAGCACCACGAACGCGATGGCGGCGGTACGTTTCATCTGGCCACCATATGCGACGTCATGCCAGGTCAGGGGACTATCAGCACGGTACGGCGAGCCCGTTTCGCCAGGCCGACGGCCACCGAGCCGCCCAGGGCGTGCCAGGAGGAGCGCGACCTGCCGACCACGATGGCGTCGGCCCGGTAGGAGCCGGCGAGCGCCTCCAGCTCGCGGGCGGTGTCCCCGCGGGCGCTGACGAACTGCCAGGGCACGCCCACGCCCCTCAGCTCGTCCCGGAGGTCGTCGGTGAGGTCGGCCGCGCTGTCCGGGATGATCGGGGAGCCGGCGAAGAACCACAACGTGGTGCTGTTGATCGGCTCCACGAACACGACGAGCAGCGCGGCGGCGTCCCGCCGGGCCAGGCCGGCCGCGTACGCGAGCGCGTTGCGGCTGGGGTCCGACCCGTCGAAGCCGACGACCAGCAGCCCGGCGCCGTCCTTGCCGATCTCGAACTGCCCCGCCGGGAGCCGGCCCTCCAGTGGCTCCCAGCCGGGGTCTGTGCTACCGCCGAACACGGCACGACTCGCGTCAGAGGTCCGCGTGCTTGCCGCGGCGGGCCAGCTCGCGCAGTGAGTCGGCGGCGTAGATCACCAGGGCGACGAACGAGACGGCGGCGAGCCCGCCGCCGACCCACAGGTCGTTGACGGTCGCGTCGGCGTACGCCGCGCCCCGGGGCTGGTAGCCGACCGCGAACGGCGCGGCGACCAGCCACAGTCCGGTCAGGAACAGCAGCACGAGGGCGGAAATGCCCAGCTTGGCCTTCATCGGGACTCCTCCAGACCTACCAGGGTGGTCTTGCCGTTCTGACGGTGCTCACCGCCGCGGCTCGGGTTGTGCATGTCCTCGCGCAACGCCTCCACGAGCGGGGCGAGCAGGCTCGCCAGCTCGGCGGAGGACGCCTGCGGCGCGGCGGGCACGGGCTCGGGCTCCGGCTCCACGCGCTGCTTGACGGTCACCAGCCCACGGATCACGAGCTCTTCGTAGATGGCCAGGACGAAGCCGATGACGCCCACGAGACCGAAGACGGTCACGCCCAGGCCCGAGAAGAACTCGGTGGTGGTGGGGTCGGTCCAGTCGGCGTTCTGGGGCTGCGTGCCGAGGGCGAAGGGGGCGATCATCAGCCACAGGCCGGCCATGACCGCCAGGGCCGCCGCTACGGCGCCCACGAACTTGCGAATCATTGTGAGACTCCTCCGGATACGAGGTGTTGCTGCGCCGGCGTGGCCTGCGCGATGAGGGCGCGCGAGGTGGGCCGAAGCACGTTCTGTGCGACTGCCCAGGCGCGTTCGCGCTCGGGGCGGCCGTCGGGCGGCGCCATCCTGGCGACCGCGGAGAGCAGCGCGGACGGCTGGCCGTTCGACCGCTCGACGCGCTGGGCGATGAGCTCCAGGAGCAGCCCGGCCAGGACGAGGTCGTCCTTGCCGAGGGGCTTGGGGCCGGCCGGCATCGTGGTGCCGCGCAGCGGCAGCTCCTTCAGGAAGAGCGCCGCGAGGAACCCGAGCAGGGCGATCGGCACGCCGACCAGGAACACCGTCTCCAGGGCCCGGGTGAAGGACTCCAGGATGATGCCCTTGATCGGCTCGGGAAGGTGCTGGATGGCGGCGGGGCTGCCCAGCTTCTGCCCGGTGCCGGGCAGGTGGAGGCGGGCCTGGGCCACGAGGTCGGCGAACTCGCTCGCCTGCCGGTTGGTCAGGATCGCGCCGAAGCCCGCGACGCCCATCGCGCCGCCGAGCGAGCGGAAGAACGACACGCCGGCCGTGGTCGAGGCCATGTCGCGCAGCTCGGAGCCGTTCTGGGCGGCCAGGATGAGCATCTGCATGGACAGGCCGAGCCCGATGCCCAGCACGCCCACGTCGAAGCCGATGAGCCATTCGCTGGAGTCGACGTGCAGCCGGGAGAGCAGGAACAGGCCGACGGCCACGATCACCAGGCCCACGACCGGGAAGATCTTCCACTTGCCGGTGTTCGTGACGATCTTGCCGGAGATCACGCCCGCCAGGAACAGCGCCACCACCATGGGCAGCGTCATCAGACCCGAGTTCGTCGGGCTCAGGCCCTTGACGATCTGCAGGTACTGCGGCAGGTAGATCATCGCGCCGAACATGGCCATGCCGACGAACAGCGAGGCCGCGCTGGTGAGCACGAACGTGCGGTTCCTGAACAGCCGCGGGGGCAGGATCGGGTTGCGGGCCGTACGCTCGGCCAGCACCGCCAGGGCCAGCATGAGCACGGCGAACGCGGCCAGGAAGTAGGTCCAGAACGAGTTCCACTCGAACTCGTTGCCGCCCAGCGTCAGCAGCAGCATCAGCGAGGCCGCGCTGGCGGTGATGGTCGTCGCGCCCCAGATGTCGATCGAGGTGTTCCGCTTGACCTTGGGCAGCCGCAGCACCTTCTGCACCACCGCGAACGCGACGATGGCGAACGGCACCACGACGTAGAAGCACCAGCGCCAGCCGAGCCAGTCGGTGTCCACGATGAACCCGCCGAGCAGCGGCCCCGCGACGGTGGAGATCCCGAAGACGGCCCCCATGTAGCCGGAGTACCGGCCGCGCTCACGCGGCGAGACGATGTCTCCCAGGATCACCTGCGCAAGTGCCGACAAACCACCCACGCCCAGGCCCTGTACGGCACGTGCCGCGATGAGCTGTCCCATGTTCTGGGACAGACCGGCCACCAGTGAAGCCGCCACGAACAGACCGAGAGCGGTCTGGAAGAGCAGTTTCCGCCCGAACAAATCGGACAGCTTGCCCCACAACGGTGTCGAGACCGTCATCGTCAGCATGGTGGCGCTGGCCACCCATGAGTACTGGTCCTGACCGCCGAGTTCCCCCACGATCGTCGGCAACGCGGTGCCCACCACGGAAGTGGAGATCATCGACGTCAGCATGGCGAGCATGAGCCCGGACATGACTTCGAGGATCTCGCGGTGGGTGTACTGCCTTCGGGCGGGGGGCGCGGCCTGTGCCTGGGCTACCAAGACACCACATCCCCTTCATACGCACTTGTCCAATGTTGAGTATACGCATGTTTACTAGCCGCGCGGCAAGTGACTTTATTCCTGAGTAGAGTTCGGGACATGGACGCCCCGACGACGGACGCCCGGCCCCGCGGGCGCGAGGCCACCCGGCAGCGCATCCTTGACGCGGCACGCGTGCTGTTCGGCGAGCACGGCTACGAGCAGGTCACCGTCCGCATGATCGCCGCGGCCGCGGAGGCCAACATCGCCCTGGTCGGCCGCTATTTCGGCTCCAAGGCCGGGCTTTTCGGCGCGGTGCTCGAAGGCGAGCCCACGTTCGTCGCCCTGCTGGCCGGCGATCGCGGGAGCCTGCCGCGGCGCCTGGCCGAATACGCGGCCGAGCGCATGCACCACGACCCCGAGAGCCCGGTCCTGCGCACCCTCGAACGTTCGGCCGCCCATCCGGAGATCCAGGACGTCGTGCGCGAGCGCCTGCGCACGTCCATCCTCGATCCGCTGGCCGCGCAGCTCGACGGTCCCGGCGTGCAGGCGCGGGCCAGGATGGCGACGGCGGTCTTCCTGGGCATCGGCGCGATGCGCCGCCGGCTGGGCCCGGAGCAGCCCACGGCGGCCGACGTCGACCGGTTGACCGCGGTGTTCGAAGCGTGCCTGGCGGAGTGAAACTTTCATCGCCCTGACCGGCCGTGGCCTGGGGAAAGCCGGTTCGCAACGGTCGGATGTCTTTCTGCGGCCGGGCGGGCTCCCTACGATCCGGAGAGAGTCGTGGGAGCGCTCCCACTCCCACTCTACGGACGGAGTAACCTCATGTCTCGCAGCAGGCCCGCGCTCGCGGCGCTCCTCGCCGCCACCGCCATGGCCGCGGCGGGGGCGGTCGTCCTCGCCACGTCCACCGCCCAGGCCGCCGACTCCGCTTTCTACGTGGATCCCCAGACGAACGCCGCCAAATGGGTCGCCGCCAACCCGGGCGACAGCCGTACGCCGGTGATCAGGGACCGGATCGCCGGCGTGCCCCAGGGCAGGTGGTTCGCCAGCTACAACCCCGCGACCGTGCGGAGCCAGGTGGACTCCTACGTGGGGGCCGCCGCCGCGGCGGGCAAGATCCCGATCGTCGTCGTGTACGACATGCCCAACCGCGACTGCGGCGGCGCGAGCGCGGGCGGCGCGCCCGACCACGCGTCCTACCGGGCCTGGATCGACCAGATCGCGGCCGGTCTGGGCGGGCGGGCGGCGACCGTCGTCCTCGAACCGGACGCGCTGGCCATCATGACGAACTGCATGAACTCCGCGCAGCAGGCCGAGGTGAAGGCGTCCATGGCGTACGCGGGCAAGAAGTTCAAGGCGACGTCGTCGCAGGTCAAGGTGTACTTCGACATCGGCCATGACGCCTGGTTGTCGCCGTCGGAGGCCGCGTCCAGGCTCAACGGCGCCGACGTCGGGGGCAGCGCCGACGGCATCGCGCTCAACACCTCCAACTACCGCGCGACGCCGGGACTGGTGTCGTACGCCAAGAGCGTCATCGCGGCGACCGGCGTGTCCAGGTTGAAGGCGGTCATCGACACCAGCCGCAACGGCAACGGCCCGGCGGGCAGCGAGTGGTGCGACCCCGCCGGCCGGGCCACGGGCATCTGGAGCACCACGAACACGGGTGACGCGGCGATCGACGCGTACCTGTGGGTCAAGCCGCCGGGCGAGGCCGACGGCTGCATCGCGGCGGCCGGGCAGTTCGTGCCGCAGCGGGCGTACGACCTGGCCATGGCCGCACCCTCGCCCACCGCGAGCCCCACGGTGACCCCGACGGTGACCCCGACCGTCACCCCCACCGTGACGCCCACCGTCACCCCCACCACCGGCCCGGCCGGTTGCTCGGCCGCCTACAAGGTGACCAGCCAGTGGCAGGGCGGCTTCCAGGGCGAGGTCACCGTGAAGAACACCGGCTCGGCGCCGACCGCCGGCTGGAAGGTCCAGTGGACGTTCCCCGGCGGCCAGACGATCAGCCAGCTCTGGAACGGCAACCTGTCCGGCAACGCCACCGTGACGAACCTGAGCTGGAACGGCGCCCTGACCGGCGGTGCGACGACCACGTTCGGCTTCCTCGCCAGCGGTAACGCCGCGACCAGCACCCCGCCCGCCCTCACCTGCACCGCGTCCTGACGCCTCCCGGGCGCCCCTCGCGCGGGGGCGCCCGGGAAATAAGCGGAGAGCCGTTACGGTTGCACTGCCCGATTGCCACCGTCCAGGCGAAAGGGCTCGTTCCCCATGACTGTTCCACTCTCCATCCTTGATCTGGCGCACATCGGCGACGGAGAGACGGCGAGCGAGAGTCTGGCCGCCAGCGTGGGCCTGGCCCAGCGGGCCGAAGAACTGGGATACCACCGCATCTGGTACGCCGAGCACCACAACATGCCGAGCATCGCCTCCTCGGCCACCAGCGTGCTCATCGCCCACGTAGCCGCTCACACCAGGACGATCCGCCTCGGAGCGGGCGGCATCATGCTGCCCAACCACTCCCCGCTGACCATCGCCGAGCAGTTCGGCACCCTGGAGACCCTCCACCCCGGACGCATCGACCTCGGCCTCGGCCGCGCCCCCGGCAGCGACCAGCCGACCATGCGCGCCCTGAGGCGCACCCCCGGCGCCGCCGACACCTTCCCCCAGGACGTGCTCGAACTGCAGGGATTCCTCACCGGCGAGTCGCGCATCCCCGGTGTGGACGCCACGCCGGGCAAGGGCACGAACGTGCCGCTGTACATCCTCGGCTCGTCGTTGTTCGGCGCCCAGCTCGCCGCCGCGCTCGGGCTGCCGTACGCGTTCGCCTCGCACTTCGCGCCCGACGCGCTGGAGGAGGCCGTGGCGCTCTACCGGCGTGAGTTCAAGCCGTCCGAGCAGCTCGCCGAGCCGTACGTGATCGCCGGGGTGAACGTGATCGCCGCCGACACCGGCGAGGAGGCGCAGGAGCAGCTGCTGACGGCCAAGCGGTACCGGGTGAGCCGGTTCCTCGGCCGCGGGCGCACGTTCACGCCGGAGGAGGCCGACATGGTGCTCGAATCGCCGGCCGGGCAGCAGATCCTGCGGATGATGCAGTACTCGGCCGTCGGCACGCCCGCCGAGGTGGACGACTACCTCGCCCGCTTCGCCGCGCACGCGCAGGCCGACGAGCTGATCGTCGTCTCCTCGGCGCCCGACAGGAAGGCGTGGCTGCGCTCCATCGAGCTGCTGGCCGCCACCCACGGCCTCACCCCCGACGCCTCCTAGTCGGCCGAGCGCTGCGGCCGCAGCAGGTGGGGCCCGGTCAGGTCGGACGGCGGCGCCGGTGACAGGCCCGCGTCCACCAGCTGCGAGCGCAACACGAGCACCGTGCGTTCCAGGGCCCGGATCTGGGCCTGCAACCGGCGGATCTGGTCGCGCATCGCCACCGAGCTGCTCTGCTCGTTGACCAGCTCCGCGCCGAGCTGGCTGGCCTGGCCCTGCATCCGGGTCATCTGCTTCTCCATCTGCGCCAGGGCGTCCTCGTAGATCGTCTTCGCGCGGATGAAGGCCTCGGCGTCCACCTTCGAACGCTCGACCTCGGCCTGGTGCTCGACCTGCAGCAACGCGCTCTGCTGGGACTTCTTGCTGGCGTCCGTCGCCGAGCGGAAGGCGAGGTAGGCCACGCCGAGCGGCACGATGCCGACGCCCAGCTGGACCAGGATGTCACTCAGACCGGACATGGCGGCCCCCCAATGGACGGATCACCCCTGTGTAGGTGACGCCGTCGTCGCTGTGCCAGGCGTTGACCGTCAGTGCGATCGGGAACTCGCCGCCGTCGCGATGGAGGCCGACCAGCGGGATGATCCGGCCGGCCAGCTCGGAGTGGCCGTCGGAGAGCACCCGGGCGAGCCCGTCGGTGTGCGGGTCGCGGAAGCGTGGCGGCATCAGGATCGTCAGCGACCTGCCGACCGCCTCGTCGGTGTCCCAGCCGAACAGGGCCTCGGCCTGCGGGTTCCACGACTGGATCGTGCCCGAGGCGTCGGCCACGATGACGGCCGTCGAGGACGCCGCGCGGCCGCCCGGCAGGCGGCCCAGCACGACCGCCTCGGGCCAGGTGGCGATCAGCGCGATCCAGCCCCCGAAGGCCAGCCAGACCGCTCCGCCGACCCAGCCGCGCGGGTTGTCGCCGGTGAAGGTCGAGATCAGATAGATCAGCCCGTACGTGAGGAGCAGCGCGGTCGCGGCGGCGAAGGCCACCCGGTCGGACCGCATGAACGCCTGCGCCAGGCAGAGCATGCCGAGCGCGCACCAGACCGCCGCCCAGGCGGGCAACGGCGCGATGACGGCCAGTGACGCGTAGCCGGGCGTGCCGCGCTGGTTGCCCGGCACGAACGCCAGCGAGGCCGCGATGGCCAGGCTCAGCAGGCCCACGAACGTCAAGGAGGCGCCCCGCCTCCCGACGCGGCGGAGGACGCGGGTGAGGGTACGGCGAAGCGGGGGCGTACCGACAACGTGTCCATTACTCACAGTCGCCAGATTAATGCATTTAGTTATCGTCCGATGAGATTATCTGGCTGGTCTGCCCGGCGTGGCGCCCGTGCGGGAAACACCGGGGAAACGCCGTGACCGGTTGCATGCCTTTCCTGGACCTGTCCGAGAAGAGGTGTGCATGAGTGGAGCCGGATCCGCGCGGCCGTCGCGGCGGACGACGCTGGGCCTGCTGGGGGCCGTGCCCCTGGCGGCCGGTGGCGGATTGACGCCTGCCGAGGGTGGAGTGGCCGCCTATGACCGTCATCTCCGTTCGCTGGCCGAGCAGGACAAGTTCTCCGGGACGGCGCTGCTGGCCCGTCGCGGGCGTCCGGTGCTGGCCCGTTCGTACGGGATGGCCGACAAGGAACGGTCGATCCGCAATCGGACCGACACCGTCTACTGCCTGGCCTCGGCGTCCAAGCCGTTCACCGGGCTGGCGGTCGTCCAGCTCGCCCAGCAGGGCAGGCTCAGGTTCTACGAGAAGCTGGGCACGTACCTGGACGGCTTTCCCGACGAGGTCGCCAGGCACGTCACCGTGCACCAGCTGCTCACCCACAGCTCCGGGCTGCCGGACTTCACCGTCCAGGACCCGGACGACGTCAAGCTGGTCACCCACAGCGTCGAGGAGCAGACCCGGTTCGTCAGGACGCGGACCCGCCTGCTCAGGCCCGCCTACACCCCCGGCACCGACAAGACCTACAGCAGCTCCGGCTACGAGATCCTCGGCGAGCTCGCCGCCACCCTCTCGGGGCTGCCCTTCCACGAGTACGTCCGCCGCAACATCTTCGTCCCCGCCGGGATGACCCGCTCCGCCTACTACACCCGGACGGACTGGCTCAACGACGCACGCATCGCCCATCCGTACATCTACCAGTCGGACGGCACGCGGGTGGACGGCGTCCGCCACCTGGAGGCGGGGGCCGTGCTGAACGGCGGGCCGGGCACCAACGCCGCCCGCGCCTTCATCGGCTCCGGCGGCGGCAGCGGCTTCTCCACGGCCCCCGACCTGGTGCGGTTCGCGCTCGCGCTGCAACGCGACAAGCTGCTGAACCACGCCTACACCCAGCTCTACCTGAGCCCCAAGGTCTCCGGCCCGCCCCTGGCCGGCCCCGGCCCGGCGCCCGTGGCGGAGGCGTTCCAGGCGTACGGGCCGGTCGCCGGGATCACGGGCGACCAGCGGCACATCGGCCACGGGGGCGGCATCGCCGGCGGCAACACCAACTGGTCGATCTACCTCGACAGCGACTGGGTGGGGGTCATCCTGTGCAACTACGACCTCGACATCCAGGCCGTCATCCGCCAGGAGCGGCAGGCCGTCCTGGGCGCCTGACCGCCGTCGCCGGTAGCGTCGGACGCATGGATGTCGAGGTGGCGGTTGTGCGTGAGGTGGACCAGGAGCTGGTGGACGCCTTCGGGCTGCTGCTGCCCCAGCTCTCGGCGTCCGCCGGGCCGCCGGACCGGGCGGCGCTCGAACGCGTCGTGCGCAGCGAGGCGAACACCGTGCTGACCGCCCGCCTGGACGGCCGGATCGTCGGGACGTTGACGCTGGTGCTGTTCCCGGTGGCGACCGGGATGCGCGCCCGCATCGAGGACGTGGTGGTCGACGTCCCGGCCAGAGGGCGCGGGGTGGCCGCCGAGCTGACCCGGCACGCCCTGCGCCTGGCGGAACGGGCGGGCGCCCGTACCGTCGACCTCACCTCCCGCCCCGACCGCGCGGCCGCCAACCGCCTCTACGAGCGCCTCGGGTTCCGGGCCAGGAACTCGACGGTCTACCGCTTCGGCTCCGAGCGCTAGACGAGTAAGTCCTAAGTCGTTCGGAGTGCAGGCACGACGAAGGGTGTCGAGGATCGATGTGTGACGAACGACCTCAACACCCTTCTGACCGCACTGTACGTGAAGATCGACGACTGGCTGGGCGAATCACCCCGGCCAGGACGACCACCCCGACTGACCGACGCCGAACTGCTGACCTTGGCAGTCGCCCAGGTCCTGCTCGGCGTGCACTCCCAGACCCGCTGGCTGCGCTACGTCCCCGCACACCTGCCCGGCGCCTTTCCGTACCTGCCCGGCCAGTCCGGCTACAACAAGCGCCTGCACAAGGCCCTCCCCCTGCTCAAAAGAGCGATCCGAGCCCTGGCCCGTGACACCGACCTGTGGGACGACCCGCTCTGGGTGACCGACTCCACCCCGGTCGAGTGTGGCCGTTCCCGCCCCACAGCCCGCCGTTCCGAACTGGCGGGGTGGGCCGGCTACGGCTACTGCCGCTCCCACTCACGCTGGTTCTGGGGCCTGCGCCTGCACCTGATCTGCACCCCGGCCGGACTGCCCATCACCTGGGCCCTGGCCACCCCCAACATCGACGAACGCCAGGTGCTCATGGCCGTCATCGAACACGACCCGGATCTCGTGACCGAACGCCCCGGCCTGCTCATCATCGCCGACAAGGGATACATCTCCGCCGAGCTGGACGCCTTCCTGGCCGAACGGGGGGTGCGGCTGTTACGCCCGTCCTACCGCAACCGCACACCCCGCCCCGGCGAGGAACTCCTCAAGCCCATCCGCCAGCTCATCGAGTCCGTCAACGACACCCTCAAGGGCCAACTCGACCTGGAGCTTCACGGCGCCAGAACCGCCATCGGCGTCGGCGCCCGCATCGCCCAGCGCATCCTGGCCCTGACCGCCGCCATCTGGCACAACCGCGCCACCGGCCAGCCCGTCACCCGATCCCTGATCGCCTACGACCACTGACTCGACTTAGGACTTACTCGTCTAGCCGGCCCCGCACGCGGTCAGGAGGCGGGCCAGGGTCTGGCCGGGGGTCTCCCCGTCGGTGTGCAGGACGGTCGTGGCCAGGGCGCGGTTGCCCGGGTCGCGCACCCACTCCGCGAGGAAGTCGTGGCCGTCGGCGCTCGTCCAGTCGGTGCTCTTCGTGGCCAGACTGCGCCGCCGCAGGACCTCGACGGCTCGCCCCTCCTCGGCGCAGGGCAGCACCAGCACCACGTGCTCGACGGGCGCGAGAGCGGCCTGGACCCGCAGGAACAGCTCCGGCCGCGTGTAGTGGCTGTGGCCGGCCCCGAGGGCGACGATCGTGTCCGGGTGGTCGGCCACCACGCGTTCCACGGCATGGACGCGGGCCGGTTCCCACTCCCGTTCGGCCGCGACCCGGCCGACGGCCCGGATCCGGGAGCGCAGCCGGTCCATGTCCCAGCCCGTCTCGGCGTAGTAGTCGGCGCCGATCGCGTCGATGTCGACGAAGCTCCGGCCCGTCGCCGCGGCCATGCCCGCACCGAGGGTGCTCTTGCCCGCTGCGGCGGGACCGATGAGGATCATCCACGGCGCTTCACGCATCCGTACATTCTCCTCGGCAACCGGTGAAACCTTGTCGAGGGCACCATGAAACCGGCGTCCCCGATAGTGGAGCCATGAGCATCACAGAACTCGGGCACACCGGGGTCGGCCCACCCCCAGAGCGGCCACCGAGGCGGCCGTCCGCGCCGAAGGGCTGGTGAAGACGTTCGGCGCACACCGGGCCGTGGACGGGATCGACCTGGACGTACGCACCGGCGAGATCTTCGGCGTCCTCGGCCCCAACGGCGCCGGCAAGACCACCACCCTCCGGATGCTGGCCACCCTCCTGAAGATCGACGCCGGCCGCGCCGAGATCTTCGGGGTCGACGTGGCCGCCAACCCGCACGTGATCCGCCAGCTCGTCGGCGTCACGGGCCAGTACGCCTCGGTCGACGAGAACCTGACCGCCCGCGAGAACCTCTGGCTGTTCAGCCGCCTCCAGGGCATCGCCAAGCCGCGCGCCCGGCGCATCGCCACCGAGCTGCTGGGCCAGTTCGGCCTGGAGGACGCGGCCGACAAGCCGATCTCGCAGTTCTCCGGCGGCATGCGCAGGCGCCTGGACCTGGCGGTCAGCCTGATCACCCGGCCCCCGCTGATCTTCCTGGACGAGCCAACCACCGGCCTCGACCCCCGCACCCGCGGCCAGATGTGGGACGCCATCCGCGACCTGGTCTCCGACGGCTGCACCGTGCTGCTGACCACCCAGTACCTGGACGAGGCCGACCAGCTCGCCGACCGCATCGCCGTCATCGACCACGGCCGCAAGGTCGCCGAGGGCACGCCCGACCAGCTGAAGAGCGCGGTCGGCAACTCGACCCTGCAGCTGCTGCTCGCCGAGCCGGACGAGGTGCCCGCCGCCGTGGAGATCGTGCGGCGCGTGCTCGGCTCCGACCCGGTGCTCAGCCCGGAGCAGGGCCGCCTCAACGTCGCGCTCGACCAGGCCGACCTGGCCGCCGAGGTGCTGATCGCCCTGCGCACCGCCGGGGTGTCGATCTCCTCGGTGAGCGTGGCCAAGCCCAGCCTGGACGAGGTGTTCCTGGTCCTGACCGGCCACGGGACGGACGGCGACGCCGCAACCGGCACGGAGGAGAACCGATGAGCACCATGATCGCCCCCACCCGCGAGACGGTACGGGCCGCCGACCGTGTGGAGGCCGCCCGGCGGCGCGTGACCCTGGCGGAGACCGTCGGCCAGACCCTGTCGATGGCCTGGCGGGCGCTGAAGAAGATGCGCCGCAACCCGGAGCAGTTCTTCGACGTGGCGCTGCAACCGCTGCTGTTCACGGCGATGTTCGCCTTCATCTTCGGCGGCGCCATCGCCGGCGACGTGCAGAGCTACCTCCCGCTGATGATCCCCGGCATCCTCGCCCAGACGGTGCTGACGACGTGCATGGCGACGGGCACGCAGCTGCGCGAGGACATGGAGAAGGGCGTCTTCGACCGGTTCAAGTCGTTGCCGATCGCCCGGATCGCGCCGCTCGCCGGCCCGATGGTGGCCGACCTGCTGCGTTACACGATCGCGGCCACGCTCACCTTCGGCATGGGCCTGGTGATGGGGTACCGGCCGGGCGGCGGCGTGGGCGGCGTGCTGGCCGCGATCCTGCTGGCGATCTTCACGGGCTGGTCGCTGGCGTGGATCTTCACCTGGGTCGGCACGATCGCCCGCAGCGCCCAGGCCGTGCAGGGCATCTCGATGATGATCCTGTTCCCGCTGACGTTCCTGTCGAACGCGTTCGTGCCCGTCGAGACCCTGCCGGGATGGCTGGCCGCGTTCGTCCGGGTCAATCCGGTCTCACACCTGGTCACGGCCACCCGGGACCTCGCCAACAACGCCCTCGTCAGCGGCGAGGTGGCCTGGACCCTCCTGGCGTGCGCGGTCGTCATGGCGATCTTCGCGCCCCTGTCGGTGCGCAGCTACAAGCGGCACATGTGAGCGCCGCCGGTCACGCCCGAAGACCTGGTCGACGTGCCGCCTGGCCTCGTCGAGCAGGTCAGGGCCGCGCCGGTCGCCGTACCCGGCCCGGACGGCGGCGAGCAGGCCCGGCGCGGCCCGTTCCGCGTGCGGCTCGATCAGCTCGAAGTGCATGCTCGGCATCGTGCTGTTGTACGCGAACCGTTCGGCCAGTACCAGCAGCCTGATCGCGTCGCCCGTCTCCAGGGCCTGCCGCAGCAGCCCCCACGTCCCGAGCGCGAACAACATCGCGCCGCACACCGGGAAGTCGAGGACGGGGTTCGTCACGATCAGCAGGTCGTAGCCCTGCGCGGCGGCGAACAGCTCCGCGCCGTACCGGACCTCCCGCGGCCCGGCATGGTGGGCGTACGCCGTCAGCGCGATCGACTCCGCGACGACCGACCAGGACGTGGCCCCCTCGTACGGCACCCCCTGCGGACGCAGGTCGCGCGCCCGCTCGACCGCCCTGCGGTAGTGCACCAGCGCCGCGGCCGTCTCCCCGCGGGCGAGGGCGATCTCGGCCGCGCAGAGCGAGTCGATCGCCGCGCCGCCGAGCACGGTGTCGCCCTCGCTGATCCCGTTGATGCCGGCGAGCTCGGCCTCGGCGGCGTCGAGATCGCCGTCGGCCAGCGCCGAGATCAGCAGGACCGAGCGGAGCTGGGCCTCGTCGTCGGCGGCGCCGAGCCGGCGCAGAACCGGCAGGGCGGTCCGCGCGTGGCCGACCGCCCGCCCGCGGTCGCCGAGCTGCATCCGCAGCTGTGCCAGGACGGTGTGCGCGATCGCGCCGAGCCACGGGCCCTCACTGTCGCGGAGCAGCGACAGGGTCTGCTCGGCGGCCTCGATCGCCTGGTGCACCTCCCCGACGTTCTCCAGGACATGGATGCTCGCCTGCGCCGCGGCCAGCGCCACGTCGCGGTCGGCGCTCCGGCGCAGCTCCAGGAGCTGGCGGTGGGCGTCGTCGCGGTCCCACGCGAGCGCCACCACGGTCATGGCCCTCAGACGGGGATCGGTCTCGCCGGTCTGCGGCAGCTCCTGGAGGAGCAGGCGCAGGGGATCGTGGACGCGGTCGGTCACGGCGATGGCGTTCATCAGCGTGATCAGCAGGGCGATCCTGGTCACCTCGACGAGCCGCGGTGGCGGCACCCAGCCCTTGATCGCCTGGCCGATCGCCTCCCGGTGGACGAAGATCCGGGTGTGGTCGCCGCGGATGGACCACAGCGAGCCCACACCGGCCAGCAACTGGACCGTGGCGGCCGGGTCGGCCTCGCCGAGTGCCTGCCGGAGCAGGTCGGCGAGGTTGCCCTCCTCCGCGCGCAGCGCGTCGACCGACTCGTACTGCGCCGGGCCGAACACCGTGTAGGCGTGTTCGAGGGCGTACGCCGTCGCCCACTCCCGCTGCGCCGCGCGTGCCGCCGCCTCCTCGCCGGCCTCCTTCAGCCGCAGCCGCCCGAACTCCCTGACGGTCTCCAGCATCCGGTAGCGCAGGCCGTACGCCGTCTCGCGGACGCCGAGGATCGACTGCTCGGTGAGCGCGTCCACGATGGCCAGGGCGTCCGGGCCGAGTACGTGCTCGGCCGCGGCCAGCGTGAAGCCGTCGCCGAACAGCGCCAACCAGCGCCAGGCCCGCCGTTCGGGCTCGGCCAGCAGGTTCCACGACCAGTCGATCACCGCGAGCAGCGTCTGGTGGCGGTCGGGGGCCGTCCGGTTGCCGCCGCGCAGCAGGGCGAACCGGTCCGCCAGCCGCCGCGCGATCTCCTCGACCGACATCACCCGTACCTTGGCCGCGGCCAGCTCGATCGCGAGCGGCAGCCCGTCGAGGCGGGCGACGACCTCCCCGACCGCCTCCTCGCCGATCCGCACCCCGGGGCGGGCGGCCGTGGCGCGCTGGCGGAACAGCTCCGCCGCGTCCGCGGCGAGCAGCTCGCCGAGCAGGTAGACGCGTTCGGCGGGGATCGACAGCGGGGCGCGCGAGGTGGTCAGCACCCGCAGGTCGCGGGTCGTCACGGTCAGGAACGCCACCAGGTCGGCGACGGCCTCGATCACGTGCTCGCAGTTGTCCAGGATGAGCAGCGCCGGAGCCTGGTCGAGATGCTGGGCGATGCGGGCGCGCACGTCGGCGCGCTGCCCGGCGGTCAGGATCCGGCGCCCGCTGACCGAGTCGCGGACCCCGAGCGCCGACCCCACCTCGCCCACCACGCCCTCCGGCGAGGAGACGCCGACCAGCTCGATGAAGTGGACGACGGGCTGCGCGGCGTTCCGGCCCGCCACATGGGCCAGCCGCGTCTTGCCCAGGCCGCCGGGGCCGACGACGGAGACCACCCGGTTGGTCTGCAACAGGGCGTGGACGGCGCGGATGTCGTCCTCGCGGCCGAGCAGCGAGGAGCCGTCGAACTGGAGGCCGACGCGCACCGGCCGGTCCGCGGCGAGGAGTTCGGCGTACACGCGGGCCAGCTCGGGGCCGGGTTCGGTACCCAGCCGGGCGATCAGGCCTGAGCGGTGGCGTTCGTAGCGCTCCAGCGCGGCGGCGGCGCCGCGGACGGCGGCCTCGCTGCGCAGCAGGCAGGCCAGCAGCTCCTCGTCCTGCGGCCGTTGGGCCGCGGCCTCCTCCAGCAGCGGCAGCGCGGCCTCGTGCGCGCCGCCGCGGCCGGCCGCGATCGCCGCCACCCGCCGGGCCTCGGCCGCCTGCCGCGCCGCGGCGGCGCGCAGGTCGGCCAGCGCGCCCGTGGCGCCGTCGGGGCCGCCGGCCACGACCAGGTCCAGGGCCTCCTCGGCACGGCGCCGCGCGAGCGCCGCGTCGTCCTGGCCCAGCGCGGCCCGCGCCTGCTCCATCAGCGTCCCGAGCAGCAGGACGTCGACCTGGCCCGCGGGCAGCCCGAGCCGGTAACCGCGCGGGACGCGCACGACGACGTCGGGGCCGGTCGCGGCCCTGGTCCGGGAGACGACCACCTGTAGCGCCTTGGTCGGGTTGGCCGGCGCCCCGTCGGGCCACAACTCCTCGACCAGCCGCTCGTCGCCGACGCCCGCGCGCCCGTGCAGGGCGAGCACGGCCAGCAGGGTGTGCGCGCGGTCGCCCACGACGCGCGCGCCGTGCCAGCGGACGCCGTCGAGGAGGACCAGTGCGGGAGACACATCCTCAGCTTACGGACGATTCACCGGCCCGCGCCGCCTCCCACGCACACCCCTGATTACGATGAGGCGTGGCTCGGCTGCGGAGCGTCCCCATGGCGGACGGCGAGGTGGAGGTGCTGATCGTCGGCGGCGGGCCGGTCGGGCTCACCGCACGGGCGCTGCTGGAACGCTGGGGCGTCCGGGTCCTGCTGGTCGAACGGCACCGCGAGCCGTCGCCCTTCCCACGGGCCCGGCTGGTCAACGTACGTTCGATGGAGATCTACCGCGGGCTCGGGCTCGCCGCCGGGATCACCGCCCACGCGTTCGCCCCCGAGTACGGCCGCATCCGATTCCGCGACACCCTGCGGAGCCGCGACTTCGCCACGGCGGCGATGACCGGCATCGATGCGCCGGTGCCCGAGAGCCCCGTGACCGGCGTGGTCACCTCGCAGGACCGCCTGGAACCCGTCCTGCTCGCCGGGGCGACGTCGCCGGCCCGCTTCGGCGTCGAGCTCGCCGGCCTGACCGAGGAGGCGGACGGCGTCGTGGCCGTCCTGCTCGACGGCCCCCGGCGCGGCGAGCGCCTACGGCTCCGCGCCCGTCACGTCCTCGCCGCCGACGGCGCGAACTCCACCGTCCGGCACCTGCTGGGCATCGGCGTCACCGGCCCGGGGAGGATGGGCGGTTTCACCACCGTCGTGTTCGACGCCGACCTCCGCCGCTGGTGCGCCCACCAGCCCGCCGGGGTCTACTTCACCGCGCACGGCCTGTTCGCGCCGCTGTATCCCGAAGGAGGCTGGGCCTGGTTCGTCCCCACCCCTGACGACGGCCCGCACGCCGACTGGCCCGCCCTCCTGTCGCGCGCCCTCGGCGGCGTACCGGCCGACGTCGTACGGATCCAGCACTGGGAGACGAACGCGTTCGTCGCCGAGCGTTTCCGCCACCGCCGGATCCTGCTGGCCGGCGACGCCGCGCACGCGATGCCCATCGTCGGCGGCCTGGGCATGAACACCGGTATCGCCGACGTGCACAACCTGTGCTGGAAGCTGGCGGGCGTCCTGCGCGGGTGGGCCGCTCCCGGCCTGCTGGAGACGTACGAGGAGGAGCGGCGGCCCGTCGCCTGCCGGACGCTGCGCCAGGCGGTGGCCAACACCGAGCTCATGCTCGGCGTGCAGAACCGGCGCCGTGCCCAGCTCCAGCTGGGCCGGGCAGCGCCGGACCACGTCGAGCTGCCCTGGTCGGAGCGCTACTTCGCGCAGCTCGGCCTGGTGCTCGGCGTCACGTACCGTTCCGGCGCCGTCCTCGCGGGCGAAGGGCCCGCGCCGGAGCCGCCGGGCGCGGACTACGTGCCCAGCGCGGAACCGGGCCGCCGGATGCCACACCTCTGGCTCGCCCGTGACCGCTCGACGCTGGACACGTTCGGCGAATGGTTCACCGTGCTCACCCCGGACCCCGCCGCCTGGGCGCGGCACACGACGCCATGGCCGCTGCGGGTCGAGCCCCTTCCCACGGAACACGCCGCGTTCTGCGGGCTCACCGCGCACGGCGCGCTGCTCGTCCGCCCCGACGGCCACGTCGCCGCCCGCTGGCCCGGCCCGCCCCCGTCCGCCACCACTCTTCTCGACGCCCTCACCGCGTTGACCGGCAAGGACGCCGGGACCTGACCAGCCGCGCCGCACGGCTGGACCGGCTGCTCCCGCGTGTCGTCAGCCGGTCTGCGCCGCATGCCGTCCCTTGCGCCGCTCGCCCAGCCGGACGCCCACGAAGACCAGCACGGCCAGCAGCACCACGGCGATGACCGCGTTGGTGCCCATGCCGACGTAGGACTCCACCAGCGACCAGTTCTCGCCGAGCGCCCAGCCGGCCAGCACGAACACGGTGTTCCAGAGCAGGCTCCCGGCCGTGGTCAGGAGCGTGAAGACACCCAGCGGCATACGTTCCACCCCGGCGGGAACGGAGATCAGGCTGCGGAAGATCGGGATCATCCGGCCGAAGAACACCGTCTTGCGCCCGTGCTTGAGGAACCACGCCTCGGTCCTCGCGATGTCGGAGACCTTCAGCAGCGGGAGCCGGGCGGCCAGGGCCAGCGTGCGCTCGCGGCCGAGCACCGCGCCCACCCAGTACAGCGCCAGCGCCCCGATCACCGAGCCGGCGGTGGTCCACAGGAGCACGGCGACCAGGCTCATGGTCCCCTGTGAGGCGGTGAAACCGGCCAGCGGCAGGATCACCTCGCTGGGGAGGGGCGGGAAAAGATTCTCCAGCGCGATCGCGATCCCCGCTCCCGGCGCGCCCAGCATCTCCATCAGGTCGATCAGCCATTCCGTCATGCGTCAGAGACTAGGAACGATCAGGGTGCGGCCACCATGAGGCAGGTGGCCGTTCGGGGGTGCGGGAAACCACACCCCCAGGCGGCCCTCTGCGGTACTACGGGGCGGTGCACCAGTTACCGCTCTTGAACCGCTCCTCGACCTCGACCTCGGGCGCGGAGTCGGTGACCGAGATGTCGAGTTGCGCCGTGGCGGACACCAGGGTGCCGGCCGGCGACCTGGCGGCCTTGGCGTCGACCACCACCTGCCGGTCGCCGAGCAGCGCGTAGGTGTCCCTGTCGAAGATCAGCTCCCAGCGCACCCCGTCCGGGCTGGTGAAGCCCACGCCGACGCCCTTGCGGCCCGCGGCGTCCTGTACTCCCTCGTCGAGGGTGATGCCGGGGAACGCGCTCAGGGCCTGGTACAACGCGCTGCGCTGCGCGGCCGGCAGGTACGTCTGCCACAGCAGCTGACGTGCGGCGAGGTAGGCGAGGAACGGCGTCAGCTTCTCCGCCTTGGGCTTCCACACGGCGTCGAGGTGGGCACGCATGCCCTCCACGTCGGTCGGCAGGTTCTTGATCGTCGGGTAGTCGTTCTTGAAGTCCTTGCAGTAGACGATGGGCTGGATCCTGGTTCCCATGTCCTTGTAGGCGGACTTCGGGATCGGTTCGCCGGCATAGGCCAGGGGCTCGATGTCTGTCTGCTTGCGCACGCCGTCGGCGTACTGCCCCCGCTGCCGCTCACCCGCCCGCAGCCAGACGGTGTCCTTGAAGCGCCGGTAGTAGTGCTCCCTGGACTTGTCGTAGGGCATCAGGGAGTGGTCCATGGTCTGCAGGGTCTTCACCAGGATGTACTGGTCGTCGCGCGGCTCGATCTCGTCGACGGCGGCCCTCGCCGCGCGGTGGAGCACTTCGGCGGCCGACAGCAGCTTCATCTCGGGAGGCGGGGTCGAGGCGGGCGGCGCCTGCACCACGACCAGGCCGACGGCCACCGCCAGCCCTCCGGCGAGGGCGAAGGTGTACGGCCTGCGCCAGGACCACCGTGACCGTCCCGCCCTGAGCAGCCGATCCCTGGCCATGGCCCTGGTGCCGGGGTCGTAGGGGGCCACTTCCGGCCGGGCCTCGTTGATCAGGTCGAACTCGTTCATCGGGGGTCCTCCAGGACGTTGCGGATCTTGGCCCGGATCCGGGACAGACGGGAACGGACGGTGCCCACCGGGATGTCGAACGCCTGAGCCGCCTGCTCGTAGGACAGCTCGGCCCAGGTGACCAGGAATAGCAGCTCACGTTCCGCTGATGAGAGCCTCGCCAGCGCGTCGGCCAGGCGGGGACCGAGCCGCTGGGCGTCGATCCGGTCGATGCTGCGCTGCTCGAAGGGGTTGTCGTCGGGACCCGGCATCCTGGCCAGGGCCCGCAGCCTGCGCAGCTCGGTACGGCGGTGCTTGGCGATCAGGTTGGCGGCGATGCCGTACAACCAGGGCGCGGCGTCCGGCCTGGACAGGTCGTAGCGGGACCGTTTTCGGAACGCCGCGAGGAACGTCTCCGCCGTCACGTCGTCGGCCGCGGAGGAGTTCTCCTGGCCGAGGCGTCTGGTGGCATATCGGTGGATCTCATCCGCGTACCTGTCGAAGAGGCTCGCGAACCGATCAGGGTCGGTCAGCGACTCCTCGATGAGGGCGGCGTCCGCGATGGCCGCCACTTCGGTGAGTCCTCTCATATGGGGAAGTCCTTCCGCAGGGCGCGTTCGCACCCTTCCCCCTAACTCACCCGCACCGGCCCTTCAGTTCCATCGCTCCCCGTGCGGGTTCGGCGCGTGGGAGTTCGGCGGAATCCGAGCCGCCGAACTCGCCACGCGTACGTGCCCGTGCGCCGCCGCCGTCAGACGAACCTCGACGCCGGCATGACCCTCTTCCTCAGCGCCGCGACGCCGACGGCCGCCACCCAGATGGCGGCGATGCCGTTGAACATCGCGACCGCGCCCCAGCCGTTCGAGGCGTAGAACTCCGACGAGTTGAAGCCGAAGAACATCGACGGCACCCCGGCCAGGTGCAGTGCGGCGATGCCGAACGACGACCAGCCGACCCACCGGGAAAGGGCGCCGGTGCGCAGCACCGCGTACCCGAAGGCGACACCGAAGACGACCAGCATCAGGTGGCTCATGGAGCCGTAGAGCAGGTAGGTGGGCACGGTACGGGTCGGGTCGATCTCCTCGACGGCCTTGATGGCGTTGCTGCCCTCGATCCCCTTGGCGACCATGTCGATGATCGTCCACGCCACGCCGGCGGTGCCGGCGACCGCCCCGAACCATTCGTAGCGGGCGTCGGCCCGCGTGATCAGAGACCGGACGCCGCTCATGAACACCAGGAACAGCGTCAGCGCGCAGAAGTTGAACAGCGTACGGGTGAGGATCAGCCAGTCCGGCATGAGTGCGCCGGTCTCGACACTGCAGGCCGGAGGGTCACATGCCGGGACGACGAAGTAGAGGGGGAGCTCGGCCATCGCGAAGACGGCGCCGAGGATCGCGGCCACGCCGATCCAGCGGCGAGCCGTGGGCGGGAGCTGAATCTGTGTAAGTAATGAAGTGTTCATGGCATGCACAGTAGCAACAACTGTGTAAGCCGTCTACTATTTCCTTCAGATCTTCGAGAGGATGCCGGCCATGACCCCACGCAAGAGCTCCGGGCGCGACCTCACGCGAGACCGCGAGCCCGCGCCGGACCCCGGGCACGCCGACGAGGCCGACCTCGATGCGCTGCCGCCGGGCCTGGCCGCCGCCTGGGGCGTCGTCGACGCCGGCGGGCGGCGCGGTCCCAAGCCGGCGCACAGCGTCGAGAAGATCATCGCGGTCGCGACGGAACTGGCCGACGAGGAGGGCATCGCCGCCGCCTCGCTGCCGAAGGTGGCCGCCCGGATCGGCGTGACCGCCAACGCGCTGTACCGCTACGTCAGCTCCAAGGAAGAGCTCATCGTGCTCCTGGCCGATCGTGCCTGGGGCGACCCGCCCGAACTGCCGGACGGCGACTGGCGGGAGGCGGCCGCGCTGTGGTCGCGCCGGCTGTTCGAGCGTTTCCTCTCCCGTCCATGGCTGCTGGACGTGCCGACGACCGTCTCCCTGACCCCGCACAACGCGGCCTGGCTGGACGCCCTGATCACCGCGCTCGGGCCGACCGGCATGGAGGCGCAGCTGATGCTGAACTGCGCGTACCTGCTAGACAGCCACGCCCGGTACGGCGCCAGCCTGCGCCGCAACACCCCGACACCGGCCGCGTTGCGCCGCGCGAACCCCGACCAGCAACGTGCGGTGCGCGCGGTCCGCGTGTTCCTGGACGGCCAGCTCCGCTCCCGCAACCTGAACGCCGTCGCGGACGCGATCCAGGACCCGATGTTCCTCGCCGACGAACCTCCGCTCGACGGCTTCGAATTCGGCCTCGCCAGAATCCTCGACGGCATCGAGGCGTACGTGCAGCAGTAGGAACGCCGCAACGCGGGAGCGTCCGTGGTGGTGGCGACGGCGCCTCCGGTCGGTAGGACGAGCACGGCTGTCGTCGCGAGCGACCTGGCCCACTTCGCCGGCCCGCCGGCGCGCAATGCGACGGCCGAGCCGGCCGCCCATGGTGTGCGACCTGCGAGCGGTGCTGGGCCCAAGGGCTAGAAGTTCGTGGGGGACACCCACGGGCTGCCGTTGCGCGTGATCGCCACCGCCGCGTCGGTTGCGGGGCGCATCCGCCGCTTGGTTCTCCACCGTCACGCTGCCATGGATCGATGGCGGCTGCCCGGCTCGTCGCGAGGCCACGGACTGGGCCGCCGTGCCCCAGAGGACCCGGCCCCTGATGCGCGAGCCTGTGGTCCCACCAGTCCTGAGCCGCAGGAGCGATCCTGCATGCCGGTCTTTTCCAGCCTGGCCGCCTGTCCCCATGGTCCGCCAACAGGCTCGGACCAGTTCTCTACGGGCCGATTCTCGTCAGCAATTGCGCCTTTGTCGGCAAGTTTTTGGGTGGGCCGGTATATGTTGCATGAATTATCAGCCCTGAGTTTCGACGTCCGGTCCGGAAAGTGTGATTATGGGATACGTCCCTTTTGTGATTGGCGCTCTGGGATTCGTGGCCGCCCTCCAGGCCTCGGGCGCTGCGATCACGAACTCCGCTCACTCCGGACCAGCCTCCGTCACCTGCGAGACGGGAGGAACCGGGCAACTGACAGTGACATCACCCCCGGTGATTCCGGCCGGCCCAACCGGGCCGTTTCAGGCGCGGCTCGACATAAGTGACATCGCTGCGCCGAGGGGATTTCCCGGCGGGAATGTCCAGGGCCTGCCCACGCAGATCTCCGGCAGAGTGACATTCTCCCTGCAGCCTGGCAAACAGCTCGAAGACTATGACAATCGCCCGGCTGCGGCGACGGTTGAAATGCTGATTCCCCTCAGTGGAACAGCAGTGGGCGGCCGCGCCGTCCTGACCGGTTTCGGCAACCTGGACGACGCCACATGGAAGCCGCTCCCCGGCACATACCAGCTGCACGCGACGAACCTCGCACTCACCATCCCCGGCGCGGGGCCCTGCCACGTGAGCGACATCGAACCGGTCGGCGAGTTCTTCGTACAACCGCCGGCCACAGACGAAAACGAAGTGCCGACGCTGACGCGCCTGGTGGCGGCGATACGTAGCATCATGATCACGCTGGCTGTCGCAGCGCTCGGCGTCTTCCTGTACACGAACAGACCCAAGAGATTCAGACGCCCCCAAAAACCACGCCCGCCCGACCCCCGCGCCCCGCAACCCGCGCACCCCCACGCCCCGCACCCCGGCCAGACCCGCCCGCCGCAACCCGAGCACCCCCGCCCAGCGCAACCCGAGCGGGCCCGCGCGCCTCGCAGGCTGCCGGAGCCCGCCGGTTTCGAGTCCCGGCCACATCTGCGCTTTTTCCGGACATATGCATCGATCGCCGGGGGCTGCCTGCTCACCCTCGGACTCATCGTGAGCTGCGCGATCGACCGGCACACCACTCTGGACGACCTGCCCGGCCTCCCCGGCCGGCCGTCCCCGCCCGTGCCGGATCGCGCCTGGCCGACGGCCGTTCCCTCGCACGCCGGTACCCGGCAGGAGCCGCCCGGGACGCCCGCCACACCGCCACCTGCCCGTCCCAGCCCTCCCGCACTGCCCGACAGGTGACCATGACCGAGGAAACGCCTACCCACCTCCTGCCGGCCTGCCGGCGGCAGCGCCTGGCGCTGCTCGTCCTGGTGTCGTTGCATGTGCTGGTCGCGCTGACCATGCTGATCAACCTGGTCCGTCCGCCGCAGATCGACGTGGCGCAGGCAGGTCTTCCGGAGCTGAAAAAGCTCTCGGACATCCTCGACTCGCTCGTCTACTGGCAGTACCTGCCGGGCTGGGCGCTGCTGGCGGTGCTGTCGGCCGTCGCCTGGGGACATCTGCGGTACGCGAAGGCCCGGCACGTGCCGCCGGACCGCCGTGAGCGGGTCGCACGGCGATACCGCCGGACGCTGGCGACAATGCTGCTGGCGCTGCCGGCCTTGCGAATCCCGTCCCTCATCGACCTGGCCGTCTGGCCGCGCGCCCACGTGCTGGCCTTTCTCGCGTGCCTGCCGACGACCCTGTACGCCTTGTGGCTCGTGCACCACATACAGCGCTTCCGGCGGGTGCCCGTGCTCCTGCTGGCGACCGCCCTGGGATGGGGAGCGGTCGTCGCCGGCGGCTTCGGCCTGACCATGAACGAGTGGTGGAAGTCCTTCTCCACCCTGCATTTCCCGCTCCCGGAGAACCCTCTCGACGTGATGCTCCTGAAGGACACCGGCCTGCCCATGGTCTCGGGGTTCTTCGAGGAACTCGGCAAGGGGGCGGGCGTGGCCATCCTCTTCCTGCTCTACCGGCGGCATTTCGACTCCGTCGTGTCCGGTGTCGTCGTCGGCGCCGCGACCGGGCTCGGCTTCAACCTCGGCGAGAGCATCACGTACATGGCCGCCTTCGACGGGGCGAGCGGCGGATTTCACTTCTGGGCCCGGCAGGTGGCCGGGCTCATGGCCGCGCACACCGCGTTCACCGCCATCACCGGCGCCGCCTTCGGCATCGCCCGGCAACTGCACAGCCGTCCCCAGCAGATCACCACGATCGCCCTCGGCTTCGGTACGGCGGCCGGCGCGCACTTCTGCAACAACGCCATGCTCGACTACATCGGCAAGGAGTCCCACAAGTGGTTCACCGCCAGTGACACCCTCAACGTCCTGGTGCTGACGCCCGCCCAGTTGCTGCTGTTCCAGAGTCCTCTGGTCATTCTGTACGTGCTCCTTCTGCGCCACGGACTGCGCAGCGAAGCAGGCGGCCTGCGCGTCGCCCTGACCACCCTGCCGCCCGCCGCCCGCGACGCGATCACCGAGTCCGAAGCGGCAGTGCTGCTCTCACCCGCCCGGCGCTTCCGGCTCAAGGTCGACGCACTACGCGCCGCGAAGACCCCGCGCCACGGCATCACCGCCTACCGCCGTCTGGCACGCCTGCACGCAGCCCAGCTCGAACTCGCCACGGAACGCTGGCACAGCCTGCGCGGCGAGGCCGACCCGCTCGCACCGGACGAGGCGTCGTCGCGGGCCCGCGTCCAGGCGATCAAGGCCGTACTCGCCGGAGACAGCACATAGCGCCGAACCCATCCTGTCTCTCCGCCACCGCCAAGCCCCGAAGGACTGCCGATGAACGACCGCACGCAGCGGCTGCTGGCACGATGCCTGCTCACAGCCGGGGGAGCGGTGTGGATCCTGCTGCTCGGCGCGCCCCCGCGGCGGCCGACTGCGGCACCATCACGTACGAACAGCGTCAGGACCCCGCTCCGCCCAAGCCCGCGAACGAGTGGATCGTAGGGCGCTGCGACCAATCCGTCCCCGGGGTCGCCGCCGCCGTCGTGGGCGCGCTGGGCATGGTCGCCACCGGCCTCTACATCTTGCAGCTCCACAGGGCCGGCGCCGGCGGGGTCGCACCCGCCGGACACGGAGAGGTCGAAGTCGTCGGCCCCGGCGAGGTCAGGGTCGGCGACGTGGACGGCGACGTCGTCGTCCGGGGCGGCACCCTCGTGGGGCACGTGTCCGGCACAGTGGTGATGGTGGAAGGCGCGACCCTCATCGGCACGGCCGAGAACGTGGTCCAGATCGGCGACCGCAACAGCGTGGTCGGCGACGTCGACGGCAATCTCGTCCAGGCCCGCTCGGTCCTCGGCAACATTTTCGCCAAAGGCCGCAAGCTATGGCCACTCGACTGACACAGACTCCGCATGTGCCGTTCGATCACTCACCCTGACGCCAGCTCCTCGAACCCCACCTTCAACCAAGCAGTGCCTACGACGACGTGCAGCTCACTGCCTCGGCCGAGGATGGCCGCCCCCTGGGAACCGGCCGTCCGCCGGGCATCACCAGCCGGCTGGGACGACCCACCGACAAGGTTTCTCCCTTGATGTTCCCGGTGACCACCCGACGCCGCTGCCCCCCATACCCGCCGACAAGCGCCACTCGGTCGCCGTCGACGACGAGCGCATGAGCGCCACTCACCTGCGTGGGCCAACCGGCAACCGCGCCGGCTCGAACCCGCACGATCGGAAAGTCGGTGTAGTAGTAGGCCCAGGCTTCATTTCCCGTCACGTTCAGCGCGTAGCAGTCGGAGATCGCGCCGAACTCACCGTCGTACGGATATCGCCACGCGGGAGCCAGGTCAGCCCCGAAGCGGATCAACCCTGGGGAGCCGATGGGTGCTGGATTGCCCGTCTCTCCCCATCCGAAGTTGCCGTACACGCCTTCGTCGAAATAGCTCACCCATATGTCGTCGGAAAGCGTCGTCTGCACGTCGGCGATTCCGTCGCCCAGCACGCCCTTTCGCAGCAGCTTTCCATCGGCATCGTAGACGGCGGCATTGGACTCGGCCGCTCCGTCACGCCATCGGCACCGCGCCCCCACCGAGAGCACGGCCCCGTCCGGCAGCGGCTGGACGTGGTTGTGCGCCTGTGAGTGCCGGGCGATGGAAACCGACCTCGTCAGGTGGGGACAGTACGTGGCGACGTGTAACGAGACGGGCGCGCCCGTACGCGAATGAGGAAATGATCCTCCATCGGGGGTGACAGTCCGTGCGGTCAGCGCATCGGAGTTCTCCCGCGAGGCCCACACGACGACGAGCTCCCCCGTGGGACCTGCCGCCGTACTCACCATTTCCGCGCCCTGGGACGGCGGAGCCAAGTCCGCGTGATGGCGCAGCCTCACAACGTCTGTCTTTCGATTTCTCCCGCCGCGGCCGCGCATGGGAGACACCTAATTGATCGCGTGCCTGAATCGCGCCTGAATAAATACCAGCCAGCGCATGCACCGACCACCCTGATGCCGCACTTTGATGCCGATCCCCATATCGCAAGCGATCGGCCCGACCATGTGGCATGAAACAACGGCGGGATCAGCAGCCAGGCCCGATTCCTCTATGGACAAACACGTCACCAGCGAGCCGGCGTGCCACCCGAACTATTCGGCGAGCCGCTGTGCCGAGGCCGCGTCCGCCGGTCCGGCCTGGAAGGCTCGCCGATCGGGATTCAGGGGGAAAGCCACACCCGCCCTGGTGCCCGCCCCCGATCCGGTCCGTGAAAGAGCCACGCCGACGAGCGCGGCCGGGCCGCGCCCCGCACTCAAGGCGCGGCGGCTGCGGCGGTACGGTCGGCGATGCCTTCGAACAGGTTGTCCCGGAGTTCAGCGGCGGGCTTTGCGCAGGCCGGTGATCTGCAGCTCGGCGAACAGCCCCACAACCAGGGCCTGCGCGATGGCCCAGACCGCCCCGAGCATGCTGAACTCGAGCGCGCCCGTCACGACTGCGGCCACGCTGCCGAGCGTCCAGACGATGTTCAACGCGATGACGGCCCTGACGGCGTTCTGGCTGATCGTAGGACGTGCGGCCACCAGGCCGACGGCGGCGCCGTACACGAGCAGGAAGATCCCGATCTCGCGCAGCAGCCCCGCGCCCGGCCCGAGCAGATCGCTCGCAGGCCCGGCCAAGGCCAGATAGACCAGTCCGTTGACGCCGGTGACGACGGCGTCCGCAACAAGGGCGAGGCGCAGGAACTTGGTCCGGTCGGCGGTGACGGTGAGGGCGGTCATCTCGGCTCCTTCAAGTGCTCGTTTCGACACCTGAACGATGCCAGCAGGCACGTAAGGACCGCGATTACGCGCCAGGTAATGAGAACGACAACGAGCCCGCCCACCTGGGCCAGAGTTCCTGGTTGCGGGCCATTCGCATGTGTGCGGCCGACGGTACTCGAAAACCCCAACCTTCTGATCCGTACCAAGAACGAAGCCCGTCCAGGGGCGTTCGAGGACGTCTGCTGGGTCTGCCTGAGTCGACGGTGTGCGAGGTGATCAGCCTCTAGCCACCCATCTGCGGGCAGGGCCGTGAAGCACTCCGCCTGACCTGCTCTTTCGTCGACTTTTCCTGCGCTGGCGATGCTATTCGGGTTGGGGCCCGTTGGCTGCAGGCCGACCTGAGTCAGCTGCCCCCTTCGACGTACGACGCCAGGTTGGCCAGCGATGAGGCGATCCCGGCTTCGTGTACGGCTTGGTCGATGCCGGGTGGTACGTCCGTTGCGGTGACGGTTACCTCGGTCCCTTCGCCGGCGGCAGCGAGGTGCCAGGTCATCGTCATGGTGCCCGCGTACGACGGGTCTTCGGCCTCGAACACTGCCCGCTGCACCACGCGCTCCGGTGGCACCAGTTCGGCGAACCCGACGTCGACGACGTCTGTCGCGTCGGACGTCTTGCCGGGGCTGTCGGTGGGGTCGAGGTACGTGAGGACCATCCGGAACCCGCCACCAGGACGGGGATCCCACCGCTCGATCTGCCCTCGCATGCCGTCCGGCGGCAACCAGGCTTCGAGGGCCTCCCGGTCGAGGAGGGCGCCGTAGACAGTCGCCGGTGGTGCCGCGATCAGCCGGCTGGCGCGGTCAGTCCTGTCCATGGCCCGAGTCTAGGACCGAAGCTCTCCAGGCCCATCCTCATGGAACGACAGAGAGACCAGCGCCTTTGAAGGTGTCGTGGACAGATCCCCCTCAGGTGTCGCCCGAGATGGGCGAGGGATGACTTCTGCGGGGACACGATGGAGCCCTCGCCGGGCTTTGTAGTGATCAGCTCTCGTTCTCTGAGTGCTTCCATCACCTTGCGGATGGTCACTCGTGCGACGTCGAACTCCTCCTGCAGCTTCACCTCGGAGATGAGGGTGAGGGGCGGGTAGATGCCGTCGCCGATGCGCTCGGCCACGACGAGCCGCAGGTCCCATTCGATCACGGGACGACTCTAGGTATCCCTGCACCTAACGCCATAGAACAGGCAGGGCTAGTAATGCTATTTGCTTCATCTGTGCTGGACCGATGTCGACCTTGAGGGCAGGCAGATCACCATCCGCGGCTCGGCCTCGTTCATCGACGGCAAGCACGTCGAGGGCACCACCAAGAGCGGTCGTAAGCGCGTCGTCAGCCTCGACGCGCGGACGGTCCAGGTCTTCCGTGCACAGCGCTCCCAGCAAGCCGCGGACAAGCTCCAGCTCGGCCCCGAGTGGCGAGGCGTTGGCGACTACGTGTTCACCACGGGATGGGGCGAGCCCGTTCACCCAGACACGCTCAGCTCGCTCTTCCCAATCTTGATCAAGCGGTACAACCAAACGAACACCGGCACGCCGTTGCCCCATGCACGGCTCCACGACCTACGCCATATCCATGCCACGATCCTGCTCCTGGCCGGCGTCCCTGTTCATGTCGTCGCGGCCCGCCTCTGCCACGCCGACCCGTCGATCACCCTCAGGGTCTATGCCCATGCGATCCGCGCCGCCGAGGCGTCAGCCGCCGATGTCTTCGTTGAGGCGATCGGTCAGGGATGAGAAGTCGTGTTAGCAGAGGCGTTAGCAAGATCTGGAGATTGTCCTGACAAACGGAAAGGCCCGCTCCCAGGAACCCCTGGGAGCGGGCCTTTCGCATGTGTGCGGCCGGAGGTACTCGAAACCCCAACCTTCTGATCCGTAGTCAGATGCTCTATCCATTGAGCTACGGCCGCTCGCTGCGTAAGCAAGCATAGCGGGTTCTGTGCAGTGCATCGAACCGAATACCGCGATCACTGGCGAGCCGACTCCTCCTTCTTGGGCCAGAGTGTGTGGCTCACCGGCCAGATCAGGGCGATCAGGGGAACCTTGAGGAGGTTGAGCATGAAGTCGACCAGGGCTTTTGTGCGGGAAGGGTCGTTCACGAGCCAGATGAGGCCGAAGAGGATGAGGCACGAGATTCCGTACGCCAGGAGCAGTTTCAGCCAGAACGTCCACTCGTAGCGCGTCCGGGCGGGTCCGCCTGCTGGAGGCTTCCAGGGTGGGGGGCCGTCGGCGAAGCGGTGGTGGAAGCGGGCGTCGGCCCAGCGCATCGTCCGGTGGCCGAAGACGATCGAGTAGGCCAGGTAGGCCGCCGCCAGACCGTGGCGCAGGTCCGCCGTGGCGCCGCCGCGCATGTCGATGACCGCCGCGGCCAGCAGGACCACGTCGAGGAGCGGGACGCAGAGCAGGAGGGCCGTGCTCAGCCGTCGGCGCTTCCAGAGGTAGCGGCAGGCCAGGCCGAGGCCCAGGAGGAGCCAGAAGCCGATTTCGCAGCCGATGAGGATGGCGACAATCACATGCACCAGCTTGCTGGGATTCGCGGCCCGGCACATCGTCGGCGAAAACGAGCCTGTGGATACATCGAAAGGTGTATCCACAGGCTGACCCTCGGAGGACGGCGGCGGCGTTCGGGAGTGGTGAGATGAGGACATGACACGAGCGGCGGTGAGGGGCTGTGGCGCCGGGGCGCGGGCGGTGGCGGGTCGGGCGACGCCGTCCGGGGCGCCGCTGGGGGCCGGCTTGGGTGCTTCACGGTGTGGGCGGGGTCGGAGTAGGCCGGGTGGTCCGGGTGCGTAGGGTCGCTGACTGGCCGCCGGCCTTGACGCGGTCGGTTTCACAGTGGTGGCGGTCGGTGCCGCTGCCGTGGGGGGCCGGGGTGCGCGGGGGTTCGCGGTGGTTGAGGCGGTTCGAGGCGCGAGGGGCTTCCGGCGGCGGCCAGGAGAAGGGCAGGGTGCCGCCCTGGGTGGCGGCCGGGGTGGCCTTCGTTCTGGGGGCGCTGCTGATTCTGGCCGGTGGATACCTGCGCCGCGGCGTGCCGGTGTGGGTGCTGCTGGTGCCGTTGGCGATCACGTGTTCGGCCGTGTTGCTGCGGCAGCGGGCTCCGTTGTGGTCGCTGGCGCTGGGGGTGGTGGCCGTCACGATCGACGGGCTGGTGGGTCCGTCGCTGGCGACCGTGCTGGTGTTCACCGACAATCTCTACGCCGCGGCGCTCTACGGGCCGGCGCGGCTCGCTCGGTGGCTGCTCGGGATCACGACGGTGCTGGCCGTGGTCGGCGGGGCGGTGGCGGCGTTCATCGCGGCGGACTGGCGGTTGCTGGCCGTCATGGGGATCCAGGCGGGGCTGGTGCTGGTCACGCCGGTCACCACGGCTTGGGTGCTGCGGGAGCAGCGCGACCGGGCGGCCGCGGAACGTGCGCGGGCCGAGCAGGTCGCGCATCTGGCCGAGCTCGACCGGCAGGCCGCGATCGCGGCCGAGCGTACGCGGATGGCTCGTGAGCTGCATGACATGATCGCGAACCATTTCAGCGCCATCGCCATCCAGTCGACGGCTGCTCTGTCCCGTAAGGACCTGGATCGGGAGACGGTCCGCAAGGTCATGGAGTCCGTACGGGAGAACAGCGTCAAGGGCATGGCCGAGATGCGGGACATGATCGGGTTGCTGCGGGAGGCCAACGGCGGGCGTGAAGGGGACGGGCCGGAGCTTGAGGCCACCCGGCCGCGGCTGGCCGACGCGGAGAGTCTGGTCGAGCGTACGCGGCGGGCTGGGATGGCGGTCGAGCTGCGGGTCGACGGGGAGCTGCGTGAGGTGCCGGCATCGGTGGATCTGGCCGGCTTTCGCATCCTTCAGGAAGGGCTGACGAACGCGCTCAAGCATGGTGAGGCGCCGGTTGTCGTCTCGCTGACGTACGAACCCGGGGAGGTTCTCCTGACGGTCGAGAACCGGGTCGGGCGGCGGGGGGCTCGGCTGCCGGGTTCGGGGGCGGGGCTGATCGGCATGCGTGAACGGGCTTCGCTGGTCGGGGGGTTCTTCGAGGCGGGGCGGTCGGGGGATGGGTGGCGCATTGCGGCGGCCTTTCCGACGTCGCTCAACCCCAACGCACAGTCGCTCGATGCCCGCCCGCCGAACGGTCGCGCGTCGGGTGGTCGTCCTTCGGATGGGCGTGCCTTGGGTGGTCGTGCCTCGGGTGACTGTCCTTCGGAGGTGCGTGCTGCTGGGGAGCGGGCTTCGTCGAGCGGTCATGCATCAGAGGAGCAGACTCCAGGAGAGCGGGGCTTTGGGGAGCGGGCTTCGAGGGGGCGGGGTGCGGATGTGCAGGTGCCCGCGGCTGGCGTTGGGGCTGTGGATGGGCTGGCCGTGCGGTGGCAGGCGGACGGAGGAGCAGCGTTGGCGCCGGTGGACGAGAGCGCAGGTGACGACGGCGAACACCTTAGAGACGGTGACGGTGAACGTCCCAGGGACGGTTACGGCGTACGCCTCAAGGATGGTGATGGTGAGCGTTTCAGGGACGGGGACGGGGAGTGTCTCAGGGACGGTGATGGCGAACGTCCCAGGAATGGTGACGGCGTACGCCTCAGGGGCGGTGTTGGTGAGCGTTTCAGGGACGGGGAGCGTCTCAGGAATGGTGATGGCGGAACGGGAGTGGCATGAGCATCAGGGTGTTGGTGGCTGACGATCATGCGGCCGTTCGGGCTGGGATTGTGATGATTCTGGACGGTGCCGACGACATTGAGGTCGTGGGTGAGGCTGCCGATGGTGAGCAGGCGGTCCTTCTGGCTCACGAGCTGCGCCCTGACGTCGTCCTCATGGACATCCGCATGCCTCGTCTCGACGGCATCTCCGCCACCAGGGAGCTGGCGGGGGTGAGTGACGTCCTGATCCTCACGACGTTCGACGTCGACGAGTACGTCTTCGGCGCCCTCCGGGCGGGGGCGGCCGGTTTCCTGCTCAAGAACACCGAGGCCGACGCCCTGGTGGAAGCGGTGAGGCTCGTGGCGGGCGGCGAGGGGATGATCGCGCCGGGCGTCACCAGACGGTTGATCGCCGCCTTCGCCGACCAGCCGCCCCGCCGTGAGCCGCCTGACCCGGAATCCTTGACCCCGCGCGAGCGCGAGGTGCTGGCCTGCATCGGCCGGGGCCTGTCCAATGCCGAGATCGCCAAGGAGCTCGACATGGCGGAGGCCACCACGAAGACGCACGTCAGTCGCCTGCTGAACAAACTCGGCCTGAAGAGCCGTGTCCAGGCGGCGATTTACTACTCAGAGTCGCTTTAGCCCCGTAGGGTGAACGCCGTGACCACGCCGCCGCCTCCATCCGGGGAGCCGCCCCCGAGCGGCCTCCATCGGGACAGCGTCCCCCTGGGCCGCCCGGCAGCCAGCCTTCACCCGGGGAGCTGCCCCCGAACGGGCTCCATCGGGACAGCGTCCACCCGGGCAGCCGCCCTCCGGGCAGCCTCCTGAGCAGCGTTCACCTGGGGCGCCTGGGCAGCCTTGGTCCGAGCCGTCCGGGCAGCCTTCGTTCGGGGCGCCTGGGGAGACTCCGTCTGGGCAGCGTCCGTCTGGACCGCCTCCGTCCGGGCCGTCTGGACCGCCTCCGTCCGGGCAGCATCCGTCCGGGCAGCCTTCGTTCGGGCAGCGTCCACCTGGGCCTCCTCCTCCCGGGCAGCCGCCGGTCGGGCCGTCGGTCGGGCCGCCGGCTGGGCCGTCGCAGGCGCGGCGTCAGCCTGGGTTGACTGTTGCGTTGGCGTTCGCCGGGAGTTTCGCCTACCTGGTGATCAACCTGGTGGTCGGGCTGCTCGCGGTGAGCATTCAGTCCACGGCGGCGATCGGCGTCGCGGCGGGGTTCCTCTTGCTCCTGGGCCTCGGCGTGGGCATCGTGCTGGTCGTCCTGCGGAAGCCGTGGTCGTTCGGCCTGGGGCTCGGGTTGATGATCGGATGGTCGCTGGCGTCGATCGTCTCGGCCGGATATTGCACGGGGCTGAACCCCGGCCTGTACGCATAGGTGAAGGCATTGATCGCTCGGCACGTACCACCCCCTGCCGGCCAGAGGTAGCGGGATGACGACACCACCGCCACAGGGTCCGCGAAGCCCGCAGGGGCCGCACCAGAACTGGCCACCACCACCGCCCCCGCCGCCGTCACAGCCGGGACCGTTGCCTCAGCCGCCGTCACAGCCGGGACTGTTCCCCCCGCCGCCGTCACAGTCACGACCGCTGCCGCCGCCGCCGCCGGGACCGTTGCCTCAGCCGCCGTCACAGTCGCGACCGTTGCCCCCGCCGCCGCCACAATCGGGGGCGGTGAACTCGCCACCGCCCCCGTCGTCACCGCCGGGACCGTTGCCGTCGACGCCTCTACCGCCGCCACCATCACCACCAACACCCAGCAGCCGCAACTCCATGATGCTTCTCGGCGCGATGCTGGTCGTCGGCGTGTTCACCTACACCGTCGTCAACGGCATCGTGGGTTTCTTCGCCTTCTTCTCCGCCATCAACGGCACGAACACAGGGGTGGTGATCGCCGCCGCGGTGCTGCTGGCCCTCGTCGGCCTGGGCGGCGGTCTGGGGTTCGGGCTGCTCCGCAAGTCGTGGTCGCGGGGGCTCGGGCTGGGGCTGGCGATCGGCTGGGCACTGTGGTCGATGCTGACGGCCGGAGTCTGCACCGGTCTCAACCCCAGCCTGTACGGCTGACACCATGCCGTACCACGAGATATTCGTCGGCCTGGGCGTCCTGGTGGCCTCGGTGGTCTTCGTCCGCGAGGCCAGGGCCAGGGGCGCGCTCAACGAGCAGTCACTGGTCGCCGTCACCGGAGCCCTGGTCGGGGGCGCGATCGGCATGCGCCTGGCGGGCTGGCTGGAGACGCTCGACCTCGCCGACCTCTGGCTGTACGGCTCCCGCAGCATCCTCGGCGGCCTGACCGGCGCGTACGTCGGCGTGCTGGTCGCCAAGAAGGTCATCGGCTACAAGGAGCGCACCGGTGACCTGTTCGCCCCGGCGGTGGCGCTCGGCATGGCGATCGGCCGTATCGGCTGCCACCTGACCGAGGCCCCCGGCAGGCCCACGGACCTGCCCTGGGGGGTGCACGCGCCGCCGTCCACGCCGGAATGCCCGGGATGTCTGACGGGCCAGGCCATGCACCCGTCGTTCGTGTACGAGATCGTCTTCCAGCTGGCCGCGTTCGTCGCGCTGCGGTGGGCGCGCAAGCGGCTGACCGAGCCCGGGGAACTGTTCACGCTCTATCTCGCCGGATACGCGGTCTTCCGGTTCCTGGTCGAGTTCACCAGGGCGAACGAGACGTTGTGGCTCGGCCTGACCGGGCCGCAGTGCTTCCTGGTTCCCGGCCTGACGCTGCTCGCGCTCAGGCTCGCGTACGGCTGGCGTCGAGGCCACTACGATGCCCTTTTCAAACGGAAGGTCACGACATGAGCGCAGGGATGGGGCTGCGGGGAGATCGCATCCTCCGGTACGTCAACGCGTTCTGCCCGAAATGCCACGGCCAGGACCTCGACCAGGTCGAACGGCTGAGCGGCTACCTGGCCGAACGCGACGGCAAGGTGTGGCTGGAACGCGGCTGCCGCGAACACGGCCTGATCCGCACGCTGTACGACGAGGACCCGGAGATCCTCTCCTACCTGGAGGAGTGGACCGCTCCCACCAAGCAGCACATCCCCGACGTGTCCGGAAACTTCGCCCCGATCCCCGGCGCGTACCTCAACGGCCTGCCCGAGATGCAGACCCAGCACACCTGCATCCTCCTGGAGGACATCGCCGAGGCGTGCAACCTGCGCTGCCCCACCTGCTTCGCCGACAGCTCACCCGACCTGACCGGCGTCGTCCCGGTGGCCGACGTACTGGCGAACGTTGACCAGCGTCTGGCCAGGGAGAACGGCAAGCTCGACGTCCTGATGCTGAGCGGCGGCGAGCCCACGCTCCACCCCGAGCTGAAGACCCTCCTCGCCGAGCTGGTGGGCCGGCCGGTCACCCGCATCCTGATCAACACCAACGGCGTCCTGATCGCCAGGGACGACGCGCTGCTCGACCTGCTCACCGAGCACCGCGACCGGGTGGAGGTCTACCTCCAGTACGACGGCTCGTCGGCCGAGGCGTCCAAGCACCACCGCGGCGGCGACCTGCGCCGGATCAAGGCGGAGGCCGTACGGCGGCTGTCGGAGCGGGAGATCTTCACGACCCTGGTCATGACCGCGGCCCTGGGCGTCAACGACGGAGAGATCGGCGACGTCGTGCGCCTCGCGCTCGACACGCCGTTCGTCGGCGGCGTGTCGCTGCAACCCCAGTTCGGCTCGGGCCGGTCGGGCGTCATCGACCCGTCCGACCGGCTCACCCACACCGGCGTGCTCAAGCGGCTCGGCCCGCAGACCGGCGGCCTGGTGACCTGGCGCGACCTGACCGCCCTGCCCTGCTCGCACCCCCACTGCTGCTCGGTCGGCTACCTGATCCGCGACGACGCCCAGCAGTGGCGCTCGCTGGTCGCCCTGATGGGCCACGACCGCCTGAAGGCGAACCTGGGCCTGGTCTCCAACCGCATCGCCGACACCGAGCTGCCGCGCGAGCTGCGGCTGGCCGTCCAGGAATCGCTGCTCGGGCTGTTGTCGGAGCAGTCGTCGCTGTCCCACCCGCAGATCGGCGACCTGTGGCGGGACATCTGCGAGAACTGCGACCTCGGCGTCGCCACGCTGCTCACCCTCGCCTCCTCGGCGCTGCCCGGCCGGCGCAGGAAGCTGCGCAGGATGCTGGGCGAGCGGGTGGTGCGGATCACGATCAAGCCGTTCATGGACATCTCGACCATGATCGAGGAGCGGCTCACGCAGTGCTGCGTGCACGTCGGCACGCGTGCCGAGCAGGACCAGTGCGCGCCGTTCTGCGCCGTGCAGGCCTGGCCGCAGCTGTCGCGGCAGCGGCTGTCCGCGGTGGCCGCCAAGCCGGGGCTGGTGATCCTCTGAAGACCCAGCCGTACGACCCGCTGCGGTTGTGTGTGTACGCCACCGTGGCGCTGCTGGCCTGGCTGCTCGGGCCGTGGGCGGTGCTCGGGTTCGCGGCGCTGGGGTTCGCGGGGTACTGGAAGGCGCGGCGGGCCGGGCTGACCCGGAGCAAATGCCTGCTCAGGGACACCCGGCTCGTGCTGGCCTATCTCGGGCTGATCGGGCTCGCCGCGGTGGTGGGAATCGTCCTGTCGCTGCGGTGATCAGCTCGCGGGGACGTACAGGATCAGCGACTCGGCGATGCAGGCGGGCCGGCGCTCGCCCTCGATCTCGATCGTCACCTTCAGGTTGGCCAGATGGCCGGCCGGGGTGCCCTTGACGTCGGTGAGCTCGCCCACGGCCCTGACCCGCGCGCCCACGGGCACCGGACGGGGGAAACGGACCTTGTTCAGCCCGAAGTTGACGCCCATCGCGATGCTCTCGACGCGCACCATCTCGAACATGAACGTCGGCAGCAGCGACAGGGTCAGGAAGCCGTGGGCGATCGTGCCGCCGAAGGGCCCCTCCTTGGCGCGCTCCACGTCCACGTGGATCCACTGGTGGTCGTCGGTGGCGTCGGCGAAGAGGCCGACCTGCTCCTGGGTGACGGTGCGCCACTCGGTCGGGCCGAAGGTCTCGCCCACGGCCGCCTTGAGTTCCTGTACGTTCGCGAAGGTCCGCATGGTCACGAACGCTATTGCGCGGGCGGGACGGCTGCCAAGTTGAGCACCCGGTACTCGTCGGGCAGCCTGTCGGCCCAGTACACGATCGCGGCCGGTTCGGCGGACATGTAGTTCCCGTACCAGATGCCGGGCCGGTCGAACGTGGCCAGCGTGCCGGTCGTCACGTCGTAGACCGCGTTGCCGGCCACCACGAAACGGTCGAGGGGCGGGTAGTCGCCGAGCCTGGGCACGAGACCGAGTCCCTGAGGCTCGGCCGCGGCGCTGCCGTCGATGTGCTGCAGGTACGTGCGCCCGCCCCGTACGCCCTGGCACCAGGACGGGCCGCAGCGCAGCCTCAGGGCGTCCAGGGGCGCGACGACGTCCTTGGTGGAGGGACGGCCGGTCGACAGGTTCACGACCCTGGCCTGGCTGCGGTCCTCGCCGTCGGCGATGTCGCTCGCCCACGGCCATTTGACGAGGTGCAGGCCCTCGCTGCCCGGAAAGCGTTTGGGGGCGCCGCCCGCGAGCGGCATCCACCACACGCCGTCGGTCCGTTCCGACCAGACGACCCGGTCGCCGTCGAGGGCGATGCGCTCGATCCGCAGGTGCTCTCCCGTCATCGCGGCGATCTGTCGGGGCTCGCCGCCGGCGAGGGGGACCGTCCAGATCTCGCGCACCTCGGTGCCGTCCTTCCGTACGGCGTTCACGTGCCAGGCGAGGTTCAGCCCGTCCAGCGCCGGCGGCTGGGGGCGGTAGGTCCTCATGCCTGGCGGAACCGATATGTCGGCGATCTCGCGGAACGTCCGGGTGGTGGTGTCGTAGACCTCGATCGCGCGGATCGTGTCGTCCTTGGGTCCGGCGACGGCCAGGATCCGGGCGGCGTCGAGCGCGGTGACCGGGACGCGGCGCAGGCCGTCGGCCCGCATGGTGGGCATCGTGACGACGGCCCCCGGCCACGCCCGCTCCAGGGGCACGGCCGCCGCCTGCGGGAAGGGCCGCGCCGCCGGGGACGGCGCGGCTGCCTGCCGTCCGTTCGCCGCCATGACCGTGCCGGTCGCGAGCACGGCCGCTACCGCCGTCGCGACGGCCAGCCCCCGGGTACGCCGCCTCCGCCTGCGCCGCCGCTGCACCTCCACCCCGGCGAGCAGCCCGCCCGGCTCCGGTGCGTGGTCCGCCGCGGTACGAAGCGTCTCGGTCAGGTCCTTCTCGGTCCTCATGCCCGCTCCCTCTCCAGCAGTGCCGGCCGGATCCTCAACGTGTGCAGCGCGCGCGACGCCTGGCTGCGCACGGTTCCGCGGGAGATGCCGAGGATGTCGGCGATCTCCTGGTCCGACAGGTCCTCGTAGTACCGCAGCACCAGGACCACCCGCTGCCTGCGCGGCAGCGTCGCCAGCTCCCGCCACAGCTCGCCGGAGGAGTGGCTGTCGGTGTACGCCCCCTCGGGCACCTCGTCCGTGAGCTGCTCCCTGCGCCGCCGGCGCCACCAGCTCACGTGCTGGCGGGTCATGATCGTGCGTACGTAGGACTCCGGGTTGTCCTTGTTGCGCACCCTGCGCCAGGTGTCGCCCAGCTTGAGCAGCGCCTCCTGCACGAGGTCGGCGGCGTCGTCGGGATTTCCGGTAAGCACGTATCCGTACCGGAGCAGGGCGGCGCCACGCGCTTGCACGAACTCCTCGAACTCCACAACACCCAGACGCGCGGGCGTCCGGGGCTGTTGCAAAGATCTTTTACTCGAAACCATCGCATGCATGTTCGAGTCCGCGCTACAGTTCTGGGTATCGAAATCGAACAAGGGTTCGGCCTGGTGAGAGGGGGTGTGTCCGATGACGATGCTCGCCACAGCTCCTGCTCGGACACGCCGTAGCACTTTCTTCCCAAATCTAAGACGGCCGCTATATCCGGCAATAAAGTCCGAGAGCGTGGACCCTGTGCGCAATCCCTACGCCCCCGGCGCCGGGCAGCGTCCGCCGGAGCTGGCCGGGCGTGACCGTGAGCTGCAGCAGTTCGAAGTGGTGCTGGAGCGGGTCGCCCGAGGCCGTCCCGAGCGCAGCATGGTCGTCACCGGCCTGCGCGGCGTCGGCAAGACCGTCCTGCTCAACACGTTCAAGTCCATGGCCATGCAGCGGCTGTGGGGCACGGGCAAGATCGAGGCCCGGCCCGACCAGTCGATCCGGCGTCCCGTGGCGGCCGCCCTGCACATGGCCATCCGCGAGCTGGCGCCGCGCCACCGCGCGCCCGAGCGCATCGAGGAGTTCCTCGGCGTGCTGAAGGCGTTCGCGATGCGCGACCCGTCCGCGGCCAAGGGGACCTCCCACTGGTCGCCCGGCATCGAGGTGCCCGCCAGCCGCGGGCGCGCCGACTCGGGCGACCTGGAGATCGACCTCACCGAGCTGTTCGTCGACGCCGCCGGCGTGGCGACCGACCTCGGCGTGGGCATCGCGCTGTTCATCGACGAGATGCAGGACGTGCAGTCCGCCGACGTCTCCGCGCTCTGCGCCGCCTGCCACGAGCTGTCCCAGTCGGGCGGGCCGCTGATCGTGGTGGGCGCGGGGCTGCCGCACCTGCCGAGCGTGCTGTCGGCCAGCAAGAGCTATTCCGAACGGCTCTTCCGCTACGCGCGCATCGACAAGCTCGACCGTGAGGCGGCCGACATGGCGCTGATCCTGCCCGCGCGGGAGGAGAAGGTCGAGTTCACCCAGGAGGCCCTCGACGCGCTCTATGAGGCCGCCGACGGCTATCCCTACTTCGTCCAGGCGTACGGCAAGGTCGCCTGGGACCTCGCGCTGCGCAGCCCGATCACCCTCGACGACGTCAAGGTCTCCGCGCCCGAGGCCGAGGAGGAGCTCGCCGTGGGCTTCTTCGGCAGCCGCTACGAGCGGGCCACCCCCGCCGAGCGCGACTACATGCACGCCATGGCCCAGATCGGCGACGAGCCGGTCGCCACCGCCGACGTGGCCGACGCCCTCGGGCGGAAGCCGTCCAGCCTCTCGCCCGCCCGCGACAGTCTGATCAAGAAAGGGCTCATCTACAGCGCCGAACGCGGTCTGATCGCGTTCACGGTGCCGCACTTCGGAAGGTTCCTGCGGGCTCAACCCATTTGAGCGCCGCCCCTAGACCTCTATTGGGCTGTCTAGTGGGGAAGCTAGACAGCCCAATAGAGCTGTATCGCCATGCCCGGATAGAGAAATCTAGGGCTCTCTAGCGTCACGCCGATACTGACGTATATTCCGGCAGAGAGTCGCTGTCGTCGCTGCTCACGACCGCCACGCGCACCGCCGGACGCCGTCCGCTCAGGTAGACCGCGAAGACCACGTCGTCGTGGTCGTGGCCGGTGAAGACGAAGAAGCGCCAGCACAGCTCGCGCCAGCTGTCGTACGGTTCGGGCGAGGCCAGCGCCTCCTGGTACGTCCGCCACGGGCCGCTCGATCTGAGCCTGGAGAGCATCACCTGCTCGGCGGGGCCGGGCCGCTGCTCGCAGGGGGCGCGGTACCGTACCCGATCGATCAGCTCCTCGATCTCGGGGGAGAGCAGCGCGATCATCGCCAACCCCGCGGCCGTGAACCAGGTCGGATGGGTCATCGCCGCCCAGCCCGACGTCGGCGCGGCCACCGACAACGCCGACATCCCGGTCAGCACGACCGTCCGGCCGATCGAGCGCATGCCGACCGGCGCCGAGCTGACCTCGCCGAAGCAGCCGCAGCCCGCGTCAGGACGCCGCCTGCGCAGCTCGATCAGCACGTACGTGGACAAAGCGAAGAAGCAGACCGTCCCCCACCTGAAGATCGGCGCGGTGGTGGCCAGCAGCCCGCCGGCGAGCACCAGCTCGCCCGCCGCGCAGACCAGCAGCGAGGGCGCCTGCATACGGCCGGGCATCAGCACGGCCGGGCCCAGCCTGGACAGGGCGCCCGGCTCCCCGCCCCCGCGGACCGTGACCACCTTCCGCGCCGCTGCCCATGACCAGCAGCACGATCAGGATCGGCATCTGCGATTCCAGCACGCCCGTCACCCCAATCCGATCTGAGCGTTGAAGCAGCCTTTGATCAACTCGCCGCCCAGCTCGACGAACGAGGCGGGCGACAGCTCGGCGACGCGGCCGCGCGGCGAGGTCTCGCACTCGACGCAGCGGTCGCAGAACCGCCCGGCCAGGCATCCGCAGGCGACCACCGGCAGGTTGGCCGTGCGGTCGGCGCACGTGTTCCTGATCTGCAGCAGCGAGCCGATGGCGAGGTAGGGCAGGCCGGCGCAGGAGAGCCCGGCGTCGGGGCAGCCGGTGTCCACGCGCTCCAGCATCGGGTACGCCGCGCCGCGCTCCTCCTCGTCGAACGTGTCGGACCAGGTGGCGGTGCCGGAGATGCGCGCCTGCGCCCCGGCGTAGGCCGGCGGCGGAGCCGGGACGCTGCCCGACCGGTGGGCGGGCTGCGAGGTCGCCGGCAGCAGCGCCAGGGCGGAGCCGTCGCGCCTGATCCCGATCGCGTCGAACAGGTAACCCGGCTCGAACTTCGGATGCCGCACCTGCAGCCGTCCGGTGGCCGGGTAGGGGATGACGATCGTGCGGGGGCCGCGGTGGGGGCCGCAGTCGAGCTCGACCGTCAGCTCCTTGCGCCCCTCGATCGAGACGATCGTGCCGGTGAGGCGGGTGGTGTCGGCCCAGATCCGCTCGACCACGCGGCCTTCGCGCAACGTGCGCATGAGCACCATGGAGCCCACCGGAAGGTCGGCGGGCGCGATCTCCGAACCGTGCCAGGCCGTGGCCCAGGGGGCGATCACCAGCCGCTCCTCGACGCCCTCGGGGGTCTCGATGGCGATGAGATGGGGGCTCACGTCAAGGATCTCGCCGGTGACGGCGCATAAAGGCGCGCCGTCGGCCGGGTCGGGGCCGGCGATGCCCGGGGCGCGGCCCAGCGCGGCGGCCGCGAGCAGTCTGCGGCGCTCGACGTTCGGATAGCCCATCCGCCCTCCCTCGTCAGGTACTAGGTTCACATGACTCCGGAGCGGCTCGTGCCGCGGCGAACAGATGGGAGCAAAATACGCATCCCCGGGGAAGGTAGCTGACACCCGCCTTCGAACAATCTGCCACCGACCTTGACTGACCTTTGTCTTCGTCGGGCCGAAACCTGAATTGTGGCTCAGTCGCAAAAGGGCATCAGGCTGCGATTCTGGCCACGATGCAGACCACCGGGTGGGAAGAGGAGTTCCGCGAGTACGTCATGGCCCGCGGTCCCGCGCTGCTGCGCGCCGCCCGTCAGCTCACCGGACATCCGCTGGACGCGGAGGACCTGTTGCAGAGCGCCCTGGCCAAGACGTACCTGGCGTGGGGCAAGATCGAGGACCGGGGGGCGCTGGACGGGTACGTCCGCCGGGCGATGGTCAACATCAACATCTCGCAGTGGCGGCGGCGCAAGCTGGAGGAGTACCCGTCGGACGACCTGCCCGAGGTGGCCACGGCGGACCCGCCGGCCTGCGGGGAGGTGCACGAGCTGCTGGAGCAGGCGCTGGAAGGGCTGCCCGAACGGATGCGGGCCGCGATCGTGCTGCGGTACTACGAGGACATGACCGAGCCGGAGATCGCCAGGACGCTCGGGATCAGTGTCGGCACGGTCAAGAGCACGGTGTCACGGGCGATGGGCAAGCTCAGGAGCGCCTTGGGGATCTCCTCCGAGGCGGGGGGCCCGGGGGTGCCGGAGGCGTCTTCGTAGGATCGCTCCAAGGGATCAGTTGAGCGACGGGGTGGTCTCCTCGGCGCCGGCGGTCGCGCAGGGGCGTACGACGTCTCTGATCTTGCGGAGCGTCTGCAGGAACGCGGCGAGCTCGTCCGGGCTCAGGAGGCCGGTGAAGGTGTCCTCGATGTCCTGAAGGTGTTGGGGGAGGACGCTCGCCAGCCGTTCGCGCCCTTCGTCCGTGAGCGCGGCGTAGGAGGCCCTGCGGTCGGTGGCGCACGCCTGCCTGGTCACCAGGCCCTCGCGTTCGAGCCGGTCGACGACCCTGGTCACGCCGCTCGTGGACAGGCCCGTCTGGGCGGCCAGATCGGTCATCCGCAGCGCCTGCCGCGGTGATCGTGCCAGGCGGATGACGGTCTCGAAGTCGATGCCCGACAGCCCCGCCGTGCTGAAGACGGGCTGCATCCGGGCTGTCAGACCTGCGTGAACCTCGGCGAGCAGGCCCATCGCCGTCAGCCTGGGGTCATCGATGTGCTTCACGTCCATACCTTAACCGACGTTAGTTGACTTGCGGAATATTCCTCGTGTAGACATTTGTTGCCGCAGACATCCGCACAGCAACGTTCCCAAGGAGAACCCGATGAGCACCCGCACCTGGGAGTCCCTGACCATCCCCGCCGCCGGCACGTACAACCTCGACGTGGCCCACACCCGCATCGGGTTCGTGGTCAAGCACATGATGGTGAGCAAGGTCCGCGGCCGCTTCGGCGACTTCAGCGGCACCGTGACGATCGCGGAGAACCCGCTGGAGTCCACGGCCGAGCTGACGATCAAGACCGCCAGCATCGACACCGGCGTCGGCGACCGCGACGGCCACCTGCGCAGCGACGACTTCCTCGCCGTGGACAAGTTCCCCGAGATCACCTTCCGCAGCACCCGCGTGGTCGGCCACTCCGGCGACGAGTTCACCGTCGTCGGCGACCTGACCATCCGCGACGTCACCAAGGAGGTCGAGCTCACGGTCGAGTACGGCGGCGCCGGCACCAACCCCTGGGGCAACTCGGTCTGGGGCTTCTCCATCAACACCGAGTTCGACCGCGAGGAGTTCGGCCTGACCTGGAACCAGACCCTGGAGGCCGGCGGTGTGCTCGTGGGCAAGAAGGTCAAGATCGAGATCGAGGGCGAGGCGAACCCCGCCTGAACTGGGTTGTCCACAACCTGGAAGCCCGCCCTAGCATGGGGCGGGCTTCATCCACAGGTGGTTACCCACAGGCTGTTGATAACTCTTGGCGAAGGCGCGACGCGCAACCGCTTTGCCGCCTCGCCAGAAGGCCGGTACGCTGTGCTGAGCCGCGATGGCTTCCAGGAGGATTCGCCTAGTCAGGTCTATGGCGCCGCACTGCTAATGCGGTTTGGTGGCAACACCATCCGGGGTTCAAATCCCCGATCCTCCGCAGGTGAAAGGCCCTCTCCCCGAGTACGGGGGGAGGGCCTTTCGATCTTCCGGGGCGTCATAGTTGCAGTCCTAGTTGCAACGGCTACGGATTTCCCCAGAGCGCGGCGGCCAGGCGTTCGCCTGCGTCGCGCATCAGGGGTGTGGATACGTGGGTGTACCGTTCGGTCGTCGTGACCCTCGTGTGGCCGAGGACCTGCTGTACGACGCGGATGTTCACACCCTGCTCGATGAGGAGTGTCGCGGCGGTGTGGCGGGCATCGTGGACTCGTACGTCGCGGACGCCGGCCTGCTTGAGGATGGCCTTCCACGCTTTCCAGTCCTCGGTGCGCTCGATCGGTGTGCCGTGCTTGGTCGTGAACACCAGGTCGTGATCCTCCCAACGGTCTCCCGCCCGCTCCTGCTCGGCGTCTTGCATTTCGTGGTGCGCCTTGAGCTGGGCGAGGAGTTCAGGCGGGCACTGGAGAGTGAGCTTGCTCTTGCCCTTGCGTTGCCGGAAGACCAGGCCGCCGCCCGCCCGCTTGGGGCACTTGTCCGCGTGACCGGTGCAGTCCTTGAGGCAGGGCCGCTTGTAACAGACGTGGCCTGCTTGGGTGCAGTCCGGTTTACAGCCCGGCCGATGGCCGTGGATCTTGCACTTCTTGTGGCACGGCCGGCGGTGCCACTTCTCGCCGCAGGCGTGCGGGTCGTCGCAGCCGTGCCGCCACTCCTGGCGCTGTACCTGGAACCAGGCGCGGATCTCGCCTGTGTCCATGTCGATGTACGACCAGCGCAGTCCAAGCGCCTCGCCCTGGCGGATGCCGAGCGCCAGAGCGACCGACCAGCGGGTGCCGTTCCTCTTGGTTCTGGCGACGTCGAGGATGCGGCGAGCCTCTTCACGCGTCAGCGGCTCGATCTCGGTTTCCGCGGCCGTGGGTGCCTCCACGAGGGTCGCCACGTTCCGGGTGACCTTGTCCCGCCGGACCGCCACTTTGAGGGCGCGAGAAAGGATGCGATGCACCTTGAGGACTGTGCTTGTGGACAGGCCCTTGTCGAGCATGGTCGTGTACGCCGTGTCGAGGTGCTCCGGGGCAAGCCGGTTCAGTCGGTGCCGGCCGAGAAGCGGGATGATCCAGTGGCGGGTCTTGGATCGGTAGTCCGCCAGCGTGCGCGGAGCCATCTTCCCCGAGGCGACGAGTCGTTCACAGATCACGTCCAGGTACTCGGTCATCCACTCGGCGACCGTGGGAACTCGGCCCGGCTTGGTGACCTGCCCGGTCTCGCGGTTGCCCTCCAACTCGGCGACCTTGCGGGTTACCTCGGCCTCCGTCTTGGCCATCCGGTGACGACGGTCAGGCGAGCCGTCGGGCTTGATGCCGATGGTGACCCAGCCGTGCCAGTAGCCGTCCTGGCCGAGGTAGATGGAGGAGCGCCCGTTTGGCTTCTTCGCCATCATGCCGCGCCCTCCTGTCGTACGAGTCCGGCCTTGAGCTCCAGAACCCGAGCGAATTCGATCAGCGCCCAACGAGGAACGAGGCGGTAGCCGTCGTCCTTGATGGACTTGAGTTCGCCGCTCTTGATGAGGCGAAAGACTGCGGTCCGGCTCATGCCGAGCAGTACGGCCGCATCCTTTGGGCGATAGAACAGGGGCTCCATCTATGCCGCCTCCTCTCGGATCTCTGATGGATCTTGACCGTCTGCCTGGTCTTGGAGCCTGGCCATGTGGGCTCGCCACCGTTGGCGTTCGGCGACGGTGCGCAGGAGGCGTATGGCGAGTGGTGGCACGTTGGCGTCTCCGGCCGGGACGGGGCGCCAGATGTAGCGGTGTGGGTCGGCGGGTTCGTCGGCCTGGCCGAGGGCTTCCAGGACCCAGGTACGGCGGTCCCGCTTGTGCTCGGCCAGCGTCTTGTTGGACCACTTCCTGGAGACCAAGACCCGGCGGCCGGCGTAGCCGAGGTGTTCAGGCTTGTGTGCCTTGCTACGGCACTGTCCCGGAGCCATCCCCGCCTTGGCGTTCTTGGGCTGGACGCCGTAGCGCAGCCAGTTCGGGCAGGTCGGCGAGCAGGGTTCGTAGCGCAGGGCATCGACCATGCGCGCGGCATGCTCGCGCTGGGCCTGGCCGCCGTCGAGGCCGTCGCCGATGGACTTGGTCAGGTACTTGGACAGATACCGGATGCACTGATCGGCGTCCGGTGTACCGGCGAGAACACCTTGCACGTCCACCTGATCGCCGAAGCGCAGAACGTGGAGGGGTTCGGCGTCCTCGTCCAGAGCGTCAAGGGCCTCGTCCCAGGTGGGCAGTACCTCGCCGGTAGCGGGGTCGAGGTAGCCGGCCTCCTCGTCCCAAACAGGCGGATGATCGCCGTCGAAGACGACTTCGTCAGCCTGTGGCCACCACACCTGGTGATACGTGGCCGCAGCTATCTGCCTGATCTCCGCGCGCGGCAGGGTCCCCCGGATAGCCATGTGCAGGTGCGGCGCGAGCCGCTTCTGCGGCTCTACAGCCGCGAAGTACTGCACGTCATAGCCCGCGACCCGGCGTAGGTTCTGCACGAAGCGATCCACGAGCTTAGAGAAGTGCAGTGCGTCCCGACCGGCGCGCCGGTAGTCGTAGGTGTCGGGGTCGATCGGGACGCCGTCGCGGACCTTGCCGTAGCTGGGAAGGGTGAGCGTGACGAACAGCGATGGCCGGTAGGTCTTGCCGTCGGTGCTGGTGAAGGTGCGTCCAAGGGTTGTGTTGGTCATCTTGCGCTTGGGCAGATCGGGGGCGTCCTGCCGCCGGCGGGTTGATCGGGTGCGCTTGGGCACCGCGGATCCGGTGACGCTGCCACGCATGCCAGCGGCGTTGATCTCGTCATCGAGGCCGGACAGGACGGCGTCCAGGTCGGTGGTGTCGTCGCCGGCCTGCTCGGCGGCATCCCGTCTGGCCTGCGTGTCGGCGCGGAACTCGATCAGCCAGCGCTGTTCTTCGTTCGGCTCGTCGGGTGTGATCGTGGGTTCGGTGTCGAGGTGCCAGCCCTCGCGGCATTGGGCCATGCGGAGCTGCCGGTTGCGCTTGGCACACGGCGGGCACTTGCTGGCGAGGACAGCCCCGCACGGGACGTCGATGATCTCGGACTTGCCGGTGACGATGTCGAGCCGCCGCAGCGGGATAGGCCGGATGCAGACGCCATGGAGCTTGGCGACCTCCACGAGTACGTCCCGGGCCATCGGCATGGCTTGGCGGACGGCCCGGGGTAGTGCGCGGTCGTGCGGATGGGTCACGCGATCCTCCCTGCGTCGGGGGTCTCGGTCATCACGGCGCAGAGCCGGTAGTGCTCGTGGGAGGGGGAGGCGTGGACGTGGGGCTGGTAGAGCTCGAAGACCCGCATGCGGGGCAGATCACGGGCGGTCAGTAGGACCAGGAGGGGGCGGCCGGCGACCCGGCTGATTTCGTCGGCGGTGCCGTGGAAGCAGATCTTCACGCTGCCTCCCCATGTGGGGTGTAGGCGTCGACCATGGCGCGGATGTCGTGATCGGAGACGTAGGCGGCGCGGACACGGACGGGTTCGGGGCTGGCTTCCAGCCGGACGTAGCCGACGCCCGCGCCCAGCTCCGGGACGGGTGAGATGCGGTCGGCCAGGGCGCCCCGGTCGCGTGAGCCGTCGCCGAGGACCATGTCCACCTGCTCGGACTCATCGAGCCGGAGGGCGATCTTGTCGGGGAACAGGTTGCGGATGTTCATGACCTCTTTGCGCGGGTCCTGGAGCGCGGCCATGACGCCGACACCGACCGCGCGGCCTTGAGTGGTCAGGGTGGCCAGGGCTGCGGAGATGCGTTGCCGGAGTTGCCGGTCGGACTGGTAGGCGGTCAGGAACGCCACCTCGTCAACGACGACCAGGACGAACGGGTCATCGACGGTGGGCGTGTGGGAGCGCTGGAGTCCGGCGAACCGGGCGGCTCGTTTCTGCATGACGGCGACGGCCTCGTCCAGCAGGTCGGCGCACTCCTCGGGAGTGGCCGCGTACCGATCGCCGAACAAGGGGCGGCCGTAGGACAGTTCCATGAGTTTGGGGTCCAGCGCCCACAACTCGACCAAGCCCGCGCTGGCGGCGGGGAGCAGGGAGCGGATGACGGACCAGATGATCGACCCCTTGCCGGCCCCGGTCGCGCCCGCGACGAGGACGTGGGTGCCGTGCACCTTGAGCCGCCACGGCCGCCCGTCCTCGCCTTTGCCGATCTCGACCGGTCCCACGGTCGGCTCCTCCGGAATGGGGACCGCTGGCAGGGGAGAGGCGAGTGGATCGCTGCGCGGGAAGGTCAGCGTCAGCCGTCCGGCATGGGACAGTGCCACGCGGCACGACTTCGCGCCGAAGCCTTGGGCCAGGTGGTCGGTGCGGTCAGTCCAGTCCTTGACTGCTTGGCCCTTGAGCATGCGCACGGTGACCACGTCGGCCCACGAGGTGCAGGTGATCTTGCCCAGCCGCGGGAGGTAGTCACGGCCCCGGAGATGACGGCCGAGACCGGAGACGATCATGACGGGTTGCCAGTGCCGCCGGTAGATCCAGACGAGCCGCCACCAGGCCAGCAGCCGGTAGCCGACGAGGCGAGCGAACGACGGGCGGTGAATGAACGCCCAGGAGGCCAGGGCCATGGCGACCGTACCGGCCAGGGACGCCGCCATGGGCCAGCCGTAGACGTACCAGAGAGCACCGAGGACGACGAGGATGGCGGTCGCGATGGGGTGACGCCAGATCGTACGGACGAGTCTGGCGACCGTGCGACCGATGAGGATGATGATGGTCAGGATTGCGGGTGTCTTGACCACGGCCGGGCGGAAGACGACGGCCGTGTCGGGCGTGGTGGAGACGAGGTTGCGCGCCTCGTCTCCAGGCAGCCGCTTGAACATAAGCTGGGAACCTCTCGTGATGTGGAGTCAGGGGAGAACCGAGGGGCCGCCGGAAGTTGCCGCTTCCAGCGGCCCCGCCTCATGTCAGGTCACCGGGTCGGTGGCGTCCTTGTCGGCCTGTTCGGCGTGCAGTTGCTCGCAGTCGGCCAGGTAGCGAGCGGCGGCGGTGAAGATCTCGCGGGCGGTGCTCAGGTCGGCGTCGGTGACCGGCCCGGCTCCGGTGGTGGAGATGTGCACGTTCGCCTCGGGGGAGTAGAGCTCCAGGTACGGGCGCGGGTTGCTGAGCAGGAGACCGGCGCGGACCTTGAGGTCGGGCATGTGGAAGGAGACGCCGACGTGCGGCGTGGATTCGGGTCGCAGGGACAGGGTGATGTAGGTGTACGGGCGCAGACTCATGCCGCGACCTCCTTGCCGTCGGGCAGGCCGTAGAAGCTGCGCTCGACGGTGCGGGCGAAGCGGTTGGCTGCGTGGGCGAGCTGGCGGGCGAACTCCAGGTCCTCCACCGTGATAGGTCCGCTGGTGGTGACCAGGACGGAGGTGGCGCCGAAGTCGAGCGCCAGGACGGGCTCACGGCGGGCGAACGGGTGGTTCATGGTGCGGGCGGCGTGCCCGGTGGTCAGCCGGATCACGCTGTTGCGCGGGGTACGGCGTCGGGTCATCAGGCGGCGTCCTTTCCGGCCGAAGCCTTGGCTGTCTGGGCGGGCTGGGCAGTCTGGCGGGGGGCGTACATCTCGCGAACCTTGATCGAGTACGCGAGGCGGCCGGCGGCGTTGACATACGGGGTGACGGACATGCCGTTGAACTCGACCGGCGTGAACGGCAGCCCCGGCATGGGTTGCGGGGGGATCGGCTGGACCGGCGCGAGGATCTTGACCGCGACGGTCTTCTGGGCGGGCTTGAGGGTCGGGTCACCGTCCATGACCGCGACCTGCCAGACCAGTTCGGCGGTCTGCTTGTCGCGGGCCTGCACGAACCGGCCGCCGGTGGAGGCGTCGAAGTCCTTGACGGCCTCGACCTCGCCGACGATGTAGCAGCCGTGCGGGAAGACCATGGTGTAGCTGACGGGAATGGGTCCCTGGATTGCCATGTGGTTCCTCTCGATAGCGGTGGAGAGCTCTTCGTTCGCTCGTCCACTTGTCCGCATGAGTTGAGAGTAGGCTGTGGCCACTCGTCCGCACAAGTGGTTGAGCCGGAGTGGCGCGGTAAGAATTACCTCACCTTGTAGACATCCTCAAGCTCATGCAGGCTGCCAGGCAGCGCCAGACTCATGGCCAACAGGACGTTCCCCGCAGGGTCGTGTACCGTCGCCGTCACGCCGAGCACCGGATTGGACGATCCCAGCAGCTCGGACTCGTCCTTCGTAGGCTTGCGCGCGGACAGCCGCTCGGTGATGCGATCGAACCGCACATGCTTGACCGCCTGGAGATGCTTGCGGATGCCGCCCCGCAATGGCTCGGCCTTGTCCAGGTCGGTTCCCACCGCGATCTCCAGCGGCACCCATAGAGTCTCCACCGCCGAGACGAGATCAGCCTGACGGGCCACCCGCTTGCGGACGATCACCGGCGTGCGCTCGGCGACCCCGAGCAACTTCGCGACATGCCGAGGCGCCGGAACCCGCACCACCTCAACAAGACTGTCGGCGCTCTCTCCCTGCTCCGCAGCGCCAAGGCCAGGACGAACGGTCTCGGCCTCGCGTTCCGGCCGGCCCTTCACGAACGACCCACGCCCGTGCTCGCGCTCGATCCACCCCTGCATGGCGAGCGTCTGAAGCGCCCGCACGACCGTGGTGCGCCCAACGCCCAGCTCACGAACAAGCTGCGTCTCGGACGGCAGCATGTCGCCGGGGGCGTACTCGCCCGACTCGATGCGCTCCTGGATCGCCTGCATGACCTGCGCATATTTCGGCGGGGCGAAGTCCATGCTCATGTTGGCCGTCCGTTCACTCTTGCGCTTGTCCGCATAAGTACAGTACCGGCTGAGCCAAGACTTGTCAGGCCATGATTAGGACTCAGAACGCCCCGCCAGGAGGCGTACACACTCCTCGCAAGCGCTCGGGACGGTCGGCATGAACGGCACTTGCCAATCACCGATCACCACAAGCTGAATCGTCTCGCCGCACAACGCCTTGGAAGCGCCACGCACAACCGCGTGCTGCACGAGCGAGAAATTGCGGCGCTCCGTCCCCACCCCGCACGACACTCGCCGGCCGGTCATTACTCGACCCCGTCAACAAGATCGGCGATCAACGCCGAATATGGCTGCGTCCTACGCAGGTCCGAATAATGCATAGAGATACGGCGAGCGGCCCGCACCGGGTCAATCGCCGGATGCCAGGCATAGATGACACGACGACGGGCGACATTCCAGCCGGTTCGCCACCAGTAGTGACGACCGTCGCACCACACGACCAGCCCGACCCAGACCGACACCAGGGCGAGCCCGTACCCGTCATGGACATCTGCGCTGACGCCGTTCTGCTCCAGCGCTTCCCGGAGCAGTTCGGCGGAACGACGCGGATCGATCGTGATCACGACGGGGGCCGTCATTCGGCCACCCGCTCGAACCGCACCGAGCCCGCCGCGTCGAGGTAGGCCCGGAAGATCTCGCGCCGAGTGGTCTCGTCCCGCACGGCCCCGAGCCCGTAGACGCTGTGGACGATCCGCCCCAGCACCGCGCCAGCGTCCTCCGACATGCCCCGCATGGCCTTACGCAGCTCATCCATGGCGGTCGCCTGGAACGAACTCGACCCGCACGTCCCCAGCTCCTCACCGAGGCCGGACAGAACCCGGACCTCCCACTCGAACGCCTCGCTGGCGGCAGGACCGTGCTCGGCCCCATCGCAGTGAAGGCACTCAGTGGTGACCGACGAGGCCGCATCCAACCTCGATGCCGCCACATGCCCACGACGGGTGACGATCTTCCATCCCCGCCCCTCGCATTCTTCGCACCTGACTGGAGTTGTCATGCGGCAGAGCATGAATGGACCAACCGTTTATACATATCCCACGGCGATATACCGCCGAGGCATATAGAGTCCGCCGCACAGCAATGCACAATCTCGGAGTACGAGTTCCGGAGGGTCGCATGCGCGCGAGTGGTTTCCAGCCGATCAAGCTCCCGCCATCGGTATGGGAACGCGACGATATGCGAGAAAGCCTGAAAAACCGCGACATCGCGGGACTATTCCGCCTGGTCGCCAAATACGGCGGAATCAGTCAGGTCCGCATCGCATCAGCGACCGAAATCGCCCAGCCCCGCGTCAACAAGATCTTCAACGGAACGGCCGGCCCCATCGAAGAACTGGCCGTCTTCGAACGCATCGCCACCGGACTCGGCCTGCCCGACCACGCCCGCATGCTCCTCGGACTGGCCCCGCTCGACACCGCGTCCCCGACAGGCGACCTCGACGACGAGCACCAGGAGCAGACCGACGAACTCACCGCCCGCCTGGAAGCCGCCGCAGCCGTCGACGACACCATGGTCATGATCCTGCGTACGGACACCAACAACCTCCGCCTCCAGGACCGCCGACTCGGCAGCATCGCCATCGCCGACAAGATGCACGCCCAGATGGCCCAGATCGAACGAGCCCACCGCCACGCCGTCCGCCCACGCATCCGTACCCACCTCGCCCACCTACTTGCCGAGACAGCGTCGCTGGCCGGCTGGCAGGCCATCAACACCGTGGCGCTCAACGACGCGTGGAACCACTACGAACGAGCCAAGGCCGCCGCCCGCGAAGCCGAGAACGCCGCCGTCCTGGCCTACGTCTCCGGCGAACAGGCATACGTCCTCATGGACCTGGCACGCCCCGCCGAAGCAGCCGAACTCCTCCAGCACATCCACACCACCCACCGCGACCGCGTCCCCGCCCGCCTCAGAACATGGCTCGCCGCTGCCGAAGCCGAAGCCGCAGCCATCCTCGGCGACGAAGACGCATGCCGTCGCGCGCTCGACCAAGCCGCCCTCGTGCTGCCAGAAGGCGACGGCGACCCGGACATGCCCTACCTGTCCATCAACGTCCACCACTTCGCGCGCTGGCGCGGAAGCTGCCTGCTCCGCTTCGGCGACCCCAACACGGTCGAGGACCTACGCTCATCACTCGCCGGAATGGACGGCACCTACAACCGCGCCGAAGCAGGCGTCCGCTGCGACCTCGGCCACGCCCTGCTCGCAGCCGGCGAACCTGAAGCAGCGCAGCCCCACATCCAGCGCGCCAAGCAACTGGCCACCATGACCGGCTGCCGCCGTCAAAGACGCCGCATCGAAGAACTCTCGCGAGCCGTCAACCGCGCCCTCGGCCGTTGAGCCGCTGCTGAGCCTGAAGCAACCCGATCAGCGTCCCCGACGTCCAGATGTCCCCACGGGCGATCATCTCGGGGATCTCGGCCATCGGAACCCACTCGATCCGATCGGCCTCCACCTCACCCTCAGGCTTGCCCACCAGCTCGGCACCATGCACCAGGAACAGGATGTGCTCAGAGTCCACCATGCCGGCCATCGGCTGATAGCTCACCAGGTGCTCAACCTGCTTCGGCCGATACCCGGTCTCCTCCTCCACCTCCCGCACAGCCGTCGCCATCGGATCCTCGCTGGCCTCGACCAGCCCGCCAGGAAGCTCCCACCCCCACCGATCAAACACGAACCGATGCCGCCACATCAGCAACACGCGGTCTTGCTCATCCAGCACGACAGCAATCGCGGCCCGATCCAGGTGCACCACATGATGCTCGAACCGCTCCCCGCCCGGGATCTCAACATCAGCCAGCCCCAACCGGATCCACCGGTTGTCATAGACCAGCCGCTCCCCATGGACGACCCAGCGCGTTAGCTCAGTATCCTCACCCACACCTCGAAGCTACCGCCCCGCCCGCTCGCGGTACATGGCTTCCGGAGACGAGCCAAGATGACTGAATTGCAACGGCAAGAGATTCCTCCCTTTAAGGCGCTTACCAGCTACGGTGTCCTAAGCTCTAGATATGCCGATCGACCTAGAGTCCGGTGATCAATGGGCGTCTATCATCGCGGCCGCCGTCGCGGTCCTTGCCGCTGCGGCAGCGCTGACACGCTGGGCATGGCAGAGGTCTATCCCTTATCGCGCTCGACGCCAAGCGTCACGCTCCAATCAGACTCAGGCGATCATTCAACGCGTTAAATACTGTGATCCTATTGCGTTGGGAGTCCACCGCGCTATTCAAGACATCTCTGATGGTCGCAAAATGAAGAGACCTGACGTCCTTCCTGCATATATTAAGCGCGATTTCGACGACGATCTCGTGATGGCTTTATCGCGGTGCATGAGGTCGAGTGGCCTAATACTACTCGTTGGCACATCTTCCACAGGTAAAACGCGCAGCGCGTACGAAGCGCTCAAGAGTGCGATGCCGAATTGGAAAGTTGTTCAGCCAATCACCCCGCAACGTCTCCTAGCAGTGCTCACCGAGATCAGCAATTGGAAGAGGACGATCATATGGCTCAATGAGGCGCAGGATTATCTGGATGCTGGTGAGGGGAATGAACTAGCGGCGCAGCTAATACGATTGCTTGCGGACGCAACATCGTTCATCGTAGTGGGAACTTTGTGGCCGGATAAGTATCATGAACTTATCAATGAGGGCATCAGCAATAATGGAGGTGTTTCCAAGTCTGCGCGTCGCTCTCTACTGCATTCAGCGATCGTAGTTCCAGTAGGTACGCAGCTATCCGCCGCGGAAATGCGGACTGCGCGTGAACTTGCACAACAGGATAGCAGTTTGCGGCTCGCAATCGATTATGGCGGACACAAAATTATGCAATCGCTAGCCGCCGGCCCAGATCTTATCCACCATTGGGAGACGTCGCCCACGCCCCAGGCATCCGCTGTACTGACGGCGGCCATAGATGCTCGAATGCTGGGGGTCAATGGCCCGTTAACACGAAACTTTCTGCGATCGGGCGCGACTGCCTATTTGAGCGGGCACGATCGTGCCGTCCTCTTGTCCGATGGCCAGATCTTTGAGGCCGCACTCCAATATGCCCGATCGCCTTTGAAAGGAGCAGTTTATGCATTGAACGAGATCACTTCGCCGAGAGGCAGGACGCTGGGATACAGAATTGCCGACTATCTCCATGAATATGGAGCATCTCTGCGCCTTTTAGCAGAAATAGGAAGCGAGTTCTGGGCGGCACTCGAGAAGCATATTGTCGACCCTTCCGATCTATTCAAGCTTGGTGAAGCGGCGAAAATAACGAATGAGCTCGAGTGGGCCGAAATGTTGTTCAAAAAGGCAATAAAGCTGGGAAGCAAGGAGGCTAGCGTTGAATTAGCGCATATGTTCGCCGCTCAACTCAGGATTACAGAGGCTGATCTGACCCTGTCGGAAGCGGTGGAAAATGGGGATACTAATGCCTGGCTTACGCATTTCCGACTGCTACGCTCCCAGGGTCGGCTAGTAGATGCCGAACGGACACTTCGCAGAGCGATTCAGCTGAAAGCTCCGTGGACCATAAGTAGCAGCGGGCGAATGTCTAAGTATGGAATAGAGCATTATGGCCCTGTTCTCGGTTTCTCAACTAACGTGTACCAATTCGGGCCGAGGTCGGAACTGACGGATCTACTTCTATCCCAAGGCCGTCACGAAGACGCAATAGTGACTTGGAGAGAGGCGGCTGAGGCCGATGAAGATTATGCGCGGCAGCATTTGGCGCGTCTTCTGACAGAACATGGTCTGGTTGACGAGGCTGAAGATAATCTAGCCAGAGCTACGATGAGTGGCGAACCTGGAGCCCGATATCAATTGGCAGTCCTACTTGAAGAACAGGGCCGTGCCAATGACGTTATGGAGGTGTGGCAACAAGGCATCCTTCTGAAGGAGGCGCGTTCAGCGCAGAACCTTGGCGAGTTTCTGCTGAAGATAGGGCGTGCAGCGGAGGCAGAGAGAGTATTGAGGACGGCGGTAGACAGAGAGGATGGCGAAGCATGGATTGACCTGCTAGAGCTATATACGAAGCAGGGACGGCAAGGAGAGGTAGAGTCTCTGCTGCATCGAGCGATCGAGCGGGAGTTCCCCGGGGCGCGGTCGGAAATGGCTGTATTTCTCCAAGAAAGGGGCCGCACTGCCGACGTACGGGGGCTTCTGGGTGCTGCCATCGAGGCTGGCGAAAAGGATGCCTGGAAGCGGCTTGCGGAGTTCTTCATAGACACTGAAGCAAATCAATTGGCGGCAGTTCCGGTGTTGCGTAATGCTGCTACACGCAAGGAGCGGGACGCTGACTCCATTTTGGCAACGTTGCTTACATTGCATTCTTCCTATGATGAGGCGGAGCAGATTAGGCTCCGAATGGTTGCCACAGGTGAATATGGGGCGCGCTTTGGCTTGGCTGGCTTCTACGCTGGTCAAGGCCGATTTGATGACGCCGAGCGGGTACTGCGCGAGGCAGTTCGTCATAGTGAGACTCATGCTCGTGAGTACCTTGCGGACTTTCTGACGGCACAGAACCGCTCTGAGGACGTCCAACTGCTGTGGCGTGAAGGAATTGCAACAGGAGACTGGCATGCGCGAGAGAACTTGGCGCAGCTTCTAGAGAATAAGAATCGGCTTGGCGAGGTGGAAGAGATATTGCAAGAGGCGATTGTGGCAGGTGAGCTGAATGCGCATCAAAATCTCGCTACCTTCTTCATGAAGCATGCAAGGTATCGCGAAGCGGAGGCTGTTCTTCGGAAGGGTCTAGATATAGGTGAAACCTATATCCTGCATCATCTCGTGTCTCTGCTGGTTATGGAGGGGCGCTTTGACGAAGCAAGGGGAGAAATAGGCAAGTACAAAGAAAGAGGACTGTTTGACGCCTTCTCTTTGGAAGCGTCCATTTTCCAAGCGGAAGGAAGGGAAGGTGAAGCTCGGCAAGCGCTTGGTGAGGCCGTTCGAAGACATGAGTGGATGGCGGATGAAAAGTTACTTGATTTGGCCTTTGAGGAGACGGAACCATCTAATCTAGATGGCGAGCCCGCCCTTATTTCTCCATACGCGGTCCAGAAGTTGATTGAAGCCGGCGATGCATCGAAGGCCAAGAAGGTGCTTAACGGCCTGCTTGCCATTAAAAGCCCGTGGAAGGCGGCAGAGCATGCCGACCTCTTGGTCCGCCTTGGGGACGAATCGAGTGCGGAAGCACTCCTACGCTGGGCTATTATTCGCCAAGGATGGCACCCTCGGACCGATCTTGCGACCCACCTGCGAAAAAGGGGGCGACTTGAAGAAGCTTACAAGGTTGCAAGGCAAGCAGTTATTATGCAGGAATATGGTGCCTTGATCGAACTGTCTGCCGTTCAAATATCCCGAAACGAGTACGAGAGCGCAATCGCCGTCCTATGGGAAGCTACTGCTAGGGGAGAGCGCTGTGCGGCAGACAAGTTAACGTTCTTGCTCAATAGTGCTTCGCCTTAGGTTTCGTCTGCGAAGGGGCAGCCTCAGAGGAAGCCTTATTGAGGCTTAAGAGGTTTAGGCATTTCCAGCCCGAAAAGAGTGGAGCGGGAGAGGCGCGGCAGCTAACGCGGCGCTAAATAGCTGCCGAGTTGTTCTTGTAGGTATCAAGCGGCGGCGCGGCGCGCCGCCGTATCCCCGGCCCTCCGCCCGCCCGCCGTCCGGGCGTGCGGCCTGGGGGCCGGTCCCGGACGGCGGCGGGACACCGGGCCGGGCACCGCACGCCGGCCCCGCCGCACTTGCTGAACGCGCCGACCGGGGTTGCCACGCCGCCGCACAGATGCAGCCCTACGATCGCCACTGCCTGGCCGGCCGCCTTAGATTGCTGGGGGCGATCGACGATCCGTGCTTCGTTCCTCAGCACGGCTCACTGAGCAGGGTTGTTGCGGTCCAGCTCCATGCCGAGGGTGCTCCAGGTTCTGGGAGCTACACCACGAGATGACGATTAAGACAGCTTCGGTGAGGCAGTGGTTCTGCGGAGAGCCACCTCGTACTGCTGTCTGTCGAAGACAAAAGGACCAAGCGCCCCGAGATCCCAGTTGCGGCGGTGGCCGTTACGGAACCCAGACCAAGTGACGATCTGCTCGGTTACCTCGACCTGCGCGGTCAACGGCCAGCATTCCCACTCACCGCATTCGCAGCCCAGCAGCACCGTCTCTCCTTCGGAAAACCACTGGAGATGGGGTGCCCCGAGGAAGTGAGTGCTTGGCCAGCAGATCAAGTCCCGCTCCAGTAGCCCAGCATAGGCACCCGCGATGCTTGGGTTGGAGGCCAATGGTAGTTCGACGACGCGCGCGAGTTCGATGAGATTGATGCCGTCGATCAGGATGTCCATGTGCGGATAGACGCTGGGGGCGACCGGCCCTACAACGCGGAACTCGATCATATTCACGGCGACACCTTATGTCCTAAATTCAGGATGCCTCGCCACTTTCACACGGTCACGAACGCCCCCGGGCGCCAGGACAGGGCCAAGACCAAGTTTCGGGACGTGCGGGATGAACTGTCGGTTCCGTGGTCGATCAGACGTGCAGGTCGTAAAGCACTCAGCGTCGGAGCTGTCAGCCCGCTGGAAAGCTGGCGGCTACGACGGCGGACGGCGAATGGTTGACCAGAGGCCATTTTTTTTTGAGGAGCCGTTTCGCCGCGTGCTGATTGGTTTGGGACCCTCGGCCGAGTGCGATCTCTCGGAGTAGTTCGGTGAAGAGCTCGATCTCCTCAGGGGTGATCCATGCCAGTGTCCTTGTGACCCAGTAGTCCGACTGCGTCGCCATCAGGCCGCATTGAACAACTGCCCGTAGCGCCTCGGCTAGGTCTGGATCACCAGGACGAAGCAACTCTCTGGCCTGGCCCTCCACCTCCTCCCGTGGCCTCTCCAGCAGCGGGAGGAGTCCTATCCGCGATATCTCAAAGGGAGTGTCCGTGTCCGTAGGACGTGACTCGACGGTCCAAGCTCCCCTGGCAATCACCAACCACGGACCCTGAGGCTTGACAGCCACGACCCTACGCAGCGAAGCATCCTCCATGCCCATCAGCATGGCACGTCGCCTTGGCCAAGATCCGGGGATATATGCGGCGTGATCCACACAGCGACTGCCGAAACCGCCTGGACGTCAGCAGGCCAGCAGGCATGTGATGCGCCAATGGACAGTCCATTTCAAAGCCGACGCCATCCGAAGCCGCGTGCCCGTTGCGTGCCCGCACGGTCGGCGACCATCGGAGAGTCACAGGGGCTCACGATAAGTGGATCTGCTTACCCCAGGCCGGTGTTTTCGCAGCTCAGAATGCATGATGTTGAAGGACTTCCCAAGCTGGCAGGCCATCCTTACCCTCGCCCTCATGACACCACCGCGTGAATTTCCCCCGAACGTCGAGTGTGTTCGTGACATGCGAGGCTTCGCCGGCTATCTGGAGATCATGGCGGATGACTTCGATGCCGACCGTGCCGAGTGCGAACGGCAAGTCCGCGAAGGTAAGCAGTTCGTCGATGGCCGCTGGAGCACCTTGTACGTTGGCGACTTCCTCAGAACTTGGGCGGCGTGGCTCCAGGACGGTTGTATCCGTGAAGGAGCTCCGTTCGAGGGCGATGTTGACCCGCCGACGTGGCAGTCCCTCGCTCTCCAGATCCACGCCGCCCACCTGTACGAGTAGGCCGTCCTGGGAGCCACCTTGGGAGCCACCCGAACGGACGATCATGAACTAGGCCGAACGGATGTGAACGGCCGGAGCTCGATGAGGAGTAGGGCGAACGGCCCTGAACAGTACTGGAGATCGTTTGGGGACCTTGTAAACAGAAGGCGGAGGTGTCGCCTAGTTGCAGTGCTAGTTGCAATCCGGCGCCGTTCCACGTCGTTCCAGACTGACCAGCCGTACCCGTTGGTCCAGGTGGAACTGATCGGGACGGTTGAGATCCGAGCTGCTAATGCGGTTTGGTGGCAACACCATCCGGGGTTCAAATCCCCGATCCTCCGCCAGGTGAAAGGCCCTTCCCCGATCTTCGGGGGAGGGCCTTTTTCGATCTCTGCGGTCGCCGTCGGCTCCTCGCCGGCCTCGACCAGCCCGCCAGGTAGCTCCCACCCCCACCGGTCGAACACGAACCGATGCCGCCACATCAGCAACACGCGCGCCTGCTCGTTCACGACCACGGCGATGGCAGCCCGGTCCAGATGCGCCACATGGTGCTCGAACCGCTCCCCGCCGGGGATCTCCACGTCGGCCATCCTGAGCCGGATCCACCGGTTGTGGTAGATCAACCGCTCGCCATGCACCACCCGGCGCGTCAGCTCAGCGTCATCAGCCACACCGCGCCGTACGAACCGGACGCACCGACCGTGGTTGCCGCGCCGCCGCACAGACGAAGCCCTCACGATCGCCAGGGCATGGCTGGCCACCGTACATGGTCGATCATCGTGGCTGGTCTACGAGTTGACCCCTGAAGCGGCTGATTGCGGCCCAGTCATGCAGGGGCAGAGGACGGTACGACACCAGGCGCGTTCCGAAACGTTGCAAGCGGAGAGGGTGGCGCTTCCCCCTTTACGATCATCACCTGGGTGGGCGAGCACAACAAGACTGTTTCTTGGTTTGTGCCTTCGCCAAGCTGTATCCGTGAACGCCACAAGTAGCGAGGTCTGGGATCCGTTCGGCACCCTCCACAACGCCCTGTGGATCGGAGGTGGGCAATGGGCCGGGAAATCCACCGTTGCCAGGGTGCTGGCCATCCGGTACGAGCTGACCGCCTATCACTACGACTACCACGACGCGCGCGCACACAATGACCGCCGGATCGCCCGCCGAGTGCGACTTGGCGAGCCCACCGCGGATCCTGACCCGGACACCGTCTGGGTGAACACCACCCCTCAAGAGATGGCCGACGAGACCCTGGCCGGCTTTCCCGCGCGGTTCGAGTGGGCGTTGGACGACCTGCGCGGCCTGGTATCGGGGCGACCTGTCGTTGCCGAAGGCTGGGGATTGCGTCCCGAACTGGTCGCTCCCATCATCGACTCGCCCTGTCGGATGATCGTCATGGTGCCGAGCGAAGCATTCCGGCAGCGCCAGCTCCGCGAACTGCCCCGTGCCGGCAGCCTCCGCCTCCAGGTGAGCGACCCTGAGCGAGCACAGGAGAACCGGCTTGCCCGAGACCGCCTCGTCGCCGATGAGGCGGTCCGCTCCGCTTGCCGCTTGGGCATCCGAGTCCTGGAGGTCAATGGCTCCGACGATGCAGAAGTCGTGGCAGACACCGTGGCCGACCACTTCAGCTCCTATCTGTAGCTCACGTAGATCGACGGGTCTTACAACGCAGGTACGTGTCGCCCCTCGTTTGGGATCCAGCGATGCCACGAGGACCTGTCTCGGAGTTACGGTGCTGATCCGCAGGTTCTGCGTTCGCGTCCGGAGATCTCCCTTAGCGTTGGGGCCGTGCGATGATCATGGATCTCACGGCGAGCTCTAGACCTGTTGCAGATGGAAGGCCAAGTCGGGGCCGGAGCAGCCGCGAGCTGTAAAACCGTCGGCTCTGTCCAGAGGAGCTCAAGCCATCGTTCTCCCTGCTCAACGAGGTAGGCGAACGGTTCAACACGCCCCTGCGACACAAGGATCTCGGGCAGCGATCCGATGTCGCAGGAGCAGACCTGGTCCCTGGTCAACGGGTCCGGGTCCGAGTGACCCAGCAGCACCCGTGGGGCGTCATGGTGGAGATCCTGGGGCACGAGGGCATCGGTGCATCGATCGATGGCGCGGCGATCGACAGTCCCTCCGGTGCAGGACGGGCGTGGCTTGGCGAGTATCCGGCTGTTGGGACGGAGGTGGACGCTGTGGTGCAACAGATCCGTCGATGGAGCCCGCCGGCGTGGGCGCGTCGGTGGGGCGGGGATGAACGATGGCTGCGTTCCGGATGAATCGTCACTACGTGTCGGCGTGCTGGCACTCCGCTGCGGTCGCCCACCTGACGCCAATGAGCATGCCGCCATAGGTAATGAGCTCTATGATCAGGTTCGTCCTGATCGTTGTGATTCGGAGAAGATGTCAATCTCATGCGCCGCGCCATGGTCCTTCTGGGTGGCGTTGCCCTCGCCATCGGCGCGTTCGTCCTCTTCTACCGGGGCCCGGGACAACCGTTCATCCGCGGCTACGTGAGCGACGTCGTCGCCACCATGCTGGTCTACGCGTTCTTGGGGCTGTTGTGGCGCACCACCGCCGGGCGCCGCACCCTGGCCACGGCCGCGATCGCCGCCGCCGTCGAGTTCTACCAAATAGTCGGTATGGCCCTGCCGGGGGTCGGCGGTGTCCTGGTCGGCGCGTTCCCCGACCCATGGGACCTGGTCGCCTATGCCATCGGTGTCGTCGTGGCCCTGGTCTGGGAACGCCGATTGGTCCGATCCGGTGATCAGGCCGGCTGACTCTCTGACATCACCCCACCGGCACGCTGACGGTACGGATGCCTCCACAGCGGCGAGGTCATCGGGTTCGTCCTGCGCGGTGGCCGGCCGTCGCAAGGCAGGACCGCCGCATCTCAGGAAAAGCCGGCGCATCGCGTCGCGTTTCTCCTGATCGCGGTCAGTCATTTCCGAGGTCCGCCTATCGGGACCCTTCTGGCTATCCGCCTGGATACACCTGTCCGTCGACCTGGAGTTTTGTATGGCCGCTTACACGTTCCTCAGTCCCGGCCTGCCGAACGGTGCGGTTGGCGTGCCCGTTGCGTGCCCGCTGAGGCGGGGAAGCGCGGGGATGGTGGGGAGTCACGGGGAATGCCACCCGCATGCTGAGCTGCGTCTTCGCTGTTGGAGCGAGATCGGCGTGCGTATTTGCAAGCAGTACATCAGCGGAATCCGATATGCAGCGCGCCAAGTTCACAGGCATACCGAGTTCGACTTGGGCAAGCCGGATTGCTTGTTCTTCTGATCGCTATGGGTTGTAGTTCTGCGCCGTACCATCCCGTTCCGCCAAGACCGCTCGGTCCATATGAGACGGCCTGGGACGGCCAAGACCCGAGCTGCTCATGCGGTTTGGTGGCAACACCATCCGGGGTTCAAATCCCCGATCCTCCGCCAGGCGGAAGGCCCTCTCCCTTGATCGGGGAGAGGGCCTTTTTGATTTTCGAAGGTGTCATAGTCGCAACGACTAGAGATTTCCCCAGAGAGTGGAGGCGAGCTCGCCCGCGTCGCGCACCAGGGGTGTGGATACGTGGGTGTAGCGCTCGGTGGTGGTCACTCGGGTGTGGCCGAGCACTTGCTGAACGATCCGGATGTTCACACCTTGCTCGATGAGGACTGTCGTGGCGGTGTGGCGAGCGTCGTGAATCCGACCTCTCGGACGCCGGCCTGCTGAAGGATGGACTTCCGGCTCTTCCAGTCCTCGGTGCGCTCGATGGGAGAGCCGTGCTTGGTCGCGAACACCAGGAGCGTCGACCTGGCTCAGCAGGAGGTGGTCGTCTCGGCTACGCAGGAATCGGTGCCCGGCCCGCCGTTGGCGGTGTCGGTGCCCGCCCCACCCAGGATCCGGTCGTTGCCGGCTTCGCCGTCGAGGGTGTCGTTGCCGTCGTCGCCGCTGATGTCGTCGTCGCCGTTGCCGCCGAAGACGGTGTCGTTGCCGGCACCGGCGGAGATCCGGTCGTTGCCCGCGAAGGAGAGGATGACGTCGTCGCCGCCCAGCGAGGCGATACGGTCGGCGAACGGTGAGCCGCAGATGACATCGGCGCCCGAGGTGCCGACGATGGTCTGCCCCGAGGTGGCGGTGCGCCGGTCGATGGTGCAGCCCGGTCCGTTTTGGAGCGTCCCGTCGACACTGTTGGTGTTGAAGTAGCCGCTGCCGGTCTCTGCGGGGTTGTTGGTGAGGAGCAGGCCCGTTTCCACGTTCAGCGCGCGGGTTGCGCCCTGGGCCGACGCCACGTCGTCGTGAAGCAAGATGCGGTCGGAGAAGAGGTACGAGTCGTCTTGTGGCCCCAAGATCTGCGAGCGCACCGACTGAGCCGGGACGGGAGCACCGTTGAAGTTGTAGCTTGCGCTCTGCGTCGCGCTCATCCCTGCTTGGTCCATGAGCGCGTAGCCCTGGTAGGTGAACTTGGCGGTGGAAAGCGAGCTCCCCGACGGCGTATGCACGTTCAGCGAGAGCGTGCATTCCTTATCCGAAGCATTACTACCAGGTTCGATGAGCGTCTCGTATGCGCTGAATGTAACCGTGAACGACTTCCCGTCGGGGCTGATCGCCGCCTCCCATGTCCCGGGCGGGCACCCGGTTCCGTTCGCACTGACGCTCGATATGTATGCCTCGGCCGGGTTGGGGGCAGAGGATGCTGCGACCGCGGGCGTCATGACTGCTGCGGTGAGGACGGTGGCGGCGAGTGTACTTGCGGCCAGCTTGGGGAGGGGGTTGCGCATGATGAATGGCATCGGGCATTCCTTTCCGTGGTGAGCATTCCCGGCGAGAACGTTGGGTAAGTTCCTGAGGCTCGTTGACCTGCGTAAGATCGAGCTCTTGAATGGTGTCGCGGTAGCGCGGATGCCGGAGCTGTTCTTTTTGTATCCGCCGACACCGCTGCGATAGTGCGACAAGGGAGATACCCCAGCGTCAAGCATGAAAGACGTACGCACTTTTTATAAGCGGGCAAACAATCAGCAATGAGCGAAACGATGGCGCGTCCTTGATGTCCTAGTATTCGCCATCAAAATGGATATTATCCTGACGTGTGGCTCCCGAAAGTCCCGATTCGCGCAGATATGCCACGATTTAGAGAATCCGGCCCATCGTGCGGCGGTGGGCCGGGGGCAGCAACCGCGCCATATTCGGGCGACCTTGAGCGGTCGTCAATGAACCTTCGAGCAGCGCAAACAACCTGTAGCGATCTCGCTGGCGAGATTTCATGGCTCCGAGGTTTCCGCGCTGGACTCGGCGGTCGGCCTGGGGGGACGGTCTCCCCGTGCTCGGCCTCGTCTCCCGTCGACGCACAAGCTCGTGCTCGTTGGGGAGCCGCTTTGGCTTGCCGGGAGTCTTCAATGGCTGTGCGACTTGTGCGGCATGCCCACCGTCCTCAGTCCGGAAGGCGACGGCGTGGTCATGGATGTCAGGAGCGCCGACGTCCCTGGCAGCCATGCCGTCGTCGCGCCCGGAGAATGTTTGGGAAGCCGTCTCCATGAGTCGAGCAGCGAGCACGCGCGTGTCGACTCGGTAGGTCGGTGCTGAGCGATGGCTACCTTGATGTCCGTCACTCCGCGCTTGGCGATCAGGCGGCAGCGGGGCTGGTCTAGTTGCAATCCCGTCTCGTATATAGCCCGTCCAGGGAGACGGACGCGGCCAGGTGGTCCAGGCGGAACCAATAGGGACACCCAAGACTCGAGCTGCTAATACGGTTTGGTGGCAACACCATCCGGGGTTTAAATCCCTGATCCTCCGTCAGGTCAATGGCTCTTCCCCATCTTCGGGGGAGGGCCTTTCGATCTCTGCGGGACCGTGAGTTGCAGTTGGCCCGTCAGCCCCAGAGGGCGGAGTCCAGTCGCTGGGGTCCTTTCACAACTCGCCTCAAGGACCGCCGCCGGGCTGGTAGGCCATAAACGCTGTGGCGCTCAACGACGCGTGGAACCCTCAGGTGGTCGGTGTTCTTCTAAAAGGTCGGGCGCCGCCGCTGTCGCCACCATGGCCAATCGGGGGATGCGAGCGGATCCGGGGACGTTCGAGCGAGAAAGCTTCTGTCAACGGGAAGTACGAGGCTGTAGAGGTGCGGTCGCGCCCATGGGGGCAATGCCATGAGCACCTGTTCCAGCTCCCCACGCGGATCGTCCTCGTATCAGCCAAGGCATGTGCAGATGGGCAGGAGCCGGGTGGAGGTGCCGGGAATGACTTCCCGCGTCCAAGCCAGCAGCACCGCAGCCACATGACCTGGGCCCAGCCGGGTGTGCTCCAGCGCGATCACTGCAGCCATGGGGCGCGGTCCGAGACCGGGAACCTGATGAATCGAAGCTCTGTGGGTCACGCACATGAATCCTCGGGTGCGAACCGCTGAAGGGCGCCTACGCGGCATGGCCCTTTCTGCACGTAGTCATGAGCGTGATGATCGCATGCCTGCAGCGTGATCTCCAGGTCCCGATCGGCCGAAGCGAACTACACCCCGGCGGGGGACTTCGGCGCCGGGACAGCTGCTGGCGGTCCGGGCGTCTTTCGCACACGTACGATCCCCTGATCTCGGGCGATCGAGCGGGAGGGGCCGATGGGGGTCTTCTCCGACTATTACCGGGCGGCAAACAGGCAGGCCGCTGCGGAGAAGCCCGATAACCCACGTGCAGTTGAGAAGCCCATCCCGGGCGTAGCTACGTTCGACGCCGTGGACGCCAAGTGGATCGACCCCGGCGTGCTCGGCCGGCTCGTAGCCCTTGCTGGAGACGTTCCGTTCAGCTTGGACCTGGTGCAGACGATCACCACCTGTCCGCCGCCCGAGGGCGCTCCGACGACTCTCCCTACAAGGAGGGGCCGGGAATTGAAGAGCTCCCCGCAGACGTGCGCGACACGCTCGCCGGCATCCCGGACAGCAGGTTGGACGAACTCGTTGAGCACTGGGAGCGGATCGAGGAGTTCGCCGACGTGCCACCGGCCGATGGATACCTCGAGAAGCCGCCTGATCTCTGATCAATGAGGCCGAGCCTGTTCACGCCGTCCCCCTCCGGGCTGAGGACGGTCACGGCTCCGGCGCCGGTGGTGTGGTGCGGCGAGTCGTGCCCGGGGTGCTCGACGTACCAGGGCAGTGATCAGAACTGGGCGTTGGTCATCGTGTACCACGTCGGCGCGAAGGTCAGCAGGGCCAGCGCGACCAGGACGGCGAGCGCGCCGAGTACGCGCGGAGTGGTGACGGGCGCGGGGGAGACGGGGCGCATCTTCCAGCGTCCGGCCGTGACGAAGGCCGCGACGCCTCCCAGGAGGAGGTTGGCGGGAACCAGTTCGTACTCGCCGCGCACGATGTGGAAGCCGGCCGCGAGGACCATCGTCAGCGCCAGGCCGGCGGCGGCGAGCGGCGTCAGCATCGGCTTGACCTTCGTCATCGCCGGCAGGATCAGGCCGATGCCGCCGAGCACCTCGACGATCCCGATGAAGACGATCAGGGACTGCGGCACCGCCGCGTACCAGGCCACAGCCCGGGGCGCCGCCGCGTACAGGACGTCGTCGTACAGCAGCACCTTGCCGAAGCCGCTGCCGGCGAAGAAGAAGCCCCACAACGCTTGAAGTGACCAGAGTGCGCCGTTGAGGGTGAACCTCAGTCTGCGTGCCTTGGGCTGCTGCTCGACGTCCGTGATGCTGAGGAGGTTCTCGCTGACGTGGTGGCTCATGTCCTGTCACTGCCTTTTCTGATCGGATTCGCGGGGGAACTCGCCGGTGCTTCGGGCCTTCGTCAGTACGTGGTGATCGGTGCGTGCTGACGGGGCTTATCCGAGCACGGAAGCGAGGTCGTGCGCATCGTCCGTGGGACAGGGTGGGACACGAGAGAGGCGGTCCGCCTGCGGAAACGTGAGTTATGCCGTAACCGTGGGATGGGACGGTCCACACGCGAGGCCCGCGCGTGCACCGCTCGGCGGTCGGGCGGGCGCCGCAGGGTGGGGAAGGTGTTCCTGCGGCGCCGAACCGCGGCCCGGCTCCCGGGCGTCAGTCCTGGAGGACCGAGAGGACGTTGCCCGCCGGGTCGGTGAACCAGGCGATCAGGGGGTCGCCGCCGCGGAAGATGCCCCTTTCGTCGGTCTTCAGGTGCTCGTAGCGCTGGAACTGCACGCCGCGGGCCGCCAGGGCGTCGACGGTCTGCTCGATGTCCTCGACCGGGAAGTTGAGGATGGTGAAGGTTGCGGGGACGTGGTCGGGTTTGGGGTAGACCAGGATGTCGGTGCCGCCGGTGATGTGCAGGGTCAGCAGGCCGTTCGACTCCGACACCTCCAGCCCCAGGGTGTCGCCGTAGAACGCCTTCGCGGCGGCCAGATCGTCGACGGAGAATCCGCTGAACGCCTTCGTCTTGCCGAACATCGTCACATCGCCTTCCGGTGTTCCTCGCTGAGCTGGATGATCTGGACGTAGTTGCCGTCGGGATCGATCGCCGTGGCGAACAGGCTGCCCTCGCGGTCCTCGAGCTCGGCCAGCCAGGACACGCCCGCCTCCTCCATCCGGGCGGCGATCGCGCGCGCGTCCGGGACGTCGAAGTTGAGTATCACCCGTCCGGGCTCGGGATTCTTGTCCGCCACGTCGGCCCGGGTGTCGATGATCAGGTGAAAGTCGCCGAACGTCAGCACGCCGTAGTGGGTGACGTCGGTGTCGGACTCGGGGTCGAGCACGGTGGCGTACCAGGCGCGTAGTCGTGCCGGGTCGGTGCTGGCCAGGAGCAGGCTGTTCAGGATGGGGCGCGTCATCGTTGCCTCCCGATGGTCGGTGCGGCGGAGGGGATCCGCTTTCGGGAGGGCAGACTCGACCGGGCGTGGGAACTCATCGGTGGCGCGCGAACGGATTTCCTGAAGGTGCCGGGCGTTCCTGGAGGAGTGGGGGCCCTGGACGAGAGGGTCAGACATCCCTGGACGTTGAGTGTCAAGCGGTGAGGTCGTAGTCGTGGTGTGACCAGGCGGTTGCTTGGTCGTAGTGGCTGTGGGTTTTGAGGCAGCCGTGGAAGATGCCGACCAGGCGGTTGCCGACTTGGCGCAGGGCGGCGTTATGGCTGATGTCGCGGGCTTTGAGCTGGTCGTAGTAGGCGCGGACTGCACGGTCGTGGAGGATGGCGCAGGACGCCTGGAGATGGAGGGCGTCGACGAGCCGGTCGTTGTGAACAAACCGGGCCTGGACGACCCGTGTCTTGCCGGACTGGCGAGTGATCGGGCTGGTGCCGGCGTAGTTCTTGCGGGCTTTGGCGGAGGCGTACCGGTTCTTGGCGTCTCCGAATTCGGCGAGCACCCGGGCGCCGAGGACGACGCCGATGCCGGGCTGGCTGAGGATGACCTCAGCGTCCGGGTGCCGGCCAAAATGGGCCTCGACCTCGCCCTGGAGGGTCTTGATCTCGGTGTTGAGGACGGCGATGATCGCGGCTAGTGATTTCACGGTCGAGGCGTAGGCGGTCGTGACGAGTGGCGCCTGGCCCAGGTGTTGCGCGCGCAGCACGTCCTGGATCGCGACGGCTTTGCCAGGGATATCGCGGCGGCCCTTCAGGCAGGCACTGATCTGGCTGATCGTCAGCTTGGCCGCGGCTTCGGGGGCGGGGGCCTTGGCCAGCAGCTTCAGCACGGCCTGGCTGGTGAGGCCGAGGGGCTTGTATGCCTCCAGAGCGGCTGGGAAGTAGTCCCGCAACGCGACCCGCAGCCGGAGCATGTGTCTCGTGCGCTCCCACAGCAGCGTCTGATGCGCCCGCGTGACGACCTTGACCGCCTCGGCGATCTCGGAGTCCCCGGCCACCTCGCGGAGCTGGTGACGGCGGGTGCGGATCATATCCGCGAGCGCATGGGCGTCACCCTTGTCGCTCTTGGCGCCAGAGGAACTGAGGATCTCCCGGTGCCGAGCCGCTTGCTTGGGGTCGACCCCGAACACCTGGTACCCGGCCGCGACCAGCGCCCGCACCCAGGGCCCTCGATCGGTCTCGATACACACCAGCACCTCGCGGGGATCGGCATCCTCGGCGACGAACCGGCCCACCAGGTCGTGGAACCGGGTGACCCCGGCCATCCCCTCGGGCAGCCGAACTCGCTTCAACACCTTCCCAGCCTCGTTCTGGACCTCGACGTCGTGGTGATCTTCAGCCCAGTCATCCCCAACGAACAGCACAACGACCTCCACGATCGACAACAGGACACGGAAGCCCGCAGGAGCCGGTCGGCGACCTAATGGACCAGTGCTCACCCAACCATCGGAGGGCACGACATCCCATCAGCGATCAAAGACCCCTGACCACCAGTGAGGGCACGATCTGACCCTAGGATTCAAGATCCAGGCGGCGAGAGTGCTCACTCACCAGCGGCTACCAGGCACCGAGTCTGCCCGATCAGCAGCCACGGTAGCTCCCATTAGGCGGTGCGGAGGGTCAGGCCGTACGCGCTGAGGATCTCGTTGACGGGCTGGTAGTACGTCGTGCCGCCCGTGCTGCAGTTGCCGGAGCCGCCCGAGGTCACGCCCTGGGCCTGGCCGCCCGAGATGAACGGTCCGCCGGAGTCGCCGGGTTCGGCGCACACGTTGGTGCGGGTCAGGCCGTACACGGTGCCCTGGGCGTAGGTGATGGTGGCGTTGTGCTGCTGGACGGTGCCGCAGTGCCAGCCGGTGGTCGGCCCGGCACGGCAGACGGACGCGCCCACCGTCGACTGGACCGAGCCGCGTACGGTCACCAGCGTCCCGCCGGGGCCGCGGACGTACGGCTGCGCGGTGTGCCCGGGGGTGGCGACCCACGCGTAGTCGTTGCCCGGGAAGGACGAGCCCTGGAAGGTGCCGGCTGGTGACTTGACCAGGTCGCCGGTGTGCCCGCAGTGTCCCGCGGTGACGAAGCCCTGGACGCTGCCCTTGGTGACCGAGAAGCCGATCGTGCAGCGCATCGAGCCGACGTAGAAGGGGTCGCCGCCGATGATGTCGGCGTACGTGCGGGGGAGCTCGGCGGCCGGCGCCACCACGACGGCCGCACTGCGCGCGGCCGCCACCAGGGCGGCGGCCGGTGCGGACCCGGACGGGGAGGCGACCTGGAGGACGACCCGGTTCGCGCGGACGTCGGCGTACCAGAGGGCGGGGCCCGTCCGGATGCGGCGGGCGGCCTGGTCCAGGCGGCGGACGACGGCGTCCAGCTCCGACAGCGAGTGCCGCACGACGACAGGGCGCGCCCCCCGGGCCGAGATCGCGGCGGTCCGGGCGGGGTCGGTGGTGGCGACGACGAGGGCGGAGGCGTCCTCGGTCAGCCATGACCCGCCGTAGGAGTCGCCCAGCGAGGCGGCCAGTTCGGCCTCCAGGGCGGCGGCATGCCGCTCGTTCGCCAGCCGGGTGACCACTGCGGGCTCCGAGAGGCCGAGGTCGCGCGAGAGCGCCTCGATCACGGGGTCGGACGCCGCGTGGGCGGGGGTGGCCAGGCAAGCGGCCACGAGGGTGATGCCTGCCACTGCACAGCGAAACATGCCGCCGCTCCTCGATGGGGGGTTCTGTCACGGTAACGGCTGACAGCCAAATGAGGAGATACCAAATATTTCCTATTAAGGCGATATGCCCGTCTTTCCGGCCACCGGCCACAAATGGAGATTTTTCGACCTAAAGTTGTAACTGGTGGTATGTCGGTATCGTATTGGGCCTGGAGGTGTTCCCTATGGGTAATGGTGTTCGTCATTTCGCCGGGGCCGCGGTGGGGGTCGCCGCGATCCCGTTGATCGCGGCCGGTCTCCTGTACGGACCCCGCGCGACCACGTCCGTCCTCGACTGGACGGCGACGGCGGCGCTGGCGGGGATCGCGGTCCTCATCGGAGTCCTGGCCGGTTCCCGGATTTCCCCGGTCGCCTCGCTGCTGCCCGGCCTGGCTTTCACGGCCCTGGCCGGGGCGACGGTCGTGCGGGCCGCCACGGGAGGCGACCGGAGAATGGGATTCGACCTGGTGCCCGCCGATTATCTGGACGCGTACGCGGCATTGCTGAATACCTGGTCGTTGGTGGTCGGCGGCATTCTGCTGACCGCTTCGGTGTTCCCGTCCCGGTGGCGGGCGCGCCGGGGCGGGGCGGCGGCTCCGGAGAAGGAGGGGGAGGAGCCGCCGCCGCTGCCCAAGCGCGTCCCGTTCGCGTCGAAGAGGATCACATCGGCGCGACCCGCTCCCGGGCCAGCCACAGGGCGATGACCACGTACGGCAGGATCAGGAGGGCGAACGTCGTGCCGTGGGACAGGAACGGCGATCCTGCGCCGTAGGCCGTGTAGACGGCCAGGGTGACCACGTTCGTCCCGAGCCCGGCCACCGACGTCACGGTGGCCCGCTGGCCGCCCGAGACACGTTCCTGCAGCCGCGTGTCGGCCACCACGCCGGCCATCTGGAACGCCCCGAAGGCGCCGGCGACCAGCAGGAACCCGGCCGGATGCGGAACCAGCGCGCCCGCCGCCATGGCCAGCGCCGCCAGCGCCAGGACCAGCGCGAACGACCGCTCGCTCAGGCGGCGGGCGGGCCCCGCCAGCAGGCCGCCCGCCGCGGCCCCGACCCAGACGGCCAGGACGAGCAGCGGAACGGCCGTCCTGGGCGCACCGGTCTCGGCGGCCAGGAAGGGCACGTACTCCTCCAGCGCACCCCAGATCGCCGTCACGACGGAGATCAGGACGATCGCTTCGAGCACGTTCCGATCGGTACGGGCCTCGGCCACACCGGCCCGCAGAACCGCGAGATACCGCCCATCCGAATCAGCGGACGCCGCTCGGGCAGGACGCCGCTCGGGCAGGGTCAGCGCGGTCGCCGCGCACAACAGGCAGGCCACCACGCTGGCCACCCCCACCGCCGGATAACCGCCGATCGCGAAGACGGGCGTGGCGAGGGCGATCGCCGACGCGGCGGCGGCGATGCCGATCGAGTGGGCCCGGCCCATGATCGCGGCGTACCGGCTCTGGAGGCCCCGGCGTTCGAGCTCCTCGTACGCGAGCGCCTCGAAGGCGCCCGAGACGAGCGCGCCCTCGGCTCCCCACAACACGAAGCCCAGCGCGAAGGCCCAGTAGGACGGGAACAGCACCCACAGTGCGAAGCCGGCGCCGGCCAGCAGCGGGCCGAGGAACAACAGCAGTCGGCGGGACACCGCGTCGGCCCAGGCGCCGGAGGGGATCTCCAGCACCATGCCGGTCACGGACCAGATGACGAACAGCGAGGACGTCTCGGCCACCGAGAGCCCGGAATCGGTGAACAGCAGCGTGTACACCGGGTAGAGCAGGACGAACTCGCCGAGGAACGTGTAGACGTAAAGCTTGGGGACGAACATGCGGCCCTCTCGGAAGGGGCGGACAGGGACTCCGTCTGGTGCTCGGCACCTCGGAGGCCCGCGCGCGCTCCTGCCGCGTCGGCCGCTGGTGGTTCATCAATGTCGCCAGTGCATGCCCGGAGTCTAACCCCGGCCCGCCTCCCCGCGCTCGCCCGTACGCGCTAGGCGGACCTGGCCGGCTCCTCGGGCAGCGGGATCCACTTGTGCGCCCAGGTGACCAGCTCGTCGAGGACCGGACGCAGCTCCTGGCCCATCTCCGTCAGGTGGTACTCGACCCGCACCGGCGACGTGGCCAGCACGCGCCGCTCGACGAGCCCGGCCGTCTCCAGCTCGCGCAGCCGGCGGGCCAGCATCGTGTCGTTGATGCCGGGGATGGCCGCCTTGAGAGCGGCGTAACGATGGGCGCCCTTGAAGATCATGTGGATCACGGCCCCCGACCACCGGGCGCCGATCAGTTCGAGGGCGACGTGGAACCGGACGCAGACGGAATGGGGGCTCACGGGGGTGATCCTAGCATTTGCTAAGAAATGTTTAGTTACTCAATAATGTTGAGGTATCAACCACCTGAGGAGGAACCCCATGGACAAGCCGGTCCTGCAGATCATCGTCGCCAGCACCCGCCCCGGCCGTGCCGGGCGCGAGGTCGCCGAGTGGTTCAGGAGCCGGGCCGTCGCCGCCGGCCACTTCGACGTCGAGCTGGTCGACCTCGCCGAGGTGGGCCTGCCGTTCCTCGACGAGCCGAACCACCCCAAGCTCAAGCAGTACGTGAACGCCCACACCAAGGAGTGGAGCGCCACCGTCGACCGGGGTGACGCCTTCGTGTTCGTGACCCCCGAGTACAACCACAGCTTCACGGCCGTGCTGAAGAACGCTCTGGACTACCTGCACCACGAGTGGCAGCACAAGGCGGCGGGGTTCGTCAGTTACGGCGGGATCTCCGGCGGCACCCGGGCGGTGAACGGCCTGCGCCAGGTCGTCAGCACGCTGAAGATGATCCCCGTGGTCGAAGCCGTCAACATCCCCTTCTACCAGCAGTTCATCGCCGAGGACGGCACCGTGGCGCCCAACGACGTCATGATCGCCGCCGCCGACGCCATGCTCGCCGAGCTGGCCAAGCTCACCGGCGCGCTGCGTCCCATGCGGCTGGCCTCCGCCTGAGCTACGCTGCCGGTCGTGGCGCTGGCAGTGGATGTGGTGGTCCGTTACCGCAAGGCCGTGACGTACGGCGTGCACGCGGTGCTCGCCGCCCTGGAGACCTCGGGCGTGGAGCACCGGCAGCTGCTGGGCGTCACCCCGGAGGAGACGGCGGCCCACATCGCGGCGAGCGGGGCCGACCGGGTGCTCGTGCTCTGGTCGTTCTACTCGCCCGACGCCGAGGCCATGGCCGCCGAGCTGGCCGCCGTCAGATCGCTCAGCGGCGGCCGGGGGCTGCACGTCGCCGGCGGGGTGCACGCCACCGCCGAGCCGCAGCAGGTCATCGACGCCGGCTGGGACCTGGCCGCGATCGGCGAGGGCGAGTCCACGATCATCGCCCTGGTGGAGGCGCTGCGGCGGGACGAGCCGCTGACGACCGTGCCGGGCCTCGCGGTCAAGGACGGCGACGGCGTCGCGCTCAGGACGCGCCCGGCCCCGCAGCTCCCGCTCGACGCGTTCCCGTCGTTCCTGGGGCGTAAGGGGCCGATCGAGATCACCCGGGGATGCCGGTACACCTGCCGGTTCTGCCAGACGCCGTTCATGTTCGGCGGCCAGTTCCGCCACCGGTCGGTGGCGAGCGTGCGCCGGCACGTCAAGGGCATGGTCGAGCAGGGGCTGCGTGACGTGCGGTTCATCACGCCGACCTCGCTCTCCTACGGCTCGCCGGGCCCCGATCCCGATCTCGGCGCGGTGGAGGAGCTGCTGGCGGGGGTCAAGGAGGAGCTGCCGCCGCACGGCCGGGTGTTCTTCGGCAGTTTCCCCTCCGAGGTGCGGCCCGAGCACGTCACGCCCGAGGCCATGCGGCTGCTCAAGCGGTACGTCGCCAACGACAACCTGATCATCGGCGCCCAGTCGGGGTCCGACCGGGTGCTGGCCGCCTCGGGTCGCGGGCACGGCACCTCGCCCGTGCGCGACGCCGTCAGGATCGCCGTCGAGCACGGCTTCAGGCCGAACGTCGACTTCATCTTCGGCATGCCGGGGGAGTCGGAGGAGGACCAGCGCCAGTCGCTCGTGCTGGCCGGTGACCTGGCCGAGCTGGGCGCCCGCATCCACACGCACACGTTCATGCCGCTGCCCGGCACGCCCTGGCGGGACGCCGAGCCCGCGTTCATCCCGCTCACGACCGTGCGGGAGCTCGACCGGCTGGCCCAGCGCGGCGACGCGTACGGCCATTGGCGCCGGCAGGCCGAGCACTCGGCCCGGCTGGCCGAGACGGCCAAGGCGTACCCGCGCCGCACCCGCCGCCGCAGAACGGACTGAAGGCCACGAAACGCTACGCGCGGAACAGGCCGGTCAGTCGTCGTCGGTGAGTCGTTCCAGCGCGCGGTTGATGGAGTCGCCGAGCGGCCGCAGAACCTCGGAGAGCGCCTCGGCCAGCGGCCTGAGGATCTCCGTCGCCTCGTCCAGCAGGTCGGGCGACTTGTGCTCGGGAGGCGCCCAGCGCATGGCGTCCGCGCTCAGCGTCTCCCATTCGTCCACGACGCCGTCGATGGCGTCGAGGACGTGATCCGGATCGTTTGGCATGACCCTCTCCGGAACAAATCGGTCGGATACCTGCCACGGTACCTTCAGGCCGGGATCGACACCCCTACCCCGCCCCGGGTCTGCGCGCCGTACCGCTCCTTGTCGGCGGCCAGGTCGAGCGGGCGGATGGCGGACCGGGCGGCCAGCGTCTCGTCCGTGATCAGCGAGGCGGGCACGAGCCAGGAGACCTCGAACTCCAGCCCGTCGGGGTCCTTGGCGTACAGCGCCTTGGTCGTCCCGTGGTCGGAGGCGCCGACGAGGGAGCCGAGCTCGCTCAGGGTCACCGCGATGCGCTCCAGCTCGTCGAGCGTGTCGACCTCCCACGCCAGGTGGTAGAGCCCGACGGCGGTGCGTCCGGCGGGCGAGGGACCGGCGCCCGCGCCGATCTCGAACAGCCCGAGGTCGTGGTCGTTGCTGGAGCCGGGGGCCTGGAGGAACGCGGCGCCGCGCATGCCCATGACCACCTCGAATCCGAGCGCCTCCCGGTAGAAGGCCACGCTGCGCTCCACGTCACGGACGTAGAGGACCGCGTGATTGAGCCTGTGGACCGGCATGGTCGTCCCCTTTCACCTGGTTCTCCCGGCCAGAGTATATGAGAGTTCAACTAAAATGAGAGGGTGACCCGATGGCTGGATCCGGACGAGCAGCAGACCTGGCGTGACTTCCTGGCAGCCGGCCAGCTCATCAACGAGGCGCTGGACCGGCAGCTCCAGCGCGAGGCGGGCATGCCGCACACCTATTACGTGATCCTGGTGGCCCTGTCGGAGGCGCCGGGCCGGTCGATGCGCATGAGCGAGCTGGCCGCCAGGGCCCAGAGCTCCCAGAGCCGCCTGTCGCACGCCGTGGCCCGCCTGGAGGAGCGCGGCTGGGTGCGCCGCGAGCGCTGCCCGGCCGACGGCAGGGGCAACGTCGCCGTCCTGACGGACGAGGGGTTCGCCACGCTGGCCTCCGCCGCCCCCGGCCACGTCGAGGAGGTGCGCCGGAGCCTGTTCGACGTCCTCACCCGCGAGCAGGTCCGCGAGCTCGGCGCGATCTGCTCGGCCGTGCGGGGCGCGCTGGAACGGTAGAACGCCCGGCCGTGCGGGACACGCTGGAGCGGTAGCGAGCGAACTGTCACGGCCAGGCCGTAGCCTCTCCCGGTAGCCGAACGAGGGGATTGCCGATGCACCACACCGAAGAGGCACTGTTCCGGACGGTCCACGGCATCGCCGGGTTGATGGCGGGCCAGCCCGTGCCCGTCGTCATGGAGGCGTTGCTGCGCCACCTGCCCAAGGCTCCAGGTCTCGAGGTGGCGGAGATCCGCAAGATCGCGGAGGAGATCAGCGTCGGCCGCGACCCCTCGGGGCTGTGAATCACCCAGAATTGCCCCTGATTGTGGCTCCCGAGCGGGGATACCATCTCAACCATCTCGCGCTGGAGCACGCATAAGGAGTTCGGGTGACGCTGGTCGCTGGGGTTGATTCCTCCACGCAGAGCTGCAAGGTCGTCATTCGCGAGGCCGAGACGGGCGCACTGGTCAGGCAGGGCCGCGCCGCCCATCCGGCCGGCACCGAGATCCACCCCTCCCACTGGTGGACCGCCCTGCTGCGGGCCGTCGAGGAGGCCGGCGGGCTCGCCGACGTCGCCGCCGTCAGCGTGGCCGGGCAGCAGCACGGCATGGTCTGCCTCGACGAGGCGGGCGAGGTCGTGCGCGACGCCCTGCTCTGGAACGACACCCGCTCCGCCCGGTCCGCCGCCGACCTGGTGGCGGAGCTGGGCGGGCCGGGGGCCTGGGCCGACGCGGTCGGCTCGGTGCCCGTCGCCGCGTTCACCGTGGCCAAGCTGCGGTGGCTGGCCGAGCACGAGCCGGACAACGCCCGCCGCACGGCGGCGGTCTGCCTGCCGCACGACTGGCTGACCTGGCGGCTGGCGGGCGCGCTCGCCCTCGGCGGCGGCTCCGGTCCGGGCGGTGGCTCCGGTCTCGGCAAGGGCTCCGGTCCGGGCGCCGATCTCGCGGCCTGGCAGGACGCGCCCCCGCCGCCGCTCGACCTGCTCACCACCGACCGGGGCGACGCCTCGGGCACCGGCTACTGGTCCCCGGCCACCGGCGCCTACCGCACCGACCTGCTCAAGGCCGCCTTCGGTGCCGTCCCGCTGCTGCCCAGGGTGCTGGGGCCCACCGACCGGGCGGGCGACCCGGCGTCGGCCGGGCCGCTGCTCGCGCCGGGCACCGGCGACAACATGGCGGCCGCCCTCGGTGTCGGGGCCGGGCCGGGTGACGTGGTGGTCTCGCTCGGCACGTCCGGGACGGTGTTCGCGGTCGCGGAGACGCCGAGCGCCGACCCCACCGGCGCCGTCGCCGGGTTCGCCGACGCCACCGGGCGTTTCCTGCCGCTGGTGTGCACGCTGAACGCGGCCAGGGTCCTCGACGCCGCCGCCGGGCTGGCCGGGGTCGGCCTCGACGAGCTGAGCGACCTCGCGCTCCGGGCCCCGGCGGGGGCCGGCGGGCTGACGCTGGTGCCGTACCTGGAGGGGGAGCGCACCCCCAACCGGCCCACCGCGACCGGCTCGGTCCTCGGGCTCACACTGGCCACCTCGACCCCGGCCCACCTGGCCCGCGCGGCCGTCGAGGGCATGCTGTGCGGCCTCGCCGACGCCCTCGACGCGCTTGGCACCCGGCCGGAGCGGGTGCTGCTGATCGGCGGCGCGGCCCGCTCGGAGGCCGTACGCCGCGTCGCGCCGACCGTCTTCGGCGTGCCGATCGCGGTGCCGCCGCCCGGCGAGTACGTCGCCGACGGCGCCGCCCGCCAGGCCGCCGCCCTTCTCACGACCCCCGACTGGCGGACCGAGGACACCGAGACCTACGACGCCCCGGCCGTCCCGGAGATCCGCGCCCGCTATGCCAGGGCCACGTCCCACGTGCTCGACTGAGGGCTCTTGTTATTGGGTGAAAAAAGCCTCGCGGTGGACAAGTCATTAGAAATCCGATGCGTGTCGGAGTTGCTGGTCGCGGACGTGTGAAGCGATGCTGCGATCAGCGTGATGCCTGGAACCACGGGTGTCCTTCCTGCGAGAAACGGAGAGATCCGTGGCCCTCACTCTTAATGCCGTGACCATCGACGCTGCGGACAATATCAACGGCGTGTTCCGGTACGACGGATTCGGCACTTCCTGGACCCAGATCAGAGGGCCGGTAACCGTCAATGGGCCTTTCGGCGGCGGGTGGGGAACCCTCGTCGAGGGCGCCGGCGACGAGGCAGGCACCGCGTTCGGCTACAGCGGCACCCCTTTCGACTGGTTCTCCGTCGGCGAGATCGGTGGGACCTACGCCGTCTCCGACGACACCGTCTACAAGACGCCTCGGGACGGCAGCCGGATACTCCAGTTCGACGGCTTCGACGGCGACACGCCGCTGTGGAGCAAGGTCGGCGACTCCGGGTTCCTGGCGGTCGGCGGGTTCAGCGTCGTGGCCCAGATGCCCGACTTCCAGGGTGACACCTTCCTCTACAGCGGCAATCCGAACGACTGGGAACGCATCGGCCCGAAGGGCGGCGCATACGCGATCGCGGACACGGTCTACCGGACGGACCCGCTCAACAACACGGTGTTCAGATACACCGGCTCCGGCACCGTCTGGGACGACCTCGGCGCCCCTCCCCGCGGTGTCCTCCAAATCTTCGCCGGAGGTTTCGGGCTCTTCGCCACCGCCGCCGACTTCAGTGGCGTATATCGATTTCAGGACGCAGCCGGAAATTGGCAGCGCATAGGGGACCACAGTGCGTCCTGCGCGGTCACGGACGATACCGTTTTTCGAGTGGCTCGGGATATGAGCGTATTTCAATACGATGGATTCGATGATTCCTGGACGCCCATCGGCCGTCCCGATCGCGTGCTCCGCCTGTTCGTCGCCTCCGACTGAGGAGCACCGTCCACCCCGGGGACGGGGGAGGGGGACTCAGGGGCTGACTCAGGGACGGCTCGGGGGTGCCACCGGATGTGGCGACACGCCTGGGGGCGCGAGAGTTGGGCACATGACCGCAGTGCCGAACAGCAGAGTGAGAGTCGCGAGAGCGCCCTGGAGCGCGAGCCTGAGGGCCCTCATGACCCCGGCGAGGCTCTACCCCCTGATCGCCTGTGCATCGATCGTGTTCTCGGTGGTCGCGATCCTGGTCGGTCACTTCGGGCCCGACCCCTACCTCGACCCCATGAACGTGACCATCAGCGAGTACGCCGTGACCGACCGCGGGGGCGTCACGGAGGTCGCGATGGCGGTGCTCGGGATCGGGTCGCTCGCCCTGCTGGCCGCGCTGAGGAGGATGGGGGCGCCGATCCGGGGGCTGCCGGAGAAATTGCTCATGGTGTGGGCGGCGGCGCTGGTCGTGGTGGCGGTCATCCCGACCGTCCCCCTCGGCCTCGATCTCGACCTCGCGGCCCAGGTTCACCGGTACGTGTCGATCGCGGCCTTCGTGAGCCTGCCGGCCGCCGGGGCCCTGCTGGTGCCCAGGCTGACCGCGGACGCCCACTGGAAGCCCGTCGCGCGGGCCGTGGAGTGGGTGGCGCTGGCGGGCGGGTTCGGGCTGCTGGCGATCACGTACGTGGCCCTGCCGGGGGAGCGGGTCATGATCGGCCTGGTCGAGCGACTGCTGCTGGGCGCCGAGGTGTCGTTGCTCGGCCTGCTGGCGGCGTGGGCGCTGTGGCTGACGTGGTCGCCGGCCCGCGCCCCGAAGCACCCAGTAGACGCAAATTTCCCGACATATCACAGATTTATCGCTAGTCGATCTTAATCTCGTCTGTTTCGATGCTATTCTCTCCCGCGATCTTCTATGCGGGAGCAGGTGTCATGGCATCGGGCAGATCCATCCGATTCAAGATCTCGACGCTGCTCGTCATCCCCTTGATCTCCCTGATCGCGCTCTGGGGCTTCGCCGCGAGCACGACCACGGGCGAGGCGCTGAACCTCTTCAAGGTTGACGCCATCTGGTCGGGAGTGATCAACAACGCCGACGGCCTGGTCTCCAACCTCCAGGTCGAACGCCTGGCCTCCGCCGAACGCCTCGCCGGCACGGCGACCGAGCAGGGGGCCCTGACCAAGGCCCGCGCCAAGGTGGACGCCGCCAGGAAGACCCTGCGCGAGCAGGCCCTGTCGGCGGACGCCCAGGCGGCGATGACCGACGACATGAGGAAGCAGTTCCAGGTCGTGCTGGACACCGTCGACCGGCTGCCGGAGGTCAGGCGCAAGGTCGACGAGCGGAGGCTCACCCCCGGCAACCTGGTCACCGAGTACGCCAAGGTCTCCGACGAGGTCCACCTGCTCTACTCCAGGCTGACCGTCAGCACCGACCTCGAACTGTCCCTCCAGGCCCACGGCCTGATCGCGGCCGACGAGGTGCGCGAGCTGCTCAGCCGCGAGAACGCCCTGGTCGTCGCCTCCAACGGCCGCCCCTCGATGCACGACGTGCACCTGCTGGCCGGCATCGACGGCACCCGCACGTTCCTGTTCCCGAAGGCGCTGGCCAACCTCGACACCGAGCTGCGGGCGCCGTTCGAGAAGCTGTTCTACTCCTCCAGGTACATCACCATGGAGAGCCTCCTGAGGAGCTTCGTCGCCGGCCAGCCGGCCGACATGGACCTCTGGCGCGGCATCGCCGACCAGGTGCTCAAGGACTACAGCGAGGCCGTCTGGGACACCGGGGACAAGCTGCTTGGCCGGATGGAGCCGGCCGGCGTGGTCATCGTGGTCAGGGCCGCGATCGCGGGCGCGCTGGGGCTCATCGCGGTGGCCTTCTCGATCTTCATCTCCGTCCGGGTGGGCCGCAGGATCACCAGGGAGCTGGCCACCCTCCGCCGTACGGCGCTCGACCTGGCCGAGGTCAGGCTGCCCGACGTGGTGACGAAGCTGCGTACCGGCGAGCGGGTGGACATCGAGGCCGAGGCGCCGCCCATCAAGGTCGGCGACAACGCCACCAGCGAGGTCGTCGACCTCGCCGCGGCCTTCGACAGCGTGCAGAGCACCGCCGTGGACGCCGCCGTCGAGCAGGCCAGGCTGCGCGAGGGCGTGGCCGAGGCGCTGCGGAACCTGGCCAGGCGCAGCCAGTCGCTGCTCCAGCGCCAGCTCAGGATGCTGGACGAGATGCAGCGCCAGACCGAGGAGCCCGAGGCCCTGGAGCGCCTGTTCCGGCTCGACCACCTGACCACCCGCATGCGCCGCCACGCCGAGGGCCTGGTGCTGCTCTCGGGCGGCACGGCGGGCCGCAGGTGGCGCGGCGTCATCCCGGTCGAGGACGTGCTGAGCGGCGCCGCCGCCCAGGTCGAGGAGTACACCCGGGTCCGCGTCTACCCGATGCCCGAGTGCGGCGTGTCCGGCTCGGCCGTGGCCGACCTCATGCACCTGTTCGCCGAGCTGATCGAGAACGCGACGTCATTCTCCTCGCCCGCCAACGAGGTCTCGGTGCGCGGCGAGATGGTCGGCAGGGGCTTCGCGGTCGAGATCGAGGACCGCGGCCTCGGCATGGACGAGGAGACCCGCAAGGCCATCAACGACCGGCTGGCCAGCCCGCCCGAGTTCGACCCCGCGCAGACCGAGCGGCTGGGGTTCGCGGTGGTCGGCATGCTGGCCGCCCGGCACGGCATCAAGGTGACGCTGAAGCTGTCCCCGTACGGCGGCACGACCGCCATCGTGCTCGTGCCGGGATCGCTGGTCGAGCCCATGGCGACGCCGGTGCGGCCGATGGAGTTCGAGCCCGTGTCCGTCTCCGTCGTCCGGTCCGAGCGGCCGGTCGACGCGGGGGAGGCGACCGGGCCGGGCGAGCTGCCGCGCCGGGTGCGCACGAGCAAGCGCGCGGGACCCGCGCCGGGCCCGGAGCAGGACCTGCCGCGCCGCGAACGGCAGACGGGCCTGCCGCAGCGGCAGCGGCTCAGGCAGGCGCCCATGGCCGCGCCGACGCCCCCGGCGCCCGTGGCGCCCGTGGCCGACGAGCGTTCTCCTGAGGAGACCAGGGCGCTGCTCTCCTCACTCCAGTCCGGATGGCAGCGGGGGCGGCAGGAAAGCGACCAGGATGGGGGTTCCCGAGCGTGAGCGGCGAGCACGAGTGGGTTGACGAGGAGGCCGGGCCCGTCGTCCGGCCGTACGCCGTGGCGCGGGGGCGCACCAGGCCCTCGTCCCCGGCCCTCGATCTGCTGGCGACCGTCGTCTCGACGGGACGGCCCGCGCCGGCCAAGGCCGAGCTGAGCGGCCAGCACCGGCGGCTGATGGGCTGCCTGTCCGGTCACTCCAGGCCCGTCGCCGAGGTCGCCTCGGAGCTCGGGCTGCCCGTGGGCGTGATCCGGGTGCTGCTCGGCGACCTGCTGGAGTACGACCTGATCGACGTGCGCCCGCCGCGCGACAAGACCGCCACCCCGACGGAGAGCCTGCTCCGCGAGGTGATCAACGGGCTGCGCGCGCTCTAGCCCGGCGACGGGCCGCGCGCGCCCCGGTTCGCGACGGCGGCGGGCCGCGCGTCCTAGTTGGCGGCGGTGAGCGTCCGCAGGGAGTGCTCGACCAGGGTGATCATCACTTCCTTGGCCGAGGCCCTGCGCCGCACGTCGCACAGCATCACGGGCACGTCGTCGTCGAGGTCGAGCGCGATGCGCACGTCGTCCACGCTGTGCTGGGACGCGCCATCGAAGCAGTTGACGGCCACCACGAACGGCGTGCCGCGCTGCTCGAAGTAGTCCACCGACGGGAAGCAGTCGGTCAGCCGCCGGGTGTCGGCGATCACGACCGCGCCCAGCGCGCCGTAGGACAGCTCGTCCCACATGAACCAGAACCGTTCCTGGCCGGGGGTGCCGAACAGGTAGACGACCAGTCCGTCGCGGATCGTGATGCGGCCGAAGTCCATCGCCACGGTGGTGGTCGTCTTGGCCTCCACGCCGTCGAGGTCGTCGACCCCGATCCCGCGGTCGGAGAGCACCTCTTCCGTGCGCAGCGGCTTGATCTCGCTGATCGACCCGACCAGGGTGGTCTTGCCGACGCCGAACCCGCCCGCGATGAGGATCTTCAGCGCGACGGGGTCCTCAGAGAGCACGGAGTCCATTGATCACTTCCTTGAGAATGCGCTCATTCGAACGCGACCCCGTTGCCGAGGGCGACGTCACCGAGATGAGGCCGTGGTCACGCATGTCGCCGAGCAGCACCCGGACGACGCCTACGGGCAGGTCGAGCTCGACGGCCAGGTCGGCCACCGAGATCGGGCTCCGCGCCGCCCGCAGGATGAGCTGCTGTTCCGGACCGAGGTCGTCCGCCTGGTCGGCGAGCGCACGCACGGACGCGACGAGGTCGAAGGCGTCTCCCGACGAGCGCGTCCGGCCTCGGATGAGGGCGAAGGGCCGGACGACGGGCCCGGCCTCCTCGTCGTACCAGCGGGGGGCGTCGGTCATGCCGTTCCCGCGCGCGGGTTGGTGGTGATGTGCTGGCCCACCCGCTTGACCAGCATCGCCATCTCGTACGCGATGTGCCCGACGTCGACGTTCGCCTCGGCGATCACGGCCAGGCAGGTGCCCTGGCCGGCCGCGGTGACGAACAGGAACGCGCTCTCCATCTCCACGATGGTCTGGCGCACGTCGCCGCCGCCGAAATGGCGCCCGGTGCCGCGGGCCAGGCTCTGGAAGCCCGCGGCCACGGCCGACAGGTGCTCGGCGTCCTCGCGGGTCAATCCCTTGGAGTACCCGACGGCCAGGCCGTCGGTGGAAAGGATGACCGCCTGGCGGACGGCCGCGACCCGGCCTGCCAGGTCGTCGAGCAGCCAGTTCAGCTCACCGGTGTTGGTGGTTTGCGCAGTCATGCGTCCCCCTTGCTCATGGGCTCCTCCTCGGAGGCTTCTTCTCGGGCACGTTGGGTTCCCCGCTGGAACGCGGAGAACAGATCGCGTACCTCGTCGGGAGAGCGTTCGGCCTGCGGCTCCGGCTCCGGCGGTTCTTCCTTGAGCTGCGGCGCCAGGTTCGCCTGGCGCACGCGCCTGGGCAGTCCGGCGTGGGTGCCCGAGCTGACCACCGCGAGGGCCTTCTTCGTACGGCTCGGCAGCTCCGCCGGCCGGCCGTCGTCGTCGCCGGCGGTCAGCGCGGCCTGCTCGGTGACCAGCGAGCGCGGCACGAGCACGATGGCCGCGGTGCCGCCGTAGGGCGAGCGGCGGAGCTGGACCTTGATGCCGTGGCGTTCGGCCAGCCTGGCCACCACGAACAGGCCCAGCCGGTCGCTGTCGGCCAGGTCGAACTCGGGCGGCTCGGTCAGCAGCTTGTTGATCGCGGCGTACTCGACGGCCGACAGCCCGAGCCCCTTGTCCTCGATCTCGACGGCGTAGCCGTTGCTGACCACGTCGCCGCGGATCTGGACCACGGTGTCCGGCGGTGAATAGATGGTGGCGTTCTCGATCAGCTCGGCCACGAGGTGCGTGAGGTCGGCCGCGGACCCGCCGTCGAACGCGCTGACCGGCATGGCCTCGACGTTGACCCTCGTGTAGTCCTCGACCTCGGCGACCGCGGCCCGGACGATGTCGATCACGGGCACCGGCCTGCGCCAGGCCCGCGCGGGGGCGCCCCCGACAGGATCATCAGGCTCTCGGCGTGCCGCCGCATGCGGGTGGTCAGGTGGTCGAGGCGGAAGAGCTCCTCCAGCCGGTCTGGGTCGTGCGTGCGGCGCTGCATGCTGTCGAGCAGCCCGAGCTGCCGGTGCAGCAGGCCCTGCTTGCGCCTGGCGAGGTTGAGGAAGACCTGCCCGACCCCGCGGCGCAGCGCGGCCTGCCCGACGGCCGCCGTCACCGCCGTGCGCTGTACGGACGCGAAGGCCCGGCCCACGTCGGTGATCTCCGCCGATCCGCTCACCCTGATGGCCCTGGCCTCCTTCCGCACGTCAACGTCCTCGCCGTTGCGCAGCCTGTCCACGACGTCGGGCAGGCGCACCTCCGCCAGCTCGATCGCGGCGGTACGCAGCCCGTACAGCTCGCCCGCCAGGCGGCGACCGAAGCGTACAGAGATGATGATCGACGCGAGCACGGCTATCAACCCGAGGCCGCCCGCGACGGCGATCTCGACGACCGTGCCGGTCGCGGCCCGCGCGGTCCGGCCGGCCAGCGCCTCGGCGGCGGCGGCGCTGTCGCGGTCCAGTTCGGTGGTGAGCCGGTCCACCGCGCTCTTCCACGCCTCGGCGTCGGCGGGCGGCGTCCCGGTCTTGACGATCCTGGACTCCAGCGAGGAGAAGGTCAGGAACGGCTGGGACGCGAACACCTGCTCGAACGGCCTGCGCAGCGGCACGTCGAGCCCGGCCAGCCCGCGGGCGTGCAGGAACTTCCTGGAGGCCGCGTACTCGGTGAAGGCCGCCCGCTCGGGCTCGGTCAGCCGCTTGTCCACCAGCGCGCCGACGATGAGGGCGTGCTCCCTGGCGATGTACTCCCGGGCGCTGCCCATGGCGTGCAGGGAGGTGGCCTGCTGGAAGACGGTCAGGTCGGAGACGGAGATCAGGTGGTCGTAGAGGGCGAAGACGCTGTCGAGCACCTGGTTGTAGGCGTCCAGGCCGGCCAGGCGGGAGCTGATGCCGCCGTCGATGTCGGCGCGGATGGTGCCGAGCCGGTCGAGGTGGGCGGTCAGGGCTTCGAGCGGCGTCCGCAGGTCGTCGCCGATCGCGTCGCCCGCCTCGGTGACGGCGTGCTCGAAGTCGGCCGCCGCCTTGTCCGTACGGGCCCGCTGCGCGCCCAGGACCTCGGTGAGTTCACGGGTAGTGAGCGCCTCGGCGGAGCGCACCCGCTCGGACTGGAGCTGTACGCCCAGGTCGGTGGAGGTGACGCCGAGTGTTTCGTAGAGCGTGTCGGCCCGGAGGAGTGACTGTGCGTCGCCCATGGTCAGGTTGAGGACGAAACCCCACAGCGCGCTGAGAGACAGGAGGGGTAGCAGCAGCAATAAAAAGATCTTGAACCGAATTGACCGGTTTCGCGAGCCCATGTCCCAACCTCGAGTCGGGGGCATTTCCACACCTTGTGTAAATACACCTCCGGAAGATCGCACAGGAGACTAGCATCGTTTATGCTTCCGGCGCAGTGGGAGGAACAGGATGATTACCGTGATTATTGGGGCATGATCTCGGTCTCCCGGCGGGCCGTGCGCAGCACCCGCCAGAGCCACCCCAGCGCGACCAGCGAGATCACGATGAGTCCGGCCCAGTTCACCAGCGTGTACACGTGCACCTGCCCTTCGGTCACGTTCGGCACCCGGCCGATCCGCAGCAGCTCGAACTGCCACGGCCGCCCGGTCAGCACCAGCGTGATCGCGATGGCGATGGCGCTCATCGAGTCCCACAGCGCGTGCAGCAGCGAGACGCCGAGATAGCTCCACACGACGTGCCCGGTGAGGCGTCCGTGGGCGGCGAACAGCACGCCGCCGAGTATCGCGGTCCACAGGCCGTGGCCCACCGGCGCCAGGATGCCTCTCAGGATCTCGGTCTCGACGAGCTGCGCCAGCGACAGGCCGTCGGCGGTGAACAGGGCGTTGAAGGCGTAGCCGGAGCTCTCGAAGGCGGCGAAGCCGAAGCCGACCGTCGCGCCGAGCACCACGCCGTCCCGGGACGAGCGCCGCACCGCGTGCCGGGTGACGTACATCAGCGCCGCCAGCTTCACGCCCTCCTCGATCAGGCCGACCAGCGCGTACATGAGGAACGAGGGCCGGATCAGCCAGCTCTCCAGCAGCGACGCGCCGAGCACCCCGAGCACGCCGCCCACCACGAACGCCCTGAACTGCAGCTCCACCGTGACCACCGGCGAGCGGTCGCGCCCGTGCGCCCACACCACGAACGTCACCGGGATCAGGAAGCTGCCGAACAGCACGACGGTCGGCACCAGGTTGGAGTTGGCCGTCCAGGCCGTGACGCCGACCGTGGCCAGCCACAGGACCAGCCCGCCGAGGAAGACCCGCAGCCAGGGCCTCATGCGGTGAGCTCGCGCACGGCCCGGTGCGCGGCCACCACGGCCGCGTCGGCGCCGGCCGCCGGTTCGGTGTCCGACCCGGCGATGGCGATGCGCCCGAACCGCCTGCGGGCGACGTCGGCGGGGAAGGGGCCGTCGGGGTAGAAGGGGTGCCAGGGCCTGCAGTACGCCACCGGCCGCCCGTGCCCCCAGCGGTGGACGGTGACCGCCTCGACGCCGGCCCGGGGGCCCAGCAGCCGGGCCACCTGGTCGCGCACGCCCTCCGCCAGCCGGTCGTACGGCGTCGCCATCATCTCCCGCCGGCCCGCCGCCGCCCCCGCCACGGGCCCCAGCTCCGACCGGCACGGCGTGGCCAGCAGGCGCAACCCCTCGGGCGCGGGCTCGCTCAGGCACCAGAACGCGCCCGTCCAGCGGGTGCGCCCGATCCGCGCCCGGCCGCCGCTCAGCCGCACGCTCGCCTCCAGGACCGGCAGCCGGGCCGCCTGGCCCAACGCCCGCCGCTGCTGATCGGGCAGGTCGGGCACCAGGTGCGGCACGACCGCGCTCCAGCAGGCCATGATCACCGACTCGGCGCCGACCGTCCTGACCCGATGCCCGTCGAAGTACGCGACCACCACGGACGCGTCCCCGTGCCGTACCGAGACCACCGGGCTGGACGGCCGCAACACCGCCCGCGCGGCCCCGAGCGGGCTCCCGGTCGCGGGCCCGGCCGCCGAGGCGTACCGCGAGGGCTTGTCGAGCCCCAGGCCGCCGAACCCCGGGTAGCCGGCGGCCCAGGCGTCCACCGCCCCGAGCGCCCGGCCGTCGTAGGCCCGTTCGGCGCACGGCAGCGTCCGGCAGAACCGTTCCGCGTCGGGATGCACGCCGCAGACCTCCAGCAGGAACCGTGAGTAGGTCAGCCCGGCCAGGCGCTCCTGCTTGTCCTCCTGCGACAGCCCGGGGAACCAGTCGGGCGGGTCGTCGTGCAACATGCGCAGGTCGCCGACGGCCCGCGCGGCGAGCGGCAGCTCCTCCAGCCGACCGGCCGGGACCAGCGTGTCGGCGCCGAAGCTCTCCTTGTCGCACATCACGCGTACGGCCGGGCGCGCGCTGAACCCCGCCGGGCCGCCGTGCTCGCCGGGGTCGCGGTTGTCCAGGACGAGCACGCGGGCCCTCGGCTCCCGGCGCAGCCACTCCTCCGCCGCGCTGAGACCGCTGCGCCCGCCGCCCACCACCACGAGGTCGTAGCTCTCGCCGGTGGGCTCGGGCGGCCCAGCGTGCCGCCAGAAGCGGCCGTCGCGCAGCGCGTGCGGCACCGCGACCGCCTGTGCGGTGTCCCCGCGCAGGCCGCCGGCCGGTTCCGCGGCATTGACAACGGCCTTCGCCGCCGTACATCCCAGAGCGCTCACCGCAATCCCGTCGAACAAGTCACGGCGGGAAATGGGCACATCCATCCCGAGGTCGCGTGGATTCCTGCTCATGAGGGCGATCATCGGCACTTCGGCCAAAAGCCCCACAGGGGCGCGCAGCGGTTCGAGAAACATTTTGCGTGGCCTATTACCGCGAATGCCCGTTTGGAGTAGCGTCCGGAATGGAAGCGAGCGGGGGGAGCGCGGTGGTCGGCAAGCAGGGCAGGGTCACCGGAAAGATCGGCCCAGGGCTCGTCGGCGAGGTCATGATCCCGGTCAGGGGCGGGGTGGAGGCCTTCTATGCCCACCCCAGCCTGCCGGACGAGGAGTTCGGCCTCGGCACCATCGTCGTCGTGGTGGAGTACTTCCCCCGCGGACGGTTTACGTGGCCAGAGCACTCGTCTAGGGAGGGCCCGATGTCCCCCGAGTTCTTCATCGTCGCCGGAGCCGCGGTCGTCGCGGTCGTCATCGTGATTCTGCTGTTCAAGGCCGTCTGGCGGGTCGCCGAGCCCAACGAGGCGCTGATCATCTCCGGTCTGGGGGCGCGCCGCCGGGGCGAGGGCGTCGACAGCCTGGGCTTCAAGATCATCACCGGCAAGGGCGCGGCCGTGCTCCCCGGCTTCCAGGCCGCCCGGCGGCTGCGCCTGGACACCAGGGCGGCCAATCTCCAGGTCTCCTGCGTCACCCAGCAGGGCATCCCCGTGCACATCCGCGGCGTGGTCATCTACAAGGTCGGCGACGACCTGTCCTCGATCGCCAACGCCGCCCGCCGCTTCCTCGACCAGCAGGACTTCATGACCAGCGCGATCCACGAGCTGTTCACCGGGCACCTGCGCTCGATCATCGGCAACCTCACCATCGAGGATCTGATACTCAACCGCGAGCGCCTGACCAGCGAGACCAGGGCCTCGGCCGCCGACGAGATGAGCAAGCTCGGGCTGATCGTCGACTCGCTGCAGATCCAGGAGATCGACGACGAGACCGGCTACATCGCCAACCTCGGCAAGCCGCACGCCGCCAGGGTCGCCGCCATCGCCCGCATCGCCCAGGCCCAGCGCGACCAGGAGGCCACGGAGGCCGAGCAGATCGCCGCCGCCAACAAGGCCGCCGCCCAGCGTGACGCGCAGCTCAAGCGGGCCGCCTACCAGGCCGAGATCGACCGGGCGCAGGCCACGACCCGGCAGGCGGGGCCGCTGTCGGAGGCCAGCGCCCGGCAGGAGGTCGTCGTCCAGGAGACCAGGGCGGCCGAGCTGGAGGCCCAGCTCGCCGAGCAGCGGCTCCAGTCGCAGGTGCGCAAGCCCGCCGACGCCAAGGCGTACGAGACCGTCACGCTCGCGCAGGCCGACCGGGACGCCCGGATCGCCCAGGCCCAGGCCGAGGCCCAGGAGACCGAGCTGCGCGCCGGGGCCCAGGCGAGCCAGGTCAAGCTGGCCGCTGCGGCCGAGGCCGAGTCCGTACGGCTGCGCGGCGAGGCGGCCGGCGCGGCCACCAAGATCGCGGGCGAGGCGGAGGCCCAGGCCGCCCAGGCGCGCGGGCTGGCCGAGGCGCAGGCGGCCAGGGCGCTGGGCCTGGCCGAGGCCGAGGCGATCAGGGCGCGGGCCGAGGCGCTGAAGGAGAACCAGGAGGCTGTCATCGCCCAGCAGCTCGCCGAGCGCTGGCCGGAGGTCGTCGAGGCGGGCGCGAAGGCGTTCGGGAACGTGGACCACATGGTGGTGCTGAACGGCGCCCAGGGCGTGGAGGAGCTTCTGGCCAAGGCGCTCACGCTCGGCGGCACCGGGATCGGCCTGGCCAGGGCGCTGCTCAACGGAGGAAGCCGGAACGGCGCCGAACCCGAAGCCCCTCGCGAGCCCGAAATCCCTCGCCAGCCCGATATTCCTCGTGAACCCGCCGAATTCCGCGAATAGCGACGTTACTCGGCTCCTTACTCGCCCCTTCCTCTAGCGTTTTCGAAAAAGCCGCTAGAGCGAGGGGGAAATTCGTGCTTAAGGCTATTTCGGGGGTATGTCTGAGCATGATGGTCGTCGCCGGATGTTCCGCCGGCGAGGCCGGGAACCAGGCCGCCGGGTCGGCGCAGCCCGCCGCGTCCTCCTCGGCGGTGGAGGCGGCCCGGCTGCGCGCCGCCCTGCTGCCCGTGCCCAAGGGCATGCGCATCGCGTACGGGCCGGAGATGGGGGCGTTCGGCTCGCTCAAGTCCACTCAGGAGGGGCTGGCCGCCATCCAGCAGGCCAAGCTGGAACGTCCGGAGTGCGCCGGGGCCGCCCAGCTCGACGCGGCCAAGCCGGAGGTCGCCCGCGCGCCCGCCGCCGTGATCGCCTTCTCCGCCGCGCGCGGCTCGATCACGCAGGCCGTCGTGTCGATGCCGTCGGCGTCCATGCCCGCGCCGCTGCCGCCGCAGTGCGCCCTGTACAAGGCCACCGTCGAGGGCGCGGACGTGACCTACCGCACCGCCAAGCTGGCCATGCCGGCCAGGGGCGACGAGTCGCGGGCGTACCTGACGACGGCCACCGGCGGCGACAAGCACGCCCAGATCGGGTCGGTGGTGATCAGGCGGGCCCACCTGATCATGAGCATGCTCGTCGTCGGCGAGAAGGTGAAGGCGGCCGGCCTGTACGAGCTCGCCCGCCTGGCCGACCAGAACCTGGCCCGCGTCACCCGCTGAGGCTCAGATGAGCACGTGGTCGTCCGGGCGGCCGACGAAGGAGAACTGCGCGTTGCGGGTCAGCTTGATGTGGTCGGCCTGCCAGGTGTGCATCGAGGCGTCGGCGCTGCGCCAGTAGACGAAGTTGAACCGGTCGGCCGAGTAGATCTTGACGGAGTCCTCCTTCAGCCGGCGTACCAGCTGGGTGTCCTCCCCCCGCGTGATGTCCGCGAAGCCGTACGAGCGGAACATGTCCGCCTTGCCGAGGAACGTGCCGCCCTGGACGAGGAAGGAGTACCGGTGCTCCAGGCCGGGCAGCCGGAGCATGGTGGTGTTGCTGCCCTCGAAGTACGCGTAGTGCGCCCCCTTGCCGACCAGCTCGGCGTCGGAGTAGTCGAACGCGCGCACCAGGTCCGACAGGTAGTGCTCGCCGTAGAGGTTGTCGTCGTCCATCTTGGCGATCAGGTCGCCCTCGGCGGCGGCGATGCCCAGGTTCATGCAGGCGCCGAGCGTCAGCTCAGGGGCGGCGGGCAGGACGACGACGTCCGTGATGCCGGCCATCCGGGCCTTGTCGGCGACCACCACCGGGTCGATGTCCAGCCCGTGCAGGACCATGACGAGCTGCAGCGGCCGGTGGAGCTGCCGGGCCACCGACGAGATCGCGTGCTCGATCTGTGCGGCCCGGTTGGTCGGCAGCACGACCGAGATCGAACGTGACCGGGGCGCGGTGGCCTGGCCGAGGTTCTGCAGGATCTGGTCCACCCGGTGCGAGAACAGGTGCTTGTCGAAGACCTCCCGCATGGCCAGGTGGCCCGTCCTGGCCCGCAGCTCGGGGCTGTTGATCAGGTGCAGCACCTGGTTGTACGACTCGATCGGCTCGCGCGCGATCGGCACCAGCTCGCCGAACGTCTCCTCGATCGCCCGCGACCACCCCGACACCACCGGGGTCGCGCACGCCGACAGCTCGAAGACGCGGCGGGCGCACATGGTCGGCGAGTCGAGCACCGAGTTGACGTTGAGGAAGACCTTGTACATCCGGTACGCGGCCAGCATCTGGTCGTAGGGCAGCTCGCCCACGATGTGCGGCCGGTACTTCTCCGGCCAGGCGTACTTCTCGTCCACCTCGCCGTTGCGGGCGAAGATGTGCAGGCCGAGCTCGCGCACCGGGTCGAGGACGACCTCCATCTGCTCACGGCGCTCGGGGTGCTTGTCGCGGAAGTACATGCCGGCGAACACGACGTCGTGCAGGCGGCCCTGCTTCTGCTGGATCGGGTTGTGCACCCGCGGCTGGGCGGCGAACTGCAGCACGTCGACCCGGTCGTGGCCGAGCACCTCGCGGTACTTCGGCACCATGTCGCCGTCGCAGGTGAACACGTAGTCGAACAGCTTGGCCGTGTCGATGAAGAAGTCGAAGTTCGGCGGGTCCTCCTTGTTCCAGAAGACCGTGGGGATGCCCTCGGAACGGCACCAGGCGACCAGGTCGCGCAGCGGCTCCTTGGGGGCGTTCGTGCCGGTCATCTGGTAGCGCCAGCGGCCCTGGTTCCCGTGCCAGGCCGACTCGCAGAACAGCAGGTCGGGGCGCTTTTCGGCGAAGATCTCCGGCCAGTCCTTGAGGCCGAACTCGATCTGGTCCCACTCGTACCTGAAGGCCATCCTGGAGAAGTCGTCCAGGATGACCGCCACCTTGAGGTCGGGCCGGTTGACCGGGCCGAGCGGCCACTTCGCCGCCGGCACCTCGACCAGCGGCGGGCGGTGGTTGGCGAGCTCGACCGCCTCGGTGACCGGCATGGGCGGCTTGGGCGCCCTGTCCTTCGACCGGACCGCGTCCACGATCTTCCCCGGGCTCTTCGAGCCCAGGGCCTCGCCCAGCTTGAACGTGCGCTTGGCCTGGGTGGCCTCCAGCTTCCAGCCCGCGTACGCGGCCTTGGCCTCGGCGATCTCCAGCCGCCGCCGCAGCTCCCTGACCTCGGCCTCGTACCGCTCGATGAGCTTGCGCTCCTCGGGCAGCCAGTTGACGGGTCCCAGTCGCTGGAACGCGGGGGGCTCAGGGTTTTCGGCCATGGTGATACGCCTATCGCTCAGCGGAGGTATGTCATAGTACGGCGGATTCAGCCGCTATTCGGGGCGTTTGGCCTGGGAAGCGGGAGCCAGGTTGTCGCCCTTCAGCCACGCCGCGATCACTGTCGCGATGCGCGGACCGGCCTTGCCGTCCCACAGCACCGGCAGCTCGCCGGCCGGCGTGGCGGCACCGTCGGCGAGCGCCTTCTCCGCCGCGGCGGGCAGCAGCGCGGGGGTGACCAGGCGGTTCGTGCCGTGCGTGATCGTGATCGGCCGCTCGGTGTTGGGCCGCAGCGTCAGGCAGGGGACGCCCAGCATGGTCGTCTCCTCCTGCACGCCGCCGGAGTCGGTGACGACCAGCGCCGCGCCCCGGACGAGTGAGAGGAAGTCCACATAACCCAGCGGCTCGATGACCTTGATCGTGTCGCCGTCCACCAGACCGGCCTCGGCCAGCCGCGCCTTGCCGCGCGGGTGCACCGGCACCACGACCGGCGTCCGCCGCGACACCTCCAGCACCGCCTCGACCAGCTCCCTGGCGGCCTCGGCGGTGTCCACGTTGGCCGGACGGTGCAGCGTCGCCACGGCGTACCGGGCCGGCAGGCCGAGCCGCGTCACCACCGGCGCCGGGTCAAGCGAGGGCAGCGCGGCGAACAGGCTGTCGATCATCGGGTTGCCCACCAGGTGCACCTTCGCGGGCGGCACGCCCTCCGAGGCCAGATAGGCGAGGGCCTCGGGCGAGGTGACGAACAGCAGGTCGGCCAGCGCGTCGGTGACGACCCGGTTGACCTCCTCGGGCATGCCCCGGTCGAACGAGCGCAGCCCGGCCTCGACGTGCGCCGTCCTGATGCCGAGCTTGGCGGCGACCAGGATCGCGGCCAGCGTCGAGTTCACGTCGCCGTAGACCACGACGAGGTCGGGCTCCTGGGCGACGAAGACGTCCTCCAGGCCCACGAGCAGGGCCGCGGTCTGCCTGGCGTGCGTGCCGGAGCCCACCGCCAGGTTGGCCACCGGCTCGGGCAGGCCGAGGTCGGCGAAGAAGACGTCCGACATCAGCGCGTCGTAGTGCTGACCGGTGTGGATGATGCCCTGCCGCACGCCGAGTTCACCGAGTGCACGCACCACCGGGGCCGCTTTCACGAAATTGGGACGAGCACCCAAAACGTGCAGGACCAGGGGGTTCTCCCTCATTGACCTCGCCTTTCATAGCGGAAGGGAAAAAACGCTGCCTATGGTACGGTCACCGCGTGGCATCCGACGCCAGTCGTCAAGACTCCTCCAAGGTTTCCGCGAAGTCCGCCCGGGCCGGCGTCGGGGGACTTCTCAAAGGCTTCGTCCAGCACCCCGTCATCGTTTCCCGCGTCGTCGTGACCAAGGTCAAGTCCGACCCCGTCCGCGTGGCGCAGGCCGCCGCCGACGCGCTCCCGCCCAAGCTGCGCCCGTTCGTCGGCAGCGTGGCCTGGCCCGCCGCCCGCGGCGCCCGGCGCATGGTCCGCAAGCTCGGCATGCGCATGATCAAGGCGCCGTGGAACGAGGCGAAGGCCCACTGGGACGCCGGCCGGGTCGCCCAGGCCGCCGAGGTGCTCGACGCGCACACCAAATATCCCTTCGTCAAGCGCAGGGCCGCCTACTACCGCGGTGAGCTGGCCGCCATCAGCCCCGACCCGATCCCGCCGGCGCCGAAGGTGGCCATCGGCGGGCGCGTCGAGGGCCGCGTGCTGCACCTGGTCACCAACGCGCTGCCGTACACGCAGGCCGGTTACACCGTGCGCACCCACAGGATCGTCACCTCCCAGAAGGCGGCCGGGCTCGACCCGCACGTCGTGACGAGCTGGGGCTGGCCCATGCTCCAGGGGCACGCCGACGCGCCCGCGCAGGAGGAGATCGACGGCATCCCCTACTACCGCCTGCTGCCCGACGGGCACGGCGAGGTGCCGTTCGAGATGCGCGGCCGCATGGTCAAGGGCGCCGAGGGCGTCACCCGCCTGGTCGAGCAGCTGCGCCCGCAGGTCCTGCACGCCGCCACCGACCACCGCAACGGCTCGGTCGCCCACGCCGTCCGCGACCGGACGGGCACCCCGTTCGTCTACGAGGTGCGCGGCTTCCTGGAGGAGACGTGGGCCTCCCGCGACCCGATCCGGGTCGGCAGCCAGCGGCACGTGCTCCAGCGTGAGCGCGAGGCGTTCCTCATGCGGGAGGCTGACGCGGTCGTCACGCTGGCCGAGACGATGGCCACGGAGATCGTCGAGCGCGGCGTGCCCAGGGAACGCATCCACCTGGCGCCCAACGCCGTCGACGACACCCTGCTGTCGGCCCACTACGACGGCGCCTCGTTCCGCGACGCGTACGGCATCGCCCCCGGCGAGATCGTGGTCGGCTCGGTGTCCAGCATCGTGGCCTACGAGGGCTTCGCGACCCTGCTGCGCGCCGCCGCGCTGCTGCGCGACGACCGCACGCCCGTGCGGGTGCTCATCGTGGGCGACGGCGCCGAGCGGGAGAACCTGCTCGCCCTGGTCGAGGAGCTGGGGCTGCGCGACGCCGTCCTGCCCGGCCGGGTCGGCCCCGACGAGGCGCTGCAGGCCCAGGACGCCATCGACATCTTCGCCTGCCCGCGCGAGGACCTGCGGGTCTGCCGGCTCGTCACGCCCCTGAAGCCGGTCGAGGCGATGGCGCTCGGCAAGCCGGTGGTGCTCAGCGATCTGCCCGCGTTGTCCGAGCTCGTCGGCTCCGACGGAGCCGGCCTGCTGGTGCCCGCCGGCGACCCGGCCGAGCTGGCCAAGGCGATCGCCGGCCTGCGCGAGGACCCGGCCAGGCGGGCGGAGATGGGCGAGGCCGGACGCGCCGAAGTCGCCGCGAAGCGGACCTGGAGCCGCGTTGCCGAGACTTATCAAGCTCTATACCGATCGCTTGCCGAAAGATGACCTCCACGTTGGCTGTACGTTGTGACGGGTTCGGTCGCATTAGGCGTGAGCTAGGTGGACTTGAGATAACCTTTGCGACCATGAAGTGTTGTTTCCGGCTCTCGAAGGCACTGCTGTGACAGAAATCGACTTGGCTGTCATCGGCCTCGGCTACGTCGGCATGCCGCTCGCGAAGGAAGCGGTGGCCGCCGGGCTGCGGGTCGTCGGCGTGGACGTGGACCCCCGGAAGGTCGACGCGCTCAACGCCGGGCAGTCCTACATCGATGACCTGACCGACGCTGACCTCGATCACATGCTGGCGAACGGATTCAGCGCGACGCTGGACGACTCCGTGCTGGCCAGAAGCAACACGATCGTCATCTGCGTTCCCACCCCGCTGGACGAGGACCACCGTCCCGACCTGTCCGCGGTCGAGGGCGCGACCAAGGCCGTCGCCCGCAACCTCAGCAAGGGCACGCTCGTCGTGCTCGAATCCACCACCTGGCCCGGCACCACCGACGAGGTGGCCCGCCCGCTGCTGGAGCAGTCGGGCCTGGCCGCCGGCGTGGACTTCCACCTGGCCTTCTCGCCCGAGCGCATCGACCCGGGCAACCCGAAGTTCGGGCTCAAGAACACCCCGAAGGTCGTGGGCGGCTACACGCCGGTCTGCCGCGACCGGGCGACGGCGTTCTACAAGCAGTTCATCGAGCAGGTGGTGCCGGTCAGCGGCACCCGCGAGGCCGAGATGGCCAAGCTGCTGGAGAACACCTACCGGCACGTCAACATCGCCCTCGTCAACGAGATGGCGATCTTCTGTGACGAGCTCGGCATCAACCTGTGGGAATCGATCGAGGCCGCGGCCACCAAGCCGTTCGGCTTCCAGAAGTTCCTGCCGGGGCCGGGCGTCGGCGGTCACTGCATCCCCGTGGACCCCTCGTACCTGTCCTACACCGTGCGCAAGCTCGGGTACCCGTTCAGGTTCGTGGAGCTGGCCCAGGAGATCAACGAGCGCATGCCGTCCTACGTGGTGGCCCGCGTCCAGCGACTGCTGAACAGACATAAGAAGCCCGTGAACGGCGCCCGAGTGGTTATGCTCGGCGTCACGTACAAACCGGATATCGCCGACGAACGGGAAACTCCGGCTCTGCCTGTGGCGCGTGCGCTGCTGGAGCTGGGGGCCGACCTCTCGTTCGCCGATCCGTACGTCAAGGAGTGGTCGGTCGACGGCACTCCGGTGCCACGGGAAGAGGATCTGACCGAGGCCGTGGTCAACGCCGACGTGACGCTGCTGCTGCAGCAGCACGCCGCGTTCGATCTGGCCATGGTCGAGGCGAAGGCCAAGCTCGTGCTGGACACCCGCGGTGTGCTCACCGAGGGTGAACGCGTCGAGCGGCTGTAGCGACGGAGGGCTGCGCGCAGTGCACGTGCTCGTCATGACGGTGGTGCATAACCCCGAGGACGCGAGAATTCTGCATCGGCAGATCCGTGCCCTCGTGGATGCCGGTCATGAGGTCACGTATGCCGCCTCCTTCTCGGCGCACGGGGTCGTACCGCGTCCATGGGTCAACGGCGTCGATCTGCCCAGGGCTGCCCAGCGCAAACGCATGGCGGCCGTCTGGGCCGCCCGGCGGCTGTTCAAGCGCATGCGGAACAAGGTCGACCTGGTCATGATCCACGACCCGGAGCTGCTGTTCGCGGTCTGGGGCGTGCGCAACCGGCCGCCGGTGGTCTGGGACGTGCACGAGGACACCCCGGCGACGTTGTCGCTCAAGCCGTGGCTGCCCTCGTTCCTGCGCCCGCCGGTGCGCTTCTTCGCCCGCATGCTGGAGGGCACGGCCGAGCGGCACATGCACCTGCTGCTGGCCGAGACCGCCTACGCGGGCCGGTTCAAGCACGCCCATCTGATCGTGCCGAACGAGACCTGGGTGCCGGACTCGGTGACGCCTCCGGGCGACGACCGGGTGGTCTACCTCGGGTGGTTGTCGCGGGCGCGCGGGGTGTTCGAGGCCGTCGAGGTGGCCAAGCTGCTGCAGCCGTACCGGGTGACGGTGGAGCTGATCGGGTACGCCGATCCGCAGAGCCGTCCCATGCTCAACCAGGCCGTCGCCGACGGCCTGCTGGAGTGGCGTGACTTCATGCCCAACGACGAGGCGCTCAAGCGGCTCGACGGGGCGCTGGCCGGGCTGTCGCTGCTGCACGACGAGCCCAACTACCGGCACTCGATGCCCACCAAGATCGTGGAGTACATGGCGCACGGCATCCCGGTCATCACGACGCCGTCGCCGCGCGCGGTCGAGCTCGTGGAGCGGTACGACAGCGGCGTCGTCGTGCCCTGGGAGGACCCGAAGGCCGTCGCGCAGGCGGCGCTGACGCTGCGGGACGACGTGCGCGAGCGGCGGGCGCAGGGCGCTCGCGGGTACGCCGCGGCCCGCGCGAACCACCACTGGCCGAACTCGGCCAAGCGGTTCGTGACCCAGCTCGAGGCATGGGCCGGGATCACGCGATAGCGGTTTATCTCCGGCAGATCACGAGAGCGGTAGGTTCCTGAACGTGCGATGGCTCTTCCTGCTCGTGGGCGCAGCCGTCCTGGCGGTGGTCGCGGTGGCGATCATCCTCTTCCCGTCGTCGTCGTCCGAGCGGCCGGTCGCGTCCTCGTCGAGCACGCCGAAGCCGTCCAGGACCGTCTCGACGCCGCCGCCGCCGAAGGTCAAGGAGTTCACCGACCCCTGTGGAACGTTCGACACCACGACCAAGAACTTCTACGCCGTCACCGGCTACTGGATCACGCCGAAGTCGAACCCGTGCACCTGGCGTCACCAGCTCCAGGAGATCCACCGCGCCGGCGGCGACACGATCATCAGGATCGGGTACGGCCTGCAGTTCCGCGGCGTCTCCGACACCGGTGAGGTGCTGTCGAAGGACGGGACGCTCGACCCGCTCTACAAGGCGTGCGAGGAAGACGGCCTGAGCTGCCACGACGCGGCCGAACGGGACCTGCGCAAGGCCAACCCCGGCAACCGGATCGGGCGCACGTACGTCTACCGCACCGACGAGGCGTTCGGCGGCGGCCTGTTCCGCTGCCCCAAGATGGAACACAGCGTCAAGGCCGGCGACCGCATCTACTACCGCATGGTCGCCCCTCCGGACGGCTCCGACGACGCCACCTGCGACTTCAGCAAGAAGGCCACGTCGTACGACCTGATCCTGGTGGCCGGCTCGGCCAAGGACAGCCTGAACGAGCTGCTCGACCTGGCCGACCAGTTCAGCATGCGGGTGTTCCCGGCGCTGCCGCTCGCCCCGCGCGACTCCGAGACGCCGACCAGGGCGAACAAGCGGCACATCGGCACCCTCACCACGCTGACCCGGCGCATCCTGCAGGACTACGGCGTGCGTTTCGCCGACCGGCAGGCCCTGGGCGGCGTCTACCAGCCGTTCGAGGTCCAGATGGCGGCCACGCTGGCCACCAACCCCACCCTTGAGGTGTACGCCGACCAGCACCGGATCGTGGAGCAGGAGCTGGGCAAGCCGATCCTGATCAGCCCGTACCTGGACGCGCGCAAGCGGGTCGGCTTCGGCCAGACGCCGGCCCAGGTGGCCGAGGCGTTCAAGGCGCTGGCGCGGACCGGCGTCGGCATCATCGCCCCGCAGGACAGCCGGGGCACCGGCAAGGTCGGCCTGTTCTGGCCGGACGAGCGCGACACCGAGGTGGACGACCGGCTGCGTCCGGTGGTGGGCGAGGCCACGTACGGCACCGCGTACCACGGCTCGACCCGCGACTACTACCGGGAGATGGCCAAGGCCCGCGACGAGATGCTCCAGGCCGGTCACGAGGTGGAGCTGTGGGCGAACGTGGAGGCGTTCGAGCCGTCCGGCAAGCAGCCGTGCGCCCCGCAGGGCACCCGCGGCCAGACGGACAAGAAGCGCCTCGACCAGGCCGTCACGATGGCCGGCCGGTACGTCCAGAAGATCGTTTCCTACATGTGGAGCGACTTCATGACCTGCGGCGACCCCTCCCTCCAGGACGAGATCGCCGGCGACTGGCAACGCCCGATCGCCGTGGACGCCATCAGGCGGGCCCGCGACCCCCAGGACGGCGTCGAGGTGCGCGGCTACAACCTCGACGGCAGCACCGTGCTCGTCGAATGGTCCGGCGGCACCAAGGAGCTGGTGGTCTCGGCCGTCGGCTGGCTGGACAAGGACCCGCTGGAGGAGCATCCGGCCCGGATGGCGACGGCCTGGGTGCCGTTCGACTGGACCCAGGTGCCGCCCGGGGAATGGGTCAAGATAGGGATCAAGGGGGCGTCCGGCAAGGAGGCCACGACGCCGCTCCACGTACGCATATCCGCATAGGGCAGACGGGACTCCGTGTAACGTGCCGTCCATGGTCCCGAGCATCCCGGTCAGCGTCGACCTGGTCGTGCTCACCGTACGCAACCACGCACTCAGCGCCCTGGTGTGGCGGCGCGACAACCCGCCGTTCCTGCGCCGCTGGTCGCTGCCGGGCGGCTTCATCCAGCTCGACGAGGACCTGCCGGCCGCCGCCCACCGCGTGCTGGCCGAGCGGGCCGGCCTCCCGGGCGCCCCGGTGCACCTGGAGCAGCTCCAGACGTACGGATACCCCGACCGCGACCCGCGCCAGCGCGTGCTGAGCGTCGCCTACCTGGGCCTGGCCCCCGACCTGCCGGCCTCGGAGAAGGCGCACATGAGCTGGCAGCCGGTCGAGGCGCTGGCCGTCATGGCCTTCGACCACCGCCGCATCATGCTCGACGGGGTCGACCGCGCCCGCGCCAAGCTGGAGTACACGTCCCTGGGGGCGGCCTTCTGCCCGCCGGAGTTCACCGTCGCGGACCTGCGCCGGGTGTACGAGATCGTCTGGGGGCGCCCCCTCGATCCCCGGAACTTCCACCGGAAGGTCACCAAGGCCGAGGGTTTCCTGGTGGAGACCGGCGCCACCACCACCAGAGACGGCGGCCGCCCCGCCAAGCTCTACCGCCGCGGCCCCGCCGAGCTCCTCCACCCGCCCATGCTCCAGGAGTGACCGCCCGCCCGTGAACATCCCGAACGGTCCCATGGACGTCATCGAGACCCCTCGCCTGTCGCTGGAGCCCCTGCGGATCGAGCACGCCGCGGAGATGGCGGCCGTGCTCGACGACCCGCGCCTGCACGAGTTCATCGGCGGCGCCCCCGCCACCGAGCCGGAGCTGCGCGCCCGTTACGAACGTCTGGTCGCGGGCCCGCCCGGCTGGCGCAACTGGGTACTCCGCCTGCGCGCCGACGGCCGGCTGACCGGCTACGTGCAGGCGACCGTCGAGGCGGGCACGGCCGAGATCGCCTGGGTGGTCGCGGTGCCCTGGCAGGGCCGTGGCCTGGCCGCCGAGGCCGCCCGCGCCCTGGTCTCCTGGTGCGACACACACGACATCGGCACGGTTGTCGCCCACATCCATCCCGGCCACGCGGCCTCCGCCGCGGTCGCCGCCCACGCCGGCCTCCACCCCACCGACCTCGTGCACGACGGGGAGACGCGCTGGGAACGCGTCCGGCCGTGAGCCGTCTCGACGTGCGGGGGCTGGCGGATGCTTCATCGGGCGTGGCCTTTTAAGGTAGTTCTATGCCTCGTTTCCGCCACATCCTGGACACCATGCCCCCCTACAAGCCGGGCAAGGCCGTGGTCTCCGCCGACGGCCGGTCGTACAAGCTCTCCTCGAACGAATCCCCCTACGACCCGCTGCCCTCCGTGGTCGAGGCCGTCGCCGAGGGCGCCCGGCAGATCAACCGCTACCCCGACCCCGGCGCCGTCGGGCTGACCGAGGCCCTCGCCGAGCGGTACGACGTGCCGTTCGAGCACATCGCGCTGGGCGCCGGCTCGGTCACGGTGGCCCAGCAGCTGTTCGAGTCGGTCGGCGAGCCCGGCGTCGAGGTCGTCTACGCGTGGCGGTCGTTCGAGGCGTACCCGTTGCTGGCCGACCTGTCGGGGGTCACGTCCGTCCAGGTGCCGCTGGCCGGTGAGGACCACGACCTGGACGCCATGGCCGAGGCGATCACCGACCGCACCCGCATGGTCTTCGTGTGCAACCCCAACAACCCCACCGGCACCGCGATCCGCCGCGACGCCCTGGTGTCCTTCCTCGACCGCGTGCCGGAGCACGTGCTCGTGGTGCTGGACGAGGCCTACCGCGAGTACGTCCGCGACGAGGACGTCCCCGACGGCCTGACGCTCTACCGCGACCGGCCGAACGTCTGCGTGCTGCGCACCTTCTCCAAGGCGTACGGCCTGGCGGGCCTGCGGGTCGGCTACCTGATCGGGCACGAGCCCGTGGCCGCGGCCGTCCGCAAGACGATCATCCCGTTCGCCGTCAACCACCTCGCGCAGATCGCCGCCGTCGCCTCACTGAAGGCCGAGGACGAGCTGCTGGAGCGGGTCGAGCGGGTGGTCAAGGAGCGCAGCCGCGTCCGCGAGTCGCTGATCGAGCAGGGCTGGACGGTTCCGCCGACCGAGGCGAACTTCGTCTGGCTGCGGCTCGGCGAGCGCACCCTCGACTTCGCCGCCGCCTGCGCGGTGGAGGGTGTGGCCGTACGGCCGTTCGCGGGCGAGGGGGCCCGGGTGTCCATCGGCGACCCCGAGGCCAACGACGCCTTCCTCGCCGCGGCCAAGGAGTTCCGCGGTTAGGCGCTGACCTCTTCGGCGAGGGCCGCGGTCCTGGTCCTGGCGCGTCGTTCGGTGGAGACCACCAGGGCGACGCCCACCAGGATCACCGCCCCGCCGGCGATGATCTGCGGGGTCACGCTCTCGTTCACGACCAGCACGCCGAGGATGACGGCGACGACCGGGTTGACGTAGGCGTACGTGGAGACCAGCGAGATGGGCGCGTTCCCCAGCAGCCAGGTGTAGGCGGTGAAGCCGACCAGCGATCCGACCAGCACCAGGTAGGCCAGCGCCGCCCAGGAACGCCCGGAGATCGCCGCCAGGTCGAGCCGTTCGCCGAGCGCCGTGCCGGTCACGGCCAGGCCCGCGCCGCCGACCAGCATCTCGATCGAGCTGGCCGCGAACGGGTTGGCGGGCATGGGGATGCGCGCCGACAGGAACGAGCCGACCGACCACGAGAACGAGGCGACCAGGATCACCACGATCCCGGTGACGTCGACCGACTGGCCGCCGGTCAGCGACAGCGCCGCGACGCCGCCGAACCCGACGAGCACGCCGGCCAGCGTCAGCACGGCCGGCCGGTCCCTGACCAGGATCCGGAACACGACGAGCCAGAGCGGCACCGAGGCCACGAGCAGCGCGGCCAGGCCGCTGGAGATGTGCTGCTCGGCCACGGCGACCATGCCGTTTCCGCTGGTCAGCAGGAGCAGGCCGACCAGCCCGGCGCCGCAGACCTGCCGCCACGACACCCGGAACGGCTCCAGGCCCTTCCTGATCAGCAGGAAGCCGCCGAGCAGCAGCGCGGCCGTCACGAAACGCAGCGCGCCGCTCAGCATGGGGGGCATGGTCTCGATGGCGATCCTGATGCCGAGGTAGGTCGAACCCCACACCACGTACACGATCGCCAGGGCGCTCCAGACAAGGACGGGAGCCCGGCTGTCAGTGGTGTTCGCACTCATGGGTCATGACTTTATCGGGCGACTCCGACAAAGCACCTGCGGGTATCGGACTTAGGACTTTGGCGCGATATTAGCGACAGGCGGCTTTCGTGCCACTGTTGAGCGGGCGGGCCGGCTGAGACGATCGCGACTGACCAGCAATGAAGGGAAATGTCGTAGATGTCAGCCGTCACCTCCACCCCGGCCGCCGCCAACGCCGCCGCCCTCGCCCACTTCGCCGCCCGCCTGGCCTTCGAGACCGACGTCTCCGACGTGGCCGCCGACCTGGCCGCCGGCGCGCCGGGCGTCGTGGTCGTGGACTCGCGCAGCCGGGAGAGCTGGGACCAGGGGCACGTCCAGGGGGCGGTGCACCTGCCGACGGCCGAGATCGCCGCAGTAGCCGCCGCGCTGGTCCCCCGGGACGCCACCGTCGTCACCTACTGCTGGGGCCCCGGCTGCAACGGCGCCACGCGGGCCGCACTGGAGTTCGCCAGGCTCGGTTACGCGGTCAAGGAGATGCTCGGCGGCTTCGAGTACTGGGCCAGGGAGGGCTTTCCGGTCGAGACCGCCTCGGGGGTGAGCCGGCGGCCGATCGACGCCCTGACGGCGCCGGTGTCGGGGATCGCGTGCGCCTGCTGAAGTCGGTGCGGGGGATCGCGTGCGCCTGCTGAAAGCGTCCCAGGCGGGTTGTGGTGACCGGCTATATCCGGACATGCCCGCCGGTCCGACAGTGCCGCCAAACCGCCTCACAGCCCCTTACGGACGCCTTCCGTAAAAAGGGTGGCGCCGAAGGGGCTGTGCGGGAAAGTTTGGCGCCCCCGTCCGAATCCCGTCGATCGGGGGCGTGGGAGAACATACCCGCATCTACTCGGGTCAACCAATAAGTCCCCAAGAGTCAAGGGGATTGTCTGTACCTTTGACTCCTCAGGTCAAGAAATCGGCACCCGTCGCCCCTGAAATGGGGCGACGGGCCCCGTACGGTCACCGCGGGCCGAGCTTCTCCACGATGAGCCGATAGAGCTGGCGCGGACGCCCCGGCTGCGGGGTGCGGTTCGGCGGAAGCGGCCACGCGAGTCCCTCGTCAACCAGCGTGCGCAGCAACCGCCGAGCCGTGCGCGGCGTCACCCCGAGCATCTTGCCCGCGCCCTCGGCGTCGACCACCGTGTCGCCGCCTTCGAGCTTGGCCGCCAGCCTGGCCAGTACCTCCACGCCCTTCGGCTTGAGCGCGGTCGACCCGGTGGGCGGCATCCGGGGGCCGGGATGAGGGCCCGGCCCTCGCGGTCCACCGCGAACCCCTGGGCCTGCTTGCCCGCCTGGGTACGGGCCAGCGCGGCCCGCGCGTGCGACTCCGCGTCGTGTGTCGTCCGCCCCATCCCGACGCCCACCTCGACCGCCAGCCCCAGCTCGTCCCGGATCCGGGCCGCGAAGGGCAGCACCCTGAACCCGTCGGTGGCCGCGGCGATCGAGCCCCTGGTCGCGGTGACCAGGTAACTGTGATCGTCGATCGGCCAGACCGTCGCGTTGATCCGGTTCGCCTCCTGGACCAGCAGCCGGTGCAGCGACAGCCGCAGCTCGTCGCGCCAGTAGCGGGGCGCCGCGCGCCGCACGGGCTCGCGCAGCGTCGGCACCTCCACCAGCACCACGGTGAGCTGTGACTCCTCCAGCCGGTGATGCGCCCCGAGCAGCGCCGCGGTGTGCAGCGCCGTCCGGACCGCGGCCGAGGTCGGCCTGATCCTGATGACCGGCACGCCCGCGGCGTGCAGGCGTTCGGCCACCGCGGGCAGGCACGTCAGTGCCCCCGAGGTGGCTCCCTGACGGGCCAGCCGTTCGTGGTAGGCCGCGATCGTGCCCGTGGCTCCGGGCTCGTCGCGGCTGTGCACGTCCGTGGCCGGTATGCCGAGGTCGGTGTACGCCTCCTCGACATCCGCCCTGCTGACCACGTCGACGCTGACCCGTTGCGGGTCCATCCGAGTGTCAAGTGCGGCCTTCGCCAGCGCCGCCACCAATGCCGCTCCGCCGAGTTGCACGTAGGTCGCGGGCATCGTCAGCACGCCTGATCGCCTGGCCAGGTCATAAGGGACCGGGCTGGCGAACAGACACGCGTCGACACCGGGACCGAGCCGCGTCACCTTGTCGGGCGCCTCCTGCTCATCGCGGTACGCGGCCGCGACCAGGCGACACGGCAGCGGTGCCGCGGCGTGACCCATCAGCATGACTCGCTCGACCAGGTCGTGGGGTCCGACCACGCCGATGGTGAGGTCCGGTGTCATGGCGCCCGGGCGTGACACTCGGGGAGTTTCTTCGGCCCTCTCGACCAATGTTCGTCCCATCCTGCCGTCCGTTGCAGTGCTCTCTTTTGGAACGATCGCTCGCGGGGGCCGTAATGTCACGCCCGACTTTTCCGGAAAGTCGTTCTGGTTGACCGCCCGACAAGATGTCTCAGCAGCTCAACGCGGTTTTTCTCATGTTTTTTAGCGCTCAGAAATCTCTCGTGTAATGTCCGCGCCGAGCGCGCGCATTCGCGCCGCGAGATGTGCGTGGCCGCGATCGATGAGGTATCCGGACTCGATGACGGTCTCTCCTTCGGCCGCCAGACCGGCGAGCACGAGCGCGATACCGGAGCGCAGATCGTGGGCCGTGACTTGTGCGCCCTTGAGCGGAGTGCGCCCGCGTACGACGGCCCTGCTGCCGTCGACCTCGACGTCGGCGCCCATCTTGTTGAGCTCGCCGGCCAGGGCGAAGCGGCCGTCGAAGATGCGCTCGTGGATGTAGCTCGTGCCGTCGGCCAGGGCGGCCACCGTCATCATCGGCGACTGCAGGTCGGTCGCGAACCCGGGATAGGTGTCGGTGATGATGTTGATGGGCCGCAGCGGACGGTCGCACCGCACGTGCAGCACCGCGCCCTGCCGGGCGAAGTCGACGCCCATCTGCTCCAGCTTGTAGCGGACGACGCCCAGGTCGAGGCCGGTGCCCACGAGGCTGAGCTCGCCGCCGGTGATCGCCGCGGCCATCGCGAACACGCCCGCGTCGAGCCGGTCGGGCATCACGGTGTGCTCGACGGCGTGCAGCTCCTCCACGCCCTCGACGGTGATGAACCCGGTGCCGCCGCCGCTGATGCGCGCGCCCATCTTGGTGAGCATGTCGATGACGTCGAGCACTTCCGGCTCAAGGGCCGCGTTCTCGATCACCGTCGTGCCCTTGGCCAGGGCGGCGGCCATGATCAGGTTCTCGGTGCCGGTGTGGGAGGGCGTGTCGAGGTAGAGCGTCGCGCCGGTCAGGCCGCTGGCCTTGACGTGGATGACGGTCTCGCCCTCGTCGACGACCGCGCCCAGCCGCTTGTAGCCCAGGTAGTGGAAGTCGAGGTTGCGGCTGCCGAGGTTGCAGCCGCCCACGCCCTCCACGATCGCCTCGCCCAGCCGGTGGAGCAGCGCGGGCGTGAACAGCACCGAGCCGCGGAACCGGCGCGCGATCTCGGCCGGCAGCACGGGGCTGCTCAGCCGGGAGGCGTCGATGACCAGCGTGCGCTCGGACTCGTGCAGCTCCACGTACGCGCCGATCGTCTCGGCCAGCTCGACCGCGCGCCGGACGTCTTCGATGATCGGCACGTTCCGCAGCACGGTACGGCCCTTGGCGGCGAGCAGAGCCGCACCGATCATGGGAAGCACGGCGTTCTTCGCGCCCTGGATGAACGCGGTTCCACGCAGTGCGTTGCCACCGCGCACGCGGTAACGGACCATTTCGTGCGGCTCCTTGAAATCAACGGTGAGGCTCGATCGGGCCAACAGTAGTGGCTGACACCAGGTGACCCAGCCGAATCATCCGCTAAAGGGAGCCCCCGTGACGCGCTCATACGCTTCTAGGTATCGCTGCCTTGTGCGCTCGACAACGTGCTTGGGAAGTCGAGGTGGGGGGTTTCCTGAGGATTTGTCCCATCCGGATTCGGGCGAGAGTAGCCAATCACGTACATATTGCTTATCGAAAGAAGGTTGCGCCCGGCCCGGCTGCCATTCGTCGGCCGGCCAGAACCGCGACGAGTCCGGCGTCAGCACCTCGTCGCCCAGCGTCAGCACGCCGTCGGCGTCGAAGCCCAGCTCGATCTTGGTGTCGGCCAGGATGATGCCGCGCTCACGGGCGATCTCCGAGCCGCGCGTGTAGACGTCGAGCGTGATGCGCCGCAGCTCGTCGGCCGTCTCCGCGCCGACCTCGGCGACGACCTGCTCGAAGGAGATCGGCTCGTCGTGCTCTCCCTGCGGGGCCTTCGTCGAGGGGGTGAAGATCGGCTCCGGCAGCCGGGAGCCGTCCTCCAGCCCCGGGGGCAGCGGCACCCCGGAGACCGTGCCGCTCGCGCGGTACTCCGACAGGCCGCCGCCGGTCAGGTAGCCGCGGGCCACGCACTCCACCTGGACCATGCGCAGCGGCTTGCACACCACGCTGCGCGCGTCGTCGCCCCTGGCCAGGATGTGGTTGGGCACGACGTCCTTGAGCTGGTCGAACCACCACAGCGACATCTGCGTGAGGATGGCGCCCTTGTCGGGGATGCCGGGCTCCAGCACGTAGTCGAAGGCCGAGATCCGGTCGGAGGCGACCATCAGCAGCAGGCCCTCGTCGGTCTCGTAGAGGTCGCGTACCTTGCCGGAGTGCAGATGCTTCATCGGGCGATGTCCGTCCTGTGGTGCGAGCCGCGCAGCTCGACGCGGTCGACGAGGTCGTAGGCGTTGCGGCGGGCGCTCGCCTGGTCGGGGCCGTGGCCGACGACGGTCAGCACCCGGCCGCCGTTGGAGACGACCTCGCCGCCGGGGCCGCGCGTGGTGCCGGCGTGGATGACGTACGCGTGCTCGGTCTCGGCCAGGCCGGTGATCACGTCGCCCTTGACCGGCGAGTCGGGATAGTTCTCCGCCGCGATCACCACGGTCACCGCCGAGCCGTCCTTGAACACCGGGTCGAGGCCGAGCTCGCCGGTCGCGCAGGCCATCAGCAGCCCGCCGAGCGGTGTCTCCAGCCGGTCGAGCAGCACCTGGGTCTCGGGGTCGCCGAACCGGGCGTTGAACTCCACCACCTTCGGCCCCTTCCGGGTCAGGGCCAGCCCCACGTAGAGCACCCCCTGGTACGGCAGCCCGCGCCGCCCCAGCTCGGCGATCGTCGGGTGCACGACCTCGCGCATGACCTGCTCGGTCAGCCCTTCCGGCGCCCAGGGGAGCGGCGTGTACGCGCCCATGCCGCCGGTGTTGGGCCCCTCGTCGCCGTCGTAGGCGCGCTTGAAGTCCTGGGCGAGCTGGAGCGGCACCGCCGTGCTGCCGTCGCACAGCGCGAACAGCGACACCTCGGGCCCGTCGAGGAACTCCTCGATGACCACCCGTTCGCAGGCCCGCGCGTGCTCCAGCGCCTGGTCGCGGTCGCGGGTGACGACCACGCCCTTGCCCGCCGCGAGGCCGTCGTCCTTGACGACGTAGGGGGCGCCGAACTCGTCGAGCGCAGCGGCGGCCTCCTCCTCGGTCTCGCACGTACGGGCGCGGGCGGTCGGCACGTCGGCGGCCTTCATGATCTCCTTGGCGAACGCCTTGGAGCCTTCGAGCATGGCCGCCTCGCGGGTCGGCCCGAAGCAGGCGATGCCGGCCTCGCGCACGGCGTCGGCCACGCCCGCGACGAGCGGCGCCTCGGGCCCGATCACGACGAGGTCGGCCGCCAGCCGCCCGGCCAGCTCGGCCACCTGCGCGGGATCGACGGGATCGACGGGATGAACGGTCGCGACGCCTTCGATGCCCGCGTTACCGGGAGCACAGTGGAGCTCGCTGACCTGGGGATCGAGTTTGAGCGAACGGCACAGGGCGTGCTCACGCCCTCCGGAACCAATGACTAGAACGCGCACGTGCCCCATTGTCGCAGGCCCAGCCCCCTCGCCCGGCGCGGGTCCCGGGCGGGTTGCAGGCACGTCGGATGCCGGAACAAGCCCGCATCTTTGTGCGGTTCTACCTGAACCGAGCACCCTCCGGCGAGTATCGTCGTTTGGGTTCACCCGCCTGTGGTAGGTTAAGGCGGCTTTGCGGCGTCTCTTGTGATTGGAGGTGGTCCGGGATGAAACCTGGTGATCCCAGCAGTACGTGCTCTCCCACGTACGCCCCAGTTACCCCCGACCACTCCAATCCGGCAGCCTGATCGTGCCTCCACGCATTTGTGTCGATTGAGGTGACTTTTCATCGCGCGTGGAGCGTGCCAGGTCGGGCGGAAAGGGACTGCCATGCGCTCGTCCACGCTTTTCCGTCGCATCAACCGTCACCCTGTTCAGCCGCACGCCGCACGCCCGCTCACCAAGCCGGTGCGTGAGATCTGCGTGCCTCCTGTCGACTCCATCGTCGAATTCGGCGCCTACATCCAGGGCAAGAAGGTCTGCGCCCCGGGCATCGTCGAGTCCCTCGAACTCGTCCGTGAGCACAACAAGAACGCCGACGGCGCGAACGCGTTCGTCTGGGTCGGCCTGCACGAGCCCGAGGCGCCCGAGGTGGAGTGGTTGTCCGAGGTCTTCGGGCTGCACCCGCTGGCCGTCGAGGACGCGGTCAAGGCCCACCAGCGTCCCAAGGTGGAGCGCTACGGCGAGTCGCTGTTCATGGTGCTGAAGACGGTCGCCTACCTCGACCACGACGAGCTGACGGCCAACAGCGAGATCATCGCCACCGGCGAGATCATGGTGTTCCTCGGGGTCGACTTCGTGGTCACCGTGCGCCACGGCGAGCACTGCCCGCTCACCCTGGTCCGCGAGCGCCTTGAGGACAAGCCCAAGCTGATGAACCGCGGCCCGGCCGGCGTGCTGCACGCCATCGCCGACCACGTCGTCGACCAGTACCTCCAGGTGGCCGACCTGATGCAGCTGGAGCTCGAAGAGGTCGAGGCGACCGTCTTCGCCGACGTCAGCTCCCGCGACATCAACCGGATCTACCAGCTCAAGCGGGAGATGCTGGAGATGAAGCGGGCCGTGACCCCGCTGCAGTCGCCGCTGTCGGCGCTGCCGCAGCGCCGCGTCATCCCCTCGGAGATGCGCGAGTACTTCCGCGACGTCGGCGACCACCTGTCCCGCGTGTGCGAGCAGGTCGAGTCCTCCAACGAACTGTGCAGCTCGATCCTGCAGGCCGCCCTGGCCCGCTCGAACGCCCTGGCCAACGAGGACATGCGCAAGATCTCGTCGTGGGTCGCCATCCTGGCCGTGCCGACGATGATCGCCGGCATCTACGGCATGAACTTCGACTTCATGCCCGAGACCAAGCAGGTCTGGGGTTATCCGGCGGTGCTGGCCGTAATGATCACCGCCTGTGTGCTGCTGCACCGCGGCTTCCGCCGCAACGGCTGGCTCTGAGCGGCGCTCAGACGCTCACGGGCTTGAGCGGCGCTCAAACGCTCACGGGCTTGAGCGGCGCTCAGACGCTCACGGGCTTGAGCGGCCGAACGCCCTCCGGCAGATCGAGGCCGCGCTCGCGCCACAACTCCCGCATGCGGTCGGGGTAGTCGGTCACGATCCCGGCCACGCCGAGGTCGATCATGCGGTCGGCCAGGGCCTGGTCGTTGACCGTCCAGACCGCCACGTCGAGGCCCGCCGCGGCCGCCTGGGCCATCAGCTTCTCGTCGACCATCACGTGCTCGGGCGAGAGCGTGGTGGCCCCGGCCTCGCGCGCGGCGGCCGGGATGTCGTCGCCCAGCCCGCCCTCGTGCCAGTGGAGCGTGTCGAGCTCGATCAGCGCGAACCGCCCGGCCGCCGGCGCGAGCCGGGCCGCGTGCCTGATGACGCGCCAGTCGAAGCTGAGGACGGCGGCGTTGCCCAGCCTGCCGTGCCGGTCGAGCTCCTCGACCACCAGCTCGGTGAACATCTCCGGGTCGGCCGTCAGCTCGGGCCTGGTCGGGTCGGACTTCAGCTCGACGTGCAGCCGTACGTGCTCGGCCTCGTAGGCGTTGACCAGCCCGAGCACCGCGCCGAGCGTGGGCATCCTGGTCTCCGGCATGGCGACCTGGGTGAGCGCGAACGGGTCGTCGAGGTGGCGCGGCAGGCGTACGCCCACGTCGAGCGTGCGCAGCTGGGCGAGGCTGAGCGCGTTGATCGGCTTGCCCACGTACGGGAAGAGCGGATCGCCCTGCCGCAGCGGCCGGCGGTCGGCGCTGGTGACGGCCGAGACCGTGAGGTCGTGCGTGAGCACGAGGCGGCGATCGGCGGTGAGGGCGACGTCGAGCTCAAGCGCGTGGACGCCCAGCTCCATCGTGCGGCTCAGCCCTGGCAGGGTGTTCTCCGGCCACAGGCCCCGCGCTCCTCGGTGACCATGAATCTCAACGCGCACACCGGGGACCCTACCCGGCGCGAGGCCCGCTGAGGCAGTGCCACGCCGTGTCCTTTTTATCCTGCTACGCCCGGTCGGAGGCGAAGGCGGCCAAGAGGACCCTCCGCCCGCTTATTGCACGATAAATGCAACTACCTTGCAATAAGCTGGAGCTCATGACGGAGGTTCTCAAACATGCCCATTCAGCAACAGTCCGGGCATGGGTGGACGGCTGGGTGATCTCCCGCAACGCCCCGCGGCCCGTACCCGAACCGTGGGGCCTCAGAGTGGACGTCGGCCTTCCCGGCCACGTGGCGCGGCACGTCGTCCCCACCCCTACCGCGGAGATCCTGGACCACCTGACCGGCACCCTCACCGTCCCCGGCACCTGGCTCAAGCTCTGCGCCCCCGCCGAGGCGGTCGCCCCCTCCCTGCCCCCGCGGTGGTCCGTGCAGGAGCAGGAGTACATGATGACCACCGCGTCCCTGGCCCGCACCACCCCGAAGGCCCCTCCGGGCTACACCCTGGCGATCACCACCCGGGCGGGGGTGACCGTGGCCCGGCTGCTCACGGCCGCGGGCGAGGTCGCGGCGCGCGGCCAGTTCGCCGTCGCGGACCGCGCCGCCGTGATCGACCAGGTGGAGACGGCCGCCGAACACCGGCGGCGCGGCCTCGGCACGGTGGTCATGGCCGCGCTCGCCGCCGCCGCCGTCTCCCGGGGCGCCCGCACGGGCATCCTGGTCGCCACCGCCGCCGGCCAGGCCCTGTACGAGACCCTGGGCTGGACCCTGCACACCCCGATGACCGCCGCCGTCCTCACCGCCGAGGGCCCGGCGGGCGGGGAACCCGCCGGCCGGCCGTAGGCCCCGCGACACACCGCGACACACCGCGACACACCGCGACACACCGCGACACACCGCGACACACGAGGGGCCCGGCGCGTTCCCGCGCCGGGCCCCTCGTCACGTGCCGGTCAGACCAGCGACCGCACCACCACGGTCTGGTCGCGGCCGGGGCCGACGCCGATCGCCGAGATGGGCGCCCCGCTCATCTCCTCCAGCGCCCGCACGTACGACTGCGCGTTCGGCGGCAGGTCCTCGAACGACTTGGCGTGCGAGATGTCCTCCTGCCAGCCCGGCAGCTCCTCGTAGACCGGGACCGCGTGGTGGAAGTCGGTCTGGGTCATCGGGATCTCGTCGAACCGCACGCCGTCGACCTCGTACGCCACGCACACCGGGATGCGCTCGAGCCCGGACAGGATGTCGAGCTTGGTGAGGAAGTAGTCGGTGACCCCGTTGATCCGGGTCGCGTAGCGGGCGATCACCGCGTCGAACCAGCCGCAGCGACGGTCGCGGCCGGTGGTGACGCCGTACTCGCCGCCGGTCCTGCGCAGCCACTCGCCCGTCTCGTCGGTCAGCTCGGTCGGGAACGGCCCCGAGCCCACGCGGGTCGTGTACGCCTTCAGGATCCCGATGATCTTCGTGAGCCGGTTCGGCGGGATGCCCGCCCCGGCGCACGCGCCCCCGGACGTCGGCGAGGAGGAGGTGACGAACGGGTACGTGCCGTGGTCGATGTCCAGCAGCGTGCCCTGGCCGCCCTCCAGCAGCACGAACTTGCCCTCGTCCAGCGCCTTGGAGAGCACCAGCGAGGTGTCGGCGATGTGCGGCTTGAGCCGTTCGGCGTAGGCCAGGTACTCCTCCAGCACGGCGACCGGGTCGATGCCGCGCCGGTTGTAGACCTTGGTCAGCACCTGGTTCTTCTCGGTCAGGGCGACCTCGATCTTCTTGGCCAGGATGCCCGGGTCGAGCAGGTCCTGGACCCGCACGCCCATCCGGGCGATCTTGTCGCCGTACGCGGGGCCGATGCCGCGCCCGGTGGTGCCGATCTTGGCCTTGCCCAGATAGCGCTCGGTGACCTTGTCCAGCGCCTTGTGGTGCGGCATGATCAGGTGCGCGTTGGAGGAGATCAGCAGGCGTTCGGCGGAGATGCCCCGCGCGGCCAGCCCGTCGATCTCGCTCAGCAGCACCCCCGGGTCGATCACCACACCGTTGCCGATCACCGGTACGACGTCCGGCGACAGGATCCCCGTCGGCAGAAGATGCAGAGCGTATTTCTGGTCACCGATGACGACGGTGTGTCCCGCGTTGTTGCCACCCTGATAACGGACGACGTAGTCGACGTCGCCACCGAGCAGGTCGGTGGCCTTGCCCTTGCCCTCATCGCCCCACTGGGCCCCAACGAGAACGGCAGCCGGCATTGTTCAGTCTCCCGAGCACAAAACGAAACCCCTGGCGCAAGTGCGACAGGGGCTCTTGCGTAGAGAGACTACCCGAGTCTGCCCATTCGTCCCAAGGCGCGTGGGTCCAATGCGGGCCCAACGCGCTGCTAACCCTTGGTCAGCGCCTCATATCCGGTCTCGGTGCTGTCCTTGAGGAACTGCAGGCAACGCTCGGCCTCGTCCTTCTCGCCGATGGACTGCGCCGCCCTGGACAGGGCGTGCAGGCAGCGCAGGAAGCCGCGGTTGGGCTCGTGCTCCCACGGGATGGGACCGTGGCCCTTCCAGCCGCTCCTGCGCAGCTGGTCGAGGCCGCGATGGTAGCCCGTGCGGGCGAAGGCGTAGGAGGTGACGGCATGGCCCTGCGCGAAGTACTCCTCCGCGAGCGCGGCCCAGGCCGCCGGGTGGGCGGGGAAGCGGGCGGCCACGTCGGCGGCCTTGGCCCCGGATTCCAGCGCCTCCCTGGCCTCGGGCAGGTCCGGCAGGTGAGTCGGGGGCGGCCCGGCGAGAAGGTTATCCATAGGACAAGTCATACCCGCCGTGCCGCCCAAGTGGCTAGGAGATCTTCGTCCCACTGCTCTTGAGGTTGTGGCAGGCCTCCGCCACACGGGCCGCCATGCCGGTCTCGGCGCTCTTGCCATAGGCGCGCGGGTCGTAGGCCTTCTTGTTGCCGACCTCGCCGTCGACCTTCAGCACGCCGTCGTAGTTGCGGAACATGTGGTCGGCGATCGGCCTGGTGAAGGCGTACTGGGTGTCGGTGTCGACGTTCATCTTCACCACGCCGTAGGAGATGGCCTCGTGGATCTCCTCCAGCAGCGAGCCGGAGCCGCCGTGGAAGACCAGGTCGAACGGCTTGTCCTTGCCGTACTTGGCCCCGACCGCGTCCTGGATCTCCTTCAGCACGCTCGGCCGCAGCTTCACGTGGCCCGGCTTGTAGACGCCGTGCACGTTGCCGAACGTGGCGGCCAGCATGTAGCGGCCCCGGTCGCCGACGCCGACGGCCTCGGCCGTGGCCAGCGCGTCTTCGGCGGTGGTGTAGAGCTTCTCGTTGATCTCGCCGACGACGCCGTCCTCCTCGCCGCCGACGACGCCGATCTCCATCTCCATGATGATCCGGGCGCGGGCGCACTTGTCCAGGAGCTCCTTGGCGATCTCCAGGTTCTCCTCCAGCGGCACGGCCGAGCCGTCCCACATGTGCGACTGGAAGAGCGGGTCGAGGCCCTTGGACACCCGCTCCAGCGAGATGTCGATCAGCGGCCGCATGTAGCCGTCGAGCTTGTCCTTCGGGCAGTGGTCGGTGTGCAGCGCCACCGTGACCGGGTACTTGGCGGCCACCACCCGTGCGTACTCGGCCAGCGCGGTCGCGCCCGTCACCATGTCCTTGACCGTCGTGCCGGAGAGGAACTCGGCGCCGCCGGTGGACACCTGCACGATGCCGTCGCTCTCGGCCTCGGCGAACCCGCGCAGCGCGGCGTTCAAGGTCTGAGAAGAGGTCACGTTGATCGCCGGATAGGCGAACCCGCCCGCTTTGGCACGGTCGAGCATCTCGGCGTAGACCTCTGGAGTCGCGATGGGCATGAGTCATCTCCCTGAGAAGTACGGCTTCGCGCCTGCCCAGTATCCCGGCTCCCAACCACAACTGGTAGTGACAACGCGAGCCGGATGGCCACATCCGATTCGCTCGGCTCCAGGTAGGCTCACGGGGTGGACTGGCTCTGGAATCTCCTCGACCCGACGTGGTGGCTCACCATCCTCGGCGCCTTCGCCACCATCGGCGTCCTGGCGATCATCTTCGCCGAGACGGGTCTGCTGCTCGGCTTCTTCCTGCCGGGCGACTCGCTGCTGGTGGCGGCGGGGATCTTCAGTTCCGCGTCGCTGGTCGTGGGCGAGGCGCCGCCGATCTCCTTCCCCGTCCTGGTGATCGGCACACCGTTGTGTGCCATCGCGGGCGCCCAGCTCGGCCACTTCCTGGGTGCCCGGTTCGGCAGGAAGATGTTCGACCGGCCCGACTCGCGGCTGTTCAAGCGCGAACACGTCATACGCGCCGAGGAGTTCTTCCAGAAGTTCGGCCCGGCCAGGGCGGTCGTGCTGGCGCGGTTCGTGCCGATCGTCCGCACGTTCATGAACCCGGTGGCCGGCGTCCTGGAGATGCCCGCCAGGCGCTTCTTCCTGTGGAACGTCATCGGCGGTGTGGTCTGGGTCGAGGGCCTGGTGCTGCTCGGCTACTTCCTCGGCAGCAAGGTCGATCCCAAGCAGATCGACAAGTACATCCTGCCGGGCGTGTTCATCATCGTCTTCATCTCGCTGATCCCGATCATCGTCGAGGTCGTCAAGAAGCGCCGCGAGCGCAAGCGGCTGCCGCTGCCCAACGGCAAGCACCACCGCGCGCCCTCCAGCAGCGACCCCCAGCACTGACCTCCGGCACTGACCCCGGGGGCCCTGGGTTACCACCGGGTACAGTGCCCCCTGTGGGACGCCACAGGTCAGATCCGATGGGAATCGCCCGATCAGCCCTCGTCGTCCTCGCGGTGGGGGCCGTGGTGACGCTGGTGGTCGTCGGCGTGCGCGCCCTGATCGACTCGTTCGGCTCGCAGCCGGAGCGGCCGGCGTCCACGGCAGCGTCCACGACAGCGCTCACGGCCATGCCCACGGGCACCGGGGCCGTGCGGGCGAGCGAGGGCAGGGTGCCGACCGTGCGCATCGAGTGCGTGGCCGAGGTCTGCCCCACCGTGACCGTCCGCGTCCCCGGCGGGGACGTGCTGCAACATCGCGAGATGAGCAGGGGTGAAGAGGTCAGCTACTTCGAGCCGGAGCTCGACGTCGTGCTCGGCGACGCGGGCACCGTCCGCGTCACCGAGAACGGCAGCCCGCGCGCCCCCGGCGGGCAGGGCGCGAGGGCGGCCTTCACAGTCCGAGGTCCTGGAGGCTGAAGGCGGTGCGGTAGTCGAGCCCCTCCTCCGCCATCCGCGCGCCCGCGCCCCGGTCGACGATCGTGGCCACGGCCACCACCTCGGCGCCCGCCTCCCGCAGCGCCTCGACGGCGGTCAGCGGCGATCCGCCGGTCGTCGAGGTGTCCTCCACGGCCAGCACCCGTCGGCCCTTCACCTCGGGCCCCTCGATCCGGCGCTGCATGCCGTGCGACTTCTGCGTCTTGCGCACCACGAACGCGTCGAGCGTGCGCCCGCGCGCCGCCGCGGCGTGCAGCATCGCGCAGGCCACCGGGTCGGCCCCCATCGTGAGCCCGCCGACGGCGTCGAAGTCGAGATCGTCGGTCAGGTCGAGCATCACCTTGCCGACGAGCGGCGCGGCCACCCCGTCGAGCGTGATCCGCCGCAGGTCGAGGTAGAAGTCGGCCTCCTTGCCCGAGGAGAGCGTGACCTTGCCGTGGACGACGGCCTTGCGCTTGATCTCGGCCAGCAGGTTGTCGCGGTCTGTCATGCGCCCAAGCTTAGGGTCCCAGGCTCAGCGTCCTGATGAGAGCCAGGGCCTGCGCGTGCGCGCGGGGGAGCCGCCGCACCCGGACGCGGGCGTGGCGGCCGTGCAGGATCTCCGTGGCGCGCAGGTCGGCGACCTTGCCGGGCAGCCGATCGTCCTCCCTGGTCACCGCGGCGACGCGGGTGGGCGCGAGCAGTGCCAGTGTCTCCTCGCCGGTGAACGCCCTGCGCAGCGCCGTGGCCAGGTTGAGCGCCGCCGCCAGCCGCTCGGCCAGCTCCGCGATCTGCCCGTACGGCTCGGCCACCACCAGCAGGTGCCCGCCCGCGACCGCCCCCGGTAGAGCTCGCCCAACCTGGTACGCAGGTAGGCCACCGTGGCCAGGCCGGTCAGCGGGTCCTCGCACTGCAGGTCGCTCATGGGCGCGAAGCTCTGTTCGGCCCACCCGGCCGCGTACGCCCGTACCAGGGGGAACGTCGGCTCCCCCCGATCGGTGACGGCGAACAGCGCCGCCAGGTCGCCCAGCCCCTCGTTGATCCCCACCCCCGCCCCCGCGCGTGCCGCGCCCAGCTCCTCGCAGGCGCGCGGCAGGTCGCCGCCGTCCGTCGCGGCCCTGATCGCGTACGCCACCGCCGGGGTCCACCAGTCGTCGGCCAGCGACCAGCCCTCCGCCATGCTCCGGCCGCGCCAGCGCGACAGCACGTCCTCGTCCATGCGTCCTCCCGTGGTCCTCAGAGGTAAAGACGGCGCTTCGGTTTAGTCATGACGGAGAATGCGGAATGATTGCGCGGGGCAACCCGCTGTAATCGTGAGGTCACAATGAGTGTGGAATCGCCGCTAAGCGATGCGGACCTGCTGAAGGAGGTCCGGGCCGGCGTCGCGACCGCGTACGGACGGCTCTACGAGCGTCACGTGGCCGCGGCGCGCGCGCTGGCCAGACAGCTCGTCAGGGGCGAGTCCGAGGTCGAGGACGTCGTGGCCGAGTCGTTCACGAAGATCCTCGACCTGGTGGGCAGGGGTGGCGGCCCGGAGTCGGGGTTCCGCACGTACCTGCTGACCGTCGTGCGCCGCACCGTCTACGACCGCAGCCGGGTCGAGAGCCGCCAGGTGACCACCGGCGAGATCGAGCGCTACGACGCGGGCGTGCCCTTCGTCGATCCCGCGCTCGTCGGCCTTGAGCGGTCGATGATCTCGCGCGCGTTCCTGTCGCTGCCCGAGCGGTGGCGGGCGGTGCTCTGGCACACCGAGGTGGAGAAGTGCAAGCCCGCCGAGGTCGCGCCGCTGCTCGGCCTGTCGGCCAACGGGGTGGCGGCGCTGGCCTACCGGGCGCGCGAGGGGCTGCGGCAGGCGTACCTGCAGATGCACCTGCGCGCGGCGCCGCAGCACGAGTGTCGTCCCGTGCTCGGCAAGATGGGCGCCTACGTCAGGGGCGGCCTGGCCAGGCGCGACTCGCGCGCGGTCGACGACCACGTGAACGACTGCGAGGAATGCCACGGCGTCCTGCTCGAACTGACCGACGTCAACCGCGGCCTGCGCGTCATCGTCGGCCCGCTGATCGCCGGCCCGGTGTTCAGCGGCTACGCCGCGGCGCTGGCCAAGGCGGGCGCGGCCGGCGGCGGAGCGGGCTGGCTCCTGCGGCTGTTCGGCTGGTTGCGACGGGCGCCCTCGCGGCAGCAGGTCGTGGCGGCGGGCGGCGTCGCGGTCGCGTCCGCGGCGGTGGCGGCGTTCGTGCTGGTGTCCGGGGAGTCGCCGGTGGCCGAGCGGCCGGTGGCCACGCCCACGCCGCTGGCCCAGCCCCCGGTGTCGGTGCGGCCGGTGCCGCTGCCCGTGGCGAGCGAGCCGCCGGCGCGCGTCCCGCCGCCGCGGAAGGAGCCGCGGGGCAGGCCGCGGCTGCGCGCCACGATCGGCGCGCTCGGCGCCCTCGTACGCGCCCAGCCCGGCATCGTCGGCATGCGCCTGCGCAACGACGGCGACGGCCCGAGCGGCGAGCTGGCCGCGACCGTCGAGCTGCCGCCCGGCGTGACGCTCCTGCCGCCGGCCAGGCGCGGGCACGGCGTGGCGCTCCTCGATCCCGTGGGCACGGTCGACGGCTGGTCCTGCCGGCAGGCCGGCCAGGGCGCCCGGTGCGCCAGGCAGCCGCTGGCCGCGGGGCACGGCACGGCGGTGTTCCTGCGCGTGCTGGTGTCGGAGCTGGCCCCGGAGGGCGCCGGGCCGGCCGTGCGCGTCGACGCCGACGACCTCCACGTCAACGCGCGGGCCGCGCAGGGCGTGCGCACGGTGGGGGCGTCGGCCCGGTTCGCCACCGAGGGCAGGGTGGCCGTCCGGGCGATCGGCAACACGCTGCTGAGCTGTCCCGAGGAGCACGACGGTTGCGCCGAGGCCAGGCGCCGCCAGGGCGACCAGCGCGACAACGACCTGTGGCCGATGACCCCGCTCGACCAGGACTCCAGCCCGGCCACCACCGCGTCCAGCGCGGCCCGGCTCACCCTGCCCAAGGACAGCAGGGTCGTGTGGGCCGGGCTCTACTGGTCGGCGAGCGGCGCGGCGGCGGGGCCCGTCAAGGTCAGGGCGCCGGGCCGGCGCACGTACGTGTCGGTCCTTCCCGACCACGTCACGGCCCTCGACATGCCGCTCGGCCCGGCCTACCAGGCGTTCGCCGACGTCACCGCGCTGGCCGGGCAGGCGCGGCCGGGCGGCCTGTGGTGGGCGGCCGACGCGCCGATGGCGGAGGGGGCCTCCAGCCACGCCGGGTGGAGCCTGGTGGTGGTCGTGGCCGGGCCGCGGGAGCCGTACAGCCAGGCCGTGGTGCTCGACACGGCGACCGTGATCGGCGGCGCGGCCAGGAAGGTGCGCATGCCGCTCGGCGGCCTGAACCCGGCCGCCGCGCCGGCCCGGGCCGAGCTGGTGACCTGGGAGGGCGACGCCGATCTCCAGGGCGACAAGGTCTCGCTCGGCACCGGCGCGATCGTCCCCGACGGCGGCGACCGTGAGCGCGCCAACGTCTTCGACGGCTCCGCCAACGGTGCCAGGGGGATGACCTTCGGCGTCGACGTCGACACGGTCGACGCCGAGCTGGGCCGCGATCCGGCGCTGACGATCGTGACCGACAAGGACGTCGTGCTCTTCGGCGCGGCCGCGCTGACCGTCAGGGGACGCTCATGACCGCAAACAGGACGAACTGGTACGGTCTGCCTAAATGGTCTGGCTGGACGGCGGCCCGCGGTCGAATCGTCGGGATTCACCCTCGCGCGATCACCTGCTTTCATTACCCTGAAAGAGGGCCGCCGAGTCCGGTCTCTGACGGTGCAGAGCCAGCAAGGTCGGACCACCAGGAAAGGGGCGGTGTCAGTGGATCGCTGTGCGCTGTTCGTGGACGCCGGCTATCTGCTGGCAGACGGAGCGATGGCCGTGCACGGCACTCGCCATCGAGAGGCCGTCGCCTGGGACTATCCCGGGCTCCTCCAGCTGATGACCAACCTGTCGCGCGAACGCACGGGCCTGCCGCTGCTGCGGTGCTACTGGTACGAGGCGACCGTCGAGGGCCGCCGCACCCCGGAGCACGACGCGCTGGCCGACATCCCGGGCCTCAAGCTCAGGCTCTCGCGCATCCGGCCGGGCCGCCGCGAGGGCGTCGACGCCCAGGTCCATCGCGACCTCATGACCCTCGCCCGCAACAACGCCATCTGCGACGCCGTCGTCGTCAGCGGCGACGAAGACCTCGCCCAGGTGGTGTGCGACGCCCAGGATCTCGGCATCAGGGTCACCGTCATCCACATCGCCGCCGACGGCGGGTGGGCCGTGTCCCGGTCGCTGCGGCAGGAGTCCGACGACCTGGTCGAGCTGGGCAGCGCCCACCTGCGGCCCTACGTCACGATGGTGAGCGGCGTCACCGAGTCCGCCAACGGCCACCACCAGCCGCTCAGCAACGGGCACGCCGCCCACTCGCTGCCGCCCGCACCGCCGGCCGCGCCCCCGGTGACCCCGACGGCCTCGCTGCCGCCGGCGCCGTCCTCGGGCAGCCACGCGGCCGGGCAGTCCTCCGGGAGCCACGCGGCGCCCTCCTCCGGCCAGCCGTCCGCCAACGGGCAGACGTCCTCGGGCGGGCGGTCGGCCACGCCGCCGGTGTTGCCCTCGTACTCGGGGTACCAGGAGCAGCCGCCGTCGATCCCGCCGTCCGTGCCGCCGTCCGCGCCGGCGACGGGGCCGCTGCAGCAGCCGCAGTCCGCCTCGCCGAGCACCGGGCAGTTCGCCACGCCGTCCTCGGGGGGCACGTACCAGCAGGCGCAGCTCGGGCCGTACACCGGGCCGCAGGCCGCGCCCGTCTCCCCGCCACCCGCCGCCACCGCCGGGGCCACCACGCTGGCCGACGCCGTGAAGGCCGCCCATCGCGAAGGGCACGACTTCGGCGAGTCCGTGGCCCGCGACGCGCCCGCGCTGTGGCTGGAGGCGGTGCTCGCCCGCAAGCCCCGCATGCCCTCCGACCTGGAGGCCCGCCTCCTGCAGGGGTCCTCGCTGCCGATCGACTTCCTCCTGCACGACGAGGTCCGCCACGCTCTGCGCCGCGGCTTCTGGGACGCCCTCGAACGCGCCCGCCACTGACCCTCCCGGGAGGCGTGGCAAGCCAGACGCCCGGGCGCCATGAGCGGCGGCCCGGGCGTCGGACGGGACGAGGTCAGGAGAGCGCGTCGAAGCCGGCGCGCAGGTGGGCGACCCGATCGCCCAGGTCGGCCAGCGGTACGGCGAGCGCCGGATCCTGCGACTTGCGGGCCAGTTCCCGCACCCGGGCCAGCTCGTCCTCCACCGCCGTGAGCCGCCGGGACAACTCCGGCAGCACCGAGGCGTGGTCACCCGCTCCGGGCGGCAGCTCGCCGGTCAGCCGCTCGCGGAGCAACGACGCCTGCTCGGCCAGGCGCTTGTTCATGTTGTAGAGCTCGGTGAACACCGACACCTTCGCCCGCAGCACCCAAGGGTCGAACGGCTTGGTGAGATAGTCGACCGCGCCCGCCGCGTATCCGCGGAAGGCGTAGTCGGGAGCGCTGTCGACCACGGTCAGGAAGATGATCGGGATGTTCCTGGTCCGCTCTCGCCGCTTGATGTGGGCGGCCGTCTCGAAGCCGTCCATGCCCGGCATCCGGACGTCGAGCAGGATCAGCGCGAACTCGGTGTTGAGCAGCGCCTTGAGCGCCTCCTCGCCGGACCTGGCGCGTACGGGCACCAGGTCGAGCGAGCTGAGGATCGCCTCCAGGGCGATCAGGTTCTCCTCGCGGTCGTCGACCAGGAGGATCTTTGCACGGTCCGGCATCGATCACGACCCTTCAGCGGTTGAGGGCGACGAGTCGGTCGTGGCTCCTCGCCCACGGCTGAGCCAGCCGCGCAGCCGTTCGAGCAGGCGATCGACGTCGACCGGCTTGGGCACGTAGTCGGACGCGCCCGAGGCGATGCTCTTCTCGCGATCACCACGCATGACCTTAGCGGTCAGCGCGATGATCGGCAGGTCGGCGAACTGGGGCATGCGCCGGATGGCCGAGGTCGTGGCCCAGCCGTCCATCTCCGGCATCATGATGTCCATCAGGACGAGCGCGACGTCTTCGTTCCGTTCGAGCTGCTCGATCCCCTCGCGGCCGTTCTCGGCGTAGACGACCGTCGATCCGTGTCGCTCCAGCACGCTGGTGAGGGCGAACACGTTGCGGATGTCGTCGTCGACGATGAGGATCTTGGCGCCGTTGAGCGGGTCGTCGCCCTGCCACTGGGCGGGCGTCTCCACGGGCGCCTCGACCAGCTCGGGCATCGGCATGTCGAGCGGCGGCGGCTCGGGCAAGGTCGCGGCGGCGGCCTGCTCCTCGGCGGGCGAGGTCATGAGCTGCCGGCGCGGGGCCGTGCTGCCGTCGGTGGCGGCCAGCGGGCCGGTGTAGGAGGCCGGCAGGTAGAGGGTGAACGTGCTGCCCCTGCCCAGCTCGCTGTCGACGTGGATCTCGCCGCCGAGCAGCCGGGCGATGTCGCGGCAGATGGCCAGGCCGAGGCCGGTGCCGCCGTATTTGCGGCTGGTGGTGCCGTCGGCCTGCCTGAACGCCTCGAAGATGACCTCGCGCTTGTCGGGCGCGATGCCGATGCCGGTGTCGATCACCTGGAAGGCCAGCAGGTCGGTGGCGTCGTGGAGGGTGTCGTCGTCGAAGTCGACGCCCCGGGGCGCCGCCGCCACCCGCAGCTTGACCTCGCCCTTCGGGGTGAACTTCACCGCGTTGGACAGCAGGTTGCGCAGCACCTGCTGCAGACGCTGCTCGTCGGCCCGCAGCTCGCTCGGCACGTCGGAGGCCACCTCGACGCCGAACGACAACCCCTTGTCCTGGGCCAGCGGCGCGAAGGCCGCCTCCAGCAGGTCGACCATCTTGGGCAGCGACACCTGGATCGGATGGATGTCCATCCGGCCCGCCTCGACCTTCGACAGGTCGAGCATGTCGTTGATGAGCTGCAGCAGCGCCGAGCCCGCGCTGTGGATCGTGCGGGCGAACTCGACCTGCTGGGACGTCAGGTTGCCCTCGGCGTTCTCGGTCAGCAGCTTGGCCAGCACCAGCAGGCTGTTGAGCGGTGTGCGCAGCTCGTGGGACATGTTCGCGAGGAACTCGGACTTGTACCGCGAGGAGACGGCGAGCTGCTCGGCGCGCTCCTCCAGGGTGCGGCGGGCCTGCTCGATCTGGAAGTTCTGGATCTCGATCGCGCGGTTCTGCTTGGCCAGCAGCGCCGCCTTGTCCTCCAGCTCGGCGTTGGACCTGCGCAGCTCCTCCTGCTGCCGCTGGAGCTCGTCAGAGCGTTCCTGCAGCTCACGGGTGAGCCGCTGGGACTCGGTCAGCAGGTCTTCGGTGCGGGAGTTGGCGATGATCGTGTTCATCGTGACGCCGATGGTCTCGACGAGCTGCGTCAGGAAGTCGAGGTGCACCTCGCCGAACGGGGTGAAGGAGGCCAGCTCCAGCACGCCGAGCACGCGGTTCTCGAACAGGATCGGCAGCACGACGATCTGCGCGGGCGTGGACTGGCTGAGCCCGCTGTCGATGGTGATGAACTGCGGCGGCACGTCGTCGAGGATGATGTGCCTGCCCTCGGCCGCCGCCTGGCCGACGATGCCCTCGCCGATCGCGAAGCGCCGGCGCGGCCCCCGGTCGGGGCGCACGCCGTAGCCGCCGATCAGCGTCAGCTCGTGGTCGCCCTCGGGGTCGATGCCGTAGAAGGCGCCGTAGCGGGCCGAGACCAGCGGAGTGAGCTCGCTCATCGTCAGCTTGGCCACCTCGAACAGGTCGCGGTGGCCCTGCATGAGCCGGGAGATGCGGGCCAGGTTGGACTTGAGCCAGTCCTGTTCCTGGTTGGCCTGGGTGGTCTCGCGGAGGTTGGCCACCATCGAGTTGATGTTGTCCTTCAGCTCCGCCAGCTCGCCCTGCGCCTCGACGGCGATCGAACGGGTCAGGTCGCCCCGGGCCACGGCGCTGGTCACGGTCGCGATGGCGCGCACCTGCGTGGTCAGGTTGCCGGCCAGCTCGTTGACGCTCTCGGTGAGCCGCTTCCAGGTGCCCTCGACGCCCTCGACCCGGGCCTGGCCGCCGAGCTGGCCCTCCGAGCCCACCTCGCGGGCCACGCGGGTGACCTCGGAGGCGAAGGAGGACAGCTGGTCGACCATCCGGTTGATGGTGGTCTTCAGCGCCAGGATCTCGCCCTGGGCGTCGACGTCGATCTTGCGGGTCAGGTCGCCGTTGGCCACGGCCGTGGTGACCTCGGCGATGTTGCGCACCTGATAGGTCAGGTTGTTCGCCATGAAGTTGACGTTGTCGGTGAGGTCCTTCCACACGCCCGACACGCCCTGCACCCTCGCCTGGCCGCCGAGCTGCCCCTGCGTGCCCACCTCGCGGGCCACCCGGGTGACCTCGTCGGCGAAGGACGACAGCTGGTCGACCATCGTGTTGAGGGTGTCCTTGAGCTGCAGGATCTCGCCCTGCGCGTCAACGGTGATCTTCTTCGACAGGTTGCCCTGCGCCACCGCGGACGAGACGGCCGCGATCTGGCGCACCTGCGAGGTGAGGTTGTTGGCCATCGAGTTGACGTTGTCGGTGAGGTCTTTCCAGACCCCGGACACGCCGCGCACCTGCGCCTGGCCGCCGAGCTGGCCCTCGGTGCCGACCTCGCGGGCCACGCGGGTGACCTCGGAGGCGAACGAGGACAGCTGCTCGACCATCGTGTTCATGGTCGACTTGAGTTCGAGGATCTCGCCCTGGGCGTCGACGTCGATCTTGCGGGTCAGGTCGCCGTTGGCCACGGCCGTGGTCACCTGGGCGATGTTGCGCACCTGGTAGGTCAGGTTGTTGGCCATCGAGTTGACGTTGTCGGTGAGGTCCTTCCAGACCCCGGACACGCCCTTCACCTCGGCGCGCCCGCCGAGCTTGCCTTCGGTGCCGACCTCGCGGGCCACGCGGGTGACCTCGTCGGCGAAGGACGACAGCTGGTCGACCATCGTGTTGAGGGTGTCCTTGAGCTGCAGGATCTCGCCCTCGGCGTCAACGGTGATCTTCTTCGACAGGTTGCCCTGGGCGACCGCCGTCGCGACGGTCGCGATCGAGCGCACCTGCGAGGTCAGGTTGTTGGCCATGAAGTTGACGTTGTCGGTGAGGTCCTTCCAGACGCCCGACACGCCGGTGACCTGCGCCTGGCCGCCCAGCTGGCCCTCGGTGCCGACCTCGCGGGCCACGCGGGTGACCTCCTCGGCGAAGCCCGAGAGCTGGTCGACCATCGTGTTGACGGTGTTCTTCAGCTCGAACATCTCGCCCACGGCGTCGACCGTGACCTTGCGGCTCAGGTCGCCCTTGGCGACCGCCGTGGTGACCACGGCGATGTCGCGGACCTGCGCGGCCACGCGTGAGGACATCGTGTTGACGGCCTCGGTGAGGTCGCGCCAGCTTCCCGACATGCCCCGCAGGTTGGCGCTGCCGCCCAGCCGGCCCTCGGTGCCCGCCTCGCGGGCGACCCTGGTGACCTCGGAGTTGAACAGGGCGAGCTGGTCGACCATGCCGTTGATGGCCTTGCCCAGGCGGCGCACCTCGCCGCGGGCCGACCGGTCGAGGTCGATGCGTCGTGACAGGTCGCCCTTGGCCACCGCGTCGATCACGTCGGCCGCGCCGCTGACCGGGCTCACCAGGGCGTCGATCAGCATGTTGACCGACTCGACGCTCTCGGACCACGCCCCGACGCCCGGGCCGGGCGTCAGCCGCTCCCCGAAGCGCCCTTCCTTGACGACTTCTTTGCGAACTCTCGCCAGCTCGTTCGCGAGATGTTCGCGGCGGTCGGCCACTTCGTTCAGCAGCAGGCGCACTTCGCTGAGGATGCCGGGAGGAGCGTGCGGGACCCGACGCCGGAAATCGCCGTCACGCCAGGAGAACAGAGTCTCCAGCACGGGAACGAGATCCGATTCTGTATAGGTCCTCTCCTCCGGGCTTGATGCGGCCTTGGCCGTGGTCATGGGGCCTCCTTCACTCGCGACGGGTCCCGGCGAGTGATTCAAGTCTGTCACGATGAGTAGCTCGTAGTCCTGCCCTTGGATTTACCCCAAGTCAGTGAGAAGTGTGGTAGGCACGATGGGATGACTGCTTCTCCCCACGCGGTGCTGGCCGCGACCTTCGCGCCTGGCGATACCGCTGTGACGGCTGCGATGAGGTTCACGCGCGAGGTGATGACCGCGTGGGCCACCGTCAGCGTGCTCCATACCGCCGAGCAGGTGGCCGGCGATCTCGCGGAGCAGGTCTCTGACGAGCCGTTTGAGGTGATTTGGAAGCATTACGGGGACGCAGTCCAGGTCGAACTGCGGCAGCGGATCACCGCGCACGGTGACCCGAAGGCTCCTTCCGTGAACGTGGAAGAGTGGGGAGTCACCTTCGCGGGCGATTCCCGTGTCCAATGGGCAAGGCTCACGCTACCCGGCTCCGTGGACCAGGTGGCCGCGGAGTGGGTGGAGGAGAGCGCGCGGGGCCCCCACTGGCTCGGGTTCCTGGCCGACGCGAGCGACCTGCTGGCCGGCACCCTCGACCCCGACATGGTCCCGGCGATCATCGCCCAGATCGTCGTGCCCCGTCTGTCGAGCTGGTGCGCCGTCTACACCGCCGGCAACTCGGGCGGCCCGCTGCGGCTGGTCTACCTCTGGCACGCCGACGAGGCCCGCATCGACGGCCTGCGCGAGCAGCTCACGGACATGGACGTCGGCGCGGCCGACACCAGGGCCACGTCCGTCATCCACCTGAACGACTCCCAGGTGCTGGCCGTGCCGCTCACCGCGCGCGGCCGCGGGCTCGGCATGATGTGCCTCGGCCGGTCCGACCGCTTCCCCGACGAGGTCATCCAGTTCGCCGACGACATCGGCAGGCGCGCCGCGCTGGCCATGGACAACGCCCGGCTCTACGCCCAGCAGGCCGCGGCCAACCGGGCGCTGCAGCGCAGCCTCCTGCCGCCCAACGAGCCCGAGGTGCCCGGCCTCGACTACGGCGTCATCTACGAGCCCGCCGGCGAGGCCAACGAGGTCGGCGGCGACTTCTACGACCTGTTCAAGGCGGGCGACGACTCCTGGCGCTTCGCGATCGGCGACGTCTGCGGCACCGGCCCCGAGGCCGCCGCGGTGACCGGCCTGGCCCGTCACACGCTGCGCCTGCTGGCCCGCGAGGGCTACGGCGTCGCCGCGGTGCTCGGCCGGCTCAACCAGGCGATCCTGGAGGAGGGCGAGCGCGCCAGGTTCCTCACGCTGCTCCACGGCGACATCACGCCCGTGGAGTCCGGCCTGGAGGTGCGGCTGGTGTCAGCCGGCCATCCCGAGGCGCTGCGGCTCAAGCCGAGCGGCAAGGTGGAGGCGGTGACCACGCCCCAGTCGCTGCTCGGCGTCTTCCACGAGGTCGTGTTCGAGGCCGACACCATCCATCTCGACCACGGTGACGTGCTGCTGGCGGTGACCGACGGCGTGACCGAGCGGCGCTCGGGCGGGCGGCTGCTCGACGACGACGGCGGCCTGGCCAAGCTGCTGGCCGAGTGCGCCGGGCTGTCGGCCAGGGCGGTGGCCGAGCGCATCCGCAGGGGCGCGGCGGAGTTCGCCGCCGAGCCGAGCGCCGACGACCTGGCCATCGTGGTCCTGCGCGCGCGCTGACCCATGCGGGAGCGCCCCCGCAGGAGCGCTCCCACGACGTGCGCGAGAGGTCAGCCGACGTGCACGTGCTTGCGGGCGAACTCCAGTTGCAGAGCCGTCTGCGCGATGCGTTCCGCGACCACGAGCGAGCCGCGGATGGCGCCGTAGGTGTAGAGCTCGTGCTCGCGGCCATGCTCGGCCAGCTTGGCCACGTACTTCTCGATCTGGCGCAGCGGGCAGCGGGTGTCGTTCTCGCCGGCCAGGATCAGCAGAGGGCTCTTGATCTGGTCCACGTACGTGATCGGCGAGCAGAAGGCGTACCGTTCGGGCTGCTCGTCGGGGGAGCCGCCGAGCAGGGCGCGCTGGTAGGCGCGCAGGCTCTCGGCCTCGTCCTCGTAGCAGGTCTGGTGGCAGGCGATGGGCACCGCGGCGATGCCCGCGGCCCACAGGCCGGGCTGGACGCCGAGGCCGAGCAGCGAGAGGTAGCCGCCCCAGGCGGTGCCGGCCAGGATCAGCCGGGCGGGGTCGATCGTGCCCCGGTCCACCAGCGTCCGGCGCACGGCGGCGATGTCGGCCAGCTCGATGTGCCCGACGTCGCCGTGCAGCGCGTCCCGCCAGGCCGAGCCGTAGCCGGTCGAGCCGCGGTAGTTGACGCGGACGACGGCGAAGCCCGCGTCGACCCAGGCCGCGACCTCGGGGGAGAAGGTGTCGCGGTCGTGGTCGGTCGGGCCGCCGTGCATGAGGAAGACCGCCGGGTGGGGCGCCGCGCCGGTCTCGGGCTTGGACACCAGCGCGTGGATGCGCCCGCCGGGCCCCTCGACGTCGAGATCCTCGACGGGGACGCTCGGCGGCGCCGGCGGGCCGCCCGCGTTGAGCACGACCTGTCCGTTGCTCGACCGGATGATCGGCGGGCGGGAGCCGCTGGACCAGGAGTACTCGATGTGGCCGCCGGGCCGCGGCGCGGCCTCGTCGATCACGCCGTGCGGGGTGTCGATGAGCGTCAGGACGCCGCCCGCCAGGTCGTAGCGGTGCAGGTAGCTGCGGGCGCGGTGGTCGCGCAGGATCAGCAGGCCGCGGCCGTCGTCGAACCATTCGGCGGCCAGGTCGCCGGGGTCCTTCAGCCAGATCTCGCGCTGCTCGCCGGTGACCGGGTCCCAGACCAGGGGCTCGTGGCGCTGGCGGCGCTCGTGCAGCGTCAGCAGGCGGCGGTCGCCGAGCACCGGGGCGAAGCTGAGACCGTGCACGCCCTTGTCGGGGCCGTCGTAGAGCTCGCCGACGGTCTCGCCGTGCTGGTCGACGACGCGCAGCGCCGGACGCCGGAAGTCGCCGTACTCGCCGTGGTTGATGGCGATGAGGGAGCCGTCGAGGGACATGTCGGTCACCCAGGCGGCCTCGGCGTGCTCGTACAGCAGCTCGGCCGGCGCGCCGGGACGTACCAGGTGGATCCGGAACGTGCCCTCGCTGGCCAGGCTGATGGCGGCCATCCCGGTCGCCGAGAGCGCGATGCCGCCCGGCTGGCCCGGCGGCAGGCCGGGTGCGGCCGGCTCGCTGGGACCGCCCGCGAACGGCTGGCGCCACCAGGTGCCGAACTCGTCGCCGTCGGTGTCGGCGAACCAGTAGATCCACTGTCCCGCCGGGTCGATCGCCGCGTACGCGGTGCCCTTGGGCCGGTCGGTGACCTGGCGCACGGCGCCCGTCGCCCGGTCCCAGGCGTAGACCTCCCACGTCCCAGTGGCGTTGGAGCGGTAGATGGAGCGGTTCGGGGCCTGGCGGGCCCAGGCCGGCAACGTCATGCGCGACGCACGGAACCTGGCCTGCCAGCGTTCCTCCGCCTTCATCCGGTGCGCCCCCTCCCATCGATGGCCCACGCCCTCTGGGTGCGGGATGCCGTCCAGTATTGCGCCTGAGTCGCGGAAATACTCGGGGAATGTGGGGGAATTTCGGACTAAATGCCCCATCAGTAACACCAGTCGCAGATGCCCGTCAAGGAACAGGTCTTGAACGGGGCTCAGGCTCGAAGATAGACAGATGAAACGCGGCTCTGACCGTAACTTTCTTCTGGCCATTCTTGGCATGTCGGCGGAAATAGCCGGATATGCGGGCGGCCAGCTCGGCGGAATCAGTGTGCCACGCGCTCGGGCCCATTCCCACGACCTGGGTCAGCTCGTCCGGCCGGAGCTCCATGTCGAACTCGATCGTGCGCCGCCCGGTCTGGGTGAACCCCTGCATGCTGCGGGCGACCCGGCGGTCCTTCTCCTCGTCCACCGAGAGCAGCCCCAGCTCCTCGACCAGCGGGCTCAGGTGCGCCGCCGCGGGGGTCGCGACGATCGCCGCCCCTCCAGGGCGCAGGATCCGCCGGAACTCGGGCCCGTTCCTGGGCGCGAACACATCGATCACCACATCGGCCACCCCATGCCGGATCGGGAGCGGTCGCCACACGTCCGCCACGAACGCCCCCAGCCTCGGATGCGCCCGCGCCGCCCGCCGTACGGCGTGCTTGGACACGTCGAACGCCATCCCGATGCCATCGTCCACCGCATTGAGCACGGCCGCCAGGTAGTGCCCGGTGCCCGTGCCGGCGTCGACGATCAGCGGTGCGACCCTGCCCGCCGCGCCGAGACCCTCGACGGTCACCGGCCCACCTTGCGGACCGGCCTCCACTCCCGCCCCACCGTACGCTCTCGGCCCGGTTTCGTCATTCGATTCAGTAGAAGATTCACGTTTTTCTCCGCCCGCCACCCGTACGCGTACGGTTTCCGCCAGCGCCTGCGCCAGCGGGGCGTAGTGCCCGGCCGCCAGGAACTCGGCCCGCGCGGCCACCATCGCGGGGCTGTCGGCGGTGCCGGGCGGGCGTGACCCGGTGAGCAGGCTGACGTACCCCTGCTTGGCCACGTCGAAGGAGTGCCCCCGCGCACACCGGAGTGCGCCGTCGGCGAGCTCCACGTCCGCGTGGCAGACGGGGCAGATCAGGTGTTCGACGATGTCGGCCAGCATGCGCCCATTCTCCAGCGGCCTCACGCCGCCGCGCGCAGCGCCTCCAGCAGGAACGCGGCGTTGGACGGCGTCGCGCGCAGCTTGCCGACGAGCGTCTCCAGGGCCTGCTGCCGGTCCAGCCCGGCGAGCGTGCGGCGCAGCCGCCAGATCACCTGCCGCTCCTGCGGGTGCAGGAGCATCTCCTCGCGCCTGGTGCCGGAGGCCTCCAGGTCGACCGCGGGGAACAGGCGTCGCTCGGCCAGGTCGCGGGCGAGGTGCAGCTCCATGTTGCCGGTGCCCTTGAACTCCTCGTACAGGCTGTTGTCCATGCGGGAGCCGGTGTCCACGAGCGCGCTGGCGAGGATGGTCAGCGAGCCGCCGCCCTCGACGTTGCGCGCCGCGCCGAAGAAGCGCTTGGGCGGGTAGAGGGCGCGGGCGTCGATGCCGCCGGTGAGCACCCGGCCGCCGCCGGGCGCGAGGTTGTTGTAGGCCCGGCCGAGCCGGGTCAGCGAGTCGAGCAGCAGCACGACGTCGCGGCCGGCCTCCACCAGGCGCTTGGCGCGTTCGAGGGCCAGCTCGGCGACGGCGGCGTGGTCGCGGTCGGGGTGGTCGAAGGTGGAGGCGAAGATCTCGCCCTGGACGGAGGCGCGCATCTCGGTCACCTCCTCGGGCCGCTCGCCCACGAGCACGACCATGAGGTGCACCTCGGGATGGTTGCGGGTGACCGCGGCGGCCAGCGCCTGCAGCACCATCGTCTTGCCGGCCTTGGGCGGCGCCACGATGAGACCGCGCTGCCCCTTGCCGATGGGCGCGACGAGGTCGATGACCCGGGTGCTGAGCGCCCCGGTCTCGATGACCAGCCGCTCGTCGGGATGGACGGGCGTCAGCTCGTCGAATCGCGGCCGGTCCCGCCACTCGGTCAGGCCGTTGACGGACTGGACGCCGGCCAGCTTGTTCCCGGCCACGGAGGCCACGACGTGGTCGCCGCGCCGCAGCCCGAGCTGCCTGACCCGCTCGGGGGGCACGCGTACGTCGCCCGGCCCGGGAAGGTGTTCCGCGCGGATGTGGGCGGACTTCTCCTGCACGTCGAGGAGGCCGCTCACCTGCCCTGCGGGCGTTTCCGCGCGCTGTTGCGGAATGGTGTGAACAGACATGATGAGCCCCTTTGGGGGAGATGCGCCGACCAGAGATCGGCGAGTTCGATGAAGAAGCCGGGCCCGGAGAACCTGGGCGGGGCTTGACGAGGAAAACCAGCGGAGCAGAAGCTCAACGCTTGTGGGGAAGATACCACACGTTCCGCCCCATCAAACGCCTAGCCCTCTTGGACTATTCCCGGACGGTTCTGGTGTGTTCTGCCGCGTGTCCCGGCCCGTACGCGTGACAATGTTCTTCATCGCACCACGCCGTGTGGAAGACCCCCGGCCGGCGGTGCGGCGAAGGCACACAAACCCCCATCAGCGCAGCGGCACCGTGTCAAGTGACATGCAGGACCCCTGCAACTCGGCGGGGGTTCCATGGACACATCCGAGCTCCTTGGGGGATCACCATGAACACCGTCCACTGCCCGCAGTGTCAGCACACGCTCGACGAGGGCCCGATCATGTACCGGTGCGCCCACTGCTGCCGCGCCGTCTACGCCGCCGACCTGGAGAACGAGTACGTTCCGCGGCAGCCCGTCGCCGCCTAACCTAGGCGGGATGAAGCACAGCCCCATCACCGTCTCCGGCGTCGAGGTGACGCCGCTCTGCGACGCGGTGGGCCCGATGGGCCCCGCGATCCGCCTCCCGCTCGCCGAGATGTTCCCCGGCTCCGACCCGGCGGACGATCAGTGGGTCCTGCACTTCCACTGCTACCTGCTGCGTGACGGCGCAGGCCGCCTCACCCTCGTCGACACCGGCATCGGCGGGGAGGACTCCCCGGCGGCCGGCTGGGCGCCCGTGCCCGGCGTCCTGACGGACGAGCTGGCGGCGGTGGGCGTCACGCCCGCCGACATCGGCACCGTCGTCCTCACCCACCTGCACAGCGACCACGCGAGCGGCGCGGTCACAGGCGGCCGGCCGGTGTTCGAGAACGCCCGCCACGTGCTCCAGCGGGCCGAGGTGGACTCGGCCTCCGGAGCCATCTCCGACCTGCTGCTGACCCCGCTCAAGGACCAGCTCCACGTCGTCGAGGGGCAGGCCGAGATCGCGCCGGGCATCCACGTCCAGCACACGCCCGGCCACACCCCCGGCCACCAGATCGCCAGGGTCGGCGACCTGGCCATCACCGGCGACCTCGTGCTCCACCCGGTGCAACTGACCGATCCGGGCATCCACTACGTCTACGACGACGACCAGGAGACGGCCGCGCGCACGCGCACCGAGGTCCTGGCGGCGCTGCGGGCCGAGCGGGCGACGATCGCCACCGCGCACTTCAGCGAGCCGTTCATGCGTCTTTGATCCGTTACGGCACCATAGGCTGTCATGAAGATTCGTGTTGTGGCCGGGGTAGCCCTCGGCGCCGCACTGCTGGCCCCCACCCCCGCGTCGGCGGCCGGCGCGCCCGAGCTCTCGGGCGCCGCCGTCTACGCCGACAACGGCCACCGGCTCGCCCGCTACGAAGGCGGGGAGTGGAGCACCCTCGCCAAGATCGGCGCGCTGCCGCAGTTCGCCGTCTCGCCGGACGGCAGGAAGGCCGCCTGGGTGACCGACGGCGGCAACCTCCAGGTCAAGGACGGCGCCAAGACCGTCACCGCGGCCACGAAGCTCCAGGGCGGCACGCCGTGCCTGACCCCCGTCTGGTCGCCCGACTCGACGCAGGTCGCCTACGTCGGCAAGGGCGAGACCATCATGGCGGTCAAGGCCGACGGCACCGGCAGGCGCCGGCTCGGCACGTCCAAGGGCGTGTGCCATCTGGCGTGGGCGGCGGGCGGCCGTTACCTCGCGGGCTACACCGGCGAGGCCGACGCCGTCTACCGGCTCGACGTCAGGACCGGGAAGGCCGCCAGGGCCAAGGGCGTCAAGCTCGTCACCCACGTGCAGAGCCTGTCGCCGAACGGCCGCAACGCGGTCGTCGCGGTCCCCGCCGATTCCGCCGCGCTCGGCGACGGCAGCTGGCCGGCGGCCTTCAAGCCGGCCGTGGTCGACCTGGTGACGGGCCGGAAGCTCACCCCGGCCGTCAAGGGCCGGCTGATCGGCGCGTTCTACCTGGCCGACGGGCGGCTGGTCGTCCGCGTGGCGGGCGGCGCGCACAACACGCTGGTCGTGCTGGACGCCGGAGGCAAGGAGAGCCAGCGGGTCGAGGAACCGGCCAGGGCCAGGACCCAGGCCCTGCTGCAGGTGCTGCCGTAACGTGGGTCCGGTGAACGATTTCTGGTCCACCGTCAACCGGGTCGTCACCGGAGCCGCGGCCTACATCACGGACGAGCGGGGCCGGGCCCTGCTCGTCAAGCCCAACTACCGCGACCACTGGTCCTTCCCCGGCGGCATCATCGACGCGGGCGAGCACCCGGCGCAGGCGTGCGCCAGGGAGGTCGCCGAGGAGCTCGGCCTGGTGCTGGAGGTCGGCAGGCTGCTCGCCGTGAGCTGGGTCGACGGCCTGGCCTACGTGCCGTACGCGATGGTCAACTTCATGTTCGACTGCGGCGAGCTCCCGCCGGGCACGGTGATCACCTTGCAGGCCGAGGAGCTGGACGACCACGGCTTCTACACCCACGAGGAGGCCGCCCGCCTGCTGCCCGCCCACGGCCACCGGCGGCTGCTGGCGGTCGCGCGGGCGCGGGCCTCGGGCGGGACGGCCTACCTAGCTCCCGGTGAGGACCGGCTGGTCGGCCAGGAGGGCTGAGGGCAGGAAGACCATCGCGGTCAGGCCGCCGTAGGGCGAGGGCGCGAGGGTGACCTTGATGTCGTGCCGGGCGGCCAGCCGGCCGACCACGAACAGGCCCAGCCGGTCGCTCTGCGCCAGGTCGAACTCGGGCATCTTGGCCAGCCGGTCGTTGAGCTCGTCCAGCTCGACGCGGGGCAGGCCGAGGCCGCGGTCCTCGATCTCGATCATCAGGCCGTGCGGGGTGCTCGAACTGCGCACGTCCACCCTGGTCTTGGGGGGTGAGAAGAGCGTGGCGTTCTCGACCAGCTCGGCCAGCAGGTGGGCCACGTCCGTGACGGTCGCGCCGAGCAGCGCGGTCTGCGGCGGCGGGAGGATCTCGACGCGTTCGTACTCCTCGACCTCCGCGACGGCCGCGCGCAGCACGTCGAGGATGGCCACCGGGTTGCGCCAGCCGCGCCCGGGGGCCTGGTCGGACAGGATGATCAGGCTCTCCGCGTGCCTGCGCATGCGGGTGGTGAGGTGGTCCAGCTTGAACAGGTCGGCCAGCAGGTCGGGCTCCTCGGTGGCCCGCTGCATGCCGTCGAGCTGGAGCAACTGGCGGTGCAGCAGCGACTGGTTGCGCCGGGCCAGGTTCACGAAGACCTGGCTGACGCCGTGCCGCAGCCTGGCCTGGTCGACGGCGGCCTCGACGGCCGTGGACTGCACGTGGTTGAAGGCCCGCACGATGTCGGCGACCTCGGCGGTCTCCGTCCTGACCTCCAGCGGCGCGACCTCGGCGGCCGTGGGCGGACGGGTGTTCGTGCGCAGCCGCTCGATCAGCCCGGACAGCCGCACCTCGGCCAGTTCGGTGGCCGCGTCGCGCAGCCCGGCCAGCTCGCGGACCAGCCGCCTGCGGAAGCGCAGCGACAGCAGGATCGAGGCGAGCACGGCGAGCAGGCCCACGCCGCCGGCCACGCCGATCTTGATCAGGATGCTCCCCGCGGCCGGCGTCACCCGGGCCACGATGCCCTCCACGGCCTGGCCCTGGTCGCGTTCGAGCACGGCCCACAGGTTCTGGCCGTCGATCTCCCAGGTGGCGGCGGTGGCGGGCAGGCCGTTCATCGCGGCCTGACCCCGGATGGCGTCCTCGGCGTCGAGGAACTCCTTGTAGACGGGCGAGGCGGCCAGCTGCTCGTACGGGCCGCGCAGGCCGCCGTCCAGGTGCGAGAGCGCCTGCGAGTACAGCAGCCGCCGGGTCGCCACCATCCCGGTGAACGCCTCCCGCTCGACGGCCTCGACCCGCCCTCTGGCCAGCACCACGACGATCATCGCGCGTTCCCGCGAGACCAGGTCCTTGGCCTCGCCGAGCATGGTGACGGCCCGCGCCTGCCGGTACAGCGACATGTCGGGCACCAGCACCATCGCGTCGTACATGCGGAAGGAGGCGTCCACGATCTGGCTGTAGCCGTCGATCACGGCCAGCGGCGCGACCGTGTTGCCGTCGACCTTGGCGCGGATGCCGGCCAGCAGGTCGAGCTTGGCGTTGAGGGCGTCGAGCTGCGTGCGCATCTCGGGCGACATCCCGCGCTGGTCCTTGGCCAGCTTGCGGAAGGCCGCCACGGCCCGGTCGGTCTGCCCGCGCTGCCTGGCCAGCTTGTCCGCCCGGCGCTGGGTGGCCAGGAACTCGACCGAGGCCAGCCGCTCGTCCTGGAGTTCGGCGTTGATCCGCTCCGACGGCGTGGCCAGATTGGAGGCCAGCTTGTTGATCTCCAGCAGGCGCAGGCCGTCGCCGCCGGTCAGGCCCGCCGCGAACGCCCACAGCCCGACCAGGGACAGCAGCGGCACGAGCAGGAGGATCAGGAGCTTCAGAGCAATGGGACGGCCACGCGTGGGGGGCATGCGACCTCCGGGTGCATGATGAGATCGCCTCGCAGATTACACCCCCCTTTGGAAGGATTTCTGTGCGTCTTCCGCGTTCCACCGCCGGTTGGACCATCGGCGTCTTCGGCGTGCTCGCCTTCGCGCTCGGGCTCGTCGGGCTGCTGTCGCCGGACTCCCTGCTGGTCCTGCTGGGTTTCGAGGTGCTCGACGTACGCCCGTCCGGCGACTACACGCTGGTCTACATGGCGGCTTCGTCGATGGCGGCGGTGAACATGGGGGTCTATTACGTTTTCGCGGCATCCGCCGACTACACGCCGTTCTTCCGGTGGACCGTGCCGTTCAGGCTGGTGACGTTCGCGGTGTTCACGACGCTGGTGCTGACGGGGGCGGCGCCGGGCGAGTTCTTCGGCGTGGGGCTCTGGGAAGGCGTGGGAGCGCTGGTCACGGGGTTCGCGCTCTGGCGCGAGGGCAAGCTGCTGCCCTCGCGCCCATGAGCTCACGGCCTGGTGTCGTCGGGACGGCCGCCGGCCACCAGCCGGTCGCCGTCCGCCCGTTCGTGTGCGGCTCGCTCGCTCGCGACCCGTTCGTGTGCGACGCGGCCGTCCGTCACGCCGTCGTTCGCGGCGCGGTTGCGGTCGCGTTCGAGCCGCCGTTCGAGGTCGCGCTTCTCGCCCTCCAGCCGGGAGACCCGGTCGGACGCCTCGGCGCGGGCGGCCCGCAGCCTGCGGCGCTTCCTGGCCGTCCTGCGCGACCCGGCGCCGATCAGCCAGATCCCCGCCAGCAGGGCGGCCGCGGCGACCGCTCCCGCGAGGAACATCTGGACGTGGTCGAGCTGGTAGGTGTTGCCGAACAGGATGTACCTGGAGCTCTCCTCCGTCGCCACCAAGGCGACGGCGCCGCCGGCGAGCAGGACCAGGATCAGACCCAATAAGACCATCCGAACTCACCCCTTGTCGTCAGAGCGCGTTTCTTCTGCCCTGACGGAGACGGGGTATGCGCATGATGGCGGGTATGAGACCCGAGCCAGGCCAGGTGCTGCACTTCTCCGAGGACCCGACCATCGAGCGGTTCGTGCCCCATGTCGCGCAGACGTCCTCGCTCGGCGAGCCGTACGTGTGGGCGGTCGGCCACGACCGCTGCCCCGACCACTGGTTCCCGCGCGCCTGCCCGCGGGCGATGGCCTGGCGCGGGCCGGACACGACCGACGAGGACGTGGCCAGGATCGCCGGCGCGGGCTGCGGCGACCGCGTGCACGCCGTCGAGTACGCCTGGCTCCAGGCCATCATGGACGTCCGCCTGTACGCCTACCGCCTGCCCGCGGCCGGATTTGCGCCGATCGGCGACCCGCCGCACGCCGTGGTGTCGAGGGAGCCGGTCGTCCCGCTCGGGCCGCCCGAGCCGGTGGGCGACCTGTTCGAGCTGCACGAGCAGGCCGGGATCCAGCTGCGCGTGCTGGACAACCTGTGGCCGTTCTGGCACGAGGTGACGGGCAGCAGCATGCGGTTCAGCGGGATCAGGCTGCGGAACGCGCGTCGATGAGCGCGGTCAGCTCCGCCACCGGCATCGAGGCGGGCGGCAGCTTCTCGCGGGCGACCCGGTTGGCCTCGCGGCGCAGCACTTCGTTGACCGGCGTGGGGACGCCGTGCTCGCGGCCGAGCAGGACGATCTCGCCGTTGAGGTAGTCGGCCTCGATCGAGCCGCTGCCCCTGGCCAGGCTCTGCCAGGACGACCCGCCGCCACGCTGAACGCCTTCGATGGGGACGACCTCCACCTGGTCGCCGCGCACCCGGCGCTCGTCCTCGGGGGTGGAGTAGGGGATGCCCGCGTGCTCGAACACGCTGACGGCCTCGGCGCGGGCCCTGTCGAACAGCTCGACCATGCCGTCGGCGTGCCCGACGAGGGCTTCGACGGCGTTGCCGAGGTTGCTGAGCAGCTTGCCGTGCTTCCAGCGCATGACGTCGGGGGTGGCGCGGGCGAGCAGCCCGTGTTTGCCGAGGTCGTCGGCGATCTGCCCGGCGAGGTCGTCCACACCCTGGGGATAGCGCCCGACGTGCAGCAGGCCCGAGTACGGCCGGCCGTAGGCGGCCACGACGCCGGGTTCGAGGTGCTGGGAGGGCAGCCACACGCACATGCCGTAGACCCGCTCGGACCTGCGCAGGACGGTGCGCTCGTTGGCCACGCCGTTCTGGGCGCACACCACCGGCAGGTCCGCCGGCCAGGGGTCGAGGGCGGCCAGGGTGTCCTGGGACTTGGTGGCCAGGATCAGCACGTCGTCGTCGCGGGTGGGGATCGGGCCGGAGGCCGCGGGGATGCGCAGGGTCTCGTCGGAGTCGGGGGTGATCAGGCGGAGTCCGTCACGCTCGAGCGCCTCGTGGTGCGCGCCTCTCGCGACGAGCACGACCTCGTGCCCGCCCTGGTGGAGGCGGGCGCCGATGGTGCCGCCGACTGCTCCTGCTCCGATCACTATGTAGCGCATTGTCCGAGAATGTCACTTCTTACTTCGCGAGCGCCACCTCGGTCTGCGGCATCAGGGCGGTGCCGCGCGTACGCTCGCGCATGATCGTCTTCAGGACGCGCCAGCCGTCGCGCACCGCGTGCAGGTTGCTCGCGCCGTGGATCCGGGAGCGCTCGTGGCTGGGCACCTCGTGGATGACCAGGCCGGCCTGGGCGGCCCGGACGTTCATGAGGGTCTCGATCTCGAAGCCGTCGCAGTCGAGCTCCATGACGTCCAGGTGGTCGCGCCAGAAGGCGTTGTAGCCGTAGCACAGGTCGGTGAAACGGGTGCCGTACAGCATGTTGGTCAGGCCGGTGAGGACCTTGTTGCCCAGCGACCGGATGGGGCTGAGGTCGTCGGAGCCGCCGCCGGGGGCGTACCGGGAGCCCTTGGCGAAGTCGGCGCCGTCGATGAGGGTCTCGACGAAGGAGCGGATCTCCTTGCCGTCGGTGGAGCCGTCGGCGTCGATCATGACGATGATGTCGCCCCGGGCGGCCTGGAAACCCTCGATGAGGGCGTTGCCCTTGCCCCGCCGGCTCTGCACGACGACCCGGAGGTCGGGGCGCAGCCTGCGCGCGACGGCGACGGTGTCGTCGGTCGAGTTGCCGTCGACCAGGATCACCTCGTCGATCCAGTCGGGCAGCGTGGCGAAGACGTGGGGAAGGTTCTCGGCTTCGTTCATCGCGGGGACGATGACACTGACACTGGCGGCGAAGGGCTGCTTGTTCATGGGTACAAGGTGCACCTGCACACATGCAGCCCACTTGACACTGCCTTGCAGTGATCCTACTTATATGCGATCTCCACCGACCAATGCCTCGTCCGCCCGCGCGAGGATCTCGTCGACGGTCTCGGCGGGGGACTGCGCGGAGGTGTCCAGCCACAGGCCGATCCGCGGCGTACCGGCCCGCAGAGCGGCGTCGAGCTGGGCGATCGTCCAGGCGCCGTAGCCGGTCTTGGCGCGTTCGCGCTCGCGGCGCTCGACGGCGGCGGCGTCGGGCGCGAGCACGACCACCCGGAGCGGACGGGTGCGGATCCACCGGGTGAACCGCTCCAAGTCCTCTCCAAGGACCACATCTTGCACAATTGCTGTAAATCCGGCTTCGAAATACAAGTCCGCCGTTCGAGCCGCGAGCCGGTAGCGGAGCTGCAACTGGCGCACCGCCTCCTCCTCCGACCCGGGCGTCATCTCGGCCCGGCCGCCCACGACCATGCGGCGGAAGGTGTCGCCCCGGACGTGGGCCGACCGCGGCAGGCGCTCGGCCAGCGCCTGGGCGACCGTGGACTTGCCCGCGGCCGAGATCCCGGTGACCAGGACGACGCCGTTCACCCGCCGACGAGCTTCCGCACCCGGTCGGCGCCCACCGCCATGAGCAGCGTGGGCAGTCGCGGCCCGGTGTCCCGGCCGACCAGCAGCCGGTAGAGCAGCACGAAGAACGCGCGCTGGGCCGCCTTCAGCTCCGGCGTGGGCTTGGCGTCGGCGTCAAGGCCGGCCTGGAGCTTCGGCACGCCGTAGACCAGGCCGGTGAGGCCGTCGAGCGTCCAGTCGTCGAGGCCCTCGGCCAGCAGCCGCAACGACTCGCGCTCGGTCTGCCCGAGGGAGTCGAGCAGCTCCTGGTCGGGCGTCTCGCGCACGCGGGTGCGCTGGTCAGTGGGCAGGTGGTCGGCCACCCAGCGCTGCGCCCGGTCGAGCCGGGGGCGGGCCTGGTCGAGCTCGTCGACGGCGTCGAGGTCGCGCAGGATGCGCAGCGCCTGCTCGTCGTGGCCGGTGGTGATGTCGAGGATCGAGGCCAGCGTGCGGTAGGGCACCGGGCTCGGCGTGGCCGGCAGCGGCCCGGCGGCGGTGCCCACGGCGCGGGCGTGGGCGGCCAGCTCGGCGGGCTGGGCCTGGCCGGCGGCGACCTTGCGGGCCAGGGCGTCCCACTCGTCGTAGAGGCGCTGGATCTCCTGGTCGAAGGCGACCTTGAAGGACTGGGCGGGCTTGCGGCGGGCGTACAGCCAGCGCAGCACGGGCGCCTCCATGATCTCCAGCGCGTCGGCCGGGGTCGGCACGTCGCCCTTGGAGCTGCTCATCTTGGCCATGCCGGTGATGCCGACGAAGGCGTACATCGGGCCGATCGGCTGCTCGCCGCCGAACACCTCGCCGACGATCTGGCCGCCGACGATCCAGGCCGAGCCGGGGGAGTGGTGGTCGACGCCCGACGGCTCGAAGACCACGCCCTCGTACGCCCACCGCATCGGCCAGTCGACCTTCCACACCAGCTTGCCGCGGTCGTGCTCGGCCAGGCGCACGGTCTCGCCGAACCCGCACTCGCAGGTGTAGGCCAGCTCGGTCGTCTCGTCGTCGTACGCGGTGACCTTGGTGAGGTCGCGCTCGCACAGCTCGCAGTACGGCCTGTACGGGAAGTAGTCGGCCACCTCCCGGCCGCCGTCCTTGGTCCGGTACGCCGCCAGGATCGCGTCGATCCGCGACCGCTCGCGCATGGCCAGCAGGATCTGCTCCCGGTAGGCGCCCGAGGTGTACTGCTCGGTCTGGCTGATGCCCCGGTAGTCGACGCCCAGCTCGGCCAGCGCGGCGGTCATCGGCGCCTTGAAGTGCTCGGCCCAGTTGGTGTGCGGGCTGCCCGGCGGGGCGGGCACCGAGGTCAGCGGTTTGCCGATGTGCTCGGCCCAGGACGGGTCGACGCCCGCGGGCACCCGCCGGAAACGGTCGTAGTCGTCCCAGGACAGCAGGTGCACGCAGTCGAGGCCGCGCCGCCTGATCTCGTCGGCGACGAGGTGGGGGGTCATGACCTCGCGCAGGTTGCCCAGGTGAATGGGGCCCGAGGGGCTGAGCCCGGAGGCGCAGACGATCGGTTTGCCCGGGGCACGACGCTCCGCCTCGGAGATCACCTCGTCCGCGAACCTGGAGACCCAGTCGGCCTCTGCACTTTCCGCCATCGAGCCATTGTCGCGGCTCGCCAGGGTCATACGCGAACCGGCCGAAAATGCGGTGCGTTGCCGGTGAGCCCTGCAGTAGCCTCCGGCGCATGACGCCACCCCGTGTACGTCCGCCCTTCGTGGCCGACGAACGTACCCAGCTCGTCGGCTGGCTGGACATGCAGCGCTCGATCGTCCAGTGGAAGTGCGAGGGGTTGTCAGAGGCCGACGCCCACCGGCCGGTCCTGCCGACCTCGCCCCTGATGACGGTGGCCGGTCTGGTCGCCCACATGCGCTGGACCGAGCACTGCTGGTTCGAGGTGCTCTTCCTGGGCGGCAGCGCCGAGGGCAACCCGCAGTTCCTGGAGGCGCCCGAAGACGCCGACATGCTGGTCGAGGGCGTCACGCTGGCCCAGCTCCTCGACGACTACGCCAAGCAGTGCGAGCGCTCCAACGAGATCGTCGCCGCCCACTCGCTCGACGACGTCGGCAAGCACCCCGACTTCCGGTCGGCGGCGTCCTCGCTGCGCTGGGTGCTGATCCACATGGTCGAGGAGACCGCCAGGCACGCCGGCCACCTCGACATCGTCAGGGAGCTGGTCGACGGGAACAAGGGCTACTACTGACCCTCACAGGCCCAGCACGTCCGCGGGGTCGGCGACGATCCGCTGGATGACCAGCCCGGCCGCCCCCAGCACCGCCGCGTCGGCGCCGTTGGCCGAGACGACCAGGGCGGGCGGCGTGCCGCGCATCTGCCCCAGCCGGGCCGCGAGCACGTCCCGGGCCGGCGCCGCCAGCCACGGGAACAGCGGGGCGAAGATGCCGCCGAGCACGATCCGGCCGGGGTCCAGCAGGTGCACGGCCGAGGTGAGCGCCACCCCGAGCGCCTCCCCGGCCCGCGCGCAGGCGGCCAGCGCGTGCCGGTCGCCCTCGGTCAGCGCGTCCACCAGGGCGGCGACCGAGTCCAGCGCGCCGAGCAGGGCGTCCTGGCCCGCGTACACCTCCAGGCAGCCGCGGCCGCCGCACCGGCAGGCGGGGCCGTCGGGGGTCACGACGACGTGCCCGAGCTCGCCGGCCAGCCCGTACGTCCCCCGGAACACGGTCCCGTCCACGACCAGCCCGGCGCCGACGCCGATCTCGCCTGAGACGTAGAGGAAGTCCGTCGCCCGCGAGCCGAACCACAACTCGCCCAGCGCCGCCAGGTTCGCCTCGTTGTCGACCGCGCACGGCAGGCCGAGCAGGTCGGCCACCCGTACGTCGCGCCAGCCCAGATGAGGGGCGTTGCGCAGCAGGCCGCCCTCGACCGTGCCGGGCACGGCCAGCGCGGCGCCGATGATCCGCAGCCCGGCCGCCTCGGCCTCCGCGGTGACCTCCTTGACCAGGTCGCGCAGCAGTTGCAGCACGCCGGCCGGGTCGGAGCCGCGGTTGTCGGCCGGGCGGGTGCGGCGCAGGCGTACGGACCGGGTGAGGTCGACCACGCAGGCGGCCAGGTAGTCGATGTTGACCTCCAGCCCGAGCGCGGCCACCCGGTGCCCGCTCAGCCCCACGGCCACGCCGGGCCGCCCGCGCTCGCCGTCGCGCACCGCGCCCGACTCGCTCACCGCGCCGGCCTCCAGCAGGGCCGCGACCAGGCTGGACACGGTGGTCTTGGTCAGCCCGGTGAGCTCGGCCAGCGCCGCCCTGGTGAGCGGGCCTTGCCCGTGGACGGCCTGGAGTACCACGGCCAGATTGCGGGCACGCATGGAATCATGCCGGACCCCCCTTGACGCCACCATGCATGCCTCCTCAGGATTATGTACAGATTATGGACTAAAGGTAGGGGACGTCAGCAAATGTCATCCTTCACTCCGACACCCGCCGATCGCTTCACCTTCGGACTCTGGACCGTGGGCTGGCAGGCACGTGACCCGTTCGGCGACGCGAGCCGTCCCGCGCTCGACCCGGTCGAGAGCGTGCACCGGCTGGCCGAGCTCGGCGCGTACGGCGTCACCTTCCACGACGACGACCTGCTGGCCGTCGAGCCCGACCGGGACAAGGCGATCGCCGCCTTCCGCAAGGCCCTGGACGAGACCGGGATGAAGGTCCCGATGGCCACCACGAACCTGTTCACCCACCCGGTGTTCAAGGACGGCGCGTTCACCAGCAACGACCGCGACGTGCGCCGGTACGCCCTGCGCAAGGTCATGCGCAACATCGACCTGGCCGCCTCGCTCGGCGCGACCACGTACGTGTGCTGGGGCGGACGCGAGGGCGCCGAGTCCGACGCGGCCAAGGACGTCAAGGCGGCCCTCGACCGCTACAAGGAGGGCCTGGACCTGCTCTGCCAGTACGTCCTCGACCGCGGCTACGACCTGCGCTTCGCCCTGGAGCCCAAGCCCAACGAGCCGCGCGGCGACATCCTGCTGCCGACCATCGGCCATGCCCTGGCGCTCATCAACGACCTGGAGCACCCCGAGATGGTGGGCCTCAACCCCGAGGTCGGCCACGAGCAGATGGCGGGGCTCAACTTCGTCCACGGCATCGCCCAGGCGCTGTGGCACGGCAAGCTGTTCCACATCGACCTCAACGGCCAGCACGGCCCCAAGTACGACCAGGACCTGATCTTCGGCCACGGCGACCTCAAGAGCGCCTTCTTCCTGGTCGACCTGCTGGAGAACGGCGGCTACGACGGCCCCCGGCACTTCGACTACAAGCCGCTGCGCACCGAGGACCCCGACGACGTGTGGGACTCGGCCGCCGCGAACATGCGCACGTACCTGATCCTGAAGGAGAAGTCGCGCGCCTTCCGCGCCGACGCCGAGGTTCAGGAGGCGCTGCGCGCCTCCCGCGTGGACGAGCTGGCCCGGCCCACCCTCGCCGCGGGCGAGACCTGGCAGGACCTGGCCGCCGACGACTTCGACCCCGAGGCGGCGGCCCGGCGCGGCTTCCACTTCACCCGGCTCAACCAGCTCGCCCTCGAGCACCTCATGGGGGTCCGTGGATGACCAGGCCGCTCAGCGTCCAGCTCTACACCGTCAGGGAACAGCTCGCCGCCGACCGCGACGTCACCCTTGAGCGCATCGCCGGCATCGGTTACGGCGCCGTCGAGCCCTTCGACCCGACCGCCGACCCCAAGGGCTTCCGCCAGGTGATCGACGACCTGGGGCTCGCGGTGAGCAGCACGCACGCGTACGCGCTGCTCAGCCAGGAGCCCGCCGAGGTCTTCGACGCCGTCGCCACGGTCGGCGCCGACCTGGTGATCATCCCCGGCGGCGTCCCCGAGGCCGAGTTCACCACCCGCGACGGCCTCGCGCGCACCGCCGACCTGCTGAACGGCCTGGCCGAGCAGGCGGCCGGGCACGGCATGCGCATCGGCTACCACAACCACTGGTGGGAGATCGAGCCCAGCATCGACGGCCGCCACGCCATCGAGGCGCTGGCCGACCTGCTCGCCCCCGAGGTGTTCCTGGAGATCGACACGTACTGGGCGGCCGTGGGCGGCGCCGACGTGCCCGCCCTGCTCGGCCGCCTGGCCGGGCGCACGCTCGCGCTGCACGTCAAGGACGGGCCGGTGGTGAAGGGCGAGCCGCACACGGCGGTGGGGGCGGGCGCGATGCCGGTGCCCGAGATCCTGGCCGCCGTGCCGGACGCCTGGCGGATCGTCGAGCTCGACACGTGCGCGACCGACCTGTTCACCGCACTCGCCGACAGCCACGCCCACCTCACCGGCCTGGAGGGCTCATGAGCAGCGGAACCAGTCTGGAGGCTGCATGAGCAGCGGGCCCGTGGGCGTCGCGGTCGTCGGCGCCGGGGTGATCAGCGCCCAGTACCTGCGCAACCTCACCGCCTTCCCCGACGTGCGGGTGCTCGGCGTGGCCGACCTGGACACCGGCCGGGCCGCCGCGGCGGCCCGCGAGCACGGCGTGCCCGCCTCGGGCAGCCTGGCCGAGATCCTCGCCCTGCCCGAGGTCGAGATCGTGGTCAACCTGACGGTCCCGGCCGCGCACGCGGCCGTCGCGCTGGAGTCCCTGCGCGCCGGCAAGCACGTGTACGGCGAGAAGCCGCTCGCCCTGGACATGGACCAGGCGGCCAAGGTCATGGCCGAGGCCGCCAACCTGGGCCTGCGCGTCGGCGGCGCCCCCGACACCTTCCTCGGCCCCGGGCTCCAGGCCGCGGCGCACGCCCTGCGCTCCGGCCTGATCGGCGAGCCGGTCGGGATCACCGTCGCCTTCCAGAACCTGGGCCCGGAGTCCTGGCACCCCGATCCCGAGTTCTACTACCGGCCCGGCGGCGGCCCCCTGTTCGACATGGGCCCCTACTACCTGACCGCGCTGGTCTCCCTGCTCGGCCCGGTCGCCCGGGTCGCGGGCGGCACGCGCAGGGCCCGCGCCGAGCGGGTCGTCGGCTCGGGCCCCAAGGCCGGCACCCTCTTCCCCGTGGACGTGCCCACCCACGTCAACGCCCTGCTGGACTTCCCCGGCACGGCCACCGCCACCGCGACCTTCAGCTTCGACTCGCCCGTCAGCCGCAAGCTGATCGAGGTGATCGGCACGGAAGGCGCCCTGCTGCTGCCCGACCCCAACACCTTCGGCGGCCCGCTGCTGGCCCGCGGCCGGCACGACCCCGACTGGCGCGAGCTGCCCGTCGCCGCCGGCCGGGCCGGACGCGGCATCGGCGTGCTCGACCTGGCCCGGTCGCTGCGCGCGGGCACGCCGCACCGGGCCTCGGGCGAGCTGACGCTGCACGTGCTGGAGCTCATGACGGCCATCACCGAGTCGGGCGAACGCGCCGAGTTCCGCCCGATCACCTCGGCCGTGACGGCTCCCGAGCTCCTTCCGGGCGATTGGGACCCGTGCGCGAACACGTCGTCCTGACGGGACGGCTCAGAAGAGCGGCTTGGCCAGGCGGATCGTCAGGATCCGGCTGGTCACGCCCGAGTCCACCAGGCGGCCGTCGGCGTCGAAGGTGCCGAGGCCGAAGTCGTTGTCGTTGGCCACGGCGAGCGTCACCGGGTCGAGCAGGGCGACGCCCTCGATCTTGCCGGGCAGGCCGGGGATCGCCGCCAGGTCCACGGCCTGCGCCTTGGTGGCGACGGTGACGTTCGACGGCAGCGACGCCTCCAGCGAGGGCGTGGTGGCCGGGTCGTCGTGCCGGCCGCCGAGCAGGTTCGTCGCCCGGCGCAGGTCCACGGTGTAGAGGCGGGCCACGGCGTCGGTGCGCTCCTGGAGCAGCAGGCGGCCGGGGCTCAGCACGTTCAGGGCCGAGATCTTCATGTCGCCCTGCTCGGCCGCCGGGTCGAAGGTGGCCACGTTCTCCATGGTGTAGGCCCACTCGCCGGTCGGGCGGCCGGTACGCAGGTCCACCCGCAGGATGCGGGCCGTGCTCGACGCCTTGCCGGTCTTCTTGTCGGGGTTGGCGAGCGGGCTCTGCACGGCCAGGTACAGGGCGCGCTCGGCCTGCGAGACGCCCAGCGCCTCGATGCCGCGGTTCTGCTGCCGGGTCGCGAGGATCGCGGGCAGCGTCTCGTGGACCGGGTAGCCGGCGCCGGTGAGCTTCAGACCCTTGGGGACGTACCTGGCCAGGACGCGGCCGTCGCCCGCCACGTGCAGCAGCGAGGGGGAGTACTCGTCCACCAGCCAGAAGCCGCCGCGGCCGTCGGTGACGATGTCCTCGGTGTCCAGGCCGTTCGGGTCGTAGGGGAGCTGCGTCAGGCCGTCCCAGGTGTAGGGGATCTCGTCGTGGCCGGACTGGTTGGACAGGCCGGTGATCGGGGTGCCGTCGGAGGTCTTCAGCGGGATGCTCTCCACGATGCGCGCCGCGCCGTGCCGTACGGCCACGCGGACGATCGCCGGCGCGAACTCCGGCACCGGGAACGTGCGCCGCTTCTCCCCGTTGACCTTGGGCTCGCCGTTCGGGCCGCGGTCGGTGACCATCCAGTACTCGCCCGCGCGCCTGGCCGGGAACAGGCCGCTGCCGAGGCCGCCCAGCTTGACGCCGCGGGAGTCCTTGACGATGTCCGGCTCGAAGGCGGCCAGGTCGGGGGCGGGCAGCGTCACGTCGGACAGGACGCGCGGCTGCCGTCCCGAGGCGGCGTCGGCGGGCGCGGCGACGGTGGTGGCCAGAGCCGCGCCGACGGCCAGCAGGGCGATGAACGAACGAGACATGACGCTTCCCTTGGCAGCAAACCTACAGATAAGGGTCGAAAGGTATCCGCGCTGGATGTCCTGCCGTTGAAGGGCGCGTGAATTAGTCCCACGACATCACACGAAATTTCACGACGATCGGTGACATGTCGTACTAGGCGGCCTTCGGGGGGCTTCCTAGCGTGGAGTCGTGACCCTCATCCGGCGTACGGCCGTCGCCGCGGCGGCCGCGCTCATCTGCTCGCTGCTGCCCGCGCAGGCCGCCCGCGCCGACGGCTCCTACACCTGCTTCCTCGGCTGGATCGACCACGGCACGATCTCCGGCCAGGACTGCGAGGGCGTCGGCTACGTGAACGTCAACGTCACGATCACGGCCGGCCCCGACCCCGGCACGTACCTGTGCCGCACGGCCTTCTCCTGGAACGGCTCCCTGTCGGGCGAGGGCTGCACGGGCTGAGCCGCCTCCGGTCCCTTGCCTGCCGGTGAGGACCCCGGTCCGGGCCGTTCCCTTCTCTTCGTTCAGGGCAGAGGGGTGCTCATGACCCAAGACCCCTTCGAACCCCCCGGAACCGGGCTCATCACCTCCTGGATCGCGCTCCTCGACAACGCCCGCCACGAGAACCGGGTCATCTCGGTACGCCTGCTGAGCGGCGACTCCTTCACCGGCCACGTCACCCGCCGGGGCGACTCCGTCGTCACCGTCGAGTCCTCGGACCGGGCCTCCGGCGGCGCCCGGGAGCACAACCTCGCCATCAGCGCCATCGTGTCGATCTCCTTCGAGTCGCCGGCCGGTCCCACCGGGGCCTCGCCCGCCTGAGCACCCGCCGGAACGCCGGACGCGCTTCGGACGCGCCGGCCTGTCGCACGGGAACGCGTCGTCCCGTATCGTCCCCACCAGCGACCCCGTCCCCGTGAGGAATGATCAACATGTCCCACGATGTGGTACGACGCGTTTTCCGGACGGTCGACTCGTTCGACCCCGACAAGTTCGCCGAGCTGCTGGCCGAGGACGCCATCCTGGTGTTCGGCAACGCCGAGCCCATGGTGGGACGCGACGCCGTCGCCGCCGGCCTGCGGACGTTCTACTCGACCATCGGTGGCCTGCGGCACCGGATCGTCCGGGACTGGCAGGTGGGGGCCGACACGATCGCCGAGACCGAGGTGACGTACCGGCGGCTCGACGGCAAGGACGCCGCGGTGGTGGCCGTGTCGATCTGGCACACCCGCGACGACGGCCTGATCTCGAACTACCGCATCTTCGCCGATCTCGCCCCCATCTACGAGTCGTAACCCCTGCCCCGTATTCCTGTCGGTATTGTGGACAACTCTGTGCGCCCGCCGGCGGCCACGTACCGACAGGAGAACCGTCATGCCCACCTACGAGCCGCCCACCCCCACCCCGACCGGTACCCCCGCCCCGAGCCCCACGTCCCCGACCCCCAGCGAGCCCCCGACCCCCAGCCCCACGACCCCGTACCCCACCCCCACCCCGACCTCCACCGGAACCCCGACCCCCACCGGAACCCCGACCCCCAGCGGGACACCAACCGGGACACCAACCGGAACGCCGACCCCGACCGGGACGCCAACCGGGACGCCGACCCCGACCGGGACGCCGACCTGGACCCCAACCCCGACCGGGACGCCAGCCCCGACCCCGACCACCACCCCCAGTGGGACACCGAGCCCTTCGGCGGTGGCTCCCGCCCCGAGCGCCACCCCCTCGGCCCCCGCCCCGACCGCGGCCGCCCCCCAAGGCTCCGGGATGCCGACCACCGAGGTGCACGGCACCACCTTCACCAAGGCCGCCGGCGCCTTCCTCGCCGAGCGCACCGAATTCGCGACCGACACCCGCCGCATCCTCGACGCCCTCGCCGCACTGGGCGACTTCGCCGGCACGGACGAGACCGCGAACACCTTCAAGAAGAACTATTCGACGGCCCTGAAGAAGGCCGAGACCTACGTCGACGCCCTGCGCGACGTCTATCCGGCGGTGGCCGACCGCCTGGCCGACATGCGGACCAGCTTCGACGTCGCCAACTGGGCCACCATCGAATCTCTGCCCAAAGTGTCCGACCCGCCCAAGCTCTCCCCCAAGGACGGACAGCTCATCTGACACCCCTGGAGCCCCCGATGACCACCCCCGAAGACCCCACCCCCTACCTCGACGACGAGATGCGTCACCTCCTCGGCCAGTTCCAGGCCGACGTCCGCCCGCTGGAGGAGTTGCAGCAGACCCTCGACGCCGTCCGCGGCCGTGGCGAGGCCGCCGACGGCCAGGTGACGGCCGAGGTGCTGCCGACCGGCGCGCTCGGCGGCCTGCGCATCGATCCGCGGGCCATGCGACTGGGTGCGGACGCCCTGGCCGAGGCCGTCCTGGCCGCCGCGAACGCCGCCGCCGAGGACCTCGCCGCCCAGATGTCCGGCCTGATGACGACCGGTCTGGCCCCCTTCGCCGACGAGGTCCGTCGCTTCACCCGGGACTGACGTCGTGACCGGCACTCAGTACCGGCGCCACCGCCTGAACTGGTCCTGGCCCGCGGCGACGCCCAGCTTGGCGAGCATCTGCTGCCAGGTCGGCAACAGGCTGACCGGGTCGTCCACGACGTCGCCCGGCCGGTTGAGTGCGTTGGCGGTGGTGCTGAAGATGGTGGACCCGGTCAGGAACACGACCGCGTTCCGCGCCGCCGGGTTCTTCGGCAGCACGTTCGCGGCCTTGCCGAAGTTGGCGGGGTCCACGTGGTAGAAGACCATGGCCGCCGCGAAGTTCTTCAGCATGTAGTCGCCGCGGTCCCCCCAGGAGCCGGTGTCCTCGCCCCTCGCCAGCTTGAGCCCGTCGACGACCGCCTGGTCGAGAACGGTGTAGGCCAGGCTGCCCCCGACGGCGTAGATGAACCGTTTGCCCACGGCGTGCTCGAACATCTTCAGCAGCAGCCGCGCCTGCGACCTGCGTATCGCCCAGTTGATCATCACCTGGACCTTCTTGTCGATCGCCGGCCAGCAGAAGAACATCAGCAGTTCCAGCCACTGGATCATGGCCATCGTCCGCAACGTGTGCTGGGTGCGCTCCAGCAGTTCGGCATAATCCTCGACCGCGTCCGCCAGCCCCCGGACGTAGGCGGAGACGCGCGGCGGATAAGGCGCGATCTCCTGGTTGAAATACGTCCGGAACGCGTCAATGCCCGCACCGGAACTCGGCGGACGCCAGACCCGGGCCGCCACCTCCTCCACGTCGTCAAGGCTGGCGTCCACGCGTCCCGCCAGTTGCCGCAACAACTCCGCGGCCGCCCGCGCCTTTGCCGGATCGCCGTCGGGATAGGCCACGCTCAACATCTGCAGAACCACACCGCCCACTCCGACGGCGGAGAACATGAACCCCGCCATCGGCAGCGCCCGGGAAGACGGACTCATTCGACAACCCCTTCTGCTGAAATCAACAATTGGTCGTCGGATCATCCCATCAATATCCTCGATAACGCCAGTCCCAGATTTCCGCCGCCGTTCAGCTGCCGGTCCGATCGGAGTTTCCCGTCAGGGCCTATTACGAGCCCCGGATACCGCCCATTGCGCACCCGTAGCAGTGCGGCGCGATAATCGCCAAGACCGGTGCGGAGGCGGCGGTCTCGATCGGCTTTCGTGGCCGGCGCTTTCCTGCTCATTCGCGGCTTCTTCTTCGGCCGGACGGCCTCCGGGGCCCGCGCGAACGACGCCCGAAAGGGCGAAGGCGGCGTCACCCATGGAAGCGGGCCGGCGATCCGTACACAATGGATCATCAGCCCTCAATGCGGCTCATGCCTCGGAGGTACGGTGACCCCCGCCTCGAACCCCGCATTCGATCACATCTCCGCCGGATACCACCCCGATCCCGCACTGTCGATGTCCCTGCACGCCGACGCCTATACCGACCCGAAATGGCACGACATCGACCAGCAGGCCATCTTCGCCCGTACCTGGCAATGGCTGTGTCACGTGGAACGCCTGCGGGCGCCGGGCAGCTACGTGACGGGGACGGTGGCCGGCCTGCCGATCGTCGCCGTACGGGACGAGGACCTGGGACTTCTACCTGGAGACCGCCGAGCCCGACCAGGCCGAGCTGGACAGCATCCGCTACATCGACGAGGTGCTCCAGGTGGAGGACATCGCCCTGGTGGAGAGCGTCCAGCGTGGCATGCGCACGCCCGCGTTCACCCAGGGCAAGATCGTGTACGACCCCGACGGCTCAGGACTGTCGGAGCACGCCGTCCACCATTTCCACGGCCTGGTCCTGGACGCCTACCGCCACCACCTCGACCACCGACCGTAGGAAAACAGCAGCGACAAGGCCGCTTCCGTACTCCGGAGGCGGCCTTCTCCGTATTCGCCTGTCACGCCCGCACCCATCCGGACACCTGCTTGATGTGACATACCCCTACGGAAGGGACGAACACGTGGGCCCACCGGACCCCCGGCAACGCTTCGAGGAGCTCTACACCGAGCACTACGCGACCGTCTCCGGTTATGTGCGGCGGCGCAGCGACGACCCTCACGACGTCGCCGACGTCATCGCCGAGACGTTCACGACCGCGTGGCGGCGGCTCGGCGAGGTGCCCACCGGCGACCGCACCCGGCTCTGGCTGTACGCGGTGGCACGGCGAACGCTGGCCAACCACCGCCGCGGCGAGTCCCGCAGGGCGGCCCTCACCACACGCTTGCGTACCGAACTCGCGGAATGGACCGACCCCGCGGCCGGCACCGCGCCCGAGACCGCCCGCGCGGCCTTCATGCGGCTGTCCGCCGACGACAGGGAGGTGCTCTCGCTCGTCGCCTGGGAGGGGCTCGGCAACGCCGAGCTGGCGCAGGTGCTCGGATGCTCGCGCCTCGCCGTCCGGCAGCGCCTGCACCGCGCCAGGAAGCGCCTGGCGGCCGAGCTCGCCGCCGAAGACCCCGATCTTGCCCGGTACGGCTCGCGGGCCGTCCGTCTCGCCAAGGAGACCTCATGAACGACGAACTCGACGACATCGTCAGGCGTCTCGCCTCGCCCGCGGGGCCGGGCCTGACCGACGGCGCCCGGGAGACCATGTACAAGATCATGGAGGCGGAGCCGGCCCCCGCCTTGCCCGCGCGCAGGAGGCGGCGCACCCTGCTCGCGCTGCCTGCCGCGGTGGGCGCCCTCGCGGCGTCGCTGGCCGTCGTCGTCACCCTCGGGCCCGCCTCGGCCTCGGCCCTCGACGTCAAGGACGAGGGCGGCTACTTCGTCATCGAGGTCAAGGACATGTTCGCCAAGCCGGAGGTGTACCAGCAGCAGCTGCGCGACGCCGGGCTCGACATCAAGCTGCGGCTGTTGCCGTCCACGCCCAGCAACGTCGGCTCGGTCGCCCCGAGCACGGTGGAACCGAACGGGATCGAGGTGGTCGACCGGCAGGAAGGCTGCGAGACGGCGGGCGGCTGCCCGATCAGCATCAAGGTCAGCCGGGACTTCAAGGGTTCGGCCGAGGTCATCCTCGGCCGGGAGGCGCGTCCCGGCGAGAAGTACGAGATCACCACCGGCTTCGACTCGCTGGGCGAGCCCATGCACTGCGCGCCGTACCACAACAGGCCCGTCAGTGAGGTGCGCGCCCTGCTCAAGGCTCGCGGTGTGGACGTCCAGGCGTTCGACGTCCTCGGCCCCGCCTTCTGGACGAAGGAGGGGGAGGAGACCGAACCGGTGACCAAGGCGTCGGTTCCGGAGTCCATGCACGTCGTCGGCGGCTACCTGACGATGGCCGGCAAGGCGACGCTCCAGGTCAGCGACTCGGACCTGCCCACCGACCTCGTCCGGACACTGCAGCAGAAAGCCGGATGCCGGTGATCCGGCACGGACTCTCGTCATCGCGCTACATGGAACCGACCTTGCCGTCGGAGAACTCCGGCCTGTCGGCCAGGCGAAAGAGCATGACGACCAGGACGACGAGCGCGGCGAACCACCCGGCGAGCAGGACGGGTGACAGTTCGGCGTAGCCGTGCCCGGCCAGCAGGCCGGCCGCGCCCAGACCCGCCACCGCCCAGCGCAGCACGTCCAGCAGGGCGACCTGTGAGGTGTCGCCGCTCGAGCGCAGGTGGATCATGAACGCGTCCACGATCAGCCAGACGGCGATCAGGGCGCCGGCCGTGGCGGCGATGCCGATCACGTCCTTGATCGGCCCGTCCGTGGGTTCGCCGCCCATGAAAACGGCCACCAGCGAGACGGGGACCATGCAGCCCGCCGATGTCCGGGCCCTGGCGAAGGCGTCGCCGGGCTGCTCCAACGACAGCAGCCCGGCGGCGCACAGCCCCCAGCCGACGGGGTCGAACAGCAGGTCGAGGCCGTTGAGCCGGAGGGCGCCGAAGGCGACGACCAGCCCGGTGGCGATCTTCGTTACGGGATGCACGCGCAGTGCCCTTCTCCTGTGGGCGGCTCTCCTGTCGGACGGCGGTCAGAACTCGCCGCTCACCGCCTTGTTGCACACCAGGCCGGCCAGGCCGCGTTGCCAGGCCACGGGTACCTGGCCCGCCTTCCCGGTCAGCTGCCACGACGTCGGCGTCACCTCCGACGAACCCGTCCCCAGCCAGGTCCGGTAGGTGAATCGGATCGGCCGCGGCTCGTGCGGCACCGCCCCGCAGTCGGTGATGACGATCCGCCGGCTCACCGAGTCCATTCCGCGGCCCTCAACAGTGGTCTTGGCCGATTCGTCCTGCGAGCTCTCGGGAGGGAGCAGACGCAGGCCCGGTATGGACATCGAGATATCCGTGATGGTGATTGGGGAAATCGCCTCGTTCTCGAGCTCGAACAGGGCCCTGGTGGACAGCACGCCATTGTCGTCCACGTCGGCCGAGGGAAAGAAGCTGTCGATTGTCCATTGGATCCGCGGCGTTGTCGCCCCTGACCACCACAAGCTCGCCGCCACACACATCAGCACGAGACAGATGGACACTACGGCCGGCATACGCGTACGCGGGGCGATGCCGAATTGCTGCCATATATCCGCTGAACTCACGAGATGGAACCATATATTGTGGCGCCTTGTGTCGATACCCCCGGTGATTTCCTGGGTGGCGGTGCTGGTCACCGTGCTCGCCGCAGCCGTGCCCCTCAGCCAAGGACGCCTCGACAGGTTCGCCGCCCTGACGGGTCTCACCGTCACCGGCACCAATGCCCGCCGGATCATCACCTATTTCACCGGTCTGCGCCGGTGGCGGCTGGTGGCCGTGGTTCTCGCCGCCCCCGTTGCGGGCCTGACCGCGGATCCGTTCTATCTTGTCCTGGGCTGGTGCGTGGTTCCGGTATTCCGTGTCGTACGGTCGCCGGACGCTGACGCCCTTTATCGCCGGGTCTGGCTGCTCGCCGTGTGCGGTTCCGCCGTGACAGGTTGCTATCTCCTGCTATCGCGGGGAATCACCCCGACCCGGCTCGCCCATGCTGTCGTCGTGGTCGCGGTGGTGACGGCGATATCGTATGCCGAGCGAAATGCCGGGCCGGAAATTCCGGACGAGACGGACTCGGCCATTCGCCGATGGTCTGTTCGCGCCGGATATCTGGCGGGAGCCGCGACAGTGCTCGCCGGTGTTCTCATCGGGCCCCGGCAGGCGCTGCCGAGCGAAGTGCAGCAGTACACGATGCCCCGGCAGTTCCCGGAGCAGCGGGCTTCCTTCCAGGAGATCGGCAAGGTGAAACGCCCCACCTGTCCTTGGATCGACGAGATGGACGACCCGTGCCGCTACTGGCTGGTGGACGACATGCCGTTCCCGCAGGCCGCGCCGTACGTCGTCATGAAGGGCGGGGCGCCGAAGGCGGCGCCGTTCGTGGTGAGCCCCGATCGGCGAACCGCCGTCTACCTGGACCGGACCTCGCGCCGCATGGTCTACGAACACGCGGGGACCCGGCATGATCTCAGCGGCCGGCTCGCCGACGCGGACGTGCCCGAGGTGAGCGTCAGCGACCGCGGCAGGTACGTCGCCCTGGCCAGGAACGGCACCCGCGTCATCGACACCAGGTCGTGGAGCGAGACCACGCTTCCCGGCGCGCTGAAAGTGCTTCAGGTCAACTCCGCGGGCGTGGTGGTCACGACGGACTCCCGCCTGGTGGCCCACGACCATGGCGGCAAGGAACTGCTGAACATCGCCATCCCCGACGTGCTCCTGAAATCCGACACCGCCTTCCTCAAGCCGGACCGCAGCCGGCTCGTGGTCATCAGCGAGTACGGCGACCTCGTCGAGACCTACGACCTCACCACCCGCGAGCGCATCCACCGCGTGCGCCCCCGCCTCCCCGACGGCGATTCGATCGAATCGGGCAAGGGCTGGTCGACCAAGGGCCCGTTCGAGGTGCTCCGAGGGAACGCGGGGACGGAGGAGCGCAGAAACTTCTTCCTCGACCTGGCCACCGGCAAGACCTGGTACACCAAGAACAGCCCGCCGGACGGCTACCAACCCGCCAACCAGTAGGACGAACAGAACACGGGCTCCCGCTTCCAGCGGCAACCCCGAACTCGCGGCCTCCTAATACTGTCCGTGTGGTGCTACGCAGCCTGTCGCCTGGGGCGCATGTCGAACATGTAGAAGATGAGCAACAACACGTAGAACACGAGCGCGCCGATCGCACTGAACGCGCCGATGACGGTCGCGACGAGATAGAGCACCGGCCCCATGCCCCAACGAAATCGCAACGAGCGTGCCTCGGCCGGAGTGATGTGCCCGCCGAGGTGGCGGTGCCCTGACGAGGCGTACCACCACACGGCGTTGTAGAAGATGCCGCCGATCACCAGCACGATGCCATAGAAGACGGCGGCCATCTGGGTGCCATGGTCGGCGTGCAGCGCCTCGGCCAGCACATGCGTGGGAAACGGCAAGAAGGCGACATCCATCAGGAGGAGCACGTTGAGGGCCAGCAGCAGGCCGTCGGTCCGCTGGATGAAGTGGAACATGCGGTGGTGGTTCATCCAGATCATCCCCACCAGCAGGAACGTCACCATGTAGGCGAGGTAGGACGGCCACAGGCCGATCAGCGTACCCCCGAGGTCCTTCTCCCAGCCTTCGGGCAGCCGGATCTCGAGCACCAGCAGCGTGATCGCGATGGCGAAAACGCCGTCGCTGAACGCCTCCAGGCGCCCGGTGCTCATCACGGAAGAGTCATCGCTCACGCCGCGTATCGTAGCGAGGGCTACCAAGTCGCCCGATGGCGGGCAGTTCTGCCGTAGCGTCTCAGTGGCACGGCGACGCTGAACCGCGTGAGCACACACCGAAGAACCTCAACTGTGGTGTTCGGGCGCGGCCATCCCGTGCGGCGCGGTCAAGCCATGGGACCACAGCGCTGCTCCGTGTCGAGCCGACCGGGCACAAGGCGACACCAGGACCCGCAAGCCCCGCGGAACCGATCGAGACCATCGCCGCTCTCGTCGGGTCGCGGGCGCCGGCGTCACCGAAACCGTCTACCGGCGCCGGTTCAAGCCGGTGATCACCAAGGGCGCTCACCATGAACACCGTCTTCGGCGACAAGCCGACGGGGTGAGTCCGAGCGAGATGGCTCCCATCGACTTCCGGGAACGGAAAAGGGCCCGACCCGCTGAGCGGATCAGACCCTCTACCTGGCCAAACTGTGTCGGGGTGGCGGGATTTGAACCCACGACCTCTTCGTCCCGAACGAAGCGCGCTGCCAAGCTGCGCTACACCCCGGTGCACGCCCGTCTTGCGCGTGCTTGAGAAAGTCTAGCGGACTTCGCGGGTACTCGTGACCGCCTCAGCGTCGCGGAACCAGCGTGAGCAACGTCGCCTCCGGGAAACACGCGAAACGGGCCGGTGCGTACGGCGAGGTGCCGAGGCCGGCGGACACGTGCAGCCAGGAGCTCTCGTGCCGGCTCAGGCCCTTCACGCGGGCACGGTCGATGCCGCAGTTGGTGACCAGGGCGCCGTAGAACGGGATGCAGAGCTGGCCGCCGTGGGTGTGGCCGGCGAGCAGGAGCTGGTAGCCGTCTTCGGCGAAGCGGGTCATGTTGCGGGGCTCGGGGGAGTGCATGACGCCGAGGCGGAGGTCGGCGTCGGCGGGGGCCGGGCCGGCGACCAGGTCGTAGCGGTCGCGGGAGATGTGGGAGTCGTGGATGCCCGCCACCGCGACGTCGAGGTCGCCGATCTTGACGCGGGCGGTGGTGTTGTTCATGTCCAGCCAGCCCTCGGCGGCCATGCCGGCGCCCAGTTCCTCCCACGGGAGGTTGGGGATGTGCTGGCGGCGGTCGTTCTTCGAGGTACGCCAGAGGTAGCGGGCCGGGTTCTTCGGCTGGGGGGCGTAGAGGTCGTTGGACCCGTAGACGAACAGGCCGGGACGGGACAGCAGGGGCTCCAGGGCGTGCAGGAGCGCGGGGACCGCTTCGGGGTGGGCGATCGAGTCGCCGGTGTTGACCACCAGGTCGGGCTCCAGGGCGCCCAGGGAGCGCACCCAGTTGATGAGCATCGTGCGCCTGGGGGTCAGGTGCAGGTCGGACAGGTGCAGCACGCGTACGGGACGCCGCCCGCGCTCCAGCACCGGCACATCGAAGCGGCGCAGGCGGAACCAGTTGCGCTCCACGACGGAGGCGTAGCCCAGCCCGGCCAGGCCGAGACCGATCATGGACAGGGGCACTGCGACGGCTTTCCTCACGTACTCATGATGCCTGACAACGGGCACGAGGCGTCCCGGCAGACGGCAAGATGGACCGCATGAGCGCAATGAAGGACAAGCTGAAGGCCGATCTCACGGCCTCGATGAAGAGCCGGGACGAAGTCCGTCTCCGGACGATTCGCATGGCTCTGGCGGCCGTGAACGTCGAGGAGGTGGCGGGCAAGACGGCCAGGGAGCTCAGCGATGACGAGGTCATCAAGGTGCTGACCAAGGAGGCCAAGAAGCGGCGCGAGGCCGCCGAGGCGTTCCAGAACGCCGGACGCACCGAGCAGGCCCAGGCCGAGCTGGACGAACAGGCGGTGCTGGAGGAGTACCTGCCGGCGCAGCTCTCCGACGAGGAGCTGGCTCAGATCGTCGACGCGGCCGTGGCCGAGACCGGCGCGTCCGGGCCTCAGGCCATGGGGCAGGTCATGAAGGTGGTCAACCCCAAGGTCGCGGGCAAGGCCGAAGGCGGCCGCGTCGCCGCCGCCGTCCGCGCCCGCCTCACCGCCTGACCACCCGACACCGCCCACCCACCGATAGCCACACATGCCGCCTTCGCGTGGGAGGTCCTCACTCGGGACGCCGCCCTCGTGACGCCGCTCCCGCGACCGTCCGCAGTGACGGCGACGGTCCGACACGGCGGTGGCGGCTCAAGAGGCAGCGGCGGTCCCACGGAGCTCCGTGGTGGCGGCAGGAGCAGCCCCACGGGCGGTGGCGTTCCGAGGGAGCGGCGGCGGCGGTCCGACGTGACGGCAGCGGCCCTTCATGGCGGAGGCGGTCCGGCCGAGCGGTGGTGCTGGTTCACCGGGGCGGCGTTGGTGGCGGGGCTACGGTGTCCGTCTGAGGGGTGTTGCGGGAGGTGGGCAGGGGCGGCCGCGTGAGAGGGCCGTCCCTGGGAAGCCTCTGGGGCGTTGTACGCGGGACTGGGCGGCCATAGAGCCCTAGAGGGGCGATGTCGCCCCAAAGGCCGCCCCGTGCCTCTCAGCGGCGGGTTCGGGCCGCCGGGGCGGTGAGCCCGGTGTTGGCCTGGCCGCCGAGCCCGTCGCCCAGCCCGTCGCCCAGCCCGCCGCCGAACCCGTTGCCCGGCCGCTGCCAGTCGCCCGGCCCACGCCCGTCCCCGCCGCCGTCGCCACGGTCGTTGTGGTCGCCGAAGAAGTTCTCGAACGGATCGCCGTCCCCCGGCCCCTCGTCGCCCCCGCGCTTCTTCTTCTTGGGCTTCGGCGCGCACTTGTCGGAGCAGCCGCCGAACCGCGAGTGGTCCACCGGCGTGAACTCCGCCGGCTCCACCCCCTTGAGCGCCTGCATCATCGCCTGCTTCCAGATGGGCCCGGAGATCGAGGCGCCGTACACGTACGGGAAGTACTGCCCCCGATCGTGACCCCGATCAACTTGTGGGTGGAGGCGCCGCGCGGGTCGCCGAGGCTCACGGCCGAGGACAGGTTCGGGGTGTAACCGGCGAACCAGGCGGACATGTAGTCGTCGGTCGTTCCGGTCTTGCCGGCCGCGTCACGACCGATGCCGCCCACGCCGCTCATCGTGCCCTTGGTGAACACGCCCGAGAGGATGCCGCTGACCGCGTCGGCGACCTCCTCCTCCATGACCTGCGAGCACTTCGGCTTGTACTGCTTGGCGGCGCCGTTCCTGTCCTTGATCTCGGTGATGGCCAGCGGCTGGCAGTACTGGCCGCGCGAGGCGAACACGGCGTAGGAGTTGGCGATCGTCACGGGGTCGACCTCGTTGACGCCCAGCGTGAACGTCTCGACCTCGCGCAGCTTGCCGCCGTCGGCCCGCTTGACGCCGAGGCGCTTGGCGAGCTTGACGACCTTGCAGAGCCCGACCTCCTGCTCCAGCCTGAGGAAGAACGTGTTCACCGAGCCCCACGTGCCGGTCTGCAGGGTCTTGAAACCGCCGCCGCCCTCGCTGGAGTTGTGCGCGGTGTGCGAGGGGTCGCCGACGTTGTCGCCCTTGCAGTCCTTGAACGAGTTGTACCCGCTCGCGGTGAACCCGGCCGGCGAGGGGAAGCCGTCGCCGTACTTCAGGCCCTCCTCCAGGGCGGTGGCCAGCGTGTACGCCTTGGCCGTCGAGCCCTGCTGCAAGCCGCGCCCGCCGCCGTGCGCGGCGTCGGCGACGACGTTGTAGCTCATCTCGTTCTTCTTCTTGCTGCCGCCGAACTTGCGCGAGGCCGCCATCGCCTTGATCTCGCCGGTGCCGGGCACGACCATGGCCTGCGCGGCCACGGGCTTGTCCTTGGGGCTGACGTACTTCTTGATGGCCTTCTCGGCGGCCTTCTGCATCTTGGGGTCGAGCGTGGTCTTGATCGTCATGCCGCCGCGCTGGAGCAGCTTCCTGCGCTCGTCCTGGTTCTTGCCGAAGTCGTCGTTGTTGAGGATCTCGTACTGGACGTAGAGGCAGAAGTAGGGGAACTTGCTGGCCTCGCAGCCGCCGGGGAACTTGACGTCCTTGTAGCCGAGCTTCTCGGCCTTGGCCGCGTCGGCCTCCGCCCGGGTGATCTTGTGGATCTCGGCCATCCGGTCGAGCACGGTGTTGCGGCGCAGCAGCAGCCGTTCGCGCGACTCGGGGCCGACGTTGGGGTCGGTGCGGGCCGGGTTCTGGACGGCGCCGGCCAGCGTGGCGGCCTCCGACAGGTCCAGCTCGGAGGCGGGCTTGTCGAAGAAACGCCTGGCCGCGGCCTGGATGCCGTGCGCGCCCGCGCCGAAGTAGGCGATGTTGAGGTACTTCTCCAGGATCTGCTGCTTGCTGTACTTGCGCTCGATCGCCATGGCGTACCGCAGCTCCTGGAGCTTGCGGGACATCGTCGGGGCGATGGCCGCCTGCTGCTCCTCCGGCGTCTCGGCCTTGTTGACCAGCACCTGCTTGACGTACTGCTGGGTGATCGAGGAGCCGCCCTGCATGACGCCGCCGCCGGTGAGGTTCTTCACCAGGGCGCGGGCGGTGCCCTCGACGTCGATCGGGCCGTGCTCGAAGAAGCGGAAGTCCTCGATCGCGATCAGCGCGGTCTGCATGATGGGCGAGACCTTGTCGAGGGTCACGGACTGCCGGTTCTCGTAGTAGAACTGGGCGATCTGCTTGCCGTTGGCGTCGACCAGCTTCGTGCGTTCCGGCAGCGGGGGTTCGTCGAGTTCCCTGGGCTTGAGTTCGAGTCCGTCCATGGCGGTCTTGGCCGACACGCCCGCCCCGCCGACCGCCGGCAGCGCCACCGCCGCCGCCAGCACACCCGCCGCCGTCCCGGCGATGATCAGACGCAGGACGCTGAGGAGCGGGTGGGAGCGGTCTTTGCCCTTCGCTTGCACGCTCCCAAGGGTACGTCGAAACACTGTCCTTATCGGTAACACGACACCATTTCGCCTTGACTGGGAGGGGTGACTAGTCATTCCCGGTCAACAGTCCGGCGAGAAATTGGTCCTCTGGGGTCTGTCGGCCCGAACGTGAAGTTGCGTACGTTCATCCTCTGCGGCAACTGAATACGGAGGCTCGGCGCCCGCGCCCGTCGGCCCCAAATGACGACTGACCACCTAAGGGGAGTGGGGTCGAAAAATGTGGATCACGGATTGGACCTCCCGTGCCGCCTGTAAGGGTGCGGACCCGGACGCGCTGTTCGTCCAGGGCGCCGCACAGAACAGGGCGAAGCTGATCTGTCGAGGATGCCCGGTCCGTACCGAATGCCTCGCCGATGCGCTGGACAACCGCATCGAGTTCGGGGTGTGGGGCGGTATGACCGAACGCGAACGCCGTGCGCTGCTCAGGCGCCGGCCCGACGTGGACTCGTGGCGCGACCTGCTCGAGTCCGCGAAGGAAGAGTACGAACGGACCAATGAGCTGATCGCGGGCTGATCGGGCCCGCGGCGGGAAAGCACGGCCGGCGCCGCCCGTCGGCCGTGCTTTCTCTACGCGCTCGCCAACAGGTTCCCGATCTGCCGCAAGCCGGCTAGGTCGTGGACATCTCCGGACATCGCACGTACCTGTGCCACGGGCACCGTGGGATGAGCCGAGACGAAATGCTCCTGCTCGCGGCTCTCGCGAGTGGCGAGTTGCATCCGGCCGGTGTGCAGCCGCAGCACAGCGGCCGTCAACTCGTGTTCGCCCCTGGACTCCAGGTCCTCGGCCGCGGCGGCGCTGCGTGCCGCCGAGAGTGCCGAGCCGGGCGACACGTGCACCCGGTTCACCACGAGCCCGGCGAGGGGCATGCGCTCCTCGGCGAGCCGTTCCACGAAGTACGACGCCTCCCTCATCGCGTCGCGCTCCGGCGCGGCCACCACGAGGAAGGCCGTGCCCGGCGCCTGCAACAGCTTGTACGTCATCTCGGCCCGCTGCCTGAACCCGCCGAACACGGCGTCCAACGCGGACACGAACGTCTGCAGGTCCTTGATCACCTGCGCGCCGAGCAGCTTGGTCATCGCTCCGGCCATCAACCCGAACCCGGCGTTGAGCAGCCGGAACGCGCTGCGCCCGCCCGCCTTGGCGGGGGCGGTGAGCAGCCGGATGAACCGTCCGTCGAGGAAGCGGCCGAGCCGCTCGGGCGCGTCGAGGAAGTCCAGCGCCGACCGCGAGGGCGGCGTGTCCACGATGATCAGGTCCCACTCGTCGGAGCGACGGAGCTGGCCGAGCTTCTCCATCGCCATGTACTCCTGCGTGCCCGAGAAGCTGGAGGACAGCGACTGGTAGAAGGGGTTCGACAGGATCTGGCGGGCCCGCTCGGGGTCGGCGTGCGCCTCGATGATCTCGTCGAACGTGCGCTTCATGTCGAGCATCATGGCGAAGAGCTGGCCGCCGCCCTCGGGCGAGCTGACCAGGCGCGGGGTGTTGTCCAGCTCGGTCAGGCCCATCGACTGGGCCAGGCGGCGCGCCGGGTCGACGGTCAGCACGACCGCGCACCGGCCGCGTTCGGCGGCGCGCAGGCCGAGGGCCGCGGCGGTGGTGGTCTTGCCGACGCCGCCGGAGCCGCAGCAGACGATGATCCGGGTGCCCTTGTCGTCGAGGATCGCGTCGACGTCCAGGGGGATGGGCTTCTTCACACGGCTCCCCGGTGGGTGCGGAGGACTTCGGCCAGCTCGTACAGGCCGGCCAGGTCGACGCCGTCGGCCAGCAGCGGCAGCTCGACGCGCGGCAGGCCGGCCTCGGCCAGCGATTCGCGCTCGGCGTGCTCCAGCTCGGTGCGGCGGGCGTGCTCGATGACCTCCTCGGAGAGCGCCTCGGCCATCGCGGCGGCGTCGGAGGTGTCGGCGAGACCGGCCGCCTTGAGCCCCAGCGCCAGCTCGCCCACGTCGAATCGGCCCTTGACAGCCATGTCAAGAGCGGCCTGTGGAAGCAGTGATTCACGGACCATGTTGATGAAAACGCAACCTGCGGGAAGCCCGGCCGAGCGCAATTCGGCGACCCCGTCGAGGGTCTCCTGCACCGGCATCTCCTCCAGGAGGGTGACGAAGTGCACCATCGTCTCCCTGGACTTCACGACGCCGTTCACGAGTTCCGAGTGGTTCTTGATCGGGCCGACCTTGGCCAGGCCGGCGACCTCCTGGGTGACGTTCAGGAAGCGCGTGATGCGGCCGGTGGGCGGCGCGTCGAGGACGACGGCGTCGTAGACCCTGCGGCCGTTCTTGCCCCGCCTGCGTACGGCCTCGGTCGTCTTGCCGGTGACCAGGACGTCGCGGAACCCGGGGGCCACGGTGGTGGCGAAGTCGACGATGCCCATCTTGGTCAGCGCGCGCCCGGCCCTGCGCATGCCGTAGAACATCTCCATGTATTCGAGCATGGCCTCTTCGGGATCGATGGCCAGCGCGTACACGTCGCCGCCGGAGGGCGCGACGGCGATCTTGCGCTCCTCGTAGGGCAGCGGCGGCAGGTCGAAGATCTGGGCGATGCCCTGCCTGCCCTCCACCTCGACGAGCAGCACCTTGCGCCCGCCCGCGGCCAGTGCGAGGGCGAGGGCGGCGGCGACGGTCGTCTTGCCGGTGCCGCCCTTGCCGGTGACGACGTGCAGCCGCACGTCGCCCCAGTCCGTGTCCGGAGAGTCCACGTTTCGAGGCTACCGAACGGTTACTTGTCGAAACCCGACGGCCACCGTTTGATTGCTCACATTGTGGTCACCGCCCCCCGTATGGGTGGGGTGACAGGCCGGGAAGCGGCTTTCCATGAGATCGTCATGCCATGAAGAAATGGGAGTACCTCACCGCTCCGGTGCTGATCCACAACACGAAGATGATCCTCGACAACTTCGGGTCCGACGGCTGGGAGCTCGTCCAGATCGTCCAGGGCGCCTCGCCCGAGCAGCTCGTCGCCTACTTCAAGCGGGAGAAGGCGTGACCCCCGAGGAGCGGATCGCCGAGCTCGGGCACGAGCTGCCCCAGCCCGTGACGCCGCTGGCAGCGTACGTGCCGACCGCCCGTACCGGCGACCTCGTCTACACCTCCGGCCAGGTGCCCATGCTGGAGGGCAAACTGCACCAGACCGGCAAGCTCGGCGTCGACCTCGGCGTCGACGAGGGCAAGGCGCAGGCGCGCATCTGCGTGCTCAACGCGCTGGCCGCGCTGAAGGCCGAGCTGGGCGAGCTGTCCCGGGTGCGCCGGATCGTCAAGGTCGTGGTCTTCGTGGCCAGCGCGCCGAGCTTCACCGAGCAGCCCCAGGTGGCCAACGGCGCCAGCGACTTCCTGGCCGAGGTGTTCGGCGAGGCGGGCAAGCACGCCCGCAGCGCCGTGGGCGTGGCCGCGCTGCCGCTGGACGCCCCCGTGGAAGTGGAGCTGATCGCGGAGGTCTCCTGACCACCAGGATGTGTCACCATGACCGAGTGATGTTCTAGTAGGAGGTCAGGTGGCCGGTCTTCCCCTTCCCGACGAGCTCGCCGCGCGAGCCAGAGAGATCATCGCCGGGCGGCTCGCCCCCGTCCCGGCGCGCGACGCCGCCACGGTGGTGATCCTGCGCGGTTCGGGCCCGCGCGGCGGGCCCGAGGTCTACCTGCTCCGGCGGAAGTCCACGATGGCCTTCGCGGCGGGCGCCTACGTCTTCCCCGGCGGCTCCGTCGATCCACGCGACACCGACCAGGCGGTGGCCTGGGCCGGGCCGTCCCCCAAGGAGTGGGGCGAGGTCTTCCACGCCAGTGAGAACGTCGCGCGTGGGCTGGTGTGCGCGGCCGTGCGGGAGACGTTCGAGGAGTCCGGCGTGCTGCTGGCGGGGCCGGGGCCGGACAGCGTGGTCGAGGACACCACGGGCGACGACTGGGAGGCCGACCGGCTGGCGCTGATCGACCGGAGTCTGGCCTTCGCCGACTTCCTGGCCAAGCGTGGCCTGGTGCTCAGGTCCGACCTGCTCAAGCCGTGGGCCCACTGGATCACGCCGGAGATCGAGCAGCGCAGGTTCGACACCCGGTTCTTCGTGGCGGTGCTGCCCGAGGGCCAGCGCACGCGCGACGTCGGGGGCGAGGCCGACCACGTGGTGTGGCGGCGGCCGGCCGAGGCGATCGAGCTGTGGCGCGCGGGTGAGATCTTCCTGATGCCGCCCACCTCCCACACGCTCGCCGAGTTGGCCGGGCACGACAGCGTGGCGTCCGTGCTGGCCGAGGAGCGGCGGATCACCGCGATCCTGCCGACGGCCATGGAGGTCGAGGGGGAGATGAGGTTGATGACGCCGTGAGCGGACTGCACATCCCGCTCGGCACGCCCGACGGTTCCCGTACCGAGCACGCCGAGAACCTGCTGGCGCCCAACCCGTCCGCCATGACGCTCGACGGCACCAACACCTGGGTCATCGGCACCCGTGACGCGGTCGTGGTCGATCCCGGGCCCGACGACGAGGCGCACCTGCTGCGCGTACGCGACCATCTGGGCGAGCGGCGGGTCACCCAGATCCTGCTCACGCACGGCCACGCCGACCACAGCGGCGGCGCCAAACGGTTCGCCGAGCTGGTCGACGCCCCCGTACGCGCACTCGACCCGCGCCACCGGCTCGGCGACGAAGGGCTCGGTGACGGCGACGTGATCACGGTCGACGGCCTGGAGCTGCACGTCTACGCCACGCCCGGCCACTCGTTCGACTCGCTGTGCTTCTGGCTGCCCCAGGACAGGGCCATGCTGACCGGCGACACCGTCCTAGGCCGGGGCACCACGATCATCGCCCAGGACGGCGGCCTGGGCGACTACCTGCGCAGCCTCGACCGGCTGCGGGCGGCGGCCGAGGGCCTGGGGGCGCGGGCGCTGCTGCCCGGCCACGGCCCGGTGCTGCCCGACCCGATCGCGGCCCTCGACGGCTACATCGCCCACCGGCGGCAGCGGCTCGACCAGATCAGGGCGGCGCAGGCGCGCGGCGCGCGCACGCCGCAGGAGGTCGTCGAGATCGTGTACGCCGACGTCGACAGGTCGCTCTGGCCCGCGGCGGAGGTCTCCGTGCGGGCCCAGCTCGACTACCTGGAGCGGTTGTAGAGCCGGTCCATGTCGAGGATGACCACGGCCTTGGCCTCGATGCGCAACCAGCCGCGCTGGGCGAAGTCGGCCAGGGCCTTGTTCACCGTCTCGCGCGAGGCCCCGACGAGCTGGGCCAGCTCCTCCTGGGTGAGGTCGTGGTGCACGCGCATGCCGTCGTCGGTCTTGGTGCCGAACCGCTCGGCCAGGTCGAGTAGCTGCTTGGCGACCCGGCCGGGCACGTCGGTGAAGACCAGGTCGGCCAGCACGTCGTTGGTACGGCGCAGCCGCTGGGCCAGCGCGCGCAGCAGGTGCAGCGCCACCTCGGGGCGGCCGGTCAGCCACGGGCGCAGGTCGTCGTGGCCCAGCCCGGCCAGGCGCACGTCGGTCAGCGCCGTCGCCGTGGCGGTGCGCGGACGCGGGTCGAACAGCGACAGCTCGCCGAACATCTCGCTCGGGCCGAGCACGCTCAGCAGGTTCTCGCGGCCGTCGGGCGAGGTGCGGGAAAGCTTGATCTTGCCTTCGAGCACGACGTAGAGCCGGTCGCCGGTCTCGTTCTCGTGGAAGAGGGTCTGTCCCTTGGACAGCTGGACCTCGGTGATGCTCGTCCGCAGCGCCGCGGCGCTCTCGCGGTCGAGCGCGGCGAACAGGGGGGCCTTGCCCAGCACATCTTCGGTGTTCACTCTGCCTCCTCTGCTGCCATTGTGACTCACCCCACTCCGGGCGGCACACACAGGCTATGGGAATGCCCGGTTTAGCCCGGGATTGCCCTGATGTGTCGCGCACTGAAGTGTATGAACAAATCGGGTGACCTGCTTACTTCCGCAGGAGGTCGTCCACGGAGGCGACCGCCGTCGCCATCGTGTGGCCCAGCAGGACGCGTACGACATGGGCCGCCGAAGGGCGGCCGGCCGGCTCCGGACGGCGGCAGCGCTCGACGACGCCGCGCAGCGGCTGCGGCAGCGCGCCGGACCCGCTCGCGAACGTCACCAGCTCGGCCCAGTCCCGCACGTCGGCGGCCGGGCCGCCGCGGCCGGGCGAGCCCTGCACGCCCACCAGCACCTGGCCGCGCGTGCCGAGCGCGACGTTGTCGGGGGTGAGCCGCAGGCCGGTCACGCCATGGGCGTGCATCCTGGCCATGGCCGCCGCGCTGCCCAGCGCCAGCCGGTGCAGCGCCGCACCGCGCAACGGTCCGCCCGCGCGGACGAACTCGGTCAGTGACTCGCCCTTGTGCCGATCGCCCATGGTCGCCGCCCTCCAAGCCGCCAGGTTGTACGCGAACGCGGCGTAGAAGGTTCAACCGTTCCCATAGTCTTGCGGCATGGCCACGAACGCGGCGGGGCGCAAGCCGGAGACCCAGCTCGCCCTGGTACGCCGGGCGCGCAGGATGAACCGCGTCCTCGCCGAGACCTACCCCGACGCCCACTGTGAGCTCGACTTCCGCAACCCGCTGGAGCTCCTGGTCGCCACCATCCTGTCGGCCCAGTGCACCGACAAGCGGGTGAACATGGTGACCCCCACCCTGTTCGCCAAATACCCCACCGTCGAGGACTACGCCGCCGCCGACCGCGCCGAGATGGAAGACATCATCCGCTCGACCGGCTTCTTCCGCGCGAAGACCAACAGCATCATCGGCATGGCCCAGGCCGTGTGCGAGCGTTACCGCGGCGAGGTGCCCGGCCGGCTCAAAGACCTGGTCACCCTGCCCGGCGTGGGCCGCAAGACCGCGAACGTGGTGCTCGGCAACGCGTTCGGCGTGCCGGGGCTGACCGTCGACACGCACTTCCAGCGGCTCGTGCGCCGCTTCGGCTGGACCGAGGAGACCGACCCCGTCAAGATCGAGCACATCGTGGCCGAGCTGCTGCCCCGGCGCGAGTGGACGATCTTCTCCCACCGGGTGATCTGGCACGGCCGCCGCATCTGCCACGCCCGCCGCCCGGCCTGCGGCGTGTGCCCGCTGGCCAACCTGTGCCCCTCCTTCGGCACCGGGCCCACCGGCGAGGCGGAGGCCGAGAAGCTGGTCAGGCCCGGTCCCTTCTCCTGATCGGCGAGCAGCGGGAAGTGATCGAGGCCGTGCCGTGTTGGAGGTTGGCGTGACAGAAGTGCCCGACTGGCTCGAACGGCTGGCGGCGCAGGCCGCGCGCATCACGGTCCCCCGTTACCTGCGGCCCCCGGCCGACGGCGGGCGCCTGGCCGCGGTGCTGATGTTGTTCGGCGAGGGTCCGCTCGGCCCCGACGTGCTGCTCATCCAGCGCAGCTCACGCGGGCGCAGGCACGCGGGCCAGCCCGCCTTCCCCGGCGGCGGCGTCGATCCCGACGACGGCGGCCCGGTCGGCGCGGCCCTGCGCGAGGCGGAGGAGGAGACCGGCGTCGATCCCCGTGGCGTCCGCGTCCTCGGCACGATGCCCGAGCTCTACCTCGACCACAGCGACAACCGGGTCACCCCGGTGTTCGGCTGGTGGCACACGCCGTCCGCCGTGCACGCGGCCTCGCCCGACGAGGTGGAGTCCGTGGAGCGGGTGCCGATCGCCGAGCTGGTCGATCCGGGCAACCGGGTCATGTTGCGGCATCCCAGCGGGCTCGCCGGGCCGGCCTTCCACGTGCGCGGCATGCTGGTGTGGGGGTTCACCGCGATGGTGCTCGACTCCGTGCTGCGCGCGGGCGGCCTCGAACGTCCGTGGGACCAGGCGCGGCTTGAGGACCTGCCGGCCGAGGTCGTGCGGCTGGGCCTGCGCGAGCGGACCACTCCGGCGCCCTGACGCGAGGACGCCGGGCCGGGGTCACTCCGGGGCCCTGAGCGAGACGCCGAGCGAGGCCCAGTTGGCCACGTCGGCGTCGTCGTCGGCGGCCAGGGTGCGCAGCATCTCCAGGCCGGCCCGGTCGGGCGGGTCGCCGAGCACGTGCTGCAGCGCGTACGCCGCCCCGTACCGCACCCTGGCGTCGTCGTGACAGGCCAGGTCGATCACCGAAGGCAGCGAGCGGGGGTCGGCCAGGTGGCCGAAGGCGATCAGCACGGAGTACAGGACCATGGCGTCGACCTCGCTGGCGGCCAGGTAGCGCAGCACCGGCAGCGTACGGTCCACGAACGGCCGCAGCATGCCCATGATGTCCACCCCGAGCAGGCGCTCGGCCACGTTGTCCGCAGCGCACAGGCGGCGTGCCTCGATGAACGACTCCAGGTCGGCCCGCTGGCGCAGCTGGCAGATCACGTGCCAGCGCAGCGGGCCGTCCGGATCGGTGTCGCTGAGAGCTGCCTGGATGAGATCGCGCACTGTTCCCTCGGCCGGCGGCATACCGCTCAAGATAGCCAGGCGGGTGACGCCGTCCTGGCGGAAGACGTGCACACTTGACCGTATCGCTGGTTACCTTTGAAGCGTGCGCGGTGATCTGCTTGACCTCATATTGATCGGCCTCGTGATCGCCTTCGGCGTATCCGGCTACCGACAGGGCTTCATCATCGGCGCGATGAGCTTCGTGGGGTTCGTGGGCGGCGCCGTGCTCGGCATCTTCATCGCTCCGCCGATCGCCAAGGCCGTCGTCGACGGCGACACCCCGCAGGCGCTGCTCGCGATCGTGATCGTCTTCCTGGCTGCCACGATCGGCCAGTTCGCCTCCTCCACGGTCGGCGCGGTCGTGCGCAGCCACGTGACGTGGGAGCCGGCCAAGATGGCCGACGCGGTGGGCGGCACGTTCGCCAGCGCGCTGTCCGTGCTGGTGATCGCCTGGCTGATCGGGTCGCTGATCGTCTCGACGACGTTCACCCCGCTGGTCGACCAGGTCAAGAACTCCGCGCTGCTGACCACCGTCGACGACGCGATCCCGCAGGCCGCGCGCAACTGGCAGCAGCCGTTCAAGAAGTTCGTCGACCGGTCGGAGTTCCCGCCCGTCTTCGACGCGATCGGCGCCGACACGCTGATCGACGTGCCGCCGCCCGCGCAGAGCATCCTCCAGGGCGCCAAGCTGGGCCGGGCCCAGCGGGCCATCGTCAAGGTCCAGGGCAACGCCGAGAGCTGCAACAAGCACATCGAGGGCACCGGCTTCGTCTACGCCGACGGCCGGATCATGACGAACGCCCACGTCGTCGCCGGCGTCACCCGCGACCTCGAGGTCATCGACTACAAGAACGTGCGCCACCCGGCCAAGGTCGTGCGCTACAACCCCCAGCGCGACATCGCGATCCTCTACGTGCCCGGCCTCAACCTGCCGCAGCTCGGCTTCGAGGCCGACGGCAAGCGCGGCGCCAACGCGATCATCGCCGGCTTCCCCAGGGGCAAGGGCTTCACCGCCGAGCCGGCCCGCATCGGCGGCCGCCTCGACGCCGAGGGCCCCGACATCTACCACGGCAGCAACGTCCGGCGGAAGGTCTACGCGATCCGCGGAAAGGTGCTGCCGGGCAACTCCGGCGGCCCGCTGCTCACCGTCGACGGCCGCGTATACGGTGTGATCTTCGCCGCCGCGGTCAGCGAGAAGGACACCGGTTACGTGCTGACCGCCGAGGAGGTCGCGCCCGACGCCGGCCAGGGCAGGAACGACACCTCCGCGGCCAGCACCCAGGAGTGCGACTAGCCGGGCAGCTCGCGCAGGATCAGGGCGATCGCCTCGCCGGGGTCGCTGTCCTGGGTCAGGCCGGTGGCCGCCCTGCCGACGGCGTCGTAGTCGCCGCCGTACGCCTGCGCCCTGGCCGCGCCGCGGCTGAACAGGGTGACCGCGCCGCGGCCGTTGCCGCGCTGCAGGTGCGTCAGGCCGACGCAGATCTGCGCGAGCCCCTGCCACAGCTCCCGCTCCTCCTCGGGCGCGCATTTCCAGCGGCCCTCGAAGACCTCGTGCGCGTTGAACGGCAGCCCCTCGGCCAGGAAGTGCCGCGCGTCGGCGAGCGCCTGGTCGGCGGTGGGGGCGTAGTCGTCGGGGACCCGGTCGACGCCGGGCGAGCCGTAGGGGAGCGGCCTGCCGTACGCGTCGCGTGGCCTGGCGTTGCGCGGCTTGCCCTGGGGGTCGCGGTCTCTCATCGCTCGCGGGGCTTCCTCATCGGTCGGGCTCGGGGTCGGCCAGCCAGCCGAGCAGCTCGGTGTCGAACACGTCGGGGATCTCTTCGTGGGGGAAATGGCCCGCGCCCTCGAACAGCCGCCAGCGGTAGGGGGCGGCGACGTACCGGCTGGAGCCCTGGGCGGTGCGGGGCAGCACGCACGGGTCGAGCGCGCCGTGCAGGTGCAGCGTCGGCGCCTCGATCTCGGTACGCATGACCCTGGCGTAGCGGCGGCCGTCGGGCCGGAGCTGGGAACGGCCGAACCAGCGGTGGTACTCCAGCGCCGAGTGGGCCACGGCGGGGATCCGGAACGCCTCCCGGTAGGTGCGCGCGGTCTCGGCGTCGGGCCAGCCGGGGGCCGACCAGCCCGCCAGGATCCGGCCGACCAGGGCCGCGTCGTGCCGGGTGAGCCTGCGTTCGGGCAGCAGCGGGAGCTGGTAGCCGAGCGCGTGCCGGCCGGCCCTGAACTGGCCGGGGTCGGTCACCAGCGCGTTGCGCAGCCGCAGCGGGTGCGGCGCCGAGACCACGACCAGCCGGCGCACGCACTTGGGGTCGAGCACGGCCATCGTCCAGGCCAGCAGGCCGCCCCAGCCGTGCCCGACGACGACCGCGCCGGTCTCGCCGAGCGCGCGGATCAGCCCGGTGGCGTCGGCGGCCAGGGTGGGCAGGTCGTAGCCGCGTGGCGGCTTGTCGCTGCCGCCGTAGCCGCGCAGGTCGGCGGCGACCGCCCGGAAACCGGCCTGGGCGAGGGAGGTGAGCTGGTTGCGCCAGGTCCACCAGAACTGCGGGAACCCGTGCAGCAGCAGGACCAGCGGCCCCTCACCGGCCTCCACGACGTGGAAGCGGGTGCCGCCGGCGTGCACGGCCCGGTGTGTCCACGGGCCGTCGATCTGGACGACCGTCTCGTCAGGTGCCATCACGACTCACCGGCTGGCCCTCGGGGCTGGGCACGGGAAGCGTCTGCTCCTCCGGCGTCGCGATCTCCTTGAGGCCCTTGATCGACCTGGCGGTGCGCTTCATCCCAGCCAGGCCCTTCAGCCTGCGCACGCCGACCAGCACCAGCAGGCCCGCGGCCACCAGGTAGAAGACGGTCACGATGAGGAAGGCCAGCCAGTTGGGCAGCCACTGGGCCAGCACGTACGCGATGGTGAACGAGGCCAGGATCAGGCACAGGTGCGCCATGAACGCGGCGGCGGCGAACAGGCCCGCGGCCATGCCCACCCGCTTGGCGTCGAACTTGAACTCGGCCTTGGCCAGCTCGATCTCGGAGCGGACGAGGTCGGAGATATGGCTGCTGGCCTGGGCGACCAGCGAGCCCAGGGATTCTTCCTCGGGAGTCTGCGGCATGAACGTCTCCTATCGAGGCCTGGTGGCCGTGTCAAACATCCCGTACTGACGGCTGGGCGCCACCGAACACGCCGAGGACGCTGCTCTTCACAGAACTACCCGATCGCCCACGATAACGCCGACCGGTGGAGACGGCTGAGGCGCATGCCCGGTTCGGGCATGCGCCTCAGCTGACTTGTGGCCTGATCAGTCCTCGGACTTGGCCGCGGGCAGCTTCTCGGAGATGAGGTTCATCACCGTGCTGTCGGCCAGCGTGGTGACGTCGCCGATGCTGCGGTTCTCGGCCACGTCGCGCAGGAGGCGGCGCATGATCTTGCCGGAGCGGGTCTTCGGCAGCTCGGGCACGACCAGGATCTGCCGCGGCTTGGCGATCGGGCCGAGCGTCTTGGCCACGTGGTCACGCAACTCGGCGGCGATGTCGTCGCTCTCCTCTGCGCTGCCGCGCAGGATCACGAACGACACGATCGCCTGGCCGGTCACCGGGTCGGTGGCGCCGACCACGGCCGCCTCGGCGACCTTGGGGTGGCTGACCAGCGCGCTCTCCACCTCGGTGGTGGAGATGTTGTGGCCGGAGACGAGCATGACGTCGTCGACGCGGCCGAGCAGCCACAGGTCGCCGTCCTCGTCCTTCTTCGCGCCGTCGCCGGGGAAGTACATGCCCTCGAAACGCGACCAGTACGTGTCGATGTAGCGCTGGTCGTCGCCCCAGATCGTGCGGAGCATGGCGGGCCACGGCTCGCGCACCACGAGGAAGCCGCCGCCGCCGTTGGGCACGCTGTTGCCCTGGTCGTCGACCACGTCGGCGTTGATGCCCGGCAGCGGCCGCATGGCCGCGCCCGGCTTGGCCGAGGTGACGCCCGGCAGCGGGCTGATCATGATCGCGCCGGTCTCCGTCTGCCACCAGGTGTCCACGACCGGGCAGCGGTCGTGGCCGATGTTCTCCCGGTACCAGACGTAGGCCTCGGGGTTGATCGGCTCGCCGACCGAGCCCAGGACGCGCAGGCTGGACATGTCGAACTTGGCGGGGATGTCGTCGCCCCACTTCATGAACGTCCGGATCGCCGTGGGGGCGGTGTAGAGGATCGTGACCTTGTACTTCTGCACGATCTCCCAGAACCGGCCGCGGTGCGGGGTGTCCGGGGTGCCCTCGTAGATGACGCTGGTCGCGCCGTTGGCGAGGGGGCCGTAGACGATGTAGGAGTGGCCGGTGACCCAGCCGATGTCGGCCGTGCACCAGTAGATGTCGGTCTCGGGCTTGAGGTCGAAGACCGCGTCGTGCGTGTAGGCGGTCTGGGTGAGGTAGCCGCCGGTCGTGTGCAGGATGCCCTTGGGCCGGCCGGTGGTGCCGCTGGTGTAGAGGATGTACAGCGGGTCCTCGGCGCCGTGGGGCTCGGCGGTGTGCTGGTCGCTCTGGCGCTCGACCAGGTCGTGCCACCACACGTCCTTCTCGCCCACCGCGACGTCCTGGCCGGTACGCCGTACGACGAGCACGTTCTCCACCTGCGGGCACTCGGCGACGGCCTCGTCCACGGTGGGCTTGAGCGCGCTCGGCTTGCCGCGGCGGTAGCCGCCGTCGGCCGTGATCACGAGCTTGGCGTCGGCGTCGTCGATGCGGCTCTTGAGCGCGCCGGCGGAGAAGCCGCCGAACACCACCGAGTGGATCGCGCCGATGCGGGCGCAGGCCAGCATCGCGATCGGCAGCTCGGGGATCATCGGCATGTAGATGGCCACCCGGTCGCCCTTGCCCACGCCGAGCTCCTGCAGGGCGTTGGCGGCCTTGCTGACCTCGGTCTTGAGGTCGTTGTAGGTGAGCGTGCGGCTGTCGCCGTCGGGCTCGCCCTCCCAGTGGTAGGCGACCTTGTCGCCGCGCCCTTCCTCGACGTGCCGGTCGACGCAGTTGTAGGCGACGTTGAGCTCGCCGCCGACGAACCACTTGGCGAACGGCGCGTTCCACTCCAGCGTCGTGTCCCACCGCCTGGCCCAGGTCAGCCGCTCGGCCGCGCGCTCCCAGAAGGCGAGACGGTCGGCGTCGGCCTCGGCGTAGGCGGCGGCGGTCACGTTCGCGGCCGCGGCCAGCTCAGCCGGTGGTGCGAACCGGCGGTTCTCCTGCAGCAGGTTGGACAGCGCCTGGGTCTCGTTGCCAGGGGTCTCCGGGGCCACTTCGTGCTCCTTCTATGGCCAGGTGGGATAGGTCGGGTCCCACTTCACCAGCTCACGGCCTCCCCACACAAGAGGTCTAGACAGGTCTGTACCGATTCGCGTGGGTGGCCGCATGATTATCAGCTCGCATGACAAACGCAATTGAACTGTTGTCATCCTGAAATCAGGAGAATATGCGGTTCGGCGTGGCGGGAAAATGCGGGGGTCGCCGTAGCGCCTAATACGGCGGCGGTCCGGTCCATGGCGGGGGCACGGTGTGACGCCTTACGGCGGCGGTGTGGGCCCATGGCTGGGCATGGCGTGTCGCCTTGTGCGGCGCTGGTGTGGTCCATGGTGTGTCGCCTTGTGCGGCGGTGGTGTGGTCCGTGGCGGGGCATGGTGTGACGCCTTGTGCGGCGGCGGTGTGGTCCATGGCGAGGCACGGTGTACCCGCCGGTAAGGTCGGTTTCCGTGAGTGACCCATTGGCCGTCATCGCGCGGTTCCCAGGCGTGTCCGAGGCGGTTGACGAGGCGCGTCAGGCCGTCGACAGGCTCTATCGGCATCGCGTCCTGCGCCGGGCGAGCCCGGCGGTGTCCACCGAGTCCTCCCTGCGCGGCGCGCGGGCCTCGGCCGCGATCGAGGGCGCCGACGTGCCGCTGGACGCGCTGCGCCGCGACGAAGTGCACGACCCGCTGGTCCAGGGGGCGCTGCGGGCGTCCGCGGAGATGGGCCGGCTCGGTCCCACCTGGCGGAAGGCCCCGAGGCAGGTGCTGGCCCGCCTGCACACCGTCGCCGCCGCGGGGCTCGCCGACCAGCCCGCATTGGGACGCCCCCGTACGGACGACTCCGCCCCCGACCCGCTCGGCCTCGGCCCCGCGCCGGGGGCCGCGGAGACCGCGACGCGGATGGAGGCCCTGCTCAGGCTGCTGGAGGGGGCGGGCAAGGCGCCCGCGATCGTGCTGGCCGCCGTGGTGCACGCCGAGCTGGCGGTGCTGCGTCCGTTCGGTACGTGCGACGGCGTCGTGGCACGTTCCGCGGAGCGGCTGACCCTGGTCGAGTACGGGCTCGACCCGAAGTCGCTGGTCGTCGTGGAGATCGGGCATCTGGAGCTGCCGTACGCGGAGGCGCTGCGGGCGTACCTGACCGGGACTCCGGAGGGCGTCGGCCAGTGGGTACAACACTGTGCCTCGGCGGTAAGCCTGGGGGTGCGGGAGACGACCGCGATCTGCGAAGCGATGCAGCGGGGCTGACGGACGGGCTGGTCACATAGCTGACGGCGTCTCGTACGAGACGCCGTCTGCCGGTGCATCACACCGGGTTACCAAGCGTGCACCTCAAATCCGTCGGAGCGGGTCAAGCCCGTCACGACGCGCCTCCCGCGGCTGGTCGCGCGTGGGTGCCCGGCTGATGCACCCGGACAAGTGGTCCGTAACCCCTTTCTACGTCGGATCCGCCCTGATGGGAACCCCTTGGAGCAAGACCTTTGCCGAGCCGTGGAGCGGCCGGGAGGGTTCCGTTGCGGCGCCCGCGAACGCCAACCCGTTACCCACCTGTGACGATTACGGACAGTGATCGCCTTTATGTGATCGTTATCGGGTGGCGAAAAAACTTGGCGAAAATGCCAGATTACTGCTCGACGAAACTCGAGTGGATCGGGCAGCATACGGTGGTATCGCCCGAAACTGGAGCGGCTGTGTGAGGGATTGGTTTGCAAGTCTCTTGCCATGTTCCGGTGAAGTGATGAAAGCTTTCTTCTGAAACGGGACCGGCTCTACCCCCCGGAGCCGGACCGATCAGGCGACCCCCGCTCTCCCCCCGGCGGGGGTCGCCCTATTTCTGCCCCCAGGTCGTCCTGGGCCCACCGGTTGTCCACAGGCGGCACGTGCCCCCGCGCCGGTCATCCCCAGAATCCCGTTCGCCCTCTCGCGACGTCCGTCCTCCCCAGCAGGGTTGACCTCCCACGCCCCCGCAAGAGGAGGACCCCGTGCACCGCCCCCTGGTCATCACCGAGGACCACGACCTCCTCGACGACCTGGTCCGCATCGCGGCCGCCGCCGGCGCCCAGCTCGACGTGGCCCACACCCCCGCCGGCGCCCGCCCTTACTGGAACCTCGCCCCCATGGTCGCCATCGGCCCCGACCAGGCCGACGCCGTCTCCGCCACCTCACCGCCCGCCCGCGACCAGGTGCTCCTGGTGACCCGCGCCCCCGACGACCCCGACACCTGGCGAAAATGCGTGGCGGTGGGCGCCCAGGCCGTCGTACGCCTCCCCGGCGACGAACGCCACCTCGTGGAACGCTTCGCCGACGCCATGGAGCCCGAACCCCGATCCGGCGCGGTGACCTGCGTGATCGGCGGCCACGGCGGGGCCGGCGCGAGCGTGGTCGCCGCCTGCCTGGCCCTGCGCGCCTCGGGTGACCGCCTCCGTACGCTGCTGATCGACGCCGACCCGCTGGGCGGCGGCATCGACGCGCTGCTCGGCCACGAGGAGGCGGCGGGCGCCCGCTGGGGCGACCTCGTGGCGAGGGAGGGAAGGATCAGCTCCAGCGCCCTGCAGGCGGCGCTCCCGTCGTTCGGCGACCTCGCGGTCCTGTCCTTCCACCGTGGCGAGGTGGCCGCGATCCCGCCCCAGGCCATGCGCTCGGTCCTGGAAGCGGGCCGGCGCGGCTTCGACCTGATCGTCGTCGACCTGCCACGCCATCTCGACCCGGCCGCCGTGGAAGCCCTCACCAGGGCGACCACGACCCTGACGGTCACCACGGCGGACCTGCGCGGCATCCTGTCCACCGTCCAGGTCCTGGGCGAGCTCCGCAAACACACCTCCGACGTGCGCGCCGTCCTCCGACCCGGCGTCCTCGACGAGGAGACGGCCGCGGCGTCCCTCGGCATCCCCGTCGCCGCCCACCTGCCCGACCATCCGAGGCTCACCGCCACCCTCAACCGCGGCGAGCTGCCCAGGCTCGGTCCGCGCACGGTTCTCGGCAGCCTCTGCGCCGCCCTCCTCCGCGACCTGCTGCCGGCATGAGCGCCGCCGAGGAGGTCTCCCCGGAGCTCGTGGAGGCCGTACGCGTCCGCCTGGCGCGCGCCGGCGTGGAGCCGACGGCGGCCCAGGTGGCCGTGGCGCTCCGGGCCGAACGCTCGGTCTACGGAGACGCCGAGATCCTGGCGGTGGCCCGCGCCCTGTGCGCCGACCTGATCGGCGCCGGCCCGCTGGAGCCGCTCCTGGCCCGTCCCGACGTCACCGACGTCCTGGTCAACGGCCCGCGCGAGGTGTGGATCGACGACGGCGGCGGCCTGCGCCGCACCTCCGTCACCTTCACCGACGACGGGGCGGTCCGCAGGCTGGCCCAGCGCCTCGCGGCCGCCGCCGGTCGCCGGCTCGACGACGCATCCCCTTATGTCGACGCGCGGCTGGCCGGCGGCGTCCGGCTGCACGCCGTACTGCCGCCGATCGCGTCCGGTGGCACCTGCGTGTCGCTGCGTCTGCCGCCGCGCCGCACCTTCACCCTGTCCGACCTGGTGTCGGCCGGCACGATCGCCCCGGCGGCCGTCACGGTGCTGACGGCGATGGTCGACGCCCGGCTCGCCTTCCTCGTCACGGGCGGCACCGGCACGGGCAAGACCACGCTTCTGTCGGCCCTGCTGTCCCAGGCCGACCCGGCCGAACGCCTCCTGCTGGTGGAGGACTCCGCCGAGCTACGCCCTCTGCACCCCCACGTGGTCCGCCTGGAGACCCGACCGGCCAACCTCGAAGGAGCGGGCGGGGTGGGCCTGCGCGACCTGGTGCGCCAGGCGCTGCGCATGCGTCCCGACCGTCTCGTGGTGGGCGAGGTCAGGGGAGCGGAGGTCGTCGACCTGCTCGCCGCCCTGAACACCGGCCACGAGGGCGGCTGCGGCACGCTGCACGCCAACGCCGCGGCCGACGTGCCACCCCGCCTGGAAGCCCTCGGCTGCGCGGCCGGCCTGACCAGGGAGGCCGTGCACAGCCAGCTGGCCGCGGCCCTCGACGTGGTCGTCCACCTGACCCGCACCCGCAGCGACGGCCGAAGGCGCGTCGCCGAGATCTGCCTGCTCTCCAGAACCCCGGCCGGCCTCGTCGAATCGCTCCCCGCCCTCACCTTCGCCCCGAACGGCTCCTCCCACACCGGCCCCGGCTACGAATCCCTCCTGCGCAGGACATCATGAAGGCCCCCGGACGATGACCGCCGCGATCGTCTCGGCCCTGTCCACAGCCTGTGCCGTCTGGCTGTGGACCGGCCCGGCCACGCCCGCCCTCCGCCTGCACGCGCTCCTGACCGCTCGCCACCGCCGTCTCCCATGGCAACACCTGCTCCGGGCCACGCTCACCCGCCCCGGTCCCGCCCGCCGCGCCGACTCCTGGCGCCGCGCCTCCATAGAGCTGTGCCAGTCGCTCTCGGCCGAGCTCGCCGCGGGCCGCACCCCCGGCGAAGCCCTGACCCGAGCCATCACGGCAGTCGACTTCCCCGACCCCGAAGCCCTGCGCCCCGCCCTGGCCGCCGCACGAGACGGCGGCGACGTCGCCGCGGCCCTCACGGCAGCGGCTCCGGCTCAGGGCGGCGAGGGCCTCCGCCGTCTCGCGGCCTGCTGGGACGTCAGCCTCACCGTGGGCGCCGGCATGTCCGCGCTGGTCGAACGAGTCGGCGGCACGCTCCGCGCCGCCCAGTCCCACCGCCAGGACGTCGCCGCCCAACTGGCCGGCCCCCGCACCACAGCCCGGATGCTCGCGGCACTGCCGGTCCTCGGCCTGCTGATGGCGGGAGCGCTCAACATGCACCCGCTGAGCTTCCTGTTCGGCACCTTGCCCGGCCTGCTCTGCCTCCTGTCCGGCACCGCCCTCGACGCCTGCGGCCTGTGGTGGACCCACCGCATGGCCACCAAGGCCCAACCCTGACCCGCCACGCCCCCGACACCTGCAGGCCAGGACTCACCACGAGACCTGCGGGTCGGGACTCACCACGAGACCTGCGGGTCGGGACTCCCGTAAGGCCTGCAGGTCAAACTCCCGCGAGACCTGTAGCTCAGCACTCATGCGACACCTGTCGGCCATCACTCCAGTGAGACCTGTAGGCCGGCGCTCCGGCGAGTGCTCCTCTCCGGGGCGTCCTCATCCCCGCCCGTCGTCGTCATCCCCGCCCGCCCGAACCACTCTGGATCCGCCCGATGTTCCCTTTGCTGTCCGCCCTCTGCGCAGCCCTCGCCACCTGGTTGTGGTCAGCCCCACGCACCCCGGCAGACCGGCTCACCCGCCTCCTGCCCTCGCCCGACCCGCCGTCGAGCCCCGCCACCTCTCCGACGGACACCCCGGCCCGGCCCGAATGGTTCGACAAGCAGGCCCCCCACCACCGCCGCCCGACCCGCAGAACCGTCACCACCGCCGCCATCACCGGCGTGATCACCGCCCTCCTGATCGGCGGTCTCGCAGGAATCGCGGTGGCCCTCCTGCTGACCCCGGTGACCGCCCTGATCCTGCACAGGAAGGAACCCCCGCGGTCCCGCCAGGAACGCGAGCAGATCACCGCCGATCTCCCCTTCGCCGCCGACCTGATGACCGCCTGCCTTCTCGCCGGACAACCGGTGACCGCCGCCACCGACCTGGCCGCGACCACGATCGGCGGCCCCCTCGGTCAGCGTCTGGCGTGGGTGGGCAGCCAACTCCGCCTGGGCGCCGACCCCGAGCCGACCTGGGCAACCCTGGCGAAGGACCCGGCCCTGAGCCAGCTGTCGAGAGCCATGAGCCGGGCCGCGCAGACCGGTGCCCCGCTGGCGGACGTCCTGACCCGCCTGGCCGACGACGCGAGGGACACAGCCAGAGCCGCCTCACTGGCCGCCGCCCGGACCGTGGGCGTGAAAGCGGTCGCCCCTCTGGGCCTGTGCTTCCTGCCGGCCTTCGTCCTCCTGGGCATCATCCCGGTGATCGCCGGTCTCGCCTCCACGATCGTTCTGCCGTGACCTCCGGCGGCTTCGTCCACAGCCTGAGGGCCGCCCCGCGGACAATCCCCAGAACGCCATTCGGCCTGACGGCGGCTGTGCCTTCTCGGCGAATCTTGGACTCCCGCCGGACAAGACCCGGCTCCGACCACCTGGAGGCACGATGCAAGGTCCCGCCACCATGCCAGGCACCCTCAGCCCCACTCCAGCTCCTTCACCCCGGCCCGGTGCCTGCACCGAGCCGACCGCCGCCACCACCACCGCGCCGCCCCCTGCAGTCGGCGACCCCTCCAACGTCGAGGCAGAAGCCAGCCACGCTTCCTCGGCCACCTCCGGCGGGCCCACCGGGCAGAGCTCACGCACCTCCCGCTGGTATCCCGGCAAGTGGATCACCTGCGCTGTCGCGAACCGGGAGCGCGGCATGTCCACCGCCGAATACGCGGTCGGCACCATCGCGGCCTGCGCCTTCGCCGCGCTCCTGTTCAAGGTGGTCAGCAGCCCGGAGGTTCAGGAGATGCTGAAGTCCCTCATAGACCGAGCGCTCAAGATGACCGGATGACCCTCCACCAGACGCGGAACGCCACCACCGGGCAACGGTCGGCATCACGCGGCTCGGTGACGGCCGAGACCGCCGCCATGCTGCCCGCGCTCATGGTCGTCCTGGCAGCCGCGCTCTGGGCCATACAAGCGGTGAACGTCCAACTGGAATGTGTAGACGCAGCTCGAGCGGCAGTGCGCGCCGCAGCCCGAGGTGAGCCGCTGGACCAGGTCCGCGAGCTCGCCCGCTCGGCCACCCGCCCGAACGCACACGTAGAGATCGCCCGCGACGCAGAATTCACCCACGTAGAGATCGCAGTAGATGTACGACCAGCTTGGGGCGCTTCGCTGCCGGCCGTCCGCGTGTCGGCCTCGGCGACAGCCGCCACAGAACCGTGACGTCACGCAGGTGCCTGCCGAAATGAGATCTGCCAGGAGGACATGAGCCCTCGTGTCCTCCTGGCAGTCGGGGGGCGAAATCTCCAACCCCTACGCCGTCTTCTACCCACAAGAAGAGACAACAACTCCGCGACATGGCACGGAGATCGTCCGTGTGGGGGGGCGCAGAAGCGTCGCAAAGCTGAGCGAAGCGACGACCTTTCACCGATCCATCACTCCAAGGACAAGGATGATCAAGCACAGGGAACGAGGGTCGGCGACCTTATGGGGAGTGGCCCTCATGGGGCTCCTGATGGCGGTTGCCGGAGGGTTGGCCTCCGTGGGGGCGATTCGGGTGGCTCGCCATCGGGTTGACAGCGCGGCCGATCTGAGCGCTCTGGCGGCGGCCAGGTCGGCGATCGTCGATCCCGAGGGGGCTTGCGGCAGGGCGTCCGCGCTGGCCAGCAGGAACGGCGTGCGACTGGTGGCTTGTGAGATCACGGGAGAGATAGCGGATGTCCGCACCTCTTTGTCGGTCACCCTGCCGATCGCCGGAGCGCACACCCTCACAGGCAGGTCTCGCGCGGGGCCGGTCACGATGTCACCTGGGTAGCGGCTGGTTGCAGCGGTCGGTCGTGAGGCCATCGTTCTGGGCCTTGAGGGCGCGTGACCGGCCGCGACTCGTGCAGCCTCGGGGCGTGTCGCGCGAGTTCGGCCAGCGGCTGTTCGGGCTGAGACGCGTGCCGGCACCGTGGTCCGGTTGTGTGAAGCCTCACCGGCCGGCCGCTTCGACGTGCTCCGGGCTGGCGGTGTCGATACAGAAGCGCTGATCGGGAGAAGGGGCGGCGCGAGCCGAGGTGGCCGACTCGCCTGCGCCGGCCCCGGTGTTCACTCTGCCGTCAGTCCCTCGACAAGGCCGGCCGTCGGCCTGCCGAGGAGTCGAGAAAGATCGTCACCGACCCGGGCGAAAGCCCCGGCGGCGATGGTTTCATCGAGACTTGCCAGGAAGCCGGCCAGCTCGCCGTCCATCCCCGAATGGATGAGCGCTACCTGCAACTCTTCGGGAGTGACAGGTCGGTAAGTGACCTCTCGTCCCAGCACGACCGACATCGCTTCGGCGATGTCGGCGTAGGTGAAGTTCGTGTCGCCGGAGAGGCTGTAGGTCACCTTGTCGTGCCCATCTGTGGTGACGACGATGGCCAGTGCCTCGGCCAGATCCTTCCGGCTGGCCGCGGCGACGACGGCGTCACCGGTCGCCGCGGCGAGAACGCCGGTGAAGCGGGGGCCTGCGAGCGCCTGGATGTAGTTCTCGATGTACCAGGTGTTCCGCAGGATCGTGTACGTCACGCCGGAAGCGGTAAGAGCGTCCTCTGTCGCTCTGTGGTCCGCGTTGATCTCGAACCGGTCGTCGTCGGCGCGAACTCCGCTGGTGTAGTAGACGTGTCGGACATTCGCCTTCTTCGCCGCCTCGATGACCGACTCGTGCTGAGCAAGGCGGTTGGGGTCTCTGCCCGAGATCAACACGATGTCGGAGTGCCTGGCAACCAGCTCTGCGACGCGGGCTGAATCCGACAGGTCGATGGCGGCGGTGCTGAACCCGGCGGAGGCGAGTTCCCCGAGGCGTGCTTGGTTACGACCGGCCGCGGTGATCGTTTCGGGGCTCGTTCCCCGGGCGACCAGCGCGTCCAGGACGTGGCGGCCGAGTGCCCCGGTAGCCCCGAAGACCAGGGTGCTCGCCTCAGGCGCGGTCATGGAGGGTGATCTGGTAGCCGTCGGGGTCGGCGAAGGTGAATGTGCGGCCGAAGGGGCCGTCGATCGGTGCGGAGACGATGGTGTGACCGTCGGCGACGAGGGCGTCGTGGATGGCCTGCACGTCGGTGGCGTGAAGCCAGATCGAGGCACCGATGCCCGGCTGGGCAACGGATGCGAGATCGGTGCCGGGAACGACCTCGCGGAGTGCGAACGCGATCGGCTTCGTCTCGAACACGACGGCGTGCGGAGGCCCGGCCTGCGAACGGACGAGGCCGAGGTACTGCTCGTAGAACGCCTGCGAAGCGTCGAGGTCGCGCGCTTGCAGCGAGATGAAGTCGGGTCCGGTGACGGGCATGGTGCTGCTCCTTCTCTCTATGTCAGTTTCCTGACACGCATCAATGTATGTCAGAATACTGACATGAGTCAAAACGGTGCCGGCGTCGACCTGGACAAATCGCTGGGCTACCTGCTGAAAGAGGCTTCGAGCGCCCTGCGTGCGGCCATGGAGGAGGTGCTGCGGCCACTCGGCATGACCGTGACGCACTACTCCTGTCTGGAGTTGCTGGCTCAACGGCCGGGCCTGTCGAACTCCGAGTTGGCGCGTGGCGCGTTCGTGACCCGGCAGTCGATGAACGTGCTGCTCCAGACCCTGGAACGAGACGGCTACGTGACCAGGCCCGCGGAGGCGCCCGTCGGAAAGGCGCTTCCCGCGCGGCTCACGCCTCGCGGCCGGCGGAGCCTGGAGAAGGCGAGCGCGGCGGTCCGGTCCGTCGAGGTCAGGATGCTGGGCGGCATGACCGAGGCCGAGCAGTCGGACGCGTTCCGGATTCTGCAGAGCATGATTCATTCGCTGCGCGATGGCGACGATGGTGCATAGCCCGTTCTTCGGCGCATGTTTCGCCGCGTCGGGACAAAGGTTCGGCCGAGCGTGGAAATCTGTGCGAGTGGCCTCGAAATGCCGGTCACCCTGTTCTGTGATGAGCTGATAAACCGTCAGGCGAGCAAAATTAGTAAGGGTCTTGTGGCGTGGTCAGCGGCGCGAAACGGAGGGGTGAGGTGCAGGGTGTGGCGGCTCGCGCGCTGAGGCTTGCCGCTCGAAGGGCTGTGCGGCAAGGCGTGAGGATCGCCGGGGATTGATCGACAGTGCTTCACGTGGAGCCCGGTGGAGCAAGCTGAAGCCCGGGTGCGGGCGCCGGCGGTGATTGAGCAGCGCAGAGCGGTGGGTGGCCGAGATTGCACACAGTTCAGCGATGGGAAGCTGGGATGGCCTGCGGATAGCGGGGTTTGTGCCGAGGTGGGAGGCGCTGCGGGGGCGTGGATCGAGCGTGAAGCGTCACGGGGGCGTTCATAGGGGCGTTCCAGTGCGAAGTGGTGAGAGGGGGGCCCGCAGGGGCGCCCCGACGTGAAGTGTTGCGGGGAAGCCCGCAGGGGCGTTCCGATGTGAAGCGGGAGCCCTGCGGGAGTCTTCAGTGTGAGGCGGGGCGCGGGACGGTCGTCGGGATTGTTCTCGCATGAGGTGTGGCGCAAAAGGCTGAGGTCGAAGTTGCGTGATTGACGAAAATGCCGTCATTTCGGCTGGGGCTTATTGTTAGTTTTGGGCAATCCCCGTCAAACAGGCGATACTGTCTGTGAGTTGCGGTGCAATGTCGCAATCGAGTCACGACTTCTTGGACGCGGTGTCCAAGAGTTCGCTACGTCACATAAGGTTCCGCTTACCCTCGGTTCATGCCATCTACGGCGCGCTTCCAGAACGTCGCCAACAGGACGAATTCGGGAGCGGTCGGTGACCGCATCGGCCGGGCGGACTGCACTTCCGGTCGTCGCGTGCACGCCCCCTGGACGGTCACGCGGCGCGAGGCTCTCCGTGGAGGGAATCGTCGTGACGGTGGTTGGCAGAGTGGTGGCCGCTGTGGCGGTCGTGGCGGGATCGATCGTCCTCGGCGGGTCGGCGCAGGCGGCTGTGGTGACGCGGCAGGCCGGAGCCTCCGGGCAGATCACATCGCCTACCGACGGCCAGGTGGTCACGGGGTCGTCCGTGACGGTTTCCGCTCAGACCGGGTTGATGCAGCTCAAGATGGGCCTGTACGTCGAAGGCCCCTCCACGCCGAGCCGGAGGGTCGCCGGAGGCGGAGCGAACCAGACGATCTCCGGTACGTTCGACGCCGGCAACGCGCCCAACGGCACCTTCACCGTGACGCTCAAGGGCGACATCACGGGAGCCAGGTACGCCGGCAGCACGTTCAAACTGCGGCGACCTCCCGAGCCCCCGGGAAACGTGAACGCGCGCCTGGAGGGCACCACCAAGGTCGAGGTGACCTGGAGCAAGGGCTCGGAGCCGGATCTTCAGTCCTACGAAGTCGCCACAAGTCAGTCCGGCGTCGTGGGCCGGCTGTCCGCGGACAACGCGTGCTCCGGCTCCACGTGCAAGGCCGTGCTCGCGGTGCCCGCCAAGGCGGCGGGGCGACGGGTGGGCATCACGGTCAAGGCCTTCCGTGGCGACGGGGACGGTGGCTCGGTCGGGTCCGGCAAATCGGGTGCCGCGTACGTCACGGTTCCCGCGCCGGCCGCGTCCCAGCCCAAGAAGCAGACGACCAGGCAACAGACGAACAAGGAGCAGACCCCGAAGACGGATGGCAGGACGCGGGTCGACCCGTTGCCGACCCTCCCGGCCAAGAAGCACGTCAAGCCCACGACCGTACCCACCCGCAAGCCGACGACGACCCGCAGGCACACCTCCGCCCTGCCCGAGCTGCCGGAAACCGACGACAAGGGGAACCTCCCGAACCCGGACACGGCCGACACGGGCCGCCAGGAACCGTCCGGGACGAACAAGAGCGCGAACGACGAAACCGCAGCGGCTGCGATCCAGGCGGGCGGCGTCAGGGCGCAGTCGGACGAGTCGCCGATGGGGAACATCGGGCAGTACGGGATGTATGTGACGGGAGGTCTGCTGCTTCTGCTGCTCGCGGCGCACGCCGGGGCATGGGCTCGGAGACGCGCGCTGGCCGCCGGTGCTGGAAATGGTGGTGGGAGCGTCGCGGCTTCGGCCGGCCGTGCCGCCACATCAGCAGGAAGCGGGGCGGATCAGCACAACACCGACGAGGTTCCGCGAGCCAGGACAGCGTCCCGACGTCCTGCCGTGGTGCTCGCCGTCGCCAGGGCGCGCATGCCGGAACCTCCCCAGGCGCACCCCCTGACCCCGCTGCCCGACCCTGCGAGCGGGCAGAGGCCCGGCGAACAGGCGAACGAGGCGGAGGGTCAGGCGCGTGAGACGCCGCAACGTGCTCTCGGAAGGGCTGCCACCGCGCCCGATCCGCTTCTCGGAAGCGCGGATCGCAGGGCGGCGGAGGCTCAGGGAACGGCGCGTGTGCAGGGTGTGAGGGCGGCGGACGCTTCGGTGAGGGCGCAGACGCCGGGAGAGGCTCAGGGGGCGTACAACGCTCGGGGGTGGCGGGAGGCGGAACCCAGGGTGGCTCAGATGCCGGGTGGGGCGTCGGGGCAGGTGCCGGTCGCTCTGCCGATCCATCTGAGCGTGCAGGACTTACGTGCGGCCCAGGAAGCACGGGAGTCGGTTCATCATGAGGCTCGGCAGGAAGCAGCGGGGAAGGCAGGGCGGGATGCGCGGCAGGAGCCGCCGCGCATCGCATTGCCCAGTACGGCTGTCACGGACGTTCCCGAGCCCGCCACCGGCCCCACCGTCCCACCCGCCATCCCCATGGAGCAGCGTTGGGACGACTACCTGCCCCCGTCGCCCAGGTGCATGGAGGACAGCGGCTTCTGGGAGCGTCCGCTGCCGGGCGCCGGCGACTTCTGGGCCTCCGACGACGAGGAGCGGGCGTATACGGGGCGCCGGCCGGAAAAGGGCGACAGTTAGGACTGCGCGCCGGGGGCGAGGAGGATGTCCAGGAGCTGGAGCGCGCCGCGTTTGTGCAGGGGCTCGTTGCCGTTGCCGCACTTCGGGGACTGGATGCAGGACGGGCAGCCGCGCTCGCACTCGCAGGACGCGATCGCCTCACGCGTGGCCGTCAGCCAGTCGGTGGCCCGCGCGTAGCCGCGTTCGGCGAAGCCCGCGCCGCCTTCGTGGCCGTCGTACACGAAGACGGTGAGCAGGCCGGTGTCGGCGTGCAGTTCGGTGGAGACGCCGCCGATGTCCCATCTGTCGCAGGTGGCGAACAGGGGGAGCAGGCCGATCGAGGCGTGCTCGGCGGCGTGTGCGGCGCCGCCGAGGTCGATGTCCGCCGCCGCGAGCGGCGCGACCGCCGTGGCGGGCAGGGTCCACCAGACCGCGCGGGTGCGGAGGGTGCGGGGCGGCAGGTCAAGGGGTTCGTCGCCGAGCATCTCGCCTGACTGCAGGCGTCTTTTCAGGTACGAGACCACCTGCCTGGTCACCTCCACCTCGCCGAAGTGCAGCGTTCCCGGGCCGAGTGGGCGGGAGCGCTGGGTGGCGAGGATGGAGATGTCGGTGATGTCGCGGGCGAACGTGGAGTAGTCGGGATTGGCGGCCTCGACCAGGGCGACCCCGGCGTCCAGGTCGAGGGTCTCCACGAGGAAGGTCTCGCCCTGGTGGATGTAGACCGCGCCGGTGTGGACCGTGGTGTGGGCGGACGGCTCGTCCACGCTGCCGAGCAGGCGGCCGGTCGACGACTCGACCACCTGGATCGGGGCGCCTCCGCCGCCTCTGATGTCGGCGAGGTCGGTGGCGCGTTCGCGGCGGGTCCAGAACCAGCCCGCGGGACGGCGTCTCAGGAGGTTCCGGGCGACCAGGTCTTCCAGGACGTCGGGGGTGGTGGTCCCGAAGACGGGCAGGTCGTCGTCCGTCAGCGGGATCTCGGCGGCGGCGGCGCACAGGTGGGGGCCCAGGACGTACGGGTTGTCCGGGTCCAGGACGATCGCCTCCACCGGCCGGCCGAAGAGGGCCTGCGGATGGTGGACGAGGTAGGTGTCCAGGGGGTCGTCCCTGGCGATGAGCACGGCGAGCGCGTCCTGGCCGTCGCGTCCCGCCCGGCCGGCCTGCTGCCAGAGGGAGGCGCGGGTGCCGGGCCAGCCGGCGATCAGGACGGCGTCCAGGCCCGAGACGTCCACGCCGAGTTCGAGGGCGTTCGTGGTGGCCAGGCCCATGAGGGTGCCGGCGCGCAGGGCCTTCTCCAGGAGACGGCGGTCCTCGGCGAGGTAGCCGGCGCGGTAGGCGGCGACCTTGTCGGGGAGGCCGGCCAGGTCTTGGGCGTCGTCGGGGATTGCCCAGGTGAGCGGGCTCGGGGGAGTGGAGTGGCGCGGGTCCTGGATCTCTCCGCCTGTCACGTCGGCTTCGGGGCCCGTGGCGTCGGGGGCGTCGTGCGGGGGCCAGGGCGCTGAGTCCGGCGTGGCTTGCGGGGCCCAGGGGGCGGTGACGGAGAAGGCGACGTCGGCGAGTTTGGCGCGGGCGGACAGGGCGACCGTCTCCGCACCGCGCCGCGAACGTACGAACGCGAGCGTCCGTACGTTCGCCAGGACCAGGTCCGCGAGGAGGTCAGCGGTCTCCGCGGTGGCCGTGCGGCGCACAGGAGCCCCTCCCTCGCCCCGCAGATCCGTCAGGGGCGGTTCCCAGAGGGCGATGGTCGTGGAACCCTTCGGGGAGGCGTCCGTGGTCACCTCGTCCATCTCAAGCCCCGTCAGCCTCATGGCGAACACGCCGGGCTCGCTCGCCGTGGCCGAGGCGAGCACGAACGTGGGGCGTGAGCCGTACCGGGCGCAGACCCGGCGCAGGCGGCGCAGGATCTGCGCCACGTGCGAGCCGAAGACGCCGCGGTATCCATGGCACTCGTCCACGACCACCATGCGCAGGCGGCGGAAGAACGAGGACCACTGCGCGTGGCGGGGCAGGACGCCGCGGTGGAGCATGTCCGGATTGGTCAGGACGTAGTTGGCGTGCTGGCGGACCCACGTACGTTCCTCGAAGGGGGTGTCACCGTCGAAGCAGGCGGCGCGCACCTGCGTGATGCGCAGTTCGCGCAGGCCGCGGAGCTGGTCGGCGGCCAGGGCCTTGGTCGGCGTCAGGTACAGGACGGTGCCGCCGTCGAGGCAGGCGGCGACCGCCGGCGTGAGGTACGCCAGGGACTTGCCCGAGGCCGTTCCCGTACTGATGATCACGTTTCGGCCACGGAAAGCCAGGTCGGCGGCTTCGTGCTGGTGAGGCCAGAGTCCTGTAACTCCACGGTTCGCCAAGCGCGTAACCAGGACTTCCGGCGCCCACTCCGGCCAACGGGCTTGACCCGCCTGACGTGCTGGAACATGCTCCACATGGGTGACACGCTCATGACGTGCAGGAACTCCGAGCAGGTGGGCGAGGAGTGGACCTGCCTGTTGTGGGGAGGATGCCGAGGAAGTCACTGTTTCCAGTCTTGCATCGATGGGCAAAGTCGCCGGGAATCGTGATTTCGTATAGACACAAGCCAGACGCGTGGTTGAATGCCGCGCGTCAGGGTCGGACAGTCTGGGGCCACGCTCCAGATTGCCAGGCCCGCAAGAGTACTTTCGCAGGCGAGGCGCTGGAGGATCTGTGGATCTGAAGTTGGATCACCGCACCGAAGACCGACTCACCATCGTGGAGGTCGAGGGTGAGATCGATGTCTACACGGCGCCGAGATTGCGTGAGCTCCTCATCGACCTGGTGAACAAGGGCAACTTCCACCTTCTGGTGAACATGGAGAAGGTCGACTTCCTCGACTCCACGGGGCTGGGAGTGCTCGTCGGAGGGCTCAAGAGGGTCCGGGCGCACGACGGCTCGCTTGAGCTGGTGTGCACCCAGGAGCGCATCCTCAAGATCTTCCGCATCACCGGTCTGACCAAGGTCTTCGGGATTTACGCTTCCGTCGACGAGGCCAAGGAAGCTCACGGCAAAGACAAGTAGCATGGCTACCGTCGAGCTGACGTTCAGCGCTCTCCCCGCGCATGTGCGGACCGCCCGGCTGGTGGCCACGGCGATCGCCCGTCGTACCGGCGTGGAGGAATCGCTGCTGGACGAAGTCAGGCTCGCCGTGGGTGAGGCATGCTCCCGGGCGGTCGAGGCGCATCGACTTCACTGTCCGGGCGAGCCCATCCGCATCGAGCTACGTGACGACTCCGGGCGTTTCGAGGTCACGGTCAGCGATCTGGCCCCCAGTGACGAGATCAAGCAGGAGCAGCCGCTCGATCTGGGCATGCTCTCTGACTCGTTCATGTCAGGCTTCGGCATCGCCGTCATCTCGGGTCTGGCCGATGACGTCGAGGTCTTCCCCAGCCCCAAGGGGACGAACATCCGGATGAGCTGGCCCGCCTCCAACGGGGCGGGTTCCTGACCTGACGGCGTTGGATCGGTCCCTTGTCTCCCAAGGGCCGTGTTCGAGCTGGTCGGGTGTGGTTGAGGGGCGATAGACGGGGATGAGGGGATGTCCGGTTGTGGCATGCCTTCCTCCCTGTCGAGTCGCACCACGTTTCCGCATGTCCTGACGAGGGTGCTGGTGCCTCGTTCTATCGGCATGCCCGGACGGCCTGCGCCGCTCTGCGAGAAAGTGGCAGCGTGCGCGCGGCCACCGGAGGCCCGGCCAAGAGGTTGGCCAGGCCCGATGCAGGGCTCATCGATGTCCGGTGCAGGGGCTCGGCGCCGCAGAGGTCCGGCGGCAGAGGTCCGGTGTGGCCCGGCCGCAGGGATCCGGTGTGGCCCAGCGTGGCCCTGCTGCAGGGCTCTGGGCGATCGGTGCGGAATCCGGCATGGCGTCGAAGCAGTGCGAGGGCCGCGCGCCTCTACGCCGCAGGCCTACGGAGCTTCAGCTTCAGAGCAGCCAGGGCCCGCTTTCGCGCATTCAACCGCTGTGCCGTGCGGCGCCCAGGTTCCGATCGGGCGGTTGCTCAGGCTCGCGGACTGCGGGCCAGCTGGGCAGGCGCTGCATGGTGCGGGACGGTGGCTGAGGTCGAAGGTCTTAAGGCGGCGAAGGCCGCAGACTCAAGGCCGAAGGCCAGTGCGGTGAGGGCCTGAGCCCGTGAGCTGAAGGCTCAGTACGCTCCGAAGGCTCCGCCTGGCAAGGGGCGCGACTGAGGGCCGGAAGGCCAGGGCGGCGAAGCAGGGCCTCGGCTGCCTAGCGTGTTCTGGCGGAGCGATACGACTGCGCCCTGGGATCTTGCTCGCCGCAGTGATGTCTGTGGAAGGCGACGGAAGTTTTCCACAGGCTGTGGATGGGCGGGGGATAGTCGGCCGGGTCGTCAAGAGGGCTCGCGCTGGCCGGTAGGGGGCATGGGGTTGAGGCGAGTGGCTGGCGGCGCCTGGAGGGAAGGCATGGCGGCTGCACATGGGGCTGTCAGGACCGACATCCAATGGGCCGCGCGGGAGCCTCAGGCCGAGAGGCAGGCATCGGGTTTGGTTGTTGAGCTGGCGCAGCTTTTCGGCCGCCGTAGGGGCTTTGAGGCGGTGTAGGGGCCTTGGGGCGGATGCGGGAGCTCTGGGCTGTCATGAACGTGGCCTGGAGGGCGGGGCAGTGTCGGCCAGGGGCCCGAACAGCACCCGACCGAGAGGTCAGGGGGCGGCGCACGGAACTGGGAGACGCCGGGCGGCGGTGTCACTGGGTCGCATCTGCCGGCCGTGTCACCGAGCCGCGGGCCGGCGGGCCCGTGTCGCTGGGTCGTGTCACCGGGTCGCGTCGGCCGTGCCGTGTCCGGGGGCGTGTCACTGGGCCGTATCTGCTGGCCGTGTCGCCGGGCCGCGGGTCAGCGAGCCGCGGTTTCCTGGCCGTGCACTGGGTCGCCTCTGCCTGGCCGTGCACTGGGTCCGTCGGCCGGGCCGTGTCCGGGGGCCGTGTCTGCTGGCCGTGTAGCGTCTGCCCCCCGGTCACCGGGCCGTGTCCGGGGGGCGTGTCATTAAGCCGTGTTCGGCGGTCGGGGCGTTCGGCCGTATGGCGCGGATGGGGTGCCCCGAGGCGGCGCCTGGATGGGCGCCACGGGGTGTGCCGGAGGGTGGGGTGGCGGGTGGGGCTGCGGGGGTGGGGTGGGTCGGCGTGTCGTGGGGATTAAATCTGGGTTTCGGGCGGTCCGATTTGTGGGGTTGTCATGCCCGTAAACCTGAGGAAATTTCGCCTGTCAGATCTCAAACCGGCCCGCTGTCAGGGGATTACTGAACGCCCGCACAAATAGCCGCCCCGAGAGCCTTCATATCCGTTCAGTGCCTGCGTAGACTCCCGGCACCGGCCAAGGTGATCCGGCGGAACCGCGGATTCAACCGGAAGCGGCACCCACAACCCGGATGGTGCCGCACCCGCCCGCCGAGAAATCCGCAGCACCGTTCGGGCAGGACGACCGGTCTTGCCGAGGAGAACGATGAGCAGGCACATGCTGGCATTGGCGCCAGCGCCCAATCTGTCCCTGAGCGGTAACAATCTCACCATAGTGATCGTGGTAGCCGCGGTCGCGCTGATCGCGCTAGCCGTCGCCGGCGGCCTCGTACGCGAGGTGCTGTCCGCCGGCCAGGGCACCGAACGCATGCAGAACATCGCGCGAGCCGTGCAGGAAGGCGCGGCTGCCTATCTCACGCGCCAATTCCGCACACTGGCGATCTTCGTGATCGTCATTCCCTTCCTGTTGCTCTTGCTACCGGGCGAAATGGACGTACGCGTCGGTCGCTCGATCTTCTTCGTGGTCGGTGCGGTGTTCTCCGCATTGACCGGATTCATGGGCATGTGGTTGGCGGTGCGCGGAAACGTGCGTGTCGCCGCCGCGGCCAACGAGTCGGGCGAGAAGCGCGCCATGCGCGTCGCCTTCCGCACCGGCGGCGTCGCCGGCATGTTCACCGTCGGCCTCGGGCTGCTCGGTGCGGCCGTGGTCGTCTTCATCTACCAGGGCGAGGCGCCCCACGTTCTCGAAGGCTTCGGGTTCGGGGCGGCGCTGCTGGCGATGTTCATGCGAGTCGGCGGCGGCATCTTCACCAAGGCCGCCGACGTCGGCGCCGACCTGGTGGGCAAGGTCGAGCAGGGCATCCCCGAGGACGACCCGCGCAACGCCGCGACGATCGCCGACAACGTCGGTGACAACGTCGGCGACTGCGCGGGCATGGCGGCCGACCTGTTCGAGTCGTACGCGGTCATGCTGGTCGCCAGCCTCATCCTGGGCAAGGTGGCCTTCGGCGAGCAGGGCCTGATCTTCCCGCTGATCGTGCCCATGATCGGCGTGCTGACGGCGATCATCGGCATCTTCGTCACCGGGCTGCGCGACCGCGACCGCAGCGGCATGGCGGCGATCAACCGCAGCTTCTTCATCTCGGCCGGGATCTCCGCGGTGCTGGTCGCCGCGGCGGCCTTCTGGTATCTGCCCAGCAGCTTCGGCGCCCTGTCGGGCTCGACCGTCACCTCCGACGCCGACCCGCGCCTGATCGCGGTGGGCGCGGTGCTGATCGGCCTGGTCCTGGCCAGCGCCATCCAGCTGCTGACCGGCTACTTCACCGAGACCAACCGCCGTCCGGTGCGCGAGATCGGCGAGAGCTCGGCCACCGGGCCGGCCACCGTCATCCTCGCCGGCATCAGCGTCGGCCTCGAGTCGGCCGTCTACTCGGCGCTGATCATCGGCGGCGCGGTCTACGGGGCGTTCCTGCTCGGGTTCGGGAACGTCACGATTGCGCTGTTCGCGGTGGCCCTGGCCGGCACCGGCCTGCTGACCACGGTCGGCGTCATCGTCTCCATGGACACCTTCGGCCCGGTCTCCGACAACGCCCAGGGCATCGCCGAGATGTCGGGCGACGTCGAGGGCGAGGGCGCGCGGGTGCTCACCAGCCTCGACGCCGTCGGCAACACCACCAAGGCCATCACCAAGGGCATCGCCATCGCCACGGCCGTGCTGGCGGCGACGGCGCTGTTCGGCGCGTTCCGCACGGCGGTGGAGGACCAGCTCTCCAAGGCCGGCCAGGACATCAAGGCCGCACTGGGCGCCTTCTCCACCTTCAGCCTCAGCATCGACCAGCCCAACGTGCTGGTGGGGCTGATCGTCGGCGCCGCGGTGGTGTTCCTGTTCTCCGGCCTGGCGATCTCGGCGGTCGGCCGCGCGGCCATGCGGGTGGTCTTCGAGGTACGCGACCAGTTCCGCAACAAGCCGGGCATCATGGACGGCACCGAGAAGCCCGAGTACGGCCGCGTCGTGGACATCTGCACCCGCGACTCGCTCCGCGAGCTGGCCACGCCCGGCCTGCTGGCGGTGATGACCCCGATCGCGGTCGGGTTCGCGCTCGGCTACGCGCCGCTCGGCGCGTTCCTGGCCGGCGCGATCGCCTGCGGCACCCTGATGGCCGTCTTCCTGGCCAACTCCGGTGGCGCCTGGGACAACGCCAAGAAACTGGTCGAGGACGGGCACCACGGCGGCAAGGGCTCCGAGGCCCACGCCGCCACGGTCATCGGCGACACGGTCGGCGACCCGTTCAAGGACACCGCGGGCCCGGCCATCAACCCGCTGATCAAGGTGATGAACCTGGTGGCGCTGCTGGTCGCGCCGGCCGTCGTCCTGTACGCGGGCAACGCCGCGCTGCGGGTCGGCATCACGGTGGTGGCGGTGGCGGTGGTCGTGGCGGCCATCATCGTCTCCAAGCGCAGGTCGGTGACGAGCCAGCCGGCCAACAACGACCGCGAGCACGAGCCCGTGGCCTCGTAACGACCGATCGACGAGACGCCCGTCCCGGCCAGGGGCGGGCGTCTTCGCATGCGGGCGGGTGGCTGGCGCGGGGACGGCGGGGTGCGGTGGGAAACTGGGCGGGTGGAAGAGGACAACCGGCCCTCGGGCGGGAAGACGCTGGGCCTGATCCTGCTGGCGATGCTGGTCATCCTGGGCGTGATCATCGGGCTCGGGATCTGGGCGTCGAGGGGATGACGTGATGCGGACCCTGATACTGCTCCGCCATGCCAAGGCCGCGCAGGTGCCCGGTCTGGCCGACCGCGAACGTCCGCTGACCGAGCGCGGCGAGCGGGACGCCGCTCGCGCCGGCGACGAGATCAGGGCGGCCGGGCTGAGCCCCGACGCGGTGCTCTGCTCACTGGCGCTGCGGACGAGGCGCACCGCCGAGCTGGCCTTCCCGGGCATGGAGATCAGCTACGAACGTGACATCTACCAGGCATATCCGGAGGAACTGCTCGAACTGCTCCGCAGGACCGACGCGGACCTGGGCACGGTCGTGTTGTGCGGGCACAATCCCGCGGTGCACGAGCTGGCCCTGCAACTGGGCGGCGGCGACTACGGCTTCCGGCCGGGGGCGTTCGCGGTGATCCAGGTGGAGGCGGCGTGGGTAGACCTGTGGCCGGGGGAGGGACGCCTGGTCACGCACTGGGATCCCAAGGAGCACTGACCGGGGACGACGCCTATGCGGGGGGCCGCCAGAGCGCTGCGTGACGGCTTCTCGCTGCCCGCGCGTCCGCCCTGGGGGTACGGGTTGCTGTGCGGGCTCGCGGTGGCCGGGCCGCTGCTGGCCGGGGTGCTGGCGGGCAGGTCCCAGTCAGGGGCGTTCCTGGCACTCGGGGCCTATCTGACGGCGTTCGGGGACACGTACGGGCAGCCGTACGCGGCGCGGGCGCGGTCCATGGCCATCAAGATCGTGCTGATCGCTGGCGGGTGCTGGCTGGGCCTGTACCTGGCGGACCGGCCCTGGTGGGCGGTGCTGGCGCTCGGGGCGGTCGCCGCGGCGGGCGGCAGGTGGCGCACGGTGGGGACGCCGCCCGCGTTCGCCCTGGTCACCGGCTTCTACCTGGCGGTGCCCGCAGGTTTCGGGCCGCCCGAGCTGATGGTGTTCGGCGGCCTCCTGTACGCCGTGCTGGCCCTGGCCCTGTGGCCGTTGCGCCGGTTCGACCCGCTGGCGACGGCGCTGGGCGAGGCCGTCCGCGCCGTGGCCGGCCTGCTCGACGGGCTCGCCGGCGACGACTGGGACGACCGCAGAGAACGCGCGTCCAAGGCCCTGGAGACCGCGGCCACGGCGTCGGCGGCGTTCGAGAGCATGGACGCGGCCGGCCGGTCCGCCGACGCGTACGTCGAGGCGCTGGTCCGGATCTTCCACGAGACGGTGGCGCTGCGCGCCCTGCGCGCGGCGGCCCCGGACGAGCAGGACGGCATCGACGACGTGGCCACGACGCTGGCCGCGGACCTGCGGGAGGCCGCGGACGGGCGGCGGGCCGGGGTGGTGGAGGCGCTGGCCGTCACCGCCGACTACGCCGAACGCCTGGACGCGCGCGAGCCCGGCGGCGACCCGGCGGCGCTGCGCAGCGGCGCGGTGCTCGGGCAGGCCCGGCGCTGCCTGGACCGGATCGCGGTGGGGGTGCGCACGGTCGGCCTCCTGGCCGCCCGGCACGTGCCGCCCGCGGGCCGCGGGCTGCTGCCCGGGCTGTCCGGGCTGCCCGGAACGCCTCCGGCGGGCCGCCGGCTGTTCCCCCGGCTGCCGTGGAAGCCGCCGCCGGGAGGCTCGGGGCCCGAGCACGCCGGGCGGCTGGGGCTCACCGCCGCCGTGGCGATGGCGCTGATGCTGGGGGTGCACGAGCAGTACGGCAAGTGGTTCGTGTTCACCGTGCTGCTGGCGGTGCGGCCCACCTACGGGGACACCGTCGAGCGGGTGGTGCTGCGGGTGGCCGGCACCGTGGCGGGGGCCGCCGGGGCGGCGCTGATCCTGGCGGCGGTGCCGGGGCCGTACACGATCGTGGGGACGGTGCTGGTGTTCGGCACGCTCGGGTTCGCCCTGCGCGAGGTGAGCTACGGCTACTGGTCGGTCTTCGCGACGCCGCTGGCCATGATGCTCACCGACTTCTCGACCCGGCTCGACTGGGAGGCGGCGGGGATCAGGCTGGCGCTCACCGCGGGCGGCGGCGTGCTGGCGCTGGCGGCGGCCCGGCTGCTGTGGCCGCGCGGCCAGTCGGGACGGCTGCGCGGCCTGGCCGCCGAGCTGCTGCGCGAGCACGCCCACCTCGTCCGCGCGCTGGCCGAGGGCGACCTGGACCGGCTGCCCGACCGTACGGAGTCGGCAGGGACCGCGGCCGACCGGCTGCGCGAGTCGCTGGACAAGCTGGACAAGGAGCCGGGCGGCCGGGCGCCGGCCGAGCTGCGGGCCGCGCTGACGCTGGCCAGGAAGCTGAGGGACGACGCGATCCTGCTCGGCGCCGTGCTGCGCGGGGCCGAGCCCGGTTCGGACGCCACCGCCGGCGTGCTCGACGCGGTGGCCGACCGGCTGGACGCCGTGGGGCAGGCCGTACGGGAGCGCGAGCCGCCGCCCGCCGCCGACGCGTTCGAGTCGCAGCTCGACGAGGTGGCGCGGGAGGTCAGCTCGCTGATGGAGGAGGCGGCGGCGGGGGAGGGCACGGCCGTGCGCAGGCGGCTGCGGCACGCGGTGACCGCCCATCCGGCGCTCAGGTCGCTCTGCAAGGACGCGCTCGACCTGGCCGCCGAGGTCACCGCCCGGTTCAGGACGTGAGTACGCCGTCCTCGGCGTCGGCGGCCTCGACCTCGTCCCTGGAGATGCCGAGGAGGTAGAGGATCGAGTCGAGGTAGGGCGTGTTGACCGCGGTGTCGGCCGCCTGCCGGACGACAGGCTTGGCGTTGAAGGCGATGCCCAGCCCGGCCGCGGCGATCATGTCGAGGTCGTTGGCGCCGTCGCCGATGGCCACCGTCTGGGAGATGGGCAGCCTGGCCTCTTTGGCGAACCGCTCCAGCGCGCGCGCCTTGCCCGGCCGGTCGACGATCTCGCCGATGACCCGCCCGGTGAGCTTCCCGTCGATGACCTCCAGGACGTTCGCCGCCGAGTAGTCGATGCCCAGCTCCTCGACCAGGGCGTCGGTGATCTGGGTGAAGCCGCCGCTGACGATGGCGAAGCGGTAGTCGAGGCGCTTGAGCGTACGGACGAGGGTGCGGGCGCCCGGGGTGAGCACGACCTCCTGGCGCACCTGCTCGAACACCTCGGCCGGCAGCCCTTCGAGCAGCGCGACCCGGCGGCGCAGCGACTCGGCGAAGTCGAGCTCGCCGCGCATGGCCTGCTCGGTGACCCGGGCGACCTCGTCGAGGCAGCCGGCGTGCGCGGCCAGCAGCTCGATGACCTCGCCCTGGATGAGGGTGGAGTCGACGTCCATGACGATGAGCCGCTTGGCCCGGCGGGACAGGCCGGTGCGCTGGACGGCGACGTCGACCTCCTGGGCGGCGGCCTCGGCGGCCAGCTCGACGCGCAGGGCGGTCGGGTTGGCGCCGGACACCGACAGCTCGATGCAGGTGACGGGCCACTGGGCGAGGCGTTCGATGCGGTCGATGTTGGCGCCGGCGGCGGCGATGCGGCCGGCGATGCCCGCGATGGCGGCGGGCTGGAGGGTGGCGCCCAGCACGCTGACCGACAGGCGGCCGCGGCGGCGCTGTTCCTTGGCCTGGGAGCCGGTGGAGAGCTCGACCTCCATGCCGAGGTCTTCGGCCACCCGTTCGACGGCGGTCCACATCGCGCCGAGGGTGGTGCCCGTGCCGGTGGACGGGCCGCCGGCGTACGCGACGAGCACGCCGAGCGTGAGCCTGCCGCGGATGACGACCTGTTCGATGTCCGCGACCGTCACCGGGAACCCGGACAGCACGGAGAAGAGCCTGGAGGTGACACCGGGCCGGTCGGGGCCGGTCAGGGTGATCAGGAGGGTGCGCTGGTCCACATCCAGCCACGGTACTGCGCCCGGTCCGGTGCCCGCGCAGCAGGCTCGCCATTCGGACACGGGCGCAGCGTGACTAGCGGACGATCCTGGTCTTGGCGGTCTTGGCGTAGCCGTGCACGGGGACGCCGACGCGCTCCAGCTCCTCCTCGGCCAGCGCCCACGTGCCCTTCTCCTGGTCCCACATGCCCTGCTGGACGTCGTAGGAGACCACGCCGAGGGTCGCCTTCTGCGTGCCCGTGGCGTTCTTCTTCAGCTTCGCGTAGAAGTCGAGGCGGACCCAGTCCTTCTTCTCCAGGACGTAGGGGACGCTGCAGTACAGGGCGCGGCCGTCGAGGCTGCAGACGGTGCCCTTCGGAGCGTCGTAGCGGACCCTGCGCAGGTCCACGCCCTTCGGGAACTGGCCGCCCACGAACCAGGCGTCGGCCGAGAACGGGCCGGTGTTGGTGGCCTTGAGGCTGTACCTGATCTGGCCGCCCGCCTTGGCGGTCTTCGACGCCTGCAGCTTGATGTCGAAGACCGCGAACGGGGCGTCGGCGGTCTTGGCGGCGTGGGCGGCGGTGGTCGTCGTGGCGGACGCGGGCACCGCCGGGACAATCAGCGCACCGGCCAGCAAAGCCAGCGAGGCGACCTTAGTGAGGGAGTTGCGCATTAACGTCTCCGGAGAGGAAGTGGCACGGGGACGCGCACGAACAAGCCCCCGTAAATGTCGGCTGTTCCTATCACGAGGGCAAAATCCATGTAAAGCTTATTTATCCAGAATCAAGTGCGTGTCGCCAAACTCGTGCCACAGATATCCCTTCCGCAGCGCCTCTTCGTACGCGCGTGCCAGCGCCTTCTCGCCGGCGATCGCCGTCAGCATGAGCAGGTGGCTGGAGCGCGGTTCGTGCAAGCCGGTGATGAGCCCGGTGACCGCCCGTACGCCGGTGGCCGGGGTGACTACGTGGCCGGTCCAGCCGGAGGCGGCGCCGACCTGGCCGTCCGGGCCCACGGCGGTCTCCAGGGCGCGTACGACGGTCGTGCCCGCGGCGACCACCCGGCCGCCGTTCCGCCGGGTCAGGTTGACCAGCCGGGCGGTGGCGGCGGGCACCTCGTACCGCTCGGCGTAGGGCCGCTCGTCCTTCTCGGGCGAGGCCACGCCGGTGTGCAGCGTGACGGGCGCGATCGTCACGCCCCGCGAGACCAGCGCGGTGACCAGCTCGGGAGTGAACGGCCGGGCCGCGCTCGGCATCTCCGCGCTGCCCGGCACGGTGGCGAACACCGTCTGGTAGGCGTCGATGGGCCAGTCGGCCGGCACGTACGAATAGCGGATCGGAGAGCCGTGCTCGCGCAGGTACGGCAGCACGTCCCGGTCCAGCAGCGCCCGCCACAGCCGCGGCGTCTCCCGTTCGATCAGCCGCAGCGTGGCCCGGCCGGGCAGCGGCAGCCACTCGCCCGGCTCGCCGCCCCCGTACGGCTCGGACGCCTTGGCCGTCCTGCGGCGCAGCTCGACCAGCCAGGTGCCGTCCTCGCGGGCGGTCGAGAAGTGCACCGCGAGCCGGTCGAGCCGGACCGCGGCGGGCAGCGTCGCGGAGTTGTTGACCACGATCAGGTCGCCGGGGTCGAGCAGTCCGGGCAGGTCACCGAACCGGTGGTGGGCGGGCTCGGCCTCGCCGCGCGAGACCATCAGGCGCACCGCGTCCCTGGCCAGCCCGCGCGCCTCGGGCGGCTCGTGGGCCGACAGGTCGGCGGGCAGCGCGAAGTCCAGCAGCGCGGTCATTGCAGGCTCACCTTCCCGCCGGCCGGCCGGGACGTGACCAGGTCGCGCAGCGCCGCGGCCACCTTGGCGGGGTCGGTGGCCGACGACGCCTCCGCCACCCCGACGGCGTCGGCGAGCATGCGGGTGTTCATCTCCCCGGGATCGGCCCACCAGACCCGCAGGCCGGGCTCCTCGGCGGCCAGCACGTTCGACAGCTGCTCCAGGGCGGCCTTGGTCGCGCCGTAGCCGCCCCAGCCCTCGTAGGCGCCGGTGGCGGCGTCGGAGGTGATGTTGACGACGGCCCCGCCGGCCGCGCGCAGGGCGGGCAGCGTGGCCTGGATGAGCGCGAGCGGCGCGGTCACGTTCGTCTCCAGCAGGACCCGGAACGCCTCCAGCGGATAGCCCGCCAGCGGCGGCAACGGGGTCACCCCGAGGTCGCTTGCGTTGTTGACCAGGAGGTCCAGCTCGGGCACGGCCTGTCCCAGCCGCGCGACGTGCTCGGGGTCGGTCACGTCGCCGGGGATCGCGGTGGCGCCCAGCTCGTCGGCGACCCGGCGCAGCTCGTCCGCGCCGCGGGCGGTGAGCACGAGGTTCCAGCCCGCCTCCGCCAGGGACCTCGCCAGGGCGAGGCCGAGGCCGCGGGAGGCGCCGGTGATGAGAGCGGTGTTCGTCATGACATCGACGCTAGGATCGGCGCGCCGCGCCGGCATCGGCCGCAGGGCCCGCTCCCGCCTGGGCACATCGTCCTAGGACTCCGCCCCTGGACCGGGACCCTAGAGTGGGTCCGTGAGCTCACCCGACCGAGACGAGATCCTGCAGGCGGTGAGCTCCGCCGTGCTCGCGGTCACCCGCCATCTGTCGGTCCGCGAGGTGCTCCAGGTCATCGTACGGTCGGCGCAGCGCCTCCTCGACGCCCGCTACGCCGCCCTCGGCGTGCCCGACGACGACGGCTCGTTCGCCGAGTTCGTCGCCGAGGGCCTCACCGACAAGCAGTGGGAGGCCATCGGCCCGCTGCCCAGGCAGCACGGCATGCTCGGCGCGATGCTCCGCGAAGGCACCCCGGCCCGGCTGCCCGACCTGCGGGAGGACCCGCGGTTCGAGTGGTGGCCGAAGGCGCACCCGGTGATGAAGGACTTCCTCGGCGTCCCGATCCGCGACGCCGACCAGGTGATCGGCATCATCTTCCTGGCCAACAAGCGCACCCCCGGCGGGTTCACGCAGGAGGACCAGGAGCTGCTGACGCTGTTCGCCGCGCACGCCGCCATCGCGCTCACCAACGCCAGGCTCTACGAGCGCGGGCGCGAGCTGGCCATGCTGGAGGAGCGCAACCGGGTGGCCCGCGAGCTGCACGACGCGGTCACCCAGAAGCTGTTCTCGCTCCGGCTGACCGCCCAGGCCGCCGCCACCATGCTGGACAAGGCCCCCGAGAAGGCGCACGCCGAGCTCGAACGCGTCCAGCGTCTGGCCGGGGAGGCGCTGTCGGAGCTGCGCGCGGTGATCGTCGAGCTGCGCCCGGCCGAGCTCGACCGCCACGGGCTCGCCGAGACGTTGCGCAAGCACGTGCGCATGCTCGACCGGCTCCATCCCGCGCTGGTCACCTTCGAGTGCGACGAGCTGCCGCCGCTCGACTCGGCGGTGGAGGTGGCGGTGCTGCGGGTGGCCCAGGAGGCGCTGCACAACGCGCTCAGGCACTCCGGGGCCTCACGGGTGTCCGTACGCCTGGTCCTCGACGGCGGAGGGCTGGCGCTGACCGTCCACGACGACGGCGACGGCTTCGAGCAGGGGGAGTCGCACGGCCTGGGCCTGGTGTCGATGCGCGACCGGGCGGAGTCGGTCGGCGGTGTCATGACGGTCTCCTCGGCCCCCGGCCAGGGGACCGCCGTACGCGTGGAGGTGGGCGTGTGATCCGGGTGCTGATCGCCGACGATCATCCGGTGGTCCGGCAGGGGCTGCGGACGTTCCTCGACCTCCAGGACGACATCACCGTCGTCGGCGAGGCGGCCGACGGCGCGCAGGCCGTGGAGCTGGTCGGCGAGCTGACGCCCGACGTGCTGCTGCTCGACCTGAAGATGCCGGTGCTCGACGGGCTAGGCGCGCTGGAGCGGCTGGCCGGCTCGGCCACGCGGGTGGTGGTGCTGACGTCCGTGAGCGACCGGTCCGACGTCGGCCCGGCGATGCGGGCGGGGGCCGCGGGCTTCCTCTACAAGGACGTCGATCCGTCCGCGCTGGTCCAGGCCGTGCGCGCGGTGCACCACGGTCAGGTGCTGCTCGCGCCGGAGGCGGCCGAGGCGATGTTGTCCGCCCCGGCGCCCGCGGCCGCCGTGCCGGGGCCGGCGCCGCTGACCGAGCGCGAGCGCGAGGTGCTCGCCCTGATCGCGGCCGGGCGGTCCAACAGGGAGATCGCGCGGAGCCTCGCCGTCGCGGAGAAGACGGTCAAGACCCATGTGTCGAACGTGCTGATGAAGCTGGGCGTCCAGGACCGGACCCAGGCCGCGCTGTACGCCGTCCGGCACGGCCTGGCCTGACTCTCGGCCGGTCGGGGCCCGCAAGCCGCCTACGAGTGGCGTACCGGCTCGAAGATGGCGTGATGGGCGGCCACCAGGGCGCGGCGGACGGCCCGGTCGAGCTCCCGCAGGGCCGCGGCCCTGGCCGCGACCTGGGTCGAGGTGAGCCCGCGGTCGTCGGCCAGGACGAGTACGGCGGCCAGCCGGGTGGCCAGCGTGGAGACGCGGTGGGCGCGGGCCGGGTAGCCGGGGGCCAGCTCGCCGCCGCGCTGCGACCGGTCGGGGCGGGCCTGGGCCGGGCCGTCGACGCCGGTCAGCGCCTCGGTGGCGGCGCGCATGGCCGACGACAGCTCGTGCTCGGCCTCGGCCAGCGACGGCAGGTCCTGGCGTACGGGCCCGGCGTCGTGCACCTCCAGGCGGGTCCCCACGTACGAGGAGCCGCGCCGGTCGGGGACGGGCACCAGGCCGAGCCGCCGGTCGCGCAGCACGGCGACCGCGGCCTGCCCGGCCTCGACGGCGGAGGAGTTGAACGTCGCCGGCCCGGACAGCCCCAGCGGGTCGCCGGGCGCGGGAAGGGCGAGCCGGAACTCGTGCAGACCGTCGGACCGCAGGTTTGCGAGGTATTTACGCAGCGGCACGTCACCGGCGACGACGGGCCCCGCGACGGCTTCCACGTGGTCAGCCGCCTCGTCGAGGCCGACGTGACCGGAGAGCCACGCGTTGCCCCAGGCGACGAGCGAGGGACAGACAGGTGATTCAGGGTGCACCGATCCACGATAAGCGCTCGCCCTGCAATAGGTTTGTCCCCAGGGTGACTCCAAAGGTCTCCAGGGTGACTCCAAAGGAGGGAACGGGGATGGGTGGTCAGGTGCTGCGGCTCCAGGACGTCGCCGTCAGGCGCGACGGAGCGGCCCTGCTGCGCGGCATCGACTGGACGGTCAACGAGGACGAGCGCTGGGTCGTCATCGGTCCCAACGGCGCGGGCAAGACCACGTTGTTGCAGGTCGCCGCGACGTTGCTCTATCCGACCGAGGGCGTGGTCGAGGTGCTGGGGGAGCGGCTGGGGCAGACCGACGTGTTCGACCTGCGGCCGCGCATCGGGCTGGCGAGCGCCGCGCTGGCCGAGCGCATCCCGCCGGAGGAGAAGGTCATCGACCTCGTCCTGACCGCCTCGTACGCCATCATGGGCCGCTGGACGGAGGAGTACGACTCCAACGACGTGACCAGGGCCGTCGAGCTGATCGACATGATGGGCGCGGCCCACCTGATCAGGCGGCGGTTCGGCACGCTGTCCGAGGGCGAGCGCAAGCGGGTGCAGATCGCCCGCGCGCTCATGCCCGACCCCGAGATGCTCCTGCTCGACGAGCCGGCCGCCGGCCTCGACCTGGGTGGCAGGGAAGATTTGGTGCGCCGGCTGTCGGCGCTGGCCGGCGACTACCGCTCGCCGACGCTGGTGCTGGTGACGCATCACGTCGAGGAGGTGCCGAGCGGGTTCACGCACGGCCTGCTGCTGCGGCACGGGTCCGTGGTGGCGCAGGGGCCGCTCGACCACGTGATGACGGCCGACAACCTGTCCCGTACGTTCGGGGTGCCGCTGACGCTCGACCGGAGTGCCGAGGGCCGCTGGTACGCCAGGGCACACTGACCTCACTGGATCACCATTTATGCGGATATCGGTCGCCTAAAGGTGAAACGAAATATCATGCACCGAGTCGGTCCCCTCGACTCCGGAGCTTCGCCATGTCGACCGAGCAGCTCATCGTCGCCCTCGTCGTGGTCGCGGCGATGGGTTTCGTGGTGGCCCGCAGCATCCGCATCATCCCGCAGGCCACGGCCGCCATCATCGAACGGCTGGGCCGCTACCACCGCACGCTGACGCCCGGGCTCAACATGGTGGTCCCGTTCGTCGACCGCATCAAAGACCTGATCGACCTGCGGGAACAGGTGGTCTCGTTCCCGCCGCAGCCGGTGATCACGTCCGACAACCTGGTGGTGTCGATCGACACGGTCATCTACTTCCAGGTCACCAACCCCAAGGCGGCCACGTACGAGATCGCGAACTTCCTGATCGGCGTCGAGCAGCTGACCGTCACCACGCTGCGCAACGTGGTCGGCGGCATGGACCTGGAACGCACGCTGACCTCGCGCGAGGAGATCAACACCGAGCTGCGCGGCAGCCTCGACGAGGCCACCGGCAAGTGGGGCATCCGGGTCAACAGGGTCGAGCTGAAGGCCATCGACCCGCCCGTCTCCATCCAGGACTCGATGGAGAAGCAGATGCGCGCCGACCGGGACAAGCGCGCCGCCGTGCTCGCCGCCGAGGGGCAGCGCCAGGCGGCGATCCTGGCCGCCGAGGGTGACAAGCAGGCGGCCGTGCTGCGCGCCAGGGGCGAGGCGGAGGCCGCCGTGCTGCGGGCCCGGGCGGACGCCGAGGCCCAGGCCATGCGCGCCAAGGGCCAGGCGGACGCGATCGGCATGGTGTTCAAGGCCATCCACGACGGGAAGCCCGACCAGGGACTTCTGGCCTACCAGTACCTCCAGACCCTGCCCGAGATCGCCAAGGGCGACGCCAACAAGGTCTGGATCGTGCCCTCGGAGATGGGCAAGGTGCTGGAAGGGCTGGGCGGGCTGTTCGCCCCGCCCGCCCCGAAGAACCCGGAAGGATAACTCAAACACATGTACGGATAAATACCGGACTAAGTGGGTATAAATCAGTACATGAAGGGTGATCGGGTGGAGATCGTCATCGACGCGGGCGGCTCCCCGCGAACCTACGAGGTCACGGCCACCCGCGCGGGCCGGCGCGTCGAGGTGGCCAACCGGCGCGGGCTGGTGGAGGTGAGCGAGGTCACCCGGAGCGGCACGCCGGTACGCACGGCCCGCTTCATGTCCAGCCGGATCCTCGCCCTCGTGGAGCATCCGGCCGACGAAGCCGCCGGGGACGACTAGCGGAAGTCCGCCACGTGGTCCTCGGCCCACTGGCGGAAGGTCAGCGCGGGCCGGCCGAGCAGCCGCTCCACCGTGTCGGTCACCCGCTCCGGGTTGTGCACCGCAGCCCCCCAGCCCTTCAGCGCGCTCTCCACGAACCCGGGATCGCCCCAGGCGGCCGTCAGGTGCCGGCGGGCCTCGTCCAGCGGCTGCTCCTCCCAGCGCACCTCGTGCCCGGCCACCTCGCCGATGATCCGCACCTGCTCGGCCTGGGTGAGCTGTTCGGGGCCGGAGAGCACGTACTTGCCGCCTGTGTGGCCGGCCGAGGTGAGCACGTGCGCGGCCACCGCGGCGATGTCCTTCTCGTGGATCAGTGCCCTGACCGCCTGCCCGAACGGCCAGCGCACGACCCCCTGCCGGATCTGGCCGGCCCAGCCCAGCGTGTTGGCGGCGAAGCCGCCGGGCCGCAGGAACGTCCAGGCCAGCTCGGAGTGCCGGATCAGCCGCTCGACGCTCTGGTGGAACAGCGTCGGCTCCTCGCCGTCGGCCAGGTCCTCGACGTCGGCGGACAGGTAGACCACGCGGCGGGCGTGCCTGGCGATGGCCGTCACCGCGTCCGCGGTCGCCGCCTCGGAGTAGCCGGGCCACAGCAGGAAGACGCTCTCGACGTCGCGCAGCGCCGGTTCAAGGGTCTCGGGCACGGTCAGGTCGCCGCGCACCGCCTCCACGCCCTCGGGGAGCCGGGCCTTGTCAGGGTTCCTGACCAGCGCCCGTACATCCAGGCCCGCCTCCGCGAGCTGGGAGACCACATGTTTGCCCACATTGCCGGTCGCGCCGGTCACCAGAATTTTGCTCATGGCCCCGACGGTAGGACCTCAAGTTAAGTTCAGGTCAACCCCGGCCGTACCTGGATCGTGCCGTCGCGGCGGATGCGGGTCTCGAACATGGGCGCGGGCGCGGTCGCGGGACCGTGTTTCACCGAGCCGTCCGTCAGCCGGAACGTGCTGCTGTGCCACGGGCAGACCACGCACGCCTCGCCGTCCTCCATGACCAGCCGGCCCTGGTGCAGCGGACCGGCCAGGTGCGGGCAGCGGTCGGCCAGCACGGTCACCCCGTCGCCCTGGCGCAGCACGAAGAGCTGGATGTAGCCGAGCCGGCGCGCGACCGGTCTGCCGTCGGGCAGGTCCTTGAGCGGGCACAGGTCGTGCCAGCCCAGCGGTACGAGATGGGTGACCTGCGGCGCGTGGTTGGCCCCCGCGGCCTGGCGGTAGGCCATGTGGCCGCCGAGGTAGCCGCCCAGCCCGCCCAGCCCGAGCCCCGCGTACGACAACATCCGCCCGGCCCGCTCGGCGCCGCGCAGCCGGGCCACCAGCGAGGCCGACATCAGGCCGAGGGCGGCCATGTTGGCGGCCATGTGCACGAAGCCCACGCGCTGCTGCTCGCGGTGGAGCGAGGACCAGTCGGTCAGCCCGGCCGCCGCCGTGGGCAGCGCGTTGCCGATGCCCGTGGCCAGGAGCAGCCTGCTCGCCCTGGGGTCGGCGTGGGCCAGGTCGAGCACGGCGGCCGACAGCCAGCAGCCGAGGGTGACCGTGGCCAGCGGCGGGTGCAGCGGTTTCCCCGTGGGCACGCCGTGCAGCAGGTCGCGCAGAGTGCCCTGACGCAGGCGCTCGCGTACGACCTTGGCCAGCCCCCGGATCGGTTTGTCCATCGCCTTCGACTTCTCGAGTCGATCGGCGAGGTCAACCGGACCGACGAAACCCCGCAATTGCCGACGTCCCGCTCGCACTGTCTCTTTCACGACAAGTCCCCTACCCCGGCCTTGACGGGATCACTCGGAGAGGTGTCCCCTGGCCACGGAGAGTTCTACCAGCTCCAGCGCGTACGCGCCGAGCGAGGGCGATCCCTCCTGGATGATTTGCACCTTCTCCCGGACCTCGCCGGCCGTCACCTTGAACAGCGGCCACGTACCGCCCTCGGTGTGGTGGTTGGCCAGGATCGGGGCGAACCGGTCGAGCGCCTTGGCGAACCTGGCCTCCGGCGTCTCCCTGGCCTCGAACTCGTCCCAGAGCTCCCGCAGCCGGGCGCCCTGCTCGCCGGGGAGCAGGCCAAAGATGCGGTCGGCCGCGGCGGTCTCGGCGGCGGCCTGGGCGGCGACCGCCACGTGGTCGTAGACGAAGGTGTCGCCGGCGTCGATCTCGACCAGGTCGTGCACGAGTAACATCGCCACCACCCGCTGCAGGTCCGTTCCGGGCGGGGCGTGCTCGCCGAGGACCATCGCCAGCGTGCCCACGTACCAGGAGTGCTCGGCGGAGTTCTCCCGCCGCGACCCGTCGATCAGATGGTTGCGGCGGATGATCCGCTTCAACTTGTCGATCTCGACGGCGAACGCGATCTGGGCGTACAGGCGGTCCTCTTCTGGCGCGATAGTCACGCGCGACACCCTAATGTGCGGTGATCACCCCGGTTGGTGAAATCGTGACCGGAACTCCGTTGAACACTGCGTTACCACTTGGGATATCCAGGGCGGATTCGTCCGTCAGCACGTTCGTGTTGACACCGGCGTGTTGGGCCGCCACCTGCTGGGTGCTGCCCGCGTGCCCCCAGCCGTGCGGCAGGCTCACCACGCCCGGCATGATCGTGTCGGTGGGCTCCAGCGTCACCGTGAGGCTGCCGGTGGCCGAGGTGACCACGGCCTGGCCGGCCAGGCCGAGCCTGGCCACGTCGGCGGGGTTGATCTGCAGCGTGCAGGTGTTGGTGCCGCCGACCAGCGGGCCCACGTTGTGCAGCCAGCTGTTGTTGGAACGCAGGTGCCGCCGCCCGATCAGGACGATGTCCGGCGGTTCCTCCGTAAGCCTGGCGCGCAGGCGCTCGACGTCCTCGACGAGTCGCGGCGGGGCCAGCTCGATCACGCCGGAGGCGGTCTTCAGCACCTCGGGCAGCCGGGGTTCCAGCGCGCCGAGGTCCAGGCCGTGCGGGTGGTCGAGCAGCTTGCGCAGCGACAGGTCGCCCTTGCCGGCCCACTCGCCGTACGGGCCGAGCCTGAGCATGAGGTCCAGCCTGCGCTCGGCGCCCGTCTCGCCCTCCAGCGCGGCCCGCAGCCCGGCCACGTCGTGCCCCTCGACGCCGGAGCCGGGCGTCTGCGCGGCCTTGCGCAGCATCTCGCCGATCAGGAACTCGTCCAGGTCCGCTTCCGGCCCGTCCAGTCCGGCCGCGATCGCGGCCAGTCCGGCCAGGATCCTGGCCTCGCTGGGCCGCCCGTCCAGCGGCAGCGCGGGGCGCGAGTAGCGGGCGTAGTTGCGTACGGCGAACCCGAGCAGCGCGAAGTCGTAGTGGCCCGACTGCAGCACGCGCGGCGGCGGCAGGATCACGTGCGCGTGCCGGGTGGTCTCGTTCAGGTACGGATCGACGCTCACCATGAAGTCGAGCCCGGCGAAGGCCGCCTCCAGCCGGTCGCCGTGCGGCGCGGACAACACCGGGTTGCCCGCGACCGTGACCAGCATCCTGACCTGGCCCTCGCCCGGCGTCTCGATCTCGTCGGCCAGCGTGGCCACGGGCAGCTCACCGTTGGCCTCGGGCAGCCCCCGCACCCGGCTGCGCCACCGGCCCACCGTGTACGGCCGCCGCCGCGCCCCGAACTCGGTCGCCGGCTTGGGGAACATGGCCCCGCCGGGCCGGTCGAGGTTGCCGGTGAGCACGTTGAGCACGTCCACGAGCCACTGGGCCAGCGTGCCGAACTCGGTCGTGCACGTGCCGATCCTGGCGTACACGGCGGCCGTCCGCGCGCCGGCCAGCTCCCTGGCCAGCCGGACGATCGTCCCGGCCGGTACGCCGGTACGCCGGGAGACCGCCTCCGGCGGGAAGTGCTCGGCCGCCTCGCGCACCTCGGCCAGCCCGTTGACCTCGTGCCACGGCCTGGCCAGGTCCTCGGCGAACAACGTGTGCACGATCCCGAACAGCAGGTACGCGTCCGAGCCCGGCCGGACGAAGACGTGCTCGTCGGCCAGCGCCGCCGTCCTGGTCCGGCGCGGGTCCACCACGACGAACCTGCCGCCGCGCCGGCGCAGGGCCTTGAGCCGGCCGGGGAAGTCGGGGGCGGTGCACAGCGAGCCGTTCGACTCCAGCGGGTTGGCGCCCAGCATCAGCAGGAAGTCGGTCCGGTCCAGGTCGGGGACCGGGACGGCCAGCGGGTGGCCGAACATCAGGCCGCTGGCGACGTGCTTGGGCATCTGGTCGGCGGTGGCGGCGGTGAAGACGTTCCGGGTGCCGAGCGCCTTGATCAGCGGCCCGGCGTACAGGGCGCCGGCCATCGTGTGGGCGTTGGGGTTGCCCAGGTAGACCGCCACCGACCGGCGTCCGTAGCGCTCGGTGACGCGCGCCAGGCCCTGCCCGACGGCCTCGAACGCCTCCTCCCAGCTCGCCTCGCGCCACTGGTCGCCCTCGCGGATCAGCGGCTTGCGCAGGCGGTCGGGGTCCTCGTCGAGGCGGCCCAGGCTCGCGCCCTTGGGGCAGATGAACCCCTTGCTGAAAGGGTCGTCCCTGTCGCCGCGGACGCCGGTGACGTGGCCGCCGTCGTCGAGGGTGAGCGTCAGGCCGCAGACGGCCTCGCAGAGGGGACAGGTGCGGTGGACGGTCGAGGTCATCGCGACTCCTGAGTTCGCCAGGTGAACTCATCTTGGCCCGTCCCGTGCGCATGGGGAAGCCCCGGGAGCCCCCGCGGTCCCCGGGGCTGTTTCTAGGGAGATGTCCCGGTTTCCCTAGGTCATCGGACGACCTGCGGCAACGCCAGCGGCGTGCGCAGATCGGGCGGCTCCTCCAGGTCGGACCGGAGCGGCGTCCAGGAGCGGCGGCCGTACAGGCGTTCCAGGCCGGGTGCGGTCACGCCGGGCAGCTCGTCCCGCCGGACGATCTCCACGATCAGCAGGTGGGCCCGGTCGCGGTGCCTGTGGACGGTGGCGCTCCTGGCCCAGCAGGCCGCCGCGATCTCCTCGGCGTACGCGTCGAACTCCTCGGCCGAGATGCCCGCCCGCGTCATGACCAGCGCCTTCTCGCCCCTGGCCGACGGCGTGATCCAGAGCACCAGCGGGATCCGTCCGGCCCGGGTGTGCATGGTCGTCTCCAGGCAGACCCGCTGCAGGCGGTGCCGGGAGAGCACGCACCAGAAGTGGGCCAGGGCCCAGTTGCGGCCGGTCCTGGTGGCGGCGGGCACCGAGATGGCGCTGCTCAGCAGGACGAAGGGCACCCAGTGGCCGTCCCGCGCGGCGCCCAGCAGGGCGAGAACGAACAGCCCCACCGCCCCCAGCGCCATGAGCTCGCTGCGGACGCGCCAGATGCGCACCAGCGGGCCCCCGCCGCCCGCGCCCGGGAGGTCCTCGACGGCCGGGTAGATCTGGTTGCGCGGGTTCCTCGACATGTCAGGACACCTCCTCGGGCACCCGTGACGCCACCGTGAGCTGGTCGAAGCGCGGGTCACGGTAGGAGCGGGCGCCGAAGCCCGTCCTGGTGACCGTCCAGCCCCGGTAGATGGCGAACTCGTCCGGCTCCATGCAGATCTCGCGGTCGGCATATGCGAGCAGATCCCGGATCCGGGACTTGATTCGGCCGAGCCCCTTGGTACCTTGTGAGTACATAGAAGACCCCTTTCGCGGCATTTCCAGAGGTGGCTTCTTCGCCGGGTCGCAGGTCGGGTCCAGTCCCGCCGCAGGGTGGCAGCCCATATGCGGCGAACGCGGATCCGGTCTCGGCCCGGCATTTTCTTGGTGCTCCGATGAGCGACACGTTTTCAGGCGATGGGACGGTCCTTCCGGCAAGCGGCCTCCCTTGGGCGGACATTCGTATCCGGGACGGCTCCGTTGCCGGTGAGGCGGCCCTCGCGCGGGCGCCCGATCGTGAGCGGAGAGCTCGACGGGCGGGGCCGTTTCGTCATCCCGGCCTCCCCTCGTCGGTCGAGAACCCTCCTGGCTCGATCGTCCTCCGCCTTCCGGGATGCTGCAATACGTCGAGCAAGGGAAGAATTAAGTTTCTTCGCAGTTTGCCGTTCTAGTTGCCGTGCAACTTGCACGTGTTCTGTCAGGGGCTTGAGGGGCCTCCGAGGTGGCCGTAAATCCTCCCCCTGACCTCTATACCTACGCGAAGCCTTGTCTTGCTCCCACGCTCTCTCCGTGAAAGCCTTCGAGCAACCCCATGCGGCAGGATTCGTGCAAGTTGCAGTGTAAGATTGAGTGAACGGCCCACAAACCGGGTTGCCAAACGATCCGTTCCCGCCACACCTTCATTCCCGACAAGGAGAGTGGACGGTGCCATCGCAGCAGGGCAGTCCGACAGTGCGCAGGCTCCGCCTAGGCCAGGAGTTGCGCCTCCTTCGCGAACGACGGAAGTTCACCGGGGCCCGGGCGGCGCGAGAGCTCGGCTGGTCGGCCAGCAAGGTCAGCCGCATCGAAGCCGCGAAGACCATGCCCAGCGCCGCCGACATCAAGGCGTTGGGCGAGCTCTACAGCCTCGACGTCGACAGACTTGACGAACTCTTCGGCCTCCTGCGAGATGCGGAGCAGCGTGGGTGGTGGGAAGATTATGAAGACTCCCTGCCCGAGGAGTACATCAGGCTTCTCGGGCTGGAGGCGGAGGCGACGGTTCAGCGCAACTGGGAACCCCAGTTGGTGTCCGGTCTCCTCCAGACCGAGGACTACGCGCGAGAGGTCATCCTCTCCGCGCGCGGAATCGTCCGGATCACGCACAGCGGCGTGCGCAGTCGCGTCGAGGCCCGCCTCGACCGGCAGCAACGGGTTCTGCACCGGCCCGATCCCTGCCGCCTCAACGTGGTGCTCGACGAAGCGGTGCTGATGCGGCGCTTCGGGGAGCCCTCGGTCATGCGGGAGCAGATGGAACACCTCATCGAGGTCTCCCTGTTGCCGCACGTCAACGTCCGGGTGTTGCCGCTGGACTCGCTCCATCCGGTCAATACCGGGGCGTTCATTCATCTGAAGTTCACCGGTTTCGACGATGTCGTCTATTTGGAGCACTTGTACACTGCTCACTTCGTAGAGGACCTCGAACGAGTCGCCGGCTATGAGAACGCTTTTGACCACATGTGGGCAGAGGCACTCGACGAGGACGAATCCCGCGTACTCATCCAACGCAAGGCCATGTTGTGGCGGCGCTAGAGCGCGCGGTCCCAGTAGGCGGGCAATGGGGCCCGCTTATACCTTTTGGGGAGAAAATGCACACCACTACTACGATCCGGGCCTGGCGGAAGAGCAGCTTCTGCAACGGAGCGTCTTCTTGCGTCGAGGTTGCACCTCTGGGCGACGGCAACGTCGCCCTGCGGGACAGCAAGGTGCAGGACGGCCCGGTGCTCGTCTTCACGCCGTCCGAGTGGGCCGCCTTCACGGCCGGCGTGCGCGACGGTGAGTTCGACCTGGACTCCCTGGCCGCCCGCGCGTGAAAAGCGGCCCTGGCGAGTTGGTGGCACAACCTCGCAGGGCCGCTCGGGACGAGGCCGGATCGGCCACGACCGTACTTCGGTCGCCCAGCTTGTGAGCAGTGAAGACGCCTACATCATCGCATGAGGACCACCCGGGTGATCAAGGTCTGCGCCCGCCCGAGGTGACGAACGGCCCTGGCCCTTGCACCGCCAAGCCCCAGGGCCTCTCTCTCCCCGAAGCATCGCATACCCCGTCTCGGCACGCCTCCGTGCCGCTCACTCCGCGGCCGAGGGCCTGGGGCACGCCGAGCCCACCGATCAGCGTACGGCCCGGCGGCGGATCAGGAAGAGGCTGCTCAGGCCCGCCAGTACGGCCAGGCCCGCCATCGCGACGGCGGCCATGAGGGAGGCCGAGACGGTGCCGTGGCCCTGGCTCAGTGAGATGAACAGGGTGCCCACGGTCGAGACGCCGATGACCTGGCCGAGCTGCATCACGGTGAGCAGCGCGCCGCTCGCGTCCGCCGCGTACGCGCCGTCCACCTGCTCGGTCGCCATGTTGGTCACCGCCACCTGCACGCCGAGCCCGGCGCCGATGAGGGCGCTCATGACGGCGTACAGGACGCCGCCGTCGGCGGCGAGGCCGAGGCCGAGGTAGGCGGGCGCGGCCACCACGTAGCCGACCGGGACGAGCGGGCGCTGCAGCCCCGCGGGCAGCCGCGGCCACAGCAGGCCGACGATGCCGAAGGCGAGCGCGCACGGCACCAGCATCATGCCCGAGCCGAGCGGGGAGAGGTGCAGGTCGCCCTGCAGGTGCAGAGCCGAGGTGAACAGGAACGCGCCCCAGGTCGCCGGGCCGAACAGCAGGATCGCCAGGCCGGGACGCATGCCGGGCGCGGCCAGCACCTTGGCGTCCACCAGCGGACGCCCGCCGCGACCGGTCACCCAGCGCTCGACCCGGACGAACGCCACGAACATCACGACACTGAGCCCCATCGAGACCCAGCCCCAGACGGGCCAGCCCAGGTCACGTCCGAGCACCAGCGGCACCACGAACAGCAGCACGGCCGCCGACAGGGTCACCAGGCCCCACGGGTCGAGCCCGGTCCTGCCGCCGCCCTCGTCGGCGGGCAGGGCGCGGATGCCGATGCCGAGCAGCACCGCCCCGACCGGCACGAGCACCAGGAACACCACCCGCCAGCCGGCTCCGAAGCCGAGCAGGATGCCGCCGAGCGCCTGGCCCACGACGATGCCGCCGCTGATCACCAGTGACCAGAGCCCGATCGCCCGTCCGCGGGCCGCGCCCTGGTAGTTGCGCTGGATCAGGGTCAGCACCTGCGGCATCATCATGGCCGCGCCGGCGCCCTGCGCGAGGCGGAAGCCGATCAGCCAGCCCGTCGAGGGCGCGAGGCCGGCGCCGAGCGTGGTGACGGTGAACACGGCCAGACCGCCGAGGAAGGCGTTGCGGTAACCGAAGAGGTCGCCGATCCGGGCGCCGGTGATCAAGAGGACGGCATAGACAATGGTGTAACCGGCGACGATCATCTGCAGCCCCGCGCCGGAGGAGTGCAGGTCCGCCTCGATGGTCGGGGTGGCCACGTTGACGATGTTGACGTTGAGGATGGCCAGGAACTGCCCGACGAGGATCACTGCGAGGAGCAGACCGCTGGCCTTGGCCCTGTCCGGTGGGGTGACCTGGACAGGAGAGGTGACAGTGGCGGATTCGGTCATGTGTTTCATTATTGTGCGAACCCGATACCAGTAACGAGAGTCCCTTTATACTGGTATTGGCGGCACCTGGATAAGTGTGCGCGGATGCCCCCATAGTGGAGGTGTGACCGTGACCGAGGCAAGACGTACGGACCTGGCGGCGTTCCTCCGGACTCGCCGGGAGCGCATCACCCCCGAGATGGTGAACCTCGCGCCGGGCCCCCGCAGGCGTACGCCGGGGTTGCGCCGCGAGGAGGTCGCCCAGCTCGCCGGGGTGGGCGTCACCTGGTACACGTGGCTGGAGCAGGGCCGGCCGATCAACGTCAGCGGCCAGGTGATCGACGCCGTCGCCCGTACGCTCATGCTGGACACCGCCGAGCGCCAGCACCTCTACCGGCTCACCGGCCAGGCCGAGGCCCCCGCCGTCGTCGACGCCAGCCGCATGCCGCCGGAGATGCAGGGCATTCTCGACCAGCTCGGCGACATGCCCGCGTCCGTCGCCAACAGCCGTTCCGACCTGCTGGCCTGGAACGCCGCCTACGCCGCCCTGTTCCCGCACGTCGTCGCGGCCCCGGACGGCGAGCGGAACTCGTTGTGGCAGACGTTCGTCAACACGGATGCCCCGACCACGCTCGTCAACCGCGAGTCGGAGCTGCCGCGCGCGGTCGCGGTCTTCAGGGGCGCCTACAGCAGGCATGCCGACGACCCCTGCTGGCAGGACTTCGTGCGGCGGCTGAGCGCGGAGAGCGCCGAGTTCGCCCGCATGTGGGCCAGGCAGGACGTGGCCGAGCCGGGCCCCCGCGTGAAGGTCTTCAAGCACGAGGTCGCCGGCGACCTCCGCTTCAGCACGACCAGCCTGAACGTCTCCGCCACGCCCGAGACGCGGCTGATCGTCTACAGCCCCAAGGACGAGGCCACCAGGTCCGCTTTGACCTGGTTGATGGGAAGTGGTGATACCAAGTCCTAATCTGCCGCCCATAGAATGCTCGATCCGTAAAAGTCTGGATCGAGCGGAAATGGCGGTAGATGAGACTCCCCCGTGTCCTACCGGTGCTGGTCGTCGCCGCCTCCCTCGCGGCATGCTCGTCGGCACCTGACAAAGAACCGCAGAGCAAGCAGGTCGAGCAGCAGGCGGCCGAGTCGCCGAGTTCGAAGCCGAAGCCCGCGCGCCGGCCGTTCACCATCTCCTTCGGCGGCGACGTGCACTTCGAGGGCGTCCTGCGCGGCAGGCTCGCCAACCCGGGCACCGCCCTCGGACCCATCGCGAACGTGCTGCGCAAGGCCGACCTGACGATGGTCAACCTGGAGACCGCCATCACCACCGCCGGGACGCCCGCGCCCGGCAAGCAGTTCACCTTCCGCGCGCCGGCGACCGCGTTCAGCGCGCTCAAGGCGGCCGGGGTGGACGTCGCCTCCATGGCCAACAACCACGGCATGGACTACATGGAGAGCGGCCTGGCCGACTCGCTGGCGGCCATCAAGCGCAGCAGGTTCCCGATCGTGGGCATCGGGGCGAACGCCGCGCAGGCCTACAAACCCTTCCGCAAGACGGTGAACGGCAACCGGGTGGCGATCATCGGCGCGACGCAGGTGCTCGACGCCGAGTTCATCCAGTCGTGGACGGCCACGGCCGACAAGGGCGGACTGGCCTCGGCCAAGGACGAGGCGAGCCTGCTGAAGGCCGTACGCCAGGCGCGCAAGAACTCCGACACCGTCATCGTGCACCTGCACTGGGGCACCGAGATGCAGAAATGCCCCAACGAGGCCCAGCGATCGCTCGCCCCCAAGCTGGTCGCGGCGGGCGCCGACGTCGTGGTCGGCGGGCACGCGCACATCCTGCTCGGCGCCGGATACCTGGACAACGCCTACGTCAGCTACGGCATGGGCAACTTCGTCTTCTACAACTCCACCCCGGGCACGACGGGCAGGACCGGCGTGCTGACGTTGACGATCAACGGCCGCAAGGTGCTCAAGGACCAGTGGACCCCGGCCACGATCCAGGGCGGCATCCCGGTCCCCATGACGGGCACGGCCAGGACCCAGGCCGTGAGCGACTGGAAGGCGCTGCGCTCGTGCTCGGGGCTGGCCGCGCGGCCATGATCGATCTATCCTCTGGACAGTTCGTCCAATAGGAGGTCGCCATGCGGCAGGTCGAGTCCGGCGGGGTGCGGCTGGCGGTCTTCGAGGAGGGCGACCCCGCCGCACCCACGATCCTGCTGCTGCACGGCTACCCGGACACCCACCGCGTCTGGGACGAGGTCGCCGCCCTCCTGCGCGACCGCTTCCACCTGGTCAGGTACGACGTGCGCGGCGCCGGCGCCTCCACCGCGCCGCGCGACCGCCGGCACTACGCCTTCGGCCACCTGATGGCCGACCTGGCCGCGGTGATCGGGTCCGTCGGGAAGCCGCGGGTCCACCTCGCCGGCCACGACTGGGGCTCGCTCCAGGGCTGGGAGGCCACCGTCACGCCCGGCCTGCGCGACCGGCTGGCCTCCTTCACCAGCCTCGGCGGGCCGGGGCTGCGGCAGGTGTCCCACTTCATGCGGCACGGCGGGCGGCGCGAGGTGCTCAGGCAGCTCGCCCGTTCCTGGTACATCGGCGCGTTCCAGGTGCCGGTGCTGCCCGAGCTGGCGTGGCGCACGGTCGTGCCGCGCGTCCTTGCGCGCACGTTGCGGCGCACCGACGGCGTCGGGCCGCGGCCGGGGCATCCGGCGCACACCCTGGCCAGGGACGCGCGCAACGGGCTGGAGCTCTACCGGCGCAACATGTTCGGCGGGCGGCGGGACGCCGGGCCCGAGGTCGTGCGGGTGCCGGTGCAACTCGTCGAGGCCCGCTGGGACCCGTTCGTCACCCCGGCGCTGCTGGCGGCGACCGCCCGGTGGGCCGACCGGCCGTGGCGCCGCACGATCGAGGCCGGCCACTGGGCGCAGCGCAGCCACCCCGCGGCCGTCGCCGGGCTGATCGCCGAGTTCGTCACGCACGTGGAGGGCGGCGCCGCGGCGAGGGGAGCGCGGCGGGCGCCGCCGCACGGGGACGACGCCTCCGGCCCGGCCCGGCGTCGCTGATATCGCTCGAATTGAAGATTATTCGCGAAATATCGTCTCGCAATATAGTGTCCCGGGATTGTGCTGAACAATATGACGGTCGCCGTCCGGGAACATTTATCGAACACACCATCGGCGGCCTGTTATCCAGGGCCGCATCCCCAGGGAGCGGCACCGGGCCACCGGCCGTCCGCGCTGGGCCGCGGGCCGCGGGCCGGTGCACATTCGGCACGCTGACCAGTGCGGAAATTCGGTTATGCCGGCTCGTGGATTTCGCCATGGGCGACGCGACGCGAAGCCGTCCGAGAAATCCCGCAAATGAGTAGGTAACGATCGTGCAGACGAGAGAAGATGAATCCGTGTCTTCGCCGCAAATGGATGATGACTGCGTCCACCCCAAAGCTCTCCGGCGGCAGCCGGCCCAACGCCGCAGCGCCCGGCGCGTCGAGCGCATGCTCGACGCCTGCGCCGAACTCCTCGACGAGACCGGCTACGAGGCCCTGTCCACCACCCGCATAGCCGAGCGGGCAGGCGTCGCGATCGGTTCGGTCTACCAGTTCTTCCCCGACAAGCGGGCCATCACCCAGGAGCTCACCCGGCGCAACGTCGAGCAGTTCGTGGCACGGGTGGGCCTTCGGTTCATGGAGGAGGAGTACCGCGGCTGGTGGGAGGCCGTCGATGCGATCATCGACGAGTACGTCGACATGCACCGCACGGTCCCCGGCTTCAGGAGCCTGCACTTCGGCGACGTCGTCGACCTCAACCTGCTCGACTCCGACTCCGAGAACAACACGGTCATCGCTGGCAGGCTGCGCGGCCTGCTGCTCAAAGAGTTCGGGCTGGCCGACAGCGAGACGCTCGACCTGGCCGTGCTGGTCGCGGTCGAGGCCGGCGACGCGGTGCTCAAGCTGGCCTTCCGGCGCGACCCCGCCGGCGCGCCCGACATCATCGACGCCGCCAAGCACCTCGTGCGGGGGTTCCTGTCGCGTCAGCTCAAGTCGTGGTCGCCGCACGTGCTGACCGAGGGCGAGGTGGGACGCTGACCGAGATCTGGGCATGACAGCAACGAGCGATCGTCACTGTCCGTCACGGGTCTTTCGCGAGGTGAAGATGTACGATCTTCCGCCGTCCGCCTTCAAGCGCAGTGCCCCCTTCGATCCCCGCCACAGGCGTGGGCCGGTCCGCGTCGCGCTCGGGCTCGCCCGGGCCGTGCGGTCCGTGGTCGCCGGCCGGATCACCGCGCCGTACCGGCGATGACCGGCCGCTGGGCGCCGGACGCGGCCCGCCGCCACGACTCGGGCACCAGGGGCGCGGCCTCCCGGTGCCGGTGCCTGGTGGGTTGCCGGTCGCCCAGCGCGGTCGCGGGCACCTGCTGGATGCGCGGCGTCATCGGCGTACGCAGGCAGGGCAGCGGAAACGACACCGGCCGTACGTCCCGGGCCTGCCGGACGTCGAGCCTGGCCCGCAGCGCATGGAGGTTGCGCTCGGCCGTCCGGATCGCCTCCAGCCGGGCCGAGAGATACCCCGCCACGCCGGGCCCGAGAGCCGAGAGAACGACGGCGCAAGCCAGCGTGAAGGTCATCTGCCGAGACATGCCCATTACAGCCCCCTCCGCCCGCGTACCGCAAAGCATGCCGTATATGCCCACTGACCTGCACGGACACGCGCAGCGTGACCAGCCTTGGACGAGACGTTGCCGAATTTGCATGTGACCGGCGATGCGCATTGACCGGGCAAAGCGCCTGGCGGCTCGGTAGTCTCGCGGGTGTGGCGCATGTGACCCGAGAGCACCTTGATCGTCTGCTGGAGCAGGCCCTGCTGGCCGACGACCACAGTTCCTTGGCCAGTCGGCTGTACGACGTCGCGCTCGGTTATTCGTCCGGCGACGTCTCCAGGGCGTCCATCCTCGTCCTCGCCGCCGAGGAGTGGCGAGCGGCGGGACAGCCCGCACGCGCGATGGAGTGTTTCCAGCGCGCCGTGGAGGACGGCGGCGACGCGGGCTTCGACCCGCGCGCAGGCATCGCCGACACCCTCTTCGAGCTCGAAAGGCCCGACGAGGCCCGGGAGCTCATCGAGACCATCCGCGCGGAGGGCGACGTCTCCACGGCGACGGCCCACACCATCGCGGAGACCCTGGTCGCCTACGGCGATCTGCGGGGCGGCCTCGAATGGGCCACCCAGGCCGTGCTGGGCTGCGACGAGGGCGACCCCGAGCAGGTGGCGCTGCTGCGGACGCGATACCGCATCAGGGTCGACCTCGGCCTTCCGGAGGACGAGCTCGACGAGCTCGTCTCCTAGTCGCGGAGGCCGGCCGACGGGCCCCGCGCGGGGCCCGGCTTGTCGCGTGCCCGCGAAGCGGGGCCGGAGGGGCCGCGACAGTGCGCGGCCACGACCCCTCCGGCTGAGGAAGCCGGGCGCGGCAGGCACGACCCGCGCCCGGACACATTGGCTCAGTGCAGGTCGAGACCGGGCAGCAGGCGGCTGAAGCCGTCGATGGCGGGGTAGCCGCCGGGCAGCGTCGACGCGCCCTCGATGCCCTCGACGGCCCTGGGCAGCAGGTTCGAGATCAGATCGCCGCCGACCTCACGCACCGGCTGCCGCGCCTGACCCGGCGACTTCGCGGCGCGGGCCGAAGCGGGGGCGGTCGGCCGCTCGCCGAGCGTCATCTCGGTCGGCACCCGGGCCGCGACGGGCGCCGGCGGCAACGCGGGGAGTGCGGGCAGCGCGGGCACCTGCAGCGTGGTCGCCAGGTCACGCATCCCGCTGTTGCCGGCGGCCGCGGGGAACAGCGCGGGCGAGGCGCTGTTCAGCGAGGGCATGCCCCACGTCGCCCCGACGCCGCCGAGGTCGGCCAGCGGGCCCATGGCCGACCTGGCGGCCGCCAGACCCGTCAGGCCGAGCCGCCTGGCCATGTCACCGGCGGCCATGGCCAGCTTGCCGACCTCCTCGGTGACGACCCGGTGGCCGTTCGTCCTGCCCTCGTTGAGCTGGAGCTTGGCGTGGCCGTCGCAGTACGAGGCGACCGCCTCACGCGGCCGGCAGGTGTCGGCCACCGAAGGCCCGGCGACCGGCCAGGTGACGCCCGCGGTCAGAGCGGCCACCGTGAGGATGCTGCGGATCTTACGAGATGACACCGTACGTCCCTCTGATCGGAATCGCTGATCTGACGAACGCCGAAGCTAGCCACGTGTCCGGCCGGTCGCGTGCGGCTTGTCCGAAGGGTGGCGGGAACCTTACCCCGCGGCGACGGGATATGACCCTGGCATGACATGCCGGAGCCCGGAGATCCGGGTGGATCTCCGGGCTCGACGGCACTGCCTCAGCCGCGCTGGATGACCAGCTCGTCGTCGCCGAGCTCCACCCTGACCTTGTCGCCGTCGGCGATCTCGCCGGACAGCACGGCCTTGGCCAGCTTGTCGCCGATGGCCGACTGGACCAGGCGGCGCAGCGGGCGGGCGCCGTACAGGGGGTCGTAGCCGGTCAGCGAGAGCCATTCGCGGGCGGCCGGGCTGACCTCCAGCGTCAGCCGGCGGTCGGACAGGCGCCGGGCCAGGCGGTCGACCTGGAGGTCGACGATCTGGGCCAGCTCTTCGGAGCCGAGCGCGTCGAAGAGGATGACGTCGTCGAGCCGGTTGAGGAACTCCGGCTTGAACGAGCCGCGCACCGCCCCCATGACGGCCTCGCGCTTGGCGTCGTTCTCCAGCTTCGGATCGACCAGGAACTGCGAGCCGATGTTGGAGGTCAGGATCAGGATCGTGTTGCGGAAGTCGACCGTGCGGCCCTGGCCGTCGGTCAGCCGTCCGTCGTCGAGCACCTGGAGGAGGATGTCGAACACCTCCGGGTGCGCCTTCTCCACCTCGTCCAGCAGCACCACCGTGTACGGCCGCCGCCGGACGGCCTCGGTGAGCTGGCCGCCCTCCTCGTAGCCGACGTAGCCGGGAGGCGCGCCGACGAGCCTGGCCACGCTGTGCTTCTCGGAGTATTCGCTCATGTCGATGCGGGTCATCGCCCGCTCGTCGTCGAACAGGAACTCCGCCAGCGCCTTGGCCAGCTCGGTCTTGCCCACACCGGTCGGCCCGAGGAACAGGAACGAGCCCGTGGGACGGTCGGGGTCGGCGATGCCGGCCCGGCTGCGGCGTACGGCGTCGGAGACGGCCTGTACGGCCTGCTGCTGGCCGATGAGCCGCCGGCCCAGCTCCTCCTCCATCCGCAGCAGCTTGGCCGTCTCGGCCTCCAGCAGGCGGCCGGCGGGGATGCCCGTCCAGGAGGAGATGACCTCGGCGATGTCGTCGGCGCCGACCTCCTCCTTGACCATGGCGTTGTCCGGCGGCGCGGCGTCGGAGGCGGCCTGGAGTGCCTGCTCCAGCCTGGGCACCTCGGCGTACATGAGCCGGGAGGCGGCCTCGAAGTCGCCGTCGCGCTGGGCCCGCTCGGCCGCGCCCCTGGCCTCGTCGAGCTGCTTCTTCAGCTCGCCGACCTTGTTGAGCCCGGCCTTCTCGTGCTCCCAGCGGCCGACGAGGGCGTTGAGCTCCTCCTGGCGGTCGGCCAGCTCCTGGCGCAGGCGGTCGAGCCGCTGGACCGACGCCTCGTCGGTCTCCTTCGTCAGGGCCAGCTCCTCCATCTTCATGCGGTCGACGTTCCGCTGGAGCTGGTCGATCTCCACGGGACGGGAGTCGATCTCCATGCGCAGCCGCGAGGCGGCCTCGTCGACCAGGTCGATGGCCTTGTCGGGGAGGAAGCGGTTGGTGATGTAGCGGTCGGACAGGGCGGCGGCGGCGACCAGGGCGCCGTCGGCGATCTGCACCTGGTGGTGCGCCTCGTAGCGGCCCTTGAGCCCGCGCAGGATCGCGATCGTGTCCTCGACCGTGGGCTCGCCCACGTAGACCTGCTGGAAGCGGCGCTCCAGCGCGGGGTCCTTCTCGATGCGCTCGCGGTATTCGTCGAGCGTGGTCGCGCCGATCATGCGCAGCTCGCCGCGGGCCAGCATGGGCTTGAGCATGTTGCCGGCGTCCATGGCGCCCTCGGCGGCCCCCGCGCCGACGACGGTGTGCAGCTCGTCGATGAACGTCACGATCTGCCCGTTGCTCTCCTTGATCTCGGAGAGTACGGCCTTGAGACGCTCCTCGAACTCGCCGCGGTACTTGGCGCCGGCCACCATCGCGCCCAGGTCGAGCGAGATCAGCCGCTTGTTGCGCAGCGACTCGGGCACGTCGCCGGCCACGATGCGCTGGGCCAGGCCCTCGACGACGGCGGTCTTGCCGACGCCGGGCTCGCCGATCAGCACCGGGTTGTTCTTGGTGCGGCGGCTGAGCACCTGGACCACGCGGCGGATCTCCGAGTCGCGGCCGATCACCGGGTCGAGGCCGCCGCCGCGGGCCCGTTCGGTCAGGTCGACGCCGTACTTCTCCAGCGCCTGGTAGGTGTCCTCGGGCGTCTCGCTGGTGACGCGGGCGTGGCCGCGTACCTTCTCGAAGGCGTCGAGCAGCGCCTGCGGGGTCGCGCCCTGCGACTTGAGCAGCTCGGCCATCGGGCCGCCGTCGGCCGCCGGGCCGACGAGCAGGTGCTCGGTCGAGACATAGAGGTCTTCGAGGCGGTTGGCGTGCTGGGCGGCGGTGTTCATGACGGTGAGGAGCTGCCGCGAGCTCGACGGCGCGCCCACTGTCGCGCCCTGCGCCTTCGGCAGCGCCGCCAGCTGCTCCTCGACGCGCGCCCGCAGCGTGCGCCAGTCGGCGCCGACCGCTTCGAGCAGCGGCACGGCCGTGCCGCCCGTCTGGGAGAGCAGCGTGGAGAGCAGATGGGCCGGAGAGATCTCCGGGTTGCCCTCGGCGGCGGCGCGCCGCATGGCACCCGAGAGAGCTTCCTGGCTCTTCTGGGTGAGCTTGTAGTCCATAACCTAGGCCCCCGGTGGCAGCTCGTAGCGGATCAGCGCCCTGACCATCCGCATCTCGGCGCGCAGGCGGTGAACCTCCTCACGCAGCCGCAGAGCTTCGTTCTCGAGCTCGAGGATCCGCTTGATGCCCGCGAGGTTGATGCCCTCCTCCTGGGAGAGTCGCTGGACCTCGCGGAGCTGGATGATGTCTCTTGTGGAGTAGAGGCGGCCGCGCCCGGCGGTGCGGCCCGGGCTGACCAGGCCGAGCCGGTCGTACTGGCGCAGCGTCTGCGGGTGGAGCCCGGAGAGCTGCGCGGCCACCGAAATCACATAAACAGGCGTGTCGTCGGACAGGTCGAAATAGTTGGCGTCCATCGGCTACTCGCTTCTGGCTCGCTGAATGAGATCGGCGCGCGGGTCGTCGCCCGCGGTCGCGGTGTTGAACTCGTTGAGGAGCTCGCGCGACTTGTCGTCGAGCGTCTTCGGCACGAGCACCTCGACGCTGGCGAGCAGGTCACCCTTGGTGCCGTCCTTGCGGGTGACGCCCCTGCCCCGCACGCGGAACGTGCGGCCGTTGGGCGTGCCCGCCGGGACGCGCAGGGTCACCGGCATGCCCTTGAGGGTCGGCACCTTGATCTCGGCGCCCAGCGCGGCCTCCGAGAACGTCACGGGAACCGTGATCGTGAGGTTGTCGCCCGTCCGGCCGAACACGTGGTGCGGCTTGACGTGCGTCAGGATGTAGAGGTCGCCGGCCGGGCCGCCGTTCTCGCCCGGCGCGCCCTTGCCCTTGAGCTTGACCCGCTGCCCGTCGGCCACGCCGGCGGGGATCCTGGCCTGGATCGTGCGGGTGCTCTTGGCCCGGCCGTTGCCCTCGCACACGGGGCAGGGGTCGTCCACGAGCAGCCCGCGGCCCTTGCAGTCGCGGCAGGGCTCGGAGAAGGCGAAGTTGCCCAGGTTGCGGCTGGCCGCGCCGGTGCCCTCGCAGGTGGGACAGACCCGGGGGTCGTGCCCGCCTTGGCGCCGGTGCCGCTGCACGCGGTGCAGGCGGCCGAGCTGGTCAGCCTGAGCGACACCGTGGTGCCCTCGACGGCCTCGGTGAACGAGAGCGTGACCTCGGACTCGACGTCCTGGCCGCGGCGCGGTCTGGTGGCGCTCGTCGTGCGGGTGGAGCCCCCCGCCCCACCGCGGTTGAACAGCCCGCCGAACAGGTCGCCGAGCCGCTCACCGGCGCCCCCGCCCTGCTGGCCGGCGGTGCCGCCGAACAGGTCGCCGAAGTCGAACGGGAAACCGCCACCGCCGGGGCGCTGACCGCCCACCCCGGACCCGAACAGCGTGCGCGCCTCGTCGTACTCCTTGCGGCGCTTGCCGTCGGACAGGATGTCGTACGCCTCCGAGACCTCCTTGAACTTGGTCTCCTTGGCGGCGTCGCCCTGGTTGGTGTCCGGGTGGTACTGCCTGGCCAGCTTCCGGTACGCCTTCTTGATCTCGTCGGCGGTGGCGGTCTTGGGCACACCAAGGACGGCGTAGTAGTCCTTTTCCAGGTAGTCCTTGGTGCTCATCTACGGCCCTTCGTCCTTTTGTCAGTTTGCTTCGTCGTCATTGGACGCGGGAGGAGCGTCCTCGGGCTCGGCCACCGCCACCCGCGCCGGGCGCAGCACCCGCTCACCCATGCGGTAACCGGGCTGCAGCACCTCGATCGCGGTGGGCTCGGTGACGTCGGGCGAGTAGCTGTGCATCAGCGCCTCGTGGACCGTCGGGTCGAACGGGTCGCCCTTCTGGCCGTAGGCGCTGAGGCCCAGCTTGGTGAGCACCGACTCCAGCGACTCCGCCACCTTCGCGAAGCCACCGGTCAGCTCGCCGTGGTCACGGGCCCGTCCGATGTCGTCGAGCACGGGGAGAAGCTCGGTCAGCGCGCCGGCGACGGCCTGCTCGCGGACCGCGACCCTGTCGCGCTCGACCCTTCTGCGGTAGTTCGTGTACTCCGCCTGGAGGCGCTGGAGGTCGGCGGTCCGCTCGGCGAGCTGGGCCGCCAGCTCACCGTCGTGGGCCGCCGCCGGCGCCTGCTCGGCGGGCGCCTCGGGCTGCTCGCCCGAGGTCTCCCGAACCTCGCCCGTCTCCGGGTCGATCTTGCGCTTGTCGCGGATCACCGGCTCCTCGTGCCCGTTGTCGCGCGCCGGCATCACTGGTCCTTCTTCGGCTGGTCTTCGTCGACGATCTCGGCCTCGACCACGTCGTCGTCGGCCTTGGCGCCCTGACCGGCCGAGGCGTCCTGCGGAGCGCCCTCGGGGCCGGCCTGCTGGCCCTGGCTGGCGGCGTAGATGGCCGAGCCCATCTTCTGGCTGACCGTGGCGAGCTTCTCCGCGGAGGTGCGGATGACGTCGGTGTCGGTGCCCTCAAGAGCCTTCTTCAGCTCGGACAGGGCGTCGTTGACCTCGGTCTTGATGTCGCCGGGGACCTTGTCGTCGTTCTCGCGGAGGAACTTCTCCGTCTGGTAGGCCAGACCGTCCGCGTTGTTGCGGACCTCGGCCTCCTCGCGGCGCTTCTTGTCCTCCTCGGCGTACGACTCGGCCTCGCGCATCATGCGCTCGATGTCGTCCTTCGGCAGCGCGGAGCCGCCGGTGATGGTCATCGTCTGCTCCTTGCCCGTGCCCAGGTCCTTGGCGGAGACGTTGACGATGCCGTTGGCGTCGATGTCGAAGGTGACCTCGATCTGCGGGATGCCGCGCGGCGCCGGGGCGATGCCGGTCAGCTCGAAGGTGGCCAGCTTCTTGTTGTACGAGGCGATCTCGCGCTCGCCCTGGTAGACCTGGATCTGCACCGACGGCTGGTTGTCCTCGGCCGTGGTGAAGACCTCCGAGCGCTTGGTCGGGATCGTCGTGTTGCGCTCGATGATCTTGGTGAAGATGCCGCCCTTGGTCTCGATGCCCAGCGACAGCGGGGTCACGTCGAGCAGGAGGACGTCCTTGACCTCACCCTTGAGCACGCCGGCCTGGAGAGCGGCGCCGATGGCGACGACCTCGTCGGGGTTGACGCCCTTGTTGGGCTCCTTGCCGCCGGTCAGCTCGCGGACGAGCTCGGTGACGGCGGGCATGCGGGTCGAGCCGCCGACGAGCACCACGTGCGCGATGTCGGAGACCTTGATGCCGGCGTCCTTGATGACCTGGTGGAACGGGCCCTTGGTCCGCTCGAGCAGGTCGGCCGTCAGGCGCTGGAACTCGGCCCTGGTCAGCTTCTCGTCGAGGTGCAGCGGGCCCTCGGAGGAAGCGGTGATGTAGGGCAGGTTGATGTTGGTCTCGGCCTGGCTGGACAGCTCGATCTTGGCCTTCTCCGCGGCCTCACGCAGGCGCTGGAGGGCCATCTTGTCCTTGGCGAGGTCGACGCCGTGGGCGTTCTGGAAGCGCTTGACCAGCTCGTCGACGACGCGCTGGTCCCAGTCGTCGCCACCGAGGTGGTTGTCGCCGGAGGTGGCCTTGACCTCGACGAAGCCGTGGCCGTCCTCCTGGCCGACGTCGAGCAGCGAGACGTCGAAGGTGCCGCCGCCGAGGTCGAAGACCAGGATCGTCTGGTCCTGCTCCTTGTCGAGCCCGTAGGCGAGGGCCGCGGCGGTCGGCTCGTTGATGATGCGCAGAACGTTGAGGCCCGCGACCGTGCCGGCCTCCTTGGTGGCCTGGCGCTGGGCGTCGTTGAAGTACGCCGGGACGGTGACCACCGCATCGGTGATCTTCTCGCCCAGGTACGCCTCGGCGTCCTGCTTCAGCTTCTGCAGCACGAAGGCGCTGATCTGCTGAGGGGAGAACTTCTTGCCGTCGATCTCCTGGGACCAGTTGGTGCCCATCTCGCGCTTGACCGAGCGGATCGTCCGGTCAACGTTGGTGACGGCCTGCCGCTTGGCGACCTCGCCCACGAGGACCTCGCCGTTCTTCGCGAAGGCGACCACGGACGGCGTGGTCCGCGAGCCCTGCGCGTTGGCGATGACGGTGGGCTCACCGCCCTCGAGGATCGAGACGACGGAGTTGGTCGTCCCAAGGTCGATACCTACCGCACGTGCCATGAGTACGTCCTTGTAGTCAAAGTTGAGTCGGTTGGACTCAAGCTACGGATTCGTGTCGTCTTTGTCAAACGACTTGAGCCTACCCGACTCAACCCCGATGAGCGCGTCAGCATTCCCACGAACTGGGGCGATAACCGGCGTGATTCCACACATCAGGCGTAACGGGGGCGGACGCCCGGCGGTTCCACCGGCATGAGTAAGCCGCCCACCTCGACACGTGGTCAGGAGGAGGGCGGCCGAGTGAACGTCCGGCTCAGGGCTTGGCGCCGTCCACGAGCTTGCGCTTGGCGAGGGGGTGCTTGAGCTTGACGGTCGTGGTCTTCTCCAGGGCCAGCATGATGCAGGAGACGTTCTTGGCCTTGGGGGACGTGCCCTCGTACAGGGTGATGGTGACCTTCTTGGCGGTCTCCTTGACCTTGACCCTGTCCAGCACGGTGCACGGCTCCACCCCCGACCACCAGGTGAGCCTGACCTGCCTGCCGCGGGCGACGGACGCGGCCTTGGTCCAGCGGACCTTGTGCACGTTGATGGCGTCGCCGGTGGGCTTGACCGGCTCGGGGGCCTTGGTGGGGGCGGTGGTGACCGGCGTCACGGTGTGCTCGACGGGCGCCTGCGGCCCCGGACGGGCGGCCGGCGGCGATGTGGCACAACTCGTCGCGAGCACCAGAGAACCGGCGAGAAGAGTCGCTGTCGTCATTGTGCGCATATCTATAGGACGAAAAGGGCAGGTCCGCGGTTCAGCGTTATACCCGGGAAGTGGGCGGTTAGTGTGGGTCACGTGCTCCGTCAGGCAATGCTCGCCGTCTCCAAGAGCGAACGCGCCGAACGCGTCATCACCACATCGCCGCTGACCAGGGACGTGGTCAAGCGATACGTCGCCGACGACGTCGGCGAGGTCATCCGCGGGCTGACCCACGAGGGCCTCCTCGTGACCGTCGACCACCTGGGCGAAGAGGTGACCGACAGGGGACAGGCCGAGGCGGCCGTGCGCGAGTACCTGTCGCTCCTCGACCGGCTGCCGCCGGGCGGCGACGCCTCGGTCAAGCTGACCGCGCTCGGGCTGCGGCTGTCGGAGCAGGTCGCGCTCGACAACGCGGCCACCATCTGCGAGGCGGCGGCCGCCCGCGGCATCACGGTCACGCTCGACGCCGAGGAGCACGACACGGTCGGTGGCCTGCACTTCGTGCACGCCACCCTGCGCAAGGAGCATCCCGACGTCGGGATCGTGGTCCAGGCGTACCTGCCCGACGCGCTCGAACGCTGCGAGAAGCTGGTCGGCGCCCGCGTACGGCTCTGCAAGGGCGCCTACACCGCCCCCGGCGCCTACAACAGGCCGGCCGACGTCGACCGCTCGTTCGTCCGCTGCCTCAAGATCCTCATGGCGGGCACCGGCTACCCCATGATCGCCACGCACGACCCCAGGATGATCCAGATCGCCTCCACCCTGGCCGTGCTCGACGGCCGCGACGTGAACGGCTTCGAGTACCAGATGTTGTACGGCGTGCGCCCCGGCGAGCAGCGCCGCCTGGCCGGCCTCGGCGGCCAGGTACGCGTGTACGTCCCGTACGGCGCCGACTGGTACGCCTACCTCATGCGCCGCCTGGCAGAACGCCCCCGCAACCTGGCGTTCTTCCTCAGATCGCTGCTGTCGCGGGGCTAGTAGGCTGGGCCGGCGTCCGTTCCCCTTCGAGAGGTCGAGATGATCGCGATTCTGGGCACCGGCAAGATGGGCGAGGCCCTGCTGTCCGGGCTGCTGCGCGCCGGGTTCAAGCCGGGCGACATCATGGCGACCAGCCGCCGTCCTGAGCGGGCGCAGGCGCTGCGCGAGACCTACGGCGTGCGCACGGTCGACAACGCCGAGGCGGCCAAGTCGGCCGACACCCTGATCCTGGCCGTCAAGCCCCAGGACATGGCGACCCTGCTGGCCGAGATCGCCCCCTACGTCCCGGCCGACCGCCTGGTCATCACGGCGGCGGCCGGCATCACCACAGCGTTCGTGGAGCAGCGGCTCGGCGTCGAGGTGCCGGTGGTCCGGGTCATGTCCAACACGCCGATCAAGTTCGACGAGGCGATGAGCGTGATCTCGGCGGGCGCGCACGCCGGCGAGGAGCACCTCAAGCTCACCGAGGGCCTGCTCAAGCCGGTCGGCAAGGTGCTGCGCATCCCCGAGTCCCAGCAGGACGCCGCGACCGCGCTGTCCGGCAGCGGCCCCGCCTACTTCTTCTACCTGGTCGAGGCCATGGTCGACGCGGGCATCCTGCTCGGCATGCCGCGGGCCGCCGCGCTCGACATGGTCACCCAGTCGATCGTCGGCGCGGCCGTGATGCTGCGCGACTCCGGGGAGCACCCGGTGATCCTGCGGGAGGCCGTCACCTCGCCGGGCGGCACCACGATCGCGGCCATCGCCGAGCTGGAGCGCCACAGCGTGCGTGCCGCCTTCCTGGCCGCCATCGAGGCCGCCCGCGACCGGGGGCGCCAGCTCGCCTCGGGCTGACCGGCGGCCGGGGGAGCCAGTCGTGCTCAGGCGTCCCGCCGCTGCATGAGGACGCCCCCCGCCACCACCGCGACGGCGACCCACAGCGCGTAGACGCCGAGCCCGCTCCACGGCCCCAGCGGGTTCCCGGGCTGGTCCAGCACGATCTCCAGGCCGGCGTTGGTGGTGAAGTGGTCGGAGACGGTCTTCCCCCACTGGCCGGGCAGCGCGCTGGTGAGCTGCGGCAGCACCATCATCAGCGCGATGGCCGAGACGATCGCGCCCGGCGTGTGCCGGATCAGCGTGCCGAGCCCCAGCCCGAACAGGCCGCAGGCGGTGAGGTAGAGCCCGGCCCCGAACACCGACTGCGCCGCGGTGCCCAGGTCGACCGAGCCCGGCCGGAGGATCGCCAGGCCGACGGCCACCGCGGCGGCGGCCGCGACCGTGCAGACGACCAGCGCCGTCACGGTGAACACCACGATCTTGCCGGCGAGCAGCTTCATCCGCCTCGGCACGGCCAGCAGCGACGTGCGGATGCCGCCGGTCCGGTACTCGCTGGAGATCACCAGCACGCCCAGCGTGGCCATGGACAGCGAGGCGAACATGATGCCGGTCAGGCTCGTCATGACGGCCTGGTCACCGGTGATGGGCCGCCCGTCGGCCGTGGCCTTGGACGCGACCGACAGGAGCCCGCCGAGGCCGATCAGGAGCAGGGCGGTGACGGCGAGTGTCCACACCGTCGAACGCACCGAACGGATCTTGGTCCACTCGGACATCAGGATGTCGGTCATGACGAGTACTCCACACTGTCCTTGGTGAGCTCCATGTACGCCGCTTCGAGCGAGGGCTGCACGAACGTCAGCTCCTCCAGGGGAATCCCGGCCCGAGCGGTCAGGGTGCCGATCTCCAGCGTGCTCATCGCGGTGACGCGCAGGTGGTCCGGGTACAGGTCGCCCACCTTGACCAGGTCGGCGACCTCGGCCAGGCGCGGGGAGCGCACCCGTACGTAGCCCTGCGAGCTGCGCCCGATGAACTCCTGCACGCTCGTGTCGGCGATCAGCCGCCCCCGGCCGATCACGATCAGGTGGTCGGCCGTCTGGGCCATCTCGCTCATGAGGTGGCTGGAGACGAACACCGTCCGCCCTTCGGCGGCCAGCTTGCGCATGAACGTGCGGATCCACAGGATGCCCTCGGGGTCGAGCCCGTTGACCGGCTCGTCGAAGAGCAGGATCTCGGGGTCGCCGAGCAACGCGGCCGCGATGCCCAGGCGCTGCGACATGCCCAGCGAGAAGCCGCCGATCCGGCGCCGCGCCACCTCGCGCAGGCCGACGGCCTCCAGCACCTCGTTCACCCGGCTCGCCGGGATGCCGTTGCTCTGGGCGATGGCCAGCAGGTGGTTGCGGGCGCTGCGGCCGCCGTGCACGGCCTTGGCGTCCAGCAGCGCGCCCACCTTGCGCAGCGGGTGCCGATGCTCCTGGTACGGCCGCCCGTCCACCAGCACGGACCCGCCCGAGGGCCGGTCGAGGCCGAGGATCATGCGCATGGTCGTGGACTTCCCGACTACGGGTTTGGGGCACATAATCGAAGTAGAACCACCGCAAACGGGCAAAGCGAAGGGACGGGAACCATGGGCAAGCCCGGGACGGCCACAGGACGAACGGCCAGCAGCACGGCTGAGGAACAGGCCCGTTGGTTGGTGGACTACACCCGTAAGAGCCTGGACAAGGCCAAGACCGGTGCCGGAGTGGGCAGCCAGCACGACGAGAACCAGGACCTTGCCGACGAGTTCGACTTGGGCGAGATCCAGCACACCTACAGCGACAACGACGTGTCGGCCTACCAGGACGTAGAGCGCCCCGACTACCGGCGCATGCTGGCCGACATGCAGGCGGGCAGAATCGCCGTGATCATCATCTGGCACGCCAAGCGGCTGCACCGCAAGGTCGAGGAAGTGGTGGAGTTCATCAAGATTGCCCGCGCTAACAGGGTGCGACTGTTCAGCGTGGCGCGCGGCGGTGAGTACAACCTGAACAAGCCTCAGGGCCGCCGGGATCTGATCAACGACACCAACGAAGGCGAGTACGAGTCCGGCGAGCGTGGCGAGCGTGTGGCGTTGGCCCGCAAGCGCCAGGCCCGCAACGGCGACTACGGCGGGGGCGTGCGCCCGTTCGGCTGGGGAGTGGACACCGGCCGCGTACGGGCGGTGTGCATCAACCCGAAAGCGCCCACCATGGAGCGCGTCTACGAAGACCGCCCCGTCCTGGACATGACCCAGCACAACCCGGAGGAAGCCGCAGAAATCCGCAGGTGGGCAAAGGACATCCTGGCAGGGGTCCCGGTAGATCAGATCATCGCCGATCTGAACGAACGCGGCGTGCAGACCGTCAGCCAGAAGGACGGCCGGATAGTCAAGCGCAACGGCAAGGTCATCGAGCAGAGCCGATGGAACTCCCGCACCATCAAGCAGATCTTGACCCACCCCCGCACCGCAGGCCACGCCGTCTACAACGGCGAGATCATCCGCAGGGACGCCTACGAGCCGATCATTCCCGATGACACGCGCCAAGCGATCATCGCCATGTACGCGGACCCGACCCGCAAGACGAGCCCGGGGAACACACCCAAGTGGCTTACGTCCGTGATCGCCGAGTGTGACCGCTGCGACGACGGCACCGTGTGCACGGTGCGCAACAACTCTCAGGGCGTGCCGGTCTACCGGTGCCGCACCAAGGGCCATTGCATGGCGGTGGCGTCGGAGGTCGATGCCCGCGTGGAGCGCGTGGTGGTCAAGCGTCTGTCCCGCGACGACATCCGGGATCTTCTCCCGGCGCACGTGGAGGCTGACGTGCCCGCGTTGCGCGAGGAGATCGTTACGCTGACCCAGGCCAAGAAGGACGCCGCCCGTAAGGTCGCGCTCGGCAAGTGGGACGAGGAGACCGGGGATGCCGCTATCGCCGCCGCCATGACCCGGATCGAGGAGATTCGCGAGACCTTGCGCCAGGCCACCACCAACAGCCCGTTGGCCGAGTTCATCACCACCGACGACGCGCAACGCACGTGGGATGGCCTGTCTTTGGGCCGCAAGCGCGAGATCATCCGACTGTTGGTCACGGTCCGGTTGGTTCCTATCGATCGCCGCCGCAATGTGCCGATCGCCCAGTGTGTGATCACCACGCCGAAGAAGCCGACCCAGACTCCGCCCGCGTTGGCCGCCTGATCGCCCCGGCTTGCGCCCCCGCAGTGCATGCGTGCCGGACCGGGGGCGCATCGCTGTCACCAGGCACCACCTACACCAGCAGCAGCAGCGCAAGCCGCTCACGCTGGCTTTCGGTCAACGGTGGCCAGTCCCGGACCATGGCCGTGATCTCGTCATCCTCGCTGATCGCGGCTAATTCCTGATCATCTCGTCTGTCTGTCGTGTCCATCCCTGCCGCCTCACCCCGAGCGAGCAGCGCCGCAGCACCCCACGGCCGAGCCTCACGCGCCCATGCCGAAGGAGCGGACGACCGCCCGCATGATCGTTTTAAGGTGCTGTCTGGCAGCGGCCGGGCAGCCCACCCACCCGCCCACGGTGCAGGTTGAGCACCGTAGATCACACACAGGTGGACAGCCGGGGAAGAAGGGCCAACCCCAACAGCTTTCTATCGTGCCTTCGGCGCGTTTTCCCAGGTCGCAGCCTCGCCGCAAGTGCCGGCGGAAGCGTCGGCGACCCTCACGCCGTCAGCCCCAGGCGTTGCGCCTCGCGTGCTTGACGATGTTCCCGCCCGAGTACTTCGGCCAGCACCCGGTCACCCAGCGTCCGGTAGCCGACCCCGGCGATACGCCAGTCACCCACCACCACACACTCAGTGCCGTCCCGCTCATGCGCCCACGGGTCACGCTCACGAGCCCGCGCCTGACGCCAGGCCCGCCGCCCCTCGCGCAGCGCGGCGAACGTGGTGGAGTAGCGGCGGCTCTTGGACGTCACGTGCCCCCGAAAGCCCAGCGTGTGCACGTGCCGGGCAAGGCGCAGGGTCCGGCAGGTGGCCAGCCGCGCCAGCCTGCGAACCGCATCGGTCAGCGCCACCACGTGAGCCGGGACCGCGCGTGCCCCCGCCATGTCGGGATCGTCGCCCCGTGGCCGGGACGCCGGAAGACCGCTCACAGAGTCGGAGACGGTCTTGGTCGCGTACTTGGCCAGGTACCCGGCGACCCGCGCGCCGTCCACCTCACTGGCCCGGACCGGCCGCACGTCGAGCTGACTGCCCCACCGAGCCATGGCGGCCGTCTTGCCGTCCACCACCGGAAGCGGCACGCTCGCCCGCGCCCCAGCCTGCTTGAGCGCCGCCGTCAGCAGCTCCACCCCGGCCCACGCCGGAGCGGGAACCAGCGCGTCAGGGTCGTCAGGGTTGACGCCATCCAGGCGGGCCAGCACGTGAAGATGAACGACGCCCCGCTTCTGAAACTCCGTGACCTTGACGTAGCTCAGCCGCAACAGCTCCCGGATCTGGCGGACGCCGACCGGCCGACCGCCGAGCGCCGGAGCCAGCGCGGCCAGCGCCCGGTAGGCGTAGATGACCGTGCGCCGCCACAGCTCCCCAACGTGGGCGTTCCACAGCACCAGCCCGGTCAGGTCCGCGCAGTCGGTACACAGCGGAGCGCCCACCATGCCATCCCCAGGAGTGTGCCGTGCCGTGCACCACAGCGGCCTGCCGTGCTCGCACACCCGCGCGCCCCGGCCCCCGTCACGTCGGCCAGCCCGAACCGCCCGGCAGACGCCGCCATCACGGGCCGCATGCACCCGGCCGAAGCTCGGAGCGGTGAAGGTGGCCAGCACCAGCGGACTCCCGGCCGCATCGCTGTCAGGGGCAGGCAGCGCCCGGGACACCCCACCGGCGAACACGTGCCAGGCATCGGAGCGGTAGCGGGCCGCGCACGGCGGACACACGCTCTCCCGGCGATCCTTGCACGCCACCAGCAGCACCCCGCCCGGCTCGCCCGAACTGGAGTAGGAGGCTTCCACCTCACCTGTTGCCGCGTTCACCGTCGTTGCCGACCCGGCCAGTTGTACCGGCCGCACGCAGTACCCGGCCCGGTCCACTTGCCCGGTCCAGCGCCGGTATTGGTCGTCATCGGCCACCCGGGCAAGGATCTGCCCGAGCACTGTCTGTGTCCTCATCATCTGATCACTCCGTTCCGCATGCTGTGTCCGGGAACGCAAAGAGGCGGGTCCCCACGGCCCGCCTCTTTGGTCATGTGCGCAGATCCCCCGACCGGTGCCCGGAGCCTCACCGCCGCCCCGGACGCTCCCGGCTACTGCGCGCGTCGCTGCTCAGGGACCGTCAGCGGGTTCCAGCGGGTTTGCACTACCCGCGCCAGGGCTTCCAGGTCGGCCGGACCGTCCACCGTCGTCGCGCCCAGGCCCCCGGTCTTCCATGGGGTGTGCGCGAACGTCTTGAGGGTGTGTTCCAGCTCCGCCCGGCCCGCGCCGAACAGCCATGCCACGAACCTCTGAGCCGCGTACTCTTCGCTGATCTCTACCGGTGCGAGTTCTTCCCCCATGACCCAGATCTTCATCGTGCTACGTCCTCTCCCGTTGTGATCTCTCGCCCGTCGGCCCCTCGCCCGGCCCCTGCGTCCCCACTCAGGTTTTCCGGCCCCCGTCGTGCGCTTCCCCTACTTGTCTGTTGAGTGATCAGACAGTGGTGGTACGACGCATCCGGCCGGACGGTTCAATCCGGGACGCCTATATTCGAACTACATTTCCGCAGGTAGAGGCCCTTTCCGGAAAGCCGCCCGACCGGTGATCGCATCGGGCGGCCCTCCCCGGCACCGGACGCGGGCTAGATCACCCGCACGCAGGTCGCCGGAACGTAGCCGTACGGGCTCCCGGTGACGGTCAGCCGCCCCGACCGCACCTGATACCAGCTCTGCCCCCGTAACCCGCACTTGGACGGGTAGGAGTTGGAGCCGTTGCCCGCCACGACACCGCACGTCGTCAGGATCGTCCCGCGCGCAACGGTCCGCACGACGAGGCCGTTGACGAACGGGAAGTCACGGATGGCGATCTTGTCCCCGGTCACCTGGACCTGACGGCACGCCCCCGCGCCGTTGGCCGTCCGGCTCACGGCCTGCGTGGTGGTCTGCGTCTGCGCGTTCGCCGGGATGGCCGCGAAACCCATGGTCAGAGCGGCGAGGACTGAGCCGGCGAACAGGGTGGAGGGTCGGAACATGGTCGTTCTCCTGTCTGTGATGAGTAGAACCGTGTGGGAAGGATCGAGCGGGGTTGAGCAGGGACGGAGGTCAGGAGGCGAAGTACTCCGCCGTCTCCCGCGTGGACAGGTAGCAGGTGATGACTGTGGCGATGGCCAGCGCCACCACGGTCCCGATGTTGGGACCGGTGAACAGGGACAGCGCCCCGCTTCCGAGCATGAGGATTTCCACCGTCAGCGCCGTGCGCCGGACCCAGCGGCGACCCGCGCTGAGCTTGGCCGCCAGCACTCCGATCAGGATGTAGAAGGCGAAGGTGACCCCGGCCCAGACGAGCACCGCGCCCGGGATCGGACCGTACGCGCCCGCCATCGGCAGGAGGAACGCCAGGGCCAGGATGCCGATGCAGCACTGCACCCCCATCCAGTTGGCCGCGAGCTGAACCGAGCGCGGCGGGCTCCCCGCAAGGCGCGGCGCGGTGCGCGTGGCAGTGCCGCGCGAGTCGGACGGGTGCGCGTTGGGGGTGTACGTGTCAGTGGTGTGAGTGGTCATCGGACTTACCTCCATGTGTGAGTTGTGGCCCGCAGCTCCGCCGCGTAGGCCGCCAGGTCTGACAGTTGTGTGTCGGTGATGTAGAAGCCCTTCAGCCGGACCGGCCCCGCCGCGTCCGACAGCAGGTAACCGACCCCGGCCGCTCCCAGGTCGATGGTCGAGGCGTCCACGCCCCGCGTCGCCCAGCCCGACCCCAGAACCGTGTCGGAGGCGTCCTTGGTCGTGCAGCGCAGCGCCCACCGGGTGTCGAACAGATCCCGGACGTAGGTCGGCACCACGTCACTGCCGGGCTTTTGGGTTGCGGCCAGCACCCGCACCGCCGCAGCGCGCCCCCGCGCGCCGAGGTCGTGCAGCGCCAGCAGGAACCGTTCTCGCTTCTTCTTATCCGGGTGCAGCGTGAACGCCGCCAGCTCATCGATCACCACGGCAAGCAGCCCGTAGCCCATCGACCGCGTGATCTTCCGCGCCCCGCACGCGCTCAGGAAGGTGTAGCGCTCATCCATGCGCTTGACCGCCCACTCCAGGCCCTCAGTGGCACTGTCGATGTCGGAGCGGATGCCGCCGCGCGCCACCTTCTCCCACGCGGCCAGCTCTACGCCGCCCTTGCCGTCGATCATCACCGCGTCGGTTTCCGGGTCGATCATCAGGCCAGCGATCAGCGCATGCAGCGCCACCGACTTGCCCGACTCAGGCGCGCCGCCCAGCAGCACATGCACGCTCACCGGCCCGGCCCGCCGATCTCAGCCGCAGCCCCCGCCCCGGCCCCGATCGTCTCCGGTGCGCCCTCGCTCAGCAGCGACACCACCACCAGATCTCCCGTCTCCGAGACGCCCACCGGCATCGGGTCCCACGCCGAGGCGACCCACCCCGCGTCGGGGGCGTCCACCCACGGCCAGGCCAGCACCCCGAACCCGTCCAGCGGATCACGCCGGATCACCTCCACCGATGCGTACCGAGCGTTGACCTCATCGCCGAGCACCAGCACGGCCGAGGCTTCCAGCGAGGAGGCCAGCCACGGCGTGCGCTCCTCCACGTCGCACACCGCGCTCCCCTTGGGCAGGCGCACCCGCAGCCGTTCACCGGCCGCCGTCCGCACCGCCTGCATGACGCGCGGAACCCGGTCGTTGTGCGTGGCCAGCCCGGCGAAGCGGGCAGCCCGGTCCCAGCGGCGGATCACTCGCGACCGCCACAGCAGGCCGGTGAGCCAGCCGCGAACCCCGGGCACCCCGCCGACCAGCGAGGCCAGGCACACCCACACGCCCAGCGCGCCCGGCCAGTCCCACGCCAGCCAGCCACCGCCGACCATGCCCCCCGCGCCCAGGCTCAGCCCGATCTCACGCCGGACCAGCCACGCCGGACGCAGCACGTAAACGGTCAGCCGGGACTCGGGAGTGCTCTGCGCCCGGATGGGCACGGCGGGCATCTCGATCGCGGGGGGCAGCCCGGAGGCCCGGCCCGGAACCTGCGGACCCATGACCATCACGCCACGCCCCCGGACTCAGCCGGGGTAGCACCGTGCCGGGACGCCACCGGGTTCCGCCCGCGCGAGGCTCCCGCCCCATCGCCATTACCCCCGGCCGTCGAAGTGGCCACCGATGCGGCCACCGAAGGCGCGGCCACGTGGTGAGCCGTGACCGGACCCGTGACCATCGGGACCACGGCGTCAGCCATCCACCACCGCACCTCGCCGTCCTTGGCCATCCCGTAGGCGAGCCCATCCACCCGGACCGGAAGGCCCGGCGTCAGGTGGTGCTGCTCCCCGGCGAGGTTGAACTTGACCTTGGTCGAGTCGGTCCCGTCCATCGCCAGCAGCGTCACCACCATGACCGGCCGACCATCGTCGGTCACCTTCGCCTTCTTGGTGGCGAAGTCGCGCGCGGGCATCGGGGGCGAGGTGACCGTGAACGCCAGTTGCGTCGTGTCGATCGGGAATCGCATCCCACTACCTCCCATCGGTGCGGATGTCCCTGTGACATCCACCATGGCAAGCAGTACTCGAACACGCGTTCGAACGGTTCGAACCCATGCATTCGCGGCATACCGGCGACCACCCAGCCGCAGCCGTGCTAGAACGCGCCCGCGCGACCCCCGCGCCGCGCGCCGTGGATCATTGGCATGGTCTAGGCAAGTTCGGGCATGATGGGTTACCCGCCGCTTGGCACGGCCCCTTTGGAGTGCTCAAATGAGGTTGCGATGACCCCGCTCACGCTGACCCATCAGCGCCTGCCCGGGGTCACTCTGATCGCAGCAACCGGCGAGCTGGACATCACCAATCGAACATACTTCGAGACGTACCTAGCCGAAGTCGGCAGTCAGCCCCCTGACGTCACGGTGCTTGACCTATCGCAACTAGCGTTCATGGACAGTTCCGGCCTAGGTGCGATCATCACTGCGGCACAGGCGCAGCGCGGACGCGGAGGCGATCTCTGGCTCGCCGCCGCCCGCCCCACTCCCCGACACTTGATTATCCGCACCGGCGTCGCGTCCTACCTGACGGTTCACGCCACGGTGGACGACGCCTTGACCGCCGCCCGGAGTCACCCCGCAGACTCCTGATACCCCGCCGCGCGCATCGGACTGTGTGATGAGTTTCCCTACTAGATCAAGCCCGCCCGGCCTACGGCCGGACGGCACCACTCCCGCGTAGATGATCTTGCTTGGCTCGCGGTCAAGGTTGAACCCCAGACCCTCACCGGTACCGCGCCCGGGTGCCACCGGGGCAACGGCACAGGCAGGCGAGTGCGGACATCGGGACTGCGCGCGGCGCTAGCGCGCCGTGCTCGCCCTCGCCACCCTCGCCGGCCTGGCCTCGCCCCGGCGTCACCGAACCGGACCCGCCCGGCCGTCGCCTGCCCTGACCCCGGCACCCGGCCCCGCACGCCAAGCCATGCGCCCGAGGAAGGACCCTTCCGGAAGGACAGCACCACCCCGCGTCGGACCCCGGGACGTGCTCAACACCAGACATGCCACAGCCCCCGAACATGCCGGAGTCCTTGGCCGCCCGGCACGGGGGCACCAACGCTGGCCAAGGACTCCGACCCCTCCCGAGCGCTCACATCGCGCGGGAGGACCGCCCAGTGAAGGCCCGCAACTCACTCGACGCGGGCTGGCTCCTCAGGCGACCGCACCCCAACACGCAGCCACCCCAGCCCACGGAGGATTTCCCCTCACTGAACGGGACTTGCACCCCTGACCGGCCAGGCGGCAACCAGCCCCACCGGCCAGGGGTTGTCTACAGTGCGCCGCCACCCTCCGGCGACGCCTCCACCGACTTCTCATCAGCCAGCCGGTAGCGCACCCGAGGATGCGGCCCCCGCGCGGGGACGCCCGAAGCAGGATCGGACGCGGGCGGTTCGACCCTCACCGCCACACCCTCGCGGGCCAGCGCGGACAGGCACTTGCGGAAGTAGTCCGGCGTGCGCACGTGATCGAAATGCTCAGCCAGCTCACCGGCACTCACCCCCGCCGGGAACTGCGCCAGACTCGCCAGGACCTCATCCCGCCACGACCCGTAAGACTCGCCGCCCACCTCACTCCTTCCTGACCGCTGTGTCTGCTATGCGAAGGACCGTCCCCGGAGGCTGCACCACGTGTGGCTGCCGACGCCGCTTCCACACCAGCGGGCCGCCTCACGCGATGCCAGGAATGACCTCCGGGGAAGGCCCCTCAAACCCCTACCCGCACCGTCCCTCCGAGGACTTTCCCCCGGGTAGGGGTGGCTCTTCATCAGGCGGCGGAGACACCGCGTCCTTGTCCGCCCCGTCCGCGTTCACGCGCTCCCACACCCCCCAGCCCCCGATGCTGTGCGTGACCCGCCACTCCCGCCCCTTGGCAGCCGGATTCCCCTTCCACATCTCAGCCGTCAGGCCCGAGAACACGTCCGCCCGCACCGCCTCCACGAACCGCGACCAGGTCTCTTCGGGGACCTCCAGCACCTTCGGCCGCCACCCCACCGGCCGATCACGCTTGCTGAACCCCTCGCCGATCTCCGCACGTACCCAGCCCGGCGCATCGGCCACCGGCTCCGGCGAATATCCGCCGTCCCTGACCGCGTCCAGGAAATCCAGCCATGCCCGCTCCCGCGTGACCAGCCGGACCTGCCCCCACCGAAGCCGCACGAACGGCCCGACCTCATCACGGCGAGCCTCCACGTAACCGGGGTCGTCGCTCATGACCGCCGCCCGTCTGACTGGCCGCCCAGCCGGGGCACCAGCGCCCACACCACGCGCTCACCGAGCAAGGTCGCGTTGGTGCCCCACGCCCCGGACGTCAGACCGTGCACCATGCGTAGGCCACGGCCCCACTCGTCCGTCTCCGCAGTGATCCGAGGATGCGGGACCAGACCGTTCCGACCCGGGTCCACCACGGTCAGCCGCCAGAACCCCGATTCCGGAATGAGGTGCACGCGTACCCACTCCGCGTTAGCGTGTATCAGCGCGTTGGTGACCAGTTCGGTGGCGATTGTTTGCAGATCGCCGAGCGCTTCGTGAGTCGATCCCATCCACTCCGCTAGCTCCCTGCGAACCAGCCCAGGCAGGAGCGAGGGGATCTCTATCTCACGGACGAGCCATACCTTGACCCCCGCGAAGGGGGGATCGGCTACAACCGCTGACGCAGTTACGACAGACGGAAGGGGGCACCCTCCGCGTCTTTCCTGGGGCATCTTGCTCCCACCCTCTCCGCTCACTTGATCATCAGCCTTCGTGCTAAGACCTACACCGAAGATCTTGGCTGTCATTTCGTCGCCACTAGATGTGGTCGAAATGTCGGTTTCGATCGTGCCCCAGAGGGATACAGGTTTGCGGGGCTCTCTCAGAGTGCCTAATCGACCAGGCATTTTGCACGCTAGATCGCGAGACAGTCTCGTGACAGAAGCACGCATGCCGTGTAGACATATGTAGTGGCCTGTGAATGCAAGTGAGCGTTATGCCAACGACGCCCGGGAGACCCACATGGCGAACGATCTGGACCCTCGCATCTCACCCGCTGAGCGTTTTGGGCGCGAGCTGGCACGATGCCGGAAGGAGCGGGGGCTATCCCAACGGCGACTAGCCGATCACGTAGGGTGCTCTCCGTCGCTTGTAGGGCACATCGAGACCGGTAGTCGTAACCCGCAACTCGACTTCGCACAAGCCTGTGATCAGCTTTTCGCCCTACCTGATAAGGATTACTTCGTTCGGCTGTGTCGCCGAATACACCAGTCACCTTCCGGGCCAGGATGGTTCCTGCGATGGCTGGAGGAGATAGAGCCCAGCGCAGCGACCTTGCGCACGTGGGACCCGCTCCTGATTCCCGGGTTACTCCAGACGGAGGACTACGCGCGTGCCATCTTCCGTGGGCACCGCGCGATCCTCGAAGCGGAGGTAGAGGAGCAGGTGGCCGCCCGGATGCAGAGGCAACTCATCCTCACCCGCAATAGTCCCCCCACCTTGTGGGTGCTTCTGGACGAGTGGGTTCTGCGCCGCTCTATCGGCGATCCCCGAGTGATGGCCGACCAGCTCACACACCTGGCAGCCGTCGCCACCAACCACAATGTGACGGTGCAGATCGTCCCCGCAGACAGCCCGTGTACGGACGGCCTGATGTCGGGTTTCGTCATCGCTGAACTTGCCGACGCTCCGACCACCGTGTCTGTAGAGTCCGCAGGTAGAGGGGAAGTTTCGGCTGAGCATGAACTGGTTTCCCTCATCTGGGGGCGGTATGACAGACTACGAGCAGAGGCGTACCGCCCAGGCGAATCGCTCGACAAGATCAAGGACGCAGCAGACCAATGGAGTCTAAGGACCTGACCGCTACGCAGCTCACCGGGGCTGTGTGGAGGAAGAGTTCCCGCAGCGGTAACGGCGGTGGGAACTGCGTTGAGGTCGCCACCAATCTTCCCGGGATCGTCGCAGTTCGTGACAGCAAGAACCCCACCGGCTCCGCTCTTGTCTTCACGCCAGCGGAATGGAAAGCATTCCTAGGCGGCGTGAGACTTGGGGAGTTTGACGACCTAAGCTGACCACTCACTCCGGCGATGAGGTCCCCGCCCCTAGCGGAGCATCGCCGTCTCGATACCGCTACAAGCGCCTGATGCCTCGGTAATCAGGCGCTTGTTGCTTATCTGGAGCGGCACTGATCCCGACAAGGGCAAATGCCTTTGGGGAACCCCCACGGGCCAGCGCCGCACTGCGTGCCTACGGCCCGCTGGACCCCCCGTAGGCCACTCGCCGGCTGATCTTGGTCCGCTACGGCGGGGGCTACCGAATCGTTTCGGAGCCAACCACACGGGGACCCCTCCAAGATCACAAAAGGGGGGCGGGGAGGGAATTACCGGAGGCAGGGGCGCTGCCCCTCCCCGATTGGCGAGCCATTGTAATGCCCCCCTTTTGAGATCTTGCCCCGTGAGGTTGGCACCACCGCAACGATTCGTCCACCCCCTCACGAGACGGAGACTTCGGGGCAACTCCGCAGCGCAACGCGCCAATCAGCCGCGCGGATCGTTACCAAATCGCAAGCGCCCCAGACCATTAGCAGGCTTGCCGGCGCCGTTGGGCCCTAGGAACCCGGTCACCTGGCCGGGCTCGACGTCGAACGACAGGTCCGCGACGGCATGGGTGGCGCCGTAGCGTTTGCTCAGGTTGGTTGCGCGAATCGCCGTCATGCCACCCAGCGTGCCGTCGGCGTCTCCCGTTCTCTTCGGCCGTGAGGACGTTCTTGCCGGGCGCGGCCTGGGAGCCTGGTCCTAGTCTCCAGGTTTGATCAGCGCCGCCTCGTACGCGACGATCACCGCCTGCGCCCGGTCCCTGACCCCGAGCTTGGCGAACAGGCTGGTCACGTGGTTCTTCACGGTCGAGGGGGAGACGGCCAGTTCCCCGGCGATCTCGGTGTTCGACCGGCCTCTGGCGATCAGCACGAGGATCTCCCGCTCGCGCTCGGTCAGCGCGTCCAGCACGGGCGGCGCGGGCGCGGCCGGCGGCCTCGACGAGCGGACGAACGTGCCGATCAGCCGGGTCAGCAGCCGCGGCGCGACCGCCGACTCGCCCCGGTGCACCACGCGCACGCCCTCGATCAGCTCCTCGGGGGAGACGTCCTTGGGCAGGAAACCGTCGGCGCCCGCCCGCAGCGCCGCGACCACGTTCTCGTCCAGGTCGAACGTGCTCAGCGCGAGCACCCGCACGCCCGGCAGCTCCGAGGTGATCAGCTCGGTCGCCCGCACGCCGTCGAGCCCCGGCATGTGCAGGTCCATCAGCACCACGTCCGGACGCAGCCGCCGGCTCAGCTCGACGGCCCGCTCGCCGTCGCCGGCCTCGCCCACCACGGACAGGTCGGGCTGCGCGTCGAGCATCAGCCGGAACCCCTTGCGGACCAGCTCGTGGTCGTCGACCAGCAGCACCGTGATCATGTTGCCTCCAAGGGGATGCGGGCGTGCACCCGGAATCCTCCCCCGGGACGCGGGCCGGTCGAAAGCCGGCCGCCGCACAGCGCGACCCGCTCGGCCATGCCGCCCAGCCCGAACCCCGGCGCGCCGCCCTGCTGCGGCACGCCGTCGTCGAGCACCTCGACCTCCACCGCCTCGGACTCGTAGGCCAGGCGCACGCTGGCCCTGGCGCCGGCCGCGTGCTTGCGGGTGTTGGTCAGGGCCTCCTGCACGATCCGGTAGACGGCGTGGTCCACGGCCGAGGGCAGCGCCACCGGCTCGCCCGTGACGGTCAGGCTGGCGGGCAGCCCGGCGCTCCTGGCCTCGCCGATGAGCGCGGGCAGCCGCTCGGCCCCCACGCCGGTCGCGGCGTCCGGGCCGTCGTTGCCGTCGGCCCGCAGCACGTGCAGCAGCCGGCGCATCTCCGACATCGCCTGGCGGGCCGTCTGCTGGGCGCTCTCCAGCGCCTCGCGGGTGACCTCCTGCTCGGGCGCGAGCGTGGCCCGCGCGCCGCCGACCAGGGCGTTGATCACCGTGATGTGGTGCGCGACGACGTCGTGCAGCTCCCTCGCGATGCGCCGCCGCTCGGCCTGTACGGCGGCGTCGGCGGCCTCCAGCCTGCTGCGTTCGTTCAGCTCGGCCCTGGCCTTGACCAGCGCGCCGATTCCCGCCGGGATCGCGACGACGAAGGCGCCGGCCAGGAACTGCCCGAGGCCCGGCCCCTTGATCTCCATCACCGTGCCGTAGGCGACCATCCCCGTGACCGTCATGATCAGCGACGGACGGCCGGAGGAGTGGCGCGCCAGGCTGTAGAAGGCGATCCCCTCGGGGATGGTGGCCGACGTCACCATTCCGGCCGCGATGCCGATCACGTCGAACGCCGTGACGGCCCCGGCCACCAGCACCGGCCTGCTCCGGCGGACGAGCAGCAGCACGCTGGTCAGCAGGAAGTGCACGGACCCCAGCGCCCCGTCGACCCCCGTCTGGAGGGACGAGATGAGCAGCCCGAGGCCCGGGAACAGGACGAGCACCACCACGATCGTGGTGTCGAAAACCCGGGGACGTCGGAAGAAATGAAAGATTCTGAGGAAAGGCCGCGCCCAGCGCACCATAAAACACTAAGTCACGAAATTTCTGATGCGACCGAGGCCGTCCCCGACGATCACCCGGGCTACAACGGGAACAGGGCGCTGCGGTAACGTCGGCGCAAGGTGAGGGACGCGCGGAGGGCGGGGCATGAGCCGAACGGCACGAGTCATCTGGGACGACGCTCTCACCTCCTACAACTTCGGCCCGAGTCACCCGCTGGCGCCCATCAGGGTCGAGCTGACGATCGCGCTCGCCCGCGCGCTCGGCGTCCTCGACAAGGTCGAGATGGCCGGCTGCGCGCCCGCCGGCGACGACGAGCTGGCCCTGGTGCACGACCGCGGCTACATCGAGGCGGTCAAGGGCGTCTCCGTGGCCGGCGTGCCCGACCTGCGGGCGGGGCTCGGCACCACCGACAATCCGGCCTTCAAGGGCGTGCACGAGGCGTCCGCGCTGATCGCGGGGGCGTCCCTGGCGGCGGCGCGCGCGGTCTGGGAGGGCGCGGCCGAGCACGCGGTCAACGTCGCGGGCGGGCTCCACCACGCCATGCCGGCCGCGGCCAGCGGCTTCTGCGTCTACAACGACCCGGCCCTGGCCATCGCCTGGCTGCTGGAGCAGGGGGCCACGCGGGTGGCGTACGTCGACGTCGACGTGCACCACGGCGACGGCGTGCAGGCCGTCTTCTACGACGACCCCAGGGTGCTCACGATCAGCCTGCACGAGAGCCCGCGCACGCTGTTCCCGGGCACCGGCTTCCCGCACGAGACCGGCGCGGAGGGCACGGCCGTCAACGTGGCGCTCCCGGCCGGCTGCGGCGACTCCGGCTGGCTGCGCGCCTTCCACGCGGTCGTGCCGCCGCTGCTGCGCGAGTTCGGCCCGGAGATCCTGGTCACCCAGCACGGCTGCGACAGCCACGCCCTCGACCCCCTCGCCAACCTCATGCTCAGCATCGACGGCCAGCGCGCGGCCTACGCCGCCCTGCACGAGCTGGCGCACGAGACGGCGGGCGGCCGGTGGATCGCGGTGGGCGGCGGCGGTTACGAGCTCGTCCAGGTCGTGCCGCGCATCTGGACGCACCTCATCGCCGAGGCCGCCGGCCATCCCGTCGACCCGGCCACGCCCACCCCCGACGCCTGGCGCCGGTACGTCAGGGAGCGCACCGGCGAGGCACCCCCGCTGACCATGACCGACGGACGCAATCCGGAATTTCACGACATCTCCGGCGGTTATGACCCAGCGGACCCCATCGACCGTGCGGTCATGGCGACCCGGCAGGCGGTGTTCCCTCTGCACGGCCTCGACCCGATGCCCTGACGACCGCCCTGACGACGCTCGACGTCCTCGCTGCCCCTGATGAGGAAGACCTGTGCTGAGCCGCGACGAACTCCGCCGACACCTGATCCACAGCCGCATCGCCGGTGACGTCGCGACGTCGCGCGAGAACAACCTCGACCACTACAGCTCGCTGGCCAACCGCGACCCGTACTACATGCTCGGCCTGACGTTCGAGCAGCCGTGGACCTTCCGGGACGTCCTCGACCTGATGGCCAAGTCGGCCGGCGTGGTCGCCGATCCCGGCCACCGCCGGGGCCAGGACACCATCGACCCCGACCTGACGATCGACGCGATCGACGCCATGGCGGCGCGTGTCGCGTCCGTGTTGTCGCGGCCGTCCCCGCGGGTGTTGTTCGCCACCGGCCACCCGACCGGGCTGCTCGCCGTCCACCTGCCGCTGGCCAGGTTCGCCGTCGAGCGCGGCGCGACCCTGCTCACCCCGGCCGAGGGCTGGACGTACACCGGCTCCGGCTTCGGACGCCCGCGCCGCATCCGCTACCTCCAGGACATCGCCATGCTCGACGACCGCGGCGGCTTCGTGCACACCCACGACTCGGCCCCGATGCGGCACATGCTCGACGAGCTCGAAGGCCGGCTGCCGGACCTGGTGATCGCCGACCACGGCTGGGCGGGGGCGGCGGGCGAGGCGGGCGTGCCGACGGTCGCCTTCGCCGACAGCAACGATCCCGGCCTGTTCCTCGGCGAGGCCGAGGGAAAGATCGACGTCGTCGTGCCACTCGACGACAATGTGCTACCCCGCTATTACGCTCCGCTGACCGAGCGATTGGTCACTCTGGTCTCACGAGCCCTTTGAGTCGAAAACGGCCCTCCCCATACCGTCTTTTCGCGCCTGCATTCCAAGAGGCTCGCTGTCCCTTTGCCAACTTTTGATGGGGCTTGGGCGACTCTTATGTGTGGCAACTTGGACAGTTCCAAGGTCCAGGCGAGGTGCTCGGCCTGGCTGCTAACCAGCGACTTTACTGGTCCGGCTGACAGGTGGCTCCGCGGACTGAGAAAATAGGGGGTTTGCGCACCCGGAGTCCCGACTTACGCTGACGGCAGTACACGTGCGTGAGCAATGGCACCAGTGGGGATAACCCGGAAACACGTGCGGAAGAGGCGTCCGATGGGTGCAGGCGAAAGACCTCTCAGCGAGGTGAAGTTCCTGACCGTGGCTGAAGTCGCGACGGTCATGAGGGTGTCCAAGATGACGGTGTACCGGCTCGTCCACTCAGGTGAGCTGCCGGCCATCCGAGTTGGCCGGTCGTTCAGAGTGCCCGAGCAGGCGGTCCACGACTATCTGCGGGAGGCCTACATCGAGGCAGGTTGAAGTAGCGGCGCGCCCGAACGCGCCGTGAATTCGGTCGCGGGAGAAGCCCGGCCTGCGCACCACGAGGCCGGGCTCTCACCCCCAAGGGGCGATCTACCTCGGATCGCCGGTAGTCTGTGACCCGGTGTGCGCTCGCACATCGATTCAGACTTGCTATCAGTACCTGGGGGTCCCGTGGGCTCTGTGATCAAGAAGCGCCGCAAGCGGATGGCCAAGAAGAAGCACCGCAAGCTGCTCAAGAAGACGCGCATCCAGCGGCGTAACAAGAAGTAACCGACGCAGCTGCGAGGCGCTGATGACCCACACCGTGCTTGTCACCGGGGTCTCGCGCCACATAGGCGCCCGGGTGGCGAGCGTCCTCGCGGCTGACCCGGAGATCCGCCGCGTCATCGGAGTGGACACCGTGCCGCCCCCCTCGCTGACGCGGGACGGCGGCATCACTCTGGGCCGGACGGAGTTCGTCCGGGTCGATCTGCGCAGCCCCGACATCGCTGAGGTGATCGCGGCCGCGGACATCGACACCGTTGTGCACATGAGCCTGGTCAGCGCCCCGTCCAAGGGCGATGGCAGGGCTGCCATGAAGGAGCACAACGTCATAGGCACCATGCAACTGCTCGGTGCCTGCCAGCGGTCGTCGACCGTGCGGCGCGTGGTGGTGCGCTCCACCACCGCCGTCTACGGCTCGTCCCCGCGCGATCCGGCGGTGTTCACCGAGGACCTGGAGCCGCACGTCGGTCCGGTCCACGGCTACGCCAAGGACGCGGCGGAGGTCGAGGGCTACGTGCGCGGTTTCGCGCGCCGCCGCCCCGACGTGACGGTGTCGCTGCTGCGCTTCGCCAACTTCATGGGTCCGGGCGTCGACTCGCCGCTCACCCGTTACTTCAGCCAGCCCTTCGTGCCGACGGTGTTCGGCTTCGACCCGCGGTTGCAGTTCGTCCACGAGGACGACGCGGTCGAGGTGTTGCGCAGGATGGCGAACGAAGACCACCCCGGCACGTTCAACGTGGCCGGGGCAGGCGTGTTGCTGCTGTCGCAGTGCGCGCGCCGGGCCGGGCGGGCGTCGCTGCCGCTGTTCGCGCCCGTCTTCCGCACGCTCGGCAACACCGTGCGCAGGCTCGGCCTCGTCGAGTACTCGCCCGAGCAGCTGCGGCTGATGAGCTACGGCCGGGCGGTCGACACCGCCAGGCTGGAGGCCGAGCTGGGCTGGCGGCCCAAGTACACCACCGCGGCGGCCTTCGACGACTTCGTGCGTTCACGGGGTATGCATCCGTTCGGAGGTGTGCGTCCGTGAGCGTGCCGCACGAGGAGGAGGGCCGGGTGATCCCGATCAGCGCCGCGCCGTCCTTCGAGGAGCCCGACCCGCTGGCCCGGCTGCTGGCGTTCGTCCGCCGGCGCATCACCGGCGAGTACGAGGTCGACGAGTTCGGCTACGACCCCGAGCTGACCGACAAGGTGCTCCTCGAACTGATCAGACCGCTCTACCACCGCTGGTTCAGGGTCGAGACGGCCGAGCTGAAGAACGTGCCCGCCGAGGGCGGTGCGCTGGTGGTGGCCAACCACTCCGGCACGCTGCCGATCGACGCCCTCATGATGCAGGTCGCCCTGCACGACGAGGCGGGCCGGGCCGTCCGCCTGCTCGGGGCCGACCTGGTCTACCAGCTCCCGCTGCTCGGTCACCTGTCCCGCAAGACCGGCCACACGCTGGCCTGCCCCGAGGACGCCGACCGGCTGCTGCGCAAGGGCGAGCTGGTCGGCGTGTTCCCCGAGGGCTTCAAGGGCGTCGGCAAGCCGTTCTCCGAGCGCTACAAGCTGCAGCGGTTCGGCCGGGGCGGGTTCGTGGCCTCGGCGATCCGCGCGGGCGTGCCGATCGTGCCCACGGCCATCGTGGGGGCCGAGGAGATCTATCCGAAGATCGGCGACCTGAAGTTCCTGGCCCGCATCCTCGGCGTCCCCTACCTGCCGATCACGCCGTTCTTCCCACTGCTCGGGCCGCTCGGGCTGGTGCCGCTGCCGTCCAAGTGGATGATCGAGTTCGGCGAGCCTATCCGCACCGACGAGTACGAGCCCGCCGCGGCCGACGACCCGATGCTGGTGTTCAACCTGACCGACCACGTGCGCGAGGTCATCCAGCAGATGCTCAACGAGTTGCGGCTGCGCAGGGGGCCCGCCTTCCCGCCGTTCCTGTGAAGGGTGCAACCGGTCGCGCCCGGCCGGTGTTCTGCGGGTGTAGTCACTGACACCCGAGAGGAACCTCTTCGATGGATCTCCAGCTTTCCGGCCGTGTGGCCGTCGTCACCGGCGCGTCCAAGGGCATCGGCCTGGCCGTCGCGCGCACCCTGGCGGAGGAGGGCGCGCACGTCGTGGCCGCCTCGCGGACCGCGCCCGACGCCAAGGTGACGCACGTCGCGGTGGACCTGATGGACCCGCAGGCGCCCGCCCAGGTGATCGCCCGAGCCGTCGAGGAGTTCGGCGGGGTGGACATCCTGGTCAACAACGCCGGCGGGCCGCCCCCGGCGTGACGCTGCCCCGGATCGGGTTCATGGCGCCGGGCGACGACGACTGGCAGGCCATGTTCGAGTTCAACCTGTTCGCGGCCGTACGCATGATCCGCGCGGCCGTGCCCCTCATGGTGGAGCGCGGCGGCGGCTCGATCGTGAACATCTCCTCCGGCTCGGCCCGCCAGCCCGGGGCCATGAACGTGGACTACGGCGCGGCCAAGGCCGCCATGAACCACGTGAGCAAGGCCGTCTCGGAGGAGTACGGCCCGCAGGGCGTCCGGGTGAACACGATCTCGCCTGGCCCGGTGCTCACCGACTGGTGGACCAAGGACGGCGGCGCCGCCGACGTCATCGCCGGGATGGCCGGGGCGTCGAAGGAGGACGTCATCGCCCAGGTCGCCCCCGGCATGATGAAGCTGGCCACCGGACGTCTGGTGAGCCCGCAGGAGATCGCCGACATGGTCGCCCTGCTGGTCTCGCCGCGCTCGGGCAGCACGACCGGCGCCGACATCGCCGTGGACGGCGGGTTCCTCAAGGAGATCTGAACCCTCCTGGCGGGTTGTGGCAAGACATCCGTGACCGATTCTCCACAGAAAGGCGGAGATGATCACGCAACCCGCCACCAGGGGGGCGGACTCGGAGCTCGTGAGCGCCTCCCTGACCGAGCCGGAGGCGTTCGCCGAGCTGTTCGACCGCTACTCCGCCATGCTCTACCGGTACGTCTCCAAACGCCTCGGCCCTGAGCCCGCCGAGGACCTCGTCGGTGAGACGTTCCTCGTCGCGTTCTCCCGCCGCAAGAGCTACGACCTGTCCTACCCCGACGCCAGGCCGTGGCTCTTCGGCATCCTCACCAAGCTCATCTCCCGCCACCACCGCAAGGAGGGGGCGCGGTACCGGGCGTTCCTGCGGTCCCCCCTCGACCAGGACGTGGAGTCGCCCGCCGACCGCGTCGCCGCGGGGGTAACGGCGCAGGCCGCCCGTCCCCGCCTGGCGGGGGCGCTGGCCGCGCTGCCCGCCAAGGACCGAGACGTCCTGCTGCTGATCGCCTGGGGTGACCTCACCTACGAAGAGGTCGCACAGGCGCTCGGCATCCCGATCGGAACCGTTCGCTCCCGCCTCAACAGGGGCAGGCGGAAGGTGCGGGCCGCGCTCGGCGACACCAACCCCATGCTGGAGGAGGAGTGACCATGGACGACCTGCGGATGCTCCGCGACCTCGGCGGGGAACTGGAGCACGAGCCGCCCCCGACGCTCGTCCGCCAGCGCGACCGCCTGCTGCGGGAGCGCCCGCGGCGCAGGTGGAACGCCTACTGGACGGCCGGCCTGGTCGCCGTGGGCACGGCCGCGGCCGTCGCGGTGCCGACCATGCTGGTCAACGGCAACACCGTGGCCGCCCCGCCGGCGGGCGCGCGGCCGGTCGACATGACCGGCGCCCGCAACATCCTGGTGATCGGCTCCGACACGCGCGGCGGGCCGGGCAACGCCAAGTACGGGCCCCAACTGGCCAGGACGCCCGACAAGGGCGGCAGGCGCTCCGACACCATCCTGCTCGTGCACGTGCCCGCCGACCGCGGCCAGGCCGTCGGGGTCAGCGTGCCGCGCGACTCGATCGTGCAGATCCCGTCGTGCGGGTCCGACCCGGCGCGGAAGGACATGATCAACTCGGCGTACAACACCGGGGGAGCGGGCTGCCTGAGCAAGACGCTGGAGAAGCTGACCGGCGTCCGGGTGGACCACACGGTCGAGGTCGACTTCACCGGCTTCAAGGGCATGGTGGACGCGCTCGGCGGCGTGCAGATCACGCTCAGGTCGCCCGTGGACGACAAGGCGTCGAAGCTGAAACTGCCCGCCGGCAAGGTCACGCTCGACGGCGAGAGCGCCCTCGGCTACGCCCGCCTGCGCCGCTACGGCGACGGCTCGGACGTCCAGCGGATCAAGCGGCAGCAGATCCTGCTGCTGGCGATGCTGAAGAAGGCGAGGAGCGCGGCCGCCGACCCGGCCCGGCTGAGCGGCTTCCTCGGCGAAGTGCGCAAGTCGATCAGGACGGACCTGAGCCTGGAGGCCATGGTCGAGCTGGCCAGAGCCACGTCCGCGACGCGGGTGTCGTTCGTCACCGTGCCGTGGAAACCGGCCCAGAACGACCCCAACCGGATCGAGTGGCGGCAGCCGGAGGCCCGGAAGTTGTTCGAGCGCCTGCGATGACCGGCGCCGGCGTGCGCCCGGCCGTGGACGTCAAGGAGCCGTCCACGTCGCCGGGCCACGCCGTCGTCCTCGTCCGCGGGCGGCTACTGGGAGCGGTAGTGCTTGCGCAGGGCGATGCCCGCCGCGACGCCGCCCGCGATCGCGCCGACCCCGGCCGCGATCGGCAGCGCGGTCATGGTGGCCTTGCGGCCGGTACGGAAGTCTTTGACCGGCCAGTCGTGCTTCCTGGCGTGTTCGCGCAGCTCGCTGTCGGGGTTGATCGCCACCGCGCTGCCGACCAGCGACAACATCGGCAGGTCGTTGGCCGAGTCGCTGTAGGCCGTGCAGCGGGTCAGGTCGAGCCCTTCGCGGCGGGCCAGCGCGCGCACCGCCTCCGCCTTGGCCGGGCCGTGCAGCAGGTCGCCCACCAGATGGCCGGTGTAGACGCCGCCGGCGGTCTCGGCGACCGTGCCGAGCGCGCCGGTGAGGCCGAGCCGCTGGGCGATGACCCGGGCCAGCTCGACGGGCGTGGCCGTGACGAGCCAGACCCGCTGGCCGGCGTCGAGGTGGCTCTGCGCGAGCGCGCGGGTGCCGCCCCAGATGCGGTCGGCCATGACCTCGTCGTAGATCTCCTCGCCGAGCCGGACGACGTCGTCGACCTTGGCGCCCGCGACGAAGGCGAGCGCGGTCTCCCGGGCGACCGCGATGTGCTCGGGGTTCTCGTTGCCGCGCAGCCGGAACACGGCCTGGCCGACGGCGAACTTCAGCAGATCGGATGTGGTGAACATGCCGCGCGTGGCCAGCCCGCGGGCGAAGTGGTAGATGGACGCGCCGCGCATCATGGTGTTGTCGACGTCGAAGAAGGCCGCCGCCTCCAGGTCGGGCTCGACCGGCTCGGCCGGCGCGACGGTGACCGCCGCCCGCGCCGCGGCCTCGCCGGCGGCCTCGGCCCCAACCTCGTGTCGTCGTCGCATTAGCCGCCACATGCGGTTCAGCTTACCTAGCCGGTGCCACGAGCCCTTCGATGTAGTCGAGGTAGCCGGCGGCCTGTCCCTTCTGTGCCTCGGTGAGGTGGTCAAGCATCGGTTCGACCGTTTCCCGCTGCTTCTGGGCGAATTTCTTGATCTTGGACGAACGGGGCTGCGTACGCGTCAGCCGACTGATCCCGGAGCGGGTGGAGTCCTCCATGTCCTTGAGCGTCTGGCCGACCAGGGGGCTGTCGGTGGACGAGCCGAGCAGGCTGGCGACCTCCTTGGCGCGGGTCTCGGCCGAGGCCAGCTCGCGCTCGCCGCGTTGGGCGTCGTCGGTGCTCAGGTGCACCAGGGTGCTCTCCGCGGCCCTCTTGAGCGGGTAGAGCGTGTCGCCAGGGACCGCCTGGTACGTGGCGAAGGACGCCACCATCATGGCCCCCGCCAGACCCAACGTGGCGACCTGGGACAGCAGCGGACGGCGACGGCGGCGTACGGGCGGGACGGCCGGGGCCGGCGCGAGCTCCTCGTCGGGGGCCGACAGCAGCAGGCGGCCGGAGACCAGGTCCGCGCGCAGCCGCTCGCGGAAGGCCGGCTCGGGCCCGCCGCCCAGAGACGGGCCGTGCAGCTCCGTGAGACGCTCGATGACGAGCTCCCGCCGCCTGCGCGCCCTACTCATGACAGCTCCCTGAGGGATCCAGCCGTGACAACTGGCCTAACGAGGTGCGGGTGGGAGAGGTTACGCCAGGTCGTGCTTGAGTGCCCTGGCGAGCGTTCGAATGGCCCGAAACTGCAGCGCTTTGATCGCTCCACTCTTCTTCCCCATGATCAACGCGGTTTCCGCGAGCGAGAGGCCGTGCAGGAAGCGCAGCACCACGCATTCCTGCTGGTCGGGATTGAGATCGCGGACGGCGCGCAGCACCCGGTCGTTCATGATGGCCGTGACCACCGCGTTCTCCGGGATGTGCGCGCCTTCGAGCGGCACGTCGATCAGCTCTCCCGTCGGGATCTCCAGTCGGTAACGGCCGGACTTGAAGTGGTCGGCCACCAGGTTCCTGGCGATGGTGACGAGCCAGGCGCCGAAGTCCCGGCCCTGCCAGGTGAAGTCGCCGATCCTGCGCAGCGCGCGCAGGAAGGTCTCGCTGGTCAGGTCCTCGGCGAGCTGGTGGGAGCCGACCCGGAAGTAGATGTAGCGGTAGACGAGGTCCACGTAGCGGTCGTAGAGCGTGCCAAAGGAGTCCGTGCATCCGTTCTTGGCGTGCAGCACCAGCGTACGGATGTCGTCGGGCACTTCTTCGCGCACGCCAAGCTCGCCCGTCCGGGCAGGTCCAGCGACCGCTGGAGCAAGCAGCCCGGCGAACGGCCACGAATCAGGCATCCGGTATCCCTAGGGGTAAGGGGTGCGGCGTGCTCGAATACTCTAGAAATCAACTGGAAATTCCACAATCCGCGCCTGCTGGGCTGGCTACGAGTAATCGCCCTATACCGTATAGGCGCATACCCCACAGCCTGCGGCGAAGCCCCTCATGGAGCGCCTGTTTCCTCTTCGGCTACCGGCCGGGAGGCATCGTCCGGCAGCATTGGAGTCACCATGGAGATCCTCGTTGCTGTCATAGCCCTTGCCGGTGCGCTCCTCGCCGCCGTCGCGACAGGCGCCCTGATCAGGCGGCTGCGTGACGAGCCCGAGGGGTGGTTGATCGCCTGGACCGTTGCAGCCGGCGCCCTGTGCCTTTCGCTGGCCGCGATCGGCGTCGGTCACGTCCTGGGGTTCGGATCGGTCACCTTCCGCCTCTACCAGGTGACCGGGTCGCTGCTGGCGCCGCTCTGGCTGGCCGTGGGCCTGATCCAGCTGCTGTCCGACAAGGTGCCACCGAGGTTCCTGGCCTGGCTGTTCGGCATCGCGCTCACCGTCGTCTCCGTCGCGATCCTGACCTTCGACCCGCTCAGGTCCACCGACCTGGGCAAGGCGCTGCCGACCGGCGCGGCCACGTGGGGGCTCATCCCCGACTACCTGCTCGCCGGCGTGCACACGATCGACGTGCTCGTCCTGCTGGCGTGCGTGGTGGTGGCCGCGCTCAAGTGGCGCGGCGGCGACGAGTACGACACCGACAACCTCCACGCGGTCCTGGTCATCGCGCCGTCGAGCATCGCCCTGGTGGGCGCCATGCGGTTCGCGGTGCCGCCGCTGTTCACCACCGCGCTGCTCGCGGTGGGCGCGGCGGCGATCTGGTACACCGTGCTGCGCCCGCTGGCGCCGTACGAGGACGACGAGGACGACCTGGAGGCGCCGCACGACGAGGTGGAGCGCCGGCCGGGCCGCAGGGTCGCGCCCGAGCCCGTGCCCATGCCCGTTCCCGTGCCGGCCGCCGAGCCGCCTCCCGTGGCGCCCCCGCGCCGCTCGCCCGGCCTTGGCGACCTGGTGGCCGAGTACCGGGCGGGCGACCAGCAGGTCGACTACGCCGCCCGGATGGGGGCCGCGCCCGAGTCGGGCCCCGCGACCGGCTACATCATGAACGGCTCCCCGCCCCCGCGCATGGACACCTCCCCGCGCATGGACGCCCAGCCCTCCCGGCCCGACTACTCGATGCCCGGCACCGGCGTGGCCTACCCGGGCGCCGAGCTGTTCACCCCGTCACAGCCCCAGCAGGCGGGTGGCAGGCCCTCGCCCAGCATCTACGGCCTGCTCACCGTCTTCACGATCATGGACGGCGCCGGCGACGCGTTCGACCGCCTGGCCGAGGCCACCGTCGAGGCCGTGCGCCGCGGCGAGCCCGACACGCTCGTCTACGCCTGCCACGCCGTCAAGTCGGCCCCCCTGCAGCGCATCGTCTACGAGCTCTACCGCGACGAGGTCGCCTACCGCGACCACCAGCGCCAGCCGCACGTCGAGCGTTTCCTCAACGAGCGTCAGGCGATGGTCCTGGCCACCAACGTCATCGAGCTCAACGTCAACGCCGCGAAGGTGGTGCCGCTGCCCACCGTCATGTTCTAGGCCAGGGCGGCGCGCAGGCGGGCCTCGTCGACCCGCCAGAAGTCGTGCTGCACGCCGTCGATCAGCGTCACCGGGATCATCTCCCAGTACTTCTCCCTGAGCTCCTCGGAGGAGTCGATGCTGACCTCCTCCCACGGCACGCCCAGCTCGCCGGCCACCCTGGCGATGACCGCGCGGGCGTCGTCACAGAGGTGGCAGCCGGGTTTGCCGAGCAAGGTGATGCGATGCATGTCCCCAACCGTAGCGCCCCTACTTTGTGCATCGGTTCACAAAGGGATTAACCTGAAAGACGGTTCTAATCCGTTCAGCGGTCCCCACCGCCCGTTCCCTGGAGCTCCGGCACGTGAAGAGCCCGTCCCAGTCCCGTGACCGCGGCATCCCCGAGGCGACGGTCGCCAGGCTTCCGTTGTACCTCCGGGCGCTGCACGGGATGGCGGAGCGCGGCATCGCGACCGTGAGCTCGGAGGACCTGGCCGTGGCCGCGGGCGTGAACTCGGCCAAGCTCCGCAAGGACCTCTCGCACCTCGGCTCGTACGGCACCCGCGGCGTAGGCTACGAGGTGGAGTACCTCGTCTACCAGATCTCCCGCGAACTCGGCCTCACCCAGGACTGGGCGGTCGCGATCGTCGGGGTCGGCAACCTCGGCCGCGCCCTGGCGAACTACGGCGGCTTCGTCTCCAGAGGCTTCCGCGTGGCCGCGCTCTTCGACGCCGACCCCGAAGTCGTGGGCGACACCATCGCGGGGTTGAATGTGGAGCACATCGACGAACTGGAAGCCGTCATCAAGCGGCGTGGAGTCTCGATCGTGGTACTGGCGACACCGGCGGCAGCGGCGCAGGAAGTGTGCGATCGTGTTGTCGCCGTGGGCGTGACCAGCATCCTGAACTTCGCCCCAGTCGTTCTCACCGTTCCGGACACCGTCGACGTCCGGAAGGTCGACCTATCAATCGAACTGCAGATTCTCGCGTTCCACGAGCAACGCAAGGCTGGGGGGCCACTCATGGCGGTGGACGGTCAATGAGTGTTCTGGCGATCGGACTCAGCCATCGGACCGCTCCGGTGGCTCTTCTGGAACGCGTCTCGGTGACCGGCGACGCGCTGGTCAAGCTGCTGCACGACGTGCAGCAGGACACCAGCGTCGCGGAGGCCATGGTGATCTCGACCTGCAACAGGGTCGAGATCTACGTCACGGTCGACCGCTTCCACGCCGCGGTCACCTCGATCAGCGGGCTGCTGGCCGTTCACTCCGGGGTGCCGGCCGACGAGCTGACCCCGCATCTCTACGTGCACTACGAGGAGCGGGCCGTCGAGCACCTGTTCTCGATGGTGTGCGGCCTCGACTCCATGGCCGTCGGCGAGGGCCAGATCCTGGGCCAGGTCCGCCAGGCGCTCAAGCTCGCCCAGAAGCACGGCACGGTCGGCGCGACCCTCAACGAGCTGACGCAGCAGGCGCTGCGCGTCGGCAAGCGCGCCCACACCGACACCGGCATCGACCAGGCGGGCCCCTCGCTGGTCTCGGCGGGCCTCGCGCTCGCCGGCGACCTGGCCGGGCGGCGGGCGCTGGTGGTGGGCGCGGGCTCGATGAGCTCGCTGGCCGCCGTCACGCTGCAGCGCGCCGGGGTCACCGACATCGTCGTGGCCAACCGCACGTACGAGCGGGGCGCGCGGCTGGCCGAGTCGGTCGGCGGCCGGGCCGTCGCGTTCGCGGCCGTGCGCGAGGAGCTGGCGGGCGCCGACGTCGTCATCACCTGCACCGGCGCCGGGCGGCACGTCATCACCCCCGACATGCTGACCAGGGGCGTGTTCCTGCTCGACCTGGCGCTGCCGCACGACATCGACCCGGCCGTGCGCGAGGTGCCCGGCGTCACGCTGGTCGACCTGGAGACGATCCAGGAGTCCGGCATCGGCTCGCGCGGCGGCGACGCCGTCGAGTCCGTGCGCGCGCTCGTGGCCGAGGAGCTGAACGCCTACCTCGACGCCGCCCGCGCCGCCCGCGTCACCCCGACCGTGGTGGCGCTGCGCAGCAAGGCGGCGGGCGTGGTGGAGTCCGAGCTGGGCCGCCTGATGATGCGCATGCCCGATCTCGACGACAAGGCCAGGGACGAAGTCGCCATGACCGTGCAGAGGGTCGTTGACAAACTGCTTCACGAGCCGACTGTGCGTGTCAAGCAGCTCGCCGCCGGTCCAGGGGGCGATCATTATGCGGAAGCCCTGCGTGAATTGTTCAATCTCGATCCGAAGATGCCCGCGGCCGTGAGGGAGGTGGAGCTGTGAACCTGCGGTTGGGGACCCGCCGCAGCATGCTGGCGACCACGCAGTCCCAGATGGTGGCCGACGCCCTCACCGGGCGCACCGGGCACCGGGTCGAGCTGGTGGGCGTGACGACCTTCGGCGACGTGACCAAGGCGCACCTGGCGCAGCTCGGCGGCACCGGCGTGTTCGTCAGCGCGTTGCGCGACAAGCTGGTCGAGGGCGAGATCGACTTCGCCGTCCACTCGCTGAAGGACCTGCCGACCAAGCAGGACCCGCGCTTCACGCTGGCCGCGCTCCCCGAGCGCCACGACCACCGCGACGCGCTGGTCGGCTCGCACAAGTTCGCCGACCTGCCCGCCGGGGCCAGGGTCGGCACAGGCTCGCCGCGCCGCGTCGCCATGCTGAGCGCGCTCCGTCCCGACCTGGAGTACGTCCCGATCCGCGGCAACGCCGACACGCGCATCGGCAAGATCGCCGCGGGCGAGCTCGACGCCGTCGTGCTGGCCAGCGCCGGGCTCACCAGGCTCGGCCGCGGCGGCGAGATCGCGCAGATCTTCGAGGTCGAGGAGCTGCTGCCCGCGCCCGGTCAGGGCGCGCTCGCCGTGGAGTGCCTGGCCGCGCGCACCGACCTGATCGAGACCCTGTCCGTGCTCGACGACCCGCGCACGCGCAGCGCGGTGACCGCCGAACGCGCCGTGCTGTCCGCCCTGGAAGCAGGCTGCGCCGCCCCCGTGGGTGCTTTCGCGGCCGATGACGGGCACACTCTGAACCTGACCGCCGTGGTCGTCTCCATCGACGGCCGCGAAGCGGTCCGCAAGTCCGCCGCCGGCTCTCCTTCGGAGGCTGCACAGCTGGGCCGCCTCCTGGCGGCCGAGATGATCGCCGAAGGGGCCGACAGATTGATGGGGGAGCAATCCCATTGAGCTCCGATAGTCCAACCTCCGGTTTCGTCGCCTTCGTGGGGGCGGGTCCCGGTGACCCCAACCTGCTGACGCTCCGCGCCGCCGAACTTCTCGGCAAGGCGGACGCCGTCGTGCTCGACGACGAGCAGTTCGGCCCGCTGCTCAAGCACTGCCGCGAGGGCGTCGAGGTCGCCGAGGGCGACTACGTCCAGCGGGCCAAGGCCGGGCAGCTCGTGGTGCGCCTGTGCGCGGGCGACCCCATGTTGTTCTCCTCGATCGACGACGAGGTCGCGGCCTGCGTGGCGGCGGAGGTGGACTTCGAGATCGTGCCCGGCGTGCCGCCCGCGACCGCGGTGCTCACCTACGCCGGCATCCCGGCGGCCACGGCCGTGCCCGAGTTCCGCGTCGTCGACGCCGCTCAGGAGCAGGACTGGTCGTCCCACGCCGCCACCCGCGGCACGCTGGTGATCTACAACGGCATCACCGAGGCCGTCGCCATCGGCAAGGCGCTGATCGCCGGCGGCAAGCCCGACACCACGCCGGTCGCCGTCAGCAGCGGCGGCACCACCACCGAGCAGTACACCGTCGTGTCCTCGCTCGGCCGGCTGCAGGCCGACCTCAAGCACGCCGGCTTCACCGAGCCCGCGCTGATCGTGGTCGGCGAGGCCGTCGGGCAGCGCGAGCGGCTGTCGTGGTTCGAGACCAAGCCGCTGTTCGGGTGGCGGGTGCTGGTGCCGCGTACGAAGGAGCAGTCCCGCAGCCTGTCCGAGCAGCTCGTGGCCTACGGCGCGGTGCCCGAGGAGGTGCCGACCATCTCGGTCGAGCCGCCGCGCACGCCGCAGCAGATGGACCGCGCGATCAAGGGCCTGGTCACCGGCCGCTACGAGTGGGTGGCCTTCACCAGCGCCAACGCCGTCAAGGCGGTGCGCGAGAAGTTCGAGGAGTACGGGCTCGACGCGCGGGCCTTCGCCGGGCTCAAGGTGGCCGCCGTGGGCGAGGCCACCTCGCGGGCCCTGGTCGAGTTCGGCGTCAAGCCCGACCTGCTGCCCTCGGGTGAGCAGTCCTCCGAAGGGCTGGTGGCCGAGTGGCCGCCCTACGACTCGATGCTCGACCCGATCAACCGGGTGCTGCTGCCCCGGGCCGACATCTCGACCGACACGCTGGTGGCCGGGCTCACCGAGCTGGGCTGGGAGTGCGACGACGTGACGGCGTACCGGACGGTGCGCGCCGCGCCGCCGCCCGCGCCCATCCGCGAGGCGATCAAGGGCGGCGGCTTCGACGCCGTGCTGTTCACCTCGTCCTCCACCGTGCGCAACCTGGTCGGCATCGCGGGCAAGCCGCACAACGTCACCGTGATCGCGGTGATCGGGCCGCAGACGGCCAAGACGGCCGAGGAGTTCGGGCTCCGGGTCGACGTCATGTCCGACAAGCCATCCGCATCAGCCCTGGCCGCAGCGCTGGCCGAGTTCGGTGCCAAGCAGCGCCAGGCGGCCGTGGCCGCGGGTGACAGCCCCCGCAGGCCCTCCCAGAACCGCCGTGGCGCCAGGAGGAGAGCCAAGTGAGCGCCCAGTTCCCCGTCGCACGTCCCCGGCGTCTGCGCCGCAGCCAGGCGCTGCGCCGGATGGTGTCGGGCACGCGGCTGCACGCCGCGGACCTGATCCTGCCGATGTTCGTCAAGGAGGGCATCGACGCGCCGCAGCCGGTGTCGTCCATGCCGGGCGTGTTCCAGCACACCCGCGACTCGCTGCGCAAGGCCGCGCACGACGCGGCCGAGGCGGGCGTGGGCGGCCTGATCCTGTTCGGCATCCCCGCGGTCAAGGACGCGACCGGGTCGGCGGCCGACGACCCCGACGGCATCCTCCAGGTCGCGCTGCGCGAGGTGACCGCCGAGGTCGGCGACGCCCTCGTGGTCATGGCCGACACCTGCCTCGACGAGTTCACCGACCACGGCCACTGCGGGATCCTGACCCCGTCCGGCGAGGTGGACAACGACGCCACGCTCGAGCGTTACGCCTCCATCGCGCTGGCCCAGGCCGCCGCCGGCTCCCAGATGATCGCGCCGAGCGGCATGATGGACGGCCAGGTCGGCGCCATCCGCGCCGCGCTCGACGGGGCCGGCCACGCCGACGTCCCGATCCTGTCCTACTCCGTCAAGTACGCCTCCGCCTTCTTCGGCCCGTTCCGTGAGGCCGCCGAGTGCGCGCCGCAGTTCGGCGACCGCAGCACCCACCAGCAGGACCCGGCCGGTCCGCTGGAGGAGGCGCTGCGCGAGGTCAGGCTCGACCTGGCGGAGGGCGCCGACGCCGTCATGGTCAAGCCGGCGCTGGCCTACCTCGATGTCATCACCCGGGTGCGCGACGCGGTCGACGTGCCGGTGGCGGCCTATCAGGTGAGCGGCGAGTACGCGATGGTCGAGGCGGCCGCGGCCAACGGCTGGATCGACCGCGACCGGACGATCATGGAGTCGCTGGTCGCCATCAAGCGCGCCGGCGCCGACATGATCCTCACGTACTGGGCGACGGAAGTGGCGCGACGGCTCTAACCAAGGGGTTTCCCGTCAACTCCTGAGGCGTGTGCGTTAGAGTGCGATGACAAGTGCTGGTGTGTCCCGCGGTGTGCGAACGGCCCGGAGCCGGGACCTCCTCAGGCGCTGACTCGACGGGAGACACCATGGTGGGGGTACCACTGGCTCGGCGTACCAGAAAGCGGTCGCGGCCGACACGCATCGATTCCGTGCTGGAGTACGCGTCCCTGGGCTGGCCCGTCGTGCCGGGTGCCTTTCCGCTGCGGCACGGTCCGCGCGCGTGTTCGTGCGACCGCGTCGGCTGTCCCGATCCCGGCGCCCATCCGCTCTCGCCCGCCTGGCACATGCAGGCCACGACGGACACGACGCTGCTGACCCGCTGGTGGGAGAGCGAGCCGGAGGCCAACGTGATCCTGCCCACAGGGCGCGTGTTCGACGTGTTCGACGTACCGCTCGCCTCCGGCCTGTCGGCCCTCACCAGGATCGACGCCGCCGGAGCCCACCCAGGCCCGGTCGCCGCTCAAGGCGACCGGGTCTTGTTTTATGTGGCCACCCGCGGCAACCCCGAGGACGAGGACGAGTGGTGGTCCTGCCAGCTCGACTGCGACCCGGCCACCATCGACGACACGCCGGGCCTGCGCTGGCACTGCCGCGACAGCTACGTGGTCGCGCCGCCCTCCACGCTGCCCTCGGGCCAGCCGGTCTCCTGGCTCCGGCCCCCGGACGGCCGTCCGCTGCCCGACCCGCTGCGCATCCTGGAATGGCTCGCCGACTGAGCACGCCCCGCGGCGGGGGCACGGGCCTGCGGGACTAACCTGGGTCGGGTGAGCCGTACACAGAACTCCGAAGATCTTTTCACCCGCGCCAGGGAAGTGGTGCCCGGCGGCGTCAACTCGCCCGTGCGCGCGTTCGGCGCGGTGGGCGGCACGCCGCGTTTCATGGCCTCGGGCCAGGGCCCGTACATCACCGACGTCGACGGCAACCGCTACGTCGACCTGGTCTGCTCCTGGGGCCCGATGATCCTCGGCCACCGGCATCCCGCGGTCGTCGAGGCCGTCTCCGGCGCGATCGCCCACGGCTTCTCCTACGGCACCGCCACGCCGGGCGAGGTCGAGCTGGCCGAGGAGATCGTCTCCAGGATGGCGCCGGTCGAGAAGGTGCGCCTGGTCAGCTCCGGCACCGAGGCGACGATGAGCGCGGTGCGCCTGGCGCGCGGCTTCACCGGGCGGTCCAAGGTGATCAAGTTCGCCGGCTGCTACCACGGGCACGTCGACGCCCTGCTGGCCTCGGCCGGGTCGGGGGTGGTGACGTTCGGGCTGCCGGACACGCCCGGGGTGACCGGGGCGTCGGCGGCCGACACGATCGTGCTGCCGTACAACGACGTCCAGGCGGTGGAGGAGGCGTTCGCGGCCGCCGAGGTGGCCTGCGTGATCACCGAGGCGTGCCCGGCGAACATGGGCGTCGTCCCGCCGCGCGACGGGTTCAACGCCCGGCTGCGCGAGCTGTGCACGGCCAACGGCGCGCTGCTCATCGTCGACGAGGTGCTGACCGGCTTCCGCGTCTCGTCCGCCGGCTGGTACGGCCTCGACCCGGTCAACGCCGACCTGATGACGTTCGGCAAGGTCATGGGCGGCGGCCTGCCCGCGGCGGCGTTCGGCGGCCGGGCCGACGTGATGGCCTTCCTGGCTCCGGAGGGCCCGGTCTACCAGGCGGGCACGCTGTCCGGCAATCCGCTGGCGTGCGCCGCCGGCCTGGCGACCCTGCGCGCCCTCGACGCCGACGCCTACGCGCGCATCGACGCCGCCGCGCTCGCGGTGGGCGACGCGGCGGCCGAGGCGCTGGCGAAGGCGGGCGTGCCCCACCGGTTGCAGCGTGCCGGCAGCCTGTTCTCGATCTTCTTCGCCGAGGGCGAGGTGAGCAACTTCGACCAGGCCAGGGCCCAGAACACGGCGGCCTTCACCGCGTTCTTCCACGTGATGCTCGACCAGGGCGTCTACCTGCCGCCGTCGGCGTACGAGGCGTGGTTCCTGTCGGCCTCGCACGATGACGAGGCGCTCAACCGGATCGCCGAGGCCCTGCCGGCAGCGGCGAAGGCGGCCGCGGCGGTTCTGTGACCCGGCGCGGCCTGGTGCCGGCGTACAGCACGCCGGCGACGATGAGGGCCGCGGCCAGGAGTTCGGTCCAGGAGAGTGGCTCGCCGGCCACCAGCGCGGCCGACGACATGCCGAACACCGGCACCAGCAGCGTGTACGGCGCCACGGTCGAGGCGTCGTACCGGCGCAGCAGCCAGCCCCACACGCCGAACCCGCCGAGCGTCGAGACGAAGGCCACGTAGGCCAGCGACAACCAGCCCTCGGCGGGGGCGGTCAGCACGGGCGGCCCCTCGACCAGCAGCGACAGCAGCAGGAGGGGCGGCGCCGAGAAGGCGCTCACCCAGACCATGAACCGCAGCGAGTCCGGCGGCGCGGCCCTGCGCTGCACCACGTTGCCGAGCCCCCAGGCCGCGGCGGCGGCCACGCACAGGGCGAAGGCACCCAGCGGGCCGGACACCCCGAAGTCGAACGCGACCAGGGCCAGGCCGCCGAAGGCGACCGCCAGGCCGAGGACGCGGCGGGCGGTGAGCCGCTCGCCGAGCAGCGTCACCGCGAACAGCACGGTGAACAACGCCTGCATCTGCAGGACGAGAGAGGTCAGCCCGGCCGGCATGCCCGCTCGCATGCCCACCAGCAACAGGCCGAACTGACCCACTCCGAGAGTGGCCGCCACCCCGGCGACCCAGCGCCACGGGACTCCCGGCCGCCCCGCGAGCAGCAGGGCGGGGAACGCCGCCAGGGTGAACCTGATCCCCGCGTACAGCAGGGGAGGGAAGTGCTTCAGGCCGATCTGCATGACGACGAAGTTGAAGCCCCACACGGCCGCGAGGCCGACGGCGAGGGCGAGGTGGCGGGGGCTCACGCAGAGCGGGTCTTCTGGTACCTGTTGCGCTGCTCGCGAGCCTGCTCGGCGAGGACCTTCAGGTACGAGGTGGAACGGGTCTCGGGCTTCCTGCTCTTAATGATTCGCATGCATATATTTTCATCTGCTTCAGATACAAGGACAAGCGAGACTTTCTACGCTAAACCCTTTAGTCTGGCTTACATGTTGGACCTGAACCGGCTCAAGGCACTTCACGCCGTGCACGTGTACGGGTCGGTCGGCGCGGCGGCCGACGCGCTCATGGTCACGCCGTCGGCCGTCAGCCAGCAGATCGCCAAGCTGGAGCGGGAGACGGGCGCCCGGCTCATGGAGCGCAGCGGCCGGGGCGTGCGGCTGACCGACGCCGCCGGCCTGCTCGCCGAGCACGCCGAGCGCATCCTGGCCCTGGTCGAGACCGCGGAGGCGGACTTCGAGGCGCTGCGCGGCGAGGTCGTCGGCCGGCTCGGCATCGCCGCCTTCGCCACCGCGACCCGCGGCCTGATGCCGGGCGCGCTCGTGCAGCTCAAGAGGCACCACCCCGACCTGCACGTGCAGCTCTACGAGCGTGAGCCCGAGCGGGTGCTGCGCGAGGTGGCCAGGGGCGAGCTGGACCTGGGCGTGATGCAGGACTGGCTCAACCGGCCCATCGCCATGCCCGAGGGCCTGTCCAGGGCCACGCTGCTCGACGACGTGGCCGACGTCGCGATCCCCGCCGACCATCCGCTGGCCGAGCGCAGGGAGGTGGGGCTGGCCGAGCTGCACGGCGAGCGGTGGATCAGCTCCTCGCCCGGCACCGTCTGCCACGACTGGCTGGTCTTCACGCTGCGCAACGCCTCGCTGGAGCCGGAGATCGCGTGCATGGCCGACGAGTACCCCACCCAGCTCGCGCTGGTCGCCGCCGGGCTCGGCTGCGCGATCGTGCCGCGCCTGGGCCGCGACTGCGTGCCCGACGGCGTGCGGCTGGTCCCGATCATGCCGCGGCAGACGCGCCGCATCTACGCGGTGTGGCGCACCGACGCGGCCCGCCGGCCCGCGATCAGGGCCACGGTCGAGGCCCTGATCAGCGTCAGCCGCGAGCAGGAGAACGCCTGGGCGGTCAGCTGAGCGCGATCGCCACCACGCCGCCGAGGATCACGCTGGCCGCCAGCAGCCGCCGCCGCAGGTCGCCCTCGGCCAGCAGCCGCCCGCCGAGCAGCACCGCGATCAGCACGCTCACCTCTCGTGCCGGCGCCACCACGCTCACCGGCGCCATCGTGAACGCGATCAGGACCAGCAGGTACGACAGGAAGATCAGGAACGCCGCCCCCACGATCCGCGACCGGTGCTCCCGCCACACCGGCCCGACCATCCGCCGCCTGCCCCCGGCGACGAACGGCGTCAGCGCCAGCGCCCGCCCGACCTCCCCGAGGTAGTTGAGCATGATCGGCGCCACCGCGAACGCGCTGACCACCTGCGAGTCCCACACCGTGTACCCGGCGATGAACAGCCCCACGACCAGCCCCGACACCAGCCCCCGCAGGTCGCCCCGCCCGGCCGCGCCGCCGCTCATCATGAACACCCCGACCCCGACGAGCACGATCCCGGCCACGCCGGCCGGCGCCGGGTGCTCGTCCAGGAACAACACGGCGACCAGGCTGGCCAGCATCGGCCCCGTCCCGCGGGCGACGGGGTAGACCAGCGACAGGTCGCCCGCGCCGTAGCCGCGCTGGAGCAGCACGAAGTACCCCAGGTGCAGGGCCGTGCTGCCGCAGATCACCGCCAGGTCGCCCCACGACAGCCGGGCGCCCGTGACCAGCAGGAACCCGGCGAACAGCGGGCTCCACACCACCGTGGCCACGACCCCGACCAGCCAGAGGAAGACGATGCCGTCGGCCTGGGACGCCTTCTTGCTCAGCAGGTTCCAGGTGGCGTGCGCGACGGCGGCGACGAGAATGAGGACCAGCGCCCAAGGGCTCATCCGGGCGACTCCTTCCAGGGGTGACGGAGAGGAGCCTCCAGGCTTTTGTCCCGTCAGCTGTACGGCCCGGCGGGCCGCGGCGCCGCTCGGACCTGTCTTCCGGCCCTGGTTGTGTGACGGGGGAGGCGGACCGGACGCGGAACCCTAGGCGCAGTCGTCCCGACCATACCCCCGCGCGAAATGCCGGACCAGGCAGCCCCTGACTATGACCGGCATCGAAACGGATAGGCTGTGGCACACCATGGCTGAAACCACCGTCGTCCACCTTTTGCGCCACGGTGAGGTGCACAATCCCGGCGGCATCCTGTACGGCCGGCTGCCCGGCTACCACCTGTCCGACACCGGCAGGCTCATGGCCGAGACGGTCGCCAAGGCCGTCGGCGGCCGCGACATCGTCGCCGTCCACAGCTCGCCGCTCGAACGCGCGCTGGAGACCGCGGCCCCGCTCGCCGACAAGCTCGGCCTCGACGTGACCAAGGACGACCGCCTGCTCGAAGCGGCGAACATGCTGCAGGGCCGTCCGGTCGGCCAGGGGCTGGCCATCCTTCGCAACCCGCGCAACTACCGCTATTTCTGGAACCCGCTGCGCCCGTCGTGGGGCGAGGCGTACCCGGCGATCGTGGCGCGCATGAAGTCGGCCGTCGACGACGCCAGGGCGGCCGCCCGCGGGCACGAGGCCGTGCTGGTCAGCCACCAGCTCCCGATCTGGACGATCAGGATGGCCGCCGAGGGCCGCCGGCTCTGGCACGACCCGCGCCGCCGGCAGTGCGCGCTGGCCAGCCTCACCACGTTCACCTTCGAGGGCGACCGCCTGGTCAGCGTCGGCTACAGCGAGCCGGCCGGGTCGCTCAGTTCGGGGCCGTCGATACCAGGGGCCTGATGTCGGGGCCATGTCTGCCCGCCGGTAGAGTTGCAAGCTCTACCGGTTGTAGTACAAGGAGATCATCCTCCGTGCGCGCGACGTCCATCTCCCTCGTTCTCCTGGCCGCGCTGGCCGCGGGCTGCGCGGCAAACCAGAGCGGGCAGCCCCAGGTGGGCGACACCCGGTTCGTCGCGGGCGACGGCAAGATGCAGGTCTTCGACGCCGCCGACCGCAAGGCGGCCCCGCCGGTCGAGGGCCCCACGCTCGACGGCGGCACTGCCTCGCTGGCCGCCCACAAGGGCAAGGTCGTGGTGATCAACTTCTGGGCCTCGTGGTGCGGCCCGTGCCGGGCCGAGGCGCCGGTGCTCAAGGAGGTCGCCGCCAAGACCAAGGGCGACGTGCAGTTCATCGGCATCGACTTCAAGGACCGCCAGGCCGACGCCCTCGCCTTCGAGCGCACCGAGCAGACCGGCTACTCCCACATCTTCGACCAGCCCGGCAAGGTTGCGCTGTCCTTCCAGGGCACCGTGCCGCCCGCGGCGATCCCGTCCACTCTGGTCATCGACAAGCAGGGCCGCATCGCGGCCAGGGCGCTCGGGGCGGTCAAGTACACCGACCTGATGAACACGGTGACCAAGGTGCGCGATGAGTGACGTCGTCGCCTCGGGCTCGCTGCTGCTCGCGGTGCCGATCGCGCTGCTGGCCGGGGTGGTGTCGTTCCTGTCGCCGTGCGTGCTGCCGCTGGTGCCGGGCTATCTGTCGTACGTGACGGGCATGAGCGCCGATCCCAAGCGGGGGCGGCTGGTGCTCGGCACGGTGCTGTTCGTGGCCGGGTTCGCGTTGGTGTTCGTGCTCAGCGGCGCGCTGTTCGGCGGGCTCGGCTCGATCATGCTGGGCAACGCCCAGGTCATCACACGGGTGCTGGGCGTCCTGACGATCCTGCTCGGGCTGGCCTTCCTCGGCGTGCTGCCCGGCCTGATGCGCGATGTGCGCATCCACAAGCTGCCGGCCGCGGGCCTGGCCGGCGCGCCGCTGCTCGGCGTGGTGTTCGGCCTCGGCTGGACGCCGTGCATCGGCCCCACGCTGGCCGTCGTGCTCACGCTCGGGCTCAACGAGGGCAGCGCCTCGCGCGGCGCGCTGCTGGCCGTGGCCTACGCGCTGGGCCTCGGGCTGCCGTTCGTGGCCGCCGCCCTGGCCTACAGCAAGGCCCTGCGCACGTTCCAGGCCGTGCGCAGGCACACCCGGCTGATCACCAGGATCGGCGGGGGCATGATGGTGGCCGTCGGGCTGCTGCTCGTCACCGGACTGTGGGGTGCGATGATCGCGGCCATGCAGGGGCTCATCGGCGCGTTCGAGCCGGTGATCTGATGAGCGTCGACGAGCTGGTGCGCGAGGAGCGCGAGCCGCGACAGGCCAGGCTGGGGCCGGTCGGCTGGCTCCGGTGGGGCTGGCGCACCCTCACCTCGATGAAGACCGCGCTGATCCTGCTCTTCCTGCTGGCGCTCGGCTCGATCCCGGGCTCGCTGGTGCCCCAGCGCAGCGTCGAACCCGACAAGGTGGCCCAGCTCTACCAGCAGAACCCCACCCTGGCCGAGTGGTACGACCGGTTCCAGCTCTTCGAGGTGTTCACCTCGGTCTGGTTCGCCGCCGTCTACCTGCTGCTGTTCACCTCGCTCGTCGGCTGCATCATCCCGCGCACCGCCACCTACCTGCGCGAGCTGCGCCGCAAGCCGCCCGCCGCGCCCAAGAACCTGTCCCGGCTGCCGCACGCCGACTCCTTCGAGGGCGACCTGACCGTGGAGGAGGCCGCCAGGCGGCTGCGCAGGCTGCGCTTCCGCGTCGTCACCGGCGACGGCTGGGTGGCCGCCGAGAAGGGCTACCTGCGCGAGACCGGCAACCTGTTCTTCCACGTCGCGCTGATCGGCATCCTGCTCGCGATCGGCTTCGGCTCCCTGTACGGCTACCGCGGCAACGTCCTGGTCGTCGAGGGCGACGGCTTCGCCAACACCGTGGCCGCCTACGACAGGTTCATCCCCGGCAGCCGGGTCTCGGCCGAGTCGCTCCAGCCGTTCTCGTTCGAGCTGACCGACTTCAAGGCCACCTACCAGGTCGAGGGCGACAAGAAGGGCCAGGAGCTCGACTACTCCGCCTACCTGAAGGTGCACGACGAGCCCGGCGCGCCCGCCCGCGACTACGAGCTCAAGGTCAACGACCCGCTCGAGGTCGACGGGACGCAGACGTACCTGATCGGCCACGGCTACGCGCCCGTCTTCAAGGTCACCGACGGCAAGGGCCAGGTCGCCTACGAAGGGCCCGTGGCCTGCCTGATCGACCAGAAGGCCACGCTGACCTCGTCGTGCGTCGTCAAGGCGCCCGACGCGCAGCCGTCCCAGCTCGGGTTCCTGCTGCGCTTCCTGCCCACCAGCGTGCCGCTGACCGACGGCAACTACGCCTCGGCCTTCCCCGGCGAGCTCCAGCCGCAGGTGCAGCTCCTCGGCGGTTACGTGGGCGACCTCGGCATGCGGTCGGGCAAGCCCCAGTCGGTCTACAAGATCCTGCCGGACGAGCTCGACGGCAAGGTCGTCCCCGTGGTGCGTGGGTCGTTCGCGACCAAGCCGCTGTCGGTGGGGGAGTCGGCGGAGCTGCCCGGCGGGGCGGGGAAGCTGGAGTTCACCGGCGTCAAGGAGTGGATCACGCTCCAGACCGCCTACGACCCCGGGCGCGTGCCCGCGCTGATCGCCGCGGCCGTCGCGGTCGTGGCCATCGCGCTGTCGTTGATGATCCGCCGCCGGCGCGTCTGGGTGCGGGTCAGGGAAGGGCGGGTCGACGTGGGCGGCCTGACCCGTACCGAGGGCTCCGCGGCGGGCTTCGCCGAGGAGTTCGCCGAGATCGTCAAGGCTCTATCAGCAGGAGAACAGCATGTCCGCTGAGCAATTGGCCGGGCTGAGCGACAATTTCGTCGTCGGCGCCGTCCTGCTCTACATCATCGCCATGGTGGGCTTCGCGATGGAGCTGGCCTTCGGGAGATCCGTCCTGGGCAAGGCCGCCGTGAAGCGGGCCGCCCGGCAGCCCGTCACGGTCGGCGCCCCCTCGGAAGGCGACGCCGCGCCCGAGGCCGAGGCGGCCGTCGCCGACCCCGCGCCCGTCATGGCGGGCGGGGCCAGGGCCGGGCGGGTCGCGCTCGTGCTGGCCTGGATCGGCTGGGCCGCCAACCTCGGCGCCATCATCACCCGCGGCCTGGCGGTCGACCGGTGGCCGTGGGGCAACATGTACGAGTTCGTGGTGGCCATCTGCTTCGCCGCCGTGACCGCGTTCCTGTTCACCCAGGTCCGCCAGAACGTGCGCTTCCTGGGCGCGTTCGTCATGATCGCCGCCACGCTCGGGCTCGGGTTCGCGGTCAAGGTGCTCTACACGGCGGCCGGGCCCGTGGTGCCGGCGCTGAACTCGTACTGGATCGCGATCCACGTCAGCGCGGCGATCCTGGCCAGCGGGCTGTTCACGCTGGCCGGTGTGTCGGGGGTGCTGTTCCTGGTGCGCGGGGAGGGGCTGTCGCGCCTGCCCAGCCGCGACGACCTGGAGCGGGTGGCCCACCGCGCGATCGTGCTGGCCTTCCCGGTGTGGACGTTCGCCGTCATCGCCGGCGCGCTCTGGGCCGACCGCGCCTGGGGCCGCTACTGGGGCTGGGACCCCAAGGAGGTCTGGTCGTTCATCACCTGGGTGGCGTACGCGGCCTACCTGCACGCCAGGGTGACCGCCGGCTGGCGGGGCAGGGCCGCCATGATCGTGCAGCTGCTGGCGTTCGGATGCCTGCTGTTCAACCTGGTCGGCGTCAACATCTTCATCTCCGGCCTGCACAGCTACGCCGACGTCAGCGGTTAGTCCTCGCCGCGCATCCGCCGGTCGAGGTCTCTCAGGAAGTCGGGGTCGTCGTCCGGGCCCTTCGGTGCGCCCGGGCCCGGCGGCACCGGCCACGGGTCGCGCTCGGCCTTCGGCCGCCCGCGCAGCATCCAGATCACACCGCCGAGCAACGGGACCAGCACGACGATGAGGACCCACAGCGCCTTTGGTACGTTCCTGACCTCTTCCTCGGGTGCGGTGATGACGTCGAAGAGCGAGAAGAGCCAGAAGGCCAGCAACGCCAGGCCGATCAGAACACCTGCCATGCCCGAACTGTAAGCCATCCGCGACGTGATCGTGTCGGACGATGTCCCGTTTCGGATGACTCGGGAAGATCGGCGTCGTACCGTGGAACCCGGTTCGCCATGGACGCGGCGTGAAGGGGTGCGATGGCCTTTTCTCACGACAAGGGCCGACATCGGCGCGGCCGTTGGTGGCGCCGCGGGTCGTACCTGTTCTCGCGGCGTGACGAGGCTCCTCCGGACGCGGACCGTTCCTTCTGGTCCCGGCGGAGGGACAACCGCCCCGAGGCCCCGAGAGAGCAGCTCAAGGGCGCGGAGCGGCGCAGGGAGCAGCAGCCGGACCGGTTCGCCCGTCCCGGCGGCCCCCAGCGGCGCGAGGTGACCTGGGACGGCCTCTCGCTGCGCGAGCGCGGTGAACGCCTGCCCGCCGCCGTCGCCGAACGCCCCCGCTACACCTGGTACGACTTCGAGCTCGACGACACGCCGCCGAGGGCCCAGCCCAACAGGCCGGAGGCCCCCTCCATCGGCGACGGCCTGCGCCACTGCGGCAAGCTGGAGAAGATCCTCCACCGCCAGTGGGACGCCCGGCACGGCCCGCCCTCCAAGGACGCCGTACGCGCCGTGGAGAGCCTGGCCCGGCTGCCCGACCGGCTGAAGGAGCTGCTGGCCGCCGGTCTCGAAGGCATCTACGTCGGCCCCGGCGGCGTCCCCGACCTCGACGACATGGGGTACTTACGCGGTGCGCCGCTCCCGTCCGGCCGGGCCACCTGGGACATCTGCGCCGGCGCGTACGGCGACCGCAAGATCGTGGTGGGCGACCGCCCCTCACCCACGCCGGACGTGATGATGCACGAGGTCGGCCACGCCATCGACGACCTGGACTCGTTCCACGGCGAATGGGTGTCCGACTCGCCGGAGTTCCTCCGGCTCTACGAGAACGCCTTCCCCAAGCTGGCCTCGACCTTCCACCGCCAGGGCAACGGCCTGGGCCGCAAGGAGTTCTTCGCCGACGCCTTCGCCGCCATCGCCGCCCGCCAGCGCCCGGCCCTGGTCGACATGCTCGGCGGCGACACACGGATGGCGCTCGACGTCATGCTCTTCTTCAACCGGCGCTACGGAATCTAGGTGATCAGCCATGTACGTCATCCGGCTCGCTGACGGGACCCTGCGCGTGCCGCAGAGCCTGACCAGCGAAGACGGGCGTCTGATCGGCAACGCGTACGTGGACGTGCAGCCCGGGGATCCCGACTACGACAAGTGGCTGCCCGAGTCGCTGACCGAGGAGGAGGCGGCCGAACGCCGGAGTCGCTGGGAAGAGGAGAACGACGACCTCGAACGCGAGTTCCTGGCCTTCAAGGCCAGCCAGGAGGACGCCTGAGAAGGACAGGCGCCAGCCACGGTCGGCGGTTGGCGCCGCCCCGTGCCTGCCCTCGGGAAGTGTGGCCCGCAGGCACGCTCGTTCACGGCCTCACGACGTGAGGCGGATTGAGGTCCCGCCAGCGGTGATCCTGGCGGATCTCAGGATCACCGACTAGACGGAACGTCAGACGCGCGGGGACTCACCTGCTGGCCTGTCGGCCGTGAGAACGTCCTCGCCTCGAAGAAGGGCGTGCACTTCCGACTCGCGGAAGCGCCGGTGCCCTCCGGGGGTGCGGATACTGCTGATGCGGCCTGCCGCAGCCCAGCGCGTAACCGTCTTTGGGTCTACCCGGAAGAGGGCGGCAACCTCTCCTGGGGTCAGCAGACGCTCGCTGCTACTCTCCACCAATCTCTCCCCCTCGCATCCCGCTTCCTGCCAGCGGGCGGACAGGTAACCAGTGTGTCGAGCGAAGCCTGATTTATCCGTGGTTTTCGACAAAGATCACGGGTTGTTATCAGCTGACTGCCCGATTGTTATATGATAGAGCCTCTTTGGGGCTCTCGTGGGTGTTTCTTTACGAAACACCCTTACTGGGAACAGTAGCAGCGCTCGCGTCCGATGCGAAGAGCGACCGCTACGCAGGGACGAGTAACCTCGAACCTGTGCATCCCGTTCTCGTTTACACCGCGTCGCGGATCGGCCTGTTTGTCGTGACCCTGGGTGTTCTGTACCTCGTCGGCCTGCAAAACCCGCTGTTCCTGCTCGCAGCCGCTTTCGTGATCAGCGGCATAGCCAGCTACGTGCTGCTGTCGAGGCAGCGTGACGCCGTCAGCGCACGCCTCAGCGGCCGGATCGACCGGCCCGAGCCGCAGGACGACTAGGGCAGGGGGAACATGCCAATCCGGGCATGGTACTCCCGTCCGAGTCGCGTTGTGTCACTACCGACTAGTAGGCCGGTCTTGTGCGCCAGAAATGCCTTCACGCCGATGCCCCGCTCCCGGCCGGGATTCCAGGCGAGCGCCTTTCCCGTACGCGGATGAATGGCGCCGATGCCCTCGCGGGGCACCGCTCCCGGGCCGGCGGAGTCGCGGCCCTGCGGGTTGTCCAGCCAGCGCTGGTGGCCGCCGACATAGACGGCTGAGCCGGTCACCGCCACCGCGTAGAGCGAGTCGCCGCCGGTGGCGTTCGTCCAGGTCGGCCTGACGTCCGGGCCTGCGGCGTACGTCTCGAACCGGGCGGCCGTGTCGCACATGCGGCCCTTCGGGCCCCCGGTCGTGACGACCACGAAGGAGCGGCCGTCCGGGGCGAAGTCCAGGCCGCGCACGTAGGACGGGAACGCCTCCGCGCAGCGCTGCGCGTAGACCTCGGTGCGCCAGTCGGCGACCCTGGCCACGGGCCCGCTGACGTCGATCAGCCCGAGCTGCGGCCGGGATCGCCCGCCGAGCGTGGTGAACGAGCCGTCCACCGCCAGCCGGCCGCCCGACAGGGCGAGGGCCTGGACCTTCACCCTGGGCGTCAGCGGCTCGCCCGGCGTGACGGCGAAGCCGGGGTCGGCCACGCCCGTCGCGGCGTCGAGCCCGGCCAGGGCCACGCGCGGCCGGACGAAGTCGCCGCCCACGTAGAGCCTGGAGCCGTTCCTGACCAGGGTCGTGACCATGCCCCCCTCGATCCGGGGCATGAAGCCGTCGACGAGCTGCCCGTCGGCGACGCTGATCCGGGCGAGCGCGCGGGCGCCGATGTTGTTGACGCCGGGGAAGGCGCCGCCCACGTAGACCGTGCCGTGGTCGCCGGCGGCCAGCCCGTAGACCGGCCCGGCGACGGACGGCGCGAAGCCGCGCAGGATGCGGCCGGTCGCCAGGTCGTAGGCGAACAGATTGGCCCGGCGCAGCGTGTACGTGCGCCCGGCGTCGCTGACCTCGCTGAACGAGCCGCCGACGACGACGGTGCCACCGACCAGCGCGATGGCGTTGACGATGCCGTCGAGGACGTGGGGGGTGTTGTCGACCGGGTCGGCCGAGACCACGCGGGGGTGCGCGACGGGGGCCGAGGCGATGATCGCCGCAAGGGCGACACGGGCAAGCATTCACCAACATCTAGCAGACGTTCGGTAGCGGTGCCGTTACTTTGCGTCAATTGCCGCAAGAGCCTGGCTCGCCGCCGGCCCGGTGGTGGCTGGTCAAAGGCCGTAACGCCCGGCGAATACCGCGCGGGCCGCGTGAGTACTCTTGTCCGCATGACGCGCGCTCAGTTGGACAAGCAGCCGGACGAGGTCGCCGCGATGTTCGATCGCACCGCCCGGCGCTACGACCTGGTCAACGACGTGGCCTCGCTGTGGCAGGTCAGGCTCTGGCGCAAGGCCGTGGCCGCCGCCGTCGACGCGGGGCCCGGCGAGGTCGTGCTCGACCTGGGAGCGGGCACCGGCACCTCCACCGACAGCTTCACCAGCCTGGGCGCCCGCGCGGTGGCCTCCGACTTCTCCCTCGGCATGTTGCGCACGGGCGTGCAGCGGCACGGCGGCAACTCGCTGAGCGGGCCCGGCATCCCCTTCGTGGCCGGTGACGCGATGCGGCTGCCGTTCGCGGACGACGCCTTCGACGCGGTGACGATCTCGGTGGCGCTGCGCAACGTGCACGACACCTCGCAGGCGCTGCGCGAGATGCTCCGCGTGACCAGGCCGGGCGGCCGGCTGGTGATCCTGGAGTTCTCGCACGTCACGTTCGGGCCGTTCGACCTGGTCTACCGCGAATACCTGATGAGGGCCCTGCCCAAGGTGGCCAAGGTGTTCGGCTCCAACGACGACTCCTACGACTACCTGGCCGAGTCCATCAGAGACTGGCCCGACCAGCGGGAGCTGGCCCGGACGATCAGCGACGCCGGCTGGGAGCGGGTCGCCTGGCGCAACCTGACGATGGGCATCGTCGCCGTTCACCGGGGTTTCAAGCCCGCCTGAGCCGCGGGCGGGCGGTCCGCGAAAGTTTCTGGAATCATCTTCCGCCTTTCCGTCCGATTTCGGCTCTGCGGGCTGCTCTGAGGATGTGTCGGAGGGAATTCCCGCTGGGATGACGGCAGGGCTCTTTCCGCGACGAAAGCAGGTCTTCCCGGCGGATTGCCATCGCACTTTGTGGGCGTATCTCCTCGATTCGCGGTAGGAGCCCCGGGTGATCGGAGAAATCAATCCGGCACTCCGCCGCCGGAAGCACGCCGCCGAGCCGCACCGGGCCGCCGGGCAAGGTCGAACGCAGGATGCGCGACCGGCTCCAGCACCTGGTCGAGCTGAGCGATCTGCCCGACCTCACCCTCAGGGTGCTCCGGCCCGCCCGACCGCCATGGATGAGGAGGAATAGCGCGAATTCCTCGCGTCGTTGGGAGATCAATCGTAACGACATGGTTATCGCGGCGTGTCTTGCAGGCTCGGCCGATCTTCTGTTGGCTACCGTCATTGGTCCAGACCAATGAGACTCGGGAGGTAGTCCGTCCGATGAGCGGCCCCACTGTCTCGCCGGACGGATGGCGCAAGAGCAGTCTCAGCGCGGCCGCCGGCGAGTGCGTCGAGTTCGCCCGGAGCACGACCGCCGGAGTGCGCAACGCCGAGTTCGAAGTCTGACGTTCCCGTGCCCGGCCCTTCGTTGACGACGGAGGGTCTTCTTGTGTCCGGGATCCGTACCCCGACTGCCACTATGTACAGGAAAAGCAGTAGACTGCGGGCCGACAAGTTTGTGAAGGGGTTCACAAAGGAACGAAGGCGCAAGACCCCGAGGCCTTCGAGCGTGTAGGACAGGACAGTCCAGTGACCGTGCCACCAGCCATACAGGCTGACGCCGACGCCGACGTCATCGTCGTCGGCGCCGGTCCCGCCGGTTCCGCAACCGCCTTTTACCTCGCTCAGGCCGGTCTCGACGTGCTCCTCCTGGAGAAGACCAGGTTCCCCCGCGAGAAGGTCTGCGGCGACGGTCTGACGCCACGTGCCGTCAAGCAGTTGCTCAACATGGGCGTCGACATCGACGCGCCCGGCTGGATCAGGAACAAGGGCCTGCGCGTCGTCGGCGGCGGCCACCGCTTCGAACTCGACTGGCCGCAGTTGGAGCGCTTCCCCGACTTCGGGCTCGTTCGCACCCGCAAGGACTTCGACCAGATCGTCGCGGCCAACGCGGTCAAGAACGGCGTGCGCCTCATGGAGGGCGTCACCGTGACCGGGCCGGTGCTCGACGACCGCAGCGGGCACATCGTCGGCGTGCGCACCAAGGACGGCGCGACGTACCGCAGCCGGGTGGTCGTGGCGGCCGACGGCAACAGCACCCGCCTGGCGATCGGCATGGGCCTGCACAAGCGGGAGGACCGCCCCATGGGCGTGGCCGTCCGCACCTACTTCGAGAGCCCCCGCCACGACGACGACTACCTGGAGACCTGGCTGGAGCTGTGGGACGGCGACACCCTGCTGCCCGGCTACGGCTGGGTGTTCGGGGTCGGCGACGGCACCGCCAACGTCGGGCTCGGGCTGCTCAACACCAGCGCCCAGTTCGGCAACATCGACTACCGCGACCTGTTGAAGCGCTGGTGCAAGGCCATGCCGGCCGACTGGGGCTTCACCGAGGAGAACATGACGGCCCCCATCCGCGGCGCCGCTCTCCCGATGGCCTTCAACAGGCAGCCCCACTACACGCGGGGTCTTATCCTCGTGGGTGACTCCGGCGGGTCCATCAACCCGTTCAACGGCGAGGGCATCGCCTACGCCATGGAGACCGGCGAGATCGCCGCCGAGATCATCGCGAAGGCCCTCAAGGACACCACTCCCGCACAGCGCGAGCGGATCCTGAGGACCTACCCCCAGGTGATGAAGGACGCCTACGGCGGCTACTTCACGCTAGGGAGGTTGTTCGTCGAGGCGATTGGGAAGCCGGGTGTGATGAGCTTCGGGACCAGGCACGGCCTGCCACACCCGAGGCTGATGCGCTTCGCGCTCAAGCTCCTTGGTAATCTCACCGACCGGCGAGGCGATGCGTCCGACATGATCATCAACGCACTCTCGAAGGTCGCCCCACCAGCATGATTCCCACGACAGACACATCAAGCTGCGCGCCCGCGCGCGTGGCGACTCCAGAGGAGGCGTAGCGATGGACCTTTACGTGCCCATCCTGGTGCTCGCCGTTCTCGCGGGGGGCTTCGCGATCTTCTCGGTCGCCATCGCTCCCTTCACCGGTCCCAAGCGCTGGAACCGCGCGAAGCTTGACGCCTATGAATGCGGCATCGAGCCGACGCCCCAGCCGGTCGGTGGCGGACGGTTCCCGCTCAAATACATGATCACCGCGATGCTCTTCATCGTGTTCGACATCGAGATCATCTTCCTCTACCCGTGGGCGGTCTCCTTCGCGCCGCTGAAGAACGACGCGGGCGACACCATCGCGTCCGGCCTCGGGCTGTTCGCGCTGGTCGAGATGCTGCTGTTCATCGTCACCGTGCTCGTCGCCTACGCGTACGTGTGGCGCCGCAAGGGTCTGGACTGGGACTGAAAATGGGACTTGAAGAGAAACTCCCCAGCGGGTTCATCCTCAGCACGGTCGAAGCCGCCGCAGGATGGGCTCGGAAGAGCTCGGTATGGCCGGCCACGTTCGGCCTCGCATGTTGCGCCATCGAGCTGATGGCCACCGGTGGCCCCCACTACGACCTGGCGCGCTTCGGCATGGAGCGCGCTTCGGCGTCTCCCCGCCAGGCCGACCTCATGATCGTCGCCGGGCGCGTGTCGCAGAAGATGGCGCCCGTCCTGCGGCAGATCTACGACCAGATGGCCGAGCCCAAGTGGGTCATCGCCATGGGCGTGTGCGCCTCCAGCGGCGGCATGTTCAACAACTACGCCATCGTGCAGGGCGTCGACCACGTCGTGCCGGTCGACATCTACCTGCCCGGCTGCCCGCCGCGGCCGGAGATGCTGATCGACGCGATCGTGAAGCTGCACGACAAGATCCAGAACATGAAGTTCGGCGCCCACCGCGCCAAGCAGATCGAGGACCTCGAACTGCGGGCGCTGCGCACGCTGCCGCTGATCGACCAGGGGGCCGGAAAGTGACCTCGCCCGACCACCTTCCCGGAAGCCCGGAGGGCGGGGAGGCCCCCGAGGCCGCCTCGGTCCCGGCCGTCCCCGAGGCGCCCGTCGCCCGGCACGGCATGTTCGGCGCGCACGACTCCGGCGACACCTCCGGCTACGGCGGTCTCGTCGTGCGCCGGGCGCCGCAGATCTCCACGCCCCGCCCGTACGGCGGCTACTTCGACGAGCTGGTCGACGCCCTCGCCCTCGACGACGCCATCGAGCGCGTCGTGGTCGACCGCGGCGAGCTGACCCTGCACGTCCGCCGCGAGCGCCTGGTGGAGGTCTGCCAGAAGCTGCGCGACGACCCGACCCTGCGTTTCGAGCTGTCGCTCGGCGTCTCCGGGGTGCACTACCCGCACCTGAAGGGCGAGGAGCTGCACGCCGTCTACCACCTGTGCTCGATCACCCACAACAGGCGCGTGCGCCTGGAGGTGAGCGCACCGGACGCCGACCCGCACATCCCATCGACCGTGGGCGTTTACCCTGGTCATGACTGGCATGAGCGGGAGACGTACGACTTCTTCGGAATCGTCTTCGACGGCCACCCGTCACTCACCCGGATCATGATGCCGGATGACTGGGACGGTCACCCGCAGCGCAAGGACTACCCGCTCGGCGGCATCCCGGTCGAGTACCGGGGCGCCACCATCCCCTCGCCGGACCAGAGGAGGTCTTACTCATGAGCACCGCTTATGACGAGGCGACAGAGGGCAAGGTCTACTCGGTCACCGGCGGAGACTGGGACGAGGTCGTCGGCGGAGCGCGCGACACCGAGGAAGAGCGCCTGGTCGTCAACATGGGCCCGCAGCACCCGTCCACGCACGGAGTGCTCCGCCTGGTCCTGACGCTCGACGGTGAGACGGTCACCGAGGCGCGCAGCGTCATCGGCTACCTGCACACCGGCATCGAGAAGAACATGGAGTACCGGACGTGGACCCAGGGGACCACGTTCGTGACCCGCATGGACTACCTCTCGCCGATCTTCAACGAGACCGCGTACTGCCTGGGCGTGGAGAAGCTGCTCGGCATCACCGACCGCGTGCCCGAGCGGGCCCAGGCCATCCGCGTGATGATGATGGAGCTCAACCGCATCGCCTCGCACCTGGTCGCGATGGGCACGTTCGGCATGGAGCTGGGCGCGACCACGCCGTTCCTCTTCGGCTACCGCGACCGTGAAATGATCATGGACCTGTTCGAGTACATCACGGGTCTGCGCATGAACCACGCCTACGTCAGGCCGGGCGGCGTCAGCGTCGACCTGCCCGCGGGCGCGGTCGACAAGGTGGGCGAGTTCCTCAAGGAGATGCCCAAGCGGATCAAGGACATCCGCAAGCTCCTCGACGAGAACCCCGTCTACGTGCGCCGCACCAAGGACGTGGGCTACCTCGACCTGACCGGCTGCATGGCCCTCGGCATCACCGGCCCGATCCTGCGCGCCGCCGGGCTGCCCTGGGACCTGCGCAAGTCGCAGCCCTACTCCGGCTACGAGACGTACGAGTTCGAGGTCGCCACCGAGCGCGGCTGCGACGTCTACTCGCGCTACCTCGTGCGCATGCGGGAGATGGAGGAGTCGCTCAAGATCGTCGAGCAGGCTCTCGACCGCATCGCCGGCCCGCTCAAGGGCGACCCGGTGATGATCGAGGACAAGAAGATCGGCTGGCCCGCGCAGCTCGCGCTCGGCCCCGACGGCTTCGGCAACTCGCCCGACCACATCGCGCACATCATGGGCAGCTCGATGGAGGCCCTGATCCACCACTTCAAGCTGGTGACCGAGGGCTTCCGGGTCCCGGCCGGCCAGGCGTACGCGAGCATCGAGTCGCCCAAGGGCGAGCTCGGGGCGCACGTCGTCAGCGACGGCGGCACCCGCCCGTACCGCGTGCACTTCCGCGAGCCTTCCTTCTGCAACCTGCAGGGCTTCCCCGCCATGGCGGAGGGCGGCCAGGTCGCCGACGTGATCGCCGCGGTGGCTTCTATCGACCCCGTCATGGGAGGTGTGGACCGGTGACTTACTCACCGGAAGTCCGCGAGCGTCTCGAACAGGACGCCAAGGAGATCATCGGCCGCTACCCCAAGACGCGGTCCGCCCTGCTGCCGCTGCTCCACCTCGTGCAGTCGGCCGACGGCTACGTCTCCGACGACGGCAAGGAGTTCTGCGCCGAGATGCTGGGCCTGAGCAAGGCCGAGGTCACCGGCGTGGCCACCTTCTACACGATGTACAAGCGCAAGCCGGCCGGCGACTACCACGTCGGCGTCTGCATCAACGCGCTGTGCGCCGTCATGGGCGGCGACGAGATCTGGGACGAGCTGTCCGAGCACGTCGGCGTCGGCCACGAGGAGACCACCGGCGACGGCAAGATCTCGCTGGAGCGCCTGGAGTGCAACGCGGCCTGCGACTTCGCGCCGGTCATGATGGTCAACTGGGAGTTCTTCGACAACCAGACCCCCGCCTCGGCCAAGCAGCTCGTCGACGACCTGCGTGACGGCAAGGACGTGCGGCCGACCCGCGGACCGAAGAAGCTCTGCACCTTCAAGGAGGCCTCGCGCGTGCTCGCGGGCCTGCCCGACGACCAGGCGGGCGACGGCCCGTCGGCCGCCGGCCCCTCGCTGGAGGGCCTGAAGGTGGCCAAGGCCAACGGATGGAAGGCCCCCGAGGCATGAGCACCACACTGACCCCGGTCCTGACCGCCAACTGGGACCAGGCCGACTCCTTCACCCTCGACGGCTACGGCGGTGACTACAAGGCGGCCAAGAAGGCGCTGGGCATGGACCCCGACGCCGTCATCCAGGCGGTCAAGGACTCCGGCCTGCGCGGCCGCGGCGGCGCGGGCTTCCCCACCGGCATGAAGTGGGGATTCATCCCGCAGGGCGACGGCAAGCCCCACTACCTCGTCGTCAACGCTGACGAGTCGGAGCCGGGCACCTGCAAGGACATCCCGCTGATGATGGCCAACCCGCACTCGCTGGTCGAGGGCGTCATCATCACCGCGTTCGCGATCAGGGCCAACTACGCCTTCATCTACGTGCGCGGCGAGGTGCTGCACGTCATCCGCCGGCTGCACGCGGCCGTGCGCGAGGCGTACGAGAAGGGCTTCCTGGGCGAGGACATCTTCGGCTCCGGGTACAACCTGGAACTCGTCGTGCACAGCGGCGCGGGCGCGTACATCTGTGGCGAGGAGACGGCGCTGCTCGACTCGCTGGAGGGCTTCAGAGGTCAACCGCGACTCAAGCCCCCGTTCCCGGCCGTGGCGGGCCTGTACGCCTCGCCGACTGTGGTGAACAACGTCGAGTCGATCGCCAGTGTTCCCTCGATCATCAGCAACGGCGCCGACTGGTTCGCCTCGATGGGCACCGAGAAGTCCAAGGGCTTCGGCATCTTCTCCCTCAGCGGCCACGTCACCAGGCCCGGCCAGTACGAGGCCCCGCTCGGCATCACGCTGCGCGAGCTGCTCGACATGGCCGGCGGCATCCGCGAGGGGCACCAGATCAAGTTCTGGACCCCGGGCGGCTCGTCCACGCCGATCTTCACCGACGAGCACCTCGACGTGCCGCTCGACTTCGAGGCCGTCGGCGCCAAGGGCTCGATGCTCGGCACCCGCGCGCTGCAGATCTTCGACGAGACCACCTGCGTGGTCCGCACGGTGCTGCGCTGGACCGAGTTCTACGCCCACGAGTCCTGCGGCAAGTGCACGCCGTGCCGCGAGGGCACGTACTGGCTCAAGCAGGTGCTCAAGCGCCTGGAGAAGGGCCAGGGCACCGAGGAGGACCTGTCCACGATCACCGACATCGCGGACAACATCCTCGGCCGCTCGTTCTGCGCCCTCGGCGACGGCGCGACCAGCCCGATCCACTCCTCGGTGAAGTACTTCCGCGAGGAGTACCTCAAGCACTTCGAGATCGGCGGCTGCCCGTTCGACCCGAAGAAGTCCACTCTCTGGGGTGAGCAGTGACCGTCGTAGAAACAGAAATCACCCTGGTGACCCTCACCATCGACGGGTTCCAGGTCAGTGTCCCCAAGGGCACCCTGATCATCAGGGCCGCCGAGCTGCTGGGCATCCAGATCCCCCGGTTCTGCGACCACCCGCTGCTCGACCCGGCGGCCAACTGCCGCCAGTGCCTCGTGGACATCCCCGACGCGGGCAACGGCCGCGGCTTCCCCAAGCCGCAGCCGTCCTGCGCGATCGAGGTCGCCGAGGGCATGGTCGTGCAGACCCAGCTCACCTCGCCGGTCGCCGAGAAGGCGCAGCGCGGGGCCATGGAGCTGCTGCTGATGAACCACCCGCTCGACTGCCCGGTCTGCGACAAGGGCGGCGAGTGCCCCCTGCAGAACCAGGCCATGTCGAACGGCCAGGGCGAGTCGCGGTTCCAGGAGCAGAAGCGCACGTTCCCCAAGCCGCTGCCGCTGTCCACGCAGGTGCTGCTCGACCGTGAGCGCTGCGTCCAGTGCGCCCGCTGCATCCGCTTCTCCGACCAGATCGCCGGCGACCCGCTCATCGAGTTCTTCGAGCGCGGCGCCAAGGAGCAGGTCCGGGTCGCCGACGGCAAGCCGTTCAACTCCTACTTCTCCGGCAACACGGTGCAGATCTGCCCGGTCGGCGCGCTCACCGGCGCGGCCTACCGGTTCCGGGCGCGTCCGTTCGACCTGGTGTCCACGCCGAGCGCGTGCGAGCACTGCGCGTCGGGCTGCTCCCTGCGCACCGACCACCGGCGCGGCCGGGTGACCCGCCGCCTGGCGGGCAACGACCCGCAGGTGAACGAGGAGTGGAACTGCGACAAGGGCCGCTGGGCCTTCTCCTACGCCACCCAGCCCGACCGGCTCAAGACGCCTCTGGTGCGCAACGAGGAAGGCGTGCTCGTGCCCGCCTCGTGGCCGGAGGCGCTGGCGGTCGCCGCCGAGGGTCTGGCCGCCGCCCGCGGCAGGGCCGGCGTGCTGGTCGGCGGCCGGGTCACGGTCGAGGACGCCTACGCCTACAGCAAGTTCGCCAGGGTCGCGCTGGGCAGCAACGACATCGACTTCCGCGCCCGCCCGCACTCCGACGAGGAGGCGCAGTTCCTGGCGCACGCGGTCGCCGGCAAGGGCATCGAGATCAGCTACACCGACCTCGAGAAGGCTCCGGCCGTGCTGCTCGTCGGGTTCGAGCCCGAGGAGGAGTCGCCGATCGTCTTCCTGCGCCTGCGCAAGGCGTGGCAGAAGAAGGGCCTGAAGGTCACCGCGATCGCGCCGTTCGCCTCCGCCGGGCTGGCCAAGATGGGCGGCACGCTCATCGCCACCGCCCCGGGCGCCGAGGCCGACGCGATCGGCGACCTGGTCGGCACGCTGGCCGAGGGCACGATCGTGCTGGCCGGCGAGCGGCTGGCCAGTGTGCCGGGCGCGCTGTCGGCCCTCGTCCGCCTGGGCGCCGGCTCCGGCGTCCGGCTGGCCTGGGTGCCGCGCAGGGCCGGTGAGCGCGGCGCGCTCGAAGTCGGCGCGCTGCCCAACCTGCTGCCGATCGGCCGTCCCGTGGACGACGAGGCCGCCAGGGCCGAGGTCGCCAGGGTCTGGAACGTGGGCTCGCTGCCCGCCGTGCCCGGCCGCGGCACCGACGGCATCATCGCCGCCGCCCGCGCCGGTGAGATCGACGCGCTGGTCGTGGCCGGCGTCGACCCGCACGACCTGGCCGACCCGGCCGCCGCGCTGGAGGCGCTGGAGAACACGCCGTTCATCGTCAGCCTGGAGATCCGCGCCAGCGCCGTCACCGACCGCGCCGACGTGGTGCTGCCGGTCGCGGCGGTGCAGGAGAAGAGCGGCACGTTCGTCAACTGGGAGGGCAGGGGCCGCTCGTTCGAGGCGCCGCTGCGCGTGCCCGGCATCCAGAGCGACCTGGCCGTCATCGGCAACATCGCCGACCGCATGGACGTGCACCTCGGCCTGCCGGACGCCAAGGCCGTCCGGCGCGAGCTGTCCAGCCTCGGCGCCTGGCGCGGGACCCGCGTCGCCGCGCCGAGCACCGCCACCCGCGCCCAGGCCGCCCCGGCGGCCGGCGAGGCGCTGCTGGCGACCTGGCACCTGCTGCTCGACGAGGGCAGGCTCCAGGACGGCGAGCCGTACCTGGCCGGCACCGCCCGCGCCACCGAGGCGCTGGTGTCGGCGGCCACGGCGGCCGAGATCGGCGTCATCGACGGCGACAAGCTCGTCGTCGGCGGCCCCGGCCCCAACGCGGTCACGCTGCCGGTCCGCGTCGCCGACCTGCCCGACCGGGTGGTCTGGGTGCCGGCGAACTCCGGCGGCTGCTCGGTCACGCGCGACCTGCGCGCGCTGGCCGGCGACATCGTCACGATCGGGAGCGCATCATGACCCACGTTCTCGCGGCCGATCCCACCCTCGCCGACTTCGGCAAGGACCCGCTGTGGATCACCATCATCAAGGCCGTGATGCTGTTCGCCTTCCTGATGCTGGGCATCCTGTTCGGCGTCTGGTACGAGCGCAAGCTGATCTCGCGGATGCAGCACCGCTACGGCCCCAACCGGGCCGGCAAGTTCGGTCTGCTCCAGTCGGTGGCCGACGGCATCAAGATGGGCCTGAAGGAGGACATCTTCCCGCGGACCGTGGACAAGGTGCTCTACCTGCTGGCCCCCGTGATCATGGTCGTGCCGGCGTTCCTGGCCTTCTCGATCGTGCCGTTCGCGCCGATGGTCAACCTGTTCGGCGTCCAGACGCCGCTGCAGCTCGTCGACCTGCCGGTGGCGGTGCTGTTCATGCTGGCCATGGGCGCCATCTCGGTCTACGGCGTGGTGCTGGCCGGCTGGTCGTCGCGCTCGCCGTACGCGCTGCTGGGCGGTCTGCGGTCGGCGGCGCAGGTGGTCTCGTACGAGATCGCGATGGGCCTGTCGTTCGTGGCGATCTTCCTGTTCGCCGGGACGCTGTCCACCTCCGAGATCGTCAAGGCGCAGGGCGAGCAGGGCTGGTTCGTCTTCCTGCTGATCCCGTCGTTCGTGATCTACGTGATCTGCATGTTCGGCGAGGCCGCCCGAATCCCGTTCGACCTGCCTGAGGGCGAGGGCGAGCTGGTCGGCGGCTTCCAGACCGAGTACTCCTCGTCCCTGAAGTTCGCCCTCATCATGATGGGCGAGTACCTGCACACCTTCACCGCCTCGGGCATCGCGGTCACCCTGTTCCTGGGCGGCTGGCGGGCCCCGTGGCCGATCTCCCTGTGGGACGGCGCCAACACGGGCTGGTGGCCGGTGCTGTGGTTCTTCATCAAGTTCGTGCTGACCTTCAGCTTCATCGTGTGGGTGCGTGCCTCGCTGCCGCGCGTGCGCTACGACCAGCTCATGTCCCTGGGCTGGAAGGTGCTGATCCCGGTGAACCTGGCCTGGATCCTGCTCGTCGCCGCGGCTCGCAACGTGGTCGTCAACGAGGGCAACAAGACGGTCGGCATCGTGATCGGCGCGGTCATCGTGGTCGGCGCGCTGGCCATCTGGATGCGGTTCGACACCGTCAACCAGCGGCGCAAGGAGGCGCGCAAGGCCGAGGTGGAGGCCGAGTTCGAGCAACTGTCCGACGAGCCGACGGCCGGCGGCTTCCCTGTGCCGCCGCTCGATCTGCCGCACTACCACGGGGTGCAGCACAAGGAGATTCCCAGTGGGACTAACTGATTGGCTGAACCCCGTCAAGGGCTTCGGGGTCACCTTCCACACGATGTTCAAGAAGCCCGTCACGACCAACTACCCGGAGGTCAAGAAGCCGACGGCTCCTCGCTTCCACGGTCGTCACCAGCTCAACCGCTGGCCGGACGGGCTGGAGAAGTGCGTCGGGTGCGAGCTGTGCGCGTGGGCGTGTCCGGCGGACGCGATCTACGTCGAGGGCGCGGACAACACCGACGAGGAGCGCTTCTCGCCGGGTGAGCGTTACGGGCGCACATACCAGATCAACTATCTGCGGTGCATCCTGTGCGGCCTGTGCATCGAGGCCTGCCCGACCCGCGCGCTCACCATGACCAACGAGTACGAGCTCGCCGACAGCAGCCGCGAGAGCCTCATCTACACCAAGGAGATGCTCCTCGCGGACCTGACGCCGGGCATGGAGCAGCCGCCCCACCCGATGCGGCTCGGCGAGACCGAAGAGGACTACTACCGGCTGGGACGAACCAATGGGTGAGACCATCACATTCTGGGTTCTCGCCGTCGTATCCGTCGGCGCGGCGCTCGGCATGGTCTTCAACAGGAAGGCCGTCTACTCAGCGCTGATGCTCGGCACCGTGATGCTCTGCCTCGCGGTGCTCTACGCCGTCCAGGACGCGCCCTTCCTCGCCGCGGTGCAGATCATCGTCTACACCGGCGCCATCATGATGCTGTTCCTGTTCGTGCTCATGCTGGTGGGCGTGGACTCCTCCGACTCCTTCGTGGAGACGCTGAGGGGCCAGCGCTTCTGGGGCGCCCTCGCGGCCCTCGGCTTCGCCGTCCTGATCATCCTGGCGGTCGGCAACGCGATCTTCTCCGGTGAGGCGGGCCTGGCGCAGGCCACGGCGCAGGGCGGCTACGTGCGCTCGATCGCGCTGCTGCTGTTCACCAAGTACGTCTTCGCGTTCGAGGTCACCTCGGCCCTGCTGATCACCGCCGCCCTGGGCGCGATGGTCCTGGCGCACCGGGAGAAGTTCACCGAGAAGGCCACGCAGAAGGACCTCTCGCGCGCCCGGTTCCTCGGCGAGCGTCCCTCGCCGCTGCCCGGCCCCGGCACCTACGCCACCAACAACGCCATCGACATGCCGGCACTGCTGCCCGACGGCTCGGTCGCGGAGTCGTCGGTCAACCGCTACATCGCCCGCTACGACGTCGAGCACGGCCACCTCCCCGAGGACCCGAAGCTCGCCGAGGCCATCAAGCACACGGCCGAGGATGACGCCGAGGAGACGACCAACGAGGTGACCAAGTGACGACCCACTACCTGATCCTGTCGGGTGTGCTGTTCGCGATCGGCGCGCTCGGCGTGCTGATCAGGCGCAACGCGATCGTGGTGTTCATGTGCGTCGAGCTCATGCTCAACGCCTGCAACCTCGCGTTCGTCACCTTCGCCAGGCAGAACGGCAACCTGGAGGGCCAGATCATCGCGTTCTTCGTGATGGTGGTGGCCGCGGCCGAGGTCGTCGTCGGCCTGGCCATCATCGTGACGATCTTCCGAACCCGCAGGTCCGCGTCCGTCGACGACGCCAACCTGCTGAAGTACTAAGAGGTGACTGGTGGAATCTCCTGCTGAGATCGTCCAGCACACCGCCGGTGGCGCGATCGGGGTCTCCTGGTTGATGATCGCTCTCCCCTTGTTGGGGGCGTTCATCCTCCTGGTGTTCAACCGGTTCACCAACCGGTGGGGCCACCTGCTGGGCGTGGCCATGTCCCTCGCCTCGTTCGTCGTGGCTGTGCTGGCGTTCTTCGAAATCCTCGGACTCGGGGACGATCAGCGTCGCCAGGCCGTGCATCTGTACGAGTTCATTCCCGGCATGGTCGACATGGGGCTGCTCATCGACCCGCTGTCGATCAGCTTCGCCCTTCTGATCACTGGTGTCGGATCGCTGATCCACATCTACTCGATCGGCTACATGTCGCACGACGAGCACCGGCGCAGGTTCTTCGCGTACCTGAACCTGTTCGTCGCCGCGATGCTCCTGCTGGTGCTGTCCGACAACTACGTCGGGTTGTTCATCGGCTGGGAGGGCGTCGGTCTCGCGTCCTACCTCCTGATCGGGTTCTGGCAGTTCAAGCCCTCGGCGGCGGTCGCGGCGAAGAAGGCGTTCGTCGTCAACCGCGTCGGTGACTTCGGCCTGCTGGTCGGCATGTTCATCATCTGGACCACGTTCGGCACGCTGAGCTTCGGCAAGCTGACGCACGCGGTCGTCTCCGGCCAGGGCGACGGCACGCTCACGGCGATCGGACTGCTGCTGCTCCTCGGCGCGTGCGGCAAGTCGGCGCAGCTCCCGCTGCAGTCCTGGCTTCTGGACGCCATGGAGGGCCCGACCCCGGTCTCGGCCCTGATCCACGCGGCGACCATGGTCACCGCCGGCGTCTACTTGGTCGTCCGGTCCGGCGCGTTCTTCGAGGCGTCCGACGTCGCCTCGCTGGTCGTGACGATCGTCGGTGTGGCCACGCTGCTCGCCGGTGCGATCATCGGTTGCGCGAAGGACGACATCAAGAAGGGCCTGGCCGGCTCGACGATGTCGCAGATCGGCTACATGATGCTCGGCGCGGGCCTCGGCCCGGCGGGTTACGCCTTCGCCATCGCGCACCTCATCGCCCACGGCTTCTTCAAGGCCGACATGTTCCTCGGCGCCGGATCGGTCATGCACGGCATGAACGACGAGGTGAACATGAGGAAGTACGGCGGCTTGCGCAAGTTCATGCCGATCACGTTCGTCACGTTCATGGTGGGCTACCTCGCCATCATCGGCTTCCCGTTCCTGTCCGGCTTCTACACCAAGGACGGGATCATCGAGACGGCCATGGAGCACGGCGCCTGGATGGGCTGGCTGGCCGTCCTGGGCGCGGGCATCACCGGCTTCTACATGTCGCGCATGATCTTCATGACGTTCTTCGGCGAGAAGCGTTGGGACAAGGAAGCACATCCGCACGAGTCGCCTGCGGTGATGACCCTGCCGCTGATCCTGCTGTCGGTCGGCTCGGTCGTCCTCGGCTACTTCCTCATCAACGACAACCGCCTGATGAAGTTCCTCTCGCCGGCCGTCGGCCTGCCCGAGGAGCTGCCGACGTTCCACGTGTTCAGCACCACGACGGTGGGTCTGGCGACGCTCGTGCTCGTGGCCGTCGGCGCGGCCTACGCGTGGATGCGCTACGGCCGCGCGCAGGTGCCGGTGGTGCAGCCGCGCGGCTCCTTCCTCACCACGTTCGCCCGCCGTGACCTGTACGGCGACGCCCTCAACGAGTCCCTGTTCATGCGTCCCGGCCAGTGGCTGACCCGCATCGCGGTGTTCTTCGACAACCGCGGCGTCGACGGGCTGGTCAACGGTCTGGCGGCAGGCATCGGCGGGAGCTCGGGTCGCCTGCGCAGGCTCCAGACGGGCTTCGCGCGAACGTACGCGCTGTCCATCCTGATCGGTGCCGCCCTGCTGACCGGCGCCCTGCTCCTCGTTGGGAACATCTGATGTCACCCTGGCTCCCGATAATCATGGCGGTGCCCGTTGTGGGCGCCATCGTGGTGGCCCTGCTTCCCAAGGGCGGCGACAAGCTGGCCAAGCAGGTCACGCTGGCGGTCTCGCTGCTGACGATGGTGCTGACGGGCGTCATGGCCGCCGGGTTCAAGCCCGGTGGCGAGCGCTTCCAGTTCAAGGCGGAGTACGACTGGATCCCGAGCTTCGGCGTGAAGTTCGGGGTCGGCGTCGACGGCGTCGCCCTGGTGCTGATCGCCCTGTCGGTCGTGCTGGTGCCCATCGTCGTCCTGGCCTCCTGGCACGACGCCGACGGCGTCAGGACCGCGGACGGCACGCTGGTCACGCCCAAGCGGTCGGTCAAGACGTACTTCTCGCTGCTGCTCGTCCTCGAGACGATGATGATCGGCGTCTTCGCGGCGACCGACGTCTTCCTCTTCTACGTGTTCTTCGAAGCCATGCTGATCCCGATGTACTTCATGATCGGGTCGTACGGCGGCGCCCAGCGGTCGTACGCGGCCGTCAAGTTCCTGCTGTACTCGCTCTTCGGCGGCCTGCTCATGCTGGTCGCGGTCATCGGCCTGTACGTGCTGGCGAACAAGGGCACGTTCATGTTCGAGCCGCTCGTCGGGGCCATCCAGGACCCGACGACGCAGAAGTGGCTGTTCGGCGGCTTCTTCATCGCCTTCGCCATCAAGGCGCCGCTCTGGCCGGTGCACACCTGGCTGCCCGACGCGGCCGCCCAGGCCCCGGCCGGCGCCTCCGTGCTGCTCGTGGGCGTGCTCGACAAGGTCGGCACGTTCGGCATGCTCCGCTTCTGCCTGGAGCTGTTCCCCGACGCGGCCAAGGCGTTCACGATGCCGATCGTCGTCCTGGCGGTCATCAGCATCATCTACGGCGCGATCGTGGCCATCGGCCAGACCGACATGAAGCGGCTCATCGCCTACACGTCGATCTCGCACTTCGGCTTCATCGTGCTCGGCGTCTTCGCCATGTCGTCGGTCGCCCAGTCCGGCGCGGCCCTCTACATGGTCAACCACGGCTTCGCCACGGGCGCGCTGTTCCTCGCCGCCGGGTTCCTCATCGCCCGGCGCGGGTCGCCGTTCATCGCCGACTACGGCGGCGTCCAGAAGGTCGCCCCGGTGCTCGCCGGGTTCTTCCTGGTCGCCGGTCTGGCCGGTCTCTCGCTGCCCGGACTGTCGTCCTTCGTCAGCGAGTTCATGGTGATGATCGGCACGTACTCCAGCGAGGCGCACGGCTCCGGCGCGCTGACGGTGGCCGCGATCATCTCCGCGGTCGCCGTGATCCTGGCCGCCGTCTACATCCTGTGGATGGTCCAGCGCACGCTGAACGGTCCGACCGCCGAGCCGGTCAAGGCGTTCAAGGACCTCAACGCCCGGGAGATCTGGGTGCTGGCACCGCTGGTCGCGCTGATCATCGGGTTCGGCTTCTTCCCCAAGCCGCTGCTCGACGTGATCAACCCGTCCGTGCAGCAGACGCTGACCAACGTGCACGTACCCACTGCCACCATCGCTGAGAAGGGGACAGGTCAGTGAACGACGTCATCCCAGCGCCGACGATCGAGTACGGCACGCTGGCGCCGTTGCTGATCATCTTCGGCGCTGCCTGCATCGGCGTGCTCGTCGAGGCGTTCGCGCCCCGCTACCTGCGCAAGTCCATCCACGTCCCGCTCACGCTGCTCAGCCTGATCGGCGCGTTCGCCCTGGTCATCCTGCAGGTCATGCGCGGCGTGCCGACGCAGGCCGCCGCCATGGGCGCGGTCGCGGTGGACGGTCCCGCGCTGTTCATCTGGGGCGTGATCATCGTCCTGTCGTTCGTGACGGTGCTGCTGATCAACGACGAGGGCCACTTCGTGGCCTCGGCGGCGGCAGTGCCGGGCAGCGCGGACGAGGAGGAGGCCGAGGCGGCCGACAACGGCGCCGGGCAGACCGAGGTCTACCCGCTGGTGCTGTTCGCGGTCGGCGGCATGCTGCTCTTCCCGGCCTCGCACGACCTGCTGACGATGTTCGTGGCCCTCGAGGTCATGTCGCTGCCGCTGTACCTGCTGTGCGGCCTGGCCCGCCGGCGCCGCCTGCTGTCGCAGGAGGCGTCGATGAAGTACTTCCTGCTCGGCGCGTTCTCCTCGGCGTTCTTCCTGTACGGCACCGCCATGATCTACGGCTACGCGGGCACCGTCTCGCTGCCCGGGATCAACGCCGCCCTGGCCAAGGGCGCGCTGCTCGACCCGCTGCTCATGGCCGGGCTCGCGCTGCTCGGCGTCGGCCTGCTGTTCAAGATCGGCGCCGCGCCCTTCCAGGCGTGGAAGCCGGACGTCTACCAGGGCGCCCCGACCCCCATCACCGCACTCATGGCCTCCGGCACGCTCGTCGCGGCCGTCGGCGCCCTGCTGCGGGTGTTCTGGGTCGGTCTGGGCAACCTCGACTGGAACTGGCGGCCGGTCATCTGGGCCGTCGCGGCCCTGACGATGATCGTCGGCTCGATCCTGGCGATCACGCAGACCGACATCAAGCGCATGCTGGCCTACTCCTCCATCGCGCACGCGGGCTTCCTGCTCGTCGGCGTGATGGCGACGTTCGGGTCGGCCGGACAGAACGCCCAGTCGCTCAAGTCGATCCTGTTCTACCTGGCGGTCTACGGCATCACCACGGTCGGCGCGTTCGCGGTGGTCACGCTGGTGCGCGACCCCGGCGGCGAGGCGGGACACCTGTCGCGCTGGGCCGGGCTCGGCAAGCGTTCGCCGGTGCTCGCCGGGGTGTTCGCCTTCTTCCTGCTCGCCTTCGCCGGAATCCCGCTGACCAGCGGCTTCTTCGGCAAGTACGCCGTGTTCGCGGCCGCGCTGAACAGCGGCACGCAGCCCGGCGACTCGATGGGCGGCTGGATGGCCGGCCTGGTCGTGGTGGGCGTGGTGGCCTCGGCCATCGCCGCGTTCTTCTACGTCCGGGTGATCGTGCTGATGTTCTTCAGCGAGCCCGCGGCCGACGGCCCGGCGATCTCGGTGCCCAGTATGGGGACCGTGGCCGTCATCGCCGTTTCCCTGCTGGTTACCGTAGGAGTGGGGCTCTACCCGGAGACCCTCCTCGGTGTCGCCAACGACGCCGCTTCGGCTCTGTTCATTAGATAAGGGGATCTCGTATGTCTGCGCCGCCCGTGGTTGACCTTCCCATCGAGGACGAACGGTTGGCGCAGGACGTGGCCACCGGATTGGCCGCGGTCGAGAAGCTCCTGCGCTCGTCGGTGGAGAGCGAGGACGCCTTCGTCACGGAGGCGTCCAAGCACCTCATCGAGGCGGGCGGCAAGCGGTTCCGTACGCTGATGGTGCTGCTCGCGGCCCAGTTCGGCGATCCGTCCGCGCCGGGTGTCGTGCCCGGCGCGGTGGTCATCGAGCTGACCCACCTGGGCTCGCTCTACCACGACGACGTGATGGACGAGGCCCCGGTGCGCCGGGGTTCGCCCTCGGCCAACGCCCGGTGGGACAACACCGTGGCGATCCTCACCGGCGACTACCTGTTCGCCCAGGCCTCGGACCTCCTGGCCGACCTCGGCCCCGAGCTGATCCGCATCCAGGCCCAGACGTTCTCCCGCCTCGTCCAGGGGCAGATCCGCGAGACGATCGGCCCGCGTGACGGCGAGGACCCCGTCGGCCACTACCTGAGCGTCCTGGCCGACAAGACGGGCTCCCTCATCGCCGCCTCCGGCCGGTTCGGCGCGCTGCTGTCCGGCGCCCCCTCCGACGTCGAGGAGCGGCTTAGTCGTGCCTGCGAGGCCGTCGGCGTGGCCTGGCAGCTCGGCGACGACCTGCTCGACGTGGCCTCCTCGGGCGTCCAGTCGGGCAAGACCCCCGGCACCGACCTGCGCGAGGGCGTCCGGACCCTGCCGGTTCTCTACGCGCTCAACAGCGGCGAGCAGTCGCGGCTGACCGAGCTGCTGTCGGGCCCGGTGCCGGAGGAGCACGTGGAGGAGGCGCTCACCCTGCTGCGGGCCCACCCGGCCATGGAGCGGGCCCGCGCCGAGCTGGCCGCGTGGGTCGACCGGGCCCGCGTCGACCTCTCCGCCCTGCCCGACATCCCGGCCAGGGCGGCGTTCCTAGCTCTCTGCGACTACGTGGTCGAGCGTTCGGGCTGACCGCCTGACCCGGGCGGCGGTCCGCGCCGCCCGGAGGCTGTCGTAGGTGAAGATGGCCAGGGCCAGCCACACGATCGAGAACCCGATCCACCGGCTGGGCGGCATGACCTCGCCGGCGATCGTCACCCCCACCACGAACTGCAGGATCGGCGCGATGTACTGCAGCACCCCGACGGTGCTCAGCGGCACCCGGATGGCCGCCGCGCCGAAGAAGATCAGCGGCACCGCCGTGATGATCCCGGCCCCCACCAGCAGCAGCGCGTGCCCGAGGCCCTCCTGCCCGAACGTGGCCTGCCCCGCGAACTCCAGGTAGATCAGGTACCCGAGCGCCGGCAGCAGCAGCACCAGCGTCTCGACGGCCAGGCTCTCGGTGGCGGCCACGTTCGCCTGCTTCTTGGCCAGCCCGTACACGCCGAAGCTGACGGCGAGCGTGAGCGCGATCCAGGGGAGCCTGCCGTAGTCCAGGGTCAGCACGACCACCGCCAGCGCCGCGAACCCGACCGCCGTCCACTGCAGCGGACGCAGCCGCTCCCGCAGCACCAGCACCCCGAACAGCACGCTGACCAGCGGGTTGATGAAGTACCCGAGGGCACTCTCGACCACGTGGCCGGTGTTGACCGCGTAGATGTAGGTGCCCCAGTTGACGGTGATGACGATGGCGGCGATCGTCAGCAGGACGAGTTTGCGCGGCTGCCGGGCCAGCTCCCGGAACCAGCTCCAGTGCCGGCGCACGGCCAGCACGACGGCGACGGCGACCAGGGACCAGACCATCCGATGAGCCAGGATCTCCACGGCTCCGGACGGTTTGAGCAGCGGCCAGTACAGGGGGAACAGCCCCCACATGGTGTAGGCGGCGATCCCGAACAGTACACCGCGCCGAAGGTCAGGCATGTAACCTATTTTCGGGCCTTACCAGCTTAAATACAAATGTGTGTCACTATACGGGAATGTTTAGGCATCCTTAACTGTTCGGGCGTTGTGTAGGCGCAATCCCGCCACCCACGCCACGCCGCCGCCCGCGGCGCTTGCGTAGGGTGGAGACACCTGATGGAGGTGGCACGATGGGCTGGCTGTTCGGCGGCAACAAGACATCGATGGTCCGTCCCGAGGACGCTCTGCCGGGCCGCTCGGAGGCGATGCCCGTGCCCGCGCGGCACGCGGTCCTCGACGCTCCGCTCGCCCCGCCGTACCCCTCGGGCCTGGAGGTGGCCGACTTCGGCCTGGGCTGCTTCTGGGGGGCCGAGCGCAAGTTCTGGCAGACGCCAGGGGTGGTGACGACCGCCGTCGGGTACCAGGGCGGCTACACCCCCAACCCGACGTACGAGGAGGTCTGCAGCGGCCTCACCGGCCACACCGAGGCCGTCCGGGTGGTGTTCGACCCGGCCCAGGTGTCGTACGAGGAGCTCCTGAAGGTCTTCTGGGAGGCCCACGACCCGACGCAGGGCATGCGCCAGGGCAACGACACCGGCACCCAGTACCGGTCGGCGATCTACTACCACTCGCCGGAGCAGGAGAAGGCGGCGGAGACGTCCCGCGCCGCCTACCAGCAGGTCCTCACCCAGGCCGGCTACGGCACCATAACCACCGAAATAGCCCAAGCCAAGCCTTTCTACTATGCCGAGGACTATCACCAGCAATACTTGTACAAAGTGCCCAACGGGTACTGCGGAATCGGCGGAACGGGCGTCGCCTGCCCGGTGGGTCTGACGTCTGGCGAGGCGTGAGCCGAACGCGGGCCCAAGCATCGCACTTCTGTGCAGATAGATATACAGTTCATGTATGACTGTTCTGCACGACGCTACTGAGCTGAGCGTCACAGAGGCGGCCCAGCGAGGGGTTGCCCGCCTAGTGGCTGATGCGGAGCAGGGGACCGATCTGGTGGTCACCCGTCGGCGTCAGCCAGTGGCGGCCGTGGTGAGTATCCGCCGGCTCAATGAGCTGGAAGAGGCGGCGGCTGATCTGCGCGATCTGGCGCTGGTGCTCGCCCGGTCGGTTACGGACACGGGGGAGCGGGTCTCACTCGATGAGGTGCTTGCCGCTTTCGGGCATACTCGCGAGTCGCTGTCCGCCATCCCGGACGATGAGTGACTCGTGTCCGACGTCGCCTTCACGGCGCCGGCGGTCGACGACCTTCGGCGGATCGGCCCAGACGCGGCACCCAAGGTGCTCAAGAAGATCCTTCTCCTGCTGGACAACCCTGAAGCTGGTTATCCGCTTGGCGGGGAACTGACCGGTTTCCGGAAGCTGGTGGTCGGTCGCAACACCTGGCGTGTCGTCTACCGCATCACCGAGGACAAGTCGGTGGAGATCTGCGAGGTGTGGGCTGTCGGTGAACGTGCCGACGCCGAAGTGTACGAGGAGGCGACGGCGAGGGTCCGGGAGGCGGGTGCAGGCCGTCCCGAGATCATCCAGCTCGGCCAGGTGATCGAACGCCTCGGCGCGCTGGCCGATCACCTTCGGGTGGAGAAAGCATCTCCCAGGGAACCCGTTCCAGACTGGCTCGCCGACCGCTTGATCTACACGGTCGGGATGGCGCGTGAGGATGTTGCCGCTCTTGACCTCGAAGAGGCGGTCGACACGTGGGCTGAGTACCGGTCCAAGGCTCATTAGGTCGCGCATTTATCGCCTGAAGCAAAGCGCTACCGCCAGCAGTACGTGTACAAAGTCCCCAACGGCTACTGCGGCATCGGCGGCACGGGTGTGTCCTGCCCGGTCGGCCTGACCTCCGGCGACGCGTAGACCTGCGGAGATAGCTAGATCCTGGCCCATGGTCGCCCGGCACGTCCGGTGTCGATCATGGGCCAAAGCCGTCTTCGGCGACAACCTTCATCACAGGGTCAGGGCGGTGCCGGGCTGCTAGCGATCGTGCTTGCGTTTATTTCGTCTGTTGCGGATACTGCGAAGAGGGGGTGACGTCATGACTGACGTGCAGGCCAAGCGAGTTCAGCCGGGAAGCATCGATGCCGAGGTGGCCGCTCGTGCGGTCCGCCGGATCAAGGATTACCTCATGCGGTATCCCGAGCAGCCGACCGTGCAGGTCGTCGGTGAGCACGGGGGAGAGGACCCCTTGATCCTGCCTCGTGAAGCAGTGACTCTGCTTGCCTTCATCCTTGCCCAAGCAGCTGAAGGGCGCGGAGTCACGGTGATTCCGTCCCATGCTGAGCTGACGACACAGCAAGCGGCGGACATGCTGAACGTCTCACGCCCGTACGTCATCAAACTTCTGGAGACGGGAGAGATTCCGTTCCGGTTGATTGGCAAGCACCGTCGAATCAAGTACGAGGACCTCCAGGAGTACAGGCGTCGCGATGACGCCAAGCGCCGGACCGCGGCAGACGAACTCGCTGCGCTGGGGCAAGAGTTGGGCATCTGAGTCATGACATTCGTGGTGGTCTACGACGCAAACGTGTTGTACGGCAACACCCTGCGTGACCTGCTCATTCGTCTCGCCATGACGGCACGGGTGCAAGCCAGGTGGACCAACAGCATCCTCGACGAGATGCAGCGCAACCTCGCCGCCAACCGCCCCGACATTCCAGCGGAAAAGCTCGACAAGCTCCGCCGACTGATGAACTCCGCTGTCCGCGACTGCCTCGTCGAGGGGTATGAGCCACTGATCGAAGGGCTGAAGCTCCCCGACGCTGACGATCGACATGTGCTCGCCGCAGCCATCAAGGTGGGCGCGAAGGCCATCGTCACGTCGAATCTCAAGGACTTCCCTGCCGACTACTTGGCTCCATGGGATATCGAGGCGAAGTCGCCCGACGACTTCGTCCTCGACCAAATCGACTTGGACGGAAGGGTCGTCTGGGCGTGTGTGCAGCAGATTGCGGACTCACGGACCAGCCCGCCCGAGACCGTCGAGGACGTGCTCGACGCTCTGGAGGCGGCCGGTCTCGTTGAGGCGGTCGCTGCCCTGCGAGCTGGATGAAGCCTCTTCGGGCTGGTTCTGCGGCACGAAGTGAACAGCCACCGCCAGCAGCAGCGGTACAGAGTCTGGCCCGAACGGCTGCTGCGGGATCCGTGGCTGTCCGGTCGGCCTGACGTATGGCGAGGCGGAGAGCGGCCCATGGTCGACCGGTACGTCCGGGGGCGATCACGGGCCGGGGCGTCCGGCATGCCGTCAGCGGGTGAGGGTGGCCGCCTTGACCTGGTGGAGGTGGATCACCACGTCGAAGGAGCGGCTCAGGGAGGCCTGAACGGCCTGGTCGGGGGACCAGAAGCCGCCGCCGATGAGCCGGGTGGGCCGGGCCTGCGCCAGCCACGTCCGAGCCGTCCGCGGAGCGCATGCGCCGGGCCAGGCTGGCCGCCGAGGGCATCACCGGCGTGCTGCGAGTCGGCATGATCCCGCACAATTCCCGCGACCTGCGGCGCTACTGGGACACGTTCCCCGGCAACCACCCCCAGTGGAAGCTGCAGATCCGCATCTCTCCCTTCGCCGATCCGTTCGCCGGGTTGCGCCGCGGCGAGATCGACGTCCTCGTCGCTTGGCTGCCCGTCGAAGAGCCTGACCTGACCACGGGGCCGGTCCTGTTCACGGACCCGCGCCTGCTGGCCGTGTCCGCCGATCACGAACTCACCCGGCACACCACCGGCCTGCTGGAGATGCTCGCCGATTTCCCGCACGTGGACACTCCGTCCAGGCCCGACTACTGGGCGGACGGCTTCCTCCCGACCTGGACTCCTGTGAGCAATCGGATCGAGCGCGGCCCCATGGCCCGTAGCACCGAGGAGATCCTTTCCCTGGTCACCACCGGGGAGACCGTCAGCCTCGTCGCCCACCACATGAGGCGGTACTACCTCCGGCCCGACATCACGTACCTGCCTTTCCGGGACAACGATCCGCTGAGGTTCGCGCTGGTGTGGTCGACGGAAGCGGAGAACGACCTGATCCGCGCCCTCGCCCAGACCGTCCGCGACCTCGGCCCCCTCGACCGGCTCACTCTCTGACCGGTCGGGCACCATGCTCATCCGCGGCGCGCTGCGGACGGCCGGCTGACTCCTCCGCGGCGATGTACGTCAGGACTGCTGGCCGGGGTCGGCGTACATTCGGGGCTGACGACGGACATCGCCATGCCAGAGGTCTTCCCGTGGGTCCGCCACCTGTCGTCCACCGAACTCCGCGCCTTCACGTTGAAATTTTTGGAGGCGCTCTCGGGTGCGGCTGAACTCGACGTCGACGCCACCAGCCAAGAGGTCATCGGCGCCTGGCGAGCCACTGCCAGGTTCAAGGCGGATCCTGCCCACTACGCCGAGACTCGTAAGGCCACGAGCGGCGACTTCGGGCCGGTGCAGGTTTCCGTATGAGCCCGAAGCGACACCTAAGGGACACGGAGTAGGTGGCTATCGCTTCGTGATGGTCCGAGAGATCTCTGGGGGCACATGCCCGATCTATGCCAGGACGGGGGCGGACAATCACGGCTGCTCGCGTCGTCACCCGGTTCAGCGCTTGTGGCGGGTCAGAACTTGCCCGTTTGTACCTCGATGCGGTGGCCCAGTTGCTTGCTCAATTCCGTGTGGAAGCTGGCGCGGAGAGGTGGCCAGCCCCAGAAGTCGAATGCGAGGGCGCCGAGGTCGAAGCCGGACCCGAACTGCCACTCGGTGACCGGGACGGAGGCGCCGCACGAGGAGCAGGTGACACTTCCTTCGCCGGTCTCCTTCCAGGTGTCGATGCCGTCGCTGAACGGCTGCCAGACCTCCTGGTCCGCCTCCCATGCGTTCGGGTAGTCGATGATCACGGTGGTCGCGTCACATCGTGGGCAGGTCGCGGAGTCCGCCTCGCTCATCCCCTGGCCCCCGACGTGGTGATCCCGCCCGACGATGACCGCCACCGGGCCTGGTATCCACGACGGGTCCGAGGAGTCGGCCACTGCCCGTTCCCAGTTGGGGCCGGGCTCGTACCCGTCGTCCACTTGCAGGCTGTACATGCCGTCGCTGGACCTTTCGCGTGTGATCAGCCCCTCGGCGACCATCCAGTCGACCACCCGCTCTGCGAGGGACTCAGCCTTTTCGCCGGTTACCTCGACATCGACGATCCGCTCGAAAAAGTCACCCATAGTCCTTCAACTCCTCCTCGGTCACTGATGCCCACTGTGCCACCCCGCTGAGACAGAGGCGCCGTTCCCGCGACCGCTACGTGCCGCGGCACAGGTGATTGGGCCTGTTTCTGGATAGGCAGGGATTTGCAGGAGCAACTGCCTCGTTCTCGGCAGATCATCTCGATCGGTGGTCGCATAGCATCGTGAACATGGACGAGGCCACCACCGTAAGGCTCCCGCACGGGCAGAACCTCAGGTGCGACACGTGCCAGAGCGAGATCTTCGAGTCCCGCCAGTGGAAGCTGCAGACGACCGGAATGACCTTCATGGGCCTGGACTGGGCCAACCGGGACGCGACCTGCTTCGTCTGTACCACGTGCCGGCGGATTCACTGGTTCCACCTGTAAGGGAACCGGCTGCCGGTGCGCGGCCTCAGCGGGTTGGCCTGTCTGGCTGCTGGGACCGATCAGGATCTTCGCTCGTGTGGTGCTCGATCTGGGCGGTGCTGGAGGCTGCGGGACGTGCCCGTGAGGGTGATCTGGCTCGGCGGGGCCTGGCGCGGTTGAGGGCCTTTCAGGCAGTTCGGCGGTGTTTGTGTGCAGGGTGCTGGTGAGAAACCGCATCCCTGGGAGGAAGACGCTTGGCGGTAGGAGAAAGAACTACACCTTGCGTCGGACCGCGGCTCCGTTCTTTGCCGTCCACCTGTCACTGTGCTCACGTCAGAGCACGTGCCGGGCCACCGGTGCGGCATCTTCTTCCCTGCGTGGAACAGGCAGGAGCCGTGAACCTAGAGGCGCAGATCCTCAAGGTGATGCTACGCGTCAAGGCGCTCGAGACGAGCACCCGCACCGCGGACGACATCACCATGATCAGCATCGTTCTGATGATGACCGAACTCGCTGCCTTCCAGGCCGAGCTGAGACGAGATTACGAGGCCCTGGTCGACGAGATCACCGGGCTGCGGCACCACATCAACGGCCATGGCTGCAGCCTCCTGCGCCGTTCGGACCTTCGGCAGCGACCGGAGAGCAACTAGCGGGCCGGTGCCGGTCGAGAAGACCGCCTGTTGTGGGGGAGGCGGCGTCTTCGTCACAACAGGAAGGCTCATATCCCCTGGTGCCTGTGGCGCTGTTTGGGATCATTGAGTGTGGTGTGGAATGTGGCGGGGCGGTTGTGGGCGGACCTGGCTCGGGTGCCTGTGGTGTTTCCCGGGCGGGGAGAGGTCGCGGTGGTCGTCTCCTCCGGGTCGGGGTTGTGCCCGCCCGGGTGGACGGGGATCGTCGTGCTGGACGGCGGGGCGCTGGTCACGGTGCCTGATGCCGGGTTGACCGAGCCGGTGCGTCAGGCCCTGCTCGGCGGTCTCGGCGAGAACGGCGTCGATCTTTCGCGCCTGTCCGAGCGGCTTTCTGGGCGGCTGGAGGTCCGTGAGGTCCTGGGGCCGGCGACGCTCGCGTACGTCGATGTTGAGGAGTTCGTTCCCTGCCATGTCGGCGCGGATGTCGAACGGCTGGCGGCGGGGGATCGGGACGTCGACGGGCTGGTGGCGGCGGTGAGCGAGCAGGACGCCGACGAGAGCGGGCTGGCGGACGTCGGTTCGGCGGTATGGGTGGTTCGTGCGGGCGGTGATGTGGTCGCCGCCGCCGGATATCGGACGTGGTTGGACACGGCGGCGCATCTGTCCGTACTGACTGCCGAGGGGTTCCGGGGGCGGGGGCTGGCTCGGGCGGTGGCGTCGGCGGCGGTGGCCGACGCGCTCGGTGCGGGGTTGCTGCCGCAGTGGCGGGCGCGTCCGGAGGCGTCGCGGCGGGTGGCCCGAGCTCTCGGGTTCCGCGAGCTGGGGTCACAGGTGAGCCTTCGCATAGAGCGGTGACCGTATCTTTGGCGCGTGGGCAAAGTGTCGCCAGAGGTGTTCGAAGAAGTGTCCGTGCTCTGGGAAGAGCATCGGCACGTTCCGTTTCCCGGGCTGGCTGATCGGGACCTGTTCGCGGATCTGGTCCTGGCGGACGACGGAGTCGCGGGTGTCATGTTCTGGTACGTCCGTAATGAGGGCAAGGCGCTCACCGACCAGCTACGCGAGCGGCTCGTCAGCAGCGCCCGCGACCTGCGCTGGATCCGGCGGCGAGCGCGTGGCCGGGAGGCGAGGACGTACGTGGACCGGCTGCTGCGGATGGCCGACCTGATCCTCGGTGGCTCCCCGGCCGGATGAGGAGCTTGCCCGGCGCCCGGTCAGATCGCGTCGGTGAAGCGGGTGAGGAGGGTGCGGAGGGTGGTGCGTTCCTCGGGGGTGAAGGCGGTGGAGATGCGGCGTTCGATGATCACGGCCGCCTCGTCCGCCACCCGCAGAGCTTCGCGGCCGGCGTCCGTGAGGTGGGTTTCGAGCATGGTGCGGTGCCACTGATGGGGGGAACGTTCGATCAGGCCGTGTTCGAGCAGGTTCTTCAGTACGACGTTCATGGCCTGCGGCGTGACCAGGCATTCCCTGGCCAGGGCGGCGGCGGAGATGCCCGGGTTGGCGTCGAGGGCGAGCAGGGCGGCGTACTGGGGCACGGTCAGTCCGGCGGTCTTGACCGCGGCGTGCTTGGCCGCCATGAGTCGCTGCTCGGCGCGCTTGACGTCGAGGCCGAGCCGCTCCTCCGGGGGCATGTCCATGCAGGGAGCCTACAAGTCGGCAGGCACTAAAAGCTCTTATAGGTATAAAAGCTTTGATAGTGTTCCGGGCATGTCTGTGATCCCGGAGAGCCATCTCGACCTGCTGACCCGCCCCCTGTACGTCCATCTGGCGACGTTGATGCCCGACGGCACCCCGCAGGTGACGCCCGTGTGGACCGTCTGGGACGGCGAGTTCCTGCGCTTCACCACCACGAGCGACCGGCAGAAGGGGCGCAACGCGAGCGCCCGCCCGCACGTGGCCGTCTCGGTCAACGATCCCGAGCAGCCGTACCGCTACCTGGAGGTCCGGGGGACGGTCGAGCGGGTCGAACCCGACCCCCAGGGCGACTTCTTCGACGTGCTGGCCAGGCGTTACGGCCTCGACTACGAACGGCCCGTCGGCGACGCCGAGCGCAGGGTGGTCATCGTCGTGCGGCCCACCCGCTGCACCAGCCAGTGACCGAACACTTCTAGGACGGCTGCCGGGGGCGGGGCTGGGCGCGCATGTGCATGCGTTCGCCCTGCCGTCCGAACAGGTTGAGCACCTCCACCGGACGATCGCCCGCGGGGCCGAACCAGTGGGGCAGGTGGGTGTCGAACTCGGCGGCCTCGCCGGGCCCCATGACCAGGTCGTGGTCGCCCACGATCAGGCGGACGCGCCCCGAGAGCACGTACATCCACTCGTAACCCTCGTGCGTGACGAGCTGCGGCTGGTTCTGGTCGGCGGGGATGACCGACTTCCACGCCTGCAGCGGGCCGGGCTGGACGGTCAGGGGCAGCACGGTCCGGCCGTTGCGGACCACCGGCTTGAGGCGGACCCGCGGGTCGCCGACCTCCGGCGCGCCGACCAGCTCGTCCAGCGGCACCTGGTGCGCCTCCGCGATCGGCAGCAGCAGCTCCAGGCTGGGTCGGCGCTGCCCCGACTCCAGCCGCGAGAGCGTGCTCTTGGAGATGCCGGTGGCCTCGGCCAGGGCCGACAGGGTCACGCCGCGCTGGGTGCGGAGGTGTCTGAGCCGGGCGCCGACCTGGGCCAGCGTGGCATCGATCCGGGATTGCTGCTCCATGAGGCCCATTCCACCGCCGATTTCCCAGAAATGGCAACAGAAGTTGTCATCTCCGCGTGCCGGATCGCACCATCGGGACCGGAGGTGATCGTCATGACTACGGCGATGAACAGCAAGAACACCGAGTACGACGTGGTGGTGGTCGGCGCGGGGGCGGCCGGACTGAGCGCGGCCCTGCTCCTCGGGCGCGCGCGGCGCAAGGTGGTCGTGGTCGACGCGGGCGCGCCGCGCAACGCCCCGGCCGCGCACATGCACGGCTTCCTGTCCCGCGACGGCCTGCCGCCCGCGACCCTGCTGGAGCTCGGACGGGCCGAGATCGACCGGTACGGCGTGCGTCTCATCCGGGGGCGGGTGGCGGAGGTCGAACCGGGCTTCGCCGTGCGGCTGGAGGGCGGCCCGGTGCTCGGCGCCCGCCGCCTCCTGGTCGCCACCGGCCTGTACGACGAGCTGCCCGCCATCCCCGGCGTACGGGAGCGGTGGGGCAAGGACGTCCTGCACTGCCCCTACTGTCACGGCCACGAGGTCGGCGACCAGGCGCTGGCGGTGCTCGGCACGCATCCGGGGGCGGTCCACCAGGCCCTGCTCCTGCGCCAGTGGAGTGACGACGTCGTCTTCCTGACCCACACCCTCGACCTGACGCCGGAGGACCGCGACCGTCTGGAGGCCCGCGGCGTGCGCATCGTCGAGGGCCCGATCGACCACCTCGTCGTCGAGGACGGACGGTTGCGCGGCGTCGAGCTCGCCGACGGGCGGGTGCTGCCGCGCGCCGCCGTGTTCCTGTTCCCGCGCATGGTGCCGCAGGACCAGGTGCTCACCCTTCTGGGTTGTGCCAAGGACGACGCCGGCTGGGTCGTCACCGACCGGACGGGACGGACCAGCGTGCCCGGGGTCTGGGCGGCGGGCAACGTCGTCGACCCGCGCGCGCAGGTCGTCACGGCGGCGGGGATGGGTTCGGCCGCAGCGTTCGCCGTCAACGCCGACCTGGTGGACGAAGAGGTCCGGGACGCCGTCGAGCGGCGCCGCGCGACGTCCGTCCCGGCTCGCTGACCCCCCACACGCAAGGAGACTTCGTCATGCCCGCGCATGTTCCCGGCTCGGTGCGCAGCGTCACCGAGCAGAACTTCACCGAACGCGTCCTCCAGGCGGAACGTCCGGTCCTGATCCAGTTCTGGGCGGCCTGGTGCCGTCCGTGCCAGATGGTCACCCCGATCGTGGAGAGCCTGGCGGCCGACCGCGCGGGCGAGGTGGACGTCGTCCGGGCCGACCTGGACGACCAGCCCGGCCTGGCCGCCCGGCACGGCATCACCGCCGTCCCCGCCTTCGTCGTGTACGCCGACGGCCGGCCCGCCGGTTCCTGGACGGGAGCCGCTCCCCGGCACGTACTGGACGAATACCTCACCGCGGCCCTGCGCGAGGCGGGGGTGGACCGATGAGCGCCACGGCCACCGGGCGGCCGGCGGTCGCCCGTGGCAGGCTGCCGCTGGGGGTCTACCTGCTGTCCTTCAGCCTGTTCTCGATGGGCAGCGCGGAGTTCCTGCTCGCCGGCGTCCTGCCGGCCGTCGCCGCGGACCTGCGGATCACGCTGGCCTCCGCTGGCGGGCTGATCTCGGCGTTCGCGGCGGGGGTCGTGATCGGCGGGCCGCCGCTGGCCATCATGACCCTCCGCTGGCCGCGCCGGACGACGCTGGTGGTCGCCCAGGCGGCCTTCGCCGCCTGCGTGGCGATCGGCATCCTCACCGACAGCTATCCGGTGCTCCTGGTCACGCGCTTTCTCTCCGGTCTGGCGTACGCGGGGTTCTGGGCGGTGGCGGCGGTCACCGCGATCGGGCTGGTCCCGGCGGACCGCACCGCCCGCGCGTCCGGGGTGGTCGTCAGCGGGCTGAGCCTGGCGATGATCGCCGGCGGGCCTGCCGGCGCGATGATCAGCTACTTCACCGGCTGGCGCGGCGGGTTCTGGGCCGTGACCGCCCTCACCGTCGCCGGCGCCGTCCTGACGCTCGTCGCGCTGCCCGCCACCGGCGGGCACGGGCAGGCGAGCGTCCGCGGCGAGCTCCGCACGATGCGCCGGCCCCAGCTGTGGATCGTGTACGCCGTCACCCTGCTGAGCACCGCGGCCTACATGATCTCCTACAACTACCTGGCGGCGTTCCTGACGGAGGTCACGGGCGTGCCCGGGGTCTGGGTGCCGGTGATCCTGACGCTGTTCGGCGTGGGGGCCTTCGCCGGACTGTCGGTCGGGGGCCGCATCGCCGACCGGCTGCCCACCCACGCGCTCCTGGCGGGGGCGCTCGGGATCGCGGCCTGCTCCGTGCTGCTGGCCGTGCTCGGGCGGCACGTCCCGGCCGTCGTGCCGCTGGTGCTGCTGCTCGGCGTCGCCGGGTTCGTGCTGAACCCGGCCATCTACGGGCGGGTGTTCGCCATCGCGTCGGCGGCGCCGACGCTCGCCGGGGCCACCACCGTCTCGGCCTTCCAGCTGGGCATCAGCCTCGTGCCGGTGCTGGCCGCCGCCGCGCTGGACGCGGGGGCGGGGGTCACCGCCGTCCCGTGGATCGGGGCGGGGCTGGCGGCGCTCACGGTCGTCCCGGTCCTGCTGGACCGGTTGTCGTCGCGGCGGGCGGGCTAGCAGACGCCGGGCAGGCCGCAGACCTTGACGGCCATCTTCCTGGCGTTCCTGGTGAGCCGGCCGGGGTCGTAGTCTCCGTCGTCGGTCCGGTAGACGATCAGCGCGCTGCCCCTGCGTGCGACGACCCCCGTGATCGTCCGGTCCACGTTGCCGGCCTGCCGGGTCCGGTAGCCCATGCCCAGGGCCTCGTCCCCCGCCTTCACCTTGGTCGTCCGCCACTGGATCTCGAGCGTGGGCACCGACGGGTCACCCTTGCGCGCGCACCGCCCGGCCTCGGCGCGCAGGCCGGCGAGCGCGGCACGGGCGGCCCGCGGGCTCTTGTAGAGGACGAGCTGCTCGGCCGACCTGCTGGGCGCGGTGCTCCAGTAGGTGATCGTGCGGGCGGCCGTCCGGCCGCGGTCGACGGCACGCCGATGCCGGCACGGGTTCAGCTCGAAGGGCGCGGTGAGCCTGTCGCTGATCTTGTATCCCTGCTCGGCGGCGTCGTCCGGGCTCAGCGGCACACGCGCGGCACGCTCGGTGAACAGGAAGTTCTTCGGAATCTCGGTCACGGCCGCCGGTGACAGGGCCAGCAGCAGGGAGAGCGTCAAGCCGATCATGAACCGTTGGATGCCGCCGGGACCGGCTTGGTTCTCGGCCGGGCTGTGGCGCGGATCACAGTGGAGCCGTGTCACGGATGGGGTGGGGTCTCGCATCACGTGGTCAGACGCACCGTACGAAAGGCACGACGATGACCACACAGCGCGAGAACGGCAAGGCTTCGCACCACGTCCTGGTGCTGGGGGCGGGGTATGCGGGGATGGCGGCCGCGATTCAGCTCGCGGCGCGGACCAAGGGGCGGGCGGACGTCCGGGTGACCCTGGTCAATCCGCAGGAGCGGTTCACCGAGCGGTTGCGGATGCACGTCGTGGCGAGCGGGCAGCAGGTCGCCGAGATGCGCATCCCGGAGCTGCTGGAGGGCACCGGGGCCCGGTTCGTGCGGGGCTGGGTGACGGCCGTGGACGTGCGGGCCAGGAGCGTGCGGATCGACGACGACCGCGTCCTGCACTACGACACCCTGGTGTACGGGCTGGGCAGCGTGGCCGACTCGGTGACGGTGCCGGGGGTGGAGGAGCACGCGTACACGCTGGACAGCGTGCCGGACGCCGAGGCGCTGGCCGCCCGGCTGGCCCGGCTGGGCCGTGGGACGGTGGCCGTCTGCGGCAGCGGGCTGACCGGCGTCGAGTCGGCCGCCGAGATCGCCGAGCGCCACCCCGAGCTGGACGTCGTGCTGCTCGGCAGGCAGGAGCCCGGCGCGGCCATGGCGGCCGGGCCGAGGGAGTACATGCGCAAGGCGCTGGCCCGGCTGGGCGTCCGGGTGCGCAGCGGCGTCGAGGTCACGAAGGTGCTGCCCGGGTCGGTCGAGGTGGTGTGCGGACAGGACGCGGAGAGCGTCGCCGCCGACGTCGTCCTGTGGACGAGCGGCACGCGGGTCTCGCCGCTGGCGGCGGCCGCCGGGCTCACCGTGGACGACCGCGGCCGGATCGTCACCGACGCCTTCCTGCGCTCGGTGTCGCACCCGGACGTGTACGCCCTCGGCGACGCCGCCGCGATCCGCCAGGGTTACGGCGTCATGCACGGCACCTGCCAGAGCGGCATGCCGACCGGCGTGCACGCCGCGGTGTCGATCCTGCGCGCCCTGGACGGCCGGCGGCTCAAGCCGTTCCGCTTCGGCTACTACCACACCCCGGTGAGCCTCGGCCGCAACGACGGGGTCGTGCAGTTCACCCACCCCGACGACAGCCCGCGCAGGGTGTATCTCACCGGTCGCACGGCCGCACGGTATAAGGAGACGGTGACTGCAGCACCCTGGCCGACGTACGTCCGCATGAAGAAGATGCCGGTCTCCGGCGCGCTCTGGCCGCGCGGCGGCCGGTTCACCCGGATCGGCGCCGGGCGATGAGCCACGCGTACTCGGAGCAGGACCAGCAGGTCTTCGACCAGCATCGCAGGCTGCTGTTCTCGGTGGCCTACCGCGTGCTCGGCTCGGCGGCCGACGCCGAGGACGCGGTCCAGGACGCCTGGATCAGGTGGTCGGCCGACGACCGTTCGCAGGTGGCCGATCCCAAGGCGTACCTGGCGCGGATCGTGTCGAACGTGGCCCTGCAGCGGCTGCGGTCGACGCAGTACCAGCGCGAGACGTACGTGGGGCCGTGGTTGCCGGAGCCGATCCTGACCAGCGGCGACACCGCCGACGACGTCGCGGGCGCCGATTCGGTCTCGACGGCGATGCTGGTGGTCCTGGAGACGCTGAGCCCGCTCGAACGCGCGGTGTTCGTGCTCAAGGAGGTCTTCGGCTTCAGCCACGCCGAGATCGCCGAGGCGGTGGAGCGTTCCGAGGCGGCGGTGCGCCAGGTCGCGCATCGGGCGCGGGAGCACGTGCAGGCCCGGCGGCCGCGCTTCACGGCCGACCGGACGCGGCAGCGGGACGTCACGCGGCGTTTCCTGGCCGCCGCGACCGGTGGCGACATCAACACGCTCATGGAACTGCTGTCCCCCGACGTCACCCTGTGGACCGACGGGGGCGGGAAGGTGCGCCAGGCGCTGCGTCCGGTCGTGGGCGCGAAGACGGTGGCCGCGTGGTTCGCCGCGATCGGCACGGTCGCCTACCAGGGCGTCGAGCCGGGCGACATGAGGGCCGAGCTCGCCGAGATCAACGGCGGCCCCGGCGTGGTGTTCAGCGGTCAGGGCCGGGTCGTCGCCACCGTGACCTTCGACTTCGACGCCGAGGGGCACATCACCGCCGTCCACAACGTCGCCAACCCCGACAAGCTGGGCGCTGTCGCGGCCGGAACCGCCCGCGACCTCAAGCCTTGACACCCGTCGCTGACTCGGCCGGTGGCAACGACCTGACATGTCGGTTGTCCGCCATGCCCTAGTCATGGTGTGTCCGTCCCTTTCTGGCAAAACTTTGTTCTGCCGGTTGCGCAACCCCCAACCGGTAGAAAGAGAGCCACCGCCATGCCATTCAGTCGTAGAGCGGCGCTGCTCAGCGCCGCCCTCGCCGCCACGCTCGTCGCGGCCGGCACCGGAAGCGCCCACGGTGACGCGACGGCCCCCGCCGCCGGTGTCACCGGCGTACCGGCGTCGTCGGTCACCACCGCGCGGGTCACCCTCATCACCGGGGACGAGGTCGTCGTGGCCAGCCAGGCCGGCCGTCCCGTCTCGGTCACCGTCACCCCCGGCCGGCGGTCGGCCGGCGACCTGCGCACCTACACGGTCGGCACCGACGTGTACGTGCTGCCGAACGAGGCCGCGCCGCTGGTCGCCTCGGGCCAGGTGGACAAGCGGCTGTTCAACGTCACCCAGCTCATCGCCCAGGGGTACGACGACGCCCACAGCGAGTCGATCCCGACCATCGTGCGGTACACCGGCAAGGGCCTGGCGAAGGCCGGTCCACCCGACGGCGGCCGGGTCACCCGGTCCCTGCCCGGCATCCGGGGCGCGGCCGTCGCCGCGGACAAGAAGCGCGGCGGCGCGTTCTGGGAGGCCGTCGACGACGACACCGCCAAGGCGGGGACGCCCAAGGCCCGGCTCTCCGGCGGCATCGAGAAGCTCTGGCTGGACGGCAAGGTCAAGACGCTGCTCGACAAGAGCGTGCCGCAGATCGGCGCCCCCGAGGCATGGGCCGCCGGTTACGACGGAACCGGCGTCAAGGTCGCCGTCCTGGACACCGGCGTGGACGCGAACCACCCCGACCTGGCCGACCGGATCGCGGAGAGCCGCAGTTTCGTCCCCGGCCAGACGGCGCAGGACGGCCACGGGCACGGCACGCACGTCGCCTCCACGATCGCGGGCAGCGGCGCGGGCTCGGGCGGCAAGTACAAGGGCGTGGCGCCCGGCGCCCGGCTGATCGTGGGCAAGGTGCTGGCCGACGAGGGCGCCGGCATGGAGTCGTGGATCCTCGACGGGATGAACTGGGCGGCCCACTCGGGTGCGAAGGTCGTCTCGATGAGCCTGGGCGGCCAGGAGGGCGCCGACGGCACCGACCCGATGGCCGTGGCGGTCAACGAGCTGACCGCCGAGACGGGCGTGCTGTTCACCATCGCCGCGGGCAACAGCGGCCCGGGGGCGACCACGGTGGGCTCGCCCGGCGCGGCCGAGGCGGCGCTCACCGTCGGCGCGGTCGATTCGGCGGACGCGATCACCGACTTCTCCAGCCGCGGTCCCCGCGGCGGCGACGGGGCGCTCAAGCCGGAGATCACCGCTCCCGGCTTCAAGATCGTGGCCGCCCGCGCCGCGGGCACCTCGATGGGCACGCCGGTCGACGGCACGTACACCACGGCGAGCGGCACGTCCATGGCCACGCCGCACGTGGCGGGCGCCGCCGCGATCCTCGCGCAGCGGCACCCCGACTGGACCGCCGCGAGGCTGAAGAACCAGCTCGTCAGCACGGCGCGGACGACGGCCGGCACCCCCGTGCACAGCCAGGGCGCCGGCCGCGTGGACGTGAGCCGCGCCGTACGCCAGCCCGTCTCGGGGTCCGGTGTGATCGACTTCAGGCTCGCCGACTGGGACGCCGGAGAGCCGGCCACCAAGCAGATCGAGTACGTCAACGACGGCGACCAGCCCGTCACCCTGACGCTCGCCGCCAAGGGCGCGGGCGAGGACCTGCCGGCCGCGGCGCTGACCCTGGGCGCCCAGACGGTGACCGTGCCGGCGCACGGCACCGCGTCGGCGGCCGTCACCGTCGACACCTCGGCCGTGCCGGCCGGGGCGCACGGCGCGCACGTCACCGCGACCACCGCCGACGGCCAGACGGTCGTGACCACGGCCGTCGGCTTCGTCCGGGACGTGGAGCGCTTCGACGTCACCCTCAAGGTGCTCGACCGGGACGGCAAGCCGACCACCGGCGCCGCCGTCGTGCACGACATCAACCTCGACAGGCTGGGCCTTCCGGACAGCTACCTGATCGGCGCGGACGGCACCGCCAAGGTCCGGCTGCCCCGGGGCGAGCACGCCTTCATGGCGGAGATCTTCCACTACGCCGCCGAGGGGAACCGGGTCTGGGAGTACACCTACGGCGCCGAGCCGGGCGCGGTCATCGACTCCGACCGGACCATCACGTTCGACGGCGCCAAGGCCGGACCGGTCACCATGGACACCCCGAAGCCGAACCAGACGAACAGGGTCCGGCTCGGCCTGGCGATCCAGAGCGCGGCCGGCACCAACGCCTACGGCCTCGAACAGTGGATGAACGGCGAGACGAAGGTGTATTCCGTCCCGTCCCAGGGCACGAGCAGCCGCTTCGAGTCCCGGGTCGGCTGGTCGCTCACCGCGCCGGAGCTGAAGGCGCAGATCCTCGGCGCCGGGGCCGAGCCGATCGAGCCGGCGTTCTTCCGGGGCCGGGCCGGCTCCGCGCGCATCGACGGCACCCAGGTCATGCGGGCCGCGGACGCCGGGACCGGCCGTCCCGAGGACTACGCGGGGCAGGCGGTCCGGGGGCGGCTCGCGCTGGTCAAGCGCAGCGCCGAGCTCACGCCGCAGCAGCAGGTCGACAACGCGGCCGCCGCGGGCGCGGGCGCGGTCATCGTCTACAACGACAAGCCCGACAACTGGGGCGCCGAGAACTGGAGCACGTCGCTGACCAGGATCCCGGCGATGACGCTCGCGGGTGAGCAGGGCGCCCGGCTGGCCGCGGCGGCGGGCCGGGGCAGGCTGCAGGTCCGGCTCACGGGCACGGCGGTGAGCCCGTACGCCTACGAGCTGGTCAAGTACCGGAACGGCGGCGTCCCGGCGGACCAGCGGTACAAGGTGCGCGACGGCGAGCTGGCCACCGTGCAGTCGTCGTTCCACGCGTCGGCGCCGGCCACGGAGGCCGGGTACGTCCGGCTGCTGGTCTCGCCGATGCAGAGCATGGCCTACGCGGTCTTCACCCGGCTGATCATGCCGCGGCCCCTCACCGAGTACGTCACGGCCGACCTGCGGACCTGGGAGGCGATGCAGGTGGGCTCGGTCTGGGAGGGCGGCCAGGCGTGGCAGCAGACCGCGCCGTACGTGCTCAAGGCCGGTCAGCGGGTGTCGCGCGACTGGAACAAGGCGGTGGTCCGCACGGCGCTGCCGGCCACGGTGGACAAGTCGGCGTTCCGCGACGGCGCGACCGGCGTGCTCCTCGCGGGCGGGCTGTTCGACACCGCGCCCGGCCAGACGTACCTGTTCCGCGCCTCCGCAGACAAGGAGCAGTCGACGGTCTACCGCGACGGCGAGCTGTTGGGCACCGCGCCGTCGGCGGCCGTCGCCTTCCCGGTGGTGCCGGAACGCGCCCAGTACCGAGTGGTGACCGACGTGCAGCGGGACCAGCCTTTCTGGACGACCTCCACCAAGGTGCGCACCGACTGGACGTTCCACTCGGAGCAGGCGGCCACCTCCGCCCTGCTGCCGGTCCTGTCGATCGACTACGACCTCGACGTCGACGAGGCCAACAGCGCCCGCGCGAACGCCCCCACCCGCGTCGGCCTCGGCCTGCGCTACCCCAAGGGCCTGGCGGGGCCGCGCATCACCCGGGCCGCCCTGTGGACCTCCGCCGACGACGGCGCCACCTGGCAGCCCGTGCGGCTCGCCGGTGCCGGTGAGCGGGCCTTCACCGGCACGATCAGGAACCCGGCGAAGCCCGGCGGGTTCGTCTCGCTGCGCGTGCAGGCCACCGACGCCGACGGCGGCACCGTCGAGCAGACCGTGACCCGCGCGTACCAGCTACGCCGATAGGTCCAGGTGAGGGGCGTCCCCGGCGGGGGCGCCCCTCACAGCGGGATCATGCCGGACCGGGCCGCGTACCAGGCGAGCTGCATGCGGCTGTCGGTCCCGGCCAGCTTCATCAGCCGCCGGATCCGGCGCTGGACGGTGCGCTCGCTGGTGCCGAGCCGGCTGGCGACCGTCTTGTCCGGCATCCCGGACAGCAGGTACGTCATCAGCGTCACATCGGTGTCGTCCCAGGCCGCGACCCCTTCGGTCACGCTCGTGGCGGTGAGCCGCAGCGGGGTCGCCGCCTGCCACACCCGCTCGAACAACTCCACCAGAAGATGGACCAGGGACTGCCCCCTGACCAGGAGGAAGCCCGGTTCCACGCTCGTCTGGTCGGGCAGGACGGGCAGGAGCACGACCTCCCGGTCCACGACGATCATCTTGCTGGGCAGCTCGACGGCGATCCTGATCTCGTAGCCGCCCTTCAGGAACCTGGCGATCTCGGCCGGGGCCCTGGGGTCGTCCAGCGCGGCGCGTTCGTACACGTAGCGGTAGGTGGCCAGGGCGTTGGTGGAGTCGACCAGGTTGACGTCGAGCACGTACGGAGGCCGGAAGAAGGCCAGCACCTCCCGACGGGCGCCGCGTTCCAGGTTGCCGAGCCAGGTGGCGAGCTGTTCCGGCGTGGTGAGCGCCTCGATCTCGCCCGCGGGCGAGGCCGCGCCCGTGCGGTACACCTCCACCAGCTCGGCCAGCCTGCCCTGCACCTGCTGCAGCGCGGCCTGGCGCTCGGCGATCAGCGTGCCGAGGCCCACGTCGGGGGGCACGGCCGTGTACAACCCGGTGTTGTCGCGGCTGGCCAGGCCGAACGCGACGAGCCGTGTCACGGCCGCCGTCACGGCCGTCACCGGCAGGTCCAGCGCCTCGCCCACGTCGGGGATCGTCACCCGGCGGCGGCGCAGGAGCTCGAGGTAGACGACCTCCTCCTCGTCGCTGAACCCCAGCCTATCCAGCATGTCCCAGCACTTTCCGACTGCCTCGCCGCATCACTGTCGCTCGTACGCGGGCGCGGCCAGCTCCCAGAGGCCGATGGGCCGCAGGGCGCGTGCGGCGGCGAGCAACTGCTTCTCCGGGACGTCGGAGCTGTGGAGTTCCACCAGGGTGTCGCCATGGACGGTGAACACGGTCCTGGTGTCGCCGTCCTTCAGGACCCAGAGGTCCCGCGCGGCCTCGGCGCAGACCATGTCCTCGAGGTCGGCCTCGTCGTCGCACGCCTGCTCCGGGGTCATGGTCGCCGGCCGGATCTCGACCCCGACGCCGCTGGCGGGGGATCGCTGGTACACGAGGAGGAGCTCCTCGGCGGAGGACGGCCACCTCCTCCAGCCGGAAACCGGGCAGGTCGGGCACGACGTTCGTGGTGTCCCGGGCGGCCATGGCCTGCGCCCGGGCGGCGAGCGCGATCACGTCCTGGTTCGACCAGGCCGCCAGGAACATGGACGCGGCCACGCCGATCGCCGAGACGCGTAGCGGTGTGGCGAGCGGCAGGGCGAACCCCGCTCCCACGGCGTAGCCGCAGGCTCCGGCGGCCATGGTGATCAGGCCGACCCGCCAAAAGCCGAGGCCGACGAGGACGGGGAAGGGTGCGGTCATGGTCAGGCCGACGTACAGCGCGACCAGGGCGAAATGCCCCAGCAGCGCCACGAGCCACCAGTTCCGCAACATGGCGTACCAGGCCAGCAACATCCCGGCCGGAAGGGGCGCGAACAACATCAGCAGCAGGTTGCCCGCGGCGTCCTCAGGGCCGTGGAAGGCGATGACGGCTTGTGCCAGGCCCACGACGGCCCCCACGAGGGCCGCCCGGATCAACGCGTTCATGCCCGATCATGGACGATCTTCGCCCATTCCTGTCAAGAGGCGGCATCCGTCCGCTTCCGCTGCGAGAACCAGCCCCAGGACGGCGGCAGGAGCAGCAGGACGAGGACGGGCAGCGGCCCGAGGGCGTTCGTGACGAGCAGCCGTACCGGGTCGAGGTGGCCGGAGTCGATCAGGCGCAGTACCGCGAACTCGGTGACGACGAGCAGTTCCAGGGCGACGACCGCCCAGCGCACCCACGTGGCGCGGGTGCCGAAGCGGCCCAGCAGCCAGCCGGTCAGCCCGAGGAGCGCCGCCTCCCACGCGACCAGCAGGAGCGGGCCGGGTGCGAGGACGGACAACGCCGCGGCGCCCAGGGAGACAACCGCCACCAGCCCGAACGCCACCTGGAGCGTCATGACGAACCTGGCGGCCCGTACGACGAAGGGCATCGGCTCGGTCCGCACGGTCACCGTCATAGGACAGATGATGACGGACCGGCCGCCCGCCTGGACAGGGGAACCCCGCGTGAATCACGCCTTTCGATCAGGGGACGATCGTCCGCCCCGGGGGCCCTCAATTGGACAGCGGCATGCGCGCAACGGATATTGGACGGGAATGGAGGATCTATTACATGGATGCGCGTCTGGACCATCTCGTTCTCTGGGTCTCCGACCAGCTTGCCGCCCTGCGCTTCTACGAGCAGGTGGTGGGCCTGCCAGGGGTCCGGGGGGAGGAGTTCCGCGAGGGCAAAGCGGGGTTCCCGAGCGTACGGATCGCCGGCGAGACGATCATCGACCTGATGGCGCACGAGGTGTCGAAGGGCGTGGAGGAGGGCACGGGGGTGACGGGCAGCGCCGGACACCAGATCAACCACTTCTGCCTGTCGGTGAGCCGGGAGGACTTCGACGCGCTCCAGGTGCGGCTGAAGGACCACGGGATCGAGGTCACCGGCAAGGGCTCCAACTCCTTCGGCGCCCAGGGCATCGCGCCCGAGACGATCTTCTTCCCCGACCTGGACCGCAACGTCATCGAGGTCCGCTACTACCGCTGAGCCGGCGGAGTTGTCGGTCGGGTTTGGTAGACAGGCTGCATGGGTGTGAGCGTCGATGAGTTCCTTGACCTGGTCCGCGGGTTGCCGGAGGTGACCGAGCATCCCGGCGGGGAATGGGTCGGTTTCAAGGTCCACGGCAAGGGCTTCGGCTACCTGTGGGAGAAGACCGAGACCGTCGGGGTCAAGGCCACGATCGAGGAGCAGCTGGCGCTGGTGGCCGAGCGGCCCGAGGTGTTCGAGGTGCAGTTCACCGCGGGGCGCTTCGGGTGGGTCGTCGTCCACCTCGACAAGATCGACGCCGACGAGCTGTTCGAGCTGATGGCCGAGGCGTGGTGCCTGACCGCGCCCCGGCCGCTGGTCAGCGCGTTCGAGGCGGAGCACCAGATCGCGCCGTCGTGAGCCGGCGGTAGTCTCGGGCAGCGTGACCCCCGTCGACATCCGGCTTCGCGAGTGGCGCGAGGACGACGCCCCGGCCGTGCTGAGCGCGTTCCGTACGCCCGATCTGCGCCGCCAGTCGTCCTTCCCCGTCGTCACGCTCAAGGACGCGGTGGGCTGGATCACGTCCTGGACGGGCGTCGGGCACGCGTTCGCCGTGACCGTCGAGGGCGGCGCGGTGGTCGGCAACGTGGCCGTGGCCGGGATCGACGCCCACGACACCGGGTGGGTGTCCTACTGGGTCCTGCCCGCACACCGGGGGCTCGGGATCGCGACGGCGGCCACCGAGGAGCTGGCCCGGTGGGCGTTCGGCGAGCGCGGGCTGTTCCGGCTGGAGCTGGGGCACCGCACGGACAACCCGGCCTCGTGCCGGGTGGCGACCAAGGCGGGGTTCCGGGCGGAGGGCATCGAGCGCGGCAAGCTCTGCTACGAGGGCGTGCGCCTCGACGTCGAACGCCACGCCCGCCTCGCCACCGACTGACTGGCCCGGCCTGACCCGCCGCGGGGGGCCAGGTGATCGAGTTGGCTGGTCACGTGGTGGCGGGGTGAACTACCCTTTTTCGGGTGGACAGCGAGAGCCGGGCCGCGGCCGGGCTGCTGGCGGCCCTGAGCAGGGCGGCCGAGATCCTCGCCGGCTTACGCCACCCCTTCGTGCGCAGCCGTCCGTTCTCCTGTTTCGTCCCGCCCTCTGGAGTGCGCACGGGCGCCGACTTCGTCCTCCCCGACGGCCGCGAGGTGCGCTTCGAGGTGTCCCTCACCGTCTCCGGCGACGCCTTCCACGTGGAGGGCGGGATCACCGCGGAGGGCGAGCCGCTGCTGGAGCTGCCGCGCAGAAGCCTGCCGAACGTGCACGCCGCGCTCGCCGTCCTGGACGACTACGCGGGCGACGTCGCCGCCCCCGCTGACCGCCTGCTGGACGACCTGCTGGACGAAATTGTCTAATTGTCTGACAATGTAGGCATGAAGAACGGACCTCTCGCCGTCGTGGGCGCCTCCGCGCTCTGGGGCACCGCGGGCACGGCGGGGCTGCTGGTCTCGGCCGACTCGGTCGCCCTGGCCGCCGCCCGGCTGGTCATCGGCGGCGCCGCGCTCGGCCTGCTCGCGCGGGCCGGCGTCCGGCGGGCGTTCCGGCCGGGGCTGGTGCCGGCGGCCCTGGCGGTGGCGGCGTACCAGTTGTGCTTCTTCGCGGCGGTCGGGCGTACGGGCGTGGCCATCGGCACGGTGGTCGCGATCGGCAGCGGGCCCGTGTTCACGGGCCTGCTGTCCTGGGCGCTGCACGGACGGCGGCCGAGCGGGCGATGGGCGCTGGCGACCACGGCGGCGGTCGGCGGCTGCGCGGCGCTGATCGTCGGCGGCGGCGCGCAGGCGGGCGGCCAGATGGTCTCGGGCGTGCTGTTCGCGCTGATCGGCGGCCTGCTCTACGCCTTCTACGCGGTCTCGGCGGCCAGGGCCATCGAGAAGGGGGCCGAGTCGGACGCCGTGATGGGGGTGATGTTCGGCGGCGCCGCCCTGGTCATGCTGCCGGTGCTGCTGGTCAACGGCGTCGGCTGGCTGGGGGAGCCGCGCGGGCTGCTCGCCGTGCTCTACCTGGGCCTGGGCACCACCGCGCTGTCCTACATCCTGTACGGGCGCGGCCTGCGCACCACGCCGGTCGCCACGGCCTCGACGCTGGCGCTGGCCGAGCCGGCCGTCGCCGCGCTGCTGGGCCTGCTGGTGCTGGGCGAGCGGCTGTCCCCGCTCTCGGTCGCCGGGCTGGTGATGCTGGTGCTCGGGCTGGTGGCGGTGGCCGTGCCGGAACGCGGCAGGGGCCGGGCCAGGGAGCAGGGCAGGGAGCGCGACGGGGAAACGGCACTAGCATCACAGCCGTGATGTTGCCCCTCAAACCCGTCTCCACGGTCGGCGCGCTCGCCGACGCCCTGCGCACCCGGGTGCTCTCCGGCGAGATCGCGCCGGGCACGCCGCTGCCCGAGCAGGAGATCGCCGCGTCGTACGGCGTGGCCAGGCCGACCGTGCGCGAGGCGCTGGCCGGCCTGGTGCACGAGGGACTGCTCAGGCGGGAGCGCAACCGCAGCGCCTATGTCCCCGAGGTGACGATCTCGGACCTCCAGGACCTCATGTACGTGCGCCGCCCCCTGGAGGACCTGATGGCCCAGGCCGTGGCCGGCCGCCGGGTGCCCGACGCCGAGGCCGCGCTGCTCAGGTGGGAGGCGCTGCCGGCAGACGCGCCGTGGTCGGCGACCGTGGCCGAGCACATGGCCCTGCACGAGGCGCTGATCGAGGCGGCCGGCAGCCGGCGGCTCGAACGCCTCTACGCCACGCTCGCCGCCGAGACCAGGCTCGGCATGGTGCGTCTGCGCCAGGTCTACCGCGACCGGGAGGTCCTGATCCGCGAGCACCGCGAGCTGCTCGACGCCATCGCGGCGGGCCCGGTGGAGGCGGCGCGGGCGGCCGTCGCGGCGCATCTCAGCCACAACTGGGGCAGTCCCGAGCTTCCCTGAACGGGTGAGCCGTGTGCGTCATTGCGCGCGAGCCCTTGCGGGACAACCCCGGAACTCGCAAGAATCGCGGCCATGCACGGCAACCCGATGCCGGACTCCTACGTATATGTCACCGAAGAGGGCGTCACCCGCCACTACGCCGACGGCAGCGTCGAAGCCCTCGCGTGGGAGGACGTGGTGGAGGTCCGTGTCGCCACCGAATCCGGGGAAGACGTCCTCTACATCCTCCTCGATCGGGACGGCGAAGGCTGCGTGGTGCCGCGTTCCGCGACTGATGCCACCTTTGTCGCCCGACTACGCTACTTGCCCGATTTCGATCTCGACCGGCTGAACCTGGCCGCCGATTCCGCGCGTGACGGAGTTGTGGTCGTGTGGCGCAGCCCTGATCCGCCGTCCGCATTGCCGGATCTGGAGTACGACTAGCGGCTTTGCCTGCCGGTCACCTGGCGAAATGTCGCCATAAACCTCACATTTTCTCGCCCGCACGCTGCACTTTTGGATCGTTCCGTCAACCCCCGAAACCCCTAGATCGACGTCCGATTGTGGACATTTCCCGTTATTCCCCAGGTTGGAATCGATCTTTACTCTTTAGTGGGGGCCGCCGCCCTTGATAACGCATGGGTCATTGTCAACCTATGCGGCACAAGGAACGTCCTGTTATCGCGGTGAAAGCAGTTATCACAGGGTGGTGCTATGAGGGTGGGGACTGGGGAGTCCACTGCTGTGCTCCTCGAGGCCGCGCCACGCCTTGAGTCCAACATCTGGACGCGGGCGTATCTGCGGCTCCTGTTAGGTGGGGACACGGCGTGCGCGCTGTTCGCGTGCGCGTGCGTGCTGGGCGTACGCCTGGCCTCCGGCGTGTACGTGCCGATCGCCGAGTACGTGCTCGGGCTCGGCCTGCTCGTCGTCTGGCCGGTCGCGCTCATGATGGCGGGCGCGTACCGTCAACGCGCCAACGGCGAGGGCACCGAGGAGTTCAAGGCCGTCTTCGCCGGCGGCATCGGGCTGATGGCCACCACGGCCATCCTGGCCTACGCCACGCAGACGGCCATCGCGCGCAGCTTCGTCATGGCGATGTTGCCGCTGGTGCTGGCCGCCACGCTCTACTTCCGCTACCGCATGCGCAAGCGTCTTCATCGCAGGCGGGCGATCGGCGAGTACATGCGGCAGGTGATCGCGGTCGGGCACCGGGAGTCGATCCTCGACCTCGTCGTGCAGTTCCGCCGTCAGCCGCACCACGGCATGCAGGTGGTGGGAGCCTGCCTGCCGCACGACACGCTCGACGTCGACCTCGACGGCATCCCCGTGATGGGCTCCTTCGGCGACGTCGCCGAGGTCGTGGCCCACTCGCGGGCCGACGCGGTGGCCGTCCTGGCCTGTCCGGAGCTGGACGGCGCGGCGCTGCGCCGGCTGGCCTGGAGCCTGGAGACCGCGCGTACCGACCTGTTCGTGGCGCCCGCGCTCATGGACGTCGCCGGCCCGCGCATCAGCATCAGGCCGGTGGCCGGGATGCCGCTGCTGCACGTGGAGCACCCGGAGTTCGACGGCTCGCGGCAGCTCGTGAAGGCGGCCTTCGACCGGCTGGTGGCCGGCGCGGCCCTGCTGGTGCTCGCGCTGCCGCTGCTGGCGCTCGCCCTGGTGATCAGGCTCACCAGCCAGGGGCCCGCGCTGTTCCACCAGACCAGGGTGGGCAGGGGCGGCAGGGAGTTCCGGGTGGTGAAGTTCCGCACGATGGTGGTCGACGCGGAACGGCTCAAGCACGAGCTGCTCGCGGCGAACGAGTTCGACGGCGTGCTGTTCAAGATAAGGAACGATCCAAGGATCACCCGGGTCGGCGCGTTCCTGCGCCGCTACTCGCTGGACGAGCTGCCGCAGCTGCTCAACGTCATCCGTGGTGAGATGTCCCTCGTCGGCCCCCGGCCGCCGCTGCCGGAGGAGGTCGCCAGGTACGGCGCCGACGTGCGCCGCCGCCTGGTGGTCAAGCCGGGCATGACCGGCCTGTGGCAGGTCAGCGGGCGCTCCGACCTGACGTGGGAGGAGTCCGTACGGCTCGACCTGCGCTACGTGGAGAACTGGTCGCTCCTGCTCGACCTGCAGATCCTGTGGAAGACCTGGTCCGTCGTCACCCGTGGAGAAGGGGCTTACTAGCAGTGAAGGCACTCGTGCTCGCCGGAGGGTCGGGCACACGGCTCCGGCCCATCACGCACACCTCGGCCAAGCAGCTGGTCCCCGTCGCCAACAAGCCGGTCCTGTTCTACGGGCTGGAGGCCATCGCGGCCGCCGGGATCCGGGAGCTCGGCCTGGTGGTCGGGGACACGCAGGCGGAGATCGAGTCGGCGGTGGGGGACGGCTCGGCGTTCGGGCTGCAGGTCACCTACCTTCGCCAGGAGGCGCCGCTCGGGCTGGCGCACGGCGTGCTGATCGCCCGTGAGTTCCTGGGCGACGAGGACTTCGTCATGTACCTGGGCGACAACTTCGTCGTCGGCGGCATCAACGACCTGGTGGACAGGTTCGCCAGGGAACGGCCCGCCGCGCAGATCATGCTGACCAGGGTCGGCGATCCCGGCCAGTTCGGGGTCGCCGAGCTGGACGCGAAGGGCCGCGTGATCGGCCTGGAGGAGAAGCCGGCCCGGCCCAAGAGCGACCTGGCGCTGGTCGGCGTGTACCTGTTCAGCCCGGCGATCCACGCCGCCGTCGCCGAGCTCAAGCCGTCGTGGCGGGGCGAGCTGGAGATCACCGACGCCATCCAGTGGCTGATCGAGGCCGGTCTGCGCGTGGAGTCGTCGGTGATCTCGGGATACTGGAAGGACACCGGCAACGTCACCGACATGCTGGAGGTCAACCGGCTGGTCCTGGAGTCGGTCGAGCCCGGCGTGCGCGGGCGGGTCGACGAGGCCAGCGAGCTGATCGGCCGGGTCGTGGTCGAGCCGGACGCGGTGGTCGAGCGCTCCCGCGTGGTCGGCCCGGCGATCATCGGCCGGGGGGCGCGCATCCAGGACAGCTACGTCGGGCCGTTCACCTCGGTCGGCGCGTCGTGCGTGGTCACCGGCAGCGAGATCGAATACTCGATCCTGCTGCCCCGGGCGTCCATCGACGGCGTCGGCCGGATCGAGGCGTCACTGATCGGCCACGACGTCGAGGTCACCCGAGCGCCCAACACGCCCAGAGCCCACCGTCTCGTGCTGGGCGATCACAGCAAGGTACAGATCACTACATGACAAGAATTCTGGTGACGGGCGGCGCGGGATTCATCGGCTCCCATTTCGTCCGGGGGTTGCACGACGCGTACGTCACCGTCCTCGACAAGCTCACCTACGCGGGGAACCGGGCCAACCTGGAAGGGGTGCGGCACGAGTTCGTCCACGGCGACATCTGCGACGCCGAGCTGCTGCGCGAGGTCGTGCCCGGTCACGACCTGGTGGTGAACTTCGCCGCCGAGTCACACGTCGACCGGTCGATCGAGGGCGCCGCCGCCGAGTTCATGCGGACCAACGTGCTCGGCACCCAGACGCTGCTGCAGGCGTGCCTGGACGCGGGCACGCCCAAGGTCGTCCAGGTCTCGACGGACGAGGTCTACGGGTCGATCGACATCGGCTCCTGGGACGAGTCCGCGCCGGTGCGGCCGCGTTCGCCGTACGCGGCCAGCAAGGCGGGCGGCGACCTGATCGCCCGCTCGTACGCGATCACCTACGGCCTGAACGTGTCGATCACCCGCTGCGGCAACAACTACGGCCCCCGGCAGTACCCCGAGAAGCTGATCCCGCTGTTCGTCACGAACCTGCTGCGCGGCCGACCGGTCCCGCTGTACGGCGACGGCGGGAACGTGCGCGACTGGATCCACGCCGAGGACCACTGCGCCGGCATCCGCCTGGTCGCCGAGAAGGGCGAGCCCGGCGAGATCTACCACATCGCCGGCACCGCCGAGCTGACGAACAAGGAGCTGACCGCCCGCCTGCTCGAAGCCTGCGGCCGCGACTGGGACTCGGTGCGCCACGTCGAGGACCGCAAGGGCCACGACCGCAGGTACTCCCTGGACGACAGCAAGCTGCGCAAGCTCGGCTACCGCCCGGAGATCCCGTTCGAGCAGGGGCTGAAGGACACGATCCGCTGGTACGCCGAGCACCGCGACTGGTGGCCCGCGTGACCGGGCGCCTGCCATGAGGTGGCTCGTCACGGGCGGCGGCGGGATGCTGGCCGCCGACGTCCTGGAACGGGCGGCGCTGACCGGCGAGCCGGTGCTCGCGCTCGGCCGGTCCGAGCTCGACCTGTGCGACCGGCGCGCGGTCCGCGACTTCGTCTCCGCCTACCGGCCGGGCGTGGTGGTCAACTGCGCCGCCTGGACCGCCGTGGACGACGCCGAGACCCACGAGGACGAGGCGCTGGAGATCAACGGGCACGCGGTGGGCTGGCTGGCCGACAGCTGCGCGCGGGCCGGGGCGCGGCTCGTGCACGTGTCCACCGACTACGTCTTCGACGGCACCGCGCCGGGCCCGTACCCGGAGGACGCGCCGACCGCGCCGGTGAACGCGTACGGCAGGACCAAGCTCGCCGGCGAGCGGGCGGCGCTGGAGCACGGGCACCACGTGGTGCGCAGCGCCTGGCTGTACGGCGCGGCCGGCCCCAACTTCGTCCGGACCATGATCAGGCTGGCGGCCGAGCGCGACACCGTGGACGTGGTCGACGACCAGCACGGCCAGCCGACGTGGACCGCCGACCTGGCCGACTACCTGGTACGGCTGGCGCGCTCCGAGCTGCCGCCGGGCGTCTACCACGGCACCAGCTCCGGGGAGACGACATGGTGCGGCCTGGCCAAGGAGATCTTCACGCTGCTCGGCCTGGACCCGGAACGGGTGCGCCCGGTGAGCTCGGCGGGCTTCCCCGGCCGGCCCGGCGTCCGGCCAACAGCGTGCTCGCGCACACGAAGGGAGAGCCGATCCGGCACTGGCACCAGGCGCTGCGCGCGGCCTGGCCGGTGCTGACGCGCGGGCGCCGGTGCGGCGTCGCGTAGGCGGCGCGGTGCTGTGGCTCATGGTGGCGGGCCTGGCGGGATGGGCGGGGCTGCGGCTGTGCGGGTGGGAGCCGAAGTTCCTGTGGTCGCAGCTCGTGTCGTTCACGCCGTACGCGGCGGCGTTGTCGGTGGTGCCGCTGGCGTTCGCGCTCTACCTGCGCGCCGGGCCGCTGATCGCCGCCGCGCTCGCCGTGACGTGCGCGTTCGCGGTGGCCGTCGTGCCGCGCGCGGTGCCCGAGGGCAACCCGCCGGCCGCCGGGCCGGTGCTGCGGGTGCTGGCGGTCAACCTGCTGCACTCCTCCGTGCTGCCGCCGGTGCTGGTGGAGACGGTCGAGCGCGAGCGGCCCGACGTGCTGCACCTGCTGGAGTTCACCGGCCTGATGCGGGAGCGGGTGGAGGAGCTGGGGCTGACGCGGCTGCTGCCGTACCGGATCGTGTTGCCGGGGGAGGACTCGTCGGGGGCGGCGATCTACTCGCGGTACCCGTTGCGGGCCGCGGACTCGCCGATCGCGGCGCCGCCCTTCGAGGAGAGCCCGCGCCACCTGCCCGCCGTCGTCACGCTGCCGGGCGCGCGGGAGGCCGAGATCGTCGCCGTGCACGCGTGCGCGCCCTCGGAGGGCTGGCGCACGGCCTGCTGGGCGTCGAGCATCCGGGCGCTGCCGCCGGCCGGCGGACCCCTGCGGATCCTGGCCGGGGACTTCAACTCCACCCTCGACCACGCGGTGCTGCGCGACCTGATCGCCACCGGCTACCGGGACGCCGCCGACGTCACCGGAAAAGGGCTCTCCATGACCTGGCCCTACTACGAGCAGCCGCGGCTGTTCCCGAAGGTGGCCATCGACCACGTGCTGGCCGACCGGCGGATCGCGGTCCGGAGCTTCCAGACCCTGCGGGTGCCGCGGACCGACCACCGGGCCACGCTCACCGAGCTGGTCCTTCCTTGATGTGACGTTTCCGGAGCTGAGACCGATATGTCATGGACACCCCAGGGGGACGGATGACGAGGTTGCCGGAGAGGAAGACGGTGTTCGGCACCGTGCTGGACGCCCTCACCATGAGCCAGGTGATCGCCCGCTGCGTGGCGGCCGTCGGGGAGGGCGGCAAGCTGACCATCGGCGTGGTGAACGCCGCCAAGGTCGTCAACATGCGCGCGGACGCCGCCCTGCGCCAGTCGGTGCTGGACAGCGATCTCGTGCTGGCCGACGGGCAGGCGGTGGTCTGGGCGGCGCGGGTGCTCGGCCACCGGATCCCCGAGCGGGTGGCGGGCATCGACCTGTTCACCGAGCTGATGGCCGAGGGCGGCCGGCGCGGCTACCGGGCCTACTTCCTCGGCGCGACCGGCGAGGTGCTGGCCGGCGTGCTGGACGAGGTGCGCGCCCGCTACCCCGGGCTGGCCGTCGCCGGGTCCCGCGACGGCTACTTCGCGCCGGAGGAGTCGGCCGAGGTCGCCGCCGAGATCGCCGCCTCGCGGGCCGACCTGCTGTTCCTGGGCATCACCTCGCCGAAGAAGGAGATCTTCATCCGCGAGTGGGGCGAGCGCACCGGGGCGCGGATCATCCACGGCGTGGGCGGCTCGTTCGACGTGCTGGCCGGGCGTACCCGCAGGGCGCCGGTGCGCTGGCAGCGATTAGGGCTGGAATGGCTCTACCGCATGCTCCAGGAGCCGCTGCGGCTCGGGCCGCGCTACGTGCGCACCAACGGCAGATTCCTGCTCCTGGTGGTCAGGGAGTGGGCCGGTGTCAGACGCAGGATCGAGGAGACGACGTGACGGATCACCGGATCGCTCTGCTGAGCTCCGGCCACCAGGACTTCGTGCGGGGCATGCTGGACCTGTCGGTACGCGGCCTGCCCCCCGGCTACGGCGACGGCGGCTTCGTCTTCACCCGCCGGGGCCGGCGGCAGCCCGACGGCACGTGGACGGCCGTGCCCGAGGGGCGCAGCATCCGCTACTCCGCGATCGTCGCGCTCGGCGTGGCCACCCTGGAGGAGGAGCGGCAGCGGGCGGCGCTGGCCGGTGACGGCGTCCTCGACCTGGTGGGGAACCTGGTCAAGCGGCTTCCCGAGGTGAGCGGCGCCGGCGACGCGGCGCTGATCTGCTGGGCGGCGGCCGAGACCGGACACGCCGACCTCGACCTGGCCCTGAGCCGCCTGGCCGAGCTGGACGCGGGCGGGCACATCCACACCGTCGAGGCGGCGTGGGTGCTGGCCGCCCTGGTCGCGGCCGGGGTGCGCGACGGCCGGGCCGAACGCGCCCGCGAGCGGCTGCTCGGCGGGCTGGCCGGCAACCGGCTCTACCCGCACGCGCTCGGCCGCGGCGCGCTGGTGCCGCGCTACCGCGCCCACGTGGGCTGCTTCGCCGACCAGGTCTACCCGCTGCAGGCGCTGGCCAGGCTGCACGCCGCCACCGGGGACGCCGAGGCGCTGCGGGCCGCCGAGCAGGTGGCCGCGGGCATCTGCCGGGCGCAGGGGCCGGAGGGGGAGTGGTGGTGGCACTACGACGCCCGTACCGGCTCGGTGGTGGAGGGGTATCCGGTGTACAGCGTCCACCAGCTCTCCATGGGGCCGATGGCGCTGCTGGACCTGGCCGACGCGGGTGGCACGGCGTACGTGGCGGAGATCTCCAAGGGGCTCGACTGGATGATCGAGCGGCCCTCGTTCGTGCTCGACGACCTGGCGCTGACCTGGCGGAAGGAGGCCAGGGCCGATCCGCGCAAGCTGGTGCGCGGGCTGCGGGCGATGGCGACGGGCGTGCATCAGGGGATGCGGCTCGGTGTCCTGGACCGGGTCTACCCGCCGGTCGCCGTGGACCGGGAGTGCCGGCCGTACGAGCTGGGGTGGTTGCTGTACGCGTGGCTGGCCAGATGCGGACAAAGCGCGTGACTTAGCCCTGGATCGGTGCGATAGATCGATTCAGGGCTCGGGGGATTTTTCCGTTTCAAGGGGGTTCCCGTGTTACGGCGGCTTCGCCATGCGCTTTTATCCGTCCTGCTGATCACGACCGGGCTGGCGATCGTCGCGCCGCCGCCCGCGCAGGCACTTCCGGGCAGCTTCCAGAGACAGGTGGTCTTCAGCGGGCTGACCAATCCGACCAACATCGAGTTCGCCCCGGACGGCCGGGTGTTCGTCGCCGAGAAGAGCGGCCTGATCAAGGTCTTCGACTCCCTCGCCGACACCACGCCGGCGATCTACGCCGACCTGCGCACGCAGGTGCACAACTTCTGGGACCGCGGGCTCCTCGGCCTGGCCCTGCACCCGGACTTCCCGGCCGACCCGCGCATCTACGTGCTGTACTCCTACGACGCGGTGCCCGGCGGCAGCGCGCCGCGCTGGGGCACCGCGGGCGCGAGCGCCGATCCGTGCCCGACCCCGCCCGGCGCAACGGGGGACGGCTGCCTGATCACCGGGCGACTGTCCGTGCTGGCGCCCTCGGGCGGCTCGGTGGCCGAGACCCCGCTGATCACCGGCTGGTGCCAGCAGCACCCCAGCCACTCCGTCGGCGACCTGGCGTTCGGCCCCGACGGCATGCTCTACGCCAGCGGCGGCGACGGCGCCAGCTTCAACTTCGCCGACTACGGCCAGGACAACCTGACCAGCTCCGACGTCACCCCGGACAACCCCTGCGGCGACCCGCCCTCGCCGGTCGGCACCGCGCTCAGCCCGCCGGCCGCCGAGGGCGGCGCGCTGCGCTCGCAGGACCTGCGCACCGGCGGCGACCCGGCGGGCCTCAACGGCAGCATCATCAGGATCGACCCGGACACCGGCGCCGCCGCCCCCGGCAACCCGAACGCGGGAAGCAGCGACCCCAACGCGGCCCGGATCATCGCCTACGGCCAGCGCAACCCGTTCCGCATCACCGTACGGCCCGGCACGAACGAGATCTGGGCGGGCGAGGTCGGCTGGAGCACCTACGAGGAGATCAACCGGATCGCCGCTCCGACCGGCCCGGTCAGCAACTTCGGCTGGCCCTGCTACGAGGGCCCGGCCCGGCAGGGCGGCTACGACAACCTGAACCTGACCCTCTGCGAGAACCTGTACGCGGCGGGCCCGGCGGCGGTGACGCAGCCGTACTTCGCCTGGAACCACTCCTCCAAGCCCGCGCCGAACGACCCGTGCCCGTCAGGCGGATCGTCCTCCAGCGGCGTCGCGTTCTACGAGGGCGGCTCCTACCCGGACGCCTACGACGGCGCGCTGTTCTTCTCCGACTTCAGCAGGTCGTGCGTCTGGGTCATGACCAAGGGCGCGAACGGCCTGCCCGACCCGGCGACGGTGACCACGTTCGACTCCGGGATGCCCGCCGTGGAGGTGCAGACCGGCCCCGGCGGCGACCTGTTCGCGGTCGACTACACCAACGGGCAGATCATCCGGTACCTGTACAACAACATCCCGCCGACCGCCGTCATCGGCGCCGGCGCGACCTCGGGCAACGCGCCGCTCACGGTGAACTTCACCTCCGCCGGATCCGCCGACGCCGACGGCGACCCGCTCGCCTTCCGCTGGGACCTGGACGGCGACGGCGACTACGACGACTCCACCTCGGCCACGCCGTCCTACACCTACACGCAACCCGGCTCCTACGTGGTGAGGCTCCGGGCCGACGACGGGCGAGGCGGCCAGGGGACCGCGACCGTCACGATCAACGTCGGCAACACGGCCCCGACGGCGACCATCAACTCGCCCTCGCCCTCGCTGACGTGGGCCGTCGGTGACACGATCACGTTCTCCGGCACCGGCACCGACGCCCAGGACGGCACGATCCCCGGCTCGCGGATGCAGTGGAAGCTGATCATGCACCACTGCCCCAGCACCTGCCACGAGCACGAGATCACCACCTTCACCGGCACCGGCGGCTCCTTCGCGCCGCCGGACCACGAATACCCGTCGCACCTGGAGCTCCGGCTGACGGTGACCGACGCGCACGGCCTGACCGACACCAAGAGCGTGCTGCTGCAGCCGAAGACGGTGAACCTGACCTTCCAGACCGTGCCCGCCGGGCTGCAGCTCGGCTTCAACAGCGAGCAGACCGTCGCCCCCTTCACCAGGACGGTGATCGTCGGCTCCCACAACTCGGTCTCCGCGCCCTCCCCGCAGAGCTCCGGCGGCTCCAGCTACACGCTCACCTTCTGGTCCGACGGCGGCGCGGCCACCCACAACGTCACGGCGCCGGCCACCGCGGCGACCTACACCGCGACCTACCAGCAGTCCCAGGTGCCGGACGGCCTGGTGGCGGCCTACGGCATGGACGCGGGCGCCGGCACGGCGGTCGCCGACGCCTCGGGCAAGGGCAACAACGGCACGGCCGCGAACACCACGTGGTCCCTGACCGGCAGGTACGGCCAGGCGTTGTCGTTCGACGGCACGTCGAGCTGGGTGACGGTGGCCGACTCCAGCTCGCTGCGTCTGACGAACGGGATGACGTTGGAGGCGTGGGTTCGTCCGTCGAGTGTGACGGGGTGGCGGACGGTGTTGATGAAGGAGTTCGGGGCGGATCTGGCGTACGCGATCATGGGGAGCGGCGGCAGCGGCCCGGCGGCGTTCGTCTACACGTCCTCGGGGGCGAACGCTCCGGCGGCGAGCAACCTGCCGTTGAACACCTGGAGTCATGTGGCGGCGACGTACGACGGGTCGACGTTGCGGATGTTCGTCAACGGCACGCAGGTGGCGACCAATCCGACGGTCGGCAACCTGCGCACCGGGACGAGTCCGTTGCGGATCGGCGGGAACAGCGGTTCGGGCGAGTACTTCAGCGGCCTGATCGACGAGGTGCGGGTCTACAACAAGGCGCTCACCGCCGCCCAGATCACCACCGACATGAACACGCCGGTCGGGCAGCAGGGACCGCCCGACACCCAGCCGCCCACCGCGCCGGGCTCGCTGGCCGCGACCGGCGGTCAGGGCAGCGCCCAGCTCACCTGGACGGCCTCGACCGACAACGTGGCCGTCACCGGGTACACCGTCCACCGGTCGGCGACCGCCGGGTTCACGCCGTCCGGGGCCAACCAGGTGGGCTCGACCGCGAGCACGTCGTTCACGGACTCGGGGGTCGCGGCGGGCACGTACTACTACCGCGTCGTGGCCTTCGACGGCTCCAGCAACACAGGGCCGCCGTCCAACGAGGCGTCGGCGGTGGTGACCCAGCCGCCCACGGTCAGCGGGCTGGTGGCGGCGTACGGCATGAACGCGGGCACCGGGACGGCCGTCGCCGACGCCTCCGGCAACGGCAACAACGGCACCCTCACCGCGGCGGCCTGGACGGCCGGCAGGTACGGCCAGGCGTTGTCGTTCGACGGCACGTCGAGCTGGGTGACGGTGGCCGACTCCAGTTCGCTGCGTCTGACCAATGGGATGACGTTGGAGGCGTGGGTGCGTCCGTCGAGCGTGACGGGGTGGCGGACGGTGTTGATGAAGGAGTTCGGGGCGGATCTGGCGTACGCGATCATGGGGAGCGGCGGCAGCGGCCCGGCGGCGTTCGTCTACACGTCCTCGGGGGCGAACGCTCCGGCGGCGAGCAACCTGCCGTTGAACACCTGGAGTCATGTGGCGGCGACCTACGACGGGTCGACGTTGCGGATGTTCGTCAACGGCACGCAGGTGGCGACCAATCCGACGGTCGGCAACCTGCGCACCGGGACGAGCCCCCTGCGGATCGGCGGGAACAGCGGTTCCGGTGACTACTTCAGCGGCCTGATCGACGAGGTGCGCGTCTACAACAAGGCGCTCACCGCCGCCCAGATCACCACCGACATGAACACCCCGGTCAGCTAGCTCCGGCTGCTCTCGTCGCGCAGCCAGGTGGTGTAGTCGCCCGCGCGGATCGCGCGGGCGGCCCGCCGCCTGGCCAGCACGGCCATCGCGGCGAAGACCACCGCCGCGCCCGCCAGGCGCGGCTCCTTCGCCACGATGGCCGCCAGGTCGCGCGGGCCGGTGCGCTCGCCGGCGGTGGCCGAGGTCCGCTCCAGCTCGGTGACGCTGGTCATGGCCCGGACCCGGCGACGCAGCAGGTCGGCGACCGTGCGCGGCGGATGGATCACCGCGTGGGCCGTGCCGACGATCACGCGTTCGTCGGGCGTGAACGCCAGCGAGGCGGTCAGGTCGTCGGCCATCACCGGCGGCAGCGCGCGCAGCCGCTCGTTGCCCACGCCGTTCACCGCGATCACCCCCCGGGCGAACAGCCCGGCGCGCACGTGCGGCAGCCGCGTCCAGATCGCGTAGTAGGCGCGCACCGGCCACGGGCGGTCGGCCAGCGTCAGGTCCCGCTCCGGCGCGGCGGCGAGCGGCCCGTCCGGCGCGGCCAGCACGGCCGCCAGCGCTCGCGCCGAGGCGGTGCTGAGCTCGATGTCGGCGTCGACGTACAGGCGGGGGTAGCCGCGGGCGGCCGCGTCGCCCATGCGCAGCGCCGCGCTCTTGGAGGGGACGGGCGTGGTCAGCACCCGGACGTCGTACGGCCGGGCCACCTCCGCCGTGCCGTCGGTGCAGCCGTTGGCCACGACCACCACGTCGAACTCGCCGGGCGCCGCCTCGCCGAGCAGGCCGTCCAGCAGGCGGCCGAGCACCTTGGCCTCGTTGTGCGCCGGGATCACGACGCTCACCACGACGGGAGGATCCCCGCGTCGCGGGCCTGCTTGAGCGTGGGGGCGGCGGCGTCCTTCGCCGACAGGACCGGCTCCACGTCGATCGGCCACTCGATGGCGAGATCGGGGTCGAGCGGGTGGATGCCGTGCTCGTGCGCCGGGTCGTACGGGGAGGAGCAGAGGTAGACGACCGTGGCCGACTCGCTGAGGGCCATGAAGCCATGGCCCAGCCCCTCGGTCAGGAAGATGCCCTGGCGCGAGACGTCGTCCAGCCGCACCGCCTCCCACCGCCCGTACGTCGGCGAGCCCACGCGGACGTCCACCACGACGTCCATGGCCTCGCCCGACACGCACATGACGTATTTGGCCTGGCCGGGCGGCACGTCGGCGAAGTGGATGCCGCGCAGCACGCCGCGGCTGGAGACCGAGCAGTTGACCTGGGCCAGCTCGATCGAGCGCCCTGTCGCCTCCCGCAGGTCGGCGGCGCGGAAGCTTTCCAGGAAAACGCCCCGGGGATCGCTGAGGATGCGGGGGGTGTAGAGCAATGCTCCATCGATGCTCAGGCGTTTCATGAAGACACTTGTAACACTCATTGCCGCTCACCCGAAGTATGGCTGTGGGTTTCCAAAGGGGGAAATCTTGTCATTTCTGGGTGGGGCCCTTTGTTGATGACATCGTGCCGGTTGTGCGGCTCGACGGACCTGGTCGGCGTGGTGGATCTCGGGGCGACACCGCCCTGTGAACTCTTCCTCACCGCGGAACAACTCGATCAGCCAGAGCTCACCTATCCCCTTCATCTGCGGGTATGCACGGGCTGCTGGCTGGCCCAGATCCCGCCGTTGATCACGCCGGAAGAGACATTCACCGAATACGCCTACTTCGCGTCATTTTCTGCCTCCTGGGTGGAGCATGCGCGGCGGTTCGTCGACACGGCCGTGGAACGGTTGAAGCCGTCGTTCGTGGTCGAGGTGGCCAGCAACGACGGCTACCTGCTGCAGCACGTGGTCGGACGCGGCATCCGGTGCCTCGGCATCGAGCCGTCGGCCAACGTGGGGCAGGCGGCCAAGGAGAAGGGCGTGCCGACGCTCACCGCGTTCCTCACTCCGGAGACGGGCGCGTCGGTGCGGGACGGGAACGGTCCCGCCGACCTGGTGGTGGCCAACAACGTCTACGCGCACATCCCCGACGTCATCGGCTTCACCAAGGGGCTGCGCGCCCTGGTGGCCGACGACGGATGGGTCTCGATCGAGGTCCAGCACCTGCTCACGCTCGTGGAGCTGAACCAGTACGACACGATCTACCACGAGCACTTCCAGTACTACACGGTGGCCTCCGCGCAGCGGGCGCTGGCGAGCGGTGGGCTGACCCTGGTCGACGTCGAGCTGCTGCCCACCCATGGCGGGTCGATCCGGCTGTGGGCGCGGCCCTCGGGCAGCCCGTCCGGCCGGGTGCTCGACGTGCTCGCCAGGGAGAAGGCCGCCGGGCTGCACGACCTCTCCGGTTACGCGGGGTTCGCGGAGCGGGTCGCCCGCGTCCGCCGCGACCTGCTCCGCTTCCTGATCACCGCCGCCGAGGAGGGCAAGACGGTCGCCGGGTACGGCGCGCCGGGCAAGGGCAACACGCTGCTCAACCACTGTGGCATCCGGCCGGATCTGCTGGCCTACACGGTGGATCGCAATCCGTACAAACACGGCAGGTTCACGCCGGGCACCAGGATCCCGATCGCTCCGCCGGAGCGCATCGCCCAGGACCGCCCGGACTATGTGCTGATCCTGCCGTGGAACCTGCGCGAAGAGCTCACCGCTCAGCTCTCCTATGTGCACGAATGGGGAGGCCGGCTGGTCTTCCCGATCCCACACCTGGAGGTCGTGTGAAGGTTGTCCTGTTCTGCGGAGGATTCGGCACCCGGATGCGGACCGGTGTGCCGGGCGAGGTGCCCAAACCGATGGCGCTCGTCGGTCCGCGACCGCTGCTCTGGCACGTGATGCGCTACTACGCCCACTTCGGACACAAGGAGTTCATCCTGTGCCTGGGGTACGGCGCCCACCACATCAAGGACTTCTTCCTCGGCTACCAGGAGGCCACGTCCAACGACTTCGTGCTGCGCGGCGGCAAGGTCGAGCTGCTGTCGAGCGACATCTCCGACTGGTCCATCTCGTTCGTGCAGACCGGGACGGACTCCCCGATCGGGGAGCGGTTACGCCGGGTCCGCAGCCATCTGGGCGACGACGAGGTGTTCCTCGCCAACTACGCCGACGTGCTCACCGACGCGCCGCTGCCCGAGATCATCGACCGGTTCACCGAGTCCGGCGCGGCCGCCTCGATGATGGTGGTGCCGCCGTCCCAGACCTTCCATTGCGTGGACGTCGGCGAGAACGGGCTGATCGGCGGCATCTCGCCGGTCAGTGAGATGCCGGTGTGGGTCAACGGCGGCTACTTCGTGCTGACCCAGGAGATCTTCGAGCACATCCCGGAGAACGGCGACCTGGTCGCCGACGGCTGCGCCGAGCTGGCCAAGCGCGGACGCCTGCTGGCCTACCCCCATCGGGGCTACTGGCGGCCCACCGACACCGTCAACCAGCGCATGGAGCTGGACGAGGCGTACTCGCGCGGCGTGCGCCCGTGGGCTCTGTGGGAACGGTCCCGGTGATCGGACTGCGTCCCGGAGGCGTGACCTCCGTCGTGGCGCTCGCCGCGCACTGCGACGACCTGGCGATCGGAGCCGGCGGCAGCCTGCTGACGATCTGCGCCGCCCGTCCCGGCGTGCGCGTGGACGCGCTGGTGCTGTCCGGCGGCGGGACCGAGCGGGAGGACGAGGAGCGCGCCGCGCTGGCCGACTTCTGCCCCGGCGCGGACCTGCGGGTGAGCGTGCTCAAGCTGCCCGACGGCTACCTGCCGGCCCGCTGGGAGGAGGCCAAGGCCGCGGTCGAGGAGCTGCGGGCCCGCACCGAGCCCGGCCTGATCCTCGCGCCCTGGCGCGGCGACGCCCACCAGGACCACCGGGGGCTGGCCGAGCTGGTGCCCACCGCCTTCCGCGACCACCTGACGCTCGGCTACGAGATCGTCAAATGGGACGGCGACCTGGCCGCGCCCGCCGTCTACCAGCCGCTCGCCCCGGAGGTGGCCGAGCGCAAGGTGGACCTGCTCCAGCGCCACTACGCCTCCCAGCGGCACCGCCCCTGGTACGACCGCGAGGCGTTCCTGGGTCTGGCCCGCATCCGGGGCATCGAGTGCCACGCGCGGTACGCCGAGGCGTTCCACGTATCCAAGCTGACCGTCGATCTGGAGAACTGATGCGGGTACTTCTCACCGGCCACCAGGGCTACCTGGGCAGCGTGATGGCCCCCGTCCTGGCCGAGGCCGGGCACCAGGTCGTCGGCCTGGACTCCGGCCTGTTCGCCGACTGCGTGCTCGGGCCCGAGCCGGAGCTGGTCGAGGCGCACGCCGTGGACCTGCGCGACGCCGGCCCCGAGCACGTCGCCGGGTTCGACGCGGTGATCCACCTGGCCGCCCTGTCCAACGACCCGCTCGGCGCGCTCGCGCCCGACCTGACCTACGACATCAACCACCACGCCTCCGTACGGCTGGCCAGGCTGGCCAAGGACGCGGGCGTGCGCCGCTTCCTGTACGCCTCCACCTGCTCGGTCTACGGCGCCTCCGGCGGCGCGGACCTGCTGGACGAGGAGGCCTCGCTGCGCCCGGTCACGCCGTACGCCGAGTCGAAGGTGCGGGTCGAGGACGACCTGACCGCACTGGCCGACGACGACTTCACCCCGGTGTTCCTGCGCAACGCCACCGCCTTCGGGTTCTCGCCGAGGCTGCGCGCCGACATCGTGCTGAACAACCTGGTGGGCCACGCGCACCTGACCGGCGAGGTCCGGGTGTTGTCCGACGGCACCCCGTGGCGTCCGCTGGTGCACGCCAGGGACATCGCCGACGCGTTCGCCGCCGCCCTGACCGCGCCGCGCGAGGCCGTGCACGCCACGGCCTTCAACGTGGGCACCGAGGTCAACAACGTGACCGTGGCCGAGATCGCGGCCGAGGTGGTCGCGGCCGTGCCCGGCTCGACGCTGACGATCACCGGCGAGACGGGCGCCGACCCGCGCTCCTACCGCGTCGACTTCTCCCGGATCAGGTCCGCCCTGGGCTACGAGGCCCGCTGGACGGTCAAGGCGGGCGCTGTCGAGCTCATCGACGCCTACCGCGAGCACGGCCTGACCCGGCACGACTTCGACCGCCGCTTCACCAGGCTGGCCCGGCTCGCTGACCGGCGCGAGGCCGGCACCGTCGACGCCACCCTGCGGCCATGACCGGCCCGGAGATGCACGACCTGGTACGGCGGCTCTACCCGCTGTGCCGCAGCATCACCGGCGACGGCCTCCGCCGCACCCTGGAGATCATCGGCGGCTCCATCCCGCTGGAGATCACCGAGGTGCCGACGGGCACGCAGGTGCTCGACTGGACGATCCCCCGCGAGTGGAACATCCGCGACGCCTACGTCAAGGACGCCGCCGGGAACCGGGTCGTCGACTTCCAGGAGAGCAACCTGCACGTCGTCGGCTACAGCGCGCCGGTCGAGGCCACCATGTCGCTGGCCGAGCTGCGCGGGCGCCTGCACACGCTGCCCCCCAGCCGGACCTGGTGCCGTACCGGACCAGCTACTACGCCGAGACCTGGGGCTTCTGCCTGAGCCAGAACACCCTGGACGGGCTGGCGGACGGGCCGTACGAGGTCAGGATCGACTCCACGCTCGCCGACGGCCACCTGACCTACGGCGAGCACGTGATCCAGGGCCGCAGCTCGGAGGAGGTGCTGATCTCCTGCCACGTCTGCCATCCCTCGCTGGCCAACGACAACCTGGCAGGGGTGGCGGTGGCGGTGTCGCTGGCCCAGCGACTGGCCGACCCCTGGTACACCTACCGGTTCGTGTTCGCGCCCGGCACCATCGGCGCGATCACCTGGCTGGCGCTCAACCGCGAGCGCACCGACCGGATCAGGCACGGCCTCACCCTGGCCTGCGCCGGGGACGCCGGGACGATCACCTACAAGCGCAGCAGGCGCGGCGACGCCGAGATCGACCAGGTCTTCGCGCACGTGCTCAAGGACCGGCCGCACACCCTCCTGGACTTCTCGCCCTACGGCTACGACGAGCGGCAGTACTGCTCGCCGGGGTTCGACCTGCCCGTGGGCTCGCTGACCAGGACGCCCTACGGGAGTTACCCGGAGTACCACACCTCGGCCGACAATCCGGACTTCGTGCAGCCCGAGGCCATGGAGGACACCCTGGAGACGCTGTGGAGCGCCGTACGGGTCCTGGAGGGCAACCGCCGCTACCAGAACCTCAGCCCGTACGGCGAGCCCCAGCTCGGGGCGCGCGGCCTGTACGGCTCGCTGGGCGGCCGCAGTGACACGAAACAGGCCCAGATGGCGATGTTGTGGGTGCTCAACCTTTCCGACGGGCGGCACAGCCTGCTCGACATCGCGGAACGGTCGAACCTGCCGTTCCAGGCATTGGCGGACGCGGCGAACGCCCTGCAGAACGCGGGCCTGCTGAAGGAGTGGGTGGATTGAGCCTGGCGCTGAAAGTCGGCGACGTGGTCGAGGTTCTCAGTGCTGACGAGATCCTGGCGACCCTCGATGAGCGCGGAGAGCTGGACAGCCTCCCGTTCATGCCGGAGATGCTGCGGTTCTGCGGGCAACGGCTGACCGTCCACAAGGTGGCCAACAAGCTCTGCGACACGATGACCAGGACCGGGATGCGGAAGATGGAGGACGCCGTCCACCTGACCGGCTCCCGCTGCGACGGCACGGCCCACGGCGGTTGCCAGACGGCCTGCCTGCTCTACTGGAAGACGTCCTGGCTGCGGAAGGTCGACGGGCCGCCCACGGCCGAGGAGCGGGTGCGTCCCGAGCGGCCGCTGCTGCCGCTGCTGGAGGTCAACACCCGCAAGGAGCCGGCGCCGGACGGCGAGGAACGGTTCCGCTGCCAGGCGACCGAGCTGCTGCGGGCCGCCCCCGAGCTGCTCCCGTTCCGCGACCTGGGCCAGTACGTCACGGACGTCCGGGTGGGCAACGCCGGGATCGCCTCGACCGTCCGGACGTTGTTCTTCGGCCTGTTCAACCGCTACCAGCGGCTGTCCAGGAAGTTCCCCCGGGCGCTGCGCTTCAGAGGCGGCCTGGACTGGGGGTTCGTGCAGCCCGGCCCGCACACCGGCCCGGCCCCGACCGGGACGACCGACCTCCAGCCGGGCGAGCTGGTCCGCGTCAAGTCCAAGGACGAGATCGTCGCCACGCTCACCACCAAGGGGTTCAACCGGGGGCTGGGCTTCGAGGAGGACATGGCCCGGTCGTGCGGCAAGGTCGCCCGGGTCACCGCGCGGGTCGAGCGCTGCATCGACGAGAAGACCGGAAAGCTGCTTGAGATGAAAAATCCGTGCATCGCCTTGGACGGAATCATCTGCGACGGTGTGTACAAGTCCAACTGCCCCCGCGCGTTCATCCCGTTCTGGCGGGAGATCTGGCTGGAGCGGGTCAACGAGCAAAAGTAGGGCACAGCATGGTGGATCAGGCGAGCCCGGACATCAGTGACATTGGGCGCAAGGCGGGTCGAGGGGCGGTGTGGAGCCTGCTCGGCACGCTCGTCACCCGTGCGGGCTCGTTCATCCTCGGGCTGATCCTGGCCCGGCTCCTCGCACCCGCGGACTTCGGCACGTACGCCGTCGCGCTCGCGGCCACCCAGTTCGTCATGGTGGTCAAGGACGTCGGCGTCATGTCGGCCGTCGTGCAGTGGCGCGGCCGGCTGGAGGACATCGCGCCCACGGCCACGACGCTCACGATGATCTCCGCGCTCGGCCTGTACGGGATCTTCTGGACCGGGGCGCCGTACTTCTCGGCGCTGGCCGGCAGCGAGGAGGCCACCTCCGTGGTGCGCATCCTCACCGCGGTCATCCTGGTCGAGGCGGTCACCGCGGTGCGCAGCGCGGCCCTGCTGCGCTGGTTCCGCACCGGCAAGAACGCCAAGGCGGTCCTCGCCGGCTTCCTGGTCAACGCGCCGGTGGCCATCGTGCTCGCGGTCAACGGCGCCGGGGCCTACAGCTTCGCCTGGGGGCAGCTCGCCGGGGCCGTGGTCACCGGCGTCTTCATGCTGATCTACGCCCGGCTGCCCTACCGGTTCGGGTTCGACCGGCACATCGCGGGCCGGCTGCTGAGGTTCGGGATCCCCTCGGCGGCCGGGATCGCCCTGGAGGTCCTGCTGCTCAACGTGGGCTACATCATCGTCGGCAACATCATGGGCGAGTCGTGGCTCGGGTTCTACCTGATGGCGTTCAACGTGTCGAGCTGGGTGCCCGGCATCATCGGCAGCGCCATCCGCATGGTGTCGATCGCCGGCTTCTCCCGGCTGGCCGAGCGGGACGAGGAGTCGTTGTCGATCGGTGTCCAGCGCAGCGTGCCGCTGCTCATCGCCATGGTGCTGCCGCTGGCCGTGTTCATGGCGGTGCTCGCGCACTCGCTGATCATCTTCATCTACGGCCCGGACTGGGAGCAGGCCGCCGGGGTGCTGCGCTTCCTGGCGGTCCTGATGGTGGTGCGCATGCTCACCGCGTTCGCGCTCGACATCCTGAACGGCCAGGGCGCCACCCGCTCGACCGTCTGGATGAACCTCGGCCACGCCGCGGCGATGATCCCCGCGGTCATCGCCGGCACGCACCTCGACGGCATCCGCGGCGCCGCGATCGGCCAGGCCACCGCCGCCGTGCTGGTCGCGCTGCCGCTCGCGATGATCGCCGTGCAGCGGGCCGGGGTCCGGCTCCGGCCGGTGCTGCCCGGTCTCGTACGCCCGGCGGTCGGGGCGGTGGTCTGCGCCGCCGTCATGCTCGGCCTGGCGAGCCTGACCCACGGCAGCCCGTTCGTCCAGCTCGTCCTGGCCGGCGGCGGCGGCCTGCTGGCGTACATGCTGGTCGTGGTGACCCGCGACCAGTTCCACCTAGTGAGCGCCCGTCTGGTGCGGCTGCTGCCCGCCCGCGCGCGCTGACCCCGAGGAGAGACGATGCTGGTGTCCATCGGAATCCCGGTACGCAACGGTGCGGACCGGCTGGAGACGGCCGTGCGCTCCGCGCTCGCCCAGGATCACGCCGAGCTGGAGGTCGTGATCTCGGACAACGCCTCCACCGACGGCACGCAGGAGCTCTGCCGCGAGCTGGCCCGCCAGGACGACCGCATCGCCTACTACCGCCAGCCCCACGACCTGCACGTGGTCGGGAACTTCGTGGAGGTGCTGCGCCGCGCACGTGGCGAGTTCTTCCGCTGGATGGGCGACGACGACCTGCTCGAACCCGACTACGTCGCGCGCACGCTGGAGCCGTTCCTGGCCGACGAGCGGCTCATCCTGGTCACCTCCGACGTCCGGTACACCGGCGCGGACGGGACCGTCCACGAGCCGCGCTACCGCGGCACCCGGATGCTCTCCGACGACCCGGTCGACCGCCTCGACGAGCTGTGGGACGTGGTCACGACCCAGCACCACGGCCTCGACCCCCTCTACGGGCTGATGCGGCGCGAGCGGGTGGCCGCCGTGCCGAGACCGCTGATGATCCGCGAGGACGAGGTCTACGCCACCATGCTGGCGCTGGCCGCGCCCTGGGGGCACGTCCCGCAGGTGCTGGCCCATCGCAACCTGCGCGAACGCCGTCTGTCCGGGATCGCCGCGGCGCTCGGCGTGCCCGCCTGGACCGCCCATTTCGCCACCACGCTGCAGTTCCGGGCCATGCACCGGGCCCTCGGCGGCACGGAACTGTCGGCGGAGCAACGCGCCCGCGCGCGGGCCGTGCTGCTGCGCACGTACTGGCGGCGCCAGCAGCAGATGCTGACGCACCGCAGCCGAAAGATCGCCGGGTTGGCGGCCCGACTCGTCTCCTCGAAAGGGTGAAACCCTCGTGCTGATTCGCATCGTGCGGCTGCTCATGCAGCCGGGCCGTATCCTGCTGGCCGTCATGCGACGCCTGCCGTTCGGCTCCCACGAGCTGCGCTGCGCGCTCGACCTCTATCCGCGGCCGCACTACGCGTACGGCGTCCAGCAGGCGGCCGAGCTGGCCAGGCGGCTCGGCGTCGGCCGGATCAGCGTGGTCGAGTTCGGCGTCGCCGGCGGCGCGGGCATGGTCGAGCTCAACCGCATGGCGGCGCTGGCGACGGCCGCGACCGGCGTCAAGATCGACGTGTACGGCTTCGACACCGGCGCCGGCCTGCCCAAGCCCACCGACTACCGCGACCTGCCCTACATCTGGCGCGAGGGCGACTTCGTGATGGACGTCGAGGCCCTGCGCGCCCGCCTGGGAGCGGCGCACCTGATCCTGGGCAACATCGAGGACACGGTCGGGCAGTTCCTGGACGGCGAGCACCCCGCGCCCATCGGCTTCGTCTCCATCGACGTGGACTTCTACTCCTCGACGGCGGCGGCGCTCAGGCTGTTCGCCGGCGACCACCGCTACTTCCTGCCCCGCGTGTTCGTCTACCTGGACGACACCGTCGGCGACGACGACCAGGTCATCCACAACGACTACGTCGGCGAGCTGAGCGCGATCCGCGAGTTCAACGAGGACAACAAGGCGATGAAGCTGGCCCCGATCCACGGCCTGCGGCACAAGCGCCCGGTCCCCGCCCCCTGGAACGACAACATCCAGGCGCTGCACCGGTTCGACCACCCCGACTACTCGACCTATGTCGCCCGTCCGGACACCGAGACACAATTGCCGCTGTGAGTCCCTGTAACGAAGAAGCGGGCATCGGCGAGAGAAAGGAAAAGAACGACGCGAGGGGGTAAATCTCGCTATGTCCGTTATATTAACCAATAGCCGAATTCGGGATGATGTTCGGCGCCAAATGATCTTCAAAGGGGACGTGTTCCTCTACTCCGCCACCCCCGCCTCGACCAAGCTGATCGAGTTCGCCCGCGAGCTGATCGAGGAGGCGTTCGGAGCACGCGACCCGCAGACCGCCCAGTACGAGATGCCGGTGGAGGACTTCGCCGCGCTGCTCGCCGAGCTCAAGCCCCGCTTCATCCATCATCCCACCAGCAAGAAGCTGATCGGCGCCCTGCTGGAGGAGCTCGGCATGGCGCTGGACCAGACCTACTTCGACGTGCCGCGGCTGCGCACCTCGACCGCCGACCACTACCTCGACTCGGGCATCTCCTACGCCTACCACGCGCACAGGGACTGCTGGTACTCCGCGCCGTTCTGCCAGGTCAACTGGTGGATGCCCATCTATGAGGTGGTCCCGGAGAACGTCTTCGCCCTGCACCCGCAGTACTTCGACCGTCCCGTGCTGAACGGCAGCGGGCGCTACGACTACGCGGAATGGACCGCGGTGAGCCGGCCCACCGCCGCGCAGCACGTCCACAGCGACACCAGGGAGCAGCCCAAGCCGGAGGAGACGCTCGACCTCGACCCCGAGCTGCGGCTCGTCCCCGAACCGGGCGGCATGATGCTGTTCTCCGGGGCGCATCTGCACTCCACCGTCGCCAACACCTCCGGCAGGACCCGCTTCAGCATCGACTTCCGCACCGTCCACATCGACGACGTCCGCACCCGCGCCGCCGCCCCCAACGTGGACGCCGCCTGCCGCGGCACCACCCTGCGCGACTTCCACCGGGCCGACGACCTGTCGCGCATCCCCGAGGAGCTCGCGGCGGCCTACGAGGCCGAGGCGCTGGCGAAGATCACCTGATCCGGGTCACCTGAACCGCGCCCGCGCGGCCTCGCGCAGGCTCCGCCAGCCTCTGTGCCGCTGGAAGGGCAGCTCGAAGACGGACGCGAACAACCACGCCACTCCCACGCTCGCCGGCACGGCCAGGGCGAGCGTGAGGAGGAAGGCCGGCATCCCCGGCGGCACGCGCGGAGCCACGACCAGCCGGTTGACCATGACGACCAGCGGCGCGTGGATCAGATAGAGGCTGTAGGAGAACGAACCGAGCCGCCGTACCGGACGGGTGTCGAGCAGCCGGACGAGCCAGGAGGGCCGGCCCGTGGCCACGCCCGCCAGCAGCAGACCGGCGGCGGGCCCGACGGCCAGGTCCACCCAGAAGAAGTGCCCGACCACCCACGCCGGACCGGCCACCACCACCAGCGCGAGCACCGGCAGCGCGGCCGCCGCGGCCAGCCAGTGCCAGGGCAGCCGCCCGGCACGCTCCGACGCCCGCACCACCCCGGCGCACACCGCGCCCACGGCGAACAGCGCGGCGAACTGCGGGGTCAGCCGCATCAGCAGCTCCACGGCCGGCACGTACGGCGCCAGCGCCCCCACAGCCACCACGACCAGCGTCACCGCGCCCAGCATCACCGCCGCGCCCCACCGGCGCAGCACCAGCAACATCAGCGGGAACACCAGGTAGAGCTGCGCCTCGACGGCGATCGACCACATGGCGCCGTTGGGGCTGGGGGAGCCGAAGACGTCCTGGAGCAGCAGGCCGTAGATGAGCACCGACTGCCCGGTGGGCACCTGCTGGCCGGGCTGCGGGATCACCGTCCACGCGATCACCAGGCTGAACAGCAGCGCCGCCCAGTACGGCGGCAGGATGCGCCAGGCCCGCCGGTTGAAGAACGTGGGGAGGCTGCCGAGCCGCCAGCCGGACCGGGCGGGCGAGACCGCGAGGGAGAACCCGGACAGCACGATGAACACCACGACCGCGAAGTGCCCGTAGAGCAGCCACCCCGTCCACCAGGGCGCGTCGTTGACCGGGAACCCGGGGAACGACAGCAGCCAGCAGTGGTGCAGGACCACGAACAGCGCGGCCAGCCCCCGTAACCCGTCGAGCCCGGCGAGCCTGCTCCGTGTCGCCGGACGCTCAATTGTCAGCCCCACCGAAAGCCCCCGTCGCCGTAGTCGTAGGTCTATCGCGGCGATCACGTCCGATGTAACCGATCTGGGGGGATGTAACGTCTGCCAGTGATTGGGCGATGGTCCGCTATAGGGCAAGTTCGCTGATGCGGGGGAACGTACCAAAATGGAGTTCTGGAAGGCGATTCTTGGTCTTCTCCGACGAATTCTGATAGGCCCGCCGCTGATTCTCCTGTCGATCCTGGTGGGCGGCGTGGTGTACGTCGTCCTTCCGGCCCACTACACGACCGACGTCTCCCTCGTCCTCGCGACCCCGGTGAACGGCGGCACGGTCAACAGCGACAAGACCAAGCAAGGGCTGACCAACCCCTTCCTCTCCTTCAACGACGCCCTCAAGACCGGGGCCAGCATCGTCATCCTCGCGATGAACACCCAGGACGTCTGGACCGAGCTCGGCGCCCCCAAGGACGGCCCGACCGAGATCACCATCGACGACGGGCGCACCAACCCCAACGTCCTGGACATCAACGGGCCCTACATCTACATCAGGGTGGACAGCGAGTCCCCGCGGCAGGCCACGACCGTGCTCATGGCGGCCCGCGAGCGCGTGGCGACCGAGCTGTTCAAGTGGCAGAAGACGCTCGGCGCGCCGCCGAACACCTTCATCACCTCCACCGACATCGTGCCGCCGTCCCAGCCTGAGGCCGACCACAGCGTGAACTGGCAGGGGGCGATCGGCGGCGCGCTGCTCACCCTGTTCCTGGGCCTCGGCATCGCCTACGGCGTGGTGGTCCGGCGTGAGCCCCGGCAGCGCCGCCGGCCCGAGCTCGCCGCCCCGGCCGCGCCCCCGCCCCCGCCCCCGTTCCGATCCCGGTTCCGGTCGCGGTGCCCGAGCCGGTCGAGGCCCAGGCGAGCGAGCCCGCCGAGCTCCCGGTCCTCGACGAGGACAGCTCGGCCACCATGGAGTTCCCCGCCTACCGGGCCGGCCCGCTGTCGCCCGTCCCGGGGCCGAGGAAGGCGAACCAGGACGACGGCGAGAAGTGAGGGCCCGCCATGGACTTCTGGGCGACGGCGAAGATCCTGTTCAAGCGCTGGTACGTGACGGTCCCCGCGTTCCTGCTCACGGTCGTGACGGCCCTCGGCGTCTTCGCCGTCGCGCCCAAGACCTTCATCTCCAGCTCGGCGCTCGTCCTGACCCTGCCGGTGACCGGCGGCAGCGTGCCGAGCGACCCCAAGTTCCCCAACCCGCGCACCAACCCCCTGGTCTCCTTCGACCAGGGGCTCAGCATGACCTCCTCGATCCTCATCCAGGCGCTCAACACGCCCCAGACGGCCGCCGCGCTCGGCGCGCCCATCGGCGGCGACGTCACGCTCAAGATCACCAGCGGTGGCACCAACCCCGAGCTGATGCCCGCGACGCCGTTCATCGTGATCGTCTGTGAGGCGCCGAGCGCCGAACTGGCCCACGGCATCGTCGTGAAGGTCACCGCACTGGCCCAGAAGGAGCTGCGGGCCCGGCAGCAGCAGGTCAAGGCGCCGCCCACCACGTACGTGACCGCCACGGTCGTGGTGCCGCCGACCGCGCCCGACGAGAAGAAGGGCAGCCGCATGCGCAGCGCCGTCATCACCGGCGCGCTGGCGTTCTTCATGAGCCTGTTCGCCGCCTTCGCCGTCGAGAGCTTCGCCCGGCACCGCCGGTCACGCCGGGGGCCGCGGGCGGTTCCGTGCGGTTCGAGCCCGCGCTCGCCAACGGCGCCAGGACGCCGGCGGGACACGAAGGATGACCGTGACCACCCTGCCGCGGCGCGCCGACGGCGCCACCCTGGCCTGCCTGTTCGTGCTGTTCCTGCTGATCCTGCCGGCCCGCCCGGCGGTCGCCGGGCTGCCGCTCTCGCTCACCCCGGCCGAGATCATGGCCCTGTTCCTGGGCCTGGTGTGGGTGTGCGCCCAGATGGTCGGCACGACCGGCGTCGCCAAGGGCGGCAACCCCGTCCGCACCTCGATCTTCGTCTACGGCATGCTCCTGCTGGCCGTCTACGGCTACACGACCTACCGCTACCTGCCCTCCGACGAGCTCAACCTGGCCGACCACACGCTGGTGCTCTACCTGGGGTACGCGAGCCTGCTGCTGGTCATGTGCGACGGGATCGGCAACCGCGAGCGCCTCGACTTCGTGCTCAAGGCGGTCGTCATCGGCGGCACGTTCGCCGCGATCGTCGCGTTGCTGCAGTTCCGGCTGGACTTCGACCTCACCGAGTACATGCGCGTCCCCGGCCTGCGCCACTCCTCGGTCGAGGAGGTGCCGACCGTGATCTCCCGGTCCGACCTGCGCAGGGTCGCCGGCACGCTCGGCCACCCGATCGAGTTCGGCGCGCTGTCGGCGATGCTGCTGCCGCTGGCCGCCCACCTCGGCTTCCAGGCGCGCAGCCGGGGCCAGGCCGCGACCCGCTGGTGGATCTGCGCGGGCGTCATCGCGGCCGGCCTGATGTTCTCGGTCTCCAGGACGGCCGTGCTCGGCCTGGCCGGGGCCGGGCTGATCCTGCTGCTCGGCTGGTCCAACCGGCGGCGGATCGTCACCATCGGCGCGTTCGTGGTGTTCCTGGGCTTCATGAAGGTGCTGGCGCCGGGCCTGATCGGCACGTTCTACAACCTGTTCGCCGGCGCGGGCGAGGACAGCAGCGTCATCTACCGCACCCACGACTATCCCTTCGCGATGCGGGAGTTCGCCAAGAGCCCGGTCTTCGGCCGCGGCCTCGGCACCTGGTACCCCTTCAAGCACCAGGTGTTCGACAACCAGTACCTGCTGTCCCTGGTGGAGACCGGGGTGGTCGGCGTGCTGGGGTTCGTCGGCGTGATCGTGTGCGGGATCGTCGTCGCCCTGCGGGTGCGCCGCATGAGCACCGACCCGAACGTGCGCAACCTCGGCCTGACCATCGCCGCCTGCCTGGTGATCCCGCTGCTCGGCGCGGCCACCTTCGACCTGCTGTCCTTCCCCGGCATCACCAGCGTGCTGTTCCTGCTCGTCGGCGCGGCCGGGGCGCTGATGCGGTTCGAACGCCGCGATCAGGAGGCCAGGATGGTCCTGAGCTCCTTCCACGAGCCCGCCGACCTGTCGCGCTCGCTGATCGCGGTCACCGGCAACGGCCACGGCAGTGCGAGGTCGGGGTCGTCGTAGCGGACGGCCAGGTCCTCGGCCGGGTCGTGCTCCCTGTCGATGCGGTAGCAGACGTCGGCCTGCTCGGTCAGCGCCTGGTAGCCGTGCAGCACGCCCGGCGGCACGTACAGGTTGGCGAAGGTCACGTCGTCGAGCCGGACGGCGACGTGCGAGCCGAACGTCGGCGACCCCGGCCGCGCGTCCACCAGGACGTCCAGCACCGCGCCGCGGGCGGCGCGCACCAGCTTGGCCTCGCCGCGCCCCGACCGGCCGTGCATGCCCCTGACCGTGCCGAGCCGCGAGCGCGACTGGCTGTCCTGGACGAACGCCGCATGGTCCAGCCCGTGCTCGGCGGCGATCGCGGCGTCGAAGGTCCTGGTGAACAGGCCGCGGTCGTCGTGGCTCGGCGTCGGCACGAACAGCAGCGCGCCTTCGAGCCCCAGTCGCTCGACTCTCATGGTGTTCCTCTCCTGTGGAAGGGCCCGCGGCTCAGCCCGGCAGGGCCCGCAGCCGGCGGGACGGCCTGAGCAGCGCCACGACCGAGGCCCTGGCCGTACGCCGCCCGGCCGCCGCCCGCATCGCCTCGCCGAGCAGCACGGCCAGGTAGAAGCCCGCGGTCGCGACCCGGCCCCGGCGCCGCCGGAACAGCCGGACGCGGTTGACGGTGAGCAGCGCGGCCAGCATCGGGCTGGTCTTGGCCTCGCCGCCGATGTGCTCGACCACCGCGGCGGGCTCGTACCAGAGGGTCCAGCCGGCGTCCGCGGCGCGCAGCGCGTACTCGGTCTCCTCGCTGTAGAGCAGGAAGGACTCGTCCCAGGGGCCGAGCCGGGCCAGCGCCGTGGCCGAGACGAGCATGGCGGCGCCGGTGGCCCAGTCGGCCGGCCCGGGACGTTCGTATCGGGCCGGATCGACGATCATCTCGCCCAGCGTGCCGATCCGGCCCGCCAGCCGGCCGCCGACCAGCGACTCGGCCAGCGCGCGGCGGACGGCGGGCGTGCGGCGCAGCGAGTGGTGCAGCACCCCCTCGGTGCTGACCAGCCGGGGACCGCGATGCCGGTGCCCGGCCGGTCGAGGACCGCGGCCAGCACGGCCAGCGCGCCGGGGCGCAGGCGGCAGTCCGGGTTCAGGACGAGCACCGCGTCGAGGCCGTCCAGGTCGAGCGAGGCGACCCCGGCGTTGATCGCCGCGGCGTAACCCGCGTTCCGGCCCACCTGAAGAGGCCGTACGGGCAGGCCGGCGGCCTGTTCGGCGATGCCGAGAGAGTCGTCCTTGGAGGCGTTGTCGGCCACGACGACGTCGGTGAGCCGGACTCCCTTCGCGCCCTCGGGCAGGGAGGCCAGGCAACCGCCGAGGACCGGCGCGCTGTTGTAGGTCACGATCACGATCGCGACTCGGGGAGGGCCGGGCGTCACATGTCGCCATCGGCGGCCGGGAATGGATCGTTACAGGTAACAGAAGGCACTGATGAGGCGATGAGGAGGTAGGGGCCGGGTGTCGTAGGAGACGGAGACACATTCCATGCAGGATCTGCAGGCTTTCACCTTCCGCCGGGACGAGCTGTTCCCGCTGGCGGACAAGTACTCCGAGCAGTTCCGTACCGCCTCGCCGTTCCGTCACGTGGTCATCGACGACTTCCTGCCGCCCGAGGTGCTGGAGCCCGTCCTCGACGAGTTCCCCGAGCCGCGCGACGCCACCTGGCAGCGGTTCGACAGCGCGCGCGAGGTGAAGCTGGCGCTGGCCGACACCGAACGCATGGGGCCGGCCACCCGGCGCCTGCTGGCCGAGTTCAACAGCGGCGTGTTCGTCGAGTTCCTGGAGCGGCTGACCGGCATCACGCAACTGGTCTCCGACCCGCACTTCGAGGGCGGCGGCCTGCACCAGATCCGGCCCGGCGGCTTCCTGAAGGTGCACGCCGACTTCAACCGCAGCCGCCGGCTCAACCTCGACCGCCGGCTCAACGGCCTGCTCTACCTCAACAAGGACTGGGAGGAGAGCTACGGCGGGCACCTGCAGCTGTGGAACCAGGACATGACCGAGTGCGAGGGCAAGATCCTCCCGGTCTTCAACCGGTTCGTGCTGTTCGCCACGACCGACGACGCCAACCACGGCCACCCCGACCCGCTCACCTGCCCGGAGGACCGGGCCCGCCGCTCGATGGCGCTCTACTACTACTCCAACGGCAGACCCGACGACGAGGTCACCGACGACCACACCACGCTGTTCAAGCAGCGGCCGGGCGAGGCGTGGAAGAGCAACCTGCGCCAGGTCGCCAAACGCTGGACGCCGCCCGCGCTGGCCGACCTCGTCGGCGGCCGGAGGACCAAGGGCGAGTGAGGTCGTACGTCCGAGGAGGCTGGTGCCTCCTCGCGGTCCTGGTCGTGCTGCTCAGCGGCTGCACCGGGTCCCCCGGCGGGCCCGAGGTCACCCGGTCGCCGGCCGTGGCCACGTCCAGGCCGGGCACACCTCCGCCGTCGAAGCCGGCCGAGCGGGGCTGGCCGGGCGCGCACAACACCGGCGTGCCCGAGGGGGTGGCGCTGCGCGAGTCGGGGTCGATCCGGGTGACCAAGGACGGCACGGTCATCGACGGCGTCGAGGTGACCGGCTACATCACGGTCGAGGCCGACGACGTGGTCATCCGCAACACGCGGGTGCGCGGCACGAAGGGCTGGTGGGGCATCCTCCAGCGCGAGGGACGCACCGGCCTGACGGTCGAGGACACCGAGATCTTCGGCAACGGCAAGGCGCGCACCCAGTTCGGCATTCTCAACCAGGGCAAGCTGATCACCATCCGCCGCGTGGACATCCACACGATCTCCAACGGCATCCTGACCCAGCAGGGCCTGGTCGAGGACTCCTACGTGCACGACCCGAAGTACTACTCCGGCGACCACACCGACATGATCATGTCCACCGGGCCGCCCGCTCCCGGCACCGAGCTGGTCATCCGGCGCAACACGGTGATCAACACCCTCGACCAGACCGGCGCCATCGCCCTCTTCCAGGACTTCGGCGTGGTCAAGGACGTGACGGTCGAGGGCAACCTGCTGGCCGGCGGCGGCTGGTCGCTGTACGCCGGGGCCGGGGTGAAGGGGAAGTCGTCCAACATCAAGGTGATCGGGAACGTCTTCAGCCGCCGCGTCTGGCCCAAGGGCGGAGCGGCGGGGCCGGTTTCATATTGGGATAAAGACGGGCCCGGAAACAGGTGGCACGGGAACACCTGGGAAAACGGCGGCACGGTACAGCCGGGATGACGCCTCTTTGTCGGATTTGCCGTGATAGATGAGAAACATGAGCTTGTTGTGAATTTGGAGGATAACGAGTTTATTTCGGTAAAAGGCACCACTTCTTCTTTCGGCATGGCTACTCTCTCCCCTTGGGGGACTCGGACTCGGCCACGATCGGAAGGAGTCGCCTGTGTCGCGGCATCGAAGAGGGAAGAGACGTACCGGCTGGTTATCCCTGGCCGGGGTCTCCGTGGTGGCGGTGCTGGCCGGCGGGTACGGCCTCGTCGTCTCCGACGTACTGGAGCCCCGGGCCGTCCTGACGGACGCGAGCGGGGCGAGCAGCGCGGCCTCGCCGCAGGCCGCCGCCGGCCGGCGAGCCCGGCCGCGTCCCACCACCCACAAGCCCCGGCCCACCAGGACCCGGAGCCAGGAGCCTTGGTGGTGGCCCAGGCGGCCCACGAGGAAGCCGACCGCGCGCCCGACGCGCCGTCCCACCCACCGGCCGACGCACCGCCCGACGCCGACTGGCACCCTGCCCGGCACCCCACCCGGGACACCCACGAAGACACCCACGGCGACGCCCACGAGGACGCCCACGGCGACGCCCACGGTGACGCCCACGGTGAGCCCTCCCGCCACGCCGACCGTCACGGCCACCCGCACCCCGACCGTGACCCCCACGGCCACCCGCACCCCGACGGCGACGCCCACCGGCGGCACCCCGACGGCGACCCGTACGGCGACCCCCACGCCCACCAGGACCCCGCCCCAGACGCCGACCCAGACGCCGACCCAGACGCCGACCCAGACCCCCACCCAGACCCCCACCAAGACCCCCACCGCCACCCCGCCCCCCAGCGGTGGCTGGCCCGGCGCGGGCAACACCGGCGTCCCCGACGGCACCGACCTGGTCAAGAAGACCGGCTCGATCGTCATCAAGGAGGACGGCAAGGTCATCGACGGCTGGGACGTCACCGGTGACATCACCGTCGAGGCCGACAACGTGACCATCCGCAACACCCGCGTCCGCGGCCAGAGCGACTACTGGGGCATCCTGCAGCGCGAGGGCTTCTCCGGCCTGAAGGTCGAGGACAGCGAGATCTTCGGCAACGGCAAGGTGCGCACCCAGTTCGGCATACTCAACCAGGGCAAGATGATCACCATCCGCCGCGTGGACATCCACACGATCTCCAACGGCATCCTCACCGACCAGGGGCTGGTCGAGGACTCCTACGTGCACGACCCGAAGTACTACTCCGGCGACCACACCGACATGATCATGTCCACCGGCACCGCCGCTCCCGGCACCGAGCTGGTCATCAGGCACAACACGGTGATCAACACGCTCGACCAGACCGGCGCCATCGCCCTCTTCCAGGACTTCGGCGTCACCAGGAACGTCACCGTCCAGGGCAACTTCCTGGCCGGCGGCGGCTGGTCGCTGTACGCGGGCGCCGGCCGGAAGGGCCTGTCGTCCAACATCAAGGTGATCGACAACGTCTTCAGCCGCAAGGTCTGGCCCAAGGGCGGCTACGCCGGCCCGGTGTCGTACTGGGACGCGAACGGGCCGGGCAACGTCTGGAAGGGCAACTCCTGGGAGGGCGGCGGCGCGAGCATCATGGGCGCGGACTGACCCCGGCGAGCCGGGGCAGGCCGGCCGCGGACCGCGCTCCTGACGCTAGCTGCGGACCGCGATGACCGACTTCACCAGCCCGGCCAGCCGCTCGAAACGCAGCCGCGACTTAGGGAAGTAGTGCCGCATCTCGGTCACGCTCAGCAGCTCGACCTCCATGGCGATCATCCGGGCGGCGTCCCGGTCGGAGGTCGGCGTGTGGACGAGCGGCCAGCGGCGCAGGATCGTCGTCCGCGCGGCGAGCGGCAGGAACTGGAAGCCGGGGAACAGGAAGTGCGGCTCGACCGGGAAGTACCGGTAGGGCGTCTGCACCCAGTGGCGATCGGCCATCTCGTGCACGGTGTCGGCGAAGCGCTGGCGGCGCTGGTGGCCGCCGACGTGCTCGATGACGGCGTTGGAGAAGACCAGGTCGTAGCGGGTGCCGCGGATCGCGGGCGGCAGGTCGCAGGCGTCGGCGACGTCGGCCCGCAGCCACGACGGCAGGTCGGCGGGCGGCTGTTCGAGGTTGACGATGTGCACGTGCGCGGGCCTGACCGGGGCGCGCATCCAGGCCCCGGCCGTGCCGCCGAGGTCGAGGACGCTCATCCGGTCGAGGTCGGGGAAGCGGGCGGCGAACCACTGCCACCTGCGTGCCCGCGCCTTGGCCCCCAGCGAGTCGGGAGCGTCCACGAAACGACTGCGCAGGGCGTTCAGGCGGCTCATAAAGGCAACTCCTCCGGCCGGAATAAGTAGCCCTATGCTCGCAGAATTTCGCCTGCCCGGCTAAGAGCGCGTTTCTTCGTGACATTCTTGGGATGCATACCAATTGACTGTCCGGCGCAACCCCTCGTCCAATTCCGTGGCAGGGCGCCAGCCGAGCCGGTCCGCCGCCGGGACGATGTCGGCGACCTGCGTGATGTCGTGCGGGCGGTCGGGCGCGGCGCCGAACTCGGGCCGCGTGCCCGTGCCCGTGATGCGGTAGAGCCGCTCGACGACCTCGTGGGCGGCGGTCCGTACGCCGGTGCCGACGTCGAGCGTGTGGCCGACCGCCTTGTCGGACTCGCCCGCCAGCACGAACGCGTCGACGACGTCGTCCACGTAGATCCAGTCGGCGAGCTTGGCGCCCCTGGTCAGCCGGGGACGTTCGCCGCGCAGCAGGCAGAGCGTCACGTACGGCACGAGCTTGGTGGTGTCGGGCTGGGCCGGCCCGTAGACCATGCTGGGACGCAGCACGGTGACGGGAAGGTCCCAGAGCCGGTGGTAGAGCCGCGCGTAGCCGGTGGCGGCCCACTTGGACATCGCGTACGCCGACGAGGGCGGCGCATGGTCGTTGCCAGGCCGCGGCTCCTCGATCGAGCCGGTGAACACGGTACGGACGCCGTGCTCGCGCGCGGCCGACAGCACGTTGACCGCGCCCACGACGTTGCTCTCCAGCGTGGCCCGGACGACCTCGTCGCCGCGCGACCCGGTGACCTCGCCGGCGAGATGGAACAGCAGGTTCGGGCGTACCGACCGGAACAGCCGCGCGGTGTCGTCGGCGTCGTCGAGCCGGGCCTGGTGCCAGATCTCCCCGTGGCGGGCCCGCTGGGGCCGCCGGCTGACCGCGTGCACCTGGGCGCCGAGCACGCGTAAACGCGCGGCCAGGTGCGATCCGATGAACCCGGCCGCACCCGTCACCAGCACCACGGCCTCAGGCCAATGCGACATCGTGGATTGACCTCCGTGGAAGATGGAGCCGTCGGGCCCGACGGCTCCATCTAATACACGAACTAGCCGATGCGCCAGGTGTCTCCACCCATGAGCAGCTCGCTCAGGTCGCCGGGGCCCTTCTGCGCCACGGCCTCCTCCAGCTGGTCGGCCATGAGCACGTCGTAGGCCGGGCGGTCGACCTGGCGGAAGATGCCGATCGGCACGTGCTCGAAGGCCGGCTCGTCGAGCCTGCTGAGGGCGAAGGCCACCGACGGGTCGGGGTTGTGGGCGTCGTGCACGAGGATCTGCTCCTCGCTCACGCCGTCCCTGGCGACGACCTCGATGCCGCCGTTCGCGCCGCGCACGACGGCCTTGGACGCGCTCACGATCGGCTCGCCGTGCTCCAGGCGCAGCGTGATGTCGTCGCGGACCGCCGGGTCCTTGAGCTGCTCGAAGGCGTTGTCGTTGAAGATGTTGCAGTTCTGGTAGATCTCCACCAGCGACGTGCCGCGGTGGGCCGTGGCCTCGCGCAGCACCGACTGCAGGTGCTTGCGGTCGGAGTCGATCGTGCGGGCCACGAACGACGCCTCGGCGCCGATGGCCAGCGAGATCGGGTTGAACGGCTTGTCCAGCGAGCCCATCGGCGTCGACTTGGTGATCTTGCCGACCTCGGAGGTGGGCGAGTACTGGCCCTTGGTCAGACCGTAGATCCTGTTGTTGAACAGCAGGATGTTCAGGTTGACGTTGCGGCGCAGCGCGTGGATCAGGTGGTTGCCGCCGATCGACAACGCGTCGCCGTCACCGGTGATCACCCACACCGACAGGTCGGGCCGCGAGGCGGCCAGGCCGGTCGCGATCGCGGGCGCGCGGCCGTGGATCGAGTGGAAACCGTAGGTGTTGAGGTAGTACGGGAAGCGCGAGGAGCAGCCGATGCCGGAGACGAACACGATGTTCTCGCGCCGCAGCCCCAGCTCGGGCAGGAAGCTCTGCACGGCGGCCAGGATCGCGTAGTCACCGCAACCCGGGCACCAGCGCACCTCCTGGTCGGACTTGAAGTCCTTCAGCCCCTGCTTGACGTCCGTCTTGGGAACCAGGCTCAGGCCCTTCCCGTTCACCAGCTCAGTCACTGTCGATCACGTCCTGAATGACTCCGGCCAGCTCCTCGGCCTTGAACGGGAGCCCGCGCACGCGGTTGTAGCTGATCACGTCGACGAGGTAGCGGGCCCGCAGCAGCAGCGCGAGCTGGCCGAGGTTGATCTCGGGCAGCAGCACCTTGTCGTAGCTCTTGAGCACCTCGCCGGTGTTGGCCGGCAGCGGGTTGAGGTGGCGCAGGTGCGCCTGGGCGACCTTGCCGCCCTCGCGCCTGATGCGCCGCACAGCCGCCGCGATCGGCCCGTACGTCGAGCCCCAGCCGATGACCAGGACCTTGGCGTCGCCGTCGGGGTCGTCGACCTCGAGGTCGGGCACGTCGATCCCGGCGATCTTGGCGGCCCGGGTGCGGACCATCAGGTCGTGGTTGTCCGGGTCGTAGGAGATGTTGCCGGTGCCGTCGGCCTTCTCGATGCCGCCGATGCGGTGTTCGAGGCCGGGGGTGCCGGGGATGGCCCAGGGGCGGGCCAGCGTCTCGGTGTCACGCTTGAACGGCAGGAACTCGCCGCCCTCACCGTTGGGCTCGGTCGTGAATTCCTGCGAAATGTCGGGCAAGTCGGAAACTTCGGGCAGGCGCCACGGCTCCGAGCCGTTGGCCAGGTAGCCGTCCGAGAGCAACATGACCGGCGTGCGGTACTTGACCGCGATGCGGGCCGCCTCGACGGCGGCGTCGAAGCAGTCGCTCGGCGAGAGCGGCGCGACGATCGGCACCGGCGACTCGCCGTTGCGGCCGAACATGGCCATCAGCAGGTCGGTCTGCTCGGTCTTGGTCGGCATGCCCGTGCTGGGACCGGCGCGCTGGACGTCAACGATGATCAACGGCAGCTCGGTGGTGACCGCGAGGCCGACCGTCTCCGCCTTCAGCGCCACGCCGGGGCCGGAGGTGGTGGTCACGCCCAGCGCCCCGCCGAACGCGGCACCCAGCGCCGCCCCGACGCCCGCGATCTCGTCCTCCGCCTGGAAGGTGCGGATGCCGAACCGCTTGTGCTTGGACAACTCGTGCAGGATGTCGCTGGCCGGCGTGATCGGGTACGAGCCCAGGAACAGCGGCAGCTTCGACTGCACGCTGGCCGCGATCAGCCCGTAGGCCAGGGCCTGGTTCCCGGAGATGTTGCGATAGACGCCGGGAGCCAGCCTGGCCGGCTTGACCTCGTAGGAGACCGAGAACGACTCGGTCGTCTCGCCGTAGTTCCAGCCCGCCTGGAAGGCCGCGATGTTCGCCTTGGCGATGTCGGGCTTCTTGGCGAACTTCTGCTCCAGGAACGAGATCGTCTGCTCGGTCGGCCGGTGGTAGAGCCACGAGAGCAGGCCGAGGGCGAACATGTTCTTGGCGCGCTCGGCGTCCTTCTTCGAGATCTCGAAGCCTTCGAGCGCCTTGACCGTCAGCGAGGTCAGCGGCACCGCGTGCACGCGCCACTCGCTCAGGGAGTCGTCCTCCAGCGGGTTGGCCGCGTAGCCGACCTTCTGCAGGTTGCGCTTGGAGAACTCGTCGGTGTTGGCGATGATGTCGGCGCCGCGCGGCAGGTCGCCGAGGTTGGCCTTCAGCGCCGCCGGGTTCATGGCCACGAGCACGTTGGGCGCGTCGCCGGGCGTCAGGATGTCGTGGTCGGCGAAGTGGAGCTGGAAGCTCGACACGCCGGGCAGGGTTCCTGCGGGGGCGCGGATCTCGGCGGGGAAGTTGGGCAGCGTCGACAGGTCGTTGCCGAACTCCGCCGTCCCCGCGGTGAAGCGGTCGCCGGTGAGCTGCATGCCGTCGCCGGAGTCGCCGGCGAACCTGATGATCACGCGGTCGAGTTGCTGGACCTGCTTCGTCACAGCTCAGTCCTCCTCGACGCGCCAAGGCGCGGTTGCGTTGGGCGCGTTCTCTGTTTCCATGCTAGATCCTCGGAAGGTCACGCGTTTGCCAGCCGCGAAAGCGGGTAACGCGGTCGGAAGTCAGGGTGAGGCGGGAGAACGACGACACAGCCCTGACGCGAGCCTGCAGAGGTCTACATGCAGGCGTGCGAAGAGGACGGTTCGGGTCACGAGCGCCAATGATACGTCCCCCCAACACGTGTGCTACGTCAGGGGCTGCTTGCGCGACTGCTGGTTCCCCGACTCGTACAGGCGTCCGGCGCGCATCGCTGCGGAGCCGTACAACTCTGGAACGGTCACGAAGGTGTAACCCTTCCCGCTGAGTTCTTTCAGGATGCCCGGAATCGCGTCGATCGAGTCGGGGTTGGTGTCGTGCATCAGGATGATCGCGCCCGGATGGGCCTTGCGCACGACGCGGTCGGCGATCTCCGACGCCTTCGCGCCGGGCTCGTCCCTGGAGTTCACGTCCCAGCCGACCAGCGACAGTCCGAGGTCGCGGGCGACGTCGCGCACGTCCTTGCTGATCGCGCCGTAGGGCGGGCGGGCCAGCGTGGGCTCCTGCCCGATCGCCGCCCGGACGGCGTCGTCGGTACGCCGGAAAGAGTCGGCGATCTTGCTGGTCGCCTGCTTGGACAGGTCACGGTGCGACCAGGAGTGGTTGCCGACCAGGTGGCCTTCCGCGCTCATCCTGCGCAGCAGGCCCGGCTGCGCGACGGCGTTCGTCCCGACGGTGAAGAACGTGGCCCGCGCCTTGCCGGCGGCCAGCAGGTCGAGCAGGCGCCCGGTCCGGGGGCCCGGCCCGTCGTCGAACGTCAGCGCCACGCACTTGGTCCTGGCGCAGTTCACGCTCCCGGCCCGGTTGCTGGACGCCTCGGGGCTGGCCGTCGGCGTCGTCTTCGGCCCGGCCGGAGGGGCGCTGCGGGCGGCCTCCCGTACGCTCTCCTGCGCCTGGCGTCCCAGTTCGGACAGCAGCGGCGCGACCCGTCCCGCCTGGACGGCCACGGCCACCCGGCCGAGCGAGCACGGCCCGATCTGGCAGTCGTCGAACTCGACCACCAGGTCACCGCTCCGGTTGAAGGCCATGGAGTCGAACTGGCCGGGGTCGGCCCGCACGCCGTCCCGCTCGACCTGCGGCCCGCGTCCCTTGAGCTGCTCCTTGACCAGCACCGCCAGCCGGTCCAGCGCCTGCGGCCCGCCGAGCAGCGCCGTGGACCCGCCCGCCTTGCCGGTACGCGGGTCGAACCAGAAGGTACGGGTGGAGTTGCCCCAGCTCGCGCCCAGGAACTCGCCGGTGCGCAGCCGTACCGCGACGGCCTCCGGGGAACGGGCGGCGAGCTGCCAGTCCACGTTCAGCTCGGGACGCGGGTAGTCGCCGTTGACGCTCTTGGCGGCCCGGAAGTCCCGCAGTTGCCGCTCGGCGTCCGCGCGCAGCGCGCGGTTCAGGCCCGGCGCGTCGGCCAGTTCGGGGTAGCTGATGTGCACGAATCTGCTGTGGTCGTCGTCCTCGTCCGTGATGGTCGCGGTGGACAGGCCGACGACTGTCGCGGGGTCGACGAAGTCGATCGCGGTCGGCTCTGCCGGGACCAGCACGTCCCGCTCGGGTGCGGCGGCGGCCAGCCCGCAGCCCCCGGCCGAGAGGGCCAGCAGAGCGATTCCAGCAAAGAATCGCGTTTGGTGCATGTCTGTCAGGGTATGTGGGGGATCTTACCTTTTGCCCCGTCTTGGGGTTATGGGGTCTGAGGTTTGACTGGGTTACGATCACGTCATGGAGGGCTACTTCGGGTCCTACGTGCTGGTCGCCGTGCTGTTCGCGATCGGCGTCGCCATCGTCGCCGGGGCCCTCATGGCCAACCGGCTCCTGCGGCCCACCAGGCCGACCCCCGAGAAGCTGACCACGTACGAATGCGGCGTCGACCCCGTCGGCGACGGCTGGGCGCAGTCGCAGGTCCGCTACTACGTCTTCACCTACCTCTACGTCGTCTTCGCCGTCGACGCCGTCTTCCTCTTCCCGTGGGCCACGATCTTCGACGCGCCCGGCTACGGGGTCACGACGCTGGTGGAGATGTTCGTGTTCCTCGGCTTCATCGCCCTCGGCATCCTGTACGCCTGGCGCAAACGCGTCCTGTCCTGGGCGTAGCCCGGCTCCTGGCCGCCGATCGTTACCCGGACGTGCTGGCGCCCTGAATGTGTCGTGTGTCACCGTCCTCGGTCGTGCCGAGACAAAGATCGTGTCCCCGCTGCGACGTTTCGATCGAGCATGATGAGCGGTATCCCGCCTGGTGTCCGTCCTGCGGATGGAATCTGCCCGTCCCTCAGGGCAAGCGCTCGATCAGCGCGGTCCTCGCCGACCGCCTGACGGCCGGACTGCACGCCGACGCGCTCAGGAAAGGCGTCGACGTACCGAAGGGGAAAGTCCCGCGGGCGCTTTCGTACCTGTTCGCCGGGCTCATCCACCTGATCGCGGTGAGCGCGCTCGCCGCGGCCGGCTGGGCGGTCGTCATGTGGCCGAACGTTCTCGGCGTGCTGCTCGGCGCGTTCCTGCTGTTCGTGGCCTGGCTGATGCGGCCGCGTCTGGGCCGGGTGCCGAGCGGGCCGCTCGTGCTCACCAGAGACGCCGCGCCGCGCCTGTACGACCTGACGGACAGGATCGGGGCGGAGATCGGGGCGGACCGGGTGGACCTCGTCGTCGTCACCCCCGTCTTCAACGCGTCCTTCGAACAGGTGGGCCCAAGGGGCAGGCGCGTGCTCACGATCGGCGCCCCCCTCTGGGCGCTGCTCGAACCCCAGCAGCGGGTGGCGCTGCTCGCGCACGAGCTGAGCCATTCCAGCAACGGCGACAGCCGCCACGACCGGTTCACCCGTACCGCGCTCGGCGCGCTGGCCGCCGTGCACCGGGCGATGCGCGGCGCGGCCGAGGGCGGGGAGTACGCGGCGGAGGCCGTGCCGCAGAGCGTGCTCAGCGTCCTGGCGCTGGTGCTGCTCATCGTGATGCGCGTGGCCGGGGTCGTCGTCCGGCTGGTGGGCCTGCTCTTGCTGGTCGTCACCATGCGCTCCGCCCGCCAGGCCGAGTACGTCGCCGACGAGCGCTCCGCCCGCATCGCCTCCTCCGCGGCCGCCGCCACGACCCTTGACCTCGTCGCCACCGGCGACGTCGACGTGAACGAACTGGCCTGGATGTCGTCCGCGCTCGGCCCTTCGGTGTGGGAGCACCTGCGTGAGCGGCAGGCCGCCGTCCCCGACTCCGAGCTCGAACGGCGCCGCCGGATCGAGGCCATGACACAGGCACGCCTCGACGACTCGCATCCGCTGCTCCCGCTGCGCGTGGAGTTCGTCCGCTCGCTGCCTCACGACTGGCCCCTGATCAGGCTGCGCGACAACGAGAACGAGGCCGTCGAGGCCGAACTGGCCCCCCTGTTCGACCGGCTCGCCGCCGAGCTCGGCGCGGCCAAGAGACATGATTCCTTTGCCTGACCTGCGATTCGCGCAAGAATGGGCGACATGGCAGCAACGGATCTCCCGATGCCCACCGTCGGACCTGTCTCCAGGCTCGCGCCCAAACCCATGCGGTTCGTGCTCAACTGGGGGCGGCGCTATTCGCTGTGGGTGTTCAACTTCGGGCTGGCCTGCTGCGCCATCGAGTTCATCGCGACCTCCATGAGCAGGCACGACTTCATCCGGTTCGGGGTCATCCCGTTCGCCAACGGCCCCCGCCAGGCCGACCTGATGATCGTCTCCGGCACGGTCACCGACAAGATGGCCCCGGCCGTGAAGCGCCTCTACGAGCAGATGCCCGACCCCAAGTACGTGATCTCCTTCGGCGCCTGCTCCAACACCGGTGGCCCCTACTGGGACTCCTACTGCGTGACCAACGGCGTCGACCAGATCATCCCCGTCGACGTCTACGTGCCCGGCTGCCCGCCCCGTCCCGAGGCGCTGCTCTACGGGATCATGAAGCTCCAGGAGAAGATCGCCGGGGAGAAGCTCAGCGACCGCTACGTCTGGTCCCGCTCCCACGGCTCCGAGGACCAGGCGTGAACGCCGCCGTCGCCGCCCGTTTCGGCGAGCGCGCCGAGATCAGCGAGTCCTACGGCGAGACCACGGTCGACGTCGCCCCCGCCGACTGGATCGAGCTGCTGACCTTCGCACGCGACGACCTCGGCCACGCCTTCTTCGACTGGCTGACCGGCGTGGACGAGCCGCCCGACGCCTTCGTCGTCGTCGCCCACGTCTACAACCCGGACGCCCGCGAGCGGCTGCTGCTGCGCACCCGGGTTCCTCGCGCCGACCCGCGCCTGCCGTCCGCCGTCGGCGTCTACCGGGGGCGAACTGGTACGAGCGCGAGACGTACGAGATGTTCGGGGTGATCTTCGAGGAGCACCCGTACCTGGTGCCGCTGCTCCTGCCCGACGGCTTCGAGGGCCATCCGCTGCGCAAGGACTTCGTGCTGGCCGCCCGCGTGGCCAAGCCGTGGCCGGGCGCCAAGGAGCCGGGCGAGTCAGGGCACGGCGCCCCGAGCCGCCGCAAGACGCTTCCGCCCGGAGTACCGGCCGATTGGGGTCCGCCTGATGCTTGAAGTGGTGCTGAGCTTCGTCGTCATCCTCGTCGTGTTCCTGGTGCTGCCGCTGATCGTCGGCCAGACCGAGCACAAGGTCATGGCCCACATGCAGTCGAGGCTCGGCCCCATGTACGCCGGCGGCTTCCACGGCTGGGCCCAGCTCATCGCCGACGGCGTGAAGTTCATGCAGAAGGAGGACGTCATCCCGGCCGCGGCCGACCGCCGTGTCTTCATGATCGCGCCGGGCGTGGCGCTGGTCCCGTACCTGGTCGTGCTGATCGTCATTCCGCTCGACCGCGGCCTGGTCGCCGTCGATCTCGATCTCGGGCTGTTCTTCGTGCTCGCCGTCATGGGCATCGGGGTGCTCGGCGCGATCATGGCGGGGTGGGCGTCGGCCAACAAGTATTCGGTGCTCGGCGGCATGCGGGCCGCTGCCCAGCTCATGTCGTACGAGCTGCCGCTGGTGCTGGCGGCCTCGTCCGTGGCGATGGCGGCGGGCACGCTGTCGATGCCCGGCATCGTCGAGGCGTGGCAGTGGTGGTGGCTGCCCTGGCAGGCGATCGGCGGCGTGGTGTTCTTCGTGGCGGGGCTGGCCGAGCTGCGCCGTCCGCCGTTCGACATGCCGATCGCCGAGTCCGAGATCATCATGGGCCCGATGACCGAGTACACCGGCATGCGTTTCGCCCTGTTCATGCTCTCCGAGTACGCCGGGATCGTCGTCCTGTCCTTCCTGACCACCGTGCTCTTCCTGGGCGGCTGGCACGGGCCGTTCCTGCCCGGCTGGATCTGGACCCTGATCAAGGTCTTCGCGCTGGCGTTCGTGGTGATCTGGCTGCGCGTCACCTATCCGCGGCTGCGTGAGGACCAGCTCCAGAAGCTCGCCTGGGCCGGTCTGGTGCCGCTGGCCCTCGTGCAGCTCGCGCTCACCGGAGTGGTGAAGGTCCTCATCTGAGTTTCGCGCCGGCGGAAACTTTATGCCGCCCTTATCCGTCGTACCCGGCATAGGGGGCCCCGGATGAAGGGGTACGACTCGTGAACGCGCAAATCCTGCCCGTCGCGGGTGCGATGAAAGGCGCCCGCTGCCCGAAAGTCAGCCTCACCTCCGACGGCCGCACCTTGACCGTCACCGACAACGCCAGGGGCCGTTCCACGACCCTGTCACCCGCGTCGCTCTACCGTTACGACTATTCGATCGACGGCTCCGGGAAGCGGTCGCGATTCATGAAAGGGGTTGCCGCCCTCGACCCCGACGGGCTGGTCCTGCTGGACCTCCCCGGCGACTGGCACCTGCCCCACCTGCGGGAATTCGCCTCCAAGGCCGGCATCCCGCTCCGGGACGGCAAGGACGACAGCTCCAAGCGGGCGCGCCGGATCCTCGCCGCCCGCGCTCCCGGCTGGGAACGCATCCGCGGAATCCCGGCGCCGCGCTTCGTCCGCTGGAACACGACGCTGGGGGTGTGCGCGGGAATCGCCGGGCTGGCGTTGATGGTGTCTCTGGGGGCCGCCGGAATGTGGGGCGCCTGGCGCGGCTTCTCGTCCTTCGGACGTGTCCTGATGGAACTGATCGAGGTCAAATGGTTGATGGTGGCCTTCAGTCCCGCGCTGCTCGTCGTGCGGCCTGTGCTCGGCGGGGTGCACCGGTGGCAGGAGAAGCGCGGCCTTGTCGTGGGGCCGCCTGGAGGGCCGTACCTGCGGATGAAGTCGTCCCGGACGTTGTCGGTGTACCGCCGTTCGGGGGTCATCACCGAACTTCCGGTCGAACCGGGTAGCAGCCTCCTCCGGTACCGCCACGACGACCTGTGCGGCGTCTTCGTCCTCGACCCCGCCGGGAAGCCTCTGCTCCACCTGCCCGGCCGCTGGCCCCCGTCCCCTCTCCACCGCTTCACCGAACGCCACGGGCTGGGCCTGGCGATGCACCGGGTCTCCCGAGAGGAATACCTGACCCTCACCACCCACTCCCCACAGGCCTTCCCCTGACCCCTTCCTCATCCCGACGCCCTGTACGAGATCCTGCGAGGGTGGCTCCCCACTCCATCCCCTGCCTTCTGTTCCTTGAGGTAGGGGATGACCCGCTTCCGTCGTACGGCGCTTCGGAGCAGGGTGATTCGCTTGGGGACTTTCCGCTCCGACTGGAAAGGCCCGCCCGCGGTCGATCATCGGTGGGCGGCCGCTCAGCGGTGGTCATCGGTCCGCTGTCGCTCGGCGGCGACCACCGGTGGGCGGTCGTTCGGCGGCCACTGGTGGATGGTCGTTCGGTGGTGGTCACCGGCCTTTGGGGGTTCGGCGGCGATCACCGCTCCGTGGTCGGTTGTGGCAGTCGTCAGCTGGTGGTGGTTCGGTGGCGGCCACTGGCGTTTGGTTGTTCCGTGCCGATCACCGCTCTGCGGTCGTTCAGCGGCGATCACCGCTCCGCGGTCGTTCGGTGGCGATCATCAGTGGGCGGTGGTTCCGTGGCGGCCACTGGCCCTTGGTGGTTCGGTGGCGGTCACCGGTCCGCGGTTGGCCGGCGGTGGTCACTGGCCTTGGTGGTTCGGTGCCGATCATCGGTTCGCGGTTGTTCGGTGGCGTCAGCGGCGGGCTGTCGTTCGGCGGCCACCGGTGGGGGATCGGTCAGCGGTGGTCATCCGTTTGCGGTCGGTTGCGCGGTGGTTGCCGGGCTGTGTGGAGGTGGTCGGCGGTCAGTGGACGATCGCGACCATCACGTCCGACGCCGACGGTCGTTCCTCGGGGCGCTTGTTCAGGCATGCCCCCACCACACCGCGCAAGGCGGGCGGCAACGGCGACAGATCCGGATGGAACGTGAGCACCCGGTTGAAGACGGCAGGCACGGTGTCCTCCCCGAACGCCGGACGCCCGGTGGCCGCGAACATCATCGTCACCGCCCAGCTGAACACGTCGGACGCGGGCCCCACAGGCTCCCCGGTCAGCTGCTCAGGCGACATGTACGGCGGTGTCCCCACCATCTTCCCGGACGTCATGGTCATCCGGTCGAGCGCCCGTGCGATCCCGAAGTCGATCACCCGCGGCCCGTCGTGCCCGATCAGGACGTTGCTCGGCTTGAAGTCACGATGCACCACCCCGGCCTTGTGGATGGCCGCCAGCGCTCCGGCTGTGGATAACGCGAGCCGTGTCAGGCCGTCCTCGTCGCGGGGCCCGTGGCGCCGTACGAGTTGCTCCAGCGACGGGCCCTCGACGTATTCGGAGACGATGTACGCGTGCTGCCCGTTGATGTTCACGTCGAGCACCCGGGCTGTGGAGAACGTGGCGACCCGCCGAGCCGCGTCCACCTCCCGCGCGAACCGGGTGCGCGCCGTCTCGTCGACCAGGTCGTGCAGCACTTTGACCGCCACCCGCGCCCCGTTGGGCGCCATGGCCAGGTAGACGGCGCCCTGCCCGCCGCGCCCGAGCTGGTGCAGCACCCGGTAGTGCCCGATCCACTCCGGCTGCCCGCGATGCTGCTGATGGGTGGGGGCCGTGGTCCGCTGATGCAGGTCGGCGGGCCGGTGTTGCGGCACGGGCGTCTGTGCGTGCGCGTGCATGGGTGCCTGCGTGTGCACGGGGGCCTGCGCGTGCACCGGCGGCCGGTGTCGTGCCCGCGCCATCGCCGGCACCAGGACGGCCGAATGGGCGATCCCGCCGATCCAGGCGATCACGAACCCGAACGAGATCAACGTGGACATCGGCTCGGGGATGTTGTCGAAGTCGTCGTACAGCATGATGGCGATGACGAAGGAGCCGATGAGGACCAGGTAGACGCAGGCCCCGATGGCCTGCCAGGTGCTCCGCAGCCAAAATGCCGCGAACCCGATCGTGAACGGGGTCGCCAGCCCGCACGAGATCAGGGCCAGGCTGGCCCACCCGATGGCGGCCGCCCACGCCCCGCTGCTGGGACGGATCGGATGGCTGTACGGCATGGCCGAGAGACTATCGCCATGCAGTCGTTCATATCGGACAGTCACCCAGCCTGTGGATAACTTCCACTGAACCTGTGGATGGCTGTGGAAAAACTGGGGACAACGGTCTTGGCTCATTCACCTCCGCCGCCAAGTACGTCATGATGTTGAACCATGGCGCGGATACCGGGAGTCGGACTGGCGAAAGGGCTGTCCATCACTCTTCGCCACATGCTGCGCAAATCCGTCACCCAGCAGTATCCCGAGGTCAAGCCGGCTCTACCGCCGCGCAGTCGAGGCGTTATCGCCCTCGTTGAGGAAAATTGCACCTCTTGCATGCTCTGTGCCCGAGAGTGTCCCGACTGGTGCATCTACATCGACTCCCACAAGGAGACGATCCCGGCCCCGGAGGGCGGGCGTCCCCGTCAGCGCAACGTGCTCGACCGGTTCGCCATCGACTTCGCGCTCTGCATGTACTGCGGCATCTGCATCGAGGTCTGCCCCTTCGACGCCCTCTTCTGGTCTCCGGAGTTCGAGTACGCCGAGGGTGACATCCGGAACCTTCTCCACGAGAAGGACAAGCTGGCGTCCTGGACCCAGACCGTCCCGCCGCCGCCCGCGCACGATCCCGGCGCCGAACCTCCCAAGGAGCTCAGGGCGGCCCCTCGCCGTCCCGCGGCCCGTACCGGAACCACCCGCCCTGGAGCAGCACCGGAAGCGCCCGGCCCCGCCGGAACCGCCCGCCGCGCCCCGGGCGAAGCAGCGTCCACAACGGCCCCCCAGGGAACGGGCGCAGCCCGGCCGGGTGCCGGCCCGCAGGGCGAGCGTGCCGGCAGGCGGGCGACGGGCGCTCCGGGCGAGGTCGTGACCGAGCCGGGCGCCGCCGAGCCGGGAGCCGTGCCCCCAGGGAGCGGAGAGCCTGGGGCGGCCGCCGGTGCGAACGCGGGCGCCGACTCCGGGACCGGCGCCGCATCGGCGCTCGGCCCCGACGCCACCGTGAGCGCAACCCCCGACTCCGCCGAAAGCGCAACCCCCGGCACCGAAGCAGCGCGCCGCCCCGAAGGCGGGGGCCCTGCCGCCGAGGGCGCCGCGGCAGGTGACACCGGACGGGCCGGCGCAACTCCGCCTACTGGGCGCACCGACACGGGCCCGTCGGCCGGAGACGCCGAAGAGCGCGCCGGCGCCGACCAGGAACAACAGGCACGTGAGAAGACCGGTGCCGCGGAAGCTCCCGAAGCCGCCCCCGGCGAAGGTCCCGCCGCGCCGCCGTCCGCTGCGGGCCGCCGCGAGCGTACGCGCAGGCCCATGTCCAACGTGCGAGGCATCCGTCCGCCAGGCGCTCTCCCGCCCGGTCCGCAGCCGGCCGAACCGTCCTCCACAACTCCCGCCCCTGCACAGGGCCAGGAACCGGAAGACACTCGCCCGTCCGAGACGAAGACCCCGAAACCGTCAACAGCGGCAAGCCCGTCAGACGTGACGGAAGGGGAGGCTCCCCCCGCGGCTGAGGGCGACGCGCCACGCGTCCACGACGACGACGCCGCTGCTCCGGCAGGCGAGGAGCCGAACCGCCCGCCCACAGGGGATCAGGGCGGCCCGGCCTCGGACGAGCACCCGCCGCCTTCATCCACAGGCGAGCCGCCCTCGAACGGGTTTTCCACAGGCGCGGGCGAACCGTCTCCGGAGCCCGGGCCGGACGAGCAGACTTCTTCCGCGAGCCTTCGCAGGCGCCGGATGGCGGACCCGAGGTCCATCCGACCGCCGGGGCGGCTCGGCCCTGACGACACAGAGGAGTCCGAGGAGGAGTCGTGACCGAGGCGGTGCCCTCCTACCTGTCACCCACCGGGCAAGAGATCGTCTTCTTGCTGCTGGGAGCGGTAGCGGTTGGATCGGCGCTGCTCGTCGTCACGACCCGGCAACTCGTCCATGCGGCCCTGTGGCTCGTGGTCTCCTTCGGCGCGCTCGCGGGCGGCTACCTGGTGCTGACGGCCGAGTTCGTGGCCTGGGTCCAGGTGCTCATCTACGTGGGCGCGGTGGTGGTCCTGATGCTGTTCGGCATCATGCTCACCCGTGCCCCGATCGGCCGTTCCGCCGACCTCGACAGCGGCAACCGGCCGGTGGCCGCCCTGGTGGCGGTGGCGACCGCTGCGGTCCTGGTCACGGTCGTGGTCGACGGTTTCCGCACGGCGTACACCCCGCTCACACCGGGCCAGGGGGCGGCGAAGGAACTAGGCGCCAGCGTCTTCGCCACCTGGGTGCTGCCGTTCGAGGCGCTGTCCGTGCTGCTGCTCGCCGCATTGATCGGAGCCATCGTGCTGTCCCGTACGGACATTCCCGGCTCGCCGCCCGATCAGACCGGGGGTCACTAGTGCACATCGTCTACCCGGCGGTCGTCTCCGCGCTGCTGTTCTCCGTGGGCGTCTACGGCGTGCTCGCCAGACGCAACACGATCCTCGTGCTGATGTCGGTCGAGCTGATGCTCAACGCCGTCAACCTCAACCTGGTGGCGTTCGACGTGTGGCTGCGCGACCGCCTGCACAGCGGTCAGGTGCTCACCCTCTTCGTCATCGTCGTCGCCGCCGCCGAGGTCGGCCTCGGTCTGGCGATCGTCCTGGCCCTCTACCGCAACCGCCGCACCGTCGACCTCGACCACCTCCGCGACCTGGCCGAGCCCGCCGACGAACGTCCTGACCTGGTCCCGAGCGGCGCCCGCCCGACCGCCGGCCCCTCCGGCCAGGCCGCCGACACCAGCCCGACCCCTCTCAACGACCACCACCCGGCCTCGCCGGCCGGCCCAGGCCGGCCCCCGCTGACGACCACCGCGCCCGGCGAGGGGGCGAGCTGTGACGACGTTCCCGCTGCTGGCCGTGTTGCTGCCCGCCATCGCCGCCGCCACCGGCCTGCTGCTCTCCCGCTGGCCGCACGGCCGCCCCGCGGTCCAGGAACAACCAGTGGGCAGAGCGCGGCTCGCGGCGGCCGAGAAGACCGCCGGCGAACGCGCCAACACCCGAGCCGCCTGGATCGCCGTCATCCCGACCGCGGTGTCGGTCGTCCTGGCTCTCTGGCTGGCCTGGGGGCCTGGCTTCGCGTTCCTCGAAGGCGGCGCCCCCTCGGAGCCCGTGGGCCGCACGTACGGCTCGATCGTCACCGGCGGCGTCCCGATCTCGCTGACCCTCCTGGCCGACGACCTGTCGGCCGTCCTCGGCGTCCTCGTGACGCTGGTGGCGCTGGCCGTGCAGGTCTACTCGGTCGGCTACCTCAAAGACGATCCCCGCTACCCCTCCTACAGCGCGTTCATCAGCCTGTTCACCAGTGCCATGCTCCTGGTGGTCTACGCGGGCGACCTCCTGGTCCTCTACGTGGGCTGGGAGATCATGGGCCTGTGCTCCTACCTCCTCATCGGTCACTGGTGGGAAGACCGGGGCAATTCGCAGGCGGCGGTCAAGGCGTTCCTCGTCACCCGGCTCGGCGACGTCGGCTTCCTGTTCGGCATCTTCGTCCTCGGCACGGCGGCGGGCAGCTTCCGCGTCGCCGACGTGCTGGCGAAGGTGCCCGACATGTCCGCGGCCACCCTGACGACGGCCACCATGCTGCTGCTGTGCGGCGTCGCCGGCAAGAGCGCCCAGGTGCCGCTGCACACCTGGCTCCCGGACGCCATGGCCGGCCCGACCCCGATCAGCGCGCTGATCCACGCCGCCACCATGGTCGCCGCCGGAATCTTCATCGTGGCCAGGCTCTTTCCCGCCTTCCTCGCCGCCCGTCCCACGCTCGACGTCCTGGCCGTCATCGCGGCGATCGGCATGCTGGGCGCCGCGCTGGCCGCGTTCGCCCAGGACGACCTGAAACGCGTGCTCGCCTACTCCACGGTCAGCCAGCTCGCCTACATGGCCGGCGGCCCGGCCGCGGGCTCCGACCGGGCGGCGATCTTCCACCTGGTGACCCACGGGGCGTTCAAGGCGCTGCTGTTCCTGTGCGCGGGAGTGGTGATCCACCACGTCGGCTCCAACCTGATGACCCAGATGGGCGGGTTGCGCCGCGAGCTGCCGGTCACCTTCGTGACGATGACGGTGGGGTTCGCCGCCCTGATGGGCCTCCCGCCGGCCAGCGGATTCTTCAGCAAGGACGGCGTCCTGGCGGCCATGGACGGCGCGCTGGCCGGCGGCGGCCTGACGGACGCCGCCGCCCTCCTCCTGTACGGCTGCGCCCTCGCGACCGTCGCCGTCACCGGCGCGTACGCCACCAGAGCCTGGCTCCGCACGTTCTTCGGGCCGCCGCGAGTGGTGGCGCTCCCCGAGCCCGAGCCCGGCACGGCCCACGTCGTCGACGTCACCGAGGCTCCCAAGACCATGCTCGTGCCCGTCATGCTCCTCGCGGTCCCCGCCCTGCTGCTGGGCTTCGCGGGGCAGCCGCACATCGACCTGGCGGTGGCCGTGATCAGTGTCGTGCTCGCCCTGCTCGGCGCCGGCGTCGTCCACGCCGTCTGGCGCGGCGATCCCGTCACCGACCCGGCACGCCTGCTGGGCCCTCTGCGGGTGCCCTGCGAGCGCGCGTTCTATGTGGACGACGTCTACGCGGCGCTGTTCGTCCGCCCGATCACGGCCCTGGCCCGGCTGGTCGTCAGAACGGACGACGTGGTCGTTGACGGCGCCGTCCGCGGGTCGGGCCGCACCGCCCGCGGCCTGTCCGGATGGCTGCGCCTGGCCCAGAACGGCAACGTCCAGCTCTATGTCAGCGGCGTTCTCGCCGGCGTGATCCTGATCGCGGTGGGGGCGGTGATGCTCACATGACGGGCTGGCTGTCGGTCACATTGCTCGCCGTGCCACTGCTCGGCGCGCTCGTGCTCCTCCTCGCTCCGGGCGCGCTCCGCCCGGTCCTGCGCACGTATGGCCTGATCCTCTCGGGGGTCACGCTGGCACTGGCCCTGGTCATGGCGGCCACGTTCGACCACGGGCGGCCGTCGAGCCTGCAGTTCGCGATCGACCAGCCGTGGATCCCCGGCCTGGGGCTCCGCTTCCACCTGGGCGTCGACGGCATCTCCCTGCCGCTGATCGTGCTCACCGCGCTGCTGACGTTCCTCTGCTTCGGCTACCTGGCCTGGGGCCGGCCCCGCACGCCGAGCCGGTTCCTGGGGAACAGGCCGAGGGCGCTCGTGTTCACGCTGCTGGTGCTCGAAGTCGGCATGATCGGCACGTTCCTCGCCCTCGACCTGCTGCTCTTCTTCGTCTTCTTCGAGATCGTGCTGATCCCGATGTACTTCCTGATCGGGATCTGGGGCGGCGCCGGGCGCCGGGCGGCGTCGGTCAAGTTCATCCTGTACACGCTGCTCGGCTCGGTCGTGATGCTCCTCGGCCTGCTGCTCGTCTGGGCGCGGACCGGCACGCTCGACATGGCCGAACTGGCCGCGGCCCACGGCGCAGGAATGTCCAGGTCCGTGCAGATCCTGGCGTTCGTGGCGATCGGTGTGGGCCTGGCGGTCAAGACGCCGATGTGGCCCCTGCACACCTGGCTGCCCGACGCCCACACCGAGGCCCCGACCGTCGGCTCGGTGCTGCTGGCCGGAGTGCTGCTGAAGATGGGCACGTACGGCTTCGCCAGGATCGCCATCCCCGTCCTCCCCGAGGGGGCGACCGCGGTGGCGCCGTGGCTGGGGGCGTTCGCCGTGGTCGGCATCGCCTACGGCGCCCTTGCCTGCCTGGCCCAGCGCGACCTCAAACGCATGATCGCCTACTCCTCCGTGGGCCACATGGGTTTCGTCCTGCTCGGCTTCGCCACCCTGACCCCGGTCGGCGTCAACGGCGCCCTGTTCGCGAACGTCGCCCACGGCCTGATCACCGGCCTGCTGTTCTTCCTGGCCGGCGCGATCAAGGACCGCTACCGCACGGCCGACATGCCGAGCCTCGGCGGCGGCCTGCTGGCCACGATGCCCCGCCTGGGGGCGGTGCTCACGTTCGCCGCGATCGCCTCGCTCGGATTGCCCGGTCTGGCCGGGTTCTGGGGGGAGATGCTGGCGCTGCTGGGGGCGTTCCAGCCGGCGAGCGGCCTGCCGCGTGCGCTCTTCCTCACGTACATGGTGATCGGCGGCCTGGGCGCGGTCCTGACGGCCGCGTACTTCGTGCTCATGTTGTCCCGCGTCACCCACGGCCGCCCGTCGGGAGCCGCGCGGCGGCGGGAGACCCCGCCGGAGGGGGAGACCCCGGACGAACGCCCCGTAGTGCCTCTCGGCTCGGACGAGTCGCTCGCCGGGCAGCCGACGACCGCGACACTCGAAGCCGGGAACGCCACGCAGCGCATCGATGACCTCCGCTCCTACGAAGTGGCGGCGTGGACCCCGCTGGTGGTCCTGATCGTGCTCTTCGGGCTCTGGCCCGGTCTTCTGCTCTCACTCACCACGCCGGTGGCGCAGACCCTGCTGGGAGCCCTGCCATGACTCAGCAGATCGACTACTTCGTGATCGCGCCGCCGCTGGCGCTGGCGGTGGTGGCCGGGCTCGTGCTGCTGCTCGACGTGTTCCTGCCTGCCACGACGCGCACCCGCACCACGCTCGGGCTGGTGACCCTGGCGGGGGGCGTCGTGGCACTCGGGTTCGTGATCGCGCAGGCCGCAGGCGGCACGTCCCGGGCGACGTTCTGCGTGCCACCGGATCTCGCGACCGGGGGAGCAGGCACGCTCTGCTCGTTCGTCGCCGACCGGTTCACGACGGCCTTCGCGGGGCTGGTGCTCGTCGCGGCCCTGGTGGTCGTGCTGATGTCGATGACGGAGCTGGCCGGGGGCGGCATCCCGGCCGGTGAGTGGTACTTCCTGCTGCTGTGCACCCTCGTCGGCGCGGTGACCCTGCCCGCCTCCCGCGACCTGGTCATGCTCGTGGTGGCGCTCGAACTGGTCTCGCTCCCGGTGTTCGCCCTCACCGCGCTCAAACGTTACGACGGCCGCGCCTCCGAGGCCGCGGTCAAGCTCTTCGTCGTGTCGGTCGTGTCCACGGCCGTCATGCTGTTCGGCGTCTCCCTCCTGTACGGCGTCTCCGGGGCGGTCCACCTCTCCCGCCTGGCAGCCGTCCTGAGCGGCCGGCTCCCGGCACCGGGATCGGCGGCGGGCACGCACTCCACGGCCTTGGAGACGGCCCACGGGCTGCCCGCGGTCGTCACGGTGGGCGTCGTCCTCGTGGCGGCCGGGTTCGCGTTCAAGATCGCAGCCGTGCCGTTCCACTCCTGGGCGGCCGACGTCTACCAGGGCGCGCCCGTCCCGGTGGCGGCCCTGCTCTCGGTCATCTCCAAGGCGGCCGGGTTCGCGGGGCTCATCCTGGTCCTGGTCACCGGGCTGGCCGGCCAGTCCTCCACCTGGGGGCCGGTGATCGCGGTCATCTCGGCGCTGACGATGACCGTGGGCAACCTGCTCGCCATGCGTCAGCGGTCGGCCGTCCGCATGCTGGCCTGGTCCTCGGTCGCGCAGTCCGGCTACATCCTGGCCCCGCTGGCGATCGCCGCCACGGCGGCCACGTCCCAGGCCGCGACCGGCACATCCGTCGCGTACCTGGTCATCTACGCGGCCATGAACCTCGGGGCCTTCGCCGTCGTCATGCTCGTCTCCAGGGCCGCCCCGCGCAACGAGCTCGACGACTATCGCGGCCTGGTCCTCCGCAGCCCGGCGGCCGGCATCGCGCTGGCCTTCTGCCTGGTCTGCCTGGCGGGGCTGCCGCCGGGGCTGGCCGGCCTCTTCGCCAAGGTCTTCGTGTTCCGGACGATCGTCGAGGGCGGCCTCGGCTGGCTCGCGCTGGTCATGGCCGTCAACACCGTGATCGGCCTCTACTACTACGCCGCCTGGGCGGCCCGCCTCTTCGCCCCTCCCGGGGAGACGCGCCTGCGGGGCTCGTCCCCGTCGGCGTGGATCGCCGTCGGCCTGGCCCTGGCCGTGGCGATCCTCTTCTCGGTCGCTCCGCAGCTCGTCCTGGACCTGACGTCCTTATCGGCCACGAGCTGACCGCAGGCGGGCCCTGACACCGGCTGTCCCCATGCGGGCAGCCGGGCCGCAACCCGCCCCGATCCCAGGCGGACACGGGGGTAAGTCGCGCTCCGCCCGCAGCTGAGCACACCGGGGAACGATAGACCGGGTCGTCGTCGTTGGACGAGGTGAAACCCGGACCACGAAGGGGGAGACCTTGCACCACAACGGTCTGCGTACCGCCATCCTCCTGGGAGGTCTGTCCGCGTTCATCATCGTGATGGGCGCGTGGCTGTGGGGTGGCACCGGCCTGCAGATCGCGCTCGTGCTGGCCCTGCTGAGCAACGGCGTCGCCTACTTCTTCTCCGACCGCATCGCGCTGTCGGCCATGCGGGCCAGACCGGTCAGCGAGGTCGAGCACCCCACGCTCTACCGGATCGTCCGCGAGCTCTCCACCGAGGCGCGCCAGCCGATGCCGCGGCTGTACATCTCCCCGACGGTGCAGCCCAACGCCTTCGCCACCGGCCGCAGCCCGCGGAAGGCCGCCGTGTGCGTCACGTACGGCCTGACCCAGCTGCTCGACGAGTCCGAGCTGCGCGGCGTGATCGGGCACGAGCTGTCCCACGTGTACAACCGGGACATCCTCGTCTCGTCCGTGGCCGGTGCGCTGGCCACGATGATCACATGGCTCAGCTACGTCGCCGTATTCTTCGGCGGCTCCGACGACGACGAGGGGCCCGGATTCGTGGGCGCCCTGCTGATGATGATCCTCGGGCCCGTGGCGGCCGGGATGGTCCAGATGGCCATCTCCCGGACCAGAGAGTTCCAGGCCGACGAGTCGGGCGCGAGACTCACGGGCGACCCGCTGGCCCTGGCCTCGGCCCTTCGCAAGATCGAGATGGGTGCGCGCAGGCTGCCGCTTCCCGAGAACAGCCGCCTCACGTCGGCTTCCCACATGATGATCGCGAACCCGTTCAGCGGATCCGGCTTCGGCCGCCTCTTCTCGACACATCCGCCCACGTCGGAGCGGGTGGCGAGGCTGGAGCGCATGGCCGGCTACCGCCGCTGACCTTCCCGGCCAGACGAAGTGCGGGGGCGCGTCCGCGCTGAATGCGTCAGCGCCTCCGAAATCGACCGAGAGCCCCTGAACGGGGCTCACCCGTCATCTTGCTCCTCGGCGGTCCTGCTGCAGCGATCAGGGCCTTCCAGCGACGTCGTGGCTACCCGGGCTCTCCGGCCGCAGTGATCCTTCTCAGAATGGCCGGCAGGTCCTCCGGGAAGAAGGTCTCCTGGGTGTTCTCGAGTTCCTCCGCGCTCCACCACCGATGCCCGGTCGTCGTCTCCTTCTCGATCTGCTCCATGTGCTCGAACGAGACGGCGGCGTCGTGCACCCGGATCGCGAAGAAGGTCTGGTCCTGCGTGATCGCATAATCGGACCAGCAGAACTCGATCGTGCTCGTCCCATACGGCCCGGCGAACTCCTCCACCTCCCGCCGGATCCCGACCTCCTCGTACAACTCGCGCGCGGCGGCCTGCCGAAGCTCCTCCCCGGCCTCCGTCGCGCCACCGATGGTGAACCAGAACGGCTCGTCCGGCAGTTGCGGATCAAAGCCGTGCAGCAGCAGCACCCGGTCTTTCGCATCAAGGGGCAGGACGCGTGCCGTGAAGCGGCGCAGGGGGATCTTCGTCACGGTCGTCGAGCTTACGATGCCAGATTCGGCCGTTCCAACGAGAACGCAGGCCCGAGGCACAAGAAGGCGCGTACGCCGCCATGTGCCCCGGATGCCGACCTGTTAGCGGTAGTTCACGAATTGCAGAGCGATGTCCAGATCCTTGCCCTTGAGCAGAGAAATGACGTCCTGCAGATCGTCCTTCTTCTTCGAGCTGACCCGCAGCTCCTCGCCCTGGATCTGCGCCTTGATGCCCTTGGGGCCCTCGTCGCGGATCAGCTTGGAGATCTTCTTGGCGTTCTCCTGGTCGATGCCCTCCTTGAGGGTGACCAGCATGCGGTATTCCTTGCCCGACAGCCTGGGCTCGCCCGCGTCGAGGGTCTTCAGCGAGAGCCCGCGCTTGACCACCTTCTCCTTGAACACGTCGAGTGCGGCATTTGCGCGCTCCTCGCTGTTCGCCTTGATCTCGATGTTGTCACCGGTCCAGCTGATGCTCGCCCCGGTGCCCTTGAAGTCGAAGCGGTGTCCGATCTCCTTGACCGTCTGGTTCAGCGCGTTGTCGACCTCCTGGCGGTCGATCTTGCTGACGATGTCGAAAGATGAATCGGCCAAAACACCCATCCTCTCGGCTGTGAAAGCGATATTCGGGATCCCGCCTCTCCGCCGTACGCGAAACCGCTCCGTCGTACGCCAAATGCGTGGACCCAGCGAACGAGCCTAGCCAGCATCGGCGCGCCGTGCAGTCCACGTGGGCGTGAGGCGGCTTGATGCCGCGCCCTTGGCGGCGGATCATGCCTGTGGGCCCACATTTCGCAGTTTCCGATCGTATTGGTAGGGATCATGCGAGTCATCGGAGCCGGCTTCGGCCGTACCGGAACGTTGTCCACGAAGACCGCGCTGGAACGTCTGGGCTTCGGCCCATGTCACCACATGACGGAGGTGCTCCAGAACCCCGTCCACATCCGCCGCTGGCTGGACCTCGCCGAAGGCCGTCCGGTCACCTGGGAAACCCTCATGTCGGGGTACGACTCCTGCGTCGACTGGCCGGCCGCCGCGTACTGGCGCGAACTCGCCCACCACTACACCGACGCCAAGGTCATCCTCACCGTCCGCGACCCGGAACGCTGGCTGGCCAGCATGAACGCCACCATCTTCAAACAGTCGGCCCGTGCCCGCACCTGGTCGGGCCGGACGATGGCCACGCTCTCCCGCCTCCTCGACACGGACTTCGCGGCATTCATCCGGATGACCCGGCTGGTCGTGAGCGAACGCGTCTTCGGCGGCGGCATCCCCGACACCGAACTCGCCCTGAAGATCTTCACCGAACACGTGGAGGAGGTCAAAGCCACCATCCCCCAGGACCGCCTGCTGGTGTTCGAAGTCGCCCAGGGCTGGCAGCCACTATGCGACTTCCTCGACGTACCCGTCCCGGACGAACCCTTCCCCAGAACCAACGACGCGGCAGGCTTCGACCAGCACGCACGCGGGATGGGACGCCTGCTGTTCCGGCGCAGCCGGTGACCACGATCCGGCTGGGGACAAACTGGTGTCACGTACACCTCGGAAGTCCGCTATTCTTCTGTCTGTCGCCGCGAGAGCGGATGGCACGGCAGGTTGCCCGAGTGGCCAAAGGGAGCGGTCTGTAAAACCGTCGGCTCAGCCTACGCAAGTTCGAACCTTGCACCTGCCACACCAGCGGGAAGAGGCCCGTCACCAGCGGAAACGCGGTGGCGGGCCTCTCGCTTTGTGTCCGGCCGTCTACGGTGAACGCCGGTGTCCTACGGCCTCTCACGGCTAATACGCGGCCAAGTTTCGGAGCATGATCCCTTTCTTGCGCACACGGGCGCTTCCGGCCCTCGATCTGGGGTGGGACAGGCGCGGGCCGCCGGCTTCAGCTCGTTCCACGAAACGCCCCCGGCCTGAGCCCGGTGGGGTGGATTATGGGGATGTGAGCAGACGTCGTGTCGCCGTCTTGACGACGGCTGTGCTGGTTGCGGTGTTAGCGGTAGCGCTGCTGATCTTGCGATGGGAGGACGCGAATAAGGTCGCTGTGGTGGTCTCGGCCTTGGCAGCGGTCGCAGCGGTGGGCGTCGCTGTGTGGGCGGCCTTACCGAGTGCTCGTCCATCCGGTGCTGGGTCATCGGACGGTGGATGGAAGGTGTCGCGGTCGGGTTCTGCCACGGCCGGCCGCAGCGGGCGTGCGGTGTCGGGGGTTGCCGACCGGACGCTTTCTTTGCCCGATGAGGTGCAGGTAGATCACAGCGGCGACGCTCGCGCGGGGGATGGCGGGGACGCGGTATCGGGGATCTCCAAAGACTGATGGCAGAAGCCCGCAGGTCGGGCGGGGGGGTGAGATGTGGCGCGTGACAGACCCTTTTGGAAGGTCTGGGCTGGCCGTACGGGGCCAGCATCGGCGGGCGATCACAGCGTTGTAGTCACTGGCGTTGCCAACTTTGGTGGCCCGCCCGCGCAACCATCACGATCGGGGTATTTGCATCGGGTGCGCCAGGTATTCCCGGGCGTTCTGATCGGGCGGGAGCCCGAGCTTGCTGAACTAGCGGCGTTCTGCACTGCACGTAAAGGGCCGTCGTACGTGTGGTGGCAGGGTGAGGCATGGGCAGGCAAGACCGCCTTGATGGCATCCTTCGTGCTTGCTCCCCCGGCGGCGGTGCGAGTCGTGTCGTTCTTCATTACCGCTCGATGGGCCGGTCAGAGTGATCGAGGCGCATTCTTGGGTGCCGTGCTGCCGCAGCTGTCGGAGATCACTGGCGAGCCACTTCCCGACGTCTTGACCGAGGGGAATCGTCATGAGTGGTTTCTGCGGCTGATGGACGAAGCCGCGAGCTTGTGCGCGGCTGACGGTGGTCGGCTTGTTTTGGTGGTCGATGGGCTCGATGAAGATCGGGGGGTGACAACAGGTCCCGACGCTCATAGCATTGCCGCGCTGTTACCGGCTGTTCCTTCGCACGAGGCGCGAGTGGTGGTTGCGGGACGGCCCAACCCGCCGGTGCCTACCGACGTTCCAGACTGGCACCCGTTGCGGGATGTAAGGATTGTCCGCTCGTTGACTACGGTATCGGCGGCGAAGGTGGCGCGGAGGGATGCTGAGCGGGAGCTGCTGCATCTCATGGATGCCGGAGGACTTGGTCGTGAGCTGCTCGGTCTGCTCACCGCGTCTGGTGGCGGTCTTTCCGGGCGAGACCTGGCGGAACTGGCTGGGACGTCGCCGTGGGAGGTTGAACGTATCCTGCATGCGGTAAGCGGCCGAACATTCACTGTCCGTGACAGCACTTGGCAACCTGAAGCCGAGCGGTTGTACGTGCTGGCTCATGAGGAACTGCTGCAAACCGCGCTTCACTGCCTAAGTGGCGATCTCGACGGATGGCGAAACCAAATACATGTATGGGCTGATGGTTACCGGGACCGGGGTTGGCCAGCGGGCACACCGGAGTACTTACTGCGCGGATATCTCCCAATGCTCATGAAGGTTGATGATGTACAGCGGATGACGGCACTTGCAGCCGACCACGCACGTCTAGACCGGATGCTCGACGTAAGCGGCGGCGACGCGGCGGCCATAAACGACATCATTGCCATTCAGGAATATATTCGCGATGAAATTGATCCCAATCTCACTGCAAGCCTCCATCTCGCATACACCCGCTGGTACATAACTCAACGCAACAGCAAAATTCCGATAGACCTACCTGCATTGTGGGCCAGGCTAGGCAATCCCACCCGTGCTGAAGCGCTCGCGCAATCGCTCGTAGATGCTTCAGGGCAGGCGTGGGCGCTGACCTTCCTGGTGCAGGCGCTTGAGGGAATAGGGGATCTTGACCGTGCGAGGTTGTTGGCCAGTCAGGCTGAGGCGGTCGCACGTTCTATAACCAACCCGGTCGATCAGGGGTGGGCGTTGGGCATGCTGGCGGGGGCGGTGGTTGAGCTGGGGGACTTGGATAGGGCTGAGGCTCTCGCACGCTCTATCACCAGTCAGTCCGGACGGGAGCGGGCGTTAGCCTTGCTGGTGGAGGCGCTGGCCGATTTGGGCTACCTAGATCGGGCTGAGGTTCTCGCGCGTTCGATTGCTGATCCGGCGGAGCAGGTTGAGGCCTTGGGCTCGCTGGCTAAAGTGGTTGCGGAGGCAGGGGATCTTGACCGTGCGAGGTTGTTAACTGGTCGGGCTGAGGTTCTCGCGCGTTCGATTGCTGATCCGGCGGAGCAGGTTGAGGCCTTGGGCTCGCTGGCTAAAGCGGTTGCGGAGGCAGGGGATCTTGACCGTGCGAGGTTGTTGGCTGGTCAGGTTGAGGCGGTCGCACGTTCCATGACCAATCCTTTCAATCAGGAGTGGGCGTTAGCCTCGCTGGTGGAAGCGTTGGCTGAGTCGGGGGACCTGGATCGGGCTGAGACTGTCGCACACTCAATCAATGGCATCAATCAGGCAGGGGCATTGATTTCGCTGGCTGACACGGTTGCGAAGACGGGAGACATTGATCGGGCTGAGGCTCTCGCGCGTTCTATCACCAGTCAGTCCTGGCAGGAGCGCGCATTGGTCTCCCTGGTGGGGGCGCTGGCTGCTGAGTTAGGGGACCTAGATCGGGCTGAGGCTCTCGCGCGTTCGATCGCTGACCCGGCTGTGCAGGCTGAGGCGTTGGGCTTGCTGGCTCAGGCGGTTGCGGAGGCAGGGGGTTTTGAGCGGGCGGGGTTGTTGGCTGCTCAGGCTGAAGCTGTTGCACGCTCGGTCCCTGACCTGTCCGGGCAGGCGTGGGCGTTGGCCTCGCTGGCTGAGGCGGTGGCTGAGTCGGGCGATCTTGAGCGGGCGGGGTTGTTGGTTGGCCAGGCTGAGGTAGTGGCGCGTTCGATTGGTGAGTCGTCGGAGCAGGCGCGGGCGTTGGGCTCGCTGGCTGCGGTGGTTGCGAAGATGGGTGATGTTGATCGGGCTGAGGTCGTTACGTGTTCGATTGCTGACTCGTTCGGGCAGGCGCAGGCATTGATTTCGCTGGCTGACACGGTTGCGAAGACGGGAGACATCGATCGGGCTGAGGCTCTCACATGTTCGATCGCCCGCCCGTTGGATCAGGTTCGGGCATTAGCCACGCTGGCAAGGACGGTTGCCGAGGCAGGGGGTCTTGAGCGGGCGGGGTTGTTGGCTGCTCAGGCTGAAGCTGTTGCACGCTCGGTCCCTGACCTGTCCGGGCAGGCGTGGGCGTTGGCCTCGCTGGCTGAGGCGGTGGCTGAGTCGGGCGATCTTGAGCGGGCGGGGTTGTTGGTTGGCCAGGCTGAGGTAGTGGCGCGTTCGATTGGTGAGTCGTCGGAGCAGGCGCGGGCGTTGGGCTCGCTGGCTGCGGTGGTTGCGAAGATGGGTGATGTTGATCGGACCGAGGCTCTCGTGTGTTCGATTGCTGATCCATGGGAGCAGGCGCGGGCGTTGGCCTCGCTGGCTGAAGCGGTTGCGAAGGGGGGAGACATCGATCGGGCTGAGGTTGTGGCGCGTTCGATCAATGAGTCGTCGGAGCAGGCGCGGGCGTTGGCCTCGCTGGCTGAAGCGGTTGCGAAGGGGGGAGACATCGATCGGGCTGAGGTTGTGGCGCGTTCGATCAATGAGTCGTCGGAGCAGGCGCGGGCGTTGGCCTCCCTGGCTGAAGCGGTTGCGAAGATGGGTGATGTTGATCGAGCTGAGGCCCTCGCACGCTCAATCTCTGACCCGTATGAACAAGGGTGGGCGTTGGGCTCGCTGGCTTCGGAAGTTGCGGAGAAGGGCGATGTTGATCGGGCTGAGGTTGTGGCGCGTTCGATTGCTAGCCCACAGCGGCAGTCGTCGGCGTTGGCTTCGATAGCGGAGATAATCGCCAAGACCGATGGCGTCGCCGCCAAGCGGTTGCTCGCGATGAGTTTGATCGCCATTCATCCAAGCTCGGCCCTTCCAGCCTTGAGCATGGTTTCCCCACAGAGTGTGCTGGCTGTGACACCAAGCTGGCTTGGGGTTGAGGGTGTGTCACTAAATCATCCGGGAGGTTAGTGCTTGGTCTGTTTGGCCGCATAATTGCTGCCGAACTGGCTCTTGCCCTGATTGACATGCGGAAAGGTTCATGGCTGAGTTGCGTCCCAGATGCGCCGCATAGCCTCGCCCTGCTGGCCGTGGATGCACTTGGCGTAGACGCGTAGCAGGACGTTGACGCTATGGCCTGCCCATTCGGCGACCTGGGGTGCAGGAACGCCTGCATTGAGCCATGTGGACACGCAAGCATGGCGTAGGTCGTAGGGGACGATCATCAGAGGTGACCTGGCCTCCGTCACGGTGAAGGCGTCTGTGCGGGCCTCGTGGAAAACCTTCAGGTAGGCGCGGTCGGTCATGAAGCCGCCGCGCGGGCCGATGAAGATGCGGCCGCCGGGGCCGGCACCGAACTCCTGGATGTGCTCGCGGAGCATTGCGCCGAGTTCTGGGTGGATGGGCACGGCGCGAGTCTCGCCGTCTGCTCGATGTTTGAGCGCGCGGCGCTCACGGACTTTCCCGCTGTTGGTCCAGCGGCTGCCGGCGCGAGGTTCGGCGTGAGTGAGGCGCATCTCGCCCCAGCCCTCCTCCGGAAGGCTGACGAGGTGCTCCTGGCGTAGGCCGACTACCTCTTCCGGCCGGAGGGCGGCGAAGTACATGCAGCCGAAGAACGCCTTCATGCGCTGGCCTCGTGCGCCTTGGCGATGGACGGCAGCTAGGAAGCGTCGGGCCTGTTCGACGTTGATTACGACTCGTGGGTCAACGCTGGTGAGTGTGCGCGGCTTCGTCCACTTCACTGCCTTGAGTGGGTTGGAGGACAGAGTGCCGATCTCTACGGCGTACTCCATGGCGTTGTTCAGGCTCATGCGCTTGCGGTTCGCCGTGTTGGCGGCAGCGGTCTGACCGTCTCTCGTCTGGCTGATCCGGTCGAGCATGCCGCGTGTGAGGAGGGCGCCCTTGCCCGGTTCCTCGAAGGCTGTCATGGGCACTGTGTTGGCTTCGAGCCAGCGCAGTGTCGCTGCCAGCTCGGCCGGCGGCTCTGCGGCGCCCCGTAGGCGCTCGCTGTAGGCCCAGCGGAGGGCGGCGCGTTGGGTGTCGGTATCTGGTCCGCCGTTCTGCTTGGTCAGGAGGGCCTCTGTGGCGTCGGTGAGGGCCTCGGCGATGCCTCGGCGGTGGTTCGGTGCGGCGTAACGCCACTTGGCTTCGACGTAGGAGAGCGTGAAGGTGAACCACGTGAGAGCGGTCTCTTCGCGCTGCCAGGAGATGGGGCGTCCTGTGGCGACGCTGAACGCCTCGCCTTGCCGGGCGGCGGTCATGAGTTGGGCGCGGAAGCTCTCGGCGTGGGCCAGGGTGCGGAAGGGCTCCTTCCACTCGCGACCGTCCACGATCCAGCGGACGGTGTGGGTGGTGACCCTGGTGCCCTTGTATGTCTTGATCGCCCAGAAGCGGACGCTGAAGGTGGTCTTCCCCATCAGGCGGCGTCCTCTCGTTCGGTGAGCCAGCGGTCGAGTTCGGAGCGGCGGATGCGTAGTTCGCGGTTGGCGAGGGTGATGCAGCGTGGGCCCTGCTTCTTGGCGCGCCAGTCGTAGAAGGTGGAGCGGGCGATCTTGAGTTCGGCGCAGACCTCGGCGACGGTGAGCTTTTCGTCGGTGCGGGTTGTTGTCTTCAAGGGCGGTTCCTTCTCAAGCTGCTTGCTGGTGGAGGCTTGGGTGGACGGCGTAGGCCGGTGATGGGCGGCGGCCGGGGCCCGTCCTGGGTGGTTCGGGTTCGCGGCGGATCCAGCCGAGCTGTTCCAGCAGTTCGAGTGGTGTTTCCAGCTCGGCGACCTTGCGGAAGCGGTTACGTGGCAGGGCGGTGAAGGCGTCGCGGACGGTGAAGCGCTGCGTGCCGGTGCGGTGCAACCAGGCGTGCACGATGCGGGCGGCTTCGAGGTCGGGGTCGGCGCCCATGGCGTCGAAGGTGGCCAGGGCGTGGGCGATGAAGTACTGGCCGATGGTGATGGCGGCGTTGACGGTGTCGGCGGTGATTGGGTGGCGCCAGCCGTCTTCGACGCGGCCGGCCAGGTGGATGAGGCCGGCGATGCGCATGACGGCGCCGTCGAACTTGCCTGCCCAGTCGGTGATGTGGCCGAGGTCGCCGGAGTCCGGGCGCAGACGGCGTTCGGTGCTTCGGCGGTGTTCGGTGAAGATCTCGGCGGCTTCTGGTGACAGGACGAGTTGGGCGGGGTCGTGCCAGTCGTGCATGTCGATGGTGAGGCGTTGCAGGTTGGCGTCATAGCGGGCGGCGATGTGGTCTGGGACGGTGGGCGCGTCGACGTTGCGGTAGCCGACGTTGGATTTCGGGAGGCTGTAGAGGATGCGGCCGAGCAGGCCCTTGCCGCGGAAGCCGGGCATGGTGGCGATGTCGGAAACGATCTCGGGCTGGACGGCCAGGCCCATGGTCAGGACGGCTTGGTCGACGCGTTCGCTGCGGCCTCGGCGGTCGATGATGAGTGGGTCTCCGGCGTGGCCTTTGAGGAACAGGTCCAGGTTGGGTGTGCCGGAGTAGCGGCCGGCGAGGGTGGCGAAGATGCCGCCCTCGGCGGACAGGACGGCGAGGCGGCCTCCTTGCTCCACGAGGATGGTGGAGGCGGATTCGGGCGTGACGTCGTCGGCCATCAGCCGTGGCTTGACTGGGACCTTGATCTCTTCCACGGCCAGGGCTGCGCTCTGGGCCTCGGCGATCGCCTCGGCGGCGGATTCGCCGCGTGCCGAGCTGGCCGCGCGGGCGGCCTTCTCGGCGAGGTCCTCGGCCAGTCGGCGGGCGACTTCGGCCTCGGTGATCTGCGGACCGATGCGGCTGAGCAGGGCACGTTCGGCGTGGATGAGCGGGTTCGTCATGGCGCGGAACACGGCGGACTTGCGTGACCCGGGTGGCATGGCGACCAGGACGAACAGGTTGACCGGCTCGACCCATGAGCCGCGGACGTTGACCACTGCACGTCCGCCGGCCGCGGTGGACAGTGCGGCCAGGGCGACGCAGCCTGCCAGGTCGAGTGGTGTCTGTGTCTCCTCTGCTACGGCGCTGACGTGGTCGGCGACCCAGCTGGGAAGGGCGTGTACTGGGAAGGGCGGGAGTTCGCCGCGCTGGCCCAGTGGGGCGGGCGGCTCCCAAGCCGCGGGTGCGTTGTGCAGTTCGGTGAGCTGCTTTGCGGCGCCGAGGTTGCTCAGGATGGTTTCGGCGGTGGGGCGTCCGTTGGTGGTCAAGCGGCTGCCCTCCTTGGTCGGCGTAGGCCGCTGTCGAGCCCGGAGCGGATGGTGTTGAACGCCTCGCGGAAGTCGAGCCCGACGGCCTCGGCTGCGTTGTGCAGACACGCCTCGGCAAGGTTGCGTGGGAGCAGGCTGACCGCGATGAGCTGGCCCAGGGCGAAGGCGGCGAGGTTGAGGGTGTCGTTGCGGGTGCCGGGAACGGCGTCCAGCACTCGTTCGACCTCGCCACGCAGTGCCGCCAGGGCGTACCCGGCTGCCCGGTCCCCGCCGCAGGCGGCCAGCACTGCCCCCGCAGACGTGCTGGACGTGGGCGGCGGGGGAGAACTGAGACGCTCAGTCAGCCAGGCTGGAAGCGTGGCCGGAGTCGGGGCGTGCAGGACGTCGTAGGAGCCGCTGCCGTCCCGCTGGGTGACGTGGCTGCCGGGGGCGACGACGTAGCCGCCGTGAGCCCGGGTGTCGATTTTCCAGCCGAGCCTGCCCGCGGTGTTCCGGAGGTCGGTGTCGGCCGGGGTGGTGAAGTAGAGGTGGGTGCCGCCGCGTCGGGTGCGGACTGTGAAGGTCTCCAGTGGCAGCGGTTGGCCGGCCTGCTCGCAGAGCGTGGCCAGGACGTCTGCGCCGTCGTTGATGCCGGGTCGCGCCCAGTCGGGTGGCGGGTCCTCGTCGGGCTTTGGTACGTCCAGGTCGAGCACCACCAGGCCGGACGGGCCGCAGGCGATGCCGATGTTGAACGGGGCGCGGGTCCACATGTGGCGGATGAGGGCGGTGTCGGTGGTGGCGTGCTGCTCCCAGGCGGTGAAGCCGGGCAGCGGGCGCTTGTCGTACGGGGTGAGTGGGAAGACGTGCCAGCCGCGGGCGGCGGCGGCCAGGGCGTAGCGGGTGAGGTTGCGCATGTGGGTCTCCTGAGAGGGCAGCATCAGTGGTTGCCGTCGCGGTGGAGGCGGCGGGCGTAGAAGTAGAGCTGCCAGCCGAGGCGGGGGCGCTTGCCGGTGCCCTCGCAGGCGCGGCAGGTGCGGTTCTTGCCGCCGGGACGGCATCGGGTGCAGCGGCCCCAGGGCGATGCCAGGCACACGACGATGTAGCTGAGAGTGACGAACGGCAGGCAGGCTGCTAGAAGGGCGATGACGCTGGCCATGAGGGCCTCCAGGGCCGAATTTAGGGTTTCCGCAGGTCAGGCTCTAGGCGCTAGAGCCCAGATAGAACACGGTTTCGGGCTCTAGGGGAGCCTCTAGACCTAGAGGGATGCGCCTCTAGGTCTAGAGGCGAGCGGGCGAGCTACGACGCCTTGCCCTTGTCACGCAGGGTGATGGCCGTGGTGAGGTCCTCGCGGGCGATGCCGATGCGGTTGGCGCCCCTGCCGCCGCCTTCCGGAGTGCCCCAGACCTGCATGGTGCGGACGCCGTACGGCTTGAGCGTGGTGGTGAGCTGGGCGGTCTTCGCCCCGCCTTCCAGGGCCGCCCATGCGCCGTAGATGTCCGGCCGGAGTTCGGCCAGGCGGTCCACGACGACCTCGTTCCAGACCTTGGCCTCGGACGGCGGGACCACAGCGAGGATGTCTGCCAGCAGGTCGAAGGTCGGCGCGGACTGCTCGGGCGTCTCGCCGAGGGCGTAGCCGGTGAGCGTGCCTGCCGTCTTCCGCAGTGCGTAGGCGCGGTCGGCGATGAGCTGGGTCTCCGGGGTGTTGAGGTAGGCGGCCTTGACGACCTTGGGCATCGGTGTCGCGCCGACCAGGTAGCCGGTGCCGGCGTCCTTCTCCGGGACGAAGACGGTGGCGCGGATGCCGTTCTTGTAGGCCGAGGTGCCGAGGATCATGTCGTTCTCAAGCTGGCCGGCGACCCGCAGGCAGAAGCGGATGGAGACGTTGGCGGAGATGCCGGTGGGCAGGCTGTCGCGGTCCGGACGCTGGGTAGCCAGGATCAGGACGACGCCCAGGGCACGGCCGAGCTTGATGATGAACTCGGCGTCATCGCCCGCCCTGTCGCCGTACTCGGGGTGGGCGAACAGGTTCTGGCACTCGTCGATGATGCAGACCAGCGGATGCAGGCCCAGTGAGCGCTTGTCGGCGATCTGCCGGGTGACGCGCTTGTCCGGGCACAGGTCCGCGGGCAGGGCCTTGAGCGCGGCCGAGCGGCGCATGACCTCCTTGCGCAGCAGGGTCAGGGAGTCGGCGGCGTAGGCGATGGCCTCGTCCTCGATGCCGGAGACGTAGCGGTGGCAGACCTTGTCGTACGGGTCCAGGTCGCCGGTGCCCTTGAGCTCGTGGAACCACGCCTCGACTGTGGGGTCGAGCACGATGCCGGCGGCCAGCTCGCGGATGGACGAGGTCTTGCCCTGGCCAGGCTGGGAGCCGATCAGCACGTTGTGCTGGATGAGCGGCACGGTGACCAGGCGTCCGCGTGGGTCGTTGCCGAACGGGACGCCCTTGAACACGTCGTGCGAGCCGGCCCGCTTGAGCGGGGATCGCACGATGGTCTTGGACAGGTCCTTGTCGCCTACCCACAGGATCAGCCGTCCCTCGTGAACGGAGGGGTCGCCCTCCGGCCAGATGCAGCCGAGTGGGCGGCGCAGCGCGCCGGACAGTTGCTTCCGCCTGTCCAGCACGTCGGCCACGGTCACGCCGTACGGCAGGTCGATGTCGGCGCGCCAGCCGGGGCCGTCGCGGGTGATCGGGGCAACGAAACGGATGGCGTCCTTGGGGTTCTTGGAGAGGGCCTGCGTGATGCCGGCGATGCCGAGCACGCTCAGCGCGCGGACCACGATGTCACTGGTCAGCTTCTCCACCTCTGACGCCATGACGGCCCGGTTGATGAGCGGTCGGTCGGCGGGCTTGCCGAGGAGTCCCAGCAGGGCCATGGCCACGGCGAGCGCTCCCCAGCGGGCGGCGGACGGCTCGTTGGCCGCGACGATGGCCAGGACCAGCAGCGCGATCAGGATCGTCCCGGTGATCCAGACCCGAAGCCGCACACGTGAGTCTCGTTGCCTGCTCAGCTTCAGGTACCCCTCGTAGTCGGATTTGCGGACGGCCGCCACGCGTGCGGGCTCGCCCTCCAGGTCGAACGTCCACCGCGCCATGCCGTTCACCAGGCGGACGAAGCCACGCGGGGCGCGGGCGGTCAGTCGTCCGGCGTAGAGCGGGGCGCGGAGGGTCTGGTAGCAGGCAACGTGCAGATAGTGGAGGCTCGCCCAGCGGATGGTCTCGACGGCTTCGGAGCGGGAGCGCAGCCACAGCGGGATGATCGGCTGTCGGGTGGTCGCCTTCCGTTCCAGGCTCGCCCGCCAGTCGGTCCGGGTCGGACCGGGCTGGTCCACTCGGACGATCTCGCCGTCTAGGACCGGTCCGTCCGCGTCGTTCTGCGCGGACTTCTTCGGCTCCGATTGGGAGCGGTCGGGGTGGCGTCCGGACCGGGCGGCGTCGAGGTCGACGATGTCGGCCCCCTTGCCGTCCTGGCGGTCCGGGGTCGGTTCGTCGGACCGGTCTGGAGTGTCGTCATTGTTGGGGTGGTGGTTGGGGTCGTCCGGTCGGTGAGTCATGATGAAGGCACCTCTGCTGCCTGATGGGTGGTGGGGTCCTGGGGCGCGGTCGTTGTCTTGGCGGATGAGGCCGCGCCCCATGTGACGGTCAGGGACGATGTGCGGTCGGACCGCGATTCGTCCGGGCGGTCGGTGGGTCTGTGGTCAGCGGTCGGCGAGTGCGGTCCGACCGTTTGGGCGATGTCGAGTTCGGTCGGCAGGGTCAGGGCGAGCAGTTCGGTCAGGAGCATGGCGGTGGTGGCTTCGTCGCGGTCGAAGAGGCGTCCGGGGTAGCCGGTGACGGTCCATCCGCCTGCTCCGAGTTCGGCGATGTTCAGGCACCGGTCGGAGCTGATCCGGGTGTCAGTGACGGTCAGGCTCATCAGGCGGCCTCACCTTCGGGTACGGGGCCTTCTGCTTTGAGCTGGGCCAGGAGTGCCCCTGCGCGGTCGGTCGAGATGCTCTGGCCGCGGTTGCGGATGGCGTCGCGGAGGCGGTCACGGGTGAGGGGCTCGCCCTGTGAGATCAGGTCGGCGGCGATGTGCCGTCCCAGTGGCAGGAGGTCTCCTACGTTCGGTGGTGTCGTGTTCTCGGGCCGCTTGGGTCCACGGCCATGTCGCCTTGGAGCAGTCGGCGGTAGAGCGATGCTGGGAGCCTCCAGTTCCGGGAGTGGCGCGGCCGGCAGTTGCATGTGCTTGGGCGTGAGTTCGCCGAGGCGGTACAGGGCTCGCTCGCGACGGGTGGCCTTCCACCGCCACAGCAGCCCGTACCGGTCCTGAAGCTCGGTCCGGGCCAGGATGCGTTCGCGCTCCCTGCCGAGGGCTTCCGGGTAGCTGCGGATCTCCCAGAGCACCATGCGGCGCCAGAGGGAGACCGTCGCCAGCGGGGCGAGTAGCCAGCGTGAGCGGCGGATGCCGTCCATGTGGTCCGGTCTGGCCAGCTCGGCATGCTTGCGGACGACGTGGGCGCCGACCTCGATGGCGATGACCCACAGGAGCGGCAGCAGGGCGTGCGCGACGACGGCGAACCAGTCCGTCGGTCCTGGCATGGTGAGGTAGGCGGCCACGTTGAGATAGACCGTCGCGGCGGTCAGGGCCCATGGGATGAAGCGGAGCCAGCCCAGGCGCATGCCGAGACGGGCAAGGACGATGTCGAGCGCCGAGAACGCCGCGATCCCCAGGTCGATGCCGAGTGGAACGGTCCAGGCGAACCACCCGAACGAGGGCTCGGCCGCCGTGGCGACGCGCTCGAAGCTGTTGACGAAGCCCAGGAGCCCGAGGGCGCCGGTGACGGCTGCGGTGGTGGAGATGGCGGTACGTTCGCCCTCGGTCAACGGCCGGGACGTGGCCTCGTAGGCGGTCATCGCGTGTCCTTCCTGTCGGTGGTTCGTGGGCGGCGTTCGCGGGTGGGGCGTTCGCTGCGGCTCATGCCGCGCTTGCGGTCGGCCTCCAGCCATCCGTCGCGTCCGGCTTCCGGCTGGTAGAGGCTCGGGAGCTTCTCGCCGTGGACGGTGAGGCCGGGACGCCCGGAGGTGTCGAGGATGCGGCGGCTCACGCGGCTGCCTCCTCCGCGCAGTCGAGGCACACGCCGAGGTGGCGCGGCAGCACGTAGCCGACGTCGATCAGGCACTCCGGGCACGTCCGGCTGGTCGTGGAGATGTCGGTACGTCGGCGCGGGCTCGGGGTGCGCTTCGGCAGGGCGAACCGCACGTCGTACAGGGAGACGGCCCGAACGCGAGGCGGGCCGGGACGCCGGCCGCGCCACAGGGCCTGGGCCTGCGCGCCTTGAGGGCCAGGGCGCAGTCCCTGGGCGGCGAGCTGGTGGAGCGTGAGCAGGTGCCGCGGGACCAGGTGCCGTGGGTAGGTGGGAATGCCGTACCGGGCGCCGGACGGGTCCCAGAAGCGGGTGCGGATGCGGCTGGCCATTCAGGCCACCTCCATGTCTGCCAGGTCGGTGGTGTAGGTGGTCAGGGCGGCGGCCGGCAGGCCGGCCCAGATGCCCGAGGTCGGGCGGGTGCGCCTCGCGTACTGTTCGCACAGCGACAGGGCGGGGCAGGTGGCGCAGACCTCGCGGGCGACCGCCTCGCGGGCGGCGCGCTCCTCGGTGCTCTCGATGGTGAGCCGCGGTCCGGTGTGCAGCTCGGGGTCGTACGTGCACTCGGGGAGCGGTGTCCCGCCGTCGGTCTGCCAGGTGGCTTCGATCTCGGCGAGCGACATGCGAGCCGGGTGGATGGGGCGGTTCGGGTTCTGAGTCACGGCGTCTCTTTCTGCGATCACTTGTTGACGGTGTGGACGAACCGGGCGAAGGACTCCGAAGCACTCATGACCAGGTGAGCGGCGGCCTTGACGATGGTCGCCGCGCCCTCCGGGTCCTTCAGGGCGTAGAGCGCGGCGCAGATCGTCAGAACGGTCGGGAGCACTTTGCGCGGACGGATGAGCATGACGAGACCTCTCGGTTCGAGGACCTGTCGAGCAGGTCCTAAGAGACATAGAACATGTATAGCTACGGAGAGTCAAGCATGAGGGACTGCTTGTGTTGGAGTCCCGCGGTGCTTGGCTCGCCCGCTCTTGCTGACTCAAGCCTTCCTCGCCGGGCGCCGCCCCAACACTGTGCTCATGATCGGGACTGAATGCACAGGGGGTGCTTTTTGGGGGTGATTCAAGCCCTGAGCAGGAGAAACGCGGGCCGGTATTTCTCGGGAAAGCGGGCGTTTAAGGCGGTGTTCGCGTCATGATTGCCGAGGCGTGCACATGTGGAGGTGAAGATGTCTCGAATGCCCAATGTGGGGCTTGCTGATGCGATGCGGCGTGCCGATTGTTCTAATTCGGGACTTGCTTCACGAGTGCGACAGATTGCGCAAGAAGAAGGCGTAACCCTGAGTTGTACGCACGTGGACGTCAAACGCTGGCTCGACGGGGTGAAGCCGCGGCCTGCCACCGCGCGCTTCATAGCGGAAGCGCTCAGCAGGAAGGCCGGCGTCACCTTCACACTGGACGACATCGGGTTCGCCAGCGTCGTGACTCCGGAGACGCTGGAACGCACGCTGGCTCATGGCGGCGGCATCTCCGACGTGGGAAGCCGACTGCTGGGCCTGACGCGGCGCGACCTCGCAGACGATCCGGTGGCGCTTCAGTCGGTGGTCGTCCCGGACGCCTGGAACGAGTCCCTTATCGCGTGGCTCCTGTCGAGGCCGGAGCCGGTGCTGGTACGGGAGCACGCGCGACCGTCTGTCGGCCCGTGGGACGTGCAGACCATTCGCGCCACCACAGAGCTGTTCGCGAGCATGGGTTTTCAATTCGGGGGCGGACATGCGCGTTCCGCGCTCGTCCAGTATTACCACCGAGAAGTCGTTCCCATGCTCGACGGTAAATTCGAGGAGTCGGTAGGGCGGGCGTTGTACGCGGCGGCGGCCGAAATCACGGAGTTGGTCGCATGGACGGCGTACGACCTCGGCCGACACGGGCTCGCGCAACGCTATTTCCTGCAAGGGCTGCGCCTCGCTCAGGTGTCCGGAGATCGCATGCTGGGCGGCCTGATCCTGGCCGACATGAGCCATCAGGCGAATTATCTGGGCCGATACGATCAGGCCATCCAGCTCGCGCGTGCGGCGCAGGAGGGCTGCCGTAACGCATCTACTGCGACGCCCATGGCCTTGTTCTTCGCCATGGAGGCCCGCGCGCACGCCGGGAACGGCGATGAGGCCGCCTGCGCGCGAGCCCTGCTTGAGGCGGAGAAATGGTTCGCCAAGCGCAACGTGGACGATGACCCCTCGTGGGTCGGGTACTTCGACGCCGCCGAACTGGCCAGCGAGGGCGCGCATTGTTACCGCGACCTTCGCAAGCCGTCCCGGGCGATGGAGTTCGTCGGCCAGGCGGTCGGGCTCTGCGATCCGATGTACGTGCGGACCCTCGCCTTCGACCGGCTGGTCCAGGCGGCGAGCTACGTGCACATGGGCGACCCGTCGCAGGCCGCGGCCGTCGCGCTGGAGGCCATCGACCTCGCCGGGCCGCTCAAGTCGGAGCGCTATCTCCGGTACATCCGAGACCTGCAAGCAGACCTGAAGGCGTACGCGGACGATGGTTCGGTGGCGGAGTTCAACGCCGTCGTCGCCCGGAAGTATTCGTCGCAGAGCGATTAGTGCGGTGACCGCTAACGTTCACCGGGTTCAGTGACCTGCGGCCGGTCAGTCGTCGTTGACCAGCCACTGCCGTCCGTCGATCAGCTCCCGGACCGCGTCGAGCTGTCCGGCGTGCGTCGCAGTGTCGACGATCACGTGCATCAGCACTTCGCGCAAAGACCCCAGCCGCCATGACCCCGAACCGAACATCTTCGTCGGCCACCAGGCCGGCACGGCATCGATCGCCGTCGCCCCGATGACCATGTTCGACTGCTCGATCGTCCGTCGATACCGCGCGAGCACGTCCGCACCGGAGAACTCCTCGGGGACCTTCCAACCGAACTCGCCGACCACGAGCGTGTCGATGACCTGGCGATCGGCGGTCATCGCGCCGCGAAACCAAAGCGCCTCGGACCAGGTCAAATGGTGCACCAGGTCGCGGGGCGACCAACCGGACGGCAGCACCACCTGGCGTAGTTGCTCCTCGCCAAGGCCGTCCAGGATGCCCAGGACGTGCTTGCGCTGCGAGTCCAGGTAACCGACCAGTGTTTCGCGCTCCACGGCCTTGCCCTCCCCGCGATATTTGCCGACGTCAGACCATACAACAACGAGATCAGCAACCGCGTGGATCAACGTGAGCGCGGTCAAGCCGGTGCGTTGTCCACCCGGTGAACGTTCATGGTCACCGCATTAGCTGTCGTACCCGTGGCGAGGTGGCCGGCCGTATCTCCACAGGAGGTAACCGAGCGGCAGCACGAGCACCAGCAGCCGAACAGGGGCATCGCGGAGGCCGTCGAACTGGAGTTGGTGCAGCAGGCCGGCGCGCAGGGATTCGTCCCCGGTGAGGAGAGGGGCGAGGCCCACCAGCCCGTACACCACCAGGGCGTCCATGACGGTCGTCAACGCGCGTCGCCCAGAGATCGGCAGCGCGGGGGAGTTCGATGCGAGCAGCACCAGCAGGGCAGCCGCCAGCAGGCACAACTCCCAGAGTCCCCAGCCGCCGGACAGAGCCTCGAACCAGTCCGGGGTGAACATGGGCAGTGAGCCCGAGCAGAAGCCGTCCCCCTGGTAGTCGGCCGAGAGCGGCCGAGCGAGCGCGATCAGCAGCAGCGCCCAGGCAGCACGCGGTCCCGCCGTCGCCGAATGCCGCCGCATCAGGGCGACCAGCACGACCAGCACGGGCACGGCCCAGGTCGTCGCGAGTTCGGTGAGGGTGGCGAGGTCGTCGCGCAGCGGTAGGAACGGCGAGTGGTCGATCGCGTCGTACGGACGTACGCAGCTCACTACGCCCTCGGTGAAGCCTTCGTAGTGCAACTGCGCGAGGTACTGCTCGGGCACGTCGGCGACCGTGAACAGGGAGGACCAGTCGAAGCTGGTCTTCCAGGTGTCCCAGGTGGGGTAGGCCGCAGCGGCGAGGGCCGCCAGCCAGGCTAACGGGGCTGAGGGTGACACGTCAGAGGCTCCTTCTGCTTCTGGCGCACCCTATCGGTGATCTTGAGCGATATGAGCTGAGGCTGTTGCAGAGGGGCATTCCGTCCCTGCGACTGACAGCCGTCACAACATGTCGGATGCGGCACGTGAGCCCCGGACATCGACCTTGATTTTCGAGTAAGTGGCACCCGTACTGCGCGCCTGCGGGGCGGTCATCTCCCGGCCCAGGACATCGACTTTAGAAAGCACGCCAGCGGCGAGGTGCGTCGGGATTCCGTAGCGAGTTCATGCGATTGCGGAACTCCCGGGCTATGGCCGCGTCTTCGTTGACGTTCTGCATGAGCCACGTCGTCATTTTCAGCTCATTGATGTCTCTGAGCACCGGGTAGCCTTCCCAGGCCAGAACATCGAATCCGTACCGCTCCGCGAACCGGTCATATTCGGTGCGCGTTCCCCAGCCGACGGTGTGCTCGATGGCCGTGACAGCGAGGTCCGTCTCCGGTGGGCCGAATGCGAAGCGCTCGAAGTCGATGAGCAGGACCCTTCCGTCGACGGTTCTGATGAGATTCTCGTTGTGCGCGTCCCCATGAACTGCGCACGGCGTGAGAGGGAAGGCCAGCTCGTCGTACGCGCATTGCAGCTCGTGTCGCCGTGTCAGCAGGAACTCTCGATCCTCGTCGGTGAGGACGGACGCCGCGTTGATGCGTTCGGAGACGCGGCTGAGGATGTCCATCGCCGGCAGCTCCAGGTCGGCGGGGACGGCCAGGCCGTGGAGTTCGCGCAGGACGCCGGCCAGGTCGTCGAGGGTCGCGGGCGAGCCGCTGTCGGGGATGAGGTGCCAGAGCGTTACCGGGTGACCTCTGACGATGAGTGGTTGATCGTGGGCCGTCGTTCTCGCCGCCGGTATCCCGGAGTCGTTCAGCCAGGCCGAGACGGCTACTTCCTTGTGTACGTCGTCCAGCACCTCGACGCTGCGCGCGATCCTCACGACCACCTGCTCGGCGGGGAGTGCGAACAGAGCGTTCTCGCCGAGGCGGATCAGGCGGGCGTCCTGGCTGGCCAGTCCTGCGCTCTCGCAGGTCTCGTGCAGGGTCGCCAGTGCTTCGGTGGTGGTGAAGGGGATCGAGGGCGTCTGGGATACGGTCACGTGTCACCTTCGGCTCGTGATTTGACGACGCGGCCCATGCCGGGCCTTTTCTCGATGACTCCTTCCGCTTCCAGCAGCGCGAAGGCGCGCCTGATGGTGATGCGGCCGACGCCGCGCTCTTGGGCGAGTGCGTTCTCTCCGGGCAGGACGGACCCCACAGCGAGCTTGCCTGTGGAGATGTCCTGCCGGAACTCGGCGGCGACCGCGTCGGCTCGGGTTTGCGCGTGCTCGGGGCCGCCGACGAACCAGCCCTTGCCGTGGACGGCTGTGATGAGCCGTTCGCCGGCCAGGAGTTGCAGCGCCTGGCGGGCCGTGCCCTTCGACACCCCGAACTCCTCCGCTGTTGCGGCCTCTCCGGGCAACTGCTGGCCAGGCACCAGCTCGCCGTTCTCGATGCGCCCTCGGAGCGTCTCGGCGATCGACTCGTACTGTGTTGTTGCTGCCCGCGGGGCTGTGGGGTCCTCGCTCTTAACGCGCCGGCCACGGCCGGTCTCGCTGGCCACCAGCCCCGAGCGTTCCAGCTCGGCGACCGCCTGACGGACGGTTCCTCTCGCCACGCCGTACGTGCTGGCGAGGGTGGATTCGGAGGGCAGCATCGCACCGGCTGGCAGATCACCCTGGAGGATGCGATTGCGGATGTCGTCTGCAATTCGGACGTAGATACGGGCGTCCTTCGCCTTGCTCATCGCGCTCCCTCGCCGAGGCACAGTGTCTCTAGGGTAGGGCGGGGGACATGGCCACTGGCGAAGCTTCGCAGACCATGTCTCCCCTTGGTCTTCCCTACGCGCGGCGAGGGGACGCCGTACGGAACCAGCTTGTTCACGCTGGTGACAGGCGTCGATCTTGGCGGGCTTGCCGCGGAATCCGCAGAATTCTCCATCCCAGCATCCAAGCCCATGCCCCCTCGCTGGCCATCGCGGCCACGGCGGCTCGCACTTTGCCGCGGAACACCGCAGATTGGATCAGCTCTCTTGTTCCAAGGGAGTTGCTCTGGTGGCGGTTCACGTGGCCTTCCCCGGAACTGCCCGGCCACGCTGCTTGGGACGAGCAGCCATCCGAGCCCGCACCTTCCGCTTGTGCTCGTCCTCGTGAAGGATGAGCAGCGCCTCCCAGACGGACCGTGCATGCCGGTACAACCCCCTGGCCGTCTCCTCGTACTGGCCTGTAGAGGTGCGCCGGAGGATCAGGAACTGTCCGCCCTGGCAGGCCCACTCAAGAGCACCGCAACATGAGGTCTCCGTGATCCGGATGCGGTCCCTCGGAGGACGCAGGTACGGCTCCCACTCAGGTACGGGCTCGTCAGGAGGCTGGGTCATGCTCCGGTTCCCCTGCGCCGTACTGCCTCACGTACCGGTAGACCTTGCGACGGCTCCGCTGCCAGGTGCACCTGTAGGCGAGCTGCAGAGGTGAGTCAGCGACCAGCTCCCGCAGGACGCCGTAGGCGACTTCGCCGGCCGTCAGCTTGGGCAGCGGCCTGGCATGCCATAGACCTGTGGCGTCGCACCAGACGTAGAAGCGCCTGTACGCACCGCGCAGATCAAGCTCACATGCCTGCTCAAGCGTCGACGTCATGCCGGCCGCCCCTGCAGTTGGCGAGCCGGATGGATGTGCGGAGGTCCTGCAGCGTTCTCGACGTTGCCGATCAGAGTCGACTGCCAGACCAAGGCCGCCGCGAGTGCGATCGCGTCCTCGCACCTGACGATGCGCATCACCCCCTCCGCCACCAGCTCGATGGTCAGAGACCGGTTCGGCACGGCGGTCCACCACAGCCTCTCCGTGGAGTCGAGCTCCAGGGAGATGTCCCACGCCGGATAGGTGCCGCGCAGTACGGAGAGCTGGCGGTCCCGCAAGTCCTGTATGAGCGCCGCCAGTGCGGAGGCTTGCCGAACGCTCTGAGCAGTGGCCCTCAGCAGCTCGTCCAGCCCGGCTTTGGTGTCGGCGTCTAGGTGATTCGTGTCCCAGTACACGAATCCATCACAACGCTGAGTAACGACGCGTAGACAGATGTGATTGGGGGACACTGGGGGCGGCGACCGTGTCCCCCAACTCGGTGGTGAGGTGCGACGGCATGCTGGAACAGCCCAGAACTCCCCGGTGGGCCGAACGCATTCGCGATGAGCGACGTCAGCGCGGCTGGTCACAGAAGCAACTGGCCAGACACCTGTTCCAGGCGGCGGGCGAGGAGATCGCCTTGCCCGAGTTCGAGTCGGTGGTCCGCAGGATCAAAGACCACGAAGCGGGCAACAGCCGCCCGAAGGACCCCTACCCCTTGCTGTACTGCCGCGTGTTCGGCATGGACGAGGCCGTTCTCTTCGACCATGACGGCGAGCTGGTGGGGACGCTCTCGACGAGCGGTGGCCTGATCGAGCACACGGCCTGGATCGAGCAGACCAACGTCGGCAACAGCACCATCGCCATGATTGACGAGACCCGCTACCACCTGACGCAGCGCCATACCCAGACCGCACCCGCGCCACTGCTCGCCGATGTGCTGCGCCTGCACCGGCGAGTGCTGGCGCTCCTGCGGGGTGGCAAGCAGCGGCTTCACCAGACGCGTGAGCTGTACCGGATCGACGCCGAACTCCTCGCCCACGCCTGCATCCTGCTGGGCGACCTGTACGACGACGAATCAGCCATCGTCCACGGCAGGGCCGCTCTCCTGTCCGCGCAAGAGGCCGGCGCGAGTGAGGCGGCGGCATTGAGCGCCCAGGCCAAGACCGAGCGGTGGCGATGCCGGTACGCGGTTTCTGCCGACGCGGCCAGACGCGGCTACGAATGCAGCCCGCCCACACCCCTGCGGGTACTCCTCGCCAGCCAGGAAGCGAACGCCGCGAGCCTGCTCGGCGACTTCGACCGAGCCCGAGCAGCCCTTCACCGAGCGGACGAGGCAGCCGGTGCCGTGGCCGGCGACTCCGGCGTGACGCCCTGGTCGTGCCCAGCACCCAGGCGGGCGCTGTACGCCCTGTCGGTGGCACTCCAAGCGAGCGACCATGCCGCAGCACTGCAGGCGGCAGCGGCGGCCGACGACGCATGGGCCAACGGCGCTCCCTGGGTGGCTGGCACCTGGGCACAAGTCCGCTTCGGCGCCGGAATCGCGTACGTGATGATGGAGGACCTGGACGCCGCCGCCGAACAGGTGACGCCAGCCCTGTCCCTACCGCCCGAACACCGCCTGTCCACGATCACCAACTACCTGGTGCGGATGGATGCTCGATTGGCCGCCCCTCGCTTCCGCGGCTCGGATATGGTGACCACGCTGCGCGAGCAGATCAAGACGTTCAACTCCGCTCGGGCTCTGCCCGCCCCTGTCGAGGAGGATGCGTGAGCCCGTTGCCGACGCGGATGGTGAACCGCTGGGAGAAGCGACGAGCGCTCATGCTGCCGCCAGGCCAGGGCCAGCTCTACTGGCACATCCTCCTGGGAGAGGACCCCGAAGCACGGGCCATCGTCCAAGAGGCTCACGACCGCCTGGCCGGCCTGCCCGGCCTCGATCTGGTGCCGCAGAAGTTCATCCACCTCACCACGTTGGTCGCCGGCTACTCGCATGAGATCACCGATCACCAGGTCAACGTGATGGAGGAGGAGGCTACGGCTCAACTCTCCCGGATCGCGTCCATCACTGTCTCCCTTGGGCGTGTGCTCTATCACCCAGAGGCGGTGGTCCTGGAGGCACGGCCCGCGGACCGTCTTCGACCCCTGCTGGAAGCAGCCAAGTTCGCCACACGGGCGGCCACTGGCCGTGATGGCGCTCTTGCTCATGCAGCATGGATACCGCACGTCACGGTTGCCTACAGCAGCGCTGATGGCCCAGCAGCTCCCATCATCGAGGCGCTCGGCAAGCAACTCCCCGAGCGAGACATAACCATCCGCAGCATGCATATCGTCAATCAGGATGGCCCGGAGACGGTTTGGGACTGGCGTCCCTTGGCGCAAGTTCGGCTTGGCGCCGCCTAAGACGTTGGTGCCTCTGCTTCTTCGGCAGGTTCGGATAGGATCATCAGGTGGAGTGACCGCCACCCAACCTTTCTGCGGATTTCTGCGGCGATCCGCTGGAGGTGTGATGAGTCATGGACAGCATCGTGGTATGACCATGACCTGCTACAGCGCCCTTCGCGCGGGTTTCGCGGATTCTGCGGGTTAGGGGGTTACCCCACGCCCTCCTCTACATCGCATGGTGCCTGCCAACCTGCGGTGAGCCACGAGGGCGGCACCGATGCTTCTGATGCTGTCCAGCCCTAGGCAACAGGTCCGATACCGAAGAAGTTCTAACGGGCGCGTGCCACGGCAGCGCTCAAACCGGTTGCACTCGCCACACTGCCTAGGGTTAGCGACGCCTCTTCACAGGCCGCGATCTTGGCACGTCTTTCGACCATTGTCCCTAAATGGGTGTTATGGAGCGGCCGCTCGCCGATACCGTGACTGGTGTGGTCCAAGAGAAGAACACGCGACGATCCGGTCGATTCTGGTTGCCGGAGTCCCGCGAAAGAACTGTGGGCGGATGGCTAGATCTCTCAGGGCGGCGGCCCCTTCTTTACCTGGCTGACCCACTTATCCCCGAGATGCGGGTGATGTCACGAGGAGTCTCGGCGGACGGTACCCCATACGTCATAAAGGAGCCGACTGACCAGATTCAGGCGAGCGACAATGTCGTGATCCAGGGCATGCTCAGGGGTCCGTCCCGGCGCGTGACGCTGGTTGGGGCTTCCAGCGCCGGGATGGAGCAGGTCATCGGCGGAGTGGTTCCCGACCTTGGAGAACAACGGTTCCGGGCTGAGTACATGCTCGTGGGTCCGCACCAGTCTGGCGCGGAGGCAACTTTCACCATGGCTCGGCTCCGGCTTAGGCATCTCGACTCTTGGGCGAACCTACCGGGAATCCAGTTGGACCTTGCTGAAGACTGGAGCCAAGTAGCCGCCCGATACGAAAGACACGAAGAAGAAGCCGTCAGGGTGGCGGACCGAGCCGAGCTGACTCTCGATGCGGTGATCACATTGAACGAGCCGGACGTTCACGGTGCTGGCTTCAAGCGCTCGGCCGAATTGAGGCTCCACGAGCCAGGGGGAAACACCGTTGACCAATGGTGGCGCCGCTTCGTTGCGCCCGTGACGGAGCTGCTGACCATGGCGGTCGGTGTTCCGTGCCCGCCCGTTGAGCTGAAGCTTTTTCGAGAGGATGACGGGGAGTGGGTGGACGTTACGCATCCGCTCCTGGTTGAACCGAGCGAAAGTCCCCTCCGCGCGTACGAAATTTTCCTCACCCGTGATGGGTTGACGCTCGACCATATCGGGCGGTGGCTAGAGGTCTGTGCGACGCTATCACCCATCCCCGCGCTCGTATCCGAGGCCGTGATCTCGCCCGGACGTCCCTTGCCTATTCAGCTGCTTGAGATGGCGGCCGCCGCTGAAGGGCTGCACCGCCGGCTGAGGCCAAGGGAGCGTGTCATAAGCCGCTCGAAGAAGGACAGAGCGCGTCGATGCGCGAGGGATGCCGTACCAGAAGAGCTGCGTACACGCGTGAATGAAGCGCTCATGCACATGGACGAACCGTCCTATGCAGAACGACTGAGGTATCTAACCGACCTCACTCGGGAAGCGATTCCGAACATTGCTGGTCTCAGTCCGATCGAAGGTGCCACAGGCCCCGAAACAAGATCCGAGTGGGAGCAGCGCATTAAGGATGTTCGCAATGGCTTCGCGCACCAGGTACCGCGGGGCGCCACTGCGGACGACAGGGATGAGTGGCGAGAGCAAGTGATCCTTCTGCGGACTCTCTACTGGGTTGTCTCCACAGCCTTGCTGCTTGAGACAGGCATCAAGGCTGCGCAGGTGCGAGCGAGAGCAGAGTCCTATCCTTCTCATCAAGATCTCTTGCGTCGAGCACGGAGTTGGATGCCTGTCATCTACGATCCTTCCACCGTGGTGAGGACCGCATCGGAACCATTACCTGCTGACCCGACCCAATAGACTCACCAGCTGCTCTTGCATGATTGTTTCCCTCTAGGTTCCCGCCGGAGCCTCCTCGTGAACGGAAGAACAGGAGCCTCGAAGGACTTTCGCGCACTCCTGGCTGCTAGTAAGTGCCGTTACGCCTCTTGCGGATACCCGCCTCGATGCCGCTGTCCTTACGGCCGCTTCGAGTGCTGGTGTTGACACCGCATGTCTCGGCGAACTCATATAGCGGGAAGTTGGGGTCGTTTAAAGCCGAGGACCTAGGCAATACGGCTCAAGGCCATGGGGTTCTCCAACAAGAACATGATGTAACCACGACGGAACACTAGTAGTTAGAGCGCGCTCGCTTAAGGAGAGTGCGGGGGCGACGATCTCTAATCCACCTCATCCATCATGGCGGGATACTTCTCTGGACTTGCCATCCGCGCGAAGATCAGTTCTGAACGTACCGCAGGAGACGCGTCAGTGAGAATCTTGCGCCATGTTTCATGATCGAGTCTTCGAGAAGCCGCCAGAGCACGCACGCCTGCAGATCTCGTCAATAGTCCATACCGTTCGTCATTAACAATGCTTCGCAAATTATAGAGTACCGAGTCGGGAATGGATCCTGGGACTGCTTCCGGCACATGGCAAATCCACGCTGTAACCCAATCAGACTCAGATCTCGACGTTAGCCAGTCGTTGAGGAAATTGGCTACCTCATGCGGAGATTGGTCCACGATGGTCTTGAGGTAAGAAGCTACATTAGGGGCTAGGCGCGGAAACCATCTGAATACTTGATCTATAGCGCTCAGGTCGACTATCTGTCGTGCGCCTGCAAGGAAGGTTAGGCATTCCTTAAGATCCCTTTCGAGATCAGGCATGTTCGGGAGGTTCATGCCGCGGCGCAGACGAATCGCTGATCGCTTCAGATACTCTGCATACGCGTCTGCAAGAGGAGGAAGTAGTAGCTCTCTTATCTCTTCGATGACTTCATCAATCGTAGTCGATTGATGGTATAGGAGATCCCAAATACGTTCCTCGTCCGCTCCGACTCTGGTGAGAATCTCGTCGACATCATGTGGGTCTTCAGAAGACCTAAGCTGCTCCACTAGGATCCGCCGGATCGATTGGCGAAATCGTTCTATTCGTGGAGAGGAGGACGTGAGGGACTGGAGGTATTTCTCGCGGCGCATTACCTTCGTTTTTGAGGTGTTCAACCGCAAGCCCAGGCTTTGTAGTGCTGACTCCAGTGTCTCTATTCGCTGCCTGCCGTCCGAGACTGAGTTCACACTTATAAGGTAGTCGTCCGCATATCGAGCGTAGGTCCACTCCTGCTCTGCCATTTTGGTGTCAACTTCTAGGAGATAAGTGGATGCGAGTATATCGCTTGCCGGGGGGCCCTGGGGCAGACCGCTGGAAGATCGCATGACCACATTGAGAAATGACTCCAGCGCTTCTGGGAGTCGAGTTGCCGGGGAAAAGTGTGTATCGATCATGCTGGCAAGAACAGAATGGTCGATGCACTCGTAAAAACTGTCGATATCGGTGACGACAACGTAGGCTTGTTGCCATGTCTTTGGTTTAGCTGCAAATTCTAGATGAGGAGCTTCTGAATCTTCTCCTCTAGGCCAAGCTACTTCTGGGGGCAGCTTCTTATCTAGCTTCGCCGAAATCCTGCTTGCCAGACCTTCATATATAAGCCGGTCCTCTGGCGTCAGGAGAGCTGCTGGGCGTGAGGTCATGCCTGTCTTCGGAACTCGGAAAAAGTCTACGGGCTGAGGCTCGCTCTCATAATTCGAAATTCGATTCCAGGCTTGCTCGCTTATCAATGTCAATATCTCGTCTGGGACGTCTCCCTCTGGTCGGGGAGGTAGCATATTATTCGCAGTAAGCGCGGTGCGCATGCGCGTTGCAATGTCGCTGCGACTGAGAACTTGGGGTAGCAGTATTTTGACAATCTCTGCGGCATCCCACCTGAGCGCATATCGAGCTGTGCCTGCCGTTACCATGTCAAGTGCCAAAAGCGCGTTGTCTTCGACGTCAGGATCGTCGGTGGTAACATCATTGATAGCTCTAATTCGCTCTATGTGGACCCTTAGATCTGACTGGCTGAGGCCCAAGTGTTGCAAAGCGCGCAAATGAAGGTAGAGAGTTCCGCTTTGCGTATCAGGTGAAGAGAGCTCGCGCAGCAGCGATGACAGCGCGGACGGTATCACCGAAAGTTCGTCAGCCATGCTGCTTCCAAAGTGTCCTCGTTTCTGCGAGCGCCGTCTCGTAGTCACTCCACAACATTGTGTGAGCTGGTTCTATGAGACCATGATGTTGCTTGTCTTGCCGATAGATGAGGGCATCGGGGAGTGCTCCTTCGTCGATCTGCCACACCGGATGCTTGCTGGTACCTCCTAGTTCTAGGGGGCGCCGGTGCTGGGGGAGGTTGCGGGGATCCCTCGGAGCAACGCTCATGCCGCCACTTGTCGGATGCACGTGGTCCTCTTCATCTTTTTCGATGTCTTCGTCCCACCGTACGCCAAGGTCGTTCCGGGCTAGCCGCGGCATACCGTCGCTGTCCGCCCTCATTGATCGGAAGAGCGACTCGCCAGTAACTTCCGTTGCCACCGTGCGGGCTAGGTCGGATGACGGAGGCTCTTTGCTCACCCATAAGACTTTACTTCCCCTTTAAGGTCTGGTGCCTCAGCCACGCCCGGCATGTGCGGGTTTGCCATAACTGATCCAGGACCCAGCGTCGTGCCATGCTTGGGCTGAAGTAGCGATGCCTCGGCGCCGGCGCCTTATCGGTCGTTTCTAGGCTTGCGCACGGCCAATACGCGGCCAAGCTGAAGGCGTCATAGGCGTATGGCCAGGTCAGCGCTTGATCGCGGCAGGACTGTAAAACCGTCGGCTCAGCCTACGCAAGTTCGAACCTTGCACCTGCCACCAGCAGTAGCTGCAGGTCAGAGGCCCTTCGGGGCCTCTTCTGCGTTTCAGGGGTGTGCAACCAGATGCCGCCGTGATCGGCCCATTGTCGCTGGTCCACCAATACGTGCAATGATCTTGAGCGTGTTTCCCCAGGTAGGGGCTCGGTTTGCGAGCGTAAGTGCGCCCTCTGGGTCCTGTGCTCAGGTTGTAGCGCAACTTGGTAGCGCACCTGACTGCGGGTCAAGGGGCCGCAGGTTCAAGTCACTGCCTATTCAGCGCAGCCCACAGCAAGAGCCCCGGTGGTGGGCCGGGGCTCTCGGGGCGGTGGCTGTGTGGGTCATGTGGGGAGGGCCTCGCCGATCCGCTGGTTGGCGATGTCCTGTTGGCCGTCGATGCACTTGGCGTAGACCGGCAGGAGGACATCGACGCCGTGGACGGCTCTTTCGGCTACGCCCGGGGCGGAGACGCCCACGTTGAGCCAGAGGGACACTGCCGCGTGCCGAAGGTCGTACGGGCGTTTGGCGAGCGGGGAGGCGACCTGCGCGGGGTGAAGGCCAAAAGGCGGGCGGCCTGCCAGACCTCGGTGTAGGCCGTTGAAGCTACGACGCCTTCCCGTTCACTGCGGAAGATGTGTGGCCGCCATACGTGGTTGGGGGCGACCGGTGAGCCAGGGTTCGTTCCTCACCCTGGCTCACCGGAGAACGTGGCTGATCTCTGCCGATCTGGCGAGGCGACGCTTATCGCTGCAGATGCAGATCGTGCTCATGCCGAACCGGCTCGGGCTGGGCGCGGCACCAGTCCACGACGCGGTACGTGATGCGGTCGAAGGGTGCGTCGTTGGTGATGGGATGTTCGAAGTCGGCCAGACGATCCAGGTCCATGGCCAATTCCGCCAAGATCTCCTCGGTGAACAGCCCTGACCTGATGAGCGATTCGCGTAGGTAGGCCAGGAGACGTTCATGGTGCTCGTCCCAGTTGATATTGCCGTTGCGCTGCGCCTCATCTCGAAGCTGGTTGCGTCCACGGGAGTGGTGTACGAGTTTGACCTGGTCACAAGCGTGGCGGCCGTGAAACAGAGACGGCCATCGCGTGATCCTTCGAGTGCGAACAACGAAGGAGATCGAAGCGATGGCCGCAGACAACAGTGTGACGCCTGAGCAGTGGCTGGCGAAGCAGATCCAGACCGATGACCCCGACGTGTTGCGATCCATGGTCAAGGCCATGGCCGAGGCGTTGATGTCGGCCGAGGCCGACACCCTGTGCGGAGCGCCGTACGGCGAGCGCAGCAACGAGCGGACCAACGCCCGTAACGGCTACCGCCGGCGGGAGTGGGACACCCGCGCCGGCACCGTGGAACTGGCGATCCCCAAGCTGCGCTCAGGTTCCTACTTCCCCGACTGGCTGCTGGAGCGCCGCCGCCGCGCCGAGCAGGCTCTGATCAGCGTGGTGGCCACCAGCTACGTGCTCGGAGTCTCGACACGGCGGGTGGACAAGCTGGTTGAGCAACTCGGCATCAAGCACATCTTCAAAAGCCAGGTCAGCCAGATGGCCAAGGTCCTGGACGAGCAGGTCGAAGCCTTCCGCACCCGCGCGCTGGACGCCGGCTCCTACACGTTCGTCTGGCTGGACGCGCTGACGCAGAAGGTGCGTGAAGGCGGCCGGATCATCAACGTGCACTGCCTGGTGGCCACCGGGGTCAATGCCGACGGGCGGCGGGAGATCCTCGGGCTGGAGGTCACCACCGGCGAGGACGGCGCGGGCTGGCTGGCGTTCCTGCGCGGCCTGGTCGCCCGCGGCCTGTCCGGCGTGCAGTTGGTGATCTCCGACTGTCACCGCGGTCTGGTCTCGGCGATCGGCGCCGTACTGGCAGGCGCGTCCTGGCAGCGATGCAGGACCCATTACCTGCGCAACCTGCTCACCTGTGTGGCCAAGAGCGCACAGCCGTTCGTGGCCACGCTGGTGCGGACCATCTTCGATCAGCCCGACGCCGCCTCGGTGCGCGCTCAGCATGCCTGGGTGCTGGACGCGCTGGAGGCCAAGCATCCGGCTGCTGCCGAGCATCTGGACGCCGCGCGGGAGGATCTGCTGGCCTTCGCTGCCTTCCCGCGCGAGATCTGGACCCAGATCTGGTCGAACAACCCGCAAGAACGGCTGAACAAGGAGATCCGCCGCCGCACCGACGTGGTGGGCATCTTCCCCGACCGAGCCGCGATCGTCCGGCTGGTCGGCGCCGTGCTGGCCGAGCAGAGCGATGAGTGGGTCGAAGCGCGCCGCTACATGGGGTTGGACGTGCTGGCCAAAGCCCGCCTGCGATGCGTCCCCGGCGACACATCCACCCCGGCCCCGATCCCGCAGACACTGACCGCTTAACCTGCAGATACAGGATCACGCGAAGATCGATTCATACACCACGTCCGTGGACGTGACCCGAAGCTTCTCGACTGCACGCAGCAACTCGCCTTGGACGGTGTCCGCCTGGCCTCGCCGTGGTACATGGGTCGCCCAGATCCTGCGAGCATCAGCGGCATATGACGCGTCCATGGCGGCCACCGTACAACCATGGCGCCCTGTTGGTTGGCGCCAAGGCCAGCGACCACGCGTGGTGCGTCGGGAGGTAGGAAGGGCTGGAAGTGGCAATGAACCGCACCGACTTTCTTGGAGGCCCTGAAGCCAGCATGATCGTGCTGGCGGAAGGGAGAATCACACGCGATGCCAGCCCCCAGGAAGTACCCGCAGGAAGTACGTGAGCGCGCGGTGCGGATGGTGTTCGAGGTCCGCGAGCAGACCGGCAACGCGCCAGGCGCCATCGCCCGGGTCGCCCAGCAGCTCGGCGTCCACCGCGAAGCGTTGCGCAGCTGGGTCCGGCAGGCCGAGGTCGACGGAGGACAGCGGCCGGGCACCTCGACAGCCGATGCGCAGAGGATCGCCGAGCTCGAACGGGAGATCCGTGAACTGCGCCGGGCCAATGAGATCCTGAAGTCGGCGGCCGCTTTTTTCGCCCGGGAACTCGACCCCCGACCGCCCAGATAGTCGCCTTCATCGACGCCCACCGCGACGAATTCGGTGTCGAACCGATCTGCCAGGTGCTCGATCTCGCGCCGGCGACGTACTACGCGGCCCGCAACCGGCCGCCCTCGGCCCGGCAGCGACGCGACGAGCAGCTGTCGGCCGAGATCATCCGGCTGTGGAACGACAACTTCGAGGTGTACGGGGTGCGCAAGATGTGGAAGGCGCTCAACCGCCAGGGCGTGGCCGTGGCCCGCTGCACGGTCGCCCGGTTGATGCGCAGGTTAGGGCTGTCCGGCGCGGTCCGGGGCGATCACAAGCGCCGCACCACCATCGCTGAGCCGCTGTGTCCGCGGCCGGCCGACCTGGTCGAGCGGGACTTCGCCGCGCCGGCGCCGAACCGGCTGTGGGTGGCCGACCTGACCTACATCCACACCTGGGCCGGGTTCGTCTACGCCGCGTTCGTCATCGACGTCTACTCGCGGATGATCGTCGGCTGGCGGCTGACCGACCACCTGCGTACCGACCTGCCACTGGACGCGCTGGAGATGGCCCTGTGGCGCCGCGGCGGCCAGACCGACACGCTGAACGGGCTGGTGCACCACTCCGACCGCGGCTGCCAATATCTATCCATCCGCTACACCGACCGGCTCGCCGACGCCGGCGCGGTCAGCTCGGTCGGCTCGCGCGGGGACAGCTACGACAACGCCCTGGCCGAGAGCACCATCGGACTGTACAAGACCGAACTGATCCACCGCCGCGGCCCGTGGAAGGGCCTGGACGACGTCGAACTCGCCACCATGGAATGGGTCGACTGGTACAACAACCGCCGACTCCACAGCGCCTGCCAGGACCTTCCACCCGCCGAATACGAAGCCCTCTACCGCGCAGAGATCAACTCAGCTACTCTCACCCCAGCCACATAACCCGGTCTCCAACAAACCCGGCGCGGTTCACTGGCGCGTTTTCCCCTTCGCGCGGGTCGACGGCAGACAGGATGATCAGAGAACAGGGGCGTGCGTTCCGCGTAACTTCCGCCGTAGGTACCGTATCGGCATGAGTCAGAGCGGGGCGCAGGCGGCGGCGTTCTTTCGCGATGTCGCATCCCACCGCACAGTGTGGACAGTTCAGGACGAGAGCGGCTGTCCGGCTCCGATGACTCCGAGTGGACGAAGGAGCATGCCGTTCTGGTCTTCGCGTTCCCGAGCGGAAAAGATCATCCGGACGGCTCCCGCCTATGCTGCCATGGAGCCCCGGGAGATCGACGTTGACGACTGGATGTGTGAGTGGCTGCCTCATCTCAAGAGGGATGGCCTGCTGGTTGGGATCAACTGGTCAGGAGCGCGAGTGGTGGGCTGGGACTTCGAGGTAGATCACGCGATTTCTCGGCTCGAAGCCGCACAGGCATCCCACGCGGCCTTCCCGGGATAGAACTGACCGAACTGCAACAGTTCAAGATCAAAGAGCTCAGGAGGAGGTCCACGTGCTTCCCCCGCGAGCGCTGTGCAATATACGTGCAATGACCTTGGACATAGGGGTGGCGGAATACCGCCCCGCCGCGGGTCGGAAGCTATCTCTCAGATGGAACGGCTACGAGCTGTAAACCGTCGGCTCAGCCTACGCAAGTTCGAGCCTTGCACCTGCCACCAGCAGCAACAGCAGTTCAGAGGCCCTTCGGGGCCTCTTCTGCGTTTCAGGGGTATGCAGCCAGATGCCGCTCTGAGCGGCCGTTTGTCGCTGGTCACGGGATATACGCGGGATGGGCCTGGCGGCGTTGCCCCAGGTGAAGGGCCGTGATCCGAGGCCCATGCCGAATTCTTTGACGTGCGTACGCAGCAGGGTGACCAGCTCTGGGTGGAGGGGTACCGTACGGCTTTCCCGTCCGGCCGATGCTTGAGCGCGTGGCGCTCCCGCGGCTGGCGGTTGTTCGTCCAGCGGCTTCCGGTGCGTGGCTCGGCGTTGGTGAGCCGCATCTCTCCCATCCGCCGTCAGGAAGACTCACCAGATGCTCACGGTGAAGATCCACGGCTTCCTCCAGGCGTAGGGCGGCGAAGTGCATGCATCCGAAGAGCGCCTGCATTCGTGCCCCGCGCCCGCTGTGCCGGCGGACGGCCGCGAGGAACCTTCGGGCGTGGCCGTCCACGGCAGAGACGCGGTTAGTTTGGGACGGTACGGCCGCCTCGGAAAGCGCGGCAGCCCCTCTTCCGGGCACTTGGTCAGCGCCAGATGACAGCCTGGGTGCCGCGGCCGGTGTTCCAGTAGTAGGTGATGGAGCCGGCGATCCAGCCCAGGTTGTTGATGTCGAAAGCTTGGGAGCTGGTTACGCGCGCATCCGTGGGCAGCGGTAGGAGGCGGGGCTGGGTGGTGGGGGAGTCCCACAGGGCGGCGAAGTTGTACCGGTCATCAGCCTTGATGTAGCCACCGACGATCTGGCTGCGGTCGTTGATGGCGTCGGCACCGGCGTAGTCGGAGGCATCGGCGGGCAGGGGTAGGGCCGTCATGGAGGAGCCGTCCCAGAAGAAGCCGCGACGGTGGCCGTCGGTCGTGTCGGAGTTGCCGACCACCTGGCCGAGGTTGTTGATCGAGTTGGGGGCGCTCATCCCGCCGAGCGTGCCCAGCTCGCGGCCGGTGCCGTTGTGCCACAGGTACGCCTGGTAGGTCGACAGCGGCAAGCCCTCGTCGTTGACGGTGTAGTTGTCGGCGCCGACCACCTGGCCGTGGTCGTTGACGGCGTTGGCGGTCAGACCAGGACGGCGGTCGATGGCGGTTTTGACGTCACCGGACAGCAGGAAGGCGCGATATTCGGCGAAGCCCGGTACGGGCGCGAAAGTGACGACGATGTGCCCGTTGGCGACCGCGGCAGCGCAGTAGCCGGGGGCGCCGTGCGCGCCGAGGTCTTTCATCTTGCCCTTGTGCCAGAGGAAGGGAGTCCACTGGCCCGAGGGCAGCTCGCTGCAGCCGACGATGCGGCCGTCGTCGTCGATTCCGGAGGCGAAGCTGGTCTCGCCACCGAGCGTGCCGAGATCGGTCATCGTGCCGTTCTTCCACAGGAACGCGTGGCTGACCCCTGACTCCAGCGGGCTGTCGCCGACGACGTGGCCCCGATTGTTGATCCCTCGGGCGATGCTCCATGTGCCGCCGAGGGTGCCGAGGTGGACGATACGCAGGCGCTCCGGACTCGCCGCGGCGGCTGGCGGCGAGGTGAGCGGGCCTAACGACGTGGTCGCGATCAGGGCGATGGCCATGGCCATGGCACGGCGGAGGGATCGACGCATGTTGAGGATTCCCTTCGAGGGCACGCACGGGGCGATGTCATGATCAGCCTAAGCACCGCCCAGGCCGACGTTTCTCACGGAGTCCTTACGTCCGGCAGGCCTCGCGATGATCTTGCAGCTACTCGCTTACCGCTTGGTCCGAGATGGGCATGCCGAGCTAATTCTTCGGCCACCGCGCCGATCACCTTGGCGTAGGGTTCCAATCTGTCGAACAGGGTCAAGGTCATGTCATCCACCGGGCGCTCTGAGGACCGTGGGCCGTTGACCTGCCAGATATGAACGGCCGGGTGCGGCAGTTGCAGCTTTCTTCTGCCTCGGATTGTGACCACGTCAGGCTCAAGGCCGAGCCCGTGCCGCCATCTCCGCAGCGAACACATGATCGATCCGGGATATGTGCGCAATGAAGTGCGGGGCTGTCGGTGCCGCGGACGGCAGAAGCGCAGGTCGTAGAGCACTCGGTGGCTGAACCGTCGGTCGGCCGTAAAACCGTCGGCTCGGCCTACGCAGGTTCGAACCTTGCACCTGCCACACCAGCGGGAAGAGGCTCGTCACCAGCGGAAACGTGGTGACGGGCCTCTCGCGTTGTCTTCGGCCGTCTGCGTCGATCAACGGTGCTCTACGGCGTCTTGCGGCCAATACGCGGCCAGGTTTCGAAGGCATGGCGGCCCTTGCGCGGCTCGGCATCCATCCCGGGCGGCGCCAGGGCCGGGTAACCAAGAGTTCCAGGGTCTTGCCGCGTCGGACCAGGCGGCAAAGTTCCGGCAGGGGGTGGAAGGTCGCCTCAGCAGCCATGGGGTGATTGACCGGCCAGTTCGCGGGCCGTCGGATGGACGTTGCCCACTGGATCAGGGCTTTGTGAGGCTGGGGCCCGCGCTCGTAGATCCGCACAAGCCTGCGGCGGCGACCCGGCCAGGCGAAGGTTCTTTGTGCCATCCACCGGCGCCTCACTTCGTGTCGGCCACCCCTTGGAACAGATCGTCCAGGGACTAGAGACGCTCGATGAGTCGTACGGCCACGATGTCCCCGGCGCCCTTGCCGAGGGTGCGGCGTAGCGGGGCGGCGATGGGGAGTTTGTGGGTGCCGTCGCCGAGAGCCATGAACGCGCTGGTGAACGGATGGCCGTCGACCGTACCGGTCACCTTGACGAGACCGCGGGTGCCGAAGTAGGCAGCCGAGTCCGCCATGACGACGTAGGTCCATCCGCCCTTGGCCGGGCTCTGCACGAGCGTGGCGGTGAACTCGCGGTCGAGCGGTCCGGGCTTCGTGTGGTCGGCGTTCATGATGGGGTCCTTTCGGGTTGTCGTCATGCTGTCAGTGCAGGATGCCGAGCACGGCGCCGATGAGCAGCAGTTTCAGGAGCCAGTCCCCTGCATGCAGCGCGGCGGTGACCACCGGCACGCGCTCCCACAGGACCGAGCCGGTGAGCAGGATGAGCGGGAAGCCCAGCCACGCGACGAAAGCCAGCGACATCGCCGAGGGCCAACCCAGCAGGTTGGCCTGTGCTGCGATCCAGGCGAACACGCCGGCGACGAGGGCGGTGCGCAGCAACTCCACGGCCGCCTTCCACGGTGCGGGCCGTCCGCGGTCGAGCGCCGCGGCACCCAACCGGCGCCGCTCGAACGGCGTGGCCAGGGCGTAGTAGACGGAACTGACGATGAAGGCCGCGACCGCGGCGAGGGCGATTCCCAGCGCAAGCATCTTGGTGCCCCTTTCAGTACTGAAAAGTACTATATTTTTTGGGTTATAGTACTGTCAAGTACTAAGGAGGGTGGATGTCGGCAGAGGTACGGCCGCGACCACGCGGGCGCCCGGGAGGCAGTGGCGGCGCGGACCTGCTGGCGATCGCCCGCGACGTGTTCCTCACGCGGGGATATCCCGGCGCGACGATGGATCAGGTGGCCGCCCAGGCCCGGATCTCGAAACAGACGCTCTATCGCGAGTACCCCTCGAAGGAGCGGCTGTACGCGGCGGTGGTCCGCGACTGGGTCGACCGCGGCTACGACGCCATGCGACCACACACCGAAGCGCTCACGGAGTCCACGGACATCCGGGCCGGCCTGCTGCGACTCGCGCACGTACTGCACACGGGCGTGCTGAGCGAGCCGGTGCTGCGCATGCGATCGCTGGTCGCCACGGAGTCCGCGCGGTTCCCCGACGTCGCCGCCGACTATGTCGTACGCAGTTGGACCCGGAACACTCATCTGCTCGCCGACGCGCTCGCCGCCCTGGCGGCGAGGGGTCTGATCAAAGCCGAGGACGCGCTCGTGGCGGCGCAACAGTTCACCTGGCTGGTTCTCGGTGACCCGCTCAACCGCCTCACGCTCGCGGCGCACTCCGAACCGCCGGAAGACGGCGAGCTCGCGCGGCAGCGCGAGGAAGCGGTCACGACGTTCCTCAGCCGCTACGGCCCGCCGGCCCCGCACTGAGAATGACGACGGCGTCTTTGAGTGATGCCTGCGGAGAGGAGCGGGCTCCTGGTAGCCGAGATGTTGCCAACGCACTTCGGCTGCCAGGAGCACGTGCTTGTCCAAGACTGCTCGACCCCGCCGCCCGCCGGCGGCCCCGCTGACCGTTGTGGCGCGGCGACCTGCAAGCGGCGATGACTCCGCCCACCCCGGCCCACAACGCCGTCGGTCGCAGCTCAAGCCCTGAAACGATCAAACCGCCGCTCAGCGCCACGATCCGGACGATGAAGAACAAGCTCAGGACTGGCCGCAGGTCGCGGGGCAGAACTTGACCTCGGGGTAGCGCGAGGACGGCTTGTCCAGGAGGGGCTGCCGCTTCGACTTCAGATGCTGGTCGAGGAAGGCCGCCACGTAGGAACGGGTGAGCTCGGCAGCGCGCGCCGCCGGCAGCACGCTGGAGGCGGGCGTGACAGCGAGGGCGTCGGCCATCAGCGGGCCGTCGGTGAAGGACTGGTGTTCCGCGCCCGACAGCACGAGCCAGCGCTTCCACCCGGTCAGCAGCTTCCAGTCGCGCTCCCACGAGGTGTCGCGACCGCCGGGGACGTGCTGCGGCGAACCCAGGAACATGAACGGCCGGGAGAACCCGCTCTTGGGGATGCGGGCGTAGGTGGTGCCGTCCATGTCGATGCCGGCGCGCACGCGGGAGTCCTTCACCATGGTCGCCATGGCGCTCGCCCCGCCGATCGACTGGCCGACCATCGCGATCTCGGAGCGGTCGATCAGGTCAGAACCATGCCATTTCGATGGCAGCTGATCGAGTACGAAGGAGACGTCGGCCGCCCGTCCCGCGACCACCCCCGTGCCGAAGCCCGGGTCGGTGTCGCTGTCGCAGGCGAGGCACTCGGCGACCCGTCCGCCGGGGAGGGTCGTGGCGTAGCTCTCGTAGGTGTGGTCGATCCCGGCCACCACGTACCCGCGGCTGGCCAGGTCCTCGGCCAGGGACGTGAGCGTGTTCACCGGATTGGTGAAGCCGGGGGACAGCACCACCAGTGGCAGCTTCCGCCCCGCGGGTTCGGCGTCGGCGATGGCGTTGGTGCGCGTCCCGCTGAGCGTGCCGTCCGGCACGCCCGCGACCCCCAGACGCCTGAGTGCGAGCTCCGATTCCTTCGGTGTCATGTACGGCGCCCGCCGCCCGTCTCGCTGCTCGGTCGGGTACCACAAGGTGACCTTGAGCTCCCTGGCGTCGACGTCGAGGTTCCAGGGATCGGGGCGGGAGGCGTCCTTCAGGTACAGGGCGGTGGTGCCGACCGGATGGGCGCCGGTGGGGGCGGGCAGGGTGGCGGGGCCGGTCGGCGTGGCCGACGGTGCGGCGGACCGGGGTGGCGTGGGCACGGAGCAGGCGGACGCGGCCAGGACGACCAGTCCCGCGGCGACTGCCAGGATCTGTCTCATCGGGAGGTCCATTCACTTGTTCAGCAAGGTCAGGGCCTTGGCCAGCGCCGGGTCGCGTCCGTCGGCCGCGTCCTGCGGGGTCAGGGGCACGTGGTGGTCGGGCGGCACGCCGATCCGGTCGATCACCTCGCGGTTGGGCCCGAGGTGGTGCTTGACGGGGAAGCTCAGGCTGGTGTTGTTGCCGAGCAGGTACGGCTGTGACGGGCCGGAGATCACGCCGGCGGTTCTGGTGCCGACCAGCCGGCCGAGGCGCAGGTCCTTGACCGCGGAGCTGAAGTGCTCGCACGCCGAGGCGCAACTGCGGTCGGTGAGCACCATCAGCGGCAGGTTGAGCAGCTCGACGGTGTCGTCGGTCCGCGAGGTCTCGCACTTGCCGTCCACGGTGCACTGGTAGGCGGTGACCTTTCCGTGGCCGAACGCGCTAACCAGCCGGGTCGCCTCCACGGGACTGCCGCCGCCGTTGCCGCGCAGGTCCAGCACGACGCCGGACAGGGGCCGGACGGCGCGCAGTCGGGAGATCGCCCTGAAGACCCTGTTCGCGGAGTCGGGAGCGAACCCGCGCAGCCGTACGTAGGCGATGTCGTCGTCCAGCAGCTTCGAGGTCACCACTTGCAGGGCGGCCAGATCCCGCTGGTAGAGGCCAGGCTTGAGCGTCACGCTCCAGCGGCGGCCGGTGCTCTGTCGCAGGAGCCGTAACCGGACCGGGCGCGCCTCCGGGTAGACCGGGTAGAGGGCGGCGATCGCGGGAGTGGCCTTCCCGTCGATGAAGGGCGCCGATCCGTTGACCGACTCGATGATGTCGCCCGGACGCAGCCCGGCCGCCTGCGCCGCGCCGCCCTGCACGGTGGTAACGAACAGCGGAGGCAGGGCGATGCCGGGGTTGCCCTCCACCTGTGGGCCGTTGACGTTCGCCAGGAAACCCAGGCCGTAGCCGTCGCCGTCGTAGTAGTCGGGTGGTCGCTTGACGTCGTGCGTCCAGCGGGCGTGGTTGTCGCCGAGGCCGGCCACGATGGCCTCGAGGGTGACGACGGCCAGCTTGTCGCGAAGGTCGGGGACCTGATCGGTGGTCTTGCGGTAGGCGGCCTCGAAAGCGGTCCAGTCGGCCTTGCGGTCACCGGTCAGCGCCGGCATGCCCGCCTCGGGCACGTCGCGGCCGTTGCGGTTGAGCTCTCGGGTCAAAGCGCCGAATCCGGCGCTCAGCAACGAGCGGGCATCCAACGTGGCGCCGCTGTAGTAGTTGCCGAGGATGCAGAAATAGGCCTGCTCGATGATGTCGATCGTGGTGGCCGTCTCCGCGTCGGGGACTTTCCGGGGCGCTGCGCAGACCGTACCGGCTGCCGTGCTCACCTGGCTGCGCGGCGGCGTCGGCGCCGAGCAGGCCGCCGCCGCCGCGATGGCGAGCCCGGCGGCCGCGATCCTGATGACGGTCATGACAGACGCCTGCGGATCCACCAGAAGCAGAACCACGACAGGCCGAGGGTGAGCACGGTGTAGATCCCGGTCTCGATCCACTGGAAGGGCCAGAAGCGCTCAAGGGGCTGGTAGGTCGCTTGCTGCCGATAGCCGAGCCGGTTGATCTCGACTATGCAGCTGTCCCCGGCGCCCGCCGACGGTGCGCAGGGGCCTGACGTGGTGGAGATCTGGGCGGCGGCGGAGCCGCCATCGGTGCCGAGCGCACGCCCGGACGGATCGACCAGGTTGGAGGACAGGACCCAGGCACCCGCGTGACCGGGAACGGCCGCCTTCAGGTGGATCTCTACATATCCGCCTCGGTCCCGGTTCATGCCGATGCCGTCCACGTTCGCCTCGCCGAGCTCGAAGGCCGAGGTGATCGGGGGCGCCAGGTGGGGCCGGACCAGCAGCGGCATGGCGAGCTGGAACGCGGCGAAGACGGCCAGAGTGAGGGCCATGGCGGGCAGCGTGCGGCGCACCAGCATGCCCACGGTCACGCCGAGGACGAAGGCGAAGGCCGCATACCCCATCGAGGCGATACCGCGCGCGCCGAACACCAGGGGAGCCATCAGAGCCAGGTTCTCTGCGGCTGATTTGTCCAGAGGGTCGGACCACCAGGTCACCATGAGGCCGCACAGGCCGGCGGCGGCCACGGCGGTCAGGCCCATGAGTACGAGCTTGACCGCCAGCCAGCGGCTGCGGGTGATGCTCTGGTTCCACACCATCAGGTGCGTGCCCGCCTCCAGCTCGCGGGTGATCAGCGGTGCTCCCCAGAAGAGCCCGGCGAGGGCGGGCAGGAGCAGCACGACGAGGGTCAGGGCCATGAACTCGGTGTCGTGCCCGCCGAAGAAGTGGTCGTAGAAGCGGCCGCAGGTGCCGTTCTGGGTGCAGGCTGCGATCCCGGCGGAGTAGTCGGACGCCAAACCGGGGCCGGTCAGGGCCAGGGTGGCGGCGAGGACGACGAGCAGGGCGCCCATCGTCGCGGCCGAGCCGCGGAACTGGCGCCAGGTCAGCCAGATCATCGCTGCACCTCCAGCGCGACTCGCTGGTCCGCGGTGCGCTTGTCCATGTAGGCCAGGACGAGGTCCTCCAGACCGAATTGGGTGACCGTCCAGGCGGGGTCGTGGATCGGCGCGTCGGTGCGGATCACATACGTGCTCTGCCGGTCGGTGTGGCGCGCGCAGACCACGTGCTGATCGGCCGGGAGCCGGTCGGGATCGCGGCGCGGGCCGGTGAGCCGGTGATGGGTGGCCAGCAGCTGGTCGACCTCCCCGGCCACCTGGACGCGAGAGTCGACGAGCACGATCAGGAAGTCGCACACCCGTTCCAGGTCCGAGACCAGGTGGGAGGAGAGCACCACACTGAATTCGTGCTCGACCGTGGCCTCCATCAGTCCCTGCAGGAACTCGCGGCGGGCCAGCGGGTCGAGTGAGGCGACCGGCTCGTCCAGGATCAGCAGTTCGGGCCGCTTGGCCAGGCCCAGGGTGAGGGCGAGCTGAGCACGCTGGCCGCCCGACAGCTTGCCTGCCCGCTTGGCGGGGTCGAGACCGAGTTGCGCGATCCGGTCGCGCGCCATGGCGGCGTCCCAGCGGGGGTTGAGCCGCGCTCCCAGTCGCAGGTGATCGGCGACGCTCAGCCCGGCGTAGACGGGAGTGTCCTGAGCGACGAACCCGACCCTGGCCAACTGCGCCGGGCCGCCGGCGGGACGGCCGCCCAGCACGGTGATGCCGCCCACCGTCGGCTCCAGCTGGCCGCTGGCCAGCTTCAGCAGCGTTGTCTTGCCGGCTCCGTTGGGACCCACCAACCCCACGACGTGGCCCGCCGGGATGTCGATGGTGCACTCACGCAGCGCCCAGTGCTTGCCGTATTTCCGGCCCAGCCCCTGGGCCTGTAAGACGGGGTTCACGCTATGTCCTCCTGAGCGGTGGTCCGAAAGGTGGTCATGAACAGGGCCTCGATGCTTTCCTCGTCGAGGCCGGCCCGGCGGGCCTTGGCCAGCCAGCGCTGCAGTTCCAGCCGCAGCGGGCCGTGCGCGGCCAGCGAGGCGTTGGTGAGCGTCGCCGTCACGAACGTCCCCACCCCCGGCCGGGCGGCGACCAGGCCCTCGTGCTCGAGTTCCCGGTAGGCCTTCAGGACGGTGTTGGCGTTGATCGCCAAGTGGGCCACGACCTCCTTGACGGTCGGCATCTGGTCGCCCTCGCGCAGCACGCCGAGCCGCAGCGCCTGCCGTACTTGCTGGACCAGCTGCAGGTACGGCGAAACACCCGACCTGCCGTCCAGATGGAACTCGATCACCGGCTGCTCCATTTATCTAGCTTCCTAGCACTTTAGAGTTTTAGATGTTAAAGGATCATAAGGAGCGCTGCACAGGTCGCGCCCGCGGGCGCGGCAGCTGGGGTCCTGGCCACGCAGATGTAGGGCCATGGACAGCGTGATCTCGCCGGTCGCAGCGGCGCCGCCGATGGCCGTCCCGGGCGCGGGCCGACTCGACGGGCCAAGTCGGGCTTGCACCTGCCGCACCAGCTGTCACATTTCCGCCGCGCGCCGGGTCATGGAGGCGACGGAACGGGCTCGGCCGCCGACACCTCGCGGAGCGTCCCTCGCGAGAGTCGTCACCTTCGCCGTGTCCGCATCGTCGTACAGGCGAAGACGAAACGCGAGCAAGTGGGTGTCCGTATATGTCGGCGACGGGGGAGTCTTCGAGGCCGTCCCGCCGGCCGCCGTCGCCCACGCGCAGGGATCGCCTGCCTCGGCAACCCCCTTTTCATGAACCCGGAGGGACTCGTCCATGAAACTCACCGTCTTCGGCGCCAGTGGCGGCGTCGGCCGGCAACTGCTCGACCAGGCTCTGGCCAAGGGGCACGACGTCACGGCCGTCGTACGGAGTCCGGCCAGGCTGGACGGGAAGCCGGTCCGCGTCGTGCGTGCCGCCGACCTGGCCACGGCCGACGTCACGACGCTGCTGCCCGCCGTCGAAGGAGCCGATGCCGTTCTGTCGGCGCTCGGCCCGCCGAACAACGCCGCGGCCGGGGTGGCCTCCAGGGGCACCAAGGCGATCCTGGCGGCGATGCAGGCCGCCGGGGCCCGTCGGCTGGTCGTGGTGAGCGCCGCCCCGGTGGGCACCACCCCCTCTCCCGGCCGACCCAACCCGCCCCGGCACGACCCCGGCGACGGGCCGTTCCTGCGCTACGTGGTGTATCCGATCGTCAAGGCCGCGCTCCGTCCGCAGTACCTCGACCTGGCCGTCATGGAGGACGACGTGCGCGACAGCGGCCTGGACTGGACGGTGCTCCGGCCGGTGCAACTGACCGACAAGCCGGTGACCGGCGCCTACCGGACGGCGGTGGGACAGAACGTGCCGGGCGGCCGGTACGTCTCACGCGCCGACGTGGCCCACGCCATGCTCGCGGTGCTCGACCGGCCGGAAACGGTCGAGCAGGTCATCGGCATGGCGAACTGACCCTCTGCTCACCGATCACCAGGGAGAACCCATGAATGAAGTTCCGATCACCCGTACCGAGACGCCGGTCGACGAGCCGATCACCATGATCAACGCCTTCACCGTCCCGATGGAGGAGTCGGAGACGTTCCTGCCGCTGTGGATGGAGAACGCCGAGATCATGGCAAGGCAGCCGGGATTCGTCCGGGCGCGGCTGCACCGATCGATGATCGACGACGCCGAGCTGCGGTTCGTCAACGTGGCCCACTGGGAGAGCGGGAGGCAGCTCGAAGAGGCGCTGGGCAGACCCGAATGGCAGGAGAGCGCGCAGCGGCTGCTCAATGATCCCGGCCTGCACATCACCGCGCGGCCCAGCATCTACGAGGTCATCGTCGACCTCCAACCCTCCCGCGACGGAAGCGCCGCACCAGTGACGAGCTGAAGCCGGCACTGTGGCCCGGGGCATCCGCTGAAGGACATGCGGATGCCCCGGGCCATGGTGTTGTGTACGGCATGGCCATGATCACGTGCTTGATCATGGCCATGCCGGTATCTCCTACCGAACGGTCGACGCCCGTCGCGCCGGCGAGCTCGGCGCCGCGCGGGCGCTCCGGTCGTCGAGGGGGTGGAGCAGGTCCCGCCAGTCCGCCGGCCAGTTCGCCAGCGCCACGCCGATCATGATGATCAGGTGCAGCGGCGCCGACACCTCCTCATACAAGGGGGCGACGTCGATGAGGTGCGTCGTCACCGCGCCGATCAGCACGAACACCAGCCCCGCCGCGCCGATGAACCTGACCCGCCGCCGCGGGACGAGCATCGTCAACCCGAAGACGAGCTCCAGGGCGCCGACCACGAACCGCATCCACGGCGGCCAACCCCAGTCGACGAACTTCTCCGCGTAGGCCGGACCGAAGAAGGTCGGACCGGGCCAGAACTTGGTGACGAAGCCGATGAAGAACGACGCGGCCAGATACCAGTAGAGGACTGTGGCGAGCCGTCGCGGCCAGGTACGTGCGGTCATGAGCCCTCCGTCGTGTTCGCCATGCGACTCAGCCCCACTTCTGACCGGCGAGCTGCCGGGTGGTGACGTTGAGCCGGTTCGACAGGTTCGTGACCGCGGCCATCAGGATGATCGCGGCCAGCCCCGCCTCGTCGTAGTGCCGGGCCGCCTCGTCCCAGACGTCGTCGGGGACCGGGTCGCTGCGGTCGGCGAGCCGGGTGGCGGCCTCGGTGAGGGCCAGCGCGGCCCGCTCGGCGTCGGTGAAGTAGGGCGTCTCCCGCCAGGCGACGACCAGTCCCGTCCGCTCGTCGCTCTCGCCGCTCTTCCTGGCGCTACGGACCCCCGACTCCACGCAGGGGCCGCAACCGTTGATCTGGCTGGCGCGCAGGTGCACCAGCCCCAGCGTGGTCTCCGGCACGCCGCCCGTACGGGCGGCCTTGAAGAGCTCCTGGATGGGCGCCATCGCCGTCGGCAGGACGGCGGCGGGATTCTTCATCCGTGTCTGCATGTGTCTCTCCGCTTCATCGGCTGGACTTCCGCCCTGATGACCCGCCGCGAGGGGAGGTTGTGACAGCGCGCCGCCTGTCACATCTGCGCGGTCGTTTGCGTCATCTGTTGCAGACGGCACGAGAGGGACGGCGTCATGGAGGAGAAGGACCTGCTGGCCGGTTGGTTCCAGCAGCATCGCGACCATCTGTGGGCGGTGGCCTACCGGCTGCTCGGTTCGGCGAGCGAGGCCGACGACGCGCTCCAGGAGGCATGGCTACGGCTCAGCCGCGCCGGCGCGGAGGACGTGCGGAACGTGCCGGGCTGGCTCACCACGATCGTCGCACGGGTGGCGCTGAGCATGCTGCGCGATCGCCGGACGCGCCGCGAGGAGCCGCTACGCGTATCCGGTCCGGGCCCGATGGCCGGCCTTCGCGAGGCGGACGATCCGGAGCACGAGGTGGTCGTCGCCGATTCGGTCGGCCTGGCCCTGCTGGTGGTGCTCGACATGCTCGCGCCGGCGGAACGGATCGCGTTCGTGCTGCACGACATGTTCGCCGTGCCGTTCGGCGAGATCGCCTTGATCGTGAACCGTTCGCCGGCCGCGGCCCGGCAACTGGCCAGCCGCGCCCGCCGGCGCGTACAGCACCCGACGGGGCCGGGGGCCGGGACCGACTCCGCCAGACAGCGGGAGATCGTCGCCGCCTTCCGGGCCGCGTCCCGTGACGGTGACTTCGCGGCCCTGCTCGCGCTGCTCGACCCCGACGTCGAGATCAGCGCGGACCGCACCGCCGTGCTCTCCGGCGCGTCGAGGCTGGTACGAGGGGCGGACGGCGTGGCCGAGACCTTCGCCGGCCGGGCTCAGGCCGCCGAGCTCGCGCTCATCGACGGGGCGCCGGGTCTGGTGTGGGCGCCGGGCGGACGGCCACGGGTCGTCTTCGCCTTCACCGTCGCGAACGACCGGATCACACACGTCGACCTGCTCGCCGACCCCGAATACCTGGAGGACGTCGAACTGGTGATGCTCGGTGGATAGGCGTCCGGCCGGGCCGCCGATCACTAGGCCCAGGTGGTGCCTGCGGGGTCCTGGATGATGTTGTTGACGGTGTTGAAGAAGTTGCTGGTGGCCATCCAGAGGATCAGCGTCGCGCGCTGCCGCTCGTCGTAGTGCTTGACGAGTTCGTCCCAGATCGCGTCGGGGATGGCATCGGCGGAGCGGTCGTTCATCCGGGCGGCGGCTTCGGCCAGCGCCAGGGCGGCACGTTCGGCGTCGGTGAAGAACGGCGACTGCCGCCATGCCGCTACCGAGGTCAGCTGGTCGTCGGTGACCCCGGCCTTCCCGGCTTCGGCGGCGTCCGCGTACAGGCAGGCGCTGCCGCCGTTGATCTGGCTGCCGCGCATGGCGGCCAGCATCAGCGTGGCCGGGGCGACGACGCCGTCCTCCATGTCGTGCCGCATGGCCTGGAAGAGGGCCTGGATCGCTTGTCCCGCGTCCGGCACCAGGTAGGCGGGGTTGGTCATTCGTGCTTGCATGATTCGTTCCTTTCGAGAAGTCGGTGCGCCGGGACTCGCTCAGGGCGAGGTGCGCCCTGAGCGAGTCCGCCGGCTACTGCCTCCACTGCTCCGTCGGCGACACCCCGGGCAGCGGCTTGCCGATGAGGGCCAGGGGGATGAAGAAGCAGACCTGGCCGATGGCCATGATGAGCGTGGCGAGCGCCTTACGGAGGTTGCCGGTGTGCAGGCCCGTCAGGTACGTGTTGCCGACGATCTGCCCGGCGCACAACTGGAGCAGACTGATGGTGACCTCCGGGACGGAGCCGTTCCCGGTCGCCCTGAACAGGGCTCCGGCGATCTCCTTCAGCTCGGGGACGAGCACGGCCGGGTTGGACAGGCGCGACCGGCGGTGCTGCTGCTCGGTGCTGGTCATGGTGGTGGGGTTCCTTTCTGGTTCAACGGTGTTGGCGCTATGACGGATCCCGCGGGCCGAACGTGACCGGCGGGGCGATGGAGGTCAGCGAGGGGCGCTGCCGAGGGGTTCGGCGCTCCAGACGGTCAGTCCGGCGCGGAACAGCCTGCGCCGGCCGAACAGGTCACCGGCCCGGCCGCCCGCCGGCAGCAGGCCGCCGAAGGCCAGGGCGTAGGCGGTGAGGACCCAGTGCAGGTCCGCCTCGTCGATCCGCAGGCCGGCTCCGATGACGGGCAGGCCCACGGTCACGATGGTGCCGTCCATCACCATCAGCAGTTGCGCGGCGGCGATCACCAGGAGGGCGAGGCCGCTTCGCTCAGGACGGGGTGCGGTGCGTGTGCTCATCGCGGTCCTCAGGAGGTGGTGGCGCGGTGGCGTGCCGCGGCGTCGTGCACCGCGGCGGCCAGCCGGTCGTGCTCGGGGTAGGACCAGCCGAAGCCGAAGCGGCGGCGGGTGTAGCCGAAGGCGATGCCGCTGCGCGGGTCGGCGAAGGACTCCGAGCCCGCCGAGCCGTCGTGGCCGAAGGCGTTCGCGCTGAGGAACGGGTAACGCAGGCCCTTGGCCTGGAAGCCGAGCGCGTAGCCGCCCTGCCCGCCGCGGACCAGGTCGGCGCCGGTGGAGTGCAGCACGGAGAACTCGCCGACAGTGTCCGGTTCGAGCAGCGGGGGGTGGCCGTCGATGCCCCATACGGCCGCCACGTACAGGCCGGCCAGGCCGCGGGCGCTGCCCACCCCGCCGGCCGACGCCTGGCCGTTGGCGCGGACGGCGCGGGTGTTGGCGAAGGCCACCTGGTCCAGCGGTGGCGTGCTGTTGAGCCCGTAGCCGATGCCGAGGATGCTGTGCGGGCCGGGCACGTTCGACCAGAACGCGGCCTCCTGCTGTGGTGTGGCCCGCCACCACTGGATCGGCCGGAACCGTTGCTCTTCGGCTTCGGGCAGCCCCAGGTAGAGGTCCAGCCCGTAGGGCGCCCGGATGCGCTCGTCGTAGACCTGCTGCAGCGACCGGCCGGTGACCCGCCGGATCACCTCGTTCACCATGGCGAACGAGACGAACCCGCCGTAGCCGTAGGCCGAGCCCGGCTTCCAGTACGGCCGCTGCCCGGCCAGGCGGCGCGCGATCACCGCGTCGTCGGCCAGCTCGGCGGCCGACAGTCCGCCCTCGACGCCGATGACGCCGGAGCGGTGGGTCAGCACGTCCCGCAGCGTGATCCCGTCCTTGCCGGCGGCGGCGAACTCCGGCCATCGCCGGGCCACCGGCTCGTCCAGATCGAGGACCCCGTCCTGCACCAGCAGCGCCACCACCAGCGTCGCGGCGCCCTTCGTGGCGGAGTAGACCCCGGTCAGCGTGTCGCCGCTCACCTCGTCCCCGGCCCACAGGTCCACCACCGGCCGGCCGTGCGCGTAGGCGGTCAGTTGCGCGCCCACCTGGCCGTCCTGCTCGGCGGCCACCTCGGCGAACGCCTCGCGCACCTGCTCGAAGCCGTCCGCGACCGTTCCGTGGACATCCGTCCTGCTCATCGTCGGCAACCCTTCGTGAGTGAGTGTCGGTCGCCGGCATGACGGATGGTCCGCAGGAAAGGTGACCGGACGCGTTCACGGTCACCTTTCACCGGTTCGATGCGTCAGCGCTCTGACGTGGCTGACATGAGAGGAATGCAACCGTGACACCCCAGGACTTCCTTGCCGACCGGTTCCAGGGGCACCGCCCTCGTCTGAAGGCGGTCGCGTACCGCATGCTCGGCTCGCTGAGCGAGGCCGAGGACGCGGTCCAGGAGGCATGGCTGCGGCTGGCACGTTCGGACTCGGGCGACATCGACAACCTCGGCGGCTGGCTGACCACCGTGGTCGGCCGGGTGTGCCTGGACATGCTCCGCGCCCGCAAGTCTCGACGCGAGGAGTCGCTGGAGGAACGCCTTCCCGATCCGATGATCAGCCGCGCGGATGCCGCCGACCCGGAGCGGGAAGTGCTGCTGGCCGACTCGGTGGGCCTGGCGCTCCTGGTCGTGCTGGAGTCCCTGACCCCCGCCGAACGGCTGGCGTTCGTGCTCCATGACATGTTCGGGATGCCGTTCGAGCAGATCGCGCCCATCGTGGACCGCACTCCCACGGCGGCCAAGAAGCTCGCCAGCCGGGCACGCCTGCGGGTACGCGGCGCGACCCCCAATCCCGACCCCGATCTGAGCAGTCAGCGCCGGGTGGTGGACGCCTTCCTCGCCGCCGCCCGCGACGGCGACCTCGCCGCGCTGGTGTCCGTCCTCAACCCCGATGTGACGCTGCGCGCCGACGGCGGGACGCTCACCGGCGGCATGCGGGTCATCAGGGGCGCCGCGGCCGTGGCGGGACAGCTCGCCACCTTCCAGCGTATGGCCACGAGCGCCACCATCCACCCGGCGCTCGTCAACGGCCTCGCCGGCCTGGTCAACACCATCGACGACGAGCTGATCTCGGTCATGAGCTTCACGGTCTCCGACGGCAGGATCGCCACGATCGACATCCTGTCCGACCCCGACCGCCTGGCTCGGCTCGACCTCACCCACCTGGAGCCGTGACGCCGATGGACTTGACCCTGACACCGTGTCAGGCGGCACGGTGCGGAGCATGTCGGTCATCTATGTCGGCTCCGGGCCGTACTGCTACGCCAACTCCCTCGCGATGGCCCTGGGCGGCGAGGCGCCGCCGCCGGCCGTGATCGAGGTCCTGACGGGCTCCCCGTACGGGATGCAGCTCATCGGCGGCCGGTTGCCGCTGTTCGACGCGTACGGCTGGGACCCCGAGATCGGGATCGACGCCGCGCTCGGCCTGCTCGGCTGGGAGTGCGAGCGCGCGGACGGCGGGACGGCGGCGGCGGCGCTCGACCGGCTGCGCCGGGCCTGCGAGGACGGCCCGGTGCTGGCCGGCCCGCTCGAGCTCGGCCTGCTGGCCTACCAGCCCGGGTCGGGCGAAGCGGTCGGCGCCGACCACTACCTGGTGGTGCTGGAAGTGGCCGGCGACACCGTGCTCGTGCACGACCCGCAGGGCTACCCGTACGCCACCCTGACGGTCGACGCCTTCGCCGAGGCGTGGCGCGGAGAGCTGATCCCCTATCTGGAGCGGCCGTTCCGGATGCGGCACCGCTTCACCCGCCGTGAGCAGGTCGGCCCGGAGGAGGCGCTGCGGCGCTCGCTGCCCGCCGGACTGGCCTGGCTGGCGGGCCGTACGGATGTGGAGGTCCCGCCCGGCACGCTGGGGCTGGCCGAGGCCGCCGAGCGCACGGCCGAACTGGTGGAGGAAGGGCTGGATCCCGAGAGCAGGACGCTGTGGCAGGCGTTCGCGGTGCGGGTGGGCGCCCGCCGCCTCAACGACCTGGCGGCCTGCCTGTCGTCCCTGCGCCTCGACGCGGGCGCGGCCATCGCCGCCGAGCAGGCCCGCATCGTCGGTGGGTTGCAGGGGCCGCTCGTGGCGGGCGACGACGCGGCGCTGGCGGCCGGGCTGCGCCGATTGGCTCCGACGTACGAACGGCTGCGCACCGCCCTGCTCCCCGTCCGCTAACAGCTCCAGGCACCGATCACCCCGCCACTCCGTCTGCGCGGCCAAGTTGGGCTTCCAAGCCTGTGCACCAGCGGGAAGAGGCCCGTCACCAGCGGGAACGCGGTGACGGGCCTCTCTCGTTCCGCCGCCGACGTCCCCTTCCCCGACGCGCCTGCGGCCACTCGCTTCTCGGAAGGCAGAACCCGGCCTATCTGGCCGGTTCGCGCTGGTCGGCCGGCGTGTCGCAGAACTCCTGCTTGACGAGGGCGTCCACAAGCGCAAGGAAGTCCTTCGCCGGACCTCTGGTGGCCGAGTCCTGCCAGGTCACCGAGGCGGTCAGGGTCTTGCTGCCGTCGGGCGAGCTGTACATCAGCGCCCCGTAGCCGTGCGGTGGGCTGCCGTTGTGCTGGTAGACGGTGCCGCAGCCGGAGCCCAGGTCCTGCGCCCATATGCCGAGGCCGTAGTCCTGGCCGGGGAGCGGCGTGGGGATCGTCGTGCGCATCTCGGCCAGCAGCTCGGCGGGCAGGAGCCTGCCGCCGTTCAGTGCGGAGAAGAACGTGGTCAGGTCCTGCGTGGTGGAGATCAGGTCGCCGGCGCCGGTCAGCAGGGACAGGTTCTGGCGGGAGAGGTCGATCACCTTGTCCTTGTACTGGTAGTAGCCGTGGGCGTGCGGCCCGGGCAGTGCCGTCGTGCGGTTGCCCGCCGCGAGGGTGCCCCGCAGTCCGAGCGGGCCGGTGATGCGCCGCTTCAGCTCGGTGGCGTAGGAGTGGCCGGTGATCTTCTCGATCATCAGCAGCGCCACCGTGTAGTTGGTGTTGGAGTAGCTCCACTGCGTCCCGGGTTCGAAGCGCGGCTTCTTGGACAGCGCCAGCCGTACCAGTTCTTCGGGCTTGTAGCTCTTGAACCGGTTGGGAACCCATTCGTCTCCGTTGGCGGGGATTCCCGGTTCGTCCATTGTCCCGTCGGGCTTGTACTCGCCGGTGTAGTTGAAGAGCCCGCTGGTGTGGCGCAGCAGCATCCGTACGGTGATCCGCTCGTCCAGCCCGTAGCCGGGCAGGTGGTCGGCGGCGGGGCTGTCCAGCTCGATCCTGCCCTCTGCCACCAGTTGCAACACCATGGTCGCGGTGAAGGTCTTGATGATGCTGCCCGTCCAGAAGCTCCCGTTGGTCGGGGGCTTGGCGGCCGATCCCAGCTCGCGCACCCCGGCGCCGGCGGCCCAGTCGCCCTGCTGATCGCGCACCCGTAGCTGGATCCCGGTGAAGCCGGCGTCGACGAAGGCGTTCATCGCCTTGCGCAGCTCCGGGCGATCCGGTCCGGTGGAGGTGGCCATGGCGGGGGTGGCGGCTCCCGCCAGCACCGCCGCCGCGAGCGCCGCGACGGCCGTGCGCCGGCTGATCGTCGTGTTCATGGTTTTTCCTCGTTCCTGGGGTCTTGGTCGCGGTTGTCAGCTGGTGGTCCGGCCGTCGCGGAACACCTCGTCGATGAGCCGCTGTGTCGCCTGCTGGAAGGCCGCCGCCTTGGACAGGTCGGCGTCGTCCACGTAGGTCACCGAGGCCGTCATCGTCCTGCCGCCGTCGGGCGTGCTGTACATGAGCGCCGCGAAGCCCGCCATGCCGCCGTTGTGGTGGTAGACGGTGCCGCCGTTCTCGCCCAGGTCCTGCTCGAAGATCCCCAGGCCGTAGCCGATCTTCGGGTCCGGCTTGCGCATCTCGGTCAGCAGCTCGGCGGGCAGCAGCCGGCCGCCGTTCAGCGCGGAGAAGAACGTGTGCAGGTCCTGGGTGGTCGAGATCATGTCGCCGCCGGCGGAGATCCAGGAAGGATTCTGGCTGGTGACGTCCACCGTGTGCTCCCGGCCGCCGTCCTCGTACCGGTAGTAGCTGTGGGCGTGCGGCCCGGTGATCTCCGTCGAGGTGCCCGGCGCCTCGGTGCCCGTCAGCCCCAGCGGGCCCAGGATCAGCCGCTGCAGTTCCTCGGCGAACGAGCGGCCCGTGACCCGCTCGATCAGTAGCCTGGCCAGCACGTAGTTGGTGTTGGCGTAGCTCCAGTCCGTGCCCGGCTCGAAGCGCGCCGGCTTGGACAGCGCCAGCCGTACCAGCTCCTCGGGCTGGTAGGTGTGGAACCGGCCGTCCACCCATTCCTTGCCCGACCACGGGATTCCCGGCGCGAACGTCCCGTCGTCGTAGTACTCGCCGGTGTGGTTGAAGATTCCGCTGGTGTGCTGCAGCAGCATCCGTACGGTGATCCGCTCGTCCAGCGCGAACTCGGGCAGGTAGCCGTCCACCGGGCTGTCCAGCCCGATCTTGCCCTCGGCCACGAGCTGCAGCACCACGGTCGCCACGAACGTCTTGGTGGAGCTGCCGACCCGGAACCGTCCGTCCGCCGGTGGCTTCTCCGGCGAGCCCAGCTCGCGCACCCCCGCGGTGCCGACCCACTCGCCGCGCTCGTCGTTCACCCGCAGTTGCATGCCGGCGGCTGTCCCGGAGTCGACGAACGCCTGCATGGCCTTCTGCAGTTCCGGGCGATCCTGCCCGGCCACGGCGTTCGCTGCGCTCACCTCGGGCGTGGCCGGAGCGGCGTCGAGGGCTGCGCTGATCTTGCGGGCCATCTCGGTCATGGTGGGGCTGGGCCGCCCGTGGGTGGCCGCTTCGACGGCGACCAGGACGGTACGGCGGAAGTTGTCGGCCTCGGCCGGGTCCTGCTTCTTGAGCAGGCTCATGGAGGCGTTCAGGGCAGGCAGCACCTGGTCGGCGAGTTCGGCCACGGTCCTGCCGTACTTCACGCCCTTGGGCGCCTTGGCCAGCACGTGCCCGACCGGGCCGGTCGCGGAGGTCAGGGCGACGGAGCCCTCGGCGGCGGCCTTGTGCGCCGAACCGGCGGCGCCGGCGGCCGACATCAGCGAGACGGCGCCCCAGGCGGCGGTGCGCAGGGTGAGCCGGTCCTGGTCGGTGAGGGCGAGGGCGAGGGACATGGCGGTGCTCCTTCGGGCTGCTTCTGGCTGTCGGCGACGAGATCCGTTGGCGACGACAGGAACGTTACGGCCGTTGCCACAATCTTGGCAAGTATTTGCCAAAAGTAATTGCCAAGACCGTTGTGTATAGGCATCGGGGGCAGGCAAGAACTTGTCTGAGAGGAGGCAAATGAGCTAGCCTCTGGCGTGACCCTCCGGACGTCGGACGACGTCAACCGCTACCCGGGAGTTCGGACATGCTCGAACAACCAGTCTTCGGCCGCCGACTCAGGCAACTGAGGACCGAACGCGGCCTGACGCTCGCAGCCCTCGCGGGCGAGGGCATGTCCGCCGGATACCTGTCCCGGCTGGAATCAGGGGCGCGTCAGCCCACCGAACGGGCCATCACGCACCTGGCCGCACAGCTCGGCATCAGCCCCGCCGCGCTCACCCAGTCCACCGCCACCTCCCTCGCCCAGAGCCTGACCCTGGCCACCGGCCTGAGCCAGGACGAAGGCGGCCAAACCCTCAGCGACGCCCTGAAAACCTCCGGCGGGGAGGATCCCCTGCTGCGCTGGCAGGCCCTCTGGCAAGTCGCCGAATGGCGTCAGTGGCGTCAGGAGTACGCCGAGCAGCGGACATGCCTCGACGAGCTGGCCACGCTCAGCGCGCAGATCGGGCTACCCGAGCTGCAGTGCAGAGTGCTGGCCGCGCTGTCGCGCTGCATGCGCAGCACCGGAGAGATCGTCGGTGCCGTCGATGCCGCGACACACGCCTACGAGCTGGCCGAACGCGAAGCGCTGCCCGCCCGCGTGCGGGCCTCCACGCTGCTGGCCCTGGTGTCGGCGCTGGCCGAGGCGGGGCGGCTCCCCGACGCCGCCCGGCATGCCGACGAACTGCTCACGCTGGCGGACCAGGTCTCGGGAGCGCTGCGGGCCCAGGCCGTGTGGACCGTGGCCAACATCCGGGTCCGCCAGGGCGACCTCGACACCGGCGCGGAGCTGATGAACCAGGCCATCGACGGCTTCGACGGCCGTGAGGACCTGACGATCTGGATGCGCCTGCGCCTCGGCGCGGCCCGGCTCGACCTCAGGGCCGATCCGCCCAGAACGGAGTCCGCCCGGCGGCGTGTCACAGAGGTCCAGGCCGCGTTGCCGTTCGCGGGCGCCCCCACCATCGAGCAGCAACTGCTGGCCGTACGCGCCCGGATCGCCGTCCTCACCGGCGACCTCGACGAGGCCCGCACGGTCCTGGACCGGCTGACCGGCTTCGACGACCTGCTCACCTACCAGGAGCGGATGCGGCTCGACGTCCTGCGCAACCGCGTCCTGCTGCTGGAGGGCGAGCAGGACACGGCGCTCGCCGGGCTGCGCAAGCTCGCCGAGCAGGCCCAGCAGAGCGGCAACATGGACCTGGCCGCGGACATCTGGCGACTCGTCGCCGAATCCCTGACCAAGTAGGGATACAGCCCTACGATCGCCACCTATGAGCCCCTATGCGGAGACCGTTCGGGTGGAAGTGGACGTCGAGGACTGCAGCACGGTCTTACTGACGGACTGGGACGGCGACGACACAGGCGACGTGCTGTGGTCCGTCGCGCTCGTCACGGTGAGGAAGGCCATGGCTGAACTGTCGATCGTGTATCAGCACGGCGATGGCATTCCCTTCACGGTGACCATTGCTGACCACGACCCGGGCGCCGACCTCGACGGGTACGAGGAGATCGTGGAGATCGACTTCATGTCGGCCACCGGCGAGGTCTCCCTGATCGGATGGTGCATGGACTGGGACGACACGGCGATGCGCCGCCTTCCCCCGCTGCCGGCCGGTCCAGGCCTCCACCGGCTGCGCTACCACGTCCGCAGCACGGTTGAGCAGCGGCCGGAGTTCGACGGCAACCAGCACTACCTGCAGATCTGGCCCGCACAGCCGTCCCCGCCCGTCGTCGTCAAGCAGGGCGAGTGGATCGCTCATTTGAACGACGCCGCCACCTGAAGCTCGTGGCTGGGCCTACACCTGCTCCAGCGCTCGGGCACCCTGCTCTTCGAGTCGTACCGCCTGTTCCACCAGTCCGGCCAGATCGACGAACGACGCCCCGCCGGCCGCGGCTGCCGCCACCTGTGACCATTGCTCGCCCGCCTGCCGATAGACGGCCGCGGCTACGTTGTGGCCGGTCTCGGTCAGGAAGTCGGCATACAGCGGCCGCGTGGCGCCCGCACTGGTGTGTTCGGTCGTCAGGCAGTCCCGCAACCGGTCCAGGGCAGCGTCGGTGTCGGGGAAGCGGCGGGTCCAGCCCTGTTTGCCAGTGGTGTCGGCGAGCTGGGCGGCCAGTTTGCGCATGCCCGACAGGCCGAAGTTGGCGTCGAAGGAGTTGCCCAGCACCGGCCCGGTCAGCTTGGCCGCGGTGTCCCGGATGGCTTCGGCGACCTGCGGAGGTCCTGAGGCGGCTCCGGTGACCTCGATGAGCTGGTGCCTGGACTTCTTCGATGCCGACCAGGCGGCCATGAAGTCGGCCAGGGACAACTCGCCGGGCTGGTCGTCCCGCACGTGTACGGTCTGATCCTCGACGCCGAGCACCGCGACGTCGACGGGGTCGGGAAAGCGCAGCGGCGGCCGCCAGGGCAGCAAGTGGCGGGCGAGGGTGCAGATGGGGTGACGGCCGGCGTCCAGGGCGGTGCGCAGATTGCGTTCGGCGACCCTCGCTGAGCCGGTCCGGTGGATCTGATGCGGGACGCCGGCTCGCTTCAGTGCGAGCGGGATGATCGGCTCGGGATGTGCCTGGGCGACGATGGTGAGCATCGGCGGTTGTCCGGTGTACTCGAACACGAAGTACATGAACCCGATTCCGCCGCCGAGGCCGAGCAGCATGGCCTCGGAGTAGCCGTCGTCCCCCAGGACGCGACGCAGCAGCGCGGCCTCATGGTGGTGCCCAAGCCCTTGAGCGGAGTGCCCGGAGTCAGTGGGGGCATCGCGGTGGGCGGTGACGTGGCGGTGGGCGGTGGTGTAGGACTCGCCCGTCTTGGCCATACGCTCGCGCACGCGCCGCTTGAGATGCTTGTGGTCGGTCATGGTGATGGCTCCTGAGGCGGGCTCACGTGCGAGGACCCACGCTCCGGTCACACGGCCCGCCGTCTGGGAACAGACCGGCATGATTGCTACATCGGCCCCGAGGACATCGATCCCCTCAGCCTCCGCAGGCGCCGTGCGGCGTGGGCACGCGGTCAGGAGGTCAGGTGCAGGACGGCACCCGTCCAGAAGAATACCGAAGTGACCCATGTTGCGGCCATGGCCGCCGAGATGGAACACGACCTCACCTCCGAGCGCACCCAGGAGAGCCTGGACACCGCCCGAGCCGCTGGTGCTCGCCTTCGGGCGGGTCGACGGCGACCTGGATGCCCAGGTGGCGAGAAGGTTAAACGACTGCGCCCGAACCGCCTTGGCGGCCCTGTGGTCGCTGTAGATGGGCCATGGATTTCGGTATGAGATAGCAGGTTATGGCCGCCAGCACCCATGCGATTCCCAGGCCGATGCCAATCCATGAGATCACGAGCGGTGTCAGGAAGGATGCATTTGCTTCCGACGGCTCGACCGCCCTCGCGCGCATCCACTTCTCCTGAACCCCCCACTGCATGAGGATGCTGGGAACGAGGACCCCCAGCCCGATCCCCATCAACACCCGACTGCATGCCCTTAAAATCACTTGCTCCCCGTTCCGATCAGGAGTCGCATCAGATCAACCGCCCCCAATACGCGCCCGATAGTAAGGCGATTGGGAAGTTGTGCGCTATGCGTGCCGAATTCCTGATCAGCGGGGATGCTCGGCGGGATATGACGAGGGCGGTGCCGGAAAGGGCGACGCCGACCCAGTCCGGGGCGGTGTAGCCGAATCCGGCGGCGATGACCAGGCCGCCAGCGCGTTGCCGAGGGCGCCACGCTCCTAGCCCGGGAGCTTCGCCCCGACCACCGGGTGCGCCTGCGGCTCGGCCCGCACGGGGTCGGTGTGGTCCGTACGACCGCAGGCCGGCAACTGACACGAAAGGTGCGATGCACCACCAGCCGCAGTCGCGCTACCGGGGACTGCGTACGGAGAACTCGTTGCCGTCGGGATCGAACATCAGGACCTGGCCGTCATCGCCGTTGCCGGTACGCGTCGCCCCGAGTGAGAGCAGGCGATCGACTTCCGTCTCCCAATCGGCGTCGACGGGTGTCGCCAGCTCGAAGCACAGCCTGTTCGTGCCCGTCTTCGGCGCCACCGGAGGACCACCCCACGTGATCTTCGTGCCGCCGCCGGGCGACTGGATCGCGGTCTCCTGGTCCTGGTCCCAGACCAGTGGCCACCGCAGCGCCTTGCTCCAGAAGTAGCCGACCTCCTGGGTGCCGTCGCAGGCCAGCGCCCCGATGACACCGGTGTCGGCGAGAAACTTGTTGCCCGCCTCGATGACGCAGAACTCGTTGCCCTCCGGATCGGCGAGCACCACATGTCCCTCTTCCGGGAGTTGGCCCACGTCGATGTGCTTTCCGCCGAGTCTCAGCGCCCTGGCCACCGTCTGCTGCTGATGCTCCGGGGAGATGCTCGTCAGGTCGAAGTGCGCCCGGTTCTGGCCGACCTTCGGCTCCAGGCTCGGCAGGAAACGGACGCGGAAGCCGACAGGATCGGGAGGCAGGATCGCGACGTCGTCAGGACCGTCGGCCATCTCCCAACCCAGCACCCCCGCCCAGAACCGCGCCAGGTCCGAGGGACGGATCGCATTGAAGCAGATCGCGAACAATTGACTGGTCATACCTCACGCATCCCCGATTCGCCAAGCTTGATACGAGGCCCGCTCCGCCGGCACAGCCTAAGCGCGTCCACGCGGCACCGCATCCGAGTTTCGTGGCGGCGGCGCGGTCACCCGCCGAACCTGACGCGTCGTGGCCGAGCCGATCGCGATGACGCGTACCTGGCCTGACTGTCAAGCGATCCTGTCGGACGCTGCGGAGAAAGTGTGGTCAGAAGGCGGAATTGTTCAACGGACTGCCATGGCCCATGAAACAAGTCAACCCTTGAGGTGAGGGGAGAATGTTGTCATGATCGCCATGCCCATATTCGCCACCACAGTATGTGATCAGGCCTTCAGAAGGAGTGATGAATGCATCATCGGCTCAAGATCGGCTTAGCTGTGATCGTCGCTGCCCTGACCACCGTCACGACCGTCGCCCCCGCTTACGCCGACCAATGGCCGTTCGACGGAATACTTCCCGACAAGAGCACTCACAGTTACTGCTACACCACGTCGGTCTCCACGGAAGTCCGGTCCTACATTCCGGGGGCGATGAACTACCTGGCGAACGCGACCACCATTCCCGGCGTCCCCTTCCATTCGCCTTGTGAGACCACGAACTCCAGCAGCGACGGAACCCCCGCCACGGATGTCGCCTGGTTCGAGGTGTGGGTCGAAAACGGCTACGGCGAGGCTGAATGCAAGGTCTGGACGGCGTCCAACCCCGACGTCTGCGACCAGCGTCATACGAGGATCAACGGCAGCAGGATCAGGGCCGCGTCCGATCCTCATCATCAGTTCATCAAGACCGTCTGCCACGAACTCGGCCACACGGCAGGAGTGGATCATTACTCCCCGCTCGCGTCACCCCCCGAGCCGCCGGGCGCGTTCGGCCAGCCGCAGGACTGCATGGCCAGCGGCGACGTGACGCTGATCGGCAACCCCAGCGGGTCCTGGATCCACACCTACAATCCGCACCACATCGCCGACCTGAATCCGCACTGGGCCTGACGCAAAGGAGGACAACGATGAGGAAGCAGACCCTTCTCGCGCTCGCCCTCGCCGCGACGGCGGCCCTGTCCGCCTGCGGTGGGCCCGGCGAAGGTGCACCCGCGACACAGGCGGGCCCGAAGCAGGGGCAGGCCCTCAGCCCTGAAGCGAAGGGCTCTTTGGACCTGTCGCTGTTACGCGTGGTCGAGGCCGACTTCGACCCGTACAGCACCCCGGAAGAACTCGCCGCGGACCGCCCCGTCGTGGCAGCCGGAATAATCGACGGCTGGCAGCAGGGCCCCATTCTGAAAACATATCCCGGCGGTCCTCTGGACCATCGCGTCGTCCTGCGGATGCGTGTCACGGAAGCGCTCAAGGGCGTCAAGGGCCGGAAAACGATCCCTGACGGGCTCGTTTACATAGAGCTCAGCCAGGGTGGTGTTGTCAGCGATCCGAATGTCCCGGTGGAGCAGTGGAAGCCGCGCAAATCCATTGCGGATTTCGAAAAGGCGCTTCCCGTCGGCACCAAGATGCTCGCGTTCCCGCGCGAGCGTCCTGTCCAGGAACTAGAAGTGCATGACCCGGGAGAACCTCTTCCGCGGGATGCGAAGCTGATGCTCGTACCTCCGCAGGGGCTGATATTCGAAGACCCGCAACTGGTCGGTCAGCGATCCGGGGGCACGGCTCTGGTGGGGGGCAAGGAACGGCTGAGCGTCGGCGGCGAAGCGTGGTCCAGCCCCAGGGACATGGGTGAGTTGGTCGCCCGCCTGAAGCAGCACGGAATCACCGAATAACTCAAGGTCTCAGGCGTCCGCCTCCTGTGGCGCCGTCGGGCCCGACAGCCGGTTCGTACCCCAGCCGCTGTCGGGCCTTCGCCTGCCAGGCAGGCGCCCGTGAGCCGCGTGCCCGGCTGTCATCCTGAGGGGTGTTCGGACTGCTGAGAAAGGTGGATTCGCTCGTGTTGGACGAGATCGTCGCTCGTTACGGCGACCTGTTGAGCGAGCTCGACACCATCGCCTACACGGTGACGCTTCCTGACTCCGGTGTCCTGTCGATCAAGGATGCCGTACGTCGACTCGGGGCGGACCTCACCACGCTCCAGGGCCCCGACGAGCTGCCGCGCAGCCCCGGCTCCATCAGCCTCCACCAGGTCGGCAACGGCATCGTCACGCTGGACTGGGTCCGCCCGGGCGGGTCGGAGATGACCGAGCGACTCGCCGGCCAGGGGTTCCGGCATTGGTGCGTGTCCTTCGACATCGAAGGCAACACCAGCATGTACGTCCGCTACGGCCAGGCCGAAGGCTTTCTCCATCATCCGGAGCCGGACCCCATGCCGTTTACGGGATGGGCAGACCAACTCGGTCCCTTGAGCCCGTACACCGACCTCCTCGCGAGCGGCTACGACAGCGAGGACGCGGAGGCGAGGGTGGACATCACCGCGGCGTGCCTCGCCGTGGTGGAGCTGGAAAGCGGTGTCCGCCTGGACGACGCACTGATGGACAGCCCCTGCTCGGCACTGCCGATCCCTCTGTGACACAGCTCGTCGCCAAGACGGCCACACCCCGCGATCGCCGCGGCGGGGGTGCGCACCTTGCGTGCCGAAGTCATGACCCCTGGCTGATGTAGTCCACTGGGCGCTCAGGGCACTCCAAGCAGACGAACATGTAGAGCGATCCAGCGTCCTGGATCATGAGATCGGTAGGGTTGTGTATATCCGCGTAACCCCGCGTCCCGAACGATGATCAAGACCGTGCGTCAGATCACCAGGGCGCCTGCTGATCGCAAGGTTCGTGCGGGGTTGGCGGCCACCTGGCGAAACAGTTCTCGTCATCCAGCTGGGCGTACCAGGGCACCTTGAGCGCGAACGTCGCGCGCTCCGGTCCAAGATCGACAATGTCGTCGTACTGGTTGCCGCTGAACCCACGCCAGGCGCCGCGCAGTGAAGCGTCGACAGCGAGGAACGGATCGCCGTCCGTCCACAGCCGGCCCAGATGCACCCACGGTTCTCGTATTGGCCCATTGTGCATGCGAGCTTGGCGAAAGCCGCCTGCTGACGTACGTGCGGGAAATGATCTACGCTGGGCGCCCCTCACTGCGATCACATGGCGGCGAACTTGGTTCCGTTATCGGCGATTCCTCCGCGCTGGGCCGTGCCCCTGTTGGCTGCGGCGGCTCTGGCGGCTCCCGCTTCACGCACCTTGTGGTGGCACTCTCTTGGAGGGCCGACCTACTCGGCGCACGGCTATGCCTGCCCCTTGAGTGCCGAGCCGTGGACACCCGGAAAGTTCGATTGGCTGATCGAGATCAACTGGGCGACCGTCTCCGCGGAGTTGCACGGCTGGCCCACCGGGGTGATGGCGCTTGGTTTGTGTGCGACGCTCGCTCTTCGCGGCAGGTGGGGGGTGTTCGCCGCATGGGTGACGGTGGTGCTGTTCGTGGTCTTCGCCGGGGTGTTCAGCCTTCCCTACGCTGTTCGGGTCATCTTGGGCGATTGCCGGGAAACGCTCCAGTTCGGTGGCTGGGACATCGTCAGGTTCGGGCCGATGCTGCACTATTTGGCGGGCGCGGTGTTGGTCGCGTTCTTGGCGCTGGTCCGGCGTGCGGAGATGGGCGGCGGTCCCGGTTTCCTGAACGGCAGAGCGACGTCTGCTACGTCGAGGAGGCGTGCAGCGTCGCGGCGACGGCCGTCGCGTGGTCGCGGTCGGCCATGAGCTGACCCCGGTGAACCAGGGGGAAGTGGGTGTTGTAGGCGGCCGTCCTGGCGTCGGGGGACAGGGCGGCGCGTACCGACCTCGCCGCCTGCCAGCGCGGCCGGACCGCCTCCCGCTCCGCTTCGTCCGGAAGGTGATGCCACCTGCAGCTCGGGCAGGCCGGCATGCCGGTCGCGTTGTCGAGGGCGAAGATGTTGCGCCTGTCGGCCGGTAAGTCCTGCGGATCCGCCGACGGGCGGCCCATCCACTCGCCGGTGGCCTCGTCGATCGGATGGCCGGTCAGCTCCGACTCGTGACGGCGGATGAGCTCGGCGAGCGGGGAGTCGTGCTCGACCGGCCCCGTCTCGCCCCGTTCGGCCGACGCCAGCGCGGCGACGAGCACCGGGTGGTCGGCCACGCCGGCCAGCGCACACTGGCGGCGGGCTTCGGCGACCGCGGCCCGCCGCCGGCGGTCGGGGGAGGCGTGGTCGATGGCCTCGGCGAGCTCCGGGTTGCAGGCCCGCAGGGCGTGCGAGGCGAGCGGGTCGCCCTGCGGAGGGTCGTTCGGAGCGCGGTCGGTGATGACACCGCCCAGCAGTGGCGCGTCCAGCAGTGCGGGGGTGAACAGCACTCCTGAGATGCGGCTGGCCAGGGCGAGGGCCGCGGGAATGGGGCCGGAGAGGTACTGGAACCCGTCCGCCGGTTCGGGTTCGAGGCCCAGCTCGCGCATGTCCTCGTTCAGCGCGTCGGGGTGGCTGCCCCAGCGCTCCTGGGGCCTCTGCGGGCGAAACGCCGTCCGGATCCGGCCGTCCGCTGCGTGTTCGAAGTCGTGCGATGCCGCGTAGTCGTGGCGCATGACGGAGACGGCCTCACCGCCGTCGCGGGTCAGCTCGCGCAGCGTCTCGCGGCGGGTCCCCTCCCAGCCGCTGTATTCGAAGGCCACGGTCCAGTCGCCGGCCCGGGTCACCAGCACCATGTCGCAGCAGCCGTCGTTCTCCTCCGTGCGCTCGAAGACCTCCTCGTCGTCCACGACATGGATGTTGACGTCGGCGACGCCGAAGCGCCGGAGGGTCTCGCGCTCGTCCAGGCCGTGGACGAAAGTGACGGTGTAGATCTCCTCATGCCAGTCGTTCTCCCATGCGTAATCCGCAGCCGTGATCTTGCGCACCCGCTTCTCCTCCTTCGTGATCACGGGGAGTGTGGCAGGCGGATCCGACATTCCCGCGTCCGCGAAGACGAGAAGGGCGGATGACGGGTCGCCGGGTGGCCGTCGGCGAAGTCCTCGGCGCGGTCAACCTGCCATGAGGTGATCGGTCGAACCGGTGAGGGCCGGTCGGGCGTAGTGGGCGCGGGACAGGTGTACGCCGGTGGCGCGGGAGGCGAGGGCCAGCGCGCCGGCGACGGGGTTCTCGCCGAAACCGTCGTCGACGTCGTACAGGCCCAGGTCGCGGACGTCCGCGAGCAGCCGGTCGGGATCGTCGCCCTCCCGGTAGCGGTAGCCGTACAGGTCGAACGTGGTGATCAGGCGCTCGTTCACCTCGTAGGTGAAGTCCGAGTCCTCGACATTGGCGAACACCGTGGCCACGGCCGTTCCCAACGACAACGGCTCGGCCAGGTTGCTGACGTACTTGGCGGCCCATCCCGTGTCGGCGAGGACGGTCCCGCCCTGAGCGGCGTAGGCGGCGGCGTTGAGGTCGCCGCGGGTGCCGGGGGTGACCTTGATCCGTCGTAGAGCGTCGGCGGGGGACAGGTCACGGACGAACGTGATGCACAAGACGGTGGTGCCGACATCATCGGTCCACCGGTCGCTCAACCAGGCGTAGTCTGCCGGGGTCGCCCCGCCCATGCGCGCTCCTAGATCGTTTCGGGTGGCCGCCGGCCTAGACGGCTCCGGTCTGGGGCCGATCCGGTGCCGTCCTCCGCGTCGAAGGCCGCTCGAACCGCCCCTCGGCCGTGTCGACCGGCCGTACCGGCATCCGGTGCGCCAGCCGATGACAGTGATTCGCAAGGACGTGACGGTGCAATATGGGTCATCTCGTCGGGCTCAAGTGGAGTGTCGGTGCGTGGAAGTATGAAATGTCCGGACTGCGGGGTGATGTTGTCCGGGACCGGGCTTCAGGAGCCGGTTTCCCGATGCCCGAGGTGTGCCCTGCCTCTGCAGGGCCCCGTCGCGCATGAGCTCTGGCAGGTGGACCAGGCTCTCGCCACGCTGGGGGATCAGCTCGCCGGACTGCAGGCCCGCCGTGCGGAACTGCTCGGCACCCTACGTGCCGAAGCGGCGCATCAAGGAGCGGCGGGCGCGGGAGCGGCGGGTCAGCCAGGGGCGGGCGCGGGAGCGGCGGGTCAGCCAGGGGCGGGCGCGGGAGCGGCGGGCCAAGGAGTGGCGGGCGCGGGGGCGGCGGGTCAGCCAGAAGCGGGCGCGGGTGCGGTGCCTCCCTACGCGGGCGCGTTGCCGCCGTATCCAGGGGCGGCGACCGGATTCGGGGTTACCGGCCCCGGCGCGCCGAGGCCGGAGGTCTCCACGGGCGCCGCGAAGAACGTCCTGCTCATCCTCGGTGGTCTGCTGCTGACGGTGGCGGCGGCGGTGTTCACCGTGGTGAGCTGGGGACAACTGGGCATAGGCGGGCGCGCGGCCGTGCTGGCCGCGTTCACCACACTGGTGATGCTGGCGCCGGTCGTGCTGATCCGGCGCAGGCTCACCGCGACGGCCGAGACCATGGCCGGGTTCGCGGTCGCGTTGCTGCTGCTCGACGGCTACGCGGCCAGGCGGGTAGGGCTCCTCGGGGTCGACTCCCTCGACGTGTTGCACTACACGGCGGGCGTGTTGGGGCTCACCGCGCTGATCCTGGTGGCCTATGCCCGGGTCACCCGGCTTCGCGGCCCTGCTCCCGTCGCCGTGGTGCTGGCGCAGCCGGTCCTGCCGCTGGTGACCGGAGACTGGTCGGAGACCTGGCTGGTGGCCATGCTGGTGGTCACGGCGGCGCTCGACGTCGTCCTGGTCCGTTACAGCCGGGGAGCGGTGCGGGCGACGGCCGCTTCGACCGGCAGCGGGGTCGCGGTCCTCGCCCTGCTGGGCGGCGTGCCGTACGCGCTGGGATCGCCTTCCGTCGGTCAGGCGCTGGTCAGGTCGGTGCCGCTGGTCGCCTTGGTGCTGCTCGGCGGGTGGGTGACGTGGCTGCTGGCCAGGCATGGCGACGCCGAGAGGGAGATCTGGGCCGCCGCGGTCGCCGTCGGAACCGCGCTCACGCTGATCGCCGTGCCGGCGGCGCTGGCGCAACCGGTGCTGGACGGTCCGGGCACGGACTGGCGTCCCCTGGCCTACCTCGTCCCGGCGCTCGGGGTGGTGCTCGCCGCCGGCCTGCTGCCCTGGCGGCGGGTACGTCCGGCGGTCATGGGCACCGGCTGGCTGGTGGCGCTGCTGACCACGCTGACGGTGCTGCCACGGCTCGTGGTCACCCTGGTGGCGCCGTTCGCCTGGCTGGACGTGTTGTGGACGGGCACCTGGAACGGGCGGGAGTGGCCGCCGTTCGACATGGCGACGCCGGTGGACGTGGTGGTGCTGGCCGTGCCGGCGACCGTCCTCCTGGTGGCAGCCGTGAGAGGCGCCGGCGGGTGGCCGACAGCGGCCGGGCGCGGCGTCGGTGGGTGGTTGGTGAGGGTGGCGACCGCCGGGGCGCTGCTGGCCGGGGCGCTCATGATCGCGGTCGCCCCCCAGGCCTTCGGAATGCCCTACCCGGTCGCGACGGCGGTGCAGGCAGCCCTGGCCGTCGCGCTCGCGGTGACCGCCACCCGCGGCCGCGCGCCCTGGTGGGCGGTGGTCTGCGCGCTCGTCGCCGCCCCGGTCTCGGTACGGGCGGCGGCGTACGCGTTCGGCAGCGAGCCGGCGACGCTGATCGTGCTGCCGATCCTGGCGGCGGCGGCCGCCGCGGTGGCGCTGTCGGCCAGGCTGAAGGAGCTCCGGCTCTGGGGGGTGGGCTTCGCCGCCCTGTTCCTCGGCCTGGAGGCGGTGGCGGCGGGGTTCTCGCTGGGCGCGCGTGTCCAGGTCGCGGTGAGCATCGGGTTCGCCGTGGCCGGGGTGCTGGTGCTGCTCATGTCGATGTGGTCCGGCTCGGCCGGCCGGGTCGGCGGGAACGGCCTCAGGTACGCCGGCGCCGTCCTGCTGCTGCTGGCGTCGTGGCTGCGGCTGGGGGCGGACGAGGTCACCGTCGTCGAGGCGTACACGGTGCCGTGCTCGCTGGTGCTGCTGGGATCCGGCTGGTGGCGGCGGCGCGGCGCGGCGGTCTCGTCGTGGGCCGCCTACGGGACGGGTCTCTCCTTCACGATGCTGCCCAGCCTGGTGGCGGTGTACGCGGACACCGAATGGCGGCGGTCGTTGCTGCTCGGCGTGCTGGCGCTGGCGGTGCTGCTCGCCGGGGTCCGGTTCAAGCTCCAGGCGCCCACGTCGATCGGAGCGGTCGTGGTCGCCGGGGTCGTGGTGCGGGAACTGGCGCCGTACGTGTCGGAGATGTTCCTCGCGGTGCCGCGCTGGGTGCCGATCGCCGTGGGCGGCCTGCTGCTCGTGGTGGTCGGGGCGACGTTCGAGGCCCGCATGCGCGACCTGCGCCGGTTGCGCGACACCCTCGCGACGATGGGCTGACGCCGAGAGCCCGCGGGGGCCGGCTGCGTCCTGCCGGATGTCAGCGGCCGTGTCAGGGCGGCGACGGTGCGGTATCAGAGCGGTCCGCGATGGTTGACCCATGAACGGTTCAGCGATGCGGCCCCAGGGCCGCGAACTGGGCCAAATGCCCGCCCCTTCAGGGGCGGGCGTCGGAGACCACGAGTCGCAGGAGAGCATCATGCAGCAGTTCGACACCACCGCCCCCGTCCGCGTCGTCCTCGACATCCCCGCCGGACGCGTGCAGTTCGTGGCGGAGGACCGGGCCGACACCACGGTCGAGGTCCGGCCCGCGAACGCCTCGAAGAGCCGCGACGTGCAGGCGGCGGAGCAGACCACGGTCGAGTACGCCGACGGCGTCCTGAGGATCGCGAGCGCGGCGAAGAACCAGTACCTCGGCCCGTCCGGGTCGATCGAGGTGACGGTCCAGCTGCCCGCCGGCTCCCGCGTCGAGGCCAAGGCGGCCAGCGCCGAGCTGCGGACCGCCGGGCGTCTCGGCGACGTCGCCTTCGAAGGCGCGTACAGCCGGATCGAGATCGAGGAGGCCGCGAGCCTGCGCCTCACGGCGGTCGACGGCGACGTCGAGGTCGGCCGGCTGGGCGGCCCCGCGGAGATCAGCACCGCACGCGGGGACATCCGGATCGCCGAGGCCGCGGGCGGCAAGGTCGTGCTCCGCACCCAGTCCGGTGACATCACGATCGCCGCCGCCGCCGGCGTCTCGGCGGCCCTGGACGCCGGCACCAGCCACGGCCGCGTCACCAACGCGCTCAAGAACGACGGCACCGTCGAGCTCGACATCCACGCCACCACCTCCAACGGCGACATCACCGCCCGCAGCCTGTGACCCGCGGCTTCCGACCGGAGGGCGGGCCGACCCGCCGAGGCCGCCCTCCGGAAGAAGCCACAGGTCAGAGCGTTCTTGTGGCGGGACTGTGAAACTGTCGGCCCAGCCTGCGCAAGTTCGGGACCTTGCGCCGGCCGCCAGTGTCTACAGCAGGTCAGAGGCCCTTCGGGGCCTCTTCTGCGTTGCAGGGGGTCTCGCCGTCGCGCCGCAGGCGGATCAGCGACCAGGCTCAAAGGTCACCGGAAGATCGTGTGGCACATACGCGCCCGCACCCCCTGGAACCTGGCGCACGGCGAGTGGTGGTGCCTGCGCCCTTTCGCGTGGTGCGGCTTCCTCGCCGCGTGCCTCTCCGCGTGCTTTGCCGTGTGCTTCGCCGCGGTCTTCGGAGGTGCGGCCGGATGGCGCGGTTGGGTGGCCGGTGGCCGAGGTGGCGCGGCCGGGGCCGCCTGCGGGAGGGCCGCCTCCGGGACGGCTGCCTGCGGGACGGCCGCCTTCAGGACGCCCGTCGGCCCGCGGCCCAGGGCTTCCTCCTGCAACCCGCGGCTGACCGTGAAGCCGACGAACACGCCCAGCCCGAGCGCGAGGGCGACCGCGATGACGACGAAGACATGGCTGAAACGTCTGCGAGGGGCGAGCGGTGATCCCCGGAAGAGCGCGGACGGCGGAAGGACGGCCTTGCCGCGTGCCGCGGGCCGGGACGGGGCCGGACGGATGAAGACGGAAGATGGCAGGTCGTTCATGGTCGCCTCCGAGATCACACTCAGATCGTTGCCGTCTGGTCCCGTATGACGCTCGGTGCGAGGACTCCGGTTCGCGAGTTGGCGAATCCTTGGGCAGGTCGGGCCCAGGTCCTGACGCTTCCGCGTGCCTGAGCCGGGGGGCAGGCGGGGCTAAACGCCGACTGATGGGTCGGCGTGGATTCGCGCCCGGATACCAACTCCCCGTCCCGTTTTTCGCCAATTGGGTGCTTTGTTGGTTTTCCGGGTAGGTCAAGCCGCGGCGAGCAGGCGTCGGCGTGTTCGGGGTCTGTCCGCGCGCACTGGACCCAGTGCGGGTCGAGATGGTGAGCGAGCGGAAGGAGCGCTGATCATGTCGAGCAGGTTGCAGATGGCCTTTGCCGTACTCGCCGGGTACTACCTCGGCAGGCGCCACAAGTTGCGCACGGCTGCGGCACTGGCGGCGGCCGGGCTGGCGGGACGCGCCAGCTGCGGCCAGGGTGGCCTACTGGCCCAAGGCGTCAAGGCTCTCGGCTCCAATCCCGAGCTTCAGCGGATGACCGGCCGCCTTCGGGGCGAGCTCATGGAAGTCGGCAAGGCGGCGGCCATTTCGGCGGCCACCAAGCAGATCGACTCCCTGACCCACAAGCTCCAGGAGCGTGGGGAGAAGCCCGGTGCCGCGCAGGGCGAGGAAGCCGAGGCTCAACCCACGAAGCGGCAGGCGCCCGCAGACGAGGAATCTGGCTACGACGAGGACTACGACGAGAACGATCGCTACCAGGAGAACGACGACGAAGAGGAACCGGAGCAGGTCAGACGGAGGCCCGAGGGTCATGAGGGTAACGAGGGTCACAGAGGGCAGCGGCGGACACGTCCTGTCCGGCGGGTCGGCCAGTCACGGAGGTGAGTGCGGTGGCTGAGGCAGCGAAGAGGACGGCGACCGGAAGCGGCGGGGAAGCCTTGGGCAAGGCCGCCGGAACGGCCCGTCGAGCCGGTGAGGCCGCGACGGGCACGGCCGAGGACGTCGCCGGGAAGGCCGGAGACGTCACGGGGAAGGCCGGAGACGTCACCGGAAAGGCAGGGGACGTCGCGGGGAAGGCCGCGGAGGCCGGTCAGGGCGTCGCCGACGGCCTGCCGATGGACCGGCTCGTGCAGTCCGCGCAGGGCCTTCTGCAGGCGGCGGGCACGCGGGTGTTGTCCTCCGCGGGGGACAAGCTCGAAGGCCTGACCGGCCGGCTCACCGATTACGTGGAACACGGCGGAAAGGGCCTGATGAGCGCGGTCACGGGCTCGGACAAGCCCGGCTTCATGAGCGGAGCGCTGAAAGGCGGCCTCACGGGAGGTCTGAAAGGAGGCATCAAGGGGGGCCTCAAGGGGGGACTCAAAGGCATCTGGCAGAAGATCACCGGCCGTGGCGGCGGGAAGGCCGGCCACGCGAAGATCACCAACATCGTCGAGTCGATCGACATCGGTGCGCCCCGGCGCCTGGTGTACGACCAGTGGACCCAGTTCCAGGACTTCCCGACCTTCATGAAGAAGGTCGAGACCATCAACCAGGAGTCCGACGAGGAGCTGTCCTGGAAGGCCCAGGTCTTCTGGTCGCACCGGACCTGGAAGGCGCACATCATCGAGCAGATCCCCGACCAGCGGATCATCTGGCGGTCCGAGGGGGCGAAGGGGTATGTCGACGGAGCGGTGACTTTCCATGAGGTCTCGCCTGACCTGACCCGGGTCCTGGTCGTGCTGGAGTACCACCCGCAGGGCCTGTTCGAGCGCACCGGCAACCTGTGGCGCGCCCAGGGCCGGCGCGTACGCCTGGAGCTCAAGCACTTCAGACGGCACGTGATGGCGCACCTGCTGCTGAAGCCCGACGAGCTGGAGGGCTGGCGCGGCGAGATCCGGGACAGCCAGGTCGTCAAGGATCACGAGACCGCCGTCCAGGAGGAGCGGGAGCAGCAGGAAGCCGAGGAGCAGCAGCCCGAGGAGGGCGAGCGGGCGGAGGCGGAACAGCCCGAGGAGGAGCGGCCCGAAGAGGGCGAGCGGGCAGAAGCCGAAGAGCCCGAGGAGGAGTACGAAGAGGAGCCCGAGGAGGAGGAAGAAGAGGAGGAACCCGAGGAAGAAGAAGGGGAGTTCGAGGAGGAAGAGGGAGAGTTCGAGGAGCCCGAAGAGGAAGAAGAAGAGGAAGAGGAGGAGGGAGAGGAGCCCGAGGAGCGTCCCGCGGCTCCGGCCGTGGCGCGGCGTCGCGGCGGAGCGTCCACCCGCCGGTCCGCGGCCGAGCACGACCGCCCGGTACGCCGGCGTCGGATCCGAGCCGAGTAGCCACTCGTCAGGGCCTGTCGCCGAAGGCCCGGCCACCCAGAACCAGGGGGAACGACATGACCGTTCAGCCTGCCGGTCGCGGTACACCGGCCAGCAGCGGCACCGCGGGGACAAGTCTGGCCGACGTCATCGACACCATCCTCGACAAGGGCCTCGTCATCGACGCCTTCGTCCGGGTCTCGCTCGTCGGCATCGAGGTGCTGACGATCGACACCCGGATCGTCGTGGCCAGCGTGGACACGTACCTGCGCTTCGCGGAGGCGGCCAACCGCCTCGACCTTTCGGCCACGGAGAAGGGCCTGCCGGAGGTCGTCGAGGGGGTGACGGCGGCCAGGGCCGTCGGCCAGGCGAGCCAGCCTGACGCCGGGGAGCTGGAGGCCGCCTCCGACGAGCCCGACGAGTTGCAGGAGCTCACGGGTGAGGTCGTGGACCGCGAGGAAGAGCCGCGCCGGGCACGTCGTAGGGAGGATGACTGAGATGTCGCCACACGGAGAGGTCGCCGGGTCCGAGGACGCGTCGCAGGCGAGCATGAACGGCTACGCGTCCTACGTGTACGGGATCGTACCGATGGATGTCGAGGTGGAGCCCGGGACCGAGGGAGTGGGGGACCCCGGGGGGCAGGTGCGGCTGGTGCCGTTCGGCCAGATCGCCGCTCTGGTGAGCGATGTCGAGCCGGACCGCCCGCTCGGCCGGCCGCGGGACCTCCAGACGCACCAGCGGCTGCTCGACCAGACCGCGGCGGAGGTGCCGGTGCTGCCGTTCCGGTTCGGGGCGGTGCTGACGAACTCCGAGGCCGTGGTGGAGGAGCTGCTGAAGCCGTACCACGACCAGTTCGCCGACGCCCTGCAGGAGGTGGAGGGCCGGACGCAGTACGTCGTCAACGGCCGGTACGACGAGCGCGCGATCCTGCGCGAGATCCTGCGGGAGAACGGCGAGGCCGAGAGCCTTCGGCAGCAGATCGCCGGCCGCCCGGAGGACGCGACGCGCAACGAGCGCATGCGGCTCGGCGAGATCATCGAGGGCACGATCGCGGACAAGCGCGAGGCGGACACCGCGACGGTGGTGGACGAGCTCTCGGACCTCTGCGAACAGCTGGCCGTGCGCGAGCCCTCCCACGAACGGGACGCCGCGCACGTGGCCGCGCTGGTGGCGCGCGACCGGCGGGCCGAGTTCGAACAGGCGGTGGACGAGCTGGCCCGCCGCTGGTCGGGCCGTGTCGATCTGCGGCTGCTCGGACCGATGGCGCCGTACGACTTCGTCGGCACGAGCTGACCGCGCCGGCACGGACGCCGACGCCGGGGAGGAGTGAACATCCTTGGGACTGGGGACGTTGCTTTTTGGCTGGCCACTCATGCCGCTCTACGCGGTCGTCAAGCTCGGCGAGCTCATGCGCGACCAGGTCGAGCGGGAGCTGCACGACCCGGCCGTGGTCCGGCGCCGCCTGGAGGAGGTGGAGCAGGCCAGGGCCGACGGCCGGATCTCCGCGGAGGAGGAGGACCGGGCGGTGGAGGAGATCTTGCGGGGGATGGTCGGCTGGTGAGGCGCTAGCGGGGGCCGCACCAGGAAAGTACGGGGGTGATGTGGTGCCTGCCAGGCAGGAGACCGAGCACAAGCGTGTGCCGGGGACACGGCGCGCGGAGACCGGCGGCGAGGGGCCGCCTCGTACGCGTCCGGCGAACATGTCGGCCGCCGAGGTGGCCGGGGTCGGGTTGCGGATGATGACCGAGCTGACCGGCAAGGAAGCGGAGAGCGTCACGCTGGTCGAGCCGGTCGAGGACGGGTGGGTGGTCGGCGTGGAGATTCTGGAGGACCACCGGATCCCGTCCTCGGGTGACACCCTGGCCCTGTACGAGATCGACCTCGACATGGCGGGCAGCCTCCTGTCCTACCGCCGGGTGCGCCGCTACAAGCGGGGCAGCGGCGATCTCGCCGAGGGCTCGCGGTGAGCGCCAACGTGCGGCCGAGCCCGTACATGCCCGGATCCTCGTACCAGCCGGCCTCCCATGGCGGCCGCGAGTCGGCCAACCTCGGCGACATCCTGGAACGGGTGCTCGACCGGGGCGTGGTGATCGCCGGCGACATCCAGGTGAACCTGCTCGACATCGAGCTGCTGACGATCAAGCTGCGGCTGCTCATCGCCTCGGTCGACACGGCCCGCGAGATGGGCATCGACTGGTGGGAGCACGACCCGTGGCTCACCGGCGACACCCAGGAGCTGGCGAAGGAGAACCGCAAGCTGCGCCGCCGCCTCGCGGCCCTGGAGGAGATGGTGTCCGCCCGGGTGGTGGAAGGCGGCCCCGCGACCGGGCGCGCGCCCGGCCACGTGCCTGAGGCGGTCGAGCGTGGCCACTGACCAGGGCGTCTACCTCTACGCGGTCACCCGCGACGAGGGCGAGGGGCCCGACGGTCTGGCGGGGGTGGCGGGCGCGCCCGTGCGCCGTCTCGCGCACCGGGGGCTGGCCGCCTTCCTCAGCACGGTCTCGCTGGCGGAGTTCGGCGAGGAGGCGCTGCGCCGCTCGATGGAGGACCTCGCCTGGCTGGAGGAGACCGCACGCGCCCACCACCGGGTGGTGGAGGCCGTCGCCGCCCTGCGGCCCACGGCGCCGGTGCGGCTGGTCACCGTCTACACGGGCGAGGCGCAGGTGCGGGAGCTTCTCGACGAGCGGCACGAACAGTTCGACGCGGTCCTGGCGCGGGTGGCCGGCCGACGGGAGTGGGGCGTCAAGGCGTACGCCGTTCCCGGCGGGGCGGAGCCGGTGGCCGACCCGCAGGGCGCGACGCCGGGGGCGGCCTACCTGAACCGCCGCCGGGCCGCCCTGCGTAGCCGGGAGGCCGACTGGCGCCGGGCCGCCGAGCACGCCCGTGAGGTGCACGAGGCGCTGATGGACATCGCCGTCGTCGGCAGATGCCACCGGGCCCAGGACCCGCAGCTGTCCGGACGGCGGGAGCAGATGGTCCTCAACGGCGCCTACCTGGTGGACGACGAACGCGCCGCCGAGTTCGCGCAGGCGATCGAGGACGTCGCCGAGCAGGGGGTCACCGTGGAGCTCGTCGGCCCCTGGGCGCCCTACTCCTTCGCCGCCCTCGACCAGGACGGTGAGGCAGCGTACGGTGACGCCTCCTGAGCCGAGAGGAGGCCGGCTCGCCGCCCAGGGCCGCCTGCCCGAGCAGCGGGTGGCGCTCGTCGACCTGCTGGACCGCCTGCTGGCGGGTGGGGCGGTCGTGACCGGCGACCTCGTGCTGTCCATCTCCGGCATCGACCTCGTGCGGATCTCCCTGAGGGCCCTGCTGGTCAGCGTGCGCGAAGGCGACGCGGTCGAAGGAGGGATGCGACATGACGAGCCCGACTGACGGGCAGGCGGCCAGACGCGGCGAGTGGCGGCTGGAGACGGACGCCGACTCGGTGCAGCACGACCTGAGCCGCCTCGTGCTGACACTGGTCGAGCTGATCCGCCAGCTGGTGGAGCGCCAGTGCGTCCGGCGGATGGACAACGGCGACCTGACCGATGAGCAGCTGGAGGCAGTGGGGCTGACCCTCATGCGGCTGGAGGAGGCCATGGCCGAATTGTGCGACCGGTTCGGGCTGTCGCCCGCCGACCTCAACCTCGACCTCGGCCCCCTCGGCACCCTGCTCCCAGCGGACTGACCGTTCGCTCACGCGGCCGAGCGCATCGTCAGCCGGGCGGGCAGGGCGGTGGCCGCCAGAGCCAGCACGGCCGCCGCCCCGACCACCGCCGCGTACGTCCCCACCGGCACGTACGGCACCGCCGAGCCGGTCATCCCCGCCCCGAACGCGGCCAGGGTCACCAGCGCGGCCCCGGTGCCGAGCACGACGGAGGTGGCCACCGCGCCCAGCGTCTCCAGCCGCAGCATGCGCAGCACCTGCCGCCGCGTCGTCCCGGCCAGGCGCAGCGCGCGCATCTCACCCGAGCGGGCCGAGGTGGCCATGGCCAGCGTGTTGACCACGGCGATCGCGGTGAAGGCGATGATCAGGCCCAGCGCCACGAACGTGGCCTGCGGGTTCGACGCGCTCACCTCGGCGGCCCGCGCCCGGTCCAGCACCGACGCCCCGGGCAGCGCCTCGGCCAGGGCGTCCACGGTCAGCCCTGGCGCCTTGACGAGCAGGGAGGCCGCGGGGTCGTCCACGTGGCCCGCCACCAGGTCGTACGGCAACGTCAGGTCGCCGAAGCCCAGCCCGCGGGTGTACACCGCGCTGACCGTCACCGTCGCGGGGGTGCCGTCGCCCAGCGTCAGCTTCAGCGGGTCGCCCACCTCGACGTCCAGCCGTTCGGCGGCGGTCGAGCTGACGGCCACGTCCTTCATGGAGCCGGCGACGATGCCCAGGTCCATCGTGCGTTCGTCGTAGGTGACCGCCTGCGCGCCGTATTTGTCCAGGCCGGCCCGGACGGTCGTGCGCAGCACCCGGGTGACGGCCTCGACGCCGGGGACCCTGGCCGCCTCGGCGGCGGAGACGCCGGTCAGGACGTACTCGGCGCGGGTGCCCGCGTCGGCCTGCTCCTGCGCGGCGTGGCCCATCGTGGTCTGGACGAAGAGGATCGTACAGGTCATCGCGATCATCAGGGTCAGCGGCGACAACACCGAGGCCAGCGCCCCCGAGTTGGCGCGCAGGTTGCGCGCGGCCAGGAAGCCGCCCACCCGGGAGGCCCGCAGCGGGATCGACAGCACCGCCGCGGCCACCCGCGCGACCACCGGGCCGAGCAGCGTCAGCGCGATCGTCCAGACCAGCGCGGTCAGCATCGTCACGGGCGTGGCCGCTGCCTCGGTACGCAGGTTCGACAGGACCACCGTCAACGTCACCGCACCGGCCAGGACGATCGGCCCGGCCACCAACCGCCACCTGGCCACCCTGCCGCTGTCCAGCACCGCCTCGCCCAGTGCCTCCACCGGCCGGATCCTGGTCAGCCGGCGGGCCGACACCCGGGCCGCGACCCAGGCGGCGCCGACCGTGGCCAGCAGCGCGGCCAGCGGCGGGAACGGGCTGACCACCAGGCCGAGGTTCGCCGGGACCGTCCCGAGCGAGACGAACTGGGCGCGCAGCCAGAACCCGACCCCGATGCCCGCCGCCGAGCCCAGCACCCCGGCCACGCCGGCGACCAGCAGCGCCTCGCCGCCCACCAGCTTGCGCACCTGCCTGGGGGTGGCCGCCACGGCGCGCAGCAGGGCCAGCTCGCGCTGCCGCTGCTGGATGGACAGCGCGAACGTGCCTACCACGACCAGGATCGCGACCAGCAGCGACGTTCCGGCCAGCGCGCCGCCCATGCTGATCAGCTTGACGCGTGCCTGCTCGGCGTCCAGGAACTCCAGCCTGCCCCGCTCGTCACCCGTGTGGACCACCGCGCCCTCGGGCGCCCGGTCCAGGCCCGGGAACACGCCGACCGCGCTCACCCTGCCGGGGTGACCGGCCAGGCGGCGGGCCTCGGCGGTGCTGAAGAACACGGTGTCCTGGCTCGGGAGCGCCTGCGCGGTGACGCCCACCACGCGGTGTCCGCGCAGCTCGGCGCCCACGTCGAGACCGGCGCGCGCGTCGACGACGATCTCTCCCGCCGCCCTGGGCTCGCGTCCCTTCGCGATGGTGAACGGGGTGAGCGCGGCCGACTCCCAGCCGTGCCCGGTGAAGCCGCCGAAGGGGAACGTCACCTCGGGGACCACCTTGTCGGCCCGGATCGCCGCCACGACGGACTCGGGCAGCCAGGCGCGTTCCGTCAGGGGCTTGGCCTTGGTCTTCGTCTCGCCGTCGCCCTTGTCGACGGTCTGGCGCACGTACTGGTCGGCGGCCACGATCGCGGGGGCGCCGGCGTACCGCTCGGGGGCGACGCCACCGCGCAGACCGGTCTCCAGCAACATCAGGCACGCGCACACCAGGGCGGCGGCGCACAGCAGCGCGAAGAACGCGCCCGCGAACGCGGCCTTCCTGTGCCGCAACATCCTCAACGCCAAGGTGATCATCGGGTCCACGCTCCCAGCCTGGTCATGCGCTCGGCCACCTTGTCGGCGGTCGGTGCGGTCATCGCGTCCACGATCCGGCCGTCGGCCAGGAACAGCACGGTGTCGGCGTACGAGGCGGCCACCGGGTCGTGCGTCACCATCACCACCGTCTGGCCCAGGCCGTCCACCACCTCGCGCAGCAGCCTCAGCACGTCGCGGGCGGTCATCGTGTCCAGTGCGCCCGTCGGCTCGTCGCCGAACACCACCTCCGGCCTGGTGACCAGCGCCCTGGCGATGGCCACCCGCTGCTGCTGGCCGCCCGAGAGCTGCGCGGGCCGGTGCCCGGTCCGGCCCTCAAGGCCGACCCTGCGCAGGATCTCCGCCAGCCAGGTGCGGTCCACGCGGGCCTTGGCCAGGCGCAGGGGGAGCGTGACGTTCTCGACGACGTCCAGCGCCGGGATCAGGTTGAACGCCTGGAACACGAACCCGATCCGCTGCCTGCGCAGCTCGGTCAGGCTGGTCTCGTCCATGCCCGACAGTTCCGTGCCGCCGAGCCGCACCGAGCCGGACGAGGGCACGTCCAGCCCGGCCGCGCAGTGCAGGAACGTGCTCTTGCCCGACCCCGAGGGGCCCATCACGGCGGTGAACGACCCTTGCGGGATGCCCACCGACACCTCACGCAGGGCCGCGACCGCGCCCTGGCCCTTGCCGTACACCTTGCTCACGGCGTCCAACCGCACCACGTCCGTCATGGGTACAAGCCTGCTGGCCTGCGCGTACACCCACCAGAGACGCGATCACCGATCGCCCATGACGTCTTCACGATCCGGACATCTGGCCATATTCCCCCCACGGCCTGGATGGCGACCAACGAGAAGGGCGATCCCCGGATCTGGGGATCGCCCTTCAGCGGGACCGCCGGCTCACCTTCCGGTCGGCACGCCCGGCTGCTCGGCGGACGTCCGCGGCCGCGGGACCCGGTTGTCACGCAGGTACTCGACCTCGGTACGCAGGTTCGCCAGCAGCTTGGCCGCGATGTCCTGGCTGAAGCCGTTGCGGATGACGAAGCGGATGACGGCGATGTGCTCCAGGTTGGGCGGCAGGTAGTACGTCGGGGCCTGCCAGCCGTGCATCTTCAGCCGCTCGGCCAGGTCGAAGACGGTGAAGCCGTCGAAACCCGGGGCGGTCCGGACGGCGAGCACCGGCAGCTCCGAGCCGTCGGCGATGAGCGAGAGCTCGGGCAGCTTCGCGATCTCGTCGCCGAGGTAGGTCGCGACGTCCCGGCAGGTCTGCTGGACGGCCCGGTAGCCGTCGAAGCCGAGCCGCAGGAAGTTGTAGTACTGGGCGACGACCGGCGCGCCGGAGCGGGAGAAGTTGAGTGTGAAGGTGTCGATGTTGCCGCCGAGCAGGTCGCAGGAGAGCACCAGGTCTTCGGGCAGCGCGTCGGGCTCCTGCCAGACGATCCAGCCGACGCCCGGGTACACCAGGCCGAACTTGTGCCCCGAGGTGTTGATCGACTGCACCCGGGGGAGCCGGAAGTCCCACACCCGGTCGGGCTCCAGGAACGGGGTGATGAAACCGCCCACGGCGGCGTCGACGTGCAGCGGGATCTTCAGGCCGCGCTCGGCCTCCAGCCGGTCGAGCTCGGCCGACATCTGCTCGATCGGGTCGTACTTGCCGCACTGCGTGGAGCCGAGCACGCCGACGACGCCGATGGTGTTCTCGTCGCAGAACTCCCTGAGCCGGGAGGCGGACAGCGTGTAGGCCGGCTCCTCGATCGGGACCCAGCGCGGCTCGACGTCCCAGTACTGGCAGAACTTCGGCCAGCAGGTGTGGACGGCGGTGCCCATCACGAGGTTGGGCCGGTCGACGGGCAGCCCTGCCGCCCGGCGCCGCGCGCGCCACTGGAACTTCATCGCCAGCGCGCCGAGCATGGCCGCCTCGCTGGAGCCGCCCGTGGAACAGCCGACGCTGACGCCGTTTGGATCGTTCCACAGATGGTCGAGCATGTTGACGCAGCGCGCCTCGATGTCGGCCGTCTGCGGGTACTGGTCGTGGTCGACGATGTTGCGGTCGAGGGTCTCGGCGATGAGCTCGCGGGCCTGCGGCTCCATCCAGGTGGTGCAGAAGGTGGCAAGGTTGAGCCGGGCGTTGCCGTCGAGAAGGAGCTCGTCACGGATGAGAGCCTGGGCCGCGCTGGGGTTCATCGGGCTGACCGGCATCTTGAAGCGGGGCACGCCGCCCTCGGGCACCAGCCCGTTGTAGAGGGGGTTGACATCGAGCGCTTCCTGCCACCGGTCGGATTCGACTCGTCTGAGCATGAGCTTCACCTTCTCGATGAGTTCTGTGATGTCGAGCACTCACAGTAGGCAAGTTTTTACTGTCAGTCAACGCCCGCTTTACCCGCGAGCCGCGGGCCGCGCACCGAGGAGAGTCACTTGACGGGAGAGCCGGTGTTCGTCAGGTTCCAGAGCCCTGCGCCGAACGGCCGCGGGACGTACCCAGGTGTGTTCGGGCTGGTCAACAGCCTCGCCGAGCGAGGTCTTCTGTCGGACGAGGAGGAGGCGTTCAGGCGCGAGAACAACGCGTGGTACGAGGCGAACTTCACCGACCCGACGACCGTGGATCCCGATGTCTACCGCCGGGACGTCAACCCGGCGGCGGCGGCCTGGTTCAAGGCGTCGGCCGGTCGGCTCGTCGAGCGGGTGCCGGGGTATCTGGCGATCCTCGCCGCGCACGATGTGGCCTGTGTACGCCTCGAATCGGCTGATCCAGGCAGGATCATCTACGAAGACGACGATCAGGTGGTCGTCGTCCCCTATATGGCCAGCTAGGGCGGGTTCGGTGGGGTGTGTCGGCATAGGGTGGGCGGCCGGATGGTGGCTGATGAGAGGAACGTCCAGTGACGGATGCCGATGTGATCATCGTGGGGGCCGGGCCGACCGGTCTCATGTCGGCGGCGGAGCTGCGGCTGGCCGGGGTGCGGCCGTTGGTGCTGGAGCGGAAGGCGCGGCGCAGGGACGTCCCGAAGGCGGGCGGGCTCGGCGGGCAGATCCTGGAGTTGCTGCGGTACCGGGGCCTGCTGGAACGGTTCGCGGCGGCCTGCACCGAACCGATGCCGGCGCCCAGGTTCCCCTTCGGCGGGGTGCATCTGGATCTCACCCGGCTGGCCGATCCGCCGATGCACGCCCTGCCGCTGCCGCAACAGCTCCTTGAGCGGCTGCTGGAGGAGCGCGCCGGCGAGCTCGGCGTCGACCTGCGCCGCGGCCACGAGGTGGTCGGGGCGAGCCAGGACGACACCGCGGTGACCCTGGACGTACGCGGACCGGACGGCCCCTACCAGGTGACCGCCCGGTACGTGGTGGGATGTGACGGCGCGCGCAGCCGGGTCAGGGAGCTGGCCGGCATCGCCTTCCCCGGCACCGTCTATCCGGAGGTCAACCGGCTGGCCCAGGTCACCCTGCCCGACGAGGTGACCGTGCTGGGCAACGGCGATCTCGATGCGCCCGGCTTCGGCGCGATCCGCGCCGGTTTCACCCGCACCGTTGCACACGGCCAAGACCGACCAGCGCCCGGCCGACGTGCTGCTGATCCGTCCGGACGCGCACGTCGCCTGGGCGGCCGGCCCGGACGAACCGGCCGACACGGCCGCGCCCGCGCTGCGCGAGGCGCTGTCCACCTGGTTCGGCGCCCCCTGAGGACACGCGATCCGGCCGGGTGCGCAGATTCTCCGGCCCCCATGTCGTGACGGCGGCGCGGCCGATCGTCTTCCAGGTAGAAAGGCTCCGCCGCCCGGCTCGTCGAGCCGCAGGGCGGCGGACCGGAGACCGAGGGAGGACGACGTGAAGTACGTGCTGATGTTCTTCGAGACCGAGCAGTTCGCCAAGGAGCTGGCCGAAATGGGCGAGCTGGAGCAGCGGACGGCCTACGAGGCGGTGGGACGGTGGTTCACCGAGCACGCTGACAAGATCACCCATCACGCCCACCTGGCTCCTGGCCACACCGCGACCACGGTGCAGCTGGGCTCGGGGGACCCGGTGGTCACCGACGGGCCGTTCGTGGAGGGCAAGGAGGTGATCAGCGGGTTCGCCGAGATCGAGGTGGCCGACCTGGACGAGGCCCTGCGGATGGTGCGGTCGTGGCCGGCCTGCCCGCTCGTGGAGATCCGCCCGCTCTCGTGACCGAGCCGGCGCACGGGGAGGTGCTGGCGCGGACGGTGCGCGAGCACGCCGGCCGCCTGGCCGCCTCCCTGGTCTCACTCCTCGGCGACTTCTCCGCGGCCGAGGACCTGGTGCAGGACGCCGTCGAGATCGCGCTGCGCCGCTGGCCGGAGGAGGGGGTGCCGGACCGTCCGGACGCCTGGCTGTTCACCGTGGCCCGGCGGCGCGGCCTGGACGTGCTGCGGCGCGAGTCGAACTACCGGGCCAAGCTCGCCCGCCTCACCTGGCCGGAGCCCGCCGTGCGGGACGACCGGCTGCGGTTGATCTTCACCTGCTGCCATCCGGCGCTGTCGCGTGCGGCGCAGATCGCGCTCACGTTGCGCGTGGTGTGCGGGCTCGGCACGGCGCAGATCGCGGCGGCGTTCGTCGTGCCGGAGGCGACGGTGGCGCAGCGGATCACCCGAGCGAAGCGGAAGATCGGCGAGGCCGGGATCCCGTACCGGGTGCCGTCGCAGGAGGAGCTGCCGGAGCGCCTGGGCGAGGTGCTCGCGGTGGTGTATCTGCTGTTCAACGAGGGGTACCTGGCCAGCACGGCGGACCGGGCGCAGGCGCCCGACCTGGTCGTGGAGGCCGAATGGCTGGCCGCGCTGCTGGTGAACCTGATGCCGGGGGAGCCCGAGGCGGCCGGGCTGCTGGCGCTGATCCGGCTGCACCGGGCGCGCGGCGCGGCCCGCTTCGACCCCGGCGGACGGCTGGTGCTCCTCGCCGACCAGGACCGCGGCCTGTGGGACCGGCGGGCGATCGAGGAGGCGAGCGCGTTGCTCACGCGTGCCGCCAGGGCTGGGCGGCGGCCCGGCCCGTACCAGGTGCAGGCGGCGATCGTGGCCTGTCACGCCGAGGCCGGGACCTTCGCCGAGACCGACTGGGCGCAGATCCTGGTGCTGTACGACATGCTGCTGTTCCTGGCGCCCTCGCCGGTGACCCGGCTGCACCGGGCCGTCGCGCTGCGCTACGGACAGGGGCCTGAGGCGGCGCTCGCCGAGCTGCGCGAGCTGGGGCCGGCGTTGGAGCGGTACGCGCTGTTCCACGCCACCCGGGCCGAGCTGCTGCGAGCCCTGGGCAGCCGGGACGAGGCCCGTTCGGCCGACGAGAGGGCGCTGGAACTGACCCTCAACCCGGCCCAGCAGGCACTCCTGGAAGCCCGTCTGCGCTGGGACTGACCCCTGGCGGCCGTCGGGTCCGAGCCGTCGCGCGAGCGCCCGCGTTCACCTCGAAGACGGGCGCCCACCTGGCCCTCGGTCCCGACACGTCGTCCGGCCCTCGTGCCAGTCCTCGTGGGCGAGGGGGTGACGGGCCTCGATGAAGCCGTGGATGTCGGTGCTCATGGGGAGAGGGTAGGAAGCGACGCCTCCGGTCAGGGGCGGTTCATGTGGAGGTGCAGGTCGCGCAGCAGGCAGACCTCCGACAGGTGGTGGATGAGCTCGCGGTGGACGTGCAGGACCAGGTCGGCCATGGGGGCCTCCGGGTAGGGCTCCGCGTCGCCCATGGGCAGGCGCAGGCCGGCCTCGCCGAGGTCCCGCACGCCCGCCAGCCACCGTTCGGCCTGCGTGTCGAGCTGGTCGAGCGCCGCGGCCGCGCCGCCGGCGTACTCCCAGGTCTCGTACGAGGCCGGCGGCGCCCCGAAGTGGACGGCGTTGCGGACGGCCAGCACGCCGACGATGACGTGGCCGAGCCGCCAGGCGATCGTGGTGAAGGGCGGCGGCACCGGCTGGGGGAAGGCGAAGTCGATCGTGTAGCCACCCGCGCCGGCCTGCACGGGCGCCGTGGAGGTGCCGCGCGGCCGTACGCTCCAGGCGTCCGGCACCGGTAACCAGAAGTACTCCTCGTCGGTCAGACCGTCGAGCCGGGCCCGGAGCTGGTGGTTCCAGTGGAACTCCCACTGCTCGCGCAACGTGCGGTTCCAGTCGAGTGTGTGTGCGTCCATGGATCACACGATCACTCCACTGGCGGACAGGATCGGTCCGCTTTCTGGCAAGGTGGCGGCATGGACGAGACGGGCGGCGAGGAGCGGGGCACGACCGAGCGGGTGCTGACCCTGCTCGGCCTGTTGCAGCAGCGTCAGGTCTGGACCGGCCCCGAGCTGGCCGGACGGCTCGGCGTCACGTCGCGCACGGTACGCCGTGACGTGGAACGGCTGCGCGCGCTCGGCTACCAGGTGCACGCCAGCCAGGGCATCGGCGGCGGCTACCGGCTCGGCCCCGGCCAGGACCTGCCGCCGCTGCTGCTCGACGACGAGGAGGCGATCGCCACCGCCGTGTCGCTGCTCGCCGGGGCGGACAGCGCGGTCGCGGGCGCGGGCGACGCCGCGATCCGGGCGCTGGCCAAGCTCGACACGGTGCTGCCCGCCCGGCTCCGGCACGAGGTGCGCGCGCTGTCCGGGGCGGTGGAGTCGTTCGGCGGAGGGCGTGCGCCGGTCGATCCCGAGGTGCTCATGACGCTGGCCAGGGCCTGCCGGGACGAGGTCGAGGCCGGCTTCGACTACCCGTCAGGAGGGCGGGTGGGGCGGCGGCGGGTCGAGCCGTACCGGCTGGTGACCTCCGACCGGCGCTGGTACCTGCTCGCCTACGACCTCGACCGGGACGACTGGCGCAGCTTCCGGGTGGACCGGATGGCCGAGGTGGCCGCGCGCACCTTCCGGTTCCGGCCGCGGCCGGCGCCCGACGCGGCGGCGTACGTGCAGGAGGGCGTGGCGAGCCGGGCCTATCCGCACCAGGCGCGCTTCCTCCTGCACGCCCCGGCCGCCACGGTACGCGCGCAGGTCCCGGCGTCGGCGGCCGTCGTGCGGGAGCGGGGGAGCGACCGGTGCGAGCTGGTCAGCGGCTCGGGCAGCCTCGACTACGTGCTCATGCACGTGGTCGCGCTGGGCCACGACTTCGAGGTGCTCGACCCGCCGGAGCTGAGGGAACGCTGCCAGGAGCTGGCCCGCAGGCTGTCGTCGGCCGGGGCGGTCAGGCCGTCGGAGTGACGGGGGCGGTGTCCAGGGTGAAGGTCTCGACGATCTCGGTGCAGGTGCCGTGCTCGCCCATCACGCACAGCGCGAGGGTCCGGTAGGCGGCGGTGAAGGCCGACGGCGCGGCGAGGAGGCCCGGGTCGAGCGGGTGGTCCCGCTGCTGGAGCCGGGTGAGGGTGATGTGCGGGCGGAACAGGTCGCCGATCTCGTCGTAGCCGTAGAGGTCGAGGTTGGCGCGGGCGGTGGGCGGCGCGGTGAGCCGGTGGTCGGCCAGCACGCGGCCGACCGGGTCGCGGTGGCGCAGGCCCGTGCGCAACGGGTTGAGCGCGGCGACGACGTCCTCCTGGAGGCGGGTGATCGCGTCCGTCTTGCGGAAGAACAGCTCGACCATGCCGTGCTCGTTGGCGGCGAAGGACTCGCCTTCCAGGAGCGTCGCGGAGGTGCGCCGGCTGAGGTCGCGCAGCAGCGCGACGGCCTTCTCGAGCTGGTCGGGGGTGAAGTTGGCCATGTAGAGCGAGATGTGCGGGTAGAGGCCGTCCTCGCGCAGGACGAACTCGGTCGCGGCGGCCTCCGCGCAACGCCGGCTCAGGCGCACGGCCTCGGCGTTGACGTCGTGCGGCGGCAACAGGACAACGTCGTAGACCGGGAGATCGCCCATAGGGGATGAGTGTAGGACGGACCGGGGGCGGTGCGCGCGGGCGGCCTGCCGCCGCAGGGCCAGGCGTACGGCCGGGAACGCGTAGGCGGCCAGCGGCACCAGCAGGAACACCACCCCGGCCGCGCGCTGGTCGGCCAGCGGGTCGGGCACCCCGGGCGGGGCCGCCAGGGCGAACCAGTCCGCCGCGACGGCCGGGCCCACCAGCAGGTACGCCCCCAACCCGAGGTACGCGACGGCGGCCACCGCCAGCAGCCGGACCCGCGCGGCCCACGGGAACGGCCTGGGCAGCGGGTCGAGGTCGAGCACCACCCAGGCGACCAGCAGGCCCACACCGACGGACACGGCCATGGTGACCAGGTGGGGCGCGTACCCGGCGAGCGACCAGGGCAGCCACGGCGTGCCGTACAGCAGCAGGAGCAGCACCGGGACGGCGGCCGTCAGCAGCGCGGGACGGGTGAGGCGCCGCCCGGGGGCGCGGTCGCCGAGCGGGCCGTACTGGGAGCCGGGGCCGGTGGCCCGCGCGGCCAGGGTGAGCGGCGCGCCCGCGCACAGCAGGAGCGGCGCGACGACGGCGAGCACGACGTGCTGCAGGGCCTGGGCCGACGACATCGCCCGCGCGTACCCGCCCACGCCGCCGAACAGCGCGACCGCGGCCAGGGCCAGCCCGGCGTGCCAGGAGAGCGTGCGCAGGACCGGCCAGCCGGGCACCCGGCGCAGACCGGCCAGGTAACCGGCGGCGGGCAACGCCAGCAGCAGCAGGACGAGCGGGTCGAAGCGCACCTCGCTGAGGAGGGCGCCGGGCGAGAAGGGCGCGAGGGCGTACTCCAGGACGGGATGGTCGTGCCCGCCGCCCGCGCCGGGCGGCGGCGGGGTGCGCGAGAGGCCGACGGCCAGCCCGGTCGCCGCCACCATCACGGTCACCTCGCCCGCGGCCAGCCGGACGAACGTGCCCCGCACCCCCCGGTCGGCCACGCCGGCCACGGTACGCAGACGGTGCCACCGGCCGAACCAGGCCAGCACCGCCAGGGCGGCGACCTTGGCCAGCAGGAGCAGGCCGTACCGGCTCAGCCACAGGTCGGACAGGGTGTCGAGGCGCACCCAGGCGCTGACCAGGCCGGAGAGGGCCACCGCGGCGAAGCAGCACAGCGCGATCGTGCTGAAGCGGGGCAGCACGACCCGCAGGTCGGCCGAGCGCCGGAAGTGCAGCAGCACCGCGGCCAGGCCGCCCACCCACACCGACACCCCCAGCAGGTGGGCCATCAGCGCGGACACGGCGATGTCGTGGTCGGCCGCCGAGGCGGCATGGCCCACGTAGGCGGGCGGCAGCAGCCCGAACGCCGCCACGGCCAGCGGCACCCAGGCGGGCACCCGGCGCACGAGCGTGGCCACCGCCACCGCGAACGTCGTGACCAGCACCACCAGGAGCGCCTGCGTCTGCGGGAGCGAGGTGCCGAAGTCGAGCATGCCGGGCTCGGCGAGCAGGTTCTGCACCGGCATCGGGATGAAGCTGGACAGGGTGAACAGGTAACCGGCCAGGGCGGCGACCGCCCACCCCAGCGCCCACCAGCCCGCCGCGCGCAGGCACCGCGCCGACTCCGGCGAGCCGGCCGGGGCGAGCACGGACGCCGCCAGCAACGTCCCCACGCACGCCACCGCGCACAGGTCGAGGGCCAGGCGGGCCAGCGGCAGCCCCCAGTCGGTGACCGGACCGGCGGTGGGCAGCCCGAAGACCTCCACCGTGCCGGCGCCGCCGCCGAAGCGCAGCGCCGCGACCAGCACCAGGACGCCCACGCCGACCGCGAACACGGCGTACGTCCGGGCAGAAGCTCTCATAGCCGACCCGCCACGTCGTCGGAGGCCAGGAACCCGGCCGCGCCGCCCGGGGCGGGCGCGGTCCCCACATGCTCCCACAGGGCCTTCGGCCGGGCCAGGCGCGAGCGACGTCTGCTTCCAGCGCATACGCGGAGATACGCGCCCCCGCCGCCCGCGGTTCAGCAGGTCAGGGATGGAGGCCCAGGAGGGTGACGGCCTGTTCGCGCATCTCGACCTTGCGGATCTTGCCGGTGACCGTCATCGGGAACCCGTTGACCAGGTGCACGTAGCGGGGGACCTTGTAGTGGGCCAGACGGCCGGAGCAGAAGTTCCTGATCGCCTCGGCGGTCAGCGGCTCGGTGCCGGGGCGCATGACGATCCAGGCCATCAGCTCCTCGCCGTACTTCTCGTCCGGCACGCCGATCACCTGGACGTCGGCGATGTCGGGATGCGTGTAGAGGTACTCCTCGACCTCGCGCGGATAGACGTTCTCGCCGCCCCGGATGACCATGTCCTTGATCCGGCCGACGATGTTGACGTAGCCCTCGGCGTCCATGGTGGCCAGGTCGCCGGTGTGCATCCAGCGGGCCTCGTCGATCGACTCGGCCGTCTTGTCCGGCTCGTTCCAGTAGCCGAGCATCACCGAGTAGCCGCGGGTGCACAGCTCGCCCGGCTCGCCCCGGGGCACCGCGAGCCCGGTCTCCGGGTGCACGATCTTCACCTCCAGGTGCGGCATCACCTGGCCGACCGTCTCGGTGCGCCGGACCAGCCCGTCGTCGCGGCGGGTCATCGTCGACACGGGTGACGTCTCGGTCATGCCGTAGCAGATCGCCACCTCGCTCATGTGCATCTCACCGATCACCCGCTTCATCACCTCGACCGGGCACGGCGAGCCCGCCATGATGCCGGTGCGCAGTGACGACAGGTCGAAGTCGGCGAAGCGCGGATGGCCCAGCTCGGCGATGAACATCGTCGGCACGCCGTACAGGGAGGTGCACCGCTCGCTCTCCACGGCCCGCAGCGTGGCCTCGGGGTCGAAGCCGGGCGCGGGCAGCACCACGCAGGCGCCGTGCGAGGTCGCGCCCAGGTTGCCCATGACCATGCCGAAGCAGTGGTAGAGCGGCACCGGCAGACAGACCCGGTCGTCCTCGGTGTAGCCGACGCCCTCGCCGACGAAGTAGCCGTTGTTGAGGATGTTGTGGTGCGACAGCGTCGCGCCCTTGGGGAAGCCGGTCGTGCCCGAGGTGTACTGGATGTTGATCGGGTCGTCGAAGGACAGCGTGGCCGCCCGTACGCGCAGCGCGGCGGGGTCGGCGCGGCGGCCGGTCTCGACCAGCTCGTCCCAGCCGGGCTCGCCGATGAACACCACCTGCGTGAAGCCGATCTCGGCGAGCATCGCGCGGTAGTCGCTCGTCTTGTGCTCGACGGCGCTGACCAGCAGCCGCATGCCCGACTGGCGGACCACGTAGTCCAGCTCGTGGGCGCGGTAGGCCGGGTTGATGTTGACCAGGATCGCGCCGATCTTGGCGGTGGCGTACTGCGTCAGCACCCATTCGGCGCAGTTGGGGGCCCAGATGCCGACCCGGTCGCCCTTGGCGATGCCCCTGGCCAGCAGGCCGAGCGCCACCTCGTTCACCGCGGCGTCGAACTCGGCGTACGTCCAGCGCCGCCCGCTCGCCATCTCGACCAGCGCCTCGCGGCCGGCGTACCGGGCCGCGGCGCGTTCCAGGTTCTCCCCGATCGTCTCGCCCAGCAGGGGGAGCGCGGAGACGCCGGACGCGTAGGAGAGCAGTGAGTCACCCATGCCCGAAGCATCCGCCAGGGCGGTGAGGCACGCTACCCCCGTTCAGGGGTAGCCGCGGGACGCCGGCCGCGTGCCATGCTGGTGACATGGCGGTGACACATCTTCCGTCGAGTGCCCTGGCCCCGCAGGCCGCCGTGCTCCTGCGGGCCGCCCTCACCCGGATGCGGCACGTCGTCGGGCTGCCCGTCCTGTTCGGCGGCGCGGTCTCGGCCCCGGGCGGCGCCGTGCGGCTCACCGAGCTGACGGGGGTCCGCACGGACGTGCTGCGCGGGCTCGCCATCCACACCGGCAGCGGCCTGGGCGGCCGGGTCCTGGTCACCGCCCGGCCGGGCAGCGTCGAGGACTACGTCACCGACTCCCGCATCAGCCACGAATACGACCGGCCGGTGGCGGCGGAGGGCCTGCGGGCGATCGCGGCCGTCCCCGTCGTGGTGGGCGAGACGGTCTACGGGCTGCTCTACGGCGGCGTCCGCGAGCCGCTGCCGCTCGGCACCCGCGTCCTCGACGGCATGCACCAGATCGCCGCCCGGCTCGGCGTCGAGCTGGCCGTACGCGCGGAGGTGGAGCGGCGGGTGGCCGCGCTGGAGACGGCCGCGATCACCGGCGCCGCCCGCGAACGGCCCGCCGGCCCCGAATGGGAGCAGCTGCGCGAGGCGCACGCCGAGCTGCGCTCGATCGCCCACCAGGTCGCCGACCCGGTCCTGCGCGAGCGGCTGCAGGGCGTCTGCGACCGGCTGACCGCGCCGAACGGCGGCGCCGTCCCGGCCAACCCGCTCTCGCCCCGGGAGCTCGACGTGCTCTCCCTGGTCGCGGTCGGCTGCGGCAACGCCGAGGTCGGCCGGCGGCTCGACCTGAAGCCGGAGACGGTCAAGAGCTACCTGCGCAGCGCGATGCGCAAGCTCGGCACCCACACCCGGATGGAGAGCGTGGTCTCGGCCAGGCGCGCCGGCTACCTCCCCTGACACCGGCGGATTTACCAACTACGGACGATGCCCGTCGGCGCCGTCGACCGGTTCCGGGTAGGCCCCCACCATGACTGCTTGGACGAACGACGAACTCGACCGGATCGCCGCCGCCGAGGAGCTGCAGATCGCGTCCCTGCGCGGCGACGGCGAGCTGCGCCGCCCGGTGACGATCTGGGTCGTCCGCCTGGGCGACGACCTGTACGTCCGGGCCGTGAACGGGCGGGACGGCACCTGGTTCCGCGGCGCCCAGGAGCGCGGACGCGGCCGGATCCAGGCCGGGGGCGTCGACAAGGGCGTCACGTTCGCCGACGCCGACCAGGAGCTCAACGACCGGATCGACGCCGCGTACCGGGCCAAGTACCGCCACTACTCGGAGAGCATCGTGGACTCGGTGCTCAGCGGGCAGGCGCGGGCCGCCACGATCAGGCTCGTGCCGCGCTCCTGACCGGCCCGGCAACGAGAGGTCCGAAGGCCGCCAGCACCCGGCCCTCACCGGCGGCGACAGTGGGACGCATGAACACTGTCGTGGATCAGCACGTCCGCATTGAACCCAACATCCTCTACTTCGGCACCCCCGTCGTCCTGATCTCCACCGTGAACGAGGACGGCACCCCCAACCTCGCCCCCATGTCGTCGGCCTTCTGGCTGGGCTGGCGCGGCCTGCTGGGCCTCGGGGCCAGGTCGAAGACGTCCCAGAATCTCGTGCGGACCGGCGAAGGCGTGCTCAACCTGCCGTCCGACGCCCTCGCCCCCCAGGTGGACCGGCTGGCGCTGACCACCGGGAGCGACCCGGTCCCCGAGCGGAAGTGGCAGCGCGGCTACCGGTTCGTGCCGGACAAGTTCCAGCGGGCCGGGCTGACCGCCGTCCCGTCGGAGACGGTGGCCGCGCCCCGGGTGGCCGAGTGCCCGGTCGCCATGGAGGTCGTGGTGGAGGAGACGCATCCGGTCGGCGACGGCGGGGTGCTCGCGTTCGAGGTGCGGGTGCAGCGGGTCTGGGTGCACGAGGACATCCGCATGAAGGGCACCGACGACCACATCGACCCCGACGCCTGGCGTCCGCTCATCATGAGCTTCCAGAAGCTGTACGGCCTGGGCCCGCAGGTGCACCCGTCCACGCTGGCGAGCATCCCGGAGCGGCACTACCGCAGCGCCGACCTCGAACGCGCGCGCACCCTCTAGAGGCGTTCCAGCAGCGGCAGCCAGGTGCGGTGGGCGCACAGCTCCTTGATCCGCGCCCGGGGCAGCCACTCCGCGCCCGTGCTCTCCGACCCGGCCGGCGGCGCGGTCGCGGCGCCTGGCGTCGCCAGCCGGGCCCGGAACATCACCATGTACGTCAGCGGCGCGTAGCGGTAACCGGCGGGAGCCGGGCGCAGCAGCTCGATGCGCTGCCACGCGAACACCGACAGGGCCGACGGCTCCAGGAGCAGGCCGGTCTCCTCCTGGAGCTCCCGGACCGCGGCCTCGGTGGCGCTCTCACCGGCCTCCAGGTGGCCGCCCGGCACGTCCCAGCCGCGTCCTGGCCGGTCGACGCAGGTGAGCAGGGTCCTGCCGGTGCTGTCGGAGACGAACACGAACGCCGAGGTCGTGCCGTCGGCGGGCGGGAGGTCCGGGGAGAGGATCACGTCGAGGCGGTGCTCGACGGGGATCCACGGCACGGTGCGGGAGGCCATCACACGGGTCATGCCTCCATTTCACACGCCCTTGCGCATGGCCCGGTTGCCCAGGTACAGGCCGATCGCAGCGACCAGGCAGGCCGACGCGGTGCCGTACAGGACGGAGGGGTTCGCGAGGTCGCCGGAGAACAACGCGCGCTGGCCCTCGACGATGTACGTGACCGGGTTCGCCGTGCCGACGGCGCGCAGCCACCCCGGCGCGGTGTCCAGGGGGAGCAGCACGCCCGACAGCAGCAGCAGGGGGGAACAGGATCGACTGGCTGACGATGTAGAACAGCGTCCCGCCGGGCGCCGACCGGATGGCGAGGACGAACGAGAACGCCCCCAGCCCCACCCCGAAGACCGTGAGCTGCGCCAGCCCCGCCAGGACGCCCGCCGGATACAGCTCGAACCCCAGCGGGACGGCGAGCACGATGATCAGCACGGCCTGGGCCAGCAGGACGACCATCGCCTTCATCGCCCGGCCCACCAGCATCGCCGTCCGGTTCAGCGGCGTGACCAGCATGCGTTCCAGCGAGCCGCCGATCAGCTCGACCAGCAGCGTGTAACCGGCCGACATCGGCCCGGTCAGGCACATCATGACCAGGATGCCCGGCACGAACCACTGCCACGACGAGCCCACGGCGCCGTCCAGCAGCGCGCCGAACAGGAACAGGAACAGCAGCGGCTGGCCCATCTCGAACAGCAACGCGACCGGCTCGCGCAGGACCGGCCGGAACTCGCGGGTGAAGACGGTGGCGGTGTCACGCAGGAAGGTCGTCATCGGTGAGGCTTCTCCCGGTGAGGGTGAGGAACACGTCGTCAAGGGTGGGGCGCGCGGTCTCGGCGGCGGTCACCTTGATCCCGGCGGCGTCGAGCGCCCGCAGGCAGCCGGGGAGCGCGGCGGGCGCGTTCGCCACCCGCAGGCGCACGGTGACGCCCTCGGCCTGGCCGCCGGTCAGCTCGGCGGCCCTGGCGGCGTCCTGGCCGGTGTCCGTGGTGACCGTGATGGTGTCGCCGGCCAGGTCGTTCTTGAGCTGCTCGGCCGTGCCGTCGGCGATGATCGTGCCGTTGTCGATGATCATCACCCGTTCGGCCATGTTGTCGGCCTCCTCCAGGTAGTGGGTGGTGAGGAAGATCGTGGTGCCGTACGCCTCGCGCAGGCGCAGGATGTGCCGCCAGATGTCGGCGCGGCTCTTGGGGTCGAGGCCGGTCGAGGGCTCGTCGAGGAAGAGCAGGTCGGGGCGGTGGATGAGGCCGAGTGCGATGTCCAGGCGGCGGCGCTGGCCGCCGGAGAGCGTGCCCGGCCTGCGGCCGGCCAGGTCGTCCAGGTCGAGCAGGCGCATCAGCTCGCCGGCCCGCGCGACGGCGTCGGAGACGGTCAGGCCGTAGCAGCGGCCCTGCGTGACGAGCTCGTCCCGGACGCGGAAGCTCTCGCCCGCGCTGTTCTTCTGGCCGACGTAACCGATGCGGGAGCGCACGCCGGCCGGGTCGCGGGCCACGTCGTGCCCGGCGACGACGGCGGTGCCGGAGGTGGGCGGGAGGAGGGTCGTGAGCAGGCGGAGGGTGGTGGACTTGCCGGCGCCGTTGGGGCCGAGGAAGGCGACGAGCCGGCCGGGTTCGACGTCGAGGTCGATGCCGCGTACGGCTTCGACGGTCTCTTTCTTCATTTTGAACACTCGGGTGAGGCCCCGGGTGTGGATCATGGGTGGTGCCTCCTGGGCATGGCGAAGAAACCCCTGGTCAGGGGCCCTTTCGGGGATCGGTTCAGTCTGAGCCGGGTGATATCGATTTGGCAAACGCGAATGTGACGTTCATATACGGCCCTGACCTGCGGAAACGACGTCCGCGGAGGTGGCTGGGGAAGGCGAATTTCCGGGCCTCGACATGGGGTTTCGCGCGTTTTCGCGAAGAGGCGTGATATTTCCGTGCTTGCGGCCTATGTGGTGGCTCCGCGATGATCTCGGGCGTGAAACGCTTGTGGTTGATTGCGGTAATTGCCGCTGTCGGCATGACGGGGGTCGCAGAGGCGGCGGACGGTGTTCCCGGTGTCGACGTCAGCAACTGGACGGGCGACGTGGACTGGGCGAGCGTGGCCTCCGGCGGTGGTAAATTCGCGTTCGTGCAGGCCACCGAGGGCACGAACTACCGCAACCCACGGTTCGACGCGCAGTTCGGCGGGGCCGCGACGGCCGGGCTCCTGCGCGGCGCCTATCACTTTGCGCAACCGCATGAATCCGACGGGACAGCGCAGGCCGACTATTTCCTGCAGAACGGCGGAAACTGGACCAGCGACGGTCAAACGCTGCCCGGGGTCCTCGATATCGAGGACAACCCGTACAAGGACAAGAACGGCAAGAACAACTGTTACGACCTGTCCGCCGAGGACATGGTCACCTGGATCAAGGACTTCACCAAGAAGTACCGGCAGCGGACCGGCCGGGACGCGATCATCTACACCACCACGAGCTGGTGGCAGACCTGCACGGGCAACTCCGGCGCGTTCAAGGCCAACCCGCTCTGGCTGGCCCGCTGGGGGAGCGACCCCGGCGAGCTGCCGAAGAACTGGAAGCGGCACACGTTCTGGCAGTCGGCGGAGAAGGGCTCGCTGGCCGGCGGCCAGAACTCCTTCAACGGCTCGGAGTCCCAGCTCAGGTCGCTGGCCAACCCGCCCGCCCGGGTGTCGGTCTCCGGCCTGGTCAAGGGCAGGAAGCTCTACCGGGTCACGATCACGAACACCGGCCCGCACCCCGTCGAGGACATCGTGGTCTCCGGGCGCGCGTACGGCGGGCAGAAGGTGGTCAAGGCCCCCGGGTGCAAGTTCAGCGGCACGGCGGTGCGCTGCGTGGTCGGCAAGCTGGAGCGGGGCCAGAAGGCCGCCTTCACCTTCACCACCAAGCCGAAGCCGAAGGGCCAGGTCGGGATGGTCGTCGAGGTAGGAACGGTCACACTTAACCTCAAAAGCTGATAAATCGCGATAGGTAGGATAAAACCCGGAATCTCGGCTTAAGGGAGAAACGGGTGGCGCGGCGGCGGCTGGTCCTGGTGGTGACCGCCCTGGTCGTCCTGCTGGTGGGCACGGCGTCCATGCCGTTGTCGACGTTCGTGCCGTCCAGGATCGTGCGCCTCGCGTACGAGATCGAGCGGTACGACATCACGTACTCGTGGGGCGGCGGCCACGGCGAGCGGCCCGGCCCCACGAAGGGCACCTGCCTGGGCTACAGCGGCCGGATCAAGCCCTGCCCGGCCGCGCGCACCCGCGGCCTCGACTGCTCCGGCCTGGCCCGCTGGGTCTACGCCCTGGCCAACGGAAGGGACGTGCTCGGCCCCGGCAACACCGACGACCACGTACGCAGGATGCGGCCCGTCGCGCGGGGCCTGCCGGGCGACTTAGTCTTCTTCGGAAAAATCACGAAAAATAAGATCAAGACGCATCATGTGGGCATCTATCTGGGTCGTGGGAAGATGATGAACGCACCTGAGACGGGGGCTTCGGTGCGCATTGACGATATCGGGCGAAGATCTGACTTCGCGGGCTTCTACCGGTACTGAAAGCGGGCGCTACCGGTACTGAAAAGGGTGCCATGCTCCAGTTACACCTCCTTGGACCGCTCCACGCCACCATGGCCGGCCGCCGGCTCGACCTCGGCTCCGCCAGGCAGCGCGCCGTGCTCGCCCGCCTGGTCGCCGCCGACGGCCAGCTCGTCTCGACCGACCGGTTCATCGAGGACCTGTGGCAGGGGCAGCCGCCGCCCAAGGCGCTGGCCGCGCTCCAGGTCTACGTCTCGAACCTGCGCCGCGTCCTCGAACCCGACCGGCCGCCGCGCGCCCCCGCCGGAGTGATCGTCAGCGCCCCGCCCGGCTACCGGCTCTGCCTGCCCGACGAGGCCGTGGACGCCTGGCGGCTGCCCGGCCTCATCGACGCGGCCGGCGCGGCACTCAAGCGGGGCGCAGGCACCGTCGCCCACGACCTGCTCGACCAGGCGCTCGGCCTGTGGACGGGCCCCGCCTACGCCGAGTTCACCGAGGAGTGGGCCGCGCCCGAGGCGGCCAGGATGGCCGAGCTCAGGCTCGTCGCCGTCGAGTACCGGGCCGAGGCCGCGCTGCTGATGGGCCGCCACGCCGAGGCCGTGCCGGAGCTGCGCGCCCACGCCGACGCCCACCCCCTGCGCGAGAACGCCGTCCGCCTGCTGGCCCTGGCCCTCTACCGGTCCGGCAGCCAGGCCGAGGCGCTGGCCGTGCTGCGCCAGGCCCGCGAGAACCTGGCCGAGGAGCTCGGCGTCGATCCCGGCCCGGCCCTGCGCGCGCTCGAACAGGACATCCTCCGCCAATCCGAGTCCCTGCACGCGCCCGAGGTCGTCGAACTCGTCCAGGAACGGCCCGTGGCCACGCAGGAGCCCTCGATCGTGGGCCGGGCCCGCGAGCTGGCCGCGCTGCGGGAGGAGGCCGGGCGGCCTCTCCGGCGCACGGTCTGGCTGGGCGGCGAGCCGGGCGCGGGCAAGAGCGCGCTGGCCGAGGCGTTCGCGGCCGAGCTGGCCGAGCGCGGGTGGCGGGTCGCGTTCGGACGCTGCCCGGAGATCGACGGCGACGCGCCGCCCGCCTGGGCGTGGAGCGAGATCGTCCGGCAGCTCGCCGCCGTACGGCCGCCCGCCGCCGCCGACGCGGCCCGCCCGGCCCCCCTCCTGAACGACGGCGTCGCCATCCAGAACCAGTTCCAGCTCGCCAGGGCCGTGGCCGGCTACCTGGCGGGCTGCGCGCCGCTGCTCGTGGTGCTCGAAGACGTCCACCGGGCCGACGGCGAGACCCTGCACCTGCTGCGGCACCTGGACCCCGCCGCGCGGATCCTGGTCGTCGCCACCTACCGTCCGGCCGAGACCACCGAGGACCTGACCGCCACCCTGGCCGCGCTCGCCACCGGCAGCAGGCACGTCGAGCTCGCCGGGCTCGACGAGGCCGCCGTCGCCACGCTGCTCGAACGCCACTCCCAGCGCGCCGGCCTCAACCCCGCCACCGTCCGCACGGTCCTGGAGCGCACGCTCGGCAACCCGCTGTTCGTCTGCGAGATCGCCCGCCTGCTGGCCTCCGAAGGGCCCCAGGCCGCCGAGGCGCTGCCGCCCGGCGTGCGCGACCTCATCCGCCGCCGCATCACCCGCCTGCCCGCGACCGCCCAGACCGTGCTGCGCAACGCCGCCGTCGTCGGCAGGGACGCCGACGTGGACGTGCTGATCGCGCTGCACGACGGCGACGAGGACACCGTCTTCGACGGCCTGGAGGCCGGCGTCATGACGGGCCTGCTGGCCGAGCCGGGACCGGGCCGCGTCAGGTTCACGCACGTCCTGGTCAGGCAGGCGCTGTACGAGGACACCGCGCGGATCCGCCGTACCCGGCTGCACGGGCGCGTGGTGTCGGTGCTGGAGCGGCTGCGGCCGAACGACGTGGCGGCCCTCGCGCACCACGCGCTGGAGGCCGCCGCGCCGGACGCCGTGCGGTACGCCAGGGCGGCGGCCGTACAGGCGTCGGGCCTGCACGCGCACCGCGAGGCGGCGGCGCTGTGGCGCGCCGCGCTGGAGTTCGCCACCGACGACGCGACCCGGCTCGACCTGCTGTGCGGACTGGTCTCGGCGCTGGGCCACGCGGGCGACGTGCTGGGCGCGCTGGCCGCCAGGACGCGGGCCGTCGAGCTGGCCGCCCCGCGCGGCGCGCTCGCCCGCGCGCTGACCTCCTACGAAGCCCCCGTGGTCTGGACGATCCAGGTGGACTCCCTCTACAACAGGGACTTCATGGAGGCCGTGGAGCGCGAGCTGGCCGCCGGTCCCGACGACGAGACGCGCTGCCGCCTGCTGGCCGCGCTCGTGTTCGAGCTGGAGGGGCACGACGACGACCGCGTGGACGCCGCCGGCGCCGAGGCCGTGGCCCTGGCCCGCCGCCTCGGCCGTCCCGACCTGCTCTGCCTGGCGCTCAACGCCCGCTACTTCGCCGTGCTCAGCCCCGAACGGCGGGACGAGCTGGAGGCCGTCGGCGCCGAGCTGCTGGAGCTGGGCCGCACCCACCGGCTCGTCGGCTACCTCACGCTGGGCCACTGCGCGCTGCTCATGGCCGCGCTCGGACGCACCGACCTGGAGGCGGCCAGGCGGCACGCCGACAGCGGCGTGGCGGTGTCCACCAGCGGCCAGCTCGGCATGTCGCTGGCCATCCTGGCGCTGTTCGGCGCGCTGCGGAAGCTGGTCGAGGGCGAGTTCGACGAGGCGGAGGCCGTCTACACCGGGCTCACCGAGCAGATGGCCGAGCGCGGTGGCGTCAACGCGCGGGCCATGGGCGCTCTGGGCAGGTTCGCCGTCCGGATGGCCCGCGGGAACGTCCGCGACTCCCTCGACGAGCTGGCCGCCATCCGGGAACGCGTGAACAGCGACACTGTGCACGAGATCTACGCCGGGGCGCTGGCGGCCGCGGGCGAGCTCGACGCGGCCCGGCGGGTGTGGCGGCCCGAGTCGTGGTTGCCGCGCAACTACTACTGGCTGATGTGGCAGGCGCTGCGCGGCCTGACCGCCGTCGCCCTGGAGGACCGCGAGGTGGCCGGACGCTCCTACCGCGTCCTGCTGCCGTGGGCGGACGAGCTGGCCGGGATGAGCAGCGGGTCGGTCACGCTCGGGCCGGTCGCGCTGGTGCTCGGCGACCTGGCCGAGCTGCTCGGGCTGCCGGCCGAGGGCCACTACGCGCAGGCTCTGAAGGTCGCCGAGCGCGTCGGCTCGCCCCACTGGGCGCAGGCGGCCCGCCGCCGGGCGCGCCGCTGAGCGGTCCCAGGGGGATCACGGCGTGCCGAAGATCAGGCTCTGGCGGCGCCGGTGGCCGCGCCGCATGAGCGCGAGCAGCACCATGAGCACCGGCCCGGCCAGGCGCCGCAGCTCGGCCAGCTCCTCCGGCTGGGCGTACTGGGCGATCCTCGGCAGGTCGAACCGGACGTCCCCGCCCTTCCTGACCTCGGTCTCGACCTTCTCCCAGTCCGCCTCGGAGACGTACTTGGCGACGACCGGGAAGATCAGCCGCTCCTCCTCCTCGATGTGCTCGTCCAGCAGGTCGGCGAGCGCGGCCAGGGACTTGGCCATCCGCCGGGCCGCCTGCCCGTCGGTGCCGAGCTGGGCCCCGGCCGTCGTGATCTCCTCCAGCAGCGGGTCGAGCGCCGCGTGGTCGTCGGTCAGGTCGCTCAGGTCCACCTCGGCGCCCGCCGAGCGGACGATGACCGGCCACAACACGTTGTCCTCGGCCTGGTGATGGTGGTGGATGCCCGCGCAGAGCTTGGCGGTGAACGTCGCGATCGCCCGCAGCCGCTCCTGACCGGCCTGCTGCTCGCCGGCGGCGATCGCGCTCATCACCTCGGCCAGACGGCGGGTGTCCCCGCGCATGGCCCGGTGCGTGATGCGGAAGCCGAGCATGTTGGGTGCCATTTCGGTGCTCCTTCTGTCCGTTTGACACCAGCCTGGGACGCGGCTCTTAGACACCTCTTGGTGCCGACTTGGCATGGCGGTAACGCCTGTGGCGGACGGAAATTGAGAGACCCGGCGGCTAGGGTGTGCCGCTATGGACAGGCGATGGGTCGGCCTCGACGGCGTCGAGGTCGTGCCGGTGATGCGGGCGGGCCGGCAGGTGCTGCGGGTGCGCAGGAACGGGTGGCTGGTCGCCGACTGCCGTTCGGTGGAGGAGGTGGCCGCCCACGTCGACCTGGCCGATCTGTGCGAGGTGATCGATCTTGCCGCGCGCCGCGGATCCACCGGCGCGGTGGAGGCCCGTACGAGTTCGCATCATGGCTGAGTGCCGTGTATGGTTACACCTGTCCGCAGCGAGCGGACAGGCCCCTATAGCTCAGTCGGCAGAGCGTCTCCATGGTAAGGAGAAGGTCAACGGTTCGATTCCGTTTGGGGGCTCTTGTAATGAGCAGATATGACGCCCGGCCAAGGTGACTTGGAGCCGGGCGTTTTTCGTTGTGCGGGTTGGATGGCGCTTGTCCTGGGGCTTCAGTCAGCCCCAAGAAGGCTCCAAGCACGGGCGTGTTCCATGACGGTCATGAGAAACATGTTCGCGGCCCGTGGTGTGCGCCGGGCGCTGGCTCTGATCCTGCTCTCCGTCTCGACCGTGCTGACGATCAGCGTGGCGAGCAGTCCCGCCTACGCGTGGAACCCGGCGAACGACGGCTGGTACAAATGCCTGATCGAAGGCAAATGGATGTGGTGCAAGGACCTGTAGGTCCTGCGGGCAAGCCGCTCTTCCCGTGCGGGAAGGGCGGCTTTTCGGTGTCGTACGGCTGTCAGGCTCTGGCCTTCCGGGACGCGAAGGCGGGGAGGTCGATCACCTCGACCAGGTCGGCGAGGTCCACGTGGTGGACGATCTGGGCGATGGTGCCGTAGTAGCCGAGGAGGTAGCGGCGGCCGTTCACGGTCTGGGTGACCTTGATCCGTTGCCTCGCGCCGAGGGTGATGATCTCGACGAGGATGCCGCGGGGGCCGTGCCAGCGTGTCACGCCACAACTCTACGCAAAACGGACAAAAGCATAGAATGCGGACCGGCGGGCAGTAGGCCGGTGAGGGTTGGTTGCCCACACCCGAAAGCTCCGGACGCGGGGAAGCGTCCGGAGCTTTCGCGTGCCCGGCGGTCTGTCGCCACGCGGCGCTGCGCGGTTTCGCGTGCTGGGCGGTTTCCGGCGCTACGCGGTCTCGTCCAGGGGTGGGTAGGCGAAGTGGCGGGTGTCGGCGAAGGTCTGCGGGCCGGTGAGCCGGTAGCCGTGGGCGGCCTCGCTGGTGGTGTGGTACGGCCCCACGTCCACGGTGTCGGCGATCGACCAGACGCCCTTCACCTGCTGCTTGACGACGTAGAGGAACTCGTTGAAGTCGAGGGAGGAGGAGACGAAGCTGTTGACCACGTTCAGCGATCGGCGTCCTGAGGTCAGCGCCAGCGGCAGGTCCACGGACTGGTCCCGCCAGCGGTAGGTGTTCTCGACGGGCAGGGGGTGCCACACGCCGGCGGGGGCGCCGTTCACGGTGATGGCGGCCTGCTGCATGGAGATGCCGGCGTCCAGGCGGCGGATCAGGCGTACGCCGGTGTTGGCGGGGTTCACGGTCACCGTGAACCGGCTGGACCCTCCGGGGCCGAACGCGCGCCCGTCGTCCGAGACCGGCCGGCCGAGCGCGAAGGGCTCCGCATGGCGCGGCGCCACCCACAACCCGACCACCACCCCGACCCCGACCGCCCCCGCCACCACCAAAGCCCCCACCCCAACCCCCCGCCTCCCACCAGCCGACCCCACCACCCCACCCGCCGGTACGGCCACTGCGCCCGCCGGAGCCGCCACCCCGCCCGCCGGAGCGCCTGGCGTCCCGCCGACCGGGGAAGCGTCGGCGGGAAGACCATCGACCAGGGAAGCGGCACCGGCGGGGAGCCCGTTGGCGGCGGGAACACCGCTTACGGGCAGGGCGGCCCCAGGCTCACCCGCAGGCGGCCCGTCACCAGGACTCCCCTCACCGGGAAGCCTGTCGGCGGGAAGCGCGCCGCCGGAGGGAGCGCCCGTCGGGGAAGCGCCGAAGGCAACGCCCCCGCCGGACAGGCCGTCGGAACCCCCGTCTCCTGCAATTCCATCGACGGGAATTCTGCTCACCCAAAGGCCGCCCCCAGGAGTTGCACCTACCGGAGGCCCCTCGCCCGGCCGATCCCCGCCCAGCAACCCCTCGCCCGGCAGGCCCCGAGATGACGGCCCCCCGCCCGGCAGACCCCCGCCCGGCAGATCGCCAACCGGAAGTGCGCTGCCCGGAAGCGCGCCGGTTGGGAGACCGTCGGCCGGAAGTGCGTCGGCCGGGGGACCTCCGGCCGGGGAACCGCTGGCCAGGGGGCCTTCGACGGGGAGAACGCCGCCGGTGGGAGGGGCGACCGGCGGGGCCGCCGGGGCAGATGCCGGAGGTGCCTCGCTTCTCGCCATCTGAGCGCCTGTCGAATGCTCTGCCCCTTCGTGAGGCCCAGCGAATCCCGGAAGCGTGGCGCCTTGGCCAGGGCCTCCAAGCGGTACAGCCCCTTGGCCAAGGCCTCCGAGAGGTGTCGTGCCGGGCTCGGTGGGGGTGTCGGCGGGCACGGCGCCCGGCTGGCTCAGCCCCGCGGGAGGCACGGCGCCCGGCTGAGCCAGCCCCCGAGGGGGCCGGCGTGCGGATGGACGGAGGCGACGTCGGGGAGCCCGAAATCCTCGAAGGGAGCCAGCGCCGTCCGGGTGAGCTGGAAGCCGGACGGCGGCATGCGATTGATCCGTACGCGCTCCCAGGCCCGTTCCCACTCCGGCACCCGATGCTCAGGCACCCCGCAAGCCCGCAGGAACGTCACCATCACCGCCTTCTTCGGAAACCGCCGTCCGGCCAGCATGTCCGCGCAGGTCGCCCGGGGAAGCCGGGGCCCGCCCGCTCTGTCCGCCCGCGCCTGGAGCTCCCGCAACGACACGTCCGCCCGCGCGAACTGCTCGGCGAGAAGCCTCACCAGACCCTCGTGACAGCTCACCGACTCCACGCCGGGTTCCGCGCCTTCCTGGTCCTCGCCCATCGCCCCTCTCCCCGACCGGCCGTCATCTGTCCGACAGTGTACGAACGATGACCGTACGTGTCCGGGGGGATTTCAGGGACGTCCGAGTCAGGCTCGCGTGTGGACGACTCCGGACGAGTCTGTCCGCCCTGCTGTTGGACACCGGCGCCCGGTCGCTTTCCTGGCATTCGAGCGCAGACCAGCGCCGAAACCCTGAGCAGCACAAGCAGAACGAGCAGAAGAGGAAGACGACATGAACAGGAAACTGGCACTCGCCGCTGGTGTCGCCGCCGTCCTTTCCGGGCTTGTCATCCCGTCCGCCCCCGCCTCGGCCGGCAGCCTCCAGTGCAACAGCGGCCGCGCCCCGGAGGACGGCTACGTCGGCCGGGCCGACTGCCACAACCCGACCGGCCAGACCTGGGTGTACCGCGCCGTGATCACCTGCGGCTGGAGCCCGGACGTCGTCGGCCCGTGGATCACGCTCGGTCCCGGCGCCTCGGGCAGGTCCGAGGGCAAATGCGCAAGCTGGGGCAGCGGCGTCGGCGCCGTCGGCGTCGACGAACGCCAGGCATGAGAACCCCACCCGGCCCCCGCCCGGTCCGGCCCGGCCAGCCCCGACGCAGCCCGGCCCCATGCCGGGCCGGGCTGATGGGCCTGGATGAAGTGTCGGGTCCGAGGCGCGGGGCCGGTGGGGGCGGCTCGTCGTAGAGGAGCCGGGGCGCGGTCGGGGTGGGCGGCACCTCGCCGGACACCCGTGCGGCACGCGCCCCCTTGCGCCGTCGCACGGGTGTCCACCGCGCTCCCTTTTCGCCCCTGGGGCTGCCCACCTGGGGCTGCCCATCCAGGGCCGTCCCGCCCCAAGGGGCTGCTGCCCACCCAGGGACCCTCACCTCAGCGCTGGACGCCCGCCCGGGGAGTGACCATCCAGGGCTGACCATTTAGGGCCGCCCGCTTGGGGTCTCCCACGAAGAACTGACACTCAGGGCCGTCCACTCCAGGGCTGCCCGCTCTGCCCACTTCGCCACTGCGCTGGCTTTGACTGCGCGACACCCTCGGGTGAGCGCAGGCGTCCGCTGCGGGCCCCCTCTGCCGCTGCGTCGGCGTCCGCCGCGGACACCCCTCCGTCACCCCGCGCGGATCCGTCCGCCGCGGGGACGCGCGCCGCCGGCGTTCGCCGGGGGCACGCCCGTTCACCGTACGGACGGGCGTCGTCGGCGGCCGCCGGGGGCCCTTCTGGTCACCGCGTGGACGGGCGTCGCCGTGGTGTGTTTGTTGCTGCGCGCCTGGTCCGGACGTTCGCGTCGGCAAAGGGTGGCTGCTAGTGTGGCGATGGCCTCCGCGGGTGATTCCCCAGGCGAGACCCAGGTGGCATGATCGGATTTCGGTTGTCGGAGGTTCCTGGGGCATACTGGTAGCACCCCACCCGATCAGGTGAGTTACTAATGTGCTCCCAGCTTCGGGTATCCTCTACGGGCCGGGAGTTTCCGGCCAAGGCGGAGTAGCTCAGTCAGGCAGAGCAAACGGCTCATAATCGTTGTGTCGCCGGTTCAAGTCCGGCCTCCGCTACTACCCAATCCCAGGTCGGTCGGCCTGGGTACGGGTGTGTCCATGTCCCGAACGTAGAAAGGCACTCCCAAGTGGCTGCCACCGACGTTAGGCCGAAGATCACGCTGGCCTGCCAGGAGTGCAAGCACCGCAACTACATCACGCGGAAGAACCGGCGCAACGACCCGGATCGGCTTGAGCTGAAGAAGTACTGCCCGAACTGCCGCTGCCACCGCGCGCACCGCGAAACCCGCTAGCGGTACTTCTGCCTCCATATCGCACAACCGGCGTCCCGGACGGGGCGCCGGTTTGTCGTGTTCTCACTGCTTTGAGGGGCTTTCCTAGGCGCTGAGCCGGGCCCCGGCAAAAAGCACGCCATGAGCGGCGACAGCCGAACCTTGTTCTGTTACCGTCTGCCTCAGCAGCGCTCGTTGAAGACATACGAGGGAGCACTGATGGCCTTGAACCGTGACTTCGTGGGCAGGACCTATCCATCCGCCGCCCCGTACGAGGTCAGCCGGGTGAAGATCAAGGAGTTCGCGGCGGCGATCGGCGACAACAACCCGGTCTACCGCGACAGGGAGGCCGCCAGGGCCGCCGGATACCCCGACGTGATCGCGCCGCCCACGTTCCCCATCGTGTTCAGCCTGCAGGCGGGCGGCGAGGCGCTGGTAGACCCCGAGCTGGGCCTGAACCTCGCGATGGTGGTCCACGGCGAGCAGCGGTTCGAGTACGCCAGGCCCGTCTGCGCGGGCGACGAACTGGTCACCACGGCGACGATCACCGACATCAGGAGCGCTGGACGCAACGAGCTGCTGACGATCAGGAGCGACGTGACGACGGTCGCCGGAGAGCCGGTCTGCACGACCTACAACACGATCGTCGAGCGCGGAGGGGCGGGCTGAGATGGCGGCCACGGTGAGGTACGACGAGGTCGAGGTCGGCCAGGAGCTCCCGGCCGTGGGCTACAACGTCCGGCGGCTGAACCTGGTCATGTACGCCGGCGCCTCCGGCGACTTCAACCAGATCCACTGGAACGAGCGCTTCGCCCGGACCGTCGGGCTGCCCGACGTGATCGCGCACGGCATGTTCACGATGGCGCAGGCGGGCCGGTTCGTCACGGACTGGGCGGGCGATCCGGGCGCCGTGCTGGACTTCGGCGTGCGGTTCTCGTCGATGGTGATCGTGCCCGACGACGACCAGGGTGCGACGATCTCGGTGAGCGGAGTCGTCGAGGAGAAGTTGCAGGACAAGCGGGTGGTCGTCGGGCTGACGGCCAAGGCGGGCGACGCGAAGGTCCTGTCGAAGGCGCGTGCGGTGGTACAGCTCTCCTGATCCGGTGATATGTCGGGCGGGTCGCGGGTAGCCCGTGTTGTTATGAGTGAAGTTGCGCGACAGGTCTGGCCCACCGTCCGTTCCATCCCCGTGTCGTCCGTGACCGATGCCAAGCCTCCCGCTCACCTGCGTCCCACGTCCCCTGAACAGGTGGGAGGCAGCAGCGGCACCGGACGGGACACCACGGGCGGTTCGGCCACCGGCGTCGGCACGGGCCGCGCCCGGCCCAGGGGCGCGGGCGCGCACGGGAACCCCGCCGCCGCGCTGGGCTTCTCCGGCGACCCCGGCCAGCACGGCGACCCCGACGACACGATGCTGCACGCCCAGCGCGTCTGGGACGGCACCCTCGCCACGAACCGCATGGACGACCTGGGCGTCAACACCGAGCGCCAGCGCGTCGAGACCAAGGACGTGACGGTCTCCGCCGGGCTGCTGGTGGACGGCCGGCCCGGGGACGTGCTGGAGTGCGTCCAGTCGGTGATCGACCACACGCGCGCCCGGATTCTGGCCCTCGACCTGGGGAACGTCGACGGCGCGGGAGACGTCCTGGACGAGCTGGCCGAACGGCACCCGGAGCGGATCGTGGTGTGGCACGTCGCCGAGACCTCGCGGGCGGCCGGGGGCACGGCGGGGTGGGGTGAGGGCCGTACCAAGTTGTTGCGGCTGGACGAGTCCGAGGTGCACGTGCTGGTCGAGACCTCGCTCGCGCTGACGGGGGACGCCTTGACGCCGCTGGTGGCGGCCATCGTGGAAGGGGCGGTGGCGGCGGGGTGGCAGGCGGCCGAGGCGGAGGAGCCCGGCAGGGTGGGGGCGTTGCGCTGCGACCTGATGGCGGTGCGCAGGGCGGCGGCGCTGGGCGCCTTCCCCGAGGGCGCCGAACGCGGCGAAGAGGCCGACCTGGAGTTCTCGCATGCGCTGGAGGGCGGGCTGGTGGTGCCCGAGGGCCCGCTCCCGGTCCGCCGGCTCAACTCCACCCACCACCACGACCAGCCCCTCCACAGCTGACCCCCCACCATCGCCCCGCCCCTGACCCGGGAAGCCGATCGGAAGCGTCGCCGCAGGCGCGGCCGAGGCGGTGCGGGGTTGGGGAGGGTGTTGTGGGGGCTGGGGGGCTCATAAGCTTGGTGGCCATGGAGATGCTCGCGCCGCACACCACCCTGGGCCTGGGCGGCCCCGCCCGCGACTTCGCCGAGGCAGTTACGGCGGAGCAGCTCGTGTCCCTCGTCGCCGAGGCCGACATGAACGGCGTACCGACCCTGGTGCTCGGCGGCGGCAGCAACGTGGTGATCGGTGACGAAGGCTTCGACGGCCTGGTCGTCAAGGTGGCCACCGAGGGCGTGACGGTCTCCAGGGACGGCGAGCAGGTGCTGCTCACGGTCGAGGCCGGCCAGGACTGGGATTCGCTGGTCGAGCGGGCCGTGGCCGAGGGGTGGTCCGGCATCGAGTGCATGTCCGGCATCCCGGGCCTGGTGGGCTCGACGCCGATCCAGAACGTCGGCGCGTACGGCCAGGAGGTGGCGCAGACCATCAGGTGCGTACGGGCCTACGACCGGCTTACCCGGCAGGTGATCGACCTGGAGGCGCGCCAGTGCGGGTTCTCCTACCGTGACAGCGCGTTCAAGCGGGACCTGTCGCGGCACGTGGTGCTCGCCGTGACGTACGCACTGGATGTGTCGGACTTGTCCGGCCCGGTGGCCTACCAGGAGCTGGCCGGGCGGCTCGGGGTGGAGCTCGGCGGCCGCGTGCCCCTCGGGCCGGCCCGTGAGGCCGTTCTGGGGCTGCGGCGGGGCAAGGGCATGGTCTTCGATCCGGCGGCCGACCCCGACAGCCGCAGCGCGGGCTCGTTCTTCACCAACCCGATCCTGACCGCGGAGGAGGCCGCCGAGCTGGCCGGACGCGCTCCCGGCCACCCCAGCTGGGACATGCCCGACGGCCGCGTCAAGGTGCCGGCCGCCTGGCTGATCGAGCAGGCGGGCTTCCCCAAGGGCTACGAGCGCGGCCCCGTGCGCATCTCGACCAAGCACACGCTGGCCCTCACCAACCCCGCGGGCGCCGCCTCCACGGCCGACCTGCTGGGGCTGGCCGTGGAGGTGCGCGACGGGGTGCGGGAGAAGTTCGGCGTGACACTGGTCAACGAGCCGGTGCTGGTCGGCTGCACACTGACGGCCGAGCCGGTGTCCGAGCAGGGGGCCTGACCGGCGGAATGACGGCTTCACGTGGGCTGTTATGGTGTGTTGGTAATTCCGAAGGGGAGTAGTCCCAATCGTGTGATCGACATACTGGCGCGTGATCGCGCCCGGTCACACGGGCCTTGACGGGCGGACGAGACCTTCGGCCTGGCAGTCATGGACAAAGACGCTGCCGGGCCGAAAGTCGTGCCCGAAGATCCCCCGGGTGCCTGCTTCCGGTCTGGTCGCGGGAAAGAGGACCGGTTGGAAGCGTTCTGGATCAGTCTCGCGGTCATTTTCGTGGCCGAGCTCGGTGACAAGAGCCAGCTCATGGCGATGACGTTCGCCACCCGTTTCAAGCCCTGGCCCGTGCTCGCGGGCATCACCATCGCCACCACCGTCGTGCACCTGCTGAGCGTGGCCGTGGGCGGGCTGGTCGGCAAGGCGCTGCCGACGACGGCCATCTCGATCGTGGCCGGCATCGCCTTCCTCGGGTTCGCCCTGTGGACGTTGCGGGGCGACGAGCTGACCAAGGAGGAGGAGGACAAGGCCCGGCGTACGACCAGGAACGTCCTGGTCGCGGTGACCGTGGCGTTCTTCCTGAGCGAGCTGGGCGACAAGACGATGCTCGCCACGATCACCCTGGCCACGCAGCACGGCTGGGTCGGCACGTGGATCGGCTCGACCGTGGGCATGGTCGCCGCCGACGCCCTGGCCATCCTGGTGGGCCGCCTGCTCGGCAAGCACCTCCCCGAGAAGGTCATCCGGTACGGCGCCGCCGCCGCGTTCGCGGTGTTCGGCATCGTGCTGCTGGTCGAGGCGCTGCTCTAGAAGCGCGGCAGCCGTTCGTGGACGTCGGCGAGCAGGCCGAGCACCGGCTCGCGGCTCTCCCGGGCGAAGGCGGCCTCCACCGCCCGGGCCGCGGGCCCGTCGCCGAGCCAGGCGAGGACCTGGGCGTGGGCGGGGGCGTCGCGATCCCAGAAGGCGTTGGTCAGCCGCCGCCCGGACAGGCCGTCGGTGACGAAGTCGTGCAGGTGGGCGATCGCCGCCTCGCTTCCCAGCCCGGCCCAGGCGTCGAGGAAGGGCGTCAGGTCGACGCCGGTGGCGGCGACGGCGCACAACACCGTGCCGGCCGGCGGGCGGGACGGATGGCGGCGCAGCGTGCCGAGCCACCACTCGTGCAGGAACGCGGTGACGGCCGCGCGTTCGCCGGCCGGCCAGCCGTGCCAGCCCGCGAGGGCGAGCTTGCCGAGGACGATCTCCGGGTCGGGGTAGGGGAACGCGTCGGCCGCCGCGCATTCGAGCAGGCGCGGCAGGAAGTAACGGAAGGCGGGGACGTCCCCCCACGTGGTGAGCGCCTTGGCGGCGTAACGGGCCAGCGAGCCGGCCTCGATCGCGGAGACCGGGCCGGACAGCAGGCACGCCTGCTCGCCCGGCTCGACGCAGTGGGGGCAGCCGGGCACGCTCGCGGGCCTGGCGACGGCTCCGAACACCTCGTAGAGCCGCCCGAGGGCCGTCACCCTCAGTCGAGGGTGAAGTAGTCGGGACCCGCGTAACGGCCGGTGGCGAGCTTCTGGCGCTGCATGAGCAGGTCGTTGAGCAGCGAGGACGCGCCCAGCCTGAACCAGTCGGGGGAGAGCCAGTCGTCGCCCGCCGTCTCGTTGACCAGCACCAGGTTCTTGATGGCGTCTTTGGTCGTGCGGATGCCGCCGGCCGGCTTCACGCCCACCTGGCGGCCGGTGGTGTCGCGGAAGTCGCGCACCGCCTCCAGCATGATCAGGGTCACTGGCAGCGTGGCCGCCGGGGACACCTTGCCGGTGGAGGTCTTGATGAAGTCGGCGCCCGCGATCATGGCCAGCCAGGACGCCCGGCGCACGTTGTCGTAGGTCGCCAGCTCGCCCGTCTCCAGGATCACCTTCAGGTGCGCGGCGCCGCAGGCGGCCTTGATCGCGACGATCTCGTCGTACACCTTCACGTAGTCGCCGGACAGGAACGCGCCGCGGTCGATCACCATGTCGATCTCGTCGGCGCCCGCGGCCACGGCCAGCGCCGTGTCGCTCACCTTGACCTCCAGCGAGGAGCGCCCGCTGGGGAACGCGGTGGCGACCGAGGCCACCTTGACCCCCGACCCGGCCACCGCCCGGACGGCCACCTCCACCATGTCGGGATAGACGCAGACCGCGGCCACCTTGGGGGCGCCGCCGCCCGGGTGCACGGCCTTGGTGCACATGGCCCGCACCTTGCCCGCCGTGTCGGCGCCTTCGAGCGTCGTCAGGTCGACCATGGAGATGGCCAGGTCGATGGCCTGGGCCTTGGCCGTGGTCTTGATGGAACGGGTGCCGAGCATGGCCGCCCGCTGGTCGGCGCCCACCCGGTCGACTCCGGGAAGGCCGTGCAGGAAGGCGCGCAGCGTCGCGTGGGACGAGGCGACGTCCGCGAGCGAGGTAGTCACAGTTGACACCCTCACAGCATCGCCGACCAGGGCCACTACCTCCAAACCGGACGGACGGGAACGCCGCCTAAGGCGGGACGGGCCCTGTCCTAGGTATGTCCGGCCCCGCGTACGCCCGCAGATAGGTCATCCACCTGATGTGGCGGGCCGGGCCTTAGGCCGAACATTGAAGATGTCAGGGAAAAGCAGCAAATGTTCAGGAGAACACGATGAACCCCGAACTCGAGTACGAGCTCATGAAGTCCCACGCCAGCGAGCTCCGGAAGGCCGCCGCCGAGCACCGTCGCGTACGCGAGGCCATGAAGGGCAACAAGGCCGAGCGTCGCTCGGTCTTCGGCAAGCGCCGTTCGTCATGACCGCCCCAAGAGAGCCCGGCCGCGTGATCAGTAGTGGCGGCCGGGCCTCTCAACCCCCCTAAACCCCGTCGAAACTGATTGATAGGGCATGGCATGCTGAACGACATGCTGGGACGTTCGGTGAGTCCCGTCTTCGTCGGGCGGGCGGAGGAGCTCGCCGCTCTCGCAGAGAGCTTCGACGAGGCACGTAAGGGCACGGTGACGGCCGTGCTCATGGGCGGGGAGGCTGGGGTCGGCAAGAGCCGGCTCGTGCAGCGCTTCGCCGAGTCCTGCGTGGCCGACGGCGCGCAGGTGCTGGTCGGCGGCTGTGTGGAGCTGTCGGCCGAGGGCCTTGCCTACGCGCCCTTCACCGCCGCGCTCAGGCAGCTCGTCAGGGAGCAGGGCCCCGCCGCGGTGGCCGCGCTGCTGCCCGAGGGAGCCCAGCGAGACCTGGCCAGGCTGCTGCCGGAGTTCGGCGAGCCCAGCGGCGACGGGGAGACGGAGACGGGCCGCGCCCGGCTCTTCGAGCAGTTCCTCACCCTTCTCGAACGCCTCGCGGACACCCGCCCCACGGTCCTCATCATCGAGGACATCCACTGGGCCGACCGCTCCAGCCGCGACCTGATCGCCTTCCTCAGCCGTAACCTGCACGCCCCGCAGGTGCTCATCGTCATGACCTACCGCTCCGACGACCTGCACCGGCAACATCCGCTCCGCCCCGTGCTGGCCGAGCTCGGCCGGGTGAACGGCGTCCACCGTCTCGACCTGCCCCGCCTGTCGCGCGACGAGGTGGCCGCCCAGATGGCCGGCATCCTCGGCGCCGCGCCGGAATATGTGAAGGTTCAGAAAGTCTACGAACGCAGCGAGGGCATCCCGCTGTTCGTGGAGGCGCTGCTCGACGGCGGCGAGGACTGCACGTTCCCCGAGTCCATGCAGGACCTCATACTCAGCGCCGTCGAACGGCTGCCCGAGGACACCCAGCGCGTCCTGCGCATGGCCGCGGCCGGCGGCAACCGGGTCGGTCACGCGCTGCTGGCGGCCGTCAGCGGGCTGTCCGAGATCGAGCTGGAGGCGGCTCTGCGCCCCGCAATCGCCGGGAACGTGCTGCAGATCGCCGACAACCGCGCCTACGTCTTCCGGCACGCGCTGATCCAGGAGGCCGTGCACGAGGAGCTGCTGCCGGGCGAGCACCAGCGCCTGCACTCCCGGTACGCCGAGGAGATCTCCAAGGACCGCTCGCTCGTCCCGCCCGGCCGCGCCGCCGTCGAGCTGGCCCACCACTGGTACGGCGCCCGCAACGACCTCTGGGCCTTGGTGTCGGCCTGGGAGGCCGCGCAGAAGTCGTTCAAGGCGTACGCCTACACCGAGGCCGTGCCGCTGCTGGAACGCGTGCTCATGCTCTGGGACCGGGTCCCCGACGCCGCCCGGCGCATCGGCGTCGACCACACCGCCGTGCTCGAACGCGCCTCCGAGGCCGCGAACGCCGGCGGCGAGGTGGACAAGGGCGTGAAGTTCGTCAAGGCCGCCCTCGCCGAGCTGGACGAGACCGCTGAGCCGGGCCGGGTGGCCCAGCTCATCGTGCGGCAGGCGTCGTTCAAGGCGTCCAAGGGGCAGATGGGCGTGATCGAGCTGCTCCGGCACGCCCTGCGGCTGGTGCCCGAGCCCGGCCCGGTGCGCGCGGAGGTCGTCATGCCGCTGAGCAGGCAGCTCATGCTCCGCGGCCAGGTCACCGAGGGCGAGGAGCTGATCCACGAGGGCCTCGACCTGGTCAGGCGGTCCGGCGACAAATGCCTCGAAGGCGACCTGCTGATGAACCTGGCGCTCGGCCACTCGCTCAGAGGCGAGCTGGAGCGGGTCATCGCCGTCAACGAGCAGGCGATGACGCTCGGCAAGACCGAGAGCTCGGGCCGCATCATCGTCAGGGCGATCGGCAACAACATCGACTCCCTCATCGACATGGGCCGCGCCGAGGAGGCCCTGCGCCTGTCGGAGGAGGGCTGGGAGTACGCCAAGAAGTACGGCAGGCTGCGCGGCAGCGGGCTGTTCATCCTCAACAACTGGGCCGAGGCGCTGGAGTCGCTCGGCCGCTGGGACGAGGCGCTCGACCTCGTGGACAGCGCGCTCAACTACGGGCCCGTCCTGCGCACCCAGTACGCCCTGCTGCGCGTGCGTGCCGACATCGGGCTGGCCAGGGGCGACCTGCAGCGCGTCGAGGGCATCCTGTCGGAGATCGGCGTGCTCAAGGACCGCCCCGAAGACTTCGTCCAGGACGTGATCAGCAACGCGCGCCTGCACATCGGCTGGCACCTGCTCAAGGGCGAGCCGTGGGCGGCGCTGGCCGTGGCCGAGCGGGCGCTGTCGCATCCGAGGCTGCCGAGCAAGGCCATGCTGGGCTGGCGGCTGCTCTCCCTGCTGCGCACGGTCTGCGACGCGGCGGAGGACCTCGAACCCGGCCGGACCGCCGCGGTACGGGCGCACGCCGCGGAAGTGGCGGCCGAGCTGACGATCAGCGGGCCGGTGGCGGACGCGTACCGGCTGTCCTACAGCGGCGACTTCGACGCCTCTGCGGCGGCGTGGGAGCGGCTGATGCGTCCGCACAACCAGGCCAAGGCCCTGCTGCGGGCGGCCGGCGCCGCGGCCAGGAGCGGTGACAGGGAGGGCGCGGCGACCCGGCTCCGGCAGGCGCGCCCGCTCGCCGCCGCGCTGCGCGCCACCCCGCTCGCCGAGGAGATCGAGGCGCTGTCGCGCCGCGTGGGCGGCGGCCCGCAGGCCCAGGAGACGCCGTCGGAGCTGCTGACGCCGCGCGAGCTGGAGGTGCTGCGCCTGGTGACCCAGGGACGCACCAACCGCGACATCGCCGCCGAACTGTTCATCTCGGCGAAAACCGTCAGTGTGCACGTCTCGAACATCCTGGCCAAGCTGGGTGTCACCACGCGCGGAGAGGCCGCCGCGGCGGCGCACCGCCTGTCACTCCTGTCCTAGGAGCTCCGGGCCCCTCTGAGCACTCGGACCGACCGTCTACGCTGGCAAGGTGATGTCCCTATACCTCACCCTGGCGTGACGGCGATGTTCGACTACGCACCCGCGCCAGAGTCGCGCGACATTGTCGATCTCAAGCCGTCGTACGGGTTGTTCATCAACGGTGAGTTCGTGGACGGCTCCGGCTCCCCCTTCAAGACGGTCAACCCGGCGACGGAGGAGAAGCTGGCGGAAGTCGCCTCGGCCTCCTCCGACGACGTCGACCGGGCCGTGCAGGCGGCGCGCAAGGCGTTCGGCGTGTGGAGCGCCCTGCCGGGCGCCGAGCGGGCCAAGTACCTGTTCCGCATCGCGCGCCTGATCCAGGAGCGGGCCCGCGAGCTGGCCGTCCTGGAGTCCCTCGACAACGGCAAGCCCATCCGCGAGTCGCGCGACGTCGACCTGCCGCTGGTCGCGGCCCACTTCTTCTACTACGCGGGCTGGGCCGACAAGCTGGCCTACGCCGGGTTCGGCAGCAAGCCGCTCGGCGTGGCCGGTCAGGTCATCCCGTGGAACTTCCCGCTGCTCATGCTGGCCTGGAAGATCGCTCCCGCGCTGGCCTGCGGCAACACGGTGGTGCTCAAGCCCGCCGAGACGACCCCGCTGACCGCCCTGCTGTTCGCGGAGATCTGTCAGCAGGCCGAGCTGCCGCCCGGCGTGGTCAACATCGTGACCGGCGCGGGCCAGACCGGCGCCGCCCTGGTGGCCCACCCCGACGTGAACAAGGTGGCCTTCACCGGCTCGACCGAGGTCGGCCGGATCATCGCCCGCACGGTCGCGGGCACCGACAAGAAGCTCACGCTGGAGCTCGGCGGCAAGGCCGCGAACATCGTGTTCGAGGACGCCGCCGTCGACCAGGCGGTCGAGGGCATCGTCAACGGCATCTTCTTCAACCAGGGCCACGTCTGCTGCGCGGGCTCCCGGCTGCTGGTGCAGGAGTCCGTGCACGACGAGCTGCTGGAGTCGCTGAAGCGGCGGCTCGGCACGCTGCGGCTCGGCGACCCGCTCGACAAGAACACCGACATCGGCGCGATCAACTCGGCCGAGCAGCTCGCCAAGATCCGAGAGCTGTCCGAGGCCGGGGCCGACGAGGGCGCCGAGCGTTGGTCGCCCGCGTGCGAGCTGCCCGACCGGGGCTACTGGTTCCCGCCCACCCTGTTCACCGGGGTCGCCCAGTCCCATCGGATCGCCCGGGAGGAGATCTTCGGGCCGGTGCTGTCCGTGCTGACCTTCCGCACCCCGGCCGAGGCCGTGGAGAAGGCCAACAACACCCCGTACGGGCTGTCGGCCGGGGTCTGGACCGAGAAGGGCTCGCGCATCCTGTGGATGGCCGACCGGCTGCGGGCCGGGGTCGTCTGGGCCAACACGTTCAACAAGTTCGACCCCACCTCGCCGTTCGGCGGCTACAAGGAGTCGGGGTACGGACGTGAGGGCGGGCTCGCGGGGCTGGAGGCCTACCTTGACGTGTGATCATCGCCGTGCCGGGCGGTCCGGGCGGCGTGCCCAGGCCACCCGCGGGCACGCCTTCGCCCGCGCCGGCCGGCCCGTACGCGTCGGCTGGTACGCCCACCGCTGCGGCGTCAGCAGGTGCGGCCAGGTGTTCGCCCCGGTTCAGACGTCGCAGGAGTCCACGTGGAGAGGTCGGGGCGATGAGTAGGTTGTCCGTCAGAAAGACCTACAAGCTGTACATCGGCGGGGCCTTCCCGCGCTCGGAGAGTGGGAGGTCCTATCCCGTGACCTCGCCCAAGGGCGACTTCCTCGCCAACGCCTCGCGCGCCTCGCGCAAGGACGCGCGCGACGCCGTGGTGGCCGCGCGTAAGGCGTTTCCCGGCTGGTCCGGCGCGACCCCCTACAACCGGGGGCAGATCCTCTACCGCGTCGCCGAGATGCTGGAGGGGCGACGCGGGCAGTTCGCCGAGGAGCTGGGCCTGGGCAAGAAGGCCGCCCTGGAGTCGGTGGACGCGGCGGTCGACCGGCTGGTCTGGTACGCGGGCTGGTCCGACAAGATCACGGCGGTGCGCGGGTCGGCGAACCCGGTGGCCGGGCCGTACTTCAACCTGTCCTCGCCGGAGCCGACCGGGGTCGTGGCCGTGGTCGCGCCCGCCGATCCGCTGCTCGGGCTGGTGTCCGTGGTCGCGCCGGTGATCGTCACCGGCAACACGTGCGTCGTGGTCGCCTCCGAGCCCGCGCCGCTCGCCTCGATCACGCTGGCCGAGGTGCTGGCCACGTCCGACCTGCCGGGCGGGGTGGTCAACATCCTGACCGGTCACCAGGCCGAGCTGGCGCCCTGGCTGGCCGCGCACATGGACGTCAACGCGCTCGACCTCACCGGGGTCGAGGACGCCGACCTGGCGCTGCGCTGCGAGCAGGAGGCGGCCGAGAACCTCAAGCGCGTGCTGCGTCCCGTGCGCGAGGACTGGACGGCCGATCCGGGGCTCGGGCGGATGACGCGGTTCCTGGAGACCAAGACCGTCTGGCACCCGGCCGGCGTCTAGGAAATGCCGAGCGTCTAGGAGAAGCCCGGCGGGCGCAGCGGCGGGTGGGCCGCCTGGAGCTGGGCGGCCAGGGCCAGCAGGTGCGGCTCGCCGCCCGGCGGCGCCACGAGCTGCACGCCGATCGGCAGCGCGCTGGAGTGCGTGGCGACCGGCACGGCCATCGCGGGCCAGCCGCACAGGTTCCACGGGCCGGTGGTGGGCGCGTACCTGACGTTGGCCAGCAGGTTGGGCAGGAAGCCGCGCCCGCCCCAGCGGTCGGCGCGCGGCGGCAGGGCGGCGAGCGCCGGCGTGATCATCACGTCGGCGTCGCCGAACCAGGTGTCGGCGCCGTAGCCGCTCCAGCGCTCGCGGCCGCGCCTGCCGTCCAGGCCGATCCTGCTGAGCACGCGGCCGGCGCGGGCGAGCGCGCGGGTACGCCGTTCCAGCGCGTGCGGATCGAGGCCGTCGGCGGCGGCGGCGGCCCGGCCGAGCCAGGTGGCCACCCCGGCGGGGCCGAGCCAGGCGGGCAGGCGGTGCGGGTGCTCGACCACGGTGTGCCCGGCGTGCCGCAACGTCTCGGCCGCCGCTCGCACCGCCGCCTGGAACTCCCGGTCGACGGGCAGGCCCGCCGGCAGCGGCTGAGGGGCGTAGGCCACCCGCAGGTCGAACGGCTCCGGGCTGTCCTGCGGCGGTTGCGGCTCCCACACCTCGTCGTCGTCGGCCCAGACCGAACGCAGCATGCGCGGCTTCGGCTCGACCCGGTGGCCGGTACGCCACGCCTCGGCCAGCGCCGGGTCGGCGGCCAGGACGGACAGCGCGAGCGACAGGTCGGCCGCGGTCGTGGCGAGCGGGCCGTTCTCGGTGAGCCCGTCCCAGTCGTCGGCGGGCGGCGGGACCAGGCCAGTTCCCGGCTTGACGGCCAGCACGCCGCAGCAGGCGCCCGGGATGCGCAGCGACCCCATGCCGTCGTTGCCGAGCGCGATCGGCACCATCCCGGCCGCCACCGCCGCCGCGCTGCCCGAGGAGGAGCCGCCGGCGGTGCGGGCGAGGTTCCAGGGGTTGCGCACGACGCCGTACGGGCTGTCGCCGAAGCCGACCAGCCCCAGCTCCGGCAGGTTGGTCAGGCCGACCACCACCGCGCCCGCCGCGCGCAGGCGGGCCACGGCCGGATGGTCCTCCCGGGCGGGCGCGCCGGACGTGGCCGCCGAGCCGCCACGGGTGGGCTCGCCGGCCACCTCCAGGTTGTCCTTCACCGCCACCGGGACCCCGGCGAGCGGCAGGTCGGCCAGGTCGCGGCGGTCGCCCACGGCCCGCGCCTCGTCCATCGCCTGCTTCCTGACCAGCCGGAAGGCGCCGACCCGGGAATCCCGCTCGGAGATGCGGTGAAGGTGCTCCTCCAGGACGGTGGTGGCCGTGACGTCGCCGCGCCGGACGGCCGCCGCGATCTCGATGGCGGTCCTGCCTGCCCACAACATGTCTAGAGTGTGCAGGTTTTCACTCTTCCTTGCGAGAGCTCCTGCCGGGCTCCCGCCCGGCCTCCTTCAGCGCCAGCCGCAGCGCGAACTCGATCTGCGCGTTGATGCTGCGCAGATCGTCGGCCGCCCACTTGGCGATGGCGTCGTAGACGGCCGGGTCGAGGCGGAGCAGGAGCTTCTTCCGCTCAGGCATACAGACTGCCGGCGTTCACCACCGGCTGGGTCGCCCGGTCGCCGCACAGGACGACCAGGAGGTTGGAGACCATCTGGGCCTTGCGCTCCTCGTCGAGCTCCACGACCCCCTCGGCGGCCAGCCGGTCGAGCGCGAGCTGGACCATGCCGACCGCGCCCTCGACGATCCTGGTGCGGGCGGCCACCACCTGGCTGGCCTGCTGGCGCACCAGCATGGCCTGGGCGATCTCCGGCGCGTAGGCCAGGTGGGTGATGCGGGCCTCCAGCACCTCGACGCCGGCCAGCTCGGTGCGCTCGCGCAGCTCGGCGGTCAGCTCGCCGGCCACCTCGGCGCCGTCGCGCAGGCTGGTGCGCTCGGGCTCGTGCGAGTCGTACGGGTGGGTGGTCGCGAGGTGGCGCACGGCGGCCTCGGACTGGATCGCGATGTACTCCTCGTAGTCGTCGACGGAGAAGGCGGCCTTGGCCGTGTCGGTGACCTTGTAGACCACCACAGCGGCGATCTCGACCGGGTTGCCGTCGGCGTCGTTGACCTTGAGCTTGGCGGTCTCGAAGTTGCGCACCCGGAGGCTGATGCGGCGCTTGGTGGTGAACGGCGTCACCCACTGCAGCCCCGCCACGTTGACCGTGCCGACGTAGCGGCCGAGGAACTGCACGACCTTCGCCTCATTGGGGTTGACCACGGTGAAGCCGGAGGCTGCGAGCGCGAAGAGCACGATCCAGGCTATGCCGAGCGTCTCGATCGAGACCAGCGCCGCGCCGCCCAGCAGGATGAGGACGAGCAGGACCAGGAATCCGTTGACCCGGAAAGCACGACGTTCCATCGCGACTCCTTGCTATCGAAGTGATATCACCATGATAGCCATATAAACTCCATGCGCGTGAACGGATCTTCACTTGCCATCCGCCAGCGCTCGCTGGGTGACCCTTCGATCGAGTTCCCGCTGTCCCCGCCGCTCACGAGGGGCTGCCCCCGCACCAGCACCGGCGAGATCGCCTATCCGGTCGAGGTCGTCTACGACTACACGCGCGTCGACAAGGGTCTGTTCGACCAGGAGCCGGGGCCGGACATCGCGCGGTGGTCGCCGCTGCTGCCGTCCCTGGAGGCGCCGACGCTGGGCGAGGGCGGGACGCCGCTGCTGGAGTTCGACGGGATCTACGTCAAGGACGAGTCCCAGAACCCGACCTGGTCGCACAAGGACCGGTTGAACCGGGTGGCGGTCAGCGCGGCCCTGGCGGAGGGGGCGGCCGGGGTGGTGGTGGCCTCGTCCGGCAACCACGGCGCCTCGGCCGCCGCGTACGCCGCCCGCGCCGGGCTGCCCGCCATCGTGCTGGCCTCGGCGGACTCGCCGGCCGGCGTGCAGGCGTTCGTGCGGGCGTACGGGGCCAAGGTGTTCTCCGTGCCGGTGGAGGAGCGGTGGCCGCTGCTGCGGGAGGTCGTGGAGCGGCTGGGCTACCATCCGGTCACCAACCAGACCGTGACCCACACCGGCCACCCGTTCGGCCCCGAGGGGTACAAGACGATCGCGTACGAGCTGTTCCGGCAGCTCGGACGGGTCCCCGCGGCGGTCTTCGCACCCACCGGGTACGCCGAGCTGCTGTTCGGGATGTGGAAGGGCTTCACCGAGCTGCGGCTGCTCGGCGCGGCCGGGGACGTGCCGCAAATGTTCTCCTGCGAGCCGGCCGCGGGCGGCCCCAACGCGCGGGCCCTGGCCGAGGGCTCACCCGCGGCGGTCGTCGAGCTGGGGGCCAGCCGGGCGTACGGGATCGCGGGATCGGTCGGCGGCCACCGGGGCGTGCTGGCGGTGCGCGACAGCGGCGGCGAGGCGGTGCTCGTGACGGACGACGAGATGCGCGCCGCCCAGCGGGACCTGGCGCGGCAGGGCATATGGCAGGAGCTGTCGGGGGCGGCGGGCCTGGCGGGCTACCGGAAGCTGCGCCGGGACTTCGACGGGCCGGTGGTGTGCGTGGGCACGTCGAGCGGGTTCAAGGACATGGGGGTGGGCGAGGTGACCCATCCGGTCCGCACCGGTTTGACGGTGGCCGACCTGACGGACTGACCGCGCCCGGTGTGTCAGGGCTTGAGCAGGATGCGGAGAGGGCCGAGGGTGGTGAAGCCGTGGGCGAGGGCGGCCGACGGGTCGCTCTCGTAGCCGACCAGCGGGCGGCCGGGGAACAGCTCGGCCGCCATCGCCACCGTGCCCTCCCAGGCGGCGGACTCGTCGCAGCCGGCGGCGAAGACGTTCGAGACGCCCGTCGCCGTGCCGCTCGCGTTGAGCGCCGCGCCGCAGACCACGTCGGCCCCGATCCGGCCGTACACCAGCCGCACCTGCGGCTCGTCGAGCAGCGCGGGCGGGAACAGGCCGGGCGCGCCGCCGGAGAAGCACGCCTGCGCCCACTCGCCCAGCGCCCTGGGGTCGGCGGCCACCTCCCACACGATCGGGTCGCCGGTGGCCGCCCGGAGGGGACGCCGGGGCGCGCCGGGCGCGGGCCGGGCGATCCACTGGGCGGTGAACAGCACGTCGAAGCCCGGCAGGTCGAGCGTGCCGAAGCTGTCCTTGACCGAGGCGCCCGAGCCCGCGTCGATGTGACCGAGCACGTCGGCAGGCCCGGCGTCGGGGGAGAGCGTGACGGCGTCGGGGTACAGGACGGGCGTCCTGGCCGGGTTGGTCCAGGCGAGCGGCCCGAAGACGCCGGGACGACCGTGCGCCCGGCACATCGTGTCGCACCAGGCGGCGTTGTCGCGGACGGCTTCGTCGATCAAGGTCTGCTCCGGTTGACGCGGCGGGTCGGCGGCGCGGTGAGCGGATCCTCCGGCCATGGGTGCTTAGGGTAGCGGCCCCTCATCTCGGCCCGTACGGACCGGTAGCCCTCGCGCCAGAACGAGGCCAGGTCGGCGGTCACCGCCACCGGACGGCCCGCCGGGGAGAGCAGGTGGACCAGCAGGGGGACGCCGGCGATCCGCGGCGTCTCCTCCCAGCCGAACAGCTCCTGCAGCTTCACCGCCAGCACCGGCTGCTCGCCGGAGTAGTCGATCCTGATCTGCGAGCCGCTGGGCACCTCGACGCGTTCGGGGGCCACGTTCTCCAGGCGTTCGCTCCACGGGATCAGGCGGCGCAGGGCGGCGGCCACGTCGATGCGTTCGACGTCGGCCCGGCGGCGGGCCCTGGACAGCTCCGGCTCCAGCCACTGGTCGGCCAGGGCGATCAGGTCGTCGGTGGCGGGCCACGGGGGGCCGATCGCGCGGTGGGCGAAGGTCAGGCGGTCCTTCAGCTCCTTCGCCTGTCTCGTCCAGGTCAGGAGGTCTTCGGTGCGCAGGCCGTGCAGGATGGCGGGGCGTACGTCGGCGTCCTTGAGCGGCGTGGCGGACAGCTCGATCGCGCCCAGGCGTTCGACCACGCGGGCCGACACGTCGCCGCGCCGCTCGCCCGGCGGCACCCGCCAGGCGACCTCCTCCTCGACCGTCACGGGCAGGGCCAGCCGGGCGATCTCCTCGTCGATCACCACGGCCTGGCGCACGCGGGCCGAGGCCGAGCCCGTGGGCCGGTCGGCGACGGCGATCGCCAGCCACGGCGCGGTGGACAGCCTGGAGCCCTCGGCGAGCTGGGCCTGCGTGCCCGACGCCATGAGATAGCCGCCGCCGCGCCGCCGTGCCACCCGTTCCGGGAACGCCAGCGCCACCGCCATGCCGGCCAGCGCGTCGTCACTCACCTTCCGCACGTCCGGCCCCTGGCCGGAGGCGCGGGCGAGGCGTCTGGTCTCCTGGCGCCAGCGGGCCGCGAAGCCGGTGCCGCCCCTGCGGGCCGTACGCCAGACCTCCGCGAGGTCGTCGCCCGCGTCCCTGGGCAGTTGCTCCGACAGCAGCGCCACCACCTCGGCGGCCCGCGGGCCGAGGTCGAGCAGGGCCCTGGCCAGACGGGGATGCACGCCGGCGAGCGCCATGCGCCGCCCGCGACCGGTCACCCGGCCGGCCTCCAGCGCGCCCAGCGCCTCAAGGGTGCGGACGGCGGCCGCCATCGCGGCGGGCGGCGGCCGGTCGAGGAGGGCGAGGCCGACCGCGTCCGCGTCGCCCCAGCAGGCCGCCTGGAGGGCGAACCCGGTCAGGTCGGCGAGCGCGATCTCCGGCCGCGCGTGGTCGGCCAGGCGTTCGTGCTCGGCCGCCGTCCAGCAGCGGTACACGGCCCCGGGGGCCTCCCGCCCGGCGCGGCCGGCACGCTGGTCGGCGGACGCCTTCGAGACCCTGACCGTGGTGAGCGACCCGAGCCCCCTGGCGTGGTCGGTACGGGGTTCGCGGGCCAGCCCGGAGTCCACCACCACGCGGACGCCCGGCACCGTCAGGCTCGACTCGGCCACCGACGTGGCCAGCACGACCCGGCGGCCGGCCCCGGGCGACAGGACGGCGTCCTGGACGCGGGCCGGCGCCTGGCCGTGCACCTGGAGCACGTCGAGGTCGCCCAGCATCCCCGCGACCCGGGCGATCTCCCCCACGCCGGGCAGGAAGCACAGCACGTCGCCGTCGCGCTCGGCGTACGCCCGCCGGACGACCGAGGCCACGTGCGACAGCAGCGCCGGATCGACGCGCAGGCCGTGGGGCGGCGCGACCGGACGCTCCGGCGGCGCCCACACGGTCTCCACGGGATGGGCCGTCCCCGTGGCGGCCACCACGGGCCCGCCGATCAGCAGGGACCACGGGGCCGCGTCGGCGGTGGCCGAGGTGGCCAGCAGCCGCAGGTCGGGACGGAGCGTCTCGCGCACGTCGAGCAGGAACGCGAGGGCGGTGTCGGCGTCGAGATGGCGTTCGTGGCACTCGTCGAGCACGACCGCGTCGACCCCGGCGAGCTCCTGGTCGCGCTGGAGCCGCTGGAGCAGCACGCCGGTGGTGACGACCTCGACCATGGGGTTCGCCCCGGTGTGCCGCTCGCCGCGGATCGTGTAGCTGACGCCCATGCGCCGGGCCGCCGCGCGTACGGCCAGCCGCCGGGGCTCGGCGACCAGCACCCGCAGCCCGGTTCCGGCCAGTGCCACGGGCACGACCGTGGTCTTGCCCGTGCCGGGCGGCGCGGTGAGCACCGCCGTGCCGTGGCGCTCCAGCGTGGCCAGCAGCTCGGGGAGCGCGTCGTGGATCGGCAGCCGGTCAGGTGGGGGCATGCGAGGCGGACAACACGGAGTCGAGCAGGCCGGGGAAGCGCGCGTCGAGGTCGTCACGGCGCAGGCTGATGTACTTGAGCCGGCCCTCCTGCTTGGAGATGATCACGCCGGCCTCGCGCAGCGAGCGGTAGTGGTGGGAGGCCGTCGACTTGTGGACGCCGAGATGGTCGCCCGCGGCGGTGCACGTCATCTCGCCCAGGGTGGCCAGGCGGACCACGATCTCCAGCCGGACGGGGTCGGCGAGCGCGCGCAGGACCTCGGTGAGCTGGATGTCCTCCTTCGCGGGGTGCGGTAGCAGGCGCATGGTGGAACCCTACCTCCCTCTGATTGTTTGACAACTATCCAACTGTAATGACAATTTGATGCTCGTCCAACTAATCGGCTGGAGGTTCCATGAGTTCCCGGCTCTATCCCCTTGCTGCTGGAAATTTCGCCATCGGTACTGGCATGTTCGTCACCGCCGGGCTGCTCACCCCCATCTCCGCGGACCTTCGGATCTCCACGTCCGCCGCCGGGCAGCTCATGACCGTGTTCGCCCTGGCGTACGCGGTGCTGTCCCCGCTGCTGGCCGCGCTCACCGCCCGCCTGTCGCGCAAGCGGCTGTTGCTGCTGGCGCTGGCCGTGTTCGTCGCGGGCAACGTGCTGACCGCGCTGGCTCCGACGTACCCGCTGGTCATGGCCACGCGGGTGGTGGCCGCGGCCGGCGCGGCGATGTTCACCCCGACCGCCTCGGGCGTGGCCAACGTGCTGACCTCGCCCGACCGGCGCGGGCGGGCGCTGGCGCTGGTGATGGGCGGGCTGAGCGTCTCCTCGGCCGTCGGCGTGCCGCTGGGCACCTGGCTGGGCTCGGTCTCGGGCTGGCGGGCGACGATATGGCTGGTCGTCGGGCTGGGCGTGATCGGCTTCGCCGGGGTGGCGGCGCTCGTGCCCGACGTCAGGGTCGCCGTGTCGGGACGGCTCGGCGAGCGGTTCGCGCCGCTGGCCGACCGGCGGGTGCTGGTGGTGCTGGTCACCCAGCTGCTGATGTTCGGCGCCGGGTTCACCGCCTACACCTACATCGGGTCGCTGTTCGACCTGCCGCTGCCGGCCGTGTTGTGGGCGTGGGGGCTCGGCGGCATCGTGGGCAACCAGCTCGGCGGGCGTCTCACCGACGCCTACGGGCCGCGCAGGATGGTGCTGATCGGCCTGGCCGCCTCCACGGTCTTCCTGGCCCTGATCCCCGTCGCGAACCTGGCCCTGCCGATCGCGCTGGTCTGGGCGTTCCTGTGGGGCGCGCTCGGCTGGCTGATCGCGCCGGCCCAGCAGTTCAGGACGGTGGCCGCGGTGCCGGACAACGTGCCGATCGGGCTCGGCCTGCTGTCGTCCGCCCAGTACGTCGGCCTGTTCGCGGCCGGCATCGCGGGCGGCGTGGCCCTGGACGCGTACGGCAGGGCAGGGGTGGTCGTGCTGGCCACCGGGCTCGGCGTGGCGGCGCTGCTGTTCACCCTGGCGACCTACCCCCGGGCGGCGGCGATCTCGTCGAGCGAGAGCGTGCCCGTCAGGTAACGCTGGACGTTGGGCGCGGTCAGGGCCGCGACCTGGCCGGCGGGCAGCGAGGCCAGCGGGTCGAGCCTGAGCATGTAGCGGATCATGGCCAGGCCGAGCAGCTGGGAGGCCGCCAGCAGCGCGCGGACCTCGGGATGGGCGCCGGGCAGCCGGCGGGCGATCGGGGCGAGCAGCTCCCGGCCCAGCAGCTCCTTCAGCAGCGCGGCCGTCGCCGGGGTGGCGGCGGCCGCGTGCAGCACGGCCGAGAGCCGGGGGCCGTGCCGCGGGTCCTCCCACAACTCCAGGTAGCGGGTCACCAGCCGCTCGCCGATGCCCGACGCGTCGCCGTCGAGGGCGCCGACCATCAGCGCGACCGGCATGCTGGCCTTGATCGCGGCCTCGAACAGGCCGTCCTTGTTGCCGAAGAAGTGCATCACCAGCGCCGGATCGACGCCTGCGGCCCGCGCCACGGCCCTGATCGTGGTGCCGCCGTAGCCGTGGGCGGCGAAGGACTCCATCGCCGCCTCCAGGATCTCCTGCCTGGTCTGCGGGTTTCCCGGTCGTCTTCCGCGTTCCTCGGCCATAGGGCTATTCAACCACGTGGAATTCATCTACCCTCGAATTCAACATCGATGAACTCATCAGGTGGTGAAAAATGCGCAGGATCATTGGCCTCGTGGTCGGGGTCGCGCTGCTGGGGATGTTGTTCGCCGGGTCGTTCCTCGGGGCCTTCCACGCGCCGGAACCGCACGGCGTGCCGGTCGCCGTCGTCGCGCCCGCCGAGCAGGTGCGTCAGCTCCAGAGCGGCATCGACGGGCGGCGGGCGGGGGCGTTCACGCTGAGCCCGTACGGGACGGCCGAAGCCGCGCGGGCCGCGCTGCTGGACCGGGAGGTGGACGCCGTGCTCGTCCCGGGGGAGGGCAGGCTGGTGGTGGCGAGCGCGGGCGGCCGCACCGGCGCGACGGTGATCACCGCGGCTTTCCAGGGGGCCGCGCAGGCACAGGGCCGCACCCTGAAGGTCGAGGACGCCGTCCCGCTGCCGCCCGGTGACGCCGGCGGCATCTCCGGCATGTTCTACGTGCTCAGCGTGCTGCTGCCGGGGATCGCGCTGGCCGTGCTGCTCGCCCGGGTCGCGCCGGGTCTGGGCGCGGCGGCACGGGTCGGCGTCCTGGCCGCGGGCTCGCTGGTGGCGGGCACGGCCGTCGCGTGGCTGGCCGACGTGGTGTTCGGCGCGCTGCCGGGCCGCTTCGGCCCGCTGGTGGCGGTCTCGTCGGGCATCGCGCTGGCGGTCGGCCTGGTGGTCGCCGGGCTGGTCAAGGTCATCGGCACGCCGGGGGTCGGGGTGGCGGCGCTGCTGTTCGTCCCGATCGGGCTCCCGGCGAGCGGCGGACCGCTCGGCGCCCGCTACATCCCCGAGTGGTACGCCGCCGTCGGCCGCGTCCTGCCCGTGGGCCCGGCCGCCGAGGCGGTGCGCAACACGGTGTTCTTCGGCGGGGCCGCCCTGTGGACGCCGGTCGGGGTGCTGGCCCTGTGGGCGCTGCTCGGCCTGGTCCTGCTCGCCCTGCCCGGACGCCGGGCGCAGGCGGCCCCCGCCGCCCCGCGCACGCCGGTGGCGGTCTGATCTTCTCCGCCTCGGAGGTGACCTCCGGTCGCCCCGCAGGCGGACGACGGGTGGCGGCGGCGGCACGTACCGTCGCCGGCATGTTCAGGAACCAGGTGACCTTCCGCCGCGTCGCGGCGGGCACGTTGCTCATCGCGGCCCCGCTCCTGCAGTTCGTGGCCGTCGTCATCGACCCCGGCACGTGGGGCGACTCCCGCGAGGCGGTCAGTTACGGCGACAACCCCGCGCTGGCCCAGGCCGAGTCGGCGCTCTACCACTGGAGCTGGATGTTCATGGGCCTGGCGGCCATCGCCCTGGTGCACCTCACCAGGCGCAAGGCCACCGTGCTGGGCCACATCGCCGGCGCGGCGACGGCCATCGGCTACATCTCGACGTCGGCCCTGCTGATGATCGACCCCGTCGAGTGGTGGCTGGGCCGGCACAACCCGCCGGAGCAGGCGCAGAAGATCCTCGACGAGATGCTGAACCTGCCCGGCGTGATCTTCGGCTTCCAGATGCCGTGGATGTTCTTCGCCGTGCTGGGCCTGCCGCTGCTGGTCGTCGCCGTGTGGCGGGCCGGGTTCGTCGGCTGGTGGGTGCCGCTGCTCGTCTTCGTCGGGTACGTCGTCTCCTTCCCCATCGAGTACGGCCCCGTGACCGTGCTGTTCTGGGCCCTGCCCGTCGCCGGCCTCGGCTGGACCGGCCTGAAGGTCCTGCGCATGGGCGACGAGGCGTGGGCGGCCTACTACCCCTCGCCCGCCCTCGACCGGACGGCCGTGTCGGCCTAGGCCGGGATCCAGCCCAGGGTGACCGCCAGGATGACGAAGAAGCCGAGCAGGATGCGGTAGATCACGAACGCGGTGAACCGGTGGGTGCTGATGTACTTCAGGAACCAGGCCACCGCCGCGTAGCCGACGGCGAACGAGATCAGCGTCGCCAGGATGGTGGGCCCCCACGCGGGGGCCTGCCCCTCGCCGATGTCCTTCAGCTCGAACGCCCCCGAGGCCAGCACGGCGGGGATGGCCAGCAGGAACGAGTATTTGGCGGCGTCCTCGCGGCGGTAGTCGAGCAGCAGGCCCGCCGTGATCGTGCCGCCCGAGCGGGAGACGCCCGGGATGAGGGCCAGCGCCTGCGCGAAGCCGTAGACGATGGCGTGGGTGAAGCTGAGGTGCTTCTCCAGGGTGAGCTTGTTGCGCGCGGTGCGGTCGGCGAACCACAGGATGCAGCCGAAGACGATCAGCGTCGTGCCGACCACGCGCAGGTCGCGGAAGACGGTCTCGATCTGGTCCTTGAACGCCAGGCCGAGCACGCCGATCGGGAGCGTGCCGACGATGACGTACCAGCCCATGCGGGCCGCCCAGTGGCCACGCAGTTCCCGGTCGAACAGCGAGCGGACCCACGTGGAGACGATCTCCCACAGCTCCTTGCGGAAGTAGATGAGCACCGCGGCCTCGGTGCCCAGCTGGATGACCGCCGTGAAGGCCGCCCCCGGGTCCTGCCAGCCGAAGAAGGCGGAGACCACACGGATGTGGGCGCTGGAGGAGATCGGCAGGAACTCCGTGAGCCCCTGGACGAGCCCCAGCACCACCGCTTCGAGCCAGCCGATCACGACTACACCTTCCGGTTACGGGAGTGACCAGGGTGAGGTTAGCGGAAACGGGGGCCGCGCAGTTGCCCGCCCAGCAGGTTGAGCAGGCCGGGGGAGAGCCGGCCCGCCCTCAGCGTGCGGCCCACACCGCGGCGTTGGCCGCGGCGTAGTCGGCGAAGTCGCGGGCCGGACGGCCCAGCGCCTCCCGGACGCCGTCCGTCACGTGGGCGTTGCGGCCGTCGAGCACCTCGGTGAACAGCCCGGTCAGGCCCTCGGCCTCGCCGATCGGCACGCCCGCCGCCACCGCCCCGGCCACGTACTCCTCCGGCGTGACCTGGATGGAGGTGATCGTGCGACCCGTGGCCTTCGACAGCTCGGCCGCCGCGTCGGCGAACGTCAGCAGCCTCGGGCCGGTCAGCTCGTACAGGCGGCCCGCGTGCCCGTCCTGGGTGAGGGCGGCCACGGCCACGTCGGCGATGTCGTCGGCGTCCACGAACGGCTCGGGCACGTCGGCCACCGGGATCGCCAGCACGCCGTCGAGGACCTGGTCGAAGAGGAAGCCCTCGCTGAAGTTCTGCATGAACCAGCCGCAGCGCACGATCGTCCAGTCCAGGCCGGACTCCCGCACGGTCTGCTCGCTCGCCTCGGCGCCCGGCTCGCCCCTGCCCGACAGCAGCACCAGCCGCCGCACCCCGGCGTCCGCGGCGAGCCGGGTGAGCTCCAGGACGTCCTCGTACGCGCCGGGCAACGCCAGGTCGGGGTAGTAGGACACGTACACGGACTCGACGCCGTCCAGCGCGGCGGCCCAGGTGGAGCGGTCCGCCCAGTCGAAGGACGGGCTGGCCGAGCGGGAGCCGATCCGCACGGGAAGGCCGAGAGAGGTGAGCCGGTCAGCGACACGGCGGCCGGTCTTGCCGGTTCCGCCCAGAACCAAAATCGTCATGCATCTAGTAAGCCGTCATACCCATAAGACTCTCCATGGTTGAGAAGCGCGTTGCCATATGCGATCGTCTAGCCCATGGATCAGCTCGCGGCATTGCTCGACGGACCGAGAGCGCGGAGCGCCTTCCTGCTCCGGTCGATCCTCGACCCGCCGTGGTCGATGCGCATCCAGGACGAGGCCCCGCTCACGCTGGTGGCCCTGCTGTCCGGTGAGGCGTGGGTGCTGCCGGACAAGGGCGAGCCGGCCCGCCTCGAACCCGGGCAGGTGGCCATCCTGCGGGGGCCGGAGCCGTACGTGGTGGCCGACGCCCCCGGCACCGCGCCGCAGATCGTCATCCATCCCGGCCAGCGCTGCACCACTGTCGACGGCGAGTCGCTGTACCAGTCGATGGACCTCGGCGTGCGCACCTGGGGCAACGACCCGGCGGGCGGCACCGTGCTGATCACCGGCACGTACACGCTGGAGGGCGAGGTCAGCAGGCGCCTGCTCGACGCGCTGCCCCAGCTTCTCGTGCAGCCGGGCGGGCCGGTCATCTCGCTGCTCGGCGCCGAGATCGTCAAGGACGACCCGGGCCAGTCCGCGGTGCTCGACCGGCTGCTCGACCTGCTGCTGATCGCCGTGCTGCGGTCGTGGTTCGCCACCCACGAGGCGCCCGCCTGGTACCGCGCGATGGGCGACCCGATCGTGGGCAGGGCGATGCGGATGTTGCACAACAACCCCGCCCACCCCTGGACGGTCGCCGCCCTCGCCGCCGAGGTGGGGGTCTCCAGGGCGGCGCTGGCCAGGCGGTTCACCGACCTGGTCGGGGAGCCGCCGATGTCCTTCCTCACCGACTGGCGGCTCGCGCTCGCCGCCGACCTGCTGCGCGAGCCCGACGCCACGATCGGCTCGGTGGCCAGGAAGGTCGGCTACGGCAGCCCGTTCGCGCTCAGCACGGCCTTCAAGCGCGTACGCGGCGTCAGCCCCCAGGAGCACCGGACCGGAGCGGCGAGGTGAAACCCCTGCTGCTGCTCGACGTCGACGGCGTGCTCAACCCGATGGGCCGCCCCACGCCCGACTTCCGGCGCTACCGCTGCACGATCGGCACCGACGTCTATACCGTGCACCTCAACCCCCGCCACGGCCGCCGGCTCCTCGACCTGGCCCTGACCACGGGCGCCGAGCTGGTCTGGGCCACCACCTGGGAGCACCACGCCAACGAGTGGATCTCTCCCAGGATCGGCCTGCCCACGCTCCCGGTCGTCACCATGGGCCCCGACCGGACCCGGACCGAGCACGGCGAGATGTTCAAGACGCCGCACGTCGCCGCGTACGCCGGGCGGCGGCCGTTCGTGTGGTTCGACGACCAGGTGTGGGCGCAGGACGAGCAGTACCTCAGGGTGCATCAGGGTCTGGAGAATTTCCTGTTGATCCACGTCGATCCCAGACATGGACTGACCAGGGAACATCTGGGCATGGCTCATGAGTGGCTGACCCTTACAGGGTTTTCTCAGGGTCCCTAGCGGGATAGCGGCGGCACTGCTGTCCGTTTTACCGGTAGGTCATCACGACACGGAGGAACAGCATGTACCGCTCAAGGGAGCACAGGATTCTGGCCGGCGTCTGCGGCGGGCTCGCCGACAAGATGGGCCTGCCCCCGACCCTCGTCCGCATCCTCTGGCTGCTGCTGTCGCTCATCCCCGGCCCGCTCTGGGTGGTCTACGTCGCCATGTGGATCCTCGTCCCGGAGCAGCCGAGGGGCTACTCCCACTGACGCGTCCGCCGGTCCGCCGAACCACCGCGTGAGCGCCGCCTCGGCGGGCTCCGCGCAGGGTTCGGCCCAGGCCACGTAACCGTCGGGCCGCACCAGCAGCCCGCGGTCGCCGGGCACGACGTCCACCCGATCGGCCCAGCGCGCCCCCGCGGTGCGAAGGGCCGGGTCGGAGGTGACGAGCAGCCCGCGGCCGTCGTCCAGCCGCAGGCCCTCGGGCATGAAGGCGCCGACGAGCGGGTTCTGGCCCGCCGCGTACCGCACCGACGCCGCGCTCACATCCTCGGCCAGCATCCTGTTGGCCTCGGGGACGGTCATGAGCTGGGCGAACAGGTCGCGCAGCCGGGTCGTCCCGGCGTCCGGCGCGGACAGCTCGACCTGTTGGAGGGTGTTCGCCAGCACGGCGGCGGCCACCGGATGTCGTTCGGCGTGGTAGCTGTCGAGCAGCCCGGCCGGGGCCGTCCCGCGCACCGCCAGGGCGAGTTTCCAGCCCAGGTTGACGGCGTCCTGGAGGCCGGTGTTCATCCCCTGGCCGCCGAACGGCATGTGCACGTGGGCCGCGTCGCCGGCCAGGAACACCCGGCCGGCCCGGTAGCGCTCGGCCTGCCTGGCCGCGTCGGAGAAGCGGGACAGCCAGGTCGCCCCGGTGATCTCGGGGGCGGCGTCCCCGAGGTGCCGGCGCACGCTGGCCGAGAACTCCTCGATCGTCACGGGGGCGTCCCGGTCCGCGTGCACCCGTCCGTGGTCGACGGTCAGGATCCTGGTCGTGCCGTCGGGCCGGACGAACGGCCACTGGAACAGGCCGTGGCCGGTGCGGACCCAGCCGGTCGGCGTGCCGCCGGCGACCGTGACGTCACCGACGTAGGCGGCCAGGGTGGCGGGGGTGCCGGGGAAGGCGATCCCGGCCAGCTTGCGCACCGTGCTCCGGCCGCCGTCGCAGCCGACGAGCCAGCCCGCCCGGTACGCCGTGCCGTCGCCGGTCTCGACCGTCACGCCCGACCCGTCCTGCGTCAGGCCGGTCACCGCCCGGCCCCGGACGATCTCCGCGCCCAGCTCCAGCGCCCGCGCCTCCAGGATCTCCTCCACCCGCGACTGCGGGATCAGCAGCCCGTACGGGTGCGGGGTCCGGGTGGCCGTCAGGTCGAGCACCCGCATGCCGGCGAAGTGCTGCAGGTCCAGGCGGGGCGCGTCGCCGAGCCGGTCGAGCAGCCCCCGCATGGCGAAGGTGTCGACCGAGCGGGGGTGCAGGTTGAGCGCCCTGGACAGGCCGGTGGGGGCGGCGAGCCGTTCGAGCACGAGTGTGCGCACGCCGCGCAGGCGCAGCTCGCAGGCCAGCATCAGCCCGACCGGGCCGGCCCCGGCGATGACGACGTCCATTCGCATCTCCTTATCAACGATAAGTGCTTATCACTGATAAAGCCTTATCTTTGATAAGTTGTCAAGCGTGGAACGGCGGACGGCGGTACGCGCGGCCCTGCGGCTGCTCAACGAGGTGGGCATCGACGGGCTGACCACCCGCAGGCTGGCCGACGAGCTGGGCGTGAAACAGCCGGCCCTCTACTGGCACTTCAAGAACAAGCAGGAACTGCTCGACGAGATGGCCGAGGAGATGCTCGCCGACACGCTGGAGCGTCTCGACGTGCCCGCACCGGGTCAGGAATGGGACAACTGGCTCATGTCCCGCGGCCGGGTGATCCGCAGCGCGCTGCTGTCGTACCGGGACGGCGCCCTCGTGCACGCCGGGTCCCGGCCCACGCCGCGCCGGCTGGCCGAGCTGCCCGCGCTCATCAGGCCGCTGACCGAGGCGGGATTCACCGGCGAGCAGGCGGTCAGGGCGCTGATCGCGGTCGGCAGGTTCGCCCTCGGCTCGGCGATCGACGAGCGCGGGCCGGCCGTGCCGCTCGACGCGCGGCCTGAGGAGGACCCCGACGGAGACTTCGAGTTCGGGCTGCGTGCGCTGGTGTCCGGGATGCGTCTTATCCTCGAAGGATGAGGGCAAGGCCGCTGACACTTCTGCAGGACGATCTGGTCGACTACGACACGGCGATGGAGCGCATGACCGACCTCGTCGGGCAGCGCCAGCGGGACGAACGGCCGGACACGCTCTGGCTGCTCAGCCACCCGCCCGTCTACACCGTCGGCCGGCGCACCCCCGCCGAGCACCTGCCCGATCCCGCGCGCGGCATCCCCGTGCTGGAGACCGGGCGCGGCGGGCAGCTCACCTACCACGGCCCCGGCCAGCTCGTGGGCTATCTCATCGTCAAGCTCGGCGAGGACGAGGGCATCGTCGACTACGTGCGGGAGGTGGAGCTGCGCCTGGTCGAGGCGCTGGGCAAGCTCGGCCTGCCCGCCGAGCGGCGTGACACCCCGCCGGGCTCGGAGCTGCTGACCGGCGTCTGGACGTCCGCGACCGGCCGCAAGATCATCTCGATCGGCATGCGACAGAGCCGGGGGGTCACCAGCCACGGGTTCGCGCTCAACGTCGACGGCGACCTCACGCCCTGGAACTGGGCGGTGGCCTGCGGCATGCCCGACGTGGACATGACCTCGCTCAAGCGCGAGCTGGACGACATCACCATGCAGGACGTGCGGCCCGCCGTGGCCGCCGCCTTCGAGGCGTCCTGACCGCTCAGCGGGGAGTGGCCAGCCCGGCCACGACCATGTGCTTGAGCAGGTCGTAGCTGTCGTCGAGCAGCTCGGGCAGGCCGAACCCGCCCGACGCCTCCAGCACCGCGAACCCGTGCGCCGCCGCGCGCAGGCAGCGGGCCGCGTGGATCGCGTCGGAGCCTTCCAGTCCGTAGCCGCGCAGCGCCGCGAGCATGATGCCCATCAGGCGCTCGCCCGACGTCCGCATGCCGGGGTGCGGCTGCTGGATGACCATCGCGTAGCGGTGCGGGTGGCGGGTGACGTAGGCGCGCCAGGCGTCCATGAGCGCGCCGACGGCCTCGTCGCGGGAACGGCCCAGCACCGCCTGGGCCAGTTCGTCGGTGATCTCGTCGGTGACCCGCACCGACAGCAGCTCGCGCAGTTCGGCCAGGTTGCGCACGTGCTTGTACAACGACGGCGTCGCGACCCCGGCGCGGGCCGCCAGCGCCGAGAGCGTCAGGGCCTCGGGCCCGTTCTCGTCCACCAGGCACACCGCCAGGTCGACGACCGTGTCCCGGGACAACGCCGCCCTAGGCATGCACGCGCTCCTTGACGAACGCCAGCACCTCGGCGGCCACCTGAGCCGGGAACTGGGCGTGCGGGTAGTGGCCGGCGCCCTCGATCATGGCGATCCGGCCGCGCCCGGCGGGCATGGCGGCCACGATGCCCTCCGCCTCGGCGCGCGGGTCGGCCCAGTCGGGGTCGAGCGTGCCCATCACGACCAGCACGTCGCGGGTCAGGTCGGGGAGCCGCGCGCCGGCGTCGGTGGGGGGCACCTGGCCCATCTTGGAGACCACGGCCATCCGGCCGGGCCGGCGCAGGTCGGCTTCGAGCGCCGCGATGTGCTCCGCGTGGTCGGCGGGCTTGACGCCCGGCATGGCGTGGTCGAGGTACTTCTTCCACAGGCCGATGCTGCGCAGGAGCGCCGCGCCGAGCAGCAACATGGCCCCCTTGCGATGGTGGGCGTTGCGCAGCAGGCCGCCGCCGTCGATCTTCTGCACCCGGGTGAACGGGCCGATCTCCACCACGGCACTGACCAGCTCGGGCGCCTGCGCGGCGGCGATCGTGACGGCCCCGCCCGCGAACGAGTGGCCCACCAGGACCGCCGGGCCGCCCAGGTGGCGGACCAGCGCGAGCAGGTCGCCCGCGACGTCGGTGCGGGTGTAGGAGGGCCAGTCGCGGCTGGACTCGCCGTGACCGCGCAGGTCCGTGGTCGCCACCCGGAAACCCGCCGCCACCAGCTCGGGCACCAGGAGCCGGAACGACTGCCGCCCGACGCCCATGCCGTGCACCAGCACCATCAGCGGCCCTTCCCCGGTCACCTCGTAGGCGAGCTGTCCACCCTCGACCGCCAGGAACTCCGTCATGTCCAACCCCTCTCGGCTAACTCTTATAGCCCTAAAGCTAAAGCCTTTAGCCAAGCGATGTCAAGCAGCAGAAAAGGCGGGCACGGCCGGATCGGCCGTGCCCGCCCGAAGGGGTGGTCAGGAGATCGGCACCTCGTCGATCGTGCGGCGCGGGCCGGTGAACCAGTGCCTGGCCGACAGGCTCCACCACAACCAGATGCCGATCAGCACGACGCCGACCGCGATCGGCGCGTAGTTGACCGACGTCCAGGTGAAGTCCTTGTTGCCCGGCACGCCGGCCGGGGAGAACGGCATGACGAAGTAGATCGACACGATGACGATCTCGACGCAGGCGATCCAGCCCAGCACCCGGTACTTGCGGCCGAGCGTCCACGGGCCGGGACGGAAGGCGTCGCCCATGCGCAGGCGCAGCCAGATCGGGATGAGGAACGCCAGGTAGAGGCCGATGACCGCGATCGACACGACGGCGTAGAAGGCGACCGGGGTCGTCGAGCCGGCCGGGGCGTACAGGGCGGGCAGGGTGATCAGGGCGGCGATGAGGCAGCCGGCGAGGATCGCGTTGACCGGGGTGCGGTTGCGGTCCACCTTCGACCACAGCCGCCAGCCGGGCACCGCGCCGTCGCGCGAGAACGCGTACGTCATGCGCGACATCGAGGTGACGCAGCTCATCCCGCAGAAGAACTGGCCGATCGTGGAGATCGCGAAGATCGCGGTGGCCAGCGGGGAGGAGAGCGCGGTCTCGAAGATGGCGCCGACGAAGCCGGACTGCTTGTTGATCTCGTCCACGTTGGTCGCGGCGAACAGGAACGCCAGCAGCAGGATCCAGCCGCCGATCGCCGAGTAGAAGATCGACTGCCACAGGCCGCGGGCGGCCGTCCTGGCCGCGCCCTGCGTCTCCTCCGACACGTGGGCGCAGGCGTCGAACCCGGTGATCGTGTACTGGGTGAGCAGGAAGCCGAGCGGGAGCACGTACAGCCAGAAGGGCACGCCGCCGTCGCCGTCGCCGAAGCCGGAGTTGTTGATCGTGCCGCCGAACACGAAGCCGAGCGACTGGTGTTCGGACGGCGCGAAGACGAGGATCGCGACGATGACGACCGCGCCCGCGACGTGCCACCACACGCTGATGTTCTGCAGCAGCGAGATGAGCCGGTGGCTGAAGATGTTGATGAGCGCGTGCAGGATGAGGATGATCACGAACAGCAGGAACGCCTGGGGGAGCGTCCCCTCCCACGCGCCGCCGGTCAGGCGGCTGATCGTGATGTTGAGGAACGTGGCGCAGCCGTAGTCGACCGACGCGGTGACCGCGATGAGGCCGATCAGGTTGAGCCAGCCGGTGAACCAGCCGTGGATCGGCTTGCCCATGGTGGCGGCCCACCAGTAGATGCCGCCCGCCGTCGGGAACGCCGAGACCAGCTCCGACATGCAGAAACCGATGATCAGGATGAACGCGGAGATCAGCGGCCAGCCCCACGAGATGGCGATGGGGCCGCCGTTGTTCCAGGCCTGCCCGAAGGTCGTGAAGCAGCCGGCGAGGATCGAGATGATGGAGAAGGAGATCGCGAAGTTGGAGAAGCCGCTCCAGGTCCGGGCCAGCTCCTGCTTGTAGCCGAGCTCGGCGAGTCGCCTGGAATCCTCTTCGAGTGACATGAGGTCTCCCTGGGGGGCGCGGAGGACGCTCTGTTTGGTCTAGGTCTAGACCATTTCTTCCCGAGGAACAAGGCGTGACAGATGAGTTTCGATGTGGTCAGGAGAGACCGTGTCCCGCCGGGCCGACGTCGAGCACGACCTTCCCCGTGACCGTGCGGTCGAGCTGGGCCGCGGCGGCCTCGTCCAGGCGGTCCCAGGGCACGCGCCGGCCGATCTCGACGGACAGGTCGCCCGCGGCCACGAGGCCGAGCAGGAAGGCCAGGTCGGGGCCGGGGGAGTCGACGTCGCCGAACGAGCTCATCGAGCGGGCGGGGCCGAGGGAGAAGGTCGAGCCCGGCGGGAAGACGGCCGGCTGCCCGCCGGCCCAGCCGACGCTCTGGAGGTTGCCGCCCGGCTTGAGCAGGCCCCAGGCGGTCACCAGGGTCGGGCCGCCGACCAGCTCGATCACGACGTCCACGGGGGCCACGCCGTCCAGGCCGGTCACGACGTGCACGTCCGGGCCGAGGGTCCGGGTGCGGGCGGGGGAGCTCACCGAGGCGACGACGTGGGCCCCGGCCAGCCTGGCGAGCCGCACGGCCAGCCTCCCGACCGAGCCGGACGCCCCCGTCACGAGCACGCGCGAGCCGAGGGAGACGCCGGCGGCGCGTAGTGAGCGCAGCGCGGTCAGGCCGGACATCGGCAGGGCGGCGGCCACCGCCAGGTCGACCCCGTCGGGCACCACGGCGAGCGAGCCGGTGTCGAACGCCGCCCGCTCCGCCCACGCCCCCGCCCCGAACGCCGCCACCCGCGCGCCCTCGGCCGGGCCCGTGCCGTCCGCGGCGGGCCGCAGCACCACCCCGGCGGCGTCGTAGCCGAGCACGACGCCCTCGGGCAGGCGGTCCAGGTGCCGCAGCTCGCTGAAGTTGACCGACGTCCGCCGCACCTCGACGAGTGCCTGCCCGGCCCCCGGAACGGGCTCGGGAACGTCGGCGAGCCGCCCCACGGCCCCCGGGCCGACCACCAGTGCGCGCATACGAGATCCTCCCGCGACCATGCGGACCGGCGGTCCGCTTCGTTGCCGGGATACTATGGGGACCGACAGTCCGCTTGCAAGGAGGAGCCTTGGTGCGATCAGACGCGACCCGCAACAGGGAGGCGATCCTGCGGGCCGCCGAAGAGCTCCTGGACGCCCACGGCGCCGAGCACATCTCGCTCGACCGGGTGGCCGCGGCGGCGGGGGTGGGCAAGGGCACGCTGTTCCGCCGCTTCGGCAGCAGGACCGGCCTGTTCCAGGAGCTGCTGGCCGAGCGCGCCGCCGCCCTGGCCGAGGCCATCGAGTCGCCCGGCTCGCCGCTCGGGCCGGCGGCGCCGCCCCGGGAGCGGCTGCTCGCGTTCCTGGACGAGCTGGCCGGGCTGGCCGAGCGCAACCTGGCGCTGTTCGCCGCGCACGAACGGGCCTGCGCGGCCGACAAATACCGCGACCCCACCTATCTGCGGTGGCACGCCCACGTGACGGCGCTGGTCGCGGCGGCGGCGCCGGGGCTCGACGCCGAGTTCGCCGCCCACACCCTGCTGGCCTCCTTCGACGCCGACCTCGCCCGGCACGTGATGGCCGAGGGCGGCGCCGACCGGCTCAGGAGCTCGGTGCGCGGCGTCGCCGAGGCGCTGCTGCGCGCCTGAGCCCACCAAGGGGCCGGCCCAAGGGGCCGGCGCGGCCTCAGGGCAGGCCGACGCGGGCGCGGGGCCGGGTTCTGGCGAGTGCGCGGCCGGGTCCGGGCGGGCGCGGGGCCGGGTTCTGGCCCTATGCCGAGAAGGCGTCCGTGGCGGCCTGGCAGAAGGCCTTGAGGTCGTCCGGTTTGCGGCTGGTGACCAGGGTGTTCGGGCCGTCCGTGCAGACCACGACCTCCTGGTCCTTCCAGGTCGCGCCGGCGTTGCGCAGGTCGGTCTGCAGGCTCGGCCAGGATGTGAGCGTACGCCCGCGCACGACGTCCGCCTCGACCAGCGTCCAGGGGGCGTGGCAGATGGCGGCCACCGGCTTGCCGGCGTCGAAGAAGGCGTGCGCGAACCGGACCGCCTGCGGCACCGTGCGCAGGAAGTCGGGGTTGGCGACGCCCCCGGGGAGCAGCAGGGCGTCGAAGTCACCGGGGTCGGCGTCGTCCACCGTGGCGTCCACGGCGAAGGTGTCGGCCTTGTCCAGATGGTTGAACGCCTGGATCCGTCCCGAGGACGTGGAGACCAGCCGGGGCGTGCCGCCCGCCTGCTTGACCGCCTGCCACGGCTCGGTGAGCTCGACCTGCTCGACCCCTTCGGGAGCGACCAGGAACGCGATGGTCTTGCCGTTCAACATGACTGTCCCTTCGTTTTTCCCTCCCCTATCCGGACATCGGGGAAGTATGCGCATTTACCCCTGGGGGGTATATATTGAGGCGCGAAGCCGAGAGAAGAGGAGTTCGGGCATGGTGATCACCGCGTACCAGGTCGAGGGCATGACCTGTGGCCACTGCGTCGGCTCGGTGCGGGCCGAGGTCGGCAAGGTCGACGGGGTTCAGGCCGTCGAGGTCGACCTCGCGGCCAAGGAGATGGTCGTGACCAGCAGCGCGCCGATCGACCAGGCCGTCATCGAGTCGGCCGTCGTCGAGGCCGGCTACGAGCTGGGCGGCGGCCGGGAGCTGCTGCCGCAGGCCGGTTCGTGCTGCGGCTCGGGCGGCTGCCACTGACCTCTCAGGGGGATCGCCGCCGGGAGGCCCACAGGGTGTGCGCGGCGCACGCGGCGGCCGCGCCGACGGCGTACCAGAGCAGGTCGGGCGGGTTGAAGGTGCTGCCCAGCAGTGGCCGCAGGACTGCCGGGATCTCGCCGAGCTGGGCGAACTCGATCGCCCAGCTCAGCCCGCCCGACCCCACCGCGGCGACCCACGGCCGCACGCGCGGCAGCACCAGGACGACGAGCGCGTAGATCAGTACGGTGTACAGCGCGTCACCGGCGTATTTGGGCACGGGCCCGTCCCACCACATCCGGACGGCGAGCCCCGCCACGACGGTCACGACGGCGGCGAGGAGAACGGGCAGGCGAGGCACCCGATCACGGTATTGCCAAGCGTACTGAAAATTTACACCGCGGAAGGAAACGAGAATGAAACAATTTTCCGCCACTCGTTGACACGCGGTCTCCGTATGGTGTGCCTTCATCTACACAGGAATCCCCCGCCTGAAGGTGAGGCATCATGAGGAAATGGTTCGCACGCCTGGCTGTGCTGGGCGTCGCGCTTTTAGTGGCCGGCCAAGGAGCGACGGCGGCCCAGGCCCAGGAACCTGCGGCGGGGAAGAAGATCCTACGCGTCGGCGCCACCCAGGCGATGGACTCCATGAACCCGTTCCTGGCGGTCCGGCTGGTCTCCACCGCGATCCAGCGCACGATGTACGGCTTCCTCACCGTCCCTGACTCCAAGACGCTCCAGCCCAGCCCCGACCTGGCCGAGTCGTGGACGACGTCCGACGACGGGCTCACCTGGACGTTCAAGATCCGCAACACCAAGTGGTCCGACGGCCAGCCGGTGACGGCCGAGGACGCCGCCTGGACGTTCAACAAGATGATGACGGACGAGGCGGCCAAGACGGCCAACGGCCCCGCCGTGGAGAACTTCGCGAGCGTCACCGCCAACGGCCAGGACTTGATCATCAAGACCAAGGCACCGCAGGCGTCCATGCTGGAGAACCCGGTCCCGATCATGCCCAAGCATGTGTGGGAGAAGGTCACCGACATGGCCAACTACGAGGCGGAGACGTACCCGACCGTGGGCAGCGGCCCGTACATCGCGGTCGAGCACAAGAAGGACCAGTACGTCAAGCTGCAGGCCAACCCCAACTACTGGCGGGGCAAGCCGAAGGTCGACGAACTCCAGTTCATCTTCTACGACAACCCGCAGGCCGCCATCGCCGGGCTCAAGAAGGGCGACATCGACCTGCTCGGCCGCATGACGCCGCCGGAGTTCCAGGCCATCGAGAACGACCCGAACATCGAGGCGTGGAACACCCAGGGCCGCCGGGCCGCGTACCTGCAGATCAACCACGGCGCCACCACCACCGACAACAAGCCCATCGGCGACGGCCACCCGGCGCTGAAGGACCCGAAGGTGCGCCAGGCGCTGCACTTCGCCATCGACAAGCAGAAGCTGGTCGACGAGGTACAGAGCGGCCTGGCCAAGCCGGCCGACGGCTCGATCATCCCGCCCATGTTCAAGGACTTCTTCTGGGAGGCCACGGGCGAGGAGAAGGTCACCTACGACGTGGCCAAGGCGAACAAGATCCTCGACGACGCCGGCTACAAGAAGGGCGCCGACGGCGTCCGGACGATGCCCGACGGCAAACGCAAGCTGGAGTTCCGCTTCAGCATCCACACCGACACGCCGATCGAGGACAAGCTCGCCGAGTACCTGACCGGCTTCTTCAAGGAGATCGGCGTCACGCTGACCACCCAGAAGCTCGACTCCAGCAAGTTCACCGAGGAGACCGGCGTCACGGCGCTGTTCGACATCGCGATCAGCGGCTGGTCGGTCAACCCCGACCCCGAGGAGATCCTGGCCACCCACCTGTGCAGCCGCAGGCCGGCGCCGGGCGGCGAGGGCGGCGGCACCGAGTCGTTCTACTGCGACCCGACCTTCGAGAAGCTCTACCAGGAGCAGCTCAAGGAGCTCGACCGGCCCAAGCGCGCCGAGCTCATCAAGCAGATGGAGCAGCGGCTCTACACCGACGCCCCCGTCATCGCGATCTACTACCCCAACGACCTCGAGGGCTACCGCAAGGACCGGATCACCAGCATCACCCCGATCCCCGAGGACAAGGGTCTGCTGTACGGCGGCAGCGGCTACTGGCCGTTCTACACGGCCGACGTCAAGGCGACCGCGGCCGGCGGCTCGGCCTCCGACGGCGGCTCCGGCTCCAACACCGGTCTCATCGTCGGCGTGGTCGGCGGCGTGGTGGTCATCGGCCTCGTGGCCTTCCTCCTGACCAGGCGGCGCAAGAGCGCCGCGGACGAGCGCGAATGACAACACCGCTCGAAGCAGCAGAGCCCGCCGCCGTCCAGGCGGCGGGCCCTGGTGAGGACCGCCCCGCTCGCCACGGCACGCTGAAGTACGTGTTGTCGAAGGCCGGCGGGGCGCTGTTCAGCATCGCCGCGGTGATCGTCGGGACGTTCTTCGTCTTCCGCCTGCTGCCCGGCGATCCGGTGCGGAACCTGGCGCAGGGCCGCAACATGACCCCGGCGCAGCTCGACATGGAACGTCACCGGCTCGGTCTCGACAAGCCGGTGCTCGACCAGTTCCTCGACTTCGTCGGCAAGACGCTCAGGCTCGACCTGGGCACGTCGTACGAGTACAAGCGGCCGGTGCTCGATCTCATCGGCGAGCGCATCGGCCCGACGCTGCTGTTGGCCGGGACCGGGCTGGTCATCGCGGTCAGCCTGGGCCTCTGGCAGGGCACCAGGGCCGGATGGCAGCGGGGGAGCCGGTTCGACCGCTTCTCCACCGGTCTGTCGCTGGTGTTGTGGTCGGTGCCGACGTTCTGGCTCGGCCTGCTGCTGATGATGGTGCTCGGCGTGGGCATCGGCCCGATCCCCGGCATCTTCCCCTTCCGCGGCATCGAGAGCGTCGACGCGCCCGACGGGTTCGCCTACCTGCTCGACGTGGCCTCGCACATGGTGCTGCCGTGCCTGACCCTGGTGGCGGTGATCTACGCCCAGTACCTGCTGGTCATGCGGTCGTCGTTGCTGGAGGAGGTCAGCCAGGACTACATCACCGTGGCCCGCGCCAAGGGCCTGCGCGACGACGAGGTACGCCGCCGCCACGCGGTGCCCAACGCCCTGCTGCCCACGGTGACGCTGGTCTTCATGCGCATCGGCTTCGTGGTCGGCGGCGCGGTCACCGTGGAGACGATCTACACCTGGCCGGGCCTCGGGCAGCTGTTCTACCGGGCGGTCCGGGTCCCCGACTTCACGCTCATGCAGGGCACGTTCATGCTCATCACCGTGGCCGTGATCCTCATGAACACGCTGGCCGACGTGCTCTACCACGTTCTCGACCCGAGGGTGAGGTCGGCATGACGAGTGTCGCTGCCACGCGCAGGCGGCAGGCGCTGACCAACTTCTGGACCGACTTCCGCAGGCACCGCGCCGGGGTGATCGGGATGGTCATCCTGCTGGTCGCCGTGGTGCTCGCGCTGGTCGCGCCGCTGTTCATCGACGAGGGCGTGACGAGCGTCATCGACGCCCCCGGCGACGAGTTCGACGCCCCCAGCCTGGCCTTCCCCTTCGGCACCGACGAGTCGGGCCGGTCGATCCTGCTGATGATCTGGTGGGGGTCGCGCGCCTCGCTGCTCATCGGCTTCCTGGCCGCGCTGCTCAGCATCGTGATCGGCATGGTCATCGGCATCGCCGCCGGGCACTTCGGCGGCTGGCTCGGCGGCGCGCTGATGCGGGTCACCGACTGGTTCCTGGTGCTGCCCTCGCTGGTGACCGCGCTGGTGCTGGCGGCCATCCTCGGCGGCAGCACGTTCACCATCATCATGGCGATCGGGGTCACCACCTGGCCGTCCACGGCCCGGCTGATCAGGGCGCAGACCTTCGCCGTCGAGGCCCGGCCCTACATCGAACGCTCCAAGGCGCTCGGCGGCGGCCACTGGCACATCACCACCCGGCACGTGCTGCCCAACGTGGCGCCGCTGCTGCTGGCCAGCACGACGCTGGAGGTGGCCAGCGCGATCGTCACCGAGTCCACGCTGGCCTTCCTCGGCGCCAGCGCGAACAAGACCTCGTGGGGCACCATGCTGCGCGGCTCCTACGACTACGGCGCGGCCAACGAGGGCGCGTGGTGGTACATCATCCTCCCCGGTCTGGCCATCCTCGTGGTCGTCATGGCGTTCACCCTCGTCGGACGGGCTCTGGAGGCCGTGCTGAACCCAAGGCTCAGGAGGGCGGCATGAGTCTCCTCGAACTGGACGACCTGTCGGTGACCTACCGCATCGCGTCGGGCGAGGTGCCCGCGGTGCGCGGCGTGTCGCTGACCCTCGACCCCGGAGCGGCACTCGGAGTCGCAGGCGAGTCCGGGTCCGGCAAGTCGACGCTGGCCATGGCGCTGCTCAGGCTCCTGCCCAAGAGCACGCGCGTCGGCGGCCGGATCCTGCTCGACGGCGACGACGTCCTCACCATGAAGTGGGGACGCATGCGGGCCGTGCGCTGGGCCGAGGCCTCGATCGTGTTCCAGGGCGCGCAGCACGGCCTCAACCCCGTGCGCCGGATCGGCGAGCAGATCGCCGAGCCGCTGCTCGTGCACGGCCTGGCCAAGCCGGACGGCGCCCGCAAGCGCGTCGGCGAGCTGCTCGAACAGGTCGGCCTGCCCGCCTGGCGGGCCCGCAGCTACCCGCACGAGCTGTCCGGCGGTCAGCGGCAGCGCGTGATGATCGCGATGGCGCTGGCCTGCTCGCCCCGCCTGATCATCGCCGACGAGCCGACCACCGCGCTCGACGTGATGGTCCAGGCGCAGGTCCTGACGCTGATCAAGCAGCTGATCGCCGAGCACGGCATCTCGCTGATCATGATCTCGCACGACCTGTCGGTCCTGGCCGACGTCTGCGACCAGCTCGCGGTCATGTACGCCGGCCGCGTGGTCGAGCACGGCCCCTCCCGCGAGGTGTTCCACGACGCCCGCCACCCCTACAGCCGGGCGCTGGCGGCCGCGTTCCCCACCGTGGGCGACCCGGTCTCGCGGCTGGCCCCCAAGGGGCTCGGCGGCGATCCGCCGGACCCGATGCAGCTCCCGACCGGCTGCGCCTTCCACCCGCGCTGCCCGGTCGCGCTGGACGAATGCGCGGGTCTCGACGTCGAGCTGTGGCCCGCCGGTCCCCGCCACGCCGCGGCCTGCGTGCACGTACGCTCCAAGGAGGAGGTCGAGGCTTCATGACCGAGACGCAGACCGCGGCCGAGACCGTCTCGACGGGCAAGGGCGCGCTGCTGGAGGCCCGTGACCTGCACGTCGCCTTCTCCTCGCGGGGCCGCAGCGCCCGCGCCGTCGACGGGGTCAACCTGGCGATCGGCCAGGGCGAGATCGTGGCCCTGGTCGGCGAGTCGGGCTGCGGCAAGACCACCCTGGCCCGCACGCTGCTCGGCCTCGAACGTCCCACGTCCGGCGAGGTCCGCTACGACGGCTCCGCGCTGAACTACGGCTCCAAGGCGCTCAAGTCCTACCGCCGTCAGGTCCAGCTCGTCCTGCAGGACCCGATGGGCTCGCTCAACCCCCGCCAGACCGTCTACGAGGCGGTCGCCGAGGGGCCGCGCATCCACGGCCTGCCCGACGAGGAGGAGATCGTGGCCTCGGCCCTGTCCAGGGCCGGGCTGCGACCGCCCGAGCGGTTCTTCCTGCGTTACCCGCACGAGCTGTCCGGCGGGCAGCGGCAGCGGGTCGTGATCGCCGGCGCGCTCGCCCTCGACCCGAAGGTGCTGATCGCCGACGAGCCCGTGGCCTCGCTCGACGCCTCCGTGCGCGGCGAGATCCTGGCGCTGATGCTCAAGCTCAAGACCGACCTCGGCCTGTCGGCCCTGGTCGTCACCCATGACCTCGGCCTGGCCTGGAACATCGCCGACCGGGTCGCGGTCATGTACCTGGGGCGGATCGTCGAGTCGGGGCCGGTGGAGCAGGTGCTGACGGCGCCGCGGCATCCGTACACGCAGGCGCTGATGTCGGTGTTGCCGGAGTCACCCGAGCGGATCGTGCTGTCCGGCGAGCCGCCGGACCCGACCAGGGTGCCGGGTGGCTGCCGGTTCCATCCCCGCTGCCACGTGCTGGCCTCCGGCCGCGCGGCGGAGGCGGGCGTGGACGCGGCCTGCCGGTCGCAGGCGCTGAGCATCCTGCCCGCGGTCCCCGACGCCCAGGCCGCCTGCCACTACGCGGCGGTCACCGGGTAGGTCACCCGCGGAACGCGTCGGCGTGCTCGCGCGCCCACTCGGCGAAGTCACGCGCGTCCCGGCCGGTGATCTCCCGGACGGTCGGGACGACCGTGTAGCCGACCTCAGGCGTGTTGCCCAGCGCGCCGACCAGGAACTCGATGGTCTGCTCGCCCATGCCGTCGGCGCGCCACTTGGCCCGCGCCTCGTCCACGGTGAGCTCGACGAACCCGACCTCCCTGCCGACGGCCTCGGCCAGGACGGCGACCTTCTCCCGCAGGGTGATCGCGCGGGGGCCGGTCAGCACGTACGTCCGGCCGCCGTGCCCGCCCTCGGTCAGGACCTTCGCGGCCACCGCGGCGATGTCCCGCTCGTGCACCAGGGCGCTCAGCCGGTCGCCGAACGGCTCCTTGATGACGCCTTCCGTCCTGATCGTGTGCGCCCACCACTGGAGCGTGTTGGCCATGAACTCGACCGGGTGGAGCAGCGTCCACTCCAGGTCGGTGGTGGCGAGTGCCTGCTCGAACGCGCCGTCCTCGCGGCCGCCGAGCACGGTGACCCGGCGCACGCCCGCGTTGACGGCCAGCTCGGCGAGCGCGGCGCCGTCGGGCAGCGGCGCGTAGTCGTCGCCGGCGAAGTTGATGAAATGCACCCCGGTGACGCCCTCGAAGGCGGCGGCCAGGGAGGCCGGCTCGGCAAGATCGCCGCCGACGACCTCGACGCCCTCGGGGAGGGCGGCCTTGGCGGGGTTCCTGGTCAGCGCGCGGACCTGCCGGCCGGCCTGGAGGAGCTCCTCGACGACGAGGCGGCCGACGGTCCCGGTGGCACCGGTGACGAGGATGGTCATGTGAACCCCACTTCTTTCGGAACGGAACGTTCTGCTCTTATTATAGCAGAACGGAACGCTTCATTCCATGTAGTCCTTGAGCCGGATCGCCGTGGCCGCCCGGTGGATCGCCCCGGCGATCCGCTCGACGACCTTCTCCTTGCCAGGCAGGTACGGCAGCAGCCTGAGCATCCTGAGCTGGAACCACAGCGCCAGCCGTGAGCCCATCACCATGCCCCTGACGTTCACCGGCCCGAGCTCCTGGTTGACCCGGACGAACTCCCGCATCTCCCGCTCGTAGCCCGCCGCGCCGCCGCCCCCGGCCAGCTCGCCCGCCAGCACGTACGCGCCCACGATCGCCAGGCTCGTGCCCTGTCCTGAGGCCGGCGAGGCGCAGTAGGCGGCGTCCCCGAGCAGCACGACCCGGCCCTTCGACCAGCTGTCCATGTGCACCTGGCTGACCGAGTCGAAGTAGAAGTCGTCGGAGTCGCGCACCGCGCCGAGCAGCGCCGGCACCTCCCACTCCACCCCCGCCATGGCCTCGGCCAGCAGGTCCTTCTGGCGGCCGGTGTCGCGGTGGTCATAGGACAGCGGCTGTGAGGCCCACATGAACAGCGCCTTGGCGGCGCCGTCCTGCCGGGTGCTGTAGACGTTGGCGGTGCGGCCGGGGGCGGCGTGCACGGCCTCCTCGCGGTCCAGGCCGAGGGTGTTGGGGACGGTGCAGATCGAGACGTAGTAGCCCAGGTCGCGGACGTACCGGGCGTCCTCCCCGAACACGATCCTGCGGATGTTGGAGCGCATCCCGTCCGCGCCGACGATCAGGTCGAACCGGCGGGGCGCGGCGTGCTCGAAGGTGACCAGGCCGTCGTCGGAGACGGCGGTGACGGAGTCGCCGAAGAGGTATTCGGCGTCGTCGCGGGTGAGGTCGTACAGGAGCTCGTTGAGGTCGCCGCGCATGATCTCGGCGTCGTCGCCCGTGCGCCCGCCGAACAGGTCGGCGTCCATGGTGGCCACCGCCCGCCCCTTGCGGTCGTAGTGGGTGGCCACGCGCATGCCGGTGCCGCGGGCGGTGACCGCGTCCAGCAGGCCCATGCGGCCGATCACGTCGAGGGCGGCGCCGCGGATGTCGACCTTGTAGCCGCCGGTGCGGATGGCGGGAGCGCGCTCGACGACGGTGACGGTGCAGCCGTGGCGGCGCAGCCAGTAGGCCAGCGAGGTACCGGCGATGCTCGCGCCGGAGATCAGGACGTTCTTCATGCCGAGAACAGTACATCTGTCTCAGACGCTTGTCTAGGACGATGTTTTCAGACGTTCGTGTTAACGTCTGGGCATGGGAAACAGGGAAGACCTGCTGGCCGGGGCGAAGCGTTGCCTGATCGAGAAGGGCTACTCGCGTACCACCGCGCGCGACATCGCGACCGCGTCGGGCGTGAGCCTCGCGGGCATCGGCTACCACTTCAAGTCCAAGGACGCGCTGATGAACGAGGCGCTGTTCGAGGTGATGCAGGAATGGGGCGACGACCTGGCGCGGACGCTCGTCGCAGATGCCGAGGAGGGCGCGTCACCGCTGGAGCGGTTCGAGGCGGCGTGGGACCGGGTGGTGGAGTCGTTCGACCGGCTGCGGCCGCTCTGGATCACCCAGCTCGAGCTGCTCGGGCAGATCGATCACGTGCCGGAGCTGCGCGAGCAGCTCGTCCCGGCGATCAAGGGCGCCCGGCTGGGCCTAGCCGAGCTGTTCCAGGACGTGCGGGCGGAGACGGACCCCGAGCGGGCCCGGCTGGTGGGCTCGCTGTACCAGGCCATGCTGACGGGGTTCCTGGCGCAGTGGCTGCTCGACCCGGACAGCGCGTTGTCCGGTCGCGAGGTGGCCGAGGCCCTGCGCCTGGTGGGCGGCTCGTGAAACGGGCCGGGGGCTAGAAGGCGCTTATCGTGGCGGGGGCGCGTTCGGCCCTGCTGAGGGTGCGGATGACGGCGGTCGCGCCGTGCCGGTGCACCGCCAGGCGGGCCAGCAGCTCCACGACCGGCTCGTTGATCGACGACGGCAGCTCCGGCGTCTCGACGCCCACGCTGGCGGCCAGGTCGTCGGAGTGCACGACCAGCTCCATCACCCTGGTGAGCAGGAAGTCGTCGAGCCGCAGCGACCAGCCGGCCCACGGCAGCCGCACGACCCGGTCCGCCGGCTCGGCGGGCAGCTCGGCCAGCAGCCGGTCCAGCAGCGCCTGCGTGCGCTCGACGAGCGCGGCGTGCCCGTCCGCGGCGGCCGCCTGGCCGCCCACCCGGACGCTGACGTTGCTCTCGTGGTCGAGGCCGGCCTGCACCCACGGCGACCTCGTGTAGTGCTCGATGAGCGGGATGGGCGCCCCGGGTTCCTCGCCGGAGTCGAGCACGTCGACGACCCGGACGATCTGGTGGGCCAGGTGCCCGGCCAGGCCCGCGACGCTGAACTCGGTCAGCGCGCTCGGCTTGTCCCACGCCGCCCGGACGGCCGGGTCACGCAGCAGCGACATCGCCGACGCCGCGGCCACCAGATAGGACTGCCTGATCTCCCCCATATGCCGCCCTTTCCCCGGTTCAGGTGGTAACTCGGGGCCAAGACTATCCCTCGGCGATCCGCGGAGGGCCGCCGTCCTGCCCACTGAGACGAGGGCGGGCTCAGGTCTCGTCGGGGCCCTCCGCCAGCACCTTCCCGATGGCCGACCGGACGAAGGCGCGGGTCAGCCGGCCCCTTCTGAAGCGGCTCAGCACCGGGCGCGGCGTGCCGTACCGGCGGGCGCGCACGTCGGCCAGGACGGCCTCCGGCGCGCCCATCCCGGCCAGCACGTCGAGAGCCTCCCGCTTGGTGATCAACCGGCCCTCGTGCAGCGTGACCGAAGCCCTGGCGACGGTCAGCAGGCCGAGATCCACCCAGACGTCCCGCAGCCAGCGTCGCCGCCCTCTGGTCTTGTCCAGCCAGAACTCGCGCAGGTCCGTACGGACGAAGTCGGCCAGCACGGCGTCGGAGACGGCCGGCAGCAGCTCGGCGGGCGGCGGCCCGTGCAGCACCAGCGGGGCCGTGTGCAGCTCGCGGCGGGTCACCGCCGTCACCGGACGGCGGAAGATCTGCTCGTGGGCCCACGTCACGTGCTCGACCCGCGGGTCCGCCAGCTCCTCCAGCGGCAGGTAGGAGCAGTGGAGGAGGTCGGCGAGCGGCAGGTCGAGCCCCCGGTGCAGCCCCTTGATCCGGCGCCACTGCTCCATCGTGACCGGCGTCTCGACCACCGCGATCAGGTCGAGGTCGCTGCGCCCCGGCTGGTAGTCGCCGGCGCCCAGCGAGCCGTGCGCCCACAGTGACACCAGGGGCACGACCTCGCCCACGCCGTCTCGGAACCGCCGGAGCAGGACGTCTGTGGCCGCATGCATGATGTCCACTATGATCCATTCCCGGCCGTCCCGGAAGATCACCGGGGCGGGCCGTCAGGACGTGCTGAACAGAGCGCTCACCGACTCGCCGTCGTGGATCCGCCGCATGGCCTCGGCCAGCGCCGGTGCGATCGACAACACGGTCAGCTTGTCACTCGGCTTGGGCGGCGGCACGGTGTTCGTGCAGACGATCTCCATGACCTCGGGGAACGCGCTCAGCCGCTCGATCGCCCCGCCCGCGAACAGCCCGTGCGTGCACGCCACGCGGACGGAGTTGACGCCCTGCTCGCGCAGCCGGCCCAGCAGCTCGATGACCGTGCTGCCCTTGGCGATCTCGTCGTCGAGGATGATCACGTCCTTGCCCGCGACCTCGCCGATGACCGAGCTGATCACCACGCGGTCGTCGGCGAAGCGCTGCTTGGCGCCCATCGCGACGCCCGTGCCGAGCAGCCGGGCGAAGTGCGCGGCCTCCTTGGCGTTGCCCAGGTCGGGGGAGACGACGACGGCGTTCGACAGGTCGTAGCGGCGGAAGTGCGCGGCAAGCTCGCGCAGCGCGTGCAGGTGGTCGACCGGCACGCTGAAGAAGCCGTGCACCTGCGGCGAGTGCAGCGTCATGGCCAGCACCCGGCTCGCGCCCGCGGCCACCATCAGGTCGGCGACCAGGCGCGCGCCGATGGAGATGCGCGGGGCGTCCTTCTTGTCCGATCTGGCGTAGGCGTAATGGGGCAGGACCACGGTCGTCCTGGCCGCGGACGCGCCGCGCGCCGCGTCGATCATGAGCAGCAGCTCGACCAGGTTCTCCTGCGTCGGCGGCACCAGGGGCTGGATGAGGAACACGTCGCGCTCGCGGCAGTTGGCCTGGAGCTGCACCTCAAGCGCGTCGTTGGCGAAGCGGGCGACCTTGACGGGGTGGAGCGGGGTTCCGAGATGGGAGCAGATCTCCTCGGCCAGCTCGGGGTGGGCACTCCCAGAAAAAACCGTGATGTCTCGCACGATTCCCAAAGGATAGCTTCACGGGCTCACGTAGTGGTGGAGCAGGGCGGGTTCGCCCGCGGCGTTGAGCCATCGCGCGCGGGTGCTGCCGACGCGCCGCCAGCCCAGCCGCTCGTAGAGCGCGACGGCCGCCCGGCCCTCGTCGGAGACCTCCAGGAGGACGGGCGCCCCGGCGGCCGTCCGCACGGTGTCCAGCAGCAGGGGGGCCAGCCCGCGGCCCCGGGCGGCGGGCACGACGAAGAGCCGGGTGACCTGCGGGCCCTCGTCGGTACCGGCCAGGCCGACGTGGCCGAGCACCCGGCCCTCCTCGACCGCCACCCAGGCGCGCAGCAGGTCGCCCGGAGTCAGCCAGCCCCGGGGATCGGCCGGCCAGTCGACGGGATAGCGGTCGGCGGCCTGCACCAGGGCCAGGGCCTCGATGCAGGCGTCGAGGTCGGCCGGCGTCCGGAGGCGGACGCCCATGCCGTCGGTCGTCACGTCAGCGCCTCCACCGTGAGCGCGTCGAGGTCGGGCAGGACCTGCCAGGCGAGAGCGAGGGCGTCGTCGTCGGGCGGGTAGCCGGGATGCGGCACGGCGATCACCCGCATGCCGGCCGCGTGCGCCGAACGCAGGCCGTTGCTGGAGTCCTCGACCGCCACGCAGTCCTTCGGGTAGATCTCCAGCCGCCGGGCCGCCTCCAGGTAGCCGTCGGGGGCGGGCTTGCCGCGCGCGACCTCCTCGGTCGAGACCGTGGTCACGAAGTACTCGCGCAGCTCCGCCGCGTCCAGCACCACGTCGATCAGCCGCCGCGGCGACGAGCTGGCCAGGCCGAGGGTGAACCGTCCGGCCAGCCGGCGCACGGCCTCGCGGGCGCCCGGCAGCAGCGGCACGCCGTCCTGGTAGCGCTCGGCCATCTGGTCGACCACGCCCTCGGCGATCTCGTCGGGCGTCAGGCGCACCCCCAGCTCGTGCAGGTAGGCCGCCCACTCGCCGGTGCTCATGCCCATCAGCCTGGACTGCGTGTCGGGCTGCCAGGTGCCGCCGTGGTCGGCGACGAAGGCGCGCCGCACCTGCTCCCAGACGGGTTCGGAATCGACGAGCACGCCGTCGAGGTCGAACACGCACGCTTCCATGACCACCCCCGATGAGATCAGCCTGGAACCACCCAATCACACCGTCCGCGTCGCTACGCCGCCGCGTCCTGTCCTTATTGCCCGAGTTTCATGCTATTGGGGCTGGTTATTGAGCTACGAGCGTCCATTCAGGGGCATGCGAGCAGACATGGCAGACCTTCCATTTCATGACATGGGCGACTTCGAGGACGCCGACCGCGGCTTCATCGCGAAGCTGACCCCCGCCGTGGTCAAGTCGCGGAACGGCGAGGTCGTCTGGGACAACGACTCCTACGCCTTCCTCAACGCCGAATGCCCTGAGACCGCCCATCCCAGCCTGTGGCGGCAGAGCCAGCTCTGCGCCAAACAGGGCCTGTACGAGGTCGCCGACGGCATCTACCAGGTACGCGGCCTGGACCTGTCGAACATGACCCTGGTCGAGGGCGACATCGGCGTCATCGTCATCGACCCGCTGGTCTCCACCGAGTGCGCCGCCGCCGCGCTCGCGCTCTACCGCCGCCACCGCGGCGACCGCCCGGTCACCGGCGTCGTCTACACCCACAGCCACGTCGACCACTTCGGCGGCGTGCGCGGCGTGACCGACGGCAACGTGCCGATCCTGGCGCCCGCCGGCTTCATGGACCACGCGGTCTCCGAGAACGTCTACGCCGGCCCCGCCATGAACCGCCGCGCCGGCTACATGTTCGGCCTCGCCCTGCCGCACGCCCCGGACGGCCAGATCGGCTGCGGCCTCGGCATGACGTCCTCGACCGGCACCACGTCCCTCATCCCGCCCACCGTGGACGTCAGCCGCACCGGCCAGGAGGAGATCGTGGACGGGGTGCGGATCGTCTTCCAGCTCACCCCCGGCACCGAGGCCCCCGCCGAGATGAACTTCCTCTTCCCCGACCGCGACGCCCTGTGCCTGGCCGAGAACGCCACCCACAACCTGCACAACATCCTCACCCTGCGCGGCGCCCAGGTGCGCGACGCCCGCGTCTGGGCCCGCTACCTGTCGGAGACCCTCACGCTGCTCGCCGACCGGGCCGAGGTCGCCTTCGCCTCGCACCACTGGCCGACCTGGGGAAGGAGCAACATCGTCCGGTTCCTCCAGGAACAGCGAGACCTGTACGCCTACCTGCACGACCAGACCCTCCGCCTGCTCAACAAGGGCCTGACCGGCGCCGAGATCGCCGAGCAGATGCGGGTGCCGCCCGCGCTGGAACAGGTCTGGCACACCCACGGCTACTACGGCTCGGTCAGCCACAACGTCAAGGCCGTCTACCAGCGCTACCTCGGCTGGTACGACGGCAACCCCGCCCACCTGTGGGAGCACCCGCCCAGGGAGAGCGCGATCCGGTACGTCGAGTGCATGGGCGGCGGCGCGGCCGTCGTGGCCTTCGCCCGCCGGTACATCGAGGAGAACGACCTGCGCTTCGCCGTCCAGCTGCTGAACCACGCCGTCTTCGCCGACGAGGGCAACAAGGCGGCCAGGGACCTGCTGGCCGAGGTCTACACCCGGCTCGGCCAGGGCGCGGAGAACGGGACGTGGCGCAACTCGTACCTGACGGGGGCCATGGAACTGACCGAGGGCATCGCCCCCACCCGCGTCACCACCACCTCGCCCGACCTGGTCGCGGCCCTGACCGTGGAGCAGATCTTCGACTCCCTCGCCATCCGCGTGGACGGCCCCAGGGCCTGGCACGAGAGCCTGTCGATCGACTGGCACCTGACGGACCTGGGGGAGCTGTACCGCACCACGCTGTCCAACGGCGTGCTCGTCCAGCGGCTGAACCCGCCCGAGGAGCCCGTGGACCTGACGCTCCGCCTCACCAGGGCCCAGCTCCTCGGCCTGCTGGCCGGGAAGGGCGTGGAGGGGGTGGAGCGGGAGGGCGACATCACGGCGCTCCAGCGGCTGGTCGCCGTGCTCGACTCACCGGCCCGCGACTTCGCCATCGTGACCCCGTGAGCCACCGGCCCCACGAGCCATCGGCCCCACGAGCCACCGACCCCACGAGCCATCGGCCCACGGGTCTCTGAGCTCATGAGTCACTGACCCACGAGCCTCGGACCCCGTGAGTCACCGAACCCGGGCGCCCGCAGCCGGGGACCACGGCGCGCCGGTCCCGCCCATGTGGCCGTCGGGGCACACGGGCGTCGCGGACCGGCTCTCAGAGTTTGTACAGCTTGTTGAACGGCGTCGTGATCCGTTCCTGCCGGGATCCGAAGTCGACCAGAACGGCGACGTCGTCCTCCACACCGATGACGACACCGAGGCCGAATCGGTCATGGCTCACCCGGTCGTTCATGTCGAACTGCTCCGCGGGTGGCGCCGGAGGCGGCGGTTTGAAGGGACTTGTGGGCAGGTGACGACGAGAATCGCCGCTGGCTCGCTTCATCTCCTCCAGTATGCGCCCACCGGGTGAATACTTTGTGGCGTTCACACCTGTATGGACTCGGCGCGTGAGCGCGGAACCGTTGTCGTGGGCAGGCGTACGAACCGCAGAAAGGCCGGCAGCAGCCACGGACGCCGCCCCCAGACCGCCACCTTGCCCGTGAGCGCGGCCCGCGTCCTGGACATCCGGCCGAACAGCAGCAGGTTCAGCGCCGCCGGGTCGAACCGCACGTGCGCGTCCACCTGCGGCCCCATCTCGGCCACCGACACCCGCCCGTGGTCGAGCGCCAGCGCCGCCGGCGCGGTGTGCGCGGAGTGGAACCCGACGGTGATCCGGCGGGGCGGGGCGGGCGTCCCGGTGTCCATCAGATGTCCGTAGTCGTTCCTGATCATCCCGATGAGGAACAGGTCGAAGAACAGCCCGGCGTCCCGCGCGGGCACCGACCATGGGGTACGGGTCGCGCGGGCGATGTCCCAGCCGTGCAGCAGCAGCTCGTTCAGCAGGTGGGCCAGCACGCCCGCGACGGGCACCCGCGCGTCGCCCAGCCACGGGACCGGCGTCGCCGGATCGACCTCCGCGCCGGCGCGCAGGATCTCCCGGACGTCGCCGCGCAGCCGCTCGGCCAGGACGACCGGGTCGCGCTCGGGGAAGTGCTCGAACGCCAGCTCGTTCAGGGCGCTCACCGTGTCGACGTTCGCGCCGAGTATCGGCCCGGCCAGCTCCGGGAACGGCGTGGTCACGTCGCCGCGCACCACGCGGGTGTAGAGCGAGGCGATCGCGGTGACGTGGGCCGCGGTCTCGGCGACGGTCCACTCCCTGGTCGCCATGGCGTGGGGATCGACGATGGAGACCAGCTTCGCGAACCGGTCGGTGGCCGCCTTGAGCGAGCCGCGCACCGACGCCCATTTGCCGTACGTGATGAGCTCGTCCATGTTCATCTCCAGAGGTCCACGATCACGCTAACCCGGGTGACCTGGGCGGTCTTCTCCGGAAATGCTCCTCTGGGGGCGTCGTGCGCCCGCGCCCGGCGAAAAGCGGTGGCGTCGCAGCACGTCCCGGCAGTTCACTTTGAGCACCCACCCGGATCAGAGGGAGCTTCATGATCGTTGTCTCGGCGGCATCGGGCGCGCTCGGCCGTCTCGTCATCGACCGGCTGCGCACCGGAGCGGACGTCGTCGCCGCCGTACGCGATCCCGCCCGCGCGCCCGAGGGCGTACCGGTGCGGCGGGGCGACTACGACGACCCGGCGAGCCTGCGCACGGCGTTCGAGGGCGCCGCCCGCCTGCTCCTGATCTCGTCGCCGGAGCTCGACCCCGGCCGCCGGATCGGCCACCACCTGGCCGCCCTCGCGGCCGCCGTGGACGTGGGCGTCGGCGCCGTCGTCTACACCAGCTTCCTGGACGCCGACACCGTCGCCACCGGCATGACCGAGGCCCACCACGCCACCGAGCAGGCCCTCCTGCGCAGCGGCCTGCCGTACACGATCCTGCGTCACCCCTTCTACAGCGACGCGTTCGTCCCCCGGGTCTCAGGCGGCGAGCTGACCGGCAGCGGCGGAGGGCGCGGCCTGAACACCGCGTTCCGGTCCGACCTGGCGCAGGCGGCGGCCAACGTCCTGACCGGCGAAGGCCACGAGGGCCGCGCCTACGACTTCACCGGGCCGCTGTGGACCCACCCGGAGGTGGCCGGCGCGCTGGGCGTGCCCTACCGCGAGATCCCGGACGCCGCCCCCGGCCCGATGGCCTGGCTGAACGCCCGGATCCGCGCCGGCGCCCTGGAAAGGCAGACCCCCGACCTGGAGGACATCCTCGGCCACCCCGCCCGCACGATGCTCTCCCACCTCCACGCCACCCGCTGACCGCCCTACTTCCGGCTGCGCAACATCACCACGGCGAGCCAGACGATGGTGGGCAGCAGGATCAGGAACACCAGGGCCCCGACACCGAGGGCCAGGTCCGCATCGGAGATGTGCTGAGACGGCAGATCATCCTTCACCCGGCGATGCTATCGATCACCACCGGCTCGCCGAGCGCTCGCGCGCAGGGGCCGTCGTTGCTCGTCGGCGGACTGCGGCGGGTCGTGATCATCGCCTGTAGGGTCGGGTGTCATGAGTGGTGAGTGGCGGCAGGACAGGGTCGGCAGTGCGTTGGCCGGTCGGAATCCCACGGTGCTCAGGCGGCTGGACGCCGGTTTCGCCGTGATCGGTGACACCCAGTTCCTGCCGGGATACTCGGTTCTCCTGACGGACGAGCCCGGCGTGCAGCGGCTGTCCGACCTGCCCCGAGCCAGGCGGATGGCCTTCCTGTCGGACATGGAGCTGCTCGGTGAGGCGGTCGAGCGGGCCTGCGGCGCGCTGGACCCGGCGTTCCGGCGGGTGAACCTGGAGATCCTCGGCAACACCGACCCCTTCCTGCACGCGCACGTCTGGCCGCGGTACGAGTGGGAACCGGCCCGGCTGGTCGGCCGGCCGGTGTGGCTGTATCCGCCGGACAGCTGGACCGACCGGCGGTTCGCCCTCGGCCCGCGACACGACCCGGTGCGTGCGGAGATCGATCGGCAACTCGGCGTGCTGTACGCGGCCCACGGGACCCCGCCCCGCGCAGGCGGCTGAAGCGGGGCCCGGGACCGGCCGGTCCGGCTTCGCCGCCGGGCGGGCCTATGCGGGAGCCGCGCCGTGGAAGCGGGCGGCGGTGAGGAGTTTCAGGAGGTCGGGGGCGAGGGCGGGGCTCGTCGCGATGGTCGCCAGGGAGGCCATGGTGTGGGGGCTGCCGTCGAGGTCGACCACCAGGGCTCCGGCCTCGCGGGCGATGACGACGCCCGCCGCGGTGTCCCACGGGTTGTTGCTGAGCATGACGCTTGCGCCAACCTTGCCGTCGGCCACCCACACGAGGTCGATCGCGGCCGAGCCGAGCATCCTGACGCGCTGGACGCGAGCGGCCAGTTCCTGGGTCAGGGCGAAGCGGGGACGGTTGCGTTCCGGCGCGTCCTCGCCCACCGCGTAGTCGCCCAGGGCGACGACGGCGTCCTGGAGTTCCGCGGCGCCGCTGACCTGGACGGGCGAGCCGTTGGCCGTCGCGCCGGCGCCCTGGGCGGCCGAGTAGCGGACGTCCAGGAACGGCAGGCCGACGACGCCGAGCAGCGGCACGTCCCCGTCCACCAGGCCCAGGGAGACCCCGCACAGCGGGATGCCGTGCAGGAAGTTGGCCGTGCCGTCCACGGGGTCGAGGACCCACGTCAGGCCCTGGCCCGGCCGGCTCGCGCCCTCCTCCTCGCCGAGGAAGCCCACCTCGGGCGTCTCCCGCGACAGGAACTCGCGTACGGCGTGCTCGACGGCGAAGTCGACCTCGGTGGCCATGTCGCGGTCGCCCTTGGCGGTGACGACGCCGGGAGCCCGGGTGGTGATGATCTCGCCGGCGATCGACGCGGCTCGTTCGGCGACGGGCAGCAGCGTCCGGACGTCGATGGTCATGCGGGCCGTCCTAGGGCAGTTCGGAACGCGTCAGGGCCCTGGCGAACGGCTCTCCGGTGGCCCGTGCGTGCGCCATCCGCGCGCGGGCCTCGCCGAGCGTGCGCGGCCGGTAGCCGGGCCCGCCGCAGCAACTCTTGTGGAAGCCGACACCCGCGTTCAGCAGCAGCGAGAGCACCCGCCAGGCCGCGGTGTCGCGCCGCCGGGGAGCCGCGAAGGCGGAACCCACGTGGATCAGCGGCTCGCCGCACCGCGGGCACGACCGGCCCCGGTCGCCGGGCAGCGGGTAGGGCTGCTTGTACGAGGCCCGGCAAGGCAGGCAGACGAACGACGTCTTCGCATGACCCATGCGCCCAGGGTAGCCCCCGTGACCGGCCGGGCACCGGGCCCGGCCCCGTCACGAACGGCCGGCCCCGGCTCCTGACGCCAGGAGCCGGGGCCGGCCGGAGTCCCGCCAACCCTCACCGCGTTCACAGCGGGAAGGGCATGGCCTGGCGGGGTGCGGGATGGTTAGTTCTCCTCGTACGGGGCGGGCGGCCGGAGCAGGTCGCAGCCCTCGAAGACCTGCCTCTCGGCGGCCGAGCCGGGCTCGACCTGCTTGAACCCGGCCGGCTTCGCCTCGTCCTTGGTGACGGGCTGCCAGACGCCGCCCTTGCGCAGGCACTGCGCCCACGCGGCGAACTTGGCGTCCTCCTCCGGAGTGGCCGGTTCGGAGCCGCCGAGCAGCACCGAGTCCCACTCCTTGCACGCCTTCATGGCGGCGTCGAGCTTGGCCTGGGTGACCTTGCTGACGGCGCTGGTGTCGAGGTCCTGTCCCTTGACCGGGGCCGGGATGTCGATCCCGTTCTCCCGCATGCACCCGGCGAACTTCACCGCGGTCTCGTGCCAGCTCGGTTTGCCGGAGTCGGGCGCGGGGCTGGACGAGCTGGCGAAGCTCTGCGTCCCGCACGCCGCGCTCAGGGCAAGGACGGGCAGGGCGGCCAGGACGGCGAGACGCCGCTTGCTGATCAACACGGTTTCCTCCAATGGGTCGGTCGGCTGCCCAACACCGTGGCCCGCCGTTGTGAGGAGCCCGTCCGCTCCATGTCATGAACGTGTAATAGCTTCCGAAGCCGCACAAACCGGCACGCCAGGCCGCCGATACTGGAACGCATGGCCCGTGTCTTGCTGATCGAGGACGATCCCCACGTCAGGGACGCTCTGACACTCGCCCTCAAGAGCCGGGACCACGAGGTGCGATCGGCGGCGACCGGGGAGGAGGGGCTGGAACGGCTGGCACGCTTCGCCCCCGACGTGGTGGTGCTCGACCTCATGCTGCCCGGCATCGACGGGTTCGAGGTGTGCCGTCGCATCCGTGCGACCACGTCCGTCTCGATCGTGATGCTGAGCGCCCGGGGCGACGACTTCGACGTGGTCGGCGGGCTGGAGGCGGGCGCGGACGACTACGTGGTCAAGCCGGTGCGCCCGCAGGTCCTGGAGGCCAGGATCAGGGCCGTGCTGCGCCGTACGGACGGTGTGCCCTCGCCCGTGGAGAGGTACGGCGGGCTGTGCGTGGACCGCGCCTCCCTCACCGTGAGCAGGGACGGACGGCAGGTCGCGCTGCCGCCGATGGAGTTGCGGCTGCTGCTGCACCTGTCGGCCGCGCCGGGGCAGGTCTTCAGCAGGCAGCAGTTGCTGGAGTCGGTGTGGGAGCACGACTACCTGGGCGACTCGCGGCTGGTGGACGCCTGCGTGCAGCGGCTGCGGTCCAAGATCGAGGACGCGCCGGCCGAGCCGCGGTACGTGCAGACCGTGCGCGGATTCGGTTACCGCTTCGGGCCGGTATGAACTGGCTGCGCGGGTTGCGGGTCCGGCTGGTGATCACGTTCGTGCTGGTGGGCGGGCTGAGCGCGGTGGGGGCCGCGGGCCTGACGTACTACAAGGCGCGCGTCAACCTGCTGGCCGGGGTGCAGGACCGGCTGCTGAAGGACTTCAGGAACCGGGTGCTGCTGCTGTCGCGCGACGTGGCGCTGCCCGCGGGCGACGAGGAACTGGCCCTGCTGGCCGAGGACCTGGAGGTCGGCGACCGCAAGGTGTACGTCGTCAGGGACGGCGCCGTGCCGGGCGACGCGCGCGTCACCGCCGAGCTGCGGGCGACCGTCCTGCGGTGGCCGGAGCTGGCCTGGCAGCGGGTGGAGCGCGACGGCGTGCCGTACCTCGTGGCCGGCAGCAGGGTCATGCTCCGCGCCGGCGGCACGCCGTCGGGAATCAGCGTCTACCTCGTCGAGTCGCTCGGGCAGGCCGCCTCCGACGAGACGGCCGTGCTGCGCGCCGCGCAGGCGGCGGCCGTGCCCGTCGTGCTGCTGGCGGTGCTGGCCGGGCTGCTGGCCGCGCGTGGCGTCCTGCGGCCGGTCGCCGACCTGGACCGGGCGGCCCGGCACCTGGGCGAGGGACGGCTGGAGACCCGCCTGCCCGTCCACGGCGGCGACGAACTGGCCCGGCTGGCGGGACGCTTCAACGAGACGGCCGCCGCGCTGGAACGCTCGGTCGGCGAGCTGCGCGAGATGGAGGCCAGGTCCCGGCGGTTCGTCGCGGACGTCTCCCACGAGCTGCGCACGCCGCTGGCCGCCGCCACCGCCGTCACCGACGTCCTCGAAGCGGGCGCCGACCGGCTGGACGCCGACGCCGGAACCGCCGCCCGGCTGATCACCGCCGAGGTCGCCCGGCTCACCGCGCTCGTCGACGATTTGATGGAGATCTCCCGCTTCGACGCCGGAGCCGCCGCGCTCAACCTCAACGACGTGGACGTCGGCGCCGCCGTCGCGGCCTGCCTGCGGTCCCGCGGCTGGAGCTCGGAGGTCACCGCGGATCTGCCGTCCCCGGACGTCCGCGTTCCGCTCGACCCGCGCCGCCTGGACGTCATCGTGGCCAACCTGGTCGGCAACGCGCTGCGGCACGGCGCGCCGCCCGTCGCCGTCCGGGTGCGCGCCACTGGTCAGACGGTCGCCGTCGAGGTCTCCGACCAGGGGCCCGGCCTGCCCGCCGACGTGCTCCCGCACGTCTTCGAGCGCTTCTACAAGGCCGACCTCGCGCGTGCCCGCTCCGAGGGCAGCGGTCTCGGCCTGGCCATCGCCCGCGAGAACGCCCTCCTGCACGGCGGCGACCTCACCGTCGCCCCCGGCCCGGGCGCCGTCTTCACCCTCACCCTGCCGAGGAACCGTCCGTGAGGGCCTGGCCGCTCGCCCTGGTCCTGGCCGCCTGCACGGCCTGCGGAGTCGGCCCGACCGGCGTGATCCGCGCCGGAGAGGCGCCCCGCGGCTTCATCCAAGGCACCAGCCTGTACTTCGTGCGGCACGACCGTCTCGTGCCCGTCACCCGCCCGGAGGGCCCGCTGGCCGCCGCCGAAGCCGTCGAGCTCCTGACCGGCGGCCCCACCTCGAAGGAACGCGAGCGCGCGGTCGTCACCAGCCTGCCGAAGAACCTGGCCGTCCAGGTGACCGGCGACGCGTTCGCCCTGGGGGCCTCGACGTCCCGGCTGTCACGGACGGCGACCGGGCAGCTCGTCTGCACGATCGCCGCCGCCACCGCCGCCGAGCGCGGCGTGGAGGTGGACGACGTACGCGTGACCGTGCCGGGCGACGGCCAGGCCCGCTGCGCGGACTTCACCTGACCCTCCACCCTGCGTAACGGATTAGTCACTCAAGCGACTATGGTCACGATAAGTGATCACTCGACAGCATTGAGTCTCCCCGAGGAGTGGAGGCAGATGTGGCCAGTGAGTTCCAGCGGAAGAAGGTCGGCGGAGTCTTCCAGGCGATGGACGTCGACGGCGACGGCCGGCTGACCCAGGCCGACTTCCAGGCGCTCGCCCACCGCTGGTCGGCCGTTGCGGGGCCGGCCGACCCGGAGCGGCTGACCTCCGTCATGACCGGCTGGTGGCCGGTGCTCAGGGCCGCCTCCGGCGGCGACGACGGCGTCTCCCTCGACCAGGTGCTCAGCGTGGTCGACGTGCTCGGCGACATGACCGACGCGGTCGCCGGCACCGCCGACGCGATGTTCGAGGCCATCGACCTCAACGGCGACGGCCTCATCTCCCGTTCGGAGTACGGCGCGCTGATCGAGACGTGGAACGGCGCCCCCTCGGCGACCGACGACATCTTCCCCCGCCTCGACCTGGACGGCGACGGCCACCTCTCGCGCGAGGAGTTCCGCCTCCACTGGACCGAGTTCTGGGCCGGCGACGACCCGGACGCCCCCGGCTCGTACGTGTTCGGCGCCCCACCCGAATGACCCGAGGTCAGAGGGGCGGTCCCGCCGGCAGGAGCAGCGCCGGGGGCAGCACGTCGCCGTCGGCGAACGGCCGGCGGCCGACGAGCTCCTCGGCGGTCCGGCCGGGCACGCCGGCCTCGCGGAGCACCTCGACGGCGTGTCCGGCCGGCAGCAGGTCGAGCCAGCGCAGCACGGCCGCCCGGTGGGCCTCGGCGTCCAGCTCGCCGTGCACCCGGAGCCGGGCCAGGCCGCCGTCGGGGAAGACGTCGAGGCGGACGTGCGTCACGGGCGCGGACGACGCCGGGCGCAGGAAGTGCCGGGTGTCCGGCTGCAACCGGGTCTTCGGGATCAGCTCGAACCACTCCGCGTCCGCGTCCGGATCGTCCGCGCCGGTACCGCTCAGCGAGGCCCAGCCGGCCGCGTTGCCGACGAAGTACGACGTGTCGATCTCCACCCGGCGCACCCGCCCGCGGGCCGCCAGCCTGACCGTCACGTGGTCGTTGCCGCCGTCGCGGCGGCGGGCGTTCTCCCAGCCGTCGCCCATGATCCGGGCCCTGCCGGGCAGCAGCAGCTGCACCGGTGCGGAGTAGAACGTGTTCGAACAGGCCACCACGTTCCCGCCGTGCTCCAGCGCGGCCAGGTCGATCGTGCCGTCCAGGAAGCGCGGGTCCGGCACCGGCTCGCCGTGCACCCGGAACCGGGCCACCCCGCCGTCGGGGTAGATGCTCAGCCGCACGTGCGTCCAGCGCCGCGGGTCCGCGACCTCGAACGTGTTCTCGGCGTCGCCCCTGATCGCGCTCTTCCCGACGATCGTCTCCCAGTTCGCCCGCTCCAGCTCGGCCGGTGACGGCGCTCCCTCGACGCTGGTCGCCTCCACCGAGGCGTACGGCGGGTAGTTGCCCTTGAACCAGGCGGTGTCGATCACCACCCCGCGCACCACGCCGGGGACGCCGAGCCGGACGATCGCGTAGTCGTTCCCCGGCTCGCGTCGCCGACGGGTCTCCCAGCCGTCGTACACCTTGCCCTTGTGGCCGAAGTCCTCCGTCGAGAACCCGGCGGGGCCGGGCTTGATCAGGTTCTCCCGCTCGGCGAACAGCTCGTCGTTGGCGTACACGACACTGCCGGCCAGCGCTCGTGAGGCCAGGTCCGGGAAGTGGGTGAAGGTCATGCGTCTCCTCGGTCGAGCAGCCGGCCCCGCGGCGGGCCGTCGATGTCGATGCGTTCGCCGCGCAGCCGGCTTCCGCGGACCACGCCGGTGAGCGGGCGGCCGTGGTAGGGCGTCACGGGGTTGCGGTGGTGCAGCCGGTCCTTGTCGGCCACGAACGTCTCGTCGGGCGCGAACACGCAGAAGTCGGCCTGGTGGCCCGGCGCGATCCGGCCCTTGCCGGACAGTCCCGCCACCTCCGCGGGGCGTCCGGCCATCCAGTGCGCCACGTCGGTCAGCGAGTGGCCGCGGCGTCTGGCCTCGGTCCACACCGCGGGCAGGCCGAGCTGCAGCGACGCGATGCCGCCCCAGGCGAGGCCGAAGTCGCCGGTGTCGAGCCGCTTGAGCTCCGGCGTGCACGGCGAGTGGTCGGAGACCACACAGTCGATCGTGCCGTCGGCGAGCCCCCGCCAGAGGGCCTCGCGGTTGGCCGCCTCGCGGATCGGCGGGCAGCACTTGAACTGCGTGGCTCCCTCGGCGATCTCCTCGGCGCTGAACGTCAGGTAGTGCGGGCAGGTCTCCACGGTGATCCGGACGCCGTCGTCCCGGGCCGAGCGGATCATCGGCAGCGCGTCCGAGCTGGACAGGTGCAGAATGTGTACCCGGCAGCCGGTCCGGCGGGCCAGCTCGATGACGTGCGCGACCGCGAGGTTCTCCGCGCCGCGCGGGCGGGAGCGCAGGAAGTCGCGGTAGCTCGCGCCGCGCGCGGGCGGCGCGTGGTCGATCACGTGCGGGTCCTCGGCGTGCACGATCATCAGCGCGTCGAACGCCCGCAGCTCGCGGAGCGCGTCCGCCAGCTCGGCCGGCTCCAGAGGCGGGAACTCCGGCACGCCCGAGTGCAGCAGGAAGCTCTTGAAGCCGAACACGCCCTCGTCGTGAAGTCCGCGCAGCTCGCGCAGGTTGCCCGGCACCGCGCCGCCCCAGAAGCCGACGTCCACGTGCGCCTGCCCCCGGGCGGTCGCCCGCTTCAGCCGCAGCGCCACCGCGTCGGTGGTGGGCGGGATGCTGTTCAGCGGCATGTCGACGATCGTCGTGACGCCGCCGGCCGCGGCCGCCCTGGTGGCGGTCGCGAACCCCTCCCACTCGGTCCGTCCCGGGTCGTTCACGTGCACGTGGCTGTCCACCAGGCCGGGCAGCAGCACCTCGTCGTCGCCGAGCCGGACGACCTCGGCGGCCGCCAGGTCGGCGTCCAGCGGCTCGACCGCGACGATCGTCCCGTCCCGTACGCCGATGCTGCGGGCCGCCTCCCCGGCGGGGGTGACCACTCGACGGGCCCTGATCAGCAGGTCCAGCCGGGCCATCAGGCGACACCTCCGTGGTCGTGCCGTCCCGCGCGGACCGGCCGGGCGCCGGCCGCGGCCCCGTCGGTGATCGGCCATCCGGTCACGGTCTTGGGGCGCGGCGCGCCGTACGTGCGCACCTTGCTCGTGGTGAGGCCGAGCCGGACGAGCCCCTCGGCGAGGGCGACCGCGGCGGCCACGCCGTCGACGACGGGCACCCCGGTGGCCGCGGTGATCTTCCGGTCGAGCCCGGCCATCCCACCGCAGCCCAGGCAGATCACCTCGGCCCGGTCGCCGGTGACGGCCTCGCGGGCCTGGGCGACGATCGCCTCGACGGCCCGGCCGGGATCCTCCTCGAGCTCCAGGACCGACAGCCCGCTGGCCCGGATCGACGCGCACCGGCCGGCCAGCCCGGCGAGCCGCAGCCGGTCCTCGATCTGCGGCACCGCGCGGTCCAGCGTGGTGACCACCGAGTACGTCCGCCCGATCAGCATCGCGACCTGCGCGGCCGCCTCGGTGATGTCCACCACGGGGACGTCGAGCAGCTCCTGCAACCCCTCGCGGCCGTGCTCGCCGTACCCGGCCTGGATCACCGCGTCGTACGGCTCGTCGTAGCGGACCACCCGGTCCATCACGGCGACCGCCGCCAGGTAGCTCTCGAAGTTCCCCTCCACCGACTCCGGCCCGAACGACGGGGTGAGCGCGACGATCTCGACACCCGGCGAGGCGTGCGCCGCCGCCTGGGCGCGGATCGTGTCGGTCATCGACCGGGTGGTGTTCACGTTCACGATCAGGATGCGCACGTCAGCCACCCGTCCCGGCGCGCGTGGCACGCAGCTCGGACGGCGTGACGCCGGCGAGGGCACGCAGCTCGGCCGCGCCGATCGCGCCGCAGTCGAGGCCCCGGGCGAGGAACCCGGCCATCGCACGGGCGGTCGCCGGCTCGTCCAGGAAGCCGGACGTCCGGCGTCCGAGGTAGCCGCGCAGCCGGGCCGCGGCGGCCGGCAGCCCCTCCCTGAAGAACGAGTGGACGGCGGCGTACCGGCTCGGCAGCTGCCCGGGATGCAGGTCCCAGCCCTGGTAGAGGCCGCCCTCCAGGGCGCGCAGGACCAGGCGCGCGTGCAGCCTCCAGGCGGCGCGGACGGCGTCGCCGTCGCCGACCGGCAGCACGTTCGTCGACCCGTCGCAGACGCGCACGCCGGTGCCGGCGGCGGCGACCCGCATCACCGCCTTGGCATGGTCGGCGACCGGATGCTCCACGCTCTGGTACGCCGCCGACACCCCGAGCGCCGCCGAGTAGTCGTAGGTGCCGTAGTGCAGGCCCGTGCAGCGGCCGGCCGCGGCGCGGATCATCGACGGCAGCGGCGAGACGCCGTCCGCGCCGAGGATCGCCTGCGGCGTCTCCACCTGGAGCTCGAACCGCAGGCTCCCGCCCGCCAGCCCGTACGCCGCCTCCAGCCGTCCGGCGGTCAGCGCCATCGCCTCCACCTGCTCGACCGAGGTCACCTTCGGCAGCGTGACGACGAAGCCGCCGGGCGGCGGTCCGAGGGTCTCCAGGAAGATCGCCAGGGTGCGCAGGCCGCGCCGCCGGGTCGGCGCCTCGAAGCTCTTGAACCGGATCCCGCAGAAGGGCGAGCCGGTGCCGGCGGCGGTGGCCTCGGCCAGGGCCTTCGCGGCGGTCCGGGCGGCGGCGTCCTCGTCGGCGTCCGGACGGTCGCCGTAGCCGTCCTCGAAGTCGATCCTGAGATCTTCGACCGGCTCGCGGGCCAGCTTGGCCCGGACCTGGTCGTACACCTCAGCCGCCGTCCGCGGCGGCAGGCCGAGCGCGTCGGCGAACTCCGTGGCGGTCCGGCCGTGCTCGGCCAGCGCCGCCAGCGCCTGCCGGCCCCACGACGGTACGGTGTCCGGCGTGTAGCGGTCGGCCGGGACGTACACGGTGTGCACCGGCTGCCGGGTGGCCGGCTCACCGGGGTAGGCCGTGCGCAGCCGCTCGTCCGCGGCGGCAAGCCGGACGTCGAGCTCGGCGGCGAGCTCGGGGAAGGGGGCCGCGCCGCTCATGAGCCGTCCTCGACGACGCGGAAGGACGCCGGGAACAGCAGCGCCGGGTCGCGGCGCAGGTGGTCGCGCTCGGAGTAGGCGGCCTTCATCGTCTCGAAGTAGGTCTGCGCGCGCAGCCGCATCGACTCCTCGTCCACGCCCGGGATCGTCCGGTTGCGCATCACCGGCCGGCCGTCGATCACCACGGTGGACACGTCGGCGCCCGTGCAGTTCATCAGCATCGTCCTGATCGGGTCGTCGACCGGGCCGGTGCGCGGGCCGGACAGGTCCACGACGACCAGGTCGGCCTTGGCGCCGGGGGCGAGCCTGCCCAGGTCGTCCCGGCCCAGCGCGCGGGCGCCGCCCAGGGTGGCGGCCCGGTAGTAGTCGGCGGCCGAGCCCGCGTCCAGCCGTCCGGTGACCAGTTTGGCCAGGTTGTTGCCGTAGTCCATGTTGCGGATCATGTCGGGCGGGAAGGAATCGGTCCCCAGCGCCAGGTTCACGCCGGCCTCCCGGTAACGGTCGAAGTCGCGCAGCGCGTCGCCGTACCTGACGAAGGTGAGGGGGCAGTGCACGATCCCCGCCAGCGCCGCGAGCCGGTCCGGTGACCCCTCGAAGGGCGTGCCGGGATCGCCGAGGTACAGGGCGTGCGGCACCAGCAGCCGCGGGCCGAGCAGGCCCACCTCGGCCAGCACGTCCAGGGGGTGCCGGTCGTACCATTCGCGCAGCAGCCGCAGCTCCGTCAGCCCCTGCATGCAGTGCAGGCGCACCAGGCAGTCGAGCTCCTCCGCGGCCTGCGCGGTGGCGCGCAGCAGGTCGAGGGTGACGGTCTCGATGCGGCACGGCAGCAGCGCGCCCCGGATCCGGCCGTCGTGGGCGCCGTCGACGTCCCGGACGAAGCGGATGGCGTCGGCGAGCCCCCGCTCGCCCAGTCCGGGCTCCCAGTGCACGTCCCGGCTGCCGTCGGCGCGCAGCACCGGCACGCCGGAGCGGTAGGACGGCCCCACGTACATGCGCAGGCCGAGCCGCCCGGCGATCTCCACGACGCCGGCCAGCTCCTCGTACGACTCCGCCCAGGCGCTGTGCGTCTCGGCGGCGATCGGCATCGCCGTGGTGATGCCGTTGCGGATGAGCTGGGTGAGCGCGTACTCCCGCATGAAGAGCGTGTCCTCCAGCGGGAAGACGGCCCGGCGCCGGTTGACGGCGTAGTCGTGCGACCAGTTCAGCCCGCCGGAGTCGGCGTGCCAGGTGTCGAGGACGGCGTGGTCGATGTCGGCCAGCGCGTCCAGGTCGATGAAGCCGGGCCCGACGATCGCCTCACCGGCGTCGATCACCTCCTCGACCGGGCCGTCGTAGGAGCGGCCGACGTGGACGATCCGGTCGCCGTCGTAGACGACGCACGCGTCGCGGTGGATGACGTGGTCGTCGCCGTCGAAGCCGATGACGAACGACGCCCTGATGAGCGTGCTCACTGTGTGTTCCTCCGGGTCGGCTTCCATCCGGGCCTGGGCACGGCGGCCAGCAGGGCGCGGGTGTACTCCTCCTGCGGCTCGCGCAGCAGGGTGCGGGTGGCCCCGCGTTCCACGACGCGGCCGTGCCGCATCACGACGGCCGTGTCGCTGATCTGGTTGACCACGGCCAGGTCGTGGGAGATGAAGACGTAGCTGATCGAGCGCCGCTCGCGGATGTCGGCGAGCAGGTTGAGTATCTGGGCCTGGATCGACACGTCGAGCGCGGCGACCGCCTCGTCCAGCACCAGCACCCGAGGCTCCACCGCCAGGGCGCGGGCGATGGCCACGCGCTGGCGCTGCCCTCCGGACAGCTGCCTGGGCAGCATCGTGGCGTGACGTTCGGCCAGGCCCACCGATTCGAGCAGGTCCAGCGCCTTCTTCCGGCGCTCGGTCGAGGTGAGCGGGAAGTGCAGGGCAAGGCTCGTCTCGACGACGTCGCCGACCCGCTGCAGCTTGTCCAGCGACGAATAGGGGTCCTGGAAGACGATCTGGATCTCCCGTGCCCGCCTGCGCCGCTCCGCGGCCGACACCCGGCCCGCCGCCCGCGGACGCCCGCAGACGCTGATCGTCCCGCTGGTGGGCGTCTCCAGGCCGAGCAGCATGCGGGCGACGGTGGTCTTCCCCGACCCGGACTCGCCCACGATGGCCAGCGACTCGCCTTCTGCCACGGTGAAGGAGACCTCGTCCACCGCGGTGGCGGGGCCGTACACCTTCCGCAGCCGGTCCGCTTCGATCACGCTCATGCCGTCTCCTCGGCTCTCAGGCAGGCGACCCCGCGGACGGACGGCGGCCGGCTCTCCCGGCAGCGCGCCTCGGCCAGCTCGCAGCGCGGCGCGAACGCGCAGCCGTCCTCGGCCTCGAAGGCCGCCACGGGCCGTCCGGGGATCACCGGCAGCCGGTGCGCGGTCTCCGCCAGGCTCGGACGCGACCTCATGAGGCCGCGCGTGTAGGGGTGGCGCGGCTCGCCGTCGAGGTCCTCCACGATGCGGCCCGCGTACATCACCGCCAGCCGGTCGCAGGTCGCGGCGGCCAGCTCCAGGTCGTGGGTGATCAGCAGCATGGCCATGCCGCGTTCGCGGCGCAGCTCGTCCAGGATGGCCATGACCTCGGACTGGGTGGTCACGTCGAGCGCGGTGGTCGGCTCGTCGGCCAGCACCAGGTCGGGCTCGACGGCCAGGACGGACGCGATCATCACCCGTTGCAGCAGGCCGCCGGACAGCTCGTGCGGGTGCTGGCGCAGGCGCCGCTCACCGTCGGTGATGCCGACCTCCTTGAGGAGCTGGACGGCTCGCGCCGACGCCTGCCGCACCGGCATCCGCAGGTTGTGGACCATGGCCTCGGTGAGGAAGTCACCGACGCTGCGGACGGGGTTGATGTGCGCCCGCGGATCCTGGAACACCATCGCGATCCGCTTGGCCCGCAGGAGCCGCAGCGCCCGGCCCGAGGGCACGTCGGCGCCGTCGAAGACGATCCTGCCGGTCACCCGGGCGCCCGGCGGGGTCAGCCCGATGACCGCGCGGGCGGTCATCGACTTGCCCGAACCGGACTCCCCGACCAGCCCGACGGCCTCTCCGGCGCCGATGGTCAGGTCCACGTGCTCCACCAGCGTCCGCCAGCTCCGTTCGTACGGCACGGCCAGGCCGAAGCCCTCCAACGTCAACAGGCTCACGACTGCCTCCCCAGGCGATCGCCCAACAGGTTCACCGCGGCCACGACCAGCGCGATCAGCAGGCCGGCGCTGAGCGCCTCCAGCGGCTGGCCGCGCATGGCGCTGTCCAGGCCGCTCTTGACCATCAACCCCCAGTCGGCCGTGGGCGGCTGCACGCCCAGCCCGAGGAAGGAGACGGCCGCGACGTCGATCACCGCGAAGCCGAGCGCCGACACCGACTGGGCGACGATGATCGGCCGCAGATTCGGCAGCAGGTGGCGCAGGCAGATGGCGGTCGCGGACCGGCCCTGCACCCAGGCGGCGGCCACGTACGGCAGGCTGCGCTCACGCAGCGCCGCACTACGCACCACCCGGGCCACGTACGGCGTGTACGCGACCGCCAGGCCGATCACCACGCCGGGCACGCCGGGGCCGAGCACGGCCACGGTGACCAGCGCGAAGACGATGCCCGGCACGGAGAACAGCACGTCCAGCAGGCGGGAGACGACCGCGTCCACCTTGCCGCCCGCCCAGGCGGCGACGATCGCCAGCGTGGTCCCGGCGGCGCTCGCGACGCAGATCACCAGCACCGGGGCGAGCAACGTGGTCCGCGCGCCGTACATCAGCCGGGACAACACGTCCCGGCCCAGGACGTCCCCGCCCAGGAGATGCGCGGCGGAGGCGCCGCCCAGCGCGTTGAACAGGTCGGGCTGGTCGGGGTCGTAGGGCGCGAGCAGCGGCGCGAGCAGCGTGATCGCCACGACGGCGGCCAGCAGGACGGCGGCGGCCACGCCCAGCCCGCCCAGGCGGCGGGTCACTGCCGCGACAGGCGCGGGTCGAGAGCGGAGTAGCACAGGTCCACCACCAGATTGATCAGGACGAAGGCGGTGACGAGCACGAGCACCACCGCCTGGACGATCGCGAAGTCGCGTTGCAGGATCGCGCGGACGAACAACGAGCCCAGACCGTCCAGGGCGAAGATGCTCTCCACCACGACCGAGCCCGCGATCAGCCCGGCGACGTTCAGGCCGACCACGGTCACCACCGGGATGGCCGCGTTGCGCAGCACGTGCCTGCGGACGATGTGCCCCTCGGCCAGGCCGCGGCTGCGGGCGGTCTCCACGTGCTCCCGGCCCAGCTCCTCCGACACCGAGGCCCGCGTGATGCGGGCCAGGAAGGCGGCGCTGGCCAGGCTGAGCGTGATCGCCGGCAGCGTGAGGTGGTGGATCCGGTCGCCGAACCCGCTGCCGGGCCCGAAGACCGGGAACCAGCCGAGCCCCAGCGCGAAGACGATGACCAGGATCACCCCGACCACGAACGGCGGCGTGGCCAGGAACACCGAGGAGACCAGGCTGACCACGCCGTCCGTCCGGCCGCCGCGCAGCGCGGCCAGTAGGCCCATCGCCACGCCCCCGGCCACGATCAGCAGCGTCGCGTAGACCACCAGGAAGACGGTCGTCGTCGCCCGGGACGCCATCAGCGCGGAGACGTCCTGCCGGTAGACCAGGGAGGCGCCGAAGTCGCCCGTCACCGCGTCGCGCAGCCAGGCGGCGTAGCGCAGCAGGAACGGATCGTCCAGGTGGTACTGCGCGCGGATGGCCGCGAGCTGCTCCGGGGTGCCGCTGCGGTTGCCGAGCAGGAACGCCATCGGCCCGCCGGGCACCAGGTAGAGCAGGCCGTACACCAGGAAGGAGGCGACCAGCAGGACCGCGATCAGCCCCGCCAGTCGTTTCGCCAGGAACCTCATGCCGCGCCGAGCCCCGCGGCCCACGGGTAGTACAGGTAGGGGAAGGAGGCGACGGCTCCGGTCACCCGCTTGTTCATGTAGAGGATCACCGGCAGGTTGTTCAGCGGCATCCACGGCACGTCGGTGGTGACCTTCTGCTGGATCGCCGTCACCAGCCCCGCCCGCTCCGCCTCGTCGTAGGCGGCCCGCGCCTTGGCGATGTCGGCGTTCACGGCCGCGTAGTCGTTGAAGTTGGTACGGCCGCCCGCCAGGAAGACGGTGTAGATGTCGAGCGGGTCCGGCACGTTGCCGTACCAGGTGGAGAAGAAGGCGTCGATGCCCTCGCGGGCCTTGGGGTCGCTGTAGAGGTTCCCGTACTGCTCGACGGGGATCACCTTGATCTCGATCTTCAGGCCGAGCGCCTCGCCGGTCGCCTTGATCAGGTTGGCGGTCTGCTCGTGGACGGCCGAGCTGCCCTGGATCCCGATGGTGATCGTCTGGGCGGGGGAGCCGGCCTCGGTGAGCAGCTGCTTGGCCTTGGCCAGGTCGGGCGTCTCCGGGGGGATCGCGTCGTAGGCCTTCTGGAAGGCGTCCCGCTGGTATCCCCAGTACTCGGCGCCGGCGAGGGTGCGCTGCGGCATCGCCGTCCCCTGGAAGACCACCTTGGAGATGGCCGCCCGGTCCAGTGCCAGCGACAGCGCCTGGCGGACCTTCGGGTCGGCGTACGGGCCGGACTTGGCGGCGCCGAGCAGCGTCCAGAAGGTCAGCGACTTGCCGAGCGTGACCGAGCCGGTCGGGGACTGCTGGAGCTGGCCGAGCCCCGCGGGCGGCAGGTAGAAGTACTGCCCGTCCACCTCGCCGGAGCGCAGCGCGTTGATGGCGGTGGTCTCGTCGGCGATGAACCGGAAGACCAGCTCCTTGGTCTTCGGCCGCAGCGCGGTGTCCCAGTAGGCGTCGTTGCGGGTGATCGTCAGCGCGTCGCCGGACTTCCAGCTCCCGAACTTGTACGGGCCGGTGCACATCACCCCGCCGGTCGGCGAGCCCAGGTCCTTCTTCCCGGCGTACCCGGCCGACACGATCGCGCCGGCCGCGGTGGCCATCGCCTGGTTGAACAGCACGTCGGGCTGCTTCAACGTGACGGTGACCTGCAGCGGCCCGGTCGCCTTGATCGACTGCACGGTGTGGAAGTAGTCGCCCCACCAGGTGCCGAGCGCGGGATCGAGGTGGCGGTTGAGGCTGGCCGCGACGTCCTCGGCGGTCAGCGGCGTGCCGTCCCAGAACTTCACGCCGTCCCGGATCGTGTAGACCCAGGTGGTCGGGGTGGGGTTGTCGGCCTTCTCGGCCAGGCCGGGCTGGATGCCGAACTCGGGGGTCAGCCGCAGCAGGCTCTCGCACATGTTGGCCAGCACGGTGTTCTCGGCGTAGTTGAACGACCTGATCGGGTCGACCGTCTGCGGCTCGTACGGCAGGTTCCAGGTCACCTTGTCCAGTTCCCCGGTGGCCGGGGCGGTGACGGTCTTGAGCTCCAGCTTGGGCGTCTCGCCCGAGCCCTGCTGTTGTTGTTGCGGTGCTGCGGCCTGCTGGCCGCATCCGGCCAGGGCCACCGCGAGTGCGGCGGCCACCGGTAGGGCTCGACGGATCATCAGGAGGACCTTTCGCGAACGCGTCCGTTGCGGACGACGAACTGGGGGATGGGTTTGTCCACGACCGCCTGGGCCATGGACTCGGCGCGTACCAGGAGGAAGTCGGCGGGATCTCCGGGCTGGAGCCGGGCCTGCTCCAGGCCCAGCAGCGCGGCACCCCCGTGCGCCGCGATCTCGTAGCACGTGGCCAGCTCCTCGTCGGTGCGGGCGTCGGTGCGGTAGGCGAGCAGGTGAGCGCGGTTGATCATGTCGCCGTCGCCGAACGGCGTCCACGGATCCCGCACCCCGTCGGATCCGAGGCCGACCAGCACCCCGGCCTCGACCAGCGGCCCGACCGGCAGGACCGGGTCCGCGCCGAGCGCGCAGGTGGTCAGCGAGATCTTCGCCTCGGCCAGCGTCTCGGCGAGGTCCGCGCGGTCGGCCAGGCAGAAGGCGTGGCTGATCGTGGTCGGCACACCGCTGGACCTCGCCCTGCGGGCGATCTCCAGCACCTGCTCGACCCCCTGCTCGCCGCCGTCGTGCAGGTGGATGTCGAGCGGGACGGTGTGCCGCTCGGCCATGCCGTACAGCAGGTCGAGGTGTCCGTGCAGGTCGCCGTCGATGCCCACGGGGTCGAGCCCGCCGAGGATGTCCGCGCCCTCCTTGAGCGACTGCTCCATCAGCTCCGCCGTGCCCGGCCGCGAGAGCAGCCCGAGCTGGGGGAAGGCGACGATCTGCACGTCCAGCAGGTCGGCGCGGGCCTGAGCCGCCTCCCGTACGCCGTGCACGTTGCTCAGCCCGTACACCGGGGCGACGTCCACGTGCGCCCGCCAGGCCCGGGTGCCGCGGGCGATCGCGTGGTCCATGAGCGCCATGGCCCGCGTGGCGACCGGCGCGGTCATCTCCGCCCGCGCCGCCACGTCGCCCTCGATCAGGTCGCGCAGCGTGGCGGCCGGGGTGCGGCTCAGCCAGGGCTGGCCCCAGGTGGTCTTGTCGGGATGGACGTGCGCGTCCACCGGGGCGGGCAGGGCGAGCAGTCCGCCCGCCGCCACCACCTGGCAGCCTTGCGTCCGGCGTTCCAGCGGGACGACGCGGCCGTCTTCGACCAGGACATCGTGGGGGCGTACATCGGTGAACAGAATCTGAGCCATACCGGCTGATCCCCTTAACCCGAGGGCGACAGTGGCATAGAATTATCAGACATCAGATGATTAGAGAAGAGGACAAATGCGGCACGTGGGCCGGACCTCCCTCGTCGACTCCGCCATCCGCGAGCTCCGCCAGGAGATCACGAGCGGCGTCTGGCCCGTCGGGGCCAAGATCCCTACGGAGAGTCAACTGGCCGAGGCACTGGGCGTGAGCAGGTTGTCGGTACGTGAGGCCGTACGCGTGCTCGTCCACGCCGGGCTGCTCACCACGCGTCAAGGCGACGGAACCTACGTCACCGCGACCGACGAGAGCGAGGTGGCCTTCAAGCGCCGCCTCGACCGCGCGGCGACCATGGACATCATCGACGTACGACGTGGCCTGGACCTCGTGGCGGCCCGCCTGGCCGCCGAACGCCGCAAGCCGGCCGACCTCGACGACCTGAGAACGGCCCTGGAACGGCGCACCGCCGCGCACCAGGCCGCGGACCTCGACGCGTTCGCCGACGCCGACGTGGAGTTCCACCTGTCCATCGCCGCGGCCTCGCACAACCCCGTGCTGCTGGACCTGTACCGCGGCATGAGCGAGGCGGTGCGCGAGACGGTCCGCCGCGACCACTGCATGGAACGCGCCGTGCTCGGCTCCGACTCCACCCACGAGGACCTGTACGAGGCGATCGAGTCCGGCGACGCGCCCGGCGCGGCCACGATCGCCCTCACCATCCTCAACGACCAGGAACGCGACCTCTGACGCCCGCCACCTCCTGGACGAGGAGGCCTTCGACGCTGTCATTCGGGCAGTTCCAGCCCGTGGGCCTTGCAGCCACTGGAGCGTCGCGACAAGGTCATGAGCCATGGCCCGAATCGTATGATCCCTCTCATGCCGATCCCCCGAGCGGTCGCCGTGGTCGTCGACGGCGCCCGCGTCCTGGTCATCAAGCGGTTCCTCCGGCGCGACCCCGGCATCACCTGCGTCATCTGCACCGCCAAAGGCCGGCAATCGCAGCAGTGTCCCGGCCACCACTACGCGCTCCTCCCGGGCGGCCACGTGGAGGACGGCGAGTCGCCGGAGAGCGCCGCGGTTCGCGAGCTCCACGAGGAGACGACGCTCACCGCGAAGATCGACCGGTTGCTCTTCACCGGCTCGCACAGCGGCCGGCCCGCCTTCTACTTCCTCATGCGGGACGTGACCGGCGTCCCGTCGCTCTCCGGCGATGAAGCCCTGGACCACGGGCCGGACAACACCTTCGAACTCAGGTGGGCGAGCGCCGCCGAGTTCGCGCAGCTGGACCTCTACCCCGCCGACGCGCGCGAGCCACTCACCCAGCTGCTCCACAGCTGACCCCGCGCCCCGAGGCTGCCGGGCCACGTGGGCAGGACGATCTCCGCCCTAGGGTTCTTCCATGAACAAGTCGCTACGACTGGCGCCCATCACCCCGGCCAACGTCGAGATGGCCCTGGCTGTGAACGTCCGTCCCGACCAGGAACGGTTCGTCGCGCCAGTGGCGAAGTCTCTCGCGGAGGCCTACGTGCAGCCGCAGGTGGCCTGGCCGCGCCTCGTCCTGGACGGTGATCGTCCCGTCGGCTTCCTCATGGCCTTCCTCGACATCGACTGGAACGGCAAGGGCGTCGACTTCAGGTCAGGCTTGTGGCGGCTCAACGTGGCGGCGGAGGCGCAGGGTCGCGGCATCGGACGATTCGCGGTCAGTGCTGTGGCCGCCGAAGTCAGGCGTCGCGGTGGCGCGCAGATGTACGTCACGTGGGAGCCGGGAGAAGGCGGCCCCGAGAACTTCTACCTCAAACTCGGCTTCCAGCTCACGGGCGAGGAGATCGGCGGCGAGAAGGTCGGCGTACTGGACCTGACCGAACCGGACGTGAACTGACAGAGCCGCGACGGCACGGCGATCACCCCGGAGCCGCAGCGCCTCCCCCGAGGGCTGGGGTCTCGTTGAACCGAACGCGGGTCCACCTGGGAGGCGGCCACTGTGCCGGCTCCTCGTCGGTGACCCATTCCGTCACCGACGCCGGGGACACCTTGAGGTCGAAGGACCGGTAGACCGGCAGCAGCCCGAGGGCGTTGAACGAGATCTCGACCGTCTCGGCGTGACCGACCACGATGACGGTCGGTGAGTCCGTCCGCCTCCGGCGGTGTGTGCCACGTGCAGAGCCCGCAGTACTGTGCCGAGGGCCGGCCGTCGCGATCGCGGCGGCTGTCTGCACGGCGCGTGGCAGGGGTGAGGAGTAGACCGTGGTCGTGTCGTCGCCGATTTCCGCGGCGATCCGCCGCCCGAGCCGTGCCGCCTGCTGATGTCCGGTCTCGGTGAGGCCGCGGCATCCCTTCGGGCCGCCTATCACGCCCTCCTGCTTGTGGAGGGAGTCCCCGTGGCGCACGAAGAACATCCGGGTTCGCATGCAGTGGATCATGCCAAACGGGCCGGCAGCCGAACACCTGCTGAGCAGGGGGACATCGGAACGACCAGGAACGACTCCGATGGCCGTTGTAGGCAGTGGGCTCATTCGTCGGGCGTATGCGGCTGGAAGTGACGGACTCCGCCGGGTACAGCCACGCCGTGGCTGTCCAGCAGGGTGATCGTCGCCTGCGTGACGGAGGCGGGCATGGTGAGCGCAGCGTAACGGGGCCCGGCTGGGTCATCGGTGCGGGGGAGGGTGCTGACAGTACGTGTCGCCGCATCCCCTGCGGTCAGGCGAACGCTGTGGACGGAAGGGTGAAAGGCGCCGAAGACGATCCAATCGGTGGTGTGGTCGTCCCCGGGCCCCAGCCGTGTCACCGCGATGTCGGCCTGGCCGGGAGAGGCGGACTGAGGGCCGGCGGTGAAGCAGCCCTTGGCGTCCGCGTTCGCTCTGCCGTACGTGACGATGGCTGTGTCCCATGCGGCGCCAACGATGTTCCGGCGTCTGGAGACCAACTCCACACCGGGCATCGGCTTGCCGCAGGGGTCCTGGTGGAAGGACGGCACGAGCCAGTACTGGTCCGTTCCGCTCCTGCCCTGAAACAGGGCATTCTCGGTCGGCAGCCGGTCGACGTACTCCGCGCCGACCTGGACATAGGCGAATCCAAGCAGCGGCGCCATGATCATCACCGTGCCCAACGCCGACGCCAAGCGCCGTCGGCGCGGCAAGCGCGGCCGGGTGGGGAAGGGGGCCACCTGTGGCTCGTCGATGTCGCCGACTGTCATGGCTACCGCTGACAGGGTCCGCCGCAAGCGGGAGTCGAGTTCGGGCTCGATCGCGACATCTGTTTCGCGGTTGTTCATTTCATTACCTTCCTGAGTCGGGCGAGAGCACGCTTGAGATCGGACCGGATGGTGGCCGCGGGCCGGGAGAGGATGCAGGCGATCTCGACCAGCGGAAGGTCCTCGTAGAAGTGCAGCACCACGACGATTCGCTGCCTCCCCGGCAGTTGCCTGACGACGGTCCAGGTCTCGTCGATGTCTGGTATCTCCGTTGTTCGCTCGACAACGTGTCGCCCGCGCTCGCGCGCCCATCGCCGATGAGTGCTGTTCGCCCGGTTCACCACCGCCCGTTTCAGGTACGCCAGGGGTTGCTCGATTCGGTCCCAGCGCGCGCACGCCGTCACGAAGGCTGTTTGGACGATGTCTTCGGCCTGTTCCCGCGAGCCTGTCAGCAAGAACGCCAGGCGAAGCAGCGTCGTCCGCTGGTCGCGATAGACCTGCTCGAGATCGGGCGGGTCCGCGGTTCTCAGTTCCGTCATGCCCTTCTGTCCCGTCAGACCGCGGAAGCGTTGCACCATTCTCTGACCAGGACATTCGGCATCAAGGCGTGGAACGAGTGATGCGGTCTCGCGACTGGCACGCCGGATCGTCCTCGCTCAGGGCTCTCCTGGCGAGATCGCGCCTCGTATCCTTGATCGGGTCGCCGAGGGCGCGGCCGTGAAAGGAACGGGATGAGTCGTTACTCACGGGTCGTGGTGAAGCTGAGCGGCGAGGCACTCGCGGGAGATGCCGGTTGGGGAACCGATCCGGCCAGTCTCGCCCAACTGGCGGACGAAATTCTCTCCGTCAGCACGTTGGGCGTCGAGGTCGCGGTGGTCATCGGCGGCGGCAACTACTTCCGCGGCCGGATGGCCGAGGGCTGGGGGATAGGCCGCGCCGAAGCCGACAACATCGGCATGCTCGGCACGGTGATGAACGCGTTGATGTTGCGCGGAGTGCTCACCGCGCGTTCGCGAACGGATGTGCGGGTGATGACGGCAGTGCCGATGCAGAGCGTCGCGGAGCCCTTCATCCGGCTTCGCGCCGACCGGCACCTTCGCCGCGGGCTGATCGTCCTGCTCGCCGGTGGCATCGGCCAGCCGTACGTCACGACGGACTATCCGGCTGTTCAGCGGGCTCTGGAGCTCGAAGCGGACGCCCTGCTGGTCGCCAAGCGCGGTGTCGACGGGGTGTACGACAGCGACCCGAACGTGAACCCGGATGCCAAGCGGTACACCAACCTCACCTATCGAGAAGCTCTGGCGGCCGGGGTGAAGGTGATGGACGAGAGCGCCTTCGTGCTCGCCAACGAGCAAGGGCTTCTCATGCACGTGTTCGACGTGGCGGCGACGGGCGTGATGAAGGCGATCTGCCAAGGAGAGGACGTAGGAACGAGGATCACCCGGGATCCGGCCGCATAGCCACGTCAGGCGGGGACGGCACAGCGGAGAGCGGCTCTGCCGATGAAGATCTGTCGTGAGCGGCTGGCAGGATCACCGTCGTGACGGACACCGGCGATCTCTTCCACCAAGTGTCGGCGAAGGCGGGCGCGACCACGGAGCACCTGCCTCCCCCGCGACGGCGGAGGAGGTGGCACAGGCGGAACGCATCTTGGGCTTTCGACTTCCTCAGCTGCTCACGCGGCTCTACCGCGAGGTGGCCAACGGTGGCTTCGGCCCCGACTACCAGCTTTTCCCGCTCGCGGGAGACGGACGTACCGCCGTGCACGAATACCGCGAGGTGCGGAAGACCGCACGCTCCGGCGGCGAGGCACACTGGCCGGCCGACGTCCGCCCGCCGAGTTCCGCCGCCGTCCGCCCTCCGGCTCGGAGACCAAAGCAGTTGCGCAGCGGGGAACCGGCGGCACATCATCTGGAACGTGGCCGCCCTGCCTGACCCCTTGCCCGTGTTCTTCGACTGCGGCTGTCCGGATATCTACTACTGCCCCCGAGCCGGGGAAGTCGAGTGCCCCCGGCACAGCGGTTTCGCTGTTTGCTGCGACGCGCTCGAGCAGCACACCCCCGTTCGTGCCACCAGCCATCAGGAGGCTCCGTGACAGAGGAAAGGGAAGTACCCGTCGGCCAGGCCCTGAACGGCCTCGACGTCTACCCGCTTCCCGAAGGATGGACCGCTCTGGGCGCGATAGTCCTCGTGAAGTGCCTCGACGAGGAAGGCCATTCCTCATGGGCCTTCAGAACCACGGACGGGCTGAGCGACGAGGAACTCCTCGGCGCCCTGACCGTCCGAACCGACCTCCTCCGCCGCAAGCTGTACGAGGCATACACGGGCGACGAGGACGACGAATAAGACCAGCCGCTCTTCCGACGGCGACTGAAACGCCATAGAGACGGAAGCGTGGAGTGGGTGACGGGAATCGACCCCGCGCTCAGCTCGGCAACTGCATCGATCACGGCCGGAGGCGGTGCTGTGGGATTCGGGACATACGCCAGACGCGTCCGCGACCGTGACCTTCCTCACAGGAGACGCTTGTGCGCGCTGAGATGCGCGGCCGGCTGCTACCACCCGATCGGCTTCAACGCGACCTACTCATACCTTGCCACGGCAGGAAATCTCCGGCGCGATGAGTCGGCTCTGATCCGAGCGCTGGAGATGCTGGAACTCAGCCGGAATGCCTGGCTGGCGGAGGTCGACGCCTTCGCAGACCGGCGCCGCCTCGAAAAGCCGAAGCATCGCCGTAGCCCGTTGGCGTCCGAGGTGCGCTATCTGCATGGATGGAGATGGCCCGGACCGGAAGGCCATCGGGTGATGTTCCGCGAGGTCGGGATCCTGTGGGGCCAGCATGTGTCCGTCCCATTTCCTGACGTACCAACCTCGGTGAGGCACGACCTCCTCGAACTGAACGCCACTCTCGCCGACTGCGTATCGACCTACCTGCGCAACAACGGCGTGATCGGTTCCGGTCACGAGGCCACTCTTCTCGGCTGCCTGCGCAAACTCCGATGGCATCTGCCTCACCTGGGCTACCCCCGCTCCTTCCCCGATGCCTTTGGCTACTACAGCCGCCTGCACAATGTGACGGAACTGGTCGTCAACGATGCGTACCCGTTCTCTGCCAAGACGTAGGACAAGGGCTGGTTCCGGGACGGAGATCAGCGCATGCTGACCGCTTCATATGAGCACGATCAACCACGTGGTCGTACGGCTCCCCGTTGCGTAGAACGTCGGTTCCGAGGTCTGGGCTGCTCTGCCTTTGTTCGTGGCCGTTGTCGTCACAGGTCCAGCGGCGGCAGTCCACGCATATCGCGGTAGCGCTGCCGCGCTGCGGTGAGGCTGTCCGACCCGTTGGGGCCGCCCATGACGACATCGGCGTTGTGATCGTCCTGACCGTCGTCCTCCCAGTCGCACTCTTCGCAGAACCCGAAGCCGCCGCGGTCCAGAAGGGTGGGGTGGAAACAGCATGGGCACGTGTACGGCTGATCGGCCGGCGGTAGATCCAGACGATTTCCGCCCTGCTCTGCGATCACGGACAAGACCCATCGCTTGCGCCCGCGGATCTCCTCGACGCTGGGGTGGTTCATATTTGTCATGATGCCGTAGGGCTCCGAACCTCTTGTCGTCCCTTCTCATCACACGCTGATTGCGACGCGATCTTCCGGTCGGGCTGGAAAATATTCGCGTTGCGATTCGACTACGCCCGCTGACGAAGGAAGGCCATCGGAACGCAGATCAATGTGGTGGTGGCCATCAGCAGCAAGCAAGGTAGTGCGTCGATTCGAATGTTCATCTCCGGCTGATAGGTGCTCATGTACCACTCGTCCAATGCAGCCAGGAACCAGGCGGCTGCCGGCCACAAGAGGTAGTGGGAGCGCCGCTGTGTGCGCCGCAAAACCAAGAACAAGGCCACGAAGACGACCCCGCCCAGTGTCAGGGGGATGGTCTGATAGAGCATTCCGATGGGTTTGGTCACGTGAACACCTCAATATGTAGGTGAAGCTCCGCCACTATAGATTTCTTGCGGAGCCGCGCGCATCTCCACCGTCAGACGCTTCCTTCCGCCGTCATTCCGATGATCAGGCTTCTACCTCACCCACCTACGCCCCCGGCGTGACGCAGCCATCACCCTGAGCTGGAGCGCCCCCGCCGAAGGAGGCATGGGTTTCCGCGAATGCTCGGGACTTGGATGACACGCTCCTCGTATGCGATCATCGTGCTCATGTCATCGACCAGAAAGGGCCATGCCGCGTAGGCGCCCTTCAGAGGTCCGTACGCGCGGATCGGCGTGCGAGACCCACAGACCTGTGATCCATCATGTTCCCGGGCTCGGCCGTCGCACTATGGCTGCGGTGATCACCCTGGAACACACCCGCATGTGGCCCGGCGCGGTGGCGACGGCCCTGGCGGCTTGGCAGGAGGCGGCCCTGATGGGGACCGCCGGCCGTGTCTTCTTCAGGTGTGAATGCGAGGAGTGCACGGGAGACGCACCCCGCCAGCGCCTGCAACAGGCGCTCACCGACTTACCACCGTGGGCAAGGTCGCGCCTGTACGCCTTGGTCCTGCCGGTCGACCTGTATTACCTCCGCCGGACCTCACCAATGCTGCATACGTCGCCCGATTCGGACTGGGCTTGGTGGCAACGACGTGGTCGGCGCAAGGACCCGAGCGCGTAGAGGCGGATAGTGCCGACGTGTTACAGGCGATCACCTCTTCCCCGACGCCGCCTCGACCTGATCAGCCGGCGCCACATGAACGGTGACCTAGCTACCGTGTCGACGGCATCGCGTGGACCACGCTCCCTCAGGGGCTGGTCGACCTCCTGCCACCCGCTCCACAACCAAGCGCCCGTTCTCGAAGCCGAGCCGATCATCGACGTTGAGCAGAAGCGGCGACTCCAGCTCGAAAACGTAGCCGTCGTCCGTCTCGACCTCATTCGCTATCAGGCTCCTCGGCAGGGGCGTTCTGCCGTCCGCGGCCACCTTCATGGTGGGAGAGTGTCACGCGGCTGCGAGCCCGCACATCTTTCCCGTCCTGATCGTCCGGTCCACTGGGCTTGTCCCGCGTCGATGGCGGACAGGATGATCAGCCTTCCACCACGGCGGCACGAGGATCTCGGCCATCTGCACCGGGAGCACCCCGGGGTCGGAGTGCCTCCGCCGGAGGCTTCTTGTCTCGCAGAAGGTCAACGATGAGGCAGATCCCCGCGCCGAGAAGAAGGCCGATGGCTACCTTGACCACAATCTCCAGGACGGGAGGATTACCTCCGAAGCGCATGGCGATAAAGCCGACTCGTAGAAGTAGCCAGAATCCAAGAATCAGTGAAGTGATACCCACCACGCGCAAGGCGGTAGGCCACCTGCCATGCTTCATGCGATGTGCGAGCAGGACTATCACGGGTAAAAGGATTGCTCCCGTATAGAGCCAGCGATCGGCGAAAAATGGATCTCCGAGGTGGTACAAGAGGATATCCACGAACGGTGATCGTAGAGCAGGGTATTGCCGCGCGATAGCCCTCTGGGTCACATGGTTCCCTGTGCGAGACCGGCCCCCAGGTCCCAGTTCGCGGGTAGGACCGCGCGGGCTGGGCGAGGCAGCCGACGCCTTGATACCCAAAAGAACCACTCGGAAATTCGGCAGACGCGTAAGTACGCTCACGTTGCGCTCAGTCGAGTACGTCAGGACGGCGGCTGGTCAGGGTCAGGGAGCAGGCCCATATCTCAGCCAGTTACGGCCAGCCACGAGGAGCACCCCTTGGCGATCACCTTGGAGTCGGAGCGCCCGGCCAGAGGCGGTCATTCGGGAAGGACGGCAACGCCATCCTCCCTGATCCATGGCCGATGTTCGGGTTCGCGCCCGAACGCTTGCCAGACCGCATGTGCTGACTCGACCGTACGTAGCCGGCGCGGCATCGCGGCTATGAATCGGCGGGTCGGGTGGTGGGGTGAGAGTTCGGTGCGGCAGTGGGATTCGGGGGAGGGGAGCCGGCGCCTGTTGTGCTCGCAGGGAGGTCCACGCTGCCAGGTGCGCGGTCATGAGCCCTTCGAAAGCGTCACGCAGTTCATCCAGGTCGGCATCGTCCAAGGGCCCACTGGAGCGGGCACACATGTCCGCCAGTCGGCGATCCAATGCCTCAAGCTGCGCGAGATGGTTGACTTCGATCACCCACAGTGATCTTGGATTGTAGAAGGCTTCCCATGCAAGGACAACGGTGGCAGCAGCGCTACAGACAAGTGCCACATTGGTCAGCGTGGTGCCGAGACTCCCTTGGGCTTTGAACCCCAGGAGCACCGTCGTCGTCGCCGAGGCGAGTACCACGACGATCCGCAGAGCGAAGGCTTGACGCCGATTCCGGCTGCGCTGCCGGTCGATCCGCCCAGCTTCCGCACGGATCGTCTCTCGAAGCAGCCCTGCTCGATCTGAGGAGTCCGGCGACATGCGAAGAGCATGGCCGGACTCCTGACCAGCTGACAAGCCTTCCCCGAATCCGGTACCGCGGCCTCACGTCCCTCAGCAGCCATAGAGGGAAGACGTCGCTGATGAGCGCATGGAAGGGGCAGTCGCGAAACAAAGCAGATGCCGCCGTGGGAGCGATCGCGCGCCCCAGAGGTGGGTGACAATCCTGGCGGTGGCATCTGCGGTTGCGCAGGTCACAGGCTTCGTAACGAGCTGTGGGCGCAGTCCCGGTGTGGCTGGCGGCGGTTGGACTGCTGCACCAGATCATGGGGTGACCGCCCTGGGCCGTCGACCGCATGATGTCCTCGTCGGCGGCCCGCCATGTCTAGATCATCTGATCTGGCACGCGGATGAGAACAAGCCCCTGAAAGATCAAGCCCAGGCGCCGGATCCATCGGTCCATCTGGGCTTCCTGATGTGGAGCGGGTGACGGGAATCGAACCCGCGCAGTCAGCTTGGGAACTGCATCGACCACGGCCTGATGAGGATCTGAGCTGCGCAGGCACCTGGTCATGAGTGACCGTGATCGACCGCTTGTCACCCCTCTTGATGGCCCGCTAGTGGCCCGACCAGCCGGGGCGTGACCTGTATAGACAGCGCGAGTTGATGCACTTCTGTTGCAGCGTCCCGTGATGCTCGACAGGGTGAGGCTCATGATCGAGATCGACGGCGCTTTCTACCGCATCAGCAAGCCAGGCTTCGAGATGCTGATCCCGCGCTGGGAAGGGTACGCCCCCGAAACTGCTGACGAAGCCGACGCGACCATCACACTGGCCGACGGCACTCGTCGGTACGCGACGTTCATGACGCTCGGCGTCGTCAGCAAGATCATGGATCACCAGCGGGAGACAGGCGAGTGTCTCAGTGGCCGGTACTTCTGGTGCTCCGGTCTGATCATCATCCGTGGACCCGGCTTCGACTCGATGATCGCCGCGGTGGAGGACCTGATCGCAAGAGGAGAAATCGCCGACGCATGTGCCGTCCTTCCGCCACTCGATGAGGAGGACATGGATCGGTAGGTGGACGGCTAACCGGAAATCCACCAGCAGTAGAGCAGTTGCCCGCTCTCCTTGGCGCGCCGTGCCAGCGTGACGAACTCCTTGACGAGATCGAGCACATCGTCACCCTCATGGAAGCTGGAGAGAGGTTCACGCGTCCATCTCTGGGCCACTTCAGGCAGGCGGGCGTTGTCGACCTCGGCCAGGGTGTCACGGGCGCTCACTGGCAATTCCTCGATCTCGGGTCCCTCGCGGTAGGGGGAGTCCTCCGGAAGAGCCAGCCATTCGTCTTCGGTCGCCGGTCTGCCGTCGATCGGGGGGTACAAGGTAACTGTCTCGACCAGGTCGTTCGAGTAGGGGACGCCCTTGATGACGGCCACAAGGCTGCTCAGGGATCCGTTTGGATCGACCCATTTGGTTTCGACGACATCGAATTCCGGAGCGTCGGGGAGGGGTCTGTGTGATGCCCGTAGCTCGTTTGGCCGCCAGGTGGCCGTGGCGCGATCGGGGGCACGGTAGTAGTCGTGCATGGCGCTCATGCATGTGCTCCTGTGGACGGAGGAATAGGGCGCAGGTTGGAGCTGGTCGAGTGACCGAGAGTCCCCGCGATCCATCGCTGATCGCCGTCCGTTACTTGCACGCATCTGGCATGGACGCTGGCTCTCCCTTGTCGTGCACAGCATCTCGTATGCCGGTGACGTCCTCATGTCAACCACCGGCATGATCGTCAGAAGTTCGACTTTGGAATCAGTGGATACCGGCCCGCATGGTTGAGCGGGAGCTCAGCGGTCGCCGCCGCACATGGTCCGAGACTGGCCATGCTGGAAGGGCGAAGACTGACGCGCGCTCTGCTGGTGTGGGACCTCGACGAGGATGTCTGGTTCTCCGATGGCCTGGTCCTGTTGGACTTCGAGGGGGAGCAGGTCGAGGTCACCCACCAGAAGTTCGATGAAATCTCGGTCACGTGAAACACGGTCGATCCGGCTCGGCCGCTGGATTGGGTGGGAGAGGGGTTCCGGCTGACATGGCGAGGGGGTGCGCCTGACGAACTGGCGCGGTTGCAGGGGCAGAGGCTGCAGGCCGTGGAGCTTCTGATGTGGATGGGGGAGGACATGGCGCACGGGATGGTGGCTGTCGGATTGCTCTTCCCGCAAGGCCGAGTAACGATCTACAACGCCCTCGACGAGAACGGCACGGAGTTCAGAGACCCTGACCAACGGTATGCGCGCCAGAGGCTCTGCACGGCGTGCTCGCGATCAACTGATGAGGCTTATCGCCTCTGGAGATTGGAGCGGGTGACGGGAATCGAACCCGCGCTGTCAGCTTGGGAAGCTGATGTTCTGCCATTGAACTACACCCGCACGAACCGAAGTACGCGTCCCCACTGTAGCGGAAACTTGCCCCCCAACAGCAAACCCAACGCCCCACCTTTTCCGGCCGGGACGGTAAGTTGGCTCACCGTGTTGCTATCTGACCGTGACATCCTTGCTGAGATCGACTCCGGCCGGCTCGCCCTAGACCCCTTCCACCAGGACATGATCCAGCCGTCCAGCATCGACGTACGGCTCGACCGCTACTTCCGTGTCTTCGAGAACCACAAGTACCCCCATATCGACCCTGCCGTCGAGCAGCCGGATCTCACGCGGATGGTCGAGCCGTCCGGTGACGAGCCGTTCATCCTGCATCCGGGGGAGTTCGTGCTGGCCTCCACCTATGAGGTGATCACGCTCCCCGACGACCTGGCCTCGCGGCTGGAGGGGAAGAGCTCGCTCGGACGGCTGGGCCTGCTGACGCACTCGACCGCCGGGTTCATCGATCCGGGCTTCAGCGGGCACGTCACGCTCGAGCTGTCCAACGTGGCGACCCTGCCCATCAAGCTGTGGCCGGGGATGAAGATCGGGCAGTTGTGCGTGTTCCGGCTCAGCTCGCCCGCCGAGCATCCGTACGGGTCGGCCAAGTACGGGTCCCGGTATCAGGGTCAGCGGGGCCCGACTCCGTCCCGGTCGTTCAGGAACTTCCACCGGACGAAGATTTGAGTGAACAACAGGTGAACATTTAGGGAACGTCGCGGAAGGATGAGCCCTCCGCACACCCGACAACAGGCCACGTCACCGGCCGGATTTCCCTGCAAAAAGCGGCCAAACTACTCCGAACCCCGGTGTCGCACAACATACGCAGGGTAGCCAGAAGGCGAAGGGGACATGAAGTTCGCATTTCGCCTGGTAACCCGTACCCTCTTCCACGGACCATCCCCGCACATCTGGAGAACGACGTGCGCCTGCGTCTCACGCCACGTGAGGACAGCTACTACGACCTGTTCGCCGACTCGGCGAACAACCTGGTCACGGCATCCCGTCTGCTGGTCGAGATCATCAGTGACGGATCGGACAGGGAAGCCCTGGCCGAGAAGATGCGCGCCTGCGAGCACGCCGGTGACGAACGCACCCATGCGATCATGAACCGGCTCAACGAGAGCTTCATCACTCCGTTCGACCGTGAGGACATCTACCGCCTCGCCTCCAACCTCGACGACGTGATGGACGCGATGGAGGCCGCCTCCGACCTCATCGTCCTCTACCAGATCGACCATCTCCCCAAAGACGTGGTCCGGCAGGTCGAGGTCCTGGAACGTGCCGCCGAGCTGACCGCCGAGGCGATGCCCCGGCTGCGTTCCATGAAGAACCTCAACGAGTACTGGATCGAGGTCAACCGCCTGGAGAACCAGGGTGACCAGGTCTACCGCAGGCTGCTGGCCAAGCTGTTCAGCGGCGAGTACGACGCGCTCACCGTCATGAAGATGAAGGAGGTCGTCGACGCCCTGGAGGAGGCCGCCGACGCCTTCGAGCACGTGGCCAACACCGTCGAGTCGATCGCGGTCAAGGAAAGCTAGGCCCAGTGGACCTCACGCTCGCCCTCGTCATCGGCGTGGTCGTCATCTCCCTGGCCTTCGACTACACCAACGGGTTCCACGACGCGGCGAACGCCATCGCGACCTCCGTCTCGACCCGGGCGCTCACTCCCAGGGCCGCGTTGTTCATGGCCGCGGCGATGAACTTCATCGGCGCCCACCTGGGCACTCAGGTGGCTCAGACAGTCGGAAAAGGGATCATCGACGCTCCCGACGGTCCGCACGGCCTGGTCGTCGTGGCCGCTGCGCTCATCGGCGCGATCGTCTGGAACCTGATCACCTGGTACTTCGGGCTGCCCTCCTCCTCCAGTCACGCGCTCATCGGCGGCCTGGTGGGCTCCGCGCTGGCCTCGGCCAGCGTGGTGCACTGGGACGGCGTCGTCGAGAAGGTCGTCATCCCGATGATCCTGTCGCCGCTGATCGGGTTCAGCCTCGCCGCGCTGATCATGATCGCAATTTACTGGATCTTCCGCAACAGCCAGCCGGGCAGGACCAACCGCGGCTTCCGCTACGCGCAGACCGTCTCCGCCGCCGCCATGGCGCTCGGGCACGGCCTGCAGGACGCGCAGAAGACGATGGGTGTCATCTTCCTGGCGCTCACGGTCGGCGGGTACGCCAGCCCCGGCGAGGGGATCCCGCAGTGGGTCATCCTGAGCGCCGCCGGTGCGATCTCGCTCGGCACGTATGCCGGCGGGTGGCGCATCATGCGCACGCTCGGCCGGCGGATCATCGCGCTCGACCCGCCCCAGGGGTTCGCCGCCGAGTCGGCCGCGGCCACCGTCCTGTACGGCGCCGCGATCGGGTTCGGCGCGCCGATCTCCACCACCCACACCATCACCACGGCGATCATGGGCGTCGGCGCGACCAAGCGGCTGAGCGCCGTGCGGTGGGGCGTGGCCGGCAACATCGTGACCGCCTGGGTGCTCACCATCCCGGCGGCCGCCCTCGTGGCCGCGTTGGCCTACGCCGTCCTCCACCTGATGGTGGAGTAGGGCGCCGGGGGTTCATCCGCCGGCGTACATCACGTCCACGTCCCAGCGGGCGAAGCCCAGGGACTCGTACAGCCTGATCGCGGCCGTGTTGGCCTCGTCCACGTAGAGCATCGCGTGGGCGAGGCCGCGCGAGCGCAGGTGGGTCAGACCGGCCAGGGTGAGCACGCGGCCCAGGCCGGTGCCCTGCTGGGAGGGGTCGACGCCCACGACGTAGACCTCGCCGAGCGGCTCGTGGCCGTGCTCGGACGAGCCGTGGATCTTGGTCCAGTGGAAGCCGGCGAGCCGGTCACCGCGTACGGCCAGGAAGAAGCCCTCGGGGTCGAACCAGGGCTCGCGCTCGCGCCGGCGCAGGTCGTCGAGCGTCCACGCGCCCTGCTCGGGGTGGTGGGCGAAGGCGGCGGCGTTCACCTTGAGCCACGCCTCCTCGTCCTGACCCGGGACGAACGTGCGCAGCTCCACACCTTCCGGAAGCGTGTAGGGCGGCAGCGGGGCGAACAGCGAGCGGCGCATCTGCCACAGCGAGCGCACCCGGTCGAAGCCGAACGACGTGGCCAGCGCCCCGGCGCCGGCGTGGTCGCCGTGCGCCCACAGCCGCACCCTGCCCCCGGTCAGCTCCAGTACGGCCCGCAGCAGCCGCGTGCCGTGGCCCTTTCGCCGATAGGCGGGATGGATGACCAGCTCGGCGCTCGGACCCTCGACCTCGTCGGTCGGGTCGACGTGCGCGTAGCCCGCGGCGGCGCCGTCGTCGGCGTGCAGCAGCAGCGAGCGGGCCCGGGGGTCGCCGCCGTAGCGGAGATGGAGCATCACGTGCTCGTTGAGCGGGCGGACCCCGTCGGTCTCGGTCGCCGCCTCGACGATGCGGAGAACCTGGGAGACCTCGTCGTCGTCGAGTCGTTCGCAGATCTTCACATGTGCACCCACATAAGGAACTCTAGGCGTACCAATGGCGAACAATGCCATTGGTCCCCCCGGTCAATCGTTACCTTTGCGACATTCGTTGCATAGGGAGACGTCGTAACGTCCCTCTCATGACGTCACGCACCCTCCTCCGGCTGTGCACGGCCGGCGCCGCCACCGCGGCCGGGATCGCCCTGGCCATGGCGCCCGCGGTCGCCGCGACCAGCGGCTCGGCCGGTCACGGAAACGGCCACGGCGGGCCGACCGTCCCGGTCCGCCTGCTGAGCATCAACGACCTGCACGGCAACCTCGAACCGCCGTCGGGCTCCTCCAGCCGCATCCTCGACCCGGACGGCCCCCTCGTCGACGCCGACGGCTCGCTGACCGGGCTGCCCGGCGGCAAGTACTCGATCGCCGGCGGCGCGTCGTACCTGGCGACGTACGTCAAGCAGGCGCGTACCGAGAACACGCTGCTCGTGGCGGCGGGCGACCTGATCGGCGCGTCCCCGCTGATCTCGGCCGCCTACCACGACGAGCCCACCCTGGAGGTGCTCGGCTCGCTCGGCCTCAACGCCACCGCGGCCGGCAACCACGAGTTCGACGAGGGGTACGCCGAGCTGCAGCGCCTCATGAACGGCGGCTGCCACCCGGTCGACGGCTGCTCGCCCGCCGGCCAGTGGAAGGGCACGGACTTCGACTTCCTGGCCGCCAACGTCCTCAAGGAGGGCTCCGGCCAGTACGCCCTGCCGCCGTTCTACGTCAAGAAGATCAACGGCGTGCAGGTGGGCTTCATCGGCCTGGTGACGGCGACCACGCCGACCATCGTCACCGCGGAGGGCATCAAGGGCCTGCAGTTCACCGAGGAGGTCGCCGCGGCGAACCGGGCCTCGGCCTACCTGGCGCGCAGGGGCGTCAAGGCGCAGGTCGTCCTGATGCACGAGGGCGACTCGACCACCCCGAACCAGAGCCCGGACGCGTGCTCGGCGAACACCGCCAACGCCGGCTCGCGCATCGCCAGGGAGCTGAACCCGCAGATCGACCTGGTCATCAGCGGCCACTCGCACCAGGCCTACATCTGCAAGACCAAGGACCCGGCGGGCCAGGACCGCTACTACACGCAGGGCTCGTCGTTCGGCCGCGTGCTGACCCAGATCGACCTGCGGGTCGACAAGCGCACCCGGGACGTGGTCCGTTCCTCGGTCACCGCGGACAACAAGGTCGTCGCCCGTACGGTCACCCCGGACCCGCAGGTCGAGGCGCAGGTCCAGACATGGCGGACGCGCAGCGCCGAGGTGGCCAACCGCAAGATCGGCTCGATCACCGGCGACATCACCAACGTCGTCACCAACACCTCGGCCGCGACCACCAGGCCGGAGACGCCGCTCGGCGACCTCATCGCCGACTCCCAGCTGGAGGCGGCCAAGCCGGCGGGCGCCGAGATCGCGCTGATGAACCCGGGCGGCATCCGCACCTCGCTGACGTACGCGCAGTCGGGGGCCGAGGGCGACGGCGTCGTCACCTACGGCGAGGCGTTCGCCGTCCAGCCGTTCAGCAACATCGTGCAGGTGCGGACGTACACGGGCGCGCAGCTCAAGGCGCTGCTGGAGCAGCAGGTCTGGACGCCCAACCCGACGACGGGCGCGATCAACCACCGGCTGCTCCAGGTGTCGTCGTCGCTGACCTACACCTTCGACACCACCAAGCCGGTGGGGTCGCGCGTGTCGGACATCAAGCTCAACGGCGCTCCCGTCACGGACACGCAGTCGATCAAGATCGCCGCGAACAACTTCCTGATGGGCGGCGGTGACGGCTTCTCGGTGTTCACGCAGAGCACGGACACATGGAGCGGACCGGTCGACCTCGACGCGTTCACGGCGTACCTGACCGCGCACTCGCCGATCAGCCCGTCGGCGGCCAACCGCATCACGATGATCAAGTAACCCCCGAGCCGGAGGCCCGCCCCGCGGGACCTCCGGCTCTCCCGGCACGACGGCGTGCGGCGGGGCTCAGGGCCGGTGTGGTGAGTCGGTGGTGGGGCCTGTACGGCTCTGTTCGCGGTGCAGTGGCAGGCGGGCCACCAGGCGGGCGCCCGGTTCGTGGTCGGCGACCTTGAGGGTGCCGCCGTGCGAGGCGCAGATCTCGCGGGACAGCGGCAGCCCCAGCCCGCTGCCGCCCTTCTCCTTCCGGCGGGCGTCCTCCAGCCGGGTGAAGCGTTCGAAGACGCGCTCGCGGTCGGCGGGCGGGATGCCGTCGCCGTCGTCGGTGACCGAGACGCAGACGTGGTCGCCCTCCACCCACACCTTGAGGTCGATCCGGCTCGCGGCGTGCCGGGTGGCGTTGTCCAGCAGGTTCGTCAGCAGCCGGTCGAGCTGGACGGGGGAGCCGAGGACGGGGGCGTGGGCGCACACGTCCACGACGATGGGGATCTTGCCGCCCGCGCGGCGGCGTACCTGCTCCTCGGCCAGGCGGCACATGTCGACGACGCGGCGGTCGGGGATGGCGCCGGCGTCCAGGCGGGCCAGCAGGAGGAGCTCGTCGATGATCCCGGTGAGGCGTTCGGCGGCGGCCAGGGCGCGGGCGCCGGTGGCGGGCCAGTCGGTCTCGTCGGGGTAGGCGTTGGCGACCTCCAGCTGGGTGCGCAGGGCGGAGATGGGGCTGCGCAGCTCGTGGGAGGCGTCGGCGACGAAGCGGCGCTGGGTCTCGGCCGAGCGTTCGAGGCGGTCGAGGGTGTGGTTGGTGGTGGCGGCCAGGTCGGTGATCTCGTCACCGGTCTCCGGGACGGGCACGCGCCGGCTCAGGTCGCGGCCGGTGATCTCGGCGAGCTCGGCGCGGATGCGTTCGACCGGGCGCAGCGCGGAGCCGACCACGACCCAGGTGATGCCGGCGACGATCACCAGGGCGATGGGCGTGCCGAGGAACACCATGGCGTTCAGCCAGGACAGCGCCCGGTTGACGTCGCTGAGGGAGGAGGCGCCGTACACCGTGACGAGCCGGCCGTCGGGGGTGTGCACCTGGATCGCCATGATCAGGTACTGGGCCTCCTTCTCGTCCCTGAGGCCGGTGAGCGTGCTCTCGGCGCTGTAGAGGGTCTCCGGCTTGTCCACCCGCATGCCGGACAGCCGCTGGCCGTGGTGCAGGCCGGGGCTGGTGGCCAGCACGCGTCCGTCGGCGTCGACCACCTGCAGGAGCTGCACCCGGGCCGGGGCCTCCAGAGACGCGGGCAGCTGCCCGGCGCGGGCCTCGCTGGCCACCCTGCGGACGGCCAGCTCCACCCGGGTCTCCACGAGCCCGTGCAGGTTGTCCGGCCCGAGGGTGAGGGCGAGCGCGCCCGTGACGGCCAGGACCACTGCCGCCACCAATGTCGCGAGCGTGGTCAGGCGCCCGCGGATCGAGCGGGGAAAGAGCCTTTTCGCCATCCCCTGAGACCTACCCATAGAGACCTGAACGGGGAAAACGCCGGATCGAGATTCGGCAAGCGGCCCGCAAAGAGGGGTGTCCCGAGGGGCCGGCCCGGCGTCCCGCTCGAATAGTGGATCAAGTGGGAGGCGCCACGGGCATGCCGCCGGTCCTCGGTGGGCGGCTGCCGCACACCATGGGCGAGGTGATCGATCTGTGCCGCATCATCACCATCTGAGCGGGTTCTGGGCCGCGCCGGCGCTCGTCGTGCTGGTGACGTACGTGGTGCTGGCCGGGCGGACGACGTGGAGCCGGTGGCGTACCGCGAGCTTCGCCGGCGGCTGCGCGCTGGTGACCGTGGCGCTCACCGACCCCGTCGCCTCGCTGGCCGCGACCGACTTCCGCGGCCACATGCTGCAGCACCTGCTGATCGGCATGCTGGCGCCCCTTGCCCTGGCCCTGGGCGCGCCGGTGACGCTGCTGCTGCGCTCGCTGCCGGTCGCGCAGGCCGGCCGTCTGACAAGGACGCTCCGCGGGCCCGCCGTCCACCTGCTGGCCAACCCGTGGACGGCCCTGGCGCTCAGCGCCGGCGGCATGGCGGCCCTGTACTGCACGCCCCTGTACGGGCTCGTCCCCGCGCCGCCGGTGCACGCGCACTTCCTGCTGGCCGGTTACCTGTTCGCCTGGGTCGTAGCCGGGCCCGACCCCGCGCCGCGCCGCCCGCCGGTGCCGGTACGGCTGGCCGTGGTGGGCGTGGCGATCGCCGTGCACGCCAGCCTGTCCCGGGTCATGTACGCCGGCTGGCTGGCCCTGCCGGCGCCGTCCGACCAGCTCAAGGGTGCGGCGGAGATCATGTACTACGGCGGGGACGCCGCGGAGCTGCTGCTCGCCCTGGCCCTGGCGGCGTCCTTGTGGGTACGGCGCACTCCCGAGGACGCCGACGTCGAGCTGCTCGCCCCGGGGCTCACCGTCCGGGTGCCGGGGGAGCCCGAGCCCGTCCGGCGGGTGCGCATCCCCGACCGCGGGCCGGCGAGGGCGCGCGGCCCGCTCACCCCCGCCGAGTACGGCGACGAGGACGAACCAGACCCCGCCGACCTGTAGGCGCCCGGTCAGCGGGCGGCGCGGGAGCGGAAGAGGTCGTAGAGGGCGGCGGCCAGCGCCATGACCACGAACCCCAGCACCACCCACAGGCCGTGCCGGAAGGCCGTCGGCCAGCCCTGCGGCAGCGAGCCGAAGAACGCCGAGCCCGCCGCCGCGATGCCGATCGCCGACCCGAGCCGCTGCCCGGTCTGCAGCACCCCGGCGGCGCTGCCGCCGCCCGCGGGCGGCACCTCCGACAACGTGATCGCCTGGTTGGGCGAGATCACCAGGCCGCTGCCGATGCCCGCGACCAGCAGCGGCAGCGCGGTCGCCGCGCCCACGCCGGCCCCCGGCACCAGCAGGGTCGCCACCATGGTCGCCAGCAGGCCCGCGATCACCGTCCCGAGCCCCACCGCGACCAGCTTCCTGCCCGCCCGGCCGACGAGCCTGCCGCCGACCACCGACGACCCGGCCGACCCCAGCGCGAACGGCGTGATCGACAACCCGGCCAGCAGCGCGCTGTAGCCCTCGCCGCTCTGCAGGTACAGGGTGAAGGCGAAGAAGATCCCGGTGAACCCGGCGAAGTAGAACAGGGCGATGGCCGACCCGAGGCTGTAGGAGCGCATGGCGAACAGCGTCAGGTCCACCAGCGGTTCCCTGCGGTACAGCCGTTCCCAGAGCACGAACCCGGCCAGCACGAGCAGCGCGGCCGGCACCAGCAGCCACTTGGCCTCGCCCTCCCACTGGTGCTGCTGGATGAACGGCAGCAGCAGCGTCGCCACGCCCACGCCGAGCAGCAGCACGCCGACCGGGTCCATGCTCTCCCGCCGCCCGGTGCGCACCGGGCCGGGGGCGGGCTCGGGCAGCCACTTCCAGGCCAGCGGCAGCAGCGCGATCCCGATGGGCAGGTTCACCAGGAACACCCACCGCCAGCCCTGCTCGGCCCCGAACCCGGTGACCAGCGCGCCGCCGATCAGCGGCCCGGCGGCGGTGGACACGCCGATGGTCGCGCCGAGCGCGCCGAAGGCCCGGCCGCGTTCGTGGCCCAGGAACATCTGCTGGATCAGGCCGGACACCTGCGGGTTCAGCATCCCGGCCGCCATGCCCTGCACGAGCCTGGCCGCGATCAGCACCGGCATGCTCCAGGCGAAGCCGCACGCCGCGCTGGCCGCCGTGAACAGCACCACGCCCCACATGAACAGCGTCCTGCGGCTTCTGGCGTCGCCCATCCGCCCGGCCGGGACCAGCAGCAGGCCGAACGTGAGCGCGTAGCCGGACAGCGTCCACTGCAGCCCGTCGTCCGAGGCGTGCAGGCCGGCGCGGATCGAGGGCAGGGCGACGTTGACGATGCTCACGTCCAGGCCCGACATGAACGCCGCGACCAGGCACACGCCCAGCGCCCGCCTGCGCGTGTCGGAACCGGGTGCCTGCATCGCGACCTCTCTGCGGAACAGGGGCAGCGATCATGATTCCCCCCAGGCTGGGAAATATCGTCCTAGGCGGACAATGATTTCTTTGCCGGGCCCCCGCGAAGGAGCAAGTGATCATGGACACGATGGCCGTGGAGCGGAACGGCATCAACGCCGTCCCCGACAGTGAGCGGCACGGAAGACCGTCCGACCTGTTCTGGCCCTGGGCGGGGGCGAACCTGTCCCTGTTCGGGGTGGCGTTCGGCGTGTACGTCGTCGGGCTCGGCCTCGGTGTCGTCCCCGCCGTCGTTACCGGCGCGGTCGGGTACGCGTTGTCGTTCCTGCTGGTCGGCCTGGTCGCCGTCGCGGGCAGCCGGTCCGGCGTGCCGACGATGACGCTGGGCCGGGCGCCCTTCGGGTACCAGGGCAACAAGCTGCCCGCGGTGTTGTCGTACGTCTCGAACGTGGGCTGGGAGATCGTGCTCGTCACGCTCGCCGCGCAGAGCGGCGCCGCCATCCTGCGCCGCGTGGCGCCCGGGATCCCCGAGACGACCGCCGTCGCCGGCTGCTTCGCCGTCTCGGCGCTGGTCGTGATCGCCGTCGGCGTGTACGGCCACGCCATGATCATGGTCGTCCAGCGTTACCTGACGTACGCGTTCGTCGTGCTGACCGTCGTCTACCTGATCCTCATGCTGCCCAAGCTGGGCGGCTCGCTGGAGACGACGGCGGGCCCCGGCGGCTGGGTGGGCGGCGTCATCCTCTCCATGACCCTGCTCGGCCTGGGCTGGGTCAACTGCGGCGCCGACTACTCCCGCTACCTGCCCGCCGGCTCCCGGCCCAGGTCGGTGGCCCTGTGGACGACGCTGGGCGGCGCGCTGCCGCCGATGGTGCTGCTGGTGTTCGGCGTGCTGCTGGCCGGCGGCGACCCGAAACTGGCCGAGGCCGCGGGCGGCGACCCGGTGGGCGCGCTGGCGGCGGCACTGCCGACCTGGTTCCTGCTGCCATACCTGCTGACCGCGATCGGCGGCTTCCTGGCCGGGGCGATCATGGACATCTACTCGTCGGGACTGTCGATGCTGGCGCTCGGCGTGCCGGTCAGGCGGCATCTGGCGGTGCTGATCGACGGGCTCCTCATGGTGCTCGGCGGCTACTACCTGCTGTTCGTCTCCGACAACTTCTTCGGCACCTTCCAGGCGTTCCTGGCGATCATCGGCGTGGTGATGGCCGCCTGGGTGGCGATCTTCCTGGTGGACATGTGGCGGCTGCGCGACGGCGGCCGCGCCTACGACGAGCGCCTGCTGCGCCCCGGCGCGCCCGCCCTCAACCCGGCCGGGCTGGTCTCCCTGGTGGTGGCCTCGGTCGTGGGCGTCGGCCTGATCACGTCCGCGGACGAGCACATCGCGGCGGTCGTCGGGTTCCTGATGAGCGACGAGCTGAGGAACAGCACGTTCGGGGCGGCCAACATCGGCGTGGTCATCGCGCTGCTGCTGGCCGGGGTGTTGTACTTCGTCCTCACCCTGCGCCGCCGCTGACCTTCTCAGGACCGGGAAGCATCCATTACTGTTGGTGAGCAGTTATGGACTTTCCGTGGTTGTCTTCCGTATTGCGGTTGCTCAGGTGGTCCGTCCACGGCGCCTTCTGGGCGTCGCTGGTGATCGCCCTGGCGGCCGTGCTGGGCGAGGGGCGGTCCGCCGAGGCCGCCGGGGGCGTGCTGCTCGGGCTGCTCTACGGCGTGGGTCAGGTGCTCCAGGGCGGCCCGCCGCGGCCGATGCCCGGGCGGGTGTGGCTGGGGCTGGTGACCGGGTGCTGGGCCGTGCTCGCGGTGGCGGCGGCGCCGTTCGTGTGGGCGGCGTTCCCGCTGGTGTTCGCCTACCTGCGGCTGCTGCCGCTGTGGGCGGCGACGTTCGGCGTCACGGTGCTGACGTCGGCGGCGATCATGGCGGCGGGCTGGCACGCGGGCGAGCTGTCGGCGGCGCTCGTGGTGGGGCCCGCGATGGGCACGGCGGTGGTGACCCTGCTGGCGCTGGCCTACCAGGAGCTGTGCGCCGAGAGCGCCCGGCCGCCGGCCGGATGAGGTCAGTTCGGGCCGGGCCGGCGCCAGGTCTCGAACGGCGCGGGGGAGCTCATGCGCTCCTTGAACTCGCGCGCCCTGGTCAGGCAGTCGGGGCAGACGGGCTCGGGCACCGACCGGGCCAGGGCCTCCGGGGTCGGCTCGCGCTGCGTGCCGAGCACCGTCCGGTCCGGAGGCAGGCCGGTCTCCGGGTCGATGGTCATCATGGTGACGTTCGCGGCGGTGTAGGGGAACGTGCGCTTGCACGCGAAGCAAGTGCCGATCGTGGTGATGTGGTCGTCTTCCATGGATCCGCCCTCCCTCACCGCACCGTACCTCGCGATCAGGGATTGCGGCGCAACGCCCACTCCACCGCGGGGCAGCGGTCCATGACGACGTCGAGCCCGGCGTCGAGGGCGCGCTGGGCGGCCGCCTCGTCGATCACACCGATGGGCAGCCACACCGCGCCCGCGCCGGCCGCGATGGCCTCGTCCACGACCTGGCCGGCGAACTCAGAACGCCGGTAGACCGCCACCACGTCGGGCTTGACCGGCACCTCGGCCAGCGACGTGTAGCCCGGCTCGCCCAGGACCGGCCGGCCCGCCGGATGGACCGGGATGATCTTCTTGCCGCGCGCCTGGATGCGCTGGGCCTGGTCGTAGGCCGTGCGCTGCGGGTCGTCGCCGAGCCCCACGAACACCCACGTCCCGGCCTCGTGCAGCAGGTGCCTGATCACGCGCTGATCCGCGAAACGATCGTCCATGCAGGCGTCAACACGCCGGACGCGCGCGGGCTTCCCGGCTACGCCTGGGCGGTCGGCAGCACGACCACCTGGCGCAGGTTGACGTGCCGGGCCCGGCTGACCGTGTAGCCGATCAGGTCGGCGATCTCGTCGGCGGTCAGCGGGGTGAACGCCTCGAACATCCCGGCGAGCTGCGCGCCCAGCTCGGCGTTGTCGATGTGGTCGCCGAGCTCGGTCGCGGTCAGCCCGGGTTCGAGGTTGGTCACGCGCACGCCCCGCGGGCCGAACTCCGGGCGCAGCGAGGCCGACAGGTGGGTCAGCGCGGCCTTGGTCGCGCCGTAGACCGCGTAGTTGGGGAACGTGACGTGCGCGCCGATCGAGGAGATGTTCACCAGGTCGGCCGTCCGCCCGGCGTCGGCGGCAGCCAGCAGGTCGGCCGCGAAGGCGCCGGTGACGCGGAGCACGCCGGCGACGTTGGTGTCCAGCATGCGCGTCCACTCGTCGAGGCGGCCGTCCTGGACGGGGTTGGGCAGCATCACGCCGGCCGCGTTGACGACCAGGTCGGCCCGGCCCAGCCCGGTATGGACGATCTCCACGGCGGCGGCCACGCTCGCGTCGTCGGTGACGTCCACGGTGACGGGCAGCGCGGTGCCGCCGTCGGCGTCGATCTTGGCGGCCAGCTCGGCCAGCCGGTCGGCGCGGCGGGCGAGCAGGGCCACCTTGGCGCCGTTGGCGGCCAGCAGGCGGGCCGTGGCCTCACCCATGCCGCTGGCGGCTCCGGTCACGACGGCGATGCGGCCCGAGAGGTTCTCGTAGTTCGTCATGGCTCTCACCCTGGCCGAGCCGGACGGACTTACCCAGCGCACGGCTTTTCCTGGTAATGGCGGTACTACCCTGAAGCGGTGGAAGGTGATTTGGGGCAGTTTCTCCGTTCTCGTCGGGCCCGGATCCATCCGGCGGACGCCGGGCTGCCCGCGTCGGGGCGGCGGCGGGTCAGCGGCCTGCGGCGCGAGGAGGTCGCGCTGCTCGCGGGCGTGAGCGTCGACTACTACATCCGCCTGGAGCAGGAACGCGTCCAGAACGTCTCCGACGCCGTGCTCGACGCCGTCGCCCGGGTCCTGCGCATGGACGACACCGAACGCGCCCACCTGCGCGACCTGCTCCGGCCGGCCAGGCACGTGAGCCGGCCCGTCCTGCGTCCCGGACTGAGCAGGCTGCTCGACCTGGCCGACGGCATGCCCGCCTTCGTCCTCGGGCCCCGGATGGACGTGCTGGCCTGGAACGCGCTGGCCGACCGCGTCAGCGGCTTCACCGGCGTCCCGGACGGCCGGCGCAACCAGCTGCTCCAGGTGTTCCTGGCGCCGCACACGCGCACCCTCTACCCCGACTGGGCCGAGGTGGCCGCCGACACGGTCGCGTACCTGCGGCTGTACGCCGGCCGCCACCCGGAGGACCCGCTGCTGGCCGAGCTGGTCGCCGAGCTGTCGGCCGATCCCGACTTCGTCCGCCTGTGGGCCGAGCACGGGGTCGCCGAGAAGACGTACGGGGTCAAGCGCCTGCGCCATCCCGAGCTGGGCGAGCTGGAGTTCGGGTACGAGACCCTGGCCGTGCCCGGCCAGCCCGACCTGGTGATCGTCATGTACACGGCCGACCCGGCGTCGGAGACCGGCCGCACGGTCGCCCGGCTTCGGGAGGAGATCGGCTCCTCGCGGGAACTCGCCCGGTCCGTCCGTGGTTGACCCGGGCGCGGGCCAGTGGGCATCGTGGGGCGGGTGACCGCCGATGACGTCGCTCTGACCAACCTCGACCAGCCGCTGTTCGACGGGTCCGGCGCCACCAAGCGCGACCTGATCGACTACCTCGACGCGGTCGCCGACCGCATCGTCCCGGCGCTGCGTGGGCGCGCGCTGTCGGTGCTGCGGGTACGGCCGGGCCAGGAACCCTTCATGCAGAAGAACCTGCCCAAATACGCCCCTTCCTGGATCAGGACGGTCACCGTCTGGGCCGAGGCGTCCCGCAGGGAGGTGTCGTACGCGCTGTGCGACGACCGGCGCACCCTGCTCTGGTTCGCCAACCAGCGGGCCGTCGAGTACCACCCGGCGCTGTTCCTGGACGGCCGGCCCACGCACATGATCCTCGACCTCGACCCGCCGGAGGGCGACGACTCCTTCCCGCTCGCCGTACGGGCCGCCCACCTCGTCCGCCAGGCGCTCGGCGACGCCGGGCTGGCGGGCGCGGTCAAGACCAGCGGGGCCAAGGGCGTGCACGTGTTCGTCCCCGTCCCGCCGGGCACCGCCGTGGACGACCTGGCCGCGGCCACCCGGGCCCTGGCCGCCCGCGCCGAACGGCTCGACCCGGCGCTGGCCACGACGGCCTTCATCAGGGAGGACCGCGCGGGCAAGGTGTTCATCGACTCCACCAGGGCCGGCGGCGCGACGGTCGTGTCGGCCTACAGCCCGCGGGTGCGGCCGGGCGTGCCGGTCTCGTTCCCCGTCCCCTGGGACGAGCTCGACCGGGTCGTGCCCGCCGACTTCACCATCCACAACGCGGCCGGGCTGCTCGGCGGGCGCGACCCGTGGGCCGAGCTCATGCCGGAGCCGCGCGAGCTGCCCGCCGACCTGGTCGCGGAGGGGCACACGATCCCGGTGGCCCGCGTCCAGGCGATGCACGAGGGCAAGCGTCGCGCCCGTGCCCGGCGAGCCGAGTCACCGTAGTGTCCGGATATTGACGCACTGGCGTAGGCCGGTAGACCTTCTCAGGGGTGCTTCGACCGGCTACCTTGCGAATCACTGCGGCTCGGGGGATTTCTCCGCATCTCACTCCTAGGGGAGCCTGCATGCGCAGAATCATCATCGCGTTAATCGCCGCTCTCGCCTTACCCGTCGCCATGGCGGTCCCGGCGAGCGCGGGCCCGCTCGACGACGTCTTCGCCAAGCTGCTGGTGAAGCAGGTCAAGGGCGAGAACGTGAAGAAGCACCTGGAAGCACTCCAATCCATCGCCAACGCCAACGGCGGCACCCGCGCCGCCGGCACGCCCGGCTACAACGCCTCCCGCGACTACGTGGCGGGCAAGCTGCGCAAGGCCGGTTACAAGGTCACGTTCCAGCCGATCAACTTCGTCGAGAGCTGGACCGAGAACAGCCCGCCCACACTGAACCGGACCGCGCCGGACGCCAAGTCGTACGTGCCGAACGAGGACTTCTACTCCTTCCAGCCGTCACCCGCCGGGGACGTGACCGCGCAGGTCCAGGGCGTGGACCTGATCCTGCCCCCGACCCCGACGCCCACCTCGACCAGCGGCTGCGAGGAGTCGGACTTCGCCGGGTTCGTCCCTGGGCGCATCGCGCTCATCCAGCGCGGCACCTGCGCGTTCGCCCTGAAGATCCGTAACGCGGGCCGGGCGGGCGCGTCCGGGATCATCGTGTTCAACGAGGGCCAGCCGGGCCGGACCGACGCGTTCCCGCTGGACATCGGCGAGTGGCGGGCGAACGTGCCGATGGTCTTCGCCGACTTCGCCGTCGGCAACGAGCTGGCCACCGGCTCGCCGACCGTGCGGCTCAAGGTCGACGCCAACCTCGTCCTGGGCACCAACGACAACGTGATCGCCGAGTCCCGGTTCGGCGACCCGCGCAACGTCGTCATGGTCGGCGGGCACCTCGACAGCGTGACCGTCGGCCCCGGCATCAACGACAACGGCTCGGGCAGCGCGACCATCCTCGAAGTGGCCGAGGAGATGGCGCTCTTCCCGGTCAAGAACAAGGTGCGCTTCGCGTTCTGGGCCGCCGAGGAGATCGGCCTGCTCGGCTCCGACCAGTACGTCGAGAAGCTGTCCCAGGCGCAGCGCGACCGGATCAGGGTCTACCTGAACTTCGACATGGTCGCCTCGCCCAACTACGCGTACAAGCTGTACGACGGCGACGACTCCGACGGCCAGGGCTCGCCGGCCGGTCCGCCCGGATCGGCGCAGATCGAGCGGCAGCTCGCCGACTTCTACGCCTCCCGCCACCTGCCCACCGTGGGCACCGACTTCGACGGACGCTCCGACTACGGGCCGTTCATCGCGGTCGGCATCCCCGCGGGCGGCATCTTCACCGGCGCCGAGGGCATCAAGACGCCGGAGGAGGCCGCGCTGTTCGGCGGCGTCGCCGGACAGCCCTACGACTCCTGCTACCACCAGGCGTGCGACACGATCGCCAACATCAACGCGACCGCGCTCGACGTGGACGCCGACGCGGTGGCCGACTCCACGGCCAGGTTCGCCTTCAACCTGAACGGCATCCCGCCGCGGACCGCCGCCGCCGCGAAGAGCAAGGCCGCCGTCACCTCGCAGTCGGCGAGCTGATCGGACGATCCCGGGCGGGCCCGCCCGCCCGGGATCTCTCACATGGTGGTGTGCGTGGGGGAGCGCAGGGCGGCGACCACGGCGGCGGGGTCGTCGGCGAAGAAGCGGATCGAGGTGACCTCGGCCCGCTTCCCGAGCGGCCGCACCGCGACGACCGGCTCGGTCAGCTCCACCGTCACGTTCGTCCTCGACGCGACCGCGACGCCCAGCCGCCCGCCGTCCACGTTGATCAGCCCCGTCTCGTTGTAGCTCTGGGCGGTCCGGACGGAGGCGATGAGGTCGCGGGGCACGCGGAGGTCGAAATAGGCGGCGTACCGGATACGCAGCTCGTCCTCGGTGACCACGTGGGGCCTGGTGACGGAGGCGGCGGCCATGAAGACGACGAACAGCAGGCTGTACAGGTCGCCGACCAGCACCGGCACGCGGATCGCCGCCGGCACGTCGTTCACCACCAGCAGCAGGTCCACGACCGCAGTCTCGACGACCATCGCGAACATGAACAGGCCCAGGGTGAACGCCTGCTCCTTGGCGTACGACACGGCGATCGCCCCCGCCGGAACGCCGTGCCGCCGTCGGGCCGCCCACAGGGCCACGCTGGTCAGCCCCGCCAGCTCGAACCTGAGGACCGCGCGCACCACGCCCATGATCACGTCTTCTCCTTCGGCTCGGTCTCCGTCAGTTTGGTGAAGAGCAGCTGGAGCACCTCCGCCTGCGCGGGCGACAACTCCCCGGTCATCGCCTCCATCCAGGACAGGTCGGCCCCCGGGCCGGAGGGCACCATCCCGGCCAGCTCGTCCGGTATGTGGGCGGCCATGTCCTCGGCGAGCGGCCCGATCCGCTCGTCCCCGGGCTGCGCGTCCGCCAGCTCGTCGAGCCGCCGGTACAGCTCGTGCCCGGCGGCGAGCGCGCCCGGCTCGGTCATCGGGCGCATCAGCTCGGCCAGCCCCGCCTGGCCCTCCTCGTCGGACAACATGGTGGCCAGGGTCAGCAGCTCGTGGTCGAACGCCCCGAAGGCCGACCCGCCGCCGCCCAGGTCGCGCAGCACGGCCGCCGCGTCGGGGGACATCATCGACTCCGGGCTCAGGCCGGGCTGCGCCAGCAACGCGGCCAGCCGGGCCCGCCGCGCCGCGATGGCCTCCTGCTGCCTGGCCAGGTCGGCGTCCAGCTCCTGCAACGCCTCCCGGAAGTCCGCGCCCCCGTCGTCGGCCAGCGCGTCCCGCAACTCCTCCAGCGACAGCCCGAGCGCGGCCAGATGCCGCACCCGCGCCAGCCGTACGGCGTCGCGCAGCCGGTACTCCCGGTAGCCGTTGGGAAGACGTTCAGGCTCGGGCAGGACTCCCAGGTGGTGGTAATAGCGCACGGTACGGGTCGAAACCCCGACCAGCGCGGCCAACTCGCCGATCCGCATGCCCTCATTGAACAGTTTGACGTCGCGTCAAGGTCAAGCCGGTGGGGTTCCGGCTCTCTGGCTGCTCGGGAGGAGCTTCGGGGGTCTGTGTTGATCTTTGGGAGCCGGACGGGGCCTGAGGAACGTCTGGTCCGGCCCGTTCGTCGTCATTGCGTGACCCTCTCCCCGGAACTTGACGAACGGCTGCGCGAGGCGTCCGCCCGGATGCACCGTGCCGAGCACGTCCGGCGCCTGCGCAAGAACGCCGCGCAGCAGATCGTGGAAGTCCGCGACACCCTGCAGGGCCTGGAGTCCGAGCTGGCCGACGAGGAGCGCGACGTCGCCCGGCTGGAGGGCGGGCTGTCCGCCGTCCTGTCCCGCATGCTGGGCAACCGGGAGGAGCGGCTGGCGCGCGAGCGCGCCGAGGTGGTGGTGGCCAGGGAACGCGTGGACGGTCACCGCGCCCGGCTCGCGCAGCTCGAAGCCGATGTCGCGGCGGCCGACGCCGAGCTGGAGGTGCTCGACCCCGCCTCCCGCGAGTACGCGCGGCTGCTGGTCGAGAAGGAGCAGCAGCTCATCAGGAGCGGCGACCCGTGTGCGCGGGAGCTGGCCGACCTCGGCGCCGCGCTCGACCGGCTGAGCGCCGAGCTGCGCGAGTGCGACGAGGCCCACCAGGCGGGGCAGGGCGCGCACGACGCGCTCGCCGTCGTGCTGCGCCTGCTCGGCTCCGCCAGGACGGCCTCCACCTTCGACGTGTTCGGCGGCGGCCTGATCGCCGACGCCTTCGAGCACGACAGGCTGACCAGCGCCGACAAGGCCGCCTGGCACGCCCAGCGGGCCCTGGACGTCTTCTCCCGCGAGCTGGCCGACACCGGGATCGCGGCCCGGCCGGTGATGCCCAAGGTGGACACCCGGTGGTTCGTGGACGCCTTCTTCGACAACATCATCAGCGACGTGCTCAAGCATCAGCGCATCGAGAAGACCAGGGCCGAGGTGCAGAAGCTGGCGCAGTGGGTGCGCGAGACCAGGGCGCACCTGAGGGGGCGGCGGGTCCAGTTGCTGGCCGAGCAGTCGCGGCTGCTGACCAGGCGCGAGGAACTGCTGCGTCCCGCGTAGCCGCTCGCCGGGCGCCACCGATCACTGTCGTCACGGATAGTAGTTGAATGACTGCGCTGCGTGAATGATGGGCGAGGACGCCGGCGCCACGGCGCCGTACCTCAAGGGACAGGAACGCGCTCATGCTCCGTACCACGACCAGTCTGACCGGCCTCGCCACCGCCGCCGCACTCGTCCTGAGCCTGGCGACCCCCGCCTCGGCCGCGACCGGCACCCTCTACATCAACCGGGCACAGTACGACGACCCCAGCGGCTGCTACACCTCCGACAGCGCGAACCCCTTCGTCTACAACCGGACCGACGAGGTGGCCATCGTGTTCCTCCGGCCGGGCTGCCAGGGGCCGGTGACCGGGGTGGTGCAGCCGAACGAGGGCCAGGAGATCGTCGGCACCAGCGTGTCCATCCGGTAGGGAAAATCGTCCGGCCACGGCCCCGCGGTGTTGTGCGGGGTCGTGGCCGTCGTCGTTCCAGGGAAGGGGGCGTCTCACAACGAGGCGGCGCCGGAGGCGAGGGCGACGATGCCGACGACGGTCATCAGGAGCGTCGTGCCGGGGTGCATGGTGATCGAGATGCGGATGTCCTGCTTCTTCCAGGCGAGCCAGACGCCGGGGTAGAGGAAGACGAGCTTCGACAGGACGGTCCAGGGGGCCCAGAAGTGGTACACGGAGAACAGGAGGGTGTTGAAGATCGGGGCCCACTTGCCGAGCTGCGGCAGGCGGGGCAGCAGGAAGCCGCGGAAGTAGTACTCCTCGATCAGCGGCAGGGTGAAACCGGTGAACGGCCCGCAGACGAGCAGCGTGGTGAGCACGACCGCATGCGGGTAGCCCTGGAGGTAGGTGGTGCCGGAGGGGCCGGCGCCCTGGTAGTCCACCCAGGTGAAGAACCAGTCGTAGACGAGGTTGTCCAGCGGGGTCAGCGAGAGCGAGACCACGGTCATCCACACCAGGCACGCGCCCCCGAGCCACATGACCTTGCCGCGTGAGAGCGGCTTGTCGCGGTAGCGGACGACGCCCTTCATCGTGAAGCGGCCGGTCTGCTTCTTGCCCAGCCACAGCAGGAACAGCTGGAGCGGGAAGAGCACGATCGCGAGGGCGAGGGCCCAGGCCGCGAAGATCGGCGCCTCCATCGCCCGTACCAGCGGGGCGGCGACGAACGTGTACACGGCTACGATGGCCGCGCCGGGCACCAGGTGCAGTGCGATGGAGAGCGGGACGGAGTGACGGTCCGCGAGGAGCTTCGCGACGAAGCCTGTCGGGTGGGTGCCGGCCGGGGGCCGCGTTGCTGTGTCCATGTCGGCAATCGTGGCCGGGCGACCCGACACGGCCCTGACATCGTTCTGACACGGCTTCGAGCCCCGTGAAAGGCGCACGTCACGAGGGGGCGGCGGGGAATGAGCTCATGGTTCGAGCAGCCACAACGCGGGCCTGCCGTCCTGGGCCCACTGCTCGGAGCCGATGTCGCCGAGTGCGTAGATCTCGCCGCCCGCCGAGGCGGCCAGGTCCGTGATCTCCGGCACCCCCTGGTCGACGGGTGCCCGCTCGCGGGTCCAGCGTCCGTCCGACAGGTGCCACAACATGCCGGAGCCCGTGGCCGCCCACAGCCCGCCCCGTCCGTCGGGCACCATGTCCACGAACGGGTCCGGCTGGTCGCCGACCGGGCCCCACCAGCAGCTCCACCGGCCGGCGGCGTTGCGCATCACCACGCTCCTGGAGATCGTGACGTCCTCCTGGTCCACGGGTTCGTGCTCGCCCCAGCTGTACGTGCCCGCGACCCAGAACTCCGCCGGCCCGGTCCGCGCCACACCCGCGATCCGCGTCCAGGGCTTGTCCGGGTGGACGGCCTCGGTGCCCGGAGGCAGGAGCATCCCGTCAGGCAAGGGGACGGCCTGCCAGCCCCGGTCCGTCCATCTCGACAGCTGGATCCGCGCCTGCTCCGCGTCCGGGTCGGAAGAGGCGATCACCCACGGCTCGTCGGTGCTGCCCGACAGCTTGTAGCTGTAGGAGTGCAGGGGCGCGGTCTGCCAGGCCGTACCGCTCCAGCGCATCGAGCGGTCGCCGAGCAGCACCCAGGCCCCCTGCGCCGCCAGCTCCTCGCCGCTGACGGCCTGCACGCCCAGGTCCACCTGCTCGCTTCGCCAGGCGCGGCCGTCCCAGGTGGACAGGACGTAGGTCGCCGCCGCGCTCTCGACGATCACCCAGGCTCTGTCGGCCGACGCGGCTCCCAGCCGGACCAGAGGGTCCTCGCCGAGCGGGAGCGCGGGGAGCTGCTTCCAGGACGAGCCGGTCCACTGCGCCGGCCACTGGGTGCGGCCGCTCCCGCGGAGAGCCCAGAGCGCGCCGTCCGGGGTGACCGTCGCCTCGGCGAGCTGTCCCTCCTCCGCCTCCGTCCAGGCCAGTCGCCAGGTCGAGCGGGGTAGCGTGGCGGGGCGCAGCTGGTCGACGTTCCTGCCGGGGGACGGGCAGGTGCCGGTGTTGGTCGTCAGCGGCGGTCCCAGCCGGTCGGTCAGCACGTCCAGCCTGGAGGACGCGGTGGTCGCCGGGGCGGCCGTGGACGCCGGTGGCGCGGGCCTGCCCGTCGCGCATGCCGCGAGCAAGAGGACACCGGCTAATGGGGCCAACCGCCGCACTTTGCTCTCCCTGTCTCGTATCTGGGTTCGTGACCGCTTCTCCATACGTTGTGGGATCCGTTGTGACCGAAGGTGGTTCACATCGTTCAGGCGGACAGGCTCGCGGGCCAGCGGCCGGTGCTCTTGGCGGCCTCGATCGCGGCGTGGCCCGCCGGGCGCATCCGGCCGGCGGCCGTCAGCGCCTCGGCCTTGGCGACGTTGATGCCGGACCAGGGGCTCCGGCGGGTGCGCGGCGAGTAGCGCTGGAGGTAGTAGTCGCGGTCGAAGGCCCTGCGGTGGCTGTCGATCCAGCCGTGGCACAGCGCTTCGTCCAGGGCCTGGTCGAGGGTGACGGTGGTCGCGGCGCTGTTCTTCTTGGCGATCAGCAGCCAGACGTCGGTGGCGGTCGCGTGGTGCTCGGTGAGCCAGGACTTCCAGGCCGCGGCGTCGTGCAGGATCAGGGCGTCGTCGGTCATCGTGGTCAGCCCTTCCGGCTCGCGAGCACGTTCATGTAGTGATGGTTGATCATGATGCCGAGGATGTTGCCGAAAGGGTCGCGGACCGAGGCGGTGGTGAAGCCGGGGCCGCGTTCGGTGGGCTCGTCGAACGGGGTGGCGCCCATCTTCAGCAGTCGTTCCCAGGTCGCCTCCAGGTCGTCGACGGCCCAGTAGGCGATCGCCCCGCGGTCCTCGGCGCTCCAGCCGTCGGGGGCGAACCGGGCGTCGATGATGCCGAGTTCGTGCTGGTAGTCGCCGACGCGGAACTCGACGTAGACGGGGTCGCCCTGTTCGGGGCGCTGGAAGTAGGCGGGGATGGCGAGCAGGTCGGCGTACCAGTCGCGGGCGGCTGCGACGTCGTGGGCGTAGAAGCTGATGGTGGTGAGTCCGCGGAGCATGTCCTGGGGCCTTTCGTGCGGTGGCTTGTGAGATCGATCCTTCCAGTCAAAGTGCTCATCGAATGAGCACTTTTTCTGGCATCGTCGAAGGCATGAGAGCGGATCGACTGGTGGCCGTCCTGCTGCTGATGCAGTCGCGCGGACGGGTGACGGCGGCGGACATCGCCGCCGAGATGGAGGTCTCGGTCGCCACGGCGCGCCGGGACCTGGAGGCCCTGTCGGCGGCGGGCATCCCCGTCTACCCGCAGGCCGGGCGCGGCGGCGGGTGGGCCCTGCTCGGCGGCGCCCGCACCGACCTGTCCGGGCTCAAGGCCTCCGAGGCCAGGGCGCTGTTCCTGCTGCTCGGCCCAGCCGCGGCGATCGCGCCGGAGGCCAAGGCCGCGCTGCGCAAGCTCGTACGGGCCCTGCCCTCGACGTTCCGGCAGGAGGCCGAGGCGGCGGCGGACGCCGTCGTGGTCGATCCGGCCCGCTGGGGCGAGCACCGCCGTACCCGGCCCGCGCTCGTCAACCTGCTGGAGGACGCGGTGGTCCGGCGCCGGAAGGTCCGCCTCACCTACTCCGGACGGGAGCGCGTCGTCGCACCGTACGGCCTCGTCGACAAGGACGACACCTGGTACCTGATCGCCGGCACCCCCGACGGGCAGCGGACCTTCCGCGTCGACCGGGTCACCGACGCCGAGGTCACCGAGGAGCCGGCCGAGCGTCCGCCTGACTTCGACCTCGCGACGGCCTGGGACGAGGTCGTCACCGCGATGGAGGCCAGGCGCGCGACGACCACGGCCACCGCGACCATCGAGGCCCGCTACCTGCGCGTCCTGCGCGACCGCTTCGGCCGCCACTGCGAGGTGATCTCCCACGGGGAGCGGGTGCGCGTCACGCTCACCGCGCCGACCGCGCTGGACATCGCCCGCCAGCTCGCTGGTTGGGGCGACCTCGTCGTCGTGGAGGGCCCGGAGTCCGTCCAGAAGGAGCTGAGGGAGCTGGCCACCCAGGTCACAGCACTGTACGGCCCCCTGGACGACGGCGGCCGGAACCCGGTTCCTCCCCTCCCTGCCCAGGGGAAGAGCCCCTCTGCCGGCTCGGGATCGGCGTGCGGCTGGCGACCGGCTGCGGCTGGTCCTACGGTGAGGATCCGGTACGTCGACCGTGGGAGGGGATCCGCGTGGACCCGATCGTTCTGGCCGCCGGCACGGCTCTGGTGACGGCCCTGGCCACCGACGCCTGGCAGTCGGCTCGCGACGGCGCGGTGGCGTTGTGGCGGAAGGTTCGCCCCGAGCAGGCCGAAGTCGTCGAGGCGGAGCTGGTCGAGGTGCGCGAGCAGGTTCTCCAGGCCCGCGGGGAAGGCGATGCCGACACCGAGCGGGCGCTGGCCGGGGCCTGGCAGATCCGGTTGCAGCAGCTGCTGCGCGCCGACCCGTCGCTGGCGGGCGAGCTGCGGCGGGTGCTGGACGAGGTGCTGACCCCGGCGGCGGAGCCCGCCGGTTCGGAGCGGATCGGCTCGCTGGTGATGAAGGCGAAGGCCGGCGGTCACGGGCGCATCTACCAGGCCGGCCGCGACCAGACCATCCACGAGCGGTGACCTCGTCCCCGGCGCACCGGACACGGCCGCGGATGCCATCAGCTCCACGTGGCCCGGTGAGCGGGGAGGGGCGTTGCCGGCTACTTCTGGGACGTGTCGCGGCGGTAGGTGTAGAGGATGAGTCCTTCGTGGAATCTGCCCAGCTTGTCGTACAGTGCGCGGGCCTGGGCGTCTTCCAGGGTGTTCCAGTAGAGGCTCGGGTAGCCGTGGTCCTGGGCGTCGCGGGCCACCCACTCGATCACCGCCGTCGCGATGCCCCGCCGCCGGTACTCGGCATCCACGAACAGGTCCGCCATGTAGCACCTCCCGGCGTACCAGACGCTGGCGTGGAACAGGTAGTGCGCGATGCCCACCATCTCGCCGTCCAGGCGGGCGGTGATCCCGCGGGTCTGCTCGTCGTCGATCAGGCGCCGCCAGGTCCGTTCGTATGCGTCGTCGTCGCGTTCGGTGCCGAAGTAGGCGTCCTGACCGCGGGCCAGCACTTCCCAGCGGGCGCGGTCGGGTTCGGTCAGTAAGTTGATCTCCAGCATGGCGCCATCCTGCCGCAGGCCGACGGTCAGCGGTCGCGGACGAGGGCGAGCATCTCGTCCACCGAGCCGGCCGGATCGGTGATCGGGAACTGCACGGCCCGGACGACCGCGCCAGGGTCGACCAGTAGGGTGAGGCGTTTGAAGCGGTCGACGCCGGCCGTGCGGAAGGTCGGCAGCAGCAGCCCGGCGGCGAGTCTGTCGTTCTGGTCGGACAACAGGGGAAAGGGCAGTTTCGCGTGCGTGACGAACGCGGCCAGCTGGTCGGGGCGCTGGGTGCTCACGCCTCGGATCGTGGCGCCCGCCGCCTCGAAGTCGGCGAACCGTGACGCGTAGGTGAGAGCCTCCAGGGTGCAACCTCTCGTCCCCGGGATGTCGCCCCAGCCGGGCGGGTAGTCCTGGGCGCCCGGGGCGAACGCGCCGGGGAAGAAGTAGAGCACCGTCCAGACACCCGGCGCGTTGGGCGCGACCAGCTCGCCGTCATGTCGTTCCAGCACGACGTCGGGGAGCTTCCGGCCGACCAGCTCGTGCACGCGGCGGCTCTCGGCGGAGCCGTTCTCGCTGGTCGCGGTCAGGGCGCCGTCGCCCATCACGTGCCTTACGCCCCAGTCCTGGAGGGCGATGAGCGCCGGCAGCAGACCTTCGCCCTTCGCCGTCAGCACGTAGTCGTGGCGCGGGGGGCGGGTGGAGTAGGGCCGCCGTTCGAGCACGCCGTGTTCGACCAGGTTGGCCAGGCGTTCGGCCAGGGCCCGGCGGCTGACGCCGAGCTCGCGCTGCAGGCCGTCGAAGCGGGTGGTGCCGCCCGCGATGTCGCGCACCACCAGGAACGTCCACCAGTCGCCGATCACGCCGAGCGCTTGCGCGATGCCGCAGTCGGAGTCGGGGAGATCGGCGCGCTTCACGTACTCCAGTATAGTGCGTTCCAGATTGGAACTTACTAGGTGAGGAGCGCGGGGATGGGGTTCGACAGCGGAGGTGGGGCGGCGGTCTTCTGGCGGTGGTGGACGGCCGGCACGACCAGCGCGGTCGGCTCGGCGGTCGGCGCGGTGGCGTTACCGCTGACGGCCCTGACGGTGCTCGACGCCTCCGCGTTCGAGATGGGCCTGATCGCCGCCGCCGGTTACGTCGCCTGGATCGTGATCGGCCTGCCCGCCGGGGTGATCGTGCAGCGGCTCCCGATGCGAAGGGTGCAGGTCGTCGCCGACCTGGCGCGCGCGGCGGCGGTCGTCTCCATCCCGCTGGCCTGGTGGCTGGACGAGCTGACCATCGCCCAGCTGGTGATCGTGGCCCTCGTGATCAGCTTCGCGAACGTGCTCTTCGACGTCGCCAACTCGACCTTCCTGCCGTCGATCGTGAGCAAGGAGCAGCTGCAGTCCCGCAACAGCCTGACCTCCGGCACCCACGCCACCACCCAGCTCGGCGGGCCGTCGGTCGGCGGTCTCGTCGTCCAGGTGCTCGGGGCGGTGCCCACTCTCCTCGTGGACGCGGTCAGCTACCTCGTCTCGGCCCTGCTGCTGCGGACCCTGCCCGAACGCCGCCCCGAGATCCCCGACCGCTGGCCGCCGATGCGCGAGATGATCCGCGAAGGCTGGCGGTTCGTCGCGCGTCACCCGGTCATGGGTCCGTGCATGTGGGCCGCCACCGCGGTGAACACGGTCTGCGGGGCGCAGCACGCGCTCTACGCGCTCTACCTGGTACGCGAGCTGCACGCCGAGCCTGGCCTCGTCGGCCTGCTGCTGGCGGTGGAGGGCGTCGGCACGCTGATCGGCGCGGCGTCGACGAGCCGGCTCACGGCCAGGTTCGGCACCGCCCGTACGCTGGTCGGCGCGGGCTTCGTCGCGGTGGCCGGGGCGCTCGTCATCCCTCTCGGCCACGGCTGGCAGGGCTTCGCCGCGTTCGCCGTCGGCAACGTGGTGTTCGCCGCCGGGGTCGTGGTGCTCAGCGTGGTGACCCGGACGTACCGGCAGCTCGCCAGCCCGCCCGAGCTGCTGTCCCGGGTGATGGCCACGGTCCGCTTCGTCTCCTGGGGCGCGATCCCGGTCGGCGGGTTGCTGGCCGGGGTGATCGCCGGGCTGCTCGGCGCCCGGGCGACCCTGTTGATCTTCGTCGTCGCGGCCGTCTGCGTGCCGCTGGTCCTGCTGGCCTCACCGATCCGGCGCCTGCGCGACCTCACCGACCATCAGGGGAGCGAGGAGACCCCCGGCTCGCATGGTGTCCCGATCGCATGATGATTCGCGGAAGTGGCGGTGACGTCATGGCGATCTTGCGGCGACAGGATCACAGCCATGAAGCGCATCCCCCTCTTCCTCTCCACCGTCGCGCTGCTGACGCTGGTCGCCACGCCGGCCCAGGCCGCCGCACTGCGCCCGATCGTCGTGCAGCCGTACGGCGACCTCACCGAGGGCGTCACCGTCGCGCCGGACGGCACGATCTACGTCGGCCTGCTGACCAAGGGCGAGATCAGGAAGGTCGACAGCACCGGCACCGACAGCCTGCTGGCCGCCCTGCCCATCGGCGAAGGCAAGCTGAACGGCCTGGCCACCGACCGCCGCGGCAACGTCTACGCCGCGCTCAACTCCGGTGAGGCCGCCACCAACGGCATCTGGCGGATCACCTCCTACGGCGAGGCCAAGCTCTACGCCGCGCTGCCGATCGGCTTCGCCAACGGCCTCGCCTTCGGCCCCGACCACGCGCTCTACGTCACCGACACCACGAACAGCGTCGTCTACCGCGTGGCCGACGGCAAGGCGGCGGTCTGGGCCAAGTCGTCCCTGCTGGTCGGCTCGGACGGCACCGGCGCGAACGGCATCGCCTGGCGTTCGGGCGCGTTCTATGTGGCCGTGTCCGACGAAGGGCAGATCGTCCGCATCCCGTACGGCAAGGGCGGCAAGGCGGGCGTGCCGACCGTGTACGTCAAGGACGCCAAGCTGGCCGGCGCCGACGGCGTGGCCTTCGACGTGCGCGGACAGCTCTACGTGCCGAGCTACACGGGCAACACCCTCAGCATCGTCCGCACCGGCGGCGGCGTGGAGGTGCTGGCCGACAAGCTGGACAGCCCGGCCAGCCTGGCCTTCGACGGCAAGGCGCTCTACTTCGTCAACATCGGCGGCAACGGTGCGCCCAGCCTGATGAAGACCAAGGTCAAGCTTCCCGGTCAGCCGCTGCTGCGCGGCTGACCCCGCTCCGCCGCCCGCGGCCGGCGGGCCGATCAGGCCGAGGAACGCCGCGGCCGCCGCGGACGGGTGGGCGCCCCAGATCAGGTGCTCCACCCGGGCCGGGGCGTCGCGGAGGCGGACGAGGCCGAGGTTCGGGAAGCGGGGGGCGTACGCGGCGGGCAGCAGGCCCACGCCGAGGCCGTGCCGGACCAGGTCGACCATGAACTCGGCGGAGGTGACCTCGAAGGCGACCTCGCGGTGTACGCCGGCCGCCGCGAACGCCACGTCCGACTGGATGCGCCCGGCGTGACCGGCGCGGAAGTCGATGAACGGCTCGTCGGCGAGGCCGCGCAGGTCGCTCTCGCCACCCGCGAGTGGGTGGTCCGGCGCGACGACGGCGACCAGCTCGCCCCTGGCCAGCGGGCGGCTCTGGACGGCCTTCGGCTCCGCGCGGGTCGGCAGGCCGAGGAAGGCGACGTCCGTCTCGCCCCGCCGGACGCGTTCGATCAGGTCTTCGCTGCCGGCGGAGACCAGCGTGATGCGCACCCGCGGGTGCCGGCGGCGGAACTCCTTCAGCACGACCGGCAGGTCCACGGCGGAGACCGTGGGGATCGAGCCCACGGCGAGCCGACCGCGGATCTCCCCGCTGGCCGCGGCGACCTCGGTCCGCGCCCGGTCGGCGGCCTCCAGGCAGTCGCGGGCCGCGGGCAGGAACGCCTCCCCGGCCGTGGTCAGCCGTACGCGGCGGCTGGTGCGCTCGAACAGCCGGGCGCCCAGCTCCCGTTCCAGGGCGGCGATCTGGTGGCTGAGCGCCGACTGCACGACCCGGCAGCGCTCGGCGGCCCGGGTGAAGTTGCTGGTCTCGGCGACGGCGAGGACGTACCGCAGCTGTTGAAGCTCCATGGATCAATCGTGCCGCACGATCAATCGCGATGAAAACTATGTGTTGGACTCATCGATGGAGTCTCGGCAGGCTTGTCCCATGACGCAAACTCTTTCTCCGCAGGCGACACGCTCCGCCTTCCGGGCGTGGGCCGGGGTCGCCGCGATCACGGCCAGCCTTTTCGTCTTCCTCACGACCGAGTTGATGCCGGTGGGGCTGCTGACCCCGCTCAGCGAGGACCTGGGCATCTCCGTGGGCGCGGCCGGCTTGATGGTGACGTTGCAGGGCGTGTCGGCCGGGCTGGGCGTGCCGTTCATCGTGGCGTGGTCGAGGCGGGTCAACCGGCGGGTGCTGTTGTCGGTCCTCCTGGCGGTGCTGGCCGTGGGCAACCTGGTGACCGGCATCGCGCCAAGCTACACGGTGATCCTGACGACGCGGCTCCTGCTGGGCTTCGCCAGCGGCGTGTTCTGGGCCATCGGCGTGAGCATGGCGATGCGGCTGGTCGAGGAGCGGCACGCCAACCGGGCCGCGGCCATCGTGATGTCCGGCATCTCGATCGCCACCGTGGTCGGCATCCCGCTCGGCACCTTCCTGGAGAGTCTCACCGACTGGCGCACCACGTTCCTCATCTGGAGCGGGCTGAGCGCGCTGGTGTTCCTGGCGGTCGCCGGCACGATCCCGTCGCTGCCGTCGGCGAACGCCGTCTCGGTCCGCGAGGTGTTCGGGCTCCCGCTGCGGAACGTGCCGCTGCGCCTGGTGCTGTTCACGGTGGTGCTGTTCGTGCTCGGCCACTTCGGGGCCTACACCTTCGTCCGGCCCTTCATGGAGGCCAACGCGGGCGCCTCGCCGCTGCTGGTGACCGGGGTGCTGATGGTGTTCGGGGTCGCCGGCGCGATCGGCAACTTCGTCGCCGGGCACACCGTGAGCCGGAGTCTGCGGGGCAGCTTCGTCGTCGGCGCCGCTGGGCTCGTGACCGCCATGCTGCTGCTGCTCGCGATCGGCGACAGCGCCACGGGGGCGATCGTGGCGCTGGTCGTCTGGGGGCTGTCGTTCGGGGTGGTGCAGCTCGCCCAGGTCAACATGACGCTCGCCGCCGCGCCGGAGACCTTCGAGGCGGCCATGTCGCTCAACACGATGGCGTACAACACCTCGATCGCGCTCGGCGCGCTCTTCGGCGGGCTGTTCGCCGACAACGTCGGGGTGACCAGCGTCGTGTGGTTCGGCGTGGCGCTGACCGCGGGCTCGCTGCTGCTCAACCTCGCCACCGGCCGGCGGACCTCGCGGTCCGTCCAGCCGGTCGCGTGAAGGACGGGGACGCCCGCCTCACGGCAGTCGCCGCGCGGCGGTCGCCTCCCACGTCCGCAGGTACGATTCCGCGCCGCTCGCCAGGTCACGGACGATGTCCTGACCGGCGAGCAGGCGCATGTCCTCGATCCAGTCGGGGACCAGGCCGTAGTTGGCCACGCCGTCGACGTTGACGTCCCAGACCCGCTGCCCGGTGCGCTGGCGGTCGAGGCGCACGCTCCCGTCGAAGGACGTGAACGGGTACGTCACCGGGTTCGCGGCGTTGCCCGCGCGCGGGGCGGGCAGGCGGCCCATGCCGTTGACGTCCAGGCCGTAGCCGTATCCCACGTTGTACTGCTGCCGCAGCGGCGCGGTGCGCCGCCACTCCGCGACGAAGTCGGTGGAGTTGTGGCCGTACTGGGTGATCATGCCGCCGAGAGCGTAGATCCGGCTGAAGAAGCCGGGGTCGGCCCAGCTGTGGGAGGAGATCACGCCGGGGTAGCGGGCCGCCTCCAGCAGGCCGAGCGTCTGAGCCGCGGCCTTCACGCTCATGTGGTCGATCTCCACCATCATGCCGCGCCGGATCAGGCCCTGGACCATGTACGTGCCGAGCGAGGTCAGCCCCCGGGTGTTGCAGTGGGGCGCCGGCGGGTACAGCGGCAGCGAGACGCCCGGCGGCAGCAGCCGCGCGATCTGGTCGGGCAGCACGCCGGCCGGGTCGATGGTGTTGTCGTGCTCGGGGCCGGTGCAGGTGCGGGCCTGCCAGAACGAGCCGGTGGACAGCAGGTTGCCGACGTTGACGATCGCGCCCTGGGTGCCGGAGTCGAAGCGCACGCCGCACAGCGCGTTGTCGTACTTGTGGCAGACGAACATGCTGCGCACGCCGAGCGCGTACATCTCGTCCAGGCCCCGGTCGATCTGGGACTTCGTGCACTGCGGGATGCCGAAGATCTGCCGGCAGCCGAACGGCTCCGACGTCTCGATCCCGAGGACGACGGCCAGCTTGCCGGCCGCGGCCACGTTCCTGGCCTCGGCGGGGTCGTCGACGATGCGGAACCAGCCGCGTCCGGGGCCGCCCGACTCGGCGTCGATGTGGTCCTGCAGCTCACGGGCCCGCTGGGCCTGCAGGCGGATGGACGTCATCTCGTCGCAGGAGTACTTCTTCAGCGGGTAGATCGCGCACAGCTGCCTGTTGGCCACCAGGTCGTTCACCAGCACCCGGAGCCCGCCGCGCCAGGCGCGCTCGACCCAGGTGTAGTACGCCTGCTGGTGGGTCAGCGAGTCGTGGGCCGGCCAGTCGCGGAAGGTGGGCCAGCCCACCGGGTCGTGGGTGCCGGTGGCCTTGCCGGTCCTGGTGAAGTTCTCGTACCAGGCCAGCTCGCCGTTCGGGTAGTGGTCGGGGCAGTCGGTCAGCGCCTCCTCGATGCCGTCGGGGTCGAACGGCTTGCCGCACATGAGCATGCCGCCGAACGTCTCGTACGAGAACAGGTGGCTGTGGCCGTCCACGAAGCCGCTCACGGCGGCGGCGGCGTGCGCGGCGGCGGTCGGGACGGACGGCGCGACCAGCGCGCCGGTCAGGAGAAGGACGGCTGCGGCCGCCCGGCGGATGAGACGGTGGAACACGGGACCACCTCCCAGGCTGCGGTACCGGGGTCGCCGCAAGCATCCACCGCCGGAGGGGTCCCGGCAAGACCGAACATGAGCTGATCTCATCTAAATCCGCGACCGAAATGTCAGACGCCCACGTCGTCGGCCAGGCGGCCGGCGGCAGGGGCGTCCGAACGGCCACTGCCACGAGTTCCGCACGGACGTTCCATGAGTTTTCCGCATGGGAGCCGTTGAACCCCGCCCGCGCGGACCGGCGTACACCCTGACGACGACCACCGAGCCGGAGGACGGCGATGGACAGTCAGGGATGGGGTGGCGGGCTGGCCCTTCGGCCGCGCGACTACCTGGGGATGGGTGAGCCGCTGGCCGACGTGGTCGCGGCGGCGGGGCCGTACGAGGGGGAGGCGCTGCACCGGCTCGCGCTGGGCACGGCCGCCACCATGGCCAGGCTGCATCTGACCGGGATCGCGGGGCTGCGGCTCGGGCCGCACAACGTGCTGGTCGGGCCGCTCGGCGAGGCGTCGTTCGCGCCCGGCCCGAGGAGCAGCGACCTCCCGCCGGCCGACGTGCGCGAGTGGGCCGACGTGATCGTCTTCGCCGCCGCCGGGCACACCGGGGGCGGCGCGGACCTCGACCGGTTGCCGCCCGTGCTGCGCGGCCTGGTCGACCGGTGCCGCCGGGCGGACCCGGCCGCCCGGCCGACGGCGATCGAGCTGGTGCGCGTCCTGCTCGGGCACGCGGCCTCCGCCCGGCACGCCTCGGTGCGCGACCTGCTGCGCGAGGCCGAGGCATGGGCCGGTCCGCACGAGCCGGCACGTCCGGAGGCAGGGCCGCGAGCGGCGGGCCGGCACGGGCGTGCGTCATCGGGTGAATGATCAGCTGTTTATCGCTGAAACAACAGGTGGGGTGATTGATGCAAATCCCGTATCTTGTTCCTCGCCCGTGACTAGGGCAATAATTCAATATCAGTAGTTATCCGGGCGACATTTCATGATGTACGCAGCGCGAGGAGTCGCCGCGTGAATCATCGTGTGACCGACGAGGCCATGGTGCGGGCCCTGTACCGCGAATACGGGTCCCCGCTGATGGCCTTCGCCGTGCGGCTGACGGGCGGCGACCGGCGCTGGGCGGAGGACGTCGTCCAGGAGACGCTGGTACGCGCCTGGCGCAACCTCGGGGACCTGCGGACCGACAACGGCTCGTTGATGCCCTGGCTGGCCACCGTGGCCCGCCGGGTCGTGATCGACGACCGGCGCCGGGCCGGCACGCGCCCCCTCGACACCGTGGAGGAGGTCCCGGAACGCGCGAACGCCGTGGCCGCCGAGGACGACCGCCTGCTGCGCGAGATCGTGGTGACCGACGCCATGCTGTCGTTGTCGCCGGCGCACCGCCAGGTGCTCACGGAGACCTTCCTGCGCGATCGCACACTGCAGGAGGCCGCGGAGACGATCGGCGTGCCCGTGGGCACGGTGAAGTCCCGCGTGTACTACGCGATGCGGGCGTTACGCATCGCATTGGAGGAAAGGGGGGTGGGGCTCCCGTGAACGAAGTGCACCACGAGGACGTGGCTGCGTACGCGCTGGGCCTGCTGGACGACGACGAGCGCAACGCCTTCGAACGCCACCTGCACGGCTGCCCGAGCTGCGCCGGCGAGGTCGGCGCGTTCGCGGCCATGGGGGAGCTGATGCGCGACGTCGATCCCGACGACCTGCGCGCCGGGCCGCCGGAGTCCTCGCTGGACTCCCCGGTCGAGTCGCTGCTGGTGCGCCGGGCCGCCGTGGAGCGCCGCCGCCGCACCCTGCACCGGGGGCTCATGTCGGCCGCCGCGTGCTTCCTCGTCGCGACCGGCGTCTTCCTCGCCGTCAACGCGGCGACCTCGGGCCCCAACCCCGACAGCGTGCACAGCCCCGCCCGAGCCCTGCTCATGACCGGCCGCACCTACCCGGTCAACGACCCCGCGACCGGCGTGTCCGGCGTGGTGGGCGTCGAGGACAAGGGCTGGGGCACCCATGTGGCGCTGGAGCTCAAGGGCGTCAAGGGGCCGCTGAAGTGCCGACTGGTGGCCTTCGGCGACGACGGCCGCTCGGAGACCGTGGCGAGCTGGGGCGTGCCCGACAAGGGGTACGGCGTCCCGGGCGCCCCCGACCCCCTGCTGCTGCACGGCGGCACCAGCCTGACCCAGGACGACCTCAACCACTTCACCGTCGAGACCCTGGACGGCCGCATCCTCGCGACCGTGCAGGTGTGACCGCCTACCATCGAGCGATGCGCATCGACCTGCACAGCCACAGCACCGCCTCCGACGGCACGCAGCCGCCGGCCGACGTGGTGCGCCGCGCCCGCGAGCGCGGCCTCGACGTGCTCGCGCTGACCGACCACGACACCGTCGCCGGGCACCGCGCGGCCGTCGAGGCGCTGCCCGAGGGCCTGACGCTGGTGCCGGGCATGGAGCTGTCGTGCCGGCGGGCCGGGCAGAGCATCCACCTGCTCGCCTACCTCTTCGACCCCGCCGACCCCGAGCTGCTGGCCGAGTGCGAACGCATCCGCCGGGCCCGCGAGGAACGCGGCAGGCTGACCGTCGAACGGCTGGTCGAGCTGGGCGTGCCGATCACCTGGGAGCAGGTGTCCGCGGTGGCCGGCGACAGCCCGGTCGGACGGCCGCACATCGCCCGTGCCATGGTCGCCGCGGGGGCCGTGGCCGCGCCCGAGGAGGCGTTCACGCCCGAGTGGATCGGCGCGGGCGGCCGCGCGCACGTCACCCGCTACGCCCTCGACCCCGTACGCGCGGTCCGCCTGGTGCGGTCGGCCGGCGGGGTGCCCGTGCTGGCCCATCCGAAGGCGGTCAGGCGCGGCGAGGCGGTGCCCGACGAGTGGATCGCCGAGCTGGCCGCGGCCGGGCTGTTCGGTGTGGAGGCCGACCACCTCGACCACGACGACGAGGCCCGCGCCCACCTGCGCCGTCTCGCCGCCGGGCTCGGCCTGGAGGTGACCGGGTCGAGCGACGACCACGGCGAGCTGACCGGCCACCGCCTGGGCTGCGAGACCACCGACCCCGAGGTCTACGCGCACCTGCTCGCCGAGGCGAAGGGCGCCGCACCGGTCACGGCTCGCTGAAGCAGGCCGGCGGAACAGGTCATGGCGCGTTGAAGTAGGTGGTGAACCAGTCGCGGGCGTGTTCGGCGACGCTCTCCAGCGCGCCCGGCTCCTCGAACAGGTGGGTGGCGCCGGGCACGACGGTCAGGCGGTGCTCGGCGCTCAGGTGCCGCTGCGCCTCCTCGTTCAGGTCGATCACGATCGGGTCCCGGCCGCCGACGATGAGCAGGGTGGGCGCGCGTACCGCGGCCAGCCGTTTCCCGGCCAGGTCGGGCCGTCCGCCGCGGGAGACGATCGCCGCGATCCGGTTGTCCGGCTCGGCCGCCGCCCACAGCGCCGCCGCCGCGCCCGTGCTCGCGCCGAAGTAGCCGATCGGCAGCCCCGCCGCCTCCTCGTGCCCGCGCAGCTCCTCCGTACGCTCCAGCAGCCGCCCGGCCAGCAGCCCGATGTCGAACACGTTGGCCCGGTCGGCCTCCTCCTCGGGCGTGAGCAGGTCGAACAGCAGCGTCCCCAGTCCGGCCTTGTTCAGCACCTCGGCCACGTACCGGTTGCGCGGGCTGTGCCGGCCGCTGCCGCTGCCGTGCGCGAACACCACCACCCCCCGGGCGGCGTCAGGGACGACCAGGTCGCCGGTCATGCTTCACCTCCGACGGGCGCGCTGCCCCGCTGCGCCACAACCTTGCCGCTACCCAGGCACGGCGACCTCTATCCACCACTCGAATGGGCATTGACCTGGGAGTATGGACAAAGAGCCGGGGCGCAAGCAGCAGAGCGCCGGCGCGCCGCTCGGGCGGATCGTCTCGGGCGCGGCGGCCGGGCTCTCGCGCCTGCGCGCCCAGGGGTTCCGGGGGTGGCTGGGGGCCGAGCGGGAGGCGTTCGCCCAGACCGTCAAGGTGACGCTGGCCTGCGTGTTCGGGTGGTGGCTCGCCACGTTCGCGCTGAAGGTGCCGCTGCCGGTGCTGGTGCCGATCGGGGTGCTGCTCACGGTCTCGGCGACCGCCTACAGCACGGTCGTCCGCGGGTTCCAGCAGGTCGGGGCGGTCGTGGTCGGGGTGGCGGCGGCGTCGGGGCTGATCTGGCTGATGGGCGTCAACGCGCTGACGCTGGGCGTCCTGGTGGCGGCCGGGCTCGTGCTGACCCGGCTGCTCAACCTGCCGGCCCAGAACGTGCAGATCCCGATCACCGCCCTGCTGGTGCTCTCGCTCGGCCGCACGTACGGCTTCGCGCGCCTGGCCGACGTCCTGCTCGGCGCGGCCATCGGCATCGCGGCGAACCTGCTCATCCTGCCGCCGCGCTTCGTCGAGCACGCCGCCAGGGAGTTGTGCGACATGTCGTCCGAGCTGGCCGACCTGGCCCAGGACATGGCCGACGGGCTGAGCGGCCGCTGGACCGAGGACATGGCCCGCGACTGGCTCGACCGCGCCCGCGAGTTGTCCCAGCGCCTGGAGGAGACCAAGGACACCGCCGACCAGGCGGCCGAGTCCCTGCGCCTGACCTTCCGCCGGCGCCGCCGCTACGACCGGCGCCTGCGCCAGTCGGCCGAGGCCGCGACCTGCCTCGACCACGCCGGGCACCAGCTCAGGAGCATCGCGCGCGGGCTGGTGGACCTGGTCGCCGGCGCCCGCGGCCTGCCCGGCGAGAAGGCCGCCGACCTGCCCGAACCCCTGGCCGGCGAGCTGCGCGCGCTGTCGCGCATCTTCCGCGACTTCGGCCTGATCCAGGTGGGCAAGGCCGCGTCCAGGGACATGGCGGACCTGTGCGCGGCCCTGCGCGAGGGCGAGCACCAGCAGCGCCACCTGGCCGCCGAGCTGGCCGGCTCCCCGCCCAAGGGCCCCCTGTGGCCCCTGTACGGCGCCCTGCTCGACGACTGCGCCAGGATCCGCCACGAGTTCGACCCCGACACCGGCCCCCATCGGTCCGCCTTCCCCTGACCCCGCCCGCGGGCCCGCGAACCGTGTGGGCTCGACGTCGAGGTGGGCGGGGTCGTCGGTGCGGAGATCTTCCACATCGCCGGCGGCAAGGTCCTGGTCGTCGCCCTGCTCGCCACCCCCGCCGGGCCGGTCGAGCCGCGCGTCAGCGAGGAGCACAGCGACCTGCGCTTCTTCCCCGTCGACCGGCTGCCCGACGACCTCGAAGCCGGCTACGCGCCGCTGATCAGGGCGGCCGTCGGCGCGTGGCGCGAAGACGGCGGGACGCCACCGCGAAGGTGACGGCCCGCCGCGCCCCCGTTCAGGCCAGGAGCAGCGCGGTGACGAACTGGAGCAGGTGCCAGGCCACGTACGCGGCCAGCGAGCAGAACGCCCACTCCTTGCTCCTGCTCACCCGCGCCACCCAGACCAGCACCTCCACCGGTTCGGACCGCGGCCTGACCGCCCGTACCGCGAAGTAGGCCGCCATCAGCCAGGCCGCCCCCGACGCGGTGAGCAGCCCGACGGACAGGGCGAGCAGCACCCCCGGCCCCGCCGGCGGGTCACCCGGCGAGAGCTGACGGCTCCAGGCGGCCAGCACCCCGGCCAGCAGGCCGAGCGTGACCCGCCGGTCCCTGCGCGCCTGTCGCTTGAGTGACTGCAGGTCTCGACGCATATGGTTCTTGAGCATCCGGATCACCTCCGTGTCGTTGGCTGGTGACACCAGCCAACGGGAAGGCGCGGAGAAGATCTGCGACCTCACTTCCGAGATTTCCCGACTTTTAGCGGTGTTTCAGGAGAGCTCCCGCAGCTCCTGCGCCGCCCGCCGGCCCTCGAAGACGTCCCCCACCTCGTCCAGCGTGCGCACCGCCTCGGCAAGATGGGCCACCGCCGCCTCGCGGTCCCCGAGCCTGGCGGTGATCAGGCCGAGCGCCCTCAGCGCGCATCCCAGGTCGCGCCGCGTCCCGCACTCCAGGTGCACGTCCCTGGCCTGCTTGGCGTGGACCAGCGCCTCCTCGGCCCGGTCCAGGTCGAGCAGCACCATGGCCAGCGTCGTGAGCGCCGCCCCCCACCGGTCCTTGGTGCCGGTCTCGTTCTGCAGCTCGGCGGTCTGCCTGGCGTACGCCAGGGCCGCCGCGGGCTCACCGCCCGTGTGCAGCGCCTGCGCGATCGACAGCAGCGCGCTGGCCCGGTTGTCGCCCGTCTCCTCCCTGAGCGTCAGCGAGGCCCGCGCCGCCCGCAGCGCCTGCTCGTGCCACCCCAGCGACAGGTACGTGTACGCCAGCGTCTCCTGCACGTCGGCCTCGGCCCGCCGGTTGCCCAGCCCCTGGACCAGGTCCAGCGCCTCCAGCGCGTACACGAAGGCCACCTGGGGCAGGCCCTGGCGGCGGCGCACCCGGGCCAGCCGGTTGAGCATGCGGGCCTCGACGGGCTCGTCGCGGATCACCCGGCTGATGCCGAGCGCCTGGTTCAGGTAGTCGTCGGCGCGCAGGTAGTCCGACAGCCGCCAGTGCACCAGCCCGATGTCGCCGAGCGTCTCGGCCTTGCCCTGCTCGTGGTGGAGCTCGACCTGCACCGCCAGCGCCTGCTCGTAGCAGGCCAGCGCCTCGTCGTAGCGCGAGCCGTTGCGCGCGATGCGGCCCAGCGCGCACAGCGCCCGGCCGCAGCCGTGCTGGTCGCCGGTGGCCGTGTACCCGGCCAGGGCGCGTTCGGCGTCGCGGCGGGCGTCCTGCTGCAGTCGGAGCCGGTCGTAGATCTCGGCCAGGCAGAGCAGCGTCTCGGCCTCGGCGTGCTCGTCGCCCAGCTCGTGGCAGATCGACAACGCCTCCAGGCCCTCCGACAACGCCGCGTCCGGCTCGCCCAGGCTCTGCCGCACCCGGGCCGAGACGATCAGGCTCTGGGCGGTGCCCCTGCGGTCGCCCAGCTCCTCCCGTACGCGCAGCGCCTGGCCGGCGTACCGCAGCGCCAGGTCGTGCCGTTCCCGGGACAGGTGCAGCAGGGCGAGCGTGTGCAGGCAGGTGGCCACGCCGGCCAGGTCGCCGATCTCCTGGTACACCTCCAGCGCCTCGCCCGCGCGGCGCAGCGCCGCGTCCCTGTTGCCCGCGATGCCGTGCACCTCGGCCAGGTCGTTGAGCGCGCGGGCCAGCCCCGCGCGGTCGCCCAGCGAGGTGAAGTCGGCCAGCGCCTCGCCGATGAACCTGGCCGCCAGCGTGGAGGGCCCGATGTCGCGGTGGATCGAGCCGAGGTGGCTGCGCATGAGCGCGACGGCCCGCCGGTTGCCCACCTGGATGGCCGAGGTCAGCCCGGCCTGCTGCACCTCCAGGTTGTTCTCGTAGTACCGCAGCCTCCTGAACGGCTCGAACACCGCCTCGGCGAGCTGCCAGGCCATCCCGTACGCCCCGCTCTCCTCGGCCAGCCGCACCGCCGAGACCAGCGACCGCCGCTCGGCCTCGAACCACTCGCGCGGCGTGTCAGGGCCGGTCGCGACCGCCAGATAGTGGTCGAGCAGCCGCACCCTGGCCTCGCGCACCCCCGCCTCGGCGTGCCGGCCCAGCTCCCTGGCCTGCCACTTGACCAGGTCGTGCACCCGGTACCGCGACCCGGGCAGCGGCTCGACCAGGTACGCCCGGTGCAGCCCCTCCACCGCCGCCACCGCCTCGCCCACCGGCACGCCCAGCGCCGCCGCCAGCACCTCCGGCGCGAAGTCCCGCCCGGGAAGCAGCCCGACGTGCCGGAAGGCCCGCCGCTGCGCGTGGCTCAGCGACTCGTACGCCAGGTCCAGCGCCGACCTGAACGCCTCCTCCGGGTCCCCGGCCAGCGGCCGGTCCGGCGTACGCAGCTCCGCAGCCCGCGACCGCACGCTCAGCCCCGGATCCTCGGCCAGCTTGGCGGCCGAGATCCGCAACGCGTACGGATGGTACGAGCACACCCGGGCCAGCTCGGCCAGCGCGTCCCGGTCGGCGGCCCGCGGCGAGCCCTCGCCGAGCACCGACACCAGCAGCGCCACCGCGTTGCCCGGGTCGAGCACCGACAGGTCCATGAGGTCGGCGTGCCCGGTGGCGCGCAGCGGCGCCATCCGCGTCCTGCTGGTCACCAGCACCACGCAGTCCTTGCCGCCGGGCAGCAGCGCCCGCACCTGGGCCGGGTCGGCCGCGTTGTCCAGGACGAGCAGCAGCCTGCGCCCGGCGATCCTGCTGCGGTAGAGCAGCATCAGCTCGGCCTCGTCGGAGGCCGGCATGTGCTCGCCGACGCCGAGCGAACGCAGGATCTGCCCGAGCGCCTCGGCCGAGCTCATCGGCGGCTGGGTCGGCGACTGGCCGCGCAGGTCGATCATGATCTGGCCGTCGGGGAACCGGTCGGCGTGCAGGTGGCCCCAATGCGTCACCAGCGCGGTCTTGCCCACGCCGGTCAGGCCCTGCACGACCATGGTGTTCGTCCGCCGCGGCCGGTCCAGCCAGGCCGTGAGCAGGTCGAGGCTCTGCTGGCGGCCGGTGAAGTCGGACACGCCGGCGGGCAGCTGGCGCGGCTTCGGCAGCTCGCCGACCGGCAGCGGCCCGGCCTGCGCGCCCGGCCGCGTGAGGAACGGCGTCACCCGGCCGCGCCACGGCTCGGACAGGTGCTCCCAGGCCCCCGCGGCCTCGCGCAGCGCCACCGGGTCGGCGATCCGCAGCCGCCGGTACCCCGGCCGCACCAGCCAGCCGCGCCTGACCCACTGCGTGAGCTGCCGCTGCACGACGTCGGGCGCGCTGCCCACGAGGTCGGCCAGCGTCTCCATGGACAGCGGCGGCGCGGCGGGGGAGGCCAGCTCGTACCGCTCGTCCAGGTGCAGCAGCCACACGGCCAGGCGGGCGGCGACCGGGGCCCGGGCCAGCGCCTCGTGCCTGCGGGCCGCCAGGTTCCTGGCGAACAGCTCCTGGACGAGCGCGGTCGCCACGGCCGGGCCCGCCGAGGCGTGCTCGCGTAACCGCCGCAGGTCGATGGGCCAGGCCCGGACCTCGGTCAGGGCGTCCACCTTGACGCACTCTCCCGGGCTCCAGAAGGCCAGCTCGCCCACCAGGTCGCCGGGGCCGCGCAGGTCGTGCACGACCTCCCGGTCGCCGCCGGGGACGTGCTCGCGGGCGTACCCGTGGTCAATCAGGTGGACGCGGTTGACCGGCCGGACCGGTGAGCAGATCAGCTCGCCGCGGCGGAAGAGGCGGGGGCTCGCGCCCTCGTCCACGAGTGACCTGAACAGACCCACGCCGCCACCACCACCAATCCGGGGACGGCGGTGTCCTCGACATGACAGGTTGGAAACAGACCCAACGACAAAGTGTCACATCAGGCGAACACGGGTCAACGGATCACACGTGGGCCGAATCGCTGCGATCGGGCACGAACCGGTAGCCGACGTTGCGGACGGTCCCGATCAGCGACTCGTTCTCGGTGCCGAGCTTGGCGCGCAGCCGCCGGACGTGCACGTCGACCGTCCTGGTGCCGCCGAAGTAGTCGTAGCCCCAGACCTCCTGAAGGAGCTGGGCGCGGGTGAAGACCCGGCCGGGATGCTGGGCCAGGTACTTCAGCAGCTCGAACTCCTTGAACGTCAGGTCGAGCACGTTCCCGCGCAGCCGCGCGGTGTAGGTGGCCTCGTCGATCGACAGGTCGCCGCTGCGGATCTCGTCGGGGACGTCCTCGGCGGCGACCTGCGACCTGCGCCCGGTCGCCATGCGCAGCCGCGCCTCCACCTCGGCGGGCCCGGCGGTCTCCAGCAGCACGTCGTCGACCCCCCACTCGGCGGTCATCGCGGCCAGGCCGCCCTCGGTCACCACCACCAGCAGCGGGCAGTCGATGCCCGTGGTGCGGATCAACCGGCACAGGCTCTTGGCCTGGACGAGCTCCTTGCGCGCGTCGACGACGACGGCGTCGGCGGGCGGCGTGTCGATGAGCGCAGACGCCTCGGCCGGCGAGACCCGGACGGAGTGGAGCAGCAACCCCAGCGCCGGCAGCACCTCGGAGGACGGCTCGAGGGCGTTGGTCAGCAGCAGCAGGTTGCTCATCACGGCCTCCTCTAACACACAAGGACCCGGAGGCGACGTCGCCCAGGTCCTGTACGCGAGGATATCCCACGGCTTGGTCGCGTCCATTGCGCGTCCACCAGGTGAACAGCGGGCCCTTTGAAACAACCACGTAAAGGGCGTCGCACAATAGAGCGAAGGCGATTGTGAGGCAACGCATGGCCACAGGAAAAGTACGTTATTGGGCGGCGGCCAAGGAGGCCGCCGGAGTCGCGGAGGAGTCGTTCGAGGCGGCGACTCTTGGCGAACTGATGACCAAAATCACAGCGAACCGGGCCGAGCTCGCCCGGGTGGTCGGCCGTTCGTCGTTCCTCGTCGACGGCGCCCCCGTGGGCCGGCGCGCCCATGACACGGTGGTGCTCGGCGAGGGCGTCACGGTGGAGGTGCTGCCGCCCTTCGCCGGCGGGTGATCGACGGCTCCGGCGGGGAAGGAGACCGCCGGATCGATAGGCTCGACACCCCCGCCGACGACAGGGAGCCCCATGCGCAAGCTGATCATCTTTCTGATCGTGCTGGTCGTCCTCTTCGTCGTCGTCGATCGCGTCGCCGTGGCCGGGGTGGAGCGTGACCTGTCCAACCGGATCGCCGCCGCCACCGACCTCAGCGGCACCCCCAAGGTGACGATCGAGGGCATCCCGTTTCTCACTCAGGCCGTCTCGGGGCACTATCCCGAGGTACGGTTCGATCTCGGCACCCTCACCTACGGAGGCGTGCCGGTGAAGAACCTGCGCGGCGTCGCCTACGACGTGACCGCCCCGCTGTCCGACGTGCTGCAGAACCGTGCCGACGTCCGGGCCGGGCGCGTCACCGTGAGCGGCGTGCTCACCCGGGCCACGATCGACAAGTACGCGCCCCGGGGCATCAAGATCAGCGGCAACGGGCGGCGGCTCGTGGCGTCGGGAGAGGTGACGGTGGGGATGCAGAAGGTGCAGTTCACCGCGGAGATGCGGGTCGACGTGGCCGACGGCGCCATCAGGCTCCAGGCGGAGAAGATCCAGGGCGTGCCCGACCAGCTCGCCCGCTTCGTCACCTACACGATCCCGTTCAAGGGCGGGCTGCCCTTCGACGTGAGGATCACCGGGGTCAAGAGCGTGGCCGACGGATTGGAGTTCTCGGCCGAAGCGTCTGACGTGCCGATCCGTGGATGAGCCTGAACCGCTGCGGCCCCCCGTACGTGATGAGGGCGTGAGCGCAGCAGGCACCGCGGACGAGGAGCTCGTACGCACCCTCTTCGACGAGCACGCCGGGCCACTCTACGGGTACGTGCTGCGACTCACCGGTGATTCCGGACGTGCGGAGGACGTGGTGCAGGAGACGCTGCTGCGGGCCTGGCGGCACCCCGACGCGCTCTCCGGCCGTCCCATCCGGGCCTGGCTGTTCACGGTGGCGCGTAACCTCGTGGTCGACCAGCACCGCGCCAAGAAGGCCAGGCCGCAGGAGACCGGCGACGAGGCCCTCGCGGTCCTGCCGGCCGACGACGAGCTGGAACGGGCGGTCGAGTCGTGGGCCGTGGCCGAGGCGCTGGCCGCGCTGCGGCCCGAGCACCGCGAGGTGCTGCTGGAGGTCTACTACCGGGGGCGATCGGTGAAGGAGGCGTCGGCGACGCTGGGCATTCCGCCGGGCACGGTCAAGTCGCGCACCTACTACGCGCTGCGCGCGCTCAAGCTGGCGCTCGAAGAGCGGGGGCTGGCGCCGTGATGACCTGCGAAGAAGTGCGCATCGCCATGGGCGCGCACGCCTTGGGCGCGCTCGAACCCGACGAGGCGCTGGAGATCGACAACCACCTGGCCACCTGCGAGACCTGCGGCGCCGAGCTGCTCGAACTCGAAGGCGTCGCCGCCTTCCTCGGCAAGGTGTCCGAGCGCGACGTCGAGCTGGTGGCCAGCCCGCCGCGCCAGGTGCTCGACCGGCTGCTCAACGCCCGCGCCCGGCGCCACCGGCGCGGCCGGCTCATGCTGGCCGTGGCCGCCTCCGTCGCGGTGATCGCCGTCGGCGGCACGGTCTGGACCGTCACCCGGCAGGACGTCGGGCAGCAGACCGCGGCCGCCCCCGCGGCCGCCCCCCAGTCGTCGGCGGCCGGGAAGTCGCCCGAGACGGAGGGCTTCGTCGCCAGCGACGCCGCGCCCGAGGCCCAGCTCAGGAAGGCCCTCCCGACGCCGAGCGCGATGCCCACGACGCCCCTGAGCACCACCGGCGACGGCCGGGCGTTCAAGGGCGAGAATGCGGCCAAGGACTACTACGCCACGGTCTACGCCCTGCCCGGCGACGGGCGCACCGAGCTGCTGGTGACCGTGCGGAACGTGCCGGTCGGCACCGCCTGCAGCCTGGCCGTCTACGACGACAGGGGGCGGCGCGAGGTCGTCGGGAGCTGGACCGTCAGCCGCGAGACCTACCGCAAGGAGACCGTCTTCCAGATGGCGACGCCGGTGCTCATGCGGCGCATCGACCGCTTCGAGGTCGTCGACCGGCGGGGACGCGTCCTGGTGAACGTCGCCGGCCCGGCCAGGAAGTAATCGCGGCCGCCCGTGGTTGGCACCTGAGGTGACGGGTCTGTGGATCGCGCTGGCGACGCTGGCGCTCGGCACGGTGATCGGGGTGGTTCGTCTGCGCCGCGACGGACGGGTGCGCGCGGCGGCCGGTGAACGGCTGACCGCGGACATGCTGGGCGCCGCCATGGGCGAGCGGGCCACGCTGGTGCAGTTCTCGACCGCCTTCTGCCAGCCCTGCCGGGCGACCAGGCGGGTGCTGGCCGACGTGAGCGCGCTCGTGCCCGGGGTGGCGCACGTGGAGATCGACGCGGAGTCCCGGCTCGATCTGGTGCGGCGGTTCGACGTCATGCGTACGCCGACCGTATTTGTGCTGGATCCGTCAGGTAACGTGGTCAAAAAGGCCTCTGGCCAGCCGCGGAAGGCCGACGTGCTGGCCGCGCTGGCGGTCGCGATCCCCTCCGGGGAGTCACGGCCGTCTCACGAACTGTCTCAGAACTCGGACGAGATGTGACAGATGGCGAGACGACGAGTAGGGTCGTCGCTATGAACCCGTCGACAGAGCTGCTCACGAAGCGGCGCGCGGTTGATTTCTGCCGCGTGGCCACCGCGCTCTGTCGCGCTGCCTGAGGACGGTCACCGCGGACATCTGGTCCGCCCCATTCGACCCCTTCAGGAGCATCCTGCGATGCGTGCTGATCCCAGAGCGCTGCGCTTCGGTGCGGCCGTCACCACCTTGGTCCTCGCTCTCGTCCTCGTGACGGGGAACGCGTGGCTGCTCGCCGTCCAGGCGGTGGTCTTCGCGCTGGGAGTCGCACGCCGCTCGCCGTACACGATGCTCTTCAAGGCGCTCGTCAGGAGCGCGCCGAAGGAGACCGAAGACGCCCGCCCGCCGCGGTTCGCGCAGGGGGTGGGGCTGCTCTTCGCGGTCGCGGGGCTGGCCGGGTTCGCCGCCGGGATCACACCGCTGGCCCTCGGGGCCACGGCCGCGGCTCTCCTCGCCGCCTTCCTCAACGCAGCCTTCGGATTCTGCCTCGGCTGCGAAACGTACCTGCTCACCCGCCGTCTACTGCCCGCCGCCAAAATGGAGGTTTCCCAATGAGCCGCTCCGCCGCCCTGGTGGACGCCGACTGGGTCGAGGCCAACCTCGACACCCCCAACGTCGTACTCGTCGAGGTCGACGAAGACGTCAGCGCCTATGACAAGGGCCACATCCGTGGCGCCGTGAAGGTCGACTGGCGGCAGGACCTGCAGGACCCGGTCCGCCGCGACTTCGTGGACAAGACCGGTTTCGAGGCCCTGCTGTCGGACCGCGGCATTTCCAACGATGACACCGTCGTGCTCTACGGTGGCAACAACAACTGGTTCGCGTCCTACGCGTACTGGTACTTCAAGCTCTACGGCCACCAGGACGTCAAGCTGCTCGACGGCGGGCGCAAGAAGTGGGAGCTCGACTCCCGCGAGCTGGTCCGCGACGTGCCCGAGCGCGCCAAGACCCAGTACGTCGCCCAGGAGCAGGACACCGCGATCCGCGCCTTCCGCGACGACGTGGTCGCCGCGATCGGCAAGCTCAACCTGGTCGACGTGCGTTCGCCCGACGAGTTCACCGGCAAGCTGCTCGCCCCGGCCCACCTCCCGCAGGAGCAGGCCCAGCGCGGCGGCCACGTGCCCACCGCCCGCAACATCCCGTGGTCCAAGGCCGCGAACGACGACGGCACCTTCAAGTCCGACGACGCGCTGCGCGCCCTCTACGGCGAGGCCGGCGTCGACTTCGGCAAGGACACCATCGCCTACTGCCGCATCGGCGAGCGCTCGGCGCACACGTGGTTCGTGCTGCACGAGCTCCTCGACCAGGGCAACGTGAAGAACTACGACGGTTCGTGGACGGAATACGGCTCGCTCGTGGGCGTGCCGATCGAGCTGGGGGAGGCCCGCTGATGACCACTGCACAGGGTTGCGGAGCGCCGGAGCAGACCATCGCGCTGCCGGCCGGGATCGATCTGTCCAACCAGGCCGTCATCCAGGGCGTGGTGACGGGCGCCACCACCGCCTACGCGCGGCTGCTCGACGACTCCGGCGAGTTCACCGGTGAGGTCGTCGTCTCCGACGACGGCGTCTTCCGCTTCTTCGCCGCGCCCGGCGACTGGACCGTCCGCATCATCGCGGGCGGCGGCGTCACCCGCGACGTTCAGGTGGAGGCCAAGCTGGGTGAGGTCTCCCAGCTCGCGGTCGCCGTCTGAGCCCAGACAGCGCCGAGACGGGGCCCGTGTCCACACCGGACACGGGCCCCGTTCCCGTTCCCGTTCCGGGCGAGCGCAACGAAACCCGGGGCGGCGGTGTTGTAGAGGGCGTGAGTGGAACCGACTGTCTCGACCCGGTGCGCAAGGCGCTCCTCGACGACCTCGACGAGGGCTTCGCCGAGCTGTACGCCGCCCACCGCGGCCTGGTCTTCTCGACCGCGCTGCGGCTGAGCGGGCGCTGGGCCGACGCCGAGGACCTCACCGCCGAGGCGTTCCTGCGGGCGTACCGGGCACTGGCGGGCTACGAGCCCGACCGCGTGGCCGCGCTGCAGCCGCGGGCCTGGCTGATGACGATCCTCATGAACATCTGGCGCAACTGCGCCAGGGCCAAATCCCGCAAACCGCCACCCGACCTGCGTGACGAGCCCGTGGACGAGCCCGACCCCGCCCAGGACGTCGAGGAGGCGGCGGTCCGCAGGGAGACCGGCGACGAGCTGTCGGACCTGCTCGGCCTGCTGCCCGAGGAACAGCGGGCCGCCGTGGTGCTCCGGCACGTCGTCGACCTGCCGGTCAGCGAGATCGCCACCGTGCTCAGGATTCCGCAGGGCACGGTCAAGTCGCACGTGTCGCGAGGGCTGCGGCGGCTGCGCGAACTGGGAGGTGCCCGATGAACAACGATTCACTCCTGGCCGGGCTGGCCGCGCTGGCCACCGACGCGCCCGCCGGGCTGCTCGACCGGATCGCCGCCCGCTGGGTGAGCGTGCCCGCGCCGATCGGCGAGCTGCGGGTGGCCTTCACCGACCAGGGCGTGGCGTACGTGCACGCCGGCGACGACTTCGCCGCCTCGTTCAGGAAACGCTTCGGCCGGCCGCTGCTGGCCGCCGACCGGCCGCCCGCGGGGCTGGTGCCCGCGCTGCGCACCGGCCGCCTCGGCAAGGTGGCGCTGGACCTGCGCGGCGTCAGCGGCTTCCAGCGTGACGTGCTCGACGCGGTCAGGACGATCCCGAGGGGCGAGGTCAGGCCGTACTCGTGGGTGGCGGCGCAGATCGGGCGGCCCCGGGCGGTACGCGCGGTGGGGACGGCGCTCGGCGCCAACCCGGTGCCGCTGCTCGTGCCGTGCCACCGGGTCGTCAGGTCCGACGGCGTGACCGGCGACTACGTGTTCGGCCCGGCGGCCAAGGAGCGGCTGCTGCTGGCCGAGGGCGTCGACCTGGACCGGGTGCGCGCGCTGGCCGGGGAGCGGGTGTTCTACCTGGCCAGCGACACCACCGGCGTGGTGTGCTTCCCGACCTGCCACAACGCCCGCCGGATCACCCCCGCCCACCGGCACGGCTTCCGCAGCGTCGCCCAGGCCAGGGCGGCCGGCTACCGGCCGTGCCGCACCTGCCGGCCCGCTCAGGCGGAGGGCTTGGTCGGGTAACGCATCAGCAGGGTGGCGCGCACGACGTCGGGGCCGTGCGCGCGGTAGCCGTGGGGGACGTCGGAGAGCCAGGAGATGTGGTCGCCGGGCCCGGCCGTGAGCGGCTCGTGGATCGGGCCGGCGCTGAGCGTGCCGGTGAAGACCGTGACGTGCTCGCTCACCCCCTTGTGGTGGGCGGGCGAGGTCTGGGTGATCCCCGGGGGCACGCGGACGCGGTAGAGCTCGTAGGTGACGCTGTCGTCCTCGAAGACCTCCAGCAGGTCGGCCTCGATGGCGGCGCCGCGCATGGTCTGCGGCTCGGGCGGCGAGTCGAGTATCGCCCCGATGGGCACGCCCAGCTGCGCGGTGATCGCCCAGAGCGTCTCCAGCGTGGGGTTGCGGGTGCCGGTCTCGACGCCGGACAGCGTGGCCTTCCCGATGCCCGCCCGCTTGGCGAGCTCGGACAGCGAGACCCCGCGCGCCTGGCGCAGCCGTCGCAGCCGGTCACCGACGACGGCGGGGTCCTGGTCGAACGCGGGCAGCGGGTCCATAACGCCATCGTGCCGCAAGGCTCGTCCGGTGTGACCGCCTCCTGTGGGCCGAATCGTCGTTTTCCCGCATTTGTCACTGCTCAGGAGTGGCCTGGAAACACGCTGGCCACAGGGTGTCCACGGGTTGCGGCTGCGGCGTAAGGGACAGACCGCTACGATTCAGCAGATGTCCGGATCGACAGGTGTGATGGCGCCGCCCCGACCTGGGCCTACGCCGGCTCAGCGGATGCCGTCGCCGTATTCGCTGCCCCTGCACGCGCTGCGCCTCGCGGGGAAATGCGCGCTGCCCCTGATCCTCTGGTACGCGGCGGGCCAGGTCGTGCGCTTCGCCCTGCTGTACGCCGCCACCGAGCTCGCCTACGGCGACCTGCGCCAGCTCCGGCTGGTGGGCACGGTCACCTTCCTGACCCTGATCGTCCTCGCGGTGATGACGGTCACCACGGGCATGCTCTACACCCTGCGCGGCGCGCTGTGGGAGATGCGCGCGCGGCGGGCGGAGGGCGTCGAGGACGAGCGCTTCTTCCGGGTGCTGGACCGGGTGGCCCCCGCCTTCGCGGTGCTCTACCTGTCGTGGGGCTGGCACGTGGAGGACGCCCGCGCCCTGCAGCGGATGGACCTGAACCACCACTTCTACGACATGACGTCGGCGGCCTGGTTCGGCGAGGAGACCCAGGTCGGCAAGGGTCTCACCGACCTCGACTGGCGCGTCTCGCTGGGCGCGATGGTCGTGCTGTTCGGCCTGAAGTGGCTGTTCGCCAAGCTCGTGGAGCAGGGCAAGGGCAAGCTGTACGGCTTCGGCGCCGCCTTCTCCGAGTTCGCCTTCGTCTTCTACGGACTGAACGCCACCGTCGCCATCGCCGGGCTGCGCTCGGACTGGGTGCAGCACCGCAGCGTGGTCGCCGGCGGCGCGGACCTGCTGGAGCAGGCGGAGAAGAGCGTGCCGCTGTGGAAGACGGTCACGGGCGCGGTGGGCGACTTCTGGCCGTACTTCATCGGCGGCGTCGCCGTCCCGCTGGCCTGGCTGACCGTGGCGATGCTGGTCTTCGGCGCCTACTCCGACGAGACCCGCAGCCTGGTCAAGGGCACCCGGTTCGAACGGGGCGTGGACCGGCTGGAGGGCAGCCACGACCTCACCAAGAGGTCGTTCGACCAGCTCACCGGCGGCTTCCGGGACCGCTGGCTGCCGCTGGCCAACTCCCTGCGGATGATCGCCAAGGGCGGCGCGCCGCTGTTCGGCATGATGTGCCTGAGCTACGTCGCCCTCACCGTGGGCGCCGAGTACGCCGAGCGCGCCGTGGTGACGCTCGTCGGCTCGCAGGCCGAGTGGGCCTGGGCGTACAAGCAGGGGCCCGTGACGTTCGTGCGCGGGCTGGTCGTGACCGTGCTCACCATGGCGCTGCTGGCGGCCACGTACGACCTGGCCGCCACGCGGGCCCGGCTCAAGGGCGAGCCGCTCAGCGACGTATGAACCGCAGCACGTCCGCCTCCGGCTTGCCGGCCTTCTCCCGCTTGAAGAAGTCCGCGGTCGGGGTGTCGGAGCGGTAGTCGCTGACCCTGAAGGAGAGCTCGACCTCGTTCGCGACCGGCGTCGGCACGATGGCCATGCCCTCGAACGTGTACTCCTTGCCCAGCTCCAGCCGGTCCGTCGGGCGGTCGCCCGGCGTGAACTCCACCGTCCAGGTCCGGCCGGCGCGGTCCGCCAGCTTGACCTTGTCCGGCGGGGCGGTCATGGTGGCGCTGGACTCGTCGAGGAGCTTCTGGGTGATGTCCACCTTCAGCCAGGTGACCTCGGGGCCGTGCTTGCTGCCCTGCGGGGCCTGGACGGGCTTCAGGGCGGCCTTCCACTCGATGTCGTGGACCTTCCCCGACTGGCCGGGGGCGACGGCGATCTCCTTGACCTTGATGCCGTCGGTGATGGTCGTGTCGTAGAAGCGGTAGCCGTCGTAGGTGTTGAGGCCCATGGCGACGACGGAGGCCACGGCGGCGCCCACGGCGACCAGGACCAGCCGGCGGCGCCTGGGCGGCGGGGCGTCCTGCGGGGCCGCCGGCGGCTGCTCCGGTGGCGGCACGGCGGCCGCGCCCGGAGGCCGCTGCGGGGACGGCATCGTCATGCCGGGCCGGATGGCGGGCAGCGGCTGGGTGCTGCTGCCTCCTGAGGACTCCCGCGGGGCGGGCGGCCACACCTGCTGGTCCGGATGCACGAACCGGCCGCGTCCTGGCCCACCGGGCATCCCAGGCCCGCCGGGTGTGCCCGCGCCGGGCATGCCAGGGCCGGGCTGCTGCGCGCCGCCACGGCCGGGAGGTGCCCCGGCCGGGCCGGTCGGGGGAGTCACGTGGCCGGAAGGAGCGGAGCCGGAAGGAGCGGGGCCGGAGGGCGCGGGGCCGTAGCCGGGAGGCGGCGTGGGACGGGTCGGCGGCGGGGTGGCGCGGTCGCGCGGGGAGCCCGTACGGCGACGCCGGGGCCTGCTGGGCAGCGGCGACGGCGGCATCGGCCCGGTCCCGGGCGGTGGCGTCTGCGGCGACGGCGGCATCGGCCCCGCCGCGGGCGGCTGGGACGGCGGCGGCTCCGGCGCGGGGAACACGGGGGACCCCGGCGGGGCCGCGGGGTCCGCGGGCGCCGGGGGAGGCGGGAAGGCCGAGGGGGCCGGGGCAGGGTCCTCGGGCTGGTGGTCGTTCCTGGGGGCGAACCAGTCGCGCTCGTTCGTGCTCACAGTGCGATCACTTCTTGACGGTGGAGTAGACGGCCTGCGGCGAGGCCGCGAGCTTGCGCGCGGCCTCCTCGTCGAGCCCGAGGTCGACCTCGACCTCCGGCTGGAACGGCTCCACCACCGCCTCGGCCGGCAGCCCGAAGACCACCCGCGCCCCCGGCAACGCCGATGAGGGAACCTCGAAGAAGAACCGCCCGCTGACCCAGATGTCGGGCTGCACCCACGTGTTGGCCAGCGTCAGGGGGCTCGCCACGCGGTCGGTGGCCGCGAACTTCTTGCCGTCCGCGGTCAGCAGCTGCGGCTGCCCCAGGTGGTACGGCTTGAGGCTCGACCTGGCCGAGGCGTTGACCACGAGGAACAGGTTGTCCGTCGTGATGGTCCGGTCGCTGTTCTGGATCGTCTTGGTGGCCAGGAACGAGTCGAGCCGGACGGTGAACCGCCGGGCGTCCACGTCCTCGCCCTTGGCGCCCGTGTAGGTCACCCTGGCGCCCGCCTCGTTGGCGGACAGGTGGAACGTCTGCAGCCCGACGGCGGCGGCCGCCAGCAGCAGCCCGGCGCAGGCGTTGAGCACTCTGGAGCCGCCGCCCGGCCCGCGTCCGGCGCCGCGGCCGGGCCGGTCGGGACGCCCGGGGACGGCGGAGGAACGCGGCTGGGTGGCGGTCATGCCCCCTCACCCGCCTTGACCGGCAGCGTCACGCGGGCCTTCACCTCGGGGTAGAACTTGTCCTCCTTCTCCTCGGCGACCATCTGCCAGCGCAGCCGCTCGTCCTCGAAGCCGGGGGCGTACTCGAAGGTGGCCACGTCGAGCGTGATCTTGTCCGGTGGCCGTTCGGTCGCGCCGAGCCGGTACCGGACGAGGACCTGGCTGGTCACGCCGGGGTGGAGCTGCCGGGTCTCGTCGCCCTTGTTCAGGGCATAGACGAAGGGCCCCGACTCCTTGGGGAACTTGGGGCTGATGGAGACGAGCGAGTCGGCGAAGGACATGCCGAGCCACGCCTTGTCCGGCTTGGCGGGGTCGGGGGGCACGCCGACGCTGGAGGTCTCGTCCCCCTTGTTGGTGACCTCGAAGACCAGCTCCACGAACCGCTTGTCCTCGTCGAACTGCGTCTTGGCCCGCTCGACCCTGACCCGCGACTCGACGAAGCGCGTGGAGTAACGGCCCTGGTCGAGCGTCGCACCCTGGCCGAGCAGGTCCGGGCCCTTGTCGGGGGCCTCGTTCAGCCCGCCCAGCAGGGCCGTGATGCCGACGGCCGTGACCGCCACGAGGGCCACGATGGGCACCGCCACCGGGCGTGTCGGCCTCGTGCTGCCGCCGGAGGGTTCGGTCATGGGTATGGATGGTAATAGGTCACGGTTGCCCCATCTGCCGCAATGCTCCCTTCTGGCGGGTGGAATTGCCGCGAACCCTGCCGCTACGGGGGTGGAAGCTCATACGCTGTCACGGAGCGGAAAAGGGCTGGCCCCTGCAACTAACGACATATCGCGGCCGGAGGGTCACGTGGCGGACGTGCATCCCGAGCATGCCCAGCTCCAGGCGGACCGCATCTACCTGGGGTGGCAGTACATCCTGCTGCATCCCGACCCGGGGCCGCCGCCCAAGCGTCCCTCGCCCGTCCAGGAGCCGGCACCGGACGCGGAGTCGACCGGCCGGGCGGCGGCCGAGGCGCTGCGCCGCGAGCGGCTCCAGGAGGACATGCTCAACCGGCCCGTACGCGTCATCCGGGCCATCAGCCTGACCATGTCCGCGCTGATCCTCGTGGCCGCGTTCAGCGGCTACCTGGGGTGGTCGTTCGCGCTGCTCGGGCTGGTCGCGGCCGGCGGCGTGGCGGGCATCTGCACCTACGCCCTGCTCCAGGGCGACCGGGCGGTCCGCTACCGGGTGCTCGAACAGCAGGCCAGGGACGACCGGCAACGTCAGGAACGTGACAAAGAGCTGTTCCGCGCCCAGGAGGAGCACGCCCGGCGCTACCGCGACTGGCAGGAGTCGAAGGAGCGCCACGAACGCCAGCTCACCTGGTACGCCGTCGCCGTCCCCGACGAGATCGACCGCATCGACGTGGCCGGCGGCACGCTGCCCGGCTGGTCCGCGCTGATCACGCTGCTCGGCGCCACCCGGCTCTACAGCGGCGGCCACCTGACCGTGCTGGACCTGTCGGAGGGCGCGATCGCCAAAGACCTGATCGAGCTGGCCCGCAAGGGCGGCGACGACCCGCTGGTCTGGGTGCTGCCGGTCGACCTGCCGAAGCTCGACCTCGGGGCCACGCTCAAGCCGGAGGCGTTCGCCGACGTGCTGGCCCACGTGGTGAGCGTAAGCGAGGAACACCGCACCACCCGCGACCTCAGCTTCGACAACGCCATCCTGGAACGGGTGCTCGAAGTGCTCGGCGAGAACGCCACCATCAGCCAGGTCACCGCCGCCCTGCGGGCCCTGGCGCAGGTCGGCGACCCGCGGGACGACCTGCGCTTCGGCCTGATCACCGCGACCCAGCTCGAACGCATCGGCACGCTGTTCGGCCGCGGCGTGAGCGACCGGGTGGTGATCGAGCGCGCCTGGGCCCTCGAGTCGCAGCTGCGCAAGCTGGAGACGCTCGGCACCCAGGCGGTGCGGCTGCCGCCCGCCCGGCTGCGCGTGGTGAGCATGGACCGGCAGGCCGGCGTGTTCGGCAACCGGGTGCTCGGCACGTACGTGGCCACCGCGCTCACCCACATCCTGCGCCAGTCGCCCGCCTCCGACCGGCCCTGGTACCACACGATCATCGTGGCGGGCGCCGACAAGCTCCGCGGCGACGTGCTCGACCGGCTCATGGACGCGTGCGAGACCTCCCGTACCGGGCTGGTGCTGACGTACCGGAGCCTGACCCCCACCGTGAAGGAGCGCCTGGGGCGCGGCCACGCGGCCGTGGCGTTCATGCGCCTCGGCAACGCCGAGGACGCCCGGGTCGCCAGCGAGCACGTCGGCACCGAGCACCGGCTGGAGCTGGCCCAGCTCACCGAGACGATCAGCGACGCCCTGCCGGGCCTCGACGGCGGCTACACCTCCACCATCTCCCAGGTGGACGACGCCCGGCACGACCGCGACGACGACGGCCGCGCCGACCTGGCCGAGGACATCACCGAGTCCACCGAGTGGGGCAGGACCGCCGACAAGATCTCCGAGACCGAGCGCGTGCTCCACCGTTCGCGTGAGTTCCTGGTCGAGCCGCACCAGCTCCAGCAGCTCCCCACGACGTCCGTGATCGTCACCGACGCGACCGCCGAGGGCCGGCGGGTGCGGCTGGCCGACGCCAACCCGGCCATCCTCACCTTCCCCAAGACCACGCTGGGCGACCTGGAGGAGGTGCGCGAGGCCGTGCTGGCTCTGGAGGCGAAGGACGAGGGCGAGGAGCCGCCACCCAACCTCGGTCCACCACCGCCACGCCTTGACTGGCGCAAGGGCAGGCAATGACCTGGTCAAGGGCGTGGTGAGGAGCTGACGATCAGCGGGAGTTTACTGAGAACCGACTGTGGGGGAATTGAAGATGCAGCCGAGTGTCTCGCTGAGCGGGCCCTGGTATCGGATCCAGTCGATCGCCGCACCCTCGCGAAGCTCGTCGGCGGAGTGGGATTTCGTCACCGTGCTGCCCGCCGTGCTGTCGGCGGCGCAGCGTGACCGGCCGTTCGTCATCGGGTGGCTGTCGCGGGGTTCCGGCGCGCCGCTCGAACTGATCACCAATGCCGGCCCGCTCTCGCCGCCGCGCCAGCCGCGCAGGGCGACCGACGTGCCCGGCCTGCCGACCGGGCCCCAGCCGCTGCTGTTCCCGGGCGGCGCGCGGGGGATCGAGCTGGACGAGGAGTATCTGGCCGACCTGGCCGACCTGGTCTGGACGCCTTGCCCCGGCCGCCAGGCGCCGCCGCTGGGCGGGCGGGGGCGCGAGTTCGCCGGGTCCGACCCCGACGAGCTGAAGCGGCCCACGTTGTTCGAGTCGACGCTGGTCACGCTCATGTCGCGGCCGTTCGCCTGGCTGGTCGTGGCCGAGCCGACCGACCTGCTCGACGCCGAGGTGGCGCACCTGCGCACCCAGCTCAACGTCCTGCGGCAGTACGGCGACGCCTCCGAGCGATCCCGGTTCGACGCCGAGCGGGCCGAGCGCCGCATGCAGGAGCTCGACGCCTTCCGCGAGGCCGGCCTGTGGAACGTGCGCGTGCTGGCCGGCGGGGCCACCGCCGAGGAGCTGCGGCAGATCGCGCCCGTGCTCGTCGGGTCGGTCGAGATGAGCCACCACCCGTACCGGCTGCGCAGCGCGCACGGCGCCGTCTATGCGCTGTCGGAGGCTCTGGCCATCACCATGCAGGACCCGGCCGACGGCGCCGCGGCGCCCTTCGCGGCCACCGCCGGGGCGCTGGCCGCGCTGGCCGGGCTGCCCAGGCGCGAGGTGCCCGGCGTACGGGTGCTCGACTCCGGCTTCTTCGACGTGACGTCCGAGGCCGACGGCGGCGAGCTGGAGCTGGGCGAGATCCTCGACGGCCAGGACAGGGGCGTGGGCAGCTTCCGGGTGCCCCTCGCCACGCTCAACAGGCACGCGTTCGTCACCGGCGCGACCGGCTCGGGCAAGTCCCAGACCGTCCGGCACCTGCTGGAGCAGCTCAGCGAGGCGCGCATCCCCTGGCTGGCCATCGAACCGGCCAAGTCCGAGTACGCGGCCATGGCCGGCCGCATCGCCGACCCGGTGACGGTGATCAACCCGTCGGCCCCCGAGGGCGTGCCGCTCAGCGTCAACCCGCTCGAACCCGAGCCCGGCTACCCCGTCCAGGCGCACATCGACATGATCAGGGCGCTGTTCATGGCCGCCTTCGACGCCGAGGAGCCGTTCCCGCAGATCATGTCGCTGTCCCTGCAACGCGTCTACGAGGCCACCGGCTGGGACGTCGTGACCGGCGGCGCCGTGCCCGGCTCGAACGTCCCGCCCAGCGTGCCGACGCTCGAACAGCTCCAGCAGCACGCCATGGACGTCATCAAGGAGATCGGCTACGGCCGCGAGGTCCAGGCCGACGTCGAGGGCTTCATCTCGCTCAGGCTGCGGTCGCTGCGGGTCGGCTCGGCCGGGCGCTTCTTCGAGGGCGGTCACCCGGCCGACATCGGCGGCCTGCTGGAGCGCAACGTCGTCCTCGCCATCGAGGACGTCGCCAACGACGAGGACAAGGCGTTCCTCATGGGCACGCTGATCATCCGGATCGTCGAGCACCTGCGCATGCGGGCCAGGAAGGAGAAGTCGGCCGGGCTGCGGCACGTCATCGTGATCGAGGAGGCCCACCGGCTGCTGCGCGACCGCGGCCACGGCCGGGCCTCCACACACGCCGTGGAGCTGCTGGCCGGCCTGCTCGCCGAGATCAGGGCGTACGGCGAGGGCATCGTGGTGGCCGAGCAGATCCCGACCAAGCTCGTCTCCGACGTCGTGAAGAACACCGCGCTGAAGGTCGTCCACCGGCTGCCCGCCGAGGACGACAGGAAGCTCGTCGGCGCGGCCATGAACCTCAGCGACGAGCAGTCCAGGCACGTCGTCTCGCTCCAGCCGGGCTCGGCCGCGGTCTTCGCCGACGGCATGGACCGGCCGCTGCGGGTGCGCGTCCCGCTGGGGGAGTCGCGGGAGAAGCCGCTGCCGGGCCCCCAGCCGCCCATCCGCGGGCGCAGGTCGGCCGCGTGCGGGGCGCAGTGCCGTACCGGCCAGGCGTGCACCCTGGTGGAGCTCAGAGAGGCCGACGTGCTCGCCGACGGGCCCGACTGGGCGTGGCTGCGCATCTGGTGCGACACGGTCGTGCTCGCCTTCGTCAGCAACCGGCCGCTGCCCGGCGTGCCGCGCACCCTGTCGGCCGCCTGGGGCGAGCTGCCCGCCCGCCGCCGCGAGTGCCTGCTGGCCACGCTGGTCGAACGCGCCGTCCAGCGGCGGGCCTGGTCGTTGCGGAGCTGGTTCGACCCGGCGCTGCTCACCGAGAAGGCCGCCGAGGTCGCCGCGCGGCTGCTGTCGGGGGCCGAGCCGGGCGGCGACCGTCCGGGCGCGTCGTGGGTGATCCCGCAGGTGCGCTGGCTGCACGAGGTCGACCGGCTCTTCCCGTACGGCCAGCCCGCCCCCAACCTGCGCAGCCCGGCCCCGCCCATGGAGTACGCCCTGTTCCGCCAGTCCAACGGCAACGGCGCGGCCGACCTGGTGCACGCCGAGCTGCTCGGCCACCGCGCCAAGGCCCTGCGCCACCACCCGCTGTCCATGGAGGTGGACCACAACCGGGCCCTGGCCTGGCGGGTCATCCTGGGCGACGACGAGAACGAGGGCGTGCAGCGCGACATCACGAACGTGGCGATCGGCATCGAGGCGTCGGCCAGGCTCAGGCACGTCGGCCAGACGATGGGCGCGGGCTGGCTGGAGGGGGTGTTGTCGTGGCCGCAGCGGTTCGTCCTGCCGTTCGACCACGGAGGCGCCCCGGAGATCGCCTTCGTCGACGCCCCCTCGGCCTGACGTCCCTTTCGCCCTGGCCCCGCCCGGGGGCGGGTCAGCGGTCGCGGCGGCGTTCGAGGCGTTTGCGGCGGGCCACCTCGCGCTTGTGCTCGGCCAGCTCGCGCCGCCGTTCCCGCCGCCCCTGGGCGGCCTCCCGCTTGCGGCTCTCCAGCTCCAGCCGCATCGCCTCCTGCGCGGCCGTGCTCCGTACGGACACCTGGGCGGCGGCCCGCGCCGCCAGCTTGGCCGCCCGCTTGGGGTTGACCCGCCGCGCGCGCTCCCCGCCGGCCACGGCGGGTGCGGCATGGGCCTGCTCCAGCAGCGAAACGCCATGGCGCATCAGGTACGCGTGCAGCTCGGGATCGGTGGGCTCGGACCCGAGGGTGAACCGGGTCGCCCGCAGCCGCCCGCCCTCGGCGACCTCCAGCACCCCGACCCAGAACGGCCCGTCCAAATAGACCGACAACGTGACCATCTTCTCCGCCCTTCACCAGACATGCCGGGAAAGCGACCTGGACAGGCCGCCTCCGGCACACCGGACATCCCTGGAAGGGCGGATACGTGATGCTTCGCCCGGGCTACCAACCGGGCCGCGTTTTCGTGTGCAACTCCAGAGTAGGACTCAACGGCGACTAGGATCCATGTGCATGACCCAGCTTCCTCTGCGGGCTCAGCTCGCCAGCGCCCTGGGACGCAGCGCCGCCACGCTCTCGCGGATGACCGGGCGCGGTGACGGCTCGGTGATCGGCGGCAGGGTCGGCCTGCTGCTTGAGCCCGACCTCCTGCGCAAGCTGGCCCGCGACCGCAAGCTGGCCCTGGTCAGCGCCACCAACGGCAAGACCACCACGACCAGGTTGATCACCTCCGCGCTGCTCGACATGGGCGAGGTCGCCACCAACGCCTTCGGCGCCAACATGCCGGCCGGGCACGTCTCGGCGCTCTCCCAGCACAAGGGCGCCCCCTACGGCGTGCTGGAGGTCGACGAGAAGTACCTGCCGGAGGTGCTCGACACCACCGGCGCCGGCGTCGTCTGCCTGATGAACCTCAGCCGCGACCAGATGGACCGCGCGGCCGAGATCTGGCTGCTCGCGCAGAAGTGGCGCAGGGCGCTGTCGGGTAGGCCCACCCACGTCATCGCCAACTGCGACGACCCCCTCGTCACCTGGGGGGCCTCCACGGCCGCCAAGGTCACCTGGGTCGCCGGCGGCCAGCGCTGGAAGGAGGACTCCTGGTGCTGCCCCGAGTGCGGCGGCCCCCTCGACCGCAAAGACGCCGACTGGTCCTGCCGTGAGTGCACCTTCCACCGTCCAGAGCCGCAGTGGGTGCTCGACGACGACGTCGCCATCGACCCGCGCGGGCAGCGCTGGATGCTCGACATCCAGCTCCCCGGCCTGGCCAACCGCTCCAACGCGGTGATGGCGCTGGCCGTGGCCGAGGCGTTCGGGATGCCCGTCGACCGGGCGCTGCCCCGGCTGCGCGAGGTCACCTCGGTGGCCGGCCGCTACACCACGGTCGAGCGCGACGGCCGCCACGCGCGGCTGCTGCTGAGCAAGAACCCGGCGGGCTGGCTGGAGGCCTTCGACGTCGCCGACCCGCAACTGCCGATCATCCTCTCGGTCAACGCGCAGGGCCCCGACGGCCGCGACACCTCGTGGTTGTGGGACGTCGACTACCGCATCCTGCGCGGCCGTCCGGTCTTCGTCACCGGTGAGCGGCGGCTCGACCTGGCGCTCCGGCTCGACGTGGCCGACGTGCCGTTCACGTTGTGCAGCTCGTTCTCCGAGGCGCTGGCCATGCAGCCGCCCGGCCGGGTCGACGTGATCGCCAACTACACCGCCTTCCAGCAGATCCGATCGGAGTTCGGACGTGCCGTCTGACAGCGCCCTCAGCATCGTCTGGATCTACCCCGACCTGCTGAGCACCTACGGCGACCAGGGCAACGTGCTCGTCCTGGAGCAGCGTGCGCAGCGCCGGGGCATCGAGGTCGAGACCGTCTACGTCCGCTCGGCCGACCCCGTGCCGGAGACCGGCGACATCTACCTGATCGGCGGCGGCGAAGACCGTCCGCAGATCCTGGCCGCCCAGCGCCTGCGCCGCGACGGCGGGCTCCAGCGGGCCATCGCGCGGGGCGCGGCGATGCTGGCCGTGTGCGCCGGCTACCAGATCATGGGCAGCACGTTCGGCGGCGAGGAGGGCCAGCCGGTCGACGGCATCGGCCTGCTCGACATCGCCAGCTCGCGCGGCCCCGCGCGGGCCGTGGGCGAGCTGGTCGCCGAGGTCGACGCCGCGCTCAACCTGCCCACGCTGACCGGCTTCGAGAACCACATGGGCGTCACGCACCTCGGCCCGGGCGTCCGGCCGCTGTCCAAGACGGTCGCCGGCGTGGGCAACGGCGACGGCTTCGAGGGCTGCTACGCGGGCCACGTGGTGGGCACCTACCTGCACGGCCCGGCACTGGCGCGCAACCCGGCCCTGGCCGACCTGCTGCTGTCGTGGCGCGTGGGCGAGCTGACGCCCCTCGACGACTCCCGCTACGAGGCCCTGCGCCAGGAGCGGCTGAGCACCGTCCTGTCCGGCTGACGGGCCTAGTAGACCAGGGCCTGGGCGCCTTCGCTGACCGCCTCCTCCACGAAGGCGGGGGCGCCGGCGATGCGCACGCCCTCGATCACGTCGTCGACCGTGATGTCGCGGCGGGCGGCGCACTGCGTGCACAGGGTCACCCGGCCGGCCGCCAGGACGGCTTCGAGCAGGTCCGCCAGCGGCGCCGCGTGGGGCAGGGAGAACTCCTTGGCCCGCCCCGGCAGGGCGAACCAGGACGACTCGCCGGTCAGCCAGAGGGAGACCGGCACACCGCTCGCGAGCGCGGCCGCCGCCACCGTGAATGCCTGGTTGCACCGCTCAGGGGCGTCCGCCCCCGCGGTCACCTTGATCACCAATGATCGTGCCATGGCGTCACCCTAACCCTGACCGACGCGGCCCCACACGTACGGATCGGCCTGGGCGCTGCCGAACGGCGACCAGGCCAGGCGCGTCTGCCCGGTCCTGTCCTCGGTGTCGGAGTCGTAGACGAGCACGTTCGCTCTCAGCGCGGTGGGCGGGGCGGGCAGCAGCGCGAACGGGATGCGCACCTCGACGCCGTACCCGCCGTCGTGGGCCGCGGACGCCACGCCCACCCGCGGGGCGGGGCCCTGGCGGGCGTCGGCGTCGCGGGCCGCGCACGGGCCGCCCTCGGCGGTGTAGGGCAGGACGCCGAGCTTGAACGTGGTCGAGGTGTCGTCGGAGTCGCCGCGCGGGTCGAGGGCGATCTCGACCGCGTCGGTGCGCCAGTGGCGCTCGCACTCGTCGAGGGCGGCGCCGCGCGCCTGGTCGGTGACCTCGACCTGGACGTAGAGGTCGGCGCCGTGGCGGGTCAGCCGGGCGGTCGCGGCGCAGTCGGCCGCCGCGCAACGCTCGCCCTCCCAGTGGGCGAGGGGCAGCGCGGGGCCCGCGTACTCGCCGGGGGAGGCGAGGCCGTCGAGCACGGGGGCGCGCCCGGCGACCGGGAGCGTGGTGGCGGGCGGCTCGGGGTAGTCGGGCTGCGCCCGGTTGGCCAGCCACGGCAGGCCGGTCGCGCGCGCCCAGTCGCGGAACTCGGCGTACAGAGGGCGCAGGCCCGCCTGCTCGACGACGGGGGCGGGCACCGGCCGCCCGCCGTCGAAGACGACCGAGAACCAGTCGCACCCGAACGGCCCGGCCACCTTCGCCGGCCGCGCGGCGAACCCCTGCGTGCGGTACGCGCGCTCGGCGTCGCGCTCCCGCTGGGCCCACGTGGCGCGGTGGCGCGGCGACCAGGCGCCCGCCCAGACGCCGAGCTGCGGCAGCCCGGTGGCCGGATCGCGCAGGCCGGCCGTCGCGCAGCCAGGGCCCACGGGGCCGCGCAGCCCCCAGTTCTGGGTCAGCAGCCGGGTGGCCCGCCAGGGCGCGCCCGTCCCGGGGAACGCGGCGGGGTCGGCGGCCAGCCGGAACGCCTCGACGGCCAGCCGGGCGGCGAGCTGGTGCCCGCCGTGCTGGTTGAAGGGCCGCGGGTCCATCGTCACCACGGTCGAGGGCCTGGTGGCCCTGATCGTCTCGACCAGCCGCCCGAGGGTGCCCGGCCCCCACGCGCGGGCGGTCAGGGGCGCCGAGAGCGTGTACCAGAAGTCCGGTCTGTCGAGGTAGAAGACGTCGCGGATGCCCGCGTGCGCGACCGCCTCGCGCTCCTCGGCCTCCCTGATCCGGCCGAGCGCCGCGCCCTTCTCCGGCCCGGCGGCGTTGCCGCCGCCCTCGCCGCGGGTGACCGTCACGATGCCGGTGGTCAGCCCCCGGCGCTCGCGCCACTGCCCGAACGTGGACAACGACTGGTACTCGTCGTCCGGATGGGCGCCCACGAACAGCACGTCGACGTGCGGCGGCACGGCCCAGGCATCCAGCATCGCGGCTCCCCCCGGCGAAACCTCTCCCCGATCCAGAAGGTTAGCGACCGGGACTAGGCTTGGTGAGCATGGAAGAACCTGAGGTGCACCCCGCTCTGGAGCAGATCGCGTTCCTGCTCGGCCGCTGGGAGGGGGCCGGCGTGGGCGGCTATCCGACGATCGAGAGCTTCAACTTCGGCCAGGAGATCGAGTTCGGCCACAACGGCAAGCCGTTCCTGACCTACGTCAGCCGCACGTGGCTGCTCGACAACGACGGCAACCGGGTCAGGCCGCTGGCCACCGAGTCCGGCTACTGGCGTCCGCAGCCCGACCGGCAGATCGAGGTGGTGCTCGCGCACCCGACCGGCATCGTCGAGATCTACATCGGCGAGGTCGTCTTCCACAAGATCGAGCTGCGCACCGACGTCGTGGCCCGCACCTCCACGGCCAAGGAGTACACCGCAGGCCACCGCCTCTACGGCCTGGTCAACGGCAACCTGATGTGGGCCTACGAGATGGCCGCCGTGGGCCACCCGCTCACCGACCACATGTCGGCCGAGCTGAAGAAGGTGTCCTGAGCATGACCTCGCCCTTCACCCCCGACGCCGTCGAGGCGATCAAGCGCCACATGAACGACGACCACACCGGCGACGCCCTGGTCATCGTGCGCGGGCTCGGCGGGCGGCCGCAGGCCACCTCGGCGGTGACCAGCGACGTCGACGCCGAGGCCATGGAGTTCACGGTCGACGGCGGCGAGCGGGTGCGCGTGCCGTGGGGCGAGACGCTGACCGAGCGCGCCCAGGTGCGCAAGGCGGTCGTGCGCCTCTACCGGGCGGCCTGCGCCGAGCTGGGCATCGAACCCCACGGGGAACACTGAGGGAAGAAACAAGAAGGGCCCCGGGCAACACTCCGCCTGCCGAGCAGACGGGCCGGATGGACCAATGGACGGGATACGTCATCCCGCCCTCCGGCTGCCAGGGGCCCCGGTGGTTGCCTCGGATTCGCTTGCGACACGAGACAACAGTCCGCAGCGCTAGCGGACAACCACCTCGCTAGCCCGACTATGACTATCCATTATTCGGACCACCTCCTTTCCGCGTACTCACGAAGCTATGCGGTCGCGAGCGCCGGGGGCAAGTAATTATCGGACGGCCGCGAACAGGCGATCGTGCGCTTTACACTCGGGGGCATGACCGAGACGCAGTGGCACGAGGAACTCCGCGCCAAGGGCTACCGGGTCACCCCGCAGCGGCAGCTCGTGCTCGAAGCGGTCAAGGATCTGGAGCACGCGACGCCCGAGGAGATCTGCACCAAAGTGCGCGAGACGGCGCGCGGGGTCAACATCTCCACCGTCTACCGCACCCTCGAACTGCTCGAAGAGCTCGGCATGGTCACCCACACCCACCTCGGTCACGGCGCGCCGACCTACCACCTGGCGGCCGAGGCCGACCACGTCCACCTGGTGTGCCGGGGCTGCGACGAGGTCTTCGAGGTGCGTCCCGAGCTGGCCGAGGGGCTGGTGAAGGGGCTCGACGAGGAGCTGGGATTCGCCGCCGACGTCCATCACCTCACGGTGTTCGGCCGCTGCCGCAACTGCCGCTGACCTCCGGCACCGGCGTCGGGCGCCGTCGCGCGGGCGGATAGCCTTGGATGCATGCGTAGCCCTCTGCTCGATCTCCCCGGCGCCGTCGCGGCCGACGGGCCGGACGCCGACGTAGCCGCGCACTATGGCGACCTGTTCGCTGAGCAGCGCGCACTGGCCAAGGGTGAGGCGGTCGTCGACCGCAGCAACCGCGAGGTGGTCCGCATCTCCGGCGCCGACCGGCTGAAATGGCTCAACGACCTGACCTCGCAGAAGCTCGACACGCTGACGCCCGGCCAGTGGACCCAGACGCTCGACCTCGACCTTCAGGGCCGCGTCCTGCACCACCTCACGCTGGTCGACGACGGCGAGAGCGTGCTGGCGCACGTCGAGCCCGGCACGGCGCAGAGCCTGATCGACTATCTCGACCGCATGCGGTTCATGCTGCGCGTGGAGGTGTCGCGGGCCGACGACCTGGCGGTGCTCTCCACGGCGACCGAAGACTTCCTGGTGCCGCGGGCGGAGCTGGCCGATCACCTGGGCCGGCCCCTGGCGGGGTTGTGGGCGTACGAGGCGCTGCGCATCGAGGCCCACCGGCCGCGGCTCGGCTTCGAGACCGACCACAAGACGATCCCCCACGAGGTGGGCTGGGTCGGCTCGGCGGTCCACCTGAGCAAGGGCTGCTACCGCGGCCAGGAGACGGTCGCCCGCGTCCACAACCTGGGCCACCCGCCCCGCCGCCTGGTGTTCCTGCACCTCGACGGCAGCGTCGACACCCTGCCCGCGCACGGCGACCCGGTGATCTTCGAGAGCCAGGAGATCGGCGTCGTCGGCTCGGCCGCCCGCCACCACGAGCTGGGCCCGATCGCGCTGGCCGTGGTCAAGCGCACGGTTCCGGTCGACGCGCCGCTGCTGGCCGGTGGCGTGGCCGCCGCCCAGGAGGTCGTCGTGCCGCCCGACGCCGGTCGCAACGTCACCATCGACCCCTCGCTGCGCCGCCGGATCCGCTGACCCCGCTAGGCGTCGATGTCGAGGACGAGCGTGATCGGCCCGTCGTTGACCAGCGAGACCTTCATGTCGGCGCCGAAGCGGCCGGTCTCCACGTGGGCGCCGAGCGCCCTCAGCTCCTCGACCACGGCCTCCACCAGCGGCTCGGCGACCGGCCCAGGGGCCGCGGCCTGCCAGGTGGGGCGCCGGCCCTTGCGCGCGTCGCCGTAGAGGGTGAACTGGCTGATCACCAGGAGCGGGGCCGAGACGTCGGAGCAGGACTTCTCGCCATGCAGCACGCGCAGGCCCCACAGCTTGGCGGCGAGCTTGGCGGCCTCGGCGCGGGTGTCGGTGTGCGTCACGCCGACCAGGACGAGCAGCCCCGGCTCGTCGACCGCGCCGACCGTCTGCCCCTCGACCTCGACGGAGGCCGAGCTCACTCGTTGTACGACTGCTCGCATGGCATCCCATTCTGGCGCAGAAAGAACTGTTCGTAGACTCGTGCCGAAAGGGGGCGCGTAATGTCGCTTGTTGTCGAGGTTGTCCGGTCGGGGTTCGTGGAGTCCACCCATCAGGCCCGCATGCTGACCGTGGACGCGCAGGGCGTCCCGGTGGAGACGCGGGGAGCGGTGCACGTGCCGGCCTCGCCGCGATCGTCGATGAAGCCGCTGCAGGCGCTCGGCATGATGCGCAACGGCCTCCAGCTGGAGGGTGAGCTGCTGGCCCTGGCCTGCGCCTCGCACTCCGGTGAGGCGTTCCACGTGGACGGCGTACGGAAGATCCTGGCCGGAGCGGGCCTGGACGAGTCCGCCCTGCTGTGTCCGGAGGACCACCCGTTCGAGCGCACCTCGACCGAGTTCGGCCGGGTCTACATGAACTGCTCCGGCAAGCACGCCGCCATGCTGGCCACCTGCGTGCTCAACGACTGGCCGCTCACGACGTACCTGGAGCCCGCGCACCCGCTCCAGCGCGCGATCCGCGCGACGGTCGAGGACCTGACCGGCGAGCGGGTGGCCGCCTCCGGAGTGGACGGCTGCGGCGCGCCGCTGTTCTTCGTCTCGATGCTCGGGGTGACCAAGGCGTTCAGGGCGTTCCCGCTGGCCGCGGAGGGCTCGTTCGAGCGGCGCATCTTCGACGCCATGCGCACTCACCCCGAGTGGACCTCCGGCACCGACCGGCCCGAGGCCAAGCTCATGCGGGCGATCCCCGGGCTGATGCTGAAGGCGGGCGCGGAGGCGTTCGACGCGTTCGCGTTCGAGGACGGCCGAGCCGGCACGATCAAGATCGAGGACGGCTCCTCGCGGGCCCGCGTGCCCGTCACCGTGGCGGCCCTGCGCTCGCTCGGCCTGGACGCGCCCGAGCTGGCCGAGCTGGCCAGGCCGGCGCTGCTGGGCGGCGGCCGGCCGGTCGGCGAGCTGCGGATCCGCTAGAGGGTGCGGAACTGGCGGCTGGCGGAGATGGCCCCCGAGGTCGTCGTGGTGAACGTGCGCATCGACCCGGCGAACTTGGACAGGTCCCACTCCGCCGGCCCGTGGTACCAGTAGAGGTTGTCGGCCTGGTGGCCGTTGCCGGTCACCGAGGCCACCACCCGCGACCAGTGCTCGACCCCGTCGAAGATCACCGCGTACGGCAGGTAGCGCGAGAACAGCTCCACCCGGTGCTGCTCGGGCACCTCGCCGAGGTCGCCGGAGAACAGGTACTCGCGGAAGCCCATGGTGTGCGCGAGCGCGGCCGAGCCCTTGGCGGTCTTGGCCGGCATGTACTGGCCCCCGACGGCCAGCGCGCCGCCCGCGATGACCAGGGCCAGCCCCAGCAGGCCGTACGTGGTGAACCAGGCCAGCCCGACCGTGGCCAGCAGGCCGAGGCCGATCAGCACGACGCCGATCGTCGTCCACCGGGTGCGCTCGGTGTCGGGTCGGCGGGCGAACCAGCCCTGCGCGACCACGTCGGTGTAGAGCGCGTCGCGCACCTTGCCCAGATGGCTGGCGAACGAGCCCGACAGTTGTGACAGCAGCACCGCGTCGCGGCCGTCGAAGACCGCGTCGTAGAGGGCGCGCTCGTACGGCAGCAGCGAGTTGACCGGCGCGTTCTGCAGCCTGACCAGCAGCCAGTCGGGGGCGTCGTAGGTCTGGCGGGGCTGCTCGTCGATCCGCAGGTAGCCGCGGACGGCCAGGTCGACGATGGTGGCGGTCACGTCGATCACGTCGGCCTGCTCGTCCACCAGCGTGCCGATCTGGCCGGGGCGCACGCCGTCCGGCGGGGTGAAGTGCCCGTTCTGGATGGGATCGACCCCGCCCTTCTCGTGGCCCGCGATCCGGGCGTCCCGGCCGCGCGTCCAGTAGAGCAGGCCGACGCCGCCGAGCAGCAGCACGAGCAGGCCGGCCAGCGCGCCGCCGGTGACCAGGTCGAGGGTGAACGCCGAGGCCAGCGAGAAGCGCCGCTCCAGGATGGGCGCCCCGGAGCTGGAACCCTTGGGGTAGCCGACGACCACCGTCAGGGCCTGGCCCGCCGCGAGGTTGTCCTGCTCGAAGTCGGCCCGGGTGCCGGTGTGGTCCATCGAGGCCGAGGTGCAGCCGATCGCCGAGGTCAGGTCGCCGGCGAAGCACGACAGGTTCTGCACCTGGCCCGGCCCGCTGACCTGGACGGTCGCCTTGGTCACGGGGACGTTCCAGCCGCTGACGGCGAACCAGCGCAGCTCCTCGACCCCGCCGGAAGTGGTCACCGCGCCCTTGACGTCGTACTCGACGGTCTGGCCGGTCACGGTCAGGACGTCGCCGTCGAGCTTGCCGCCCTTGACGTTGGTGACCCGGTAGAGGCGGTCGTTGTCGTCGTCGTAGCGGGTCTTGGTGAGCAGGGTGCGCTTGAGGCCGCCGGACGCCCCGGTGATCTTCTCGACCACGTGGAGTGTGCCGTCCTTGGCGAGCGTCATCGTCACCTGGTCCGTGATCCCGGCCTCCGCCAGGGCGGGGGTGGCCGGCAACGTCAGAGCGGTGGCTCCCAGGGCGGCCAATGTGAGTCTGAAACCCGTCATGGCGGGACATCGTAGCGGTTGCGGGTGTCAATCCAGGGTGATGCCGTCGGCCGCCCGGCGTACGCTCTCGGGCGAGGCGGCCATGCCCGGATTCTCCAGGGCCAGAGCCTGGTTCAGGGCGACGTAGGGCCGCATGCGCCGCTCGTACCGGTCGAACGCCCCCTCCGGGAGCCGGCCCAGCTCCTCGGCCAGCACGTACGCCCCCACCAGGGCCAGGCTGGTGCCCTGCCCCGACAGCGGCGAGGGGCAGTGGGCGGCGTCGCCGATCAGCGCGACCCGGCCCTGCGACCAGCGGTCCATCTCGACCTGGGCCATGGCGTCGAAGTAGAAGTCGCCGGCCCGCCACATGGCCTCCAGCAGCTTGGGCGCCTCCCAGCGCAACCCCGAGCAGTGCTCCTGGACCAGGCGCTTCTGCTGCTCGACGTCGCGGTGGTCGTAGTCGATCGGGCCCGCGGCGAAGCCCATGTTCACCTTCATCACCGCCGGCTCGCGGTCGCTGAAAAGGCCGAACCCGGCCTCTCCCTCGCGGTGCCAGAGCTGCCAGTGGTCCAGGCCGAGGAAGTTGTCGGCGGTGTAGATGGAGACGTACATGCCGAGGTGCCGCAGGAAGCGCTCCTCCGGGCCGAACGCCAGCCTCCTGACGTTGGAGTGCAGGCCGTCGGCGCCGATCACGTAGTCGTAGCGTTCGCGCACGCCGCTGTCGAAGGTCACGTCGACGCCGTCGCCGTCCTGGGTGAGGGTGGCGATGGAGTCTCCGTAGCGGCAGGGGGCGTCGGTGACGGCGCCGACGATCGCGGTGAGGTCGTCGCGGGCGATCTCGACGTCCGGGCTGTCGAGCCGGCCGCCGCTGATCGTCTCCTCGGTGCTGCGCATGATCTCGTTGCCGTCGCCGTCGACCATGGACATGCCGCGCATGGTCGTCCGTGCGGCCCTGACCTGCTCCAGGATGCCCATACGATCGGCCACGACCAGCGCGGCGCCGCGGAGGTCGACGGCCTGGCCGCCCTTGCGCGGGCGCGGCGCGCGCTCGACGAGCGTCACCTCGAAGCCGCGCCGCCGCAGCCAGTGAGCCAGGACGGGACCGCCGACGCTCGCTCCCGAGACCAGAACCTTCATGATGCGCTCCCTGCTGTTGACGTTGTACGCGGAACTGAATGTACGACGTACATACAGCAGCTCACAAGGGTTCACTGGTACGATCTGTACTAGTACAGAGAAAGGGTTGTGATGACCGCTCCGCCCTACGCGCGCATCGTCGAGGACATCAGGCGGCGCATCGCCGACGGCCGGCTCCGTCCCGGCGACCGAGTGCCCTCCACCAGGCAGCTCGCCCGCGACTGGGAGGTCGCGCTCGCCACGGCCGCCAAGGCGCTCATGGTGCTGGCCCAGGAGGGGGCGGTGGTCGCCGAGCCGCGCGTCGGCACGATCGTGGCCGAGACCCGCGGCGGCAGGGCGCGGCGGGCCCCCGTCCCGTCCGGCGACGACCTGACCCGCGACCGCATCGTGGCCGCGGCCGTCGAGATCGCCGACGCCGACGGGCTCGCCGAGCTGACCATGCGCGGCGTCGCGGGCCGGCTCGGCGTGGCCACCATGTCCCTCTACCGGCACGTCGGCGGCAAGGACGACCTGGTCATGCTCATGATCGACCACGTGATCAGGGAGTTCCCGCTGCCCGACCCGCCGCCCGACGGATGGCGGGCCAGGCTGGAGACCGCCGCGCGGGTGCAGTGGGCGGGCTACCGCACCCACCCGTGGATGGCCAGGGTCACGTCACTGACCAGGCCGTTGCCCTCGGCCAGCCTGATCGCCCACACCGAGTGGGTCATGCGCACGCTGGAGGGCTCGCCTCTCGATCCGGTCAGCAAGATGCACGTGCACACCCTGCTGTTCAGCTTCGTCCAGGGCCTGGCCGCCAACATCGAGATGGAGCAGCAGGCCCAGGCCGCGACCGGGCTGACCGCCGACGAGTGGATGACCAGCCGGGAGGGGGAGCTCCAGGCGCTGGCGGAGTCGGGGCGGCTGACCGCCTTCACCGGCGTCATCGAGGAACTGGGCGGCGAGTTCGACCTCGACCTCGACCGGCTCTTCGCCTTCGGCCTCGACGCGCTGCTCGACGGGCTCGCCGGGCTGGTGGAGGGGCGCTAGTCGGAGATCGCGATGCGCAGCCGGCGGAAGCCGCGGCCCTTGCTCTCGATCTTGGCCACCTTGATGCGGCCGATCTGCTTGGTCGAGGCCACGTGGGTGCCGCCGTCGGCCTGCGTGTCGAGGCCCACGATGTCGACGATGCGCACGTCCTGGACGGCCTCGGGCACCAGGTTGCCGGCCGTGCGGATGATGTCGGGGATCTCGAACGCCTCCCGCCGCGGCAACACGCGCACGTCGATGCGGCGGTCGGCGGCGATCTCGGCGTTGCACGCGTCCTCGACGGCCTCCTTGAAGCCGGGCGGCACCTCGGGCAGGTCGAAGTCCATGCGGGCGCTCAGCTCGTCCATGTTGCCGCCGGTGACCAGGCAGCCGTAGTCCCTGAACACCACGCCGCACAACACGTGGAGCCCCGAGTGCGTACGCATGAGCGCCGAACGCCGGGCGTCGGCCACGGCCGCCTCCACCACTGTGCCGACGGGCGGGATCGGGTCGCCCTCGGCGGGGATCAGGTAGAGATCGTCGCCTTTGCGCACCCCGACGATGCGCGTCTCCACGCCCTGCCAGATCAGAACTCCGTGATCGGCAGGCTGGCCGCCCCCGCCTGGATAGAATGCCGACCTGCTCAGCACGATCCCCTCAGGCGCCGCGTCCAGCACGACGGCTTCGAAGTCGCGCAGGCTCTGGTCGGACAGTTCGAGCCGCTGCGTGCGTCCGTGGAGGTCGGCGGTCATATCGGCAGCCTAGTGCCCCGGGGTGATTATGCGTGGCCTGATGCTTCGAGGAAGAATCGCCCCGGTCGTCGCAATAATGGGGATTTTTGCTGGGATTTCAGCATGTACTAGTGCGGTGGCCCGGACGCCGCCGCAGCGGGCGCCTCAGGCCGTCCCGCCGGCCCGTCCGGTGGTTCCCGTGATGATGTTCGTGGGCGACAGCTTCACGGTCGGATCCGGCCCGGTGCCGCCCTGGCGGACCTACGCCTCGGAGTCGGCTCGGCTGCTCGGCTGGCAGCCGGTGATCGCCGGCGCCGGTGGCACCGGCTATCTCAACGAGGGCAAGGTGGGCCGCACGTTCCGGCGGTCGTTCGAGGAGGAGCTGGCCTGGCGGCCGGCCCCCGACGTGCTGGTCATCTCCGGCGGCCACAACGACCAGCGCTGGAGCACCGGGCAGGTGCGCGAGGCCGCCGCCGCCCTGCTCGCCGAGGTGCGCCGCCGCTGGCCGGTCACCAAGGTCGTGATGGTCGGCCCGATCTGGCTGGAGGACACCCCGGCCAAGGCCTATCGGGTGCGCGACGCCCTGGCGGAGGTGGCGGACGCCGCGGGCGTGCCGTTCCTCGACCCGATGCGCCGGAAATGGGTGACCGGCAGGCCGTCGGAGACGGTGCTGCCCGACGGCGTGCATCCCACGTTCGCCGGGCACGAGCGCATCGCCGCGTGGCTGGCGGCGCAGCTGGCCTGAGCCGGCCTGAGCTGGCCTACCAGGGGCCGTAGGGGCCGCTGTTGCCGCGGCCCATGCCCTTGACGGCGGGCTTGACGTCGACGATGTAGATCGTGGCGGCGATGACGGCCAGGATGGAGAACAGGCCGAGCCCGTTGAGGCCGATGAAGCGGAAGCCGCCGATCAGCATGAAGTCGTTGAAGTAGCCCAGCGCGCCGCCGCCGGAGAGCAGGGTGGCCAGCGCGAGGATGAGCACCCAGATCTTCTTCTGCAGCTTGCCCGCCGAGACGAACGCGTTGGTCGGCACGCGCGCCGCGTGCACCAGCGCGTAGATCGACATGCCGAAGATGACGGCGGCGAGCACCAGGAAAAGGAAGTTGAAAACGCCGTTGATCATATTCATGTTGCTGGCTCCACCCAACGCCGCGATGAAATCGGCCCCAGCCTAATAGGCGTCCCCGACAAGCGGGCACCGGAAGAGAAACGGGCCCGCCTCCGGAGAGGCGGGCCCGTTCGCTCACTCAGGCCTTGGCCCGAGGGGTACGCGTGGTCTTCTTGACGGGCTCGGCGACGGGCGGCTCGGCGGCCTCCGACACCTCCTCCAGCTCAAGGGCGGCCTCGCCGGTCGTCTTGCTGACGACCTTGCGGCCGCGGGTGGCGAAGTCCTCGTAGACCTCGGTGGCCTTGTTGCTCAGCTGGTCGGCGTACTCGCGGGCCTTGTCCGGGAACTCGCGGACGAAGCCCTCGGCCTTGTCGGCGTACGCGCGGGTCTTCTCCGGCAGGTCCCTGGCCAGCTCCGAGCGGCGGGACTGGAGCTGACGCAGCTGCTCGGGCAGCTCGCGCAGCTTCTCGACGGCGAAGTCGCCGGCGCCGGCGAAGGCGTAGAAGGGCTTGGAGTCGGTGAGCTTCTTGACCTCGGTGGCAAGCGTCATGGGTTAACCTTCCTTGGTTTCCTGGGTGACGGTCCCGTTGCCGGGGGAGGCCGCGTAGGGCTCAAGCGCGGCGAGATACTCCTCGGGCAGCGGCGGCTCGTCGTCCGCGGTGGAGTCGTGCTGAGGGCGGGCGTTCTGGGAGGTCTGCTCGCCCTCGGTGCGGTTCTCCTTGCGGAACGATTCGTAGATGTCGATCAGCACCTGGCGCTGCCGCTCGGTGAGCAGCGTGTCGGCGTTGACCGCGGTGATCACGTCGCTCGGCGGCTCCCGGTCCTCGATGAGGCCGGCCTGCACGTAGAGCGCCTGCGAGGAGATGCGCAGACCCTTGGCGATCTGGTTCAGGATCTCCGCGCTCGGCTTGCGCAGCCCGCGCTCGATCTGGCTCAGGTAGGGGTTGGAGACCCCTGCCGCCTGCGCGAGCTGGCGCAGCGAGATCTTCGCCTGTTGCCGTTGCTCGCGGATGTATTCGCCGATCGAGCCGACCTTGGGTAGTGCCATACCCATAGTCTGCCGTCCCGTGCTTGCAATTGCAAACGGAACGGCTAACACCTGCAAGCAGTCAGAGCTGGTAGACCCACAGGAAGGGAGTGGTGGTGAGCAAGCTCACAGAGAGGGCGAGGTAGCCGTACCGGACAAATGCTGACAATTCCGGCCCTGGTTTGATCAGGCGGTCCACCCTGGCCATGACGTTGTGCGCGTGCACGCCGAGCATGCCGTGCGGGGTCGGCATGGCGCCGGCCGTACCGAACCTGAGCAGCGCCGTCGCCAGCCTGCGCGGTGAGCAGTAGCGGCGGGCGCGGTCGTCGGCGGCCATCTCGATCAGCAGCTCCACCTGCGCCTGCGCGTCGGCCACCACCTTCGACCAGGGCAGCGCCCGGCGCAGCGCGGCGAACGGCAGCAGCACCAGATCGTGCCGCTCGCGCACATGGGCGGCCTCGTGCGCCAGCACGGCCGCCATCTCGTCGTGCGACAGCAGCTCGAGCGCGCCCGCGCTGACCACGACCTGCGAACGCAACCCCGGCACGCAGTACGCCGCCGCGCTGGGATGGTCGAGCACCCGAACCCCCGGCACGCCGGGATCGTCGCGGGAGATCAGCGCGAGCAGCACGCGATGCCGCCGCCGCGCGCGCAACGCCTGCACGCCGGCCGTCAGCAGCACCACGACCAGCACCGCCAGCGACGTGAGACCGGCGATCATGGCCAGGACGTGCAGCGGGTCCCACGCCTCGACCGGCGTCTCCCCGCGCGCGAAGGCGATCAGCCCCGGCAGCACGCCCACGTCGTAGGGCATGACCGCGTAGGCGAGCATGGCGCCGGTGGTGGCCAGACCCCAGGCCACGCCCAGGGACTGCCAGACGATGATGGCGAGCCTCGGGGCACGGGAGGTCCACCGGGCCGTCGTGAAACGCCAGGAGCCGAGCGCGCACGCCGTGGCGAGCGCCGCTAGCACCGCTGCCGTGATCACTCTTCCTCCAGCTCCGTGAGGGCTCTCCGCAGGATCTCCGCCTCCGGGCCCGACACGGCCTGGGCGAAGCGGGTCAGGGCGGCCGATCGGTCGCCCGTCAGGTCCAACGCCTCAAGCATAAGCTCGGCGATGTAGGCGTCACGGCTCGCGGCCGGTTCGTAACGCCACGCGCGGCCGTCCCTGGTGCGCTCCAGGAAACCCTTGCGCGTGAGGCGGTCGAGTACGGTCATCACCGTCGTGGGGGCGAGGTCGCGATCGGCAATGAGCCTGCCGACCTCGCGGGCGGTCAGCGGGTTGTGCTCCGCCCAGAGGATGTCCATGATGCTGCGCTCAAGCTCGCCAAGACCCTTCACGCCCTTCAGGGTAGCTCTACAATGCGTCGAGCTGGCATCCGGGAGCGGCAAGTGGCGGCGCGGAAGCCCGCCTGGCAGGCTCGGTGAGATGAATGTCACGTTGGTGCAGGGCGACATCACCGAGCAGCGGGCCGACGCGATCGTGAACGCGGCCAACTCCTCGCTGCTCGGCGGCGGGGGCGTCGACGGCGCCATCCACCGCCGCGGCGGGCCGGAGATCCTGGAGGAGTGCAGGCGGCTGCGCGCCGGGCATTACGGCAAGGGCCTGCCGGCCGGCCGGGCCGTCGCCACCACCGCCGGGCTGCTGCCGGCCCGCTGGGTGATCCACACGGTCGGTCCGGTCTACTCCAGGTCGCAGGACCGCTCCGAGCTGCTGGCCGCCTGCCACCAGGAGTCGCTGCGGGTGGCCGACGAGCTGGGCGCGCGGACGGTGGCCTTCCCCGCGATCTCCACGGGCGTCTACGGCTGGCCGCTCGACGACGCCGCCCGCATCGCCGTCGCCGCCGTGCGCGCGGCCCGGACATCGGTGGACGAGGTCAGGTTCGTGCTGTTCGACACCGCCGCCTACGAGGTGTTCCTCGCGCAGATCTCCCGTTAGGACGCCTGTCAGCGCGGGTCCACCGCCGACCAGGGCAGGGTCAGCTCGCCGAGCCGCCATCTGGCCGGGCCGCCGAGCGGCGGGCGCGCCGCCACCGGCCACTGCCCGGCCAGCAGCCGCACGGACGCCAGCCAGCGCTGCCGCAGCCCGTGCACCCCGTAAGGGGCGCTGACCGCCCACGCGTGGTCGAAGTCGCGCAGGAACGCATGGATGCGCTCACCCGGCACGTTCCGGTGGATGAGGGTCTTCGGCAGCCGGTCGGCCAGGTCGGAAGGCCGCTCGAAGGCGTCGAAACGGGCGGAGAACGTCAGCGTGCGCGGGCCGTCGGGGGACAGGCCCACCCAGACCGCCCGCCGTCCGGTCTCGGAGCAGGTGCCCTCGACCAGCACGCCGCCGGGGGCCAGCTTGCCGCACAGCACGTCCCAGTAGTGCCACGCCTCCGCCTCGCCGTACTGGCGCAGCACGTTGAAGGCGCGGACCAGCGCCGGCGGGCGCGGGACGGGCAGCTCGAAGCCGCCGAGCGCGAAGCTCAGCCCCTCCCGCTCGTACGGCTTGGCCAGGGCCACCCTGGCCGGGTCGATCTCGATGCCGACCACCTCGACGTCGGGCGCGACCGCGCGCAGCCGGGTGAACAGCTCGAGCGTGGTGGTGTGCGAGGCGCCGTAGCCGAGGTCGACGACGAGCGGGCGGACGGCGGCGCGCAGGGCCGGGCCGTGCACGGCGGCCGTCCAGCGGTCGACCCGGCGCAGCCGGTTGTGCCACGTCGTGCCGCGCGTGATCGCGCCGACCGGTCTGGCCATCCGGCTCAGCCACCGCTGACGCGGTGCACCTTGTGCTGGGCGGCCTGGGCGCGCGGCCTGATCACCAGGCGGTCGATGTTCACGTGGGACGGGCGCGTCACGCACCAGGCGATGGCGTCGGCCACGTCGTCGGAGGACAGCGGGTCGGGGACGCCCTCGTACACGCGGGCGGCGGCCGTCTCGTCGCCGCGGAAGCGGGTGACCGCGAAGCCCTCGCTCCTGACCATGCCCGGCGCGATCTCGACCACTCGGACCGGCTGCCCGACCAGCTCAAGGCGGAGGGTCTCGGCCATCGAGGACTGGGCGTGCTTGGCCGCGCAGTAGCCGCCGCCGCCCTCGTAGGAGACCAGGGCGGCGGTCGAGGTCAGCATCACCAGGACGCCGTCGCCCGACGCCACGAGTTTGGGGATCAGCGCCTGGGTCATGCGTAGGGAGCCGAGTACGTTCGTGTCGTACATCTGCTGCCAGTCGTCCAGAAGGCCGTCCGTGACCGATTCCACGCCGAGCGCGCCACCGGCGTTGTTGACCAGCACGTCGCAGCGGTCGAGCGAGCCCACCAGCGCGTCGACCGACTCCTGAGAGGTCACGTCGAGCGTCACCGGCCTGATCGAGGGCACCTCCGCGGCCAGCTTGTCCAGCCGGTCGCGGCGCCGTGCGCCCGCCACCACCGCGTAACCTTCAGCGGCGAGCCGCCGCGCGGTCGCCTCGCCGATCCCGCCGCTCGCACCGGTCACCACTGCCGTTCTCTGCATGCCCCTCATCCTGCCAGGGCGGACGCGGTGCGAACCGCGGCAGGGAATGTCGAAAAAATCTGGATAGTTGTATTCCGCTTGGAGGTGATGTCGAGTGAGGCGACGACGGGTCAGCCGGGTCGCGACCATCAGCATGCACACATCGCCATTGGACCAGCCCGGCACGGGCGACGCCGGTGGGATGAACGTGTACATCGTCGAGTCGGCCAGGAGACTGGCACAACTCGGCGTGGAGGTGGAGATCTTCACCAGGGCCACCGCCCGCGACCAGCCGCCCGTGGCCGAACTCGCCCCAGGCGTCCTGGTACGTCACCTGACGGCAGGGCCGTACGAGGAGATGGACCGCGCGGACCTGCCCGGGCAGCTCTGCGCCTTCCTGTCGGAGGTGCTGCGCACCGAGGCCATGTACGACCCCGGCCGCTACGACGTCATCCACTCCCACTACTGGCTGTCCGGGCAGGTCGGCTGGCTGGCCAAGGAGCGCTGGGGCGTGCCGCTCGTGCACACCATGCACACCATGGCCAAGGTCAAGAACCTGCTGCTCGCCCAGGACGACAAGCCGGAGCCGCAGGCCCGCGTGGTGGGCGAGGAACAGGTCGTGGAGATCGCCGACCGCCTCGTGGCCAACACCGCCGACGAGGCCCGCGAGCTCATCGACCTGTACGGCGCCGCCCGGCAGCGGGTGGCCGTCGTGAACCCCGGCGTCAACCTCACCGTCTTCCAGCCCGCCTCGCAGGGCGCCGCCCGGCAGCGGCTCGGCCTGCCGCAGGACGCCCGCGTGCTGCTGTTCGTGGGCCGCATCCAGCCGCTCAAGGCCCCGGACGTGCTGCTGCGCGCGGCCTCGCGCATGCTCATCGACGACCCCTCGCTGCGCGGCCGGCTGGTCGTCGCCTGCGTCGGCGGGCCGTCGGGCAACGGGCTCGCCCGGCCGTCCATCCTCACCGAACTGGCCGGTGAGCTGGGCATCTCCGACGTCGTCCGGCTCGTGCCGCCGGCTCCGCAGGAGGAGCTGGCCGACTGGTACCGGGCTGCGGACGTGACCGTCGTGCCGTCGTACAGCGAGTCGTTCGGGCTCGTGGCCCTGGAGTCGCAGGCCTGCGGGACGCCGGTCGCCGCGGCCGCCGTGGGCGGCTTGCGCACCGCCGTCGCCGACGGGGTCTCCGGCGTGCTGGTGGACGGGCACGACCCCGACGAATGGGCCCGCGTCCTGCATCGCCTGGTCACCCTGCCGGAGTGGCGTGAGCAGTTGTCGCGGGGGGCGCGTACACACGCGGCCGCCTTCGGCTGGCAGGCGACGGCGGGCCGGCTCATGGAGGTGTACGCGGGCGCCGTCGCGAATCTGCACAAGGTGCCCGTGGCGCTCAACTTCTAGCGGCTTCAGAGCCCTACGTCGCGCACTCCTAAGCTGTATCCCATGCGCGATGTCGTCGAAGCCGCGCTCAAGGCCGCGGACGTCTCCTACGACGAGCCGCGGCCCGGGGCGTTCCTGGTCAAGCTGCCCGGACAGCACAAGCTCGCCACCATGACCTGGCTGATCGTCGGCGAGCGGGTGCTGCACGTCGAGGCGTTCTTCTGCCGCCAGCCGGACGAGAACCACGAGGAGTTCTACCGCTGGCTCCTCGGCAAGAACGGCGCCATGTACGGCGTGCACTTCTCCCTCGACCCCGTCGGCGACGTCTACCTCGTCGGCCGGGTGCCGCTGGCCGCCGTCAGCGAGGAGGAGGTCGACCGGCTGCTCGGTTGCGTGCTCACGTACGCCGACGACTGGTTCGACCGGGCGCTGGAGCTGGGCTTCGCCTCCTCCATCAGGCGGGAGTGGGAGTGGCGTGCCAAGCGCGGCGAATCCCTGGCCAACCTGCAGGCCTTCGCCCGCTTCGCCGACCCGGGGCAGTGACCTGCCGGCGCTCCGGGCGGCGGCCATAGGATTGGCCGCATGGCGACTTTGGTGCTGCTACGGCACGGTGAGAGCGACTGGAACGCGAAGGGCCTGTTCACCGGTTGGGTGGACGTCAGCCTGTCGGCCAAGGGCGAGGACGAGGCCCGGCGCGGCGGCCGGCTCCTGCAGGAGGCCGGTCTGCGGCCCGACGTCCTGCACACCAGCCTGCTGACCCGGGCCATCCAGACGGCCCAGCTCGCCCTGGGCGAGGCCGACCTGCTCTGGCTCCCGGTCAAGCGCAGCTGGCGGCTGAACGAACGCCACTACGGGGCCCTGCAGGGCAAGAACAAGGCCCAGACGCGTGAGGAGTTCGGCGACGAGCAGTTCATGCTCTGGCGCCGCTCGTACGACGTGCCGCCGCCGCCCATCGCCGACGACGACGAATACTCCCAGGCCGGCGACCCCCGTTACGCCCTCCTGCCGCCGGAGCTCATGCCGCGCACGGAGTGCCTGAAGGACGTCGTCGACCGCATGCTCCCGTACTGGTACGACGAGATCGTCCCCGACCTGGCCGCGGGGCGCACGGTCCTGGTGACCGCGCACGGAAACTCGCTGAGGGCCCTGGTCAAGCACCTCGACGGCATCAGCGACGACGCCATCGCCGGGCTCAACATCCCTACGGGGATCCCGCTGGCGTACGAGCTGGACGCCGACTTCAGGCCGCAGGTGCGGGGCGGGCGCTACCTCGACCCGGAGGCCGCCAAGGCCGCCATCGAAGCAGTGGCCAACCAGGGCCGCTGACCCCCACAGGCCCTCGGGCGCATTCCGCGCGGCGCCGGGTGTGCGAGGGGACTGCCGTCCCCTCGCGCTCCCCAGGGCCTCGACCTGCGTGGGTTCTTGTGACGTGTCGGGATGACGGTTCCTGCGCCGGGGCATGGATGATCAACCTGAAAGACGGGAGATCACGAGCATCCGGTCACGGATTTCCCTAGGCTGAGCCTGAAGGGAGAGGACTCTGATGGAACCGCGCGACCACGGTCCACATGGTGGGTTGATCAGCGACTTCCGCTACGTCACCCCCTTGTACAGCAAGAGCCAGGCGGCAGACCTGATCGGCGTTCCGCGTGAGTCCTTCCGCAACTGGTCCGTCGGCTACGCGTACAAGCGGATGGACGGCGTCACGGTGGCGGTCGAGCCCTTGGTGACGACCGCCGGCGCACAGGGGCCGACCGTGCCGTTCGTCGGCTTGGCCGAGGCGTACATGCTGGCCGCCTTCCGCAGAGCCGACGTTCCGATGCGGCGCATCAGGCCCGCCATTCGCTGGCTTGAGGAGAACATCGGTCTTGAGCAGGCCTTGGCCAGCGAGCGGCTGATGACCGACGGCGCTGAGGTGCTGTGGGACTTCAGGGAGCACACCGACGATCCCGTGGAGCGCGAGGCAGTCGACGGGCTGGTCGTGGTACGCAGTGGTCAGCAGGTGTTCCGGCCGATCGTTCGGGACTACCTGCGACGCGTCACCTACGTGGACGGTTGGATGAAGGTGATCCAGCTTCCGGGGTACGAACGCGTGGCGGTCACGGTCGACTCATGGATCAACGGCGGTCAGCCGACCGTCGCCCGACGAGGCGTCCGTGTCGCCGACGTGCTCAACCGCCTACGGGCCGGTGAGGACAGCCGAGAGGTGGCCGAGGACTACGACCTCCAAGTGGATGAGGTCGAAGGACTCCTGCCGCAGGCGGCGTGAGAGGACGGCATGACGGACGATGCGCGCGCATCCGGGTTCACCTTCTTCCTGGACCGCGGATTTGGCTCCCGTATCGTCCCCCAAGCCCTGCGCGAGGCCGGCTGGGTCCTGGAAACGATGGATGAACGCTACGGGCCGGACGCCTCCCAGCGCATCGCTGACGTTCAGTGGATCGAAGAAACCACGATTCGCGGCGACATCCTGTTGTGCAAGGACCTTGCCATCACCCGGAACCTGGTGGAAGCGCGTGTCATCTACACGAGCGGTGCGCGCATATTCGCGCTGGCGAACGCCAGGATGGTCGGGAAGGAGATGGCGGCGGCCTTCCTCGGCAACGAGGCTCAGATCGTCCATGTCGTGAGGCGGGTGATCGAGCCGTTTGTTTTCGCGGTCGGTCACGAGGGACTGCGGCGAGCCAGATTGCGCTATCCCGTCGAAGGGGCCTGACCCACGAAGACGGTTCGGTGCCCGTCTCGACGCTGCGTCGAGATGCAGCTGTGCAGCGGCCGATGCCGCCCTTCTTGAGGACGGATCGGCGCTGCCATGTCTGACGTCACCTGGCTGGACGTCCGCCATGGGCGGGGGCCGTTGGTGGGGAAGCCATGTCACTGATGCCGGACACCGAAATGTGTGGGCCGTTCTGGGGCGAGGTGCCTATGCTTTCGGGGATGTGAGCACCTCTGCCAGAGCTGAGCGCTCCTGCCCCCTTCCGTCCGCCAGGGAAGCCCCCGTTCCGGGCGGGACGGTCTGACGTGCCGACGTGGGAGCCCCACGTGTCGCACGGGCTCGTACGCGTGGTCGAAGCGTCCTGTTGCGAGGAGTACGTCCTGTGTTTCGAGGCGGCGCAGTTCTTCGTACGGCGGGTCACCGAGCGAGGGGACCACGAGGAGACCGCCAGGGGCCCGTACGCCCGTGCCGCCGCGGTCTGGGCCGAGCTGGCGCGGCGTCATGTGTGCAGGAGCCGTCAGGCGGCCTCCTGACGTGACCGGGCGTGGCGCGGCGGCACGGCCCGTCAGTCGGACGTCGGGCGCAGGACCAGGGTGACGAACCCGAAGACGTCCCGGTAGACGCGCAGCCACTCGGCGCGGTGGGTGTCGGCCGTCGTGATGGCCTCGCACCTGTCCGGATGGTCGGGGTTGTCCAGAGCCCAGGAAGCCAGCGAGCCCGTCCAGGCCCATTCGTAGTCGTCGAGCTCCTGGCGCGTGCTGATGTGGCCGTGCACCGGCGTCCAGCCGTCGGCGGTGACGCGGTCCATCAGGGCCGGCAGGCCGGTGAGCTCGCCCAGCATCTCCACCGCCTCGGCAGAGGGCTCCTGGGCCCAGAAACCGTCCCCGACCAGGACGCGCCCGCCGGGAGCCAGGTGCTCGCGCGCCGCGGCGAGCGTGGGGAGCAGGCCGCCGAACGCGTGCGTCGCCCCGACGCTGATCACCAGGTCGAACGCGTGCGGGGAGGTGAACTCGGCGGCGTCCGCACGATGGAGGACGAGCCGGTCGTGGACGCCGAGCGCCTCCGCGCGCTCGCGGGCGTGCGCCAGCGAGCTCTCGGCGATGTCCACGCCCTCCGCCTGCAGCTTGGGATGCGTGTCCAGCGCGCGCAGCAGCCACTCGCCGCCGCCGCAGCCGAGGTCGAGCACGCGCGAGTCGCCCTGGGGGAGGGCGCGGTCCAGCAGGCGGCGCACCGAGTCGTCGTCGAGCGGAGCCGCGATCGGATGGTCCGCATGGGCGAGTCGGGAGATCTGTTCACGATTCACCGGCGGAGCCTGCCACATGCGGAGACGTCGCCGCATCCGCTTTTGGCCAGGAGACAGGGCGCTTGGCGGGCGTCTGTCGCTGCTTGCCACTGTTTGTCCCGCCGGATTGTCTCGATGCCCGGCCGCGGACATGCGAAGCGGGCGGCCCCCCGACAGGTGCCGCCCGCTGCGTCCGGGTGAAGAGCCTGCCCCCGGGAGGCCGTCAGCTGGGACGGGAGCCGGTGACCAGGTAGACGACGTCCCGCGCCACCCGCACCGCGTGGTCGGCGTACCGCTCGTAGTACCGGCCGATCAGCGTGATGTCGATCGCCGGCTCCACGCCGTGCGCCCAGTCCTTGGCCAGGATGTTGCGGAACAGCCGCCGGTGCAGCCGGTCCATCGCGTCGTCGTCCTCTTCCAGCTCAAGGGCCGACTCAACGTCCCTGGAGGCCACGCAGCTCCCGGCCTTGGTGACCAGGTTCTCGGCGATCTGCCCCATTTCCACAATGGTCGAGCGCGTCTCGGGCGGAATCGCCGACTCGGGGTGCCGCAGCCGGGCCACCTTGGCCACATGGACGGCGAGGTCGCCCATACGTTCGAGGTCGGTGCCCATGCGCAGCGCCGTGATGACCATTCGCAGGTCCACCGCGACCGGCTGCTGCCTGGCCATCAGCTCGAAGATCGACGACTCGATGTCGGCGAAGATGGCGTTCACCTCCTGGTCACGGGAGATGACGCTCTCGGCGAGCTGGAGGTCGGCGTCGAGGAGGGCCGTGGTGGCACGGGAGATGGCCGAGCGGACGAGCCTCGTCATCTCGACCAGCTTGCTCGTCAGGAGATCAAGTTCTTCATGGTACGCATCGCGCATGTCGTCACCGTACGTGCCACTCGATGAACGAACCTCTACTGCGAGATGAACTTTCCAGGAAAGGGCCGTTCATCCGCAGGTGAGAGGTCTGTCCCTTGGACTTCGCCACCTACCATCGGAGGCATGAGTGAGATGGCCATGAGCTTCGCGGCCCTGGCCGGGTTCGTCGTGGGAGCCCTGGCGGTCCTGTTCTACAGGAACCAGATCGAGGCTCCGAAGAGGACCGATTCAGCCGACGGCGTCGAGACCGGAGCGGCGCTGCCGCAGGGCGTGGCCTCCGTGCTCGCCGTGCTCCCCTCGTCCGCCGTCGTGCTCGACGCGCACGACCGCGTGCTGCGCGCCAGCTCGGCCGCGCGCGCGTTCGGGCTGGTCAAGGGCGACAGGCTGATGGCCGCGGAGCTGCTCGCACTGGCAAGACAGGTACGCCGCGACGGCGAGATCCGCGAGAGCGAGATCGACGTCGCCGGCCACAAGTTCGGTCAGGAGACGACGAACTTCGCCGTCCGGGTCGCCCCCCTCGGCTCCTACGGCCAGGTGCTGGTGCTGGCCGAGGACCAGACCGAGCGGCGCAGGGTCGAGGCCGTGCGCCGCGACTTCGTCGCCAACGTCAGCCACGAGCTGAAGACCCCCGTGGGCGCGCTGAGCCTGTTGGCCGAGACCATCCAGGACGCCGCCGACGACCCCGAGGCGGTCACCCGCTTCGCCGGGCGCATGCAGCACGAGGCCGCCCGGCTCACCTACCTGGTCCAGGACCTGATCACGCTGAGCAGGATCCAGGGGGCCGAGCCCATCCCCACCCCGGGCCAGGTCGCCATCGACGAGGCCGTCCACGACGCCATCGACCACTGCAACACCAAGGCGGTGGCCAAGGACATCACGCTGGTCACCGGCGGCACCGAGGGGCTGCGCATCTGGGGGGACGACGAGCTGCTCGTCACCGCCCTGCGCAACCTCATCGACAACGCCGTCGCCTACAGCCCCGAGCACACGCGGGTCGTGGTCAGCGTCCGTCCGGCCGGCGACTCCGTCGAGATCAGCGTCAGCGACCAGGGCATCGGCATCCCCGAGGAGTCTCTGGAGCGCATCTTCGAGCGCTTCTTCCGCGTCGACGCGGCCAGGTCACGGGCGACCGGCGGCACCGGGCTCGGTCTGGCCATCGTCAAGCACGTCGCCGCGGCCCACGCGGGCGAGGTGTCCGTCTGGAGCAAGGAAGGCTCCGGCTCCACCTTCACCCTCCGTCTGCCCGCCTTCGGCGGCACGGCGGTGGCAGTACCACCCTCGATTCCCCTGGAGACCGCAAAATGACCAGAGTTCTAGTGGTTGAGGATGAGGAGTCCTTCTCCGACGCCTTGTCCTACATGCTGCGCAAGGAGGGCTTCGAGGTGTCGGTCGCGGCGACCGGGCCCGAGGCGCTCGACACGTTCGACCGCAACGGCGCCGACCTCGTGCTGCTCGACCTGATGCTGCCCGGCCTGCCGGGCACCGAGGTGTGCCGCTCGCTGCGGCAACGCTCGAAGGTGCCGGTCATCATGCTGACCGCCAAGGACAGCGAGATCGACAAGGTCGTGGGCCTGGAGCTGGGCGCCGACGACTATGTGACGAAGCCGTTCTCCTCACGGGAGCTGGTGGCCCGCATCCGCGCGGTGCTGCGCCGTCAGGGCGACGTGGTGGAGGAGCTGGAGACGGCCGTCCTGGCCGTCGGCCCGGTGCGCATGGACGTCGACCGCCACGTCGTCGCGGTGCGCGGCGAGCAGGTGCAGCTGCCGCTGAAGGAGTTCGAGCTGCTGGAGGTGCTGCTGCGCAACGCCGGCCGGGTGCTCACCCGCGGCCAGCTCATCGACCGCGTCTGGGGCGCCGACTACGTGGGCGACACCAAGACGCTCGACGTCCACGTCAAGCGCCTGCGGGCCAAGATCGAGGCGGATCCGTCCAACCCGCGCTGCATCCTCACCGTGCGCGGCCTGGGCTACAAGTTCGACGCCGTCGAGGAGTGAACGACCCTTGTTCTGGTACGTGGGTTCGTACCAGAACAAGGGTTCTCTCATGCCGTCAGTGGGCCTCTTCGGTGGCCGTGGGGGTGGCCGACGCCGAGGGCGTGGCGACCGGGGTGGCGTTGGGGGCGGGGGGATAGTCCTTGAACTCACGGCTGCGCGTGACCACAGGGACGGTCAGGGTCACTGTCCCGGCGTTGGCGAACTGGAGGTCCAGACGCACGCTCTCGCCGCCTCTGAGGCTCGTGGAGATGCTCTCCAGCATCAGCTGGGGCTGCGGCTTGCCGGTGTTGACGAGCTGGTTGGGGGGAAGCTGGATCGGCGTGGCGACCTTCACGGACCCGACCGAGCCCGCCGAGACGGCCTGGAGCGTGTCGGCGGCGCCCGCGGTGTTGAGGATGTTCAGGTAGATCGGGGCTGAACCGCGCCACGGGAGCTGGGCGCCGGAGTCGGGGCCGAGGATGAACGCCTGCGGGATGTGAATGCCGCGCGTGCCATAAGCACCCTGGTCGATGAGTGCGACCGCCTCGTTCGGGGCGTACGGCTTGTTGGTGTTGGCGTCGAATCCTGCCCCGCAGCCCGCGAGCACGGGGGCTGCCAAGAACGCGGCGGCTACGACAATCCAGCGACGGCTGGTCACGTGCGGGTTCTCCTTGCTCTTGCGCGGTATGGCGCATGGGGTGTTGGGCAGCGCCTACCATATCCACCTGAATCCATGGTCATATCCGCACCCCTGCAGGTCATTCGCTATGTCCGGAAATGCGATTCATACGGTCGAGGACTTGTCAAGCCCCAATATGCGGCTTTGACCTGCAGTTATGAGGTTTTCACTGTTCCGGGAGCCTGTGGATGCGTGGTACCCTGGAGTACAGCGGAAGGGGTACTTGTCACATGACTTTCCAGGTCGGCGACACTGTCGTCTACCCCCACCATGGGGCTGCTCGGATCGAAGCAATCACGAAGCGATCCATCAAGGGTGAGGAAAAGACCTACCTGGTGCTCAAGGTCGACAAGGGCGACCTTACCGTCCAGGTGCCAGCAGAAAACGCGGAACTCGTCGGTGTGCGCGACGTTGTCGGCCAGGAAGGCCTTGAGCGGGTTTTCGATGTTCTTCGGATGCCCCACACGGAAGAGCCGACCAACTGGTCGCGCCGTTACAAGGCCAATCTGGAGAAGCTCGCCTCCGGTGATGTGAACAAGGTTGCGGAGGTGGTTCGCGACCTGTGGCGTCGCGACCGCGAGCGCGGCCTGTCAGCGGGCGAGAAGCGTATGCTCGCGAAGGCTCGTCAGATCCTCGTCAGCGAGCTCGCGCTCGCCGAGAAGACCAATGAGGACAAGGCTGAGGCCCTGCTCGACGAGGTTCTCAACTCCTGAACACGAATCTTCCACGGGTGGGCGTCGGAGTCGACGTCCACCCGTTCGCTTCGGTGGACTCAGGGCGTGAGCTCAGCCTCGCCGGCCTCCACTGGCCGGCCGAGCTCGGGCTCGACGGCCATTCCGACGGCGACGTCGCCGCGCATGCCGCCTGCGACGCGCTGCTGTCCGCGGCCGGCCTGGGCGACCTGGGCGGCCTGTTCGGCACGTCGGACCCGCGCTGGGCGGGGGCTGCCGGGGTCACCCTGCTGGAGGAGACCGCCCGCCAGGTGCGCGCGGCCGGCTTCGAGATCGGCAACGTGGCCGTCCAGGTGATCGGCAACCGTCCCAAGATGGCTCCTCGGCGTACCGAGGCCGAGCTGGCGCTCAGCGGCGCCGTGGGGGCGCCTGTGAGCGTCTCGGCGACCACCACGGACGGGCTCGGGCTCACCGGGCGCGGCGAGGGGATCGCCGCCATCGCCACGGCCGTCGTGGTCAACCTTTCGTAGGCGTTCAGCGTCTTATGTATGGGATGCGTGAGGGTGTCCCGGCGGGTCGTCGCCGAACCCGCCAACTGTGGGGGCGGCGGTTCGTCACTGGCGCGGTACGGACCGCCGCCTTCCTCAGGGGGTAGTTTCCCCAGGTGTCGGGTATGTCCCCATCTAAGACATGTGAACGTCTCGGGGGGAGCTACACATGATCGGCGCGATCGTTTCCGCAGTAGTCATCGGCGCCATCGTCGGTGCGCTGGCCCGGCTGATAGTGCCTGGCAGGCAGAACATGTCCATCGGCCTGACGCTCATCGTGGGCATCGTGGCCGCCCTGATCGGCACCCTGATCGCACAGGCGTTCGGCTGGGCCGACACCAAGGGCATCGACTGGCTCGAACACATACTCCAGCTCGTGCTGGCCGTGGTCGGCGTGCTCCTTGTGACGCGGATGGGCTCCGGACGCGGTGGACGAACCGGCCGAACCACGACCTGACCTGCTCGTTCGTAAAGTCGGCGCATAATCGTCGGCGATCGGGTAGCGAAGCTCCCCGTGAGAGTGAACGGCTCACCCTCACGGGGAGGTTTCGTGTCATGACCATTCAGTCCATCCTTGGCGCCATCGTGATTGGCGCCGTCATTGGCGCAATCGGTCGCCTGCTGCTGCCCGGCAGGCAGGCCATCGGGTGGATCCTCACCATCGTCGTCGGCATCGTCGCCGCCCTGCTGGGCACGCTCATCGCCCAGGTGCTCGGCGTCGAGACGACCCCCGGCATCGACTGGATCGAGCTCGTGATGCAGGTCGTCCTGGCGATCGTCGGTGTCGGCCTGGTCGCCGGCCTACGCCGCGGCTCCAGGGTCTAGCGGCGCCAGGGGTGTAGACGAGATAGACGCACACGAAACGGCCCGTCCGGGATCATCCCGGACGGGCCTCTCGTTTGTTCGCGGGGTGGCCGCTATTCCTCGGGGTCCGGCGGGCGCGGAGTGCTGCGCAGGCGGCCGGACGGGGCCTGGGTGTCCTCGTGGATCACCGGGTGGGGCGCGGTGTCCTCAGAGTCGCTCTGGCGCGTCCGGGGCTCGTCGGCGGTGGGGTGGCTCCTGCGGTCGTCCTCGATGACGGGGACGGGCTGGGTGTCGACGTCACGGGTGTCGGTGGCCCGGGTGTCGGTCCGGGGGTGGACCAGGACGTCGGTCGGCTTGACCCGGTCGCCCCACCGCACCGGCCGCCTCAACGGCTCGGGTTCCGGCTCGGGCTCGGGCTCGGGTTCCGGCTCGGGCTCCGGTTTTGGCTCGGGTTCCGGTTCCGGCTCCGGTTCGGGCTCTGGGGCCGGTTCCGGCTCGGGTTCCGGGTCCTGCGGTACGGCCTGCCACTCGGACACCTGGGCCGGGACCGGCGGCGTCTCCGGCGCGGCGGTGGGCCCCACCAGCGGCGTGGACTCCAGCACCGGCGGGGGCGCCTCGGTCACGAGCGGCGGCGGCGTGTCGGCCGCGCGGCCCGGATGGAAGGGCACGAGCTCGTCGTCGTCCTCCTCGCGCGCCTCGCCCCGGTGGGCCTGGACGTGCTTGATCAGCAGCAGCCAGAGCCACAGGGCCACGGCCAGCATGACCCAGGGCGCCAGAGCCACGCCCACGGCCACCTGGCGCGCGTCGAAGGTGAACCGCAGCGCGGTCGCCACGTTGGCCGCCGCGGCGGCCACGATGAGCAGGACCAGCACGGTGGCGGCCTGTGCCCGCACCAGCGGCCGGGCGGGGCGCAGCAGCAGCACGCCGAGCAGCGCGACCACGAGCAGCGCGTCGAAGGCGGCCGGATAGAGGAAGGCGAGGTCCTGCCGCGCCTCGCCGGTGACGGCCAGCGCGCGCAGATCGTCGAAGGACAGCGCGCAGGCGGCTCCGGTCAGAGCGGCCACCGCGAGCCCGGCCAGGGCGATGCCCAGGCGACGGAGCGTAGAGGGGGGAGTCACGTCCATGGCGCCTTCGAGACTACAGAAGAATAGGGATCACGACCGATCGAGGGAGACACATGCCCGAGCTGCCGGAAGAAGCCCGCGAACTCCTGGATGCCCCGAATCATGCGACGGTGACCAGCATCAACCCCGACGGCGGACCCCAGTCAACCGTGGTGTGGGTGCGCACGGACGGCGACGACGTGCTGTTCTCGACCGTCCGGGGGCGGGTGAAGCCGCGTAACTTCGAGCGCGACCCGCGGACGAGTCTGCTGGTCATCGACCCGAAGAGCCCGGACCGCTACGTCGAGGTGCGCGGCCGGGTGACGATCGAGGAGGACCCCGAGGGCGCCTTGATCCAGGAGCTGGCCCAGAAGTACACAGGCGAGCCTTGGGAGGACAAGCCGGGCACCGAGCGTCTGATCATCCGGATCCGTCCTGACAAGGTCACGGTGCGAGGCTGAGTAATCGGCCTACAAGAGCCTCCGAGGCGTTAGCCTTGCCTTTGTGAGCCTGCACATCTACGACACCAGCACGCGCGCCACCCGTGAATTCGTTCCGGTCGAAGCCGGCCGGGCGTCGATTTACCTGTGTGGGGCGACCGTGCAGGCTCCTCCGCACATCGGGCACATCCGCTCAGGCGTGAACTTCGACGTGCTCAGGCGCTGGCTCACGCGTTCCGGCTACGACGTGACGTTCTGCCGCAACGTCACCGACATCGATGACAAGATCATCAGGGTGTCGGCCGCGGAGGACGTGCCGTGGTTCGTGATCGCCGAGCGCAACCAGCGTGCCTTCACCTGGGCCTACGACACGCTCGGCTGCCTGCCGCCCACCGTCGAGCCGCGGGCGACCGGCCACGTGCCCGAGATGATCACGCTGATGGAGCGGCTGATCGAGCGCGGCCACGCCTACGCCTCGGGCGGCGACGTCTACTTCAGCGTCCAGTCCTACGTCGACCACTATGGCAAGCTCTCCAACCAGAAGCTGGAGAACATGCGGGCCGCGGCCGACACCGACGACGAGTCGCTCAAGCGAGACCCGCGCGACTTCGCCCTGTGGAAGGGCGCCAAGCCGGGCGAGCCGACCTGGCCCACGCCGTGGGGGCTCGGGCGTCCCGGCTGGCACCTGGAGTGCTCGGCGATGGCCACCAAATACCTGGGGCCGACGTTCGACATCCACGGCGGCGGCATCGACCTGATCTTCCCCCACCACGAGAACGAGATCGCCCAGTCGCAGGCCGCCGGCGACGGCTTCGCCCGCTACTGGATGCACAACGGCATGCTCAAGATCGGCGCCGAGAAGATGAGCAAGTCGCTCGGCAACTCGCTGCTGATCCCCGAGATGGTGCAGAAGGTGCGCCCGGTGGAGCTGCGCTACTACCTGGCCGCGCCGCACTACCGTTCCTCGATCGAGTACTCCGAGGAGGCGCTGCTGGAGGCGGCGGCGGCCTACCAGCGGATCGAGGGCTTCGTCACCCGCGCCGCCGAGGTGATCCACGACGTCGACGCCGACGCGCCCCTTCCGCAGGCGTTCGCCGACGCGCTCGACGACGACCTCGGCACGCCGCAGGCGCTCGCCGTGGTGCATGAGGTGGTGCGCGAGGGCAACGTGGCGCTGTCGCGGGGCGACAAGGAGGCCATCGCGCGGCTGCTCGCCGAGACCCAGAACATGCTCGACGTGCTCGGCCTCGACCCTCGCTCGCCGCAGTGGCGCGGTGGCGGCTCCGACCTGTCGCCGGTGGTCGACGCGCTGGTGGCGGTGGCTCTGGAGCAGCGCAAGGCCGCGCGGGCCCGTAAGGACTACGCGGCGGCCGACGCGATCCGCGACCAGCTCGCCGCGGCGGGCATCACGGTCGAGGACACGCCGCACGGGGCCCGCTGGGAGCTGGCCCGCTGACCTTCCGCCACTTCTGACCTTTCGCCGCTCCTGAGCGACGGCGGGCTCCTTGTGCGCCCGCCGTCAGCCGCGGAGGGCCGCGACGGCGGTGTCGGGGGCCTCGATCACGATCGTGTGGTAGCCGTCGATGCGCGAGACGATGCCCTCGCGCGGGCCCCGGTGCCATTCCGGGCTGGTGTAGAAGGCGTCTTCCTGCTCGTCGCGGGTCTCTTTCGAGGGGAACGCGCGGATCAGGTACGCCTCCTCGTGGCCGTCCTCGTCCACGAGGGAGGCGCCGCTGCTCACCACGTCGATGCCGGCCTTCGCCAGGAGGGGGAGGGCTTCTTCGCGCATGATCCGGAGGAAGTCTTCGCGGGTGCCGGGTTTGAGGCAGTAGGTGCGGATCTCCAGGATCATGCGGCTGCTCCTTCGAGGAAGTGCTGGGCGGCTGGCACGTTATCCGGTGGTCGCTGACATCCTTCGTCAGTGAGGGGGTTCCGTTTTCGGGAGCCTGCATGAGGGCTCTAGGAGTCGGATTCGGGGGCTTTCGGCTTGTCGGCTGGGTTGTGGGTCGGTGTGCCGGTTGGTCCGCCGGTCGGTTTGTCGGTCGGTTTGTGGGCCAGGAAGAAGGCCTGGCGGCCTGAGCGGGGTCGCTCGCCCTCGTCGGGCTCGCGGATGAGCTGGGCGTCGAGGGACAGTCCGGCCTTGGCGAGGAGCTCGGCGATGTGTTCCGGGGGAGTCCAGTAGACGTCCAGCGAGAGCTTGTGACCGTAGCCCTGGCTGAGGTGGCGGCGTTCGTCGCCGACCTTGAACGCGATCAGCAGGTGGCCGCCCGGCGCCAGCACCCGGTGGATCTCGGCGAACACCGTCGGCAGGAGCTCCGGCGGGGTGTGGACGGTGGAGTACCACGCGACGGCGCCGGCCAAGGACGCGTCCGCCAGGTCCAGCGCGGTCATCGAGCCCACTTCGAAGCGCAGGCCGGGGTGGCTCTGGCGGGCGACGTCGATCATCCTCGGGGACAGGTCGATGCCGAAGGCGTTCACCCCGAGGGAGTTGAGGTGGGCGGTGACACGGCCCGGTCCGCAGCCCAGATCGGCCACCTCTCCGCCATCCGGTCCCTGTACGAGTTCTGCGAAGGCCGCCAGCATGGCCCGGTCCAGGGGCTTGGTGTCGAGTTCGTTCCTGAGCAGTTCGGCGTACTCGGGGGCGACGGTGTCGTAGGCCGTTCGGGTGGCGTGGAGGTAGGCGGACTCAGTCATGGCCAAGGACCATAACCGGCCTTAGGGGTGGGTGGTGGGAGCTTGTGGATTTGTCTGGGGCGTATGGAGGTGGACGGCTTTTGCGCTGTGCTGTGCCGGGAGAGTGCGGGCGGGCGTGCGGTCGACGCGATGCACCGGGCCGCGGCTTCGCGTGCGGCTTGGTGAGGTGAGTGGAGCTTTTGTGGTGATGTGCTTGCGCAGGACGCCTCGGTGAGGTTGTGGGCGGGCGCTACGTGCGCTCCGGGGAGGGCAGGCGGCTCGCCGGGTGTGCCGCGGTCGGTCGTGTAGGGCGAACATCCTGTGCTCCCGAAGCGTCTCCGCCAGGGAGCATGCGGGTCTTCCTGAGACCGCGCTCTACCGCATCTTTTAGCGACCGTTCTTCCGGGGGCCGCTCTTCCAGGGACCCCCCTGTTCTTGGGGCCGCGTGCTCTGCCGCGTGACCAGATACGTCGCTCCTACAGGGCGGACCTCTGCTGTGTGGCTGGATTCGCTCTTTTGCCGGGATCGGGTGGGGGCTTGCCCGGCGGGATCGGATGGGTCGGCGGGCCGATACCCTTGATGGCATGGCAGCAGGCGGTAGGGCATCGGGCAGGCCCGCGAAGAAGAAGGGCCCCTCCAAGGGCACCGGGGGCCAGAAGCGCCGGTCGCTCGAGGGCAGGGGCGCGACGCCGCCTGCCGAGATGCGCCACTGGTACAAGGACAAGGCCAGGACCGAGCGCATCGCCAGGGAGGACCGCGGCGAGACGCGCCGTCCGGGCAGCGGCCCGGCCCGGCAGAAGCGTTCCGAGGACGCTCCCGAATACATCGGCGGCCGTAACCCGGTGCTGGAGGCGCTGCAGGCCGGGGTGCCCGCAAATGCCCTCTACGTAGCTCAGCGCGTCGAGAACGACGACCGCGTACGCGACTCCATCAAGATCGCGGCGGAGCGCGGGATCGCGCTGCTCGAAGTCACCCGCGACAAGCTCGACCGGATGACGGAGGGCGTCGTCCACCAGGGCATCGCGCTCCAGATCCCCGCCTACGACTATGCGCACCCGTCCGAGCTGGTCGAACTGGCTCAGGACGCGGCCGAGGTCCCGCTGATCGTGGCGCTCGACTCGGTCACCGACCCGCGCAACCTGGGCGCCATCGCCCGTTCCGCCACCGCGTTCGGGGCGCACGGCCTGCTCATCCCGTCCCGCCGCTCGGCCGGGGTGACGGGTGGCGCATGGAAGACGTCGGCCGGCACGCTCGCCACCCTGCGCGTCGCCCGCGCCTCCAACCTGACGGCCGCCCTCCGCGAATACCGCGAAGCCGGCCTCTTCATCGTCGGCCTCGACGGCGCCGGAAAGATCGACATCGGCGACGCGGACCTCCTCGCCGAGCCGCTCGTGGTCGTGGTGGGCTCCGAAGGGAAGGGCCTCGGCCGGTTGGTGCGAGAGCAGTGCGACGTGGTCGTCCGCATCCCCATGCAGGCCGCCGCGGAATCCCTCAACGCGGGAGTCGCTGCCGGTGTGGCACTGTACGAGGTCGCTCGTCACAGGCGCCGCTAGCGTCTACACTGGTAGGCCGTGCCGACGTAGCTCAATCGGCAGAGCATCTGTCTTGTAAACAGAAGGTCAGGGGTTCGATTCCCCTCGTCGGCTCTGCACGTAGAAGGCCCTTTCCCGTGATCGGGAGAGGGCCTTTTCGGTCTCGTACAGCAGGGTTGTACAGCAACCGGCACTAGCCGAAGATGTCCTGCCCGTCGCGGCCTGAGGGGTCCATGGCGAGCAGGCTCTCATGAAGACTTTGTACGGCCCTGCCGGTGAGTTCGCCTGACGGTGTGGTTTCCATGAGACGCCAGCCAGGGGTGTCCGTGGGGGCGTCGTCGTCGCGGCCGTGGGCGGTGAGGCTGTAGAGGAGACTGAACGCTGTTTCGTAGGCGGCCACCTGGGCGACCCGTGCGAGGTCGGTGGGGTCCGCGCCGTCGGCGAGCAGTCGAGCAGCCGCGGGAATGCCTTCCAGCGCTCCCGGCGAGGCCCAGCCATTGATCAAGTCTGGCCATATGCGCCGCAGCGCCAAGAAGCCAGCCAGCTGAGGTATGTCCTCTGAGATCTCTGAGGCAGCCCACTCTTGAGGGGCATCGGCGCCCAGCGTCGCGAAGAGGTTCTGCAAGGCGAGCACCGCAGCGCGATCTGCTTCATTCATCCCGCTATCTCAGCATGGCACGTGACGCGAAAAGGCCCTGTGGGCGATTCCGCGGGCCTCTTCGCATCTACGTCGATTATGGGACGTTCTCCAGGCTGGCATTGAGGCAAGCAAGGGCATTGCGGGTTTCCGGGCTTGGGATCTGGGTGTAGACGTTCATGGTCACGCTGATCTGTGAATGCCTGAGAATGCGCATCGCCACGCGCGGGTGGACGTCGAGGGCGGCCAGGAGCGAGGCGCAGGTGTGCCGGGTGTCATGGAAGCGGATGCGCGGGACACCGGCGTTCTTGCAGTGGGCCTCGGAGGCGCGGTTGAGGTTTCGTGGTTCGATGGGCGTGCCGTATCTCGTGGGTGTTCGATCTCTGCGGGTGTCCAGAACTGCACCTTGTAGAGGACCAGGCTGATGATGTCCGTGGTGAAGTCCTCGTGGCTGAGGAATTTGCGGTGGACTTCGAACCGCCAGTCTTGATCGCGCCGGCCGAGGTCGAACTCGTCGTTGTACGTGGTGTCTCCGGACCAGGAACTGATCGCGGCGACCTTCCCGGAAGTCAGATTGACGGTTCCCAAGCGGCTTTCATCCCAGTTCGAGGTGGGTGGCTCGCCGTCCCAGAGTTCGTACTTGATGAGAGCTTGGTCGCAACGGGTTGGGTCGAGCGCGATGAGGTTGGGGGCGCTCTCGGACCAGATCTCGCCACTGGCGGAGAGCTCGACGACGCGCCACTCCGCAGAGATGTCTTCGACGTCTACGATCCCGTTGAAGTAACGGGATATCTTTTGCGGATCGAGGAACGCCTTGATGATCTGCGCCATGGTGGTCCTTGGGGTCAGGGGCGAATGTGCGTGCGGTGATCATGGCCTGCAGGGCTGACAATTCGCGTTGCCTGAGCACAAGGCATCGGAGCAGGCCGCCTACTCCGACCGATCATGGTTGAGTGGCTTCGCGTCGAAGGAGCCGTCAGCCCTGTTCGAGGGAACGGCTCCAGAATCCAGGTGGTGTAGTGCCGGCCATCTCGGCGGTTGCCGTCGTGGGGAGCTGACGGCGCAGGAGGCCCTGCCATCCGCCCTAGACCATCAGCCGCTGTGTATGTGGACGGTCGACATGCAGCGTTATTGATCAAACTCGGGGAAGATTGGGGCATACTTCCTCGATGAGGATCGATGCCCCGACATCGCTGGGGTCCATCACGTGCCCGTCCGGGCGACTGGTGGTCGCCGATACCGGCTACCTGAACTTGTGGTCGGGGGACGCGCCTCCGGCGGTGGACGAGGTCATGCTCTCCGCGATAGACGATCCCGCGTTGCGTGAGAGTATCCGCGCGTCGGTTGACCTGGCTGTGGTGGGCCCTGACGCCGAGACTGCCGCTCGGTCCTTCAATCGCCAGCCGGGTACGTGGCTCTATGACATTCCCGGACATGGGGTCGAGCAACTGGTCGGCGCTTTCGTCGAGCACTGCCAGGCACATGGGTTCGATGCCTGGCTGGAACGTCAAGAACCTCGGGTCGCGCATCGTGAACGTGTCGAACACGCAGTGCGGGCCGGCGGTTCAGAGTTCATCATGAACGGCGTTCCCGTCGTGGCGATCGGTGGCATACCCGCCGATCAGGAGATCGCCGTGACAGCAACCTCCCGGGATTACGGGAACATCGGTGTGCGATGGGAGTCGGTCACCCTCAGGATGCGCTCCACGCAGCCCACATCGACCAGACTCTTGGGCCATGTCGGGGTGGACGCGGCTCGGCTCAGCCTCATCGATGCCGATGGGTTGGCATCGTGGCGCCATGAGGAGCCGATCGACGGAATGGCCGACGTTGCGTTCTGGGGGCGATCGGTGCGGGAGGCCGCCGCCGGCTTCGGCGCCTCACTCCTACCGCATCCCGGAGAGGATGGGGTGTATGGATGGGCGGACCTGCCTGTCAGCGAGGCAGTCGACCGCGCCATCGCCTTGCAGGAGTGGAAACAAGCTGGTGCCGAACGGATGATCGCGGTTGATTTCCGGCCGCACTCCCACCACTGGCAGATCATGGCCCAGGTCAGAGCTGCGAAGCACGAGGCCGGAACGATCGAGGTCGGTGGCACTCGGACGATGTGCTTCATGACCAGTTGGGGGGATGGGTTCTTTCCCGTCGCTGCCGACCACGACGCCGATGGACACCTTGTGCAAATCCGGATCGTGCTTGGCGACTCGCAACGTCAAGCTCAACTTGAGGCGATGTACGACCGGTTCAGTCTGGACTGATCACCATCACGGTTGCCCCTTGAAGGTGGAGGGGGCTGGAGTCTGTACAGGTAGGCCGTGGGGTCGCTGCCCTACTCCGCGCGTACGGTCACTTCTGCTCGTGGTGCGTAAAAGGCCAGGTACAGCGTGAAGGTGTGCAGGGTGAACAGGTCGGCGCCGTCCCAGTCAAAGAGTTCGACCTGACCAGGTGGAGCATCGGGGTGAGCGGTCACGCAGTCATGGCCGTCCTGGTCCTCCTGCCACTCGACGAGGCGGACATCCTCGAACCGGAAGACCACAACGGGCGTCTTCGACAGCTCGGGTGGAGTCCACTGCGGATCGTAGACAAACTCCAGCTCCAGCACTGGTGGCCTGCCGGGCCGGTAGGTCAGATGTCTGAATGTGGTGTCGTGCAGGTAGACGTGGGCGGAGTCCTCGGTCCAGAACTCATACAGTCCTCCCGTGGAGGTGACGCCACGATCCTTGTCCTTGGTCACGCCGGCGAACTCAGTCACTGACATGAGGACATGGTCCCGCACACTTGAACGATCTCGGAAGCTTCCTGCTGGCTCGTGACAGTAGCGCTCTCACCGCACACGGGCTCGCCCCATCCACACGTTCCTGACCACGGTTTCGATCAGCCGAGCAGGGCGATTGCTCCGCCTAAAAGGCGGACACCCACATGTGGAGTGCGATGCTGTACAGCAGCCGATACGGCAACACCGCCTTAAGCAATCGCTCGCCATCGCACCGCAGCGATCATCTGAGCTGCTCGGGATGTCCTCAACGAGGCATCTGCCATTTACCGGTGATCGAGTGCTTTGGGAGTGGCCTTACTCCCCGAGTGCCATCTCGCGTTTCTCGTCCTGACCAGTTGGGTGACGATCGAGGTGTGCCGCTACGGAGGTTCGCGGATTTCTGCAGTCTGGACGCCCAGGTCGGGCGGTGGGACGGCCTGAATCTCTGGTGCAGTCCCACCGGATCGTCCGGTGCGGACAGGACTTCGTGTTCTTCGGGCTAGAGCCATGTATCTCGCCCTCTTCGAGGGCGTTGGTCCGCTGGTGGGACTGTTGATCCCGTCTGCTGCGTTTCCTGTGGGCTTGATCGGTAGAGTGGCCGGCCATGGGCGTTTTCGTCGACTACTTCGCGGCGGACTCTGATGAGTCCGCCCGGCTGGCCCTGGACGGCGGGCCGGAGGGCATCAACCTGCCGTACGTCGATTGCAAGGGATGGCTCGACGAGCTCGACACGCTGGTCGCGGAGCTCAGCGGACGCGATCTGAGCGAGTTCGGGGACAGCGAGACCATCGTGGACGACGGCGAGTCAGCGGGCGTGGACCGGGCAGCGCCCGAGACCGTTGCCGCACTCGCCGCCGTGGACGACGTGCGGCTGCGCGAGTACGCCGAGGAGGAACTGCTCGACGAGTTCGAGGTCCAACGCATCACGGCCTTGCGGGATCTGGCTCGCGAGGCGGTACGGCTCAACCAGGGCCTGTATCGCTGGATGTGCGGCTGAACGCCTCGAACAGCTCCTCGCGCAGCGAGGGAGGCAGCTTGCGGCCCATGTCCGACGGGCTCACCAGCGCCTGATCGTCGTTTTGTGCCAAGGCCGTGTCCGCGAGGTACTCCAGGCTGAAGCGCGCCGCCTTCCGGTGGTGTGCGTCCGGCCACTGCTCCACCAAGGGCAGCACCGCCGCCACGCGCGCGCTGATCCGGTCGAGGAGCGCGTAGTCGGGCAGGCCGGGCCAGCGCTGGGCGTGCAGGTCGATGTGGTGGAAGGCGACGTAGTCCAGCTCCGCGCCGGTGAAGTCGTTGCCGGTGAAGTCGTTGTGGTCCCTGCCCAGCGCATCTTGGTGCTCGGTTGGGCGACCCCAGAAGTTGACGTTTCGCACGCGACCGAGGAAGACACAGTCGACGAACTGTGCCTCGGCAGTGCTCGTCTGGTCTCTCAATCGGGACCGGTCGAAGGTGCACCTCTCGAAGCGGACGTTGCCGAAGAACGTGGAGGACGCGAAGCGGGTGCGCCGGAACACGCAGTCGCGGAAGACCGACTGCGGCCAGCCGACGCCGTCCCATGGCCCCCGCCTGCAGGTCGTGGACATCGACAGGCGCTCGAAGACCACGCCCGTGAAGTCGCATCCTTCGAACTCGCTGCCGTGAACGGTGAACTCGGCGAACCGCATTCCGGAAAAGTCCACGTCCACCAGCCGGGACCGGTCGAAGGTCACGCTCGACACATCGGCGGGCAACTCGAACCGCTGGCCGCGAAGCTCACCACGCGCGATCCACGCCGGATCCCATCCTTCTGGGCTCGGCTCAAGGCTGTACTGCTCGAACGCGCTCATGTGCGCCACCTGCCACGGCTGCGGCCGGAACACGTGTCCGCGGAGAGTCTCTCCGCGCCGGGAGGACTGGCCGCGATGGTGTTCGCTGAGAGAACCAGGTCATGCATGTGCGGAGTCTGGCAGTCACGTCCGACAAACCGCCGGCCGAGCTGGTACGGAGCTCCCAGGGGGATCGGTGCCGACGTGCTCGTGGGGATGCGAGTGGCCAAGACCCGTTTTCCTGGCCGACGACGGCGCCGAAAGAACACGCCCACGGAACCAACCAGATGCACACCCGTCCGACGGCAGCTCCAACGTCCCCATGCGCCTGGCCGACGCACACTGTCGTCACGCTCGCAGAGGCGAACTCAACGCAGCAGCTGACGAAGGAATGGCCGCAGTCGACATCCACCGCCTGTCTCTTACAGACTCGTGAACCGCACGTGTTTGAAAAGGGCTGTGATTCTGCCGTAGTGCGGCGCGCCGCGCCGCCAACTCCTGAGGGGACGACTCGGCAGACCCGCGAGTACGCCGCGATCAAGATCTCCGGTACAGAGCCATGAACCGCGAGGCGATGCTGCACTCCAGGTGGACGGGTGATCATTGACAGTTGGCAGGATCGTGGCCCTGGCGATCGAACTCTTCCCGCCTGATCGTCACGTCGACCCAATCGGGGGCGTCCGTCTCTCGTCGTACCCCTGGTGCTCTGCCCGTCCAGGGACGGTGCGAAGAAGTCCGCGACCGTTGCTGCTCACGAAGGGCCGGGCATGGTGGCCCACGGGCCCGAGATGTCCACAGCGTCAGGAGCTGCTTCCCCGAAGCCCGATGGTTGCCGGCCCGATCACGCATGAGCGCCGCATATGCGCACGTCAAGCGAAGCCGACATCGTTGCCGTGGCATCCGCCTGCGACAGACTGGACGACCGTGCGTTCGGGGGCGACGCGATTGCGGGAGCTCTGGTCAGGTTCCGCCGACGGGATCGAATCTGACGTGGGGAGGGCTACGCGAACGGGGCCGGGTACGGGCGGCCTTTCACCGAGTCGTGGATGCGGCGCAGCCATGGCTGCCGGAACTTCGGCAGTCGCTCCAGTGTGCTGACGAATACCTGCCCATCGGGATGGAACAGGCGGTGCGGCAGCAGCGGGAGCGGATCGTCGTGGCGGACGGCGGCAGGCATCCCGTACGCCGCGAGCATGAGCCGTCGATCGTCGTTGAAGGCCAGGTACGTCCACACGTCCGCAGCGAGCGGCACCACCGTGCCCGCGTCACACGGCCAGACCTCACCGGTCTGCGGGTGCTTCGGCACCAGGGCGAGGTCCGTGATCGGGGTGGACAGGCCGGGGCCGGCCAGGGCGAGGTGTCGTTCCGGCGGCCCGGGAGGGAGCAGGCTCTCGATCGTCCGGCGAAACGTCTCTGCGACCGGCATGTCAGGGACGGACACCCGCTTGCCCCCCGAAGCCACCACCAGGTGTGCCAGGGTCACCGCGATTGAGGCCTCCCACTGTGGGCTCCAGAAACCAAGCGGATCAACGGGTGGCGTGCTCGGCAGCTCCGTCCAGTTCATCACCCGCTGGACGGGGCCGGCGACGGCGACGGGACGCACGGCGTCCGGCTCCAGCCACACCACCTGCCAGAACCCGCAGTCGTCGACGCGGGTCGCCACCGGGCGGTCGCACCTGGCGCAGGCCAAATTGGGGCCGTACTGGCCGTCCCAGCCGCAACAGCAGCCGCCCAACCGGTCCGGGATGAAGACGGTTCCGCGGACGTCGCCCGGCGCGATCCCGATCCTGTTCGGGGGGCCCGTGATGCAGTACGTCAGTTGTCGGACGCGGTGATATTCCGGTTCGGGCATCAAGGGGGCCCTTGGGCGGCCATGTCCAGGGTCCACGGCGTATGTTCCCGGCTCCAGGAGACCGGGGAGCAGGTCATGGCCGTACTTCTGGCCGGAGTGGTCGGGGAGCGCCACCCGTGCGACCCGCGCGGTCAGCACGGCGCCGCACGACGTACAGGAGAAGACGACCAAACAGCCTCCTTTGCCGTTTACGAGGCGATCATGGTGGCACAACATCCCGCCTGGCGGGGAAACGCGCAGAATCACCGCGTCGCCGGAGCCGGCCGAGGACGAGAAGGCTCAAGTGATCGCGAAGTGCTGGTCGAGGGCTGCGATGAGCTGGTCGGCCGGCCCCGGGGTAGTGATCGTCGCCCACTGCCGGGCGAGGTCGAGGAACCCGGAGAAGTGCTGTTGGGCTGTGGTGAGCAGGCTGGAGAGCTCGTCGCGAGTGATCTCGATGGGCGGAGAATCCTCGACGTGCTGCCGGAGCTGGATGACGTGACCCACATGGGTGATGTGCGGCGTGGGGTCGTGCCCCAGCCAGGGTTCGTGCCCGCGTGCCACGTCCCACCAGTCCCGCCAGTTCTCCAGGCCGAAACAGCAACCGGGCGGGACGTCGACGTCGGTGGTGGTGTCGCGGAGCCGCAGACCGCCCGGAGCAATCAGGCCGCCCGTTTCGGCGAGGTGTTGGTGCAGATGCGCCTCGGTCAGGTCGGCGGCGTGCGTGGTCGGGAGGCCGTTGTAGCTGAAGATCACGGCCATGGCCGTCCCGACGTCGGCGGGAGACATCCGGCCGGAGAGGGCGAGAAGGCGGTCGTTCGACGGCTCGGTGATCGGCCAGGCCGTGAAGTCCACCGCGTCGTGGGTCTCCAGGACGACTTCGATGATGACCATGGCCGGCAGTATCCAGGCATCGGGTGTCGGTACAGGCTTTGCATCGTCCTTGGGCCGTACGTCAGGCCCAGAAGTCCCTTTTGGGCAGTCGTAGCCAGGCGCCGGGTGGGCCGGTGATCGGCCGGGCGTCGGCCAGGCGCAGGCCCGCGCCGGCGCAGCAATACGCCGGACAGCGGTCGCGGTAGAGGTAGGCGGCGAGGATCTCCTCGGCGGGGGCGTCAGTGGGGACCATGAAGGCGCTGTCCGGCTCCCAGGCCATGACCTCGCCGTCTCGGGCGATGTGCCCGAAGATGCCGCCTTTGGCGTTGGAGTGCATGCTGTAGCAGACCGTGTCCGTCGAAACGAGCCTGCCGAGGCCGGGAGTGTAGGCGACGTATCCCCAAGGCTGGGTGATGACGCAGCCGCCGGGTACGTCGGTGATGCCGACGATCCATTCGGCGTCCGGGACGTTGTACCAGGCCTCGTACAGGGCATCGACGTCCACGTCGTCGGCAGGGGTGGCTTCCAGGCGCGCTGTCGCCTCGGCTGCGCTGACGCCGGCCACGCAGGCCAGGCTCAGGCCTTCGTAGTGGAAGTCTCCCAGCGCGGGGATCAGCCGCTTGGCCTCCGCGGCGGCGGTGGCCTCGGCCGTGGAGAGGCTGATCTCTGACGGGGGGACCGGGAAGAGGTCGGGATTGGGGCCGGCCAGGCTGAGGCGGCCGGGGGACCAGCCGTTCATCATGTGGCGCCACGGGTCCGCTCCGGCGGCGACGAGGGCTCGGGCGTTGTCGGTGCGGCCCTCGAAGACGGCCGTCCAGAGGGCGGTACGGCCGCGGTGTTCGGCGTCGACGTCGTCGACCCGTGCGGCCAGTTCGGCGACCACCTCCGGCGAGCCTCGCTCAGCCGCGACGTGCAGCGGCTTGTCGAAGAGACGCACGCCGGAGTCGGGATCGGCGCCCGCGGCGAGCCGAGCGCGGATCAGGCCGAGGTCTGTCCATTCGTCCCAGCCGACGATCCACCATCCGAGGTCGTCGGTAGCGGTCATGGGACTCCTCCAGCACATCGATGATCTGGCACCCGGCTTCGACGCGTATCGGGCTTGCCGGCGTCAGGGCTTGCTCACAGGCGGGATGACGCCCCATCTGAACGCGGAACTCTTCAGCAGGTGCTCCGTCGCCCTGATGCCGGTCAGGTGCTCGACGAGCAGGAAGGCCGGCCCTCTGTAGAGCCGGGGACGCGATGGGTAGAGCCTGTCGATCTCCGCCATCGTGTCCACGAGCTCGGCGGGCGTTTCCGTCAGGAAGCCTTCGTCGCCGCCCCAGCCCAATCTGATCTCGCCGTCCTCGCACCAGTAGAAGTAGTCGAGGTCCTTGACGCCGAGTGCGGCCTGGGAGACGAGGCGGGTGCCCTTCGACAGCTCGGTGATCAGGTCTTCGCAGGTGCCGAGCCAGTCGGGGTCGAAGACGAACGTCCAGTCGCCGATGGAGGTGACGCCGACAGCGGCCCCGGGGTCCGGGTAGTCGTCCGGGTCTTCGGGGAAGGGGCCCGGCGTGAAGTCCTCCCATCGGCCGCCGAGGCGCGCGACCACCTGTTCGGGCGTGGCGCGCACGTAGATGAAGCTGTAGCACTCCTCGGCGTATTCGCCGCAGAGCCAGGAGACATCGGGGGGCTGCAAGGACATGCCGTCATGCTGCCAGTCGGCACCGACAGGAACAGCTCGCGTCGTCGGGAGGCGGCCGGCTCTGTGCGTTGCGCCGAAGTGTCCAGGGGTGAGCCGAACGTCGGTCAGCATCCCTGCTCGGGGATGGCGGCCAGGTCCATGACCATGTACCGCTTGCGGGCGTCGTCCCGCCAGAACAACAACGGACCGCCGGGGAGGGAACCGCCGACGTAGGGAGCCGGGCGATGAAAAATGATAGGCGCTGGTTCTTCGTCGCCGAGCTTCGTCCGGAAAGGTGGCCGAGTGGCTGAGCGACCACGCCGGCTGAGGGCGGGGCTGCGGTGGCAGTCCCGCCTCGGCGGGCGGCAGGTCGGTGATGCCGGGCCTGCTGAGGTGGTCAGAAGGGGCCGGTCTCCGGGTAGCCGGCCTTGATGACGGCCCTGCGGGTCTTCGGGGTGAGCTTCTTCTCGTTGACGACCTTGCCGGCCGCCGGTGCGGTGATCTTCGCCTTGGCGCCCCAGCCGGAGTACTTGGTGTCGGTGTGGAAGGCCATCTGGCGGTAGGCGTCGCCGTCGGAGGAGGAGGTCGAGTCGACGACTGCGCGGCTGAGCAGGTTGTTCTTGTCGAAGTACAGGTGGAACTCGACGCTGCCTTCACCGGCCGACTTGTCGTGCCGGTAGGCGGCGAGGGTGGCGGTGCCCTGGTATTCGCCGGTCGCCACCTCGGAGGAGTTGTCCAGCATGAACTTCAGGTCCGCCGGGGTGACGCCCATGCGGAGGATGGCGTTCTCGCGCTCACCGGTCCTCGATCCGATCCAGGAACGGCCGGCGGGCAACGCCTTGACGATGCCGGGGTTGGTCACGTAGGCGTTTCTGCCTTCGGCGACGACCCGGTAGGGAGGCTCGGTCCCCTGGCGGGACGACATGCGGATGCGGAGGTCGGCGGCCGCCACCTTGCCCTTGCCGAACGCCAGCGTGCCGTTGGTGCGGGTGTTCACCTGCACCTGCATGGCCTGGTCGTCGACGGAGAAATCGACGGTGATGCTGCTTAATTGGTCGATCTTCACGCTCTTGCCCGGTAGTAGCTGGGCTTTCAGGGCTTTCACCGCGTCCGCCGGGGCGGCCTGCGTGGTCGCCGGGGATGCGGCCTGAGCGGGTACGGCTGCCGCGCCCACGATCGCCGCCGTGGTCGCGAGGCCCGCGAAGAAGAGCTTCATTAGTGTCCTTCATTTAGATGGATATAGCAGGGAAAAAAGAGTAAGAGAGCGCTGTTGGCCGGATGAGTAATATTCCGTAACGATCGTGTGCCGACTGATGTCGACGAGGCCGCTGGTTTGTGTCCGTCATTTTCATATATGCCGGGCATTGACGTCGATCAGGTGCGTCGCCAGGCGAGGAGGCCGTCGGGGGCGGCGGTCCGGACGTAACCCGCGCTCACCAGTTCGTCCCGAAGTGTCTCCCAGGCGGGACGATGGGCATGGCCGACGAGTTCTTCCTCGCTGAGCACTTCGTCGCCCCGGGTGATCCGGTAGAGGTAGCGGCAGGTGGCGCGTTCGTCGTCCGACTCGATGATCTCGGACGAGACCGTGTACGTGTGGCGGCCCACCCGGCGGGAGTCCAGTTGCCGCATGGGACGCGGCTTCGGCGGGCCGCCGTCGCGCCAGGTCAACAGGAGAAGACCGCCGGGCTCCAACCGGTCGGCCAGGACGGGCCAGAGCCGCCTGCGGTAGCCGGGTTCCAGGGCGTACAGCACATTGATCATCACCATGGCCTCGGCCGGCTCGTCGAGGTCGAGGCTCAGGGCGTCGCAGGGCAGCACGGTGACCCGTTCGAGCAGGTCGGGCCGTTCGGCCAGGCGGGAGAGCAGTACTGCCCGCATCGTGTCCGAGGGTTCCAGGGCGAAGATCTCGGCGGGCGTCCATTCGGCCAGGAATGTGGTGATCAGGCCGGTTCCGGCGCCTATCTCCACGATGCTGCGGCGCACTCCGGTCAGGAGAGACGGCAGCTTCTCGCGTACGCCCGGTATGTGGCTGTGCACGGCGAGCAGATCGTAGAAGACGGGAGAGATGTAGTCGGCCATGGTCGGCCACCGTAGTCCAGCCGGTGCGACGTTCCCGGGGTCAGGCTCCCGCCGCCGGCGCCCGGTCGAGCGTCACGCCGAAGTGCTCCCGGTACGCCGGAAGCAGCTCGTTCTCGTTCAGGATGCGTTCGGCGCGTTCGCCCTGCCGGGTGACGATCAGCTTGCGTCCGCTGATCGTGGTACGCCCCTCCGCCGTCCGTATCGAGCACACCGGCGACCGGGTGAAGTGCGAGTCCGGTGAGGTCGCCTGCCACCAGCAGGTCGGCACGAAGTCGGCCAGCTCGTACGGCCGCGCGGTGAGCCGGTAGGCGGGCTCGCCGTTGTGCGACACGTCGAGATCGCCGTCCTCCCCGGGAGCGGGCACGATCTGGAAGACCCCCGCCCCGTCCTTCTGCTCGCCGCGCTCGTCGATCCGCAGCGGCTCGTCGGCGAAGTCGCCGAAGCCGACGTCCACCAGCCAGGGCTCGTCGAGGTCGACGCGGAGCGCGAGGTGGTCGAACAGCGGCCCCGGCCGGCCGCCGCCGAACACCCGCGCCGCGAGCAGGGTCACCCGGTAGCCGAGCGCGGTGAGCAGCGCGGCGAACAGGCCGTTCTGCTCGTAACAGAAGCCGCCGCGGCGGCGGGTGATGAGCTTGTCGAACAGGGCGTCGGGAGCGAGGGAGATCGGCTCGCCGAGGTGGATGCTCAGGTTCTCGAACGGCACCGCCCTCAGGTGCGCGAGCTGCAGGGCCCGCAGGCCGTGGACGTCCGGCGGCACCGGCCGGGACGCTCCGAATCTGTCCAGGTAGCGGGTGACTTGCGACTCGTCCATGACCTACAGGAAACCACGTCTCGCCTGCCTGCGCCCGCCGGATGGCGTCGCGGGTCAGCTTCGCACGGCGCACAGCAGGCGGTTGTTCCCGCGCTGCCACAACGTGCCGATCTCGCCGAACCCGGCCTTGGCCAGCGCGCCGACGTGCTGCTCGACCAGATGGGACTCAGAGCCGTGATGGGACGCGCCGGCCGTGCTGCGCTCCTGGTTGAGGTCGGCGAAGGCGGGGTCGGCGGCGATGGCGTCCCACCAGGCACGCCAGTCCTCGGGGCGGCGGTCGCCGAAGACGCGGTCGGTCTCACGCTGGTGCACCGCGTGCTCCAGCCGGGCCAGGGTGGGGGAGGAGGAGTCCATGTGGTCGCCGTTGAGCAGGATCCCGCCGGGGCGCAGGACGCCGGCCAGCTCGGCGTACGTCTCCTGAAGCTCCTCGGGCGAGATCCAGTGGAGCGCGGTGGTGCTGACCGCGGCGTCGGCGGGACGGTCGAGGCCGAGCGCCTCGGTCCACCCGCCGGTGCGCAGGTCGGCCGAGACGAACCGCAGCCCGGGGTAGGCGGCCCGGCCGAGCCCCAGCAGCAGCGGGTCGGCGTCGACGGCGATCACGGTGGCCGAGGGCAGGCGTTCGAGCAGCCGGGCGGACAACGACCCCGGCCCGCACCCCAGGTCGATGACCACGGGATCCGGCCGGCCCAGCGCTTCGACCGCGTCGATCAGCGCGGTGAAGCGGGCCTCCCGGTCGGGCAGATACCCCTCCTGCTGACGGTCCCAACGCTCGATCCATGCCAGCGCGGCTTCCTGAGTGAGCATGAGATCTCCCTGTAACTGTCGTCTAAGATTTGAGCAGTCACAACTTAGAATGCGAAGGCGTAACTGGTCAAGTGGATTACAACAGTCACACAGATGCGATCGTCCGGGTCGCGGTGGCGCTGGTCAACGCGCTGACCCCGGGCGAGCAGCGAGGGCGCGAGTTCCCCGTCCCCGACGACCTCGCCGCGGCCGCCTCCGGCGCGCTGGGCAGCGTCTATGCCGGCCACCGCGGGATCGGCGCGGCCGACGCCGCCGAGCTGGCCGAGGTCGCGGCCCGGCTGCGCGTGGTGTTCCGCGCGGTGGCGGACGGCGACGTCGACACCGCCGCCATGGCCACGAACGCGCTGCTGGAGGAGAGCAGGGCCAGGCCGATGCTCGAACGCCACGATGGCGAGCCGTGGCACCTGCACTTCCACGGCCCCGGCGGCTCGGTGGCGGGCGACTGGGCGGCGAGCTGCTCGACCGGGCTCGCGATCGTGCTCGGCAGCGAGTTCGGCGACCGGCTCGGGGTCTGCACCGCCCCCCACTGCGACCGCGTCTACGTGGACGTCTCCCGCAACGGCACCCGCCGGTTCTGCTCCACGGCGTGCCAGAACCGCGTCAAGACCGCCGCCTTCCGGGCCAGGACGCGGGCGGAGTGAGCCGGGGTCAGGCCAGGACGCGGATCGGCGCGCCGGCCAGGAACGCGTCGATGTCCTGCACGGCGTCGCGGAAGTAGGTCTCGTAGTTGCCGCCGGTGACGTACCCGAGATGGGGGGTGGCCAGCACGTTGGGCAGTTTGCGTAGCTCGTGCCCGGCGGGCAGCGGCTCGGTCTCGAACACGTCGAGCCCGGCCCCCGCGATCAGCCCCTCGCGCAGCGCCGACGCCAGGGCGGCCTGGTCGACGATGGCCGCCCGCGAGGTGTTGACCAGGTAGGCGCTGGGCCGCATCAACGCCAGCTCGCGCGCGCCGACCAGCCCGCGGGTGCGCTCGCTCAGCACGAGATGGACGGAGACGACGTCGGACTCGGCGAACAGCTCCTCCTTGGCGACCGCCCGCACGCCGAGCTCGCCGGCGCGCGCCGCGGTCAGGTTCTGGCTCCAGGCGATGACGTCCATGCCGAACGCCTGCCCGATGCGGGCCATCTGCGCCCCGATCTTGCCGAGGCCGAGCAGCCCGAGCGTGCCGCCGTGCAGGTCCATGCCGACGGTGCTCTGCCACGGGCCGTCGGAGCGCATCGCCGTGGCCTCGGGCACCAGGTGGCGGGCGAGGCCGAGGATGAGCGCCCAGGTCAGCTCGGCCGGCGGGGTGGAGGCGCTGCCCGTGCCGCACACCGTGACCCCGCGGGCGCGGGCGGCGTCGAGGTCGACGGAGGCGTTGCGCATGCCCGTGGTGATCAGCAGGCGCAGCCGGGGCAGCCGCTCGAACAGCTCCGCGCCGAACGGCGTGCGCTCCCGCATGACGACCACGATCTCGAAGTCCGCCAGGGCCGCCACCAGCTCGTCCTGGCTGGTGAAGTGGGCCAGGAAGCTCGTGGCCCGGACCCGCGACCAGTCGGCCAGCCCGAGGGCCACGCCCTGGTAGTCGTCGAGGACGGCGCAGCGCAGCATGATCCGTGATCCTACGCCGCGGCCCCCTGCTCCAGCTCCCCGGCGGGGCCGGGGAGCTGGAGCCCGTTCAATCGGCGGCTAGCCTTTCCGCCTCGTCGTGCAGCGCCGCGACCAGGATCAGCTCCAGGTTGAGCTCCTCCAGGTCCGGCGACGCCAGACCGTCAAGGACGCGCATGGTGGGCCTCCCTGAACAAAAGACGTCTCAGGTGTCACATAGGTTCACATCTATCTGAAACGTTCTCAGGGGAGGCGTGGGTCGGATGGAGGGGGAGTCATTCCGTCGAGGGTTCCGGGAATTGTCCCGGACAAATCATCAAGCCACTCCCGACAAACCGGAATCGCGGTTCAACTCGATGTCCATCTGCATCGCCAGAATCTCCTGCCGCTCCTGGTTGATCCTGCGGCAGAGCGTGACATATGCGGTCAGCACCTTGGCGTAGGAAGCCCGTGCCTCCTCCAGCTGGCCGCGCAGACGTTCGATGCGGTCGGGGTCGGCGAACTCCTCGGCCTCGGCCTCGGCCAGCAGCGCGCGGGCCTCGTCGACGATCTCCTCGGCCCGCATCCGCGTACGTCGCAGCATCGCCGAGCACTCGAAGAGCTCCGTCAGGCGCGCCGACGAACGAGCGAACTCGGCCTTGCCCATGCCCGTGCCGCCCGCCCGATGCCAGCGAAGATTCGATGCCATTACCGCCACCTCCCCGGTCAAGGTTGCCTAACTGTAGACGTGTGTACCCCGCCGGAGGATGACCTGAGACGCCCACGGAGTAGGTCCCTGATCCCGGCGGAGAGTTTTCTTCCTCTGGCAGGTCGAGGATTTTCCCCTGAAACTCATTCGGTCCCTGGTGAATGTGCTGATTAGAGCCATCTGTGGGGTCTATCCGAGGAATGCAACGAATCGCCGGGGTCGGCAAATAGGTGACTCGAAGACGGTCGATCGGGCCCCGCGGCGACGGGCGTTCGTCACATACTGAAACGACATGGCGGCGCAACGTGACTCCGAGGTGACGGCAGTGGTGGCGATGTCGGCGGCGGGTAACAACGACGAGACGGTCGACGTCAGCGTCGTCATCCCGGTGCACAACTGCCGTCCCTATCTGGACAGGTGTCTCACCTCGGCGCTCGTGCAGCGGGTGAAGAAGGAGATCATCGTCGTCGACGACGGCTCCACCGACGGCGGCGCCGAGCTCCTCGACCTCTACGCCGCCTACCACCAGTCCAGCGTCAAGGTCGTGCACATCGAGGGGTCGGGCGGCGCCGGCCGGCCGCGCAACGTCGGCCTCGCCCACGCCACCGGCCGGTACGTCTTCTTCTGCGACGCCGACGACCACCTCGGCCCCGAGGCGCTGGAACGCATGGTCGCCATGGCCGACAGGAACGGCTCCGACATCGTGCTCGGCAAGATCGTGGGCCACGGCAGGCGGGCCCCCGCCTCGATGTTCCAGCAGAACGCCGAGCGCCTGACCCTCGCCGACAGCAACGTCTACAACAGCCTGAGCTGCTTCAAGCTGTTCAGACGGGAGATGGTCGAGCGGCACGGCATCCGCTTCGCCGAGGACATGCTGGTCGGCGAGGACATCATGTTCACCGTGCACGCCTACTGCCACGCCGGCGTGATCTCGGTGGTCGCCGACCACGACTGCTACCACCTGGTCTCCAGGTCCGACGGCAGCAGCATCATGCAGCAGGCCGGCAGCCGGGACCCGATCGCCTGGCTGACCATGATCCGGCGGCCCATCCGGCTCATGGCCCGGCACGTCGAGCCCGGCCCGCTGCGCGACCACCTGCTGCGCCGGCACTTCAGGCTCGACGCCTTCGCCCAGCTCGGCGCGGTGTTCCTGGAGAGCGACGACGTGCGCCGCAAGGAGATCGCCCAGGAGGTCGCCGCGCTGTGCGACGAGTGGTTCACCCCGGGCGTGCACGCCCGGCTGAACACCATCGACAAGCAGCGCGTGGCCGCGCTCGGCGACGTCGACCGCCTGGTCCGGCTGGCCCGCATCGAGAGCGCCACCGTGCGGCGGCGGCTGACCGGGCTGCGCTGGGAGGACGATCACCTGGTGGTGAGCGGCATGGCCGGGCTGGAGGGCATCAGCCAGGACGACGGCGTGGCCCTGGTGCTGCGCGCCCGCAACGACCCGCACGGCGAGCTCGTCGTCCCGGCCGAGCGGCAGGGCGCGGAGTTCACCGCCCGGGTGGAGGCCGCCGCGCTCGCCTCCGGCGTCTGGGACCTGCGGGTGGCGGTCGAGCTGGAGGGGGTGGTGCGCCACGGCAGGCTGGGCGCCGACCGCGACAACGGCGTCACCCGGCCGCAGCCCCGCCTGATCGGCGGCGTGGTGACCCTGCCGTACTTCACCAGGGACAACGGCAACCTGAGCATCGACGTCGGCGGCCATGTCGTCGCCGTGCCCGGCACCGTCCGGCTGGAGCGGACCAGGTGGGGGCTGGGCCATCGGCTCGTCGTGCAGGGCGAGGTCAGCGTGGCCGGAGAGGTCCCCGAGTGCGCGGCGATCAGGCAGATCGTCTGGCGCGAACGGCGTACCGGCCGCGAGCGCGCCGAGCGCGTGACGGCGCTGCCCGGGGGCGGGTTCGCGGCCAGGCCGGCGGTGGGCCGGCTCCCGCCCGGCACCTGGGACGCCTACCTGGAGCTCGACCTGGGCGGGCCGCCCGCGCTGTTCAGGATCGAGACCGACGCCGACACGGTCGCCGGTCCGCGCAGGTGGCGGGGTGCGGCGTTGCTGCGCAGCGTGCGGCCGTACGCGACCTCGGGGAAGGGGCGGCTGAGCACGGTCGTGCACCGGCTGACACCGCGAACGATCCTCAGGAGGATCCTTCAGTAATTGCCACCTATGTGCAGGTGCAAGGCAATGCTCTAAAGTGAGGAGGATTTGTTCGTCCTTCTGGAGGCGTTGCCGTGCACGTACCCGATGGCTTCTTCAACGCAGCTACATCCGTCTCCGCCGGAGCGGTGGCGGCCGCCGGGGTAGCGGTCTGCCTGCGGGGCGCCCGCCGGGAGCTGGACGACCGCACCGCGCCCATGGCGGGGCTCGTGGCGGCCTTCATCTTCGCGGTCCAGATGCTGAACTTCCCCGTCGCGGCGGGCACCAGCGGCCACCTGCTGGGCGGCGCGCTGGCGGCGATACTCGTGGGTCCCTACACAGGCGTGCTCTGCATGGCCGTGGTGCTGCTGGTGCAGGCCGTGTTCTTCGCCGACGGCGGGCTGACCGCGCTGGGCGTCAACATCACCATCATGGGCATCGTCACCGTGCTGGTCGGCTGGGGTGTCTTCCGGCTGGTCACCGCGATGGCCAGGGGCCGGGGCGGGGTGACGCTCGGGGCGTTCCTCGGGGCGCTGGTCTCGGTGCCGGCCTCGGCGCTGGTGTTCTCCGTGCTGTTCTGGATCGGTGGCACCGCGCCCATCGAGGTGTCGGCCGTGGCCGCGGCCATGGGCGGCGTGCACGTGCTGATCGGCATCGGCGAGGCGCTGATCACCGCCACCACCGTCGCCACCGTGCTGGCCGTACGGCCCGACCTGGTGTACGGCGCCCGCGGGCTGGCCAAGCCGCTCGTGCTCAAGGGGGCCGAAGGCGCCACCACGACGGTGGGCGAGCCGGCGCCGGCGGCCCGGCCGGGCGCGCTCAAGCCGTTCCTGCTGGGCGGGATCGGGCTGACCCTGGTGCTGGCCGGCGTGGTGTCCTTCTTCGCCGCCTCCGACCCCGACGGGCTGGAGGCCGTGGCCGAGAACAAGGGCTTCAGCGGCCGGGCGGCCGACCACGCGTTCGGGTCGTGGGCGCTGGCCGACTACGGTGATGTGGGCGGCATCCCGGTCGGCGTGGCCGGGATCGTCGGCGTCGGGCTCGTGCTGCTCATCGCCGGTGCCGTGGCGTTCGCCGCGCGCAGCCGTACGAACGTGGGGGTCTGATCTGTGAGAGACGGTGAGTGACGGTGGGCGTGGGGCATCGGCACGATCTCTACCTGCCGGGTGACTCCTCCGTCCACCGGCTGCCGCCGCAGTGCAAGCTGCTCGCCGTCTTCGCCTTCGCCGTCGTCGTGGTGGCCACACCGCGGGAGCGCTTCTGGGCGTTCGCGGTCTACGCGGCGCTGCTCGGGGGCGTCGCGCTGGCCGCGCGGGTGCCGGTCGGGCACGTGCTGCGGCGGATGGTGATCGAGCTGCCGTTCGTGTTGTTCGCGTTCCTGATCCCGGTGATCGGGATGGGCGAGCGCACGACGGTGCTCGGGGTCTCGCTGAGCGTGCAGGGGTTGTGGGCGGCCTGGAACATCCTGGTCAAGGCCACGCTCGGGGTGATCGCCTCGATCCTGCTCGCGGCCACCACCGAGCCGCGGGTCATCCTCGTCGGGGCGCAGCGGCTGCGGCTGCCGAGCCTGCTGGTGCAGATCGCCATGTTCATGCTCAGGTACATGGACGTGATCGTGGAGGAGATGCGGCGGATGCGGGTGGCGCGCGAGTCGCGCGGGTTCGAGGCGCGCAACTTCCGCCAGATCCCGGTGATCGCGCGTTCGGCCGGGGCGCTGTTCATCCGTTCGTACGAGCGGGGCGAGCGGGTGCATCTGGCGATGCTGAGTCGCGGCTACGCTGGACGGATGCCGATAATTCAAGATATTTCGGCATCTATCGGGCAGTGGGCGGCGGCGCTCGTCCTGCCCGTCGTGGCACTCGCGGTTCTGGGGCTCTCATGGTGAACTCTCTGGAGGTCAGTGACCTGGCCTACGCCTACCCCGACGGCACTCAGGCGCTGTTCGGCGTGAACCTGGCGATCGGCCGCGGTGAGCGGGTGGCGCTGCTCGGCCCCAACGGCGCCGGCAAGACGACCCTCGTCATGCACCTCAACGGCATCCTCACCGCCGGGCACGGCAGCGTGGCCGTGGGCGGCGTCCCGGTGCGCAAGGACACGCTCAAGGAGATCAGGCAGCGCGTCGGCCTGGTCTTCCAGGACCCCGACGACCAGCTCTTCATGCCCACGGTCAGAGACGACGTCGCCTTCGGCCCGGCCAACGCCGGTCTCAAGGGCGCGGAGCTCGACCGGGTGGTCCGCGACGCGCTCGACCGGGTCGGCATGCTGGAGGCCGCCGACCGGCCGCCGCACCACCTGTCGTTCGGGCAGCGGCGCCGGGTGGCGGTGGCCACGGTGCTGGCGATGCGGCCGGAGATCCTGGTGCTCGACGAGCCCTCCTCCAACCTCGACCCGGCCGCGCGCAGGGAGCTGGCCGAGATCCTGCGTTCGCTGGACGTGACCGTGCTCATGGTCACCCACGACCTGCCGTACGCGCTGGAGTTGTGCGAGCGCTCGCTGATCCTCTCGGGAGGCGTGATCGCCGCCGACGGGCCCACACGCGAGCTGCTGGCCGACGCCGAACTGCTGGCCGGGCACCGCCTGGAGCTCCCCTACGGCTTCGCCGTCCCGGCCGGGTGAGCAACCTGGTGCCCAGGTCGCGGGCCGGGCGGTCGGCTGGGTAAGAACCCTCAGCGCCGCGTCTAGCGCATGATTCGTCCGCTCTAGTCCTTCTGTATCCGGCTCTTCGTAGTTTGTGCATGCCCGCTATCCGGGGATGTCGAAGTACAGTGGCTCATCGAGGAGGGGCCAAATGAAGCTGCGGCTTGCGCGACACGCCCTGGGTGACGCCGTGGTGGTGGCTGTTGAGGGAGAGCTCGATCTGTTCACCGCACCGTTCCTCCGCGACGAGGTCCGCGACGCCATCAAGCAGGACAGCGCCAGGCTCGTGCTCGACCTGCAGCAGCTGTCGTTCATGGACTCCAGCGGTCTGTCGGTGCTGATCGAGGCCTGGCGGCTGGCCACGGGAGAGGGAGGCGGGGTGTCCCTCGCCGCGCCCCAGGCGCCCGTGGCGCGCATCCTGCGGACCACGGGGCTCGACCGGCGGATCAAGGTGTACTCCGACGTCGACAGCGCCGTGGGGGAGATTTAACCCGCCCCGAGTAGAACTTCATTCGGTTGGCGCGTTAAGGTCCGGGATATGGACGTCAACGGATCTGCAGCAATCATCTCCGGCGGTGCCAGCGGCCTCGGTGAGGCGACGGCCCGCGAGCTCGCCCGCGCGGGCGCCACCGTGGTCATCGCCGACCTCAACGAGGAGCGCGGCAAGGCCGTCGCCGACGAGCTCGGCGGCGTCTTCGTCAGGACGGACGTGTCGGACGACGAGCAGGTGCAGGCGGCCGTCGACGCGGCCGTGGCCACGGGCAAGCCGCTGCGCGTCGTGGTCAACAGCGCGGGCATCGGCTGGGCCGAGCGCACGGTCAACCGCGAGGGCAAGCCGCACAACCCGGCCACGTACCGCAAGGTGATCGAGGTCAACCTGATCGGCACCTTCAACCTCATGCGCATCGCCGCGGCGGCCATCGCCGCCACCGAGCCGGTCGACGCCGACGGCCAGCGCGGCGTGGTCATCAACACGGCCTCCGTCGCCGCCCTGGAGGGCCAGACGGGCCAGCTCGCCTACTCGGCCTCCAAGGGCGGCATCGTGGGCATGACGGTCCCCGCCGCGCGCGACCTGGCGGCCATCGGCGTACGCGTGAACACGGTCTGCCCCGGCATCATCGACACCCCCATCTACGGCTTCTCCGGCAACGCCGAGGAGTTCAAGGCCAAGCTCGTGGCCCCCGTGGTCTTCCCCAAGCGCATGGGCCGGGCCGACGAGTTCGCCCACCTGGTGCACTCGCTCGTCCAGAACGACTACATGAACGCCGAGGTCGTGCGCTTCGACGGCGGCATCCGCTTCCAGCCCAAGTGAGGTCCCGTGTCTGACGAAGTGCTCGTCGAGGAGTCCGGCAACGTCGCGGTCATCACCATCAACCGGCCGAAGGCGCGTAACGCGATCAACGGTGCGGTGGCCCGGGGGATCGCCGAGGCGCTGGACACCTTCGACGCCCGCGCCGAGATCTCGGCGTACGTGCTGACCGGCGCAGGGGGCACGTTCTGCGCGGGCATGGACCTCAAGGGGTTCCTGTCCGGGGACTTCCCGGTGGTCGAGGGCCGCGGCTTCGGCGGCATCGCCGAGGCGCCGCCCAAGAAGCCGCTGGTGGCCGCGGTCGAGGGGTACGCGCTGGCGGGCGGCTTCGAGCTGGCCCTGTCGTGCGACGTCATCGTGGCCTCGTCGGAGTCCACGTTCGGGCTGCCCGAGCCGAAGCGCGGGCTGGTGGCGGGCGCGGGCGGGATCATGCGGCTGCCGCGGCGGATCCCGTACCACGTGGCCATGGAGATCGCCCTGACCGGCGACCACTACCCCGCCTCCCGCCTGTACGAGCTGGGCCTGGTCAACCGGATCACCGAGCCGGGGGCCGCCCTGGAGGGCGCGCTGGAGCTCGCCCGCAAGATCGCCGCCAACGCCCCCTGGCGCTCGCGGCGACCAAGAAGGTGATCATCGAGTCCCAGGACTGGCCCCTGGAGGAGATGTTCAAGAAGCAGGGCGCGATCATCAACCCGGTGTTCGGCTCCAAGGACGCCATGGAGGGCGCGGCGGCCTTCGCCGAGAAGCGCGCCCCCCAGTGGAAGGGCGAGTAACCCTCACCCGTACGCCGGCCCCTTCCGCACGACCGGAAGGGGCCGCGTCAACGCGCGTGCGTGAGCTTTCCTGCGTACGGTAAAGGGAGAAGACGACCACCAGGAGAGCGCATGAGCGACTATTCGGGTTCCAGGTTCGAGTCGGCCAAGCGCGGCGCCGGCACCTTCCTGTCGAACGCGATCAAGGCGATCGTCATTCTCGGGTCCATGCTCGCCGTGATGTGGGTCCTGGAGGGCGTCGACTACGTGATGGGCGGCGCGCTCGACTCCTACGGCATCGCGGGCTGGGACGCCGACGGCCTGGTGGGCATCTTCTTCGCGCCGTTCCTGCACGGCGGCTTCGGCCATCTCATGGCCAACTCGCTGCCGCTGCTGGTGCTGGGCTTCCTGGCGGCGGTGCGCGACATCCGCAGGTTCCTGTGGGCCACATTGGTGATCGTGCTGATCGGCGGCCTGGGCACGTGGGTGTCCAGCCCCGGCGTGATCACGATCGGCGCGAGCGGCCTGGTCTTCGGCTACTTCGGCTTCGTGCTGGCCCGGGGCCTGTTCGACCGCCGCCTGGTGGACATCCTGATCGGCATCGGCGTGGGCGTGGCCTACTACTCGATCCTGTGGGGCCTGCTCCCCAACCAGCAGGGCATCTCGTGGCAGGGCCACCTGTTCGGGCTCGTGGGCGGCGTGGTGGCCGCCGGGGTGCTGCCGCGCAGGCGAACGCTGCCGGCCCGCTTCTGAGCCCTACAGGTGCGGCTTGGTGTGCTCGGCCGGCGAGCTGGAGAGCATGCGGTCGATGAGCGCCAGGCCGATCGCCGAGGCCACGAACGCCAGGTGGATGATCGTCTGCCACATGATCTTGTCGTTGGGCACGTCACGCGCCCGGATGAACGTCTGCAGCAGGTGCACCGACGAGATGCCCACGATGGCCGTGGCCAGCTTGACCTTCAGCACGTTGGCGTTGACGTGGGAGAGCCATTCGGGCTCGTCGGGATGGTCGTTGAGGTTGATGCGCGAGACGAACGTCTCGTAACCGCCGATGATCACCATGATCAGCAGGTTGGAGATCATCACGACGTCGATCAGCGCCAGGACCGTGAGCATGACGACGACCTCGGCCGACGTGCCGTCGCCGGTCGCCGGGTGCAGGAAGACGCTGCTCAGCAGGTGCCACAGCTCGGTCATGAACTGCCAGACGTACACCGCCTGGGCCACGATGAGGCCCAGGTAGAGCGGGACCTGCAGCCAGCGGCTGGCGAACATGAGGTAGCCGAGGCTGCGGGGCAGCGCTCGCCCCTGGCCGATCGGGGGCTGTTCGGGCAAGAATGTTTCCTACTGATCGAGCCGGAGGACTGGTGAGTTGGCGAACCTGGGATCCCTGGAACGCGCGATCATGAACGTGCTGTGGGATGCCGGCAAGGCCATGCGCGTGCGGGAGCTCCTGGACAGGCTCAACGAGGACCGCGACCTCGCGTACACGACCGTGCAGACCGTCGCCGAGCGGCTGGTGCGCAAGGGCCTGCTGGTGCGCACGCCCGCGCGCAACGCCTTCCGCTACGCGGCCGCCTGCTCGAGGGCCGAGCACGTCAGCCGCCTGATGCTGGAGGCCCTCGCCGTCAGCACCGACAGGCTGCCGGTGCTGACGAGGTTCGCGCAGAGCGTCGAGGAGGAGGACGCCCTGGCGCTCCTGGACGAGCTGGCCCGCCGGACGGGCCGGCGCGCGACGGGCTAGAGGCGCTCGACCACGTGGTCGACGCAGACCGTCAGCGCCTCGACGTCGGACGGCTCGATGGCCGGGAACATCGCGATGCGGAGCTGGTTGCGGCCCAGCTTGCGGTAGGGCTCGGTGTCGACGATGCCGTTGGCGCGCAGCACCTTGGCCACCTCGGCGGCGTCGACGTCGTCGTTGAAGTCGATCGTGCCGACCACCTGCGAGCGGAACTGCGGGGCGGCGAACGGCGTGGCGTAGGACGACTTCTCGGCCCAGGTGTACAGGCGCTGGCTGGACTCGGCGGTGCGGGCGGTGGTCCAGGCCAGGCCGCCGTTGCCGTTCATCCAGTCGAGCTGGTCGGCCAGCAGGAACAGCGTGGCCACGGCGGGCGTGTTGTAGGTCTGGTCCTTGCCGGAGTTGTCGATCGCGATCGGCAGGCTGAAGAACTCGGGGACGTACCGGCCCGAGGCGGCGATCTCCTCGACCCTGGCCAGGGCGCGCGGCGACATGATGGCGATCCACAGGCCGCCGTCGGAGGCGAAGCTCTTCTGCGGGGCGAAGTAGTAGACGTCGGTCTCGGCGATGTCGACCGGCAGGCCGCCCGCGCCGGAGGTGGCGTCGACCAGCACCAGCGAGTCGTCGCTGCCCACGCGGGAGATCGGCATGGCGACACCGGTCGAGGTCTCGTTGTGGGTGAGGGCGTAGACGTCGACGCCGTCCTCGGCCGCCGCGGTGGGGTAGGTGCCGACGTCGGACTTGATCACGCTCGGGTCGGCCAGCCACGGCGCCTTCTTGGCGACGGCGGCGAACTTCGAGGAGAACTCGCCGAACGCCAGGTGCTGGGACTTCTCCCTGATCAGACCGAAGGCCGCGATGTCCCAGAACGCGGTGGTGCCGCCGTTGCCCAGCACGACCTGGTAGCCCTCAGGCAGCGAGAACAGGTCGGCGAGCCCGGAGCGCACGCGGCCGACCAGGTTCTTGACCGGCTTCTGGCGGTGCGAGGTGCCCATGAGGCTCGCGCCGGACGCGGCGAGCGCGGCCAGTTGCTCGGTGCGCACCTTCGAGGGCCCGCAGCCGAAGCGGCCGTCGGCGGGCTTGATGTCAGCGGGAATCACGATGTCAGCCACGTGCCAAGCGTACTGAGGCCGTCCGGGTGACGTCGCACGGGTCCGCCGAATGAGACGCGGAACGGCCCGCCCTTGAGCGGGCGGGCCGTTCATGACACGGGCGAAAACGTGTCAGATCGTGCCGGCGACCTCGGAGGCGCCGGGGACGTCGCTGAGCGGGCGCGAGGCCGGGCCGATGTAGTTGGCGCTCGGACGCACCAGCCGGCCCGTGAGCTTCTGCTCCAGGATGTGCGCGGCCCAGCCGGCCGTGCGGGCGCAGGTGAACATCGAGGTGAACATGTGCGAGGGCACCTCGGCGAAGTCCAGCACCACGGCCGCCCAGTACTCGACGTTCGTGGCGAGCACCCGGTCGGGCTTGCGGGCGTGCAGCTCCTCCAGGGCGGCCTGCTCCAGCGCCGCCGCGACCTCGTAGCGGGGCGCGTCGAGCTCCTTGGCGGTGCGGCGCAGCACGCGGGCGCGCGGGTCCTCCGCGCGGTAGACGCGGTGGCCGAAGCCCATGAGCCTGTTGCCCTTGTCGAGCTCGCTCTGGACGTACTTCTTGGCGTCGCCGAGCTGCTCCACGCCTTCGATCATGTGGAGCACGCGGGCGGGGGCGCCGCCGTGCAGCGGGCCCGACATCGCGCCCACGGCGCCGGAGAGCGCCGCGGCCACGTCGGCGCCGGTGGAGGCGATGACGCGGGCGGTGAAGGTGGACGCGTTCATGCCGTGCTCGGCGGCCGAGGTCCAGTAGGCGTCGATGGCCTTGACGTGCTTGGGATCAGGCTCACCGCGCCAGCGGATCATGAAGCGTTCGACGATGGTCTTCGCCTCGTCGACCCGGCTCTGCGGCACCATCGGCAGGCCGAGGCCGCGCGCGGACTGCGCGACGAAGGAGAGTGCCATCACGGAGGCGCGCGCCAGCTGGTCGCGGGCCTCCTCGTCACTGATGTCGAGCAGGGGCTTGAAGCCATAGGCCGGAGCCAGCATGGCCAGCGCGCTCTGCACGTCTACACGGATGTCACCGGAGTGGACAGGGATGGGGTACGGCTCCGCCGGGGGCAGGCCCGGCTGGAACTTGTTGTCGACCAGCAGGCCCCAAACGTGCCCGAACGGGACACGGCCGACCAGCTCCTCGATGTCGACGCCCCGGTATCGAAGGGCGCCCCCTTCTTTGTCCGGTTCCGCGATCTCGGTCTCGAAAGCTACGACGCCTTCGAGGCCGGGTTTGAAGTCGGACATGCTCGGCCGCCTCCCTTTCTTGCCATGTAACGGCAATGCCTTGATGTCGAGATACCGGCGGGTCAATTTAACCCCCTCCCAGGTCATGGTCGGTCTCGGGACCCGCCGAAACGTCAAACCCGCTGGTAGGGAGCCTGCTGTGGGCATGTGTCCCGCGACCTGCGTCAGGCCGCCGAACCGCGCCCTAGCGTGGGATCTGCCACATGAGCGCGCAAGAATACCGTCTCGTGGATGCCACCCCGCGCCCGCCCCTGCTGGCGGCGCTACGCCGAACGTACGAGGGCGAGCCGTTGCTCGAGACCGACCTCGCGTCCGACCCCGTCGCGCAGTTCACCGTCTGGTTCCAGGACGCGCTCGAAGCCGGCCTGCCCGAACCGAACGCCATGGTCCTCGCCACCGCCTCCGCGGGCGGCCGGCCGAGCGCCAGGACGGTCCTGCTCAAGGGCTACGACGAGAACGGCTTCGTCTTCTACACCAACTACGAGTCCCGCAAAGGCCGCGACCTGGCCGAGAACGGACGCGCCTCGCTGCTGTTCCCCTGGCACGCCATCCGCCGCCAGATCCGCATCGAGGGCACCGTCGCCCGCATCTCCCACCAGGAGTCGGCCGACTACTACAACTCCCGCCCGTACGGCTCCCGCATCGGGGCCTGGGCCTCGCGCCAGTCGGCGGTCGTGCGCTCGCGCGAGGAACTCGACGAGCGCTACGAGGAGCTGTCCGCCCGCTGGCCGGAGGATCCGCCGGTGCCCGACTTCTGGGGCGGCTTCCGGGTGACGCCGACCGAGGTGGAGTTCTGGCAGGGACAGCTCGACCGGATGCACGACAGGCTGCGCTACCGGCGCACCCGACCCGGTTGGGCTTTGGAGAGACTTGCACCATAAATTGCCTTAGGTGGCATTCGGGGAACTGGTCAAACGTCATCTTGTGGACACAAGGCCGCTGGCCGTGCCCGCGTACCGGCGGATCTGGTCCGGCCAGGCCGTCTCGAACGTGGGCGTCGCCGTCACCGTCGTGGCGGTCGGCCAGCAGGTCTACGACCTGACCCATTCCTCGCTCTGGGTGGGGCTGCTCGGCATGGCCAACCTCGTCCCGCTGCTGGTCTTCGGGCTGTGGGGCGGGGCCGTCGCCGACGCCTTCGACCGGCGCAGGCTGCTCGTCATCGGCTCGCTCATCACCTGGGCGGCCACCCTGGTCATCCTGGCGCAGGCCCTGCTCGGGCTGGGCAACGTGTATCTGATCTTCGCGGCGACGGCGGTCAACGCCACCGGGTTCGCGATCACCGGCCCGACCAGGGGCTCGGTGATCCCGCGCATCCTCGACCCCGAGCTGGTGCCGGCCGCCAACGCGCTCAACTCGCTGGTCTACAGCCTCGGCGCGGTCGTCGGCCCGATGCTCGGCGGCGTGCTGCTGGCCACCGGCGGCGACCACCCCAACTACGCCGCCGCCTACACGGTGGACGCCCTGCTGTTCAGCGGCGGCCTCTACGCGGCCCTCAGGCTGCCCGCCCTGCCCCCGCTGGGCGAGGTGACACGTCCGGGAGCCCGGGCGGTCTGGGAGGGCCTCAGCTTCATCGCCAGGAGCCCGGTGCTGCTGATGTCGTTCGTCGTGGACATCATCGCGATGGTGTTCGCCATGCCGCGCGCCCTCTACCCCGAGCTGGCCGCCGATCGGTTCGGCGGCTCGATGACCGCGCTCGGCTGGGTGACCTCCGCCATGGCGATCGGCTCGGTCGCCGGCGCGCTGTTCTCCGGCTGGGTGGGCCGGATCTCGCGGCAGGGCGTCGCGCTCGTGCTGGCCATCGCCATGTGGGGGCTCGCCGTCGCGGCCGCGGGGCTGGTGCGCGAGCTGTGGCTCGTCGTGGCGTTCATGGCGGTCGGCGGCGTGGCCGACGTGATCTCGTCGGTGTGGCGGCAGTCGATCCTGCAGCTCTACGCCCCCGACGAGATGCGCGGGCGGATGCAGGGCGTGTTCATGGTGGTCGTGGCGGGCGGCCCGCGCCTCGGCGACCTGCGCGCCGGTGCGACCGCGACCGCCTTCGGGCTCACCGGCGCCTGGGTGGGCGGGGGGCTGGCGTGCGCGGTCACCGTGCTCGTCGTCGGCCTGTCGGTGGCCGGGTTCCGCAATTACCGCTCCGACACCCGCGCCGCCGCCTTGAGGTCGGAGACGAAGCCCGCGTAGGCCGCATTCCTGTCGGGCGCGCGCAGCACCGCCGAGGGGTGGATCGTGGCCACCGCGAGCGCGTCGCCGAGCGGCACCGGCTCGCCTCTGTGCTCGGTCAGCCGGAACGCCCTGCCCAGCAGGGACCTGGCCGCCGTCGCGCCGAGCACCACGACCACGTCGGGACGCACCAGCTCCAGCTCCGCGCCGAGCCACGGCCGGCACGCCTCGATCTCGGCGACCGTCGGTTTCTGATGAATCCTTCTCTTCCCCCTGGGAGTGAAGGAGAAATGTTTGACAGCGTTTGTCAAATAAACCGCGTCCCGGTCGATTCCCGCTTCTTCCAGCCCCCGATCCAGCACACGTCCGGAGGGTCCCACGAACGGATGTCCCTCGATGTCCTCGCGATCCCCTGGCTGCTCGCCCACCAGCATGAAACGGGCCTGTTCCGGCCCCTCGCCGAACACCGTCTGGGTGGCCTTGGCGTACAGGTCGCAGCCTTCGCAGCGGGCGGCCGCCGTCCGCAGGGAGCCGAGGTCGCGCCGGTCGGGAAGGAACTCGGCCGCTCCGTTGTTGGCGTCCTTAACCATCGTCGGTCGTTCTCCCAATAGGGTTCCTGATGACTTCTGTGCCCGTAGCGGACGGGCTCAGTCCCCGCCACGACCGGCGTAGCATTTCAGTTGGGAGGAGCCTTGACCGCACACGGCCTGATCGACACGACGGAGATGTATCTCCGCACGATTTACGAGCTCGAAGAGGAGGGCATCGTCCCCCTTCGCGCCCGCATCGCGGAGCGCCTCCAGCAGAGCGGCCCCACCGTGAGCCAGACCGTCGCTCGCATGGAGCGCGACGGCCTCGTCCGCGTCGAGGGCGACCGGCACCTGTCGATGACCGACCTGGGCCGCACGCTGGCAACGCGCGTGATGCGCAAGCACCGCCTGGCCGAATGCCTGCTAACCCAGGTCATCGGCCTTCCCTGGGAAGAGGTGCACATCGAGGCGTGCCGGTGGGAGCACGTCATGTCCGAGTCGGTCGAGGCGCGGCTGGTGACGCTGCTCGACAACCCCACGGTCTGCCCACACGGAAACCCCATCCCGGGGCTGGCCGAGCTGGGGGCGCAGGAGGTGCCCGACGGCGCGGCCAACGTCCTGACCTCGATGTCCGAGGCCGCCGGGCCGCGTGACATTCCGGTCGTGGTGCGCCGGATCAGCGAACAAGTGCAAAGCGATCCTGCTGTGATGCTTAAACTCAAGCAAGTTGGGATACAACCCGGACGCGAGGTGACGCTCGCGGCGAGCGACGACGGTGTGCGGGTGACAGGTGACGGTGACGCGAACGACACTCCCGCGGAGCTTCCGCGTGACGTTGCCGCGCACGTTTTTGTCTCCAAGCGCTGACGCGCGCGCAGCCACTTGGTTGAATCCCTCTTGGGAGGCCCTCCACTCTCCCCTGGCCAAGACAGTTGCAGGAGCACCCGTGGTCCGCTGTGCGCACAAGCCACCCCAAGGAGTGGTCTCCGGATGAAGCGATGGGGGGATCTGTCACAAGAAACGGCTGATCACCTTGGTGCCGGGTCCGTTCTGGACCATGCCGAGATGGCAGTGGTCGTGACAGACCGCTTCAGCAATCTCCTCTACTGGAATCCCTTCGCCGAGCAGCTGTTCGGCCGGCCCGGCAACGCGCCGGCGCGTGACGCGTCCGTCCTGTCCCTCGGGATCATGGAGAAGGACCACCCGATGGCCGTCGAGCTGGCCAAGCACGTGCTCAAGGGCGGCGTGTGGGAGGGCACGTTCGACGTCAGGCGCGGCGACGGCACGATCGTCTACGTCCGCGCCCAGGCCGTGCCGCTGCGCCACCCGTCCGGCTCGGTCACCGGCATCGTCATCCTGGCCCGCGAGGCCCTGCGCAGCAACGAACGCGAGAAAGACCGTTTCGGGCTACTCGAACGCATCGGCGAGCGGCTGGCCGGCTCCCTCTACGTCGAGGAGACGCTCAAGCGGGTGGCCGAGATGCTCGTGCCGCAGTTCGCCGACCACTGCTTCATCGAGCTCATGGAGGGCGACCGGCTGGTCCGCCGGGTCTCGGAGCACGTCCAGGGCTGGACCCCGCCCGCGGGCACGTGGAAGCCGGTGGGCGCGGAGATCCGCTACCCCTCCGGCCACTACGCCGACACCGCGCTGCGCCGCCAGGAGACCATCCTGGTCGAAGACTTCTCCACCACCAGCTACCCGTCGCCCCACGAGGGCAGCGCGCGGCTGGCCAGCGAGATCGGCATGACCTCGGCCATCGTCGCCCCCCTGCTGGTGCGCGGCGAGACGCTGGGCCTGATGTACCTCGGCCTGTCCAACCTGACCGACCGGCGCAGCCCCCACTACGACGCCTTCGACCGCGACTTCGTGGGCGCCATCGCCACCCGCGTGGCCCTCGCGATCGACAACGCGCTGCTGTTCGAGGAGGAGCGCCACACCGCCGAGTCGTTCCAGAAACACCTGCTGCCCAGGGCGCTGCCCCAGCTCGACGGCCTCGACATCGCGGTGCGCTACTACCCGGCGGCCCCGCTCGCCTCCCACGGCCAGGGCATCCAGACCCAGGTCGGCGGCGACTGGTACGACGTGATCCCGCTCTCGGCCGGCCGCGTCGGCATCGTGATCGGCGACGTCGAGGGCAGGGGCGCCAAGGCCGCGGCCATCATGGGCCAGCTGCGGGCGGCGCTGCGGGCCTTCGCGCAGGACGACAAGTCACCCGCCGACATCCTGGCCAGGCTCGACGAGTGGACCCGCATCATCGCCACCCCCGAGCAGGACGACAACGGCGCCGACGTCAGCATCCCGCCCATCGTCACCTGCCAGTACCTCGTCTACGACGCCTGGTCCCGCCAGCTCTCCTTCGCCAACGCCGGGCACGCGCCGCCGCTGCTGGTGGTCGACGGCCAGTGCCTGGAGATGGACATCGAGGAGGTCGGCCAGCCGCTCGGCGTCCGGGCCAAGGGCCTGCACGCCGACCTGGTCTACAAGGAGGAGACCCGCACCCTCCCGCCGGGCGCGGCGCTGCTGCTCTACACCGACGGCCTGGTCGACCGGCGTCCGGGCCGCGACGGGCGGATGCCGAGCGAGGAGGAGACGCTCGGCGTGCTGTGCGAGAAGCTCGCCAAGATGGCCGACGCCGACGTCGAGCGCATCGCCGACGCCGCCACGATCGCGGTGCCCGGCGAGATCGACGACGACATGGCGATCCTGGTCGTCCGCTCCAGCGACGTCGACCTCGACGTCGAGGAGCGCACCTTCCCGGCCCAGCCGATCATGGTCGGCGAGGCGCGCCGCATGGCCTCCGAGGCCTTCTCCGGCTGGAACGTGCCCGAGGAACGCGCCGAGCTGGCCTGCCTGCTGGTCTCCGAGGTCGTCACCAACGTGGTGCTGCACGCCTCCACCGCCAACTCCCCGCGCCGGGAGCTGGTCGTCGAGGGGCCGCCGCTGCCGTTCGAGGAGTCCTGGGACATGCCGGGCTTCGAGGAGGAGCCGGTCGGCGACAAGGAGTTCACGCTGAGGCTGCGCAGGGGCGAGGAGTCGGTCTGGGTCGAGGTGTTCGACCAGGACCTCCGCCTGCCCCGCATCCGCAGCGCCGGGGAGAACGACGAGGGCGGCCGCGGCCTCTACCTGGTCGACCAGCTCGCCAAGCGCTGGGGATCCCGTCCCACCAGGGAAGGCAAAGCGGTCTGGTTCGAGATTCCCACCCGGAGCAGGTGAGTGGTTCACTGGGCCGCATGGAGCTGGCCTTCGAACGCCGGGGCACCGGCGAGCCGCTGATCCTCGTCCACGGCATCGGACACCACTGGCAGGCATGGTTGCCGGTGATGGACCGGCTGGCCGCCGACCACACGGTGATCGCCGTCGACCTGCCCGGTTTCGGGGTGTCGCCGCGGCTGCCCGCGGGCATCCCGTACACCGCGGAGTCGCTGGCCGACGCGGTCGAGTCGTTCTGCGCGCTGCTCGGCATCCGGGAGCCGCACGTGGTGGGCAACTCGCTCGGCGGCTACATCGCGCTCGAACTGGCCTCGCGCGGCGTCGTGCGCGCGGCGACCGCGCTGTCGCCGGCCGGCTTCTGGTCGCGCTCCGAGCTGCTCTACTGCCAGACGACGCTGAAGGCCCTGCGGAACTCGGCGCGGGCGATGTCGTCGGAGCAGGCGGTCAGGGCGGCCGGCAACCCGTTCATGCGGGCCGTGTCCAGCGGGGTGCTGGTGGCCCGTCCGAGCCGCCTTGACCCCGCCGGGCTGGTCGCGGCCACGCAGGCGCTGGCGGGGGCGGCCGGCTTCGACGAGACGCTGGAGTCGTTCGGCGGGCTGATGCCGCCCGCCCCGCCGAAGACGCCCATCACGATCGCCTGGGGCGAGCGCGACCGGTTGCTGCCGCGCCGCCAGGCCGTGCGCGCGGCGCGCTGGTCGGGGCAGCGGGTCAAGCTGCTCAGGGGCTGCGGGCACGTGCCGATGAGCGATGATCCGGAGCTGGTGGCCCGGGTCGTCCTTGCGGCCGACCGGGCGGCCTCCTAGCGTTCGGCGTTGGCCGCCATGCGGCGCAACACCTCGACGGCGGTCTGGTACTCCTGCGGGCTCACGCCCTGCGTGACCTGCTGCCGGAAGCGGGTGACGCGCTCGGAGACGGCCGTGTGCACGGCCCTGCCCTCGTCGGTCAGCCGCCCGTCCGCGAGCCATCCCCTCGACGTCAGGCTCTGTACGGCCTCCTCCACCCCCTCGAACGGCGCGAGGGCGACGGCGTTCTCCCCTTGGGCGGTGGCGTGGAGAAGCTGCCACTCCCTGCGCGAGGCGTCGTACGCGGCCAGGGCCTGACCCATCGCGTTCTCCAGCAGGTTGTCGAGGTGCTTCACCCAATATCCGATAGGTCTGTCCATGCATGTACGATAGCAACTATATGTATGAAGACAAGGAAATCGCCGCGATCGAACGGGCGATGGTCGCGATCAGGCGCAGGCAGAGCAGGCGGGCGCTGGCCCGGCAGCACGGCGCGGCGGGCCCCGAGTTCGAGGTGCTCGACGTGATCGAGGGCGCCGGCGGGCGGCTCACCGTGTCGGCGGTCGCCGAGGCGCTCAACGTCGACCAGCCGCGGGCGAGCCGGCTCGTGACGGCCGCCGTGACGGCGGGGCTGGTCCGGCGGGAGGCCGACCAGGCCGACGGGCGGCGGGCGTGGCTGGTGCTGACCGAGGCGGGCGCCGCCGCGCTCGCACAGGCCCGGCAGGCCCGGCAGGCGGCCTTCGCGTCGGCCACGGCCGACTGGTCGGCGGCCGAACGGGCCGAGTTCGCCCGGCTGCTGACCCGGTTCGTGCAGGGGATGCCGGGGTGAGCTTTCCCGGCCTCAGCGCATGGTCTGGCCCCAGACGAGCAGCATGGCGATGATGAACACGATCATCACGCCCGCGTAGCCGACGGGGCCGAGCCGGAACGCCCGGCGCACGCGGTTGAGCCCCCAGGCGAACAGTAATGCCAGGAAAACGAGGAGGATCAGGCCGCCGTCCATGCTGACAGTATGCGGCGCGGCCCGGCCGGGCGCGCGCCTGCCGTCAGAATCCGAAGGACCGGCCGATGATCTCCTTCATGATCTCGGTGGTGCCGCCGTAGATGGTCTGGACGCGGCTGTCCAGCCACGCCTTGGCGACCGGGTACTCCATCATGTAGCCGTAGCCGCCGTGGAGCTGGAGGCAGCGGTCGATGACCTTGTTCTGCAGCTCGGTCGTCCACCACTTGGCCTTGGCGGCGTCCACGACGGTGAGCTGCCGGGCGTTGAGCGCCAGGATGCACTTGTCCACGTAGTGGCGGGCGATCTCCGTCTCGGTCGCCAGCTCGGCCAGGACGAAGCGGGTGTTCTGGAACGAACCGAGGTTGCGGCCGAACGCCTGGCGGGTCTTGCAGTACTCGATCGTCTGCTCCAGCACCGCCTCCGCCGCGGCCACCGCCGCCACGGCGATCGACAGGCGTTCCTGGGGCAGGTTGTTCATCAGGTGGAAGAAGCCCTCGCCCTCGTTCGGGCCGAGGCGGTTGGTGACGGGCACGCGTACGTTCTCGAAGAACAGCTCGGCGGTGTCCTGGGCCTTCATGCCGACCTTGTCCAGGTTCCGGCCGCGGTTGAAGCCCTCCATGCCGCGCTTGACCACGATCAGCGTCGTGCCCCTGGCTCCCGCCTCCGGGTCGGTCTTGGCGACCACGACCACGAGGTCGGCGTTGACGCCGTTCGTGATGAACGTCTTCTGGCCGTTGACCACGTAATGGTCGCCCTCGCGGACGGCGGTGGTCCTGATGCCCTGCAGGTCGCTGCCGGCGCCCGGCTCGGTCATCGCGATCGCGGTGATGAGCTCGCCGGAGGCGAAGCCGGGCAGCCAGCGCTGCTTCTGCTCGTCGTCGGTGAGCTCGACGACGTACGGGGCCATGACGTCGTTGTGCAGCGAGAAACCGAGGCCGGAGGCGCCGCTCCTGATGATCTCCTCGACGATCACGGCGTTGTAGCGGAAGTCGGTGATGCCGGATCCGCCGTACTCCTCGGGGACGCCGAACCCGAACATGCCGATCTCGCCGGCCTTCTTCCAGACCTCGCGGGGCACGATGCCGTCCTTCTCCCACTGGCCGTGGTGCGGCACGACCTCGCGGGCCATGAACTCGCGCACGGTTTCCCTGAAGAGCAGGTGCTCCTCGTCGAAGAGGTCTCGCTGCATCGATTCGCCTCCAAGCAGGTGTCGTGCACGACAGAATACGATTCTGTTACCCGGAGGTATACCCGCTTTCGCGCCGGGGGAGGCGGCGGGGGACACGGCAGGGGACACGGCTTCATCACAAGTGCTGGAACTTGGGGGAAACCGCCTGCGTTGCGGGTGTTTTCGACTCTAAGATCTACCCTCGGTCTATTTGTGATGATCGGAGTGTCCCGTGAGTCGGTGGCGCAAGTCGTTGCTCGCCGCGTCGATCGCATCGTTGGCGGCCGTCGGGGTCGTCGCGTTGCCCGGCGTCCCGGCCTCGGCCGCACCGGCCGACCTGGACGTGCAGTACGAATGCGTTCCCTCCGGGGCCGACAGCATCGTGCGGCACGGGCCGGTACGCCTGAACACCCATCTCACCTTCGCCACCGACCTGGTGGTCGGCGACCCGCTCAACTTCACCTGGAAGCTCGACTACGCCGACCATGGACGGCTCCAGTCGCCCGGCTACTTCGCTCCGGGCGCCAATGTGCACGCCACCGGCAACGTCGAGTTGACCAGCAGCTGGCAGGGCATCCTGCAGCCGAAGGGCTCGGTCGAACAGAAGGGCAAGCTGCGCCCCGACGGCGAGCTGTCGCTGCCCGAGTCCCTGAACGACCCCGGCCTGATCGACAAGGTCGGGACCATCAAGGTCACGCCGAAGGACATCGAGCTCGACTTCACCCCGCCGGACGGCACGGTCGTCGCCAACGACGGCAACGAGACCGACAACCCGACCGACATGAAGATCAACTACGGCCCCGGCTGGAGCTCGATCGACGACCGTCCGGGCTCCGAGAACCACGTGCACAACGACCTGCACGAGACCAACGACCTCGGCGCCTGGGCCGAGCTGAGCTTCACGGGCACCGGCGTGGAGTACATCGGGCCGCACGACAAGGACGCCGGCCCGGTGGACATCTACATCGACGGCGGCAAGGTGGCCACGGAGGACCCCTCGCGCTCCGACGACGACCTACCCGTCAACGACGACCTCGACGGTGGCTTCACGATCTGGAAGTCGCCGGAGCTGAAGTACGGCAAGCACACCATCAGGATCGTGAACGCCTCCAGCAAGCCTGCCTGGCTCGACGCGTTCAAGGTGTCCACCAACACCGCCAAGATCCCGACGGGCTACCACGGCGCGAAGTGCAAGCTCGTCGGCGGGCCGGTCTCGGTGACGGTGACCGTACGGGACAAGTCGGGACCGACCAACAGCCAGACCCCCGACCCGTCGAAGACCCCCACCACGAGCCCCACGCCGACGCTCACCCCGACCGGCACCGGCACGTCCACCGCCACCAGCACCCCCACGCGCCACCACTCCCAGCCCACCCCGACCAACGGGCTCGGGCACGTGGTCGTGGTGCCGGCGGTCACGGGGACGAGCACGAGCACGGCCACGCCCACCGCGACCGGCCCGACGGCGACCACGTACGTCAGGGCGCAGGTGGCCAAGGTCCCCAAGGGCGGGGTGGACACCGGTGAGGCGCCCGACGAGCCGGACCGGCCGTACGGGCTGATGGCCAGTGGGGCGATGTTGCTCATGGGCAGCGCGGGCGGCGGGCTCGCCCTGCGCCGCCGCCGGGCCGCGCACGCGGGAGGAACGAAGTGATGGCCGAGCAGAAGACTCCGATGCAGCGGGCGATGCCCGGGCTGCTGATCACCGGTTCGCTGGCCGGCGTCGGTGCGATCATGGTGGGCCTGCTCTCCGTGGCGCCCAAGGTGGACGACGGCTCCGGCACGCTGGCCGCCGCCGACCGGCCGACCGCCGTGCAGATCGAGAACGCGGGCGCGTTCGTGCTGCCCGCGACCGTGGGACCGGGCGGCAAGGGCGCGACGCTGACCCCGGCCCGGCCGGACGCGCCGCCGCCGCTGGCCGCGGCCCCGACCGTGCCGCCGATCCCCAAGGCCAGGACGAAGGCCGCCAAGGCCAAGGCGAAGCCCAGCCGGATCAAGATCCCCAAGATCAAGGTGAACGCGCCCATCGGCGGCGTCACCGTGGACATCAAGGGCAACCTGGGGACGCCTCCGCTGACCCGGCCCAACCAGACCGGCTGGTACCGCTTCTCGCCGGTGCCGGGCGAGCTCGGGCCCGCGATCATCAACGGCCACGTCAGCACCCGCAAGGGCCCCGCCGTCTTCGACCGCCTGCGCGAGCTGGCCAAGGGCGACCAGATCTACGTGTACCGGTCGGACGGTAAGGTCACCCGGTTCACCGTGAGCGGGATCGAGCAGGTCAGCAAGTCGGCGTTCCCGACGTCCCGGGTGTACGGGAACACCAAGGACTCGCAGCTCCGGCTGATCACGTGTGGCGGCGTCTTCAACAAGGAGGCGCACAGCTACACGGACAACATCGTGGTGTACGCGACGTTGTCGAAGAAGAAGGGCTGATGGGGTTTTTGGGGCGAATTTTGGGTTTTACGGGAAGTTGACAGGGACAGTTCGTAGGATCTCAACCGAACCGTGACCATCGGCTGGAATTCTGGCACGACTGTTGACACTGCGCTGAAACGGAGATGGACCCGTGCTTACGTCCCAGGCGTGGCGCCGCCTCGCCCACAAGACCTCCGCCTTGGGATTGATGGGCACGCTCGCCGCCTTCTCCGGCTCGGTCTTCGCCGTGTCGACCGCGACCGCGGCTTCGGCGACGGTCTCGGCGGCCGTGCCCAAGCAGTTCGCCTACACGTGCGCCGCTGGTGGCCCGTTCAGCAACACGTCGATCAGCATCGGGCTGAGCGGTCCTGACTCGGTGACCGCAGGCGGCACCTTCGACCTGTCGGTGAGCATCCCCGCGCTGACCCTCACGACCGCACCCACACAGGCGACGACCGTGCAGGTGACCGCCACGCTGACGCCGACGGGCGGCACGGTCAGTGACCCGGGTGCGAAGCCCGGAGCCGCAGTGTCCGCCACCTCCACCGCCGTGCCGGCGGGCGAGGTGAAGTACAAGGTGTCGGTGCCCACCACCACGACGAGCAAGGTGAGCATCAAGCCCGGCGAGGTGAAGCTGGCTCTGACCAGCGGGTCCACCAGCGCGACGACCTGCACGACTGTCTCCACCGAGGTCCTCGACATCCCCATCGGGACCGGCGGTGGGACCGGGACTGAGGTGGTCGCGTACAAGTGTGATCTGGTGGACAGGACGATCACCGACCCGGCCTACCCGGCCGACGTGGACATCAAGCTCACCCCCACCCTGCCCACCAACGCCAAGACGAACGAGGAAGCCAGCATCACGTGGACCAGCACCGTCGAGAGCAGCAGCCTCGACAAGCTGAAGGCCCCCACCGGCTTCCCCACGACCGGCGGCAAGTACTTCCTCAACGTGAAGGCGACCGGCGCGGGCGTCACGCAGCCCGCGGCGGCCGAGGCCCCGCTGACCGGGGTCGTCGTCGGGCAGGACATCACGCTGCCCAGCGTCACCGTCAAGGTCAAGCCCACCACGACCGGCCAGGTGACGCTCGTCCCCGGCGACCTGGTCCTCGGCACCTCGGCCACGGCGACCACCGGCAGCACGATCAAGTGCACGGCCCCCACGACCGGCCTCAAGAACTTCACCTTCCAGGTGGTGGCCGGCACGGGGACGAGCCCGTCGCCCACGCCGACCCCCACGCCCACTCCCACGCCGACCCCCACCCCCAAGCCGACCAAGACCAGCACCGCGACCGTGACCGTCACTCCGCCCAACAAGTCCAAGACGCCCAAGGCGGGGGCCGACACGGGAGCCGGTGGTGAGGCGGGGCCCGACGGGCGGCTGTTCGTCCTCACCGGCACCGTCCTGATCGCGGCCGCGGCGGCCGGTGGGCTGGTGCTGCGCCGGCGTACCGCCGGCAGGGGCTGAGCGGCGTGGCCGGGCAGTATCCGTACGGCGGCCCGCCGCCGCGGGACCGGGGGAGCACCGCGCTCAGGACCGTGCTGATCGGCGCGGCCATCGCCGGGGTCGTCACGGTCGTGGCGGGCATGCTGATCGTGCTGCAGTCGCCCGAGGAGTACGGCATGGACAGGGACGCCCTGCCCGTGGCCGTGCAGACGCAGGCGTCGGGGCAGCCGCAGCAGGCGTTGTTCCAGGCGCCGCCGGACCAGCCGCCGCCGCTGCCGGAGATCACGCCGGCGCCGCCGATGCTGCCCTCGACGCCGATCCGGATCGTGATCAAGCGGCTCGGCATCAACGCGCCGATCAAGTCCGTGGGGCTGGCCAAGGACGGGACGATCGAGGTGCCGCCGTCCGACAATCCCAACCTGGTCGGGTGGTACCGGAACATGTCCACGCCGGGCCAGGAGGGCCCGGCGGTGCTGCTCGGGCACAAGGACACCAGGACGCGCAGCGCCGTGTTCAGCCGCCTCGGCGAGCTCAGGCACGGCGACACCATCGAGGTCAAGCGCCAGGACAAGACGACCGCCGTGTTCACGGTCGGCGGCGTGGAGCAGGCGAGCAAGAAGACGTTCCCGACCGAGCGCGTCTACGGGAGCCGGGAGAACGCCCAGCTCCACCTCATCACCTGCGGTGGTGCCTACGATCGCACCATCGGCCACTACAACGACAACATCATCGTCTACGCGACGATGACGAGCTCCTATCGAAGCTGATTCGCGGAGGCGGGCATGGGCTGGTTGGCGAAGCGGAAACTGCGTACTGGCCCGACGGCGGCCCTGCCCGCCAGACCGGACCTCGCCGAATTGTTACGGATCGTCCGGCTGGCCGATCCCGACGCGCGGCGCGAGGGCGACGACATCGTGGCGGCGGACGTGCGGGTGTTCGCGCCGGTCGAGGCCGACGCCGAGCTGACCGGCGGGGTGCTGGAGAAGGCGTGGGCCTGCCGGGTCACCGCGGAGGGGCCGCTGCCGTTCGACTTCTTCGACCGTTACCTGGCCGAGGGGCTGGCCTTCCGGCTCAAGGGGCTCGCGGTGTGCCGGGGCGAGGTGAGCGATCCGGCCGACGGCGAGGAGGGCGGTCCCGCCGTCATCCTGCCGGTACGCCCGTCCGCCGACGACCTGGCGCCCCTGCTGGAGCAGGGGGAGGACGAGTTCACGTACACGTCGGGCGACATCCGGGCCGCGCTGGTGCCGCAGAAGGGGCAGCCGCCGGCGGTGCGGGAGCTGCTGCCGTTCGCCACGGAGCTGACCGCGATCGAACTGCGCGGCGAGGAGCCCGTCAAGCTCGGAAGCCTGGCGCTGGAGCTGGCAGAATCGCTGAACGGCCTGGTCGTGGACCGGTGGCGGTTCAGGATCGACGCCGCGGAGGACCTTCTGCCTCCGGAGTGACGAGCCACAGAACGTCGTTCTGTTGTAGTCTCTCCCTAATAACCGAATAATGCTCGGTTTCCAGGAGGCACTGTGGCAGAGGCGTACATCGTCGGAGCGGTCCGTACCCCGGTCGGCAAGAAGAAGGGCGGTCTTTCCACCGTCCATCCCACCGACCTCGCCGCCCACACGCTGAAGGCGCTCATCGACCGCACCGGCGTCGACCCGGCGGCGGTCGAGGACGTCATCATGGGGTGCGTCATGCAGTTCGGCCCCCAGAGCATGGACATCGCGCGCAACGCCTGGCTGTCGGCGGGGCTGCCCGAGACGACGGCCGGCGTCACGATCGACCGGCAGTGCGGGTCGTCCCAGCAGTCGATCCACTTCGCCGCCCAGGGCGTCCTGTCGGGCACCCAGGACCTGGTGGTGGCCGCGGGCGTGGAGTCGATGAGCATCGTGCCGATGGGTGCGTCGATCACCGCCGCGCTGGAGAAGGGCATGCCGTTCCCGTTCGGCGACAAGTGGGTCGAGCGCTACGGCAAGCAGGAGATCTCGCAGTTCCGCGGCGCCGAGCTGATGTGCGAGAAGTGGGGCCTCCAGCGTGACGTGCTGGAGCAGTTCGCCTACGAGTCCCACCAGCGTGCCGCCAAGGCCGTCGCGAACGGCTACTTCAAGGACCAGATCGCCCCGATCAACGGCGTCGAGGACGACGAGGGCCCGCGTCCCGACACGACGCTGGAGAAGATGGCCGGGCTCAAGACCCTGAAGGAGGGCGGCCAGATCACCGCGGCCACCTCCTCGCAGATCTCCGACGGCTCCGGGGCCGTGCTGATCGCCTCCGAGCAGGCCGTACGCGAGCACAACCTGACCCCGCGGGCCCGCATCCACCAGCTCGCGCTCATGGGCGACGACCCGGTCTACATGCTGACCGCGCCGATCCCGGCCACGCAGCGGGCGCTGCGGAAGGCGGGCATGTCGATCGACGAGATCGACGTCGTGGAGATCAACGAGGCGTTCGCCCCGGTGCCGCTGGCCTGGATCAAGGAGCTGGACGCCGACCCCTCGAAGGTCAACCCCAACGGCGGCGCCATCGCGCTCGGCCACCCGCTGGGCGGCACGGGAGCGATCCTGATGACCAAGCTGCTGCACGAGCTGGAGCGCACGGGCGGCCGCTACGGCCTGCAGACGATGTGCGAGGGCGGCGGCCAGGCCAACGTCACCATCATCGAGCGGCTCTAGGAGAAACCGGTCCTGGAAAGGGTGAGCGCCGCCTCCCGGGCGTACGAGGGGAGGCGGCGCTCGCTAACTACCATCCCGGTAGTTGTCTAGCGGCCCTTGGGCGGGATGATCCGCCGGGGCGGCACGACCGGGCGCTGCGGCATCTTGGGCAGTTGCCGGGGCGGCACGGGCGTGGCGGTCTTCTTGGCTGAGCGAACTCGCATGCGAAGCTCCTTTACGCGAACTCAGGACGCGGCTCGGTACGGGCCGGGCGTCGACGAGCACAGCGTGGCCGCGTCTGTCGGACGATGGACTGAGGTGGCTGCTGTCACAGGTAAAGGCGCATGACCGACAAGCTACGGCGTGTCCGTAACGCCGGGCAACTGAATTATTCGGCCGCCGCGAGCTGCTGCTCGAAGCCCGACACCATGGCTCGCAGGCCCGCGTCGAACCACTGGTCGTAGAAGCGCAGAGCGTCCGCGTCGTGGGTCTCGGCGGTCGAGCCGACCTGGGCCAGGGCGTGGCCGAGCACGTAGACGCCCACCGACTGCACCGCGTTGACGGTGTCGCCGGTGGGCACCCCCGCCGCCTCGAAGCGGGCCAGCAGGCCGGAGATCAGCTCGGCGCCGCGCCGTGGGTCCACCGGGTGGGTGGCCAGCAGCGGGACGGCGCGCGGGTGGGCGAGCAGGAAGCGGCGGTAGGCCACGGCGAACCCGGTCAGCGCCCGCGGCCAGTCGGGGACCGGCGTGTAGCCGGACATGGCCTCGGTGAACAGCCGGTCGACGACCAGGGACACGAGCGCGTCCCGGTTGGGCACGTGGCGGTAGAGCGACATGGCGGCCACTCCGAGGTCGGCGCCCAGGCGGCGCATGGTCAGCGCGTCGGGGCCCTCGGCGTCGAGGATGCCGACGGCCGCGGCCACGATGCGCTCGACGGTGAGCACGGCCGGCCGGCCCGCCCGCCTGGGTGCCTGAGTCATGCGGTCAGCGTAACGACGATCGTGGTCGCCAGCATGAGCAGGGACAGCACGCCCACCACCATGTGCTGGACGTCGATGACCACGGCGTGGCCCGCGGTCGGCAGGATCTTCCAGGTGCGGCTGTACTCGCGCTGGTAGAGCTCGCGCTGCTCGGCCGTGGCCGTCCCGAAGTAGGGCAGCCACCAGCTCCGTACGTGCCCGGCCATGACCAGGACGCACAGGACGGTCGCGGCGACGAGCGACCACGTGCGGTGCAGCCCGATGCCGGCCGCGATGAGCAGCGGGAACGGGTAGTTGATCGCGGCGGCCAGGGCCCGCCCCCTGACGTTCGCGCCGCTGAGGTCGTTGAGCGGGAACATGGGCACCCAGTCGGTGACGACGAGCCAGGCGAGCCACGCGAGCGGGACGGTGACGGCGACCGCGATCATCGGGTTCTCCTCGAATTTGCTTACTTGGTAAGCTTACACAGTACACAAATTCGGACCACGGCGGTCAAGAGTCCGGCGACAGCCGCGGCGAGCAGGGTGAGCGACAACGACGCCGGGAAGTAGGTGAGCTGCTCCCAGGTCACGTACCGGCCGTTGAGCAGCACGGAGACCCAGTTCGGGTAGAACGCGAACAGCAGGACCGGCAGCAGCACCGGCACCAGCCGAAGGGCGATCCGCCACCACGGCTTCCCCGACCGCCGGGACGCCCACCGCCGCGCCCGCAGCACGCCCATGACCCCGAGGCCGGCCGCCACGACGGCGAGCAGGCCCAGCACCAGGTCGTAGAGCTGCCGGTCGCCGCCCAGGGTCGCCGGCGCGCGGCCCTCGCTCATCGCGGCCAGGCCCCGCATGATGTCGTAGGTGGGGTCGTAGAGCGAGGCGCCGTTGGTCATGACGGCGAAGCCGTAGCCGGTCTTCGGCGAGACGGCCTCGACGGCGTTGTAGGTGAACAGGTTGCCGGAGTGCACGAGCAGGCCGGACTCCTCCTCCAGGCTCCAGCCCATGCCGTAGCCGTGCAGGCCGGGCTTGTGCATGGTCTCCAGGCTCTGCTTCTTGACCAGCGGGCGGCCGGCGCCGTTCTGGGCGATCAGCCACTTGCCCATGTCCGCGGCATTGGTGATGACCGCGCCCGAGCCGCTGCCGTCCAGGAAGCCGGACGCCTCCGGCCGGGGCAGCCACATGCCGTAGACCGAGACGGAACCGTCCGCCGGCCGGACGGCCTGGGCGCTCACGGCGCTGCCGGTCATGCCGAGCGGGCCGAAGACGCGGTCCTTCATGTAGGCGTCGAAGGGGCGGCCGCTCGCGGTCTCGACCAGGCGGGCGGCCAGGTCGTAGTTGACGTTGCAGTAGGCGTACCGGCTGCCCGGGTCGGCGGCCAGGCGGCCCCCGGCCAGGCGGGCGGTGTAGTCGGCCAGCGAGCTTGCGGACTCCAGGTCGCCGATGTCCAGCGAGCTGTCGGACAGCCCGGAGGTCTGGTTCAGCAACTGGCGCACGGTGATCCTGGCGTGGCGTGGGTCCGCCATCCGGAAACCGGGAAGCTGCCCGGCCACCGGCTCGTCCAGCGCGATCTTCCCCTGCTCCACCAGGGTCATCACGGCCAGCGCGGTGAACGACTTGCTCACCGAGGCCACCCGCATCGGCGTGGCCGCGGTGATCGGTCGCCCTTCGGAGTCCTTGCCGTACCCGGCGGCGTGCACGACCTTGTCGCCACGGGTCACCACGACGGACAGACCGGGGACGCCGGTGGCCTCCAGCGCCTCGCGCAGGTAGGAGTCCACGGCGGCGGGGGTCGGCTCGACGGGAGCGGAGGCAAGGGCCGGGGCGGAAGCGGGGGCGAGGGTCAGGGCCGCGGCCAGCCCGGCGAGGGCGATCTTCAAGCTCATGCAGGCAAACGTACGGAGAACGCCCCCACCGCCGAATCTGCCGACGGTCTAGTGGCACCCCCGACGAAAGTCAGGTCTCCGTGGGGGACGGCAGCCGTTCGGGCACCGCGTCGTGCACCTGCTGGAAGATCACCGAGGTGCGGAAGCCGACGATCTCCTTGCGCTTGCTGAGCCGGTCGAGCAGGAAGGAGTGGAGGTGGTCGAGGTCCTGGACGGCGACGTGCAGCAGGAAGTCGTCGCCGCCGGCCAGCACGAACACGCTCAGCACCTCGGGCAGCTCGGCGGCCGACTGCTTGAACGCGTTGATCACGGCCCGGCTCAGCGGGCGGACCTGGACCGAGACCATCGCCTGCGTGCTCCGGTTGAGCGCGGCGGGGTCGATGTCGGCGTGGTAGCCGCGGATCACGCCGCGCCGGGTGAGCGCCCTGACCCGTTCCAGGCAGGTCGAGGGGGCGATGCCGAGCCGGCGGGCCAGCTCCCGGTTGGACTGCCGCGCATCCGTTTGGAGCAGGCGGATGATCGCCGAATCAAGTTCGTCCATGACGCGATTCTGCACCTTTCTCCGATCGAACGTTCGGTGGAGCGGGGGTAGGTCCGAACGATCGGGCTACTTTCGCGTGCATGACTGAACAAGGCCGGATGGGTGCGGGGCAGGGCGCGGCGTTGCTGGTGGGCGCGGTGCTGGGGCCGGGGATGCTGGTGCTGCCGCAGCTCGCCGCCGCGGCGGCGGGGCCGGCCTCCGTGCTGGCCTGGGCGGGGCTGCTCGCGCTGAGCGTGCCGGTGGCGCTGACGTTCGCGGCGCTCGGCGTCCGGCATCCCGACGGGGGCGGGGTGGCGAGCTTCGCGGGGCTGGCCTTCGGGCCGCGGGCCGCCGCCGTGGTCGGCTGGTGGTTCTACGGGGCCGTGCCGGTCGGGACCGTGGCGGGCGCGCTGGTGGGCGGCCGGTACGTCGAGGCGTGCCTGGGCGTGGACGGCACCCTGGCCGGCGTGCTGATCCTGGCCGCGGCGTTCGCCGCCAACGCCGCCGGGCTGCGTACCTCCGGGCGGTTGCAGCTCGCCTCCGTCGCGCTGCTCGTCGCCCTGCTGGCGGTCGCCGTCGTCACCGCCGCCCCGCGGGCCGACCTCGACCGCTTCACCCCCTTCGCCCCGTACGGGCTCGCCGGGGTGGCCGGGGCGGCCGGGGTGCTCATGTTCGCCTTCGTGGGCTGGGAGGCGGCCAGCCACCTGTCGGCCGAGTTCGTCGCCGGGAGGCGCGGGCTGACCAGGGCCACCGTGGTCACCCTCGTCGTGGTCGGCGTGTTGTACCTGGGCGTCAGCATCACCTCGATCGGCGTGCTCGGCGCGGACATGACGGGAGTGCCGCTGAGCGCGCTGCTGGAGGCCGGGCTCGGGGGAGTGGCCCGGCCGGTGACCGGGGTGCTGGCGGTGCTGCTGACGTTCGGGGCGGTCAACACGTACCTGGCGGGGGCGGCGCGGCTGGGGGTGGCGCTGGCCAGGGACGGGGCCATGCCCGCCTGGCTCGCCGGGGGACGCGGGCCGTACCGGAGCCTCGGGGCGCTGGCCGTGCTGACGGTGCCGGTCGTGGTGTGGGCGGTGGACCTGGACCTGCTGATGCGGGCCACCTCGGCGTGCCTGGCGGCCGTCACGGCGGCGGGCGTGGCGGCGGCGGTGCGGGTGCTGCCCGCCGGGCGGCTGCGAATCACCGCCGTCGTGGCGACCGGGATGTCGGCGGTCGCGCTGGCCTGCTGCGGGGCCTTCCTGGCGGTGCCGGCCGTGCTGGCCGTCGTCGCGCTGGGCGTGCTTAAAGCCGTCAGGCGGGCAGTACTCCCAGCACATGACGGCGCACCGTCGGGAGGGTGCCATGAGTGAGCAGACCACGTACGCGGAGAGCAGGCAGGTCGGCGAGCAGGCCAGGGAGCGCGAATGGACGCGGCCCAGCTTCGCCAAGCAGCTGTTCCTCGGCGATCTCCGGCTGGACCTGGTGCATCCGGCGCCCAGGCCGCCGGCCGAGGCCGCCGAGCGGGGCGAGGAGTTCGTCCGGGCGGTACGGCGCTACCTGGAGACCCACGTCGACCCGGCCCTCATCGAGCGCACCGCGCAGGTGCCCGACGAGGTGGTCAAGGGCCTGGCCGACCTCGGGGCGTTCGGCATCACGATCGGCACGGAGTACGGCGGCCTCGGCCTGCCCTACCTGTACTACTGCCGGGCCCTCACGCTGGTCGGCTCCTACTGCCCCGCCCTGGCCACGCTGCTGTCGGCGCACCAGTCGATCGGCGTGCCGCAGCCGCTCAAGCAGTTCGGCACCGAGGAGCAGAAGCGGGAGTTCCTGCCCCGGTGCGCGGCCGGCGAGATCTCGGCCTTCCTGCTCACCGAGCCGGACGTGGGCTCCGACCCCGCCCGGCTGTCCACGACCGCCGTGCGCGACGGCGACGACTACGTGCTGAACGGCGTCAAGCTCTGGACGACGAACGGCGTCGTCGCCGACCTGCTCGTGGTCATGGCCAGGACCGGCGAGAAGATCAGCGCGTTCGTGGTCGAGGGGAACAGTCCGGGCATCACGGTCAGGCGCCGCAACAGCTTCATGGGCCTGCGCGGCATCGAGAACGGCGTCACCGAGTTCTCCCAGGTCAGGGTGCCCGCCAGGAACCTGATCGGGAAGGAGGGCCAAGGGCTGCGGATCGCGCTCACCACACTGAACACCGGCCGCCTGTCCCTCCCGGCGACCTGCGCGGGCAGCGTCAAGTGGGCCGTGAAGATCGCCCGCGAGTGGGGCAACGCCCGCGAGCAGTGGGGTCGCAAGGTGGGCCGGCACGAGGCCGTGGCGACCAAGATCGCCTTCATCGCGGCCACCGCGTACGCGCTGGAGGCCGTCAGCGAGCTCACCGCCCGCCTGGCCGACGACCGGAGCAACGACATCAGGATCGAGGCCGCCCTCGCCAAGCTGTACGCCACCGAGCTGTCGTACCGGGCGCTGGACGAACTGGTCCAGATCAGGGGCGGCCGCGGTTACGAGACCGCCGAGTCGCTGGCCGCCCGCGGCGAGCGTGGCGTGCCCGCCGAGCAGATGCTGCGCGACGCCCGCATCAACCGCATCTTCGAGGGCTCCTCCGAGATCATGCACCTAATGATCACCCGCGAGGCCGTGGACGCGCACCTGACCGCGGCCGGCGAGCTGATCAACCCCGAGGCGTCCCCCCAGGAACGCGCCCGCGCGCTCGGCCGGGCGAGCCGCTTCTACGCCGGGTGGCTGCCGACCCTGGTGGCCGGCTCGGGCAGCCTGCCCACGGGTTACACCGCCTTCGGCCCGCTGGCCCAGCACCTGCGCTTCGTGGAGCGGACCAGTAGGAAGCTGGCCCGGTCCACCTTCTACGGCATGTCCCGGTGGCAGGGGAGGCTGGAGCACAAGCAGTCCTTCCTCGGGCGGATCGTCGACATCGGGGCCGAGCTGTTCGCCATGACGGCCGTCTGCCTGAAGGCCGAGGAGGACGCCGACGACCTCGGACGCCGGCCGTACGAGCTGGCCGACACCTTCTGCCACCAGGCCCGGCGCCGCGTCCGCACGCTGTTCGACGAGCTCTGGGACAACAGCGACGAGCAGGACGTGCGCCTGGCCCGGTACGTGCTCGACGGCCGCTACGAGTTCCTGGAGGAGGGCATCCTCGACCCGTCCATCGAGGGGCCGTGGATCGGGACGCCGGACGGCGGCGAGAACGTGCGGAGAAAGATCCTGTGACGCCCGGTCTAGACCGGTTGTGAGCTTTTTCTGCCCTTAGTGTTTTCAAACCGATACCAGCCGGTATAGACCGGCTGCTGAACACGGGCTTACTCTGGCGCAAACGCGTTGAGCTGTGGCTCTCGCACCCCTCATCCCTTTGGACGGGGTCAGGTGGCTGGTACGGACCAGCGACCCGTCCGACGAGAAGGCGGTATCACCAGTGAACATGAAGCTTGTGGGCGGCGCCGCTCTCGGCCTTGCCACGATGCTGGTCCTGTCCAGCTGCGGCTCCGACGGCGGTTCGGGTGGCGACGGGAACAACACCCAGGCCTCGGGCGGCGGCCAGGTCACCCTCAAGATGGTCGCCGCCGACTACGGCGACGGCCCCGGCAAGCCGAACTCGGGCGAGACGTTCTGGAAGGGCGTCGTGGACGAGTTCCAGGCGGCCAACCCCAATATCAAGGTCGACGTCCAGGTCATCAACTGGAACGACATCGACAAGCAGGTCGCCACCATGGTCCAGAACGGCCAGGTGCCCGACATCCTGCAGACCGGCGACTACTCCGGCTTCGTCAAGGACGGCCTGCTCTACAAGGTCGACGAGGTCCTGTCCCCGAACGTCTCCGGCGACATGCTGCAGAAGTTCGCCGACTTCGGCAAGGTGGACGGCACCGGCTACGGCATCCCGTTCGTCTCCTCCGCCCGCGCGCTGTTCTACAACAAGGACCTGTTCACCAAGGCCGGCATCGCCGAGCCGCCCAAGACCTGGGACGAGCTCAAGGCCGCCGCCGAGAAGCTGAAGAAGGCCGGCGTGAGCCAGCCGTTCGGCCTCCCGCTGGGCCAGGAGGAGGCCCAGGGCGAGTCGTTCCTGTGGATGCTGGGCAACGGCGGCGGCTACAAGGACGCCTCCGGCAAGTGGGCCATCAACTCCCCGCAGAACGTCGAGACCTTCACCTACATGAAGGGCCTGGTCGACGCCGGCCTCACCAGCCCGAACCCGGGCACCAAGGACCGCAAGACGGTCTGGGAGGACTTCGGCGCGGGCAAGGTCGGCATGGTCAACGGCGGACCCATGTCCATCCCGATCTTCGACGCGGCCGGCCTGAAGAACTACGGCGTCGCGGCGATCCCCGGCAAGTCCGGCCCGCTCGACACCACCCTCGGCGTCATGGACTGGATCATGGCGTTCAACAAGAACGGCCACGCCGCCGAGATCAAGAAGTTCTTCGACTTCTTCTACACCGGCAACGCGGCGCAGAAGATCTCCGACACCTACAAGCTGCTGCCCGTCACCAACGGCGGCATCCAGAAGCTGTCGGGTGACGAGAAGCTCAAGCCGTTCCTCGACGCGCTGCCCAACGCCAGCTTCTACCCGTTCCAGGACCCGAAGTGGGCCGAGGTGAACCCGGCGATCAAGCAGACCATCGGCGGCGCCGTCAAGGACGACCCGGCCAAGGTCCTCGGCGAGCTGCAGAAGACCGCCGAAGCCAGCTGATCCAGCGGGGGTCTGTGGAGCCGGCGCGCGGGTCGCGTCCCCGCGCCGGCTCCACCGTCATGGAAGGTTCCTCATGAGAAGGTTGCGCGCCCTCGAACCCCTGGCCTGGATCGGGCCGGCCGTGGTGCTGATCGCGCTGGTCGTGCTCTGGCCCGTGATCGAGATGATCCGGTCGTCGTTCCTCAAGATCAGCCGGTTCGGAGTGGTCCAGGGAAACAACTTCCCGGCCAACTACACGAAGCTGTTCGGCGAGAAGGACTTCGCCGACATCATGATCCGCAGCGTGATCTGGGTGGTCGCGGTCGTCGCGCTCACCGTGCTGATCTCGCTCGCCCTCGCCCAGCTGTTCAACCAGCGCTTCCCCGGCCGCAAGATCGCCCGCTGGGCGCTCATCGCGCCCTGGGCGGCCTCGGTGCTGATGACGGCGATCATCTTCAAGTGGATGCTCGACCCCGAGGTCGGCGTGATCAACCAGATCAGGGTGAAGCTGGGGCTCATCGACGCGATGGGCGGCGCCTCCGCCGACCAACTCGGTGACGCCTCCAGCGCGATGCCGTGGCTGGTGTTCGTGGCGGTCTTCGTCTCGGTGCCGTTCACGACGTACGCGTTGCTGGCCGGGCTCGCGACCATCCCCGCCGACGTCTACGAGGCGGCCAAGATGGACGGCGCCACCAAGTTCCGGACGTACTGGTCGATCACGCTGCCGCTGCTGCGCCCCGCGCTCACCGTCGCCGCGCTGATCAACGTCATGAACGTCTTCAACAGCTTCCCGATCATCTGGGCGATGACCCACGGCCAGCCGGGCTACTCGACGGCCACCTCGACCATCCTCATGTTCATCCTCAAGAACTCGAACATCGGTGAGTCGGCCGCGATGTCCGTCGTGAACTTCGGCATGGTCATCGTGCTGACCGCGCTCTTCCTGAAGGTGTCGCGCTGGAACAAGGAGGTGGCGTGATGGCCGTGCAGACCATGTCCAAGACCGGTACGCGCCACCACCCCGGCCACCGCGGGCGGGCGCAGCGCCGCATGCCCCGGCTCAAGACCGTGATCGTGGCGGCCGCGGCCTACATCGTCGCGTTCGTCTTCCTGTTCCCGTACCTCGTCATGCTGCTGACCTCGCTGCGGTCGCAGGACTCGCTGCGCGAGGTGACGTTCTGGCCCGACGAGTGGGTGTGGTCGAACCTCGCCAACTTCTGGACCAGCGGCCTGGCCGGGAACCTGTGGGTGACGCTCAAGGTCGCCGGCGGCTCGACGATCCTGGTGCTGCTCGTGGCGCTGCCGGCCGCGTACTACTCGGCCCGGCACAAGTTCCGGGGGCGCACGGCGTTCCTGATCCTGGTGCTGATCACCCAGATGTTCCAGCCCACGGCCATGCTCGTCGGCATCTACCGCGAGTTCTACCAGTTCGGCCTGGTGGACTCGATCTGGTCGCTGATCCTGGTCAACGGCGGGTTCAACCTGGCGTTCGCGGTGTGGATCCTGAACGCCTACTTCGCCTCGATCCCGCGTGAGCTGGAGGAGGCCGCCTTCATCGACGGCAACGGCCGCTTCGGCGCGCTGTTCCGGATCACGCTGCCGCTGGCCATGCCGGGCGTGATCACCGCGCTGATCTTCACGTTCATCGCGGCGTGGAACGAGTTCGTGGTCGCCCTGACCCTGACCACGACCCCGGCCAACCAGCCGCTCACGGTCGCGCTCAACTCGTTCATCGGCCAGTACCAGGTGGACTGGCAGAACCTCTTCGCGGGCTCGGTGATCGCCACCATCCCGGTGATCATCCTGTTCGCGCTGATCGAGCGGAAGGTCGTCGGCGGACTGACCGCCGGCTCGATCAAGTAGAAAACGTCCGGCCGCCACCAACCCACCGGGTGGCGGCCGGGCTCACTTCCGGGGGCTCACTTCTGCGGGACGCGGGCCACGCAGAACACCGTCTGGCCGAACGGCGGAGTGATGAACCGCTCGATCAGCCGCGTGGCCGGGACCACCGTGCGGTCGTAGATCTTGACCAGACGCGGGTCGGGGTAGCCCACGCCGCCCCGCCGGACCGCCGCCCACCAGGCGATGCCGCCCAGGAAGTTGATCGGCTTGAGCACGTCGACGTCGAGCCCCGCCTTGGCCACCGTGGCGCGCAGGGTCTTGGGCGTGTAGCGCTGGACGTGGCCGACCTTGCGGTCGAAGTCCCCGTAGAGCTGCATGTAGCCGGGCACCCAGATGATGATCCGGCCGCCGGGCAGCGTGACGCGGGCCAGCGAGCGCAGCGCCTCGGCGTCGTCCTCGATGTGCTCCAGCACGTTCATCATGACGACGGTGTCGACCTTGTCCTTCAACGGGATCTCGGTCGGCAGGCCGAACTGCAGGACGTCGATGTCGTCGCGGCCCTCGAAGCGCTTCTCCAGCTGCTCGACGCAGTAGGGGTCGAAGTCGCTGACGACCAGGCGGTCGAGCCGCGGCAGGAACTGCTCGGCGAAGTGGCCCAGCCCGGAGCCGATCTCCAGCATCGAACGGCCGACGTGCGGGGCGACCATGTCGAACTCGTACTGCCGATAGTTCTTGGCCTCGTCCCCACCCAGGTGGTTCTCCAGGGCCTCGTCACCGGCCGCCGGTTGCACTACACGGTCATACCCAGAAGACATAGTCCCGTTCCTTTGAGGGGCAGACGGATTGCACGAGTCTAATGCCCCTGAGGATGACCTGATGCGTGAAACACCCTTCCCCGGGCGCGGGCGGATGCGATGGAATCTGACACGCCATGGACGACGACGAGGCGATCACCCGCTCGCTGGACGGTGACCTGGGGGCCTACGAGGTCCTGGTCGCCAGGTACAGCGCGCTCGCCCATCGCACCGCCGCCATGCTCGGAGCTGGCGACGAGGCCGAGGACGTCGTGCAGGAGGCGTTCGTCAAAGCTTTCCGACATCTGTCCGGGTTCCGGCGGGACGCGCCCTTCCGTCCCTGGTTGTTGCGGATCGTGGCCAACGAGACGCACAACCTGACCCGGGCCCGCGGGCGCCGCTCCGACCTCGCCGTACGGCTCACCGCCGCCGACCCCGCCGGCCCCGTCGCCCCTGACGACCCGGCTGGCGCGGCCGTCGCCACCGACCGGCGGGCCCGGCTGCTGGCGGCCGTACGCGGCCTGCCCGAGCGGGAACGCCAGGCGGTCGTGTGCCGGTACTTCCTGCAACTGTCGGAGGCGGAGACGGCCCAGGTGCTCGGCTGGCCGGTCGGTACCGTCAAGTCCAGCACCCATCGGGGGCTGGCCCGGCTGAGGGAGGAGGTGGGCGGTGAACTCGCATGACCCCTTCGACGACTTGGAAGCCGAGCTGACCGCCCTCGGCCCCCTCCTCGACACTCCGTCCCCGCCGCCGGACGACGTCGCCGCCGCCGTGCGCGCCCGCCTGGAGCCCCAGCCTCAGAAGCATGGGCGGCGGCGGGCGCGGCGGGCGCGGTGGCGGATCGTGGCGGCCGTCGTGCTGGCCGTCGTCGCCGTGACGGCCGCCACGCCACAGGGCCGCGCCGCCGTGGCCCGGATCCTCCGCTTCGCAGGCGTCGAACTGCAGCTCGGCGACACACCGCCCGCCCCGGTACGGACCACCGCGAACCTCCCCGGCGAGCATCCGGTGGACCCGGACGACCTGCCCGGCCTGGTGAGGTTCCAGGTCAGAACACCGTCCGAGCTCGGCCCCCTGACCGCGCCACCATCGCCGACCAGGGCCGGCTCGTGTCGATGTTCTGGCCGGACGGCGTCCGGCTCGACCAGTTCCAGGGCGGCGTGGACCCGTTCTTCTTCAAGAAGCTCGGCCCGCCCTGGCCCGACTACGTCGAGATGGCCGGGACCACGGCCTGGTGGATCCCCGGCGCGCACCCGCTCGGCTACATCCGCCGCCAGGACGGCACCGAGATCCCCCTGCGCCAGGCCGCCCCCACCCTCGTCTGGCAGCGGGACACGCTCACCTACCGCCTGGAGGGCGCCGGCGCCAAGGAACGGGCGGTGCGGATCGCCGAGTCACTCCGCTGAGCCGGTCAGCCAGTCGTCCACGCCCTTGAGCAGCTCCTTGCGCACCGGCTCCGGCGCGGTCGAGGACCGGATCGACTGCCGGGCCAGCTCGGCGATCTCGGCGTCGGAGAACTCGTAGACCTCCCTGGCCAGCTCGTACTGGCGCAGCAGCCGGGTGCCGAACAACAACGGGTCGTCGGCGCCCAGCGCGATCGGCACCCCGGCGTCGAACAGCCGCCGCAGCGGCACGTCCGCCGCCCGCTCGGCCACGCCCAGCCCCACGTTGGACGTCGGGCACACCTCGCAGCAGATCTGCCGGTCGGCCAGCCGCTGCATCAGCCACGGGTCCTCGGCCGCCCGCACGCCGTGCCCGACCCGGTCGGCGCCCAGGTCGTCGATGCACTGGCTCACGCTGCGCGGCCCGAGCAGCTCGCCGCCGTGGGGCACGGCCAGCAGGCCGCCGCGCTTGGCGATGCGGAAGGCCCGCTCGAAGTCGCGCGCCGCGCCGCGCCGTTCGTCGTTGGACAGGCCGAAGCCCACCACACCCTGGTCGGCGTACTGGGTGGCGAGCCTGGCCAGGGTGTTCGCGTCGAGCGGATGCCTGGTCCTGTTGGCCGCCACGATCACCGGCATGTGCACCCCGGCGTGCTCGGCGGCCTGCCGCGCCGCGTCGAGCATCAGCTCCAGCGTGGCCGTGAGCCCGCCGAACCGCGCGGCGAACCCCGACGGGTCCACCTGGATCTCCAGCCACCGGGAACCGGCCGCCGCCTCGTCCTCGGCCGTCTCGCGCAGCAGCCGGTAGACGTGCTCGGGACGGCTCAGCACGGACCTGGCGATGTCGTACAGCCGCTGGAACCTGAACCAGCCGCGCTCGTCGGTGGCCCGCAGCCGCGGCGGCCAGTCCTGCTCCAGCGCGTCGGGCAGGTGCAGCCCCTGCTCCCTGGCCAGCTCGATCAGCGTCGAGTGCCGCATGGAGCCGGTGAAGTGCAGGTGGAGATGGGCTTTGGGCAGCGTGTGCAGGGGCCGGTGCATTTCCATATTTTGCCACTGGCCCCAGGTGCGGATTCGCATGTCGCCGAAGGCTGCGGGACCGGCATCGGCACGGTAGAGATCGCCCGGATCGGGGGATCAACCGTCCATGATCCCTGAGGGTGCGGGCGTCGCGGGGCAGGGCCGGCGCGCGCTGCTCGCCGGACTGGCGTTCGCGGTGACCGCTCTCGCCATCTACGCCCTGTTCCACTCGGGTTTCGGCCGTCCGCACCCGCCTTCGGCGGGTTCGGCGTACGTGCCCGCGCCGCCCCTGAAGGCGCCGCCCCGGCCCGGCGCGGCGGCGGCGCGGCCCGAGCCCCCGCTCGCGGTCGTCTCCGACGACCTCTGGCTCACCTACCTGCCACGCGGCCTGCGCCGCAGCGGCGGCGGCCCGGTCGCCCCCGACGGCGCCCGGGCCAGGTACGGCACCACGAAGCGCTACGTGGAGGCCCAGGTCGAGCACGGCACCGTGGCCGCCGACTGGGACACCTACCGCGCGCACGCCGGCGTGCTGGATCCCCGCGAGACCACGATCCGGGGCCGGCCCGCGGTCGTCGGCGCGCATCCGGGCGGCGGCAGGGTGATCGCCTGGCTGGAACGCCCCGGCACGGGCGCCTGGATCCGGGTGAGCGACTCCCTCGGCGGCGAACTGCTGCCTATTGCCGCCTCGGCCCGTGCTCCTGTAGGAGACTAGGAGCCTTTTCCCTGGTTGATCCCACGAGTCATGGGGGGACGATGCGGCGCCCGGCAGCGGTGTTCATCACGTTCGCGCTGGCCGCAGGCACGGGCGGGTGCGGCGGCGACACGCCGCGACCGCCCACCACCACACCGCCGCCGCCGTCGGCGAGCGAGCCGGCGACCGTGGAACCCGTCACGCTGGCCTGCGGATCGACCAGGCTGGAGATCCCCGGCGCGCCCCCGCCGCTGGCCCGCGCCGGCACCTTCGGCCGCCTGGCCGCGCTCGCCAGGCGGCTCACGGTCAGGGGCGTGATGTGGCGCGACGACGAGGACGAGCAACTGCGGGTGGGCGTGGTGTGCGGCGTGCGGACGGCCGAGCAGTTCGCCACGCTGGTGGCCCGGTCGACCCTGACCGCCTACCGCGGCAAGCCCGCGCTGCGCTGGACGAGCCGCGACGGCCTGCGCAACTTCATGTGGCTGGAGAGCCCCGGCACGGCCGTCTACCTCGCCGCCACGCCCGGCATGACCGCCCAGCTACGCCAGACCGCCGCCGCCGTCAGGCACGCCGCCTCCTGAACCGGCGAAGGCGCCCCGCCGGACCCAGGAAGGCCGGCAGGGCGCCCCGTGAACCGCTCAGTGAGCCTCGGACAGCAGCTTGGCCATCCGGCTGACGCCCTCGACCAGATCGTCGTCACCGAGGGCGTAGGACAGCCGGAAGTAGCCGGGGGTGCCGAACGCCTCGCCCGGCACGACCGCCACCTCGGCCTCCTCCAGGATCAGCTCGGCCAGCTCCGCCGACGACCCGGGCCGCCGGCCGCGCAGCTCCTTGCCCAGCAGCTCCTTGACCGACGGGTACGCGTAGAACGCCCCCTTCGGCTCGGGGCAGAACACGCCCGGGATCTCGTTGAGCATCCGCACCATGGTCTGGCGCCGCCGGTCGAAGGCCGACCGCATCTCGGCCACGGCCGACAGGTCGCCGGACACCGCGGCCAGCGCGGCCCGCTGGGACACGTTGGCCACGTTGGAGGTGGCGTGCGACTGCAGGTTGGAGGCGGCCTTGACCACGTCGGACGGGCCGATCAGCCAGCCCACCCGCCAGCCGGTCATCGCGTACGTCTTGGCCACGCCGTTGAGGATCACGACCCGGTCGCCCAGCTCGGGCACGGCCGTGGCGATGCTGGTGAACTCGGCGCCGCCGTAGACCAGGTGCTCGTAGATCTCGTCGGTGACCACCCACAGCCCGTGCTCGGCCGCCCACCGGCCGATCGCCACGGTCTCCTCACGCGAGTAGACCGCGCCCGTCGGGTTGGACGGCGAGACGAACAGCAGCACCTTCGTGCGCTCGGTACGGGCCGCCTCGAGCTGCTCGACGCTCGCCAGGTAGCCCGTGGACTCGTCGGTCACCACGTCGACCTGCACGCCCCCGGCCAGCTTGATCGCCTCGGGGTAGGTCGTCCAGTAGGGGGCGACGACGACGACCTCGTCGCCCGGGTCGAGCAGCGTGGCGAACGCCTCGTAGACGGCCTGCTTGCCGCCGTTGGTGACGAGCACCTGGGACGGCTCGACGGAGTAGCCGGAGTCGCGCCGCGTCTTGTCGGCGATGGCCTGCTTCAGCTCGGGAAGGCCGCCCGCCGGCGTGTACTTGTGGTTGCGCGGGTCGCGGGCCGCCTCGACCGCCGCCTCGACGATGTAGCCGGGCGTCGGGAAGTCGGGCTCGCCGGCGCCGAAGCCGATGACCGGGCGGCCGGCCGCCTTCATCGCCTTGGCCTTGGCGTCCACCGCGAGCGTGGCGGACTCGGAAATCGCGGAGATTCTTGCGGAGATACGGGGTCGCGTGGACATGCCTCCCATGCTCCCACGCGGGCGTGACCTGGGCGATCAGGTTTGGGTTCGACGTACCGGGCAATCCCCCGTATGCTTTCGCCTGGTCCTTCCGCCGCATGTCGGCGAGCGGTTCGGTCCAGGCAGTGAGTCGATCAGGGTAGTGTGGTTGACGACATAGGGCACTGGCGCAATTGGTAGCGCACCGGTCTCCAAAACCGGCGGTTGGGGGTTCGAGTCCCTCGTGCCCTGCGAGTGCGGTCCGCGCAATAATGGCGTGTAAGCGCGCCGCAAAACTGCGTTGGATACGACAGATTCAGGTGAGGACTGTGGCGATCGACACGCGCGGCGAGACCGCAGGCAAGCCCAGTGGCGAAAAGAAGACACGCACTTCACCTGCCCTTTTCTACCGGCAGGTCGTCAACGAGCTCCGCAAGGTTATCTGGCCGACACGCAAGGATCTCATCACCTACACCACGGTCGTTCTGGTATTCGTTCTGATCATGGTGGCGATCGTTTATGGGCTCGACGCCGCTCTGGGCTGGGCCGTCCTCCGCGTCTTCGGCGGGGAGTGATCCCGCCTAGCTCGACACCGTGTGGTGTCGGCTGACGGCGACACCATTCGATTCGAGGAAATGAGGAAAGGTCACGTGTCCGAGTCTTCTGTTCCGGCCGAGGAACCCCGCGACGAGCGGGGCGACGACGAGCTGGGAGAGGCCACCGACGAATGGGGCGACGAGCTGGGTGAGGCTCGCGACGAAGGCGTCGAGGCGGCTCTCCAGGAGGCCGACGAGACCGACGAGGTCGAGGAGTCGGAGGAGGCCCCCGCCGACGCGGAGGCCGAGATCCTGCCCGACGTCGACCCGGTCGAGGAGTTCAAGAGCTCCCTGCGCGGGCTCCCCGGCGAGTGGTACGTGATCCACTCCTACGCCGGCTACGAGAACCGCGTGAAGTCCAACATCGAGAGCCGCAACGTGTCGCTCAACATGGAGGACTACATCTACCAGGTCGAGGTGCCCACGCACACCGTCCAGGAGTTCAAGAGCGGCAAGAAGGTCCCGGTCAAGGAGCGCGTGCTGCCCGGCTACGTCCTGGTGCGCATGGAGCTGACCGACGAGTCCTGGGCCGCCGTGCGCAACACGCCCGGCGTGACCGGTTTCGTCGGCCTGTCCAACAAGCCGTCCCCGCTCAGCCTCGACGAGGTCGCCAAGCTGCTGGCGCCCGAGCCGACCGAGGAGAGCAAGAAGGCCACCACCAAGGCGGCCAGCGGCCCCACGGTCGAGTTCGAGATCGGCGAGTCCGTCACGGTCATGGACGGTCCCTTCGCCACCCTGCCCGCCTCGGTCAGCGAGATCAGCCCCGAGTCGCAGAAGCTCAAGGTGCTCGTCTCGATCTTCGGTCGTGAGACCCCGGTCGAGCTCTCGTTCAACCAGGTCTCGAAGATCTAAGACGATCACCTACACTTAGACGTTCGGTCGGCCGCCTTTCGCGAAGGGTGGCCTTCCGACATGTCCGGGCGCATCCGCGTCCGGACAGCATCACGATCAGGACCCGGAGAAGGACTCATGCCTCCGAAGAAGAAGATCGCGGCGCTCGTCAAGGTCCAGCTCCCCGCTGGCCAGGCCACGCCCGCTCCGCCGGTCGGTACCGCCCTCGGTCCCCACGGCGTCAACATCATGGACTTCGTCAAGCAGTACAACGCTGCGACGGAGGCCCAGCGGGGCAACATCATCCCCGTTGAGATCACCATTTTCGAAGACCGCAGCTTCACCTTCATCACGAAGACGCCCCCGGCGCCTGAGCTGATCAAGAAGGCCCTGGGTCTCGACAAGGGCAGCGCCGTCCCCCACAAGGAGAAGGTCGGCAGGCTGACGCGCGAGCAGCTGCGCAGCATCGCCGAGACCAAGATGCCCGACCTCAACGCCAACGACGTCGAGGCTGCTGAGAAGATCATCGCCGGCACCGCCCGGTCGATGGGCATCACGATCGCCGACTAAGACCTTTCCCAGATCCGTGGGAGGGCCGGGTCCCGGCCCGCGTACCACAAGGAGACAGACATGAAGCGCAGCAAGGCGCACAAGGACGCGGCGGCCAAGGTCGACCGCGACAAGCTCTACACGCCCGCCGACGCCGCGAAGCTGGCCAAGGAGACGTCGACCACCAAGTTCGACGCCACCGTGGAAGTGGCGCTGCGGCTGGGTGTCGACCCTCGCAAGGCCGACCAGATCGTGCGCGGCACGGTCAACCTCCCGCACGGCACCGGTAAGACCGCCCGGGTCCTGGTCTTCGCGACCGGTGACCGTGCCGAGGCAGCCCGCGAGGCGGGCGCCGACATCGTCGGCGCCGACGAGCTGATCGACGAGATCGCCAAGGGCAACCGGCTCAACGAGTTCGACGCCGTGGTCGCCACCCCCGACCTCATGGGCAAGGTCGGCCGTCTGGGCCGCGTGCTCGGCCCGCGCGGTCTCATGCCCAACCCCAAGACCGGCACCGTGACGCCCGACGTCGCCAAGGCCGTGACGGAGATCAAGGGCGGCAAGATCGAGTTCCGCACCGACCGGCAGGCGAACCTGCACTTCATCATCGGCAAGACGTCGTTCCCCGAGCGTCAGCTCATCGAGAACTACGCCGCCGCCCTTGACGAGGTGCTGCGTCTCAAGCCGTCGGCGGCCAAGGGGCGTTACCTGAAGAAGGTCACCTTCTCCACCACCATGGGCCCCGGCGTCCCCGTCGACCCCAACCTCACCCGTGGCCTGACCGCCGAGCTCGACGCGTAACGGCTGCACGTTCTTCGAAAGGCCCCCGCCTGTCTCAGGCGGGGGCCTTTCGGTTCGTCCGGGTGCCTTCGAGCACCGGGTCGGAACCGTTTCGTCCGGGATTTCCGGCGTGGATGATCTCTCCAGGTGAGCGGGGTTGTGCAGAAATCGTGCACAGCTTGTCGGGGAGAACCCTGGGTTTTCCCCGAATTATGCGGGGAAGTCGCCACGACGGGACAAGCCAACCGTAGGGTCAAAACATGCTGAAGCGCAGGATAAGTCTCGCCACCGCCGCGGCCGGAGCTGCTCTCATCGCGGCCACGGTCGCCGGGTGCGGTACGAACGTGCAGCCCATCCAGGTCAACCTGGCCGCCTCAGAGGTGCTCGCGCAGGCCGCGCAGAAGACCGCAGAGGTCACCAGCTACACGGTGGACGCCGTCGCGAACGTCACGCACCCCCAAGAAGGCAACGGCAAGGTGCAGGGACGCATGCTCTACCAGAGCAAGCCCCAGCTCGCCGTCGACCTGACCCTCGACACCGTCGACATGGGCGGCCGGAACCTGCCGGGCGGCGTGCGCGCCGTCCTCCAGGGTGACACCGTCTACGTGAAGGTCGAGGCGCTCAAGCAGCTCGTCGGCGCGACCAAGCCGTGGATCAAGGTCGCGCTCAACGAAGTGGGCGACCAGAACCAGGTCAACCAGTACCTCAGCCAGATCCAGCAGTTCGACCTCGCCAACGTGACCAAGCTGGTCACCGTCTCCAAGGACGTGAAGCAGGTCGGCACCGAGAGCGTCAACGGCGCGGACACCACCCACTACAGCGGCACGTTCCCCGTGGACGCCGCCGTCGGCCAGCTGCCCGCCGACAAGCAGCAGCAGGCCAGGACGAACCTCGCCGAGCTCAAGGACGTCAAGTTCGACATCTGGGTGGCCGGCGACGGTCTGCCCCGCAAGCTCACCCTGAACGGCTCCAAGGAGGGCGCGACGCTGGACGCCACGCTGCTCTTCAAGGGCTTCAACGAGCCCGTGAAGGTCGAGGCCCCGCCCGCGGACCAGGTCGGTGAGCTGCCGAAGACGACCGTCAACTGAGAACCGATTTGGAAACTCGGCGACCAGCACGTACTCTGGTCGTTGCCGAAGACCGCCGGTCGTCGTCAGGTGCATCAGTCCTGGCGACCGAAGGATCCACGTTCTGTGGACGGCCCGCGCAGGTGTGATGCGAGTTTCCCATATGGTGTAGTTCCATATGTGAGCCCCGTGCGCCCCTGCGCCCGGGGCTGTTCTCATTTCCAGGGCCCTTCGCCGGCGGCACACCTGGAAGGAGGCCCATGGCGAGGGCGGATAAGGCGACAGCCGTTGCCGAGCTCAAGAGCGAGTTCGAAGGCAGCAGCGCCGCCGTTCTGACCGAGTACCGCGGTCTCACCGTCGCTCAGCTCAAGCAGCTGCGCGTTGCTCTTGGTGAGAATGCGAAGTTCGCCGTGGCGAAGAACACCCTGACCAAGATCGCGGCCAACGAAGCCGGTCTGTCGTTCCCCGACGACCTGCTCACGGGCCCGACCGCGATCGCCTTCGTCAACGGCGACGTTGTCGAGGCGGCCAAGGGTCTGCGTGACTTCGCCAAGGCCAATCCCCTTCTGGTGATCAAGGGTGGTGTGCTCGACGGTAAGACGCTCGACGCCACCGAGATCACCAAGCTCGCCGACCTCGAGTCCCGCGAGGTCCTCCTCGCTAAGCTCGCCGGTGCCCTCAAGGCGAAGCAGAGCGCTGCCGCCGCGGTTTTCGCCGCGCTGCCCACGCAGATGGCTCAGCTGGCCGACGCCCTTCGTGCCAAGCGCGAAGAAGCGGGCGAGTAACACGGGGGTTGCCGCAACTTCCGCGGTCCCGTTCCTAGTTTTCTGCAAGTCCTAAACGTAAGGAAAAGCATCATGGCGAAGCTCAGCAACGACGAGCTGCTCGACGCGTTCAAGGAGATGACCCTCCTCGAGCTGTCCGAGTTCGTGAAGAACTTCGAAGAGGTCTTCGACGTCAAGGCCGCCGCCCCCGTCGCGGTTGCCGCCGCCCCCGCCGCCGGTGGCGGTGGCGAGGCCGCCGCCGTTGAGGAGCAGGACGAGTTCGACGTCATCCTCGAGGCCGCCGGCGACAAGAAGATCCAGGTCATCAAGGAGATCCGCGCCCTCACGTCCCTGGGCCTCAAGGAGGCCAAGGACCTGGTGGACGGCGCTCCCAAGCCGGTCTTCGACGGCAAGGTCAACAAGGAGCAGGCGGAGAAGGCCAAGGCTGCCCTCGAGGGCGCCGGCGCCACCGTGACCGTGAAGTAACTTCCCACTTCACACAGCTCTTCGGAAGAGGCGGACACACCCTGGTGCCGGGTGTGGCCGCCTCTTTTCGCATGTAACGGGACGGCTCACGCGATTCTCATCCGCGTCTCATCGCCCGGCCAACGGGCCTGCCTAGCGTGCAGGTGTGCTGAGCGAAGCGAGATCCCGGATGGCGTCGGCCGTGCTGCTCCTCGGCGCCGGAGCCCTCTACGTGTGGGGGCTCGGGGCGTCGGGGTGGGCCAACTCCTACTACTCGGCGGCCGTGCAGGCCGGGAGCCAGAGCTGGAAGGCGTTCTTCTTCGGGTCGTCCGACGCCGCGAACGCGATCACCGTCGACAAGACCCCCGCCTCGCTCTGGCCGATGGAGCTGAGCGTACGGATCTTCGGCCTGAACTCCTGGGCCCTCCTCGTGCCCCAGTGCGCTCATGGGCGTCGGCGCGGTGGCCATGGTGTACGCGACCGTGCGGCGGCTGTTCCCCGTCCGGGCGGCGCTGCTGGCCGGGGCCGCGATGGCGGTCACGCCCGTGGCCGTGCTGATGTTCCGGTTCAACAACCCCGACGCCCTGCTGGTGTTGTCGCTGACCGTCGCCGGGTACTGCGTGACGCGGGCCAGGGAACACGGCTCGACGCGGTGGCTCGTGGGAGCGGGGGCGGTGATCGGGTTCGCGTTTCTGGTCAAGATGTTGCAGGCGTTCCTCGTGGCCCCGGGGTTCGCGCTGGTCTTTCTCGTCACCGCGCCGGGTGCCCTTCGGCGGCGGGTGTGGCAGCTCCTGGCGGCCGGGGCGGCGATGGCGGTGGCGGCCGGGTGGTGGCTGGTGGCCGTGGCGCTGGTGCCGGCGTCCGAGCGGCCCTACATCGGCGGCTCGCAGACCGACAGCGTGCTGGAGCTGGCGCTCGGCTACAACGGCATCGGACGGCTGAACGGCGACGACTACGGCGGCCTCGGGAACCTGGACCAGCAGGCCGGCTGGCTGCGGCTGTTCGACACCGAGGCGGGCGGGCAGATCTCGTGGCTGCTGCCCGCGGCGCTGGCGCTGCTGGTCGCGGTCACCTGGCTCACCCGGCGGGCGCCCAGGACCGATCCGGTGCGGGCCGCGGTGTGGGTGTGGGGGAGCTGGCTGGTCGTGACCGGGCTGGTGTTCAGCCTGATGCAGGGGATCTTCCACGCGTACTACACCGTCGCCCTGGCACCGGCCGTCGCGGTGCTGGTCGGGATGGGGACGGCCGTGGCCTGGGAGCGCGGGGCGCACCGGCTGCTCGCCATGGTGGCGGCGGGGACGGTGGTGTGGGCGTACGTGCTGCTGTCCCGTACCGAGGGGTGGAACGCGTGGCTGGGGCCGGTCGTGGTGGTTGTGGGGCTGGGCGCGGCGCTGGTGTTGTTGTTCGCACGCCGGGCCGTGGTGGGGTTGGTGGCCGTGGTGGCGTGCCTGGCGGGGCCGGCGTCGTACGCGGTGGACACCGCCGCGACCCCGCACACCGGCGCGATCCCGACGGCCGGCCCCGCCACTGCCTTCGGAGGGCGACCTGGCCCGACCACCGGCGGTGCCTTCCGCGACCAGGCGGGCACCGGCCCCGGGCTGCCCGGCACGGTTCCCGGCGGGCCCGGCGCCGGCTCGCCGGGCGCCGGCCCCGGGTGGCGCGGTGGCGGCGGAGGGAGGCCCGGTGGCTTCCGGCGCTCGGAGCGGGCCGGCGGCCTGCTGGACGCGGGGACGCCGCCGGCCGAGCTGACCGCCCTGCTCAGGCAGGACGGCTACACCTGGACCGCGGCGACCGTCGGCTCGAACAACGCCGCCGGTTACCAGCTCGCCACCGGCCTGCCCGTGATGGCCGTCGGCGGCTTCAACGGCACCGACCCCGCCCCCACCCTCGACCGGTTCAAGCAGTACGTCGCCCAAAGGCGGATCCACTACTTCATCGGCACCGGCATGGGCGGCTTCGGCAGCCCCGGCACCGGCGGCAGCGGCGAGGCGGCCCGGATCGCGGCCTGGGTACAGGACACCTTCACCGCCACGACCGTCGGCGGCATCACCGTCTTCGATCTCACCCGGAAGTGATCCCGGCTTCGTGGGCCGCCTCCCGGACCTTGGCGATGGCGCTCGCGTCCATGAAGTCCTTGCAGTGGACGATCCGGCCGCCCCTGATCCGCAACATCAGCAGCCCCGGGACGGTGATCGCCCGCTCGCCCACCTTGACGTGCGCGTTCTGCTCGACGACCACCACCTCGGGATCGTCCGTACGGTGCAACGCGACCCGCTCCACCTCCTGCGGCACGGCGGGGGAGACACCCCAGGCCGCCCGGTACCCCGTCCGCACCGCCTCCCGCCCCTCGTACGGCGGCAGCCCGCCGAACGGGAACTCGTGCCTCCCGTCCTCCGCGTACAGGTCGGCCAGTTCGTCGGCCGACTTGTGCAGCATCGCGCCGTGGAAGGCGCCGACGATCTCCTCGACGGTCATGACCACAACCCTCACATCTCGCTCAACGATCGTTGACTCAACGAGCGTAGAGCGAATTCGGACGAACGGTCAACACGGGTAGAGTCGGACCGTGAGCGAGCGAGTGCTTCCCCGTGCCGAACGGCGGCGCAGGACCGAGGGAAGGATCCTCGACGCGGCCAGGGCGCTGTTCGCCGAAGTCGGCTACGAGCGCGCCACCATCAGGGCGGTCGCGAAGTCCGCCGAGGTGGACCCGGCCCTGGTCATGCAGTACTTCGGCAACAAGCAGGAGCTCTTCAGGGCCGCCGTGCGCGCCACGCCCGCCCCCGAGGCCGCCACCACCCCCGAGGAGCTGGTCGAGCACCTGCTCCGCACCCTCGACGTGAAGATGGGCGAGCTGCCCCAGGGCTCGCTGGCGATGATGCGTTCGATGCTCACCCACCCCGAGGCGGGCACGGCGGCCCGCGAGGCGCTCGCCCGGCAGATCGACCGGCTCGCCGCGGCGATCCCCGGCGAGGACGCCCGCCTGCGCGCGGCCCTGACGACCACGATCCTGCTCGGCGTGACCGTCGGCCACCAGCTGCTCGAACTGCCCGAGCTGCGCGACGCCCCGCCGGACCACATCGCCCGGCTGCTGCGCCCGAGCCTGCGCGCCCTTACTGGACCCGACGTCTCATAACCGCGGGGTAACAAGTTATTGGAACCGGTTCCAATTCCTCGGAACGCCGCTACCGTGAGTCCATCCTGGAAGTAAAGTGTGCGGCACGTTATCCCCTGAGTGCTCCCTGTGATCGGGAAGGTGGCCAGTGGGCGTCGAGGTCGTGGTCGAGGGGTTGACCAAGTCGTTCGGTCGGCAGGTCATCTGGGAAGATGTCTCGCTCACGCTGCCCGCGGGTGAGATCTCGGTGCTGCTCGGCCCGTCGGGCACCGGCAAGTCCGTCTTCCTCAAGACGCTGGTCGGCCTGCTGCGTCCCGACCGCGGCCACATCTGGATCGACGGCCACGACCTGGCGAGCTGCCCCGAGCGCAAGCTCTACGAGCTGCGCCGACTGTTCGGCGTGCTGTTCCAGGACGGCGCCCTGTTCGGCTCGCTCAACCTCTACGACAACATCGCCTTCCCGCTGCGCGAGCACACCAGGAAGACCGAGGCCGAGATCCGCCGGATCGTGATGGCGAAGATCGACCTGGTCGGCCTGGTCGGCGCCGAGGGCAAGCTGCCCGGCGAGATCTCCGGCGGCATGCGCAAACGCGCCGGCCTGGCCAGGGCGCTGGTGCTCGACCCCGAGATCATCCTGTTCGACGAGCCCGACTCCGGCCTGGACCCGGTCCGCACCGCCTTCCTCAACCAGACGATCGTCGACATCAACGCCGACATCGAGGCCACGTTCCTGATCGTCACCCACGACATCAACACCGCCCGCACGGTCCCCGACAACATCGGGCTGCTGTTCCGCCGCGAGCTGGTCATGTTCGGGCCGCGCGAGATGCTGCTGTCCAGCGACGAGCCGGTGGTGCGGCAGTTCCTCAACGCCCGCAGGCACGGCCCGATCGGCATGTCGGAGGAGAAGGACATCTCCGAGCTGGAGGCCGAGGCCCAGATGGGCCACGACCCCGGCGGGCTGCCGCCGATCCCGCCGCAGCTCATGCCGAGCGGCAATGTGCTCCGCCGTTCGCAGCAGCCGCCCGGCCGGTGGCTGGCGGCCCACGGCGTGATCCCGCCGCAGGGCTCGTTCGTGGACGAACGCGGCCGCAACTGGCTGGAGGAGTACCCCCGGCTGATCAACGCCCACGCGGACGGCGTCGCCTAGATCATGAATCCGACCGAGACGTACCTCCTCGCGGCCTTCGACGGTGACTGTCCGCGTCCGATCGGCCGCACATGGTGACGGCAGAGGTCGGGCGGTTCGTCGCCATGTCGCTCGACACCGCCAGGGCCGCCGCGCGACGGCCCTTCCAGGTGCGCGAGCTCGTCCGGCAGGCGTGGTTCATCGTCAGCGTGAGCGCCCTGCCCACCGCCCTGGTCGCCATCCCCTTCGGGGCCGTCCTCGCCATGCAGACCGGCAACCTCATCCGCCAGTTCGGCGCCCAGTCCTTCACCGGGGCCACCGCCGTGCCTCGGCATCGTCCGCGAGGCGGGCCCGGTGGTGACCGCGCTGATGATCGCGGGCGCGGCCGGCAGCGCGATCTGCGCCGACCTCGGCGCCCGCCGGATCAGGGACGAGATCGACGCCATGGAGGTGCTCGCGGTCGACCCGCTCCACCGGCTCGTCGTGCCCAGGGTCGCCGCCTGCGCGCTGGTCGCGCCGCTGCTCAACGGCCTGGTCGTCACGGTCGGGCTGGTCGCCGGCTACCTGTTCAACGTGGTCGTCCAGGGCGGCTCGCCCGGCGCGTACCTGCAGTCGTTCAACGCCCTGGCCGAGGTGTCCGACCTGTGGGTCTCGGAGGGCAAGGCGCTGGTCTTCGGCGTCACGACGGGGCTCGTCGCCGCGTACAAGGGGCTGAGCGCGGCGGGCGGGCCCAAGGGTGTGGGGGAGGCGGTCAACCAGGCCGTGGTGTTCGCCGCCCTGCTGCTGTTCGCCGAGAACTTCCTGATCAGCGCGGTCTACAACGAGCTGGTGCGGTCATGAGGGCGCTCGACCGGCAGGGCGAGTTCTACGCCAGGGCGATCAGGGCCCTTCCGGCCGGCGCGCGCTACCGCCGGGAGGTGCTCAGGCTGCTGGCCGAGGTCGGGCTGGGCAGCGGCGGCCTGGCGGTGATCGGCGGCACGATGACGATCGTCGCCTTCATGACCTTCTTCACCGGCACCGAGGTCGGCCTGCAGGGTTACACCGGCCTCGACCGCATCGGCGGCTCGGCCTTCACCGGCTTCCTGTCCAGCTACGTCAACACCCGCGAGATCGCCCCGCTGGTGGCCGCCATCGGCCTGTCGGCCACCGTGGGCTGCGGATTCACCGCCCAGCTCGGCGCAATGCGGGTCGGCGACGAGGTCGACGCGCTGGAGGTCATGGCGATCCCGCCGGTGCCGTTCCTGGTCACCACGCGGCTGATCGCCGGCTTCGCCGCCGTCATGCCCCTGTACGTGCTCGGCCTGCTCGCCTCCTACCTCGCCACCCGCCTGATCGTCACCGTGCTGCACGACCAGTCCACGGGCACCTACGACCACTACTTCGAGCTGTTCCTGTCGCCCTACGACGTGTTGTGGTCCTTCGGCAAGGCGATGGTCTTCGCCGTCCTGGTGATCCTCATCCACTGCTACCACGGCTTCCACGCCACCGGCGGGCCGGCCGGGGTCGGGGTGGCGGTCGGGCGGGCCGTACGCGCGGTGCTGGTGACGGTGAACGTCGCCAACCTCCTGCTCGGCCTGGCCATCTGGGGCACGACCACGACGGTGAGGCTGGCCGGATGAGGCACGGCGCCGCGCTCGTGGCGATCGTCGCCGCCTTCACGGCCCTGACGCTGGCCGTCTACACGAAGGCGTTCTCCACCGCCCGGCACGTCACGCTGCTGCTGCCGGCCGCCGGGCTCCAGCTCGACCGCCGGGCCGACGTCAAGGTCAACGGGGTCGTGGTCGGCGAGGTGGCCGACCTGGCGCCCGCCGAACACGGCGCTCGCATCACCCTGGCCCTCGACCACGACGTCGACCGCGCCTCCACCGCCGAGCTACGCGCCAAGACCCTGTTCGGCGAGAAGTACGTCGCCCTGATCCCGCCCAGCTCGCCGCGAGGCCCGCTGCGCGACGGCGACGTGCTCAGGTCCTCGGCGGCCGCGGTGGAGATCACCGAGATCCTCGACCGCCTGCTGGCCCACCTGCGCGCCGTCCACCCCGAACGCCTGAACGCCGCCCTGAACGCCCTGGCCACCGCCCTGGACGGCCGCGGCGCCCGGCTCGGCACGACCCTGGACAGAACCGACGCCTACCTGCGCCGCCTCCAGCCCCACCTGCCGGCGCTGAGGCGGGACATCGCCAAGCTCGCCGACGTCACCGCCCGGTACGGCCAGGCCGCCCCCGACCTGCTGCGCGCCCTCGCCAACAGTGCCGCGATCAGCCGCACCCTCACCGCCGCCCCCATCGCCCCGGCCACCGCGGCCGTCACCCGGGCCGCCACCGCCACCGACCGCCTGCTGAACACCAACGAGCCGGGCATCGTCGGCCTGCCGCACGTCGTCCGCCCGGCCCTCGACGTGGCCGCCCATCACGCGCCCGTCATCCCGTGCGTCCTGCGCGGCCTCGACCGCCTCCGGCCGCTGCTGGACAACGCCTTCGGGCACGGCAGCGCGAAGGCGGTGCTGGAGATCGTCCGGCCGGCGCGCCCGTACGAACCGGGCAAGGACACCCCGCGCTACGCCGACCGCAGGGCCCCGGCCTGCTACGGCCTGCCCGACCACGCGCCCGTGCCCTTCCCGGGGGTGCGCTTCGACGACGGCACGGCCGACCTGGCGAGGCTGATGCTGCGATGACCACGCTCGGGCCGGCGCTCAAGCTGGCCGCCTTCGCCCTCGTCACCACCCTGTGCGTGGCCACCCTCGCGATCACGATCTCGGGCGCCCGCTTCACCGCCGCGGTCGTCTACCACGCCCTGTTCACCGACGCCTCGGGGCTGCGCGAGGGCGACGAGGTCCGCATCGCCGGCGTGCGGGTGGGCCGGGTGGAGAGCGTCACGCTGGCGGGCGTCCAGGCCGAGGTCGCCTTCTCCGTGCGGCGCACCACCGCGCTGCCCCGCGCGGTCGTGGCCGCCGTCCGCTGGCGCAACCTCGTCGGCGACCGCTACCTGACGCTCTCCACCGGCCCCGGCGGCCCCGGCCTGCTCCCGCCGGGCGCCCGCGTCACCGACACCCGCCCGGCCCTCGACGTCACGGCCCTGTTCAACGGCTTCAGACCGCTGCTCAACGCCATCCGCCCCCAGGACGTCAACAAGCTGAGCTGGCAGATCGTCCAGGTGCTCCAGGGCGAGGGCGGCACGGTCGAGGCCCTGCTCGGCCACATCGCCTCCCTCACCGGCACGCTCGCCGACCGCGACGCCGTGATCGGCCGCGTGATCGCCAACCTCGGCGCGGTGCTCGGCGAGATCGCCGGCCGGGAGCACGACTACGACCGCCTGCTGATCGACCTGCGCGCCCTGATCGGCGGCCTGGCCGGCGACCGCGAGGCCATCGGCGACTCGCTGGCCACCCTCGACCGCCTCACCGCCGTCACCGGCGACCTCGTCCGCAGGGCCCGGCCCGACCTGCGCGCGAGCGTCCGGCACGCGGACGGGCTGCTCAAGGCGCTCAACGCCAGGAGCGCCCTGGTCGAGGACACCCTCGCCCGCGCACCCGACCGCCTCGGCCGGCTCGTCCGGGCCTCCTCCTACGGGTCGTGGTTCAACTTCTACCTCTGCTCGCTCACGGTCAGGAGCGGCGGCGTACGCACTCCGAAGATCGTCAACGGGAGCCCGCGATGCCACTGACCCCCTTCAGGAGACGCGACCCCGTGCCGCTGGGCGTCGGCGGCATCGTCGTGGCCCTCGCGCTGGTCGTGGCGGCCCTGGTGGTCGGCGGCCTGCCGCGCGGCAGCACGTACTCGGCCGCGTTCGCCGACTCGGCGGGCCTGCGCGAGCACGACGACGTGATGATCGCCGGGGTCAGGGTCGGGGAGGTCACCGGTGTCGATCTCGAAGGCGACCACGTCCGCGTCGACCTGCGGGTGGCCGACGACGTCCGGCTCGGCTCGCTGACCAGGGCGGACATCCGGATCAAGACCCTGCTCGGCGCCCATTTCGTCATGCTCGTGCCCGAGGGCGGCGGCCGGCTCCAGGGGCAGATCCCGCTGTCGCGCACGAGCGTCCCCTACGAGGTCGCGCCCGCCGTCGCCGACCTGGGCGCAGCCGCGGGACGCGTCGACGAGCGGGCCCTGGCCGCGGCCATGACCGTGTTGTCGCAGACCATGGAAGGCTCCTCGGCGGAGATCCGGGCCTCCCTCCGGGGGCTCGGCAGGCTCTCGCGTACCGTCGCCGCCCGCGACGCCCGCCTGCACGACCTGGTCGGCCACGCCCGTACCGTCACCGGCCTGCTGGCCCGCCGGAACGCCGACCTCCATGGCCTGGTCACCGACGGCGACCTGCTGCTGCGCGAGGTCTCCGCGCGGCGGGCCGTCGTCCACGGGCTGCTGGTCAACACGGTGGTGCTGGCCGGGCAGATCGACGGGCTGGTCGCCGACAACAGGACCACGTTGAGGCCCGCCCTCGAACGGCTGCGCTCGTTCGTCGCCGTGCTGCGCCGCCAGGAGGAGAGCCTCGACCGGTCGCTGGCCCTGCTCGGGCCGTTCGCCCGGCAGCTCGCCGACGCGACCGGCAACGGGCGCTGGTTCGACACGATCATCCAGAACCTGGTCCCGCTGCCCGCCTCGATCCGGCCGCCCGACCCCCTGCCAGAAGGACCCGTGCGATGAGAGGCCCGCTCGTCCTGGCGCTGCTGCTCCTGACCGTGGCCGGCTGCGGCTTCGAGGGGGTGGCCTCGCTGCCGCTGCCCGGCGGCGCCGACCTGGGCGAGCGGCCGTACGCGGTGACCATCCGGTTCGCCGACGCGCTCGACCTGGTGCCGCGCTCGCCGTGCAAGGTCGACGACGTCACCGTGGGCGAGGTCACCGGCGTGGAGCTGGGCGCCGACTGGCGGGCCGACGTGGTCTGCGAGGTACGCGGCGACGTCGCCCTGCCCGACCGCACGTCGGCGGCGATCTCGCAGACGAGCCTGCTGGGCGAGAAGTTCGTCAAGCTGCTGCCCGCCGGACGCGGACGGCTGAGCGGCCCGATCCCGGTGGCCCGTACGAGCACGACGGCCGAGGTCGAGGAGGTGTTGTCGGCCGCCTCGCTGCTGGTCGACGGCGGCGGGCTCGACCAGGTCGCCACCATCAACCGCGAGCTGGCCGACGTGCTCGACGGCCGCTCGGCCCGGCTGAAGGACCTGCTGCGCAGGCTCGGCGCGTTCGCCGCGGGGCTCGACGGCTCCAAGAAGCAGATCGTCCGGCTGATCGACGCCCTCGACGGCCTCACCGGCACCCTGGCCGCCCAGCGCGCCACGATCAGGGCCATCGCCACCGAGATCGGCCCGGCCGTCACCCTGCTCAAGGGCCAGCGCGCCGGCCTGACCGCCATGCTCGCCGCCCTCGACCGGCTCGGCCGCACCGCCACCCGCGTCGTCGAGCGCTCCCAGGCCGACACCCTCGCCGGCCTCCGCCGCCTGCGCGAGCTCCTGCTCAACCTCGACCGGGCGCGCCACAGCGTCGCGTCGGGGCTGGCGACCGCGATCACGTTCCCGTTCCCGGGATCGGCCTCGTCCATGCTGCGCGGCGACTACGCCAACGCCGACCTGACCGTCGACGCCTCGCCCGGCACCACGCTGCGCAACCTGCTCGGCGGTGCGCGATGACCGTCAGGCTGCTGGCGTTCGCGCTGATCGGGGTGGTGGCGGTGGCGTACACGCTGGTCAGGTACGCCCGGGTCGGCGCCGACCTGTTCGACCCCGCCTACCGGGTCACGGTCGAGCTGGCCGACGCGGGCGGGCTGTTCGACGGCTCGGAGGTGACCTACCGAGGGGTGCCGGTCGGCCGGGTGGAGTCGCTGGCGGTGGCGGGCGACGGCGCGCGGGCCGTGGTCAGGCTCGGGGCCGGCGACCCCGTCCCGGCCCGCGGCCTGCTGGCGGTGGTGGCCAACCGGTCGGGTGTGGGGGAGCAGTACCTGGACCTGCGGCCCGCCGGGGGCGCGGGGCCGTACCTGCGGGAGGGGGACGTGATCGACCGCGCGCACACGCGGCTGCCGGTCCCCACCGCCCAGCTGCTCGGCGACACCGACCGCCTGCTGACCTCGGTCGACCCGCACGACCTGGAGACGGTCGTGACCGAGCTGGACAAGGGGCTCGGCGGCAACGGGCCCGCCCTGCGACGGCTGGCCGACGCGGGCGAGAAACTGCTCGGACAGGCCGAGAGGGTGCTTCCCGAGACGGTCGCGGTCCTGCACGACGGGGAGACCGTGCTCGACGCTCAGCGGGCTTCTGGGGGCCATCTGAAGGCATTCGCCGCGAATCTGGCGAGCTTGACGGATTCGCTCCGGAACGGTCGCGGCGACCTCGCCCACGTGATCGGCCGCACCCCGCGCGCGGCCGAGTCGCTCGAACGCCTGACCGACGGCGTCGCGCCCTACCTGCGCCCGCTGCTGACGCACCTCGTGATCGGCGGCCGTACGGTCTCGGCCAGGGTCACCGCCCTCCGGCAGCTCCTGATCGGCTACCCGGCCGCGGTCGCGGGCGCCTTCTCCGTGGTCGACCGGGACGGCCTGCACTTCGGCCTCGACCTCGACCTCAACGTGCCCAGGCCCTGCACCCGGGGCTACGAGGGCGTACGCAGGCGACAGCCCCACGACGTCAGCACCCGGCCGCCCGACCCCGAGGCGTTCTGCAGGGAGCCGCGTGGCAGCGCGACCGGGGTGCGCGGCGCCCGCAACGCCCCGGCTCCCCAACCGCCTCCGTCGATTCCAGGGCTTGCGGAGTGGCTCGCGGGTTATGATCCGGCGACCGGCCGGAAGGGGTGAGCACAGGTGGGAGCGCTTCCCGCACGCCCGGCACGCATCCTCGTGGCCGCCCTCAGCGTGACGCTGGCGGCGCTCGTCGCCGCCGGCGTGTGGATCTCCCTCCAGGCGCGTGACGCGCAGGCCCTGGCCGACGACAGGCAGGCCGCGCTGCTGGCGGCCGGCACCCACGCCAAGAACCTGGTCTCGCTCGACTACAAGACCGCCGACGCCGACGTGCAGCGCATCCTCGACACCTGCACGGGCGGGGCCAGAACCGGCTACCAGGCCATCGCGGGCAAGCTCAAGAGCACCACGGTCGCCAACAAGGTCGTCCAGCACGGCGTCCTGCGCGCGACCGGCCTGGTGTCGATGTCCGGCGGCACGGCGAAGGTGCTGGTGGTGGCCGACGCCGAGATCCGCTGGGACGGTTCCAAGAGCCCGCCCCAGGAGCGCTTCTACCGCTGGACGATGGACGTGACCAAGGTCGGCGGCGTCTGGCTGGTGTCGAAGGTGGTGCAGGTGGTGTGAGAACCGTCACTGTGGTGCTGCTCGGCGTCCTGGTGATCGTCGCGGGCGTGCTGGTCCCCAGGATGTGGTTCGACCTGCGTGACCTGCGGGGAGCTGAAGGGGCCGCGGCCGAGGCGATGGCGACGGCCCGGCAGGTCGCCCCCGACATGTTCTCCTACGACTACCGCTCGGTGGAGGCCGACCTGGCCAGGGCCGGGGCGTACACGACGGGCGAGCTGACCAGGCATTACAAGGAGCTCACCACGTCGCTGGTGTCCAAGGCCAAGGCCGAGAAGACGGTCCGCACCGCGGCCGTGGTGGACGTCGGCGTCGAGCGCGCCACGCCCGACAGGGTCGAGGTCCTGTTGTTCGTGAACATGGTTACGGTAAAAGTAGTGCCGAACCAGGACAGGCCCCAGCAACAGGTGACCCAGAACCGAGCCCGGTTCGTCATGGTCAGGCAAGACGGGCGATGGCTGGTCGAGGGGCTGTCCACGCTGCTGGGAACGGCCTGAGCCGCCGGGCGTGCCGCTACCTTCAATTGTTACCAAAAATCAGGTTTGGCGAAGCCCTTGATAGGGGTACTCCAGTCACAGCTACATCGGTGGTCGGCATGGGTTCGACCCCCGGGGTGACGGAGCGTTAACCGCCCACGATCGCGGGTATCGTCTTGGGCCTGGCGGTAGGCGCCCGATCACACTGGGGAGAAAACCCAGCGTCCGGGCCTCTAGGCGGCTAAAAGTCGGGCTCGCGGGCTTGACGTTTGCGGCTGAACGGGCGATGCTGCGACCAACGTGGAGCATGCAGCGAGAGCGAAGTGGACAGGCGTGTGCCGTTCGGCTACACTGCCCCTTTGCGCTGCCCTTTGACGACCCGTGATGCTTGCTCACGTTGCGAGGTTGTCTGGCGTGCGTGTAGTCAGTCCGCCGCGAGCCCTCGGAAGGACATCTGTTGGCAGCCTCGCGCAACGCCTCCGCCGTACCCGCTGGTCCCCGTCGCGTCTCTTTCGCGCGCATCCAGGAGCCCCTCGAAGTTCCTGATCTTCTCGCTCTGCAGACCGAGTCGTTCGACTGGTTGCTGGGCAACGAGAAGTGGAAGGGCCGGGTAGAGGCGGCTCGTCAGGCCGGGCGCAGGGACGTCCCGACCCAGTCGGGCCTCGAAGAGATCTTCGAAGAGATCAGTCCCATCGAGGACTTCTCGGGGACCATGTCCTTGTCGTTCCGCGACCACCGGTTCGAGCCGCCCAAGTACTCAGTCGATGAGTGCAAAGACAAGGACATGACCTTCTCCGCCCCGATGTTCGTGACGGCGGAGTTCATCAATAACACCACCGGTGAGATCAAGAGCCAGACGGTGTTCATGGGTGATTTCCCGCTCATGACGCCGAAGGGCACGTTCATCATCAACGGCACCGAGCGTGTCGTGGTCTCGCAGCTGGTCCGTTCGCCCGGTGTCTACTTCGAACGTAACGTCGACAAGACCTCGGACAAGGACCTGTACGGCTGCAAGGTCATCCCGTCGCGGGGTGCCTGGCTGGAGTTCGAGATCGACAAGCGCGACAGCGTCGGTGTGCGCATCGACCGTAAGCGCAAGCAGGCCGTCACCGTGCTTCTCAAGGCACTGGGATGGACCAACGACCAGATCCTCGAGCGGTTCGGCCAGTACGAGTCGATGCGGGCGACGCTGGAGAAGGACCACACGGCCGGCCAGGATGACGCCCTGCTGGACATCTACCGCAAGCTGCGGCCGGGTGAGCCGCCGACCAAGGAGTCGGCGCAGACCCTGCTGGAGAACCTGTACTTCAACCCCAAGCGGTACGACCTGGCCAAGGTGGGCCGCTACAAGATCAACAAGAAGCTCGGGGTCGACTCCGAGATCACGCAGGGCACGCTGACCGAAGAGGACATCGTCGCCACCATCGAGTACATCGTCCGCCTGCACGCGGGCGAGGAGTCGATGCCGGGCGCCAACGGTGAGGTGATCGTCGAGGTCGACGACATCGACCACTTCGGCAACCGCCGCCTGCGCAGCGTCGGCGAGCTCATCCAGAACCAGGTCCGCCTGGGCCTGGCCCGCATGGAGCGCGTCGTCCGCGAGCGGATGACCACCCAGGACGTCGAGGCGATCACGCCGCAGACCCTGATCAACATCCGTCCCGTCGTGGCCTCCATCAAGGAGTTCTTCGGCACCTCGCAGCTGTCGCAGTTCATGGACCAGACCAACCCGCTGGCCGGCCTGACGCACAAGCGGCGTCTGTCCGCGCTCGGCCCCGGTGGTCTGTCCCGTGAGCGGGCCGGCTTCGAGGTCCGTGACGTGCACCCGTCCCACTACGGCCGGATGTGCCCGATCGAGACCCCTGAAGGCCCGAACATCGGTCTGATCGGCTCGCTGGCCTCCTACGGCCGCATCAACGCCTTCGGCTTCGTCGAGACGCCTTACCGCAAGGTCGTCGACGGCAAGGTGACCGAGCAGATCGACTACCTGACGGCCGACGAGGAAGACCGCTACGTCAAGGCGCAGGCCAACACGACGCTCAACTCCGACGGTTCGTTCGCCGAGTCCCGCGTCCTGGTCCGTACCAAGGGCGGTGAGACCGAGCTCGCCCGTGCCGAGGAAGTCGACTACATCGACGTGTCGCCGCGCCAGATGGTGTCGGTGGCCACCGCGATGATCCCGTTCCTCGAGCACGACGACGCCAACCGCGCGCTCATGGGCTCCAACATGCAGCGCCAGTCGGTGCCGCTGCTCAAGAGCGAGGCGCCGCTGGTCGGGACCGGCATGGAGTACCGTGCCGCGACCGACGCCGGCGACGTCATCAGCGCCGAGAAGGCCGGTGTGGTGGAGGAGGTCTCCGCCGACTACGTCACCGTCATGAACGACGACGGCACGCGTACGACGTACCGGGTCGCCAAGTTCAAGCGCTCCAACCAGGGCACCTCCTTCAACCAGAAGCCCATCGTCGCCGAGGGCGACCGGGTCGAGGTCAACCAGGTCATCGCCGACGGCCCCTGCACCGACAACGGTGAGATGGCGCTCGGCAAGAACCTGCTCGTGGCGTTCATGCCGTGGGAGGGCCACAACTACGAAGACGCCATCATCCTGTCCCAGCGCCTGGTCCAGGACGACGTCCTCTCCTCGATCCACATCGAGGAGCACGAGGTCGACGCCCGCGACACCAAGCTGGGCCCGGAGGAGATCACCCGGGACATCCCCAACGTGTCGGAAGAGGTCCTGGCCGACCTCGACGAGCGTGGCATCATCCGGATCGGCGCCGAGGTCGTCCCCGGCGACATCCTGGTCGGCAAGGTCACCCCGAAGGGCGAGACCGAGCTGACCCCGGAGGAGCGGCTGCTGCGCGCCATCTTCGGTGAGAAGGCCCGTGAGGTCCGTGACACCTCGCTGAAGGTGCCGCACGGCGAGCAGGGCAAGGTCATCGGCGTGCGCGTGTTCAGCCGCGACGAGGGCGACGAGCTCCCGCCGGGCGTCAACGAGCTGGTCCGCGTCTACGTGGCCCAGAAGCGTAAGATCACCGACGGTGACAAGCTGGCCGGCCGTCACGGCAACAAGGGCGTCATCTCCAAGATCCTGCCGGTCGAGGACATGCCGTTCCTTGAGGACGGCACCCCGGTCGACATCATCCTCAACCCGCTGGGCGTGCCCGGCCGGATGAACGTCGGTCAGGTGCTGGAGACCCACCTGGGGTGGATCGCCGCGCGTGGCTGGGACATCTCGGGCATCGCCGAGGCGTGGGCCGAGCGGCTGAAGGACAAGGGCTTCGAGAAGGTCGCCCCGCGTACCAACATGGCCACCCCGGTCTTCGACGGCGCGCACGAGGAGGAGATCGTCGGGCTGCTGGGCAACACCATCGCCAACCGTGACGGTGACCGCATGGTGCAGCAGAGCGGCAAGGCGCGGCTGTTCGACGGCCGTTCCGGTGAGCCGTTCCCGTACCCGATCTCGGTCGGTTACATCTACATCCTCAAGCTGCTGCACCTGGTCGACGACAAGATCCACGCCCGGTCGACCGGCCCGTACTCCATGATCACGCAGCAGCCGCTGGGCGGTAAGGCCCAGTTCGGCGGTCAGCGCTTCGGTGAGATGGAGGTGTGGGCGCTGGAGGCCTACGGCGCCGCCTACGCCCTGCAGGAACTGCTGACCATCAAGTCCGACGACGTGCTGGGCCGGGTGAAGGTCTACGAGGCGATCGTCAAGGGCGAGAACATCCCCGAGCCGGGCATTCCGGAGTCCTTCAAGGTCCTCATCAAGGAAATGCAGTCGCTGTGCCTCAACGTCGAGGTGCTCTCCAGCGACGGCATGTCCATCGAGATGCGCGACACCGACGAGGACGTCTTCCGCGCGGCGGAGGAACTCGGTATCGATCTGTCCCGGCGTGAGCCGAGCAGCGTGGAAGA